>NZ_CAKZGO010000047.1 GCF_936916975.1 uncultured Dongia sp. | reverse complement strand
CGAAGGCCGACCACCCACGAGTTTGCCTGCGACTGCTTTGGTATCGGTTAGAAATTCGTGGATGGTCGGCCTTCGCCGACCATGACGATTTTGTAAACACCGCGTGTCGATGAACCACTCCCATCACATAACCGCCATGACATTTCGGTATTTTGGCGGCGGTCCAAAATCCTGTATCCCACTCCCATCCGACGATCTTTCGAGGAAAGCGCTGCCATGGCCAACAATCTGAAATTCTACATCAACGGTGCCTGGGTCGATCCGGTGAAACCGGCGACGCTCGACGTCATCAACCCGGCCACCGAAGAAGCCTTTACCCAGGTGGCGATGGGCAGTGCGGCGGATGTCGACAAGGCCGTGGCGGCAGCGAAGGCGGCTTTCCCGAAATTCTCCCAGACCAGCAAGGCCGAGCGCGTGGCGCTGCTCCAGCGCATCCTCGCCGAATATAACAACCGCGCCGAAGACATCGCCCAGGCGGTGTCCGCCGAGATGGGCGCACCCCTTGAGATGGCGCGTGATTCCCAGGCGGCGACCGGCCGCATCCACCTCGAGACCACGATCAAATCGCTTGAGGATTTCGAATTCGAGGAACAGCGCGGCACCACGCGCGTGGTGCGCGAAGGGATCGGCGTCGTCGGCCTGATCACGCCGTGGAACTGGCCCTTGAACCAGATCGTCTGCAAGGTGGCGCCGGCACTCGCCGCCGGCTGCACCATGGTGCTGAAGCCCAGCGAAGTGGCGCCCATCAACGCCATCATCTTTGCCGAAGTGCTGCATGCCGCAGGTGTCCCGGCGGGTGTGTTCAATCTGGTCAATGGCGACGGCCCGTCGGTCGGCCAGGTGATCGCCGCTCATCCCGATGTCGACATGGTGTCCTTCACCGGCTCGACCCGTGCCGGCATCATCGTGGCGAAGACCGCGGCCGATACGGTGAAGCGCGTCTCGCAGGAGTTGGGTGGCAAGTCGCCCAACATCATCCTGCCCGATGCCGATTTCGAGAGCGCCGTCTACAAGGGCATCCAGGGCTGCTTCGGCAATAGCGGCCAATCCTGTAACGCGCCCACGCGCATGCTGGTGCCGGCGGACCGCCACGATGACGCCCTGAAAGTGGCCAAGAAGGCGGCTGATGCGCATAAGGTCGGTGATCCGAAATCCGCGGATACCGTGCTGGGTCCGGTGGTCAGCGAAATCCAGTTCAACAAGATCCAGGGCCTCATCGAAACCGGCATCAAGGAAGGGGCGACGCTGGTCGCCGGCGGCACCGGCCGGCCGGAAGGCCTCAACCGCGGCTATTACGTGCGCCCGACCGTGTTCGGCAACGTGACGCCCGACATGACGATCGCGCGTGAAGAAATCTTCGGCCCGGTCATCGCCATCATGTCCTATGACACCGAGGAACAGGCGATCGAGATCGCCAACGACACCGTCTACGGTCTCGCTGCCTATGTGCAGTCAGCGGATCTCGGCCATGCCCGCAAGGTGGCGCGGCAGCTGCGTGCCGGCCAGGTCAAGATCAACTATCCGGCCTGGGACACCTTCGCGCCGTTCGGTGGCTACAAGCAATCCGGCAATGGCCGCGAATATGCCGATTTCGGCATCCATGATTTTCTCGAAGTGAAGGGCGTCGTCGGCTACGGTGCCGAATAGCACGCCTGAGAGTTGGCACGGCGCCCGGGGGCGCGTACTCTCTGAGTCCTGACGGAAGGACTCGGCATGAAGATTTTGTTCCTGGGTGCTGGTGGCGTAGGCGGCTATTTCGGTGGTCGGCTGATCGAAGCTGGCGGCGACGTCACTTTCCAGGTGCGGCCCGCACGCGCCGAAGCGCTGGCGGCCCATGGCCTGGTCATCAAGAGTCCGCTCGGCGACGCCACGGTGCCGGCCCAGACCATCGGCAGCAATGCGATTGGCGCAGGCCCGTTCGATCTCGTCATCGTCAGCTGCAAGGCCTACGATCTCGCCCAGGCGATCGAGGCGATCGCCCCCCACGTCGCTGCCGGCGCGGTCGTGCTGCCGCTGCTCAACGGCATGCGCCATCACGATGACCTGCGCCAGCGCTTTGGGCCGGAACGGATGATCGGCGGCATGTGCCAGATCGAAACGACGCTCTCGTCCGAGAGCGAGATCGTTCACAAAAGCCAGTTCGCGCGCCTAGTGTTCGGCCCGTTCGAGGAATATCCGGCCGACGCCCACGTTCAGCGCGTCATCAGTGATTTTGCCGCACTCTGCGAAGGTGCCAATTTCTCGTCGAAGCTCATGGACCCGGTCGACCAGGCGCTGTGGGACAAATGGGTCATGATCGGCACGCTGGGCGGCATTACCTGCCTGATGCGCGGGGCCGCCGGCGACGTGATGGCAACCAAGGAAGGCCGCGAACTCATCGAGGAACTACTGCAGGAAGCGATCTCGGTCGCGACCGAAGCCGGCTATCCGCCCAGCCCCGATTACCTCGCCAATGCGCGGAAGCTGCTGATGGCGCCGGGCTCCACCTTCATGGCCTCGATGCTGCGCGATCTTGAAAAAGGCGGCGCCATCGAAGCCGACCATATCATCGGCGACATGTACCGTCGCGCCCACGAATCCGGCCACGACGCCAATTTGCTGCGCATGGTGTTCTGCCACCTGCAGACATATGAGGCGCGGCGGGCGCGGGGCGGACTGTAAACAAAAAGGCCGGACATTGCTGCCCGGCCTTTCACTTGACAAATCAAAGCAAACTTACGCTGCCAACGTGCCGTTCAATCCGTTGACGAAGATCGCGCCCAACTCCTTGGCGCCGACCTTGATCGGATTGCCGCCGGCGGAGGGATCCGCTTCTGCCATCTTGGCCACTTCGTCGATGCGCTTGTCGTCGACGCCGATCTCTTTCAGCGTGTGCGGGATCTTGATCTCGGTGCGCAGGTCGAGAATCCATTTCTGCACGGCGCTGAAACCGGGATTGGGCAGCCCCAGGAAGCGCGCGAGGCGCATCATGCGCTCGTCGATGGCCTTGCGGTTGAAGTCGAGCACATAGGGCATGATCACGGCATTGGTCAGGCCATGATGCGTGTTGTAGAGAGCGCCAAGCGGGTGGGCGATCGCATGCATCCCGCCCAGACCCTTCTGGAACGCGGTCGCCCCCATGGTGGCGGCGATCATCATGTTGGCGCGCGCCACCAGATCCTTGCCGTCCTTCACGGCCTTGGGCAGATTCTCCTGCACGAGGCGCATGCCTTCCAGCGCGATGCCGTCAGCCATCGGGTGATAGCCCGGGGCGCAATAGGCTTCCAGGCAATGCGAGAGCGCGTCCATGCCGGTGGCCGCCGTCACATGGGCGGGCAGGCCGACGGTGAGTTCCGGATCGTCGATCACGATCGAGGGCAGCATCTTCGGATGGAAGATGATCTTCTTGGTATGCGTGCTCTCATCGGTGATGACGGAGGCGCGGCCGACTTCCGAGCCGGTGCCCGAGGTCGTCGGCACGGCGATGATCGGCGCGATACCGTTGACGTCGGCGCGGGTCCACCAATCACCGATATCCTCGAAATCCCACATCGGCCGTGTCTGGCCGGTCATGAAGGCGATAGTCTTCGCGGCATCGAGCGCCGAGCCGCCACCGAAGGCGATGACGCCGTCATGCTTGCCGGCGCGATAGACCTTGAGCCCGTCCTCGACATTCTTGCCGACCGGATTGCCCTGGATTTCCGAGAACAGGCCGGTGGGAATGCCGGCAGCCTCGTTGTGCGCGATCGCGTCCTTGATCATGGGCAGGCCGGCGAGGCCCGGATCGGTCACCAGCAGCGGGCGCTTCAGACCCAAGGCCTTGCAATGATCGGGCAATTCCTTGATGCGGCCGCAGCCGAATTTCACGGAGGTGGGGTAGTTCCAATTGCCCTTCAGGGCGGCGGCGTCCTGGCTCATGGCCTGTTGATCCTTGGCTGGGTGGTGTGCATCAATTCGGGCCGCATTCTAGCCTTGTTTCCCCAGAGTAAAAGGGGGATTTCGGGGCGAAATCCGCAGCGACTATGCGCTCCTTAGGACCCGCCGGCCGCCCGCCTTTTCCACTCCTCAACCGCGTCACCCATGGTCTTTGGCTTGCCGTCCTTCAGCCACGCCATGAACGGCCGGTCGAACTTGAACGCCGCACCACATTGCGCGATGAAAAAACGCCGTACCTTCTGCGTGTTGCGATAGCTGGCGGTAATCGGCGTCGACCGCGTGATCGTCCCGCTATGCCAATCGAATGAATCCGTCATGTTGCCTTCGTCTTCCTGTCCCCCAGCATCACGATGAGGCTGGCGCCGACGATGAGCACCGCGCCGATGATACCCGGGATCGTCGGCAGGTCCTGCCAGATGAGATAGCCCAGGATCACCGACCAGACCAAGGCGGTGTATTCCGTGGGCGCAATGGCCGAGGCCGGGGCGTGGCGGAAGCTTTCATAGAGGAGATATTGCCCGGCACCACTCGCACAACCGAGACCCACCATCAGCAGCAGATCGAAGAGATCCGGCTGCTGCCACATCCAGGGCAGTGTCACGGCGCAGACCACCACGAACAGGCCGTTGGTAAACAGCATTTGGTTGATCGTGGGTTCCACATCCATGATCTTCCGCACAAGGATCGTGGCGAATGCCCAGAAGCTGGCGGCGACCAGCACCAGCAGTGCCGGCCAGATCTCCGGCCGCCCGGTCGGGTTGGCAGCGATGGCGACACCGATGAAGCCGACAATGACCGCCGCCCAGCGTGCCCGTGTCACCGTTTCGCGCAGGAGGAAGATCGACATCACGGTGACGAAGACGGGGGCCGCGTAATAGAGCGTCACCAGATCCGGCAGCGAGAGTTCGCGCGCCGCGTTGTAATAACAGAGCCATGCGCCGAGCAGCAGGGCCGCTCGCAGCAGCAGTCCGCCCTTGTTGCGGCTGCGCGCAACCCCGATGATGCCCTTGCGGCGGCCGATGACGAGACTGATGATCGTCACCGTGAGGCTGCGCACGAACAGGATCTGCCAGATCGTGTAATCCTCGACCAGCCATTTCACCGCTGCATCCTGGCCGGAGAAAATGCCATAGCCCAGAATGGCCAGGATGACGCCCCACTGGACGTTCTCGATGGTTTTGGTGGGGGTGGTGGTCACAAATCTACCTTGAGGACTAGTTTACCGATTTTCTGAATACATTGAGCATTACCACGATCAACATTGCTATCAGTGTGCCCGCAATAAGGATTGCTTCTATAAACGAGGTAAAAGCGCGCTGCACAAACGGCAATATGCCGAACACTAACGGAACAACGAGAATGGCAGCGTCGATACAGCAGTGTCGTATTGCCGGAACCTTTCCATCTCTGTCCATATACCAGTACGTGATTGCAAGAACTACGCTGTGGAAGGCAAAGTACAGCACCAAGAAAATAGAAAGCTTCGCCATTGCTTCGTGGCTACCATCCAGAATTTCGAGCCGCATATCATAGACGGCCAAGACAAGCAGTCCCATAATCGCGAAAGGGATGAGAAGGGTCTTTGACTTGTGCGGAAAGGGCCGATGAAGGCTCCTGTGCAGTCCTCTCAACCTAGTGGTGAGCGTTCTCTTGGAGCCTTGAGAACTATCACGTTCTACTGACATCTCACGCCACGTTCTCGGCCGGCGCCATCCCGTCATTGCCGTAATACCGGCGCAGATTGGCATCAATCGGCCTCGCGTCATGGGCCTTCAGCCACAGGCGCAGCAGCAGGCGGCGGCGATGTTCCTCGGGGTAATCTTCGAAGCCGGTGCGCGAGTGCAGGGTGGTGTAGTTGTTGATGAAGGAATTCTCGCCGGGCTCCAACTGGAACTCGTAGACGAGATCGTCGCGGCTGGCGGTTGCTTCCAGCAAGGCCAACGCCTCCGTCTCCAGCTCGGTCGGCGGCACGCCGAGCGCCACAAAGGCATCCTCGATATATTTGTGTCCGAAGGAGATGCTGATATGGCCCTCCGCCTCGCTGAAGATCGGTACGCGGTACTCGGTGACAGGCGGCTCGCCCGGCGCTTCCTCGCCGTTCCAATGCAGGCGGAAACCCCTGAACAGGATTTCCAGCAGATCCGGCCGGCTGCGCAGGATCTCGTTATAGACGGCCGTGCCGCTCACCAGCCGGCTCAATCCGCCGCGCATGGCTTTGCGCATGCAGAGCAGACCGACAATGTCGTCGGAATCGCTGTGCATGCGCAGTTCCGCGTTGGAGCGGTAGCCGCGATAGATGCTGCCGGTCTGCGGCACGTCGGCCACGTAGCCCAGGCGGTCGCCTTTGCCGCTCTGGATCACCGGGCGACCCCAATGCTGGCCGAACCAGCCATAAAGCAATCCGATCTCGTCGAGGCTGTATTTGTCGACCGGCCAGCCGCGGATGATGACCAGCCCGCGCCCCCAACTCAGTTCCCGGCCGATGGCGGCGATATCGTCGCGGATGGAGGGGAAATCATAGGCCGACTTGCCGATGGCGGGGATGCCGAGACCTTCCCGGCGTGCATGCATGATGGCATCATCGAAGGCCTTCAGGTGGCGTGGCCCCAGATCGAAGGCGATTTGGTCCTTGGATGTGATTTCGCTGCCCTTCCAAGCCGACGCATCCAGAATTGGCTGACGTTTGACGCTCATGACACAGGTTCCCCGCTAGCGCGTTCTTCACGCTAACATGGACCGCCATCACGCATCTTGTCGAGGCTTGTCCGGACAGTACCGCGCAAAGCAGCCTTGCGGGCCGGGCATGGGATGGGTTCAATGATCTACGACCGTAACTGAGGGGAGAAGACGATGGGTTCCCAAACAGAGATTGTCGCCAGCAACCAGAGTTATGAAGGCGGCTGCGACTGCGGCGCCCTGCGCTACCGGGTGACGGGTCCGGATTATGACAGCGGCATGTGCCATTGCCGCATCTGCCAGCGCACCAGCGGCGCACCGGCTCAGGCTTTCGCGCGTTTTCACGCCGACCAGTTCAGCTATACCAAGGGCAAACCCGCAATCTATTTCTCCAGCGAGCATGGCCAGCGCGAATTCTGCGCAGATTGCGGCAGTCAGCTGCTCTATCGCGGCCGACAAGCGCCCTATGATGTTGCGCTCAACACGCCGACCCTCGACGATCCCGAAGCTTATCCGCCGCGCGCCCATGTTTGGCGCCGAAGCAGGCTTTCCTGGTTTGAGACGACCGACATGTTGCCGCGGAAGGAGTGACGTCTACTTATCCAGCAACGCCCGCATGCTGAGCGCCAGTTCGGCTTTGCGGAACGGCTTGTTGAGGAAGGGCCCCAAGGCGAGTACGCGGGCCAATTGTTCGCCGGTTCCGGTAAAACCGGAGGTGAACAGGATGGGAATATCTGGCCGCAGGGCACGCAATGCGAGGCCCAGATCGGCACCGAACATGCCGCCCGGCATGATGACATCGGTGAGCACGGCGGCGATCTCGTCGTTTTCGCGCATGAGAT
Organism: uncultured Dongia sp.; assembly: GCF_936916975.1. Classification (GTDB taxonomy): domain Bacteria; phylum Pseudomonadota; class Alphaproteobacteria; order Dongiales; family Dongiaceae; genus Dongia. Next base: position 14,774 of record NZ_CAKZGO010000047.1, on the reverse strand, counting down.
CAAGCGCCTTGGGCCCGGTCTCGGCGAGCAGCACGCGATAGCCGAGATCCTCCAATTGCTGGCTGACCATCTTGCGCACCTGGACATCGTCCTCGACCACCAGAATGACTTCGCCCTGGCCGCGCGGATCGGCAATCGGCGTCGCCGTCTGGGGCTTCGTATCTTGTTCGCTGAATGCCCGTGGCAAATAGAGGCGCAGCGTCGTGCCGTGGCCAACTTCGCTGTAGATCCGCACATGGCCACCCGACTGCTTGACGAAACCGTACACCATGCTGAGGCCCAAGCCTGAACCCTGGCCCACGGCCTTGGTGGTGAAATAGGGATCGAACACCCGGCCCACAATCTCCGGCGCGATACCGGCCCCGGTATCGGAGACCGAGACGCAAACGAATTCGCCCGGCCGTGCATCCGGGTTGGTCTGGCAATAATCCTCTCCCAACATTGTGTTCTCGGTGCTGATCACAATGGCGCCGCCGGAGGGCATGGCGTCGCGCGCGTTGAGCGCCAGATTGAGCATCGCGGTTTCAAACTGGCCCGGATCGAGGCGAACTTCCCACAGTGCGGCAGCGTGGGCATGGCGGATTTCGTAATGGCTCCCCAGCGTGCGCGCCAGCAGGCGGACCATGCGCTTGACCGTTTCGCCGAGATCGAGCTGTTGAACGCGCATGTCTTGTTGCTGGGAGAAGGCCAGCATCTGGCGCGTCAGTTCCGCGCCGCGCAGCGCGGCGCTCAGCGACAGTTCCACTTGCTCCTTCTCCCGCGATACCAGGTTTGCCGATTCGGCGAGCATGTCGAGATTGCCTATGATCACGGCCAGCAGATTGTTGAAATCATGTGCGATGCCACCGGTCAGCTGCCCGACGGCATCCATCTTCAATGCCTGCGCCAGCTGCAGGTCGCGCTGGCGGGATTCAGTGACGTCGAACAGGAAGCCGCGGATGATATGCTGGCTTTGTTCGATCTGTTCGTTGGCCAGCACGTCGCGCACCCAGACGGTACGTCCGTCGCTATGGGTCATGCGGTACTGTGTCTCATGCTCACCCAGCAGCAGCGCATGCGGATCCGTGGCCTGATAGACGCTGCTCCAATCTTCGGCGAAAGTGACGCGCTCCCAGAAACCAAGGCTCAACCACTCGTTCTCGTCATAGCCAAGGAGCGCGCGCGCGCGGGGGCCTACCGACAGGAAGCGTTGCTGATTGATGTCCCAAGCATAGGGAACGACATTGGCGCGGTCGATGAGGTCGCGGAACGTGCCTTCGGTTTCCTGCAAGGCTGTTTCGACGCGCGCCTTTTCCAGTTGCATGGTGGTGATCGCCACCGCCTGCTGGCGCTTTTCGCTAATGTCGGTAACGATTCCGGTAATGAGTGCGCCGGAATTCGCCTCGGCCCGGCTTAAGGTAAGTTCGATCGGCACGGTCGTACCGTCGGCGCGCCGGCCGATCACCTCGACTTTGCGATCGAGCAACGGAGTGATGCGCCCGGCAATCAGGCGCGTGAGGCTGCGTGCGCTAAGGCGCCGATGCGGTTCGGCCATCAGCACGGTGGCAGGGCGGCCGATGACATCATAGGCGCGGTAGCCAAAAATGCGCTCCGCCGCGCGATTGAAAGCGCTCACGACGCCTGCTTCGTCGACATTGACGATGCCCTCGGCAATGTGATCGACGATCATGTGCTGGCGCGCTTGCTGCTGGCGCAAGGCATCTTCGGCGGCGAGCCGAGCGCTGACGTCGATGACGGTGCAGGCGATCATGCCGGCGGCATTGCCTTCGATCGGATTGAGGCCGATCTCGACATTGAATTCCGTCCCGTCCTGGCGCAACGCACGCAATTCCTGGCCGAGGCCCATGGTGCGGGACCGCGGGCTCTCCATGTATGAAGCGCGATGGATGGCGTGAAGATCGCGCAGGCGGTTGGGCACCAGCTCGTCCACGGGCCGACCGATCAGCCCGCCCGATGGTTGGCCGGCGGGATAGCCGAACATGGCATGCGCTTGCGGATTGGCGGCGCGGATGATGGCATGTCGATCGACCACAAGGATGGCAATTGGCGCGGCGGCGAATGCGCCGTGCAACCACTGCTCCGGGTCAAGGGAGTCCTGCTTCCCGCGTTCATGGCCCGCTTCGACCATACGCAATCCTTATTGAGGGCCGCGCGAGCTTTGCGCAACCAGCAGGCGGTTCGACGGTATCCACCACTCTTGCGCGATTAGACCACAGTGCTTCCGCGCTGTCATGGAGAAAGCAGGGTGGCGAGCCCAAGGCCTCGGTCGCGCTTCGCGACAAAAGGCGTCTTTTCTCCGAGAAGCCGGGCCAGACGATGGCCGGCATAGACTGCGTGGGCGATGGTGCCGGGAGCCTCCGCATCGCCGATGCGTGTGAGCGATGTGATGCGTTCGGGCTCTGCTTGCAGCGCAGCAAACAGTGCGTCCTGCGGCGCACGCGATGTCACCGGCACAAGCGCCGCGACCTCAATCACCGTGGCAGCGCCGCCGAACAGGCAGGCAAGTTCGAGCCTGCCTGGTGCGAAGCTGGCGAGCGTCTTATTGAAGAGGCAGTGAGCGCCGTTTTTGATCAGGCGTCGATGTGTGGTGTCCTGCTCGCCGGTGAAGATCGTCCAGGGTGCGACGATGCCGGCGCTGGTGATGAAATGCACGACCCGCTCTGCTGTCAGCAATTTGTCGGCAAGCGCGCTCGCCAGATAATAGCCATCGTCGTCATAGATGGCGACTGGCCCTGCCGGCAGTTCGCCGCGCATGATCGCCTCGGGCGATATCAGTCCCGCCGTATCCGGATCGAGCAGCGGCGCATGGCTGCTGCGACCCGACCCATCGAGCCGCCATTGGCTACCCGTTGCGATCACCACATGATCGGCGCCGAAAGATCTGACATCGTCTGCTGCCATCGGGCTTTCCAGATAGATCGCGACGTTCGGCATCTTGGCGATCTGCGTCAGGCGCCAGTCGCGCACGCGGGCCCATTCGGCAAAGCCGGGCAGGCTGCTCTCCAGCGTCACACGTCCGCCGGCTTCGCGGCTGGCATCGGCCAGTGCCACGTCATAGCCACGTTGTCCCAAGGCACGCGCGGCTTCCAGGCCGGCCGGCCCTGCGCCGACGATCAGCACGCGCTCATCGGCACTGCGCGGTGCAATGATTTCGGGATGCCAATCGCTGCGCCATTCCTCGCCCATGGTCGGGTTTTGCGTGCAGCGGATCGGAACCGAGCGCGAATTATGCGCATAGCAGATGTTGCAGCCAATGCATTCGCGGATGTCATCGAAACGGCCGTCGCGGATCTTGTTGGGGAGGAAGGGGTCCGCGATCGACGGCCGCGCCGCGCCGACGAAATCGGCAATGCCGGATTTCACCAGACGCAGCATCGATTCCGGTGAAGTGTACCGCCCGACCGTGACGATGGGGCCGGTGACGATATTGCGGATGCGGGCGACTTGGTCCTCCAGCGCACCTTCCTTGACGAAGCGCGATACGCCCATCTCGATCGCGTAGTCGTCGACCGTGATATCCCAGATGTCGGGTTGCCCGTCGAGGCTCTTGGTCATCTCAAGCCAGTCGTCCTGATCTTCAATCAGTTCGCTGTTCGAGGACCAGCGCAAGGCGATTGCGCATTTATGGCCGACTGCATCTTTCACCTCCGCCAGTAGTTCGCGCACGATGCGCGCGCGGTTCTGGGGGCTGCCGCCATACTCGTCATTGCGCTGGTTTTCAGAACCGAGGAAGCCGTGCAGCAGATAGTGATGGCAGGCATAGATATAGACGATGTCGAAGCCCGCCACGATCGCGCGCTTCGCCGCTGCCACATGCCATCTGCGGATGTCAGCGATATCCTGCCGATCCAAAGCGCGTGTCTGCAGCGGATCTCCGGTCAGGACCGGCATGCTGTTCAAGGCCATCGGCGGCAGGCGCGAATTCATGTTCGCCATCCGCGCGCCGCCCAGGAACAATTCGACGCCAGCCAGAGCGCCATGTTTGTGCACGGCCTCGGTCATCAGCGCGTGCTGGCGGATGTCGCCATCGCCCCACAATGTCTGAATGGGATACGGCGCATCGTCGGAGCTCTCGTGAACGGTGCAGTACTCGGTACACACAACGCCCCAGCCGCCCTCAGCCTTCACGCCCCGCATCGCCGCCAGGGTGTGCGGCCGCTCATGTCCCATGCCGGTGCAATGCGGCACCTGGTAGAAGCGGTTAGGGGCGGTCACCGGGCCGATCTTCAGGGGGGTGAAGAGGAGGTCGAAGCGCTGGTCCCGGGTCATGGTATGGCCTGAATGATCGTTCAATTGTTGAATGATCATTCAGTTTCAGAGGGTGTGTCAATCCCCGTGCCGGGCGAAATCGATGAACGCCCTGAGCGCCGCCGGCACCTGTCGCCTGCTTGGGTAATAGAGGAAGAAACCGGGATAGTAGGGACACCAATCCTCCAGCACCCGGATGAGCCGCCCGCGCGCGATATGTTCTTCGACCGCGCCCTCGAAAGTGTAGCCGATGCCGCTGCCGGCCAGTGACGCATCGATCGTTAGATCCTGTTCGGTGAGGGTGAGGGGGCCATCGACCTCGATCTCGATTTCCTGGCCACCGCGCTCGAACTCCCAGCGGTAGTAGATGCCGCTCGCAAAGCGCAGGCGGATGCAAGGAAGATGTAACAGATCCTGCGGCAGCAAGGGTTTGGGATGTTTCTCGAAGAACGCGGCCGATGCCACCACCGCCGAGCGCTGCCTTGGGCCGATCGGCATGGCGATCATGTCTTGCGCGATCACTTCGCCGAAGCGCACGCCGGCGTCGAAACCTGCGGACACCACGTCGATCATCGCAGCCTCGATGCCGATCTCGACCGAAATGCCGGGATAGGCGGCGAGAAAGCGGGTGACGATCGGCAGCAAGACGAGATGCGCCGACGGCAGCGATGCATTGATGCGCAAGGTGCCCATCGGCGTGTCGCGGAAGGTGTTGAGGTCCTCCAGCGCGTCGTCGATGTCGCGAAAGGCGGGCTTCAGGCGCTGGGACAGCCGCTCACCGGCCTCGGTCAGGGCAACGCTGCGCGTGGTGCGGTTGAGGAGGCGCAGGCCCAGCCGTTCCTCGATCGCGCGGAGGGAATGGCTGAGGGCCGAGGCGGTCACGCCCAGTTCGACGGCGGCCTTCCGGAAACTGCGATGGGTCGCAATCGCCAGGAAAACCGCCAGATCTGCCGGATCAATGCGTTTCATTAATGAGAAAATCTCAGTAGTTCACTGCAAAAATACGATATTTTTTCATCAACTGTAAAGACTTAGGTTTCCGTCATCGACAACCTCAACGACGGAGACGAACATGAAAGTCTGGTTCATTACCGGTGCATCGCGTGGTTTCGGCGCCCTCATCACCCAGGAAGCGCTCGCCGCCGGCGACAAGGTCGTGGCCACAGCCCGCGATCCGAAGACCATCACCGACAAGATCGGCGCGCATCCCAATCTGCTGGCCGTCAAGCTCGACGTGACGCAGGAAGCACAGGCCCATGAGGCGGTTCGGGAAGCGGTGAAGCGCTTCGGCCGCATCGACATCCTCTTGAACAATGCCGGCTATGGCTTGCTGGGGGCCGTTGAGGAATCGAGTGCCTCGGAAGTCGAGCGCATGTTCCAGACCAACGTCTTCGGTGTGCTCAACGTGACGCGCGCTGTCCTGCCGGAAATGCGCCGGCAGCGTTCGGGCCATGTCATCAACATCTCGTCGATCGGCGGTTATGCCGGCTATATCGGCTGGGGTGCCTATGGCGCCACCAAATTTGCGATCGAGGGCATCACGGAATCGCTGGCCCAGGAAGTGAAGCCGCTTGGTATCAAAGTGACAGTGGTCGAGCCGGGCTTCTTCCGTACCGATTTCCTGGATGAGCAGTCGCTGGTCAAGACCAAGATCGAGATCGACGATTACGCAGAGACAGTGGGCGCCATGCGCAGTTTTGCCGCCAGCGCCAACCATGCGCAGCCGGGCGATCCGGCGAAGTTCGCCAAGGGCATGATCAAGCTCGCCCATGCCGAGAACCCGCCGCTGCGCATGCCGTTCGGCAGCGACACGGTGGCAAAGATCGCTGAGAAGAATGTGCATGTCGACGGCGAAGTGGCGGCATGGCGCGAGTTGGCGATGTCGACGGATTTTGCGGCGTGAAGGTGAGAGAGCGGGCGGTTCAGTTCCGCCCGCTCAACAACCCGCGTGCCACGACCTGGGCCTGGATTTCCGCCGCACCTTCGAAGATGTTCAGAATGCGGGCATCGCAGAGGACGCGGCTGATTTTGTATTCCTGGGCGTAGCCGTTGCCGCCATGGATCTGGAGGGCGTTGTCGGCATTGGACCAGGCAATGCGAGCACCCAGCAGTTTCGCCATGCCGGCGGGGATGTCGCAGCGGCGGTCGCTGTCTTTTTCGCGGGCGGCGAAGTAGGAGAGCTGGCGGGCCATCATGGTTTCGACCGCCATCCAGGCGAGCTTGCCATGGATGCGCGGGAAGGCGTAGATCGCCTGCCCGAACTGCACGCGCTCGCGGGCGTATTTGAGGCCGAGCTCCATCGCGCATTGTGCGACGCCGACGGCACGCGCCGCGGTCTGGATGCGCGCACTCTCGAAGGTCGCCATCAACTGCTTGAAGCCTTCGCCCTCGACGCCGCCGAGGAGATTCTCGGCCTTCACTTCGAAGTCATCGAAGGCGAGTTCGTATTCCTTCATGCCGCGATAGCCGAGGACACCGATCTCGCCACCGCTCATGCCCTTGGCAGGGAAGGGATCGGTTGCGGTGCCGCGCGGCTTTTCGGCCAGGAACATGGAGAGGCCGCGATAGTCGGTCGTATTCGGATCGGTGCGCGCCAACAACGTCATCACGTCGGTGCGGGAGGCGTGGGTAATCCAGGTCTTGTTGCCGGTGACGCGGTAGACGTCGCCGTCCTTGGTCGCACGCGTGCGCAAGGAGCCGAGGTCGGAGCCGGTATTGGGTTCGGTGAAGACGGCGGTCGGCAGGATCTCGCCACTCGCGATCTTCGGCAGCCATTGCTGTTTCTGCTGTTCGGTACCGCCGAGGCGAATAAGTTCCGCGGCGATTTCCGAGCGCGTGCCGAGCGAGCCCAACCCGATATAGCCGCGCGACAGTTCTTCGGTCACCACGCACATGGCAAGTTTGCCCATGCCGGAACCGCCGAATTCCTCCGGGACGGTCAAGCCGAAGACGCCCATCTCCGCCAGTTGCTGGATAACGTCGAGCGGAATGAGGTCGTCCTTGAGATGCCATTGATGCGCAGCTTCGACGTGGTCGGCAGCGAAGGCATGGAACTGGTCGCGGACGATGGCGAGGGATTCATCGTCGAGTGCCGCCTCGCCGAAATCGCCATCGGCGATGAGGTCGGCCAAGCGCGCGCGGGCCTCGGCGGAATTGCCGTGGGCCAGGAGCAGTTCAGCAGCATCGAGCGGTCGCGCCGCCGCGGCATCGAGGCCGAGATCGGTGAGGCGCACGATCTCACCCTGGCTCATCGGCCAGCCGCCCTTGATCTGGGCCAGATATTCGCCAAAGCCGATTTGCAGGATCAGTTGCTCGCGCTCGCCGAAACGGCCGCTTTTTTCAAGACGGCAAGCCCAGGCCAGCGATTGTTCCAGCGCGGTCACATAGGTGGCGAGCCAGGCATAGCCATGGGCCGCGAACTGATGGGCATCGAGCGCCTTGGCATCAACGCGGCCAGCTACGGTGACGTTGGCAGAGACGCGGCTGCGCACTGATTCCAGCACGGTCTGCGCTGCGGTGAGGCCGGCAGCGCAGCAGGCAAGCAAATCCGACAGATGCGGCGATGTCGCCGCACCTTCCATACGCATGGGGGCGGACATTACTCCTCCATGCAGTCTTCAAGGGTGCGGCGGCCGGGACGCTTGGCCTGCACGAGGACGGCCATGTTGCCGGGCTTGTGCTTGTTCTGCCACATCTTGGTATGGGCGGCGGGGATGTCTTCCCAGGCGAACACTTCCGACATGCAGGGATCGATGCGGCGCTCGACGACGAGGTGATTGGCCTGGCTCGCCTGCAGCAGATTGGCGAAATGGCTACCCTGAATGCGCTTCTGGCGCATCCAGACGAAGCGCGCGTCGAAGGTGATATTGTAGCCGGTGGTACCGGCGCAGAACACAACCATGCCGCCGCGCTTCACCACGAAGCAGGAGACCGGGAAGGTCTGCTCGCCGGGGTGTTCGAACACGAAATCGACGTCGACGCCCTTGCCGGTGATGTCCCAGATCGCCTTGCCGAAGGCACGGCACTTTTTCATGTACTCGTTATAGCCGGCCGTATCGTCGATGTCGGGGCATTGGCCCCAGCAATCGAAATCGTTGCGATTGATGACGCCCTTGGCGCCGAGCGACATGACGAAGTCGCGCTTCGATTCATCGGAGATGATGCCGATGGGATTGGCGCCCGCGGTAGCGCAGAGCTGCACGGCCATCGAACCCAGGCCACCCGAGGCGCCCCAGATCAGCACGTTATGGCCGGGGCGCAGGATGTGCGGACGATGGCCAAACAGCATGCGATAGGCGGTGGCCAGCGTCAGCGTATAGCAGGCGCTTTCTTCCCAGGTGAGGTGCTTGGCGCGCGGCATGAGCTGGCGGCCCTGCACCTTGCAGAACTGCGCAAACGATCCGTCCGGCGTTTCATAACCCCAGATGCGCTGGCTGGGCGAGAACATCGGATCGCCGCCATTGCACTCCTCGTCATCGCCATCATCCTGATTGCAATGCACGACTACTTCGTCGCCGACCTTCCAGCGCTTCACCTTGGAGCCGACCGCCCAGACGATGCCCGCGGCATCGGAGCCGGCGATGTGATACTCGGCCTTGTGGACGTCGAAGGGCGAGATCGGCTTGCCAAGGCCCGCCCAGACGCCGTTGTAGTTCACGCCTGCCGCCATCACCATGACGATGACCTCGTCCTGGTCGGGGTGCGGCGTCTCGACGGCTTCGACCAACATGGCGGTTTCGGGCGGCCCGTGGCGGTCGCGGCGGATGGCCCAGGCATACATCTGCGGCGGCAGATAGCCCAAGGGCGGGATCTCGCCGATCTCATAGATGTTCTTGCCCGTCAGAGGCGCTGCCTTGGGGGCGGCCGCCTTGTCCGCCGGTTTGGTCTCAATCGCCACAATCGTCGCCGATTCACTCATGATCGCTTCCCATCCTTGCGTTGTGCGGGCCGGCTCCTCTTCAAGCGGGAGCCTTAGCCAATGCAGCATCAACACCAGTCTGCCTTCGCGGTTGCAGCAGCGTCAAGAGGCGGGCGATAGAAAAAGTCGTTAACGATGACAAAACGGTAAAGAAATGGACGTATATGTGCGATACTGAGTAATTATATTACTTATTTGTCCTGTGCGCCGCAAAAGGAAGAAGACAGCGCTTTCATGGGAACAGCCAAATGTACGCCTCGTAGAGTCCATAGACGACGGCGATGGCCAATACGCCCTGGAGGTTCCTGGGAACCCCATTCCAGAGGCGCTCCAAGTTCCAGACCGATCCATGCAGCGTCCGGCGTGCGCGCGGCGCGCGCTTGATGATGGCCTCGAAGATATCCGGCGCGACGGATTGCAGCGTGTTGAACGGATCGTGCTCGACCGTGAACTCGCCTTCGTCCGAGAGATTCGTGTGCTTGATGAGATCGATCACGCCATAAGGCCAGATCGCAATCGGTTCACCGGCAACGCTGATGATCTCGACACCGGCATCATGGAGATTGACGGTGACTTCGCGGCCGGAGCCGCGCGCGGCGTTGAAGAGGATGGCGTTGGTCATGATGCTTGTCCGGTTGCGCCCTCATTCGCCGTGAGGGGGATATCCACCAAATACTTTCTTCTGTTGCGCGGCAACTCCTGGGTGGTCCGCCTTCGCGGACCATGACGCGTAGGGGAAGCGGCGGACTTCCTTACTTCGTCTTGCAGATTTCTTTCACCGTCTGCCATTCGGCGTCGGTCATGGCTGTGGTGCCGGTGGTGTCGGTCGCCGTGTATTCTGCGCGTTCCTGGAGGCCGGGATGGCTTTGCAGCCAGTTGGGGATGAAGCCGTTATCGTCCTTGGCGGTTTCCTGCTCCATCAGTTTGAAGAAGGTGGCCATGCCGTCGGCGCGGAGGCCGGCTGTCTTCAGCAGTTCGAGGCCGCGGAGATCGGCTTCGCGCTCCATCTTGCGGGTATAGGACATGATGGTGAGTAGCGTAGCCACGTCGCCGGCACCGGAACCGCCGAGGATGATACTGGCGGTAGCGCTGATGCCGAGATTGCTGATGGCGCTTTGCGTCGGATGGCGCAGCTCAAGATGGCCGATCTCATGGGCGAGGACACCGGCCAGCATGTCGGGCGAGGTCGCCATGTCGAGAAGGCCGCTGGTCACCAGCACATGGTCGCCCGGCATGGCGAGCGCATTGGGGAGCTTGATGTCGATAACGTCGATGGTGATGCCAACCTGTCCTGCGGCAACGTTCTTCTGCAGCGAGGGCGGTGTCAGGCGGTCGACCAGCGCCCGCAGCGCGTCCTTGCCGCCGGCGCCTTCGCAGATGGTGAGGTTCTTGGTGATCGCCTGGTACATATGAGCGCCAAGGCGTTGTTCCCAGACCTTCGGTACATATTGTGCAACGACCGCGCTACCTTCGCGCCAGCCGAAATAGGCGCCGGTCGCGATGACGATGCCGGCCAATGTCCAGGCCGCACCGATGGCGAGGGCACGGCGCAAGGCGCGTTTCTTCCATTCGCCGAGTGCCGGGTTCGTGGCCAGCAGTTTCCGGCGCTCAGCGGAATCAAGCAGGACCAGACGGGGCGCAGGATCGCTCCGGCGGCCGAAATTCAAGCTGCCGATGACGTTGTTGGCATCGATGACGCGCATATCCGCCACCGGCCAGCGTGCCAGCTCGGCGATGTCGGCCGTGCCGACGACAAGATCATTGCCCTGCAGCTCGACGATGGCGCGGTGGGCGATGGCGGTCTGGCCGTCGTAATAGCGATCTTCGGACAAATGGACCTCGTTGCTACGTACTGCTCGTTTAAAAACCCTCTCTCCGCTATCGCGGGGCGAGGGAGTCTTTGGAAATCCTCATAAAAATCCCGGATCAAATGCTTCGAGCAGGCCTTCACCCATGCGCGGTCGCTTGAGATGGGCGCGGGAGATCTCGCTGCCGTCGACATTACCGACCACTTCAACATTGGTCACGATGAACCGCATGGTGCGATGGATGGCGATCGGTATCCCGAAGCCCAGCGTCACCAGCACGATGAAGATGTTGCCGAAGATGCGCCTCATCAAGGCGCCGGCAGTGACCGAGGTGGCAAAGCGCAAGCCGCCGAGGCTGAGCTTCGCGGCGATCTCGCGGATCATGGCGGCCTGATAGAAACTGAAGGCCACGATCGTGATGGTCCAGAAGGCGAAGAAGAAGGCGACGGCACCGAGCAGGATGATGCCGATCAATTCCGGCGGAATCTTTAGTTTGTTCGCCGGGTCCAGGTTGAGCTGGTCGGGGAGGCCGAGCTTCGTCACCATCAGGCCGATAAGGCCGGAGATGATGGAGATGGCAACGACCGAGAGCACCGCCGCAATGACAAGGCCGACAAGATACGCCACGTAGAGGGATTTTGACGAGGTGTGGGCACTGGCCTTGGCGTCACCGAAGAAAGAGTTGTTGATGCGATCATCGACCAGGCGCATCTGCGCCCAGGGCCAGGCGAGAGTCATGGTCAGCAAAGAGAGGACCGAGAAGAACATGCCCTTCAAGCCCCACACCCAGGCGGAGCCGGTCATGCCCCCGCTGATGCCGCGCCAGAGCGTGCGGGTCAGGCGATAGCGTTGCGCGGCGTATTGCGCGACGAAGGTGATGTAGAGGATGATCGTGCCGCCGCAGAATTGCACCACGGTGAAGATGGGATCGCCAGGCTGGCTGCCAATCGCCAGCGCATACATGCCGATCTGGGCCAGCACGATGAAGACCATGACGATGACAAAACCGAAGAACATCTCGGCACCGGTGCCGGTATATTCGAAGCGGTCGCCGGACAGGCTGGTATGGGACCACAGATAGCGCCGCAGCCGGGTCTTCGCCCAGAAGCGGTAGAGGCCGCCGGTGAGGAAAGTCAGCAGCAGGTTCACCAGGAAGATGCGATAGAGCTCGCCAAGGCGACCTTCATAGAGGAGGGCGGTTCGCTGCGCGTCGGGCGAGGGCGGCGAGCCCAGAGCGCTGAAGCCGCCGGAGCTGCCACCACCACTGCCGGGATCGCGGGCGGAATCGCGGGCGGGATAGGCATTGGCGAGCGTGACAGTACCGGCATTGGGTCGCGGCGTGGAGGCCGTGAGCCGCATCGAATCGTCCAATCTCACGCGCGCTTTTCCATCTTTGTGCCGGTATGCTCTTGCAGCGAAAGATAGCAACTGGGTCGGCCCCCCTCAAGGTCGCTCTAGCCGGCCGGCTCACACGGCAGCATTGCAGCCGGTTTGCAGGCCTGTTTGACGGCCCCGCTTGACAGATCGGGGGCAGTCATGGCTTAACATCGGCCGACGCTTGGCAATATGGTCAGGCTCCGTGGTGATTTGTGCCGGATTGCGGCCACGTTAAATCAAACGCTAAAAGGTCCAGGACAGCGCCTATGGGCGCCCGAGCCTCGGCCTTAACGGTCGAGGTTTTTTATTGCCTGCGCGCCAGCGATGGTCGTGCAGGCCAGTCCAGGACGAGGCGATCATGACGGTGACACGGGATATCAAGGCAAGCTGGAACGCAGCCACTAAGCTGGTGCATGCGGGGCAGACGCGGAGCCAGTTCAAGGAGACGTCGGAGACGATCTACATGACCTCCGGCTATGTCTATGAGACGGCGGAGGAAGCGGAGGCGGCGTTCGACAACAGCCAGCCGCGCTTTGTCTATTCGCGTTTCGGCAATCCGACCGTGTCGATGTTCGAGCAGCGCATGGCGGCGATCGAAGGTGCGGAAGCCGCGCGTGCGACCTCGTCCGGCATGGCGGCGGTGTTCGCGTCACTGGCGTCATTGGTGAAGGCCGGCGACCGCATCGTGGCGTCGGATGCACTGTTCGGGTCGTGCCAGTTCATCCTGGCCGAGATCCTGCCCAAATGGGGTGTGGTGACGGAGTTCGTCGATGGCCGTGATCTCGCGCAATGGCAGGCGGCATTGGCCAAGCCGACCAAGGCCGTGTTCCTGGAAAGCCCCAGCAATCCGGGCCTGCGGCTGGTGGATTTGAAGGCGGTCTGCGATCTTGCGCATAAGGCCGGTGCCACGGTGGTGGTCGACAATGTGTTTGCGACACCGTTGCTGCAGCAGCCGCTGCAATTGGGCGCCGATGTCGTCGTCTATTCGGCCACCAAGCATATCGACGGGCAGGGGCGGTGCCTGGGCGGCATCATTCTCGGCACCGAGAAATACATCAACGAGACGCTGCAGCCGTTCATCCGCCATACGGGGCCGAGCCTCAGCCCGATGAATGCCTGGATTCTGCTCAAGGGCTTAGAGACGCTAGACCTGCGGGTGGGCAAGCAATGCGAGAGTTCACTGAAGATCGCCCAGGCCTTGAAGGGCCATAACAAGTTGGCGCAGGTGAACTATCCGACGCTGGAAGGCTTCCCGCAATATGAGTTGGCGAAGAAGCAGATGAGCGCTGGTGGCACGATGCTGTCGCTGAGCCTTGCCGGCGGCAAGGCGGCGGCGTTCAAGTTTTTGAATGCGCTGGAGCTGGTGCTGATCTCCAACAATCTGGGTGATTCAAAATCGCTGGCGACGCATCCGGCGACCACCACGCATCAGCGCCTCACGGTCGAGCAGCGGGCGAAACAGGGCATCGATGAAGGGCTTGTGCGTCTGTCGGTGGGGCTTGAGCATGCGGACGATCTCGCCGACGATGTACTCAATGCGTTGAAGGCGGTGTGAGATATCGAATAGAGTCGTGGGGGGGGGGGGGGGGGGGGGGCCCCCCCCCCCGCCCCGCCCCCCCCGCCCCGGGCCCCGGGCCGGCCGGGGGGTCGCCGCCCGGGAACGCGCCCGCCCGCCCCGCGGAACGGCCGCGCGATCACCGAAGAGCCCGACAGCGCGAACAATTTGTTCTCCGCGCCGATGAAGATGCGGGTCGCATCGCCCGCGCTCGCGCTGTCGAGCAGGTTGGCGATGATCAGCAGCCAGACCAGTCCCTCGGGTACAAATTGGCGCGTGGCGATAAAGCTGATCAAGACCACGTAGCCGAATAGCGCCCAGCCCGTGGCCACCAGCAAGGTTTCTGGCAAGCCGAGCAGGCTGGCCAGCAAGCCGCTCAGCAACAGCTGCAGGGCGCCCGTAGCCACACCGGTGGCGGCGTCCAGCCACAAGACACGGCGCAGGAAGAGGGGCGATGCGGCCAGGGAGGAGAAGGATGCAACAGCAGACATGAAAAACTCCTTGAGTAAATAAAAGACCAAAAGGCAGGGGACAGCAGCCTGATCCGGTTTGCCGCAGCCGGCTGTCCATCGCTGCGGTCATGGCGCCATGATTCCCGCCGGAGCGCGCAGCGTCGATAACCTCGCAGGTAATGGCATCCGGCCGTACCTGCCTTACGATGGCGCCATGAATGCCAGCCTTCACCCTCCCACACGGCCTGCCCGCGCCACCCCGTTGCCGTTTGGCGAACACCTGCGCCACTGGCGCCAGCACCGGCGCTGCGGTGGTGGGGTGTGAATTGACTTCGTCGCGCACGATGCGGCCGTCCACAAAGGTGACGCGACGGCGTGCGTAGTCGGCCATGTCGGCCTCGTGCGTGACCATCCGC
>NZ_CAKZGO010000046.1 GCF_936916975.1 uncultured Dongia sp. | reverse complement strand
GCCGCTCTGTTTTATCCACGGCGTGGCACAATTTGTTGAAAATCAGCCCGCCTTGATAATCCGCGCCGCGAAGAATCCATCCAGCCCGCCCTGGTCGGCGAGATGGCTCGGCAGCGAACGGAAATCGCCGGCAGGGGAGATGAGCTCGAACAGGCCGCCCACTTCTTCGGTATGGATGCGGTCGCGCTTGAGGCCGGCATGGCGTGCCAGCAACGCATCGACACGGTCGGGGCCTTCTTCTGGCTGCAGCGAGCAGGTGCAGAAGATGAGCGTGCCGCCGGGCCGCAACAGGGCGATGGCTTTGTCGAGCAAACGATCCTGCGTGGCGGTAAGCTTGTTAAGATCGCGCGGGTCCTTCAGCCAGGCAACGTCGGGATGACGGCGGATGGTACCGGTCGCCGAACAGGGCGCATCCAGCAGCACCGCGTCAAAATCACGACCGCGATCCCACAGCGCTGCATCGGCGGCTTCGAGTTCGGCATGGAGCCGCAGCCGTTCGAGATTTTCCTTCACCCGGGCGAGACGCGGCCGCGAGCGGTCGAGGGCAGTGACATGGGCACCCGCCGCCGCCAATTGCGCGGTCTTGCCGCCGGGTGCAGCACAAAGATCGATGACGCGCTGGCCGGCGACATTGCCGAGCAGACGCGCTGGAATTTGCGCCGCCAGATCCTGCACCCACCAGGCGCCCTCGGCGTAGCCTGGCAGGTCCTCGACCCGTTGATGCAAGCGCTCGCCACCTTCCGATGCCACCGGTCGGCGCAGCGTCCCGGGCAGCGGCATGGTGCGGGCATGGAGTTGCTGCGCCCAATAATCGGCCTCGGCCGGACGGCGGCAGCAGAAATCGAGTGGCGGTTCATAAAGATGTGCGGTCGCGATCTGCGTCGCCTTGGCGACACCGTATGCCTTGACCCAGCTCTGCCACAGCCAGTCGGGCAGGCTCACGGCACCGGCGGGTGCCGAGGCGAGATAGGCCTGGGGATCGCGCGAGATGCGACGGAGCACGGCGTTGATCAAACCCTTGAACCCGGTCTCGCCGCGCTGTGCCGCCAGGGTCACCATGGTATCGACCGCAGCGTGGGGGGCGGTCGAGAGGAACATGATCTGGGCGGCCCCCAGGCGCAGGATGTTGCGCACGATAAGGGCGCGGGCCGGTAG
The DNA here is from genome assembly GCF_936916975.1 of uncultured Dongia sp. Lineage (GTDB taxonomy): Bacteria > Pseudomonadota > Alphaproteobacteria > Dongiales > Dongiaceae > Dongia. Next base: position 31,649 of record NZ_CAKZGO010000046.1, on the reverse strand, counting down.
CGGCTTTTCCAGGCATTGCCCCAGCGCATGATCGATCTGGCCCATATGGCGCAGGGTTGTGGCGACCAGAGCGCGCACGAATTGCCGGTCGCGCGGCGCCAGTTTGTCGAGTTCGGCATGTTCGCCCAGCGCTTCATCGAGCGGCTTGCGGCGCCGGAACACGGCATCCATCAGATCGAGAGCGATCGAGCGGGCCGATAGGATCGGCGAATCTGCGCCGGCGCTGCCTTCCGGCGCGTCCTTGGGGTCCAATTGGGGGTCTTTTTGCGACATGGCCGCCCTGATAGCGGATAAGCCCGCGCTTGTCTAATCGGTCGACTCGGCCTCCTGCCGCCTTTTTCGGGACGATCCCTGGGTGAATCCCGCCGGAACCGGCGGGATTGGTGATCGCCGTCACGCAAAGCCGGCGAACATTCCGAGGCCCCAGGATGACCAAGCTGTAACGGTTCCGGCGCGCCGCCTTTCCAAGCGCCCTCCAACGGAGGTCATCATGGCTCAGGTCACCAACACCGGCACGACCCCGATCGGTCAGTATCCGGAACCTTATTACCCGTACAATTTCGCGATCTACGGCACCAGCGCCGCGGATCTGATCAACGGGACCAATGGCGCCGACACCATCTACGCCCAGGGCGGCCATGACACGGTCAATGCCGGCGGTGGCAATGACAAGGTCGATGGTGGCAGCGGTAACGATTACATCGACGGCGCGGCCGGCAACGATTTGCTGATCGGCAGCTATGGCGACGACAATATCTGGGGCGGCACCGGCAACGACACCATCTACGGCGACAGCAATGTACCGCCGAGCCCGGTCGCCGGTCCCGCCAATGGCAACGACACTCTCCATGGCGGCAGCGGCAACGACACGATCGATGGCGGCCTGGGCGACGATTACCTCTATGGCGATGGCGACAACGATCTGCTGTTCGGCGGCGCCGGTTATGACTATCTCTATGGCGGCAGCGGCAATGACGAAATCCATGCCGGCACCGAGAACGACCGCCTGTTCGGCGATTCCGGCAATGACGAGCTGTTCGGCGACGAAGGCCAGGACCGGCTCTATGGCGGCATTGGTGACGATTTCCTGGATGGCGGCGCCGGCAATGACCGCATGTATGGCGAAGAGAATAACGACGAGCTCGAAGGCGGCGCGGGCAATGACGATCTCTATGGTGAGGCCGGCGACGATACGCTCTCGGGCGGCGACGGCAATGACCGCCTGTTCGGCGAAGAGGGATCGGACGTGATGCGCGGCGGCGCCGGTGATGATACCTTCTATGTCGACACGGCACTCGACGGCAACGACATCATCCTGGATCTCGATACCTCGATAGAGGCCCTGGTGCTCGAAGGCCTGGCCGATGCCAACGCGCCTGGCGTCACGGTGGGTTCGACGGCCGATGGCGATGTCCTGATCACGTTTGCCAATGGCAGCTCGGTGGAGTTGGACGGCATCCAGAACCAGGGCTGGAGCAATCTCGACCAGCTCGACGATTTCGTGCAGATCACCTACCAGCCGTAAGAGAATCTGGCAGTGAACTGAGTTCGCATGAGAGAGCGCATCATCGGTCGATGATGCGCTCTTTCGGCAACCACAGTGTCACACGCGTGCCGACGCCGACGCGGCTGTGGAGATCAAGCTTGCCGCCCTGCGCCTCGGTCAGTGCCCGTGCGATCGGCAGGCCAAGCCCAGCCCCTTCATGGCCGCGCACAAAAGCATCCTCCACCTGGCCGAAGGCCGTGAACACCAGCGGGATATCGTCGCTGGCGATGCCGATGCCGGTATCTGAGACGGCAATGACGATGCCTTCGCCGATCTCGCCCTGATTGACCAGCCCTGCCTCAACCTTTATCTCGCCACCAGGCAGGGTGAACTTCACCGCATTGTTGACCAGGTTGAGCAGGATCTGCGTCAGCGCCCGCTCGTCGGCCCTGACCAGCGGCAGCGTATCCGGGACGGCATTGACCAGTTTCAGATTCTTGGTCTGCGCTGCGTTGCCGACGAGATTGAGCGTGCTGCGCGTAATGGCGAGGAGATCACACGGCGCCTCGCTCAAGATCATGCGCCCGGCCTCGATCTTAGAGAGGTCGAGGATGTCGTTGATGATCTTCATCAGCAGACGGCCGCTCTCATGGATGTCGGCGGCATAAGCGCGCGTCTGGTCAGCCGCGATCGGCCCCAGCGCATCGCGCGACAGGATCTCCGAAAAACCCAGAATGGCATTCAGCGGCGTGCGCAGCTCATGGCTCATATTGGCAAGGAATTGCGACTTCGCCTGATTGGCGGCCTCGGCATGTTCCTTGGCCTCGATCAACTCTTCCTGCGCCAGCATCGCCGCGGTGATTTCGACACCGATGCCGCCGATGGCGACAGTGACGCCTTCCTCGTCGGGGATCGGAAATTTGATGTCCCGGTACCACCGCTTGCCGCCATCGCGCTGGTAGCAGATCTCGCGCATCAGGGAGGTGTCCGCGACGCGCATGTCCGCTTCCAGCCGCGTGATCGCCTCGCCCCCGGTCGAGCGTTCGAAATCGGTGATGCGCCTCCCCAGGATCTCGTTGGCCGGCAGGCCATAGAAACGTTCGCTGGCCCGGTTGACCATCAGGTAGCGGCCGTCGAGATCCTTCACCGACATGGTGATCGGCGCATGCTGCATGAAGGCCTGGAGGCGCGCCTCGGTGGCGCGCAGCGCCTGGGTGCGGGTCGAGATTTCCAGGTCACGCTCGCGCAGCAAACGGCGCAGCGCGATCTGGCCGGCGCATTGGTCGGCAAGCATGACGAGGGCTGCACGCTGCGGATCCGTGAGCGCGCGCGGGCGATTGTCGATGACGGTGAGGGTGCCGAGGATCTCCCCGCCGCAGGATTTGATCTGGGCCGAGGCATAAAAGCGGAAGCCGAATTCCGTCACCAGCTGCTGACGCTGAAACCGCGCGTCCAGCGCCAGGTCCTGTACCTCGAACACGCCGGGCGCGCGGATGGCATAGTCGCAGAACGAGCGCTGGCGTGGATATTCCTTGAGGTCGCCGCCGAAGCAGGATTTGAACCAGAGCCGCTCGCGATCCACGAAGGACACCAGCGAGAGCGGCGTGTCGCAGATCTGTGCAGCGAGTGCCGTGATGTCGTCGAAATTCTGCTCGGTTTCGGTATCCAGTATGCCGCTGTCATACAACGCCGCCAAGCGACGCTCTTCCCACAGCAGCGCCTGCTGCGGGTCGTCCGGATAGGCATCGGATTGCCGCGGCCGCGTGTGGTCGGCCATCGGTAGCTGGGCGTCGCTGCGTTTGCCGTCGCGTTCCAAGCTGCTCTCCAGCACGTCCATCGGCCCGTTCCGTTCATCAATCATTGGGCCCAAGCGGTTCGCCATTTTGTTAACCAATCCGGCGGTCAAACCCGTTTCTGCACATCAGGGTGATTTATTGGACAATTCCTAGGTGCAGATAAGGTTGCACGACAAGTCTTTTCTGCGTTGTCAGCGTGCAATCGCTGCAAATTAGCCGCGCGCCCGGCTCGCCTCACACCCGGCTGCGCAGCGTTACTTGACCTGGGCATGGTTGAAGACGCCACGCGCCACCCCATCTAAACCATTCTTATTCTCGACAAGGAGGTGCTTGGTGCTCGATCCAAAACGGCTGCTGGAAGATTTCCTGGGGAACGGTGCGGCTGGTGGCCAGCGGCCAAATGGTGGGGGTATCGGCGACCTGTTGGGCGGCATCAACCGGCAGAAGGCCGGGACATTCGCTGCGGGGGCTGCGACCGGCGGCCTCATCGGCATGCTGCTGGGTTCGAAGAAGGCCAAGAAAATCGGCGGCGGCCTGCTGGGCTATGGCGGCGCTGCCGTCCTGGGCGGCCTCGCCCTCAAAGCCTGGCAGAACTACCAGGCGAAGCAATCCGGGATACCGACGCCCGCGCCACGCAGCAGCGTGCCCAGTTCAGCGCCGAGTTCCGGCCCGGCGGTCTTGCCGGCGCCGAGCGACAGCCCGTTCGATCCCAACCATGGCACCTCAAGCGATGGCCGGCCGTTTGCCCTCGCCTTGGTGCGGGCGATGATCGCGGCGGCAAAATCCGATGGCCATATCGACGCCACGGAGCAGACGCAGCTCTTTGCCCGCATCGAGGAACTGCAACTTGATGCGGAGGCGAAGGCCTTCGTGTTCGACGAATTGGGTCGCCCGACGGATCTCGCGGCCATTGCCGCGCTGCCGCGTGGGCCTGAACAGGCGGCCGAGATCTGGCTCGCTTCGCGCCTCGCCATCGACCCTGATGACGTGCGCGAGAAGGCCTATATCTCGGCGCTGGCCGCCAAGCTCAATCTGCCGACCGAGCTGCAGGCCCAGTTGGAAGAGCAGGTGACGGCTGCAACGCAGGCCCAATCCGCTGCGTAAGTCATCGAAGCCGGCACCTTTATCGTCCGATGAGGTGCCGACTGGATGTCACGCCGCCTGTACGGTGGGATTCAGGAATTCCGCCGTCGACAGCATCTTGGCATAGGCAGAACCCAGCGCCGCCATGAAGGCCGCATGGGCATGGACCGCCGGCACCTGGATACCGTTGAACTCCAGATCGCGTGAGGCACAGGCATCGTGGATCACCACATTGCTGTAGCCGAAATCATTGGCGGCGCGCGTCGCCGCATCGACGCACATATGGCTCATGGCGCCACAGATGACCAGATCGGTGATGCCATGCTTGTCGAGAACCGCTTTCAGATCGGTCTCGCGGAACGCGTTCACATGATTCTTCAGGATGACGGTCTCATTGCCGGCCGGTGATGCCTTGGTGTGGATCGCAGCACCGTCGGACCCCGCCACGAAGAACGGCGCATCATTGCTGTCAAATTCATGACGGATATGAACGATCAGTTCGCCAGCCTTCCGGGCAGCAGCGATGAGCCTCGCCACATTGTCGGCCGCGGCATCGATGCCGGACAAAGTCCATTTGCCGCCGGGGAAGTAATCGTTCTGGACGTCGATGACGATGAGCGCTCGCTTGGTCATGGTCTGTCTCCTCCATGCCGCCCGGCGGGAATGCCCGGCTGTTGCTGGATTTTCTAAGCGATCCAAGCCATCCTGCGAATTGGCGAAATTGACATAGATTAGGCCAAAACTGACAAATGACGGATTCCCCGCACTTTGCCGATATCGGCATCCTGATTTATCCCGGCGCTCAGCTCGCCGCGGTCCATGGCCTCACCGACATGTTCCTGACCGCGAACCAGCTCAGTGCCGAGCAGGGCGTTTCTGGCGTCCCGGTCCTGCGGGTCAGCCATTGGGTCCTGGATGAAACGGGCGCGGTCGTGGTTGCCTACAAATCCCACGACCAGACGCCGAAAAAACTGACCGCCCTCATCCTGCCGCCCAGCCTTGGGCCGGAGCCGCTCGGCGAGCGGCTGGCGCCGATCCTGCGCTGGCTCAAAAGCCAGCATGTCAAAGGAGCGACACTCTGTTCGGTCTGCGCCGGTGCCTTCCTGCTGGCAGAATCCGGCCTGCTTGCCGGGCGCCCCGCCACCACCCATTGGTCGCTGGCGGAACGTCTCGCCGAACGCTTCCCCGACATCCTGGTCGATGCCGACAAGCTCGTGATCGAGGATGGCGACATCATCACAGCGGGCGGCATCATGGCCTGGGTGGAGTTGGGACTGAAACTGATCGACCGATTGATCAGCCCAGCGATCGTGCTCGCGACCGCGCGTTTCTTCCTGGTCGATCCCGCGGGCCGCGAACAACGCTTCTACAGCAGCTTCGCGCCCAAGCTCCATCACGGCGATGCCGCGATCCTGAAAATGCAGCACTGGCTGCAGGCCAACGCCACCAATAAAGTGACGCTGCCCTTGATGGCGACGCAAGCGGGCTTGGGTGAGCGCACCTTCCTGCGCCGCTTCCAGAAAGCCACGGGCCTCAACCCCACGCGCTATCTGCAGCATTTGCGCATCGGCAAGGCACGCGAGATGCTGGAATTCTCACCGACACCAGTCGAACAGATCGCCTGGCAAATCGGCTATGAAGATGCCGGTGCGTTCAGCAAAGTCTTCCAGGCCAGCATGGGCCTGACGCCCAGCGATTATCGCCGCAGGTTCAGTGTGGGTGGGAATCGCACTAGAGAATGAACTTGGAGAGATCTGTGTTCTTGGCCAACGGCGCCACGCGGTCGCGGACATAGGTGCCGTCGATGGTGATGGTCTTGCCGGTCATCTCGGAGGCCGTGAAGCTCACTTCTTCCAGCAAACGCTCCAGCACCGTATGCAGGCGCCGTGCGCCAATATTCTCGACTGAGGCGTTGATGTCGGTGGCAAGATCGGCCAGCGCGTCGATGGCATCGTCGGTGAAATCGAGTGTCACACCTTCGGTGCCGAGCAGCGCCACATATTGTTTGATGAGGCTCGCCTCCGGTTCGGTGAGGATGCGACGCAGATCTTCGCGGGTGAGGGCGTCAAGCTCGACACGGATCGGCAGACGGCCTTGCAATTCCGGCAGCAGATCGCTGGGCTTGGCCAGATGGAAGGCGCCCGAGGCGATGAACAGGATGTGATCCGTCTTCACCGGGCCGTATTTCGTTGCCACCTGCGTGCCTTCGATGAGCGGCAGCAGGTCGCGCTGCACGCCTTCGCGGCTGACATCGGCGCCGGCACGTTCAGACCGCGCGCAGATCTTGTCGATCTCATCCAGGAACACGATGCCGTTCTGCTCGACCGCGCGGATCGCTTCCGCCGTCACCTTTTCCTGGTCGAGCAGCTTGTCGGCTTCTTCCGACAGCAGCACCTCGTAGGAATCGGAGACGTTCATGCGCCGCGTCTTGGTACGACCGCCCATGACATTGCCCAGCATCTCGTTGAGATTGATCATGCCCATGGAGGCGCCGGGCATGCCGGGGATGTCGATGGTCGGCATCGATGCGGCGCCGCTATCCTTCACGTTGAGCTCGATCTCCTTGTCGTCGAGCTCGCCGGCGCGCAGCATGCGGCGGAACTTCGCGCGTGTTTCGGCACCCGACCCTTCGCCGACCAGCGCATCGAGCACACGTTCCTCGGCCAGCGTCTCCGCCTTGGCGCGCACCTGGCGGCGCATCTTTTCTTTCGACATCGCGATGGCGATCTCGATGAGGTCGCGGATGATCTGTTCGACATCGCGGCCGACATAGCCCACCTCGGTGAACTTGGTCGCTTCCACTTTCAGGAAGGGCGCTTGCGCCAGCTTGGCGAGGCGGCGCGCAATCTCGGTCTTACCCACACCCGTGGGCCCGATCATGAGAATATTCTTGGGGCTGACTTCCTCGCGCATGCCCTGGTCGAGCTGCTGCCGGCGCCAGCGGTTGCGCAAGGCAATGGCGACCGCACGCTTGGCGTCGTTCTGGCCGACGATGAACCGGTCGAGTTCCGAGACGATCTCTCGCGGCGTCAGCGACGATGTCACCAAGGGTTCTTCGGTCTTGGGAGCGGGCTTGCGCGCGGCATTGGCCGCAGTGTTGCTATCGGGCATCGGGTTACAGCTTTTCGATCATGACGTTGTGGTTGGTATAGATGCAGATATCGCCGGCGATCTTCATCGACCGCCGCGCGATCGTCTCGGCATCCAGCCCCTCGATATCGATAAGCGCGCGGGCGGCGGCCAGCGCATAGGCGCCGCCCGACCCGATACCGATGAGCCCGTCTTCCGGCTCCAGCACATCGCCGGTGCCGGTCAGGATCAGGCTGACGCTGGGGTCGGCCACCGCCATCATGGCTTCCAGGCGGCGAAGATAGCGGTCGGTCCGCCAATCCTTAGCCAGTTCCACGCAGGCGCGGGCCAATTGGGCCGGATATTGCTCGAGTTTGGCCTCCAACCGCTCGAAGAGGGTGAGCGCATCGGCGGTCGCGCCGGCAAAACCGGCGATGACCTGGCCCTTGCCCAGGCGGCGCAGCTTCTTGGCATTGGATTTCATGACCGTGGGGCCGACGGTCACCTGGCCGTCGCCGGCCAGGACGACGTCCGACCCCTTGCGCACGAGCAGGATGGTGGTGCCATGCCAGGGGGCAAGGCCATGCTTGTCGTTCTCATCACGCGACATGAAAGATCCTCAAAAGGCCCGAAGATGGGGAAGGCGGGCCGGCTGAATGGGCTACCCCGGGAGATAGGTTAACGTTTGGCGGCAATCAAGCCCGCAATCCGTGACCTCACGGAGACCCTATCCGGGCGCGCTACGCCGTCTACCCACTGGTCAGAACCGCGCATCGCTGCTAAGAACCCGGCAATTAAGGCCTTTTTACCCGAGCGGGCAGGAATTCGTGATGCGTGTTGGCAAGAACGAGCGCAGGACCAAGGAGACCGAGATCGCGGTCGAGGTCAATCTGGACGGCCAGGGCCGGTCGGAGATTTCGACCGGGATCGGCTTTCTCGATCACATGCTGGACCAGCTCGCGCGCCATTCGCTGATGGACATCAAGCTCCACGCCAAGGGCGATCTCCATATCGACTATCACCACACCACCGAGGATACCGGCATTGCGCTGGGTCTCGCCGTCTCCCAGGCACTGGGCGAGCGCGTCGGCATCAACCGCTATGGCGAAGCGACCATCCCGATGGATGAGACGCTGACCCGTGTCGCGTTGGACGCCTCCAACCGCGCCTATCTTATCTGGAAAGTGACTTTCAGCCGCGACAAGCTGGGCGAGATGGATACCGAGCTGTTCAAGGAATGGTTCCAGGCCTTCGCCCAGAATGCCGGCCTGACGCTGCATGTCGAAAACCTCTATGGCGAGAACAACCACCATATCGTCGAGAGCTGCTTCAAGGCCCTGGCGCGGGCGCTGCGTCATGCCATCGAGATCGATCCCCGCAAATCGGATTCGGTCCCCTCGACCAAGGGTACGTTAGGCGCGTCCCTCGCCAAGCAGCCATGACGGTCGCGGTCATCGATTATGGCGCGGGTAATCTGAAATCCGCTGCCAAGGCGTTGTCGCATGCCGCCAAGGCCACCGGCGAGGACGTGATCGTCACCGCAGACCCGGACGTGATTGCGCGCGCCGATCGCATCGTGCTGCCGGGTGTCGGCGCATTTGCTGAATGCAAGCGGGGCCTGGAAGCCGTGCCAGGCGTGGTGGCAGCAATGTCGGAAGCGGTGCTGGACAAGGGCCGGCCGTTCCTCGGCATCTGCGTCGGCATGCAATTGATGGCGACCGTCGGCGTCGAATATGGCGAACATCCCGGCCTCGATTGGATCAAGGGCAAGGTGGTGAAGCTGACCCCATCTGACCCGGCGCTGAAGATTCCGCAGATGGGCTGGAACGATCTGCGCCTGCGCCAACCACAGCATCCGATCTTCGGTGGCTTGGCCACCGGTGCCCATGGCTATTTCGTGCACTCCTATCATTACCTGCTCGACCGACCGGAGGATCTGCTGGCCGATGTCGATTACGGTGGCCCGGTTGCCGCTGCCATCGGCCGCGACAACCTGGTGGGCGTGCAGTTCCATCCCGAGAAGAGCCAGGCCGTCGGCCTCGCTTTACTTGGCAATTTTCTACGCTGGAATCCGTAAGGGAAGGGGATCGCCATGGCCGATCTCGCGATCAGCATTGCCACCGAATTGAAGCGCCGCGAACTCGAGGAGCTGTGCGATGCGACACAGGCCGCGATCGAGGCTGGCGGTGGCTTCGGCTGGGTCAAGCCGCCCCATCGCAACATCCTCGAAGTCTTCTGGAAGGGCGTCACGCTCGTGCCGGACCGTGCGCTGTTCATCGCCAAGCTTGACGGCACCGTGGCCGGGTCCGCACAGCTGGTGCGCCCGACGCGCAACAACGAAGCGCAGGCGCATTCGGCACATCTCACCACATCCTTCGTTGCGCCCTGGGCACGCGGCCATGGCCTGGCGCGGCAACTGACTCAGGCGGTTGAGGCAGAGGCGCGTGCGCGTAACATCAAGGTGCTCAACCTCGATGTGCGCGAAACGCAGCAGGCGGCGATCAGCCTCTACCGCAATCTCGGCTATCTCGAGATCGGCCGGCATCCGCGCTACGCCCAGGTCGACGGGCATTACATCGGCGGTCTCTATTTCTGGAAATCGCTGGAAGGTGCCGCGTGATTCTGTTTCCGGCGATCGATCTCAAAGGTGGTCAATGCGTGCGCCTGATAAAGGGCGACATGGCCCAGGCGACGGTGTTCAACACCGATCCCGCCGACCAAGCGCGCCAGTTTGCAGCCGCCGGTGCCGAATGGCTGCATCTGGTCGATCTCGACGGCGCGTTCGCCGGCGCACCGGTCAATGAAGCTGCGGTCGAAGGTATTCTCGACGCCACTGCCCTGCCGGTGCAGTTGGGCGGCGGCATCCGCGACATCGCCCGCATCGAGGCGTGGCTGAAGAAGGGCGTCGCACGCGTCATCCTCGGCACGGTCGCTTTGAAGAATCCGGATCTCGTCAAACAGGCCTGCCGCACCTTCCCCGGCAAGATCACAGTGGGCATCGATGCCAAGGGTGGCAAGGTCGCCGTCGAGGGCTGGGCGGAAACATCGGAACTGACGGCACTCGATCTCGCCCGCCGCTTCGAAGACGCCGGCGTCACCGCCATCATCTACACCGACATCGATCGCGACGGGTTGCTGCAGGGTGTGAACGTATCGGCGACGGCAGAACTCGCAGCCTCGCTCGCGATCCCCGTCATCGCCTCCGGCGGTGTTTCCTCGCTCGACGACATCCACGCCTTGCTCGGCGCTTTGCCGGCGTCGCAGAAAGGCGGCGGCGGCATCGTCGGCGTCATCTCCGGCCGCGCGATCTATGACGGCAGGCTGGATCTCAAAGAAGCACTGCAGCTGCTGCGGGAGCGTGTGTGATGCTGAAGATGCGGGTCATACCTTGTCTCGACGTGAAAGACGGCCGCGTGGTGAAGGGTGTCAACTTCGTCAACCTCGTCGATGCCGGTGATCCGGTCGAGCAGGCGAAGCTTTATGATGCCGCGGGCGCCGATGAGCTCACCTTCCTCGACATCACCGCAAGCTCCGAGAATCGCGACACGCTTTACGACGTCGTGTCGAAAACCGCCGAGGCCTGCTTCATGCCGCTGACCGTCGGCGGCGGTGTGCGAAAATCGGAAGACATCCGCAAGCTGCTGCTGGCCGGAGCCGACAAGGTCTCGATCAATACCGCGGCCGTCAACGACCCGGATTTTGTGAAACAAGCGGCGCAGAAATTCGGCGATCAATGCATCGTGGTGTCGATTGACGCCAAGGAGACGTCGCCGGGCAAGTTCGAGATCTTCACCCATGGCGGCCGCAACCCGACCGGCATCGATGCCGTCACCTTTGCCAAGCGCATGGCGGAAAACGGCGCCGGCGAACTGCTGGTGACCTCCATGGACCGGGATGGCACCAAGGCCGGCTACAATCTGGCCCTCACCCGCGCCATCGCCGATGCGGTAACGGTACCGGTCATTGCCTCGGGCGGGGTGGGGTCGCTCGACGACCTGGTAGCCGGCATCCGCGAGGGGCATGCAACAGCCGTTTTGGCCGCGTCTATCTTCCATTTCGGGACGTTTACCATTGGTCAAGCAAAGGCGCATATGGTGAAGGCTGGGCTGGAGATGCGCCTGGAGCGTTGAAGCCCCGGAAAGGTAAGGATTTGCGTCATGTCTGCTGACAAATTCGACGGCACCGTGCTCGATTGTCTGTTCAAGACGATCGAAAGCCGTAAGGGCAGCGATCCGACGCAGTCGCATACCGCCAAGCTGTTCGCCAAGGGCACCGCCAAGATTTCGCAGAAAGTGGGCGAGGAGGCCGTCGAGGCCATCATCGAGGCGATGCGCGGCGACAATGCAGCGCTGGTCGCCGAATCCTCGGATCTGCTTTATCACCTGCTGGTGCTGTGGGCCGATCGCGGTATCGATCCGGCGGATGTCTGGGCCGCGTTGAAGGCCCGCGAAGGTATTTCCGGCATCGCCGAGAAAGCCGCCCGGCGCGAAGCCAAGGGCAAATAGCCTTCTTCTAAGTACCTTCTTCTAAGTGCTGGGCGCGTTGTCCGCGACGATCGGCGCCGGCAGCGATTTCAAACAGGCATCGACCGGCTTCTTATCAGCGCGGATCGAGCGCGCCTCGGCATAAGAAACCCGGTAGCTCCCTTCCGCTTCCTGATACAGGAAGAGGTCGAGCACGCAATCGCTGCCGATATATTGGTAGATGCGGCTGCTCTCTTCATCGCGGATGCGCGCTGGCGCACCGAGGGCTGCCTGCAGCTGATCGGCGGCAAGGCCCATCAGCTTATCGGCGGTTTGCCAGATCGTGGCGGGAGGTGTTGCAGCGGGCGTAGTCTCGGCGGGGGCGGTTTCTTCCGGAAGTGCTGCAGCCTCAGCGGCCTCCGGCTTCATCACGCCATGGGCCGGAGTCTTCGGCTGTTTGGTTGCGACGTTGAGCGGTGCTGATTTGCCGGTCTGGGCGCAGGCCGAGAGCAGCAGGGCTGCGGTCAGGACCAGCAACGGAAACGCTGTAGCGCGCGCGGTCTTCAGGAACGCTGGGCGGTCTGACGATGTAATGAATTTCTGGGAACGATACACGTTCCACTCTCCCCCAGCACGAACCCCCGAAGCCCCTGATCCCCCGGCCGATCGGCCGGGGGGCCAGAAGCGTGTAACGCCGCGTTAGCGGCCGTTACCGGAAGCAGGAGGGAGCGGGGCGCCATCGGCCAAGGCTTCGATGGTGCCGGAGATGACGCCGCCGCGTTCGACCTCAAGCTGGCCGTAGCGGATCTTGCCAAGCACCTTGCCGGTGGCGCGGATGGTGAGGCGCTGACGCACCACGAGATCACCATCGAAACGACCCGAGATATCGGCGGATTCGATTTCGGCCGACCCGCGGAATTCGCCCGAACCGGCGATATCCATCGCGCGGCAATCGGACAGGACCGCCTCGACCTTGCCTTCGACGACGAGGCTGTCGCAGGTGCGGATCTCGCCATTGAGGAAGATGTCGCGGCCGACGATCAGTTTTTTCTGTTCGGCTTCAGCCGTCGCGCGCTGGGCGGGGCCGGTCGGGCTGCTGCCGGCCGGACGCGGCGCAAAGGCGCTCATGTCGGGGCTGCGGCGGGCGATGTCCGGGTTCATGGCCGGGCGGGAAGGCGCCGCGGCCGCGTCGGGCTTCGTGTAGGTCTTGTCGCCTTCGGCCGGGGTCGCCGAGCTTGCTGTCGAACCCTGGGTCGGTTGTTCGTCTTTCTTTTTGCCAAACATGCGGTGCTGGTCCCTAGCCTGAAACTTGAGAAAATGATCCCTGGATGTCGCGCAATCCGTCCCCGCTCACAGCCAGCTAGCCCGCTTGCTGCTTACCCCTTGCGCGGTCCCAGATTTACCACAGATTCAAACATATGCACCATAAAAGCGATGCCGATGATGGGGGCAATCAAGTTCAGGAACGGAATGGTCGAGAGGAACGCAATCACCACACCCGCCGCGACAAATCGGCCACGGTGGCGCTGGAACAGCAGCTTGGCCTCGGGCCGGGGCAGGCGGCGGAATCCGGGCATCTCGAAATACTCCCGGCCGAGCAGATAACCGTTGAGGCCATAGGCCACCACGGCATAAACCGGCGGGAAGAACAGCAGCGGCAGGGTGAGCACGTTGGCGATGAAGGCGATACCCGCCATCTTCACGCCGTCGACGACCGTTTCCGTCATCGAAATGCTGTGCGGCATTGGCCGGTCCGGGTAATGCTTGGCCATGACGGCATCCACCACGCGGTCGGCGAAGAGGGCGGCGGTCGCTGCGGTTACAATGGGGAAGGTGAACCAGGCGACCACCAGGACCGCAAAGAAACCCAGGACTTGCGCGGCATCCGCCCATATGCCGCCGGTTCCGATCACCCATCCCAGCAGGTACCAGGTGCCGGCCCCTAATGCCGCGAAGGTGGCCAGGGCAATGCCGATGCACAGGACGATCAGTTTCTGGATGCGGGGGTCACCGAGTTGCTCGAAGGCCTTGGAAAGTGCGCTGAACAATAAATTTATCCAGTTCTGTCAGAATGTTGCCATTATTTAGCGGAAACTAGGCCAGTCAGCAATGCCAAGGCGGCAATCAGATGAGCGACAGGGAAATGCTCGATGCAGGAAATAGGGCGATGACGCGACGCCACAAGATGCGGCCGGGATATGCACTGATGGCGCTGTTGCTGCTGATCGGCCAGGCCCAGGCCGCCAAGGCCGCGAGTGCCGAAAAGCTGCTCGGCGATTGGTGTGACGACAGCGGCTATCGGATCGAGCTCAGCGCCACGGCGATCCGCTTCCGTGACCGCCAGATGGGCGATCCGCCACCCGGCACGGGCCTTGTCGTGAAGGAAGGGATCGCGACCTATAATCAGGATTTCCGGGGCAGCCGCTGGCCCGATATCGGCTTTTTGAGCTGCACCCTGCGCCTGCTGGGCGACAACGCCGCCGCGGAAAGCTGCACCGGCACCGGCTATGGCTACATGCCCTTCTTCGCCTTGAAACGCTGCCCGGAAGACGTGATCAGCTGACGGCAGTCACGCTTGCCCCGGCCAGCCTGATCCCTATACTCCCCGCCTTCACGGCCAGGACAGGCTAATACCCAAAAGGTTTAGCGCTCGGGGGCCAAGGATCAGTTTCTGCGGGGATGGATGAGCGACAAGCTGTTTGACGTGTGCGGCATCGGCAATGCCATTGTGGACGTATTGGCCCATTGCGACCTCGATTTCATCGACCGCATGAGCCTCAACAAGGGCACCATGACCCTGATCGACGCCGCGCGCGCCGAGGCGCTTTATGACGCCATGGGTCCGGCGGTCGAGGCCTCGGGCGGGTCCTGCGGCAACACCATCGCCGGCATCGCCAGCCTGGGTGGCCGCGGCGCCTATATCGGCAAGGTCGGCAACGACCAGCTGGGTGGCATCTTCCGCCACGACATGCGCGCGACCGGCGTCCATTTCGAGACGCCGACTGCCACCACCACGACCCCCACGGCGCGCAGCATGATCTTCGTGACGCCGGATGCCGAGCGGACCATGAACACCTATCTCGGCGCCTGCGTCGAATTGACGCCGGACGATGTCGATCCCGCCGTCGTGACGCGATCCAAGGTGACCTATCTCGAAGGCTATCTGTGGGACCCGCCCTTGGCCAAGCAGGCCTTCCTGAAGGCTGCCAATCTCGCCCATGGCGCCGGGCGCGAAATCTCGCTCAGCCTCTCCGATCCGTTCTGCGTTGGCCGCTATCTCACCGAGTTCCAGGATCTGGTGAAGAACCATGTCGACATCCTGTTCGCCAACGAGCATGAGATCACGGCCCTGTGGGAAACCGCCGATTTTGACGAGGCCGTCCGCATCACGCGCGAGCATTGCAGCCTGGCTGCCATCACGCGGAGCGCCAAGGGTTCGGTCATCGTCGCCGGTCCGCAGCTCATTGAGGTGCCGGCCTGGCCCGTGCAGAAGGTCGTCGATGTGACCGGGGCCGGCGATCTTTATGCCGCCGGCTTCCTCTATGGGTATACCCAGGGACGCGATCATGCCGATAGCGGGCGCATCGCGGCGCTGGCCGCCGGTGAGGTGATCAGCCATTTCGGCGCCCGGCCGGAGACCCCCCTTGCAGAGCTTTTGTTGCAGCAAGTGGGCTAATAGGGTAAAAGCCCGCTTGAAAAAGCACCCCTCATTCCAGCCGTTTCCCCGAATTGCGGGGCAAGGGTGAGGAAATCGCCGCCGGCTTGCCGGCAGCGCTAGTAACTGGTTGCCATTCCACAATAATTCCCTCCGCCCTGCTTGCGGGGTGAGGGTTAGGGTGAGGGCGGCCGATGGCGATTGTAATAATCGCCATGGGATGATGGGCGTTACCGCAATTTTTGAAAAGCGAAGCCATGAAACTGCGTAACATCGCCATCATCGCCCACGTCGATCACGGCAAGACGACCCTGGTTGACCAGCTCCTGCGCCAGTCCGGCGCCTTCCGTTCCAACCAGATCGTGGCGGAACGGGTGATGGATTCCAATGATCTGGAAAAAGAACGCGGGATCACCATCCTTGCGAAATGCACCTCGATCCAGTGGCAGGACACGCGCATCAACATCGTCGACACCCCGGGCCATGCCGATTTCGGCGGCGAGGTCGAGCGCATCCTCTCCATGGTCGACGGTGTCGTGCTGCTGGTCGATGCCGCCGAAGGTGCCCTGCCGCAGACCAAATTCGTGACCACCAAGGCGCTGCGCCTCGGCCTGCGCCCGATCGTGCTGATCAATAAATGCGACCGCCCCGACGCCGATCCCCATGCCGTCCATGACCAGATTTTCGATCTGTTCGCCGCCCTCGACGCGACGCCGGAACAGCTCGACTTCCCGACGCTCTTTGCCTCGTCGAAGCAGGGCTGGGCGACCGAGGATCTCGAGAAGGGCGAGCGCAAGGATCTGGCACCGCTCTACGATCTCATCGTGCGCCATGTGCCGGCGCCGACCGTCGAGGAGAACAAGCCGTTCTCGATGCTGGTGACGACTCTCGAATACGACAACTATCTCGGCCGCGTGCTCACCGGCCGCATCGAGACCGGTACCGCCACCGTCAACATGCAGCTCCGCGCCATGCGTCCCGACGGGACCCAGGTCGAAGTGGGCCGCCTGACCAAGCTGCTCGCGTTCCGTGGCATCGAACGCACGCCGGTTGAATCCGCCGAAGCCGGCGACATCGTCGCCATCGCAGGTCTCACCGACAGCACCGTCGCCGACACCATCGCCGCGATGGAAGTGGAAGTGCCGCTGAAGGCGCAGCCGATCGACCCGCCGACGCTCTCCATGAGCTTCTCGGTCAATGACAGCCCGCTTGCCGGTCGCGATGGCGACAAGGTGACGAGCCGCATGATCCGCGATCGCCTGATGCGTGAGTCGGAAGGCAACGTCGCCATCCACGTCACCGAAACCGAAGACAAGGACGCGTTCCAGGTTGCCGGCCGTGGTGAATTGCAGCTGGGCGTGCTCATCGAACAGATGCGCCGCGAAGGCTTCGAGCTCTCCATCAGCCGCCCGCGCGTGATCTTCCAGATCGACCCCAAGACCAATCAACGCCTGGAGCCGATCGAAGAGGTCGTCATCGACGTCGATGACGATTTCACCGGCATCGTCATCGACAAGCTTGGTCAGCGTCGCGGCGAGCTCGTCGAGATGCGGCCCTCGGGCGGTGCCAAGACGCGCCTCGTCATGCTGGTGCCGGCGCGCGGCCTCATCGGCTATCACGGCGAATTCCTGACCGACACCCGCGGCACCGGCGTGATGAGCCGCCTGTTTCACGGCTATGCACCGTTCAAGGGTCCGATCGAAGGCCGTCGCAACGGCGTGCTGATTTCGAACGCCGACGGCATCGCGGTCGCCTATGCGCTGTGGAACCTCGAAGAGCGCGGCAAGCTCATGATCGATGCCGGCGTGCCGATCTATGAGGGCATGATCATCGGCGAGCACAGCCGTGCCAACGATCTTGAAGTCAATCCGCTGAAGTCGAAGCAGCTCACCAACATCCGTACGACATCGAAGGACGAGGCCATTCGCCTGACGCCGCCGATGAAGCACAGCCTGGAGCAGGCGCTGGCTTACATCGAGGACGATGAGCTGGTGGAAGTGACGCCGAAGGCGATCCGCATCCGCAAGGCTGTCTTGGATCCCAATGAACGCAAGAAAGCCGAACGCGCCGCTGAATCCGCCCGCGCTGCGCAAGGGTAAGTACTGCGCTAAATCTGCGGCATTAGCTTTCGCTGAATGAAAAAGCGGCCACCTGGCAACGGGTGGCCGCTTTTTTTATGTGATGACAACAGCCGCCCAATTCGTCATCCCCGCGCTTACCGCGCGCCGAAGATCGCTGTCCCGACGCGCACATAGGTGGCGCCGAATTGGATGGCCGCTTCGTAATCGCCGCTCATGCCCATGCTCAGTTGGGCAAGGCCGTTGCGCTTGGCCATCTCGCGCAACAAAGCAAAATGCGGCGCGGGATGCTGGTCGGCGGGCGGGATACACATCAGACCGATGATCGGCAGCTGCAACTCATCGCGGCATAGCTTCACAAAGCCATCGACATCGCCGGGATGAATACCGGCCTTTTGCGGCTCTTCGCCGGTGTTGACCTGGATGAAGCAGGCGGGCCGCCGGCCTTGCTTTTTCATCTCGTCGGCCAGCGCACGGGCAAGCTTTTCCCGGTCGATGCTTTCAATGACATCGAACAACGCCACGGCGTCCGCTGCCTTGTTCGATTGCAGCGGGCCGATGAGATGAAGCTCCAGCGCGGGATGCAATGCCTTCAAAGCGGGAAACTTTGCCTGCGCCTCCTGCACCCGGTTTTCGCCGAAGATCAGCTGCCCGGCGGCAATCGCTGCCGCCACCGCTTCGGCGGGATGCGTCTTGGAGACAGCCACGAGCTTGACGGCTTCGGGCGCGCGGCCATCGGTCTTGGCGGCCGTGGCGATGCGTGCACGTATTTCGGTGAGATGAAGAGCGATGTGATCGAATTGGGTCATCTGGGAAACAGGCTTTTCATGACGGCGGATCTGCATGTAGCGCGCCGCGGCAACTTACGTCATGGGCACATGTCCTGACAACCAAGCAGCCCAAAAGCAAGAAGGGGAGCAGTTTCCTGCTCCCCTTCAAGTCTTAAGCCGTCTCTATCCAGCTTGCGCCGGGCAGAAATCAGAACTTAATCGACGAACCGACCGAGAATTCGAGCGAGTCGTAGCCGTCAATGAAGGTCTCATCACCGTCGGAATCGACATCGTTTTCGTCGGCATCAGCCCAGGTGTAGAAGATGCCAGCATCGAGGTCGATGCCAGGGCCCATGGCGTAAGAACCGGTCACACCAACGCGGTCAATGACACGATCTTCCAAGTCAGCGACTTCGCCTTCCGAATGGGCCCAACCAGCGCCGACAGTCCACGCGTCGACGTTGTAGCTAAGGCCGGTGCCGATCGAGAAACCGTCTTCACCGCTGCCATTCAGGTCGTCGAGGTAGGTACCAGCAACACCGAGGGTCAGACCGCCGAAGCTGACGTTAATACCGGCGTTGTAGCCGTTCTGCTCGTCGTCGGCTTCAGCCTTTTCCTGCACGTCGCCTTCGAAGTAGGCGGCACCGCCGAGGGACAAGCCCCAGCCGTCGCCTTCGAGGTCGTAATGCACGCCGACGGCCACGTTGTTGTCGGCATCGCCAGCACCGCTAGCGGCGCGCCACGAACCGTCAGCGTTATCGCCGCCGTTGTAATCCTTCTCGTCGTCGTTCGGGGTGAACGACAGACCGAAGCTGAAGCCAGCCCAGGTCGGCGAGTAGTAAGCAAGCTTCTGCGACTTGTCCTGACCCGTCAGCATGCCTTCCGGATCGAAGCTGCCCGGAGAAACGAGCGAACCAGTCGTGTTCGGCGAGTACGGACCGAAGTTGGCCGTCGAACCCGGCGGCAGCATGTACATGTTGCCGGCGACGCCAGCCTGCGAACCGATACGGAAGTCACCGAAGCCGCCCTTGAAATAGGCATAGGCCTGGTCGATCTGGTCGCCGTCTTCGTCACCACCTTCGAGGTCGAAGCGCGCGCCAACGGTGATGCCGTTGTCGAGCGTGACACTGCCGGTGAAGTAGATTTCGGCATCGGTACCAACGCCAACGGCGTTGACGTCGTCGCCAGCTTCACCTTCGCTGTCGTCGTCAAAAGCGACGCCGAACTGGTTGGTGATGTAGCCGCCAAGGCTCAGTTTGACACCATCGGACGCCTGAGCGGTACCAGCCAGAAGGCCAACACCGAGCAGAGCCGAGGTCCCCAGGAGAACTTTTTTCATCTCGAGATTCCCTAAGTTTGCGATTGCCACCGGAACTATCCCCAACCTTTGCGGTTTTAAGGAAGCCCCGGATGCCCCTCGTTTCGGACCGGCTTGCTGGGTCGATTTTGCCAAGTACTTGACGAGATCGACTCAAAAAGCCCGCTCAGTCCGGAACACGGGTTACCTTCTCGGAATGGCGGGGGGGTGTCAAACCATTTGAGCCTAACACTGTGGCATTTTCGGGCGGCTGTGGCGCAATTGCCACAAGCGTGACCTGAAAACGGGCAGGTGTGATCGCCACCACGTCGCGTGCAGCGGACTCCCTGAAATCGTTCGACATATTACTTCGCCCATCGCCGTTCTACACAGCTGGGACATGTATTGCAGGGTGATCGCCAGTGCAGCCCGGTCGCAGTCCAAGACATGCGCGGCGCCGGAGCACCTGCCCCGGGGCCAGGAATAGGGTCCGGTGCCGGGCCTGCCAAAAGGGCTGGTCAGGCGCCTTTGGCGCCGATCCCTTTGGCAGCCGCGTCGAGCGGCCAGTAACCAAACCGTGCCATCTGTTCCTGATGCAATTCGACCACCCGGTCAATTTGCGCGCTTGTCAGCGTGTCACGCCATTGACCGGCCTTGCCGACCCGGAAGAACTTGCTGCCCTTCAATGATTTCTCCTGGAAACCCTTGGCATCCTCCTGCTGGCGCAGATTCTTGAAGGAAGAAAGCTCGATCGCGCGATCGAGCCGCTCGCGCGGTACCTTCAACCCCATGAAACGGGCGATGCCACCAAAGGTGTGGAGGGGCTTTGCCAGCATATCCTCATAGCGCACCACCAGAAGGCCTGGATGGGGCGTGTGGGTCCAGCTTTTGACATGGGTCGACCAGGAGGAATGGATCTCGAACACGATATTGCCGTCCGACAGGCCGCCATTGGCGGGATCGCTCATCACCTCGATCGCTTTGTCGATATCGACACCGTAATGATCGGCGAGCGAAATGACCAGATCCAGCGGGTTGCGCACCACATATATCGCGCCGGCCGTGAGATCCATGTGGATCGTCGGATATCCGCGCGCCTCAAGCAGGGCGTTATGGGTTTTGACGATGACCGTCTCCGGCTTGGAGGCGACCATCGCGAGCTGGGCGCCGCGGCGCATTTTGGCGACATCCTCGCGGCTCCAGGCCAAAGGCGGCCTGGGATCCAGATGCCGGTACCAGTGCGCCAGCGAATCTCCGGTGGTCAGGACGTTCATGTCATTGATATCGACGCCCTTGCCGGCCTCAGTCTGGCCGGATTTGGGGGGCCGCATCAGGTTATGGATGAAGGCCCGCAGCCACGTGTTGCCTGACTTCGGATAGCTGGCCAACCACAGTATTTTACCCATTTGCGCTTCTTGAGCCCCAAATTACCAAACTATCAGCATAAACCGGTGGTTGGACGGTGCGATCTGGTTGACGAGAGGCCATCATTTCGCATACCAGTCATGGTCCGCTTTCCGGGCCGGCAGCCGATGAGACAAAGCTCTCAGACGCCACGTCCGGTGGGTGGCTTTAGGGGTAAGAGCGTCAGGCCGTCAATATGAAACTCCCGCGTCGTCATGCAGACCATTCCCGTTCTGGTCATAATTTCGGGAAGAGGCTGGTTCTCGTCTTGGCTGCCGGTGCGGCAGCTCTGATGCTCGTCGCCTGCAATGCCGATCTCGGCGGTGAAGAGAACTACCCTGAGCGTCGCCAGAAGGGCGATAGCGGCCCAGTCTATGATGAGGGCACTACCGTGTTCGGCGAAGGCGGCCTGTTCGGCGGCCAGGCCAAGGATGACGGGTCAGGTGGCGGTGGCGGCGTCGGCGTGAATTCGCTGCTGTGGCGCGCCAGCCTTGATACCGTCTCGTTCATGCCGCTGGTTTCGGCTGACCCCTTCGGTGGCGTCATCATCACGGATTGGTACACACCGCCGGCCACCCCGGACGAGCGCTTCAAGGTGAACGTCTATATCCTGGGTCGGGCGCTCCGCGCCGATGGCATCCGTGCCTCGGTGTTCCGCCAGCAGAACCAGGGCGGCACCTGGATCGATGCGCCGGTGGCGCTCAACACGGCCACCGACCTCGAAAACGCCATCCTTACCCGCGCCCGCCAGCTGCGTCAGTCTGGGCAGCAGGAATAGGGTCACCACACAGGTCGTCATGGTCCGCGAAGGCGGACCACCCACGAATTCCTTGGCGTCGGCAGCAAACTCGTGGGTGGTCCGCCTTCGCGGACCATGACGGTTTAAAGAGAACGAAGCCAAAGCATCATGTCGCGATATAATTTCCTGGAAGCGGAAGGCAAATGGCAGGCGGCTTGGGCTGCCAGGAATTGCTTCGTCTCCGAGGTCGATAAATCCCGCCCGAAATACTACGTCCTGGAGATGTTCCCGTATCCCTCCGGGCGCATCCATATGGGCCATGTGCGCAACTATACGATGGGCGATGTCGTCGCCCGCTATAAGCGGGCCAAGGGATTCAACGTGCTCCATCCGATGGGCTGGGACGCCTTCGGCCTGCCGGCGGAAAACGCCGCCCGCGACATGAAGGTCCATCCCGCCGCCTGGACCTATGACAACATCGCCAACATGCGCGCCGAACTGAAGCGCATGGGACTGAGCCTGGATTGGAGCAAGGAACTCGCCACCTGCCATCCGGGCTATTACGCTCAGCAGCAGCGCATCTTCCTCGACTTCTTCAAGGCGGGCCTTGCCTATCGCAAGGAAGCCTTCGTCAATTGGGATCCGATCGACCACACCGTGCTCGCCAACGAGCAGGTCATCGACGGCAAGGGCTGGCGCTCCGGGGCACCCGTCGAGAAGCGCAAGCTCAGCCAGTGGTTCCTGAAGATCACCGAATATGCCGACGATTTGTTGTCAGCCCTGGGATCACTTGACCGCTGGCCGGAAAAGGTCCGGCTGATGCAGGAAAACTGGATCGGCAAATCGACCGGCGCCCATGTGCGCTTCAAACTGGCGGGCCGCGCGGATCGCGTCGAGGTCTTCACCACACGGCCCGACACGTTGTTTGGCGCCAGCTTCATTGCTGTCTCGCCGGACCATGCGCTGGCCGACGCCGCCGCCAAAGCCGACCCGAAAGTGGCCGCGTTCATCGCCGAATGTCGCGCTGCCGGCACCTCTGAAGCCGCCGTCGAAGCGCAAGAGAAACGCGGCTACAAGCTCGATATCGAGGCCGAACATCCGTTGATGCCGGGCAAGCGCCTGCCGGTCTATATCGCCAATTTCGTGCTCATCGAATACGGCACAGGCGCCATCTTCGGCTGCCCGTCCGGTGATCAGCGCGATCTCGATTTCGCGCGCAAATATGGTTTGCCGGTCGTTCCCGTGGTGCTGCCGGCCGGCGAAGACCCGAAGACCTTCGCGATCGGCGACACCGCCTATACCGATGACGGCACGATCTTCAATTCCGGCTTCCTCGACGGGCTCGATGTCGAGACCGCGAAGAAGAAAGTCGGCCAGGTTCTGAAGGACCAGGGCGACGGGGAACCCACGACCGTGTTCCGGCTGCGCGACTGGCTGGTCAGCCGCCAGCGTTATTGGGGCTGTCCGATTCCGATCATCCATTGTGACGCGTGCGGCGCAGTACCGGTCCCGGACAAGGACATGCCGGTGCTGCTGCCCGACGACGTCACCTTTGAGAAGCCCGGCAATCCGCTCGACCACCACCCGACCTGGAAGCATGTCGATTGCCCGACTTGCGGCAAGGCCGCAAGGCGCGAGACCGATACGTTCGACACCTTTGTCGATTCATCCTGGTATTTCGCGCGCTTCTGCGCGCCGCGCGATGCCGATCCGGTCGACAAAGACGCGGTCGATTACTGGCTGGCGGTCGACCAATATATCGGTGGCGTCGAGCATGCCATTCTGCACCTCCTCTATTCGCGTTTCTTCACCCGCGCCATGAAGCAGGTCGGCCTGGTCAAGCTGGACGAACCCTTCGCCGGCCTGTTCACCCAGGGCATGGTCTGTCACGAGACCTATCGCGATCCCGTCGCCAATGAATGGCTGCTGCCCGACCAGATCGAGCGGAAAGGCCAGAGCGTCATCCGCACGGATACCGGCGCGGCCGTCGAGATCGGCCGGTCCGAGAAGATGTCGAAATCGAAGAAGAATGTCGTTGCCCCGGACGTCATCATCAACGGCTACGGTGCCGATACCGCCCGCTGGTTCGTCCTCTCCGACAGCCCGCCGGAGCGGGACATGGAATGGACGGCGGCCGGCGTCGATGGCGCCTGGCGCTACTCCCAGCGCCTGTGGCGGCTTTCGTATATGTGGATCGAGGCCCTGCCCGCCCTGAAAACCGCCCAAACCGCGCCGGCCTCATTCCCCGAGGCAGCCTTGGCGCTCCGCCGGGCGAGCCACAAGGCCATTGCCGGCGTGTCCGAAGATATCGAGAAGTTCCGCTTCAACCGGGCGGTGGCCAAACTCTATGAATTCGCCAACACCTTGGGGGAAGTCCAGGACGGGACCTTGACCGATGCCGCCGGCCTGTTTGCCCGGCGCGAGGCTTTGGAGACCCTGGCTCAGCTCATCGGGCCGATGATGCCGCATCTGGCGGAGGAAATGTGGGCATCCCTGGGACACCAGACGCTCCTCGCCGAGACCGCTTGGCCAATCGCCATCCCTCAGCTTATCATTGATGAATCCGCGACCGTCGCCATCCAGGTCAACGGCAAGCTGCGCGCAACCATCCAATTGCCGCGCGATTGCGAGCCCAAGGTGGCGGAAGCGGCGGCCTTGGCGGAGGATGCGGTGATCCGCGCCCTCGATGGCAAGACGCCGAAAAAGGTGGTTGTGGTGCCGAACAGGATCGTCAATGTCGTGGTCTAGAAGAGATATCCTCCGGTTGGGCGCAACCGGCTTTGCCCTCATGGCCGGCGGCTCGCTGCTCAGCGCCTGTGGCTGGAAGCCGATGTATGGCAATGCCA
This sequence comes from uncultured Dongia sp., assembly GCF_936916975.1. Lineage (GTDB taxonomy): Bacteria > Pseudomonadota > Alphaproteobacteria > Dongiales > Dongiaceae > Dongia. The sequence continues at coordinate 6,963 of NZ_CAKZGO010000046.1, read as the reverse complement.
GCACGACCCCCAGCGGCAACGGCACGGTCGACGCCAATCTTGCAGCAATCGCCATCAAATCGCCGTTCTGGGAACGTGACGCGGCGCCGTTCGGCGAGTTCAGCGAGTCCGGTCGGGCGAAATACGACGCCCGGACCTCACAGATCCTGCACAATGCGCTGCGCGACGGCCTCAATCCCTATGGCCAGCCGAGTCAGCCTGCCTATGGCCTGACGATCAAGCTCACCGAGAGTATTCGGCGGACCATCACCGCCGAGAGTGGCGACGCGCGACGCGAAGATCTGGTCCTTGCCGCCAGCTTCCTTCTGGCCGACAGCAAGGGAAATGAACTGCTCCTGGAGCGAACACGCTCGATCCTGGCCTATACGGTGCTGCAGGATCCCTATCAGGATCTGATCGCCCGCAACGATGCCCGCGACCGCGCCGCGCGTCAGGTTGCGGAATTGATCAAGCTGCGCCTCTCCAGCTATTTCGCGACGAATGGCTGATCTGGCCTGAAACGGGCCTCTCATGAAACTCGATAAGCAGCCGCTCGAGCGTTTTCTCAAGGAACCGGCGCCGGCAATTGCCGCGGCCCTCATCTTCGGTCCCGATGAAGGCATGGTGCATGAACGCGCCATGACCGTGAGCCGCGCCATTTTAGGAGATGGCGACGATCCCTTCCGCTTGACCGAACTGACCGGCGACGACATCAAGGCCGATCCCGCGCGCCTCATCGACGAAGCGCGTGCCATCGCCATGATGGGCGGCCGGCGCGTGGTGCGCGTGACGCGGGTCACCGATGCAATGGAGCCTGCCTTCGCCGCCTTGCTTGCCGATCACAAGGACGGCGCCCAGTGCCTCGTGGTGATCGAGGCCGGCGATGTCGGCGGCAAATCGAGTCTGAAGCGCCTCTTTGAAAATGCACCGCATGCCGCGGCCATCGCCTGCTACCGCGACGAGGCAGTCGCCCTGCCCGGCCTCATCACCGCGCAGCTGAAGGCCGCCGGCATCGAGATCGAGCGCGATGCACTTGGCTATCTCGCTGCCAATCTCGGTGGTGATCGCGGCATCACCCGAGCCGAACTCGACAAGCTCATTCTCTATATGGGCGCCGAGAAAAAGGTGTCGCTGGGCGATGCGCTGGCCTGCGTCGGTGACCAGGCTGCGATCGGGCAGGACGATCTCTGCCAGGCGATCGGCATGGGGGACCTCAAAGGCCTTGAGCGCCAGATCGAACGCAACCTCGCCGAGACCAACGAGATCTCGCTGCTACGCGCCGTCGCCCGTCATTTCATGCGACTTCATCAGGTGGTCGGCCGCGTTGCCCGCGGCGAGCAATTGGAAAGCGCCATGTCGGGGCTGCGCCCGCCAGTCTTCTGGAAAGCGGTCGACGGCTTCAAGGCGCAATGCCGCCGCTGGCCGGTGGAGAGCATCGGCAACGCCCTTCTGCGTCTCACCGAACTCGAAGCGGAAGTCATGCGCCAGCATCAGTTCGCCGAGACACTGACCAGGCGCGGCCTGATGGAGATCGCGGTGATGGGGATAAAGAGATAGGTCGAGGTGAATCGATTACGCTCGCCCCCCGCTCAACTCGCCTGCTTATGCGCGAAGGGACTCAAGCCCAGCCAAGCCTGCATCGAGCGCACAATCTCCTTGTCGCCGTCGGCCTGGAATCGTCCCGCCGTCATCTCGCTTTGGACGGTCGCCATGCCCATCCAGATCGAGGTCATGCTCTTCAATGACGTCTCGACATAGAGATCCACCTCGAAACCCGGATCGGCCTGACAGAGATCGACATCCTGCCGTTCGACCACCAGCCACCAATCGCGCCGATTGGGCAGCTCTGGGTAACGAAACTGGATGGTATAGCGGCGCGGCGGCATGGGCGTGGGGTTGAGGTGCCGGCGCATGTCCCACATGAGGAGCGAGGGGTCGAGGTTTTTCAACGATTTCTGGGTATCGACCCAGCGGGCGCCCCAGAAGCCTAAGCCCATGACCAGCCCGCGGAGATCCTCACCCGCCGGTGTCAGGCTGTATTCGGTGCCGCCGGTAGCACCCTCGGTGCAGTCCAGCAGGCCCGCCAGCTGCAATTCCTTCAGGCGCTTCGAGAGCAAGGTGGGGGAAATGCGCGGGACACCGCGCTTCAAATCATTGAAATGCCGCGAGCCACACAGCAGCTCCCGCAGGATGAGCGGCGTCCAGCGGGTGCAGAACACCTCGGCCGCCATCGCCACCGGACAGAACTGGCCGTAACTGCCGCTTGCCGTCATATCCATGGACTGGGTCCTCCTCACAAGGTGACGACATGGAAACCATCACACTGGACGGCCCTATACCGCAATACAGTTTCTGGATCGTCTCCCGTTCGGGATAGCCGAGAACGGCCTTCACGGCGTTAACATGTGGCGGACGTTAACGAGTCCAAGGCGCCTTCTGGAGACTTCGCTGCGCTACACTTCCTGGACTAGAGCGAGACCCCCATCGGTGAGACAACGGGACAACCGATCCCCTCGGCCACACAATCATCTCGATGATCCATTTCAGGAGACCGTCATGACTGCGACCCATGAAGCCGATGCCGTTGTTCCCATCACCACCGACCTTGCCGCCCTCGCACATGCATTGGGGCCAAGCTTGGCAGCTCGCGCGCAGACCGCGGATGACACCGACGCCTTCGTCGCTGACAATTTCGCCGACCTCAAGGCGTCGGGGCTGATCGAGGCCGGCGTGCCGGCGGATCTCGGCGGCGGCGGCGCATCCATCACAGCACTCGCTGCAATGATCCGCGAGCTCGCGCATCATTGCGGTTCGACGGCGCTGGCCTTCTCCATGCACACGCACCAGGTGGCGATCCCCGCCTGGCGGTGGACGCGGCAGCAGGCAGCGCCTGTGGCGCCACTGCTGAAGCGCGTTGCGGCCGAACGCCTCATCCTCCTCTCCAGCGGCGGTTCCGATTGGATCGCGGGCTCCGGCAAGGCCGAGAAAGTTGAGGGTGGCTACCGCATCACCGCGCGCAAGATATTCACCTCCGCCTCACCGATCGGTGATCTGCTGATGACCGGCGCCGTGCTCGAAGGCGAACCGGAAGGTCCGCAGGTGCTGCATTTCGGCATTCCGATGAACTCACCCAAGGTTTCGGTCCTGCCGACCTGGAAGACGATGGGCATGCGCGGCACTGGCTCCAATGATGTCATGATCGACGGCCATGTCGTGCCGGAAGCCGGCGTTGCCCTGAAGCGCAAGCAGGGTGAGTGGCATCCGCTCTTCCACATCATTTCGATGATTGCCTTCCCGCTGATCTACGCAGCCTATCTCGGCGTCGCCGAAGCCGCACGCGAACGCGCGGTGGCGATGGCTGGAAAACGCCGGCCGTCCGATCATGTCGTCACGCTTGTCGGGCAGCTCGATACCGAACTCCGCGCCGCGCAATACGCGCATGCGGCGATGGTGGCCACGGCCGAAACGGCAGCACCTTCGGCTGTCACCACCAACGAGATCATGATCGGCCGTGCCTTGGTCGCTCGTCATGCGATCGCCGCGGTCGAGCTCGCCATGGAAGCGGCCGGCGGCGGCGCCTTCTACCGTGACAGCGGATTGGAGCGCCTGTTCCGCGACATCCAGGGCGCCCGCTACCACCCGATGCAAACCGGCCCGCAGCATGAATTCGCCGGCAGGATCGCACTGGGGATGGATGTAGCGACGGTGTTCTGAATCTCGCCATCGACTACTTAGCCTCCCCCCTTGAGGGGGAGGCCGCGCAAAGCGCGGGAGGGGGGTGTGGTGCGACTGGGTTCGTTGCATCGCAATGCGGATAGAGACCCCCTCCCCGCCCTCCCCCTCAAGGGGGGAGGGAGTCTGCATCGAGATCGAAGGCGAACATCTCACGCTCTTCTCCCGCCCCAGTCGCTTGCGGCGACTCACCGAATGCGGTGGTGATGGGCGATGCTTCGTCCGCCGCGTTTCGTCTCCACCCTCATCATCGCCACCCTGCTCTCGCTCGCGAGCACGCGCGTCTTTGCCGATAGAGTCTCCGACGGCCGCTATGACTGGCCGGTGCTGGGCGCCATCGATGGCGATACGCTGAAGGTGCATCTCCCGGGCCTGCCGATGGAACTGCAACCGATGAAAGTGCGCGTGCGCGGTATCGACACGCCGGAGATCCGCGGCAAGTGCGACCGCGAGAAGCAGGCGGCGCACAGGGCCACCGCCCTCACTCGCTTTCTCATCAACGATGCCAAAAGCAGGAAAAAACCGATCGTCTTTTCGGAGATCGGCTGGGACAAATATGGTGGCCGTCTCGACGCGCTGGTGACCATCGACGGTCAGTCACTCGGCGCCACGTTGATCAGCGCCGGATTGGCCCGCGCCTATGATGGCGGCAAACGGGCGGGCTGGTGTTGACGCTTCACCCCAGCTTCGCAATGATCCCGTCGAGCTGGTCAAGACTCTTGTAATGCAGCGTAACGCTGCCGCCCTTGCCATTGAAATCGATCTCGACCTTGAGGCCGAGCTTCAGCCCAAGATCATGTTCGAGCGCCTTGGTGTCGGCATCCTTTTCCTTGGGCGCCTTCTTTGCCTTCAAATTCTTCAGCAATGATTTCGGCTTGTAATTCTCCGCAAGCTTTTCGGTCTGGCGCACATTCAAACCTTGCGCCACGACTTCCGAGGCGAGACTCACCGGGTCCGAACATTTCAACAGCGCACGCGCATGACCGGCGGTCAGCCTGCCATCGCTCAGCATCGAGCGCACGGCACCCGGCAGATCCATCAGGCGCAGCAGATTGGCAATGCCGGAACGGCTCTTGCCCATGCGTGTCGCAAGTTCCTCCTGGGTGTATTTGAACTCGTCCATCAGGCGCCGATAACCCTCGGCCTCTTCTAGCGGGTTGAGATCCTGGCGTTGGATGTTCTCGATGAGCGCAATCTCGAGCGCATCGCGGTCGGTGAGCGCCCGCTCGACGACCGGCACTTCATGGAGCTGTGCCATCTGTGCTGCACGCCAGCGGCGTTCGCCAGCGATGATCTCGAACTCGCCCTTGGGCCGCGCAGGATGCGGCCGCACCAGGATGGGCTGAATGACGCCGTTGCTGCGGATCGATTGCGCGAGGTCGTCCATCGCCTGCGGGTTGAAGGACCCACGCGGCTGGTACTTGCCGGGATGTAGCAGCTCGATCGAGACATGGCGCTGGCCGGCCACGGGTGCCGTCGCCGCCTCCGACGTCACCGCCGCCACCGTATCATTCCCCAACAACGCCGAGAGCCCGCGGCCCAGATGTTTTTTCGCCATGATGTTTTTACCTTAGGCTCTTATCTTCAATTGCTCCCCCTCTCCCTAACCCTCCCCCCGTCGCCGACGAAAGTCGGCATTCGCCGACGGCGGGGGGAGGGTTAGGGAGAGGGGGCCACCGTCACGCCACCTTCAGCGATCGTCCCTCGAGCCCCTGCTCCCGCCGCAGGAGCTCGGAGGCCAGATGGATATAGGCCTGGGACCCCGCGCAGCGGATGTCGTAGAGCAGAGCGGGCTTGCCGTAACTCGGCGCCTCGGCGATGCGGACGTTGCGCGGGATCGCGGTCTCGTAGACCTTGGTGCCGAAATGCGCGCGCACATCGGCCGCCACCTGCTCGTTGAGGCTGGAGCGCTTGTCATACATGGTGAGCACGACGCCCTGGATTTCCAGCACCGGATTCAATTGCTGGCGCACGCGGTCGATCGTCTTGATGAGCTGGCTCAAGCCTTCCAGCGCATAGAACTCGCATTGCAGCGGCACCAGCACGCAATCGGCCGCGACCATCGCATTCAAGGTAAGCAGCGAGAGCGAGGGGGGGCAATCGATGAGGATGAAATCGTAAGCGAGGTTCGTTGCCGCCAGCGCATCCTTCAACCGGTACTCGCGGCGCGGCAGATCGATGAGCTCGATTTCGGCGCCGGCCAGGTCCGGCGTGGTCGACACGATCGACATGTTGGGTACAATCGTGGGTTGTGTCGCCTCCGAGATGCTCGCGCCGTCGACCAGGACTTCATAGGAGCCGGTCTCGCGCTGCGCCGCTTCGAGGCCCAAGCCGGTCGAGGCATTGCCCTGGGGATCGAGGTCGATGATCAGCACCCGCTTGCCGCAGGCGGCCAAGGCTGTGGCCAGATTGACGGCGGTCGTGGTCTTGCCGACGCCGCCCTTCTGGTTGACGACGGCCATGATGCGGGGATGCAAAGTCTGGTTCGTCACTGCTGGCCCCGCCGCTGGATGTTGTGAAGTTTGAGGATCACGCCGCTGGAATCCGTGAGACTCTGATGACGCTCGATATCCATTGTCCAAGAGCGGCCGGCCGCGGTCAATTCATCTTCCGCTTTGGCACCCTTTAAGAAGAGGCAGGTGGTGTCGGAGGTGAGATAAGGCTCGGCCCATTCCAGAAGCTGATCCAGGGTGGCCAAGGCCCGCGCGGTGATGATCGGCGATTTCCAAGCTTTCGCTGCCTCGATCCGGGTCGAATGCACGGTCACCCGATCGAGAACCCCGCATTGCCGTGCCGCTTCCAGCAGGAAGGCCCCCTTGCGCTGGTCGGAATCGACCAGATGCACGTGCCGGTTTGTCATGATCGCCAGAACCAGGCCCGGGAAACCGGCGCCTGAGCCCAGATCCGTGATCGGATCGTTGCCCGGCAGGAGCAGCGGCAACAGCTGCGCGGAATCCAGGAAATGCCGCCGCCAGAGTTCCTGGAGGGAGTCCTTGGCGACCAGATTGATCTTTGCCTGCCACTTCCGCAGCAGGTTGGCATAGGTCTCCAGGGCAGAAAATGTTTCACGTGAAACATTTTGGCCCGCAGCGCTCATGGCGGAGGTGAATGCGGCGGGGGTCATACGGATAGATACCCCCCTCCCCGACCCTCCCCCTCAAGGGGGGAGGGAGTTCCGACCGAGGTGATCGGAGAATCGTTTTGGTCCTCACCCCCCAAGAGGGGGAGAGCTAGAGAGGGGGGTAATGCCCC
>NZ_CAKZGO010000045.1 GCF_936916975.1 uncultured Dongia sp. | reverse complement strand
GTCCATCGAGTGCATCGACGTGAGGTGCGAGCCGGTGACCCGGCCCTGCAGGCCCAGCCGCTGGGTGTGGAAGGCCAGCGTCTCGACATGGCGCGACAGGGGGTCGTCGCTCTCGTCGCAATGCATGTCGACACGCAGGCCGCGCTCGGCGGCGTTGACGGCCATGGCGGCTTCGCCCGGCGTGGTCTTGCCGTCGAACTTGAGGCTGGCGATCAGCGCCTCGTGGCCCAGGCACGCGCCCATCCATGTCACGTCATGATTTCCCCAGACCAGAGCCACACGCGGCTGCTGGCGGAGGAAGTCGATGACGCGGTCGATGCGCGGCCCGCGGTCGCCCAGCCCCGGCACCTCGACCTGGGTGTCCGGCGGTGTGTGACGCAGGGCGTTCTCGATCAGGTTGCGCAGCCCCAGCTCCAGCAGCATCGGCTGCACCGTGACCCGCACGTCTTCCTGCGCCTGGTTCAGGGAGACCACGTGCCGGCTTTCATGGGCCAGCGGGGCATGGGCCGCGAGCAGGCGCGCCGCCACCACGCCGGTGGGCTCCACCGCGGGGTTGTCCGTCGCCCTGCACCTGGCGGCGGTGGACAACATCCGGCCGATCTTCGGCGGGCACCGCGGTGTGGTGACCTTCCTGTTCGGCCTGATCTCCAAATCATGAGCGGGCCGTCAACGCACCAAGGAGTCCCCATGAACACACGCAACACCCCCCGTCACCCGTCGTTTCCAATGGTCAGCCTGGTTCTGACCGCGCTGCTGGCCGCCAGCTGGCAGCTGCTCCAGCATTCCCTGTAGCTGGTCCACATCCTCTCCGCCCTGCTGATCGGCAATGTCAATCCGCGCATGCTGCACTTTGCCCTGCCCCCGTCCGCCATGCCGCGGCTGGCGCCTGCCGCGCGGCTGGCACGCCGGGTGTTGTGGGACATCATTGTTTCAAACATCACCGTGGCGCGTCTGGTGCTCGGCCCGCTGTCACGCCCACGCCCTGCCTGGGTGCCGGTTCCCCTGGCCCTGACCGACCCCCTGGCGATTGCGCTGCTGGCCACCATCATCACGACCACCCCCGGCACGGTGTCCTGCACCATCGACGAAAAGCGGCGCGAGATCCTGGTGCATGCGCTCGATGGTGCCGATCCGGCGGACATGGCGCAGCAGAATGGTGAGTGCCGCAGGGGTCACGCCGGAGATACGCTGTGCCGCACCCAAGGAAGCGGGACGCGCGGCCTTCAGTTTTTCCCGGACTTCCGTCGAGAGCGAGCCGATCGCGTCGTAATCGAGGTCCTCGGGCAGCAGCAGCGCCTCGTCCTTGCGGAAGGCGATGATGTCGGCGTCCTGGCGCTTCAGATACCCGGCATAACGCCCGTCGATCTCGATCTGCTCGGCGATTTCGGGGGCGAAACCCGCTATCTCCGGCCAGATCTCGGCCAGGCGCGGCATGGTGATCTCCGGATAGGCGAGCAGCCCCAGGGCTGTCCGACGCTGGCCGTCCTGGTTGATACTGAGACCCTGCGCCTTCAATTCATTGGGCGTGGCCGAGAGCGATTGCATGGCGGCCCGGGCCGTTTCCAGCGCCGCCATCTTCGCGGAAAAGGCTGATTCACGGAGCTTCCCGACGCATCCCCAGGCCAAACCCAAGGGCGTCAGGCGCTGGTCGGCATTGTCCTGGCGGAGCTGCAGCCGGTATTCGGCGCGGCTGGTGAACATGCGGTAGGGCTCGGCCGTTCCACGTGAAACAAGGTCGTCCACCATGACACCTATATAGGCGGTGGCCCGGTCGAGGGTGACGTCCTCCCCGGCTCCACCCGCCAGCCGCGCAGCATTCAGCCCGGCCATCAGGCCCTGGGCCGCCGCCTCCTCATACCCGGTCGTGCCATTGATCTGGCCCGCCAGGAACAGGCCCGGCAAGGCGCGCAGTTCCAAACTCGCCTTCAGCGCGCGCGGATCGACGAAATCGTACTCAATCGCATAGCCCGGCCGCAGCATGACGGCGTGTTCGAGGCCAGCGATGGTCTTCAGCAACCCCGCCTGCACATCGGCCGGCAATGAGGTCGAAATACCGTTGGGATAGACCGTGTCGTCGTCGAGCCCTTCCGGCTCCAGGAAGATCTGGTGGCGGTCCTTCTCGGCGAACCGCACCACCTTGTCCTCAATCGAGGGGCAATAGCGCGGCCCGGTGCCTTCGATCTGGCCCGAATAAATCGGCGCCCGGTGCAGGTTTTCGCGAATAAGGGCGTGGCCGGCAGCCGATGTATAGGTGATGCCGCAGGCGATCTGCGGGGTCGTGATCTCGGCCGTGAGATAGGACATTGGGACTGGCGGGTTGTCGCCGGGCTGGGAATCGAGGGACTTCCAATCGATGGTACGGCCGTCGAGGCGTGGCGGCGTGCCCGTCTTGAGCCGCCCCATCGGGAGACCCAAACGATAAAGCGTCTGCGCCAGCTGCTTCGACGGCGCTTCATCGACCCGTCCGGCGGAGACGCGTTCTTCGCCGCAATGGATGAGGCCGTTGAGGAAAGTGCCCGTGGTCACCACCACGGCGCCGCAAGCCAACCGCTGGCCGGTCTCGGTGATCACCGCCGCGACGCGACCGTCTGCCCCGATCTCCAGATCGCCGGCGGCACCCGCCATGATCGTCAGATTGGCCTGCTCGGCCAAGAGCGCCTGGACCGCGTGGCGATAGAGCTTGCGGTCGGCCTGGGCGCGGGGGCCACGGACGGCGGGTCCTTTGGATTGATTGAGCATGCGGAACTGGATGCCGCCCCGGTCGATGGCCTTCGCCATGATCCCGTCGAGGGCGTCGATCTCGCGCACCAGATGGCCCTTGGCGAGGCCACCGATGGCCGGGTTGCAGGACATCTCGCCGATCTTCGCCGGGTCATGAGTGAGGAGCAGCGTGTGGGCACCGAGGCGCGCAGATGCCGCGGCAGCCTCTGTCCCGGCATGGCCGCCACCTACCACGATTACATCGAATTTCATGTCACCAGTCATGTTTCACGTGAAACAATTTCATATTTGCCATTTATTTCAATGGCTTGTTACTTGCCGATGCAGAATTCGCGGAAGATCAAATCAAGAACATCATCGACCTCTACCCGACCGGTGATACGTCCCAGGGCCTGCACCGACACCCGCAAATCCTCGGCCTTCAGCTCCACGACCGGCGCTTGCAGTCCACGCTTCAGGGCGCCAAGGCACCGCTCCAAAGCCGCCCGATGCCGCAATCGGGTCAGGGCCGGTTGCGCCCCCGGGCTCAGGGCCTTGGCCGCTTTGTCGGTCAGCGCCGTTACCAGCGCCTCGATCCCGGCCCCGGTCGCCGCCGATACCGGTAACAGCTTCCGCCCGGCAATCACCGCATCCCAAGGCCGTTTGGCCAATTCGGCCTTGTTCAATACGACAATCGCCTCGGCGTCAATCTGTCCCGCCACCGTCGGATCGAAATCCGGCCAGGTGGCGCCGTCGAACACGATCAGCTTCAAATCGGCATGTTCGGCCCGAGCCAGCGCTCGGCGCACGCCCTCCTGCTCGATTTCGTCGGGGCTTTCACGCAAGCCCGCCGTGTCGGCGATCAGCACGGGATAGCCATCGAGATCGAGCTTCACCTCAATGACATCGCGCGTCGTGCCGGCCCGCGCCGAGACGATCGCCGCGTCGCGGCCCGCAAGGCGATTGAGCAGCGACGACTTACCGACATTCGGTGCACCCAGAATCGCCACCGACAATCCCTCGCGCAGCATCTCGCCGCGATGCCCGTCCGCCAGATGCTGCTCAATGTTCTCGCTGAGCACCTGCATGGTTTCGTCGATCAGCAGCATCAACCCGTCGGGCAGATCCTCATCCGGAAAATCGATCGCCGCCTCGATGCGCGCCAGCGCCGAGATGAGCGCGCCGCGCCAGTCTTCATAAAGCTTGGAGAGTTCGCCTTCCGCCTGGCGCAAAGCCTGGCGACGTTGCGCTTCGGTCTCAGCCGCGATGAGATCGGCAAGGCCCTCGATCTCGACCAGATCAAGCTTGCCATGATCGAATGCGCGCCGCGTGAACTCGCCGGGTTCGGCAAGACGCAGGCCCAGTTGTTGAAGTGCGGCAGCCATCGCCGCGATGATCGCAGGGCCGCCATGCGTGTGCAGCTCAACCACATCCTCGCCGGTGAAACTTGCGGGCGCCGCGAAGTAAATGACGAGGCCATCGTCGATGGCGATGCGAGAATCTTCAGTCGCCTCCCCCTCACCCCGACCCTCTCCCGCAAGGGGAGAGGGAGTTTCCACCGAGCGCGCAGCTACGACATCGCCCAGCTTGGGCGAAGCCCCTCTCCCCCCAGCCGACGAAAGTCGGCCTTCGCCGACTGGGGAGAGGGGTTGGGGTGAGGGAGTGCTTGCAACTGATGAATAAAACCGCCGCTTCACCGCAACGCGTGCGGCCGGCAAGGCCCGCGCTGTCAACGTCTGAAGAACTTCAGCCGCACGCAGCCCAGAGATGCGGAACACGGCGACGCCGGAACGGCCGGCCGGTGTCGCCAGCGCGAAGATCGTATCTTCCGTCATTCTGCCGTAACGCGGGGCCCCGCTTTGGCCGCCGCGGCGCGGTCTTCCGGCAGATGATCTTCCGGCTGCAGCATCAAGCGCTCGACGCGCTCACCCTTCAGCAAATGCCGCTGCAGAATTTCTTCGGCGTCTTCGACCGTGTGATAGCTGTACCAGATGCCTTCGGGATAGATCACCATCGTCGGCCCCAGCTCGCAGCGATCGAGGCAGCCCGATTGATTGACGCGGATGTTGGTGATGCCGAGCTCCTTGGCGCGCGCCTTCATGTAGTTGCGCAGCGGTTCCGCACCGCGCGACTTGCAGCAGCCGCGCTTATGCCCAGCCGGGCGCTCGTTCACGCAACAGAAAACATGGGTCTCGAAATAGGGGGCCGGATCGCCCGGTTTGGCATGCTCCGGTTTGGAATTCACGGTCATCTCAGATCTGAAACTCTATTTGCTGTTGTCTTTGCTGCCGCCACCCTGGCCGAAGCTCTGCCAGAACATCTTCTGCATCTGCTCCAGCCCGGCGACGCCGGCTGGGACCCAGGTCTTCAGCAGCGTCTCAGCATCGGTACCCTTCATCGCTGACATGACCCGGTCCTGGATTTCCTCCATCACCGCGTCCTGCATCGGCGTCACATTGGGCAGGCCGAAAAAGGCACGCGCTTCTTCCGGCGAGCATTCGATATCGACATTGATCTTCATCCGTCACTCCCACCCATCCGGGGCATATCAATTTGGCGACACTAGACGAAGCCCGTTGTGAACAAAAGCATGCCGCAATAAATGTGTTACCGGCGCCGTGGCAGGGTGACGGGCCCGGGCCGGCCATGCTAGAGCGGAACCGGAACGCCTATTCCCCGATTGTGGTGCCATGACTGGCTACATCAACTATCTCGACCGCAAGCCAGACGACCGCCTGCTGCGGCTGCAGGAAGTCTGGGAACAGCTGTGTGAAAGCGGGAAACTGCCGGCCTATACAACCTCGGTGCTGACCGAATTCCCCCAGGCGGTCGACCGCGCCAGCCTCATCGAGGTGCGCCGGGAGGGCAGGAAACGGCGCTATTTCGTGGTCAAGGACGGCCCCGGGGTGGTCGCGGCCGTCGGCATCGACAGCAGCGGCACCTATCTCGACGCCCCCAGCGAGACGCCGGAATTCAATACCATCCTCATCAGCGACTATGACGGCGTAGCGGACAGCAAAAAGCCCCGCCTCTATGCCGAGGAACATCATCTGGATGGCCGCGTCCGCCAGATCGTCGGCATCCAGATGCCCTTCGCCACGGACGGCGAGACGGTCGACTGGATCGTGGAGTTTGTCTTTCCGATCGACGACTAATCCATTTAACATATTGATATATCATGTTTTATGTCACGAAATGACGAGCCGATGCGGCCTTTTGGCCGCAAAACCGATTGATTAACCGGCCACCCGCGCCACATTGTGAGCCATGACCAGACACGCCGCTGCCACCCATCCGACCAAGCCCAATCCCAACAACCAGCTCGTTCACGAGACCAGTCCCTATCTGCTGCAGCATAAGGACAATCCCGTCGATTGGCGGGCATGGAGCGATGCAACGCTGGCCGAAGCAAAAGCCAGCGACAAACCAATCCTGCTCTCGGTCGGCTATGCCGCCTGCCATTGGTGCCATGTCATGGCCCATGAGAGCTTCGAGGATGACGGCATCGCGGCGCTGATGAACCAGCTCTTCGTCAACATCAAGATCGACCGCGAGGAGCGGCCGGATCTCGACCAGATCTATCAGCAGGCGCTCTCGCTCCTGGGGCAACAGGGGGGCTGGCCGCTCACCATGTTCCTCACCCCCGATGGCCAGCCGTTCTGGGGCGGTACCTATTTCCCGAAGGAGCCGCGCTACGGCCGGCCCGGCTTCGGCGATGTGCTTACCGCGTTGTCGGAGGCCTATCATACCGACAAGGACAAGGTGGCCAAGAACGTCGCGGGTCTGGCTGAAGCCATGCAGCGTCTCTCCTCCCCGCAAGGTGGCGGCAAGATCTCGGCCGAAGTTACGGATCGCATCGCCGAACGGCTGCTGCAGGAAGTTGATCTGGTGAAAGGCGGCATCGGCGGGGCGCCGAAGTTTCCGCAGGCTTCGGTCATGGGTCTGCTGTGGCGCGCCTATCTGCGCAATGGTGACGGCCGTTACCGCGAAGCCGTGCTGCTCAGCCTCACGCGCATGCTGCAGGGTGGCATCTATGATCATCTGGGCGGTGGCCTCGCGCGCTATTCGACCGACGCCGATTGGCTGGCGCCGCATTTCGAAAAGATGCTCTACGACAATGCCGAATTGCTGGGGCAACTCGCCGAGGTCTGGGTCGAGACTGGTGAGAAGCTGTTTGAAACGCGCGCCCATGAAATCGTCGGCTGGCTGACGCGCGAGATGCTGGCGGAGGCCGACGCAAAGGGCCATCGCGCCTTCGCTGCGTCCTTGGACGCCGATTCCGAAGGCGTCGAAGGCAAGTTCTATGTCTGGGACGAAGCCGAAATCGACGAGGTGCTGGGCGCGGAATCCAACTTCTTCAAGCATGTCTATGACGTGAGTGCCGCCGGCAATTGGGAAGACACCAACATCCTCAACCGCGGCCATCAGATGGGGTTGCTGATCGACGCCGATGAACTGCGCCTCCATGCCGCACGACAGAAATTGCTGGCGCGGCGAACCACACGTATCCGCCCCGGCTGGGACGACAAGGTGCTGGTCGATTGGAACGGCTTGATGATCGCAAGCTTGGCCCAGGCCTCACAGGTCTTCGCGCAACCGGCCTGGCTGAAGCTCGCCGAGGATGCTTTTGCTTTCATCGACGGCAACATGCGCGATGCAAAGGGTCGGCTGAAGCATGCCTGGCGCGCGGGTCGTCTCGCACATCCGGCGACGCTCGACGATCACGCCAATCTCGCCCGCGCGGCTCTCATGCTCCATCAGGCCGGCGGCAAGGAAATTTATCTCAGGGCAGCACAGAACATCGTCACCGATCTCGACATGCATTACTGGGACGCGGCAAACGGCGGCTATTTCTTCAGCGCCGATGACACCAGCGACGTCATCATCCGCACCAAATCCGCCAATGACAATGCAACACCCAGCGGCAACGGCACGATGGCCGAGGTGCTGGCGCGTCTCCATCATGTGACCGGTGATGATTCCTATCGCGCGCGTGGCGAAGCGCTGCTCGGCGCCTTTGCCGGCGAGATCCAGCGCAACTTCTTCCCACTCGCCAATCTGCTCAACGGCAACGACTTCCATCTGAATGTGGTGGATGTCGTGATTGTCGGTGCACGCGAGTCCGCCGACACCAAAGCGTTGCTGCAAGCCCTCCGCCAACAACCGGGACAGAACATCGTGCTGCAGATTGTCGCAGATGCCGCACACCTGCCCGCGACGCATCCAGCCGCCGGCAAGGGTCAGATCGGCGGCAAGGCCACGGCCTATGTCTGCCATCACCAGACGTGCTCGGCGCCGGTGACGGAGCCTGAAGGTCTGGCGGCAAACTTGAGCCGGCGCGGCAATCTGGGATAGCCTGCTCACCGTATCAGCTACGTCTTCAGCCAATCGGGTCATCATGCCGTCGCGCCGTATCGCCATCGTGCTGTTCAATCTCGGTGGTCCCGACAGACCCGCAGCCGTGAAGCCGTTCCTGTTCAACCTGTTCAACGACCGCAACATCATCGATCTGCCCAACCCGTTCCGCTGGGCGCTGGCGAAACTGATTGCCCATCGCCGCGGCCCGGTCGCCACCCATGTCTATGACCAGATCGGCGGCGGCTCGCCGATCCTACCCAACACGCAGGCGCAGGCGACGGCGCTCGAAGCAGCGTTACCTGACATCGGCGAGGTGAAGACTTTCATCGCCATGCGCTACTGGCATCCCTTCACCGAGGATACTGTGCGCGCGGTGAAAGATTGGGCACCGGATGAGATCGTGCTGCTCCCGCTCTATCCGCAATTCTCCACGACCACCACGGCGTCGTCGCTGCGTGTCTGGGAAACGACCGCGCGCAAGATCGGCCTCAAGGCGCGCCAGCATGCGCTGTGCTGCTATCCCGACGAACCCGGCTTCGTGACGGCACTCTCGGAGATCACCCGCCAGGCAATCGGGCGCGCTGAGGCGGAAGTTCCCGGCAAGGTTCCGGCCATCATCTTCTCCGCCCACGGCCTGCCGCAGAAGATCGTCGACAAGGGCGATCCCTATGTGGCGCAGGTGGAAACGACGGTCGGCGCCGCGGTGAAGCAGCTCGCCCTCGACCCCGCGCAATGGGTCATCGCCTATCAGAGCCGCGTCGGTCCGTTGAAATGGGTCGGCCCCTCGACCGACGAGATGATCACGGTCTATGCCAAGGAAGGTCGTCCGATCGTGATCGTGCCCGTGGCCTTTGTCTCGGAGCATTCCGAAACGCTGGTCGAGCTCGACATCGAATATCGACACCTCGCCACGAGCAATGGTGCCGCCGCCTTCGTCCGCGCGCCAACGGTCGCAACCCATCCGGCCTTCATCGAGGGCCTCGCGCGCCTCAGCCGACAGGCACTGGCACAGAACGGCCCCCTGCAACCCGGCTGCAGCGGCGCCGCGTGCCGGGGCCAAAGCCAGTGCGCCATGACTCAGGCGGGAGCGTGACCATGGATCTCTACACTTGGCTCAAGGCCTTCCACATCATCGCCGTCATCGCCTGGATGGCCGGCATGCTCTATCTGCCGCGGCTCTACATTTATCATTGCAGCGCAAAGCCACATTCGGAGATGAGCGAAACATTTAAGGTGATGGAGCGGCGCCTGCTGCGCGCGATCATCAACCCGGCGATGGTCGCTGCCTGGGTGCTGGGACTCTCCATGGCTTATCTGGGCGATCTATGGGGCGAGGGCTGGTTTCACGGCAAGCTGCTGCTACTACTCATCATGCAACTCACACATGCCGGCTACGCCCGCTGGCGTCGTCATTTCGCGGCGGACGATAATCGCCACAGCGCGAAGTTCTATCGCATCATGAACGAAGTGCCGACTGTGCTGATGATCGGCATCGTCATCCTGGTCATTGTGAAGCCCTTCTGAACTGGTGCCCGCTTGATGATCCCGTGGCAATGCCCACTGGTGGCAGCGGGCCGGTGACTATGATACCTTCACCTGACAATGCCTGATTGCTGTCGCTGACGGCTTTGCCATTTGCCGGATCAATCTTGACTGGATGGATCCCATGGAACAGATGCAACGTCTCGCTACCATCGCCTGCGTGTTGCTGAGCGCCTTGCTGCTCACGACGTCGCCGGCATTTGCCCAGGCAACGCTCGCCGAGCCCGGCGCCGTCGTGCCGGGCTATGACACTGTCCCGCCCGAAGACCCCGTCCCTGAGAACCAGACCACGGGTGCGCCAACCGGCCCCACCATCGGCATGTCGAATGTGCCGGGCACACCCAATTGCAGTGGCGTTACCTGCCTCACCCAAGCCGAACGAGACGAACTGAACGCGCTGTGCAAGAAGGCTGGCAGGAAATGGGACCGTTACATGCTGTGCCGACAAATGGCTGCCTTGATCAGTGAGGCACCGTGATCAAGGGCTGCCTTCTCGTCCTGCTATTGATGCTTGGCGCGCCAAGCCTCGCCTATGCCCAGGCCAATATCGCCGACCCCACGGCGTCACCCGATCTCTGCGCGCAATATCCAGGCGACCTCTCGCCGGAAGATCTTGCGGCCTATAAGGCGAGCTGTATGCCCGCCCGCAGCGACCACAAGATCGCCGCCAAGAGCAGCTTTTCACCTTGCGGCAATTTTGGCATCGCTGACGCCGAATTGGCGCGGCAACTCCAGCAAGCCTGTGTCGAGGATATCAAGAACACGTTCGCCTATGCCGCGGATCTGCGCCGGCACAATGTCGCGCTCTATCGCTGGCAGGCATCTGCCAGCGATGACATGCGCATCCTGGTCTGGGTGGTGGTGCTGGCGGGTATCGGCATGGCGATCTACCAACTGGTCATCATCATGCAGATCGAATTGTGGCGTGCCCGGCGGCGGCCGTCGAAGGCGGCGGCCGATCCCGCTGCCCCACCCGGCATCCCGCCGCAGCAGCTCGAATTGGGCCTGGGCAAAGTCCAGGTGACCTCATCTATCGTCGGCGTCGTGGTGCTCGTGATCTCGATCGCCTTCCTTTACCTCTATGTGACCGAGGTCTACAGCATCAAACCGCCCGTCTAAGCCCCCCTCTTTCACCTCTCCTGGGCCCTCTGCCGGGCTGCCTCCTGGCCAACCATCGGCAACACGGTCATTTGACTTCCGTCCCGATTTCCGTTAGGGGTTTTGTCAGGTCCAGGTTCACCATTCGGGTTGAGCCAGCCTGTCTTTGCAAAACCTCCGCGCCATACTTTGATCGAACGGCCCTGCATCACAGGGTCGCGGCGCTAGGTTCGAAGACCACATTCCCGGCGACGCCGTTCCAGATACCCATTCCCAAAACCATCCGAGCCAGCGCCCCAGGGCCCATCCCCGCCTCACAACTTCAGAAAACACATGAATTTACAAGAACTTAAGCGTAAGTCCCCGGCCGAACTCCTGGCCTTTGCCGAAAGCCTGCAGATCGAAAACGCCAATTCTCTGCGCCGGCAGGACATGCTTTTTGCGATCCTCAAGCACCTCGCCGACAACGACACCGCCATTTTCGGCGCTGGCGTGCTGGAAATCCTGCAGGACGGCTTCGGCTTCCTCCGCAGTCCGGAGGCCAATTATCTGCCCGGCCCCGACGACATCTATTGCTCCCCCTCCCAGGTTCGGCGCTTTGGTCTCAGAACCGGCGACACCGTCGAGGGCCAGATCCGCGGTCCCAAGGAAGGCGAGCGCTATTTCGCCCTTCTCAAGGTCAACACGATCAATTTCGAAGACCCGGACAAGATTCGGCACCGCATCAATTTCGACAACCTCACCCCGCTCTACCCTGACGACCGTCTGAAGATGGAGCTCGAGGGCAAGGGCGACGATCAGATGCCCGAAGTGGTGGCGCTGCCCAAGGCCGAGGCAGCCCGCACCGTCGAGATGAGCCGGCGTGCCCTGAAGGCCCGCGAGAACCGCGACATCAACAAGGTCGACATAACGGGGCGCGTCATCGATCTCATCTGCCCGATCGGCAAGGGCCAGCGCGCCCTCGTCGTGGCGCCGCCGCGCACGGGCAAGACCGTGATGCTGCAGAACATCGCCAACTCGATCGCGACCAATCATCCGGAAGCCTATCTCATCGTGCTGCTGATCGATGAGCGGCCGGAAGAAGTGACTGACATGTCGCGTTCGGTGAAGGGCGAAGTCGTCTCCTCGACCTTCGACGAACCGGCCGCCCGCCACGTGCAGGTCGCCGAAATGGTGATCGAGAAGGCCAAGCGCCTCGTCGAACACAAGCGCGACGTCATCATCCTGCTGGATTCCATTACGAGGCTTGCCCGCGCCTATAACACCGTCGTGCCATCGTCCGGCAAAGTGTTGACCGGCGGTGTCGACGCGAACGCCCTGCAGCGCCCGAAGCGCTTCTTCGGTGCCGCGCGCAACATCGAGGAAGGCGGCTCGCTCACCATCATCGCGACCGCCCTCATTGATACCGGCAGCCGCATGGACGAAGTCATCTTCGAAGAATTCAAGGGCACCGGTAACTCGGAAATCATCCTCGACCGCAAGCTCTCCGACAAGCGTACCTTCCCGTCGATCGACATCACCAAATCGGGCACGCGCAAGGAAGAGCTGCTGGTCGACCGTGCGACCCTCTCCAAGATGTGGGTCCTGCGCCGCATCCTGATGCCGATGGGCGTCACCGATGCGATGGAGTTCCTCCTGGACAAGCTGAAGCATTCCAAGACCAATGCCGACTTCTTCCAGTCGATGAACCAGTAAAGATAAGGCCGGTGAGATTTCACCGGCCTTTTCTTTGGCGGGCGGACAAGGGCGGGAAACCGCCCCCAACCCCCTCCCGCCCCTTTAACCTCTGTTAAACCATCTTCCCCCATAGTTCCCCTGCGCCGTGGGGAAAAATGGCGCTCTGCGCCTGGGGAACACTCGCGATGAATTTGCTGCGCGCCGGCCTGATCAGCGCTGTCATGTTGCTGGGCCTTGCCATCTGGCAAGGTGCCTTGCAGCAGACGAGGGCGCTTGAACCGCTGCCGGCACCCACCGGCTCGGTGATCCTGACGGTGGGCGGCAAGATCGCCATCCACAACACCGCCAATAACGAAGCCGCCTTCGACCTCGCCATGCTGGAAGCCCTCCCGCGGAGCAGTTTCAAGACCACCACCATCTGGACCGATGGGGTACAGGAATTCGTCGGTGTCAGCGTGACCGATCTCCTCTCACGCCTGGGCAGCGACGCCACGCAGATAAATGCAATCGCCACCAACGATTACGAGATCCGCTTTCCCGTGAGTGACGCAAGCGAGCATGGCGGCATCGTCGCGTACCGCGCCAATGGCAAGCCCCTGCCGCCCGGCAACAAGGGCCCGCTCTGGATCATCTTTCCGTTCGACAGCGATCCGCTGCTGCAGTCCGAGCGGTTTCAGGGAGAATCCATCTGGAACCTCGCCACCATGACGCTGCATTAAAGCAATGACGGCGATCTCGCTCCTCAAACCGATTGCCTGGTGGAAGCGTGGTGTCGCGGTGGCCTTTGCCGTGGTCATCGGCGGCCTGCTGCTGGCGCTTCTGTTCCTGCGCGATGACGTCTCGCAGAATTTCGAACGGATGCGCCGCTCAGCGGCAAGTGCGCTCACCTGGAACACCGCGCAGTTCGAGGTCGACGCCGCGCGCTTTGCGACCACGCTGACACGCGGGGTACCGTCACCGGAACGCACCAAGCGCTGGTACGCACTGCAAAACCGCTATGCAATCCTCATCGCCGGCATGGTGCGGGACGAATTACTGGCCAATCCCAACAGCGCCGCCCTCATGCCCAGTATCGCCATCGATATGGACCTGCTGCAGACGGCGCTGGGCGAGGACGCAACCCGGCCGATCGATGCCGCGCGCGTTCATCGCGCTGTCAATGAATTGATGGCCAAGGCGCACCGCCTCGCTGTCCTCACCAACACCGCGACCTCGCTCGAAGACGCCGCAGCGCGCGAATCCTTGGCCGACATCATTGAGCGGATCTCGACCGTGCGCATCGCGCTGGGCGTGGTGCTGGGGATCGGCGTCACGGCGCTGTTCTGGCAACAGATGCGCCTGCGGCGCCTGACCGGCGAGCTTGCCAAGGCCAAGATCCAGGCCGAGGCCGCCAACCGCGCCAAGACCGACTTCCTGGCGCATATGAGCCACGAATTCCGCACGCCGCTCAATGCGATCATCGGCTTTTCCGACCTCATGCAGGCCGAGATCTACGGCCCGATCAACAGCCCGCGTTACAAGGACTATATCGGCGACATCGCCGATGCCGGCAAACACCTGCTCGGCCTCATCGACAAGGTACTCGACGTCGCCAAGATCGAAGCCGGCAAGGTCGAGGCGCGGCCCGAACCGGTCGACATCCCTGATCTACTGCAGAACTGCGCCGACCTCATTCAGCAACCCGTGCATGCGCGCCAACTGACGCTCCGCCTGCATGTGCCGGCAGCGCTGCCACCAGTGATGGCCGATCCGCAGCATCTCCGCCAGATCATGCTCAACCTGCTGAGCAATGCCGTGAAGTTCACCTTGGCCGGCGGTGAGGTCAGCATGGGGGCCAACCGCCACAATGCCACAGCTGAGACCAGCGGCGGCGTCGAGCTCTGGGTCAAGGATACCGGTATCGGCATCGCGCCCGCCGACATCGCCAAGGCGCTGGCGCCCTTCGGCCAGGTGCGCACCAATGCCACCACTGCCCAGCAGGGCACCGGTCTCGGCCTGCCCATTACCAAGTCGCTGGCTGAACTCAATGGCGGCCGCTTCCAGATCCGCAGCGAACCCGGCCAGGGCACCTGGGTCAGCATCTATTTCCCGGCCGCAACGCCGGCAGATACCAAACTCGCCGCCTGATCGGCGGGCTACGCCGAAGGTCTTACCGGCAATGCGACAATGCCCCGAATCTCTCGCCCCGCGACGCCGCAAAGGCTCCTTTTAGCAAAGAGTTAACCACTCCAGCGCAATAACTGACCAGCGCGGCGTCATAAGCGAACTATCACCGCGCGATGGGCAGGAGCTTCTTTGCCAATGCCAAGGTTTTCTTGGCCAGCACCTTTCATGATCACCGGCCGGCCCATACCCTATGGACTGGTGATGCTGCTCGGTGCGCTCGGCTATTTTGCGTTGGCCCGGCTCGGCCTCGCCTTTACGACGCCACAGGCGAGCGCCTCATCGATCTGGCCGGCCTCCGGCTTTGCGCTCGCCCTTCTCATCGTCCATGGCGGCCGCGTCTGGCCGGCCATTGCCGCCGCAGCCTTCCTCTCCAATGCGCTGAACGGCGGCGTGGTCACCGCCATCCCGATAACGTTTGGCAACACAATCGAAGCGCTGCTCGGGTTATGGCTGTTTCAATATCTGGCGGCCCTCCGCCCCGAGCAGTTCCCGATCGCACGCAGCGCCGCCATCGCTGCAGCAGCGCTCCTCGCACCCATCGCGAGCGCGGTCTTCGGCGTCACGACCCTGGCAGCCAGTGACAGGATGGGCCTCACCTCGCTCACCGACGTGATAATCACCTGGTGGGCAGGTGACGTGCTCGGAATCCTGCTGCTGGCGCCGCTGCTGCTGGCACTGACCGCGACGCGTCCGACCAAGGCGCCTGCTGCTGCCCCGCTGCTTGCCACGCAGCTGTTGCGCTCTGTGGTCATCCTCGTTGCCACCATTCTGGCTGCTGCTCTCGCCTTCCTGCAGCCAGGCTGGGGTGCTGCCATCTTTCTTGCCTTGCCGACCATCCTGTTTGCCGCGCGCTGGTTCGGTTTCCTCGGCAGTGCCGCGATCGTCCTCGTCACCGCCGCCTTGTGGTTCAGCGGCACGGCCGCAGGCATGGGCCCGTTCGTCGAAGGCGCCCTCAACACCTCCCTCATCAACATGCAGATCATGCTGGGGGCACTCGCTTTGTCCGCCTTGGTACTGGCGGAGATATCCGGGCCAAGGCTTGCCGCCGCCGATCTGGTCTTCCTCGCCGGCAGCTTGATCACCTGCCTCATCTATCTCGCCGTCACCAACAGCCACGCCAAGATAGATGCGCGACATTTCAACAATCTCGTCACCCGGATCAGCGACCACACGGTCGATCGTATGAGTTTCTACGTGAGCACATTGCAGGGCGGCGCCAGCCTTTATGCCGCCTCGCGCGAAGTGGGCCGGACCGAATGGCACGACTATGTCCGCTCGCTCGATCTGTTCGCGCGCCATCCCGGCATCAACGGCGTCGGCGTCATTGTTCCTGCAGATGTAACGGCGCGCGCGGCGTTCATCGCCGCGGCGCGGCGTGACGGCGCCCCCGATTTTGACATCCGGCCGGTTCCCGGCGCCACCGATGGCGGCTACAGCCAACATTTCGTGGTGCTCTATTCGGAACCACAGCCAGACAACAAGGCAGCCATCGGCCTCGACATCGCGACGGAACCAGGCAGGCGCGCAACCGCCATTGCCGCGCGCGATAGTGGACGACCCATGATAACGGCCCAGATCAAGCTGGCGCAGACCAATTCCGCCGGCTTCCTGCTCTTCGTGCCGATGTACCGGGAGCCGTTGGAAACCCTGACCCCCGCCAGCCTGCGCTGGTCGTTCCATGGCTGGGTCTATGCCGTCTTTTCAGCCGATGCGTTCTTCAGCCACTCAATGCCAATCGAGTCCGCTGAACTGCGCCTGCAGGTCTATGACGGCGCGCAGCCGCAGCCCAAGGATTTGATGTTCGACAGCGGCGCCGGTTCACAACAGACCAGCCACTTCACTGCGGAAGCTGAGACCGAACTTGCCCTCTATGGCCGCACATTCACCCTGCGCTGGCAGCGGACATCCGGGTTCTTTGCGCAAAGCCGCCAGGTGCCGATCCTTTTTTCCGCTGGACTCATCCTGTTCTGCACCCTGCTCGCGGCCTTGATCGCCACGCTGATGTCGCAGAAGGAGCGCGCAACGACCATCGCCCTGAATATGAATGCCGCCCTTACCGCCAGCAACGAACGCTTCGAACTGGCGGTCGCTTGCAGCCGGGACGGCATCTGGGATTACGACCTCGTCACCGACCAAGTCTGGGCTTCGCCCCGCTACCGCGGAATGTACGGCTATGACGATGACGACAACGGCCCCGCCGATCATTGGGAGTTCTGGGCCAGCGTCATCCTGCCCGAGGACCTCCTGAAATCGCGCCGGCAATATGACGAGATGATCGCCGGTGAGCGAGAAGGCCTCGATCTCATCCAGCGCTACCGCCACAAACAAGGGCACATCGTCCATGTCCACAACCGCGCGCTCGCCGTCCGCAATGCCGACGGCGCCGTCACGCGCGTGATCGGCGTCCATACCGATATCAGCCTGGTCGTCAGATTGCAGCAGCAGTTCCAGGACGCCATCAGCGTGATGGCCGATGGCTTCGGCCTGTTCGATGCTGACGACCGTCTGATCCTGTTCAACGAAGGCTTCATCGACGAAGGTACCAGGAAGGCGATCGGCGATCCGACCGGCTGCACGTTCGAAGAAGTCGTGCGTGCCTTTGTCGAGCATGACATGCCGGACGCGAAGAGCTCCACCTTCGACCGCGAGTCCTGGATTGCCCAGCGGATGGAACGTCATCGCAATCCGCCCAAGGAGCCGATCGAGGTCAAATGGGGTGGTGAGCGCTGGATGCGCATCAGCGAACGCCGCACCGCCGATGGCGGCTATGTCGGCATCTGGTCCGACGTCACGGAAATCAAGCGGCTGGGGCAACGCCTGGGCGACGCGATCAGTGCGCTGCCGGATGGGTTTGCCTTGTTTGACAAGGACGACCGGCTGGTTGTCTGCAACGATTCCTTCGTGACGCCCACCGTGCGTCAAATCCTGGGCAACCCGGTCGGCCAGCGCTATGAAGACATCTACCGGCTCTATGCCGATCTCGATCTCGGCATGGCTGATGTCGCCGCCCGGGAAAGCTGGGTGGCGGCGCGCGTCCATAAGCATCAAAACCCGGCCGATGCGCCCTATGAAGTAACCACGCGCGCCGGCCAGATCTTTCGTGTGCTGGAACGGCGCACCACCGAAGGCGGCATTGTCGGCACCTGGACGGATGTCAGCGCCGAACGCATCGCGAAACGACAGCTGCACGACGCCATCAGCGTGCTGGCCGACGGCTTTGCCTTGTTCGATGCGGAAGATCGGCTGGTCGTCTGCAATGACGCCTATATGCACAGCCCGTCCCTGCGTGACATGGGCAGCCTCGTGGGCGTCACGATGGAAACGATTCTCCGCCGTATCGCCTATGCCGAGGTGACCGACATCCGCGCCAAGGAAAATCCGGAAGCGTGGATCGCCGACCGCCTGAGCCGGCACCTCAATCCAACCGTGGAACCCTATGAGCTGCTGCTGACGGACGGCCGCGTGATCCATATCAGCGAGCGGCGCACCAGCGATGGCGGCGTTGTCGGCATCTGGTCGAACGTCACGGAATTGCGCGTTGCCGAACGGCGCCTGCAGGATGCCATCGCCAGCATCAATGAAGGGTTCGTCCTCCTTGATGCGGAGGGACGCTTTGCGCTCTTCAACGATGAATTCCTGCGTC
Source organism: uncultured Dongia sp. (assembly GCF_936916975.1). Lineage (GTDB taxonomy): Bacteria > Pseudomonadota > Alphaproteobacteria > Dongiales > Dongiaceae > Dongia. The sequence continues at coordinate 9,676 of NZ_CAKZGO010000045.1, read as the reverse complement.
TCTACCCCAAATCGGCCCCCTATGTCGCCGTGGGGGGCACCATGGAACATGCCTTGCGCCAAGGTGCCCTGGCCGGCGAGTATCCGGACCTCAGCGATCCCGCCGACATCGAGGCCTTCGTGCAGGAATGGGTCGCACGTTACCGGGATCCCGCGGCCTTCCAGGGCGAGGGCGCCTTTGCCGATGGCCGCTGGGCACTCATCGGTCATCGCGGCACGGCCGATGGCGGCTGCGTCAATGTCTACACCGACATCACCGCAATGAAGGCGCGCGAAAGCGATCTGGCTGACGCCAAGTCGCGGGTCGAAGAACAGGCCACCGCGCTCACGCTATTGGCCGAGGATCTGGAGACGGCGAAAGTCGCTGCCGAATCAGCCAATCACAGCAAGTCGCACTTTCTTGCCAACATGTCCCATGAGCTGCGCACGCCGCTCAACGGCATCCTGGGCTTTGCCGAAATCATCAGAGCCGAGGTTTTCGGCAAGATCGAGCCCGCCAAGTACCGCGACTATGCCGACGATATCCATTCGAGCGGCAAGCATCTGCTGACGCTGATCAATAATCTCCTCGATCTCTCCAAGATCGAGGCCGACCGCATGACCCTTAACATCGATGCGATCGAGACATCGACGATCGTCGCTCAGGCGCTGCGCCTAGTTGAGAAACTTGCTGCCGAACGGCATATCGAGCTCGCCGAACCGGATATTGCCGGCTGCCCAGTGATGCATGCCGATCAGACGCAGGCTCAGCAGATCCTGCTCAATCTGCTCTCCAATGCCGTCAAATTCACGCCGGATAACGGCCGCGTGGTCTTGCGGATCGTCGAGGACGGCGAGGCCGGCATTGTCATCTCGATCGCCGATAACGGTATCGGCATGACGCCGGCCGAGGTCACGACGGCGATGGAGCGCTTCGGCCAGGCTGCTGTGAGCTATTCCAGGACGACATCCGGTACCGGCCTCGGTCTGCCTTTGGTCGAAGGCCTGGTGCGGCTCCATGGCGGCAGCCTTGCCATCGAAAGCGAGAAGGGCGTCGGCACGACCGTCTCCGTGCGCCTGCCCTGGCATGCGGGGCTCTACCGCCGCGCTGCGTCGGTGTCCGCCGCTTAAGGTAGCAGCACCACGGACCCCGTGGTCTTGCGCGCCTCGAGATCGGCCTGCGCCTGGGCCGCCTCCTTCAGCGGATAGCTGTGTGCGACACGGATCTTCACGACGCCCCTTGCGACCACGTCGATGAGCGCATTGGCAGATAGCTCCAGATCCTCGCGCGTCGCGGTATAGGCCATGAGCGTCGGCCGGGTGAGGAAGATCGACCCCTTCTGCGAGAGGATGAGCGGCTCGATCGCCGGCACCGGGCCGGAAGCATTGCCGAAGGTGACGAGATATCCGCGCGGCCGCAGACAATCCATCGACGGCACGCAAGTATCCTTGCCGACGCCGTCATAGACGACATGCACACCCTTGCCGCCGGTGATGTCCTTGACCCGCTTCACCCAATCCTCGGCGCGGTAATCGATCACGTGGTCCGCGCCCAGCGATTTGACGATCGCGCATTTTTCTGCACCACCCGCCGTGCCGATGACGGTGGCGCCCAGATGCTTCAACCACTGCACCGCGATCGACCCCACACCGCCCGCCGCGGCATGCCACAAGACCCAATCGCCGGCCTTCACGGTAAAGGTACGGCGAATGAGGTATTCGACCGTCATGCCCTGCAGCATCATGGCGGCTGCGGTCCTGTCGTCGATGCTGTCCGGTAGCTTCACCAGCTTGTCTGCGGGATAGTTGCGCCACTCGGCATAGGCGCCAAGCGGTGCCGCGCAATAGGCGACACGGTCGCCCACCTTCAACGTGGTGACGCCGGCCCCCAGCGCCTCCACCACCGCAGCCCCTTCCAGGCCGATGCCCGATGGCAGCGGCACCGGATAGAGCCCGCTGCGATGATATGTGTCGATGAAATTGAGCCCGCACGCCTTATTACGCAGCGTAACCTCACCTGCTGCCGGGGCATTGAGCTTCACCGTCTCCCATTTGAGGACTTCCGGCCCGCCGGTCTTGTGGAAACGAATGGCGTTGGTCTCGGTGGGAATGGTCATGGGGCGCTCCGATGAATCTGTTTGGCCGAGCATAGCCACGCTGATCGCATCCGTCATCACCCCCTCTCCCTGTCGATCGCACCCAAATCTGTGCCATCATGCGCAAAGACCAAATAGTCGAGAGAGAACATGGACAACACGTCCCGATCGGAACGGACCCGCGGCGCCGTCATTCAGGCAGCACTTGCCATCATTGCCCGCGACGGTCCAGGCCGGCTGACCCTGGATGCGATCGCGCGGGAAAGCGGGATCAGCAAAGGCGGCCTGATGCACCAGTTCCGCACCAAGCAGGCGGTGCTGCGGGCCCTGCTGGACCATCAGATCGCGTATTTCGAAGACTTCTCGCGCCGCTACATGGCAGCGCATGACGACGCGCCGCAACCTAATCTGGCGGCGGAGATCGCGACCTCCCGCGAAACCATCGCCAAGCCGCATTCCGTGGCCATGGCCCTGTTCAGCGCCGTGGCCGAGGAGCCCGGCCTCATGTCCGTCACGCGCGCTAGCGACGCGCAAAAGATCGCTGCCATCAAGGCCGAGGCAGGTGACCCGGATCTGGCAGTCTTGCGCTGGTCTGCCGCCCGCGGCTTGGCGCTCACCTCGCTGCTGGGCCTCTGTCCGCTCTCCAAGGCGGAGCGAGAGCGCCTGTTCGAGCGGCTCCTCGACGACCAGCAATGGTCGGCACTCGCCAAACCCGCCAAAACCAAGAGCGCGTCCGCCCGCGCGCCGCGCAAAAAAGCCTGACAGAGACCCGTACCGCCCCAGGGAGGCGACACCAGGACATTCTGTCGCAATAAAACAAACCGTCTGGACGGTTTTTATTTAGACTGCTAAGACCTCCGCCAGATGAAACCAGATGCGGAGAACACAATGTTCACATTCAAGAAGGCAGCGCCGCTGCTTGCCACCGCGCTATGCGTGGCCGTTACGGCCTGCTCCACCGCCGAGCCGGTGGTCTATTCCGGCATCGCCTCCTCGCCCTATCTTGCCCCCAACCGGCAGGACGATTCCGACCGCGTGCCCTATCGCTACTTGGCCGACGTGAACTGGCAGAAATACGAGCGGGTCTTCATCGAACCGGTTGAAATCTACCGCGGTCCAGACCAGCAATTCGGCGATCTGTCCGAAGACGACAAGAGCACCCTGGCCACCTACATGCAGCGCCAGTTCGCCGAGACCTTGCGCAGCCGCTTCATCATCGCCACGAGCCCGGCGCCCAACACGCTGCGCCTGAAGCTGACGCTGACCGGTGCTGCCACCAGCACACCGGTGCTGAGCACGCTGCTGCATTTCGACATCTCCGGCGGAATCTACAACGGCGTCCAGGCCGTCAGCGGCGGCGAGGGTCTGCTCACCGGCTCCGTCCTCTATGCGACCGAAATATACGACGCTCCCACCGGGCAGCTTCTCGCCGCGTCAGTGACCAAGCAATACCCGAACGCTTTCAACCTCGCGGCCGGCTTCGGCTCGCTGGCAGCCGCCAAGACCGGCATCGACAAGGGTGCCGATGCGCTGCTCGAAGAACTGTCGAAACGCTGACCAAAACTTGCTGGCGGCGTTACGCCGCCTTTGCCAGCAGGCTCTGGCGATAAGCGACGATGTCGGCGATGGTGAGCACCGGAAAGCCGTTGCGGCGGCCATAGGCTTTCGCCTGCCGCGTGCGCAGCATCTCGCCATCGCGCGTCATCAATTCGCACAGGATCGCAGCCGATCCGAGACCGGCAAGTTCTGTAAGGTCGACCGAGCCTTCGGTGTGGCCACGCCGCGTCAGCACGCCGCCGGGGCTGGCCCGCAGCGGAAACATGTGACCGGGACTGACGATGTCGCTGGCCTTGGCGCCGGGCGCTATGGCGGTCTTCACCGTGGTCAGGCGATCGGCTGCCGAAACCCCGGTGCTGATGCCGTGACGTGCTTCGATCGACACCGTGAACTGCGTTCCGTAGCGGCTTTCGTTGCGGGCCGCCATCATCGGCAACTGCAGCCGGTCGACAGTGGCCGCATCCAGGCACAGGCACACGATCCCGCTGCAATCGCGGATCATGCGCGCCATGACATCGTGGGTAAGGTTGCTGGCGGCAGCAATGAGATCCGCCTCGTTTTCGCGGTCGTCATCGTCAAGGACGATGACCGGCAAGCCCGATTGCATCGCCTGCACGGCGGCATCGACCCGCGCGTGAATCCGGGTCAGTTCGGTCCCCGTAACAAGCTTTTGGGTGGTGATTTTCGACATGTGAAACGCTCCTCGCACGAGTTGGCGACAAACGTTCCAGGGCGCGATCCCGACAACCCGTCACGGGCCACCATCGCATAGGCGACGGCAGGCCCAATACGGGCGTCATGATCTCGTCTTCTTCCATCCGGACTGTGACCGTCGGCTCAGGATTTCGACCTGATCTGCTGACCCATGCCATTGCTAGCACGGCGCTCGCGGGCTCGACGCCCTGGATTTTCACCCAGAATGTCCTACCGCCGGTGGGGATTTTCGCCCCGCCCTGAAGACGTATTGACGTGTTGAAACACTAACAGCCGCAACATGGCAGGTCCGGTGCAGATGCGTCAAGCGAGGGAAAATCGTCCCGGAACCAAGATTTTCTGTTGGGCAGGATCGGATTTGGGGGACCTCAAGAGTGACTTAGATCAATCGTGCTAGGTACTGAACCGTTAGATTTGACTGGATTATGTCCGTTATTAGGGAAGAGTCATGCGTCGTTTGGAGTGGCTGAAATCATTTGAGACCGGTGTCGACGAAATCGATGAGGACCACAGGAATCTGTTCGCATTGGCAACGAAGATCGGTGAAAAAGTCTGGACGAGGGACAGCGATTTCACAGTCATGCTGACTGAATTCATCAATGCCGCGCAACGGCATTTTGCCAGAGAAGAAGAGATTCTTCGGGAAGCGCAGTTTCCAGGACTGGACTCGCACAAGCGTTATCACGCGTCACTGCTCTCGAAGGCGGCCGAACTGAAAGCCATTTGCGATGCCGAACAGGAGCCAAAGCAGGCTGACATCTGTTACAGCGCCATGATCGACTTCCTGATCGACGATATCGTCAGGGGTGACAGTCAGTTCAAATCTTTCCTTGATCATGTCGGTAATGATCGACGGAAGAAAAACTGTTCAATCTGAAGCCTAAAACAAGCGTCCCTGGCCTTTTTCCAGATCCAGCAGGAAGCGCTTCGCCGTCAGGCCGAGATCACTGCTGTATCCACCCAGCGCCGCCGCGCCAACCACCCGGTGGCACGGAATGATGATGGCGATCGGGTTCTGCCCGCAGGCGGTCCCCACAGCGCGGGCGTCACTGTAATCGCTTTTGCCGAGCAGGGTCGCCAGATGGCCATATTGCCTTGTCTCGCCATAGGGGATGCGCAGCAGCATGTCCCAGACCGAGCGCGCAAATTCAGTGCCGGGATAAGCAAGCGGCAGGTCGAATTTGGTCAGACGACCCTCGATATAGGCTGCGACCTGGCGCTTGGCTTCTTCAGCCAGCGGTGACGCTACAACAACCTTGGGTTCGATCTTGCGCCAATAGCATTGGGTGATCGCAGCATCATCACAGCGGATCTCGATCCAGCCGATCTTAGCGCGCAAGACGGCGCCAACCGGGATGCCCGTACCAATCTTGTCGTCGCTGCTGTGTTCTGTCCTCACCGCATCGCTCATGGCCTGATCACTCATGGCCTGCGCCAGGCTTTTACCAGATCGACCAGTTGGCCAACATGTTCCGGCGGCGTCTCCGGCACGATGCCGTGGCCGAGGTTGAAAATGAACGGACCCTGTCCCAGCGTATCGAGGATCTTGGTGGCGGCCGATGTCATTGCCTCGCCGCCTGCCACCAGCAATTGCGGATCGAGATTGCCTTGAAGGGCGATGCGACCCTGCAGCTGGGTGAAGGCCCAATCCAGCGGCACGCCTGAATCGAGCCCCAGGCCATGCATGAAGCTCGACCGCGCAAAATCGAGATAGCCCGCGCCGCAGGCCCGCGGGAACACAATCACCGGCACTTCCGGATGCGACATGCGGACGCGGTCGACGATCGCCTTCATGGGCGCCAGGCTCCAGCGTAGCAGGCTGGCATGGTCGAGCGCACCCGCCCAGCTGTCGAACAGCTGCAACACTTCCGCGCCGGCTTCAATCTGCGCGATGAGATAAGACGCTGTCGCCTCGACCAGCAGGTTGGTCAGACGCTGGAAGCTCTCCGGCCGCTGATAGGCCCAGGCCTTGGTCTTGGCAAAATCGCGTGAGGAACCACCCTCGATCATATAGCTCGCCACCGTCCAGGGAGCCCCGGCAAAGCCGATCAGCGCCGTTTCCGCTGGGAGCGTCGCCCGTACGCCCGAGACCGCCGCGTAGACGGGCCGCAGCTTGGTATGGAACTGGTCCATGGCGAGGCGAGCGAGATCGCCATCATCCTTCAATGCATCAAGGAGCGGACCGCGCCCTTCTTCAAAACGCAGATCCATCCCCAGAGCATGGGGCACGACCAGGATGTCGGAGAACAGGATCGCGGCATCAAAACCAAACCGGCGGATCGGCTGTAGTGTCACCTCGACGGCAAAGTCGGGATTGTAGCAAAGGTCCAGGAACGAGCCTGCTTTGGTGCGCAGCGCGCGGTATTCCGGCAGATAGCGCCCGGCCTGGCGCATCAGCCAGATTGGCGGCCGTGCCAGGGTTTCGCCCTTCAGGGCCCTCACCAACAATTTGTCCGCCGTTTGCATAAATCTCGCCCTCTCCTCAGGCCCCCTTCCTACATCTCTAAAAGATAAGACTCTAGGTGGAAGATGATGATGTGCGGTGAATCACGAGAATCCCCGCTGTTAGGTCCCACTCCCCATTTCCCTGGGGGTAATACCCCGGATCGGGCGTTGAAGATTTCCGCCGACCAGCTGCTGAAGCCTGTGTGTCATAAACGGCTTGTGCCGATCCAGCCAGCCGCATCTTGCACATGCGAACAAGGTGAATCACGGGGATAGAATCCGACACCCAGGTCACCCACTTTATCCCCATGATTCAGAGGGCGCGGGAGGTGCCCTTGTCAGCGGGGACAAGCGGTGTCATGAAAGTTGTGTGAACGTGTATGAAACGGCACAGGGTCGCTTATCCACAGGTTATCGGCCGCTTATCAACCGACCCGCTGTGGATATCCTCTCCCGATGCGAATGAGTATCCAGATGGCCAACACCACACCAGCGCCCCAATTGCATATCCATCTCGTCTCGGACGCGACCGGCGAGACATTGAACAGCATCACCCGCGCCTGTCTGGTGCAGTTCGAGCGCGCCCACCCCATCGAGCATCACTGGACCCTCATCCGCACCACCGGGCAGTTGGACAAGGTGCTGACCGGTATCGAGGCGCATCCGGGCCTGGTGCTCTTCACCGTGGTCAACGACCGGCTGCGCAAGCATCTCCTTAACGGCTGCTTGCGCCTTGGCGTCAAGGTGGTCTCGGTGCTGGACCCGATCATGGGGGCGCTGACCGATCATTTCGGCCAGGCGGCGCGCGGCCAGTCCGGACGGCAGCATGCGCTCGATGCCGAATATTTCGATCGCATCGCCGCCATGGATTTCGCCCTCAGCCATGACGACGGCCAATCGGCGCGGAGCTATGAGGATGCCGATGTCATCCTGCTCGGCGTCAGCCGCTCTTCGAAAACACCGACCTGCATCTATCTCGCCAATCGCGGCATCAAGGCAGCGAACGTACCGCTGGTGCCGGGCTGCCCCTTGCCGCCGGAACTCTTCCAGGTGAAGAAGCCGCTCATCATCGGCCTCACCAAGGATGTGAATTCGCTGGTGCAGATCCGCCGCAACCGGCTGCTGATGATCGCCAGGGACGAGGAATCGGACTATATCGATCCGCAATCGGTGCGTGAGGAAATTGCCCAGGCGCGCAAGCTCTGTTCCGAACATGACTGGCCGATGATCGACGTGACGCGGCGCTCGATCGAAGAGACGGCGGCGACCATCGTCCAGATGCTGTCCGAATACCGCGACGCAGCCCTCGATGCCGCGGCGGCAGCGGAAGCGAAGGCGCCGACGGAAGCGGGCGCCTGACCGAGATGTTGCCACCGCTCGTTCTTGCCTCCGGCAGTACGGCCCGTGCCAGGATGCTGCGCGATGCAGGTGTCGCGGTCGAGGTCGTGACACCCCGCGTCGATGAGGATGAGATCAAGGCCAGCTACCGCGCTGAAGGTGCCGGCGTCGAGGATACCGCGATTGCGCTGGCGGAAATGAAGGCGCTGGCGGTCAGCCGCAAGATCATGACCAGCAATCCCGGCCGCTATGTGCTGGGCGCCGACCAGATGCTGGCCTGCGGCGGTATCTGGTTCGACAAGCCCGCCGACCGTGCGGCAGCACGCGCCCAGCTCGAAGCCCTGCGCGACCGCAAGCATCACCTCGTCAGTGCCGCCGTCCTCGCCAAGGACGGTGTGCGCCTGTGGCATCATGTCGACCGGGCCGAACTCACCATGCGCGATGTCAGCGATTCCTATCTCGATGACTATCTGGCGCAGGTCGGCGACGATGTGTTGGGAAGCGTCGGCGCCTATCATCTCGAAGGACTGGGCGCGCAGCTCTTCTCCCGCGTGCGCGGTGATTTCTTCACCGTGCTGGGCTTGCCCCTGCTGCCGGTGCTTGCGATTCTGCGCCAGCATGGCATGTTGCCGACATGATCATGGATCCCAAGACACTCACCGGAAAAACACTGGTGGCCGGCGTGTTCGGCTGGCCGATCAATCATTCGCGCTCACCCCGTCTGCATGGTTTCTGGCTGGCGAAGTACGGCATCGACGGCGCCTATCTGCCGTTCTCGACGCGGCCGGAAAATCTGGTCGACGCGATCCGCGCACTGCCCAAGCTGGGCTTCCGTGGCGGCAACATCACCCTGCCGCATAAGGAACGCGCGCTGGCCGCGGTCGACGAGCTGACCGATGTTGCGCGCCGCATCGGCGCCGTCAACACGCTCATCGTGCGCGAGGATGGTAGTATCCAAGGCCACAACACCGATGGCTATGGCTTCCTGCAGCACCTGACAGCCAGCGCCCCGCACTGGCGTGCGGATGCCGGTTCTGCCGTGGTGCTGGGTGCGGGCGGTGCCGCGCGTGCGATCATCGTGGCACTGCTTGATGCCGGCGTGCCGCAAGTCACCCTCATCAACCGCACCGCGTCCCGCGCGGAGAATTTGGCGCGAGAGCTGGCTGGTCGGATCGAGGTGGTCGCTTGGGACTCCCGCGCGGATGCATTGAAAGACGCGGGCCTGCTGGTCAACACTACGCAGCTGGGGCAAGCCGGGCAGGGGCCGCTCGATCTCGATCTCAAACATCTGCCGACCGCCGCAGTGGTCGATGACATCGTCTACGTACCGCTCGAAACCAACCTTCTGGCATCAGCCCGCGCGCGCGGCAATGCCGTGGTCGACGGGATTGGCATGCTCCTCCATCAAGCGCGCCCTGGCTTCAAAGCCTGGTTCGGCGTGGAGCCCGAGGTGGATGCGGCGCTGCTCGTCGAGGAGCTCGGCGACGACGCGCCGTACGCGCGGCTGCTCGAGCACCTCTCGATCTACCTCGACGCCCACTGGGGCGC
>NZ_CAKZGO010000044.1 GCF_936916975.1 uncultured Dongia sp. | reverse complement strand
GAGGGCGATCTCGACGAGGGTGCCGCCAATCGGCATTTCATCGACGGCAGCGTCGTCATGAACAAACCGTTCTCGCCGGTCATTCAGGCCTTGGGCGACCGACCCGCCAGCCGTGAGGTCGTGCGCCGCATCATCTATGTCGATCCTAATCCGCGCCATGATGGGCCGCAGCGCAGCGGCAAGGGTCCACCCGGATTCTTCCGCACCATCCTCGCCTCCTTAGCTGTCATCCCGCGCAACGAGCCGATCGCCGACGATCTTCTCGGTATCGAGGCTTGGAACGGCCGCGCCCGCCAGATGGCAGAAATCCTGTCCGCCGCCGATCCTGAGGTCGAGCGGCTGGTCGACGACATCGTGCGCGCCGATCCGGACAATCCGCCCACCATCGCCGAGGTCGGGCGCTATCGTTCGGCAGCCAACGAGGCGGCTCACAAGGGCGCCGGCTACGCCTATCTCAGCTACCAGAAGCTCAAACTGCGCGGCGTCTGCAACCGGGTATCGACCCTGGTCACAAAACTGGCCAGCGATGGCGAGTTCACGGCCAACCGCGACCTGGTGAGCGCCGGCTTCGACCGCTGGCTGGCGACCGATGACGCGCCGCCGGCGCGCACCATCCGTTTCCTGCGCGGCTTCGATGTCGAGTTTCGCCTGCGCCGCGTCCGTTTCGTGATCCGGCGCCTCAACGAACTCTATCGTACGGCAGGTGAGTTGGGAGTCGATGTCGGCTCGGCAGCGATCGACGATCTCAAGGGCGCGCTCTATGAGGCGATCGAGCGAGCTGCCCCGCGCTGGGATCCCAAGCAATACGGCGCTCCCGTCGCCGCGGCGGCGCGGCGCCTGGCGCAGGCGGCGATGAACGGCGTCGACCTCGATTCAGCCGACCTCACCATCCTCGAAGATGCGCTCGGCCTCATCCCCATTGACCATACGCTGGATGAAATCATCTCGGTCATGGGCTTTGCCTTCCTGCCGCCGATCGCACGCCGCGCCGTCGCCAAGGCTTATGTCGGCTTCGCTTTCTTCGATCTCATCACCCTGCCGATCCTGCAATGGACCGACATGGACGAGATCAACGAGGTGCTGGTCGACCGTATCAGCCCGGATGACGCCCGTGGCCTCTCCGGCAGCGTCACCTTGCGCGGCACGTCGCTCATGAGCTTTGGTGCGTTCTTCAATCGCGCCTGGCGCGAGCATGACTTTCTGTGGGGTCGGCTGAATGCGGCGGAACGATGCGTCGACGTCATCGCGTCGGCAATCGGCGCGCGGGCGCATGCGCTCCTCGACACCGACAATCTGCGCGGCCGCCTGTTCCTGGCGATCCTCGATTCCGAGGAAGCGCATCTCACCTCTGACCCCGATCTGGTGCCGCGCCTGCGGCGCGAGGTCATGGCGCGCTATGGTTTTGAATAGCTAGGCCGGATAGCTAGGAAGGCCGGTCGGCCACCCACAGGGCGACGGTGAGCGAGCCGCCGGCGAGATGTTTGACAGTCACGGTCCCAAGACCTGCCGCCCGGCACCACGCAGTGATCTGTGCGTCGTCAAAGCCAAGCCAGCGATGTGCCTGTTCCTCGCGCAGTTGGTCTAGCTGGTGTGTCACGAAATCGACGATCACCAGCCGCCCGCCCGGCTGCACCATCCGTGCGGCTTCCTGGATCGCAGCATCCGGCCGCTCGGCGAAATGCAGCACCATGTTCATGGTGACCGCGGCAAAGCCCCCATCCTCGAAGGGCAGCGCCATCATGTCCGCCTGGCGCACCTGGCAATGGCGCAGGCCCGCGCGAAACAGGTTGGAGCGCGCGACGTTCAGCATCTCGCGCGACCGATCGACGCCGACCGCCGATTGCGCACGCTTGCCAACCAGCGACAGTACATGGCCGGCACCTGTACCAATATCGAGCAGGCTTTCGATCGGCGGCGCCGGCAACGCCGCGAGCAAGGCTTCGTCGACCGCGGCCTGGTCGGCGTGGAGCGAGCGGATCTGCTCCCAATCGCCAGCATGCTGGCGGAAGAAATCGGCGACACGGGTGGTCCAGCCTTCGGAGATCGCCTGCAGGCGCTTGAGGTCCTGGGCATGCTGGCGATCGTCGGAGGGCAGCAGATCGACGATGAGATGGGCGAGCTCGCCGCCTACCCCTTCTTCCGGCAGGCGGTACCAGGCCCAGGGGCCTTCCTGGTTGCGCACGAGGACGCCGGCTTCGACCAGCAGCTTCAGATGACGCGAAATGCGCGGCTGCGACTGGCCGAGGATCTCGACCAGATCGCTCACCGTCAACTCAGCATGGGCGCAGAGGCCAAGGATACGCAGCCTGGTCGCTTCCGCCGAGGCACGCAGGCCTTTCAAGATCTCGTCCATCATGTCCCCATTGAATTCTGGGGATAATGATATTTTTATACCCTTATACTTAGCAAGTACGATCTGCTCAGACTACTCGCCGACAGAACGGGTCGATCGCGCGCATGGCGTGGTTGAGGCAGTCGTAAACGGCCGACAAGTGATGGCGCAGACGCGCTTCCGCATGCTGATCGAGGTCATCGGCAGCGATGTTGTTGAAATTCTCCAGGCTATGGAGCAACCGCTCCAGCGCCTGCTCCGTCGGCCGCCCCAGCAACTTCACGATATCTTCGCGCTCGTCGTAGAAGTTGGGCAGGCGGAACGCTGGCGAGGCCGATGGCCGGGCGCTGGTCAGTACTAGGGCGCGGGCCTCGGCCTCGGAACGCAGTTCGGCAAGCTCGAAAGCGATCAGCGAGGCAAGATTGTGTGCCAGCGCCCGCTGCAATGCGGCGGTGCCGTACAGCGCCAAGTGGTAGGCCAGATAAAAGGCGAGGAGTGCCAGGCCCGACACGGCGCCACGCGTGATGATCTGATCCTGCAACGACCATTCCTGTGTCTGCGCCACCACTGCAATCGAACCCGCAAAGGATGCAGCGAGCAGTACAACTGCCATAATCCACGCCGCCCAGAACGGCAGCAGCATAATCTGGGGTTGGCGTGGCGCGGGCCTGTCGCGGATGCCAAGAGCTGTCTGCCGTGCCGCTGCTGCCATTCGCAGCGCGCCAAAGAAAAGCAGGCGGCCGATCATCAGGCAAAGAAATACCGGCAGTGCCAGGACACAGAGGCAACTGGTGAGGAATCGGCGCCAGAATTTGACTATCACGGCGCCTCTCCCTGCAGTCGCAGGCGCCGGATAACGATATGAAGGAGCAGGCAGCCAAGTCCGAACAGATAGGTTTCGATAAAGATCAGTTCCGAGATATCCGTCACAACATCCATCAGCGCACGGTCGATCATCGGCACTTGGTACAGATAGAGATAACCGTCGCCATCGCACAGATCGATCAGATCGGAGATGCACTGAAACAGGAAACCGAACTTCATCGCCGTGACGGCAAGACGCGGGGCTGATTCCAGGGTGCAGGCAAGATAGAGGCCGATCGGCGTCAGGCACAGGATGATCAGGTCGGAATAATCGTCATCGCCCCAGGCCCGCTCGGCGCGGTCGAAGATATTGAACACCTCGTTGGCCGCGACCACCGCGAAGCCGAGTGCCACCACCCACCAGAACAGGCGCGCGGGCGCCCGTAATGGATGCTGCTGTGCGATGACCAGCGTCAGCAATGTGCCTGTGCCAAGAGCAAAGCCGTTGGCATATTCTGCAAGCGAGTCCCCGGTCGGCATCTGGTCGAAATACTGCGCTGCCAGCCAGCACACGGCAGCGAAAAAGATCACTAATGCCAGACCGAAGATGCGGTAGACCTGCCGCAAAGCCGTCAGGTCGAAAAGGGTCTGGATGATCAGCATCTGCCTGTTTCTCATCGCTTGGAATCGCGCCGCAGCGGCCGATCATGCAACAAAAAGACAGACGATGTAAGGCTTATGTAAGGTAACTGAAAGCTACCTTGCTGCCATATTTTCCTATTTATTGCAGCAAGTTACTGGCTATCAGCTGCGTTTGGGACGGCCCAGGCTGCGGTAGTCAAAGCCTGCCTTGCGCATCTCGCGTGAGCTGTAGACGTTGCGCAAATCGATCACCAGCGGATGGCGCATGAGCGCCCACATCCGGTCGATATCCATGGCCCGATAGGCGTTCCATTCGGTGAGGAGCACCACGGCGTCGGCACCCTCCAGCGCCTGATAGGCATCCTTGCAATAGGTGATGTCCGGCATCAATTTGGCTGCTTCCGCCATGCCCTCCGGGTCATGGGCAATCACCTCGGCGCCCGCGGCACGGAGCTGGGGCAGGATGACCAGGCTGGGCGCCTCGCGCATATCGTCGGTGTTGGGCTTGAACGTCAGGCCAAGGATGGCGACCCGCTTGCCCTGCCCGCTGCCGCCAAGGGCCGCGAGAATACGCTCACCCATATCCGTCTTACGCTGATCATTGAACGCAACAGTCGCCTCGACCAGGGTAAGCGGTGCGTTGGCGGCACGCGCGGTATGCATCAAGGCCAGCGTGTCCTTGGGGAAACAGGAACCGCCATAGCCCGGTCCAGGATGCAGGAACTTCGATCCGATGCGGCCATCGAGCCCGATGCCGCGCGCCACGTCATGCACGTCGGCACCGACCTTCTCGCACAGATCTGAAATCTGATTAATGTAGGAGATCTTCAAGGCGAGGAACGCATTGGCAGCATATTTGATCAGCTCCGCCGTTTCCAGCTCGGCAAAGAGGATCGGCGTCTCGATGAGGAAGAGCGGCCGGTAGAGCCGACGCAATACCTCTCGCGCCTTATCGCTCTGCGTGCCGATGACGACGCGGTCGGGTCGCATGAAATCGCCAATCGCCGCACCTTCGCGCAGAAATTCCGGGTTGGAGGCAACGTCGAACTGCGCGTCCGGCCGCGTCTCGCGGACGATGCGCTCGACCTCGCGGCCCGTGCCGACCGGCACGGTGGATTTAGTGACGATGACGGCATAATCCTCAAGCGTTTCTGCGATCTCGCGCGCCGCGCCATAGACATAGGTGAGATCGGCGTGGCCATCGCCGCGGCGGCTGGGCGTACCAACGGCGATAAAGATGGCCTCAGCCCCCTTCATCGCTGTCTTGAGGTCCGTGGTGAAGCTGAGGCGTCCAGCCTGTCGGTTGCGCAGCACCAGTTCATCGAGGCCCGGCTCGAAGATGGGAATCTCGCCGCGATCGAGAGCCGCAACCTTGCCGGCATCCTTGTCGACGCAGACAACGTCATGACCGAATTCAGAAAAGCACGCACCGGACACCAAGCCAACATAACCGACGCCGATCATCGCGATACGCATGACTTACTCCGATATGAATTAAGCAGAATTCTCGAACAATCGCATTCTTCGTCATCCGCCGCGAAGGTGGCGGATGACGCCGCGGACTTACAGCTTCAAGGTCCGCGCGATATCGGCAACCGCCTGGCGAACCGACTTGCCAAGGATCGGATGTGCAACACCAAGCGCCATATTGGCCTCGATGAAGCCTGCCTTATCGCCGCAATCGTAGCGCTTGCCTTCGAAGCGGAAGCCATGGAACGGCACCTGGCCGATCATACGTGCCATTGAATCCGTCAGCTGGATTTCGCCACCGGCACCCGGCTCCTGCGCCGCAAGATGCGCGAACACCTCCGGCTGCAGGATATAGCGGCCAATGACGGCAAGGTCAGAGGGCGCCTTATCCGGGCTGGGCTTCTCGACCAAGCCTTGCACTTCCACGAGCTTCCCCTTGTCAGCACCCGGCTTCAGGATGCCATAGCGGCTGGTATGTTCGTGTGGCACTTCCATGACGGCGATGATGTTGCCGCCGACCTGCCGATAGGTGTCCGCCATCTGCTTCAGGCACGCGACGTCGCCATGCACGAGATCGTCGGCCAGCAGCACAGCCACGGCCTCATCACCGATCAGATTGCGGGCGCACCAGACAGCGTGACCCAACCCCTGCGGTTCCTGCTGGCGGACATAGGCGATGTTGCCTGGTACCGGCAGCATCTTCTTCAGCAGTTCCAGCTCCGGCTTCTTGCCGCGGCGGGTGAGCGTGTCTTCCAGCTCATATGAATGGTCGAAATGGTCCTCGAGGGCCGACTTGCCGCGCCCGGTAACGAAGATGATCTCCTCGATCCCAGCGGCATAGGCCTCTTCGACCGCATATTGAATCAACGGCTTATCAACAACCGTGAGCATTTCTTTCGGCATCGATTTGGTGGCAGGCAGGAATCGTGTCCCCAAACCACCGACCGGGAAGATTGCTTTCTTGAGCGGTTTGATCATGCCGTTTTCCTTGTTTTGATGCACCGCAGCATTTCTGCCATGACGGGGCGATGGACTTCAAGCGTCTGGAGGGGAAAAGTCGCGGATATTTCGCAAACGTCACGGGAGCAACACCAAAGCGGAGGTTTTGTGCCCAACGGTGTGACTTAATCAGAAACTTCAGCCGGTCGTGACAGTCGCCTCTGCCGGCAGCAGATTAAGCGCATCCAGCAATTCGCGCACTTCCTGGCGGGCGGCCACGTGGGACATGCGCCATTGCACACCGGCATCCTTCCTTGAAAGGTCGAGCAGAGTCAGGCCGCGCGGAAATAATTCGCGAAAGATGACGCGTTCGGTGAAGCCCGGCGCCAGGCGAAAGCCGATGCGTTTCGACAGCTGTTCCAGCAGCTTGCCGATGTCCCGCTTGTTGCGGGCATCGAGGCTGGAGAGCCGGTTGCGCATCACCACCCAGTCGATCGGCTTGCCGCCGGCCATGGCACGGCGCTTCCGCTGCTCCCACACCGTCTCGGCATAGACGCTGGGGCGGCGGATGGTGGCGCCCTGATCCTCGATCCGCCCGAAAAGATCGAGATCGAGGAAGCTGTCATTCAGCGGCGAGATCAAGGTATCCGCCCGGATATGCGCCGCCCGCGACAGCGCGCTGTCGCTGCCCGGCGTGTCGATAACGACGAAGTCATTGGCGGACAAACGCTGCAGGGCGTCGACGAGATTTGCTTCGTCCTCAGCCGTCGCTACCTCGCGGCTATCGGCCTTGCTCTGGTTGATGCCGATATGCTCGGGCATCGGCAAGGGCGTCAGCATGCCCTCGGCCGATTTGCGACGGTTCTCGATATAGCGCGTGAGCGACCCCTGCCGGGCATCGAGATCGACCGACCCCACCTTCTGATTCGCCGCCAGCAAGGCGACGATGAGATGCATGGCCGTGGTCGACTTGCCGGAGCCGCCCTTTTCGTTACCAAGGACGATGATATGTGGGCCTGATTTTGCCATCGCTTGCTACGCCGCCGGCCTTACCCAGACCGCGGTATCGTGGAACACGGCGCCCCCATCCGGCTTGCCGGCATCGTCGCTGACCAGCGTGTTGACGCCAAGGCCGCCGCGGAAATCGGCATTGCCCCACAGGCTTTCGATCACCGCAACGCCCGGCAGCAGGCCATCGAAGTACTTCGCATGCAGGCCGATGATGCCGAGCTTGTTGCCGACATCGACCTCGCCACCATCCACGACACCATAGCGCTTGGCATCATCTGGATGCAGCAGAATGGTCGGCCGCTCTTCGCGCTGGCGCGAGGTCGGCGTCATGGTGAAGGTGGAATTGAGGAACTGCCGCGCCGGCGCCGTCACCAGCCGCAGCGGATGTTCAGCACTCGCCGCATCGGTCAACGGCGCGTAATCCGGCAAGGGTGGCAGGCCCTCGATATCCGGTCCGATCGCCGCCCAATCCGGCTTGAAACGGAACTTGCCGCCGGCATGACCGAAGCCGTTGAGGAAATGCGTCTCCTCGAAATCAAGCGCGCAATCTTCCCAGCGCGCATCATAAAGCGATTGCGCGTCCTTGTGACCGGACAGCTTCAGCGTCTCGTCGATAATCTCCCATTCCGTCATGGAAAAGCCCTTGTGGCGGCAGCCAAGCCGCTTCGCCAGTTCCGAGATGACATAATGATTAGGCCGCGCCTCGGCATATGCCTCGACCACTTTGCGGGTCACCTGCAGATGCGTGTGGCCACTGGCCCGATAGATATCATCATGCTCCAGGAAGGTGGTGGCCGGCAGCACAATATCCGCCATGGCCGCCGTCTCAGTCATGAACTGCTCATGGACCGCCGTGAACAGATCGTCGCGCGCAAAACCCTGAGCCACCAGCTTCGTGTTGGGGCAGACATTCATCGGGTTGGTGTTCTGGATGATCATCGCAGTGACCGGTGGACCGTCACCCAAATCCTGCCTGTCACCCGTCAGCACGGCACCGAGCCGCGACTGATCCAGCTCGCGGACGCTGTTGTCCTTGAGATCCAGCCCCATGATCAGCTGGTTGTTCATGTGATAGATGGTGCGGTTCGAATAATGCGCCCCGCCACCCTTCTCTGCCCAGGCCCCTGTGACGGTGGGCAGGCAGGAAACCGCATGCAGGCTGACCGCTCCATTGCGGCTGCGCGAGAAGCCGTAGCCCACGCGAATGAAACTCTTCTTCGTGCGACCGTAAAGACGTGCAAACTCCCGGATCGTGGCGGCTGGCACCCCGGTGATCGCTTCCGCCCATTCCGGCGAGCGACTGGCGACATGCTTCTCCAACTCGTCCGGTGCATCGGCGTAGCGTGCCATGTAATCCCGGTTGGCGAAGCCCTCGGCGAACAGCACATGCATCACTGCGACCGCCAACGCAGCATCGGTCCCAGGCCGCAGCATCAAATGCATGTCGGCGGCTTCCGCCGTGCCAGTCCGATAGGGATCGACCACGACGAGCTTGGCACCATGCGCTTTCCGCGCGCGCGCAACGTGGGTCATGACATTGACCTGCGTCGCCACGGGATTGCCGCCCCACACGACGATGAGGTCACTCTCGGCCAATTCCCTGGTATCGACGCCGCGCATCACCCCGACACCGGCCTGCCAGCCGGCATCCGACAGCGAGACGCAGATCGTGCTCTTCTGCCGCGAATATTTCATCTCATGGGTCAGGCGGAAAATGCCGTCGCGCTGCACCAGCCCCATCGTGCCTGCGTAATAATAGGGATAGACCGCTTCCGGTCCGTGGCGCTGGGCTGCGCGCTGGAACTGCTCGGCGATCTCATCCAGCGCCTGCTCCCAGCTGATCGGCTGATAGGCCGTGCGCCCGACACCCTTCGCCCCCAGGCGCCGCAGCGGTACGTCAAGCCGGTCGGGGTGATGCTGTCGCTCGGCATAGCGCGCGACCTTCGCGCAGATGACGCCCGCGGTATAGCTGTTCGCCTTGGCGCCATGGATGCGGCCGATCTGTGTCGGCGAGATTCGCTCGACCTCCAGCGCGCAGGTCGACGGGCAATCATGCGGACAAGCCGATGGAACGATATCAAAAGGCGCCATAATTCAATGCCGTAGCAGGGTGCGGCGTGACCGCCGTGATTGCCGGCACTCTAGCCTGTGAGGCACCCCACGGCAACGGACACGCAGCGCGCTATTTCTGCTCCGGCATATCCCCCGGCACGCCGTAGGAAGGCGCGGCGTTCGGGTCCAGCGCGCGCGTGATATAGGCGTCCATCTGCGGCTGGAAATCCTCCCACAGGCGCTTCAGCGGGCGGATCGGGTTGTCGTCGCTCCAATCGATGCGCAGATCGACCAGCGGCCAGCTTTGTTCATGAACCACCAATAGGCCTGCCGAATGCACCGGCCCCATCTCGCCACCGGCGACGATGCCGGCCTCGAGCCCCAACAACAGGCGGTCGACGAAGTGCCGCCCCTTCGACTGGGCGAAGGCCCGCGCCATGACAGCCGGCACATCGGCATTCTGCAGCAGATTGCCTGCGGCAACACAATCTTCGGCTTCGGCAACATTGTTGGTGCCGAGCGTCTTGGCACCGGACCAATGCGCCGTGCGTCCCTTGGCATCGATGATCGTCACCTGGCGATGTTCCGGATGCGGCGCCCTTGCCATCAGGGCCGTCATCGCCTCCCGCGCACTCATGCCTTGCGCGAGGAGATCCAGCCCCTGATTGCCGAGCCGCGGATCGGTCACGTTCTGCGTCGAGACCGCACCGATACCGGCACGTGCCCAAGGACAGCGCGAGGCGACCGCGATCGACGAGGTCGTGATCGCGACGCCAAACATACTCGTCTCGGCACAACGGCCGACAAGCGAAAAAGTCATGGGGGCGAGGGTCCCTATTTTGTCTTGCGGGCAGCCCTCTTCTTTGCAGTCTTTTTGGCGCGGTCCGCCTTGTCGGCGGTATCCTTCCACTGCAAGGCCGCGGGCGGCTCTTCCAGTTTCTTCATACGACTTTCCGGGATCACCGCATAGGCGTCGATTTCCATGACCCATTCTGGCCGCGCCAAGCCTTGCACGACCAGGCCGGTGGAAACCGGATAGACCCCCTTCAGCCACTTGCCGACCACCTTGTAAACGGCCTCGCGGTAACGTGGATCCGTGATGTAGACGACGATCTTGCAGATGTCGGCAAGCTTCCCGCCCTGCTCTTCCAGCAGTTGCTTGACGTTGCGCATCGCCTGCTCGCTCTGCTGGGTGGCATTGCCGACGCCCACCATCGATCCGTCCAGCGCCTGGCCGACCTGGCCGCGCAGGAAGATCGTGTTGCCGGCGCGCACCGACATCGAAAGATCGTTGTCGAGGCTCTGCTCTGGATAGGTCTTCTTAGTGTTGAACTTGCGCAAGCGCAAATGGCTATAGGTCATTTTCTTTACTTCTTCTTCCATTGGTCCATGACGCGTTCAGAGAGGCCGGCGCAATCTTTCACGTAATCCAGCGCGCTCGACATGTCGAAATTCATATAGATGTGATTGAGATGCGCAAAGGGCGGCGATTGGGCAAACAGCTCGAACGTCACCATATGCCCAGCACGGTCTGAATTGAGGAGATCGCGGGCAAAGGCCAGCAGCCGACGGCGATCATCGGCCTGCCAGAACTCGTTGACCGTATAATACTTGTCCATCCAGGGCTTGATTTCAGGATTGTCGAAGGTGGCCTTGCTCGGCGTCACACAGATCTGTCCACCGCACAATTCGCGCGCCAGCTGCATCATCATAGGCAACTGGTTGATCGCCGCATGCCGCCCGGTATAGAGCAGCGACTGGTTCGGCATAAGCAACCCCCCCGGGCTTGGCTGCGACATGGTGATCGCGGCCGTGAGATGCGCGTTGATCATCTCGCGGTACTGGATGAGCAGCGCCAGCTTCTCGCGCACCGCCGGCTGGGCGTCGAGGCCGGTCTGCTTGGCGTTGAACGCCGCCGCCCCCAGCATCATGTCGGCGATATAAAGAAGGCGTAGCGTGTAAGGATAGGCGCTGTAGCGGTGCAAGGTCCCGCGGATGTAAGCGGCCGCCCTTGTGTGGCGGTGGAACAGCACATTCTCCCACGGCACGAACACATCATCGAAAATCAGTAGCGTGTCGACCTCATCGGCGCGGTTGGAAAGGGGATAATCATCCGCCGGCGCCCGGCCGGTGAAGCCGGAGCGGCAGATATGCTTCAGTCCCGGCGAACCCATGTCGCAGATGAACCCCAGCGCATAATCGCTGAGCTTGTCGTCGCCCCAATTGGCAATCGTCGGCTTCACAAAGGCCTGGTTGGCATAGGCTGCCGCGGTTTCATACTTCGCCCCGCGCACGATGATGCCGGCATCGGTCTCCTTGACCAGATGCAGCAGCATGTCGGGGTCCTGGTCCTGCGGCCGCTTCGACCGATCGCCCTTGGGATCGGTGTTGGCCGAGACGTGGAACGTGTCCGAATCCAGTACATGCTGGATATGATGCTCGATGTTCTTGGAAAATTGCGGGTCGACCTCGTTCAGCACGTCGCGCCCGTCATAGAGCGACCACATCTCGCCCACCGTCTCGTCGCCGACGCGGACCGCATAGCCCTTGATGTCGCGCATCACCGTGTCGATGGCGCGGCGCTTGGCATGCCAATCTTCCTGCGTGTGCGGCAGCTTGTAGCCGATGCAGTTTTCCTGGCCGGATTTCTCATCGCGATAGGCCATGACCTCCTTGGTCTTGGCCTCATGCGCCATGTCATAGATCCGGGCGCGGATGTCGACGATTGGCTTGAAGGCCGGATGCGTCGCGACGTCCTTCACCTTCTCGCCGTCGATCCAGATATTGCGTCCGTCCTTCAGACTGTCGCGATATTGGGCACCTGTCCGCAGCATGCACATTCTCCCTCTTCGGAATCGTGCCGATTCCGGTTCGACGCCATCTTGCGCAGCGGGCTCAGCAATGAGAAAATATTATTATCTGTCGAATTGGATCGGATTTACCAATGCCATTCACCCTGAAGCAGCTGCGCTATTTTGTGGCGACCGCCGAAACCGGCAGTGTCACCCTGGCTGCCCAGCGGGTGAACATCTCGCAACCCTCTGTTTCCGCAGCGATTGCCGAGTTGGAGACGCGCTTCGGCGTCGATCTCTTCGTGCGCCATCATGCCCAGGGCCTCAGCCTCACCGCCGCCGGCCGCGAGCTGCTGACCGATGCCAAAAGCCTGCTCGACCATGCGGACGATGTGCGCCTCGGCGCCATGGGGTTGGGCCAGGACGTGGCCGGCGAGCTCCATATCGGCTGTTTTCAGACCGTGGCACCATTGGTTCTGCCCCGTCTCATCGGCGCGCTCGCCATCGATCACCCGGAGATCAGCGTGAAGCTCCACGAGCATCATGTGCAGGGTGTGCTCGACGGCTTGCGCGCCGGTGAATTCGAATTCGCCCTCACCTACGATCTCGGCCTCGATGACGATATCGAGTTCGACGCGCTCACCGAGGTGCCGTTGCATTGCATCTTGTCCAAGGATCATCCGCTGGCAAAGAAGAGCGCCGTTGCTATCGCCGACCTCATTGCCTATCCGATGGTGCTGCTCGCCTTGCCGCATAGCCGCGACTATTTCCTTTCCATCATCTACGGTCTCGGCCTGCAGCCGCGCGTGGCATACGAGACGCCAAGCTTCGAGATGGTGCGCGGCCTCGTCGCCAATTCCGACGCCTTCTCAATCATGCATTCACGGCCCTTGAGCGAATGGTCCTTGGATGGCCGCAAGCTCGTCTTTCCGCCGATCAAGGAAAAGCTGCGCCCAACACGCCTCGGTCTCGCTCGCCTCAAGAAATTGCGCCCCACGAAGCGCGCCATGGCCTTCGCCGAACTCTGCCGCAAGCATTTCGCGGCAACACGCTGAAACCGCGTAGATGGTTAATTTTTGAGCAGCGACGGTGCCAGAGAAAAACAGTCGTTAGCACCACTAATGGGGTGCTGCATCGCAGCGCAGCCCGCCGGTGGTAATTTGCGCGAGCTGCGCCCTCACATTTACCCGTTGATCCAGCTGCAAAAGTTAACGCCGCCTTTACATTTTCTTTACGCCGCGCATACTTGCGGACATCCGATTGGCGGGAAATCGACCACCTGAGTCGAAAAGGGTGAGTCGAAAAGAGGCTGCATCCATCCGGATGAGAGTCTGGTCAGCGCAGAGCCAACGGCGGGGAGTGCCGCTGCGCAGGACCGCAACTGAGGGGGTTTTATCATGGCAGTACCAAGTCATCATGATGAGGACGTGAAAGTCCTCCATAGTATGGGCTATTCCCAAGAACTTTCCCGCCGCATGGGCGGGTTCCAGAACTTCGCGATCTCCTTCTCCATCATCTGCATCCTCGCCGGCGGTATCGGCGCCTACACGGTCGCCTTCGGCGCGGCAGGCGGCGGCTCGATCGCCATCGGCTGGATCGTCGGTTCGGTCTTCGCTCTGCTCGTTGCCGCGGCCATGGGGCAGATCGCCTCGGCCTATCCGACGGCGGGTGGCCTCTATCACTGGGGTTCGATCCTCGGTGGCAAGGGCTGGGGTTGGGCTACGGCTTGGCTCAATCTGCTCGGCCTGCTGTTCGTCGTCTCGTCGGTCAATTACGGTGTCTATCTGCTGCTGAAGGATCTCGTCCTCGTCGGTGTGCTCGGTATGAACCCGGAAGATTTTACCGGTACGCATCTGATCATCGCGGTGGCGATCATCACCTTCACGCAAGCGGTGCTGAACTATGTCGGCATCAAGGCGACCACGATCCTGACCGATTTTTCGGGCTATTTGATCATGGTGGTCTCGTTCGTCCTCATCGCCGGCCTGCTGTTCGGTTCGCCGGTTGAACTGGACTTCTCGCGTCTGGTGACCTTCACCAACAACACCGGTCCTGCTGGTGCCGAAACCTGGCCGGCGACGGGCAGCTTGCTGTTCGCCTTCATCCTCGGCCTGCTGCATGTCTGCTACACCATCACCGGGTTCGACGCTTCCGCCCACACATCGGAAGAAACCCGCGATGCACAGCGTGCGGTGCCGCGCGGCATGCTCTCCGCCGTGTTCTGGTCGGCCGTGTTCGGCTGGCTGCTGGTGGTGGCAGTCCTGCTGGCCATGCCGGACATGACCGAAGGTGCCTCCAAGGGTTGGTCGGTGTTCTTCTACGTGCTCGAATCCAGCCTGATGCCGGACATCGTCAAAGATTTTCTGGCCATCGGCATCGTGCTCGCCAACTACCTTTGTGCCCTTGCCGGTATGACCTCGCTCTCGCGCATGATCTATGCGTTTGCGCGTGATGGCGGCATCCCGGGTTGCTCGAAGTTCCTGCGTCAGGTCAGCCCAAAATATCGCACCCCCGGTGCGGCGATCTGGGTCGGCGCTGCGTTGTGCTTCGTTCTCGGCCTCGTCGCCGGCAATGACGCCAACGCCTACATCATCCTGGCGTCCGGTTGTGCCGTGTTCCTCTACGTCTCCTACATCATGCCGATCGGTGCGGGCATCCTCGCCGAAGGCAAGAGCTGGACGAAGAAGGGTCCGTTTAACCTCGGTGTCTGGTCGAAACCGATCGCAGCTCTTGCGGTGCTCGGTGGTGCGGTGCTGGCCTTCGTCGGCTTCCAACCGCCCTATCAGTTGGTCGGCTGGTTCCTCGCCGTCGCGATCGTGGTTCTGATCGTGGTCTGGTTCGCCTTTGAAAAGAGCCGGTTCCCCGGCCCGCCGCTCACCGAAGCGGATGTCAAAGCGCGCCAGGCTGAAATCGCGCGGGAAGAAGCGGCGCTGGGTGGCGCTGGCTGATCCCACAACAAATCGAAATATCGTCTGGGGAGGCAGTGCAAACTGCCTCCCCTTTTCTTTTCCGGCTTGACCTTTCCATGGGGCAATCACACACTCCCGCCGCACAATCCTCCGACCTCGGGAGAGACTGCAACGGTCGCAAACCAGCGCGGCCGGATCGGCGCCGAAGGAGCAACCGCCCCCGGAAACTCTCAGGCAAAAGGACCAGGTCGGAAACGTCATCTCTGGAAAGCGGGCGACGGACGTCGTCGCCTCACCGACGGAGTAAACCGGGGCCAATATTGGCCCGTCCGGTGAATCTCTCAGGTCTCAAGGACAGAGGGGGGCTGGCAGGCAATTTTTCCGCCAAACTCTCCGCCTGCCGCACCAACCCGACGTCGGGGAGCCATCTCAGTCTCAAGACTCCAATTGCCGCGGCGCCGCATCGCGGCCTAAATTCCATACAGATGATCGAACAGGGGGAATAAAAATGCCGTTGAAACCGGAACAAGTTAAAACCATCGCGCAAGCCAAGAAGATCGTCGAGGAACGCGGCCTTACGCATATCAAGGTCGGCGTGTTCGATGGCGACGCCATCCTGCGCGGCAAATACATGTCGAAGGCCAAGTTCTTCTCCGCCCTCGAAGGCGGCTTCGGTTTCTGCGATGTGGTGCTGGGCTGGGACAACCAGGACCAGTTGATCGACGGCCTCAACTATACAGGCTGGCACACAGCCTATCCCGATGCCTGGGCGCGCATCATCCCGGAGACCTGCCGCGACCTGCCGATGGAAGATAACGGCCTCCTCTTCCTCTCGGAATTCGTCAACAAGGCGGAAGAGATCTGCGCACGCGGCACGCTGCGCCGCGTCCTCGCCAAGGCTGCCAAGATGGGCTTCGATGTCTATTCGGCCCTTGAGTTCGAATTCTTCATGTTCGACGAAACGCCGGAAAGCATCCGCGAGAAGAACTACAAAAATCTGACGCCGATGACGCCGGGCTGGTTCGGCTATTCCGTCATCCGCAACTCAGTCTGGTCGGAGCTCTACCAGGACATTCTCGACATGTCCGAAAAGATGCGCATGCCGATCGAAGGCCTGCATACCGAGACCGGCCCGGGCGTCCTCGAAGCAGCGCTTGGTGTCACCTCGGCGCTCGAAGCTGCTGATCGCGGCGCCCTCTTCAAGACCTTCATGAAGGTGCTGGCACAACGCCGCGGCCTGATGGCGACCTTCATGGCGAAATGGTCGAACTCCTATCCCGGCCAGTCGGGCCACATCCACATCTCGCTGAAGGGCAAGGACGGCAAGGCGGTCTTCCATGACCCCAAGAAGCCGCACAACATTTCCGACAAGATGCGCTGGTTCATCGGCGGCCAGCAGACCTTGATGCCCGAAGTGCTTGGCATGGTCTCGCCCACCGTCAATTCCTATTCGCGCATGATCCCCGGCTTCTGGGCGCCGACCAACGCCACCTGGGGCGTCGAGAACCGCACTTGCGCGCTCCGCGTTATTCCCGGCTCGGAAAAATCGCAGCGCGTCGAATACCGCATCGCCGCTGCCGATTGTAATCCGTATCTGGCGCTGGCCGCCGCGATCGGTTCCGGCCTCTACGGCATCGAGAACAAGATTGAACCGATGGCCGCCATCGTCGGCAATTCCTACGAGATGAAGCATCCGGCGAAGCTCGACCTGCCGACGACCCTGTGGGACGCCGCCCAGCGCTTGCGCAAGTCGAAGGCCGCGCGCGAACTCTTCGGCGATGCCTTCGTCGAGCATCATGCCGGCACCCGCGAGCATGAGGAACGCGAGTTCCGCAAGCACATCACCGATTGGGAATTGTCGCGCTACTTCGAAATCATCTGAGGTCTAAATGTCCGCCATCCAGAAAACCATCACGCCGATCGACAATTCCGTCTATGTCGAGCGGCCCTACAACACGCCGGCCGAAATTGCGGCGGTGCTGAAGAATGCCGCGACGGCGCAAATCGAGTGGCGCAAAACCTCGATCGCCGAGCGCACGAAGATCCTGAACAAGGCGGTCGACGAATTCCTCAAGGGCAAGGACAAGCACGCCGAGGAAATCACCCGCCAGATGGGCCGCCCCATCTCGCAAAGCCCGTTCGAGATGCGTGGCTTCGAGGAACGCGCCCGCTTCATGATCAACCTGGCGCCGGAAGCCCTGGCCGATGTCAGCTTCACCGACAAGCCCGGCTTCACCCGCGTGCTGCATCGTGAGCCGCTCGGCGTCGTGTTCATCGTCGCCCCCTGGAACTATCCCTATCTCACCTCGGTCAACGGCGTCGTCCCGGCGCTGATGGCCGGCAATGCCGTGATCCTGAAGCACTCCGCCCAGACCCCGCTTTGCGCCGAAGACTTCCAGCAGGCCTTCGATGCGGCCGGCCTGCCCAAGGGCCTGTTCCAGCATCTCGTGCTGACGCATGACGACACGGCGAAAGTGATAGCGGCCCCCGAAGTGGCCTACGTCAACTTCACCGGCTCGGTCGCTGGCGGCCATGCCGTTCAGCAGGCGGCAGTCGGCAAGTTCATGGGGATGGGATTGGAGCTTGGCGGCAAGGACCCAGCCTATGTCCGCGCTGATGCCAACCTCGCCCACGCTGTCGAAAACCTAGTCGACGGTGCCATGTTCAATTCCGGCCAATGCTGCTGTGCCATCGAGCGCATCTATGTTCATGAGAGCCTCTACGACAAATTCGTCGACGGCTTCGTCGATCTCACCAAGAAGTACCAGCTCGGCAACCCGCTCGACACCAGCACCAATCTCGGGCCGATGGTGCGCACCTCCGCCGCGGAGTTCGTACGCGGACAGGTCGCCGATGCGGTGAAGCGCGGCGCCAAATCCCTGGTCGACACCAAGCTGTTCCCGGCCGACAAACCAGGCACACCCTATGTGGCGCCGCAGGTGCTGGTGAATGTCGACCATTCCATGTCGGTCATGTCGGAAGAAAGTTTCGGCCCGGTCATCGGCATCATGAAGGTGAAGAACGACGACGAAGCCGTGAAGCTGATGAACGACAGCAAATACGGCCTCACCGCGGCTCTGTGGACCTCGGACGAGATCGCGGCGCGAAAGATCGGCAACGAGCTTGAGACCGGCACCGTCTTCATGAACCGCTGCGATTATCTCGACCCGGCGCTGGCCTGGGTCGGCGTCAAGGATTCCGGCCGCGGTGCAACATTGTCCCGCGTCGGCTACGAAATGCTGACACGGCCGAAGTCCTTCCACTTCCGCACCCAGATCTAAGCGCGGAATGCTCTACTCCCCCTCCCCCTTCAGGGGGAGGGCCGTCGGCGGGGTGGGGGCCGTGTTCAGCCTCGCGTCCAAACAATCATCGCCCATGCCCCCACCTAACCTCCCCCTTCAGGGGGAGGGACAAGCACAGCATTCTTCACTAAGCGTGATTTATTTTCCTATCCGTGGCACACTTCGTCCCAATCAGGGGACGCTGATTTGACTGAGACGAATCATACGCAGGTCGTGATCATTGGCGGCGGAGTGGTGGGTTGTGCCATCTTCCGCCGGCTCGCCATGGCCGGGCTGAAGCCCGTGTTGCTTGAAGCTGGCCGCGACATCCTCTCCGGTGCCTCGAAGGCCAACAGCGCGCTCCTCCATACCGGCTTCGATGCGCCCCACGGCTCGCTTGAGCTAGCCTGCATGCAGCAGGGCTACCGCGAATATCTCGGCATCCGCGAGAAGCTCAATCTGCCGCTGGTGAAATCCGGCGCTGTCGTCGTGGCCTGGAACGAGGAGGAGTTGGCAAAGCTCGACGGCATTCTTGCCAAGGCCCATGACAACAACGTCACCGACACCGCGCGCGTCGACCGTGATGCCCTGCGCCGCCTGGAGCCCCTGCTCTCGCCCAAGGCCCTGGGTGCAGTCCACGTGCCGGGCGAGCACATCATCGACCCGTGGTCGGCGCCGCTCGCCTATGTCCATCAAGGCATCGCCCATGGCGGCATCGTGCTGCGCGATTGCAAGGTCGAGAGCGGCCGCTTCGACGGCATCTGGCATCTCCATACCGCCCAAGGCGTGGTAACGGCCGATCTCGTCATCAACGCCGCCGGCAATCAGGGCGACATCATTGAAGCAATCAACCGCCCCGCGCCATTCAAGATCACGCCGCGCAAGGGCCAGTTCGTGGTGTTCGACAAGTCGGCAGCGCGCCTGCTGAAGGCGATCATCCTGCCGGTGCCGACCGAGCGCACCAAGGGCATCGTCATCTGCCGCACTGCCTTCGGCAATGTGCTGGTCGGCCCCACGGCGGAAGACCAGGAAGACCGCATCCATGCCGAGGTCGAGCAGGCAGCGCTCCGCAACCTCGTCGCGCGTGGCGCAGAGATGCTGCCGGGTCTCGCCGGCATCGACGTCACCGCGATCTATGCCGGTCTGCGGCCGGCGACGCAGTTCAAGGATTACCAGGTCACGGCACAGCCCGATCGCCGCTGGATCACGGTCGCCGGCATCCGCTCGACCGGCCTCACCGGCGCTCTCGGCATCGCGCAGCATGTGGCCGGTCTCTATGCTACGAGCTTCGGCAAGCTCACGGAAGCCGAGCCCATATGGACGCCAATGCCCAATCTCTGCGAGGAGAACGCCCGCCCCTATCAGGGCCCGCTGCCGACCGAGATCGTCTGCCATTGTGAGCTGGTGACCCGCGCCGAGATCGAAGATGCGCTCGGTGGCATCCTGCCCGCCGGCGATGTCGGCGGCTTGAAGCGCCGCACCCGCGCCATGATGGGCCGCTGCCAGGGCTTCTATTGCAGCGCCCAGGTAATGGCGATCGCTGGAGACACGATCACGCCATGAAAACGCATGACGTGATCATCCTCGGTGCTGGTCCTGCCGGTCTCTCTGCCGCCGCCGAGCTGAAGCGCCTCGGCGTCAGCGACGTCGTGATCATCGACCGCGAGACAACAGGCGGCGGCATCCCGCGCCATTGCGGCCATACCGGCTATGGCCTGCTGCAATTCGGCCGCCTGATGACCGGTCCTGATTTCGCCAAGCGCCTGGTCGATCGCGTCAGCGACCTCGACCTCCGACTTGGCCATACGGCGCTCAAACTGGAACCCAACGGGAGATTGCAGATCTCGGGCCGCCATGGCCCCGAGACCTTGCAAGCACAAAAGGTGCTGCTCGCCATGGGCGCGCGTGAGACGCCGCGTAGCGCCCGCCTCATCTCCGGCACGCGGCCGTGGGGCGTCATGACAACGGGCACCCTTCAGCAATACGCCTATCTCCATGGCAAGGCGCCGTTCCAGCGCCCACTCATCATCGGCTCCGAACTGGTCGCCTTCTCGGCCCTCCTGACGCTCGGCCATGTCGGTCTCAAGGCCGTGGCGATGATCGAGGAACGACCGCGCATCACGGCGGCGCGCCCCGGCGACTGGGTGGCGCGCATCGGTTTCGGCGTGCCCGTGCTGACCGGCTGCAGCGATCTCCACATCCTCGGTCAGGACCGCGTCGAGGGCCTCAGCTTCCAGCGCCGCGGTGTTACGCGCACGTTAGAATGCGACGGCATCATCTTCACCGGCCAGTTCCGTCCGGAGACGGCCCTTCTCACGCAAAGCCATCTCGAGCTTGATCCCGGCACACATGGCCCGGTTATCGACCAGCTCTATCGCTGCACCGATGCAAGCTATTTCGCCGGCGGCAACCTGCTGCGCGGTATCGAGACCGCCGGGCAATGCTATCGCGAGGGTAAATCCGCGGCCCACGCTATCCACGCGGCCCTCAGCGACAAGCTGGCACCCCCCACCTCGCCAATCCGCATTGAGGCCGCCGGCGCCTTGAGCTATGTCTATCCGCAGCGCCTCACCGGCCGCGGCCCCTATGACCCGCTGCTGTTCAAGGCGCGCGCCAGTGTCGCCACCACGGGCAGGCTGCGGGTTCTTGCCGATGGCCGCGAGATCTGGTCACGCCCGATCAATGTGCTGCCGGAACGGCGCATCGCCTGGCGCGTCCCGGCGGTCGATCTCACCGGTGTTCATCACCTCACCGTCGATCTGCAACCGCGCAAGTGAACCATGTCTGACTTTGTCCTCGCCATCGACCAAGGCACCACCGGCACCAAGCTGCACCGCCTTTACACCGATGGCCGTTTCCAAACTCTGGACGGATTCGAGCATCGCCAGATCCTGCCGCAGCCTGGCTGGGTCGAACACGATCCGGAAGAACTGATCGGCCACCTCAATGCCTGCATCGGCAATGCCGGCAGTGCCAAGGCGATCGGCATCGCCAATCAGGGCGAGACGGTGGTGGCCTGGGATGCCCGGACGAAACGTCCAGTCTACAACGCCATCGTCTGGCAGGATGCCCGCACCAATGACGTGATCGAGCGTTTGAAGCAGGGGGGCCACGAGGAGACGACGCTCTCCCGTGCCGGCCTGCCGCTCGATCCCTATTTCTCGGCCAGCAAACTGCGCTGGTTTCTCGACCATGTCGATGACGCGAAGCTTCTGCACAAGCAGGGCCGCCTGCGCTTCGGCACCAGCGACAGCTTCTTCATCGACCGCCTCGCCAATGTCTTTGCGACCGACGTCACCACCGCCTCGCGCACCAGCCTGATGAATCTGGAAACGCTGCAATGGGACCCGGTGTTATGCGACCTCTTCGGGGTGCCGGTCGAGTGCCTGCCCGACATCCGCGCTACCGCCGATGCCTTCGGCAGCATCGGCAAGACGCCGGTCACGGCGAATGTGGTCGATCAGCAGGCGGCCTTGTTCGGCCATGGTTGTCGCCAGGCGGGTGATGCCAAGATCACCTTCGGCACCGGCGCCTTCGCACTCTGCGTCACCGGCGCCAAGCCTTTGCGCGACGTGGCAAGCGGCCTTCTGCCGACCATCGCCTGGCGCCTGGGCAAGGCGGACCCGTCCTATGCCCTTGATGGCGGCGTCTATAATGCGGCCTCCGCCGTCAACTGGGCGCGCAGCCTCGGGCTCTTCACAGACTATGCCGAAATCGATTCCTTCGCCGCCGCCAGCGCCATCTCACGCGACCTTGCCTTCGTGCCGGCCTTGAGCGGCTTGGGTTGCCCCTATTGGGACCGGTCCGCCGCCGGCCTGTGGCTGGGTCTCGGCCTCGATACGACGAAGGCCGACATGATGCAGGCGCTGCTTGAAGGCATCGCCCTGCGCGCAGGCGAAGTCATCCAGGCGATGGCGCGCCTCGCCCCCATCGGCAACCGCATCTCGATCGATGGCGGCCTGGCGAAGAACATCTACTTCGCAAGCTTCGTCGCCGACGTCCTCGACCGCGAAATCACGATCCCCGCCAGCACGGAACTCACCGGCCTCGGTACGGCACAGCTGGCGCTCATCGGCGCGGGTCTCGCCACGTTGGACACCTTGCCACCATCACCAGCACCCAAGGCGCGGCTTTCACCGCAAAACAAGCTCCCCGACGAACACCGCATGAAATTCCGCACAGCCGTGGGCCGCAGCCGGAATTGGCGATAGCTTCTTGCTGGTCCCTCCCCCTGAAGGGGGAGGGAGCAACGGCGATATATCTCGATGCACCTACGCGTCGCGATTTTCAAACATGTAGATATCAACGCCGCCCGTCGCAAAATTCCCGAGATCGTTGACCGCGGCCTGCCCCTGCGCGCTCCCGACACCTTGCTGGATCGCGGCCAGATCATCGAAATGCAGCGCCGCGATGAGATGATAGCCGGCAGGTCCAGCGGGTGTCGCGACCGCGCCCTGGCTGATCTCGTATTTGCGCAGCCCGGGAATCTTCTTCGCCAGCGGTATATGCGTCTGGGCATAGTATCTGTCGAACGCGCCCGCATCCGTCGGCGTCTTGTACATCACCATCAGCCTTGCCATGTCGTTTCTCCCGGCTACTTTTTTTAAGGTTTTCCAGCTTGCACTTCCGTACCGCCTCGTCAATCAGAGGACGGTCGGCACGTGCGCAAATCATCCCAAGGGTCAATAGCGGGCAAGTGATC
This sequence comes from uncultured Dongia sp., assembly GCF_936916975.1. Taxonomy (GTDB): domain Bacteria; phylum Pseudomonadota; class Alphaproteobacteria; order Dongiales; family Dongiaceae; genus Dongia. Next base: position 5,899 of record NZ_CAKZGO010000044.1, on the reverse strand, counting down.
TGATACCCCGATTTCGCCACAATCCGGACCTGCTTTCGCCGTTGTCGCCGCCGATCCTCGTCATCACGGGGACATCGACAACAGGGGCCATACATGCGCAAACAAATACTACTAAGCCACATCTTGCTCTCGGCCACACTTCTGCTGGCCGCCTGCAACGCGGAAAACAAACAAACGGCCCAGAACGAAGCGACCGTTAACGAGCCGATGGGCATGACGGGCCTCATCATTCCAGATGACGAAAGAGATGCCGCTTCAACCGCCACCGCTTCTGCCGAGGAAAAGAGGAACATCGCGCCGGCCGCTACTTTCCCAGTTCCGGGGCAGGCCCAAGATTTCCACATCACTGAGCCGATGCTTCTGCCGGTGCCCCAGAACACCGAAAACTACGCCCACACCGACGACAACCCGGTAAAGCGCGTGGCCGAGGCGCCGGTCTCCACCTTCGCCATCGATGTCGATACCGGCTCCTACGCCAATCTGCGCCGCTTCCTGATGAATGGGCAAAAGCCGCCCAGCGATGCCGTACGGGTCGAGGAGATGCTCAACTATTTCAGCTACGACTATAAAGGCCCACGCGATGCCGGTATTCCGTTCCGCGCCGATGCCGATGTCATGACCACGCCATGGAATCCGGATACCAAGCTGCTGCGCGTCAGCATCAAGGGCTATGAACCGCCACGCGAGCATCGGCCTGCTGCCAATCTTGTCTTCCTCATCGACGTCTCGGGTTCGATGCAGGATGCCGACAAGCTGCCGTTGCTCAAAACCGGCATGAAGATGCTGGTTGACCAGCTCGGCCCCAATGACAAGGTCAGCATCGTCACTTATGCGGGCGCTGCCGGGCTGGTGCTGGCGCCAACATCCGGCGGCGAGAAGGAAACCATCCGCGCCGCCATCGACGGACTCGAGGCCGGCGGCAGCACGGCCGGCGGCGAAGGCATCCAGCTTGCCTATGCCAAGGCGCGCGAGGCCAGGATCGGCGACGGCATCAACCGCATCGTGCTGGCGACCGATGGCGACTTCAATGTCGGCCTCACCGATCTCGACGCCTTGAAAAAGATGGTCGAGGAAAATCGCAAATCCGGCATTGCCTTGAGCACCATCGGTTTCGGTGAGGGCAATTACAACGATGCCCTGATGGAACAGATCGCAGATATCGGCAACGGCAACTACGGCTATGTCGATTCATTGAAAGAAGCCAAGCGCCTGCTGGTCGACGGTCTCCAGGGCAATCTGCAGACCATCGCCAAGGATGTGAAGGTCCAGGTCGAGTTCAATCCCGCCATCGTCGCCGAATATCGCCTGATCGGCTACGAGAACCGCGCACTCAACCGCGAGGATTTCAACAACGACAAGAAGGATGCCGGCGAAATCGGCGCGGGCCACAGCGTCACGGCACTCTATGAGATCGCCTTGGTGGGGTCGAAAGGCCTCAACGTCGACCCGCTGCGTTATCAGGACGAGGGCACGCCACCCAAGGCCGGTAACGACAGAACCACGCGGACAGATGAATTCGCGCTGCTGCGTCTTCGCTACAAGGCACCGGAGGGCGACGTCTCCAAGCTCATCGAGACACCCTTGCCGAGTTCCTGGCTCACCCGCGCCGATGCCCCCGCGGTGGATGACAAATTCGCCGCCGCCGTCGCCGCCTTCGGCCAGTATCTCAAAGGCGGAGAGCGTCTCGGCCAATACGACCTCGACCAGATCGCCAGCCTCGCCCGGGAAGGCCGCGGCGAAGACACCGGCGGCTACCGCGCCGAATTCATCGACCTCGTCGAACTCACCAAGGCCATGGGCGGGTCGTGAGCGTTTCAAACTCGTCATGGTCCGCGAAGGCGGACCATGACGAGGGAGCGAAAAATACCCCTGGACACCTAACCTTCCCTCGACCCAGATAATGAACGAATCGATGTGAAGGCAGCAGGTGAGGTTCGATGCGTAATCGCAGTTGGCAGTTCTGGGCGCTGGCCTTTACGGGCGCCGCGATCCTCATCTATTTTCTCAGCCAGCGTTTTCCCGACGTATTGGCCGATGGCGACAACCGCCTGCGCCTCCTTTATCTCGTCTGCCTGGTCGCCGTGTTCGGCGGCGGGCTGTTTGCGCGCCTGCGCTACAACACCAGCCGCACGCTGGCCCACATCGCGATATGGGTGGCACTGTTTGCGGGTCTCATCCTGGCCTATTCCTTCCGTGGCGAGATGGGCGGGCTTGGCGATCGTTTCACCGCGGAACTGATGCCGCGCGATGGCCGTCCCGAGGGTGAGCGCATCATGAGCTACCCGGTGGCGCAGAACGGGCACTATCAGGTGCAGGCCATGGCGGATGGCGTCACACTCGCCTTCACCATCGATACCGGGGCCAGCGACGTCGTGCTCAATCCGGCCGCAGCAGTGCGCCTCGGCTATGATCTCGACCAGCTTACTTTTTCTGAAGTGGCGGAGACGGCCAACGGCCTGGTGCGCGGTGCGCCTATCGTCATATCCGAATTCCGTCTCGGCAACATCGTGGTGCACGATTTGCCGGCCACAGTGAACGAGGCCGACATGTCGAATTCATTGCTCGGCATGGAGTTCCTGCGCCGGCTCAAATCCTGGCGCGTCGAAGGCGACCGCATGACCCTCGAACAGTAACTTTTATCGCGGCAGCACCTGGCGGCACACCGCCTCGCGGGATTGCCAACCTTTGCGCTGCAATTCCGGCTCGATGTGGTCGCCGGCCGGGAAGCCCAGGCAGAGATAGGCGACAAAGCGCCAGCTGGCCGGCACATCCAGTGTCGCGGTTGCCTGCGCCGGATCGATGATCGAGACCCAGCCCAATCCTAACCCACGCGCCCGCGCCGCCAGCCAAAGCGTATGAATGGCAAGCACGGTCGAATAGCGCAGCGTCTCCGGCATGGTGAGGCGACCGAGCCCGGACCCCTGCGCCGTCGTCTCGTCGCAGAAGACAGCAAAGTGCCGCGGCGCCTCCCGCAGACCGGCAAGCTTCAACCGCGCATAAAGCTCGGCGCGCTCGCCATCGTAATTCGACAGCGCGGCCGCATTCGCCTGCGAAAAGTTCTCGATGATGGCCGCGCGCCGTGCCGGCTCATCGACACTGACGAAGCGCCAGGGCTGCGCATTGCCGACCGATGGCGCCAGGCTGGTGAGATCAAGGAGATGCTCGACCAGATCGGCCGGCACCGAATCGGTCTTGAAATGGCGCACATCGCGGCGCCAGGCCAGCAACTCCTCGAACTCGTCGCGGAAGGCCTGCCCAAAAGAATGTTCCGTCATGCCGCCTGCGATTGCTGATCCAGAAGGGCCACGATCCCCGCCATGATGGCGTTGAGGTCGTAGTCCTTGGGCGTATAGACCCGCGCCACGCCAAATTCCAGCAGCCTTTTTGCGTCCTCCGGCGGGATGATGCCGCCCACCACCACCGGCACGTCCGAGAGACCCAGCGCCCGCATCCGCTCGATCACCTCGCCCACCAGCGCGATATGGGAGCCCGACAGGATCGACAGGCCCACCACATGGACGCTTTCCTCAAGTGCTGCGTTGACGATCTGCGCCGGCGTCAGGCGGATGCCCTCATAGACCACTTCCATCCCGGCATCCCGCGCCCGCACCGCGATCTGCTCGGCACCGTTGGAATGGCCGTCGAGGCCGGGCTTGCCGACCAGGATCTTGATGCGCCGGCCCAACCGGACCGAGGCCGCCTCGACCAGCTTGCGCACATCGGCCATCGCCGTGCTGCCCTGATCGATCGCGGCACGCGCAACACCTGTGGGTGCCCGGAACTCACCGAACACACGGCGCAAGGCCCCGCCCCATTCGCCGGTCGTGCAACCGGCATGCGCGCAGGCGATCGACGCTTCCATGATATTGCGCCCGGCCCGCGCATCGCCTTCCAGCACCGCCAACGCCTTTGCCGCCGCATCCCCATCGCGCGCGCCACGCCACGCCTTCAGCGACGCCACCTGCTCCGCTTCCGCCTTGTCGTCGATGGCGAGGAACCCACCATCGCTGCCGGCCAGCAAGGGCGACGGCGCGCTTTCGGTATATCGGTTGACGCCGACGACGATCTGATCGCCGGTCTCGATGGCCGACAGGCGCCGCGCATTCGACTCCACCAGGCGCTGTTTCATATAGCTCGATTCCACGGCCGCGACCGCGCCGCCCATAGCATCGATCCGCGCCAACTCCTCCAGCGCCTCGGCCTTCAGCGAGTCGACCTTGCGCGTGATTTCGACCGAGCCGTCGAAGATGTCGCCGAATTCGAGAAGATCGGTCTCATAGGCCACGATCTGCTGTAGCCGCAGCGACCATTGCTGGTCCCAGGGCCGCGGCAGGCCCAGCGCCTCGTTCCAGGCCGGCAATTGCACAGCGCGCGCCCGCGCGTTTTTGGACAGCGTCACCGCCAGCATCTCCAGGAGAATGCGATAGACATTGTTCTCCGGCTGCTGCTCGGTGAGGCCGAGGCTGTTCACCTGCACGCCGTAGCGGAAACGCCGCAGCTTGGCGTCCGCAACGCCGTAGCGCTCGCGGCAGATATCGTCCCACAATTCCGTGAAGGCCCGCATCTTGCAGATCTCGGTGATGAACCGCAGGCCCGCATTGACGAAGAAGCTGATGCGCCCCACGACCTGCGGGAAATCAACTGCTGGCACCTGCCCACTCGCTCTCACATTGTCGAGCACCGCCACGGCGGTTGCCAGCGCATAGGCCAGCTCCTGCACCGGCGTGGCACCCGCTTCCTGCAGATGATAGGAGCAGACATTGGTGGGATTCCATTTCGGCACCTCGCGATAGGTGAAGCTGATCACATCGGTGATCAGCTTCAGCGACGGCTCCGGCGGAAAGATGTAGGTCCCGCGCGAGAGATATTCCTTAATGATGTCATTCTGCACAGTCCCCTGCAGAACACTGCGCGCGACGCCCTGCTTCTCAGCCGCCGCGATATAGAGCGCCAGCAGCCAAGGCGCCGTCGCATTGATGGTCATCGAGGTGTTCATCTGGTCGAGCGGCAGGCCGTCGAACAGCGCCACCATGTCGCCGAGATGGCTGATCGGCACGCCCACCTTGCCGACCTCGCCCTTCGCCAGCGCATGGTCGGAATCGTAGCCGGTCTGGGTCGGCAGATCGAAGGCGACACTCAGCCCCGTCTGCCCACGCTGGAGATTGGTGCGGTAGAGCTCATTGGAAGCCTTGGCCGAGGAATGGCCGGAATAGGTCCGGAACAGCCAGGGCTGCTCTTTTTGTCCCGCTTTGCTCATATCGCTCCCCACACATTGTGCGGCGCAATATAGAGGGCTTTCGCACCTCCACGCAAGATCACACCGAGTAGCGTGACTTATTTGTAATATTATTAGCGATCATGCGGTGCGTCTTCGGGCCAGTGCGGCAGGTGATCGTCGATCTTGAACCAGGATATCTGATCGGACGTCCAGCCATGGCCCGTGGGGATCAGCGACGACGGATCATCCACGCTCCCCAGCATGATGCCGACGGTCGTCCCGCCAGGCTCGGTCATGAAGACCGGCGATCCGCAATCGGCGCAGAAATGCCGAATGCCGCGCGGCGAAGATTGGAATGCCTTCGCAGCACCCGACACGATCTCGAATTGCGCCAACGGCACCTGCGCCCAAGCTGTTACCGGTGCCCCGCTCCAGCGCTGGCATGATTTGCAATGGCAGTAATCAACCACCGCCTCACTGGGATCGAAGCGATACCGCAGCGCGCCACACATGCAACGGCCAGTCAGCTGCTTCGTCGAAGTCATATCGTCACCCGAACTCCGCAACAAGGATTCTAATTTTATCGTCATGGTCCGCGAAGGCGGACCCCCCCCCAGCGACAGGGTGGTATAGCCCGCCCACAACAAACGGGGGCGGGGGGCCCGGCGCCCCGCTGCCCTC
>NZ_CAKZGO010000043.1 GCF_936916975.1 uncultured Dongia sp. | reverse complement strand
AAGACGGCGCCGCCAAAGTCGCCGACGGCTTCCGCTTCGCCAGCGACATCAACACTCAATGGCTCGATGCCAATTCTCTCACAAAGATGATTCGGGGCTGATCAGATGCGCTACTGCAAACTCTGCCTTTATCCGGAAACCAAGCCCGATCTATCCTTCGACGCAGACGGCGTGTGCAACGCCTGCAGCAATTTCAAATTCCGTGCCGAAGTCGATTGGGATCAGCGCAAGGACGAATTCCTGCGCGTGGTCGAGAAGTATCGCAGCAAGAACGGCAGCAATTACGACTGTCTGGTGCCGGTTTCCGGCGGCAAGGACAGCACCTATCAGCTTCTGCGCCTGCTCGAAGTCGGGATGAACCCGCTTTGCGTCACGGCTACCACGGACGATCTTTCCGATATCGGCCGTCGCAATATCGAGAACACCAAAAAACTCGGTGTCGACTATATCGAGGTCACGACCAATCCGGTGGTACGCCGCCGCATTAATCGCTTCACCTTGGAAACGGTGGGCGACATCTCATGGCCTGAGCATGTCACCATCTTTACCATCCCGGTGCGCGTCGCCGTTCAGCACAATATCCAGCTGATTGTCTGGGGTGAAAACCCGCAGCATGAATATGGCGGCCCGGCGGCTTCGACCCAGACGAGTTATCTGGATCGCCGCTGGCTTGAGGAATTCGGTGGATTGCTGGGATTGCGAGTGTCCGATCTGGTGGGACAAATCGGCATCACACAGCGCGACATGATCCAATACACCTATCCCACGGATGAGGAATTGGCACGGGTCGGTGTCACTGGCGTCTTCCTCGGTTATTACTTTCCCTGGGACGGCTATCGCAACGCGCTCTATGCCCAAGGCTACGGGTTCGAGACCTATCCGACCATGGTCGAGGGTGCGCTCGCCAATTACGAAAACCTAGACAACCATCAGATGGGCCTGCACGACTATTTCAAGTTCCTGAAATACGGCTTCGGGCGCGCGACCGACATCGCCTGCAATCATATCCGCCGCGGCCGCTTGACGCGACATGACGGCCTGCAGCTTGTGAAGCATCACGACGGCAAATTCCCCTGGACCTATCTTGGCAAGAAGATTGAAGACATTCTGGCCCCGCTTGATATGCCGGTCAGTGATTTTGTCGATATCTGCGATCGTTGGACGAACAAGAAGCTGTTCAAATGCGATCACCAGGGCAAACTGGTCAAGGATCGGTTGGGCAATCTGCAAAAGCTTCACGTCGAAAACGGCTGACCACGGGGGGCGACGATCCGCGCATGACTGCCGTCGTCATTGTCAATTCTGGCGTCTGCAACCTGGATTCGATCCGGCGCGCGGTCGAGGAATGCGGAGGCCATCCGCTGGTCACCGACGATCCGCGTGTGGTCGAAGGTGCTGACCGCGTGATCCTGCCGGGTGTCGGCTCCTTTGCCGCGGCGATGCAGGCCTTGAATGCGACGGGGCTGGCGGCGGGTCTGCGCAACCTGCTGGCCAGGCGTGAAATTCCGTTCCTCGGCATCTGTCTTGGCATGCAATTGATGGCCACGCGCAGCCATGAATTCGGGCTGACCGAGGGGCTTGATCTCATTCCGGGCGAGATTGTGCCGTTGCGGTCTACCCAAGCCGGTGAACGTATCCCCCATATGGGCTGGAATGAAACATACCCTCAACCCGAAGCGACGCTCTGGCGGCAGCTGCCGGCTGGGACGGATTTCTATTTCGTGCATTCCTATCACTATGAATGCGCTGGTGGCGATGTCCTGGCCACATGCCCCTCCTATGGCGGCTTTACGGCCGCCGTGCAGCGCGGGCATATGATGGGTGTCCAGTTTCACCCCGAGAAGAGCCAGAAGGCTGGTTTCCAGTTGCTGCGCAACTTCCTGGCGCTCTGACGATGACCGTCAAAATTCGCGTCATGCCCACCCTGCTGTTCCGCGATGTCGGGCTCGTTAAGGGTGTGGGCTTCGATTCCTGGCGGCGTACTGGCAGCGCGCTGCAGGCGATTAAGGTTTACAATATGCGCGAAGTCGACGAACTCGTGTTCCTGGATATCCGTGCGACGCCGGATGGCCGCGCGCCGGATTTCGCGCAGGTGGACGAGTTGGCGGACGAATGCTTCATGCCGATGACCGTGGGTGGCGGTGTACGCAATCCCGATCATATCGGTGGATTGCTGGCAGTCGGCGCCGATAAGGTTGCCATCAACACCGCAGCCCTGGCTCGGCCCAAGCTGATCGAAGAAGGGGCTTTGCGCTACGGTGCGCAATGCATCGTGGTCTCGATCGACGTGATGCGTCATGCCGATGGCAGGGCGGAGGTTCTCAGCGATTGCGGCAAGAAGCCGACGGGGCGGGATCCGGTGGAATGGGCGCGTGAAGCCGAAGCCTTGGGTGCTGGCGAGATTCTGCTGACTTCGGTCGGTCGCGACGGCACCTTTTCAGGCTATGACGTCCCACTCACCCGCGCGGTGGTCGATGCGGTCGGGATCCCGGTGATCGCCTCCGGTGGCTGCGGCTCGTACCAACATATGGCGGAGGTCTTGCGTGACGGCAAGGCAGATGCTGTGGCGGCCGCCAGCATCTTTCATTTCACCGAACAGACACCAAGGCAGGCGAAGGTGTATCTGAAGGAACAGGGCTTCAATGTCAGGTTATGAAGCCGAGGTTGTCGTTTCACGTGATTGAAGTTACATCGCTGCATTTTGTTGGCACCCAGAAATGTCCCAGACTGAGAAATTGACATCATCTCGTGATTTTCCGCTCGATACCGTCTTTGCGCCGATTTCCACGGCACGGGCCGGTACCGATATGTACGAGCTGATGGGCAGATTGTGGCCGATATGCCGGAGTCTGTCCGGCCAGGGCGTGCGCGATTCACTGGCGATCATTGCCGGGGAGCTGCCGGGTCTGCGTCTGCTCGATGTGCCGAGCGGGACCAAATGCCTGGATTGGCAGGTGCCCGATGAATGGAACATCCGCGACGCTTATCTGGTCGGTCCCGATGGCAACAGATTGTGCGAGTTCAAGAAGAACAATCTTCATGTCATGGGGTACTCCCTGCCGGTTGATGAAGAGCTGGATCTCGACGATTTGCAGAACCATCTCTACTCGCTGCCGGACTTGCCGACGGCAGTTCCTTATGTCACGTCCTACTATCGGCCACGCTGGGGCTTCTGCCTCACCCATGAGCAGCGCGAACGCTTGCAGCCCGGCCGGTACCGCGCCGTCATCGATGCCACCTTGGCACCGGGCCGCCTTGATTTCGCTGATCTCGTTCTGCCCGGCGAAAGTGACGAAGAGGTTCTCCTCTCGACCTATGTTTGCCACCCGTCGATGGCCAACAATGAACTCTCCGGTCCCGTGGTTGCGGTGCAACTGGCGAAATGGCTGATGGCGATCCCACGCCGCCGGTACACCTATCGCTTCGTCTTCGTGCCGGAAACGATCGGCTCGATCATCTATCTCAGCCGCCATCTCGATCATTTGAAACAGCATGTCATCGCGGGTTTCATGATCAACTGCGTGGGCGACGAGCGCGCCTACGGCTTCATGCCGAGCCGTGAGGGAAATTCGCTCTCCGATCGTGCCGGACTGCATGCCCTTCGCCATCATGCCACAGCGTTTGAGCAGCACAGCTTCCTGATGCGTGGCAGCGACGAACGGCAGTATTGCAGCCCTGGCGTCGATCTGCCGATCGCCTCTCTTTTCCGCAGCAAATACAATACTTATCCGGAATATCACACCTCGCTTGACGACATGACGCTGGTGACGCCGGCCGGGTTGCTCGGCGGCTTGCAGGCGTTCCAGCGCGCCATTCAGGGCATCGAGGCAAATGCCACCTATACGGCGCAGGTACTCGGCGAACCCAATCTCGGCTCGCGCGGCCTCTATCCGACGACGTCGACCAGAGATACGTTCCAGATCGTCTTCGGCTTGATCAATGTGTTCGGCTATGCTGATGGCAAGCGCGACCTGCTTGATGTTGCCGATTTGCTGGACATGCCGATCTGGGAACTGGCCAAGGCCGCCCGCGATCTTCAATCACATGGGCTGATAGCCCGGTCAGATCTCTAATTCGGGAAGGATACGAAAATGACAGATGCAACGAAGTCTGCGGTGACCGCGCATTATGACGGCGAAGTCGACTTCTACACCAACATGTACGACAAAGCCTTCCTGGACAAATCGGGTGAGTATCCGTCGAACTATGTCCGCCTGGGAATCTTGAGCAACCGCCTTGCCCAGTTTGGCGCCAAACGCCTGTTCGAAGTGGGCATGGGCGAGGGAACGCCCCTCCTGACCTGGAGCAAGATGGGCATCGAGGTTGCCGGCTGCGATCTCTCCGAGCCGATGGTCGAAGCCACGCGCGCGCGTCTTAATCGCGAGGGGATCAAGGACGCGATCCTCTTTGTCGGTGACGCCGAGGATGCCAAGACTCTGACGCCGGCGCTGCGACGTGGCGGATATGACGCCATCATCGCCAACGGTGTGTTGCCGCATATTCAAAAGGAAACTGCGTTCTTCGAGAATCTGAAGATGCTGCTGCGGCCGGGCGGTCGCATCTTTGTCGAGTTCCGCAACAAGCTCTTCTCGCTGTTCACACTCAACCGCTACAGCAAAGAGTTCATTCTGGAGGATCTTCTGGCGGGCGTCTCGGCGGACGTCAAAAAGCATGTCGCGGAAGAACTTGATCGGCGCCTTGCGACCAATCTGCCCCCGGTGCGTGGTCATGATGATGCTGATCGTCCAAGCTATGACCAGATTCTTGCCAAGTTCCACAATCCGTTCGAACTGGAAGAAACCGTTGCGCGTCATGGGTTCCGGACCATCGGCATGCAGTGGTATCACTACCATGCGGCGCCGCCGATGCTGGCCGGCAAGATCGGCCCAGGGTTCCGTGCAGAATCGATACGCCTCGAACACGAAGCGAGCTGGCGCGGCATGTTCCTATGCTCTGCCGGCATCATCGAAGCTGAGCTGATCTAAGCCCTTCGTATCGAGAACGGGTCATCGCGGGCTGGCAAGATGCCGGCCCGCTTTCTTTCTGGATCAGGCTGAGACGCGCTCGGACAAGCTGATGTTCCGGGCCGCGCTGTTGCCGACCAGGCTGCGTTCGGCCCGGTCATGTTCTGCCAGCGCGACGTAGTGACGGACAAAGGCCTCCGTTGCGGCGGAGGCCGTGGCTGGCCCACCATCCGCGCCGGGAAGATGGACATGTGCCTCGAACAAAGCGCGGCGGTCTTCAGGAGACCCGACCAGCAATTTCTCGCCGCGCGCCGCCCGGTCGATGAGGTTGGCAAGATCCTCCGGCGATTGAGCAAAAGTGATGACACGCTGCGTCAGCGGATCGTTGTAATCGAGCAGCAGGTTCTTCCGCTCGGCCCGTGCCTCACCCCAACACGGCACCACGACCGGCGCATCCGTCAGCATGGCTTCGACCATGGCCAGGGAATTGTAACCGATGACGATGCGTGACCGCGGGTAGAGCTCGAACAGCGGTGTGTCATATTCGAATTTGAGGTGCACATCTGCTTTGGCGCCGAGGCTTGCCAGCACTTCCGCCTTGTCGCTGCGCTTCTTGCATTTTACCAGCCAGGTCAGGGCGTGCTGGGTGTCTGCCCGCGCCATCCGGTCGAAGACCGCGGCTGTTTCCAGAAAGGTATTGACGGCCATGTAGCCAGGATCATTGAACGTGATCAGGCTGATATGTTTCTTTTCCCCATCCGGCCGAGCGGGCAGATCCAGCCAGCGATCATAACGTGGCGCGCCCGTTACCCAGATGTCGTCCGAACTATCAAAGCTGGGTGCCACGGCGCGTTTGGTTGCTTCACTGAATACTGCCATGCCGGCGCCCTCGAAGCGGAACCGGGTCTGCGCCAGGAAGTCGTGGTGCCACGGCACCGTCCAGGGAATTGTATAGTTTTCGCGGCACAGGACCAGAAAGGGGATGCCAAGGCTGCGGCAGGCAAGCTTCATTGCCTCGTCCTGCCAATAATCGATATTGGCGGCGACCACCGCGTCGATCTGCATGGTCCGCTGTGCTTCCTGGAGCAGGGCAACGCCAAAGCATTCCAGGATGGGCCGCAAATGAGCCGCGCGCGGCTCCTTGAGCCAGGTGGAAAATGACCCCTGCAGGCGGTCAGCTTCCGGGACCCAGCGTTCCTGTTGCGCGCGGAGCTGAACGGCACTCAACGTCACCCAATTGAGGCTGGTACGACTCCGTAACTCCTCGATATCCTTGATGAATTGACTGCGTTCGAGACACAGGACCGTCGTCTTCCCAGGTACCGCCGTCCGCCAGTCGATTTTCTTTGCCAGTGACATTCCAGCCGCGCGCGGGGGGTTTAATACCCACAATGCCGATTCGGTTGCCCTGCGCCACAAACCAAGTCCCATCCCAAAAGCCCAATTTTCCCGCAACATACAAGGACGGGAGTGTGCCCATTGTGGCTCGCTGGATCAAGTGATCCCGATGCCGCGCCTGCAAAGCAATCGCACTGGCCTTGACCCCGCTACGTCCGCGCGCTACTCGGCTGGTTGGCGCAAGATTTGCCCTCAATTGAGATTTACCTTCGGAAACGTGGAAAATGCAAAAATCGAAGATCCTGGTCGACCAATTGAGCGCCAATCCCCTGCAATGCGTGGATGTCGGCGCGCGCGGCGGCATGCAGAGCCATTGGCGGCCATTTGCCGATCTCATGCGCATCGACCTGTTCGAGCCGGATGCCGCCGCCTGCAAGGTGCAAGCCGCACAAGCGCCCGCCAATGAGAACTGGTTTCCGGTGGCCCTCGGTGGCGAGACCGGCACCGGCCTGCTCCATGTCCTGGCCAAGCCTTCCGGCTCGTCGCTGTTTCCACCCAATAACGATCTCATGCTGCGGTTTGGCCCACCCAGCTATGGCACCCTCGCCAAGGTGATCGAAGTGCCGTTGCTGACGTTTTCGGATTTCATCGACCGGCATCAGCGCCCCTTGCCCAACCTGCTCAAGCTCGACGTCCAGGGGGCCGAGCTCGCTATTTTCAAAGGAACGCGCCCGGAGCATTGGGCCGGGATCCTTGCCATCCAGACCGAGATCGAGTTTGCGGAACTCTATAAGGGCCAGCCGCTGTTTGGCGATGTCGATGCCTATCTGAAGGCGCAAGGCTTTGTCCTGTTCGATATCCTGCCGGCGCGCTCTTATCGCTTCGAAGGTGAGAAATCGCATGCGCTGCTGCGGCGCCATCTCAACATCCTGAAGAACCGCCGCGACATTTCCTGCCGCCTGATTGCCGGTGATGCCTTCTATCTCCGGTCACCTGAACAGGTCCTGGCCAGCGGCGACGTGACCGCCATTCTGAAACTGTTCGTCATCCTGCTGCTATATCGCTTCCTGGATGAGGCATTGTGGTTGGCGGAAGCGGCGCATAAGGCCGGCCATATCAGTGCCAGTGACGCCGCCGATCTCATCGGCCTTGTCAAAGCGGCGGCTCCCAAGCCCGCTTTACTGCAGCGCGCCGATTGGCTGGGCAAAATCGCCCGCCGGATCGCCCGGAAACTGGGCATCAGTCATCGCCGCAAGATCGACTATTGGCTCGATCGTTCCTGGGATTTCTGATCGATAAGGTCGTTCAATAGCCCCACAGATGCTGCAGCGACACGGCGCCGGCGGCTGAGCTGGTCACGATCTGCGAATTGACATCGGCATCGCCCGATTGCACCAGCAAGGCGCCATTGCCGCTGGCCCCCAGATGCGTCGCCAGAGCAGGGAACATCTCGTCGAACCAGATCATGCGCCAGGTGAAGGCAGGGATGGTAACCCGCGCCTGAAGGCGCTGGCCATCATTGTTGATGACGATGAGATCGATGCGCGCGCCGGATTGGTAGCTGAGGCGGCCGGAACCATTGACGATGACGATGCCGGTGCGCAAGCCACGGTCGCAGCGCACGCGGCCGAACACATTGGTGCGGCCGACAACCGCCAACTGATCGGTCAGCCAATGTGGGAAATGTGGCACGGCCGTGCCGAGATTGCGCCAGCAGGATTGGAACTCGGTGAAATCCTGATCGAGCGTGCGGCGGTTGCGGACGATCAGATTGGCCATGGGCTTGAAGCCCTTGAAACGCAACCCGGCTTTCAGCCAGTCATTGCTGACCATGGCAAGTGCGGCGCGGTCGCGTGCCGGATTGTCCCAGAGCCGCAACATCTCGTCGGTGAACAGCGGTCCCAGGGTCTCCTTGGTGAACCGTGTTTCACCGAGGTGGCTGCCGGCGCCGTCGAAGAAATCGATGCGCAGATGCGGCTGTGCCGGATTGGCGGCATCCGCCTCATAGGCAAAGACCAGGTCGGCGTTGCCGGGCGTGATCGGGACCGGGTGCGGCTCCAGCACGAAGCCGGCTTCCTCCACGGCCTGATACCGGGCGAGATCCTCGGGGCTCGCCCCAAGGTCGTCGCGGTCGATAATGGCGCAACTGACATGGTGATTGCCGGTGATGTTGCCCTGATGCCCGCCTTGCAGGGCGGCGCCATTTTCCATCACGAACCAGTTTGACCCGCCATACCCGCGATAGCGCCAGCCGAGGAACTGATCATCGGCAACATTGTCGCGGACGAGGACGGATTGGTCGATATAGAGGGCAGGATCGCGCGGCGCCATGCGACTTTCGCCGGCGCTCACCGTCTCGATCTCCGGGAACGCCTGTGCCTTGCGGTCGAAATTGGGGATGGTCAGCGCGATGGCGCCGTCGCGCACCATCCATGCCGGTGCCCGAAATTCGACTTTATGATCGGGGCTGCGGTCGAATTCATGGGCGCTGTGCAAGGTGGTGAACGAGTCCTTCCAGAACACATCGGCGCACAGACGCAGCCGGTAATGGCGATCGCGCGTCAGGATCGGGTGTTCCACAAAGGTCGCCAGGCTGACGGGATAGCGGCGCGTCTTTACGTGATCGCTCAATCGGATCACGATTGACTGGTTCGGCTCGAGCAAGCGATAGAATCGCGTGACCTCCGGTCCGTGATAGATCTCGATGCGGAACTGCAGGGTGTCCTTGACCCCGAAGAATTCCTGAAAATGGTTGAACAGCAGGCCTTCGACCTCATCCACTTCTTGGGGGGCGCTCAGCGTACCGCCGCAATATTCGAAACCCTCACCGATCCAGAACACCGGTTTCGCGACGTCATGCGCTGCCATCAGACGCAGCGCCTGGCGATAGCGCGCCGGGAGTTCCGCGCCTACGCAGATCGCAGCGTCGAAGGCCGCCCAATCCTGATCCTCGGCATAGCTTGCCCCCGCTTTGACATCGGCCAGCGCATGGCTTGCCCATAGCAAGGCAAGCCCAGGCAGCTCCGCCTTGGCGGCGGCAAGGGCGCTGGCATCGCCATGCAGCAGGACGTGCTTCGCGCCGATGTCGGCGAGGCGGGCCCGCACGGTCGGCCAATCGCTCGACAGCCGCGTGCCTTGGCCGTCTTTGGCAGAGCCGGGGGCGCGCTTGGTCTTGTCGGCCTTCTTCTTTTTCTTGGCGAACAGATTTTCGAGCAAGCTCAGCATTATAGGGCCTTATTGATCGCGATCCCGGAAAACACGCCGGAATAGTAGAGGAAGGCGGCATCGGATGCCAGATGGGCGGGCCGCAAAGACCGCCGGGACGGAGGGGCCATTCGTCGCGCCTTGCCCCAATAGACGTGGCGGGCAAAATATGGGGACAAATCGCTTGACGCTCAGGCCTGGCTGCGGTCCGGTGGCGACCTCTGTGGTCTGGTCAACAAGGTGGGGATGATGATGTCGCGGGTAGGTCTTGGGCGCTCGGGTTTGCAGGTTTCGAAGCTGTGTTTCGGTGGCAATATCTTTGGCTGGACCGTGGATGCCGCCACCTCCCATCGCCTGCTCGACGGCTTCGTCGATGCCGGTTTCAATTTCATCGACACCGCCGACGTCTATTCCAAATGGCATGACGGCAACCAGGGCGGCGAATCCGAAACTATCATCGGCACATGGCTGAAGGCCCGCGGCAAGCGCGACCAGGTGGTGATCGCGACCAAGGTCGGGTCTGATATGGGTGACGGTGAAAAGGGCCTCTCCAAGGCCTATATCACACGGGCGGTCGAACGCTCGCTCCGTCGCCTGCAGACCGATTACATCGATCTCTATCAGTCGCACTGGGATGATCCCAGCGTGCCGGTCGAGGAGACGCTGGAGGCCTACGCGGCACTCATCAAGGCTGGCAAGGTGCGCGCCATCGGCGCTTCCAACTTCACGCCGGAACGCCTCAGCGCCGCCCTGAAAGCGCACGCGACGCAAGGCCTGCCACGTTATGAAAGCCTGCAGCCGGAATACAACCTCTATGAACGCGCCGGCTTTGAAGGCGAGCTCGCCGCCCTCTGCCACCGCGAAGAAATCGGCGTCATCACCTATTTCTCTCTGGCGGGCGGGTTTCTCACCGGCAAGTACCGCTCAGCGGCGGATCTCGGCAAAAGTGCGCGTGGCAGCGATGTGGAGAAATATCTCGATGCCCGTGGCCAGCGCATCCTGGGCGCCCTCGATGCAGTGGCGGCACAAACCGGGGCGACGCCGACTCGGGTTGCTTTGGCCTGGCTCATGGCCCAGCCGGCCGTGACGGCGCCCATTGCCAGCGCCACGTCGCCCACGCAACTTGCGGAACTGGTGGCAGCCGGCACCCTGATTCTCGACGCTGCGGCCTTGGCCACCCTCACCGCGGCCAGCGCCTACTAGGCCAGCTGAAAAGCGGGAAATTTTCCCAACACCCATTGACCGGGACCGAGGATGCCAACATTCTGACGGATAGTTGAGGCGTGGGATTGGCAATGTCGGATTGGCGTGAGACGTGTCATCCAGACATTCGTCTGGTGCTGGAATACTGGCAGCAGAAATGTGCCGGCCGCGAGATGCCGGCGCGCAGCGATATCGATCCCGCTGACCTGCGCCGCTTCCTGCCGCATATCACCCTGGTTGACGTGGTCGATGACGAACGCCGCTTCGTCTATCGCCTGGTGGGCACCAACGAGGTCGAATTGCGTGGCTATGATCCCACCGGCAAGCCGGTTTCCGAGGCCTTTTTTGCCAGTTCGGCGAATGAGGCCCTGAAGCATTACGAGGCCGCCCGCGATACCCGCGCCCCGCATTACATCGCCGATCCGTTCCAGGCGGTCGATCGCTTCGTGGGCGAGGCGGATCTGTTCCTGCCGCTCTCCAACGATGGGCAGAAGGTCAACATGATCATGGTGTTCTCGATCAGCCGCGATCTCTATCAGACGTCCGGGCCCAGCGATGACAGCGACGACGCGCAATAATCCCTGGCAATAGTCCCCGGCGATAATCCCTGGCGATAATCCCTGGCGATAATCATTGACCGCCCTGCCGCCACACAACATGCTGGCTGAAAAGAATGCACGTTCACCGGGGCGACACAGATGCAGGATTGGGTTGATAATTGTCATCCGGATATCCGGTTGATACTGAACTTCTGGGAGGCGAAATGCGCTGGCCGGATCATGCCCCAGCGCAGCGATATAGATCCCGACGAAATTCGCCGCTATCTGCCTTATATCACCCTGGTGGATGTGGTCGCCGACGCACGGCAATATGTCTACCGTCTGGTCGGCACGCAGGAAGTCGCCTTGCGCGGCCGGGATCCCACCGGCAAATCGGTCGCGGAAGCCTTCTTCGGGACCTCAGTCGAGAATGTGCTGGCCAAATACGACACCGTCTACCGGACCCGGAAGCCGTTTTACGAGCGGGATGACTTCCAGGTGGTCGATCGCTATGTCGGCGAGGAAAACCTGTTCCTGCCATTGTCGGACGATGGGGTCACGGTCAACAAGATCATGGTCTTTTCGATCAACCGCGATCTCTACATGATGCCGCCGGAATGACAGCCGAAGGAAGCGCCGGCTAGTTGCCCGCCGCGGAAAAATTCGCCAGCACATCAGCCAGCAGATTGAACTCGACCGTGCGGGGCGTCGTTTTGCGCCAGACCAGTGCGATCTCCCGCGCCGGTGCGCTGGCGGCCAGTGGCTTGGCCAGCAGGCCCGTGCCGGCGAGCAACCCAGAATCCACCGCCATCTTCGGCAGCAGGGTGATGCCCAGGTTGTTGGCCACCATCTGCACCAGCGTGGGCAGGCTGGTGGCGCGGAAATCGTCACGGTGGCGCGACGGTTCCAGGCGGCAGGCGGCCAGCGCATGCTCGCGCAGGCAATGCCCTTCGTCGAGCAGCAGAAGACGGTCGTCGGGCAAGGCGTCGAGTTCCAGCGCACTTGCCTTGGCAAGCGGGTCGTCGGCACGGCAGGCGAGCAGGAACGGGTCCATGCCCAGCCCCTGCACCTCCAGCTCGTCGGTCTGGAAGGGGAGGGCGATGAGGGCCACGTCGATATCGCCTTCGTTCAAGGCCTCCAGCAGCCGCGCGGTCATGTCTTCGCGCAGATAGAGACGCAGATTGGGATAGCTCTGGCGCAGCGGCGGCAGCACGCGGGGCAACAGATAAGGTCCGATGGTGGGAATGACCCCCAGCCGCAAGGCGCCCGACAGTGGGTCCTTCGACGCCGAGGCGAGCTCCGCGATATCCTCCGCCTCGCGCAGCACGGTCCGCGCCCGCGCCACGATGGCATCGCCCAAGGGCGTCAGCATGACCCGGCGCTTGGACCGCTCGACCAGCTTTACGTCGAGCAGATGCTCCAACTCCTGCAAGCCGGCCGACAGGGTCGATTGGGTGGCAAAGCAGGCCTCCGCGGCGCGGCCGAAATGCTTATGTTCGGCCAGGGCAACCAGGTAGCGAAGCTGTCTCAGGGTGGGGAGCGCACGCATATGATCGATCCTCTCGATTACCAATGCATAAATAGCAAGCTGGATCGATTAATCAAGCGGGCGTTTTAGGTGTCAGGGCTCGGGTATTAGGGACTTGGTTTGGTGGCTAGCGGCGCAAGGTGCGCGACGACCCGGCGCGGCAATTCGTAAAGGCCGACGACACCGGCGCGCCGCACCAGCGCCCGGATTGCCAGCGAGACAAGGACTGCAATCACCGCCACCGCGGGCACCAGCGCTGCATTGAACATCTTGCTCATCCCCATCTGGGCGATCCAGTGGCTCATCAATGCAATGGCGAGCACATGGAGGACATAGACCGGCAAGGTGTTGGCGCCGAGATATTTCAGGACCGAGCTGGCAAGCCGGTTGCCCGACACGATGACGGAAAGGCTGAGCGCGAAGGCGCAACCGGACAGGGCCAAGCCAAAGCCAAGGAGCGGTCGCAGGCGATCGGGATCGACACGCGTGATCGCAAAGATGCCGAGAAAGGCCGCGGCGGTGAGGCCCGCCTTCTGCCATGCCCGCTCTGTCAACAGCGCCTTGATATCCTCCTGCCGGGAGGCACCCAGCAGGAAAAAGAAGAAATACTGACAAAGATTGTTGAAGGCAAAATTCTCGAAGCTGACGATCTTGGCATAGGCCAGGGTCGCGAGAACCGCCGCGATGCCGAGTGCGCCAAGGACCATCGGCCGTGGCAACAGGAATACCATTTTTGTCAGGGCACAGAAGATCGCCAGCGCCCAGATGAACCACAATCCCGTGCTCGGATTGATCAGGCTGTAGAGCAGCAGGCTCGGATCATGCCCCTCGATCGGGAGGATGACATTGTCGATCACCAGGCCAAAGAACGCATAGCGGATGAGCGTCCACAGCAGCAGCAGCCAGATCAGCGTCGCAATCTTGTTGGCAAAGAGATTGCCCCAAGGCAACCGCGTGGCGCGCGCGGCAAGGATGCCGGAAATCAGGAAGAAGGTCGGCATGCGGAAATAAGCGAGGATCAGGTTGACCTTGATCACCGCATCCGGGATTGCGTCATTGGCGTGGAGGTAAAATGATGTGTGGTAGATGACGACCAGAAAGATGGACGCCCCTTTGGCGATATCGACCCAATCCAGGCGCTGGTTCATCCGTGGGGGTTTCTCGGCGTTGAAGTGCGGGTATTGTGCACTGCACAATATTTACCTGACAAAAACAGACCAAGTTGGCTTCGTCAAGGTCCGTTCGGTGGGATCGCCCGCCGCTACTCGGCTTTGACCGATCCGCCACGGGCCGTCGACCAGCCTTCCGGATCGTCGAGGAAGGCGCGGATCTTCGCGGTCTCGCCGACATCCAGCCGCCCGGTATCGCGGGCCGCTTCCAGCACGTCCCACCAGGTGGCAAGGCCATGCAGCTTTACCCCCAGATCGCCCAACGTGGTCAGCGATTGCGGGAAGATGCCGTAATGGAACACGACCAGGGCATGGGCCACCTCGCATTCGGCCTGGCGAATGGCATTGATGAAATTGACCTTGGAACCGCCATCGGTGGCGAGGTCCTCGACCAGCAATGTCCGGGCACCGGGCTTCATGTCGCCTTCGATCTGCGCACCACGGCCGAAACCTTTCGGCTTCTTGCGGATATAGGCCATCGGCAGGCCGAGCTTGTCGGCAAGCCAGGCGGCATAGGGGATGCCGGCGGTCTCGCCGCCGGCCACCACGTCGAGGCTCTCGAAGCCGATCTCGCGGCCGACCAGATCGGCGGCGAGTTCGGTCACCTTGGCGCGGGCGCGCGGGAAGGCGATGATCTTACGGCAATCGATATAGACCGGGCTCTTGCGCCCAGATGTCAAGGTAAAGGGTTCATCGGGCCGGAAATGCACGGCGGCGATTTCCAGGAGGATTCGCGCCACGATCGGTCCGGAAACGCTTGTTGTCTGCGCCATGCCCACTGCCCCAATTGCCTAGTTTCTGTTGGCGAGGTTTTAGCAGAGCGGACGCCGGCCGCAAGGGTAGGGTGGGGGCTCTTATCGCCCTCGATTCCCTGGTTGCGGGCGGCCGGACTTGCCACCTGCTTTCCCCCCACCTGTTTTTCCGGGGGGCCGACGACCCTGTTTCCCTTGTGGCTTGCCCCTCGGCTTGTCCCCCCTCGGTTTGTCCTGGGGTGCCAGGGCAGGGCGCGGCGTTGCCATCTGGTAGACCTGGACGCCGTCGCCCAGATGCGGGTTATTGGCCTGGCGGATCGCCGCTGCCGCCTCGTCATAGAGAAAGGGCAGATAGGCAAAGCGCTGGCCGCGCAGGATCGGCAGCGCCTCGTGCAAAAGGGAGCAGGAGAAGACCACCGCGCCGCCGGTGGGTGCCCGGTAGGTGGCGCGGCCGAATTCCGGGAACATCAGGTCGCCGCCGACATATTCCTCGGCATTCAAATTGATGGTGACCGCAAAGCGGCGATGCGCCGTGCCCTTGGTGGTGTTGTCGCGATGTGGCCGGAAATAGCCACCGCTCTGGTCATAGCTCGCCACGATATGGCGCTCCATGCGGGTGACGTCGAAGGCGAAGGCCTTTTTGATCTCCGGCACCAGCCGGCGGCGGATGCGTTCCTGCGCCGCCTCGATCAGCGTGCGATCGTTGATGTTCCAATCGCTGCGCCGCTTGTGGCGGTGGTCGTGCTGCTGCACCGTTTTGCCATCGCGCTCGACCATGAAGCCGGATTCAGCGGGGTTGCCGTTGCGATAGCCCTCGATCATGCGCTGGCACAGATCGCGTTCGAACACATTGGGCAGCAACAGGACCGGCGCCTGCATCTGCCCCGGTCGCGGTGCGCCCAGCTTGGGCAGGCGCTTCAGCACCTGCAGGACCGATTCCGCCTGCACGCGGCCGTCCTGGGTGGCAAAGATGCCGATCACGCGCAGGGCGGTGTCGAGCAGGAAGGTGACCGGCTGCAACGCCTGAACCGGCGTATCGGCCAGTGCAAACTGGTAGCGTGCCGCCACCTTGCGCTCAGCGTCCCAAAAGATGTCGATGCCCGGCCGTACCTGGGTGAGGCCGGCGAGGTTGCGATCGGCAGCATCGACCGAGACACCGAAGAAATAGAATTCCGGATCGGCGAAAACATCCTGCGCGGCGATGAAGGTTTCGATCAGCCCCTTGCCGACCGGATTGGCGGCCGAGCCGAAAAAGGACAGCACCAGATAGCGCCCGGCGGTGGTCGAGAAGTCGAAGGTCGGATTGACGTTGCTGGCGCAGGTGAACCAGGGCGCCGGATCGCCGACCTGCAGGCGGGGATCGACCACGCGCGGGGTACTGGCTTGGCCAAGGGTCAGGGTTGACTTGCCGGTGCTCATGATATCGTGCTGCTCTGCTGGGTGTCGTACTGCTCTGCCGGTCGGGCGCGGCGCCAACATGCTGGAAACCGCTTTGTTCGGCAAGCCGTCGGCCGCCGGCGCCAGGTTCCGTCACGCGAATGTTAACCATGGCACGGCCGAATCGCTTACGCTTTGGCCAGCTATGCGTGGCAAGACGGAAAGCACCCACCATGACCCAGCTTGGAGCCCAGCTTGTTCAACTCGATCGCCAGGGGGCCGTCGCCACCCTGACGCTCAACCGGCCGGAAAAACGCAACGCGCTCAATGTCGAGATGTGGCGCGGCCTGGCAGCAATCCTGCGCGACCTGGCTGCGGATCCAACACTGCGCTGCGTCGTGCTGCAAGGGGCGGGCGGTCACTTCGCCGCCGGTGCCGACATGGCCGAATTCGCGGCATTGCGCGCCACACCGGACGCCGCCCGCGGCTATGGCGAGATGATGCTGGAAACACTTCGGCACATTCGCGAACTGCCGCATCCCACCGTCGCCAGGATCGAGGGCAATTGCATCGGGGGTGGGCTGGAGCTCGCCGCCATGTGCGACCTGCGCCTCGCCGCCGACACGGCCAAATTCGGTATCCCGATCCAACGCGTCGGCATTACCATGCCCTATCCCGAACTCGGCATGCTGGTCGACCTCATCGGTCGCCCGGCGCTCCTTGAGCTGTTGCTGGAAGGCGAACTCCATGATGCCGCCTGGGCTCTCCGCCAGGGTCTGGTGACACGGGTGGTGGCCGCAGACGCACTGTCGGACGCTCTCCAGGCGCTGGTGGCGCGCATCTCCACCGGCTCACCCCAGAGCCATCGAAACCATAAGAAGTTCACTTTGCGCTGCCTGGCGAAGGGGCCGCCGGATCAGGCGGACCTCCTGGAAAGCTACGCTGCCGTCGCCAGCGCCGACTATCGCGAGGGAATTGCCGCCTTTCTGGGCAAACGCAGACCCGACTTCACAGGCGAGTGAGGTGGAACAAAAAACATACAGGAATGTTAGACACGTGTCAGAAAAGGGCGTTAAGATCATATTCAGGGATGCGGTGGGAGGCTCATATTAGCCTCTGTTGGACGGGAGATACTTTATGGAACCTAAATCAGCGGCGAGAAGGCTACAGGCGACAGGGCGGCCTCAGGTGGCGCGAGGCGTTTTGACGGACAAGACTTTCCAAGACGGCCTCAAGATGTCTTTCGCGGAATTCTGGCGCCTCTATCTTGATGCGCATCGCCATCCGGTCACACGCGGCATGCATTATTCGGCGACCATCGTCGGCATCGTCACCACGGCGCTGGCCATCCTCCATCAGCAGCCGCTGTTCTGTGCTGCCGGCATCGCCTTTGCGGTGGTGATGGCGGTGACCTCGCATTGGTGGGTAGAACACAACCAGCCGCTGATCCGCGTCAACGCCTTCTATGGCGCACTGGCCGATCTCCGGATGTGCTGGCTCGCTTTGACCGGCCGCATCACGGCCGAATATGCGCGCCTCGGTCTCGGCAGCCCGGCTCCGCGCCAGCACAGCCAGCCGGCGGAGTAACGCGCCACTAGCTGCGCCTGATCAACCTCGCTTGTCGAGGAAGCGGTAGACGGCGTCGCCGCGCGCCAGCACCAGACCCGCCTCGGTGCGCAATTCCCCTGTCGCAAAGGCCACCGTCCTGCCGCCGCCCGTGCGCCGGCCTTCTGCGATGATCGTCTCGCCGACCTTGCCCTGGCCCATGAACTGCACGTTCATGGAGAGTGTCACGGCCTTCAGCACCCGCTCCGGCCCGTCGGCAAAAGCCACCGCAAAGCCGGTGGCGGAATCAAGCAAGGTTGCCAGCACCCCACCATGGGGCACTTCCATGCGGTTGAGATGCTGCGGCCCGATGAGCAAAGTGAGGCGGGCGAAATCCTTGGCCTTGTCGACCAATTGGTAGCCGATCAATTCAGCATAGCCGCTGTAGGGTCTTTCCATCGTCGATCCGTCACACATGATTGTTAGAAGGCTGCCCGCTGCACCCAGCCCCGCTGTACCCGGCTGGGCTGGCAGGGTGGGGCCACACTGCCTGTTTGCACCGCATGGGTAAAGCGCTCTTGCATGGGCCGATTTTTCCCGCGACAGTGCCGATCCAGCCAGCTTTGCCGGTATGACAGTCGCGGTACGGCCGACCTTTTTGAGCGGATTCGATAGATGATCGACCTCTATTCCTGGGCCACCCCCAACGGGCACAAGGCCCATATCATGCTGGCGGAAACGGGCCTGCCCTATCGGCTGCACAAGGTCGATATCGGCAAGGGCGAGCAGTTCCGCCCGGAATATCTGAAGGTCAATCCCAACAGCAAGATCCCGGCCATCGTGGATGAGGACGGACCCGATGGGCGGCCCATCACCATCTTTGAATCCGGCGCCATCCTCATCTACCTCGCCGAGAAGAGCGGCAAGTTTCTGCCCACGTCACCGCGCCGCCGCTATGACGTGCTGCAATGGCTGATGTTCCAGATGTCCAGCATCGGCCCGATGTACGGCCAGGCTTGGCATTTCCGCAGCGTCGCACCCGACCGCCTGCCCTATGCGGTCGACCGCTACACCAATGAAGTGACGCGGCTCCTCCGCGTGATGGAGCAGCGGCTGAAGGACAGCGCTTATCTCGGCGACGCCGAATATTCGATCGCCGATATCGCCGCCTGGCCCTGGGTCAAAGGCAGTGAGAAATATGGCCAGGACATGCGCGACTTCCCCAACGTCACGCGCTGGATCAACACCATCGCGGCGCGGCCGGCAGTGCAGCGCGGTCTCAACGCGCTCAGCGCGGCAGCGTGAGGGGAGAGCGCAAGATGACGGCACCGATCGAGCTCTACACCTGGCCCACGCCGAACGGGCACAAGATCCATATCGCCCTTGAGGAAATGGAACTCCCTTATGTCGCCCATGCGATCGACATCGGGTCCGGCGACCAGTTCCAGCCGGCCTTCCTGAAAATCAGCCCCAACAACAAGATCCCGGCCATGGTCGATCCCGAAGGTCCGGACGGGCAGCCGATCGCGTTGATGGAATCCGGTGCCATGCTGATCTATCTGGCGGAGAAGACCGGCAAGCTGATGCCGGCCGACCCACATGGCCGCATGTCCGCTTTGCAATGGCTGATGTTCCAGATGGGTGGCGTGGGACCGATGCTCGGCCAGAACCATCATTTCCGCAATTACGCGCCGGAACAGCTACCTTACGCCATCAAGCGCTATACCGACGAAACGACGCGGCTCTACAAGGTGCTGGATGCACGGTTGGGTGAAAGCCCTTATCTCGCCGGCGCCGACTACAGCATCACCGATATCGCGACCTGGCCGTGGCTGCGCTATTGGGACAAGCAGGGCCAGGATCTCGGCGCCCATCCCAACCTCAAACGCTGGTTCGATGCCATCGCCGAGCGCCCGGCCGTCATCCGCGGCCTCCAGGTGCTGGCCGATCGCAGCCGCACCAAGCCCTTCACCGACCAGGAACGCAACATCCTGTTCGGCGCTGGCCAGCTAGAGCGCAGGTCCTGAATCGAGTTTGCCAAACCCTTGATCCGGCGTTTATTTTTGCAGACCGAGCCGGATCTGGGTGGGACCCGCGACGATGGTTTGACAATCCCCCATGTCACCTTTAGTAAAGGCCCCGCATACGTCGTGAAACACGCGCCACTCGATTGTTTACGGAGCGCGGAGGGGTGGCCGAGTGGCTGAAGGCGACGGTTTGCTAAACCGTTATAGGGGTTAAACCCTATCGTGGGTTCGAATCCCATCCCCTCCGCCAATTCTCCTATTTATCTTTGTTTTCAAGCTCTTAAAATTCCCTAGTCAGCCACGCCAACATACATTCACATGCTGGTTAGAGGACGTATTGTCTTGTCTGAGTATGGGCAATTTCCCTCCTTGGAATTTTCCTAGGAAGGTTCTATCTAAAGAGTACTACTCCCCCGGTTAGCTTCGGCTACCGGGCGCGCGGCGGGCGAGAGCCCGCCGTAGCTCTTTCTGGGGTCGCGATTTGGATACTCACGTCTATATCGACGGCTTCAACCTGTATTACGGTCTCCTTCGAGGGTCGCCATTCAAATGGCTTAACCTTGAACTCTGGTGCGACCAACTGCTCCCAAAGAATAACGTTACGAAAATATATTATTTCACCGCCCGTGTAGACGCGCGTCCTCACGACCCTGATCAGCCCAATCGGCAATCAGCATACTTTCAGGCTCTATCAACATTGCCGCGGGTAGAAATTCACTACGGCAACTTCCTGACCTCGGTTGTTAGTCAAGTCCTTGTCGACACAGATCCAGTTACCGGCCGATATCTTCGCATTAAAGGCAAGCCGATACCAAAGACGGACCCTGCTGGTGCGCTGATCAAGGCATGGGCACTGAAATCTGAAGAGAAAGGTTCTGATGTCAATCTGGCGGCGCATTTGCTACGCGATGCTTATCAACGCAGCTGCGCCTGCGCGGTTATCGTCTCCAACGACTCAGACCTTCTGACACCTATCCGGATGGTCAAAGCGGACTGCGGAACAACAATCGGACTTGTCCCGCCTAGAGAGAAAGGCAGCCTTGAACTCAAAGCGCTCGCAGATTTCAAGATTGCCCCTCGAGTCCATTATCTTGCGACTTCGCAGTTTCCCGATCCTGTCGTAACTCCGGCAGGACCAATTCATAAGCCGCTTGAATGGGCGTAATCGAGTAACGTCAATAAACTATTCTCGACAGCATTTTTTGCAGGTCTCGGACAATCCCTAGACAATTCTCCTCGCTTCCCGCCTGCGTTGCTCGACCATGCCACGACCACGAAGGTGCAGTAGCATCACCTCGTTCGACAACGATCATCATCAGTTTCCAGGAGTCCCATCCATGATTCATCCAGCACTTGTTTCGGGGTCGGTCGCCGTTGTGACAGGTGGTGCCGCTGGTATCGGCCTTGCCGCGGCCAAGGCGTTTGCGCAGGCGGGGATGCAGGTCTGCATTGCCGATCTGGGCGTCGACAGGCTTGCCAAGGCAGCTGCTGAAATCGCGGCAGCAGGGAAGACCGCCGCCACGGCAGTGCTGACGCTGGAGACGGATGTCTCCCAAGTTGGAGACGTGCAGCGCCTTGAGGCGGCCGTGCGCGATCGGTTTGGCGGCACGGATGTGCTGATGAACAATGCCGGTATCCAACCCGGCAGCAAGATATTCGGCCCCCCGGAAAATCTGGCGGAAAACTGGGCGCGGATACTTGGTGTCAATCTGTGGGGCGTCATCCACGGCGTACAGACTTTCGTGCCCGGCATGATCGCGCGCGGCAGGCCCGGCCTCGTCATCAACACCGGCTCGAAGCAGGGCATCACCACGCCGCCCGGCGATCCTGCCTATAACGTCTCCAAGACCGGCGTGAAGGCGGTGACCGAGGCCCTGCAGCATGAATTGCGCAACACGCCGAGCTGCCAGTTGAGCGCGCATCTTCTGATACCGGGATTCGTTTTCACCGAACTCGCCGCACAGGGTCGCACGGAGAAGCCGGCCGCGGCCTGGACACCCGATCAGACGGTCGAGTTCATGATGACGCGGCTGCAGGCGGGGGATTTTTATATTCTATGTCCGGACAACGATGTGCCCCGAGCGCTCGACGAACGTCGCATTCTCTGGGCGGCAGGTGACATCGTGGAAAATCGGCCGCCGCTGTCGCGCTGGCATCCGGACTATCAACAGGCATTCGATGCCTTCAGTCGGGACGCGCGTCTGGCTAAGCCTGAATAAGATGGCAGCCGCGTGACGCCATGTCTGGCATCACGCGGCCGCGCACTAGTTACTTCTGGATGCAGGTGTCGACCGTGTCCTTGGTGCATTCGTCGAGGCCGGTGAACACCGGATCGGCGACGGTCTTGCCTTCAACCAGATCGATCATGACCGAGGGGGCCTTGTAGCCCATCTCGAACGGACGCTGGCCGACCAGTGCGGTGACCAGGCCTTCCCGGGCGATCGCCACTTCGTCGCCGATCGTGTCGGCAGCCGAGATGACGAATTCACCGCTGGCGATCTTGTCGGCCATCGGCTTGAACAGATCGCGGTAGGGCTGCGGGGCGCCGAACAGCGGCCAGCCGCCCTCGATCGCGAACGCATCGAGCTTCGGGTTGGCGGCAAGGATATCCGTCATCGCCTGCACGCCCTTGGCGCCGTCATCGTTGGTGAAGACCGGGCAACCGTCGACTTCGGTCCAGCCGCCTTCACCCTTCAATGCCGGCAGACCCTTCTGCCCGCTCAGCGCATCGCGGGTACCCTGCGCACGGCGCAGGATGTTGTCGGCGCCAGGATTGCCCTGAATCGTGCAAACCGTGCCGCCATTGGGCTTCTTCTCTTTGATGTACTCGCCGATGCGATAGCCCATCAGGTAGTTGTCGGTGCCGAGATAGGTCTTGCGCAAAGCCGCATCCTCAACCGCGAGATCGGCATCGAGCGTCATGATTGGAATCGTGGCGCCCGAGGTCTTGATCGTCTGCGCGATCAGCTTGGCGTTGGATGGCGAGATCGCCATGGCCACCGTGTCGGCCTTGCCGAGCATGTCCTGAACGATCTGTGCTTCGCCGGCTTCATCGGATGTCGATGCCGGGCCGGTGTAGAAGCACTCATATTCGGAGTTGGCGTTCTCGGCATTCCATTTCTGGCAGCCCTGGTTGATCGCTTCAAAGAAAGGATTGTCCAAACCTTTGACGACGATCACGAGCTGCTTCTTGGCAAAGGCCGGTTCCGCACTGAATGTCAGTGCAGCCATGGCAGCGAGCAATAGATACTTCTTCATGCATTCCTCCCCGTGAACAGGCAGACACGGCGTGTCTGCTCCGTGGTCGAAGACTTATGCCGATGAGCGAGGATCATTCTCAAAGACGCTCGCATCACCAGCAAAGGCCAACGAACATTTTTTTAGTGCGAAGCAGTAGCCGGCTCCAGCTCACGCGTGTGACGCGAAAAGATAGAAGACCAGCATCCAACTTCGCACGGTCAGCTAACAACGAGGTCGCGAGACCGTCAATCGCTATTTGTAGTACTTATTCGGTAAACGCGCTTGACGCATGCGATGCTGTTTGCCTAAATCGTCACAACAAAAAAGAAGACACGACGGGAGTAACGCACGACATCGCCGCTCTTTCGCACGTGCGGAAATGTCTAGCAGGGGGCAAAGCGTTGGCGGTTCTCGAGCTCACCAACATCTCAAAGCATTTCGGCGCCATCCAGGCCGTCAACGATGTGTCGTTCTCGATTGAAGCCGGTGAGGTGGTTGGCCTCATGGGTGACAACGGCGCCGGCAAGTCGACCTTGGTGAAGATGATTGCCGGCAATTTCCTGCCAAGCCATGGCAGTCTGCGCATGGATGGTGCTGAACTTGTGCTGCACCGCCCAGTCGAAGCGCGCCGCCATGGCATTGAAATCGTTCACCAGGATCTCGCCCTCTGCAACAATTTGACCGCAGCTGCGAACGTCTTTCTCGGTCGCGAGCTCAAATGCGGTGTCGGGCCGTTCAAGGTGCTCGACTACGCGCGCATGTATCGGCGGGCCGGCGAAATCTTCAAGGAATTGAAGTCCGAAACGCGCCCCCGCGACCTTGTTAAACAAATGTCCGGCGGCCAGCGCCAGGCAGTCGCGATCGCGCGCACCATGCTGTCGGAAGCCAAGATCGTGCTGATGGACGAGCCGACCGCCGCCATCTCGGTGCGGCAGGTGGCTGAGGTACTTAACCTCATTCGCCATCTTCGCGACCGCGGCATCGCTGTCGTGCTGATCAGCCATCGCATGCCCGACGTCTTCACCGTGGCCGATCGCGTGATCGTGATGCGCCGCGGCCGCAAGGTCGCCGACAAGCAGATCGCCGCGAGCTCGCCGGAAGAAGTGACCGGGCTCATCACCGGTGCCATTGAACAGGTCTGATCCGGGCTCTCTAACATTGCAATTGATTGAAGGTCGATGATGGCAACCACTCTGGACCAGACGATTGAGCAGAAACAGCAAAGCTGGTTCGCCTCGGTCTTTGCCAGTCAGACCTTCTGGGTCCTGATTGCCGTCCTGCTCGCCTGCCTTTTCCTGACGATCAGCACCGATTCCTTCGCGACATCGAAGAATCTCTACAACATCACCCGCAACGTCACTTTCGTCGCCATCGTGGCGCTCGGCATGACTTTGGTGATCATCATCGGTGGGATCGATCTGTCGGTGGGCTCGGTGCTGTGCCTGTGCAGCATGATCCTGGGCGTCGTCATGCATGCCGGCTACAGCATCGAAGTGGGTATCGCGGCCTCGCTGGCCGCGGCACTCGCGGTCGGTGCCGTGCATGGCATCTTGATCGCCTATCTGCGCTTTCCGCCCTTTGTGGTGACGCTGGGAACTTTGTCGATCGCCCGCAGCCTGGCGATGGTCGCCTCCAACAACACGGTCGTCTACGAGTTCGGCCCGGATCACAACGCCTTGCTGGCGCTGGGTGGCGGCGCCTGGTTCTTCGGCATCGCCAATCCGGTGCTCTACATGATCGTACTGGCGCTGATCACTGGCTTCGTGCTGCGCTGGACCAAGTTCGGCCGTCATATCTTCGCGATCGGCGGCAACGAGCATGCAGCGCGCCTGACCGGTGTGCCGGTGCGTCCGATCAAGGTCGCGGTCTACATGATCTCGTCGCTGACGGCCGGCATCGCCGGCATCGTGCAGACCGGCTGGCTCGGCGCCATCACCACCAATATCGGCGCAGGCCTGGAACTGCAGGTGATCGCCGCGGCGGTCATCGGCGGGGCGGCGCTCGCTGGCGGTGTCGGCACGGCGCTGGGCGCCCTGGTGGGTGCGGCCCTCATCGAAGTCATCCGCAACAGCTTAGGCCTGCTCGGCATCGATGCCTTCTGGCAGGGTTGCTTCATCGGCGGTGCCATTCTCCTCGCGGTTCTGTTCGACCGGGTGCGCAACTTCCGGCAAAGCGACTAGACCGCGCCGCCATTATCGGAGCGCAAGGTGATGAGCGAAAATTTTGCACCGGATTTCAGCCTGCAAGGCAAGGTGGCGATGGTCACCGGCGCCGGGCGGGGGATCGGCCGTGCCTGTGCCCTGGCCTGCGCCGCCGCAGGCGCCGACATCATCGCCATCGTGCGCGATGATGGTGGCGATCTCGGCGCCATCATCGAGGCGCTCGGGCGTCGCGCGTTGCTCCTCAAGCTGGACATCACCAAGACATCGGAAATCGAGAGCATTGTGCAACAGGCGATCGCCCATTTCGGGCGCATCGATGTGCTGGTCAACAATGTCGGCATCGCCCGCGATGACCTGGCGCAGGACGTGAAGGAAGCGGATTTCGACCTGGTGCTGGCGACCAATGTGAAGGGCACCTTCTTCATGACCCAGGCGGTCGCCAAGACCATGATCGCGCGGAAATCCGGCCGCATCGTCAACATCAGCTCGCAGGCCGGCACAGTCACCCTGCGCGGCGAAGCGGTCTATTGCATGACCAAGGCGGCGATCAATCATCTGACGCGTTGCCTGGCGGTGGAGTGGGCGCCCTTGGGGCTGGCCGTCAACAGTGTCTCGCCGACCTTCATCTGGACGGACGGCACGCGGCCCTACTTGAGCGATCCCGATTCCTTCCGGCAGACGGTGGCGCACATCCCGGTCGGCCGCGTCGGCGAAACCAAGGATGTCACCGGCGCCGTGGTGTTTCTGGCATCGCCGGCAGCTTCCCTGATCAACGGCGCGGACCTGCTCGTCGATGGCGGCTGGTCGGTCGCCTGAACAGCTGACGGCACCCGACTACGCATCCTCGATCGTGATCACGCGCCGGATCTCGTCGGTCTTGAGGCCGAGCGCCTGCGGACGACGCGTCTGTGGCAAGACGACGACGTCATAGAGTTCCTGCAGGACACCCTCGATCTTAAGCCAATGCACGATTCCGCCCGACCTGAGATCGATCACCATCAGCGCGCAGATCGGTGATGCCTTGCGCTGTGCCAAGGCATCGTCGAGGGCGAGGCCGCTGAAGGTCCGGTTCTCGCGCGGCTGCGACAGGCCGACGATGGCAAAATCCCCCTGGAAGGCGAGGCCACGCAGATAGCCGGGGCAGAAGGCGATTTCCGTGAACGTGCCGGATGCGGGATCAAGCGTGCCGAAACGGCCGGTGCCGGAATCATGGAGATAGAGCTTGCCGTCATGGATGCGTGGCGAATGCGGCATGGAGAAGCCGCGCCCGACAATCTCTTTCGTCGGCACGTCGATCACCACGCCGCCATCGCGACGCCAATCGCGCCAGCCGTCGGCGACATCGCTTTCGCCGACCGCGGTGACATAGGCTGGGCTGCCGTCCTGCATGGCAAGGCCATTGAGGTGGCAGCGATCCTCCGCCGCAAGCCGTGAAATATAAGGTGGTTGCCACAATGGCTTGAAGCTCTTCGTCTCCGACACCGTGGCAAGGCAGGAAAAAAGCGTGTTGACGAAGATCGGCCGTCCGGCCGCGTCGATACCAAGATCATGGGCATCGAGATCGCCGGTGGTGTAGGCCGCCTGCGGTACGAACAGCCGGTCATAGCCTTGCGACAGCTGGCCCGGCGCCAGCGCATTCT
This sequence comes from uncultured Dongia sp., assembly GCF_936916975.1. Classification (GTDB taxonomy): domain Bacteria; phylum Pseudomonadota; class Alphaproteobacteria; order Dongiales; family Dongiaceae; genus Dongia. The sequence continues at coordinate 110,148 of NZ_CAKZGO010000043.1, read as the reverse complement.
CGAACCGCCACAGCTGGTAGAGCGTCGACATCCACATGGTCTGGCCATCCGACCACAATCCCATGCAGCGGCTGAAGGTGCGTTCGAACACCGAGAGACGATTGTCCGGCTGCAGGCCTACCAGGAACAGCTTCCCCGCCTGATAGGTGGTGAAGGCCAGCGACAGGTGATGCTCCGCCAGCCATTCCGGGAATTGCCGTGATGGCAGCAGCTCGAACTTGGGGGGCGCTGCAGCGGTGGTCGCAATATCCAAGTCAGGTCACCTATACAGTCAGATCAGATCCGGCTCCAAAGGCGGCGGCTGGAATGCCGCGGGCAGGACGACCGGCATGGCAGCATTGTCGTGTCCGCCATCAGAGCCCGGATCGTCGTCATCGTCCAGTACATCGTTCAACTGCAGTGCTGTGAGCGCACCGCCACCGGCCCCGAAGTCGCGGCCATAAATGATATAGGCCTCACCTGCATTGGCCACGCCGTGGGGATCAGCCGATGGCGCACCGACGAACAGATCGTCAAAGCCGTCATCGTTGATATCGCCGGCCGCACTTACTTCGACGCCGGCGCGGTCGCCCGCCGTCGCGCCGGAAATCTTGAACCCCTGTTCATCGGTCAGGTGCCGCAAATCGATGTCGGCGAGCCCGCCGGCCTGGCCGAACACGACATAACTCTGCCCGGCATCGCGCCGGTCGGAGGGGTCTGCCTCCGTGGCGCCGATGATGAGATCGTCCAGACCATCGCCATTGACGTCGCCGGCCGAACTTACCGAGATGCCGCTGAAATCATATTCATTGGCGCCGGAAATCCGGAAACCCTGCGTGGGGAGAAGGTTGTTGAGGTCGATATCGACAGGTCCGCCATCCGAGCCGTAGATGACATAGGATTCGCCGGCATAATGCCGTCCCACAAGAGGCCGTGCCGAAGCGCCGCCGAGAAGGATATCGTCGAAACCGTCGCCGTTGATGTCGCCGGCCGAGCTCAAGGCAAAGCCGCCGGAATCATAATCGCTGGTGCTGAGGATCGAGAACCCCTGGGCTGGCGTGAACGTGCCGAGGTCGATATCGCCGAGGCCTTCCTCCTTGCCGTAGATGATGAAGGCCTGGCCTCGTGTGCTTTGCACGCCGGACACCATAACATCGTCGATGCCGTCGCCATTGATGTCGCCGGCCGAACTGACCGCGCGACCCGTGTTGTGTTCCAGGGTACCGGAAATACGAAAGCCCTGGTCGCTTGTCAGGGCAGCAAGGTCGATGTTGCCGGGCCCGGTAGCGCTGCCGTAGACGACATAGGATTCGCCGGCATCGTAGCCGAGTCCGTCAGCATTCAGCGCGCCGATGACGACGTCGTCATAGCCATCGCCGTTGATATCGCCGGCGGAATTGACCGTAAAGGCACTGAAATCGCCTGCTGCGACACCAGCAATGCTGAAGCCTTGCGCCGCTGTCAGCGTGGCGAGGTCGATATCGCCGGGCCCGCCCAGCTGGCCATAGATGACATAGGTCGTCCCCTTGTTGGCGTCCGTACCGGGTGCACCCAGGATGATGTCGTCGATGCCGTCGCCGTTCACGTCTCCGGCCCTGGCGACACTTGTCCCCAGGCTGTTGCCGGCCGCTGCCCCGTTGACACGGAAACCGTCATCCGCATCGAAGGTGGCAAGGTCGATATCGCCAAGCCCATCCGCCTTGCCATAGACGATATAGGCAGCACCCGCATTGACACGGCCCAGACTGTCGGCGCTGGGCGCCGCCACGACGAGATCATCAACCCCGTCACCATTGATATCGCCGGCGAAAGCGAGGCCGCGGCCGGCGGAATCAGAGGCTTCGGCGCCGGTAATGGTGATGCCATCCTCCGGCCGCAGATAGGCAAGATCGAAAGTATTGGTCGATACGCCCATGTCGGTCTCGATCAGTGCCGTCGCCGCGCCGTTTTGCCAGACGGCATATTCGCCGGCCTGTCCGAACGGATCGGTGATGTTGCCGGTGAGAACCCAGCCCTGCTCGGCGAAGTCGACGTGATCTGCTGCGTCGCCCTTGACCAGCAGCGTATTGGCGCCAAATTGATCGCCATTGGAGCCGGCAAGGGCCGCTACTGCGGCGACGTTCAAGACAAGGGTATTCTCTTTGCTGCCGCCCAGGTCGATGATCTCCACTTCGCGGAAGAAGTTGCGGAAGTCGCCGCTGAGGTCCATCGGGCCGTCGAAGCCGTCCGCCGCCACGGTGTCTGTGCCGCTGCCGCCATCGACCCGCTGCGGATCGCCATTGGAATCGTCGATGACCATCCGGTCATCGCCGGCCCCGCCATGGAACGTCGCATTGCCGCTTGCCGTCATCGTGTCGTTGCCGAGCCCGCCGATCAGCACCGCGTTCGACGAGTCACCGACCAGATTGTCATCACCTGGCGTTCCCAACTGCGTGACCGCGTTGGTGAGGTTGCTGCCATAAATTATATAGGTCTCCCCGGCATTCGGACGGCCCAGCGGATCGGCGCCGAGCGCGCTGATCATAAGATCATCAAAGCCGTCGCCGTTGACGTCGCCGGCGGCACTCACGTCGAAGCCGGCCTGATCGTCCGCTGCCGCGCCGATGATCTTGAAGCCTTGGGCAGGCGTCAGCGTGGCAAGGTCGATATTGTCGGGTCGCCCCAACTGGCCGAAGACCACGAAAGCCTGCCCGGCATCGATGCGGCCCGACGGATCCGCCCGACGGCCGCCGACAATTATGTCGTCGATGCCGTCGCCGTTGATATCGCCGGCCAAACTGATCGAATTGCCATCAGAGGGGTCCGAACCGGAACCGGAAATGACAAGGCCTTGATACGAGGTCAGGTCTGCCAGATCGATATCCGCGAGATCCTCGCGACCGCCATAGATCACATAGGCGCGGGCACCCGGGTCATTTTCAACGGCCGGTGCGCCGATCAGGAGGTCGCTGATGCCGTCGCCATTGAAATCGCCGGCTGACGTCACCGGGCTGCCGCTGATATCAGAAGGATTGGCGCCGAGAATTTTGAATCCCTGTTCCGGTGTCAGCGTGGCGAGATCGATGTCGCTGCTATCGCCCTGTCGCCCGTAAATCACGTAGCTGACACCCGAATCGGGGCGCCCGGCACCCGCTTCGAAGGGGCTGCCGAGAATGATATCGGCAAGTCCGTCGCCGTTGATATCGCCTGCCTGTGCCACCGAATAGGCGCCGAGCAACCCGTCAGACCGCCCGATGGTAAAGCCCTGTTCCGGCGTCAGCGCAGTCTTGGTGTCGATATCCGGCTGCTCACCGCCATGGCCGTAGATCACATACGCGTTCGCGGCACCCCGCGTCAGGACCACGATGTCGTCGACACCGTCGCCATTCAGGTCACCGGCGGCACTCACCGCCTTTCCGGTAGCTGAGGAGGTGTCGCCGGCGATGCGGAAACCCTGTTCGGGCGTCAATGCCGCGAGATCGATGTTGGCGAGATTGTCCCCGCCAAAAATGACATAGGCGGCACCCGCATCGAAGCGGTCATCAGGCGTGGCGTAACGCGCACCGATGATGACGTCATCAAAACCATCGCCATTAAAGTCACCGGCCGAGCTGACCACAAATCCGGCAGCATAGTTGCCGGTATCGCCGCCAAGGACGATACCTTGCGCTGGCGTCATGCTGGCAAGGTCGATATCGACCGCATCGTCGCCCTGTCCATAGACCAGATAGGCACGCCCAGCGGCATTCTCGCTCTGTATGATGGCAGCGACGATCATGTCGTCGATTCCGTCGCCATTGACGTCGCCGGCGGCATGTATCGACAGTCCGCTATAGTCGCTACCTGCGGCGCCTAGAATGCGGAAACCCTGGCTGGCATTGAAAGTGGCGAGATCCAGCGTGCCGAGGGGGGCGTCCGGCACGTCGGTGACGTTGACGACGAAGATCTGCTCACGGTAGAGCCCGGTGACCGGGTCGGTCGCTCGCACAGTAATATTGTGCTGGGTATTGGTTTCATAATCGATCAGCAGACCATTGGCGACCGTGACGACGCCCGTCACGGGATCGATCGCAAAGCGGCCGAAAGAATTATCGGTCAGGCTGTAGGTGACGCTGCCGCCGGTGGAGTGCACCGCCGTTGCGGTGATCTGGACTTCGGTGCCCGTAGCGGCACCTTCGGCCACCTGGTTGGCATCGGCGTCAGCGTCGCTTACCTGGCGAACGATACCGATATCGCCATCCTGGAAGCGCAGGATTTCAATATTGCCGCCCAGATCGGTGCCGTCATCGCCGTTCGCTGTGTTCTGGTCGGTGATAAAGAATTGCGAGCCGCCGGCCTGCGCGAAGGAATAGTCGGCAAGCATGCCGGAGAAGGCGGCGACGTCCCAGCCGGTGCCGCCATCGAGATAGTCGTTGCCGTTACCGCCGCGCAACAGATCATTGCCACGGCCGCCGTTCAGCGCGTCATCGCCGCCATTACCCAAGAGCGTGTCGTTGCCGTCGCGGCCATCGAGGCTATTGGCGGCGTTATTGCCGACGACAAAATTGTGGCCGGAATTGGCAGCGCCGTTGATCGCTTGTGTGCCGGTCAGGACCAGGCGCTCGATATTGACCTGGGTGCCCATGTGGAAGGTGATGGAACTACGCACCTCATCCGACCAGCCGCCATTGTTGGAATTGGGCACGTTCTCGATGACGACGTCGTAGATCGAATCGACTATATAGACGTCGTTGCCCTTGCCGCCTTCCATGCGGTCGCCACCAATGCCTCCATCCAGCAGGTCGTTGCCGTCGCCACCACGCAGCAGGTCGTTGCCGGAAAGGCCCTTGAGCGTGTCGTTTCCGCCCAGCCCGTTGATGACTTCGTTGCTGCCGTCGAAGCCCTCGACGTAATTCGGCAAATCGTTGAGGAAGGCCACTGTGCCCGGTTTCTCAAGGAGGCCGCCTTGCTCCGCGTTCCAGATATCGACGCTGTTGGTGGGTGCCGCTTCGCCGTTGAACTGGAAGTTGCCGGTGCCATCGGTGTTGTCCAGCAGTTCGATCGACATACCCGTCAAGGTGACGCTGGTGTTAGGAACGCCGATGAACGTGATCACCACATCGGCGCCAACCTGGCGCAGCTGCATGTTGGCTGCGGTCAGGCCCGCGCCGGTAAAGACCAGGGTGTCGATCTCAGCGGGTTCCTCGACATCGACGCCGGCACCATAGAAGCCGAAGGAATCGAAAGTGAGGTTGTTGCCGAGCGCCACTGCGAAGGTCCGATTGCCACCTGCGCCATTGCCATCCGCCATGTCACCCTCCCGCTGCTTGAACGAGTAGCGCACTCAACTTCATCAACCTGAGAATGAGACTTTCATATACGCGGGCGCCCAGGGAAACAGCATAGTCTCCGTGTCACGCAATTATCATCGATGAGCGGGGCGTCTCTAACACGTCCGACCGGTTATGCGCCGCGCGGTGTGAGGTGCTATGCGCAAATTCCCCGCATTCGGGCTCTTGACATTATATATGATAATCATAATATAAAAGAAACCAAACACTGAACCGAGGAGAGTTCCATGACCACGCATAATCATAACGGCACGGCCTTGATAACCGGCGCTTCCTCCGGCATTGGCGCCGTTTATGCCGACCGCCTCGCCAAGCGCGGCCACGACCTCGTCCTCGTGGCACGCGACCAGCAGCGCCTGGAGACACTGGCTCAGCGCCTGCGCAGCGAAGCAGGGGTAAAGGTAGATGTGCTGAAGGCCGATCTCAGCCGGAAAGGCGATGTGCAGAAGGTCGAGCAGCGCATTCGCACCGATCCGGCAATTTCACTTCTGGTCAATAACGCCGGTATCGGGCCGGCGGGGCCGCTGATCGGCGCCGATATCGACCTGCTCGATCAGATGATCGACGTCAACATCACGGCGCTCAATCGCTTGGCGGTCGCGGCCGCCACCGTCTTTGCGGCGCGGGGCCAGGGCACCATCGTCAACATCGCCTCCGCCGTGGCGCTGGTGCCGGAAATCTTCCAGGGCACCTATAGCGGCACCAAGGCCTTCGTGCTCAACCTGACGCTGTCGTTGCACGGCGAGGCGGCCAAGAGCGGCGTGCGCCTGCAGGCCGTGCTGCCGGGCTATACCCGCACGGAAATCTTTGAGCGGGCCGGCCATGATATCGCCAAGCTCGACCCGACCATGGTGATGGAGGTGGATGATCTGGTGGACGCGGCCTTGGTCGGCCTCGATCAGGGCGAGGTCATTACCATTCCCTCGCTCCCTGCCGCCGCCGATTGGAATGCAGCCAGTGCGGCCCGCCTGGCCCTCGGCCCCAATCTCTCCAAGGACAAGCCGGCGGCCCGCTACCGGGCGGCGCATCTCCATACCGCCGCCGTCGGTTAAACGCCGAACTTACTGCCGCATCCCGTTCCGCCCGTGACAAATGCATCCCAGGCGCTAGGATCGAACAAGTCGATTGAGGCACTTGTGACCCGGCATTGTTTGGGCGGAAACGGGAGTGGCAGGACGTGGCGAAGCAATCCAAGGCGGCGATTCCAAAGCCGGCCGGAAAAAAGAACGGCATTCATGTCGGTATCGGCGGCTGGACCTTCGAGCCCTGGCGCGGTGTCTTCTATCCGGATGGCCTCGCCCAGAAGCGCGAGCTGGAATATGCCAGCAGCAAGCTGACCTCGATCGAGGTCAACGGCACTTATTATGGCTCGCAGAAGCCGGAAAGCTTCGCCAAATGGCATGATGAGACGCCGGAGGATTTCATCTTCGCCTTGAAGGGCCCGCGCTTTGCCACCAACCGCCGCGTGCTGGCCGAAGCCGGATCGTCGATCGAGAGATTCCTGACCAGCGGTATCACCGAACTCAAGAACAAGCTCGGCCCGCTCAATTGGCAGTTCATGGGGACCAAGAAATTCGACCCCGATGATTTCGAAGCTTTTCTGAAGCTGCTGCCGAAATCCCATGACGGCCGCAAGCTGATGCACGCCGTCGAAGTGCGCCATGACAGTTTCAAGTCACCGGACTTCATCGCGCTGGCGAAAGAATACGGCGTTGCCGTGATCCTCGGCGCGGATTCGGACTATCCGCTCATTCCGGACATCACCGGCCCCTTCGTCTATGCCCGCATCATGGGCACCCAGGAGGGTGAAAAGCTCGGCTATCCCAAGAAAGCGCTCGATCTCTGGGCTAGCCGCGCCGCGGAATGGGCGGCCGGCGGCGCGCCGAAGGATCTGGGTTATGTGACACCGCCCAAACCCGCCAAGACGCCGCGCGATGTCTTCCTCTATGTCATCAGCGGCCACAAGGTGTTGAACCCTGCGGCCGCCATGGCGATCATCGAGCGCCTGACGTAATCAGACGAGCGGTTTGTCGCCCGACCCCTTGCGCCACAGATCGATGCCGCCATCCGTGGCGAGCGCGTGGATTTCCTTGAGCTCAGCCTCGCTGAAGCTGAGCTTGTTGAGCGCCCCCAGCGAGTCATCCAACTGCGCCACATTGCGCGCCCCAATGAGCGCCGAGGTGACGCGCGGGTCCTTCAGCACCCAGGCGATCGCCATCTGCGCCAGAGTCTGCCCGCGCTTCTCGGCGATCGCATTCAAACCGCGGATGCGCCCCAGATTGGCCTCAGTGAGGAAGCTCTGCTGGAACGACCCGTTCAACGCCGCCCGCGAATCCGCCGGCACGCCTTTGAGGTATTTGTTGGTGAGAAAACCTTGCGCCAAGGGCGAGAAGGCGATGCACCCGATGCCGAGTTCCGAGAGCGTATCCAGTAAGCCATCCTCGACCCAGCGATTGAGCAGCGAATAGGAAGGCTGGTGGATGAGGCAGGGCGTCCCCATCTCCTTCAACAGGGCCTGAGCCTTCCGTGTGGCGTCCGGCGAATACGACGAGATGCCGACATAAAGCGCCTTGCCCGACCGCACCGCGTGATCCAGCGCCCGCATCGTCTCCTCGAGCGGTGTCTCCGGATCCAGCCTGTGCGAATAGAAGATGTCGACGTAATCGAGGCCCATGCGCTTCAGGCTCTGGTCCAGGCTCGCCAGCACATATTTCCGCGAACCCCATTCGCCATAGGGCCCGTCCCACATCAGGTAGCCGGCCTTGGTCGAGACCAGGATCTCGTCGCGATAGGGTTTCAGATCCTGCGCATAGATGACGCCGAAATTCTCCTCGGCCGAGCCTGGCGGCGGCCCGTAATTATTGGCGAGGTCGAAATGGGTGACGCCACGATCGAAGGCGCGCCGGATGATCGCCCGCTGCGTTTCCAGCGCATCCACGCCGCCGAAATTCTGCCACAGCCCCAGCGAAATCGCCGGCAGCTTCAGTCCGCTCCGCCCGCTGCGGCGATAGGGTGTTTTCTCATAGCGGTCGTCGGCGGCAACATAGGGCATCGTCGAATCCTCATCTGAATGATCGCGCTATCATAGAGCGCGCGCCTTCAGCGGCAAGTCGATCAATACCCGGAAAAAGTTCGGGGCTGTTTCATAGCGCAAGGTACCCTCATGCGCCTCGACGATCGCCTTCGCGATGGGGAGTTCGAGGCCGAGGCCATGGCTCCCGCGGTTGAGGCCAAGCTCGCCCTGCAGGAACGGATCGAACGCTGCCGTGGTGGCCACGCCCTCGGTGCCGGCGCGCAGATCGTTGCCGATATGGATCTTCGCACGCTGACCCAGATGCGAGACCGAGATCTCGATCGGCCTCGTGCCCGCCGTGTGGCGGCGACCATGCAGGATGGCATTCAGCAGCGCCTGCCGCAGCCAGGCTTCATCCGCCCAGATCATCACATCCTGCGCCGGTAGCGCGGTGGTCAGTTCCTGTGCTGCCCCCGCCTGGTCATGATTGATCTGCCGCTTGATGCTGTTGATGCTGTCCGCGATGAGCACGCGGAGGTCGAACTGCGCCGGGGCCAGCGCCTGCTTGCCGGCGGAAATCTTCGACATGTCGATGGTCTGGTTGACGAGAGTGAGGAGATGCTTGCCGGCCAGCAGAACTTCGTCGGTCCAGGAATCGAATTCCTTGTCCTGTGTCTTGCCCGCGCGCGATTTCATCAGCTCGGAGAAGCCGATCACCGCATTGAGCGGCGTGCGGAGTTCATGGGTCACCACGGCAAGGAACGTGTCCTTGACGCGGCTGGCATGATCGACGCGCAGCCTGGCCTCGCGTTCCCGTTCGCGCGAGGATTCCAGCCGCTTGATGCTGCGCAGCAGGATGAAGATGAGCGCGATGCCGGCCAGCACCGCCACCGACATGACGGCGGCGGCTTTCAGTTCCGCCTCGATCAGCTCTTCCTTCTGCCGGTCGGGATTGCTGTGCAGCATGACATCCTGCACCCAGGAGCGGATGGGTGAGTCAAGCTGCGCCAGCTTGTTGAGCGCCGCCCGGTGCGTCTCGGCGTCCTTGCTGGCCAGTGCGAGGCGGACCGGCGAATTGGCCTCGACCGCCTGGTCGAGATTGGCAATCAGCTTGTCGTAAGAGGGATCGGCGGCAAGCTCGGTGGGGTCGGTCTCCTGCTTCAGCACGCGGATGCGGTTCTGGAACACGGAGAGGCGGGTCGCCAGGAACGTCGCCGGCACCGATTGCGAGACCCCGGCATAGCCGCTGAAGGCATGCTTGAACTGCAGATATTCGATCTCCAGCTGCGCTGCCGCCCAGGCCACATTCTTGAGGCTGCGATGCCCGTCGAGGGCGCTCGATATCAGGATCTGGACGCTGATGCCGATGGCGGCCAGGAAGGTGATGACGACCATCACGACCAGCCAATACCTGCGCGCGGTGCTCATCGCCAGACCATCATCGCCCTGGTGTCATCTCCGAGCACGGGCAGCGAATCAGGCTAAGCACCTGACCGAGGCGGGCTCAAACCGGGTTGTCCTGTCCTTCTGAAGGTGGGGAGCTCCAACAAGATCCAGCCCGTTTGCCCAGCCCGATCGTGTTAGATCCGCCCATTCCCCTTAACGAAGTATTAACCTTAAATCCCGAGTCGCGTCAAAGTGTCTTCCAACCCATTGATCAGAGTAGGAAAAAATCGGAGTTTTGGTGGGCTGTTCGACTGGTGTGGGATTTTAGTCTTGGACTCCGGCTGACGCGTTACATTCTTCGTCATGGTCCGCGAAGGCGGACCACCCACGAGTTTGCGGGTAGCTGAAGAAAGTAAGTCGTGGGTGGTCCGCCTTCGCGGACCATGACGATTAAAAAAACCGCCGTCGAGATATTGCCCGGCGCCCCTCAAAACCCCAGCGCGCTCAATCCCGGATGATCGTCCGGCCGGCGCCCGAGCGGCCAATGAAATTTCCGGGCACTCTCGGCAATGGGCGCGTCGTTGATGCTGGCGATGCGCCATTGCATCAGGCCATGCGCATCGAACTCCCAATTCTCATTGCCGTAAGAGCGGAACCACTGCCCGCTATCGTCATGCCATTCATAGGCAAAGCGGACCGCGATGCGGTTGCCCTGATAGGCCCAGAGCTCTTTGATCAGGCGGTAATCCAGCTCGCGCTGCCATTTCCGCATCAGAAAGGCTTCGATGGCGTCGCGCCCTTGCAGGAATTCGGCCCGGTTGCGCCAGCGGCTGTCTTGCGTATAGGCCAGCGCCACCCGCGCCGGGTCGCGGCTGTTCCAGCCATCCTCGGCAAGGCGCGCTTTCTGTGCGGCGGTTTCGGCAGTGAAAGGTGGCAGCGGCGGCCGGTCCATGGGGAGATCTCCATCCAGTGTGATGGAGATTCCTAGAATCAAACGGCCGGTTTGACCATCCATTCATGCTGCGGATCGTTTTTGAACACCCAGCGGCGCGTGGGTCCGGCCATGACATTGAGGTAATAGAGGTCATAGCCATGGGGCGCGCCGACCGGGTGATAGCCGCGCGGCACCATCACGCAATCGCCATCCTCGACCGCCATCGTCTCGTCGAGCGAGCGGTCATCGGTATAGACCCGCTGGAAGGCAAAGCCCTGCGGCGGGTTGAGGCGGTGGTAATAGGTCTCCTCGAGATACGACTCCTCCGGCAGTGCATCGCGGTCATGCTTGTGCGGCGGATAGGACGACCAATGTCCGCCCGGTGTCACCACCTCGACCACCAGCAGTGAATCGGCGGGCGCCGTGTCGGGCAGGATGTTGCGCACGAAGCGTGTATTGGTGCCTTGGCCGCGCTTCTCTTCGCCGACATCGCCAGGTGCAATCAGCCGCACCGGAAATTTCTGCGTGCCGGGCGCCGAGCAGATGGCGAATTCAAGATCGGTCTCCGCCGTCAATGCCATCTGCGTGTCGGCGGGCGCATAGACCGAGGCCGCATTGCCCTCGAACACGCTTTTCCGCGCGCCGATCTTCTCGAAGGTCTCACCCGGCGCCTTCACCGTCGCGGTCCCGGACAGGATGACAAGGCAGCTCTCGCGGTCCTTGAAATGCCATTTCGCCGTCTCACCCGCCTTGCGGCGATAGGCAGCAAAGCCGACATGTTTCCACCCGGCACTTTCCGGCGTCACGGACAAGGTGCAGCCGGTCATGTCCGGGGCGTGGTGTTTCACCAGCAGTTTCGGCATTTGAAAATCTCCCAGGACAATCAGGCGGCGGCGAGTCCGGCGGCCGCGGCAAAGCGCTTCAGATTGGCGGCCCCCATGGTGGCATATTTCAGCGGGTTTGCCTTCTCCGGGTCCTGCTCGGCTTCCACCACCAGCCAGCCCTGATAGCCCGGCAGCTGTTTCAGCACGGTGACGAAATCGACCCCGCCATCGCCCGGCACGGTGAAGCAGCCATCGACCACAGCGCCGAGGAAGCTCTTATCCTTCTTGCGCACCTCGGCCAGGACCTCGAGCCGCACATCCTTGCAATGCACATGACGGATGCGGGCGGCATATGCTCTCGCCAGCGCCACCGGATCGGCCCCGGCAAAGGTCGCATGGCCCGTGTCGAGCAGCAGGTCGACCTCCGGCCCTGTGGCCGCCATGAAGGCATGGATGTCATCGGCACTCTGCACGACGGTGCCCATGTGATGGTGATAGACGAGGCGCAATCCTTCGGCCTTCACACCCTTCGCCACCTCGGTCATGCGTCGGCCGAACTCCGCCCATTGTCCGGGCTCCAGTGTCGGCCGTTGCGAGATTGGCTTGTCGAGATCGCCGTGAATGGCATTCGACGTCTCGGCGATGATCAGCACGGTCGCGCCCATCGCCTTCAAGAGATCGAGATGCGCGCGGATATGTGTCAGTTCTTCTTTGGCATCGCGCAACAGCAGCTCGCAGGAATACCAGCCGGACACCAGATCGAGGCCGCTTGGCGCCAACACCTTTTTGAGGGCGACAGCCTCGCGCGGGAATTTGTGGCCCAGCTCGATGCCCTCGAAGCCGGCCTGTTTCGCCTCTTTCAAACAGGTTTCCAGCGGCGTGGCGCCGCCGAGGCTGCGCAGATCGTCATTCGACCAGGCGATGGGGTTGGTGCCGAAACGGACGGCCATGGTGATCAGTCTCCGATGATTTGACGTTTGGTCGCTTTGACATAGCTCTCGCGCGCCGCGCGGACCTTGGGGCGGGCGGAAACTTCCGGCACCGGCACATCCCACCAGGCACCGCCGGCCTCAGTGGTGATGAGCGGATCGGTTTCGATGACGATGACCGCCGTCCGGTCGGCCTTCCGCGCGCGTTGCATGGCGGATTCAAGCTCTGCGGTCGTGGCAACGGTTTCACTTACCGCGCCCAGGCTCGCCGCATGTTGCGCAAAGTCGATCGCGGGCAGCGTCTCATGCCGCGTGTCGCGCAGCAGATTGTTGAAGCTCTCGCCGCCGGTCGCGCGCTGCAGCCGGTTGATGCAGCCATAGCCGCGATTGTCGAGCACCACGATGATCAGCTTCTGCCCCAGCATGACCGAGGTCGCGATCTCCGAATTCATCATCAGGTAGGATCCGTCGCCCACCATCACGATGACCTCGCGCGAAGGCTGCGCCATTTTGACGCCGACACCGCCGGCGATCTCATAACCCATGCAGGAGAAGCCGTATTCCAGGTGATAGCCGCCGGCAGCGCCTGACTGCCATAGCTTGTGCAGCTCGCCCGGCAAACCGCCCGAGGCGCCGACCACGATATCGCTGGGTTTTCCCGCGCGCTGTACGGCGCCGATCACCTGGCCGTCGCTGGGGTGCGATTTCTTGGATGTCGGCGCTGCAACCGCTTCGGCATGTTCCGCCAGCCAGACCTTGTGCAGCGATCTGGCGCGCTTCTGCCACACGCCGGGCGCTGTCCAGTCGCTTAAAGCCCGATCCAGCGCCGCCAAGCCCGCTTTTGCATCGGCCACCAAGGACAGCGCACCGTGTTTCGCCGCGTCGAAAGGCTGCGTGTTGAGCCCGATGATGGTACGGCCCTTCTGCTTGAACAGCGCCCGCGATCCGGTGGTGAAATCCTGCAACCGCGTGCCGACCGCCAGGATGACGTCGGCATCGGCGGCGAGCGCATTGGCCGAACTCGATCCGGTGACGCCGATGGCGCCCATGTTCAGCCGATGATCGATGCTGATGGATGATTTCCCGGCCTGTGTCTCGGCAAGCGGAATGCCGTGACGGTCGGCGAACTTTGCAAGCGCGGTTTCCGCTTCCGAATAGAGCACGCCGCCACCCACGACCAGGAGCGGTTTCTTGGCGCGCATAAGCGCCGCGAGTGCTGCCGCCAGCTCATCGCGATCCGGCTCCGGCCGCCGCGTCCGCCATAGCTTGGGCGCAAAAAACGTCTCAGGATAATCATAGGCTTCCGCCTGTACGTCCTGGCACAGCGCCAAGGTCACCGGCCCGCATTCGGCGGGGTCGGTCAGCACCGACATGGCGCGTGGGAGTGCTACCAGGATCTGCTCCGGCCGCGCGATGCGGTCGAAATAGCGCGAGACGGGGCGGAAGCAATCATTGGCCGACACGGTGCCGTCGCCCCAATCCTCGACCTGCTGCAGCACCGGGTCCGGACGGCGGTTGGCAAACACATCGCCGGGCAGGAACAGAACCGGCAAGCGGTTGACATGGGCAAGTGCTGCCGCCGTCACCATATTGGTGGCACCCGGCCCGATCGAGGTGGTGCAGGCCATCACCTGCCGCCGCCGCGCCGCCTTGGCAAAAGCGATGGCGGCATGGGCCATGCCCTGTTCGTTATGCGCCCGGTAGGTCGGCAGGTGCGCGCGCTGCTGATACAGCGCCTCGCCAAACCCCGACACATTGCCATGCCCGAAGATCGCCCATACGCCAGCGAACAACGGCAACTCTTTCCCGCCGCGCATCGTTCGCTGCGCTGCCAGATAACGCGCCACAGCCTGCGCCATGGTCAGCCGGATGGTCTTTGTCATCGTTCCCTGCCCAGTCTTTATTTATGGGTGTGTGAAGAAAGCAACTCGTGGGTGGTCCGCCTTCGCGGACCATGACGATGAAAAACGCACCACGTCACGCGCGCGTCGTCCATACCCACTCACTTGCACCCTTCCGCATCCCTTACTCGTCATGGCCCGCGAAGGCGGACCACCCACGAGTTTTTATCCACCAAACCACCGTTCGCCAACGCAAACCAACCCATCACGCCGCGCGCGAATGCTGTGCCAGCGCGCGTTGCCAGGCCTGGATCAGCCGTGCGAACCGGCCGGCCATGTCGGCAATCGCCGCCGCGTCGTCGATCTTGCCGGCAAGCCACGCTTCCGCGGCATCGGCGAAGATGGTGCGGCCGACGGCGAAACCTTTGACGATGGGCTCGCTGGCGGCAAGGGCAAAACCTTCGTTGAGCGCTTCTTCGCTGGCTTCCAGCCCCAGCAATACGACGCCGCGGCACAGCGGATCGCGTGCGCGGATGACCTCGCCGATATTGTGCCAGGCGGTCTTGGTCGCGTGCGGCTCCAGCTTCCACCAATCCGGCCGCAGGCCCAGATCGTAAAGCCGCGAAATGATGCCGGCCACCGTGCCGTCGCCCAGCTTGCCGTTCTTGCCGGCGATGATTTCGACCAGCAATTCGCGCCCCGCGGTGGTGGCGGCATCCTGCAGGATCAGCAGCCGCTCTTCCTGTTCGGCGCGCAACTCTGCCGAATCATCCGGGTGATAGAAGCACAGGCATTTGATGGTATGGCTCAACGGCCATTCGGCCAGATGGCTGCCAAGATCATGGGTCTCGAAGCGCAAGGGGCGCGACCCCGGTTTTTCCACCGGCCGCCCCAGCCAGAAACCATGGTCCGCGGCGCGGAACAGCGCCTCGCGGCCATAGCTGCCATCGATGAGCATGCCGAATCCGGGTCGGCCGGCCGCCACCTTGGCCGCAGCCTCCACGGCCAGCACCTTGAAGTTGCTGATACGTGTGCGTGGTGCCCCGACCCGGTCCGCGATCACGTCGAGCTGGGCGCGGTGGTCGATGGCAAAGGCCATCAGGCTCGGCCACTCACCCTGCCGCGTGGTTGCCCAGTGGAGATGATTGAGCGCAGGGTCATGGCGCAAGGACCGATAGCTGCTGCCCTGTGTCAGGAAGAACTGCAGTTCCGGCCAGGTGGGGATCTCCGGCGAGCAGAGCAGGCGCGAAACGGTGAGTGCCCCACAGGCATTGGCCCAGGTGGCGCTGGTCCCGTGCGGCTCGTCGCGCAGCCAGCCGCGCAAGAAGCCGGACATGAAGGCATCTCCCGCCCCCAGCACGTTATAGACCTCGATCGGGAAGCCTTTGCCGACGATACCATCTTCGACCGTCGCCGGAATGGCGCCGGGGAAGACCACGCAGCCCATCGGCCCGCGCTTGAGAACGATAGTACCCTGGCTGAGTTCGCGAATGCGCCGCAGGGCGGCAAGTTCATCTTCGCAGCCGCTGGCGATGCGGATTTCCTCCAGTGTGCCGACGATGAGATCGCAGAGCGGCAGAATCTTCTGCAGCCGTTCGGTCACCGCAGCCGATGAAACATAGCGCGATTCACCGGCGCCGTGCCCGGCCAGGCCCCAAAGGTTCGGCCGGTAATCGATATCGAACACGATCTTGCCGCCATGGGCGCGGGCAAGCTCGATGGCCTTGTTCTGTGCGGCCGCCGTATTCTCGCGGGAGAAATGCGTGCCGGTGACGACGATCGCCTTGGCGCGCTTGATTAGCGCCGGATCGATGTCAGCGGGTTCCAGCGCCATGTCGGCGCAATTCTCGCGGTAGAAGATGAGCGGGAAACTGTCGCTGTCGCGAACACCCAGGATGACGAGGGCGGTGAGCCGGGCAGGGTCGGTCTTGATCCCGGCGATCTCGACACCTTCCCGCGCCGACTGCTCGCGGATGAAGCGGCCCATATGCTCGTCGCCCACCCGGGTGATGAGCGCGGATTTGAGACCCAGGCGCGCCGTGCCGATGGCGATGTTGGTGGGGCAGCCGCCAACGGATTTGGCCAAGGTCGCCATATCCTCCAGCCGGCCGCCGATCTGCTGGCCATAGAGGTCGACCGAGGACCGGCCGATGGTGATGACGTCGAGATCCTTGGCTTTATGATCCGTAGTCATCCATGCTCTCCAGCTACCGGGCGCGAAACTCTAAAACATCCCCCGGAACCTGCAGACAGGGACATTTTCGACGACGGAAATCACGGGTTTGCGCCCGCTTCCTTGCTTGCGATAATGAAACACTCGTTCTATCTTGTGTCAATGACGGAATGTTTATTCTCTTTTGGATTTGATTGGAGTTGCGAATGATTAGCATTTGCGTGTTGGGCGCCGGCCGAATCGGGCAGATTCATGCCCGCAATGTAGCCGCTCATCCGAAGGCCCGGCTGGTCGGGGTGACCGATGTCAGCGCGGATGCCGCGGCCAGTTTGGCGCAGGCAACCGGCGCCAAAGTCTTCGCCAGCAACGAGGCGGTGATTGCCGACAGCTCGGTCGGTGCCGTCCTCATTTGCACGCCAACCGACACCCATGCCGACCTGATCGAACTCGCCGTCAAGGCGGGCAAGGCTGTGTTCTGCGAGAAGCCGGTCGATCTGTCGGCGGCGCGGGTGCGCCAATGCCTTGATGTCGTGACGACCGCCGGCGGCAAGCTCATGATCGGCTTCAACCGCCGCTTCGATCCCAATTTCCACGCGCTGAAGCAGCGTTTGCTGGAAGGCGAGATCGGCGCGCCGGAGATCGTCAGCATCATCTCCAAGGACCCCTCGCCACCGCCAGTCTCCTACATCGCCCGGTCGGGCGGCATCTTCCGCGACATGATGATCCATGACCTGGATCTCGCCCGCTATCTGCTGGGCGAGGAGCCGGTCGAGGTCTCGGCGATGGCGGCGGCCCTGGTCGACCCCGCCATCGGGACGGCGGGTGATTTCGACAGCGCCGTGGTCAACCTCAAGACCGCGAGTGGCAAGCTCTGCCAGATCTCCAATTCGCGCCGCGCCACCTTCGGCTATGACCAGCGGATCGAGGTGCACGGTGCGCTCGGCATGCTGCGCGCCCATAACGTGCCGCTGACCACGGTGGAGAAGGCGGGGTCCCATGGCTTCACCACCGAACCCGCCTTGCCGTTCTTCCTGGAACGCTATGCCGCCGCCTATCGGACGGAGATCGACACCTTCATCGAAAGTGTTCTCGCGGGCTCCGTGCTGTATCCGACCGGCATCGATGGCCTGAAAGCGCTGGAATTGGCTGATGCGGCAACGGAATCCGCTAAATCAGGCAAGACCGTCCGCCTGGGATAATGGACCGTCAGCTGGCGTCGCGGCGCTCACCGACCGCGACCGCCAGCGTCATGGCAAGGCAGGTCGTCGCCGACATGGCACGGAAGGCGGCGTAATCCGTCTCCACGATCTCGAACAGCACCTTGGACAGGGGGGCGAGCGGGCTGAACGGCGAATCCGTCATCGCGATCACCGGCACCTGCCGCTCCTGCAGCGTCGTGGCGAGGCCGATCGTCACCGGCGTATAGGGCGTGAAGCTGATGGCGATGGCGGCATCGCGGGGGCCCGCGAAGGCTGCCTCCTCATTCCCCAGGCTGGCGATATTGGTGATGAGACCGGTGCGGATGCGCAGCTTCGAAAACGCATAAGCAAGGTATGAGGCGATCGGATAGGCGCGGCGCTGGCCAATGAGATAGATCGTCTCGGCCTTCGCCAGGATATCCGCCGCCTGGTCGATGAGGGCCGGGTCCATGGTCTTGTGGAGGCGCTGCAGCGAGGCCGCGGCTGCCCCCACGAATCCGTCCAGCAGGGCACCCGACCCGCTCCTGGGGTCATGGCTCTGCCGCAACGCAGCAAGCCGCTCCTGGTAGTTCGGCCATTGATCCTTGAGGCGCGAGCGGAACACATCCTGCAGATCGGAAAACCCGGCATAGCCCAAAGTCTTGGCAAAGCGCACCAAAGTCGAGGGCTGCACTGCCGCCTTCGCCGCGATCTCGACCGTGGTGCCGAAGGCGATCTCATCGGGATGCGTCAGCGCATATTCCGCCACCTGCGCCAGCCGCTTGGGCATCCCCTCCCGCCGCGCCAGCGTCAAGGTCCGCAACGCCTCGAAATCCGTCGGCAACCCCACCATCCCAACCCCCGCCCGATTCAAGTTTGAGGCACCATAGCCCCCATTTCAGTATTGACACAGGTTGCAAAAAATGGAAAATCCATTCCACAAGAAACGAAAAATAAACAATCCATTCCTGAAATGGAACAGATTTGGGAGAGGCCGATCTCCCGATAAGCCCATCAAAAGAAGCATCTTGCGGGAGGAACGCACAATGAAGACCCTTTTCAAATCGACCCTGGTTGCCGTGGCCGCGCTGTTTGCGGTTGGGCTAGCCGGGCCGGCGGCGGCGGAGGGCGAGCGCTTCGTCTTCGTCAGCCATGCGCCGGATTCGGATTCGTGGTGGAACACCATCAAGACGGCGCTCAAGAACGCCGAGAGCGACATGAAGGTGACGGTCGAATACCGCAACCCGCCGTCAGGCGATCTCGCTGACATGGCGCGCATCATCCAGCAGGCGGCGGCCTCGAACCCCAACGGCATCATCACCACGATCGCCGATTTCGACGTGCTGCAGGGGCCGATCAAGGACGCGATCGCCAAGGGCATCCCGGTGATCACGGTCAATTCGGGCACCATCAAGCAGAGCGAAGAGTTGGGCGCCATGCTGCATGTCGGCCAGCCGGAATATGACGCGGGCATGGGTGCCGGCAAACGCGCCAAGGCGGCGGGCGTCACATCGTTCCTGTGCATCAACCACTACATCACCAACCCGGCCTCCGTCGAACGCTGCCAGGGCTATGCCGATGCTCTGGGCGTGCCGCTTGGCGACCAGATGCTGGATTCCGGCATGGATCCCACCGACGTCCTCAACAAGGTGAAGGCGTATCTCGCCAACCACCCGGATACCAACGGCATCCTGGCGCTCGGGCCGAACTCCGCCGAACCGACCATTAAACTGCTGAAGGATGGCGGCAGCGCTGCCAAGTACAACTTCATCACCTTCGATCTGTCACCCGACATCGCCCAGGCGATCAAGGACGGCGTCATCGAATCCGCCATCGACCAGCAGCCCTATCTGCAGGGCTATCTGCCGGTGGTGTTCCTGACACTCTTCAATCGCTATGGCATCATGCCCGGCAACAGCGTCAATTCCGGCCCCGGCTTTGTCACCAAGGACAATGTCGGCACGGTCGAGAAGCTCGCCGGCGAATATCGCTGATCATCTGATCCGGTCAGATTGGGCCCGGGAGCGCCGCTCCCGGGCCTACTTTCTTCATACGGCCATCTTTCATATGAGTTGCCATGACGGAGTTGTCGATGTCGGCTGAGGTCAAGAGCGACGAGAGACTGGGGCAGGAATCGACCCTGCGCCACTTGCTGTCGAAGCCGGAATTCGGCGCGCTTGCCGGGACCATCCTGGTATTCCTGTTCTTCGGCATGACCGCCCAAGGCTCCGGCATGTTCGCAGCCGACGGCATCCTCAACTGGACCACCGTCTCGGCGCAGCTGATGATCCTGGCGGTCGGTGCCGCGCTGCTGATGATTTCGGGCGAGTTCGATCTGTCGCTGGGATCGATGATCGGCTTTGCCGGCATGATGATCGCCATCCCCACCATCTATTTCGGCGTCCCCGTCTGGCTGTCCGTCGTCCTTGCCTTTGCCGGCGCGCTCGGCATCGGATTCCTCAATGGCCTGATCGTGGTCCGCACGGGTCTGCCATCCTTCATCGTCACTCTCGCGTCACTCTTCATCCTGCGCGGCCTTACTATCGCGCTCTCCATCCTGTTTGCGAACCGCACCATCGTCGGTGGCGTGCGCGAGGCAGCGGAAGGCACCTTTGTCGGCTGGCTGTTCGGCGGCAAGGTCGGCGGCGCCTTCTTCGTGTTCCTGGCGGAACAAGGCATCATCAACAAGCTGCCCAATGGCGCCCCGTCGGTGCCCGGCATCCCGATGGTCATCGTCTGGGCCGTCGTCATCGCCATCCTGGCCGGCATCGTGCTCAGCCGCACTCATTACGGCAATTGGATCTTCGCCAGCGGCGGCGATGCGAAGGCCGCGCGCAATGTCGGCGTGCCGGTGAATGCGGTGAAGATTTCCATGTTCATGCTGACCGCCTTCTGCGCAACGGTCTATGCGGCCTGCCAGGTGTTCGAATTCGGCTCGGCCGCAGCCGACCGCGGCTTGCTGAAGGAGTTTGAGGCGATCATCGCCGCGGTCATCGGCGGGTGCCTCCTTACCGGGGGGTATGGCTCGGTGATCGGTGCCTGTCTCGGTGCGCTCATCTTCGGCGTGGTGCAGATCGGCATTCTGTTCACCGGCATCAATAACGACTGGTTCCGCGTCTTCCTCGGCGTCATGCTGCTGTTCGCGGTGTTGTTCAACAACTTTGTCCGCCGCCGCGTGACAGGGGAGCGCTGAGATGAGCAAGTCAAACGCGCCCCTCATCGAAGTCCGCGACCTGGTCAAGAATTTCGGGCCCGTCATCGCCCTCAATGGCGTCTCGCTGTCGGTCAATGCCGGCGAGGTGCTGTGCCTGCTGGGCGATAACGGCGCCGGCAAGTCCACTCTGATCAAGACGCTGTCCGGTGTTCACAAACCGAGCCAAGGCGACTTCCTGGTCGATGGCGAGAAGATCGCCTTTGAAAGTCCGCGCGATGCCTTGAATGCCGGCATCGCCACGGTCTATCAGGATCTCGCCATGATCCCGCTGATGTCGATCACGCGGAATTTCTTCATGGGCCGCGAGCCGCTGAAGCGCGTCGGTCCGCTGAAATTCATGGATATGGGCTTTGCCGACAAGGTGGCGCGCGAGGAAATGGTGCGCATCGGCATCGACATTCGCAACCCGCAGCAGGCGGTGGGCACGCTGTCGGGCGGCGAGCGGCAATGCGTCGCCATTGCGCGGGCCGTCTATTTCGGTGCCAAGGTGCTGATCCTCGACGAGCCCACCTCGGCGCTTGGCGTCCGGCAGACGTCGATGGTGCTGAAATACATCTTCCAGGTCCGCCAGAAGGGCCTTGGCGTCATCTTCATCACCCATAATGTGCGCCATGCCCATGCGGTGGGCGACCGCTTCACCGTGCTCAATCGCGGCAAAACATTGGGCACCTATGCCAAAAGCGAGATCGAACTCGACGATCTCCAGAACCTCATGGCCGGCGGGCGCGAGTTGCAGGACCTTTCGGCCGAGCTGTCCGGCACGGTTTGATTCTTTCTGGTTGATCCTTTCGGAAGAACACATGACATCACTTGGTATCGGTCTCATCGGCACGGGCTTCATGGGCAAGTGCCATGCGCTGGCCTGGCATGCGGTCAAGGGCACCTTCGGCGACGTACCGACGCCGCGCCTCGAAATCCTCTGCGATCTCGATGCCGAGCAGGCGAAGTTGCGCGCCGATCAATTTGGGTTCGGCCGGGCCACGGCCAATTGGCGTGACGTCATCAATGACCCCAAGGTCGACATCGTCTCGATTACCGCGCCCAACTCCGACCACCGGGAGATGGCGCTGGCCGCCTTGGCGGCCGGCAAGCATGTCTGGTGTGAGAAACCGATGGCGCTGACATTGGCGGATGCCGAGGCGATGGCTGCTGCTGCGGCGAAGGCCAAGGGCCGCACTTTGCTTGGTTATAATTATGCGCAGAACCCGGCGATCGGCCACGCCAAGCGCCTGATCGAAGGTGGCGAGATCGGCCGCGTGCTGCATTTCCGCGGCACGGTCGATGAAGATTACATGGCCGATGGCGATCTGCCCTGGTCCTGGCGCTGCCGCCTGGAAACCGCGGGGCTCGGCGTGCTGGGCGACATCATGTGCCATCTGGTCTCGATTGCGCTCCATCTCGTGGGGCCGATCGAGTCTGTCTCGGCGGACATAGATACGGCGTATAAGCGCCGCCCGGTACCTAACGAGCCCGGTAAGACCGGCGAAGTGGAGAACGAGGACATCGCCCAGGCCGTGGTGCGATTCAAATCCGGATTCACCGGGGTGCTGGCGGCGAGCCGGGTCGCCTGGGGTCGCAAGAATCATCTCGCCTGGGAAGTGCATGGCAGCCGGGGCAATCTCATCTGCGACCAGGAGCGCATGAACGAACTGCAGCTGTTCACCGCCGAAGGGGCGGAGGGGACGCGCGGGTTTCGAACCATCCTCACCGGGCCGCTACATCAACCTTATGACCGCTTCTGCCCGGCGCCGGGCCATGGTCTCGGCTTCAATGATCTTAAGGTGATGGAAGCAGCGCATTTCCTGCGCGTGATCACGGCCCAAGGCGAGCCGGGGGGTGAAACGCCGCTCATCGATTTCGCGCGTGGGCTTTATATCGAGCGTGTCATTCATGGGATTGCCGAATCAGCTACTAGCGGTAAGTGGGTGAGGTTCGTGTTGTTATTTTTTTTTTGTTTTTGGTCCGCTATGGCGTACCACCCACTATTTTTTTTCTTCTGTTCCCCAAAAATTCGTGGGTGGTCCGCGTTCGCGGACCATGACAGTAAAGTACAGTGGACTTGACCCCTCCACCTTTTCCCGCGTCAAATGCGCCCCGAACTTGGGCAGGGGAGCGGGACGTGACGATTCAACGAGTCATCAAATTCGCCGAAAACGGCGTCAACAATGAAGGCCTCGCCTCGATGAGCGAGATTCCGGCGGCGGAACTCGTCGACGGCACGCCGGTGCAGCGCGGCATCGAGTATTTCCACGATCCGAAGATCGGCTTGACCGCGGGCGTGTGGGATTGCACGGCCTTTACCGGCAAAATGAGCCCCTATCCGGTCAACGAATTCATGATCGTGCTGGAAGGCGCGGTCACCATGGTTGAGGCGAACGGCCGCGAGACGACGGTATCGGCCGGCGAGAGCTTCGTCATCCCCAAGGGGCTGGTCTGCCAATGGCGCCAGAGCGGCTATATCAAGAAATACTACGTGATCTTCGATGACGCCTCCGGCGCGGACCCGGCCAAGGGCAGCGCGCAGCAAATCCTGAAGATCGACGCGTCCTTGCCGCGCACGAAGACCGACTCACCGGCCGCCAACATGCTGCTCAGCCCCAGCCCGGAACAGAGCGGGCGCAACTGGTTCGAGGATGGCAGCCGTCAATGGACCATGGGCGTCTGGGATTCGACGCCCTATCGCCGCAAGGCAATACCGTTTCCGCGCCATGAGCTGATGCATCTGTTGGAAGGGTCGGTAACGTTGTCAGACCCGGATGGCTGGCAGCAGACGTTCCGTGCGGGCGATACGTTCTTCGTGCCGATGGGCGCCAATGTGGAATGGCACAGCAGCGAGTATGTGAAGAAGTATTATTGCATCATGATTCCGAGGGGGTAGAGCGGGTCTGGTCGGTCCGCCCCCTCTCCCCGACCCTCCCCCACGTTGGGGGGAGGGGGCTCACCGAGTTGACTACGCCGATGGCGTTCAAACTAGCTGGTATTCCCTCCCCCCAACGTGGGGGAGGGTTAGGGAGAGGGGGCTTTCTTGCAGCCATTCGCTCACTCAACCTCAGCGAACGCTGTCTCCAGCACCTGCATCAGGTAATCCGCTTCGGCCGCGGTGAACACCATCGCGGGGCGCATCTTGATGACGTTGTCAAAGGGGCCGTCGGTGCCGAGCAGCACGCCGAGCTGGCGGCATTTTTCGACGATGCGGCCGGCATAGGCGGTGGCCGGCGTCTTTGTCTTACGATCTTCGACCAGTTCGATCCCCAGCATCAGGCCACGGCCGCGCACGTCGCCGATGCGGTCATGCTTGTCCATGAGCTTGCGCATGCGGGCGAGGAGGTCGTTGCCGAGGCGGAGCGCGTTGGCAGGGAGATTGTCGCGTTCCAGAATCTCCAGCACCTTGAGGCCGACCGCGCATGAAACGGGGTTGCCGCCGAAGGTGTTGAAATACTCCATGCCGTTATAGAAGCTCTCGGCGATCTCCTTGGTGGTGACGAGGGCTGCCATCGGATGACCGTTGCCGATCGGCTTGCCCATGGTGACGATGTCGGGTGTCGCCCCTTCCGCCTCGAACGCCCACATATGGGAGCCCACGCGGCCGAAGCCGATCTGCACTTCGTCGGCGATGACGACAGCGCCGGCGGCGCGTGCCGCGGCGTAGGCGGCGGGGAGATAGCCTGCCGGCAACACGATCTGGCCGGCGGAACTCGGCAATGATTCCGCGATGAAGGCCGCCGGCTTGTGGCCGCCCTCGGCAAGCTGCGCGATAGCGGCCGTCACCGAGGCCGCGTAGCGCTGTGCAATTTCCGCTGCGGGCCAATCGGTCGGCGCGCGATAAACATCGGGCAGCATCGCTTCGCCGGTGCTGGCCGGCCGGCCCTTGCCGCCCTTGCGCTTGTATTTATAGGGACTGACCTCGATGAGTGAGGTGGCATGGCCGTGATAGGCCCAGTCCAGCGCCACGACACCCTGCGCCTGGGTATGGTTGCGCGCCATGCGCAAGGCAAGGTCGTTCGCCTCGCTGCCGCTGCACACAAACGCCGCCACGGTGAGCGATTTGGGCAGCGTTGCCGTCAGCTTCTCGGCATAGGCGATGATGTTGTCGTGGAGATAGCGGGTGTTGGTGTTGAGGATCGCCGCCTGGCGCGCGAGTACAGCCACGATTTCCGGATTGGCATGGCCGAGATGCGCCACGTTGTTATAGCAGTCGAGATAGGCGCGGCCGCGATCGTCGATGAGAAAGACGCCAGCGCCGCGCACCATCTTCATCGGTGTCTTGTACGAGATGGAGAGGTTGCGGATGAGCTTTTCCTTGCGCACCGACAACAGATCGTCGCTCGAGCGGCCGGTGTGGGTGAAGGTTTCCGGCGGCAGCCCGGCGAAGGCTGCGGCATCGGGGAAGAGCTCCGCCCAGATGGCGCGGTAGCCGGGTTCGCCGGCGCCGATGACATCCGCGGCACCACCCTGCGGCCGGAAGGCGATGAGCTGCAGATGCACATGGGGCTGCCAGCCGCCGTTTTCCCGATGCGTGCCGAGCTGGCCCACGACATCGCCGGGCTGCAGCATTTCGCCGACCTTGCGTGCCTTGGCGGTCGCGGCGGAGAGATGGCCCCACAGGCTGTAGAAGGTGATCGCTGGTGTCGGATTGTGTTCGAGCAGGATGGCGTGGCCGTAATCGAGCGGCAAATCGGAGACGAAGACCTCGGCCACACGGCCTGCGATCGGCGCGCGGACATTTGATCCGGCGGCGAGGAAGAAATCGAGGCCGAGATGCAGCGAGCGGCGGGCGCCGGGGATGAGGGTCGAGGCGAAGGCATCGGCGGTGTAGACCGGCCGGTCCTCGCCCCAGGGGCCGATGCCAAGCTCGACACCGTTCTTCGCGCAATCCGCCAGCCAGAGTTTTTCCGCTTCCTCAGGTTTGCGCGCGGCGGAGGCGATCGCGATGGGGTGCTGCTTGTCGCCGAAGGGGACCAGGCCTTTGGCCTGCACGGCCGGTGCGCGGTCGAGGACGGGGGCGAAGCTTCGGTGATTGGCGTCGATCCAGTTGATGAGCGCGCGGGCGCCGGGAGCTGCTTCAAAGCCGCACGCCTGGCGCAGGATGCCGCCGGCGATCATCGGGTCCATGGCGCGCAGGCGCTTCAGCAGATTCCAGGCCGGCGCCTCGCTGATGCCCAGATACTGATTGTCCTTCACCCGGTCACGGCGAGAGGCCGACATGGTGACGCTGATGACGAGACGAAGTGCGATGAGGTCGAACAGCAGATCGAGTTCCGAGGGCAGCAGCGGATTGGCGGCGTGGAAGGCGGCGGCGATAATGCCGGCATCGTCGATCGGCGCGTCGCGGTCCATGATGGCATAGGCGGCAGCGACCGCGAGCTCGTTGATCAGCGGCGAATGGATGGCGTCGCCGAAATCGATGACACCGGCGATGCGCTCACCGGTCGCTTCATCGACCAGCACGTTATAGTCATTGGCATCGCCATGGATCACCTGGGCGCGGCAGCGGCGCAAGGCGGGCGCCACGATGCGGTCGAAGCGGCCCAGGAAATACTCGACGATCTCGCGCTGAATGGGGTCGTCGATGAAGGGCGCACGCAGACGTGAGCGGCCGGCCTGGGCCACGTCCCAATCGAACACGCGGGCGGCACCCGGATGGCCGAAGCCCTGCAGCGCGCGGGTGAGGCGACCCAGCACATCGCCGAAGCTTCTGAACAGGGCCGGCGATTTGTGACCCTGGGCGAAGGGTTTGCCGGGCAAATAGTTGACGATGCGGACGAAATGCGACCTGCCATCATCGCCTTGGCATTGGCCCAGGATTTCACCGGCGCGAGTCAATTTCAGATGCGGCAAGGGCAGGCTGGGATCGATATCCGCCACATGGCGCAGGAGTCCCGCCTGGAAGTCCAGCGCCTGCAGATCCTCGGCCTGGTTGGCGATCTTCACCACCCAGCTTTGCCCGCCCGGTTCCGTCAGGCGGAAATTCTGATCGCGCTCGCTGTTGAGGGGCGTGAACGCGCCGCCGATTCCATAGAGGTCGCGGATGATGGCTTCCACCTTTTCCGTTGAAAAGGTTGGTGGCAGGACGGTGAGGACGGACATGGTTTTTCTGCTTCGGGTGAGGGTGGTTGCTCGGTAGTATCGCTGCGACCGACTTACCTCTTATGCCATCGACCGCAAAGGATCAATGCCATGTCTTTGATTACAACCCCGGCTGGCACCGCCGATCGGCCCGAAATTCTTGGCCCCGCTTACCGCCAGCGCGCGATCGTGCCGGCGAAGACGGCGCTCATCAGCGTCGACATGCAGAACGCTGATTGCGCTGTCACAAAGCGCCATGCCGACACGCCGGACAGCGCCAAGTACCGGTATTTCTATGACCGGCTCGAGAACCTGGCCATTCCCAACCAGCAGCGCCTGCATGCGGCCGCGCGCAAGCTCGGGATCGAGAACATCTTCGTCGTCATCGAGAGCCTGACCAAGGACGGCCGCGACCGCGGCATCGACCATAAGGCATCTTTTCTCAACAATCCGCGTGGCTCGTGGGAGGCCCAGGTGATCGACGAGGTGGCGCCGGCAGATGACGACATCATCGTGCGGAAGACCGCCTCGGGGCCGTGGGGGACGACCAACCTCGACTATATCCTGCGCAATATGGGTTTCGAGCAGCTGATCGTGTTCGGCGTGCTGTCGGATCAATGCGTTGAGAACACGGTGCGCGGCGGTGGCGATCTCGGCTATCTGGTGACCTTGGTGCCGGATGCCTGCGCCACCTATACGCCGGAGCGGCAGGCCTTCTCCGAACAGGCGATCAAAGGCTATTGCCGGCAACGCTCGACCGAGGAGCTGCTGGCGGAGATGGCGAAGGTCTAAGCGCTGCGCAGGTCGCGCAGCTGCTGCTTCATGGCGGCGATGCGGGTACGCTGCGCTGGATCGCGGCGCATGGCGACCGCCGTCGACAGCACGTCGATCACGGTCAAGGCGGCGATGCGCGAGATGGTGGGTGTGTAGACGTCGGTATTGTCCAGGGTCTCGATGAGGATGGTGACGTCGCAATGCGCCATCAGCGGCGAGGTGTTGCCGATGAGACCGATCACCTTGGCGCCGGTGCCGCGGGCCAGATCGGCGATCTCGATGATCGACCGCGTGCTGCCGGTGTTGGAGATGACGACCGCGACCTGGCCCGGCCCCATCAGGCTCGCCGTCATGATCTGCTGATGCGCATCCGTCTGCGCACCGCAGGGGATTCCGAACAGCGGAAACTTCTGCTGCGCGTCCTGCGCCACGATGCCCGACGCACCAAAGCCGAAGAACTCGATACCTTTGGCTGCGACCAGCATTTCGACCGCGTGGGAGAGCGTTTCCTTGTCGATCCGATTCCTGGCCCAGTCGAGGCTGGTGATGGTGTAGTCGAAGATTTTGTCGAACACCGTTGCCGGCCCGTCGCTCTCCAGCAGCACGGAATGGGTGGCAGGCGTTCCCAGCGCCAAAGCCTGCGCGAGACGCAACCTGAAATCCTGGAAACCGCTGCAGCCGATCGCGGCACAGAAGCGGATCACCGTGGGCTGGCTCACGTTGGCGATCATCGCCGTCTCGGCGACCGTGGCGCTCAGGAACCGGGACGGATCGGCGAGGATCACGGCTGCGACCTTGCGGTCGGATTTCCGCAAGGTGTCCTGCATCACGCGCACGATCTCGAGGATGTTCTGATGCGCGTCGGTCATGAACTCAGCCGACATGGACTTGAGGTGCCGGCTGCAATTCAGCGAGCAGGCTATCGATGGCGATCGAGGTGGCACGGTCGACGCTTTCATCGGTGAAGCCGCCGATATGGCTGGTGGCGATGACGCGGGGATGTTCGGCCAAGGTGAGATCCATGGGCGGTTCCTGCTCGAACACGTCGGTGGCATAGCCTTCGAGATGGCCGGTCCGCAACGCGGCCAGCACCGCGGCTTCGTCGACCAGGCCAGCGCGGGCGGTGTTGACGATGATGGCGCTGCGCCGCAACCCGGTGATGGCGGCACGGTCGAGGATCGGCTTGCCATCGGGCAGCAAGGGGCAATGCAGGGTCAGCACATCCGCCTCGCGCAAGGCGGTCGGCAGATCGACCCAGTGGAACTTGTCCGGGCCAAGACCGATATCGGGCCGCAGCGGGTCATTGGCCAGCACCCTGGCGCCGAGATAGCTCAGCATTCGCGCCACTTCGCTGCCGACCGAGCCGCAACCGATCACGGCCACGTTGCGGTCGCGGAGTTCCCGGCCGCGGCGACGCGGCCAGGCACCGGTCTTGATGCCGAAATCCGCCTGCGGAATGTGCCGCAATGCACTGAAGATGAGCGCCACCGTGAGTTCCGCGACGCCGACCGCATTGGCGCCGCCGGCGATGGCGACTTTGATGCCGCGCTTCTGCAGCACATCCAGCGGCAAATTGTCGATGCCGGTGCCGTTGCGGCTGATGATCCGCAAATCCTGCGCGGCCAGGATGACCTTGGGCGAGACCGGTTCGATCCCGGCCAGCCAGCCGACGCAGCCGGGGAGCAGCGCCACCAATTCGTCTTCAGTCGGCAGGGCATTGGGCTTGCAGGTGATGACCTCGAAGCCGGCCGCATGAAGGCGCTCGACCTGGGGATGCGGGCCGGAGGTGAGGGAGCGGGGCGTGATGAGGATGCGACCGGACATGAACTAACCTTTGGCAGCGTGTTGCGCGATGCGGGAGATGGCATCGAAGCCGTCGCCGCCGGTGGGGATGTCGATATGGAAGACTTCGGCAATCACCTGGGTCCAGCCATGGATGAAATAGCGCCAGCCATTTTCGATCTGCAGCCCTTGGGCTTGCTGCTGGCGCCGGGCCTGGTCGAGGAAGACGAGATCGCCGCGATAATTGAGGTCCCAGACGATGCCTTGTTGCGGGAAGCGTACCGCGTCGGTGAGGGGTGAGCCTGGCCGGTCCTTGCCTAGGCCGGTGGCGTTGATCACCAGTGCGTGCGGCGTCAATCCGCCGACGATTGAATCATTGGCCTCAGCGCTGTCGGCCTTCACATATTCGACGGCCACGCCGCCTTTGAAGTCGCGGTGAATGCGGATGATCTCATCCAGGCGGTGCTGGTCGCGGTCGGAGACGATGATGCGCGATGGCACATTGGCGCCGCGCTTTGGCTGCATCAGATGCCAGGTGATGGCGATGGTTGACCCGCCGGCGCCGATGCAGAACAATTCGGCGCCGGTCGTCTTGAAGTGATCCGGCGGCAGGAAGCCATCCAGCGTCAGACCGGATGAGATCGGGTCCTTGGCATGACAGATGAGCTTGCCGTCCTGCTTGGAAATGCAGGACGTCTCGCTCATCAAGGCGGCATAGGGGTCGATCTCGTCAAAGAGGTCGCGGGCGGCGGCGTAGAGGTCGATCTTGTGTGTCGTCACCAGCGCACCGAGAGATAGAGGGTCGCGCTTGATGAACTCCACGGCCGCGCGATAGGCGGCGGGATCGGCGTGGAGCGGGAAATCGATGCCGACGATGGCGGCATCTTTCAGCCCCAGATGCGCCGCCCAGGCCGGAAAGACCTGCATGATCGAGCTTTTGGTGGTGGTGACGCCGATG
This sequence comes from uncultured Dongia sp., assembly GCF_936916975.1. GTDB lineage: Bacteria > Pseudomonadota > Alphaproteobacteria > Dongiales > Dongiaceae > Dongia. The sequence continues at coordinate 79,788 of NZ_CAKZGO010000043.1, read as the reverse complement.
AAATAGAGGGTCGGGCGCTGGGCCGGCTGACAACTCATCGGGCCATCAGCCCGGCGATCGCATCGGCCGAGCGGCCGCGATAATCCGCGTTCTCGACGAGCGTCCAACCGTTGTCGCCGCCGCGCATCACGCGCTGCCGCATGCCGTTCGACTGTTCGATGATGCCGTAATCCTGCCCGGCATCGGCGGGATAACTGAACACCATGATGAAGTCTGTGCTGCCGGTGTTGATCGAGCGATGAATCCAGAAAGGGGGCACATAGCAGATGGTCTGCGCGGCGATTTCCACGACGCGGGTCTCGCCTTCGGGCGATTCCATCAGCATCAGTCCAGCGCCGGCCTGGCCGTAATAGATTTCCGGCCGGTCCGCCTGAGCGTGGATGTGGCCGCGGGTCAAATAGAACTCCTCGCCGATCATGCCCGGCGACATGCGCGTGATGCCGAAGATGAGATCGCCGGCCGCGGCCGAGGGGCGGAAATCAGCGACGTCATAGACGATTTTGTTGCCCTCAGCCGCGAGCTGCGCGGAAAATGCCGCCGCATCCGCGTAAAGTCCGGCAAGATCGCCCAGCCGTTTCTGATAGTTTCCGGTAGCGCCGGACATGGTGCCGCCGGAAATATCGACGCGGCAGGATGCCGGTTCCATCAAAGTCATCAAGTTTCTCCCAATTGCCGTAGTATTGCTACCAAATGAGCGTGTGGGAATCAAGAATTCGGCGGTAAATATTGCCGCATCGCGCCTCTCAATCCTGGAAAAGCGGATTGACGACTGAATTCCTGTAATTATGCTACTGAAAAGATCGCCAAGTCAGGGAAATGCCTTTGCCCCAGGATCTCTACCTCGCCATTGATATCGGCACCGGCAGCGCGCGCGCCGCCTTGGTGGATTTCAATGGCCGCATCCGCGCCATCGCCGCCCATGAATATGACCAGATCGTCCCGCAATATGGCTGGTCGGAGCAGCGACCGCTCGATTGGTGGTCGGGCGTCGTGCTGGCGATCCGCGCACTCCTGGCAAAAGAGACCGATGCAGGTTCGCGCATCGCCGCCATCTGCGCCTGCGGTCAGATGCATGGCACCGTGCTGCTGGATGCGGATGGCAATCTGACACGCAACACCGTGCCGCTGTGGAACGACAAACGTACGGCAGCCTTGGTGAGTGCCTTCGAAGCAGCGCATAGACCCGCCGACTATCTGGCCGAATCCGCCAACCCACCGACGCCGGCCTGGCCCGGCTTCAAGCTGCAATGGCTGCGCGACCATGACCGCGCGGCTTACGACGCCGCCACCGCCGTGGTGATGCCGAAGGACTATGTCAATTTCCGCCTGACCGGCGAGATTGCCATGGACCGCACCGAAGCCGCCTGCAGCTTCCTGATGAACCCGGCCGACGGCAATTGGTCGCCGCATATGTGCGATCTCCTCGGCCTCGATATCAAAAAGCTGGTCACGATCCGCAAACCCACCGACATTCTGGGTGCTGTCAGTAAGACTGCGGCCATCGAGACTGGCTTGCCTGCGGGCATTCCCGTTCTCGTGGGTGGCGGCGATTTTCCCGTGGCGCTGCTGGGGTCCGGCGTCTCACGCGCGGGTCTTTGTTCCGACGTCACCGGCACGTCCGCCATCATCACTGTGGTCTCGGATACGCCGCTGCTGGATCCCGAGATATCCAATATCGGCACCGTCGAGGGCGGCTGGGGCGGTTTTGTGCTGCTGGAATCCGGTGGCGATTCCATGCGCTGGGCCAGGCGCGCCTTTCACGAAAAGGCGTTGAGCTATGAGGAGATCGTGACCAAGGCGGCGCTGGCGCCGGCGGGAGCCGACCGCCTGTTCTTCCTCCCCTATCTCACCGGCGAACGTTTCGGCCAGCACCGTAACTCGCGTGCTCAGTTCTTCGGCATCACCGCGGAACACGACACCGCCCATCTCCACCGCGCCGTGATGGAAGGGGTGGCCTTCGCGGTCACACGGCAGATGCGCATCATGGAACAGGCGGCGGGGCGCAAGCTGGAGCGCGTCATCGCATCGGGCGGTGGCGCCAAGACGCCGCTCTGGCTCAAGATCAAGGCCAGCGCCTACAACATCCCGATCCTGGTGCCGCAGGAAGCGGAATGCGGTGTGGTCGGTTGTGCCGCCATCGCCGCCACCGCGACCGGCCGCTTCACGCGGACGGAGGATGCGGCGGCGGCCTTTGTCAATTATGCCGGCGAGGTCTTGCCCGATCCGAAATGGGCCGAGACCTATGCCCGCATGCAGCCGGTCTTCAACAAGCTCTATCAGCACTCCCAGGCGCTCTATGATGATCTCGACAAGCTCAGCAGCGATTGATTAGGCTTGGACAGCATGAGAAACGATCTTCATATCCGCCCCATCACCCCGCATCTCGGCGCCGAAGTGACCGGCATCGATCTCCGCGCCGCGCCCGAAGCCATGATGGACACCGTTCGCACAGCCTTTGCCGATCATTCGGTGCTGTTCTTTCCGGGCCAGAAGCTGTCGCCGGATGAGCTCCTCCATGTAACGGGCCGCTTCGGCGAGGTGCTGCTCGTGCCCTATGTGAAGGGCATGGACAGCCATCCCGACATCATCGCCGTGCTGAAGGAGGCCGATGAGAAACGCATCTCAACCTTCGGCGGGACCTGGCACACGGATTTCTCCTTCCTGCCCGAACCACCGGATGCCACGTTGCTGCAGGCGGTTGAGCTGCCGCCGGTGGGTGGCGATACGATCTGGGCCAATCAGTATCTGGCTTATGACTCATTGTCCGCCGGCATGCAGAAACTGCTCGATCCGTTGCATGCCGTTCATACGGGCTGGCCGCATGGCACGATGGGTCCAGGGCCCGACGCCGCGGTCAGCAAATCGATCAAGATGACCCGCAACGATCCCAGTGCTGATCGGGAAGTCTTGCATCCGGTGGTGCGCATTCATCCAGTGACGGGCCGCAAGGCTCTGTTCGTCAACCCGGTCTATACGCAACGCTTTGCCGAGATGAGTGCGGCAGAATCGAAACCGCTGCTCGATTTTCTCCACATGCATTGCACGCGGCCGGAATTCCAATGCCGCCTCACCTGGCGGGACGGCATGCTGGTGATGTGGGATAACCGCAGCACGATGCATCTTGCGATCAACGATTATGACGGCCATCGGCGGTTGTTGCACCGGACGACGGTGAAGGGCGCCGTGCCGGTGGGGGTATAGGTCTATCCGTCATGGTCCGCGAAGGCGGACCACCTACGAATTGCTTTCTTCAGTTGCCAACAAACTCGTGGGTGGTCCGCCTTCGCGGACCATGACGATGTTTCGTAGCAATTAGCTATCCACCAACTTCATCCGATACCCAACCCCCGGTTCCGTCAGGATCAGCGCCGGTTGTTGCGGATCGGTTTCGATCTTCTGGCGCAGCTGGCGGATATAGACGCGTAAGTATTCGACATCTTCGCCATGAGCGGCACCCCAGACATGGCCCAGGGCCTGGCCGTGGGTCACCACCTTGCCGACATGTTCGGCCAAGTACAGCAGCAGATCAAATTCGCGCCGCGACAGCTTGATCACCTCGCCGCGCATGGTGACCTCGCGGGCGAGGATGTCGATGGCAAGATCGCCGTTGCGAAAGACGGCGGCGCGACCCTGCTGCTGCAGGCGGTGGCGCAAGGCGGCGCGGATGCGCGCCATGAATTCCTCGATGCCGAAGGGCTTGGTCACGTAATCGTCCGCACCGCCATCGAGGGCCGCGACCTTGCCGGCCTCGTCATCGCGCACCGAGAGCACGATGATCGGCAGCGGCGATTGCGCGCGGATGGCGCGCACCAATTCGTGGCCATCCATATCGGGGAGGCCCAGATCGACCACGGCGAGCGCAAAATTGCCGCGCGCCAAAGCAGCGAGGCCGGCCGCACCCGTCCCAGCTTCAGTCACGGCAAAATCATGCGCGAGCAGGCTGCTCTTGAGGAAGCGGCGGATCGCCGGTTCGTCATCAATGATGAGGATTTCCAGGGCGCCGCTCATGCCGCGACCTTCAAGCTCGCCGGAAAACGCAAAGTGAGGAGGGCGCCGGTCCGGTCGGTGCGGTTGGCAGCCACGATGCCGGCACCCATCGCTTCGGCAAAGCCGCGGCAGATGGCCAGGCCGAGGCCCGTGCCGGCGCGGCGGCGATCACCGCCCTCGACGCGGAAGAAGCGGTCGAAGATCCGCTCGAGGTCGTTGGGCGGAATGCCCGGCCCTTCGTCACCGACCGTGAGCGTGATCGCCTCGGGGCCTTCTTCTATGGTCACGCTGATCTCGCTTCCCGGCGGCGCGTATTTGGCCGCGTTGTCGAGCATGTTCATGAGAATCTGCCCGGTCAAGGTCGCATCCAATGCCAGCATCGGCAAGTTGTCAGGAATATCGATCTTGATACGATGCTGCGACAGGATTGCCTTGGCCTGACCGAGGGCGCCGGAAATGATATCGCCAAGATCGACCGGCTGCTTGCGGGGCGCCAGCGCGCCCGCTTCCAGCCGCGTCATGTCGAGAATGTTGCCGATGAAGCGGTTGAGGCGCTCCGCTTCCTCCTGCGCCGTGCGCAGCAGATCCTCGCGGGTTTCTTCGGGAAATTTCTGCCAGAGCGAGCGCAGGCTGGAAACGGACCCGATGATGGAGGCCAAGGGTGTGCGGAAATCATGGGAGATCGAGTTGAGGAGGGCGGTGCGCAGCTGCTCCGTCTCACTTACCACACGCGCCTTGTCGATATCCTGCATCAGGCTGATGCGCTCGATAGCGACCGCCGCCTGATCGCACAGCGCATCGAGCAGCCGCTTCTGTTCCGGTGTGAACATCGGGCCGGTTTCTTCGCGGTCGAGGCCCATGACGCCGATCTTGCCGCGTTCGGTGGCAAGGGGAATGAACAGGCGCTTGGCCCCGGGTAAAGTCTCGGCACCGCGTCCGGCGGGCTTGCCATGATCCCAGGCCCAGCGCGCGGCGGCGAGGTCGGCGGCGTTCAATTCGTCATCCGGCGGATAGCCGATGCGCACGGCGATCTCGCCCGAGTCTTCCGGCAGCAGCAGGATGACATGGACCCGCAGCATGAGGGCGATCTGATGCGCGACCGCCCAGAGCAGATCGTCCATCTCGCCGATCGCTGCGACCTTGCGGCTGAAATTATAGAGTGCGGCGGTGGAGGCTGCGCGCTGGCGCGAAGCGCGCGCCTCGGCCCGGACCTTGGCGGTGAGATTGCTGGTGAGGATCGCCACCATCAGGAAGAAGAAGAGGGCGATGACGTTGGAGGGATCGGCCACGGTGAAGGTATGGATCGGCTCCAGGAAGAAATAGTTATAGGCGAGCGTGCTGAGGACCGAGGCAAAGAGGGATGGCAGCAAGCCGTATTGCACGGCGGAGAACAGCACTGCCGCCAGGAACATCATGGAGATGTTGGGGAGATCGATGAATTGGTCGATGGCAAGGCTGACGATCAGCGCGAGACCCACGGTGACAGCGCTGCCGATGAAGGGGGCGAAGTTGAAAGGGGCCGCGGCGGTGCCCTCGTCCGGTGCCGAGGGCTCTTCCTTGCCTTGCGCACCGGCCACGACATGGATGCCGATATTGCCCGATGCGCGCACCAGGTCCCGCACCACCGAGCCATGCAACCATTCGAACCAGCGGGAGCGGGTCGATTTACCGATGATGATCTGGGTGATGTTGTTGGCGCGGGCGTAATCGATGAGATCGGTCGCGATATGATTGCCGGGCAGGGTGACAGCATCTCCCCCTAAGCGTTCAGCAAGGCGCAAGGCTTCGTCGACGCGGTCGCGGTCCTTTTCCGAGAGGTGGTGATAGCGCACGGTCTCGACATGAACGGCACTCCAGCGCGCCTGCATGCGGTCGGCGGCGCGCTTGGCATAGCGCACCAGGCCGAAGGAGGCCGGGTGTTCGTTGACGCAGACCAGCACGCGCTCGCCCGCGGCCCAAGGGCCGGCGATGGCATGGGCCTGCATGTAATTGAGCATCTGGTCGTCAACCCGCTGCGCGGTGCGGCGCAGGGCCAGTTCGCGCAAGGCGGTGAGATTGCCTTCGGAGAAATAATGCTGCAATGCGCGGTCGGCAGCATCGCGCATATAGACCTTGCCCTCCTTCAGGCGCTGGATGAGGTCCTTGGGCGTGAGATCGATGAGCTCCACCTCGTCGGCCCGGTCGACGACACGGTCGGGCAGGGTTTCGCGCACCCGCACATGGGTGATCTGCGCCACCACATCGTTGAGGCTTTCCAGATGCTGGATGTTGAGCGTCGCATAAACGTCGATGCCGTGGGTCAGCAACTCCTCGACATCCTGATAGCGCTTGGTATGGCGCGATCCTTCGGCATTGGTATGCGCCAACTCGTCGACCAGCACCAGCTGCGGCCGGCGCTTGATGATGGCGTCGATATCCATCTCCGGCAGCTCGCGACCGCGATAGCTCACCAGCTTGCGCGGGATGATCTCGGCGCCCTCGATCAGCGCCTCTGTCTCGACGCGGCCATGGGTCTCGACCACGCCAATGACGCAATCGATGCCGTCGGCGCGGCGCTTGCGGCCGGCCAGCAGCATTTCATAGGTCTTGCCAACGCCAGGGGCCGCCCCCAGAAAAATCTTGAGGCGGCCCTGCTGTTCGCGCGTTGCCGATTCCAGCAGCGCGTCGGCGGATGGTCGGCTTACGGAATCGGGCGCATTGGCCATCGATTGTTTCGGTCCATCATGGGGCGGTCCATCATTTGGCGAGGTCGTCCAGCGCCAGGTTGAGCGTTAGCACATTGACCCGCGGCTCGCCAAGAATACCGAAGGTGCGGCCGGTGACATGAGCCTCGACCAGGTCGCGGATTTTGGCGGCGTCGAGGCCACGGGCCGAGGCGACGCGGTCGATTTGGAAATAGGCGGCTTCCGGGGTGATGTCGGGGTCGAGGCCGCTGCCGGAGGTGGTCACCAAATCGACCGGCACCTTCTCGGTGGAAGTGGCCTGCTCGGCCGCGGTCGCCTGCGCGATGCGGTCGATGAGCGCCTTTGAGGTGGGGCCCAGATTGGAACCGGACGAGGCGGCGGCGTCATAGCCATCGGCGCCGGCGGCCGACGGGCGGCTGTGGAAATAGGTCTCGCCGGTGAATTTCTGACCGATCATGGCGGCGCCGATCACCTGGCCGTCGCGGGTGACGAGGCTGCCATTGGCGGCATCGGGCGACAGCAGCTGCGCGGTACCGGTGACTGCCAGAGGATAGGCGAGGCCCGTGATCACGGTCATCAGGATCAGCAGCAGGAGGGCCGGGCGTAATTGGGCAAGCATGATGTATCTCCTTCAGACGAGATGGATCGCATTGAGGGCGAGGTCGATGAGCTTGATGCCGATGAACGGCACGACCAGCCCACCCAAGCCATAGATCACCAGATTGCTGGCCAGCAGCGAGCCGGCGCTCTTCGCCTGGTAGCGGACACCCTTCAGCGAGAGGGGGATCAAGGCCACGATGATGAGCGCGTTGAAGATGGTGGCCGACAGGATGGCGCTTTCCGGCGTCGCCAATCCCATGACGTTCAAGAGACCCAGCTGCGGATAGAAGGCCGCGAACATCGCCGGGATGATGGCGAAATACTTCGCCACATCATTGGCGATCGAGAAAGTGGTGAGGGCGCCGCGCGTCATCAGGAGCTGCTTGCCGATCATGACGATCTCGATGAGCTTCGTTGGATTGCTGTCGAGATCGACCATGTTGCCGGCCTCGCGCGCAGCCTGCGTGCCGGTCTGCATGGCGACGCCGACATCTGCTTGCGCCAGGGCCGGCGCGTCATTGGTGCCATCGCCGCACATGGCGACCAGCTTGCCCTTGGCCTGTTCTTCTCGGATGAGCTTCAGCTTGGCCTCCGGCGTCGCCTGGGCCAGGAAGTCGTCGACCCCGGCTTCGGCGGCGATGGCGGCGGCGGTCAGTGCATTGTCGCCGGTGATCATCACGGTGCGGATGCCCATGCGGCGCAGTTCCTGGAAGCGCTCGCGGATGCCGCCCTTGACCACGTCTTTGAGATGGATGATTCCGAGGATGCGGTCGCCATCGGCCACGGCCAGTGGCGTGCCGCCGCTCTTGGCGATGCGTTCGGTGATCTGGGTCAATTCCGCTGAGGCAGCACTGACGCCACCTTTCTGGGCGCGCACGAATTCCATGACCGCATCGACCGCACCCTTGCGGATGCTCCGGCCGTCGACATCGACGCCGCTCATGCGGGTCTGGGCGGTGAAGGGTACGAACACGGCATGCATCGGCGCCATGTCGCGGCCACGCAGGCCGTATTTCTCCTTGGCCAGCACGACGATCGAGCGGCCTTCCGGTGTCTCGTCGCTGAAGGAGGAGAGCTGGGCTGCATTGGCCAGCTCCTCCGCCGTGACGCCAGTGACGGGCACGAATTCCGATGCCAGGCGGTTGCCAAGCGTGATCGTGCCGGTCTTGTCGAGAAGGAGTGTATCGACATCGCCCGCCGCCTCGACCGCGCGGCCGGACATGGAAAGGACGTTGAACTTCACCAGCCGGTCCATGCCGGCGATGCCGATCGCCGACAGCAGCGCGCCGATCGTGGTGGGTATCAGGGTCACGAAAAGCGCGATGAGCACGATGACCGAGACGCTGCCGCCGGCATAATGCGCAAAGCTCGGGATGCTGGCGACCGCAAACAGGAAGATGAGCGTCATGCCGGCAAGGAGAATATTGAGCGCGATCTCGTTGGGCGTCTTCTGGCGCTTGGCGCCCTCCACGAGGCCGATCATGCGATCGAGGAAGGTCGAGCCCTGCGCCGCCGTGATCTTCACCTTGATCTCGTCGGAGAGCACGCGGGTGCCGCCGGTGACGGCCGAGCGGTCGCCGCCGCTTTCACGGATGACCGGCGCCGATTCACCGGTGATGGCCGATTCATCGACCGAGGCGATGCCGTCGACGACTTCGCCGTCACCGGGGATGAGGTCGCCGGTTTCCACCAGCACGACATCGCCGGGGACGAGGGAAAGGGCCGAGACGATCTCGAACGCCTTCCCGTTGCCGCCGAGCTTCTTGGCCGTCGCGTTGATGCGCGACTTGCGGAGCGCATCGGCCTGGGCCTTGCCGCGGCCTTCCGCCACGGCTTCAGCGAAATTGGCGAACAGCACCGTCACCCAGAGCCACAGCACGATCTGCCCGGCAAAGGGCGTGCCGGCACCTGTCACCAGGTCGCGGACGAACAGGATCGTGGCGACGAAGGCGACCAGTTCCACCGCCAGCATCACCGGATTGGTGTAGAGCTGGCGTGGATCCAGTTTGCGGAAGGCGGCTATCGAAGCCTGGCCCAGGATCTGGCGATCGAACAAGGTCGTTTTACGAGAGGTCATTTACATATTCCTTAGAACAACTGGCCGGATTGCATCATCAGATGCTCGACCACCGGACCCAAGGCGAGGGCCGGGAAATAGGTGAGGCCGCCGACGATCAGCACCACGCCCACCAGCAACACGATGAACAGCAGGCCGTGGGTCGGAAAAGTGCCGGCACTGACCGGGGCGCTTTTCTTGGAAGCCAGCGATCCGGCGATGGCCAGCGCCGGCAGGATCACGAAGAAGCGGCCGATGAACATTGCGATGCCGCCGGTCACGTTGTAGTAGGGCGTGTTGCCGGTGAAGCCGCCGAACGCACTGCCATTGTTGGCGGCACTGGAGGTGTAGAGATAGAACAGTTCCGAGAAGCCGTGCGGGCCGCCGTCCTGGATGCTTTTGAGGGCATCGGGCAGCACCGTTGCCACCGCGCTGAAACCCAGCACCACCAGCGGGATGCAGAGGATGGCCAGCATGGTCATCTTGACCTCGCGCGCCTCAATCTTCTTGCCGACATATTCCGGCGTGCGGCCGACCATGAGCCCGGCGATGAACACCGCCATGATGCAGAACAGCAGCATGCCATAGAGGCCGGCGCCGACACCGCCGATGATGACCTCGCCCAGCAGCATGTTGATCATGGGAACCATGCCGCCCAGTGCCGTGAAGCTGTCATGCATCGCGTTGACCGCACCGCAGGACGCCGCCGTGGTGATGGTGGCAAAGAGCGCGGAATTGGCGATGCCGAAGCGCACCTCCTTGCCCTCCATATTGCCGAGGCCCTGGTCGAGATGGAGAGCGGCAAGCGCCGGATTGCCCTGGGATTCTGCCCAATAGCAGACACCGACGCCGATCAGGAACAGGACACCCATGGCCGAGAAGATCGCCCAGCCCTGGCGCTGGTCACCGACCATGCGGCCGAACACATTGGTGAGGCCCGCACCCAGCACGAAGATCGCCACCATCTGTACGAAGTTCGAGAGCGGCGTCGGGTTCTCGTAGGGATGTGCCGCATTGGCGTTGAAGAAGCCGCCGCCATTTGTACCCAGCATCTTGATGGCAACCTGCGACGCGACCGGACCCTGCGCGATGGTCTGATGCGCGCCCTCCACGGTCGTCGCGTCGACATAGGCGTTGAGGTTCTGCGGCATGCCCTGGGTCACCAGGAACAAGGCGATGACGAAGGAGAGCGGCAGCAGGATGTAGAGCGTGCAGCGCGTGAGATCGACCCAGAAATTGCCGATGCCGCTCGCCGATTTACGCGCGAAGCCACGAATGAGCGCCACGGCGAGCGCAATACCGGTCGCCGCGGAGAGGAAGTTCTGCACGGTGAGACCGGCCATTTGCGTCAGATAGCTCATGGTCGATTCGCCGGCGTAGTTCTGCCAGTTGGTGTTGGTGACAAAGCTGATCGCGGTGTTGAAGCTGAGATCCGGCGCCACTGCGCCGAAGCCTTGCGGGTTGAGCGGCAGCACGTCCTGCAATCGCATCAGCGCATAGAGGAAGGCAAAGCCTGCTCCGTTGAGCAAAAGCATCGAGAGCGCGTAGACCGTCCAATGCTGGTCCTCGCGCGGATTGATGCCACACAGGCGATAGATCACGCGCTCGACGGGTGCGAGGAACCTGACCTCACCCGCAAAGACGCGTGTCATGAACGCGCCCACAGGCTTGGTCAGCGCGATGATGACGATGCAGAACAAAGCGATCTGCAGAAGACCGTTGGCAGTCATATCAGTTCACCAATTTGGAGTTTTGGGTCTAAAGCTTCCCAGGACTACAATTTCTCGGGCCAGATGATCGCAAAAGTCATATAGCCGAGCAGCAAAAGGGCGGCGGCGCCACCCAGCACAAAATCGAGGATCATCGGTCTACCTTTTCAAATATGCGCGCAGGCGCGGGCATAAAAGCAGGCGGCGATAAACAGGCCGGCCGCGATCACCGTATAAAAGACATCAACCATGGCGCATCCCATGCGGAAGTTTCATCCGCCTGAAGATCGGCTTTTCGGCATAAAGATTCGAGACGGGTTGCGCCGCCGCCACATAAAGGACGCATAAAGAAAAAGCCGGCGTGACGCGCACGGCTTTGGCCTTAAGTTATTGATATATAGGGTCAGAACTCATTGACCGCGCCAAGCGTCAATGGGGGAACTCGTGACCGGGTCAGGTCAGTTCTTTCAAACCGGTCGGCGTCTCGATTTGGGCCCGATAGCGGACGGTTCGGCCCGTGATGATCGCGGGCGGCCGATCGATGCAGAGTTCATGATACAGCGCCTGGATGACAGCTGGATCTGGATGTTCGAGGGTAAGTGAACGCAAGCGCGCACCCAGATCAGGAATTGAGGCCATTGATGTGGGATCGCCCCGGTGGTCGATGAGCGAGGGGGCGGCGCCGTCGTGGGGGAGCGAGCCGTCCGCGGGGATGGCAAAGTAGAAAGTCGGGTTGGCGGTCGGAAGAGAAACCCTGTCGCCGAAGATCGCGCGGCGGGTTGAAATGACGAAATCGATCGCATCGGTGCTGGCAACCCACCCGCGCAAGCGCCGGCCTTCGTTCCAGTCGGACCTCACCTTTTCCTGATTGTCGAGACCGAACCAACGCGGCCGGCCAGGGTCGGCACCGTCCGGGTCGAGTGCTACGATCTCGAGATAGACATTATTGCCGAGTTGAAGTCGGTGATTGTGGGTGCCCATGTAATCATGGCGTGTCCCGAATGGCACGTCGAGGTCGAGGCAATGTCGGACATGCAACGCCCCCTCGATCAGCGTCGGGGCTATGACGGTGAGGTGGTCAAGCTTCAACACGCGCGGAAAGCTCCCATGACGTTCAGAGGGCCCATATGATGCAAAGTAAAGGCAGCTTGGTCTAATTGATGGTGTCGCCGTACCGCGCCAGCAGTGCCGGCAGGACCGTCTGGCGTTGGGTGGCGATCGACTGCCACAGACACTCGGCGAGGGCTGCATGCTGGTCGTGCCAGGTGTGGCTGAACACCAGGTAATAGGGCTTGCTGGTGATCGGCGGGTGCAGCAGCTTCACCTTGGTGCCCAAAGCGTGCTCCTCAAGATAGGCATCGCCGATCGTGGTGTGCATGGCGACGGCATCGATGCGGCCCAGTAACAGCTTGTTGAAGTTGTTCTGTGTGTCCTTGGCGGGCTCCACCGGCAGGTTCATCTTCATGAGGTCCTGCACGATGGACCAGCCGAGATTGGCGCCGATCGGCCGGGCGAGGCCGGTCATTGCCTTGCCATCCCAGGCGATGTTGCTGTCGCTGCGCACATAGAAGGCGTAGCTCAGCGTGGCGATCTGGAAATCCGGGTCGGCACTGTCGCCCTTCATCGGATAGGCGCCCATCGCGAGGCGCTCCGGGCTGAAGGACAACAGCACAACTGCGTCGATGGTATTGTCGGTCGCGAGGGCCACCAGCCGCCCGCCGGGATAGCGCGCGAATTCCGGCGCGACATCGCAGCTCGCCGCCGCCGTCTGCACCATCTCGATTGCAACGCCCGGCCTTTCCGGGATGGCGGCGCCATTGCCGGTCAGGAAATAGGCGGATTCCTTGTCGGAATAGCCGAGCCGCAGGGTCACTGGATCTGCCTGTGCCGATGCTGCGCAGAAGCCGGCAACAACACAAGCCAGGATCAGCGATCGAAATGACATTCCCACACCTGCAAGGCAGCGTCCTTCATCGGTACGCGGATGCGGGTGAGCTTGCCCGACTCCCCGGCGCGGGGCAAGGATGCGAGTGTACCTGTCATAAACCGTCATCCCCGGGCTTGACCCGGGGATGACGCAAGAGAGAGGGAGCACACAATCGCTCGCTCCCTACGCCGCAGTATCCTGCCGCCAGACCGTTGGAAACCAGTCTTCGCGCAGGCGTTCGCCGCTTTGCTGGTTGATGCCGGGATAGGGCGGCGAAGTACGGCCGGGACGCTGGATGAACACCGCGTCATCGCCGAGAAAGCGGCAGGAAAAGGCGCGGCGACGGTTCGTGCCGCTATTGCCGTTGGCGCCGTGCACGGTTCGATAGTTGAAGAGGATCGCATCGCCCGGTTCAAGTGCTGGGGCGAGGATGCGGAACGCGCTGCTCTCGACATCCGGCATGTCCATGAACTGGTCCTGGTCGGCATAGAAATCCTCGCCGCCGGCCCAACGCTTCGGGCGCACCAGCTTGGGCCAAAGATGCGAGCCCAATACCAGGCGCAAGGTGTTGTCACTGGTCACCGGGTCGAGCGGAATCCAATAGCTGCCGGTCTGCATGCCATCGACGCAGTAATAGGGCATGTCCTGGTGCCAGGGCGTCTTCTTCGCCGTGCCCGGTTCCTTCACCAGCACATGGTCGTGGAAGATCTGCGACGTGCGGCTGGCCATCAGCTGCCCGGCCAGTTTCGCCGCCGGCGAGTTGGTCACGAAGTCGCTGAATTCCGGGATGCGCTCCCAGTTGCAGTAATCGTCGAAGAAGCTGCCGCCGCCATCGCCGGGGCGGACATTCTCGGTGCCGAACGGGCCGGGCGCCGCCATGTTGCGCGCGACGCCGGCGCGCAAGGGTTCGACCCATTCCTTGAACGCCCCCTTCAGCACAACGGCGCCGTCCCTGGCGTAACTGGCGACCTCATCCGCACCGATTTTCATCACGACCTCGTCCATTCATCTGGGCAACAGACTTGCCAGATCCAGGGCATCATGAGAAATAGATGATGTTGATAGAGATGTATAAGGTATTCATGATACCATTCACCTTCCGCCAGATCGATTACTTCGTCGCCACCGCCGAGCATGGCAATGTCAGCGCTGCCGCCCGCGCGCGGCGCGTGGCGCAGCCGGCCATGTCGATGGCGATCGGCCAGTTGGAAGCCTTGCTGGGCGAGAAACTGTTCCATCGCCGCGCGGGGCACGGCCTGACCCTGACCCCGGCCGGCCGCATCCTGCTCGACCAGGCACGCGCGCTCTTGGCCTTGGCCACACAGATGTCGAGTGCTGCCATTCCGCCGGTGGGCCCGCTCAAAGGGCGCCTGACGGTCGGCTGCTTCAAGGACCTCGCCCCCTATATCCTGCCGCGGCTGCTCGCCGGTTTTCGCAAGCTGCATCCCGATGCCGTCGTCGATCTGTTCGAAGGCGATTTTACCGCGGTGCGCGAAAGCCTGGTCGGTGGCCGCAGCGAGCTTGCCGTTACCTATGAGCTGGGTATCGAAGCCGACATCAAGCGCTGGGTGCTGGCGGAGCTGCCGCCCTACGCGCTGCTGCCGGCGAACCATCCCCTGGCCAAGCGCCGCAGCGTCTCGCTGGCGGCGCTGGCGAAAGAGAAGCTGATCCTCGAGGACATGGCGCAATCGCGGGAATATTTCATGTCGCTGTTCTGGGCCCATGGCCACCAGCCCCGGGTCAGCCAATACACCCAGACCTTCGAGATGCAGCGCGGCTTGGTGGCCCATGGCGCCGGCGTGGCACTTTCCTGTACGCGGCCCGCCGGCGACCGCAGCTATGACGGTGTTGCCATCGCCTGCCGCCCGATCACCGAAAAGCTGGCGCCGCAACGGGTCGTGCTGGCCCAGTTGGACGCCGCGCGCCAATCGCCCTTGGCCGCTGCCTTCGTGGCTTTCGCGACCGGCAAGTAGCCAATTTCATCACGACGTTCCGAAAGCTCATCCGGCCGGGCTTGCCGCGATTTGGGTGCCTGTATATACAGGTACAGTCAAGACAAGCGGAGCGGGATCATGGCGGCGATGACGGTGGAACGAGGCGACAGCGCGCTCAGCTATCGGCAATTGGTTGCCGTGGCCCAAGGCGCGGCCAAGATCAGCATCGGCGCCGCAGCCACCGCCCGCCTTAAGAACGGCCGCGCCATCGTTGAGCGCATCATCGCGGGCGGCGAGCGCGCCTATGGCATCAGCACCGGCCTTGGCGCGCTGTCCGAGATCATGCTGACCGGGGCGCAGCAGGCGCAATTGTCGCGCAACACGCTGATGAGCCATGCCTGCGGCATCGGCGCACCGCTTTCCATCACGGCCACGCGCGCCATCATGGCATCGCTCGTCAACGATCTGTGTCATGGCAAATCCGGCGTCAATGTTGCGGTGGTCGGCCAATTGGCAGCGTTGCTCAATCACAACATCACACCGGTGGTGCCGTCCCAGGGGTCGGTCGGCTACATCGTTCATGGTGCGCATATCGGCCTCGCCTTGATCGGCATCGGTGACGTGATCGTCGATGGCAAGCAGATGCCGGCCAATGATGCGCTGAAGGCCGCGGGCCTAGCTCCCATCGAACTTGGTGCGAAGGATGGCCTTTGCCTCGTCAACGGCACGCGCTGCCTGACCGGGCTCGCCTGCCTTGCCTTGGCGGAGGCCGAACAGCTCGCCGATTGGGCCGATGTCATCGGCGCGCTGAGCTTCGAAGCGCTGAAGGGCCAGCTCGCCGCCTATGACGAAGCGGTGCTGGCGTTGAAGCCGCATCCGGGCCTCCTCCATGTCGGCAGGCGGTTGCGAGCGTTGCTGGCGGGGAGCGAGATTGTTGCCCATTTCAAGGGTTTCCGCACCCAGGACGCGCTCTCGATCCGCTCGATCCCGCAGATCCATGGCGCCACGCGCGACCAGATCGACCATGTCCGCCGCCAGATCGAGGTGGAACTGGGCTCCGCCACCGACAACCCGCTGGTGATCGGCACGCCGGAGGATTACCGCGTCATTTCAAATGCACATCCGCATGGGCAAAGTCTGGGGATGGCGATGGATCTCCTCGCCATGGCGAGTGCTGAACTGGGCTCCGTCGCAGAACGTCGCCTCGACCGGCTGATCAATCCGGCGGTCAGCACCTTGCCGGCCTTCCTGGTGGCGGAAGGCGGCGTCAATTCCGGCATGATGATCGCCCAATATGCGGCGGCGTCGCTGGCGGCCGAGAACAAGCTGCTCTCGCATCCTTACGTCACCGACAATTACATCACCTCGGCGCAGCAGGAGGATCACCTCAGCCTGGGGACACCCTCAGCGCTGAAATGCCTGCAGGTCATCGCCAATACGCGCCACATCCTCGCCATCGAATATCTGCTGGCGGCCCAGGCGATGGAGTTCTATCCCGGCCTGAAGCGCGGTCACGGCACCGAGGCGGCTTATGCCGTCCTGCGCCAGGAGATCGCGCCCTACAACCAGGATCGCTTCCTGTCGCCTGACATCGCTTTGGTGGCAAAGCGCATGGGCGAGAGCGCCTGGGGCGCAGCTGTCGCCGCGAGCTTGCCGAAAGATCTCTAGCGCGCGAGCACCAGATCGGCGCGGGCAGTTTCGCTGCTGGCGTGATCCGCGTCGCTGTCCGTTTTCATCAGCTTGCGCTCGACGCTTTGCAGATGGCGGCGCATGGCGCCGGCGGCGCGGTCCATGTCGCGGTCCTCGATCGCGGCCACGATCGCTTCATGTTCGGCAAAACTGTGGTGATCGGGATCGGGCTTCACCTTGTTGGCGCGTAAGCGCCCCCACACCACCGCACGGCGCACGGCGTTCAGCGTGTCCAGCAGAGCGAGGAGCAGCGAGTTCTGGCTGGACTCTGCCACCACGCGGTGCAGGCGTGTGTCCCACGCCTCATATTGCCGCCAGGTCTGCGCGCTCTTCATCTTGGCAAGGCAAATGCGCATCTCGGCGATCTGGCCGGATGTCGCCATGAGGGCCGCGGCGCGCGTTACCTCCGGTTCCAGCAGCAGGCGCGTGCGCATCACCTCGGTCGGGTTGGTGCGGCGGGTGATGGCGGCGATGTCGGCCAGCGTGTCGATCGGCCGACTGCCGATGAAGGTGCCCTTGCCGACATGGCGCCACAGCTGGCCCTCGCTTTCCAGCGTGGAGAGCGCCTTGCGCAGCTCCGCGCGGCTCACCCCCAGCGTCAAGGCGAGGTCGCGTTCCGGCGGCAGGCGGCTGTCGGGGGGCAGTTCCATCTGGGCGAGATAAGCCCGCAGCTGGGTCAGCGCCCCACCATCTTCGGCAAAAATGGTATTCATCGATCAAAACCAATTTAGTGATTGGTTTGGCGAATATCCCTGAAACGCCGCTGGGTTTCAAGAGATTTGTTGGCGGCGGGTTGACTCTTCTCCAGAACCAAATATAACCAATCTGCAATTGGTTCAGAAAGAACCACCGCCATCAAGGCGCTAAACCGTCCGTGGGAGGATGACATGAAGAGTCTATCGAAGAGATTCGCGGGTTTCGTCAGCGCAACCGCACTTGCGGTCGGCCTGATGATGTCGTCGGCGCACGCCGAAACACTCAAGATTGCGCTGGCGGAAACACCGTCGGACGAGATGGCCGCATTCTTTGTGGCGCTGGACCGGGCAAAAGCCAACGGGCTCGATTATGAATGGACGGCTTTTGCCGATGAAGAGCTGGCCATCCAGGCCGTGCTCAGCGGGCAGATGAATATTGGCTTCGGCACGCCCTATGCGATCATGCAGCGCTCCAAGGCGCCGGTCCGGATCGTGTTCCAGCTCTCGAAGCTGAAATTCTTCCCGGTCACGACCATGAAATACAAGACGTTGAAGGATCTGAACGGCGAACCGATCATGTTGCATTCCCGCGGCGGCGGCACCGATTCCATTGCCAACGTGATTGAAGAACGCGAAGGCATCAAGTTCGGCGAACGCTCCTATGTGCCGGGCTCCGGCAATCGCGTCGCGGCCTTGCTGGCGGGTCAGGGTGAGGCGACGATTCTCGACATCTCCAACAAGAACAAGATCGTCAAGGAAGCCCCTGACCGGTTTCATGCCCTGCCGATGTTCGATGTCGATGCCAGCGACGAGGCCCTGTTTGCCAATCTCGATTGGATCAAGTCGAACGAAGAGCAGGTGAACATCTTCGTGAAGGCCCTGGTCAGCGTCTGGCAGGACATGGCGAAGGACCCGACGATTATTCGCCGCGAAACCAACCCGGAAGGTCCGATCGGCCAGCTGCCCAAGGAAGTCCTCGATGAACTTGATGGCTTCTACGCGGAAGCGGTCGAAGGTGGTCTCTATGACCCCAATGGCGGCGGCCGGAAGGCGGCCACGGCGGATCTGGAGTGGTACACCCGCGCCGGCCAGCTTGACGGCGACCCGAAGACGCTCAACATCGACGACTTCTGGTACTTCGCGCCGCTTGACGCCGCGCTGAAATAGGCAACGAACGGCGGCCATTCCATTCAATGGATGGCCGCCGTTATTTCCAGAAGGCAAGCCAGAACGCAAGATTGGCGCACGCATGAAACACAGATCACTGCTCCTTAAGCTCCTCTCCGCGCTCCTCGTGTTCGGGGCCTGGGAGATTGCGGGCAGAATTCCGGTCAGCTTCGCGTTCCCGACATTTCTTGAATCGATGCAGGCCCTTCTCGCCATGACGCTGGACGGCAGGATCTTCGTTGCATATGCCGAGACGCTGAAGCCCCTGGTGGTCGGCATTGTGATCTCCGCCGTCTTCGGCATCAGTCTTGGCCTCTGGACGGGATTGAGCCAGCGCTTCGACTGGCTCTTCTCGCCGGTTTTCATCGTCATGCAGGCAGCACCCCTGGCTGCCCTGATCCCGCTCCTCGTGATGGCTTACGGCATCGGCCTGACGTCAAAGGTGTTCGTCGTCTGCATCATGGCGATGCCGGTCATCGTTCTCAATACAAGCGGTGCGGTGCGCAACACGCCGTCGTCGATCAAGGAAATGGCGACATCGTTTTTGGCGAGAGACCGGGATGTCATCCTCAAGATCATCATTCCCGCCGCGTCGCCGGTGATCTTCTCCGGATTGAGGCTCGGCATCTCGGCCGGATTCATCGGCGCAATCCTCGCTGAACTGAAGATCACGCCGACCGGCGTCGGCGATATCATCACCTATAGCCGCTCGATCGCAGACTACCCCAGCATGTATGCAGCGATCTTCTCGATCATTGCTCTGGCTGTCGTATTTCTGAACCTGCTTGAGCGATTCGAAAACTTCTTGTTTGCAGGAAACAACCGTGGCTATGCATCAGATTGAAAAATCCTACGACAACCTGCAGGTCGTCGTGCCCCCGGCAGATGTTGCTCAGAGTGCCGTGTCCGTGCGCAACGTGTCCAAGGGATACGGCAATGTCGAAGCCTTGCGCGATTTGTCGCTTGAGTTTCCGCGCGGTCAATTGACATCGCTGCTCGGGCCATCCGGTTGCGGCAAGACGACACTGCTGAAAATCATCGCCGGCCTGCTCAAGGCGGATTCGGGCGATGTCGAGGTCAATGGCGTCAAGGTTGCAGGACCTGGCCCGGACCGGGCCTTCGTGTTCCAGGACTTTGCACTGCTGCCATGGGCCAATGTCATGCGCAATGTCGCCTTTGGCCTGGAACTGCGCGGGATCGCGAAATCGGAACGCGAGGCCATTGCCGAAAAATACATCAAGAATGTGGGCCTCGCCGGATTTGAGCGGAGCTATCCCCATGAACTCTCGGGCGGCATGCGCCAGCGCGTCGGTCTGGCACGCGCACTGTCCGTGGACGCACAGGTCCTGTTGCTGGACGAACCCTTCTCGGCCGTCGACGAGCAGAACCGCCGGAAGTTCCAGGAAGACATGCTGGAACTGGTTCAGAAGGAGAAGAAGACCTTTATTTTCGTGACCCATTCCATCGAGGAAGCGGTCTATGTCTCCGATCAGATCGCGGTCCTGCTGCCCCGCCCGAGCCGCGTCTCGGAAGTGATCCGACCAACGAGCTTTCGCCACAAGGACGCAGCCAACATCCGCCGGGACCCGGAATATCTGGATATCATCGACCGGATCTGGGCATCGCTGCGCAATTACGTCGAGTAGAGGACCAGATGACAGCATTTGGACTGAGGCTGCCAGCGATGTCGTCGCTCGTCATCTGGGCGTTGCTGTGGGAAATCATCGGCCGTATGGACCTCACCTTCTTCATACCGCCACTATCTCACGTGATCGTGACACTGTTCGACATCATCGGCACGCCGGCCTTTCTGAAGGCATTGTCTGAAACCGGCTATGCGTTCTTTGGCGGTGTGGTCGCATCGATCGTCATCGGCATTCCGGTCGGCATTCTTATCGGCAAGAGCCGACTGCTCGATGAAATGATCCTGCCCTGGGTCAACATCTTCCTCAGCGCACCGCTGACGGCGCTGGTGCCTGTGCTCATGGTCCTCTTCGGCTTTGGCATGACGTCGATCATCATCACGACGACGCTGTTTGCGATCTGGATCATCATCCTGAACACGCGGGCGGGCGTCATGCAGATCAACCGCTCGATGATCGAGATGGCCCGAAGCTTCGGGGCCAAGCCGCTGGAAGCCTTCTTCAAGATCTATTTCTGGGCGGCACTGCCGGAAATTCTGGGCGGCGTGCGCATCGGCGTCATCCGCGCGGTGAAGGGCGTGATCATCGGTCAATTGCTGATCTCGATCGTGGGCTTTGGCGCGCTGTTCGAACTGTATTCCTCGAACTTCCTGATGACGCATTTCTGGGCCGTGCTGGTGGTCCTGTTCGCCATGGCCTTCTCCATCTCGGAAGTTCTCGCCTATCTCGAGCGCCGCGTCGCCTATTACGCGGCGAAGCGGTAGCGAAAGTCGCCCAACGGATTTTCTTGATAACCACGTCGAATATTATGCAGGAGTAAGACAATGACCGTGATGAACCAAAATGTAAGCTATGCCTTTCCGCCCCACGCGGTCCCGCATCTCCCGATCCGCAACTCGAGCAATGTGTTCCCGGTGCACCGGATCTATTGCGTGGGGCGCAACTACGCCGACCATGCCATCGAAATGGGCCATGACCCCAACCGCGAAGCGCCGTTCTTCTTCCAGAAGAACCCCGACACGCTGGTGCTCTCGGGTGGCGTGTTCCCCTATCCGGACAAATCCAACGACGTGCATCACGAGCTTGAAATGGTGATCGCGCTGAAATCCGGCGGCAAGGACATTCCGATCGAGAAGGCGCTGGATCATGTCTTCGCCTACGGTGTCGGTCTCGACATGACGCGCCGCGATCTGCAGGGCGAGGCCAAGAAGGCCGGCCGCCCGTGGGAAATCGGCAAGGCATTCGAATTCTCGGCGCCGTGCTCGGAACTGGTGCTGGCGAGCGAAATCGGCCACCCGGCCAAGGGCGCCGTGACGCTGAAGGTCAACGGTGCCGTGAAGCAGAAGGGCGATCTCGACCAACTGATCTGGAAGGTGCCGGAGATGATCTCCTATCTCTCGGGCCTGTTCGAGCTCCAGGCCGGCGACCTGATCTATTCCGGCACCCCCGCCGGCGTCGGCCCTGTCGTGCGCGGCGATGAAATGCTGGGCACGGTCGACGGCATCGGCGAAATCAAGATCAAGGTCGGGTGAGGGCGTTTTGCGTGGGTCTAAAACGACCCTCGCATTTCTCATCGTCATGGTCGGCGAAGGCCGACCACCCACGAGTTTGCCGGCAACTGTTCGATCAATTTATAGAAACTCGTGGGTCCTCCGCCTTCGCGGAGGATGACGATCTGTGTCACGGAGCCCCCCTTGTTCGATATGACTCTCACCGAAATGGCGCTGCTCATTGCGGCGCTGGCGGCAGTCGGCTGCCTGTCTGGTTTCCTGGCCGGCCTGCTTGGTGTCGGCGGCGGCATCGTCATCGTGCCGGCGCTGTTCTATGTGTTCGACTTCCTCGACATCGACGAAAGCGTCCGAGCACATCTTGCCGTCGGCACGTCGCTCGCAACCATCATTCCCACCTCGATCATTTCGCTCCGCGCCCATCACAAGCGGCAATCGGTCGATACGGATCTCCTGAAAAGCTGGGCGCCGGCCGTCGCCATCGGCGTTCTGATCGGTGTGGTGATCGCGGCATGGATCGATGGCTCGGCGCTCACCGGCATCTTCGGGGCGGTGGCGCTCATCGTCTGCGCGCATATGATGTTCACGCCCGAAGGGGCGCGTCTGCGCGATGATCTCCCGCGCCAACCCTGGCGCAGTCTCATCGCCGTCGTGATCGGCACGCTTTCCACCCTGATGGGTATCGGCGGCGGCACGCTCTCGGTTCCCATCCTCTCGCTGTTCAACTTTCCGCTTCGCCGCGCGATCGGCACGGCGGCGGCCATCGGGCTCATCATCGCGGTTCCCGGCACATTGGGCTTCGCCATCAACGGCTGGCATGCCGAAGACCTGCCGCCCTTCTCGCTGGGCTATGTCAGCCTGATTGGCTTCGCCGCCATCGTGCCCAGTTCGCTCCTTCTCGCCCCCTGGGGCGCCCGCGCGGCCCACACCATCAAGGTCGGTCTCCTGCGCAAGGCTTTCGCGCTCTTCCTCGGCACCACCGGTGTCAAAATGTGTCTGACCTTGCTCGGCTGAGCGGCGCGCAGGGAATCCGACGTCGGGCCGTGCTATCTTGGCATTGCTCGCGCCGCCGACAGGCCGCCAGATGACGATCCGTTCCGGTCGTCCAGCCAATTCTGTCACGCGATCAATGGGTTGGGTTTAGCCCAGGATCATCTGACACCGGAACATCATGACCGTTACCCCAGATTCCCGCACCATCCGCCCCGGCAAGCCGCTGGACAGCACCAGCCGTGTTGAACCGATCCTGAACGCCGGTTTCACGCCGGGGGTCCAGGCGCCGCGCATCCGCCGCAAACGGGCGCGCTGGCCGTGGGTGGTCCTGGCGCTGGTCCTCCTCAGCGCTGGTGGCGGTACCTATTGGTTCTTGAACCGGGAAAAGGCCGAAGCGGGCAGCCAATACATTCTGGCCGACGTATCGCTGGGCGACGTCACCGACACCGTCTCCGCCGTGGGCGAGATTCAGCCGCGGGATTATGTCGATGTAGGCGCCCAGGTTTCCGGCCAGATCGTGAATTTGCCGGTCAAGGTCGGCGACCAGGTGGAGAAGGGCGCACTCCTCGCCGAACTCGATGCCGCTGTCCTGAAATCCCAGGTCGCCGCAAACCAGGCGCAACTCCTTAATCTGCGCGCCCAGCTCGATGAACGCCAGGCGCAGCTGCAACTCGCCAACGAACAGTTCAAGCGCGAATCCGGCCTCATGGCGGCGGACGCGACCAGCCAGGACGCGCTCGACACCGCGGACGCCAATCTTCGCGCCGCCAAAGCACAGATCGCCGCTATCAAGGCGCAGATCCAGCAGACGCAATCCGAGCTTGAAGGCGACCAGGCCAATCTAGGCTACACGCGCATCTTTGCACCCATGTCCGGTACGGTGGTGAGCCTCGATGCGCGCTTAGGCCAGACCCTCAACGCCAACCAATCCGCGCCGCTGCTGATGCGCATTGCCGATCTCAGCACCATGACCGTCCAGGCGCAGGTGTCGGAAGCCGACATCTCGCGCCTCGATCTCGGCATGGTCGCAACCTTCACCACGCTGGGGCAGCCGGACCGGCATTGGCAGGGTGTTCTCGACCAGATCCTCCCCACCCCGGAAGAAGTGAACGGCGTCATCCTCTATAACGCGCTGTTTGATGTCGCCAATCCCGATCAGCGGCTGATGACGCAGATGAGCGCGCAGGTCACCTTCATGGTGGCGGAAGCCAAGAACGCCATCACCGTGCCCAGCGTCGCTTTGCGCAGCGGACCGGACAAGACCTATCAGGTTCTGCTCGCCCAGGCCGATGGCAGCTTCGCGCCGCGCAACGTGAAGATCGGCGTCAAGAACCGCAGCGTCGCCGAAGTGCTCGAAGGTCTGGCACCCGGCGACAGGGTCGTGGTCGGCCAGCGCAACAGCGAGGAGGCGCCCGCCCCCGGCGGTAACCGCAGCGCGTTGCGAGGCTTTCCGTGAACCTCGCCGTCCCGCGCGACGACGAGGCGCCGGTCCCGGCCAGCCACGTCGCACCCCTCATCGACATCCGCGACGTGCGCAAGACCTATGTCACCGGCGGCGGCTATGCGGTCGAGGTATTGCACGGTGTCTCGCTCGCCATCCACCAGGGCGAATTCGTCGCCATCATGGGTGCGTCCGGTTCCGGCAAATCGACGCTGATGAACATCCTCGGCTGTCTCGACCAGCCGAGTTCCGGCAGCTACGTCTTTGGCGGCCGTAACACGGCCGACCTCGACCGTGACGAGTTGGCCGAACTGCGCCGCGATGCCTTCGGCTTCGTATTCCAGAGTTACAATCTCATCGGCACGGCGACCGCGCTGGAGAATGTCGAGATCCCCGGCATCTATGCGGGTCTCGCGCGAATCGACCGGCATGAGCGCGCGGAGATGCTGCTCACCGGGTTGGGCCTCGCCGACCGTCTCGATCACCGGCCGATGCAGCTTTCCGGCGGCCAGCAGCAGCGTGTCTCCATCGCCCGCGCATTGATGAATGGCGGGCGCATCATCCTGGCCGACGAACCGACCGGCGCTCTCGACAGCCGCTCCGGTGCCGAGGTGATGGCGCTGCTGCGGCAATTGGCCGAGGCTGGCCATACCATCATCCTGGTGACGCATGACCACGACGTCGCGGCCCATGCCGACCGGCTCATCGAGATCGCCGATGGCGTCATCTCATCCGACAGCGGCACGCATGATCTCGCCAGCCTGCCGGCCACCAGCGGCGATTTTGCGCTGGCCAGCACCGGCCGCATCGGCCTTTTCGCCGACGCCTTCGAGGCGGCGAAGATGGCGCTCCGGGCGTTGCGCCGAAATCTGCTGCGCACGATCCTCACCTTGCTTGGCATCGTCATCGGCGTGGGCTCGGTCGTCGCCATGATGGCGGTGGGTGAGGGCGCGAAACAGGACGTGATGGCGCGCATCAATGCCATGGGTTCCAACCAGTTGGTCATCCGCCCCGGCATGCCGAACCAGCGCGGGCCCTCGGCCGCTGGCGTCACCTCCTTGGTGGCGGCGGATGCCGATGCCATCGAGACGCTTTCCAACATTCGCGCAGCTGTCCCGGAAATGAACGGCAGCGTCACCCTGCGCTACGGCAACGCCGATTATCAGACCCAGGTCACCGGCACCAATGACGGCCTGCCGATCATCCGTGACTGGAAAGTGGCGCAGGGCACCTTCTTCACCGATGAAGACGTGACCGCGATCGCCGCCGTCGCCGTGCTGGGGCAGACCGTGGTGAAGAACCTTTTTCCCGTCGGCGTGGAGCCAGTCGGGCAGGTGGTCCTCATCAGCAATGTCCCGTTCCAGGTCATCGGCGTGATGGCGCCCAAGGGTGCTGCCGCCTTCGGCCAGGACATGGACGACAATGTCTTCGTCCCGCTGAGCACGGCGAGCCTGCGCCTGTTCGGCCAGACCAAATTGCGCTCGATCACTGTCTCGGTCGCCGATGAATCGCTCATGGACGATTCGCAAGGTAAGATCACGGCGCTGCTCATCGACCGCCACCGGCTGGAGGATTTCCAGATCCGCAACATGGCGGCGATCGTCGAGGCCGCGACCGCGACCGCCGGCACCATGACCATCCTGCTGGGCTCGATCGCCGCCATCTCGCTGGTGGTGGGCGGCATCGGCGTCATGAACATCATGCTGGTGAGCGTCACCGAACGCACGCGCGAGATCGGCATCCGCATGGCGACGGGCGCCCGCACGCGCAACATCCTGCAGCAATTCCTGGTCGAGGCGGTGATCGTCTCGGCGCTGGGCGGCCTCATCGGCGTGGGCGGCGGCATCATCGCTGCCATCATCATCGGCGCCTTCGGCATGAGCATCCAATTCTCCGTGCCGACCATCGTGCTGGCCTTTGCCTGCGCCGCCGCGGTGGGCCTGATCTTCGGTATGGCGCCGGCGATCAAGGCGGCGCGCATGAATCCGGTGAAGGCGCTGGCAAGTGAATGATGGCCGGCGAATGAGACCTACCATGCGTTTCCATTATATCCTGCTCACCGCGACCCTGTTGCTTGCCGGCTGCGACCTGCTCGCCGATCCGACCGAGCCCGCGATCAAGACACCGGTGGCCTGGGTGGCGCCGGTGCCGGCCACGGCCGAGATCTGGCCGGCCGCCGATTGGTGGCGCCGCTTTGGCAGCACCGAACTCGACAGCCTCATCCTCGCCGCCAAGACCGACAACCTCGATATCGGCATGGCGGCTGCCCGCGTCGAACAAGCAGAGGCGCAGATGCGCTCGACGTCATCCAGCCTGTGGCCGCAGCTTTCCTTAGGCGCCGATGCCTCGCGCCGCGGCCCGCTCGATGAGAGTGCCGCCGCCAAGGAACGCAGTTCCAGCAGCAGCGGCAACAGCAATAATAACAACAACTCCGGCAGCAGTTCGAGCAGCAGCAGTTCGTCGATGGATACCGAATCCTACGGCCTCTCGCTCTCGGCGTCGTATGAGGTCGATTTCTGGGGCCGCAATCGCGCCAACCGGACGGCCGCGCTGGAATCGCTGCGCGCCAGCGAATATGACCAGCAGACCGTGGCGCTCACCGCCACCACCGCGGTCGCCACCACCTATCTGCAGATCCTCTCTTTGCGCGACCAGATCGCCATCGCCGACAACAACCTCGCCAATGCCCGCGACGTGCTACGGGTGGTGGAGGCGAAGGCGCGCCTCGGTGCCGTCTCGCCGGCGGATCTTGCGCAGCAGACTGGCGTGGTGGCGGCACAGGAAGCCGTCCTCGCACCGCTCATCCAGCAGGAGCGGGAGAGCCTCAATGCGCTGGCTGTCCTGCTGGGCCGCAATCCGGAAGATCTCAAGATCAAGGGTCGGTCGCTGGCTGAACTCTCGGTTCCGCCCATTACCAGCGGCATGCCCTCTGCGTTGCTGGAACGTCGCCCGGACATTGCCCAGGCCGAAGCCAATCTTGCCGCAGCCGACGCCAATGTCGTGGCAGCGCGGGCCGCCATGCTGCCCAGCGTCGATCTCTCCGGCGCGCTCAGTCTGGAGACCGCGGTGCTCTCGACCTTGTTTGGTCCGGCGGGCGCCGCCTACAGCGTCGCCGGCAGCATCATGCAGCCGATCTTCGATGGCGGGAAACTGGCGGCGGATGCGGACCTCACCGAAGCGCAGCGCAAGGAACTGATCCTCAGCTATCGCAGCGTCATCATCACGGCGTTTTCGGAAGTGGAGAATGCGCTGGGCGCCGTGCATGCCCTCGATGAGCAGTATCGCCTGCAGCAGGTCCAGGTCGAACAGGCCGACATCGCCTTCCGCATCGTCAGCGCCCGCTACAAGGGCGGCACCGACGATCTCATCACGCTCCTCGACGCGCAGCGCACCCTGTTCGACGCCCAGGACGCGCTGAGCCAAATCAAGCTGCAGCAGCTCCAGGCGATCGTCACCCTTTACAAAGCCTTGGGCGGCGGCTGGCAGCAGGATCAGGCGGCGAAAGCTTCCTAAACGCGGCCCTTCATGCTTCCCTAACACCTTGGCGCGCAGTGTGGCGTATCTGCTGTCCGCATTTTGACGGGAAACCTGCCATGTCTGCCACCACTCCCCTGGCGCGGCCCGAGCTCACCAAGGCGATCCAGGACATCACCGCCAAGGCCAGGAAGCAGTTTGCTGAGACCGGCGACCTTGCCGGTTTCTCCAGCGAGTATAAGAGCGAGTCCGGCGACAGCACGATCACACTCAAGATCAGCGCCATGGCGACCGCCCTTTACGACAAGACCGCGAAGGAAGATGCCTTCGTGCTGCAGTACAGGCTGGCTTCGCAAGACGATGCCGGGGCGTCGAGCGGGAGCGGCACGACACTCACCATCCGCAATGAAGCCGATATCGACAACTTCGCGCGCAATCTGATCGCCACCACCAACCGGCGCGGCACCAGCACGGACAGCTCGGACACGATCAAGGCGCTCGTCGACAGCCTCCAGCCCAAGGCCCCTGTGTCGGAAGAGGGGGCACCGGAAGAGGGCGCGCCTGCGGAAGCGCCTGACAGCGAGGCGACACCCGTCACCCGCTTCGAGGCCCTGCAGAAGCAGCAGCAGGAAACCGCCGGCGTGGTCCGCGCGCTCTCGGCTTTCGTGACCGGCCTCAAGGAGCTCTATCAGCCGCAATATGGCTATCGGTCGGGGGTTTTGGATACCGGACAGGACGCCACCAAGGGGCTGCGTCTGCTGCTCGACATCCGCGCCTGAACGGTCGCGTTGACAAGTTAGTTGCGACTAATTCTCATTATCGATAAATTGCGGGCTTCACACCCGATTGGGAAGCGCGCCCGCGTTCATGATCGATTTCGACATCCTTTTCCGCAAATACGCCAAGGACTTACGCCTGTTCTTGGCACGCCGGGTGGCGAGTCCGGAGACAGCGGCGGATCTGGCGCAGGAGGCGTTCTACCGGCTGCTGCGTTCCGACCAGGCGCCTGACGCCCTCGACACACGGGCCTATCTCTTCCGGACGGCGGCCAATCTGGCCATCGATCACAACCGCCATCGCCGCCGCCAGCAGACCAGTACCGGCGAGGAACAGGCGATCGCGGAATTCGCCGATCCGCAGCCTTCGGCCGAGCGCAGCGCCCTCTCGCGGGAGGAACTTCGCGTGCTGGAGCAGGCCATTGCCACCCTGCCACCGCGCGGGCGCGAGGTGTTCCTGCTCCACAAGATCGACCAGTTGAGCTATGCCGAGATCGCGGCGCGCCTCGGCATCGCCAAGAATACGGTGGTCGTACATATGGTCCGGTCACTGGCACATTGCCGCCACGCGCTCGAACGGCACCGGGACAACGCGGGGTGAGCGAAAAATATTCTAGTTGAGGGTAATCAAATCGCCTCGCCATTCGTCTAATAGGGGCAAGGCAACATCTTCGGCAGGACAAGCATGGCGCGCGCCCACCACATCGACACGGCAGCGACGGCCGACGAGGCTGCGGCCTGGTTCGTGCGCCTGCGCGATCCTGCCTTGTCGGATGCCGAACGCGTGGCCTTCGCCGATTGGCTGCGGCAAGAGCCGGATCGTGCGGCGGCGATGCAGCAGATGGGCGCAATCTGGGACAGCCTCGATGCGCTGCCGGATCCGCGACGGATGCCATCCAGGCCTGCGCCGCAAGGGTTTTTCACGCGTCGGCATGTCCTGGCAGGTGTCGGTCTCTCGGCGGTCGCCGGAATCGTCGGTTGGAGCCAGTGGCGGGCCGGCGATATCGCCACGGCACTGGGCGAGCATCGCCGCACGGCGTTTGCCACCGGCGCCTCGCTTCACCTCGACAGCCTGTCCGCGGTCGACATCGTACCCAACGAGCCGCATCCCACCGCCACTTTGCGCGCCGGCCAGGTCTTCGTTGCGACCGATCGCGCCGCGGGGGCGGAAGTGGTCCTGCAGCTGCCCTTCGGCGCGGTGACGGCGGGGACAGCGGCCTTCAACCTCAAGCTGGAACGCCGCCGGGCTTTGGTGGCTGTGGAATCCGGGCGCGTGCTGGTCAAGCGCCAGCAGGGTCCGGCGCTGGAACTGAGGCCGAACACGGAGCTGGCCTTTGGCCGTCTGCTGGTCGAACAGCCCCGCGCCCTGCCGAGCTATCGCATCGCCCCCTGGCGCGACGGGCGGCTGATCTTCGACCGGACGCTGCTGGTCGACGTCATCGATGACATCAACCGCAACCGTCCCGGCCAGGTCCTGATCGGCGATCCGCGGCTTGACGACCTGCTGGTGACCGGCACGTTCGAGGCCAGCGCCGGCGATGACGCGCTGCTCGCCATCGCCGAGACCTTCTCTTTGAAAACATTACATATTAGTGCCGGCCTCACGGTTTTGTTCCGCGCCTGAGCGCGCCCAATGGCGCTTGTCCGGCGGGACTTAAATATGTCCCGCGGAAAGAATCTTAAGAATCTTTGTAATGGTCCTGTCCGCCCCCGTCGTCCTAGGGGTCGTGATGCAAATGCGAATAAGTCGCGTTTGCGGGGGTAGCCGACTATAATCGGCGCATGGATGGGGCGGACAAGACATGGGTCAACGGGGATGGGCGCGCAGCACGGCACAACAGCCGGCGCGGTCGCGCGGGCGCAACTTCAATCTCAACCTGGCGCTGCTCCTGGGCGGTGCGGCGATCGCGGGGGCGGGGCACGCCCAGGCCGAGGAAGCAACTCCCGGCACCGATTGGCAGAAACGCCTCAGTGAAATCTCCGGCGGCGATGCCTTGCGCATCGACAGCTTCATGACGCAGGTGGCACAGGCCGGCGGCACCGCCGATTTCAACATCCCGGCGCAGCCTTTGGGCCAGGCGCTGATCGCGTTCTCGAAAGCGACCGGCATTGCGGTCATTGCCGATTCAACCTTGCTCGACGGCCTCAGTTCTGCACCGGTCGTCGGCACGATGGCGCCGGATCAAGCGCTTCAGGCGCTCCTCGCCAATACGGGCATCGGCTTCCGTCCCACCTCCGACAACGCGGTAACGCTGCAGAAGGTCGCGGCGGGTGGCGCGGGTGACAGCCAGGAACTGGCGCCCCTCACTGTCGAGGACACTGCCGAAGCGACACCGCCGCTCAGCGATGGATACCAACCGCTGCTCAGCGGCACGACCAAGAACACGCAGCCGCTGCTCGATACGCCCAAGACCGTCGTGGTCGTGACCGAGAAGCAGATGGAAGATCGCGGCATCACCGATCTGAAGCAGGCGTTGCGCACCGTACCTGGCGTCACCATGAACCAGGGCGAAGGTGGTACCCGCGGTACCAACTTCCGCATCCGCGGCTTCGACGGGAATCGCAGCGACAATTATGTCGATGGCGTTCGCGACCCCACGGTCGGCAGTTTCAAGGATACCTTCAATTACGAGCAGATTGAGGTGAACAAGGGGCCGGCATCTTCTGTTGGCGGTCGTGGCTCGGCCTCCGGCTCGATCAACTCGGTCACCAAGACGCCAAAGGCGGAGTCATTCTACAATCTTGATGGCTCGCTCGGCACCGACAACACCAAGCGCGTCGTCCTCGACGTCAATCAGGCGGTCCCGGAAGAATATACCAGCATCGACGGCGTCGCCTTCCGGCTGAACGGCGTATGGCATGATTCCGAGGTTGCCGGCCGTGATGTCACGGAAAGCGAGCGCTGGGGCATCGCACCGTCGCTGACCGTCGGCCTCGGCGAGCCCCTCACGGCGACAATCACCTATATGCATGCTGAATCCGACAACATTCCGGATTACGGCCTGCCGACCGTTAACAATGAAGTGAAGGAAGAGTACCGCCACAATTTCTATCCGCAGCGGAACGTCATCCAGGAAAATTCCAACGTCGATGTCGTCGGCCTCAATCTGCAATATGAGGCGAATGACTGGCTGACCTTGCGCAACCAGACCCGCGCGCAATGGAGCGAAGTCTTCAGCATCGCCGGGCATGTCCGCACCGACAGTTCCGGCGCGGTCTTTCCGCTGGTCAACACCAATCACGGCGCTCGCACCTACGAAGACGAATTCTACAACAACCAGACCATGGCGGATCTCGATTTCTCGACCGGACCGCTGGATCACGAGGCGATCGTGGGCTTCGATATCGCCCGCGAGAAACGCTATGTGCAGAACTACCGGCTGGCCTTCAAGACCAAGAACGGCGACTGGGTTACGGCGGTGCCCAATGTCAGCATCAATCATCCTGACAACAACTTCATCACCGATTACGCGATCTCGGCCACGACGCACACCAGTTACGTTAGCGATACCAAGGCGGTCTACGGCTACGACACGGTGAGCTTCCTCGATGACATGTTCGAGGTGAACGGCGGCCTGCGCTATGAATGGATCAACTCGTCGACGGTTCAGAGTCTCGGCCGTGACGCAAGCAACACAGGCGAATACCTCAGCTGGCAGGCCGGACTCGTCTACCATCCGGTCGAATATGGCAGCATCTATTTCGGCTATGGCCAGTCCTTCACGCCGCAGGATGCCGATCTCGCTGTTTCGACGACGATCCCCCAAGATCAAGCTGAGGCGCTGGAAACCACAACCTACGAAATCGGCACCAAATGGAATCTGTTCGACGAGAAGCTGTCGGTGACGGCGGCGGTGTTCCAGACCGACAAGGACGGGCAGCTTCTGAATAACGGTACGACGACGGATCCCGATTACGTCGTCACCGGCAAACAGCGTGTGCGCGGTGTCGAGCTCGGCGTTTCTGGTGAGGTCACCGATGGCTGGAACGTCGCGGGCGGCTACACCTATATGAAGGGCAAGATCCTTGAGGAGGCCAGCACCAATGACGCAGCTGTTTTCCGCAACATGCCGGAACACGCGCTGTCGCTGTGGACCAGCTATGACCTGCCCTGGTGGAACCGTGATGTGACGGTCGGCGCCGGCGCCACCTATATGGGCACGCGCAAATATCTGTTTGGCGCGTCGGATGAAAAGAACATCGATAGCTATTGGGTCTTCGATCTCATGGGTCAGTACCGGCTGACCGAGAATATCGAATTCCAGTTCAACCTCTACAACCTCACGGATGAATTCTACGTCGACCAGGTCGGCGGCGGGTTCGTGACGCCAGGTGCGGGTCGCTCAGCACTGTTCACCACCGCCTTGAAGTTCTGAGCGACAAAAAAGTTTGCAGGATAGCAACGCCCCGGCCGTGAAAACGACCGGGGCTTCGCCACGACATAGGGACTAAGAACATGTTGCTACGGATTCCGGGCGTGTTGACCGGAGAACAGGTTGCTTATTGCCGCGATCGGCTCGCCAAGGCCGATTGGGTCGATGGCCGGGTCACGGCCGGCTACGGGTCGGCCAAGGTTAAGAAGAACACGCAGCTGCCGGAGGAAAGCCCTGTCGCCGAAGAACTGGGCGATATCATCCTCACGGCCCTTGAAACCAACGCGCTGTTCGTCTCCGCCGCCTTGCCGTCGCGCGTGTTTCCGCCGCTGTTCAACCGCTATGGCCCCGGCGACGGTTTCGGCGCCCATGTCGACAACGCCATCCGCCAGGGCCTGGCACCGGAGATGCGCATCCGCACCGATCTTTCCTGCACGCTGTTCCTGAGTGCGCCCGATGAATATGACGGTGGCGAGCTTGCCATCGACGACACCTATGGCACCAACCACGTCAAGCTCAACGCCGGCGACATGGTGCTCTATCCCTCGACCAGCCTGCATGCGGTGACGGCGGTCACGCGGGGCACGCGCATCGCGGCCTTCTTCTGGCTGCAGAGCATGATCCGCGACGACGCCCAGCGCACCCTGCTGTTCGATCTGGACCGCGCCATTCAGCAGATCGGCGTTGATGTGCCGAACCATGCCTCCGTCGTGCCCCTCACCGGCGTCTATCACAACCTCATCCGCCGCTGGGCGGATATCTAAGCGAGCAAATGGCCATGAAAAAAATGACCTTCCGCCAGCTGTTGCAGGAAATCCATCTCTGGCTGGCCCTCATCCTGTTCATTCCGCTGGTCATCCTGGGTCTGACCGGCAGCGCGCTGGTCTATCACGACGACATCCCGGTCTGGTTCGGCAGCGACGAGCCGCGCTACGAACTGGCAACCGGTACGCCGGCGCCGATCGTCGATCTCATCGCCGCCACCGTGCCGACCATGGGCGATAAGGTGAAGCCCGCCGCGGTGATGCTGCCATCCGAGCCCGGCCAACCTGCCACGGTCCGTTTTGCCCGCGCCAATCCCGGCGGCGGTGCCCCCGCCGGGCCCTCGGGAAATGCAATGGGCGGCATGGGTGGTGGTGGCTCGGTCAAGATCGACCCGGTTTCGCTCGCCATTCTCGACGTGCAGAAGAACATGCAGCGGCCCGGGGGAGGTGGGGGCGGCTTCTTCGGCGTGATGCACCAGCTTCACGGCTCGCTGATGATCCCGGAAGTCGGCCGCGATATCGTCGGCTGGCTTGGCGTGGTGATGCTGTTCTTAGGTATCAGCGGCCTCGTCATCTGGTGGCCGCGGCCCGGCCAGTGGCGCCAGCAGCTCACCATCAAGAAGAACGCCACCACGCTGCGGCTCAACCGCGACCTGCACAACACCTTCGGCTTCTGGGGCATGGCGGTCTTTGTGATCGTCAGCTTCACCGGCCTCTACATCGTCTATCCGCAGCCGATCAACTGGGTCGTGGGGCTGGCAACGCCGGTGCGCGATCTGCGGCCGAATGCGGTGACCGTCCAACCGATGCCGGGTGCCACGCCGATCGACGTCACCGCAGCCCGTGTATTGGCTGATGCGGCCGTGGCACCCGATCTCGCCCTCCAGAGCCTCTTTCTGCCGCAGCGGCCCGACCAGCCCTATCGCCTGAGCTATACCCGCCCGGGGCAGGCAACGCCCATGCTCAACGCGACCGTCTTCGTCGACCCCTGGGCGGGAAAGGTGATCGATGTGCGCGATCCGGCGAGCTTCAATGCCGGCGACACCTTCGCCGTCTATCAGCGGCCGCTCCATTATGGCTTCGGCTGGGGCGAAATCTGGAAATTCCTGGTTTTCCTCTCCGGCCTGCTGCCGCTGCTCTTCTCGGTCACCGGCCTCACCATGTGGTGGATGAAGCGCCAGCGCCGCAAGCGGGGAGAAGCGGAACGACTGCTCGCCCGGCAGATGGCGGAAGCCCGGATGGCTGAGACTCGTGTGGCAGAATGAGTCTCTTGCAATTCATTCTCATTCCTATCATAACGACCAAGAGAGGGTCGCGCGCCAGTGCTGGGCGACGCACCTAACCCAATGATCACATTGAAGAAGTAAGATGCAGCAACAGTCTATTAGCCGCTCATTCGCCGGGCTTTGCGCCGTGCTGGTCCTGGCCTTGGCCCCCCAGCTCGCATCGGCCCAGGAGACGGTAACCCCGCCGCCGGCGCCTGCGCAGACTGTGCCGGCCGATGCCGCGCCCGCGGCAATAGCGCCTACTGCCAGCGCCCCTGCAACGAACGCCCTGCCGACCGATCCAACCGCGCCGATTGCGGAGACCGGTGAGATTTTGCTCGGCCCGGACGGCTTGCCGCTGCCGCCCGGCGCGCCGGCGATCCTGCCACATGACCTCTCGCCCTGGGGCATGTTCATGCAGGCCGATTGGATCGTGAAATCGGTCATGATCGGCTTGGCTTTCGCGTCGGTCGTCACCTGGACCGTGTGGCTGGTCACGACCATCGAACTGATGGGCGCCAAGCGCCAGGCGCGCCTCGCCCGCGCGACGCTGGCCAGCGTCGCGTCGCTTGCAGAAGGCGTTGCTGCCGCGCAGCTGAAAGAAGGTCCGGCCCGCGATCTCATCGCCGCCGCGGCGCATGAGGTCGAGATTTCCATCGGCCTCCCCTCGGACGGGATCAAGGAACGTGTGGCCTCGCGGCTGGAGCGGATCGAGGCCGCGGCCTCGCGCTATGTCACCCGCGGCACCGGCATCCTCGCCACGATCGGCTCGACGGCGCCCTTCGTCGGCCTGTTCGGCACGGTCTGGGGCATCATGAACGCCTTCATCGGCATTTCGAAGGCGCAGACGACCAACCTCGCCGTGGTGGCACCCGGCATTGCGGAAGCCTTGCTGGCAACCGCCATCGGCCTGGTGGCCGCCATTCCGGCCGTCGTCATCTATAACAAATTCGCCCGCTCGATCTCCGGCTACCGCGCACTGCTTGCCGACATCTCGGCCGAGATCCTGCGCCTCACCAGCCGCGATCTCGACCAGCGCCGCGGTCAATTCCGCGAAGCGGCGGAGTAGGGCGGCGATGGCGGTCCGGCTTAATCACGGCGGCGATTCCGGCGACGATCTCCAGGAGAACCACGATATCAATGTGACGCCGTTCATCGATGTCATCCTGGTGCTGCTCATCATCTTCATGGTGGCGGCACCCTTGTCGACCGTCGATGTCGCGGTCGATCTGCCGGCCTCGACCGCGACACCCGCGCCGCGTCCCGACAAGCCGCTGTTCCTCACCATCGATGAGCAGTTGGGCTTGAGCCTTGGCAACAACAAGGTGCCGCGCGACGCCTTCGGCCAGGCGCTTGAATCGATCACCAAGGGCGATAAGGAAACGCGTATCTTCCTGCGCGCCGATGAATCGGTCGAGTATGGCGAGATCATGACCGTGATGAACATGCTGCGCGAAGTGGGCTATTTGAAGATTGCCCTCGTCGGCCTGGAACTGCCGCCGGATGGCGCAGCCCCCGCAGCCGCGCCGGCGCCCTGAGGCCGAGGATGCGGCCGCTGTTCCAGACCTCGATCGATCGTTCCGGCCGGAAAGCCGGGCGCTGGACCATGGCCGGCGCGTTGATGATCGGCCTCCATGCCTCGGGCGGGGCCGCGGGCTACGTCTATTGGAACAGTTCGGCCACCGAACTGATCATTCCGCCCGCCACCGTGATCGCCTTCGAACTGGCGCCCACGCCAGTGGCGCCCCCGCCGCCGCAGCGTGTCGATGAGCCGGAGCCGGTCGTGGAACCGGAGATCGTCCTGCCGCCGCTCAGCGAACTCGAAGCCATTCCGCCGGTCCCACCCGAGGTCAAGGTGGCTGTCGCCGTTCCGGAGAAGCCCAAGCCGAAGAAAAAAAAGAAGAAAGAAACAACCAAGAAAAAAAAGCCGATCGACAAGAAGCCGCAGCCCGATCTGCCGCCGAACGACTTCAAGAACACGCAAGAAGCACCGTCGCCCACCACGACGGATGTGCCGCCACAGCCGATTCTGGATACTGCACCCGCCCCGGCAGGCCCAACGCCGGATGAACTCGCGCGCATCAGCAACGCGAAGAATTTATGGATGCTGCAGCTCGACAACCATCTGAAGAAATATCACAAATATCCGAAGGCGGCGGTCAGGAAGAAGCAGGAAGGAAGGCCGGTCATCACGTTCATCATTGACCGCCAGGGAAATCTGCTGGAGGCGTTCGTGACCAACAGCTCGGGTTTCAGCCTGCTGGATGAGGCCGCCATCGCCACCCTTCAGCGTGCGGAACCCTTGCCGCCGCCGCCGCCGGAAGTGGCCGGCGAGCGGCTGAGTTTCACCAAACAACTCGGCTTTGACCTGACAAATCAGAAATAATGGCCGCGGGTTTCCGCCAAAGAACCAGCAAACATCCTGCGCCGCCGGGAAATTTCCCGTTATTGTGCATCGGTCTTTCCAGCAATAGGATGGCCACGAGGACGCCGCGGCGCAGCCGGAACGATTCAGGATATGGCCATTCAATTGTCGAAGCAGATGGCCCTGACCCCCGATTTGGTGGCGCGTTGCGAGCGGCCTGTTCCGGATCCCGGGCGGCTGGCGGGGCACAGCTATCTCAACGATGACGACTACCTCGCCGCGGCACGGAAATACGCCGCGGAAAAAGACGACGGACCGCTCTGGATCTTCGCCTATGGCTCGCTCATCTGGAATCCCGGCTTCACCTATGTCGAACATCTGCGCGGCACGGCCCATGGCTGGCATCGGCAGTTCTCCATGCAGCTCACCTCCTGGCGTGGCACGCCGGAACAGCCGGGCCTGATGCTGGCGCTGGAACATGGCGGGTCCTGCGATGGCATCCTGTTCCGGCTGCCGGAAGAGAGATTGACCGACGAGCTGCTGGCCGTGCTGGTGCGCGAAGTGGATCGCCCCGACAATCTCAACTACATCCGCTGGATCACCGTCCGGACGGATGGTGTCAAGCGCCGGGCGCTGGTCTTCTGGGCGCATCCCAAGGGCTTCCACATGCCCGAGCCACCGACGATGGAACTCGCCGCCCATATGCTGGCCCGCGCCTGCGGCCATATGGGCTCGGGTGCCAGCTACCTCTACCAGACCGTCGCCAAACTCGCCGAATACGGCATCTGCGACCGCAACCTCTGGCGCCTGCAGCAGATGGTGGCGACGGAGATTGAGGGAATGGGGAAGTAGGGCCATGTGACATCTCCGCTCCCCTTCGGAGTGGAAGTCGGGAGGGGGGCTGCGCATTGTCACCGCAGCCCGCATTGTCTAAGAGTCAGGAATACCCGTCCGGAGCCTCACCCATGACCACCGCCAACCCGCAGCCATTCCCCTTCGTCGCCGTCAGCGGCACGCCCTTTGAGCGCGGGCTGCAATATGGCAAGGCTGTTCCCGATCGCATCAAGCGCAGCATCGGGCTTTACGGCGGCACGCTCGATGAGCTGGGCTTCGATCCGCAGGAGAAGGCACGGCTGATCGGCGCGTTCGCGTCGGAGATCGCGGCCTTTGGCGCACATTATTTGGACGAGATGCGCGGCATCGCCGAGGGCGCCGGCGTCAGCCTCGACGACATCGTGCTGGTGAACGCCCGCACCGAAGTTGTGGCGCAAGCGCGGCGCGAGAAGAACCGGCCGGAGGCTGAGGATGATGCAGTAGATGGCTGCACGGGGGCGATTATCCTCCAGGAGCGCAGCAGCACCGGCAGGCTTATTCACGGCATGAACTGGGATTGGCGCGCCGAATGTGCGGAGACCGCTATCGTGCTGCGCGTCAGCCGCGAGGATGGGCCGGACTTCATGACCTTCGTCGAAGCGGGGGCACTTGCCCGCTGCGGCATGAACGATGCCGGCATTGCCATTACTGCGAATTACCTGGAATCGGAACGCGACTACAAGCAATCCGGTATTCCCCTGGTGCTGATCCGCCGCAAGGTGCTGGAGCAGCGGCATTTCGCCATGGCCGTGCGTGCGGTGGCCGCCACACCCAAGGCCTGCTCCAACAACATGATGCTGAGCACGGCGGAAGGCTTCGGCATCGATTTCGAATGTGCACCCGATGAGGTCTTCCCGATCTATCCCACCGACGGCCTCATCGTGCATGCCAATCACTGGGTGAGCCCAGTGGCGCTGGCCAAGCTCAAGGATGCCGGCCTGCTCGGCGACAGCTTCTACCGCGATTGGCGCGTGCAGAAACTGCTCGGTAACGGCAAGATTTCGCCGGACGATCTGAAGGCCGCTTTCTTCGACGATTTTGCCGCACCCTTTGCCGTCTGCCGTCCGGTGCTGCCCAATTCCGCTGGCGATCTGTCGGCGACCGTCGCCATGATCATCATGGACACGACGACCGGCACCATGGACGTGGCACCGCTCCCCGCCCATTGCCGCGATTTCACGCGCTACAGTCTCAAGGATGCCCCGGTGTCGCTTGCGAAAGCGGCGGAATAGGCGATGTCAAAATCCGCACCACGCTCACCGATCCCGGGACCGCGCCTGCGCGTCGTCATCGAACCGGATGTCGCCATCGGCCCCGGCAAGGCGGATCTCCTGGAAGCGATCCGCGATACCGGCTCGATCTCGGCCGCCGGCCGCAAGCTCGGCATGAGCTATCGCCGTGCCTGGCTGCTGGTCGATGAACTCAACCAGCATCTGGGTGCCCCGGTGATCGATGCCGTGACTGGCGGCGCCAAGGGCGGTGGTGCGGCATTGACGCGCACCGGCGAGGAGGTGCTGGCCCGCTATCGCAGCATGGAAGCCGCCTGCCGCACGGCCATTGCCGCGGATGTCCAGGCTTTGCGCAACCTCATCAAGCGCAACCAGCGCCAGAAATAGGCGATTTGCTTTAGTCGAAAACACGTAAATCGCTGCCGCTTCCCGGTTTAACCGCCGGGCGGCGGCGTGGTAATGTCCGCCCATGACGACCCTGCCGCTCATTCGCGATCTGCCGCAGACAGCGCTCGACCCGTTGCGCTGGGCCGCCGCCTTGCGCCCGGCGGGCGGGCTGGTGTTTTTCGACAGCGCGCTCGCGCACGACACGCTCGGCCGCTATTCCTTCATCATGGCGGATCCGTTCCATCGCCTGAGCGCCGATGGCAACCTTGTCTCGCTTGATGGTCAGGCTTCCCGCGGCGATCCGTTTGAGACGTTGTCGCGCATGATGGCGCGCTATGCATTGCCGACACGGCCGGAGCTGCCGCCGTTCCAGGGTGGCGTCGCCGGCTCGTTCGGCTACGGCCTGCGCCATCACCTCGAACGCGTGCCGCGGCACCGGCGCGACGACCAGGACATTCCAGACCTGTTGCTCGGCGCTTATGATTTGGTGGTGGCGATCGACCATGTGGCCAAGCGCGGCTGGTTGATCTCGAGCGGCCTGCCGGCATCTGGCGATGCGCAGATTGCCCGTGCTGCGGCACGCATCGATTGGGCGCTGGGACTTCTTGCCGACAGCGCGCAACCGGACCAGCGTTCCGCCTGGGCCATCGCGGCGCGGGCGGAACTGGCCGGCAGCGATTACAAGGCGATGATCCGCCGCACCATCGACTACATCGAGGCCGGCGATATCTACCAGGCCAACATCACGCAGCGTTTCCGCGCGAGACTGCATGCCGGTATCGACCGGCTCGATCTCTATCGCGCCCTCCGCCAACGCAACCCGGCGACTTTCGCAGCCTTCCTCGAATTTGACGACATCGCCATCCTGTCCTCCTCGCCGGAACGTTTCCTGTCCTTGCGCGATGGCAAGGTCGAGACACGGCCGATCAAGGGCACGCGCCCGCGCGGCAGGAATTCGGTTGAAGACGCGGCACTTGCCGCCGAACTATGCGCCAGCGAAAAGGACCGCGCCGAGAATTTGATGATCGTCGATTTGCTGCGCAACGATCTCAGCCGGGTGTGCCGCATGGGCAGCGTGAAAGTGCCGGTGCTGTGGGGGCTCGAATCCTATGCCACCGTGCATCATCTGGTCTCCGTCGTGACGGGTGAGATGCGGCCTGACCGGAACGCGGTCGACCTCTTGCGCGCGACCTTCCCCGGCGGCTCTGTCACCGGCGCGCCGAAGATCCGTGCCATGGAGATCATCGCCCAGCTTGAACCCACATCGCGCGGCCCTTATTGCGGGGCCATCGGCTATCTTGGCTTCGATGGCGGCATGGATAGCAACATCGTCATCCGCACCTATTGTGTGAAGGGCGACGATCTCTCCTTCCAGGTGGGCGGCGGCATTGTCGCCGACAGCGAACCAGCCCTTGAACTCGATGAGAGTCTCACCAAGGCCAAAGCGCTCATCGAAACACTCGCCTATGACGGTACCGCCCAATCCGATATTGGGGGATCGGCCGCATGATCTGGATCAACGGCACGCTGCTGCCGCCTGATCAAGCGCGCATCGATCCGCGTGATCGCGGCTACACCTTGGGCGATGGCCTGTTCGAAACGCTGGCGGCCTTGGATGGTCATCCGCTTAATTTGGCGGCTCACCTCGACCGTCTCGCGCGCGCCTCGACCGTGCTGGATCTGCCATTGCCGGTCGACGCAACCGAAGTCGCCGGAGCGATTGAACAGGTGCTGGCCGCTAATGACCTCGCCAAGGGCCGGGCGGCGCTGCGCATCACCCTGTCGCGCGGGGTTGGTTCGCGGGGGCTCCTGCTGCCGCTCGACCCCAAGCCCGTGCTGGTGATCATGTCCAGTGTCCATCCGCCGGTGCCACAGCATCTCGATGCCGCGATCGTGCCGATCCGGCGCAATGAAGGCTCGCCGCTCAGCCGCATCAAGTCGCTCAATTATCTCGACAACGTGCTGGCCCAACAGCAGGCGCAAGGGGCCGGGGCGCAGGAAGCGTTGATGCTCAACAACCAGGGCCGCATCGCCGGCTTCGCCCGCGGCAACGTGTTCGCGTTGCTGGACGGCAAACTCGTGACCCCGCCGCTGGCCGAAGGCGTGCTGGATGGCATCGTGCGTCATCAGCTGCTGCAGCACCCCGGTCTCGAAATGGCCGAGGCCGTCATCGAGAAGGGGGAGCTTGGCCAGGCCGGCGGCCTCTTCATCACCAACTCCCTGCTCGGCTGCGTGCCGGTCACCCGCCTCGACGGGGTCGATATCCCGCTCGATGCCGATCTGGCAGATCGCCTGCGTCAAGCGATCTAGGCGATCATTTTTCGCAAATAGATCGATCCGGTCGATTTATCGATTCCGTCGATTTTAGTGATCGGGATAACTTCCTTGAACCCGGTTGCGGCCTCCTCTATATTGCAAATGAGAACGATTCGCAATTAGACGGAGGTCAAAATGTTGCGCGATCTCTTGAAGACGGGCTCCTTCGCCGCCTTGCATTTCACGGTCGGTTTCGGCGTCGCCTACCTCATCTCCGGCTCCCTGCCGGTGGCACTCGGCGTGGCGCTCATCGAGCCTGCCGTCAACACCGTGGTGTTCTTCTTCCACGAACGAGCTTGGGCGAAGGTGCCGGCGGAGGCCGAACCGGCGCCCGAGCCAGCACCAAGGGTCGAGGACCATCACTCGTTTCGACAGTTGAGGCAGATGGCGCTGCAGGGCTGAGATCGACTAGCATGCCGCCCTTACTCTGGGGGCGGCATGATGGCGGATGTGATCGAAACTTTGCGCGCGGCGCTGGGAGACGGCGCCGTCCTCACGGACAGCGATATCGGACCCCGCCATCGTTCCGATATGAGCATGACAGGCAAGCATCTGCCCAAGGCGCTCCTTCGGCCACGCAACACCGATGAGGTCGCGGTGGCCCTCAAGATCTGCAACGATTTCGGCCAGAGTGTCGTGCCGCAAGGTGGCCTCACCGGTCTGGCCGGCGGCGCCAATGCGCAGGCAGATGATGTTGCGTTGTCGCTCGACCTTCTCAACGGCATCGAAGAACTGGATGTTGAGGCGGCGACGCTGACCGTGCTTGCCGGGACGCCGCTTGAAAAAGCGCAGAACGCGGCGGCGGAGCAAGGCTTCCTGCTGCCACTGGATCTCGGCAGTCGCGGCAGTGCGCAGGTCGGTGGCAATCTTGCCACCAATGCCGGCGGCAACCGGGTCATCCGCTATGGCATGGCGCGGGCCCAGGTGCTGGGGCTGGAAGCTGTTCTGGCCGACGGCACAATCCTTTCCAGCCTCAACAAGATGCTGAAGAACAATGCCGGCTTCGACCTCAAGCAGTTGTTCATCGGGTCGGAGGGGACACTCGGCATCATCACGCGCGTGGTGTTCCGCCTGAAACCGCTGCCGCGCTCGACCAGCACTGCGTTCTGCGCGGTGGCGGATTTTGACGCCGTGCTGTCCCTGCTGCGCCGGGCGGAAACCGATCTTGGCGGGCCGTCCGCGTTCGAGGTGATGTGGCCGGATTTCTATCGCTTCGTCAGCGGGCACAAGATGACCGGGTCACAGCCGCTGCCGCTCGATCATCCCATCTATGTCCTGATCGAGCATCAGGGCAGTGATGCTGCCAACGATCCGGTGCGGTTCCAGGCTTTCCTGGAGGCGGCGCTGGAAGACGGTGCGCTGATCGATGCCGTCATCGCGCAGAATGAGAAGGAAGCGCAGAACTTCTGGCGCGTGCGCGAGGGCTATGCGCTGGATACGCTACCGGAGATCGTCAATTTTGACGTCAGTTTGGGCGTCGGGCGCATCGGGGACTTTGCGGAAGACTGCCGCGCGCGCCTTATCGCGCGCTGGCGGGGCGGGCAGTTCTTCTTCTATGGCCATATCGGCGACAGTAATCTTCACATTACGACGTCAGTCCCCTATGCCGCGGGCGAGGGCATGCATGATGTTGATGAGATCGTCTACGCCTGCGTGCGCGATTTTTCTGGCTCGGTTTCGGCGGAGCATGGCATCGGGACGCTGAAGCGTGACTATCTATCGTACTCGCGGACGCCAGCCGAGATCGCCGTGATGCGACGGTTGAAAGCGGCACTGGACCCGAAGGGAATCCTCAATCCGGGGAAAGTCGTGTGAGCCGCGGACCTGGCAAAGGCGTTCCCTTCAAACCGTTTCGTTCCACGCGACATGGCGCGACCGGCCACCACACCATGCAGAGTGGCCTGGGGGGCCGACACGACGGTCCTCTGTCCTAAAGCGCACATCCTGTCCTGAGAGGGGCATATTGTTGTCCTAAAGTTGAATATCTCTGTCCTAGATATATGCAGATACCAGATTGTATTCCTTGTTTCTTTTCATATTTCCTCAATGAATATATGGGCTTACTGTGGGTTGAGCGCCGATCTGCGGCCTACCCTGGGTTGCAGTTCTGCATATGCTGCTTAGAAGAGAGCATTACCAGGAGACGCGGCCATGGCGGGATCAGCGGTAAAGCCGACCGGTATCGAATGCCCATATGACGAAAGCGAGCTGATCGTCAGCAAGACCGACCTCAAGGGGCGGATTACCTACGCCAACGATGTCTTCCTGCGGCTGGCTAAATATCCCCGGTCCGAGGTCATCGGCGCTCCGCACAGCCTGATCCGGCATCCCGACATGCCGCGCTGCGTCTTCAAGATGTTGTGGGACACCATTCAGACAAAAAAAGAGCTGTTCGCTTACATCGTCAACATGGCGCGGGACGGCGATCATTACTGGGTGTTTGCGCATGTGACGCCGACCTTAGACGCCAATCGCAACGTCGTCGGTTTCCATTCCAACCGTCGCAAGCCCGATCTTGCCCAACTGAAAAAAATCCAACCGATCTACACGGAGTTGCTGGCCGAAGAAAATCGCCATGACAACCGCAAGGACGGGATGCTGCGCGGCTACGACATGCTCGCGAACATGTTGAAAGGGAAGGGGCTCGATTATGACGAATTTGTCTTCTCTCTCTAAGGCCATCGGCGCCGTTGCCGGCA
Organism: uncultured Dongia sp.; assembly: GCF_936916975.1. GTDB lineage: Bacteria > Pseudomonadota > Alphaproteobacteria > Dongiales > Dongiaceae > Dongia. The sequence continues at coordinate 35,234 of NZ_CAKZGO010000043.1, read as the reverse complement.
TTGTCGCCACCGTTGTGATCGCCGCCATGCTGCATTTTGTGCTGGGTCCGCAGCTCGGCAACTGGGTCGCCATCGGTGAAACAATCCTTGTCGCGGCGCTGGCAACGCTATCCCTCTGGTGGCTGCACCGGGCACGGGTGGGCGTGAAGGACGCCGTGCGCGTTTGCGAGAACGCCTTCCATGGCAATCTTGAAGCCCGCATCCTGGCGCCCCGTGATGGCGGAGAACTCGGCGCCTTGCAGGCCAACACGGACAACATGCTCGATATCGTCGACGCGTTCGTCCGCGAGTCGGCCGCCTCGATGGAATATGCGAGCCAGGGCAAGACCTTTCGCAAGGTACTCACCCGGGGTTTGCCCGGGGCGTTCAAGAACGGCGCCGAAACCATCAACGCGGGCACGGCATCGATGGACCAGCGCGTCCGGGACCTTGCGGAATTTGCCAAGAATTTCGGCGCCAAGATGGATGAAGTCGTGCGAAGCCTGACGACCGCATCGACAGAGCTGGCGGTAGATGCTCAGACCATGTCGAGTGCCGCCGAAGAAACCAGTCAGCAATCAACCGTCGTCGCCGCCGCCTCCGAAGAGGCATCGGTCAATGTGCAAACCGTCGCAAGTGCTGCCGAGGAACTCTCCTCATCGATCTCAGAGATCAGCCGCCAGGTGACCCAGTCCATGACCATCACCAACCAGGGCGTCGGCGAGGCGGAAAGGACAAACAAGCAGATCCAGATGCTGTCCGTTGCGGCGCAGCGAATTGGCGACGTGGTTAAGCTGATCAACGATATCGCCAATCAAACCAATCTGCTGGCCTTGAACGCCACGATCGAAGCGGCACGGGCCGGCGAGATGGGCAAGGGGTTCGCCGTGGTGGCGTCGGAGGTGAAGAACCTCGCTACCCAGACAGCCAAGGCGACCGAGGAAATCAGCTCGAGCATTACGGAGATGCAGCGCGCGACCAATGAATCGGTTGAGGCCGTGCAGCATATCGGCCAGACGATCAGCCAGATGAACGAGATATCCACGGGCATTGCCTCGGCGATGGAAGAGCAGGGGGCGGCGACCCAGGAAATCGCCCGCAATGTCCAGCAGGCGTCGGCCGGCACCGCCGAGGTGTCATCCAATATCGTCGGCATCACCGAAGCGGCGCGGGATACCGGCAAGTCGGCAGTTCGCGTCAAGGATGTTTCCGGCCAGATCAGCACCCAGGTCGAGGTGCTGCAGACTGAAGTGGCTGCCTTCCTCAAATCCATCAACGGCTAGATGGTTGTGAGGCTTTCAGCGGTCCCTCACCCACCCAATTGACCGGGGAGGGTGGGGTACCGCTGAAATACCCCTCTACTGATTCCAATCGTCGTAGTGGATCTCGACCAGGTTGTTCAGCTGCGCCATGGTGTTCACGTTGGCGAGCTGCTCGTTGCCGACGAAATCGACTGAGCCGCCGCCGGCGAAGTTGAGCTGCAGCCAGCCGTTTGCCGTGTGGCCGACAGTGACACCGGCATCGCCGGCTTCGCCGACGCCCTGGAAATCCAGGATGTCATGGGCGATGTCGAAATCCTTGACGTGGTCGGCGCCGTTACTGCCGAACACATCGAAGAAGAAGATGTCGGCCGTGGCGAGCGTTGTGCCGTCGCCATAGAGCGTGTCGGAGCCGGCACCACCCAGTAGCCAGTCGGTGCCCGTGCCGCCGCGCAATTCGTCATTGCCGGTGCCGCCATCCAGGTAATCGTCGGCGGCATCACCGTTCATCATGTCGTTGCCATTGCCACCGAACAGGAAATCATTAGCGCCACCACCAAACAGATAGTCACGGTCATCGCCGCCATTGAGGAAGTCTTCTGACGCATCGCCATAGAGGATGTCGCTGCCCTCGCCACCTTCCATGTCGGCACCACCGCCCTGGGCGTAGAGGGTGTCGTCACCACCCTCGCCCTTCAACGTGTCATAGCCGTCGCCGCCGCGGAGAAAGTCATTGCCCGTTCCGCCGCTGATGACGTCATCGCCACCATCGCCATAGAGATTGTCATTGCCGGACCCGCCCGTGACGACGTCGTATTCCGAGCCGCCATGGATTTCGTCTGAACCGCTGCCACCATTGAGATGGTCGATCCCAGCGTCGCCCCACAGCTTGTCGTTACCAGATCCGCCGTCGAGCTCGTCATTGCCATTGCCGCCATTCAGCGTGTCATTGCCGGTGCCGCCCTCCAGCGTATCGTCGCCGTTATGGCCGGAGAGGGTATCGTCGCCTTCCATGCCGAAGAGCTGGTCGTCGCCAGCGAAGCCGAGCAAATCGTCATCGCCGTCATATCCGTAGAACACGTTGGCATCCTCGTCGCCGACGAGGGTGTCGCCGAATTTGGAACCATTGACCTGCTCGATATCTGAAAGATGATCGCCAAGGCTGTCGGCATCGATGCCGTTGTTGAGATTGTTGTCGTGACCTTCGCCGGTGGTGAGGTCGATATAGACGGCGTCGGGCGAGTCGATATAGCTGGCGACGTCGTAGCCTGCGCCACCGACCAACTGGTCGTTGCCGGCGCCACCCACCAGCCAGTCATTGCCGCTGCCGCCGATCAGAATGTCGTGGCCGGCGAGGGCCAGGATCTTGTCGTTACCACTGCCACCGATCAGCGTGTCGGCGCCGGCGGTGCCGGTAAGCGTCGCGTCGAAGGTGCGGTAGTAACCCATCTTCAACAGATCGAAATCGTAGAATTCGTAGGCCGGGGGCTGGCCGACCGGTGTTACCGGCGGGTTCTTCACAATCATGACAACCTCCTCAAAGCTCGGGGCCGGAGATCGGCTTACCTAGAAGGGGTGTCGCGTCGACGTGCCGGTTGGATTGTGCGCATCGGGCAAAGTGTGATGGCGCGCACAGAATTTCGCGGCGCAGTACCGGAAACCGTAAGTAATTTAAGGGGACCGCATATAGGGGTGCAGTCTAGCCCTTGAACGCCGGCATGATGTGGTCGCGCATGAGCGTCATCGGCAGTTCCCAATGACCTGGCTGGCTGTAATTGCCGGCGAGGATGATGATGGCAAGGTCGATATCGGGCATGACGATGAGGCGCTGCCCGCCATTGCCGAAGCCGGCCGCCCAATTGTCGCTCGTACCCATGCGTGTGCCCAGCCACCATTGATAGCCATAAGTGAGGCCGTCGCCGATCTCAGCATGGCTGGTAAAGGATGCCTTGAGCCAATCCGCGGGGACGAGGGTGTGGCCCTGCCACGTGCCACCTTGCACCAGCATCTGGCCGATGCGCGCGAGATCACGCGGGGCGAGGCGGAGGCCCGAAGCTGCCGCGGGCTCGCCATTCGTGCCCTTGACCCATTCGCCGGCGGTGATGCCGAGCGGCGTCATGAGTTTTTCCCAAGCATAGACGTCGAGGGCTTGGCCCGTGCCGCGTGCAATGAGATGGCCGAGGAGCGCCGTGGCACCGCCGTTATAGGTCCAGCGCTCACCCGCTTCGGCAACGATGGGGCGCTCGAGGATGAAGCGATAGCGGTCGGGTGCCGCCTCCATCATGATCTCGCTGTTGCGCGGATCGGAATAGGGAATGTCCTCGTCCCAGTCGGTTCCCATGGTCATGGTGAGGGCGTGTTCGATGGTGATCTTCCGCCGCGCCGGGTCGGCGGCAAGATCGGCGTATTGCGGGAAAAGATCGAGAAGCGGTGTGTCGAGCGGCGGCACCTTCCCCTCGGCCAAGGCGATGCCGTAGGCCAAGCCGACGATACTCTTCGAGACGGAACGGAGATCGTGCACCGTGTCGCCGGTGAAAGCGATCTTGCCCAAGGGCTGGCCCCAGCGCTCGTCCGGGCCGGCGTAATAACGCTCAAATGCGAGCTTGCCATGGCGGACGACCAGGACGGCATGAAGGCCCTTGAACGAACCAGCGGCAAAGCCCGCATCAAGCCGGTCACCCAGGGTGGTATCGAAATCCGCCTCGTTCAGTGCAATCGCCTGCCACTTGAAACTGTCTTCGGCACCAGCCGACCGATGCTGTGCGATGGTCAAGAGCATGCCTCCTGCAAGGGTCATGAAGCTGCGGCGATGGATCGCCTGTCGGTGGAGCAAGATAAACCTCTTCGGTCCCGATGAGGCAAACGCCTTCCGCTTGCCGCCCACAGAATCGCAGAAAGAAAGACGGGGATTTGATCGTTCTTGCGGGTGAGGAGTTTGGCGCAGACAGCGACCTCACCTAACCCTCCCCCCCCCTGAAGGGAGAGGGGTTTCGATTGTGCATGAGCTAACGATCTCGGTCTAAGCTCCCTCTCCCTTCAGGGGGAGGGTTGGGGTGGGGGCGATCGCTACGCTGAATTTCGGCAGCAGTCTACCCTGATAGCCGGTGGGTTCCGCGCCGATCCGGGTGGCGCCCATCGACGCATAGAAGGCGGCGGCCTGCGGATCTGAGTCGATCAGGAGTTCGCGCACACCCAATTGGCGGGCGAGGTCGATGGCCTTTTCATAGAGCGCGCGGCCGATGCCGCGGCGGAGGTTTTCTGGGGCGATGAAGAGGAGGGTGATGTCGGCGACCGTATCGTCGATCGGGTCCACTTCGACGACACCCAATGGCCTGTCGGTCGCATCGACGGCGACCCAGACCCGTCCAGCTTTCACCGCATCGGGATGCACCCGGATCTGCCTGCGCACATTTTCCATGAAGTCGGAATCGTAGCCCCAATGCGCCTTCGAGCGAAAGCAGATGTCGTCGAGGACATCGCGCTCCATGTCGCAAGCGGGGCGGAGGGTGAAGGTAGTGTGTTTCTCAATGTTCATCAGTTGCTCCCCCTCTCCCTAACCCTCATATCATCTCCAACGGCACCGCTTTCTTCGGTGCCGGAAAAGCTGCGTCGATCTCGGCGAGGTCGTCGGCCGTGAGGCGAATGTCCATGGCGGCGGCGTTTTCCTTGAGCCTGGCCGCGTTGCTGCTCTTCGGTACCGCGAAGGTGAGCTTGTTGCGCGTGGCCCAGGCCAGCATGACTTGCGCCACGGTGGCGTCGTGGCGGGCGGCGATCGGCTGCAGCTTGGCAAAGGCCTTCACGTCACCTTGCGCCAGCGGGCAATAGGCCATGAGGGCGATGCCGTGGCGGGTTATCAGGGGTGCCAGATCGTATTCCGGGCCGCGCACGCCGACATTGTAGAGGATCTGGTTGGTCTGGGTCGCGGCAGCACCGGAGATCGCCAGCCATTGCTTCATGTCATTGGTGTCGAAATTGCTGACGCCGAAGCTTTTGATCTTGCCCTGGGTTTGGAGTTGCAGGAACGCCTTCAAGGTCTCGGCCAAGGGGTCGCCGCCGCGCCAGTGCAGCAGATAGAGATCGAGGTGATCGGTCTTCATCCGCTTCAGGCTGCGTTCGCAGGCGGCTATGGTCCCAGCAAAGCTTGCATTGCTGGGAAGCACCTTGCTGACCAGATAGACCGCATCGCGGCGGCCCTGGATAGCGTCGCCCAGGACCTCCTCGGCGCCGCCGCTGCCATACATTTCGGCGGTGTCGATGAGCGTCAAGCCGAGATCAATGCCGGCCTGGAGGGCTGCTACTTCCGCCTGGCGCTGTGCGGGTTTTTCGCCCATGCGCCAGGTGCCCTGGCCGATCACGGGGATGTTGCTGCCATCCGGCAGGACTATACGTCGCATGGTCGGTTCCCTTATGCGTCTCGTAGTTTGGGGGGCCGGGGTTGGGGGTGGGCCGAAACCCCGTTCCGGGACAATTTCCTTCACTCTAGCGCGGCAGCGTTCACGCCGCTATCATCAGGACATGGCAAACATCATCCTCGTCTTTCTCGTCATCTTCATGGTCCTCGCCTTGGCGTCGCTGCTGGTCGGCGTCTTCAACATGGGCAAGGGCGGCGAATTCAACAAGAACAACAGCAACAAGCTGATGCGCTACCGCGTCCTGTTCCAGGCCGGCGCGGTGGTGTGCTTCGTGCTCTATCTGCTGGCGCGCTGATCGCCATGGTGCAACTCACGCGCATCTACACCAAGGGGGGCGACAAGGGGTCGACCTCGCTGGGTTCCGGCAAGCGCGTGAAGAAGCATGACCAACGTGTTGCCGCCTATGGCACGGTGGATGAGGCCAATGCGGCGATCGGCGTTGCGCGGCTTCACACCAGTGGCGATATCGATGCCATGCTCAACCGAATCCAGAACGATCTCTTCGATCTGGGTGCCGATCTGTGCCAGCCGGAGGATCCCAAGGATTATCCGGCCTTGCGCGTGGTCGAGGCGCAGGTCGAGCGGCTGGAGCAGGAGATTGACCGGCTCAATGCCGAACTAAAACCGCTGAAGAGTTTCGTGCTCTCCGGTGGTACGCCGGCAGCTGCCTATCTCCATCTCGCCCGCACGATTGCGCGGCGCGCCGAGCGCGACATCACCGCGCTGATGGAAACGGAAACGGTCAACCCGGCCGGCCTCCGCTATATCAACCGCCTCTCCGATCTCCTCTTCGTCATGGCGCGCTACGTCAATGACAAGGGGCTGGGCGACGTGCTGTGGGTGCCGGGGAAGAACAGGTAGGGCGGAATCCTCGCCTGAATCCACCAAAGCACCTGCGGGAGACTCGCTCTTTTATTGCGGTGAATTGCCCAAAATCCTGGCAGGTCTTGCCCAAGTAAGCTGCATGCAGCTGGGCCGGGGTGCTGCGGTTTGTGGTTAATCGACTCTCTGGCATTGCCGCGAAGTGCTTGATATTTCGTGCTTAAGCTGAAGTCTGACGCTTCCGGACAAGTTCCCTCGCGGCGTTGACACAAAGATGGCATGCCCCTATTTTGCGCATGCGAAATTTGCTGCCTCGCGGCCGTTTTAGACGGTGTGCGAGGGCAGGGGGTGTCGCGCCGGGCACCGGCCTGGCCGCAAGGCCATGCAAACCAGGTGCCGCGGGCATCGACCGTTGCAACCACAGTTGTTCAAACACTGTCTCATCCGGGTCCTTGAAGATGAAAGTCCTCGTCGCTGTTAAGCGGGTGATCGATGCCAATGTGAAGGTTCGCGTCAAAGCGGACGGCACGGGCGTCGAAACCCAGAACGTCAAGATGTCCATGAATCCCTTCTGCGAAATCGCGACCGAGGAGGCCGTGCGCCTCAAGGAAGCCGGCAAGGTGACGGAAATCGTCGCTGTCTCGCTGGGCAATGCGCAATGCGCTGAAACCATCCGCACCGCCCTTGCCATGGGCGCCGATCGCGGCATCCATGTGCAGACCGATGTCGAATTGCAGCCGCTGGCGGTCGCCAAGCTGCTCAAAGCCGTGGTCGACAAGGAACAGCCGGGCCTGGTCATTCTCGGCAAGCAGGCGATCGACGACGATGCCAATCAGACGGGCCAGATGCTCTCGGCTTTGCTCGGCTGGCCGCAGGCGACCTTCGCCTCGAAGCTGGTCCTCAATGACAACAACACGGCCAATGTGACGCGCGAAGTCGATGGCGGGTTGGAGACGATCGAGGTCAAGACGCCCTTCGTCATGACCACCGACCTCCGCCTCAACGAACCGCGCTATGCGAGCCTGCCCAACATCATGAAGGCGAAGAAGAAGCCGATTGATGCCTTGACCCCGGAACAGCTGGGTGTCGATCCGACACCGCGCCTCAAGACCTTGAAAGTGACCGAGCCGCCCAAGCGCTCGGCCGGTATCAAGGTGAAGTCGGTCGCCGAGTTGGTCGACAAGCTGAAGAACGAAGCAAAAGTCATCTGAGGTCATAGATCATGAGCATTCTCGTCCTTGCCGAGCATGACAACGCCTCGCTGAAATCAGCGACCTTGCATGCCGTTACCGCCGCCCAGAAGATCGGCGGCGACATTCATATCCTGGTGGCCGGCGCCGGTGCGCAGGCTGCCGCCGACGCGGCTGCGAAAGTGGCTGGCGTTTCGAAGGTTCTGCTGGCCGACGACGCAATTTATGGCCATGCCTTGGCCGAGAACGTCGCCAAGCTGATCGTTGGCCTCGCCCCGAACTACAGCCACGTGCTGAGCGCCGCCACGGTCAACGGCAAGAACATCCTGCCGCGCGCTGCGGCCTTGCTCGACGTGCAGCAGATTTCGGAAATCTCGGCGGTCGAGAGTGCGGATACGTTCGTGCGCCCGACCTATGCCGGCAATGCGCTCACCACCGTGCAGTCCTCGGACAAGATCAAGTTGATCACCGTGCGTGCGACGGCGTTCGATGCCGTTGCCGAAACCGGCGGCTCGGCTGCGGTCGAGAAGATCGCCTCCGCAGGCGATGCGGGTCTGTCGAAGTTCTTAGGACAAGAAGTGCAGAAGACCGAGCGTCCGGAACTCACCTCGGCGCGCATCGTGGTCTCGGGTGGCCGCGGCATGCAGTCGGGCGACAACTTCAAGATGCTGGAAGAAGTGGCCGATAAGCTTGGTGCTGCCGTGGGCGCGTCTCGCGCGGCCGTCGATGCCGGCTTCGTGCCCAACGATTACCAGGTCGGCCAGACCGGCAAGATCGTGGCGCCGGAGCTTTATGTCGCTGTCGGTATTTCGGGCGCCATCCAGCATCTCGCCGGCATGAAGGACAGCAAGGTCATCGTCGCCATCAACAAGGATGAAGACGCACCGATCTTCCAGGTCGCCGATTACGGCCTGGTCGCCGATCTGTTCACGGCGGTGCCGGAACTGGTGAAAGAACTCAATAAGTAAGCGGTCAGCTACCCGGAACTGGGCCCGCTGACAGCAACGTCGGCGGGCCGCAGTTTTCCGGCGAAACGAAACGAAGAGGTCCAAACGTGACGATCGAAACTATCGGCATCATCGGTGCGGGTCAGATGGGCAACGGCATCGCTCATGTATGCTCGCTGGCCAAGCTCGACGTCGTCATGGTCGACAACAACCCAGCGCAGCTATCGAAGGCGCTGGAAACCATCCGCGCCAACATGAACCGCCAGGTGAAGCGCGGGCTCATCACGCAGGCCGATGAAGACGCGGCGATCAACCGCATCAAGACCAGCCAGTCGCTGAAAGATCTGGGGTCGAGCGACTTCGTCATCGAAGCCGCGACCGAGAAGGAAGAGATCAAGAAAGAGATCATGCGCGCCGTGTGCCCGCATTTGAAGGCCGAGACGCTGCTGGCCAGCAACACTTCGTCGATCTCGATCACGCGTCTCGCTGCTGCCACCGACCGGCCGCAGAAGTTCATCGGCATGCATTTCATGAACCCGGTGCCGTTGATGAAGCTGGTTGAGCTCATCCGGGGCCTGGCCACCGACGACGACACTTTCACCCAGATCCGCGATCTGGCCGAGAAGCTCGGCAAGACCACCGCGACCTCGGAAGATTTCCCGGCCTTCATCGTCAACCGCATCCTGCTCCCCATGATCAATGAGGCGGTCTATACGCTTTATGAAGGTGTGGGCAATGTCGACGCCATCGACACGGCGATGCGGCTCGGTGCCAACCATCCGATGGGTCCATTGGAGCTTGCCGATTTTATCGGCCTCGACGTCTGCCTTGCGGTCATGCAGGTGCTCTATGAAGGCTTGGCCGACAGCAAGTACCGCCCGTGCCCGCTGCTGGTGAAATATGTCGAAGCCGGCTGGTACGGCAAGAAAGCCGGCCGCGGCTTCTACGATTACAGCGGCGAAACGCCTGTCCCGACGCGCTGACGCGATCGCGGCTGGAGCGCGGGGATTCCGGCCATGAGCGTCAAGGCGCCCAGCCCCAGCAGGGTATGGACACTTTCCCTTCTGTTTCTCTCCGTCCTGATCTGGGCGGCATGCCTCTATCGGCAGCAATTCTCGGTCCTCAATGAAGACGTCATCTGGTTTCTGACGGCCGCCGGCCGGTTGCTGGATGGCGGCCGTTTCGGCATCGATGTCGTCGAGGTCAATACGCCTCCGGGGATCATGCTCTACCTGCCCTCGGTGCTGCTGGCGCGCGTCTTCGGCCTCTCTATGGCGCTTGGCCACCAGCTGGCCGTGGCCCTGATAGCGGTCGTGCCCATCGCGTTGATGATGCGGATACTGCACCCCCTGCTCACGCCCGGCAGGGCGCAGAACTGGTTGTGGCCGCTGGCACAGGCCGCGTTCATCGCCTTCTGCGTGCAGATCTATCAGTTCGGCCAGCGCGACAACTTCGTCATCCTGTTCCTGCTGCCGTTCATCGCCCTTGAGGCGGCGCGTTTTGCCGGAGCACGGTCGGGAATTGCCTGCCAGATTCTGGCCGGCGTGTTCATAGCGCTCGCTTTGGCGATCAAACCGCACTACGCGCTCGTCGTGCTGACGCTTTGGGGCGTTCGTGCCTGGCAGCTCGGTCTCTTCAAGATGATCAATGCTGCAGATGTCCGGGCGGCCGTCGGGACCGGGATCGCAATCCTCATTCTCTGCTTCGCCATCTTTCCCGAGTGGTTGGAGATGGGGCAGCTGGCCTGGCGCTATTACGAGTATCTCAACCGGCCGATGTTCCCGCTGCTGATCGACCTCCTCGTCTTGCGTTGGCCGCTGTTCGGCATCCTGGGGATCGCCCTCATCGCCTGGTGGCGCTTGCCGCCGACATCCCCGTGGCGGCAGTTGATGACGGCCCTGTTGCTCGCCTGGCCCGGCCTTGCGCTGGGCTATGTCCTGCAAGCGAAAGGCTTTGCCTATCACCTCATTCCACTGGAAGCGGCGACGGAACTGTTGGGGCTGCTGGCGGTAATCTCAATCCTGGATAAGGGCTGGAAGGCTGCAGCTGCTCCCCTCGGCGTGTCGCTCGCCCTATTGGCGGCAGTCGGCGGCCTCACCGTATCGGCGATGAGTCGCAGCTTTCCCAATCCGGACTTCCTCACGGACGATCCGACCCTCGCGGCCATTCGGACGCATGACACCGGCAATGGCATGCTTCTGCTGGATACCGGCGCCCTGCCGGCGATCTATGCCGTGCCGCTCTACGGCACCAGGATCGCGTTCCGCTCGCAATGTCCCTGGCTGCTGCGCCCCATGGTCGAGGTGGCGGTCAATGGCACGGGGATGGCTGCCGAACAGGCGCGCGCGGACATTGCCGAGCTGGAGCGGGGCCTGGTCGAAGATATGATCAGCCGTCAGCCTGATATCGTGCTGGTCAACGAAGGGCCGGTGCTGGCCGACGGATCCAGCTACGTGGCCTACCTGTCGCGCAATCCGGCATTCGCGCAGGCCTGGTCGAATTATCGGCTGGCTGCATCGGCCATGTGGGGCAAGAAGCCGATCGGGATTTACGTCAAGGCATCCAGATAGGACGGGGCCGGCGTTTCACCCTGCCGGCTTCGCATCCAGATATTTTTTCAGCACGGCTTTCACGTCGTCGCCGTTCCAGTTGGTGGCGCCGACATAGACTTCCATCACCCGGCCGTCGCGGTCGAGGAGGTAGGTGGTCGGCAGCGCGCCGCCTTTCAGCTCCTGGAACAGATCGCTCATGCGGTCGGTGTAGAGCTTGAGGTTCTTGACCCCGGTGCGGCGGAAGAAGGGGGCGGCCTTTTTGATGCCCTCGCGGTCGAGGCTGACCGCCACCACGGCGAGACCCTGCTCGCCGAGGGAGGCCTGGAGGGCGTCGAGGGTCGGCATTTCGGCGACGCAGGGGCCGCACCAGCTGGCCCAGAAGTTCAGCACCACCACTTTGCCTTTGAAGTCGGCCAGGGAGACCTTGCCGCCGAGCGAGTCCTGGAAGGCCTCATTGGGCGTTGGCAGGGGTGGATCGAACGGGCTAAAGTCGCCGAGTTTTGGGGTGGCGCTGTCGGCAAGTACCGGTCGCAGGGATGCCAACCCTGCCAGAATTCCGAGCGCAATGGCCAAAAAGGCGGTCTTTTTCAGTATCATGAGTGCCAAAAACGTATCCTCACCGTTACCGGATTCCGCCAACAGCATGTGGGGCGGTCGTTTTGCTGCAGGCCCGGCAGCGATCATGCAGCAGATTAATGCCTCCATCGGCGTCGACAAGCGCCTTTATGCCGAGGACATCCAGGGATCGCTGGCCCATGCCGCGATGCTGGTGAAACAGGGCATCATCACCGAAGTGGACGGGGCGGCGATCGCCAAGGGCCTCGCCGCCGTGAAGGCCGAGATCGAGGCCGGCAAGTTCGAGTTCAAGGTGGCGCTGGAGGACATTCACATGAATGTCGAGCAGCGCCTCAAAGAGCTGATCGGCGAACCGGCCGGACGCCTTCACACCGCGCGCTCGCGCAACGATCAGATCGCACTCGACTTCAAGCTGTGGGTGCGCCGCGCCTGCGACGAGGTGGCAGCCGAAACGCGCAACCTGGTGGCAGCCCTCATCGACCGCGCCGAGGAAGAGGCGGCGACGGTGATGCCGGGTTACACGCATCTGCAGCCCGCACAACCCGTGACCTTCGGGCATCATCTCCTGGCTTATGTCGAGATGCTGGGGCGCGATCTCGGGCGCCTCTCTGATGCGCGCAAGCGGCTGAACGAAAGCCCGCTGGGTGCTGCGGCATTGGCCGGCACGACATTCCCGATCGACCGGCAGATGACCGCCAAGGCCCTGGGCTTCGACCGGCCGGCGGCGAATTCGCTCGATGCCGTGTCGGACCGCGATTTCGCACTCGAATATCTGGCGGCGCTGTCGATCCTGTCGGTGCATCTCTCGCGGCTCGCCGAGGAGATCGTCATCTGGATGAGCGAAGGCTTCCGCTTCATCACGCTCTCCGATGCCTTCACCACCGGCTCCTCCATCATGCCGCAGAAGAAGAATCCGGATGCCGCCGAACTGGTACGCGCCAAGGCTGGCGAGGTCATCGGGCTGATGGTGCAGCTGCTCATCATCCTGAAGGGCCTGCCGCTCACCTATGGCAAGGACATGCAGGACGACAAGGCGCCGACATTTGCCGCAACCGACACGGTGCTCCTCTCGCTGGCGGCGATGGCCGGCATGGTGCGCGACCTCACGCCCAACCGCGCGCGGATGCGGGAGGCCTGCGAGCGCGGGTTCCTGACCGCCACCGATCTTGCCGACTGGCTGGTGAAAAATCTGGGCCTGCCGTTCCGCGAGGCGCATCATGTCACCGGTACGCTGGTGAAGCGGGCGGAAGATCAAGGCAAGGGTCTCAGTGATCTTGGCCTTGCGGAGATGCAGTCGGTCGAGCCGCGCATCACGCAGGAGGTCTATCCGGTGTTGAAAGTCGAGAATTCGGTGGCGGGCCGCAGATCCGAAGGGGGCACAGCCCCTGACAATGTGCGCGCCGCCGCCAAAGCTGCCAGGGAGCGCTTGCTATGAAAATGTCGAAGATGTCCGTGTTGATGCTGGCCGCGTCGCTCGCTCTTACTGCAGGGCTCACTGCCTGCGGCCGCAACGGTGTGCCGGAACTGCCCCGGGAAGTGCATAAAGACAAATACCCGACGCAATACCCGCAGACGGTGAAGCCGCAGACCGGCATTTTCAGCGGGTGATGGTTATCTCCCGCCGTCATCCCCGCACTTGGTGCGGGGATCCACGAGTTTCTCTCGGACGGATGCCAACTCGTGGATGCCCGTGCCAAGCACGGGCATGACGGATAGAACGAAGTATTAGAAAGACTCCCATGAGCCATTTTCATTACCAGGACGGCGAGTTGTACGCCGAGGGTGTCCCCTTGAGCCGCATTGCGGCCGAGGTGGGAACGCCGTTCTACTGCTATTCGACCGCCAAGCTCACCGACAATTACCGCGCGTTTGACGCGGCCCTGGGCGGGCTCAATGCGCGGCTCTATTTTTCGCTGAAGGCCAATTCCAATCAGGCCGTGATCAAGACTCTGGCCGGCCTCGGCGCCGGTGCCGATGTGGTGTCGGTGGGCGAGATGTACCGGGCGCTGAAGGCTGGTATTCCCGCCGGCGATATCGTCTTTGCGGGCGTCGGCAAGACGCGGGCCGAGATGGTAGAGGCACTCAAAGCCGGCATCTATCAATTCAATGTGGAATCGCCGGGTGAACTGCGCACCCTCAACGAGGTGGCGGTGGCATTGGGCAAGCGCGCGCCGATCGCGTTGCGCATCAACCCGGATGTCGACGCAAAGACCCACGCCAAGATCGCCACGGGCAAATCGGAGAACAAGTTCGGCATCGACATCGAACATGCGGCGGCGATCTATGCGGAAGCAGCGGGCCTGCCCGGCATCGAGGTCAAGGGACTTGCCTGCCATATCGGGTCGCAGCTGACCGACATCGCGCCGTTCAAGGATGCCTTCCGAAAGATGTCCGATCTGGTCAAGGCGCTGCGCGCCAAGGGCCACACGGTGGAGCGGGTCGATCTCGGCGGTGGCGTCGGTATTACGTATCGCGAGGAGCAGACCATCAGCTTTGCCGATTACACCACGGCGGTCGCGGAGAATTTCGGCAATATGGGGTTGAAGCTGGAAGCCGAACCGGGCCGCAGCATCGTCGGCAATTCCGGCATATTGGTGAGCCGCGTCATCAATGTGAAGGCGGGTGTCAGCCGCACCTTCGTGATTGTCGACGCGGCCATGAACGATCTCATCCGTCCCACCCTCTATGACGCCTATCACCAGATTCTCCCCGTGCGACAGCCGGCAGACGATGCGCCGGTGACGCGGGTCGACGTGGTGGGGCCGATCTGCGAGACCGGCGACCAGTTCGCCGAACAGCGGCCCCTGCCGCCGCTGGCACCTGAGGACCTCATCGCCTTCGGTGAGGCAGGGGCTTACGGCGCCGTCATGTCGTCGACCTACAACACCCGGCCGCTGGTGCCCGAGGTACTGGTAAAAGGCGATAAGTTTGAAGTGGTTAGACCGCGCCAAACTTATGACGCAATCATCGGCCAAGACATTCTGCCAAGCTGGTTGTAGGATTTAATGATCGTGTGGGCGTGGGACTGAACGCAGCCCCCACCCCGGCCCTCCCCCTGAAGGGAGAGGGAGAAGTAAAGAGCCTCGCTCTGTTCCCTCTCCCTTCAGGGGGAGGGTTAGGGTGGGGGCGCTTGGGCGATTACCAGGAGGATCCATGGCACGACGCCCGGTTCTCGGGGACGACAAGGCCAAGATGCCCGTGATCCAGAACGGGGCGACGCAGAGCGGCGGGTTGCCGCCACGCGTCTGGCTGATGACGGCTCTCGCCTGGGGCGCCCTGGTGATCGAGCGGCTGTGGGCGGCGCTGACGCCGCCGGTGGCCGTGACCGCCCTGTGCCTCACCCTTGCTTGGCTCGGCCTGCCGCGGTTGCTGCCGGTCTGGGGCCACGTGGCGCTGCTGGTGCTGGCCGTCCTCGCTTTGGGCTATGCCTTTTATCGCGGTTTTCGGGGATTTCGCCTGCCGGCCTGGCGCGAGGCGTTGCGACGGCTGGAGCGCGATAGCGGCCTGGCGCATCGACCGCTCACCCATATCGACGACGCACAGGTCAGCAACCTCATCGATCCTGCTGCCACCAGCCTGTGGCAGCGCCACCGGGCGCGCCTCATGCAATCGATCGGCCGGCTGGATCTCGGCTGGCCGGATAATGGCCTGAGCCGACGCGATCCGCGGGCTCTGCGCCAACTGGCCGTATTGCTGGCAGTGGCGAGCTTCTTCTTTGCCAATGAGGCCTGGCTGCGGCGCATCGACCAGGCCTTGCTGCCGAATTTCTCCGGCATCGAGGATGGCGACCTCATCACGGTCGAAGCCTGGATCACGCCGCCCGACTATACCGGCCTGCCGCCCATCAGCCTCAACAAGGATGAGGTTGCCGCCGAAGACGCGAAGCCCTTGCGCGTGCCAACGGGCTCGCGGCTGCTGATGCAGGCGCAGGGCCTGCCGACGACCGGATTTGGCGGTCCGGCGACTTTGCTCGCCAATGACGCGACGCAGCCCTTCGAGGCGCTTGATGCCACCACCCAGCGCGCCGAGACGGTGTTGAGCAAGGGCGGCACGATCGGCGTCAAATCGGGTCTCGCCAGCGTGGTCGAATGGCCGGTCGAGATCGTGGCCGACATGCCGCCCAGCGCACAGCTGGCCGGCAGTCCCGGCGTGACCGATCGCGGTGTCCTGCGCCTCGGCTATACCGCGCGCGACGATTACGGCGTCACCGATCTGCGCCTGGTCGTGAGCCGCGGTGCCGACAATTTCGAGTTCAAGCTGCCGCTGGCCCAGGCCGGCATCGACCCTGACGGCACCCATACCGCGCAAGGCGGCAGTTTCCAGGATCTCACCGCCCATGCCTGGGCCGGGCTCGATGTGGAGCTGCGCCTGGTGGCGCGGGACGCCATGGGCCAGATCGGGGCAGCTGCCCCCATTGCATTGACGCTGCCGGAGCGGAAATTCTTCCACCCGGTGGCGCGTGCGATCATCGAGCTGCGCAAGCGCGTCGCCAGTGACTGGCAGTTCCGCCAATCGATCGCCCGCGAATTGATGACCCTGAAGGCGCAGCCGGAAGCCTATGAGGATCGCATCACGGCTTTCATGGGCATGGACTTCGCCGCGCGGCGCCTGATGGCGGATGGTTTTGCCGCCAACGACCTGCCGCCCATTCTGCAACTGATGTGGGACACCGCGGTCGATCTCGAGGATGGTGGCACGTCGCTGGCGCTGAGTGAATTCCGCCGGCTGCAGCAGGAATTGCAGGAAGCGTTGGAGCGTGGCGCCTCGGATGAGGAGATCGAGCGGCTGATGAACCAGCTGCAGGAGGCGATGAACAACTACATGCAGGACCTGCAGAAGCAGTTGCAGCGCGCCATGGAAAGCGGCCAGCCGATGCGGCAGCTTTCGCCCAATGGTTTGAAGCTGTCGCAGCAGGACCTCAATCAGATGCTCAACGACGCGCGTAACATGGCGCGCTCGGGTGCCAAGGACTCTGCCAAGCAGATGCTCGACCAGCTGCAGAAGCTGATGGAGAATCTGCAGGCTGGCCTGCCGGCCATGATGAGCCCGGAGGGACGGGCGCAGCAGGAGCTCAGCAACGAGCTCGGCCGCATGATGCAGCGCCAGCAGAAGTTGCTGGAGGAAAGCTACAACGCCCAGCGCGGTCAGCAGCCCGGTCAGCAAGGCATGGGCGAAGGCGAGATGGGCGAAGGCACGCCGGGCGATGGCGGCAATGGCCAGGGCAGCGGCTCGGGCGCCATGGGGCAGGAGCAGCTGCGCCGTGACCTCGGCAACCTCATGCAGCGCTTCGGCAATGCGCTGGGCGATCTGCCTGACGGTCTCGGCCAAGCTGAGCAATCGATGCGCGGTGCTGTCGACAAGCTCGGCAACCAGGATTTCGGTGCTGCGGCCGAGGATCAGAACAATGCGCTCAATCAGCTGCAGCAGGGGCTGCAGGCAGCGCAGGAAATGATGCAGCGCCAGGCCGGGCAAAGGCCAGGCCCCGGCGGTCGCGACAAGATGGACCCGCTCGGCCGCATGCCGACCGACGAAGATACCCCCGGCGGCAACACGGTCCAGAAAGATGGCGTCAAGATCGATGAGAATCCGGCCGAAGCGGCAAAGGAGATCTTCGAGCAGCTACGCCAACGTCGCAACGATCCCAACCGGCCCAAGCCGGAGCGGGATTATCTGGATCGGCTGCTCAAGCAGTTTTGATACAGCGCGACTGAACGCGGCCCCACCCAACCTCCCCTGAAGGGGGGAAGCGGACGCGATGCGATCCCTCCCCCTTTCAGGGGGAGGTTAGGTGGGGGCATAAGTGAAGAATGTGTGGGCGCTAATTACTTAGCGGAGAATCAGCCCGCGATGCGCTGGCCGGAGAGGGCGGCGTCGACGGCGCTGCAGATCTGCTTCAGGCTGAACGGCTTGGTGATGATGTCGGCGACCGGGCCCTGGCCGCGGGCACCATCGGCGCGTTCGCGGGCTTCGGCGAAGCCGGTCATCATGAGCACGGTCATGCGCGGATTGATCTTGGCTGCCGTTTCCGCCAAGGCGAGGCCGTCGAGGCCAGGCATGACGATGTCGGTCAGCATGAGATCATAGGTCTGGGCCTTCAGGGCCTCGATGGCGGCGTCGCCATCGCTGACGGCAGTCACTTCATGACCGCGATGGGTAAGCGCCCGGGTTACGAAAGCGCGGACGGATTCGTCGTCTTCAGCCAGCAAAATCGCGGACACAGTATTTTCAGCCCTTCTGACTCTGTAAGTCGCAGCGCGCGCACTCATCACCGACATTGATCCACCAATTCCTCAGGCTCGTTCTATTCCGGCAAGTTCTGCGAGGCCCGTTCCCGCGGCGTCTTAACCATCTGGGCCTGTCTCGGTTCCCGCATCGCAGCAGCATCTCAGACAAAAACCCACAAAGCGTCAAATGGACATCGTGGCATGACGCCTGAGGAACTTTAGCTCGGAACCGTTAATTTTTGGTGAGACCACGGTCCTCGACCGCGCCATTTCGGCAGGAGAAAATGGCAGATTTATGGCAGTTTCCCAACTGGATAGCCAAAATACGGCGTATGCCGGGAATGTGAGGTGGGCAGTTTTTGGTAAGCAACGCCCTGCGACTCGGGCGAGCCGCGGTTGAAGGGCGGCCGAAAAGTCGGACTATTTGAGGAATTCGATGCGCAGGGTCTTGGTGCCCTTCGGCAGGCTATCGAGGAAGGTACGGAAGGTGATGGTCTCGCCGGGCTCAATTTCTTCCTGTTCCAGTTGGAAGACATGGGCAGGTTCAAGGCGCTTGCGGTCGGCATCGAGCGCAATGACGGCCAGATCCGGCATCGGCACCGGGAACATCGATTTGTTGAACACGTCAGCCTGGACCGAATAGACCGATTTGCCGTCCTCGTTGCGGCGGCTGAACACCAGATTGGCGGTCTCCAGATCCTCGGTTGGGCTGCTGGTCGAGATGCCCATCAGGCTGTAGACCATGTCCAAGGCCGGGATGGCGCGTGCGATTTCGGCGCGAAAGAAGAAGGCGGCACCGATGCCGACCAGCATGCCGATCAGCAAAAGATAGATCGGGCGGAAAGCAAAGCGGCGCTTTGGCATCATCGGGCGCAGCTTGGGCGGCACGGTGATGGGGCCGGTCGGGCGCTGCGGCGAACGCGGCCGTGGCGGGGCCGCTGGGATATCGATTGCGGGGTCGCCTACCGCTTGCTGAGCCTGGCCCGCATCAGCTTCCGGCAGCGGGTTGGTCATGTCGGCGGCAAAGGGACTGGCTTCGGTGCTGCCTGCGGCGGCTATCTCGGCTGGCGTTTCGGCTGGCATGCCGTCCGGGTTTTCCAGCTTGGGCGGCAGCTGCTTCCATTTATGGGAGCATTTTGCACAGCGCACATTGCGCCCGGCGTCTCCAAGCAACGCGGCATCCAATGAAAACCGGGTGGCACAAGCTGGGCAGGAAACAATCACTGATTCGTCCGCTCGATCTGAAGACCACAATCCTTATAGGTCCGGGAATGTCATCTCACAAGCCCAAGGGGGTGGGGAAGAGGCCGGAAAGGCGCCGCTTGCTGCTGCGCAAAGGCCTGTAAAACCTCTATTCTTATCCCGAGTCGGCGACCCGCCCGAGGGTCGCGCACGCTTTACGAAGGCGAAGGCGCTATGCCATGTTAGCGCCGACCTTCGGCCGGGCCTTACCCGAGGTAGGCGCAGTTTTCACGTTTGGTCCATGGTCACTTAGAGCCCATGGTCACTTAGGCTCTGGGCAGTTTGGGATGGGCGACAGTGGTTTTATTCGATCAGGTCTCGGTGCAATACGGCGCCGGACCGCAGATCCTCAGAGACATCACGTTCACCTTGGCGCCCGGCTCGTTCCATTTCCTGGTCGGGCGGAGCGGTGCGGGGAAGTCGTCGCTGTTGAAGCTCATGTATCTGGGGCTGCGGCCGACCTCGGGCCTGGTCAGTCTGTTCGGCCGCGACGTCGCGACCTTGCAGCCTGCAGACTTTCCCTCGATCCGTCGGCGGGTAGGTGTGGTGTTCCAGGATTTCCGCCTCATCGAACACCTCTCGGCGCTCGACAACGTCGCACTGCCGCTGCGCGTCGCTGGCGTGCGTGAAGCCGATATCCGACGGCATTGCAGCGAGCTCTTGAGCTGGGTGGGCCTGGCCGAGCATTTGAACGCCTTGCCGGCCACCTTGTCCGGCGGGCAGCAGCAGCGCGTCGCCATCGCGCGGGCGGTCATCGCCCGGCCCAATCTGCTGCTGGCCGACGAACCGACCGGCAATGTCGACGACGTCATCGGCCTGCGGCTCATGTATCTGTTCGAGGAGCTCAACAAGCTTGGCACCACGGTGGTGGTGGCGACGCATAACGACGCGCTGGTGAGCCGCTTCACACATCGGCAATTGCGGCTTGAGCAAAGCTCGGTGCGGATCTTCGATCCGGCCGGCGTCTCGCAATCCACCGCCTCGCCCTATACCATGCCCGCGGGGAACAGCTGATGTTCGGCCTGCGCTCCGATCTGCCGCTCGACCGCGACGCCGCGGCGAAGTTCCTGCCATGGATCCTGGGTTTCATGGTCTATCTCGCCGCCCTCGCCGTAGGCTCAGCGATGGTGGTCGACCGCCTGTCCGCCAATTGGCAGAACGGCCTCACCGGCAACCTCACCGTCGAAGTGCCGTTCACTGACGATATCGGCGTCACGGAACGCGGCGAGCTGCTCGATCAGGTGATCAATCTGTTGAGTGCGACGCCAGGTGTCGCCGGCACCACCTTGCTCGATGACCGCGAGATCGCGCGGCTGCTGGAACCGTGGCTCGGCGCCGAGGCCACTGAACTCGACATCCCGCTGCCGGCGATGATCAGCGTCACCCTGCGCGAGAATGCGGAGCTCGATATTGCACAGTTGCAGCAAGACCTGGCTGCGATCCAGCCGGGTGCCCGGGTCGATGACCATGCCGATTGGATCGCCGATGCACTTTCTTTCCTGCGCGGTCTCAAACTGCTGGCGGCGTTGCTGACCGGGCTGGTGCTGACAGCCACCGCCTTTACCGTGGTGTTCGTGACGCGAACCGGACTTTCGATCCATCGCAGCGTCATCGAGATCGTGCATCTCATCGGCGCGCCCGACGCCTATATCGCGCAGCAGTTCCAAGCGCAGTCGCTGCGCCTTGGCATCATCGGCGGCGTCATCGGCACGCTGCTGGCCGCCGGGACCATGCTGGGCGCCGATCATTTGCTGCGGGCGGCCGGGACTGTTGCGGGCGTGCCCGGAAGCGACTCGGCCGACATTGGGTCAACCTCCGGCATGGGCCCCTCTGGCATAGGCCTGGCACTCGACTTGCATTTGCTACCCTGGCAGTGGGGTGTGCTGGGCCTGCTGCCCTTTGCCACCGCCCTCATCGCCATGGTGACCGCCCGGTGGACCGTGTTGCGGTCGCTGGCGCGGTTTATTTGAACCTGCTAGATAGGGCGCGCTATGGGGGTCAACCGCATCAATTTCCGCGATCCGCACGCACAGCGCGAAGGGCTGGGGCGCAAGCTCGTCCATGTCATTCTGCTGGCGGCGTTCGTCTGGCTCATCGGCTTCATGGGCTTTGTGGGCTTCATCCCGCGTGACGTGAAGGATACGGCAACCAAGACCGATGCCATCGTGGTCCTTACCGGCGGCAGCGACCGGCTGGCGGAAGGTTTCCGGCTGCTGGGCGCCGGCCTCTCGCCGCGCATGTTGATCACCGGTGTGGCGCAAGGTGTTACGCTGCAGCAGGTCATTGAGAACATGGGTGCCGACAAAAGCGTCGCGCCGCAGGAAATGCTCGATTGCTGTGTGACGCTCGGTTACGAGGCCGGCAACACAGTCGGCAATGCGGTCGAGACCGCTTCCTGGGTCCGCGACAACAAGGTTGCCTCCGTGCGACTGGTGACGGCCAATTATCACATGAAGCGCAGCCAACTTGAATTCCACCGTGCGCTGCCAGGCCTCACCATCATTCCGCACCCGGTCTTCCCCAAGGAAGTGCAGGATGGCTGGTGGTTCGTGAAGCCGCATCTCCTCGTCCTGCTCGCTGGCGAGTATCACAAGTTCGTCGGCGCCTGGTGCCGCGGCATCCTGCAGGATCTGCTGCTGTGGAGCGGCCAGATGCAGGAGACGGGTGATTGGTCTCTCGGGGATTGGTCCCTTGGGGATTGGTCATTGGGGGATTGGTCCTGGCCTGAACTCAGCTGGCCCGATTGGCTGCCGAAACTGCCATGACCACGATCCGTGCGCTCACCTTCAACATTCTGTACCTGCTGTGGTCAGCACTGATGCACATCGTCTGCCTGCCGCTGCTCATTGCGCCGGCGCGGGTGATCCATGCTGCCGGCAAGATCTGGATCGCGGGGTCGTTGTGGCTGCTCAAGGTCTGCGTCGGCCTCACCATGCGCGAAGTGGGCATTGAGAATCTGCCCAAAGGTCCTGTGCTGTTTGCCTCCAAGCACCAATCGGCCTGGGAGACGCTCTATCTTTCCTTG
Source organism: uncultured Dongia sp. (assembly GCF_936916975.1). Lineage (GTDB taxonomy): Bacteria > Pseudomonadota > Alphaproteobacteria > Dongiales > Dongiaceae > Dongia. The sequence goes on along the minus strand of NZ_CAKZGO010000043.1, from coordinate 13,006 downwards.
CGGCTCGACCATCCGGCCTTCGTGCTGAAAAAAGAGCTGCTGATGATTCCGGTGTTCGGCTGGTTCCTGGCGCGGGTCGGCATGATTGCCATCGACCGCAGCGGCAAGGCCAGCGCCCTGAAGAAGATGGTGGGCGACGCCAAGGCGATGTTCTCCGCTGGCCGGCCGGTGGTGATCTTCCCCGAGGGCACGCGCGTGGCGCCGGGTGCCAAGAAGCCTTATCAGCCCGGCATCGCCGCACTCTATGTGCAACTGGCCGTACCGGTGGTGCCGGTCGCGCTGAATTCAGGCCTGTTCTGGGGCCGCAAGGCGATCGTCAAGAAGGCGGGCGTCATCACCATCGAATACCTGCCGGCCATTCCCGCCGGCCTTGACCGCAAGACCTTCATGCGCGAGCTGGAGACACGGATCGAGACGGCGGCGGACCGGCTGGCGGTGGAACCCTAAAGTCCGTTCAACGCTTTTGTCAGCGCACCGAACGGCAGCAAAACACAGTCGCGGCGAGATTTCGCATTCTGCACCGGCGTGAAAATTTCCAGGGCCGGCAATGGCGCCGTAGCACCTTCCTTCATCATGGCAGTGATGCCGGCGGCAAGATCGCGGGCTTCCGCGGGCGATTTTCCGGGGGCGAGTTCGGCGATGCTGGCGGCGGCCGCCTCACAGAGCAGGCAACCCTTCACCTCGTGACCGACCGCCGCGATGCGACCGTCTTCCAGGCGGAGATCGACGGTGACGCGGTCCCCGCAGAGCGGGTTGTCGAGCCGGGCGCTGTGCGTCGCATCCGCAAGCCTGCCTTTGCCCAGGCCATCGCGCGCTTTTGCGACCAACGCATCATGATAGAGAGCGGTACTCAACTGGGCGTCCCCGCCAGCAATTGGCGATAGGCTTCCGGCGTGTCGACATCGACGAAGATTTCGGCTGCGTTGGCCGGTACCTCCATCACCAATTCGCTGTTGCCGCCGATGATATGGCGCGCGCCGACGTCGCCATCCACCAAAGCCATATCGGCAAAGAAGCGGCGGTCGAACAGCACCGGATTGCCGCGCTTGCCGTCTGCGACCGGCAGCACGATGGCGCGACCGTCCAGCGGCTGATAGGCGGCAACGAGGCGCGCCAGGAGGCCATGCGAGATCTGCGGCATGTCGCCCAGGATCACCATGGCCGCGTCGATATCGGGCGACAGGGCCTTGAGGCCCGTCTTCAAGGACGCGGCCATGCCTGCGGCGTAGTCACGTGCCTCGACAATCTTGAGGCCGGCCTGGCTGTCCAGGGCGGCCTTCACCTTGCCGGCCTGGTGACCGGTCACGACGATGATTTCGGCGAAGTCTGCCTTGGCAACGGTCTCAACTACATGGGCGACGATCGGCTTGCCGCGGAGGTCGAGCAGCAGTTTGTTGCGGCCCATGCGGCTGGAACGGCCGGCGGCCAGCACGATGGCGGCGATTTTTGGCGCGGTGCTTTGCGGCCGCGCTTCGCGCGGTTGCGGCCGGCTGGGAATCTCCGCGAGCAGGCCGCCCACGCCGAGAGCGCGAATGTCGCTGGCGCCGATGGTGAGTCCGGCAAGCAAGCGCTGCATGACCCAGTCGCAGCCATTGAGCTTGATCGACCGCGCGCAGCCTGGAAGGCCGAGGATGGGGACGGCCCCGATATGCGCCAGCAGCAGCAGATTGCCGGGATCGACCGGCATGCCGAAATGATCGACCGTGCCGCCTTCCTGCGTGATGGCGGCGGGGATGACGTCGCGCCGGTCGCTGATGGCGGAGGCGCCGATCACCAGGATCATCTCGGCCTTGGCCTTGAGTGCCTCGGTGATCGCGGCAGAAAGTGCTGGTATCGTGTGGGCGCAACGCGATGCGCTGGGTGCCACCTGGCCCATCGCGGCAAGACGCTCGGCGGTGACCCGTTCGGTCTTGTCGAGCACGCTGCTCTTCAGGCTGGAAAGCTCCGTCTGGATGAGGGCGACACGGTGCGGCTGGTAAGGATGGAGACGCAGCAGGGGTTGCGCGGTGTTCCGGATGCGGGTGAGTGCCTGGTCCAGCAGTGTGCGCGGAATGGCGTAGGGGATGATCTTGATGGTGGCCACCATCTGCCCCGGCACCAGGGCCGCGTAAGGCGGCAAGGTCGCCAGGGTGATGGCTTCATCAAGGCCGTTCAACGCGTCGATGGCCGCACTGTCGAGGGCAAGCACGCCGGCGGTGGCGGCATGGATATTGACCCGGCCGGCAAAGACGGGATCGAGAGCAAGATGGGGATCGCCGGCCGCAATCGCCTCAGCCAGTTGCTGGGCCGCATCGTTCTCCGTAACGTCATCCGCTTCAAGTTTCGCCACCGTGAGACGGTCATGGCCGGCGGCACGCAAGGCGGCGATATCGACGGTCGAGAGGACTCGCCCCTTCCGGAACATGTCGGCGCCGACGCGCTGGCTGTGGGCGAGAATGGCGCCTTCGCAATCGGCCAAGGGAAGATCGGCGAAGATCATCGGGTGGCGTGCTTCTGGCGCCGTACAGCGGTGAGCTGCGCCAGCACGGAGACGGCGATCTCCGCCGGCGATTTGGCACCGATGTCGAGGCCGGCCGGGCCGTGGATGCGGGCAACATCAGCCTCAGTAAAGCCAGCCGCGCGCAGGCGCTCGAGCCGTGCCGCATGGGTCTTCTTGCTGCCCAGCGATCCGATATAGAAAGCCGGGCTGCGCAATGCGGTGATCAGGGCCGGGTCGTCGAGCTTGGGGTCGTGGGTCAAGGTCACCACGGCGGTGCGGAGATCGGGCTGCAAGGCTGCCAGCGCTTCGTCGGGCCAATCCTGCGAGAGGTTGATTCCGGGAAAACGCTCGGCGGTGGCAAACGCGCCGCGCGGATCGACGATGGTGACATCGTAGCCGGCGAGCTTGGCCATCGGCGCCAAGGCCTGGGTGATGTGAACCGCACCGACAATGATCATGCGCGAGGGCGGATTGCGCACCAGCACGAAGCATTTCTTGCCATCGATGACGTGCTCGCCGCTGCGGTCATCGGTGATGGCCTGGGCGACGGCGCCCTCCGCATCGGCCAGGGTGAAGATTTTCTGGGCGCCGCCGTCCAATTCCGTCACCAGCGCCGCCGGCTGTTTTGCAGCGGCAAGACTGGCCAACGCCTCGATGAGGGCGAGTTTCATTCGACGCGCTCGACGAAGATCTGAAGCTTGCCACCGCAGGCGAGGCCAACTTCCCAGGCCTGTTCGTTGGTGACGCCGAAATCGAGGAGGCGCGGCTTGCCATCAGCCATCACCTCGATGGCCTCGCGGACCACGGCGCCCTCGACGCAGCCGCCGGAGACGGAACCCAGCATGCGGCCCTCGCCATCGACCACCAACTGGCTGCCGGCCTGACGTGGGCTGGAGCCCCAGGTGGCCGTGACGGTGGCCAGTGCCACGTCGCGGCCGGCACGTTTCCAATCGGCTGCGACCTGCAACAGATCCTGGTTGTCGGCATCGTTCATGCGGCCCTCATTTCCAATCGATGGGTGCCCGGCGCTCCCAAGGCTTCGGTCAGGTTCTGCATGGAAGCGAGATTATGGATGGCGCGGAAGTCGTCAACGTGGCGAATCATCACGCGCGGCCCCTGGCTGATCGGCTGATAGGCATCGAAGCGCAGCAGCGGGTTAAGCCAGATCAGGCGGCGGCAGGATTTATGGAGACGCGCCATCGCTGCCTCCAACACATCGATCTGGTCGCGGTCGAGTCCATCGCTGATCAACAGCACCAGAGCACCCTGGCCCAGCACGCGGCGACCCCATTTCTTGTTGAACTCGGCAAGGCTGGGGCCGATGCGGGTGCCGCCGGACCAGTCCTGCACGTGCTTGGCCACCCGGTCGAGGGAGACGTCGATGTCGCGTGCCTTCAGATCGCGGGTGATGTTGGTGAGGCGGGTTCCGAACAGGAAGGTATGGACGCGGTCACGGTCGCTGGTGACGGCGTGGAGAAAATGGAGGAACAGGCGTGAATAGCGACTCATCGAGCCGGAGATGTCGCACAGCACGACCAAAGGCGGATGACGGCGCTTGGCCTTCTTGAACTTCAGCGGAATGGTGCCGGCGCTGCGCAGGCTGGCGCGCAAGGTGGCGCGGAGATCGACGCGGCTTCCGTTGGGGTGGGGTTGATAGCGCCGGGTGCGCACTTCCATGATCGGCAGGCGGAAGTTCTTGATGAGCTTTTTCGCCGCGACGATCTCGGCTGCGGTCATGCGCTCGAAATCCTTCGATTGCAGCAGCTCCCGTTCGGAATAGGTGAGGCTGGCATCGAGCGTCACTTCCTCTTCATCGCTGGGTTCCGGCGTTTGTTGCGGCCGGTCGCCGGTCAGTGCATCGGCGACGCGCGGCGCCAGTTCCGGCTGGGATTCGTCCGGCGCGTCGCCCTTGAAGCGTGGCAGCAACAGGCCCAATACCTTGTTGAGCAGTTGCGGGTTGCGCCAGAAGACATGGAATGCCTGGTCGAACAATTCGCGCTGGTCGCGGCGGTTGACGAAGACGGCGTGCAGCGTCCAGTAGAAATCCATGCGGCTGCCGATGCCGGCGGCCTTCACGGCGGCCAGCGCCTCCAGCACCTGGCCGGGCCCGATCGGCAGGCCAGCACCCCGCAGCACCCGGGCAAAATGCAGGATATTCTCAAAGAGGCGGCTCTCGGCCGGTGCGGGGAGTTGATCGCTGTCTGCCATCGAACCGGCACCCACCGGGCTACGCCGTCAGCGAGGCTTGGAGACGGGCGGTCTGAACCTCGAGCTTGATTTCGTCCAGGATCTTGGCGGCTTCGCTGCCGCGGATCTTCTGGATATCGTCCTGGTATTTGAGCAAAGCGCCAAGGCTGTTGTCGACCATTTCCGGCGAGAGCGAGGTCTGGTTGAGCTGGAGGAGCGCATCGGCCCAGTCGATCGTTTCCGCGACACCAGGCAGCTTGAACAGTTCGCGGCCGCGCAGTTTCTGGACGAACGCCACGACCTCGCGCGCCAGATCAAGCTCGGCTGCCGGCACTTTCGTCCGCAGGATTTCAAGCTCGCGCGCCGCGGTGGGATAGTCGACCCAGTAATAGAAGCAACGCCGCTTGATGGCGTCGTGGATCTCGCGCGTGCGGTTGGAGGTGATGATGACCAGCGGCGGTTCGGCGGCCTTTATGACACCGATCTCCGGGATCGTTACCTGGAAGTCCGACAGAATCTCCAGCAGGAACGCTTCGAACGGTTCGTCGGTGCGGTCAAGCTCGTCGATGAGAAGGACCGGCGGGCCTTTCGGATTGGGCTCCAAGGCTTGGAGCAGCGGCCGCTTGATAAGAAAGCGTTCCGAGAAGATGTCGGCGGCGATCTTGCCCTTGTCGCCTTCATGGGCTGCTTCCGCCAAGCGGATTTCCAGCATCTGGCGAGCATAGTTCCATTCATAGACCGCGGCCGCCACATCGAGCCCTTCATAGCATTGCAGGCGGACGAGGTCGCGGTCGAGGGTCTGGCTCAGTACTTTGGCGATCTCGGTCTTGCCGACGCCGGCTTCGCCTTCGAGGAAGAGCGGGCGCTTCAATTTGAGGGCAAGGAAGATGGCGGTGGCGAGCGACCGGTCAGCAACGTAACGACCCTCGCCCAGCAAGGCGAGGGTCGCGTCGATATCGGCGGGCAAGCTGCGCTGAGTCATGGGCTAGGAATCCCCCGTCCTGGCTTTAGCGGGCCTGGCTGTAGCGCGATGCGCGATCGGCTATTTCTGTTTCCAGCTGCCGGTGGCGTCCATGTAGTACATACCGGGCTGCAGCACTTCGCGAATGATCTTCTCGGCCGTGATCGCAGCGATCTGTTCGACCGGCACGCCCTTTTCGGCGGCGATCTGCTGATAGGCCGTGCGACGCTTGGCGTTGATGTCGTTGACGAGGTTCTTGACGCTGGCGGGTGCTGCCGGATCGACCACGGCGGCGTAGCCATCGGCCCGCTCGCCGACCTGGCCGGATGCCCGCGCATCGTCGAGCGCATCGGCATGGGCCGGCGGCGTTGCAAGGCCAAGGCCGCCGATCAGCAGCAGCGTGGCGAGGAGGGAACGAAGGGCGTTACGCATCGGAGTGTCTTTCCAGCTTAAAAAGTATCGGGCCAGCTCAGAAAATATTCGGGTTCGACTTCACGAGATTGTCGACATCCTTGTCGACTTTGATGCGCACCTCCTGCTCGATCTTGACGTTGAGGTTGATCACGATCGGCTTGTCAGGCGCTTCGACTTTCACGGTCGGGTTGCAGGCAGCGACGAGGCTGAGAACCAGGAGCGGCGCCGCCAGATAGGCGACTTTCGCAGCCAGCGCCTGTGGTGTCTTCGGGTGGGGACGGCCAGTCATGTTGCGCGCCTTCAATAATGCCGGTTAGGGCGTAAGTTTCTCTAATTGCTGCTGGATCATATCCGGCACCTGATATCCGGCCAAGCCCTCCTTAAGGGCCTGATCGAGCCGTCCCTCGACCGTCAGGTTGAACTCGACCGGGTATCCGTCATAGAAGCTGGGATTGCGGCCGCTGATATGCAAGCCCAGGCTCACATCCCCGGTGAGGCTCCGGGTCAAATCCAGCATCAACTTTTCGTAATGGAAATCGGCCAAGGCTTCCAAGGCCATGGCGACCGATTCGCCCGCACTTTGCAGGGCCAGGGGCGCCTGGTTGCGATCATAGCGCAGGACGCCCGGGGCGGTCGCTGCGAGCTTAGCGTCGGGAATGGCGATGCCGCCGGGGAAGATGGTGACCGGCACATCACCGGAAATTGACCCTTCGCCGGAGAGACCGGCGATGCCCAGCGTGTCGAACAGCTCGCCCACCGAGATGCTGTCGACGTGGAGATTGAGGTTGTTGGCGGGGGCATCGAATTTGAGGATGGCGGGGTCGAGGGCAACCTTGCCGCCCGCCATCTCAAGCCGTGATTCCTGCAGGTCGAGAATGTTGCCGTCGGTCACCTTGAAGCGGAACAAGGCGTTGGTGAGGGGCAGGCCGATATCAGCCAGTTCCACCGCCAGCACCTGATCGGGCTTGGTCGAGAGCGGCCAAGGCTTGTCGATGTTGATCACCGAATTCACGTTGGTGAGCAGCATCGGCCCGACCTTGCCGGAAAAATTGGTGAGGCCGAATTTGAGATCCGAGGTGAGGTCGCTGCCGACAAAGCGCACCGGACCTTCCAACTCGACGCGGCCCGAGACATCGTCGAGATAGTCGCGCAAGGGCGGGAAAAGATTGTAGGGCTGCAGGCCACCCAGCGCAAAATCGAGCGGCGCCAGTTTGACATTGACCGTGCCGCTGCTTTTGGCGAGGTCGGCCTTGCCGTTGAGTGTTACGTCAATCGGCTGGTCGTCGCCGGTGAAATGCGCCTTGAAATTCGCCTTGCCATCGAGGAGGGTTGCTTCGGCCTCGCCGCGCACGGGCGTGAAGGCGCCAAGGCCCGCGAGTGCCCCGGTGCTGAGCTTCGCCTCGATACCCTTCACATCGGAGACCAGCGACAGCGCCACATTGCCCAGGGTCAGGCCACGTGTAGGCGCTGCCACCTGCGCGCCTTTGACGGCGACGGTATAGGTGAGCGGGGCGTTGGCGGCATAGCGGCCGCTGATCTTGGCTTCGGGCATAGCTACCAACAGTCGTTCGGCCGCGGCTTTCGGTTCGATCGTGAGAGCGGATTTGCCGAGAACGAGGCTGAAATCGGCGGCAAGCCCGTCTTTGCCGCCGAAAGTGATATGCGCCACACTCGCGTTGTCGGCCTTCATGGCGAGGGTGGTCGGCTTGGGCAAAACGACGGCGCCGTCGGCGAGATCGAGGCGCTGGGCGCTGATGCTCCCGGGTTTGGTGATCGTGAGGTCGATTGTGCTGCCGGCGACCTCGCCGAGCTTGCCGGAGAGGGCCAGATCAAGCGTCCCCTTCAGCTGTTTGGTAGCGAAGCCGGGCAAGGCGAGATCGCCGCCATCGGCGCTGAGCGTGAGGTTGCCGGTGATTTCCTGCGGCGCCTGCAGCGGTGCGACACGGATATCGCCACCGACCTTCGCGGCGAACTGCGCATTGAGCCCGCCCTTGACCGCGCCCTCGAGCTTGCCGAGGTTGAGCCAGTCGGGGCCGTAGCTGGCTTCTCCCTGGAATGTGCCGCTGAGCGGCGCGGCGAGGCCCGGATAGGCGAAGTCAAAGGCTTCCATTTGCCAGTCAGCCAGTGCCAGGGCGCCGCCGCTGTCGCCTTCCGGCATGCGGAGATGCGCGCTGGCCTTGATGTTGCCGGCGGTGGGTTGATTGAGGCCAAGCAGCGACCACAGTGCCGAATGCGCATCCATGGCCAAAGTGAGGTCGCCCAGTGGCGGCTTGCCGTCCTTGGCGAGTGGGGCCGCAAGGCTGATATCGACGCGGGCGTAATCCTGCTGCTCGCGCAGGGTGAACTGCGCGATGATCGCCTGGGCGTTAAGATTGGCCTGGCCGCTGCCGGTGATGAAGCCAGCCGGTGAACTGAGGCCGATATCGATCGACTTCACCAGCACGTCGGGAAGGGGGGCTGATTCCTTGTTGGGGTCGCCGGGGGCCGCAGCCATGGCGCGCAGCTGGTCGACGAGCGGGTCAAGCTCGCCCATGCTGAACGTCGTGTCATAGCGGGCGAGGAGTGCTACGCGGCCGACCTCGACCGCTTCCAGCCGCCCGTCCCAGGGATTGTAGGTGAGGTTGATATCCTCGATGACCAGATCGCGCTGGCTGCCCAGGATAAGCCGGTCGATATGGGCGCCGCGCCAGTCGAGATTGCGGAAGGCGAGCTCCACCGGCACCGCCAGTTCACGCGTCAGCAGCCAAGGGCCGGCACGGTTGAGGAGGTCGATGCGGAAGAACAGCGAGGCCACCGCCGCCAAGATGAGCAAGACTGTCAGGCGCAGTGCCAAGCGCAGCAGGCGCCGCCGCCAACTTGGGCGCGGCTTGAGCGTGACCGGCACCGCTGGCGGCGGCAGGTCGTTTGTCGAATCCGAAGGCACCATCCCTGTTTCTTTTCCCGTTCCCGCCCGTTCCCGGCGGGAGACGTTCCGATTTTAGCTTTGCCGCAGTCTAGCCATGGCCGGCGTGCTTTGCCACCGATTGCGATCAATTTGACGATCGGCCTTGCCCGGCAAGCCGGGGCCACGCACAGTGCCGGCCATGGCTTGTCCCGAACCGTAGGTAACAATGCGCGCGATACTCTGGTTCCCCATTGCCCCGGTGTTGTTGGGAGGGGTCTTGCTGCTGATGACGGGATCCATGCCGGCGATCGCGGAGCAGTCGTCCTTGACCGGCACCGACTGCTGGTTCAAGGCGCCCGACGATCTCACCGTCGATTGTTACCGTCTTGCCGTCCCGGAGACGCGGGATTTCGACCTTGCGGTGGGGCCGGGCAAGATGCTGTCGCTGCCGGTGGCGATCATCCGTGCCGGCAAGCCTTATGAGGAGCGGCAGGCCGATCCTGTGGTGTATCTGGCCGGCGGTCCGGGCGATGGGGCATGGCTCGATTCTGAGCGGATCGATTGGTGGTGGGATTTCGTCAGCAGCACAGATTGGGCGCGCAAGCGCGACCTTATCCTGTTCGACCAGCGCGGCTCCGGCCTCGTGGAACCACGCATTGATTGCCCGGAAATGGAGAAGGTTGCCATCCGGCTCCTGACCACGACGGATGAAACACTGGCGGCCAAACTGCAGCAGGATGCGGCAACCACCTGTGCCAAGCGCCTGGTGGCCGAAGGGCATAATCCCGGCGCCTATACCAGCCGTGATGGTGCGGCCGATCTCCATGACCTGTACCAGGCGCTGAAGATTCCGGCCTGGAATGTCTATGGCCTTTCATACGGCACGCGGCTCGGCCTCGAATATATGCGGCAATATCCCAAGGACATCCGCAGTGTCATCCTCGATTCCGTCCTGCCACCGGAGGCGCAGTTCCTGGAAGAAGACGCCACCACCACCGACCGCGCCTTCCGCATGGTGTTCGATGCCTGCGCCCAGCAGCCGAAATGCCATTCCGCTTATGGCGATCTTGGCGCGCGGATGACGGCGCTGGTTGAACGGTTCGACAAAATACCGCTTATCCTGCTGCGGCCCAATCCGGAGGGCGGGTCGAAGATCACCATTCTGCTCACCGGCGATCTCCTGATCTCACGCCTGTTTAACCTGCTCTACAATCGCGCCGATATCGAGACCGTGCCGCAACTGATCGACATCTATGACCGCGAGGACATGGACGAGATCGAGAGAGATTTCGACGATTTCGTAGCTGATTATCTCGGCCGTCCGGATTTCGGCGACGCCATGTTCATGGCCGTGCATTGCCAGGAGGAAGTGCCGTTCAATGACATGGCCAAGGCCATCGCCGCCTATCGCCGCTATCCGCTGCTGGCAGGCCTGGCCACGGGTGGCGAGGCGGGCAGTTTTGCCGCGACCTGTGCCGCCTGGCGCGACGCCCTGCCGGCACAGCCGCTGCGCGCCGCCGACAACGAACCGGTGGTGAGCGACCTGCCGACCCTGGTGCTGAGCGGTCTCTATGACCCGGTGACGCCGCCGGTCTATGGCCGCTCGGCGGCATCGCATCTGGTCAACGGGTTCTATCTGGAGTTCGACGGCATCGGCCATGACGCACTGGGCAACGATTACTGCGCCAATGTGATTGCGGAGAAATTCCTCGACCAGCCGCAATCGCCACCGCGCGACCCGTGTCTTGGCGAGATGACACCGCCGGAATTCCAGATGCCGGTGAGGTGATGCCTTCTTCTCCCTCCCCCTGAAGGGGGAGGGATTAGGACGAGGCAGCAGGGCTCTTACTTCTCCAGATCCGCGCGGCCGCTGCGGTTGTCGAGATAGTTGACGAGAGCGGCGACGACGCGGCGATCGAAGGCTTTACCGGAACCCTTCATCAGATTCTCGATGGCATCGTCGATGCTGAGCGCCGAGCGGAAGGCGCGTTCGCTGATCATGCCGATGAAGGCGTTGGCCACCGCGATAACGCGGGCGGTGACGACGATCGCATCACCGGCCAAACCCGGTGGCTGGCCGGTGCCGTCCCAATTGGCCTGCGCCTGGCGCAAGGTGAGGACGACAGGGCCGTCGAATTCAATGCCCTGCAGCAGATCGGCGCTGGTCTGGATCGAGTTCTTGATCATGTCGCGCTCGGCCTCGGTGAGCTGGCCGGTCTTGGAGAGCACATCTTCCGGGATGAGGATCTTGCCGAGATTGAGGAGATTGCCGGCGATGTCGGCGGTCTCGGTTTCCACCTCAGTCAGGCCCATCTCCTTGGCGACCGAGCGCGCCACCTTGGCGACACGCGAGGAATGCTGGGCCGCGAAGGGATCGCGCTTGTCGACCACATCGACCAGGGTTTTCACCAGCTGATTGAGGATGCGGGCGCGGCGTTCGCGCTCCGTCACGACGTCGGTGATATCGCGCTCGACAGTGAGGACCGATATCGGCGCGCCGCTCGGATCGCGCAGCGGGATGTGCTCGGACTGCACAACCTTGACCTTGCCGCCCTCTTCGGAGCGGGCGACATTGGAGACCTCATGCTTCAGCTCCATGGCTTCGTGGCTCAGCGTGATATAGCGTTTGGCGGCCTGCGGCCCCAGCACATTGGCGATCGGCTTACCGATCATCTCCGTGGTGGGAATGCCGGCGGCCTTGGAGGCCTGGCTGTTGGCGAACTGATACCGGTCCTTGTCATCAAGGATGAATATCTGCGTCGGCTGGCTGTCGGTCACCAATTGCAGCAGATTCTTCTGGCTTTCGAACTTGGTCGCCATCTGCTGGAATTGATGCGCAGCCTGACTGGCGCGACGGGACGAGCCATGCCGCCAGACGGCGACAATGATGACGCCAACCAAGGCCACGGCGAGCAGCAGATAGATGGTGAGATTGCGGAAGCGGGCTTCGGCAGCACCCAGCGCCTCGTCGTAATCGATGGAGTAGGCGAGCGCCCAGGGCACCAGCGTAAAGGCACGCCCGGTCACCAGCACACGTTCACCCGCTGCATTCTGCTTGTCGGTCGCAAAGGCGCCGGGCTTTTGTGCGGCGAAGGCGGTGTCCAGGTCCGGCGTGTCGGCGTCTAGCTCGATCGCCATCGGCTTGCCGTTTTCATCGGGCGAGAGGTAGGTGATCTTGCCGTCCTTGAAACGCACCAGCACGGATTTCGCCGTGACGCTGCTCTCACCGGGCTGCTTGAGGAGCGGGAAGACTTCGCTGCCCACTTCCTTGATGCCGAGGATGATGCCGATCTGCGTTGCCTGGGCCCCTTCGGTCTGCGCCGCGAGGATCGGCACGACGAAGGCCATGGTTGGGTTGCCGCGCCCGTTGAGGGTCATGTCGCTGATGGCACGCTGGCCTTGGGTCTGGCTTGAGACGAAGGTCTGCAAAGCGCCGCTGAAAGGTGGTGCGCCGGGGGAGGCCGCTACTACATTGCCCTGCGAATCGACGATCATCAGCCCGGCAACGCCGGTCTCCGAGACGTTCGCAGGCACATCGGTGTCGCCGGCCGAGGGCAGGCTGAAGCCGGTGCGGTCGGCTGTGACGGTGAGCAGGTTGCGCAGATAATCGCGCAGCGCTTCGACCTGATCGGTCTGGGTGGTGTCGGCCGACAATTCGTTGATCTGGTCGGTGTAGATCTGCAGGGATTCGTTTTTGGCGAGGCCGTTCAGTTCATCGAGCTGACGGTTGAGCCAGCGGTCGACATCGGTGAAGCGGCTGTCGGCAACGATGCCCATGCGCAATTGCCACTGGGTTTCCTCGCGCTCGCGCTCCTGGTCCACGAAAAACCACACGGCCACCACGCCGATAATGGCGATGAGGGCCAGGATGATGATCGGAAAGATCACGCGCAGGTCGAATTTGGACCCGGTTTCCTCAGGTATGGTCGTGGTCTATGTGCAAAAACACAGTAGGGCGTTCCAATAACCCTTTTAACTCTACTACAAATTTTCTGTTACACATGGTATAGAATGTGAAGGTTCATATTAAAATAGTAGCTTTGTTGAGAGTTACGCAGAATACAATAGTGGAAAACCTTTT
>NZ_CAKZGO010000042.1 GCF_936916975.1 uncultured Dongia sp. | reverse complement strand
GCCCCCCCGTTGGGGGTTGCTGTTTGGCCCCCCTGGCCCAACTCTGTTTGCTTTGCACTGGTTTAACCCCCGGGCCCGCCAAATACCCCCCCACCCCGCGTCCGAGGCGCAACCCGCCTCGGACGACACCTCTAAGGGCAAGCCTCTCTACTACCGTAATCCGATGGGGCTACCCGATATCTCCTATGAGCCGAAGAAGGACTCCATGGGGATGGATTACATCCCGGTCTATGAAGACGGCGCGGCCAGTGACGGCAATATCGTCAAAGTCAGCCTGGATAAGATTCAGAAACTCGGCGTCATGACCGCGCCAGTGATCGAGAAGCAACTTTCCCGGACAATTCGCGCGGTCGGATCAGTGCAGCCTGATGAGTCGCGTCAAATCGCCGTCTCCAGCCGCTTCGATGGATGGGTCGACAAGCTCTACGTGTCTAAGACGGGCGACCAGGTCGACAAGGGGCAGAAGCTGCTGGAGATCAGCAGCCCGGACCTCCGGGCGGCACAGCGGAACTATCTCACCGCCATAAAGCAATCACCGGAACTGTTGCAGGTCGCTTTGGAGCGCCTCCAGAACCAGGGATTATCCAAACAGCAAGTGGCCGAATTGCAGGACCAGCGAGCGGTGCCTCCCACTACTGGGATTTATGCCTCTGGCGCCGGGCAGGTCGTAGAGAAAACCGTCATTCAGGGCGCATGGGTCAAGGCTGGCGACACGCTGTATCGGCTGCTCGATCTGCGTCATGTCTGGGTCATCGCCGAGGTCTACGAGCGCGATCTTGCCGCTGTCGAACCTGGCCAGCAAGCCCACATCACCTTCTCGGCCTATCCGGGCAAGACATTCTCCGGCACCGTCAGCCTCATCTACCCTGAGATTTCGATGGCGACGCGGACCGCCAAGGTGCGGATCGAGCTGGACAACAAGGATCTGCAGTTTCGGCCCGGTATGTACGCCGATGTCGAAATCGCCACCGATCTCACGGCCGTTGCCGCCCTAAGTGTCCCCGAAAGCGCTGTACTGGACGACGGAGATCGCCAAACAGTCCTGGTCGCTCTGGGCGACGGCAGGTTCGAGCCTCGCCCGGTACGCCTCGGTGGCAGGGCCGATGGTTATGCTGAGGTCCTTGAGGGGCTGGCAGCCGGAGAAAATGTCGTTATCAGCGCCAACTTCCTGATTGATGCGGAAAGCAATCTGCAGGCCGCCTTGCGGGCATTTGTTGGCAAAGATCGCCAACCGGACTCCACTTCGCCGCAGCCAGCCACCAATGCGGAGCAACAGCCATGATTGCCTCCGTCATCCGCTGGTCCAGCCGCAACGTCTTCCTGGTGTTGCTGGGGACAGCCTTCATTGTCGTCGCTGGCGTCTATGCCGTTCGCACAATCCCATTGGATGCAATCCCCGATCTTTCTGACACCCAGGTCATCGTCTACACGGATTACCCTGGCCAGGCGCCTCAGGTCGTCGAGGACCAAGTTACCTATCCTCTAACCACTGCGATGATCAGCGTTCCGAAATCAAAGGCCGTGCGCGGTTTCTCGTTCTTTGGCGCATCCTTCGTCTACATCATCTTCGAAGATGGCACGGACATCTACTGGGCCAGAAGCCGTGTCCTGGAATATCTGAACTTCGCTCAAAAGACGCTGCCCTCCGAAGTCAAACCGTCCCTCGGGCCGGATGCCACAGGCGTTGGCTGGGTCTATCAATACGCCTTGGTCGGCGCTCACAAATCCTTGGCCGAGTTACGGACGATCCAGGATTGGTATGCGCGGTATCAAATCGCCAAGGCTTCCGGTGTCTCGGAAGTCGCCAGTGTTGGTGGCTTTACCCAGCAATACCAGGTCGTCGTCGATCCCATCCGGCTGCGCGCCTATGACATCACTCTTGACCAGGTACGCGAAGCCATCCGAGCCAGCAATATGGATGTCGGCGGCCGAACGATCGAGATGGCGGAAACCGAGTACGTCGTTCGCGGAAAGGGCTATCTGACTGGTATTGATGATCTCGCCAAGGTGGTCCTCAAGACCAAGGATGGCGTTCCCGTCATGCTGTCGGATGTGGCCAGAGTAGAACTCGGGCCGGATGAGCGGCGTGGGATCACCGAGCTAAACGGCGAAGGTGAAGTCGTCAGCGGCATCGCCCTGCAGCGATTTGGCGAGAACGCTCTCGATGTCATCGACAATGTGAAGGCCAAGATTGCGGACATTGCGAAAGGCCTACCCGAGGGGGTCGAGATCAAGGCTGTCTATGACAGATCGGACCTCATTCACCGCGCCATCGAAAACCTCAAAGGCACCTTAATCGAAGAGAGCATCGTTGTTGCGATCGTCTGTTTCGTCTTCCTGCTGCATCTTCGAAGCGCTCTGGTCGCGATCATCATGCTGCCCATCGGTGTCCTGATCGCGATGATCATCATGCGCGCGATGGGCGTTAGTTCCAACATCATGAGCCTGGGCGGGGTCGCCATCGCGGTCGGCGCCATGGTCGACGCCGCCATCGTCATGATCGAGAACGCCCACAAACACCTGGAGAAATTGGCACCGGGGAAATCTCGCGTTCACGCGATCATTGACGCTGCCTGCGAAGTTGGCCCGGCACTGTTCTTCAGCCTGCTCATCATTACGGTCTCCTTCCTTCCAGTCTTTACCTTGGAAGCCCAGGAAGGGCGTATGTTCAAGCCGCTGGCGTTCACCAAGACCTTCGCCATGGCTGGAGCGGCGCTTCTCTCCATCACCCTCGTGCCAGTTCTCATGATCCTGTTCGTGCGCGGCAAGATCATCCCAGAATCCAGGAATCCCGTGAACCGCCTTCTGATATGGCTTTACCGACCTGTGATAAGGGTCGTCCTCAAGGCCAAGGTTCTCACCATCCTCGTAGCCCTGATGGCATTGGCGGCGACGATCTATCCGATACGGCAACTGGGTAGCGAATTCATGCCGACGCTCAATGAAGGCACGTTGATGTATATGCCGACGACACTGCCAGGCATCTCAGTCACCAAAGCCGCGGAGCTTATGCAGACCCAGAACAAGATCATCAAGACGTTTCCCGAGGTGGAATCCGTCTTCGGGAAGTCTGGCCGCGCGGCAACTGCAACCGATCCAGCGCCAACCGAGATGTTCGAGACTGTGATCCAATTGAAACCTCAGGCCGAATGGCGACCTGGAGTGACGACGGATACTCTGATCGCTCAAATGGACAATGCACTTCAATTCCCTGGTGTCAGCAACGCCTGGACGATGCCGATCAAGGCCCGGATCGATATGCTCTCGACAGGTATCCGGACCCCGGTCGGAATCAAGGTCATCGGCACCGACCTTAAGACCATGGACGATCTGGCCCGCCAGATTGAAGCCGTCGTCAGGAAAGTGCCAGGGACATCCAGCGCCTTCGCCGAGCGGGTTCTAGGCAGCTATTACCTGAACATTATCCCAGACCGCAGTCTGTTGGCGCGCTATGGCGTCAGCGTGGAGAAATTCCAGGACTCGGTCGCCATGGCGCTTGGTGGCGAAACGGTGACGACCACGGTCGAGGGTCGCGAACGGTTCAGCGTAAATCTGCGATACCCCAGAAGCCTTCGAAGTGACCCGGCAGGGATTGCCAAGCATGTACTGATCGACACGCCGTCCGGCTCGGCCATTCCCCTGGGAGAGCTGGCCAAGGTTGAGCTGTCGCAGGGTCCGTCGATCATTCGGACCGAGAATGCCCTCTTGGCACTCTATGTCTACATTGATATCCGCGACCGGGATCTGGGTGGATATGTCGCTGATGCGCGCCAAGCCGTGGAACGAGAGGTGAAATTCCCACCTGGCTATTTTGCCGTCTGGAGCGGTCAGTTCGAGTATCTGGAACGGGCCGAGAAGCGGTTACAGGTCGTCGTCCCCGTGACCCTCCTGATTATCTTCTTGCTCTTGTATCTCAACTTCAAGCGGTTGACAGAAACCCTCATCGTGATGCTGTCGTTGCCGTTCTCATTGGTTGGCGGGTTCTGGCTCATGCACATCATGGGCTTCAATATGAGCGTCGCCGTCGCGGTCGGGTTCATCGCCCTGGCGGGCGTGGCGGCGGAAACTGGCGTTGTCATGCTGATCTATCTCGACCATGCCTGGGAGGAGATCAAGGAACAGCGGCAACGGGACGGTTCTGTGGTCACCAAGGCCGATCTGTATTCCGCCATCATCGAGGGTGCCGTCGATCGCGTGCGGCCGAAAATGATGACGGTTGTGGCGATCATGGCCAGCCTCCTCCCCATCCTCTGGAGCCACGGGACTGGCTCTGAGATCATGCAGAGGATTGCCGTTCCCATGATCGGCGGGATGGTGTCGTCGACCGTCCTGACGTTAGTCGTCATTCCGGCGATCTATGCTCTAGTGAAGGGACATGGGTTGGCAAAGGATGTCGCGGTTCCCACTACATCACTCGCCTACGGCGCCACCTGAGAGGGGATCAATTCAGACAGGCGGGCGGTCATCCACAGGAAGGATCTGCTCACTCGTCAGTATGGAATGGAAAATGTGGCCGATGGAACGACCGCGCCTTCTATCGCGTGGCCGTTCCATCGGTGTACTGTTGCATGTTCTCACGAGCGTTATTGTTCCGATCGAAGACATAGACCGCTCCGCCGAAGTCTGCAGGCAGCAAGTGCATGCTCAGGCCGTCATCTCGGCGCATTGAAAAGTTCTTCAGAGCTGCATAGACAGGCCAATTTCCCGCCGCGAACTTGTGCCTACTGCCGATCATGATGTAGCGCTGTACGCTTTCAGTGGAGAAAACATATTGTTCAAAACCATTTCTGGCGGGTGGCCACGAGCAGACAACGACTGACGGTGAGTATTTTTTGAGAGCAGCCTTGGCATCCAGTTTTTCCACGTCGGCTTCATATGTAACCTTCCCGGACCAGCTTTGATCATCAGTCGCCAGAACTGTAACGCCTCGCTTGCGCAGGAACTCTGCCAATGCGCCATCCCCAGCAGCAATTTCAAGGCATCGATCCGACTTTATCAAATCCGCCAAACCATCGACGAAGGATTTGCTGTAGAAGCAGTAGATGCCATAGGATTCTGCCAGCGGCATGAGCATGTCGCGATTCCTCAATATTGGCCACAGAACTCGGAATAGAGAGTTCGATACCAGTTTCCGCCGATGCTGCCTGGTGAAGAACAGGCGGCGCAGGATGAACCTGTCCAGCCAGGTGAAGTGATCGCGCTTCCCGTCTTTCAAAGCTCCCTTGAGATACCGCTCAATGGCAATCGCGGTCATTCTTTGGCGAATAAGACGCCCCTGAAGATCGCGAGCTTTTTGCTTGCTGATCGGTGAACTGTGCTTCGTATTCTTGACCATGCTGTCCAGTGGTTTCATGAGCTGGTCAAGCTTGGCTTTGTCCCTGTCTTTCATCGCAGCGGCCAGAAGCTTTTCCGCCAAGGTCCAGTCCTCAGGAAAGCGCTCCTGAAGCCTCTCAAGTGATGGGTTCGTTTCCAGAAATCGCAGCAGCTTAAACACGTCATCGATGTAGTTTTTCATTTTGGGCAACCCAACGAGCGACCCAAGACGTGCGCCACCCACAATCCATATCAGGCGCACCCATCCTTAAACGGGCCTGGCATGGATTTGGACATAGCGTATCGGCGGCACTGACTCTTGGGAGAGAATCAATTGCGGGTACGGGGGCCGTCTTTCGAGACCCGGCTCGGCTATGTTCAGGTAAGAAGTATGGGAGGGCGGCAGTCGTGATCTATCGTGCGCGTCGCGAGTTCGTCATCCCGCATGAGCAAGAAATGCTCGTGGGCATAGGCAACGGATTTGTTATCGGAGAGGTGTAGACCTAGGAGATGATGACAGTCGACAACGCCAATATGGCAGGCCTTTTCGGCAGGACGCTTTTCTGAGCTCTCCGATGGAGATTGGTCACTAAGCGCAACGCTTACCGCTGCCTCCTCGATGACACTCTGCACATGAACGTCCGTGAGGTGCATTTGATCTGGCAGCGCAGGTCCGACAACAAGAGACATCGCTATCAGCAACGTCGGTACTGCGCGTGTCAGCCAATCGATCATTTCGCCAATTCTCTTCCAATCATCGGTGGGTACGCTGCGTGTCAGATAGCTGAATGCCCTCACCAAATGCCGAATGACCTGCACTGTGGGAGGTTGATAGGCAGTTCGAGTGATTGGCCAGCACCTGAATCACGTTGCAAGAGCCGATCTTGCCCATGTGACATTGCGTTATCATCCGTTCAAGTTCCTGCTTTAGAGATGTTAACCGCTCAATACGCGATTCTACCTCGGCAAGCTGCTGTTGGGCGATCTTGTCCGCCGAAGCGCATGATTGGTCCGGATCATCCGAGAGCTTCAGCAGCTCCCTGATGGCTTCCAGGGGAAAACCCAGCTCTCGCGAGTGGCGGATAAAGGACAGGCGTTCAGCATGCGCTTGGGCATAGACACGCTGGTTGCCCTGGCTGCGATCCGGCTCGGGCATTAACCCAATTGTTTCGTAATAACGTATCGTTTGGGCGTTTGACCCTGTCTTCCGAGCCAAATCTCCGATCGAAAGCCCAATTTTGTTCATCGCCATCGTACTTCACCTCTTGAACCTATAGCGACTGTAGGCCCCATCTTCAGCCAAAGCGCAGGCTTTCGCAATGGATGGGACACAATGGCACAGGCACAGGAAGCCACACTGACTGAGGGGGAGGCCCTTCGTTTTCGGGTCGAAGGTATGGACTGCCCCAGTTGTGCGGGGAAGATCGAAACCGTTCTCGGACGGGTGCCCGGCCTTTCGGAGATCAAGGTCAACTACTCGGCCTCCACACTAACGCTGAAGGCAGATGCTCCGACTCTGCAGGTGCCGACCATCAACGCCAAACTCTCTGGCCTCGGCTTCCCTAGTGCCTTGGTTGGTGCATCAGGGGCGTCCGAACCAGCGCAAGCGCCCGGCGCCACCGCCGCGGGCGGTCTTGATCACGACCACGATCATTCAGATGGCCATGCTCATTCTCGTGATAAGATGAACACGAATGGCCCGACCCGTTGGTGGCAAAGCAAGAAGGGTCGGATCGTCCTTGCCGAGGTCGCACTTCTGGCCATCGCCTATGTGGGCTCACTGATACTTCCCGAACGAGCCGAATGGGTATTCGGCATTGCTGCCGCGATTGGCCTCGTACCGTTTGCGGTGCAGGCGTTCAAGTTGGCCATTGCGGGGGTTCCCTTCAGCATCGAAACGTTGATGTCTGTCGCGGCCATTGGAGCGATCGCCATCGGCGAGTCCACGGAAGCAGCCGTCGTCGTTCTGCTGTTTTCTATCGGCGAACTTCTTGAAAGCGTAGCCGCGACCAAGGCGCGCGCTGGCATCCAGTCATTGGCGTCCCTGATGCCCAAAACTGCCCTGTTGCTCAAAAACGGCAGCCAGACAGAAATCTCGGCTGGGAAGCTAGTCCCCGGCGACATCATCCTTGTCCGGCCGGGTGACCATGTAGCTGCGGATGGTCAAATCACCGAGGGTTCTTCTGAGCTAAATGAGGCTGCGGTCACCGGGGAATCCATTCCGGTCGCCAAGACGGTAGGCGCCGACGTATTTGCCGGAACCGTCAATGCATCGAGCGCGCTCACGGTACGCGTCACGAAAATGGCATCTGACAATACTATCGCTCGCATCATTCATATGGTTGAGGAAGCCCAGGGCAGCAAGGCCCCGATGGCGCGCTTCATCGACGACTTCAGCAGGATATACACACCTGCCGCCATGGTGATTTGTGCCTTGGTCATTGTGGTTCCACCGCTAGCCTTCGGCGCGGATTGGCAGACCTGGATTTACCGCGGCCTGTCGCTGCTGCTCATCGCCTGTCCTTGCGCGCTCGTACTTTCGACCCCAGCCGCTATCGCCTCCGGCCTGGCCGTGGGTGCCAGACGCGGTCTGCTGATCAAGGGGGGTGCCGCACTAGAGGCCCTCGGCAAGATTAAGACCATAGCTTTTGACAAGACGGGGACGTTAACGGCTGGGCATCCGGTTGTGACCGACATCATTTCCATCTCCGAGACGCAGGTGCGGGTTCTGGCCATCGCCGCTGCCGTCGAGCGCGGCTCCAGTCATCCAATTGGCAAGGCCATCCTGGACCGGGCAGCCAAGGACGGTGTCGCCATTCCCGCCAGCTCCGGGGGCTCCGCCATCGCTGGTAAAGGCGCTGTGGCTGTTGTGGACAGTGACGAGGCAGTCGTTGGGTCACCACGCTATGCGTCGGAAATCAGGGTGCTGGCGGTATCAGATATGTCCAAGGCAGCCGTGCTGGAGGAAGCAGGCAAGACCGTGGTCATTGTGACGCATAAGAATGTCGCCATTGGCATGATTGCCGTGCGGGACGAGCCTCGGGTGGACGCTAAGGCCGCCATTGCGAGTCTCAAGGCTCTTGGTATCGAGGCGGTCATGTTGACGGGTGACAACTCCCGGACAGGTAAGGCCATTGCCGACAGTCTCGGGCTTGGCGTTCGGGCCGAGCTGATGCCACAAGCGAAGCTCGATGAGATCGGGCGCCTAAAGAAGCAGGCTCCGGTCGCGATGGTCGGCGATGGCATCAACGACGCACCCGCCTTGGCCGCCGCCTCCGTGGGTATCGCCATGGGTGGTGGGACTGGCGTGGCATTGGAAACCGCGGATGCTGCCTTGCTCAAGGATCGCGTTTCCGGCGTTGTGGAGATGGTCCGCCTGTCGCGTCTTACACTCGCCAATGTTCGTCAGAACGTAACCATCTCCCTGGGGCTCAAGGCCGTGTTCCTGGTCACCAGCCTGGCAGGCGTCACCCCGTTGTGGATGGCAATCCTGGCCGATACGGGCGCAACGGTAATTGTTACCATCAATGCCCTCAGGTTACTTCGCGCCCGCGTCTGATTCCTGAAGTACTTTAATCTACTCGTGTCGGCGCCAAGTGGGAGACCAACGCAGCAGAATTGGGCCTCACGCAACGTGGAACGTAAGTCGGACAACGGCACTGGAATCCCGTCAAGACGGCGCGGCAAGCCCTTGTACGTTACGGTAGGCAAGACCTTCACAAGATGCTACTTTTAGATCGGAAGCGGCGGGCTTTCAAATCTGAAAGGCGAAGCACATGTCTGTTGTCACGTTTCCTACTGTCAAGCCGTACACTCAAGTCGCCGTCAACAGTACGCAGGTGTTCGCAGCTATCGTTGATCCGCAAGCGCCCGATGTAAATTCAGAGTTGCTTGTAGATGCGGCGGGCGGGCGATCTATCCTGGTGGTGAAGCCCATCTTGAATGTTGGCGCTGATTTGGGAGGCGCATTCGTCAGGATGCAGACGGCAGCCGTGTCGCCGTCTACATGTTACGTTAATAAAGCTGCTTGGGTGAGTATCTTGCCCCATCCTCAGCAGCCGGGCGTCTGTCAGGTTTTCGGGCAGAACAGATATGTTGCCGTTCAAGGCGATATCCAAAGCGTTAGCGCGCTGCTGAGTTGATGTGTCCCGTGACCAGACTGGTGCCAATCTCGGCCAATTAGCGCAGGAAATGCAACAACCGACCGGAGCACACCATGGCAAAGGCCGAAGTGCTGTCCTTTACGGACGCTCTGGAAACAATCCAGGAGGCTCAGAAGAAGCACCTTCTCTTGGGTAACGGGTTCAGCATTGCGTTAAAACCAGACATTTTTACATACGGTTCATTGCTCGACAATGCTGACTTTACAGCGATACCTCACGTCCCAGCCTTGTTTGAAGCTCTTAAGACCAAAGACTTTGAGATCGTCATACGACATTTGCAGGATGCTGCGACGGTAGTCGAGATATACAAGCCTGAAATGCTGGATTTGGCCGCGAAGTTGCGTGCTGACGCCGCGGCCGTCAAGGACGCTCTGGTCTCGGCGATCGCTATCCGACATCCTGACCGACCGTACGATATAGCAGATGCGCAGTATGCCGCGTGCCGATCATTCCTCAACAATTTCGATCGTATCTACACGTTGAATTATGATGTGCTGCTCTATTGGTCGATCATGCAGGACTCTGTAGACGACCTCGATATCCGCCACGATGATGGATTCCGGCACCCAGAAGATGACTACGATCAACCCTATGTATCTTGGCAAGAAGCCAACTCAGCCACGGTCAGCTTCTTGCACGGCGCCCTCCACCTATTTGACGCCGGGCACGAGATCACGAAGTACACCTGGTCGAAGACTGACAAACCCATTGTCGAGCAAATAAGAGAAGCGCTAGCCCAGAACAAATACCCGCTGTTCGTTGCCGAAGGATCGAGCCAAAGCAAACGCACCCGCATTCTCCACAATGCCTACCTCGACAAGGCTCTGCGCAGTTTTAAGCAATCATGCAGCCCCGCCAAGAATTCCATCGTCATCTACGGCCATTCTTTGGCGGAGAATGACAAACACATCCTGCGATGCATTGCCAAAGGTGCAGCGAGCCATCTTCTTGTCAGCCTGTATGGCGACGTGACCTCCGATCTCAATCAGACGGTCATAAGGAACGCCCAAAAGCTAGTTCAGCTTCGTGCTGCGCTGAGAGAACGCAATCCGCTGCAAGTCGTTTTCTTCGACGCTGCTACCGCGAACGTCTGGGGTTAACCGACGATTCTGCAACTCTATTGCTGGTCAGCCCCAGCCGTCCGGCGACAGACATCATTGACCAAGCTATGTGATACGAACCCTTCATGCGGCCACAACTTTGTCGCCTCGCTGGGTTCGGAGGCCGCGTCTGGCAGGATGTCCAGCGAACTGACCTCCTCAATCTCTTCCATCTTTGAGATATGGCTGTTTAGATATTCCAGCGCCTCGTCACCGTCGAGATCGGTCTGATCATGTGGTAGCAAGAAGCTGATGCTTTTTAAGTGCTCGTCGCCGTCGTCCCAAACGATGACTTTGTAGAAAGCCGATGCTATCCCAACTCTTTCCTTTCCATTGTTCGCCTTCATACGCGGCGCCTCGTCATCAGCATCGCGCGCTTGATCATCGTTCTGATCGAACACGCTCCCGGACGTGACATAGACGACTTCCTTCTCGGCGGCCCAATGACGGACAAGCGATTCCAGAATTTGCCAAACGCCCCGGTTAAATTGACAATACTGTGGCGCCATATTGGACATGATGAATGAGTTCAAAACGCTGTTCGCGGAATTCGACATATCCCCGTTTGGCGCTATGTGGCCTTGATCAAAGACTGGCTCATTATAGTCACTTGGCCCCGACGCGGATTCTGGCCTCAGACGAATATCTTGACGGAAACAGTCGATCCGCTCGACATTGCCCAGCCGTGCAGAATCTAGTTTGTAAGTGACCCAGAGTGGGGACAACAGATCTCCATCATAGTCGATCAAGTAGTCGCGCTGCACCAGCATGACTTCCCGATCTCCAGATACCGTGGAGGAGGGTACACCCCATGGCGCGTGCCGTTCTACTGATGCCGCTTTGTCTCGGCTATTCAGGCGCAACTGCCTATCCGCCGTGGCCTTTTCATCGGGTGTGCAGTTCCGCGCGTAAGACACTGTCTGGGAAAAACAGATGAGGAGCGACGCGATGATGACTATTAGCCATGGGCGATAGACCCACCTATTGCTTCGCCCCTGTTGCACTTGACGGTCCTGTTGTACGAGGGACGTTTTCATGACCACTTGCCTCCCCTGTCGGCCCAGTTTCAGCACGCCCTACGGCACCGCCCGGCTTTGCCGGAGTGGCAGTCGTTGGTTTGTATGTTTCCTTGGTCGCAAATGCACCCTTCGCGCGGTCGATGAAGGTGTCGAGAAGGGAGAAGATGAATTCCGCGCTGTATCCAGCCAGGAAGGCGAGACTAGCCAGTCCGAACCCAGTGTTTGCAACGGCAGAGTCCTCGGAGTCGAACACCAGCCCGACAATAGCCCCCAATAAGACGCCAAGCGCCCTACGAAGGTGATGCTTTGAAACTGACAAGAGATCCAAGTTCCAAAGGTCGAGCTTCGAAATAAGCTGTCGAAGGATGTATACGTTTGCCCCGAGTAATCCATACAGCAGTGGAAGAAAATAGAGTGCGATCGCCTTTAGAAAGGCCTGCGATGCATTTCGTATGTTGATCTGCTTCGTTCGCGCCGCCTCAGATATCGCGCCGCTCTTTGTATCCGTCGAGAACATCCAGTTTGACCAAAATCCCGTGAACGTCAGGAGCATGTCGTAGCTGGCGAGAACGACCGTTTCGTCATGGATGGATTTTGCGTCCCACGCGTTGAACTCCAGAAGTAAACTTGGCATGTCGACATTTGCCTTCTTGGCGTCCGCAAGTTGGCGCTTAATCTTCGTCGATTCGGTCTTGGAGATTTCCAGGCTTGCTTCCGCGCCTTCGATGGTGGTGAGGACATTGCTCAGGGCGAGGGTGTAGCACTGGATGACGACCAGCGGGATCAATATGACCAGAACCCAAGTGATCGCCCTTCGTATTTCACCACGGACAACTGGGTCTCGCTTCCAGAGACGCCATATGCCCGGCCTGATTTTGGAATCAAGGGTCATATCGTCGATGGCAATGACACTCTCAGGGCGAGCAGGGTGGATTAGTCCTGATAGAAGGTTATGGACCTTCCATAGCTCGGCCTCCTGATCTGTCGACAACGGCAGTCCCACCGAAGTCGCTTTGATGGCCCGATCAATCACAGCCTCGTCCACTGGCACCACCGCTTGCGTCACGGCGAAGCGAAGCAGGTGCTTCACATCATTCAGCAAGCGCTCCTGGTCGGGGCTAATTGTGGGTCCAGTCGGATCTGGTGGCATCGGTTCAGTTCCTCATTCACCGACAATGATACTGACGCTGCAGTTCTGTTGGGCAGGACCGGGCGAACAAGGAACAGGTTGCAATGTCTGATCCAGTACGTCGACCGTATAGGCCGTAGACCTGAGATTGTCCTTCTGGGTCCAGGTTCGCCAATCGAAGTACCCTCGATTGCGTACTTCTTGGCGAAGACGCTGGAAGTACGCTGGATCGATCTGTCCGGCAGAGAGGTCCTCATCGGCAGTCTGTGTGTCGACATCGGGATTTGGCCCCGCAAATCGGAGCCACTTGTGACGAATGATGATTGGGCGGCCAGCCTCAAGCTCCGCCAAGGCCTCAGCATCTCCTTTGAGGCGCACCCACACATAGGCCGGAGACGGGAGTGTGAATGACCTGCAATCGACAATGCCGACTGGCTGGCGATTGACGATCTCGCGAGCGCAGGCGTGTTCCATTACCTCAATGGATGCCGCTTTGGCGTCCGCAACCCCCGCCATGGCGACGCAAAGAAATCCTGCCATCCATCCCAGCATGCGCATCATCGGCGACTACCCCCACCCCAAAAGTCGCATCAGGCATACGATACCTCCTAAGATTGTAGATCAAAATTGCATAGCAGGTAAGAGTAGTTTTCGGGTCTTTCGCGGGTGCCTGTCTGCCAGTTGGAGCTACCGCACGCGGTCGATGGACCAACCAAACGTCCTACCGTCGAAAAATGCTGGCCTGATCTAAGCGTCGCGGAGTGACAGTGCCACGACAGATTGCCGATCCACTTGACATATCGTTGGGCGCTGCCAGGCTTGTCCTGCGGAGGGCATACTATTGGTAAAGAAGCCACTCACTTCTCAGCGTCAGGTCGTGTGCGTCACTGATAAACTGGTGCTGAATCTCATTGCGGCATTAAAGCGGGAAGGCCTGACACTTGTTGGTCGCAAAGGCATCGATCCGAAAGCCGCGGTGAAAGCTGCTCTCATCGAGACCTTCAAGCATCACTCCGTAAAGCTTAAGGCGAAGACCTGAGAGGTCTCGCCGTGTCGTCTTCCGCAACGTGTAAGCGTCCGTATGCTACACCGACTCCCGGTCGGCTACGACTATCGCGCCCCCTCTCTAAATCATTGAAACAGATGCATATCTCCTCGCTATGGGCGATAAGAAGTCTTTTGGATTGACTTTTATGTTTATATTTTGTATTTAATCATGACTTTTTGAAATCAAATAAGCCGCGTTGAGGCACCCGATGAAAGTGTTCACCCATCTCGACGCAACTGAACTGAAAGCATGGCGGTCCGAACTGGAGATGACACAGGCGGAAGCCGCAAAATGGTTCGGGATCGCTCGCGGCACTTATATCAACTGGGAGAATGGCAGCACTCCCATTCCGCCAAGCGCGGCCACCATTTGCTCCGTGGCGCACAAACGCCGGAAGATGCGTGACCTCTTTGGGCCTGTAACTTTGGTCTATACCGACGCTCCAATGTGGCAGAGCGCATATGGCGCCAACAGAATCCCCATGATGCAAAATGAATTATACCCCAGCACCCACGAAGCCATTCATAGAGCACGTATCCTGAGTCACGGCGGTCAAGCTCACGGCCTTCTGATCATGGATGAAGCGGGCGACGTGACCTGGAATGCTGTCGAATTGAACAGGGAGTTCCACATGCGATCCGAACAATACCCACGTATCCCAGTCGTGACTGCCTCCGAAGCCAAGCGACTTGGACGCCGGAACCGCATTTTAGAAGCGACTGTCAAGCCGTCCAAGTCTGGTTGGCAAGACGTTGTGTTTCACATCCTGGAACCGATGGGTGACGGCGACCTTGAGTTCGAACTAGAGAATCCGCTGCACCAACCGCACGACGTGAAGGAGGATCTGGTTGACGACGTACTTCAGGAAAAGGCGAGGCAGTACAAAGCGACCTTCATTTGCAAAGATCAAAATGGTTGGTGAGTGATTTCTCTATGATCGAGCGGGGCTGTGATCCATGGCAACATTCAATCAGATTGAGGTCGAATCCATCGCTGATGCGCTTGGCGATACGGAAATTGGCCTAACCGGAACTGAAATTGGTCACCTGCTACATACTTTGAGCATGACAGACCCAGACCCCGGCATCACTAAGCGAAAACGCCTTCACAATGCCCTCGCCGCCGACCAGAACAAGCGCGGTAACCGTCGGGGCATTCTGGAGTTTATCCGAAGAGCTATGGCGCCCGGCCGTTGGTTGAATAAGCAGGTTGAGTTTGAGCGCCTAAGGGAAAGATTGAATCAGGCGCTCTCCTTGATCGGCCTCGAAGTCGAAGAGAGCGGCAGCGTGGCGACGGCAGACGCTGCCCGCACAATTACAGACGCCCATAAGCGTGCATCGAATTTGAAAGCAAACCTGATACTTCGTGAAATACATCCCGACGTGCTCGTATTTTGCAAAGCCGAGTTGCTGAACGACAACTACTTCCATGCCGTCTTGGAGGCTGTGAAGAGTGTCGGCGACAAACTGAGGTCTCGGACCGGATTGCAGGACGATGGCGTTGCCCTGGTGAATAGAGCCCTAAGCGGTGATTTTCCAATGCTGGCAATCAACCCAAGAGTTACGAAAAGCGAGCAAGATGAGCAAAAAGGCTTTGCCAATCTTATAGTCGGCATATTTGGAATGTTCCGAAATCCGACCGCACATGAAGCAAAGATCAAATGGAGCATGAACAAGGAAGATGCGGAAGATTTGCTTTCACTTGTCTCTCTGGTCCATCGACGGCTGGATGCTGCCACGATGCCATCCAGGATATAGACGCTGCTCCAAACAGATGGGTCAGGCCTTAGATGGCCTCTGCCAGTATTTCCGTCCGTTCGGCCATAGATACTTGCGTCGCCGCGAGCTGCAGTCGAAGACCATCAGAACCTCTGGGATTGAAAGCCAGTAGACGTAGGTGAACGGCTTTGTCCGAAGGAACTGAGCATTCTCATACTGGAATTTTCCGCTGCTTTGAAACTGATCAGCCACGATTAGAAGCCTTATGTCTTGCCCGGCTCTTTGTTGGTAGCGGGTGAATTTCTTAGCCTTGGCGACAACGGTCGCTCTTAGACGCCTGGCGGGCGTTCGGTTTACCCATCCTATTCGGCTGGCCACATCGAACCAATGAGCGGGCTTCGCCTTGCGGGCAGACACCTTAAGTAGACCGCCGTTCAGGTCAGGAACCTCAATCCTCAGTTCTTCCAGATGGCCCTCGGCCTTCCCCGCAAACCCGATTTGAAGAAGTTCGGCTACGGCCAGTTTCAAACCTGCCTTGGATACGTCGCCGACGAATTTGACGGTCAATTTACTTGCTTCCTGCAGCTCGAACTCGGCCTGGGCATCATCAATCCGCCGCTGAACGTTGGATACTTCTCGTTGGAGGATCGAACCGTTCCTGCCAATCGCGCCAGAGAACATCTCGGTAACTTCCAGCCCAAATCGATGAGCTCCATCCCGAATGATGAAGTCCGGACTTTCACCTTCTTCCAGGATCTCCCAGCTTCTTCCCAGGCGCTTTGCAGTCTCAAGAACATGACGGCGCTCTGTGGCTTTTTGCTCTTCAAGTCGTTGCTTGGTCATGTCTGCAAATCCTCAAAGCGATAAGCGCTCTTATCAACGACGAAGCGGCTCAGTCAAATAACCGCCGATATCGTTTTCAGATAGAAACGGAAACCATTGCTATCCGAAAACGATATCGGCGCCAAATATGCAGCTTTGTTTGAAATTTCTCCAGTAACACAATGCGTTAGGGTTTTGACGAGGCTACCGGGCGCTTGTGGTGAATGCCACGCTTGATTATCGCGGGTCTCTCTGGAAGTTCCTCGACTTCGGCCGCCCCGCAGGACGCGCCCGAGATGCCGCTAGAAACTTCATGTATCGACGCGTAGCTAGCGAGATTGGGCCGCAAGTACAGAATTGCAGCTAGAGGAACTTGGCTCGATGGATATGGCCAAAGATGGTCGCTGAGTTACTTTCCGAGCGAGCGCTTCGTCCATTCCTTAAGCCTTCTTCGGACATACCGATATTGAACTTCAGTCATTTCGTGAGGCGCGGCCCAGTAAGACTTTGGGCCGGACCGAAAGCCCCACCGAGGGCTTTTTGTGATCAATCTACGTTCATGGCCGCGTCTGCGATGGGCAACCCACAGCAACAGGGTCATTGTTGGCACCAGTGCTTCGATCGTGGATTGCGCTACCAATTCCCAAAGTGACGCCAGGCTGCTGCGAACCCGGATATTCAGCAGGAACAACGGCAAGAAGAAGAGCAGGAAGCAGGACAACTCCAATCGTAACGGAACCGTTGTGCCACCCAACGCAATGTATTTTTCGCGCAAAGCGGCGATCAACAGTAACAAAGGTGAAAGGACAAAGACCAAGACCCATGGAATGAGGAAAACCGATTGGGATCGCCGGACCAGATCTACAAGCGAGATGTCTGGATCGGCACCTGCATCGACCCATGCATAGACAAGGGTGCCAAATCCAATCAGTCCTTCGAAGGTGAGGAAAGCCAGCAATCGGATATCCCTACGGGCAAAGTCCCTGGCTTTCTCGACGGCGGTAATAATTACAGTCAGCAGAACTATATCTGCGGCCAGATGGGCGACAGACATCTGATCGGACTTGAGTAGGGTCGCAAAGAAGGCAGCAACGGCCTCCAAACCAAGCCGCTCTGCAAGACTTTCAACGCACGCCCAGACGAACTGAAGCAACTGTCACCCCGTCAACATAGGTAGCAGGCTTCGAGCCGCCCGCGTCCCTCATATGTATAAATAGCGCTCGAATGGACATTAACATCTAAAGATTGTATTGGTACTTTTATTGAATGTCACGTCGCATGGAGAGAGCAATGCTACGGAAGACGATCGTGAGGATGGGTTGCGGTGCTGGCCTTGCAACACTCGCGGCCTGCAACTCACAAATGGTCACGACCAGCAACTTCTACGCTGAAAACCAGACACCATCGCTTGTAGCTGGTGAGGCGGCGGAGACCAATCGGGAAACGATACGGCCTGTTCAGGGCATCCCGTATTACCTGCCCCAGAGTGTCATTAAGCTCAATGTTAGTGGCTCTCAAAAGTCGGCAAGCGATCCAGCGTCATATACATTTTCCTTGAAGCTCACAGGCGTTGAGCAAGTTGCCGACCCTTCTCAAATGTACCTCCTCGAAATCCATACTGAGGACGCGACGGATGATGACATCACCATCGGTACGAACACAAAAGGATTGCTAGAGTCGGCCAAGGCGATCTCCACAGATCGATCCGCCGACATCCTCAAGAAGGTTGCAGAGACGGCCGCAGCCGTAATGCAGGCTGAGACTGATCTGTTTGATGCTAACGGAAAGGCGATATCCTGCAATCCCCCACCGCCTTTCTCAGTCGACTGGACCTTTCCGCTCGATGAAGCTCAAATGAAAGAAATTAAAGACGGTACGGTGACGTTCAAAACGGATGCTATGGCGAAAGCAATTAACGACGCCGTCTCTGAAGGAATTAACATACGAAACCCCAGCATCAAGATCGGCCTGAAGTTGGAGGTGCTGGACGAGAATAAAGAATTTCAAGCACGACCAAGCAAATGGCCGTCTATTGATAACCCAAAACACTGGGCCCCTGGCTTGCGCTTTAGGGTCCCAAAGATAGGCGCTCTTACAATAACGATGGACTCAACAACGACTGCAGATTTCGGTAGCTGCAAGTTCGCGGTTCACGCCTCGATTAATGGTGAGAGATCCTTAATCTTGGACCCCACTCAGGACTATGTCTTCGACATGAGCCGCACGCCGCTCGTAAAATCGTCGATTAGTCTGACTGTTAAAGATGGCATTCTAACCTCGGCGACCGTCACGAAGGATAGTCCGGCGCTAGCCGCGGTGAAACTGCCACTCGATCTCCTAGACATTCTCTTGGCGCCGATCTCCCACTTGATCAACGGCACACCTAGCACCGGAACTTCCTCGAAGGCCGGGGGCTGATCTCTTATCGCTGCCGAAATTCTAAGCCCAAGAACATCAGCACAGTGATCGTTGTCTCTCACTATGAAGTAACGGCGCCAATAACAGGCAAGATCGTCGCTCGCCAGCTATCGTGATGGCACGTTATCAACTTGAGCATCGTAAAGCAGAGGATGACTAGCGTACGTGTCCACTGATTCCTCAGAACGTGTCACGATCGACAAGGTTGATCAAACGAAACCTCTGGACGACTGGAAGCCTTTGGTCGTCGACCTTGGTCGTCGTCGACACCTTAGCTATACCATGGACTTCGACAGTCGCGCCTATGTGTTCGATGAACCTGGCGAAGGATGGGTCGAAGAAGCGAAGCAACTTCACCTGAAAAACCGCGAGCGCGTAATAGCTGGACTTGCACGGCAGTTCGGAGAAGATCGCCTCAACAGAAAGGTACAAGATTTTGTCGCAATCGGATCCAAACCTTTTTCGATCTTGTCGTACCACAATCAGCTCTTCGAACAAGCCCGTCAGTCGTTTGTAATAGGTTCCTATTATCCCGCGCTCGTTGGCACATGTGCGCTTGGCGAACGAATTCTGAATCACCTGATTCTTGACCTGCGCGACTTCTATCGGAAGACGCCGGAGTATAAAGATATCTATCGCAAGAAGTCGTTTGATAATTGGCAGATTCCAATAAACACGCTGGAGGCTTGGCAAGTTCTCTTGCCAAAAGCCACTGCTGCGTTTCGCGCACTAGAGATTCTTCGCCATCGATCAATTCACTTTAACACAAGCACCTATGCGACACTCCGAGAAGATGCGCTTGCTGCGATACTTCATATGCGCGAAATCATCGAGCAACAGTTTCCCGCCTTTGCCGACCGACCATGGTTTATTCCCGGAACGAGCGGCCATGTCTTCATAAAAAGAAGTTGGGAGCAGAACCCCTTTGTTAAGACATTCTACTTGCCCACCTGCCCTCTGGTAGGGCCGTATTTCTCCATCTCCTTCGATAAAGGACTGATGGTCCACGACCACCCTGATTACGGCGACGGTTGCTGGACCGACGAAGAGTTTGCGACGGTTTTCGAAAACAGGCGGCCCGAGCAATTGGTGCCGACCAAGAAGGACGACTGAGTGTTGATGCGCTTACTATAACGGTTCACAGCGGTATAAATGGTGAGTCAGGGGATCCATCTGGCGCTTCCGGCAGACGCACAAATCTACCGCCCTCACTGAAATAGAACCTGGATGCCGCATCGAAGCTGGTAAATCTGACGACGATCCTGGCCGGATTCTCCAGAACGACCTCATGCTCATCGCGCTTATCTTTGAAATGCTGGCGAGTACGCCGTGAAAGTTCAGCGAGCCCATGGTCCTCGTTGCTCAGTTCGACAGCATATATCCAGGGTCGCGGACAGTCAGCCATATCACTTCCACCTTTCACGCATGCGGGCACCAACATCGACCATCTTTGACGGCAGCACTGAGCTTCTGGTCAGCGCGTCTGCTGCGAAGCTAGACCAGGAGCGCTGTTCGAAATGTGCCAACATCGTATCGGTGATGAAGCGGGTTCGCGCAGCGTAGAGGTGGCGATCTCCATACGCCTGTTGTCCTGACGTGTACCATCGCTGCGGCAGCATTAGGGCAAGATTGTCCTTCGCCCTTGTCATGGCCACGTACAGGAGGCGGCGTTCTTCTTCAATCTCAGCCGACGTTCCGGCGCCAAGGTCGATCGGGAAGCAACCGTCCATGACATTCAGCAGAAAGACAGATTTCCACTCCTTCCCTTTGGCGGAATGCACTGTCGATAAACAGAGATAGTCCTCGTCCTTTAATGGATCACCAGCTTCATCACTCGTGGCGTCCGGCGGATCGAGGGCCAGTTCACTTAAGAATTTTGACCGAAAGGGATACCCGCAGGCGATATCAGCAAGTTGAACCAGATCGGCAATTCGGGGCGCGGCGTCATCGAATTCGTTTTGAAGAATTGGCGTGTACCAATGCCTGACGGCTTCGATGTCCGCAGGCCAGCGGCCGGAGATCACTAAGTGGTTCAGCAACGCCAGCAATGATGTCCATTGCTCTGCCGCCGCTGCAGGCGGTCGGTAATCTGCCAATCTCTGAATTGGCGTTCCATAGTCGGCAATGAAATCGAAGATCTTGCCCGCGACCTTTGGTCCGATCCCAGGGAGCAACTGTAGGGTCCGAAAGGCGGCGATCCGATCCTTGGGATTCTCAGCAAACTTCAAGATGCCAAGCATGTCTTTTACGTGCTTCGCATCCAGAAACTTTAGGCCGCCGAACTTCACAAACGGGATGCCATGGCGTGTCAACTCAAGCTCCAAGACGGCACTGTGATGCGATGCGCGAAAAAGCACTGCCTGTTTCTTCAGGCTATCGCCAGCTTCCCGGAACTCAAGAATCTTCTCGGCCACGTACTTTGCTTGTTCGACCGCATCTTGTACCGACACTAAGAGAGGCTTCTGTTGAGATAACCTCTCCGTCCAAAGGTCCTTGGTGTAGCGTTCCTTTGCTTCAGAAATCACTGCATTGGACGCAGCCAAAATCGACTGCGTGCTCCTGTAGTTTCGATCCAGTGTGAGAACTTCTGCCGACGGCGAGAATTGTGCAGGGAAACCCAGGATGTTCTGAACGGACGCTGCACGGAAAGAATAGATGCTTTGTGCGTCGTCGCCCACAACCATCATACCCTCGCCGCCTGGACGCAAATTGAGCAGGATGCTTGCTTGCAGTGCGTTCGTGTCTTGGTACTCATCCACGAGGATGTGATCGAACTGGCTTGATAGATGTGCCGCGATCTCCGGCACCTGCATGGCCAAGTCCCAGTACGTTAGCAGATCATCATAGTCGAGAGATGCGTGCCGCTGCTTTGCCGTGACGTAGGCTGCAAAAAGCGCCTGAAGATCGTCGACCCATTGCAGACACCAAGGGAAGGACTCTTCGAGCACCTCATCCAGTCGTAGTCCGCTGTTCACCGTCCGGCTGTAAATCGCAAGGCACGTTCCCTTCTGCGGAAACCTCTTGGTGGCCAGATGCATGTCGAGATCATGGCGCACGAGGTCGAGCAAGTCGGCAGCGTCTTCTCGATCCAAGATAGTGAAGTGGCGATCGAGACCAACTTGATCTGCATATTCCCGAAGGACCTTGGCGCCGATAGCGTGGAACGTCCCCGCCCACGGAAACGCCGACTGGACTTTTGTGACGGCCGCCGTGATCGCCTGGGCGCGATTGATCAACTCCTGCGCAGCGCGTCGTGTGAAGGTGAGCAATAAGATGCGCTGTGGATCGACGCCGTTGACAACCAGGTGCGCCACGCGGTGCGATAAGGTCTTCGTTTTCCCAGACCCTGCTCCGGCGATAATTAGAACTGGCCCGGCCCTCATCTTGTCGCAATCATGACCGTGGATAACGGCCTTTCGCTGGTTGGAATTGAGGCTCGTCAGATAGCTCGGTTCCATCATCGCCTCCGTTGTGCCGCCAAAACAACGACGAATGTTCTATATATGTTCTGGTTTGTTGTCACCCGAAAATATCGGCATTGCGAAGACATCATCCTCAGCTTGACAATCAGCCCATGTTCTGCTTATGTTCCATTCATGACGACACGCTCGCATAGCATCCTTGCAGTCCGCCTCTCCGGCGCCGTCACGTGTCGAATAGGCCTCTCCGCTTAGCAGGCGGCGGCCCGAATCCCCCTCTGAACCACTCCTCCGCACCTGCACTGAGACGTACCAGCGTTTGCTGGTCAGACCGCAATCCTCTCTGCAGAGGTGACCTATGGGCCATATCCCTGGCGCTGACGGCTCTTCATACCCGCTGTACCCGTGGCAAGAACTCGAACGCGTTGTGGCCGATCTAAAGGCCATTTCAGCGGGGGTAGCGCCGACGGAAGCGGACCTCGGCGAAGCTCCAACACTCGTTCGCTGGACGCCGTCGGTGATGCCGATTCCATGCCTGGTTGGCTATGTGGAAGATCATCCTCGCCTCGGCGACGGTAGATTGATCAGCACGTCAATGCTCTGGTGCATCAACTACGAGCGTCGTTGGGCACGCACTCACAGCCGCTGGTACCAACTCGGTCAGGGCATCGACCAAGGGAGACCGCTTTCATGAGGATCATCCACGCTCCCCCGGTCAGAATCGCTGTTCATGAGCGAATAGGTTGCGCGGGTGAAGGCTGCGGCCGCCTGAAGTAGGCCGCCATCACCTTCATCCGACGAGACCACGCCGTGGCGACCAAATTGCCATAGGCACTCGCAACTCAGCGACAGGTGATAGCCATGGAAACGTCCATTATGACGATGGATCAAGCACGCCTTCAACTCCTCCAGCTTCGGGACCTCGTCCGTGATCTGGAGATGATCGTCAACGGCGGTGGGCCAACGAAGCAGCTTCTGGAAACGGCACCTTTCTTAGACCTCTGGCAGCTCGAAAACAGATACGAGAAAGGGTTGGCCGGATATGCCGCGGGTCATCCGATTTTGGGCGACCAATACGTTCATACTTCCCAGGTCTGGGCGCTCAGCCAGCGGGGCCGCTGGGCCAGGACCTTCACTAGGTGGTATCGACTTGGCGACGCCATCGATGAAGTTGTGGTGAAGTCATGAAGACGCCTGACGAAGCAGAGGTCCGCGCGAGATCGCGGCGAGCAAAGGCCTTCAGTCGGCGAGACGCCGCTGCAAGGGCAGGCATCCATCTGCCGTCGGTCGGCGAGTTGCTCCGAGGCCAATCCTTTTGTGGAGGTTCCTGGGAGGAAGACGCTCATGCGTTCGCCGAGCGCCTACTGCTTCGTGTCGCCAAGGAAACACGGCTCGATCAAGAAAAGCGCCAAGCAATTCAGCGCCTCACCATGGCACCTTCCGTCGAACAGTGCCTAAATTGTGCCAACGTCCTTCGAGAGTTCTCTCAACCACCAACGAAGATTGCCGGGGTGCTTAAGCAAGCGGCTAACCGCTGTGATCTATACGCAGCAAATCAAGCCCACCGCCCGTCCATGTATGCTGTGGCAGGGCACGCAGCCGCCATGGCCGACGCCGACCACACTCCTGGCGATGAACGCCTGCAATACGCACGGGCCGCCTTGGGGTGGCTGCTCGTCGCAGCAACACATCCTGACCCTTGGCCACAAGTATGGCTCTCGCCCGCTCGTCGGGCGTCGACGTTAGGCGGCCTACTGACCGAACGAATGATCTCAGAGCATGTCACCTATGTTCTGGCTTCCAAGGAAAAGAAGGCCGACACATTCGGTGCAGATCTGCTGGCCATGCGCGGGAAATTGCCCGAGTCCTTCGATCTGGAAGACATTCCCTCACGAGACTCTGTCGTCGTGCTTACTCAAGTGGGTAATCACGACATCGGCGAAGGCAAGAAGGTGTTGCGAGAGTTCGGTGATTTGGTAAGCCAACCGCTCCCACTGGTCACCACACCAGACCTCAGCGCAGTTGCTCGAACCTTAAACACCGAGCTCCCTCACGCAGTTCATATCACGAGCGCGATCCTATCAGAACTCGTGGGCCGCACGCATGTACGGCTACCACCACTCTTGTTCGTCGGCCCGCCAGGCGCTGGCAAATCTTACTATGCCGCCCGTTTGCTTGAGATGCTGAACGTCACGGCCGTGGCATTTCCTTGTGGAGGAGTCGCCGATGCGGCGTTTGCAGGCACGTCTCGCAGGTGGGCCTCAGGCACTCCAGCATTCCCCTTGAGCCTAATCCGTCAGCACAAGACAGCCTCACCGGGACTCATTTTGGACGAACTGGAACGAGCGTCGACAAACACCCACAACGGATCTCTCTTCGACGCATTGCGTGGGATGCTGGAGCCTGAGACGGCGGGAACATGGGTAGATGCCTATTTGGAGGCGCCCGTGAATCTATCGCGCGTTATCTGGATCGCGACCACCAACTCCGTGGGTCAAATTCCGCGACCACTCAGGGATCGTTTCCGGGTCTTTAGGTTTCCGCCACCGACGGCAGACGACCTTCCGATCCTGGCTCTTCATCTGCTTCAAAGACTGGTCGCCGATCTCGGATGGGACGCGCGATGGGCCTCGCCTCTTGATCAGGAAGAGCTGAATGCTGTGGCCAGGGTTTGGCCAGGTGGATCAATGCGTGTTTTGCGGAGATACGTTCAAGGAATTTGGCGTGCTCGGCTACGATCACTCATCCAGCAATGAGATGCTGACAGGAGTCAGTCAATGCATCATCCCAGAAGGAACCCGCTCGGCCTTCGGTATGACCCGGGTGTCCTCGTATTCCTTCGCCTGAGGCATCGTCAACACCCTTCCATCCAGAGTCTGAACCCCGGTCGCCATGAAATGCCGAGTGTTAAAGGTCACGACAACATGGTTCCCGAGGTCGGCCGATGCGGCGATCACTGCGTCACAGAATCCAATATCGCCACAGGTCCGTTCTGCGATCGCTCGCAGATGACTGGAATGCAGCAGAATCGCGTTGTCGACAGGTACTATCCGGTCCGACAGCTTGAGGAACAAAAGTTGATGGAAGATGCGCAGTTTACCCGCCCGAATGCGATCCTCGGCAGACTTCCGCAACGCAAGTCGACGGAGGCCGAACTCCAACTCATGCAGGCTTATCGCGGAGATGTAGCACCGATCGATGTTTGCCTCGCACCATGCTAGCAAGGCGAGAGGAAGCGGGCCATGTAGCGATGTCAGGGCCGAGAACACACTGGTGTCGAGCAGGTATGTTAGAAGCATGCAACGCCCCCACGCACTGCTGACGTGCCCTGCAGCGCCCTACTTGTCTCTCAGATTGCGAAGTAGGTCTTCAAGTGGCGAAATTCTTGCTTCTACCGCCGCCCAAAGATCGGGGCTGATTGCGACGATTTCCTGTCCGTTTTTCAATAAAAATTTTGCGCCACCCTGAGCGACAGCATTCGTTAATGCCCGCTGGATATCAGGGTCCCAGTTTTTGGCGTCAATCGATTTCATTTTCACGTAGACAGGGATTCAATTTGCTTGTTGAGACAAGCGTTGATGCAAGACAACGTTCAGTATGACACTGCACATTCCATGACAATCAAGCACAATGAAAGACAGCAGCGGATTTGGCACACGACAAGGCGATGTCAACATTCACTCTACCACATCTTCAGCGAGTGATGATGTCGAAAGTGACGCCACAACATTGTGTATCGTCTCTAACGCACCGATCACGTCCAGCGCGTACGTAATGTTTTGACCGTCATCGCAATCGGAGGGCATGTGCAGTTTTAGCAACGCGGCACAATATCCATAGGCCAATTCCTGACACACCATAAAGCCGTTCATCGATGGCAGCGCAAAATGACTGGAGCAAAACTCCGACTCTCATCGGTGCGTGCTCGCTGTCGCCGCATTCTCAGTCAAACTATGATGACAAAAGATAAAATGATTTCTTCGTGGCGCATGCATTTCGATGTTCATTCGCAGATATCGTGATCACCACATCGCAGCTTTACGGATTACGAAACCTGATTAATTTTCATCCCGACAGCGAAACCAAATTGACGCGACGAATGTTGACATCGATTACGGTCAATTTTTATTGCCAGACCTGTATCATGCGCTCACGCTCATTTCATCCTAGAGCGCCACGGCATTCTCATAGGTGCCCGCATGAAACAGCACTACCAACATCCTTGGCATTGCCGCGTTCCGAACGTCCAGCCAATGGTGACGGTGCCCTCGCCCACCATGATCCGAAGGCAGAGCCACGGGCCATCACCACTTTTTAAGGACGCGAACTGTACGGCGGCCACTCACTGCAATTTTAATTAAACACAACCTATTGAAAGATAAGCATTTATCTCCTTTAGATCTTGACTCTTAAGGACAGGTATGCTTACTATTCCGGCCATGAAACACACCCTGAGCATAGACCGTATATAAAGCTCTTCGAATCCCTCGAAGAGCCTCGGTCCTATGCTTTTGAGGTTCAAAATGGCCAAACGCCAAAAGTCGCCTGCTAACATTTCGTATACTGACGAAATCCGCATTGCTTCCACGTCCTTGAGCGAGGGCTCCGACGTGCTCAATCAGCACGGGGGATGCCGCATAACCCGCTGCAACGTTGGAGCGAGCCCGCTCAGTCAACCGCAAGCCGTCGTCCAGGTAGCTCGTCGCGTTACAATTTTCGTGGGGAGGTCGTCTGCCCGCGACGCAATCAGCGCTACGTATTCGAAAGCTTCTTGGAGCTGAAAATGCTTCAGACACTGCTCGCTGACAGGCGCGTGCGGAATGTCGAAGAGCAGCCTCCGGCCGTTCTCTATCGAGCAGACGACGGCGCCATCCACAGACATTGGTTCGACATGCGGGCAACTCGCCATGACGACGTTCGTATTGCTTTTGCAATCCGTCCGGAAGCAAAAGCTGACTCGCTACGCAAACTCCTAAAGCAAATGCGTCCTCAGATCCCTCAGTCGTTTGCTGACTACGCGCTCCTCAGGACGGACCGTGACTTGCCCCCGTCACGTA
Source organism: uncultured Dongia sp. (assembly GCF_936916975.1). GTDB lineage: Bacteria > Pseudomonadota > Alphaproteobacteria > Dongiales > Dongiaceae > Dongia. The sequence continues at coordinate 105,249 of NZ_CAKZGO010000042.1, read as the reverse complement.
CTGACGATGCGGTTACCATTTTGCGCTATCGCGAGACGAAGTGCGACGTTGCCATCAACGCCGTCGTTGAACTGCTGCGCAAGATTCCCGGTCCGATCGAAATTGGCCGCCTTGTTGCGACAACTGGCCTTAAGGATGCAGCGTTCGGTGCGATCGTAAACCTCATCGATGATACGGCCTTGGCGCTCTGCGGCCGCTCTATCACCTACCACGCATTGGTTCAACGCAACCCGCAGGTAAACATCTGGTACTGAATGATGAGCTCACGCCTTGAGAAGTTCCGAAAAATCCCTGGTTGGCCCCTCCGAACAGGAGACTTCGACCGTATCTCATTAAATGGCCAGGACCTAAAACAGGTGTCCTGGAGTGAGACACATCAGTCGTTTGTGCGCATCGGAGAAGACGGCATCGACCTGACGCTAACCAATGAAGAGGTCCATGCTCTGCACCAGCGTGGGCAACTCGTCATTGACCAGGATGCACTTCACCCTGAAGTGGCTGCGCTACGAGCCAAGTCAAAGGTTCGCCATATCGTCGAAACAGATCCTGAAGCACTTTCACACGCCGCGTGGAAGCAAGCATACTGCGACGAAATGATCCGCTTGATGGCAGAGGATCCGAACATCCGACGTGACGATGAATCCATGAAGGATAACGTAAAGATTCTCCACGATCGCATCTACGATCGAAAGGAACTCGCCCAGTCTCCGAACGGTCGGGCCGGGCGCTTACTCCCGATGAGGCGTCGACCCGCCGGAAGTCAGGTTCGGAAGTGGCTGACTAAATACTTGCGGCACAATTGCGATCCCCTATGTCTAATCGATGGGCGAAAGACGAATTCTGGGAACCGCGATCAGCGCTTTGCTCCTGAGATTGAGAGGATGTTGGATGACCTGATCCCGGCATACTATATCCACCGCGATCGACCTTCTGCGGCTAAAGTTCATGACAAGATTGGCAAGGCCATAGTGGCGTTTGCCCCTCATGTTGCCGTTGGCCCGGATGGCAAGGCAAATATCCCCACCCTCCGCACAATCCAGCGCAGAATTGCCAAGTTGAACAAGGTCGAGGTCTGCGTCGCTCGATACGGATACGCCACCGCCCGTAAGCTCTACGGCGCCACTCACCTGGGCGTCAAAGTTGTGCGGCCGATGCAACGGGTAGAGATGGACGAGTGGAAGGTCAACCTGTTCAACCTCATGGAGGATTCCGGCGTCATTGAGACACTCAGCCCGGAGCAGCGCGCGAGTATCCCGGTAGACCGTTGTTGGGCAACATGTGCAATAGACGTAGCTACTCGGTGCATTGTTGCACTTCATCTCTCTCCCCGAGCCCCATCCGCTGCGTCCGCGCTCCGTGGCCTGGAAATGATCGTCTCGGACAAGACAGAAATTGCACAATGGGCAAATGCCAAGAACCCTTGGTATCACAATGGCCGCATGGAACTCCTCGTTACAGACAACGGCCCAGGCTATATAGCCGACGAATTCCAGACCGCGGCAGCAAGCGTAGCGCGGGCACGTGCTACGGCACCTGCAGGGTTTCCTGAGATGCGAGCAACTATCGAACGCTTCTTCGGCACTTGTAGCACCATGCTCATGCCATACTTGCCCGGTCGTACCTTCGCCAATTCAGTCGAAAAAGGCGAGTATCCAGGCGAAGAACTCGCCAGCATCTCTATGGACGAGCTGCTTACCATCCTGGTTCGTTTCGTAGTGGATGTTTACCACTCAACGCCTCATGACGGCCTTGGCGGAGAACGTCCGATAGACGCGTGGAAGCGACTTGCCGATCTGTATGGCGTCATCCCGAGTCCTAACCTTGATGAGAGGCGGGCGATTTTTGGAATTGAGCTTGAACGAACGATCACGAAGGAAGGGGTCGAGTTCCTAAAACTGCCGTATCAATCCGAGGACCTTCAGAATATCTGGATAGATAAACACCTCAATCCCGTACGCATTCGAGTTGACCAATTCGATGTCGGAAAACTCTCTGTGCACGATGGCGATGGTTGGATCACGGTAAAGTGCCAGATCGACGAAGTTGATACTTTTACGGTCGCCGAATGGGTCGATTTTCTCAAACTCCAGCGAGCCTACCATGCCGAGAACGCGATCATCTATCGCGACACAATTGGCGCCGCTCTAACTGCCATCGAGCGCACGGCCACTACCTCACTGCAAAGAATGGGCCTTCCACTCGGCCACTTTACTGCCGAGGATTTGGATAAGATCGACAGGGATACGAAACTTGTATTCCGATTAAATGCACCTCGGTCGGCCCCCGAGGAAGACTTGCTCGGCGTCACTGACGACGATCGCACCGGAGGAATGGAAGGCGACAAGCTTTCTCCTCCTATTCCCCATCACAAGCCCAAGCGGCAGAAGACACCCAAGGAGAAGCCAGTCAGTGGGCCGTCACAGGTCAGCACATTTGGCGAAAAATCCTCGTGGAAGACGAAGAAGTCATGACGAACACAAGAAACTACGTCGCGGAACGCATCAGCAGTGCGCAAAGTCCACAGCGAAAGAGGCGCACGGCGCTGATCGCAGATTTGCGCGCAACTTATCTGGAAACGCACCGGGATCAACAACTGCGAAATGCGTTTGAACTCCTGGTCGACGAGGCGATCGCCGAGATTAATGGACATCGCGTCGCGGGCCGAGTCTTGGCGGTTCATGGCGGCAGCGGCGCTGGCAAGTCGGTTGCCATCCGCAATCTTATATCAAGCATGCCTGAGCTTCGATCCTTCGATACAGAGATTGGCGTGCTCATGCCAATTGTCTCTCTGCAAGCACCGTCGCCCTACTCACTCAAGCAACTCGGATTAGATTTGCTACGGAAGATGGGCTTCGAGGCGAGAGCTTCTTTGAATTCTCCCGAGATCTGGCGGCGCGTTCGTCATCAGTTCAAACTTCATCAGACATTGGTGGTCCATGTTGACGAAGTGCAACACGTTCTTCGCGACGTGGATACTGAGACCACTCAACAGGTGCGAGACACACTAAAGATTTGCATGGAGGGGGCGGCTGAAGAATGGCCTGTAAGCTTCCTGCTTTCCGGACTACCGACAATTGTCGACTTCATCGATCGGGAGAAGAGCCAACAGCAAGACCGCCGACACGCGACCATCGAGTTTCCACCTCTATCCATGCCGGGTGACGAAAGCGTCGTAGAAGGGATTGTCGAGCAAATAGCCGAGGAGTCGGCAAAGCTTAAGGTCAACCAGCTAAAATCCGCGGCGTTTTCACGCCAACTGGCCCATGCCGCGCGCTGCCAGTTCGGCCGTATCGTCGATCTGGTGATCTATGCATGCCTAACCGCCGTCGCACACAATGACAAGTCGCTTACCAAAGACCACTTCGCAACAGTCTATGCCGATCAGTACGCGTGTCGTCCGGAGATGAACATTTTTTCGGCCGAGAATTGGCACAAGATCAGCCCCGGCTCACCGCGGGAAGAGGATCGGTTCATTGACGGGATGAAGATTTCCAAGGCAAAACGAGAACCAAAGCATGCGGGGGTGTGATGGCGAAGCCGCTGCGCATTCCATTGGGAAAGGGAGAGACAATCACCAGCTACGTCTCGCGCTTGGCCCTCTTCCACGACGTTCGCTTCAAAGACCTATGCCTCGACCTTGAGCTCGATCATCGGGATATCTTTCTCGGTACCGATGCCGCTATCGGAGTCATTTCATCAACGTTTAGGGCGTCCAAGAACAACCTGAAGGACTACTCTTTCATAAGAGATGGCCAGGAATATCTCTTGGGAGACCAGCGGATCAGTAATCATGATGCGACACGCCAGCACCTTCGGATTTGTGTCTCTTGCGTCTTGGAGGACCTGAGACAGGTTGGGGGCCGCTTACCGAGGCACCTGGTACCGTTTAGTCGATCAGAATGGTCCCTTCGCTCAATTAGATCCTGTCACATCCACCGCGAGAGCCTCATCAAGTTGCCATGTGACGCTGGGCAGTATCCATATGACTTTTCTGCAGCGCTTCGTCCGCACCTGCCAAAGCTCGACGGTTTCATTGGCGACAGTGAAGGATTTTGTCAGTCCGCGCTGGAAGTCTATCTTCATGATCGATTGTCGGGATTATCAGGCGCCCATGCATTCTTGGATTCGATGCCCTTTTACGCGGCTGCCAACCTTTGTGAGATGCTTGGGATGGTCGCCATGCATGGCGTTCAAGTCGTGACTCATTCGAAGAATGAGGCCGAGTGGCGTCAGGCAGGCGATGCGGGTTTTGCGGTGGCGAAAGATGGCGACAGTTCAATCCGTGCGCTATTCGCCCGCATTTCACCACCCCAAACCAAGTACGCGCGTCAATGGGGACCAAGATCTGCGTTTGGCCGCCTATACACCTGGCTGTCTAACGAGACTCATGACGCCGCCTACGATCCGGTGCGCGACCTCATTCGGGACCATTGCTCCCGCAATATGCCGTTGTCGGCCGATGCCCGGGTCTTTGGAAAGGCAGACGGCCGTCGACACGTGCACACCCTGAGATCCATTGCAAAGGATGCCAAGATGCATCCGAAGAGGTTGAAGAAGGTATTATTGGCCCGCGGTCACATTGCGCAAGACAGCGCGGGGGTACCTGATGGGGATTTGATCATCCCTGACCATGATGTTATGCCGATCATCATGGCTGCTAAGAATGCCATGTCTGTGGCGCAAGCTGCGATCTACCTCAACGTGCCACGACGACAGGTCGATTTCTTCATCGAGTACGGACTACTAGATCCTTTAGTGCGACCAGGGCCAGCAAAGCTTGGAGCGTTTGGCATCCTCACGACGGACATGGACCGACTCTTGGCCAGGCTGGACGCAGGTTGCGAGGAAATCGACGCTGTTCAACGCAATCAAGTGTCGGTGGAAGGGGCGTCCCGCCGTACGCACGCTGCTACGTACCAGGTTATCCAAATGATCCTGGGAGATCGCCTGCGGTGGAAAGGAAAGTTAAAAGGAACCAGGGGCCTTCGTTCAATCATCATCAACATTGATGAAGTGAAGCTGAATCTCATTTCGGGCATTAGGCCCGGCCTGAGCATGAGAGAAGCGGAGCGCGCCCTTTCTACATCCTATTATGTTCTGCAGAACCTGGTGCAAGGCGGTTTTTTGACAGCCCTTGACGTTCGGAACCCAATCACTAACTACCCGCAACGCGCCATTAAACCTTCAGAAATTGAGCGGTTCAAGGCGACCTATATTTCGCTTACGTCAATTGCCCGCTCTTCGCGGGTTTCACCTGAGCGCGCCAAGAAACTTCTGACCGCCCGCGGCATCACCCCTGCATTTCCGGCCGCAGTGGGGGCAATCTTCTATCGCAAAGCAGAGTGTGATTTGAACTAGCCACCCCGGAAAACATTGGGGTGGTGCAGTCTGCGCGTCTTCTTGGCACTTGGCGCATTCGTTAACCCCATAGCGATGCCATGCGATATCGGGACGATACTTTGGTCTCGCGAGATCGCGTGATCCCCCCTGCACGATTCCAAATCTATCTAACCCAGGACGTAATGTCTGTATTGGGACTGCGGGGTCCGTGACCTAAACTTCGATCAAAGAGCACGAGTTCATCCAGTCTCCACTTTTTTCGATTCGAGTTGAGTCATTTATGACTGATTATGAGTCCAAAGCAGATAATTTTCCCCATAGAATCAATATTTTTCTGGCTTATTATGTGTCGTGCGATACCTCCGACCTCCTGAAACTGGTCTAAGAAACCACCGGGTCCGTGTCCATCACGGGCCCGGTTTTCTTTTGGAGATGAGGCGGCTTTCTCGCCCCCATTATCGTCAGCACCAAATCTTCTGCGTCACTGCATATTCGTATGTCGGCGCCACATGGCGGTGTGGGCGTCGGGGTTTTGCGCGGTCAGTTGCAGGATCAGGCTGTCCAGGAGGATAAGGCTGGCTTGCTCAAACACGCTGCCGCCGAACTGAACGGATTTCTCCATCGGGATCACCAAAAGGACATCCGCCATCTCGGCCAGTTCACTCTTGGGCTTATGGGTGACCACAACCAGCTTGGCGCCTTCAGCCTTGGCGATGGTCGCAAAGCTGAGGCTGACGGGAGTCTGACCGGACCCGCAGACCAGAAAGAAACCATCGCCCGCCCGCACCGCCGGCGCCGACACTTCGCCCACGACATGGGTGTCGTATCCCGCCTGCATCAGGCGCATCGCCATCATCTGGGCAATCAGCCCGGAACGGCCCTGGCCCGAGAAGAACCAGCGCTGCGCCTTGTTCTCGAACGCCTGCAACAGGCCTTCATAGGCGGACACGTCAACGCGCGCGAGGAGAACGGCCAATTCGCGTTCAACAAATCCCCACGGCCTGTCCTTGGTCATCTGGCGTGATCCATCCATTGGTGTGCCTTAGAGCGCCGCCACCGCCTTCTCCATCGCGTCCAGGAAGATGTCGGCATGCTCCTGGGTGAAGACGAGCGGCGGGCGGATTTTGAGGATGTTGGCGCCGGGGCCGGTGGCGCTGATCAGCACCTTGCGGCGTCGGAGGTCATTGACGACGCGGGTCGTTGCCTCCGCATCCGGTTCCTTGGCGACACGATCCTTGACGAATTCGACCCCGAGGAAGAGCCCAGCGCCGCGCACGTCGCCAATGATTGCGTGTCGCGCCGCGAGCTTCTCAAGTCCTTCGCGCATATAGGTCCCGACCTTGCCCGCATTCTCTGCGAGGCCCTCGCCCTCGATCACGTCGAGGACGGCGAGACCCACGGCGCAGGAGACCGGGTTGCCGCCAAAGGTATTGAAATAGCGCGACTTGCGGCCGAATTCTTCGACCACATGCGGCTGCATGATGGCCCCTGCCATGGGATGGCCATTGCCCATGGGCTTGCCCACCGTCACGATGTCGGGCACGAGGCCATGGCGCGCGAAGCCCCAGAATTCGGGGCCGATACGGCCGAAGCCAGGCTGTACTTCGTCCGCGATGTAGATGCCGCCGGCGGCGCGGATCGCGTCCACCGCTTCCTTCAGGAACCCGGGTTTGCCCGGGAAGACGCCGTCGCTGGAGAAGATACCGTCGACCAGGAGTGCGCAGGGCTTGATCCCCTGCGCCTGCATTTCGGCAATCGCAGCCTTCACCCCGGCAGCAAAGGCGGCGCCGACATCACCGGTGATGCGGTAGGTGTCGGGGGCCGGCACCAGTTTGACGTTCGAGCCGCGCTCGACATAGTCGCCGAGCGATGGCGAGAGTTCCGAGATCGCCACCGTGAGGCCATGATAAGCCAGCTTGGTGACGATGACGCCAGTGCCCTTGGTGTAGGATTTGGCGATGCGCATGGCCAAGTCGTTGGCCTCGCTGCCCGTGCAGGTGAACATGACATGCTGCAACGCAGCCGGGAATTTCGCCAGCAGCCGCTCGGCATACTCAACGATTGTCTCATGCAGGTAACGCGTATGGGTATTGAGGGTCGCGGCCTGTTTCGTCAGCGCTGCGACGACCTTCGGATGGCAATGGCCAACCGAGGCCACATTGTTATAGACGTCGAGATAGGCGGCGCCATCGGGGTCAAAGAGCCACACACCCTCTCCGCGGACGATATGCAGCGGCTTTTCATAGAACAGGCGATAGGCAGGCCCCAGCAGCTTCTGGCGACGCTTGATAAGAGCTGCGTCGGCCGCGCTGATATCGCCTTCGCGGCCGGGCACATACTGGTTCACCATCGCCATAAGACTGCTCCTTCAGATACCGCAAAGGCGGCGTAGATTTTCCTGGGCCTTTGCCCGCGGCAGGGCGGCGAAGGCCGCCAGCCCCGCCCAGGCACGCGGCGCGTTGCGCAGGATGTAGGCACTGTTCTCAGGATAACGGGCGGCCCGCCAGCTGGTGATTGCGGCCGTGGTCGCGAGGCGCGCGCCGATGAGATCGTAGAGCAGCTCGACCTCGATCTCCTGCAAGGGCAGCACGCCATGGTAGGCGCCAATCAGGTCGCTGGCCTCGACCAGCGGATCACCGTCCAGCGACAATTGATAGGCTGAGGCAACCGCAAGGTCGTTCACCAGCGGGGTAAAGACCATGTCACCGAAATCGAGAATGCCCGCGACCTTGGTGGGATCTACGCTATCGACCAGGACGTTATGCGGATTGAGGTCGTTATGGACGAATTGAGTCCGCAGGCGCGGTATCGAGGGTGCCACGAAATCGTCAAAGTTGCGCAGGATGCGTTCGACCAATTGGCGCCGCTCCCCCGCTTCGATATGGGGCAGCAATTGCCACAGGCGGCTCGCATGCTTGATGTCCCATTGCAGATCGTGATCGGTCGCCGCATGGGTGAAATCCGACAAAGCGAAAGTCAGGCGCGCGAGGTTGCTGCCCAGATTCCGTCTTTGCGCCGCACTGCGCGGGGCCAGGTGCAGCGGCTCGCCTTCGAGATAGGTGAACAGCCGCAGGATCAACGGTTGTCCGGCGGCGTCTTGCAGAATCTCCTCATGCGTGCCGGCCACGTTCGGCAAGACACGCTGCACGGGCAGATCCGGGTCCTTGACCGCCACATGCAGCAGCGCTTCGGTCTGTAAATTGGTCACCAGCTTTTCTTCGGCCGGATTGGAGACTTTGAGCACATAGCTGTCGCCGGCCGCGGTCTTGATGCGAAAGTTCGCATCACGCTCGCTGGTCAGCTTGCTGGCCGCACCATCGATGCTGAAATGCCTTTTGGCCAGCGCTACCGCCGCATCCTCACTAAAGACCGGCGGCGGTGCGGAGAGTGAATCGGCGTCGGCAGGCAGAGTTTGTGCGACAGACATGGAATATCCACAGGAGCACTGATGATGTTTATGGGCGGGGGATTTATAGCGGGATTCTTTCAAGCTCGCCGCAATTTTGTCGGCCCCAATGGAAGCCCCAGGGAAGGCTGGGCGGAAGGCTGGGCGGAAGGCTGGATTGCTGCCCCACGACCGGCTAGGATCGCCCCGAAATCCACAGGACAAGCCCAAGGAGAGCGTTATGGCTGGCAAGATTGAGGCCCGTTTGGCCGAACTGAACATTGAACTGCCCAAGGCCGCCGTGCCGGTTGCCAATTATGTGCCCGTCGTCATTGCCGGCAATACGGCCTATGTCTCCGGCCAGGTCACGGTCTGGAACGGTGAATTCAAATTCATTGGCAAGGTTGGCCAGGAATTCTCAACCGACCAGGCGGCCCAGGCGGCGCGTCTCTGCGGCCTTAACATCATCGCGCAGCTGAAGCTCGCTTTGGGTGATCTGGATCGCGTGAAGCGTATCTGCAAGCTTGGCGTTTTCGTCAATTGCCTGGATTCCTTCACCGAGCAGCCCAAGGTCGCCAACGGCGTCTCCGACATGATGGTCGAAGTGTTCGGTGAAGCCGGCAAGCACGCCCGCTCAGCGGTCGGCGTCAACACCCTGCCGCTCAATGTCGCCGTCGAAGTCGACGCGATCATCGAGATTGCGTGAGGAACCGAGACTGACCGCGAACACCCAGCTCTCCCTCACCGCCCGCGTTGTCGATCGCCTGGATAAGATCCCGGCCGCCGCCTGGGATGCCTGTGCCGGGACAGACAATCCGTTCATAAGTCATGCCTTTCTCAACGCGCTGGAAATCTCCGGCTCGGTCGGGCGTGGCACCGGCTGGCTGCCGCAGCACATCGTACTGGAAGATGACGCGGGCGAATTGCTAGGGGCGGTGCCGCTTTATGTGAAGGGCCACAGCCAGGGCGAATATGTGTTCGACCATGGCTGGGCCGAGGCCTATGAGCGCGCCGGCGGGCGGTATTATCCGAAGCTGCAGGTGGCGGTACCCTTCTCGCCTGTGCCGGGGCCGCGGCTCTTGGTAAAGCCCGGTTCGGATGATGCCGTCATGCGCAGCGCCCTCATCGGCGCGCTGACCAGCACGGCGGAGAAATCCGGACTCTCGTCGCTCCATATCACGTTCTGCACAGGTGAGGAAGCAGCCGAGCTGGTCGAACATGGCTATCTGCATCGCCTGGGCTGTCAATATCACTGGGCCAATGCCGGCTACAGCAGTTTCGATGATTTCCTCGGCACGCTCTCTTCGCGCAAGCGCAAGGCGATCCGCAAGGAGCGCGCCAGCGTCGCTGGCATCGATATCCGCGCCTTGGCGGGAGACGATCTGAAGCCCGAACATTGGGATGCCTTCTTCGAATTCTATATGGATACCGGTAGCCGCAAATGGGGCAGGCCGTATCTGACGCGCGCTTTCTTCGAAGCGATCCATGCGACGATGCGCGAGAAGATCGTGCTGGTGATGGCATTCCGCGATGGCACACCGATCGCCGGTGCGCTCAACCTGCGCGGAACGGACGCGCTCTATGGCCGCAATTGGGGCTGCGTCGAGGATGTGCCCAACCTCCATTTCGAATGCTGCTACTACCAGGCCATCGACTATGCGATCGCGCATGGCTTGCAGCGGGTTGAAGCCGGCGCCCAGGGTGAGCACAAGATCCAGCGCGGCTATCTGCCGGTGGAAACCCATTCGGCGCATTGGATTGCCGACACCAATTTCCGCGACGCCGTCGCCGACTATCTCGATCGCGAGCGGCGCGTGATGCGCAACGAGATGCAGGAGCTGGGTACACTCTCGCCGTTCCGGCGTGTCGAGAATGACTGAGCGCGCCATCGTCATCGGCGGTGGCCCAGCGGGCCTGATGGCCGCCGAGAAGCTGGCAGAAGGTGGTATCGCCGTCGATCTCTATGAGGCGATGCCCTCGGTCGGGCGCAAATTCCTGATGGCCGGCAAGGGCGGGCTCAACATCACCCATAGCGAACCTCTAGCGCCATTCACGGCGCGCTATGGCGCCCAGAGCGGTAAGGTTGCGGCCTGGCTCGCGGCTTTCGGGCCGGACCGCTTGCGCGCGTGGATCCACGATCTCGGCATCGCGACGTTCGTCGGCAGTTCTGGGCGGGTGTTTCCCCATGAGATGAAGGCTGCTCCCCTGCTGCGTGCCTGGCTGCACCGGTTGCGCGCGGCAGGTGTGCAGGTTCATGTGCGGCATCGCTGGCTGGGCTGGACCACGGACGGGTCGCTGCGCTTTGCGACACCGTCGGGCGAAAAGCTGGTGCCGGCCGGTGTCACGGTGCTGGCGCTGGGTGGCGGCAGCTGGCCGCAGCTGGGCTCCGACGGCGCGTGGCAGGACGTGCTGGCGGCGCGTCAGATCGAAGTGGCGCCATTGGTGCCAGCCAATTGCGGCTTCGAGATCGGCTGGAGCGAGCATTTCCGTACGCGCTTTGCCGGGGAACCATTGAAAAATATCGCCGCCGCGTTCGGCGGCGCGCGGCGCCAGGGCGAGGCCATCATCACCGAGCATGGCATCGAGGGTGGCCTGATCTATGCGCTCTCGGGTCCCTTGCGCGAGGCGATCGCAGCTCAAAGCGAGGCTGTGCTGCTGCTGGACCTGCTGCCCAACCACGATGTCGCACAGATTGCCGATGCGTTGGCGCAACGCGGCTCGCGCTCGCTGTCCTCGCATCTCAAATCGCAGTTGAAGCTCACCGGCGCCAAGGCCGCGTTGTTGCGCGAATGCCTCAGCGCGGAGATCCTGGCCGACCCAGCGCGTCTCGCCAAGGGCATCAAGGCCCTGCCGCTGCGCCTCATTGCGATGCGCCCGCTTGCCGAGGCGATCAGTTCGGCAGGCGGGGTCACGTTCGACAGCCTCGATGAAGGACTGATGCTAAAGAAGCTGCCCGACGTGTTCTGCGCCGGCGAGATGCTGGACTGGGAAGCGCCCACCGGCGGCTATCTGCTGACCGCGTGCTTCGCCAGTGGCCGTGTGGCAGGCAAGGCGGCACTGGCGCGCATCAGGGTGCGCGACGCTTCCAGTACGTGACCTCGCCGGCCTCGACGGCCCAATCGGTTACCCAGCCCAGGCGCTGGTAGAAGCCATGGGCGCGGATGGCAGGATTCTCATCCGTGGTGAGCCAGATATCCTTGACGCCTTGCGCAAAGAGCCAGTCTTCCGATGCCGCCATCAGGCGGCGGCCGAGGCCGAGACCCTCGAAGCCCGGCTGCACGAACATCGCGAAGATGGTGCTCTCCGCGCGCCGGGCATAGGAGAAAGCCGCCGGCACGCCACCCACCAGCGCCACCCAGCCGCGCAGATTCCCGGTTGCCATCTCAGCTGCGATACCAGCCTCGGTGATGCCACGCGCTGCCATCTCGTCGACCGAGAGATGGTTTTCGAGGACGCTGGTGCGGATGATCGTGATTGCCGGCAGGTCCGCCGGCTCGACCGTCCGTAGCTCAATATGTGGGCGCTGCTCATTCATGGCGCGATGGTATCCGCAGCCCATCTTGACGTCCAACGAGCTGACACCGTAAGAAGGGGGCGATGGTTCCCCGACGGATGAATTCCAGGGGATTAATAGGGAACACGGTGCGGACGACCCAATCGGGGCCTAAACCGTGACTGCCCCCGCAACTGTAAGCGGATAGCCCACTGCCACTTTGTACCACTGATCATTTCGTGATCGGGAAGGTCGGCAGCAGGCATCGACCCGCGAGTCAGGAGACCTGCCATCGACGTGTTTTGATTCAAACCGGGCGGGGTGCCCGAGATGGAGACGTTGACATGGCGCCAGCACAGGCGCGCCGGGTGACCGGCGTTCTTCCCCCATATTCGACCAGCGGCGGAGCTTCAGGCTTCCGCCGGTGACACCCCCTTCGGTGATGATCAAAAATCGACTTGGCATCTCGCCTAGTCGATTGATCCAGTTAACTCGCATATGTAATGTTATAACATTACATATAAACAACGACAAGGGATCTGAGATGTTATCTGAGACACCGAATAAAAATGTCCGCCGTGCCGGCATGGCGGCGCTGGCAACCTTCGCCGGCCTTGCCCTCACCGCACCAGGCGCTGCCGCGGAGCCGACGCAATACCCGCTGACCATCCAGAATTGTGGCGAGACGCTGACCTTCGACGAGGCGCCTTCTCGCACGGTGGCGATCGGCCAGAGCAGCACAGAGATCCTGCTATCGCTCGGCCTCGCCGAGAAGATTGTTGGTACGGCGGTCTGGTTCGGACCGGTGCTGGCCGGATATGAGGACGCCAACGCCAAGATCAAGCGCCTAGCCGACAACGATCCCAGCTTCGAAAGCGTACTGGCACAGGAGCCGGATCTCGTCACCGCTGAATTCGAATGGCATGTCGGCCCCAGCGGATCGGTCGCCACGCGCAAGCAGTTCTCCGACCTGCATATCCCAAGCTATGTGGCGCCGGCTGATTGTGTCGCCAAGGATAATTCCGGCGGCGGCGATGGCATACGCAAGGAGATGTTCAACATGTCATTGGTCTATCAGGAGATCCGGGACATGGCGCAGATCTTCGACGTGCAGGATCGTGGCGACGCGTTGATCAGCGATTTGAAGATGCGCGAAGCTGAGGCGCTTGCCTCAGTCGCCGGCAGCAAGGCAAAAGGCCTGTCCATGGTGTTCTGGTTCTCAAGCCCGGAAGTGAACGGTGATGCCTACATCGCCGGCAAGAACGGTACACCCGCCTACATCATGGAGACCCTGGGCGCCAACAATGTGGTGACGACGCAGGAGGAATGGCCGCTTGCGAGCTGGGAGAGCATCGCCGGGGCCAACCCGCAGGTGATCGTGGTGGCGAAGATGGATCGCCGCCGCTATGCCGCCGATGATATCGGGGTGAAGCTCAACTTCCTGAAGACTGACCCCGTCACCAGCAAGCTCGACGCGGTGCAGAAGAACCAGATCGTCATCCTGGATTCTCAGGCGATGAGCCCAACCATCCGCGCGGTTGGCGGCATCGAAGCGGTGGCCGAGGGCATCAAGAAGTTCGGGCTGGTCAATTGAGCGTCGGCTCGATCAATCCGGTGATACAGGGTGGGTGGGGCATACGTGCCTCACTCGCTTTGCTCTCGCTGCTGGCTTTGGCATTGGCCATCGGCATGGCGGTGTCGATCGGCGAGGTGCCGATCCCCCTCGCTTCGACCTATAAGGCGATTACCAATCAGCTGTTCGGCACCAGTTTTGAGTTAAGCCGCATCCAGGAAGGCATCATCTGGGATTATCGCCTGAGCCGCGCGCTGGTCGCAGCGTGCTGCGGTGGCGCGCTCGCCATCTCCGGCGCCATCCTGCAGGCGCTGCTGCGCAATCCGCTCGCGGAACCCTATGTGCTCGGCATCTCGGCCGGCGCTTCGACGGGCGCCGTCGCGGTGATGATCCTGGGGGTCGGCGCCGGCCTCATCACCCTGTCGATGGGAGCATTTGCCGGCGCTGTTATCGCCTTCATCCTGGTCACATTGCTGGCGGCAGGTGCTGGTGGTGGGTCGGACCGCATCATTCTAGCCGGCGTTGCAGGCTCGCAGCTGTTCAATGCGCTCACGGCCTACGTCGTCACCACCTCCGCCAATGCGGAGCAGGCGCGCGGCGTCATGTTCTGGCTGCTGGGCAGCCTCGGCGGTGTGCGGTGGGAGGATGTCTATCTTGCGGCACCCGTTACGGTTATCGGCTTTGCGATCTGCCTCCTATACGCCCGAGCCCTCGATGCTTTTACTTTCGGCACCGATGCGGCGGCGGCACTCGGCATTCCGGTCCTCCGCGTTCGCCTGATATTATTCGGCCTCACCGCGCTGATGACGGCCACCATGGTCGGCATCGTGGGATCAATCGGTTTTGTCGGCCTGGTCATTCCCCATGCCGCACGCTTCCTGGTAGGCCCAACTCATGCGCGCCTGCTGCCGGCCTCGCTGATGATCGGCGCGGTGTTCATGGTGCTGGCCGACATCGTCTCACGCATCATCATCCCGCAACAGATCCTGCCCATCGGCGTGGTCACGGCGCTGTTTGGCGCCCCCGCCTTTGCCCTTATCCTCTATCGCGCGAGGCGACCACTATGATCACGACCACCGACATAAGTTGGGGCACCGCCGGCAAGATGATCGTCGATGGCGTCACCATCCATGTGGCGCCCGGAAAGACACTAGGCCTGCTGGGACCAAATGGGTCCGGCAAGTCGTCGCTGCTGCGCCTCATCTGCCGCTTGCGGCGCGTGGCGAGTGGAATCATCACTTTGGGTGATGTCGACATCACGCAGATGTCGCGGTTGAACATCGCCCGCCGCGTGGCATTGGTGGAGCAGCAAGCGACGACCGAGGCACAAGTCACCGTGCTGGACGTGGTGCGGCTCGGCCGCACGCCGCATCGCGGCCCACTCTCGCCCTGGACCCGGCTTGATGATGACGCGGTCGAAAGCGCCCTCACCTATGTCGGCATGGCGGCCAAGCGCGACCAGCCGTGGCAGACCCTGTCCGGGGGCGAGCGGCAACGCGCTCATATCGCCCGAGCGCTCGCACAGACACCAAGTGAGTTGCTGCTCGACGAGCCGACCAATCATCTCGATGTCCAGCATCAATTGGAGATCCTGTCACTGGTGAGCCGCCTGCCCGCCACCAGCATCGTGGCGCTTCACGACCTTAACCTTGCCGCGATGTTCTGCGATGTCGTGGCGATCCTGCAAAGGGGCCGCGTGGTCGCCGCCGGCACGCCAGAAGAAGTCCTCACCGAACCCCTCATCCGCCAGGTGTTCGGCGTGCGCGCGCATATCGAACGCTCGCCGCATCATGGCCGGCAGCTGATCCATTTCTCGCTCGACCCGGTCGGCGCCTTAAACGATCGCGGCGGCGGATTTCTGGTCGAGCAATCCGCGCAGGCCCAAAGCGGGATATAGGGCCGCAAGCTCGCGGACATCGTCCTGCAGTTCCGTAATGATCCAGTCGCGGATGAGCGACACGACGGGACGATCGGGCTTATTGCGCGAACGGAGGAGATAGCACTGGCGCCCGGTCACCATGAGGTCCTGCCGCGCCGGCACCAGCGCCTGCGTGCGCAGCCAGTGCGCTACGACATTGAGCCAGCCCAGCGCCACACCCTGCCCGAGCAGCGCAGCCTGCACGACGATGGCGTAGTCGGAGAAGATCAGGGAGTTCGTCGCAGCCCCTGCCCGGCCGGGAGAAAACAGCCGCGACCAGTCGGGCTGGGCATCGCTGAGATTGACGATAGTACTGACCGTCGTTTCGATGCCCTGCTGACCGGCGGCCTGGCTCTCGAAGTAGGATGGACTGCAGATCGGCAGAAGAATTTCCGGCATGATAAAGGCCGCGTCGTGCCGGTCATCTGCACCGTCCACGAAACGCATGCCGAGATCGACATCGCTGACTGAGCCGGCCAGCGCACCCATGATGAGCTGGAAGCGCAAATCGACCCCCGGGAAGGCTGCCTTGAACTTGCCCATGCGCGGCATCATCCAATGCGTCGTGAATCCGGTGGAGACGGACAGTGATACCGTCTCGACGCCGGTCTGATGATTCTCGATCTCGCGCAACGCGTTCTCGATGCCGGAAAATCCTCTCGCGATGCTGTCGAACAGGATTTTGCCGGGCTCTGTGAGCGCTGTGCCGCTCGGCAAACGTGAGAACAGCTGTGTCCGCAGATGCTCCTCAAGGCGGCCGATCATGCGACTGACCGCTGCGGGCGTCACATTGAGCTCGTCCGCCGCCCGGGAAAAATTGCCACAGCGGGCCGCCGCCTCAAAGGTAAAGAGGGCGTTCATGGACGGCAAGGATCGGCGCAGCGGCATCATTACACCATGTAACATCGACGCCAACTTTATTTCAATGGCCCGCCACGCCTTCATTTGGTTTTATTGGGAAAATTCACGCTTGAGAGGACATGGATATGTCGCTTGCCGCCTTCAAAGTACTCACCTTCGACGTTGTCGGCACCCTGATCGATTTCGAAAAGGGCGTGCTCGACGCCATGCGCGCCCTGGGCGGTGACAAGGCCGTCAAAGCCACGGATGATGAAATCTTTGCGGTTTATAAGCGCGGCCGCGACGCCTTCTATGGCCGTTCCAGCTTCGCCATGAAAGACGTCTATCTGTTCGTCGCCAATGAAATGGGCTTCAAGAATGACGAAGCCACGGCCGATGCCTTCCAGCTTTCCGTGTTCCGCTGGCCGGCCTTCGCCGATTCCACCGAAGCGCTGAAGCGATTGCGCAAGAATTTCCGCCTCGTCGCCATGACCAACGCCGACCGCACCGCCCTCTCGGCCTATGCGGCGACGCTCGGCAACCCGTTCCACGACACCGTCACCTGCGACGAAACCGGCTGTGCCAAGCCCAATCCGCAATTCTTCGCCTTCAATCGCGGCAGGCAATCCGCCCACGGCTATCAGATGAACGAGATTCTGCATGTAGCTCAGAGCCAGCATCACGATATCGGCGTCGCCAAGGAACTAGGCTACACAGTTTGCTGGATCGAGCGTCGGCAGGGGCAGAAGGGTTTCGGCGGAACGCCAGAGCCCAAGGTCCTCACCAAGCCGGATTATCATTTCTCGACGCTCAAGCAGCTGGCCGATGCGGTCGATACCGATCTCCGGGCCTTCCACAAATCCGCAACGGGCGTCTGACCGGGAGAGATTCCGCCGCCATGGCCGCACCACTGCCCGAAGTCGCATCGCTCTGGACCGATACGGCCGCAAGTCGGCCGCGTTTCGCGACGCTGAGCGGCAACCGTCAATGTGACGTCGCCATCATCGGCGGCGGTTATACCGGATTGTCGGCGGCGCGGTCCCTCGCAGCTAAGGGCCAGCAACCGATAGTGCTGGAGGCAAGTCGCATCGGCTGGGGTGCCAGTGGACGCAATGGCGGGGTCGTCTCGGGAAAGTTCCGCTTAGGTTTTGCCGATATCGCCACGGGCTGGGATATCGGCATGGCTCGCCGCATGCACGATCTTGGGCTCGAAGCCATCGAGCATGTCCGCGAACTGGTTCAGGCCTATGGCATGGTCGATGCCGATTTTCGCGAAAGTGGCAGCCTGCGCTGCGCCCATAATGCGATATCGCTCGATGCCTTGAAGAAGGACGTCGCCTGGCTCCATGATGCGCTCGGCGACCGATCGACCTCGATCCTCTCTGCCGGCGAGATGGCGGAGGAAACGGGATCCAGGGATTTCACTGGCGGCATGCTCAACGCCCATGGCGGCATCATCCATCCGCTCAATTTTGTGCGCGGACTTGCCTCAGGGCTTGCCGCCGATGGCGTTCCGATCTTTGAGCAAAGCCCGGTGACAGCCCTGCGGCGTGACGGGCAAGGGCTCGTTCTCGAAACGCCGACAGGCGAGGTGCGAGCACAACAGGCAGTCATTGCCACCAACGCCTATTCCGATCTCACGGCGGCCACCGCTGAAGTCCAGCGCACGCTCATTCCGTTCCGCAGTGCCATCATTGCCACCGAACCGCTGACCGGCAAGGCCGGGGAAAGGCTGCTGGCCCGAGGCCGCAGCTATATCGAGACACGGCGCATGATGCGCTGGTTCCGCAAGGCCGGCGACCGGCTGCTCTATGGCGGACGCGGTGCCTTCGGCAAGAACGATTCACCGGCCGCCTTCGCTGCGCTGCAAAGGGCGATGATCGCACAGTTTCCGGATCTCGCCGGCATCCAGGTCACGCATCGCTGGTCCGGCCTCGTCGGCATGACCCTCGACAGCATTCCCCATGTCGGTCGCCTGGATGACCGGATCAGCTATGCCGTCGGCTATAACGGCACGGGTATTGCCATGTCGACACTGATGGGCAAATACCTTGCCGATTTCGTCACGGGCGGAAAACCGGATATCGGTCTGCTTGCGACAGAGCGCCTCAAGAAAGTGCCCTTCTATCCAATCCGCGAACCCGCCGTTCGGCTCGTCGCTGGCTGGTATCAGTTTCTCGATGCCATCGGTCGCTGATGATGGATCATCTCATCATCGGTGGCGGTTCGGCGGGCTGTGTTCTGGCGGCACGCCTTTCGGAAGATCCGCGCCGGACGGTGCTCCTGGTCGAATCCGGTCGCGACCTGACACCAGAGACGATGCCCGATGCGATCCGCAGCCGCTATCCCGGCCGCGCTTATCTCGATATCAGCAACATCTGGCAGGCGCTGACAGCGCGCATGGGATTCACGCCAGACAACAAGGCCGGCCTGGCGCCACGCCGCTATGAGCAGGCGCGGCTTCTCGGCGGTGGCTCGGCCATCAACGCCTTGATGGCCAATCGTGGTGCGCCCGGCGATTACGACGAATGGCAAGACCTCGGTGCGATGGGATGGTCGTGGGAAGACTGTCTGCCTTACTTCCTCAAGCTCGAACACGACCAGGATTTCGACGGTCCGCTGCATGGCCAGACCGGTCCCCTGCCGATCCGCAGGATTACGCAGGAGAGGATGTCTCCCTTCGTCAGGGCAGTCTCGCGCACCCTCGGTGCCCATGGCTATCCGATCCGGCCGGATCAGAATGGAAAATGGCTTGATGGTGTCTTCGCCGGAACCGTCGCCGTTAGCGACCAAGGTGAACGCGTGCCGACCTCGATCGTCTATCTGACGTCCGAGGTGCGCAAGCGTCCCAATCTGCGCATCATCACAGGTCGCAGCGTCGCGCGATTGATCTTCGATGGAACCCGCGCCGTGGGTGCCCTCCTCACCGCCAAGGACGGCGCACCTGCTGAAACGCTTCGCGCTGCGGAAATCATCCTTACCGCCGGTGCCATTCACACGCCGGCCGTGCTGTTACGCAGCGGGATTGGACCGCAAGCGGAACTCGCCCAACTCGGCATTCCCGTCATCCACAATAGTTCAGGTGTCGGGCGGAACTTGATGGAGCATCCGTCAATCGCGGTCAGCGCTTACTTGCCGCCCGTGGCCCGCGTGACGGATATGACGGAGCATCACGAGCAAGGTATCCTGCGCTTCTCCTCCGGCCTGGAAGGCGCGCCGTCGGGCGATATGCATGCGGCGATATTGTCGCGCTCCGGCTGGCATTCGGTCGGCCTGCGGATGGGCAGCATGTTCTTCTGGGTCAACAAATCCTATTCGCGTGGATTCCTGACGCTGGCGTCACCCGACGCCAACGTCGAGCCGGCGGTTGATTTTCGCATGCTGTCGGATTGGCGCGATCTGGAGCGGCTTAAATCGGCCTTGCGACTGGGCGCAAGCACGCTGACCGATCCGATGATGGATGGCTTTCGCGATACCGTGTTCCCGTCGAGCTACTCACCACGCGTGGCCAAGGTCGCCGTGCCTGGGGTGCTCAACGCGTTACAGCGCGGCGCGCTTGCCGCCCTGCTTGATGGTGCGGGCCCGCTGCGTAAGTGGCTGATCGACCGGGTCGTGACTCAGGGTATCACGATCGATGGATTGCTGCGGGACGACGAGGCTCTCACCAATTTTGTCCGCACATATGTCGGCGGCACCTGGCATCCTTCCGGCACTTGCAGGATGGGCGCCCCCGACAATCCGATGGCCGTCACCTCGCCTACCGGCAACGTCCACGGCGCACAGGGCTTGCGCATCAGCGACGCGTCGTTGATGCCAAGTATTCCCCGGGCCAACACCAATATTCCCACGATCATGATCGCCGAGCGCGTGGCTGACTTCATTAAGAGCAACCGATAGCAATGTTCAACTCGCTGTAAAGACGGGCGGAATACCTTTCTCGTACTTTGGTACGACTTGCCTAGACCACGTCCTTGCCGTAGCACTTGAGAATGATGGCCGCGCTATCCCGCCATGCGCTGCACGGGGCGGATGCACGGTCTTACATTGTTCCGAAGCCGGGCGACGGCTGGCGATTTGGAACGACCAACCGGATGAATGCCGAGGGATCCGCCGAGCAGTGAGCAGCACGCATTCAATGCCTCCGGCCAACGGCGCAACCATGGCATCCGCGCCAGATGGCGCGTCAGCTACATCGCCCCAGGATCGGCTGATCGCCGAGCTTGCCAATCGAATTGGTGGCATCGGCGTGGAAATGGCGGACATCGCCGGAAACATCGACGAGGTCACGGGGCGCTTTTCGCATCAGGCGGACCAGTTTGGCGGCCTGCAGCAAACCGTCCAGACCATGGTCGCCACCAACCGCGAGATCGATGGTGCCGCGCGTTCAGCCCAGGCCGCGGCCACCGCGGCAGGCACCGAAATCACCGACTCCCGCGTGACCGTCGCCGGTGCCGGCGATAACATCGCCAAACTCATCGCTGCGGTCGGAAAGTTTGAGGAGCGGCTCGGCACCATCCAATCCGTGCTGGAGCAGGTGGCAGGGTTCTCCGGCACCATCGAGACGATCGCCAAGCAGACCAATCTCCTCGCGTTGAACGCGACCATTGAGGCGGCACGCGCCGGCGATGCCGGGCGCGGATTCGGCGTGGTTGCCAACGAAGTGAAATCCCTGGCCGAACAGACGCGCAAGGCAACGCGGCAGATCGATGACACGGTGCGCAATCTTACCAGCGAAATCGGCAATCTGATCCAGGAGAGCGGCACCGCAACCAAGCATGCCAAGGAGGCTGGCGAAGGCGCCCGTCAGATAGATGGTGTCATCCTGCGCATCCATGATGGCTTCACGGCAGCGGATCGGGAAATCAACGCCATCGCCGGCACTGCAGCCGCCAATCTCGGCCATTGCGACACGGTGCTGACTGAGCTTGCCGATTTGGTCAAAGGCGTCGAGCTTTCCACTGCAACACTGCGAGAGGCTGATACAAGGGTCGCTGGCCTGCTACAGTCCAGCGAGACACTGATCGCCTTCATCGCCGAAAGCGGCATCGATACACCGGATACGCCATTGATCCGAGCCGTCGTCGACACTGCCGCGAAGATCACGGAAGCCTTCGAGGCCGCCATCCAGCGCGGCGAGATCACGTTGGATAAGTTCTTCGACGAAAAATACCGCGAGATTCCCGGTACCAATCCTAAACAATATCTGACCGATTACGTCGAACTGACCGATCGTCTGCTGCCACCGATCCAGGATCCGATCCAGAAGATCGATCCGCGCATTGCCTTCTGCGTCGCCTGGGCCAAGGGCGGCTACCTGCCGACACACAATCCAAACTACCGGCAGAAGCCGACCAACGATCCGGTCTGGAATTCCGCCAATTGCCGGAACCGGCGCCTGTTCAATGATCGCGCTGTGCAAAAGGTCGCCGCCAATACCAAACCGTTCCTGCTACAGACCTATCGCCGCGACATGGGCGGCGGAAAATTCGTGCTGATGAAAGACCTTTCCGCGCCGATCATGATCCGTGGCCGCCATTGGGGGGCGTTCCGCATGGGCTTCCGCCAGGAGTAAGGACCTAAAGCTGTTTTGGTAGGCTAGAGCGGCGCGTTTATGACCGCCTCGATCCAATATCCGTCCGGGTCGAATACAAACGCAGCATAATAGTTCGCGCCGTAATCGGGTCGTAGGCCGGGAGCGCCGTTATCGCGGCCACCATATGTCAGGGCCGCTGCATGAAATGCGTCCACGGCCGGCCTGTTCGGCGCCGCGAAGGCAAGATGAAAGCCCGGGCCAGGTGCAAGCTGCCCTTGTGGCCTCAACTTGATCGCAAACTTGTCATCCCGACCGGCGAAGCCGTAACCGATCGCCTGATCGGCTTCGCCCGGCCGGATATCCTCCCACACCCGCGCATAGCCGAGTGACGCGAGGACGGCGTCGTAGAACAATGCCGATCGCGCGATATCGGACACGCCGAACGACAAGTGATGCAGCATATGCATTGACGCCCTATCTCTAATGTGCCAGCAGAAGTGGGATCTTGGCATCAGCCAACATCTGGCGCGTAACGCCCCCTAAAAGAAGCTCACGCAACCTGCTGTGTCCGTATCCGCCCATAACCGCTATGCCACACTGAATCTCGCTGAGAATCTTCAAGAGAGCAGTTGGTGCGGCATCCGGCGAGGCCGGAATTCTTCGAGTACGGGCATCAATGCCGCGCAGGACCAGCCGCTCGACCAGATCGGTTGCGCCCGGCCCGTCGATAACCCCGGCCGTCAGGACCACGGCATCGGTACAGGCAGACAATAGCGGCATGGCGTCACCAACAGCGCGCGCTGCCTGAAGGCTGCCGTTCCACATGATGGCCATGTGCTTCATATCCAGGGTCTCAAAGCCGTGCGGCACGCATAAAACAGGGCGGCCGGTCACAAAAATCGCCGCTTCGACCACCGTGTCCTGGGATTGGTTGCTACCTGAGGCCGGCTGTGCCACCACGATCAGATCGGCCAACCGACCATATTGGGTCAAGGCGCTGTCATAGGTGCCTTCGTATTCACGCCAGGAGGTGATGGTTCCATTCGCAAGGCTTGCCGCGCCGCTGCTGAGCTGAGGATCCACTATGGCATCACTGCGCGCGATCCAGGCGGAAAAAGCGTTTCGGGCAAGCGTGGTGCGCCGATCTATGTCCTGCTTGAGGCCGACGATGATGTCAGACGTTCCAAGGCTGCCGATACTGTCGACCAAGCCAGCAAGGACCCGGTAGGGATCGAGCCGCGGATGCAGCACCTCGATATGGCTGTCATAGACCTGCGATAGAGACTCCGCCGCGTTGAGTACGTCGGCATCTGAAGGCGTCCCCATCACGACGGCAAGAATAACGGATCTGGACATGCTCACCCCTAAACCAGGTTCCGCAATACACGCGCATGGAGTCCCTGATAGTGTTTCTGATGATCGCCAAACAGACGATCCCTGTCTGTATCGGCGATACCATCGATCGAATTCCAATCGTCAACCATCAATGCCTCTTCCGTCCTCATATGCACGAGCGGAGATGGCAGCCCTCCGGAAAGTTCAGCGTACGGTCCATTTTGTCCTACATCAGTTCCAAATCCGGTATTTCCCGCACCGCTAGATATCCAACTTCTCCAGCGTGCAACTATTCTATCGCCTGATCTGGCCACCTTCTTGATTTAGGTCACAATTGGAATGATCCTCGTGTGCAGATGCCGTATTTTCTGACGGCCGCATCGGTAGTGTGCCCACTGGATCGTCGAACAGAATCCGTTGCGCCGCACCGTCGAGATCGTCAAATTGCCCTGAGCGCATCGCCCAGAGAAACCCGCCGAGGCCCAGCCCACCGAGCAGCAAAGCAATCGGAATGAGGAAGAGAAGGATGGTCATGCAGGCGTGTCCGTCGTCGTTGCAACGGGATCCGTCTTCAACCGACCGGCACGCAGGGCGTTCAGCACGACGATGATCGAGGAACTTGACATCGCCACTGCGGCGACCAGGGGCGTCACCAGTCCCAGAATGGCCAACGGCACCGCGGCCAGGTTGTAGGTGAGCGAAATGATCAGGTTCTGGCGTACAAGGCGGTCCACGACCCTGGCCATCCGCCGCGCCGTGATGACCGGTGCCAGCAGATCACCCTGAAACACCAGATCGGCGGCGTTCTGCGCAATTTCCGCGGCATTGGCTGGCGCCATTGAGACCGTGGCAGCGCGCAAGGCCGGCGCATCATTGATTCCATCGCCGATCATCAGCACATGCTTGCCCTGGGCACGCAGGTCTTCCAGGCGACGCACTTTGTCGGCCGGCATTTGCTGTGCGTGCCAGTCATCGATACCGACCAAGGCCGCCGTGGCGCCCACTGTGGCAGAGCGATCACCGGACCAGATCTCAACTGGCCCGATCGCCTTCAACTGCGCGATGATCTCGGCGGCATCGCGGCGCAAGGGATCGACGAAATGGAATGACGTGGCTTGTCCGGCCGGGTCGACCAGCCACAAGGTCATCGCGGCCGTCGCAGTTTCAGCCTGGCCGGTGAAACGCGTACTGCCCAACCGCCACACCCCGTCAGACCCGGCCCATTCCAGTCCCTGTCCCGGGATTTCGCGCACGCCATCAAGGGCCACCACCAATCCAGCCGCGCGGCGCAGAGCGGCAGCCAGCGGATGACGGCTGTTGCTGGCGATCGAGGCGGCCTTGGCCAACCGGCCGGGATCGCTGCAGCTATCCAGGGTCGGGCGGCCGATGGTCAGTGTACCGGTCTTATCGAGCAGAACGTGGTCGACCTGCCGCAAGCGCTCCAGCGCATCTGGTGCCTTCAGCAGAATGCCGGATTTCAGAAGCCGCTGGCTGGCAACGACCTGAACAGCCGGGACTGCCAACGCAAGCGCACAGGGGCAGGTGATGATCAAGACGGCAATCGCGATCAGCATGGCATCCTGCCAGGCCATACCACCAACGAAGACCCAGGCGAGGAAGCTCAGCAATGCCGTCAGATGAACAACCGGGGAATAGAACCGTGCCACCCGCTCGGCGATGCGCACGAAGCGTCCGCGTCGCGTTTCCGCCGCTTCCATCAGTCGGATGATGTCGGCGAGCAGCGTCGCCTCGCCGACCCGCTCGACCATCACAGTCAGGGGCGCTTCAAGATTGAGTGTGCCGGCGAACACGTCCGTGCCGAGGCCGGCGTCTACTGGCAGCGACTCACCTGAGATCATCTGCAGGTCGATGCGACTGTTGCCGGAAAGCACCTTACCATCGGCAGGGATGCGACCACCGGCCACAACGAGAACACGCTGTCCGGCCAGCAACTGGCGTGGCTGGACATCGCGCAGGCTGCCGTCGCTGTCGATCAATGTGGCCGCCTCGGCGTTGAGGGCGAGAAGTTGCTCAGCCGTCGCCCGCGCCGCCCGCCGCGCCCGATGATCGAGGAAGCGACCGATCAATAGGAAGAACAGCAAGGTTGTCGCAGAATCGAAATAGGCGTGCTGTCCACCGGTGAAAGTCTCGAACAAGCTGAGGGAAGGTGCCAGGATCACGGCGAGCGAAATGGGTACGTCCATATTTGTGCGCCCAGCGCGCAAGGCGGACCAAGCCGATCGGAAGAATGGCCGGCCAGCATAGGCAATGGCCGGGATGGCGATCATCGCCGAGACCCAGTGGAGCAGATCCCTGGTCGCAGCATCCGCGCCAAGCCAGACGGAAATCGACAGCAGCATGATATTGCCGGCCGCAAAGCCAGCGACCGCGAGATAACGCAGCAGCTGCTTGACCTCCGTTTCGTCCCGGCTGGCAAGGCAGGTGGGGTCTATCGGCACCAGCCGGTAGCCCAGGCCCTGGACGCCGGCAACCAGCGCCTCGGGCTGGCTGACCGCGTTTTCCCAGCGCAGTGACAATCGCCGCGTCGTGAGCGATACCCGTGCGCTGATGACGCCTTTCTGATTCAGCAGGAACTGCTCGATCAGCCAGACGCAGGCGCCGCAATGCAGTCCGTCCACCATCAGCGTGAGTTCGCTGGACTTGTCGTCGATCGCCCGGACCCAGGCCGTGAGGTCACTCATCTGGTGGGTGTCGTCCGGCCGCGGCTTGCGTTGCGCGCCGTCGAGAACGCGGCGCTGGTAATAGGCACCCAGGCCCAGTTCGCCGATCAGTTGATGCGCCGCCTTGCATCCGGCGCAGCAGTAGCTCTCATTGACGGCAATGTCGTTGCCGCAATGCAGGCATTTTTCTGCGACCCGGTCTAGCTGGCGCACAGGCAGGATCATTGCAGGAATATCCTTTGCGCCTGTTGCCAGGCAATGTCACCGCGGCGTGCTTTCAGCCGCAAATCCCAATTTCCGAGCGCTTCGGGGGTGAACGCTACGCCGTAGCGGCCGGCGCCAAGATCGATCAGCGTGAGGGCAGTATCCATCCCCGCATTGGTCGGGCGGACCAGATAGGCTTCCATCGTCAATCCAGTCACCGGCTTGCCATCACGATCGGTGACCATGATTTCCAGCTTGCGGTCCGTTCCCGTCGCTGCGGTTACAAGCGGCTCGGCACGCCAGCCAGTGCGGGCGTTGGCCGCTGCCCCTGCCAGTGCCTGATTATATTGCAAGCCCTTGTCATAGGCACTGTCTGTCTCCAGACCACTGAAGCTGCTCACGGCGGTGACAATCAGAATGCCGTTGACCGCGATGACGATGAGGAAACCGAGGACGAAGATCCCCGGAATCCACAAAGCACGCCTAATTGGCTGGGCCGCGGAAGACGGCGTCATGGCTGCTTGTTTCATGGGTTGTCTGATCCTCGATCGTCACCGTGATGGGGGTTGACTCGTCGCCAAGGGAAGCGGCCGGTGCGTGCAGCAGAATGCGGAAGGTGCCGACGGAATCCCCGGGTACTGTCACCAATGCCGCCGGCTGGCCGATCACTTTCAACTTGAGCTGATCTATGCCGGTGACCTTGATGTCGTATTGCGCATTTTCGCGCACCATGTTCAGGATCTTGATGCTGTAGCCATTCTGGATGTCGCCGTTGCTCAACCGCACGAAGATGGGCGAGCGATCCGCCTGCAGAGAGACATCGAGCCGCGACCGCCAGCCCAGCGAGACCACCATGGCGGCACTGATCAGCATGATCACGATCGCATAGAAGATCGTCCGCGGCCGCACGAAGCGGTGCTTTGCCGGTAGTCCGTCGGCGCGCTGTGCCTGGTTGTACAGCGAATCATAGGTGATGAGGTTGGCGGGCCGGCCGACCTTTTCCATGATGCCGTTGCAGGCATCGATGCATAGGCCGCAGCCGATACAGGCCAATTGCTGTCCAAGGCGAATATCGACGCCGGTGGGGCAGACGTGATAGCAGAGACCGCAATCGATGCAGTCGCCAAGCTTCGTACCATCGGCCGCCAGCGCTTTGACCTTGCCGCGGGGCTCGCCGCGCCACTCTTCGTAGGTGACCAACAGGGTGCGTTCGTCAAACATCGCCGCCTGAAAGCGCGGCCAGGGGCACATGTAGATACAAACTTGTTCACGGGCCCAGCCGGCGAGGAGATAGGTGGTGCCGGTGAAGAGGGCGATGAACCCATATTGCGTCGTACTCGCCTGACCGGTGAGGAAATCCCGAACCAATGTCGGCGCATCGTTGAAATACATCGCCCAGGCACCGCCTGTGAGCAAGGCGATCAGCAGCCAGACCCCATGCTTGGCAACCTTCTGCCCAGCCTTGCGGAAGCTCATAGGCTCTTTGTCGAGCTTCATGCGCTTGTTGCGGTCGCCCTCGATCCAGCGCTCGACGAACAGGAAGAGATCCGTCCAGACCGTCTGCGGGCAGGTGAAACCGCACCAAACACGTCCCAGCAGGGCAGTCGCGAAGAACAGCCCGAAGGCACCCAGCATGAGAATGCCGGCGAAATAATAGACTTCCTGCGGCCAGATCTCGATCCAGAAGAAATAGGCGCGCCGACCGGTGAGGTCGACCAGCAGTGCCTGATCCGGCACGCCGTGGCCGCGGTCCCACCGCAGCCACGGCATGATGTAATAGAGGCCGAGCAGGATACCCAGCGCCAGCCACTTGATCAGCCGGAATTTTCCGAACACGCGTTGCGGATAGATTTTTTCCTGTGCCGCAAAAAGACTCTTGGGCTGTGCATCCTGGATCGTCATGTCATATGCAGTACTTTATGTAGCCGCCGTATCACTGCCCGCCACCGAGGCTGTGCACATAGACCGTCACCATCTTGATCAGGTCGTCACTGAGCCGTCCCTGCCAGGCCGGCATCACACCATGGCGCGGCGAGTTGATCTGGGCCGCGAAACTGGCGCGGTCGCCGGTAAACTGCCAGATCTTGTTAACAAGCGAGGGGGCGCCAAGCTCCTGATTGCCCGCACCGCCCGCACCGTGGCAAGCAGCACAGTTCTCGGCAAACACCTTGGCACCGCGCTCGGCTGCAACGGCATCCGCATCACCGCCGCTGAGGCCGACGACATATTCCGTGACATCGGTGACCTGTGCCTTGTCGAGGATTTCGTCGGCGCCAAAGCGCAGCATCTGCGCTTGACGGGTGTCTGGGTCGTCCTGATGGCGAATGCCATGGCGCACTGTCTGCTCGATATCAGCGAGCTTTCCACCCCAGATCCAGTTGTCATCGGCCAAGACGGGATAGAAGCGTTGGCCCTGCCCGCCGACACCATGACACTGGGCGCAGTTTTCATTGAACACCGCCTGGCCACCGGCCAGCGAGAATTCGAGCAACTGTGGATCCTGAGCAATCTCCGCAACACCGATGGCGGCGATGCGGTCCGTGAACTGCTTCTTCGCTTCGGCCGCACCCGCCACCTCGGTATAGTAATCGGCATGCGAATTGTAGCCAAGGACGCCCTTGGTGTACCCGCTGAGGCTCGGCCAGGCAGGATAGAACACGGTATATGCCAGCCCATAGATCACACAGGCATAGAACACCAGCAGCCACCAGCGCGGCAGCGGGTTGTTGAGCTCCTTGATCCCGTCCCATTCATGGCCGGTGGTTTGAACGCCCGTGGCGAGATCACGTTCGACTTCAGCCATGATTGTTCATCTCCTCGGAATCTTCACGAAAGGGTATCTGAGCGCAGTCCTCGAAACGGTCCTTGTTGCGACCACGATAGGCATGAAAAATGATTGCGGCGAAAATGATCAGCAACCAGACAACCCACAATTCACGCGCCATATGTGAAAGGTCGAGCAGGCTCATGGCTGGCTCCCTTCAGTTGTCGCTTCGCCGGCAAGTTCCGGTCGATATGTCGTGAAGTCGACCATGCGCCCCAGCGATTGCAGATAAGCGACCAAAGCGTCCATCTTGGTGACGCGGGTGGGATCGCCATCGAGATCGCCGATGGCCGCCTTTGGGTAGCGCCTCAGCAGTGCTTCGGTATCGGCATCCGGCGTCGCCTGCGCGACCATATCGGCCGCCGCTTCTGCGATCATCTCTTCCGAATATGGAACGCCAACGATCGACAACGCATGGAGATCAGCACCGATTTCCGCCGGTTCGACATCCTGCCTGGCCAAATGCGGATAGGTCGGCATGATCGATTCCGGCACGACAGAACGCGGGTCGATGAGATGTGCCGCCTGCCAGTCATTGGAGTACTTGCCGCCGACCCGGGCGAGATCCGGCCCAGTGCGCTTCGAACCCCATTGGAACGGATGATCATAGATGCTCTCGGCCGCCAGGTTGTAATGGCCATAGCGCTCCACCTCGTCGCGGAACGGCCGCACCTGCTGGCTGTGGCAGTTGTAGCAGCCCTCCGCAATGTAGATGTTACGTCCGGCGAGCTCGAGTGGACTGAGAGGTCGCACGCCTTCGACCTTCTCAATGGTCTCGCCGATCGTAAAGAGCGGCACGATTTCCACCAGCCCGCCGATAGCAACCGTCAGCAGGATGCCTACCAGCAGGACGATGGAATTGGTTTCAAAACGTTCGTGTTTGATCATGACAAGCCCTTTCCTGTCTTAGGCTTGCGCAACGGCAACGGTGCTACCGATGCTGCGTTCTTGCCGCACATCGCCACGCATCGTCCGGATGAGGTTGTAAGTCATGATGAGAGCCCCAATCAGGAAGAGGACACCGCCGAAACCACGCACGACGTAATAGGGATGCATCGCGGCAACCGTTTCGACGAAGGAATATTGCAGGAAGCCAAGGCTGTCATAGGCGCGCCACATCAGACCCTGCATGATCCCGGAGATCCACATCGACACGATGTAGAGAACGATGCCGAAGGTGGCGATCCAGAAATGCCACTCCACCAGGCGCGAACTGTAGAGCCGCTCGCGCTTCCACAGAACGGGAACCATGTAGTACATGGCACCGAAGCTGACGAAGGCGACCCAGCCAAGCGCACCGGAATGCACATGCCCGATTGTCCAGTCGGTATAGTGGCTCAAACTGTTCACAGCCTTGATCGACATCACTGGACCTTCGAAGGTCGACATGCCGTAGAAACCGATCGACGTCACCAGGAAGCGCAGCACCGGATCGGTGCGGAGCTTGTCCCAGGCGCCGGACAGAGTCATTAGGCCGTTGATCATGCCGCCCCAGCTGGGCATCCACAGCATGATGGAAAACACCATGCCAAGCGACTGCGTCCAATCCGGCAGCGAGGTATAATGGAGGTGGTGCGGACCGGCCCAGATGTAGAGGAAGATAAGTGACCAGAAATGCACGATCGACAGGCGGTAGGAATAGACCGGTCGGTTGGCCTGCTTCGGCACGAAGTAGTACATGATGCCGAGGAAGCCGGCGGTCAGGAAGAAGCCCACGGCGTTGTGGCCATACCACCATTGCAGCATTGCATCTTGTACGCCGGCAAACAGCGAATAGCTCTTGGTGCCAAGAAAGGAGACCGGCATTGAGAGGTTGCGGCCGATATGCAGCATCGCCACGGTGACGATGAAGGCGAGATAGAACCAGTTGGCGACATAGATATGCGGCTCTTTCCGCTTCATCAATGTGCCGAGGAAGATCAGCAGGTAGACCACCCAGACCAAGGTCAGCCACAGATCGGTGTACCATTCGGGTTCGGAATATTCTGTACCGCCGGTAATGCCCAGTACATAGCCACTCGCCGCCAGCACGATGAACAGCTGGTAGCCCCAGAACAGGAACTCCGCCATCAGCGGCCCGCCGAACAACGCCGTACGGCAAGTCCGCTGCACGACGAAGAGACTGGTGCCGAGCAGCACATTGCCGCCGAAGGCGAAGATGACAGCCGAGGTGTGCAGTGGCCGCAAGCGCCCGAATGAAGTCCATTCCAGACCCAGATTGAGCGCCGGGAAGGCCAGCTGGAAGGCGATGACCACGCCGACCAGGAAGCCCACCACGCCCCAGAACATGGAGGCAATGGTGAACATGCGGACAATCTGTTCGTTGTAGGATGGCATGACGCCTGCCCGAGATTGTGTCATCGGATAATCCTTCAGATGTCGCTGCTGTGATGGGGCAGCAGAAGAGCAATGACGCGGAACAGCATGAAAATAGAAAAGAGCGTCAGGCACGCGCCAAACAATTGGAAGACGCCGTCGACAGCCTGGGCCATGACGAATATCCCAAGCAGAGCGAAAATCCCCAGAACCACCAACATGATCGCACCGGCGGCACCGCTGGCATGTTCAGCGTCCACCGACTGCTGCGTTGTCGCAGGGGCGGCGTGGGCAGATTGATCATTCATTTTTCGGTCTCCACCAGATCGCGGTAAGCGTGCCAACTGGCATGCCCGATGAGGGGCATGGTCACCACCAGCCCGATGCAAAGCGTCGCGATACCCGCGACGGTGAACAGAACGATGAGCGCCGCCCAGCCGATGAGGACGCGCCAGTTGACCAGGGTCGCGCATACCGAGGTGGTGATTGCGCGGAGGCTGCCGCAATCGCGCTCCATCAGCATCGGGAAAGCAACGACGCTGATAGAAAAGGCAATCACGGCCAGGACACCGCCAGTGACGGTGCCAATCAGCAGGAATGGAATACCTTCGGTCGAAAACAGCACGACGTTGACGAAGTGCTGCCAGCTGGCGAGTTCGACGCCAAAGAAGCCGGCATAGATCAGCATCGCAATCCGTTCCCAGGCGAGATGCAGGAACATCATGAGGAGGCCCATGGTGAAAAGCTGACCGGCGCGCGGCCGCCACGATAAGGCGATATCGACGATATTGAGTGGCAGGCCCTTCTCCAGCCGACGGCTGATTTCGTAGAAGGCAACACCCAGCAACGGCGCGATGAAAAAGAACCCGGCCGCCAGTGGGAAGGCGTAGGGGCGGAATTCGCTTTGCCACAGGCCGAAGATCAGTAGCGCGCTGATCAGCGCGATCGCAATACCGAAGGCGACGCTGACAATGCCGGCACGCATGAAATCCTGCCAGCCATGCAGCAGCCAGCGCCAGGGCTGCTCGACCGTCACCCGATTGACCGGCAACTCCAGGTCGATGCCGATGATCGACGTGTAGCGCATGCCTTCCGGGTCGCGCGATGTATCGGATCTTGCCATGACCATGTCCCTCGTCCGATTCTCCGGGGATCCACCTCTTCGGGCGGCCTGGGGGCGAACCGGACTCTTTCCAGACCGCAAATTACCGACTGGGCCAGATTTGGCGTTGATCCAGATCAATGCGCGGCGATGGTAACGGGTGTTTTGAAAAGAGAGATTTCTGCGGCAAAACAATCGGCTAGCAATGCCATGACCATCTCATCCCGGAAGCATTCGGATGCTTGACTTGGCGACAAGCCTCGGCGCGCATTGCCTGGTGGTGATGGAAAGCCATGGCTCTCTCATCCTCACGATGTTCCTGGCTGGCCTCGTCGGCAGTGTGACGCATTGCGCCGGCATGTGCGGGCCACTGGTCGCCGCGCAATCGATCGAACTGGCGGCCGCACGCACGCTGGACCAGGGACAGGCTTGGCGGCGGCTGGCGGGTGGCGCCTTGCTGCCGTATCAGTTCGGCCGCACCACGACCTATATGATGTTGGGTTCTGTTGCCGCCCTGCCAGTCTACGCAGGCAGCGAACGCCTCTCATTCACATGGTTGCCACCTCTCCTTCTCTGGGCCGCCGCCGCGATCTTCCTGTGGCAAGGTCTGGCGAAACTGGATGCCATTCCGGCCGGCTTCGCCGGGCGCCTGTCGGCGACGGGCACCTTTGGAGGATCTCCATCAGGCGCCGGCTCCGGCATAATGCGTCTGCTGCGCGAGGTGACCCGCGCGCTCATGCGCAACCCTACGGGGGTACGCGGTTACTTGCTGGGTATCCTGCTGGGCTTCCTGCCCTGCGGACTTCTCTATGGAGCGCTGGTCGCCGCGGCCGCCAGCGGCGACGCGCTGGCAGCGGCCTTCGCCATGCTGGCCTTCGCCCTCGGTACGTTTCCACTCTCCTGGGCAATCGGTTACGGTAGCCGTTTCGCCGCTTCGCGCTTCCGAGCCCAAACAAGGGTGCCGCTCGCGCTGCTCATGATCTTCAACGCCGTGCTGCTCGCCGCGATCAGCCTTCGGCTACTCTGAAAGCAACCGACATGACCCGCAAGATTACCTTTCTCGGCGGCGCCGGCACCGTCACTGGCTCGAAATACCTCCTCAGTTCCGCCGGGCGGCGCGTGCTGGTCGATTGCGGCCTGTTCCAGGGTCTGAAGCAACTGCGCCTGCGCAATTGGGTGAAATTCCCGATTCCCCCCAGTTCGATCAGCGCCGTCATCCTCACCCATGCCCATCTCGATCACGCCGGCTATCTGCCGGCGCTGGTGCGCGATGGGTTCACGGGCCAGGTCTTCGCCTCCCACGGCACGCAGGAAGTATCAGGTATCATCCTGCCCGATAGCGGCATGCTGCAGGAGCGGGACGCGGAATTCGCCAACAAGCACCGCTTCTCCAAGCACAGTCCTGCGCTGCCGCTCTATACCGCCGACGATGCCGCCAAGGCATTGGAACGGTTCGTCTCTGTTCCCTTCGGCCAGAAGCACGAAGTCGCGCCAGGGGTCACCATTACGTTACGACGCGCCGGGCACATCCTTGGCGCATCAATCGTTGAATGCGATTTCGAAGGGTTGAAACTGGTCTTTTCCGGCGACCTGGGCCAATTCGGCGACCCGATGATGGTCGATCCGGAAC
Source organism: uncultured Dongia sp. (assembly GCF_936916975.1). GTDB lineage: Bacteria > Pseudomonadota > Alphaproteobacteria > Dongiales > Dongiaceae > Dongia. Next base: position 71,075 of record NZ_CAKZGO010000042.1, on the reverse strand, counting down.
TGATCGACACGGCGGACTATCTGATTGTCGAATCGACCTATGGCAATCGCAAACACGATGCGGTCGACCCGGAAGCGGCTCTGTTGCAAATCGTCAAACGCACGGTCGAGCGAGGCGGCACCATCGTCGTACCGGCTTTTGCCATCGGTCGGGCGCAAACCCTGCTTTATCATCTCAGCCGCCTGCGGAAGTCCGGGCGCCTTGGCAATGTGCCGGTGTTCCTCGACAGCCCCATGGCGACCGATGCCACGGATTTGCTGACCGCGCATCCCGAGGATCATCGCCTGTCGGCCGAAGAATGCCGCGCTGCCTTTGCGATCGCGCATATCGTGCGCACCCCGACAGAATCGAAGGCACTGACGGTCGAACCGATGCCAAAAATCATCATCTCCGCGAGCGGCATGGCGACCGGTGGCCGTGTCCTGCATCATATCAAGCATTATGTCACCGACCCCAACAGCACGATCCTGTTTGCTGGCTTCCAGGCCGCCGGCACTCGTGGCGCCGCCATGATCGCCGGCGCCGAGAGCGTCAAAATCCACGGCAGCTACTTCCCCGTGAAGGCGCAGGTGGAGAACCTCTCGATGCTGTCGGCACATGCCGATGTCGACGGCATTCTGCGCTGGCTACATGGCTTCAAGCAGCCGCCCCGCGTCACGTTCATCACGCATGGCGAACCCACCGCGTCAGACGCTTTGCGCCATCGCATCGTCGAGGAGCTGGGCTGGAACTGCGTGGTGCCCGAACACATGCAGCGCGCCACGCTGGCCTGACAGTTGAGTTGATTGACATCAAGGCCCCGCACGGTGGGAACTGCAACAATGGATCGCCATGCGTCGAGCTGTCGCAATACGTAGAACCCCTTAGGTAGGTTCCCTGACTTGGCCGGCGATGCCGCTTGTCCCTAGATTGCTCGTGCCCGGTGCAAGGATCCGGGCATCGCCGCAGGGGGACTCAATGCCTACAGCCGTCAGCCTCACAAAAACTCAGGATGCAGATCCGCGCTTCGACATCATGCCGGCAACCTTTCAGGCATTGCCGACCTTGCTCGCCCTCGGCCTCACGCCGCAGGACATGCTGCGTATAAATGCTGCGCGCTCGACCTTCTGCACTCTGGAGGCCGGCGAATCTCTTTATTATCAAGGGGATGATTGCCGGAATATCTATCTGCTGCTCGATGGCTGGGCCTTCCGCCACCAGATCCTGGAAGATGGCCGCCGCCAGATTCTCGACTTCGCCGTGCCTGGCGTCGTGTTCGGCCTGCCCGGCTCCGGCACCATGTCGCATAGCCTCGAAACGCTTACTTCCTGCACCTTCACCGTTTTCACCCGCGAGCGGCTGTTCGATCTGATGCGCGATATACCTACCTTGGGCTTCCGTTTGCTGGAGATCATGGCCGATGCCGAGGCGCGCGCCTTTGAGCATCTCACCAGCGTCGGCCGCCGGACTGCCAAGGAGCGCGTTGCCCATCTCCTGCTCGAACTGGTCATGCGCGCCCATGGTCAAACACCGGTCTTGCGACAGGGCACCATGGTGCTGCCGCTGATGCTGCCGCATATCGCCGATGCACTCGGCCTCACCAGCGAGACGGTCTGCCGCGCGCTTTCCTTGATGCGCAAGGAACGTATCGTCATCCTGCGCGGGCAAAAACTGGAGATTCTCGACCTGAAGCGCCTCGCCGCAGCCGCTGGCGTCGATCTGTCGACAGAACTTGATCAGGCGACGGGTCGCCGTGGCGATCTGCGGCTGGCATCATGAGCACGAACTAGATCGACGATCGGTAGGATTGGCTGGCAGGATTGGACACTGGCGTCCCTTGGCCGCAACATGCTGGTAACTCCTGGTTCGGCCACATGACATAGGACGCACGATCCTTGACGATTCGTAACCTCGACAAGCTGTTTCGCCCACGCTCAGTCGCGATCATCGGTGCCAGCGACCGCCCCGGCGCACTGGGTCACGTCGTCGCCGGCAACATCCTGGGCAGCGACTTTCGCGGCGAGATCGCGATGATCAACCCAAAATATGCGACCGTACTGGGGCGGCCCTGTGTCGCCACCGTCAGCGCCCTCGCGACGGCCCCCGACCTCGCCGTGATCGCAACGCCGGCCGCAACCCTGCCCGCCCTGATCCGCGATCTTGCCGCGCGTGGTACCCGGGCTGCCGTCGTCATCAGTGCTGGCTTCGGAGGGACCGATGGCGCCACCCTGAAGGCCCAGATGCTGCAGGCGGCAAAGCCGCATCTGCTGCGCCTCGTCGGGCCGAATTGCCTCGGGATCCTGATGCCCGAGGTCGGCCTCAACGCCAGCTTTGCGCATCTGCAGCCAAGGCCGGGATCAATTGCCTTCCTCGCCCAGTCCGGCGCCATCCTCACCTCCGCCCTCGACTGGGCGACCGCTCGCGGGATCGGCTTTTCGCATCTTGTCTCGATGGGTGAGATGCTGGATGTCGATTTCGGCGACATGCTCGACTATCTCGCCGGTGACGCCGGCACAAATGCCATTCTGATCTATGCCGAAGCGATCACCAATCCGCGCAAATTCGTCTCGGCCGCAAGGCGCGCGGCACGGTTGAAGCCGGTCATCATCATCAAATCGGGACGCCATGGCGAGACGGCCCAAGCCGTGGCCTCTCATACCGGGGCCCTGGCCGGCAGCGACGCGGTCTATGACGCGGTCTTTCGGCGCGCGGGTATCTTACGGGTCGACGATCTCGACGAATTGTTCGCGGCCATGGAAACATTGGCACTGACTGGTCCGGCCAAGGGCGACCGCCTGACAATCGTCACCAATGGCGGCGGTGCCGGAATCCTCGCTGCCGACGCGCTGATCGGACAAGGTGGAAAGCTCGCACCGCTCAACCCGGTAACGATGGCAAGACTCGATCAGGTGCTGCCCAGGGGCTGGTCGCGGCAGAATCCGGTCGACATCATTGGCGATGCCGATGCTGCGCGCTACCGCGCTGCCATTGATATCCTGGCGGAAGATCCTGACTCGGATGCCTTGCTGGTGTTGAACAGCCCAACGGCGCTCACCTCCAGTATCGCCGCGGCAGATGCCGTCATTGCCGGCCTCGCCGGCCGCGCCAAACCGCTGCTTGCGGCCTGGATCGGCGAGTTCACCTCGCGTGACGCCCGTGCCAGGTTCGCAGCCAGTTCGATTGCCAGCTATGGCACGCCGGAACAAGCTGTCAGGGCCTTCATGCATATGGTCCGTTACCAGCGCAACCGCATCCTGCTCGCTGAAACGCCGCCCTCCCTGCCAGTCGATTTCGTACCGCAGCGAGCCGAAGCGCGGCGCATCATCGATCAGGCCCTGCACGACGGACGAGACTTCCTGACGGCACCGGAATCATCGGCCCTTCTGCGCGCTTATGGCATCAATACGGTCACGGACCACATCGTCCGGTCGCCGGCCGAAGCTCGCGCGGCGTCGGCAAAGATCTCCGGCCCCGTCGTCCTCAAGCTTCTATCCCCGGACATCACCCATAAATCCGATGTCGGTGGTGTCGTCCTCGATCTGCGCTCAGGCGAGGCGGTTGAACTCGCTGCGGCCCGGATGCTGCAGGATGTGCGGCAAGCAAGACCAGATGCGCGGATTGACGGCTTCACCGTTTCGCCGATGATCGACCGCAGCGCCGGCCATGAGCTCATTGTCGGCGCCGTGGTCGACCCACAATTCGGTCCGGTGATCATGTTTGGTCAAGGCGGTACCTCGGTCGAGGTAACGGCGGATCGGGCCTTGGGCCTGCCGCCGCTCAACCTCAAGCTGGCGCAGGAACTGGTCGCCGAAACCAGGATCGCAAAACTGCTGAAGGGCTATCGCGATCGACCGGCCGCGGATCTTGCCGGCATCACGCTTGCCATCGTCAGGGTGTCGCAGCTGATCGTTGATTTTGCAGAGATCGTCGAGCTTGATATCAATCCGCTGCTCGCCGGCACCAGCTCTGTTCTAGCACTTGATGCGCGCATCCGCGTGAGGGCGACGACGGCAGCACCCACCGCGCGCCTCGCCATTAAGCCTTATCCGCGGGAACTGGAGGAGGAGATGACGCTGGCGGACGGCCGCACACTCCTGCTGCGGCCGATACGCCCGGAAGACGAGCCAGCCATCCTCGCAGCCTTCAAGCTTCTGTCGTCGGAAACTGTCGAATCACGTTTCTTCCGGCCTCTCGCCGATCCCACGCACCAGATGGTGGCTGGCCTTACCCAGATCGATTACGACCGCGAGATGGCGCTCGTACTCACCGATCTCCCCACCGAGCTGCACCCGCAGATTTATGCCGATGTCCGCATCCTCATGGATCCGGACCGGGTCACGGCTGAATTTGCCATCATCGTACGCGACGATTTGGCTGGCCAAGGCCTCGGCAGCCGGTTGATGGAACGGATCATCGCATATGCCCGCACGGTCGGGCTGACAAGTATTTCTGGCTCCGTACTCGCCCACAACGGGGTCATGCTCGCCATCTGCCGCAAGCTTGGCTTCACGGAGGAACGCGATGCAGAAATGCCAGGCGTCGTTCAGGTCAACAAGAGCCTGGCTGCGCGAGAGGAATCAGCCAGCAGAAAGAGCCTTGTTTTCCCTAGCTCGACTTAAGGACGCCGAGTTCCATGGCAAGACGGACCAGTTCCGGCAGGCTCTTGGCTCGGGTTTTTTCCATGACCCGAGCACGATGTATCTCGACCGTCCTCACACTAATGTCGAGCGCATGGGCGATGATCTTGTTTGCGTCGCCCATAACGAGTAGATCGAAGACTTCACGTTCACGCGCAGTAAGGCTCTCCAACCGCGCCAACAGTTCTGTGTCAGCCAGGCGTGGCTTGTGCCGTTCTTGGCCGTTTCGCATCGCCTCTGCGATACTCGCCAGCATACTCTCGTCGGTGAAGGGCTTCTCGACGAAGTCGGCAACGCCCGCCTTCATCGCGCTGACAGCCAGCGGAACTTCTCCGTGCCCGGTCATGATGACAACCGGCACGGCGATCTTAGCGGCGGTCAGAGCGCCGAACAGCGCCATACCATCCATCCCCGGCATGCGCACATCCGTGACAACACAATCAGGTGTCTTCTCTCGGCATCGGTCAAGCGCCGGCTGCGCCGCTGCAAAAGTCTCAACCTCGAGGCCCGCCGATTCCAGCAGGATTGCTAAAGAATCCCGCACCGCGTCGTCGTCATCGACCACATAGATCAGTGTCATATCGCCTTTCCTTCGCCCTCACGAGCGATCGGCAACGCAATATAGAACGTCGCCCCGCGCTTCACATTCGGGTCGGCCCACAGGCGTCCCGAATGTGAATCTATGATGGTCTTGCATATGGACAGGCCCAATCCCATACCCCGTTCCTTGGTCGTGACAAAAGGCTGGAACAGCTGCGCCTGCACGTTGGGAGCTAGGCCGGGCCCGGAATCACTGATCGCGATCTGCGCCGTATCCATTTCGACCAATGCTGTCGCCACGACGAGATCACGGGGTATCGGATGATCCGCCATTGCCTCAACGCCATTGCGGATCAGGTTGAAGACAACCTGCTGGATTTGCACCTTATCAATCAACACCGGCATGGGCTCGGTGCCGAGCACCCAGCGGACATTGACGCCACTCTCCTTGGCGCCGACCAGTGCCAGGGCCGTGGCCTCTTCAACGACGTTATTCAGTTCTTCGATTTGCCGTTCAGTTTCACCACGCCGAATAAAGCTTCGCAGATGACGGATGATCTCTCCGGCGCGGGCCGCTTGCGCCACCGCTTTGTCCATCGCCTCCGTCACTTTGGGCGAGACATGTGACATTTCGGCTTGCAGCATACGCCGCGTTGCCTGGACATAATTGATGATCGCCGCCAGCGGCTGGTTAAGTTCGTGCGCCAGGGTTGCCGCCATTTGCCCGACGTCGCTGAGCCGCGAGACATGCAGCAATTCCATTTGCAGCTCGTGGAGACGGTTCTCCGTCAGTTGTCGTTCCGAAAGATCGCGGATGAATCCCGTGAAATGCCGCTTCCCACCGATAATCGCCTCGCCAACCGAGAGCTCGATTGGGAATGCACTGCCGTCCTTACGCTGACCGACCACGACGCGACCGATGCCGATGATGCGCCGCTCACCGGTTTCAAGATAGTTGCGAATATAGCTGTCATGCCGCTCATGATAGGGCGACGGCATGAGAATGTGGACATTCCTGCCAACGACTTCTCGAGCCGCATAGCCGAACAGCCGTTCCGCCGCCGGGCTGAAAGATTCAATCGAGCCGGCTTCATTTATGACCAGAATTGCGTCCGGTGCCGTCTCCAGAATCGACTGCAGCCGCGCTTCCCGCTCGCGCAACAATTCATCTGTGTGTGCCGGTTCTTTTTCATTCGCCATCGATACCCCCAATCGTCAATGTTAGTATAGATTGCACCGACGGGAAAGGCGCTTGCTGACAGGCCACTTTGCCGGCTGCGCGGCTGCAAGATGGCAGTCCTGCTATCGTTGAATGCGCCCTGGCAATGCGACACTCTTAAAGAGGAGGCATAGCGAAATTGTCTGACGGCAACTTGCCAGATACCAAACTAGCCGGCGCCAATTCGACGCAGGGACCTTTGGGCCTCAGCGAAGACGACGCCCAGATGCGCCTGAAACAGGACGGCTATAACGAACTGCCGCGCGCAGGCCAGCGCTCGGCCTTCGCGATCGTTCGCGATGTCCTCAAGGAGCCGATGTTGGCGCTGCTGCTTGGTGGCGGGGTCATCTATCTTCTAATCGGCAGCCTATCTGAAGCATTGACGCTTCTGGTTTTCGCCACGCTTTCCGTCTTGATCACGGTCGTGCAGGAAGCCAGAACTGAGCGCGTGCTGGATGCTCTACGAACGCTCTCCAGTCCGCGTGCCCTCGTGATCCGAGCCGGTGTCAGAAGGCGGATTCCAGGGCGCGAAGTTGTCTGCGGCGATATCGTTGTTCTATCAGAGGGAGACCGCGTCCCAGCCGATATCGATCTCATCGAGACGCATGATCTCCTCGTCGATGAATCCCTGCTTACCGGAGAATCCGCGCCCGTTCGCAAGAAAGCACTGGACGAAGTCTCACAAATTGCCGGCCGGCGTCCGGGCGGTGACGACCTTCCATACGCCTATTCAGGGTCGTTGGTGGTACGAGGGGGCGGCCTTGGCGCGGTGTCGGCAACCGGGCCACGCAGTGAGATCGGCAAGATCGGCGAAACATTGCGATCGTTGCGGCCGGAACCACCACGGCTCCAGACCCAGATCCGGCGCCTCGTCCGAATTTTCGCAGGCATCGCAGGCGCCGTCAGCCTGTTGGTGGTTCTGCTCTATGGCATGATGCGCGGCAATTGGCTGGAAGGCATTCTGGCCGCGATCGCGATCGGCATGTCACTCATCCCGGAAGAATTTCCGGTCATTCTTACCGTGTTCATGGCCATGGGTGCCTGGCGGATTTCCCGCGCCCGCGTGCTGACGCGCCGCGCTGCCGCCATCGAAACGCTGGGTGCGGCGACAATTCTTTGCACCGACAAGACCGGGACCCTCACCGAGAACCGCATGACCATCGCCGAACTTCGTCTCGGCTATGGCAACGGACTAGCCTTCAAACTGTCCGAGAGACCGGATACGGCACCGCCGGTGTCCTTCACGCCCCTGGTCGAGTGCGGCATCCTTGGCAGCGCTCCCATCCCTTTCGATCCGATGGAGCGGGCTTTCCACGACCTCGGCAGCCGATTGCATGAACCCTTATATCTCCGAGATACCGGGCACCACATCGTTCGTGAATATGGCTTGCGGCCCGACCTCTTGGCCATGTCCAACGCCTGGGAGATGGTGGGCGATCCCACTTTCAGCTTTGTGGCAACGAAGGGTGCTCCGGAAGCTGTGGCACGGCTGTGCCGCGCGAGCGCTGAAGATCTTGCTCTGCTCAAGCAGTCGGTCGACGATATGGGGCGCAGTGGCATGCGCGTACTCGGCGTCGCGCGAGGGCAAGTGTCCGCCGGCCACCTGCCGGACTCCCAGCACGGCCTCGCCCTTGAGTTCCTTGGCCTGGTGGGGTTGGCCGATCCTCTGCGTATCGGCGTTCCCGCCGCGGTTGCCGAATGCCGTTCCGCCGGAATCAAGGTCGTCATGATCACCGGTGACTATCCGGCGACCGCTCTCGCCATCGCCAATGAGGCGGGTATTGCTGCATCGGAAGTCGTCACTGGCAGCGAAATCGATGCCCTCGATCAAGCCGGCTTAGGGCAGAAGATAGCTGGCGCGCCGGTTTTTGCCCGCATTCTCCCCGAACAGAAATTGCGCATCGTCAATGCCTTCAAAGCGCGCGGCGAAGTCGTGGCGATGACGGGCGATGGGGTCAACGACGCGCCATCCTTGAAGGCTGCCCATATCGGTATTGCGATGGGAGGACGCGGCACCGATGTGGCACGCGAAGCTGCCTCGATCGTGCTGCTGGATGACGACTTCGGGTCGATCGTCAAAGCGATCCGGCTGGGGCGCCGCATCTACGACAATCTCCGCAAGGCGATGAGTTTCATCATCGCAGTCCATGTACCGATTGCGGGGCTGGCTCTGTTACCCCTGCTATTCGGTCTTCCGGTCCTCTTCGGCCCAATGCATATCGCTTTTCTCGAAATGGTCATTGATCCCGTTTGCACCCTGGCGTTCGAGTCAGAAGTCGATGAGCGGGATGTCATGCGCAGGCCGCCGCGCCATCCCGAAGCGACGCTTTTCTCCCGCCAGGTGATCGGCTGGAGCATTCTTCAGGGACTGAGTGTCTTCTTGCTCACCGTCGGCATCTATCTCTTCGCTTTGGAACGCGGCATGGCCGAGAATGAAGTTCGAGCTGTGACCTTTGCATCGCTAGTCATTGGGATTGTCGCCCTCATTCTGATCAATCGCTCCTTCAGCACCTCCTTGATACGAGCGATCGTTCGTCCCAATGCAGCTCTCGCCTACGTGCTGCTGGGCGTCACCTGCCTGCTCGGCCTGACCTTATTTACCCCCCTTGGGCAGGAAATGTTTCATCTGGGTCCCCTTCACGGCGACGACCTGCTTTTGATTATCTCGACAACCTCAATCCTGCTGGTCGTGCTGGAGGGCTTCAAGACATGGTTTGCGCCCGCTGAGCGTTCTTGATTGCAGCCGAACCCGGCGGGCTTCCGTGACAATCTTGTGATCAGCGACCGATCAGGGAAAGAGGCGCCACTCGCCGGACTCATCAGCAGCCAGAATTTCTGCTAGACTGATGATGCTGCCGACTTGAACGCCACTATGGGAGGAAGACATGAAGCGAGTACTTGGACTTGCAGCAATTCTTAGCCTCTTTGGAGCTTCCGCGATGGCGGACTGCCCTGGTCACGTTTCCGCCTCCGTGCCGGCGCCAACCACAGACCAGCAGACCAGCACGAATGACGACGTGAGTGCCCCGTCGACCGAGGAAGCGATGATCGCGGCCCAGACCGATGCCTCGCCGGATACCTCGGTCCCTGTTACCGAATAAGAGTTGACACCGAGTGATAGTTTTCAGATGTAGCCGCGCCGCTGCTGAAATCGCAGCGTTTGGCGCCTGAGTGTTCGACACGCAATTGCAGTGGCGTGCTGTCGCGGTCGGTTACACTCCCAGGAGTGGGCGTTTCTGAGGCGTTAAGTCTCCAAAACACCTCAGCCCTGCATCAGAACGGAATGTCGTCATCGAGGTCGCCGCCGCTGCGACCGCCACCCGATGCGCCGCCGCCGGACGAGCCGCCACCGCTGCCGCCGCCGTAACCGCCACCACCAGCGCCGCCGCCATAACCGGCATCGCCATTGTCGGCCATCGCACCGCCGCCTTCACCCTTGCCGTCGAGCATGGTGAGTTCTCCACGGAAACGCTGTAGCACGACTTCGGTGGTGTACTTCTCGGCACCGGATTGGTCGGTCCATTTGCGGGTCTGCAGCTGACCTTCGAGATAGACCTTGGAGCCCTTCTTCAGGAAGCGCTCGGCCACGTCGACCAAGCGTTCGTTGAAGATCACGACACGGTGCCATTCGGTCTTCTCGCGGCGTTCGCCGGAACTCTTGTCGCGCCAGGATTCCGAGGTCGCGATCGACAGGTTGGCGACCTTGGTGCCGTCTTGCGTTGCGCGGATTTCGGGGTCACGCCCGAGATTGCCGATGAGAATGACCTTGTTGACGCTGCCCGCCATGACGCTGCCCCCTGCTGGAATCCGATTGAACTGGTGCGCCCGTATAGCGCTTCGCAGTCCATTTTCCTAGCATCCTGGAAAGAAGAACAAAAGGGGTATTACGAGGGGGCGAAGGTCGCTATGATGCGCCCTAACTCGATCCCCGAAATATCCCGATTCAGCCTGAAAGTGCGGTTGCTTGCCCATGGCTAACCATCTGAGAGATCACAAGATTTCCGTGCGCGGTGCGCGCGAGCATAACCTGAAAAACGTCGATGTCGACCTGCCGCGGGATTCCCTGGTGGTGATTACCGGCCTGTCCGGGTCCGGCAAGTCGTCCCTCGCTTTCGACACGATCTATGCCGAGGGACAGCGGCGCTATGTCGAAAGCCTCTCGGCCTATGCCCGCCAGTTCCTGGAATTGATGCAGAAGCCGGACGTCGATTCGATCGAAGGCCTGTCGCCGGCAATCTCGATCGAGCAAAAGACGACGTCGAAGAATCCGCGCTCGACGGTCGGCACCGTCACCGAGATCTACGATTACATGCGCCTGCTGTTCGCGCGCGTCGGCATTCCCTATTCCCCAGCCACGGGCCTGCCCATCGAAAGCCAGACCATCAGCCAGATGGTCGACCGCATCATGGCGCTGCCCGAGGGCACCCGCCTGCTGCTGCTGGCGCCGATCGCGCGCGGCCGTAAGGGCGAGTACCGCAAGGAATTCCAGGATCTGCAGAAGCGCGGCTTCCAGCGCGTGCGCGTGGACGGCAAGATCTACGAGATCGGCGAAGTGCCAGCGCTCAATAAGAAGCTGAAGCACGATATCGAGGTGGTGGTCGACCGTATCGCCGTGAAGAAGGGGCTGGAGACCCGCCTTGCCGGCAGTGTCGAAACGGCCCTGGGTCTGGCCGACGGCCTGCTCTTTGCCGATTACGCCGACAAACCTGACGAGCGCATCCTCTTTTCCTCGCGTTTCGCCTGCCCCGTCTCCGGCTTTACGATCGATGAGATCGAGCCGCGCCTGTTCTCTTTCAACAACCCGTTCGGCGCATGCCCGGTCTGCGACGGCCTCGGCGAGAAACTCTATTTCGACCCTGAGATGGTCGTGCCGGATACCTCCAAGAACCTGCGCGACGGGGCTGTGGCACCCTGGGCCAGCTCGACCTCACAATACTACACGCAGGCGCTCGAAAGCCTCGCCAAGCACTACAAGTTCTCACTTAACACCGTCTGGAAGGATCTGCCGAAGAAGATTCGCGACATCGTCCTGTTCGGCTCCGGCGAAGAAATCGTCACCATGTCGTTCGATGACGGCACGCGCTCCTATAAGACAACGCGGCCGTTTGAAGGCGTCATCACCAATATGGACCGCCGCTTCCGCGAAACCGACAGTGCCTGGGTGCGCGAGGAACTGGGCCGCTACCAGAGCACCAGCCCGTGCGAAGCCTGCGAGGGCAAGCGCCTGAAGCCGGAAGCCCTCGCCGTCAAGATCGACAAGAAGAACATTGCCGACGTCGCGGAATATTCGATCCTTCAAGCGGCCGATTGGTTCGGTGGCCTTGCCAAGAGACTGAGCAAGAAAGAGAACGACATCGCCTATCGCATTTTGAAGGAGATCAACGAACGGTTGGGATTCCTGAATTCAGTCGGTCTCGAATACCTGACCTTGGGTCGCGCCTCCGCAACGCTGTCCGGCGGCGAGAGCCAGCGCATTCGCCTCGCCTCACAGATCGGCTCTGGCCTGACCGGCGTCCTCTATGTGCTCGATGAGCCGTCGATCGGCCTGCATCAGCGCGACAATGACCGGCTCCTTGGCACCCTGAAGCGCCTGCGCGATCTCGGCAATACCGTGATCGTCGTCGAGCATGACGAGGACGCCATCCGCAACGCAGACTATCTGGTCGACATGGGCCCGGCCGCCGGCATTCATGGCGGCGAGGTGGTGGCGCAAGGTACGCCGGCTGAGGTGATGAAATCCAACAGCCTCACCGCGCAATACCTGAATGGCAGCCGTAAGATCGATATCCCGACCGAACGCCGCAAGGGCGCCGGCAAACAGGCGCGCATCCGCATCGTCGGCGCCAAGCATAACAACCTCAAGAACATCACCGTCGATATTCCGCTGGGTACGATGACCTGTGTCACCGGTGTCTCCGGTGGCGGGAAATCGACCCTGATCATCGAAACTCTCTATAACGCACTGGCCAAGCGCCTCCATGATGCGCGCACGCATCCCGGCGAGCATGACCGGATCGAAGGCCTCGAATTCCTCGACAAGGTGATCGACATCGACCAATCGCCGATCGGCCGCACACCGCGCTCGAACCCGGCCACCTATACCGGCGCCTTCACGCCGATCCGGGAATGGTTTGCGGGGCTCCCCGATGCTCAGGCGCGCGGCTACAAGGCCGGGCGTTTCTCGTTCAACGTCAAGGGCGGCCGCTGCGAGACCTGCGAAGGCGATGGCCTCATCAAGATCGAGATGCACTTCCTGCCCGACGTCTATGTGCAATGCGACCAGTGCAAGGGCAAACGCTACAACCGCGAAACCCTCGAGGTGCATTTCAAGAACAAGTCCATCGCCGACGTCCTCGACATGACCGTCGAGGAAGGCGTCGATTTCTTCAAGGCAGTCCCCGCCATCCGCGACAAGCTCGCCATGTTGAACCAGGTCGGTCTCGGCTATGTCCATATCGGCCAGGCCGCCACGACCTTATCGGGCGGCGAAGCGCAGCGCGTGAAGCTCGCCAAGGAACTCTCCCGCCGCGCCACCGGCCGCACGCTCTATATTCTCGATGAGCCCACGACCGGCCTCCATTTCGAAGACGTGCGCAAGCTCCTCGAAGTGCTGCAGCATCTCGTCGACCAGGGCAACACCATCGTGGTCATCGAGCACAATCTTGAAGTCATCAAGGTCGCTGACTGGATCATCGACCTCGGCCCCGAAGGCGGCGACAAAGGCGGCCGCATCGTCGCCGAAGGCACGCCGGAAGATGTCGCCGACACGCCGGGCAGCTATACCGGCCAGTATCTGGCACCGTATCTCAGCAAGCGTGTGAAGAAGAAAGTTGCGAAGGCGTAGAGCGGAACCGGGAGAAGCAAGCAGGTTACAGCGGTAACACGTGACATTGCAGTCGGTCGCTTGAGCACGAGGTAACAATCTCGGCTCCACGACAACGGAGATTGTCTTGAGCGAAGAAATATCGAATCTGACACCCGACACCATCGACCGATTGGAGGCAGGCGTGGCACCGGCTCTGGCGCTGCTGGCCGGCATGGACCTCGATGTGTTCAGCCTGTTGGCAAATGGGCCACGCTCAGCGGCGATGCTGGCGACCGATCTAGGCCTCGACGAGGATCGGTTATCGCGCCTCCTCTACGCGCTGGTCCTCACCAATCTCCTCACCTATGAGAACGGCCATTTCGCCAATTCACCCGAGGCGGCCGCGTTCCTGGTCAAGGGGAGTCCGCGCTATATCGGTGGTGGCCATGAACTGAGACGGGAAATTTGGGAAGCGGATCTCAAAACTGCGGAATCGATTCGGCGCGGCGCACCCGCCGCTCTCCACGATTTCGCCGAAATGGATGAAGCGAGCCTCACCGCCTTCCTGCGCGGCATGATCCCCTTCGCGATGGCGACCGGCCGCGCACTCGGCAAGCAATTCGATTTCTCAAGCGTCGGCAGCATCGTCGATGTCGGCGGCGGGTCGGGCGCCGCCCTGGCCGGCCTCATGGAACAGCACGCTACGATGCGCGGTACGCTGTTCGAACTGCCGAGCGTCGCCAAGGCCACAGCTGCACTGCTGGATGATTTTCCTTGCCGGGACCGGATCGCCATCGAGACCGGCGACATCACCGCCGCGCCACTCAAAGGCAAGCATGACGCCGCCTTGCTGCGCGCCCTCGTCCAGGTACTGGCGCCGGAAGATGCGGCAAAGGCCATCAGGCATGCCGTCGCGGGACTGCGACCCGGCGGGCATATCTATATTACCGGGAGCGGCATCTTGAACGACGACCGCTTGTCGCCGCCCGCCGGTGTCTATCTCAACGTAACGCTGATGAATTTCTACCCCTCGGGGCGGTCATATACCACGTCGGAGCATGTCGACTGGCTGAAGGCAGCCGGCTGTGCCGATCCGGTTCAGATGACGGTCCGTGGCGGCTCGGCGGTGATCCGTGCGACCAAGACGTAACGACGTTACAAGGGGGAACGATGTACAAGCTCTATTACAGTCCCGGCAGTGCCGCGATGGCACCGCAGGCAATCATCCTTGAATCCGGCGCCAAGGCTGAGTTCATTCTCGTCGACGATGAGAAGAACGAGCAGAAGAGCGCCGCGTATATGAAGCTCAACCCGCATGGCCGCGTGCCGACCTTGGTCTATGACGATGATCAGGTGATGTATGAGAGTGCGGCCATCTGCCAGTTCCTGGTCGAGCGGCATCCCGAGCTCAAGCTGGCGCCTGCCATCGACCACGCTGATCGCGCACTCTATCTGCAATGGATGGCCTACCTCACCAACACCGTGCAGGAAGCGCTGATGCACTGGTGGCATGCTGAGAACTTTATCGACGGCGCCGCGGAGCAAGCGAAGCTCAAGGCAAAAGCTGAAGAGCGGCTTGCCAAAATGTGGACCTTCCTCGATAGCGAGCTCGCCACCAAGGGGCCACATCTGTGCGGGACTCCCTTTTATGCCTGCGACTATTTCCTGGTGATGCTGGTGCGCTGGTCCAGGAAGACCGAAAAACCCGGCCATCTCTATCCGCATCTCAACAAGTTGATCAGGACCGCATTCGCCCGCCCCGCCTATGCACAAATGCTGAAGGATCAGGGGATCGAGCAGGCAGCCTGACTTCGCGGATCCGGCCCTGATACGCAGCTACGCAGCGCTGGCTGCAATGCCCTCGACCTCGATCAACCAATCCGCATGGGCCAGTGACGACACCACGATCAGGGTCGAGGCCGGCTGCGCCCCGGCCAGGACCCGGTCCCGCGCCACGCGCGAGGCCGGCACGTCGCTGGTCCGGGTCAGGATGACGTTCACCTTCACCAGATCATGAACCGTCATGCCATCCGCCTCCAGGCAGGCGACGAGGTTGCTCCAGGCCAACGCCGCCTGGGCATCGAATCCTTGCGCGGCCTTGTGCTGGCGATCGCAGCCCACCTGCCCGCTGATATGCAGCCAGCGATAATTGGCCGGAGCCGAGACCATCTGCGAATAGCGGCTGAAGGGCGGTGGTGCCGCAGGCGGATTGAGGAAATTCAGCATGTTTTTCTCCTTTGGTTCGTCACATCAATGGTTCCGACGTCTCCCGGCCCCCGTCAATACCCCATCTCCTCTTGCCCGAACGCATCCAGGGGGCTATCACCCCGCCATGACTGAAAACACGCTTAAACCCGTCCATATCATCGGCGCCGGTCTGGCCGGCTCCGAGGCTGCCTGGCAACTCGTCTCGGCCGGCGTGCCGGTGATCCTCCATGAAATGCGGCCGCACCGCGCCACCGACGCCCACCAGACCGATCGCTGCGCCGAACTTGTCTGCTCCAACTCGTTCCGTTCGGACGATGCGGAGAACAATGCCGTGGGCCTCCTGCATGAGGAAATGCGCCGAGCGGGCTCGCTGATCTTGAAATCCGCCGATGCCAGCAAGCTGCCTGCGGGCGGCGCGCTCGCCGTCGACCGAGACGGCTTTGCTGAACGGGTGACAGAAGCCCTGACCGCGCATCCCCTCGTCACCTTCACCCGCGGCGAGATCGAAGGATTGCCGCCGGCCGATTGGGACAGCGTCATCGTGGCGACCGGCCCCCTCACCTCCCCCGCTTTGGCCGAAGCGATCCTGTCGCTGA
Organism: uncultured Dongia sp.; assembly: GCF_936916975.1. Taxonomy (GTDB): domain Bacteria; phylum Pseudomonadota; class Alphaproteobacteria; order Dongiales; family Dongiaceae; genus Dongia. Next base: position 55,091 of record NZ_CAKZGO010000042.1, on the reverse strand, counting down.
CCGGCGAAGCATCCTTGAGCTTCTTCGACGCCATCGCCCCCATCGTACACAAGGACAGCATCGATCTCGACAAGGCCTGGTTCCAGTCGCGCTATGACAAGGTCGGACCCGAGGGCGACGGCGCCGACTACATCAACTGCCCGCTCGACAAGCCGCAATACCTGGCCTTCATCGAAGCGTTGCTGGTCGGCGAGAAAACCGAATTCAAGGAGTGGGAAGGCACCCCTTATTTCGAAGGCTGCCTGCCCATTGAGATCATGGCCGCACGGGGCGCCAACACCCTGCGCTTCGGCCCGATGAAGCCCATCGGCCTGTTCGATCCGCGCGAACAACGCCGCCCCTACGCTGTCGTGCAGCTGCGCCAGGACAATGCGCTGGGCACGCTCTACAACATGGTCGGCTTCCAGACGAAGCTGAAATATGCTGAACAGGTGCGCGTCTTCCGCAGCATTCCTGGCCTGGAAAACGCCGAGTTCGCGCGGCTGGGCGGTCTCCACCGCAACACCTTCATCAACAGCCCCAAGCTGCTGGACCAGGCCTTGCGCCTGAAGCAACAGCCGCGTCTGCGCTTTGCCGGCCAGATCACCGGCGTCGAAGGCTATGTCGAGAGTGCTGCGATCGGCCTGCTTGCCGGCCGCTTTGCCGCCGCCGAGCGCCGCGGCCAGGCAATCACACCGCCGCCGCTCACGACGGCTTTGGGTGCCCTCATCGGCCATATCACCGGTCAGGCGGATGCCAAGACCTTCCAGCCGATGAACGTGAATTTCGGCCTGTTCCCGGAGATCGATCCGCCGGAGGGTCTCACCAAGGCGCTGCTGCGCGAATGGAAATCCGGCCGCAAGCCACGCCTGAGTCAGCGCGCGCTAGGAGATCTCGCGGGCTGGTTGGGCGTGTGAAACCAGTCGCCCTCACCGGACGATGACCTACCAGATCATCATCGCGCGATTGCGCATGAAGGCCATCATCGACTTCCGCAGCAGGCATTGTGCCGGCGATGCCAAGACTGCACAATTTCGCTCAATATCTGAGTCGATTCCGAACATCGTCAACAAGAATCGCTCCTCGCAATCTGTTGAGGAGGAGCTGATGCATTGCGAAATTGCCTGGACTTTCGCTTCGTCGAGCGTGTTCTTGATTGCCTGCGTCGGATCGCTCCACTCTTGAGCGGATAGCAGCTTCGGACTCCTTATATTGCGGCGAAGCTCATTAAGATAGCTGCCAGCGGCCAGGCAGGCAAAATGCCGCCCCAGATCAAAGCTCCCAGCACAGGCAGCGATCCCGTCTGGCTCGTTAAATGCATTTTCGATTTTCTCTCGCATGCATTGCGTACCTCCGTTTCCTGCTTGTGCCCACGCAGGCAATTCCGGATCGACATTTGAGCATGCCTTCATAAGTCGCAAACGCATGTCCAAACCAACGGCAGCGATCTCGGCACGATAGGCGGCCTCCGCCATTTCGTCCGCTGCCAGTTGGCCGCCAGAGACCTTCGCACTTGACGACGTACAACTCGCCACAGTCACGAGCAGGATCATCAGAATGGCGAATCTCCCAATCATGCGTTCCTGCCACGGGCCAAACATGAAATTTGTTGCGTCTTGCCGTTCCGCGGACGACCAGTCGTCACGGTGTGACGCGCTCCAACTTGCTCTTGATAGAGTGCGCAAATCCCGCCCAGTAGATGCAGGCGTCACGCTGATCGATGTTTGGGCAAAAACGTATGGCGGCTGCGTCGATCCCGAAATAGCGGAGCATTTCCGTTTCGGCGCACTCCTTGCGCGCAGCATCACTTGGCGAGACGCAGAACGCCTTGATTTTATCCGTCAGAATCTTGTTGGCCTGTCGCCCGGCTTCATCGGCATCGCCCCATTGGAGTTCCGGCGTCATGTGTGGCGACTCACTGTTGTCGATTACGCGGCCGATGAACTGGCCTTCCAGGATGCAGCTGACAAACTGCTTGAGGTTCGGCTTAGGGGCGCAAAATCCGTTCCCCTCCGTCGCGTCGAAAGCTGAGACCAGTTTCGTCCGCACGCAGGCCGCATCGGTCGGCGACAGCTTGAGAAAATCGTCCGGTACATCCAGCGCCACATGGCAAGCATCGGACAAGCCTTGATGAAGGCCTGCGATCGCATCCTTCGTTCCGCTCATCCGCCACAAATCTTCCTTGCTCGCCAGCGCGGCCTTGGGCATCGAACTCTGTGGTGCTGTCCCGCAAGCGGCCAAAGCCAGGGCGACGAAGATGCCGAGCGCGATACGTGCCAACGTCTGCATCATGACCTGATCCGACCGATCGCCGTCTTCCAGCCGGCGTAAAGCCGATCGCGATCCGCCTCCGCCATCTCCGGCATGAACTCCCGCTCCTGCTGCCAATTGGCCGCCGCGGTCTTGAGATCTGGAATGATGCCGGTGCCGAGCCCGGCCGCGATCGCAGCCCCCAACGCCGTCGTCTCGACCACCACCGGGCGGCCGATCGGCACGTCCAGCAGATCGGCCAGAAACTGCATGACCCAATCGTTGCGCACCATGCCGCCATCGACCCGCAGGCTCTGCACATCGGTGCCGGTATCGCCGATCATGGCGCTCATCAAATCGCGCGTCTGATAGCAGACGGCCTCCAACGCCGCGCGCACGATCTCGGCGATACCGGTGTCGCGCGTGAGGCCCAAGAGCGCACCGCGCGCCATCGGGTCCCAATAGGGTGCGCCGAGACCCGTAAAGGCCGGCACCAGATAGACACCACCCGTGCCACGCACCGACCGCGCCAATGCTTCGGTCTCGCCGGCCTGATGGATGAGCTTCAAGCCGTCGCGCAGCCATTGCACCGCAGCGCCGGCAATGAAGATGCTGCCCTCAACGGCATAGGCCGTCTGGCCCTTCAGGCGATAACCGACCGTCGTGAGCAGCCGGTTCTTCGACAGTACGGCCTTGGTGCCTGTGTTCATCAGCGCAAAGCAGCCCGTGCCATAGGTGCTCTTGATCATGCCAGGCGTGAAACAAGCCTGGCCGATGAGCGCCGCCTGCTGGTCACCCGCCATGCCCGCCACTGGCAGAGCGACACCTAGCTCGCGCGGATCGGTCGTGCCGAAATCGGCCGCGTTCTCTTTGATCTCCGGCAACATCGACCGCGGGATCTTGAACAGCGTCAGCAACTCATCGTCCCAGGCCAGCTTGTGAATATCGCACAGCATGGTGCGCGAGGCATTGGTAACATCGGTCGCATGGGCCTTGCCGCCCGTCAGGCGCCACAGCAGGAACGTATCGATCGTGCCAAACGCCAACTCGCCGCGATCAGCCGCTTCACGGGCACCGGCCACATTCGCCAGGATCCAGGCGATCTTGGTCGCCGAGAAATAACTATCGATGAGCAGGCCGGTCTTGGCCTGGATCTTCGGCTCCCAGCCATCCGCGATCAGCTGCTTGCACAAAGGCGCACCGCGACGATCCTGCCAGACGATGGCGTTGTGCACGGCCTTACCAGTCTTGCGGTTCCACACCACCGTTGTTTCGCGCTGGTTGGTGATGCCAATGGCGGCAATGCGCTCCGCCCCGACCTTTTCGATGACGCCCTTGCTGACCTCGACGGTCGCCCGCCAGATCTCCTCCGGGTCATGCTCGACCCAGCCATCGGCCGGGTAGATCTGCGGCAGTTCCTTTTGCACGGTTGCCTGCGGTTCGCCGCGCAGGCTGAAGGCGATCGCCCTGGTGCTGGTGGTGCCCTGGTCGATGGCGAGGATGAGATCTGCTTTGGCCATGATCGGCGCCCCTATTTCGTGCCGAAGAGCCGGTCGCCGGCATCGCCAAGGCCAGGCACAATATAGGCAAGCTCATTGAGATGGGAATCCAGCGACGCAACATAGATCGGCACGGTCGGATGCGCGGCTTGAACCACCCGGACCCCTTCGGGGGCGGCCACCAGCGACATCATGCGGATCTGGTCGTCCGCGACGCCGCGCTTGTTGAGCATGTCGATAGCACCCGCCGCAGAATGGCCGGTCGCCAGCATCGGATCGACCAGGATGAAGATGCGGCCCTCAGGCTCGGGCAGCTTCACGAAATATTCGACTGGCCTCTTGGTATCGTGATCGCGGTAGAGTCCGATATGGCCCATGCGCGCGGCCGGGACGAGTTCCATCAAGCCATCGGCCATGCCGAGGCCCGCGCGCAGGATCGGCACCACGGCGATTTTCCGGCCCATGATCACCGGCGCATCCATCTTCGTAAGCGGCGTCTCGATCTCTTGCGTCGTCATCGGCAGGTCGCGGGTAAGCTCATAGCCCATCAGCAGCGCGATCTCCTTCAGCAGCTGTCGGAACAGCGTCGTCGGCGTCGACTTGTCGCGCATCATCGAGAGCTTGTGCTGGATCAGCGGATGGTCGAGTACGTGGAGTGTGGGAAATTCCTGGAATGTCTTGACCATGGGCCGCTCCCTGTTCCCGTTGCCGGGATTGTTGTTTCTTGGATGACGCGTCAGATGACCTGGAAGCCGTGTTTATAAGGGTCTCGATCATCGATGAAGATGGTGTTGTAGCCGGTCACCCGCGCCCAGCCTTCGATCGACGGTACGATGGCCGGCTTGTTGCCGACTGCGGCAGCCGCTTCGACCCGGCCCTTGAACAGCGATCCGATGATGCTCTCATGCACAAAATTGTCGCCGACCTTGAGCTTGCCCTTGCCGGCCAGCTGCGCCATGCGCGCCGAAGTTCCCGTGCCGCAGGGCGAGCGGTCGATCGCCTTGTCGCCATAGAACACGGCATTGCGGGCATCGGCACCGGCGACCGTCGGCTTGCCGGTCCACAGGATGTGAGAGAGGCCTTGGATGGTCGGGTTGTCGGGATGCTGGAAGGTGTAGCGTTCGTTCATCCTGCGGCGCAACTCGCGGCTCATCGCAATGAGCTCACCGGCGGTGAAATCCGCCATGTCGCGATAGCCCGGCTGCGGCTCGACGATGCAATAGAAGTTGCCGCCATAGGCCACGTCGACCTTGATCATGCCGATCTCCGGGCAGTCGATCTCCAGCCCCTCGGAATGGAGGAAGCCCGGCACGTTGGTGAGGCGCACCGATTCGACGTAGTCGCCGACCTGCTCATACGTGGCCACCACCAGCCCTGCCGGCGTATCGAGGCGCAGCTCGCCCGGCTTCTTCGGCCGCACCAGCCCGTTTTCAATGGCAACGGTGACGGTCCCGATCGTGCCATGCCCGCACATCGGCAGGCAGCCTGACGTCTCGATGAACAGGATGGCAACATCACAATCCGGGCGCGTCGGCGGATAGAGGATGCTGCCCGACATCATGTCGTGGCCGCGCGGCTCGAACATCAGCCCGGTGCGGATCCAGTCGAATTCCTTGAGAAAATGCTGGCGCCGCTCGCTCATGCTGGCGCCCGTCAGTTGCGGTCCGCCGCCCGAGACGACCCGCACCGGATTGCCGCAGGTATGCGCATCGATGCAGGAGAAGGTGAATCGGGCCATGTGGTTAACCTTTTGATGAGCAAGGATCGTGGCGGAGCCGCCGGGGCATGACAGCAGGCCCGCCAATTGATATAACCCGGCCCCGGCCTTGGCAATCTTCAACCGATCGATTCCCGCGAGTGATTCTTTGGCGCAGATGACCTGAGAAAACATGCCCTCGAACCGCGCCATCAGGTCATCCCGCCTATCCTTCCGGCGTAATACGCGGGACACCCGTCCTGTTCGTTGGCTGGTCCTTGTCGCCATCCTGGTGCTGCTCCTCGGCCTGCTCTGCGGCGCCAGTGCGATTCTTCTGTGGCGGAGCCAGGAATTGATGGCGCCGGCCCTCGCTGCCAGCCTGCAGGAAACCCAGGGCGGCCTCTATGGCCCGGCGTCGGATGACGGCACCTACGCCTATAAGCTTGAGCGCTATCGCCTGGCGCGACCCGAGATTCTCATTGTCGGCTCCCGCCGCATGTCCGGTTTGCCTGGCGAGGCCTTTGCGACCACGGCCTATAATGCGGCTGGTGCCGTGGCGTCTCTTGACCAGCTCAGTACATTCGTCCGCGAGGCGGTGGCGCTCCATGCGCCGAAATCAATTCTGATCGGCCTTGATTTCTGGTGGTTCAATCCCGCGGCGCTGCCGGTGCCTGCGCCCGCTCCCGACACCCAAGATTTCGCCGCACATCTCGTCGACCCGCCGCTCTGGCTCCTGACCGGTAAAGTCTCGCCCAGTGCGTGGCTTCACGGCCTGTTGCCCACGACCGACAGAGCGCGCGGCATCGGCGCCTTGGCGATCTTGAACGGGCAAGGCTGGGACGCCTATGGTCGCTATGACGGCCCCGAGCCCGACGACGAGCCGGACGGCTTGCGTGATGTTCGTGTGGCGCCTTCGCCGGCAGCATTGCAGCAGCTCACCGATCTGATCGCCGAGCTTAACGACAAATCCGTCGAAGTCATTCTCATGATGCCGCCGATGGCGTCGTCCCTCCGCGCATCGCTGGCCAAGGATCCCGACAATCGGTTGATACCCTTGTGGCGCGATGCCATTCGTCCCTTGGGGCAGCGGGTTTTCGATTTCGACGACATCGTCGTGCTCGGCTCTTCCGATTGCGAGTTCGTCGACGACCTGTCCGCCGGCGAGGTCGCCTATCTCCGCACGCTGGATGCAATTGCCGAATTCGGCGGCACTATTCTCAGCCAGTCCATCGATCGGGACATGGTAACCAGCCTGATCGCCAGCAATGCCGGCCATACGCGCCTCGTGGAACTGTTGCCATCGGGGGCACCGCCCGAGGCGCCCTTCCGCGACAGTGGCTGCGACAAGGGACACTGACGCATGCTCTTCAATTCCTACCAGTTCATGTTCGTCTTTCTGCCGGTGACGCTGGCACTCTTCTTCCTGTTAGGCCGTTTCGCCGCACGGGACATGGCAGTGGGCTTCCTCGCCTTGGCCTCGGTGTTCTTCTATGCGTGGTGGAGTCCGATCTACATTCTGCTGATCTTGGCAGAAGTCGTGTTCAGCTTCCTCGTTGGCCGACAGTTGGAGCGCACCGATCTCACCAATGCCGCCCGCCGCTGGATATTGACCGCCGCCATCGCGATCATCCTGGTGGTTCTGGGCTATTTCAAATACGTGAATTTCTTCCTTGGCATTGTCAACGATACGGCCGGCACCGATTGGAGCCTCGGCCTCATCATCCTGCCGCTGGGTATTTCCTTTCACACGTTCCAGCAGATTGCCTATCTGGTCGATGCCTATCGTCGCTCCGCGAAGCACTACCGCCTGATCGATTTCTGCCTGTTCGTCACCTTCTTCCCGCAGCTGGTTGCCGGCCCCATCGTCCATCACAACGAAGCCATCCCTCAGATCAGGCGGCCGGGCTTCCTGAAGCCCCGTGCCATCAATATCCTCGTGGGCCTGTCGCTGTTCGGCCTCGGCCTGTTCAAGAAGACCGTGATTGCCGATACACTGGCGCAGATCGCAAATCCAGCCTTCGCTGCTGCCCATGCCGGTGCGGATCTCACCTTGGTCGAAGCCTGGATGGGCGCGCTCGCCTACAGTCTGCAGCTCTATTTTGATTTCTCCGGCTATTCCGACATGGCGATCGGCCTGGCGCGCATGTTCAACGTCCGCTTCCCTGCCAATTTCCATTCGCCTTACAAGGCCGTCAACATCGCCGATTTCTGGCGCCGCTGGCACATGACCCTGTCGCGTTTCCTGCGCGACTATCTCTATATCCCGCTTGGTGGCAATCGCCGCGGCCCATCCCGCCAGATCGCCAATCTGTTCCTCACCATGCTGCTGGGCGGCCTGTGGCATGGTGCCGGCTGGACCTTCATCATCTGGGGGGCGCTGCACGGCGTCTTCCTCGCGGTGCAACGCCTGTGGTCTGGATTTTCCAGGAGCCGTGGTTTCACGCTGCCGCGACCGGTCGGTTGGCTCATCACCATGCTCGTTGTGATGATCGCCTGGGTCTATTTCAAGGCGCCTGATGTCGCCACGGCGCACAGCGTGCTGAGTGCGCTGGTGGGCGCTGGCGGTCCCGGCTTGAAGACGCCCAACCTGCCCGACTTGCCGCTGAATGGTTGGCCGGTCATCCTGATCGCTGGCTTGATAGCGACCCTCGCCCCCAACAGCACGGAAATCTTCCGTCGCTATGCGCCCACGCTCAAGCTGGTGACCTTGGCGCAACGCCATCTCGGCCGCTATGAACGATATCTGGAGTGGCGCCCGGTCACGGTATGGGCGCTGGCGGCAGGCTTGGTGACGACCGCCGGCGCGGTTGCCATTCTCGGCTGGCAGTCCGAATTCCTCTATTTCCAGTTCTGACCCATGAAAAAATCTTCCCGCTACTGTCGCTATACGCTGATCTTCACCGCGCCGCTGCTGATCGCCGGCGCCGTGCTTGGCCTCTCTTGCTTGATCCTGTCGCGCGCGGGGGAGACGATTGACCCCATAACCGCCGCTCAGATGCAGCAAAGCGCCGACATCCGTTACAGCTCGGGCCTGTTTTATCGGCCCCGCCCATACAAAATCGAACGCGCCAAGCTCGCCAAAGCGGATGTCATTCTGCTGGGATCATCGCGCGCCATGCAGTTCGTGAAGGATCCCTGGAAGGTGCCGGCGATCAATGCAGGCGGCACCATGCGCGATATGGAATCGGGCGAGATCTTCGTCAATGCCGTCCTCGATACCTATCGCCCGAAACAGATCATCATCACCTTGGACTGGTGGTGGCTCAGCACGACGCGCCGGCCGGACAATCCAGCGGATGCATCGCCGCTGACCCCACTCACGCTGCACGAGCTCACGCAGCCGGCGGTATGGTTGTGGGATGGCACACTGAGCCCGTCCGAGTTCGGCAAGTTGCTGTTCGCACGGGACGCGTTATCGCACGACATTGGCGTACCAGCCCTCTTCAAGGATGCCGGCTGGGATCCCTTCGGCCACTACGATTACGGCAGTGCCCTCACATCGCCCTCCGCTGGCAGCGATGTCGACTTCAAGGCAACGCTCGACGACATCGCGCGAACATCAAAGCGCAATGACAAAGCGCCCTGGCACCCATTCTCGGAACCCAACTGGCAACGGTTGGAGGCGCTGGTGAAACAGCTGCAGGAGCATGACGTCGAAACCATCCTGGTGCTGCCACCTGTGGCACCGCAGATCTATGACTGGCTGACATCGCAGCCGGAACCGAACCTGGTCAACGAAATCCGCCGTCGCCTTGCGACGCTGCCGGTGCTGACCTTTGACTTTCACGACCCGCACAGTATCGGTACCGACGGGTGCGAATTTGTCGACGGCATCCATGGGGGTGAAGTGACCTATCTGCGCGCACTCAACAGTATCGCGGCAGATCCCAGCAGCCACCTCGAGGAGGCTGTCGATCGCGCCATGATCGAGCGCCTCATTGCCGAAAATGCCGGACGTGCCACGCTAAAGCGCGATGGCCGCGTGCCGGAAGCCGATTTCAACGGCCTCGGCTGCCAGAAATAGCTAGCGGCCGCTCTTGAGGAGATCGCGGATCTCCGCCAACAGCTTCTCGCTTTCCGAGGGGCCAGGTGCCGGTGCCGCTTCTTCCGCCTTCTTGAAGCGATTGATCTGCTTGACCAGCAGGAAGATCGCAAATGCCACGATCAGAAAGTTGATGCAGGCATTGAGGAACAGGCCGTAATTGATGGTGACGATCCCGGCATCCTGCGCCGCCTTCAACGAGTCATAGTGCGTGCTGCTGAGGGCGATGAAAAAGTCGCTGAAATCGATCCCACCCATGATGAAACCGATGGGCGGCATGATGATGTCCTTGACCAGCGAACTGACAATGCCGGTAAAGGCCGCGCCGATGATGATACCGACGGCGAGATCCACCACATTGCCGCGTACGGCAAAATCCCGGAATTCCTTAAGCATGGCCGCCCCCTTCTTCGTCATCTCGACATCCGCAGGTTAGGTCAGCCCAATACGGACCGCAAGGCGTGGACCACCCTTGTCACATCTGCGTCCGTCATGTCTGGATAAAGCGGGATCGACAGCTGGCGCGCGTAATAGGAATCGGCACCCGGCAAGTCCTGCTTGCCATAGAGATCGCGGTAATAGGGCTGCTGATGGACCGGCAGGTAATGCACCATGGTGCCGACACCCTGGCCTTTGAGTTCCGCCATCACCTGCGCCCGCGATTTCTTGATGCCGGCGAAATCGATCAGCACAGCATAAAGATGCAGGGCGGCATTGTCGCCGGCCTGCGCCGGCACGATCTTGAGCTTGGGTGACAGCGCCGGCAGCAGCCGGTCATACAGCGCCACCAACTCGCGCCGCCGCTCAACAAACCGCGGCAGTTTGGCAAGCTGGCTTTCGCCCAGCGCACAGGCGAAGTCGGTGATCCGGTAGTTCCAGCCCAGCGCCTGCATCTCGTAATACCACGGGTTCGGCTGGCCGTCGGGTGCAAAGCCCAGATCGCGATGCCGGAAGTCCGCCGCATCGCGTACCATGCCGTGGCTGCGATAGAGCTGCATGATCTTGTAATGCTTCGGATCGTTGGTGGTGGTGACACCGCCCTCGCCCGTGGTCATCGTCTTCACTGGGTGGAGCGAGAAGCAGGCAAGCTCCGAAAGCGCGCAGGCGCCGACCTTAGCCGTGCTGCTATTGCCTGATTGATGGATGCCACCCAGCGCATGGCAGGCATCCTCGATCACCTTGATGCCGCGCGGCTCCGTCATGGCGCGGATGGTGGTGAGGTCGGCGCAATGGCCGTTGAGGTGCACCGGCAGCACCGCCTTCACCTTGGCCGACCCGGCCTTGGCGAAAGCCGCTTCCAGGGTCGCGGCCGTCAACCGTCCGGTATCAGCATCGACATCGGCGAAGATGACATCGGCGCCGCAGAAGCGTGCCGCATTCGCCGTGGCGAGGAAGGTCAGCGTCGGCACAATGACCGCATCGCCCTTCTGCAGCCCCAGTGCAATGCAGGCGAGATGCAGTGCTGCCGTCCCGCTATTGCTGGCGATGGCGTAGCGCGCGCCCACCATCTCGGCGAAGGCCTGCTCGAAACGCCCGACACCAGGTCCGGTGGTTAAATAGTCTGCCTGCAGCGCCTTGGCGACGCTGGCGATGTCATCCTGGTCAATGCTCTGGCGACCATAGGGAAGGAAGGAATTGCTGCTCATGATCTCATTAACGCGGCTGAAATGGATGATGACCTATACCGGGCCAATCGACCCCACGCCAGTAGGGAGGCGTATCGAGACATAAGGTATTAACCAATCTTCCTTAGAGTGGCCCAAGCCCAGGCTTGCTATAGTTATCCACAAGATCTGAGTCGCCGCCGCCCAGGCTTACCGATGTGGCCCGATCGATGCGGGCATCGACCAAAGAAGGCAGGGAGTGTTCCCGCAGATGAGTGAGTTGGACGAGACGGACGCCCCGGAAAGCCAGGGGGATGGCGAGGCTCAGCCCAAGGTTTTCATCTACCGAATTCAGCAGCGTAAAGGCCTGCCCACGCTCCACGGCGAAATTTTAGCCGAGAACGAGGCCGATGCCGAACGCCAGCTGCGCCTGAAACTGCTGGCCCCCACCCTGCCACCCCACGTCAATCTCGTGGAAAAGGCTGAGGTCGATGCGGCCGAGCGGGCCGCCAAGTCGCGCAATCTGCGCATGCTGCTGGATATCCTGCGCTCGCACCACGACTGGTTGCGTGGGTTAGGTGGCGAACGGGCGGATTTCACCGGCCGAAACCTCTCCGGCCTCAAGCTGCCGCGGCTCGATCTCTCCATGGCCAATCTCGCCGGCTGCGATTTTTCCGGCGCCGATCTCTCGGAAAGCCAGTTGCAGGGTGCCAACCTCGCGGGCTGCAACCTCGCCGGCGCCAATCTAAAGGATGCCGACCTCGGTGGCGCCGACCTCTCGGATGCCAACCTCAAGGGGTCCAATTTATCCGGCGCAAATCTCGACGGCGCCGATCTGTGGCGCGCCAATCTGATGGGGGTCGAGGTGGCGCCGGATGTGCTCCACCGCGCCCTTTCCTGCCGCCACCCCGGCAGCAATCAGCCGCCCGACTAAATTTTATCGTTTAAAATCAAATAAATAAAACAGGCGAACGCAGTTCTTGCGGTGATCGGCCCTGGCTGGGTATCACTGCGCCCACGCGGCACCCCTAGGTGCGAACGAGTCGTGTACGGTCTGGAGTCCCATGAGCGATCTTTTTGAAGGCACCGGCAAAAAAGGCGGCGACTATTCCGCCAAGGACATCGAAGTTCTGGAGGGCCTGGAGCCTGTCCGCCGCCGTCCCGGCATGTATATCGGTGGCACCGATGAACGCGCCCTCCATCACCTCGTCGCCGAAGTGCTCGACAACTCGATGGACGAAGCCGTCGCCGGCCATGCCAGCCGCATCGAATTGGAACTGGGTGCCGATGGCTATGTCACCGTGCGCGATAACGGCCGCGGTATTCCGATCGACCCGCATCCGAAGTTCAAGGACAAGTCGGCCCTCGAAGTGATCCTCACCACGCTCCATTCCGGCGGCAAGTTCAGCGGCAAGGTCTACCAGACTTCCGGCGGCCTGCATGGTGTCGGCAGCTCGGTGGTGAACGCCCTCTCCGACGATCTCGTCGTTGAAGTGGCCAAGGACAAGCAGCTCTGGGTGCAGAACTACAAGCGCGGCAAGCCGGTCACCAAGCTCAAGAACATGGGCAACGTCAACCGCCGTGGCACCTCGGTCCGCTTCCACCCCGACCCGGAGATCTTCGGCCCTCAGCACCATTTCAAGCCGAGCCGGCTCTACCGCATGTGCCGCTCGAAGGCCTATCTCTATCGCGGCGTCGAGATCCGCTGGTCCTGTGATCCCTCCCTCATCCATGACGGCGATGAGACACCGGCCCAGGCCGTCCTCCATTTCCCCGGCGGTCTGATGGACTACCTCGGCATGGTGCTGGGCAATCGCAAGACCATCACGGCCGCCCCCTATGCCGGACAGGTCGATTTCACCGACGAGCAGGGCCGCCTGGAATGGGCGATCGCCTGGCCGGTCGATGAAGACGGCTTCGTGAACTCCTATTGCAACACCGTGCCGACACCCGAAGGTGGCACCCATGAAAGCGGCTTGCGCACGGGCCTCACCCGGTCGCTGAAGGCCTATGGCGATCTTGTCGGCAACCGCAAGATCGGCCTCGTCACCTCGGACGACATCTGCGGCAACGCGGCGATGCTGCTCTCGGTCTTCATCCGCGACCCGCAGTTCCAGGGCCAAACCAAGGAACGCCTGGCCTCGCCGGAAGCGGCCCGCCTCGTCGACAACATGATCAAGGATCACTTCGATCACTGGCTGTCGAACGATCCTAACCGTGCCAAGGATCTGCTGGACCGGGTCATTGAGAAAGCTGAAGAGCGCCTGCGCAAGAAGCAGGACAAGGAACTCTCACGCAAGACCGCGACGCGTAAGCTGCGCCTGCCCGGCAAGCTCACCGATTGCACCAAGGACGCCATGGCCGGCACCGAGATTTTCCTGGTGGAAGGCGATAGCGCCGGCGGCTCGGCAAAGCAGGCACGTAACCGCGAGACCCAGGCGGTGCTTCCTCTGCGCGGGAAGATCCTCAACGTCGCCTCTGCCACCAGCGACAAGCTCGCCGGCAACCAGGAACTGATCGATCTTATTCAGGCCTTGGGCTGCAGCAGCCGCGATAAATACAGCGAAGAGCGCCTGCGCTACGAAAAGGTCGTCATCATGACCGACGCCGATGTCGACGGCGCACACATCGCATCGCTGCTGATGACCTTCTTCTATCGCGAGATGCCGCAGTTGATCGAAAACGGCCATCTGTTCCTGGCGCAGCCACCGCTTTATCGCCTCTCCCAGGGCGGCAAGGTCGCCTATGCGCGCGACGATGCGCATAAGGAAGCCCTGCTGGCCGGCGATTTCTCCGGCCGGGGTAAGGTCGAGATCAGCCGCTTCAAAGGGCTTGGGGAGATGCCGGCAGCGCAGCTCAAGGAAACGACCATGGACCCGCGCTACCGCTCCCTCCTCAAGGTGCGCATTCCGCATCGCTACAACGAGGAAGAGCGTGACGAGGCGCGCGAGACCGCCGATCTGGTCGAACGCCTGATGGGCCGAAAGCCGGAAATGCGCTTCCAGTTCATCCAGGAAAACGCCCGCTTCGCCCAGAACCTGGATATCTGATGCGGTCATCGCGTCCGGCTCTCATTTGCGTGTGAGCGGGTCCCGAACCGATCCGACAAGCCAACCGACCAATCTATGACGGCCGATGAAGAGGCGCGTCTGGACGGACCGCAAGGTGTGCTCTACGGTTAGGAAGGCCTGGAACGGACAATGAGAACCATGTTCTTGCGCGAACTCTCTTGGGGGATACTCGCCCTTCTGGGTTCTACGACTCTTGCCTGGGCCGACCCGGTCGCACAGGTGGTCAAACTCAGCGGCACTGTGGCAGTAACGCGTGACAACGCGACGGCGCCCGTTGTCCTGGGGGCGGCTCTTGAACCTGGTGATAAACTCACGACGGATGCCAGCAGCCGTGTGCGGCTGCAATTGATCGACGGCTCCGTGATCAATCTCGGCTCAGCTTCGCAACTGTCGATCGACGATGTCGTCTCGCAGGGGCCAGGCACCGAGCGGCAAATTGGCCTCGATCTCTGGATCGGCGCGCTGCGCGCCTTCGCGGCACCGGCGACGTCGGATTCCCGCTTCGAAATCCGCACACCCAAGGCCATCACCGCGGTGCGCGGGACCGAATGGGGCATTCTCGCCTCGGCGGCGCAGAGCGATATCCTGGTGCTCACCGGCCGCGTGGGTGTCCGCAAGAATGAAATATCGGGGAAGAGCGCCATTTCCCTCACCCGGACGCTGGGTGTCACGGTGACCGATCAGGGCCTTAGCCAGATCACGCGCTGGACCGAAGCGCAAGTCGCCGCGCTGATGGCCGCAACCGACGTGCCCGGGCCGGAGATCGGCTTCGATCTCGGCAGCGCGCCGGCTCTCGACCTCACACCGATTGCTCCCGTCGCACCCCAGACGCCGACCAAAAAAACGGACGGGAAGGGCAAAAAGCTGTGCCAGGACCCCGATAGCTTCAATTGCCGCGGGGGGCGCGATAGCGACCGAGGCCATGACGGGTCCGGCGGTAAGTCGGGGGGTAACGACGGCGGACATGACCACGACAGCGGCAGCAGCTTCTGATCTACCTGCCAGCTGACAATCACCCACGCGTCATTGCGGCGATTGAACGTCGCTACAGAAACTCAGTGATAAAGATATTTGGAGGTCGGTCGCAGGCGGATTGGCAGCCGAGCGGTCAGTCAAACGTCGAGGTTGACGATCGCCAGATCCATTTCGCGCGGGGCGTAGAGTGTGGTGCCGTTGCCGAACGAGAAATAGGCATGGCCGGACACATCTTCACCGGTCGCCGTCACCAGTTGATCAATCACACCGGCATCGACCACGGTTTCATCGGTCATGATGCGGATCGACAGATCCATGCCATCACCTTCGATGACGATGGCGCCGCCGCTATCGGGCAGCAAGTCGGCAAGAGAAAGGCTGATGGCGTCACCGTTGCCGGCGTCGCCATCAGTTGAAGGTACAAAAGGTTGCATAGTCTCAGGAGCGTCAATCATCTCATTCTCGCTTCAGCGAAGGCCAAGCTGCCCAGCCCCTAAAGGACTGCATTCGCCTCAACTGTCTGTTTCCGACTCGTTTATCGCATTTTCGAGTCGCCATGAGAACTGCCGATTCCCCGTACCTGATACACCAGTATGTAAGGTCTCCATTTTTCCCGCGCATTTTAGGGAAATGCCGGGTTTTTTGACCGCCACATACGGTGCCGGTCGCGTTCAAACCCCATGCCCTTGGAAAAGCCCTCGAATTCGCTCAAATGCCGCGATTAACGAATTCTCCGACTATAGGACGGGCTTGCTCAGCCGGATGAACTGCGTTTCGCCGGAGTGGTCGTCGACGCCGTCATTATCCGTGATGACGAAAGCCTCGCCCGCCGCATCGATGGCAAAGCTCTCGACCTTGTCGAGCACATAGCCGCCGGGCACACGCAACTCGGGCAACAGGTCCCGCACCACCGTCTTCGTCACCACCGGAACGTCGGTTGCATCGAGTGCCACCGGCATCACACCTTTGAGCGGCACGAAGGTCAGCTGCTTGATCTTCGCATCACGGCCGACCTGGTTGTCGCGTTCGATGAACACCAGCCCATCTTTCGCGGCCGTCACTTCAGAGAGGCCGACCCAGCCCTTCTCTGCCTTGTCGAGCGGATAGTGCACCTGGCCCCAGGCCTGATCGGCGGGCTTGTAGGCGAGCAGCTTCACGAAGCCCTTCGGATCATTCTTCCATTCGCGTTGCACAGCCAGCCAGACGGTCTCGTCTGCACCACTGCCGGTGACCGCGACACCTTCAAAGCCAAAGCGTACAGCCTGCGCCGCCAGTTCCTTCGGCAGAGCGATCTGCTGTTCGATGCTGCCATCCGCCGCGACCTTGATCAGATGGTTTTCAGTGGGATCCTTCTCGCGTTCCGGATTGCCTTCGGAGGCGAGCCAGAAGCCGCCATCGCTCGCCACCGCAATCCCCTCAAGATCCAACAGCTTCGCCGGCGCGCCATCCTTGGTGACGGTAAGCGCGCTGGTGATCACGGCGGGCTTGGCATTGGCGTCGATGGTGAAAATCTGCGCTTCGGCAAAGGCGCTGTCACTCACCTCATAAATTTTGCCGGGCGTCTTCGGATCGGCTGCAGCGCCTGAGAGTGCCGCCCAGGCGATCGGCAGGCCATCATCGCTGTCCGCGGAGACGATGGTGGGATACGCGGGCGCGTCGGCCGAACGCTGATAGAGCGTCACCACCGACCCGATGAGGCCGTCTTCGCGCAGATCGTTTTCTGCCGCCGTCACGAACAGGTCGCGCGCCGGGAGAGCCAGCGTGCCTTCCGGTCCGATGCCGCCCGGCAGCGCCTGCAGATAAGTAGGTTCTTTGCCGGCACCCGCATCCTTGTAGACACCAACCAGCGAGGCGCGTTCTGACGCCACGAAAATGATCCGGTCGCTGCCGAAGGTGGCGACTTCCGCACCTTCCGGCTCGTTGCCCTTCTTGTTGCGCCCTTCGGGATAATGGCCGAGACGCACGGTCAGATATTCCAGTTGCGTACCGCTATCGTAATCGACCGTGCCATCCTTGTTGAAGATCGTGAAACCTCGGCTGCCACCCTTCCAGTCGCCTTCATTGGCGGTGACGAAACGGTCGTTATCGACCCACTGCACCGTGTCCGGCTCGCGCGCAACACCGTCCATCGATCCGGTGAGACTGATGACCTTGTCCTTCTTGGTATCGATGTTCTTCAAATCAACCGTGCCGGCCGAGAAATGCGCCGTCACCTTGCCGCTGGCAAGATCAACCAGCGCGATGTGGTTGTTCTCCTGCAGCGTCACCACCGCTTCGTTCTTGGCATTGATATCGACATATTCCGGCTCCGGATCTTCCGGTGCGATGGCAGCAAGGCCGGTGAGATCGACCACCCTCTTCGTCGTACAATCGAACACACCGTCCTTGAGCTGGAAGACCGTGAGATTGCCACCCGGCAATTGCGGGATCGCGCCTTCGTTCACTTCTTCATCGCGCTCGTTCTCGATGACGACGGCAAGGAATGTCTTGTCCGGGCTGAGCACGACCGAATCCGGCTGGCCGCCGAGATCGCAGCTCTGCTCGACCTTTTTGCTGGCGAGATCGACGACAGCGATATGACCGGCGGGTGCCGCCTTCGTCTCGGAGGTCACGACACCGACCAGCGCCTTGCCCTTGATGACGACGGTCGAGGTCGGCTCGTCGCCCAATGCCGCGGTACCGGCGGCTTTCGGCGCCTTGGGATCGGTGATGTCGATGAGGCCGATGCGCTCACCCGGGCTGTCGGTATAGACCAGCGTCATGCCGTCTTCGGTGGCGGTGATGATCTCGGACACCGTCGGCACCTTCGGGTCGGCATCCGCCGGCAGGTTGTCGACGACATGAAAGGTCGCGATCCGGTTGAAGGAATCGGCAAAAGCCGGCGTCAAAGCCGTGCTGGCGAAGAGCGCTGCGAGCAGCGCCGTCTTTCCGACGAGTGTCATGCGAATCTATCCCTATCCCGCAAATGTGGAGAGACCATTGCGTAGCTCTCGACCGTGACGGGTGGATTGCGAAATAATGACAGCTGGATGACGGCGCAACGCTTCAGCTGCGCCGAAAGCGCGCCGGCGGCAGATGGAAGACGGATGTGCCGCCAAGGAAGTAATCCTCGATCGCCGCGCATTTGTCGATCTTGCCCGATCCGGATCTGAGCGGGCAAATCAGATACTCGGTCTCGATCAGCAGCAACCCGTTCTCGCGGTATTGCGCGAGACCTGCCCCAGGCAGGCGCGCATCTCGAACGGCCCGATACGCATCTGTCAGATTCCCCAGATCGAACTCATCGAAGTCGAGTTCATCGAGGTAATGCCCAGTGAACTCCAACCCGGTAAAACTAACGACCTCGGTCCCGACCAGACGGTAAAGAACTCTCATCGGCTCTTCGGTCAGATCGACCATCATCATATAGGGCAGCAGCGGCTTGATCATTACCGGGTCGATATCGCCACGTGCAGGGACGTCACCGTTCGCCAATCCGAGCCAATATTCGTGGAAGGCGCGAAGGCGCACCGATCGAAGGCTGGCCGGCAAGCCTGTCCGAACCAAGTCGAAAAAGGAACCAGTTGCGGTGTCGTCAATTGTCAACGCCGAGCCCGTTGTCGCCGGAATTTAGTCGCCGAAATTTAATCGTGGGTCAGACTCTAGTCATGGGCCCACCACATGGCACGCAGTATCTGCAGGAGTTCTTAATTCAGCGACAATGGCGATCCCGCGGTCGTTTGTCGGCATCACCCAAGCTCCCGCTGTTCAGTGACCGTTCTCAAGGGTTCCGCCGGGTGCGCCGGCCCACTTGATTGACTCAAACCATGGATGTGACAGCATAGTATCATAAAATATTTAGGTGTACCGATGTATGCTCTGACCGAGGCCATGTTGACCGGTGTTGCCCGTCTGGACTCCGAGCATCAGGACCTTGTGACCGTGATCAACCGGATAGACGCCGCCGAGCAGAACGGCGACGCGCCCGAGGTTGTGGTCCAGTTGACCGCGTTCAAGGATGCCTTGTTTCGCCACTTCCGCAGTGAGGAAGACTATCTCGACATGGAATCCTATCCGCGCAAGCACGCCCATGAATCCCATCACACCGGCACCATCAAGACGCTGGAAGAGATGACGGATAAGGTGCGGTCCGATCCGGCCACCCTTGGAAAAATTGCCGTCAACTGCTTCACCGAACTGCTGCGCAATGTCCTGCTCATGGACATGGAGTTCCTCAACTGGCGCGCGGAGCAGGATCGGCGCCAGCCACGCGACCGATGAGCACTGCCGATGAGAACCTCTGGCCTTTGCCGCAAGACGACACGCAGCGCTTTGACGGGAATGGTGGTCCGGCGCTAGCCCGACCCTGACGCCCGAGCCCGTCAGCCTATATTTCACCACCACCGCAACCAATCGACAGTGCACGCGTTAGTCCTGAGGCGGACATGCGGATGGGGGGGTAGCATGGGAAAAGATCCTGATAGGTCGCCAGATAGATCAACTGGCAGATCAACTGGCTGGGACGCGCTCGATGCCTTCCGCCAGCAGAACAGACAGCAATCGAAAGTCTCTGATGCGATCGACGAAGCCGCTCTCTTCGTCTCGCCTTATCAGCGCCTGGACAGATCGACGGCCACCGAAGATTTCTTTGAATTGATCAATCGCGAGCTGAGCCCACGGTTTCAATCGCCGCGGCTCCGCCTCTTGTTCAGCTACTGGCAAGATCTGGCCCAGGACGGGCTACCGGCATATGACGATGTCGATCCGGCGGCGTTGCACGTGGTGCTGCCGAATATCATGGTCGTCGAATTGTCCGGCGAGCCGCTCCGGGTCTTCTATCGCTTGGTGGGCAAAGAGGTCATCAGGTTTACGGGGTTGGATTTCGTCGGCCATTACCTCGACGAATTGCAGATGGACCAGTTCAATCTCGAGGCTATCAAGGAAGCCTATCGTGCCGTCAGAGAGAGCGGCCTGGCCGGCGCCGGCATGGCCCTCTCGATCGTGGACGGTGAGCCCAGGCTGAAAACAGAATATCTCATCTGCCCGTTCAGAGGACCGACCGCGGTCGATCGGTGTCTCGTGATCGAAGATTATTTTCTGAACTCCACCGCCGAGGTCGATGACCTCTCCGCCGCCAAATGGCGGGCCGTCGCTGAGCTGTAGTCCCCGGCGCTGAACAGGAAAATTGAGTGACGCGGCGCACACAGCCAATCAAATTGGCTATGCGGCTTGCGGTGCTTTCTGTCAAACTTGTGCCGCCGCGCCCTCTGAATGCCTGTTGGAAAGACCTGTTGGCGCGGTAACGGGCGGCAAAACATGACGTATACGGGTTGCAGAATCTGGGCGCCGACGACACTGCTCGTCGCTGTATACCTGATCGCCATCATGATGCACGCGCCAGCGCGCGCCGATGGGACCGCATGCAACAGGACCGCCCCGACAGTAGCAGGCGAGCCGCCGCAGCCGGAACCACTTCATCGATGCCCCAAGATCGGAAAAAAAGCATCCCACGAGTTGCTGGTCCTGCGGGGAGTCCTGCCCTTCACAGATGATGAGGCGCGGGCAAAGGCCGAGGTCTTTGGCGAGTTCACCGCGATGTGCGCCAGCGGGTCGGCCAGAACAAAGCATATTGACCTCACCCCGAAGGATGAAAACGGTGAAGCCGTATGGGCCTACATCGCGATTGGCGAGTGTCTTTAAGAGGCGCGGTCATGCCGGTATGGCCGTTTCGTCAACCTCACGCTGCGTACAGCCTGACCGGCTTCTCAAACCCCTTGAGGTCGTAGTCTTGCATCCCGCTCACCGTCAATGCCGGCGAGAACCGGTCATAGACGGCCTGGGTCAGCAGAATCTCGCCGGCGAGCGCGGCCGATTGCGCGCGGGCCGCCGTGTTGACGACCGTACCGATGGCGGTGAGATCGCGGTGCGATTGGCCGAACTCGCCGAAGCTGAGTTCGCCACAGTGGATGCCGGCACCAATGCTGAGTTCGCTGGCAGCTGGTCCGAATGCTGAGATGAGCTTTTCGCGCCGGTCGCGCCAGCGTGCCTGGATCGCACGCGCGGCAAGGACCGCCTTCTGCGCATGATCATCTTGCCGGATCGGAAAGTTGAAGACAGCCATGACGGCGTCGCCGATCGTCTTGTTGAGAAGCCCGTCATGTTCCCAGATGGCGCCGGCACATTCGTCATAGAAGGCGTCCAGCAGCGCCGACATGGCATCCGGCGATTGGGACTGCGACAGGCCGGTATAGTTGCGCAGATCCGCAAACAGAATCGTCGCATCTATGGTGATCTTGCGCGTTTTCATTACCTTGGTGAACATCAACTCGCAGATCGTGCAGGTATTGGGGTTCATCTTGCTCGGGCGAATGCCGAACAGGCGAAACGGTATCGAGAGCACGCCATGCAGCGGCACCGGCACATGCATCTGTTGCCAGCAGCCCACGCAGATCTTTGACTGGCCCGACATAGTCCCGACACCTTCCTCAAACGCGGTCACCTCGGATAGACGGAGAATATGCTATTCCGGGACCGTGGGCGAGCACCCGCTGGACTGGCGTGGATCACAGGTGATTGCTACCCTCGGGAGGACCAGAAAACAGCGGCATGAGGCAGCGGACATCATGGCAAAGAGCGCACCGAGCAAGGGCGAATCACCGGCGCAGCTGATCGATACGCGGATCAAGGAACTGGACGACTGGCGCGGCGAGACGCTGGCCCATATCCGGTTGCTGATCAAAAAGGCCGACCCCGACGTGGTCGAAGAGTGGAAATGGAACGTGCCCGTCTGGTCGCATGACGGAATCATCTGCACGGGCGAGACCTACAAGAAAGCCGTGAAGCTGACCTTCGCCAAGGGCGCGTCAGTCAAAGACCCCACCGGGCTGTTCAACTCCAGCCTTGATGGCAACACAAGGCGCGCGATCGATCTCCATGAGGGTGATGAGATCGACGCCGACGCCTTCAAATCCCTGATCCGCACCGCAGCGGCGCGGAACAAGGTGTCGGCCGGGGCAAAGAAGAAGGCGTGACGTTATAAGGCTCGGACGACAAATAGCCGGAACGACCTCACCATTGGTCAGCGATCAACAACATGGGCGCCATCCCGCGTGCAGAAATTCGTTCTCAATCTGACCTCATCAGAATCTCACTCTGCTCCCGATTTCTCGCCCCCCAGTTTCTCGACAATTATTAGCATCTCTCTTACCGTTTCAGATTGCTCGATCTCAATATCCAACTCCCGATCGTTCCAATAGGGGGACTTCTCCTTGCAGATCAGCGGCTCAATCTCGACGCCCCACGAGTTGAATTTCTGGTTCCTTTCTTGAGTATAAATGCTTTGGTATTGGGCATTAATGTCGGAAACCGCACAAAACGCGCGGCTGATAACGATATTCGCAATTTCGCGTTGACCAAGGATATATTTAGTTTGGAGACTGAAGAGACGATCGCTGCTGTTTTCTTTGATCCATTTCAGGCGAAACCGAAGGTTGGTCCAGTGGGCGAGCGCTTTATCGGCTCTGTCTATTGCCAGCAGCATTGCACTGCGAAGATTACTGGTGTTGGTCGCTATATGGCCGATGGCACCCTGAACATGTAGTCTTGCTGTATTCTGCGCAGCGTCCAGCGATAATAGGTACTCTTCAGTCAGTCCCCGACCGTCGAAAGTGGCGGAAGCCTGAGATTTATACATTCCGTCGTCAAACGCCTTAAAATGATGATCGAACTCTTGTAAGGCCTTCTGCAGCAGCATCGCAGATGTGTCGATGTCCGTCGCTTGCTCGAGATCTCTTCGCGCATCTTCTGCCCCGAGCTGAATGTTCACGACCATGACGGCGGAAAAAAAGCCGATCGCCGCTATTGCGATAGATACAATAGCAGAGACGGCTGTCTGGTTTTTCTCGAACCAGCCTTTTTCCTTTTCCGCGTCAGACAGTGATGCTGGAGAGACTTGAATGACGAGTTGCGATTTCTTGGCACCGAACTGCATAACAACCTCTTCTCCAATAGGTTGAATTTAGTTCGCCAAATAATACACGCTTAAAGCGCGTAGAGGGACACTCTAATGATTTCGGCAAAGCGACTTGGGATACCAGGCGCGTGTTCAATCGCTGAAAGCTCAGCGGAAACAGCTCCCACCCGCGAAGTGAAACTGCAAGAAAATGGTCGGAGCGACAGGATTTGAACCTGCGACCCCTAGACCCCCAGTCTAGTGCGCTACCAGGCTGCGCCACGCTCCGACACTCTTTCGGGCCGCCCGTGAGACGGGGCCCGGACCGACCGGCGAAAGGGCTGGAAAACACCAAACCTTAGGGGGTGCCGACGGCGCGCTTTATATAGCGGGGCCAAGGGGCCTGCGCAATGTAGAAACCGGGTTGGGGCGGATTAGTTAACGGACCCTCGCCTCTAAGGCCGTCATCCCCGGGCTTGACCCGGGGATCCACTGCGGCAGTTGAGGGCGTGGATGCCCGGATCAAGTCCGGGCATGACGAATGGGGGATGGTTAGGCCTAGCTCAAGACCTTGCTCAGCCCAGAACTTTCCTGAGGCGGTCGCGCAGTTCCTCGAGTTCGCTGGTGATGGCCTTCACTTCCCGGACCTGGCGCTCGTCGAGGGAAGCCGCCTTGAACAAGGGCAGGTCCAGCATCGCCTGGGCCTGGCCGATCTTGGCGGCCAGGGTCGGGTCGCCGGTGCCATCGGCCAATTCGGTGGTTCCGCCATGGCCGTTACTGGCGGCTTCGGCGGCAAGCCCTAAGGCCTCGGCATCCGAATACTCGCCGCCGAGGCGCAGGGCACCCTCGCGGATCAGCTTCTGGACGCCTTTGATGGTATAGCCCTGGTCATAGAGCAGGCCCCGGATGGCGCGCAGCAGATCGACGTCTTCCGGCCGGTAATAGCGGCGGCCACCGCCCCGCTTCATCGGCTTGATCTGGGGGAATTTGGTTTCCCAGAACCGGAGCACATGCTGCGGCACTTCGAGGTCGTCGGCCACTTCCGAGATCGTGCGGAAGGCACCGGCGGCCTTCTCGACCCGGCGTGCCGCTGACCGGCGCTGGGCAGCGGCATCCGATTTCTGGTTGGCCTGATCCGAACTCAAGAGTCGGTCGGCCGTGGGAAGGCGTTCTGCCGAGGAGCTCATGGTTGTTTTTCAGCGCCCTTGTTGACCCGGTCCTTCAGCACGTGGGACGCGCGGAAGACAAGGACCCGGCGCGGCTTGATCGGCACCTCTTCACCGGTCTTCGGATTGCGGCCGACGCGCTCGCCTTTGAGGCGCACGAGGAAGCTGCCGAAGGATGAGATCTTGACGCTCTCGCCGCGGACGAGTGCATGGGAAACTTCGTCGAGTACGGTGTCGACCAGCTCGGCGGATTCGTTGCGCGACAGGCCCACCTCTTGATAGACGGCTTCGGCCAGATGCGCTCGCGTGATGGTATTGCCCTTCATCGCCCCCTGCCTTTCAAAGCGGCTTTTGATGAATGAGCGTATCGTTTACTCTGAAATCAGTCAATTAGAGAGCGACATTGATCTGCAATCATATGTGTGTGGATTGGTTCAGCAATGTCACCGAAGATTCAGTAGCGAATCAGGGCCGAACCCCAGGTGAAGCCACCACCCATAGCTTCCATGAGGACCAATTGGCCGCGCTGGATACGCCCGTCATTGACCGCTTCCGCGAGTGCGAGCGGGATCGAGGCCGCTGAGGTGTTGGCATGGCGGTCGATCGTGACCACCACTTTTTCCGGGGCCAGTTTGAGCTTGTTGCCCATGCTGTCGATGATGCGCCGATTCGCCTGATGCGGCACCAGCCAGTCGACATCGTCGGCCTTGATGCCGGCCGAGGCGATGGCGGCATCGACCGCAGCGGCCAGGTTCACGACGGCATGGCGGAAGACTTCCTTGCCTTCCATATGGACGAAGCCCGAGGTCTGCGTGGTCGACGGGCCGCCATCGACATAGAGCTTGTCGTAATAGGCACCGTCCGAGAAGAGATGGGTGCAGAGGATGCCGCGGTCCTGCGAGGTGCCGTTGCCCTCGCCCGCTTCCAGCACGACAGCACCGGCGCCATCGCCGAACAGCACACAGGTGTTGCGGTCGTTCCAGTCGAGGATGCGCGAGAAGGTCTCGGCACCGATCACCAGCGCGCGGTGCGCCTGGCCGGTGCGGATGAAATTGTCGGCGGTCGCGAGTGCAAAGACGAAGCCCGAGCAGACCGCCTGGATGTCCATGGCAAACCCGCCGCGCATGCCGATGCGCTGCTGCACCTTGGTGGCGGTTGCCGGAAAGGTATGGTCGGGGGTGGTGGTCGCCACCAGCAGCATGTCGATATCGGCACCACGGAGGCCCGCATGGTGGAGCGCCTGCTCGGCGGCATGGACGGCGAGGTCCGAGGTCAGCTCGCCGGGGGCTGCGATATGGCGCTGTTTGATGCCGGTGCGCTGCGAAATCCACTCATCGGTCGTGTCGACGCGCTTGGCGAGTTCCGCATTGGTCAAAATCTCTTTGGGGAGATAGCTGCCGGCGGAGAGGAGGAGCGATCTGCGGGCCATCGGGGCTCAAATCTTTGAAAGGTCGTTCAAAAGTTGAATGGACGTTCAGCTAGAGAGCAGCTGCGACGGCTTCCGCCCCGGGTACGGCCATGAGCTGGGCGAAGTCCTGCTTCATGCGTTCCATGGCGTCATTCTGTACCATATTTACCGCAACTCCGATGGCGTTGGCAAAACCATAGGAATCGGTGCCACCATGACTTTTGACACAAATGCCGTTGAGGCCCATCAGAATGGCCCCGTTATAGCGCCGCGGGTCGACTTGGGCCCGGAGGCCATTGAGGGCGGGTCTGGCGAATATATAGGCGATCTTTGACCATAATGTGGCGGAAAAGGTCTGTTTCAGCCAATGACCGTAAAGCTTTACGGTGCCTTCGATGGTCTTGAGGGCGATGTTGCCAGTGAAGCCGTCGGTCACCACCACATCGACCGTGCCCTTGGCGATGTCATCGCCTTCGACGAAACCGACGAATTTGCCGGGCAAAGGCACGTCGCGCAGAATGGCGGCTGCCACCTTGACCGCGTCATGGCCCTTCAACTCCTCAGCGCCGACATTGAGGATGCCCATGCTGGGCTCCTGAACACCTAGAACCAGCCGCGCGAACACGTTGCCCATGACGGCAAACTGCACGAGGTTGTTGGCGTCGCATTGCACATTGGCGCCGAGATCGAGCATGACGCTTTCCGAGCGCATGGTCGGGAAGAACGAGGCGATCGCCGGGCGGTCGATGCCGGGCATGGTCTTCAAGACAAACTTCGCCATCGCCATCAACGCGCCAGTATTGCCGGCAGATACCATGGCGCCGGCTTCGCCGTTATGAACGGCATCGATGGCAAGGCGCATCGACGAGTTGCGGCCGCCGCGCAAGGCCTGGCTCGGCTTGTCGTCCATGGAGACGACGGAATCGGTATGGCGGATGGTGCAGACTTTGGCGAGGGCGGGCAGCGCATCGAGCATCGGCTTCAGACGCGCTTCATCGCCGAACATCAGGAAGTGGGCATTGGGGAATCGCTGGCGTGCAATATCTGCGCCCCTGATCACCATATCAGGAGCGTTATCGCCACCCATCGCATCTAGAGATATAGCCAGGCTGGTGCTCACCCGTCACTCCTTCCCGGCCATCATAGCAGCGGGTCTGGAGTTACGCTGCGTCTGCCTCGGTGCCCTGCGCGACGACCTCACGGCCATCATAATGACCGCAAGAGCCGCACACATGGTGCGGGCGCTTCAGCTCGCCACAATTCGGGCATTCGGCCGACGTGGTAACCGTCAGCGCATGATGGCTGCGACGCATGTCACGGCGCGACTTGCTGGTTTTCTTCTTGGGGACTGCCATGATCCACTCTCTTCACAAAAAAATAGCGGCGGCAAGCGTGCCGCCAATGGGCGGGTAGATAACGAAAATCCCGGGGGATGGCAAGCCAATTACCAAGCGCGCAGGTTTTGTACCCGCCTGACCCACGATTTCCTATTTCTTTAATTTATCCAAACCCAGGAACGGTTTACGCGTACCCGCACGTTCATTCTCCGCGGCGATCTCGGCGTCATTGGGGCCAAATTCCTGCGGCACCGACGCCCCCGCCTTGCGGGGATAGGGGTCGAGGCCCAGCGACAGCTGTTCCGCAACCAGCGCGCCAAGGTCGATCTGGCCATCGAGAATCGGTTCCGGCGGGTCGGAATCTTCAAAATCGATATCGATTTCAGTGAGATCAGGCTCCGGCTGCACATCGCCGAAATTGAGGCGGAAGCTCTCCGTGACCTTGGCCGGGAC
Organism: uncultured Dongia sp.; assembly: GCF_936916975.1. GTDB lineage: Bacteria > Pseudomonadota > Alphaproteobacteria > Dongiales > Dongiaceae > Dongia. The sequence goes on along the minus strand of NZ_CAKZGO010000042.1, from coordinate 27,681 downwards.
AGGTTCGAGGGTGACGATGCAGGTCTGCACCACATCGCTCTCCAGTCTGCCCTTCACCTCAATGAGGCCGGAGCTCAAGCGCCGCAAACTGAGCTGCGCCACCAGCCGGTCGATCGCCTGCAGGTCAAGGACCTCCGCCAGGGCAGCCCGCTCGGCCGCATTGGCTTCAAGCTGACGGTCATGGGCGCGCACGCCCACCGACCCAACCTCGATTATTCGCGAAAAAACTGAAATATCAGCAGCTTCCTTAGTCATTCTCAATCAATTCCGTAACCTTGTTGCGGCCCACTGCCGCCGCCCGACGGCAGTGACGGGAAGTCAAAAACACCGCGCATGATGCGGTCGATCGGCTGCGTATCCGATAGATCCTTGGCCCGGCGCAGATAGTTGGCGACCGCCCGCACGGCATCCGTCTCAGGCTCCGTCGTGCCATAGAGGTTGCGCCGCAGTGCCCCTTCGATTTCCATGGAGCTGCCGGCCAGCGCCTTTTCATAGGCATTAATTCTGCCCTGGAGCGCCTCAGTCATCACCCGGATCCGCTTGCCGACCCCGACATCGCCGGCGCCCAACTGCCGCAGCGAGGCCTCCATGTCGTTGATGAGCGTATCGTAGAGCGCTTGAGCCAGGATCGCGGAGCGGTCGCCCCGCCCCTTCAGCCGCTGGAAAATGAGAAATGTGTGCAGTGCCACCATGTCGAACCGGCCATCGACCGTGTCCGGGACACCGAGCTTTTCATAGAACACCCGCTCACGGGCCTGGGCTACCAGCCGGTTGAACAGCTTGGCCGCCACCTGCTTGACCTCGCCCGGTCCTTGCAGCATGCGGGAAATGAGGCCGCCTAATGCCGATTGCGCCAACTTGAACCCTTCCTTGACGTCCGCCAGCGCCGGTGCGAATTTGCCACCGCGCGCCACCGATTTGGCCCAGATGACGGTACGGGGCCCAAACTTTGGGGACCGTACTTTCGGGCCGGACCTGGCGCAACATATTTGGCAGTTCCCGGAACCACGCCCATGGCCAGCCTGACGACGCGCTCCACCTCTCTCCGCCCGGCCACCTTTAGACTGACTTTGCTGGCCAGCGCTCTTGGCCTGGGGGTCCTCCTCGGTGGTTGCCAGCAGAAGATCCTCCAGCACGGCAACGTGCCGGATGAGGAGCAGGTCGTGCAGATCCAGCCCGGCCAGGACGACAAGAACCGGGTCGAGCAGCTGCTGGGCTCGCCCTCGACCACCGGCACCTTTGGCGACGACGTCTGGTATTACGTCTCCAAGCGCACCAGCCAGACGGCGTTCTTCGAACCCGACGTGATCGACCAGGGCGTGCTGGCCATCGCCTTCGATGGTGCCGGCATCGTCCAGGACATGAAGGTCTATGACCAGGCCGATGGTCGCCTGGTCGCGATGGTCGACCGCGAAACGCCGACCCATGGCAACGAACTCACCATCATCCAGCAGATGCTCGGCAATCTGGGCCGCTTCAGCCCGGATGACGGCGGTCCGAAGACCGGCCCGACCGGCACGACGGGCGCGCCCGGCGGCGTGTAAGATCAGCCCACGGCCGAGTTTCGGAGTCACCCATGTCGCAGCAGTTTGTTGAAGGCACCGCAAACGCTTCGGGGGCTTTCGAAACGACGCGAGAGCTTGATCTTGTCCGGGTTGTGGACAAGGCCGCGCTGCGCAACGCGCCTTTCGACCACATCTGCATGGAGAATGTTTTTCCGGCGGAGTTCTATCGGGAACTCTTGGAAAAACTTCCGGCCGTTGAGCAGTATCATCCGCTGCATCAACGCGATGCGTTGCGCCCCGACGGCAGCAGCACGCGCATGCGCATGTATCTCTATCCTGAAAACCTCTGGCGCCTTCCGCGCCCGCAACGCTCGCTCTGGAGCAAGGTCGCTGCGGCCCTCAGCTCGCCGGAACTAGAAAACGCGTTCAAGCGGAAATTCCGGACCGCATTGGAGGATCGCTTTCAGCAGGAGGCGGAAGGCATTCCGCTCTATCCCGTGCCGATTCTGGTGCGCGATCTTCCCGGCTATCGCATCGGCATCCACTCCGACGTCCCGAGCAAGGCGATCACGGTACAGTTCTACCTGCCGAGCGACACGTCACAGGCACATCTCGGAACGATCTTCCATACCACCAAGCAAAAGGATGGGAGCGATCGGCCGACGGCAATGCAGTTTCTGCCTTCCAGCGGCTACGCCTTCCCCGTCCGCCAGAAGGAAAGCTGGCACAGCGCGCCAACGACGACCGAGGCGGATGGCGAGCGTCGATCGATCATGCTGACCTATTACGTGGACGGGAACCTGAAAAAGCGATGCCGGCGGCGGCTGCAACGCGCTGGGATCTTCTTCGGCATCTACCCAAGGATTTGACGCAAGGCGCTACCGGCGAGTGAGAGGTCTCGGCATGCGGCTCGTTCTCTTCGATGTCGACGGCGTGCTGGTGCATGGCTATCACACCCGACCAGAGAAGCGGCGCCGGTGGGATGAGCATATGGAGGATGATCTGGGAATTTCTCCCGATATCTTTCGCGACCGGTTCATCAAGAGCCTGTTTGAGAGCCATGTCCTCACCGGCCAGATGGCGCTGATATCGGCCCTCGACCAGACGCTGCCAGAATTGGGCTTTACGGGATCGTCATGGTCGCTCGTCAGCTATTGGCTTGAGCGGGACTCTCAGATCAATCATCCCCTCCTGCGGCTCATCCGCGATCTTCAACGAACCGGCGCCGCCAAATTGTGTGTCGCAACCAATCAAGAGCATCTGCGCGCTTTCCATCTGTGGAATAATCTCGGTCTCGGTGGATTGTTCGACGACATGTTCAATTCGGCGCGGCTTGGGGTCATGAAACCTGCGCGCGGTTTCTTTGATCGCATCGTAGAAATCGTCGGCACCCAACATGAAAGGCCGCTGATGTTCGACGATTCACCTGCGGTCGTCGCAGCGGCAAACGAAGCCGGCTGGGAAGGCGTGCTCTTCGACGACCTGGAAGATTGCGCAGAACATCCTTGGATCAAGGCGCAGTTGGCTCGCTAAGCTGGTGCCAACGGGTGCGCCGGCGGCGGATTCGATAGTGATAATTAATGTTCCTTATTTGTTCCTTTCTGGTTATCGTGTCGCCTCACTATTCCTGTGGGCGAAGGGAAGATACAGATGGAACATAAGGGCGCGGCGTTTCGTCGGCTGCATGAGCAGCCGGGTACCTTCATCATCCCCAATCCCTGGGATATCGGCACCGCGCGGATTCTGGCGGTCATGGGCTTTGAGGCACTCGCCACCACGAGTGCCGGCATGGCGTTCTCGCTGGGGCTTGCAGAAGGGGCGGTCCCCAGGGAAGCCACGTTGGCTCATTGCCGGGACATTGTCGCGGCAACACCCCTGCCCGTCTCCGCCGATCTCGAAAAGGGATTCGGCGACAGTCCGGAGAGTGCTGCCGAAACCATCCGCGCCGCGGCGGATATCGGCCTTGCCGGGGGTTCGCTGGAGGATCACACGGGTCGGCCGGATGATCCGATCTATGATTTTGCATTGGCAGTCGAACGGATCGCGGCAGCCGCGCAAGCGCGCAACGCCTTGCCGCATGATTTTGTGCTGACGGCGCGCTGCGAGAATTTCCTCTGGGGACGGCGTGACCTCGACGACACGCTGAAACGCCTGCAAGCTTATGAAAGGGCGGGCGCCGATGTGCTCTATGCGCCGGGCCTCCATGACCTCGAAACCATCCGAGCTGTTTGCAGCGCATTGACGAAGCCGGTTAACATCGTGATGGGCTTACCCGGAACCACCTTTGGTGTTGCAGAACTGGCGGATGCCGGCGTCAAGCGCATCAGTGTCGGCTCGGCCTTGGCGCGGCTTGCCTATGGTGCCTTTGTGGACGCCGCCCGGGAAATGCGCACGCAAGGCACGTTCCGATTTTCCGAAAAAGCCATGGGTTTCGCGGAGCTGCAGGGCTTTTTCACGGGTAATACCAAAGGCTGAGACATCGAGGCTACGCTCGCGAGCGGCGATTATTTTGAGCGTGGTGACGATATGGCCATGCCGTGCAGAAACAGCGCCACGGCTTTGCGGACATGCTCGTCCTGCGCGCGTGCACTCATCGGTGGCGCCCCGAGCAGAGCCTGCCGGAGCGGCCTGCCCATGATCGCATGAACGAATTGCTGGTCGAGAAAGGCAACATCCTCGCTCTTCACCATGCCGCGGTCCGCCAGGCGGCGGAAGAGCAAGCGGATTGAATCCTCGTTCTCCGAGCTGACGTACCGGGAGACGCGTGCGCGGACCTCGGACAACCGCGCCGATTCCGCGAACAGAATGCGGTGAAAGGCGATGGACTGCGGCGACAGAACGACGCTCAGCAATTGCCGTCCGGTGGCCGTGAGGATTTCGGGCAGACTTCCCTCGCTCTCGCCCACCTTCGCCAGCGCCGCGCGGGCCTCCTCGGCCATGCGAATCACCACGGCCAGAAACAACGCCTCCTTGTCGGCGAAGCGGCGGTAGAGCGTCAGCTTTCCGATGCCGGCATGGGTGGCAATAGCTTCGACGCTGGTCTCGCCGTAACCATTTTTTGTGAACAGCTCGGCAGCGGCATCGAGAATGCGGCCGTGCAATTGTTCGGCTTCTTCCAGCGATGGCCGGCCACCATAGGGTCGTTTGGCACGGCTGGATTCTTTGAGAGGCGATGTCTTCTTCGGCGTCATGACTCGTGTTTAGCACAGGATTTCGCATGCGGCGAAAATAAATAGAACGATACGGTTGCGTTCTATTATTTCAAACGATATGGTGGCGCAATCAAAGGCCGGCCTAAGAGGCGCCACCATTCAAGGAGAGAACCGTGACATCAACTCAATTTGTCATTCGGGCAGGGACGGCATTGCTTGTGGGGCTCATCGGGTGTCTTGCGACTGCGCTTGCACAGGCGGAGGATAAAAAGGGCTTCACCGGCTACCTCACCCTCGGCGGCGCGATCGTGCCGGACTATGAGGGTTCCGATGACTATCAGCCGGCGCCGTTCGCCGCCGGCAAGTTGGCCTATGACGAATATTATATCGAGGCGCGCGGATCCAAGCTCCGCGCCAACGTCATGCCGGCGGGCGTGTTGCCCTTTGGTCTGGAGCTTGGGCCGTCCCTCGCCTATCGCTTCGGCCGCGATGACGTGAAAAACGATGCCGTCGACGCCTTGCGGGACATTGAGGGCACCGTCGCGATGGGCGGATTTGCCAAGATGTACGTCAAGGCAGTGCTGGATGAGAGCGACCAACTGGGTTTTGACGTCGAAATCCTGAGCGGTGTCGGCAGCGATCGTGACGGAACGCTCATCACGTTCGGGCCGTCCTATAGTTTTTCGCCCTGGGACAGCCTGCGGCTCGGCTTCAATGCTTCCGCCACTTACGCCAATGACAGGTACAACGAGACCTATTTTGGCATCGACGCCAACAACGCTCTGCGGAGCGGCTTAGCAGCCTATGATGCCGAGGGCGGCATCAAGGATCTCGGCCTCTCCGTCAATGCGACGTACATGATGACGGAGCATTGGGCCATCACGGGAAACGCGAAAGTCATGCAGCTGGTCGGCGATGCGGCCGACAGCCCGATCGTCGATGACGCAGGAAGTGCGACGCAGGGTGTCGTTGCCCTCGGCCTTGTCTTCAACTTCTGAGAGGTCGCTCATGTCTCCGCACTGTTCGCACGCTGATATCGCACGCCGTAGACTTTTCGCGACTGCTCCCCTCGGCCGAGCGACCATGCTAATCTCGCTCATGGTTCTTAGCGCCTGCGCGCAGGTTCCAACCGATCCGATCGCGCGTGCGGTCTATGATGAAGCGAATGATCCCGCCGAACCGACCAACCGGGTTATCTTTGACGGCAATCAGTGGGTTGACCGCAACGCCCTGCAGCCGGTGGCGCGCACCTACCAGGAGTACGTGCCGGGCGGCGTCCGTAACGGCGTGCGCAATTTCGGCCAGAACCTTAAGGCACCTGTCATTGCAGTGAACGACGTGCTGCAAGGGAATATGAATCGGGCCTGGACCATCACGCAGCGGTTTGTCGTCAACACGACGGTCGGCGGCGCCGGGCTGTTTGATGTCGCGACCGACTGGGACCTGCCAGCGCACGAGGCCGATTTCGGGCAGACCTTGGGCGTCTGGGGCGTCGGTCCCGGACCGAGTGTACAGCTTCCGCTGCTTGGCCCGTCGAACCTGCGCGACACCGTCGGTACGGCTATCGGACTCTTCGGCGATCCGGTCGCTTACGTTCCCGGCAGCACCATGCAGGTTGTCCGGATGACGGGCTCGGTGGCGGACGCCATCGACGGACGCGCTCGCATGCTCGACGTCACCGATGATCTGGAGAAGAATTCGCTCGATTACTACGCCGCGCTGCGCAGCATGTATGCGCAGCGCCGGGCGGCACTCATCGAGGAAGGCAAAGCCGGTGGCTTGCCCGCGCAAACGAATGGGATGTCGCCGCCCACCATGCCCTGAGGCGAACCCTGGCGCCACGGCATGCAACCTTCCCTTCAGCCAAAAGAAAACCCCGGCCGATTGCTCGGCCGGGGTTTCCGTTTCAGCGATGACTTGCCTCGCTTAGTGGGCGAGTGCTGCCAGCAGAAGCAAGGCCACGATGTTCGTGATCTTGATCATCGGGTTGACGGCGGGACCGGCGGTGTCCTTGTAGGGATCACCGACCGTATCACCGGTCACTGCGGCCTTGTGGGCGTCGGAGCCCTTGCCGCCGTGATGGCCGTCTTCAATGTACTTCTTGGCATTGTCCCAGGCGCCACCACCAGAGGTCATCTGGATGGCCACGAAGAGGCCCGTGACGATCGTGCCCAGCAGCATGGCGCCCAAAGCGATGAAGCCCTCGGCCTGCCCCGCAACGGTCGCGATGACAAAGTAGAGCACGATCGGTGCCGCCACCGGCAGCAAGGAGGGGATGATCATCTCCTTGATCGCCGCGGTGGTGAGCATGGCGACCGCCTTGCCGTATTCCGGCTTGGCCGTGCCTTCCATAATGCCCGGGATTTCCTTGAACTGACGGCGCACTTCGACGACGACCGAGGCCGCCGCACGACCCACCGCCATCATGCCCATGGACGCGAACATGAACGGCAGGGCGCCGCCGATGAACAGGCCGATGACCACGTAGGGATTGTTCAGCTCGAACTTGATCTGATCAATCAGCTGCGGGAAGTAGTGCTTCAGATCCTCGGTATAGGCCGCGAACAGCACCAGGGCCGCGAGCGCTGCCGAACCGATGGCATAGCCCTTGGTGACCGCCTTGGTGGTGTTGCCGACCGCATCCAGCGCATCCGTGACCTTGCGGACTTCCGGCGGGAGTTCGGACATTTCCGCGATACCGCCGGCGTTGTCAGTGACCGGGCCATAGGCGTCGAGAGCGACGACAATGCCGGCCAGCGACAGCATGGTGGTGGCGGAGATGGCGATACCATAGAGACCGCCGAGGCTGAAGGCCGCGACGATGGCTGCCGAGATCACCAGCACCGGGAGTGCGCAGGCTTCCATCGAAACCGCGAGACCCTGGATGATGTTGGTGGCATGGCCGGTGGTCGAAGCCTGCGCCACCGAGCGCACCGGACGGTAGGCCGTCGAGGTGTAGTATTCGGTGATCCAGACCAGGAGGCCGGTGACCGCAAGGCCAACGACCGCGCACCAGAAGATGGCACTGCCGGTCAGCGTCGTGCCCTCGATCACGCCAAAGCCAAACAGGTACTGGACCAGGCCGGCGATGATGACGATCGAGATGACGCTGGCCGTGATGAGGCCCTTATAGAGGGCGCCCATGATGTTCTGGCTGGCGCCCAATTTGATGGCGAACATGCCGACGACGGAGCCGATGACGCTGGCGCCGCAGATCAGCAGCGGCAGCAGCATCAGGATTTCCTGGGCCGGGCCGGTGAAGAAGATCGAGCCCAGCAGCATCGTGGCGACCACGGTGACGGCGAAGGTCTCGAAGAGATCGGCGGCCATGCCGGCGCAATCGCCGACATTGTCACCGACATTGTCGGCGATGACGGCGGGGTTGCGGGGATCATCTTCCGGGATTCCAGCTTCGATCTTGCCGACCAGATCGGCGCCGACATCGGCGCCCTTGGTGAAGATGCCGCCGCCGAGACGGGCGAAGATGGAGATGAGCGAGGCACCGAAGGAGAGACCGACCAGCGCTTCCAGCATCGCGCGCATTTCGACGCCCGACGATTTCAGAATGCCGTAATAGCCGGCAACGCCGATGAGGCCGAGGCCGACCACCAGCATGCCGGTGATGCCGCCAGACTTCGCCGCTACGTCGAGCGCCGGGGCCATGCCGCGGCGCGCCGCTTCAGCCGTGCGCACATTGGCGCGGACCGAGACATTCATACCGACATAGCCGGTGATCCCCGACAGCACGGCGCCGATGACGAAGCCGACCGCCGACAGGGTCGACAGGAAAACGAGAAGGACGACGGTCACGATGACGCCGACGATCGCGATCGCGGTATATTGCTTGTTCAGATAGGCATTGGCGCCTTCCTGGATCGCTGCAGCGATTTCCTGCATGCGCGCATTACCGGCACTCTCCGCCAGGACGGATCTGGTCGCCCAGACGCCGTAGAGCAGCGCGAAGACGCCGCAGGCGATTACTCCCCAAAGCCACGAATCCATTCTTGTATCCCCTATTCAGAATTGAGTTGGCGTGCCGCCGTTTGGGGTCGCTCGCGGGCCTTGGGTGTGGGACCGGGAGATCACCTACGGCGATCATTAAAAGTGGCCGGAACATAAAGGAATAGGCATGCTGTTGCAACCGAAGGGGCCCTGCCCGCCATTCGCGCCGCAGGGGTATTGAACGCCCAAGCCCCGGCAAAGATGCCGAAAATACGAGTCGCAATTTATGTTGCGCTGCAGCGCGAACTCAGGCGGCCGGCTTGGTCGCCCAAATGCGCGCCGGGCGCAGCTCGCCCTTGTCGAGGACGACAGTGAGCGCGCGCCAGTCTTCGATGAAATGGGCGTTCGCCTCCGGGCCTAGTTCGGCCAGCATCATTTTCGCCAATTCGCCCTGCATGCGGGCCAGTTCGTCATGGGCTTCGGCGCGGTAACGCTCGGTGATGTCCTCGAGCCGGATGTCGGTGAAGCCCGCCTCATGCAGCAGCGTGCCGTAGTCGGCAAGAGTAACGAGATGGTAGGTGAGCCCCTCCATCTCGAAGAAATACGCCATGTCGCGGCTGTAGGGACCGGGCGCCTTCATCCAATCGCCCGCGGCAATGCGCCCGCCTGGCTTCAGCACGCGGCGCACTTCGGCGAAATGCGCGGCCTTGTCCGGGATATGCAGCCAGGCATCCTTGCCGAAGACGACATCGAAGCTGGCATCGGCGAAGGGCAGCGGTCCTGGTGCCACCAGCTTGATCTCCAGCCGGTTGCCGAGGCCGGAGCGGCGGATGCGTTCCTGCCCGCGCTCGACGATGGCGGGCGAAACATCGATGCCGGTGACATGGCGGGCGCCCAGGGTCAGCAGCACCTGATCGAGACCACCGAGGCCACAGCCGATATCCAGCACATGCTTCTGCCCGAGATCAACACCATGTGCGATATCGCGCACCGCCTGCGGGCCACCCGGCGACAGATACCCCTCCCCCCAGATCATCTGCAGGAGGGTCAGCATGCGGCCGTCATATTCTTCCATGGCGTCGGTCATGGTGACCTCACTTTGCCAAAGCAACTTCCCGCCGCCAGCCGAACACCAGCGCCGCGGCGATGAAGAACACCGGCACGATAGCGCCGCGCAGGACCCAATCCCAGCCGAAGGCCTGCTCGACGGTACCGGCGATGAAGGAGCACAGCGCCACGGCGGAGAAGATCATGCAATCGTTGAAGGCCTGGATCTTGGCGCGTTCAGAGGGACGGTAGCATTTGGTGAGCTGGCTGGTGCCGGCGACATAAAGAAAATTCCAACCCAATCCCAGTAGCACCAGCGCAATCCAGAAATGGTGGATGTCGATGCCGCTCATGCCCATGGCGATTGAGACCACGTAGCAAAGCACGCCAGCCGACATGACGCGGAACTCGCCGAAGCGCTTGATGATATGGCCGGTGACGAAGCTGGGGGCGAACATCGCCAGCACATGCCATTGGATGACGAAGGCGATGCCGGTCTTGAGGTTGAAGCCGCAGAAGGTCATGGCCAGCGGCGTCGCCGTCATCACGAAGGACATGACACCGTAGCCCAGCATGGCCGCCAGGATCGCCGACAAGGCGCGCGGCTGCAGCACGATCTCCAGCAGCGGCCGCGCCGGTTCCAGCGTGATGTTGGGGCCGATGCCGGCAACCGGCGGCAGTTGCAGCGGCACAAGCAACAGCACGACCAGGACCGAGAGGCCGACGATGAAGAGGAAGTCGCCGGCAAAGAGATGGGGCATCAGGAAATCCTGGCCGAGCTTGGACAGCTCCGGCCCCACCAATGCGGCGATGACGCCGCCGGCCATTACCAGCGAGATCGCCTTCGGCCGGAAGGCGTCGTCGGCTGCTTCCGCCGCGGCAAAGCGATAGAACAGCGTGAAGGCTGCCGAGACGCCAAAGATCGTGTTGCCGAGCGCAAACAGCCAGAAGCTCGCGACATAGGTGGCGCCTGCCATGATCAGGCCGCCGATGATGCCGATGAGGGCGCCCACCATGAAGCCGCGCTTGCGGCCGATGCGCTTCATCAGGAACGAGGCTGGAAAGGTCGTCAGCATGGTGGCGATGAACTGGCAGGCGAGCGGCAATGTGGCCCAGCCCTTGTCGGCCGCCAGCATCTGGCCGGTGAGTGCCGAGGTCACGATCATGATCGTGTTGCAGATCATGGCGGTGGCCTGCGCCATCGCCAGCACGAAGACCGCGCGATGCGCGCTCACCACAGGCAGGTGCACTGCAGTCATTTATAGACCTGCATGTCCCGGATATAGATCTTGTTGAGCGTGCCCTTGCCGAACTGCGTCTCGGCCATCTTGGTCAGGCGCTCCTCGAGATAGACGCGGTCGAAGCCGCCCTGCTCCACCATCTTGCGCGGCAGCAGGCCGTGGAGTTCCGTCACGATGGCGTCCATCAATTGCGGCATGCGTTCATTCATGAGTGTCTGCTTCTCAGGGGCGTCGAACACCACGGAGATGAGGAAGTCGAGGCGCTGGGTCGATTTGTTGTTCTTGATGATGGAGATCGAGATCAGCGGCAGATCGACCTGAGTGAGGACCGGCGGCGGCAGTTCCTCGACCACCGACGCCCCATCTTCTGGCGGTTTCAGGAAAAACCACCACGCCGCAGCGCCACCGCCACCGAGCAGGAGCAGAACGACAAGCAGGATGATCAGCTTCTTCATGCACCTACCGACGCGCGCCAAAAATTGCCATATTCGGCCTTCACATTCCGGGCCACTCTACACGAACCGCCTGATTCCCCGAAAGCAGAGGATTTTCATGACCATAGGCGCCGTCATTTTCGATTTCGGCAACGTTCTCGTCGGCTGGGACCCGGAAAACCTCTATCGCCGACTGATCCCCGATGCCGCGGCACGGAAAGCGTTTCTGCGCGATGTCTGCAGCCCCGCCTGGAATTTGGAACAGGACCGCGGCCGCACCTGGGCCGAGGCCATCGCCAGCTTGAGCGCCCTGCATCCGCAGCATGCCCCGCTGATCGAAGCCTTCCACGCACGCTGGGACGAGATGGTGTCGGGCCCGGTCGCCGAGGGGCATGACATTCTGGATCGGGTGCTGGCGGCGGGTATTCCCGCTTATGGCCTCACCAACTGGTCGGCCGAGACCTATGAGACCGGCAGCCATCACCTGCCCTTCGTCAAGCAGATGAAATATGTCGCGGTCTCCGGGCATCTGCGGATGATCAAGCCGGATCCGGAGATCTATCACCACCTGCTGGAGAAGATCGCCCTGCCGCCGGAGCAATGCGCCTTCATCGACGACAACCAGGCCAATATCGACGCCGCGCGCAAGCTCGGCATCAAGGCCGTGCATTTCCGCAATGATGGGACGGCGCTGGCGGAATTGAGGGCGCTGGGACTGGGGGTTTAGGTCTCGCTCATTCACCAATCGTCATGGTCCGCGAAGGCGGACCACCCACGACTTACTTTCTTCAATCGCAATCAAACTCGTGGGTGGTCCGCCTTCGCGGACCATGACGAGTTTATTATGCTGCCGTCTGAGTAGTCAGAAGTGCCGAAAGCCGCTGCTGCCGATTTCAAGTGCGGCGCCGTCGCGGTCTTTGACGGAGACGCCGCTGCCGGCGACGATCTCGCCGATCACGGCCAGGGGGATGTCGAGTTCGGCGGCTAGGCCCATGAGATCAGCGACCGCTGCCGGTGACGCGGTCAGCAGCAGTTCGTAATCGTCACCGCCGGTGAGCAGCAGGGGCAGCAGATCGGGTTCATCCGCGAGGATGGCAGCGGCGGGTTCCGAGATCGGCACGTCATTGGCGCGGAGGATGGCGCCAGCGCCCGAGGCCTCAGCGATGTGTGCGAGATCGGCCACGAGGCCGTCGGACACATCCATCATCGCGTGGATATGGCCGGTCTTCAGCAGGGCCTGGCCCAAGGTCACGCGGGGTTGCGGCAGATGATAGCGGCCGCTCAAGTAATTCCGGTCGGCGCTGGGTGCTCCCAGAAATTCATGGCGCAATACCTTGAGGCCGAGCGCCCCGTCGCCGATCGAGCCGGAGACGAGCACGATGTCGCCAGGCCTGGCCCCGTTGCGCCGGAGGGCGCGGCCGGAGGGCACCGAACCGATCGCGGTCAGCGACAGGCTCAAGGGTCCTGGCGTCGCCACGGTGTCGCCACCCATCAGGGAGATGCCGAATTCAGCCTGGTCGGCCGCGAGGCCACGGGCGAAATCCGCCACCCACTTTTCATCGATGTCAGGGGAGAAGGCGGTCGCCATCAGATAGCCGATGGGCTTGGCACCCTTGGCGGCAAGGTCGGAGAGGTTGACCCGCAGCATCTTGCGCGCAACGAGGTCGGCGGGATCGTCGGGCAGGAAATGGACGCCAGCCACCAGCGCATCAACCGTCAGGACAAGGTCCTGGCCGGGTAGCGGCGTCAGCGTGCACGCATCGTCGGTGAGACCTAGAGCGCCGGGCATGCCGGCCGCAAGCGGCGCGAAGTAGCGCGCGATGAGATCAAACTCACCCGGTAGTTTTGCCACCGCGCCCCGCCCCTAATTCACCTGGCCGCAGCGACTGTGCCAGCTTGTCGAGGACACCGTTGGTCATGCCGGTCTCCTTCTCGCCGAAGAAGGCGTCGGCCACGGCGACATATTCGCTGATCACGACCTTGGGCGGCACGTCCTGGCGATGGGCGAGCTCATAGGCCCCGCAGCGCATGATGGCGCGCAGGATCGATTCCAGTCGTTCAACCCGCCATTCATCGGAGATGACGGCCGAGAGCATGTCGTCGAGTTCGGAAACCCCAGCGGCGACACCGCGGACCAGTTCGGTAAAGAGCTTGCGGTCAGCCGGTGGCAGTTCGGCATCCTCGCCTTCCTGGGGACGGCGGGCGATACGATGGACGCTGAATTCGGAAATGATCACGTCCGGCTTGGTGCCGGTCTGCTCCCACTGATAGAGCGCCTGCACGGCGGCCAGGCGCGCCGCCCGGCGCTCCAGCGCCAATTGCTGACTGCGTTCCTTGCCGCTGACGGCTTTTTCGTCGGCCATTTATGACACCAGCAGCTTGCGCGCGGCGATCAGGCTCAACGCCGCGAGGGCGGCCCCGCCGCCCTTGTCGAGCTCATTGGCCTTGGCGCGGACCCAGGCCTGCTCGTCATTCTCGCAAGTGAGGATGCCGTTGCCGATGCACAGGCCGAAATCGGTGGCGAGCGTCATGAGGCCGCGGGCGCTCTCGTTACAGACCGTCTCGTAATGGGTGGTCTCGCCGCGGATGACACAGCCCAGCGCCACATAGCCGTCGAACGGCTTGGTCATCTGGCCAGCCTCGGCCGCGAGGTGGGCCAGACGAATGACGGCCGGGATTTCCAAGGCACCTGGCACCGTGAAGCGCTCATAGGTGGCGCCGACGGTGTCGAGGGCGCGCTGGGCGCCCTCCCAAAGGGCGTCGGACAGGTCTTCGTAGAAGCGCGCCTCGACGACCATAATATGTGGAATATGGGAGGCCATGATATGTGGCTTAACGGTCATAATTCCTAAACTCTGAAGGGATTGTTGGCGCCTTCTTAGCGGCTTCGGCCGGCAAGGTCGAGGATCGCTTTAGTTTCCGTCCTGGCCTAATAGCCGCGCGACATAACGCGCGATGAGGTCGATCTCCAGATTGACCCGCTGGCCGACAACGGCCTTGCCCAGATTGGTGGCCTCGCGCGTGATCGGAATGAGGCAGACGCCGAAACGGTTTCCGGCCACTTCATTGACCGTGAGGGATACCCCGTCGATCGTCACCGAACCCTTGGAGGCGATATATTTTGCCAAATTTTCAGGGACTTCGACGGTCAACCTCAGGCTGCCCTGATCTTCCGCAGCGATCACCACCGTGCCGATACCATCGACGTGACCGGCCACGATATGCCCGCCCAGCTCGTCGCCAACTTGCATGGGGCGTTCGAGATTGATGCGGTGGCCGACCTGCCAATCCTTGAGCGTGGTGACGTTGAGGGTCTCCTGCGCGGCCTCGAAAGCCAGCCAACCAGCGCCCTTTTCGACGACGCTGAGGCAGCAGCCGTTGCAGGCAACCGACGCCCCCAAGGCAATGCCGGCCGTGTCGTAGCTCGTCGCGATCTCAAGCCGGGTCACTGGACCTGGCTTCAGCGCACGAACCGTGGCGAGGTCCGTCACAATTCCTGTAAACATCTTTTATGATCCGTATCTTAGCCACTTGATTGAATCTTGAATATCAGATCACGCGGCGATAGAAGGCGAAGCCATCCGGCCCCATGCGTTGGTCGGACAGAAGCGCAAAACGCTGGATCCGGTCAAGCTGCGCCCTGCCCAATTCACCGATACCAGCCATGCCGTCATCGCCGATCACCAGCGGCGCCTGGAACCAGGCGAGGCGGTCGACAAGGTCAGCGGCGAGCAAGCTCGTGGCGAGATTGGCGCCGCCTTCGACCAGCAGGCGGGTCAAGCCCCGCTCGCCCAGGGCGACGAGGACGGCGGGCAGATCGACCCGCCCGGACGTCCCCGTCGGTAGCTGGATGAGGGTGACCCCCGCCTCTCGGTAATGGGCGAGCTTGGCCGGGGCATGGTCGGCGCCTGTCACCAACCAGGTCGGATGACGGGCCTGGCCGGTGGCCAGTTTGGCCGTGAGCGGCAGGCGCAGGCGACTGTCGAGGACGATCCGGATGGGTGAGCGGGTTTCCAATCCGGGCAGGCGGCAGGTCAGTTCCGGGTCATCGGCCAGGGCCGTACCCGACCCGACCAGAATGGCATCATGGTTGGCGCGGAGCTGATGGCCGACGCCCCTCGCCGCCGGACCGGTGATCCATTTGCTTTCGCCCGACAGAGTCGCGATCTTGCCGTCGAGGGAGGTTGCAAGCTTCAAGGTGACCAGCGGACGGGCAAGCTCGATGCGGGCGAAGAAGCCGGCGTTGAGTTCCCGCGCCTCTTCTTCCAGGACGCCTTCGAGGATCTCAATTCCGGCAGTTTTCAGGATGGCCGTGCCACCGCCAGCGACGCGTGGATCCGGATCGCCGGTCGCGATGACGCAGCGCCTGATGCCCGCGGCCACCAGCGCGTCGGCACAAGGCGGCGTCTTGCCGTGATGGGCGCAGGGTTCCAGGGTGACATAAGCCGTAGCTCCGCGCGCCGCCTTGCCGGCCAGGGCCAAAGCCTCGGCTTCGGCATGCGGGCGCCCGCCTGGCTGCGTGTGTCCGCGCCCGACGACGCGACCATCCGCGCCGACGATAACGCAGCCAACACTGGGATTTGGCCAAACGCGGCCGAGCCCGCGACGGGCCAGGCCCAGCGCCGCACCCATATGGGCGCGGTCGCTATCACTGGGGACCTTAGTCGTTCTCGCCACCGAGCTTGCCGATAAAGGTCTCGAAATCCTTGGCTTCGCGGAAATTGCGATAGACCGAGGCAAAGCGCACGTAAGCTACCTTGTCGAGACTGGCCAGCGCATCCATGACGGCTTCGCCGATCATCGAGGTCGGCACTTCGCTTTCGCCGGAGCTTTCCAGGCGACGGACGATGCCGTTGACGACCCGCTCCAGCCGCTCGGCATCGACCGGACGCTTCCTGAGCGAGGTCTGCATCGAGCGCATCAGCTTTTCGCGTTCAAAGGGTTCGCGCTGCCCATTGCTTTTCACCACCACGAGCTCACGCAACTGCACGCGCTCGAATGTGGTGAAGCGGGCGCCACAATTGCCACATTGGCGCCGGCGTCGGATCGCGGCGTTGTCGTCGGTCGGCCGCGAATCCTTCACCTGGGTGTCTTCATTGCCGCAGAACGGGCAGCGCATATTTCCCCTCTTCCCCTAATTAACCCCGATTACCGGTTCGGGTAGATCGGGAACTTGGCGCACAAGGCTTTGACTTCCTTGCGCACGGCAGCTTCCGTCGCCGAATTGTCATCGGGATGCGCCGCGAGCCCATCCAGCACGCGGCAGATCAGTTTACCAATCAGGCGGAATTCCCCGGTACCGAAACCGCGCGTCGTGCCCGCCGGTGTACCCAGACGGATACCCGAGGTGATCATCGGCTTTTCGGTATCGTAGGGAATGCCGTTCTTGTTGCAGGTGATGCCGGCATGGTCGAGCGTGATCTCGGCAGCCTTGCCGGTCAGCTTTTTCGGCCGCAGATCGACCAGCATCAGATGGTTGTCGGTGCCGCCGCTGGTGATGGCAAAGCCGCCTTCGATGACTGTCTCGGCCAGCACCTTGGCGTTGTCGATGACCTGCTGGGCATAGACCTTGAACTCGGGCTTCAGCGCTTCGCCAAAGGCCACCGCCTTGGCGGCGATGACATGCATGAGCGGGCCGCCCTGAAGGCCCGGGAAGATCGCGGAGTTGATCTTCTTACCCAGATCCTCATCGTCGGCGAGGATCATGCCACCACGCGGGCCGCGCAATGTCTTGTGCGTCGTGGTGGTGACGACATGGGCGTGCGGGAAGGGGCTCGGATGCACACCGGCTGCCACGAGACCGGCGAAATGTGCCATGTCGACCATGAACACGGCACCGATCGCATCGGCGATCTTGCGGAAGCGCGCGAAGTCCCAGAAGCGCGGATAGGCCGAACCGCCCGCCAGGATCAGCTTCGGCTTGGATTCCAGTGCCAGGCGTTCGACTTCATCCATGTCAACGCGCAGGGTCGCGGGATCGACCGTGTAGGACACGACCTTGAACCACTTGCCCGACTGGTTGGCAGGCGAGCCGTGCGTCAGGTGACCGCCGGCTGCGAGATTGAGGCCCATGAAGGTATCGCCCGGCTGCAGCAGGGCCATGAAGACGCCCTGATTAGCCTGCGCGCCGGAATGCGGCTGGACGTTGGCGTATTTGCAATTGAACAGCTTCTTGGCGCGGTCGATCGCGAGCGATTCCGCGATGTCGACATATTCGCAGCCGCCGTAATAGCGCTTGGCCGGATAGCCTTCGGCGTATTTGTTGGTGAGGACCGACCCTTGCGCTTCCAGCACTGCGCGGGAGACGATGTTCTCCGAGGCGATCAGCTCGATCTGGTCCTGCTGGCGATGGAATTCCTTGCCGATCGCGTCGAAAATGGCCGCGTCCTGCTCGGCCAGCGGCTTCTCGAAGAAGCCCGGCATCGGCTTATAATTATTGGTCTCTTTGTTCATTCTCTTAACCTTTCCTGGCCATCACCGCGGCATGAAACGCCGCCGGCTCTCAGCAAGCCTTATCCCAGCTTGGCGACGCGATTTTGGTGACGGCCACCTTCGAAATCTGTCCCAAGAAACACCTGCAAACAGTCCTTAGCGACATCCGGTCCCGTCGTGCGGCCCCCTAAGCAGAGGACGTTGGCGTTGTTGTGCCAGCGCGCGAGATAGGCGGTCAGATGATCATGGCAAAGGGCCGCGCGAATATGGGTATGGCGGTTGGCGGCGATCGAGATACCGATGCCGGAGCCGCAGATCAGGACGCCGCGTGTCGCATCGCCCGCTTTCAGGGTCTGCGCCATCTTGACGGCGAAATCGGGGTAGTCGACCGAGGCGGGGCCATCGGTGCCAAGATCCAACGGCTCGAAGCCGAGCCGTTCAAGCTCCTGCTTCAATTGGGTTTTCAGATCAAACCCACCATGGTCGCTGGCAATTGCGATCTTCTCAGCCATCTCTTGACGTCTCACCCGGCCCAATATGCAAGATGCCCAAACCGGCCGAAATCGACGGGTTCAGGCGGGGCTACCATATAGCTGGGCCGGGGTCCGCGCCAACCACAAACTATGCCGTCTGAAGCCTGGAAAAGGGCTATTCGCGGACGGCCAAGCCGTCCCGCCAGACATACCAGATGTAGCCGGCCTGGGTGAGATCGCCCTTTTCGTCCCAGCTGAGGTCGCCCAGGACCGTCTTGACCGTATTCTGGCGCAGATAGGCGGCAATCTCCTTGGCGTCCGTGCCCTTGGTGGCCGTCGCTGCGGCGGCAAAGACCTGGACCGCGGCGTAGGCGTTGAGGGTATAGCCGTCCGGCTCTTGGCCCGCCGCCCGGAAGCTTGCTACGACCTCGGCGGCTTCCGGCCGCTCGACGGCGAGTGCCGCATTGCTGAAGCGGACGCCATTGCCGCGGCCTTGGGCATAGGACCAGAATTCCGGGGTGTTGAGGGAGTCGGGACCGACGATCTCCGCATCCACGCGCGATGCGCGCATCGCCCAGACGAGACGGCCGATGTCGTCGTGATAGGCCGCGACATAGAGCGCGCTGGGCTTGATCTCCTTCAGCTTGGCGACAAGGTTGCCGTAACTGGTCTGGCCTTGCGCAAAGGAGGCGTTGAGGACCGGCGTCACCCCCCTTTCCTTCAAGCCCGCCAGAAGGCGTGCGGCGATGCCCTTGCCGTAAAGACTGTTGTCACTGACCACGACGATCGGCTGGCCGGCATAGACATGGGTCAGCCAATCGGCGGCGAAGTCGGCCTGCATTTCGTCACGCCCGACGACGCGCAACAGCGTGGTGATTTTGCTCTGCGCCGCCGTGTCGGTCAGCAACGCGTTGCTCGAAGACGGCGTGATCTGCAGGACATTGGCCGGCGCATAGATCTTCGATCCGCGGATCGAGGAGCCTGAACAGAAATGCCCGTCGACGAAGACGACACCCTTTGCGACCAGGTCGTTGGCGGCGTTATCGGCATCTTCCCTGGCGCTGCAATGATCGTCGGCGATGTCGAGTGTCAGCGTGCGACCGAGGACTCCGCCGGCCGCGTTGATATCGCGCACCGCCATTTCTGCGCCGCGCTGCAACTGTTCGCCAAAGACAGCGAGATCGCCGCTCATCGGACCGGCGACACCGATATGGATGGTACCTGATTGCTCGGCCGCCGCTTGAGCCGCCGTTGCGTCAGCCACGACGCGCGCGGCCGCGGCTTCTGTCTCCGCCTTGGTCGGACCTGTTTCAACACCGACGCAGCCGCCCAGCAACAAAGCAGCCAGGAGCTGAGTCGCAAGAAGACGACCTACCGTCACATTTCCCCCCAGAACCCTTGCCGAGATTTCTTCGGTCGCGATAACGAATACTGAGCGGTGATGCGCCGCGCAAGTCCTGGCACGCAAAGGTCGCGTTACTGCGGCGCAACAAAAAAGCCCGGGCCGAGGCCCGGGCTTTTTCCTTTGGCTCAAAGCTGAGCCGCAGGGTTTAGTTCAACGGCTCTTGGACCGCCTTGCCATCGTGCCAGACGTACCAGGCGTAGTTCACCTTGGTGAGATCGCCCTTGGCATCAAAGGTCAGATCGCCGATGACAGTCGGAACCGGAGCAGCGCGGAGCGCTTCGGCCACCTTGGCACCATCGGTCGCATTCGCCTTCGTCGCGGCAGCGGCCCAAGCCTGGATCGCGGCGTAGCTGTTCAGCGTGTAACCTTCCGGCTCGTACTTGTCGGCGCGGAACGCGGCAACCACGTCCTTGGCGGAGTCGAGATTGACCGCCGAGGCGCCGTCGCTGTAGCGCAGACCTTCGCCGGCCGGACCCGAGATCGACCAGAACTCAGCCGTGTTGAGCGCGTCAGCCGAGATCACAGCGGCTTCGAGGCCCTGCTCACGTGCCTGACGAACGATCAACCCAACGTCGTTGTGGTAGCCGCCGATGTAAACGGCGTCGATCTTGGCGTCCTTCAGCTTGCTGATGAGCGCCGAGAAGTCCTTTTCCTTGGCGGTGTAGGTGTCGCGGAGTGCGATCTTGCCACCGGCACCTTCAAAGTTCTTGGCGGTTTCGTTGGCGAGACCCTGACCATAGGCCGACTTGTCGTCGAGAATGGCGACGTTCTTGCCGGTATAGGTCGTGGCCAGCCACGGACCCGCGAACACGCCTTGCGCGTCGTCGCGACCGCAGGTGCGGAACACGGTCTTCACGCCCTTGGCGGCCATGTCTTCGGTGAAGGCCGGGTTGGTCGAGGCCGGGGTGATCTGCACGATACCTTCTTCGGCATAGACAGCCGAGGCCGGGATCGAGGAGCCCGAGCAGAAGTGACCGGCGACGAAGGCAACGCCCTTCTTCACCAGATCGTTGGCAACCTGCACGGCCTGCTTCGGATCGCACTGGTCGTCGCCGATTTCAAGCTTCAGCTGCTTGCCGAGAACGCCGCCCTTGGCGTTGATGTCGGCCACGGCCTTTTCCGCGCCACGCTTCAGCTGTTCGCCGAAGGCAGCCAGCTCACCGGTCATCGGACCAGCGACGGCGATGACGATGTCGCCGCCAGCCGGTGCGGCCGGCGCCGTCGCAGCTTCTTGAGTCGGGGCGGCATTACCCGTGGCCGCGGCTTCTTCCTTTTTCTCCTCACCGCAACCGACAGCAAGTATCGATGCGAACGCCAGCGTCGCCAGCGTCAATTTCCTACTCATGGTGCACTCCCTCTATCACGTTTACCCCACAAACAAATGCAGGCGAGGCTTAAGGGCAGCCCACAGGGGCCACCTCTTTGCCTTCGGCACAAATTAGCACTTGGCATGCAACCGTCAAACGAAATGACTGGCCAATTACGGTCATTTTGGCGAGTTATTGCCCCGATCACGCCAGGAAAACAGCCCCGCGCGCTCATAAAGCCAGGGGTACTGCGTCACCATCTTTCGCACCTGCGTGATGCGGTAGGCAAAAAGGGCGAATCCGATCACGACCACGGTATTCAGCAGGATCGCCGGGATATTGATCGGCGGCGCCTTGAAAAGGGCCCAGGCAAAGAAGCGCTCGGCGGCGACAAGCAGCAGGCCATAAACGATGTTCTGCCACACGGGCCGCCACGTCTCGGCGAGGGCCTGCCCCATCATGAATGACGCGCCACCGAAAATAATGACCGTCAGGAACAGAAAAACCATGAAGTCCTGCATGTCAGTGCCCTCCCTCAAGATAGGCGGCGCGGACTTCGGCATTGCTGAGAAGCTCGGCGCCCGTTCCCGACAAGGTAATGGTGCCGTTGACCATGACATAACCGCGATGGGCAAGTTTCAGCGCGTGATTGGCGTTCTGCTCGACCAGAAACACGGTCATGCCTTGCTGCTCGTTGATCTCGCGGATAACGCTGAAGATCTGCTTCACGATAAGGGGTGCCAAGCCCAGCGACGGCTCATCCAGCAGCAGCAAACGCGGCCGGCTCATCAGAGCCCGCGCAATCGCCAGCATCTGCTGTTCGCCGCCCGACAAGGTGCCGCCACGCTGTCCAGCACGTTCCTTCAAGCGCGGGAAGATCGCGAACACGCGTTCCAGATCGCCGTCGAAATGCTGCGGATCGCCGGTGATGGCGCCCATGCGCAGATTTTCCATGACCGTCATGCGCGGGAAAATGCGACGCCCTTCCGGCGATTGGGCAATACCGAGGCGCATGATCTCGTAGGTCGGCATCTGGGCGATATCGCGGCCTTCAAAGATGATGCGGCCGTTGCGAGCCCGCGGTGTGCCGCAGATCGTCATCAGCAAGGTCGACTTGCCGGCGCCGTTGGCACCGATCAAGGTCACGATCTCGCCCTCTTTCACGTCGAGGTCGACGCCCTTCAGCGCCTCGATATGGCCGTAATAGGTATGAACGCCTGAAATCTTGAGCATCGTCAGATCTATTCCTTCTCGTCTTCACCGAGATAGGCGCGAATGACCGCGGGGTCGTTGCGAATTTCCAGCGGCGACCCGTCGGCGATCTTGCTGCCGTAATCCAGCACGACAATGTGGTCCGAGATGCCCATGACGACGCTCATGTCATGTTCGATCAAGAGCAGGCCGATGCCGAACTCATCGCGGATCGAGAGTAGCAGGGCATTGAGTTCAGCCGATTCCTTCGGGTTGAGGCCGGCGGCCGGTTCATCAAGGCAGAGCAGCACCGGTTCCGTGCACATGGCACGGGCGATTTCAAGGCGCCGCTGGTCGCCATAGGGCAGGCTGCCGGCGGGCTCATCCGCGACGTGGGTGAGCTTGATGCGCTCCAACCAACCGATGGCAAGATCACGAGCGGCCGCTTCGGCGCGACGGAAGGATGGCAGGCCAAGGAGACCCAGCACCGTCCAGCCCGAGGCGTGCATCAGCTTGTTGTGCTGCGCCACCATCAGATTTTCCAGCACCGACATGCCGGGGAAAAGACGGATATTCTGGAAGGTGCGCGCGACCTTTGCCTTCTGGCCGATGCGGAAACCGTCCATCCGTTCCAGCATGAACGGCATACCGCCCGCGCCGCGCAGCAGCAGCCGGCCGACGGTCGGCTTGTAGAAACCGGTGATGCAGTTGAACAGCGTGGTCTTGCCGGCACCATTCGGGCCGATGACGCCGGTGATCTGGCGGCTGCGCGCCGAGAAGCTGACATCGTTGATGGCGATCAGGCCACCAAAGCGCATGGTCAGTCGTTCGACCTCAAGCAAGGTATCGGTTGCGGCGGCCGCACTCATTTCACGGCTCCCACGATGGGCGGGGCCATCGTCTTGGGCTTGCCTTTATGGAGCTGGATGGTGGGAACGCGATAGGAGAGCAGGCCCTTGGGCCGCAACAGCATGATAAGAACCATGACACCGCCGAAAACCAGCATGCGATAGAGCGATAATTCTCGCAGCACTTCCGGCAGGCCGATGAGCAGGATGGCGGCGAGCGCCACACCGACCTGGCTGCCCATGCCGCCCAGCACGACGATCGCCAGGATCACGGCGGATTCGATGAAGGTGAAACTTTCCGGGCTGACGAAGCCCTGCCGTGTCGCAAAAAACGAGCCGGCAAAGCCTGCAAACATGGCGCCGATGGCAAAGGCGGTGAGCTTGGTATTGGTGGGATTGATGCCGAGCGCCCGGCACGCCGTCTCGTCCTCGCGCAGGGCTTCCCAGGCGCGGCCGATCGGCATCTTGCGCAGACGGATGGTCACGAAATTTGTGATGAGCGCCAAACCGATGATCACGTAATAAAGAAAGACAACGCGGTGCGCGGTGCTGAATTCGAGCCCGAACAAGGTGTGGAAAGCCGTCGTGCCTTCGGCCGGGTTGCGCTCGAACGGAATGCCGAAGAAGTCGATCTTGGCAATGTTGCCGATGCCGTTGGGACCGCCGGTAAAGGCCTGCCAGTTGATCAGAATGATGCGGATGATCTCACCGAAGCCGAGCGTCACGATGGCCAGATAGTCACCGCGCAAGCGCAGGACCGGGAAGCCGAGAGCGAGGCCAAAAGTCGCGGCCATGGCACCAGCGAGCGGTAGGCTCTCCCAGAAATTGAACCCCAGCGTGGTCGAGAGCTTGGCATAGGTATAGGCACCGACCGCGTAGAAAGCGACGTAGCCGAGGTCGAGTAGGCCAGCAAGGCCGACGACGATGTTGAGGCCCCAGCCCAGCATGACATAGGTCATCACCAGGACGAGACTATCAACCAGCTTGCGATCGCCCCAGGGCGTCAGCGGAATGACCAGTGCGGCAATGATGAGGATCGGGCCCAGCACGCTGGAGAGATTGCGTGCCACCTTAGCTTGGCGCGCTTCCGCTGCTTCCCTGATGTCGATCGATTGTCCGCCGGTTGTCTTGCGGCGACGCGTCCGCGCCGCCGAGGCAAAGACAAACAGCGCGCCGAGGCCGAAGATGACATTCACCATCGGCTGCTCAAACGGCAGGATATGGGGCTGCAGCGTGTCGACCGGCACGAGCAGCGAGCCATAGATCGGCAATTCGAGGACACCGATGACGCCGGCGCCAAAAAGGTAGACGAAACCGAGGCCGCCCAGTACGACCGCGGGAAGCGTGCGGTCGAACCGTGTCAGCGTGAGCAGGAAGCGGCCGGCAGGAATGAGCAGCATGGCCCAGATCACGTCACTGTAACGCGTGACATAGCTCATCTGCTCGCCCTGGAGCACCTGAGTCTGGTAGCCGACCATCAGGAAACCCAACAGAAAGACGAGCACAGCCGTGTAGACAGCCTCCTTGCCGGCTTCGACGTATGCATTGGGAGCGGCCGGACCGGTGTCGGCGGTGCGGGCGTTGCGGCCGTGCGTGATGTCGGTCATGGCGCTTAGACCTTTTCCACTTCAGGCCGGCCAAGGAGACCGGTGGGCCGGAAGATCAGCACCAGGATCAGCACACCGAACGCCGCCACGTCTTTATACTCAGCCGAGAAATAAGCTGACCACAGCGCCTCGATAAGGCCGATCAGAATGCCGCCCAGCATGGCACCCGGCAGCGAGCCGATACCACCCAGCACAGCTGCCGTGAACGCTTTGATGCCGGCGATGAAGCCCATGTAGAAATCGTTGTTGCCCCAGTAGAGCGTGACCATCATGCCGGCGACCGCAGCGAGCGCCGCACCCATCACGAATGTCAATGAAATGGTGCGGTCGACGTTGACGCCCAGCAGCGAGGCCATCTTCATGTCCTGCTCGCAGGCGCGTTGCGCGCGGCCGAGCGTGGTACGCGAGATCAGCAGGGCAAAGCCAATCATCAGCACGATGGTGAGCACGATGATGATCATCTGCAGATATCCGAGCTGCACGACGAAGCTGCCATCGGCGCGGCTCATGATCTCGACACCACCGCGGATGAGCGGTTCGACCGGCTTTGGGCGCGGGCCTTGCAGCAGCTGCACATAGTTCTGCAGCACGATCGACATGCCAATGGCCGAGATCAGCGGCGCAAGCCTTGGCGCGCCGCGTAAGGGCCTATAGGCGATGCGCTCGACCGTCCAGCCATAGGCCGCAGTGAGGACGATCGCCACGACCAGCATGATCAGCAATTGCAAAGGGATCCAGGTGATGCCCAGCGTGCCGCATAGCAGCAGCACGATCATCGCCTGGAAGGCGCCGATCATATAGACGTCGCCATGGGCGAAATTGACCATGCCGATGATGCCATAGACCATCGTGTAGCCGATGGCGATGAGGCCGTAGATGGATCCGAGCGTCAGCCCGTTGATCAGCTGCTGCAGGAAATATGGAAACCAATCCATCTCGCGCGCAGTCCCCTCTGTTCTGGGGTCACAGGTCGCCCTGGTCCCGACTTGAGCTGCACACCAAAAAGAATCGGTCGGAAAGGAAATGCCCCCAGCGCGGCACAAAGAATCGAATCCTTGGAATCGACCCAAACGTACCGGCGTCACGTCAAACGAAAGGCCCCCATTCCGGCCGCTTCTTGCCAGCCGTTTCGGGCCTGTCGGCAATGCAGCTCGTCATTGCTGCGGAACCTATCGTGACAATTCCGGACGGACAAGGTGTTATTTGAGTTCGCCAGCCGTTCCGTCAGCATCCGTGCCATTTCGCCGGGCCATGACGTATTTCAGCTTGCGGATCGCCGCCTGGGCCGCCTGGCCTTGTGGCATACTGGCCGGCGCCACCATGGAAACCTCGGTCAGGGTGACGGGGTCCATGACCGAGACCTTGACGTAGGACCCGACCTGGTGAAACTCGATGATGTAAGCGTCGTCGGACAAGAGTGCTCCCGCTTTGCTGCCAAATGCATGGCTCGCATGCGCCGGCCGGTTGGCTGACGGCTGCAGACATGCGCGCCCTGCGCCGGGCTGCCTGTCGCACAGCCGGGCAGCATGATATAGCATCCGCCGCCAGTGACCAGGATACTGCGGCCAGAATCCTGCAACCAGAATCTAGTGAATTGCACCTGGAGTACGACAATGAGTTCCGCCCGCCACACCGCCAAGCCCCAATTCCAGTGGGAAGACCCCCTCTTCCTAGACGCCCAGCTGAGCGAGGAAGAGCGGCTGGTCCGCGACACGGCCCGCGGCTATGCCCAGGACAAGCTGATGCCGCGTATCGTGCAGGCCAATCGGCATGAGCGTTTCGACCGCGAGATCATGAACGAGCTCGGCGAACTTGGCCTGCTGGGCTCGACCATCGACGGCTACGGCTGCGCCGGCACCAATTACGTTTCATACGGCTTGGTGGCGCGCGAAGTGGAACGGGTCGATTCTGGCTATCGCTCGGCGATGTCGGTGCAGTCCAGCCTGGTCATGCACCCGATCAATGCCTACGGCACCGAAGCACAGCGCGAGAAGTACCTGCCCAAGCTCGCGACCGGCGAATTGATCGGCTGTTTCGGCCTCACCGAGCCCGATCATGGCTCGGACCCGGGCAGCATGGTGACGCGCGCGAAGAAGGTCGATGGCGGCTATGCCGTCACCGGCGCCAAGATGTGGATCACCAATTCGCCGATCGCCGATATTGCGGTGGTCTGGGCCAAGACCGATGACGACGTCATCCGTGGCTTCATCCTCGAACGCGCCATGAAGGGTTTCTCGACACCCAAGATCGAGGGCAAGTTCAGCCTGCGCGCCTCGGTCACCGGCGAGATCGTCATGGACAATGTGTTCGTGCCCGAAGAGAACCTGCTGCCCAATGTAAAAGGCCTCGGCGGTCCGTTCGGCTGCCTCAACAATGCGCGCTACGGCATCGCCTGGGGCGCCCTGGGTGCGGCTGAGTTCTGCTGGCATGCTGCGCGACAGTACACACTCGACCGCAAGCAGTTCGGCCGGCCTTTGGCGGCCAACCAGCTCATTCAGAAGAAGCTTGCCGACATGCAGACCGAGATCACCTTGGGCCTGCAAGCCTGCCTGCAGGTGGGTCGCATGAAGGACGCCAACAACTGCCCGCCGGAGGCGATTTCACTGATCAAGCGCAATTCCTGCGGCAAGTCACTCGACATCGCCCGCATGGCGCGCGATATGCACGGCGGCAACGGTGTTTCCGATGAATTCCACGTCATCCGCCATGTCATGAACCTGGAGGCCGTCAACACCTATGAAGGCACCCACGACGTTCACGCCCTGATCCTGG
This sequence comes from uncultured Dongia sp., assembly GCF_936916975.1. Lineage (GTDB taxonomy): Bacteria > Pseudomonadota > Alphaproteobacteria > Dongiales > Dongiaceae > Dongia. The sequence continues at coordinate 325 of NZ_CAKZGO010000042.1, read as the reverse complement.
GCCGAGCACAAACGGGGCTGCAGGCCTTTACCGGGGCCTGAATCACGCATAATCGGCCATTTCCAGGGGCGCGCATTGTCGCGCCCCTTTTCTTTGGGCGGTCAGCGATTGACAGGGCGGGAACTGGCCGTTAGGCCCTACCAGCGATATATTTGGCGAGGTTCAGCGACATGTTTGAGACGGCACTTCCCGACCTGAACGGGAAATCGATCCTGGTGACGGGTGGGACGGGTTCGTTCGGCAAGGCATTCATCAAGCGCGTGCTCCAGGACTGGAAGCCGAAACGGCTGATCATCTTCTCGCGCGACGAACTGAAGCAATGGGA
>NZ_CAKZGO010000041.1 GCF_936916975.1 uncultured Dongia sp. | reverse complement strand
GACAGCGATATCCATGCCAGGAATGCGGTCGCGATCATAGGCCGGGCCGATGATCGTGCAGCCGGTCTTTGCCTTGAGGGCGAGATTGCCACCGACATGATCACCGTGATGATGCGTATTAAGGATATGCGTGAGCTGCCACCCACGTTCCGCACAGGCAGCAAGGGTCGGCGCGGCTTCGGCCGGATCGACCACGGCGGTGTCGCCGCTCACCGGATCATGGATCAGAAAGCCGTAATTGTCCGAGAGCATCGGAAAAACAACGATTTCTAATGGCTGTTGCGGCATCGCGCTGGCTCCAAAATCACTTAGGGGCTGACGATAGCAGTGGATATGCCATAATCAAAGCCGACAGGATCAGATACGGATAGGTTGGCGCGTGTTTCAGGATGTGGTCGATCTCCGCGACTTTTACCAGACGCCGCTGGGCGCCGTGACGCGCCAGCTGCTGCGGGCGCGCATCCGTGAAATGTGGCCGGATGTGCGTGGCCAATCGGTCCTTGGCCTCGGTTTCGCAACACCCTATCTGCGCCAGTTCCGCAGCGAAGCAGAACGCGTCCTCGCCATCATGCCGGCCGGGCAAGGTGTTGTGCATTGGCCATACAACGAGCCCAACCTCACCGCTCTCGCCGATGAGACGGAGCTGCCGCTGCAGGACTACTCCGTCGATCGCATCCTGATGGTGCATGGGCTGGAGGGGTCGGATCATCCCGGCGACATGCTGCGCGAAGCCTGGCGGGTGCTTGCCGGTGGTGGCCGCCTGCTGCTGGTTGTGCCCAATCGTCGCAGCCTGTGGGCACAGTTGGAACGTTCGCCTTTCGGTTTCGGCCAGCCATATTCCGCTGGGCAATTGTCGCGCCTGTTGCGCAACCATTCCTTTACGCCGCTCCGAACCGCGCGCAGCCTGTTCTTCCTGCCCCTGCGCAACCGCTCCTGGCTGCGTGCCGCTACCGGCTGGGAGACGTTCGCCCGTCATGCCATGCCGGGCCTTGCCGGTGCCATCCTGATCGAGGCCACCAAGCAGGTCTATGGCGCCATGCCGGTCAAGAACCAGCGACGGCGCATGCCCGCCATGGTTCCTGTGACAACGACGGCGACCAGCAGCCTGTCACGCGATACCACGCCGGAGTGACGGACTGCTTAGGCGCGCACTTTTTTCGCGCGCCCTAAGTCAAGCGACACCAAACCTGTGGCCAGCGTCTCCAGCAACGCCTCGCGTAGACGCTCTGTCGCCGGCGGCGGCGTTTCTGCACCGACATGGAGATAGAGATCGATCGCTGGAGCCATCGCCGGCAAGCCGCTATCGCCCTCGAGCACACGCAGGCGCGACGGAATCCCTTCCGCCGTGCGTGGCGTGACGCCGAGGCCGGCTTCGACTGCGGCGTAAAGGCCGGCGAGGCTCGGGCTATTGAAGGCGATGCGCCACGGCATGCCGGCGGCATCCAGCGCTTCGATTGCGCGCGTGCGGAAGGTACAAGGCTGCTTGAAGGCCAGCAGCGGCACCGGTTCGCCCCGCACGAGTCTGAAATCGCTGGACCCGATCCAGCGTAGCGGGATCTCCGCAACCTTGCGGCGCCGCGGGCTCGGATAGTCACCCCAGCACAAGGCAAGATCCAACTCGCCCTTCTCCACCGCCTCGGCGAGATTGACGCCGCGGTCCACCTGCACATCGACCCTGATCTGCGGATGCGCACGGGCAAAGCGTCCGAGCAGCAACGGCAACCAGCTTTCGGCAAAATCCTGCACCAAGCCGAGGCGCACCCAGCCTTCAACCGCGACACCCCGCGTGGCCGCCAGCGCCTCGTCATTCAGCTCAAGCAGACGTCTGGCATAGGACAGCATGATCTCGCCTGAGGCCGTAAGTGCCAGGCCACGGCCATCCTTGCGCAAGAGCACCTCGCCGACCTGCTCCTCCAACTTCTTCAGTTGCAGGCTGATGGCCGATTGCGATCGCCCAAGGCGGTCGGCGGCCTTGGCAAAGCTGCCCAGCTCCGTGCCGGTCACGAAGCTGCGCAGGACGTCCATATCGAGATTGGTCAGTTGCATATCGTTGAGTTATTCGAAAGCATCAGTTAAAAACTACCAATTTTTCAAAACAATCATGAGAGATTAAATCTGGGTCGTCAAGCCGGTCAAAACTCAACACTGGAGATGAAAATGACGGATTCGCCCCATGGCCTGTTTCACGACGATCACGTGCGAGATCGTGGTACCCCGAGTAATGTGGCGAGTGTCGGGTGGGGCGCTTCCCTCGCCGCCGTGCTGATCGTGGCCGCCATCGCCTTGGCAGCGCTCAAACTAAGCGCCTTTGACACGCCCGATATGCCATCGCTGATTCCGATGGATCAGCCAGCGGTGCATTCGAATTTTACGGCCTGAAGCCGCTCGGCATGACCAGGCGGATCGGTCTCGGCGCGATGTCGATGATGGCGGGTAGCTGGCCCAGGATATCGCCATCGCCCTGGATGGGATCCTGTGCCGGCCCGTCGATCGTCACATGGCGGCCTTCCAGGATGCGATAACCCCGCGCCCGCGGCAGGCGACCAAGCGCCAGTGCCAACGCATAGCGCAGCATATGCAAGGCACCCTTGCGTTCGAACAGGCAGATCTGAAACGAGGGGGACGTGAGCCGCGCCAGCGGCGCCACCACATGTTTACCCCCGTAAAAGCGGCCCTTGGCGACGATCACCGAGGCCGCATCCAGGATCGGGCCACCATCGATCTGCACCCGGTAGGTGGGAAAGCCGAAGCGGAATACTTGTTTCAACGCACCGATAACATACGCGCCCTTACCGATCCGGCGCTTCAGCGCCACGTTCAGCTGCGCCACGACATGAGCATCGACGCCGACACCGGCCATCAACGTGAAAGCTCGGCCATTGGCGCGGCCGATATGAACAGCCTGTGTGCGCCGAGCATCCAGTGCCGCGGCGATGGCATCGACATTAACCGCAAGGCCGATCTCAGCCGCCAGCACATTGGCCGTGCCCATGGGGATGATACCGATCGACATCGGCTGGGCCGACGTGGCGGCAACGAGACCGTTGATCGCCTCACCGATCGTGCCATCGCCCCCGGCGACCGCAAGCAGGTCCGGGCGGCTGTCGGCCGGCAAATCGGCAATTTCGCGGGCAAAACGTTCTGCGTCGCCCCGGGCGCCGGTGGGTTTGAGCTCGACCGCCCATCCCCGTGCCGCCAGCCGGTCGCAGACATCCTCCAGCACCAGGCGGCGGCTACGCCCTGCGATAGGATTGAAGATGATGGCAATGCGGGGCGGTGCGCTCAAATTAACGCTCAAGCTGGCAGGAATCGGTCGCGAAGGCAGACCCTAGACCTAATGGGCCTGTTCCGCCAAGGTTGGCCACCGGGAAGTCGGGAATAACCAGGGAATATCAACATATTATAGTGTGACGACGCTAGGGCTATACGGGGCGGCTCCGATCCCCTATAAGCAGCGCCTTGCGGCCGTTCCGGCGGCCGATCGATTGACTCTGGACGAGGCATTCTTTATATAGCCGCGCCAAACCGCAACTGATTGAATTCCGTGGAGATTTACCGTGAAACGTACCTTTCAGCCCAGCAAGCTGGTCCGCGCGCGCCGTCATGGCTTCCGCTCGCGTATGTCGACTGTGGGCGGCCGCAAGGTCATCGCCTCGCGTCGTGCCAAGGGCCGCAAGCGTCTCAGCGCCTAATAAGCGCTGACCTTGTTACCTGCCGCGACCCAAAGCTTCGTTCCCGCGCGATGACCAGCATCGGCCGCCTGAAACGGCGCGCCGAATTCCTGGCCGCCGCGAGTGCAAACCGCAAATGGGTGGCGCCAGGCCTGGTGCTGCAGGCGCGCGCCGTCGTCATCGATGCCGCTGAGCCCGCTGCCAAAGCCACTCTTCCCCGACCTGTCATCTGTCTCGGCTTTACTGCCAGCCGCAAGGTCGGCAATTCAGTTGCACGCAACCGGGCTCGCCGGCGCTTGAAGGCTGCGGCTGCCGAGGTACTGCGCGAAACCGCCATGACCGAGACCGCCACCGATCTGGTCCTGATCGCACGACCGGCCACGATCGTGCGCGACTATGCGGCCCTCAAGGAAGATTTCCGCCGCGGCCTGAAGAAACTGGGCGTCGCTTTGCCCGTGCAGGCCGCGTCATGACCACCAAGATCGCGCGCCGCTGGTGGCTGCAGATCGGCATTGTGCCGATCAGGATCTACCAACTGACCCTGTCGCCGTTTGTCGGCTTCCACTGCCGTTATCAGCCGACCTGCTCGGCCTTTGGCATCGAAGCGATCGAACGACATGGTTTGGTCAAAGGTGTGGCGCTCACCTTGCGCCGCATCGGCCGCTGCCATCCCTGGGGTGGCAGCGGATATGATCCGGTACCTGGAGCCAGCGGCCATCGCCACGACGCTACGCTCTGCAGTCATTCGACTGCCCCTTCCCGCCACTAACCTCTTTCTGGGATTCGATCGCCATCATGATGCCGCAGACCGACAAGAAGAACATGATCATCGCCATCGTCATTTCGGCGGCGATCATCTTCGGCTGGCAGTTCTTCTATGAACTGCCCAAGGCTGAAAAGCTGCGCGCGGCACAAGAGGCACAGCAGGCGGAACTCGCCCAGCAACAGGCCGCCGCCGGCAACACCACGACCACGACGGGTGCCACTTCCGGCGCGACCGCCGGCACCACGGGTGCGCTGGCGCCGGGCGATACCGCCGTCAATCAGCAGGTGCCGCGCGAGATTGCCTTGACGCAGAGCCCGCGCATTGCGATCGACGCATCGAAGATCAAGGGCTCGGTAGCGCTCAAGGGCGGTCGCATCGATGACCTAGTTCTGAAGAACTATCGCGACACCATTGAGCCTAACAGCCCCAATGTCGTTCTGCTGACGCCGACCAACTCGCTCCACGGCTACATTGCCGAGACCGGCTGGGTGGCTGCAGCCGGCATCGTCACGCCAACGGCCGAGACGGTCTGGTCCACCACAGGTACCACGCTCACCCGCGAGACACCACTGACGCTCACCTGGGACAATGGCGCCGGACTCGTCTTTACCCGCAAGATTTCGGTCGATGACGGCTACATGTTCAAGGTCGAGGATTCGGTCGCCAACAACGGTGGCGCCACGGTCGCGCTGGCACCCTATTCCCGCGTCGTGCGCTTCGGCCTGCCGCCGTCACCCAGCCAGACCTATGTGCTGCATGAAGGCCCGATGGGCGTGTTCGACGGCACCCTCAATGAAGAAAAGTACGGAACCGTCAAGGATCAGGCCATCGATGCCGAAGGTGCCGAGCCCAAATCGATGAACTTCACCAGCACCGGCGGCTGGGTCGGCATTTCCGACAAGTATTGGTTGGTGGCCCAGGTGGCCCCTGCCGACGCCAAGCTCACCGCGCGCTATCTCTACGAACCGAAATTCGATTCATATCAGGCCGATTACACGGGCGAGATGCGCGACGTCGCGGCCGGCGGCGGGTCGACGAGCTTCGCCCACCAGATCTTCGCCGGTGCCAAGGAAGTCAGCCTGCTCGAGCATTATCGCGACAACCTCAACATCCCGTTGTTTGAGCGTGCGGTCGATTTCGGCTGGTTCTTCTTTCTCACCAAGCCGCTCCACGCCTTCCTCGATTGGATCGTGCGCTACATCGGCAATATGGGTGTCGCCATCCTGCTGCTCACCGTCTGCGTGAAGGCGGTCATGTTTCCGCTTGCCAATAAATCCTATGCGTCGATGAGCAAGATGAAGGCGCTGCAGCCGCAGATGGCCGCCCTCAAGGAGCAGTATGGCGAGGACAAGGCGCGCTTCCAGCAGGAGATGATGGCGCTCTACAAGAAGGAAAAGGTCAATCCAGCCGCCGGCTGCTTGCCGATCGTCGTGCAGATCCCGGTCTTCTACGCGCTTTACAAGGTGCTCTACGTCACCATCGACATGCGCCAGGCGCCGTTCTTCGGCTGGATCCATGATCTCTCGATGCCGGACCCCACCACCTTCCTCAATCTGTTCGGCCTCATTCCCTGGGAACCGGCGCTCTATCTGCACACGCCGGTACTCGGCACCCTGATCCACTTCCTGTCGATCGGTGTCTGGCCGTTGATCATGGGCTTCACCATGTGGGCGCAGATGCGCCTCAACCCGACGCCGCCGGATCCGGTGCAGGCCAAGATGTTCGCCATCATGCCGTTCATCTTCACCTTCATGCTGGGGACGATGCCGGCCGGCCTGGTGATCTATTGGGCGTGGAACAACACGCTCTCAATCGCCCAGCAGAAATACATCATGTATCGCCAGGAAAAGGCGAAGACCAAACCCGCGAAAGCCTGACGGCCCAGCACATTTAAGCCAAGTCCAAGATCGGAAGTTATTGAAGTGAGCGGCGAACGGAAAGCGGGCGAACGCAGCCCCGGCGACAAGCTGTTCCAGCGCGAATGTCTGTTCGTGGCGGGAGCGATGAAGCTTGACCAATTGCCGCCGATGGGGCCGATCGAGATTGCCTTTGCCGGCCGCTCCAATGTCGGCAAGTCGAGCCTCTTGAACGCGCTCACCGGCCGCAAGGCGTTGGCGCGCGTGTCGCAGACCCCGGGCCGTACCCAGCAGCTCAACTTCTTCGACCTCAACGGTGAACTCGTGCTGGTCGACATGCCGGGCCATGGCTATGCCAAGGTCGGTCGCGCCAAGGTGGCGGAGTGGTCGCAGCTGATCGAGGGCTATGTCCGCGGCCGTGCCAATCTCCGCCGCCTGCTGCTCCTCATCGACAGCCGTCATGGCTTCAAGGAGAGCGACGAGGCACTGATGAACCTCCTCGACCAGTTCGCCCTTTCCTACCAGGCGGTGATGACCAAGTCGGACACGCTGAAGCCCTCGGTTCTGGAAGCAAACCGGAAGAAGTACACGGCGATGATCGCCAAGCGCCCCGCGGCCCATCCCGAGATCTTGATCACAAGCTCGGAAACCGGCGCCGGTATGTCCGAACTACGTGACAGTCTGGCGACCCTGGCGGCACAAGGCTAAGCCCCTCCGAGCGACGCCGCCCCTCTGGTTATCCTCGGGACTCCTGCGTTAAATCGGTGTTTGATCCCGATTGCCTACAGATTGACTGCGTCGTGCTCGCGGGTGATTGCTAGTGCCCACCTTGTGAACCGCGGGGGATTCTTGTCGAATCCATGGGCATCTGTGGAACTTCATCAGGTGGAGTATGTGTAAAATCCACCTTGATTTGCTTCACGTAGCAACCAAATCAGATCTTACTGTCCATTGGGGCGAAGGGGGGCCTGTTGCGGTTTTCGGTGGTACTATGGATATCGGCCGGGCTCGGTCTGGCTTCCGCCTGCGCGCGCGAGGCTCCGCCGGTTCATACGCCAGCCAGTTTCGCAGCCTATCAGGCCGAAACGCGCGAACTGGTGGCCGAGCGCCGCACCTTCCAATCCGACGATCGCGCGGCCGAGCTTGATTACAACACACCCCGGGAATGGCGCCCGCTGGGTGAAAAGCCGCAACGTGCGATCCTCCTGGCGCATGGTCTAGGTGACTCACCTTTCTCCTTCAGCGATATCGGACCGGCGCTCGCAGGAAAGGGTTTTATTGTCCGGACGGTCTTGCTGCCGGGCCACGGCACCAATCCCACCGATCTAATTGAGGTGAGCGCCGATGACTGGCGCCGCGTTGTTGCCGAGCAGACGGCGCTCCTCAAACAGGAAGTCGGCCAGGTCTATCTCGGCGGCTTCTCGACCGGCGCAAATCTGGTGACGGCGCTTGCCCTTGCTGATGACGAGATCGATGGCCTGCTGCTGTTCTCGCCGGGCTTCAAATCCGACGAGGGTTATGAATGGATGGCCCCGTTGATTGCGCCTTTTGTGACCTGGCTCCGGGACCCCGAACCCAACCGGCCGCAGCAGAATCCGGTGCGCTATCTCAACGTACCCACCAATGGTTTTGGGCAGTTTCATCACACCAGCGCTGAGATCAGTTCCGCCTTGGAAGATCACCCCTACGAGAAGCCGGCAACCATCATTCTGACCGAGCATGATTCCGTGCTTGATGTCGCCAGTATCGTCGAGACATTCACTGAACGCTTCACGCATCCCGACAGTCGGCTGATCTGGTATGGCGGGCCGCCCGCGCACGACGATCCACGCATCCTGGTCAGGCCTGATCATCTGCCGGAATACCGCATCAGCCAGTTCTCGCATATGAGCGTGCTGTTCGCGCCGGAGAACCGGCTCTATGGCCGCGACGGCGCGTTGCGTTTCTGCGAGAACGGCCAGAATGACGATTTTTATGCCCGCTGCAAGAATGGCGAGGAAGTCTGGTATTCGGATTGGGGATTTGAAACGCCTGACAGGATTCACGCCCGCCTGACCTTCAACCCCTATTTCGAGTGGCAGATGGACTTGGTGGCCGAGGTTCTCGGGGTCCCTGGGCCGAAAGTCCTGACCGGACAGAATGCGGCCCCATGACAAATCCCGAAAATCGGGCTCGGCGAAAATCGCCCAAGGGGAAGGTCCAGGGATAGATTCGCGTCGCCGTTCCGCTGTTCGCCTTTCCGTCATGCCGAGACTTGTCCCAGCATGACGGTATAGAGGGGTCGGGGCCGCACTAGAAAACCCGCCTGGAACGACCGTCACATAATTCCCTCTTGATTTTAGGGGGCGTGGACCGCAACTTGCGCGCCGAGTAACCCCTTCCTTCACTCTCCCTGCATAGGGACGAACCGGGCAGCGATGGCGCAGATGAGCATCACCGACACCAAGTATTGGCTGAAGACCGCACGGACGCTGACCGACGCCCTGCCCTATATGCAGAAATATGCCGGCAAGCGCTTCGTCATCAAATATGGCGGCCATGCCATGGTGGACAAGGAATTGTCCGATATCTTCGCCCGCGACATCACCCTGTTGCGCCAGGTAGGCATCCTGCCGGTCGTGGTGCATGGCGGGGGCCCGCAGATCGGCGAGATGCTCAAGCGCCTCAACATCCAGTCGCGCTTCATCGACGGCCTGCGCGTCACCGACGCAGCCGCGATGGAAGTGGTCGAAATGGTGCTCTCGGGCTCCATCAACAAGGAGATCGTGGCGGCGATCAATGCGGCCGGCGGCCGCGCCGTGGGCATTTCCGGCAAGGACGACAATCTGCTCCATGCCAAGAAGACCGAGATGACCAAGGATGGCGAACGCGTCGACCTCGGTCTGGTCGGCGAGCCGGACAAGGTCAACCCCAGCATCATCCGCTCGCTGGAACAGGCAGGTGTCATTCCGGTGATTGCGCCGGTGGGCTTCGGTCCCGACGGCCAGACCTACAACATCAATGCCGACACCGCGGCCGGTGCCATCGCCGCCGCGATCGGTGCCTCGCGCCTCCTCATGCTGACCGATGTGCCCGGCGTGCTCGATAAGTCAGGCCAGTTGGTGCAGCAGCTGACTGCCGGCGAAGTGCGCGCTCTGGCCGCCGACGGCACCATCTCCGGCGGCATGATTCCCAAGCTCGAAACCTGCCTCAGCGCGGTTGAGAGCGGCGTCGAAGCGGCCGTCATACTCGACGGCCGTGTGCCGCACTCGATGCTGTTGGAAATCTTCACCCCGCAGGGCATCGGCACACTGGTCACGCGCGGCTGACATCTAATAGAGCGCGTCCGCCTGCAAGCCATAGCGCTCCATGATCGGCGAATAGCCACCATCCGACCGCAGCACTTCGAGCACACGCTCGAATTCCGCCAACCGGGCCGCGTGGGGCGATTTCTTGCCTAGGCACAGCACGTAGTCGAAGGTGTCGACCACCAGCGGCAGCATCTCCAATTTGTTGCCAAGCGCGAACTCGCGCAGGAAGTAGCCACCCGTGGTCGTCGTGGCGAAGCCGACATCGCCGCGTCCCTGCGCCAGCCCGTTCAGCGATGCCTGATAGTCGGCCGCATAATAGACATCGAATTTGGCGAGGTTCTGCTTGGCCCAACCATTGCCCAAATAGCTGACGATCGCGAAGGCACGTAGATCGGCAAGGCTGCCGGCGGCTGCAATGTCGCTGCGCCGCGGATGGTCGCGCCGCACCAGCGGATGCAGCGGCGCCCGCAGAACCGGAATGCGTCCGCAATTGGCGTAGGCGGCGCGGGCCGAGGTGGCAATGGTGATGAAGCCGTCCGCCTCGCCAACCTCGACCATGTGCTGCGCGCGTTCCCAAGGATAGAGGGCGGCGTCGAGCTTCCCCCCGAGCCGGGTCACGAACACCTCGCTGGCGAGATCGACCAGAATGCCCCGGACCTTGCCGGCTTCCTCGAAGGAGAGCGGCGCAAGTTCGGACGCGAAGACCAGCCGGATGGGCGTGTCGGCCTGCACCATCCGTGCGCTCATCCCCGTCACCAGCATCGCCAGGGCCAGCGCGAAGGCGACACGGAATGCGAGGCGCTGCGTCATGACGTGCGGCCATCCACGGAATTGGTGATCCGTCATCTTAGCAAAAGCCAGACCTGATGCGAAACGGTTCCCCGCGCGTGCTAGCCCTTTGCGGCGCAGCAGAAGACACGGCTATAGTGCTGGCGGGCGCTAGATTTGCGTCCAAGGCTAAGACGTTACCGGGCATTTGCGGCCGCAAAGGACAGGAACCAGGCGCGTTGGCATTTATCAATCAGTTGATCTTTTTGGGCGCGCTTCTCGCCCTCATCAGCATCCTGCTAGGGCAGATTTCCTCTCGGCTCGGAGCACCCTTGCTGCTGGTGTTCCTCGTTCTGGGCATGTTGGCCGGCGAGGAAGGCCTGCTCGGCCTGCAATTCGAGAGCTATGAGACGACCTTTGCTGTGGGTTCTGTGGCACTTGCCATCATTCTGTTTGAGGGCGGTCTGCGTACCCCTAGGGAAGTGGTGCGGCTGGTGTTCTGGCCGTCCCTGACGCTCGCCACGATCGGCGTTCTGCTCACTGCCTTGTGTATGGCCGGCATGGCGGTCCTGGTCATGGGCATGCATCCGCTTGAGGGCATCCTGATGGGCGCCATCTTGGCGTCGACCGATGCCGCCGCCGTCTTCATGCTGCTGCATGGCCAGGGTGTAGCTGTCAACGCCCGCGTCGGCGGCACGCTGGAGCTTGAATCCGGCATGAACGATCCGATGGCCGTGTTCCTGACCCTGATGGCCGTGCATCTGCTGCAGGTCGGCGCTGCGGCCTCGGGCTGGTATGTCCTGGGCAGTTTCGTTCTGGAGCTGGTGGGTGGCGGCCTGATCGGCGCTGCCGGCGGCTTCGGCCTGCGCTGGCTGCTGCAGCGCCTGACGCTCAGCGCCGGGCTCTACCCGGTCCTTGCCACCGCCGGCGCCCTCCTCATCTTCGGTGGCACCAATGCGGTCCATGCCAGCGGCTTCCTAGCCGTTTATGTGGCAGGCATGATGCTGGCCCAGGCACCCTACCGCGCCCAGCAGGTCATCATGCGCTTCCTCGACGGCCTCGCCTGGCTCGCCCAGATCGCCATGTTCCTGATGCTGGGTCTGCTGGTGACGCCGTCCGCGCTGCTGGCTGACCTCGCTGCAGCATTGGTGCTGTCGCTGGGCCTCATCCTCATTGCGCGGCCGGGCGCCGTGATGTTGAGCCTGCTGCCGTTCCGCTTCAACTGGCGTGAACGCGGCTTTGTGGCCTGGGTGGGCCTGCGTGGTGCGGTGCCCATCTTCTTGGCCTCGATCCCGATCCTGGCCGGCGTGCCCAATGCCCAGATCTATTTCAACGTCGCCTTTGTGGCAGTGCTAACATCGCTCCTCGTCCAGGGTTGGACCGTGGGCCGCGCCGCACGCTTTCTCGGGCTCGAAGTGCCGGCTGCGGCACCTCATGGGCAGGATCTCGATATCAGCCTCGGCCATGGCGCCAGCCGGGAACTGGCCGGCTTCCGTGTCCAGGAAGGTGCGCGCGTGCTCAATTACGATTACGGCGAGATCGACCTGCCGCCCCAGGCGGAGATCGTCAGCGTGATCCGGGATTCAGCACCCATAGCCCTGTTCCGTGAAACGCGCCCGGCAGTCGACGATTACGTCATCGCCATCGCCCCACCAGCCGAGATCGCGGGCCTGCATCAGAACTTCGCCTATCACGAAGCCGATGAGCCAGTGGCGCCGGCCGGCTTTGGCGAATTCGTGTTCGAAGCGGAAACGCCGGCCAGCGACCTCGCCGTAATCTATGGCCTGTCGCTAGGCGCCGATGTCAAAGGCCAGTCGCTGGGTGATTTCCTGCACGACCGGCTGGGTGATCATGTGGTCGCCGGTGATCGCTTGAAGCTGGGCGAGATCGAACTCGTCGTGCGTGAGGCCAAGGACGGCCGCATCGTGCGCATTGGCCTGGAGCTTGAGGATACCCGCATGCATCTGCCGGTCACCCGCGCTCTCCGGAAACTCAAGCACCCGATGAAAACCTGGCGCGCCTTCCGCCGCCTTACCGGGCTCTGACCGTTGACCGGCGGCGCACGACCATCACGCCGCAGCTTTCTGGCCGGCGCCGTGGCAACCGCCAATGCTCTAACCTGTGCGCCCTTGCTGCGCATAGGGCCGGCTGCGGCGGCCGACCCCATCATCAACGATATCACTCGGCTCAACCCTGTCACAGTAAGCCGCATCGAGACGCCGCGCAGCACCGATGAGGTGCGGCGCCTGGCCAAAGACTGGGCTGGCCCCATTTCGATCAGCGGCGGTCGCTACAGTATGGGCGGCCAAATCGCCGCCCCAGGCAGCCTTCATCTCGACATGCGAAGCTTCAACCATTTGATCGGCCTCGACACGGACCGGAAGACTGTGCGTGTGCAGACCGGTATGCGCTGGCGGGATCTGCAGACGCTTATCGATCCACACGGCCTCGCCGTGAAGATCATGCAAAGCTACGCCAACTTCACGATCGGCGGCGCGCTGTCGGTCAATGCACATGGCAGATATGTCGGGTTGGGGTCACTCATCAACTCCGTGCGCAGCATTGAGGTGATCCTGCCGGGTGGGGTCGCCATCAAGGCAAGCCCTCTGCAGGAAGCGGAGCTGTTCTACGGTGCGATCGGCGGCTATGGCGCGTTGGGTGTGATCACGGAAGTGGAACTGGATCTCGTCCCCAATGTGCCGATCGAACGGCGCGTGCACTATCTGCCGATGGCCCAGTATGCCGATTACTTCCGGGCCCAGATTCTGTCGAATCCCGATGCCGTCCTTCATAATGCCGATCTCGCATTCCCGCATCTCGATCAGGCAGTTTCGGTGACCTGGTTCAAAACTGACAAGACGGTCACTGTCGCCCAGCGCCTGATACCGGCAGACACGTCATACGGGCTCGACGCGGCAAAAATATGGGCGCTCTCCGAATTGCCTGGTGGGCATGCCATTCGCCGGTCGCTGGTCGAGCCGATCGAGTACGGATCGCATCCCGTGGTCTGGCGCAATCATGAAGCCAGCCGCGACGTGGCGTCGCTGGGTCCGATCGCGACGGACCGCAGTACATACGCGCTGCAGGAATATTTCGTGCCCGTCGCACAATGCGCCGAGTTCGCGCAGCAGATGTCGCACATCCTGGGTGCTGGCGGCGTCAACGCCTTGAACGTCTCGGTGCGCCATTCGCCGGCCGACCCCGGATCGCTGCTGGCCTGGGCGCGCGAGGAAGTTTTTTCCTTCGTGCTCTACTACAAGCAACGCACCTCGCCGGGCGCCCAGAATCACGTCGGCAATTGGACACGGCAGCTGATCGACGCCGCGCTGGGCCTGGGCGGCACCTACTACCTGCCCTATCAGCTGCATGCGACCAAGGCACAATTTGACCGCGCCTATCCTGGTGCTGAAACGCTCTTCGCCCTCAAGGCAAAAGCCGACCCACGCAATCAGTTTCGCAACAAATTGTGGGACAAGTACGCGGCCGCCTAACGCTACGGCTGCTCTCACTGGCTACTTCACGACCCCGTCGAGCGTATCGCGGATGCAACCGGCCAATTCCGCGCGCCGGAACGGTTTTGAGAGCAGCTTTACATGGGCCGGCACGTTGCCGCGGTCGCGCGCGGCACCCTCTGCGAAACCGGTGACCAGCACCACTTTCGTCGTTGGGTGATTGAAGAGAACATGCTTGGCGAGGTCGAAGCCGCTGAGCCCGCCCGGCATCGCCACGTCGCTGAAGACCAGATCCACTTTCGTCCGACTTGCCAGGATATCGATTGCCTCGCCGGCATCCTTCGCTTCGAGGACGTGGTAGCCGAGCCCCTTCAGCGCCATGACCGACGTCTTGCGAACCGCGTCATGATCATCGACCACCAGAATGATTTCATGGCCGATGCGCGAGAGCGGGAAATCATCTTCCTTCCGCAAAGCCGGCTGCATTGCCTGGGTTGCGCGCGGCAAATAGAGATTGACGGTGGTTCCGAAACCAACCTCGCTATAGATGCTGAGATGGCCTCCGGACTGCTTGGCAAACCCATAGACCATGCTGAGGCCGAGGCCGGTTCCCTGCCCGGCATTCTTGGTGGTGAAGAACGGCTCGAACACGCGTTGGAGCACGTCGGGCGCCATGCCGCACCCGGTGTCGCTCACCGCGATCTTGACATAGTCGCCAGCCATCACTTCCGGCTTGCTGTCGGCGTAGCTTGCGTCGAGATGCACATTGCTGGTCTCGATGGTGAGCGTGCCGCCGTCCGGCATGGCGTCGCGGGCATTGATGGCAAGATTGAGGACGGCCATATCGATCTGGTTCGGGTCGGCCAGGCACAGCCATAGATCGCTGGCAGCACTCACGGTCACAGCTATGCTGTCGCCCAAAGTGCGCCCGAGCAGCGTCGCGGATTCGCGCATCAGCAAGCCGACATCGGTCGGCGCCGGCGCAAGCTCCTGTCGGCGCGCGAACATCAGCAATTGCTTGGTAAGCTCCGCCCCGCGCAAGGCGCCGTTGAGCGCCTCGTTGGCCAGATCACGCTCGACCGGGTCGCGCAAACGCGGTGTCAACGTGTCGAGATTGCCGACGATGATACTGAGCAGGTTGTTGAAATCATGAGCAATGCCGCCGGTCAGTTGGCCGATCGCCTCCATCTTCTGGGCCTGGCGCAATTGCTCCTCGATATGCGCCTGCCGTGCTGTCGCTGTCTGCGACGTTTCCCGGGCGAGGCGAATCTGCTCGGCTTGCGCTTCGGCCTTGGCCGCGGTTTCCCGCAGCGAGATCTCCAGATTGACGTTGGCAATCGCCGTCGCAGTGGCGCGGGCGAGGCTTTCCAGCAAGGCGATCTCATCGGGGCCGGGCGTGAACTGCTTGGCCCAATAGACACCGATCGCCGCCAACGGATCGTCGACGCGTACCGGCACCATGACCAGGCTTTTCACGAAAGTGGGGCGATAGGCGTCATGGGGGATGCGATCGTCCAGATAGATGTCCGGTATCACGGCCACAGCCCTGTTCGTCATGGCCCAGCCGGAAATGCAGGAATTCATCGGGAATTTGTGGCCCTTCCACAACGGGCTGATCGCGTCTTCGTCGACGTAATAGCAATGCTCGCCTTCGCGGAGCACGACGGTCGCCCCATCGGCACCGGCGATCTGCCGCGCCGCCTGTTTCACGATATCGATGACGCGGGCAAAATTGCGCGCTGCGGAGAGCTTCTCGATGGCATCGATGAGGATGTGCCAGCTTGGCCGGTCGGAGGCGTCCGCCACGGTGTTCGACGCAGTGCCGAATCTATTGGCTATCGACGATTCTGGCATTGTCCTGTCTGCCGCATGTCGAGCAAGGCGATGTCCCCTTGTTGCGCTTCGCCAAACTTAATTCTCGGCAGGCATGCCGTAAATGGTAAAAACCCCGCAAAAGCAACCAATTGTAGTTAATTAAACGTTGATTTTTAACGAATTATCACGTTCCAGCAAGAACCGGAAACTCTCTGCAGCCTTGGGCGTTACGCTCCTGTCAGCCGCGAGAAAGGCCTGCTCATGACCCTGCAACAGATCACCGCCCACCTCGCCGTGATTGCCGCCGGCGCGTTCCTAACCGGCTCCGCCGTCGCCAGTTCCGACAAAGCGTGGCTCGAACTTGAGGCCAAGATGAGCGAAGTCTGCATCAAGGCCAGCGACCTAGATGCCGCCGTCATCACATGGTCGAACCTCGACTTTGAAGCAAAGACGGCGGCGCTCGTCACCGGCAAGTGGCGGCCAAAGCATATGAAGGGCCAGAAGGTGACGATGCTCTGTCTCTACGACAAGCACTCCGGCAAGGCTGAGGTGCAGGAGTTCGATTTGATACTGCTCAAATAACCTGGCTGTCCCGCCCAACCTGTTGCAGCAGCCACTCGCGGAAAGCGCGGATCTTGGGCTGGTTGCGGCGTTCCTGCGGATAGACCAGCCAGCAATCCATATCCTCCGGCACCACGATCGGCAGCACCTGGATCAGCCGGCCGGCGGCAATTTCCGGCCGGAAGAAGGCAGGTGTCAGCAGCGCCAGCCCCTGCCCGTTCGCCGCTGCCAGCCCCAGCATCGCCTGCGTTTCGACCATGATATTCGGGCCCGATGTGGGCCGCGGATCGTCAATGCCGGCAAAGGTAAACCAGCGCCGCCAGGCATTGTCGGTCCAGTCCAACAAAGGTAGACGCAGCAAATCGGCAGGGCTGTCGATCGCGCCGGCGCGTGCCAGGAAATCCGGGCTGGCGAAGACGGCAAGCTCCAGCGGCATCAGCTTATGGACAGCGAGCCCCGGCCAGACTCCGTTCCCGTTGCGGATGCCGACATCAAACTCTTCCTGGGCGAAGTTGACCCAGCGCGACGACGCATCAAGGCGGACCGCAATATTCGGATGCGCGATTTGGAACGTCCCCAGGCGCGGCACCAGCCAATTAGTGCAGACCGTATGAACCGCCGTCACCGACAGCACGCCTTCATCCGTCCGGCGCAGCGCGTCGAAGGCAAGGGTCAGTCGCTGGAACGCCTCGGCGACCGCCGGGGCCAGGCGTTTGCCGGCCTCCGACAGCACGACCTTGCGCGCCTGGCGCAGGAAGAGCGGCGCCCCGACACGGTCCTCCAGCTGCTTGATCTGATAGCTGACAGCGGCCTGGGTCAGGCCTAGTTCTGCAGCCGCCTTGGTGAAACTGCCATGGCGAGCTGCTGCCTCGAAGGCGCGGATGGCAGCGAGCGGCGGTAGCCTCGACATGATCTATCCATAAGTCAGATTGATGGATTACCCCAGAGGATCAATTTGTTTTTCCGTACTGTCCAGCACAAATTGTCTGTCAGGCAATAAGCCAGACTTGGCCTTAGCCACATCATTTGAGGTGCTATCATGAAGCTGGTCTTGGATTTTTCTGCCGTCGGGTGGCTGACCGTCCTGTCCTGGTTCCCCCGGCTGCGGCCCAGTCGTCGGTCAGAAGGCCGCGAGCATCGCGTGCGCTTCGAGGATCTCTCGCCCCATGTCCTGCGCGATCTGGGCTTTTCCACCCACGACGCCCGCGACATGGTGGCAACGGAACGGTCGCGATTGCTAAGCTGACTGCCCAACAAGTCTCGCGGACGATCAGTCCATCGCCACGGCCAGAAATACAAAACCCGCTCCGCACTGGTGAAGGTGCTGGAAGCGGGTTCTGTTGCCAGTCATCGACTTAGGGTGGGAATCACCGGGGGCCGACAAACAGACGGTCGCGAAAGAACGGTTAGACCGATTCTTTCAATTCCTTGGCGGCGCGGAAGGCGATCTTCTTCGACGCCTTGATCTTGATGCTCTCGCCGGTGGCCGGGTTGCGGCCCATACGGGCGGCGCGCTTGCGAACCTGGAGAATGCCCAGGCCGACGAGGCGGATCTTGGCGCCCTTCTTCAGCTGCTTGCCGATCGACGCGATCACGTCGGTCAAGATCGTCTCGACCTGCTTCTTCGGCAGCTCATGCGCTTCAGCCGATTCGGCCGCGAGATGCTTCAGGGTGATGACAGCCTGCTTGCCGGCTGCTGATTTCGGGGCTGCTTTGGGGGCGGCTTTTTTGGCCGCGGCTGCTTTAGCCATGATCAATAGACTCCTTATTTCTTGCGGTTGATCCAGAACAGGTGACCACACCAACACGATCAATTCAACGATTCGCTGCACAAAGGGATCAGAATCGGCCTGATACACACGCATAAGAGCGATTCTGAGGGTCTGGACAACGCCGCGACTCGGCTATTCGACCACATACACGGCGCGATCCACCACCGGTACCATCTTGCTCGAATCGGCGTCCTCGCGGCGCCCCAGCATGTACGGGCAAGGCCCCTCCCCCGCCAGCGTCAGTTCCATCCCCAGGGACTGCCCGAACGCAATCAGCGCCTGCTCGTCGTCAACGGCCTGTTCCGTATAGGTATAGTCGTCCGCCTGTCGCCATAGCGCATAACGCGGCATGAATGATCTCCCAGGTTGGTCTCCTGCTTGAGCAGTGCCCAACCACAACACCTGAGAAAGGCATTCGGTGCACGCTTTAAATAATAATCCCGTACGTGAACGGGACGGCGAGCGTGAATTTGCGGCAGGAACTTGGGCCTGCTGGTGGGGTTCCCCCTGCATGACAATAGAAATATATCGCCGCGACAACGAATATCTGGTGTTCAGGACGGGCCAGGAACCGCTCGAAATGAGCCTCGACCACCATTGGAAGCTGATACAGTCCGGTGCCGACGAGAAGATGATGGACGACACCCACATGATGTTCGAGCCATCAAAACTGTATCATCGGATATTGGAAGAAATCGATATCGGCGGTCACTGCATCTTCTCGCGACGACCGTCCGCTCAATGAGCAGGGACAGACATGCGATACGACATCTACCGCCGCGAAAATTCCATCATGGTCATTGAAAGCGCGAAGCCGCCCGCCAACATCGACCTGATGAAGTGGACGCGGCTCCACATTTCCGCCACGCATTATGTTCTCGCCGGCAAGGCAAAGACGGTGGCCTTGATCGATGAGGAAATCAAAGCCACCGGCATGAGTACCTTCCCGCTGAAGGAAGGCGCCCGCGGCCTTTAACCCCAATCCGCCTGAACACCCGTAAAACAACGCGCATTGTTGCGTAAACAGGCTGCCTGCAATTGACAGTCGGCGGGAAGCAAGCGAGCCTGCGCGCCGCCCGATCAACGCCGCCACAGGACCCGAACACCCGATGGACGCCGACTTCCACCGCACCAAGCGCCTGCCACCTTATGTCTTCGCCGAAGTGAACAAGCTGAAGGCAGCCGCCCGGGCCGCTGGGCGCGACATCATCGATTTCGGCATGGGCAATCCCGATCAGCCGCCACCCAAACATGTCAGCGATAAGCTGGTAGAGACGTTGCAGGACCCGCGCGCCCACCGCTATTCCAATTCGCGCGGCATTCCCGGCCTGCGCAAGGCTCTGGCCGCCTATTACGCGCGCCGCTTCAATGTCGAGATCGACCCGGAGCGCGAAGCAATCGTTACCCTGGGGTCCAAGGAGGGCCTCGCCAATCTCGCACAAGCCATCACCAGCCCCGGCGACGTGATCCTGGCGCCCAACCCGTCTTACCCGATCCATGCCTTCGGCTTCATCATCGCGGGCGCCGCGATCCGCTCGATCCCGTTCCATCCCGGTGTCGACTTTCTGCAGTCGATGGATCGCGCCGTGCGTCATTCAGTGCCGAAGCCACTCGCCGTCATCGTCAATTACCCCAGCAATCCGACCGCGGAGATCGCCACGCTCGATTTCTACCGCGAGGTGGTCGCCTTCTGCCGCAAGCATGACATCTTCATCATCTCGGACATCGCCTATGCCGAGGTCTATTTCGACGGAGTACCACCACCCTCGATCCTCGAAGTGCCCGGTGCCAAGGACATCGCGGTCGAGTTCAGCTCGCTCAGCAAGACCTATTCCATGCCTGGCTGGCGCATTGGCTTCTGCGTCGGCAACCAGCGACTGATCGGGGCGCTCACCCGCGTCAAATCCTATCTCGATTACGGCGCCTTCACGCCGATCCAGGTCGCGGCCACCGCGGCCCTCAATGGCCCGCAGGAGTGCATAGATGAGATGCGCGCCCGCTACAAAAGCCGCCGCGACGTATTGATCGAAGGGCTGAACGCCGCTGGCTGGCCCGTCCCGGCACCGCCTGCCTCGATGTTCGCCTGGGCGCCGATCCCCGAACGCTACCGGGAATTGGGCTCACTCGAATTCTCCAAGCTGCTGATCGAGCGTGCTGGGGTCGCGGTGGCGCCGGGGATTGGCTTTGGCGAATATGGCGACGATCATGTCCGCCTGGCCCTGGTCGAGAACGAGCACCGCACCAGGCAAGCGATCCGCGCGATCAAGGCGGCGCTGAAATAGTCCCGAACGGCAAGCCATGCTGGAACGGTTGGTCGGCCACGCCGAAAGCCGCTACAGAGGTCGGCCATGATCTCAACGCGCCGATCCTGTAAATGAGCCAGCCATTCTGGCTCGCCCTGGGCTGCCTTGCCGTCGTCTGCGGCGTCGCCGGCATTGTGTTACCCTTGGTGCCGACCACGCCTTTCATTCTGCTCGCGGCCTATGCCTTTGCGCGCTCGTCGCCGCGCCTTCTGGCCTGGCTGGAGACGCACCGGATCTTCGGGCCGGCCATCGTCAACTGGCGCACCCATGGCAGCATCGACCGCAACGCCAAGCGCCTCGCAATCGGATTGATGCTGGCCGGTTTCATAGTCGGCCTCGTCCTGCATCTGCCGCTTTGGGTTCTGATCGCGCAAGGGACGGTGCTGGTCGCCGTCGCCATCTTCATCCTGTCTCGCCCGGACACGCCGCGCTGACCCGCGCAGCATTGCGATCTTTCTTCACTTCACGACGGTAGGAAGGTCTCGTTGTAGATCCGGTCCAGCGAAAACCCTCGACCGGCAAGCCAGGATTTGGCGGCATTCACCATCGGCATCGGCCCACAGATATAGACGTCCAGGCACTCCGCCGGCTCGGCAAATGTGATCGCGCTCAAGGCATCAACGACAGTGCCCGTTGTACCGTCCCAGCCCTCGCCGTGATAGACCGCTGCGACCTTGGCTATCAGCGACATATCCTGCGACAGGTCGCGCAGGCTTTCCTCGCCAAATGCATCCCGTGCATGCGTGACACCGTAGGCCAGATAAACCGACCGATCAAAGCGCTGCTCATGCAAGACCGATAGCATGGAGAGAATGGGCGCCAACCCGGTGCCGCCGGCGATGAAGAGCTTCGGCGCGGCACGCTCGTGCAGATAGAACGCACCGCTCGGCCCTCTCAAGGAGATGATGTCGCCGACTTTCGCTGAACTGCGGAGGTAGTCACTGATGATACCGCTGGGCAGCGCTCGGATATAGAACTCATAGATGCCGCTCCGGGGTGCATTGGCCATGGAGAAGCATCTTTGCTCGACAGAGCCCGGCGGCGACAGGCGGACATATTGACCGGGCAAGAATGTGAGCGGGAACTGCAATCGGCAAGAGAGATGCCAGACACCCGGCGACAACAGCGACAGAGCCGTTATTTTCGCGCGGCGAAAGACGGGTCTCAACACCTGCGCCCGGTCATAAGGAACACGCACCGCGATATCTTCCTGCGGCCTGATGCTGCACAGCAGCAGCTCTTCGTCGCTAGCCGAACGTCCGGCACAGGTTCTGCAGATGCCGGAGCGGCAGTCATGGGCCAATGGGATGCCGGCGCGCTCGCTGGCCTCCAGGATCGTCATATTCGCATCGGCCTCGAACGTCACGTGTTCCTGGTTCGCGAAGCTGATGGTCACCTGCGCCATAATCGTCTCACTTAGAAATCTTCCGGGATCGTCCCGGTCGGCAAGCCATCGATGCTGAGCGCGTTGTAATCGGCCTTAAAGATCTCGAGCCGGTCCGGCCCCATCTTGCGGGCCCATTCCGACAATGTCGGCCGCTCTTCCTTTAATTCGAAGATGGGAATGCCCCAGCCGCATGACGTCGAGACCGCCTGGACGCTGGCCAGAAAGATCTGCCGCGTTCCCTCGAATTTCGGGAACAAGCCGATCATCGACTCCCAATCATCGTCACCGGGCAGGATGATGCGCGCCTGCCCGTACAAGCGGACAATGATCGGATCGCCGTTGAAGGCGCAGAACATGAAGGTGATGCGGCCGTTCTCTATCACGTGCGCGGCGGTTTCATTGCCGCTGCCAGTCAAATCGAGATAAGCGATCGTTTTCGAGTCAATGATCCGCAAGGTCGCAAGACCCTTGGGCGACAGGTTGACGCGGCCATCTTTCGGCGCTGTCGCCACGAAAAAGAGCTTCTGGCACTCCATGAAGCTGCGGATGTCATCGGGAATCTGCGACCAGGCATCACCCATCACTCAATCCTTATCGGAAAGACAGTCTTGGTCCGCACTATTTCACCGGCAAGACGCCGGCAAGGGCATCGCCGAAAATCCGCGCCCAATTTGCGACACCGGCGGGCGTGTCCACTTCGTCCTGGCGAAACTCGACCTGGATATGCGCGAGGCCGCGCCGGATCGCATGTTCCGGCACGCTGTAATCCTCGGCCGGATCAAGAGCATAGGGTTGATTGTCGCCGACCGTGATGTCTGGCACCTGCCGCAGGGCATTGAGCATCGGCAGCGACAGGCGCTGATCCTCGTGCCAGGACATGGCAATCTGCCAGGGTCGCGCAACGCCGCCCATGGCTGGTGTCATGGAATGGATCGAGAGAATGGCGGGGGTTTGGCCGGCCAGCATTTTCTGTTCGATGAGCCTCTTGATCGCATCGTGATAGGGCGTGAAATAGCGTGCGACGCGCTCCACATGCTGTGCCGGCGAAAGATTTTCGTTGCCAGGAATCCGGGTCTCGTCGCTTACCACCGGCATCGCGGCCGGATCGTCCGGGTGGCGGTTGCAATCGATCACGAGCCGCGAGGTGCCACAGACCACCGCCGGCGCCTTGAACCGCTCAGCCAGGATCTCCGTGATGCCGGCGGCACCGATATCCCAGGCGATGTGGCGCTGCAGCTCGGCGGCTGGCAGGCCAAGATCCTTCAGGCCGGCCGGCACGGCGTTGCTGGCATGATCGCAGATGAAGACATAAGGCGCCGCGGCCTCGGCATCGATCACATGAAATGGCTGATGTCTGGTCATTAGCGTACCGATTCCCGGCGTGGCACCAGGCCCTGGGGATAGAAGAAAAGGACCGCAATCACCAGCGTCAGGCTGATGGCGTCGCGATAGGCAAGCGCGTCATCGGGCAGATAGGCCCGCAACGCGATCTCAATGAAGCCGAGCAGGAAGCCGCCGACCACCGCGCCGGACAGGCTGCCGAGGCCACCCAGAACAACGGCGATGAAGGCCTTGAGCACGGGCAGAAAACCCATCAGCGGATCGACCGATCCACGCTGGAACAGCCAGAGAATGCCGGCGACACCGGCCAGCAGGCCGGAAATCGCAAATGCCGTCGAGATCACCATATTGGCGTTGACGCCCATCAACCGGGTCACGTTGAAATCCTCGGCGGCCGCGCGCATGGCGATACCCAGCATCGAGCGCTTCAGGAACAGGGTGAGGCCGAGCAGCGACAGCGCCGTGACCACGATCGAGATAAGCTGAATGGCGCCGATCTGGAGCGTGCCGATCGTGACGGCACCAGCCAGCGCGTCGGGAATCGGAATGGCCTTCGGCCGTGCCGAGATCAAGTTCTGGAACAGGATGTGGAGAATGGTGCTGACGGCGAAACTCGTCAGCAGCATGGTAGTGGGACTGGAGTTCCGAACCGGGCGAAAGGCAATGCGCTCCATCAGCATAGCCGAGACGGTCGCGAGCGTCACCCCGATCAGCAACGCCACGGGAAACGGTAATCCCAGGAACAGCGCATAGAAGATGCCGTAGCCGGTCAAGGTCATCAATTCTCCATGGGCGAAGTTGATGAGGCCCAGCACGGAGAAAACAACGGCAAGGCCGAGGCCCAGCAGGGCATAAGTCCCGCCCAGGGCCAGCGCGTTGACGAATTGCTGTACGAGAAAATCCATGCTGCCAACCCTATGCCGCGCCAAGATAGGCGCGTTCAAGCCCACCACTCGCGCGCAACTCCTGCGCCGATCCCGCCATCACGACATCCCCGCCCGCCAGCACATAGGCGCGGTCGGCGATATCCAACGACAATTCGACATTCTGCTCGACCAGCAGCACCGTGATACCCCGCGTCTTCAACGAGGCAATGAGGTCGAAGATCTGATCGACGATGTTGGGCGCCAGTCCCAGTGACGGTTCGTCCAGCAGCAGCAATGTCGGCTGCGACATCAGGGAACGGGCAATCGCCAGCATCTGCTGCTCGCCGCCGGACAAGGTGCCGGCCAATTGCTGGCGCCGCTCCGCCAATCTCGGAAAAAGCTCGAACATCGCCTCCCGGTTTTCGCGGCCCCGGCGACGCAGCTCCGCCGATGCAGCGGCCCCGATTTCAAGGTTCTCAAGTACTGAGAGTGCGGCAAAGACCCGGCGACCTTCCGGCGTCAGCGTCATGCCGCGCCGGACGATCGCCTCGGTCGTCTCCCGTTCGATCGGCACGCCGTCGAAGGCAATGCTGCCGCCGGCCTTCGGAGCCAGGCCCATACAGGCATTCAGGACCGAGCTCTTGCCGGCACCGTTGGCACCAAGGAGGGCGATGATCTCGCCCTTACCGACCGAAAGGCTCACCCCGCGGACGGCCTGGATGGCACCGTAACGCACCACCAGATCCTTGATCGCCAAAAGCGTCATCGACAGTTCGTCCTTATTCTGCCGGCGGAACGTCGGCGCCGTTCGGCGTGACGTCGGCCACATGGGTCTTCTGGCCGCCGACGATCCGATTGAGCGCCACGACCCGCAGCGGCACGCGGTTCATACCCTTATAGGTGATGGTACCCGTAGCAACCGGTACGTTTTCCAGATTGTCGATCGCCTCGCGCAGCGACGCACCATCGGTCTTGCCACCGGTGGCCTTGACCGCCGCCTCGACGATCTTGATCACGTCATAGCCGGTCGCCGTGTAGACGGTGCTGGATTCCTGGCCGAAATGCGCCTTGAACGCGTCGTTGAACTTGGCCAGCGGACTGCCGGCCGAGGGGAAGCCGGCATTGGCAAAGACGACACCTTCGGCAATCTCCCCCAAAGCCAGCGTGGTCGGTGAATCGATACCGTCGGAGCCAAGTACCGGAGTCGCGATGCCGGCCGAACGAAGCTGCTTGATGAAGGCCGGAAAGTCAGGCTCATAGGCCGCCGTCATGATGACGTCGGGTGCCGGGTTCAACTGCTTGATCTTGGTGACTTCGGCAGAAAAGTCCTGCTGTCCCATCTTGAACTCCACCGCGTCAGCGAGCTTGCCGCCTTTGGCCTCGAACACCTTGGCGAAATACCCCGGCAGCTTTTCGGTATAGGGCGTGTCTTTGGAGATGAGGATGAGCGCGTTCTTGTAGCCCTGCTGGATCGCAAAATCGGCCAGCGCCGTGCCCTGCAGATTGTCGGCGGTATAGTTCGCAAACATGTAGTCGCCGACAATCCCCGGCAGGGTGGGCGTTGACGCGCAAGGTGCGATGGTTGGGATGCCGGCCCCCTGGGCGATCTGGCCGGCCGCCACCGCTGGGTCGACATCGCAGGGGGCCAGCATGACGTTGATGCCCTGATCGATCAGTTCCTGTGCCATGACGGCGGATTGGGCAATTTCGGAACGCATATCGCGGGTGATGACTTCGATCTTCAATTTGCCGTCGATGCCGCCGGCGTTGTTGATTTCGTCGACCGCAAGTTCGATGCCTTGCAATGTCGGCTGGTCATAAGGGGCGAGATAGCCCGTGAAGCCGCCGGCAAAGCCGATTTTCAAGACATCGTCTGCCAAAGCGCCGGTCGCGGTGGAGATGGCAAGGGCGGCGAGCGATACACCGATTTTCAGAAACCTGGACATGTTGTGCCTCCTGCAAGCTGGTTGTTGGGACAGTTTCTTGGTCGTTTCTTCATGCAATCATCTTCTCGGCATGACGGCGCCCGAGATAAGCCTCGCGCACCGCGGGGTTCCGCTGCACCTCGGCCGGCGTGCCGAGGGCAATCAATTGGCCTTTGTTGAGCACCGCGATGCGCTGGCAAAGACGCATGATGAGCTGCATGTCATGATCCACGATCAGCAATCCCAGGCCGCGTTCCTTGACCAGCCAGGCCAGAATGCCAAGGAGATCATTGGTCTCGCTTTCATTCATCCCCGCGGCCGGCTCGTCGAGGAGCATGAATCTGGGTTCGAGAGCGAGCGCACGGGCAATTTCCAGCCGGCGCTGCTGCCCATAGGCCAGCGTCCCCGCGGTGCGGCCGGCAAGCTCCGCGATCTTGAGTTCGCCGAGCAGATCGAGCGCACGGGATTCCAGTTCCTGCCGCGGGATGGCGCTATGGCGTTGCGCTAGAGCAGCCATCACGTTTTCCAGCGCCGTCAAATTCGTGAAGAGACGAATGTTCTGGAACGTCCGGCCGATACCGAGACGAGCCACCACATACGGCGGATGACCGGTGATCTCCGTCTGATCGATGCGGACCTTGCCGGCTGTGGGCGCGTGCGTGCCGGCAATACAGCCCAGCAGCGTGGTCTTGCCGGACCCGTTCGGCCCGATCAGCCCAAGGATCTCACCGGTCCGCAGCGTCAGGTTCACCTGATCGACGGCGACCAGACCGCCATAGGCCTTGGTGACGCCCTCGACCGCCAGCTCGCCGGCGGGTGCCGGCGATGCCGCCGCGGGGGTGCCGCCGATCGGTGCTCCACCAATGACGCGGCGCAAGGCCGGCCAGAAATTCTCAATCTCCGCAAAGCCCAGCAGCCCTTCGCGCCGCCGGTAGAGCGTCACGATGATGATGAGGCTCAAGCCCACCTGGGTGACGCCGAAGATCTGCGGCACCTGCATGAAGCCAAGATCGAGACCATTCTCAAACCGCCGCAGCACTTCTATCAACGCGGTCACCAGCACCGCACCTGCGACGGCCCCGGTCACGCTCGCCATCCCGCCAACCACCTGCATGACAATGATCGCGAAGGTGAGATCGAAATAGAATTGCTTGGGTGAAAAGACCGTCAGGAAATGCGCCATCATGGCACCCGCCATGGCCGACAGCATGGCCGACACGACCCAGGCGGTCAGCCGCTGACGCGGCACATCGATGCCGACCGATTGCGCCGCCGCCTCGTTCTCGCGGCCAGCGCGCAGCAGCAGCCCCGGCCGGCTGTCGCGAAACAGGCGCGCCACCGCAATCGCCAGCAAGGCGAGCGCCAGGGCCGTGGGGATGTTGATCAGCTTTTGCACGCCATAGACCGCCTGATTGCCGCGCGTGTAGCCCTGCGCCGCCACGATCAGGGATTCGACAATGATCAGCAGACCCAGCGTGGAGATCGAGGCCGAAGACCCGTTGAGCCGGCAGATTGCCAGGCCGATCGCCCAGGCCACAGTGCCGACAAGTATCATGGTGACGAGCAGCGCCAGGACCAGGCCCAGCTGGTTTTGCAGGATGAAATCCGGCAGCAGCGGAAAGGCCGACTTCTTCATGGCTGGCGCGATCGTCAGGGTGGCGGAAATCTGCGCGCCTAGCGCCATGAAGGCGCAATGGCCGAAACTGAGGATGCCGCTGTTACCCGCAAACACCCCTAGGGCCGCCACCGCGGTCAGCATCACCAGGAAATTGGTGATCGTCGTCACCAAGGGACCCGTGAATGCGACGTGAATGGCAAGGCACGGCAGCGCCACGACCAGGCACAACGCCACAGCGCTCTTGGCAGCACTCGGCACCAGATAGGTCGAAAGCGCCACGCCGTGCTCCCTGCTTGACCACTCGGTCCACTTCTTGGATCCGTTCCGCTTGGCGACAACGGATCAACGCCGCGTCTCGGACGATAGTTGATCGTGTCGCTCGTGGTCAATGCACTTATTACAGTTCTGTTTACATCCATGGTTTCTGTAACGTATGTTACCGACTGGTCGGATGAAGATCCGAACCCACGCTGGGAGGCCGTCGATCGTGACCATTTCCGATGTTGCCGTGATTGGGGCAGGAATTGCGGGCTCCGGCGCCGCCTTCCGGTTCGCCGATCGCGGCGTAAAGACTACCGTCATCGAGCGCGCCTTCCCCGCTTCCGGGCCTACTGGCAGATCCTCGGCCATCACTCACGCTTTCTACATGATGCCGGAACTCTCTCAGCTGGCGATCCGCGGCTGCGAGATCCTGGCGAACATTCCCGACCTCACCGGCCATGCCAGCTGTATCTCGAAGGTCGGCATGATGTGGGTGATGAACGAGGCGGCACGCCCCGCCTGGAGTACCGCAGTCGACCGCATCCGACAGGAAGGTGCCCGCATCGAGACGCTTCCGGTCGAAGAGTTCGCCAGGCGTGCCCCGGGTTTCAACCTGGATCGTATCGCGATGGCGGTGTGGGAACCGGATTACGGCTATGCCGATCCCCATGGCGCCACCACCGCATTGATCGACGGCGCCAAGCAACGCGGCGCCCGCATCCTCAACAACTCGGTCGCAGCGAGGATCCACGTCACCGCCGGCCGGGTCAGCGGGATCGAGACCATGGATGGCCAACACATCGCCTGCGATGCGGCGATCTGCGCCGTCGGCGTCTGGAGCAAGGCTTTCTTCGGCAAGCATGGCATCGATCTGCCGGTCCATATCGAGCGCCACCCGATGGCGGTCATCGACGCACCCGGACAGGCGCGCGACATCCTGCCGTTCTCCTGGTGCGATGACACGATGCTGCATTACGCCCGGCCGGATGGCGATTCCCGCATCCTGGTCGGCACCTGGGCAGGTGGTGGGACCGGTATCCGCCATGACGAACTGGGCCGGCCGCGCCTGGTACTGGATCCCAACAGCTATGACGAGATCGTCGACCTCGATGAATCCGCCGAGATTCTGCAATACGCGCTGCCGCGCCTGCCGGCACTGGAACGGCTCGGCATCCGCAAGGGCTATGCCGGCCTTTACGACATGAGCCCGGACGACAATCCGATCATCGATGCAGTGCCGGGGATCGAAGGCCTGTATGTCATCTGTGGGTCAAGCGGTCATGGCTTCAAGATGGGCCCGGCGGTGGGCGAGGCTGCCGCGGACTGGGTCATGGGTCATCGTCCGGCATTGCTTGACGCGTTCCGTTTGGCGCGTTTCACGCTATCCTGAGACCTGGTTAAGAATCACAGGAAGCAAGTCTATGGCACGAACAGCCGTCAAGGATCGCGGAGTGACCGTCGCCGACCGCATTCGCCAGGCGACCCAGGACCTCACCCCGGCCGAACAGAAGGTGTCGCGGATCTTGTTTTCCAGCGCCATGCTGGCCGGGCTCGAGACCGTGGCCAGTCTGGCGGACCGCGCCGGCGTCAGTGGCCCCACCGTGATCCGCCTCACCACGAAGCTTGGCTTCGACAGCTATCCGGATTTCCAGAAGGCTCTGCGCGACGAACTGGAGGAGCGCAGCAATTCGCCGCTCTCCCTCTATGCCCGCACCAGCCGCAGCCGGCCAGCCGACCTGCTCGCCAAATCGCGCGATGTCTTTACCGAAGGCATGCGCCAGAGCTTCGACCGCATTTCACCGGCCGAGATCGAAGGTGTCATCGGCGCCCTTTGCGATCTGAAGCGCAACATCCATTTTGCCGGCGGCCGCTTCACCCAGCTGGTCGCGCAGATCATGTTCCTCCATCTCTATCAGATGCGCCCCGGCGTGCGGATGATCCAGCCCGGGCTGCAGGCGCGCGACGATCAATTGCTGGAGCTTGGTCCCAAAAGCGTGCTGATGATCTTCGATTTGCGGCGGTATCAGGCGGATTCCGTCTCCTTGGCGCGAGCTGCCAAAGAACGCGGCGCCACGATCTTGCTAGTCACCGATCCATGGGAATCACCGATCGCGGAATTTGCCGATCATATCCTGATCGCGGAAGTGACCTCGCCCTCGCCTTACGATTCCATGGTGCCCGCCTTTGCTTTGGCCGAAGCGCTGATCGCCGAGGTCATCAACCGGCTGGGCAGCGGTGCCGTGAAGCGCATGCGGGATCTTGAGGGCCTGCGCGAGGGATTCGAATGGACCGGCGATGGCGGCACAGGGCGCCGCAAAACAAAGAACAAGCAAGGCGGGGGTAAACATGGCTGACGGCGACATCATCTATCTGGCGTGGAACGACTATGTCGGCCTCACCCGCTGCCGCGGCGTGCCGGCCGGCGATATCTCCAAGCGCATGGAATATGGCTTGGGCTGGGCCGTGGCCGGCCAGGCCCTGACACCGTTCGAGGACATCGCCCCAAATCCCTGGGGACCGATGCTGGAAGTACGCCAGACGCCGGTGCCGAATACCGAGACCCGCGTCGACATCTGGGACGATGCCCCCGCCTATCATTTCTTCCTGTGCGATTCCAAGGTGGCCGATGGCAGCAATTGGGATTGCTGCACCCGTGGCTTCATGAAGCAGGCGCTGGCGGACTTTGAAGCGGAGACCGGGCTGCAGTTCATGGCCTCGTTCGAACATGAGTTCCTGCTGTCCGCGCCTGGCATGGGCTATGTGACGCCCTTCTCGATCGAATCGATCCGGACTGTGGCACCCTTCACAGCCGCCCTCACCAAGGCACTGTTGCAAGCCAATGTCGGCCTCGAAACGGTCGAACCCGAATATGGCGTCGGGCAGATCGAGGTCTCCTGCGCACCGGCGATTGGCGCCATGGCCGGTGATCGCGCCATCATCACCCGCGAAGTGATCCGCGAGGTGGGACGGCGCATGGGGTACCGTGCCAGCTTCACGCCGAAGCCGACCCTCAAGAGCGTCGGCAATGGCGCCCATGTGCATTTCAGCTTCGTCGACAAGGCGGGCAACAATGCCGCCTATGATGCGAATGGCACCGGCGGCGCCAGCCAGGTGGCGCAGCATTTCATCGCGGGCGTGGTCAAGCACATGACGGCCATCTGCGCCCTGGTGGCGCCAAGCCCGGTTTCCTATTACCGCCTGGGGCCGCATCATTGGAGCTGCGGCTTTGCCAGCTTCGGCATCCAGAACCGCGAGGCCGCTGTCCGCATCTGCCCCTCGCCGGAGCGCGACCCCGCCAAGAAATCGAAAGCGTTCAACATGGAACTGCGCGCACCGGATGCGACCGCCAGTCCCTATATGGTGATCGGCGCGCTGGTGCGGGCCGGCCTCGAAGGTATTCGCGCCAAGCTGCCCTTGCCGGCGTCCATCGACCGCGATCCCTCCGAACTCACCGATGCGGAACGCGCGGGCCTTGGCATCAGGCCGCTGCCGAGCTCGCTCGGCGAAGCGCTGGATCTGATGGAGGCGGACCCGATCGTCAAGGCCTGGCTGCCGCCGCTCATGTACAACTCATATGTCGCGGTGAAACGCACCGAGATCGCCATGTTCGCTGAAGCCGACCCGGACCATATCTGCAAACGGTATCACGATGCCTACTGAGCTTGATGTCGATCTGCCGCTGATCGACCACCATTGTCACGGCGTCTCGCCGGTCGATCTGGATTTTGCCGCCTTCCAGGCGCTGTTCAGCGAAAGCTACCGGCCGGCGCCGGCTGGCACCACGGAATTCCAGAAACCCTTGGGGCTCGCCATCCGACGCTTTTGCGCCCCGGTCCTGGACCTTGAACCGTCCTGCAAGGCCGAAGCCTATGTCGAACGCCGGCTGGCGCTGGGTGCCGCCGAAGTCAATCGCCGCTTCCTGCGCAAGTGCGGCCTGCAATCCTTGCTGATCGACACCGGCCATCGCAGCGCCGCCATCATGGGCGTCGAGGCAATGGCGGAAGCATCGGACAAACCCGCTTACGAAGTTGTCCGCATCGAAGCAGTCATCGAGGAGGTCGCCAAATCCGGCATCAGCGCCGAACGCTTCCCCGAAGCGATTGCGGATATTCTTGCCGACCGGGCGAAATCGGCGGTGGGCCTCAAGACCATCGTCGCCTATCGCACGACGTTCAAGATCGATCAGACGGCGCCCAGCCGCGGCGATGTCGTCAAGGCCGCCGACCGCTGGTTCAGCGCAGCCGCGGCCGCAGGCAAATGGCGTCTCAACGATCCCACCATCATCCGGCACGGCATATGGGTCGGTGGCGACCTCTGCCGCCAGCGCCGTATTCCCATGCAGGTCCATGTCGGCTTCGGTGATCCGGATGTCTACATGCATGCCTGCGATCCGACCCATTTCACCGACTTCATCGCATCGATGGAAAAATGGGAAGTGCCGATCACCCTCCTCCACAACTACCCCTTCCAGCGCGAAGCCGCCTGGCTCTCGGAAATATTCCAGAACGTCTATTACGATGTCGGCGTGATCCTGAACTACGCAGCCCCCATGTCGGCCGACATCCTTGGCGAGGCGCTGGAGATGGGCAAGTATTCCAAGCTGCTCTACAGCTCGGATGCCTTCGGCCTCAGCGAGCTCTATTACCTGGGCGCCCTGCTCTTCCGCCGCGCCCTCAAGAAGAACCTCGATCGCTGGATGGCGGAAGATTTCTGCTCGCTCGCCGATGCCGACGAAATCGTCCGGCTCGTTGCCACCGAGAATGCAAGGCGCATCTACCCCGCCGGCTGACCCCGGCAAGGCAGGAAAGGCACGGACATGACCGACGCGGTCGCCCCCAGCGGCAGGAACGAACCCGATCTTGCTGAGCAGGCGCTGGCGCGCGAAGGCCGCGTCATCGGTAATGTGATGAAGATCCGGCTTTATCCCTTCGTGCCGGCAAGCGCGGAAGGAACCCGCATCACGGATGTCGACGGCAAGGTCTATCTCGACTTCATCGCCGCCGCAGCCGTGGTGCAGACCGGCTACCGTCATCCAAAGGTGCGCGCGGCCATCGTCAATGCGCTGGACGGCATCTGGACCTCGATGCATTGCTGCTATCCGACCATGCCGACGATCGAACTGGCCGAGCGCCTGGCGGCCCTGGTGCCGGGCGATTTCGAGAAGCGCGTCTGGTTCGGAACCACGGGGTCGGATGCCAATGACTGCCTGTCACGCCTGCTGCCCAAGGCGACCGGCCGGCGGCGGCTGATCAGCTATGTCGGCGCCTATCACGGCCAGACCACCGGCTCGGCAAGTCTGTCCGGGCACCAGACGCAGGCGGATGTGATCGGCATCGGCAACGTGACCAAGATGCCCTATCCCGATCCCTATCGCTGTTCATGGGGGCCTTGCAGCCGCGATGGCTGCTCGCTGAAATGCCTCGATGCGGTTAAGTCCTGTCTGCAGACCATCTCGCCTGCCGCGGACACAGCGGCCATCATCCTCGAAGCGATGCAATCGGATGGCGGCGACATCATACCGCCCGCCAACTACCTGCCGGCCTTGCGCAAGCTGTGCGATGACCAGGGTATCTGGCTGGTCTTCGACGAGGTGAAGACCGGCCTAGGCCGCACCGGCAAGTGGTTCGCCTTCCAGCACGCCGATATTGTTCCCGATGCTATCAGTCTCGGAAAGCCGCTGGGTGGCGGTCTGCCGCTCTCGGCGGTGGTCGGGCGCAAGGAATTGTTGGACGCACCGACCTACAATCTCTTCACGCTCGGCGGTTCTCCGGCCCCGGCCTCGGCCGGCCTCGCCGTCCTCGATGTCGTCGAAACCGAGGGCTTAATGGCCAACGCAACGGCACGCGGCCAGCAACTGGTTGGCGGCCTTCGGGCGCTGGCGCAGCATCATCCCCTCATCGGCGACGTCCGCGGCATGGGATTAATGGTTGGCATCGAACTGGTGCGGGACCGCCAAACGCGGGAGCCGGCGGGCCGCGAAGCCGCGCGCCTTGCCTATCGCTGCTTCGAACTTGGCCTCATCGTCATCTATTGCGGCATCCACGGCAACGTCATCGAATTGACGCCACCGCTCACGATCACCCCGGCCGATGTCGACGAAGCGCTCGAGAAATTTGACCGCGCCCTTGGCGATATTGAAGCCGGCCGCTTCGACGACGCAAAGCTCGCACCCTATGCCGGCTGGTAGCATAATCACTCGGCAGCGATAACGATCTCCTGCGGCTCGTAATTCAGGATCGGCGAGAGCCAGCGTTCCACTTCCTGAACCGCCATACCCTTCCGCCGCGCATAGTCGACAACCTGATCTCGTTCCACTTTGGCGACCCCGAAATAATAGCTCTCGGGATGGGCGAGATAGAGGCCGGAGACCGAAGACCCCGGCCACATGGCAAAACTCTCGGTGAGGTGTACGCCGATGCCGGCCTCTGCATCCAGCAATCGGAACAGAGTCGCCTTTTCGGTGTGATCGGGCTGTGCCGGATATCCCGGCGCCGGGCGGATACCCCGATAGGGCTCGCCCACCAACTCGTCAGGGGCAAATTTCTCGTCGGGTGCATAGCCCCACAAATCTCGGCGGACACGCTGATGCATCGCTTCGGCAAAGGCCTCGGCAAACCGGTCCGCCAGCGCTTTGACCAGAATCGCACTGTAATCGTCATTGCGGCGTTCGAAACGCTCGGCGAGGGCCACTTCCTCGATACCTGCCGTCACGACAAATCCGCCTAGGTAATCGCTGACACCGCTATCAGCCGGCGCCACGAAGTCGGAGAGGGCCACATTCGCGCGGTTGTCGCGCTTGGCCAATTGCTGGCGCAGCGTGAAGAGCGTCGCCAGCTCGCCGGTTCGCGTTTCATCGGTGTAGAGGACGATGTCGTCGCCCTTCGCATTGGCAGGCCAGAAGCCGACGACGCCTTTCGGCACGAACCACTGTTCGGTGATGATCTGCTTCAACATCACTTCAGCATCCGCAAACAGCTGGCGTGCGGCGGCACCCTGTTTCTCATCTGCCAAAATGGCCGGATAGCGGCCCTTCAACTCCCATGTCTGGAAGAACGGCGTCCAGTCGATGTACCGCGCCAGCTCGGCAAGGTCATAGCCGACAAATTTGCGTGTGCCGAGGAAGGACGGTTTGGGTGCTTTATAACCGGACCAATCCACGCGGTGCGCATTGGCGCGTGCCTTCGCGAGCGGCAGCCGCAATTTGTCCGCTTCATTGCGTGCATGAGAATCGGCAACCTGCCGATATTCGGCCCGGATGGTATCGATGTAACTGTGCTGGGTATCTGGCGACAAAAGGTTGGACACGACCCCCACGGCCCGGCTGGCATCGTTGACATAGACCGTTTGACCGCGCGCATAGCGTGGGTGGATCTTGACGGCGGTATGAACCCGGCTGGTGGTGGCGCCGCCGATCAGCAGCGGAATGTCGAAGCCTTCGCGCTCCATTTCGGCCGCGACATGCGCCATCTCGTCAAGCGACGGCGTGATCAGGCCGGAAAGGCCGATGATGTCGACCTTCTGCTCGCGTGCCGTCTGCAGGATTTTTGCGACCGGCACCATGACGCCCAGATCGATGATCTCATAATTGTTGCAGGCGAGGACCACGCCGACGATATTCTTGCCGATATCGTGAACATCGCCCTTGACGGTCGCCATCAGGATCTTGCCGGCCGAGTGCCGCTCGCCGGCGATACCGCCATTGGCCAGCTTCTCCGCCTCCATGAACGGCAGGAGCAGCGCCACCGCCTGTTTCATGACACGCGCCGATTTGACGACCTGCGGCAGGAACATCTTGCCGGCACCGAACAGGTCGCCCACCACATTCATGCCGGCCATCAAGGGCCCCTCAATGACATGGAGCGGCCGCGCAACGGCAAGGCGTGCTTCCTCAACATCTACATCGATGAATTCCGTGATGCCGTTGACGAGAGCATGGGAAATGCGATCGGCGACCGGCTTCGCCCGCCAAGCGAGATCCTGCACCTTCGCTTCACGGCCGCCATGAGCCTTGAACCGCTCGGCAAGCGTCAGCAGCCGATCGGTCGCATCCTGCCGTCGATTGAGAACGACATCCTCACAGACGTCGCGCAGTTCCGGGTCGATCGATTCATAGACGGCCAATTGGCCGGCATTGACGATGCCCATGTCCATGCCGGCTTGGATTGCGTGGTAGAGGAAGACGGCATGCATGGCCTCCCGCACCGCCTCGTTGCCACGGAACGAGAAGGACAGGTTGGAAACCCCGCCGGAAATATGGACATGCGGCAGGGTCGCGGTGATCTGGCGCGTCGCCTCGATGAAGGCGACGCCATAGCCGTTGTGCTCTTCGATCCCGGTGGCGACGGCGAAGATATTGGGATCGAACACGATGTCTTCCGGCGGGAATCCGACTTCCTTGGTCAGCAGGTTGTAGGCACGGGTGCAGATGCTGACCTTGCGTTCCAGCGTGTCCGCCTGCCCAGCTTCGTCGAACGCCATGACGACCACGGCGGCGCCGTAGGCACGCACCAGCCGCGCCTGATGAAGGAAAGCCTCTTCGCCTTCCTTCATGGAAATCGAATTGACCAGCGGCTTGCCCTGGACACATTTCAGCCCGGCCTCAATGATCGAGAATTTCGATGAATCGATCATAACAGGCACCCTGGCGATATCCGGTTCCGCTGCAATGAGGTTGAGGAACTCGACCATCGCCCGCTCGCTGTCGATCAGGCCTTCATCCATGTTGATGTCGATGATCTGCGCGCCATTGATGACCTGATCCCGCGCCACATCAAGGGCCGCCGCATAGTCACCTGACGTGATCATCTTGCGGAACCGTGCCGATCCCGTGACATTGGTGCGCTCGCCAACATTGACGAAGGGAATCTCCTTTGCCAGCACGAATGGCTCTAGGCCCGAAAGTCTCATTAGGCGCGGCACATCCGGTAGACGCCGCGGGGGTTTGCCACGGACAATATCGGCGATCGCGCGAATATGATCCGGTGTCGATCCACAGCAGCCACCGACGACATTGACCAGTCCTTCATCGGCAAAGCGGCCGATCTGCCCGGCCATGGCGTCCGGGCTCTCATTATATCGGCCGAATTCGTTCGGCAGGCCGGCATTCGGGTAGGCGCAGACGAAAGTATCGGCAACACTCGATATCTCCGCCAGATGCGCGCGCATGGCGTCGGCGCCCAGCGCGCAGTTGAGCCCGATGGTGAAAGGGTTCGCGTGGCGCAGCGAATGCCAGAAAGCCGTCGGTGTCTGGCCGGACAGGGTGCGGCCAGACAGATCGGTGATGGTGCCTGAAATCATGACCGGCAGGCGCACGCCTCGCTGGGCGAAGATCTCTTCGCAGGCGAACACCGCGGCCTTGGCATTCAGCGTGTCGAAAATGGTCTCGATCAGGATGATATCTGCGCCGCCATCCATGAGGCCGCGCAATTGTTCCGCATAGGCGATGCGCAGATCGTCGAAGCTCACAGCGCGGTAGCCGGGATTGTTCACATCCGGCGACATGGACGCCGTGCGATTGGTGGGTCCCAACGCGCCGGCGACGAACCGCCTCTTCCCATCCAGCGCCTCAGCGCGACGGCAGGCATTGCGGACCAGCTGCGCACCATCGCGGTTCAGCTCATAGACCAGTTCCGCCATCCCATAATCCGCCTGGGCGATACTGGTCGACGAAAACGTATTGGTTTCGATGATGTCGGCGCCCGCCATGGCATAGGCGAAATGAATGTCCTCGATCGCCTGTGGTTGCGACAAGGTCAGGAGATCGTTGTTGCCCTGGAGATGACAGTCGCAGCGGTCGAAGCGCGCGCCGCGGAAATCATGCTCGTGAAAACCAAGACCCTGGATCTGCGTGCCCATCGCACCGTCCAGAATAAGGATGCGCTCCGCCGCCGCTCGGGTCAGCGCCGCCAGGACTTCCGCCCCGTCCTGGGGGACAGGGCTGTCGGCCGTAGGTAGTGGTGGCAATTGGCCCATGACTGCCGGGTGTCCTTATGACCACTCGAACTCGGACAATCATATAAAGATATCATTATGTCAAATCACAAACTTGCAAACGATTCCACTGATGTCAAATATTAACACATTTGTACAATAGGTTAGCTGAGATCTCCGTTCAGCTCACGGCGTACCGGTCGATCACCCAAAGCCAGCTCCCGTCCGTCTGCCGTCGCGCGACCTCCGTGGTCACGTCGCCATCGGGGAGGCGTGTCGACGTCATGGCAAGATCACCGCAGATCAGCGCCGGCCGCTGCTCGCCCATTGCGAACTTTCGGCCCGCCGCGATGCCTTCAACATACAAGCTGCGGATGGCGTCTCGTCCCCGCACCAGCCGGCCACCGCCGCAGTCGAGTACCGCGTCGGGCTCAAACAAGGCGGTCATGCCATCGACATCGCCGGCGTTTTGCCTCGCCACCAGCAGGCGCTCCAATTCCTGTGGGTCGAAGACAGGCCCTCTCCCGGTCAGATCATTCATGTTGATGCTCCGTCAATTGCAATGGAGTGCCTCGGCGCGCGCAGCACACCGGCCGATGAGCAACGGCCGCCCTAGCGCTGAACCGCCGTTTTCAGTTTATGGGATAGCCGTCAGCGCACGGTATAGCCGCGGCCCTGCATGCATGCCGCGAACGCGCCGTTATAGGCGTTGATCTCGGCCTGGTATTGCGCCGCTGCCTGATCATTGGCACGGGCCTGGTTCCGGCGTTCGCGGCCGTTCTTGAGGAGACCTGCCGTGGCGCCCACACCGGCACCGATGGCAGCACCTTTGCCGGTATCACCACCGATCGCACCACCGACCGCGCCCAGCATGGCGCCGCCCGCCGCACCGCGCACGATGTTGCCGCTCGGCGCGTAGGAGTTCCCATAATATTGCGGCGGGGCTTGATAAGGATAGACGCCGGTTTGCTGTGTCGCCCAACTGCGGCACTCCGCTTCATCCTTTGCCTGCTGCTCAAGACTCTGTCCGGCGCCGGGATAGCTGATTGGCGCCTGCGCCAGCGCGGCGGTTCCGCCGCCTGCCATCCCGATCGACAGGGCCATCGTCAGCTTCACCGCAGCGCGGATTTTCCGTGCGCGCCAATCCAGCTTGCTTGTCATCACACTCTCCTTGGCAGCCAGTTCCACGCGCCGACGCTACGCAAATTTAGGGCAGCTTGATGGTGAGCTTTGGCCAGATGATGATGCCGCCCGCGGATTCATGCACGATGTTTCCCCCCGTGGTGGAGATCTCCTGCAGGCCGCTGCGGATCGTGATGGGGCCGCCGCCGGTGATGCCGGCAAAGCGCTCCGTCCCGCCGGTAAAGGTGAAATCGCCGTCGCAACCGACAAGATGAACACCCTTGCAGGCGATGTCGGCATAGGCGCGCGACCCGTCCTTGGCGGAGATCGTGCAGCGGCCTTTGCCTTCCTGCGTCCCGTCCTTGGGATTTACGTCAACGAAGGCCGGGCAGACCATCAAGCCGGCGTCGAGCGGGCCCTTCTCCGTTTCAACGAAGATCATGCCGGTGAACGATCCGACGAAGGTCGTGCGATCGGGTCCCGTGTCGAACATCTGGCCACGACCCTGCCAGGCGGCAAACGCTTTGATGGTCTGTTCGTCGGCAGCAGACGGCGCCGACGATGCCGCGATGGCGCCAATCAGCAGGCCGAATACCGTCGCTATGCGTGTCAGGCTCAGCATGATTTTCTCCCTCAAATCAATCGAGATCGATGTAGACGGCATCGCCGCCCAATGACAAGGCAAGGCCGGTGCGTTCTGCTTCCAGCTTCAGAACCACGCCCCTGGCATTGCCGAGCACCAGTTCACCAGCGCTGATCGTGCCGATGGCCAGGCCATATCTGCCCTGCACATAGGCGCCGTCAAAATCCTCAATGTTGCGCAGATTATAGACGGTGCCGGTCGCAACCATCTTCGAGAGGCCGATGCCGCCAACACCCAGCCCACCTACCGTGAAATCATACTGCCTGCCGCCCACAGTCAGTGTTCCGCCACCGAGATTGCCGCTGCCGATGAAGGCGATCTGCACCTGTTCGATGCGGATCGATCCAGAGGGCACCATGTCGTCGGCGGCGAGCGGCGATCCGAGAAGGAAGCTCATGCCGATGACGGCTGTGCAAGACAGCGCACGATGAATAAATCCAGCGGTGTTGCGTCGCCTGTCGAACCGCTCAGTACGGTCGTTCATTGCCGTCCCCTTCAACCAGATGTCGATCGTCCGGCCATGTACGGCCAGCCGCCTAGGATCATGTGAAGTCCGGCATCCCTCCCAGGATGCAATGATGTCTGCAATGCATGCGAGGTTCTGGTGCCCCGCTGAGCAAAACTGTACCGCGCATTCGCTGGCAAATCCACACGTCAATTCGACACAATCGGGTGGCGCGAGTCCGACCGAATGCTTTCAAGCCAATGCAGTGCGGTCGACCGGGACCGGTCGATCTGGCAACAGCAGGATCACGCCGATGACCGCATAGAGCGATGCCAGCATGACATCAATGATTCGACTGACAAATGCAGCACCACTGCCCTCCGCGATCGGTGTCAGGCCGAGCGCAAGCAGGATGAGGAAGGTCGGCATTGCCACGGCAAAGATGCCGGCCAAGGGTATTGGCCGCGTCCCTGCTTCCGTCAGCAGCAATCCAATGGCGAGGGTGATCATGAAGAGGAGCGGCAGAGAGGGCGCGATCACAAGGGCATAGTATGCCGCACTTGCGAACACGCCGCCGATGAGGTTGCCGATCAGCAGACCGATCGCAGCACGTTGGCGCAGCTCCGCGCTCTGGCTCAGCAGCGAAACGATCGTGATGAGAACGACCACGCTGACTTCGCTATCATGCGCAAGATAATGGGCCATCGCCGGCATGAGAATGGCGGTGCAGGCGATCGCGGTGCGGACGGGAGCCGGCGGCGGCGCTGTACCATTTGGCGAACCCGCGGCGATGATGCTGCCCTCGTGGCGATCCGGCAGAGCTGCGTAGGCGAGCCACGCAAGCAGCACCGCGGAACCGGCCGAGGCGATCATGATCAAGACAAAATCCCGGGCAAGATCTCCCGACACGACAGCGAGGACGGGGACCGCGGCATTGCAGATCAGCAGCAAGCCGGGCAAAGGGCCACCCTTCCCCATCAGTTGCAGCAGAAAGCAGCCGAAAAAGATAAGGGCCAGGATGATCAGATACACGAGAGGACGGTCGGCCAGGCTGTTGGCCAGGCTCAGCGCGACGACGCTGGCAATGATGACAACAAGTACGAAGCCTACGCCCTGTTTGATGCCCGGCGCCCGCGGCATCTTCATGAGGAGCTGAAAAGCAAACATCGGCGCAAGAAATGAGAACGGCTCTTCCTGCGCCTCGGCGAGCGTCAGGCCAAGCGCAACGGCAAGGGCAATGCGAAAAATCTTCCGCTTGCGCGCGTCATGCTCATCGGCACGATCAGGTGACATAGGTGAGGACGCTGACAAGCCAGATCCAGACCCTGCCAAGGGCGTTCACAAATCCATTGTCGCCGGTATAGACCACCACATTGACCTGCGATCCATGACGCAGGCCCGGCACATATTTCTCAGCGTCGAGTTCAACCCGCACGGGGAAAAGCTGCGGATCGCGAATCCAGCTCGTCTGGCTTTTGATGGTCGGCAGCGAGCCCGGATTGCCGGCATTGTAGTTGGAGACGCCCCAGCCCACGCTGGCGATCTTGCCCGTAAAAATCTGCCCCGGCAGCGCGTCGAAGACCAGGTCGACTTCGTTGCCCGGCTGCACGTTTTCCAGGCTGTTCTCGCGCAGGCTGGCGACGATCCAATAGCTGCGCGCGTCGATGAAGGTCATCACCGGCTGGCCCGCGCTAGCGAACTGCCCCAGCGTCAATTGCAGGTTTGTGATGATCCCGTCGGTCGGCGCGATGACCGCCGTGTGGATCAGGTCCCGTTCGGCTTTTGCCAGCGCTGCGGTTGCTGCGCGCAGTTGCGGATTGTCGGCACCTTTGGGGCCTAACTGCTCCTCGGCCTGGCGCTGTTCCGCCTGCGCCTGGTTGAGCTTGGCTTTGGCGCCGTCGCGTTCGGCTGTTGCCGTATCGGCGCGTGCTTTGGGGAAAACACCTTTCTTGACCAGTTCGAACGTGCGTGCCGTCTGCTCCAGCACATTGGTGAGATTCGCTTGTGCCTCGACCACTTTGGCCTGGGCGGCACCGACGCCCGCGGTATCGACGCCGATCAATTGCCCAGCGGCAGCTACGTCCGCCTTGGCGCGTTCGACCGCGATGTCGTAAGGCTCCGGGTCGATCCGAAACAGGACCTGGCCGGCCTCAACCTTCTGATTGTCTTCGACCGCGACCTCGACGACGCGACCAGGCACCTCCGAGGCGATGGGAACGACAAAGGCCTGGACGATGCCCTGGGGCGTATAGGGCGTGAGGCGGTCCGCGATCAGCGAATAGCTGAATATGACGACACAGATGCCGAGAATGATCGCAACCCAGCGTCGCACGGGATTCACAGTGCGCTTTGCCTCACGCGGCTCTGCGACCACTGGTGGGATCGAATTCGGCTCCGGCGTTTCGTTCAAGCTCATGCTCGCCCCTCACTCCGACATGCCCATGCGGTGTCCGCTCAGGCCGCCTTACTGTCGCGGGTGGAAACCGTTGCACTGTAGTCGAAAAGGGCAGCGAGCTTGTTCCAGAATTCCCCGCCAAGGACGAAGACGCTGACAACGAGTGTGAGATCGGCGAGCAAGCTCCAGAGCTCGTCATTTGCTTCCCAGTCGACGAGGATTCCGGGCATGTATTGGAGCAACGAACCGAAGACGAGCGCGGAGACAAAGAGCACCAGGCCAACTCTGTACCGCTGCCGACTGACCTGTTCGGGTGGGCGGAAGCGGCCCAGGAATTTGAAGGCGTGCCCTTTAAGCACATTGAACCCGGCCTTGCCCATGACGGCGATCGCCGCAACTTTGGTGAGGACCGGCATGAAGGCAAGGATACCGGCCAGCGGAGTCTTGACGGACAGAGCGAGAGTGGAACCCGTCACCAAGGGAATAAGCGCCAAAGCGGTATATCCCCCAACAATGAGAATGATGCCGAGTCCGAAGCGCCAACCCTGTCCGGAACTGGGTGTTTGCACAGTGTCGCTCATCGCGTTTCCCCTGCATAAGTCACTTATTGAATGCGACCCAAACCCACTCGCCAACATGCCGTGACTATGTTCCTGACAGGATCGCACGACCGAACCGCCAACCGGCGCCGCGGCGACAATAAGAATTGTCAGGATGTTGACGACCTTTCTGGCACATGGGCCCCCTCCCATTGCCATGCTCCGCCAGGACTATGCCCGGCGTGAAAATGAAACGCAATGCGGCG
Organism: uncultured Dongia sp.; assembly: GCF_936916975.1. Taxonomy (GTDB): domain Bacteria; phylum Pseudomonadota; class Alphaproteobacteria; order Dongiales; family Dongiaceae; genus Dongia. Next base: position 108,513 of record NZ_CAKZGO010000041.1, on the reverse strand, counting down.
GCGCGCAGGGCATGCCCGCCGCTAAAGGCTTGGTTCGGGAAGAGGATATCCGCTACTTTTGCAATGATGACGCTTCGGCAGATAGAATTTGACTGAATCGGCCATATGTACGGGAAGATGCTGCAGCGCAGTTGATCTGAGAAACAGCAACCCAGGAGGTTTCGCTTGTTCAAAAGCCTGATGCTGGTTCTCAGCTTGGTAGCAATACTGTGCGGTTGCGGCGCGACCGTTGACTGGGACTATCCGCGCGCGCCGTCATTGGCCTTTGCCGAGCCACAGACCACAACTGTCGGCGCACTCTTTCAGGTCGCTGCGGACAAGCATGCTGGGAAATCCGGATTTGGCCTTATCGAGGAAGGAAGCCGCGCCTTCACCTCGCGCCTCGCGATGGCCGATCTCGCGGAACAGACGCTGGATGCTCAATACTTCATCTGGGATGTCGATACGACGGGCCGGATCATGGCCGAGCGATTGATCCGCGCCGCCGATCGCGGTGTGCGCGTGCGCCTGTTGCTCGATGACCATTATCAAACGGAAGAAATCGACAACGGTATTGCGGCCCTCGACGCCCACCCGCATATCGAGGTTCGCTTTTTCAATCCGATACAGAATCGTCGGTGGCGCACCCTGAGCTTCTTGAGCGAGTTCGGGCGCGTCAACCATCGCATGCACAACAAGCTGTTCGTCATGGACAACGCCGTAGCGATCGCCGGGGGCCGCAACATTGCGGACACCTATTTTGGCGTGCGGCCCGATCACAACTTCCGCGACCTCGACATGGTGATGGCAGGCCCGGTCGTGAGGGATCTGTCGGCCAGCTTTGATCTGTTCTGGAACAGCGAATGGGCGATACCGGTGGCAGCGGTGGTGGACAAGCGTGCCTCCCAGGATGATTTCCTGGCGCTGAAGGCGCGCCTCGCCGACAAGATCGCTACTGCCGGTTATCCCTACCCCGTCGATGAACGGATCGCCGATCTTAGGGGGCGACTGTCCGAGATCAAGGACGCGTTCATCTGGGCGCCTGGCCGCGTGCTGGTCGAGAACCCGGCCCGGGTCAACGCCGATGACGGCGGCCAGATCATGAGAGAGGCTCTCCTGCGGCGGATCGCCGAGGCAAAGCACGAGGTCCTCATTGAATCGCCTTATTTCATCCTGCTCGACCCAGGCATCGAGGAAATTCGCAAGCTCACCGCCCGTGGCGTGAAGGTGCGGGTCCTGACGAATTCGGCGGCAACCAACGACCAGATGGCAGCGCATGCCGGCTACGCCAACACCCGCGAAGAACTGCTCGACGCCGGCGTCCAACTCTATGAGCTCCGGCCCGACAGCAACATGAAGCGGGAATGGTCGATAGCAGCCGGCAAATCGCGTGCGGCCTTGCACGCCAAGGCCATGGTGTTCGACCGCGAGACGACGTTTATCGGCAGCTTCAACCTCGATCCGCGCTCACGGGCCATCAACACCGAAATCGGCATCATGATCGACAGCCCGATCCTGGCGGGTCGGCTGGCGGCCTTCATGGACGACGGCGTGTTGCCGGGCAGCGCCTATCATCTCACGCTCGACCAGAATGACGAGCTGCAATGGACGGCGGTCACGGACCGGCCCGAAGCGACCTTCGACACCGACCCCGAGACCGGCACATGGCAGCGGTTTGTCATCGACGTCCTAGGGTTGCTGCCAATCGAAGAACAACTCTAGCCCGCGCGAATCTGGCGACACGTTCATCAGACAATGAATGACAAGGCCAAAGCTCCCCGCCCAGCCCAAACTGCGTCAATGCCCCTTTGAGACCGACGGTAGGCCCGAAGGTACTAGCCCCCGGAAACACCAAGAGAGCATGCCGCGGCAGCTTCCGCGCCTCGGCACGAATTGTGCATTGCACAATACTTCCTCAATCGTGCAATTGGTGTTTTGATCCAGTGAGCCTTTCTGTCCTTGTCATCGACGAAAATCATATCCGGGCTTCGATCATTGAGGCCGGCCTGCGCGAGGCCGGTTGCTCACCCGTCACCCTCGTGCGGGAAATCACCGGCCTTCTCGAACTCGTCAGCCAGATAAATCCGGACGTCATTTTCATCGATCTGGAGAATCCCAATCGCGACGCGCTCGAATATTTGCTCCAGCTGTCCCGCGCCGTACATCGTCCGATTGCAATGTTCGTCGATCGCTCGGACAAAGCAATGACCGAGGCGGCCATCGACGCGGGGATTTCCGCCTATGTGGTCGACGGGCTGAAAAAAGAACGGGTCAAGCCGATCCTCGACATGGCCGTCAGCCGCTTCAACGCCTTTTCGCGCCTCAGGAATGAGCTGGAGAGAACCAAGCAGGCGCTGGAGGAGCGCAAAGTGATCGACCGCGCAAAAGGCATCCTGATGACAGCCCGTGGGCTATCCGAGGAGGAGGCCTATGGCCTGATGCGCACCATGGCAATGAATGAGAACCAACGCGTCGCGGAGATCGCCCAGAGCCTTATCATCGCGGCCAAGATGTTTTCGGGAACCACTTCATGAGCATGAACGGTAAAACAGTAAGTGTGCGAGCAGGCTTCATGCCACTTCTCGATGCGGCGATTCTGATCGTCACCTCCGAAAAGGGCTTCGCAGAAGAACAGGGCCTCGCCCTTCAATTGGAGCGAGAAACATCGTGGGCCAACATCCGTGACCGCATCGCCATCGGACATTTCGACGTCGCCCATATGCTGGCGCCGATGCCGATCGCCGCGTCACTCGGACTCACCTCGCTCGCCGTTCCTATGATCGTGCCTATGGCGCTCGGGCTTGGCGGCAATGCCGTGACTGTCTCAAATACGCTCTGGCATGCACTTGCAGCACGCGGCGCACCCAATAACGGCGATCCAGCGCGCGTCGGTGCCGCTCTCAAGACGCACATCGCCAACCGCCGAACGAAAGGTGAGGCACCCCTGACGCTCGCCATCGTGCACCCGTTTTCAGGACATAATTACGAGTTGCGCTACTGGCTTGCCGCCTGCGGAATCGACCCGGAGAATGACGTGGCACTGACCGTCGTCCCACCGCCGTTCATGCCGGATGCTTTGGCCGCAGGTCGTATCGACGGATACTGCGTGGGCGAGCCCTGGAATACGGCTGCCATTGCGGCAGGAGCGGGAAGAATCGCGACAACCAAGGCGGCGATTTGGCGTTCAAGCCCCGAAAAGGTCATCGGCATGCGCGCCGATTGGACCGAACAGAACCGCGAGACCGTGACGCGGCTCATGGCGGCCATGTATCATGCCGCCGGTTGGTGCGACAACGTCGCTAACCATGCCGAACTGGCGCGTCTGCTGTCGCAGCCGAACTATCTCGACCTCCCTGCCGACTTGCTTCTGCCGGGTCTCTCAAATCAGATCAGCCTTGGATCTGCCGCGCCACAGGAAGTGCAGGATTTTCTGTTTTTTGAGCGCAAAGCCGCGACTTTTCCCTGGATCAGCCATGCATTGTGGTTCTTCACCCAGATGGTGCATTGGGGCCAAGCCACATCGTCCGCCGCAGCCCTCAATGCCGTACGGCGCACTTACCGGCCGGACATCTACCGGGAGGCCCTCGGCCCGCTTGGTGTCATCTTGCCCGGCGGCAGTTCAAAGGTTGAAGGCGCCCTGCTAAGCGAAACTCAGATGAGTGCTTCGGGCGGCACACTTCGGCTCGGGCCGGACGGCTTCTTCGATGGGCGCGCCTTCGATCCCGACAAGCTCGCTCCCTATCTCGACAGCCTACCCTTTGGCGTCAAAACATCGCGGCCGGCACCCAATTTGTGAAGTGCCGTCATTCTGCGCGCTGCACAATATTTACGCACGACAAGCTCAACAAATAGCCAAAGCAGCGGATTCGACGCCACCTGCGCAAAAATCAGGCGATTGCATAAGCACCCGCAGACAATGAAGAAAGTCCCCTTCGCACGGTCGGTGATGCAGTTGGCACGCTGAGTGCATTTATGACTTCGATTGGGCCACTGACGGTCCTCCAGATTATCGGCTCGAAGAAGGGCCACCGGCAACGCCGCCGGCAGGAATCGAAACCCCAGAAGATTGGGGCACGATCCTGCTTGCGGCGTTTTTTTTGGCGACGAAGAACGACATGGGTGAGGAAAATGGCAAACAAAGACGAGTCGAAGATCGTTGACTTCGCTGCAGCCCGTCTCACGGGGGCAATCGTCACAACTGCAGTGCTGAGCTTCCTCATCGGCGCCAACTCCGCACACGCGGAGACGCTCATTCTCGAGAAAGACCAGCTCAAATTCGGCTTCATCAAGCTCACTGACATGGCACCGCTCGCAGTGGCCAAAGAGCTCGGCTATTTCGAGGATGAAGGGCTTTATGTCACGCTGGAAGCGCAAGCGAACTGGAAGGTACTGCTCGATCGGGTGATCAGCGGAGAGCTCGATGGTGCGCATATGCTTGCAGGTCAGCCGCTCGCAGCCACGATCGGCTATGGCACCAAGGCTCATATTGTTACGCCATTCTCGATGGATCTGAACGGCAACGGCATCACCGTCTCCAACGAAGTCTGGCAGATGATGAAGCCCAATATCCCCCATGGCTCCGATGGAAAACCGATCCACCCGATCAAAGCCGACGCACTGAAGCCTGTCATCGAACAATTCAGTGCAGATGGAAAATCCTTCAACATGGGTATGGTTTTTCCGGTCTCCACCCATAACTACGAGCTTCGCTACTGGCTCGCAGCCGCCGGCATCAATCCAGGTTTCTATTCGCCAGCTGACAGTTCGGGACAAATTAAAGCCGACGTGTTGCTGTCCGTGACGCCGCCGCCGCAGATGCCAGCGACACTCGAGGCGGGCACAATTTCAGGCTATTCCGTGGGCGAACCTTGGAATCAGCAAGCCGTCATCAAAGGCATCGGCGTGCCTGTCGTGACTGACTACGAGATCTGGAAGAACAACCCGGAGAAAGTGTTTGGCCTGACTGCGGCGTTCGCGGACGACAATCCGAACACGACGCTCGCCATAACCAAGGCGCTCATTCGTGCTGCCAGATGGCTCGACGAAAATGACAACGCCAATCGGATGCAGGCGGTCGAGATCTTGTCGCGCTCGGAAAACGTGGGCGCTGACAACGCCGTCATTGCCAATTCCATGACCGGCACCTTCGAATATGAAAAGGGCGACAAGCGCTCGGTTCCAGATTTCAATGTGTTCTATCGCTACTTTGCAACCTATCCTTACTACTCCGACGCAGTCTGGTACCTGACCCAGATGCGCCGCTGGGGACAGATACCGGAAGCAAAGTCCGACGCTTGGTATGACGAGATCGCAAAGAAAGTCTACCGCCCCGACATCTATCTGAAGGCCGCAAGGATGCTGGTCGATGAGGGTCGGATCGACAAGACGGACATTCCCTGGGACACCGACGGCTATCGTGCCCCGACTTCGGACTTCATTGATGGCGTCACCTATGACGGCCGGAAGCCCAACTCTTATATCGACGGACTGACGATCGGTCTGAAAACCCAGCAGACGACGTCAGATGCTGATTTCGTCAGCAACTGACGCCACCAGGACTGGGGGGCATCTCCTTCAGCCGACCCGACGCTTCTGCAGAAGATTGGGAAGACCTAGCGATGGAATTGACATGACTCTTCAATCCGATTTCGCCAACCTCGTTGACGATCCGAGCAGCATGGCCCGCTATGAAACGCGCCGCGCCCGCATTGACCGCGCATCCATCTACCTCAATGCCATCGGGCTTAGCTGGGCCGTGCCGATGTTGCGGCTTTCCATCGGCGAGAACCCGAGAGCGCAGCTCAAGGAATTATGGTCGGTTTTGCTACTGCCATTGGTCGGCATCTTTTTCTTCGTGGCTTCTTGGGCGTATTTGGCACCCCAGGTCCAAACCTCACTCGGTGCAATTCCTGGCCCCACGGAAGCCTGGGTGCAAGCAGTCAATCTCTGGAACGATCATGAGGCCGAACGTGCCAAGAAGGCCGCTTTCTACGACCAGCAAGAGGCGCACAACGCGCAATACATAGCCGATGGGACCCCCGACAAGGTCAAGTGGCGCCGCTATACGGGCCGCCCCACCTATATCGACCAGATTGCAACGAGCGTCGGCACGGTCATGCTTGGCTTTGCCTTCGCAACACTGATCGCCGTGCCGATGGGCATAGCCGCCGGCCTGTCGCGTACCGTCAACGGCGCCGTCAATCCGCTCATTCAGATTTTCAAGCCGGTATCGCCGTTGGCCTGGCTGCCGATCGTCACCATGATCGTTTCTGCGCTCTACCTGGACCCAGTCGAGTGGCTACCGAAGTCGCTGGTCATCTCAGCCATCACGGTGACACTCTGTTCGCTGTGGCCGACGCTCATCAACACCACTATGGGCGTATCCTCGATCGATCGGGACCTGGTGAACGTCGGCAAGGTGTTGCAGCTCTCCACCCTCACCACCATCCGCAAGCTTGTCCTGCCATCCGCGATGCCGCTGATCTTTACCGGGTTGCGCCTGTCGCTCGGCGTCGGCTGGATGGTGCTGATTGCTGCCGAGATGCTGGCTCAAAATCCGGGCCTTGGAAAGTTCGTCTGGGACGAGTTCCAAAACGGTTCCTCAGATTCTCTCGCCCGCATCATCGTCGCCGTCCTCACGATCGGTATCATCGGTTTTGTGCTCGATCGCATCATGCACGCGCTTCAGCGTGCCTTCACGTACTCAACCGGACGATAGAGGACACGCGGCGATGGCGATCCTGGAAATGAAAGACGTCCGAAAGTTCAATGGTGAAGGCGATCAGCGTGCCGAGGTGCTGTCTGATATCGATCTCACCGTCGAAGAAGGCGAGTTTGTGGCAATTGTCGGATTTTCCGGTTCCGGCAAGACCACGCTGATGTCGATGCTCGCCGGTCTGACCAAGGCCGATGAAGGTCAGGTGCTGTTCAAGGGACAGCCAGTGGCGGGGCCGAGCCCGGCCCGTGGCCTCGTCTTTCAGAACTACTCCCTGATGCCCTGGCTCACTGTCTATGGAAATGTCGCGCTCGCCGTCGATACCGTCTTCAGGGCCGAAAGCCGGATCGACCGGGACACTCGAACACGGCGCTTCATCAAATTGGTCGGCTTGTCTCACGCTCTTGACCGGAAGCCAAGCGAGCTCTCGGGCGGCATGCGGCAGCGGGTGGCTGTCGCCCGCGCCCTCGCCGTGAGCCCGGAGATGCTGCTGCTCGACGAACCGCTTTCGGCACTCGACGCACTCACCCGCGCCAAGTTGCAGGACGAGATCGTCTCGATCTGGGAGGCAGATCGCAGGACTGTCATTCTCATCACCAATGATGTCGACGAGGCCATTCTGCTCGCCGACCGCATCATTCCGCTCAATCCAGGACCACGGGCCACGCTAGGGCCATCATTCAAGGTAGACATTGCCCGTCCGCGTGATCGCCTGGCGTTGAACGGCGATCCCACATTCAAAGAACTCCGCGCGACGATAACGGACTATCTCATGAGGGTCGGCGGAGATGCAAAGAACGAGATCGAAAACACCCGGCAGCTGCCGAACGTGGTGCCCATCACCCAGCGCGAAGCCCTACCGTCCGCCTACGCGCGCGCGGCAGCGTCGCCCATCGAGAACCGCTACCTTGAGTTTTCAGACTTGAAGAAAACCTATCCCACACGGCAAGGGCTGTTGACGGTAGTTGAGAACTTCACGCTCAAGATGCGCAAGGGCGAATTTGTGTCTCTGATCGGCCATTCTGGCTGCGGCAAATCCACAGTTCTCTCTATGGCAGCAGGCCTCAGCCCGATCACCGGCGGCGGCATCGTTCTCAACGGCAGAGAGATCGCGGGGCCAGGCCCCGAACGGGCGGTCGTCTTTCAGGCCCCCTCGCTGATGCCCTGGCTGACAGCACGCGAGAATGTGGCGCTTGGCGTGGACAAGGTTTATCCGAGGGCCATACCGGCTGAACGGCGTGAGATCGTGGAATACTACCTCGGCCGCGTGGGTCTAGAGCAATCCATGCACAAGCTGGCGTCTGACCTCTCCAATGGTATGAAACAGCGAGTCGGTATCGCGCGCGCTTTCGCACTTTCACCGAAACTGTTGCTACTCGACGAGCCATTCGGGATGTTGGACAGCCTCACCCGCTGGGACTTGCAGGAAGTTCTGATGGAGGTCTGGAAGCGAACGCAAGTGACGACTCTCTGCGTCACTCATGACGTCGACGAGGCGATCCTGCTCGCTGATCGCATTGTGATGATGACGAACGGCCCGCGAGCGACGATTGGCAAGATCATTGACGTTGATCTGCCGCGCCCGCGAACCCGCAAGGCGCTGCTGGAACATCCCAACTACTATGCCTATCGCCAGGAGGTTTTGACCTTCCTGGAAGAATACGAACACGGCGCCAAACCTTCAATCAGTTCTGCCACGCCAGCAATCGAGAAGATTGCATCATCATCCGCCAAGACGGCCGCTTGAGGAGCACCCAATGAAAAGCAGACTCGTCGTTGTGGGGAATGGCATGGTCGCAGGGCGAGCGCTAGAACATCTCCTTGCTACAGCGCCGGAAACCTATCAGGTCACGGTCTTCAACGCAGAGCCCCGCGTCAATTACGACCGGATCATGCTGTCACCGGTTCTTTCTGGCGAGAAGACCTATGACGACATCATCATCCATGATGACAATTGGTATGCAGACCGGGGAATCAAGCTCCATAAGGGGCAAAAGATCGTTGCAATCGACAAAGCCTTCAAGACGGTGACATCGGCAGAGGGAATCATAGCCGCTTACGACAAGCTGCTGATTGCCACCGGCTCCTCGCCCATCGTGATCCCTGTCCCTGGGCATGATCTGCCGGGCGTGCTCACCTATCGCGACCTCGACGATGTCGAAGCCATGTTTACCTCGGCCGCCAAGGGCGGCAGCGCCGTCGTCATTGGTGGGGGTCTGCTCGGCCTCGAGGCGGCGGCCGGCCTCCGGGCACGTGGCATGGCCGTGACGGTTCTTCATCTGATGCCGACCCTCATGGAGCGGCAGCTTGATACTGCCGCTGGGTTCCTCCTGCAACGGGAGTTCGAAAGCCGTGGCATCAAAGTGCTGACCCAGGCGGATACCAAAGCGATTCTGGGGACGACACACGTTGAAGCAGTTGAATTGAAGGACGGTAGCCTGTTGCCGGCCAACATCGCGGTGATGGCAGTCGGCATTCGCCCCAATGTCACGCTCGCGCGGGAGGCCGGCCTCACCGTCAATCGGGGCATCGTGGTGGACGATGGAATGGCCACGAGTGATCCGGACATTCTCTCCATCGGCGAATGTGTGGAGCACCGCGGTATCTGCTATGGCCTAGTCGCACCGCTCTACGAGATGGCCAGGGTGGTCGCAGCACGACTATCGGGCAACCGACAAGCGGATTATGCCGGATCGGTGACCGCAACGAAGCTCAAGGTTACCGGCATTGACCTCTTTTCCAGCGGCGATTTCAGCGAAGGCGACGATCGCGAGGAGATTCTGCTGCGCGATGCCGCAGGTGGCATCTATAAGCGACTCATCATTAAAAACGACCAGATCATTGGCACAGTGCTCTACGGCGACACGCGTGACGGTACCTGGTTTCTCGATCTCCTAAAAAGGGGGACGGATATTTCCGGTATGCGCGACACACTCATCTTCGGTCAACAATATGCCGGAGGGTCCCCGCTGGACCCTATGGCGGCCGTTGCAGCCTTGCCGGATGATTCGGAAATCTGCGGCTGCAACGGCGTGTGCAAAGGGACCATTCTATTGGCCATTGCGACCCAGAATCTCGCTAGCCTGGGTGATGTCAGGTCCCACACCAAAGCATCGGCTTCCTGCGGTTCGTGCTCCGGCCTCGTCGAGCAGATTCTTACACTCAGCCTGGGCGATGCCTATAAACCGGCGGCCGTGCAACCTATCTGTGGCTGCACCGACCTTGGCCATGATGATGTACGCAGACTCATTGCCGTCAAACATATCAAAACGATCCCAGCGATCATGCAGGAACTGGAATGGAAGACTTCATCGGGTTGCGCTAAATGCCGCCCAGCGTTGAACTTTTATCTGCTGGCGGCATGGCCCGGCCAGTACCAAGATGACAGCCAGTCGCGCTTCATCAACGAACGCGTCCACGCCAATATCCAGAGAGACGGCACCTACTCCGTGGTGCCACGCATGTGGGGCGGCATGACGAATGCGCGTGAACTTCGCGCGATTGCCGACACGGTCGACAAGTTCTCGGTTCCGGCGGTCAAAGTAACCGGCGGCCAGCGGATCGATCTGCTTGGCATCCGGAAGGAAGATCTGCCGGCGGTCTGGGCAGATCTCAACGCAGCCGGCCTGGTATCGGGTCACGCCTATGGCAAGGCGCTCCGCACCGTCAAGACCTGCGTTGGCACGGATTGGTGCCGGTTCGGCACTCAGGATTCTACCGGCCTCGGCATCCGTATCGAGAAGTTCATGTGGGGATCATGGACGCCCGCAAAGGTCAAGATGGCCGTCTCCGGCTGCCCGCGCAATTGCGCCGAGGCAACCTGCAAGGACGTCGGCGTGATCTGCGTCGATTCGGGCTACGACATTCACTTTGCCGGTGCAGCCGGTCTCGATATTAGAGGCACCGAAATCCTCTGCCATGTGGATACCGAGGACGACGCATTGGAGATGATCGTCGCACTCGTTCAGCTCTATCGCGAACAAGGCCGCTATCTTGAGCGCATCTACAAATGGGCGAAGCGAACCGGCATCCAGACGATCAAAGACCAGATCGTGGAGGATGCCGAAAAGCGGAGAATGTTGTTCGATCGCTTCGTCCACAGTCAGTCCTTCGCGCAAAGTGATCCTTGGGCAGAACGCGTCGCCGGAAATGAGGCTCACGAGTTTCACCCCATGGCTGACTTCGTCTTCGGGAAGGCCGCGCAATGAACGCACAACCGGCGACCGCACTGCGAGCCGAATGGATCGATATCGGGCAGCTTGACGACATTCCCCGGCAGGGTGCCCGTACCGTCAAGACGCCGGGCGGTGATATCGCGATTTTCCGCACAATGGATGATCAGATATTCGCGCTGTGGGATCGCTGCCCACATAAGGGCGGGCCACTATCACAGGGTATCGTCCACGGTCATGCCATTACGTGTCCATTGCACAATTGGGTGATCTCCCTTGAGAACGGCGAGGCGCAGGGCCACGATAGCGGCTGCGTTCATCGCTTTCGTGTTAAGATCGAAGCGGGCCGCGTGCTCCTCGATGGAGCGGCCTGTTCGGCGAATGCGGCGTGAACCACATGACTGCTTGCCCTGAGACAGCAATTCGGACGACTTGTCCCTATTGCGGCGTCGGTTGTGGACTCCTTGCAACCCACCGATCAGACGGCTCCGTCTCCGTTAAAGGCGATCCGGACCATCCAGCAAATTTCGGGCGTCTCTGCTCAAAGGGTTCGGCACTGGCCGACACTTTGGCCCTTGACGACCGCCTCCTTCATCCCGAAATCGGCGGACAGCGGGCGAGCTGGAAAGATGCCATCAATCTGGTGGCCACGCGCTTCAAGGAAACGATTGCGACGCACGGTCCGGACTCAGTCGCCTTCTATGTTTCCGGTCAATTCCTGACGGAAGATTACTACGTCGCCAATAAGCTGATGAAAGGCTATATCGGAACCGCCAATATCGACACCAACAGCCGGCTTTGCATGGCGTCGTCTGTGGCCGGGCATCGGCGGGCCTTTGGTTCGGATACGGTCCCTGGCAATTACGAAGATCTTGAATGCGCCGATCTGGTGGTTCTCGTCGGATCTAATATGGCCTGGTGTCACCCGGTGCTGTTTCAACGCTTGCTCGCCGCGCGAAAAGAGCGGGGCACCAGAATCGTCGTCGTCGATCCCCGCAAGACAGCTACTGCCGAATCTGCCGATCTGCATCTGGCGGTGGCGCCCGGTTCTGATGTTGCGCTGTTTAATGGGTTGCTCAGCCATCTCGCTTCGACAGGCAAGACGAATGAGCATTACGTCCAGAGCTATACGGTTGGTTTGAGTGCTGCACTCGCCGTCGCGCAGGCCACGGACATCGAGAGAATCGCACGTGAAACGCGACTGGCGATCGGCGATCTCCGCCGGTTCTATGCACTGTTCGCGACAAGTGACCACGTTGTCACTGTCTATTCCCAGGGAGTAAATCAATCCACCTCCGGCACCGACAAGGTGAACAGCATCATCAACTGCCATCTGCTGACCGGTCGAATCGGTCGGCCAGGCACGGGGCCGTTTTCGGTCACAGGCCAGCCGAATGCTATGGGCGGGCGCGAGGTCGGTGGGCTTGCCAACATGCTCGCCGCCCACATGGAAATCGACAGTTCGGATCACCGCCAGATCGTCCAGCGGTTTTGGCAAAGCCCGAGTATCGCAACGAAACCCGGCTTGAAAGCCGTCGACCTTTTCAAGGCGGTTCGATCCGGACGTATCAAGGCACTGTGGATCATGGGCACCAATCCGGTCGACAGCCTGCCGGAGGGAGATGGCGCCAAGGAGGCCTTGAGGGCCTGCCCTTTCGTGGTGATCTCCGATGTGACACGGGAAACGGACACGACCCCCTATGCCGAGGTGCTTCTGCCGGCAGCTGCCTGGGGTGAGAAGGATGGGACCGTCACCAATTCCGAGCGGTGCATTTCCCGGCAGCGGGCGTTTCTACCCTTGCCTGGCGAAGCAAAGCCCGATTGGTGGATCATCGCAAAAGTGGCTGAACATATGGGCTATTCGGGTTTCGACTACGATGGACCCGCCGCGATCTTCCGGGAATACGCAGCGCTGACGGCGGCAGGCAATACCGGGCAGCGCGACCTGGATCTCGGTGCGCTTGCCGATGTCTCAGCGGCCGGCTATGCCGGATTTGCACCGCAACTATGGCCGCTGCCGGCGGAGCGCAAAGTGCCTGATTCGCGCCGCTTCTTCGCGGCCGGTGGTTTCTACACCTCAGATCGCCGCGCGCGCTTCATACCAACGCCCATTCGGCCGCCCAGCCTCCTGCCGACTGCGGCATACCCGCTTATTCTCAACACCGGCCGCATCCGCGACCAATGGCACACCATGACGCGAACAGCGAAATCTGCACGCCTGATGAGCCATCTGGCCGAACCCTTTGCAGAAATCCACCCCGCCGACGCCGCCCATCTGAATGTCGAACCGGCCACTCTGATCCGCATTGAAAGCGCGTCCGGTGCGGTAATGGTGCGAGCGCTCGTGACGGATCGACAACAGCCGGGATCGATCTTCGTGCCGATGCATTGGACTGACCAGATGGCAAGCAGCGCACGCGTTAACGCGCTCGTCGGCGCCGCGACCGACCCCATCTCCGGTCAGCCTGAGTTGAAATACACGCCGGTCGCGATCCGGCCGGTGACGGTCGCATGGTATGGTTTTGCGGTGTCGATGGCACGACCTGAGCCAGATGGCGCCCTCTATTGGGCCAGGGCCAAGGCCGAGGCTGGATGGCGGATCGAACTTGCAGGCGCATCCGCGCCCGATGATTGGGGGCGCTTTGCCATGCAGCTGTTTGCTGCCCAGAGTGGTGCCATCGAGCTTCTTTCGTATCAGGATAGCAAGCAGGGCGTCAGGCGCTTTGCAGCGTTCGACGGCGAAACGCTGCACGGCGCTTTGTTCGTGGCTCGCGATCCAGTTGCCGTCTCGCGCGGCTGGGCCACGGCGCAGCTATCCAGAGCACAAGATCCAGCCAATCGCCTCAGCCTGTTGGCCGGCCGGGGCCGAGACGACATGCCGGATCCGGGTGCCACGATCTGCTCCTGCTTTTCGGTCGGGGTGAACCAAATTGCCGGCGTGGTCGCCGCCGGTGCCACAACCGTCGACGACGTGGGAAACTGCCTGAAGGCGGGCACAAATTGCGGATCCTGTCGCGCCGAAATTGGAAGGGTGATCGATGCACATCGTTTCAAAGAAGCCGTCTGAGCCCATCGCGCAGCGGTTCGGCCGGCTTGCCAAGCTGCCAGTGTTTCTCGATCTCGCCAATAAGCAGGCCCTTGTCGCCGGCGGCTCCGCCGCTGCCGCATGGAAAGCAGAACTCTTGGCGGCGGCCGGGGCAAATGTTCATATCTATGCGCCACAGATTTCGCCGGAAATGCAAGCCTTTCTTGAATACGGCGTCATTGTGGGAACACTCACTCACCACGCCAAAAACTGGACCGACACGGCGCTCGGTGATAGCGCGATCGCGATCGCAGATGCCGAGGACGAAGATGAAGCACGCCGCTTTTCCGAGGCGACGAAGGCGCGCGGTATCGTCTGCAACGTGATCGATCGCCCGCGCTACAGCACGATTCAGTTTGGCGCGATCGTTAACCGATCCCCCGTTGTTGTCGCGATATCAACCGATGGCGCCGCGCCTGTGCTCGGTCAGGCGATTCGGCGTCGCATCGAAACGCTACTGCCCTCTGCACTGGCTGAGTGGGCCGCGTTCGCACAGACCATTCGTGAACGCGTCAAATGCCAACTCCCCACCGGACAGCGCCGCCGTCACTTCTGGGAGTGCTTTTCGGATCTCGCTTTCGGATTTGCGTCTGACGGCCTTGCTCGACGATCGGCAGAAGAACTGCTCGACTCTCACGTCAAGCGCGCCCAAGAAAACAGCACCATGAATGGCCGCATTACCTTTGTAGATGTTACTACGGACGAAGCGGACTTGCTGACATTGCGGGCACTGCGCGCGATGCAGATGGCCGACGTTATTGTTTTTGACGATCTCGTACCCAGCCAAGTGTTGGAGCTGACGCGCCGAGAAGCGCGGCACATGCTGGTCAGACAATACACCGAAGTCGACCACGCCCAGATAGACAGCATCGACGACATAGCGATGAAGTTCATGATGGCAGGAAAACATGTCGTTGTATTGCGATCGACGCGCCTTGCCTCTGTCAGAAAAGCGGACGCCGAGATGATCGTGGTTGAGTGTAAAGGGATTCCGGTTGAGATCGTTGCCAGCGCAACACGGGCTGCCGTGGCACCAGCACCGCGCGTCCATGCTCGAACAGCGACAGTAGTCGTTTGATATTGAAGTCGCCGCCTCTTGCATCGCCGGCATTGTTCGCTGGTTGTCATTAAAATCACTCGGAAATGCCTTCAATAATCTAGTGAATGAAGCTTGTGCTTGAGAACCTTTCCAGTCGGGCCCGCCGGCAATGACTCGCACAGGACATAGCGGACGGGGCGCTTGTAGGGTGCTAGGCGCTCAGCACAGAAGCGCTCGAGGTCCGCAACGGCCGGAGTATCGTTGGGGGCGATCTGCAAATACGCCACGACGTCTTCATTGCCATCTGTGCCGGGAAAGCCCACGACCGCGGCCTGTATGACCTGCGGATGATCGTTCAGCACACCCTCCACTTCTGGCGGATAGATGTTGAATCCAGAACGGATGATCAACTCCTTGGAGCGACCGGAGATGTGCAAGCTTTCATCGGTGTCGAAATATCCGACGTCGCCGGTGATTAGCCAACCATCCGCCGTCAGCGCTGCGGCGGTGAGGCCCGGGTCGCGGTAGTAGCCTTTCATGATGCCGGGGCCGCGACACCAGACATCGCCGGTTTCGCCTTGCGGCAAAGGTTTGCCGGAGTCATCGACGACGATCAATTCGACGAAAGGCAGTGCCTGGCCGACCGAGCAATCGGCACGCGGCGCATCGATCCGCGTCATCGCCATAGAGGGCGAGGCTTCAGTCATCCCATAGCCGTTATGCAAGGGCTGCCCAAATATCGCCTCGCACGCCCCCTTGATGGCGGCGTCAAGCGGCGAGCCACCGGCCGAAGTAAAACGCAACCGATGCTGCCCAAGCTTGAGGCCGGTTTGGCGCATATGGGCCAGAAGCTTGGCGTACATCGCCGGCACGCCTTGCAGCGCAGTGACACCTGCCGCGATATCGCGCCAGGTCTGCGCCGCATCGAACCGCGCCCGCGGCATGAAGCAGGACCCCGCATAGAGTCCGCCCAGGAAGACCGATGCCAAGCCATAGGCATGCGACAACGGTAACACGCCGTAGATCACATCATCGGCGACGAAGCCACGCATGCCACCAGAAATCGCGGCGATAAACAACAGATTGCGGTGCGTGAGCATGACGCCCTTCGGCGTACCAGTTGTACCGGAGGTGTAGATAAGAGCGGCCACTTGATCGGCGCCCTTGGCAAAGACCGGCTCGGGATCGGCTGCACTGTTAAGCGAAGCGACAGAAATGCCGCCGAGCCATGAATCCTGAAGGAACGCCGCCCGATGGCGCAGTGCATGCGCTGTCGCCTCTGGCGAAATTTCGGTAGTGAACAGGATGCGGCGCACAGCGGCATGATCGGCGATAGCGTCGATCTCCGGCCCCGACAGACGAGCGTTGATGATCACCGACCAGGCATCGAGCATGGAGACCGCCAGCACCAGCGCCGTCACCGCGCGCCCGGTTTCGTTGACGATCATTACCCGGTCACCAGGGCGTACCCCCTGCGCCAGCAGGATATCCCGAGCCTGCCACACGGCGGTCGCAAGATCGGCGTAGCTCCAGCATAGATCGTCCTCGATGAGAGCGGGCGCGCTGGGCGTTTGCTTTTCCCAAGACCACAAAAGATCACTGATGCGTTCTGGCAAGCTTTCCAGACGGCCCGCAAGATGTGGCGGCACTGCGGCCATCATGACGCGTCCCGAATCATGTTGCGGGCGATGATGAGCTGCTGAATCTGGCTGGTGCCCTCATAGATACGGAAGAGCCGCACATCGCGGTAGAAGCGTTCGACGCCATAATCGGCGATATACCCGGCGCCGCCATGGATCTGCACGGCGCGGTCGGCAACGCGGCCGACCATTTCAGAGGCGAACAATTTGCAACAGGCGGCCTCGGTGTTGACCATTTCCCCCGCATCCTTGCGCCGCGCGGCATCGAGCACCATCGCGCGGGCCGCATAGGCTTCCGTGCGGCTGTCCGCCAGCATTGCCTGGATAAGCTGGAACTCGGCGATCGGCTTGCCGAATTGCTGGCGGTCCAGGGCATAGCGCAGCGCCTGCTCGATCAGGCGATCAGCAAGGCCGGTGCAGACAGCCGCTATGTGCAGGCGGCCACGGTCCAGCACCTTCATCGCCGTCTTGAAGCCTTGTCCTTCGACCCCGCCGATGATGTTCTCGGCAGGCACCAGACAATCTTCCAGAATGACATCACAGGTATGGGCCCCGTGCTGGCCCATCTTGCGGTCGATCTCGCCGAATGAAAGGCCCGGCGCATCCTTGGGCACAATGAAGGCGGAAATGCCGCCGGCGCCCGGTCCGCCGGTCCGCGCCATCAGCGTGAAGACCGAGGCTTCCGGCGCGTTGGTGATGAAGCGCTTGGTACCGTTGAGGCGATAATGGACGCCATCGCGCTTGGCGGTGGTGGCAATCGAGGCGGCATCGGAGCCGGCATTGGCCTCGGTCAGCGCGAAGGACGCGATCAGCTCACCGCTGGCCAGTCGTGGCAGCCACTGCACCTTTTGCGCCGGCGTACCGTCTATGACGATACCCTGCGAACCGATGCCGTTATTGGTGCCGAAGATCGACCGGAAGGCCGGCGAGGTGTGGCCGATTTCGAGGGCTATCAGCACCTCTTCCTCCATGGTGAGGCCAAGGCCGCCGAATTCTTCCGGGATCGATAGCCCGAACAGACCCATGGCGCGCATCTCGCCCAGGATCTCGGGAGGTACTCGGTCTTCCTCGGCGAGGCGCGCTTCATTCGGCACCAGGCGCTCGCGCACGAATTTGTGCACGGCATCGGTGAGGTGCTGGAACGTCTGGGCGTCACGGATCATGGAAAGCCTATTTGTGTCGAAGGGCGATTTCGATCTGGCGGGCGGCAGCGACCAGCTTGGGGCCGATTTTCTTGCGCATCATGTCGGGGCTGAGCAGTGAGGCGGCGCCACCACAGTTCAGCGCCATGACGGTGCCGGATTCCTGCAGGATGATGGGGACGCCGATGGCATTGATCTCCGGCATCCATTCGGCGGCCGAGACGACGAACCCATCGCGCGCGAAAGCAGCGAGGGACATCTCCAGTTGCTTCAACAGCCGCGGCCAATCCTTGCCATGATGCTTGGCCAATTGCTTGAAGAGGGCAGCACGCTCCACACCGTCGAGACCAGCAATGTAAGCGCGGCCCATCGCAGTATTGGGCAGCGGGATGCGCGAGCCGACATCGAGCCCCAGGGTGAAGGGCGCGTCCTTGCCGCGACAGTTCTCGACATAGATCATGTCCAGATTGTGATGGTCGCCAAGGGCGCAAGCGGCGCGGGTGAGGTCGGCGATCTCCTGCAGATAGGGGCGCGCCACCTGCCGGATACCCATGTTGGCGAGCGTCACATAGCCGAGTGCCAGAACCCCGGCGCCGAGGCGGTATTGTTCGGCCGCCGGGTCATGGACGAGGTAACCCAAGACGGTGAGCGTATGCGTGAGGCGGCTGACGGTCGGGCGCGGCAACAGCGTGCGCGCCGCGATCTCGCGGTTAGTGAGATGGCTCTCGCCCGGCCGGAATGCGTGAAGGATGTCGAGCCCCCGTGCCAGTGCCGTCACGAACTGCCGGTCGCCGGCATGTGCTGTGCGCACCGATGCGAGAGCGCTGTCGCCGTCCATCGTTCCCATCCGAAGCATTGCCCAAATTCAGATTGCGCCGCGACGGTGTCATGACTAGCTTGGCTGGTCAACACTCTGAAATACAATTTCGCATAGCGAAATGAGGAAACAATGACTGCTGTCCTGCACGAGTTGTCGGGCGATGGCGTGCTGCTGCTGCGGATCAATCGGCCGGAAGCGAAGAATGCGCTCAACCAGGACGTCCGGCAGCAATTGGCGATGCATTTTCTCGATGCCACCGGCAATTCCGCCGTGAAGGTAATCGTCATGACCGGCAGCCAGGAGGTCTTCGTCGCTGGAGCCGATATCAAGGCGATGGCAGCGGCAAGCCCGATCGAGTTGCTGCTGCGACAGAACCAGACCTATTGGGATGCCATCGCGCATTGTCCGAAGCCGGTCATCGCCGCCGTCAATGGCTATGCTTTGGGCGGCGGATGTGAACTGGCGATGCATGCCGACATCATCATCGCCGGGGAGAATGCGACCTTTGGCCAGCCGGAGGTACGGGTCGGCATCATGCCGGGCGCCGGCGGCACGCAGCGGCTCGCGCGCGCCGTCGGCAAGTTCAAGGCGATGCTGATCTGCATGACTGGCCAGACCTTCACCGGGCGCGAGGCGGCGGAGATGGGCCTTGCCAGTAAAGCCGTACCGGATGCCGAGGTGTTGGAAACAGCCCTGCAGACAGCTCGCACCATCGCCGCCATGCCGCCCATCGCTATCCGGCAGATCAAGGAAGTAATGCTGGCCGGCGCCGACGCACCGCTGGAAACCGCCTTGATGCTGGAACGCAAAGCTTTCCAGATGCTGTTCGACAGCGAAGATCAGAAAGAAGGCATGCAGGCGTTCCTGGAAAAGCGCAAGCCCGTCTACCGGGGTGTCTGAGGTGAGCTTGGCTATAGCTGGGCGCGCGCCGGTGATCGCCCTCGTCGGCTGCGGTGTCATGGGTCGCGGGATCGCCCAGGTCGCAGCCGCCGCGGACTGCCCGGTCCTGCTGTTCGACGCGCGCGAGGGTGCGGCAAGGGAGGCCTGCGACACCCTCGCCGCGCTGTTTGACAAACTGCAGGCGCGGGGCAAGATGACCACCGCAGCCGCGTCACAGGCCAAGGGACGATTGACGCCCGTCACAGCCCTGAGGGACCTCGCCACGGCCGAGATTCTGATCGAAGCGATCGTTGAATCCCTCGACGCCAAGCGGCAGTTGATGGCCGCACTTGAAGATGTGGTGCCGGCAAGCTGCCTTATCGCCACCAACACCTCTTCTCTATCGGTGACGGCCATCGCAGCGCAGTGCCGGCATCCCGGCCGGGTCGGCGGCTATCACTTCTTCAACCCCGTGCCGTTGATGAAAGTCGTCGAGGTGATCGACGGCGCCCTGACGGAAGCCTGGGTTGGTGATGCGTTGACCGCCTTGTCGCATCGCCTCGGTCATCGTCCGGTGCGCGCCAGGGACACGCCGGGATTCATCGTCAATCATGCCGGCCGCGGCTACGGCACGGAAGCGCTCAAGATCCTCGGCGAGACTGTGGCCGATGTCGCCACGATCGATCGCATCCTGAAAGGTGCCGCCGGTTTCCGCATGGGGCCGTTCGAACTGCTCGACTTGACCGGCCTCGATGTCAGCCATCCGGTGATGGAATCGATCTATCGGCAGTATTACGACGAGCCCCGGTTCCGCCCCTCCCCTATCGCGGCGCAACGTCTGATGGCGGGTCTGCTCGGGCGGAAATCCGGGCGCGGCTTCTATGATTATGCAGAGGGCACGCCGAACCAGACGCCGGTCACATCGGCGTCACGACCGACATTCGCTTGGGTGGCACCGGGCCACAATCATGTCCAGGTCACCGACATTGTGCGGGCATCGGGCGTTCCCCTATCGGCAACATCGGATGCAGCGCTGTGCGTGGTGCCGTTGTTGGGCGAGGATGCCAGCAGTGCCTGCACCCGGCTGAAGCTTGATGCGCGCCGAAGCGTCGGCATCGATGCGGTGTTCGGCGTGACGACGCATCGCACATTGGTGGCGACACCCGCAACGTCGGATTCCTGCCGGATGGAGGCATTGGGAATGTTCACCGCCGACGGCGCCGCGGCTTCGCTGATCCAGGACAGCGTCGGCGCTGTCGCACAGCGGACGATTGCCCTGATCGTCAACATCGCCAGCGATATCGCGCAGCAGAACATCGCCACGCCGCAGGATATCGACGCTGCGGTGACCTTGGGTCTCGGCTATCCGCAAGGGCCGCTTGCGTGGGGCGATGCAATCGGTCCGCAGATCGTGGCCGACATCCTGTCCACAATGCTGGCCATTACCGGCGATCCGCGCTATCGCCCGAGCCCCTGGCTGCGGCGGCGGGCGCAACTCGGCCTTTCCTTGCTTCATCCCGCGGCCGGAAACTGACTCATGCTCGATGCCTATATTTATGATGGCTTGCGCTCGCCCATCGGCCGCCATGCGGGCGCGCTGGCGACAATCCGACCGGATGACCTTGCCGCACAGTTGATCCAGGCACTCGTGGCGCGCGCGGGCTTTCCGCTGGCGGATTATGAAGACGTGATCCTGGGCTCAACCAACCAGGCCGGCGAAGATTGCCGCAATTTTGCGCGCTATGCCGGATTGCTGGCGGGCCTTCCCGTCGAAACCGGCGGGCAGACGGTCAACCGCCTCTGCGCCTCCGGTCTTGCCGCCGTGATCGATGCCGCCCGAGCCGTCAGCTGTGATGAGGGCAATCTGTTTGTTGCCGGCGGCGTCGAGATGATGAGCCGCGCGCCCTTCGTTATGGCCAAGGCAGAGAGCGCCTATAGCCGAGAGATGAAGGTGTTCGATTCCACCATGGGCGCACGCTTCCCCAACCTCCGCTTCAACGCAACGTTCGGCGACGATCCCATGCCACAGACGGCCGACAACATAGCCCGCGATCTGGGCATCACGCGGGAGGCGAGTGACGCCTTTGCCCTGGGGTCGCAGCAGAAATATGCTGCGGCCCTGGCGGCAGGATTCTTCGACAACGAGATTCACGCCGTGACCTTGCCAGCGGCGCGAAATGGCGTGGCACCGATCGTTGTCACGGCCGACGAACATCCCCGTCCGCAAACGGACACGGCTGGACTCGCCAAGCTACGGCCCCTCTTTGACGGCGGCGTGGTGACAGCGGGCAATGCCAGCGGCATCAATGATGGCGGCGCGGTACTCGTGGTTGGGTCAAAGACCGCTGGTGAACGTCACGGCGTGTACCCGCGCGCACGTATCTTGGCGGCCGCCAGCGCCGGTGTGCCACCCCGTGTAATGGGATTAGGGCCGGTGCCCGCCATCGCCAAGGCTCTGACCCGCGCCGGTCTCACGCTGGATCAGATGGATGTGATCGAAATCAACGAAGCCTTCGCCGCGCAGGTTCTCGGCTGCACACGGCAACTGGGTCTGACCGATGATGACTGCCGCCTCAATCCCAATGGCGGTGCCATCGCCATTGGCCATCCCCTGGGCTGTTCCGGCGCGCGCCTCATCCTCACCGCCTTGCGCCAATTGGAGCAGACGGGTGGTCGTTACGCGGTTGTCGCGCTGTGTATCGGCATTGGCCAAGGCCTTGCCGCCGTGATCGAGCGTCTTGACGCCTAATCGTTCAGCAGGCTGGTGAATTTGGTGTTGAGATAGGGTTCGATCGCTTCCGTCCCGCCCTCTGAGCCATAGCCAGACTCCTTGATCCCGCCGAACGGTACTTCCGGCAAAGCGAGGCCATAGTGATTGATCGAGATCATCCCGGATTCGACTTCCGTCATCAATTGATGCGCCCGCGCCGATGATCTGGTGAAACCGTAGGCAGCCAGGCCATAGGGCAAGCGATTCGCCTCAGTGACCGCCTCTTCCACCTTCTCGAAACGTGAGATGATGGCGATGGGGCCGAACGGTTCCTCGTTCATGATGCGAGCCGTCACAGGTACATCGGTCAGCACGGTCGGTTCGAAGAAGTAGCCGCGATTGCCGATGCGGCCGCCGCCGGTCTGCAATTTTCCGCCTTTGGCCAGCGCATCCTGCAGCATTCCTTCCAAGGCCGGGATGCGGCGCGCATTCGCCAGCGGTCCCATCGCACTGTCTGCGGCAAGGCCATCACCGACTTTGACGGCGCGGGCCGCCGCGCTGAACTTGTCAACGAAGGCGTCGTAATGACCCTGCTGCACCAGGAAACGCGTGGGCGCCACGCAGATCTGCCCGGCATTGCGGAACTTGGCGGCGCCCATATGTGCCACGGCCTTGTCGATATCGGCATCGTCGAAAACGATGACCGGCGCGTGCCCACCGAGTTCCATGGTGGCACGCTTCATATGCGTGCCCGCCAAGGCTGCCAGTTTCTTGCCGATCGTGGTCGAACCGGTGAAGGAGATTTTACGAATGATCGGGTGCGGGATGAGATATTCCGAGATTTCCTGCGGTACGCCAAAGACCAGATTGACGGCACCTGCAGGCACGCCCGCATCCATGAAAACACGTACGAGTTCCGCCGGCGAGGCCGGCGTTTCTTCCGGCGCCTTCAGAATGATCGCACAGCCCGCCGCCAGCGCTGACGAAATCTTTCGCACCGCCTGATTGATCGGAAAATTCCAGGGTGAGAACGCTGCGACAGGTCCGACCGGTTCCTTGATCACCATCTGCTGCACTTGGGGATTACGCGCCGGCACCAGGCGGCCATAGCTTCGCCGCGCCTCCTCGGCCATCCAGTCGATGATGTCGGCGCCGGCCAGGGTTTCTGCCTTGGATTGCGCGAGCGGCTTGCCCTGTTCGAGGGTCATCAGCCGGGCAATATCGTCAGCGCGGCTACGCAGGAGCTCGGCCGCGCGGCGCATGATCTTAGCCCGATCGAAGGCTGATATCTTGCGCCAGGTGTCGAAACCCTGCGCGACCGCGGCAAGTGCTACATCAAGATCGGTCTTGCCGGCATGGGCGACGGTACCGATCACCTCCTCGGTGGCGGGATTGCGCACATCCAGCGTGCGGCCATCTTTGGCCGGCACCCAGGCGCCATTGATCGCGAGCAGAACATTCGGATACATCAAATTCTCCTGGGGCAGCGGCCGGCTATTCCGGAAAGTGGCAGGCCGCATGATGATGATCGGTGATGGAGGAAAATGCCGGCTCTTCCGCAGCGCAGATGTCGGCTGCCTTCCAGCAGCGGGTGCGGAAGCGACAGCCGGAGGGTGGGTCCGCGGGATTGGGCACATCGCCAGCCAGCAGGATGCGCTGCTTCGCCTGACGGGCACGCGGCGATGGCACGGCCGACAGCAGCGCCTTGGTATAAGGATGCGCCGGATGGGCATAGAGCTCCTCGCGCGAAGCGATCTCGACAATCTTGCCAAGATACATCACGGCGACGCGGTCGCTGAGATGGCGCACCACCGAGAGGTCATGAGAAATGAAGAGGCAGGCAAGGTTTAACTTGCGCTGCAATTCCTTCAGCAGATTGAGGACACCAGCCTGAATACTGACATCGAGTGCGGAAACAGGTTCATCGAGCACCAAAAGATCCGGTTCGACCGCCAATGCCCGCGCGATGCCGATGCGCTGGCGCTGGCCACCGGACAGCTCGTGCGGAAAGCGGTCCGCGTAGTCACGGTCGAGCTTCACCAGGCCGAGAAGTTCGTGGACGCGGTCTTGCGTGGCAGCCTTCGAGAGGTTCAGCAGGCGTAAGGGTTGCGCCACGATCTTGCCGATCGTCATACGTGGGTGCAGCGAGGCGTAGGGGTCCTGGAAGACCATTTGCACCTGCCTGCGCAATGGCTGCATCTCGGCGCGCTTGAGATGCGCGATATCGCGACCGGCAAGTGAAATCTCGCCCGAGGTCGGATCGATGAGCCGGACAACGCAGCGCCCCAAGGTCGACTTGCCGCAGCCGGATTCGCCGACCAGGCCCAGCGTTTCGCCACGCGCGATGTCGAAGGAGACATTCGAGACGGCCTGGACATGACCTACAGTGCGTTCAAACAGAATCCCCGAACGGATCGGGAAATTCTTCACCAGGTTGCGGACGGAAAGGATGTTGTCCGTTATCATGAGCCGGCGCCCTGATCTGTATAGAGCGCCGTTTCGGCAAAATGGCAGGCCGCGACCACACCCGGCGTCAACGGGTCCTGCACGGTTTCCAACGCCGGATCGGCTTCCGCACAGATCGCCTGCGCGAAGTTGCAGCGGGGGTGGAAACGGCAACCCGATGGCCGCATCGACAACGTGGGCAGGCTGCCGGGAATGGCCACCAACTGATCCTCGGTCCGGTCAATCTTGGGCAAGGACTCCAGCAAGCCGAAGGTATAGGGGTGATGCGGCCGATCGAACACCGTCTCGACCGGTCCCTTCTCGCACACCCGGCCCGCATACATGATGGCCACTTCATCGGCAATGCCAGCAACGACACCAAGGTCGTGGCTGATCAACATCAACCCCATTTTCCGCTCACGCTGCAGGCGCTGCAGCAATTCGATGATCTGCGCCTGGACGGTAACGTCGAGCGCCGTGGTGGGTTCATCGGCGATCAGCAGTTCCGGATCGTTGGCCATCGCGATGGCGATCATCACGCGCTGGCGCATGCCGCCGGACAGTTCGTGCGGATACTGCTTCAGCCGGCGTTCCGGATAGGGAATAGCGACCAATTGCAGCAGATCGAGTGCGCGGACACGCTTGGCATTTTGCGATGCCTGGCGATCATGGATCGAGATGGCTTCAATGATCTGCTCACACACCGTCATCACCGGGTTGAGCGAGGTCATGGGATCCTGGAAGATCATCGCCATGCGCTTGCCGCGCAGGCCCGCAAGTTGGCGCTGCGACATGCCGACCAATTCGACACCGCGCAGCTTGATCGAGCCGCTGATGACAACATCGGGTGGCAGCAGGCCCATGATAGCCAGCATGGTGATGCTCTTGCCGCAGCCGGACTCGCCCACCACGCCCAGGGTCTTGCCATCGGCGACGGAGAAATTGACGCCGCGCACGGCCTCCAGCATGCCCACCGCGGTGTTGAGCTGGATGGTGAGGTCGATGACCTCGATCAAAGGCGCCGTGCTCATCGCGACCTCGGGTCGAGATAGTCGCGCAGGCCGTCGCCGATGAAGTTGAAGCCGAGCACGACCGAAAGGATGGCAATGCCCGGACCGGCGCAGATCCACCATTTATAGAAATGGATAGCTCCCTCGGAGATCATCGAACCCCATTCCGGGGTCGGCGGCGAGGCGCCGAGGCCGATGAAGGAGAGAGAAGCGGCCAGCAACACGACCTGGCCGAAATCCATCGTGGCATTGACCAGGATCGGACTCCAGGTGAGCGGCAGGATGTGCGTGAGCAACGTGCGGCTGTGACCTGCACCACCGGCGATGGCGGCCTCGACATGCTCGCGCACTTTAACCGTCAGCACCTGCCCGCGCATGAGGCGCGCATAGACCGGCCACCAGACGACGATCATGGCGATCGCTGCGTTCTCGAGGCCCGGCCCTAGTGAGGCGGTAATCGCCATCGCCAGCAGGATAGGCGGAAAGGCCAGGGTGATATCGACCAAGCGCATGATTATGCCATCGACGAAACCACCGACATAGCCGGCAATGGCGCCCAGCGTGCAGCCGATGCCGACCGCCGCTGCAATGACGGCGCAGGACATCAGCAATGAAAGACGCGCACCGTGAAGGGTCCGCGAGAGGACATCGCGGCCGAGTGCGTCGGTGCCAAACCAGTGCGCGGCGCTGGGTGGCATCAAGCGTTTGGCCACCATCTCGATCGGATCATCAATCGGCCAGAAATTGATGGTGAGGACGACTGCGGTCCAGAACAGCACGATCAAGCCGCCAATGATGACGGGTAACTTGGCCCAATTTGGCAATCTAAAGGCAGTAATGGCGACGCTTTGCGACATGTCAGCTGAGCCTTATGCGCGGATCGGCAAACGCATAGGCGATGTCGGTCGCGAGATTGCTGAGCAGGAACGCCGTGCCACCGACAATGGTAACACCGATGATCGCCGGATAATCGAGGTTGCGTGCCGCCTCGACCGCGTAGGAGCCAATGCCGGGCCAAGAGAAGATCGTTTCGGTCAGCACCGCGCCCGTGATGAGATAGGCAAAGGTAAATCCGATGATGGTGAGGGTCGGCACCAAAGCGTTGCGCAACGCGTGATTGAGGAGGACGCGCAGTTCGCCGGCGCCACGCGCCCGGGCGGCAACGATGTAATCCTGGCTCAACACATCCAGCATGCTGCCGCGCACCAGACGCGAGACAATGCCCATGACAGTCCAGCCGAGGACCAGGGCCGGCAGAATGAGGTGATGCAACGCATCGCCGAAGGCAGCAAAATCGCCGGCCAACAATGTGTCGATGGTGAGGAAGCCCGTCATAAACTCGGGCGGGACTGAACGCGGATCGAGCCTGCCAGGTCCCGGCAACCAGCCCAGCACGACCGAGAAAATATAGAGCAGAATGAGACCCGACCAGAAGACCGGCGTAGATGAGCCTGTGAGCGCCCAGAGACGCGCCGCATGATCGATCGGTTTATTGCGGAAACGGGCTGCCAACACCCCGAGGACGATGCCGCTTCCAACACCGAGGATCATGGCGGCTATAACCAGCTCCAGGGTCGCTGGCAGACGCTCAAGAATATCTTTGCCCACGCCTTGCTTGGTGCGGAAAGACGTACCGAGATCACCAGTGATGAGGTTGCGCAAATAAAGGACGTATTGCTCGGGCAGGCTCTTATCCAGCCCCCAACGCGCCTTGGCTGCCGCAACGACTTCCGGATTGTCCATCTGGCGCTCGCTGACGATGGAGGCCAGCGGGTCGCCTTGCGTGTTATGCGAGATCAGAAAGGCAATACTGACGATACCGAGCAACAGCAGCGGAATGGATATGAGACGTCGGATGATGAATCTGGTCATCTCTCCGCCACTGCGCCGGGATCGTCAGTCTTGCTCACGTAGGCCCTCTTACTGAACGCCGATTTCGTTCAGCAGCAGGTTGCAGCAGGCGCTGTAGCGCACGCCGGTCACCTTCTTGGAATGTGCCAGAACCAGGTTCGGGCTGACCACGGGAATGATGATGTGGTCGCTCATCATGCTCTCGGCGATTTCCTTGTAGACGCCGGGTTTGTCCGCTTCTGTGGCGGCCAGCGCCTTCTTCAGCAATTCGGCCGTCTCCGGGTTGGTGATGCTGGCGTCGTTCTTGCCGCCGGCACGGTTCCACCAGGGCTGGCCCTCGATCATGCCGAAGAACTGAACGTATTGGGCACTGCCGTAATAGTCCGGCGCATAGAACGAGGTGGTGAGCGGAATGCCATCGCCGCGCACATGATCACGCCAGACGGAGAACTCGAGCGGTGTCAGGTTCATCTTGATGTTGATCTTGGCCAGATCCTGTTGGATTTTCTGGCTGAGCAGCGAAAGATCAACGCCATAGGCGTTCATGTTGGGGAATTCGGAATTGATCTCGAAGCCGTCGGCAACACCGGCCTTCGCCATCAATTCTTTCGCCTTGTCGAGATTCTGCTGCGGCGCCGCCAGGCCTTCCGTGCCCGGGAAGCCCGTCGGGATCGGCGACGACACTTTGGTGCCGGCACCGCCGACGGTAAAGTCGATGATGCCGTCATAGTCGAGTGCCAGGGAAATCGCCTCGCGCACTTCCTTGGTGAGCTTCGGTGCGCCCTTGGCACCCGGCGCCAAGGCGACATAAAGGAAATTGTAGGACGGAATCGTCTCGACCGTGAGGTTATCCGTGTTCATAGTCTTGGCCGTATCGGGATCGATCTGCATCGCGATATCGACGCCGCCGCTTTCCAGCAACTGGGCCTGCGTCACCGCATCCTTGGTATGCTTGAAAACGACATCGGTGACAGAGAGCTTGCTGCGCTTATATTCCTGGTTGGCCTTCAGGCGCATTTCATCATCGGCCTTGTAGCTGACCAGCTGATAGGCACCGCTGCCCGCGGAGTTGGCGAGGAACCACTCTTCAGCCTTGTCTGCTGTTTCGGCGTCGGCACCAGCGGCCGCGCCATTTGCGGCGGCGACATCGCTGTTGACGACTGCCGTATAGGGGGCCGAGAGGATGTTGAGGAATTCAGAGTTCGGCCCAGCGAGGGTCACGACCACAGTGGTGGCATCCGGCGTGTCGATCTTGGTAACGCCGTCCATCATGAAGGCCGCACCGCCTTTGAGATTCTGCAGGCGTTCAAAGGACCACTTCACGTCCTTCGCTTCGACCGGCGAGCCATCGGAGAATTTGGCATCGGGATCGAGGGTGAAGGTGAACTGGCTCTGATCGGCATTGCCGGTCCATTTGGTGGCCAGGCGCGGTTCCAAGGTCTTGTTGTCGGTGCCCAGACCGATCAGCGATTCATAGGCATTGCTGAGATAGATCTGGCAGGTGTCGCAAAAGGCGCGCGCCGGATCTAGTGAATTGAAGTCGAAGCTACGCGCGATGACCACCGTGTTGCCTTCCGCCGCGGCGGCGCCGGGCAGCAGGGCAACGGCACTTAGGCTGGCGGACAAAAATGCCGCCACGCGCAAATGCTGACGAATTGTTCCCATCGTAAACTCCTCCGTAAAAAAGGGCGTTTTGCCCGTTATGCCTTTGGTCTTCGTTCTGTAGCCGGTCAGTGTTTCCCTGCCTTGGCCAGGAAGGTCTGCGCCTTCTTGGCGATTCCTTCCGCATTCAGCTTGTAATGTGCATAAAGCGCTGCCGGCGGTCCGACGGGCACGAACTCGTCGGGCACACCATGACGCTGGAACGGAATGCGGTCTTCCTCCACCAGCACCTCGGCCACGGCCGTGCCGAGGCCACCGGTGACGTTGTGTTCTTCGACGGTCAGAATGGCGCCGGTTTCCCGCGCCGCCTTGCGCACCGCGCCGGCATCCAGGGGTTTGATCGTGTGCATGTCGATGACACGAACCGAGATCCCGCGCTTGGCGAGGATATCAGCCGCATCGAGAGAGGCACGCACCACTGAACCGCAGCAGATGATCGTCATGTCATCACCCTTGCGGAGGGTCGCCGCTTTGCCGATACGGAAGGACTTCGGCACTTCCGGATAGACCTCCGGATCGCGGCCGCGTCCCAGGCGGATATACATGGCGCCAGGATGATCGACCGAGGCGCGCAGGATCGCCCGCAGATGATTGGCATCGGTCGCACAGACCACCGTCAGATCGGCGATCGTCCGCGTGATGGCCAGATCTTCCAGCGCGTGATGGCTGGTGCCGTAGAAGCCCATCGACATGCCTGAATGATGGCCGATGAGACGCACGGGCATGGCTGGATAGGCGCAATCGGTCTTGATCTGCTCGGCGCCGAGAATGGCGCAGAACGACGCAAAGGTCGCGGCATAGGTGACATGGCCGCAGGACGCCATGCCGGCGGCGATCGTCATCATATTCTTTTCAGCGATGCCCAGATTGAAGAAGCGGTCGGGGTGCCGCCGCTTGAAGTCGTTGGTGCGATTGGCATTGGCGAGGTCCGCCGTCAGCACGGCGATGCGGGGATCCTTATCGGCCAGATTGGCGAGTTCCTCACCGAGGATAAAGGCCGGCAGGGCCGCGTTCGGTGTGCCACGGACGGATTTCTTGTCTTTGAACGTGGCATCGTTCAGCGTCGCGTCGCCACCCGACGTGCCGCGGAAGATCGCGTCCTGGGACTGCGCGTCGTCGCCGGCGGCCCGCTTCTTTTTGATGGCGACGGATTTAGCCACGATTCTTCCCCACTTTCGCCAAGGGCTGCAGGCCGGCGCGAATTTCCGCCGCGGCATCGTCGTAATCCTGGCCCGCCAGGTTCGCGACATGCCATTGCAGCGACAATTCCATGCGTTTGACACCACGTCCCTTGATGGTATCGGCGATGATCACCTGCGGCCGGCCGTTGCCGGCAGGCTTCAAATTGGCCAAAGCCGGCATGATGGCGTCAAAATCGTGGCCGTCGATGCGCTGCACATCCCAGCCGAAGCTTTTGAAGCGGTCGCCGATCGGCTCGACGCCCATCACTTCCTCGGTATGGCCATCGATGCACAATTGATTGCGGTCGACGATGGCGACGAGACCCTGCAGCTTGAAATGGCCCGCAGCCATCGCCGCTTCCCAGATCTGTCCTTCCGACAGTTCGCCATCACCCAGCATGACATACGTGCGATAGGGCCGATTTTGCATACGCCCCGCGAGCGCCATGCCGACGCCAATCGAGAGGCCGTGACCAAGCGAGCCGGAGGAAAAATCGATGCCCGGAATGTGCTTCATATTCGGGTGATCGCCGAAATGACTGCCAAGCTTGGTATAGTTGTCCAGGGCACTCATCTTGTAATAGCCGAGATCAGCAAGGATCGGATAAAGGCCGATGGCGGCGTGGCCCTTGCTCAGAACGAAACGATCGCGATCCGGCCATTTCGGCTTCTTCGGGTCGAGGCGCAGATGGCTGTAATAGAGGGCGGCAAACAACTCGGCCGCGGAAAAGGTCGAGGAATAGTGGCCGGCGCCGCAGATGCGCGACAGGCGCAGGGTCTCCAGGCGCACGAACATCGCACGATCCTGCAGCATCTCATGCTGCTTGTTATGGCCTTTCCGCGCCGCCAGTGTGCTCATGCCTTCGTTTCCGCGTCTTTTGCTTCAAGTTCCATGAGGTGTGAGACAAAGCAGCGCCCGCCTTCGATCAGATCCTGGCGCACGGCTTCGCACAAAGCCGTCTCGTCGCGCCGAACCAACGCGTCGACAACATTCACGTGCTGGTGTTTGTCGTCATAGGTGGGATGGCCGTCGGGATAGAGATGGTTGAGCATCGGCCCATGCTGAATCCACAAATTTTCCAGCATGCTGATGAGCTGCGGCATTTCGGAACGCTTGTAGAGGCCGAAATGGAAATCGAAATTGGCGCGCACGGCCGTATCGTAATCCTTACTCTCCTCGGCAGAGATCAGGCGGTCATGCAGCATGGCGAGATGATCGATGTCGCGCGATGTTATGCGCTCCAGCGCTTCCTTCGCGGCCAACGGCTCCAGCAGCAGGCGAATCTTGCGCCGTTCCAGATATTCGACGACCGAGAGCTTGCGTACGCGATAATAGGAATGCGCCTTGCCTTCGACGGCGCCGTCGCGGATCAACTGGAAGATCGCCTCGCGGATTGGCGTTTCGCTGGTGCCAAAGGCCTGCGACAGCTCGCTGATGCGCAGGCGCTGATGCGGCTTGAAAATGCCGCGCATCAGCCGGTCGCGCATCTGATGATAGACGCCATCGGTGCGGCTCTTCGCATCGATCTGCTGCAAGTTCAAATCGGCGAGATCAACCACGGCAGCACTCATGCCATCCCCTCTCAACTGACCTGACGCGCGACTTCGGCGAATGCCTTGTCGGTCGCCTCCAGCGCCCGGTCGATATCGGTTTCCTTATGCGCAGCACTGAGGAACATGGTGTGTGTCGCATGCAGATAAACACCGTGTTTCAACGCTTCGCTGCAGAACAGCCAGCCCTTCTTGCGATCGGCATCGTCGTCGAAAAGCACAACCGGCATTTGTACCGGGCCAGTCTGCTGCAAGTTAAGTCCATGAGCCTTCGCCTGCGCGTCGAGCCCGGCGCGGAGCCGCGATCCCATGCGCTCCATGATGCCGATGGCATCTATTTCCCGCATTTTGCGGATCGTCGCGATGGCCGCCGCCATGGAAACGGCGCCATACCAGAATGATCCCGTGACGAAGATGCGGCTTGCTGCTTCCCGGAACTTATCGTTGCCGGTGACGGCACCCAGTGCATAGCCATTGGCAATTGCTTTCGACCAAGCGGAAAGATCGGGCCGGACACCGACCAATTCCCAGCTGCCGCCTGTGTGCAAGCGGAAACCCGCACGCACATCGTCGACGATCAAGGCGGCACCAGCGCGGTCGCAGATCTGCCTGGCTGTCTGCGCAAATACCTTGCCCGGCAATTCATGCGGCTTGCCGAGATCGTGCTTGAATCCGGAGACGAAGATGCCAGCGAGATCGTCGCCCGCTTCCTGCGCCGCGCGCTCCAGGCTTGCGGTATCGTTGAATTCGTAGCGGATCAGATGGGCGCGGTCTTCCGCAGTGGCACCATTGGGATAGGGATTGCACCACGGAACGGCCCCGTGATAGGCGCCGTTGGCGACCAGGATCTTGCGCTTGCCAGTGCCTTCGCGCGCGATCATCGCGCAGATGGTCGTGGCATCCGTGCCGTTCTTCTGAAACATCGCCCAATCGGCATGCGGAACGGTTTCGACCACAAGTTCTGCCAGTTCGACCAGCCGTTCGCTGGGGCCGTTGAAAATATCGCCCAAGGCGCGCTGGCGATCCGCAGCCGCATTCACGTCCGGGTCGTTATAACCCAGCATCATCGGTCCCCAGGCGCACATGAAGTCGACATATTCGCGCCCCTCCACGTCCCAGAGATGGCAACCGGCAGCGCGGGCGAAATATTGCGGATAATTGGCCGGCAGCTTGGCGGCATTCATATGCCCCCAAAGGCCACCAGGAATGACGCTTTTGGCACGGGCGCGCAGATCGGAATCGGATGGGTTTCGCAATTGATCCAAACCTTTTCTCCCTAATTCCCAAGGCCTTACGGCCGTCCGAGCTTGCTGCACAGTCGATGATATAGGATATATCTTCATGAAAGATATATGATATATCCTGAGTCGAGAAGACAAAAAGAAGGACGGATTCTTGACACTGCTTCTGGCGGGGATTTCTGACGATTTCACCGGGGGATTGGAGCTCGCGGCCATGATGGCGCGGGATGGTCTGCGCACCCGGATGCTGACTCTGCGAGCCCGGCCGCGCGATCTGGAAGGGCTGGATGTGGCGGTCATTGCCCTGAAAAGCCGCGTCTTGCCAGCTGCCCAAGCGGTACGGGACTTCACGAAGGCAGCCGCCCTCATTGGCCAGCGTGGCGCTCGTCAGATCTTCTATAAATATTGTGCGACGTTCGATTCCACACCGCGCGGTAACATCGGGCCCTGCACCGACTATCTGGCGGACCATCTCCGGGCCGATATGGTCGGCTTCTCGCCAGCCTTCCCCGACGTGCGGCGCACGGTCTATCAGGGGCATCTCTTTGTCGGCGATCAGCTCATGTCGGAATCGCCAAAGCGGTTTGATCCACTGACGCCTATGCGCGATTCCAATCTGGTGCGCGTGTTGCAAAGCCAGACAGCCCACAAGGTCGGCGTGTTGCGGCGCGACGATTTGATCGCCGGCCCCGACGGTATCGCTGTGCATCTCGCGGCCTTGAAGCGCCGCCACGTCCGCTATGCGATCTGCGATGCCACCAGCAACCACGACCTCGCCCGCCTCGCCGCCCTCACCGTCGATTGGCCGTTGATGACTGGCGGCTCATCCGTCGCAGAACATTACCCGGCTTTGTGGCGCGAACGGGGTTGGACCGGCGCGCCGAAGCCGCCGATTCCCTTGCCGGTCGTCGGCGGCCGCATGGTGATCCTGGCCGGCAGCTGCGCCGAACAGACGGCAGCGCAGCTGGGCCACTTCGGCAAATCGCATCCACTGCTCAGTATAGATTTGCTGCAGTTCGCCGATGGTCTGATAACGTTCGCTGACATCTTGCAGCAGGCGCGCGCGAACCTCGCCAAGGACTCCATTGCCATTGCGGTCTCGGCGACACCTGAGGCGGTGCTTGCCGCCCAAAAGCGCTTCGGCCGGCGCGGCGCCGGACGTCGCGCCGAGAAACTGCTGGGCGCCATTGCCAAGGAACTCCACGCTGATGGCATCCGCCGTTTTTTGGTGGCCGGCGGCGAGACCTCCGGCGCGGTGCTCGAAGCTCTGCGCGTCAGGTCGCTCGACATCAGTCCTTATCGTGGCCCGGGAACTGCCAGAGCCGTGAGCAGCGGCAAGGATCCCATCTCCTTTCATCTCAAACCGGGCAAGCTGGGCGCCATCGACATGTTCGAACGCGTCGCAGCCGGAGAAAGCGACCAGGCATGACCGCCAGCGAGACCTCTATCCGTGCCGCCATTGTCGAGGTCAATGCCGAGCTGGAACGCCTGCGCATGAATGTCTGCTCGACCGGCAATATCAGCGTGCGGTTCGACGACCATATGCTGATCACACCCTCGGGCTGCCGCGTCGATACGATGGAGCCCGGCCATATCGTGCCGACCCGTTTCGATGGGACCTGGAGCGGGGCGTTCTCGCCCTCCTCCGAATGGGCCATGCATGCGGCGGTCTATCAGAAGCAACCGCGGGCGAATGCCGTCGTACATTGCCACGCCGACCATTGCGTCGCCTTGTCCGTCTTCCGCAACCCTATCCCGGCCTTCCATTACATGGTGCAGGGCTTTGGTGGCCGCGACATTCCCTGCGTCGACTACTTCACGTTCGGCTCACAGGAACTCGCCGATGCCGCGGGCACCGCGCTGATCGATCGTACCGCTTGCCTGCTGGCCAATCATGGATTGCTGGCGCGGGGGGCTACCTTGCTTCATGCGCTCGATGCCGCACAGAAATTGGAAACGCTCGCCAAGCAATATGCCGCCGCCCTCGCCATGGGCGCGCCCACCCTCCTTGACGATACCGAAATCGAGACCGTGCTGGCGAAGTACAAAAGCTATGGCAAGCCGCAGGCGACCGGCAAACAGCCGCGCTGGCTGGTTCCGTAACATAGAGGACATTGCCCGATGGAGATTACCGGCCGGACCAAGATCATGTTCATCCTCGCCGACCCGGTCGCCCACATTCGTGGCAGCGTCATCCTGACCCAGAAACTGAATGAGGCCGGCTGCGATGTCGCGGTCTCGCCGCTGCATGTGAAACCCGCAGATTTGGCGGCTGTGATCGGCACGATGCGATTGCTGCACAATGTGCCGGGATTTGGCATCACGATCCCACACAAGATTCCGGTACGGCAACATCTGGACGGAGAAACAGCCCGCGCCACGAAAGTGGGGTCGGTCAACTTCGTCAAACGCGAAAAGGATGGCCGCCTGGTCGGGGACAATGTTGATGGTGCCGGTTTCGTCGATGGCCTGGTGCACAGCAATATCTCGCTGATCGGCAAGCGCGTCCTCCAGATCGGCGCCGGCGGTGCCGGGCGCTCGATTGCATTTTCCGTGGCAGGTGCGGGCGCGTCCGCCCTCAGCATCTATAATCGAACGGCAGATAAAGCAGCGGCCCTGGCAGCGGCAGTCCAGGCAGCCAATCCGGACTGCAAAGTATCTGTCGGCGATCTGGACCCGACCGGATTCGATGTCATCATCAATACCAGCTCCGTCGGCATGAAGGCGGAGGACCCGATGTTGATTGACCCGGATAAGCTGACGAGCCAGATGGCCGTCGCCGAAATCATCATGATGCCGGAACTCACGCCGCTCCTTCTTGCCGCACACAAACGGGGCTGCAAGACAAGCCTCGGCAAGCACATGTTGGAGGCACAGGTGCAGCGGGTAAGAGAGTTCTTCGAACTTTGACCCGCAAGGGGTCATTCCAAAATCTGTCGCTTTCCCTCAGTCAGGCCACTGCCGCGACAATATCCTGATCGACCGCAATCTTGACATTTCCGGCGGTGTAAATCGCATATCCCGCCATGGTCGTGCTATCGGCAGCCCCCAGTCATCCGCTGGATCGAGCAACAGAGAATCGCCGATATTGCCATCGATCTTCAGGACATTGTCTAACGTCGCCGCGCCGCCAAGATCTGGTCCGCCGGCATCGATCTCCAGCAGATCTGAGACGTACAGCGTCAACTGGTTCGCAAGTCCGTTGTCCACGTCGATACTCTCGATACTGCGAATCTTGGTGTGATCCGCTGTCGCCGTGTCTCTATCGATGTTCCCGAAATCGATCGCGCCGGCAAAATCGAGATGGAGGATGTCGAATCCGCCCCCACCATCCACCTTGCGGAACGCGCCATCGGATACGTGGATTTCGTCATCGCCGGCGCCCCCCTGGAAGGCATCGCCTCCGCCGCCGCCCGTCAGCACGTCGTTACCCAGGCCGCCGACGAAGGTCTCACCAATTGAGGTTCCAGGAAGAAAATCATCGCCCGATGTTCCCATATGTGTCACCGACGCCGTGAAATTGCCACCATAGATCACATAGGATTCGCCGGCGACCGAACCAGCATAAGGAGCACCCACGATCAAATCGGCGACCGTCACCGTTGATGTCGCCCGCGGCACTCACCGTCAGGCCACTTCGGTCATACGCGGCAGCACCCGAGATTCTGAAACCCTGCTCCATGGTGAGCGTCTCAAGATTAATATCGCCACCACTACCTTCTCTGCCATAGATCAAATAAGATTCGCCTGAGCGCTCCCGCCCCAGCGCATCAATACGTGGCGCACCGATGATTACGTCATCGATGCCATCGCCATTCACGTCGCCCGCCAAACTGACAGACCGACCGATTTGCGCATTCACGTCGTTTACGTCAAAGCCAAAGGCTTTGACACCTTGGTCGGCTGTCAGTGTCGTGAGATCGACATTGCCTAACCCGCCCTCCTTGCCATAGACGAAGTAGGCCAAGCCGGACGCGCCATATCCGCCACGATAGGCCCCGACGACAAAATCATCGATACCGTCGCCGTTGATATCGCCCGCTCCACTCACCGAATTACCGACGAAGTCGTCGTTGTCGAAGCCGCTGATCCTGAAGCCGTGGTCTGTCGTCAAAGCGGCTAAATCGATATCGCTCGATCCGCCTTCTTGGCCATAGATCACATAAGCAAAGCCAACTTGGGCGCCCGCGATGGGCGCACCGACGATGACGTCGTCGAGCCCATCGCCATTGACGTCACCTGCAGAACTTAGAGACCAGCCGCTATAGTGAAGGGAATTGGCGCCCGAGATCTTGAAACCCTCGGCCACTGTCAGCGCAGCCAGATCGATATCGCCGGAACCACCTTGCTTGCCATAAATCACATAGGATTCGCCGGCATAGTATCTGCCAAAGGGGTCGGCATTGCGGGCGCTGACGAGGATGTCGCCGACGCCATCGCCATTGAAATCACCTGCAGAACACGAAGCAAGGCCGCTCCAATCGTCGGCCGCGGCTCCGGAGATCTTGAACCCCTGCGCTGCAGACATGGTGGTCACATCGAAACTATTCGGCCCGCCTTCCTTGCCGAAGACGACATAAGACTCGCCAGCATCGGCGCCACCGGCGGTATCAGCAAAAGCTGCCCCAACGATGAGATCATCGATCCCGTCGCCGTTGACGTCGCCAGCCAAGCGCGCGTCCAGCCCGCTCTCGTCTCCTGCCGCGGTGCGGGAGATGATAAAGCCCTGGCTCGAAGTCAAGGTGGCCAGATCGATGTCGCCCGATCCCCCGGCCTGGCCGAAGATCACGTAGGATTGGTCGGCGCTGACAACCAGATCGTCGATGCCATCGGCGTTGATGTCGCCAGCTGAACCAACGTCTGCCGCACCGGAGATCTTGAATCCCAAGGACGCCGTCAGCGTCGCCAAGTCGATATTGTTCGCAGATACGCCGACACCTGTCTCGAGTAACACGGTGGCCGTTCCGTTGGTCCACGACGTATAGCTACCCGCTTTACCGTATGGATTGACGACGACACCGCCTTCCACCCAACCGGCATCGGCAAAGGTGAGAACATCCTCCGCATCACCCCGTACCAGCAGCGTATTGGCACCAAAGGAGCTGCCGTTTGAACCAGCAAGCTGCGTCACGTTCGCGCGGTCGAGCGAGAGGTTGTTGGCCTCGGTCCCGCTGAGATCCA
The DNA here is from genome assembly GCF_936916975.1 of uncultured Dongia sp. Classification (GTDB taxonomy): domain Bacteria; phylum Pseudomonadota; class Alphaproteobacteria; order Dongiales; family Dongiaceae; genus Dongia. Next base: position 70,210 of record NZ_CAKZGO010000041.1, on the reverse strand, counting down.
CGATCTCGATATCCTGGAACCGACCACGCAGATTCTCGGTCAGACTCAAATGCGCGCCGAACCCGTCGCCCTTAACGGTGTCGATGCCATTTCCTCCATCGATCCGCACCGGATCGCCGGCACCAAGGATGATTTCGTCATTGCCGGCGCCGCCATGGAATGCATCCGCGCCGCCACCGCCGTTGAGAACGTCATTGCCAAGCCCGCCGACGAACGTCTCGTCTGCCGCCGTCCCGCTCTACGTGTCTTTGCCAGTGGTGCCCGGATGGGTGACCGAGCCAGTGAAGTTGCCGCCATAAATCACATGGGATTCGCCGGTAAACGTCTCAGCAACGATGACGTCGTCAAATCCATCGCCATTGACGTCGCCGGCGGCGCTGACCGACCGGCCACTGAAATCGAAGGACTCCTCACCCGCAATCTTGAAACCCCTGTTTGCCGTCAACGCGGCGAGATCAATTTCGTCAAGCGCGCCTTGAGTGTAGTTAAGACCGTAGATGACATAGGATTCGCCAGAATAGATGCGGCCTGCCGCGTCTGCATAGAACGCACCGACGATGATATCGTCAATGCCATCGCCGTTGACGTCACCAGCTGAGCTCACGGAGCAGCCGGCGTTGTCGAATAACGCGCTGCCCGTGATCTTGAAACCATCATATGGCGTCAGCGCGGCCAACTCTATGTCGCCCAGCCCGCCTTCCTTCCCATAAACCAGGTAAGCATGTCCTAGATTGGCACGGCCAAAACCAAAGTGATCGTTCGGTGCGCCGATAACGATATCGTCGATGCCATCGCCGTTGACATCACCTGCCGAACTCACCGAATACGCGCCATAGTCAAATGCAGGATCAGCCGTAATCGTAAAGCCTTGCGCTGCCGTCAGTGTGGCGAGATCAATGTCACTATGGCCCCCATTCGTGCCATAAATCACATATGAATGAGCGAGAGCAGACTGGCCGTATGGTCCTGCCGCCGGATTGGCGCCAATGATAAGATCGTCAATGCCGTCACCGTTGATATCGCCCGCCGTATCCACGGTTCTACCGGCGAGATCTCCCGCGGCCGCGCCTGATATCGTGAAACCTTGATCCGTCGTTAACGCAGCCAAGTCAATATCGCCGAGACCACCTTCCTTGCCATAGATAATGTGGGCCTTTCCCGCATCGCTTCGACCGAGTGCATCCGCGCCAAGCGTACCGACGACGAGATCGTCTATTCCATCGCCATTCAGGTCGCCGGCACCCGCCACAGCGAAACCGCTGAAGTCACCAACAGCAGCACCTGTTACTCGGAAACCTTGCGCCGCTGTCAGCGTTGCAAGATCGATATCACCAGGACCGTTCGCAGTTCCGTAGATGACATAGGATTGACCGGCATCGCTTCGACCCGGAGGATCCGCGAGAACAGCGCCGATAATGAGATCGTCATAGCCGTCGCCGTTGACGTCGCCTGCTGAGCTTACGGAATCGCCGACATGGCCGCCGGGCAACGCACCGAGAATCTCGAAACCCTGATCCGCCGTCAATGTGTCTAAATCTATGTCGCCGGTTCCCCCTGCCTTCCCATAGATTACATAGACTTCGCCCGCCTCGCTGCGGCCCAAGGGGTCAGCGAACAAGGCTCCAATCATCACGTCGTCAATGCCATCGCCATTGAAGTCGCCGGCCGAACTGACATTGTCGCCGCTAGCGTTGTACGTGCCTGAAATCTTGAAACCGTGAGACCTATCCAGCTCGGCGAGGTCGATGACCAACAAGCCATCTCCGGCAATGTCCGCGATCGTAACCGTGAAGGTCTGTTTCGTAAAAAGTCCATTGGAGGACGAGGCGCGCACAATAATTTCGCGCGAAACATTGGCTTCGAAATCGAGGGCCTGGCCATCCGCGACGGCGATGACGCCGGTATTCTCGTCGATTGCGAATATGCCGACCGCACCGCCGACGAGGCTATAGAAAACAGGGCCGCCATCAGGATTTCCGGCGCTTGCAGTAATCCCGATCAACGTGCCAGTTGCAGCGCCTTCCACAACGCTGTTGGCAGAAATATCGATGTCCTGGATCGAGGTCGGCGGATGGATCGTTACGTCGTCAAATTTCAGCGCTTCGATCCCCGTCAAATGGTCAGTTTCGAAGCTGCCGTCGGGATTATAATGGGTGACGACGAGCATGCCTTCATCTGAGTCGAAGGAATAGTCCTCATGGAGACCGGAAAAGACCGCCGTATCAAATCCAGCGCCGCCGATAAGCATGTCGTCCCCTGGCCGCCGGTCAGAGTGTCGTGGCCAGTACCGCCGTCCAACGTGTCGTTCCCATCCTCGCCGGCCAGTTTGTCATTCCCGTTACCGCCCTTAAGGACGTTGTCGCCCACATTGCCCTTGACGAAGTTATGGCCGGAATTGCCGATTCCATTGATGTCGGCCGTCCCGGTTAGGACCAGTCGCTCGACGTTTTGCAACCCTGCCAGGCTGAAGCTGACAGAACTGCGTACCTCGTCCGACCAACCGCCATTCGTTGAATTCGGTACATTTTCCACCACCACGTCATGGATCGAGTCCACGATGTAGATGTCATTGCCCCGGCCACCGGTCAGAATGTCGTAGCCTGTGCCGCCATCCAGCGTGTCGTTGCCATCATCGCCGGTCAGCTTGTCATTCCCGCCACCGCCCTTGAGAATATTGTCGCCCGTATTGCCCTTGATGAAGTTGTGACCGGAATTACCGATTCCGTTGGTATCGGCCGTCCCGGTTAGAACCAGTCGTTCAATATTCGGCAGGCTCGCGAGGCTGAAGCTGATGGAACTGCGCACCTCGTCCGACCAACCGCCGTCCTGGGAATTCGGCGTGCTTTCCACCACGTGGTCGCCGGCAGAATCCACGATGTAGATATCGTTACCCCTACCGCCCTCCATGCGGTCGTTGCCCGAACCGCCATCCAGCGTGTCGTTGCCGGCGCCGCCACGCAGTATGTCGTTGCCAGACCCACCTATTAGATGGTCGTTTCCATCCAACCCATTAATGACATCATTGCTGCCGTCCTTGCCGCTGACCTCATTCGACAGCGCATTTAGGAACGTTTTGACATTCGCCTGATCGACGGTGCTTTGCACCTGCGATGCGCTCCATACGTCGACGCTGTCGGTTACCGCACTTTCGCCATTGAATTGGAAATTTCCCAAGATGGCGGCGTTCTCCAGCATTTCGAGCGTGGTACTCGTGAGTATCACGCTGGTATTGGCAATGCCGGTGAACGTGACGACGACGTTGGGCCCAGACTGCGTCAGGATCATGTTGGCGGCCGAGAGGCCAGAACCGCTGAACACCAGCGTATCAAGTTCGCCCGACGCTGCTGGCGTCGCTCCCACGCCGAAGGCGCCAAAGGCATCAATCGTCAAATTGTCGCCAAGAGCGATCGAGAAGGATTTGTTACCACCGGACCCATTTAGAGTGGCCATCGTTCACCTCGCGCCGACACCGCACACCGAAGAAATTTTCACTGGGCGCCAACACGCCCTGAACTCCTGGCACTTGATCCCAGGCAAATGATCTTTCTGAGCTGGTCACAGCACTGCGATCGTTGCGGGCCGGTCACAGCCCTGACGATGGGGAACGCCCGATCGACTCTTGTCAGTTCGGCTTCTTGAAATCGAAGCGTATGGTTTCACAGCTTCACAAGTTAGACCACCAATAATTTAATGAAAACGCGAGACTTTATTGTGACCGACGACGCCGACGAAGCGATCGGCGATATGATGACAATGCTACGTCGGGCCTTGGAAAACTCGATCACACTCGATGCCACGTCGCGCCCGATCCTTGGTAGCGCGCTTCGTTCCGCATCAGTTACGGAATGCCGGCAGACTTCGGCCGCGAATGACATGCACCCCTGTCGGGAGGCAAGGCCTCCAGTGCAGCTATGCTCGCTGAGGGCGTTGCAAAGACACCTGTCGACTAGATCCGGCCGCGCTCGGTGATGCGGCGGCGATCTTGGACGGACAAGTCTTTTCCGGCTTGCATGAAGAAATCCGACATGCGCGAGAAAAATTCGTCTGCGGCTGCCTTGCGATTGTCGAGTGCCTGGCGATAACCGGACTCATCGAATGTCTCAGCGGCGAACACATCCATCAGATCATTCTGCGTACGGTTCAGGGCATCAAACAACTGATCGAGCTGCGGTTGCGCCTCATCCAGCGCCCGCAGCAAGTCATGACGCCCATCATCTGAGAGGGATTCCGACAAGCGTTCGACCATCAATCGCGGCGGTGGGGGCGTCAGCGGCGGCGGGCTCGGGATGGGTTGAAAAAACAACGGGGCCGCTGCACCGCCCAGCAAGAACATGTTGAGCAGCAGAGATGCCAGCAACCATTTGGGTGCGTTCTTGCCAGTGAAAGGGTTGTGCATGCAGGTCAGTCCGGACTCGAATGGCAGGAATCAGAGATAAAAGATATCCGCACAGAGCATGAAGATGCCCGAAACGTCGTAGACAGGTTGCGCCGGCATCGCCAGCCAGCCCGACGCCAAGCCAATGGCCCCCACAGCCACGTAGAGAGCTGCCTGACGGAGGCCGAAGGACCAGGCAAGCCGCCCCCCAACCGACGATGGCAAGGACAGCGCTTCTGCGTCCGCAGCGCGCTGAAGCGCGAAGATTCGTTCGGCGAGGGCATTGTCACTGGGCATCGACGGACGGGACGCCAAGAAGTCGTCGACCAATTGCGCGTCCGCCAGCGCCGCTCGCGCCGCGGGCGACCCCGCGAGCAATTTCTGAGCATTGTGCGATTTGTCCGCAGGCCAGCGGCTGAGGTCACCACCGAGCCGGTCTAGATCTTGTTCGAATTCCTGGAGTGTCGTGACTTCTTGAGGAAGCGCCTCATGAGTCGGGAAAGGCTTGCTGCACATTGAGGCGGTCCCGTTTTAATTGGTCCCTAAGGTTCTGTCGGCCCCTCTTTAGGAGCGACTCTGCGGCTAGTACCGAGATACCCATCGCTGTAGCAGTATCTTTCGTACTATAGCCTTCGTGGTAACTCAGAAACAAGGCAACATATTGTGATCCAGGGAGCAAGGCCATAGCACCCCGAAGCCGGCGCATGACATGGCTGCGGTATATCCGAGTGACGGCATCGACCTGGTCATCGGCTGGCTCGTCGATGGCACCCATGGCGACGTCGCGTCGTTTGCGCCGAACATCCATGCATCGATTGAAGATGACGCGAAACAGCCAGGACGTGAACTTGGCGTTGGTGCGCCGCCATTTATCACGCTTCACCCAAATCTGCAGAAAAACCTCCTGCACGACGTCTTCCGCGAGGGAGGCCTCACCCAGCAAGCGCATGGCGAGGCGTTGCGCTCGGTACACATGCCTTGTCACGAGGAGCCGGAATGCGGGCTCATCCCCTTGGCGCATCAGCTCAAGCAGATCCTCATCCGCCATGGCGCTATCGGTCGCCGCGGCGCGGTGCCGAGCGGTCAGCACACGACCCGCCAAAACAGCAGTATCCGTGGCCAGGCCCGCATCGAGTGGCTTAGAGAAGGACATTGAGGTCATTGATCTCCGCCGCCAGAGGCGCCCGTTGCGCACCAGCGGCTGCAGGTAACTGGCCCAGGACCTGCCGCCAGGCGTCACGCATGGCCCGCAATTGCAAAAGCAGCCTGGCAGCAGCTCTGGCCGGATCAGGACCGCGCGGAATTGCCAGGATCTGGAAGCTCATGGTTAGGTAGAAGCCCTGCAGGGACGCGACAACCGGCGCCTGAAGCCGCCGATCGAGGGAAGCGTATAGGCCCAGCGCGAGGCGAGACGCGTTCTGCAGCAGTTTGAACTCCACATCCAGCTGCCCGGCCGTACGCGCTTCATGTGCGCGCAGCAGATCTACAATGACGGCATCGTAAACTGCGACAACGATGTCAAGAACACCTGAACCGGCATGCGCAGATCGATAGGCGCGCGCCGCTGTAACAGGTCGCATCTTCATTCCAATCCCCCAGGTATCAATTCACCCTCAATCGTCATCGTCAGCCAGTAGGACTGCCAATTGCTCGCGCAATCGGCTGGCTGCGTTGATCTGCGCCTCAATGCGCGCGTAATATTCGGTCAGCCAGGCCCGGTAATCTTCGGTTCGTTGCTGAATGTTGCTGACCTCGGTCTCCATATCGCTGATGCTGTCGTTCAAGCTGTCGACCTGCGTCGTTACTCGAGATCCGTCGGCACCGGAATATGTCCCTGCATAGTCGACGATTATGTCTGAAAGTTTCTGCGCTATCCCCCGCGTGATCGATACGTCGATTGATGCAGATTCCGCGCCAATGTAGGCAAAAACGATCCCTTCATATTCCGTTCCCTCGGCACCTTCTACCCGGTTGCCGGAAACGTTGAACAGACTGGTGTCGCCGCCAATGCCGGCACTGACAATGTTGCCGTCCGTGTCGACCGTAATGTCCAGGGTAAAGTCGCCCGACCCGCCGTCCGAGCCGCTGTCGATCACGGCGAGCTTGCTGGATGACGTCTCCGCTTCAAACCGAAACAATGCCTGTACCGTGTCGAGATCGGAAGCGAGTGCGTCAGCAAGGACGGTGCTGTCAATCGTCAGCTTGTTTTCCGCATCCAAGGTGATGCCGATCGTCGCCAGAACGACGCTATCATCACCGGCGCTCGACGATAGCAAGCTGGAAAGATCGTTGCTGAGGCTGCGTATCAAAGCATCGCCATATAGAACGGCCGTATCCGCTGCTTCGCCATCCGAGCTGACTTCCTGTTGCGTCAGAATGAAGTCGCGGACAGCATTATAGGCGTCGACAAAGTCCGAGATCGACGTGTTGATACCGCTCAGATCGGCACCGATATCCAACGTGATCGTGGTATCTTCGTCGCCTGCGTAAAGGTAGATGGTCACGTTGTCGATGAGGTCATCGATTTCGTTAGTTGACCTCGTTACCGACATCCCGTCGACGCTCAGTATCGCCGCCTGGGCACTCTGCAATTCGTTGCCGATCTCGCCACTGGCAGTCACCAACCCGAGAGACTCAAGTACGGTACCGCCGGTGTCGCTGAGCGAGATCGTCGCATTCGTGTCACTTGCCGTCAGAATCAACATGTAGGAGTCGTCGGATAATTTGAGAACCGACGCCGTAACGCCGGTGTCATCGCTTTCTGCGTTGATCGCTTCCGCAACCTCATCCAGCGACATGTCGCTGGTTACGTCGATCGAAACGACACCATGGTCACCAGCGGCGAGCGTGAACGTGCCTTCCAATGTCAGGGCGTCTGCTCGACTGGATGTGCTATCGGCCGCGATCTTATGGGCTGTCGCTATCTGCTCGACGACAATGCTGTAGCTCGCGACTTCCGCATTGGCACTGACCGACGCCCCCATGATGTCGGTCGCGTCCGACGACCCGGTCGCCGTCAATGATACCGACCGATCTTCGAACGCATCTGTCTCTGTTAACGAGGCCGGATTGCGCAGCGCGTCCGCCGCGTCGGAGAGCGTCAGCAAAAGTGCTTCCAGTTCCTCATAGGCGCTGACCTTAGTCTCGGCAGCCGTGATCTTGAGCTCGATGGTGTCTGACGCTACCTCGCGCACGGCGACGGCATTTGCGATCAATGTTTCGGTATCGAGGCTGGTGCTCGCCGACGTAACGGCCGAAACGCCGCTGGTTGCTCCAGAGATGACCGTCATGATCACACCTTTCTGTATCGCCTTCTATCGAGTGCCTTTGCAACGCGATCGGGACGGGCAGGTTGGTTGGATCACTGCCTGCCCGTCCGGACGTCACGCTCTACTGCAGCAACTTCGACAGACGCGTCGCCATATCATTGGCATGACTCAGCGCCGAGATACTGGCGTCGGTCAGCACTTCGGCCGTCGTCAAGTTGGACTGTTCCTCGGCGACGTCAGCATCCATGATCGCCGATTGGGCACCACTCAGGTTTTCGATCGATGTGTCGATCATCTGGCCACGATAGTCGAAACGCGACATCTGAGCGCCGATGCTGGCACGGGCAGTCAGCACCAGATCGATCGCCGCATCGATGGCCGCTGCGGCCGTGTCGGCATTGGCCTGAGTGTCGACAGTCGAGGCGTTCAGGGTCAAGGCTGTGGAATCAAGATCGTTGATCGTAACAGTCAGTGAATCGGTCGCGGCGTCGGTTCCGAGCAGGAAGTCGACACCGGTCGAGAAGGCTGTCGTGCCATCGAGCAAGGATTCGCCGTTGAAACGCGTCCCGCTGGCGATACTGTCGATTTCCGAGATCAATTCCGAAAATTCGGAATCGATATAGGCGCGTTCATCATCCGTGACGGCGCCTGACAGCGATTGTGCTGCCAGAGTCTTCATACGCTGTAGAATGTCGGAAATTCTCGCCGCACCGCCATCGGCAGTCTGCAGGACAGATGTGCCGTGGGCAGCGTTGGTAGACGCCTGCTGCAAGACCGTAACGTCGGACTGCAGCCTGACACCCACCGCAAGACCAGCGGCGTCGTCTGACGCCTTGGTGATGCGCGAGCCACTCGAGAGCTTGGCCACCGAACTCGATTCCTGCGCAGAGTTCAGATTGAGATAGCGCAGAGCGGTGTTGGCCGCTGTGTTCGTAGCGATAACAGGCATGAAAAGTCTCCACCCGCTAGAGAGGGAATCAGCGCCGGCCGTTTAGCCGGTCGCAACCATCAGCGCGACCTCCTTGGTGGTGCGGACTGACTGTACATTGAACGGCGCAGGTCGCCGAACCGGGCGCACATAATTTCATCAGAAGGCATTCAATATGTGTCTGATTAATTCTCAAGATTCTTGCGCCCGGGAATCCGTGCTGCCCCGTTTAACCTGCAGTCACTTTTCAGCAGGGGGCCACAATGTCGGTCAGCAGCGTCGTCACATCGCTTGCGAACACCACCGCCACCAACAGCTCGAGTACATCGACGTCGACGGCGACGACGTCGACAGATTCGACAGAAACACTTTTCGATAATTACGAAGCATTTCTGTCTCTTCTGACGACGCAGTTGCAGAACCAGGATCCGCTCGACCCGATGGACACAGCGGAGTTCACAAATCAGCTCGTGCAATATGCCGACGTCGAGCAGTCGATCAAGACGAATGACACGCTCGAGAGCATCCTCGGTCTTACCTCCTGGAATACCAATACGCTGGCACTAAGCTATGTCGGCAAGACGGTCGAATATGCCAGTGACTACAGCTCGCTCACCGATGGCGCGGCGACCTGGAACTACGATCTCGACGAGAGTGCTGACTCTGTCGTCCTGACCGTCAAGGACCAGAATGGCGGCACTGTCTACACCGGGACAGGTGAAACCGATGCCGGCTCCCATGAGTTCACCTGGGACGGCACCGATAGCGACGGGAACGTCCTTGAGGATGGCACCTATTCGCTCTCGGTGACGGCGGTCGATTCAGGTGGCGCCGAGATTACTGTCGATATCACCAGTATCGGCAAGATCACCAGCGTCGATACCTCGGGCGACGATATTGAGCTGTATGTCGGGGATATCGCCCTTACCACCGACCTGATCACGTCCATCAAGAGCTGAGTTTTTTCAACATCTAGTCGCGGAGAAACCCCATGAGCCTCGGCAACGCCATCAACACCGCCGTCTCTGCGCTGAATGCCCAGAGCCAGGCTATTTCGATCATTTCCGACAACATTTCGAACAGCAGCACGGTGGGCTACAAGGCGACCACCGCCAGCTTCAGTTCCTTGGTGACGCAAAACTACAACAGCTCGTCCTATGCCTCGGGCGGCGTATCGGTCACCGACAACCGCAATGTCGGCCTGCAGGGCCTCATCGAGAGCAGCACGGTTTCCACCAATCTTGCGTTGGACGGCGGTGGCTTCTTTGTCGTGGCCGAACTCGGCAATAATGGCTCGGCAGATTATGCCTATACCCGGAACGGGGAATTTTCTGCCGATAAGGATGGCAACCTCTCGACCAACAGCGGCTATGTCCTGATGGGTTATCGCGTTGATTCAGATGGAAATGCTTTGAACGGAGACGCCTTCAGCGTCGACGATTTGACGGCCATCGATGTCGACATCGTCTCCGGCCTGGCGCAAGCCAGTAGCGCCATCACCCTGTCGGCTGGCCTGCCAGCAGATGCCGCGTTGAACGATACAGTTTCACTTGACGTGCAATTCTACGACAGCCTCGGCGTCGCACACCAAACGACCCTGACCTACGAAAAGACCGGCACAAATACCTGGGAAATGACTGTCGGCAACGCCGTCGACCCGGATGATTCCACGTCCATCACCGGGACAGGCGCCAGCGCCACCTACGCCCTCGTCTTCGATACGAACGGCAAATTGAGTTCGGTGTCGCCATCGCCGGTCACGCTGAGCTTCACTGGCCTCACCTCTGGTGCCGCTGATGCCTCATTGACGCTCGACATTCAGGAATCCGGCAGCCTGACGCAATATGCCGCGCAAGATGGCGAGATCGATGTCGAGCTCTATTCCCTCGATGTGGATGGTGCCCGCTATGGGCGCTATACCAGTGTCGAGATCGACGATGACGGCCTGGTCACTGCAAATTTTGACAACGGTCTCAGCCTCGCCATCTACAAGATTCCGGTGGCCACCTTTGCCAACCCCAATGCGCTGCAGGCCCTGTCCAACAACGTCTTTCTGCCGACCGTCGATTCCGGCAACTATATCCTGAAGGATGCAGGTGAGGGCAATGCCGGGCTCATCCAATCTTCCTCCGTCGAATCTTCGACCGTCGACATCGCCGACGAATTCAGCCGCATGATCATCGCACAGCAAGCCTATTCCGCTGCGTCGAAGGTTGTGACGACTGCCAATGATATGATCGAGACGCTGATGAGCGCCATTCGGTGAGGGTTGCATGACTCGTTCAAACCGCGTCAAGAATTCGGCCTTGCCTGACAAGGCAAGGCTGGATCGCTTGCTGGCCCAGGCCAAGCAAACGGAAGTAATGATCATCCTCGAAACGCGCGAACTGCAGCGCTTGCGCGCCACCCACTCACCCTGGACCCAGGCACGCGAAATCCGTGCGCGCAACCTGCTCACCGAGATCGATACATGCCTGCAGACGCTGCAGGAAAGCCGTCGCGACCTGCAAATGCGCCTGCATGTCATGTCGCACGCCGTCCAGGCGGTCCGCAGCTATGCCAAACTTGCCGGCGTCCATCGCTAAGAAGAGGAGAGACCCATGGCTTCCGATGATATGACGGCGCAGGGGACTGCCACCCTCCAGAGCCTCGTCGACCTGTTACAGCGCGACCTCGACGCCCTCCAAGCCGGACAGATTGCTGCCATGGCCGGCGGACACCGCCAAAAGCTGGCGGCCCTGGCCCTGGTTCGCGATGAATTTGCGGCACTCATCACGCTCCTCTCCGATAAAGCGAAGCTTGATGAAGTGCCGGATCTGACCTGCCTGCAGGAACGGCTGAAAAAGCTGACGCTGCTCGCTGAGCGGCATCGCCGTGGCCTGGCCGGTGCGATTGATGCCACCAAGGAACGCATTCACGTCGTCATCGATGCCCGCCGGCGAGTGGCGGCACCGCATGAAGTCTATGGCCCCAGCGGCGCTATCCGATTTGGCCCGATCAGCCGCCATGCGCTGACGATGAATTCCCGCAAAATCTAACTGCCGAATTGGATTTCGTGCCATGAGCCTGACCAGCGCCTTGAACATAGCAACTTCCGGCATGCGGGCCACGCAGACCGCCATCTCAGTGACGTCGAGCAATATTGCCAATGCTGACGTGGATGGCTACACGCGTAAATCCGTGACGTCGCAGACGGTTGTCGTCAGCGGCGTTAGCAGCGGAGTCAGTTTGAGCGAGGTGCAGCGTCAGGTCGATGCTGGACTCGAACGCCGGACCAATGCTGCCCGCAGCCAGAGCGGTTCTGCCGAGGTTCTCGCCGACTATCTCAGTCAATTGTCCAATGCCATGGGGTCGACTACGGGCGACGATACCATCGCCAGCGCTATCACCGATCTTGCCACATCCTTGCAAAGTCTGTCCCTAGCACCGGACGGCGCCAGTGAAGCACAGCTCGTTGTATCGGATATAGAGGATCTCGTTGACCGCGCCAACAGCCTCACTGGCTCCATTCAGGATCTGCGCGGCGATGCCGACAAAGCGATTGGTGACAGCGTGGATGCCGTCAACGCATCGCTTCAGCGCCTGGATGACCTCAACGAGCAGGTCCAGCGGGCGCAGGCAAGCGGCGTTTCGACCGCCGATCTTGTCGACAAGCAGATGCAGGAGGTCGCCATCCTGTCGACGCAGCTGAGCGTCACCTATTTCACTGACAGCACCGGCGCCATGTCGATTTATGGGCCGGGCGGGACGATCCTGCTCGACGACACGGTCCATGAACTGGACTTCACGGCAGCTGCCAGCGTCGACAGCACCAGCAGTTATAGTGCGAGCGGGACTTTGTCCGGCATCACTGTGGGCGGCAAAGACCTCACCAGCTTCATCAACAGCGGCACGATCGGCGGCCTCCTCGATATCCGCGACGAGGTTCTGCCCGCACAGCAGGCGATTGTCGACGCGCTGACCGATAGCGTCATGACCGCCCTCAACGAGGCGCAGAACGGCGGCACCTCCCTGCCCCCGCCCAGCAGCCTGACCAGTTCGGGGACGGTCGACGGCAGCCAGGCGCTGGATGGCAGTGGAACGCTGCGAATTGCCGTGCTGGATGATGTGGGTGTCGTCCAATCCTTTACCGATCTCGATCTATCGAGCTATGCCACCATCGATGATCTGGTGGCCGCGATCGACGGTATGGCCGGGCTCACAGCCGGCATCGATGCAGACGGTAAGCTGAGTATAGTCAGCGAAGACAGCAGCTTGGGCATCGGGTTGGCACAGGTCTCTGGTGGCATTGGGACGGATGTCGTCAGTGCCTCCGCCGCACTTGGCCTCAACGATCTGGTCAGCAAAAGCAGCAGCGGCCATCTTACGTTGCGTGGCGATGTTGCGGCCGATCCTTCTCTGCTGGCCCGTGGCACGTTGTCAGTGGAGAGCGGGCTCGCCGCCGGCGATACCGGCATCGCGTCGGGCGATATCTCGACGCTGACCGCTCTCATTGCCGGCTTCACCGGGACGCAGAGCTTTGCAGCAACCGGCGGCCTCAGCGCCGTCGACACGACACTGGCCGGCTATGCCGGCGAACTCATCTCCCACGTTGCGGTCCTTGGCAGCGAAGCAGACGCGACCTCGGCAATCAAAGCCAGCGCCCTGTCCAATCTCGCCAGTTCCCTTGCCAACGGGTCCGGCGTCAATCTCGACGAGGAAGCTGCCGAACTCGAAATTCTTCAAACAAACTATCAGGCCGCAGCGAACGTCATCTCCGTCATCCAGGAGATGTATGACGTGCTGCTGAACATGGTCTAAGGACAGGACGCCGGATATGGATCGCATTTCCACCTTCAATCAGCAACGCCAGTTCATCTCTCAAGCACTGGACGTGCAGAAGCGCTACGCCGTCGAGCAGACACAGCAAGCGACCTCGACCAAGTCACTCACCTATGATGGACTTGGCGCGGATTCGCGCACGATCATCAGCCTGGAATCCGATCTGAAGCTAGCGGACCAATATGTCAGCAGCGGCACGATTGTCTCTACGCGGGTGCAGACGGCCTATTCGGCGGTGACCTCGATCGTCGATCTTACGACGCAGGCACGATCCTGGCTGTCCGGACTGATCTCCGGCGCCACAGATGATATCAGCGGCGCGAACGCCCAGGCGCAATCCTATCTTGCTGAGGTCGGCTCTCTCCTCAACACCAAAGTGGACGGATATTACGTCTTCGCCGGCGCTATCTCCAACGCCGCACCTGTTGATCTTGGCGCCTATACTGCGACCGATGCCACGACCGTAGACACGAGCTATTATGTCGGCGCCCAGTCGGTTGCGTCATACGAGGCAGCGCCCGGCCTCACCATCGAATACGGTGCCCGTGCGGATTCCAGCGGTTTCGAGAAGTTGCTGCGTGCGCTGAGCCTGGCCGCAAATGCCAGTGAATCTCCAGCGGACCTCGACCTTATGCAGGATGCCTATGATCTGCTTGATTCGGCGATCGATGAAATCTCCGTCGAACAGTCGCGGCTATCAGGTGTTGCCAGCGCGGTCGATGATGCGATGGACCGCAATGTCGACTTTCAGCTCTATGCTGATTCCTTGGTGTCCGACCTCAAGAATGTCGATGTCGCCGAGATCACCGCCAAACTCGCCGCCACGGAACTGCAGCTCGAATCCTCATATGCCGTCTTGAAGACGTTGCAATCAATCAATCTGCTCGACTATCTCTAAAACTGCCGAGCACGATCACCTCTGATCGCGCACTCACCGATGTCGTTTGCGCAAGATTCGCCAGGAAAATGGGTATGCAGAAAATTGGACGCGAGGCCGCCCCGCTACAGTTTGATCGTGATATCGATCGCCTCCGGTCGCGTCGGTATCGAGGGTAAAGTATAGCGGCGGTGCATCTGATGGCCAACACCGATCTCAACGGATTGGGACCGCTATCGCGCCGGAAATGGAGCGATGCAATATTAGCGACATCTACTGATCCGTTGTTTAGGAATGCTCTTCCGATCTCTCCAAGACGGCACTCAATCTGAGTGCAACATGCAGCTCAAGTGATTTCACCGGATCGTCCCATCCGCCTGTGATTTCACGCAGTGTGTCAAGCCTCTGCCGCATGGTGTTGACATGTACGCCCAAGGTCTCGGCCGCCAATTTGATATTGTGCTGGCTGTCAAAGTAGCAAAGCAGAGTCTGCTTCAGCTGCTCCCTCTGCCTGGGTGCCCGGGCATCGATCGGCCCCAGTATCTCCTCCAGGTATTTCGCCAAGCGCCGCGCATCCCCGACCTCGAATAGCTTCGCGAACATGTTCACGTCGGATTGATCGACAAATCCGTCCAGCCGTTTCATATTGCGCAGGACATGAAAGGCTTGGTTCATCCGAGCGAAATGGCTTCCCGTCAGAGTGAGATCTGTGAACGGTTCTGAAAGGATGCCGCCGGCCTCCCACCCATCCCGCTTCTTCGAAAGATTGAGCAGGAACTTCCGGATCGCCTCTTCCGGCCCGATCGCCAAATAGGTGTCATCCAGCAGGTCGACCAGGGCGTTGAGTTTGGCTGCGCATTCGCGGATGCGTGTGGTCTGATCCGCCCGGTCCAGCCCGGAGATGACAACCTGAGCCAGCATGACTGGCGAATCGGCACGCAGCCCCAGGCGGTCACGCACGGCCGAAATGGTAGAGTCGTCAGGCGGCGTCACCATCACAAGATGGCGCAGCAAGGTGGAGGACGCGATCAGCTTCTCAGTTTCTCGCCTCTCGTTCCACAATTTGGCAATGGAAAGAGCTACTGTGCTGCGCTCCAGATTGCGGATCTCTATCGCGTCAAGTTCGCCCTGATTGCAGATGACCAGGCTCTCGGCGCGCTCGGTCCCGCCATGCAAGGCGATGGCCCGGCATTGCTCGTCGCCCTTGTTCACCACCAGAACCGAGCGGCCGGTATGTCGGGATTGGGAATGCGCGCTGATCAGCAGCGCAGGGTCGATCCTTGCCGATTTGAGCTCGGCCGCCAGATAACCGCTATAGGTCGCCGCGATGAATTCCTCGCTGATCTCCAGTTGCTTGTCATAGAGGAAGACGGCGCCATTGATCCGGCTCGCCATCCGCATGAGGAAGTGCTGCAAATCGGCACCTGAAGCCAGTAGATGGGTCATTTCATCATGCGCGGCCGCAGAGGCCTCGACGCGCTGAATATGTTCGATCAGCGCATTGCGATTTCGCTCCGCTTCGCCCAGCGCCTCGCTGAGCATGATGAACAGATTGGCATTCCGCATGGCAACGCCCGCATGCAGGGCAAAGGAACCGAGGACTGAGATCTCGCGACCGCTCAGCTTCCTGCCATACCGGTCGGCGACGAACAAAAAACCCAGTACCTTGTCTTCCGATAGAATCGGAAAACCGGCGAGCGAGACGATGTTCTCGATCTGGAATACCCGGTCCAACTCCGGCAGATGCCGGAAGCGCCGGTCATTCAAATAATCCTGGGTCTCAAAAAAGCTCTTCGAGTTGAGAATCAGACTGACGGCGCCGTATTCGACCCGGCTGGTCATACCAGCGGTGGCCGGCGACAAATTTCCCTCCGCCGTAACCGTGCGGAAAAGGCCGCTTTCCTCGTCCAGAATGGTCACCCAGGCCACGTTCGCTCCCGCCAGGCTGCGGGCACGGGTAACGACGGTCCGGAGCAAGTCCTGAACCGCCAAGGTGCTGGAAAGGTCATGCGTCGTCTCGATGAGAAGGTTGAGGCCGCGTTCGGCAAGGGCGTGGCCACTGATGACGCGCCTGATCGCGTTCACATGACTCTGGAGACTCTCGAATTGTTCAATCTCGCCGTGGCGCGCCGACAGCTCCTTCATCTTCTCCAGAGCGGCATCGATCTCCGCATCGCTGGCGCCGAGCGCCACTTTTTCGAGGGCCGACATTGCGGCAGCAAGGTGGTTTTCTGACACGGCTTGGCTCCAAGTCAAACTTGGCGACGCCACACAAGCGGCCCAAGACGTATCACTATCTCAAACAAATCGCGTTTGCCAGGGATGTTGGACAATCTCCCTTGCATTCGGCTCAATGAATCGCGGCCTGCAGGATTTTGGCGGCACTTGCCTCGGACCGCGAGAATTCGGCAGCGATTGTCCCGCTCTTGGCAACGAGGACCCGATCCGAAAGATCCAGGATCTCCGGCAGGTAAGACGAGATGAGGATGACGCCGGCCCCGCTTCGGGCCATACCGCGGATGATCTCATGAATCTCGGCGATGGCCCCCACATCGACGCCGCGTGTCGGCTCGTCGAAAATGACAACCTTCGGATTCTGGACAAGGGATTTGGCGATCACGACCTTCTGCTGGTTTCCGCCGGAAAGATAGAGAACGGATTGATCGCCGCCGATGCTGCGGATCGACAGGCGCTCGGCCCATTCCCGCGCGATCTTGCGCATGCCGCCAAGCGGCGCCAGCGCCCTGCCGCGACCGACTTTTGCCAGCCAGCCGAGGCCGATATTCTCTGAAATGCTCAGCGTGTCGAAGAATCCATCAAGCTTGCGATCCTCGCTGACATAAGCGATGCCATCGGCGATGGCCTGCGACGGCACGCTATATCGCACCTCACGGCCGTCAAGCCACACCCTGCCGCCACCGAAATTGCGCTTGGTGTGGCCCATGATCACCCGAGCGACTTCGCTTCTGCCGGAGCCGATCAGTCCGGCAAGACCGGTGATCTCGCCGGGAAACACCGAAAAGGACATGTTATTGACGACGCTGCCCATGCGGATGTTCTCAACCCGAAGAATGGGCACGGCAGAGGCGGAGCGGCGCCTATCGGCAGGAGGCGCCGGTGGCACTTTCAACTCTTCGCCGATCATGTGATGGATCAGGCGATTGCGGTCGAACGTTCCAGCGGCGGCTGTGATCGTCAACCGCCCGTCGCGCAGCACCGAAATTCGGTCCGCATGCAGCAGCGCTTCTTCCAGTGCATGCGAAATGAAGATGATCGCGACACCTTGCTGCCGCAGAGATTTCATCAGGTCGAATAGATGCTCCGTCTCTTCTGGTGTCAACGCAGCGGTCGGCTCGTCCAGGATGATGGCCCGGGCCTCGTTGAGAACAGCCCGGGCGATCTCGACCATCTGTCGCTGCGCTGCCGACAGCGACCCTGCCAGCAGCGATGGATCCACGTTGAAATTGAGTCGCTGCAGAGTTTGCCGTGTGGCATTGCGGACCTGCCGCACCGAATTGAACACGCGCTCGCGCCCCAGCATCATGTTCTGGGCCACGGTCAATTGCGGCACCAGGCTGGTCTCCTGGTAAACCATCGAAATGCCACGGTTCTTCGCATCTTTGGGTGCGCTGAAGTGGACGGGTTGGCCACCAAATTTCAGCACGCCCTCGGTCGGCGCAATGACGCCGGCGATGATCTTGCACAGGGTGGATTTTCCGGCACCGTTCTCGCCGGCCAATGCATGGATCTCGCCTGGGTAAAGTTCGAAATTGGCATTTTCTAGTGCCGAAATACCGCCGTATTTCTTGGTGACCCTCTCCAGGTTGATAATCGGCTGGTCGCTCATGACACTGCGCCCTCGGGACCGAGATTGAGGATTTCGCCGCTGGCCTTGCTGATGGCGATCATGTCGCCGTTCCATGACAGCGCATCTGTGATTGCATGCCGCCGCCCATTGGCGCGCGAATGGGCCGATCGTACTGGCATCAGATTGTCATCCAGCTCGATGACGAGGCCATAGGAAAATGATGGCGCCCAGGGCTTTATGTCACCGAACAGGCGCGTGGCACCGAGCTCGATCGGGAAATCATGGCTGAATGCGGGACTTACGCGCGGCGATATCCAGTTCTGCGGCGGGATGTTCGCCTTCATCTCGGCGACGAAATCATGTTCCGATTTCAGGAACTCGATCAGCGGGTCGCGCCGGGCGAGACACGACATGACGTATCCTGATCTCGTTTTGCGAAGGCGCCCGAGATAGGCCGGATAGCCGGATTGACGGGGCCGGCCTGCGGCGTCGACGATGCAGGCCCGCTCAAGCTCCGCAACAAGTATGTCGCCCTTGGCATCGCAACTGACCCCCATGGGACAATGCAGGCCGCTGATCACCGTGCGAACCTCGCCCGAAGCACTGACAGCGAGCACCTTGCCATTGGGGGTCGATTCCCAGGGCGCGACCGACAGAACATTTTCATTCGGCGGATAGCCGCTGTCTACGAGGGTAAGTTCCGTCTCCGACAGGAAAGCGCAATCCGTGACGGTACCCAACTTAAATGGGCCTTTCCAGCCGGATGAGGGTTGCGCGTCCTGATCGAAGACCGAAACAGTGCCATCCACGAGCCCGACGGCGACCAGTCCTGTGGGGCTGCCGCAAAGGGCCGTCACCGGATGGTCGAATGATTTCCACAGCGCGGGTTCCTCGCCCCAGGCTCGCAGTGCAAGGACGGCCTTACCGGACGAAATGAGCAATTGCCCGTCCCCTGCGACACACAATGCTTCCGGTGTCGTCACCGACAGGCCACCCGCCTCGTCGAGCCGGCTGTTCGGCCCCAGCACCCCTTCCAGCGTCATGGCCGGCACCTGTTGCGCCTTGGACCTGAAAAACATCATTGGCCCTTCTCCCAATAACTCGCCGGGCCATTCCACTGCCGATCGGCAGTGTCGAGCGGCAGGCGGCCAATCTTGTCATTGGTGACACCACCAAGATACAACGCCCCTTCATGCTCCCGCATCGACGTGATCATGTAGAGCGGTCCATCCGGTGCGTCCCACAGCGCGTCGACGATTTTGCCCGAACCATCAATCTTCAGCACACCACCGATATTGAGGTTGCCGAAAAGCCAATTGGTCGGCGGCACCTTTTTTGCCATGCGCCGCCGGAGGCCGGGGTATTTCATCGCCTGGTCGATGACCGGGTTCCGCGTACCGGCAAGCGCAATCCAATAGCCGCCGTCGGAGGCGCGGTTGATGTTGTCAGGGTATCCCGGCAACCCCTGCAGGAACACGCTCGGGCCGGCGGCGAGATCGCCGAGATCGAAGATCATGATCGAACAGGCCCAGCTGCTGGCGACCAGAAGAAACTTGCCGTCGTGTGTCACGCAAACGCCATTGGGAAAGATGAGATTATCGCAGATGGTGCACGTCTTGCCGGAGGTGGGATCATAGCTCAGGAGCCGCCCATTGGCGCGCCCCTCCAGCAGGTCGAGCCCCCAATTCCCAATATCGTAGCGCTTGGTTGCATCGGTGAAATAGATGATTCCGTCGGGCGCGATATCCAGATCGTCGGCCATGCGGATGGTGGTGTCGTCCTGGATGCTGAACAGACTGCGCGCGGTCTGGTCCGTCAATAGCGCGACCTCGCCTTCCTCCGTCACTCGTACCAGACCCCTGCCCGCCACACAGGCGACAATGCGACCCTCGCGGTCGAAGGCGAGACCCAGCGGCCGGCCGCCGATCCGCGCGAAGACACTGACATCGACATAGTCCGGCGCCCGCAACCGCATCAGGCAGCCATCCCGTGTCCCGCAGTAAAGATTGCCTGCCGCGTCGAGGAGAACGTCTTCCGGCCCATCCAGCTTGCCAGCAGCCAGAATCTCGGCTTTGCGCAATCGTGGCACCATCTCATGCGGCATGAGGCCCGCCATCCCCGCGACGTCCTGAAGCTTGAGCGCGATCGGATCAAGATAGGTGGAGGCCAGCAATCTGTGACGGTTCTTCCGGAACTTCACGTCGATGGCAAGGATAGCGACGATGATGGCACCCAGGCTGAACTGAACGAAATCGCCTCTGAATCCTGCATTGATCAGGACGTTGTTGAGGATATAGACGGTGGCAAAGCCGACCATCACCGCGACCACCGGCCCTCGGCCCGGGACAAATCCGCCAAGCCCCACAACCAGCGCCGTGAGGGCGAAGAACTCCAGGCCGATCCCCGTATCGGCACCGATGCTGTTCTGCCGCGCCGCGAACAGGAAACCGGCCAGGCCCACGATCACGCCAGCAAGCACATAGGCGAAGAACGCCGTCGTCTTCACCTGGATGCCGCCGTGCCGTGCCGCCTTCCGATTACCGCCCACGGCGAGAATATGCCAGCCGAGCCGCGTCTGACGGAACATCACGAAGACACCGATCGCCACCAGCAGCCAGATCCAGAATCCGATCGGCATCGACAGGAATTTTTCGAAGCCGACCCAGTCCCAAACATCGTCCATGCGGGCGCTGGTCGAGATTTCGACCAGCTGCGCCTGCGAGGCGAGCGTGAACAGCCCGCGCGTGGTGATCATAGTGCCCAGCGTGGCCAGCAGAGCACCGCAGCCGATCAGGCCCGCAAGAACGCCGTTGACGCCACCAATCAGCGCGCCTGTTGCCAGACTGACGATAAGGACAGCCGGCACTGGCAAATTCAGTATATGGAAACAGAACAGCGCGGCGAAGGCCGACATAGCGAAATTCGAGCCGACCGACAGATCGATCCCGCCGACGGCGACGACGATGAGCAGCGCCAGCACGACCAGGCCGCCGTCGGCAGCATACTGGGCAAGGTTGCGCAGGTTGGCTGGCACGAAGTAGCCGTCGGTTGTCAGCAGGATGCCGCCGATGACAAGAAACAATGCCAGGAAGGGAATGGCGCTCTCGATCCATCCCTTGGAGAGAATGTCGGCGAGGATCCGGCGCGGCGACAGCACGACGCGTGGTACCGGCTGCTTCGGCAGGTTGGTAAAGTTGATCTCGGCTGACATGTTCTGTTTCACAATCTCGCGCGTGCGGGGGACCATGAGGCCCCCCGCACGTTGCTAGCGCGACGTTCGCTATCGGACCGAACCCTCACATCTTCCAGCAGAGGCTCGACGCGTTCGGGTCGCCTGCCTTGATGATCTTCATCGGCGATTCGATGGAGAGCATCGAACCGTCCGCTGCGGCAGCCCCCTGCAGCAGAAGATCAATCACCGTCGCGGCATCCCGCCCCTGGCCATCCGCGTCATAGCTCCACACGCGGTGCAGGATCTTGTCCTCGACAGCCTTGCAGGTGACGTCGTCCCCGCCGCCGGTGGCATAGACCAGGACCTTGTCCTCGAGACCGGCATCCTTGACGGCCTTGCCGGCACCCATCGTGTGCACGTCCCAATGGCCGAAGATGGCGCAAAGGTCAGGATTCTGTTGCAGCACGGTGGCCGTGATCGCCCGCGCCTTCTCGGGTTCCCAATCCGAGGCCTGGTTCGAGACGACCTGGATCTCGGAATGGCCCTCAAAGACCTTGAAGGCCGCCTCATTCATGATCACGCTGTCGGCAGCGGTCAGCTGGCCAGGAATGATCGCCACCTTGCCGGATTTTCCACTGCCGGCACCGCATTCCTTGACGATGTCCTCGGCGATTTCCCGACCGATGCGCTCCCAGTTGGCGCCGACGAAGGCGCTGGAGGGCTGGTTGGATTGCAGGTTGATTTGCAGCACCTTGATGCCGTCCGCTTCTGCCTGCTTGATCTGGCGTGCCAGCAACTGGACCGTCGGGTTGTGCGCCACCAACACATCCGGCTTTTCGCTGATGGCCTTCGCCAGCAGTTCCGACATAGCGCCGGTGTTGAACGCAGCATCGCGGATGTCAAAGCTGTAGCCGTAGAGTTCCGCATGCTCCTTCATCCGCCGCGCCCAGCCTTCGGTGAGCGAAATACCCATGGAAATGGGCACGAAGATCACCTTCTTTCCCTTGATGTTGCTGTCGGCAAGCGCCGGCGCATCCAGCGAGAATGCGATGCCGGCACCCACCAGAACGCCCATGCAGGTCCTGACGAGGTTACGTCCCAAACTGCCAGAATTCTGTCTCATGATTTCCTCCTTACGTTTCTAGGGTTTTATAAATCGCCCACGGTGTCTGTCTCGATTTCCCGTGGGTTGAGATACTTGTCGACGACGATGGCGACGATGAGGACAAGGCCTTTCAGCATGTCCTGGGTCTGTGTGGTGAAGTCGAGCAGCGTCATGCCGTTGCGCAGGACGGCGATCAGGGTAACGCCGACGATGATGTTGCGGATGCCGCCGCGCCCGCCGCGGAGCGGGATGCCGCCCAGAACGACGACCAGGATCACCTCGAACAACAGGCTGCCATTGGTGACGGTGCGAAAATCGACGGCGCCGCTCGCTGCCGAGATCACCAATCCGGCAACAAGTGCGGTGACGGCTGCGAAGACATAAACCAGAACAGTCGTCGTCCGCACCGGTAGGCCGGTCAGGCGGGCGGCCTGGAAATTGTCGCCCATGGCATAGATGGTGCGGCCGGCCGCGGTGTAGCGCAGAAACAGCCAGCTGGCGAAGAGTGTGGCGATCATCAGAGCGACCGGTACCGGCACGCCCGGCACGATGTCCCCAGCCAGGAAAATCAAGGCGGGGTTCGTCTTGGGAAGCAGCAGCAGAAACTCGCCCCGCAGAATGGCAAAGCGGAACAGGCCCGTGATCAGCATGGCGGAGGCCAGTGTCGCCAGCATCGGTGAAATCTCGACATAGGCAATCAGCCAGCCATTCACACCGCCCACCAACACCATGGCAAGAATTGCGAGAAGCAGCGCCGCCAACCCCGGTACGCCAGCCCCGATCAGAATACTGAACGTGGCCGCGCCGGCGACCATTTGCGCGATCAGAGAGAGATCCAGCCCGCGCGAAATGATCACCACCGCCATGCCGCAGCTGAGGATCACCAGCGAGGCGGAATTGGAAATGACGACACGAAGATTCCCCAGGGTGGCGAAACCGTCGGTCAAAACGGAAAAGATGAGAATCAGCAGCAGCGTCACCGCGACCACCACCACCTCCAGCAGGCTGTTCTTGCGGCGGCCGGTGGTGATCGACGCGGCGAGGTCAGTCATAAAAGCTCACCTTGTCGGCGCCTTTGGTCTTGAGGATCGCGCGCGCCTCATCTGGGCTCGCCACCTCCAGGGACAGTTCCTCCAGGATGCGCCGGATTTTAAGGACCTGTGCTGCGCAGGACGCGGCCAGCAATCCGCGGCCGAGATACAGGCTGTCTTCAAGCCCGACGCGCACATGCCCGCCCATGATGGCGCCCATGGTCACCAGCGACATCTGGTGCCGCCCTGCCCCCAGGACCGAGAATTCATAGTTCTCACGCCCGAACAGGCGGTCGGCCGTGCTGCGCATCAGGTACAGATTCTCGGGGTCGGCATTGAGACCGCCCAGGATCCCCAGGATGCATTGCAGGAAGAACGGCGGCTTGACCAGTTCCTCCTCGAGGAGATGTGCCAGATTATGGAGGTGGCCCACATCGTAGCATTCGAACTCGAAGCGCGTGCCATGCGCATCGCCCAACAGTGCCAGGACCTGCTTGATGTCCCTGAACGTGTTGCGGAAGATGAGGTCATCGGACCCCTCGACATAGGGTTTTTCCCAAGGGTATTTCCAGTTGCTGATCCCGCGCCCGGCCCGGTGGAACGCGAAGTTCATCGAGCCCATGTTGAGCGAACAAAGCTCCGGCTTCGCTTTCAAGGGGTAGGCCAGGCGCTCTGCCAGCGTCATCCGCGTGCTGCCACCCGTGGTGATGTTGACGATCGCATCTGTCTGCGCAGCAATCCTGGGCACGAACTGGTCGAACACGTCGGGACTGGGCGTCGGGCTACCATCTGACGGGTTGCGCGCGTGGAGATGCAGCACCGCGGCGCCGGCGCGCGCTGCCTCGACAGCCTGCTCGGTAATCTGCTCGGGCGTCACCGGCAGATATTCGGACATGGACGGCGTATGGACCGAACCGGTCACCGCACAAGTTATGATGACTTTGCGTTTGCTCGACCGCATATGAAGTTATCCACGTCCCTTGGCTTAAAGATATTCCACGTTTCCATCGACACTGATGGCCTGCCCGGTAATGTTACGCGCGAGGTTCGACGCCAGAAAAAGCGCCAGGTGCGCGACATCTTCAGCATCGACCATGCGCCGCAACGAAATCTTCTGCAGATAGGATTCCCGCATGCTCTCGGCGCTCACATCCAGCGCTTGGGCACGCTCGGCTATAACGCCGTCCATGCGTGCGCCGTTGACCACACCAGGCAGAATGGCGTTGGCGCGGATACCTACGGGTCCCAGCTCGACGGCCAGCGATTTGACGAGACCGATGATGCCCCATTTGGTCGCCGCATAAGGCGTCCGGTATCCGTAACCGAGCCGCCCCGCCACGGAGCTCATCGCCAGGATCGATGGATTTCGCGCCGACTGCTTCAACATCGGAACGCAGCGATTGAGAAAGTAGAAATGGGATTTGAGATTGACGTCGATGATGCGGTCGACATCGCTATCCAGATACGTGTCGATCCCGCCGGTTGGACCGGCGATGCCGACATTGTTGACGAGGACATCCAGACCGCCCAGCCGGGTGGCAACGTCATCAAAAACCCTGTCCGCGTTCTCCGGCGTGGCAGCATCCCCTGCCGTGCCGGTCAGCCCGGTGCCGTGAGACAAGGCGTCGCGAAGTGCTGCGTCGCTGACATCCGTGATATGAACCCGGGCACCCGCCGCGACGAACATCTCCGCCACCACCCGCCCAATGCCGCCGCCGCCTGCGGTGACGAGCACACGCAGATCGCTTACATCGATGGTATGCAGCCGTTCCCCTGTCGCCACGTCGCACCATTCTAAAAGGGCTTGTTTGTGACCGTGGCAGGGTAAGTAGCTGATTCAATTACAACATGCTATGTTTCTAAAAGACATTGATGTTCAAAAATTATGTATGTTTAGTCCTTCTCACGGCGAATGAGTGCGTCCGCACGCTCTCTGGCGGAACTGATGCAGCTAAAAACGACAGGCACGACGAGCAAGCTCAAGGCCGTCGAGGTGAGTAGGCCGCCGATGACGGCCAGTGCCATCGGCTGCCGGAACGATGTGTCGGACCCCAGTCCCGCCGCAATGGGCGCCATCCCGGCAATCATGGCTACCGTCGTCATGATGATCGGCCGGGCTCGCTTATGGCACGCATCGATCAGCGCATCGTGAACGGACAAGTTGCCATTCCGCATCCCAAAGATGGCGTATTCCACCAGCAGGATCGAGTTCTTGGTCACAACGCCGATCAGCATGACCATCCCGATAAGCGACGGCACGTCCAGCTGGCTGCCGGAAATGAGCAGTAAGGCGAGCGCGCCTCCCAGGGAAAATGGAATCGCCGACAGGATGGTGACCGGCTGCAAGAAGTCCCTGAACAACACAACCAGCACCCCATAGACGCAGAGGATGCCAGCGACGATCGCTGTGCCAAATCCCGTTTGAAGATCGCCGCTTATCTCAGCGTCACCCGCCTCGATGAAGGCGACGCTCGATGGCAACAATTTGACTGACGACAGCGACATGACTGCCGCCATCGTCCTGCCGAACGCGGAACTGCCGAGATCGGCGCTGATCGTAATGTACCTCTCCCGGTCAAATCGATCGATCTGCGCCAAGCTGCTTTCGATGGAGATCTCGCCGATGCTGGACAGCGGGACTAGTCCCTTCGCTCCTGGAATGCGCATGTTACCAAAGGCCTGCCGGTCCATCCGGGCTGGTTCAGCGAGGCGCACGCGCAGGAATACCTGCCGGTTGTCGAGGTTCAATCTACCAACCTGACTGTCGAAGTCGCCGCCGGTAGCTATGCGCACGGAATCGCCGATCTCCTGCGTTTCG
Source organism: uncultured Dongia sp. (assembly GCF_936916975.1). GTDB lineage: Bacteria > Pseudomonadota > Alphaproteobacteria > Dongiales > Dongiaceae > Dongia. Next base: position 44,006 of record NZ_CAKZGO010000041.1, on the reverse strand, counting down.
ATCCCGCGCTCCGCGGCCCTGACGGTATCTGGCCGAATAACGATTTCGGCGCGCTCCAGACTGGCGCTGGATCTGACATTCGACACGCCGGCAAGGCCTCGCATCTCGCGCTCGATGGCCCGCGCAGACCTGCGTAATGCTGACGTGTCGTCACTTGCAAGCAGCAACTCAACGCGCTGCCCCAGACCTCCGGATCCAACCGAGAATCTGGCCCCCGGGACATCGTCCAATACCGCGCGAACGAGGTCTTCGACGACTGCCTGCCCGGCGCGAACTTCTTCGGCGACAAGGGTGACGAGCAGTTCTGCCTTATTGCGGGCGCTGGCCTGCCCGTCGCCACCGCTCCCAACGATAGCAAACATATGCTCGATCCCGCGCACTGACGCCAAGGCGTTGCGGACCTCTTCCGCCTTTCCCATGGTTGCATCCAATGTAGCGCCCGGTGCCATCTCGATATTGATCGTAGTGTGGCCGACGTCGTCCGCGGGCAACAGCCCGCTTGGGATCAAGGGCAGAAGGAGAATGGAAGCGGCAAAGAACAGACCAGCCGCGACGACGATCGATACACGGTGCGCCAGGCACCAATCGACCACGGCCAGGTAGGTGCGCATCACGCGACCATCGCCCGATGCATGATCTGCCGACGACCGCAACAGCCACACCGCCAATACCGGCGTGAGTATCCGGGCCACGAGTAGGGAAGAAAGTGCGGCAATGATCGCCGTCCATCCGAACTGCTTGAATAGCAATCCGGGGATGCCAGGCATGATGGTCGTCGGCAGGAAAGCACAAACGACGCAGAGTGTCGTTGCCAGAACGACGATAGAGATCTCGACAACGGCATCTGCGGTGGCCAGTGCCATCGGCTTGCCGGCTGTCGCGTGCCGCTTGATGTTCTCCACCTCCACGATGACGTCGTCGACCAAAATCCCGATCGTGACCGTAAGAGCGAGGAGAGTGAGGGTGTTGAGCGAAAAACCCAACACATCCATGCCAGCGAACACCGGAATGATCGAAAGCAGCAGGGCGATTGCCGCGACGGCGGTTGCTCGCAAATCCCGCAGAAACAGCCACACGACGAGGATGGCGAGTGCGCCGCCCTCGTACAGCATGTGCATGGAACCTTCGTACTGCTCCCATGTCTGATCGATCCTGTTGGAGAGAGTCTCGACCTGCAGGCCCTCGGTTGCTGCGACCAGGGTACCGAGCTCGGTAGAGATTGCGCGGGCCACCGTGGTGATGTCCGCACCTTTGGCGGGGAATATCTTGATGCCTATGGCCGATTGCCCATCCAGAAGGGCAATTTCGACGCGCTCTCGCACACCGTCCCGCACCTCTGCGATTTCGCCGAGCTTCGCATAGCCGCCGTCAGGGAGCGATATGGCAATGCCCTCCAGCGATTCAGCGTCCGGCACCAGCGCCGAAATTCGTACCGCCTGATCCCCTTCGCCGAATTCCCCGCGGCCGCCTGACAGCTGCTTCTGCATCGCTTCCAAGGCACGGGAGACGATCATGGGGGTAACGCCGATCGCCATCGCGGCTTCGGCATCGACCTCAACGGTGATCTCTCTATCGACTCCGCCGACCCTCAGGAAACGGCCAACACCCGATATCTTCGAGATCTTTCTCGCCACCACGTCGTCCAGAAACCAGGACAAGGCCACTTCGTCCATTTGCGCCGATTTCACGGCGTATACCAGGATCGCATCACCCATGATCTTGACCGCACTGACCGAAGGCTCCTCCATATCCTTGGGCAGGGTCGATCGGATGCTGTCCACCGCCTCCTTGACCTCCGACAGCGCCTCGGCGAGCGGCTTGCCGAGCTCAAATTCGACCTTGATGACGACCTGGCCGTCGGTGATTGTCGTCGTTATGTGAGCCAAACGATCGAGTGGCGCGATCGCATTCTCCACTGGACGGGCCACTTCCGTTTCCAGCTGAGAGGGCGTTACGCCGGGCTGGGACAATTCGACATTCACGGTAGGCTGTTCGATATCCGGCATATCCTGAATAGGGAGATGCGCGAAACTCCACAGTCCGGATATCGTCAACAAAGCGAACAAGACGACGACCGCAATCGGATTTCGAATGGACCATGTTGCGAAGTTCATGGGGAAGCCCTACTCGCGCCAAGCAGTTTGCACCACTTGCACGCGGTCCCCGTCGTCGAGCAGCCCGGCACCTTGGCTCACGATCACGTCGTTCGGTGACAAGCCATCCGTTATCTCAGCCTGGTCACCGGCATAGCGCCCGACAGTCACGGGAACCAGGGAAACCGCCGCTCTATCTCCGAATTCCGATACCTTGGCGACGTAATGTCTGCCGTCCTTGATAAGAAGACTGGCCGCAGGTACGACGAGCGCCCGGCGCAGACCAAGGTCGATCCTGCCCTTGCTGAACATTCCGGCTCGAGCCATGCTGCCCACCACGAGATCGGCGTAGATCAGGCCACGATGAGTCGCCTCATCCAGAATGGGGGAAATCTTCCGAATGGTGCCGATGGCGACTTCACCGTCCGGCAGGTCAACTTCCACCTTCTGCCCCGGAGATACCTTCACGACGTCCGATGCTGCAATCTCAGCGCGCCACTCGAGGCGGCCTTGTCGGATGATCCGGAACAGCTCGGTGCCCAGCTGGCCGACCTGACCCAGCATCGCGGAGCGCGAGACAACGATGCCCGCATCCGGCGCGACGACGGTTGCGTATTTGATTTCGAGAAGCTTCTGATCGAGAAGCGCTTTCGCACTCTTCTCCTCCGTCTCCATCTGCAGAAGGCTCTTCTCGCTCAAATGCCCCTTTGCACTCAGGGCCGATGCACGTTTCCGGTTGGTGACGGCCTGGTCCAGCTTGGCCTGAAGCTCGGCGCGCTGAGCCTGCAGGAACGCCTGATTGAGGATGGCAAGCGCCTGCCCCTCTCGCACTACGTCACCCACGTCAGCGCGAAGCTCGACGATCTGATAGCCACCTATCTGAGCGTTGATGACGGCCTCCTGCCATGGCGCGATGATTCCTGATGTCTCGATCAGGTTCTGCCATTCGGCAAAGACGGGGCGCACGGTCACGACCGCCATTGCGTTGCGCTCCGGCGCGATGCTTTCACCTGTCGTCTCTCTGTCGTCCAATGCCATCCTGGGGGCGGCATTCACCGTGACACCGCCAATGAAGGCAAGAAAGAGGGAGCAAATGATCCACGGGGTGGGCCGCCGACCCATGATGGGGATCATTGGCCGGTCTCGGCGGCCCAGCCGGTCGCGTTTGTGTGCCCAGTCCCCTGTTGGGCTCGCACCATCAGAATTTGTACCCCAGCAGAAACATCGTGGACATTTGAAGATTCTCTTGCGAGACCGGGCTGTCTGCCGCATCGCCGACGAGATAGCCGAGACCTGCTTCGCCACGGACCACCCAATGCTCGTCAATGAAGTAGAGGCCTGACACCTCTAGATCGAGTCGCTTGAAGCCTGCATCCGCATCGAAGCTGGACAGTCCGGATTTTTCGGACTGCCTGTCAGTTACGCCGAAGTAAGATTCCATGTAGTTACCGTCCGACCATGTGACGGATGGGCCTATCGAGAACATGAAACTGTCGACGCCGAACGAATAGGCGGTTCCAAACTTGGCAGCGAAGCCATCGCTCCCGCCGACCGTCTTATCCAGCGAAACTTTGAACTCCACCGGATCCAGGTTGTAGGCCAGATCGAGCCCGAGCACAGCGCCGGCACCGATGTCGCCCAATCCATGGAGATGCTTATCGTCACTCGAATCCCGTCCGAGATCGTAGCCAAGACGACCCTTCACGCTCATACCCTCATAATCCCATGCGTTAATGGTGAGCCCCATCGGGCCGACGCTGACATAGGGTCCGAAATCCGCCGAAACAAATGGAACCGGCATAATCTTGTAATCGTTAGCGCCCTCAAATTCAGGCTCGACTCGAAATCCGCCACCAAGGATAACGTTCCACTCGGCGGCCTGCTGGCTAGCGCCGTCGAGCCAGGAGAATGATCCCGAAGAACCCTGCAACGGGTCATCTGCCTGGGCCACATGCAGGGGCAAAACAATGCAGACGAGACTGATGGCAAGCGTCGCACGATGCCTGGGACGGTATTGATTGGGCATTCTTCAATTCCCTTTGAGTTTCTTTCGAAGCGATCATTGCTGCCGCCATATGGGATATCGCCTCGCCACGTTGCCCCAACATTGCGGGCCATCACCGCACTGGGAAATATTTGCGCAATGTTGCCTCAATGTGGGGGCCGACAAGCCGAAGCGGGGGAGGCATTGCGGATCGCTAGGCGACCTCTCCTCTCGACGTTATGAAAGGTGCGTCGGGAGAAGTAGCGACAAGCCGCAGTCGCTCAGCGCGGACTTCCGCACGTGCCGCACCCAGCCCGATTGATTGGCCAAACGGGTCAGCCAGATAGGCATTCTCGTCATGCATCAACGCACTGGGCGGCAAGGCGGACCAGAGTGGCCCCAGGCCGCGCCGCATGCGCTCTACATAAAAATCTGGCAATATCCGGCTCTCACCCTCGAAGAATCGGCGGACATTGGCATCGGTGATCAGAAGGCTTCTGACTCGGTCCTGGAATTTAACGCGCCCGGACGAAGTGGCACGCACCAGATTAAACATCTTTGTGATGACTCCACGGTTAGCGGCGAAGCGACTGAGCAGGCGCCCGCCGGTCATCGCGTGACGAGTCGTGTCGACAACTAAATCGTAGAACTGCGCCCACGCATAGTTAAGTGGGCGCACATTCATGGCGTGGTTCCCGTCCAGAAAGAAGAACGGGACGGGCAGGACACGACCGGCTCTCTGTAGTTGGAGGTTGAGCGGCGCCGCTCGGCCATAGGCTGTGAGCAACGAGAAGGCGGGATAAGCGCCGGGTGTCAGTTCAAAAAAACGCTTCGTCAACTCGAAAGGTTCGCGCCCTGCATCGCTGTCGAGGCCGAGCACGAAGTTCGTCTGCACGAATGGAATGTAGCGGAGGATCGTATTGACATGATCAGAGACCTGACGAACCTTCTCCATCCCGGCGCAGCGGCCGGTCTTGGACTTGTTGCCGAGTTCAAACCAGGATTCGATACCCGGTAAAATCCCGACGAACCCGCTCGCCTTCAGCCGCTTAAGATGTGACTCCGACAGAAGCGATAGACTGCTTTCAGCGACGAAACGTATCCCGCCGGCCGGCACCACGTCCTCGATGGCTGACATGTAGTCATCGAAACGCACGCCGAAATTCGGGTCATGCCAGGCGACAACGGGACGTTTCAGCTTGCCAAGCACAAAGCGTAGGTCGTCGCGCATCTGGTCAAAGGCGAGTGGTTGATAATCGACGACAGAATCGATGCAGAAGCTGCACGTATAAGGACATCCCATGCTGCCGATCATAGGAACGAATTTGAATGCCGGTGCCTTGGCAATCGTCTGTTCGATGAACCTCCAGCGCGCAGCGACGCTAGGAAGTGCCGTCGGCTGCCGCGCCGCGCTCAGGCAGCGACCCTGCGGCCGGTGCGGCGCTCGCTCACGCAGCACATCGTCAACGACTGTCTTGTCCGTCAATCCGAGAACATAATCGAAGTAAAGCGTCGCATCTTCTGGATAGCAGCGGGCATGCGGCCCACCTATCACTGTGACGGCACCTTTTTGCCGATAGAGATTGCTGATGGCATAGGCGGTCTGCGCGGAGCGGCTGAATGCGCCGACGAACAGCACGTCGGTTTCCTCCAGAAGTTCATGATCCAGGTCCTCGAAACCCGTGTAGCAAACATAACGGACGTTGTGACCGAGTTCTTGGCACCAAGTGGCGATAACCTGTGGCATGATACTAGCGAGATTGGCGTTCATCAGGCGTGCAAACAGACCCTTCGCCGGGCCCTTGTTGACGAGATCGAGCACTGTAACGCGCAAACGTTTCATAGGGGTTCCGATGCCGTGAGGTGTGATTCGTGACTCTTGTTGGTATCTGGTACATCCAGGGCGGGGGTCGCACCGCCGTTGGGTTAAGCAGCGTCGGTTCGGCTCAGTGGTTGCGGAGCCGGCAGCAATGAAACGGCCGGTAGGAGTAATACGGCGACCGTCCGCGGCGCTTGATTCATGAGTTGCTCTGACCACGATGATTTTCGAAATCGAAGCGGAATCGCCCGATCAGACAAACTGGCTGCGCGTGACCCAGGAAGCTGTGCCTTGAGCTGACCCTCGGCGCGTTCTGAGATGACTGTCAGGGCGCAGGTGTCGGCGGCGCTCCATCCTCGGCCGACGGAAGGCTTCCAGTCTTGCCTTCCTCGATGAAGGCCGCGCGCCGTTGTTCATACATGCTGCGCAATGCGGCATAATAGTCGATCGAATTCTTCTCCAGTTCGCCGGTCATCGGCAGCATTCGGGCGCGACCGTCGATGACGCCTGCCACCGAGCTGGACATCTGGATGACCTGCATCCCGGGAACATTGCCGACGGGATCGCCGAGGAATCCGAAAGCTGTTCCGGCTGTGTCGCGCAGATTCGACGGTCCGAGCAGCGGTAGCTGTACGCTCGGCCCGGGGCCAACACCCCAGACGCCCAGCGTCTGACCGAAATCGGCTTCATGCGCTGGCAGGTCCCAGTCGCTCGCAACATCGTACAGCCCGGCCACGCCAACCGTGGTGTTGACGGCAAACCGCTGTGCCGTGGTCCAGGCCCGGCTCATGTTCCCCTGGAGCACATCATTCACCAGCACGACGGGCGTCCCCAGGTTCTGGCCGAAATTGCGCACACCGTCGCGGACGCCGCCCGGTACATAGTTCTGGTAGGTGCGCGCTGCAGGCTGCAGAGCGTTGCGGTCAACCCATTGATTGCCGTCGAAGATGAGCCGGTTCGCGGGTTCGGCGGGATCGTTCGCCTCATCATATGCCATGCGTGCCACCGGATCGGTCGGCACCTCAGCGCAGGCAGCGAGAGCCAGAAGCGCGGCCAGAGCGATCGTCCGGCACGAGAACAATTCGTGACGTGGCATGTTGGGTTTCATCAGGCGGCCCCTATCCTTGCAGCTCGACCACGAAGACTCTTTCCTGCCGCGGCAGGTCGAGCGATCATCGTCGCTTCCACAAGAGATATCGCATCGGCGGATTGCCCGAACATTACGGGCCGCCGAGAGATTGCGGAATATTTGCGCAATGCTGCCGCAATATAGGATTTGAGTTTGCCGGCGCCGTGGGCCTGGAACCAGCCCGCGTTGACCTCGGTCCCTCTAGTTTGGACTTAACCACACCATGCATCTGTCTCTGGCCATTCGAACGCCTGAAGCGTCGAGCAGGTGTTCGACGTCGCGCCGTGCTGCTATCCCCGACGGATCGAAGTCGGCTGCCGATCGGGCCACGCCCATTTCGTAGACTTTGGAATGGAACCGGCGAAGGTCACGTGGATAGCGAAGGATATCTTTTGCGTGCAGCCAATCCTGGCCGCGATCCACTGCCTCGGCCATACCCTGCAGACCGGAGTTGCGTAGCAACTGAGCGGCCTTGCGGATGAGGCCGAATAGACGACGGCGCCCGTACCGCCGGATGTCCATGCGGTCCGGCAGCTCGATGAGGTAGGTCGGTGCGCCGGAATGACAGGCATCCCGGATCATCGCCGTGCTGTCCCCGGTTACAAACACGGCCGCCGACCTTTGCAAAAATGCCCAATAAGGATTGTCGGCGTTTCGGCTGGACCATTGATAGACGGTAGGTGCCGTCAACTCGCTTTCGACAGCAGCAAGCATCCAAGGCGGTGTACGACGGGAAGATGAGACCATGACCGAACCGCCATATCTGTCTGCCGCCAATTGAGCGCTCACCGCCACCTGTTTGAGCGTTGCCTCGCTTTCGAGGAACTGCTTTACCCGACCGCCGAGGAGGATGGTAAACCACGGCTTCGGCGCCAGGATCGGCTCGGCCGGTTGGTCCTGATCATGTTCGCTTCGTGTACGCGCCATCGAAATCGGCAGGTGAATGACGTTCGCGCGCGCCGGCAGCATGTACTCGGGTGGCGCGACGACCAGGTCATAATGGGCGAGCGCCGAATGCGGGCGACCGATAGTCACGACCTTCGCACATCCTCCGGACTGTCCTTTGATCCAGAAGGCGAGTGGGTCGGCGCGATGGCCACAGCAGATCACCAGGCGCGGCCAGGGTGCGGAAAGACCGATCAGCGCACGTCGCACACGGCCCTTCATGTCCTCCCGTAGCAACTCGTCAAACTGCGCGCGATCGAATGCGCGGCCCGATTTCGGCCAATCCAGGCTGATGGTCCGAAAGGGGCGCCCGAGGGCTTCCGCCAGAGCCAGACACTGGTCATTGTCACCAATCGCATGCGTCAATACGACCCAGATTTCCGGGGAAGGAAGCATACTGCTGGCTGTTGGTATGGCCGCGCGACGTAAGTCCTGCAAACCTAGATTCAACTCGAAATTCCTCGCCAAATAATGAGATTCCGCCTACCGGCGCCCCAGGGGCAGATAGCCAAGGTCAGATGGATTGAGAACCCGCTCAAGATCCATTAACCATTGCCAGAAGGATGGCCGATTTCGCCTCGGCAGACAATCTTCCGTGCGTACATTGCATTAACATTACAGCCCGACCGGATCCCCCAAGACCATTTGCGCAATGTTCCCGCAATGGTTTGACCGATAACCTTGTCCTGCCACTGAACAGAGAGTGACTGATGCGGATTCTCTTGGTCGAGGATGAACTGGATATGGCAAGTGCGCTCGGCGATGCACTGTCCAAGCACAATATCGTCATCGATCACGTAACATCGGTAACGGATGCGCGGGAAGCCGTCCACATGCATTCATACGATGCGATCCTCCTGGACCGGCAGCTGACGGACGGAGAAGGCCTCCGTTTGATTCCTGAACTGAGGACCAGCAATATCGATGCTCCAATCATTGTACTCACGGCCCACAATGACCATGAGGGCCGCATTCGGGGTCTTGATATGGGAGCCGACGACTACATGGGCAAGCCCTTTGTCGTCGAGGAATTGATAGCGCGGCTTCGAGCCGTGCTTCGTCGCCCAACGCTGTTGTCGTCTGACATCATCTCTGCCGGTCGTCTCGCCTTTGACGTCTCTCATATGGAGCCGTTGCTCGATGGCAAGCCTTTGATTTTGCCTCGCCGTGAACTTCTGGTCCTGGGAGCCTTGATGAAGCGGATTGGCCGGACGGTAACCCGCGAGGCCCTCTCCAACGCCGTGTACGGCTTCGGCGACGAAATCCAGTCAAATTCACTGGATGCGCATGTCTCTCGCCTCAGAAAAAAGCTGGCCGATCTAAACGGCGGCGTCACGATCCACACGATCAGGGGTGTTGGCTATCTCTTGAAGGTCGCCGAATGACAACATATAGCCTGCGCTGGAGAATCGTCTGGCCGCTGATTATCGTCCTTGCAGTGGTCATGATCGCTGTCACCGTGGGTCTGTTCTTCTATCTGATGACCGTGTTCACCAACAGCCGTGCTGCGGACGAAGACATCCTGCCCTATATCGCGATGTCAATACAGCAGGACAGCGCCGGTCAGTTGCGGATATCGCCTACACCGGAACTCAGCAGAATCCAGAAGGAGAGTCGGGGCCTTTGGTTCGTCGCTCTCGCTCAAGACAACCGCGAAATTCGTTATGGTCAGGTGCCAGACGATCTTGAGACGATCGCCGTTCGGCTTGGCAGCATTCTGGACGCAGATATCCGCGCTGCGGACGACTCTCCGCTGACTTTTCTCATCGCACGCATGCCTTCGTCGGTCGGCGAAGTACGGATCATGTTTGGCGGTCGCCTGCAGACGGACTCGGTCGTGGTTGAACTTCTGAAGAGAATGAAGGTCATCTACCTGCCTTTCCTCGCCTTCACATTGATTGCCGCATTCCTGTCGGTGCCAATCCTGGTTAAGCGTGCACTAGCGGGCCTAAGTCGCACAACCGACATCGCTGCGAGCATAGACATCGACCGTCGCGGCCAGCGGCTCCCCCTTGAGGATGTACCGGAGGAGATGCTTCCACTCGTGGCAGCCATCAACGCGGCGCTGGAGCGGCTCGACCACGGCTATACGCAGCAAAGACGCTTTCTTGCGGATGCTGCACACGAACTGCGGACACCCATTGCCATTCTCTATACGAATCTGGAAGCCATGCCGAACAGCCAACAGCAGCGGAAGCTCTTGAATGATGTTGGCCGCCTTGCAAATACCGCGGAGCAACTCCTCGACCTGCATCGCATGGATAACAGGATGCAAGCCATGCAGGAGGTCGACCTGGTGCAACTATGCAAGTCTGTTGTCGGAGATCTCGCGCCGAACGCCATCGCGGCAGGGTATGAACTCTCGTTCTCGGCCGACCGCGATCGAATGCCCGTAGTGGGTGATGGTGGCGCGCTGGAGCGGGTGGTTGCCAATCTGGTGACGAACGCGATCGAGCATGGTGGTGGAAAAGGTTCGATACGGGTCATCGTCTCCCACCCAAACGTCATTGAGATTAGCGATGACGGACCGGGAATACCGCCCGATCAATGGGAGGATGTCTTCGAGCCATTTTACCGAATCTCACCAAAACGCAGCGGCGCCGGCCTGGGGTTGAATTTGGTCAAGCAAATCGTTCAGCGCCATAACGGCCAGGTAAGCATTGCCCCTAGCGATCATGGAGCACGTTTTCGCATCAGCCTGAACGCCGCTTTACCACAACACTGAATCAGATAGCGGGATAGCGTCTTTCCCCTCTCGACCATGGTCGCCCGTCGGCGAAGGCCGATATTCGTGGACCGTTGACTTGCTTGACGAAGATAAGACGACCGGTCATATTGAATCTATGAGCAGGGCCAGCAAACGTTCAGATCTTCTGGAAAAAGGACGGGAGCTGGTCCACGAAGCTGGATTCTCCGCGACAAGTGTCGCCGACATCGCGGAAGCGGCGGGCGCGCCGAAAGGCTCGTTCTATAATCACTTCAAGAGCAAGGACGATTTCGGCCATGCCGTTCTCGATCACTTCTTCGAGGATGTGCGGGCGGCGCTGGCCGAGACCCTGCACGCCGGCGAAGAGCCCGCCCTGGCGCGCCTCCGGAAATACTTCACGCGTCTCCGGAATTATGTCGGCCAGGATGATTTCGCGCGCGGTTGTCTGATCGGCAATATCAGCGCGGAGGTCGCATCCGTCAGCGCATCGACGCGGGAGCGGCTCTCTCAACTCATTTCCGAATGGACCGCCAGTCTCGCAAGATGCGTTGAAGACGGGCAACGGGACGGCAGCATCCGCAGCGATGTGACGGCCGATGCGTTGGCAGGCATGCTGCTGGATGCTTGGCAGGGCGCACTCTTGCGGGCAAAGGTCGAGCGCCTGCCGACGGCGTTGGACAATTTCCTCGAGATCCTGCTGCCGACTTTGGCGACGCGCCGCTAGCTGATGCTTGAGATCGTTCCGATGAAGCTCGATGATATCGACCGGTTGGCGCCGCTTTGGCTTGCCCTGCACGGGCATCACCGAAAGATTGCGCCGCAATTGGCACCGTTCGTCGCAGACGACACGTCCTGGAAAAACCGCAAGCGTCAATATACCGAGCTTTTGGCCGGAGAATGGTTCGGCTTCATCGCCGTCGATAATGGCCGTGACATCGGCTATCTGCTGTGTGGCAGGCGACCGATGTCATGGAACGCCACTTTCGCCGTAGCCTCAACGCTGTGGGAACTCGTGACCCTCTTCGTCGACGAGAAGTATCGCGGCCGGGGCGTCGGCTCGCGGCTGCTCGCGGCGATGGATGCGTCGGTCGCACGCAGTGACATAAGAACAAAGCTGATTGGCGTCATTCCGGACAATCGCGCCGCGGTGGCACTCTACAAATCGCGGGGCTATCTGCCGACATGGCTCATGCTGACGCGCTTTCAGAGGTCGGCACCGGCGTATCGCGCCACAAGCTCCGTGACGATAGAAGCGCTCGGCACGTCGGATGTGCATGCACTCGAAGCATTATGGCTGTCGTTGCACCATCACCACCAAGCGGTCTCCCCGGGTCTTGGGCCATTCGTCACCGACGATGTTTCCTGGCCAGTGATCAGGGGGCTTCTATCCGAGAGCGCACGAGATGGCCTGCTGCTGGGCGCCCGCTACGGCGATCGGATCGTCGGCCTCGCCAGCGCGGCGGTATACGGCATCGACGAGCTCGCATCCTATTCGGATACCTGGATTGCCGGTGAGAAAGCGGGCGAGATCAAGTTCCTCGTCGTCGCCGATATCATGCGAGGGCTTGGCGTTGGTGCCGCATTGATGCAAGCGATCAACCGCGACCTCGCCGCCAGAGGCGTTCACGATCAATTCGTCGGCGCGATGGAACCCAATAGAGGTGCCATCCGATTCTACGAAAGCCACGGCTTCCGCCCCGCTTGGCTGGAACTCACGAAGTTCTGACGGGCGTTGGGCATGGCTGATCATCATCGGCACCGCTTTTTTTTCTGTTCTGAGGGTGCTTGCGATGTGCGACTATCGTTGAACAAGCGCGCCCACCGCAATCGAGGTTTAGATATGGCCCAGCAATCGCCAGGCTCCAGTCTCACTTCCCTGGCCGTCATCGCCGTCGTGATCGCCGTCATCGCAGGCGCCTTCGCCTATACCGGTGGCTGGCTCTCGTCGGACCGACTGAGCGGGGCGAAACTGGTCCAGGCTCTCACGCCGCCCACCGGACCCGCTCTGGGCCACCGGCGCAATCACGCCAAGGGCATCTGCTTCACCGGCCAGTTCGACGCCAACAGCAACGGTACGGCGCTCTCGAAGGCTGAGGTCTTCGCCGCGGGCCAATATCCCGTCATCGGCCGCTTCAACTTCAGCACACCCGATCCTAACGCATCCGATGCGACCTCGCGCGTGCGGGGCCTCGGCCTCCAGATCTCGACGCCCGACGGTGCCGTCTGGCGCTCGGCCATGATCGATCCGCCGTTCTTCCCGGTGGCGACGCCGGACGCCTTCTATGCGCTGCTGCAGGCGTCTAGCAGCAAGGAGCCGGACGCCATGAAGAACTTCGCCGCCGCCCATCCGGAAATCGCCGCCTTCGGCGCCTGGGCGGGGAGCGCCCCCTGGACCCCGTCTTACGCCGGGGATACCTTTAACGGCCTTAACGCCTTCCTGTTGGTGGACTCTTCCGGCGCGACCCATGCGGTGCGCTGGTCGCTGAAGCCGCAAGCCGAATTGAAGGGGATGAGCGGCGAGGAATTCGCCAAGCTAGGCCCCGACCATCTCGCTGCAGAAATAACCGCGCGCGTGGCTGCAGCGCCGCAGCGCTGGAACATGGTGGTCACTGTCGCCGATCCCAGCGACCCCACGGCCGATCCGAGCAAGGCCTGGCCGGCGGATCGCAAGTCGGTCGAGGTCGGCACGCTCACGGTGGATAAGATCCAGCCCGAAGCCGACGGCCCCTGTCGCGACATCAACTTCGACCCGACCATACTGCCGGACGGCATCATGGTGTCCGACGATCCCTTTCCGGCGGCGCGCTCAGCCGCCTATGCCAAGTCCTTCGCCTTGCGCATGTCGGAGGAAAAGAATTATCCGCGCGGCGACGCAGCGAAGGAGGACACCCAGCCATGAGCCAACTCAGCACCCGCTTCCCCGGCGGCCGCTTTACTGGCTTGCAACGCCTGCTGCACTGGCTGATGGCGATCTGCATCATCGCCATGCTGTTCATCGGCGTTGGCATGGTCTCGACCATCGCACCGAAATACGTGTCGCTGGTCACCACACACAAGACCTTGGGGATCGCGATCCTGATCCTGGCCGTGCTCCGCATCGTCGTGCGGCTGCGGTCCGGCACACCGCCGCTTCCCCGCGACCTGCCGGGGCCGATGCGCCTCGCTGCCAAGCTCTCTCATTATGTGCTCTACGCCCTGATGATCGCGATGCCACTGCTGGGGTGGGGCACGGTCTCGGCCGGCGGCTATCCGGTCAAGCTGCTCTGGGGCATCCAGCTACCCGCCATCGCGCCGCACAGCGACACGCTCTTCACGCTGCTGCACACCGCGCATGTGACGCTGGCATTTGCGTTCTTCGCCCTCATCCTGCTCCATATCGCCGCCGGCCTGTTCCATGCGCTGGTGCGCAAAGACGGCGTGTTTGAAAGCATGGCCCGATAGGTTGCAGGCAAGGGATCAAAAGGGGAATGGTGGGCCCGGAGGGGCACAAATCGACGGCTTTAAACAATCACTTGGACTGTCAAACCTCGCAAAATCGCGGCACTGATCCAAAAGAGCTATTTCAGGAACTGTCAAACCCGCCACCCGATTCGCCAAAGAAAAACCCCGGAGAGCCGGCAAGCGTCTCCAGGGTCGATCTTGATAATCAGGGCGAGGCAGAAGATACCCCCGAAGCCACCGGCGATCAAGGCTGGGAGCTATGGGATTGGCAAAAAGATCGTGCCGACGTCATCGTGCCGACGCAACTGGCGATAGCCGCTTATCGCGCGACCCGGGGCATGATCGCGATCAGGCAAGAGCGTGATGAATACGAGGACCAAGACCATATCGTCCTCGTGCATCCCAAACACATTCCAGCGCTGATTGAACGCCTGCAGCGGCTGGTAGGTGGCGAATGAGCGGCCGGTTCGGCAGACCGGACCCCACTGGCCGGAGCTCAGGCAAGCTCGGTGGCAAGCGAGGGAAGTTGGCCAAACCACCAGAAGGTGCGGCCTGGGTATGGCTCACGGCGGACATGGTGGCGAGCGACGCGTGGCGCTCTCTAAGCATCAACGCGCGCCGATTTATTGATTGTCTCATGCTCGACAACATGGCCCACGCCGGGACCGAGAACGGCAACCTGCAAGCTACGTACGAGCAACTGGAGGTCTACGGCCTCTCCAAAAACCACATCACCAAGGCGATCCAGGAAGCCGAGAACAAGGGCCTTGTTGACAGCCAGCGCGGAGGCATGCGCGTCACTACCAGATACCGCCTGACGTGGCTTCCTGATCGTGACGGCTGCCCTGCAACGAACCGATGGGAGCGATATAAGAATTCAGAAATCTGCCCCCTAAACAGGGACAAACTACCCCCCAAAGAGGGGGCAGCGGGTGCCTCTGTGCCCCCTAAAAAGGGGGTAGATGTAACCCCCCAAAAAGGGGGTCCTTCTATATCTAGGGGGGATAACCAAAATCACTTCTCTAAGCCAGCAGCAGCGCCTCCTCGGGACGAAAAATCAAAATTGGCCCCTGCCCGACCGTCGATTTCCCATATCGACCCCGATGAGTACGACTTCCAATCCGCAGACGATGCCCATGAAGCGGCCTGACCCCTACTACCTCACGGCAGCATGGAAGGCACTTCGAGCGGCCTGCCTGAAGCGTGACGGCGGCATCTGCACGGTCAAGGGCTGCGGTGCTCGTGCGACCCATGCCGATCACATCGTCAGCAGGCGCAGGGGTGGGCCTGACCTGTTACAGAACTTGCGCAGCCTCTGTGCCAGTCATGACTCGCAGATCAAGGAGCGCAGCGACGGCACCCGCAGGCGTGGTGGCGTGGCCGTGGTGGTCGGATGCGATGCCAATGGATGGCCCCTCGACCCTGGCCACGACTGGAACAAGGCATGATGAAAATCGCTCAGGGCTGGGGGCTCGGAACCGTTGGGGGCATTCACGGTGAGTTAGTTTTGACCCGAAAGCCCGCCTGATGGGCGCCAGAGGCCCCGGCGCGAAGCCGGTCGCGAAGAAGTCAGCATCTCGACGGAAGGCACAGAAGCGCCCCCAGCGCCCGGCCTGGAAGCGTTCCGGTCTCAGCCGCGGCGACCGAGTAATCAAGTTTGTCGAAACGCTCACGATCACCATGGGGCCAAAGGCCGGCGACCGCCTGAAGCTCCGCCCGTGGCAAAAGGCGATCGTGCGGCGGGTCTACGACGGCTTGAACCCGGACGGCAGTCGCGTGGTGCGCATGGCCCTGCTGACCATGGCCCGAAAGAACGGCAAGACGGCCCTTGTTGCTGCCCTGGCGCTGGCGCATTTCGTCGGACCGGAAGCTGAAACCCGCGGGCAAATCGTCTCGGCCGCTGCCGACAAGGCCCAAGCCGCCATCATCTTTCGCGAAATGAAGGCAATGATTCTGGCAGATATCGACTTGGCCGATCGGATCATCATCCGGGAACACGCCAAGGAAATGGAAGATACCCGCACCGATTCGACCTATCACGCCTTGTCATCTGACGTCGGCGGCAAGCACGGCCTCAACCCGTCGCTGATCATCTTCGACGAGCTCGCCCAGGCTCCCGATCGGGAGCTTTTCGACGTGCTCGAAACCAGCCAAAGCGCCCGCTCAAATCCACTGTTCTGGGTCATCAGCACGCAGTCGGCGGACCCGCTTTCGGTCATGTCCGAACTGGTCGACCATGCCAAGGACGTCGAAGCCGAGATCGTCGAGGACCCGCGCTTTGCCGGTTTCGTCTTCGCCTGCCCCGACGATTGCGACCCCTTCGACGAGAGCGTGTGGCCGCTGGCAAATCCTGCCCTTGGAGATTTCAGAAGCCTCGAGGAGCTGCGCGCTTATGCGACCAAGGCCAGGCGTATGCCGGCGCGCCTGCCGTCATTGAAAAACCTGTACCTGAACATGCGGGTTGATGCCGTGGCAGGCCTCATCGGTGCCATGGAATGGAAGGCCTGCGCTGTCACGGTCGATCCTGAGACGCTCATCGGGCAACGGTGTTTCGGCGGCCTGGATCTGTCACAGGCGCGAGACCTCACCAGCCTGGTGCTCTATTTCCCCGAGAGCGGCGCCGTGCTGACACATGCCTGGGTGCCCGGTGACACGCTCCGAGAGCGCGAAGAGACCGAGCGCAAGCCCTATGCGTTGTGGCGCGATCAGGGCATCCTTGAGGCACCGGCCGGCAAAGTGATCGACAAGAAGGCCGTTGCCATCCGCGCGGCGCAACTTGCTGACCGGTACCAGATCGAAAGCATTGCCTATGACCGGTGGCGCATCGAGGAATTTCAGGCGCGCCTCGACGAGGAGGGAATCGACTTGCCGCTGGTGGAATGGGGGCAGGGATACAAAGACATGTCGCCGGCGATCGACGAATTCGAGAACCTGGTCATCGAGGGCAAGCTGAAGCATGGTGGCAATCCGCTGTTGACGTCGCACGTCGCCGCGGCGGTTGTCGATGTAGATCCGACGGGCGCCCGCAAGCTCAACAAGCGCAAGGCGCGGTCGCGCATCGATTGCCTGCAGGCGCTATGCATGGCGGTCGGACTTGCTGCCAGGGCACCGGCCGAAGTGGACATCGATTTCGCGCGGATGGTGATCGCGGTCTAGGTCAAGAAATCTTTTGCTCTAGGAAATCGAGTAGTACGCTTACAAGCGCTGCTCTAGTAGCCTTCTCGAAAGGCAACGCGGGCGGGTTAACCATCGAATCATTTTTAAAGCCATGTGATGCACCGGGCTCAAAATCGACAGATATGCTCCCCATCGGCGTAGCTCGGAACTTTATCTCCCCACCGGACCCCGCCTTGCCAGAAAATAATACGTCGCAACCGCCAAGTGGTGCATGGGAAGCGGCCTTACTTGCATGAAAGCTACCGTGCTCTCGTATGTTTTGATTAACATCCTGGATCACGATGTTCAGGGTCGTAAATATCAGTTGCCAGTTCTCGCGGGCGCCTTGAAGGCGCGCCTTTGTAGCTGCCTCCTCGGCCATGCGGGCCTTTTCCTCTTCTTTGATCTTTCGATCTCGCTCTGCAGCGGCAGCGTTGATCTTTTCAAGCCTCTTTAATTCGCTCTCTTCCATCGCTTCCTCCG
The DNA here is from genome assembly GCF_936916975.1 of uncultured Dongia sp. Lineage (GTDB taxonomy): Bacteria > Pseudomonadota > Alphaproteobacteria > Dongiales > Dongiaceae > Dongia. The sequence goes on along the minus strand of NZ_CAKZGO010000041.1, from coordinate 26,249 downwards.
TTCGACCTGACCTTGACACCATTTCAAATCAAGCGCACGCTGTCCATGGTGCTGAAAACACCTGAACCGTTGGCGGATACCGCCCCCGAAAGTCTTGGCGGTATTTTTGCGCCCGCATTGTGCCGGGAGTGCGCGAATAAAACACCCGCAAGGGGAATTAGCGCGCAGGTCCAACGGCCTGTTTTCAACTCCCGGCGCCCGCGCCGATCGCGTGCACGGCCTGAAAAGCCATCCGTTGGAGTAACCATCATGAAGCCAAATGAACTGCGCCCCCGGGCGCAGTTGGAAGCTGCTATCCAAGCAGCAATTGAAGCCCTCGATCTGATCGATGGAGATCCTGACCTCCAGGAAGACAACGAAGACATGTGCGAAGCCTACGAGGATGACCTCGGGAAGACCTTCCCTATCCTCGGCGCTGGTGACGAGACCGACGCCGAGCCCAACGGCGATGACGAGCCCGAGGCTCCGGAGCATGAATCCGATAGCGACGACGAGCCGGACTTCGCCAGAGATTATCGCAGCCGCACGCTTGGCAGCCTCGGTCATCCGGAATGCTTTCAGCCCTACACGTCGGCCGCGCAGCTAGTTCCCGAATTCGACAGCAGCAAGATCGGTGGCCCGCCCGAAAGAAAACCCTGACGGCGCCGACATGGTTTCCGCTCGCAGCCCCGCCATTACCGGCGGGGCTTTTCCTTTGACGCATCGTCATCGTGCGTCTCGCAAAGCTTGTCACCTGCTACCACTATGTCGCGCCATATGCCGACCATCTCGACCGACAGATCATCAAGTGTTTTCTGGTCAGTCGCGGGGCCAAACCTGTCGCGAATCGCATGGAACTTCGCATGAAGCCGGTCGATCTCGTCTAAAAGATATGTCGTTTCCTCAGTTAGCAAACGGTGTTTCATAGCTTCTCTCCTTGCGGGCTTTCTTCATGCCGACCCCTGTCGCCGCTTAAATGGGCCGTTCTCGTCCAGGGCCTCCCAGCCCGCCTTGGTCAATCGATAGCCAGTTCCATAATCGGCGTATCTCGGCTTGCATGGGCCACTTTCGACCAAGCCGAGCGCGATAAGCTGCTCGGCAAGAGCCTGTCCAACGCCCGGTCGAGCCGCCAACGGCTCGAAATCGCTGGAAGAGTTTGCGAGGGTGCGCAGCGCGCGGAGGTGACGGCCGTTCAATCGCGTATCGCCCCGCATTCAAACCTCATCTGTCCTTCGGCAGGCGAAACAGATATTCGGCAGGATGGCACTGCTCGGACTCTAAATCATGCTGAAGTATGGCTCGCGCCGCGGCATCAATGCCGGCCTGCACGTTGGCCATTGCAACTGCAAGCCTGCGCGGCACCTTGTCGTCCTCAAGTGCTTTCATGGCCCGATCGACAAGGCGCCTCCGCTCGGCAGTAAGAGCATTGATCACATACCCGAGATTCGCGCGGTCTTGATCACGCCTCTCCTGATGGTTCTTCGGCTCGCGTTTTGCCATTTCACTCTCCCTGATTGCTGCCGCCATCCTGGCACAACCAGTGATATTCCGCCAGCGTCCATAATGGGAAAAAAACAATACGCTTGTGCGAGGCGATAACGCGTGTTACCCATTATGTAGGAGGACGGAATGGCGAAGCTACCTGATCTGGTTTCCACCCTTGCGGCGCGCGATGAGCGCGATCCGACGACTTTGGAACAATTCGGGCGCCTTCTCCGGGAGGATGGCGTCTTGCCCCAGAGCAAGCGCGGCTTCGGTGCCAGCCACATGACGGCGGCCAATGCTGCAGATCTCTTCATGGCCGTGAACGGATGCAGTCACCCGAAGGACGGCCCGGAGACGGTCAAACGCTTCCGTGCTTTGCGTCTTGAGGCCCGTCAGGTCGTGGTGTCAGAGGGGTCGCCGTTCGAGGCGGTTGCTCAGGCGGAGACCTTCGGCGAGGCCCTCGCTCAACTGATCAACGACATGCCGGCGGTTGTGGATTATCTCAAGGCTCACATTGAACACGTTTACGGCGACAACCGCACTCTGGTCGATGCCTCGATTTACACCCTCATGCATGAATTCGGTTGGAACGGTCGTTCGCTTCCTCTCCCGATCAAATTCACGGTGACACTCAATCGGCATCCATATAGTGCCGAGATCCTACTGCAGGTTCACAAGAAGGCCGGTGCTGCCAATCAGCGGCATCCCGATTTCCATGCGAAATACAGCCCCGGTGACGAGATGCTCGATGGTTTCTTCGGTGACTACGCGCGCATGAAAGATCGTCAAACATCTGTGACGGTGTCCGGCCGAACACTGCTCGCCCTCTCAGATACCCTGAGGGGCACCAAATGAAATTCAATCGCCGCCCGATCCGGCGTCCCATCGTGATGATGGCAAAGACAACTCAGCGTGACGCTGACACGTCGATCGGGGCCATTTGCCACCCACCGTATCCAGGGGCTCCCCGGTCGAGCCCGGCGAACCAAATGCCGACCTTAACCGTGGGTGGTCGACGCCTGTTGCAAAAGCATGCGCCAGGCATATTGGAGGAATCGGCATAAGACCGGACCAATTCGAAGCCCCGTCGTGATGACGGTGCGTCCCTCAGATGGAGCCTTTCTATGAATAAGGATCTCGCTACCACAGTTCACCCGAAGCGGTGCATCAGCCCGATCTCGGTTTCGGATAACACCGCACAGGTCGGACAAGTGATCGATCGGCTGGGTTACGACAGCCTGACCTACCTGATCGCCGCCGGGTCGCTCGCTGATGCTGATGCCCTCTTCACGGTGTTGCTTGAGGAAAGCGATCTGTCTGGATCTGGCTTCACTGCGGTCGCCGATGAGCACCTGATCGGTACCGAGGCACTGGCAAGTTTCCAGTTCGATGACGACAATGAGCCCAGAAAGCTCGGTTACATTGGCAACAAGCAATATAGCCGATTGACGATCACACCGAGCGGCAACGCTTCCGCCGCCGTTGTTTCGGCGATCGCCTTGCTCGGCCACCCGCGCGAAATGCCGACCGCGAACCCGCCGGCCTAAACAGTTTGCCCGCAGCGTCGTGAGACGCCGCATCCCCGGCCTGGCTGGCTTGGTCTCCCCCACCGAACCAGCCAGGCCACTGATGGAAAGGTCTACCGATGAATCGCCTCGAAGAACTCCGGGCAAAGCTCCGCAAGCTCACCGCGGAAATGCGCCAGATCACCGAAAACCCTGCCGCCAATGGCGAGCATTCCACCGAACAGAACGCCAAATTCGACGCCCTCAAGGCCGAAGCCGACAGCGTCGAGAAGCTGATCGAACGCGCCGCAGTGCTCGACGATCTCGAACGCCGCGCCGGTGGCCCGCAGGTTGTCGGCAGTGGTGATGCCCGCTTCGATGACCTCTGCGGCCGCGTCAGTCTCACCCGTGCGCTGGCTTCCACCTTCGACAACAAGATCGACGCCGGCGTCGAGCACGAAGTCAGCACCGAACTGCAGCGCCGCACCGGTCGCCAGGCGCAAGGCATCCTGGTGCCGCACAGCGTCTTTCTGGAACGCCGCGCAGGACAGGTCGCCGCCAACAATGTCGACGGTGGCTATCTCGTCCCGGACAGCTACAGGCCAGACCTCATCATCGACAAACTCCGCGCCGCGTCGATCCTCGCCCAGCTGGGTGTGACGGTGCTCACCGGCCTTATGGGCCGCGTCGTCATCCCAAAGATCACCGGCAGCACCGGGGTGGAGTGGATCGGCGAGAACGAGGAAGCCAACACCACCAAGATGCAGTTCGGTCAGATGGCCGTGTCGCCTAAGACCGTCTCCGGTCAAGCGGTGATGTCGCGGTCGCTGCTGATGAACAGCAATCCCTCGATCGAAAGCCTGGTCCGCAGCGATATCGCCAAGATCGTCGCCGAAGCGGTCGACACCGCAGCGATCTCCGGTACCGGCGTCAAGGATCCGAAGGGCCTTCTCAACTACTCTACTCTCCCCCTTCTCACGCGCACCGGCGCCGACAACGGGAAGGCTGTCACAGCCGACGAACTGATCGACATGACAGCCGAACTCGATATCGCGAACAGCCTGACCGGCAATCTGAAATGGCTCACCAATCCAAAGGTGGTGCGCGAGATCATGAAGCTAGTCGACGGCGAAGAGCGATACATCTTCCTCAGCCAGTTGCCGGCATCGCTCCTCAGCTATGCCGTCGGTCGCAGCACAAACGTGCCGAGCAATCTCACCAAGGCCAGCGGCTCCGACCTTAGCGCCCTCATCTTCGGCGACTGGTCCTCGATGATCACCGGCTACTGGGGCGGCCTGGATGTCCTCGCCAACCCGTACAGCGAGGCCGCCAAGGGTCAGGTGCTGATCCACGTCTTCCAGGATGTCGATGTCGGTGTCCGCCACATCGAGAGCTTCACGGCACTAAAAGACGTCATCACGGAAGCCTGATCGCAATGACAGGCCTCACCGACATGGAGCGGCGCGCTGTCACTGAACTGCGCGCCGCCGGCCGCCGCCTTACCGGGTATGCGGCGCGGTTTCATGCCGAGGCGAAGATCCATGATTTCATCGAGATCATTTCGCCCGGCGCCTTTGTGGACTCGCTCCGCGCCAACCCAGACATTCTCGCCCTGGTCGATCACGACGCCAGCCGGATACTCGGACGCACCCGCAGCGGCACCCTCAAGCTGACCGAAGACGCTCGCGGCCTAGAGTTCGATCTATCCCTGCCCGATACCTCGCTGGGCAGGGATATGATCGCCTTGGCCGAGCGCGGCGACCTTGGCGGCATGAGCTTCGGCTTCAGGGTGCCCAAGGGTGGCGAGAAGTGGGAGGGCCGCAAGCGCACCCTCACCCGCGTCGACCTCGCCGAGATCTCCGTCGTGCAGGCTTGGCCCGCCTATGACGCCACGACGGTGCAGGCGCGGACCAAATCCCGCATCAGCCGCGCGAATTACATGCGGATGATAACGGAGAGTTACAGATGAGAATCCTCGGCTTCACCATCGGGCGCGAGAAGCGCAGCGCAGCAGATCGCTTCACATCGATCATGGCGGCGCATGCCGGCGTCCCGCTGGTGAGCCTCAGCAGCTACGGGGCCGAAAATCTCAGCATGGTCTATGCCGCGACACAGGCCATCGCCGGCGGCTTGGCGTCCCTGCCAGTCTGGGTCTATCGCATCACGGACAAGGGCCGCGAGCTGGTCGAGGATCACCCTCTGATGGTGCTGGTCCGCGGCGGCGTCAATGCGCATCAGACCTGGCCGGATTTCATCGAGTGGCTGGTGGCGGAAATTCTGCTGCAAGGTAACGGCCTGGCGCGCATCGAAACCGATGGCAACGCTCGCCTACAGGCCTTGTGGCCCTGCCCCTGGCGCAACAGCTCGGCAACCTTACTCGGCACCGGCCGGCTGCGGTACGACGTCACCGAGATGGCGGGCATCTATGGTGCTGGCGGCAGGATGAGCCGCTTCGGTCAGGACGATGCCCTTCATATCCGCGACAGGTCAGATGACGGCATGATCGGTCGCAGCCGCTTGAGCCGTGCCGGCCGAGCCGTCGCGACGGCCATGGCAACCGATGAGCATGCCGAGGCGAGCTTCCGCAACGGCATGACACCGAGCGGCGCCTTCTCATTCGAAGCCAAGCTTACCGACCCTCAATACGATCGCGCCCGCAACCAGATCGAGGGCAAATTCACCGGTGCCAGCAACGCCCGCAAGGTGCTGATCCTCGAGAACGGCGCGAAGTATACGCCGATCTCGGTGACGCCCGAAGACGCCGAGCTGCTGGAAAGCCGGCGCTTCTCAGGCGAAGAGATCGCGCGCCTGTTTCAGGTGCCACCCGCCATCGTCGGCGACCTCAGTCACGGCACCTTCACCAACTCCGAAACTGCCGGTCGCTGGTTCGCGCAGCATACTCTCCGCCCATGGGCGCGGAAGCTGCAGGCGGCCATGACGCGCTCACTGTTCACCGATGAGGAACGGCAGAATCATCAGATTGAGTTCGATCTCTCCGACCTGCTGCGCGGTGATCCAGAGGGCCGGTGGAAGTCGCATAAGATTGCTGTCGACGCCCGCATCCTGACGCCTAACGAGGTCCGCGAGATAGAGGGCTTCAACCCGCGCGACGGTGGCGATGAATTCGCAGCGGCGCCGGCACCCACAGAACCCACCGACAAAGACCCCGCAGAGGAGAACACCTGATGGCAACGCAGATACTGGCCGTCGGCACTGGTGCCGCGACTTCGTCCGACTTCACCGTCGTCGCCGGCACGCCCGCCCTGGTGTTCCTCAATGACGCCGCGGGGCCCACCACTAAGGGATGCCAGGCCGACATCCTCGCCAAGGATCCAGCGGGCCAATATTACCGCGTCGGTGAACTCCGTTCCGGGGTGCGCAACGGCTCTACCGTGATCGTCGTTGCAGGCGTCTATCAGTTCAAGCGCCCCGCTGACAGCGCCGCTTGCGGCGTCGCGAGCGCGTAGGCAGCAGGGGAGGATCCGATGACCGCCATCTATCTGCACGGTGCCGCGGCCGGTCTCTTCGGTCCGTGCTTCAATCTCGAGGTGAACAGCCCCGCCGAAGCAGTCCGGGCCCTGTGTACGTTAAAGAAGGGTTTCCTGGAGCATCTCAAAGGCTACGACTGGCGCATCATTCGTGGCCCAACAAAGGCGGCGGTGCGACAGGGTCGCGATACCTCCAAGGAAGAGATCCCGATGCAGTTCGGGTCGCATCAGGAAATGCATTTGATCCCGGTCATTTCCGGCTCGAGCAGCAAGGGCAAGGGAATCGGCAAGATCGTCGCGGGCGTCGTCATCATTGCGGCGTCTATCTTCACGGCCGGCGGCGCACTGCCAGCCCTTGCCGCTGGCATGGCGGCAGTCGGTATCACGAGTAGCGGCCTCGCGATGTTCGGCGCCAGCATGTTGCTCGGCGGAATTTCGCAAATGCTCGCCAGCAACCCGAAGGCCAGTAAGGTGCAGGATCGAGAGGACAGCACGCAGCGCACGAACACGCTGTTCAACGGCCCGGTAAATGTTGGCGAACTCGGCCAAACGATCCCCGTCACGATTTCAGGCCCAGGTGGCGTGTTGGTGGGCACGGTGGTTGGCAGCGCCGGCATCTATATCGAACAGATCACACCATGATCACCCGCAAGGATCTTCGCTTCTGGCTGCCCGCCATCGCGTTCCTGATTGCGCATCCCAGCATCCTGATCCACGCGTTCGTGGCCGGCGTGGTCCATGGCTGGAAATCGCATCGATGACAGCGCGCCGCTTCACCACAGCCGATGTCGCGCGGGCCTGCAAAGGTGCCATGACGGCCGGCCTGCCGGTGGCGCGGGTTGAGATTGACCCCGTAACGTGCAAGATCGTCGTCATCATCGGCGTGGGAGCGGCGCCTAGCACGGATGCCGAGCCGAACGAGTGGGATGGGGCGACCAATGCGACGGCCAAAAATGCTGTACGTCCAGGAATTTAAAGATCGGCACGGCAAGGTGAGGCGGTATTTTCGCCGCGCTGGCCACAAGCCGGTGCCGTTGCCTGGCCTGCCGGGCTCGACCGAATTCCAGGAAGCCTATCAGGCGGCGCTGGACGGCATCTCGGGCGGCAAGAAAGAGATCGGAATAGATCGCTCGGGGCCAGGCACGATCGCCGCCGCGGTCGCCAGCTATCTCGCTTCAGCCACTTTTCAAGCCCTGGCTGATGAGACGCGGCGGACGCGGCGCAACATCCTGGAACGGTTCAGGGAATCCCATGGTGAGAAGCGGATCGCGAAGCTGGGGCAGCATCACGTTCAGGAGATGGTCGAAGCCAAGGCCAAAACACCCAGCGCTGCACGCAACTTGCTGAACACACTGCGCGCTCTGATGCAGCATTGCCGCATGGTGCGGATGATCAAGGCAGATCCCACCATCGGCGTGAAGCGGATCAAGATCAAAACGGATGGCTACTACACCTGGACCGAGGCGGATATTGCCAAGTTCGAGGAGCGTCACCCGATCGGCACGAAGCCGCGACTCGCCCTCGCCCTGTTGCTCTACACCGCCCAACGGCGCAGCGACATCATTGCGATGGGGCGGCAGCATATCCAGAACGGCTCGATCCGGGTGAAGCAGTCGAAGACTGGCATCAGCCTCGAAATACCGATCCATGCCAACCTGCAGGCCGTGCTCGACAAGACACCGAGCGAGCATCTGACATTTCTCACAACGGCCTATGGCCAGCCCTTCACGGCCGCGGGCTTCACCAACTGGTTCAGGGACCGCTGCAACGATGCCGGCATTGGCAATGGCGCATCAGCCCACGGCCTCAGGAAGGCGGCCTGTAGGCGCCTGGCAGAGGCAGGGTGCAGTGCCAACGTCATCGCCTCTATCAGCGGCCACGTTTCCCTGAGGGAGGTTCAGCGCTACACTATGGCCGCAGATCAGAAGCGCATGGCCGCCGCCGGCATGGCGACCGTGACCAAGGCATTCCCGAACCGGACGGGAACACAGACTGTCAAACCCCGTAGGAAGGTTTGACAATCCGGCACCTAAGTACTTGATATGAAAGGGCGAGAAAATGGGAATGGTGGGCCCGGAGGGACTCGAACTCCCGACAACACCGTTATGAGCAGGTCTCGGATGCCCCGAACATCGCGGAAATCCTAGGATTGGCGCTGAGTCCGGTTGATTCTACATATTTTTCGTTTCAACCACTTATATCCAGTTGCGAGCCCATTGCGTGGCCAACGCCCGCGGACGAATTTTGTGACTCCCAGACAAAGTGTCGAGATTGGTCGGTCGCCAGTGTCGGCCCGGCGCGATGCACTTCGTTATGTTGTCAAACGACCTGGATCTTCTGGATTCCTTGCGGAGGGGGCCAAAGTGGCTAATTGGGACAATCTCGAAAACTGTTGCACATGCAAGCGTACCCTGGGTTCGAATCCCATGATCTCGGCCTCAAATCAGGGCTAACGGGCCTGCCGCAAAGCGGGTGGGATGGCTGACTGTAGCCACCCCACCTATTTCTCAGTGCCACGCAGCGGCAAGCGTTGGTGCCAGACCCTGCCGTGTCGTGGTGTCGAGATTGAGCTGGCCCACGGGTGGAGGACTGAACGACGCCATCGCGGTCACAAGCTGCTCTACGTCAGCGGCCGTCGCATATTTCCCGTTGGCGAGTTGCACTTGGTCGAGTTGGTGATTGCCGCTGCCATACCAGCTTTCGATCGTCGCTCGGTCATTGGTGCCAATAATCGAAACGACAAGATCGTTCCCATCGCGGGCAAACCATAGTTGGTCGCTGGCGACAGACGTTCCAATCACCAGCGCATCTGCGCCGCCATCGGTGTCCAGGGATTGAACAAGATCCTGTCCGGTCGCACGCCCGATCTGATACCTATCTGCACCCTCGCCACCGATCAAGGTATCGTTGCCAGCGCCACCAACCAGCAGGTCATTGCCAGCATCACCGTTCAGCGTGTCATTGCCGCCGGCACCGATCAATGTCTCGTTGGAGCTTGTTCCCGTAAGGACATTGGCGGTGTCGTCACCAGCAAGTGTAAAAGCATCGCGGTAGTTCCTCGTCAAAATCGCTCCCGTGCCATCGGTCCAGCTGATGGTGAAGCCGCCATTGGGCAGCGCCGCCACGCTGGGCCGGGTGTAGCTGCCGGTCGCCGCGATATTGGCCTGGAACTCGGTCCCCACCTTGGCTCCAGTTGCGTCATAGACCTGCCCGAAGGTGCCGCCACTGCTGCCCGTCCACACCAGCACATAGCCGCCATCCGACAAGCCGACCAGGTCGACATGGCGCTGGTCGTTGGCCGTCGTCGTGTTGGCCCGGAACTCCGCTCCCACCTTGGCGCCGAACTGGTCGAAGCGCTGGCCAAAGATCCCCCAGCCATCGCCATCCTGCCCCGACGACTGCCAGGCGACCACAAACCCGCCATCCGACAGGATCGCGATCTGCACCCCATATTGGGCGCTGTTCGTATAGGTGTTGACCGTGAACTCGCCGCCACCCACCTGCAGCCCTTGCGCATTATAAATCTGGCCACTGATGTCCTGGCCATTTGCCGAACTCGTCCACACCACCACAAAGCCGCCATTCGGCAAGGCCACGATATCCGGCGCCACCTGATTGCTCGAGCTTGCCGTGTTGATGCGGAACACGGGTCCCACGGTATTCCCGGCACTGTCGAAGCGTTGCCCGGCAATGCCCTGATTGTTCACATCGATCCCGGTGCTGTCCCAGACGACCACATAGCCGCCATCCGACAGCGCCGTCACCGGTGCCCGCAACTGCGACGCGTCCAACACCGCACCCAAGGACACCGATTGCGCCCAGGCCGCGCCCACCGCCACACCCAATGCATCGTAGCGCTGCACGTTCACGGCATTGCCGCCGGACATTATCCGCGACGCCACGAACCCGCCACCCGCCAGCGCCGTCACCGACACCTTGCCGGTCGACACCACATCCAGCGACAGTTCCGCACTGAGCGCCTGGCCCAGGGCGTTATAGTACCGCCCCTTCAGCACACCGCCACTCACCCACGTCACCAGCTGTCGGCCATCCGACAATGTCGTCACCTGCGACCCGTCGCCACCGGTGGCACCCGTCACCGCAATCGGGTTTTGAAAACCAGCAATGGTGACAAAATTGCTGAGCGCCATGACAGTCAAATTGAAAGTCTCGCTCTTGCTCAGGCCACCAGCATCGGTCGCTATCACGCTTAGCGTAACGTTCGGTTCGGTCGCAAAATCGATACTGATGCCGGCTTTAAGTTTGAGCTTGCCGTTCACGACCTCAAAGCGGTTGTCGGAGACTGCAAAGCTGTGGCTGTCGCCCGTATCGGGATCCACCACACTCAATGCGCCGACTTCGGCACCTTGAGCCGCTTCGAGTATTGTCAGCTTAGATAGGTTGATTGCGGTTGGTGCCTCATTCACATTGTCGACCGAAATCGCGAAGACCTGTGCTTTGGACAGGCCGCCATTGTCGGTGGCTGTTACCGTGACATTGATGCTTGACGCAGTTTCATAGTCGAGGCTGATGCCGGCCTTCAACTTCAGCTGACCAGCGACGATTTCGAAGCGGTTATCGGACACGGTGAGGCTATGGCTGTCGCCCACATTCGGATCGACAACCGACAGCGTTCCGATCACGGCGCCGGCGGCGTTCTCGACAACGGATGCTGCCGACAGACTGATGGATGTTGGCGCGTCGTTGCCATCGGCGATCTGAATGACAAAATCACGTGTCACGAAAAGACCGCTCGAATCCGTTGCCTTGACCGTAACCGTGTGATTGGTCGCTGTTTCAAAATCGACAAGAGCGCCGTTGGCGACGCTGATCACGCCCGTCGTTGCGTCAATCTTGAAGCGACCGCCCGCATCATTAGTGAGGCTGTAAGTCAGCGTATCGCCGACATCGGCATCGCTGGCCCGCGCCGTAATGCCGACCAGAGCTCCAACCGCCGCCTCCTCAATCACCACATTGGCGGCAGCGTTGGCATCGATGAGATTGAAGGGCGACACGTTGACGTTCGTAACACCGAAGGTCCGCGTGTGGATTACGTTAGATGCTGTCCAACTCACAACAAAACCACCGCCCGGCAGAGCTGTCACGAATGGCTCCGATCCACCGACGCCGGGCGTGTCGATACGGAACTCGCTGCCAATCTTCTGGCCGGCGGCGTTGAAATTCTGCCCATAAACGCCCCCGGACGAATGCCAGACAATGGCAAAGCCGCCATCGGTAAGCCCCGCGACCTGGGCGTGATATTGATTACTGGCAATCGTTGTGGTTGCCAAAAACTCGCCACCTACTTTCTGGCCGGTCGCGTCGAAACGCTGGCCGAAGACACCCCAATCACCCGATGCATCCTGTCCATACGAGTTCCAGACGGCGACAAAACCACCGTCAGAGAGGGCCGCGATAGCAGGCGCAAATTGATCTGCGCCCGTATAGGTGTTGACTAAGAAGCTGCCGGTACCAATCTGCTGGCCCGCTGCGTTGTAGACTTGGCCCCGGACATCGCCGCTGTTGGAACCATAGTCACTCCAGAGGGTCACGAAGCCACCACCCGTCAGAGCAATGACATCAGACAGCGATTGATTGCCGCTGGTCTGGCTATTGATCGGAAAGGGGCTACCAACAGGCGTGCCACTGCTGTCGAATTTCTGGCCGGTAATGCCGGAACCGTTCGCATCCACGCCATTCGCCCCCCACACCACTACGTAGCTGCCGTCGGAGAAGCTCGTTACCGAGATGCGATCTTTGTGAATCTCATAACCATAGGGACTGTCGGTGACGACAGCACTCGACGTCCAGGCGGTTCCGATGGGCTGGCCGCTTGCGTCATATCGTTGGACGCGCAACTGGCCCGCGATACCGACTTGGGCCGTTACAAAACCGCCCCCCGGTTGGCCGGCGACGGCGCTGAATCCAATGGCCGTACCAAGAGAGAACTCCGCTCCCAACGCAACACCGGCCGTGTTGTAGTAGCGCCCCTTCGCACCACTGGTGGTTAGCCAGGTGACCAATTCTCGACCATCCGACAGAAGGGTGACGCTTGAACGGCTGCCGCCGTTCGCGACCGTCACATCCGGCCCTGAGCCCGACTGCTCCGTCGCGTTGACGACATTGATCGTAAAGGATTGAGTTTTGCTCAAAGCGCCGGTATCGGTCGCCGTCACCGTTACCGCGACACTTGGCTCGACCTCGAAATCGAGACTGATGCCAGCCTTCAATCTCAGCTTGCCAGCGATGATCTCGAAACGATTATCCGAGACGGACAGGCTATGACTGTCACCGGCATCCGGATCAGAGACCGTCAATGTACCCACTTCGGCGCCGGCAACATTCTCCACAACAAACACGTTCGACAAGGCGATCGACGTCGGCGCTTCGTTGATGTCGGTTACGGCGATGTTGAACACATGACTGGTACTGAGTCCACCGGCATCCGTCCCTACCACAGTGATATTATGGCTGGTCGCCGCCTCATAATCGAGCAAGCCGCCATTGGCGACCGTCACGATGCCTGTCAGGGCATCGATCTGGAAGCGCCCTCCGGCATCGTCGCTCAGGCTATAAGTAAGTGAATCGCCGGCGTCCGGGTCGTTCGCCAGCGCCGTAATCCCCACCACAGTCCCGGTTGCAGCGTTCTCGACCACCGTATTGCTGCCCGTATCGGTATCGACCGGGGCAACCGGTTCTTCATTGACGTCATTAACGGCGATATTGAACGTCTCGGTCCGAGCAAGCCCGCCGGCATCGGTCGCGACAACCGAAATAGTGTGGCTTGTGCCAAACTCGTAGTTCAGCAGGCTGCCATTCGCGACCGTCACGATACCGGTGACGGCGTCGATCTGGAACCGACCTTCGGCATCATCACTCAGGCTATAGGTCAAGCTGTCGCCCGCATCCGGATCACTTGCCAGAGCCGTAATCCCAACGACGGTTCCGGTCGCGGCGTTCTCCGCCACGTTGTTTGCAGACGCGTTAGTGTCGACGAGTGACGTCGGCGCTTCGTTGACATTCGTAACCGTGATGCTGAATGTCTCGCTCTTTGCGAGGCCACCGACGTCAGTTGCGACCACGGTGAAGCTGTGACTGGTCGCCGCTTCATAATTCAGCAGGCCACCATTGGCCACGGTGACCACGCCCGTCGCGGCATCGATCTGGAATCGACCTCCGGTATTGTCGCTCAGGCTGTAGGTCAGGCTGTCCCCGGCATCCGGATCGCTCGCTAGCACCGTGATCCCCACCACCGTCCCGGTTGCCGCATTCTCCACCACTGTGTTCGTGGCACCATCGTCATCCGTGAGCGCTGTCGGTGCCTCATTGACATTGGTCACGCCGATGCTGAACGTCTCACTGGTTGTGAGGCCGCCGGCATCGGTCGCCACCACCGTGATGCTGTGGTTGGTCGCTGCTTCATAGTCAAGCAAAGCTCCGTTGGCGACCGAGACGACACCGGTCGAGGCATCGATCTCAAACCGTCCACCGGCATCGCTACCCAGGCTATAGGTCAGGCTGTCGCCTGCATCCGGGTCACTCGCCAGCGCCGTGATCCCCACCACCGTGCCAATCGCCGAATGCTCCGCGACCACATTGCCGGAGACGTCGATATCGAGGATTGATGTCGGCGCTTGGTTGGGTGGCACCACGGTTCCAATGAACGATTTCGAGCGAATTGTTCCATCATCAGACTGCCAAACGACCGTGAAACCACCATTGGAATCAGCTGTGACCGAGGACGAAATTTGGTCGCCGAGGGTGTAGGTGTTGATCGTGAACTCAGCTCCGATCGGGTTACCTTGGACATCATAGAGCTGCCCCGAAATGTCGTAGCCATTGGTCCCATCGTCCCAGGTCACGACGAATGTCCCATCGCTCAATACAGTGATCGTTGGTCGCCACTGATAGTTTACGGTATCGGAATTGACGCGGAACGATGGACCTGTTGGCGTACCGTCGGCATTGAAAACCCGGGCGTAGACATCGTCGCTTGTTCCATTTAGCGGAGACAAGGTGAAGTAGGTCGCGACAAATCCACCGTTCGCCAGAGCAGATAGGCTCACGGTCGCATCATGGTTGCCAGTACTGTCGGAGAGCGTAATTTCTCCACCGATTTTCGCCCCTGTAACCGAATAGAGTTGTGCCTTGATATCAACCTGAACACCAGGATTGATACCCTGCCAAGCGATTACATAGTTTCCGTTGCTGAGTGAAACGATGACAGGATGCTCCTGGTACCCGGCTACGTTGGTATTGACAACATATGTCGAACCAACGGCATCGCCATCGGCATCATACCGTTGTGCCAGCACACCGTCATTTACCCCATCTGCCCCCGCGCTATTCCAAGTAACGATGGTGCTTCCATCCTGGAGCACGCCGATCGAGGCCCTATATGTGCTTGTTCCGCCGCCATTGTCTGCGCCAGGCGTCGCATATGGTGATACGCCTGCAATGGTTTGTGCCGGCCCATCGGCAATTCCCACTGCCGTATACCGCTGCACCATCAACACTGCGCCATAGATACTGGCAGCGACGAATCCCCCATCGGGAAGAAGTGCTACGTTGACCTTGCCGTTCGCGTTGCCCAAAGAGAGCACGGAAGACACAGCCAGCCCCGCTGCTGTCACGATCTGAGCCTTGGCAGACACGCCCTCGTTCCAAGTATAGAGGTGGTTGCCGCCCGGCAGGGTAATCACATTTGCGTCTTTCACACCCGCTGCTGTCGCGACGATGACTTCCGGCATTTCCGTGGGCATGGGATTCCTCACTTGAATAACCATTTCTTCGCTCTGAAAAAGCCCGCCGGCATCCGTCGCCACAACCGTGATGCTGTGGCTCGTTGTCGCCTCATAATCGAGCAAGCCGCCATTGGCGACCGTCACGATGCCTGTCAGGGCATCGATCTGGAAGCGCCCTCCGGCATCGTCGCTCAGGCTATAAGTAAGTGAATCGCCGGCGTCCGGGTCGTTCGCCAGCGCCGTAATCCCCACCACAGTCCCGGTTGCAGCGTTCTCGACCACCGTATTGCTGCCCGTATCGGTATCGACCGGGGCAACCGGTTCTTCATTGACGTCATTAACGGCGATATTGAACGTCTCGGTCCGAGCAAGCCCGCCGGCATCGGTCGCGACAACCGAAATAGTGTGGCTTGTGCCAAACTCGTAGTTCAGCAGGCTGCCATTCGCGACCGTCACGATACCGGTGACGGCGTCGATCTGGAACCGACCTTCGGCATCATCACTCAGGCTATAGGTCAAGCTGTCGCCCGCATCCGGATCACTTGCCAGAGCCGTAATCCCAATCACTGAACCATTAATGGCATTCTCGACCACACGGTTGACCGTGAGATCGATATCGACAGGTGTGCTTGGCGGGTGATTCGTCGCCTGAGGAGCAGAAATTTGAACATTGACGGCAGCTTGAACAGAACCACCGCGACCGTCCGTCACTGTATAGGTAAAGCCGCCCGCCCCCACGAAGTTTGCGGACGGGACAAATACGAGATCCCCATTCTGCATGAAAACCGAGCCGCCGATGAGATCACCAATGGCATTGAGATTGATTACATCTCCATCCACGTCTGTGTCGTTCGCGAGCAGACTCGAGATAGGTATGATCAACGGTTGATCGGCAGTCGTCGCAAATCCGGTGTCGTTGGCGGCAACCGGCGCATCATTCACAGGCTCCACCGACACCGTCACTTGACTATTGGCTACTCCCCCCATCCCGTCACTGACTGAGTAAGTGAATGTATCGTTTCCGTTAAAATTCTGATGTGGGGTGTATATGAAAGACCCATCTTCGCCGATCGTAACGATGCCATGCGCAGGGCCACTCGCTATAGCAATGCTCAGGGTATCGCCATCGATATCTGTGGCATTGCTAAGAAGACCAGCTGTTGCCGGTATAACCAACACGGTATCTTCATTTATCTGATAGCTGGCCGGACTTACAGATGGTGCGTCGTTCGCAGCTGCCAACATCACGTTAACGGAGGCAGAGCTGATGCCACCTTGACCGTCACCGACTGAATAGGAGAATGACGCAGCACCATTGAAGTTGGCATCTGGCCGGAAAGTAACTCCCCCGGCCAGGTTCACCCAGGCGACGCCACCAATGGCATTTGACACAGACACTATTGTCAAATCATCGCCCTCTGCATCCGCATCGTTGGAGAGCAGATGCTCGCGCGCGAGAACCACGTCCGTATCTTCAAAGCCAGAGGCTTCGTCATTTGCTGCGACCGGAGCAGCATTTCCGGCTGAAATAGTCAGGGAAACATCATCGCCAAGGAAGTTCAATGTTTCTACGTCGACAAGCGTATCCGTGCCATCGTCTCCATCTGCCGCACTCAGATCACGTACCGTTGTGACACCCTGGACTGTTACAACCTCGTATTGCGAACTGTTGCCAGAATAGACAGCTGTATCGCGCCCCTTTCCGCCGAGCAGAACATCATCTTCCTCACCACCCTTGAGCTGATCGTCACCGGCGCCGCCATCAAGTTGATCAGCGCTTGCAAATCCGGCAATGATATCCGCGCCATCCGTCCTCTCGCTCTGCAAAATGAGCTGTTGGATGGCTTGCCAGGTCAAAACGTCGCCATCGCTAAAGCGGAATTCCTCGACCTTCTTATTTCCGTCCCGCAATTGTCCCACGATTGTCAAAGTTAGAAGTTCAGCCCCGTCCACTTCAATGCGCAAGTCTTCGCCGTTCTCACCCGCACGGACGAAGGCTACTAGATCTTTGGGAATGTTCTCGCCGAAGAGGACAATATCAAAGCTTCCCCCGGCGTCCTCAATGACGTCGGCTCCGTATCCTTTGTCGAATTTATACGCGGTATTGGCGCCATCACCGAACAACAGATCGTTCCCGGCACCGCCATCAAGCGGCAGGCTTGATCCATCATCATAGACCGTATTGTTCCCAGATAGATCGGCGTCTTGCGCCATGACAATTATCTGATTGCGGAGCAGGATCGTACCATCGGCAAATCGAAACTCTTCAATGCCAAGATTCGTATCCGCCGTCGCGATAGCTCCGCCCTTGATAACTAGTTTGTCACTCGTGCCCCGGATTTGAACTATCAGGTCATCAAAATATTCACCGCCGCGCGTTATCAGCAAGTCAGCTACATCAATATCAGCGCCAAACTCCACGACGTCATAGCTTTCCCCTGGCGAGCCTTCGCCTGAATCGTCTCCGCTATCGTCATCAAGAATCACGTCTACGCCAGAATTGCGGCCGAAGATGTATGTATCGCTACCATTGCGGCCAACTAGAGTGTCATTCCCGGCGCCACCGTCTATGCTCGCCTCGTTCCCTTCGACATCGACAATAATGTCATCGCCGCTGGTTACCGTAAGCACCGATTGACGTATCTGAGAAGCGGTCAATACTGTGCCGTCCGCAAACTCGAATCTTTCAATCACCGGCTCTTCCGCCGACAACTGACCCTTGATCGTTAGCGAGTCGTCCGTCCCGGCTATGCGAATGGTTAGGTTCGTGTAGTCTTCCCCCCCAACAGACAATGTGATGTCGCTCGGGTTTACCCCCGCCAAGAAGCGAACCACGTCCAGTGTGTTGTTGTATCCCGTATCCCAATGGGTGGGGACCTCTTCGGTAATCGTGTCAGCGCCATACCCGCGCCCAAAAATATACGTGTCGTTCCCAACACCACCGGCAAGCAAGTCTTGCCCCCCCTTGCCATCCAGAAGGTCGTTGCCCTCTCCGGCGATCAACAGATCATCGGCTACTGATGCGCTGGTCAGCGCCAACGCATCCAGATCTCCTGCTGACCAAACCGTGCCATCGGCAAACGTCACCGTAGAGATGGCAGGAAGATAATTCCGGTACTGCCCTTTGATAGTCAGCTTATCTTGGGTGCCCTTCACATAGAGAATGAGATCATGCGTGCCCGGCTCCAGCACGTTTTCTTCGCGCCGGACAATTACGTCAGAAGAAAGAATACCGGCGAGGAATTCAATGGAGTTGCCGAAGTTGAAAGGCGAATCGATGGTGTCTTGTCCGTAGCCAGGACCAAAGACATAGACATCGCTGCCATTATTCTGTCCCATTAATACGTCATTTCCCGCGCCGCCATCCAATCGCGCCGGCACGTCATAGAATCCCTCCACAACATCATCGCCGTTGCTGCGCATCTGCGTGACGACAACTGCTCGTACCTGGGCATTTGTCAGTACGGTGCCATCATTGAACTCGAAAAACTCAATTATGCCTCGCGAGATGCCATCCCATGGGATCGTAATTTTGTCCCCACCACTGCCGACTAGGACCTCAAGGCCGGCGCCAGCATCGTGTTGGAAACGCACATCGGCGGCAGTAATCCCAGGCCCAAAGATCACCCGGTCCACATTGCCAAGTGAACCGTCGTCTAATTCTCTGATGATATCCGCGCCGTCTCCGAGATTAAACACATAGGTGTCGTTGCCACCGAGCCCCCTTAGGAGATCGTTTCCTTTACCGCCCGAGAGCACGTCCGCCCCTGTTGTTCCGATAAGGAGATCGTCGGCATCGCTCGCGACCACGACTCTTTGAAGGATGTCCTGGTCCGTCCACACCTCCCCATTCGCGAACTTGAAAGTGCGAATGCCAAAATGGACATATCCGTTAGAGTTCGACTGATATGAGAGAGTGAATTGCCGTTCAACTCTGAGCTGATCAGTCGTTCCACTGATGGAAAGAATGACATCATTCCCGTCGTAGCTGACGAGAATGTCCTCAGGTAAGATGCCTGGGCCAAATTCGACTACGTCCGTCGCGTAGCCGGAGGAAACTGCATCGTGGCCATAACCCAGGCCGAACCTGAATATGTCTCCTCCCCCAAAGCCAACCAATCTGTCGTTGCCACTCCCACCGTCCAAGATATCCATTCTTTCCGAAAATCCATAGATATCGTCGTCGCCAGTGGTGGAGGCCGAATTCAGGATTGCTTGATAGAGCCATTCCTGCGTGAGAGTGCCGCCATCGGCGAGCAGAAAATTCGCCCCATCTTCCAAGATCGTGGGTTGGTCTAAGACCAGCGTATCATTGGTATTTTTGATCTGGAACGCGATTCCGTTGCCGCTCCGACGCACAATCAGGTCGCTGCTAGCGATGTTGGCGCCGAAATGCACAACGTCACCATAAGCTCCGAAGATTTGATCGTATCCAGAGCCGCGGCCAAAAATGATGGTATCTGAATCGAAGTCGCCAGAATAAATGATATCGTTTCCGGCCCCACCATCCAGAACTTCGTCGCTATACGAAAGTCCAAATATTGTGTCGTCTCCGGCACTGGCGTGACGCAGCAACGCCACGATATCTGCCGACGTCAACGTCGTGCCATCAGAGAACTTGAACTGCTCAATGCCGTTGTTGGCAGAGACCTCGTACCAAAACTGATTGTATATCGCGAGCTGATCGAGGGTCCCGGCGATCGAAACAACTAAGTTGAACCCGTCACTCGAAAAATGCAGGTCGGATAACAACACTCCCGCGCCGAATTCGACAACGTCTGCCGAACCATTGTCGTCGTATTCGTTCGAAATGGAGTCTTGTCCGTATCCCCGTCCGAATGCATAGGTGTCGTTGCCAGCGCCGCCGTCCAATTCGTCGCTGCCGGCACCTCCGTCCAGATAATCATCGCCCGCCCCGCCGGCAACGTAATCATCCAGGGGGGTACTGCTCGTAGCCGGAATTAGGGCTTCGAACTGACTCGGGTTCCAAACTGTACCGTCCTGAAAGGTTATGGAACTAACGCGTGTACCGGCGTCGGAAAAGTATCGGCTCAGCGTCAGCGTGTCAGTCGTATTCTTGATTTGAATAACAAGATCACTCAACCCGTCGCCGCTACGCCTGATGATCAAATCGTCCGCACCGACGCCGGGACCAATGACGATGGCATTGTCCCCCTCTGAATCGACAACCTTGTCTTGTCCATCGCCGATGCCAAACAGATACGTGTCGTTGCCAGCCTTTCCAACAAGCGTATCACGCCCAGCGGCGCCGCTTATAACGTTGTTGCCGCTGTCTCCGATAAGGTAGTCGTCGCCTGACGTCGGTGTCAGCAGAATGCTCAGAATGTATTCATGCGTCCAGACTGTGCCGTCCTGAAAGACAAAGCGTTCGACGCGTTTCGGGTTGCTGTCGAACTGACGGTCGATCGTGAGCTGATCCGTATATCCCTCGATGCCGATAACAAGATCAATGTCGTTGTAGCCACTTCGAGATAGAAGAATATTCTGAGGATTTATACCGAGGCCGAAGCGTACTTCGTCTGCTGTCGACGTCGCTGCTTCCACACTTCCGTTGTGCGGGATTTCAACAATTCGGTCGACGCCCGAGCCGACCTCGAACAGATAGGCGTCATTGCCCAAGCCGCCTTCCAATGTTTGATTACCCTGCTCTCCGCCCAGCACATCGCCTAATTGTGTCCCAAACAATTGGCTGGTGAACAACTCTAATGTCGCCAGATCCATTGTTGAGCCGTTCGCGAAGCGCAGCTCGCGAACCACCAAACCATTCAACATGCCCATTCCAGTGGTTATCTCCACTCGAGCGTTCGACCCCGCAATCGAGATAACAAACGAGCTTGATCCCTTAGAAAATGTCAGATCATCGGGGCCGATCCCGGGGGCAAACTGAATGACGTTCTCTAGACTTCCTTCATCGATGAGGGTTGTGCCTTGATGACGATCGATCCAGTACACGTCTTGGCCTTGGCCACCATTCGCAACATCATTTCCGCCCCCTCCGATAATCAGGTCGGGCGCGCTGGAGTTGTTGCCCTCAAAATTCCAACTAACACCACGCAAGGAGTTATTTCCCGTATCTCCGACAATGGCCTGCCTTAGGACTATGCTGTTGAAGGGGACGCCGTTCGTGCTGAGCGCCGCGTCGAGCTTGCCTTGTGACACAGATGCATAGTTGGGAAACGACGACTGCAAACTGTCGAGCACCAGAATCATCGAGTGCCAATATTGCAGCTTCGCTGTGGCTTCTTGAGGTGCATTGGCCGCAATTGATGCAATCGCATCGTCTAGTGTTGTTGGCGACGACAATGACGTAAATGCCAAGCCAAAATCCTGCAGACCCGGAAGAACTTCCTGTCCAACAGGGATTTGCGCCAGGAGCCGTGCAGACGCCTTGGCGACAATTTCGCGCCAATCCGCTGTAAGCTCGGTCGCGGCCATGCGTTGGGGGTTTGGCGAATTGTCGGACGCTCGGCGCCACAATCTCCCGCTGACGGCCTCAAGCGCAAACATTACGCGCCCATCCACGTAGTCGCCACGACTCGTTGCATCAAGTAGATCGGCGCCAGTCCAGCGCATCAGAATTTTTTCCACTCGAGCAGACAACGAAGCCAAGTTGGCGACGTTCATCTCCGCGAGATCCTCGACCATCTCACGAAGCTTTGGATCACGACTCATTGCGGAATGGAGATCGTCCAACTGCCCGGTGCCGGCGATGTTAGGCAACTCCGCAATTCCTGCGCTTATCGCGGGGCTTGTGTTCGATCTGGTGTCGCTCGGATTATATCGGAACCAAACGTCAGCCACCGCGCCGGTCGAACCATCGGCTCGTTCGAAAGAGCCAATATCGGTAATCGGATTACCGGCGATCTCCTGCGTAACCGTGCGTCCGCTGACTGAGATCGACTTAATTCCAAGCGCGCTGAGATTGTGTAGTTCGTTGGACTCGCTACGGCCGTCGCCGTTCCCATCCACCCAAACCTTTAGCTCGGTAAACTTGGCGTCTGACGCATCGATTTTCCCGTCCTCGTTGGAATCGAGTTCTGCCAAAGCTTGGAAGCCACTCTTGAATATGCCGCGCGACTGGTCGCGGCCAACTTCCAAGCCCGCGCCGAACAGCTCCGACTGGGAGTCGATTGTTCCATTGCCATTCTTATCTAATGCCAGCAGGCCATCGCCGCCGCTGACCCATGCCGTTCGTTCCAGACGTCTGTCATTATCGAGGTCGAAGAAGGTCGCCGAACCCTTTAGCGACGTGACCTCAATGCCGTCCCCGTCGATATCCAGCACGAGTGGCGAGAGGAAATCCTCTCCATTGTCATCATCAGGATCCTCGTCGAGAGTGATCCCAAGTTTGCCTTGTTCCCATTCGTCCACATAGATAGTTGAACCGTCATCCGTGACGATCTTCAGACTTTGGCCACTTTGATAATATTTCTCGCCATCGTCGCCTTTATAGAAGGCGTCCGATTCGTTTTCTTTGACTCCATGCACAAATGTCGTGCCTATATATTTGGCTCGGTCTCCTTTCTCGGGATCAAGTATGCGATCGCCATCATCGACAATGAAGATGTCGTCATCTTTACCGCCAGTGAATTCGTCTTCGTCCTCACCACCGTCTAAGATATCTTTTCCACTATCGCCGAACAGCTTGTCTTTACCATCGCCGCCGATGATCTCGTCATTTTCGCTACCACCATGGAGCTCATCGTCATCATCGTCGCCGTACAGTTTGTCTTCGCCGCCGGCACCCCACAGTTTGTCATTCCCGGCTCCACCCCGGAGTTCGTCCTTGCCAGATCGCGCGACGATGACGTCGTCGCCCTTTCCACCGTCAAGCTTATTTTCATCTCCGCCCTCATCGACAATTATGTCGTTGCCCTCTCCGCCCAATAGCTCGTCTTTGTCCTTTCCTCCAATGAGGACGTCGTCACCTTTGCCACCATCAAACTTATTCTGACCGGAATCGCCTCCAGCAAATAAGTCATTCCCAATACCACCTGTACCGGTATCGTCGCCCTTGCTGCCCAGAAAAATTGTTCCATAGGAACTATCTGGTGCGCCACCAAACGCCGTAGCTTCCTTCAAACCACTGTTGTCTGCGGCAACGACCACGCCACTAAAGATATCCTCAGAAATACCCTTGATATCATTAAACGCATCGGTGATAGCGTTGATAGCTTCGGCATCAAGATTGCCAAGCCTAGTAGCTAACTCCTGCCTGCCAACTTCGGCTAAGACATCCAGTCCGCGCACATCTTTCAACTCAACTGCACTTGCCACAAATAGCGGAAGCTGAGCTATATCTGCTTCAAACGAATTGTGTGTCTCCGAATAGAGTCTTTTCCCATTCGAGGAGACGGAAGCCTCGTTGGAAACTTGGAGAGCAAGTACAGAGAGAGACCATGCCTTTGCTGCCAATCCCTCCACGCCATTCTGAATGCCTTCCTGCAGGCGCTTGAGGTCGTCAGTTAGCATTGAAAATAGTTGGCCGCCGGAAAGTTTGTCGTTTATCAGCCGCAGCAAGAAAGCTTCAGATGGATCGATCGGCTGCACGTTGCCCTGCTCTGGCCAAATATCCTCATCGCCAGCAGCATAAATATAGAGTTCTGGGTCGGTGAGCTGATTTGCGAGATTTATAAAGTCGTTATCCAGCGATTCAATCCACCACTTGGTGTTGTCGTGTGGATCGCGACCAAGATATGACACGAAACGCATGAAGTTCATGCCGTGAAACCGGCTCGCTAATGCGGGGATAAAGCTAAGGTCAATCGTTTCCACGGCCGTTTCGGCAGGGCCATAGGTGGCCACGCCGGCCATGTCTCCGGCGATGCGGATACCCTCGATTTGCGACGACCCAAGAAGTGCCGGAAGAATTATGTCCGTCGTTATTCCAATAGCATCTGGGAAGAGAACGTTAGCGACTTCTATTGCAGCATTGACCATCTCTGGGGTTGGATCGACTACTGATGTTGGATAGGAATACAGGATTCGACCAGATCCGTCTTTGACAACGATGATCTTCGAGGTTGCGTGAACAATTGATGTCAGAGGGCTACTTGCCGCTGGATTGAACAAGTATGCGTCCGCGCCAAAGAATGAGGCAACGCCTGCAGCAACGCCCCCGCCCTGTGAGTGGCCAACGAATTGAATGGTCGCGGGATCTCGGCCCAGTTGGCTTGCGACAAAATATGCAAAGGTCGCGCCCATTACAAAGTACGGACTAGCTGCGCCTATATAGTTTCGAACCGCGTCCAGCTTTTCATCAAGCACATGGTGAGTGAGGCCGTCTTCCCACCCGTCGAACGCGATAGCTATTTGACCATTTTTTTTATAAAGAGCGAAGCCCAGCTTCGTCGTCGCATTGTTCAGAAACTCGGATTTGAATGCATTTTCTGTTGCTGAATCGCGCTCC
This sequence comes from uncultured Dongia sp., assembly GCF_936916975.1. GTDB lineage: Bacteria > Pseudomonadota > Alphaproteobacteria > Dongiales > Dongiaceae > Dongia. The sequence continues at coordinate 1,618 of NZ_CAKZGO010000041.1, read as the reverse complement.
CAGCCCGGCGCAACGGCTAGACGATCTGGATTATTGTTGTCGTAGTAGACATCTAGCGCAAGATTGGCATATTCCTGAATCTGTGCTTCGGAAGTGGTCACATTCGTACTCCTTGATTCAGTGCGTGAGATAGAGAGCGATTGACCGATCAGCGAAGTAGTAAAGTCTGCGTTGATCGTGCCGCCAAATGAGACTGTGAAGTGGTCGACCGACTTCTAGGTAGGAATCGTGTTCTTCAAATTTCAATCTGTAGAGGAACCGATGACCGCGTAACCTGGTCGCGGCTATTTCGTCGCTCGCAACTTGGTCGCGGAAGTATCGCAGCGTACCTTTGTCTTCCGAGACTAACCGTAGCCCATCTTGAGACACGCTTAAGGGTAGAGCGTCGACAATTGTCAATTCGGTTCTATTCAGATCTTTAAGGGTTCGATATTCATCCGTCGGATACCAGCCACCTATCGCAAAGACTTCATCGCCGGGAAATCCAAAACGCATTTCGAGCTTTTGCCCAAGAATTTCCGGCAATACTCCGGACGACTGCAGGCTATTTAACGCTGCATTATCGTTGTCATCCTTCATCCACCTCTCGGGCGGTACCTCGATCAGGAACGGCGCGGTAAATCGAACTGGGATCCCGCGAGGGCTGGGATCTCGAGGTGAAAAGGTAAACAAATCCGCAAAATCGTTCTCATAGATCTTGGATTCCTGCGAGGTTGGCACCGTTACATTTACATTGATAAGACGGATGCGTTTTCTGCCGCTCTTTATGTCCGCAGAATTATAATATGCTTCGAGCACTTGAGGATTATCGGCGCTGTCGACCCATACAAACATTGGATCGTATCCATACTTGAGTTTACGGCCAAAACTGCATATGGCCGGCAAAGTCATCATGACGCCTGCGCCGTCACCTAGCCGTTCGGATACGGCATATCTGCTCTGATACCAAGCGGGAGCAAATCCAAACAGGCCTGTCGCGGCAAATTTTGGCTTACATTCAACTACTCTCTGAAGGTGAATTGGCACGCCATCGATCTCGATGTTAGCGCTCACCTCAAAACTTCGTGACCCTGGATGAAATAGCTTCAAGAACAACCATGATTCGGGCGTCCCATCGAGATCAAGCGCCTCAACTACGATCCAAATTGCAAGCAAACCCGCGAACGCGACTGAAAAGTATTTCAGTAGAACTTTTGTCCGAGAGAATTTCATTTTTCTCTCACCGCTCCCTCCCCGCCTCACCACCCATCTTCATGAGCGGCGAGAGGACGAACTCGATGAGCTTGCGTGTACCGGTCTTGATCTCGACGGCGGCGACCATGCCGGGAGAGAGATGCACGTCCCGGCCATCCACGTTCATGATGTCCTTTTCAAGGCGAACGCGTGTCGTGTAGATGAGGCGTGGCGGCTGGCCGTTGCCGCTCTGCTGCTCGACGGCGTCGTTCGAGATCGTCACCACATGGCCGGTGAGCGTGCCGTAGCGCGTGAACGGGAACGCATCCAGCTTCACGACCGCTTCCTGGCCTTCTTCGACGAAGCCGATATCCTTGTTCTCGATCTCGGCTTCGATCTCGATTCCGGCGTCTTCCGGCACGATGACCATGATCGGCTTGGCTGG
>NZ_CAKZGO010000040.1 GCF_936916975.1 uncultured Dongia sp. | reverse complement strand
CATCGAACTGGACCTGCAGATCGAAGAACGTCTGGTCGATATCGTGGCCGAACGTTTTGATGCCGGCATCCGCATGGGCGAACAGGTCCATGCCGATATGATCGCGGTGCGCATCGGGCCGGATCTGCGCCCGCAGCAAGGCCGCGGCCGAGAAGCTCGACATCGATTTCAGGGAAGGTTCCATGCTGGCGTTGCCTCTCCCAGATGCGAGCTGCGACTATGTGCTCGCCTGGAACGTCATCTATCACGGTGACCGGGACGTGGTCCGGCAATGCCTGGATGAGATCCGGCGTGTCCTGAAACCAGGCGGCATCTATCAAGGAACGATGCTCTCCAAGCGGAATGGTCGTTATGGGAAGGGCGAGGAGGTGGCGCCCAACACTTTCGTCATCCATGAGGAGAGCGACAAAGCGCATGCGCACTTCTATTGCAACGCGGCCGAACTCGTCGATCTCTACCAAGGCTTTGAACTGCAGTCATTGATCGACCGGCCGCACCAGAAGCCCGGCAGCTATCACTGGCATCTGGTCGCCGATCGGCTATGAGGCTAATGGTTCAGGGTTCGACGACGATCTGCACCCAATCGCTGCAGAAGCGCGAGACGCTGAATTCGATCCGCGTTCCGTTGGCGTCGACATTGATGCCCTCGGTCACCAGCATCGGGCGGTTCCTCGGCATTTCCAGCTGGCGGGCGTCCTCGGTCGTCGGCATGCGGGCGAGAACACGGGTTGTTTCCCGCGTGAACTCGTCGATCCCCAAACGCTTGATGGCAGTGCTGATCGAGCGGGTTTCGGCCACCAATTCGGCGATGCCATCGAACCGGGGCTTGGGAAAATAATGTGCCGAGACGCTGATGCGACGACCGTCTGCCTCGCCGGTGGTCAGAAGATAGACGATCGGCGCGCCGCGCCGGATCCGGAGGGCTCGCGCAACCTCTGTCGGGGCGGGCATGTCCATGGCAGCGAGCAGGGTGCGGTTAGGTGCACGGTGTTGCTTGGTCAGATTTTCGCTGAAGCGCGTGCGACTGGCGACCTTGTAATCGATGACCGCTTCCTGCACGAAGGTGCCACGTCCTTGTTCCGTGCGCAGCAATCCCCGTTCTTCCAACCGCGACAGGGCGCGGCGGACAGTATGTCGGTTGACCTGGAAGCGCTTGGCAAGATCGGCTTCGGTCGGCAGCCGCGTGCCGGGGACATAAAGCTTCTCACGTATTTCGATTTCAATGATCTGCTGAATCTGCCGCCAGACGGACAAGCCAGCTTCGCGCGTGATTTCCATGAGCGGCATCCCTTGGTGGCAATGTCACAAAAGGGTCAACAATCGGATTTTGACAGATCGCAGTTTGGATCGTAGCGTAATAGATATAGATGTCTAGACAAATTTTGATGTTGTCGAGCATCGGCAGAGACGGGCAATGGCGTGATGCGTGAAGCCGGTATCAAAGACGACGAAATAGTGCGATGCCGCGATGGCAGCCCATTGTCGCCCGCGCAAGCGGCGCGACGGCGCTGGCTGGCCGTGTTGGCGCGGGCCAGCCTCGCCGAGCTTGAGGCCATTCGCGGCGCGATCGAGGGCGTGATCGGTGACCATGCGCCGCCGCGCCTGCTGCGCCAGCCCGAGATCGGCATGACGATGCTGCGCGGTCGCATGGGCGGCACCGGGCAGGTATTCAATTTCAGTGAGATCACGATGACCCGCTGCACCCTGCAATTGGCCGATGGCCGGCTCGGTTGCGCCTATATGAGTGGACGCAAGAAGAATGAGGCGCGTCTGGCGGCCCTGATCGATGCGCTTCTCCAGGATCCTGATCACGGTGAGCGGCTGATTGCCTTGGCGATCGATCCGCTGTCGGCTGAACAGGCGGCGCGCGCACGCCAGCGGGTCGACAAATCAGCGCCAACAAAAGTCGAGTTCTTCACCTTGGTGCGCGGGGAGAATCCGGCATGATGGCGCAAGGTCAAGGCGGCCTCTTGATGCTCGAAGGATTCGCCGACCCGGTCGATGATAGCCAGCGGATCTTTCGCCAGATCCTGCAGGCGGTGTCGCGCCCGGGCTGCGTCGTGACGCTGGATCCCTTGCCGCCGGCGCCGGCGGGTCTCAACGCGGCCAGCATTGCCTTGTGCCTGGCCTTGCTCGATCACGATACGTCGCTTTGCCTCGATGGCCCCACGCTGACCATCGCGCGGCAGCATATCGCTTTCCACACCGGCGCGCCGCCGGCCGAAATGGATGAAGCCGCTTTCACGTTGATCGCTGATGGCAATGTGCTGCCGGACCTGTCGCGTCTCCCGCATGGCGATGCGGAATATCCCGAGCGCGGGGCGACGTTGATTCTCCAGGTGGCGGGGTTTGACGGCCCGCGGCGGCACGTACTTCGAGGGCCCGGTGTCGACGGCACCACGGAATTGTCGGTGCGCGGCTTGGGCGACGGATTCTGGACAGCCTTCGCGGCAAACCAGCATCGGTTCCCGCTCGGATTCGATACGATTCTGGTGCACGATAACGCAATTGTGGCCCTGCCGCGCTCGACCTTCGCGGTAACCCACCCAGTGGAGGCCTGATCATGTATGTGGCCGTCAAGGGTGGTGAACGGGCCATCGCGGCAGCACATCAGCTGTTGGCCGAGGAACGGCGCGGCGATCCCGCGGTGCCCGAACTGTCGATCGCCCAAATCGAACAGCAGATGTCTCTGGCTGTCGACCGAGTGATGAGCGAGGGGGCTCTCTACGACCGGGATCTTGCCGCCCTCGCTATCAAGCAGGCGCGCGGCGATCTGGTCGAAGCGATTTTCCTGATCCGCGCCTACCGCACGACCTTGCCTCGTCTCGGTTACACCTTGCCGATCGACACCGGCCGGATGGCGATGCGGCGGCGTATCTCAGCCACTTTCAAGGATGTGCCGGGTGGCCAAGTGCTCGGCCCCACCTTCGATTACACTCATCGTCTGCTCGATTTCACCCTGGCCGCGGAAGGTGCGAACGTTTCGCCGCCGCAACAGCCGTCGATCAATAATCCAGCGCCAATCCCGCCGATGCCGCGCGTCACGGACATTTTGGCAGCGGAAGGAATCCTGGCGCCGGAGGTTGATATCGACGCGGGCGACACAATTGCTGACCTCACGCGCGAGCCTTTGGCATTTCCCGCGGACCGGGATGCACGCCTGCAGGCCCTGGCGCGTGCCGATGAGGGCTTTCTGCTCGGCCTTGGCTATTCGACACAGCGCGGTTATGGCCGCAGCCATCCTTTTGCCGGCGAGATTCGCATGGGTGCGGTGTCGGTGGAGATCCAGCCGGAGGAGTTGCCTTTCCCGATCGATATCGGCGAGGTCGAGCTCACCGAGTGCCAGATGATCAATCAGTTCAAAGGCACGGCCGAGACGCCGCCGCAATTCACCCGCGGCTATGGGTTGGCCTTCTGCCAGGGCGAGCGCAAAGCGATGGCGATGGCACTGGTCGATCGATCACTGCGTGCGGCGGAACTCGGCGAGACAGCGGACAGCCCGGCCCAGGATGCCGAATTCGTCCTCTGTCATTGCGACAATCTGGAAGCCTCCGGTTTTGTGCAGCATCTGAAATTGCCGCATTATGTCGATTTCCAGGCCGAACTCGGCACGTTGCGCACCCTGCGCGCCGAAAGGCGGGAGGCCGCGGAATGAGCGAGCCATCCGACACTGCGGGCTACAACTTCGCCTATCTCGACGAACAGACCAAGCGGATGATCCGCCGCGCGATCCTGAAAGCCGTGGCGATCCCCGGTTATCAGGTGCCGTTCGGCGGACGCGAAATGCCGATGCCGCATGGCTGGGGGACGGGCGGTATCCAGGTGACGGCCAGCATCATCGGCCGCGACGATACACTCAAGGTCATCGACCAAGGCGCCGACGACACCACCAACGCTGTCTCGATCCGCAGTTTCTTTGCCAAGACCACGGGCGTTGCGACGACAGCGCGGACCGAAGAGGCGAGCGTCATCCAGACCCGCCATCGCTTCCCCGAGAAGCCGTTGCGGGCCGACCAGATCCTGGTCTTCCAGGTGCCGATCCCCGAACCGTTGCGCTGGCTGGAGCCGCGCGAGAGTGAGACGCGCAAGATGCATGCCTTGGGCGAGTACGGCATCATGCATGTCCGCCTCTATGAAGATATTGCCCTGTTGGGCCGCATTGCCACGGCCTATGATTATCCGGTCCGGGTCAATGACCGCTATATCATGCGGCCCTCGCCGATCCCGAAATTCGACAACCCCAAGCTCGACAACAATCCGGCATTGTTGTTGTTCGGCGCCGGGCGAGAGAAGCGCATTTATGCCGTGCCGCCTTTCACCAAGGTGAAGAGTCTCGATTTTGACGACCATCCCTTTGAAGTTCAGACATGGGATCATGCCTGCACTCTCTGCGGCGCAAGGGATTCGTTTCTGGACGAAATCGTGACCGACGATCTGGGTACTCGCATGTATGCCTGTTCCGACACCGATTACTGTGCTGACCGCCGCGAAGCAGCCCCTCAGACGGTTGATGCGTCGGAGGCGGCGGAATGACGTCGGATCGTCCGCTGCTCAATGTCCAGAATGTCAGCCACTATTATGGCGACCGCGCTGGTTGCCTCGACGTGTCGGTTGATCTGTGGCCGGGCGAGATCATCGGCATCGTCGGTGAATCCGGCTCCGGCAAGACCACGCTCCTCAACTGCCTATCGGCGCGGTTGCAGCCGACCGCCGGTCGGATTTTCTATGACCAGCGCCATCGTGGTTTGGTCGATCTCTATGCATTGAGCGAGGCGGAGCGCCGTTTCCTGATCCGCACCGATTGGGGCATGGTGCATCAGAATCCGCGCGACGGCTTGCGCCTGGGGGTCACGGCGGGTGCCAATATCGGTGAACGCCTGATGGCGGTCGGCGAACGCCATTATGGCCAGATCCGGGACAAGGCGCTGGATTGGCTGGGGCGAGTCGAGATCGATACGGCACGCATCGACGATCTGCCGCAGACCTTTTCCGGTGGCATGCAGCAGCGACTGCAGATTGCCCGCAATCTGGTCACCGGACCTCGCCTTGTATTCATGGACGAACCGACAGGTGGCTTGGACGTGTCGGTCCAGGCGCGCCTTCTTGATCTGCTACGCGGGCTGGTGACTCGCCTGCATTTGTCCGTCGTGCTGGTGACCCATGATCTTGCGGTCGTCCGGTTGCTGGCGCACCGATTGATGGTGATGCAGCGCGGGCGGGTGGTGGAATCCGGTCTCACCGACCAGGTCCTCGACGATCCGCAGCATCGCTACACCCAGTTACTGGTATCCTCCGTGCTTCAGGCCTGACCATGATGACCCAAGCCATCGATGTGCGCGGTATCGCGAAGAACTTCCGGCTCCACACCCAGGGCGATGTGGAGATCGGCGTCTTTCAGGAACTTTCGCTCAGCGTCGATTTCGGTTCCTGCGTAGCGCTGCATGGCCCATCCGGCTGCGGGAAATCAACCCTGCTGCGGGCACTCTACGCCAATTACCGGGTCGATCGCGGCACGATCGGTGTGCGCCATGACGGTGGCTGGGTGGATATGGCACGCGCGGCGCCCCGCGAAATTCTGGCGGTGCGGCAGCGCAGTCTCGGCTATGTCAGCCAGTTCCTGCGCGTGATACCGCGCGTGGCCACCCTCGATATTGTCGCTGAACCTTTGCGCCAGCGTGGCGTCGCCGATGACGCGGCGCGGGAACAGGCCGCGATCCTGCTGCGCCGGGTCAACATTCCGGAACGGCTGTGGGAATTGGCGCCGTCGACATTCTCGGGTGGCGAGCAGCAGCGGGTCAACATCGCGCGCGGGTTTATCGCCGATTTTCCGATCCTGTTGCTGGACGAGCCGACGGCTGCCCTGGATGCCGAGAACGGTGCCATCGTCGCAGAGATGATCCTGGAGGCCAAGGCGCAAGATCGCGCGATTGTCGGCATTTTCCATGACGCCGCGATCCGCGCCAAGGTGTGTGATCACTTGTTTGAACTGGCACCTTTCAAGGCGGCGGCATGACACCGCGCTATGCCGTCTATTTTGCGCCGCGTCTGGGCGAAGCGCTGCAACTGATCGGGAATGCCTGGCTTGGCCGCGATGCCGCGAGCGGGGGCCTTCTGCCGCAGCCGCGGATTCCCGACCTCTCGCCAGACCTGTTGCACGCCCTGACCGTGGCACCGCGCCATTACGGTCTTCACGCAACGCTCAAGCCGCCGTTTCGCTTGGTGCCCAGGCTGCAGGAAGCGGATCTGCGAGATGCGCTCGCCAAATTCGCTGCGACGCGCTCGGCAATACAAATTGACCGGATGGAGTTGTCGGTTATCGGCAAGTTCCTGGCCTTGGTCCCCACGGATGCGGCCAGGGAAACGCAGGATCTTGCCGCACAATGCGTGCGCCATTTCGATCGGTTTCGAGCGACTCCGTTGGCGGAGGAGACTACGCAGCGCCTCTCAACCTGCCTGACGCCGCGACAACAGGTGCTCGTGGCTGAATGGGGCTATCCCTATGTGTTGGATGAATATCGCTTTCACATCACGCTGACCGAAGGAATCGCCGACAATGTGCTGCGCCGAAAGCTCGGTGACGCGCTTGCGGAGTTGTTCGCGACCGTTCTGGCGGGGCCGATCAGAATCGCTGATCTGTGCCTGTTTGCTCAAGTCGATCGCAGTGAGCCCTTTCGCATCATCGATCGCTATCCACTCAAAGCATAGGCGCAGGGCATGCGCAGATCGGATGAAACCGGACGTCTGGTTTATGTCATGGGTGCGTCGGGTTCCGGCAAAGACAGTCTGATCGACTATGTCAGGGAGAGGTTGACCGAGCGGTGCGATGATCTCATCTTGATAGCACGGCGGTACATCACGCGCCCTGCAGAGGCCGCTGGCGAGAGGCATGTAGCACTTTCTCGAGCATGCTTCGCGACGCGTCAGCAGGCTGGTGATTTTGCCCTATCCTGGGTGGCAAACGGGCTCGGCTATGGCATCGGCCGCGAGATCGACGACAACCTGCTTGCCGGGCGGCACGTCGTCGTGAATGGTTCCCGTGCCCATTTCCCGGAAGCGATCGACCGCTATCCGACCGCGCTTCCCGTCCTGATCATGGTCGATCCGATCATGCTTCAAGCGCGGTTACTGGCGCGGGGCCGGGAAAGCTCTTGCGAGATCGCCGCACGGATCGCGCGGGCTTGCAATCTGACGGTCGAGCACCCGGCGCTCCAGGTCATTCATAACGATGGCCCGATATCCAGCGCCGGCGAGGCGTTCCTTGACGTGATCCGGCGGCTGCCGCGCATCGGATGACATACCGCGGCATATCGCAGACTTTTGATAGCTCGTGCTTGCGGCATGAATTGTCGCAGTAGTCTCATGCTCTTAGACTATCGCTTCGATTTTCCTTAAAAAATGGAATCAACAGGCGCGGCAGAGCTCTTTACAGCACTCGCCTAACCCCCCGGTTACACTAACTCATTGTGGTGATGAGTACGTGTCTATTCGGCGTGCCCGTCGCCGTCATTTCCCCGGCCCACTCTTATTTGGTTCTCGCCTTCGTGGGATGGGAGAAAGCTGCTGAGGATGTGAGCTTCAACTACACCGCCAACGCAGCCGGGCGTTTCAAGGGCAGGCTGCTGTTGGGCCTGCTCATAGGCTTGAGCTTGCCGTACTTGGTCGGTGTGTCGAGTTTGGTATTGTCGAGGCAACGAAGGCCTGCGCCCGTTCCTTTGAGGCGCGACAGGATCGCCTAGAAGTTGGTAGTTCAGCAGGCCAAACGGTCCAGCTTGATGTGCAGTCAATTTGGCTGCGATCCCTGGTGCCCCAGCGGCACTCTCTCCTGAAATCCATCAGAACTCCGCCTTCTATGCCGACGGGCGACGTTTTTTCAACCGCCTGAAAGGCCATCTACTGGCGCCGATGTGCGAGGCCTGTTTCATTAGTTGGGGGCGTCGCCTGTGATGGTTAGCCACTTCTCAGAATAGCCGTATCGCTTCAATCGGCCCAAACTGGCTGGTTTGCCATTCCAGTGCTTTGATAGTGCACAGAATCCATATGCCCTCCGGGCCCACCAATCTTCCTTCCATGATGTCTATCGCTTAAACCGCGCCGAGGTTAGTGGCAAGATCGGGCCTGTTAACCGGTCGGCGAAAAGTGTCGAGGTTGAATTTCCGGCGCAGCGCCCCCTGCCGCAATCTGCTGGCGGGCAATCGATCCATCGACGTGGTTGTAGAGCGGCGCAAGTAGAGGGCTGCTAGAGAGTTGGCGGCATTGGTTGAGTTCCTCCAGAGCCGTGTGCAAACGGCCGGCATTCAGCTCCGACAGTGCGCATGACAGGCGCGAGGCAATCTTCGCAAATACCTCAGTGGCAAGCAGCGAATTGTCGCCGATCAGCGCCCAGACCTGCGTGCTAATCAGCTTGCCCTTGACCATGGCCGCGCCAAGTTCCAGGGCGGCCAAATCTGTGGCCAGCTCCAGCGTCGCCCCGCTGATCAGGATGTCGACGCCATAGGCTTTGCAGAGACCTTCGATCCGCGAGGCCAAATTGACGTCGTCGCCAATGACCGAGTAGTTGAAACGCTGCTGGGAGCCCAGATTGCCGACCAAGCAGGCACCGGAGTTGATACCGATGCCCATCCGCAGCGGTTGGAAGCTGACCCCTTGAGCCTCTGCCTCAAGCTCCAGTTCAGCGTTGAGGGCAGCGAGGCGACGACGCATGTCGAGCGCGGCGTGGCAGGCATTGCTGGCATGGCTGCGATCATCCAGCGGCGCGTTCCAGAATGCCATAATGCTGTCGCCGATGTATTTATCGATGGTGCCGCCATGGCTGAGCACCGCGTCGGTCATCGGTGTCAGGAAACGATTCAGGATCTGTGTCAATTCCCGCGGCGATGTGCGCTCGGCGATGCTGGTGAAGTCACGGATGTCGCAGAACAGGATCGTGACCGGGCGCATTTCACCACCCAAGCGCAAGCGTGACGGATCTGCAGCCAGTTGCTCGACCATCTCAGGAGCGAGGTAATGACCGAAAGCGGAGCGGATCGCGCGGCGCTCGATATCCGAACGCAAGTAGGAAGAGAGAGCGCCAATGATGAAAACGATGAGCGCGGCGAGGCCCGGATAGATCGGGTCGAACAGCTGGCCGCGCTCGGTGAAGGCATACCAGGCGGCGCCAATGGCGGCCGTCATGGCGCATGCCCCGATCAACGCACAGCCGAGGGGACCCACTCGCGGCAGCAGCGCGATCATGGCGCTACCGATAATGATGAGGAAGCCGAGTTCCGGCAGGATTGTCCAGTAGGGTCGATTGAGGGAAACACCTGTGACAATCTGTTCGGCGATCTGAGCATGGATTTCGACGCCCGGCGTGACGGGGCTGCTCGGGGTCGCGCGCAGATCCAGAAGTCCGGGCGCGCTGGTGCCCACGAACAGAATTGCACCAGATAAATCTGTCGTCGCGCCCGAGAGTACCTGCCACGCCGGAATTGTGCGCGACGCAACGCGGCCACTGTCATAGAGCCAGATCTGTCCCTGCTCGTCGGTCTGCGGCGCCAGCTTGCCAATCGTGACGCCGCCGATGCCCTGGATATCGATCAATGTGCGTGCTTTGGTCTGCCACCAATCCTGATACCCTTGGGCGCCGGATGATTTGACAACCACGGTCGAACCCTTCTGCGCGATGCGCAGCGCTTCGGCAACGAGGCTCGGATAGAGCTTGTTGCCGGCATTGAGGAGCATCGGCAGCCGTCGGACGACAGCGTCGCGTTCGGTGAGCACATTGATGGCACCCTGCCCCTTGGCGACATCCTGCAGGAGCGGCAGATTCGACACTGCGCGACCTGAGAATCTCGTGACGAAACTCCGTGGGTCCTTGCCGGCACCCAGCACAGCGATGCCTTTCTTGGGCTTGGGGATGGGTCCTGCCAGCGGGTCATTGGTCAAAATCAATCCCAGAACGACTGGCGCAGCCTTGATGGCGTTGGCCAGGATCTCATCGGGATCCGCGACGCGCGCCATGATCGATCGGGTGAGTGGGTCCTGGTCGGTCAGCCCCCAGCCGGCGGTAGCCGCCTTCGGTCCGGTCCGGTCATGCTCGGCAAAGACGATATCAAGCGCGATGACCTTGGCGCCGGCCTGTGACAGGCGCTCGATCAGTTCTGCCATCAAACTCCGCGGCCATGGCCATTGGCCATAGCGTCGCAGGCTGGCGTTGTCGATGTCGATCACGCGTACCGGCGTCGCCACGTATTCCCGCGGACTGAGGCGCTGGAATGTGTCGAAAATGCGCATGCGCATCTCGGAGAGGATTACCGGATCATGAATGCGCAGAAGAATCGCGCCGACGAGGACGAGGGCCGGTAGTCCGCGCTGAATCAAATACATCATGTCCGAGCCGGTACCCCATGCACCACCCGACGCTAGGATGGCGCGGCAGGATTGTCAAAGCCATCGGACTCTGTGGAGCCGAGGAAAATAATCTGTGAGCTGAGGAAAGTCGGAATAAAGAGTGGATATGCTCGTTGTCGTCAGGTGCAAGTGTGATCGAACTGCGATTGCCTTAGGCAACCGTCGTTGATCTCGTTTTGCCTGGATCCGATGGGGTAGACATCATGAAGAACTTGCCCACCCTTGCGATAGCGGGGCTTCTTTTGCTTTCCGGCGTTGCCATCGCGGCCACCGAAGCGACACCCATCGCCCAAGTCGTCGACGTCGTCAAAGACGCTTTCCGCACGCCGGCCGGCGGCAGCGAAGAAGCGGCGGCAGTCGGCGATAAGCTGCTGCCCGACGAGGCGATTAGGACAGCCTCTGACTCTGCGATCGAGATCAGTTTTCCGGACGGGGCAACCCTCCGGCTAGAGGCAGATAGTGATCTCGTGCTGGATTCCTATGTCTTTGATCCCACTGCGCTGAAGTCAGCGGCGGCCATATCGGTACCGTCCGGAATAGCTCGCTACACAACGGGTGACGTCAGCGTTGACGATACTGGCGTTGAGTTTTCGACACCGATCGCGACGGTCGGTATCAGAGGTACCGACATTGTCATTTCGGTCGGATCTGATGGTGCCACCGTCATCGATGTTCTGTCCGGTAAGGTCATTGCCAAACCGAACGAAAATGGCGAGACGGCCGAGGCGGAGGAGGGGCAGAGCATTCTGATCACCGAGGCTGACCAGCCGCCACAGGTCGGGTCGATCGGTGACTTTGCGACGGCCGCCGGACCACCTTCGAGTGCCACTCCCGGCGATACGGGCGAGACTGATCCCCGAGATCCGCGCGATCGCGCCCCATCGAACGGGCCATCAACAGACAGCGGCGGCGGCCCCACCGGACCGGGTGGAAGCGACGGCGGATCGGGTGGTGGTGGCTCAGGTGGCACGGGTGGTGGCACAGGCGGTGGTGGCACAGGCGGCGGTGGCTCAGGTGGGCCGGCGGGTGGGACAGATGGGGATGGCAATGCTGGCCATGGCGATAATGCAGGAGGTCGCGACAATGACAACCCCGGTAAAGGCGGCACCGGAGGCAATGCCGGTGGCAATGGAGGCGGCAACGGTGGTGGAAAGGGTCGGGATTGACAAAATGCGGTGACAAACTGGTGGAACAGGATTGTCGCAACGTAGGACAAAGCCGTGATAGCCGTCGCCGCCGAACGGTTTTGAGGAATAAGGGCCTTTAGCGTTCCGTTCTCCCTGCGTATCGCGGTGCTCGTGCATGTAGCGCCTCGGCGAACCCAGTTGGAGACGAATGATGAATCGGAAAAACAATCTTCTGCTCAGCACTATTGTGGTGAGTGCGGCCATGTTGATCGGCACCGCGGCCTTTACGGCCCTCCCATTGGATAATTTCGCGATGGCCAAGAATGGCGGTAACGGCGGCGGCAATGGTGGCGGTAACGGTGGCGGTAACGGCGGCGGCAATAGCGGCAGCGACCATGGCGGTAAGAGCGCCGGTCATGAATCCGCTGCAGATAAGCGCAACAATGCACACGACGATAGGCCGAACAATAGTGGCGATAGTGACGACACCACCTCTGAAGATATCGCCGCGAACGGCCTGGGAAAGCTGAACGGTTTTTTCCATGCCTCGCCTAATGCCTTGGAAAATGCGTCGCCGAATTCGGCGCTGGGATCGATCAGCCAGACCCTTCGGGGTGTGTTGAACGATCTGGCCGCACATGAGGATGCGGCGGAGGAATCAACCGGAGATGATGTCGTCGACATCGACGATGCGGCCGGGGTTCTGGCGGAAGCGAGCAACAAACGCATGACGCCAGGCACCGTTGAGGCCATCATGGACCGGCTGGAAGATACATATGGAGATGACTATTCAAATCTCACTGAGCCCGACGATGCCGGGGAGGATTCATCAGGTGAGGAGCCGTCTGGCGAGGATAGTTTTGCCAAAGCACTGTCGGACCGCGTCAATGAGATCAACGGCTATGCGCCGGAAGATGATGAGGCGGAGTTGTAACCGGCTTCTGGCTGGAGATCACGGCATGAGGCGGGGGTAAGAGAATGCGCCTGCCTCATGGCGCTCTGGCATTCAGTCTGCCGCGGGAGAGCAGGTCGCGGATGCTTGGATTAATCCGAACCCAAAGACCGGATCCCGGCCCTTGTCACCTAGATCCAGGGCGGAGCGTGCTAATGCGTCGCTGTCGTTGCCGTTGGTGGCAAGGGCAGCCGCAACGAATGGTGCCGCAAACGATGTGCCGCTGACGTAGCTACCGTCGGGCGTGCCGGCTTGGCTCGCCAAGCGGAACTCATTGGCCGAGGGCACCCACAAATCAACACCTGGCGCGGCAAATGTCACGAAGGAACCGCTATTGGCCTGCTTAAACGGCTGCTCGGCGACGTCCACCGCCGTAACGCCGATAACGCCCGGATACGCCGCTGGATAGCGTGGAACCTGGTGTAAGCCATCATTGCCGACCGCAGCGACGATGCGAATGTCACGCTGAACGGCCGCTTGGATGGCCAATTCCATAAACTCGTTTGCTGGTCCGCTAAGACTTGTGTTGACGACCGTCACGCCCCTCTCGGCCAGCCAGTTCAATCCACCTACAAAGGCGGTCGCACTAGCGATGGGCGCGCCGTCTTCATCGATCGTGAATATGCCGGCGATTGACAATGACGCGTTAGGGAGCAGCCCGAAGCCCCCTTGGCCGGCAAGTATCGACGCAACCGTGCTGCCATGTGTCGGATCGGCCGGCGTTGCATCGGGCTCATCGAGGAACAGCGCCTGGGTGATGGTGGCCGGGGACAAGAGTGGCAAACTAAGGTCGGCAAGCGTGTCGAGCATGCCCAATTGCTCAATTGCCGCGCCACATTGTTGGATCGCCGGAGTCCAACCGACCTGATTGCGCGCGTAGTCTGGCGCCGGCAAGATCATGCTCGCCTGAGGTGCATAGACATGGTTGTAGTCGACCGAAGCGTTCGGGAAGGAAGCCCTTAGTCGGGCCCGTGCGTCGCTGAGAGATAAGGTAGCCGGCACCGAAAGCCGAGCAACTGAGATACCCAGGCCAGCGAGCGAGTCCTGGGAGAGAACCTGCAGGCCATTCGCGTCGGCAAAGGTATCGAGTCCAGTGCCCGCATTGGCGACAACAATCTCATGCGAGATCGCACGATCAAGGTCACCGCGGTCAACGGTCTCCTCGGCCTCTTCCGCCGCCGGCACCGGCGTTGTCATTGCCGCCGTCGTCGTGTCTGCGACTGTATCGGACTTCTTGCCTTTTTTTCCTGCTGCGGACCCAGGCGTATCGCCGTTGGCGTTATTGCCGTTGCTCCCGTTGCTTCCGTTATTCCCGCTGTTGCCGCCGTTCCCGTTATTTCCACCATTGCCGTTGTTGCCGCCGCCGTTGCCGCCATTCCCACCATTGCCGCCATTCCCACCGTTCCCGTTGCCGCCATTGCCACCGTTCCCACCGCCGTTCCCATTGTTGCCTAAGGCGGTGTCGCTCAGTAAGACAAGCGGAACGGCCGCGCTCAGTTGCACGGCGGCGACATAGATTACTGCAAGTAACATCGATACGGGACGGCGCAGGTCCATAGTCTGATCACGCTCCAAGAAAATCGGCAGCGGCCACGTGACCCATCACTCCTGCGCAGTGGGAAGAGTCATTAGCTCCCAGCCGCCATCTTTGAGCTGACAGGCAACGCCACTTGCCAACAAGTCAGTTGGCTGATCGAGACGGAACTCGGCACAATCCGTACCTGACGCCAACTCGAACCATCGTATCACGGAAACGCTGCCTTGGCCCATACTTGGCTCTCCCAATGCGAAGGCACGAGAAGTAATATCCGGCTTGGCACTCAGGACGGAAATGAGCGCGGAACGAAATGCGCTGGAGCCGAATTGACCGTCGATCTGGTCATCGGCACCGGCAAGGCGGAGTCCGTCCTTCTGCTCGGGGGCTGACCATAGTCCCATGGCAGCAGCACCTATGAACAGCCCGACCAGTGCAGCAGCAGCTTGGCGGTACAAAGGTTTGTCGTAAAATCTAGGAGTTGTGCTTCTAGCACTCGTGATTCTACGCGCCATGGCGAGTGGCACGGGTTGATTGATCAACGGTGCCAGTGCTTCGCGCGCGGCTGTGGCGCCAAGCGTAAGATCCCGGGCTAGAATCTGGAGAGCCGGGTCGGCGGCGATTTCGTGCGCGACGATCTCGGTTTCGCGCGCATCGAGCACGCCGTCACAATATTGCATCACACGGGTGAGCATTTCTTCGCCGATCGGTTGGGGGTTCTCAGACATCAAAATTCCTAACGATTGAGCGGCAACTCTATTCCGTCCCGTCGGTACCATTGACCAGTTTTGCCAGGGCCAGTCGGGCGCGCGCCAGTCGGCTCATGACGGTCCCGATCGGTAACTCCAACATATCGGCGGCCTCTTGATAGCTAAATCCTTCGACTGTGACCAACAGAAGCACCTGCCGCTGATCTTCCGGAAGATCCTTGATGGCGCTCCAGGTGCGCCGGAGATCTTGTCGCGCTTCAAGTTCGACCAACAACGGAGCCCCAGGAATCTGCTCCCAGATCCCGTCGCCTGGGACGGACAAGCGATGCGTCGCTGAGCGGCGGCGATCAATCCACAAATTCAGAATGATCTTGTAGACCCAACTGTCGAGCCGCGTGTCTGCTTGCCATTGACTGTAACGCTCAAGCACCTTCAGGCACGCCGCCTGCACTAGATCGTCACCCTCATCCACGGATCCGCTGAGGCCGATCGCAAAGCGCCGCAAGCGTGGCAGATAGCCGATCAGGCTGATCTCAATGTCGCGACGCCTGGTCAACCTGTGGCCCCCGCTGTGCACCCAAAACAACGCCTGTCCGCTACGAAATCATGCGCGAGCATTACCTTGCCAGCGCAAACGTTCGTTTCGCGTTAAGAGCGCAGCTGGCAGCCCAAACACCATCATGCAGCGCTTCCAGGTCAAGAAGTTTAAATCCAATACCGGCACACGATTATGTGCCGGTAGTCCAATATTCATCTCAAATTTGCGGAATATTGACCGGTTTCCGCCCGTTTTCCCATCGATGCACGATCCACGGCAGGCGCGGTCCGCGCTGCGTCGTGACCGGGCGCATAAGAGAAACCGGCTGATTTTCAGCACGATCCTGGGGAGCGTTCCATGGCCACCGACACCACCACCGTCGCGTCCGATTCCGCCATCATCGGCACGCCGATCAATGAAAGCGACATCGAGCAGATGCACCTGACTCAATCCGGCGGGTCGCCGACTGCCGTCCAGATGCCCGCGGGTGAAAATGCGGTGCGAGTCCCGGTAACGCCAGGTGAGACCATCCAGCTCCCATTTCCGGCCGATGGACTGGTGGCCCGGCTCGGTGACAATGGCAACCTTGCCGTCAAGGTGGGCGACGTAACCGTCATCCTGCTCGGCTATGCAGAGGCCACTGGGCAGAGCGATGTCACGATCATCGGCTCGGATGGTATCGCCGTCGATGTTGCGGCCGTGCTCGCCTCGACCGATCCCAATCTCGATATCCAGACGGCGGCTGGCCCGGGGGCGGGTGATCAGGGCGCCGGCGTCGACAACAATGGTGGCGTTTTCTCGCCCTTCGACCCGGCGGCCGGCCTCGGAGGCCTCAACGCAGTCGGTGGTCTTGATCCGACTGCGCTCAACTACAACCTCATTGAAAACCAGAACATTCTCTACGATCCGGAGGATGACACGATAGAGATTGACCAGACGCCGGTCATCTTGAGCATCGGTACGGCCTTGGTGAATGAGGACGATTTCCCACCCCGCCAAAATACGGAAGCCTTCTACGCGTATCAGGGCAACGATAGATACGATTCCGATGACAACGAAGACAATGATGGCGACGGTCTGCCGGAGAGCACGGACGGCACCGGCAATAGCGACGATATCGACAAGGAGTCGATGGTCCAACTGGTCAAGATCGACGTGGACTTCTTCGGCGAAGTGCCTGGCGACCTGAAGCTGCTTACAGATGGTCTCCCGCTGGATTGGGAGTCAAACGGCAATATCATCGCATGGACCGTGGCGTCCGATGGCCACACGCTCCGCGGCATTGCCGACGGACTGGTCGTCATTGAGATCAAGGTCACAAACGCACCCAGCATGGACGGCCACTTCGACGTGACCGTCGAATTGAAGGAGCCGCTGGATCATTTGGAGGATGGCGCCAGCCCGAACATTCAGGACCTGCTGACGGCCAATATTGCATTCCAGGTCATCGACTCGAACGGCACGACGGTCGAGGCCACCTTCGAAGCGGCGTTCAAGGATGACGTCCCCTTCGACGCAAAGGTTCTCTATAGCGAGGGGTCTTCCGAGGAGGAGGTTCCCACCCCAGCGGGCAACGTCATCGACGAAGATGACCTTCAAGCCGGCAATCACGACGACGCCCCCGGCGACGACGATGTCAATGCCGGTTTGAATGCGACGGCGCGGGTAGAAGGCTTCGTCGCCGTTGAGTTCGGTGGTGATGGGCCAGCGCTCCATGAAGCACCCTTCCGGTTCGATATCGCGGACGGTGCAGACAGTCCCTACAAGACCTCGATCGGCGAGACGATCCTTTGGGATGCGACCGATCCGACCTACATCTTCGGCTATGTCGAACGCAACAACGTTCGCGTAGATATTTTCGAAGTCAGCATCAACTATTTCGGCTACTTCCTGTTTCAACTCAATGAAGCCTTGCAGCACGAGGCGCCTGAGGATCCCAATACAGGGTTCGAGAACAATCTCACACTGACCCTCCCCGTCATCGCCACGGACAATGACGGTGACACCATCTCGACCGCCATCGAAATCAATGTCGATGATGACATGCCGGCGATCGAGACTCGCGGCCAGGATTCCGAGGGTGACTTTATCCAACTGTTCTCCGACGAAACCGTCCGGCCGACCCAAGGTGACGTCGATGGGATCGGCAATGGGACGCCGCAGGACGGCCCGCGCAAGGAGAATGACGAGCTGGATTCGCCGATCGCGCTCGCACTGACAAATATCGGTGCGATCATCGGTCATGCCGGCGCGGATCTGACCGATATCTTCTTCACATTCGATGCCGGTGCCGATGGCGAAAAGAGCCACGCCTATGGTTTGGATATCCTCAAGAGCGAGACCGCGCTGGTCGACACGTTGTCGGGCGAAACTGTCCGGCTGGAAAAGGGACCGGATGGCATCGTGCGCGGTATTGTGACCGCCAACGGGCAGGACGAAACCGTCTTTGCCCTGGTGATCAATGCGAGTACAGGCGCCGTCGAGCTTGCGCAATATCGCGCCATCGACCACGGTTCTGATGGTGCCTTCTCATATGAGGACGAAGTCCTCGCTCTCGGTGCGGGTTACCTCAATGCGACGCTGACCGTCACCGATAATGACGACGACACGGCGAATTCCAGCTTCGACATCGGAAAGTATATCCGTTTCGAGGATGACGGCCCGAGCGTTGGCGAGACCCAGACCGCCTATTTTGATGACGATCTGATGCCTGGCGGAAATCCGACTGACCCGGCGAGCGACGATGCGCCTGATGCCGGCGACCCCCTGCCATCCCTCGACGTCGATGGTCATCCCTACGTGATCGGCACGTTGAATTTTGATTTCGGTTCGGACGGACCCGGCTCGGTTTCAGTCGCTTCGGTCACCACTCCTCAGGTGGGTGTCTTCTTAACTACGACTATAGATGGCGCAAACATAACGCTTTCCTACGGCGGCACGGACTATATCAAAATCATCGTTGATCAGACCACTGGCGAATACAGAGTGACGCAACTTGCGGCGATACCGCATGGGGCCATCCAAGGCGAAAACAACTTCATTCTGAACATCGAGTATCGGGTGACCGATAAGGACGGCGATACAGTCATCGCCAAGCTCGATATCAATATCGATGATGACACGCCGACAGCATCAAACGATTTTGACAGCGTGGCGAACCTGCAATCGACGGATGGCAATGTCATCACCGGCATTGGTACCTCCGATCCGGCCAGTGGCAAGGATGCCGTCGGCGCGGACGGCGCCGCCGTATCTGCCATCGTATCTGTCGCGGAACCGGCAAATCTGCCGGTGGCGACCAGCGATCCGGTGCATGGGGCCGGTTATGTGATCGACGGCGAGCATGGCACTCTGACCATCTATGCAGACGGATATTACGTCTATACCCGCAGCGATAGCGATCCGTTGATCGGCGACGATAAGTTCACCTACACCCTGACCGATGGTGATTTTGATTCCGCTCAGGCGATATTGACGATTAACATTTATGACGAGGGGACCGAGCTGGACCTTGAACCAGACGGCGAGAACGATAATACGGTCGACGAAAAGGGCCTACCGGTTCGGACAATCAACAGCGTTGCTGAGCCGGTTGGTACAGGAGAAGGCGCCGACAATGACGGCGGCAATGACAGCGACACCTCCGAACACGCCGGCGGTACGATGTCGTTTGCAACCCCGGACGGCTTCGGATCGCTGACGCTCGCCGGCAAGGACGGCCCGGTCGTGGCTGGCGTTGGTGTGACCGTTCACGGTCTTCATGGTGATCTATTGATCACGGCCTTCGATGGGCCGGGTGGTACGTTGAGCTATATCTATACGCTGCTTGACAATGTCGACCATTCCGGCGGAGCGGTGACAGATGATTTCGCCGTCGTTGTGACGGATGTGGACGGCGATCATTCTGATGATACGCTCATCATCGACATCGTCGATGATGCCCCGATCGGAGTGAATGACGAATACACGGTTGGCGAAGGGCTGGCTCTCAACGTCCCGTCCGCAGGTGTGTTGGCCAATGACATCTCCGGTGCCGATGGCGGCAAAGTGGCGGTGGCGGCAGCGCTGATCGGTAGCCTGGGCGGGTCGCTCACGCTCAATGCCGACGGGTCGTTCAGTTACACGGCGCCGGCCTCGGTCGATCATGATGACGCGGTGCCGGATTACGAGATCTTCACCTATACGGTGAAGGATGCCGACGGTTCGACGTCAACGGCCGAGATCAAGATCAATATCACCGATTCCGGTCCTGCCGCGGTCAACGACGAGTATACGGTCGTCGAGGGCACGGCGCTGACTGGCAAGGATGTCGATGCCAATGACAACTACGGCAAGGATGGTCCCGGCCAGGTGACGGCGGCGGTGCTGATTGGCAGCCTCGGCGGGTCGCTGTCTCTCAATGCTGACGGCACTTTCAGCTACACGGCCCCGGTGCGCGACCATGGTGTTGATGGTTCCGACGGCGACGGCGCGGACTTTGAGACTTTCACCTATGAAATAAAGGATTCGGACGGAACGTCCTCGACGGCCCAGATCAAGATCAACATCACGGATACCGGGGCGTCGGCCCAGAATGACGAGTACAACGTTATCGAGGGTCAGAGTCTCAACGTTGTTGCCGCTGGCGTGTTGGCCAATGACTCGGTCGGTGCCGATGGCGGCAAGGCGGGCGTCGCCGCCGGGTTGACCGGCAGTCTCGGCGGTTCCTTGACCCTCAATGCTGATGGTTCATTCAGCTATACGGCGCCAGTGCGTGACCATGGCATCGATGGGTCGGACGGTGATGGTCCAGACTTCGAGACTTTCACCTACACGATGCGGGATGCCGACGGCTCAACGTCGACAGCCCAGATCAGGATCAACATCACCGACACCGGGGCTGTTGCCAATCCCGACGAGTACAATGTCGTTGAAGGCCAGACACTCAATGTGCCGGTGGCCGGCGTGTTATTGAATGATACGGTCGGCGCCGATGGTGGCAAGGCGGCTGTGGCGGCCGTGCTGACGGGAAGCCTGGGTGGTTCCTTGACCCTCGCTGCCGACGGCTCGTTCAGCTACACGGCGCCGGTGCGTGACCATGGTGTCGACGGTTCGGATGGCGATGGCGCGGACTTTGAGACCTTCACCTACACCATGAAGGACGCCGACGGCTCGACCTCGACCGCGCAGATCAAGATCAACATCACCGATACCGGCGCATCTGCTCAAAATGATGAGTACAATGTCGTCGAGGGACAGGGACTGAATGTGACGGCGGCCGGCGTACTTGCCAATGACACAGTCGGTGCAGATGGTGGCAAGGCGGCGATCGCTACAGTGCTGGTCGGCAGTCTCGGCGGTTCGTTAACCCTCGCTGCTGACGGCTCATTCAGCTATACGGCCCCGGTGCGTGACCACGGTGTGGACGGGTCCGACGGCGATGGGGCGGATTTTGAAACCTTCACCTATACGATGAAGGACGCCGATGGTTCGACCTCGACCGCACAGATCAAGATCAACATCACCGATACGGGTGCTTCGGCGCAGAACGACGAATACGCGGTCGTCGAAGGTCAGACATTGAACGTACCGTTCGTCGGTGTGCTTGTTAATGACTCGGTGGGTGCAGATGGCGGCAAGACGGCGGTGGCGGCGGTACTGACCGGCAGCCTCGGTGGCTCTTTGACCCTCAATGCCGATGGCTCGTTCAGCTATATGGCGCCTGTCCGCGACCATGGGGCGGATGGCTCCGATGGGGATGGGGTAGACTACGAGACCTTCACTTACACCATGAAGGACGCTGACGGCTCGACCTCCACGGCCCAGATCAAGATCAACATCACCGATACCGCGCCGCTCGGCGGTTCAAGCGAAGCGCTGGTCGATGATGATGGCTTGGCCGGAAATGCCTTGAGCGCCATCGGTGACGATACTCAAAGCCCAGACCCGGACAGCGATGAAAAGACGTTCTCGGGAACGCTGGCGCATACCATGAATGCGGATGGCTACGGCTCGGTCGGCTTTGCATCATTGGCCGGAAGTACCGACACGATCGGAACGGAGCTGGTCAGCTATGGCTGGGCGTCCAACACACTGACCGCAACCATCACCGGCGGGGCGCGCAACGGCTCGGTTCTGTTTGAGATCGTGGTCACGCCAGCAACCGGCGCCTATACGCTGACCCTCAAAGACAATGTCCTGCATGCGGCCGGCGGCGACGAGAACAACGCGGCGGCAGCACTGACCTACACCGTGACCGATGCAGATGGCAGCACAGCGATCGGTATACTGAATATCAGCTTCGATGACGATGCGCCGAGTGCGGCCAATGACGACGGCGGGACTGTCAATGCGGGCAGCACTGTTGCCGTCAACACCGTGCCGGCGGGCGTCACCGGCAACGATACCTTCGGTGCCGATGGCGCCAAATCAGGCGGTGGCGTGGTCGGCGTCATCGCCGGCAACAATGCCGGGCCGTCGCCCAGCAACGTGGCCAGCGAGATCACCGGCTCCCTCGGCAAGCTGACGCTTAATGCTAACGGCACCTATAGCTACATCGCCAATGGGAATGCCAGCGGTACGGATTATTTCACCTACACCATCGAGGACGCCGATGGGGATCGCAGCACCGCGGTGCTGAGCTTCAATGTGGCCGATCAGGCACAGGGCACCATCACTGGCAGCGCGCTGGTCTATGAGGACGGCATCGCCGACCAGAATACCGGCGGTACGACGGTCACACCGCAACCGCTCGGCATCTCGTTCACGCCGAACGACAACGAGCAACTGACCAGCCTGACGCTCAAGGCTCTGCCGATCGGCTGGAAGATCTATGATGGGGCATCGCTGCTGTTCACGGGTGCGGGCGTTGACGTCTCCATCGACACAACCGTCAATCTCCTGGCCAACCTCACGATCCTGCCGCCGACCGACAATGCCGATGGCGATATCAGCCTCAACATCGAAGGGGCGCTGCTCGATCCGACCGGTGGGCTGACCAGCACGATCACCGGCACCTTGACGGTGCAGCGTGATGCGGTGGCCGACTTGCCCAACAATGTGCAGATCATCGTGACCGATTCCGCCGACGGCGGCTCCAACTTCTCATCGAGCGAAACCGGCGCAGTCCAGGTGAAGGCCACCTTCGGCGACTACCTTGATGGCTCCGAAGCCCATAAGATCACCGTGCAACTGGCGACCGGTTTCACGGCTGGCCTGGGCGCCAGCGGTACCTTGAGTGGGTATGCCTATACCTACAACTCGGCGTCGGGTGTTGTCGTCCTGACGGTACCGAATGGCACGCAGAGCGTTGACGTCACGTTTGCGGTGACAGCGCCGGGCGGCGTCATTCCGGCAAATCCGACTTTTACCGCGACGGCCACGGCGACCGAGACGACCTTTGCCGGTGCTGAGCCTGACCTGACGAACAACATTGCGACGGCGTCTGCATCGACCGGCGTGCCGGTGGAGCGCGCGATCTCCGGCACGATCATCACCAACTCCAACGTCAACAAGCAGCAGCTGGTGCTGACGGTGGTCGATCAGAGCAATCCGGTGATTGCCGCCGCGAATGTGTTCAGCCTGTTCCTGCAAGGGCAGCAGGGCACCTTCCTGCTCGATGGCGGCTTTATCTTCGACAGCGATGACAAGTACGGCGTCGCCATCGAATCAGTCGTCGGTTCGCGTGATATCAGCGTGCAGAACGTGCAGTTGACTGATTTCTCATTGCAGATTGGCGCTGGCGTCACGACCGGTGATCTGACCGGCAGTGGCAACGTCAAGCTGGATGACAATGACGATGCAGCCGGGCCGAACCTTACTGGCTACACCACGGTTATCTCGCCGGACACCGGGGCGGTCGACCAGGCTCTGACTGGATCGGTGGATGGCACCGCGGCGAACCAGACACTCGCCGATGGCAGCGCCAATGACGGCTCGTTCAATATGACTTACGGCGCAGCCGGTGGTGATACCCTCAACGGCAGCAATGACGCCGACCTTCTTCGTGGTGGGCCTGGTGCCGATACGCTGAACGGCAATGGCGGCAACGACATTCTTGTTTTTGGTGCCGGCGATACGATCAATGGGGGTGATGGCATCGATATCCTGCGGGTGGATGACGGTGCCATAGCCCTTACCAAGATCGAAGATGGCTCAGTGGCAGGCCCCTTGATCAATCTGCTGGTCGATCTTGAGGGGCAGAATATCCAGGACGTCGAGTCGATCCTGATCACACAGGAAGCCCTTCCGGAAGCAGGTTTTGGCACCACCATCCGGCTGGATGCCAAGAACGTTCTTGATTTCGCAGATGACAATGGTGCCGACGCCAACACGCTCTATATCGTCGGTAATTCGGGTGACAAATTGATTCTGGGTGCTCCGGACGCGGCCGAGGCGACCTGGCTTGACGGTGACGGTAACGCTGGCAACGGCATTACAAAGTTCGCCTCAACCACCGTGGGCGGTGTGACGTTCGATGAGTATCGCACGTCTTCCGGTGGGACATTGTTCGTTGATGCCGAGATCACGGTGCAGACTGAATAGGGCGCGGGATTAGGTCAGTTTACAAAGAGATGGTGTGGTCGATTTTGCCCCAAAGTGTCGGCCACATCCAGCGCTGTGCCGCGACAGCCCTCGCGGCACAGCGCGCTATTTGGCCTTCGGTCGTGATATCACGGGTTTGAGATTTGCCTTGCCGGGCACGCTCCCTACATTCCATAGACGAATTGGGAAATTTAGGACCGAAACATGAATGTAACGTCGATGATCTTTGCGATCGGTGCCGTAGCCTTTCTTGCGACGGGTGTGGCACGCGCTGATTCCGCACCGGAGCCTGGTGCCGCCCCGCCGGTCAGCGGCGAGCCGGGTATCGGCGACATCATCATCGGCGAAATCGAGCGCCGCATCTTGCGTGACTACTATCAGCGTCACTACGACGACTGGGAACATGAAAACGGTGGCAAGAAGAACAAGAATAAGAAGGGCGTCAAAGATGGTAAGGGCCTGCCACCTGGCCTCGCCAAACGCGGTGAATTGCCGCCCGGACTTGCCAAGCAGCTGGTACGGAACGGCCACCTGCCGCCGGGACTGGAGAACCGCGATCTGCCGCCGGACTTGCTATCGCGCCTGCCACGGCTCGATCCTGCCTATCGCTATGTGGTCGCGGACGACAAGGTCATGCTGGTGCGGCGCGCCACCAACGTAATCCTGGACATTTTGACGGTGGCGGCAGTGGATTTGCTGAACTGAGTCCGATGAGCGGCGGTGCTGCACTGAGATGACCGCCTGGTACGGATCGCCGGGCTCGCGGTCGATCAGCATTGGGGGCAGAGGACGTGACAGGTAACCGTCCCTTCCAAGTCGGACCGGCGTCCGATATCTATGCGTTTCGACCTGTCGATGATGAGGCAGCCCTATCCGTATTGGGATCCTTGAACACGCAGGCAGGTGGAGATTTTGGCTCCCTGAGCATAAAGGCCGACTATCTTCCCGCCCTCAGCCCGTCGCTACGCCTTTCAGAACAGGACTTCGATCAGCCAGTCACGAGTCATCGGGACCTCGTCATGCAGGCGCGCTTGGTGATGGACTCGATGTCAGGCGATCAAGTGCCGGTGCCATTGACTCTCTATAAGCTAACGGCCGGAGGTGGGTGCGAGATAACAGCGCATCGGTTCGATGGAGGCCTGCTCCCGGAATTGCTCTCTTAGGACGGTGCGCCTGAAATCGGCGCCTGTGTATTGGAGGTTCGCACTGGTTATCGCACCGACACCCTCTGGGCGTTTGATGACCACCGGACAAAAACCTTGGCGGACTTCTGGCGAGGATTGCTGCCCGACAAAGGTGGTGACCGAGAGCATGGCGCCTGAGAGTTCCTAGAGATGATATCTGTCACTTTCCAAGAGATAGCCAAGAAATGCGCAGGAGATCGACGGTGCGGTCAGTCGCAATTGCCAATTGATTTGGCCCAGCGAGAGTCATGCTTTGAATCGGTTTTCCCACGTCGATTGTCTCTACTGCCACGAGATTGATATCCCAAACAATGATCATGCCATCCGTGCTGCCAGACACGATGAACAGGTCATTGCCTGCGCTGACGAACAGCAGCGCTACGAGTGCTCCGTTGTGGGCCCTCGGTTGAACGGCGCGCAAGTGCTTCTGAGACAAGTCTCTTAAGAACAATGCGCCGCTATCATCGCCGGCGATCAGGATCGCAGCGTCAAGAAAGCTGGTCGCAGCAAGCGCTTTGACATAGACAGAGCTTTCCCCCCAAACATCCAACTCTTCATATGACTGCAGCGACATGGCGCGAACTTCGCCGTTCGGACCGGCAAAGGCAATGAGCGTTTCTCCGCTCACATCAAGAGCCGCAACACAGCAGAGCAGTTTTGTACGATAGTATCCGGCGAGTTCGAGATAGTCCTCAGCAAGGACGCTCTGCTTCGGCCTTGGTAGTTCGACGCCCGATCGCAGATCGAACGGTCGGACAACATAGTGACCGGGTCGGCCCTGTGGCTCGAGATTGACGACAAGCAACGCCGTTGGACGATCTGAGACCCAGTGAATGCTGACGTCAAGGACCTCTTCCCCGATCTTAATGGGTGTTCCGCGAGCTTGTCCGGTCTCTGCGTTCATCATTTGAAGCAGGCCGCCGGCAATGGCAACCGCTAACAGGGAATCCCCAGAGTCGGTATAACCGGCAATCTTCACGATGCGGTTGTCTTGCCATCTCTGGTGCCAAATAGCAGTGCCTTCAACATCCCAGCACCAGAGGTCACCATCTCCATTTCCGCAGAACACTTTGCCTTCATGCGATCCGATTGCGGTGAGCGCTGTCTTGCTGGTGCGGAAAGAGTCCGAAACGCGGGACGGTATCGCAGCAACATCGGTATTGAACAACTCTTCTAGGTCCCACACACGGACTTTCTGATGGGACTCAGTGACAACTACCTTCCGTCCGCTAAGAACCAGAATCTCACTTACATGCCCGTGCGGGAGATCCACTTGACTTGGCATCTCTTGGACATCGACCGATCGACCCTCTGAATCGTTTGGCGTAAGAGCGATTCGCGTCAACCGGGTGCCGCGAAGGCCGATCACCAGAATGCCCCGATCGTGCGGAATGACACCCAATATGTCGCTCAGTGTCTCGCCCAAGGAAGCGTAGGTTCCGCGATGTGGGTCCACCGCAACCGAGTGGCCATAAAGGTCTCGCGTCAGAATCCAGTCTGTATTTGCGATTCTGCAAACAAGCAACCCAACAATGCACCCGCCATCAGCATCAGGAGAGATCCAGAGCGGAGCTAGATCTCGTGCGCGCCAAATTCTCAGAAGATTCGTTTCCGTATTTCTACCTTCATTAAAGGAGTCGACGCCCGTAACGACCGCCGGGACACCATCGAACTCCGTCGCCGCAATCGCATATGCCTTCGACCGGGTAGACTCTTTCCGTTCTGCAGCGGCATCAAGCGTGGGAAGCCGCCAGAGTTGGAGGCGAAGATCAGTGTAACTTGCAGCAAGAAGGGTCTCGCCATCCGCCGGAACAGCGCACATCGCCAAAGGGTCATTGTCGCTGCTGTACCAGCCCAATTTCGTGAGGCCGACGCTATCGATCACGCCGATAGACCCGTCGCTCCACGATGCGACGACAACCCCTTCCAGGCCCAGCACCAAATGGATTATTCGGTTTACTCTCGGTGTGGTGCCGCGAAAATCCACCGCCAGCCGTTCAGGTACAAATCGGCCGATTTCGCGCGAGGTTGTGGGGTCAATGACCACCAAGGCCCCGGACTGCGTTCCCAGTATAACGATCGGACCATGCTGCGGGTCGATGCCAACGGCGATCGCGGTTGTTGATTCCCCGATATCGGCCAAGACATAGCTGGAAGGAATCTGCTGCGATATGCTCCATTCTGGCGACCAAGGAAGTGTGGAAACTCGCTGTCTTAGTTGTCTCTCCAGTGCTTCGGAGCGGTACTGACAAGCACCCCACGCCAAGTAGGAAAGTGCCCGGCTAGCTTGCCCGGCCCGCATCCAGTGCGATGCACGCCGGAACGCGTAGCCGGCCGCTTTCGCATCCGGCGAGCGCAGTCCAGGTAGTTCCGCAAGGAGAGCCATCGGCGAAATGTTGAGTAGAAATTCCAGATCCAGCACATAGGACTCTAGTATTCCTGCCACGGCAGCGTGTGATGGAAGGTGGTTCTGCAGATAAGGTTCTCTGACTTGATCCCAAGAGAGTGCGCCTTTCTCCCTTGGCACCAGCGCCGCAAGCCCTTCTGCAAACCTTCTTTCGACATCCTCTTCCGCCGTAAGGCGGCGAAGATAGTCGGCAAATGTCTGATGGAACAGGCGATAGACAACCTCGTCGGACTCGGTGTCCTGGATCAGATAATATCCCACCTCTTCCTTAAGAAGGCGCAGGTCGGCGTTTGTGTATTGTCGATCAGACACAGCTGAAGCGATCCGATGCCAAACGCCCTTTTGGGGTAACCCCTTTCCGCGCGAATAGGCGAGCGGGATCAGGAGGTCGACAATCTCGCGCCGTTTTTCAGGCGGGAACCGGGCTAGGTCGGATGCAAAGGCATCCTCTATGCCGACCGGCAGATCGAAGCTTTCGGCCCAGTTGGCGATTGAGGTGTCGATCGGCGGGGCTTCCGCGAGGCTCCGGCAGATGAGGCGCGCGAGCAGGTAGGATCGCGCAGCGCGCGTCGCCACAAGGTCGGCCAGATGGTGCGCATGGACGTGTTGATCCGTCGATGCATATGTTGCGTTAGGGGCGGTCAAGCGACGGTAGGCAAACGCGACAACATCCCGTTGCTCGAAGTATTCGCTGCTATCAAGGTCAATGCACTCGGCAAAATCGCGCAAAGGAATGCTGCGCCCCTGCCTGCGGCTCCCAACGATCAGCCTCACCGAGTTGCAGCCTCGCAACGGGTCGAGCAGGTCGCGTTCAATGGTTGTCGGCTCTGCGGCCTCGTCAAGTGAATCGATGACAATCCCAATTGGCCCGTCTCGACAAGACAGATCCGCAATAAGGTCACTTAGCTCGCCTTGATCCGCATCGAAAGCTTGAGCAAGAGCGGCAACGATCTGGCCAACCCTCATGCCTCGGACATTCACTTTCGCCACGACAGCATCGAGAGGCGGCGCTCGCAGGTCGGTATCGATCAATCCCGCTTCAATCATCGCGTCCCTGGTGGCTCGATGAGTCGCCATGATTAGCCAACTTAACACCGCGGACTTTCCGGACCCCGGCGCACCAGTCACGACACGCGCCCGCAGATCAGATTTCGGTGCCGTCAACCAGTTCACGAGCTTTTTGATCGCGTCCTTGCGGCCCGTAAAATACCAACCAGAGGCTCCGTGAAAGTCGATTCCCCGTGCCTTCAACTCCCAGTGTGTACGGTCTTCGAATGAAAGGCCCTCAAAGTCCGATGTGAAATTGGGATTGCGGATGAATGATGCACGCTGTCTGCCGCCACCCATCACATAATAGACTGCTTCCTGCACAGTCGCATGTTTCCGGAAGTGTTCATTCACCGCTTCGGTCAGGTCCGCGGGTGAAATGTATCGCGCGCCTCCCGCAGGAAACCATGCATCGTCACCCGTCACGTTGAGGAAGGCGTTGACGAAGGCACCGTCCGCTGCCTCTGAATTTGGATCGGACGTGGCCATTACCCAGAATCCAGCACCATCACGCAGGACTCTGGCATGGGCCGGGTGCAATTCCTTGGTGACATCGGCGGCCCCTCCGCCAGCATAGCAAACGTCCAGTATGAGCAGAATGCTCTGCGGACGAAATCCAGCACCTTCATAGAGCCAACGAGCCAGATCAGACGTGCGAATGTAGCTATCAGAACGCCGTGGATCGCTATCGCTTGTGAGCAGGCAATGATCCCCGAACCTTGCAGTTGCATCGCCATGTCCCGCGACATATATGACCACGCGATCCGCCTCCCGGCGATCCGGATCGGCAAACCAGCCAATCAATTCTTGCCGAATTTGACTAGCAGATGCAGAGAGCGATATTTCCGCTTTGAGGACGTGCTCATATTGCTGCGCGTCGCTTGTGAAGAAATCGGCGATGAGCTTGATGTCTTTTTCGACCCGCAGCAGCCTCGGCAGGTTCGGACAATCGGGAGACCCGATGGTAATCAGATAGCGCCGTTCGTCGGCGGAGGCGCGCATCAGGAGAACGCCGCCGCGATGGTGGCTCCGACGATCTTCGAGGACAAGTACCGACCAGCGTCGTGCGACTGCCAGCCGTTGTAAACAAGATGGTCTTCAACGCCGCCAAAGAGCGGGCGCAGAGTCTTCTCCAAGGCGACAACGTCTCCCTCATCCGCGACGTTTATCCAGCGGCGTACATTTGGCCACGTGCCGACACCGTTTTGCGGCCGGGGTTGAAGCATATCAAACACGAGAGTCCGGATACCAAGCGGCGATCCCAAGGAAATGAATGTGTCGATCCCCCATTGGGGATTTGCGCAAAGCGCTTCGTACGCGACAACGGAGCCGAGCGAATGGCCGATCACCACCCGGCATCCCGGCTTCATTAGTGCGGAGACGCGCGCAAGGACCTCTTTCTTAATCTCGGTATCATGCAGGAACAGGCGCACCTGCTTCAGATCGAGCAGTAGCGCATGGCTTACATCGACGGCACCGAAGAACTTGCTCTTCGTCAGCTGAAGGAGGGCGCGCTGCGCAAGTCGCGGCACTCGGCCGCGTCCTTCGAAATCGGGGGGTTGGATCTGGCGAGATTCCTGATTCGCTTCGCCTTTGGATCGCGCCGAGAGCGCGGCAGCTTCGCGCCACCATTCAACAATAATCTCGGTTTCCCAATTACCCAGCTGCTCCGGATCGACCTGAGGCGAGCCGGCAGTCCTCGCACCCGCCCGCCGGAACAATCCACCATACCCTACGCAATCCAGTTGCATTTCGCTGGCATGCTTGAAGCCGGCTTCCCGGAGTCCATCGATGATCGGGGCCAGCCATTGTTGTCTGAGCGTTTCGCCACCGCCGTACTGGTGGCCTATGCCATGGATTCCCAGGATGCTCATCAAGTGTCGGAGCCTAGCTGTGCGGTGAATTCGCCGGAAAATTGACAACTAATGATATTTTATTAGCAGCACAATCACAAGCTAGCGCGCGTCAAGCGGGTGTGTCTATTGCGGGCGTTCCGCAATGAGACATGAATCGCGGAAACGGATTTTGGCATTTGCCAGTCATCGAGTTAGCTTTTTCATTTTCGGTGGCGGGATTTTCACTATTTGCCAATTTTGAGCAATGAGCTGTCGGGATTACTAGCGCCCAGCTGGCCCACCACTTCCGTCCGCTAGCTCTGCCTCCACACTTGGCGCCAGGCCGATCAGGTCCGCACCAGCCGCCAGATGCTGCATGAAATCGGCCACGAACCGACGCCGGAGGAATTGGCAGAGAAGCTGTTGATGCCGCTGGAGAAGATCCGCAAGGTCTTGAAGATCGCCAAAGAACCGATCTCCCTCGAAACGCCGATCGGCGACGAGGAAGATTCACATCTTGGCGACTTCATCGAAGACAAGAACGCCGTGCTGCCGCTTGATGTCGCCATCAAGGCGCGTCTGCGCGAAACCACGACCCGCGTGCCGGCCGTCTTGCTCAGCGACACAAGGCCAGAGCTCAGCCAAGAGGGGCATCGGGATACCAGAACCGTGGTCCAGCGTTGGGGGCAGGTCACATTTGGCGGAGTCACGCGGCAAGCGCTCCATCGTCAGGTCGCCGTCATGCTACCGGTCTTGCAATGTGCTGCAGCCTGCCTCCGATTTTGCAGCGCGTCGACAATTGGCAGCTACTACTGGAAGATGCTTAAGGATAGGCCAGGATTTATATAAATTATTAATCGTACTACCTGCATACAGCTTGCGCGTGACATTTTGTAGACCGGTCGCGTTTGGATGGAGAACTGGCTTGCGACATTTAGGTCTTCAGACATATCTTGCCACGGAGTGCTGACGAAGGGGTTCGTCCAGTACGTCGATGCGAATTGGGGTAGGTGTGGTCGATCAAGCGACGTCCATCGGTCAGGATGGTGCTGCTGCAAAAGCACCAGAACTCGTTGATACTGGGCTTCTTTGCCTGGTTTTGATGTTGCGCTTCCATGGTTTGGCTGTCGACGCTAAAGCACTCTCTCATCGCTTTGCCCCGGGTCCCAAGGGTCTTGAAGACGCCGATCTGCTGCGGGCGTCACGGGAATCGGGTCTCAAGGCGCGCTGGGTTAGGACCGGGTGGGACCGGTTAACCAAAACACCGCTGCCGGCTATCGCCGAGACCAAGGACGGCCGTTACTTCGTTCTCGCCAAGGTAGCAACCGGAGAACCCACAGAAAACGACGCATCCCAAGCCAAAGCCCTGGTTCACGACCCGGAAGAAAACCGGCCGATGGCGATCTCGCGTGCCGAGTTGGAGCGGATCTGGACCGGTCGCCTGCTGCTGATGACCAAGCGCGCCTCGCTCGGTGAGGCGTTTACCAAGTTCGACATCGCCTGGTTCATTCCGGCCATCCTGAAATACAAACGTATATTGGCCGAAGTGCTGATCGCCTCCTTCGTGCTGCAGCTGTTTGCGCTGGTAACACCTTTGTTCTTCCAGGTGATCATCGACAAGGTGCTGGTGCATCAGGGATTGACCACGCTCGATGTGCTGGTGATGGGCCTCGCCGTCATCACGCTGTTCGAGGTGCTGCTGGGGGGCATGCGCACCTATATCTTTAGCCACACCACCAACCGGGTGGATGTGGAACTGGGCGCCAAGCTCTTCCGGCACATGCTGTCGCTGCCCTTGGCCTATTTCCAGGCGCGCCGCGTGGGCGATTCCGTGGCGCGGGTCCGAGAGCTGGAGAACATCCGCTCCTTCCTCACCGGCAATGCGCTGACCCTGGTGATTGATCTGGTCTTCACCGGCGTGTTCCTGGCCGTCATGTGGTATTACAGCTCGACCCTGACCCTGGTGGTGATGGCGGCGATCCCGTTCTATGTGGCGCTCTCCGTCCTGGTCACCCCCGCGTTCAAGCGCCGCCTGGATGAGAAATTCGCGCGCGGCGCGGAGAACCAGTCCTTCCTCGTTGAATCGGTCACCGGCATCGAGACGGCCAAGGCGATGGCGGTGGAACCCCGCATGCAGCGGAAATGGGAAGAGCAGATCGCGGGTTATGTCGCCGCCGCCTTCCGCGTCACCAAGCTCGGCAATACCGCCAGCCAGACGGCGCAGCTCATCAACAAGATCACCATCTTGGCGACCCTTTATCTGGGTGCCAAGGCGGTGCTCTCCGGCGATCTCACCGTGGGCGCGCTGGTCGCCTTCAACATGCTGGCGGGGCAGGTGCATGGGCCGGTGCTGCGCATGGCGCAGATGTGGCAGGACTTCCAACAGGTGCGCATCTCGGTCGACCGATTGGGCGATATCTTGAATGCGCCCACGGAACCCCTTCACCGTGCCGACAAAGCAACCCCGCCGAGCCTCGCCGGCCGCATCACCTTTGATCATGTTATCTTCCGCTACCGGACGGACGGGCCGGAGGTTCTAAGCGACCTCTCTCTCGACATCCAACCCGGCCAGAGCATCGGCATCGTCGGCTCCTCGGGCTCGGGCAAGAGCACGCTCACCAAGCTGGTGCAGCGCCTGTTCGTGCCGGAACGCGGCCGAGTGATGGTGGATGGCATGGACCTCGCCCTCATCGATCCGGCCTGGCTGCGGCGGCAGATCGGCGTGGTGCTGCAGGAGAATGTGCTATTCAGCGGCACGGTCCGGGAGAACATTGCCCTCACCGATCCCGGCATGCCGATGGAGCGGGTGGTGAATGCCGCCAAGCTCGCCGGCGCCCATGACTTCATCCTGGAACTGCCGCAGGGTTATGACAGCGTGCTGGGTGAGCGGGGCGCCAGTCTGTCGGGCGGCCAGCGCCAGCGCATCGCCATTGCGCGCGCCCTCATCAACAACCCGAAGATCCTGATCTTCGACGAGGCGACCTCGGCGCTGGACTATGAATCCGAGCGCATCATCCGCGACAACATGGTGGCGATCTCAAAGGGCCGCACGGTGCTGATCATCGCCCACCGGCTCTCGGCGGTGCGGTCCTGCCACCGGATTCTCACCATCGAGAAGGGCCGGCTGGTCGAGGACGGGACCCATGAGCAGCTGATGCGTGGCAAGGGCCGTTACGCCCAGCTCTATAACTACCAGATCGCCGATGCGGGGGCCGCGGCGCCGGCCAGTGGACCGGCCAATGGCCCAGGGGGTCTGCATGCCGCCCAGTGATGTGACAGCGGGGGACGTGACAACCGGCAGCAACGTCGTGGCCCTCCCACCCGGCCGGGTGCGGGAAGCCATGGGCCGTCTGGGTGGTATATTCAACAGCAATGACCACGAGCGCGAATTCCTCCCCGCTGCCGTCGAGGTTCTGGAAACGCCGCCTTCGCCTTTGGGCCGCGCGGTGGCCCTCGCCATCTCGGCCTTCGTCGCCATCGCTTTGCTATGGGCCTGCATCGGCGAGATCGATATCGTGGCCGTGGGCCAAGGCAAGATCGTGCCCTCCGGCCGTACCAAGGTGATCCAGGCCTTCGAGACTGGTGTCGTCACCACGATCGCGGTGGAAGAGGGGCAGAAGGTCGCCAAGGGCGATCTCCTCATCGAGCTGGATTCGACCTCGACCGGTGCCGATAGCGATCGCCTCGCCAAGGATCTGCAGCGCCAGGCGCTGCTGGTGGCAAGACTGCGCTCGATCCTGGGGTTGCCCGGCGGCGAGGTGTTGGATGCGCCTGATGACCAGGTCACCGGCTTCGACCCGGCGACCCTGGCACTGGCTCGCTCCTTGCGCGCGACGCAGCTCGGCGAACAGGCGGAGAAACTCGCCGGCCTCGCACGCGAGCTGGAGCGCCAGCGTGCGGGCGGTGTCTCCGCGCAAGCCGAGATCGCCAAGATCCAGGCGCAGCTGCCCCTCAAAAAGGAACAGGTCGAGGCGCGCCGCGGCCTCCTGGAAAAAGGCCTCACCCCTCGTCAGCAATTCCTGGAGATGCAGCAGGAACTCATCGCCCTCGAAGGCGAGGGCCATATGGCGGCCGCTCACATGAACGAAGCCCGCGCCGCCATCGCCGGCATCGAACGCCAGATGGCGCAGGTGAAGGAGGAGTTCGACCGCGACCGCCTCCTGGAACTGACCGACGCGGAAGAGAAGGTCGGCCAGCTGACCGAGGAATTGAAGAAGGCGACCCAGCGCCAATCTCTGCAGCGCCTGATGGCGCCGGTCGCCGGCACGGTCCAGCAGCTGCAGCTCCACACGATCGGCGGCGTGGTCGAGCCAGCCAAGCCGATCATGGTCATCGTGCCGGAAGACGCCGGAATCGAGATCGAAGCCGAGATCGAGAACAAGGATATTGGCTTCGTCGAAGAAGGCCAGGAAGCGGTCGTGAAACTGGATGCGTTCCCGTTCACACGCTACGGCACGCTCACCGGCCATGTGGTGACGATCTCGAATGACGCCGTCGAACAGCAGAGCGGCAACGGCCAACCGCCACGTCTCATCTACACGACACGCGTTCGCCTCGAAAAGGACATCATGAACGTGGATGGCCGGGACGTGCATCTCTCTCCCGGTATGGTCGCCGCCGTCGAGATCAAGACCGGGACAAGGAAGCTCATCGAGTTCGTCCTCTCGCCGCTCATGAAGATGGGTGGTGAGGCGGGGAGGGAGCGGTAGATTTCTGCGATGGGGCACTGACATGAAGTGCAACAACCCAACACAGATGACAATGCCGAGAAACGCAGTGAAGTAGCGCAGAAGTATCCGCAGCAAAAATACAACTAGCTGATAACGTGGAATATCGGCGTGAGGGACAGAATGTGTACATTGAATCTGGAGGACGAAAATGAGCAGCAACGCCTTTAAAAAGTGGCTCGGAATATCGGTAACCACATTCCTTCTGTTTTCGATCGATGGCGTGAAAGCATACGAGTTTGGCTGCGTAGACCCGTCGCAACAGGCAAAATCTCGCCTGCTAATGGGTCCCATTGAGTCACTGACCGGAGATACCGTGAAGGTCGGGTCATTTACTCTTGGATTGTTGAGCATAAAGGCCCCACCCATTGGTACAGACTGCAAGGACCGCGACCAAAAGAGCTTTGACTGTGGCCTCTTCGTCAGGGAGCAACTTGATAAAATGGTCAAGGCAGCTGCGAGCGAAGCAATCTGCATCGTCCACTCGGAGGCTACAGAATCACGGGGATATGGGTTCTGTGGGGTGCTTGGCGCGGATGGCTGTCTAGAAAAGGATTTTGGCGCCGAACTTGCAAAGGCACATTACGTGGGAGTGACCGCGATCGGGGAAGTGCCATTTAGCTCGTATTACTGGGATGGCCTTCGAGCAATGGGAGCTAAGCGAGGGCTGTATTCCACTCATGTGCTGAGATGACTCTCTTACGAAGCTGATGCACGAGGCATCAGCAGCTGCAAATCCGCTTAGCCTATGACATGACAGGGGGCTTTCCGCTATGGCAACAAGAAATGGTCCACGCGATGCAAATGATATGGCTAAGGAGACCAAAGCCAAGGAAGCCAAAGATAAACAAGGAGGCCAAAAAACGCCCTCTGCTGGAAACGATGCGGCGCATCGCAGTGAGATGATCGCTCACGACATGGAGCTCGGCTACAGCGCAAAGGAGGCACAGGTACGCGCAGACACTGGCTACAACAAAGATGGCAGTCTAGTCGATCGAGGCTTCGAAAAGGCTGTAGAGTCAAGGGCGAGAGATCTCGGCGTAACGCCGAAAGACCTAATAGATGCAGCTAGGCCAAACTTCGGCTTTCCGGACAACTATCATTTTATTGATCCAAATTACGGGGTCAATCTGACCAACGCCGCAAAAATGCATCAAGTGCTTCGAGAGTCTTCACTTCTCAGCCAAGATGCAGTCAACGCACCGAAAGGGGGCGTCACCATTGGGGGCCCGGGCACCTTAGGTATCCCAGGTTATGAAACTGGCAACTGGACGTATTACGACCCGACAACGCGTACTCACAGGATTCAGTTTGATTTTCAGAAGCCGGACTCTTACTTCGATACGCAAGGGTTGCTTGATGGCAAAAGAGTGCCATTGAGCGATCGACACAAAGTAGTTCATGAGCTGGAACACTTTTTCCAAAACGCCGGCATTAATCCACAGGCTGCCGACCCCGCGCCCGGGGCTTTTATTGATGGGC
Source organism: uncultured Dongia sp. (assembly GCF_936916975.1). GTDB lineage: Bacteria > Pseudomonadota > Alphaproteobacteria > Dongiales > Dongiaceae > Dongia. The sequence continues at coordinate 95,465 of NZ_CAKZGO010000040.1, read as the reverse complement.
CACTCGGCACCTATCATGCGCGCCGAGTGAATGAAGTTCTTCGAGAATTGGATCAACAGGGAATAACGGCAGGGCCGCAGCGAGCTATCTATCCTATCGTCCTGGATCTGACGGGCGGCGGCATCAATATCGAACAACATGACAGCTCCAACCAATTCTTCGACATGGCCGGGGACGGTCGTCAGTACCGCACTGCTTGGGCGGGCCTCGGTAACGGCGTTCTCGCTATTGATTCCAATGGTGACGGCACCATTACTGAGCGCAAAGAGATCGTATTCAGCGACTGGGATCCGTCAGCAAAATCCGACATGGAGGCGCTACGCGCTGTCTTCGACACAGACAATGATGGGTATCTGACCGCCGCCGATGATCGTTTTGCCGACTTCCGCATTGTACGTACTAATGCCGATGGCACGACAACCACTCTTACTCTTGACGAAATCGGGATCAAATCAATCAAGCTAACGCTCGATTCCGCAGACGTGCGTCTTTCAGATGGCTCGAGCATCCAAGGTACTACCACGTTCACATGGGCGGACGACAGCGTAGGCAAGGCAGCTAGTGTCGGTCTCGCGGGTGACACCGATGGCAAGATCCTCGATCATCAAGAAGTCACGAACCTGGATGACAGCGTCACGATCACGAATGCAACCTACGCCATCGATGGGTCTTTCTCCGGTCGTATCGAGACCACCAGCAGCGCAGACGGCTCCTTGCGTATCGCCCGATTCGATCTCGATGGCGACGGCGTCTACGAACGAATCGAAACTCTGGCCAAAGTGCTAGGTGCGGGCGCTTCGGTCATTGAGACGCGTTCGGTCACCAATGGCGGAGGCGTACTCGAGGAAGCAACGCAGACGACGAGATCGGCAACGGGAGACCTCCTTTCCATCCTTCGCGATGATCGCGGCTCCGGCTACTATACCAGCGCCGAATATCATACGTATCCGACCGGATTCCATGTTGTCGTCGAGCAGAGGCTCAATCCGGACGGGACCGCCGTCAACAATCAGACCACCACCTATTCCACCGACGGATTTGCCCGAACGGTCGATATCGATCTCAACGGCGACGGCATTGTCGACATAAAGACGAGCGACGTCACAGTCGAGAGTCTGATTGACAAATCGCGAGTTCAGACGATTGACATGCGGGCGGGCGACAATAGCCTTGTCAGCCGCACCGTCATCGAGACGGACGGAGCTGGCGAAACCCGCACAACCAAATCAGATATCGACGGTGACGGCGTCTTCGACTTCTTCGTCACCGCCACAGTGACGGAACTCCTCAATGGGGACAAGACCATTGTGGAGGAAAAGAAAAGCCGCAATGGCGACATTATCGCGACACAGATGACCCAAACGCGCGCGGATGGTCTCTGGCGGCAGGTTTCGATCGACGCCGATGGCGACGGTACCGCCGAGATTGTGCAGATTGAGGAAACCATCCTCCACGTCGCCGGAAGTCGAGATGTTGTGATCACCGTGAAGAACGCTAATGCGGACCTACTGGAAGAGACCCGCACCTTCATCGATGGCAAGGAGACCGTGTATACTTTCGACCGCGACGGCGACGGATTCACAGATCTTTCAAAGACCGTTACCCACAACGGCGATGGCACTTTCACAGAACTCAGCCGCGATCTCCAGAAAGACGGCTCTATCAGCTGGCGCGAGAGTGTGACGACCAGCAACAATGGCCTCAGTGTTCGCATCCGTAGCGACGAGGACGCCAATAACCTCTTCGAAACAGATGTCACCGAAACAACCAGCCTTGACATCTTGGGCAATACGACAATCGTCACAGAGACAAGGAATCTGGACGGATCTATGCGAGGCGCGCAGGAATTCTGGCTCAGCGCCAACGGTATGATCTCCGAAGTTAAGGTCGATATCGACGCAAACGGCAGCTACGACTTCACCACAAATGCGCAAAAGATCATGGCGGCGGGCGGAGCCGTCAACGAGATTAAGGTGTCAACCTACGGTGACGGCTCGCTCGCCGCGCGTGAGACCTCGACCATCTCGAAATCGCGCGACGCGCGTCATAGCGAAGCTGACGAAAATGGCGATGGGTCAATCGATTCCACAGCTTCTTTCACCCGCAAGGAGAATGGCGAAACCGTCACGACCGAAATCACGTACGATGCAGATGGCAGCGTCATCAACAGGATCGTCACGACGATCTCCGCAAACAGCTTCGATTCTGAAGTAGAGCTTGACTATAATGGAGACAATGTCGTTGATCGCCGCGACTCTGCCGTACAGCACCTAGCCGCGGATGGCTCCATCAGCCTGCTCAAAACCATAGCCGCCGGTTCCGGAAAAGTCATCTCGACATTTGTCACCGAAAAAAGCGCTTCCGGCGATGTCCTCACCCTGAAAGACGACCTCAACGGGGACGGTAGTTTCGACTTCGTCACGGTCTCGACAACGACGATCTCCAATGACGGATCCAAAATCATCCTTCAAGAGAAGAAGAACACCAACGGTATCGCCATTGATCGACTGCTCGAAACAGTGAGTTCGGACGGATTGACCGTCGAGCGCCTTTACGACAGCGACGGGGCCGGCGGATATGAGCTGAAGACGATCGAAACAACCACTCGCAACGATGACGGTAGCATCACCAAGACAGTCAATACCTGGCGCAATGGTAATCTGGCGATCGAGGTTGAGACAACAACAAGCCATGACGGTAGTTCCGTCAACGAAATCAGTCATTGGCACGGCGCCGTGCCCATGTCGCAGACCTATGAAAGGTCGGTCGGCTTGGACGGCACCGTTACCGAAACAACTCGCAATTACAATTCCGCTGACGAGTTAGTTAGCAGAATCGACACCACGACAAACCCGACAGGCCTTGTAGTCACAAACGCCCTCGATATCGACGGCGACGGAAATGTGGACATCACTGAGATTGACGAAACGATCCTTAATGCCAACGGCAGTCAAACCAAGACAATCACCCGCAGCACCTTGGCCGGCAACTTTCAAGCCGAACGCGAGACGGTGAGCGGCAACGGTCTGGTCACGACCAGCGAAATGGACATGGACGGCAACGGTAGTTGGGATACTAAGCGCATCGTATCTCGTGTTATCAATGCCAATGGCAGCGAGACACTGACCAGCACGGAGATCAATGCGGACGGTAGTGTCAGATCCATCAGAACGGTCATCGCGAGTGGCGACCGCCGCAGCGCCACGGAGACATATGTTGTCGGCGCCATCACCATAACATCCCGTGTCAGCACGCTCGGTGCTGACGGAAACCAAGTCGATGTCGTTACTACCCGGAATCCATCCAACGCGATCGTTTCCACGGTCACGACCACGACCGCTTCCAACGGACTCTACCAGCAGGTCCAGACCAAGAATGGGGCCGGCACCGTCATCGATACCCAGACGACCACAACTGTCCTCAACGCCGACGGCAGCCGCACAGAGACGCTCAACCAGGCAGGCGGCATTAACGGCACAACCGTCACCACCATCAGTGCCGACCAAACCGCTAAGACCGTTCAGTCGAACCTCACCGGCGCCGCCACAATCGCGACGACGAGCAAGAAAACCCAATCGATCACAGCAGACGGACTCATCACCACGGACACAGTCGTCGTCAATGCCGACGGCTCGCTGCGCGATATCGCAAAGCTCGTTAAAACCGACGATGGTCGAATCGCCAGTATTTCCCTCGATTACAATGGTGACGGACGTTCCGATATTGTTTCCACCAGCAACCTGCTCCAGGACGGCCGTCTCATCGAAACCCACCTCGTCAACCAGGTCGGCATCAACGCGCTTCTGCATTCGGCATCTACCCAAACGTCAGCTGACGGAAACGTCGTCACGACCATGCGCGATCGTAACGGCGACGGCGTCATTGATCTCACCGTTGTCACCACCCGGAAGCCGGACGGCAGCGTGGTCGAAAACCGTACGTCGGTCGGCATCAACGGCGCACCAGCCTATTCACAAGAATTCGTCACCGCTTCAAACGAAAATGGCGGCATCACCGTCACAAAAACGTATCGCGACGGCTTCGGCGGTATCACTGGAACGTCCGTCACCACCGAGAACGCCAATTTCACCCTAACCGAAACTGTCCATGACGTGAATGGAGATGGTGCGGCAGACAAAAACACAACCACATCCGTCGCATATAATGCCGATGGAACTGTCACCGAAACGACAGTGACGACCATAGCCGGTGGTGTTCTTGCGTCCAAACGCGTCACCACCACTAGCGCCGACGGCTCCATCGTGACGACGCAAGTAGATCTCGACGGCAATGGCATTGCGGAATCTGCGGTGAGTGTCACTACTTGCCTGGATGGCAGCATCATCAGCACCAGCACCGCCTTCAACAATGATACGGGCGCCCAGACTTCGCAGAGAACTGTGACTTTCGGCGCCAACCAAATCTTCCAAGAATCCCCGGAAACCCTCCAGTATTTCGTTTGGAAACTGCTTGATGGCGATGCGCAGGGCGCTATGGGCGCCATCTCGTCCCGCGCAAAGAATTTCCAGGACGACACGCCGGCCGAGTGGGTGCTCACAGTCCAGAATGTCACACTTCTCGACAAGATGACGATTTTCGTCGGTAATAACGGCAGCAATCAGTGGGTTCGTACGCTCGGCGGCGCCTCAGTGGCATCCGCGAGCCACATCATCGACGCCAACAACGTTGAGACGTGGACCTGGGATATCTCAAACCCGACGAATTGGGCCTCAACTTCCTCGATGCCGATCATTCTCGCCAGCGGCAGTATCACGATCGATCTTGCCACTAAGGCGAAGTTTATCACTCGTGCTGGCCTCGTCTACGAGACCGCTCTGGGTCGCTCCATGAGCGCCGATGAGGAACATGTACTCGCTCAGTATATCCAGAACGGGCACCTCAACGAAAACCTGCTTGCCACCAACATCATCGCGTCGACAGAGTTCACGACGAAGTATGCGACCCTCACGGATTCAGCTTTCGTCACCCGCATGTACATGAATGCCATCGGACATCAGCCGACGGATGCCGTTCGCGACTTCTATCTTGCAAAACTGACATCTGGCCAGCTCGGCCGATCCGATCTTATGAAAGCCTTCGCCACCCTTGCCGAGGAAGGTCAAACGACGAAGGGAACATGGCTCAACGGAACACTCGGTGACACGGTCAGTTATCATGACGTCGCGGCGGGAGTGACCGTGGATCTCACGACCATCGCCAATAATACAGGCGCAGCCGCGGGCGATACCTATGCAGTGGTGACAGATGTCATCGGTTCATCCTTCAACGACAGCCTCAAGGGCGACGGCAAGAACAATACGCTGACCGGTGGTGCAGGCGCTGATGTCCTCGATGGCGCCGGCGGCACCGACACGGCGTCCTATGAAAACGCATCTACTGGCCTGACGGTCAATCTCCTGGTACCGAGCAGCAATAACGGAGATGCCGCCGGAGACACCTATATCGCGATCGAGAACCTGAGGGGCTCGAGCTTTGACGATACCCTCGTCGGCAATGCATCCGTCAACCGTATCGAGGGCGGTGTAGGTAACGACATCATCGATGGCGGCGCTGCTGCCGACGTAATGGTGGGAGGCACCGGAGACGATTACTATTATGTCAGCGTTGCCGGCGACAGCATCATCGAAGACAAGAATGCCGGCTACGACATTGCTGAAGGTGCTGTTACATTCACCATGGACAGTAACGTCGAGGAAGGCCGTGCTGCGGTCGGGACGACGGCCATCGGCATTACCGGCAACGCCTCTGACAACAAGATCATCGGCAACGACGCCGCCAATGCGCTTTCTGGCAGTGACGGCAACGATCTGCTGGTCGGTGGCCTCGGCAACGACACCCTCACTGGCGGCAACGGGAACGATACGCTCGATGGCGGTTTTGGCAATGACGCCATGACCGGCGGTGCTGGTGACGATCTCTACATCGCCGACAGTACGACGGATACGGCCGTGGAAGCCGTGGCCGGCGGAACGGACATCGTCCAGAGCTCAGCCACTTTCACTCTTGGCGTCAACGTCGAGAATCTGACTCTCACCGGCTCCGGCAATATCAACGGCGCAGGCAACGTTCTCGACAACGTCATCATCGGCAACGTTGGCACAAACGCTCTTTCCGGCGGCGATGGCAATGATTATCTTGATGGCGGTGGCGGTGCTGACGCCATGACAGGTGGTCTCGGCAACGATACCTTCGTTGTTGACAATGCCGGTGACACGGTTGTGGAAGCGACTTCGGCCGGCACCGATACAGTCAACTCTTCGATCGATTTCAGCTTGGCGGCCCTCTCCAATGTCGAGAACGTCACCCTCATAGGGTCCGGCAACATCAATGCTACCGGCAACACCGCGGCCAACGCACTGGTCGGGAACAGCGGTGCAAACAACCTCTCTGGCGGAGACGGCGACGACTTCCTGCAAGGCGGTACCGGCGCAGATACCCTTTCGGGCGGAATCGGTAACGATACAGCAAACTATGCCGGATCCAGTGCCGCGGTAACCGTGAGCCTTGTGGCAGGAACCGGCCTTGGCGGGGATGCGGACGGCGATACTCTTTCCGGCATCGAAAACCTGACGGGATCCGCCAATGAAGATGTCCTTACGGGCGATGCGGCCGCCAATATCCTCGATGGTGGTGCCGGCAAGGACAGCCTGGCGGGCGGGACCGGCAACGATACCTATCTCGTCGACAATGTCGACGATGTCATCACCGAGAACGCATCCGAAGGCACTGATACGGTCGTCAGCACTGCTGCGACCTACACCCTTGCGGCAAATGTCGATAACCTGACTCTTGGCGGCGCCGGCAATATCAATGGCACGGGCAATGACGACGCCAATATTCTCACTGGCAATGCAGGGAACAACCGCCTGGATGCCAAGGGCGGTGTCGACAGCATGGCTGGCGGCCTTGGCGACGACACCTACGTGGTCGACAACGCAGGCGATGTTGTGGTGGAAGGCGCTTCCGCCGGCACCGATACGGTCGAGAGCTCCATCACGTACTCGATCGCCAGTCTCGCGAACCTCGAGAACGTTACCCTGACCGGGACTGCTAGTATCAACGCCACCGGCAATACCACTGCCAACACGCTTATCGGTAATGACGGCAGCAACACCCTCAATGGCGGAGCTGGCAACGATATCCTCATCGGCGGCAACGGCGGCGATACCCTGGTGGGCGGCACGAACACGGACACAGCTTCGTACGTGAATGCCACTGCCGGCGTTGCCGCCAATATGTTGACGCAGATCGGCACCGGCGACGCCCTCAACGACACCTACAACACCATCGAGAACCTGACTGGATCGTCTTATGATGACGACCTCACCGGCGACGGCGCGGCCAACGTCATCTCCGGTGGTGCAGGCAACGACCGCCTCTCCGGCGGGCTCGGTACAGATACCCTGGCGGGTGGTATTGGCAACGACACCTACATCTATGACGGCGTTGACACTCTGACGGAAGCCGCCAATGAAGGCATCGACACGGTCGAAGTCACTGCCAACTACGCCCTCCTCGCCAATTTTGAGAACCTGACCCTGGGTGGCACAGCGGCCACCGGCACCGGCAACACTCATGACAATCGCATTGTCGGCAACGCATCCGTCAATACCCTGACCGGCAACGACGGTAATGACGTCCTCGAAGGCGGCGCTGCCAATGACACGCTTTCCGGCGGCAACGGCAACGACGCGCTGGATGGTGGCATTGGCAATGATTCTATGACCGGCGGTCTCGGTGACGACACTTTCATCGTCGACAGCACGACTGACGTCGTCACGGAGGCCGGCGCGGGCGGCACAGACACCGTCAAAACCGGTGTCACGCTCACCATCCTGGCGGCCAACGTTGAAAACCTTGTCCTCACCGGGTCCGCGACCATCAACGCAACTGGCAACATCCTCGACAACGTTATCACCGGCAACGAAGCCGCCAACACGCTTGATGGTGGCGCTGGCAATGACACGATCGATGGCGCCGCCGGGAACGACACCTTCATCGCGGGCGCTGGAAACGACGTCTTTGTCGGTGGCGACGGGGTGGACACTCTGAATCTGTCTGGGTCTCATCTCGATTACCAGTTCACCGATCTTGGTGGTGGCGTCACCGAGGTGAAGGATCTTCGCGGGTCGTCACCCGATGGCACTAAGAAGTTCGCCGGAATCGAGAAGATCGTGTTCCTCGGTGATGTGGCGCCGTCCGGCGGCATCATTTCGGGGACCAACGATGCGGACTCGCTTGCCGGCGACAGTGGCGACAACTTAATCCTCGGGCTTATCGGCAACGACACCATCACCGGTGATGCTGGTAACGATGTACTGAATGGCGGCCTAGGCAAGGATAGTCTGACGGGCGGCCTCGGAAACGACACGTATGTGGTCGACCAGGTGGGCGATACTGTTCTGGAGCTATCTGGCGAAGGTACGGACACGGTCGTCGCCTCAATCAGCTACGCCCTCGGCGAGAACTTTGAGAACCTGTTGCTGATCGGCCCAGACAGTATCAATGCCACTGGCAATACGGATGCCAATACCATCACCGGCAATGCAGGCGACAACCTCATCGACGGCGGTGCCGGCATCGATGTCATGGTCGGCGGCAAAGGCAACGACACTTATGTGGTCGACCAGACCGGGGAAACCGTCACGGAACTCACCAGCGAAGGCACGGATACTGTGCGCGCAGCCATCAATTATGACATTTCTGCACTCACTAATATAGAGAATGTAACACTCACCGGCAGCGCTCTCACGGCCATCGGTAATGCCGGCGCTAACGTACTCACCGGCACTGGCGGCGCCAATACCCTCACCGGCAATGACGGTGAGGACATTCTCATTGGGGGCGCCGGTGCGGATAGTCTCATTGGCGGCAACGGCAACGACACGGCCTCCTATGTCGACGCCACAGCCGCTGTTACCGCCAACTTGCTGACGTCAGCTTTGAATACCGGCGATGCGGCGGGCGACACCTACACGACGATCGAGAACCTCACTGGATCGGCCTTCAACGACGTCCTCACTGGCAACGATGCGGTCAACACGCTTTCCGGTGGGGCTGGAAACGATCGCCTAATGGGTGGCCTGGGCGCCGACATCCTCATTGGTGGAACCGGCGATGATACCTATGTCATTACCGCTACCAGCGGCACGGAAGTGGTCACCGAGCTCGCCGACGGAGGCTCTGACACGGTCGAATCCGAACTCGCCCATACCCTCTCCGCCAACGTTGAGAATCTGATACTCACCGGGACGGGCGCTATCGGCGGCACGGGCAACGCCCTCAACAACCGGATCACCGGCAACAGTGGCAATAACACTCTTTCCGGGGGCGCTGGCGCCGACTGGCTGGATGGCGGGGCCGGCAACGACAGCCTCACCGGCGGCGCCGACGATGACACCTACATTGTCGGATCGACCGGCGACATAGTTACTGAATCTGCCAATCAGGGTATCGACACCGTCGTTTCATCGGTGAGCTACACGCTTTCAGCGAATGTCGAGCACCTGATCATCAATTCCGCTTCTAACCGGAGCGGCACTGGGAACGCCCTTGACAACACCATCATCGGCGGCAGCGGCAATGACACCCTGGCTGGCCTTGCTGGCGCCGACCGGCTCGATGGCGGAATCGGCGTTGACATCGCTACCTACGCTACCTCAAACGCAGCCGTCTCTGTCTCGTTGAAGAACGGGTTTGCTCGCGGGGGCCATGCTGACGGAGATGTGCTGTTCAATTTTGAAATCCTCTATGGTTCGGCTTATGGCGACTTTCTGGAAGGTGATGATCAGGATAATACGATCACCGGCCTTGCAGGCGCCGATACGATGGTCGGCCAAGGTGGCAACGACACCTACTCCGTCGATAATGTCGGTGACACTGTCACCGAAGCGGCTGACGGCGGCCTCGATCTTGTCTATACCTCGGTCAACTACACCCTCTCGGAACATCTGGAGAATATGACCGCCGCGGTTGGCTCGGCTGCCATCAACTTGACCGGGAACAGCGGGAATAATACCCTCACCGGCAATGATCTAGCCAACGTGATCTCTGGCGGTGACGGTGACGACACCGTACTCGGCAATGACGGCAATGACACCCTCAGCGGGGGAACGGGCAACGACTCTCTGACCGGTGGCCTCGGCAACGACGCCATGAGCGGTGGAGTCGGCGATGACTACTACTCCGTCGATAGTGCCACAGACACCGTGACGGAAAATGTCGGCGAAGGCATTGATCGTGTCTACAGTACGATCAACTACACGCTCGGCGCCAATGTTGAAAAGCTGACGCTCGGCTCTGGCACCATCAACGGCACGGGAAATGCGCTCGACAACGTGATTACAGGTGGTTCCGGTGCCAATATCCTGACGGGTGGCGCCGGCGCGGATCAGCTCAGCGGCGGCGGCGGCAACGACACGGCGAGCTATACCGGTTCCACCGCGGCCGTGAGCGTCAATCTCAAGACCGGAAGTACATCCGGCGGTGATGCTGCAGGCGACACCTTCGTTTCTATCGAAAATCTGTCTGGCAGCGCGTTCAACGATACCCTGACCGGCGGAGATGGCGCTAACATTATTGATGGCGGCGTCGGCGTTGACATCATGACTGGCGGCGCCGGCAACGACACCTACTATATCGAGAACGTCGGCGACACCATCCTCGAACTTTCCAACGATCGTGGAGATGATGGCCTGTCTGGGGGCACAGATCTTGTCTATTCCTCGATCAATTACACCCTGCTTGATTATGTTGAGGATCTAACCCTGACGAGCTCGGCCATCACTGGGACCGGCAACAATCTGTCGAACAAAATCACCGGAAATGCGTCAGCCAACACCCTCATCGGGTTTGACGGCAGCGACACGCTTGACGGCGCTGCAGGCGCTGACACCATGGTGGGTGGTACCGGAGACGACACTTACTACGTGGACAATACTGGCGATATCGTCACAGAATCTGCTGACGAGGGTGCCGACACAATCCGCAGCACAGCTACCTACACCGCGAGCGCCCATGTAGAAAACATGATTGCCGAAGGTGCCACGGCCATCAATCTTACCGGCAATACGCTCGACAATGCCCTCACCGGCAACAGCGGCAATAATATCCTCACGGGTGGCGATGGTAACGACATACTGATCGGCGGTATTGGCACCGACACACTCTCCGGCGGCAACGGCAACGACACAGCCTCCTATGCAACCGCGACCGCCGCAGTCACAGTTAGTCTCGCGGCCGGGACGGCCTCAGGAGCTGACGGCGCGGATACTCTCAGCTCGATCGAGAATCTCATCGGAGGCGGTTATGGCGACATCCTCACTGGCAATGCGGTCGCCAACCGCATAGATGGTGGTGCCGGAAATGACACCATGACCGGCGGCGCCGGAGACGACATCTATATCGTCAGCGCCGCTGGTGACACGATCGTTGAAAACGCCAACGAGGGCACCGACACGATCCAGAGCTCGGTCAGCATCACGGCCCTCGCTGCCAATGTTGAAAACCTAATCCTAGCCAACGGGGTCACCGGTACTGGCAACGCACTGAACAATCAGATCACTGGCAACGGCAGCGCCAATACCCTCTCCGGCGCTGATGGTAACGACACGCTCGATGGTGGTGTCGGCGCGGACTCCATGAATGGCGGCCTTGGTGACGATACGTTCTACGTCGACAATGCTGGCGATACTGTCACCGAAGCGGCCTCTCAAGGAACCGACGTGGTCTACGCTTCGGTCAGCTACACTCTCGCCGCCAACGTCGAGAACCTGATCATGTCCGGTTCGGCCCTCATCGGCACCGGCAACGGTCTCGACAACCAGATCACGGGCAACGATCTCGACAATTCGCTCGCGGGTGGCGTCGGAGCCGACAAGCTCTCGGGCGGCCTCGGCACCGACACCGCAAGCTATGCAAGCTCTGCGGCTGGGGTTACGATCAATCTTCAAGCCGCCACGGCGAGCGGTGGCGATGCGGCTGGCGACATCCTCACATCCATCGAGAACCTCATAGGCAGCGCCCAGGCAGACAGCCTCACCGGCGATGGCAATGACAACCTAATCCAAGGTGGCGCCGGCAGCGATACTCTGGCGGGCGGCCTCGGCAACGATACGCTCTCCTATGCCGGATCCACCGCAGCCGTCACTGTCAATCTTGCGGCCGGCACCTTCTCCGGCGGTGATGCGGCTGGCGACACCGCCACGGACTTCGAAAATCTCATCGGCGGCAATGGCAACGACATCCTTACCGGCAACAGCGGCGACAATCGCATCGATGGTGGGACAGGCAACGACACCATGACGGGCGCTGCCGGAAACGACGTCTATATAGTCAATGCCACCGGCGACGTCGTGGTCGAAGGATCCAGTGCTGGCACTGACACGATCATGACCTCGGTTACTTTGACCTCCCTCGCTGCCAACGTCGAAAACCTTGTCCTCACCGGCTCTGGCAATCTCAATGCCACCGGCAACAGTCTCGTCAATGTCATCACTGGCAATAGTGGCGCCAACGTCCTCACCGGAGGCGCCGGTGCGGATACATTGGATGGCGGCGACGGCATCGACACGGCGGCTTATGTCGGTTCCGGCAGTGCAGTTACCGTCAACCTGGCTGAAGGTACGGCGATCGGCGGTGATGCTCAGGGCGACACACTCCTCAACACCGAGAACCTCAACGGTTCGTCTTTCAACGACGATCTCACCGGCAATGTCACAGCCAACGTCATTGACGGTGGCGCCGGCGACGACACCATGACAGGTGGCGCCGGCGACGACACCTACTACGTCGCCCAGGCTGGTGATTCAATCCTAGAGGGTGGCGGTGGAGGCACGGATCTTGTCATCAGCACGATAACTTACACGCTTTCGGATCAGATCGAGAACCTAACCCTCACCGGCAGCAGCAACATCAATGGCACCGGCAATGCTGCCAACAACGTCCTCACCGGCAACAGCGGCAAGAATACTCTCACTGGCGGCGATGGCGACGACACACTTGACGGGGGATCGGCCGCCGATGTGATGATCGGTGGCGCCGGCAACGACGTTTACTACGTGGCTCAGGCCAGCGATGTCGTCACCGAGTTGACCGACGAAGGTATCGATACCGTCTACAGCGGCATTGCCTTCGCACTCGGCAACAATATCGAAAATCTGACTCTCACCGGAGAAAACAATATTGATCTCAATGGCAACGATCTTGACAACATCCTGATTGGCAATGTGGGCAATAACACTTTCTACAGTAGTGCGGGTGCCGACACCTTCGACGGCGGGGGTGCCGATACAATCGATGGCGATGTCCTCACCTATGTGAATTCAAACGCCGCTATCAATCTGAACCTCACCACCGGCATCGGTCAGGGTGGTCATGCCCAAGGCGACAAGGTCAGCAACATCAGCGTCGTTATCGGATCTGCTTTCAATGATACTATTGTCGGTACAAGCACCGCGGAGTACCTCCATGGCGGTGACGGGAACGACTATCTCAGTGGTGCAAATTCTGGAAATGACGAACTCTTCGGAGATGCAGGTGACGACACACTTGTCGCACCTAACGCGATCTGGATGGAAGGCGGCTCTGGCAATGACACCTACATCCTGAACTACGACTATGAAGAAGAGTATGCTACCCACGAGAATGCTAACGAGGGTATCGATACTATCATCACAGATTCCCAACTATTCACGCTGCAAGACAACTTCGAGAACCTGACTATAAGGTATGGCTTTGCGGAAACCGCTGTTGGAACGGGCAACAGTCTCGATAACGTCATGACCACTCTCTATGGCGGCGAACTCTACGGCCACGATGGCAACGATACCCTCGTCGCCGCAAATACCGGGATCAATTATCTCGTCGGTGGCTCCGGAAATGACCATTACATCAGCGGAAACAGCATGGTCGACATGTACATCTACAACAGCGGCAATGATACCATCGACGCTTACGACACCAATGGCGGCGAAGACCGCCTTACTCTCAGCGGGATTTCCTCTGAGAATCTCTGGCTCCACCGCGCCAACGATGATCTTGTCATCTCAGTCATCGGTTCTGATAATAGTATTACCGTCGAGGGCTGGTATACTTCCAAGGATCATAAGCTCGACGCCATCTACGCTGGCGGTAAGACTCTCTCAACAAACGAAGCCGAGACCTTGGTCCACGCCATGGCTGCATTCACGCCGCCAGCGCCTGGCATGAACTTTGTCGCACTAGCGGCCCGTGAGGCCATGGCACCCGTAATTGCTGCGGCTTGGTGATCCCATCTGCTCACCCGCTTTGGCGAACATGGCCTCAGACTGGTTCAACCGCGTGAGGATAACGCGGAGACCACCGAGAATGGGATCGTGATGGAGTTGGGTGGACGATTTCTGAATGGCAAAGCGTTGGTCTCCACAATTCTCTGTATTGTGAGGACGCCTTAACGGCACGGAGAGCATCGATGACGGTGGGCTGAATAGCGAGTACCGCAACGTACAGTATCTTTCTGGCGCATAATCCTCTTTATGGAAAGCATGGCATCAGCGCTAGAAGAAGAAGGACCGACAAAGTTCTATCATCAGGTATTCGGTGGCTAGTTACGCGGTCAGCTCTTCTCGATGGTGGCGCCTCAGAATCTACGAACGCTCGGGCCTATGCGGCGCTGGTTCTCTAGGCCAAGGTGTGCCGCGGCCGTAACGCGATGCCTCTGTACGTTCCCGCAGCGGCACAAGGCGGCGGGCAGTTACCCACCCGCGACCACTCGTCTTCAGCTTGCTAAATACCACCCTCGTTCCCATAGTTAGACTATGTCGCCGAAGCGCCGTTAGCTAACAACCGAACTCCTCACTTGCCAGAACGTCAACGGTTGGCTACGTCATTAGTCGGCAGATATTCTCTGGTAAACCGATGGGCTCAAGGCTCAGCTAGTCATCCAAGCGTAGGCGATGCAAGCCCTGGCTTTGGATCGAGCAAGGGCCCGTGTTCCTCTGAATTGGATTACTGGTATCCGGACCCTACTGCCTCAAGCTTGCGAGCAGCTTGACTTCGTTCTGCTCGTATCCAACTCAGCGCATCGGCTATCAGTTCCACCTCATCTGCTTCGACAAAATCATCACCATCTTGAAGCAGTCTCAGGAGACGCTTGCCTGCCTTACTCGCGTTCCCATGATCGTCAAGTGCTGAATAGGCAAATCCGATCGTGTGCACGATACTGACTGCATCAACTTTATCGATCCCATCGGGGTGCAAGCAACGCAAGAATGCGCCCATTTCATCCTTGGAAAAGGACTTCGCTTCAAGCTCCGCCCAACCTTGCTCAACCTCAATGATAAAGCTCGCATAGTAGACAATATTGTTGATTGTGCGCAGCACTTCGACCGTTCCCAGAGTGTCGGATCGCGCATCCGCGTTAGCTCCCACATCGACATATACGCTATCGAACGCCTTGAGCGCTGCCTTCAGGTAACCTTCTTGCAGTAGCTCTCGTTTCGATGGGTCCTTTCTCATCTGTTCACGAGTGCGCTTTGCCTCTTGACCAAATCGCAACGCAAAGCGGCGTCGTATAGTCCGACGAACCCAGTGCGATCGGTCGTGTAGGTAGGGGTCGGCTTCCAAGAGTTCTAGGGCTCGGACGATTGCATCGACGGCGGCCGTTTCCTCTCCCAATTCCGAACAAACGATGTTGAGACGGAAGTAGGGAATTGACGTTCCGGGAAATTCCTCAGCGATCGACCTATACTCTTCCCGAAGATTTTTTAAAGCCGCCTGTCGCTTGGGACTCGGCTGCATTTTAGAGATTAGCAGCTGCGCGAAACAGCGTTCAATCCGAATTTGAAATACAATCTCTTTCCCAGAACCCGCCTTAAAATCCGGATCGAGCAAACTCTCGGCTCTTGAGAGGGCGTTTATTACCTCGTGTAGATCGGCTGCCCACTCCTTCGTCATGCTCTGCATCGAGGCCTGCATCGCAGCACGTTCAAGTTTTCGATACGCGAACTCAATAAGGCTCTTTGCTTCATCGTGAGGGATCTTAGCGATTGTTGCCGCGACGGCCTCAGGCGTCGAAATCGGAGCGTAGGTCAGGTCAATAGTTCCCGCTTGCATGACACGTGCAGCAAGCAATTCCAACTGGGTCACTAGTAGAACAGACGTATAGTCGCTGCCTTTCCTCAGCTGCGTGACAATATCAACAAATTCATAGCGTAGGTCCTGAGGGATCTGTAGATGCGCACGCTTTGTTTTGATCGCTTCGTCGCCAGAGAGGTCCTTAAGCTCATCGGGCAGGTGCCTGATATCCGCGAACATCTGGAAGCCGATCAATTCAACCGCACGGGCCCTGCGCGATATTTCATCCAGGCTGCGCATATCTCTTTGTGCCGTCAGGAGCCTGTGAAGGTCAGCATGGGCGTTGAATCCGATCTGTCTATCATCAATGCTGCGGCTGACCCAAAATCCTTGATGGATGTCTGCGGCAAGATGATAGCAAAGGACAAGTTCGAGCACGCGGGTGCGCAAGACCTCGTCACGCTCCGTGAGCTGAAGCGCTTGCTGTAGATAACTGATGCCGTCGGCGATCTGCGTATCATCTCCGTCATGTGCAATCAGTTGGTATTCCAGTATCTGCGCCGCTTGCTCCCGAAGTATCCGCGCGTCAGGCTTCCGCCAAGCTTCCGACAGCTCCCGCATGGCGTCCTTATAGCGATTCAACGGCCCGTTGGCTTCGAGATCCGGTTCACGGCTGTCGAATCCACCAAGCCGACGTATCTGAGCACGCAGTAGCCGCGCCTCTCTTCCGACTTGGTGCCCCTCCTCTTCGGGAAGCAGTTTCGCGACGTCAATCGCGCTGCGGGCATAAATGCCGGCCACGTTCCATCGGCCGCGGCAGGCAAGAACCAAGGCCCAAGCGATATAGCGCTCGGCCGACGACGGAAGATAGTGCTCCGCCAGTTCGCCTTCGAACTTCTCGATCAACTTATCGAGATCTATGTATGGCTCCTTTACTTTGAGGAGCTCAGGGTTCAGAAACTCCACCGGGCCGGGCGCCCCGGATTTCATAGGTAGTACTCGAGTTCGCCCGGGGTGCCCGAAAATCGAGCGGGTGCCAAGGATCGGGTCCGCATCACTAGTCGTGCCTAGGTTATACGTCGCCGACTCAAAAGCATTAATCGATTCGCGAAATTCGGCGTTGAGAAGGTGGATGACATCACTTTCACTGCTAAACAACTCTAGCAGCCGCGTCAGAAGGGCGCGGTCGTCCGCGTCAGCCACCTGATAAGCTTGTGCCCGAACATCGACGGCAAAATGAGCCCGTTCGAACTCGTGGCGCGCGCGGACGAGCGTACGCAGTGCCTCGATCGGAAGCGAAACCTCGGTCGATGGGTCGCTTGACCGTGCCGCTGAGATCTGCCGCTGATAGGTATGCAATGCCACTATGAATGACTGCTCTGTACTGGCGTCGTAGGCCCGATCCTCATCTTGATTCGTCACGACGAGCCGAGGGTGCCGCACAGAGCCTACGCCCGGCGGCGGCTGGCTGGCATCAGAAGATCTCCGATCTCTGGTCGCCCGAAGGAGGGTCTTCGCTCGAGTCACGAGCCTGACACGGACGTTGGGCCCTCCTATCTCGCGGATCTCACTATTCAAAGCGTACAGGTATGCCACTGCTTCAGCATCGATTCGGTTCGCCCGGGGTGAGTTTCCATGACGATCGCTACGGCCGGCAAAGTAGTCTCGCCATCGGTCGACTAGGTCTTCGTTCAGTCGTACGGCCTTAAGTCGGGCGTTGGCCTCCGCGGTAAAACCCAGCCTGTCCCAAGCGACTTGCTCCAGCAGAACAAGCTTACTGTCTTGCCCTGTAAGGGCATCTATTCGCGCAATGGGACTGTCTAGATTCTGTCGAGCCAGGACCATGAGAGCTGGAGCGAGTTGATGGAAAATTTCCAACACCGCACGTGTAACACTAGGATCTTGGCGGCTCGCGTCTGCAGTGGCAAGCAATCGTCGAAAGCGCTCTCCGTGCACTTTCCGCTGGTCCCGTGCCGCATCGAGTAGCTTTATCGTCTCATGAATCCAATCTGCCGAGCGGAAAGCTATCTCCTCATCCACTTCTTCGCCATGTGACGGCAGCAGTCCGACTTGACCTGGCCCCAGAAACAATAACTTCCTAAGAAAGTGCTCATTCCGAAAACGCATCTCCAACCGAGCGGATGGGTTGTCAGTAAGATAAACTTGCTCAGCATCCATGATGAAGCCGGCGAGATATTTGCCGTTATCAGGATTAATGAACGCTTTTATTTCGTGGGCATCGACAAAGTTGAGCAGACATCCGCCTCGGGCGACGATCTCCCGATCCTCGACATAGTCCTGAAGTAGATGGCGGAGGTTCCGTGCCTCTCGCTCCAAATCCCACGCGCTCGGGCCCGACTTTTCTACCATGTCAGTTCCGTATCTCAGTTCGATGCTTCTGAGCCAATTGGGCTGTGAATCGGCCTACGACCGAATCATCTACCCGTTGTGCGGGGACCCAATGGAACGTCTTCTCTTGACTGGGCTCCCACTCACTTGTCTTGCGACGCTGGAGGTAGCGGCCGAGGTCGGTATTGATCTCGATGGATAGAGGCGTCGGTCTGAGCGGGCCGTCTGAGTCAAGTACCTTTGCGACCGGTTCGTGCGGCCATGTGACAAACGCTGTCCCACCTTCGTCAGAGGAATCTGTAATGATCAATGCCTTATGCCGAGGATCCCGTATCGCATCAACGAAGGCAGGTTGACCCTTGTTGAATAGCCGAACGAGCGCCTCAGGCAGTGGGGCAAAGTTCTCGCTGGCAAAAGCGCAGGCCACGTTCCGCAAGGTAGCTCCTGCATTCGTGCGCTCAACCGCGTATCGTCCACTTCCACTGCGTCTAAAGAGAACTTCTGTCAAGTCAGTCAATACGCCAGCGGCACTGCCGCGAGGTGCACGCAGTGCAGCAGGCGCCATGACCTCTACGTCGTTGGCATCGGCATCGGTACGGCCAATCAGGAAAAGACAGGCCGCCGCCGCCTCGTGTGGTTCGTGGCTTTTGGGCCGAGCCAGACTTGCCAAGGCCAGCCGGACGACGCGACGCGCGTTCCTGTCAGCACCTTGGTTGAACGATCGCGAGAGGATGGCTCCTAATAGCGCCTCGGCCGCTCCACCGGAGGCAATGACCGAAGCAGCCATCGCAAGAGCCAACACGGAAAATACGTCGTTGCGGACGGATGGTTGCTGGAGCCAGTCGCTTATCGTCGCGGCGGCTTCTCTACGCCGCGCGACGTTCAGGGCGGGACGTAGACGATGGAGCACTGCGGCCGGCAGGTACGCCGCCGTCTCCGCCTGAGCTTTGGCCAGAGCGGTTTCAAGTGCCTGCTCAATAACATGTCGAATGCCGTGACGCCGGGTGATATGTTCGGCCTCGCGCTCGGTGAGCGCATCGGGTTGGAGCGATGCGGTCCAATCCTCCATCGATTGGATCATCGTACCCTGCAGATCACGACCGACCTCGGACAGCGGCAATTCCGCCAAAGGCTCGTCAAGCTGAACATCGCTCCGCAATCGAGCTAACCGTCGCTGCGCATCCTCCAAGGCACGCGCCTCGCCGATCCCGACTGGATACGCCAACACCCTTCGCTCTTTCAGCTCCGCTTGTACCGCCATCAGATAGCGGTCGGCGAAGCGAAGTTCCTCTTCTCGATCGCGCGGATCCAGTACCGCGCCTCTCTCGAGAGCAACAAGCGTATCTTCCAAGAGCTGCTGTGCCGTCGGTTCGTTCAACGCGGGGACCTCTGCCCCAATGTTTCCAACGACACGCCGGATCTCCGCCAATTCCTCAGCGACGACTTCCTTTGACTCCGGATCAATCTGATAGATGGCTTCGGGCTGGCCCGGACCTCTGGAGCGTCCCTTGCCGGAACGCCGAATATATCGGCTGCGGCGGACAAAGCTGCGGGCTGCTTCGTAGGACACGCCTGCTTGAGCCGCGAGTTGACTGGCGGTGAAATGGTCAAGGCGGCTCGCCGCAGCCAGAAGCCGAAGGTTTGGGCGATGGGTCCGCATTGTCGACGGCGCCTCTCTACTACCTGCTCAATCCAGTATAGGGGCAAATGACCCAGAAACAATGGTTGCCTGACCCAGAATGCACTGTTTGCAACTTTCGTTTTTAAATCAATCGATTACTGTTTAGTGTCTGCAACGCCTGACGAAGGCTCTCGACGTCGCCCGTGTGGTTAAAGGCACCGCAGGTCTGCAGCAGTTTCTCAAGGACCAGTGGATTTTGGGAGCTCGACAGCGTGCTCAGATTGCAGATCAAGTCTGCGCGTTCTTCTCGGGGCATCGTTCGCGCGTTCAAGCGCATTGAGAAGCAGGTGATTGGATGTGTCTCAATACCCGCGTTGGCGGCCCAAAGCCTGCGCAACTGGTCGAATGCCTGTCGGGCATGAAGACGCCTGTTCACCTCCATAAGCGTCAGCACCTCGTTGTTCTCGGCCTTGTAGCGCGCGCTGTGGATCGCGTTCGCCATCTCACTCAGCTTCGCTGGATCTCTAGTAGTCCAGTCCGGCATCTTTGCTTGCTTGGTATCGAGCCAGTCGATTGCCAGTGTAAACGCAAGCCGATCCATCCAACCTTCGCTCCAGCTACATCGCGGTTCGGCGTCCTCGCGAACGCCCCCATCGAGGCTCTGAAAAGCATGACAGACAATTTCGTGTGTGAGGATATAATAGCATGCACACAGTTGTGCCCACCCAAATTCTTGTGCGTGAATATCAAGCCCAACTTGCGAAACGGCAGGACTGCTTGATTCCGAGTATGACCAGCCGCTGATATGGAATTCCTTCAAAATCGCAGTATAGGCACGCTTGTCCTTATGGGTCGTAGAAAGAGCGATCGACGGCGGTTGATAAGCTATTCTCGCCACTTGATAGAGTTGAGTGACCCAATCCTTGATAGTGTTGGTGAGTGTTTTAAGGCTCGATATGCAATTGCCGTGGGCGTCGACAATAGAACGATCGTAGTCCTTGTCCTTCCCTGAACAAGCGGCTGTGGCGGCGTTAATGCACTTCTGGCAGCTGAAGTTGGCCAGCGCAGTCTTGACCCGGTTTTGACGCTCGCGAACCTGCTCAAATGTCCCTCCGGCACCCTCGACAGACGCGAATGACTGGTCGCGCGTGAGACGGCGCAGGCTTTCGTCCAGCGAGCCCTGCCCGTCGCCAATGAGATTGTCGGCGGCCGCGAGCATACTGCGGAGAACAGTCTCGAACTTTTCTGCTGCAGTGTCGCTCGGATTCGTCGCCGTCCCTGACCGCTCAGGCGTAAGGGCGCCACTTTCGAATTCGGTGGCAATCAAGATGCGAGCCGTGAGAGCCTTCCGACGCTCAAGATCAAGGTGCTCTGCCATCATGACACAGGTTTCAGTCCATACCGCGCTCTTCATCAACGGCAGCGTGGCTCTTCTTATGCGCCCTGATCTCAGGCACAATCACCCGGCGCCATAGATCTTGCAATCGGCGCTTCAATTGCTCTTTCGTGAGATCAATGAGGGTAGGCAGAATTATTTCGGTGCCAATCCACAAGCCGATGACTACCAACGTGCTGGCGTCCAGGCCCGCGCCGTGTTCTGGCTTCACTTTGAGAGGCGACTCCAGCCCATCGCTTAGTTCGTCCGGCGTCACACCGAGCACCTTGGCAATCCTGTCTCGGCCAGCATCGCTCGACATGAGGCGCTGCCACGCACCTGCTGTCTCACTATCGAGTTCGGCGGCACCTAGTTCCCCTTTTCGGAGCGCTATGATCCACGTATCCGCCACGTCCACCACTGGAGTTCCCTCATCCACTAAAACGAACGCATTAGCCAAGTGAACAAATGAAATCTTCAATCATTGGTTAGTGGAAGTCAATGACGAACATGACGAGCAAGAACTCATATAGGGCTGGTTGTACTCCCTCTGACGGGTCCGTCGCGACGGAACGTTCTTCACAGGAACCAAGCGGTTTCCGCATCCTCAACGTGGTAGAGACGTAACCCGAGAACGCCTGGTCGCCATCCCGAAAGCCACAAGGGGCTCTGACGCTGCGCGCACTGAAAGCTCCGCGCCAGACGTCGTATCAAACGGAGGGGCTCTAAAAGCGACTGGATGTCGCTTCAGAGGTAGGTCAGAGGCGAGAAAGTCGCAGCGACCCTCTATTGCCGACTGAGTTTCGTCAGATTCGGATGACACTTCATTGGGGACAAGCCAGGACACCAAAGGAGACACAATGGAGATGACGAGGATAGCACGGGCCGGAGGGCGAGATTCGAACCGCCAACGCAGGATTTTAATGCATGTTACATTACAACACTCACGGCCCGTTGCGTACCAATGAACACCTAACCTAACTATAGGTCAATTCCATTCCAAGAAGATCGTTTGTTTTTTCCTAGCCATCTGTTGCGCCAGGGACCATTCGCGGCAAGCCATCGGTCGAGCCTTTTTTCCAGTAATGCGCTGTTATTGGGTTTTTTTGATGGGCGATCAATATAAGATTTTAGGTCGTCGGCGAGCTTTCTCAATCCTTGCTCATCGCCTGTCAGCGCTAGTAGCCTGGCCAGCAGATCGTAGATGCGGACATTTAGCCGCTCTCGTTTCTTCGCCAACTCCAGCGCGCTCCACAGCACTGAGACAGCATCTTCTCTGCTACCCGAAACCCATAGATTGAGGGCGGCAAACTCCACACCCTCCGAGTAAAATCGATTCTTTAAGTATTTACTTTCGAGCGCCGAGATCAATATCGCAGGGGGCACTGATTGTAGGCTGGCTTTTCTGTCGGCAAGACTAGCAGCTCCTCCAATCGTTCCCGCCGGCCGCTTTGAGATTCTTTTACCGTGCTTTGTCTGATATGGCGGCCTAACGAAATGCATAGCGCCAACATGAGGTCTTAGAGGCTCCATCGGTTTCTCGGAGATGAGTTGATACCAACCAGACTGGAGATCCAGCTGCGCGACTTGTACCGGCCGGCGGAAGCGTGGCTTTCCCTTTGAAAGGAGGTCCCACTTCTGTCTTGCATAACCTAATGTCGCCTCAAGATCCATAACGAGCGGTGCCAGGACAGCGGCAGTAGCTATGCCCCCAATGCCGCTTAAAATGCTTCGTAGGAGAGCGCGCCTAGAAAAGTCACGTCGTTGCCCGGGAACCTGAGTTTGCGAGGCCGGTATAGGCGGAACAAAAACAAAGACCACAATCGCGATCGAAAACAACGCCGCGAGAATGGCTAGGTCCAGGGCCTTGTCACCGACGAGACTGAAGCTAGCATTGTCCAGAAGAGCTAGCGATCTTTGTGACTCACTGAGCTCATTCTTTGTTACCTGCTGTTGCCGCACAAAGGCAGTCACGAGCATTACAAGCAGCACCAGAAGAATGCCCAAGGCCTTGTAGCGCTGCCTACTGCATTCAGCCTTTGTCGCTACTAAAGAAGCAAAGCTCCGCTGATCTGCGCCGTAATTCCATCGCGGCATAGGGAACAACCACCACGGAATTGACAGAAAGTGGTCAGATGGCGACGCTATGCTCGGAGTGGCGTTCAGATGTCTATCAATAAACCACAGTGTGCGACGCCTAATGGAGCCCAACCAAGCAGAGGCAGCCAGTACTATGAGCACGAGGACCAGAGGATGCCATTTCGGATGAATATCTCTTATTCTTAGGCCGGCTATATCGAGATCACCCTCTTGAGTGATCGCCCCTGCCTCCTTTTGGAGTTCTGAGCGCAAGACTAGACATCTAGCCAAATGCCTTTCGCGCCAGTCCTTTGCGGACTTTTGACAGACATCATCATCTCCTGCTTCTATGCTCGCCAGTTCGTCATCTATCCGTTCAATTGAGTAGCCCAGATTCTCTCCTTTCATACCCGCATTGATTCCGATCGCCGCTCCCTTCGCTGTCGCGGCCGGGCTACCAGGCCATTCCGATGATAAATTTCCTTCCAACTTGTCCACCGCCGAAGGTCGACATTTCGAGATCTGAGTCGGCTGACTAAATAGGTCAAAGGAACGCTGACATTCGCGTTCGGCTTTTTCCGCACGCACCACAAGAAGATCGAGGCGCTCATCAGTGGTGCCATCCTGCCTCAAAGAAAGGTCCATTGGCATGACGTTAGCTAGCCACCAGACAAGAATGCCGGCAGTGAAGGCGGTAACGACATTGTTGCCGCTGTTTATCTGCTTGTGAACTTCCCCTAAGAAATCCATTGGACAGACTCAATATTACATTGAATATCTATAGTCGCATGGCTATTTATAATTACTAGCAAAAAATACGAGTAGAAGAACTCTGTTGCGACCGCGGTCAGAGCGAATGGCGATGGGAGGATAAGTCCGATCCCATGCGAAGTCCCACGAGGCGCGTTCGCGTCAGTTGCGACATGCCTTGCCGACATTTCTCGAATAACTGGCCTCAAAGGTTGAAGAATTGTACGAATTACATGACTGGTAAGCCCTGACGCTGATCGCGTGAGCGGCAATCACTGTCGCCCGACTTCCCTAGCCGTCGCAGCCGATGATCCCAAGAAGTTCACCGCCCTTGACCTCTTCAACATCGGCTTCGTCTGATGATGGAAGTCCACTGAAGATATCCAGTCCCGAAGCCAGCTCTATCTCGTCGATCGAACTCACCCTGCCGTAATCACAAATCTTCTTTGTGCCCGCCTTGTGGCTTTGCGGAATGATAAACGCCCCGAACACGAAGCCTTCCACTTCTTCGACGGCGAGTACCTTCCAATAGCCAGACGGAACGATATGATCTTCATCTGCATGTGGCATCTGCTTCATGGCCTGCAAGTAAAGCGGCCCCGTGATCACATACACCTCGGTAAACCCCTTCACGCGAATCAGCTTCTCTTCCCAGGATTCGAGGGCGCGCCACACGCCGCTATTCACGGATTCCTTTTGCGGCGTCACATTGGAAAGGTAGTTCAACTCCTTCCAATTCTTGCCATCCCCCAAGCTATTGAGCGGAGCCTGATGACCTATTTCGTATTTAAGGTTGTTACCAAACGCACCCTCAAAATCCGTCGGCTCGAGCCCATCGTCACTCGCGATATCGGGGTCGGCAGCAAAGCGACGATCCTTATTATCGCCAAGGGTTTCTTTGGCAACAACATAGGCAACCCAATCCGAAAACTTAGTCTGCACGTTGTAACCCGCCGTATAGAGCGTCCGCTCAAGACGGATGTTGCTTTCTGCGTCGCCTGTCGGGCACCTGAACAGACAATGGGCATCTTCGGCGTGGGACGGTGAAGCCACCGCGCAGATCGTAACTATCAGTGATACCGCCCACGCAATGCTTCTATTGAGCAAGGTCATTCTCCTTCATGAATGCCTTGATCATAGCGTCCGACACATCATCTTGGTAACACAGCGGGGCATATCTCCCAGCTTTGCTCCAGGCGCTGCGGCCGCCACATCGGCTACCGTTCTTTGCCAAATTGTAGGGGCATGGACGGCGACCGGGATAGGATGCGATTGAGCGTTCGATCAGCGCTTGCCTGATCTGCGCATCCGACGGCGACTGATCTGCGACATCGCTCCATGCTACCACCACAATGATAACCGCACTTCCGGCGATCTTCAGCCATGTCATGCGCGACATCCACTCATCTCTGCTTCGACAAGGCAAACACACGGTATCGAGCTAGGCCCATCAGTTACGACGCTTCCGGCCGCAAAGCGGCCGCGAGTTCATGCAGGCGAAGGAACAGGGGATCTTCCCGCAACTGCTGCAGCAGGACGATCCCGGCACTGTCGGAGATGACCAGCAGGCCGCATATTTCTTTTCTGGCCGCATCGTCATTGCCAAGGCGAATGGCGAGATCCAGAATATTCCGAACGCAGACCGTTCTCAGACTCTCCAGCGCCTTGTCCTTGACCAGGACATAGAGCTGAGCCTGAGCGATCCAATCGACGATGAGTCCCAAATCATAGGGCAAGCGCGGCAAGAGAACGAAGGGGTTCTGTCGCGCCAAAATCTGCGCGCTGTCGATGCCTAGCTCATTGAGGCGGTCAATCTTCTCGCGCGTGAGGTCATCGATCATCAGCAGCGGCAAACTGCGGGGGAGGTTTTTACCGTCTGGTTCTGACCGACTCCCCCAGATCTTGAAGTACTGAAACGCCTTCCGGCTCATCACCAGGATAAACAGGTCGGGGGCAAAACCAACGGTAAAGCCGACCAGAATGAGTAGCGCCGCACCGATATTGGTGCTGACTTGCTGCGGCAAGACCGCATCACCGGCATTGCCAAACAAGACGAAAGCATGCCGAAGTACGGCTGCGGCGGCACAGGCGATGATGATCCGCGCTGTGTAATAATAGAGCGAGATAGGGTAGAGATCGTTGTTGTTGATCCGATCGAGAATGCGACCAAGGACGTAGACATAACTCCCCATGAACGCCATCGCGACAACGGCAAATGTGTGCAACTGATAGAGTACAAAACTTGCACCTTGAGTCCGATCCTGTAATCCGCCCAACAGCACCGTCGCGGGGGTAAAATACTGTGCTCGGCTGTAGCCCAGAAAAATGGCGACGAACCCCACGAACGTGATGAAAAAGTAGAGAAAGATCGGCAAGGCGTAATCGGCATCCACCACCAACCGCCCGGTTTCCATGGATGCCTTAGCGACACGGTATGATGTCGTCTTGGCGAGTGGGAGGTCTTGCATACTTTCGAGCTTGCTCAGCTGCCGCCGCCGCGAGACGTTCTGGACAAAGCACAGGACCGGTGGCAAAGCAGAAAGGAATGCGCACAGGAAGATAGCGAAACCGGTCGTGATGAATGCATCCTCTCCACTTTCATAGAGTGGGCGCAGATACACGATCAGGGCGACCATGATCCCGAGGGAGATGAGGACCGGCAACAACCATTTGAGTTGGCGCAACCCGCCAACACGGTCGAAAAGATCGACAGCAATGTCCCCGGGAGACCTTGTCACCGCCGCCATTGTCTTCCTCTCTGCTCTAGCTGGAAAGATATCTGCCTTAGGCCGAGTGTTCCGCATTTCCTAGCGCTGCGTGCCCTGTCTTTGCCATGTGCCTTCAAAGCAGTAAGCCGATGTCGTTGCAACGTTCATCGCCAGGCGCACGCAACGACACGACTAGAGAGTCGACGGCCCGCTCTCAAAGCACGTGGATGCCATGCCTCAGATGTGGCTACATCTGAGGATCTACTGGACAACGTTGCCCCCTTACAAGGCTGACGCCTCTTGCTACATCCTGAAGAATCCAAGGTTTGCGAAGGCAGAGAAAACGAGCATTAAGGCGTCCCAATTGCGCGGCACGTCCTGCAGCAGCGTATCTTTGTCGAATGCCTTCTGCGGAAGAATGGGTAGGCTGTTGGCAATGTCTTCAGTCTTCACCACAACCTGACGCATCTCCTCAGCGAGAAGAGCATAACCTGCAGCGGCCGGGTGCATATTGTCGAGACCCCACAACCCACCCTGTCTGAAGCCGCCAATGTTGGAGGAGAACGGGTAATTGCTCAGCTGCCAAGTCACGGCTTTTCGTCTAACTGGCACCTTGCGCGTATCACCCCAATGTTTCGTATCAAATTGTTCAGATATGTTGAAGATATTGACAAATTGAAGCTTGTGGGCCTGTGCGCCGAACACCGCTTTCATGTTAGCTTCTGTCGCAGCATTGACCTTGCTGACCTCATTGTCGAAGCTTTCCATCTGCTTCGCTGTCATTTCGTTCTTGTCAGTAAGACGCCCGACATAGGTCTTAAAATAACCGCCGTTTTCTGGCGTTTGGTACATCTCATTGTCGGTGCGCGGGGCAAGGTTTGCGAGGACTCTTGGCCGTATCAGCAAGTTGAAGTAGATACGCTCAACATCGCCGCAGTCCTTGACAAGATGCTCGGCAAGCTCAGTGGCGAAGGTGGGAATCGAACGTAAGAGCTTCTTGTCGGCCTCATTGTAGTCGCCGCTCACACCGATCCTAAAGAGACCTTCGTTATTACCAATGTTGATGAACAGCCGCTTCGGCTTACGGTGGCTCACCATATCGATTGGAGTAAGGTCATCGAGTTCCGGGAGGCCGGTTGGATTGAGGAGAAAAATTGTGTTGATCGCATTGTAGAGTGCAAAGAGCTTCCCATAGAAACTGAGGCCTTTGGCATCCTTCAGGTTTTTCAGGGCCTTATGGATCTTACCCCTTTGCTCTCCTGCTGTGGTGGTAAGTAGATCTGGGTATGTTGCTCCCGCGATTGCAATGTTGTCGAACGCGATATGTTTCGACCACGTGGGTAGCTCTTTGATCCACGCTTGGGCATTTTTGACCGCTGCCGCCTTTAAGTCTATTAGATCTGGGAGGCCACCTCTGAAAGCCTCTTCAAGATCGACCAGGACGGGGCGGGGATAGTCCGGCGTGGTGCATTTCAGTTTCAGGGCGTCTGCCATCTGAGCGATGGGCGAAAGGGCTGCCAATTGGCCCGAGAGGGAAAGCGATCGGACGCCATTGAAAATGGAGTCCCCGATGGCCATAATTTCGGGGTTGAGATACTTTTTTGAGAGGAGTTGGTCCTTCGCGACTATCTTAAGAGCCATGTAAAGTCCCCCGTCATCGCACAACGACTAGCGCGTCAGCAGCCACAACTTGGACTGTATTGCCCGTCACAACACACGACGCGCCCGCTAGAGCATCCGCACTGCCCACCATGCCATGAGCAGCACCCCTGGCCGGCCTGGTCTCCCTCAGTTGCCTCGCTCGCCTCTTGATCGCAGGTCGACTTTGCCGGTCCCACGAGGGCGTCCAATAAACTTTTCGGCTGCTCACCGGCACATACCTGGGCTTGTTCGGCAATCGGCGCAGACAGTTGATCGGCAACCGCACTCGGACCTATCAAGAGTGCCAGCAATACGCAGATGCACCGAAACATGCTCAGCTTCCTTGCATAGCTTGTTAAGCCCGCATGGGTTGCATGGCGACTCTGCGCGCAGCCGAAAATAGAGTCAAGTGCAGGTCTTCAGCTAGGGGATGCCGTACTGTGCCGGAACAGGCTAGCGCGCCGTGGCTTTGACTAGGCGTCAAAGAGGCCAGCACGAGGCGGTAGCTCTTTAAGGGGCCAAGGAAGGGCACTTGCATGTGCGGCGGGCAGTTGCCCGCCTGCCGCCGTCTCGGCCGGCCTATACGCCGGACACCGCCCGTCCTTTGAACATCATGCGTAACCGCGCCGCTTCCGCGGTGAGATCGTCCGCGAAGGCTGCAAGCACCGGCAAGACGGCGCGCTTGGCTAGGGCAATTGCAACCTCATGGTTGGTCAACGTGAGTTCCGCACGGACGTGGCGGATGCCGACGCTTTCAGCTGTCTCAAAAATGTTGGTCGTCATGGTAAGTCCCCATTCATGCCGGATCGGCCCGGGCGAGCACCGTCGGCGATGACCGTCGGCACCGGGAAGGCTAACGGCGAGCGTCGAATGCGCGTCGGGCGACAAGGTTTCTTGGAGTTCGCCAAGTCCACAGGCCAATCTCCTGTGGGGAAGAATCCGCGACTGAAAGACAGTTGAGGAAGCGTTGGTCAGGCTCAGATGCACCTGCGGAGGCTGAGCAAGTAGACTGATCTTCAATCACTCGCCGACTGACACTGAAGGTCGGAACACCCGCGAAGTGCCACGTCGGGCGGCAGAGTGACGCTACGCCGAAATAAATGCCGCCTCTGTTACTTGGTGCCTGTGCGTCTGCATCGGGTGCGGGCTCTGAGATCAGATTTTTGCTTCACCAGTGCGCAGCTGCCGAACGGCGATGACAACGCCTCTCGCCATGCCGAGTCTCATCCCTTGCTCAAAATCTCGTCTGAAGCCCTTCTGCACATAGAGCGATGAGTCGCGCTCGTACGTTTCCACAACGGCGTCACTCGTCGCATGACAAGGCCCGGTCATAAGTACGCGAGCCACATCGTCAACAGGCAACGTTGGATCGTCGTATTTCGGCGCTTGAGAGATAAGACACCTTAAGAATAGGTCGCTTGCTTTCTCTTGTTCAGATCTAGTGGCTGGATCTTTGGCCGAAATACCTTCGCATCCTGCGGCAGCAAAGCATGCGATCAGCACAAGGAATATATGACGAACTGACTTGGACATCTCAGTGAACGATCTCTCCAACCTTCGACGCCTCGCAACGCAGCCCGGCAATGGCCCGAAGAATCCGCATTCAAACCAGATGGCCTTCAATTTCGCCGAACTCCAGCAGCTTATCGGCGCGTTTGGCCGCAATCAGATCGGCTTCCGCGCCAAATTGATCGCAGAGTAGCTTGGCACAACGGTAGATGTCGAAATCCGCCGTCACGATTCTTATCCGCCGACACAGTTTTGACCGACGAACTCGGCGAGATGCCGAGCATCCATTGGCGCCGACAGTGATTGAACGGTATTCCAGCCCACCATTTCGTCATTGCAGATGGCCATTTGCTCCACGGTACCGCTGACGTCTACCCGACAGACAGCGCCATAGGAGTGATTGCCGTGGGCCGTACCGACGGCAGCTTCGATGCCAGGATCGCAGGCAACAACCGTTGCCTTCCGACCGTCGTCCAGTTCGAATGCCTTGTAGTCCTCCTCAAGGTGACGTGCCGCACCTTCGCTTGGATAGGCCAACCAGAACTGATAGCCGTCGACTTTAACCCAGTCCAAATCTGCAGAGACCTCTATCGTTCTCTCGGCGTCCTGGGCAACTACCGTAAACGCGCCGATGACCTGCAATAGCAAACTCGCTACCGTCAGTACGGTGATGACATTTGACCGGGCTCTCAATGCTATCCCTATCTTTAAATGGATCGCCGTCCCAGGCGGGTCGCCGCGGTCGAGGTCGGCAGTCATCATCTAATCTTCGAGTTTCGAGAGCACTTTAATCAAGTCGGCAAGCTTACGCCGGGCGCCAGCACTCTCGATTTTGTAATAGGCCCTCACCAACTCCAAGGTTTCGCGTTTTGCCAGGGGGTCTGCCTCGTAGGCTACCGCAACGGGCTTGATACCCATCAAATGCGAGGGCGATTTCTTCGCCATGTCGCCCGGCATTTCTTCGAAGAAGTAAGCGACTGGGACGTCGAGGACTCTCCCCAGATCAAATAGCCGGCTACCGCTCACGCGGTTGGCACCACGTTCGTACTTCTGCACTTGCTGGAATGTGAGCCCAATAGCATCACCCAAAACACTTTGGCTCATGCCCAGCAACGTGCGGCGTTGGCGCATGCGTTGTCCAACATGCACATCGATCGGATTTGGAAAACCTTTGCTGGCCATACGGCCGGAAGATTTGCGCGGTTTTGCAGTCGCCTTCTTGCCGGATTTAGCCATCTGGTTCCCCTTTGAACACTTTCCGCATTCCTTATAACGTGACGAGGAAGGGGCGCGAATAAAATATGTCCTAAATAGAAAATGGTGCTGTCACTCACGGCCGCGATCATCGTCACGCTGACGACGACGCGGTGAAATCTGCGTCGGCTGCTGCGTTTGGGTCACAGGCCTTGGCACTTCAGGCGTGATAGGTGCATCCGGCGCCGGCCGCGCTGCGGTCGGCTGCGTTGCCGGCATCGCAGGCGTCGGTGCCGGCGCAGCAGGCTTCTCGCGCTTGAACATCCGGTTAAACCAGCCCGGCAGGCTCTTTTCCGGCGCTTCTTTCGGCGCTGGCATTGCCGCTAGGGGCCCAATCGTCGGTGCCGGCCGCGGTAGCCCCGGCAAGGCGCCAAACCGATCTACCGCGCGTTGGAGCAAGGCGTTGTTGTTCTCGGTCCGCTTCACCCGCCGCTGATGCGTTACGGCAGCGCGCGCGGCTCGCTCCGCTGAGGCACGCGCGGCAGCAATCGGCCGTGGTTCCTGTGGCGCTGCTGACAACGCCTGGCGGGCCTTGTCGCGCCAAGCTTTCAACGTCGGTTCGGCCGAATCTGCTTGGCTAAACTGCGGGTCGCGCGCAATCGCTTTCTGGTGTTGTCGCTCGGCATTCACGATGGGCAATCGCGACAGTGCATCGCTGCCTTGAATTTCACCCGCCATACGTTCCTTCCAGCCCCGGCCATAGGTCATTTGCATACGGCGGTCGAGTTCTGCGACGCGTTCAGGGCTCGCCTCAAATGGCTCCCTAACTGGCCCGGTGTCCTTCTGGCGCAAATAGAGGCGCGGCGCCTTGGCCCCCGGCGCGACCGTACCGACAACCTCGGGTCTATTATTCAGGGCCCAAAGCGCAAACTGTGGAGCCTCGGCGTAAAGCTCCGTGAAATTCCGCTTAGCCGCAACTGGATCGGCGAATGACGTGCAGGCCTGCTCTATCAGCCGGTCGGTCTTCTTGGGCAACGCCGGCAGCTCGATCGCCGGGGGCGGCGGTAACGAGCTGGTCTGTTCCGCCCCAAGGAATCGCTGCTGATAGGCAGCGCCATGTCGCGAATGAAAAACGGGCGCCCTCACTGCCAGCCAAGGGGCGTCTTGATCCTCGCGGGTCTTGGCATCGATGTAGCGACGGTTGGGCCGGGCTTGCTCGATCCCCTGGGCCAATGCCGGCGCAAGCTGCTTGCGGTCCTCACGGGCGGTCGCCACCAGATTGACGCCTTGGTCCCTCCCCTTCTCTGCGAAGGTCTGCCGGATGACGCGCAGATCCTCGGGGCCCATGCGAAGCTGACGCTTGTTGCCACCTGGCTCCGCAAGGGTCACCCGAAACATGACATGGGCATGGGGCCGGGCGCTGTGGTCGGTGTGGACGACATAGATGTACTCGATGCCGCGCCGGGCAAACGCTTCCTCAAGGGTGTCTTGGCTGATCGCCTCGACCTGGTCGGCGGTGGCACCTGCCACTGCCGGGATGGACATAATCATGTGTCCGATCTGACGACGGTCGAACCGGTCGCGCTCAGGCATTTGCAACCGCTCGTTGGCACTGAGCCCCTGTGCTTCGGCGGACAAATTCCGGGCGTCAGGGATGAGCCCCCACGTCTCTAAGTAGGCCTTCATATCTTCCGGGGCGATCTCTAGGCCATCACTGGTCCGAGCCGACAGGGCGGCCTCCGGGGCGTCCTTGGGGCGGGTCCGGGTAATGTACCGAGCAGTCGCCAGGGCGGAGCGTGAGCTTTTGCCCCAGCTAACAACCTTGATGACGGCCTCATGCCCGCCCGGCTCGGACCCCGGCGCGCCCTGGGAGGCCCGCTGGCTGGCCCGCCCTGCCCTATGTCGGTCCCGCGCCCCCTTCTCGATGAGGCGCCCTTTGGCGAAGCGATCGAACTCAGGGCGGCCCCAGAGGGCGCGGCCCTTGGCCCGGTCATCAAAGGCGCTGTCGCTCACAGACGACCCAGGAAGGCTTTGGTGAGGGCCTGGCGAACCCGGCCAAGCTCGACCGCGGTATGCTCAAGGGCCGGCCAATCAAAGCCGGTCGCCACATCCCGCATGTAGGCCTGGCGCAAGAGCTGATTCAGGTTGTTGCCCAGATAGGACAGTTGCAAGCGGACCTGTTCGAGCTGTTCCAACTCGGGCCGGGTGAACACCGGCCCCAATTCGAGACCCCGCACCACGAGACGCCGCAAGGCGGCGGCAGTGTTGCGATCACCGGCCCCCTCTTGGGATGCGGTGATGGCGTCTCGCAATTCAGGATCTGCCCGGAACATCATTTGAGGGTTGATCGCCATTTCTTCTCCTTCGCCGGTTCTGACCGGCTTCGGCCCCAGCGTCGCGACGGGGGCCGATTGGCTCGATTTATCGGGCCTGCCCACCCTGGCAGGGGTCAGGTCGAGCGCATTGGCTGCCAATATGCGTATCCTGCCATACTACCTACTACACTATCAGCTAGCCTATTCATCTTCAATCCCGCAGAAAACCGCCATTTCGGAATTCGAACGCGTGCCTATGCCCAAGTCACATTCTGCCGTTTCGCTGTCCCATGCCCGTCACAGCTACTTTTTGGGCTGTCACACCTAGGGGCATGAGCTGTCACAAGGGGCTTTTTGCCTGTCACACTCGACCTAACCCGTAAGCGAGCATGAAAAGAGGGCGCGCCGTTGCCGGCGCGCGCCCGCTTCGCTCATATCTTAGGAAAGGATTGGCGCGTATTTGGACACGGCATTGGGGGGCGGTGGGAGCCCCTTCCGGCGCCGGCAAACGAGAGGCCTCACCCCACACGACAGCCCGCCAAAGAGAGGCGCGCTCGACGCTGGACCGGAAGTCGAGCGGACGTGGGGGCAAAGCCAATCAAGTTTGGCGGTATGGGTGGCGACGCCGCCTCAATATCGGAATTGACTTCGGATGACCCGCTGCTGACGGGTCATCCGTTCTCCAACT
Source organism: uncultured Dongia sp. (assembly GCF_936916975.1). Taxonomy (GTDB): domain Bacteria; phylum Pseudomonadota; class Alphaproteobacteria; order Dongiales; family Dongiaceae; genus Dongia. The sequence goes on along the minus strand of NZ_CAKZGO010000040.1, from coordinate 61,162 downwards.
TAGTGCCAAGCAGCTGCCAACGTCGGCGTCAACGACTGCAACGCAGTAGGATCAAGTGTCATCTGGCCCAATGGCGGCGGGCTGAACGATGCCATGGCCGACCGCAATTGTTCTACATCACTGGCTGTAGCGTATTTCCCGTCTGCCAGTTCGATCCGATCGAGCTGCTTGGTCGTGCTGCTGTACCAGCCCTGGACAGTGACCGTGTCATTCGTGCCAATAATGGTCATCAGCAGGTCATTTCCAGACTGCTGGAACCAGAATTGCTCATTCGAGACTCCTGCCCCAATCAAGAGCTTGTCCGCACCACCATCTGTATCGGTTGCATCAATCGTGTCTCTGCCGCCAGCAAGGCCGAACTTGAATTCATCTGCGCCTTGGCCCCCGATCAAACTATCGTTGCCAGCACCACCATCAAGGCTATCGTTGCCGTCGCCGCCCGTCAGGACGTTCGCCCCGCCGTTACCTATAAGCTGATTGTCGAGTGTATTTCCTGTGCCATTGATTGCGTTCGACCCGGTCAGGCTGAGATTTTCGAGATTGGCGCCAAGCGTCCAAGTGACACCGCTTTGCACGAGATCAGCCCCTTCCGACGCGTTTTCGGTGACCGAATCCGTCGCGAGATCGACCACGTATCGGTCATCGCCCATGCCACCGGTCATCGCGTCAGCACCGCCACCGCCATTTAGGAGATCATTGCCGCCGCCGCCGTTCAGCGCGTTGGCACCACTATTGCCAAGGATGCTGTTGTCGAGCGCATTGCCCGTACCTCCAATGCCGGATGTACCAGTGAGAGTTAGATTTTCAACATTGGCCGCAAGGGATGTGATCGTGATGGAGCTCTCGACCGAATCGATACCTTCGCCAACGGCTTCGACCACGGAATCGCCGGCCGCCTGTACAACGAATACATCGTCACCAGTGCCGCCAGTCATCGTGTCGTTGCCCGTGCCGCCATCGAGCCGATCGTTACCGGCGCCCCCAGTAAGGGCGTTGGCACCGCTGTTTCCAATGAGGATATTGTCCAGCGCATTCCCCGTGGCGCTGAGCCCTGAGCTGCCGGTCAGCGTCAAATTCTCCACTGTTGCCGACAACGTCCAGGTGACCGACGATTGCACGAGATCGATGCCCTCATCCGCATTCTCGGTCACCGTATCGCTGGCATTGTCGACCACATAGACGTCGTTACCAGTACCGCCAATCAAGACATCCGCGCCAGTACCGCCGTTCAAAGTATCGTTGCCGTCACCGCCGGTTAGCGTGTTGATGCCTGTGTTACCGGTGATCATGTTATCCAGGGCATTGCCCGTGCCGCTGATGGCGGAGCTACCAGTAAGAGTAAGGTTCTCGATATTCGCACCTAGCGTGTAGGCGATCACACTCTGGACTGCGTCAACCCCTTCGTCTGCCAGCTCCGTTACGACATCGCCAGCAACATCCACAACATAGATGTCGTTGCCGGCACCACCCGTCAGCGTGTCGATGCCCGTCCCGCCATTAAGGGTGTCATTGCCGTCGCCGCCGGCCAGCACATTGGCCGCGGTATTACCGGTCAAGACGTTATCGAGTGCATTGCCCGTTCCATCGACGGCTCCGACACCCGTCAATGTCAGATTCTCGATGTTAGTACCAAGTGTCCATGAGAGAGCGGTCTGCACCAAATCAGCGGTACCTTGACCGGCCACCTCCGCAATCGTGTCCTCAAGACCGTCAACAATATATGTGTCGTTGCCGCCACCGCCGACCAGCGTATCTGTACCACCGCCGCCATCGAGCGTGTTGTTCCCAGAGTTTCCCGTAACCACATTGTCGAGTGTGTTGCCGGTGCCGCTGATATTGCCACTGCCTATCAATGTCAGATTCTCAAGATTTGCGCCCAAGGTGCGCGTCACAGAGCTCTGCACCAGGTCCGTGCCATCGCCGGCACTTTCCGTCGTGACATCACTGGCGTTGTCCACGACATACGTATCGTCTCCGACACCGCCAGAAAGGTTATCAGCACCCCCTGCACCATTCAGGGTGTCATTGCCGATACCACCAGTCAGAATGTTGATCCCGCTGTTACCGGTCAGAACATTGTCAGCAGCGTTGCCGGTACCATTGAGCGCGGCAGAACCGGTCAATGTCAGGTTCTCGAGATCCACCGCCAACGTGTAGGTGAGCGAGGATTGGACCGTATCCACACCTTCACCCGTCGCCTCGCTGATAGTGTCACCGGCGTTGTCGACGACGAAGATGTCGTCGCCGAGGCCACCTTCCAGGGTGTCTGCGCCGGTGCCGCCGTCTAGCGTATCGTTGCCGTCGCCACCAGAGAGCGTGTTTGCGCCGGTATTCCCAGTGATCACGTTGGCCGCGCTATTTCCGGTGCCACTATTTCCGAGCGTACCAGTCAACGTCAGATTCTCGATCTCAGCACCCAAAGTCCACGATATCGAACTCTGCACCAGATCTGCGGTCCCCTGAGCGGCGTTCTCAGTCACCACGTCATTTGAGTTATCGACGATGTAGGTATCGTTGCCAGCCCCACCAGCGAGCGTGTCCTCGCCGGCACCACCATCCAAAAGGTTGTTCCCGCTCGTGCCTGTCAGCGAGTTGTTCAGAGAATTGCCAGTCCCGTTGATGTTGCCGCTGCCGGTCAGGGTCAAATTCTCGATGTTGCCCGCGAGTGTCCAGGCGATCGAGCTCTGTACGACATCCACACCTTCGTCGGTGGATTCCGTGGCGACATCATTCACATTGTCGACGACGTAAGTATCGTTTCCAGCGCCGCCAATAAGAGTGTCTGCGCCAGCTGCGCCATTCAGCAAGTCGTTGCCAACACCGCCAGTTAGAATATTTACGCCAGAGTTACCCGTCAGAACATTGTCCAGGTCATTGCCCGTGCCGTTGATTGCGGTCGTTGTCATGAGCGTCAGATTCTCGATTTCGGCGCTCAGCGTGTGTGTGACCCAAGCTTGCACGAGATCTGTGCCCTCGTTGGCAAGCTCGACAATGTCATCGCCGACATCATCGACATTGTAAGTATCGTTGCCTGTGCCACCGATCAACGTATCGGCTCCAGCAGCGCCATCCAGAATGTTGTTTGCAGTGTTGCCGCGAATGGTGTTTGCCGCTGCGTTACCGGTGCCATTGATTGCGGAAGCGCCGGTGAGTGTTAGATTTTCAAGGTTGAGGCCCAGCGTGCGCGTCACAGAGCTCTCAACGAGATCTGTGCCCTCGCCAGCATTTTCATTGGTCGCGTCACTAGCACTGTCAACAATGTAGGTATCGTCACCGACCCCACCCGACATCGTATCAGTGCCAGAGCCACCAATTATGATGTCGTTACCTAGGCCGCCAGAGAGGTTGTTCGCCCCCGTGTTACCAATGATGATGTTGTCCAATGCGTTGCCTGTTCCGGCAACGCCCGACGACCCTGCCAAGGTAAGATTCTCAACGTCAGATCCAAGCGTGTACGCAATCGACGATTGAACTGTGTCGATACCTTCGTCAGCTACTTCGCTGACAACATCTCCCACATTGTCGACGACGTACGTATCATTGCCTGCTCCACCCGATAAACTGTCGGCTCCAGTGCCGCCATTTAGCGTGTCATTGCCTGCGCCACCGAACAGGGAGTTTGCTCCCGTGTTGCCGATAATTATGTTGTCCAGCTCATTCCCGGTTCCGTTGATCGCAAGCGCCCCAGTGAGTGTCAGGTTCTCGGTATTGGCGCTAAGGCTCCAGTCCATGGACGATTGAACTAAATCTTTGCCCTCGTTCGTCGTTTCGACAACAGTGTCTAAGGAATTGTCGACGACATAGATGTCATCACCATCGCCGCCGGACATCGTGTCAGCACCGGTACCACCTGAAAGAGTGTTCGCTGCCACATTGCCAACGACGTTGTTGTCGAGGGTATTGCCTGTACCGGAGATAGCTGAGCCGCCGGAAAGTACGAGGTTCTCGATATTGGCACCTAGTGTCCAGTTGATGGACGCGTGAATGGTATCGGTGCCCTCGCTAACCAACTCAACAGCTTTGTCACTGGCAGTGTCGACATAGTAATGGTCGTCACCTTGACCGCCCGTCATAGTGTCCGCGCCGGTGCCACCATCAATGATGTTGGCACCAGAATTCCCCACGATGGCGTTGGCGATGGCATTGCCGGTGCCGTCGATGCTTGCCGAACCTATTAGCGTAAGGTTCTCAAAATTGCTGCCGAGGGACCAGGAGACCGTGCTTTTAACCAGGTCGACGCCTTCCCCGCTCGCTTCCGTAATCGTGTCGCCACTGCTATCTACGACGTAAGTGTCATTCCCGGCACCGCCGACAATGGTGTCCGATCCAGCGCCGCCATCCAGAGTATCATTACCGGTGCCGCCACTCAGCACGTCATCGTCAGCTCCCCCATCCAAAATATCGCTGCCACCGCCACCGGAGAGATTGTCGGATCCCGATTCTCCATAAAGTTCATCGTCGCCGACAAAATCAGCCTCATCTCCACCAATCAGCGTATCGTCACCGTCGGCACCATACAGCGTGTCGTCGCCGTGTTTGCCGTCCAGCGTATTATTCAGGCTGTTGCCATTGATGGTGTTGTAGTTGGCCGCGCCAGTTCCACTGAGCGCCGCGGGGCCGACCAGAGTCAGGACTTCGATGCTGTTATTGATCGTGTAACTTACGCTTGCAATCACCTCATCAAATATACCCACATCTCCCCAGTCAAAAGCGTAGTCGGCAACATCATCGACGTAAAACGTATCGATGCCGTCACCGCCCCACATGTTGTCGATCCCGGCCCCCCCATCCAGAATATTCTTGCCGTCGTCGCCGAACAGATAATCGTTCCCCGCCCCACCGCTTAGCGTGTCATCGCCGCCCTGGCCGTGAAGCTCATCGGCCCCATCCAGCCCTGTTAATGAATTTGCGCCGTCATTCCCCCAAATGAAGGTGCCCTGGTTACTGCCTGTGACGTTGATATCCGCATCCCCCACCAGATCTACCCGGTCAATGTAGTCTCCGGCGACAAAATCGATAGAAGAGTAGACCGTATCGTCGCCCCCGGGACCAACCTCAATGACTTGGTCACCGGCACTATCTACATAGTAAGAATCGTTCCCAGCACCACCGATCATCGTGTCAGCGCCGATACCTCCTTGCAAAATATCCGCACCGTCGCCTCCGTCCAACGTGTCATCACCGGCACTGCCATCTAAACTGTCATCGCCTTTGTCTCCGCTGAGAACATTGTTCCCCTGGGTTCCAGTGATGTTGTTGCTACCTACATTCCCCGTGCCATTGGTGGCACCGCTCCCACTGAGGATCAGTGTTTCGACGTCGTTCGCCAGGGTATGGGAGATCGAGGAAATGACCACGTCACTGCCGCCCTCTTCACTCTCTATGACGACATCTTTGGCGTCATCAACATGATAGGTGTCGTTGCCGCCGCGGCCAATCAACGTGTCCGCGCCTGTCTGTCCGTCGAGAATGTTATCGCCTTCGGTCCCACTGATTCGATTGTCGAGGCTATTGCCTGCTCCATTCAAATCTCCACCGTGAAGAATGAGGCTCTCGATATTGGCTCCAAGGGAATAGCTTATCGACGCGTCAACGCTGTCGTAACCGCCGTCACTCTGTTCGACGACGACATCTCCCGAATTCTCGACGACATATGTGTCATTTCCGATCCTGCCGGTCATTGTATCGGCACCGGCGAGGCCGTTGATGACGTCGGCTCCTACCCCTCCAGTTAGGTCCGCGTCACCAGAGGTGGTTCCGGTTACGTAGGTACTAACCAGCTGGGATCGGGTCAGATCGATGCCGTTCGCAAATTTGAAGAGGTCAATGCCGCTCGTTGCAGACGCGAACTGATCGACAATATTTAGGACGTCACCGCTGTTCTTCAGCTCAATCCGAAGGGAGTTTGGATTGTTTGGATCGATCGACAGGATGATATCGCTCGGCGCCACAGTGCCGGTGAACTGGATAGTATCAATCTCACCAGGTACGAGATCGCTCTCTAGGACCGTGTCGCTACCCGCGCCTTGGCCAAAATAGTAAACGTTTGCGCCGCCGCCGCCTTCCAAGTGATCATTGCCCGCACCGCCAATCAGAATGTCATTGCCCGCGCCGCCGTGAATTTCTGTGGCAAACATTCCGGCCGTCGCCACTGTTGGCGAATCACTCGTGTAGATCTTGTTGATTTCTCCCGCTCCCACCCATCTATCGGCGCCGAACTGGAACTGGAGAGATCGAACATCCGCAGCCGTTCGCTCGACCCCAGCGGCTGCGAGCGCACCATTCAATTGCGATAAATACGTCAATTGAGAGATACCAAGGCCGCCAGCAACTTGATCGAGTGAAGCGATCGCTGATTTCCAAAACTGTAGCTTCTGAATATCGTCCCCGGTGGGAGCCAGTGCCGTCAATCCCGTAATGACAGTGGAAACATTCATAGTGCCGGCGAAGGAGTCCGTACTCCAGTTGTAAGTTACTCCACTGAAGACGTCGCTAAATATGGATTGCACCAGAACACGGGCAGCGATCGCCTCAACCAACTGCGCCCAAGCTCCTTCCAAGGACTTTGCAGCGTTCAACCCTGGATTGGCGCCTTCTGGCCCCGTGGCCTGAACAAAGTTTGTTCCCGCAAAATTCTCAAGTGCCACCAAGTGATTGCCGTCTACGAACTCACCGCGGTTCTGGCTGTTGGCGCTTGCACTACGTGTACCCCAGAGCCACGCGATTTCGTCAATCCGCTTCATGATATCTGGTGGCACGCCCAGCGTTGCTATTGGCCAATTTACAAGATCGACCAAGGCGCCCAACAGTTTCGCATTACTGGATGCAGACACACGCAGTCCGGATAGGGTGCCTGAGCCACGAATGGCCGGGAGCCTCCCATAAACGTCAGCGAGCGTTGCTTCACCAGTATCCAAGGTATCGGTTGCGCTATTCTGGAACCATACATCGCCAATGGTCGTTGATCCGCTCGACGTCGTTACGACGGCAGTCTCCGTGATGACGTTTCCGTTCACGGTTGTATTGACCGTCGTTTCCGTAAGCAAGATCGACTGAATTCCCAGCGAGCTCAATGAATGAAGTTCACCACTATCCGTGAAGCCGTCGGAATCGGCATCGATCCACACCTTTAACACTGAGAAGTTTGAGTCGCTGGCGTCGACGGTACCATCGGCGTTCGAATCAAAGGTTCGAAGCGCGTCGAAGCCGTTTGTCGTGGCGTTTGGTAGCGTCTCTTGCGTGCCGAATAGCTCGGTAACGTTATCAATGATGCCGTTGCCGTTTGTATCAACAGCGAGGAAGCCATCGGACGAGGAAATCCATCCAGTTCTCTGCGCAAAACCATTGGCATCAAGGTCGAAGTATGCGGTTGAGGACGCCAGGTTCGTTGTCGAGACGCCATTTCCATCAAGATCAATCACCAGGGGAGAGTTCAACTGACTGGCCGTCGAGATGCTTGACGATGCTATAAGCCCGAGAGAGCTGGGCGCTGTTGGAGCGCTCAAGCCAGGCGAGAGATTATCGGGAGACTTGTATCCGCCGCCATCCTGCCCCTGACTATTCGACATCATGCCAGGCCCAGAGCTCAGGTCTGACTTCCATCGCTTTGCTTCGAAATCATAGCCGAGGAGCTTGAGCTCTTCGATCGTTCCCTCATAGTTCAATGCCGCTTCGAATTCTTGATTTGAGCTCCACAGACTTGATTGATGGATCCAGGCGTCCATCCTCCACTGCGGTGCTTCATAGCCGGGAACGGGGCCGGTGTCGTTGGGTACCCAGTAATTGAAGTTCAGTGTCCCACCGGCCACCGACAAATGTTGTTCATTGATCTGAGCAACATTTCCTCGGATCATATCTTCTTCGTAGTTTGGGTTCTTCTCTACATCGAGGTCAAGAATGAGCACCGGCTTGGTCGTGCCCGGGAGGAGAATTGCCAGAGCGACACCCGTCGCTTTCCAACTACTAAACCATCCATCTCCATAGACTTGTTCACCTTCCACCGGCCCACTCTCATCAAATTCGACGAACGTATATGCTTCTCCTAATGTTCCAACGTGGCCAAGAGGGGTTGCGCCGTCGAGGTGATACAGGAACTCTATCTGCTCGATTGATAGAAATTCAGTGGGACCATCGATAGCCCCCACCAGCTCAACGCCATTATAGAAAAGCTTGTCCCCCGCTTTGAAATTTGTGATGACATCGCCTTCCCCGAGGTGGAACTCGTTGGGGCCTGCTCCGCCATCAAGGATGTCTCGCTTGCCATCATCACCTTGATCATTGCCGCCATAGAGAACGTCCGCTCCATTTCCCGCGATGATGAGATCTTCGTCGGCGCCGCCTTCGATGACATCATCGCCGCTGCCTGTACGAATTGTGTCGTTGCCAGCGCCGCCATCAATCGTATTGTCGCCAGCGTCCGGTGCCTCTGGATCTCCATTGATGATGTCGACTCCAGCGCCTCCGTTATTGTCATCACTATCTTCGTCCCAGATGGCATCGTTGCCGATGCCACCAAATATGTGATCGTCGCCTGAGCCACCGAAAATGGCGTCGTTGCCGTCGTCGCCATTGAGTGTATCGTTATGTGCTCCACCAATCAGAAGATCGTTTCCGGCGCCTCCGGAGATGTCGTCATCGCCGCCACCGTCGATAATAATGTCGTTGCCATTCCCGCCTTTGAGGGTGTCATCTTCGTCGGATAACGCGCCTGTTGAGTCCTCTATTCGACCGAAGATCATGTCGTTCAGAGTAGCGTCGCCTGATTCACCCCCATTCCACAACTCAGACGTCGGATTCGTGCGGTCGACGGTAAATTTTGGAACTTCGTTTACGTCGTCGGCCAATGCGCCGTTGACTCGCACCTGCGGCGCCGAGTTGGCGGCGACAAAGACACTCGCTAGTTCATTCCCATAGAAATCAGACGCCGTTATTCCGGCGCCATCAAGCTGATCAGCGATTACTGACCATACGTCTTGCTGCCACCAGTTTTTGAGAACATTCAATGCAGGCTGTAATGACGCTTCGCGGTTCTGCACTGCACCAATCTCTTCGCCGAGATAGCCTTCAATTCCGGCAAGTTCTGCCTCAGCTTGACCAAATTGCACAATATTGGCCGCATCGTATGTCAGTATCTTGTTCTCATGCTTAGTGAACACCCGAAACGCCGTCAGCGCCTCTTGCTGAGTGGGCTCGTAATTGCTATCGAGGCTCTGGTAAAGGCCAAATATTTGACTCTCAACATACCGGCGTTTGGTATGCGAGTTATCGCCGTTACTGTTGTACCGTATCTCGTACCAGGCTTCAGCACGGTCATTCGCGTTGATCGCCTGTTCAAGTGATGATCCAAGCAGATTGGCACTTTGGTAGACCAGCGAGAGAAACACCGCCCTTTCTCTGGAAGGTGGCACCGTTCCCGCTGGGCCTGGCGCGCCCAAGATCTGAATCTTTATATCCACGCGATTTTCGTATGTCTCAAGCAGTTCATCCCAGATAGGTCGGAGTATTTCATCGTTTGCATTTGGCAGGGCAAAGGTCGCGTTGGCATCTCCGGTCCACTCACGCAACATGGTGTTCAACGTTGCTCTCAGATTTCCAGTCGTCGTCGCTGCATTGATGACCTCTTGTGCCTTTTCTTGAAGTGTCTTGACCTGTCCATCAGCAGGGTCCGTATGTGTCAGCGCAGGGTTGTACCCCATAGCTTCGATAGTTTTCTGCAACGCAAGAGGCGTATCTTCAATGTTGAAACCCATTCCGATAGTTGCTTTGTGATCTGGCTCGGCGTTGTCGAGATATGGGAGCGCTTCAGATCCTTCAAGCTGTTTGAGGATGGCCCAGGCATAATCAAGATAGTTCGATCGATTGTAGTTCTCGGTCGTCGTTGTATCTTCTGTGGACAACAAATTGAAAGTAAACACGCTGCGCTCCCTACTTATCTTCAATTAAGATCGTGCAAACGGGACTGAACTTAGCCCGGGCAAGCGGCGGAAGTTCTAACGCAGTGATATTGACAGCACTCGGGCCACGGGTGGTGAGGTAGACGACATCTCCAAAAGAGATAAGGTCCTTCCAAGACAACGTTACCGGATCGGCCACTAGTTTTCTTATGTTATCCTCTGCTCCATATAGAAACAGCGCGTAACCTGGAAAAGATTCAGGATCATCCGCACAACGCGCAGGCGCCCAACGCGTCGAGGAGCCGGATGGTTCGGGATGAAGTATTGCAATCCGGTATGCGGTAACTGCGCGGCGACTTACCTCTGTTTGGAACATCACTTTCTGGACGAATGTTGGGTCAGTCTCCAGAACCTCGATCATTGAAGAGCCGTAGCGCTGGAAGAATTGACTTCGTGCGCCTGCCAATCCGGACGCATCAATGGATTCTTTAAGAGCTTCCTCCACCATTTTTTTAACATCCCAACCCAGTTGAGGCAGCGCCTCGCGCATCACATCAGGAATGCTGCTAGGCCTGATCGACTCCCACGGCATATTCTGGAAAGCGGTGCCAGCTTGACCGTTTGGGATCGCGCAAACGTTCGAAGAGTTGCCAATAGCCGACTGCACTTGTCGCGCTGCTTCCTCGCATACGGCGACGCCTGCACCGGAGATAATCGTGGCGCGTCTTTCAGACGTCAGCGTCGAGGATACGTCGGCTATTGCGGACGACGTAGAGAGAGATGTGAAGGCGGCAAATGCACTTATCACCATGGGTACAAATCGCGTGAGCATCATTCTTGCATCCTCCACAAAGTAAGCTGGGACGAACTCGGCCGGCCTGCATTTCCTAGTCTTGACCTCGGACGCGGCAACCATGCGGGAGCCGAGACACGCGTCCCTACCATCAATGTTCATGATGTCTTTTTCGAGGCGAATGCCTGTCGTAAAAAGTAGACCTTGGGCGCAGGCCGTTGGCACCCTTCTGCTCGACTGAATCGATCGAGATCATGACCGCATGGCCGATCAGAGGGCTGTATCTTGTGAACGTAACCAGATCGGGCTGGACGACCGCGCCCTAGTCGACTGTGACGAAGCCGACGCCCTTCTTCTCGATCTCGAGGCTGGCGTCTTCGGGCGCGATGACTAGGCCCAAGGAGTTGCATTACTGAGGCAACCAGCACCCTGGCAACTACGCGTTTGTTTTTGGGGATCGTCGGGATGGCCCAATTGATGTCGCCGTCGGCGAAGGAATCCCCGAGCGAGTGATGCTTGGCCGTCATCAACTTTCCCATTCAGATCAGCTCGAACTCGGCGCGAGACATCGGCAGTGGTCGATGTTTTTCGACGTTATGGAGTAGGGTTTCGGCTTGGACGGGGCCACCTCCCGAGGCGTCTGCGCTGCTACCTTGACGAGAGCGGCGTAGCGGAAGCCCTTTTTGTCCAAGATGGTTGATTGTGGTCCTTTGCCTAACCGATCCCAGCCGCGCCCGATCAGGGGCGGCTTAAGACTTGATTCCGGAAAGACCCGCAGTTGGCCGGCGTCTTTCCTCCATTTAGGACCAAGTACTGGCCAACGTTGGGGTGGGTTCGTTCCAGTGGCCGATCCCCGGAACCATTGTTTCAATGCGAGGCAAAACCGCTCGTTTTCAATAGACTGCGGTGCAGTTGGCAGGCCCCTGTCCCGGCAAATTAGCGTCGTCTGGTCGACCACACCTACCCCTATCTGGAACTCTACGCTGCGCGAATCCTTTCGTCAGCGGTGTATCAAGCTATGCCTGAAAACCTAAATGCCGCAAGCTTGTTTTCTATCTAAACGAGACCATTCTGCAAAATGTCACGCACAAGCTGTATGCAGCATGTTCAACTACTGATTTAGATTTATAGAAACTTATCGTGACATTTTCTTAAATATCCCTTGCAAGCGTTGCCTGGGCACGCTCGCTCGAAATATGCGTCTATGGACCTTGATGCCGGGACGCCGACTTCGTCGAAGATGATTTCACGAGTGAGATAGTTGATTAGGTGGCCCTCTGAGTCGTTAGTTTCGCCGGCCCTTGGAACTCGTACGTCAATACTGTTCAACGGCCCGGCCGGCACGTCGATCGTCTCGTCAGACCCATCCTTAGTCGCCTACGGCGGCAAAGACGACGTCCGTTGGCACGGTCGTAGGGGCGACGGTATCTACACGAGAAAGTCTCTCCCACCCCTCGGGCCATCTCATCAGGGCTTTGTGGAGAGTTAGAGCCGGATGCTAGTGCTCCTTTTGCCGTGACGGTGTGTCGACCTCTTATCTTGGTCGGCGAAATAAACTCGCGCACCTGCAAGCATAATTGTTGTTTCGGCTATCGTGTCCGGGCGGTGCACAGGCGGGAGCGCCGTCGACTGCCGCGGAGTGGCCCCCAGCCTCTATGGCTGGGATCTTTTCTTCCTCTGTAGCCGGGCCCATACCCGCTTGGCATAGGCCGTTGCTTTGTCGGGCGACTTGGCGTTGTAGGCGCCTACTGCCTTCCAATTCGCCCCATGCTGAGAAATCTCTTGGGCAAGAACCCATGCCCCGAGCTGGATGTTTATGCAGCGGTCGTAAAGGTGCGCCTCTGTATAGCCGTACTGGCTGAGCGGCCCCAGCCACCAAGAATTAATCTGCATGATGCCAATATCCTTGCTGCCGTCCGTGTTGACGTTGACGGCACTCGGATTGTTGCTGCTCTCGACCTCCGCGATGGTCCGTAACAGAGTTTCATTGACGCCGTAGTGGTTGGCGGCGTCCTTGAAGCAATCGGCCTGGGCGCTGCCGGCGACGAATGCGAAAAGGGTGGCGAGGATCGCGGCGCGGGTCATGCGGCCATCTTTCGGCGCATGGCGCGTTGCTTATCCCAGAATGGGGTTTTGCAGAAAATCGGCCGGGTGAAATCTGGCTGCACGAGCAGCATGTGATTGCCAAACGGAATAGCGCCCCATTGCTCGGTTCGGATGAGAGGGACCGATTCCTTGCTGTAATTGGCGTTGCCCGCAAAGAGCTGGTTGGCGTTGCGGCTCTTGGTCTTACGCTCGCGCGTGGTGTTGCCAACAAGCTTGGTGAGCATTTCCTGGGTCTGCCGGTTGACGGTGTTAAAGGCGATAATGCTGCTGCAGTTCGTGGTGAGCTGAGAAACGCCAGTCTGTTTATAGATCGCTTCGAACTGCGCGATTTCCTGCAGGACCACCATCAAATGAAGGCCCATGCCGTTACCCTTGGCCAAGGCGTCAAACAAAAGCGGGATCTCCGGCAGGGAGGCGAATTCCTCACCGATGATTAAGATCGGCTGTTCCTTCTTGCCCTGCGGGGTGTCGATGCCCCACGCAAACAAGCTTTCAAGAAAGATAGCTGTGAGCGGGCCGAATGCCTTGGCGTCGGCCTGCGGAAAGGCAATGTAAATCGTCGTCGGCCGCTGCCGGAGTTCGGACCATGTGAACGAGGAATGCGACGTGACAGCGGCAACGGCGGCGCTGCGCCATACCTGCAAGCCAGTGAGCAGCGTGCTGATGTGGCTCGACCGCTCGCGGTAATGCGTGTTCGCAAAAAGCAACAGGTCGTCGCTGACGCGGCCTGGATAGCTATTAATGATGGCTTGCTTCGCAAGGGCTTTTAGATTTTCGGCAACAGGATCGCCGTCATCATCACTGGTTGGATTCTCTTGTGCGCAGGCGGCAATGATAGAATAGACATCGGCGACCTTGGGCTGAACACTCACGCGTCGGCCTTCAAGGACCTGGAAAATGGCGAGGGCGGCAAAGTTGCGGCGTGCGGTGTCTTTCCAATGGGAATCCCCGGAACCGGAAGCCGGGTAGACCATCGCCGCCATGCGGTCGATAGCGCGTTCCAAGCCAACCTCGTTTGTTGGCAGATCGAGGCCAAGCGGATTCCAGCCACTCGGACTCTGCGGGTCTGTCCAATCGATGATGTGGACGGCGCGGCCGGAACGCCGTTCCGCCTCGGCCGTCTTTTCGATCAGCTCACGCTTGGGATCAATAATCACCTTGCTGCCGGGATAGGTGAGAATGGTTGGGATAACGATGCCGCGCGTCTTGCCGCCACGGGTGGGTGCGAGGACCAACGTCGAACGCGGGCCGGTTGGCATAAGAAGGCGACTGCCGAATTTACCAAGGACCGGGCCGAACTTGCCCGTGACCTGCAGGCGCTTGATATCTGCCCATTTCGCATACTCGCTTTCGCCATACTCTTTGCGGTCACTGATGCTGATCCATACCCGGATGCCGCACATCATGGTGACGACTGCACTTATCGCCATGGCCACGCCATGAATGAGCGGCGCGAAATCCAGCGACATGAAGGCGCCCCAGCTCGGGTGATCAAAGAACCAGGTCAAGGCCTGGGCGGTGTAGCCCAAGCTCGCCATAATGATTGACGGCCATAGGTGCGGGTCCGTGGCGAAGCTGGGCGATAGAAGATAGACAGCCGCCGCCGTGATGGCTGCGGAAATCGATAATGCAATGATCGCCTTGCGTATGGCAATGCTGCCACGTGATAGGGGGTCGAAATTGAGGCTCATGGCGCGACGTCTCCTTGCAGCGAGGCGAGGGATTTTTGCTTGATCGATTGGAATAGTTCGATGGCGTCGGTTAGGCGGAAATAGGTGTTGTGGCGTGCGAAGCACTCGGGCGCGCCGCCTTTGGCGAAAGGCCCGGCCGGCGCGCGGTAATCCTCAAACAGCGTTATGAGGTCGTCACAAACGGCGCTGATCTGCACGGGCTGCAGCTCGATGATGGCGCGGCCAAGCCGGTGCATTCGATGGAGGGTGTCCGAAAGATACATGGCGTCAACGTGTGCCTGCCGATCGCCAAAGGTGCTGCTATTGAATGCGGTATTGCTGCGGATAGCTTGCGAGACTTTGGAAACGAAAATGAGGAGCTGTGCCAATTCGGATTGCAAATGTGGTGTTGCCATCTGTCCGCCGTGAGTGATGAAGAAAACAAAGGGGAGAGGTTTTCACCCCTCCCCTGCCCTGCTCAATCCTGCGGCTGGTCGCCATCATCCTGGTAGTCGCCGCCGTCCTTGGCTTCACAGAACGAAAGACGATTGCCGACGACATCAATCTGATAGACCTTCTCGCCGTCCTTCTCTTTCGCGCGGTTCTGCAACTTCGCCTCGATCAAGACATAAGCACCCTTGCGGACATGCTTTTCGACAAAGTCGATCAAGGACGGCCGCCAAATCACAATTGGCGTGAACTCTGTCCGCTCGTGGCGCTCGCCGGATTTCTTGTCTTTCCAGCTTTCATTCGTGGCAATACGAAGGTTCAATACCTTCTTGCCATCATCGAGGCTGCGGACTTCCGGGTTGCTGGCAATGTGGCCGATCAATTCAACCTGATTGCGATTGAACATGGTCTATCTACCTTCCTGGTCTATCGATAGTTTTCACTTCGCATCGCGAAGCATGAGCACCGCGCTCATGCTTCCCGGAGCCGGGCGACCGGTGGGGTTAGCAAGGACAAGGGCCGATTGTCGGAAAGGGGAATCACCCAGCGCAGAGCGCCGCATAAGCGCCCTGCAGGCCGTTAGGCCGAAGGGTGGGGAAACCCGACAATCGCGCTTGGCGCTCCAGCCCTAGGCCGCGCGTGGGGCCAAGCCCCTAGCGATCCCCGCGCGTTTCGCGCGGAGGAATAACGACCTATCAACAGAGTGTTGATGCAAAGTTAAAGATTGAATTTGTCGAGAATGCGATGGATGGCGGCGTACGGTCGCTCCTCATTCGACTGCCGTGTCGCAACGGCAGATTACCGTGGGAGTCGCCGTGCTCATTTCGCTCAACGCTTCCACTCATCATCCCAATCCCAGGTTACTAAGAACTAACAGCCAATAGGAGGGCCGAAGCAAGAAGCAGCGCCAAAAGTCCAGCCGAAGCCATTCGCGTGCTGTGCAAGTTTGTGCCCGGCTTCTGCCCGACGTGTCTCGCATACTTAGTTGCATGGAAATCAGTTCAGAGAACATCTGCGCTATAAAGCATGCCGTAAACGCAATGCTACCGTCGGATGCCGGCGGTAACAAATCTTTACGTCAGAAACAATTGAGGAAGTTCGTCAAACGATATGCCGAGGCGCTGGCCGATGCGTTTCAATGCACCGAAGAAGCAAAGAAGATTGCAAAGAAGTATGGCGGTCGAACGATGTTTGGTTATGAGGCCAAATAGTGGCCCTGGTATTGAGCTAGCCTGCAGCGGCGGGCAATTGCTCGCCCGCCGCCTGGCAGGCCCTAGGACCAGAGCGCCCTTCCCGTGGCCATCACTCGTAGAAGGCTGGCCTCCCGCTCAAGATCGTCAGCGACTTCAGCGAGCACGGGCAGCCCGGCGCTTTCCCCTTGTCTGGAGCCTTGACGCAACCCGTGATTGTGGGTGCAATACGCACCGCCGTGGGAAGGGATTGGACATGTCGCGTGTACTGTTTTTTGCAGCGCTGGGCTTATTGATTTGCGCGTCGCCAGGGGCGGCGGACAAGCTGCAGAGCACAGGCAGCTATTTGAGCGGCCAGCAGCTGTACGACGACTGCTCGGTCGAGACCGGCGCGCGCTACGGTGAGTGCCTAGGCTACTTGATGGGCATTGCAGATCTGCACGCCACGCTTGTACGGGCCGGAGATACGACGTGTCTTTTCGACATTCCTCCGCAAGTCACTGCCGGCCAGATGAGGGCGGTATATATGAAATGGATGAACGAGCATCCGGCAGAATGGCACCTGACGGCCTCGAGCTTGGTTATCAGCGCGCTTATTGAGGGCTTTCCGAGCTGTGGCAAATAGATGTTCCGTCATGCCGCCCCCCCCCCGAACTAGCAGGCATTTTCATGCTCAGTTCAACGAGTATGGGCGGCGCAGGGCGGCGGGCGGTTGCCGCTGGTGACGAACTTGACGGTGCGGTTTTGAGAAATTGCCCGGGTTTTGGAGCGCTGGCCTAAATACATCCGAGCGGATGTAGCCCATTGGGAGGCAGGTCGGCGCCACCGACCGTCAGAGCGGTATCGAACCCGTCATCCGCACAAAGAAGAAGAGCCGCTGTCCCTAATGGGGCGGCGGCTCTTTTGTCGCTTCAGGAACCCTTCTTGGCGTTGGCGTAGAACATCTTGGCGTCCAGTTCCTTCTCGATATCGGTGCGCATCGGGCCTTGGTCGCGAATGGCCTTGGTGATATCGGCGCGGGTCAGCTTCGGATATTTTTTCGCTAGCACATCGACCTCGTAATCCTCACCGACAGCCACCCGGTCGCGATCAGGCTTACCGGTCTTTGATTTATCGTCAGCCATAGTCGTATCCTTTCTTGGGTTTGCCGATCATGAGCACACACAGTAACAGCCAACCCCAGGGTCAAGTGAAACGCTGCCTATCCTAGACGGAGGGCGGCAATTTCCCCTCCTTACTTGCAATCACTTCGAGGTCTTCCGTGTACATTTCTTCGGCGCTCACGTTGGCCCCTGAAGGATCATCCGGTCCGGGTGCCAGCAGATCCAGGCTGACGTCGAGGGCCCGCGCGATCTTGGCCATCACCGGGAACATGGCCTCGCGTTTGCCGGTTTCGATCTGCGTCAGGTAGGGCCGCGAAATGCCGACCTTCGCTGCCAACTGTTCACCGGTCATTCCCCGGAACTCACGGAAGATGCGGACAGGGTTTTCGCCCGCGATCAGACGGCCGACAAGTTCACCAGGGAAGGTTTCGATGGTGCCGGCGCGGACGCCTTCAATGACGGCGCGCGCATCGGTCGCATCAGCGATATCTTCAGCGACTTCACCCAGCGTAGCGGCTTTAACAGCAGCATCAGCAATGACCTTGAAATCCTCGACGAAACTCTTGGTCAGGGCAGCCATTCGGTCGTTATAGCGCCTCACGATCTTGGCCGCTTCTGCGGCGGCGGAGGAGCGTGTCCCGAATACGATTGGCTGACCGCGCGGGGTGATCTTCGGGGCGACCCGAACGCGGATATCCTTTGTCTTGGCCATTGAAATCTCCTCACTCATAGACGCTACCGCGCCGCCTAACCTTGAGCACCAGCAGCACCAAACCAACATCGGTATAGATGACCCGGTAATTGCCGACGCGGAGCCGCATCGCATCGACGCCTTGTAGCTTCTTCACTTGGTTCGCGAGCGCCGCCGGTCCCGATACCAACTGCTCGACCTTCGCAACGATCCGTTTGGCGTCTGCAGCCGGGATTTTACGAAGCTGTTTCAGGGCCGGGGTGGAGTAGCGGATCGCTTTCATGCCTGATTATGTAGCCATTAGCTACGATTGTTCAAGGGGCGAAATGTAGCTATACTACAGAGGTATTCGAACTATGTTCTGCTTATGTTCTCATTACCGGGTGACCATGAAACGAGCTTTGGGCGCCGTCATGCCAGGCGCCAGCCCAGAACGGCCCGATTACCCTAAACTTCGTCGGTGAGCCGGAGATGGCGACGACGTGCATGCTCACGGGCCGGCTACTACGGCTCCGCGGCGACGTCGGCGCATATCGGCGTGATGCACTGCGACGAGCATACGGATTGGGCCATCGAGGAGAACCGGCGACGGGTGTGCCCATTCCGACGCCGGAAGACTTGGCGCGAAGCAAACTGCACGCGGATCTGCCGGTAATCGTTCGCGGCCGCGGCAGTCGTCGGAAGACGAAGTGAGTCGCCGAGAAATCTCGTGGGAGACAGATGTACGAGCCGAAGCTAAATCAGTGCTGCGAGTGCTGACGGTACACTTGGCCCGTCACCGCCACTTTCGATCCAGCTCGCTAGGAAGCCAGAGAGTTCAGTGCCAATATCGAGCTCATATAGCAGTCGATTGTCAGCGAGGATCCGATCGTGCGGAACATGGTCGAACAAGAACCTCGCGAGCGCTTGTCCGAGATCTGAAAGTGACTCCATTGTGCGAAGCTGATCAGCATTCGCGGCGTACCAGTCCTTGTTAATTGGCAAATCACGATGCCGCCGGTGCAACTCATTATCATAGGTGATCGCGCCGGTCTGCAGTGGCCCAGGATTCTCCGCCATCCGTCGCATAGCAATCAGCGAATGAGTTTCGGCTAGCGTTTCTTCGATCCAATGAAGCCCATCTCGGCGGGGGAACCTTAGATCAGCACGGGCGGACATATGGCTGAGTTCATGGGCAAGCTGATATGAGAATTGCCAAGGAAAGTTCCCGGGCGACGCAATCAAGATTATCTCTTCGGGCGTGCCAGTACAGTACATTGGAACTTGCACGGCAGGACTGTTGACGATATGCACCACATCCGACTTGAGGGGCGGATAGCCTATTGTTCCAAAGAGTGATCTGACGACCGCGGTCATGGCTGTTTCATGTTGTGGCTGCGAATGCGCGTTAAAATTCCCCAAGCGAAACGTCGGCATACTATTTGTGCTCCGTTTGATAGGCGCCACGGCATCTCAGACCATAGGTTGACGGGCCAAATTCTCGTCTGATCTAGTTGCGCTTGCCGAACCGCAATGACAATGCCTCTGGCCATGCCGAGGCCACCATGGCGTCAACCTCTACGTCTGCTTTCTCCCAAATGCAGCAGGCCAAGATTTAGGAATCAACCAGTAGTGCGACATTCTTGCCGCCGTCGGTCAATCTTTCTTACTCGTACCAAGGCGCCCGAAGCCCAAGAGCCTGGGGTCTTTGATTTCGCGCTTAAATATTCCCACGCTATTTCTGACGTTTCCTGAGATGACTTCGACTTCTGCATCGGTGACGCGATAGACGACTCCAACGGAGAGCGATTTAAACGTCACAGGTCCAGTGCGCATCGACACTGCCACGTCTTCACTGGGCGCATAAAACGCAATATCGCCTGGTAGCGGCTGACTCTTGGCCATATCGATAATGATGCCCTGTGATCGAGCACTCGCCCAAATTACTGCACTTGAAGGCGACATCGTCAATTTGTCCGGGTTGCCCGAAGCTTGGATCAACCAAGAGAGAAAAGTCGCATTCCATGGTGTATTTGGGCTTGGGTCTGAAAAATTAGGTATCGCAGACCAATAGCGCAGGACGTCGCTCCAGGATGACACTTCGTTTAGGTTCTTATTTATTTCGGCCACCGCAGATGCCAACAACTGGGCGCCTTCTGCTGTCTGGGCAGGATCGACCGGCGGGAGTGGAAGGTTGTAGCTTGTGGCACCGACGCCAAGGGTTGGCGGGATACTGACCTTCGAACCGTCGCCCTTTAAGTCGTCCAGAGCCATTTTCTCTAAGGCTTCCTGATTGAGCCCTTTTAGAATGCCCGCGCGGACCAGAAACAGCAGAACGCCCGCCCGCTCCTTGAACTCTACACTTTTGGCAAGCTCTTGTTCGACAACTTTGAACGCGAATGCTCTCTCGTCCTGCTCGGCCTGACGTTTTGCGTCAGCAGAACGACCCGCTTCTAGTATCTGAGATCCGAGAAGATTGAGTTTTTCGGTAGCGCTCGTGTCGAGCAGCTTGAGCGCGGCGGTGTTCTCGGAGTTCTGTTCGTTCAGCCACCATGCGCTAATACCGTTCGCACCGATCGTTATCATGCCCACCAATGCGAGGACCAGTGGCGTGTTGTGAAAGAACTGGCGCTTCGCTAAGGAGCGTGTTGCAGCGGCGTCTTGAACCTTGAGCGCCATTTCCCTATCCACTCGGCGCTCCTCGAATAGCTTTTCAAGGAGAAACTTCCTCAGCTCAATGTCGAGCCCGGCATGTTGAAGAATACCTTCGATCGTCATCTGCGTATCATTTTGCTCGTCTGTATGAACGGCATCGTTCTGATTCGACATTGTCCCTCACAAAATCGAATTAGCTACATCGACTGAGAGTATGCTTCTGCTGAAGAATCTAACTCCTACCACTCGCTGTCCACAAGTTGCGGATCGTCGATGTATCTGTTTCGCGTGCCTTGGATCCCCTCGATAAGGTCGTTTCGGCGCTTCTCGTCCTTGCTGACCTTATCTGACTCGTTCCACTGCTTCAGCAGTGTCACGAGGCGCGCTTCTATTGTTAGATCGTACTCGTGCGCCATGTAAAAGATGGACCGGGCAAGGTTGCCGCGCGCAGTCGGACGGGGCTCGATCACTGATTTCGTCGGCGTGCCGTCAAATGTCGACGCGGCCTTCTCCATGTCACAGTCCTCAAACACCCAGTCTTCGCCTGAGATGATGGCGAAGCTGTGATTGGAGCGCTCCTTGTTGGCATCTGCTGCGGCGGGCCAAAGGTTGTGGAGATCCGCTTCGATAGGGTTGAAGCGCGGGCTGTTTTTCTGGCACGCTTTCCGGGTGCCGCAGCCGAGCTCGGTCGCGAACCAGTTGGCGGGAAACGTATGCTCTACCTGCATCTCGACATCGTCGCGAGACTGAAAGTCGAAGCCGCAATAGAGATCTGAATAGGACGCACCCGTCGTCTTGTCGGGGTAGACCTGCTTCCAAAAGATCCCACGCGCCTTGTTGTAGTTTTTGATGACCGTCTGATCCGCCGCGGCGCCGGCCGCCGCTATCATCGCCGCAAAAAGAGCGAATGCGATAAGCGCCTTCATTGCCAGTCCCCCCAGGTGACAGCTGCGGCAAGCGATTTGTAGCTGAAGTATATGCCTCACTTCGCGCAAGAGTCGAATCGACTCTTGGCTGGTAGGGGCTATGACTATCCACGAGCTTGCCCAGTCTAAACGGACTTTCCTCCCATTGACGTTCCCTTCTTGTTCTCTATATCGTGCCGGCAGATCGGAGGCGCCGAATGCCGGAACGAAGGGACAAAAACGGGCCGCCTACCCTGGTGATCGATGTGCACTGCGAACGGCCCGAGTGTCGCCATGTTGGCGAACTCAAGGGCGCTGATGCCGATCGGGTCGCAACCCGGCTCTGGGCTGTCTCCCGGCGCGCTGGGAAGCTGCATATCCGAGAAGCCATCTCTCGGTTGACCTGCAAGAAGTGCCGCCACCGGCTCGCGTCGGCCCATTTCAAGCTGGTCTATCGGCCTGACCCGATGCGCCAGCGGCAGCACCACGACCGCGACCAATTCCTTCCCGACGAACGGGCCTGACGATGTGCAACCTCTATTCGCTGATGAAGGGCCAGAAGGCCATCCTGGAGGCCGTCAGGGCCATGATAGACAGCACCGGAAACATGCCGACATATCCCGGTGTCTTCCCGGACTATGCCGCACCGATCGTGCGCAACACCGCGGCCGGCCGAGAGCTCACCACCGCGCGCTGGGGCATGCCGTCACCAGTCTTCGCGCTCATGGGCCGCAACAGCGATTCAGGCATCACCAACGTGCGCAACACGGCCTCGGCGCACTGGCGGCGCTGGTTGGGCGTCGAGAGCCGGTGCGTCGCACCGTTCACCAGCTTTTCGGAGAATGAGACCTTGCCCGATGGCAAGAAGCCGCCGGTCTGGTTCGCCCTCGATGAGACCAGGCCTCTCGCTTTCTTCGCCGGCATCTGGACCAATCACACCTCGATCCGGAAGGTGAAGGTCGGGCCGGAGACGATCGATATCTTCGCCTTCCTGACGACAGATCCCAACGCCGAGGTCGGCGCCATTCACCCGAAGGCGATGCCGGTGATCCTGACGACGGCCGATGAAATCGAGACATGGATGACGGCGCCGGCGGCCGACGCTTTGAAGCTGCAGCGGCCACTGCCCGACGGCGCCCTCAAGATCGTGGCGCGTGGCCAGAAGAAGGATGGCGAGACATGAACGCTGGCGACGGCGAAGGCCCGGTCACCCTCAACTTCATCGGTGAGTGGGAGATGGGGACGACGTGCGCGTACCCAGGATGCTCGCTTGCCGGCTACTTCGGCTCTGCAGCGACGCCGGGACATATCGGCGTGATGCACTGCGATGAGCATACCGATTGGGCCATCGAAGAGAGCCGGCGTCGGGGTGGGCCGGTTCCGACGCCGGAAGACTTGGCACGAAGCAAACTGCACGCCGACCTGCCGGTGATCGTCCGCGGGCGCGGCAGTCGTCGTAAGACAAAGTAGGCTTCAACCATTCCTTCGGCGCAGGAGCTCATCGGGCACCGTCGCTGGAATCTCAACTTCTGCGCTGTGAGTGTCGACGCCTGACACCTCTTTCGGTCGCCGAAGGTGTCGGATAGTCGCAGATCCGAGCAAGACCACACCATACAAAGCGCCAAAGAATGCTGCGCACAGCAGTGCCAGCGCCCACGGATGGCTGAATAGCCAGACAAAGATCCAACCCAAGAGCACTGCAACCTCCGCCTAATTTCGATTGATAGGCTACGGCATCATTTGCAGAGAATGCGGGAAAATACGGGAGATCGATTCACATTGAGAGCAGCGGTACCGATCACCAGTGCAACGTCTCGCCAAATTTCGACACCTCGCACCGGAGCTCGACGATCGCGCGCAGGATCCGCATCCAGGACAAATGACCCTCGGCAGAGCAGCTTGGCGCAGCGATATACGTCAAGCTTTGAGGTCAACGGCTAATCTTCAAGCTTCGAGAGTGCCCTAACCAGATCGGCAAGCTTGCGTCGGGCGCCAGCGTCTTCAATTTTGTAATGGGCCCGCACCAGTTCAAGCGTCTCGCGCCTTGCCAGCGGGGCGGCTTCGAATTCTTCCGCAACAGGCTTGATGCCCATCAAATGCGAGGGCGATTCCTTCGCCATGTCGCTAGGCATCTCTTCGAAGAAATAAGCCGCCGGCACGTCAAGCACGCGGCCGAGATCGAATAGGCGAATCCCGCTTACACGGTTGGCGCCACGCTCATACTTCTGCACCTGCTGAAAGGTGAGGCCAATGGCATCTCCCAAGATGGTTTGGCTCATGCCTAGCAGCGTGCGGCGCTGGCGCATCCGTTGTCCGACGTGAACATCGATCGGGTTTGGGAAACCTTTGCTGGCCATACGGCCGGAGGACTTGCGCTGCTTCGCTTTTGGTGCAGGCTTTCTCGCCATGGGCCATGCCCCCACAATTATTTCCCGATGCAGACTAGTGAATAGTCACCACTCTGGTGACACCTCTTGCACCGTAGCGCGGCCAGCCTTGCGCACGCCGGCGGCGCCAACAATTTCGATGTCATGCAGAATCTTACCAGTCGCTGTATCGGAACATTTCTGGCGGGGGACCATAGGGACTTAACTGAATTGCAATCCGATAGTCGCTTTCATTCATGCCCGATGCGGCACGAAAAACAGTTTCACGCTGAAACTCTAGGTCGCTTATTGCATCGTCGAGGACCAAGGCTTCTTCGAGAATGTCTTGCGCTGCACTGGTATATTTGAACTCCAATGACAGCACGGAAGTACTATCTTCACTTTCAGCGAGATAATTCTTCGCATATCGGGAAGTCCATCCCTTCGTCCAGTCCATTCCGGCAACCTTTCGAATGTCCGTGCAAGCAAAACCGACCTGAGCGATCCATGCAATCGCCGATTGTTGTCCCACCTTTGCGAGGTGCTGAGCCAACGAAAGGTAACTCTCCATCCGATCGTCGATCCAGGCTTCGTATCTTCCTTTCTGCACAGACTCGCCGAACGCTTGGTCGGAAATTTGCTCATACTCGATTTTTCTCTCAAGCGCATACAGTGAGGCCTCAAAATTATAACGCATATGTCCAAAGGCTATAAGAGCCCGCATAAGTGAAGCTCTCGCGGTAGATGGATCGTTAGATATAGTTTCCAGAATTTCCCGTGATTGCTGCTTTGCTTGAGCAATCGTCTCTAGATAACGCACCTTTCTCGTGATGAGACCCTCAGCTGTAACTGGGCCCACATTGACGAAATGAGTGAAGTCATCGAGGTCGAGCGCAGCTCTCAAGACTACTCGCTCTAAGAGTATCGCTTGGGTTTCAATTAAGCTGGCAGACCTCACCATTTCCTGCTGGATATCAACAGACTTGTTGTACTTCGTAATAACCAAGCCTGAGAGAATGCCAGCCACAGCAACGGTAACCGAGATGAGCCCGGCTACGAGAGTTTTGTTGGCCTCACACCAGGCCCCCAGCCAACTTGGTCCCATAGGTTTCTCATCTCCTGCTGGTTGTTTCATCGCTTGTGGCTTGCCCGTCGCCCACGCTCCAAATCTCATACCTACCCCCTGCCAACGTTGCTTTGATAGTTGGCCCCAATTTACGCCAACATCTTTACCGGACAACAACCTTTCGTCGCATCCAGATCCCGACACAACTTTATGGAGGAATGGATGTTGAAGGCAGCGCGGCCGCTTGCGGCTCCGACTAAAGTCGTGATCGACGGTGAGGCCGTTGAGTTTATCGACGGTTGGCACACGAAGCTCTTTGAGTATGGCCGGTATCTGCATGACCGCGGGATCAACAAGCGAATGCGGGATCCGCTATGGCGGCATTTCGCCGACTATGTCGAGAGCCAGCCAGATGCGCCATTTATGAAGCCGCACTGCGTCGAGTTCCTGGAGGACTAGTCCTGATTGTCGTTCGCAGGCGTCCCCTGTTCCGCCAGCTTGGTAATGGTGGGTGGTGTTGGTGCTTCGACATGTTCTTCAAGTTGGTTGGTCGGGACATTGGCGACCCGAATGGCGGTCTCCTGCTGGTGGGCGCGGATGCCAACATCACGAGCGATCGCCGTGCGCGTAACTTTAGGGACGGTCCCGGCTTGAATGTTTTGGTTTGCGCCCTGCGCCGGCTGAAATGCGAATGCGGCGACAAGGTGTCGAAGCGGGTTTTCGATCGTCGGCTGCGGGTGCCGCCTGGCCCCGGTAGTTTGGGGATGGAGTAAGCGGCCGGCGGACGGCAGTGGGAAGCGTGGCATGGCAACTGGGCGAACCCGCTTCCATTGATTTGATCGCGTGATACTGTCTAGGAATGCAACAGCATCGTAAGCGCCACTTTCGTTACGCTGTCTCTGATATGCAGCTTCGGGCAATCGGCGACGTCGTTGTAAGTTGGAGTGCCTTCGAGGCTTGGATGGAGCTCTTCGTTGCGAAGCTCGTCGACGACGACGAGGCTATCATGACGTCTTTTCATGTGCTTCCCGCTCGAAAGAAGCTCGATCGATGGAGAGAGCTCACGAAGTCAAAGCTAAATGAACCTTGGCAGTCGCACATCGTAAAGGTCATTGATCGTGCTGCCGGGATGCAGCAAGAGCGTGACAGGATTGTACATGGCATGTGGGGGCAAAGCGGCGAGCAGGTGGCCACATCCACAAATCCACTGGATGGCAAAATAACAGCTTTCAAGTGGACTGGCTCAAAACCTCCATTTGACTGGAAACTGAGTTATCCCCAAATCGACAATGTCGCTGGGAAAATTGACCTTCTCATTCGAGATTTGTTTCAAACTGTGATCGATGCTTGGGGGAGCCCTCCTCCGCTTTTTGGCGATGCGATAAAGAAGATGCGACATAGCTAGAATGGCTGTTGATCAGGGTCGACCCTGGCAGCCCTAGTGAACCCGGGTTTATAAAAGAAAAACCCCGCCGGAGTGGTTTTTGGGATGACCTGAATTTGATACGGTTAGATACAAAACATGAAACGACTGCCGAAGCCCATCATCGACAGATGGCCGCGCCATGACGAGTGTCCGACCCGCGAAGTCGTGTTTTTTCTCACGTGTTACCCTGGATGTTACCCCAGAACGAAAAGAGCCGGCAAAGCCGACTCCGCATGGATCGCAACATACTGAATTTCTTAAGGAAAATGGCGCACCCGGAAGGACTCGAACCTCCAACCTTCTGATTCGTAATCAGGTGCTCGTAGCGATCGTCAAAGCGCCTTAGGCAGGTATACGCGTTTGAGTTCTGCAATAGGTGGCTGTGAGGGACGCAGAATAAGGCCATCTGCGGTTATGTCTAACCGTGCCTCCGGATAGGCTGCTACGGCTCGCTTGAGAGCATCAACGAACCGTGGTTTGAACTGATAAAGGTGTTTGTACCCGCCGCCGAACTGAGCATGGAGCGCTTTCCAAGAGACATTTGTCGCTCGCTCCAATGAACGTAGACGATACGCCAGCCAAACGTAAATATCGAGGCCAGCACTATCGTCACTAAGTGCACGAATTGCGGCGTCCAGAAGTGGAACTGGATGGTCGCGTAGCGCCTCATAGAAGCTATCAGACAATCTCAAAGACTCGGACCAAAGCGATGGCTGGCGGTTGTCCGTGGGCGCGAAGGCATAGAAGGAGCCACCGGACACAAACGCCTCCTTTTTCCAGTCCATCCGTTCTCCGGTATGATTGACGCCAGAAAACATCATCGATGAGAAACTGAGCCTCATCATTTGATCGCGAACGATCTTGTAGCTCTTGCCGCCGCCCGAGATACCCATGCGGTCTAGCCAGTCGTTCATCGACCGCCCAAGTTCGATTTCTTGGCTTCCGGTCTTGACCGCCTGGGTTTGCAGATAGAGCAAGATCATGCGTGCCTTGGCTCCGAATGGAACGCCAAGGCGCTTGTGCGTAAGCGGACTAACGCCTGGTTCAACGATAAGCTTGAGGCTGCGCCCTTCCCTCACCCAAATCGCATCGTCGGGCAGTCGCCTGTGCGGCAGGCTGACAACCGCGAAGCCGGAATAAGCGATGCCCAGATCTTGGTTCTCGGATGCCATGACGCTCGAAGCGATATCGACCAGCTTCTTATCTTCCGGAGCGACAAGCTGACGGGCGGCTGCTTTGCCGTTCAAAAGCACTATCTGGTGGATTTCGCCCATCTCAGTCCTCCGATTCCCTAAGCGCAGTTTGCCTGCATGCGGGTGTCGGCGTCCATTCGGACTGCGGCGATGACGGTAGTAGTAGTTATTAGGATGGTTATTAGTAGCTATATATGGAGGCTCGCTTTAGTCCGATTGTTTCATCCCTATGGTCCGGTGGATTATCGCGCTGGTCCGAACCTGCATCGCTCTGGTCCCGTGGATAAGATGCTCTTTCTGTGCATAAGCGCCTGATATCGCTCTAGTCCGAGGCACGATCACGCCCTGCCCTTGCCGACTCACTCCATCGCTCTGGTCCGAAAGGTTACCGATGCGAGCCGATCGTTATTGCCAGGCCATCAGACGGTTGGTGTTCTCGGCGCTTCCCATCGCTCTAGTCCGAAGCGCTCTCTTTATTAATCAATAAGTTAGCGGTCCAGAGTCTCCAAGGCGTCCATTGCCTTCTCGAAGGCTTCGCCGAGCGTGTAATTCTTCTTGTCCGCATAGTGGTAGAACCGCTCAAGATCCAGCTCTCGGATCTTGAGGTTTAACTGCCGATTGCGGCCAGTGCGCCGCCGTGGCCCCATCCGAGGGCGCTCTCTGGAGACGAAACCTGTCTCCTTAGCCAGCTGATCTATCTGCGCTCTACTCGGTCGTTCGATGGGCCGTTCAAAGGACGGGGAAGCAGATGGATCTGTCGGCTTAACCTCAGCGATATCACGCTTCACGGTCTGTGCCGGCGCCTGGGGAACGAGATCACCTAGATCAAATGGGTTATTTCGCTCAGCGCTCATGCTGCCCTCGCTGATTTTGCCTTCTTCAATTGCTCAATGATTTCCGCGGTAAACGCTTCCGCATTGGCCTTGGCCTTGTCGAGGCCGCTGACCTGCGCCTTGTCGAGGGATTCGAGCGGGCGGCGGAATGCAAACATCGCGCGGAATGCCTCTCGTTCGACGAGTGACGTTCTGAGAATTGGAATCCCAGCCGCATCCATCGACTTCTGTAAGTGAGTCATCGCTCTCGTCGTAATCGCCGCTGACGTTCGAGTGAGCAAGATGGCAAATGGCTTCTGCTTCCCTGACATCTTCTCTTGCTGCTTGATCGCTCGAATGGCGCGAGCTGACTGTGCCGCGTCCAATTCACTGCCTTGCGTTGGAATGACCACGAAATCCGCAGCGGAAATTGCCAATAGCACGATCTTCGCCGCGGTCCCTTCAAGGTCAATAACTACGAACGGCGTTGCCCGCTGAGCGTCCTCCACGCGATCCAGAATGGTCTCCTCGTCGGCGTCTGCAAGCACAGCAAGATTCGCGGGTGCTGCCCCTCCTTCCGCCCAGGCCTTGATTGGACGATTAGGGTCTGCATCGATGATGGTGACTGGCGCGGCGCGGGCAAGCTCGCATGCCAGGATAAGAGAGGACGTTGTCTTGCCTGCGCCGCCTTTGGGGGAAACGAATGCTATCGTTGGCATGGGTGCTTCCTGAATGTTTTCGGATTGCTAGCTGATAGTAACAAGAATGCTATCCGATAGCAACCTTATTACTTTCGCATAGCTACCAAGTAGCTATCTAGTAGCTACCAGTTAATTGTGAAGGCTAATCGTCCTCGTGCACATGTGCACCAGCACTTTGCTGGTGCCGGCGAGGCACGTCGTAACGTGCGGGCGGCCGCTTTCACTGACACGTAGTGATGGGCAGCTTCTGCATCGCGATGTTGATGTACACGCGACGCGCCCCGGACTTGACCCCGATGCGCACGCAGCGTGTGCATTTGAGATGCGGATCGATCCTCTTAACCGGCGTGATGGCGCAAAGATCGTCGGTGCCGGCGTTTGGCTTGATCCGCCGCACGATCTGGGCGGCCGTGACCCTCGCTTGGCAGCCGTACACCAGGCAGGTGATATGCAACACATCGCCCGGCACTGAGTCCTCGACCTGTGCGCACCAAGGCTCCAATTGCATGTTCGCTTTTTACTCTGGTTGGCCGGACCATGCTCTGGTGGGGCAGGGGGCAATTTGAAGCCTACTATCGATAACCAGAATGCACCGGACACACCTCGGCGAGCCGCCAGGATGAAGCTAAGGGGTTGCAGGACGTCAAGGTAAAGAAAAGGGCGAGGCAAAGAGCTATACGGGGCATCGGAAAACTCCGGTCCAGAGTGCAGGACCGTGAATGTTGTGCCGGCCTGCCGACCGTAGCCTCCATCGACGGAAAAATGCCGGGGGTCTGCATCGGGACGAATTAGTGCCATCCCGTTGCCGGCAACGCTTGCGGCTCCAATAGGTTAGCGTACAATAAGGCATCTACTCACTCACTTCCGATAAGGCTTCTTATCGGAAGTGAGTACCGCAACGGAGGACGCTTTGAAGATGAATGTCGACCAGGACTGGGTGGAACACCGGGAAGAGGGCGCTATCATCCTGCGCCGCATTCTCTATGGCACCGGCAGAGACCAAGGTGACGTCGTGGCCGAGGCAAGTGCCGCCGGCACCTCGAAGCAGCCGGCCTGGCGCTGGCGGGTCCACGTCGTTGGCGCCGGCTGGCTCGACCGGGGCGATGTCCGCACGCGTAAGAGCGAGGCTCTCAACCGGGCCGTCATCTATGGCAGCCACGTTCGCGATGACTGGGAACGGGAAATGAGAAAGGGTTCGGCAGGACCAATCCAGCAATGACGGTGCGCCTACCGTTTGGCGATTGGGCGGGATCTGTTCGGCACCCGTATGGCGCCGTCATAGCCGGCCACGGCGATTCGTGTTGATGGAGTAGTGATGTTGGCACCGGCAGAATATCGGCGCACGACCGCGCGGCGCAAACTCGCGGCGGCCGCCTGTTGGAATCTCGCAACGCGGCTCGCCAAAACACCGCCGACAATCGCGCCAGGCCGGTCGCGTGGATAACCATGCCTGGCGCGGCCCATGCGAGGCGTGACGTGGGCATTCAGTTATTTGGGGAGCAATGGCTGAATTTAATAGCTGATATCGTCACAATAGGGGTCAGGCAGCAATGCTCGGTATTCAAGAACTGACGCTAGCTAATGGCAAGCGGATCCCGCTAGCCGCCCTGACGGTGATAGTTGGGCCGAACAACGCCGGCAAGACTCTGCTCCTAAATGAGTGTGCATTCGCATTACAGGGGCTCGACGATAGTCGGAAGATTGTTGCCGGTATCACTTTACCACAAATGTCGGGCGATGAATGTTTCGCAGCCGCTGGTCTTAAAATTGAAGAAGGCTCACCGACGCAATATCGCATCAAGACAGCACTCCCGTATCAAGGTTTGTCTTTAGGCATCGATAGTAGCTACATAAAGGGGTTAAAAAAGACAATTGGGGCCGCGCCTCTCAATGAACGTACAGATTTTCTTCAGCACTTTGGGCGAGCATGGTTTGTGCAAGCACGGACTGAGGACAGACTGGCAGCAGCAAAGCGTCAGTCAACAGGCCAAGAAGACGGTTTGCTGCAGTCTCTATACGAAAGCGGTAGTGCCACTGACAGCGCCCTCTCCGTCGAAACAACGCTCGCATTTGGCCAATCCATGAAGCTCGACTCGTCTACATTGACCGAGCATGTCATTCGTATCGGGAAAAACTTCGATCAAATCCCCCCCAACATGAGAGATGCGCGGCCTCTGTTGGACAAGTACGAGACGCTTGACGTTCAAGGCGATGGATTCAAAAGCTTTGTCACCACCCTCTTGTTCCTTACGCTGATGAAGCGGCCTGTAACATTTATTGATGAGCCTGAAGCGTTCCTTCATCCTCCGCAGGCTCTGCAGCTCGGCCAAGTTATGGCGCGGACTGCTTCTGATCAGCAGCAGATTATCTGCTCGACCCATAGCACTGATGTACTGCGCGGCATGCTGGACAATGACAACGTCACAATCGTCCGCCTATCGCGACAGGAAGACAACACCGTCGCGAATGTTTTGGAGAAAGATAAGATCGCAGAAATTGCCCGCAATCCCTTGCTAAAATCTGGCCGCGTGCTCGATGCGTTGTTCTACAAGGGTGCGGTAGTTGTTGAAGGGGATAGCGATAGAGCGCTTTATCAAGCGGTCGCTCAACAATGTTATCCCGGCGAAGAAATACACTACGTCAATGCTCATAACAAGCAGACAGCCCATAAAGTTGCTAATGCCTATCGTGCCATCAAAGTACCCCATGTCGTTATTGTTGACTTCGACGTGCTACGCGAGTCAGCCGAACTAAAGCGGCTCTTGCCAACGATTGACGATGCTACGCCAACAATTCAGCGCGTGATGGAACTGCAGGCGGTGATTGCCAATGAAGTTCTACAGAAAACGGATAGGGAGGTTTATCTAGAGACGTTGGCAGCCCTGACGGCTTGCATCGCAGCCGCGCCTACTACAGTAGATGCGCAGGAAGACGCTTCTCGCGAGCTCCAGAATCTTAAACGGAACATCGACAAAGCACAGGACTATGCCAAGAAATGGGCAAAGGTAAAAGAACACGGTCGCGATGCGTTGAGTCCCGTAGGTCAAAAACATTTTGATGACCTAGAGCAACTCTGCCGACAACTCGATATCTTCATTGTACCTGTGGGTGGCTTGGAGGGTTGGTTAAAGTCCGTCACTGGCAGCAGAAAGAAAGGCAGATGGATAGGCAAGGCACTCGAACACGTGGCTAAAACAAAACTGGGTGACAGCGAACCGCTTGTAAAGTTTGTAGACGATGTCCACCAGCATCTACGTGGGAGCGTGTAATACAATGCGCGACGAGAAATCGTCAGTATCAAAGATCCCAGAAGGGACCACTCCGCATGTAGCGGAGATGGCGCAACAAGCCGCCATTCTCGGTCGCGCCGCCAAATCCGACAACACCCGCCGCGCCTATGATGCCGATTGGCGGTCCTTCCGCAGCTGGTGCGCCACCAATCATTTTGACCCCCTGCCGGCGTCGCCAGCGACGATCGGTCTCTATATCGCCGCGATCGGCACGGGGGCAGGGGCCAAGGCGCCGTCCTCGATCGAACGCGCCCTTGCCGGGATCTCGTCACAACATCGGCTGAAGGGCTTCCCCTTCGACCGCCGGCACCCGGCTGTTGCCGACGTGCTGTCAGGCCTCAAACGCAGCGTGCGCCGGGCCAAGCGCCCTAAAGCTGCCCTGACGGCCGATAGGATGCTGCCGGTGATCGAGGTGTGCGGCCGTGACCTCGCCGGCGTCCGCGACCGAGCCCTGCTGCTGCTCGGATTCAGCGGCGCCCTGCGTCGGAGCGAGCTGGTCGGCGTCGACGTCGAGCACCTGGCGGAGACCAAAGACGGCTATTTGCTGACGCTGCCCTTCTCCAAGACCGATCAGGACGGGCAGGGGGCGGTCTTGGGGATTCCCCGCAGCCCAAATGCCGACCTCTGCCCCGTGACGGCCATCAAGGCCTGGCTACGCCTGGCGGACATCGATGGCGGGCCGGTGTTTCGGCGGGTGACGCGATGGGGTGCCGTCGAGCTCGACCGCCTTTCTGATCGATCGGTTGCCCTCATCGTCAAATCCCGGGCGATGGCCGCAGGCCTCCGGCCAGTGGATGTTGCCAAGCTGGCGGGGCATAGTCTACGCGCGGGCTTCATCACGACGGCTTATGAAATGGATGTGCCGGAACAGGCGACCCAAAAGCATGTCCGGCATAAGCGGGCCGATACCACCCGCGGTTACAATCGCGTGGCGTCGGCCTTCAAGGGCAATCCGGCCAAGGGGCTGTTGGGGTAGGCCATGCTGACGCTCGATCCCGACTGGCTGTTCCATCGCCTGGAAGTGACCGGGCCGGACAAGGCCCTGCAGGCATTCATGATGGTCGCGCAAGGGCCGGGGTTCGTCGACTGGACGTGGCCGCCAAGTGAGGAGCGAGATTACTGGTCGGCGATCGCGTTACGCGGTGGCGCACCGTCGCCGGCCGCAGCCGATCGCTTGGCGCAGCGCTATGCCGATTATCTCTGGTGGGCGATTGCCGATGCCCGCACCGACGCCGATTGCGGCTATACGATCGCACCGCTCGATCTCAATGCCCTGCAGCCGATCCCCCAGAAGATCCTCCGGGCTGGCTGGCGCGTCGCCGGCGGCGCCTGGTGCTGGCAGCATTGGGGAACGTCTCTGCCGTTGCGCAAAGTGACATTCAAAGTTGAGCACCGCCGGCAGCGTGACAAGGAGGGTATCGACGTGGTGGCCGTGTATGACTTCATGTCGGCCGACTGGTCCCCTTGGCGCGCTGTTACGGCCTGGCGTCGACGCTGGCCGAAGCTCCATTTCGCACTTCTACCCCAATATCTGGAGGCAACCGGTGCAGGACCAGCCAGACACAATCAGCTCGCCGCTTGAGCATCGTAAAAATGCCATTGGAGTGGCAGACTGATGGGAATAGGTTGATCGCCCATCCAAAGGTCGGGACCAATGCCGGCGCCAGCTCATCCAAAGATCTATCACATCGTGCATGTCGACAAACTTGCCTCGATTGTCGCGGACGGCTGCTTATTCTCCGATGCCGAGGTGCGCGCGCGCCAACGTGGGGGGACCACGGTTGGAATGTCGGACATTAAAGAGCGCCGCCTCAAGAATCTCAAGCTCAGCAGTCACCCGGATCTATACATTGGGCAGTGCGTGCCATTCTATTTCTGCCCACGTTCCGTGATGCTCTATCTGCTGCACAAGGGCAATCATCCTGGCATCACATACAAAGGGGGCCAGGGGCCCATTGTGCATCTTGAGTGCGATCTTCACGAAAGCGTTGAGTGGGCCGGTGAAAACGATGTGAGGTGGGCGTTCACGCTATCGAACGCTGGGGCTTACTACTTTGAGGATTGCTGCGATCTGGACGATCTTAACCAGATCCAATGGGATGCTGTGGCAGCATATCAGTGGGCGGGGCAGTACAAGGAAGGCAAGCAGGCGGAATTTCTCATGGAAACGTACTTTCCGTGGCACTTAGTGAGGCGGATTGGTGTTCATTCCGCTGAGGTCGCACAAAAAGTCGCACAGGCAATGGGTCGTGACCCGCATAGGCCGATTGTAGAGTTGCGGCAGGGCTGGTATTATTAGTTGGGATTGGTGATGATTACGTACACTACGGGCGACATACTCAAATCCGACGCCGAAGCATTGGTCAACACCGTGAACTGTGTTGGCATAATGGGTCGCGGCATTGCGTTGAAGTTCAAGGGAGCTTATCCCGCGAACTTCAAAGTGTATAAGCGCGCTTGCGATCAGGGATTGGTTCGTCCCGGGACAATGCTCGTGTATGAAACGCTATCCCTCACTAATCCAAAGTTCATCATCAACTTTCCCACCAAGCGACACTGGAAAGGTAAGAGTCAGATCGAAGACATCGAAGCCGGCCTCGTGGCCCTGGTATCTGAGATCCAAAACCGCTCGATTAAGTCGATTGCGATTCCACCGCTGGGCGCGGGCCTCGGTGGCTTGTATTGGCCCGACGTGCGCCAGCGCATTGTAGAAGCGATGGCGTCTCTCCAGGATGTTAGCGTCATCGTGTACGAGCCTATCGATGTGCCGGCGAGCTATGTCGCGCCTAAGGTGCCGAAAATGACCCTTGGCCGCGCCACCCTCGTTGCACTGGTACATCGGTACTTGTCAGGGCTCCTTGATCCATACGCGTCATTGCTGGAAATTCAAAAGCTGATGTACTTCATTCAAGTGGCGGGGGAGCCACTTAGGCTACGATACGAAAAGGGTCCCTACGGTCCATATGCTGACAACTTGCGGCATGTCCTTCGGGACATGGAGGGACACCTGATCTCAGGCTTCGCCGATGGTGGCGAGGCGCCGGAAAAACCAATTGAGCTGGTGCCGCTCGCTATTGATGAGGCAGAGCGATACATCGAGGGCAATCAGGATACGATTGAGCGCCTTGAGCGCGTAAAGAGCTTGGTCGAGGGATATGAAACTCCCTACGGCCTCGAACTGCTGTCGACTGTTCATTGGGTAGCAGCGAGAGAACAGGCGCACAGCATCGAGCAGATTGTTGACGGTGTACATTCGTGGAACCAGCGCAAGCAAAAGTTTACGCCGCGACAAATGCAGCTTGCTCTTGCTCGTTTGCAAAGTGAACACTGGTTGGCGGCATAACAAGTAGCTGCGCTGGGCAAGTGCGACAAAGCCCGCTCGGCGGCAAGTCACGCCGATATGCTTCGCCAGTGCGGCGCGGCATCGCACCGGCGGACGGGTTTCACGAATGGACGGGCTCCAAGACCGACATAGTGCCCCATTTCTGACAAAACCCACCGCTATCGGATGAGGATATCCAGTCACAATTGGAACGACGATGCCGCACCGAAATCACGTTTCCGCGGTCATATT
The DNA here is from genome assembly GCF_936916975.1 of uncultured Dongia sp. Lineage (GTDB taxonomy): Bacteria > Pseudomonadota > Alphaproteobacteria > Dongiales > Dongiaceae > Dongia. The sequence goes on along the minus strand of NZ_CAKZGO010000040.1, from coordinate 25,299 downwards.
AGCCTTGGCAAGCGCTTTGCAAGTTGGCTCACCGACAGTAAGTGCACTCGCCAACTCCTACATCTTCCCAAGCAGCATTATAGCCACTAACAGCCTCGCGACAGTGATGTCATAGGCTGTAGCCTGGGGCGTGGTTTCCACACGGTTATCGACCGGAAACTTGCGGCCACGCTACCCACACCACCCACGTCAGAGCGGGTTGCGGCTGGCGCGGGAGTTCCTATCGGCTAAACTCTAGTGGTACGGCACCTCTGCGGCGGGCTGGTTGCGGCTGGCGCGCGACTTCCTATCGGCTAAACTACGGCTGACTCCTCAAGCCTGCCGCCCTTCGTTGCGGCTGGCGCGGGAGTTCCTATAGGCTAAACTGTTGAGCCATGACCCGCGAGCAGGAGATACGTTGCGGCTGGCGCGTGCTTTGCTATCGGCTAAATTATTCATCCACGGCTTCGCTCACGGTTGCGGCTGGCATGCGATTTCCTATCGGCTAAACTCTACGTCTACATCTATGTTCAGTTGCCCGGTTGCGGCTGGCGCGCGATTTCCTATCGGCTAAGTTCGGAATGGCAGTAAGTCATTGATATAACAATTATTTATATCGCCGAACGACAGGGTCGCTGATGCGTCCGATCTCATCAATGCCGATCTTGCGCAGTTTCATTTTGCGAAAGCTGTTGGCCGATTTGGCGAGGTACTTGAAGGAATCCTCCTTGTCTTGATCGCGTTTCTTGAGACTCCCGGCCTCCAGATGATCGGCCAGGAAAATTGTCTGCCCGGACATTTTGACCACCCGGAGGATGCGCCTGCGGCCATTGTCATCCACGGCGACCATATCGTCATTGTGCAGCCGCATGATCTTTCTGGCTGCCGGATGCGGGCGCATCCGACAAGGATCGAAATCGGGCTGGTTCGCATCGAAGCGTCGCACAACGACAGCATTCCAATTGCCATCGGGCAGCCGATAGATGTCGGCAAAAGCATTGCCGTCCGGCTTGTACGCTTTATACATCTGGCCCGTCCTACGATCTCGGATAAATACGACCGTCTGCTCATTACTGATCATGCGGGCGCGCCGCACATGCATGCGCCGGCCGCCGATCGCAATGCCCTCCTTTTGCGCGCGAGCGGCGAAGTCGGCGGGTTTACCGCCGGAAGCAGCGACATCGTCCCACAGTTGCTCCAGGGCAGTGGCCAACGCTCTGTCGCGGATCCTGCCGATCTCGTCGCGCTTCTTGATGCTGGTAAGCGCAACGCGTGCCACCACATTACCGCGCGGATCGCTGTCCTTGGGCAGCAGGCCAAAGGCGGTATCGTTATGCAGGGCGCCGCTAGTGCTCTTGCCGTCGAATGTGCCGTGATCCGGCTTATGTGAGACGACTAGTCGATCGAGCTGTGGCCGCAGGCTATCGGGCGTGAAACCCTCCCAGGGTGCTGGCATCACGTCGATCAGCCGATACCGGTCAGCATCGGAATTTAGGGCTGCAATCCGCTGCAGCATGCCCTGGTCGGTCATGGCGATGACGAAAGCATCCAGGGCATGATGCCGATGGTCATCGCGGTTCTTCTTGGGAGCGTCGCCGATCAGCCGATTGTGATCGCGCAACAGGCTGTTCAGTCCCCATTTGCCGCGCAACATGGCCGTGAGCTTGCCGGGAATAGCGCGCACCCGTAGACGTCCTTCGCCTTTCTCATTGTAGAGAGTTGCCAAGTAAGCGCGTGCAATGCGGGAGAGATATTTGGTCTCATTAAGCTGGCGGTCGAGGAATCCTGACTCTTGCGCGAACCTCTCCATTGCATCGGGTTCGAAGCGCCATCTCTTGTTCGGCGGCAGCGAGCCGGCCCGAGCGATGATATCAACATAGGAGCAGGCATAGCGTCCTGCCTGGAGATTGGTTTGGAACGCTTCAAACGGTGACCGGTCGCGTTTGACGCGATTCACCTCACGCAAACACAGCACCTTGTTGGCCATCGAATCGTCCAGTGTCTTGGAGAAAGGTAGTATGTGTTCAATCTCGGTCGCGTCGGTGAGCAACATCGCGAGGGAAATGGCTGCTCCGGTGAAGGGGCACACATTGATGGCACCAACTTTCTGTTCCTCCCACAGGCGCAATTTGCGCAGCAGGTCGGGCGATGGCACGCCGCCGGCAGCGCGAATCTGATCTTCGCGACGGCGGTTCGCCTTTTCATTGTCGCTGTTGGTCTTGCGTGTTTTTTCCCTCTCTTCCTGGTTCATCTTCAACTCGCGCGCTACTTCGATATTGACTTCTTCAGGCTTGCCGTAGATTTCGATCAACCGGTTGACGAGACGGCGCATTTGACCCAGTCCGATATGGACCGTGGGGTTGGCGATGCGGCCGAAGTGTCCCACTTCATCGGTGCGAGGTCTGGTCGGGTCCGCGCCGACGACATGGCGGGCAAGAACTTCGCCGTAGTAGGGCAAGCGGTCATGTGCTTCACCAGACCTGAAGTCAGAATGATGACCGTACTCTGGAATTTCCGCAGCGGCTTCGGCATATCCGAGGCCCTGATCCTCCATGAGCGGCAGCAGTTTCAGAATGGCCGTTTCGCTAAGGCGCATATATCCTTCTGGCAACGGCAGATGTGTGAGTTTCAATGCTGCCGCTTCATCGAGGCCCCACTCAGCCCGCGCGATGCGCATGATTTCTTCGGGCTGCTCCGTTTTCAGCAGTTTATGTACGATGGCGCTCCGTCGCTCGAACGTGAATTGGCGCCACGTCTTGCCGAAGATATGTTTGTGTGACAATCGTGCTGCTGTTTCGTCACCTTTCAACACTGTGCGATGTTCGTCGAGAAGGTTGATCTGCGCGCCATCTGGAAGACTCAGCAATTTCAACAGCCGCTCTAATTTCAGTTCCTTAGTACCGCGCAGTTCTCCCAGGACCTTATCCCTCTGTTCCTGCGAAAGCGGTTGTGACCCCTGGCCGCGCTGCAGAACGCGCAGATTGTTCGCTTCTTGCACCATTCGGAACTCTTGCGCTGCGGGCAGGGCTCGGTGCGCACGTCGTTCCCCGCTTTCCAGCAGGCACCAGCCAGGATCGACCGGCTTTAGGGGGCGTTGGTAAAAAATGATATCCTTGATCGCATCCCATTGTGCGTCATTCAGCGTTTGATGAGCTTGCTGTGTAGCGCGGACTTGATCGAACTCTTCTTCATACAGTGCGCGCTCGGGATAGAAACCAGCTTCAGGTCGGGCACGGACCATTTTATCCTTCAGCCTGCGGCGATGCAGATACTGGCCAAGGGTTATGCTGCCGCTCTCGGCGATGCGGCGCTTCAATTCGCCGATCCGCTCGGTGATCTTGTTGTCTTCGTTCTTGTCGGTCTTACGATTGGATTTAAACCCGCGACGCTGGTTGAGGTGAAAGATGGCGCGGCCGAGTTCGTGAGGGCGAACCTGTTGTGTCACTGTCAAGTCGCGCAGTGCGTAAGGATTTAGGGTTTGCAGTCCTTTGCGCTCTGCTTCGTCTGATGGCATCAAACCAGTCGCGATTAGCAGCGCCATGAGATCGGTGCGCCGCCTCAAATAGCGGTCGCGCCGCTTGCGCATCCCGCGCGGTACTCGACGCTGCACCGCCAACGACGTACCGTCCTTTGGGTTTCGTCCATCCGAGAATATGCGTACGCCGCCTGCCAGCGATCCGCCTGGCCGATTGGCTTTATCAAGCGTCACAAGCCACCAGCCGATGGAATTGGTGCCGACGTCCAGGCCGAGACGATAGTTCATCGGCCACTCCCCCAATAATTGCTCTTGCAATTCAATGCGGGAAAATAGACAGTTGTAAAGCGTAATTCCAAATATCTTAGCCGATAGGAAATCGTGCGCCGTCAGCGATACCCCTCGGGTCGTCGCAGCCGTTAACAAGCCTTTAGGGCACAAAATCGAAAGGCGGGCTGCGGCCCGCCTTTCTGCTGTCCGGAGTTTGAAAGAAGCCATACGCCAACTCACCGATAGCTTCTGACCGAGTCCGAGTTTCGGATCGAGAGCGCGCATAAGAAGCTGGTCACATTCCTGGGCGAAACGCAGGACGAGACCAAGTGAGCTTCGGTATTTCGGTGCACGTGTTTTTGACCAGGACGAGCTATTATCGGTCTGCAATCCCCGCCTAGCAGGTCCGGGCTGCTCTTTGCCCGTCACGCGCCAGATTAGATCCGCTTCGCCGAAGAGGAGGGGTTCAATTCATGCTCTCAACAGCCTTGTGAGCCGCTACTAGGTATGCCGGTAGTCGAGCGGCAAATGACAAATCCCAATTACAATGGGGGCCGGATCGAGCGTATAGTCGTGAATGTCGCTCGAATTTTTAGTGATCGTCCGACGATCGAGGGTCTCATAGCGCACGGCTAGAATTACACGAGCCCCGTTCCGGTTGGCCAGATGCGTCAACGCAGCCATACTTTTATAGGTGAAGGACACCGATGTTAGATTGCCGGTGCCAAGGGTCACTGCGCTTTTGAAACCGTCGCGCAGGATGGCGTCCGAATTCTCAGCCGACGTGCCATGGAACAGGACCAGTTCATCATTTTCAAGTTGGGGCGGGAACACGCAATATCCCGCACCTTCCAACGCGGTCTGCTCCGGAAACGGATACTCCTGAACCATCATTTTTCGCTTCTCAGATTCAAATGGCCTCAGCCGCCTCCGATTTCGACCTAAGGGACACCATACCAGGTTCCTTTGCCACTTCCGTGCTGGTTGAGATGGTTAGTACCGACAAGTGTAGCGATATGCTTTTTGATGGTGTTCCTATTCGCGCCGGTTAGTTTGACAGCATCGCTGATAGTGATGCGCCCACGCTCCTTGACGGCATCCAGAATCTGGAGAGAGAGCTCAGGTAGCATTCCTACAATAAGGCGCTCTCGCTCTATTCTGCTTTCCAGTCGGCGCTTTTGCTGTTGAAGAATGCGCAAGAAATATGTGATCCAGGGTTGCCAATCAGGCTTTGGATCACGGATCGTCCGCTGCGTTTGACGCAGGGCGAGGTAGTAGCCCTCCTTACTGGCCTCAACCACGCTTTCGAGCGAGGAATAGGGCACATAGGCATATCCACAACGTAGCAGCAGCAGCGTCGTCAGAATACGGGAGAGCCTTCCATTGCCATCCTGGAAGGGATGGATTTCGAGAAACACGACGGTAAAGGTTCCGATGACCAGGAGCGGATGCAAGCTCTGCTCACTAAGCGCGTTTCTGGCCCATTCGACCAGTTCCTTCATACGCGCTGGGGTATCAAAGGGTGTCGCCGTCGCAAAGATGACACCGATTTCTTTTCCGTCGGCGTCGAACGCACTGACGTTGTTGGGAAGCGTCTTGTAAGCGCCGCGGTGGCGTTCATCTTTGTCGCTAAAAGCGAGCAAGTCGCGGTGTAGCTGCATGATGTGGTTCTCGGTGAGGTCAATCGCGTCGAAATGCGCGAAGACCGTTTCCATCACCTGCGCATACCCAGCCACTTCCTGTTCGTCGCGCGACTTGAAGGATTTGATTTCGAGTTTGGAAAGCAGACGCTCCACGTCGGTATCGGAGAGCTTACTGCCTTCGATGCGCGTGGACGAACCGATGCTCTCGATCGTAGCCACCCGCCGCAGGGCGGATAGGCGTTCGGGGGCGAGCGTGCGCAGCGCCCGCCAGGCCCCTTTGAATTCGTCGATCTCGGAGATCAGGGCGAGGATGGGGGCGGTAATTTGGAAGGAATCAGTTTCAAAGGGCATACCCAAAAATATACCCAAAAATATCCAAAAGAGCAAGAAGGATGGTTAATTACCCAATTAATGACCCAGAAATACCCAAACTGTCGGTTTGCACGTGTCTCAGTTCCTCATCGGTCCGCGGATTCTCCGATTTACGTGCAAGTCGACACCTGGCTATGTCGAGTGCGTCAATGTGAGAATCCCAGCCAGCGGCAGGCGTGCCCGCCGCTGGCTGGCCCGACTGGCGGCGCGGCGCCGGCCAGTATCTCGGTAACGAGATCCGACCGGCGAGCGACGGCTACAGGTATTTCAGAAGTGAGCCCCGCAGCATGTACAAGGTGCGGTCTGCCTCCGGTAATCGGAAAAAACCGTAACCTTCATAGAACCGCACTGCCTGGGCGTCGATGGCATCAACCACCACGGCGATGCTGCCGGCCGGATTAACGCGAAACGCTAGGTCAAGGGCGTGGGCGATCATGATCGATCCCAGGCCCCGGCGTTGGTGGCTCACATCAACCGCCATGCGCCCTAGCAGCGTCGCGCCAAGAACTGCATGGGCGGGTAGCTTCTTTTCCAGCTTCGGCGGCAACTGGCCAAGGTCGATGCTGGTAGATGACAGCGTATAATAGCCCACTACGCTGCTTTCGTCGTCGGCGATGACGTATGGAACGGCAACGCCGCGCTTCGCGTCCTGGCTGGCGCGTAGTTTTAGATAGTTATCAAGCTGTTCGTTTCCGCTGTTGAACGCCGCGCGACTGTGCTTTGCGCTCAACAATTCGGGAAGCCTGTCGCTTAGCGGGCTGCTTCTGGGCATCCTGCAAACTCCTTAGTTTGCGGAATGCGGCGGCGAGCTTCGGCGAAACTGGCGCCGGGTTACTCAGGGCCTCAAGAAATGCCTCGCGGTTACGGCCGGTCAATACGATGACTTCATGCTCTCTGATTGTCGATCTAGCCCGGTCCATCATGGCCGAGATGATGTAATCAGAGAGCGTCACGCCTTCCAGATCAGCAGCACGTTGAAACAGCTCCTTATGACCCTTTGATACCCTGGCCTCCAATCTCTCTCCTTTTCCTTCGCCCCGCGTTCCACGGGTTCCGTGATTTAAAGTCGTCATAGGTCGCTCTTTCTGCTGCTTCGGGGCACATGGCACTGGCTCTACCTGACATGCGTCAGGTCTTTGGCACGGGCGCTGCTTATCCAAGCTGCTCTGAGGCCTACCGTTAGCTCCGTTCGTCATTTTTGCTATCGGTTTGCGCTGTTTGCTGTTCTGCGTTTTGCTGTTTTTCGGTGCGTGTTTTGCTGTTTTGCTTGCGTTTTAAGGTCCGGCAAATTGCCGGACAACCCATATGTACGGCAATTCGCCGGAAATTTCAAGTCACAGCCCAAACCTCTGGTATTCCTAAGAGAAGGGCTGGCCCTGCACCTGGTGCGGGGAACCAGGTGCAGGGCAGGGGCACGGGGAGGGAAAGCCCGCTCCCCCTGTGGCGCTATACGTCGATGACCAGCAGGGCCGCGTTGACCTGTGTACCGCTCGCGGCAAAGGAACCGGCCGGCAAATCCTCCCAATGGGTCGCCATGTCCATCAGCTCGCGCCGCTGCCTGGGTCCATTGGCACAAATCGCCACGATCCGGCCACCCGGTTTCAGGAAGGCGCGGGCGTGCTGAATATGCTTGATGTCCGCCGCGTTCTCAAATGGCGGGTTCATTAGAACGATGTCGTAAAGGCCGATTATCTCCGGGGTGAGTTCCAGAAAATCAGCGTTGACCACGGCGCCGGCAAGGCCCGAATGGTCGAGCTGGTCGGCAAGATCGCGGTTGATCTCGATGGCGACCACATGGCCGGGCTTCTCGGTTTCGTCTGCTGGCAACGCGCGAAGCAAAGAGCCGGTGCCGGCGCTCGGTTCCAAGACTTCGGCGCCGGCCTCGATGCCGGCGAGGATTACCACCCGGGCGGCGAGTGCTGCCGGCGTCGGGAAAAGCTGCGGGGCTGTGATCATCTTGACGCCTTGGCGCAGGCCGTCTTTCAGGGCCTCGAATTTGCCGGCTCGCTCCTCTGTCTCCTGGCGCGGGGTATAATTGCGCGGTTCCTCATTGGGTGGGGTCGGCTCGGCGGCCGGGATTTCGTCCTTCGCCTTCGAAGCGGGCGGCGTGCCATGATCCTTGCTATCAGTGATGTAGACGGCAACAAGAGCGTGGCGCACCATCGCAACGCGCACCCGATGCGTGCCGGCGACGGCGCGGCAACCCTTATAGTCATTCCCGATCTGACTATATTCGGCCTTCGTCACTTCAACCTGGCCAAGGCGCACGGTATCGCGCGACGCATTGAACCGGCCGCACTCGATGCCATCCGGTGCCCTATAGTTCATGATCGGCAACAGCTCCTTGCGTGGCTTCTTGTCGAGCAACGCGGCGGCGCCCTGTTCTTCTAACATCGCCCGTTCGTAATTGAGGCGGTTAGCATAGTGGGCAAGCCATCGCGCACACTGCGCCATGATGGCCGGCATGCCCTTGTGGCGGCGCTCGATGACATAGGCAACTGTAACCTTGTTGTCCTCGATGGCACCCCATGCGCTCCAATGCGTCTCACCATCGGGCATCGTCAGCCCGTAATGATCAGCCACATTCGCGACGTGCAACGCGGCCTTGCGCTGCTGGTCTGGGTCGCTGATAGCGGCGATCGTCTCCCACGCCTGCAACATCTTCGCAGCCTTGTCATGCTCTCGCTGTGTCTTGCGCTGCTCGGCCTCGATGGTCTTGATGCGTCGGGCGCGAACGGCTGGCAGCTCTTTAAATTTCGCGTGACGGATGGCGCCGGCTGCGCGGTACTTCCAATATTCGGACGTTTCCCACAGCTTGATGGCCTTGCGCATGCCATTTTCGATGCGCTCTTTATCTTTCCTGGCGCGCTGCTCGCTGTGATGGCCAACAAGGATAGGTTGCCCAAAAGCGAAGCGTTCGGCGAACTGGTCAACAGCAGCGTGTTGCTGGTCTGCTTCGCTTGCGCGCTTCTCACGGTATCCACTGAAACGGTCAGCGCGGACTTCCGCCCTATCTACAAGGCTTTTATCCTCGTCCTCGATCTCGCCGCACCATTCGGTTAACAAGTCCTCGCGTGCTGGTGTCCATTTCGGCGCGACAAATAATTCCTGTTTCGGCGCCCAAGCAAAACCTGCCGCCTTAATCTGCTGATAGTGTTCCGCTGCCAGCCGGTGCAGCGGATAGAAGCGCAGTTTGTTGTCGTCTGGTGAATAGGTAGCAGTCCCGCGCGGTGTGTCGTTCATTTCCCGATTTCCCTTCTTTGCCATGCGAAGCATGCAGCTCGCGCATGCTTCCGGGGCCGCGTGAGCGGTGGGGGTAGCAATGGCCAGTGTCGATCGTGGGGGAGGGGTATCGCCCAGCGCCATAGGCGCGGGCCGTGGCAGGCCGTAGGCCGAACGGCGGGGAAACCCCCACGGTCGCGCTTGCGTCAAGCACTGGCCAGCGCGGGGGGCGAAGCCTCTTAGCATCCGGGAAAGGGAAGGGGTGGCCCGCACTGCGGGTCGCACTATGTCTTACGTGGGGTGAGTATTTGGCGACGGAGTGCTTGACCGTCGATCATGGCCGGCGACGACCTCTCGCGGAGATCCGCGCCGGCCACATCTCTGCGCAAAGGATCGCAACCGGAAGGGCGGAACCCGCGCGCGGGCTCCGCCGAGCAGCGCGAGATAAAGCCTGGTCCCGTAGGGATGTGCCAGAAGGCCGATTGCTACCTTAACTTCTTCCAAATTACATATGCGAGCAAGACGATCAGAGACAATGCACTAACAGCGGCCCCGATTTCTGCGAACGTCTTAGCCTTTTGAAGTGGATGAATGTACTGAGTACAAGATTGTTCGACGGCCTGAGCGATGATGAGTTGGTCTGGATTGTGTTCGCCATCCGCTTTCAGCTTATCGAGATTCGGGCCGCAATAGTCGGCGATGGTTTGTTCGTCTTCCGTCATGATGCCTTCTGTTCCTGCGTTGTGGTGGAAAATTGAAACTTGATCGTCGGATAAGACAGATAGAAGCGCTGGAGCTGATCTGCAGAAATTATTTCGCGATTCCCTAGAAAATTACCGATGACGTGAAACTGCGTTTGTTGTTCGTCGGCAAGCCGCTTCGCAATGTCGATCAACTTCTGTGTCTCGTTGTCCATACTATTCATATAGGTTTGGTTTCGATCTTCGTTACCCCGATGGGTCCACAGGTTCACCCGGCTACGCCGCCCTGCCTGGTCGTGGGGCGGCGGCTTCGCCGGGTCGGCCTGACTCGGCCGCCCATGGACTATCTGGATAACGCATTGGGGTTACTGGTTGGTTCATAGCCGAGTGACCAAAGCCCGATTTTGGCGTTTCGCGCGGCGTTTTCTTGTGGCGCATAAGCACCACCTGAATATTTCCGCCAGTCGAGCGCAAAGCCTCGGCTGACCATCTGGCCGGCAAGATCGCCCTTGGAATTGGAGCAACGTGCTTCCAGGCGGTTGTAGCTCTTGCGGCCGGTCGGCTGGCACGAGACGCCGCCTACGGCCAGCAGCTCGATCATGACGGCGGTCGCCCGGTCCTTGGCGTCCTTGGGCTTGTCGGGTGCTGCAATGCCGAGCAATCGATATCGGACCTGGTCGATAACGATTGTGTCGCCGTCGATCGCGCGGATCTCGTTGGCCGCTGCCGGCAGGGCGAAGCCCAGCAGCAAGGCGACGGTGAAAACATGCCTGAATCTCCGCATGACTCAACTCGTCGCCACAGTGATTTCGACGTGGGTGATATCGAGGCCAATGGCCTTGGCTGCCCGGACGATCGCGTCGGTGTAATTCATCTGGACCCGGTCACGGATGAAAGCCCCCGGCGCCGTCAAATAGAGCGTCCGCGCCTCGATGCCATGATAGCCCAGGAATGCCAACCAGGCATTGACCGTAGCAGCTCCCAATTCCTTGCTCAAAATGTCGAGCATGGAAGCCCATTGCGGCGCCAGATCCAGGCTCACAACCGCGACCGGCGGCGACTTATCGCCAACCAATCCAGCGCCATTTGACGCAGTCTCCGTAGGCTCTTCGGCTTCCGCCGCACGCGCCGCGCTTGCGCGCTGCAGGTTGGTGGAAAAGTCGATCCCCGGTGTCTTCGAAATCCAGCCCAGGAAGCCGTAACCATCCCGCACGGAGGGGTCGGCGAGGGCGGAAACAAGCCCCAGGATGGCGCGCCAACCATGCCGTTTGACTGCCCAGTTCCAGGTATGTGTCGCGGTGTTTCGGTCTGGGAAAAGGCCGGCAACGGCCTGGCCCGCTAGGGCGAGCAGCGCGGTCACGGATGCTGTGCCAATTTCCGTGCCGGCGAAGTAGGGCGCCAGCTCTGGCGCGAGTTCGATGGCTCTTGCCAACGCACCACGGTCCTGTTTTTCAGCGATGGTCGATCCTGATTTGGACTGGCTGGATTTGACACGTTTTGTTTCAAAACGAACTTGAGCTCGTTCTTTCGGCGAGACTGGATTTTGGATCGCTGCTGTTTCGATGTTGGTGCTGGCGACCGGCCGCTTAGCCGCCGGGCGCTCCGATTTGGTTACAGAATGAACTTGGTAATCCTGGGACTGTATTAGGTGATCGGTTTCGCGCGGGTGGGCGCTTCTTTCTTCCTGGTAGATATCGTTGCCGGCGAGGCCGGCAACATAAGAGCGGTGAGCCTCGAAGACGGTCTCGGCATCGTCCTGAGCCTGGCGCACGGTCGCCAGCAATGGGCGCAGATCGACGGCTTCATCGTGCGCCGGACGATTGGCGCGGTTGAGGTTGCGGATGATGAGGCCCTTATGCTCGAGCGCTTGGCGCAGGCGCCGGATAGTGCTGGCGCTCCATCCTGTAGTGGCTTCCAGAAGCTTGCTTGACGGGTAGACGAAGGCCCGACCGCTCAAGAGGTCGGCACGGCCCAGAAAGCTGAAATACAGCTGCAAAAGCTTGGTTTCTGCCGGCGTGAGGTGCGGCATACCGAACAGAATGGCCCGCGTGATCTCATCGCGGCTAAGGGCCTCGGCCTGGTAACTCTCTGCAAGTGCTACCAATTTTCCAAAGTTCGCCGGCCGGCGCGCGAAGCCGGGTTGGTGGTCCTGGGCTGGATTCATGTCATTCAAGCTCCCCAAATGGGAGCGCAGCAAAAAGTCAACACATTCCGTTGCCTAAAACGCATTTTAGGCTTGTCCAACTCTGAAATGTGGGATAGCGTCTGGGGGTGTTCTAAGTCCCTGGGGCGCTATCCGCTCCTTGAAGATCGCCCGGCCTGCAAGCCGGGCTTTCTTATTTCTGCGCTCTGTTTAGACCGATCTCGGTCCTCCGCTACTAGATGTAGATTTCCCGTTGTAAGCCGATTCGGGTTTGGGGTGCCAACGCGCGTTAGCCCAAGAGGCAATTTACGCTCCCAGGCAATACGCTTTTTGCAAGACAGCACCCCTTATCGCTATCGCTTGGCACAGTTCTTGGGATCCAGCCCCGCGGCTTCGACCGCCTTCCGCAATAGCTCGTTGGCTGTTGCGCGGGCGGTTGCCAGCTGCTCGGTGGCATTGGCCACACCGATGCTCGGGTCGACACCCCGACATGCTTCGGCCGCAGCGAGATAGTCCGCGGGCGACAGGATCAGATCGTTGTCGGCTACGTCGTTCTGAGAGGCGGTCTGTTGACCCTCGGCAGGCATGGTTACAGCCGGCGCAATGACTCCCTCCGGGATGAGGATCGTTGCCGTGGTGTAGGTGCCTGCGGCACTGCCGACAGCAACGCCGATGGTGACGAGGATGGCCTGAGTCAAGTTTGACAAGGTCGAAGTTCCTTTAACGTTTAGGGTTGTGGTTAGTGGAAGAGGGATGGCGTGGCGGAGAGGTCATCGCCGCGGCGATGAATAGCGCTCACCTCGCGAACATGAGTCCCGGGCCGGCGGCGGATTTGCACGACAAGATCGATCTTGTTCATGAAGTAGTCGCGCACACCGGTCCTATCGAAACCGGCCAGCTGGATGTTGCGCTCGATGGCGTCAAAAACACCGGCCGGACAGTCGGCATGGATCGTGGTGAGCAGGCCGGCGTGACCGGTATCGAGCAAGCGCAAGAGAATCCAGGTGTTCTGAATCGACATTTCGCCAACCCAGATGCGGTCCGGCCGCATGCGCGTCATGCTATCGATGACGTCGCGATAGGTGATCTCTTCACGCGTGCTGAGGCGGTTGACGACAAAGCGAACGAGGTTGTGAACATGGTCGAGCTTGAGTTCGTCCACGTCCTCGGCCGTCAACAGTCGCTGCTTATCAGGGATGAATTTGCCAAGGGCATTCATAAACTGCGTTTTGCCCGAGAAGGTCCCACCTGAAATCACGATGTTGAGGCCGTCGACGAGGGCCTTCGTCAGTAGCTCCACGGTTTCCGGGCTGCAGGCGTAGTCATCAAGGCGGTACTCCTTCGTGCTGGCAACGCGGACAGATAGGGCGATGCCGGAGAGGACGAACGAGCCAATGTTGAGCTGCAGGCGGTGACCGCCCGGGAGCTTGGTGGCGAGAATGGGCTTCTTCTCGAAGTCTTTAATTTCGAGTTTGTTGGACAGCATGCGCGCCAACCGCTCGAAATACTCTTGGGTCAGCGCCGGGTCTTTGATGGGCCGCGGGTCTTCGCCGTGGCATTCAACAATGACTTCACCGAAGCGATTGACCAGCACTTCGGCGGCGTTCTTGTGATTTACCCAACGCATAAGCGGTCTTAAAAACTCGTCCATCAATCGATCCAGATGATCGGAGAAAATGAAAGGCGGCCGGCATCAGCCGGCCGCCTGAGTTGATCAATCTTTACCGGTGTCTTTGCACGAGCCTTGTCCTGACGGGGGATAGGAGTAGTGCATCCACATAGATAATTGCAGGTAGTTCTTCAGCGCCCAATTGCCGACAATCGACTCACCGCCGGCACCTGCGGGCATAGTTGTCGTTGTGCGTGTTTCAACTTTGCTCCAGTTGAAACCCGTAGAAGGACTCACAGCACCGGATGCGCAACTTGGATCACCCGAAGTCGTGTTGCCTTTCGGTCCTGCGAGCTTCGGGTTGCAGTCCGGACTTGTACCAGCGCAGGCGTGACTGAACGTGGTCCGCGACTCATCAGAGCGTGTACACTCGTCTACCGGACCTTGCGGAGCACCGGCACCGACTTTGACCGTGTACGTGGTTTGGTCGGCACGCCGATAGACCTGCACCTTGTCGGTCGGAACATAGGCGTTGCAGCTCGCATAGGTCTTAGGCTCACCGTTGGCGATGTCTTTCGTTTCCTCGAACATGTAGGGAATAATTGCCGATACGTCACGAACGGCGGGTGCTGATACCTGCACCACGCCAACACCCGGTATGTTGATGTTGGCGGCAAGGATCTCCGTCGAGGTCTTGGCTTCGTCGTTGTGCTGATAACCAGCAACGACAAGGTCCCAATTGTAGACGGCGGTGGATTCCTGACATTGGGTCAGATAGGTGCGGGTTGCACCTGCCATGTAGTAGAGCCGTTCCGAGCCGCGCGACTGCTGCAAGGGCGGATAGTCATAATGTACTGACTGGCAACCATCCGTGGTCGCCGTGATGGCGCTGCCGGCACCGTAAGGCGTGCATTCCGACCGATAGGCCTTGCCGCTCGGGCCATTGATAAAGATGCGGTGAGCGTTGTAGACCATGCCGCCGGGAACATCGATTGCAACGCTGCATTCTTCGAACTGGTGGGCGTAGGTCTGCTGGCCATCATAGCAGGAACCGGTATAAAACATGGTGCCGTTCTTGACGTAGAAGTCCCGAATCTGCTGGACGCTGCTGCCAGCCGTGAAGTCGTCGCGGAACTGGCAACCCTCGGGCGTGGTTTCGAGCGCGTAGCCATCACCGGTCGGCGCGCAATCAGTGACGATGCTACGGACATTCATGTTATTGCGATAGACGCGCTCGGCTTGGTCGAACACGCGACGGGTGCTTTCGTCCGTGTACATGGGGCAAGAACCGATTTCCTCGACAATCGGATAGATCAGTTCATTATCGAGAGCGCATTCCTGTACCGGCAGTTCTTCGCCCTTGTCGTTGATATAATACTGTCTGGTGAGGCCCTGGGCTTCGGTGTCGCGGATTTGATCCGTGCAACCAAGTCCGGTCTTGCGAATGGGCCAGCGGAGCGACCCGTCTTCGCAGGCACCACGTTCCACCTTGCCATTGACGGTCGTGATAACCGCCTCCTGCTGGATGACAACGCCCTGGGGGATATCAATGCGGATGGAACAGCCTTCCGTCGTTGTATCGACCGAAACGCTGGTTTCCTCATTGGATGACGATGAGGTGTCGGTGGCCTTGGAGGCGAGGGCCTTCACGTCACCATTTGTCGTCTGCTGGCCGCCTGCGGTCGGTGTCGAACCACCCCCCTGTTGCCCGCTAGATTTGCCGGCCGCGTTGGTGAGGCCGGCGCTGGCGGGCTGCGCCGCAAAGAGCGTGCGGATAGCTTCATAGAGTTCGTCCGCATCGCCTTTGGCGGCGATCTTGGTTTTCGCCGGCAATGACTGCGCCTTGGTGCGCAGCGCACTGGCCAGCGGGGCCGGCAGGTTTACCGTCTGGCCGGTGTCCGAACGACTGACGGTCGTCCAATCGATCGTGACGCGGCCATTCTTGACCGTTGGTGTGCCAGAAATCATGACCTGATTGAGCTTGTCGCCAATGTCGGCCAATTTGGGTTGGGTGGTGAGGCCGGGCAGTCGAGCATTGATCGTGGCGGGGTCTTGCAAAGATGTCGGCTCGATGAGGGAGGTCGTGATCTTTTGCTGCGACTTCTTGTCAGCGGTAGTTGCCGCAGACGTGCCGCGCGACGGGCTCGGGTTCGTGGCAAGAGTGCCAGCTTTTGGCGCGGCCTTGCTGTCTGTCGGCGCGGTTGTGCCGAACGACCCGGGCGTGCCGAGCGTTACCGGCGTGGTCGGGTCTGTGGCGGGCGTGGTGCCGGTCGGTGCCACATAGGTAGGTGCCACATAGGTAGGGGCGGTCTGAGCGTAGGCGCCAAGAGGCACCAGCAACGCCAAATGCGCCGCTAAGAACGGGGCCGCAAGCGTTATGCGGACGGTTTTCATTGCGCGATCCTTCATTGCACGTTCTCCGGGGATTCTTCTTCATCATTTGGATAAATCGGATCGCGCAAATAGACGTCCTTGGTAAGCGCGATGGTCATAAGTGAACCAGCGTCAATCGTGATGATCGGCGCTAGGTTCAAATTCTGATCCAGGACCTTCGCCGTCACCTGGGCGAGCTGCTGAGACATGTTGTTGCCGGCATTGTTGAGCGCGACGTTATCGCCAAGGGCGACGGTCGTTGACGCAGCGGCGGATAAGAGGCTGGTGATGAAGGCAGCGCCGTAACGCTCCCACACGCGATTGTCGACCTCACCAATCAAGCCAGTGCGGCCGGCAAGGTCCTGGGCGATGAAAAAGGGCTCCTCATCGTTCCAGATATGCGCGCCATCCGGGCGAATGATGCGATACCACTGCACATTCAAGCGGGTTTCACCGACTTTCGACAAGGACGCATAGCGGCCAAGGGCGACCGATCCTTTCGGGATCAGGATCAAGCGCCCATCCGAGCCATAAACGTTGCTGTCCACCACAGCCCGGACCATGCCCGGCAGTTGGGAATTGATCGGGGTGATCAGCACTGCGTTGATCACGCGATCCGCCGTGATCCAGCGGTGCCGATCAACCGGAAGGCCGCTATCGACGCGCGGCGCTTCATCGCGGCTGTAATCCTTATCGACCATGCGCGGGTCAACCTCGGCAACGGTCGAGTCCTTGGCCGGCGCGTTGACTTGCGGCCCGACTTCCCAACGCTTGGCGAGAATGCGGGCAGCATCAAGCGCGCGCAGCCCCGGCGCCGGATCGGGTGGTGGTGGCGGAGGAGGAGGCGGTGGCGGCGGTGGCGCTACTTCTTCCACGACCTCGGGCACCGGCTCGGGTGGGGGAGGTGGCGGCGGCGGCGGTGCTGGGGGCGGCGTGAAATAGTCGGCCGGCAGGGTATTCTCGACCTTGCGCGGCGCCGGCGCCTGTTCCTCTGGGCCACACGCGGTAAGGATCACAAGGCCGGCAAGACTGAGGGTCGCAGCGCGGAGCAGCATCATTACTTCTGGTGCTTCTTCGGTCGGAGATCGGGCCCGGTCGTGCTGTCGGTGGCGACCTTCTGCGTTGGCGGCAGCGGGGCCACCGAAGGCGTGGTCGTGGCAGAGGCCGCACCCTCGGCCGTTGGCTCGACGGCTGAGGGTGCGGGAAGATCGCCGGCCGCTGGCGCGCTCGTCTCCTGGGGTAGCAAGGGACGAACACGCGCGGCGGCTGCCGATCGACGGGGAGTAACTTTGTCGGTGTCCGGACGGACGCACAGAACCTTGTCGCCACGACGGAAGGTGAGGGGGCCCGTTGTCTCGACAATCATGCAATTGTGGGAGACGCGGAAATTCACCTGGCGGTCTACGCCGTCCACGACTTCATAGGGTGCAGCAACCATAAGGCTGCTGTCGTCCCAAGCTTCGCCAAAGCAAAGATAGGTAAACTGGTCGTCACGAAAGATGTCATCGGGCGCTAGTTCCGCATCGCCAAACAGCGCACGATCGCGCTTGATCCGCGTGGGATCAAAACCGAGATCGCGCAACCAATTCGGCGACGCTCCGGTACTGCTTACAAGGGTAGCCTGGCTACTGACCCCGGCGCCGGTCGTAAACATGCTGGTGGGCCCGGTAGCGCCCGTGGTGCCGGTCGGGCCGTTGTTGGCCGGTGTAGAAATCGCCGGGGCGGAAGCATCGATGTAGACGGTAAGATCCGGCAGATTGCCGGAGTTGTAAGTCTCGCTGCGAACGTAGAACGAATAGATGTTCTGACTATCACCCAGGACCTTCAAGCTTGTGTCCGAACCCGGAATCGTGGTCCAGACCTCAAGCGTATTGTCGTTGAGCTGCTGAGTGCGATAGATGCTCTGGTCACCGAGAATGATAGATTCGATGGACTCCCATTCGGGAAGGCGAATGGTCGTGGTCATGGCTTCGCGGGTCATAATCTTGAAGCTGCGACCGGGCTCGTACTTGAAGCGGGTAATGCCGGCGTCGATATCAGCATTGTCCCAGGCGCGCTGAAGGGCCCCCAGAGGCGGCGGCACGGACCGGTCCATCTTCGGGAATTCGCCGTTGACCTGTGCTTCAATGTCGGGGTTCGCCGGCAGCTCACCGTTTTCGTCAAAGATTTCTTGGGCATGGGCAAGATTCGCCGCGACCGGTGTCAAGGTGGTGGCGAGGGCGAGTGACAACGCTGTCAACGTGCGGAAATACGTCATTGAGAAAGGTCCTCGTTGATGGGCGTGAACGGTTCGCCACGGCTCCGAGCCAGCACACGGCCATCAGCCTTGGCGAAGTCGATCGGCAGCCGATCAAAGGTGGCGATCAGCTGCAGGCCCGCCCATTGATTGATGATCAACTCATTGGCCGTCGCTTCGCGAGCGGCCGTAGCGGTGGCAATGGCAGAAAGGGCCACGAGGCGGATCACTGTTGGGCCTCGTCAGTTAGGATGGCGTCTTTAGCGTCGGTCGGCTGCTCGGCGGCCCGGTCGCGGGCCTGATAACCCGTGACCGTCATGCCAATGGGGTTCTCGTCGGCACGATCGGGCGAGGTGTCGAGCGGCGAGATGGTGAATTCGATCGTGGCGATGCGATCCTTGCGATCGATCACCTCGTCAACCTTGCGGTCGGTGGTGACGAAATCGACCGTCCAGATGCCGGCGCCGTAATTGTTCGGATAGACGGCCGAGATATAGACCTCTCGGGCCATGTTGTTTTGACAGTAAGATTTGATCGGGCTTTTCGCGTTGGCGTTCGGGTCCATCATGCTTTTGAAGGCGACGAAGGTCTGCAAATCGGTGACACGCTGTATCCAGGCGTAGCGGTCGCCCTCATCAATGCAGTTGATCGTTTCGCGATACTGCACGAGCTGCTTAAGTTGCTTCTCGATGAGAAGGTCGGCCGTGTCTTTGCTGACGCGACCTGGCTCGACAGTCACGATCTGCTCTCGCTTATCGGAAAAATAGACGAATTGCGGCACAATCGTCTTCAAGGGAAACAGTGACCAGATGGTGGCCGCGGCAATGACGAAGGCAATTGTGACGATGATTGAATAGCTCATCAGTACCCGATTGGCGGCCGCGACCCGGTTATAGGCGCTGCCGGTGTCGTATTGCCGGAGGTTGCCGCTGATGCGGGGTAGTTGCGGCATCATGCCGGCATGCCCTGCATAAGCGGATAAATGCGGGGCCCGCAGGCGCAGGGCGATGGTGGCAATTCTTCGTCCGCCTTGATCTTTGCGGGGCTGCTGGTGCAGGCCGCGAGCGAGGCGGCGAGGACCACCATAAGGATAAGCTTCTTCATAAAGTGTTCCTCACACGGTCGTTATGGTTTTGGGGCAGGCGTCGGCATGGGAGCGGCCCTGGTAGCCATCTTTGAGACGGCACCCTTGATATCGCTCATGGTTTGGCGGATTGGCGCGCTGTCGGAAACAGCGTTGGCGAGCTGAGCGGCAACATGCTTGAAAGAGCCGCGCAAGAAGATGAGGAGGGCGCCGCAAAGCAGCGCGCCCATATAGTCATCGGTCGCCACATACTCGTCACCGCTTGACGTGACGGCACCGCTGGCGTCCAGCGGCATATAGGTGAGCGATAGCTGAAGGATGAAGCCGGCGAGGCCAATCATGACGCCAAGTGTCGCGAACTCCAGGATGGACTGAACGAGCAAGCGAAAGGATTGCATCGCAATGCCGCGCAGCGTGGGCACCGCGATGCAGATAAAGAGGAGGGGCCCAAGAACGCCAACCAGAACGATCTTGGTGTAATACCAGACGGCGTCGATCACGAGCAGGAACCAAAGGACCCCGTAAACGATCCACAACACCAAGGCGCCTAGTACGCCAAAATATCCGCTGAACCAGTCGCCGGAGCCCTGCGCCATCTTCAAGGTGCCCTTGATCAAGGCGAGCAGAGGCGTTTCCAAGGCTGCGAGCAAGCCGCTCAAGCCATCTCCAGCTGGCGCGTTGCCGAGGGTCACGAGCCAGGTCGCCAGATCAACGGACGTCTCCATGAACGTGTCGATGACAGTGGCCCAGATGCCAGGAAACGTGATGAGCGTGCCGGCAACGCAGCCCAGGAATAGATCCTTGGCTGTGGTCAGGAAATCGACATCCGCGCCCATGACAAAAGTGCCAATTCGAAACGCCCAAAACAGCGTGAAAACGGCGGTAAAGAACGGCAAGAGCATCGGCGAAAAAGCTTGTGACACTTGTTCGGCGTATTGCGTCGCGCCTTCTTCCCAAGCGCTGAAGATGTTGCAGGTTATACAGTTCATGGAGCTTGATTAGTTCCCAAACGGACTGGTGACGTCGCCGCTGTCGCCCTCGGCGGTTTCCGAAGGCTTGCGAGCTGCGGTGACAGATACAGGCTGACCGGCGATCAACCCTGCCGCCTGTAGTTCGAGCTGCGTTGCCAACAAGACACGGATTTGAATGAGCTCCTGCGTGTTGCCAACCGTCGCCTGGATCGCCTGCGCCGTCTGTTCCCGGAGATCGGTATTGCCGGCCGTGACAATCGAATTGGCCGTGTTGGACGCATCCTGCGCGGTCGCAATCGCGTTCTGCGCGGTGCCAAGAGCGCGGAACATGATTTCCTTGTTGGCGGCAGATCGCCGCCGCAGAATGTCCGCTTGCGCGTCGGCCGTAATTTCCTTGCGTTTCTTGCCGTCCTTGGCAGGCGGCACGTCGAGCGAGCCCTGAATAAAGTCGATCGCCTTGTTGACCGAGCTGATGTTGGGGGCAACATCCTTCGCCAGGCCCCAGCTATCAAAGCGCGGTGTCGCCGCATTAACCTGCGTGCCGACATTCGAATAGCTGCTAGGAACTATCGAGTTGACGGCGGCTTTGGCCTTGCCGACGGCGCCAAAGATGTTCTGGGCTTCGGAGAGGATCTTCACCAATTCGCCGAGCTGCTTCACGGAATTGAGTGCCGTCATGGTGTTCTGCACGAGGTTGCCGGCATCCGTCACCGGGTAAGCTGCCAGGGCTGCCGGCACAGCGACGGCTGCGAAGCCGAACAGGCTCAAGCCGACGATTTTGCCAAAGCGACCGCGAGACTTGCCAGCAAGTGCGCGGGCATCGTCTCTATCCACGTGGCGCGATGTCACAACCGGTTGAGACGTCAGAGGGGGATGAAGTGGGGAAGCCATTGCGTCTCTCCATATTTTTGTTTGAGGTCTTGAATGATTTTGCGGTCTTCAATCCCGGACGAAAGGGCGCGTAAATATGGTCCGAGCGTTTTCAGGCTGATGTCGAGAATGACGGATTCGTCCTCGCGTCTGATGAGGACCGAGCGCGGTAGGCTCTGGGCAATTGCGGAGCGGCCCAAGATGAAATCGAGCTGTTCTTTCTGCAGGCCGAAGGGCGCCAGGTCTTCGACCCGGGCGCTGGGGTTCTGAAAGAAGATCACACCGGCCGTATTGTTCAGCAGCGTTTCGGCAATTTTATGCTTGGTGAACGCGCCGGCATCTTGGGCTGCGAGAATGATCGAGCCTTTCAGCTTGCGATGCTCGCGGAACAGCACCTCGACGTTTTGCGCAAAAAACTCGTCCTTGAACTGGGCCGGTGCCTCATCGATGAAAGCGATATGCGGCGTCGGGTTCTTCAACACGAGCTGGCGAATGCGTTGCATGAAGTAGTAGGTCATGGCGGCCGATAGCTGGGTATCGTCTGACATCGCTGTCATGTCGAAGCCCACAAGACGCGAACCAGTCAGGCTCAGCGCGTCCCGGGTGCCGTTGAAGATGCGGCCATAGCGGCCGGCAGCGGCCCATTTCTTGACGGCGTTGCGAAGCTCGCCGGTCGGAAAGACTTGGGCATACTGCTTAGCAAGAGAGCGGTTGGCGGGGTCGGCCGACATGATGTCGGCGACCGCCGTTGTGATCCGCTGTATGGAATCATCATCGTGCCGGCCGGTCAGCATGCGCAACCACAGCTCAAGGAAGTTGCGATATTCCGGCGACCCGTCATCCGCCAAGAACGGATTGAGCGGCAGATGCTCGTCTTCCGGAATAAGGTAGTCGCCGCCGTAGCAATCGAAGGTCGTCTTTGTGCCCAGCATGCGGTCAAAAACGAAGGCGCGGAGATCGGAGTGGGCACTCAGCGCGCCTAAGATCAGGGACATGATCAGGGTGGATTTGCCGCGACCAGACGGGCCGATGACAAGCCAGTGGGCAAGGTCCTCAGCCGCGGATTTGTGGAACACAAAGCCGTAAGGTGCCCCGGAGGCTGTCGGGAAATAGCGGATGGGGCGCGGGCCCCATTGCGAGGCATCGCGCCCGCGCGGTTCTGCTGGCAACGGCGTGAAGTCTGCGAGGTTGGATGAGACCAAATGATAGTCACGGCTGAAATAGTCGTAACCGGGCAGGCGTCCCCACCATAGGCGTTCTGCCAGCATGGTTTCCTTCACCACGCGAATAGCATGGTTGGAAAGGCTGGTGCGAACGTCCGTCACGAGGCGGTCGAGTTCTTCGGTGGTTGTTGCCGAAACGTAGGCGGTGAGTTCGGCTTGATAGAAACCTTCCTGCGCCGCGCCCACCTTGTCTTTCGCTTCATTCCATTCTTGCGAAATCAGCGGATTGTAAACGGCAAGCCTGGCCTGGCGCGCGCGGCTGGCAATGCGGAGATCCGCGTCGGCTTTTTGAAAGGCCTGCGCTTTCAGAATAACGGTGATAGCGCCGGGGATGCGCAAGAGGCCGTTGATGATCTCGGCCGTCGAGCGTTCCGGCCATGCCCGGACGCCGATTGCGGTCTGATGGACGGCGTTCGTGCCATCACGATAGGTGATGGCGCCGTGGCGTGTGAATTCGACATTCGCGAACGGCAAGCGGTCGCCGATGTTGTCTAAGACGGTCGGTAGGACCAAGTCCTGGCCGTTGATGAATGATGCCAAGAACGACAGCAGGGGCGAGATGTCACCTTCGCCGTTGTTGAGCACTTCCGGCCCGTAGCGGTTAAAGAGATCGAATATAAGCCGCTCGGCATGGTCCAGGCGCTTGCGCTGGTCGGCCGTGGGGACCGATATCACAATGTAATGGTCGGTCGTGAAGGCGTTGGCGAAGCGCTGATGCCAACGGCTATCGATCTGCTGGGTAAGCCCATCCTGGATAGGCGGCGGGGTGACGGGCAAATGGCTGCGCTGCGAGATAAAGCGCAGCTGAACCGGTTGGTCCGTCATGCTGTCAAAGAAGGCCTTACGCTGCCCGAACAGGGCCGCCAAATCCTCTGACGTGAGGCCCGCGTAGATTTGCCCGCGCAAATGGATGACGCGGAACAGGCCTCCGCCCTTCTTGCCGAGCATTTCGACAGTGCAGCCATCGGGGCTGATGTTGGTGTACGGTAGGCGATCGCGCAGAAACGTGGTTTGCGCTTGGGGAAGCACGAAGCGCGTCAAAAGGGGGGCGACCGCCGTCCCGGCTAGGACCGGAACGACGGTGGCGACGAGCGGCAAGATGAAGGATTCAAGAGACATAGACACGCACCCGCATTTCACCTTGCGGCGTTTGCCAGTGGTTTGGGACATGCCGATAGCTTCCCCACGCCTGCAGATAGGCGTCGGTATGGGGCTCTCTGAGCGTGATCAGGATGGCGACGGGATGGCTGACCAGCCACAGGACGATTGCCGCCAATGGGTTCAGGAACAGGGCGCCAAGAATCATGCCGAGCAAGAATTCCAGCATCAGCAGGCGCGGGGCCGCGTAAAGCATCTTGGGCGGTGCCGAGACGTGCCGCAGAAGGACGGCGTTCATCGTCAGCTGCCGCCGACCGCCTGCTCCACGATCCAGGACAGCCCGGAGAGGGCGATGAGACCGCCGATGATGCGGAAGGCCCAGCCAATTTGAAGCCTGCCAGCAATGGCCAGGGCGATCACAGCGATACCTGCCAGGGAGGCGCCGGCGATCACCATATTACGGGCGAGTTCGGTCCACTCGGTGGCAACCTGGGTGGCCTTGTCGAAAGGATTGTCTTGAGCAAGGGCGGCTCTGGTAGCAAGTGACAGGAGAGCCGTTGAAAGGAGAACACGGATGTTAAAACGAGCCATTGCAGATACCCCATCAGGTCTTCGAAATGCGATAATCGTGTATAGTCTGTATAGTATGTATAGCACTGATCAAAATCGATCCGCTACACCTATTTGCTGCCATCGGAGTACGTTCCTATGAGCGCGCCCGGCAAAAAGCCTCGGCATGTGTTAATAAGTGATGAAGCTTGGCTACCCTTCAAAAGCTGGTCAGTTTTGAATCAAATTCCGAACAGCGAAGCTATTGAATTACTGATGATTTCTATGCTTTCTCATTCTGACAATCCGAAGGCCATCGGACCCGCGTTTTTCGCGGGTCTGCAGGAGAGAAAGGCGAAATAAGGGTGATTGTTAATGAAATCCGGGTACGTGTTCCGGTTGAATTACTACAGTATAAATCACTGCTAGAAGTCGGGGTGAGGCATCTTGCCGCGTGTGAGCTTTTTCCAGAATTGCGAAGAGGCGATCCAGTCAAGCAGGCACGGGTCAAGCTCTCTGATTCGGCCTTGGCGACTGTGCGAATGCTCGCCACCCGGCCCGGTTGGTCGGAATCGAGGATAGTCTGGGCGGCTCTGGTGATGGCGGCTCGTTGCCGTCTGAATGTCGACACTGACAACGATCGTGATCGGCGACGACGTGAACCCTCGAGCACTGCAGCTGAAAATCACGGCGCGGATCGAGATGTACCATCAAGCCCCGAATGCACCCCGAGCGCGGGTTAACTTGGCCTCAGAGCACGGCGGGTCTTCGACGCCGTCGCAAACCACTGCAGCCGACTGGTGCTTGAGAATAAATGTGCGAGAAGTCTCAGCCAACTAGATAAACCTGAGGTTGCCGCAGCTGCATACAGCTTCTGCGTGACATTTTGAGGGATGATCGCGTTAAGCTAGAGAACATGCTTGCGCCGTTTAGGTCTTGAGACATATCTTATTACGTCGCTGACGAAGGGGTTCGCGCAGCGCGGAAGCAGAGATCGGGGTAGGTGTGGTCGATCAGGCAACGCCAATCGGTCAGGACGGTGTTGGATCAGAAACACCGAAACCTATTGATACTGGGCTTCTTTGCTTGGTTTTGATGTTGCGCTTCCATGGTTTGGCTGTCGACGCTAAAGCACTCTCTCATCGGTTCGCACCCGGACCCAAGGGCCTTGAAGACGCCGATCTGCTGCGTGCGTCACGGGAATCGGGTCTCAAGGCGCGCTGGGTTAGGACCGGGTGGGAGCGGTTAACCAAAACACCCCTGCCGGCCATCGCGGAAACCAGGGATGGCCGCTACTTCGTTCTCGCTAAGGTAGCAACCGGCGAACCGGCAGAAAACGGCACTTCCGAAGCCAAAGCCTTGGTTCACGACCCGGAAGAAAACCGGCCGATGGCGATCTCACGGCCTGAGTTGGAGCGGATCTGGACCGGGCGCCTGCTGCTGATGACCAAGCGCGCCTCGCTCGGCGAGGCGTTTACCAA
>NZ_CAKZGO010000039.1 GCF_936916975.1 uncultured Dongia sp. | reverse complement strand
GGGGGGGTCTCGCGCTCCTCGGGGTTTTGGGTTTTTTTCCCCCCCCGGCCCTTTTTTTTTTCTTTTTCGCCTTCTCTTTTTTTCCGGGGCCCCCGCTGCTTCCCCCCCCCCCCCCCCCCCCCGACAGAGGATCATGGCAGAGGATGGTGACCTCCCCAAACACCTGATCGTTCCTAGTCCCGATAACTGCGACCATCGGTTCCTCATGCGGGAGCCGATGGTCACCTTCCTTACCGGGATGCGCTCCAGGGCCTATGGGCCGGAGGAAATGATGGCCACACAACAGACCAAAGTCGTCGGCCGCGTGCTGCTTACTCCGGCAGTCGCCTTGCTGTTGTTCTGGATGATCGTCCCCTTGGCGATGACGATCTATTTCTCGACGCTCAACTATAACCTCCTGAACCCGGGCATGGAGACCTTTGTCTGGTTCGAGAACTACTACTATTTCCTGACCGAACCGGCCTTCTTCGCCTCGCTCAAGAACACGCTCATCCTGGTGGGTTCCGTCCTCGGCATCACCATCATCCTGGGGACACTGGTGGCATTGCTGCTCGACCAGGTCATGTATGGCCAGAGCATCGTGCGGCTGATGGTCATCGCCCCGTTCTTCGTCATGCCGACCGTGAGTGCGCTGGTTTGGAAAAACCTGCTGATGCACCCGGTCTCCGGCCTGTTCGCCTGGATCGCCAACATTTTCGGCTTCACGCCGGTCGACTGGTTCGCCCAGGCGCCGCTCTTTTCCGTGATCGTGATTGTTGCCTGGCAATGGCTGCCCTTCGCTTCGCTCATCCTACTGACCGCGCTCCAATCGCTGGATGAGGAACAGAAGGAAGCGGCGGTGATGGACGGCGCCGGCAGCCTCTCGATCTTCTTCTACATCACGCTGCCGCATCTTGCCCGGCCGATCACAGTGGTGATTCTGATCGAGACCATCTTCCTGCTGACAGTCTTTGCCGAGATCTTTGTGACCACCGGCGGCGGCCCAGGTTTGCAGACCACCAACATCGCCTTCCTGATCTATTCCAAGGCGCTCATCCAATATGACATCGGCGGCGCCTCGGCCGGCGGCCTGATCGCCGTGGTCATCGCCAACATCCTGGCATTCTTCCTGGTCCGCATCGTCGGCCGGAATCTGGAGGCTTGAGATGGCACGCCAAGTCTCCACCCAGCGCAAGATCGTCAACACGGCAGCGGCCTGGACCGTCGGCTTCATCATCTTCTTCCCGATCCTGTGGATGGTGCTGACCAGCTTCAAGACCGAGCTCGACGCCTTCGCCATTCCGCCCAGTTTCCTGTTTTTCGACTGGACCATAGAAAACTATGCGACGGTGCAGGAGCGTAGCGACTATCTGCACCACGCCATGAACTCGATCATCATCGCCGGCGGCTCGACGCTCATCGCCATGCTGATCGCCGTCCCGGCCGCCTGGTCGATGGCCTTTGCGCCCAGCCATCGGACCAAGGACATCCTGCTGTGGATGCTCTCCACCAAGATGCTGCCGCCGGTCGGCGTGCTGGTGCCGATCTATCTCATCTTCCGCGATTTCGGCCTGCTCGACTCCCGGAGTGGTCTGATCTTTATCCTCTGCCTCGGCAATCTGCCGATCGTGATCTGGATGCTGTTCAGCTACTTCAAGGAGATCCCCAAGGATATTCTGGAGGCGGCGCGCATGGACGGCGCCACGATCGGCAAGGAACTGGTCTATGTGCTGACGCCGATGGCGGTCCCGGGGATCGCTTCGACCTTGCTGTTGAACTTCATCCTGGCCTGGAACGAGGCGTTCTGGACCTTGAACCTCACCACCTCGGAAGCGGCACCGCTCACGGTCTTCATCGCTTCCTATTCCAGTCCGGAAGGGCTGTTCTGGGCAAAGCTCTCGGCGGCCTCGACCTTGGCCATCGCCCCCATTCTCGTTCTCGGCTGGTTCAGCCAGAAGCAACTCGTCCGCGGCCTGACCTTCGGGGCGGTTAAATGACAACGCTACTCAAGGGGTACTAAGCATGGGCAGCATCACCCTCGACGGCGTGCGGAAATCCTTCGGCGCGCATGAGATCATCCAAGGTGCCGACCTCGAGATTGCGGATGGATCGTTCGTCGTGTTCGTCGGCCCGTCGGGCTGCGGCAAGACCACCTTGCTGCGCATGATTGCGGGGCTGGAGGATGTCAGCGACGGTCGCATCCTCATCGACGGCGTCAACGTGGTCGGCGTGCCACCGGCCAAGCGTGGCCTCTCGATGGTGTTCCAATCCTACGCGCTCTATCCACATATGAGTGTCCGTGGCAACATCGCTTTCGGACTCAAGATGGCGGGCCTGCCCAAGGCGGAGATCGATCAGAAGGTCGAAAATGCCGCCGGCATTCTCAATTTGACACCCTATCTCGAGCGCAAGCCGCGGGACTTGTCCGGCGGACAGCGGCAGCGTGTCGCCATCGGTCGCGCCATCGTACGTGAGCCCAAGGCCTTTTTGTTCGACGAGCCGCTCTCCAACCTCGACGCCGCCTTGCGCGTGCAGATGCGCCTGGAAGTGACGCGCCTGCAGCGGCAATTGGCGACCACGGCCATCTATGTCACCCATGACCAAGTCGAGGCCATGACCATGGCCGACCAGATCGTGGTGCTGAATGCCGGCCGCATCGAGCAATTCGGCTCGCCGCTGGAGCTTTACGAACGACCCAACAATCTGTTTGTGGCGGGTTTCATCGGCTCGCCCAAGATGAACCTCATCGCGGGCCAACTGGCCGCCGCGCAGGGTGCCGCCACCATCGGCATCCGGCCGGAACATGTGGTGGTCAACCGGGATGGCAAAGGCTGGACCGGCCGGGTCGCCGTGGCTGAGCATCTTGGCTCCGACACCTTCCTTTATGTCGACGTGCCGGAAGTGGGCACGCTGACCGCACGCTGCCCCGGCGAGATGCATGTGCAAGTGGGCGAGACGATCGGCCTGGCGCCGGATCCCACACGACTGCATCGCTTCGACAAGGACGGAAAGGCCATCCGCTCGTGAAGCTCGCCGGCAAGGTAGCCGTCGTGACCGGCGGTGCGCGCGGCATTGGCGCCGCCATCGTCGAACGCTATGTCGCCGAAGGCGCCACCGTCGCCATTGCCGATCTCGCCATAGCGGATGGTGAGGCGCTGGCGAAGAAACTGAATGGCGAGGCATTCGCTGTGCCGCTCGATGTCACCAAGCTGGACTCGATCAAAGCCATGGTCGAGCAGGTCGTCGCCAAGGCCGGTGGCATCGATATCCTGGTCAACAACGCAGCTGTGTTCGACCTCGCCCCCATCGTCGAGGTGACGGAGAAAAGCTGGGATCTGCAGTTTGCCGTCAACACCAAGGGCCTGTTCTTCACCCTGCAATCCGTGGCGCAGCAGATGATCGCCCAGAATCTGATCGCGCAGAATCGCGGCGGCAAGATCGTCAACATGGCAAGCCAGGCTGGGCGGCGTGGTGAGGCGCTGGTCTCGGTCTATTGTGCCACCAAGGCCGCGGTCATCAGTCTCACGCAATCAGCCGGTCTCGATCTCATCAAGCACAAAATCAATGTCAACGGTATCGCGCCCGGCGTGGTCGATACGCCGATGTGGGCGGAGGTCGATGCGCTGTTCGCCAAATATGAAAAACGACCCTTGGGAGAAAAGAAACGCCTGGTCGGGGAAGCCGTGCCGCTTGGCCGCATGGGGATACCGGAGGACCATACCGGTGCCGCCGTGTTCCTGGCCTCGGCGGATGCGGATTACATCGTCGCCCAGACCCTCAATGTCGATGGCGGTAATTGGATGAGCTGAGCGGCAAGGCCCGCAGCTCGCGTTCCTATCAGAGAGAAGCAGCATGTATTTGAACAAGTTCAAGCTCAACAACCGCGTCGCCCTGGTGACGGGCGGTGGCCGCGCCATCGGCCTTGCCTGCGTCGAAGCGTTGGCTGAAGCCGGTGCCAAGGTGATCATCGCCGATCACGACGCCAAGGTGGCAGCCGAAGGCCAGGCCGAAATGAAGGCCAAGGGCTACGCGGTCGAGGTGGTCTCCCTTGATGTCACTGACACCGCCCAGGTCAACAAGGTGGCCGACGATATCGTGGCGCGCCACGGCAAGATCGACATCCTGGTCAACAATGCCGGCATCGCCCGCAGCGAGACCCCGGCGGAGACGGTCGCCGACGAACATTGGCTCAACGTCATCGACGTCAATCTCAACGGCACCTTCTGGTGCTGCCGCGCTTTCGGCAATCACATGCTGAAGGCGAAATCCGGCGCCATCGTCAATATCGGCTCCATGTCCGGCTTCATCGTCAACAAGCCGCAGGCGCAGAGCTATTACAATGCTTCCAAGGCGGCGGTGCATCATCTGACCAAATCGCTGGCCGCCGAATGGGGCACGCGCGGTGTTCGGGTCAACGCCGTGGCACCGACCTATATCAACACGCCCTTGAATGCTTTCGTGAAGTCGAACCCGGCTATGTATGACGCCTGGATCGGCGGCACGCCTATGGCGCGCCTGGGTGAGGTCGAGGAGATCGCCTCGGTAGTGCTGTTCCTGGCCTCGGATGCTGCCAGCCTGATGACTGGCAGCATCGTCTTGGCCGATGGTGGCTATACCTGCTGGTAGGGCTTACTCCGCCGGCTGGTGGGCAACGACCACTGGCCGGCGGCCTTCGCTGATGCGCTTGATCAGCGTGTAGAAGACCGGTGTCAGCAGCAGGCCGAAGAACGTGACGCCCAGCATGCCGGAGAACACGGCGACACCCATAGCATGGCGCATCTCGGCACCCGCCCCGGTGGAGAGCACCAGCGGCACGACACCCATGATGAAGGCGATCGAGGTCATCAGAATGGGCCGCAGGCGCAGGCGGCAGGCTTCGAGCACAGCCGCGAGACGGTCCATACCTTCCTCCTGTTTGTCCTTAGCGAATTCGACGATCAGAATCGCGTTCTTACAGGCTAGACCCACCAGCACGATGAGACCGATCTGCGTGAAGATGTTGTTGTCGCCGCCGGAGAGAATGACCCCGGTGATGGCGGACAAGAGCGTCATCGGCACGATCAGAATGACTGCCAGCGGCAGGCCCCAGCTTTCGTATTGTGCCGCCAGCACCAGGAAGGCCAAGAGGATGCAAAGCGGGAAGACGAAGAGGGCGGTATTGCCGGCCAGGATCTGCTGGTAGGTGATTTCCGTCCACTCATAGGTCATGCCGTTGGGCAGTTCCGCCGCCAGCAGCTTCTCGATCGCTGCCTGCGCCTGGCCGGATGAATAGCCGGGGGCCGGCCCGCCGTTGATTTCGGCGGTCGCAAAGCCGTTGTAATGCATGACGCGGTCGGGACCGGAACTGTCCTTGACCTTCACGAAGGTCGAGAGCGGCACCATTTCGCCCTGATCGTTCCGCACCTTCAACTGGCCGATCTGTTCCGGCTCCAAGCGGTACTGCTGGTCTGCCTGGACATTGACCTGGAAGGTGCGGCCGAACCGGTTGAAGTCGTTGACATAGAGCGAGCCAAGATTGGCCTGCAGCGTGTCGAAGATATCGCTAATGGGCACTCCATGCGTTTTCGCCTTGTCGCGGTCGATATCGGCATCGATCTGCGGCACGTTGATTTGGTAGCTGGAGAAGAGCCCCGCCAGTTCCGGCACAGTCTGCGCCTTGGCGAGAATGTTCTGGGTTTCCTTATAGAGCTCCTCGTAACCAAGCTGCCCGCGGTCTTCAATCTGCAGACGGAAGCCGCCGATGGTTCCCAAGCCCTGCACCGGGGGCGGCGGGAAGATGGCGATGAACGCATCCTCGATACCGGCGAACTGGCCATTCAAGGCACCCGCGATGGCACCGGCCGATTGGCTGGGGTCACGCCGCTCCTCGAAGGGTTTCAGCGAGACGAAGACGATGCCGCTATTGGGGCTGTTGGTGAAACCGTTGATGGAGAGGCCGGGGAAGGCGACCGTGTCGAGAACGCCCGGGTATTTGAGGGCGATCTCGGACATCTTCTTGATCACTGCCTCGCTGCGGTCGAGGGTTGCCGCATCGGGCAACTGGGCGAAGGCCACCAGATATTGCTTGTCCTGTTGCGGCACGAAACCTGTCGGCGTGTTGGAAAAGCCGGTCCAACCCAGTGCCACCAGACCCACATAGACGATGAGGGCGATGGCCGAGCCGCGCAGCACGCGCCGCACGGTGCCGACATAGCCAAAGCTCAATTTTTCAAAGAACCAGTTGAACGGGCGGAACAGGAAGCGACCGAAGATGAAGTCGAGCAGCCGCGAGAAACCGTCCTTCTTCTCGCCATGGCCTTTGAGGAGATAAGCCGCCAAAGCGGGGGAGAGGGTCAGCGAGTTGAAGGCCGAGATCACCGTCGAGATCGCGATGGTAAGCGCGAACTGGCGATAGAACTGGCCAGTGAGGCCGGAGATGAACGCCGTCGGAATGAACACTGCGCACAGCACCAGTGCCGTGGCGACGATCGGACCGGTCACCTCACGCATGGCGCGCTTGGTGGCGTCGACGGGTTTGAGGCCAAGGGCGATGTTGCGCTCGACATTCTCCACCACGACGATCGCGTCGTCGACCACGATGCCGATCGCCAGCACCAGGCCGAACAGCGACAAGGCGTTCAATGAGAACCCGAAGAAGTGCATCACCGCGAAGGTGCCGATCAGCGACACCGGGACGGCGACCAGCGGAATGATCGACGCACGCCAGGTCTGCAGAAAGAGGACGACCACCAGCACAACGAGCGCGATGGCTTCGAGGAGCGTGTGAACGACGGCCTCGATCGAGCCGCGCACGAACACGGTCGGATCATAGACGATCGAATAATCGACGCCTTCCGGGAAGTTCTGCTTCAGCTCGGCCATTTTAGCGCGGACCGCGTCGGAAATGGCGATGGCGTTGGAACCCGGGCGTTGGAAGATCGGAATGGCGACGGCAGGCTGATTGTTCAGGAGCGAGCGCAGCGCATACTGGCTGGAACCCAGCTCGATCCGCGCCACGTCACGCAGGCGCGTGATCTCGCCATTGTCGCCCACATCGATGATGACGTTCTCGAATTCCTCTTCCGTGACCAGGCGACCTTGGGTGTTGATGGAGAGCTGGAACGCATTTTCGCCGGGGGAGGGCGGGGCGCCCAAGGCGCCGGCCGCCACCTGGCGGTTCTGTTCGCGAATGGCGCGGACGATGTCGGTCGCGGTCAGCCCACGCGACGCCACCTTGTTGGGGTCAAGCCAGACCCGCAGTGAATAATCACCGAGTCCGAACAGCTGCACGTCGCCAATGCCATCGAGGCGGGCGAGCTCGTCCTTCACATTGAGCAGGGCATAATTGGAGAGATACAGCATGTCATAGCGTTCATCCGGCGAGATCAGATGGACCACCATGGTGAGGTCGGGCGACGCCTTGTCGACCGTGATGCCGAGGCGCTGCACTTCCTCCGGCAGCTTGGGCAAGGTGCGGGTGACGCGGTTCTGCACCTGGACCTGCGCATTGTCGAGATCGGTGCCCAGGGCAAACGTCACCGTCAGCGTCATCTTGCCGTCGGCGGTCGATTGCGAGGACATATAGAGCATGCTCTCGACGCCGTTGATCGCCTGCTCAAGCGGGGACGCCACCGTTTCGCCGATCACCTTTGGATTGGCGCCCGGGAAATTGGCACGCACCACGACCGTGGGCGGCACCACTTCCGGATATTCGCTGATCGGCAGCTGGAAGAGCGAGATGGCGCCGCCAATCAGGATGATGAGCGACAGCACCGCCGCAAAGATCGGCCGCTGAATGAAGAATTGCGAAAAGTTCATCGGGTGATCCTTCAGTTCGCGGCAGGTTCAGCCGCCAGCTTCGCGGCGATCTGGTTGGGGCCGGCGGAAGTGGCAAACCCGGCCAAGGTCTTCTCATCGGCCATCGGCACCAGCTGCGGATCGACCGGCATGCCGGGCCGCACGCGCTGCAGGCCGTTGACGACGATCTTCTCGCCCTGTGCAAGACCGGAGCGGACGATGCGCAGGCCTTCGAGCTTCGGCCCCATCTCGATCGCGCGGTAGGCGACCTTGTTGTCCTTGTCGAGCACCAGCACGAACTTCTTGCCAAGGTCGGTGCCGATGGCGGCATCATTGACCAGGCTCGCGACATAATTGGCGCTGCCGACCAGCTTGACGCGGACATAAAGACCCGGCGTGAAGATCCCATCCGTATTGTCAAAGACAGCGCGGGCGCGGATCGTGCCGGTCGTCGGATTGACCTGGTTGTCGATGAAATCCATCTGGCCCTGGTGCAGATGGCCTTCTTCGTTGGAGAGGCCAAGATAGACCGGCGCCGTCGCGGTGAGGTCACCCTGGCGGGTCAGATTCTCGTACTTCAGATAAACAGTCTCATCGATGTCGAAATAGGCATAGACCTTGTCGGTCGAGACGACACTGGTGAGGCGGCTTTCATCCGCCTGCGCCAGATTGCCGATGGTCAGTTCCGCCCGGCTGACGCGGCCATCGATCGGCGCGCGCACTTCGGTGAAGCTGAGGTTGAGATTGGCAATATCGAGCTGCGCCTGTGTGGCTGCCACGGCCGCCTTGGCTTCCGCGGCGGTGCTGTTGCGCGCGTCCGCCTCTTCGCCACCGATGATCTTGCCGGCGCGCAACGTTTCGCCACGCTTGGCTTCGCTGTCGGCGCGCTTGGCGGTGGCACGGGCGCGGTCCAATTGCGCGGCGAGGCGTTTCACCTCGGCCGCGAACGGGCGGGGATCGATCTGCACGAGAAGATCGCCCTTCTTGACCAGTTCACCTTCCTGAAAGGCGATCTGGTCGATATAGCCGGAGACGCGGGCCCGGATCACGACCGATTGGGGTGCTTCGAGGCGGCCGGTGAGCTCGTCCCAGTCATTGACCGGGTGCTGAATGACCTCAGCGACGCTTACCTTGGTGAGTGGCCGTTCCTGTTGCGCCGCCTGCGGCTTCTCGCAGGCGCTGAGGGTCACAAGGGCGGCAAAACCCGCGGCAATATACACAAGCTTTGAGGGGAAATTCATGCTCAGCTCCGACGAATGATTCTAATATCGGGGCAATGTGCGCAGGTGCAGCACCAGGAGCGAATAGAACGAGGTGAAGATGAATATCACTGAGAGTGATATGTGGAGGAAAACTGAAGGCTAGCCTGATGTTTCCTCATCGCCCACGAACATGGTGATGCGCGACCGCAGCCATTTTTCAGCCGGATCATTGTCCTGGGCGCCCCGCCAGGCCATCGACAGGCTGCCGGGCGGCAGGCTCAGCGGATGCTCCTCGATCCGCAAGCCGCCGCTCGCCGCCAGGAACTGGGCCGTATAATCCGGCACGGTGGTGAGGATATCGGTGCCGGCGAGCAGGCTGCCCAGCCCGTTGAACTGGGGGACGGCCAAGACCACCTTCCGCGTCCGGCCAATCTTGGCCAGTTCATTGTCCACATAACCATTGAGGTCACCGGCGAAAGACACGATCGCATGGGGCCGCGCGCAATATTCATCCAGGGTCAACTTGCCCGGCGCGGTATCGGCACGCAGCATCTTGGCGCGAATGCGGCGCACGGTCTTTTTCTTGGCATTGGCCGGCAATTCGTCGAGATAACTGACCGCCACAGAGATCTCCCCCGAGGCCAGCATGCCCGGCGCCAGCAGGTAATTGACCCGGCGCACCACCAGGATGACGCCCGGCGCCTCGACCCGCAGCCTGCGCAACAGCAGGGGCAGCAGGCTGAATTCGACGTCGTCGGAAAGGCCGACGCGGAAGGTATTGGTGGCGGTGGCCGGGTCGAATTCCTGCGAGGTGCTGAGCGCTGTCGAGATGGAATCGAGGGCCGGGGTCAGCAGGCTGAAGATCTCCAGCGCACGGGTGGTCGGCTCCATGCTGCGGCCGGTGCGGACGAACAATTCGTCATTGAAAAGGGTACGCAATCGCACCAGCGCGGCACTGATCGCCGGCTGGCCCAGGAACAATTTCTCCGCCGTCTTGGTCACGCTCCGCTCATGCATCAGCGTTTCGAACACGATCAGCAAATTGAAGTCGATGCGCCGCAAATCGTTTCGGTTCATCAGGTAATCCGTGGTTGCAGTGCAAAATAATGCCCGGATGCGGCGATCATTCCAACACTCTTATCAGATTCGGGCATGACAACTATCGACCGGGGTGAATAGTTATGGCTCTCTGTCGGCCTTAGATATGAACTGCGTCATAGTCCCAGGAATGTCCCAGGGCGCTTTTGTTGCTGGCGCTGTCGCCGAGGTTGCGTATGTCCCGAATGATCCGCTTCCACCGCTTTGGTGAGGCTGAAGTACTCACATGTGAAGAGGTGCCGACCCCAAAACCGGCCGCTGGTGAAGTCCTTATTCGGGCAGAGGCTATTGGGGTCAGCTGGGAAGACGTCCTGTGGCGTCAAAATCTGGCGACCGAACAGGCCAACTTGCCGGCTGGCATCGGGTCTGAGGTGGCTGGCGAGGTTGAGGCGATCGGTGAAGGTGTCGACGACCTCGACATAGGCGACAAGGTCGCGAGCTTCAAGGCGCATACCCCGAACCGCTATCCGGCCTATGGCGATCATGTGCTGATGCCGCGCGAGGCGTTGACGCGCTATCCGGCCACCAACGAATTTACCGCGACCGAAGCCGCCACGCACTACACCCCGGCGCTGAGCGCCTATTTTGCGCTGGCCAATCTTGCCCGCCTCAAATCCGGCCAGACCGTCCTGGTGACGGAAGCGGCGCGCTGCATCGGCGGTGCCATGGTGCAGATGGCCAAGGCCCTTGGCGCCCATGTGGTGGCGGCGACGCGCACGGCCGAACCCCATGACGCGCTGATCAAGCTCGGTGCCGACAAGGTCGTGCTTACCGAGGAGCAGGATCTCAGCCTCGCCGTCGGCAATTTCACCCATACCAAGGGTGTCGAGGTCGTGGTCGATGGTTGCGGCGGGCATCAGATGGCGCTCCTGGGCGATGTGGCAGCACCCTGCGGCAAGCTTATTCTGTATGGGCTGGATGGCGGCAACGACACGGCCTTCCCGGCCTGGGCGGCGTTTCGCAAACATCTCCAGTTTCACCGTTTTTCCTTGTTGGATTTTACCGGACATTCGGAACTCGGCATCAAGGCCGACGACGTCGCCGTCAAGGCGGCGCTCGAAGAAATCAACCGCATGACGGCGCAGGGCCTGCTGCGCCCGATCATTGACCGCACCTTCGCCTTCGACGAATTCGTCGAGGCGCATCGCCATCTTGAAGCCTTCCCCTCTCTCGGCCGCGTGGTCATCAGGATATAAGTCGACAGGATATAAGTCGCCTGCTGCCGCCGACATCGTCCGATCCTCGCCGATTCTGGCCTGATCCTCCAGAGTCGCCCCTCGCAAAAACCTCAGAAGAAAGCCCTGCCATGAGCCTGTCGATCTATCGCGCCTCGATTCCGGTCCTGATCCGGGCCTTCGAAAATCTTGGCGCCGTTCTGGCGAAGGCGGAGGCCCATGCGGCGGCGCGCAACATCGATCCCGCTATCTTCACGGGCGCGCGGTTGGCGCCGGACATGCACCCGCTTTTTCGCCAGGTGCATCTTGCCTCGGACAGCGCCAAGGGCTGTGCCGCACGGCTGGCCGGCATCGAAAACCCCAGCTTCGCTGATACCGAGAAGACGTTTCCCGAATTGCAGGCCCGCATCGCCAAGACCGTGACATTCCTGCGCGCTGTTACGGAAGCGCAATTGGCAGGCGCCGAAGACCGCATGATCACGCTCAACCTGGGCACGCGCGAGGCCAATTTCACCGGCGCCGATTATCTGTTCAATTTCGTCCTGCCGAATTTCTTTTTCCACATTGCCACCGCCTACGACATCCTGCGGCATAACGGCGTTGAGATCGGTAAACTCGACTATCTAGGCCGATTGTGACGGTCGCCCTTTAGCGGAAATCTTTAACCCTCGCTTCTGTGTGGATGATTGCGGCGGTAATATCCAGGGCACGGGTCACCTAGGTCCTTGATCGGATTGACTCGCGCGACGCTTGCCTGAGATGATGATGGGTCAGGTGAGATATGGGGGCAGTATGTCGGATCAAGCTAGCGCACCTAATCCGTATGTAGCACCCGAAACCTTGCCGCCGATTCCGCCGCATCCGCCGCGCAATCCGCGCTGGTTACTGACCGCGTTGCTGATCGGGGCCGTGGTTTTTGGCGGCGGCTATTGGTATTTCCAGCATTACGAAGGTGCTGCGGTCCAGTCGGCCGCGGCAGCACCGGCGGCGCCTGCACCGGTGACGACCGCCAAGCCGTTGGTCAAGGAAATCGTGGAATGGGACGAATTCACCGGACAGTTTGAAGCCGTCGATTCTGTCGAAATCCGCGCCCGTGTCAGCGGTTATCTGGAATCGATTCACTTTACTGACGGGCAGATCGTCAAGGAAGGCGACCTGCTCTTCGTCATCGATCCGCGCCCGTTTGAAATCACCCTGACCTCGGCGCAGGCGGCACTCAATTCCGCCCAGGCGCGCGTCGATCTCGCCAAGCAGCAGTTGGAACGTGCCGACAAGCTGAAGAAGGCCGACTTCGTTTCGCAAAGCACGTTCGATGAACGCACGCAGGAAATGCTGAGCGCATCCGCCGATGCCGAGGTCGCTAACGCCGCCATTGCTTCGGCCAAACTCAACCTGAGTTTCACCCGCGTGCTGGCGCCCATGTCCGGCCGTATCGGCAATCACAAGGTAAGCGTCGGCAATTTGATCACCGGTGGCGATGGCGGTGGTGCCATGCCGCTTGCTTCGATCGTTTCGCTTGACCCGATCCATTTCAGCTTCGACGTGAGCGAGGCCGACTTCCTCGCGTATCAACGCGCGGCAGCTTCCGGCAGGCTTACCTCGGCGCGCGACGAGAAGCTCAAAGTCTCCGCGCATCTGACCGATGAAAAAGTGTGGTCGCTGGCGGGCAGCATGGATTTCGTCAACAACGAAGTCGACCGTACCACGGGCACCATTCGCGCCCGCGCCATCTTTCCCAACGCCGGCCTTCTCATCACGCCGGGCCAGTTCGGCCGCATCCGTATTCCCGGATCCGACCTCTATAAGGCGGTCCTCATTCCCGACAGCGCCATTCTATCCGATCAATCCCAGAAAATTGTCATGATCGTGAAAGCCGATGGCGTGGTGGAGCCGCGGGTCATCCGGCCCGGTCCCTTGATCGAGGGTCTTCGCGTGGTGCGCGAGGGGTTGACCGGCGATGACGAGATCGTCATTGACGGGTTGCTGCGGGCGCGACCGGGGGCCAAGGTGGCGCCGACGGCCGGCAAGATCGAAGCCGTGACCGCGAACTGACGGCGCCAGCACATGCGCTTCTCACATTTCTTCATCGATCGCCCGATCTTCGCGACGGTCCTTTCGGTGTTCATCACCCTGGTGGGTGCTGCGGCCTACTTCACCCTGCCGGTCGCGCAATATCCCGAAATCGCACCGCCGACCATCGAGGTACGGGCGAGTTACCCCGGCGCTTCCGCCGAAGTGGTCAGCAACACGGTGGCAACTCCGCTCGAGCAGGAAATCAACGGCGTCGAGAACATGCTGTATTTGACGTCGCAGGCGACTGCCGACGGCAATCTGGTGGTAACCGCGACCTTCAAGCTCGGCACCAATCTCGACATCGCCCAGGTGCTGGTGCAGAACCGCGTCTCTGCGGCGGAACCGCGCCTACCGGAAGAGGTGCGCCGCATCGGCGTCACGGTGCGCAAGAATTCGCCGGATCTGATGATGGTGATCCATCTCACCTCGCCGGATGAATCGCGCGACCAGCTTTACATGTCGAACTACGCCACCCTGCAGATCAAGGACGTGTTGGCGCGCCTCGACGGCGTCGGTGACGTGCGCATTTTTGGCGCGCGCGACTATTCGATGCGCGTCTGGCTCGATCCCGAAAAGATCGCCGCGCGCAATCTCACGGCCGGTGAAGTGGTCGCTGCACTCCAGGCGCAAAACGTCCAGGTGGCAGCCGGCGTCCTCAACCAGCCCCCGGTGCCGATTCCGGGTGCCTTCCAGCTCAATATCGAGACCCTGGGGCGCCTCACGGATGCGCGCCAGTTCGGCAATGTCGTGGTCAAGGCTGAGCCCAATGGCAGCATTACGCGCGTCCGCGATTTAGGCCGGGTCGAGATCGGCGCCCTGGATTACAGCACGAACAGTTATCTCGATGACCGCCAGGCGGTGGCGTTGCTGATCTTCCAGCGACCCGGATCGAACGCGCTGGCCACGGCGGAAACCGTGCTGAAGACAATGACGGAACTCTCCAAGAGTTTCCCGGTCGGCCTCAAGCACAGCGTCGTTTACAACCCCACCGAATTCATCGCCGAATCGGTGCAAGAGGTGATCAAGACGATTTACGAAGCGGTGATCCTTGTCGTGATCGTCGTCATCCTCTTCCTGCAGAGCTGGCGCGCCTCGCTCATCCCGATCCTGGCCATTCCGGTTTCGCTGGTGGGCACGTTCAGCGTGCTCGCCGCTCTCGGCTATTCGTTGAACAATCTTTCCCTGTTCGGACTGGTGCTGGCGGTCGGTATCGTCGTCGACGACGCCATCGTCGTGGTCGAGAACGTGGAACGCAATCTGCGCCTCGGCCTCAAGCCCCGGGAGGCGACCAAGCGAACCATGGACGAGGTGGGTGGCGCGCTCGTCGCCATCGCATTGGTGCTGACCGCGGTGTTCGTGCCGGCGGCCTTCATCACGGGCATTTCCGGCCAGTTCTTCCGGCAATTCGCGGTCACCATCACTGCCGCCACGCTCATTTCCTGTTTTGTGTCGCTGACCTTGAGCCCGGCGCTTTGCGCCGTACTGTTCAAGCCGCATGATCATCATCCGCCGCGCGGCAATATCCTCACCCGTGGCGTCCGAGGCTTCTTCGGTGGCTTCAACGCGGTCTTCGATCGACTGTCGGGTGGGTACGGCAGCCTGACCCGGCGCCTCGTCCGCCTATCGGTGCTGATGCTGATTGTCTATGCCGGCCTTATTGCCTTGACCGGCTGGCAGTTCAACCGGGCGCCGACCGGTTTCATTCCGCAGCAGGACCAGGGCTATCTCATCACCGTCCTCCAATTGCCGCCGGGGTCCTCGCTGGCACGGACCGACGAGGTGGTACGGCAGGCCGCAAAGATCATCCAGGAGACCGAGGGTGTCGCTCACGCCGTGCAGTTTGCCGGCTTCGATGGCGCCACCTTCACCAACGCACCCAATGCCGGTGCCATCTTCGTGCCGATGCTTCCCTTCGCGGAGCGTGCCGCCATGGGCCTCAGTGCCGACGTGATGACGCAAAGGCTGCAGAAGAACCTCGGTGCGGTGCAGGGAGCTTTTATCATCGTCATCGCGCCGCCGCCCGTCCGTGGCATCGGCAATGCCGGCGGTTTCAAGATGATGGTGCAGGACCGCCGCGGCCGTGGCCTGCAGGCGTTGGAGGATGCCATGCACGGCATCATCGGGCCGGCAAACCAGACACCGGGCCTCATGGGCGTATTCTCCCTGTTCAACACCAAGACGCCAAAGATCTATGCCGATATCGACCGTGCCAAGGCAGAGATGCTGGGCGTTTCGGCGGACGATGTCTTCCAGACGCTGGAGGTCTATGTCGGGTCCAGTTTCGTCAACGAATTCAACTATCTCGGACGCACCTATCGGGTGACGGCGCAGGCCGACGGCTCGTTCCGGCAGAGTCTCCACGACATCGCCAATCTCAAGACTCGCAATGCAGCCGGCGACATGGTCCCGTTGGGCTCCGTAGCGGCCTTCGATGACATGACCGGCCCTTACCGTGTCCCGCGCTACAATCTCTATCCCGCTGTCGAAATTCAGGGCAGTACGGCCCCAGGCTATTCGGCCAGCTACGGGCTGGAGGAAATGGAAAAACTCGCCGCCGCCAACCTGCCCGACGGCTTCGGCTTCGAATGGACCGAGCTTGCCTACCAGCAGAAGCTGGCCGGCAATACCGGGCTGCTGGTCTTCGGCGCCGCCGTGGTGTTCGTGTTCCTGGTGCTGGCGGCACAGTATGAAAGCTGGTCGCTGCCGCTCTCGGTGGTGCTGATCGTGCCGATGTGCCTGCTGGCCGCGGTAAGCGGCCTGCTGTTCCGCCACATCGAGGTCAACATCCTGGCCCAGGTCGGCTTCGTCGTTCTCATTGGCCTTGCCGCCAAGAACGCGATTCTGATCGTCGAATTCGCCAAGCAGGCGGAGGATGAGGGCGTCGATCGCTTTGCCGCGGCGACGCAGGCCGCCCAATCGCGCCTTCGGCCGATCCTGATGACCTCCTTCGCCTTCATCCTGGGTGTGTTGCCTTTGGTGTTGGCCAAGGGGGCGGGGGCCGAAATGCGCCAATCGCTGGGGACGGCGGTGTTCTACGGCATGATCGGCGTCACCTTCTTTGGCCTGATCTTCACCCCGGCTTTCTATGTCGTCGTGCGGCGCTTCGCCAAGAAGCCCAAGAATATCCCGGAAGCGGTCCCGCTAGCGTCTTCGCCGCATGGGTGAGATTGGCACAGCACGTTGATGTGAATTGCTAATTTCAGGGCGCTCGGGCTATCTGACGGGCAACTGACCACCCGCCGGAACTTTTGTGCCGGCTGAAGGTTTAGGTGTGAGCTTCCTTCTCATCCCGATCATTCTGTCGAGAAAAAATGCCTCAATTCCCCTTCCGCTTGCTGCGCCCTCTGGCTGTGACGGCGGCGCTCTTCATCGCCCACGCCGCCCAGGCCGACGATTTCGGTCGCGTGACGCTGACCGAGGAAAACGATTCGATCTATTTCAACGACGACCAAGCCTACACACAGGGTTTCGAGTTCAACTATCTCGGCCCCGATGTCGCAGCGGAGAGCGGCTGGGCGGCACCCTTTGACGGGTTTGCCAATATCGGCCTGTTCGATACGGGCGCCGAAGTCTCGCGGCGCTACCAGATCATCTTCGGGCAGAGCATCTTCACCCCCGAAGATACCAGCGTCGAGAATCCCGATCCCGACGACCGTCCCTATGCCGGCTGGACCTATGGCGGCGTGAGCTGGGTGCAGGACACGGATCGCCGCAGGCTCGATAATCTCGAACTGCTCATCGGCATCGTTGGGCCCGCGGCGCAGGCACGGCCGGCGCAGAATGACTGGCATCAGTTCATCGGCGTCGATGATGCTGAAGGGTGGGACCACCAGATTCACAACGAACCCGGCCTGATGCTGAGCTATGAGCGGAAATACCGCTTCATCCAGCCGCTGGTCGGTGGCTTTGCCATCGACGCCATTCCTGAAGCCGGCGTCACGCTGGGCAATGTCATGACTTATGGCGAAATCGGCACCATGCTGCGCTTCGGCCGCAATCTCGAAGCCGATTACGGCCCCAACCGCATCCGGCCGTCGCTGTCTGGCACCAGCTACTTCAACGCCGATTATCTCGAAGACCCGTTCGGCTTTTACGTCTATGTCGGAACCCAAGGTCGCGCCGTCGCCCAGAACATCTTTCTGGACGGCAACACTTTCCGCGACAGCCGCTCGGTCGACAAGGAAATCTTCGTCGGCGACATCACCGGCGGCGTGGCGTTGTTCTGGTCGAATTCGATCAAGCTCGATGCCGGCTTCACCTACCGCACCCAGGAATTCGAAGGCCAGGACGACGCGGCGAAATTCGCCAACATCAACCTGACCGTGGGATTCTAGGGCCACTCCCCAGCTTGCGTTACCGCAGGCAATGCGGCAACCTGACCCACGCGACCATCTTCGGTTGAGTGGGGGGAACATGTCACAGGAAGTATCATCGCCTGCCACTGATGGGCAGTTTCGGGTCAGCAAGGTGTTGAGCACCAGCCTGTCGGTTCTTGGGCACAATGCTGTGCCTTTTATCCTCATCACGATCATTGTGCAGCTGCCGACATTGTTGGCGCAGTTGTTCCTTGATCCCAACTTTGCCACCGATCCCGGTACTGTTGTCGTGCCGGAGCTCGGGAGCACGTTTGCGTATCTCGGGCTTCTGATGGTGATCTCGGCGGTTACCAACGGGCTCACGAGTGCGGCACTCATCTATGGGTCGTTTCAGGACCTTCGTGGGCAGAAAGTGGGGTTGGGCGAATGTTTTGCCCGCGCCATAGCCGTGCTGCCAGCGGTCGTGATCGCTTCTCTGGTTTTGGGGATTCTGGTCGGCATAGGAACTGTGCTCCTCATTGTTCCCGGCGTGATCTTCTATGTCGTCTTCTGGCTCTATGCGCCGGCGATCGTTGCCGAAAAGAAAGGCATTAGCGAAGCCTTCGCAAGATCCCGTGAACTGACCAAGGGCAAGAGATGGCAAATCTTCGCCATCCTCCTCATAATCTTCATCGGTCTCTTTATCGTCGATTATGTTATCGGGGCAGTTTTGGGGAGCGCGCTTGGCGCCGTAGCCATCGCCACCACGGTTTATGTCGTCAATAGCGCGATCGGCGCATATATGGCGGTGGCCGTCGCCGTGACCTACTACTACCTGCGCGCCGACAAGGAAGGCGTGGACATTGAGGACATCGCCAAGCTGTTCGATTGACGTGTAGACGCGCCAGTCATTGCTTGCGGCGGTCATATTTTCTTGGCGTCGCCTCGCCGCGGTCGTTCTTGTCGCGGCGGCGCACGCCGAACAGCATGTCCCGCTCCAGCCGCCCACGTTGCGCGGCATAGAAGGCATCGAGAAACGCCCCGGCATCGAACTCTGTCGCCGCGGCTTCTGTGTCCTCCTGCCAATCGATGCGCTTGCGAATGCGCCTTGCCACCTCGGTGCGCGTGGCGGTCGCATGTATGTCATCGCGACGCAGCACTTCCTCCAAGGTCTGCAGTTCCATGACGCCGTAGA
This sequence comes from uncultured Dongia sp., assembly GCF_936916975.1. Classification (GTDB taxonomy): domain Bacteria; phylum Pseudomonadota; class Alphaproteobacteria; order Dongiales; family Dongiaceae; genus Dongia. The sequence goes on along the minus strand of NZ_CAKZGO010000039.1, from coordinate 22,528 downwards.
CATTGAGCTGCGCATGCGTGAAGCGATAGCGCGGGGCCGCCGCATCGTCTTTTGTGCCCCGTATCCGCTGGCCCGAGCGCGCCGCCAGATCCTGCAGCAGCATGGCGCGGGGTGCTGCGATGACACAGGTCCCGGCGACCAGATCGCCTAATCGCAGACGATCGCGGTTGAACAGCGGAAACAAGGTGAAGAGGCCGCTCCACGCCAGGATGAACAGGGTCATCCAGTGTTCGTCGCCCTCGCTGCCTTGCCCCGCCAGCAATGCGGTCAGTGGCAGGAACACCTCGATCTCGCGCATCAAATTGCGCACTAGAATGGCATCCGCCCCCAAGGGACCGCCGGCACGGTCGATCACGCGCAGCTTCATGGCACGTTTGCCCGGCGTGGCGCCCCGCCAGTGCAGCTCAAAAAATGCAAAATAGAAGGTGCGCACCAGGAACAGCCCAATGACGAGCGCGGCGATGAACCAGCCGCTGCCCGGCGTCGCAAAAAGCCCGACCCAGGCGGCGAGCACGATGGCGATCACCACGCCGACGATCACCAGCACGATGAAAAAGAGGTCGATCAGGAAAGCACCGACCCGCTCGCCGGCATCGGCCAAGTCGAAGATCAGCGGCACCCCTTCCGGCGTCATGATCTGGTGCTTGCCGCGCGGCAGGGCGGCGTTTGCGGGGCTGCTGGCGGCGGGGGCGGCGCGGATCATGGCGCACGCATCCCGGCCATCCCTGGCGCTGCGTCCCTGGCGCCGCCGGCGAAACTGAAATAGCTGAGCCAGCCCAGCAGCATGCAGCTGCCGATGGCAAAGCGCAGCGTCGTGTCGTTGATGACCTGCCGGCCAATGCCCTCCAAGCCACCGGCGATGAACAGCATCAGGACAGCGCCGAGTGCGATGATTCCGGCTTGGCGGCCGCGCTGGGCGAGATTGTCGACGCGCGATTTGTCACCGGGAAACAGGGCCGCTTCGCCGATGACGCAACCGGCACCGCCGCCCAGGATGATGGCGAAGATCTCGGTCGTGCCGTGGATCCACAACCAACCCAGCATCTCCATGCCGAGGCCCCGCGAAGCATAGAGGGCGACGAAGGCACCCAGCATCAGGCCATTGCTGAACAGAAGCAGCAGTGTGGGAATGCCAAAGGCGATGCCAAGGGCGAAGCACAGCAAGGCGATCCTGGCGTTATGGGTAAAGAGTTCGGAAGCGAAGATGGCAAGGGAATCCGTCTCCGGCGGCGGATCGAACAGGGTCGCGCGCAGGCTCTCGGTCGAGGCGGCGGGCGTGCGGCCGGCGGCAAGATCGGTATCGACGAGAGTATAGAACCAGTCCTGATTGACCATTGTCACGGCAAAGCCGCTGCCGGCGCCCAGAAGCAGCACCGCGGCCGCGAGCAGGATCGGCCATTTCATGTCCCGGATCGCGCTAGGCAGTGTTTCGCCAAGAAAGGTGCCAAGTACCGAGGACAACGCCTTGCGCGGTCCGTAAATGTGAAAATAGGCGCGGGCCGCCAGGGTCTCGAGATATGTCACGAGATTGCGGTCGAGCGAGATGCTGCGCGCGACCGACAGCGCCGACAATGTCGCGCGGTAGAGGCTGGGCAGACGCAACAGCGCGTCACCCGAAAGGCTGCGCAGGCCGTTTCGTTCCGCCTGTTCCAGCAAGCCTTCCAGGTTGCGCCAGCCGGCCTCGCGCTCGCGCCGGAATTGTGCGCTCTTCAGCGGCGCGGATTTGACCTCGGCCCGATCGGTCGCATCCGGCACCTTGCCGGGTGAAACGATATCCTGGAGCAGCAGCGTATCCTCGCTCATATCAGCTCCCGGCGCTTGATATGGAGATAGCCGTTGATGAGGTCCGGGCCGATCTGGTGATGTTCCGCTTCCAGGCAGTGCACACCCATGCGCCGCAACCGCTCGAACAGGATTTGGCGGTCGCGCAAAATGTCATAGGCGACAGTGGCGCGCGCCATGCGGTGAACGTCGCCCACTTCCTGGTCGAAGGTCGCGGCGAGCTGCGGATCGCGCAGGCACAGGAACAAAACCACATGGCGCGTTGCCAGCCGCGCGACATTCTCGATCATCAGCTCGGCCGTGATGGTATCGACGAAATCGGTCATCAGCACGATAAGAGAGCGGCGGTTGAGCCGAACGGCAAGGTCGGTCAGGCCCAGGGTGAAATTGGATTCTTCAGCCGAGTAGGCAAGATCGCTGGAGAGGCGCTGCATGCGGGAAAAGGCGTTCATGCTGCCGCCGGGCGCCGTGAACAGATAAGGCTTGCCGGCAAAGGCGAACATGCCGACCCGGTCGCCGCTTTTGAGCGCCATATAGGTAAGCAGCAGGCCGGCATTGATGGCGTGATCGAGCCGCGCCATGCCGGCCAACGGTTCGCGCATGAGATAGCCGGTGTCGAACGCCAGGATGATCTGGTGGTTGCGCTCGACGCGGAACTCCTTGCTGACCAGTTTATGCGAGCGGGCCGAGTGCTTCCATTCAATCGTGCGGCGGTCGAGTCCTGACGTATAGTCGCGCAACGCATCGAACTCGCTGCCATCGCCCGATTGGTCGACAGCCTTGGCGCCGAAGAAGGCGTCGCGGGTAGAGAGATTGATGGCGCCCTGGCGCACCGCGCGGATATTCGGCGTGATGCGGATGTCGCGGCCGATCTCGACCCGCATGAGGCGCACCGTCAAGCCGAGCGGTCCCGCCCAGCGCAGCCACAGGGCATGCAACCGGCCGATGCCGCGTTGGCGCGGTCGCAACGGAAGGACGAAGTTGGCCGTGGTACCCGGCTGGTAGATGACGCGCTCCGGCATCATCGGCACGATGATCGGGTCGATGTCGCATCTGGGCTCCAGTACCACGCCGGGCCGCGCTCGGGGCGATGCCAGATGAACGATGAGATCCGTCGTCTCGCCGATATAGATGACCCGCGCCGGGTCCGCCGTGACGCGGAGCTCATCAGTTCGCAGGCACATCAACGCATCGGCCGCGATGATCGCGAGCGCTGCCAGCAGATAGCCGGCACCCAGCGGCCACAGCCCGGCATTGGCGATCCCCAGCACCAGGCAGATGGGAAAGCCGATGGCCAACAGGGCCGCAGCGCGTTTGGTCGGGCGGATCATCTGGGTGCTGCCACCTGATCGATGATTTGCTGAACGACCTGATCGGCGCTAAGGCCCTCGATCTCGGCCCCCGGTGCCAGCACGATGCGGTGGCGGAGCGCCGGTACCGCCAGGAATTTGACGTCGTCCGGAATGACATAGTCGCGCCCGGCAAGTCCCGCATACGCCCTGGCAGCGGTCGCCAGCATATTGGCAGCGCGCGGTGAGGCGCCGTAATCGAGGGCGGCGTTTTCGCGCGTCGCCCGGATGAGGTCGACCACGTAATCGACGATATCGTCGCTCAAGCGCACGGCGGCGATCGATTGCCGCACATCCATCAGCTCTGGCAGCGTCACGGTTGCGCGGACTCCGAGATCGTCGAGATTCGGCATGGTGGTGCGATGGCCATGCCGCCGCACGATGCTGCGCTCCTCATCCCGGCTCGGATAAGACAGCACGTGCTTGAAGAGAAAACGGTCCAGCTGCGCCTCGGGCAGGGGATAGGTGCCCTGCTGCTCGATCGGGTTCTGGGTTGCGATCACCATGAAGCCGTCGCCCAGCGGATGCGTCTTGCCGTCGATGGTGACAACGCGTTCCTGCATCGCCTGCAGCAAGGCCGCCTGGGTCTTGGGCGGCGTGCGGTTGATTTCATCGGCCAGCAGCAGCTGCGTGAAGATCGGTCCCTCGACGAAGGTGAAGGCGTTGGTTTGAAAGTTGAACAGATTGGTGCCCATCACATCGCCCGGCATCAGATCGGGCGTGAACTGGATGCGTCCGAAATCGAGCGACAGGGCCTTGGCGAAGGCCTGCGCCAGCAAGGTCTTGGCCGTCCCCGGCACACCTTCGAGCAGGATATGGCCGTCCGACAGAAGGCTCACCAGCATGAGGTCGAGCGCGTCATCCTGGCCGATGATCGCCTTGCGCACTTCCGTCTTGAGGCGCTCGCTAATCGACCGCGCGGCGTCGAGTCCCATGCAACATCTCCTGTTTCCACTGATTGGCGGTGCGGCCAAGTTCTGCCGCACCGCGGCCGTGATCGCCGCGGGCAGCCAGGGCGGCACCTTCTGCCAGCAAATCGCTGGCGCTTTTCGCTAATCCCAATTTCCTGGCGCGCTGGTCCAGCCAGGCAAGCTGCCCGTTTTCGTCCAGCACCTTGGGTGCCTTCAGCCTAGCCGCGACATCTGCCACCACCAGGCGCGGGTAGCGCGCCATGATGGCACCGGCGCCGCGGCCATACTCAAGCAACTCGGCCACATTGTGCAGCAGTGTCTCGCGCCCAGCCGCAAGGCGCGCCGTGGCCGGGACCGGTGCGCCCAGCCGCGTGATGCCGGCCAGGATGGCGGTGATCGCGGCGATGGCAAAAGCGATCGTGGCGGTGATGAACGGCACTTCGAACGCCGTGCGCATCATGTTGGGCGGTTGTTCGAAGCCATGGATCGTTTCGTCGAACATGACCGACCCCCCGGCGGGCAGCAAAGCGCGGATCATGGCGACGGCAAACTGCGCGTTGTCACCCTTGCCGAGGCCCGCATTGGCGATCACGTCGGGATCGGATAACAGCCATACCTTGGCGCTGCCGATCTTGATCTCGCCGAGCAGGATCCCCTCCTGATAGGCGACAATCGGCGACACCGCATCGCCGCGGATCAACTGCGTCTCGGCGATGCTGGGCGCGTAGCCCAACCCCGTCTCATAGGGGGCAGCGGTTTTGTGGCGAGCGAGGGTTGCCCCCGGCACCACGCGGTTCAGAATGCCGGTGACGTCATCGATGCGCTGCAGCTTCACCGCATCCACCCAGTGCGGGTGCCGCTGGTCGACGTGGCCGGACCATTTCGGCAGGATGACGAGGACGACTTCCTCCGCCTTCAACCCGTCGAGGAGATTGAGCGAACCCATGCTGGTGTCCGGCTCTGCCAGCACCAGCAAGGTGGAACGCCCTGCCTTCTCAAGCGATTGGAAGCGGCTGATGCTGACGGGTATGCCGACCCGGCGGAGCGTCTCCTGGAACGCTTTGTGGCCGATGGCTGAATGGGAGAAGGTATTGCTGCCGGACGAGACAAGGTTCTCGCCGAAGATCATCAGATAGGTCGAGCCGATGAACGCAACGAGGCCGATCATGATGAGGATCAGCAAGTGCCGCGGCCGGAACAGCGTCGTATCCTGTCTCATGCCGGATGCCCCGAGGATGGCCCCAAGGGTGGTGCGGTATCGGTTCCTTTCGTCGCCTGATAGGCCAGCGCGCAATGCCGAAACAATTTTTCATCGGCATCGCGACCGCCGAAATGACACAGCTCGACCGCGCCTACGACGGTGGCAAGGCCGCCGCGCAAATGGGGTGGCACCGCAGCGTTGCGCAGGACTTCACGGCTGGTCGAGGAATCAGTGATTGTCACATGCGCGGCATGGCGCAACTCACTCAGGAAGCGTAGCAGAATGACATGGATAGCGTCGCCATAGCGACCCGCGGCCGCGAGGCGCTCTGCCTCGTCGATCGGACCTGCCGGCGCATCTGTGACTGGTTCGGTGCGCTCCCTGCGCGTGACCGTTGCTGCAATCGGAACCGGACCGGGGGCTGAGGTCGCTTGCCCAGCCGGTTTCCTGAAGAGCAGATAGCCGCCGAGGATGACAAAGCAGCCGATCGCCAGCGCCAGCAAGATGTATCGCGGGTCGATCGATTGTGACGGTTCGGCCAATGGGGCGGGTGGAGGCTCAGGCGAAAGATCACTGGCTTCCGATTGGCTCTCGGGGGTCGACGGCACGGTCGGATTGGTCGTCGAACGGGAAGCAGACGGCGCGGGCGGCGGCGGATCGCCCGGGAATTCGGTTTGATAGGCGGAATCTTCGAGAACGTGGTCGACGGTTGCCTTGGCATCCTGTGCTGTCGCAGGCGGCGCCCCGGCAAGCGTCACGAGGCAGGCGACAATCGCACCGGCCATCAGAAGGCGAAGCTCGCGGCGCTGCGCTCCAGGAAGAGGATTCAGGCGTGCCTCGCCAACTTTTCAGGCTGGGCAAAGCGGGAAAGCGCTTCGGATATCAAACGCATACCGGTGGGACCCGTCGCCAGAAGAATTACTACCTGGAGTATGGGCGTGAGACTATCCGGTCTGCGGGCCTATTGCCAAGCGGCATCTCGGTGGCACCAGAGCGTCTTTAGTGGGGCATGTCGTTATTGCGGCCGCCGGACGCTGCCACGCAACTCCAGCGAAAAGCCGACATCGATGCGGTTGTCGCTCGGCAGTTCACCGGATTCGATGATCTTGCGCACGATCTCCGCGGCGAGGCGCCCCATCTCGTAACGCGGTGTCACCACGGTGGCGAGGGCAGGGTAGGCGCAGGCGGCGAATTCCAGATTGTTGAAGCCGATGATCGACATCTCCTCCGGCACCGCGATGCCACGGCGCTGGCATTCGAACAGCACGCCGAGCGCCAGCAGATCATCGCAGCAGAACACGGCTTCGGGCCGGTCGCCACGTTCGATCATTTCGCCCAATAGCTGGCCGCCGGCGATGACGGCGGTCTGCTGTGGCGTCGTCGCCAGCCATTTTTCATCATAGAGGCCGGCCTCGTGCATCGCGCGGCCATAGCCTTCGAGACGTGCCCGAGCGCGCGCGTCGAGCTTGGAGGCGATGACGCCGATCTTGCGATGACCGAGGTCGAGGAGCGCCTTGGTGGCGGCATATGCCGCCTCGCGCTGGTCGAGGCCGACATTGATGTCGATCGGGTCATCGGTCAGCTGGAAGGTCTGCACGACCGGCACGCCGGAGCGTTCCAGCAGATGGCGGGCATGGGGCGATTGATCGACGCCGACAATGATGATCGCTTCCGGATGCTGGCCGAGCAGCGTGCCGATGGCCTTCTCCTCTTCCTCCGCCGAATAGCGGGTGGAGAGGATCAGTACCTGATAGCCGGCCGGCAGCAGATTGTCGTGGAGCGCGTTGATGTAATCGGCAAAGACGCCGTTGGTCAGCGACGAGACGATGACGCCGATCGTGTGCGTGCGGTTCGAGGCAAGGCGGCTTGCCGCCACATCCGGCACATAGGCCAGTTCCCGTACCGCGGCCTGGATGCGGTCATGGAGTTTGGCCGAAACCATGTCCGGGCGCCGCAAGGCACGCGAAACGGTCACGGCGCTTACTCCGGCGAGGCCGGCGACATCGGCCAGCGTGCTGCGCTTCCTGCGAATGGTAACCTCCCAAATGACGCCTTTCCCCGATTTGCGGGGTGGGATGGTTGCGGGCGGCTCGGCCGACTCGGTCCATCCTCATGGCCGGCAACCTACCCTGTTGCCTATTTAGCAGGCAATTGGACCAATTGACAGCGCTGTCATATCGCCGTATCCATAAATCGCCGCGGCGGACCCAGGAAAAAACGGCGACTTGATCGCCACCATCCGCCCGGGACTGGGAATTCAAATCAAGAATGACCTTTGGGAGGATACCATGTTCACGCCGACATTCCGGCGGCCCAGCTTTCAGCGCGCGCTGAAGCTGCTGGCAGCCACTGCCATCTCGACCTCGCTTGCCACCTCAGCCCTCGCCCAGGAAGTCGTGGCCGGCCCGGGCGCCGAGCCAGAATGCTTCGCCCCCTGGACCCCCGAGACCAAGTATTTCCAGTATCCGAAAAAGGAAGGTCCCTATCGGATCGCCCTGGCCAACGGGTTCATCGGCAATACCTGGCGCATTCAGATGATCAAGACGGCCAAGGCCTATGCCGAGCAGCCGGACGTCAAGGCCAAGCTCAAGGAATTCAAGGTCGTCTCGACTGGCGAAGACCTCGCAGCCCAGCTGGCGGCGGTCGATAACTTCATCGCTTCAGGCTATGACGCGATCGTCGTCAACGCCCAAAACCCGGCCGCCTTCAAGCCGGTGATCAAGCGCGCGGCCAAGGCCGGCATCGTGCTGGTGGCGTTCGACAACACGCTCGACACCGACGAAGCCATCAACGTCAACGTCGATCAGAAGGGCCTCGGCGTCTATTGGGCGCAGTGGCTCATCGACAACATCCCCGGCGGCGGCAAGGTGCTGGAAGTGCGCGGCGTCGAGGGCACTTCGGTCGACCGTGACCGCCATGACGGCATCAAGGAAACACTCGCTGCTTCCGGCAAGCCGTGGGAAACCGTCGAAGTCGTCGGCAAATGGGATGACGGCACGGCGCAGAAGGTGACCGCCGATGCGGTGGCCGTCCATAAAAGCTTTGTCGGCGTCACCGTGCAGGGTGGCTCGACGGGGACCGTGCGGGCACTGATGGATGCCGGCCATCCCTTCGTGCCGGTTGGCGGCGAAACCGAAAACGGCTTCCGCAAACTTTGTGCGGCGCATACCGGTGAAGGCCTGAAATGCGCATCCGGCGGCACCGGCCCGGCCCAGGTGGCGGTCGCCATCAAGACCGCGATCGCGGCTCTTGAAGGGCAGGTCGTTCCGCAATCGATCCGCCTGCCTTTGGCCAAGGTCAATGATCCTGACTTCAAGGATGGCGACAACTTCTACCAGGACCAGTCCGACAATTTCTTCGTCGGCAACTCCTTCCCGACCTGCGGCATCAACTTCTCTGCCCAGGAAATCATGGGCCAGTCGGAAACGGATCAGTAATCCGCAACGACGGCATGTGCTGCACCGCCGCCTGTCTGCGATCCAGCCGGGCGGCGGTGATCTTTCGGGAAGCGAATTGATGGACGCCAATATTCCTCTTTTCCAGATGAACGGCGTTGCCAAAAGCTATGGCGGCGTGCGCGCGCTCGAAGAAGCGCATCTGCGCGTCGAGGCCGGCCGCATTCATGCCGTGCTCGGTGAAAACGGCGCCGGCAAGTCGACACTCATCAAGATCATGTCCGGCGTCGTCCAGGCGGATGCCGGCGACATGGCCCTCGACGGTGCCAAGATCCTGTTCCCCTCGCCCAAGGCCGCCAATGCGGCTGGGATTGCCTGCATCTTCCAGGAATTGTCGCTCATCCCCGACCTCTCGGTCGCCGACAACATCGCCATCGCCAACCCGCCGCGCCGCTTCGGTCTCATTGATCGAAGGGCGCAGCGGCGCTTTGCGGAGGAGGCTTTGGCCCGCGCGGGGGCCGAGGATATCCACCCTCTGGCCCCGGTTAAGGACCTGCCTTTGTCGCGCCGGCAGATGGTCGAAATCGCCAAGGCATTGGCAAGAATGCCTCGTATTCTCATATTGGATGAAGCCACGTCGGCCCTCACCGCCGGCGACGTCGCCAAGGTTTTTGCGGTCCTCAAACGTCTCCGGGACGAGGGGCTGGCGCTGCTCTACATCTCCCACCGGATGCAGGAAATCGACGAACTGGCCGATGATTGTTCGGTCTTCCGCAACGGGCGGCATGTGGCGAGCTACCTGGCCGGCAGCAAATCCCGCAACGACGTGGTCGAGCTGATGATCGGGCGCGAATACAGCCATGTCTTTCCGCCCAAGCCGAACGCGGCCAAGCAGGGCGCGCCGGCATTGGAAGTGGCCGGCCTCTGCTGGAGCCATCAGCTCAACGACATTTCCTTTGCCGCGCGTCCTGGCGAGATCGTCGGCTTGGGTGGCCTTGATGGGCAAGGCCAGCGCGAATTGCTGCTCGCCCTTTTTGGCGTGCTGCGCGGCGTCAGCGGCGACATCGCGGTGAATGGCGTGGTGCGCCGCGCGCGCGGTCCGCGCGCTGCCAAGGCGTCCTCCTCGGCGATGGCTCTCATCCCCGAGGATCGCAAGACCGAGGGGCTGATGCTGCCGATGTCGGTGCGCGATAACCTCACTCTGCCGGCGCTGGATTCTCTGGCGCGCTTTGGCATCATCGACCGCAGCCGCGAGCAGGATGCGGTGGACACGATGGTGAAACTGCTCGCCATCAAGGCCGCCAATCTCGACATTCCGGTGGGCGCCCTCTCCGGCGGCAACCAGCAGAAGGTGGTGATCGCCAAATGGCTGATGATCGCCCCCCGCATCATCCTGCTCAACGATCCGACGCGGGGCATCGATGTCGGCACCAAGCAGGAAATCTACCAGCTGCTGCGCAAGCTCGCCGATGACGGCGCCACGATCCTGTTCTATTCGACCGATTATGACGAGTTGATCGGCTGCTGCGACCGGGTGCTGGTGATGTATGATGGCGCCATCACGCGGGAATTGGTGGGGGCCGAGATTACCGAACACGCGCTGGTCAGCAGCGCCTTCAGGATCCAAGAACCGGGGGAAATTCAGCTTGGGTGATTTCCGCTATTGGCTGGCCGAGAACAAGGGCACGCTGCTTGCCGTTGCCGTGTTCGTCATCATGTTCGGCATCTATACCGGCAATCACACCGCCGGCTTCAGCGGCATGGTGGTGACCACCGCCGCCAACAAAGGTGTGCTGCTGGCGCTGGTTGCCATGGCGCAGACCCTGGTTGTGCTCACCGCCGGGATCGATCTGTCGGTCGGCATGGTGTTCGTGCTGGCCAATTGCCTGGCGTCCCAACTGGTGGTCGGCTCGGCGCTGGAAACCACCTTCGGCGTCGTCGTCGTGCTGCTGGCCGGCGTCATCTGCGGCGCCCTCAACGGCATCATCGTCATCTATGGTCGGCTGCAGCCGATCGTCACGACGCTCGCCACCGGCGCCATGTTCTATGGCATCGCGCTCTGGCTGCGGCCGATCCCCGGCGGCGACGTCAATTCGGATCTGGCCGATGCCTTGACCGAACAATTGCCCGGCGGCATCCCGACATCCTTGGTCGTCCTCCTGGGAATTGTGCTGGTAGTCTGGATACCCTTGCGCCGATCCGAAGTGGGTCGCGCCATCTATGCCATCGGCTCGTCGGAACCGGCGGCCTACATGTCGGGCGTCAATATCGACCGCGCCAGGTTGACGGCTTATATCGTCTCCGGCCTGCTCTCGGCCTGCGGCGGGTTGATGCTGACCTTCATCACCTATTCCGGCGAGGCCTCGGCCACGATCGGCGGGTCCTATACCTTGAACTCGATCGCCGCGGTCGTCATCGGCGGCGTGTCGCTGTTCGGTGGGGCAGGGAGCGCCATCGGTGCCATCTTCGGTGCCTTCGTGCTGCGCACCATTGGCGATCTGCTGTTCGTGTTCGATTTCGACCCACTGTGGCAGCCCTTGTTCCAGGGCGTCATTCTATTGGGTGCCGTGACCCTGGGGTCGCTGCGGCTGCTGCGCATCAAGAACCGCCTGGATCTTTTCGGCTGATATGACCATGACCTTGTCCTCCTTTTTCGCACGCGTCGACAAGCCGGTCCTGGCGGCCTTCGGCTGTATCATCGTGCTGCTGCTGGTCGGCAGTCTCTATTCATCGAGCTTCCTCTCGCCGGAATATCTGCTGCAGCAATTGCAGGTCGCGTCCTTTCTGGGCCTCATCGCCACAGGCATGATGCTGGTCGTGCTGCTGGGCCAGATCGACCTCTCGGTGCCATGGGTGGTGACGGTGGGCGGCATGATGTCGACCGCCGCTGCCGGCTGGGGGCCGCTGGGCGAGGCACTCGCCATTCCCTTCGGCATTACCTGCGGTATGTTCATGGGGTTGATCAGCGGCTTTGGCGTCGCCTATCTGCGCGTCCCCTCGATGATCTTTACGCTGGGCATGAATGCGGTGGCGCAAGGATTGATGGTGTTGCGCACCGGCGGCTTTGCGCCCCAGGATCATTCGACCGACACGATGCATTTCCTGGCGACCGGGCGCAGCATCCTCAACATCCCCAATGCGCTGTTCGTCTGGATCGCCGTCGGGGCGGCGACCATCTTCCTGCTCGGCCGCACCACCTTCGGCCGCACGGTCTATGCGATCGGTAACAAGGAGCGTGCTGCCTATCTCTCCGGCCTGCCGACCCAGCGCGTGATCATGCTGGCGTTCATGGCCTCGGGCGGTCTGTCGGCTTTTGCGGGCGTCTTGCTCGCCGGCTATTCGACCAAGGCCTATCAGAGCATGGGCGATCCATATCTGCTGCCGGCGGTGGCGGCGGTGGTGCTGGGTGGCACCAATATCCTGGGCGGGCGCGGGTCCTATATCGGGACCATCGCCGGCGTCATCCTGATCACACTGCTGCAATCGATCCTCTCGGTCATGCAGATCGACGAGGCCGGCCGGCAGTTGATCTACGGCGCTGTCATCATCGGCATGCTGCTGATCTATGGTCGGCAGAAGAAGGTGAGTTGATGGCGGCGATTGTACCCAGTCGTACCGCCCCCTCTCCCTAACCCTCCCCCAACGTGGGGGAGGGTTAGGGAGAGGGGGCTTTGCCGCGACCGCATTATCGCGGCAACTTCGCCAGGATCTGCGCCAGAATGACCTCCGGCTCGTCACTGAGATCGACCACGATGGCATCACCCGGTGGCTCCAGCGTCGCCAATTGGCTGGGCAGCAAGGTGGGCGGCATGTAATGGCCGCTGCGGCCGGCGAGGCGCGCGGCGATGAGGTCGGGATTGCCTTGCAGGAACACGATGTGGCCCTGTCGCCCGCCATCCGTCAGCAAGCGGTCGCGATAGGCCTGCTTCAGGGCGGAACAGGCCAGCACCACCTTGCTCCCCTTCAGGACCGCCTGGTCGAGCGCGGTGCCGATTGCGTCCAGCCAGGGCCAGCGGTCCGAATCGGTGAGCGGCACGCCGCTTTGCATCTTCGCGACGTTGGCGTCGGAATGAAACGCGTCCGCTTCCAGGAACTCGGCTCCCAGCGCATTGGCGAGCGCCCGGCCGATTGTGCTCTTGCCGGCACCGCTGACGCCCATCACCAACACGATCATTCCGCTCATTGCCGCCCCAAATGCGCCTCGCCGTGCATTTTTGAGATTATCCAAAGTGTTAGGCCCATACCAGCAACTTAGTGCTGAAAACAGCCGATTTCTGCGGCATCTCCTGCGGCGCGAAGGGGGCTTTATCAACGTCCATCCACCAGCAGGGGTATTGTGCAAATGGGTGCCGCCGGAGTAAATCGAACAGCCCTCCAAGCCAAAGGAAGCCAGGAATGAGATACGAGCGTCCGACAACCCTCAAGGCAGCGGCGCAAATGCTGGCCAAGGAAAAAGGCCAGGCCTTTATCCTCGCTGGCGGCACCGACCTGCTAGTCCGTCTCCGCACCGGGTTCATCGAACCGGATCTGATCGTCGATATCAAAAGCATCAATGGCAGCAAAACGATCCAGAAGACCGCAACCGGCTTCAAGATCGGCTCCGCCGTTTCCGGTGCCGAACTCGGTGAACATGCCGCGCTGAAGAAGGCATGGCCGGGGGTGGTCGAAGCCGCCAATCTCATTGGCTCCAAGCAGGTGCAGGGCCGCTGCACCATGACCGGCAATCTGTGCAATGCCTCGCCGGCTGCTGATAGCGTCCCGGCGCTGGTTGCTGCAGCCGCGAAGGTCGTCATCGTCGGTCCCAAGGGCAAGCGCACCGTGGCCGCCGAAGAAATCCCGGTTGGCCCCGGCAAGACCTCGCTGAAAAAGGGCGAGATCATCGAAAGCATCGTGCTGCCGAAGCGTCCGCCGAAATCGGGTGACGCCTATCTGCGTTTCATCCCGCGCACGGAGATGGACATCGCCGTGGTCGGTGTCGGCGTCAGCCTGACGCTCGATGGCAAGGGTGTCGTCACCAAGGCGCGCGTGGCGCTGGGTGCCGTGGCCCCGACCGTGCGTCTGGTGCCGGCCGCTGCCAAGGCGCTCATCGGCACCAAGATGGACAAGGCCGCATTGGATGCGCTGGCCGCGGCCTGCTCGGCTGCCTGCAGCCCGATCGACGACAAGCGCGGTACGCGCGATTTCCGCATCAAGGTTGCTGGCGTGCTCGCACGCCGCGCCGCAGTTATCGCGCGCAAGCGCGCTGGGGGTAAGTAAATGTCTGGCATTACAGTCAACGCCAAGATCAATGGCGATCCGGTTGAATTCATCTGCGAGGCGGATGAGACCTTGCTCGATGTGCTGCGCAACCGCCTTGGCCTCACGGGCGCCAAGGAAGGCTGCAGCACCGGCGATTGCGGCGCCTGTTCGGTGACCGTCGATGGCCGCCTGACCTGCTCCTGCCTGGTGCTCGGTGCCGAAATCGAAGGGCACAATATCGGCACCATCGAAGGTATGGCGCATGGCGAGGAACTGCACCCGCTGCAGAAGAAGTTCATCGAGCACGCCGCTTTGCAATGCGGCGTCTGCACGCCGGGCTTCCTGATTGCGGCCAAGTCGCTGCTCGACAAGAATCCGGATCCGACCGAAACCGAAATCCGCTTTGGCCTTGCCGGCAATCTGTGCCGCTGCACGGGCTATGACAAGATCGTGCGCGCCGTGCAGGACACTGCCAAGGAAATGCGCAAAACCAATAGCCGTAAGGGGGCCTGATCATGCCGCTCGACAACGCACCCGATTCAAAGCGCAAATACAACGTCGTCGGCACGCGTCCGCTGCGCCCGGACGGCATCGACAAGGTGACTGGCCGTGCCAAATTCGGCGCCGACGCCACCGCACCCGGCCAGTTGGTCGGCCGCATCCTGCGCTCGCCCCACGCCCATGCCAAGATCAAGAGCATTGACACGAGCAAAGCTGAAAAGCTCGCCGGCGTGAAAGCCGTGATCACGCGGGATGATTTCCCGGATCACACGGACGGCGATTCAGCGCTTTATGACACGATGTACAACATCATGGCGCGCGAGAAGGCGCTCTATGAGGGTCATGCCGTGGCAGCCGTAGCCGCCACGACGCCGGCCATTGCGCGCCAGGCCTTGAAGCTGATCAAGATCGATTACGAAATTCTGCCCCATGTCACCGATGTCGATGAGGCGATGAAGCCGAACGCGCCGGTGCTGAACCGCAAGATGTTCACCGACGGTGTCGATCCGAAGCCGACGAAGGCTTCCAACATCGCCCGCCGCTTCGAATTCGGCCATGGCGATGTCGAAGAAGGCTTCAAAAAGGCCGACATCATCATCGAGCGCAGCTTCAAGACCGAAGCCACGCATCAGGGCTACATCGAGCCCCATGCGGCATTGGCCAGCATGTCCCCGGACGGCACCGCGGAACTATGGTGCTGCACCCAGGGCCATTACATGGTGCGTGACGTTTGCGCGCGCATTCTCGGTATCGACATCTCGCGCCTGCGGGTGACGCAGTCGGAAATCGGCGGCGGCTTCGGCGGCAAGACGACCGTCTTCATCGAGCCGGTGGCGCTGGCGCTCTCGCGCAAGGCCAATCGTCCGGTGAAGGTCGTGATGACCCGCGACGAGGTCTTCAAGGCCTCCGGCCCCACCTCCAGCACCTCGATGGATATCAAGATCGGCGTCACCAAGGACGGCCTGATCACAGCGGCCGACGGCACCTTCCGCTATCAGGGTGGCCCGTTCGCGGGTTGCTCGCCGGCGGAATTCGGTGCCATGAGCGCCTTTGCCCAGTTCCATCTGGATAACGTCCGCGCCATTGGCTACGACGTTCTCTGCAACCGGCCGAAGACGATTTCATATCGCGCGCCCGGTGCGCCGATGGCCAATTTCGCGGTCGAGAGCGTCATCGAGGAACTGGCCCACAAGCTCGGCATGGCGCCCATCGACTTCCGCATCAAGAATGCGGCGCGTGAAGGCACCAAATCGTCCTACGGTCCGGTCTATGGCCCGATCGGCCTCGGGCCGACGCTGGAAGCCGCCAAGAACCATCCGCATTTCAAGGCGCCGCTCGGTCCCAATCAGGGCCGCGGCATGGCGGCTGGCTTCTGGTTCAACTTCGGCGGCCAATCCTGCGTCAGCCTCAATATCCCGACCGACGGCACCATCACGGTGTCGGTGGGCTCGCCGGATATCGGCGGCTCTCGCGCGTCGATGTGCATGATGGTGGCCGAAGAACTCGGCATTAACTATGAACAGGTGCGGGCGATCATCGCCGACACCAGCTCGCTCGGCCATAACGACGTCACCGATGGCAGCCGCACGACCTTTGCCACCGGCATGGCCTGCATTCTCGCCGCCCGCGACGCCATCAAGAAGCTGTGCGCCCGCGCGGCAGCGACCTGGGGCATCCCTGAAGACGCGGTCACCTGGGAGAAGGGCTTTGCCAAGCCCGCCGGTGCCAATGCCGGCGATTTTGCGCCGCTTTCCCTGAAGGAAATCGCCGCGGCGTCGCCGGGCACGGGCGGTCCGATTGCCGGCCATCACGAATATTCGGCCGATGGCGCCGGCGTCAGCTTTGCGACGCATATCTGCGATATCGAGGTCGATCAGGAAACCGGCGCCTCGAAGATCGTGCGCTATACGGTCATCCAGGACGCCGGCAAGGCGGTGCACCCGGCCTATGTCGAAGGCCAGTTCCAAGGCGGCGCCGTCCAGGGTATCGGCTGGGCGCTGAACGAGGAATACATCTACGGCAAGGATGGGCGTCTGCAGAACGCGGGCTTCCTCGACTACCGCATTCCGGTCTGTTCGGATCTGCCGATGATCGACACGATGATCCTCGAGATCCCGAACCCGGGCCATCCCTACGGTGTGCGCGGTGTCGGTGAAACCTCGATCGTGCCGCCGCTCGCTGCCATCGCCAACGCGGTTGCCGCGGCGACAGGTGTCCGCTTCACGCAGTTGCCGATGTCGCCGCCGCGTATCCTCAAGGGTATCGAGGATGCGAAGAAGGCTGGTGCCAAGAAGGCAGCCTAAGGAAGCACACTGAGGGAAGCGCATGGCCACCGTCATCCTCTGGGGATCGTTGAAGCCGCATACCGGCGGCAAGATCTCCGTGGAGGTCGAGGCGAGGAACGTTCAGGAATTGCTGGCCCGGCTGGGGGAAACCTATCCGGGCCTGCAAACCCAGATCAAACGCGGCGTGTCCGTGTCGATCGATGGCCTCATCTACCGCGAAGGCTGGCTGGAGCCCTTGAAGCCAGATAGCGAAGTCTTCCTGCTGCCGCGCATGCAGGGCGGCTAACTGGCGTAGATAAGCTCCGACTATCAACGACATAAGCGGATAAGACCAACACGCGCCGGAACCTTCGGCGCGTGTTCCCGTTTGTCTCCCAAGTATCCGAGACCATCTGAGGAGACCGCCATGAACTGGGACATCATCGAAGGCAATTGGAACCAGGCCAAGGGCAAGGTTAAGGAGCAATGGGGCAAGCTGACCGACGACGATCTGTCGACGATCAGCGGCAAGCGCGACCAGCTCGCCGGCAAGCTCCAGGAACGCTATGGCATCGCCAAGGCTGAAGTCGAAAAGCAGCTTGAGCATTTCGAGCACAGCTACGCCAAGCGCAACTAAGTCGCACGCTTAGCGGCTTTATCGCGCCGATGGCTTGAAGCTCGGCGCGGTTTTGAACATCAGAGGAGATGAAGCATGCGCAAGACACTTGCGGTGGCGGGTTCGCTCGCCTTCCTGCTGACGACGATGCCGATGGCGTTGGCCGAAGGCACAGTTGCGACCGAAACAAGTTCTGCCTGGAACAAGATCGAAGGCAATTGGATTGAGTTGAAGGGCAAGGTCAAGGAGCAGTGGGGCAAGCTCACCGATGATGATCTGGCGCAGATCCAAGGCCAGCGTGAGCAACTGGTTGGCCGTATCCAGGCGCTCTACGGCATCAGTGTCGAAGAAGCGAACAAGGAAGTGACGGATTGGGAAAACAAGGTGGTCGCACCCTGACGGGCGACCATCCATCGAAACCTCATAGTCAAGGAGCTCGCATCATGACGACCCAGAACCCACCAAAAAACCCGAACGAGAATCCCCCGATGGAAGTGCCCGGTGAAAAGCACGAGCAGGGTCACACTGTCTCCGACCCGGTGAAGTCGCCACAGCAGCAGCAGGGTGCCGGCGGCAAGCAGCGCCAGCAGGGCGGGCAGCCGAGTCAGGCCAATGAGGGCGAAGGTAACAAGACCGCCGCTCGCCATTACAACGAAGGCGCCCAGCAATCCGCCCAGAACCCCGGCCGGACCGAGCGCAAGGCCCAGGACGCGAAGCGGGCGATCGACAGTCCGGAGGGCGAGGAGCTTGAACGGGCTGAGGAAATCGGCCGCAAGCCAGCGCGGAACTAAATTTGGGGTGCTGCGTTTCTATCATGTGGTTGCGACGTGACCGGAGCGACCCCGTGATCGCCGCAGGTGCTATTCCCCCAAATAGTCCCTGCAGGCCCATTCATCGATCCAATGAATTGGCCAACACGACCCCCGGCGATCATCCCTCCGGTTGCACGGCCACCTAGGACGGCCCCGCGTTGTCGCAATTTTGTTGCCATACTTCTCCCTGTTGTATGGCGACGACATTGCGGTGCGCGGGGCCACTCTTGATCGGGGCGAAATTTTCACCTGGCACGCGCGCGAAACACGCCTTGCCGGAGTTCAATCGGCAGAAGGAAACAGAGCATGCTTTATTGGGCCGTCATCTTTCTTGTGGTCGCCATCATAGCCGGCGTGTTCGGCTTCGGCGGCATTTCGCAGGCGGCGACCGGCATCGCCAAGATCCTGTTTTTGATCTTCATCGTGCTGTTCCTGGTTTCCCTCGTCGCCACCTATGTCTGACGTCTATCTCAAGGAGTTCAAAAATATGAAAGAAGGAAATGCCGCCATGGTCGATCGCAGCCTGGATAAAGAATTCGACGTGTTGAAGAACGATCTCGGCACGCTCAAGGAAGACGTGTCGAACATCGCCAAATTGCTGGCCAAGAAGGGCACGGCGCAATTCAACGACGCAGTTGATAGCGGCAAGGCACGCGTGCAGGCCGGCGTCGGCGTGCTCGAAGAACAGGTGACCGCGCGCCCGCTCACCAGCCTGCTGCTCGCCTTTGGCATCGGCATCATGCTGGGCAAGATCACCCAGCGCTAAGCTTTATCATTACCAGCGGGACATGATTTATGTTTGCATCGATTGATCGCCTGACGGGTCGACTTGCACGCCAGGCCATCCTGCTGGTGATGTCGGCCTGTCTATCGCTTGCCGCGGCCGGTATGGCCGCGGCGGCGCTGTATTACTGGCTGCTGGACTGGATGCCGCAGCCGCAGGCGCTGGGCCTGGTGGCCCTGGTGCTCCTCATCCTGGGGCTCATCCTCGCCGTCGCCGCCCAGGGCGGCAAGAAGAGCAAAGTGGCCGCCCAGGCGGCGCAAAGCAATGTCGCCACCGGCATACCGGCACTTGCCGCCATGGCCAGCGATGCCGCCAGCGCGGCGGTGAAGGCCGATCCGCTGGGCGCTATGCTCGGTGCCAGCGCCATCGGCTTCATCCTGGAGAGCCGTCCCGACCTCGACCACGCGCTCTTGCAGCAGGTCCTCCGCCAATTCACCCGTTAACTCCGTATTGCGCCGATTCGGGCGCCTCAGGGGAACTAGGCGCTCTCAGCGGTCGTTAACGAAGGCGTAGGGGCCATCGGAAATGGCGTTGAGGAGTATCCCCACCAGATGCCGCGCAAACGGAACAATTCGACCAGCCCAGCTAATGATGGCGAGCTTTCCGCCACAGGGGCCGCCACTGGGGCCGTCACTGGGTTCGCGCGGGCTGTGCCGATGACCACGTCCCCGGCCTTCGACCTGTGGCTGGAGCGGCAGATGAAGACCCTCATGGCGGCCTGCGACCACACCCCCGACCAGAAGCTGATCGACCTCATTCATCGTGAAATGGGCAAGCGGGACGGCAAAATCACCGAATAATCCCAGAATAGCCTTTTATTCCTAGGATCGAGAGGCGCGGTCACAGCTTGTGCCCCGCCTTGTCGCTCGGCTTGTCACCCGGACACCCCCATCTTGAAACCAGCGCCACGTGGCGCCTTTTTCCGATGCCTCGCTTCGACGCTTGGACCCGACTGAATCGACCGAAAGGACAACCGATGGCCGATACATTCCAAAACCAACTCGTCGCATTGCTGCCGGCCATGAAGGCTTTTGCGGTTATGCTCACACGCAATCGCCAATCGGCAGACGATCTGGTGAACGACACTGCGCTCCGCGCCCTGCGCAAGGAAGACCTCTATGCCATGGGGACCAACCTCAAGGCCTGGTTGTTCACCATCATGCGCAATATCCACATCAATAATATTCGTGCCGGACAGCGTTCGCGTCTGGTCGAGATCGATGATGATCTCCTGCCCAATCTGGCGAGTGTCGCCCCTAACCAGGAACACAGCCTGGTCCTCAAAGAGCTGTTTCGGGGCATCGACGGCCTCAATCCCGATCAGCGCGAAGTGCTGCTGCTGGTGGTGGGCCAGGATCTTTCCTACGAGGAAGCGGCACAGATCTGTGGCTGCCCGATCGGGACCGTGCGCTCCCGCCTTGCCCGCGCCAGGCGCGAACTTGAACGCATGCTGTCCGGCGAGATCGCCATGCCGGTGCCTGATGACGGTGCCGCCCGCACGGTCAGGCGTGGCCAGCGGCGCTTTGCCAACGATCACCAGGAAGCTCTCCGCGCCGCCAGCTAGAGGTGACGGATCCTTCAATCTGTCTATCGTCGTGTAGCCTAGCCTTTCGCTCTGTCCCCGGCCCCACCGGGTGACAGAGCGTTTTCTTTTGTGCGTTTTCTTTTGTGCGTTTTCTTTTGTGCATCACGCGGAACGATCGATCGCGCGTCGTCGTTCGATGACACCCCTTTCAATACAATCGAGGTCCGCATGCAGGTTCGAACGGTGGCGCTATGCCTGACGATGACAACGGCAATACTTCTTTCAACCGGCTGCACGACCATGCGCAGCACAGATCCGGAGCGGACCGCGACCGAACAATTGCTGCTGTCGATTGCCGCTGACAAGGCGGCGGAAAGTCTGGTCCTGAACATTCCTGCAGGCACGCGCGTCTTCGTCGAGCCCGCTAATTTTGAAGGCTATGACAGCAAGTATGCGATCGGCGCCATCCGCGACCACGTGCTGCGGCAGGGATTGCGTCTCACCGACGACAAGGCGCAGGCCGAGACCATTGTCGAGATCCGCTCTGGCGCCCTGTCGGTCGATCAGCAGGCGACCTTGATCGGCATCCCTAAATTTGACCTGCCGATCCCACTTGCAGGCGATTTCACCTTCCCGGAAATTGCGCTCTACAAAAGCGAGACGCAGCAGGGTGTCGCTAAATTCGCTGCCACCAGCTACGACGCCAAGGAAGGCAGCTTCATCTCCTCCGCGCGCCCGGAAGCTGCGTCGTCGTATCAGGAAAAGACGGTGCTGCTGTTCTTCATCTCCTGGTCGGATGACAATCTCAGGCGTCCCGAAGACTGATGCGCTTGCTAAAGGTCACCGGATAGGGACAATCGGATAAAACCGCCTCATATCCCGGAGTCACCGATGTCCAGCACAGCACTTGCGCCGATTTGCGTCGTTGAAACGCCCGCCATTCTGGGCGAATCGGTGCTTTGGCATCCAATCGACAAGAAGATCTATTGGCTCGATCTCAAGGGCCCGGCCTTGCACATTTACGACCCGGCCACGAAGGCGGCCGATGTTTGGAAACTCAATCTGGGCGTTCCCATGGGGACCCTGGTCCGGGCGAAGGAGGGCTTTATCCTCACGGCCCGCGAAGGCACCTTCAAGGTCGACGTCGCGGCACGCAAACTGACGCCCTGGGTCAATCCCAACGACCGCGCCGAACTCACCATGTTCAATGACGGCAAGGTGGACCATCAGGGGCGCCTCTGGCTGTGCACCTCCGACAACAAGGAAACCGATCCGATCGGCGGCATCTACAGCCTTACCGCCGATGGCAAGAGCGAGATCCATGATCGCGGCTTTGCCTGCGGTAACGGCCCGGGCTTCAGCCCCAACGGCCGCATCCTCTATTTCTCGGATACGATGGTGCGGAAGGTCTATGCCTATGATCTCAATCCCACCACCGGCGCGCTTGCCAATCAGCACCTGTTCACCGAGTTTTCCGAGGAGCAGGGCATGCCGGACGGCATGACGGTGGATGCCCAGGGTGGCGTCTGGATCTGCCATTGGGATGGCTGGCGCATCAGCCGCTTCCTGCCCAACGGCAAGCTCGATATCTCCATCAAGCTGCCGGTGCCGCAGGTGACCTCCTGCGCCTTTGCCGGCGACGCCTTGGACACGCTCTACATCACCACCGCCAGGGTCGACCTCAGTGCCGAGGTGCTGGCCAAGGCGCCGCTCGCCGGCAGCCTGTTTGCGGTCAAAACCGGCCATAAGGGCTTGCCCGAACCGGTTTTCGGCTGAAACGGCCCGAATCCAGTCTTTCCGCGACTTGTCGAAAATGCCAGGAACCTTACGTCCGGGCGCCTGCAACGGCAGGTTGACAGAGCGACTTGGCTGCTGTTAACCCCTGCTGCGATCCGGCAGCAATGGGGATTGCGCGGCGACCCGACAACCCATTGAGCTGTTTGGTTTTTATTTTGCCAGGCAAAGCCCGGCATCCTGATTTTGGGGCAATTGGACATGTTTGAGACGGCACTTCCCGACCTGAACGGGAAATCGATCCTGGTGACCGGTGGGACGGGTTCGTTCGGCAAGGCGTTCATCAAGCGCGTGCTCCAGGACTGGAAGCCGAAACGGCTGATCATCTTCTCGCGCGACGAACTGAAGCAATGGGA
>NZ_CAKZGO010000038.1 GCF_936916975.1 uncultured Dongia sp. | reverse complement strand
CAGGTCGGAACTTACCCGACAAGGAATTTCGCTACCTTAGGACCGTTATAGTTACGGCCGCCGTTTACTGGGGCTTCGATTCAGAGCTTGCACCCCTCCTCTTAACCTTCCAGCACCGGGCAGGCGTCAGACCCTATACGTCGTCTTAAAGACTTCGCAGAGCCCTGTGTTTTTGTTAAACAGTCGCCACCCCCTGCTCTGTGCCCCCCACCCATGGTTGCCCATAGATGGGGCCCTCTTCTCCCGAAGTTACGAGGGCAATTTGCCGAGTTCCTTCAACACCATTCTCTCAAGCGCCTTGGTATACTCTACCAGTCCACCTGTGTCGGTTTAGGGTACGGTCTATACGCTGGAGTTATTTCCCGGAACACCTTCGCGGCCATCTCAATCCGATAAGAGATGACAACATACGGCATTCGTCACTTCCAGCAGGCCCTGGAATATTAACCAGGTTCCCATCGACTACGCCTTTCGGCCTCGCCTTAGGGGCCGGCTCACCCTGCGCGGATTAACCTTGCGCAGGAACCCTTGGACTTACGGCGACAGTGTCTCTCACACTGTTTATCGCTACTCATGTCAGCATTCTCGCTTCCGTTATCTCCAGCATGGCTCACGCCACACCTTCACAGATTTGCGGAACGCTCCGCTACTGCGTGACCAAGGACGCTACCTTGATCACACCCGCAGCTTCGGTGCATGGCTTTAGCCCCGTTACATTTTCGGCGCAGGACGGCTTAACTAGACCAGTGAGCTATTACGCTTTCTTTAAAGGATGGCTGCTTCTAAGCCAACCTCCTGGCTGTCTTGGCCTTCCCACATCCTTTCCCACTTAGCCATGACTTGGGGACCTTAGCTGGCGGTCTGGGCTCTTCCCCTCTCGACCATGGACCTTAGCACCCACAGTCTGTCTGTCGGGATCTAAACCGCTGGTATTCGGAGTTTGGTTAGGTTTGGTAAAGATCGCTCTCCCCTAGCCCATCCAGTGCTCTACCCCCAGCGGTGAACTCCCGACGCTCTACCTAAATAGATTTCGCGGAGAACCAGCTATTTCCGAGTTTGATTGGCCTTTCACCCCTATCCACAGGTCATCCCAATCCTTTTCAACGGATACGAGTTCGGCCCTCCAGTCGGTGTTACCCGACCTTCAGCCTGCCCATGGATAGATCACCCGGTTTCGGGTCTCATCCTACGAACTATGGTCGCCCTATTAAGACTCGCTTTCGCTACGCCTTCATCTATCGACTTAAGCTCGCTCGTAAGACGAACTCGCTGACCCATTATACAAGAGGTACGCGGTCACCCCATACGTGTTGCCACGCAAAGGCTCCCACTGCTTGTAGGCATTCGGTTTCAGGTACTATTTCACTCCCCTCATCGGGGTGCTTTTCACCTTTCCCTCACGGTACTGGTTCACTATCGGTCATTGAGGAGTACTTAGGCTTGGAGGGTGGTCCCCCCATGTTCAGACAGGATTTCTCGTGTCCCGCCCTACTCAAGGATACAAAACCTTCCTACCCATACGGGGCTATCACCCACTATGGCCTGCCTTTCCAGACAGTTCTGGTTCGAAGATTAAGTACCACTGGCCTGGTCCGCGTTCGCTCGCCACTACTAGCGGAGTCTCTGTTGATGTCCTTTCCTCCAGGTACTGAGATGTTTCAGTTCCCCGGGTTCGCCTCCTTACCCTATGTATTCAGATAAGGATCACCTTACGGTGGGGTTTCCCCATTCGGAAATTCACGGATCAAAGCCTGCTCGCGGCTCCCCGTGACTTATCGCAACGTGCTACGTCCTTCATCGCCTCTCAATGCCAAGGCATCCACCAAATGCCCTTAACGCGCTTGATCCTAACCCTCAATCTCACAAGCTGAGACCAAAGGCCTCGGCACACTCAGCACTTCAGTTGGTAATCTATACGACCACAGGCTCAGTAAGTGACAGCTTCACCTCTCCCGACCATCGACGAAGTCGATAATCGAGTTTGGTTTCGCAGCCACCCACATGCGGTTTATACGGAAAGACCGCCCGTGGTCGCTTGCATCAGATCAACAATGACAAACAGCTTTTCGAAGAAGTCCACCAGGCCTTGACCCAGTGGCAGCCTCAAACTTAAAGCACAGCGGCATCCCTCTTTCAGAGGGGTCGCGCGCAAACAATGGTGGGCCAGGGAAGATTTGAACTTCCGACCTCACGCTTATCAAGCGCGCGCTCTAACCAGCTGAGCTACTAGCCCATATTCTTCCGAGAAACAGATATCCGATCACTCTCACCAAGGAAGCCCTGGTGGAGCCGATCGGGATCGAACCGACGACCTCAAGCTTGCAAAGCTAGCGCTCTCCCAACTGAGCTACGGCCCCAACGGCATAAAAACGCCGCCGCCCAACCATCAACCGGATTACGCCGGCGAGGCTAAGCTCTGTTTCTCGAGAAGGGATACGCAGACGGCGGATCCGACGGGTTACCCCATCAGAGCCAGTAATCTTGAGTGGTTTTCAGTAGTTGTTAAGTAAAGCAAAAGAGGCCTGTGAGAGGCTTAACTTTCGCTTCCTTAGAAAGGAGGTGATCCAGCCGCAGGTTCCCCTACGGCTACCTTGTTACGACTTCACCCCAGTCACTGACCTTACCGTGGTAGGCTGCCTCCTTGCGGTTAGCACACCTGCTTCGGGTAAAGCCAACTCCCATGGTGTGACGGGCGGTGTGTACAAGGCCCGGGAACGTATTCACCGCGCCATGCTGATGCGCGATTACTAGCGATTCCAACTTCATGCACTCGAGTTGCAGAGTGCAATCCGAACTGAGATGGCTTTTTGAGATTGGCTTGGCCTCGCGGCCTCGCTCCCCATTGTCACCACCATTGTAGCACGTGTGTAGCCCAACCCGTAAGGGCCATGAGGACTTGACGTCATCCCCGCCTTCCTCCGGCTTGTCACCGGCAGTTTCTTCAGAGTGCCCAACTAAATGATGGCAACTGAAGATGAGGGTTGCGCTCGTTGCGGGACTTAACCCAACATCTCACGACACGAGCTGACGACAGCCATGCAGCACCTGTGTGGACGCCAGCCGAACTGAAGGACCCCATCTCTGGAGCCCATACGTCCCATGTCAAGGGTTGGTAAGGTTCTGCGCGTTGCTTCGAATTAAACCACATGCTCCACCGCTTGTGCGGGCCCCCGTCAATTCCTTTGAGTTTTAACCTTGCGGCCGTACTCCCCAGGCGGAATGCTTAATGCGTTAGCTGCGACACTGAAGAGCTAAGCTCCCCAACGTCTAGCATTCATCGTTTACGGCGTGGACTACCAGGGTATCTAATCCTGTTTGCTCCCCACGCTTTCGCGCCTCAGCGTCAATGTCGGTCCAGATAGCCGCCTTCGCCACCGGTGTTCTTCCCAATATCTACGAATTTCACCTCTACACTGGGAATTCCGCTATCCTCTCCCGAATTCAAGCCAACCAGTATTAAATGCAGTCCCCAGGTTGAGCCCAGGACTTTCACATCTAACTTAATCGGCCGCCTACGCGCCCTTTACGCCCAGTAATTCCGAACAACGCTAGCCCCCTTCGTATTACCGCGGCTGCTGGCACGAAGTTAGCCGGGGCTTATTCTCCAGGTACAGTCATCATCTTCCCTGGCAAAAGAGCTTTACAACCCTAAGGCCTTCATCACTCACGCGGCATTGCTGGATCAGGGTTGCCCCCATTGTCCAATATTCCCCACTGCTGCCTCCCGTAGGAGTCTGGGCCGTATCTCAGTCCCAGTGTGGCTGATCATCCTCTCAGACCAGCTACCGATCGTCGGCTTGGTAGGCCATTACCCCACCAACTACCTAATCGGACGCGGGCCCCTCTTCTGGCGATAAATCTTTTCCCTCACGGGAGCATTCGGTATTAGCCGCAGTTTCCCGCGGTTATCCCGAACCAAAAGGCAGGTTCCCACGTGTTACTCACCCGTCCGCCACTCTCACCTAGCAAGCTAGGATCCCGTTCGACTTGCATGTGTTAGGCATGCCGCCAGCGTTCGTTCTGAGCCAGGATCAAACTCTCAGGTTAATCTCGCCAAGCTTCCGGCCCGCCAACACAAGGCTGGAGGCCATCCACCGGACGTTAACCAATTGATCCGTCGCAAAACACGTCTTCGTCTTACTGCATAGTTTGAAGCTCAACCACTGAACCAGCCAGTTACCCAGCCAAACCATAGATCTCACCTCTACAGAAACACGCTAGCTTTGCGAAAATCCTCAAGCACCCTGCCCAAAGACCCGCCGCCCGCGTATCCCTTCTTCGACTAATCACAATGACAAATAGCTTGGCACCGCATTCGCACGGAAACCCACCAGCCAGACTCGGCCGGTGAAGCCGTGCACTATAACGATGCCGGGATGGCGTTACAAGTGATCTGGGACGATGTCCCCACTCGCTCCACCAAGATCTCTCCGGGGCCTTGCAGCCGCCGGTTCAAACCGGACCCGACGAACCAGTCGGCCCCGTTCGGTGGGCGGCTTATAGGCGAGTCGGATCGGCGCTTGCAAGCAGAAAAATTTCGGTTTGATGAAAAGTCTCAAAAAGGCCGGAAAACCAAGGCTTTCAGAGACGCTTAAAGGAGCCCGAGCCCACGCAGTTCCTGGCGCAGATCCTCCGGTAGTGCTTCTTCGGCGATGGCATGTGCCAAAGCCGCCCGCTGATCGGGCAAATCCGGCGGCGCATCGTCCTCTTCGAGATAGCGCCAGCCCTGAAAAGCGCGGCGCGGGCGGATCTCCGTCACGATCACGGTCGGGTCGTAAACAATGGCGCAATAGGCTTTGCCCTGCTCGTCTTCAACCTCGTCCAGGCGAAGAATGCGATGGCGCACGCAAAGGCGGCCTCGGATGACCCAATAGAGCGAGCCTCCATCCAGCACCTCCTCCGCCCGGCGCGGGAAAGAGCGCGTCCAATGCTGGTCTTCCATTGGCTTTTTGGAACTCCGGCGCTTGCGCGCCATCTCCTCACGGTAACGCACCAGTTCGGCGATACTGTCGATGCCGACGCAAAGTTTGACTAGGTGAACCGTCATGTCTTCAGGATTCGCTGCCGGAAATGATCAGGAAAAGGGTGCCACGTCAGCGAATCAAACGTGAGACCGCCTTGAATTCTGACGCCGCCGCCGTGCGCAACCACTCGAAGAGCACCATTTCGCTGGTCACCACGTCAATACCGGCGGCCCGCATGCGCTCGACGGCCACGGACTTACTCTCCGCCCGGCGCGAGCCTATCGCATCGGCTACCACGGTGACTACCTCGCCAGCCGCGCGCATCTCCAATACGGTCTGCAAAACGCAGACATGGGCCTCGGTCCCGCAAATGATCGTGTTGCGACCGTCGAACACAGTCAGTGCTTCCCGCAAGGCGGCATTCGCAAAGCAGGAGAATTCCATTTTCTCAAAAGCTTGATGCACGCCGGCCATCGCCAGCAGCGAGGGTAAGGTCGACCCCAATCCCTTACGGTATTGCTCGGAGATAAGCACCGGGACGGCGAGAATGGCGGCAGCCTGCAACAGGACGCCGCAGTGGTGCTCAGCGCTGGCGATGTCGACAATCGAGGGCGCCAAACGCTCCTGCATGTCGACTACCAATAATTGAGAGTTGGCTCGGTCTATCAACACATCAACCTCCCAGAACACGCGATTTTGAGGGCATTTCCTCGACCATAGCCCCCGGCTGTGATTGACAAAAGCCAACATCTCCCTATATTCCCGGTCAAGTATGCGGCGGTCGCCACGGGAGCCGAGGGCGGCCGTTTTGCTTGTGAGATCGGCCCCCCAATTTTCGAGACATCATGGTTTTTTCCGATCTGGGGCTCAGCCCCGAGCTTATCCGCGCGGTCACCGAAGCCGGTTATATCGAACCGACACCGATTCAGGCGCAGGCCATTCCGACGGTGTTGATGGGCCGGGACGTGCTGGGTTGTGCTCAGACCGGCACCGGCAAGACCGCCGGTTTCACGCTGCCGATGATCGACATCCTGGCGAATGGTCGCGCCAAGGCGCGCATGCCGCGCTCGCTGATCGTCGAACCGACGCGTGAACTGGCGGCCCAGGTCGCACAGAATTTCGAGAAATACGGCAAGTACCACAACCTCAAGCACGCGCTTATCATCGGCGGCGAAGGCTTTGCCGAACAGGAAGCCAGGCTGATGGGCGGCGTCGACGTGCTCATCGCAACGCCCGGCCGCCTGCTCGATCTCTTCGAGCGCGGCAAGATCCTGCTCATCGATGTGAAGATCCTGGTCATCGACGAAGCCGATCGCATGCTGGACATGGGTTTCATCCCCGATGTCGAACGCATCGTCAGCCTGCTGCCGAAGATCCGCCAGACGCTGTTCTTCTCGGCCACCATGGCGCCGGAAATTCGCCGCCTGTCCGACCAGTTCCTGATGAACCCGAAGGAGATCACGGTCTCGGCGCCGGCTAGCACGGCGACGACGGTGACCCAGGGCATGATTGTCGTCAACGACATGGACAAGCGTGAAGCGCTGCGCCGCCTCATCCGCAATGAGAATGTCGGCAACGCATTGATCTTCTGCAACCGCAAGGTCGATGTCGACATCCTTTACAAATCGCTGACCAAGCATGGCTTCAAGGCCGTGCGCTTGCATGGCGATCTGGCGCAATCAGCGCGTAGCGAAACGCTCGAGATGTTCAAGCGTGGCGAAGCCTCGCTCATGGTCTGCAGCGACGTTGCCGCCCGCGGCATCGACATCGCAGGGCTCACCCATGTGTTCAATTTCGATACCCCGATTCATGCCGAAGACTACGTACATCGCATCGGCCGTACCGGCCGCGCCGGCAAAGAAGGCCGGGCCTTCACCTTCGCAACGCCCGATGACGGCAAGAACATCGCCGCCATCGTCAAGTTGATCGGCAAGGAGATACCGACCATCACGATCGACGGTATCGAATCGCAGCCGTTCGGTGAAGGCGACGGTCGACGTGGTCGCGGCCGTAGCCGTGGCGCGCCGTCTTCGGGTCGCAGTGACCGTGGACGCGGCGGCAAGGATCGCCCGCGTCAAGGCGACCGCTCGATCCGTGAAGAGCGGCCGGCTCTCGCCGCCGAAGAGATCGCTGCCCTGCCGGTTGCCGACATCGAGCAGCCGGTGACAGTGCTCAACGTCGACGCCAATGGTGCCGCAACGGCCGAAGCAAAGTCTCGCGCGCCGCGCCGCCGCCGTGGCGGCAAAAAGGACAGCGCCGCGCCGACGGTCAATCCGGAAGCCGTCATTGACGCGGCCATTCCGCATCTCACGGAGTCATTGCATCGTCACGAGTTGCTCGAGGCCAGCACCGCTCTGCCAGAAGCGATTGATACCGCGCCGCAAGCTGCACACGCGCAGGGCCAGAAAGGCCCGCTGCCGGTCCAGCCCCACGAAAACCGTCATCAGCGCCGCGCCAATTCCAAACCGCATCATGAAGAAGAAGCCATGATTGCCGGTCACGGCTTCGGCGATCACCTGCCCGCCTTCCTGCGCCGTCCTGTCCGCCTGCCCGCCGGCGACCGTCGCACAGGTAAGTAAATCTACTTGAGGCGGGTCGGGCTCAGCTCGCCCGCCGCTTCCAGGATCGGCTGGCCGACGATTGCCAGATGTGAATTGATGCGCTTCAGATCGCGCAGAATATCGAGATGCAGGCTGCTGGTCTGAATGCTCTCGATGCGGCCCGAGCGAAGACGCGAGAGATGATTCTCTGCAGCACTGCGCTCCATTTCACGGAACAACCGCTTTTCCTCAAATAGCTGGCGCGCCAGCTTGATATCTCCCGACATGAACACGTTCATGGCGAGCTCGAGATTGTGCGTCAGACGCTCGTGGAGCTTGTCGAGCTCCAGTGTTCCCTCGGGCGAGAATTTCAGCTGGTACTTCACTTTCTTCGACGCCAGTTCCATGAGGTTCTTGTCGACGATGTCGCCGATATGCTCGAGATTGGTGATGAAGGTGATGAGATCGACGACACGCTTCTGGTCGGCCGGATCCATCAGCTCTCGACTGACGCCAGTCAGGTAGAGCTTGATCGCTTCATTGAGGCGATCGATCTGCGTGTCGAGATCGCTCACCTGCTTGATCAGGCGCCGGTCATCGGAACGGAAGACCGCAAGCGATTGGCGCAGCATCTGGCCGACGAGATCACCCATGCGCAGGGCCTCGCGCCCGGCGTTGGCAAGTGCGATGGTCGGCTGATCGACCGGGCCCTGCGACAGGTAGCGCGGCCTGCCGGGGTCATCAGCGCCGGATTGGTCTGGCAGCAATCGCGCCGTCAGCCGAGCTACTGGCCCGGTGAATCCGATGAAAATGACCGCCAGCGCCAAATTGAAGGCCACATGGAAGTTCAAAGCCTGACGTATCGGTGCCGCCTCAAGTTGAGCAAGATAAGGCTGCAACACGCCGATGAACGGGACAACGAGCACCACACCAACGACCCGGAAAATCAGATTGCCGAGCGGAACACGCCGTGCCTCCGGCGGCTCGCCCGCCGTTGCCAAGATCGGCATGACCGCACTGCCGAGATTGGCTCCAAGAATGAGCGCGAGACCGAGGTCGATCGGCACCATGGCTTTGGCCATGAAACTGATCACCAGGAGGACCACTGCCAGGCTGGAGGTTGAAAGAACCGTCAAGGCCGCACCAACCAGAACGCCGAATACCGGGGCATCCTTCATCAAATCCAGAATCTGCGGCAGGAGCGGCGCATCCCGCACGGGCTCCGCCGCATCCGTAAGAAGATGTAGCCCCAGCAGTGCGATCCCGAGGCCGACGATCGCGCGGCCAACATCGCGCACCTTGGAGTCTTCGAATTTGTTGAACATCATCCAGCCGATGATGATCAATAGCGGCGAAATCCAGCCAACCTTGAAGGAATAGGCTTGGGCCACCAAGCTGGTACCAAGATCGGCACCCAGCATCACAGCAAGAGCCCCTGCCGTTGTCACGAGTTTGCGCGAGGCAAAGGAGGCCGACAGCAAAGCCGTAGCGCTGGAAGACTGCAGCAGGCAGGTGATGCCGAGGCCGGACAGAAAGGCCGTGAAGCGATTGCCAGTGGCCCTGCTGAGACTCTGGCGCAGCTGTGCCCCATACGCCCGCAGGACACCGGTACGCACCATCCGCAAGCCCCAGAGCAGCAGCGCCGCTGCGCCGAATAGATTGAGCAGAAAGATCATCCTGGTACCGCCTCGATTCGCCCTAGTCCCGACTCATGCCTTGTCATGAAATTGTAACATAAGGCAGGGACTGGCGGCGATGACGGCTTAGAACCGACTTTTATCTCAGCGCTTGCGCCAAGCCTGGGTTCGCCTCTCCACCCGGCGCAGAATCAGGCTATGCAAGCCTTTCAGCGCGGCGGAGGTGGCAACGATGGTCATGCCCATTGCGCAGGCAGCGGCGGTATTGCCGGCATCGTCGGTGTTGATGGCATTGATCGACATCAGCTTGGTTTCTGCCGAATAAAGAAAGACCACCGCCGAAACGGTCGTCATGGCATTGACGAAGAGATAGACGCTGATATCGAGGATGGCTGGCAGACAGACCGGCACTGTGACACGCCAGAACGTGCGATAAAGCGGCACTTTCAGAGATGCCGCCACGGATTCGAATTCCGCATCCACCTGTTTCAAAGCAGTAATCGCAGTCAAATGGCTGACTGTGTAGAAGTGGCAGATCGTGTTCACAACCAGCACAGTCATGGTGCCGTAGATGAAGTTGAGCGGATTATCAGGCGCGTTGAAGAAAAAGATATAGGACAGACCCAGGACGATCCCCG
Source organism: uncultured Dongia sp. (assembly GCF_936916975.1). Taxonomy (GTDB): domain Bacteria; phylum Pseudomonadota; class Alphaproteobacteria; order Dongiales; family Dongiaceae; genus Dongia. The sequence continues at coordinate 85,732 of NZ_CAKZGO010000038.1, read as the reverse complement.
GCACGGCAAGCGGGATCATGGCAAGAAGATGCAGGATAGCGCGTAGCCGCCCGGCCCCCCTGCTCTTCTCCACCAGATAAGCACCGCCGAAAATGATGGCAGTCCCGATCGCAGCAACCAGGGCTGCCATGCGCAGGCTGTTGAAATAAGGCCCCCAGCCATCTGTCCCGGCACGGGCGAAATCATACCATTTGAGTGTCAAACTGAGATTGTATGGCCACAGCTTCACCAGCGAGCCGAACAGCGCCATGCCCAGGACGAGCAGCAGGAATCCGGCCACAGCCGCCGCCAGACAAAAGAACACACGATCGGTCAACGGGCGCGGCTTCGGTTGCAACGGCACTGCGCGCGCCGACAGCAGCGCCACCTGCTTGCGTTGCATAATTCGATCTGCAGCGAAGGAAAGAACGGCAGGCAAGAGCAGCAGCAAACCGACCACAGCGCCCATCTGGAAATTGAACTGACCGATCACTTGGCGATAAACGTCGGTCGCCAGGACGTTGTAGGAACCCCCGATAACCTTTGGCACACCGAAGTCAGTAAAGATAAGTGTAAAGATGACGAGGCTGGCGCTTACCAAACCATAACGGCAACCAGGCAGCGTAACTGTGAGAAAGATGCGCGCCGGCCGCGCACGCAACGATTCCGCTGCCTCATAAAGCCGTCCGTCCGCTACCGAGAGGGCAGTCACCAGGATGATCAGCGCGTGTGGGAAGGCAAAGAACACTTCGCCCATGACGATACCAATCGGCCCATAAATTTCATGGCCGAACAGCAGTGATTTGAATATTCCCTGATTCCCGAAAAGATAGACGAGTGCCAGCCCGGGCAGCAGCGAGGGTGCTAGAAGTGGAATCAGCGCCACAGCTCGGAAGAATCCGCGGCCGGCCATGCAGGTGCGCGTCAAGGCATAGGCGTAGAGGAAAGCCAGCAGCAATGTGATGATGGTGCCAATTGCCGAAACATGGACCGTGTTGGCAAAAGACTGCAGCATGGCCGGGTCAGCGAAATACCGCGCGAAGTTGGCGAAGCCAACAAAATGCCCATCCTTGTTTTGCAAGCTCTTGGCAAGCAGCGTGTAGAGTGGAAGAACGAGTGTTACGGTAAGATAGAGACCGAGCAACAGAAGGCAGCAACGCACCGCCCAATCCTCGCGAGTTACCTTAGGCCGAATCCATCGCGTCGCGGCGGCAGGGTGCGTAATATTAGCCATGGTGACTGGCCGCGCTTACGGGCACAGGAAAGAGCCGAATGCGATCGGCGGGCAAGGCGATATGCAAATCCTGGCCAGGCGCCAAGGACAGGTCACGCATGGCGTTAATTGAAAAGTCGGCGTGCAGACGGCGGCCACAGACCAGACGCAACTCGGCACGGCAAAACGACCCCAGGAATTCCACCCGTTCGATCACGGCGGCGACGCTATTGCCCTGCCCGACGACTACGCCGCGAATCTGAATATCTTCCGGTCGGATGCAGAGCGTGGCGGCAGCGCCTGCCATGGGACTCTCACCGTTAACATCCAGGATTGCTTCACCCAAACGAACCCGGCCCTCAGACTCGCAGTCGACCGGCACGAAGTTCATCTGGCCGACGAAATCGGCAACGAACGCCGCTGTCGGATGGCGATAGATATCGATCGGCGTGCCGATCTGCTCGATACGACCTTCGTTCATCACGACGATGCGATCGGCGATCGCCAGCGCTTCTTCCTGGTCATGCGTCACCATGATTGCCGTGACGGCAAGGCGGCGCTGCAATTGTTTGAGTTCGCCGCGGAGGTGCTGGCGCACTCGTGCATCCAAGGCAGACAATGGCTCGTCGAGGAGCAGCAGACCAGGCGACATGGCGAGCGCCCGGGCCAAAGCCACACGTTGTTGCTGGCCGCCGGAAAGCTGGCCCGGATACTTACTGCCCTGTGCTACCAGGCCGACCATTGCCAAGAGCTCAGCAATGCGTGCTTTGATTTGCGTGCGTGACATCTTCCCGCCGACCAGGCCATAGCCGACATTGTCAACGACGTTCAAATTCGGAAACAGGGCATAAGATTGAAAGACGATGCCAAAATCACGCTGTGACGGCGGCAGCGCCGAAATGTCGATACCGTTCTGGATGATCGTTCCAACATTATGAATATCGAGACCCGCGATCGCGCGCAACAGGGTCGTCTTGCCACAACCCGATGGACCTAAGAAGCAGACAAATTCGCCTGCCTGAACATCCAGCGAGATGTCCTTCAACGCCTGAAAATCGCCGAAGGCTTTGCTAACCCGCTCGATACGGAGATAGGGCGATTTGCTGGTCATGCTGATATCCAACTCGATTTGCGCCAGCGCAAAGGACGGTTCCACCACGATACAGGGTGGAACCGTCCATCTTGCGGTTGATGAAATGGGCTAGGTTACTTCGGCGCGTCCTTGGAACCGAAGCTGCGTTGCCATTCATCGAGAATGGCCTGACGACGATCGGCCATTTCGTAGAAATTGTTCGGCGAGATCATCAGCTTGTCTTCGTCGGCCGGATAGTTGGCCGGCAATGTGGCCGCGACGTCCTTGCGCGCCAGCACCTGGTAGCTCGCGTTGTAGAGCTTGTTGGCGTCTGCGCTGGCCGCGAAGTCAGCAAGCTTCTGTGCTGCCGTCAACTGCTTGGTACCCTTCATGATGGCGGTTGCCTCCATGTCCCAGCCAATGCCCTCGGTCGGCAGGATAACTTCGACCGGCGCGCCGTCATTGATCAGCTTAACGCCGGGATAGGCAAAGGAGATGCCGATCGGATATTCGCCGGCGCCGACTGCCTTGCAGGGCTTCGATCCGGAATGCAGATAGGTTTTCACGTTATCATGGAGCGCCGTCATGTAGCTCCATCCGCCCTTGTCACCAAAGAGCTGCAACCAAGCCGAGACCGTCAGGAAGCCGGTGCCCGAGGAACCGGGGTTCGGCATGACGATCTGGTCCTTGTAGACCGGGTTGGTGAGGTCTTTCCAGCTGGTCGGCTTCGGCAGGCCAAGCTTTTCCGCTTCCACCGTGTTGAAGCAGATGGCAGAGGCCCAGGCGTCCATGCCGACCCAGGTCGGCCAGCCGCTGCGCAGATCCTTGAAATCGTCCTTAATCTGGTCGAAGCCAGCCGGGCGATAGCTTTCCAGCATACCTTCCTTGTCGAGCACCATCATGCTGGTGGCGGCGAGGCCCCAGACGATGTCAGCCTGACGGTTGTCCTTCTCGGCCAAAAGCCGTGCCGAGATCACACCAGTCGAGTCACGTTGCCATTCAATGTTAATGCCAGGATTGGCCTTTTCGAAGGCCTCCTTGTAGATCGGCAACTGCTCCTCTTCGAGCGCGGTATAGACCTTAAGCACGACGTCATCGGCCAAAGTCGGAGCCGCAGACGCAAACAGTATCGCAGCCGTCCCAAGGACGGCTAACCCCATCAGCGCCGTGTGACGGCGCGAGATCCAATTATTCATTCCCCAATCTCCCGGTGTGCGACCGCCATACGCGGCGGCAGGAAATTGGCGTTCATCTCCAGTATTTTTGATGATGGTTCGGTTACAAATAGATGTCGCCGGCAGCTTTCCCTATGACCTATATAGATAATTTCGATGTGAGGCACGCCACACAAACGCTGGCGGATCGCAGCGCGTGGCGATTATCACATTCAAACAAGACCTTCGGTCTTGGCCACGAACTGCTCGAGCAATTGCACGGCGTAACCTGTGCCGCCAGCCGGGCAAGTGCTGCGGTCCTTGCCAGCGAATTCGCGGCCGGCGATATCGAGATGCGCCCAGGGGCGATCCTGGACAAATTGCTTCAGCAAAGCAGCCGCATGGGGCGCGTCGCCGGATTCTGAATCATCGGCGTGATGCTTGATGTCGGCCACGCGAGATTCCAGGTGCTCGTCATAGACCTTGTCGAGTGGCATGCGCCACAAGCGCTCGCCGACCGCTTGCCCGGCATTGGTCAATTGCTCAGCCAAGTCATCATCATTGGCAAAGATGCCGGCAAAGACAGTCCCGAGTGCCGCCTGGATCGAATAAGTCAAGGTTGCGAGATCGACGATCGATTTCGGCTTGAAACGCGACGCGGTGTAATAGAGCGCATCGATCAGTACCAGGCGACCTTCGGCATCGGTGTCGATCATCTCGATAGTACGACCTGACAATGTCTTGACGATATCGCCCGGCTTGAAGGCGGTGCCGGACGGCATGTTCTCCACCAGGCCGACCACGCCCACCACATTCACCTTGGCCTTGCGCTCGGCAAGAGCTCGGATCAGGCCGACAACGGCGGCACCGCCGGCCATGTCACCCTTCATGTCATACATGGCCCCGGAGCGCTTGATACACAGTCCACCGGAGTCGAAGCACACGCCCTTACCAACGAAGGCGAGCGGCGCGTCGCCCTTTTTTGTCCCTGCCCCTTTATATTGCAGCACAAGGAGGCGCGGCGGCTTGGCCGATCCTTGGCCCACCGATAGCAATGCATTGAGGCCGATCTTGGCCATCTGCTTCTCGTCGAGCGCCTCGACCTTGACACCGAGCTTGGCGAGCGATTTGGCTCGCGCGACGAAGCTTTCCGGATAGAGCTCGTTCGGTGGCTCGTTGGTGAGGTCGCGCGCTAGGGCGACACCATTGGCGACGGCACCCAATCGCGCCATGACCTTCTCGGCAGCGGCCAGGTGCGATGTCACCACGGATAGAGCCGCGAGCGGCTTTGCCTTGTCTGGTTTCTGTTCGGTCAGGAATCGATCGAAGCGATAATTGCGCAGTTGCGCACCCAGGGCCAATTCACCGGCCAATTGCGCCTCGTCGAGCTTGCAGCCTTTGACCGGGTCGATGAGCACGGTGGCTGTTGTCTCGAATTCCTTGACAAGATGAGCCGCAAGCGCCCCACCTGCTTCGCGCAATGACAGCGCGGCGATGTCCTTCGCAGCGCCGAGGCCGAGAATGATCACGCGGCGCGCCTTGGTCCCACTCGGCACCAGCAGCTCCGTGATCTCGCCCTTCTTGCCCTTGAAACGGGGCAAGGCCAGACTGCGCTGCAGCGCGCCCGACAGCATCTTGTCCAACGCGTCACCGCGCGCGCCAAGCTTGGCACCTTCGGCAATCAGCACGACCAGCACTGCGGCGTCAGTTGCCGGCTTGGCCACAAAGTCGATATTCATCAGGGAGTTCCTCTAGATAACACGGTCACGCATGGGCAGGCAGCAGACCCTTGGCCCGATTTTCGCGGATCGCAAAGGACATCAGTCCAGCGAGAATAGCCAAACCGAAGGCGACAAGCCAAACCCAATCATACTTGGCAGACCAATCGAAAATGCGCGCGGCCAGGAACACGCCAACCGCGCCACCCAGGGCGTGCCCCGCCGACAGGAGGCCCATAGCGAGGCCCATCACCTTCATGCCGAGATGGCTGGCAACCAAGCTGGCTGTAGGCGGAACTGTCGAGTAGTCGAACACACCAAAGACGACAGCAAAGCCGAACAGCAAATTAATGTCTTCTGCTGCCACCAGCAAGATCAGGAAGCTGAACGCGCGGGCGATATAGATGGCCCCCAACAGCAGCGGCCGGTTCATGCGGTCGGTCAGCCAGCCGGCGAACACCATGCCGGCGAGGTTGATGGCGGAGAGCAGCACGTAAGCAGTCGTACTCTCCTGTGGGGGAAAGCCACAGGTGGCTGCAAAGGGCAGGAAATGCGTCTCAATGATGCCCGTCGTGGTGAAGCCGCAGATGAAGAAGCTCCAGAACAGCAATTGGAACGTGCCGCTTTTTGCAAGCCGCGAGAGGCGTACCGGCAGGCTGTCGAGTTGCACCGCATTGCGCGAAGCGCGCGAGGTGCCTTCATTGCGCAGCAGGAAGAAAACGATCGGCGCCAGGGCAAGGCATACCAGGCCCAGCACTACATAGCTCGCTCGCCAGCCATAGGCGGTAAGGACCAGCGCAACGATGGGCAAAATGAGAAACTGACCGGCGGAAGAACCGGAAGTGGCGATGCCGACTGCCAGACCCTGGCGTTCGCTGAAGCGGTAACTAACGGCCGTGGAAACGACATGGGTCGCCACCGTGCCGAAGCCGATCGCCGCCAGCAAGCTGTAGGCGAGATAGAATTGCCAGCCGTTCTGCGCTATGCTGGTGCCGAGCATGCCGACACCGAGTGCTACCAGGCCGCCGCCCAGCAGCAAGCGCGGGCCGAATCTGTCGACGAGATTGCCGGCAAAGGGCGCCATCGTGGCCATGATGACCAGGGCCCAAGTGGCGGCGTCCGATACCCCGGTGCGACTCCAGCCAAGCTCCTTTTCCATCGGCTCCATGGCGAGGCCGAAATTGGACCGCGCCGAGAAACCCACAGAGAGGGCAATGAAGCCCAGGCCAACCACCAGCCAGCCCATCAGGCCTGGCTGGCCAGCTGTTCCGCTGCTTGCACTCGATCCGCTCATGACACGCCCCGTTCAAAGAGGCGCGCAGGCCGCGAAGATCGACCTAGCCGAGTGCCCCCACGGTGTGGATGATACCCGAACTCAAGCGCCTGACCAGCGTATAGAGACCGGCGATCGGCCCAAAAGTTGCCTGATGTTCGCGCTCATAGGTCTGATGCCAATCCCCTACATATGTCGAGGCTTCTCCAAAGTCGCCTTCGAACTTCACCTGCTCGACCTTGGGAAAGATGGTGGCCAGCTTGCGCATCGCATCATCAATTTCCAGGTGGAAGATCTTCGACACCAATTGCTGGCGGTTGATGTTGTGCTGGTCCGAAAAGTCCGGGATATGCGCCGATAGTGTGAAGATACGCATGATCAGCGCGATGCGCAGGCCGTGTAGCAGGCGGAGATCCATGCGAACTTCGTCACTGATCTTGGCCTGCGGCAGACCAACAAGGGCAAAACCCTCGCGCAGGTCGAGCATGTCACGCTGGAAGACGCGATAGATCTTGGCAAGCTTCTCGTAAACCTTGTCGCCTTCCAGATGCTCCGCGACATGGCGCAGTTCATTCGCGGTCGCAGCATCTTTTGCCTGATAGGCGCGCGACAACCACTGCCCAGGATCGAACAGGTCGACATAGCATTTCAGAGCTTCGAGATCGGTGAAGGCCAAGGCCCAATCAACCATGCCCATGAGTCGTCGGCAGCGCGGCGAAGATTGGTAAAGCCGTTGAAACCGCTCCGGGTCGCGCGCGATCGCCTGGCCAACGCCGCCGACCGTATTGGCCAGCATCCCTAATTGTTGCAAGATGCCGTTATGCGGGATGGCGCGCATCTGGCTGGGGTGAGTAAGGTTGACGCGTTGCGCAAGGCCCTCATGTTCCCGCTTCACTGGGCGCGAGCCGCTGATGAACAGCAGATTTCCCCCAAACGTATCCAGCAAGGCTGCATAGGCCGGGTCATTCATCACCTCCTCGTTGAAACGTCGGATGGTGATGAAGAATTCCTTCACATAATCTTCGTCATGGCGATAGGCGGGATCGGATTCCACGTCCTCCGTTGGAATGGGCAGCATGTATTCGAGAATACGGGTGACGGATGCCAGTGCGATGTCCGGCGTGATGAAGTAGAGATAGCCGTCGCCACCTTGGAAGCTCGCTTCCTCCTTCACCCGAATGCCCTGCTGCGCAAAATTCTGGCGGCTGACGGGTGACGCGACATATTCCAGCCGCGCCCGGAAATCTTCCGGATGACCGCCACGGCCGATCGATTCTCCGTGCGTGTCGAAGATCACCAGTTCCACGTCATCGAAACCACGCTGGCGCATCAGTTCGGCAAGTTTGAGGCGCAGCCACTCCACAGAAATGGCTGCCACCGTCTGCCCGAGGTGCCGGCCAGCGTCGGAAAAGCCGGTCTGGATACATAGGCGACCACGCTTCCGCACGTAGGCAGCGAAGGCTGGATTCTGCAGGCATTCGTCGATCACGCGAATGCCGCGCTCAAAGGCCTTGGTCGTCTCGAATAACGGTGAGATATCGACCTTGCCATCGACCCCGAACAGCTTGGCGAAGTAGAGCGCCGCCAGAAGTGTCAGCGGTGTCTCCGTTTCGGCGATCAAAAAGCGTACCGGCACGGTCGCATCGATGTACTTCAACATCTTGGCAACGATCATAAACAGGCGCTTGGCCGACGTGCGTTCGGCCAGGATAGATGCAAAGTTTATCTGAACCGGCTTCACGTGCAGCAGCAGCTTGGTGATTTTCGCGATGTAGGATCGCTTATGCGCCGGATCGTCGGGCGCCGCCTCCATATCGATCAACTTGCGCACGGCGTTATGAATCTGCACGGCATTGAGGCGCACATGGGTATGTGCCATGCCAAGCCCGTGATTGGCGATTTCGGCGCGCAGCACGATCAGCTTGCGGCGCTGTTCCGGCGTCTTGGACATGCCTAGGGCGCGATCGATCAGCTCAAGCAACTGGGCGGAGTCGATCAGACGCAACTCACGACCATCATGCATGCGCTTAGCGATACGACGCACTTCCTCGGCCCAGGCAAGCGGGGCTTCGCCTTCCTTCTTGCCACCCTGGAAGACTTCAATCTCGTCCTCCGCCTCCTTGATCGCCAAGGCAAGTCGACTTTCCAGTAACTCCAGGAGGTGCGCTAGATCAACATTGCCGCGCTTGGCATCCATACCGCCGCGCAATTCCTCGACGAGTTTCACGTAGCGCTGCAGCTGCAGCACCTGGATCTTGAGACGCGTGAAAAGCGTATCGCTCCATTTAATATCGGAGCGGCCATCGAGATCGTATCCGACCCAGCTTGCCACCGTGATGAGGCGTGGCGAGAGCTGCTCCCATTCCTCCGGATAGTGTTCGGCAGCAACATCAAGCGCGATTTCATAAGTGCGGCGCAGAGCAGTATGAATATTGGCGATCGCCGCCACCGACATATCGTATTCGTAGGTGAGGTCGAGCTTTTCAGGCGGCCGATGCTCGACAACGCGGGCCTCGTTGAGGATCTTACGGCGCCGCGCGGCCGTCACCTTTTCGCCATCCGCCGTGCGACCGACGCCCAACTCTGCCAGCAGTCGCACCATTTCATGCGACTGGCTGAAGGTGGGGTGTCCTGTGACAACGATGCCGAACAATTCGCGCTCAACCGCGGCCTTGTAGCTTTGGAAGGAAATGCGGCTGGCCTTTTGTTTGCCGCCACCGGGTCGCCGCGATCCTGCGGCGAGAGCCTGGAAGGCGTCGCGCAGGCGTTGCTCGTTGCGCTTGGGATCGCTTTCACCAAGATAGTGATTAAGCCGCGATGCCCGGTGCTCAAAACCCGCAACGGTCAACTCCTGGATCAATGTTTCGATGCCACCGAGGGTGAGCTTGCCCTTGTCGAGGCGTTTGCCAACTTCCAAGGCCAGCAACTTCACCGAATTGCCGAAGGGGTTGCGTTCGCGCAGGCCCGCCAAATCGCCAAATACCGCCTTCAGCTCGCGCTCGGCCTTAACGACGTCGAAGCCGCGTTCCTGGGGGAACATCCGATCGAGCGGTTTCAGGCCAGCTTCCAATGCGGGGACTTTCGCGGCGGGTTTGCGTGCTGTCGACTTCACCCGTAAAGCGGCCGCATCTCCCGTTCGAGATTTCACCCGCTTTGCCGTCGTCATCGTTACCTCCAACTCAAGAAAAATCGTGCGCCGAGCCCTGAGAGTACAGCGCTCGGCGCGGTCACTAAAGCACTATTGTGCAGTGCAATAAAGTAAATCTAGGCGCGCAGGGCTTCGAGAGCGGTTTGACCCAGTTCGGCGGGGCTCGGCGTGATCCGGATCCCAGCTGCCCGTAACGCCTCGATCTTCTCGGCGGCACTCTCGCCGCCGCCGGAAACGATTGCGCCGGCATGACCCATGCGCCGGCCGGGCGGCGCTGCCTTACCAGCAATGAAGCCTACTACCGGCTTCTTGCGCTTTTCGCGCTTCAGGAACTCCGCCGCCTCGATCTCCGGCGTGCCACCGATTTCGCCGATCATTATGATCGCCTCAGTCTGATCGTCGCCGAGGAACAACTCGAGGATGTCCAAGAAGCTCGATCCGTTGACTGGATCGCCACCGATGCCAACCACGGTCGACTGACCCAGACCGACGGAAGTCGTCTGCGTCGCCGCCTCGTAAGACAACGTGCCTGAACGGGAGACGATGCCGACCTTGCCGGATTTGTGCACATAGCCTGGCATGATGCCCATCTTGCATTGGTCAGGCGTGATGATGCCCGGGCAGTTCGGGCCGATGACGCGGGACTTGCTACCCTTCAGCTCCTTGCGCACGCGCGCCATGTCGTGGACTGGAATCCCGTCCGTGATGGCCACAATGATCTCGATGCCGGCATCGATCGCTTCCATGATGGAATCCATGGCATAGATCGGCGGCACATAAATGGCCGTGGCATTGGCGCCCGTCTTGGCACGCGCTTCATGCACCGTATTGAAAACCGGCAGGCCGAGATGCGAACTGCCGCCCTTTCCCGGCGTGACGCCACCCACCATGTTTGTGCCGTATTCCATCGCCTGCTGCGAATGAAAGGTTCCCTGTGTGCCGGTCAAACCCTGGCAGATCACCTTGGTGCCTTTGTTGACGAGAATTGCCATGGATCAGGCCCTCTTCTTCTCAGGAGACTTGCTGCGCGTCGCCGCGACAATCTTCTGGGCTGCATCTGCAAGCGTGGTTGCGGTGATGATCGGCAGGCCAGATTGTTCCAGGATCTCACGGCCAAGCTGCACATTCGTGCCTTCGAGACGTACGACTAGAGGGCGATCGAGACCAACCTCTCTTGCAGCACCGACGATGCCCTCTGCGATCGAGTTACAGCGCATCATCCCGCCGAACACATTGACCAGAATGCCGCGCACGCCAGGATCATTGAAAATCAACTTGAAGGCACGCGCCACGCGTTCCTTCGTCGCCGCACCGGCGATATCCATGAAGTTGGCCGGCTGGCCACCGAAATGCTGGATGATATCCATGGTCGCCATGGCGAGGCCGGCACCGTTCACCATGCAACCGATATCGCCGTCCAACTTCACGTAGTTGAGGTCGTGACGGGCTGCTTCAAGCTCAAGTGGATCTACTTCATTGTCGTCACGTAAATCCTGGATATCGTTGTGCCTGAAGAGCGCGTTGTCATCGAAGATCATTTTGCAATCAAGCGCCACCAAGCGACCGACACCGGTGACGACCAAGGGGTTGATCTCGATCATCACGGCATCGAGGCTGCGAAAGGCCTTATTGACGGCCATCACCAGGCGCACAAATTTATGCACCTCGCGCTCTTTGAGGCCAAGTTCGAACGCCACTTGCCGCGCCTGGAAGGCACGCATCGGCGTTGCCGGCTGCATGTCCAGGCGAATGATCTTGTCCGGATGAAGTGCCGCCACTTCTTCGATATCCATGCCACCTTCAGTCGAAGCAATCAGCGTGACGCCGCCGGTCGACCGGTTGATCAATTGCGCCACGTAGAGCTCCCGGGCGATGTCGCTGGCCTGCTCGATATAGACTTTTCGGACCTGACGGCCTTCCGGCCCGGTCTGATGAGTGACCAGCTTCATACCGAGCATCTGGTCAGCGTTGGCCACGACTTCCTTGATCGACTTGCAGATCTTGACGCCACCAGCTTTGCCACGGCCGCCAGCGTGAATCTGCGCCTTCACCACCCAGGTCGGCCCGTCCAGTTCCTCAGCGATCGATTCCGCTTCGACCAGATTGTGCGCGACGTCACCGCGCGGGACCGGGATGCCAAAACGTCGCAGCAGCTGCTTGGCCTGATATTCATGAATGTTCATGCACGCTTCTCCCCTAGCTCTTGATCGGCCCATTTTGGGCCAACTTCGCTGCATTGCATCTTGGACTTCAGGCCAAGATGCACAGAGAAGTGGCACTCAGAGCGCGTTTCATCTCATCTGGATGGCAGGTGCTGCGTTCAGCAGGCCGATTGACCAAGCGGTCGGAAATTTCCCCGACCCCTGCGTCCGGCATGCGATCACTCTGGTCGCATGGGCGGATGACGACTTCTTAATTTTGCGCTCGCGCGCGTGTCCGGTCATTCGTCCGGGCGCTCATTGGCTGCCCGGGATCATCTTATCGTTGTGGGTCTTTGCCACTGTCCCAGATTCGACTAGCATGACTGCGAAAACGTCACGAGTCGGTTGCGTGCTGAAATGATGCAGAAACAGCCATCGAATCACGCGGGCAGATACGCCGCAATGACAACGCTAACAAGCGTGATGCTGTTGTTGACCGCTTGTGCAGATAGCCTGGAGGCGCCACAAGTGGAGCCGCGCTACTCCGATGTGTTCCTGGACATCACTGGTCCGAACTCCAGCCGCGAGTCACCTTCCCCTTACGAGTCCATGACCTGTGTGCCTTATGCACGCATGATATCGGGCATCAACCTGCGGGGCGACGCCTACACGTGGTGGAACAACGCCGACGGCATCTATCAGCGCGGCGCGGCGCCGACACCTGGGGCCGTCCTGGTCTTAGCGCAGACCAGCAGACTGCGGAGCGGCCACGTAGCTGTCGTGCGGCAGGTCATCAGTCCGCGAGAGATACTGGTCGACCATGCCAATTGGATACCGGGACACGTTACCAATGGGCAGAGCGTTTATGACGTGTCGCCGGCCAATGACTGGAGCATGCCGCGCTTTTACAACGCCGAAGCCCGTGTCTATGGCAGCGTCTATCCAGCTTATGGCTTCATCTACAACGTCGCCGCCGGCGCGGCACCGGCGCCGGTTGCGTCGACCCTGGGTGGATCAGAGAACGGCCAAGTTTGGGTTGCGCCGCAATAGCCCGCGCTGCTGCAAGTCGACAATTGTGTCATGCAGAGATTGCGCCAGTGGCCGGCACTGCCAATTGAGTTCCGTTCGCGCCTTGCGGCAGTCGAACGCCATGGACGAGCGCGCAAGGCGGACCCCCGTGAGCGGCGCCATCGGCGGCTTCTTGGTAATGTTGGCCGTGCCTTCGCTGACCAGTGCAGAGATATAGGCTAGCCAATAGGGTACGCGGTGCTTGGGCATCGCCAACTTCGTCAACCGCTCCAGTTCTTCCAGCAAGTGGCCGAGACTGAGATTCTCGTGGCCGAGGATATAGCGCTCACCCACCCGCCCCCGCTCCGCGGCCAGCAGGTGCCCAAGGGCAGCATCACGTGCATCGACCAGATTGAAATCGCAGTCGAGATAGGCGGGTGTCGTCCCGTTGAGGAAGCCCAGGATCATTTTGGTCGGTGGCGTGAGCAGGAAATCGCCTGGACCGATCGGCATGGTCGGATTGACGATTACGACGGGCAAACCGCCCTGTGCTGCCGCCTGTGCCGCCTCCTCCGCCCGAAACTTGGAGCGGCAATAGGGGCCAGGAACGTCATTCACGGTATGCCGCACATTTTCATCGATGAGCGCGTTGCTGGACGCGCGTGATGCGTTGATGTTCTTGAGAATGGATTCGGTCGAGGTATAGACGAAGCGGCTGAAACCTGCGGCCGACGCAGCATCGATCACACGACAGGTGCCTTCGTAATTGATCTCGTGAAAGGTCGCGGGATCCGCCGCCCACAGATTGGGATTGGCGGCGAGGTGAAAGACCCGATCCACCCCGGCGCTGGCACGCGACAGTGCAGCCTTGTCAAGGATCGACCCCAGGCGCAGCTCGACGTTGGCTGGCAACGGCATGGCGGGTGAGGTCGGCCAGTCGCGCAGATCCAGAACACGCACGCGGTCACCACGGGCACTCAGCAGCGAAACAAGGTGACGGCCCATGAAGCCGCATCCGCCGGTGACCAAGGATACACGTTGTTCGCCCGACTCTGCCGCTACCATGTAAACTCGACCCTCATGCAGCTGATCCTTTCCGCTCTGTCCTTGGCCATCGGCTTGTTGGCCTTCACCGCTGGCCCGACGGCGCCCCGCGCCGAAACGCCAAGAGCCGCGGTCGCGGCAAGCTATATTCGCACCTTGTTCGACGCAACCCTCCCTGCCCAAGGCGGCCTTCGCGGCAATTGCGGCGAGATCGCGGCTTTCGGGCGATTTGCCGCGGGTCATCTGTGGCGCGCCCTCTCCAATAACGAGCGGCAAAATTTTGCCGGGGAGTTTTGTCTGCTGGCTGGCGACGCGGTGTCACGGCTTCACGGGGCATTTCCGGGCCTCATACTCACCGTCCGGGAAGCGCACGATGTCGCCCAGGATATGGTTACCGTGCATAGCATGGTAACGACGCAGGGGGGCCAGTCCTGGCCGGTCGATTGGCTGGTGTCCGGGCAATCGCGCTTGGCGGATTTGCGCGTTGTCGGCATTTCTATTGGAATATTTCTGCGCAGTACCGCGGCACTGGAATGGCCGCAAGGCCCCCCGGATTCACTCACGTCGGCTGCCATCCTGGCGCCGTGGCGCCAAGCCCTCGATCGCGCCCTGCCAGTACCGCACGCCGCCCCTCCCAGGTGACTCCGCAGGCCCGGTCTGCTATGTAGCGTGCGGTTCCGATGATGCGCCAATGGGGACACTAAGACATTGATCGTGTTTCGCTATTTTGTAAGGATCCTGTTCCTTGTGGGGCTGTTGGCGAGCGCAGCAGCGCCGGCCTGGGCACATGCCATCATCGTTCAATCCCAGCCCGCGGCTGGTTCGGCCGTATCGGGGCCGGATATCGACATCATTTTTACATTCAATGTCCGTATCGACGGTGCCCGATCAAAGCTGACCGTGACACGGCCGGATGGCAGTACCGCCGACGTTGCCCTTGCGCCAGGCCCAAACCCAGCCGTGCTTGCCGGCCAACTTACCGGCTTGGTACCCGGGTCCTATTCCATCCGCTGGCAGGTGTTGGCTACCGACGGCCACATCACGCGCGGCGATGTGCCTTTCACGGTTGCACCCTGACCATGATTTCCTCAGGCCAAAGGGATTCCTGACCAACCGTGGCCCTCCTGCTCGACATCTTCGGCTTTCTAAGCGTGCTGCTATCCGGGTTAACCCGTTCGGCACAAACCTTCTATGTCGGTTCGATCGTATTCCTATTTCTGATAGCGGCGCCTTTCCAGGCCGATCTTGGCGACTGTGGCAGCCGCGTGCTTGCAGGGTCGCGCCGTGTTGCGCTCTATAGCGTCGCAGCCATGCTCGGTCTGCTGGTAGCGAGCCTATGGGCCCATACCGTCATTCTGGCTGGTACGACCGATGGCGACTATCTGAACGCCCTCGGCGGCAGCTATGCCACGGCACAGTTGGTGCGCGTGGGTGCCGCTGTTCTAGGTTTCATCCTGCTCATGCGGCGCAGCAAGTTCGACATCTGCCTGCCGTTGTTGGCCGCGCTCGACATCGCCGCCGGCATCGCTACAAGCCACGCAGCCGCGCGGCTGGACAATCAGGCCGTACTCTTGCTGGCCACGGCACTTCATCACATCGGGGCCGCTGTCTGGATCGGCGGCTTGCCAGCGTTCCTCTACGCCTTGAATACCCTGCCGCAAGGATCCGGCCTGACACGGCTCGGTCAGCGCTTCTCGTTGCTGTCGCTGCTATCGGTTCTTGCCATCGCCGCTTCCGGTATTTTGATGCTGGTTTTCTACGTCGGCTCAGCCGCAGCGATGTACGGCACGGCCTATGGTATGATGCTCGGCACCAAGACGATCCTGTTCTTCAGCCTGCTCGGTCTCGGCTACTTCAATTCACGCGCGGTCCGCCGGATGACCCGTGGAGACTATGGCCCGTTGCTCCGACTCAAGCGATTCGTCGAGGTTGAAATCGGCATCGGCATTACGGTGCTGTTCGTTGCCGCCTCGATCACATCATTGCCGCCCGCCATCGACCTCACGGCAGGCCGCGCCACAATCAGTGACATTCTGGAACGACTCGAACCGCAATGGCCAATTCTGACCAGCCCGAACAAGGACAGCCTCGCTTTCTATGAGGAGCAACGGCAGGCAGCAGGCGCCGCATCGACGGGCGCCATGGATCACATGCAGGTCTACGTGCCTGGTTCCGGTATGCCGCTCCCGCGCAATGCCGAAGATATTGCGTGGTCAGAATACAATCATCACTGGTCGGGGGTGATCGTCCTGCTGATCGGCATACTCGCCCTAGCAGAGCGAACTGGCCGGGCACCATGGGCGAAGCATTGGCCGCTGCTGTTCATTTTCCTCGCCGGGTTTCTGTTTTTGAGATCCGAGGCGGAAGGCTGGCCGTTCGGGTCGATCGGTCTTGCTGAAAGCCTGCGCGATCCGGAATTTGTGCAGCATAAGATTTTCATGACGTTACTGGTCGGCTTCGCCGGCTTCGAATGGAGTGTCCGCACAGGTGCGCTTATGCGGCGCTGGGCACGCTACGTGTTTCCGCTACTCAGTGCCGTCGGCGGCATGATGTTGCTGACCCATTCGCATTCGATTGCCAATGTGAAAGAATTACTGCTGATCGAGATGACTCACATGCCGATCGCCATTTTCGGCATTTGGGCCGCGTGGACACGATGGCTGGAACTGCGGCTCGACGGAACAGCGCAGAGAATCTGCGGCTGGCTTTGGCCGAGCTTTTTCTGCCTTGTTGGCATTATCCTAATTCTTTATCGAGAGATTTGAGCTGATGTTGGAAAGACTGGTCGGCGCCATTGTTGCCTGGAGCGAGCGCCGCGCCCTGTTGCTGATCCTGCTGTCGGTCTTGCTGACAGCCACTGCCGGGCTGTTCACCGCGCGGCATCTCGCCATGGACACCGACACCGCGAACATGATCTCGCAGGATCTGCCCTGGCGCAAAGATCTCGCACACTTCAATACCCTCTTCCCGCAGAACACCGGCCTTCTGGTTGTCATGATCGATGGCAAGACGCCGGATGCCGCGGAGGACGCGGCGGCGGCATTGTTCGCCCGCATCCAGTCGCGACCCGATCTTTTCGCGACGGCGCGTCGGGCAGATGGCGGACCATTCTTCGAGAAGTACGGCCTTTTATTCTTGCCCACGGACCAAGTGCAGAAGATCGCAGACGCCGTGATCGAGGCCCAGCCTTTCATCGGATCACTCACACAGGACCCCAGCCTGCGCGGCCTTTTCGACGTGCTCTCGTTGGCGATGCAGGGCGTCATGCAGAAGGCCGGCACAATCGATCGGCTGGAAAAACCTCTGGCCGCCATCTCCGCCACCTTGAGCGATGCCCTGTCGGGTGGGCGCCAAGCGATGTCGTGGCAGACCTTGCTGCTCGACCGTCCGTCCGAGGCTCGGGATCTCCGCCGCCTGATCTTGACCCAACCTAATCGCGATTTTGCTGCGCTCAAGCCTGGTGCCGCGGCGACTGGCTTCGTGCGGGACAGCATCAAGGAACTGGGCCTGACGCCTGATACTGGAGTCACCGTACGCCTCACCGGCCCTGTGGCTCTCAATGACGATGAATTTGCCACAGTCGCCGAAGGCATGGGCTGGGCCCTATTGATCTCAACTGTGTTAGTGCTGCTCTGGCTGTTTCTTGCTTTGCGATCCTTAAAGCTGATCCTCGCCACCTTCATAACCCTCATCGTCGGCTTGGTGCTGACCTTCGCTTTTGCCACGATCGCCGTCGGCAAGCTCAACCTGATTTCTGTCGCCTTCGCCGTCATGTTCATCGGTCTGTCGATTGATTTTGGCATTCAGTTCGGTGTCCGCTTCGGCCAAGAGCGCCTGGAAGGCGGCCTCAAAGGTGCACTCATCCGAACCGGCATCGCGATGGCACGGCCACTCACCCTCGCGGCGATTGCAATCGCCGTCGGCTTTGCGGCCTTCGTGCCGACGGATTATCGCGGCGTGTCTGAACTCGGTCTGATCGCCACCGCGGGCATGGCCATCACCCTTATTCTAAACCTTACTCTGCTGCCCGCGCTGCTGGCCGCGCTGAAGCCGCGCATTCTAGACGGTGAGATGGGCATGGCCTGGGGTAAGCCGGTCGATAGCTGGCTGATCCGCCACCGGATGCCGGTCCTGGCGGCTTGGGGAATCGTCGCCGTAATCGGTCTCGCTTTGTCACCGCGGCTGGAGTTCGATTTCCATCCCCTGCATCTCAAGGATCCCAAGGTTGAATCGATGGCCGCGATCCTGGATCTCATGAAAGATCCCATCCGATCGCCATATGCCATCGAAATCGTCGTCCCGGACGCGGCAGCCGCCGAAGCCTTGAAAACAAAACTGAGCGCGCTCCGCGAGGTTCATGCCGTGATCAGCGCCTCCAGCTTCGTGCCGAAGGATCAGGATGCCAAACTGCCGATCCTAAGCGACCTGCAACTGCTGATGGGTCTGAGTTTGGAGCCTATCAGTACGCGCCCAGCACCTACTGTCGAGGAAACTCGGGCTGCCCTCAAACAATGTGCAGCAAAGCTGCGCGAAGCCCTGCCGTCTTCCGACAAAGCGCAGCAGCTCGCCAGATTGCTTGATCAAGCCGCAGCCGCTGACCCCGCAATCTATCCGGAACTCCAGCGCATGCTGGTCGACGGCTTAATGCCGCGAATGAAGATGCTGGCATCGGCGCTACAGGCCGAGCCTTTGACGCTGGAGACTTTGCCTGACGAAATCAAATCGCAGTGGATTGCGGCTGATGGCGAGATGCGCCTCACTGTGATGCCTAAGGGCGACAGCAATGACAGCGCCGTGTTGGCGAATTTCGTGAATGCCGTGCGGGGCGTAGCACCCGAAGCGACGGGCCCTGCAGTCCAGATCTATGAATCCGGACGCGCGGTCACCAAGGCTTTCCAGATGGCGAGCATCACCGCCGTGATTGCGATCGCGATCCTGCTCTTTGCGATCCTGCGCCGACCGCGGGACGTCGCTTATGTGATGCTGCCGCTCTTGATGACGGCTCTCGGCACAATCATCGTCTGCGTAACCTTCGGTCTGAAACTGGATTTCGCCAACATCATCGCCTTACCGTTGTTGCTAGGCATCGGCGTTGCCTTCGATATCTATTTCGTCGTCAACTGGCGGCGGGGAATCGAGAACCCAATTTCGACCAGCACTGCACGTGCTGTTCTGTTCAGCGCATTGACCACCGGTTCATCCTTCGGGAGTCTTGCCCTATCTAGCCATCCCGGGACAGCCCGCATGGGTATGCTGCTCCTGATCGCACTGACCATCCTGCTGGTAGTCATCTTCGCCTTCATGCCGGTACTGATGGGCAAGCCACCCACGGCGAGGCTCCAGAGCGAATAACATAGAAAAAGGCGGGGCCAACTGGCACCCGCCTTTTTCAGAAATCAAGCTGACTTGATCAGCCTGGTCTCAAGTTTCTTTCTTGAGGTCCAGGATCTTTTGTTCCAGCGACGCAATGAGCGCATCGGGACCGCCATCGGTCACTGTTTTGGAAAAATCCGACCGCATCTGCGCCATCTGCGAAATCGCACCGGCGAGATAGATATCAATAACGCGCCACGCGTTGTTGTTGAGACGGAACAAATAATTAAGTTCGATTGGCTCTCCGTTGGATCGGATCAGCTGGGTATTGACCAGGGAACGCCCCTCACCAGCTGGCTTGGCTTCGCCGAGCTTGAACTGCTGGTTGTTGAACGACTTGAAACGCGCCGCATAGGTCGTGACCATGTATTTATTGAAGGTCACTAACACAGCGCTCTTCTTATCGCCGGGCATCTTGGTCCATTCCGGACCTACGGCGATCTTGCACATCGTGGCGACGTCGAATGTCTCGTTCAGCACCGGTTCAATCAGCTGATAGCGGCCGTCAAAGCCCAGTTCTGCACCGCGCTTCATGCAATCCAGCAGCGTGTCGTAGAATTTGCCGATCAGCGTGAGCGGGTCAGTTGGATCCTGCGCGGCAGCAAACTGCGGTCGGATCAAAACCACCGCCCCCAGTAAGCCAAGGGCGTGGCGCCGCGACAGTTTCATGTCTTTCATGCGCGAACGCTCGCCTCGGCCACACCCAGGGCGGTAAGAGCTTCGGTCACGATATGTCGCGCGTTAAGGCAGGCGACATCGTACTGCTTATGCGGTGCTTCGTGGTCGATGCATTTATCTGGCAAAGTCATGGGCCTGATCTTCAAACCTTTATCGAGATGTCCGTTTGTTGCCAGGAACTGTAGGACATGTGCTGCAAAACCGCCAATGGCGCCTTCTTCGATGGTGATCAACACTTCGTGCTCACGCGCCAAGCGCTTCACGAGATCTTCATCGAGTGGTTTGCAGAAGCGCGCGTCAGCCACCGTGCAGCTGAGGCCCTTGGCATTAAGTTCGTCGGCCGCCTTGAGCACCTCAATCATCCTGGTGCCATAATTCAGAATGGCGATCTTGGTTCCCTCGCGGATTATGCGACCCTTGCCGATCGGCAGGACTTCGCCACGTGCCGGCAGGTCGAGGCCAATGCCTTCACCGCGCGGATAGCGGAAGGCGCAGGGCCGATCATCGATCGACGCGGCGGTCGCCACCATATGCATCAACTCAAGCTCATCGGACGGCGCCATCAGCACGAAATTCGGCAGGCAGCCGAGATAGGCGATGTCGTAATTGCCGGCATGGGTCTGGCCATCAGCACCCACCAGACCAGCGCGATCGATGGCAAAGCGGACCGGCAGGCTCTGGATGGCAACGTCATGCACGACCTGGTCATAGCCGCGCTGCAGAAAGGTGGAATAAATAGTCGCGAACGGCTTCAAGCCTTCCGCCGCCATGCCGGCACAGAACGTCACCGCATGTTGCTCAGCGATTGCGACGTCGAACGTACGTTTGGGAAATTCCTTGCCGAAGGCATCGAGGCCGGTACCGGACGGCATCGCCGCCGTCACAGCGACGATACGCTCGTCGGCCTTAGCCTCGGCAATCAGCGCCTTGGCATAAACACCCGTATAGCTTGGCGCCTTAGGGGCGGACTTTTGCTGCACGCCGGTCGCCACATCGAATTTAACGACGCCGTGGTAGCGGTCGGCTGACGCTTCGGCAGGGGCGTAACCCTTGCCCTTTTGCGTCACTACATGAACCAGCACCGGGCCCGGTTCGTCGGACTTGGCGAGGTTCTGCAGGACAGGAAGCAGGTGGTCGATGTTATGGCCATCGATCGGCCCGACATAATAAAAGCCAAGCTCTTCGAACAGTGTGCCGCCACCGGAAATGATGCCGCGGGCATATTCCTCCGCGCGCGCCGCCATCTTCTGCAGGCGGTCCGGCAGGATGCGCAAAGTGTCCTTGGCGAAGTGCCGCAGAGAACGGAAAGACGTCGAAGAGAGCGAGCGCGACAGGTAGGCCGACAGAGCACCCACAGGCGGTGCGATCGACATATTGTTGTCGTTGAGGATGACGATCAGCTTGGTGTCCAGCGACCCGGCATTGTTCATCGCTTCATAGGCCATGCCCGCCGACATAGACCCGTCGCCGATCACGGCGATGCTAGCCCGCTTGCGTCCCTGCATCTCAGAAGCGACCGCCATGCCGAGAGCGGCAGAAATTGAGGTCGAGGAATGGGCCGTGCCGAACGGGTCGTATTCCGACTCCGAGCGCTTCACGAAGCCGGACAAGCCCCCACCCTGGCGCAGCGTGCGAATCCGGTCACGGCGACCGGTCAAAATCTTATGCGGGTAGGCTTGGTGTCCTACGTCCCAGATCAGCCGGTCATAGGGCGTATCGAAGACATAATGAAGTGCGACAGTAAGCTCGACAACGCCGAGGCCCGCTCCAAGATGCCCACCCGTCACCGATACGGCGTCGATGGTTTCCTGGCGCAATTCATCAGCCAATTGACGCAGATCTGACGGGTCGAGCTGGCGCAGCTGCGCTGGCGTGATAACCCGGTCTAGCAAGGGGGTTTTGCTGGTCAAGAGAGAAGCCTTTTACCCATTGTTGAAACGCCACGAACCGGCAGTAGAGGGCAGCCTTTGGCTAGGCAATCCTTTGCCGGCGAATATGACTATTCATGATTATCCGAATCCGGCTGCTTATAGGCAAATCGACGGTAAAGTACCACCCCTTTCCCGAAGGGTATCCCAGCAACCGGCAGCAAAATCCCCGAAATGGTTGACCAATTTGTTAGATTATTGCGCTTTGCCCCAAAACCTCCTGTTGGTTAATGGTGGATTGGGCTATTTATGATGGTCAAACAAGGCGATTCTGTGTAAATGGTGCGTTCAGTCCCAGCTATTGGCGCCAGATGATTGGCCTTGCGATTGGGCGCCAAGACTGAGCGCCGAGCTCAGGTATTTGTCGTTAATTTGTTAAACGAAACGGATAGATTGGCATGCGGGTAGTTTTGGCTCAGCCGCGCGGGTTTTGCGCTGGCGTCGAGCGTGCAATTGAAATCGTCGAACGCGCCATCGAGCGCTTTGGTCCGCCGGTCTATGTCCGGCATGAGATCGTGCACAACCGGCATGTGGTCGAAGGCTTGCGCGCCAAGGGTGCCGTTTTTGTCGAAGAGCTTGATGAGATTCCCGAGGGTCGCTACGCGATCTTCAGCGCGCATGGTGTGTCGAAGACCGTCGTGCAGGCAGCTCAGGAGCGCGGGCTCAACGTGATCGACGCGACCTGCCCACTCGTCTCAAAGGTTCATACCGAAGGCACGCGCTACGCGGATCAGGGCCGCCAGGTCGTGCTCATCGGTCATGCCGGCCACCCTGAAGTGGAAGGCACCATGGGACAGGTCCCGGGCGGCGTACTGCTGATCTCGACCGCCGATGATGTTGCGAAGCTGGAAGTTCGCGATCCTGACAAACTTGCCTATGTCACGCAGACGACGCTCTCAGTCGATGACACCAAGGCAGTCATTGAGGCGCTGAAGGCTCGTTTCCCGGAAATCGTCGGTCCCAACACCAAGGACATTTGCTATGCGACGCAGAACCGCCAGCATGCGGTGAAACAGCTCGCCGAAGAGGTCGATGTTATCCTGGTCATCGGAGCTCCCAATTCGTCTAACTCCAACCGGCTGAAGGAAATGGCCGAAGAGTTGGGTGTGCGTAGCTATCTTATCGAGGACGCCTCGCAGCTGAAGCCGGAATGGCTGAAAGATGCCAAGGCGGTTGGCGTGACTGCAGGTGCGTCTGCACCCGACGTGCTCGTCCAGGACCTTGTCGCCAGGCTGCACGACTTAAGTGATGTGAAGCTCGAACTGATGGCGGGCGTCGAAGAAAACGTCCGTTTCCGCCTGCCGCCCGAACTGGCCGACCAGCCAGCGGCCGCGCAGTAAGATCAAGAAAAGGAGATCACCCCGTGTCCGTACCTTTGCGCCAGGCTATTCGCGTCGGCTCTTATGTGGTCAAGCAGCATGTCTTGGGGCGCAAGCGCTACCCGCTCGTTCTCATGTTGGAACCACTGTTCCGCTGCAATCTCGCCTGCGCCGGCTGTGGCAAGATCGACTACCCGGCCGACATCCTCAACAAGCGCATTTCCGTCGCTGACGCCTTAGGTGCCGCCGAAGAATGCGGTGCGCCGATCGTTTCGATCGCAGGTGGCGAGCCACTGTTACACAAGGAATTGCCGGAAATCGTCGACGGCCTGATCAACAAGCAGAAGCGCGCCGTGTATCTGTGCACGAATGCCCTTCTTCTCGAGAAGAAGATGCATCTCTACAAGCCATCGCCCTACTTTACCTGGTCGGTCCATCTCGATGGGTCGAAGGCCGAGCACGACAAGTCGGTCTGCCAGGAAGGCGTGTACGAGCAAGCCGTCGCGGCCATCAAGGCTGCCAAAGCGGCTGGTTTCAACGTCAACATCAATTGCACTTTCTTCGACGGTACCGATGCCGATCGCGCGGCGGGGTTCTTCGACGACGTGATGGCGATGGGTGTCAACGGCATCACCGTTTCGCCGGGCTATGCCTATGAGCGCGCGCCGGACCAGCAGCATTTTCTCAACCGGAAGAAGACCAAGGACCTGTTCCGCAACATCTTCCGCCAGGGTGACAAGGGCCGTCGCTGGCGCTTCAGCCAGTCAACGCTGTTCCTAGATTTCCTCGCTGGCAATCAGAGCTATCACTGCACGCCGTGGGCGAACCCGACGCGCAACGTGTTTGGCTGGCAGCGTCCCTGCTATCTGCTCGGCGAAGGCTTCGTCAGCTCGTTCAAGGAACTGATGGAAGAGACCGACTGGGACAAGTACGGCGTTGGCAATTACGAGAAGTGTGCCGATTGCATGGTCCATTCTGGCTTTGAAGGCAGCGCCGTAAAGGACACCATCCGCAGTCCGCTGAAGGCTCTCAAAGTTGCCATCCGTGGCATTGAAGTCGAGAAGCCGATGGTACCGGACATCTCGCTCGATAATCAGCGCCCCGCCGAGTACGTCTTCTCAAGCCATGTGGAAAAGGCAATGAGTGAGATTCACGTTGAGAAAGAAAAGCTAAAGCAGGCCCGCGCGGCTGCGGAGTAATGCATTGAGCGCTGTGCGCGAGCGCAGTGCGACGCGGATCAAGGCAGGCAACTGCCAAGGTTTTGCCAAAAGTGAACGAAGGACGGCGCCGATTGCGGGCCGTCCTTCTTCATTTAGGCCGACCAGTGCTGCTTCCGGAATATCGTCGAACGCACTATCGGCAACCGCGCGAATGACCAGCAGCGGCAGCTGGTGCGCGTTAGCCAGATCAGCAACGTGATGGCTTTCCATATCGATGATCTTAGCACCCGTGGCCGCTAAGAGATCGGCCTTAGCCGAGCGTGTTGCAGCCGCAGTGGACGCTCCTGCGACAACGCCCTCCCGGGCGTCCGGCACCTTATTCAGGACGCACCGCAACCAATCTGGATTGCAGTCCACCCGGCGGCCGTCCGGCAGGATCACCCCGTTGGCGATCACCAGATCGCCTGGCCGCAAGCTCGGATCTAGGGCACCGGCAATTCCGAAACTAATCAACCCCGTGACGCCATCCCGGATCAAGCCAGCTGTCTTGGCGCGCGTCGCCGCTGCATTTCCGCCAGCCGCAACGACACGATAGCCAAGGCCGTCGAGTAGCCTTGCCTCGGCCTGCATGCCGGTGACGACGCCGATGGTCATCACATGCCGTACATGACGTGCTGGGAATTGCCTTGCTTCAGATTGCGAAAGCGCGCCATCGCCCAGATCGGGAAGAACGACTTGTAGCCGTGGTAGCGCAGATAGAAGACACGCGGGAAGCCGACCGCGGTGTATTCCTGCTCATCCCACGTACCGTCCTGCTTCTGCGTATCGGTGAGATAGGCCATGCCCCTCGCTACGGCAGCGTTGTCGACCTCGCCCGCCGCCATCAGGCCGAGTACTGCCCAGGCGGTCTGAGATGGTGTCGATTCCGGCCCCTCCCCGCGTGGCTTGTCAGCCCAGTAGCTATCCCCGCTTTCGCCCCAGCCACCATCCACGCGCTGTTTGCTTTCCAGGAAGGTGACCGCCTTGCGCATCGCTGGATGATCCGCCGGGATGCCGATCGCGTTCAGCGCGCAGAGTACCGACCATGTGCCATAGATGTAATTGGTCCCCCAGCGACCGAACCAGGCACCATCCGATTCCTGCTCCCGCATCAGATAGTCGACGGCCGCTTTCACCTTGGGATGGTCGATCTTGTAGCCCAGCTGCGCTAGCATCGAGAGACAGCGCGCTGAAACGTCCGCCGTCGGCGGATCAAGCAATGCGCCGTGATCGGCAAAGGGAATGTGGTTGAGGTAGTAGTATTCGTTATCGGCGTCGAAGGCACCCCAGCCGCCGTTCTTACTCTGCAGGCCAAAAATCCATTCGACGGCGCGGTCGATCGACTCCTTGTAGCGGGCGTGATCGAGGCGATCCATCGCCATCACCACCACCGCCGTATCGTCCACGTCGGGATAATGATCATTGTTGTACTGGAATGCCCAGCCGCCCGGTCGCACCCCGGGCGCTGCGGCCGCCCAATCGCCTACCACGTCGAGGATCTGGCGATCCTTCAGCCAGTCGGTCGCTGCCGTCACACGCGCCGCCGCTTCGCCACCCACTTCAAGCAGTGCATGCGCCACTAGACCAGTATCCCAGACCGGCGACAAGCAAGGCTGGCAATAGGCCTCGTCATCCTTGAACACCATCAGCTTCTCGATGGATTGCCGCGCTATGGCATAATCAGGGTGATCCTTGGCATAGCCCAATGTATCGAACATCATCACTGAATTGGCCATGGCGGGATAAATTGCGCCCAGTCCGTCTTCGCCGTTGAGGCGTTCTGTCACCCAGGCAACTGCCTTGCCGACAGCGCTCTGCCGCACATTGAGCGGAAAGGCCCAATCGGTGCGCTGCAAGATGCGATCGAGCACGCGAAAAAACACGGCCCAGAATCCCTTGCGATCCATGTTGTACCAGTTGCTGACCTGATCCGGCGCCACCAGGAACAACTCCTGCACATCGATCTTCTTGCGGTTCCGTGCCACCGGCTTCTTCGACATGAGCACCAGGAGCGGGACGATGACGGTGCGCGACCAATAGCTGACTTTGTCGAGATGAAACGGAAACCAGCGCGGCAGATGCATGATCTCAACCGGCATCACGGGCACCGCGCGCCATGGGATCTGGCCGAACAGCGCCAGTTGGATCAGCGTGAACACATTGCTTTTAGCGGCACCACCATAGGCCAGGATCGCGTCGCGCGCCCGGGTCATATGCGGGGCATCGACATCCTCACCGCAGCATTTCAGGGCGTAATAGGCCTTCACCGAGGCAGAAATGTTGAAGGCGCCGCCATGGTAAAGCGGCCATCCGCCATGATCGCCCTGGATCTTCTTCAGATAGCGGACAATCTTGACTTCCGTCCCGGTATCGATCTCGTCGAGAAAATGCTTCAGCAGCACGTATTCCGCCGGAATCGTCGCGTCCGCCTCAAGCTCAAATGCCCAGTGACCGTCTTCTTTCTGCAAGCCCAGCAGCGCTTCGGCGGCTCGAGTGATGCCCAGGTCCAGGCGGCCATCCAACATGGCGACGCCAACATCCACCTGGGCAGCGTGGTTACGACTGCTCATACTTTTGAATCACTCTAAATTTTTGCGATATCTGGCCGGAGAATGCGCGACTTTTCCCCTGTTTTCAACCCCTTAACATACAAATGGAGAATTTCGGCTTGAACCACGAAGCCCTGATATTTCAATGCTTTATTAATCGTCATGCGTCAATTTGATGACGGGTCTGAAGAGGACAATATGCGGGCACGACTAAAGCGCTGGCTCGGCGGGCGTCTATCTCGACAGCTTATGGCCGCCCTCGCCATCAGCGTCTTTCTGGTCGGTGCCCCGGCCGGGCTGCTGCTGTATTTCTTCAGCGAGAGATGGGCCGTTGAAGACGCCAAGCGCATCATTCTGAGCATTCAGGAAAACAAGCAGCGAGAAATCGAATCCGCCCTGGCCCAGGCAGACCCCAGCCTCACCAAACTCGCCACCTTCATCACAACAGCCATGCAACCGGCGCCGAACCGGACCGATATCGAGGCATTCGACCGCCTGACCGTCCCCTTCGAAGATGGCTCATTGCGCTCCGATCCGACGACATTCGACGGCCGGCAACATGCCGGCATCTATCTTGATCCGCGGACGCCGAGAACCGACGCGATCAAGGCGTTTCATGCGCGCCTCACACCAATCATCGATCTCTATGGCGCCGGTACGGTACCGCGCTTCGATACGCTCTGGCTGCTCACCCGCTGGCATTCGATGATCGTACTCATGCCGCGCGTGCCAACTTATGTGTGGGATGCGACCCCCGCAGATGACTACAACCTCACCGAATGGATCATGGGCGGCGACCCGGCAATCAATCAGACGCGATCGCTCTTCTGGACCAAGCCAGCCTATGATCCGGTATCGCGCTCATGGATGGTCAGCGCGGTTAAGCCACTCGACATCAACGGCGTCTGGGCTGGCACCATCGGGCACGATTTCTTCCTGGCTGGGCTGTTCGAGCGTTTGGCGAGCGATCCGACCTTTGCCGGCGCTGAAGATTTCATGCTGGACGCCAACGGCGATTACATGCTGGCCGGCCAATGGCAAAACGAAATCGAGAGCGCGGCCTTCGTGGATAGCGATAAGGCGAAGATCGACTTGGCTCTTAGCTCTGTCATGAAAAGCCTTGGCAAGCTTGATGAACGCGCGATCGTTGCGACACATTTCCAGGGTCGCCAGTATCTTGCTGCCGCAACATCGATCGACGGGCCGCAATGGAAACTCATTCACCTCGTGCCGCTCAAGAGCGTTGCTGGCCGCATTTCGGAAGCCTTTGCTGGTTCCGTCATCGTGACATTGATTGCTTTCTTGTTGGTTGCGGCCGCGATCCACGGCCTATTGCAACAGCGCGTTATCAGGCCACTTCAAACCTTGGCCGAATCTGTTCAGCGTTTTGAAGACGGCGAGAATGACAGTCGCGCGGAGGTCCGCGGTCATGACGAAATCGGGCGATTAGCCGCCGCTTTCAATTCCATGGCGGAGCGCATCGGCAAATCACGGCGCAAGCTGGAAAAGGCGCGCCAGGAACTTGAACGACGCAACATCGAATTGCAGAAGGCCAATCGCACCAAGTCCAATGTGCTGGCCAA
Source organism: uncultured Dongia sp. (assembly GCF_936916975.1). Classification (GTDB taxonomy): domain Bacteria; phylum Pseudomonadota; class Alphaproteobacteria; order Dongiales; family Dongiaceae; genus Dongia. Next base: position 57,353 of record NZ_CAKZGO010000038.1, on the reverse strand, counting down.
CATGAGCCATGAATTCCGCACCCCTCTCAACGCAATCCTGGGTTTTTCTGAGATTCTTGACCTGAAGCTGTATGGCCCGCTCGGGGATACCCGCTACAGCGAATATGTCGGTCATATCAACCAGAGCGGCAAGCATCTGCTGGAACTGATCAACGACATTCTCGACTTGTCGAAAATCGAGGCTGAAAAGGTCAATCTCAACTTCGACGTCCACGACATTCGCCCGTTGATCGACGGCTGCCTCGCTATGGTGAGGCCCGCCGCAGATGAACAAGGGCTGATTGTCCAGCCCCCTGCTGGGTCTGGTCCTGTTCTGCTCGATTGCGACAAGCGCGCCTTTAACCAGATGCTGCTCAATCTCCTCAGCAATGCCATCCGACATACGCCGCCGCAGGGCTTGGTAGCCGTCGCTATCGATCCCGCTGCCAATGGCGATCTGGTCGTCTCGGTCCGCGACACGGGTTCCGGCATCCCCGAAAAGACCCTGCCACATCTTTTCTCGCCGTTTGGGATTCGCTCCGCCCACACCGCTGAGCTTGGCCATGGTGGGCGGAACGGGACTGGACTTGGACTTTCCATTACGCGGGGCCTTATCAGGTTGCACAATGGCGAGGTCGCCGTCGAAACCAAGCTCGGCGTAGGCACATGCATGAGCCTGACCTTCCCGGCCGAGCGCGTTAGAGTAGCCGCCCCGGAGATGCCACCACCGCAGACGGCCAAGCTGGCAGGCTAACTCCCCGTCGATCGACTGCCACACGGGTCATAGCCAGGCCATGATGATCTAACTCCACCGCAAATGCGTAGATACGGCGGAGGAAGCGAATGCGGTCGTATCCCTTGGTTTCAGCTATGATGCTGCTGGCAGTTGTGATGCCGCCCTCTGCCTGGGCGCAGAGCGGCAATAATGACTTTGTCGACCCGATCGCCCTGTATGGGAATCGGGCCCATTACGTCATCCTGCGCAACGGGCAACAAGTCGGCCATCACGTGATCACATTTGATCGGCAAGGCGACACGACTATCGTGCAGACGCGCGCCGACATCGAGATTCCGTTCTTGTTCCTGACTGGCTATCGCTTTGACTACCAGTCGAAATCCGTTTGGAGCGGTCGCACGCTGGAGAGCTTGACCGCGACGACCGATGACGACGGCGACAAATCCGTGGTCGAGATAACCCGCAAAGACAAGGCTCTTGTCGTCGCCGGCCCCAGCGGTACGATGATCCTGGATAGGCAGTTATTGCCAACGGAACATTGGTCGATTGCCTTCGTGCAGGACGATGAGGTCCTCAACACCATCACCGGCCACGTCAACAGGATCACCAAGACCGGGCTAGCGAGCGCTTTCGTGCCGGCGGCCAACGGCATCATTCGCGCCAACCGCTATCGGCTGGACGGCGATATACGTTTGGAGACATGGTACGACAATGAAGGCAGGTGGCTCGGTATGCGTTTCGCTGGCGAAGATGGCTCCCTCATCGAATACCGTTGCCGGGACTGCCCGGCCCAGGTGGCCAGGGCCGAATGACCCAAAAGCTGTGGTGGATTACGGGAGCTGGCAGTGGGATAGGTCAAGGTCTTGCTCGCCAGGTCGCGGCCGGAGGCGACAGGGTCGTCATCAGCGGCAGACGTCTTTCGGCTTTGCAAGAAACTGCCGCCGGATCACCAAACATCATCACGCAAGTTTTGGATATCGCAGACCGGCCAAGCGTTGCCTTGGCGGTTGCCGATATCGAGGCTAATCACGGCCCGATTGATGTCGCCATCCTCGGCGCCGCCCAATATCAACAGATGGATCTCAGCGATTTTGACTGCAGCCGGTTCGGCGGGTTGATCACTACTAACGTGGTCGGCACCGCCAACTGTTTGGATCCCCTCTTCAAACGGATGGGCGCCCGGGGTGCCGGACAGATAGCTGTCATCGCCTCGGTTGCCGGTTATCGTGGTTTGCCGAAGGCCGCCGCCTATGGTGCTAGCAAAGCCGCACTCATCAATATGCTGGAGGCCCTGAAACCGAGCACCGAGGCGGCCGGCATCAAACTTCAGGTCATCAACCCCGGCTTCGTCGAAACACCCATGACGAAGGTCAATGAATTCCCTATGCCCTTCCTCATCAAATCCGATGCGGCGGTCAAACATATTCGCAGAGGACTGGCAAGTCGGCAGTTCGAAATTGCCTTCCCCTGGCCATTTGTCGTACTGCTGAAGATTGGCAGGCTGCTGCCGTCACGGCTCTACTTCGCCATCACGCGGCGGATGCTATGACGATCACAAACAATCGCCGCTGGATCCTGGTGGCGGCGATTACTCGCTGGTGGCCGCGCTATTCCGCTGCCTGTCCCATCGATTGTTCATGCGTGACCAATGACGTTTGGTTTCGAGGACGCTTGTGAAAAGTGGCCGTCAGCGTTCCGATCTCGATGCCCCAGCGTGTTGCCGTCGCGCGGTTGAGAAGCACGCCCCCTGGCTGCAGATACAGCCAATCATCAAATGCGACCCGCCAACGGCTGTCGCCGACCTTTAGATTGAGTTGGTAGACCCAATTGAATGCGTTGCCCTTTGCTCGGCCCCTTGCCAAGCCGATGACGTCGCCGGCAGTCCCTTCATAAGTGCCATCGGCAAAGCGTTTAAGTTCCCAGACGCGTTGCTCGGTCTCACCGTCGTCATAGACAAAATCCTCTGCGAGAACGAAGAGATCGCCATGCGTCTCGCCTAGCATGTTGACCACAAACTGGCGGCGCAGCCTGCCGAAACGGTCATGAAACATGCCCCATCCGCGGGTCTCTCCGAGGAAGTAGCGTTCGGGCTTCATCTCCGGCTGGGTGCCGCCAAAATCATCAATATCCATCGTACTGCATCCGTTGATCGCGATAAAACCGACAAGAGCATTGCGACGCCAATTGTCTGAAAAATAGGAACGGCCATTCCAGCTACCGCCCAGATTAATTTATCAGGTGGAGCCGCGCCGCTATCTCGGCATGACGCCGCCGATCTATCGGGAAACGCCACATCATTCCCATCGCTGTTGCCTTGAATACGCAAGGTACCCAGGCATAGATCACGGCTAGGGCGAAGCTGCCGAAGGCGGGGCCAGTGGCTGCAGGATCAACTGCCTTCGGGTCAAAACCAAAGAATGCCAGAAGCGGAAATGCCGCCCCCACGGCAAGCGCCGCAGAGAGCTTTCCGGACATGCTGGAGAAGGCAAAGAACAGCCCTGCTCGCCCGGCGCCGTGGGTCAGCCGATCCAGATCCACCACATCCGCCTGAATTGCCGGCGGTAGGGAAAGATCCGCTCCGAGGGCAAAGCCGGTGACGATGCAGATGGCGGCAAATACGGCGACCGATCCGAACGGGAGGAAAGGTACCCAGGCGAACGCTGCGATTGCTGCCAGCATGGTCAAGCACCACAATCGATGCTTGTCGACCCTCTTCAGAAGCCAGAGCCAGACAGGGAGGCTCAGCAAGGCGGCGGCAAAATAGACCAGGAGAACCAGCGCCAATTGCTGCGCATCGGCACCAAGTCGCGCCGTGATGAAGAACGGGAATAGCCCCGCCGGAAGGCCGTTTGCAACGCCATTGATGAACCAGGCGGAGAGCAGGCGGCGAAACGGCTGGTTCTCGACTGCGTCCCGAAAGGCGGCGCCGAGGCTGGTCGGGTCGCGACGCTCCCTGCCCTGCACTTCCGGAACCAAGCTGAGAAGGAGGTAAAGCGCTGGTGCACCCAAGACGATCGCCACGACCGCAGTGGCCAGCATTGATTCTGGCAGAGAATGCCCGAACTTTTGTAATATTGCCGGCAAGGTCGCAGCCAATGCGATCCCGGCCAAACCCATTCCTTCGCGCCAGGACGCGATCTGCGAGCGGCCACGATAATCCTGGGTAAGTTCCGCGCCCCAAGCAGTATAGGGCACCATCACGATCGACCAGTTGACATAGAGAAGCGCGGACCAGATGCCAAGATAGACTGGCCCGATACCGACGGGCGGCGCAAACAGCGCCAACAGCGCGACCGCTGCCAGAATGGCGCCAATGGCGATGAACGGTTTGCGACGTCCCAGCTTGTCGCTGTAATGGCCGATCAGCGGATCGCTAAGCACGTCGATAGCTCGGGCTACGAAGATCGCCGCGCCGGTCGCAGCAAGGCCCAGTCCTAAATTATCTGCGTAAAAACTTGGTAGAAGGACGTGAGCCGGCAGCGTCGGAACGGCAAGGGCGAGTGCTGGAAGACTGTAGACCAGATACCCGCCGCGCCATGTCACCTCTGCAGCTTCAAATGCACGACATCGATCGAACCTGCTTTGAAACCCGCTTCGCAATAGGCAAGATAATACGTCCACATCCTGCGGAACCGGTCATCGAAGCCAAGCGGCTGGATCTTGGGCCAGGCATGCAGGAAGGATTCACGCCATTCCCGTAGCGTACGGGCATAGGAACCCGCAAAGCCATCTTCGCCGCGGAGAAGCAAACCGCTATCAGACGCCAGTTGGCGCAAGGCCGTGCTGGTCGGCAGCATGCCGCCCGGGAAGATATAGCGCTGAATGAAATCAGCATTGCGCCGATAGCTCTCAAAGCGCTCCTCGGCAATGGTGATGATTTGCAGGACAGCTGTTCCGCCCTGGTTCAGCCGGTCGCGCAGCACGTCGAAATAGCGCTTCCAATGCGCTTCCCCCACCGCCTCGAACATCTCGATCGATACAATGCTGTCGAACTGGCCCGGACAGTCGCGATAATCCTGCAACCGCAACTCAACCAGACTATCAAGCGACTGACGCTGCATACGTGCCTGGGCGAAGGCGAGTTGTTCCTTGGAGAGGGTCAGACCCGTGACCCGGCAGCCGAAATCCCGCGCCGCCACTTCGGCAAAGCCGCCCCAGCCGCAACCGATTTCCAGCACATGCTTGCCGGGGGTCAGTTCCGCGAGTTCGGCCACGCGGCGATATTTGTCGACCTGAGCTGCCTGCAATCCGTTGGCGCCCCGTTCGAAATAGGCAGAGGAATAGGTCATTGAGGGATCGAGCCAGGTACCGTAGAACTCATTCCCGAGATCGTAGTGATAGGCGATGTTGCGCTTGGCCCCAGCCTTGGTATTGGCCCGCATCAGGTGCCGCAGCCGGTTCCAGGCGCGGACCAAACGCTTGCCGGAGAGCGCCTGCTCCAGCGCGCTTTCGTTGCGCGCCGCGAGTTCTATTAGGTCGGTCAAATCTGGGGAGTCCACTTCCCCGGCCATATAGGCCTCGGCAAAGCCAACATCGCCGCCGCGCAGCAGGCGCTGCAGGCCTCGCATGTCGCGGATTTCCAGTTCGGCTTCCGGACCTGGTTCGATCCCCTCCACAGCATGTCGCCGGCCGTCTGGAAACAGCACGGCCAAGCGGCCCACTCGCAAGTGATTGAGAGCGTGGTTGAAGATGTTCTCCCACAGGCCGGACATCATGGAACGCCCACTTCCGTCACGTGCAAGCCCGTCACGTCCCCGCTCGCGCGGTTTCTGGCTCTGAAATGACCCCGGCATGGTTATCCCCGCTCATGTCAGGTGCAATCTGATCGCACATCAGGGGAGTATTCATGGTTCGAGGGCGTTTGTGAAGCGGCACCCCCTTGAGCCAAAGTTTAAGAGCCTCCCAATGGATTCCGGCCACAACTTTAAGGGTGAGCAGCGGATATACCACGAGCAGGCGCAGCAGAGCTCGATCCGTCAGCTCATACCTGCGCCCGGCGAAGGCCGCCTGCAGCAGGTGCCCGCCGGCGTCATGCTGGTCAATCGAAAGTGCGACCTTCTCAGTCGGCGGTTGGACGGCGAAGCGATACCCCCCGGACACGTCGTTGAAGGGCGAGACATATAATCGTTTGGCGCAGCTCTGGCGCACTGTGCCGGCGGCACTGGCCTTGGCCTCCAGGGCATATGTATGGCGACCGCCAAAAGTATTGTTCACTTCATATAGCGTTGCCGCCAATGCGCCGGCACGATCATAGCAGAAATAGATCGAGATCGGATTGAACACGAACCCGAAGATTCTTGGGAAAGCCAACAACTTGACGCGCGCGACGTCAGCCTTGATCCCGGCGTCACGCAGGCATCGAGCCACCCAGGGCTTCAAACTTCCGCTGCCGTCGCCGTGATCTTTGGCACGGAATGACAGCGGTGCCGCTCGCTCGATACCCAGCAAGCGGAACTTCAGAAACGGCAATTCGTCGAGATCGAACAGCAGGTAGAACACGTGGTAACGCAAATAATGCGCCTTTGGGCGGACGCGACGATGCATCACCGTCCCGCAATAGATAGCCGATTTGAGGTCCACCATGGCACTCATCATACGGCCAGAATTGATACGGAAGGAATCATGTCGGACATCGGCCGCACCTCAGGTAAATGAATACGGCCTGACGGCTCCGCGACCTTCCACGGCCGGCGAACATTGCCGAGGCTTTCGGCAACGGCAAGACCGGCCTGTAATCCGTCTTCATGGAACCCGGCGCCGAAATAGGCGCCGCAGTACCAGATGCCGCCGCGCCCCTGCAGCTGCCAGAGGGATTTCTGCGCGGTCATGGCGTGCTGATCGAATAGCGGATGCGCGTAATCGAACTCCGCCCAAATGAGATCTTCCCGGACCGCACGGTTTGGGTTCAATGTCACGAAGACTGGCTGCCCCACCGATAGATGCTGCAACCGGTTCATCCAGTAACTGACGCAAATCTGGGTGTCCGCGTTTAGATCGGCCTTGTCGCTCATGACGTTCCAGCTCGACCAGGCAGACCTGCGGCGCGGCATAAGCCCGATATCACCATGAAGCACGGCCTTGTTTCCCTGGTACCGCATCGCGCCAAGAAGCTGACTTTCCTGACGTGTAGGTTCGCCAAGCAGCTTTAGTGCCTGGTCCGCATGCGTTGCCAGGACGATCGCGTCGAAGGCCTGCGAACCACCATCCTCAAACTGCAGGCTCGGGCCCAAAACTCCACGGGTCACGCTCGCGATCCTGGCGCCAAGCTTCAACTCAAGTCTATGACCACTCAGCAATCTCTCGACATAGCTACGGCTGCCGCCAACGACAGTTCGCCAGGACGGACGATCGACCAACTGCAGCAAGCCGTGATTGTCGCAGAACCTCACAAAGGACCGCAGCGGGTGCTGCAGCATCTGATCCGCTGAAGTCGACCAGATGGCACCCCCCATGGGCAGCAGGTGATCTCGTATGAAGCTGGCACCATAACCTGCTTGGGCGAGATAGTCGCCGAGAGTGACTTCGATACCACCTGGTGCAGCGGCTACACGAGATTGACGATAGAAACGCAGAATATCCGAGATCATCCGCCACATGCGCGGGCGCAGCAAATTGCGGCGCTGGGCAAAAAGACCACGCAGATTTGTTCCCGAATATTCAAAGCTGCCATTGTCGAGTGATGCAGCGAACGACATATCGGTCGCCCGACTGGCGACGCCCAGATGCGTAAAGAGGGCCGTCAAATTGGGATACGTGCGCTCATTAAATACGATAAAGCCGGTATCGACCGAAACCCGGCCTTCCGGCAAATCCAGATCTACAGTGTGGCTGTGGCCGCCCGGACGGCTGTCGCGTTCAAACAAGGTCACGCTATGACGCTGAGCCAGGAGCCAGGCAGCGGAGAGGCCTGCAATACCTGACCCGATCACCGCAATTCGCTGCGGCTTGTTTGCCGTGGAACTTGCGACCGATGATTGATGAGGCGGTTCGATGGTCGGCGGGAAGTCAGCCAGATCGTTGGGGGCCATAAACCACTCTCACTTGATAAATTCAGGCTGAAGACCCTGGGCATAACTGCCTGATGGAATTGGTAGTTCTGGACCGTTCTACGCCCACTAGCAGGCGGTGGATCACAAATGGGCCGGTTGGAGACAGGTCCTGCCTGAAAAGTTAACAAAGTGGCGGGTTCGATGATCCAAACCCACAGGTCGGGCGTAAGGTGAGTATGGAAAGCCCCGCCCTGCTGCCGCCCCAAGACGTCTCAGGCCCGTTTACGCCAAGCGCCGACTGGTGCGCGCAGGCCAAGGCGTCTTTCGATGCGACGCCGCCCAAGCCAGGCGTGCACGTCGAAACGAAACGTTCTATGAATCGGGGATGGTCAGGGTATCAGCACAAAGCGGGCGATACGGTCATGAGCGATCTTAAGCCGGAAATCGGCCCGGAGCGCATGACGCAGTTGTTGACCCTGTTGAAGTCCGGCCCGGACGAGCAGGCCTTTGCCGATTTATTCCGCTTTTACGCGCCACGGCTGAAGTCATATATGCGGAAGTTGGGCGCCGCCGAAGATATGGCGGAGGAGCTGGCTCAGGAAGCCATGGCCATGGTTTGGCGCAAGGCCCACTTGTTCGATTCTGCCAAGGCTGGCGCAGGGACTTGGATTTTCTCGATTGCCCGCAATCTGCGGATTGATGCTTTCCGCCGGCAAAAACGCCCGGAGGTCGAGCTCGACGACCCCACATTCATGCCAGATGATCAAGCGTCGCCGGAGGCGGAACTCGATCAGGGCCAGCAGGCGCGGGCCGTGCGGGCGGCATTGGCCACCTTGCCGAAAGAACAAGCCAAGATAGTCCACTTATCCTTTTTTGAAGACAAACCCCATGCCGAGATTGCGGAGCAACTCGGCATTCCCCTCGGCACAGTGAAATCACGCATGCGTTTGGCGTTTCAACGATTTCGTAAGGCGCTTGGAGAGCCTGAATTATGATCACCCATCACCCGACAGAAGAATTCATGGTCGCTTATGCGGCGGGAACCCTCGACGAGGCAAATTCACTTGCGATCGCCGCGCATCTGACTTTGTGCCCGACTTGCCGAGATGAAATTGCGGTCTACGAAGCGCTCGGCGCGACCCTCGTGGAAGAACTCCCGGAAGCTGTCATGGCACCGCAGGCACTGGCGGCAACCCTGGAACGTGTGCGACATGCGTCACGGCCGTTAGCGACCGTGAGTTCGCCCCTGCCCAGCCGCCATGCTCCTACTTCCAGTATCATGCTGCCGGCGCCTTTGCGGCATTATGTCGGTGGCGATATCGGCGCCGCGAAGTGGCAGGTGCTTGGTCCCGGCATTCATCACATGCCACTCGTCGCCAGCGAAGGTGTCACAGCGCGCCTTTTGCGCATCGCGCCAGGCCGGGCAGTATTTGACCACGGTCATGGCGGCTTGGAATTAACCCTGGTCCTCAATGGCAGCTACCAGTCGCAAGGCAAACGCTTCACCCGCGGTGACCTTGAAGTCGCCGACGAGAACGTCAATCACCGGCCGGTCGCCGGCATGGAAGACGTCTGCATTTGCCTCGCAGTCACAGACGCCCCCCTGCGTTTTGACAGCTGGATCGGACGCCTTATGCAGCCCTTCATCGGCATCTGACCTCGCCCAGAACACTCGCGGGCATCGCCGGCCGAAGGGCCGCGGCGCCCGTTTCCGTTCGCGGTCGCCTCCGCCTGCATGAAACCAAGCCGCGTCAGGGGTGTTTTGGACCCATGACAGCCAGAACCTCCGAAATGCTCCGACCTGCGGCGTGTAGTCCCTGGACTTCAGCGCCGGGGTGGCTACTCTGGCGCGATTCTTCCGATAATTCACAGTGCAAGGCGCCAGAATGCGGTTAACCCGCTCTTCCGTCACATTTTCTCTCCTCGCAATCCTGACTTTAGCCGTCCTCTCATGGACAGCGCAGGCTCAGACTGTCCCGGAGCAGTCACCTCTGGTTGAAGCGCAGCAGCGCATTGGCCAATGGGAGAAGACCCTGAAAGCCGCCGAAGTGGCGCTGCAATCGGACGAGACTTTCGCGCCTGAGGAAATTGAGGGCGCCTCGAAAAACGTGTCCGCCGTCATTGCGGGGGCACAGGCCCTGCGGACGGCAAGTCAACAGGCTCTGCAGTCCGTCACCGCAGAGCTGCAAAGCCTGGGGCCGCCGCCCGTTGAGGGCGCGCCACCGGAAGACAGCAAGGTCGCGACAACCCGCGCTAACCTCACCAAGCGCCAGGGCGAGCTGGACGGGTATGTCAGCCAGGCGCAGCTGACCATTGTCCGCGCCCAGAACCTCGCGGCAGCCCTCGGCGTGCATGAGCAGGGCCAGAGAACTGCCTTCATCCTGAAGCGGCTGCCAGCGCCCTTGAAGCCGATGGTCTGGGTCGAAGGCTGGCAGCAGATGCTCTCCGCCATCGACGATACCGTGGCAGCGCCGCAACAATGGTGGCGGATCATTTCCGCTCAGGGGATGCAAGGTGTCGTCCTGATCGGCGGCAGCGCACTCATTGCCTTAGCACTCTTCTTCGGCTGGCGATTGCATCTATTCCTGCGGCGGCGCTGGGGGCCAAAGCCAGGGATCGAAGAGCCGAGCCATGCACGCCGCATCCTGGCCGCGGGCGCGATGGCGGCCTCCGACATTCTGCTGCCCTGCATTTTCCTGCTCGGCTTATGGAAAATCGTCGATATCGTTCCGGTAACCGAAGATTTTTTCACGCAGCTTCTCGGTGGTGCTGCGATGAATCTGGTGGTCTTCCTGCTGGTCTCGGGTCTCGCCCGCGCCACGCTGTCGCCACATCTACCGAACTGGCGGGTTATCCCAGTGACGCCTCAAGGCGCCCAGCAGATCGCCAACAAGGTGACCTTGCTGGCGATCATGGTCGCGATTTTCAACATGATCTATCTAATGGGCACCAAGGACGATCGCTTCGCGGCCGATGCCTTCAGCGCCTGCAACACTTTCCTGCGCGACGTTGTCATCGGCGCCATCGCGCTCTCGCTGCTGCGGCGCGAATATTGGGCGGCACCGGATGCGCGCCTCGCCGGGATCATGGGCTTCGTGCGCCGCCTGCTGATCGTGGTCGCATGCATTTCGCCGCTCCTATCGCTTGCCGGCTATGCCTATCTTTCTGACGCGGTACTGATCGCCGTCACAGCAACACTGGTCGTCGTCGGCATTGCTTGGCTGTTGCGCTCGGTCATGCTGGAAAGCCTTTCCCTCCTCCTGGGCGCAGAGGTGACGGATGAAGGGGCGGCGGCGCCAGGGGCAAGCAATGCGTTCCGTCTCAGCTTCTGGGCGCGGATGTTGGTCGAAACGGTTCTTTGGCTGCCTGCATTCTACCTATTGCTCATTTTCTATGGCCTGTCGCCCTCATTGCTCAACCTGATTATCGACCGCGCTGTGAGCGGCATTCAGGTAGGCCAAGTAACGCTGTCGTTGGGCGAGATCGTCCTGGCCCTCATCGTGCTGGTTGCCGGCCTCTTCATTGTCGGCCGGGTCAAGCGCTGGCTATCCGACCAGGTTCTGCCGACGACGCGCTTCGACATCGGCCTGCAAAATTCGGTGGCGGCAGGTTTCGGCTACGTCGCCAGCCTGATCGTCATCACGCTTGCCGTGGTGACACTTGGCATCGACCTGTCCAGTGTGGCCATCATCGCCGGTGCGTTGTCGGTCGGTATCGGCTTTGGCTTGAAAACGATCGTCGAGAATTTCGTCGCCGGCATCCTCCTTCTGATCGAACGGCCAATCAAGGTTGGCGACTGGATCGTCGTCGGTGGAACAGAAGGTACAGTGAAGCGCATCTCCGTGCGGTCGACGGAGGTGGAAACGTTCGACAACGCCAGCGTCATCTTTCCGAACTCGGAACTGATCGCCAATGCGGTCGTCAACTGGACCTTGCGCGACCGCGTCGTTCGCATCGTGATCATGATGCGCGTTGTGCCTGGCAGCGATACCAAGCTGGTCCGCGACCTCCTGCTCGATTGCGCGCGACAGCAGCGCCGCATCTGCGCCGAACCGGCTCCCACGGTCCTGTTCAAGAAGTTCGTCGATATCGGCTTGGAGTTCGAGCTGCGCTGCTTCGTCATCGACACGACCTATGTCAATCAGGTGACGTCGGATCTGAACTTCGCCATCGACAATGCCTTCCGCGCGCATGGTGTCGATATCGCCCATACGGCTAGCGTGGTCCGACCGAAGCCCGAGGCCAATGCACCGCCGCCGCCCGTGACGGAAACGACTAGACAGCCCAAGGCCTCAGGCCCAATTCCGGCGGAGGAATAGGCACAACCAAGCATGATCGACTTCCTCGTCATCGGTGCCGGCGTCGTCGGCCTTGCCATCGCGCGACGTCTCGCACGGGCTGGCCGGGAGATTGTCATCGTCGATTCCGGCCCTGCGATCGGCTCCGAGACGAGTTCCAGAAACAGCGAAGTTATTCACGCCGGCATCTATTACCCGACTGGTAGTTTGAAGGCGGCGACGTGTGTATCGGGTAGCCAGGCTCTTTATCGCTATTGTGCCGCACGTGGCGTTCCGCATCGCCGCTGCGGCAAACTGCTCGTGGCTGTCGATGACAGCCAACTAGAGGCATTGCAAGCCTTGGCTGACAAGGCGCTCGCCAATGGCGTCGACGATCTGCAGGCGCTTTCTCCGGCCGCTGCGGTGGCACTCGAACCCAACCTGCGCTGCGCCGGCGCGCTCTTCTCGCCGTCGACCGGAATCATCGACAGCCATCAGTTGATGCTGAGCTATCTCGGCGATGCTGAAAATGCCGGCGCCACCCTCGCCTTGCGGACATCCGTTGTTCGCGGCCGAAGGCAGGCAGACCAATGGCAGATAGGTCTCAGCGGCGACGCGGAAGATGATCTTGTCGCCCGTCATGTGGTCAATGCCGCCGGCCTGGAGGCGAGCCACGTCGCGCGCTCCCTTGGCCTGGCGCCCGACCGTGTGCCGACCACGCATTATGCGAAGGGTAACTATTTCACGCTCGCTGGCGGCAAGGCACCTTTCTCGAATCTCGTCTATCCGATGCCTGAGCCCGGCGGCCTCGGCGTGCATGTAACATTGGATCTCGCCGGCCGCGTCCGCTTCGGTCCGGACGTGGAATGGGTCGACAAAGTGGACTACGCCGTCGATCCGACCCGCGCCGATAGCTTCTATCCGGCGATCCGCCGCTACTACCCTGACCTTGCCGATGGTGCGCTGACGCCCGCCTACTCTGGCATCCGCCCGAAACTCTCCCGCGATCCGCGGGTCGAGTCAGATTTCCTGATCGCCACCGAGGCAGACCATGGCGCCGCAGGCCTGGTGAATTTGTATGGCATCGAATCCCCGGGTCTTACGGCCAGCCTCGCCCTTGCCGAGCGGGTGGCATCGAGCCTGGGCGTTCCGCCCTGCGCCGAGGACGCAGCACTATTCCACGCGTCATAACGACGGCGAAGGCAGTGGATCGATTTTCGCTGGAGGGCAAATGGTGCCCGGGGACGGATTTGAACCGCCGACACGCGGATTTTCAATCCGCTGCTCTACCAACTGAGCTACCCGGGCCTCTTTGGAACCGGCGGATATTTAATGGCTTTGCCGGGGCTTGTCCAGCCGCAAATGTCGACAGGGACATCACGAAATACCCCAGTCAGATCAGTCGCTTGACTTGTCATTCTCATCTGTCGGGGTAGCCTCCGCCGGGACTCGGTAGACATCGCTCAGCCAGCGGTTGAGATCGACCTTCTTACAGCGCTCCGAACAGAAGGGCCGGTAATCGTGTTCGGTCGGCTTTCCGCAGATCGGGCATTTAGCCATTTGGCACCTCCCACATCTCCACCAGAGTCCGGCCGGTGCGACGGCGCAGCAGTTCCACCAGACCCAAACGCGACATGTTCCCGACCCATTCAATGGCGGGATCCACGCCCACGGCCTGACGCAGCGCCTCTATGACCTGCTCCCGCTTGCCACGGTTATCAAGATCGATGAAGTCGATCACGACGATGCCGCCCAGATTGCGTAGCGCAAGCTGCCGCGGGATCTCCTGTGCAGCTTCCAGATTGACCGAGAGCGCTGTGCGCTCGAAGCCTTTCTCTGCCGTGGCGGCAGCGGAATTCACATCGATGGCCGTGAGCGTCCGGACCGGCTCGATGAGCAACCGCCCGCCGCCGGGCAGCAGCACCTCTTCCTCCAGCGCCTCGCCAATGCAGTCCTTGATATCGGCGCGGGACGGCACCCAATCACGCTCGGGCATGAACGCGACCTTGCCCTCCATACCTGGCCGCTGACGACGGCACCATTCGGCAACCGGCGTCACGTCGACACGTCGATCGCAGATGATGCTGTCGACCTGTTCGGCTGCCAAAGCCTCCAATGCCGTCTGCCACAATGCCGGTGGCGGGATCAGTTGCGCTGGTGGCTGTTTAGTCCTGGCCAGAGCCGTCACATCGATCATCGACTTCACGCTGCTGGTCAGGCGCACGCCCTTCTCTTCTGCAGCATCGCGTCGAATCTGCACAATGACCGCATCGCCTTCGCCCGGTTGAGCACCCTGACGCTTCAACTGCAGCAGGCCAGGCTTATCGAGGCCGATTTCCACAAAGGCTGCGTTGAGACTGCCTTCCACCCGGACCACCCGACCGAGATAAATGCCGCCCACCAAGCTGCCTTCGCCAGGCTTCTCAACCAGGGCCTGGATTAGGCGATCGCCAGACCATCGGTAAAACTCCGTGCGCTCTGGGGAAAGACTGAGGAATATTTGCTCACCCATCTTGCTCAAACCTTGTAGCCGAGGCCGGTCAGCATGGCATAGACGTCGCTGAGGCTGAGGCCGACGATATTGCTGTACGAACCACCGATCGACGGGATGAATGCCGCCGCTTGGCCCTGCACAGCATAGCCACCAGCCTTGCCATACCATTCACCACCCGCGATATAGCGTTCGATCTCGGCCGCTTCGAGCCGTTTGAAGATGACGTTAGTGCTCACCACACGGATCGCATGGCGGCCGTCTGCCGCCGCGATGGCAATGCCGCCCACGACCTTGTGGCGCCGGCCGGAAAGAAGCTCCAGGCAACGCTGGGCAGTAGCGGCATCTTCCGCCTTCGGCAGGATACGACGACCCAGCGCCACCACCGTGTCAGCCGCCAGCACGAATGCTCCCGGATGACGTGGTGCCACGGCCGCCAGCTTCTCCTGCGCGATACGCCTGGCATAGGTACCCGGCAATTCGCGCGGCAACACCGCCTCGTCAATATGCGGCGCGTCGACGACTGCAGGCCGCAGTCCGATCTGCGCCAGAAGGTCGAGCCGCCGCGGCGACGCCGAAGCAAGGATGAATGGCACTTGCGCGCTGGAATTGGCCAAGACGAGATCCTTCGTAAATTCGGCCGGATAATACTGATATTGGGCCAAAGCTCAATTGCGGCCAAATCGCCGGCTAAACCGCCGATACCAAACTAAATCTGCGGCGCGCCCTGCAACGGGAAGCGCTCGCGGATGCGTTTCATAAGCCCGTCCCGCACCATACGATAGGCTTCCAGGCGGTCCTCGCGGCTGCCTTCGACGATGGTGGGATCCATCGTGTTCCAGAATTCGACCTCGCAAGCCATGGTGCGGGTCATATCGACCGCCTTGTGCTGCGCTTCCGGCGAGAGCGAGATGATGACATCGAAGGAATCATCCTCCAGATCGTCGAAAGTCTTGGATCGGTGCTTGGTGATATCGATGCCGATTTCATCCATGACGGCGATAACGAAGCCGTCGACATCCTGCGCACGAACGCCGACGGAATCCACAAACACACGAGTACCGTGAAGGTATTTCAGGATCGCCTCGGCCATCGGCGAACGCACAGAGTTGTAAGTACAACAGAACAACACACTGCCAGGAAGGCCCTGCTCCATGCAGCCTCACATCTTGACGTGAAGCGCACAGATCAGCGTAAAGAGCCGACGTGCGGTATTGAAATCGACCTCGACCTTGCCGGCGAGCCGTTCGCGCAGGATCTCCGATCCTTCATTGTGGAGGCCGCGCCGCCCCATATCGATCGCCTCGATCTGCGAGGGCGAGGCGGATTTGATCGCCTGGTAATAGCTGCCGCAGATATCGAAGTATTCTTTGACGATGCGGCGGAAAGGCGACAGCGACAGGATGAATTTATAGAGTGGCGCCCCGGCATCGTCCTTGATGTCGAAGACCAACCGGTTTTCCTCGATCGAGAGCCCAAGATGATAGGGGCCTGCATGTTCAATCGCCGGCTGGAACTCGTTCTCTTCCAGGAGATCGAAAATAGCGACGGCCCGCTCTCGTTCCACCTCAGGCGTGCGGCGCGCAGTCGTTTGTTCGTCAAGATCGACGCGAATCAGCCTGCCCTTGCCACCACCCGGCGCTGCATCGGATTCTGACGTCATGCTCGGCCTGCTATCCCCGCGGTCAAGCCGGCCCGCATTTAGGCGGCCGCCAGGCGGAGCCGCTCGACCCAATCCCCGATTTCGCGGGGATAGGTCTTCATGGCCGTGCGGTTGACGATCAGTCGCGAGGTGACATCGGCGATACGTTCGATCTCGACCAGATTGTTGGCCTTCAACGTGGCACCACTGGATACGAGGTCGACGATGCGGCGACAGAGGCCCAGGGTCGGCGCCAGTTCCATGGCGCCCGACAGCTTGATGCACTCCGCCTGTACGCCGCGCGCGGCAAAATGGCTTTGCGTGATGTTCGGATACTTGGTTGCTACGCGGATATGCGACCAGCGGCTAGGATCATCGGTAGCGGACATGTCTGCCGGTTCCGCCACCGACAAGCGGCAATGGCCGATATTGAGATCAACCGGTGCATAGATTTCGGGATAGTCGAACTCCAGCAGCACGTCATTGCCGGCAACGCCCAATTGAGCGGCGCCGAAAGCGACGAAGGTCGCGACGTCGAAGCTGCGCACCCGGATGATCTCGAGCTGGGGATCATTGGTACGGAAGCGCAGCGCCCGTGAATTTTCGTCCGCGAACTCGGCTTCAGGCTCGATCCCCGCCTTTTTCAGAACCGGCAAAACTTCCTTGAGAATGCGTCCTTTTGGCAAGGCCAGGACAAAAACTTCGCTCATTCCCGCCCCTTGCCTGCGCCAGCCGCCTCGCGCTCGTGATCGGGTCGCCATTGCGTCGGCCACCCTTCACCCATGTCGCTCAGGAACAGGCTCAGCTCGGACACTGTCAATTGGATCACCCCACCGCCAGCGAAAACCAGATTGAGGTTCTGCCCGTCAATCTGCAGCGTCAAAAGCGACAGGAATTTGCCGCGCTGCTTGAGATTGACGCCGCGGCTGCGCACCGATGTGACCTTGTCGATGCAAAGCCCGCAATGGATACGCTGCTCGGTATCGAAGTAATCGTCTGCGTCGTGGAAACTGGCATCACCAGGCTGGGTCTTGCCGGTCGCCGGAATATGCCGGCCGGCCGGTTGGCGTTCCCACCGGAATCGATTGAGCAGCATGATAAAACGCTGCTCGCCGGCCAGGTACTGGACTTCGGAGATCGGCACCAGCGCATCCTGCAAGCAAGCCGCGATGATCGCCAAATCGTCGGCGTCCTTGGCCATCAGTCGCATATCCGTTGCCTTGACGGACTTTGCCATGTCGCTACTCCGCTGCCGCGTCAGATAGACGTTCGATTTCGGCACCGCAGGCGGACAGCTTCGCCGTCAGCTTTTCATAGCCGCGATCGAGGTGGTAGACTCGGTTGAGGAACGTGTCGCCCTCAGCCACCAAGCCAGCGAGCACCAGGGAAACACTGGCACGCAGATCCGTCGCCATCACCGGCGCGCCGGTCAGCTTCTTCACGCCACGCACCATTGCCGATGACCCGTGCACGTTGATGCTTGCACCCATGCGCGCAAGCTCCGGCACATGCATGAAGCGGTTCTCGAAGATCGTCTCGGTGATCATCGAGGCACCATCCGCCGTCGTCAGCAACGCCATCATCTGCGCTTGGAGATCCGTCGGGAAACCGGGAAACGGTTCGGTCATGACGTCGACGCCGGTCAGCGCGCCATTGGCCCGCTTCACCAGCAATCCACGCGGCGTCTCGGTTAGCGATACGCCAGCCTGGGTCAAGGTCGAGGCCGCAGCACCGATCAGCTCGTGATGCAGGCCAACGAGTTCAATCTCACCACCGGTGATCGCTGCTGCCATGGCATAGGTACCGGCTTCGATCCGATCGGCAACCACGCTATGAGTACAACCATGGAGCCTGTCGACACCCTGGATGATCAGATGATCGGAACCGATGCCCTCGATCTTGGCACCCATTGCTTTCAGGCAAAGAGCGAGGTCGGCAATCTCCGGCTCGCGGGCAGCGTTAATGAGATGCGTTTCGCCCTTGGCCAGCGTCGCTGCCATCAGCAAATTTTCCGTGGCACCGACCGAGACCTTCGGGAACGTCACTTCACCGCCCTTCAGGCCCCCAGGTGCCTTGGCGATGATGTAGCCGGAATCGAGTTCGATCTCAGCGCCCATCTGCTGCAGGCCCTTGATGTGCAAATCGACCGGCCGCGTACCGATAGCACAGCCACCCGGCAGCGATACTTTCGCCTGGCCGTGGCGCGCCACCAGCGGGCCCAGCACCAGGACACTCGCGCGCATCTTGCGGACGAGATCATAGGGCGCTGTCGTCTCGGTCAGGCCTTTGGCCGAGAAGATAACCGACCGGTCTTTCGCCGACTGGCGGGTCGTCACCTCGACACCAAGATGCGCCAGCAGATTGGTCATCGTCGTGATGTCGGCAAGGTCCGGCACGTTGTCGAGACGCACGTCATCATCGGTCAACAGACAAGTACACATCAACGGCAAAGCAGCATTCTTGGCGCCACTGATTCTGATCTCGCCCTTGAGGACGTTGCCGCCGCGAATACGAATGCGATCCATAACTTACTTTCCGATTCTGCTCAGAGCCGCGGCAGCGTCACGCCGCGCTGGCCCATATATTTGCCGGCCCGATCCTTGTACGAGACCTCGCAAGGTGACGAGCCCTTGAGGAACAGGAACTGGCAGGCGCCTTCATTGGCATAGATCTTCGCCGGCAGCGGCGTGGTGTTGGAGAATTCCAGCGTCACATGGCCTTCCCATTCCGGCTCCAGCGGCGTCACGTTGACGATGATGCCACAGCGCGCATAGGTCGACTTGCCAAGGCAGATCACCAGCACGTCGCGCGGCACGCGGAAGAATTCGACCGTGCGCGCCAGGGCAAAGGAATTGGGCGGGATGATGCAGACATCGGCCTCGCGATCGACGAAGCTCTTCGGGTTGAATTCCTTGGGATCGACGACCGCTGAATCGACATTGGTGAAGATCTTGAATTCCGGCGAGACGCGCGCGTCGTAACCATAGGACGAAACGCCATAGGAAATGACGCCGTCGCGCTTCTGGCTTTCGACAAACGGTTCGATCATGCCGTGCTTTTGCGACATTTCACGGATCCAGGTATCTGGCATAATCGACATGTGGCGGCTGGTCCCCTCGACCCTCGATGGAAATGTTGCTTGTTAACGATTTGGCTGCCGGGAATCTGCTTGTCCCAATCGCGCCGTTTGTATCGGAAGGCCACCCTGGCCTCAAGGACTAGCGTAGCGGCTATTCCCCGTCCGTTGCGGTCTTTCCGGTGTCGGCACGGTCGCGTTGCTGCACCTTGCGCCGCTTGAGGTTGGCCCGCAGCGCCTCGGCGCGGCGCTGGGCTTTGTCATCTGCTGCCGACTTGGCCTGCGACGATGGATTCGGCCCCTTCTTGTCCCCTGCACCCATTGTCGGCTACCTTCTCTCAAACGGCCTCAAGGCCCTGAATTGACACCATTTAATTACGGCCAAAATGCGGTTGGGCCAAGGTGATTTCAGGGGTCGTTGGCGGGGTGTTCACAACCCTTGCCATCGTAAACGCCTTCTGGCATGTTCCGCGCCGCTTCAACGGGCCTCACCCAAGCCCGCTGGTTAAAAGCACTCGGCGCCGTCGTAGCTCAGGGGTAGAGCACGTCCTTGGTAAGGACGGGGTCGGAGGTTCGATTCCTCTCGACGGCACCATCTTCTCCTTGAAAACATTCAGTTTCCTGCAGAAATGCCTTACGCCTGTCGCAGACTGTAGGCGTAATGGAGCAGATCTGCCCGCCCGACGCTCGCCAGCGCGGTGCAGGCAACCGAAAAGCCCTCCTTCTCCGCCATCGCCACAAAGGCGGGGGATTCGAAACCCGACCACAGCAGAATCACCCCAGCCGGCTCCAGGCGTCCTGCCAAAGCTTGCAGGCCAGCCGAATCATAGAGCTGCGCGTTTTGTGGCGAAACGAGCGCTTCCGGGCCGTTATCAACGTCCAGTGCGATGACGTCATAGCGGGGACCGGTAGCAGACCGAACCAGCTCACCGATATCCGCGGCGACAATGCTGATATTCGATGGCCGCTGCGGCAGCACCGAGGCCGCCACATAGCGGTCGAACCAAGAGATCACCGCCGGCGACAGTTCTGCGACCGTGACATGACCCGACTGCCCTAGCTCCCGAACCGCCGCGGCGAGCGTGTAGCCCAGCCCCAGCCCGCCCAGCAGAATGTTTGGTGATGCCTTGCCGGAAATTTTCACGGCCATGATGCCGAAGGCGACCTCAGACTGATGGCCAAGCCCATTCATCAATTCGAGCCCGTTGGCGCGAATCATGAAGACATCATCTTTCCGATAGAGCTCCAGCACCCCTTCAGGCACGTTCGCCGTATCAACCAGTTCCCAAGCCATGACCCGCTATCCTCAGACCCGCTTAAAGATCAGCGACGTATTGATACCGCCGAAGGCGAAGTTGTTCGACATGAGATGCTCGATATCAATCCGCCTGGCACCACCCATGAGATAGTCGAGTTCGGCGCAGCGTGGGTCGACATTTGCGAGATTGGCAGTCGGTGCAAACCACTGATCACGCATCATCTCAATGCCCAGCCAAGCCTCCATAGCCCCACAGGCGCCGAGCGAGTGCCCGAAATATGATTTCAAGGAATGGATTGGCGCGCGCGCGCCGAGAACGGCATGGGTTGCTTCCGTCTCCGCGATATCGCCCCATTCCGTCGCCGTTCCGTGCCCACTGACAAAACCGATGGCGCTCGCCGGCAGGTTGGCATCTGCCAACGCCTCATGCAAAGCCACTTGCATGGTGCTGGCTTGCGGCTGCGTCACATGGTTGCCATCGGCATTGCAGGCGAACCCCAGAATCTCCGCATGAATTTTGGCACCCCGCGCCAGAGCGCGTTCACGCTCTTCCAGGATCAGTGTCACGGCGCCTTCCCCGATCACCAGGCCGTCGCGATCTCGGTCATAGGGGCGCGGTGTCGTCTCCGGCCGATCGTTCTTTGTGCTGGTCGCATAGAGCGTGTCGAATACGGCGGATTCGGTGACGTCGAGTTCGTCAGCACCACCTGCCACCATCATATCGGCCTTGCCCCAGCGGATCGATTCATAGGCATAGCCGATGCCCTGACTGCCGGAGGTACAGGCGCTGGAGGTTGGGATGACACGGCCGGTAATGCCGAAGAACAGCCCGATATTGACGGCTGCCGTGTGGCTCATCATCTGGATGTAGCTGGTGGCATTGAGTGTCTTAGAATAGCCATCCTTCATCAATTCGGCAAAGGCGATCACCGGCCCTGGACTTCCAAAGGACGACCCGTAGGCAATACCCGTGCGGCCATTGCCGAGTGTCGGATCACCCAGCATGCCGGCATCCTCCAGCGCCATTTCGGTCGCCCTGACCGCCATCTTGGCAACAGGTCCCATCGTGCGGGTTTTCTTGCGGGGATAGCGTTCATCAGCGGTAAAGCCGAGGATGGGCGCCGCCAGGCGCGTGTTGATGCCTTCGAACCGCTCCCAGGCCGGCATGTAGCGAATGGCGGTTTCGCCGCGTTCCATGCGGGCGCGAATTTCCGGCCAGCTATTACCGAGCGCGGTGATGCCACCCATCCCCGTGACGACGACACGGCGCATCAGATCATCCCGCCATTGACCGAGAGAACCTGGCGGGTCACATAGCCTGCGCCGTCCGAGCAGAGATAGGAAACGGCGGCAGCCACATCGTCCGGTCGCCCGGCACGACGCATCGGGATCATTTTGATGACCTCGTCCATCGGCAGATCGGTCACCATCTGCGTTTCGATAACGCCGGGCGCCACACAATTCACAGTGATATTGCGCTTGGCGAGTTCAATGGCGAGCGCCTTCGTGGCGCCGATGATGCCGGCCTTGGCGGCGCTGTAATTGACCTGCCCTCGATTGCCGGCGATGCCGGACACCGAGGAGATCGTCACGATGCGCCCGCCCTTGCGCGCGGAGACCATGGGCATGACGGTTGGCCTCATGACGTTGTAGAACCCGCCCAGATCCGTATCCAGCACATCGTCCCATTCCTGGTCAGTCATCGCCGGAAAGGCGGCATCCCGGGCGATCCCGGCATTGAGCACGATGCCCCAATACGCGCCGTTCGCAGCAATATCGGCTTCCAAGACCGCGCGCGCACCCTCGCGGTCCTTGAGATCGAATGTCATCAAGCGACCCGTTCCACCTTTGGCCTCGATTGCCGCCAAGGTCACTTCGGCGCCGGCGGCATCGCGGCCATAATGTGCGATGATCCTAAAGCCGTCTTCGGCCAGTTTTTCGGCAATGGCGCGGCCAATTCCCTTGCTGGCGCCGGTAACAAGAATGGTCCTGGTCATCGCTTGATATCAATTCCCTGGCTCGCCAGCACCGCGGCAAGGTCGGCCGGCTGGTGCAGGGTGAGTTGCGCTTTCGCCGCGAGTATATCGCGGCAGCGCACCGTACAATCGAATACCCCCGTTTCGCCATCCCGGAAAACGAGCTCGGCACGCACCGAAACAGCCTCACTCTCCCGAAACCAGGCCTGTTCTGCAGCAAAATTGCGGGTTCCGAGGAGAAATCCCACCCGTACGGGTTTCTCGTGTCGCAGGGCCTCAAGACCGACAAAAGCGCCGCAGGTCTGCGCCATCCATTCGATAGCGATATGTGCCGCGATCCCCTTGCCGACCTCAAAGAAGGGCGCATCGGCACGGACCGTCAAAGCCGTTTCGATGGCGGTCTCCTCCCATCCGGTAACCCGATCCAGGAGAATCATGGGGGCCGCGTGAGGCACCAGGGCCGCGATCGGGTATTGGCAAGGCTGCATCACCAATCACCCCGACCCAGGATCAAGGCCATGTTGTTGCCGCCGAAAGCGAAGGAATTGCTGATCATGGCCAAGCGGTCGCCGGCCGGCAGCTTGGTTCCCGGTGGGATGAGGTTGAGCACCGGAATAGCTGGATCGACGGCACCGTCCCAGAGATGCGGGGGTAACGTGTCGGGACCGTATTTTGAATGCAGCGTCAACCAAAGGAACGCCGCTTCGCAGGCACCGGCGGCGCCCAGCATATGTCCGGTCATGGCCTTGGTTGAACTGCAGGGCATGTCACTGCCGAACAGTCCCTGGACCGCGATCCCCTCCATGGAATCGTTCAACGGCGTGCCAGTACCGTGCAGATTGACATAGGCGATATCGGCAGCCGACAAGCCTGCATCCACAAGCGCTGACGACATCGCCGCATAGGCACCACGGCCACCTGGATCTGGCGCGCTGAGGTGATGTGCGTCCGAGCTCTCGCCATATCCCAGCAGTGATATTTCCGCGGCCTCGCGGGTCAACAGAAAGGCCGCGGCCCCTTCGCCGATATTGATGCCATCGCGATTTGCGCTGAACGGATTGCATAGCCCCCGAGACATAGCATCCAAGGACGCAAATCCATTCAACGTTGTTCCGCAGATGGTGTCGGCGCCCCCGACGATTGCCGCATCGCAAACGCCGGCTGATATCAGGCGGCGCGCCGAGGCAAAGACCTTGGCGCTCGACGAGCAGGCTGTGGCGATTGTATAGGCCGGCCCCTTCAGCCGCAGCACCGCAGCGACGAATTTTCCAAGGCCGCCCAACTCCTGCTGACGATAGTCAAATCCTTGCGGCCAGGCGCCGTCGGGGTGTCGTTGGGCGAAGGCCGTCTCGCCATCGGAAATGCCCGACGTGCTGGTGCCAAGAATGATGGCAATGCGATGCGCGCCGTAGCGTCGCCTCGCTGCATCAATTTCATCAGCGATTTCGTGCAATGCCAACAGCATCAGCCGGTTGTTGCGCGCCTCATATCGTTCCATGCCCGACGGTAGTCCCGGCAATCTTGCTGTAACTGCGCCGACATGGGTCAACCGGTCCGGCAACACCTTCATCTCCGTCGCAAGGCCGCTGCGCGTGCCGGCAAAGAGCTTCTCTGCTACGGCCGCCTTACCGCTTCCCAGCGGCGTGACCAAACCCATCGCCGGGATGCCCAGGCGGAGCCTCGTCATGGCGTCGCCTCAACGGACTGCACATCGATCTCGTAGCCCCAGGCGCTGTTGCGATAACGCAGGCGTCCAGTCGTGGCTTGAGGTCCACCCGCCAGATAGTCGATCTTCAATATCTCCTTGCCATCGATCGAAATGCTCCGTGAGGTTGGCCCATCAACCAGCACGGCTCCCGCATTTTCGAGCGCCGGTCGCAACACCGTCGCTGGCCAATATATCAGGATGATATCGGCCAGCATCGGGCCTGGCCGCACGGCCGCCGGCAGCCAGTCAGCTCGCTCGGCGGTAATCTTGCCGGACTTGTCCCATGCCACACTCATGGCGCGTCGTCCCATACCGTCGACACCGACCAGATAGAAGCGTTCCGGCGTCACCCCGATATGGCCCTCAAAGGCAAAGACATCGTTGTCATGACGGACAGTGATCATCTGCGACATTTCGAGCGGCCTACCGAGATCGCCGGGCTGTGGCAGAGTCAGCAGATGGTTCGGTGCAAAATACGGAGAATTCGCTTCGTCGGCCACCGGCACCGTGGCACAACCCGTCATGGCAAATACGACTGCAGCTATGTATCGCCTCCAGCCCTTCACAGCGACTTCCCCTGGCGCGGATTGACATCGCCCGCGAGTGGCGCGAGCAGGAAAGCGATAAGGATCCCAAGCAGCATGGTCAAGCCGAAGGCATGGACTGCGAAGACGCTGCTGAAGGCCAGCACCCCAAAAGATAGCAACGTCGTCGCCATGTCGAGGAGGACGGCCAGCATCGTCACCGGCCGATGTGCTCGGTCCGTTTCGGCGCAGAACGTCGCATAGTCCACGCCGATCGCCAGCACGAGGATAAGACCCATGACATGAAAGAAACTGATCCCTTCTCCCGTCAACGCGATCAGCGCCGGCGCGAGCACAAGTGCCGCGACGGATGGCGCCAGCACCAGTAGGCCGCCTTTGAGGCCATATCGCCATGCCAACGGTATGACCATCAACAACGCCGAGAGCCCAATCAGCCAGAGCGCGCGATGACGATAAGTGCCAAGCCGCTCAGTGAAATCGCCGGCGGGATCCAAGACCTGGACGCCGTCTACCCCAGCAACTGCCGCCCGTACCGCCGCCACATCCTTGAGGTCATCAAGCGCGATGACATGCTGGCCTGGCGCCAATACCCATTGCTTCAGGAACGGCAACGCTCCGGACCCGAGCGCTTGTCCCAATGTCAACGCCGGCACGTTGCTATTGTCGGCTCTTGCCTCTTGCCGCAGGCCAAGCTGCGCCACCTGCGCGGCGCGAAGTGGCTGATCCAGCGCCTTGGCAACCAGATCGCGATCGGCCCGTTGCCGCGCCGCCGACGGGACGAAATCCGCTGGGCCACGATGGGCCGTCAGCAAGCCTTCCCCTTGCAGCCGCGTCAGAATTGGCGCCAGTTCTTCGCCCGCTTGCAGCGCTGCCTCGTCGTCGGCCGCATCGATCAGCAGGAACTGCAGCGTGCCACTGGTGCCCGCCAATCGCTGGATATCGACCTGCTGTGCCAACAGGTTCGGAGACAGTGATTGCATGCGCCGGACATTGTCGTCGATCGACAAGCGCGAAAGCCCAAACGCCGCCACGCAAGCGAGAGCCGCAAGCCCCAACCAGCAGAAGCGGCGCAGGCGTGCATCTTCCCACACATGCCAGAAGACATCCGCGATGCGCAGCAAGGCCGGTCCATAGCTGGGCGCCCGGCCGCGATCAAGCCAGGGAAACCAGAACACCACCGTCAGGAAAGACGCCATCAACCCGGCAATCGAGAACACCGCCACCTGGCGCAAGGCCGGGAATGGCGCCACCAGCAGGATTGCATAGCCAATGAGTGTGGTGAGGAGGCCGATGCTGATCCCCGGCAGCACATGCCGCAGGCGTTGCCTGGGAGACGGGCCGGTTGGGTCGAACACACTGGCCGAATAGTGAATGCCGTAATCGACAGCGACGCCGGTCAGTCCAACGCCGAACAGCAAGGTGGCGATGTGGATTTCCTGGAATAACAACAGATTGACCACCAGTCCGCCGCCAATGCCAATGCCCAGCGCCATAAGGTTCATCAACAGCGGCCCGATCCGGCGAAAGGCGCCGATCAGGAGCACGATGGTGCCGACCATCGATATGGTTCCAAGGGTCGAGGTTTCCTGCAACCCGGATTGCGCACCGGCTTGGGCGAAGAAGACCGCGCCCGTACGCTTGACCACAAGTCCCGGCGCCGTCTGCGAAAGATTCCTTACGGTGTCGTCAATCAGCCGCGTGACCCGATCCTGCATATCCAGCGCGTAGGGATCACCCGACACGTCTCCGGCAACGAGCACCCAGACTAGGCCGTCGCCGCGCGTGGTCAGCATGCCGTCATCGGCCGCGAGATTTGATAGCGGCGCCGGCAGATGGGAGAGGAAACTCGGGAACAGCAGAAAGGGATCGACCGACAGCAGACGCGCGTCGGCAAAACTACCGATACCATAAACCTGCGCCAAGGCACGCCTCGCGATCGTTTCACCCTTTCCAGCTAGTAGCAGCTCCCGGTCGCCGGGGGCCAGCAGACCCGCGGCATAGGGCGAATAGAACGCCCCCATCGCCTTCAGCGCATTCGGATCGGCGCGATCGGGCTTGGCGAGGCCACTCTGCGACAGCGCCCCTTCCAGGGCCGTCGCCGCATCCCGTGCCGCCGCCCGGTCGGGATGTCCGACCAGCAGCACGAACTGCCGCGACACGGCCTCCGTCAGCCTGGAACTGGCTTGATTCATTTCCTGCGATGCCGCATCCGCCGGCAGCAACGAGAGAAGATCCGTGCGCAAGGGAATGCCCCGTATCGTCTGAACGCCGAGATAGCCGCCAGCGAGCAGGACGATCATCAGCCAGGCCATGGCCAGCCGAAACGACACGTCACGACCGATCATGGTTGGCCAGTCGCCTGTAGCATCTTCTGCTCCTCGGCCGTCAAAGGCGCTGCGACCCGCTGCTGATCCAGGAAAGTGAGGACATCGCGATCGCCACCATGCTTGACGATCTCGACATGCTCGACGAAGGCCGCACCGGCGACCTTGATCTCTGCGATCGGCATTGCATCCGACGTGACGCGGAGCTTAGGTGTCAGCTGCAACGCCCACTTTCCACCCACTGTCGATTTCTCGACAACAAAATCGCGTTCCAGCGCCTGCCAATCTCCTGCCAGCGCACCGCTTAGCATATCATATAGACCAGCCATGAAGGGCGCGCGGCTGGATGGGAGATTGACTATGGTCGAGCCATCACTTTGCTGCGCCAACCCTCGTTCAGTCATCATGGTCGTGCTGGCGAACGGCTTCTCGGCGCGCCAAATGAGCCCCTGGCCCGGTGCCAGAACAAAGCTGCCCTCGCTTTTAAGCGGCGCATTGAAGCCCTGCAGGATGCGCTCCTGCACAAACCTACCACGCAGGACTTCTCCCTCGCCAATTGCCTGGATGCCGTCAGCGTGGGCCGCCATGACCGGCAGCAGCGCCGCGAACACGGCGGCCAGAAGTCGTGCAATCAGTCTGTCACGCATAGGACCCGCTTTACTTTCTCCAGGAATACCGACGGCGATTCCATGCAGAGCTCCTGCGTGGACACGTTGACGGCGACCTGGATGGTGTGGGCCTTGGTGAGAGTTTCCCCGCTTCCCGCGTCAAAGCAGACGTAGTTGATCTTGAGCCTGTTCTCATACTCGACCAGCGTCGCTTCCACCCGCAGTTTCTGTTGATAGCGAACCGGCCGCACGAATTTGATACGCATATCGACGATCGGCCAAAGATAGCCCGACCGCTCCATTTCTGGGTAGTTGTAGTCGAGCTTGTCCAGCAGCACGCCACGCGCCTGCTCGAAATAGCGCACGTAGTTGCCGTGCCACACCACCTGCATCGGATCGAGATCGTAGAATTGCGCGACAATGTCGGTCTCAGCCGAGATCATGATCGTGTTTCCTTCCGGCCCGGATTCCAGAAATCAAAGAAATTGTACCATTGCAATGGATTCCGTAGCGCATAATGCTCCAGGCGTTGGGCAAAAATTTCGGCGTAGCGGCGCACCGCGCCATCTCGATTGCCACGCGGCAGATCGATCCGGTCTGCCAACTTCTCTACGTCAAGGACGAAGTGATCACCTTGCCGAACGCAAAACAACGTGTAGACGGGGCAGTCGAGTAACGCTCCCAAAATATACGGGCCTTGTGAAAAGGGCGCATCTCGCCCCAGAAACGGCACCTGGACGACGCGCGAGCTATCGACCGGGACCCGGTCGCCGGCAATCACTACCCAGCTGCCCTGCTCCACGCGCGCCTTGAGATCCATCGCGGCCGCTGGTCCCAGATCCGTCACCTGCAAGGTATTGATCGCGGCTTCAGCCCGAAAATCGCGCAGCAAACGGTTGTAGTTCTCGGCATGGCGGGTATGCACCAGGATTAACAGGCGCTGCCTGGTCTGTTCGTCGAGCAAAGCTCGGGCGAGATCGACATTACCAAGATGCGCGATGATGAAGAGCGCACCTCGCGCCTCCCTTTCGGCAACGCGCAGATCATCGATCTTACCGGGCCGGATCATCTCTGCTGGCATGTCACCCACCCAGCCGATGAAGGTATCGAGTGCGCGGCCGGCGAACGACATGAAATGCCGTAACCCTGTCAAAACTCCGGGGGCTCCGCTCGGGCCGGGCTTCAATGCATGAACCCGCCTCAGAAAATCGCTTGAGGCGCTGCGCTGCTCGGTCCCGGTCAAATAGAAATAGAGCACAACCGGCGACATGATGGCGAGGCAGACCCGACGGCCCAGCAAACGGTACGCCAGCGCCCATACCCGCAGGCCCCAATAGGCGCCGCGTTCCGTCAGCCATGCCCAATGACGGGATTGTTTCGATCGACGACCAAGGATCGACGGCAGACGCTTCAGCATGCCGAAGAACAACCGCGTATGCATCGCGGTAATGCGCAGATTGTCGCCCCAGAGATCAAAATTGGATGTGTTGCCGGCTGGATATGTGACTGCGACCTGGTGTTCGATCACCAATACGCCGCGCCAGAACAGCCGGACCATGATCTCGGTATCGAAGTCCATGCGGCGGCCGACGGTCTCGCCATCCGCATAGAGCTTGGCCACGGACACAAGGGGATAGATACGGAATCCGCACATGCTGTCACCTATCTGCAGCGACAGCGTCTCTATCCAGACCCAGACATGGGTGACATAGCGGCCAATCGCGCGGCCCAGTGGCACCGACCGATCATAAATCGGGACGCCGGTGATCAGCGCATCGCGGTGCTCGCCCGCCAACCGCAACAGAGCCGGCAAAGCGGCCAAGTCATGCTGGCCGTCGGCATCAATCTGCAGAGCATGCGTGTAGCCGGCCGCCATCGCCAACTGAAACCCGTGCCCGACAGCCGCGCCCTTGCCCAGATTGGGCTCCAGCCGGACAACACTGATCTGGTTGATGGGGTCGTGCAAGCTGGCTAGTGCGGCGCGTATTTTCGCATCGCTGCCATCATCGATCACAAACACCGGCAGGCCCCGTGCCTGCAATGCAGCGATAATTTCCGGAACCGCTCTGGCGTGATTGTGGCTGGGAATGATAGCGCAGGGGCGAAAATCAAGATTCACAATAGCGGCACCTTGATGGCGCCAGAGGTCAGAACCACATCATCGCGATGGTACGAGAAATTGAGACGCTGGCGAACGGCGTCATGCGCCAGCTTCAGCGTTACTAGTGTCCCTGGCAGGGTCAGGCGATGGAACTTGACCTGATAGTGCGTGGCCACCTCGATCGGTAGATTGAGATGGCGTGCTGCGAGCTTGACAGCCCAGTCGATCTGCGCCACGCCGGGGATGATCGGCATGTTCGGGAAATGGCCATCCAATTGTGCGAGGTCCGGCGAGTTGAAGAGATCCAGTTCCACGCCGCTATCATGACGTCTGACAGTACGCAACTCCGGCTCCGTTGGCCGCCCAGTGACCGAAAAAAGTGCCAGTAGGTCTTCCTTTCGCAGCTTGCCCATGTCGTTAACCGGCAATCGATCGACAAAGCGCCAGCGGCGCGGCTTGCCAGCCGCTTCCTGGTGCTCGCCCAGAAAATGACGCAGCAATCTGCCGACGCGAAAGGCACCAAGGCGCCGAAGTTCTTCAGCCCCACTCTCGCTCGGCACGACGACGGCAACAAGAACGGTCTGGTCGTCGAGCAGCGGGAGAACGGCCGAAGCGGAAACAAGTGGTGACTGCGTGAGCTGGGTCTCGACCTGCGAGAGACTCACCCTCTTCCCATCAATCTTAACGATACGGTCATCGCGCCCGACGAGGTGAAAGCCACCGTCTGCATCGCGCACGACGCGATCGCTGGTCCGATATGCTTGTTGATCTGGCAAGAACGGCGACGTCAGGCTTAGGATATCGCCCTCGCCGATATCAATAGCGACACCCGGCATCGGCTGCCAGGGTGTCGCCATTCGATCGCGCCAGCGGAACGCGATCGTGCCAGTCTCAGTACTACCGTAAATCTCGCAGAGCGGCGTGCCAAATGCCTTCGAAGCTGCGACGCTCGCAGCAACCGGCAGTTCGGCGCCAGCGGATAGCAGGCAGGCGGGGCGATTGGCCTCCGGCACGGCATCGATTGTACCTAGACGCGTGAGATGGGCTGGGCTGCTGACAATAGCGGCGCCAGCCAGATTCTCTGTCAGGAGATCTTCCCACAGCGCATATACCGGGCCATCGATACATCTGCCACTGCAGAGCGGCCAAAACAGTTTGTAACTGAGTCCGAAGAGGTGTTGATGGGTGACGGTACCGAACACCCGCGCATCGCGCGGCACCTGCTCCCCAAGGATCTCCTCGATAGCCGCAGCTTCGCGTTCCATCGTGTCCAAGGTCTTTGAGACTGACTTGGGTTCCCCGGTCGAGCCTGAGGTGAACAGGGTCATTCGGCAGTGTGCGGGATCCATCGCAAGAAGGCGATGGATCCCGCCTTCTCCAATCCGCAGTTGGAAGCCCTGCGATTGACCAGTGGGCAGCCGATCACATACCAGTAGATCCCAATCTTTGCGGATTGCGGCGCTTGCGCCCATTGTCGCGTTCTGCGGCATGACCACTTCCGCGCCAATCTGGAACAGCGCCAGCATGCCGACGACTGCCCAATAGGTGTCCTCGGCAATCAGCAAGCCGTGCTTGCAGCCGGCCGCGGCAAGGCCGGCCGCGTTCACAGCCACGTCATGCCGCAATTGGTCGACAGTCACGGCTTTCCCGTTCGTCACAGCAACCAGCTGTGCGAGATCAATCGGTCCGCTGAGCAACGATGCTATCGACCGCATCCTGCTCATCGCGGCCCCACCGTCGCGCGTTGCAGCTTTGATCGCAGTACGATCTCACCGAGGAACAAGACGGCCGTGACAATGTACGAAAGAAGTCCGGTCCATAACGCCCAGATGGCGATACTGCCCCAAATCGCGAGGCCGGCCGCGATCACGGCATTGGCGGCCAACCAGATTGTCCACAGCCAGGTGACGCTGCGGCAGTAATCTTGGCCCGCCATCGACAACGCCGGATCCTTCAATCGCGCCAGACGTTCGATCAGACTTGGGGGATGACGCAGGGAATTTCCGAAGACCGCCGCAATCAGAAGGCTGAGCATGGCGGGATAGGCTTTGGCAGCGACGGCTGCATCGAACAATACCATGACAGCAAGCACCAGCGCGGCGATCGCCAAAGGTAGGCGAAGAAACCGGGTGATATCGGTCGGCGCTACCACTGCCCGCAACAACAGCAGCAGGCACGCGCCCAGTGCGAAGAGGTAGAACGGAATTTGGTCGCGAAGGAGATAGACCACGATTGGATAGGCCGCTGCGACCGTGGCGAACAGCACAGCACCCAGCCGACCGCGCTGCCCGACTGGCCTATTCGGCGAGAACGGCATGGACGCGGTCAATCACATCGCCGACCGTGCGCACGGATTTGAATTCGTCTACCTTCAGCTTGCGACCAGTCAATTCCTGCAGCTTCACAACGAGATCAACAGCGTCGATCGAATCTAGATCGAGATCTTCGTAAAGCCGAGCACGCAGCGAGATTTTCTCGCCAGGAATCTCGAACATGTCCTGCAGATAGCTGTAGAGCTTGCCCTGAACGTCCTCACGCGACAGCATCGGCACCACCATCGCGTTTGCGCTGATCTTGCACGAAGGCTGCCAGGCTACGGACGCTTGCGAAATGCCCCTTCACTTCATCCGTAATGGTCTCAATACGCAGGCCGTAATGCTTGCGCAGCGCTATGCCCAATTCCAGAGCATCGATCGAATCCAGACCCAGCCCGGTGCCGAAAAGCATTTCCCGGCTGTCGATATCATCAGGCTGAATATCTTCCAATTTCAGCGCATCAATGATCAGCGCCTTGATGTCACGTTCGAGATCGTCCATACGCCGTTATCCAAGTCCCAACTGTTCCGTGAAATAGGTTTGCAGCCGGCGCACCAACTGCCTGGCCGCCAACGAACGGTATTGATAGCTAAGGGTCTCCGCGGCGTCCAGACGCTCCCCCACTGATACCCGAAACAGGGACCGTTTTGCTGGTATTTTCCACCATGGATCGCCTTTACTGAGCATGATCGGGCGGCAATCTATCATCACCAGCTGAATTTCGGCCTCCGCCAGCAGGGCGATATTGGCGAATCCACGCCGAAATTGTAGGGCCTCTCCAGGGCGCGACCGGGTGCCTTCGGGGAAGATGATCAAGCCTTTACCCTCGGCCATGGCTGTCTTACAGGCCGCCAGCAAAGCCTCCGGCTCCAGATCGTTGCGGATATAGCCGGCCCAACGCATGACGCCCCCCAGCCATCGGCTGCGCCACAGCTCTGCCTTGACGATGCATTGCGCACGCGGGACCAGCGACATCAGCACCACGACGTCAAGCAGCGTCGGATGGTTCGCGATGATCATGCGGCCCTTGCCATCCAGCAATACAGATACGCCGTGGACTTCCAGCTTGATGATGCCGAGCAATTCCAGCATGGCGATGTAGAAGCGAAAGGTATGGTGAATGACTGCCTGTGTCGCGCGAACGCGTCGTTCCTCACGGCGCACAAACACCGCGATCGTCGGAAAGACCGTCAAAGCAAGGACAAGGCCACCGCCGAAGAAACACGCGAAGGCGATGCCGGTTACAAGCAGGCGCCAGACGTAATTCAATGCGTTAAGCGGCACGGCGCCACCGCCATGTCATTTCCTCGCCGATACCTGTCGCCGCTACCGCATTTGTAAGCAGGAATTTCAGGAAACCCTGCGGCAGGCTATCGGCGGCGCCATTCCTGTCGGCAGCCGCGCATCCAACCGAGATCCGATCCTCACCATCGGCGCTCAGGGTCAAGGCAACCACCAAGGGCAGGTCGGCCTCTGCGACGAGCCTGAACGGTGCATAACTGTCCGGCAGAGGACCATCGAAATAAACGAACAGAACCGGTTGTTCGGGCGACTCATGAAGGCACGCAGCAGCTTCCAGCAGGCCATAGCCGAAAGTATCGAGCGATGCCGCCACTGCAATGTGGCCCTGGCGATTGCCGGTATGAATCGACAACAGCCCGGCCAGGCCGTGATGAACAGACATGCTGAACTCAGCCGGCGATGGCTGCTCATTTTCGGCCAGTGACGTCAAAATTGTCACCGTGCGATCGAACTCACCATGCCGCGAGGCCAGGACATAGCGTGCCTCCTGCGAACCTTGGCAGGCCAGGGCTGCTCCGAGCACCTTCTGGCCGATCGGCGTTGCGCGACGGCGCAGCATCATAGGCAGCGCAGGCATCGGTTCTGTTGCGACCGCGGCAACATCCCGGCCGGCCCAAGCCAGCCAGTCGGCCCTCGTCTCGCGACCGGGCGTCCAGGCAAACCAGTCGCGGACAGCAACTGTCAACATTGGGCTGGGCAGTTCGCCGTCGATCATGAATACTTCCGGCCGCGAATTAGGCGCTGGTCGAAAATGAACAGACCGCCATCTCCTTGGGCTGTTATACGGCCCCCGTCCCTCCGAACAAGCGTGATATGACCGATAACCATGTTTATTTCGCCATTGTGAACGTACCGGAGCAGGCAAAGCGCCAGCCCTCTGGACAACAGCTGTTACGGCAAATGGTTTCCCATGTCACCGGCCTGCCCCCAGATATATATTGCATTGCAACAGAACCGTCCGGCCGCCCTGTGATCATCGACCGAGACGGCGCACCATCCACCCTTTCCGTATCGCTCTCGCATAGCGGCCCGTACTTGGCCGCCGCTGCGACCGCAGTTGGGCCGATCGGCGTCGATATCGAGTTGGCAAGGCCAGGGCGCAACCTGCCTGGCATCGCTGAGGCCGCTTTCGGGCAAGCGGAACGGCGTCGCTGCAACCGCGACGGGGCCAACGGCTTCTATCGCACCTGGACCTTGCGGGAGGCGATTGCCAAGGCGCTGGGCGCTGGCTTGGCCATGGCCGCCGATCGGGTTGACCGGGTAGCCGCAGGGCCCGACGAGGGATACTGGGACTGGCAGGGCTGGCAGTTGGCCCATCATCGCCTTGCTGCCGGTTTGAGCTTCGCCATGGCCGTAAGGCCGGATCACGCTTTGCCTGGGGAAATTGTCTGGCAGAACGTCACGCCCGGCGGCGTTTAGATCCACCGACGACCTTGCCGGCCGAGCCGAGATGGAGGTCGAGGATGCCATCCATTTGCGCCTTGGCATCGAGCAGGCTTAGTCCCTCCTGGCTCAGTCCGAAGCGAAGCCACAGGCCATCAATCATTGCAGTTATGCCGATGACAGCGGCGTCAGCCCGCGCCGTCGGTAACAGCGCCTTCAAGCCGGAGAGGAGATTGCTGCGCATCCGCGCATGGATGGCGCGCTGAATCCGTGCGAATTTGGCATTACGCGGTACCTCGGCACAGAGCGACAGCCATGCATTGCATATTTCAGGCTTAAAGAATTTGGGCGAGAAGTTGCCGGCGATAATCGCCTCGATCCGCTCCCGCGGCGTCGTGGCGCGTGTCATTAGCGCCGCCACCTCATCTCGCAGCAGAGCATTGGCATGCCGCATGACCACTTCCAGCAGCTCGTCCTTGCCTTTGAAGTAATGGAGCACGATGCCCTTCGACATACCCGCGCGCTCGGCTACCTTTGCCAGGGTGGTTCCGGCAATGCCCTCCTCCTGCAGGATTTCGTAGGCAGCACTGGCCAACTCCTGCCGCCTCAACTGTTCGATACTCAGACGCGCCAAAGCGGCTCTCCCATGAAACAACTACTCAGCCATTGTTGCTGCCCTTGTCTGCGTTGTCCACTTGGTCTATAAATTGACCCATAGGTCAATAAACAAACCAAACGGTCAATAAACAGATTTGGACGTCACCTAAGGGAGGCTGGCATGCGAAAATTTTCGTTCCTGTTTGGGGTAGCGGCACTGGCGGCACCGTCGATCGCACAGGCGGCCGAGCCGGAAGCCTGTCACCAGGTCCGCATGGCCGAACCCGGCTGGAACGATCTGACGTTCACCACCGGCATCATGCAAACGATGCTCACCGCCCTTGGCTATCAGGCAGACTCCAATCTGCTCGGGCTCGACATCATCTATCAGAGCCTGAAGAACAAGGATCTTGATATCTTCATGGGATACTGGGACCCGGCCATGACGAGCTATTACGAGGCTTACAAAGCAGATGGGTCCGTCGAGACGGTACATCAGAATCTCGAGGGCGCCAAATACACTTTCGCGGTGCCGCAATATGTCTACGACGCCGGCGTGCATGACATTGCCGACCTCGCAAAATTCCCCGAAAAATTCGACCGCAAGATGTATGGCATCGAGCCTGGGTCGAACCAGTTGATGTTCGACATCATCAAGGATGCGAAGTTCAACCTCGCCGACTGGGAAGTCGTCGAATCCAGCGAACAAGGCATGCTCAGCCAGGTCGATAAGGTCACTAAGACACAGGGGTGGATTGTCTTTCAGGGCTGGGCACCGCATCCCATGAACAATGAGTTCCCGCTCGCCTATCTCACGGGTGGCGACGCCTATTACGGTGCCAACATGGGCGCTGCGACGGTACATACGCAGGTGCGCCAGGGATACATGCAGGAATGCCCGAACGTCGCGGCTCTGCTAAGAAATGTGACGTTCGACGTCGCATTGGAGAACGAGGGAATGGCCTATCTCATCCGTGACAGCATGAGTCCGACCGAAGCGGCCGAAAAAGCACTGAAGGCGCATCCCGACTATCTCAACACATGGCTGGCGGGTGTCACCACGACCGATGGCGGCGATGGCCTGGCAGCCGTCAAGAAAATGCTCGGCCTCTAACGGGAAAAGCACGAAGCGCAGACTGCCCATACCGCCGCGGAATCTGGGCAGCCTGACGCTTTGATATGGCAGCACGCAAGGGGCCGCGTTGGCGCCGACCATCCGATCGTCTCGCTTCGGCAAGCTAGTATTTCAAGTCGCCGCGAAATTCCCGTGCCTAGACGCGACCAGCCGCATCTGGCAAGAAATTCTGACGACATTAGCGGGTTTTATTTGCCGCGAATCCAGTATTGGACATCTCTCTGAAGCAGATTATAGTTAATAGAGACGCTTGGTGGCCTGGATCGCTGATAAATGATGGGGCGATGGTCAGGCGGGGGATGCTGGGCGCGGTTTCACCGAACCGGGGTAAGGCCGTGAACCACTCCATCCTGCCATCATTGAGGCCGGGCGCACCACGATCGCTCATTGCATACGGGACGGCAGATTTCGAGGCAGCCATATCCGCCACGGCGCACGGCGATTTGCGGGCATTTATGGATTATTGGCAATCCAAGAAAATCGACGATCGCCCACCGCTGCGTACGGATATCGATCCGACGGAAATACCCAAACTTCTGCCCAATGTGCTGCTGATCGATGTCGTGGGCGACCCGGCCTATGACTTTCACTATCGCTTGCTCGGAACGGCCGTCGTCGCCGTTGACGGCATCGACTACAGTGGATCGATGCTCAGCCAAATGGTGCCAAGGACGGATGCCTATCATTTGATTTGGGAGCATCATCTCAAAGCTGCCGCCGGTTCAGTCGCGTTGCGCTATGACAGCCTGCGCTGGAGCCGCGATAATAGCCGCGAACATGTCGACTATCTCATCCTTCTCTTGCCACTGCGTCGAAACGGGGATGCCATCGAGGTGCTGTTCGGCTACATCCATTACGTCATGGACGACGCTCCGCCCGGTTGGCAACACCTGTAACGTCGATCGATCGCTACGAGCGCTTGGTTCTTTTTTTGTTTCGCCCGCCAACACCGGTGACACTGGCGCTCACGCCATCAAGTCGTTATGAAATCTGCATACCGACGAGGTGAGGCAGATGACCAAAGACGACGTGATTCCCCTGTTGCAGCGGATTGCCGACAGCCTGGAGCGCCTAGCGCCGCCACCCAGCAAGGTGATCGACCTTGCTGGCGCCGAAGCGTTTGTGTGGCAGGCTGAAACCAGTTGGCTTGAGCCGGTGCCATCGGTCTCGCGCGTGCATATCAACTTGCTGCAGGGGATCGAGCGCAACAAAGACATTCTGCTTGATAACACCAGGCGCTTTGCGCGCGGCCTCCCGGCCAACAACGCCCTGCTCTGGGGAGCGCGCGGTACCGGCAAGAGCTCGCTGGTGAAGGCCGTGCATGCAGCCGTCAATCTGGATCCTGCAACACCGCTGACACTCATCGAGATCCACCGCGAAGATCTGGTCACCCTGCCCCGTCTGCTCAGCCTGCTGCGCGATCAGAAGCGCCGCAGTGTCATCTTCTGTGACGACCTGTCCTTTGACGCGACCGACGCCAGCTACAAATCCCTGAAAGCCGTGCTGGAGGGTGGCCTCGAAGGCCGGCCGGGCAATGTGCTGTTCTACGCCACCTCGAACCGCCGCCACCTGATGCCGCGTGACATGATCGAGAATGAACGGTCGACGGCAATCAACCCGTCCGAGGCGGTCGAGGAAAAGGTTTCACTCTCGGATCGCTTCGGGCTTTGGCTGGGCTTCCACAATTGCGACCAGGAGACATTCTTCGCCATCATCGACGGCTATTGTCGGAGCTTCGGCCTGGATCTACCAACAGAGGACGTTCATGCTCAGGCAATCGAGTGGTCTATGACGCGTGGCGCTCGCTCGGGCCGTGTCGCCTGGCAGTTCATCCAGGATCTTGCCGGACGTCTCGGCAAGACGATTGCACTCTAGGCACCGCCATCGAGGTATTTCATCGGATCCACCGGCTCTTCGCCTTTGCGGATCTCGAAATGAAGCTGCGGCTTCGCCACATTTCCGGTCGAGCCGACCCGCGCGATCGTGGCGCCACGCTTCACCTTGTCGCCCTTCTGGACCAGCAATGACTGATTGTGGGCATAGGCGGTGATGAGGCCGTTGGCATGGCGGATCAGCACCAGATTGCCGAAACCGCGTAGCTGATTGCCGGCATAGGCGACTGTACCGTCCGCTGCTGCCATCACGGGTGCGCCGGCAGGCGCCGCAATATTGATACCGTCATTGCGAAGTCCATCGGAGGTGGCGCCGTATTTCAGGATCACGTTGCCCTGTACAGGCCATGAAAAACCGGCAGAACTTGCCGGACCGACATTGGCAACTTTTGGCGCTTCAACCGGCTTGGCGGCTGCCGGCGTTGTCGTCTGAGGCTGCGCGGCCTTCTCATAGGCACCCTCGACCGCCTCTTCAGCGGCCGTCAGGTCGGGTTCACCGGGAGCCGCATTGGCAGGCACGGTCGGCACTGTCACTGGCGGCGGCAAGGCGGTTGGCGTCGAGGCCGCTGGCGTCAGCGGCTTGGCCCCCGGTTGGCTGCTTGGTACCGTTGATGCCGGCGCCGCTTTGGCGCCCGGTGGCGGTGGCAGGGCCGACGCGGAAACCGAACCAGCATTGGACGCGGCCGGCACGACATCGACCTGCGGTGCTGCGACCTGCGGCGTGGTCGATTGGGGCAAAGCAGACGCCACCCCCGCAGTCTGCGTTGCTTCCACCGCGCTTGGCAGGACCAGCGATTGCCCGACCCGCAGCTTGTAGGGCGGCTTCAGATCATTGAGTTCGACCAGCGCACTCTGCTGGACGTGAAATCGCTTCGAAATCCCGATCAAGGTATCGCCACCCTTCACGACATAATTCTGTCGCTCGGCGATGCGGAGCTCCTGGCCCGGACGGATATTGTAAGGTGGCTGCAGGCCGTTGTTATCAATGAGCGCGCGGATCGGCGTATTGGTGCGGTTCGAAACGCTGGCCAACGTGTCGCCCGGCGCCACGACGTAAGCGCCGTTGACGACCTGGCCCATATTGGGATTGGCCGGTGCACTGACGGTCTCGGACGACGATCCCATGCTGGGTGCCACCAGATTGCCACAGCCTGCGAGCAGCATGCAACTGGCTACCAAGGTCGCCATCCACATCATCCGGACACGAGGCATCGTCGCCATCGTCAATTCTCCATCCGCCGCGGCACGGAACGTCCTTCTCCCTCTGGCAGGGCGCCGCCGACCAATGGCACGAAACGCACGTCGGCAATCATTTTCGGGGTGAGGCTCCCATCTTCCGCCTTGGTCAGCTTGATCAGCATCTGATCGCCCCGTTCCGGCCCGACCGGGATGACCAGAATACCACCCACCGCCAACTGCTCGATCAACGCCTCGGGCACTTCGGCGGCCGCAGCCGTCACAATGATGCGATCAAACGGCGCTTGCTCCCGCCAGCCACGCGAGCCATCGCTGCAGCGGCTGGTGATGTTGTGAAGTCGCAGATGATGGAAGCGCTGCTCGGCCTCGGCCAGCAGCGATTTATAGCGTTCGATGGTGTAGAGCCTCCGGCAGAGCTTGGAGAGCACCGCGGCCTGGTAGCCAGAGCCGGTACCAATTTCCAATACCTTGTGGCTCTTCTTCACATCCAACGCTTCGGTCATCTGCGCCACGATCTGCGGCTGGCTGATGGTCTGGCCGTGGCTGATCGGCAGCGCCTGATCCTCGTATGCCTGGTCGTGGAAACTATCGAGGACGAAGAGCTCGCGCGGGATTCGTTCGATCGCGTTCAAGACATTGGTATCGGTCAGCCCAGCCCGCCGCAAGTTCATGATCATGCGGATCTTGCGCGCGTGCAGGCTCATTGAGGCAGGCCGTCCGTCTTGCGTGGTCTTTTCTTCGCAGATTTCTTCGGAGTTGCAGTCTTGGGGAATAATCCTTCCATGCGCCGCAGCATGGCAGCATGGGTGAGATCAAAATGCAGCGGCGTCACCGAGA
Organism: uncultured Dongia sp.; assembly: GCF_936916975.1. Classification (GTDB taxonomy): domain Bacteria; phylum Pseudomonadota; class Alphaproteobacteria; order Dongiales; family Dongiaceae; genus Dongia. The sequence continues at coordinate 16,984 of NZ_CAKZGO010000038.1, read as the reverse complement.
CAGCCCTGGTCATGACAATGCCCAAATCCGTTTCCGGATGCTCCGGCTCATCGGTCGGGAAATCGCCGATCCAGGTAACCTCGCGCTCGAAAGGATCGCGCGCGTGAACCACCTCGACATGCGACATGCGGCGCCCCTGGCGGCCGACCTCGATACCCGTCACCTCCTTCGGTGGTACGGGCGGAAAGTTGACGCTCATCAACACACCCTTAGGCCAGGGCAGTGATACCAGCTTGCGGATCACGATCGGCGCGAAAGCAGACGCCGTTTCCCAGTGCAGCTTGTCCTTGATCCGCACCTGGCTGAACGCAATGGCGGGAATACCCAGCATCGCGCCTTCCATCGCCGCAGCGACGGTGCCCGAGTAAAGAACGTCTTCACCCAGATTGCCGCCGCGGTTGACACCCGACAGCACAATATCGGGGCGTCGGTCAGCGAGAATGTGATTGACGGCGATGAGTGTGCAATCGCTGGGCGTGCCCGACACAGAGAACCTGCGCGGTCCGAATTTCTGGATCTGCAGAGGGCGGCGCAACGTCAGCGAATGCGAGGCACCGCTATGCTCGCTTTCCGGTGCCACGACCCAGACATCCGGCGACAGACTCCGGGCGATACGCTCAAGCACCTTCAAACCAGGCGCATGGATGCCATCGTCATTGGAGACGAGGATGCGTGCTTTCTTCAGATCGAAGGGCAACTTAAGCATGGGGACGAATGACCTCGAGACCGTTCATGTAAGGGCGCAAGGCGGCCGGGATGACCACCGAACCATCTTCCTGTTGGTAGTTTTCCAGAACCGCGATCAGGCAGCGGCCGACGGCAACGCCCGATCCGTTGAGCGTATGGACAAAGCGCGTGCCCTTCTCGCCCGGTTTGCGGCAACGCGCCTTCATGCGGCGCGCCTGGAACTCGCCGCAATTGGAGACGCTGGAAATTTCACGGAACGCACCCTGTCCCGGCAGCCAGACCTCGATGTCATGTGTCTTCTGCGCCGAGAAGCCCATATCACCGGTCGAAAGCGTGACCACGCGATAAGGCAGTTCCAGCTTCGCAAGCACATTCTCGGCACATTTCGTCATGCGCTGATGCTCGGCATCGGATTCATCCGGATGCGCAATCGATACCATCTCGACCTTGAGGAACTGATGCTGGCGGATCATGCCGCGCGTGTCGCGCCCGGCCGCGCCCGCTTCCGAGCGGAAGCAAGGTGTGAGGGCGGTAAAGCGCAGCGGCAACTTGCCCTCATCGACAATCTCGTCCGCAACCATGTTGGTCAGCGGCACTTCCGATGTCGGAATGAGATAAAGGCCCTGTTCGGTCTTGAACAGGTCCTCGGCAAATTTGGGTAGGTTGCCGGTGCCATAGAGCGAAACATCCCGCACCAGAAACGGCGGGTTGATCTCGGTATAGCCGTGCTCGCCGGTATGCAGATCGAGCATGAACTGGCCAAGCGCCCGTTCCAGCCTTGCCAGCGCCCCTTTCAACACCACGAAACGCGCGCCGGAGATTTTAGCGGCAGCGGTGAAATCCATCAGGCCCAGCGCTTCGCCGATCTCGAAATGCTGCTTCGGGGTGAAAGCGTAGTTGCGGCGCTGGCCGACTTCGCGCTCGACCCGATTGGCGGTTTCATCGGCGCCTTCGGGGACATCGTTGGCCGGCAGGTTCGGCTGCTGCGCCAACAACGCTTCCAGCTCTTCCGCCGCCTTCAGTTCCTCCGCCTCGGCCGCCACCATGCGGTCCTTGAGCAGGGCCACTTCGGCCATCACGGCCGCAGCATCGCCACCCTTGGCCTTCAGCTGGCCGACCTGCTTCGACAGGTCGTTGCGCTTGGCCTGCATCTCCTGCCACGCGGTCTGGGTCGCGCGGCGCTTGGAGTCGAGCTCGGTGACCATGGCTGCAAGCGGCGGCAATCCGCGCCGCGCCCGGCCCGCGTCGAAAGCACTGGGATTGTCACGAATCCATTTAGGGTCAAACATTTAGCGGTCGAGCTCCAAATCCGCGATTCGGCTCAACTTATAAGACGGAACCCGTTATCGGTCAAAGCACGGATCAGGCGGGTTTGACGTCCGTCGCAGGCTCTTCTTCCGTGGGGTTGGCCTCTTCTTCTGCTCGCTTCTTTTCAACCAGCCGCGCAAGCAGGATGGATATCTCGTAGAGGCCGATCATTGGAAGCGCCAGGGACATCATGCTGAGCGCGTCCGGCGGGGTAACGATAGCAGCCACGACGACGATACCGACGATCGCGTAACGCCGCTTGTCGCGCAGCCCTTGCGAACCGATGATGCCCACCTTTGCCAGCAGCGTAAGAAAGACCGGCAATTCGAAACAAAAGCCGAAGGCAAAGATCAACTTCATGACCAGGCCGACATACTCACCGATTTTGGCATCGAGCTGCAGCGGCAACGCCCCATCACCGCCCTGGGTTTCAAAGCCAAGGAAGAAACGCCATGCCATCGGCATCAGGACGTAGTAGACGAACGCCGCGCCAATCGCGAACATGATCGGGGTCGCGATCAGGAAAGGAAGGAAGGCGTGCTTCTCATGCTTATAGAGGCCCGGCGCGATGAACGCCCAAATCTGAGAGGCAATAACCGGGAACGAAACGCAAAGTGCTCCGAATGCAGCGATCTTCAACTGCGTGAAGAACGGCTCGGTCAAATCGGTAAAGATCATGCGACGCCCTTCCGGCAGCAATTCCGCAAGCGGGCGCTGCAGGAAGTCGAGGATCGGCTGGGCAAAATACAAGCAGATCAGGAAAGCGACAAAGAAGCCCGCCACGGCATAGAGCAACCGCGAGCGCAGCTCGACCAGATGCTCGAGCAACGGCATTTTCTTGTCTTCTTCGGCGCCAATCATGCGGAAATGCTCTTGTCGGATTTTTGCTGATCAGCCGGCAAGGGATCGGCATTTGCAGGTATCACCTCGACAGGCGCTACCGGCGGCGTGAGCGAAGGTTGACTGGCGCCCGGGAATGGCGGGAGGTCAGCGACACTTGCCGCCGGCACACTGGCCGGTGTGCTCTCCGTCTGCGACAGCGCGCTTTTGGTCTCCTCAATCGGCGCGTTGATCGCTTTCTTGAGATCACCTGAGGGGTCGATCGCCTTCTCAATCTTGTCGCTGATCGAATGCTTGCTCAACTTCTGCAGTTCGCGCTTGGCGTCATCAAGTTCCGCATCGCGCACGATCTCATTGACGCCGCTCTGAAACTCGCTACCCAACTTCCGCGCCGCGCGCATCCAATGGGAAAACGTCTTCAAGGCGTGCGGCAATTCCTTCGGCCCGAGCACAACCAACGTCACGACGGCGATAATCGCCATCTCGCTCCAGCCGATGTCGAACATCCAGCTTTACCCTTTTAGCCCAGTATCGTTGGGGCGCGATCGGCCACAGGGACCTTTGCGCCGGCTCAGCTGCGGTCGATGATGGTTTCCCGCGGCTTTTCCTCGGTCTTGGCGACGGTGACGTCGGCCTGATCCTTGGAGCCGTCTTTGATGTTCTTCTTGAAGTCCTTAATGCCGGCTCCAAGGTCGCCCATGATCTTCGACAGTTTACCGCCGCCGCCGAACAGGACGAGCACGACGACCAAAACGATCAGAAGATGCCAAATGCTGAAGCTACCCATCTGGGCCTCTCCTCAAATCTAATTCCCTCCGGCGGTGGGCGCCGGACCCGGGCGGACTATGGCAAATCCGCCGCTTCGCTACAATAGCTAGTCATTATCATTTAGGCACTGCTAACCTGCTGACAAGGCCCGAATTTCCGTGCTTGCCCGGCGGTAGAGATCGCCACCCTCCCGGCCTTCGGGGAAGATAAGCGCGTCGGCGGGATCAAGCTGCAGCAGGATCTGGCTGCCCAGTTCGGGCAAATGGCGGCCGGCATGGCGTACCCGCAGGGTCAGCGAGCGGTTCTCGCCACTTTCCAGGCGGACCACCAATAGTTTGCTGCTGCCAAGAAATCGCACCTCCTCGACTATCGCTGGGACGATCCGGCTGTTGGTGTCTCCACCACCCGCAGCGACGAGATGGATGCTCTCGGGTCGAATGAGGATTTGCACGGCCGCGCCGTCGGCGTGCCCAGGTGCCGGCAACAGCCCGAGCGGGCTTTGCACCGCACCGCCTTGCACGACCCCGCCAAGGTCATTGGTGGCGGTAAAGAAGCGCGCCACAAAAGGGTTTACCGGACGATGATAGATCGCGTCCGGCGACCCGCTCTGCACCACCCGTCCGGCCTGCATCAGATAAATCCGATCGGCCATGAACATGGCTTCCTCAGGATCATGCGTCACCATCAATGTTGCAGTCCGGCTCCGCTTCAGAACATGCAAGGTATCGTCGCGTATCTGCTCGCGCAGCCTGGCGTCGAGGCCGGAGAACGGCTCGTCCAGGAGCAGGATAGCCGGCTGCGGCGCCAGGGCACGCGCCAGGGCAATACGCTGCTGCTGCCCACCCGAGAGCGCATGCGGATAGGCCCCTGCATAGTCCGCCATATCGACCTGATCCAGCACTTCGGCGATCCTTGCAGCACGAGCGCCGGCTTCCATGCGGCCCAATCCGAAAGCCACGTTGCGCGCGACGGTGAGATGCGGGAACAACGCGAAGTCCTGGAACACCAGGCCGACGCCGCGCAGTTCCGGCGGCAGGCTTTGACCCAGCCCGCCATCGGCCACCATTCGGTCCTGCATGGCGACACGGCCCTGCTGTAGCGCTTCCAGGCCGGCAGCAAGACGCAGGATAGTCGATTTGCCGCAACCGGACGGCCCCAACAGGCAGATGACTTCACCCTCGTTCACATGCAGTGAGACATGGTCTACCGCAGTGAGGTCGCCATACGCATGGCTGACGTCGAGAAGATCCAGCGCACAGTTGGATCGGCTGTTCATGCGTATTGCTTCGTCATAAGCATCTTGTCGCCATCTTCCGCGAGATTCCCCTGGCCGGGACGCGCGACTGCGCTGGCCCGGGCCATCAGATAAACCGGGAGGATGCCGACAGCAACCATTGCCAAGGCAGGGCCGGCGGCCTCCGCCAGGCGCTCGTCGCTGGCAAGGTTGTACGTCGTCGTGGCCAACGTGTCGAAATTGAACGGCCGCAGCACCAAGGTGGCCGGCAGTTCTTTCAGCACATCGACGAAGACGACAATACCGGCTGTCAAAAGGCTGCCGCGCATGATCGGCAGGTGAACATCGGTGAGCGTACGGAACGGCGTCCGCCCCAATGACCGCGCGGCAAAATCCATCGAGCGCGTCACCTTGCCGAGGCTGGCTTCGACGACGTTCAGGCTGACCGTCAGGAACCGCACTAGATACGCAAAGGTGACCGCCACCAGCGTCCCGCTCAGGATCAACCCAGGCGATATGCCGAGCGTCGCCTTTGCCCACGCATTGAGCGTGTGATCGATCGCGGCAAATGGCAGCAGGATGCCGATCGCCAGCACAGGTCCTGGAATCGCATAGCCGAGGCTGGCAATGCGGACGGCCCATTGCGTGGGGCGCGTCGGATGCAGACGCAAGGCGTAAGCCAGGATCGACGCAAGGCAGACTGCCAGCAGCGCCGCAAATCCCGCCATGAAGAAACTGTTGCGGATCAGGACCAGGAACTTCTCGCCGGCCCAGGCGTCGATGTTCACAATCGCCCAATAGAGCAGCACCGACGCCGGCAACAGAAAGCCGAATGTGACAGGCACCGCACAGCCGAGGACCGCCCCCAGAGCGTGGGGACCGGTCAACTGATAGCGCGGCAGCGGGCGATAGCGTGTGGTCGAATGCGCAAAGCTGCGCCGCCCCCGTGACCAGCGTTCGAGAGCCAGGAGAACGAACACAAACACCAGCAACAAGGCGGCAAGCTGTGCCCCCGCGGTCGCATCGCCCATGCCGCGCCAGACCCGGTAGATACCGGTTGCCAGCGTGTCGACACCAAAATACTGCACGGTGCCGAAATCGTTGAGCGCTTCCATGAGTGCCAGCGCCACACCGGCAACGAGGGCCGGACGTGCCAGCGGCAATGCCACCCGCCAGAATCCGCGCCAGGGCGAGCAGCCAAGGGTGCGGCTGACCTCCAGCACGCAAGCCGATTGTTCAAGGAACGCCGCGCGCGCCAGCAGATAGACATAAGGGTAGAGGACCAGCACCAGCATGACGATGGCGCCCGGCAGCGAGCGGATGTCAGGGATCCAACGCAACCCGCCCTCTAACCCCAGCACGTCCCGCAACGCCGTCTGGGCGGGACCCGCGTAATCGAGCAGGCCTGTATAGGTATAGGCAATGACATAGGCTGGCATCGCCATGGGCAACAGCAGCGCCCAATCGAACAGGCGCCGGCCGGGGAAGCGGCACAGAGTGACCATCCAGGCGGCCGGCACACCGATCAGCAGAACGCCGATCCCGACGCCAACGGACAAAAGAATGGAATTGCCGACATAACTCGGCAGCACCGTTTCGGCGAGATGGCTCCAAATGGCGCCTTTTGCGGCAAAGACATTGGAAAAGACCACCAGGATGGGAAATGCCACCGCAAAGGCGATCAACCACGCCAGAATGTTCCAGATCTGCGGGCGCATGATACGTGCTGCTGAAAGGCGCCCTGGCGCATCGGCTGTGGTGTCAATCGTGGCCAAAGGACCAACTCTCGCGCAACGCGGCGCCCTACCCTCGCGGGCTCGGCGTCACTTGATGATCAAGCGAAAACGATATTGCGAGTTATTCTGAATAGCAAGGAAACCCGTTAACGCGGCCTGCGACATATTCCCAGTTCTACGGACAGGTTTCGCCCTCGCAGGCCGCAGTCGGCGCAGGTTCCGGGGCTGGGGCGGGTTCAGCCGCTGGTGGCGGTGACGGAGCCGGTTCCGGCGCCATCACGACAGGTTCGGGTGCCGGCTCGGGCGTGACCTCGGGCATGACGACAGGTTCCAGTGCCGGGCTGGCTATGGGCGCAGGTTCGACCACGGGCTCCACCACGGGAATGGGATCAGGCTCCAGAGTTTGCGGCGCTGGCGCCGGTTCTGCTTCCGCTGGCAGGATTTCAGCTTCGGCAGGTGCAGCAACCGGTTGCGGCAGCAGGATCGGCTCACTCGTTGGGGGAGATATCGGATCCGGCATGATGCCAGTCACGGGTGCAATCACCGGCGCAGCAATCGGTGCCACCGGCGCTGGCTGGTTCTGCTGATTGGCAAGATTGAGCCCGGCCTGCTGGCCCAGATACAGAGTCGTCAGGTTGACGCTGGCGCCGTTATTGTCGCTGCAAATTTGCGCCGTGCGATTGCAGGCAACACCCGCCTGGGGTGAAAACAGGTCGGCAGTCGTCCACGCGCCAACGCGCCTGGTGTCGTTCTTGCTAAAGTACTTGCGCGTCAGGCTGGCGTTAAGGCCGCCACTGTCCGAGCAGGATTGGCTGCGGCGATCGCACACCACGCCCTGCTGTGGTGCGAAGATAAAGGCCTGTTCGCCATAGCGTTTGACACCACGCTTGGCGGATCTCGACCCGAGGTACTGTTGGGTTTCGTAATAGTCGACACCGTATCGATCGTAGCAGATGTTCCGGCTGCGGTCGCAGGTCAGGCCCTTTTCGGGCGAGAAACGATTGGACCCGCCATAGCCGGAATTGAACCCATAGGGCGAATTCCAAGGCGACACATATGGCGACCCGCCGCCATAGGCATAGGGTGACGTGTTCACCACATAGCCGGGGGTGGCACTGACCGGCCCGGCATAATTTGGCGCGCAGGCGCTCAGCAGCAACCCGGCAACGACAATGATCCAACGACGCATGGCGATCTTCCTTGGCGATACCCGCCGTCCCATAGACCATCGATATCTCACGCCAGCGGGCACTTCGCCAGATCGCGCGCTGATCCAGCCGATCACTTCATCGCGAGCGACGGCCAGCAAGGCCAGTTGTCGCAGGCCCTTGCCGCAAGCCCACGGTTAAATTATGTATTTGATATTCACCTTAATAGGTATCTGAAATGTCTGTTTCCGAGACGAGCGGCCATGAGGCCATCCCGACCGAGGCCCAGATCGAGGATCTGGTCGCGACCTTTTATGCCCAAATCCGCCAGGATCCCGATTTAGGGCCGATTTTCGGGCGGGTGATCGGCGAGGATTGGACCCCGCACCTCAAAACCATGTGCAGCTTCTGGTCGTCCGTCATGCTGACCACCGGGCGCTACAAAGGCCGCCCGATCCCCGCCCACATCAAGATCGGCGAGATTGAGCCCCGCCATTTCGCCCGCTGGCTGGAACTGTTCACGGCAACGGCGCGGGATCTCTTCACGCCGTCGCTCGCCAATGCGTTTATCGAACGCGCCAACCGCATCGCCGAAAGCTTCAAATTGGCCTTTGCCTTCCACGCCCCGGACCCGAAAGTCTGGGTCCCGAATATGCCACCCCTCGTCCAGCCGTGACCCTGCGCGTTGCCAGTCTGCTGAAAGCCGCGGCGGTCGGCTGATTCCCCTTCCTACATTTCCGTGACTTCAGCGCAGCTGGCGGCCGCGCTGGATTGAACTGGGGACGGAATCTGGCTATTAACCGATCCCGACCTTCATTGTGCGGGGCAGCATTTCTGCCTCCCATCGGCCCTCGGGAGCTAAATATATGAAAACAACGCAAAAAGTTCGCAAGATCCTTTCGCATTATGAATCTGACAACCCCGGGACCAAGGGTAATCTGGCCCGCATCCTGATGAGCGGCCGTCTTGGTGGCTCCGGCCGCCTCGTCATCCTACCCGTCGATCAGGGCTTCGAACACGGCCCCGCCCGCAGCTTTGCCGCCAATCCGGCGGCTTATGACCCCCACTACCATTTCGATCTCGCGATCGAGGCTGGCCTTTCCGCCTATGCTGCACCGCTCGGCATGATCGAAGCCGGCGCCGACACCTTTGCCGGCCAGATTCCCACTATCCTCAAGGTCAACAGCTCCAACAGCCTCGCGACGCTGAAGGACCAGGCCGTTACCGGCACGGTCAACGACGCGCTGCGCCTCGGCTGCTCGGCCATCGGTTTCACCATCTACCCTGGCTCCGATTACGCCTTCGAGATGATGGAAGAAATCCGCGAGATGTCGGAAGAGGCCAAGGCCGTCGGCCTCGCCGTCGTGGTCTGGTCTTATCCGCGCGGCGATGGGATCAGCAAGGATGGCGAGACCGCCATGGACATCTGCGCCTATGCCGCGCACATGGCCGCCCTGCTCGGCGCCCATATCATCAAGGTGAAGCCGCCCACAACCTTCCTTGAACCCGGCGAAGCGAAGAAGGTCTACGAGAAGGAAAAGATCGACATCAGCACGATGGCGGCCCGCATCCGTCACGTCACGCAGGCCTGCTTCAACGGGAAGCGCATCGTCGTCTTCTCGGGCGGTGCCTCGAAGGGCCTCGACGGTCTCTATGACGAAGTCCGCGGCATTCGCGATGGCGGCGGCAACGGGTCGATCATCGGCCGCAACACCTTCCAGCGTCCGCGCGAAGAAGCGTTGAAGATGCTCGACACCATCATCAAGATCTATCAGGGCAAGGAATAAGGCGATCTCCGCCGAAACCCCAACCTGCCGGCTCTATCTCACCACGCCGCCCGAGCTTGTCTCGGGCGGCGTTGATATCTCTGCTTTTGCCGGCCAGCTGCAAGCGGCGATGACGGCTGCGGATATCGCCTGCCTGCGCATCACGGGGACGGACGCAGCCCGCGTCACGACCGTCGCCAAGACCCTGCTGCCGCTGGCGCAGGATAAGGGTGTTGCAGTTCTCCTCGATGATGCCGACTTGGCCGCCAAGCTGCGTGCTGACGGTGTCCACCTCGCCGACACCAGCCGATACCGCGAAGCACGGCGCATCATTGGCGCAGACGGGATCGTCGGCGTTGCTTGCCCACTTGAACGCCATACCGCCATGGAAGTGGGCGAAGCCGGCGCCGATTACGTGGAGTTTGCCCTTGCGGAAGCCATGGAAGCCGACGCGGTCGACCTCATCGCCTGGTGGACAGAAATGATGACGGTGCCCAGCGTCGTTGCCGGCGCTTTCACACCGGAGATTGCTGCGCAATTCGTCGCGGCTGGCGCCGATTTTCTGGCACCAGATTCCAGCATCTGGTCGGCATCCGATCCGACCAAAGCTATCGCCGCCCTACTCGCCCGGTAGTCTCGCCGATCAATGATGCAGGATCTGGCTGAGGAACAGCTTGGTCCGGTCCGATTTCGGATTGTTGAAAAATTCTTCCGGCTCGTTCTGCTCGATGATCTCGCCCTTATCCATGAAGATGACCCGGTTCGCCACCGTGCGGGCAAACCCCATTTCGTGGGTGACGCAGATCATCGTCATGCCGGACCGTGCCAGCTCGATCATCACATCGAGCACTTCCTTGATCATTTCCGGATCGAGCGCCGACGTGGGTTCGTCGAACAACATGACCTTCGGACTCATGCAGAGCGAGCGCGCTATGGCGACGCGTTGCTGCTGACCGCCGGATAGCTGCCCCGGGAACTTACCGGCCTGTTCAGGGATCTTGACGCGCTTGAGGTAGTGCATCGCTACCTCTTCAGCTTCCTTCTTCGGCACCTTCTTCACCCAGATCGGCGCCAGAGTCAGATTGTCGAGCACAGTCAGATGCGGGAACAGGTTGAAGTGCTGGAACACCATGCCCACTTCGCGCCGCACCTTCTCGATGTTCTTGAGATCGTGGGTGAGCTCGATGCCATCAACCACAATGCGACCGCGCTGATGTTCCTCCAGCCGGTTGATGCAGCGGATCAGCGTCGACTTGCCGGAGCCGGACGGGCCGCAGATGACGATGCGCTCTCCCTTCAAGACGGTGAGATCGATGTCTTTCAGGACATGGAACTGGCCGTACCATTTGTTGACGCCGGTAAGACCGATCATGACCTCATCGCTGATGGCGAGGTCGGCACCGGACGGATTGGCTTGTGCTTGTGTGCTCATTGCTAGCCCCTCAGCGCTTATGGCCGGTTTGAAGTTTACGCTCGATGCGCATGCTGTAGCGTGACATCGCAAAGCAGAAGATCCAGTAGACGAAGGCACAGAAGACATAGCCTTCGATTTCGGTACCGATCCAATTTGAATCCCTGGAACCGGCGCGCACGATGTTGAGGAAGTCATAGAGGCCGACAATGGCGACCAGCGTCGTATCCTGGGTCAGGCTGATGAAGTTGTTGACGATGCCGGGAATAGCGACGCGCAGAGCCTGCGGCATGATGATGAGACGCATCATCGCCCAATAGCCGAGGCCCATTGCCATGGCGCCTTCATATTGCCCCTTGGGCAGGGCCTGCAGGCCGCCGCGGATCACTTCCGCCATATAGGCCGAAGCGAACAGCGTCACGCCGATCAGGACCCGAAGCAGAATATTGAACTCGACGCCCTGCGGCAGGAACAGCGGCAGCATGACGTTGGCCATGAACAGGATGGTGATCAACGGTACGCCGCGCGCGAATTCGATGAACAGCACGCAGAGCAGATGCACGATCGGCAATTGCGACCGACGCCCGAGCGCCAGCAGAATACCGATCGGCAGTGAAAAGACGATGCCGATGCCCGCCAAAGTGAGGGTCAGCATAAACCCGCCCCATTGCTGGGTCGGCACCACCGGCAGGCCGATGCCGCCATACAGCAGGAAGAACGCCAGCAAGGGAAACACGGCAAAGAAGAACCAGGCGATCGGCTTCTTGTTCTTGATGCGCTCGGACAGCAGGCCGTAGATCGACGCGACAAGCATCACGAGGACGAGGTTCACCCGCCAGCGTTCTGCATCCGGGTAGAATCCGTAGAAGAACTGTCCGAAGCGCGCGCGCACGAAGATCCAGCAGGCGCCACCGGAGGTGCAATCGGAAAACTCCGGCGCCTTCTCCCCCGATATGACCGATGGCAGGAATTGCCAATCAGCGTTGACAAAGGCCCAGGAAATGAAGGGCGGAACGATCAGATAGACGATGTAGATTGCGCTGAGCGTCAGCAGGCTGTCCCACCAGCTCGAGAAGAGGTTGTGCCTGAGCCAACCAATGACGCCGGATTCCGTCACAGGTGGCGGCAGGTCCGGTCGAGTGCCGGGAACAATCGATTGATCTGTCATATCGGTCATGGCGCCCTCACCGTTCTATCAGCGCGGCGCGCTTGTTGTAGACATTCATGATGGTCGAGATGATCAAGCTGATCGTGAGGTAGAACACCATCAGGATGACCACGCATTCGACGGCACGACCGGTCTGGTTCTGGGACGTGCCGATGACGGCAAAGAGATCCGCATAGCCAATGAAGCCGGCCAAGGTCGAATTCTTCACCACGTTGAGATACTGGCTGATCATCGGCGGGATGATGACGCGCAACGCCTGCGGCAGGACGACCAGCCGCAGGGTCCAGCTCGATTTCAATCCCAGTGCGTGGGATGCCTCGGACTGGCCATGACTGACGGAGATGATGCCGGCACGCACGATCTCGGCAACATAGGCCGCCGTGCTGATGCCAATACCAACGATGAGCGCGGTCATTTCCGGTTGAACGGTCAGCCCACCCTTGAAATTGAAGGCGCCCTTCTCAGGAAACTCCCAGCCGATGGGATCGTGCAACAATACGAAGACGAAGGCTGGCAACAGTATGATCAAGGCCGTGTTGACGATGATCGTTGGGAATTGCTGGCCGGTCGCCATTTGCCGTTTGCGGGCCCAGCGCGCGATAAAAATGGCAAGGCCAATGGCGACAGCGATGGCAATGAAGAACAGCCCCACCCCTTCCTGCAGGATCGGTTTAGGCAGGAACAGGCCTTTGATGTTGAGGAACACAACGTCAAGCAGGCTGATGCTGTCTTTCGGCTTTGGCAACGCCGTGAGCACGCCGCCGTACCAGAAGACCAATTGCAGCAGCAAAGGGATGTTGCGGATGATTTCGATATAGGTCGCCGCGATGTGCGAGATCAGCCAGTTCTTCGACAGGCGCGCGATACCGACCAGCAGCCCCAGAAATGTGGCGATGATGCCGGCGAAGAAGGCCGCGATCAGGGTATTGAGCGCACCGGCAAATATCACCCGCCCGATGGGCGAATCCAGAGTCAGCGGAATGAGCGAGAAACTCAGCTGGAAACCAGCGACGTCTTGCAGGAAATAGAGACTTAAGGGCGGCGCGCCGCTCATCTCCTGCTTGATCAGAAAGTTTCGCAGCAGAAACCAGATAAAACCAAGCAGCGCTGCAACAACGACGACCTGCGCGATCATACCGCGCTTTCGTTCGTCTCGCCAAAAGGCGATTACCTGTGGTGTCGCCGGATTGGCGACTGCGCCTGATTCAGGCGCCCCTTTGGCCAAAGCCATACCCACGCCTCCCCGATCGGGTCGCGTTAAGATAAACCCCGCGCCCGGCTAAACAGCCAGGCGCGGGTGATCAAAGATCAGTGGCTCAGTTGAAGGGGGCTGCGTACTGCAGGCCACCCTTGTTCCAAAGGGCATTGAGACCACGCTCAAGGCCGATATTGGTCTTCGGACCGACATTGCGGTCGAAGATTTCGCCGTAGTTGCCGACGGCCTTGATGACGTCCTGGGCCCAGGTAATGGTCAGGCCAGCACCTTCACCGAGATTGCCGGTGATGCCCAGCATGCGCTGGGTTTCCGGGTCGGCGCTGGCGTTGTCGGCGCCGTTGGCAGCGATCACTTCGGCGAGGTTCGCCTGGGTGATGCCCTTCTCTTCGGCAACCAGCGTTGCAAAGTGCGTCCAGCGGACGATGTCGCCCCACTGGTTGTCACCATGACGGACCACCGGGCCAAGGGGTTCCTTGGAGATGATTTCCGGCAGGATGATGTTGTTCTTCGGATCCTTCAGCGCGGTGCGCTCGCCAGCAAGACCGGACGCGTCAGTCGTGTAGGCATCGCAACGGCCTTCGTCATAGGCTGCACGGGCCTGATCATTTTCCTTGAACTTCACCGGCTGGAAGCCAAGGCCGTTGGCCTTGTCGTAATCGCCCATGTTCTTTTCGGTGGTGGTGCCTTCCTGCACGCACACCGTGGCGCCCTTCAATTCCAGTGCGCTCTTCACACCGGAATCGGCATGCACCATGAAGCCCTGGCCGTCGTAGTAGTTGACGGTCACGAAATCGAGCTTCAGCTCGGTGTCACGCTTGAGCGTCCAGGTCGAGTTGCGCGCCAGCACGTCGACTTCGCCCGACTGCAACGCCGTGAAGCGCTGTTCGGCCGAGAGCGGCTTGTACTCAACCTTGGTCGCATCGCCAAACACAGCAGCGGCAATGCCCTTGCACAGGTCGATGTCGAGACCGGCCCATTCACCCTTGTCGTTGGGCGCGCCGAAACCCGCCAAGCCCGTGGTGACACCGCACAGCAGTTTGCCGCGCGCCTTAACGTCGTCGAGCGTCCCTGCCTGGGCAGCCGTGGCCATCCCTGCCAATAGCGCCACGCCGGCAACGACATACTTAAGTTGTTTCATTTGGAAGTCCTTCCCTGGAGTTCTTTATTTGTCTTCACTGATCTCGCCAATGCCCCATTTACGGGTGCAGTTCCCAGAGACGAAAGCAGCTTGAATTTTCTGTAACACAAGGAAATTTCTCTCACAAGCTTCCTGACCAGGGGTTTCGGGCTTACAGCAGCCTGCCAACGACGCTCTCATCTTTGGAATAGATCAAGTTTTGCTGGGCTAGGAACAGCATCGCCGGGGTGGTAAAGCCTGTCTGTCTTAACATCAGCACATCGGAACGGCTTATGAAACGGCGTGATCGCACCCTTATTACCCACTTAGGCAACAACCCGAAGGCCAACAAGGGCATCGTTAACCCTCCCGTCTATCACGCCTCGACAATCCTTTATGACAACGTCGCCGACATGCGGGCCCGCGGCCGTGACAAGTTTAACAACGTCTATTATGGCCGCTATGGCACGCCTACGACCTTCGCTCTGGAGGAGACCGTGGCGGCGCTGGAGGAAGCCGACAAGGCCGTTGCCGTTCCGTCGGGCATGGGTGCCGTAGCCGGGGCCCTGCTGAGCTTTGTCGGCGCCGGCGATCATGTGCTGATGGTCGACAGCGTCTACGAGCCCACCCGTTTCTTCTGCGACAGCCAGCTGAAAAAGTTCGGTGTCGAGACCACCTATTATGATCCGTTGATCGGCGCCGGCATCGCCGAGCTCATCCGACCCAATACTAAAGTCGTATATCTGGAGAGCCCCGGCTCTCACACGTTCGAGATCCAGGACGTGCCGGCAATTGCCGCCGCAGCGCACGCCAAGGGCTGCATCGTTATCATGGATAACACTTGGGCCAGTCCCCTTTACTTCAAGCCCTATCGCCACGGCGTCGATCTCGTCGTCCATGCCGCCACCAAATATCTGGTCGGGCATTCCGACGTGATGATGGGCATCATCACCATGCGCGAGGAATTCTATAAGCAGGTGAAGACCCAGGTGCACGGTATGGGCTTTGCCGTCGGTGGGGACGATTGCTATCTGGCGCTACGCGGCATCCGTACTTTGTCGGCACGCCTCACCCAGCATCAGGAAGGCGCGCTGATCCTGGCGAAGTGGCTGCAGGGCCGGCCGGAGGTCGAGCGCGTGCTGCATCCAGCTCTACCGGATCATCCCGGCCATCAGCTGTGGAAGCGCGATTTTCTGGGCTCAACTGGCCTCTTCGGCATGGTACTAAAGCCCGCCGCGGAGGAACGCGTGAACGCCATGATCGACGGCATGGAGCTGTTTGGTCTCGGCTTCTCCTGGGGCGGCTATGAAAGCCTGATCGTGCCCTCGGCCCTTACGACCGCGCGCACGGCAACCAAATGGGATGCAGGGGGACCGACTGTGCGTCTCCATGCAGGCCTAGAAGATCCGCAGGATCTGATCGACGATCTCACCAGCGGCTTCGACCGCCTTCGTGGCAACTGAATGGGCTGCAACTGAGACAAACGAAAAGGGCCGGTCCACTGGACCGGCCCTCATCTCTTCTGGCTCGTTCGCGAGGCTTAGCGCGAGTAGTATTCGACCACCAGATGCGGCTCCATGCTGACCGGGTACGGCACGTCGCCGAGGGCCGGAACACGCACGAACTTCGCGGTCATCTTCTTATGGTCGACTTCGAGGTAATCCGGCGTGTCGCGCTCCTGCGACTGCGCGGCGCCGACCACCAGGGCCTGCTGCTTGGCGCGATCGCGCACTTCAACGACGTCGCCATCGGCCAGCTTGTAGGAACCGATGTTGACGCGCTTGCCGTTCACCAGGACATGGCCATGGTTGACGAACTGGCGGGCGGCGAACACGGTCGGCACGAACTTGGCGCGATAGACCACGGTCTCAAGACGACGCTCGAGGAGGCCGATCAAATTCTCGGAGGTGTCGCCACGGCGACGGACGGCCTCTTGATAAAGCTTGCGGAACTGGCGCTCGCCGATCGAGCCGTAATAGCCCTTCAGGCGCTGCTTCGCCATCAACTGGATGCCGTAATCGGTCGGCTTCTTGCGGCGCTGACCGTGCTGGCCCGGACCATATTCGCGGTCATTGATCGGGCTCTTGGGGCGGCCCCAGAGATTGACGCCCAAACGGCGGTCAATTTTGTGCTTGGCTTCAATACGCTTCGACATAGGTTACCTTCTCGTTTTTTCACGACGTTGTTCATGTCCCGGCTGTCCGACCCGGTAAAAACCGGCGGCTGGGCATGCCTCATGGGCAGTCCGGCGCGGGAGCGGGCGGAATATAACCGCTAAATCCCCCTAGTCAAGCGCCGCAGGTGCGTCAAACGGCGCGACCAACATATTGAAATATATCAATAATTATTCAAGCATGCGGACACAATAGACCGGCGGCAGGTGGCCGGACAGCAATTGCCACCCTTCCCCGCCATCGAAACTTGTCCACAGATTGCCGGTCGTGGAGCCAAAAGCCAGCCGATCGCCGGTCTGGTCCACGTCCAGGGCGTGTCGCAGCACCAAGTCGAAGGCTGGTTTCGCCGGCAGCCCCTTGGTGATCTGGCGGAAGCTCTTGCCGCCATCGTTCGTCTTGGTGACGGAGAAC
>NZ_CAKZGO010000037.1 GCF_936916975.1 uncultured Dongia sp. | reverse complement strand
CGGCGACGGGCAGCCGGAGGGCGACGAGCTCGGAGACGGCGTCGGCGACGTCGAGCGGCAGAGCGGGCTGGACGAACAGGAGCCCGGCCCGGCCGTACTGCGAGTCGAGCCGCTCGGCGAGTTCCGGCCGGTCGAACGTGAAGCGCGGCTGGCCGGAGAAGATGTCGGTGCCGATCGTCCCCAGCAGCAATCCCAGAACGATCATGGCGAGCGCCTTGAGGAGAGAGCCATGGGCCAGCGTGACCGAGGCCACGAGCCCCAGGACCATCAGCGAGAAGTAGTCCGCCGGGCCGAATTCAAGTGCAATGTCGGCCAAGGGCGGCGCGAAGACCGCGAGGAGGAAGGTGGCCACAGTGCCGGCGAAGAAGGAGCCGAGGGCCGCCGTCGCCAACGCCACGCCGGCGCGACCCTGCCGCGCCATCTGATAGCCGTCGATGGCAGTCACCACCGACGAACTTTCACCGGGCAGGTTGATGAGGATGGCCGTCGTCGAGCCGCCATATTGCGCGCCGTAATAGATGCCGGACAGCATGATGAGGGCCGAGACCGGCGGCAAAGCGAAGGTGGTTGGCAACAGCATGGCGATGGTGGCGATCGGCCCCAGGCCGGGCAGCACGCCGATCGCGGTGCCGAGCAGCACACCGATGAAGCAATAGCCGATGTTCTGCAGGCTGAGCGCCGTGTCGAAGCCGAAGGCGAGATTGGCGAGAATATCCATGGCCACGCTTCCTTATTTCTAACGCAGCCAGCGACCCACGAGCGGGATCGGCAGGCCGAGGCCATAGACGAAAACACCCACGCAGAACAGCGTGAGGACGGCCGCCAGGATGAGGGCGACATGGGCGCGCGCCATGCGGCTGGCGAAGGCGCTGAGCAGCGCCACGCCGAACAGGCAGATGATGAGGCCAAGCTCGCGCACGAAGAGGCCGAAGAGGATGGGCGGAATGACGATGAGGAGGAGACCCCGCCAAGTCCACTGTTCGATCCCCACGGCGCCGCCGCGGAAGATACCGACCAACGCCATGATGAGCCCGAGCAGGAAGAGCAGGCCACTGAGGATGACGGGGAACGCACCTGAATCGAGGCGTTGCGGGCTGCCCATCGGATAGCTGATCGCGGTCGCGCCGAACAGGACGGCGATCGCCATGATCAGCAGGCCGGCCCAGAGATCCCGAGAGCGGATGTCGATCGCTTTCATGCCGGTATCATTCCGCAAAAATTCCGATCTGCAAACAGAAATGCGGCGGAACCAGGTCAAGGTCCCGCCGCAGGGGTTTATTTATCTGCCAATCAATCGCTATTGATCAACCGGGCAATCAGTCCGCGTAGACGCCGGCCGCGTCGATGATCGTTTTCCAGCGGTCGATCTCGGCCGGCAGATAGGCGCCGAGAGCTTCCGGTGTCGCACGGTCCTCTGCCACCGGCTCGGTGCCGAGTTCGGCGAAGCGCTCAATCACCTTGGGATCCTTGAGCGCCACCTTGAGAGATGCCGAGAGCCTGTCGATCGCTTCCTGCGGCGTGCCTTTGGGCGCGTAGAGCGCGTGCCAGACGGCCACCTGAAGCCCACCCATGCCGACTTCTTCGGTGGTGGGAATGTCGGGCAGCGACGCGAGGCGCTTCGGGGTGGTGACCGCATAGGCTTTGACCTTGCCGGCCTTGATATGGCTGGTGGTGTTGGTGGTCTGGTCGCACAGCAGATCGACCTGCCCGCCCAGGAGATCGGTCATCGCGGGGCCGGTGCCCTTATAGGGGATCGTGGTCATCTGCACCTGGAGCGCATTCATCAGCATCATGCCGCAGAGATGCGACGCCGAACCGATGCCCGCATTGGCGTAGCTGATCTTGTCGCCATTGGCCTTGATATAGTCGACCAGGGCTTTGCCGTCGGCAGGTTCCAGATCGGCGCGGGCCACGACTGTCATCGGCACGTCGGTGACCAGCCCGATCGGCGCAAAATCGTTGCGCGGGTCATAGGCGAGCTTGCGATAGAGCGAGGCGCTGGTGGCCATGCCGATATGATGGAGCAGCACGGTGTATCCATCGGGTTCCGCTTTGGCGACGCGCCCGGCACCTAGCGTGCCGCCAGCGCCGCCGACATTCTCGACGATCACCTGTTGGCCGAGATCGCGGCTCATCGATTCTGCGACCAGGCGCGCCACTGTATCGGTGGGGCCGCCGGCGGAGAAGGGAACCACCATGGTGATGGTCTGTTCGGGATAGGATTGCGCCTCGGCGGCGAGGGGCAGCAAGGCCAGGGCAACGGCCGCGACGATCATGCGTTTCACAGTCAGGTCCTCCCAGAGAAGCGCCGGTTTTGGCCGGTCGGATTTGTCATGCAACATGACCAAAGTCATGCATTCATGTCCGACCTTGTCAAGCAACGTGCCTGTGAGATGCACCCTACTTTAGTCTGGCCAGGCTTGGGTGGGTTGGCCTCAGGCGGGGCGGACTACATTCCCCGTGCGCCGCAGCAAGGCGACGAAGCGGAGCACGAACAGCAGGCCGCAAAGCGGCGCCAGCGTCCCCACCGACAGCACCCAGGTGACGGCGCGGGCGACGTCGCTGGGAGCGAGTGCATCGGTGAGGCCGGCGGCATTGGCGATGGCGCCCGCCGCCGCGGCACCGAAGGCGATGCCGAGCGAGCGCATGGTGGGGATCGAGGAGGCGGTGATCGATTCCTCGCCGGGTGCCGCGTGGCGCATCGCGGCCGCCACCAGATGCAGGTTGGAACTGCCGAGGCCGATGCCGACCAGGCCATTGAGTGCCGCGATCTCGTAAGGTGAGAGCGATGTCACGCCAAGGGCGAGGCCGGCCAAACCGATGACGCAGAAGCTCATGCCGCAGACCATCGCGGCGATGACAGCGGCCCCGCGCCATTTCGCGGTGAAGACAGACGCCGCGGTCCAGCCGATCGCGAGGATCGCCATCATATAACCGGCTTTGATCGGCGATTGGCCGTGGAGTTCCTGCAAAGCCAGAGGCAGGAACACGCCGATCACCGTATGCGTCATGGAAGCCAGGAACATCGCCCAATAGCCGGTGCCGGTGGTGGTGAACCACGAGAGCGGATGGCTGGGGAAAAGCCTGTTGAGACCGCGCCGATCAAGCTGGAAGGTGACGAAGACCAGCGCCAGAGCTAGGACGATGAGGCCCGTGCGGATCGCGAGACTGCTGCCTTCGCTGGCGGTGCCGATGCACATCACGCCGGCGGTGAGGAGCACCATCCGGCCGAAGGGAAATTGCGGCTTGATGCCCGGCTGCGGCCGGTCGGCCGGCAGTTTCGCCAAGGCGACGCCGAGGAACAGCAGAACGAAGGGCAGATTGAACCAGAACGCGCCGCGCCAGAAATCCACCGCCGCAAAACTGCCGCCAAGCGCGGGGCCGATCAGGGCTGCCACCCCCCAGGTCGAGGAGATGAGGGCCAGGAGCGGCTTCTTCGACGGCTCTGGAAACAGCTCGCCCACCATCGCCATCGAGCGCGAGAGCACGATGCCGCCGCCGAAGCCCTGTACGAAGCGGGCGAGGATGAAGATTTCCATGTGCGGGCTCATCGCACAGGCGATCGATCCGATGAGGAACAGGATGGCGCCGGCGCAATAGGCGCGCCGTCCACCGAAGCGCAGGCGCAAGGGGGCCGTGGCAGCAGCGCCGATGATCGATGCCACCATGTAGAGCATGGTCGACCAGGCATAGAAATGCGCGCCACCCAGATCGCGCACCACGTCCGGCATCACGGTGGAGACGACGAAGACATCGACGGCATGGAGGCCGATGCCAAGGTTGAGCATCACGACATAGAGGCCGAGCCCATTGCTGAACAAGCTGCGCCAGCCATTCGCGGAAGCGCCAGTCGCGGTCGTTGGCGTCGTCGTGGTCATGGTCGGTCCTTGCTGGTATCGCGAAGCGCCGGACTGTAAAAGGCAGTTGATGGCTCGTCAAAGACCGCAAGGCCCTCGGCCGCGCTGAGCAGCCATGCTTTCCCGCATAGCTGCACACCCGTGTGCAGTTGCGAAGGTGGCGCGGCTGCGCCATTAATGCTAAACATGTCTGGCGTTATTCGGGGGAATCGTATGAGCGTCAAATTGATTCGTTTCGGCAGCAATCCGCCTGCCGTGGAAACCGGCCAGCCCGGCACCATCATCAGCGGCAATCCCAGCACCAAGCTGCAGAACTATTATACCGACGCCACCGGGCAGTTCTTCTCCGGCATCTGGGAATCCAGCCCAGGCAAATGGCAGGTGACTTACGGTGAAGAAGAGTTCTGCGCGATCCTTGCCGGTCACGCGATCCTCACCGATGCCGATGGCGAGGCGCAGTCGTTCAAGACCGGCGATGCTTTCGTCATCCCGAAAGGTTTCACCGGCAGCTGGGAGACCGTCGAAGCGGTCAAGAAATGGTACGTCATCTTCGAGCCGAAGGCGTGACGATGCGGCGTGCCACAAATGGCTGAGTCAGGATCGGGCCTGCGGGTCCTCATCATCGACGAGCAGAGCGTCACCCGCCGCATGGCGGTGAAGATGGTGCGCGACTGTGGCGCCGCTGAAATTCTTGAGGCGGAAAACGTCGAGCATGCCCTGACCATGCTGGACGCGCAGAAGCGCGCCGTCGACCTGGTCATCACGGATGTGAAGGCCGGCGACGTGGCCGGTGCCATGGATGGTGTGGAGTTTGTGCGCCGGATCGCCGAGCGACGGCTGGCCGCCAATATTCTCATCGCCTCGGCGCTCGACGATTCCATCATCCGGTCGATTGAGACCATGGCCAAGGGTTTCGGCCTGGATGTCGCAGGGCATGTGAAGCGACCGATCAGCCCTGAGAATCTTCGCCCCGTGATCGTGCGCCTGGTGGCGCGGCGGGCGGCGGCACCGCTGTTGCGGTCGCGCGCGGTGCATGTGTCGGTCGAGGATCTGCGCCATGCCATCGCCCAGAAGCAATTCGTGCCGCATTTCCAACCACGTGTGCGCGCCAGCGACGGCGAGGTGACGGCGGTCGAGGCACTCATCCGCTGGCGCCATCCGGAACGCGGCCTGGTGCCGCCTGGCGCTTTCATCCCGCTGGCCGATCGTACCGGGCTCATCGACGGCATCACCGATGTGGTGCTGGAGAAATCCATCAACTGGGCGCGCGTGTGGCTCGATGCCGGGATCGACATAGCCGTCTCGGTCAACCTCACCGAGAACGCGCTCAATCAGCCGCGTTTGCCGGAGCGCATCGCCGAGCTTGCCAAGCAGCACGGTGTCGCCCACGAGCGCATCGTGCTGGAGGTGACGGAATCCGCGGCCATCACCGAGTTCGCATCATCGCTCGAAGCACTGGCGCGCCTGCGCATCATGGGCTTTGGCCTGTCGATCGATGATTTCGGCACCGGCATGGGCACGGCGGAACAATTGGCGCGCACATCTTTCACCGAGGTCAAAATCGACCAGGCGCTGGTGACCGGCGTGTTCGAACAGCCGCAATTCTTCGGCCTGCTGGAATCTTCGCTGAAACTTGCCAAGCGACTTGGCCTCAAGACCGTGGCCGAAGGTGTCGAAGCGCAGGAGGATTGGGATCTTCTCAGTCGTCTCGGCTGCGACGAAATGCAGGGCTATCATGTCGCCCGCCCGATGCCGGGCGAAGAGGTTGAAGGCTGGGTCAAGGGCTGGCACCGCGAGGCGTTGTAGGCGGGCGGCCGCCTGGTTCGCACCGCGCTTACGCGAGAACTTGATCTACTCTGTTTTATGCGTGCAGTAGATCGCGGCCATGACGGCGCCCTTCAGGAAGGGCAGCAGGCCCAGCGTCAGGATCACGGTGACCGGTAACCAGATCGCGAGCTGCACCCAGGTCGGCGGATGGACGTAGCTTTCCAGCATCAGTAAGCCGGTGACGATGACGTGGCCGACGATGGCGATGGTGAAGTAGGCCGGCGCATCATCGGCGCGCAAGGGTTCGAACGGGAGCGCACAGGCGGCGCATTGATCGCCGATGGAGAGATACCCCTTGAACATCGAGGCTTGGCCGCAGCGCGGGCATTTCCGGCACCAGCCGCGTGCCAGGGCAGTGGTCCATCGGGATGAGCCTTCAAGCGATGACATCGGCCAGCATTTCCTGAATTGTCGGGATTGTTAGACCATAGCGGCTTGGGGTCCGTCCACCATGCGGCCCGTTGTCACCGCGCCGAAACCTTGCATTTTCACAGGAAATCAGAGTTTCGGCCGCTGGAAGGGGTGGCTTTGCTCGAAGGCGCGGGCGGCGTTGAGCACAGCGCGGTCGCCGTAAAGCGGCCCCACGATCTGCAGGCCGATCGGCAGGCCGGTGCTGGTGAGGCCGCAAGGCAGCGAGATTGCCGGCTGGCGGGTGAGGTTGAAAGGGTAGGTGAAGGGCGTCCAATCCGACCATTGCTTGTGGGCGACATGCGGCGGGAAATCGTGACCCGCCTGGAAGGCCGGAATCGGCATGGTCGGCGTCACCAGCAGGTCATAGCGCTGGTGGAACTGGCCCATATGCGTGCTCATCGCCTCGCGCGCCTTCACGGCATTCAGGTGGTCCATGAGCGAGATCTTGCGACCCAGTTCGACCACCTGTGCCAGGCCCGGGTCGAGCAGCTTGTGCTTCTCCGCCGGGAACTGGCTGAGCAGGAACGCAGCACCGCCGAACCAATGCGTCTGGAATGTGAGCAGGCTGGGATCGAGCACGCGGTCGACGAGATCGACCTTGGCGCCCAGCGCCTCGAAGCGCGCCACGGCCTTGGCGACGCTCGCGGCAACTTCCGCATCGACGGTGGCGCCCGACAAGGTCGGCGAGAAGGCGATGCGCCAGCCGGCAATGTTGCCGTTCAAGGTCTCATGATAATCGGCGGGCTCGATGGGCAGCGTGTAAGGATCGCGCGGATCGGGGCGCGAGATGACCGAGAACATCAGCGCCGCATCCGCGACCGAGCGCGTCATCGGCCCGACATTGGCAAGACTGCCGAAGGGCGAGAGCGGAAAAGCGGGCACGCGGCCGAAGGTCGCCTTGAAACCGACGATGCCGCTGAAGCTCGCAGGTATCCGGATCGAACCACCGCCATCCGTGCCGATATGAAGCGCACCCATGCCGGTGGCGGCCGCCACGGCAGCGCCACCGCTGGAGCCGCCCGGCGTCATCGCCGGGTTCCAGGGATTGCGGGTGATGCCGGTCAGCGGTGAATCGGTAACGCCCTTCCAGCCGAATTCCGGTGTCGTCGTCTTGCCGAGAATGACGGCGCCATGGGCGCGGAGGCGTGCACTGCTGGGCGCGTCATCGGTCCAGGACTGATTGGCATCGACCAACAGCGAGCCGCGCTTGGTGGGCAGCCCCTGCGTCAGCACCAGATCCTTGATCGAGACGGGAACACCGTCGACCAGGCCGCAGGGTTCGTTGCGCTGCCAGCGCGCCTCGGACGCACGCGCCTGCACCAAAGCGGAGTCGCGGTCGATCAGGCAATAGGCATTGAGCGTCGCATTATGCCGCATGATGGCCGCCAGTGCCGCCTCGGTCGCCTCGACCGGCGAGAGTTTGTGGGCGCGGTAGAGGGCGATCAACTCGACCGCCGTCAGAAAAGCCAGATCATCCTGCATGCCCGAATCCCTTACCGGAGTGGTTAACCTTCTATAAACCGCTATTCCTGCATGGTTGCGGCTTGCTGTTCAATGCTGTGTGTCGTGGCGCGCGTGAATTCGGAGCGATGCTGCTGCAATAAATGGCCGGGTAGGCGGGGTTGATGACCATGCAAGGAACCTGGGAGATATCCTTCCTGGTCGATCGCGATGCCAGGATCCTGGAAGGTCGCGGTGCCTGCAGCGAACATCTGGGCCAGAGCCTGCAGAGCCTCATTGGCCAGTCGATGATGTCGTTTGTCGCGGCAGATGAGCGGCCGCATCTGCGGCGCTTCCTCGGCCAGCTCGATCGGCCACGCGCCAAGCGCGCGGCACTCGTTTCGCTGCAATCTGCAGCAAACGGCCTGCGATCCTACGCCATGGAAGCCCAGGCCGGGCGTTCAGCCGATGACAACTGGCTGCTGTTCAGCCGCGACATCGCCAGCGGCGAGGGGCTCGATGACCTTGATCTGCCGGTGGTCATGGCCGGTGAGGGCCAGTTCCTGCGGCTGGTCGAAATGGCGGCGGCACAGGCGCAGGACTCACTCGACCTCACCACGATCGAGATCGGCGGGCTCAGCCGATCCAAGAATTCGGCCGGGCTCGGTATCGACGAAGCGGCGGCCTTCGAGCGCAGCGTCGGCGAGGCGCTGGCCGGCAATGCCTTTGAGGGCATTCTCTCCAACCCGTCGCGCGGCTTTTACAATCTGCTGCACGAGCCGACGACGAGCGGTAATTCCATCGCTGAAAACCTCACCCATGTCGCATCACAGCATGGCATCGCCCCGGCCGAGGCCGGCATCAGCCATGCCACCATGTCGGTGGCGCCAAATACCGATCTCAGCGCCATCCGCGACTCACTCGGCGTGATGCAGAAGCGCATGCCAGGCTATCGCGACAGGGAGACGTCGCCGCGTCGGAAGCTGGGCGAAGGGCAGATCGCCGCAACACTCGGCATCGCGGCGTTCCTGCTTGGCATGGTGGCGATCGCCGTTTGGATGATGATGTAGGCGCCGCTCAACTCCGCTGCAGCATGTCGGCGAAGTCGGCGCGGGCCTTGTCGAAATTGTCGGCCCACCATTTGCTGTCAACGATCACCTGCTGAGAGAGATTGCTCGGCTGCGTGGGATCGTAATCGCGCAGGGCCTTCGGCATTGCCGCCGTCGCTGCCGGATTGGCAGGACCGACGCGCTGCAGATTGGTGAACTCGATCTGCCTTGCCGGTTCCTGCATGTGGGCGATGAGGTTGAAGGCGTCGAAGCCGCCGGGATTGCCCTTCGGTACCACCCAGACACCGGGATAGACAATGCCACCGGCCCAGGTGAAGGCGATCTTGCCCTCGCTTTCCTTGGCCAGCGCTACGGCGCGGGTGTGCCAGATGCAGGCCATGGAGATGGTCTTGTCGACGAACATCTGCTGCACCTGTTCGCCGGTTTCCCAGGTCAGCAGATGCGGCTTCAGCTTGGCCAGGCGCGTGATCGCCGTGTTGATGTCGATGGGATAGGGATCGGTCGGTTTGTCGCTAGCCGCCATCATCGCGGCCTCGAAGGCACCGTTCATCCAGCGATAGACAGCGCGCCCGCCGGAGAATTTCCGGGTATCGAAAAAATCCTTCCAGCTGAGCGGCGGCCGCCCTTCAAAGCGTTCCGTGTCGAAGGCCAGGACATAGGAATAGGCATAACCGCCGGCGCCATGGGTGAAGGCGAAGGGCGGCATGATCTTGGTAGGATCCACGGTCTTGTAATCGATGGCGCTGAGATGGCCCGAGGCGCCGAGGCGCAAGGCGGTGAATCCGTCGGCGTCGCAGAGGTCCCAACTGACATCGCCGGAATCGACCAGGGTGCGGATGGCGCCTTCGGTGGGGCCGGTGCCGTCGAACACGATGGAGGTGCCGGTTGCCGCCTCGTAGCTTTTGCCGAAGGCACGGGTGAGGCTTTTGATCTCGTCGCCACCCCAACTGGCAAAGACCAGTTCCTTGGCGGCAGCGCGGGATGATCGCGGCAACAGGCTGGCGCCAGCGGCACCGGTGAGCGCGCCCAGCATCTGCCGGCGCGACCACCCGTTCCGGCGAGCGAGGGCAAAGGCATCCTGCAGGAAAGGCGAGATCGGCATCGGGACTCCACATAACAAAACGGCCAGATCGGGTTTAACCGATCCGGCCGCAGATAGAAAGATGCCCCGGAAAGAAGGGTTACTTCATCGCCATCACTTCATGGTCGGCATGACGAATTCGGCGCCCGCGCGGATGCCCGTGGGCCAGCGCGCGGTAATCGTCTTCAGCTTGGTAAAGAAGCGGATGCCTTCCATGCCGTGCATGTGATGATCGCCGAACAGCGAACGCTTCCAGCCACCGAAGCTGTTGAAGGCCATCGGCACGGGGATGGGCACATTGATGCCGACCATGCCGACCTTGATCTTCGAGGCGAAATCGCGGGCGGCGTCGCCGTCGCGGGTGAAGATCGCCGTGCCGTTGCCGTATTCGTGGTCGTTGATCAGCTTCACGGCACTGGCGTAATCGGGCACGCGCACGACCGAGAGGACCGGGCCGAAGATTTCTTCCTTGTAGATCTTCATCTCCGGCGTCACTTGGTCGAACAGGCAGCCGCCGAGGAAATAGCCGTTTTCATAACCCTGCAGCTTCAAGGTGCGGCCGTCGACCACCAGCTTGGCGCCTTCCTTGACGCCCTGGTCGACATAGCCTTTGACCTTCTCGAAATGCTGCTTCGTGACCAGCGGGCCCATTTCGGCGTCCGGGTCGGTGCCCGGCGCCACCTTCATGCCACGCACACGCGGGGCGAGCTTCTCGATGAGGGTATCGCCGACCTTGTCGCCGACGGCAACCGCGATCGAGATCGCCATGCAACGCTCGCCGGCCGAACCATATCCGGCACCCATGAGGGCGTCGGTCGCCTGGTCCATATCGGCATCCGGCATGACGATCATGTGGTTCTTGGCACCACCCAGGGCCTGCACGCGCTTACCGTGCGCGGTGCCGGTGGTGTAGATGTACTCGGCGATGGCGGTGGAACCGACGAAGCTCACTGCCTCGATGCCGGGATGGGTCAGGATCGCATCGACCGCGGTCTTGTCGCCATGGACGACGTTGAATACACCGTCGGGCAGGCCGGCCTTCTTGAGGAGATCGGCCACCATGTTGGAGACCGAGGGATCGCGTTCCGAGGGCTTCAGGATGAAGCAATTGCCGGCGACCAGCGCCATCGGGAACATCCACATCGGCACCATGGCCGGGAAGTTGAACGGCGTGATGCCGGCCACGACACCGAGCGGCTGACGCACCGACCAGCTGTCGACATTGGTACCGACATTCTCGCAGAACTCGCCCTTGAGGAGTTGCGGCGCGGCACAGGCGAACTCGATCACTTCAAGGCCGCGGGTGAACTCGCCCTTGGCGTCCGAGAGCACCTTGCCATGCTCGGCGGTGATCATGGCGACGATCTTGTCGGTGTTCTCTTCCGCGAGCTGCTTGAACTTGAACATGATGCGGGCGCGGGTGAGGGGCGGTGTGTTGGCCCAGCCCGGAAAGGCCGCCTGCGCGTTCTTCACGGCGGCGTCGAGTTCGGCGGTGCTCGCCAGCGTCACCTTGGCCTGGACTTCCCCGGTCGCGGGGTTGAACACGTCGGCGAAACGGCCCGATGTGCCGGCAACTTCCTTGCCGCCGATGTAATGATTGATGGTCCGCATGGCCGCCCTCTCCCGGATATAAATGTGTTGGGTTATTTGACGCCGATATAAAGCCGCCCATTGCCGTTGGTCAACATCCTAATCAGTTTGCTTAATATTTTGAGCGAAATTGATAGCACACTTGTAATAATGATTATCATTCGCAATTATGTCTGCCATAGGGGCCGCATGGGGCAGCGGCTGGCGGGGCGACGGGTTTGGGGCAGAACAATCCATTGGTGAGGGCGTATCTCTCGAACCATGCGGCGCTGGTGGAGTCGATCGCGCCCATGCTGGGCTGCCGGCTGCGCGCCGAGGATGTCGTGCAGGATGTCTGGATCAAGCTCACTGAATCGCCGCCCGAGGCCGAGATTCAGCGGCCGGTCGCCTATCTTTTCCGCCTGGTTCGGAATCTCGCCATTGACCATCTGCGCCGTCGCGGCCTTGAAGTGCGCCATGGCGCCAATGAGGAAGTGCCGCTGACGGCACCCAGTGCCGATCCAACGCCGGAGCAGGCGGCGATCGACCAGGATCTGCTGCGGCAGCTGGCCGGTGCCCTGGCGGAATTACCGGACCGCACGCGGTTGGTGTTCGAGATGAACCGCATTGGCGGCCATTCGGTGGCGGAGATCGCGGCCAAGCTCGATGTCTCGGCTGGTTTTGTCTATCGGCTGCTGCGCGAGGCGACGGTGCATTGCGGCAAGCGGTTGCATGACGTTCGGTCAGATTCTTCCTCGGCACCGGTGCAAAAACACACGCGCCAAACGTCATGATAACAGAGGGACAATCTCGCAAGGATCCGGCAGTGGATGATCAGGCCTGGACGGAAGCGTTCGACTGGATGGCCGAACTCGACCGCGCGCCGCATGATCCGGCGATCAAGGCTGGCTTTAATGCCTGGCTGGCGCGGCGGGAAAGCCACGCTGAGATCTATGCCCAGCTCCGCGAGGTCTGGGAAACGGCGCCGCATCTGCATCCGGTGCTGAGCGATCAGCGGCTGCAGCGTCCCAATGCCCAGGCGACGGCTTTGCCGCAGAGACGGCGCGTATTAAGCCGTCGCCAATGGTTCACCGGTGCGGCGGCGGCTGGCGTGGCAGCTGCCTTTGTGGTCGGCAGCCTCACCGATCTCCGTGCCGATCACGCAACCGGCACGGGCGAGCGCAAGGCGATTGACCTTGCCGACGGCAGCCAGATGCAACTCGACACCAACTCGGCCATTTGTGTCGCCTTTAGCCCGAAACAGCGTGAGATAGTGCTGTTGCGTGGGCGCGCTTTCTTCGCCGTCGTGAAGGATGCGCAAAGACCTTTCATGGTGACGGCCGGCCGCGCGCAGGCCGTGGCGCTGGGCACAAAGTTCGACGTGCGGCGTGATGACGACCATATCGCGGTCGCTGTCGAAGAGGGCCAGGTTGCCGTCACGCTGGACGGACGCGATCTGCTGGCGCGAACGTTGCAACGTGGCGATGCGCTCACGCTCGATCTGGCGACGGGTATCGCGCAGGAAGCGCATCTTGCCCCCGAGGCGATGGGGGCCTGGCGCGAGGACCGGCTCCTGGTCGACGATTGGACTGTAGCCGCGGTACTGGACGAGCTTGGACGTTATTACAGCGGCATGATCGTACTGCGCGACACCGCGCTCGGTGCGCGACGGGTCAGCGGAATCTATGATCTTCGCCGCCCGGTCGACGCGATGCGCGCGGTGGCGGAGACCCAAGGCGGCCGAGTCACGGAAATCAGTCCGTGGCTCTCCATTGTCTCGGCCGGCTGACCTTAAAAAAACTGGTTCAAGCTTCCGGCCGTTCATCCGTCAGTCACTGTAGGAATGCGAATGCATATTATTTGCATATAAGTACTGACTTTGGGGATGGGGCGATGGTGGATGGGTGGGCGGGCCGGTATAGGCCGCGGATGCTGGGTAATGTCATGGCAACGCTGGCGCTGATCGCGCTGCAGGCAGGGCCGGCGAAAGCCGAGGATTGGAAGCAGCGGTTGCGTGAACTGGAGGCCGGTGCTGCAACGAATTTCACCGTCGTTGATCTACAAGTGGCGCAAGCCGATGGACAGGTGACGTTCGATATTCCGGCACTACCGTTGTCGGAGGCGCTTGCCGTCTTTGGCCGGCAGTCGGGTTGGCAGCTTTCTTATTCGCCGGAGATCGCGAGCGGCCTACATGGGCGAGCTGTCACTGGTCTGCAGGCGCCGGATGCAGCACTCACTCACTTGCTGGCGGGCACCGGCATCGTCTGGCGTCTGGTCGGCGAGCGGTCGGTTGTGCTGGAGAAGCAGGCCGCATCATCGGATTCATCCACGCTGGCGCCGCTGACGGTCGAGGGGCAAGCCGAGGCCGAGAAGTCGTGGAGCCCGGTCGAAGGTTATGTCGCCAAACAGAGTGCCACCGCCACCAAGACCGACACGCCGCTCATCGAAACGCCGCAATCCATCTCCGTCATCAGCGCCGAACGGTTGGAAGCGCAGGGCGCCACCAGCCTGGGTGAAGCGCTGCGCTACACGCCGGGCGTTCAGAGCGAGTTGCTCGGCAATGATATGCGTGGCTACGGCATCTTCATCCGGGGCCTCAACGCCAATGCCAGCAGCTTCTATCGCGACGGGTTGCAGTTGAAGGGCACCACCTATTCCGCTTTCCTGCCGCTGGACATTTATGGCGCGGAACGGCTGGAGGTATTGCGCGGACCGGCCTCTGTGCTTTACGGGCAGAACAGTCCCGGCGGCATCATGAATTACGTCACCAAGCGACCAACCGAGGAACCGCTCCACGAGGTCGAATTGGGAATCGGCACCTTTGACCGTTTCGAGGGCAAGTTCGATCTCGGCGGCCCGATCGATGACGAGGGCACGGTCCTCTATCGCCTGACCGGCCGCGCGCGCGACAGCGATACGCAGGTTGATTTCGTCAATGACGATCACTACTTCATCGCGCCGGCGGTGACCTGGCAGCCGAACAACCAGACCAGCCTGACTGTCCTTGGTCACTTTCAGCATGATGATGCCGGCTGGGGCGTGCAGTTCTTCCCGGCGTCAGGCACCATCAATGACAATCCGAACGGTGACATTCCGCGGAGCACCTTCACCGGCGAACCGGATTTCGACGAATATGTGCTCGATCAATATTCGATCGGCTATCTGTTCGAACATGAATTCGACGAGACCTTCACGGCGCGCCAGAATGCTCGCTACGCG
Source organism: uncultured Dongia sp. (assembly GCF_936916975.1). Classification (GTDB taxonomy): domain Bacteria; phylum Pseudomonadota; class Alphaproteobacteria; order Dongiales; family Dongiaceae; genus Dongia. Next base: position 65,499 of record NZ_CAKZGO010000037.1, on the reverse strand, counting down.
CATCTGAAAAGCCATGCCAAGGAAGTCTATGCCTGGGGCCTGCTGGACGACCGCACCGTCCAGCGCTTTGGCGACGTGACGAAATCGACCCTTTCCACCGTGTCGGTCGACAATCAGGTACAGGCCAAGTTCGACACGGGTCCGGTCGCGCACACCGCGCTCGCCGGTGTCGATTTCCAGTATTACGATTTCAGTGATATCGGCATTGGCTACGACGTTGACCCGCTCGATCTCTATGACCCCGACTACGGCGCTGATCCCTATAACGGCTTTGTCTATGACGATACCGATGGGAAATCTCGTCAGATCGGCATTTACATGCAGGAACAGGCGAAGTTCTTCGACAAGCTGGTGGTCCAGCTGGGTGGTCGCTACGATTTCGCCAGATCCGAAGACGTCGATCATGTGAACGATATCAAGACTATTACGTCGGATGAGGCCTTCACTGGTCGCGCCGGCCTGGTCTATCTGTTCGACAACGGCCTTGCCCCCTATGCCAGCTATTCGGAATCCTTCGAGCCGGTGCTGGGCACGGATGCCAATGGCACACCGTTCAAGCCGGAAGAGGGGCGCCAATATGAGGTTGGCGTGAAATTCCAGCCCAACGGTTCCAACAGCTTCATCACCGTGTCAGCATTCGATCTGACGAAGCAGAATGTGCTGACGGAGGATCCCAGCAATCCCACGGCCCAGGTCCAGACCGGAGAGGTTCGTTCTCGCGGCATCGAGGTAGAAGGTGTGGCGAGCTTCGACTTTGGTCTTGATGTGACGGTGGCTTATACTTTCCTGGATGCGGAGATCACCAAGAGCAATGTCGATGGCGAAGAAGGCAACCGGCCAGGCCGCGTCGGCAAGCATTCAGCATCGCTCTGGGCGGATTATACGATCCCGGAAGGTGATTTTGAAGGGTTGGGCCTTGGCGCCGGCGTCCGCTATGTCGGACCATCTGCCGGCGACAATCAGGGCGATTTGAGGGTGCCGGGCTACGCGCTGGCGGATGCCGCGATCCACTATCGCTGGAACGATTTCCGCTTCGCGGTCAACGCCACCAACCTGTTCGACACCGCCTATGTCACGTCCTGCTATGGTGAGAATTCATGCTATTACGGCGAGCGCCGCACCGTGATCGGCACGCTTTCCTACAGCTGGTAGCGCCGTCCGTTCGGGATCTTGCGCGGACTCAGGGGAGCAGGCTGAGCAGCACGCGGGTGGCGCTGGTGATGTCCTCGCGCACATGCTGTGCGCAGGCCTTGGCGTCGCCATCCTGCAGGGCTTTCAGGATCAGCTTGTGCTCCTCATTGGCGGCGAGGTAGTTGCCGGAGCTGTGCAGCAAATGGAAATAGGGGCTGACCTGCAGCCAGATGCCTTCGATGGTCCCCAGCAAGGTCTCGGAGCCCGACGCCGCGTAGACGGTGAAGTGAAAGTCATGGTTGGCGCGGACATAGGTGCGCGTATCGCCGGCCTCTGCGGCCGTTGCCATGACCGTAACGAGATTCTGAAGCTTCGCTTGGTCGGCCGCCGTGACGTGGGGCGTTGCCCATTCGGCGGCGAGGCCCTCCATCTCCACACGCACGCGCGACAGGTCGGTGAGGCGCCGCGCGTCCACTTCGGGGATACCGACAGACCGGCCTGAGATCACGGTGAGCGCGCGTTCGGCGGTGAGACGCTGCAGCGCCTCGCGCACCGGCATGGCGCTGACGCCGAACGCCGTCGCCAATCCCTGGATCGTCACCAGCTCACCCGGAATCAGCCCGCCATCCAGGATCATCGTCTTGATCTGGCGATAGATCTCGTCGGGCAGCGTCACGCGCGCCACCTGCATCTGCGGCAGGGTGCTGGTGCGACGGCGCGGGCGACTCGCTGGCATGGCGTCTTTCATCTGGTCGAACCGGCTATCGGTGGGCGGGTGTTCCGTCAAGCCGCGAATACGGCTTGTCAGATCTATGATATCTGATTTATGATCAAATGATCAAAAACAATCGGCTCCCGATCTGATGTGACCGTGGATCGGGGGCAAGGACGTCGAAAAGACATCCGCCACAACGCGGTCGCTTGTTTGGGAGAGAAACGATGACACCTTTAAAAGGTGCGCTGAGGCTCGGGCTTGCCTTTGCGCTGGGCGCCACCATCATGCTGCAGGGCGCCACCGCCCAGGCGGCCGACAAGTTCAAGATTTTCCTGTCGATGAGTTTCATCGGCAATGATTGGCAGGCCGAGGCCGCCAACATGGTGAAGGCTATGGCGGCGCATCCCTCGATGGCCGAAAAAGTCGATCTGCAGGTGCAGGTGGCGGGCCCCAATGCCCAGCGCCAGATCCAGCAAATCAATGCCATGGTGCAGGCCGGCGCCCAGGCGATCGTTATTTTCCCGATCTCGCCGACCGCGCTCAATGCCGCTGTGAAGAATGCCTGCGACAAGGGCGTCCTGGTGTTTGCCTATGACGCCGAGATCACCGAACCCTGCGCCTACAACATCTCGATCGACCAGGAGGAAGCTGGCCGTGTCACCGCCGAATGGCTGGTGAAGAAGCTCGACGGCAAGGGTAACATCGTGGCCATCACCGGCGTGCCGGGCACCTCAGTCGATACCTTGCGCACCAAGGCCGCGAAGGAAGTGTTCGCCAAGCATCCCGACATCAAGATCGTTGCGGAAGCGGTCGGCATGTGGAGCCAGGCGACGGCCCGCACGGAGCTTTCGAAGATCCTGGCGACGCGCAGCTGGGACGACATCGACGGATTATGGATGCAGGTCGGCTGCTTCACGGCCAACGCCATGCAGCTCGAAGCCGGCAAGAAGCCGGAAGAATTGCTGGCTTGCGCTGGCGAAGGCTCCAATGGTGGCCGCATCCAGATGCTGCCCATCGGCACGGCTGTCGAGGGTGGTGAGATGCCCTATGCTCCGCTTGGTGCGCCGCGCATCTCCTATGCCTCGCCGCCTTATTCCGGTGGCTATGCGTTGAAGCTTGCGGTGCAGAAGCTGGAAGGCAAGGATGTGCCGCACCGCATCACCCTGCCGCTGCCAATCGTCACCAACGAGACCATCAAATATTGCGAAACCGGGTCGTGGGAAGAAATGAAGGCGGGCTGCAATGCCTTCCCGCCGGCACTCGTGCCCAACCCCGGCTGGTTTGCCTCCATCTTCTCGCCCGAGACGCCGGAAATCGGTTTCCAGGGCGCGTTGGTCGGTCAGCCCGAACTCTGACTGTCGCGTAGACTAGTGCCGGGCGGCCCCGCGCCGCCCGGCTTCTTTCCAATTCCCGAGGGTTCCGTCACGTGACAGAGCAATCCGTTCTGGCGATTGAAGCCGACCATGTCCGCAAGGCTTTTGGCGCCACTATTGCCGTCGATGATGTGTCGTTCCAGGTGCAGGCCGGCCGCGTCCATGCGCTGTTGGGTGAAAACGGTGCCGGCAAATCCACCATCGTCAAGCTGCTGAGCGGGCTGTTGATGCCCGATACCGGCTCGTTCCGCATCTTCGGGACCGAAGCCGCCCTGAAATCACCGCGTGCATCGCATGCGCTTGGTATCCAGACGGCGTTCCAGGAAATGACCCTGGTGCGTGACCTGACCGTGCTCGAATCCGTGCTGATGCCCTATGCGCCGGTCAACGGCTTGGGGTTGATCCGCCGCCGCGCCGCGGAAGACGAGGTGCAGGCACATTTTGCGACGCTGGGTCTGCAGGACATCGACCTCCATGAAGAGGTCTGCAATCTCGACCTCGCCATCAAGCAGAAGATCGAGATCGCGCGCGCCATCTATAGGAAGCCCAAGCTGCTGCTGCTGGACGAGCCGACCTCTTCGCTGACCGGGCGTGATGTCGACTGGCTGGGCGAGATCATTGCCCGCGAGAAGGCCAAGGGTGTCACCATCATCTTCATTTCGCACCGGTTGAAGGAAGTGCGCGATTTCTGCGATTCGCTCTCGGTGCTGCGCAACGGCCAGCATATCGCGAGCGGCGATGTCGCCGCGTTCGACGACGAGGAAGTGATCCGCATGATCGTCGGCCGCTCGATCGGCCAGGCTTTTCCGGAACGCCCCATCCGCACCCATCAATCCGGGCCGGAAGTCCTGCGTGCCGAGCACTTGGCCACCGACGGCAAGCTTGTCGATGCCTCGTTCAGCCTGCATAAGGGCGAGATCCTGGGCGTTGCCGGCCTCCAGGGCATGGGGCAGCTCGATCTTTTCGTGTCCTGCTTCGGCATGGCGGAGATCACCAACGGCCAGCTTTATGTCGACGGCAAGCCGGTCATGATCGCCTCCCCGGCCGACGCGGTGCGCGCCGATATCGGCATCAGCCTGGTGCCGGAGGACCGCAAGACCGAGGCGCTGTTCCTGAAACTGTCCGGGACCGAGAATGCGTCCATTCCGGTGATCGAGCGCTTCTCGCGTTATGGTCTCATCGATGTTGACGCCGAGCGGCAGGCGGTGGCGGATGTGTTCCAGCGCGTCGAGATCGCCGACCGGGCGTTGTGGACGCGAGCCGGTGCCTTCTCCGGTGGCAACCAGCAGAAGATCGCGATTGCCAAATGGCTGTTGGCGGAAAGCCGCGTGCTGCTGCTCTACGATCCCACGCGCGGCATCGACGTCGGCACCAAGCACGAGCTCTATCGCCTGATGCGGCAATATGTCGAGGCGGGCGGCGCCATCCTGCTTTATTCGACTGAAATTCCCGAACTGGTTCACCTCGCCGACCGCGCCATCGTGCTCTATCAGGGGCAGATCGTGCGCGAGATCGCGATGGCGGATCTCAATGAAGACAATATCGTCCGCGCCGCCCTCGGCAGCGACGTTTCCGTGCGAGCCGCGTGATGACATCTGCCGCCACCCGTTCCTTCAGACCTCGTTCATTCAGGCTGGGTCGCTATCGCGGCCTGATCATTGCGCTCATCGTCTTTGCCCTGCTGTTGCTGCTCAACAATATGATGAGCCCGGGGCCGATGAGTTATTTCGAGTTCAGCTTCATGTCGACCGGCGGGGCGACGCTCGCCATCGCCGCGGCCGGGCAGACGTTGGTGATCCTGACTGGTGGGTTTGATCTGTCGGCGGGTGCTGTGATCTCGCTGGTGAACGTGCTGCTGGCCACCAATATGCCGGACACGCCCATGGGAATATTCCTCTGGTCCTTGGCCGGTATCGGCGTCGGCATGGTGATCGGTGCGTTCAACGGCCTGTTCATCGCGTTCTTCCGCTTGCAGCCGATCGTGGTGACGCTGTCGACCATGTTCATCACGCAAGGTCTCACGCTGCTGGTTCTCGACAAGCCGGGCGGCATGGTGCCGGCGGGCCTCAGCGAAGCGCTGGTCTATGATGCGATCCCAAATGTCCTGCCGATGCCGGTGGTGGTCCTGGGCATTCTCATCTTGCTGTGGCTGTGGCTCAAGAACACGCGTTTCGGTACCTCGGTCTATGCCATTGGCAGCGACATGGATGCGGCGCGTGCACAGGGCATTCGCGTGCGCTGGGTGCAGTTCATGGTCTATGTGCTGGCGGGCGGCTGTTATGGCTTTGCCGGTGTGTTCGTCTCAGCACAGACAGGTGCCGGCGATCCGCTGGTCGGCAATTCCATGCTGCTGCAGGTGTTCGGCGCGGTCGTGGTCGGTGGAACGGTGCTGGGTGGCGGGCGCGGTGGCGCGGTGGGCTCGATCGTCGGCGCCTATATTCTGATGATCGTGGTCAACATCCTGCTCGTCCTCAATGTCTCGGCCTATTACTCCACCATCACCGAAGGCTGCATTCTGATCCTCGCCGTGATGGCGGGGGCGCTCGGCCGCAATGCGCCGGCGGCGCGCGGCCTGCGCCGGTTCTTCAGCCGCTTGAAAGCGCGGAATGCTGGTATGCTGCCGGGACAGGGCAGCCGGCCGGCACAAAGGCTGGTGCTGCCGGGCATCGGCGGCGGCCGGGTGGCTGGCGCCTTGCCGCCCTTTACCGTCCGGCACGCAGAGACGATCCGTTATGCGCTACCGGCCTATGTCTGCTTTGTGCTCGTCGTATTGATGACCCAGTTCGTCACGGGGAACGCGCTGTTCCATGGCGGCTATTACAATTCGCTGTTGGTGTTGTCGTCATTCCTGCTTGTGCTGGCGCTGGGGCAGGGCACGGTCATTCTCACCGGCGGGCTCGATCTTTCCGTGCCGTGGACGATTGCGCTCTGCGGCATTCTGCTGGCTGGGATCGTCAATGGGCAGAACGGACCGCTGATCTACACACTGCCGTTGGTGCTGGCGATCGGCTGTGTCATCGGGCTGGTGAATGGCTTCGGCATCACCATGCTGGGAATCTCGCCCATCGTCATGACGTTGGCCATGAACGGCATCCTGCAGGGTGTTGCTCTTCTTTATTCGCAAGGGACGCCGGCCGGCTTCTCTTCGCCGCTGATGCGCTGGTTCATGACCTCGAAGGCGGAATTCGTGACGCCGGTGGTGATCTTCATCCTGCTGTTCGTAGTGGCGGCGGTGGTGCTGCATAAGCGGACGGCCTTTGGACGGCGCATCTATGCGCTGGGCAATGGCGAGCGGGTATCGGCCCTCTCCGGCATCAACGTCAACCGCACCACGATGCTGGTCTATACGCTGTCCGGATTCTGCTCGGCACTGGTAGGGTGCATGCTGACCGGGTTTTCGGGCCAGGCCAGCCTCGGCATGGGTGACGAATACCTGCTGCCCTCGATCGCCGTGGTGGTGGTCGGCGGCACGCTGATCACGGGCGGGCGTGGCAGCTATGTCGGCATGGTGGGTGGCGTGCTGCTGCTGACCGCGCTGCAGACCCTGCTTGCCGGCACCATGCTGCCTTATGCCACTCGCATCATCATCTTCGGGCTGGTCGTCCTGGCGGCGGTCGTGGCCCTGCGCGAACGAGATAGTTAGGAGAAGAACATGGCGACACCCATCGGTCGCAAGATCATCGACGGCATGAAGCCGGGCCTGCGCGTGTTCATTTCGGCCGGCGCTGCAGGTATCGGCCGGGCCATTGCCGACATGCTCATCCTGCACGGTGCAAAGGTCTTCATCTGCGATGTCGCGCAAGACTCGCTCGACGATTTCAAGAAGCAATATCCTGATCATGGTGCCGTTCCGGCCGACGTGTCGAACGATGCGGATGTGGCGCGGGTCTTCGGCGAAGCGAAGGCGATGCTCGGTGGCCTCGATGCGCTGATCAACAATGCCGGTGTGGCCGGCCCCACCGGTGGTGTCGAGGAGATCGCCATCGCCGATTGGCGGCGCTGCATTGATGTGGGCCTGACGGGCCAGTTCCTGTGCACGCATTTTGCCGTGCCGATGCTGAAGGAAGCCGGCGGTGGTGCCATCGTCAACATGTCGTCGTCGGCGGGGCGCCACGGTTATGCCTTCCGGACGCCCTATGCCGCGGCCAAGTTCGGCGTCATCGGCTTCACCCAGAGTCTCGCCAAGGAACTGGGACCACACAACATCCGCGTCAATGCGATCCTGCCCGGCATCGTCGAGGGACCACGCATGGAGGCTGTCATCCGCGCCCGCGCGGAACAGCAGGGTCTGCCTTATGCGGAAATGGAGAAGCAATATCTGGAGAAGGTCTCGCTGCGTCGCATGGTGACACCGCATGACGTTGCTGGCATGGTCACTTTCCTGCTGTCGCCGATGGGTGAAAACCTGTCCGGCCAATCGCTGGGCGTCGATGGCAATGTCGAGACGCTTTAGGAGAGACTGATATGGCAGTCATCGCGATCGTCGGCGCCGGCCTCATTGGCCGAGCCTGGGCCATTGCCTTCGCCCGCGCCGGCCACGAGGTGCGAATCTATGACGACTTTGCCGGTGCCGCCGACAAGGCTGTGGCGTTTGCGACCGAGGCACTGTCGCCCTTGGCGGCGGAAGGCCTGCTCGATGGCCAGTCTATCGCGGACGTTGCGGCGCGGTTGATGCCGGTGGCAACGTTGGCATCGGCCTTGGCTGGTGCCGTCTATGTGCAGGAAAATACGCCGGAGGACCTCGCCAGCAAGAAACGGGTGTTTGCACAGCTCGATGCGGCGGCGGCGCCCGATACGGTGCTGGCCAGTTCGACCTCGGCGCTGTTGCCGTCACATTTCACGGCGGAGCTTGCCGGACGCGCGCGCTGCCTCGTCGTGCATCCGATCAATCCGCCCTATCTCATCCCGGCGGCTGAGATCGTGCCGGCGCCGTGGACCGCGCCCGAGGTCATTGACCGCACGCGACGCCTGCTCACGGCCGCCGGCCAGTCACCCATCGTCATGAAGCGTGAGATCGACGGGTTCGTCATGAACCGGCTGCAGGGCGCGTTGCTCGAAGAAGCCTTCCGCCTGGTGGCGGATGGCTATGCCTCGGTCGAGGATGTCGATATCGGCATTCGCGAGGGCCTCGCCTTGCGATGGTCGTTCATGGGCCCGTTCGAAACGATCGACCTCAATGCGCCGGGCGGTGTGCGTGACTATGTGGTGCGCTACCAGCAGATCTATGAACACCTGTTCCCGTCGATGCAACGCCGCGTCGATTGGGCGGGGCCTGTGCTCGGCACTGTCGAAAGCGAGCGCCGCGCGCGGTTGCCGGAAGCCGATCTCCAAAAGCGGCAGGCCTGGCGCGACCGGCGGCTGATGGCGCTGGCGGCGCATAAACGCAAGGCGGCGGGCGAAATCGGTTCCTGAGGATTAGAAAGAACAACATGGCCAAGACTCGCAAAGTCATCATCACCTGCGCCGTTACCGGCGCCATTCACACGCCCTCCATGTCGCCTTACCTGCCCGTGAGCGCAGAAGAGATCGCCGATGCCGCGGTGGGGGCGGCGGAAGCGGGTGCTGCCATCGTCCATCTTCATGCGCGCAATCCGCAGGATGGCCGACCGGACCAGACGCCGCAGGCTTTCGAGCCATTCTTGAAGGTGATCAAGCAACGCTCGAACTGTGTGGTCAATCTCACGTCCGGCGGTGCCCCCTGGATGAAGATCGAAGAGCGCATCATGCCCTCGGTGACCTTCCAGCCCGAGGTCGCCTCGCTCAACATGGGCTCGATGAATTTCGGCCTTTATCCCATGCTGGACCGGTTCAAGGAATTCAAGCACACGTGGGAGCGGGAGGCGCTGGAGAATTCACGCGATCTCATCTTCCGCAACACGTTCAAGGATATCGAATACGCGCTTAACACCTTGAACGGCACCGGCATCCGCTTCGAGTTCGAATGCTACGATGTGGGACACCTCTATAACCTGCACCACTTCCTGGAGCGCGGGCTGGTAAAGCCGCCGCTCTTCGTCCAGACCGTGTTTGGCATCCTGGGCGGCATCGGTCCGCACCCGGAAGACGTCATGCATATGAAGCGCACCGCCGACCGGCTGTTTGGCGACGCTTATCAGTGGTCGGTGCTGGGTGCCGGTCGCAATCAGATGCCGATCGCGGCGATGTCGGTGGCGATGGGCGGCAATGTCCGCGTGGGGCTCGAAGATTCGCTCTGGGCGGGTCCGGGGCGTCTGGCGAAATCGAATGCGGAGCAGGTGATTGCCGCACGAAAATTGATCGAGGGTCTGGGGCTCGAGATCGCGACGCCGGATGAGGCGCGCGAGATGTTGAGCCTCAAGGGCGCTGACAAGGTGAAGTTCTAGGAGACCGCCATGCTGCGCTATCCGCGAGAACACGAGGCGGGCATGACGGCGGCAGTGGATGGCTTGGGCCTGTGCGGCCTCGCTGAGCCGCGTTTCAAAGCATAGAGAAAATTGGGGAGGACCTAGGGATGCGGATCGAAGTCTTGGTGGATGTGAAGACGATCCTCGGTGAGGGGCCGCTCTGGGATGTCGAGCAACAGCGCCTCTATTGGATCGACAGTTTCGGCTGCAATGTCTTCCGTTGCACCGCCGATGGCCGCGAGATCCGCGCCTGGGACGTGCCCGGCAAGATCGGATCGATGGCGCTGCGCAAGGACGGCAATGGCGCCATCTGCTCGCTGCAGGACGGCTTCTATGCGCTGGACTTCAAAACCGGCGACAGCACGCTGATCAACAATCCGATCGGCAACAATCCGGCGATCCGCCTGAACGATGGCAAGGTTGATCGTCGCGGCCGCTTCATCGCGGGCTCGATGGACACGATGGAATCCGGCCCTAACGGTGAGCTCTATCGTCTCGATCCGGATTTCAAGGTGACCAAGCTCGACAGTGGCATCATCGTCTCCAACGGGCCGTGCTGGAGTCCCGACGACAAGATCTTCTATTTCGCCGATTCATGGTCCGGCGAGATCTGGGCTTATGATTACGACATCCACACAGGGAGTGTTTCCAACCGTAGAACCTTCACCAAGGTCGATACCAGTCGCGGCGGTGCGGCCGACGGCTCGACGGTGGATGCGGAAGGGTATCTGTGGAACGCGCAGGTCTATGACGCCAAGCTGGTGCGCTATGCACCCGACGGCAAGGTCGACCGGGTGATCGATATGCCGGTGAAGAAGGTGACCAGCGTCAATTTCGGCGGGCCGAACATGGACATTCTGTTTGTCACGTCGATGGCCAAGCCGCCGCTGCCGCGTTTCCCGGGCGATGGTGTGCTGCGCGGCAGTCTGTTTGCGATCTATGATTTGGGGATCAAAGGCGTCCCGGAACCGCGCTTCGGCGCCTAATTCTCAGGGATGGGCTCGGCCACCATGATGGCGACATCGGCGCGCTCAAGCGCTGCACGCAGGTCGTCGGGTGGCGGGGCGTCGGTGATGAGGATGTCGAGTTCTTCCAGCGTGCCCACGCGTGCCATCGAGAGGCGGCCGAATTTCGATGAATCACACAACGCCACGATCTGCGCGGCGCGCTCGATATAGACACGCTTGATCTCGGTATCCTCCAGCGAATAGTCGAACAGGCCTTGATCGGTGAGGCCGGAGAAACCGATGAAGGCCTGGTCGAACCAATAGTGCCGCAACTGGGCGATGGCGATCGAGCCATAGACCGATAATTCCTTGGGTCGCAACTGCCCGCCCGGCAGATAGACCGCGGCCGGACCTTCGGACAGGAGCGTTGCCGCCCGTACATTATTGGTGAAGATCTTGATATCGGTGCGGGTGGCCAACTGCCGCGCCATTTCCAGCGTGGTGGTGCCGACATCAATGCCGATGGTGGCGCCCGGGCGTACCAGGGCAGCCGCCACCTCGCCGATGCGGGTCTTGGCGTCGGCATTGCGACGGCGGCGCGCCTCGAAGGTCGGTTCGTCGCTGTCGAAGGTTTCGCCGGTGCCAAGTTTGCTCGCCACCGCCCCGCCATGGGTGCGCACCAGCAGGCCCTGGCTTTCCAGGCGGGTGAGGTCGCGGCGCACGGTGATCTCGGAGACGCCCAATTCGGCCGCGATCTCGCCCACGGCGGCGAAACCGCGGCGTTCGACGAAGTCGCGCAGGAGGCTGTCCCGGATGGTGGCTGGCTTACGGTCGGCCCGGCGCTCGGGGCTCTTATCGGTCATAGAACATCTTCAACCAGAATGATCAATTTCGATCATACTAAACGGCTGGCATGAAAAATCCAGCCTTAAGGGCCTTGATATGAGTCTGGAACTCGGCAATAATGATCGAAATCGATCTATAATGATCGAAAACGAAAGGCATTACAGGGATGCTGACGGAACTGGCAGGCAAGCGCGCCATCGTCACCGGTGGTGCGACCGGCATTGGTTTGGCGATCGCACGACTCTTCCACGAAGCCGGCATGCGCGTGGCCATTGCCGATCTCAATGAAGCAGGCGCAGTCGCTGCGGCAAAGCAATTGGGTGCGCAGCATCTTGGTGTCGCGATCGACGTGCGCGACCGTGCCAGCGTGGTGGCCGCCTTCGACAAGATAGATGCCGCCTTCGATGGCTATGACATCCTGGCCGCCAATGCCGGCGTCTCATCGATGAAGCTGGTGGTCGATCTCGAAGATGCCGATTGGGATTTCAATTTCGACGTCAACGCGCGGGGCATCTTCCTCACCAATCAGGCGGCGGTGCGCCATTTCCTGAAAGCCAAGCGCAAGGGCGTCATCGTCAACACAGCCTCGCTCGCCGGCAAATGGGGTGCGCCTTGGCTGGCCCACTATTCCGCCAGCAAATTCGCCGTGGTCGGCTTCACCCAAGCGCTGGCGCGCGAGATGGCTGAGCATGGCATCCGCGTCAATTGCGTCTGCCCAGGCTTCGTGAAGACCGGCATGCAGTCGCGCGAAGTCGAATGGGAAGGCAGCATTCGCAACATGACGCCGGAAGCGGTCATCCAGGATTACATCAATCAGACGCCCTTGGGTCGCCTGGAGGAACCGGAGGATGTCGCCAAATCGGTCCTGTTCCTTGCCAGTGATCTTGCCGGCTTCATCACCGGTGAGGCGTTGAACGTCACCGGCGGCGTCAGGATGGATTGAGGCATCCGATGAAACTGAGATGGAGCAACATTGTCCCCCATGTGATCCTCTCGGTCTTCTCGCTCTGCATTCTGCTGCCGCTTATCTGGGTGCTGCGCGTCAGCCTTACCGACAAGCTCACCGCCTACAAGATTCCGCCAGAGATCGGCCATCTGGGTCTTGAGAATTATGTCGAGATCTTCTCGACATATCCGTTCGAGCGCTGGTTCCTGAACAGCCTGGTCGTGGCCCTGGCCGCGACCGCCATCTCGCTGCCGCTGGCTACCGCCATGGCCTATGCGTTTGCGCGCTTCAATACGGGTGGCGCCTTCCTGCGACTTGGCGTGCTGGCAAGCCAGATGCTGCCACCGATCATCCTGGTGCTGCCGCTGTTCACGCTGTTCTTCAGCACGGGCCTGATGCAGACCCATATGGGCCTCATTCTCTCGCATCTCACGATTAGCCTGCCGTTCCTCTCCTGGATGCTGGTCTCGTTCTTCGAAGGCGATTCGGCGAGTCTCGAGGAAGCGGCGCGGATCGACGGCGCCACGCGCTGGCAGGCTTTCATCAAGATCGCCGTGCCCGTGGCTGCACCCGGCATTCTGGCAGCCGGCCTCCTCGGCTTCATCCTCAGCTGGAACGAGTTTCTCTTCGCTCTCGTGCTGAGTGGCGCCAGTTCGCAGACCTTGCCCATCGGTCTTGCCAGCATGGAAACCCATGCCGGCGTCGAGATCGCGCCATTGGCCGCCGCGACCGTCGTGTCGCTGCTGCCGATCTTTGCCTTGTTGCCGTTCCTACGCAAATACCTGATCAAGGGCTTGTCATTGGGCGCCCTGAAATGACAAGACCGCGCGCTTTTGTGGGGCCGAAAAAAGGGAGGTTGGACAATGCTTAAGCAACTGCTTCTGGGCTCCGTCATGGCCCTGGGTTTCATCGGATCCGCTGCCGCGGAACCCGTGAACATTCTGATGGAAGGCGTGCCGGATACCGAATACGTCAAGGCGCTTGTGCCGGAATTCACCAAGGAAACCGGCATCGAGGTTAATCTCGAAGTCGTCAATTATGCCGAGATGCACACCAAGCTGGTGCCGCAGCTGGTCTCGCCCAAGGGCAGCTATTCCGCCATCGTGGTCGATTTCTATTGGGTGGGTGAATTCGCCAAGGCCGGCTGGATGCAGCCGCTCGACGACCGGATCAAGGCGGATAATTTCGATACGTCGCCATATATCCCCGCGATGATGGATCTGGTCGGCAAGGTCAATGGCACCACCTACATGCTGCCGTTCTACAACTACGCAATGGGCCTCACCTATCGCACCGATCTGCTGGCAGATGCCAAGAACCAGGCCGATTTCAAGACGAAATACGGCATGGACCTCAAGGTGCCGGAGACCTGGGACGAGTATCAGAAGCAGGTCGAGTTCTTCACCAAGGACGGTTTCTATGGTGCGGTCAATCAGGGCCTCCGCCCCGATCCCATCGCCATGGAATGGTCGAACTATCTCTTCGCCAATGGCGGCGAGTATCATGACGCCGATTGGAAGCCGACGCTCAACACGCCGGCCGGCGTGAAGGCGCTGGAGCAGTATACCAACAGCATCAACAAATACGGCCCGGTCGGCTCGGCAAGCTTCGGCTTCGACGAAGCCTTCAACGTGATGGCGCAGGGCAAGGCCTATAGCTACATCACCTACAACTTCTTCCGCACCGCCTATGATGATCCCAGCAAGTCGGCCGTGGTCGGCAAGGTCGAGATCATGCCGGTCCCCGGCGTGTCGCCGGACAAGGGCGGCAGTCTCAACGGCGCCTGGGGTTGGGCCATTCCAAAATCGAGCCCCAATCCCGACGATGCCTGGACCTTCCTGAAATGGGTTGAGTCGAAAGAGATCACCAAGAAGCGGGCGCTGGCCGGTGGTTCGCCGACCCGCACCGATGTGTTCGACGATGCCGACGTGCTGGCGAAGTATCCGTACTACCCGGCCCTCAAGAAGCTACTGCTCACCAGCCACAATTTTGCGGTGTTCACCTATACCCCGCAATTGGTGGAAGTGCTGGGCCGGGAGCTCAGCCTCGCGGTTGCCGGTGAGAAGACACCGGCCGATGCCCTGGCAGCGGTCGAGGTCGAGTTCACAGAGCTCGCCAAAAAAGACGGCAAGCTTAAGTAACGCTGGAACTGGCGGGGATACGGGATGATCGGCATTTCAGGAACAGGGGCCAATGCGGCCGACCGGCGCGATCGCCGGTTCGGCTACGCCATGGCGACGCCCAGCCTGCTGGTGCTGTTCCTCATCATCCTGTTCCCCGTCATCTCCGCGCTCTTCACCAGCCTTCATGACTACACGTTGATCGCGCCGAATTTCGACACGTTCACGGGGCTTACGAACTTCAAACTCGCCTTGGGTGACGCGGAATTCCGGCATTCGGCCTGGCTCACCCTGCGTTTCGTGATCGGCGTGGTGGCGCTTGAATTCCTGATCGGCTTTGCGGTCGCCTTGATGCTCAACAAGGTCGAACGGTTCAAGCCGATCTATTACGCGATCCTGCTGTGTCCCCTGCTGATGAACCCGGTCATTGTCGGCCTCATCTGGCGCATGTTCCTGCATCCCAATCTCGGCATCGTCAACTATCTGCTGAGCACGATCGGCATCGATCCGGTGAATTGGCTGGGCGATACCAAGATCGCCATCTGGACCGTGATCCTGGTCGATATCTGGCACCAGGTCTCGTTCATGATCGTGCTACTGCTGGCAGGTCTTTCATCCCTGCCCAAGGAACCCTATGAGGCGGCGCGGGTGGATGGCGCCAATGCCTTCCAATGCTTCATCCACATCACGCTGCCGATGATGCGCACGGTGATCGTGGTGACCTTGCTGATCCGCCTCATCTTCGCGGTCAAGACCTACGATCTCATCTACATCATGACGCGCGGTGGGCCGGGCACGGCCACCGATTTCGTCAGCTATTTCATCTATCGGACGGCGTTCGTCAGCCTCAATGTCGGCGAGGCATCGGCTATGTCGATCATTCTGTTGACGGCGATCCTGGGCCTTACGGTCTATCTCTACCGCTACATGCGGTCGATCAATTGAAGGTAAAGCGGCATGGCCGGCATTGAGCTCAAGAATATCAGCAAGGTCTATGGCGGCTCCGTCGTCGCCGTCGACGATATCAGCCTGGAGATCAAGGACGGTGAGTTCATGATCTTCCTGGGGCCGTCTGGCTGCGGCAAATCGACGACCCTGCGCATGATCGGTGGGCTGGAATCGATCTCCAAGGGCGATCTCTTCATCGGCGGCAAGCGCATGAACGATGTCGACCCAGCCGACCGCGACATCGCCATCGTGTTCCAGAACTACGCGCTCTATCCGCATATGACGGTTGCCGGCAATCTCGGCTTCGGGTTGAAGCTGCGCGGCGTCGCGCGGCATGAGATCGAGCAGCGCGTGAAATCGATTTCGACGATGATGGGGATCGAGCCGCTGCTCGACCGAAAGCCCGCGCAATTGTCCGGCGGCCAGCGCCAGCGCGTGGCCCTGGGCCGTGCGCTCGTGCGTAATCCGCAGGCCTTCCTGCTCGACGAACCGCTGTCCAATCTCGACGCCAAGTTGCGCGCCGCGATGCGGACCGAACTCATCAAGCTGCATCACAAGGTCGGCACGACGATCATCCATGTGACCCATGACCAGATCGAGGCCATGACCATGGGCCAGCGCATCTGCATCATGAAAGACGGTCACATCATCCAGGTGGGCGCGCCCCTTGAGGTCTACCGCAATCCAGCCAACACCTTTGTTGCCGGCTTCCTCGCCAGTCCGCCGATGAATCTGGTGGCGGGCAGGTTGGAAGGTGTCGGCCAGGGCGATCTTCATGCGGTGGTGGGCGCCGCGCGCCTGCCGATCCCGGATGCCTTCAAGGCCGGCTATGCCAGCCATGCCGGCCAGCCTGTGACCGTCGGCCTGCGCCCGGAAGATTTCCACCAAGCGCCGGTTGGCGGCTCGTCCGTCGCGGTCACGGTCGTCACCGTTGCGGTCGAACTGCTCGGCCCGGAAGTCATCCTGGTGGCGGAGCTGGGTGGCTCGGGCGGGCCGGAGATCATGGCGCGCATGCCGCGTGATTTCATGGCGCGGCCAGGCGCCGAACTCCACCTCCATTACGACCTCACGCAAATGCATGTCTTCGACGCTGCGACGGGGAATGTCCTCCCGCGGCCCCAGATCGCTTGATCCTCCAACGTAGAGAACTGACACATGATCAAAGAAACCTTTGGCAGCCACAAACCCATCATCGCGATGGTGCATTTTCCACCGCTTCCAGGCTCGCCGCTTTATGACAAGGCGGGCGGCATCCAGAAGATCATCGATTCCGCGGCGGCTGATATCGCCGCTTTGCAGCAGGGTGGTGTTGATGCCGTCATGTTCGGCAATGAAGGCGACCGGCCCTACATCCTGAAGGCATCGCCAGAAACCTTGGCCACGATGGCGTTTGCGATCGGCGAGCTGAAGCGCTCGATCAAGATCCCGTTTGGTGTCAACTATCTGTGGGATCCGGTGGCCAGCGTCGGCCTGGGCATCGCCAGCGGTGCCCGCTTCGTGCGCGAGATCTTCACCGGTGTCTATGATTCCGACATGGGCCTGTGGGCGCCGGATGCCGCGAAGGCGTTGCGCCTGCGCGCCGATTGCGACCGTCCCGATCTCAAGCTGATGTTCAACATCAATGCCGAGTTCGCCTCGCCGATCGGCGATCGCCCGATTGCGTCGCGCGCGAAGAGCGCCGTGTTCTCGTCACTGGCCGATATCGTCCTGGTCTCCGGCCCGATGACCGGCGAAGCGGTCGAGACCGGCAATCTCAAGCTCGTCAAGGATGTGCTGCCGGACACACCAGTCTTTGCCAATACCGGCGTCAATATTGACAATGTCGCCGACATCATGGCCATCGCCGACGGTGCGGTGATCGGCACGCATTTCAAGATCGGCGGCGATACCTGGAAGTCGGTCGATGCCGACCGGGTGAAGCGTTTCATGGACAAGGTTGGCAAAATCCGCTGAGATCATTGCCACCATGCCCTATCTGATCGGCCTCGACATCGGCACCACCTCGACCATCGGCATCCTCATCGATGCTGATGGCGGCACGTTGGCGATCGAAAGCCGACCGGTGACCTTGCATGCCGATCATGTGAACTGGTCCGAAGAGGATCCGGCGCAATGGTGGACGAATTGCGGTGAGGTCTGCCGGGCGCTGCTCGCCAGAAGTGGTATCGCTGCTGGTGACATCGCCGGCGTTGGCGTCACCGGCATGCTGCCGACCGTCATCCTGCTGGATGAGGCCGGCAAGCCGCTGCGGCGAAGCATCCAGCAGAATGACGCGCGGGCGACGCAGCAATTGGACGCCTTTCGCCAGGGGATGAGCGAGGAACAGTTCCTCAAGCTCTCGGGCACCGGTTACAGCCAGCAACTGGTTGGGCCAAAGCTGATGTGGCTGCGGGAGAATGAACCTGCGGCCTTCGCGCGCGCCAAGCATGTGGTGGGCGCCTCCGACTACATTACCAGCAGGCTCTCCGGGTCGATCCAGGTCGAGCACAATTGGGCGCTGGAATCCGGTTTCGTCGAAGTAGCGACCGGCAAGTACCACCCCGACCTGATCGCCCTCGGCGGTATCGACCCAGCGCTGTTAGCGCCGATCCGTGAAAGTCACGCAGTTGTCGGTGCGATCACGCAGGAGGCAGCCGGTCACACCGGCCTCAAAGCGGGTACGCCGGTGGTGGCCGGCTGTGCCGATCACGTCGCCTCCGCCTTTGTCTGCGGGGCGTCACGCAACGGCGATCTGGTGCTGAAATTCGGCGGTGCCGGCGATATTCTGCTCTCGTCCGACAAGCCGGTCGCCGACCGGCGCCTTTTTCTCGACTATCACATTGTGCCGGGGCTCTACTTTCCCAATGGCTGCATGGCGTCGAGCGGCAGTTTCCTTAACTGGGTGATTGCCAATTGGGCCGGCGGCGAGGTGGCGCCGGCGAAAGCGGCCGGCATGTCGATTCACCAATGGCTCGATCGGCGGACCGCCGACATCGCCGCGGACAATGGCGTGCTGTTCCTGCCCTATATGCTGGGCGAGAAGACGCCGCTCAACGACCCGTTCGCGCGGGGAACCCTGGTCGGTCTGGGTCTCAATCAGGATATCCGGCATGTCTGGCGGGCGGCGCTGGAAGGCGTCGTGTTCGGTTTCCGTCACCATGTCGAAACATTCGAGGAACTAGGCCTCAGCATCACGCGCGTCTTTGCGGCGGACGGCGGGGCGGCCAGCGATCTGTGGCTGCAGATCGCTGCCGACGCGATCGGTCGGCCGGTCAGCCGGATCGACCGGCATCCGGGGTCATCGCTGGGTGCCGCCTTCGTGGCGGGGATGGGTGTTGGCACGTTCACGGAATGGTCTGATATCGCGCGCTATGTGGCGCCCGGACGGGTATTTGAACCCAATGCCGAAAATCGGGCGGCGCTCAATACGAAGTACCGGCTGTGGCGCGATCTCTATCGGCGCCTGGAAACGTTTTATCCCGAACTTGCCGCGATCTAGTTGGAGCCCACCACCGTGCCGGTGTGGTCGACGGCCACGGAATAAGTGAGGCCGTCTTTATAGGCGGTGGCACGCCAGACCATTTCGTTAACAGGTTCGAGCTCGGTTACCCCTGTGTAACCCGCTTGCTCGATGAAGGCGAGGGCGGTCGCGGCAGAGAATCCGCCCTCTGATTCAATGGCGACATTACTGGTCTGGACCAGCGGCGTCTTTGCCGGCGGGTCACGCCATTCTGTTCGCTCGCCCGCCCGCGCCGGCATCGCAGCTACGGCAAAGGCCAGGATGGCAAGGGTGAACAGTGAGGCGGCGCGTTCCATGTCAGTCTCTCCGGGGGAGGTCAGGCATCCTCATGAAGCAATGCCGGCGACCAGCACCGGGTTCCACACGCCGCCAAATTTTTCCACGCCTGTTCATCGGCGGGCGTAAGCTCGCACCAAAGATGGAGTTGCGGGATGAAAACAGAGCAGCAGGTTGCGCGGCATTATGAACGCGACGATCTGGAACAGGCGATCCTGGCGGCGCTGGTTGCCGCTGGGGTGGATATCGAGCATCTGACCGCTGCCGACCTTGCCGGCGTTGACGAATTTCACCTCGGCGGACGGGCACTGACGATCGAGTTCGGCAAGCGGCTGGGTCTGGGCGCCGGCCAGCGGGTGCTCGATATCGGGTCGGGCGTTGGTGGGCCAGCGCGGACCTTCGCCACGGAATATGGCTGCCAGGTTGCCGGGATCGACCTCACGCCCAGTTTCGTCGTGGCGGCAAAGGCCCTGACCGAACGTTGCGGCCTGGCGGAGCAGGTGTCGTTCGAGGTCGGCAGTGCGCTGGCAATCCCCGTCGCCCGGCAGAGCGTCGATGTGGTGACACTCATTCATGTCGGCATGAACATTGCGGACAAGGCTCAACTCTTTGCGGAGGCCCAGCGGGTGCTGAGACCCGGTGGCCGTTTCGGCATCTATGATGTCATGCTGACGGATGAGGTGACGACTATTCCCTACCCGATGCCATGGTCCACGACACCGAATACCAGTTTTGTCGAAACCCCTGTGATCTATCGGGATTTGCTGGCCAGGGCGGGATTTGCCATCGAGGCAGAACGAAACCAGCGCGATCTTGTCCTCAAACTTGCTGGGGAGATGCGGGCAAAGGCGGCGGAATACGGGCCGCCGATTATGGGCCCACATGTCGTCATGGGGCCAACCGCCAAAGACAAGCTGCGCAATGTGATGGCGGCGCTGGAGCAGGGCATCATCGCACCTATCGAGATGATCGCGCGAGTGCCCTAGCCCGCGTGTTGCAAATCCGCCTAGAATGCCTATATCGGACCCGGACAAATTGGATAGTGACAAAACCGGCAGGCATTCATGACCAAGCAACTCAAGATCGATTTCGTCTCCGACGTCTCCTGTCCCTGGTGCATCATCGGCTTGAAGTCGCTGGAGACGGCACTCGGCCGGCTCGAAGGCGATGTGTCGGCCGACCTCCACTTCCAGCCCTTTGAGCTCAATCCGCAGATGGCGCCGGAAGGGCAGAACATCGTCGAACATATCGGCGAGAAATACGGCTCGACACCGGAGCAATCGGCGCAGACACGGGCGATGATTCGCGAGCGTGCGGCCGGTGTCGGCTTTGAGATGCGCACCAGCGAGCAGAGCCGTATCTACAACACCTTCGATGCGCACCGACTGCTGCATTGGGCCGGCCTTGAAGGCAAGCAGGCGGAGCTCAAGCACGCCTTGTTCACCGCCTATTTCACCGATGGCGCAGTGATGTCGGATCAGGCGACGCTGGCGGACATCGCCGGCAAGGTCGGTCTCAACAAGGAGAAGGCACGCGAGATCCTGAGCAACGATACCTATGCCGAAGATGTCCGCGCGCTGGAGCAGTTCTACCAGCAGCAGGGCATCAATTCGGTGCCGGCCATCATCATCAACGACAAATATCTGATTTCAGGCGGACAACCGGTCGACGTCTTTGAGCGGGCGCTCAAGCAGATCGCCACCGAACCGCGCGACGTGGCCTAGGAGCGGCGCAGCAGCAAGGCGGTGGCGTCATCCGCCATTTTGAGGCGCGGATGGCGCTCGCCTTGGGGATCGGCAGCTTCGATTGCGCGCAGGTCAGCCAGCATCGTCTCGGCGCCGGATGTCGCCGTGCGATGCAACAGGTCCGCATCCGACATCGCGTCATACAGATCGACCAGCCGGTAATAGCCGTCACTGACCATCAGGATGCTGCGCAGATCTTCCGCGGCGAAAGAGTCCAGTTGCAGCAGATCGAGACAGGCCGGATCTGCCGCCAGCACACCATAGCCGCCAGGCTTGTTGCGACGCTGCCGGACCGCCCGCAGGCTCGGTTTCATCTCGTGCAGAATGACCGCCGCATCGGTGATGCCGAGGTCGCGCATGGCGAGAACCTTGGCCTGCAGGCCGGCTTCGATGTCATTCAGGACCGCGTCGTCAAGCAACTGTACGCGGCCGTCATCGTGTTCCAGCAGGACGAGGCAATCGCCCAGCCGTGCGATTTCGACCCGGTCGCCAAGCTGGCGCAGAAGGGCGAAACTTGCAGCCGGCGTCTCGTGGCCGTCGGGTCCTGTGCCATTGAGCCAGGATTTCTCGTGACGCGCGGCGAGTGCGGCGATCAGTTCGGTCAGCAGGTTGTGGATCGGCTGATCGGCCAGCAGGGTCGGCAGGATTTCCTGCACTTGGGCCACGAACCAGGCAGCGTCACTGGGGCCGGGCAGGAGCGCGCGGTCATTGATGCCGGTGACACCATCGAGCACCCAGGCGGCGCGTGGTGCCTGAGCCGTCGGCCACAGCCCATAGGCATCTTCGTTGTTCTTGGCACCGGGTGCGCTGACTGCGCAGTGCAGCGTGAACGTGGTCAAAGCCGAACCCCGCCGCGCCAGATCGCCTTGGCCTCCAGCGCAGCGTCGATATGCACAAGATCAGCGCGCGCACCTTCAGCGATGCGGCCGAGATCAGCGCGTCGCAGGAAATCCGCGGGATAGGTCGAGGCCATCCGCAAGGCTTCGGTAATATCCAGGCCGATGGTCTCTACCATGAACCGCACCGCCGACATCATGTCGAGATCCGAACCAGCCAGCGTGCCATCGTCCAGCACCAGGACGCCATCGCGCCGTGTGATGCGACGGCCGTTGAGGTCGAATTCCCGGATGTCGGAGCCCACCGTCGACATGGCGTCGGTCACCAGGAAAATGCGGCCCGGCTGTCGTTTAGCCCGCAATGCGATGCTGATGGCTGCCGGATGGACGTGATGGCCATCGGCAATGAGGCCACACCAGAGCCCGCCCGATTCCAGCGCCGCACCGACCACGCCGGGGGCGCGGTGGGTGAGCGGCGACATGGCGTTATAGAGATGCGTGACACCGCGCGCCCCGGCGTCGACGGCAGCCAGGATCTGATCATAGCTCGCATTGGAATGACCGATGCTGACGATGACGCCGCCATCCACCAGGCGCCGGATGATGCGCACGGGCACACGTTCCGGCGACAGGGTCAGCAGCAGCGTCTCGATTCCCATGGCGACGATCGCGTCGACATCGGCATCGTCCATCTGGCGGATGAGCTGTGCGTCATGGGCGCCGCGCTTTTCCGGCGACAGGAACGGCCCTTCGAGATGCAGTCCCACGCAGCCCGGCATCTCGCCGGCGATGGCCTGCTTGACCGCGGCTACGGCCGCCGCAGTCAACTGCGGGGTGTCGGTGATGAGGGTCGGCAGCAAGGCCGTCGTCCCGAACATCGCATGGGCGTTGCAGATCTTGGCGACACCTTCCCGTGTCGGCGCGTCGTTGAGGAGGACGCCCCCGCCGCCATTCACCTGCACGTCGACGAAGCCGGGAGCGAGCAAGCCGCCATCAAGAGTCTCGACGCGGATGTCGGCACCAAGTTGCGCGCGAGGCAGCAACGCGGCAATGCGGCCATCGCGGATCAGCAGGCCATGATCGGCGCGAATAACAGTGCCGTCGAAGATATCGGCGCCGACAAGAGCGAACTGGGTCATCAGACGGTTTCCGTAACTTTCTTGAGCAGGCGGGGATTGTCCGGATCATAGCCGCGCGCGCGGCTGAGGCGTTCGATGGTGAGATAGCAGCTGGCCATGGCACCGATGAGTTCAGTGGCGGGATGGGCGGTCCTGGTCACGGGAAGATCGGCACCCGCCACCAGCACCTTGGCACCGGCAGCTTTGAGCGCCTTGGCACAACGGTCGAGCGAGGCGCCGGCGGCATCGTTCTGGCGGAACATCAGGACGGGGAACCCGTCATGCACGATCTCGATCGGGCCATGCAGCACTTCGGCGGCACTGTAGGGCTCAGCGTGGAGGGCCGAAGTTTCCTTGAGCTTCAAGGCCGCTTCCATGGCGATGGGCAGGCCGATGCCGCGGCCGATCACCAAGGCGGATGACGCTGGTGTCAACGCTTCGACCATGCCCGCCCAATCATGCGCAATAGCGGCACGGAGATCTGCGGGCATCTGCGACAGAGCCGATTGCAGTGCTGCGTTGCGCGACCAGGCAGCAAGGATGCCGAGGCTCGCCGCCATCGAAGAGAGGCAGGATTTGGTGGCGGCAACGCTTTTCTCCGGCCCCGCTTCCAGTGGAATGGCGAGGTCGGCAAGCTCTGCCGCCGGTGAAGCGGCATCGTTGACAAGGGCAATCACCTTGGCGCCGCCGGCCTGCGCGCTCTTGGCCATGGCAAGGAGGTCGGGGCTGCGGCCGGACTGCGAGATCAGCAGCATGACAGCGCCCTTCAACCGTAGCGGCGTCTGGTAGACCGAGGCAATGGACGGACCCATGGAGACGACCGGCAGGCCCAATTGCATCTCGCAGGCATATTTGAAGAAGCTCGCCGCGTGATCCGACGATCCCCGCGCGCACAGCGCCACGAAAGGCGGATCGAGATCGCGCAGCAAGTCGCCGGCCTTGGCGATGGCGGTGCCCGAGCGCGACCAGAGGCGCTCAACAGCGTCGGCGCATTCCATGGTTTCGCGCCGCATGAAGCTGTGTGGTGAGGTCGTCGTCATTCGCCGTCTCCGGTGGTGGTCAGTTCGACGACGAAGTCATAGGCATCGCCGCGGTAATGGCATTTGGTGAACTCGACCGGCCGACCGTCGGCGAGATAGGAAATGCGCTCGATGTAGAGCGCGGCGGACCCGAGGGGTACCGAGAGCGTGGCAGCATCCTCAGCCGAGAGGCTTTCCGCAGACAGGCGCTGCAAGGCACGCACCGGCCGCACGCCGGCAGCTTCAAGGGCCGTGTAGAGCGAAGAGCCGACAGCTTCCGGCGTTGCCAGCAGCCGCGCCGGCACCACCGCTTGTTCCAGCGCCATCGGCTTGTCATTGGCAAGCCGCAGGCGGCGCAGGCGCAGCACCCGCTCGCCGGTCGAGAGGCCGAGCACCATGGCTTCTTCCGGCGATGGGGTGACGATAATCTTCTGCAGCCATTTGACGCTAGGCGTCAGGCCGCGTGCCAACATGTCTTCGGTGAAGGAGGTGAGGCGCGAAAGTCGCTGCTCGACGCGCGGATTGCCGCCATTGACGAAGGTGCCCGAGCCGCGCTTCTGCGTCAGCACACCGTCCTCGACCAGTTCCGCAAGCGCCTTGCGCACCGTCACGCGCGAGATGTCGAGCATGCTGGCGATTTCGCGCTCGGAGGGCAGCGCATCGTTGGCAGTGAGGTTGCCGTCCTGGATGGCGGCCTGGATCAGCGCCTTCAAGCGCAGATAAAGCGGCCCGGCGGCACCGGCCGCCAGCGCATCGGGTGCGAAGATGGCATGTGGCTCGGTCATGCAACCCGCCCGCCGGCCAGCAGGATAGCGCCGTCCAACGCATCATGCCGGGGCGCCGTGAAATAGGGTGCGAAACGTGCCGGCAGGTAAGGTTGATAGGCCTTGCCCAGCCCGCCCATCATGCAGATATGCTCGGTGCCGAGCTTGATCAGGTGATCGAGGACGAGCGTGATGCCGGTCTGGCCGCGTTCGACGATGAAGCGCGCGATGGGATCGCCACGTTCAACATAGTCGAACAGCAGAGGTGTCAGCGCACCGTAATCGCGCGGCTTCGCCGTCTCGGCGAAGCGGTGCAGCTGATCCATCGAGCTGGCGAAGCGCGCCCAGACAGCGTCGGTGAAAGGCGTGCGCTCGATGATGCCATCCTGGGCGTAAAGCGTGCGACGCAGGGATTCGCGGCCCAGATCGGCCCCGCTGCCCTGGTCGGACAGCATGAAGCCCCAGCCGCCGAAGGTCTGCAGCTTGCCGCCCAGCGACACGACATAGACGGCGCCCGTGCCGACCGCCGCGATCGCGCCATCGCCGCCGGCATGGGCGCCGACGCAGGCGATGATACCGTCATGCTCGATGCGCAATTTTTGGAACGGCCAGGGATGCACCTCAACCCGCGCCACAGCGCCCGCCATGTTGGCGCCGGCGAGGCCGAAGCAGGCCGATGTTTCACCAAGATGCAGCGCGTCGAGCCCGGCCTGGGCAAAGGTGGCACGGCTCACCTGGTCGATATTGGCGATAGCCTCGTCAGGATCGGTGAAGATGTTGGAGGCGCCGCCCTGTGCCTCGCCCAGTACCTTGCCCGATGCGTCGCGCAAACGCGCCCGGCAATGCGTTCCGCCACCATCCACACCCAGGAAATAGGCCGCCGACATCGTTGCTCCACCAGAGTCTAAGAGAAGATTTTTAATGCCACTTAGATACCACTATATGAACGATCGCGACGACTTGCCAGAGAAACTTGCAAGGCCGCCACAGTTTCACTCAGTCGATATCATGGCATTAATATACAACGATATTATTACAATTCCCGAGCTCAAAAAATCTTGTCTGAGCAAATTTTCGCCACCTGGTATTTTCTGTCTCGACATTGATGGTATTGTTTCGGTATGGTCACTCAACGCAGAGAAGGTGTAGGCATGCAGGGGCGGCAAACCGAAACAGTAAGTGCGGCGGCACAGGGCATCGATACCTGGCCGGACCAGCATATTCTCGCAGCCTTGGCTGAGGGCCAGGCCCGCGGTGCTGCTGCAGTCAGCAGCGCCTTTACCGATATCGCCCGCGCCGCAGATCTGCTGGCCAACGCGCTGAACACAGGCGGCCGGCTGATTTACGTCGGCGCCGGCAGCTCCGGGCTGATTGCCAAGCTTGACGCGTTGGAGTTGCCCGGCACGTTCGGCATTCGCCCCGACCAGGCCGTGGCACTCATTGCCGGCGGAGCTGCCTCGTTCGAGCGCCTTGATGGGTCGGTCGAAGATGATGCCGATCTTGCGCGGGCGGATATCACCGCCGTCAATGTCGGGCCGCGGGATCTTGTCATCGGCATCTCCGCCAGCGGCGCCACGATCTATACCTGTGCCGCACTCAAGGAAGCTCAGGCGCGCGGCGCCAAGACCGTGGGTATCGCCTGCAACAGCTCGGCGCCGATCTTCGAGGGGGTCGCTGTGGCGATCACCCTGTTGAGCGGGGCTGAAGTGTTGGCCGGCTCGACCCGCATGGGTGCCGGGACGGCGCAGAAGGCGGCGCTCAATCTGCTCTCCACCCTGACCGCGATCAAGCTGGGCCATGTGCATGACGGCATGATGGTCAATGTGCGCGCGGAGAACGAGAAGCTGCGCCAGCGTGCAGCGGCGATCGTGGCGCGCGTGGCACAGATCGATCTGGCCGCTGCGCAGGAAACACTGCAGCGCGCCGATTTCGAACCCAAGATCGCCATCCTGCTCGCGGCCGGCGCCAAGGATACTGCCGACGCGGCCAGACTACTTCAAGAGTCACACGGACATCTGCGCCCGGCTTTGGCCTGGCTCGGCGCAACGCCGCATGCGGCGGCGACGGCTTCAGGCACCAAATAGATCAAGAAAAGGGAGGTTACCTATCATGCCACGTCAAAATTTCCGAACCGCAATCCTCGGCTCGACGGCCTTGGCCATCGGCGTGCTCCTGTCCTCTGCGGCCTTCGCAGAAGACGTGACGCTCACCATCGAAAGCTGGCGGAACGACGATCTGCCGATCTGGCAGGACAAGATCATCCCGGCTTTCGAGGCCGCCAATCCGGGCATCAAGGTCGTATTCTCGCCGACCGCTCCCACGGAATATAACGCCGCCCTCAATACCAAGCTGGATGCCGGCACCGCGGGCGATCTCATCACCTGCCGTCCGTTCGACGCTTCGCTGGAGTTGTTCAAGAAAGGCCACCTCACGGCCGTGAACGATGTGCCCGGCATGGACACGTTCAGCCCGGTGGCGAAGTCCGCCTGGAGCACCGATGACGGCGCCAGCACCTTCTGCGTGCCGATGGCCTCGGTGATCCATGGCTTCATCTACAACAAGGATGCGTTCGAGAAGGTCGGCGTCGCTGTCCCGAAAACGGAAGAAGAATTTTTCGCAGCGCTCGACAAGATCAAGGCCGAAGGGTCCTATGTGCCGATGGCGATGGGCACCGCTGACCAATGGGAAGCGGCCACCATGGGCTATCAGAATATCGGGCCGAATTACTGGCACGGCGAAGATGGCCGCAAGGCGCTGATTGAGGGCAAGGAGAAGCTTACCGATGCCGATTGGGTGGCCCCCTATCAGGTGCTGAAGCGCTGGGCCGATTATCTTGGCGATGGTTTCAAGGCGCAGACCTATCCGGACAGCCAGAACATGTTCGCCCTCGGCCGTGCGGCGATCTACCCGGCCGGTTCCTGGGATATCTCGGTGTTCAACACCCAGGCAGAGTTCAAGATGGGCGCGTTCTATCCGCCGGTGAAGGGCGCGGGCGACACCTGCTATATCTCGGACCATGCCGACATCGCGATGGGTGCCAATGCCAAATCGGCCCATCCGGAAGAGACCAAGAAGTTCCTGGCCTGGCTGACCTCGGCTGACTTCGCCGATATCTATGCCAACTCGCTGCCGGGCTTCTTCAGCCTCTCCAGCCATGAGGTGAAGCTGCAGGATCCGCTGGCCCAGGAATTCGTCAACTGGCGCAGCACCTGCAAGCAGACCATCCGCTCGACCTACCAGATCCTGTCGCGCGGCACGCCTAATCTCGAAAACGAGACCTGGGGTGCCTCCGCCAATGTGATCAACGGGGCCGAGACCCCGGAAGCCGCTGCTAAGCGGCTGCAGGATGGTCTCGACAGCTGGTACAAGCCGGGTCAATAACCGGATCAAGCGATCGGCCGGCTCTCTCTTGGTGAGAGGGCCGGCCGGATCCCTTTCTGACTTCGGGGCATCCGCGTGACAGACAGCACGACATATCGCCGCGCGCGCCGCTGGCACATCCTCGTTTTCCTGGCGCCGGCGCTGCTGGTGTACACGGTCCTGATGGTGCTGCCCTTGGCGGAAACCCTGCGCCTCTCGCTCTATACCGAGACGGAGCAGGTACGCAGTTTCGTGGGCTTTGCGAACTTTACCGTCCTGTTCGGCGATCCACGCTGGGCGCAGACCTTCTGGAATGCGCTGGGCAACAACGTCCAGTTCTTCCTCATCCATATGGCCGTGCAGAACCCTGTCGGCATTGCGCTCGCGGCCCTGTTGAGCGTGCCGCGCCTGCGCGGCCGGTCCGCCTATCGCACGACGATCTTCATGCCGACCATGCTGTCCTTCGTGGTCATCGGCTTCATCTGGAAACTGATCCTGAGCCCACTATGGGGTGTGGCCCCCAGCCTGCTCGCCGCAATCGGCCTCAAATCCCTATTCGGACCCTGGTTGGGGCAGGAACATACGGCACTCATCGCCATCTCGCTGGTGTCGGTCTGGCAGTTCATCGGCATTCCGATGATGCTGATCTATGCGGCCCTGCTGTCGATCCCCGACGAGGTGATCGAGGCGGCGGAATGCGACGGCGTCAGCGGCCTTGCGCAATTCTGGAAGATCAAGCTGCCGCTCATCCTGCCGGCGATCGGTCTCATCTCGATCCTGACCTTCGTCGCCAACTTCAATGCCTTCGATCTCATCTATGTCAGCCAGGGCGCGCTGGCCGGGCCAAATTTCGCAACGGATATCCTGGGTACCTTTCTTTACCGCACCTTCTTCGGTCATCAGCTGCAGCTGGGCGATCAGCATATGGGCGCCACCATCGCCACGGTGATGTTCCTGATCATCCTCAGCGTGGTGGCGTTCTATCTTCTTGTCATTCATCGGCGCATGCGCCGCTATCAGTTCTAAGGGGTGATCATGCGCCAAGCCCCTATCTTCCGTATGCGTCGCGCTGCCGTGCATACCCTTCTTGGCGGCTATACCTTGATCGCGATCCTGCCGGTGCTGCTCATCGTCATGAATTCGTTCAAGGACCGGAAGGCGATCTTCAACCATCCCCTGGCCTTTCCCACGCCAAGCTCGTTCAGTCTGATCGGCTATGAGACGGTGCTGAAGCAGGGTGATTTCCTGAGCTACTTCCAGAACAGCCTGATCGTGACTGTAGGCTCGCTGTTCTTCATCCTGCTGTTCGGCGCGATGGCATCGTTTGCGCTGACAGAATACCGCTTCCGCGGCAATGTGTTCCTGGGTCTTTTCCTGGCGCTGGGCGTCATGGTGCCGATTCGTCTCGGCACGATCGCGATCCTCGAAATGATGGCCAAGACCGGTCTGGTGAATTCGCTCTTCGCGCTGATCCTGGTCTATACCGCGCAAGGCTTGCCGCTCGCCTGCTTCGTGCTCTCGGAATTCATGCGCACTGTCTCGGCGGATCTCAAGAATGCCGGCCGTGTCGATGGGCTTTCGGAATATGTCGTGTTCTTCCGGCTGGTTCTGCCGCTGGTGCGGCCCGCCATGGCGACGGTCGCGATCTTCTCCATGATCCCGGTCTGGAACGATCTGTGGTTCCCCCTCATCCTGGCGCCGGCGGAAGGCACCAAGACCATAACGCTGGGCACCCAGGTGTTCATCGGCCAGTTCGTCACCAATTGGAATGCCGTGCTGGCGGCACTCACCCTGTCGCTCACACCGGTTCTGGTGCTCTATCTCATCTTCTCGCGCCAGCTCATTCGCGGCCTGACGGCGGGGGCGGTGAAATGAGCGCACCCTTGCGCGTCCTGGTGGTCGGCCTCGGCAATATGGGACAGAGCCACGCCCAGGCCTATCACGCCAATCCTGGTTTCGAGATCGTGGGGCTTGCCAACCGCACCGAGGTCAAGCTCCCTGCAGCTTTGCAGGCCTATCCGCGCTTCGGGAGTTTTGAAGAGGCGTTGGCGGCGACCAAGCCGGACATTGTCTCCATCAACACCCATACCGACAGCCACGCCGACTATGCGATCCGGGCGATGGAGGCGGGCGCCCATGTGTTCCTGGAAAAACCGCTGGCGGCGACAGTGGCTGATGCAGAGCGCGTCGTGGCGACGGCAACGCGCCTCCAGTGCAAGCTGGTGATCGGCTACATCCTGCGCCATCACCCGTCCTGGATCGACTTCATCCGCACGGCTCGCGAGTTGGGCGGGCCTTATGTCATGCGCATGAATCTCAACCAGCAATCCAGTGGCACGGAATGGGCAGTCCACAAGCGGATCATGGAAACGACCTCACCGATCGTCGATTGCGGCGTCCATTACCTCGACGTCATGTGCCAGATCTGCGATGCCAAGCCCGTCGAAGTCCGCGGCATGGGCCTGCGTCTCAGCGAGGAGGTGGCCCCTGACATGTACAACTATGGCCACCTGCAGGTGCTGTTCGCCGATGGTTCGGTCGGCTGGTACGAGGCAGCCTGGGGGCCGATGATCTCGGAAACCGCGTTCTTCGTGAAGGATGTGATGACGCCTAAGGGCTCTGTGTCGATCGTCATGAAAGAGGGCGCGAATTCCGCCGACATCGAGACCCACACCAAGACCTCGACCATCCGGACGCATTGGTCGGCACGGGGTGCCGACGGTCGCTATCTGCGCCCAGATGAAGACCGGGTCATGGCCGACGAGCCGGGGCACCAGGAATTGTGTAATCGCGAGCAGGCATTCCTGCTGAAGGCGATCCGCGAGGATATTGATCTCACTGCACATATGTCCGAAGCGGTGCGGTCGCTGGCCGTGGTGCTGGCTGCCGACCTCAGTGTACGCGAAGGCCGAGCTGTAAAACTTTAAACGAGGATCTTCCGGTGGGTTCACTCAAGCTTCAGGGCGTGCGCAAGAGCTTCGGCAAGTTCGAGGCCATCAAGGGCGTCGACCTCGACATCCCCGATGGCGAATTCGTCGTCTTTGTTGGGCCTTCGGGTTGCGGCAAGTCGACTTT
This sequence comes from uncultured Dongia sp., assembly GCF_936916975.1. Lineage (GTDB taxonomy): Bacteria > Pseudomonadota > Alphaproteobacteria > Dongiales > Dongiaceae > Dongia. The sequence continues at coordinate 34,398 of NZ_CAKZGO010000037.1, read as the reverse complement.
GCTGCGCGTCATCGCCGGGCTGGAGGAGCATTCCGAAGGCCATGTGCAGATCGACGACCGCATCGTCGACGCCTTGCCGCCGGCCAAGCGCGGCATCGCGATGGTGTTCCAGACCTATGCGCTTTATCCGCATCTCTCCGTGCGCGGCAATATGGAACTGGCGCTGAAACAGGAAGGCTTGCCGAAGGCCGAGATCGACGGACGCGTGGCAGAGGCTGCCCGCATGCTGGCCCTGGAACAGCTGCTTGATCGTCGGCCGGCGGAACTTTCCGGTGGCCAGCGCCAGCGTATCGCCATCGGGCGCGCCGTCGTGCGCAAGCCGCGCCTGTTCCTGTTTGACGAGCCGCTCTCCAATCTCGACGCTGGGCTCCGCGTCAACACGCGCCTGGAGATTGCGCGACTGCACCGGCTGCTCAAGGCGACGATCGTCTATGTCACGCATGACCAGGTCGAGGCGATGACGTTGGCCGACCGCATCGTGGTCCTCAATCAGGGCGTGATCGAGCAGGTCGGTGCACCGCTCGAGCTCTATCGCAGACCGGCCAACACCTTTGTGGCGGGTTTCATCGGATCACCGAAGATGAACTTCGTGACGGGGGCGGCGGCGGCGGTCCACGGTGCCCACACGCTGGGTGTCCGGCCGGAGCATCTTGAGGTCCGCGCCCAGGATGGCCTTTGGCGCGGCGAGGTGGCCCATGTCGAACATCTAGGGTCCGACACCTTCATCTATGTCGAGGTGCCGGAGATCGGCACATTGACCGTGCGGCTCGACGGCGAGGCCACGCTGGAAACGGGGGCGGCGATCTCGCTTCAGCCGCTCACCCGGCAACTCCATCGCTTTGGTCCGGACGGCATCCGCCTGCCCGACTGACGCCCATTTTCCTCACACCTATCTGAGGCTTAGCGGGGTTTCACGCTCGCGTCACGCTCCTGGGATTACACCTTCTGGCATTGGACAGAATGCTGATCGCATTGCACATCTGGTGGGGCTCGTGTCCGGGTGTGTCGTCCGCAACAGTTAGTGCTGGGGGTTGCCATGAAACAGGGAAATGCGACGAGGCGGAAGGTGCAGAGTCTGAAGACTTCGCGTGAAACGCGCTCCACAGTTCGTGAAGGCAAGGATTCCGGCCTCGAGATGAAAGCACTCGAAGCACTCAATACAGCTTACGGGCGTGTTGCGCGTGTGCTCAGCCAGGAAATCGATCGATCAAAAACTGATGTCGAGCAGATTTCAGCGCTCGGCGGTCGGCTGCGTTGGGTGAGCGAGCGTCAGAAGCTGGTGCGCACCGCCTTACAGGCGGGGCCAGGCCTAGCCGCCTATGTCTGCGGCGACTGCCAGGAGGTCAAGGAATTGCGCTCGCTTGCTGAAATGGCGGCGAAGCTTGCTGCCAGTAGCGAGTCGTTTCCGACCACGCTCAATCTGCTGAACTATATCGACCATGAACTCGGCTGGACGCCATTGGCGCAATCTGCCTGATCTGTGGCTGCCTGATCCGTAGCTACTTCGTCTTCCCCAGGCTCCGCGTCAGGTCGACCAGCTGCTTGCGGATCTTGGGGTTCTTGATCTGGTAATAGGCGCGCACAAGTTCCAGCGTCTCACGCCGGGCCATCGGGTCCTTGTCTTCATCACTTACCAGCGGGACGGCGCCCTGAAGGTGGCCTGGGCTCTGGCCCTCCACCTCCGCGCTCATGCCCTCGAAGAAATAGGGGATGCCGATCTCAAGGACCCGGGCGATATCGTAGAGCCTGCTAGAACTGACGCGGTTGGCGCCGGATTCGTATTTCTGGACCTGCTGGAAGGTGAGGCCGATCAGATCGCCGAGGCGCTCCTGGCTCAGACCCAGCAGGGTGCGGCGCAGCTGCAGCTTACGGCCGACATGCACGTCGATCGGGTTGGGGAAGCCCTTGCTGGCCATGCGGCCCGAGGATTTTCGCCCGACTGGGGATTTTCGCTCACGTGGCATCGATCTATCCTTGTCTAGCCGAATCGGATGCAGCTAACCCGGAAAGCTATGTGAGAATCGGGGCCTGCGCCACCCCTCGCCGGAGGATCTTGGAGGCGCACCGCAGCGCGCCGCCCGCCCGCACCAGCGCGCTCCAACCCGGAACCGGCACCACCTCGAAGCCGAGGGTTTCCCAGACCGCGCGATTGGCGCTGTCATATGCCTCGAGATCCGGCTCGAGATCGCCGAAATGCGGCAGCCACACCAGCGGTCGCGACCTGCCGGTGCGGATCGCGTTTTCCAGCATGACATTGTTATAGGCGCGCAAGCTGGGATTGGGCGCGTACGCAGGATGCGCCAGATACGGCACCTTGTTGCGCAGCACGGCGAACCCATCGTCCTCAAGCCGCTCTGCGGTGGCGTCCAACTGTTCGGCCCAACCAGGCACACGCGCGCCATCGGGGTCGAGCGTGCTGCGTGGATCCGCCAGCAGCAGCAACGGCTTCCCCGCCGCGATGATTTTTCCAGTCAGTGACAGGACCAGGTCGAGATGATGCGGCTGTTGGGCAAGCGGCTGCGGCAGCTCGCGCGTCGGCAAGCGGAAGCCGAACAGATAGAGCGGCCGCGCATCCAGCGCACGGTGACGGGCCAGCGCTTCATCTGATGTCACGGGCCGATGGCCGACCAGCCTGGTGTTCTCGATGCTCGCGGCACCCACCAAGCGGAAATCTGGGCCAGTCAGCATATTGCCGCCGGCGAGATGAAGCGCCGGCGCGGCTATGACGCTGCGTGTTGCGCCCGCCAACCAGTGCACGTGCTGGCCCCGATGATCGGTAAATGGTAGCGGCAGCAGCACGGTTGCGCCGTCATGTTCCGCGGCCAGAAAGGTGTCCTGGGTCCATAGGTCGGCATCGCGCATTGCGTCCGCGGGTGCCTTAGCATGAATGTGCAAGTCGCAGCGAAGCCGAAGCCCGGCCGCCCAGTCTTCCGCGGCGACAGCTGTTGGCTCTTCGGCCAGCAGGACCAGATCGATGCCCGCCGGCAAGGCTTCCGCCAGATTGCCAAGGGCACGGCGCTTGGCCGCCTGCGCCGGCGCAAGAAGGAATGGCGGCAAGGTAAGCACCACCTCCTCGATCAGCCCGCCACAATCGGGCACCAAGCGCAGCGCGTTCAAGAGCGCCTCATCACGTCGCGCTTTAATTCGCTGAAGAAGAGCGTTTCGCTGAAGGCGCCGGTGATGATCCTGGTCGGCTTTGGGAGCTCACGCGCCATCGCTTCGATCAGCAGCCAGGCGTCTTCACCTTTGCGATCGATGAGATTTTCGCGGACGAGGCTTCGCACGGCGGGATCACAGAGGCGATCCCAGCTGCGGTCCTTGAAATGCAGCGCGCGGGCAGCTTCAGCGAGGTGTTCCTTGAGCGCCGCTGCGATCAGTCCGCGATCAAGCAAATGATCCAGCGTCGCATCGATATCGACCAATGCCTCGGTCAGGGGTGGAAAGCACAGTTCTGCCGGACCATGCACCAGCGCCACATCTTCATCGGCCTGACGACGGCCGGCGGCGTAATCCTCATAGATGCTGCCGATGCCGATCATGCCGAAGGCGCTGCATTCGGCCGCGCGCAACGCACCCATGCTTGCGGCCCCCAGAACGGCGACACCCCGGTCGAGGGCGAAGAGAATTTCCTTATGCCAGACGGCGGCACCATGATCGAAGGTGCCGTCGATGAGGCCGATGGCCGTGGCACCCTCCAGCACCGCGGCAAGGAGATCGCCCTTGGCAGCAGGCGGCCGGCGTTCCAGTCGTGCGGGCCAGGGACGATCGCTGCCATGAAGGCTGGGGCCGACGAAGACGATGCGCCTTTCCATGCCGTCACATCCCCCGCAGCAATGCGTCGATGAGGCCGACGCCGGCGCGGGTGACGCCCTCCGTCTCGCCGACATTCAATCCCGGCACCAGTACACGGGTGACATGAAGGCCGGCAATCTGCGAGGCCATGGGGAAGGCGAAGATATCTTCAGCGCCGCTTGCGATCACGGCGTTGACGACATGCGCCGACATATCGGCCATCGACGCGAAAGTGGCGGCGGGTCGATGGGCGCCGACACTGGCCAGTGGCGGTATATCACCCTCGATCTTCGGCAGTTGAGTCAAGCTCTCCCGATAGTTGGCGGCGGTGATGTCGTCACGCGATCCGGCGATATCGGTGGCGCGCGATTGCACGCATTCCAGCAGGGCCGCCAAGGCTGCGTCATAGGCATCCGCGCGACAGGCGAAACCGGCACTGAGCTTGGCGCCGATCGTCGTGTCCGACATCACGGTTCGGCTCATGAAACAGGCGATGACGGGCAGGGCGACACGGCCACTAATGTCAAAGAAGTGGGGGGTGAAGCCAGCTGCGGTGACACAAGCGATGGCGTTGTCGAGGTCGGGACGGATGTCGGTATCGGGTCGGATCGCGCGCGCGACGTTGCCGCCGAGCCCGAGGAGGTCGAGGGCCGAGCTGGCGTCATGTTCGACTACCTCCAGCAGGCCATGAGTCAGCGCATGCTCCGCGTTACCACCCGCCGCGAGCCCGATCGAGGACATCTTGAAGGTCTGGTGGTCCCACGGCGCCTTGGCGCGCATGTCGAGGCCGATGAGTTCATAGGGTGCCAGGATTTCCACAGCCGATTTCAATCCATACCCGCGCACCCAGGCAAATTCCCGCATGGGATCGAGGTCGGGTGTAGCGCAGCGCATCATGCGATCCAGGGGCAATGGTCGATGACCTTGCTGCCGGATCTCGGTGAGACTGGCGAATCTCTCGATGACATCCTCGGCGCGCTCGGCAATGGCGCCTTCGGCCGCCTCCATGACGGCGGCGATCCGCGCTTGCGCGTGCGTCATGCCCTTGCCCTGGGAGACCGAAAGTGCGCGCGAGTTGGGCCGACTGGCGAACCAGACCGGCAGGCCGATCACATCCAGGCCGGTGATGTCGCCGACGCGCGTGATGCCCAATTGATGGAGCAGACGCGCATCGGCGCAACCGGTCTTAAAGAAGTCAGCGCTGAACAAACGTATCGTTAGTCGAGCGATCCTTCGCGCAGCTCGGTGTCAGGCGGCAAGGAGGGATTGAGATCGGCCAAGGCACTGGCGAGCGGCGGCGCCGTGAACCGATTGGCCGACCAATCCGAATCGTCGATATCGGCTGCGAAGCAAAAATCGGCATCGGAGAGAACCGCGCCCTTGCCGATCAACTGGCCGATTGCCTGGTAGGATGTGTCGAGATCCGCTATCGACTGCGGCACTTCGGTCTTATTGATGATTGCTTTGGCGCCAGCAGCAATTTGCGCAAACACACCGTCATAGGTGCTGCCATGCTGCTTGGCATAAGCATCTATTGTAGCCTTGCTGATATGCGTGAGTTTCAGCGGTTCTGTCTTGATGAACAGGACGCCGGTTTCACGGTCACCAATCACGTATAATCTTGCCATGGTATTTCCCCCAAATAAAACTCAGACATCCGCCAATCGGAGTCCTTCCTCTAAAGTCCTGCCCAAATGAGCGTGCTTGAAGGGCGCGACTTTGCCGATCGCTGTCGCATCCTGATCCGGATACAGTTCTTTAACTCGACGGCCATATGTACGCGCGGTTCCCAGGTCGCCGAGTTGCGCATAGCTGGCCGCCAATATCCTGACGACCGGCACATCGGACGTCATCTTCCCGCAAAGATCGATGGCATTGGCGTAATCGGCACGCATGAATGAGATGCTGGCGCCAGCCCACCAATAGTGATCCGGGGCCATCGGATTGAGATCAATCGCCCGCTCGAAGCGCGCCCAACCGGCATCGGCCTCGCCGAAGCAGGAGAGTGCATCCGCATGCTGCACGAGCAGATCGGCGGAGTTTGGAGAGAGTGTCTCTGCTTCGGCAAATTTCTCAGCTGAATGATCGAAATCACGCTGATAGAGAGCGACGGTTCCGCTCATCAGATAGGCAAAGCCGGCACCCGGGTCGATATGGGCCGCAAGTTCTGCCTTGTCACGCGCACGCCGCAGCAGTTCCGGATCATCACCGCCCAGACTGATCCACTCCAGATAGAGCGTCTGGGCGATGCGCGCGTGCGCCAGCGCCATATCCTTGTTGAGCTCGATCGCCGTGGTGAAGGCCTTGCGCGCACGGCGCAGTTTCGGGAGGTCGCAGTTCTTGAGCAGATTTTGCCCGTCGAGATAATGGAGATAGGCGGCGTTGCTGCCATCGCGGCGCATATTCTCCAGAAGGTGCCGCTCGACCGACGTGGCGACGCTGGAGGCCACCTGCAGCGAGAGCATGCGGAACGAGCGCACCAGATCTTCGGGGCGGAAGGAGAACTCGCCCGCCCAAAGGATTTCCCCGTTGCGACAATCGGCCATGCGCAGAACCAGCAATTGGTCGCGGTCGCTGGGCTTTACGAAGCCGCTCACCGTGTAATCGGCGCGCAGCACCGAATTGTCGACCGGGATGCCGGAATCATGCTGCAGCTTGAACGAGGAATGCGGGGCCAGGGTGACGAAGCTGCGATAGCGGGCAAGCTCGTTGGCGATGTCCTCGACCAGGGCTTGCAACAAAGCGGATTGTGATCCTTCGCCGGTACCAGGCGGAATGATCCAATTGGGTGCAAGAAATGCGACGCGGGGTTGCACGGCAGCGGGCTTGTTCGCCGCCGGATCGGGTTGGCTATAGCCGCGACCGGCAAGGATGCGGCGTAAAACTGCCGCGGTTTCCGGCTGCGGTGGGACACCATATTCGCGCTCCAGCATGGCGGTGAGGGCGCTATAGACCCGTTCCGCATCCTCGTACATGCCATTGCGGCCATAGGCCTCAATGAGGGTTCGGTAGCTCGCTTCCCGTTCCGGGTCCAGCGACAGCATGCGGTCGGCGACCCCCCGCAGGTCCTGATCGGTGGCGCGGCCATATCGGGTGAGCTCGATGAGGATGGAGGAGGCGGCGGCAAAGAAACGCTCGCGCAAGGCGGTGCGTTCCAGGGTCAGCCAGTGCGAAAAGGCGTCAGTGACGTCAGTGATGCCATCCAGCAACTCGCCACGAAACAGCATCAGGCCACGCAGCGCCTGTTCCGGCGAGCCGGAGCGGTAGCCGATCTCAAAGATATTGAGATCGATCATGGCGCCGCCGCCGCCGAGCGCCACGGTCTTGGTATCGGCGTCGATCAGGTTCTCATGGGCAGCACCCGCCTTGCGCACGCGGGCCAGCAACTGCCGGAGATTGCCAAGCGCGGCGGCTTCGGTGTCGTTGTCCCACAGCAGCGAGGCAAGTTCCTTGCGTGTCAGCCGCTTGGCTGGCGCCCGGGCCAATAAGGCCAGCAACTGAAAGCCTTTTGCGGGAAATACCACGCCGCCCGCCGGCCGCAGCAACTCCGGCAACCCCAGCAGTCGAATTTCAATATCCGACTCTAAGCCCATATTTTCATCGTAAGATCGCCCCCCAACCCATTGAAATTATGTTCGAAAGAAACCAGCAACGCAAGTGCAAAAGAATGACAAATGCGCGCTATCCCTCAAGTCACGGTGGCGTCACGTCTTGCAGCCGATAGTAGGACATCGAAGGTAAATGAATTCGTAAAGGCGGACGTAAGGATGAGATTTGCCAGACAGGAAACCAGCCATACACCGGAGCGGCATCTCGCCTTGGCTGCCGGGTCAAGAGGGGAGGAAACAGCGACCATGCGCACCGATGTATTGGCCCTGATCTGCCCTGACTGGCGTCAGGCCTCCCTCGTGATGGATGGTCGCAGCGGGCAGGTTACCTATGCCAATACGCCCTGCCTGCAGATGCTGGCCGAACGGACCAGCGTCCATGTCGAGGCCGGCCGCATCGTCTTCACCTCGCCGCAGCTGACCGAGCAATTCTATGCGACGCTGGAGCGGATGCTGGCCAACGGTCTCGAGAATGCAGCGCTGGTTGAACGCGACAGTGTCGGTGGGTCGATCATCTCGATCATGATCCGCAATACCCAGGGCTTCTTCCGCGACGTGCTCGATCGCAGCCTGGGCCGCAGAGACGCCCGCTCGCAACTGGTCGTGGTTGAACTGGCCACCAGCAGCGATCAGTCGGATTGGGTCGCGATGCGCGCTTTTGCCCAGACATTCTCCCTGACCACGGTCGAGGCGGAGATCGCCGATCTGGTCGTGCGCGGCTTGTCGTCCAAGGAAATCGCCACGTTGAAGGGCCGCGCCCTCGCTGACATTCGCTTGGCCCTGAAGCAGGTCCTCAGGAAAACGCGTTGCAAGCACCAGGCGGAATTGATGCGTCTGGTCATGACATTGTGCCCGCCGACGCGGCGGGCGTGATGGTGCCACCCATCCACGGTGGCGGGCACGGTGGCGGGCACACCGGCAGGGATGCGCCCAAGATGAACCAGACCAGCACGATTGAACTCCCTATGAATGATCTCCGGATAAGCTGTCAGACCTCGGACGACGCCACCGCGCCCAAACGGGCGGCGGGGGCTGGCGTTTCGTGGCCGAATGCGATCGCCGCGTGGACGGCGACCACGGCTGATAAGACTGCAGCGCCGAACGCCCCCCTCTCTTGGCCGATCGTGGCCGTGGCGATCATCTGCCTGATCGGGACGGCGGCGGGCCTGCTCTACCAGGACTATCAGTCGGTGAGCGCAGCCGGCCAGCAGCGGGCGGACTCGATAGCGGAAATTGCCGCAGCACATGTCCAGCAGACCCTGTCGGCGATCGAACTCAGTATGCAGGTGCAGGATCATCACACGGCTGCGGCAATGCCCGCTTTGACACATCTGCAGATGATCGACGAAACCGGGCTTGCCGTCTCAGGGGCGCCCTTCAGTATGGCCTTGGCACAGGATTTTCGGGAGAGTACAGCGTTCGTCTTCCATCGCGATCATCCGGGTGACGATATCCTGCTGGCGCGTCCCGACAGCACCGGCGCCGATCTGCTGGTTTCGCGTCGGCTCACCTCCGCCGATGGCCATTTCGCCGGCATCATCCTCGGCAACATGGATGTGCATTACTTCGATCGCTTCTTTGCGGCCCTCGGAGCGGTCGCGGTCGAACTGGCACTGCCCGATGGCACCATTCTGGTGCAGTTCCCGCCATACACCTCCGTGGCGGTCGCGGATGACGGCACGCAGTTCGTTGCCAACCGCACGCTCGACGGCATGCCGCTGATGATCAGCGTCGGCCTCGACCGTCAGGCCTTCCTGGCGAGTTGGGAAAGCAAGCGTAACGTTGCGGTAGCTCTGGTCTGCGCGCTGATCGTGCTCTTTGTCGGTGGCATCGCGGCGATGCGCAAGCATACGGCGACGGCCGTCGCCATGGTCGCGATGGAAACGCGCAGCCGCGCCGAAGCGGCCGCCCGCCACCACGCCGATGAGCTCAGCCGCCGGAAATCCGATTTCCTGTCGCAGATGAGCCATGAGCTGCGCACGCCGCTCAATGCCATCATCGGCTTTTCCGAGGTGATCAAGGAAGAGAGCTTCGGCCCGGTTGGCCAGCCGAAATACCAGGAATATGCTGACGACATCCACTACAGCGCGCAGCACCTGCTCTCGGTCATCAACAATATCCTCGATCTCTCCAAGGTCGAGGCCGGTAAATGGCATATGGCGGATGATGAGGTCGCGCTTGACGATCTGTTTGACGCGCTGCTGCGCTTGGCGACCGAGCGGGCCTCTCGCGAGAATGTACGCCTGTCGATCAAATCGGCGCCTCCGGGCACGATCATCCGCGGCGACAAGCGGACCTTGCTGCAGATCATGCTGAATCTCACGATCAACGCCATCAAATTTGCCGGCCCCGATCGGGTGGTCGATCTCGACGTGCGCCCGGGCCGCGATGGCGGGATTTCCATCAGCGTTGCCGATCATGGTGACGGCATGACGCAAGACGAGTTGGAAAAGGCGATGAAGCCGTTCGATTCGCCAGCCAGCCCCCTCAACCGCAAGAAGCAGGATACCGGCTTGGGGCTGCCGCTGGCAGCGGCCTTTGCCGAACTCCATGGCGGCAGGGTCGAGCTCGACAGCGCGCCTGGTGTTGGCACCACGGCGAAGCTGTTGCTGCCGGCCTCGCGTGTGCGCCTGGCGCTCTGACGACCTAGATCAGCGCCGGCAGAGTCACTTCGAGAAATTCAGCGTCCATTTCCGCCGTCAGCGTATACGCGGCCGTCGCGGGAATGACGACACTGTCGCCGGCCGCCAAGCGGTGTTCGCCAAGATCGCGTCCCGACAATTCCACCGCGCCCTGCAGCACGAAGAGGAACAGGAACTCACCGCCATGGGCGGCGGCCTGCGCAGTCGTCCGGGCGACCGCGCGCACGACACGCACGGCGGCCAAGCCATCAGTCGCTGCCGCGATACCGATATCGCGTGCCTCAAACCCGGCGAGCCGCCAGGGTTGCCAGGCAGCTTCGGCGGCAATGTGGCGGACGAACAACTGACCGCCAAAGTCGCGCATGGGCAGGTCGCGGCCGGTCGGCAGGCTGAGATTGTGATCGGCGAAGGTTTCATGCACGGCTGGGCAGCCGATCTCGATCACCTCGAGGCCCTCTGACGCTTCCAGCACACGGTGGCGGATCTCCGGCGGCTGCAACACGCAATCGCCGGCATTGAGCAGGAACGGCTTGCCCTGGTCCTCATAGACCAGCTTCGCCCAGCCGGCTTTGCAATAGATCATCTGGAAGCGGATCTTGTGGAAGTGCACATAATCCGGGACCGGCCCGCCTTGGGGGATGCGAATATGCGAGGCGACGAAACGACCGCCCAAACGACTGGGGATAAGGTCGCGATATTGCATGCCGGCGCGGCCAACGCCCCAGGCATCCGCACCGCCACGCGACAGCACAAACTCCTGCGTGCCGGCGGGAATCTCGATCGGAATCTGCACATCGACCAGCTGAACGCGCGTGCCACCGGGCGCGATGAGTTCGTCCGGCGTGCCGGCGGGCAGGGCGGCAAGATCGCACTGCAGGCGCAGCTGCAGCGGCGTCTGATTGCCGGCCTGCCTCTGCACCTCAAGCCGCAGGGTGAGGCCATGGCCGGAAATGACTGCCAGCACCGGTGCATCGGCGGGCATGATGAGATTGACCTTGAAGCCGAGCAGTTCGGTGAAAAATTTCAATTCAGCGGCAAGATCGACGCAGGGCAGCACGATCTGCGCTGTGCGGATATGGCTGCCTATTTCTGGAAGCATGGTTGTTCTCAACGATGAATGGCAATGACGCGGGCAGGGAAGCCGGAACCGTTTTTGGGCTTCGGCCATGTTGCCATGACGAGGGCGCCGGCGGGCGGCAGCTTGTCGAGATTGGTCAGCATTTCGATCTGCCAGCGATCGCAGGTCAGCACATAGCGCTCCAGATCGTCATTGCCAGCTGAGACCGACAGGCCCGGATCCGTATCAAGCTGTTCATGGCCGATCGCTATCACCTGGCGCCGTTCGATGAGGCAGGTCAGGACCTCCTGCGACCAGCCAGGACAATGGGACAGGCCATCACTGCCGCGGTTGCTCATCCTTGCCGCATCGGGCCAGCGCTTGGACCAATCCGTGCGCAACGCCACGAAGCTGCTCTGCGGAATGCGGCCGAAGCGCTGCTCCCAGGCATCGATATCGGCCAGCGTCGGCGTGGAATCCGGGTTTTCTATGACGCGCGCGCTGATATCGAGCACCACCAGCGGCAACAGCATCTGCGATACCGGAATGTTGTCGATCGTCCGCCCACCCTTGACGTAATGCACCGGCGGGTCGACATGCGTGCCCCATTGGCCGACATGCGTATAGAGATGCACCTGGCCGTCATCGCCCTGATCATAATCGTGCAGCAATGTGCGCTGCTCGTCCGGGAAGGTCGCGAAGCGCGGCTGGCCGGGAAAGAAGGCATGGGTGAGGTCGGTATAGGTGGCGCCGGCGAACTCGTCGCGAAACACATCCCAGAGCGAGTGCTGCTGATTGTTGCCGTCCATGCTGCCTGCCGTCACGTTTGCGGAAGTCCGCTGCTGCGGTCTTTGATCCGATTGAGGAAGTTGCGCAGCACGACATTATCCTCGGCGTCCTTCTTGTGCAGCAAAAAGAACGATGAATCGTATTCGGTTTCGCTTTCCGCCGTCAGTTTCTGCAAACCCCGTTGCTGGCTCAGCATGGTTGCGTAATGGATCGGCAGGAAGCCGATGAAACGGCCGGAGAGGATGAGGGCTGCTTGTGCCTCCATCTGTTCGACGATGGCGCCCGCCTGCAGGTGCCCCACGATCTCCAGATCGAAGCGATGAAGGTATCTGCGCGCGACGAAGGGCTGCCGCCGGATATCCGCCAGACTTACTTGTGGCCGACCAAAGAACGGATGGCCGGCGCCGCAGAATATCGCCTGCCTCTCGCGGTAGAGCGGCAGATAGGTGATGCTGGTGCCGCGCCCTTGCTTGACGAAGGGGCCGATAGCGATATCGCGGCTGCCCTCGGCGATGCTGCGCTCCATGGCATCGGGTGAATCGATCGACAGCTCGATCACCACCGACGGCGCCCGCTCGGCAAAGGCGCCGAGGATGCCCGGCAGGTCGAAATCCGGGTTGCTGATCATCGCATCCACCGTGCCGATCCGCAGCGTGCCCTTCATCTCACCCGACACATTGGCCGTCACGGTCTGGAAGCGGTCGAACGCCGCGAACAGGTCGCCGCTGGCGTCATAGAGCTTCTGCCCGGCATCGGTGAGGGCAAAGCCGGCGCGCCCGCGGCGGCACAGGCGGAAGCCCAACCGACGCTCCAATTCGGCGAGCTGGGTGGAGATCGTCGACTGGCTGATGTTGAGCGTGACCTGGGCGCCGGAGAGGCCGCCAGCCTCGACAATTGTCGTGAAAATGCGAAGCAGTCGCAGATCAATGTCGCCAAATCGGCTCATGTTTTTACATCGGATAATTCGATCTATTGGCGATTATCTTCCCTTTATCCGGAATGTAAAGCTATGGCAATTTGCCGGTCAGCCAAGTCGCGGAAAGGGACACGCCATGAGCCAGAACGCCTATGAGACCGGTCGGCTGAACCTGCCTTTCGTCGGGCATTGCACCTTCGGCAAGCAGCCGATCTGCACCGATTGGGACAACATCAACGCCGACGTCGCGGTGCTCGGCGTCCCCTACGACATGGGCACGCAGTACCGCTCCGGCGCCCGCTTCGGCCCGCGCGCCATTCGCGAGGCGTCGACGCTGTTCTCCTTCGGCCATGGCGGCGCCTATGATTTCGAGGACGACACAGTCTATTTGCCGACCGACCGTGTGCGCATCGTCGACGTGGGCGATGCGGATATCGTCCATACCGATACTGTGAAAAGCCATGAGAACACGCGCTTTGCCGTGCGCAAGATCTTGGCAAGTGGCGCGATGCCGCTGATCCTCGGCGGCGATCACGCGGTCCATGCGCCGGTGATCGAGGCGTTCGCCGGGCAGGAGCCCGTGCATATCGTGCATTTCGATGCCCATCTCGATTTCGTCGATGAGCGGCATGGCGTGCGCTATGGCCACGGCAATCCGCTGCGCCGCGCGTCGGAGACGGGGCATGTCACCGGCATGACCCAACTCGGCATCCGCAACGTCTCCTCCTCCAACCGCTCGGATTATGACGCGGCTCGGAATTTCGGCTCCAAGATCCTCTCCGTGCGCCATGTGCGCAAGCTCGGCACGCAAGGTGTGCTCGATCTTATCCCCAAAGGCGTGCGCTATTACGTCACCATCGATATCGATGGCTTCGATCCGTCTATTGCGCCGGGGACGGGCACGCCCAGCCATGGCGGTTTCTTGTATTACGAGGTCTTGGAAATCCTGCAGGGCCTCGCCAAACAGGGTGATGTCGTGGGCATGGATCTCGTTGAAGTGGCACCGGCCTATGATCCCACGGGCATCACTGGCTTTCTGGCCGCACAATTGCTACTCAATTTCCTCGGTTTCATCTTCGAGGCCCGTCATCAACGCGGCCAGGTCCGGGCCTGATATCATCTCCAGGAGTTTGCGATCATGACTTACGACGTTGCCGCCATCCGCGGCCAGTTTCCTGGCCTGAAGCGGGTGCAGAACGGCGAGCCTGCCGTGTTCTTCGACAATCCGGCGGGTACTCAGATGGCGCGCCAGGCGATCGATCGCATGGTCTGGGCGATGACTGAATGCAACGCCAATCTCGGCGGGCATTTCGAAACCTCGATCCTGGCGGAAAAACTGGTCGACGATGCGCATGAGGCAGCGAAGGATTTCGTCAACGCGAAGGATGTGCGGGAGATCGTGTTCGGACAGAACATGACGACGCTGACCTTCATGATGTCCCGCTCGCTCGGTCGCGATTTCAAGCCGGGCGATGAGATCGTGGTCACGCGCATGGACCATGACGGCAATGTGACACCCTGGGTGATCATGGCGGAAGAGCGCGGTCTTACGCTCAAATATCTCGATTTCAGTCCGGAGACGTTCGAGTTCGATCTGACCCGATTGGGTGACGTCATCACAGAACGCACGCGGCTGGTCGCGGTCGGCTATGCCAGCAACGTCACGGGTACGATCAACAATGTGAAGGCGATCGCAAAGGCGGCGAAAGTTGCCAGCGGCGGCAAGGCGTTGATCTATGTCGACGCGGTGCAGTTCGCCCCGCACGGCGTCATCGACGTCCAGGATATCGGCTGCGACTTCCTGGTCTGCTCGGCTTACAAATTCTATGGCCCGCATTACGGCCTGCTCTGGGGGCGCCAGGAGCTGTTGGAGAAGCTGACGGCGTACAAAGTGCGCGCTGCCACCATGGATCTGCCGTCGAAATTCGTGACCGGCACCACCAACCGCGAGGAACTCGCCGGCATTATGGGTGCCGTCGAATATTACGAATGGCTCGGCAAGACCTATGGCGGCGCCACCGACCCGGCGCTGACGCGCCGGCAGCGCATCGTTGCCGGTGTCGAAGCCATGCTGCGGCACGACCTTGCCCTGGCGGAACGGCTCATTACAGGACTGCAGCAGATCCCAGGTGTCCGCATCATGGGCATTACCGATCGCGCCCAATTCAGCAGACGGGTGCCGACGGTGTCCTTCATCCTGCCCGATTGCGATCCGGCGGAGATCGCCAAATATATGGGCAACCAGGGTATCTATGTGTGGGATGGCCATAATTACGGCGTCGAGCCGGTGACGCGCCTCGGCCTCATCGACAAGGGCGGCGTCGTGCGTGTCGGCCCCACTCATTACAATACTCCGGCCGAAATCGACCGGTTCCTTGGCGCACTCAAGGTGTACTTGCAGCAGCGGTGAGGTTTACGGGTAACGTCAGTGTGATAGGCTAGCGGCGTATTCGTTCCCCTATTGTTATCGTCGGCGTTTGCGGACGATGACAAGAAAGGTGAGAGCATATGAACAGAATGGCTGCTGCCTTATTCCTCGGTCTGTCGCTGATCGCGACGCCTGTCTTTGCCGACAGTGCGACGGACGACGCCGAGCGCCTGGCAACGGAGGGCCTTGGCAAAATACTTGGCGCGCTCGATCTGCTGATGAAGACGATCCCGCAATATGCGGCACCCGAAGTGCAGCCGAACGGCGATATCATCATCCGTCGCCTCCATCCCGAAGACGCGCCGCGCAACAAGCCTGAGGAAGAACACGATGAGCCAAGTGACGGCACCGAAACCTGACGCCCTGGGGGCTAAGGTCTGGCGGCGTCTGGCAGATCTTGGTGCCATGGCGCCTTCGGGCGATTTCGTGCTGGAACCGACCGGAGCCGGGCCACTCGATGGCCTGACCTTCGCAATCAAGGACCTCTTCGATGTCGCCGGGCGCGTGACCGGATGCGGCAATCCCGACTGGCTGCGCACGCACCAGCCGGCGGCGGTGCATGCCGTCAGTGTCGCCCGTCTGCTGGCGGCGGGCGCCAAGGCCATCGGCAAGACCATCACCGATGAAATGGCCTTCAGCCTCAATGGCCAGAACTTCCACTATGGGACACCGCGCAATTCGGCGGCACCTGACCGCATTCCGGGCGGGTCGTCGGCCGGATCAGCCTCGGCGGTGGCGGGCGGGGCTTGCGATTTCGCGCTTGGCACCGATACCGGTGGGTCGGTGCGCATTCCGGCAGCGCTCAACGGCATCTTCGGTATTCGCCCCAGCCATGGTGTGGTCGACGACCGCGGCGTCATGGTGCTGGCGCACAGCCACGACACGGTCGGCTGGTTCGCCCGCAATGCCGATCTGCTCGCGCGGGTCGGCGATGTGTTGTTGCCGCCCGACGCCGGCGACGAGGCCGAGTTCGCCCAAGTCTATCTGGCGCGTGACGCCTGGGCGTTGGCGGATGTTGAGGTGGCGGCGGCCTTGATCCCCGCACGGGACCGCGCGGTGGCCGCAATCGGGCCGGCCATCGACATGACGCTGGCGGCAGATTGCGGCGGGCTTTCCGTTTGGCGCCAGGCGTTCCGCTTCCTGCAGATGCGCGAAATCTGGGCCGAGCACGGTGCCTGGATCGAGCGCGAGTCACCTAAGTTTGGCCCCGAGATCGCCGAACGCTTTGCCATGTCGAAGGAAGCTTCCGTGCGGGCACCGGATGGGGAGGTTGAACTGCGGCAGTCCATTACCGCGCGGCTTGATGACATGCTGTCGAACGACGGCGTCATGATCATCCCGACCGCCGCCGATATCGCGCCGCTGAAATCGATGAGTGCGGCGGATTCCGCCGGTTTCCGCGACCGCACGCTGAGCCTGACCTGCATTGCCGGCCTGGCGCGGCTGCCGCAGGTCACCTTGCCGGTGGCGCTGGTGAAAGGTGCCCCGGTCGGATTGTCGCTGGTCGCTCGCCACGGCAGCGACCGCGCCTTGCTGGCACTCGCGGCACGGTTAGCGCCGGAAATTTGTTTTTAGAGAGTCTCTCCCTTAAGTGAGCCTCTCCCCTCGCGGGAGAGGCGGCGAGCGCTAGCGAGCGGTGAGGGGGATCTATCAACGAGGCCGGTCGTTCCACCCCCTCACCCCACCCTCTCCCGCGAGGGGAGAGGGAGAAGAAAGAATCAGAGCGAGTATTGCTAGCTGTCGTAGCTGAGCAGCGTGTGGACCGGCACGTTGAGGCGCTGGCGGCCGCCGAGGAAGGTGAGCTCGATCAGGCAGCCGATCGCCACCACATTCGCGCCGACTTTTTCCAGCAGGGTGACGGCAGCGGACATGGTGCCGCCGGTCGCCAGCAGATCGTCGAGCACGATGACGCGCTGGCCCGGTTTGATGGCGTCGGCCTGTATCTCGACGACGTCCTGGCCGTATTCGAGGTCGTAGGCGTGGCGGATGATCTCGCCCGGCAGCTTGCCCCGCTTGCGCACCATGATGAAGCCGGTGCCGAGGCGATCGGCCAAGGGGGCCGCCACCAGGAAGCCGCGGGATTCGATCCCCACCAGCACATCCGGCTTATAGGTCCGCAGCGTCTCGGTCAGGCGGTTCAGCGCCTCATGCCAGGCCGGCCCGTTGGCGAGCAGGGTCGAGATGTCATAAAAAAGAATGCCGGGCTTGGGGAAATCCGGGACGTGGCGGATGTGTTCTTTGAGATCCATCGTGACCTGAAATAATTCTGGCGGGGTGGCGAAAAGCCGACTGTCGGCTGTATAAGCCATTGGCCACGGCCGGGAAAGGCCAAAGGGAAGAGGTAGATGGGCATGCGCAAGTCGCAGCGGATCGACAAGGTGGACGTGAAGATCCTGACCGCGCTCCAGGCGGCGGGACGGGTCAGCAACCTGGAACTGGCGGCCAAGGTCGGACTTTCGGCCAGTCCCTGCCATACGCGGCTCCGGCAGATGGAGAAGCAGAAGATCATCCGCGGCTACCGGGCGGATATCGATCTTTCCAAGGTTGCCGACCATGTCGAGATCCTGAGCTTCGTCACCCTCCACAAGCACGGACGGGCCCAGCAGGGGGCATTCGAGACGCTGATCGACGACACCCCGCAGGCCATCGCCTGCTACCAGATTTCCGGCAATTTCGACTACATCGTCCATTTTGTGTGCCGGTCGGTGGGGGAATATGTCGAAATCCACAATGCCCTCATTGAGCAGGATCCCAACATCGCCTCGGTCACCACCAACGTGATCATGTCTGAAACCAAGAAGTTCGCCGGCTACCCCCTCAAGGAACTCATTGAACCGGCTGAATTAAAGCCGGAATAGCCAAGACGGGCCAAAACGGGGAAATCTGCTTCTGAGGGGGCCCTGAGTGCGCAGATATTCTGCTGCAGGGGCCATCAAAAACGACAAATCCCGGTAAAGAATTCTTATTTATTTCATCGCCATGATGGCTTCGCCGCGTCGGAAGCACCCTTCCAAAAGGGTCCTCCAGCGCGGCGATTTGCATTTTCCGGGTTAAAAGCCCACATCGCCCGTACGAAGGAATTGAGGCAGATGACGAAGATTGCCGCTGTTACCGCCAAGTCGAACTCGGCGAAGAATGGTCGGGACCCCAAAGATGGTATTGACCTTCGGGCCCGTGATCTCACGGCGTCGGCGCTGCGCGCGCAGCTCGCGCCCCAGGCGGTCATCGCCAACGATGCCGGCCCGCGGCCGGAACGTGCCTTGCAGTTCCTGGCGCAGGAAAAGCCGGCGACCCCCTGCCTAGTGGTCGATCTCGACGTCGTCGAGCGGAAATATGCGGCCCTCCGTGCGGCCCTGCCGGCGGCGGAAATCTTCTATGCTGTGAAAGCCAACCCGGCGCCTGAGATCCTGGGCCGCCTGGCTGCCGCTGGTTCCAGCTTCGACACGGCCTCCTCGGGCGAGATCCGCTCGGCGCTGGCGACCGGTGTCACGCCGGACCGCGTCTCCTTCGGCAATACCATCAAGAAGCCGGCAGATATCGCCTGGGCCCATAGCATTGGCGTCAACCTGTTCGCCTTCGACGCGATCGAAGAGCTGCGCAAGATCGCCGCCCATGCGCCGGGCGCCGAGGTCTATTGCCGCATCCTGGTCGAGGCGGAAGGGGCCTTGTGGCCGCTCAACCGCAAATTCGGCTGCGTGCCGGAGATGGCGACCGACCTCCTCATCGAAGCGCGTGAGCTTGGCCTGAAGCCGGTCGGTGTCTCGTTCCATGTCGGTTCGCAGCAGCTTGACCCGGCCCAGTGGGACCGCGCCATCGCCACGGCGAAGTCGGTGTTCGACGGCTGTGCCAAGGCCGGCGTGACCTTGCGCATGATCGATCTTGGTGGCGGCTTCCCGGCGGAATATGCGCCGGGTGTCGCTGGCATCGAGGCCTATGGCGCCGCGATCACCACCGCGCTTAATGACAGCTTCGGCGCTGCGTGGCCGCGCCTGATCATCGAGCCCGGCCGCTATATGGTGGCCGATGCCGGCGTGATCGAGGCCGAGGTCTTGTTGGTCTCGCGCAAATCGGCGACGGAAGATCGTCGCTGGGTCTATCTCGATATCGGCCGCTTCGGTGGCCTGGCCGAAACTGAGGGCGAGGCGATCCGCTACCGGGTCGAGGCGCTGGATACGGTGGCGACCGCGACAGGTCCGGTGATCCTGGCAGGACCTACCTGCGATTCGGCGGACATCCTCTATGACAAGGCCAATTACCGTCTGCCGCTTGATCTGAAGGCCGGCGATCGGGTGCGGCTGCATTCGACCGGCGCCTATACGACGACCTATTCCGCCATCAATTTCAATGGTTTCGACCCGTTGAAGGCCTATTTCATCTGATATCGGGTGGTTGATCCGTTACTGTAACAAAACGGGCTGCTAGACTGCAGCCCGTTTTGCATTTTGAGGCGCCTATGTCCGACCCCGGCTGGGTCAAATTCTCCACCAGTGGCAGCACGGCAGTTTGGTCCTGCGGCGGGGCGTGGACAATCGAGCATGCCACGAGGCTGGACGGTGATCTCACCATTCCGGCCGAGGCTAAATCCAAGAGTGCCATCCTCGATTTGGCGGCCATCGATCAGCTCGACACTTCCGGCGCCTGGCTGATCAGTCGACATGGCAAGGCGCTTGCAACCCAAGGCTTCGCGGTCGAGACGAAGGAGGGCGATCCGGATCTTGCCGTCCTGCTGAAGCGCGTGGTCGAGACCGAGGATGTGCTGCCACAGGAACCGCCACGCCGCAATCTCGGCGATAAGGTGGCCGAGGTGGGTGCTGCGATCGAAAATATCCTGGTGGAGAGCCGCGACCTCATCGCCTTCTTCGGCAGCCTCGTCTCCGCGCTGACGCGTCTTGCCTTCACGCCGTGGAAACTGCGCTGGAATGCGATCTTCTCGCATGTCGAACAGACCGGCCTCAACGCCTTGCCGATCGTGGGTATGATCAACCTGCTGGTCGGCGTCGTGCTGGCCTTTCAGGGCGCCGATCAATTGGCGCGGTTCGGTGCGCAGACTTTCACCATCAACATGCTGGGCATTTCGGTGCTGCGCGAGATGGCTGTCCTGCTGACGGCGATCGTGGTCGCCGGCCGTTCCGGCTCAGCCTTCACTGCGCAGATCGGCACCATGCAGGTGAATGAGGAAGTGGATGCCTTGCGCACCATCGGCCTCAATCCCATGGACGTGCTGGTGGTGCCCCGTGTGCTGGCGCTGATGATCGCGTTGCCGCTGCTCACCTTTTTTGCCGACATGATGGGACTGCTCGGCGGCGGTCTCATGTGCATGGTGCTGCTCGACATCAGCTTCAACCAGTATCTCAGCCTCCTCAACCAGGCGATCACGGTCAATCATTTCTGGGTCGGCCTGGTCAAGGCGCCGTTCTTCGCAGCGCTCATCGCGCTGATCGGTTGTTTCGAAGGCTTGCGCGTCTCCGGCAGTGCAGAGAGTGTGGGGCGGTTGACGACGCGCTCGGTGGTCGAGGGCATCTTCATGGTGATCATCGTCGATGCGCTGTTCTCGATCCTCTTCTCCTATCTCGGGATCTGAGGACATGGTCGCAAAATCCGATCTCGTCATCTCGCTCAAGGGCATCGTCAATCGCTTTGGCAGCCAAGTGTTGCATGACGGCCTCGATCTCGATGTGAAGCGGGGCGAGGTGATCGGCATTGTTGGTGGCTCGGGCACCGGCAAGTCGGTCTTGATGCGCACGGTCATCGGCCTTAATCAACAGGCCGAGGGCACCATCACCGTGCTGGGCCAGCGCATGGATGAGATCAGCGACGCGGAGCGTACCAAGATCGAGGCACGCTGGGGCGTGTTGTTCCAGAACGGCGCCTTGTTCAGTTCGCTCACGGTGGCGGAGAATGTGCAGGCGCCGATGCGTGAGCATACCGATCTGCACCCGCAATTGATGGACGAGCTTGCAGCCTTGAAGATCCGTCTTTCTGGCTTGCCCGCGGATGCCGGCGCCAAATATCCCTCGCAGCTTTCGGGCGGCATGAAGAAGCGTGCCGGCCTCGCCCGGGCGCTGGCGCTCGACCCCGACATCCTGTTCCTGGACGAGCCGACGGCGGGGCTGGATCCGATCGGTGCCTCGGAATTCGACCAGTTGATCCGCAACCTGCAGCAAAGCCTGGGGTTGACAGTGGTGATGATCACGCACGATCTCGACTCTCTGGTGGCGATCTGCGACCGAATTGGTATCCTCATTGATCGAAAGATAAGGGTTGGCACGCTGGCCGAGCACCTCAAGGACGAGCATCCCTGGATCAAGGAATATTTCCACGGCCCGAGAGCGCGCGCTGCGGGTATCGGCGCGTGATATGATCGACAGCAAGCGGCAAGATTAGGGAACAGACGGATTATGGAAACAAGAGCGCGGCATTTGGCGGTTGGCAGTTTCGTGCTGCTGCTCCTGGCGGGCGCGTTCGTGTTCATCCTGTGGGCAGCAAAGTTCCAGGGCCAGGTTTCCTACAATATCTATTATGCCCGCTTCACCGGATCGGTCGCCCAGTTGCGTGTCGACAGCACAGTGAATTTCGGCGGCATCCCGGTCGGCCGCGTCACCGATGTCCGCATTGATCCCCAAGATAGTGCCCTCGCCCGTGTCGATTTTGTCGTCCGCGCCGGGACACCGCTGCGTGTCGATTCACAGGCGACGCTGGAACTGCAGAGCATTGCCGGCGGCGTCGGTATGTCGCTGAGCCGCGGCACGTCGGACAAGCCGTTGCTGCCACCCGGCAGCGAAGTGCCGGCGGTCGCCTCGGCGCTGGAGCGCCTCACGCGCCAGGCGCCGGATCTCATCGCCAAGATCGACCGCATCGCCAACAACCTCAACGCCATGCTGTCGCGCGAGAACCAGCAGGCGCTGACCGACACGCTCAACAATCTGCGTGACCTCTCGCAGGGCCTGAAGGACCGGACACCGGCGATTGATGCTTTCCTCGCCGACAGCGACGCTGCGATGAAGAGTGTCGGTGTTGCCGGCGACGAATTCCGCGTGCTTGCCACTGATCTTCAAAAGACGCTGGGACCGGCGGCCAGGGAAGCACAAAAAGCGGTCGACGCCTTCGAGAAGATGGCAAAATCGTTTGAAAAGACCTCCGAGCAGATGAATGCACTGGTCGCGGAAAACCGCGAACCCTTACGCCAGTTCTCGGGGACGGCACTCTATGAGGCCACGGATCTTCTCGCGCAGATGCGCGAACTGGTGGCCTCGATGGCCCGTATCTCGCAGGAATTGGAGCGCGATCCGGCGCGCTTCTTCCTCTCCGACCGCAGCAAAGGTGTGCCCGCTCCATGATCGATATCGTGTCAGAGGATACCGTGGATCAATCGGCAAGATCGATCGGACGCCGCCATTTGCTGGTGCTGGGTGGCGGGTCGCTGCTGCTCGCGGCCTGCGGTGTCATTCCTGAGGTCAACACGCCACTCAACCTCTATTCGGTCTCACCGAAAGTGGCGCCGGTCGACAATCCGCCGGCCTTGAATTGGCAGTTGGTGGTGGCGGAGCCCAAGGCGGGTGCCGATCTAGCCACCAACCGGATCGCCCTCACGCGCGCCGCCAACCGGATCGAATACTTCGCCGAGGGTGTGTGGGCCGATGCGGCCCCGGCACTGGTGCAGTCGAAACTGATCGAAGCCTTCGAAGATGTGGTGCCACAGCTGGCGGTGGGGCGCGATTCCGCGGGCCTCAAACCTGACTACATCCTGCAATCCGAACTGCGCGATTTCCAGGCATCCTATGCCGGCGGCGGTGGCGAGGCCGTGGTGCGTGTCACCGCCAAGCTGGTGAAGATGCCAGAGCGGCGCATCGTGAGCTCGATCTCGGCGGAGGCGCGGAAGCCGGCCGCGGGCTCCGGCCTGCCCGCCATCGTCTCGGCTTTTGAAAGCGCGCTCGGCGACGTCTTCAGCCAATTGATCGCCGGCGTTCTGGCCGCTCCGCAAACCTGATCCCCACCCACTGAACGAGTGACCTTCCCATCATGACCCATGTGTTGCACCGCGACCTTCGCAACCCGCTGCCTTTGGCCGTGAAGGCAGAAGGCCCCTATGTCATCGACAGCACCGGCAAGCGCTATCTGGATGCATCCGGCGGCCCGGCGGTTTCCTGTCTGGGCCATACGCATCCCAAAGTGATCGAGGCCGTGCGGCGCCAGGCTGGCGAGATTGCCTTTGCCTATTCGGCGTTCTTTGCGCATCCGGCGATGGAGACCTTGGCCGACAAGCTGGTCGCGCAGGCGCCGGAAGGTTTGACACGCGCCTTCTTCGTCTCCGGCGGATCCGAGGCGATTGAAGCGGCGATGAAACTGGCGCGGCAATATTTCCTCGAGATCGGCCAGCCGACGCGCAAGCACTTCATCGCCCGCGAGCGCAGCTATCATGGCAACACGCTGGGTGCCTTGTCGCTCGGCCATGATTACAGCCGGCGCCAGACCTATGAGCCGATGCTGCTGCCGGTGACGCATATCTCGCCCTGCTATGAATACCGCGAGCGCCGCGCCGATGAGAGTGTCGAGGCCTATGGCATCCGCATTGCCGATGAGCTTGAAGCCGCGATCCTGCGCCAGGGCCCCGAGACCGTGGCGGCGTTCTTCGCCGAGACGATCGGTGGCTCGTCCCTTGGCTGCGCTGAACCGGTGCCGGGCTATCTCGCGCGCATTCGCGAGATCTGCGATCGCTATGGCGTGCTGCTGGTGTTCGACGAGGTGATGTGCGGCATGGGGCGGACCGGCCACATGTATGCCTGCGCCGAAGACGGCGTGACGCCGGACATCCTCACCATGGCCAAAGGACTCGGTGCCGGCTATCAGCCGATCGGCGCTTTTCTCGCCCATGACAAGATCGTGCGCGCCCTGGAGAGCGGGTCGGGGCAGTTGAAGCACGGTCACACTTATGCTGGACACACACTGGCCTGTGCGGCTGCGCTTGCTGTCCAGGAAGTGATAGAGGAAGAAAGTCTCCTCGACCGCGTGAAGGATCTGAGCACGAAACTGCGCGCCAGGCTCGACGACAGCTTCGGACAGCATCCGCATATCGGCGACATCCGCGGCCGGGGACTCTTCATCGGGCTGGAAATGGTCGCCGACCGGGACACAAAGCAAGCCTTTGATCCGTCCGAGAAAAAATGGCTGAAGCTGCGTCAAGCGGCGATGCAGGAAGGGCTCATCTGCTACCCCGCGGGGGGCTGTATCGATGGTCAGCGCGGCGATCATATCCTGCTGGCACCGCCCTTCAATCTTACGGATGGGCAGCTGGATGAGGCGGTCGAGAAGCTGGGGAAGGCCCTGAAACAGACCGTCGGGTGACCGCTAAGCCCGTGATTGCACGAAATTTTAGATATCGACGCGTTTGGTCGTTGTCACTACTTTAACCAATGAGCGGTTAGGTATTCTGCTTGGATCACGGGCGAGCCCTTTGTGGCGGCTCCAGAATTGGGAGAAAGCATCGATGGCTGGCATGCTGACGGAAGCCGATGTCCGCAAGTTGATGACCGACCCTTCCCCCGACGCGCGGGTGGAGACGGCAACCAAGGTCGCCAAGGCCTTCTACGAAACCGAACTGTCGCCGTCGGAGCGAACGCTCGCCGAAGAGATTTTCCGCATCATGGTACGCGATGCCGAAGTGCGCGTGCGCGAGGCATTGTCGATCAACCTCAAGGCCAGTCCTGAACTGCCCAAGGATGTCGCCCTGACGCTGGCGCGCGATGTGGAGTCCGTGTCGCTGCCGGTGCTGGAGTTCTCCAGCGTGCTGTCGGATGCCGATCTTATCGACATCATCCAGATGTCGAGCGTTGAAAAGCAGACCGCGATGGCTAAGCGGAGCGCGGTGTCCGGTGAGGTTGCCGACGCACTCATCGATCACAGCAAAGCGGCGATCGTGGTGGCAACCCTGGTCAACAATCCCGGTGCTGCGTTGAAGGACGCCCATCTGGAAAAGGCTTTTGCCAAGTTTGGCGCCGATCCGGCCGTCAACAATTCTCTGGTGGCGCGGGCCAATCTGCCGCTGCGCATCTCCGAGAAAATCGTTGCTCGCGTCTCCGAGGCGTTGCGCGAGCACCTTCTCTCGCACAAGGAAATTTCCGCCGAGATGGCAGCCGATCTGGTGCTGCAGGCGCGCGAACGGGCTACCGTGGGATTGCTGCCGGCTGGGTCGAAATCGGCTGATGTGGTCGATCTGGTCAAGCAGTTGCGCGACAACAGGCGCCTGACGCCGTCGCTCATCCTGCGCACCTTGTGCACGGGGGATCTCACCTTCTTCGAAGCGAGCCTCGCCGTGCTCGCCAACATGACCATCGTCAGTGCCCGGGTTCTTATTCACGACGAAGGCAAGCTTGGCCTGCAGTCGATCTATCAGCGGACGCCCTTGCCGGCCAATCTCTATCCCGCTTTCCGTGTTGCCTTCGACGTGGCGCGCGAGACGCAGTATGACGGCGGTGAGAATGACCGCCAGCGCTTCTCGTCCCGTGTCATCGAACGCGTGCTGACGCAGTTCGAGGATATCGGCAACGACAACCTCGATTACCTGATGAAAAAGTTGAAGCAGCTCGCCGCATGAAAAAGACATTTGCGATTGTCGGCTGCCTGGTTTTCCTGGCCGCCAGCCCGGCCCTTGCCTGTGACCAGCAGGAAGCCGTCGACCTCATGGTGAAGCTCTCGACGGCGCTCGGCGAAAAGGCCGGTGCTGCGAAGACCGAGGAAGACAGCCAGAAGGTCACTGCGGCCAACGCCAAGGTGAATGAGGGCGGTGCGGCACTTGCCGCTGGCGACCCGGACAAAGCCTGCGAAATCTACCGCGCTGTCGCGGCGGAACAGGGCATCTCGCTCAACTGAGCGTTCCCTGCATACATTAAGTTAGTAGCGCCTAGCGCTGCAGGACGTAGCGGCCCGGCGCCGGGCTCAAGCTTGAACCCATTTTGGGTGGGCTGACCTTCGCGCCGGCATGGGCGGCAAGCCAATGCTGCCATTCCGGCCACCAGGAACCCTCTTGTTCGGGCGTCGTCGCCAGCCAGGTATCCGGGTCCTGATAATGCGCACCCGCTTCCTTCGTGGCGACGCGAAAGTGGCGGCCATCCTTGCCAGGCGGGCTGACGATGCCGGCATTATGGCCACCGCTTGCCAGCAGGAAGGTGACATCGGTCGCCGGATGGAAGGTAATCTTGTGCACCGACTGCCAGGGGGCCACATGATCGCGCTCTGTCCCGATGGCTAAGATGGGGGCGCGAATGTCGGCGAGGTTGACCGGCCGCCCCTTCACCATGTGCTGGCCGCGTGCCAGGTTGTTGTTGAGGAACATGCCACGCAGATATTCGGAATGCATGCGATAGGGCATGCGCGTTGAATCGGCGTTCCAGGCCATGAGGTCGTTCATTTCCGGCTGCTGGCCGAGAAGATAGAGCCGCAGCACCTGCGACCAGATAAGGTCGTTCGAACGCAACAGCTGGAAGGCGCCGGCCATCTGCTTGGTGTCGAGATAGCCCTGTTCCCACATCATGTCTTCGAGGAAGTGGACCTGGCTGTCATCGATGAACAGCGTCAGTTCCCCTGCCTGGCTGAAATCGACCTGGGCTGCCATCAATGTCATGGAATTGAGGCGCCTGTCGTTGTCTCGCGCCATGTCGGCGGCGGCCGTCGCCAGCAAGGTACCACCCAGGCAATAGCCGGCGGCGTTGATCGGACGATTGGGTAGAACGTGCGCGATATGGTCGAGTGCGGCCATCACGCCGAGGCGGCGATAGTCGTCGTAGGAACGATCGCGGTCGCTGCCGTCGGGATTCTTCCACGAGATCATGAAGACGGAGTGCCCGTGTTCGACCAGATAGCGCACCAGTGAATTCTCAGGCGACAGATCGAGGATGTAATACTTCATGATCCAGGCCGGCACGATCAGGACCGGGTTGGCGAAGACCTTGGCTGTCTTGGGCGCATATTGGATGAGCTCGATGAGTTCGTTGCGATAGACGACTTCACCCTGCGTCACAGCGACCGTTTCGCCGGGGACGAACTTCTCGGCACCGGCGGGCAGCTTCCCGGCCATCATGCGTTCCCAATCGGCGACCAGTTGTGCCGCACCCCGCTGCAGATTGGCGCCGCCTTCACGCACTGTGGCCGAGAGAACTTCCGGATTGGTGGCGATGAAATTGGCCGGTGAGAAGATGTCGAGCAACTGGCGCGCGGCGAAGGACACCATGTCTTCATGATGCTGCGAGACACCCGGCACCTCGGTGGTCGCGTTGTGCCACCACTGCTGGGTCAGCAGGAAGGATTGCTGCGTCAGATTGAAGGGCCAGTTCGCCCAGGAGTCAGCCTGGAAGCGCTTGTCATGCGGCAACGGTTCGATACAGGGCGGCGCCCCGGGACCTTTGAGCGCGCAGCTCTGGGCATAGTTTGCAAAGCGCAGCAGCTTGCGCACGACTTTTTGCACGAGATGCGCCTGCTTGCCGGGGGAGAGGGCGAGATGCATCGCCCAATCGGAATAGGCTTCGTAGAGCGAGGCCGGGGAAATGCCGAAGGTGAGGCGCGCCAAGGCGGCATGAACCTGTCGGTCGATCGTGTCGCCACCGATCGAGCCCCAGAGTGCATCATGCTCTCTGGGCGCCGCTGCCAGATCGGCCGCGAGATTAGGCAGAGACGGGGGCAAAGCTGGATGACTAATCGCCGTCGGCAGATTGATCTTCGCCGCCTTCTTGCGACGGGGTTTCACCTGCAATTGAGCTTCGCGGGCCATCTCGGTGGCACTCCCTGGATCGTCGTGCCCCTAAGATGGGGCCGGCCATGCTGCGCGACAAACGAATTTGCTGCACTGCGGCAATATGCCGGTACAAGCATTGATTCAGTTCTATTTTTTTGAGAACGGCCGGCCCGATGGGCAGCGTGGCGAAAAGGTAGAAATGGTCGGAGTGAGAGGATTCGAACCTCCGGCCCCTACGTCCCGAACGTAGTGCTCTACCAGGCTGAGCTACACTCCGACTAGCGCGCGACCGGTTCCTGGAAGTGCCGGACGTTTGAAGCGCGGTGCCTTATAGCCGCTGGTCCGTGTCCGCGCAAGTCCGCCATAATGGGCGGTTCGGAACTTTGTTCGGGAGCGTCAAGCTGTTGCGGAAACGGCCTTTTTAGAAAGGTCGACCTTAGAACCCGCGGTCGATGCAGAAATCGACCACGTCAATCAGGGCGCGCTTTTCCTTGCTGTCAGGGAAGATCCCCAGGGCATCCCGGGCGATGGCGCCGTAATGGGCGGCGCGGGCAACCGTGTCCTTGAGGGTGCCGTGGCGCTCCATCAGCTGGATCGCGTGGCGGAGGTCGGCATCCTCCTGCTCGACCTTTTCCAGGGTGCGTTGCCAGAAGCTGCGCTCCTCGGCGTCGCCGCGGAGATAGGCCAGGATGACGGGGAGGGTGATCTTGCCTTCACGGAAATCGTCGCCGACCGTCTTGCCGAGCGTCTCCTGGCGGGCCGAATAGTCGAGCGCGTCGTCGATCAGCTGGAAGGCGATGCCGAGATTGAGGCCGAAGCTTTGCAGCGCCTGTTCCTCAAGCTTCGGCCGCGCAGCGACGACAGCGCCCACTTCGCAGGCGGCGGCGAAGAGGGCCGCTGTCTTGCCCTTGATCACTTCGAGATAGGCCTGCTCGGTGGTCGTGGTGTCGTTGCTGGTCATCAGCTGCAGCACCTCGCCCTCGGCGATCACGGCAGAGGCACCGGAGAGGATCTCAAGCACGCGCAACGAGCCGTCGGCCACCATCAACTGGAAGGCGCGGCTGAACAGGAAATCGCCCACCAGGACCGAGGCCTTGTTGCCCCAGACCGCATTGGCCGAAGCTTCACCGCGGCGCAGGGCGCTCTCATCGACCACGTCGTCATGGAGGAGGGTGGCGGTGTGGATGAACTCGACACAGGCAGCGAGGCCAGCGGCACGCTCGCCGTGATAGCCGCACATATGGGCACTGGCGAGGGTGAGGAGTGGGCGCAGGCGCTTGCCGCCGGCGGCGATGATATGGCCGGCCAGCTGCGGGATGAGCTGCACATCGCTCTGCATGTGCTGGATGATCAGCTGGTTGACGCGGGTAAGGTCGGTACTGACCAGATCGGTCAGCCGGTCCAGCGCATCACCCTTGCTGTCCTTGCCCCGTCCGGTTTCGAGATTGACGATGACGGCCACGCTGCTATCCCTGCCTTAAGTCCTTGAGAAATACCCCATACCGGGCGAGCATAGCCGCTGGCTGCGCTCGGTCAAGCCGAGCGGGCGGTTGGGCCGCGACATATCGGCGCGGACAGGGACTGTAACATGCTGGAGGAACAGAGATTTGCGTGAACTGATCAGGTCCGGTGATCCGGTGAGGCTGTCTTTCCTGACGGCGCTCCTGGCCGATGCCGGCATCGACTCCCTGATCCTGGATACGCATTCCAGCATCATGCAGGGCAGCCTCGGCATCCTGCCGCAACGCCTCATGGTGGCCGATGACGACCTCGCCCACGCGCAAGCGGTGCTGGTCGAGGCTCATGAACTGGACCCAGACCCGAAACGCCGATGACCGACGATCTCAGCTTTCCGGTCAGCAGCGACCAGTTGCTCGGCGGGCGGCTGACCCTGCTGCAGCCGAAGGAGGGCTACCGCGCGGCGATTGATCCGGTGCTGTTGGCGGCCGCAGTGCCGGCAGCGGCTGGCGACCTCGTATTGGATCTCGGTTGCGGGGTGGGGACGGCTGGGCTGTGCTTGGCGGTGCGCGTGCCGGGGGCGCGTGTTTTTGGCCTGGATTTGCAGGGCGAACTCATCACCCTGGCCACGCACAATGCCGCGGCCAACAGCGTGGGGGACCGCGTGACGTTCCGCTGTGGCGATGTGCTGGATTTCCGTGACGATGGCTTTGATCACGTGCTGGTCAACCCGCCTTATCTCGCGCGCGACAAGGCGTCGATCTCGCCCAACCCGATCAAGGCGGCGGCCAATGTCGAAGGTGATGCGCGCCTCACAGATTGGGTCGCGGCAGCTATTGCGGCGGTAAAAACGGGCGGCAGCGTCACCTTCATCCACCGCGCCGATCGAGCGGAAGAGTTGCTGACCTTGATGGCAAATGGCTTGGGTGCTCTCACGACTCTCACCCTGTTGCCGCGTGATGATGTCGCGGCAAAGCGTGTGATCGTGCAAGGCGTGAAGGGATCGGCCAGCACCGTGCACGGGCAGAAAACCTGGGTGCTGCATCAGGCTGACGGGCGCTTCACGTCGCAGACCGAGGCGGTGCTGCGGGATGCCGCGGCCTTGCCGCTCAAGGCCTTGCCCTTGACCGAACCGCGTTGAGGTCGCTAAATCTCACCGATGTTTGGTTTACCCGGTCCGACAAAATTGATCCTGATCGCCGCGATCATCGCGGTGGTGTGGTATTTCTGGCGCCGCGCCCAGGTCGCTCGGCGCGCGCCTGACGCCAATCTTGGCGGCAATGGCCGGCCGACGCAAAGCGGCCGTGCCAGCAAGAACCAGAAGCCGATCGAGGACATGGTCCAGTGCAAGTCCTGCGGCGCCTATGTGCCGGCCAAGACCACCTGTTCCTGCGGCCAGGCTGTGCATTAAGCCTTGGCATCCGGCCGGCAGTAGCGTTTCTGCAGATAAGTCACACAAATTTGGCGGAATCCGGCGGTTTTTCGCTGGGGTGGTGCTTAACCGTGGCTTGATTAAGCACGGGTGCGTTAGTATGTTGCGCCGCACCAAGAAGCCGGTTCCGGCAAACGTCCGGGATAACACCTGAGGGGGTCGACCAGATCATGCCCGCCGCTGCCGGGACCAACGTCCGGAAACCGAATCCTGAGACCTGTTTCCAGGCGCTCATCCTGAAACTGCAGGCATATTGGGCCGCCAAAGGCTGCGTCGTGCTGCAGCCCTATGACATGGAAGTGGGCGCGGGTACGTTCCATTGGGCGACCACCTTGCGCGCCCTGGGGCCGAAGCCCTGGCGTGCCGCCTATGTCCAGGCTTCGCGCCGGCCCAAGGACGGCCGCTATGGCGAGAACCCGAACCGGCTACAGCATTACTACCAGTTCCAGGTGATCATGAAGCCGTCGCCCGCCGACAGCCAGGACCTCTATCTGGGGTCGCTGAAGGCGATCGGCATCGATCCGCTGCTCCATGACATCCGCTTCGTCGAGGACGATTGGGAAAGCCCGACTTTGGGCGCCTGGGGTTTAGGGTGGGAAGTCTGGTGCGACGGGATGGAAGTCAGCCAGTTCACCTATTTCCAGCAGGTGGGCGGTCTTGAGTGCAACCCGGTCTCGACCGAACTCACCTACGGCCTCGAGCGCCTCGCCATGTATGTGCAGGGCGTCGAGAGCATCTATGACCTCGACTATAACGGTCACGGTATGACGTATGGCGACGTGTTCCTGCAGTCGGAGCAGGAATACTCGATCTTCAATTTCGAGCGCGCCAATACCGATCTGCTGTTCAAGCATTTCGAGGATGCGGAGAAGGAATGCGCGGCCCTGCTGGGTGGCAATAAAGCGCTGCCGCTGCCGGCCTATGACCAGGCGTTGAAAGCCTCCCATTTGTTCAATCTGCTGGATGCGCGTGGCGTCATCTCGGTCACCGAGCGCCAAGCCTATATCGGCCGCGTGCGCACGCTCGCCAAGGGCTGCTGCGAAGCCTGGGAAGCCACCCAGAAAGCGGGGGCTTGATCATGGCTGAGCTTCTCCTGGAATTGTTCTCCGAAGAAATCCCTGCGCGCATGCAGGCGCGGGCTGCGGAAGATCTGCAGCGTCTAGTGACGGATAAACTGAAGGCCGCTGGTTTGACGTTCACGTCGGCGAAATCCTTTGTGACTCCGCGCCGCCTTGCCTTGGTCGTCGATGGGGTGCCCACACGCTCCGTAAGTGAGGCACGGGAAGAAAAAGGTCCCAAAGTTGGCTCTCCTCAACAAGCGATTGATGGCTTCCTGAAGAAACACGGCCTCACTTCCATTGAAGAGTGTGAAAAGCGTGATACTGGAAAAGGCGAGTTCTACTTCGCGGTAATCCGCAAAGACGGTTCTTCCGCAGAAGGTCTGATTTTGGACGTCGTTCTTAAGGCGCTTTCAGCGCAGCCTTGGCCAAAGTCAATGCGCTGGGGAGAATACGTTTTCCAGTGGGTTCGCCCCCTCCACAGCCTAATCGTCGTCTTTGACGGAAAGCAAGTGAACGGCAGAATCACGCTCGACAATTTCGAATTGCCAATCTCCAATAAGACCAAGGGCCACCGCTTCCTGTCTTCCGGCGACATAGCGGTCACGAGCTTTGCCGACTACCAGGCGAAACTGAAAGTGGGCAAGGTGATCCTCGATCAGGCGGAGCGTCGCACCAGCATCAAGGCTCAGGCGGATGCGGCAGCGGCGAAAGAAGGCCTCACGGTAAAGCCGGACGACGGCCTGCTCGATGAAGTGACCGGTCTGGTCGAATGGCCGACTGTGCTGATGGGCAAGATCGATGACGAGTTCATGTCGGTGCCGCATGAAGTGCTGACGACCTCCATGCGGGTCAATCAGAAATACTTCGCGCTGTTGGACAAGAGCGGCAAACTGGCACCGCGCTTTCTCGTGACCGCCAACATCGAGGCGACGGACGGCGGCAAGGCGATCATCCATGGCAATGAGCGCGTGCTGCGTGCGCGTCTGTCGGATGCCAAATTCTTCTGGGACCAGGATATGAAGATCAGTCTGGGCGCACGCGTGCCGCAACTGGATACCATCACCTATCACACCAAATTGGGCTCGGTCGGCGACAAGGCCCGGCGCGTGAAAGCGCTTGCACGGGAGTTGGCCAAATATATCCCCGGCTGCGAGGCCGGATTGGCAAATGAGGCGGCTGGATTAGCGAAAGCCGATCTCGTTTCCGGCATGGTAGGCGAATTTCCGGAACTTCAGGGCATCATGGGGCGTTACTACGCCCGAGCGGAGAAACTACCGGAATCTGTCGCAGATGCCATTGCCGATCATTACAAACCACTTGGTCCCAACGACACATGCCCGAGTGCGCCGGTGAGCGTCGCGGTTGCCCTTGCCGACAAGATCGACACCCTGACCGGCTTCTTCGCGGTCGACGAAAAGCCGACCGGGTCGAAAGATCCGTTCGCCTTGCGCCGCGCGGCACTCGGGATCATCCGTCTTATTCTTGAGAACAAGCTGCGCTTGATGCTCCGCGACGTGCTGGGTTTTGCCTATAGCGGCTATTATGACAGCGTGGGCGGTTTCGAGAAGAATGCACCCAAGGCCGTCATCGGCGACCTCATGGATTTCTTTGCCGACCGCCTCAAGGTCGCGTTGAAAGAGCAAGGCGTACGCCACGATCTCATCACCGCGGTGTTTGCGCTGGGCGATGAAGATGACCTGACACGCTTGCTGGCGCGGGTCGATGCGCTGAAGGGTCTGGTCGACAGCAGCGAAGGCGCCAATTTGCTGGCCGGCTACAAGCGCGCGACGAACATCCTGCGCATCGAGGAGAAGAAGGATGGCATCGCGCACAGCGATGCGCCCGACCAATCCTGGCTGAAGGTAGATGAAGAGAAGGCGCTTCATCTGGCACTTGAAGCGGCCCGAAAGAAAGTTGTCGATGCCGTTGCTGGGGAAGATTTTGCCGCGGCCATGAGCGCGCTCGCCGGCTTGCGCGCGCCGGTCGATGCCTTTTTCGACAAGGTGACCGTTAATGCCGATGAAACAGAATTGCGTGGCAACCGCCTCCGGTTGCTGAACTCCATCCGCGACACCTTCAATCTGGTGGCGGACTTTTCAAGGATCGAAGGATGACCATTACCATGACAAAGTGGGTCTATCATTTCGGTGGCGGCGCGGCGGAAGGCCGGGCCGATATGCGCAATCTGCTGGGTGGCAAGGGCGCCAATCTTGCCGAGATGTCGTCGCTGGGCCTGCCGGTGCAGTCGGACGTGGCGAGCGACCCGTTCTTCGGGCGGGCCGGGCGCTTCATGGCTGCGAGCCAGAAGGACCAGCGGCTGAAGTTCGAGATCCTGGTGCCCGTGCTGTCGCAGGACGCGCCGACCGCGATCTGCTCGTTCAACTGGCACCAGAACCACTTCAGCAGCGTCTTCGGCATCCGCTCGTCCGATGGTGCCGAGGCGCACACCGCCTGCCTCGGTTTCGGGCTGGAGCGGGTGACGCTGGCCTTG
>NZ_CAKZGO010000036.1 GCF_936916975.1 uncultured Dongia sp. | reverse complement strand
CTCTTCAGACCCCTTGATTCTCCCGCCAGAGGGCCGCATATGAGCGCTCAAATGGTTCAATTTTCGATCCCAGGAGAATCCCCGGTCATGACGCAGGAACGCCATGGATTTCAGGCCGAGGTGTCGCGCTTGCTGCACATCGTCGCCCATTCGCTCTACAGCGATAAATCGGTCTTTTTGCGCGAGCTGATTTCGAATGCGTCGGATGCCTGCGACAAATTGCGCTATCTGGCGCTGACGCAGCCGGAATTGCTGGAAGGCGGCGGCGAGCTTGCCGTGACGCTCACCACCGACAAGGCGGCCAAGACACTCACCATTGCCGATAACGGCATCGGCATGAGTAAGGATGACCTCATCAGCCATCTCGGTACCATCGCCCGGTCCGGCTCGGCGAAGTTCGTGGAAGGATTGGCGGACGCCAAGAAGGAGGAGGACAAGGTCAGCCTCATCGGCCAGTTCGGCGTCGGTTTCTATTCGGCCTTCATGGTGGCGGACAAGGTTGAGGTGGTTTCGAGGAAGGCCGGGGAAAGCCAGGGCTGGCGCTGGGTGTCGGATGGGACCGGCGAGTTCACCGTGGAGCCCGCCGAGAAGGCCGGCCGCGGCACCGAGATCACGCTGCATTTGAAGAAGGCCGAGTCCGAATGGCTGGAGGCGGCGCGCATCGAGCATGTCATCGCCAAGCATTCGGAACATGTGGCGCTGCCGATCCATCTCAAGGACGGCACGGAAGAGAAACATGTCAACCAGCAGGCGGCGCTCTGGACCAAGTCGAAATCCGAGGTGACGGCGGAGCAGTATCGCGATTTCTATCGGCACATCGCCCATGCCTTTGACGAACCCTGGGCCACGATCCATTTCAAGGCCGAGGGCAAGATCGACTATACAGCGCTGCTGTTCGTGCCGAGCCAGCGGCCGTTCGATCTCTTCAACCCGGAGCGCAAACAATCGCTGAAGCTCTATGCCAAGCGTATCTTCATCACCGACCAGTCGGATGAGATATTGCCGGGCTGGCTGCGCTTCGTGAAGGGCTTGGTCGACAGCGAGGACCTGCAGCTCAACATCAGCCGCGAGATGCTGCAGGCGAGCCCGTTGCTGGCGAAGATCCGGGCGGCGCTGGTGAAGCGCATTCTCTCTGAACTCAACAAGCGCGCCAATGACGACGACAAGGCGCCTTATGAGACCTTCTGGGATAATTTCGGCCCGGTGCTCAAGGAAGGTCTCTATGAGGATGTGGCGTCGCGCGACGAGATATTGAAGCTGGTGCGCTTCCGTTCGACGGCCGGTGATGGCTGGGTCAGCCTCACCGATTATGTGGCGCGCATGAAGGAAGGACAGAAGGCGATCTATTACATCGCCGGCGACAGCCTCGACACCGTCTCGCGTTCGGCGCAGCTGGAAGGCTTCAAGGCGAAGGGGATCGAGGTCCTGCTGCTGACCGATCCCATCGACGAGTTCTGGATTCCGGCAGTGGAGAAGTTCGGCGAGGCGGAGTTCCGCTCGGTGACCCGCTCGGGTGCCGATCTCGACGGTGTCGCGACACCCGACGATAAAAAGGACGAGAAAAAGGCGCCCGTCGCCGAGGGCGTCGACAGCTTGATCTCGTTCCTCAAGGTGACGTTGAAGGATAGCGTGAAGGATGTGCGCCTCTCGGAACGCCTGACCGACAGCGCCTGCTGTCTGGTCGCTGATTCCGGCGACATGGACATGCATCTCGAACGGCTGCTGCGCCAGCACAAGCGGCTGGAAGCAAGCCTGCCGCGGGTGCTGGAGATCAACGGCCGTCATCCGCTGGTGAGCGCCATGACCAAACAGGCGAGCAAGGACGGCAATTGGACCGAGTTGGCTGAAGCTGCCTGGCTGCTCTTGGATCAGGCGAAGATCCAGGACGGCGAGCCGCCGGCGGACCCGGCGTTGTTCGTGAAGCGGTTGAACGCGCTGCTGGCGAAGGCGATCTGAGACGTGGGCGAACTCATCTTCCGCCGGGCTGTCCGCGCCGATCTCGAGAGCGTCGTCGATCTGCTGGTCGACGACGTGATCGGCGCCCAGCGCGAGGATGGTGGGCGGCCGTTGAATGCCAAATACATCGCCGGGTTCGAGGCGATCGCGCGCGATGAGAACCAGTTCATGGCGGTTGTGGAGCTGGATGGTGAGATCGTGGGGTGCCTGCAACTAACCTTCATTCCCGGTATCGCGCGGCGCGGCATGTGGCGCGGGCAGATTGAAGGTGTGCGCATCAAGTCATCCAAGCGTGGCGGTGGCTTAGGCCACAAGATGTTCGATTGGGCGATCGAGCAATGCCGTGCGCGCGATTGCGAACTGGTGCAGCTCGCCATGGACAAGACGCGCCTGGACACGCTGCGCTTCTACGAATCCCTCGGCTTCAAGGCGAGCCATGAGGGGATGAAGCTGGATTTGGTTTAATTCGTCTTCAGATATGACCTGCCGCCGAGGCGCTCCAGGAACACGCGGGCGAGGTTGTATTCGAGGAACTGGCGCATGTCGGTATCGACCACATGGTCGAAATAGGCGCGCGCTTTTTTCTTGTCGCCTTTGATCATCGCGGCGGCGCCGAGATAGAAGTGCCAGTCGAAATCCTGGTATTTGCGCAGAACCTCGGTGCCCTGCTGTGCCGCCTGCTGCAATTCCTGTTCGGTGCTGTCGCCGATAAGGTAGCTGGCCAGCGGTGCCGGCCATTCGGTGGTCGGCCAGCGCTTGATGAGGCCTTGCAGTTCCTGCCTGCCTTCGGAAATTTTGCCGGCTTCGCCCAGGGCCACAAACAGCAGCAGCGGATCGAAGGGTTCGGTGGGATCGAGCTTGCCTGCTTCGCGGTAGTCTTTGATGGCACCGGCAAGATCGCCCATCACATGCTTGATCGTGCCGCGGAGGGCGACATGGCCGCCGGATTTCGGGTCAAGCTTGACGGCGAGATTGGCGTCGGCAAGTGCCGCTTCGGCGTCGCCCTGGTCGATATGGAGGATGGCGCGGGCGCTGATCGCCGAGGGCATGTCCGGCTCGATCTCGAGGGCGGCTTCGATGTCGTCGAAGGCGGCATCTGAATCGCGCACGCGCATCAGATAATGGGCGCGCTGCACGCGTAAATATGCGGTATCGGGGCGCGCCTTGATGACGGCATCGTAATCCTCGCCGGCGCCGTCGAGATCGCCGAGCTCCACGCGCGCATTGGCGCGGGTGAGGCGGGCCGAGATATTGTTGGGATCGGCGAGAAGCGCGGCGTCGAAATCGACCAGCGCGCCGCGGTAATCGTAATCGCCGAACAGCAGCGAACCCCGGGTGATGCGCAGGCGTGGAATGTCCGGGAAGCGTTTGATGAGAAGATCGAGATCGGCCATGGCGGCGCGCTTGTCGCCCTGCAGCTTGTCGTCGCGACTGCCGCGCAGAACCGCGCGGGCGTAGAGCGCCGGCGCAAAACTGGGATCGGCGCGGAGGGCCGCGGAGTAATCGACGAGTGCTGCCTTCTCGTCTTCCGCCACTTCCAGCCAGAAGCCGCGCCGGGTGAGAAGCATCGGCGCGCGCGGGTTCTTCTGCAGCGCGGCGGTGAGGTCGGCGATGGCCGGCTTTGGCGCCTCGATGTCATAGCCGCGATCCGGAATCGGGTGCTTGGCGAGATAGGCATCGACCACCGGATCCTTCGGCAGATAGGGCACGATCTTGTCGAGGAAGGCGGAGACGGGGACGGCGGTCGGCAGCAATTCGAGGTAATCGGGACTCTTGGGGTCGATCACCTGGGCTTTCATCTCCTCCCAATGCTCGTTCTTGCCGATGACGGTGATGGCGACGACGCGCGGCCATGCTTCGCCGGGCTCGGGCTTGGCAGCGATGATCGGCCCGCCGGAATTTCCTGGCATGGTGGTGCAGTCATGCTGCCAGCCGGTGCTGTCGACCTGGCCCAGCATGGTGCAGGCGGGGTCGACCGTGAGCTTGTCGTTGTTGTGATCGGCGGGGAGGCCGGCGGAGATGACCGCGCGGGCGCCGCCTTGTGCGAGTTCCGAAGTGGTCTGCGGCAGCAGCCGGAAATAATCGAAGCCTTCATCACCAAGGCAGCGATCGAGCTTGAGGAGCGCCCAATCGTCCCAGCCGGCCTTTTTCCAGGCGTCGCGCCGGTCGGCGGTCGACCCCTGGTCGAAATTGTGAGACTCACCCCAGACCAACGGCCGCGCCGGACTAAGGGCGGCGAAGGAGCGCGCTTCCTTGTATTCGGGA
Organism: uncultured Dongia sp.; assembly: GCF_936916975.1. Taxonomy (GTDB): domain Bacteria; phylum Pseudomonadota; class Alphaproteobacteria; order Dongiales; family Dongiaceae; genus Dongia. Next base: position 33,178 of record NZ_CAKZGO010000036.1, on the reverse strand, counting down.
CCCAGTTCGCCGCTGCCGGCGAAGAACAGCATCACCTGATCGGCGCTGATGCCTTCGGGCCCGGCCACGACATGTGCTGCCGTCAGCACATGGCAGGGCGAGACCAGGAAGCCGGTGCCGAGTGCCGAACCGTCGGCCTCCAGCCGCAGCACCATGCCGATGGCGCCCATCGGCGAGCCAGCCTCGCGCGGTTTGCTGATGCGGTCGTCGGCGACCTTGGCGAAGGCTGCTGCCGGCAGCAGGGCGATGAGGCAGAGGAGGGCGGCAAGAACCTTGGCGAGGCGCATATTCATGTCCAGCTGGGGGTGGGGAATCATCGCTTCTCGGCCATGAAATAGCGGCCGGGCTTGACGCCGGTGGGCAGGTCGAGGGGTTTGAGTGTCGGATCCGGCATCGGCTGGTCGCTGATCAGGATGGCGCCTGCGGCCATCAGAGCGGCAATTTGCGGCGTAATTTGGGCGGCGAGCGCCTGGCTGGCTGTCGCATCGCCGCTGCCGAGATCGACATGGATCAAGGCGGCGGAGCCGGCGCCCAATTGCTGCGCGGCGCGGGGCAATGTGTCGCCGAAATCGCCGAGGAACAGGCGATTGGCCGCGGGGATGCAATCAGGATGCGCTGCCACCTGGCGATCGAACACGTAGATCTCGCGGCCCGGGCATATCTCGCGCAGATGGTCGAAGGTGCGGCCGTTGCCGAGACCCAGTTCCAGCACCACGCCGGGAATATAGCTGCTGCGTTCCTGCGCAAAACCGAGGCAGCTGCGCTGCGCTTCCAGGCGGCGGATGAAACTGTCGAGCCGGCTCAATTGGACCCGATCATTTTTCGCCCAATCATTTTCTGGCCGCCACGGCTTCGCGGAGTTGCACGTTCATGTGCTCGATGCGTTGGGCGAGGACGCGCATCACTTCGATGCCGATCGAGGGGAAATCGGTCACCATGCGGAAGAACAGTTCCTTGGTGATCTTGAGGACCGTCATCGGTTCGGTGGCGCGGATGGTGGCGGTGCGCGGCACGTCCATGAGAATGCCGATCTCGCCCACGAAGGCGCCGATGCCGACATCGGCCACTTTCAGCGGACCACCCGGCGTCTCCACCAGAATATCGGCCGATCCGCCGAGGATGATGAAGGCGGCATCCGCCACATCGCCCTGGTGGAACAGCTGGTCGCCTGGCTGGTACTGCGCCCGCTCGCTGGCGAAGGCCATCAATTTCAGCTTGGCCGGTTCGACCTTGGCAAAGAGCGGAATGCGCTTCAGCGCCTCGACGTCTTCCTGAATACTCATCTCATCCATCCCGATAGATACAGCATTTCCATCTCACCCAGATCCAAACGATCCCAAATCCTGGCCATCCCTGGTCTTCTTCGGTTATTAACTTACGCCATTAACTTTCCGGCGCACCCAGCATCGCCTGATAAATCGAGTTGGGCCGGTCGAGTTCCGCCGGCGTGCCCATTTCGGCGATCCGGCCGTTTTGCATGACCACCACCCGGTCGAGCTCGCGGGCCAGGGCCGCGGTATGCGTGACGAAGACCAGGGCAGCTTCCTTGACGTCATCCCGGATACGCCCGATGAGGCGGCGCTGGCTGGCCTCGTCGAAATGGGAAATCGTGTTGTTGAGAATGACAAGCTGCGGCCGTTTCAGCAAGGCGCGGATGAGGCCGGCCTTCTGGCGCTGGGCGACCGAGAGTTTCCGCCCGGCGGCACCCACATTGAAGCCAAGGCCCACCGCGATCACCCGGCTGCGCAAGGTCAGGCCGTCGATCACCTCGGAGAGGACGGCACCCACCTTCTGGGCGGCCTGGGCCTGGCCGTAAACCAGACGGCCGAAAAGGATATTATCCTGCACGGTGGCGGCGGTGTTGTAGCGCTCCGGATCGTAGAATTCGATGGCGCCATTGAGGGTCTTGGGCAGCATTTCCCGGAACAGCGTTCGTGCCCGCAGCAGCTTCTCTTCAAGCTTGTCGTTGATCAGTCCCAAGCGATGGCGCGCCTCGATATAAGGGAAGGTGAGGGCGATGAGTCGGCGTTTGTCCTCGGCGGGTGCTGCTTCGAGGCCGCTCCGCTGCACACGGGCAATCAATTGCTGGAAGCGCGGCAAGTCTTCGGCCGAGATGAAGCTGAACTGCTCGAAGAAGGGATGGCCGGCAGGCAGATCGGCGAACAATTCGACCATCGTCTCGGCGATCTTCTGGCCGAGCGCGATAAGGTCGTTGGTAACGCTGGCGGCACCCAGCACACCAGCGACATGGGCGTTGCCGGCCAGGGCCTCAGGGGCGAATTCGAGACCGAGCGGCGTGCCGAACAGCACGTTCTCAGCGACCGTCATGTTGCGGTTGTAGCGCGCCGGGTCGAACGGTTCCACCAAGGCTGCCATCTGCGGTTCGGCGAGGCGTTCGCGCGCCGCGGCACGGGCATGCAGGAACTGGTTGGCGAGACCGTTATTGTCCTTGGGGTCGACCCGGCCGCGCAGGCCGAACTGGTAGACGTCGTCCTCGAATTCGACCACGCCGAGAAGGGTCATGACGCGCGCCTCCAGCGTGGCGCGGTCCGCGACGCCGGCACCTTCGAGATCGAGCCAATCGGCATTGATGTCAAGCTCCGGCGAACCAGCGCGGCGCGTTTCGTACAAGCGCCGCTCGAAAGCCGCGAGCTGCGAACCTTCGTATTGCGCCTGGCGTATCGGCCGGTGCTTGAGGCTGTAGAGGAGATTGTCCTCCAGCGAGAGCGGCAACAGATAGGTCTCATCGCCCAGATAAGCAAAGCGCCGGCCGGTCACGGCTTCGGGAAGCTCGGCCAGATCCCGGTCGCCATAGCGGATATTGCCGCTGGCGGGTCGAACAAGGCGACCGATCAGGGCCGCCAACGCCTCCTTGCCGCTGTTGCTGTCGCCGACCAAAGCGACATGTTCGCCGGGTGCCACCTCCAGCGAGGCGTCCTCGACCAGGACAGCACCACTTTCATCGATATAGACCACGCGCTCCAGCACCAGCGGTGCGAGATCGATCGTGTTATCGCCATCCAGCGCCTGGACCTTGGGATCCAGCATGCCGCCTGGCGTGAACTGTTCGATCACCTGGTCGTATTTGATCTGCACGTCCTGGCGCTGCTGGTCCCAGTCGATCAATTCCTTGATTGGCGAGGGGAGGTCCTTATAGGCGTTGATCGCGGCAAAGAGCGTGCCGACATCGAACTGGCCCTTCAAGGCGAAATAGCCGCCGATGACGAAGTAGAGAAACGGCGTCGTCTGCGCCAGCATGTTGTTGATGTATTTGACCAGGAACTTGCGCTTGAAGAGCTCGAAACGAATCTGAAAGATATTGCCGAGGCGAGCGATGATATCGGCGCGTTCGTAATTAGAGGTGTCGTTGGCGTGGATCTCGACGGCGCCGTCGACGGCTTCGGCGATGCGTCCGGCCAGCTGGCGCGCGGTGATCTGGCGCTGCTTGCCCAATTGCAGGATCTTCACGCGCAGCCTGGGAATGATCGTGAACTGAATGAGCAGCATCGAGATGGTGATGAGGCCCATCCAGACGTTCTGAATGAAGACGAAGATCAATGCCGTCAGGGCCATGCCGCCAAGCTGGACTGGCGTGATGAAGGCGTCGCCGATGAAGCCGCCGAGCGGCTCCACCTCGTCCTTGATCATGGTGGCGATTTCGGCCTGCTTCACTTTCCGGAAATGCAGCAGCGGAAATTGCAGCACCCTGTCGAAGAGTTCGAAACGCAGCCGGCGCAGCATGCGTTCGCCGAGCCGCCCTTTTTCCGTGTTGACCAGCTGCTTTATCCAGCCGGTGAGGATGACGAAGAACAGATAGGAGAAGCAGAGAGCGAACAGGTATTCAACCTGAGGCAGGGGAATGCCGTCGAAGATATGTATCGGGCCGCCGAGAAAGTCTGGCAGCGGCAAGGTGAGATCCATGAATTGGGCGGTGGTCGATTCCTTGAAGGCCCCGCCCTGAATCGCGTCATTGATGATCCGCTTGGGCAGATCCAGCGAGACGAAATAGACCAGCAGCTGTATGACGACGATGACAAGGATGACCCGCTGATCACGCTTGGAAAACCGCCAGATATATTTGAATAATCTAGGCTCCATGAACCCGGCAGCCCCCCGAAACGTGATCCATCACTCAACCATCCATGCGCAATGGAACTGAATTATCACACGATGTCAATGCTTTGGCCAAAGTCGGTTTGTGAGGACGCGACCAAAGTTTAACTTTCGAGCGGCAATTCTCCTGTGCCATACTCCGCCACCGGCCATGCGGTGGCCGGTAGATTGCAAATTCGCGACGTTCGGGGGGCTTGGGACGCGTGGAAATGGAAGACGCCATGACTAGGGGCGCCCGCGTCCTTATATACTCGCATGATTCCTTCGGGCTCGGACATTTGCGCCGCTGCCAGACCATTGCTCATTGGCTGGTCGAGCAGAACAAGGACATGTCGGTCATCATTCTGACGGGCTCGCCGATCATCGGCAGCTTCAACTTCCGTGCACGCGTCGATTTTGTGCGCATTCCTGGCGTCATCAAGCTGCGTTCGGGCGATTATACCTCGCTGTCGCTCCTCATCGACACCGAGGAAACGCTGGCGCTGCGCGCCTCGATCATCAAGCACACCGCGGAAATCTTCGATCCGGACATCTTCATCGTCGATAAGGAACCGCTGGGCCTGCGCGGCGAGGTGACCGAGACGCTGGAGATGTTGAAAGAGCGTGGCACGCATCTGGTACTGGGTCTGCGCGACATCATGGACGAGCCGGCGGCGCTGGTCCCGGAATGGCGCCGCAAAAAGGTCATGCCGGCGCTGCGCGACTATTATGACGCGATCTGGGTCTACGGCCTGCCGCAGATCTGCGATCCGCTGGAGGGCATCGAGCTGCCGAAATCGGTGCAGCGCAAGATGGTCTATACCGGCTATCTGCACCGGTCCTTGCCGCAGGGGCCGGGGACACCGGTGCCGCTGCAGAAAATCGAGGCGCCCTATATTCTGGTCACCACCGGCGGCGGCGGCGATGGCGAGGACATGGTCGATTGGGTGCTCCGCGCCTATGAATGCGACCCGCGCCTGCCATACCCGGCCTTGATGGTGCTGGGGCCGTTCATGCATTCCGACCGCCAGGCCGAATTCCTGGCGCGCGCCGCCAAGCTCGACAAGGTCGAAGCGATCACCTTCGATGCCCAGATGGAGCATGTCATGTCGCGCGCCATCGGCGTGGTGGCGATGGGCGGCTACAACACATTTTGCGAAATCGTGTCGTTCGACAAGCGCGCCCTCATCGTGCCCCGGACGCGGCCGCGCATGGAGCAATTCCTGCGCGCCGGCAAGGCCGAGGAGCTGGGCCTTGTCACCATGCTGGAAGATGACGGCATCCGCGACGGGCGCAAGATGGCCACGGCCTTGCGGCAATTGCCGCAGCAATCACTGCCCTCGGACGTGGTGGTGCCGGGGCTGCTTGATGGCCTCAACAACGTCAACCGCCTCGCCCAGCACGCGCTGGAACGCGGCCGCCGCCCGGCGTCGCTGCGGCTTGCCCAGCGCAAGCGCTGAACAATTGCGTTTCCAAAAACGGCCAATATTGCCGCAACTGTTTGAACCCTCTCCCCTCGCGGGAGAGGGTGACGAGCAAAGCGAACCGGGGAGGGGGATCTCTCAACGAGTCCGTTCCCTCCACCCCCTCACCCTCACCCTCTCCCGCAAGGGGAGAGGGAATGTGTCTGTTGTGTGCAACGCCTTGACAGTTGAACGACAGCCGTGACCGGCCGCATTGTCTTCCTTTTGAAGGGTTATCCGCGCCTTTCCGAAACTTTCATCGCCCAGGAGATCCTGGCACTGGAGCAGCGCGGGATTCCCATTGAGATCTGGAGCCTGCGGTTTCCGACCGACAAATACCGCCATCCGGTGCATGACGAGATCAAGGCGAAGGTCACCTATCTGCCGGAATATCTCTATCAGGAGCCGATGCGTGTGCTGCGCGCGGTGCTGCGCTGCTGTGCCAAGCGCGGTTTTGGCCGCGCGACATGGCAATGGCTGAAGGATCTCATCCGCGATCCGACGCCCAATCGCGGGCGGCGCTTTGGCCAAGCCTGCGTGCTGCTCGCGGAAATGCCGCATGATGTCGTGCGGCTGCATGCGCATTTCCTGCACACGCCGGCCTCGGTCGCCTATTACGCCCATCTCATCAGCGGGACGCCGTGGAGCTGTTCGGCTCATGCCAAGGATATCTGGACCTCGCCTGATTGGGACAAGCGGGAGAAGTTGAAGAGCCTCGATTGGCTGGTAACGTGCACGGCGAGCGGGCATGCGCATCTGCAAAACCTCGCCGATGATCCGCAGAAGGTGGCGCTGGTCTATCATGGCCTCGATTTCACGCGCTTCCCGGAACCACCGCTGCGTGTTCCTGTGCCCGGTGCGCCGGTGGAGATTCTGTCCGTTGGCCGGCTGGTGCCGAAGAAGGGCTATGCCGTGTTGCTCGAGGCGCTGGCGGAATTGCCGGCGGGGCACTCCTGGCACTTGACGCATATTGGCGGCGGGCCACTCGAAGGTGGGCTGAAGGCCGAGGCGCTGGCGCTTGGGATTGCCGACCGCATCACCTGGCTCGGCGCCTTGCCGCAGGAGCGGGTGCTCGCCGCCTATCGCACATCTGATCTTTTTGTGCTGGCAGCGCAGATCGCCGCCGATGGCGACCGCGACGGCCTGCCCAACGTGCTGATGGAAGCGCAGAGCCAGCGTCTGGCGTGCATCACCACCAACATCTCCGGCATTCCGGAACTCATTCGCGATGGCGAGACCGGTCTGCTGGTGCCGCCGGAAGATGCGGCGGCACTATCGGCGGCAATCGGGTCACTGATCGACGATCCCGCGCGGCGCCAGGCCCTGGCCGAAGCCGGCTTCACCCGCCTCCGCGGCCATTTTGCGATGGACGCGGGGATCGAGGATCTGGAGCGGCGGTTCAAGAAAGACCTGATGTAATTTAAAACTATTGCGATTATTCTCCCGTGATATGAGGGTGGAATAATATGGCTGCCAGACCCCAAATTCTGACCGCGCCATTCTTGCGGTCGATCAGATGGCGTGACGAGAACCGGCCAAAAGACGGCTATCCGTTTGACTTGCCGATCTTTCGGGAGGCTGCTTTCGAACTGCTTTTCACCAAACCGGTTACCATCCTGGTTGGCGAAAACGCGACTGGCAAGTCGACCTTGCTGGAAGCATTGGCTGAACTTGCCGGATTTCATGCCGGTGGAGGTAGTCGCGATCACAATTACCATGCGCCGGATACAGAACGATCGCAACTGGCACAGCATCTGCGCGCAGCCTGGCTGCCCAAGGTGACGCAGGGTTTCTTTTTTCGCGCCGACGCCTACATCAACCTCACGACCTATGTTGAGGAGTTAGCGGTCGATTGGGCGGAGGTGCGCGGACTCTATGGCGCGCGGCATCTTCATCAGCAGAGCCATGGCGAATCTTTTCTGGCGCTGTTCGAAAATCGCCTGAAAGGCAGTCGACAGGCGCTTTATCTGCTGGACGAACCGGAGAGCGCCCGATCGCCATCGCGGCAATTGCAGTTGATGCGACTGATCCATGCCTGGGGGCAGTCGGGCAAGGTGCAAATCGTGCTTGCCACACACGCCCCTTTGCTGATGGCTTTGCCGGGAGCGACATTGCTCCACCTTACGCAAGGGGGCATTGCGGAGGTCAACTATCGCGCAACTCCGCATTTCGAAATGATGGCTCAGTTCTTTGCCGATCCAGATAAAATGGTGACTGAGGCGCTGGCGGTAGACTGATGCGGTACCAGACCACTTCACCTGCATCCGCAGCCACTTTGCCATGGATGCGGGGATCGAGGATCTGGATCGCCGATTGAATGCGGATCTCGACGGGTCCCGCTAAGCGTCACTCGCAGGCGATGCGGTCGAACACCTTGCACTTGTTCTTCGAGCAGAACTGGCCGTCGAGGGTTTCGGCTTTTCCCTTGCGCTGCTCGACCGCGTAATTGCCGGCTTTGGCGAAGCCCTGGGTCTCGCAAAACGCCTGGGCGATGTTGCGTGCATCGGATTTGCCGCAATCATCGCCATCGAGCTTCTCACAGGCGAACAGGCGGTTGCCGCCCACGGTCAGCGGCGGGTCGAATTTCTGCGCCGTGGCCTTGGGCGAAGCTGGCTTCGGCGAGAGTGCCGGCGCGCCGGGCTCGGGTGCTAGCACGGGGGCACCCGGATCGGCCAGATCGGGCGCAGCGCTGCGTCCGGTCGGCGGTGGGAAGACGAGCAGGGTGTTGGATGCCATGGCATAGACATGGCCGAAGGGGCCGATAATGGGCTGGACCGTGCCACCGCCCACCCAGGAAATCTCGGCGACCTTTTCCAGCGTGCTGGCATCGTAGGTGAGAAATGATCCTGCGGTGGAGACGAAGAGATGCGTGCGTGAGGCGGCAGCCGAGACCATGGATTGTCCCGGCAACGCAACCTGCCGATTGACGAGCGCGCCAATGCCGGTACCGCCAAAGACGGCCATCTTGCGATCCACGCCGACGATGACGATGCGGCCGTCCGCCATGCGGGTGGGTGTTGCCACGGAATAGGGAATCTCGGTCGGCGATTTTGGAGTCATGTTGGGGCCGGCATAAAAGACCGTGCCGCGCTGCTTGTCCCGGTCGGAGGTGTTGATCGCGGTATGCGCATCGGGCAGGACCATGGGCGGCGACGACATCCAGCGGTTCTTATCGTGGATGCGGAAGATCTCGTTGAACCGGTTGCCCGTGAAGGTATAGGCGACGAGTTCATGCATTTGGTCGGCCACCAGCACGAAGGGCGTGCCGGCGCTGGCATAGTTTAAGATGGCAACGCCGGGATGCGGGACGGCAATGCCGCTTGGCAATTGCGTCGCCGGGTCGGCGATGTAATCGCCGCCGCTGGGGTTGAAGCCCGGCATCAGCCAGCACATCGCGCTGATCGGCGGTACCAGGCACCAATCCGAGCCCTCATAGCCGCCGGTGACCTCCTGGACCATGGTGAAGAATTTGATGTCCTCAAGGCGCGCGCCGGCTTTCGAGAAGGCGACGAGATGGGCCGCATAGCCGTAGCGATCCGGGTAGTAGGCCGGCGCCATGATCACCTCGACATTGCCGGACTTCCAGATATTGGGCGGTGCGCTGGTGGTTGGCCCCAGTGCATGGTTGGGAAATGCCGCCTGCCAGGCGAGGGCGCCGGCGGATGAGAATTTGTAGAGCGTCGAATCGTGCCGGACGAGCGGCGGGCTCACCAGATCGTTGCGCACGGTCCTTGTGCCAATGACATAGATCGATCCTTCGGAATCCACCGCCGGTGCTGCGAGGATGGCATGGCCAGGGGCGATATTGCCCGACCAGAGCCGTGTGCCATCGGGCTGGAAGGCCATCAGCTGTCCTTGCTGGTTGCCGAGATAAAGCGTGCCATCGGCGGCGGTGACGGGACCGGCACCCGGCGCGAAGGTGCCGATGCCGCCAACGCCGCCGGGATTCGTTGCCGGCATGGTTTCGACATCGGCAAAGCCGCTATTGGGCCCATCGGCATGGGACCGTTCCCAGGCGGCAGCGGGCATGGCGACGGTCAGGGCCGCCGCAGTGGCAAGGATCAAATGGAGATAGCGGGATCGCGGTCGCACAGATTGGAAAAGCATCGAAGCCTCCAGCGCGCAACGTCCCCAGCAGCATCCTACAATATTTACGTGCCGCCACCCAACACATTGGCGTGAGGGCACATTGGCGTGAGGGTGGGTGCGGCCTGGTCGCGATGCCAGGTAATCCCAAGCCAATCAACGGTGACCGCTACTTTTAACTTTACCCGCCGCACTTCGCCCGGCACCATCCGGCCCATGAAAATCGCGTTCTATGCCCCCTTGAAAGCACCCGACCATCCTGACCCCTCCGGGGATCGGACGGTGGCGCGGTTGCTGTTGCAGGCGCTGCGGCGGGCCGGGATCGAGCCAATGCTGGTAAGCCGGTTCCGGGCGCGGCTTGCCGGCGAGACGGAGGCCGAGCAGCGGCGCCTGGCGGCCAAGGGCCATGCGACCGCCGACAAGCTCATCGCCAAATACAAGAAGCTGCCCAAGGCGAAGCGGCCGCAGGCCTGGTTCACCTATCATCTTTATTACAAGGCGGTGGATTGGATCGGGCCGCGCGTGGCGACGGCGCTGGGCATTCCCTATCTGGTGGCGGAAGCGAGCCATGCACCCAAGCGCGCCACGGGTGCCTTTGCCTTTTCCCATGCGGCGGCGGAAGCGGCCATCAAACAGGCGGCGGCGATCTTCTGCCTCAACCCCAGCGACAAGGAATGCCTGGCCGGCATCGTGAAGGCGAAGCGGCTGATCGATTTGCCGCCGTTTCTCGATATCGCGGCCTTCGTCGGCCATCATGATGCGCGCGGGCCTGACCGATCTCTGGGACGGCTGAAGCTGTCGCAGCATTATCATCTCGATCCAGACATGCCGTGGCTCCTTACCGTTGCGATGATGCGCAAGGGCGACAAGCTGGCGTCCTATCATATGCTGGCCGATGCGCTGCGGCATGTGACGCGGGCCTATCAGCTGCTGATCGTGGGTGACGGGCCGGCGCGCGCGGCGGTCGAGCAAGCCTTCGAGCCGATCCGGAAACGCGTCGCCTGGCTGGGATTGAAGCCCGCCAGCGAATTGCCGGAAATCTATGCGGCGGCCGATCTCTTCGTCTGGCCGGCGATCAACGAGGCGTTCGGCATGGCGCTGCTGGAAGCACAGGCCTGCGGCACGCCGGTCATTGCCGGGGCGTCGGGCGGTGTGCCCGCCATCATCGCCGATGGCGAGACCGGCTGGCTGTCGCCGCCGGGCGACATGGCAGCCTTCGCGGCGGATGTGGATTTTGCGCTGGAGCGGGAATTGGCGCCCGTGCGCATGGCGGCGCGCGCCCATGCGCTGAAATTTCATGACATGGATGCGGCGGCCGCCACATTGCGCAAGGTCTTTGCCAAGGTGGTCGGCGCATGAGCATTAACTGCGCCATCATCCGCCACGCGCCGACGCAATGGAATGTCGAGAGGCGCCTGCAGGGGCGGACCGATATCGGCTTGGGCGCACAGGGGCGCATCGTGGCGGCAAGCTGGGCAGTGCCGTCCGCCTGGCAGGAATGGCGGCTGCTGGTGAGCCCTCTGGTGCGGGCGCGGGAGACGGCGGCCATTCTGTTTCCGAACTCGATGCCTGAGATCGAGCCGGATCTGCGTGAGATGAGCTTCGGTGATTGGGAGGGGCAGAGCCTCGTCGATCTGCGCGGCGCGCCGGGATCGGATGCCGAGGTGCGTGAGTCGATGGGCCTGGATTTCCGCGCACCCAATGGCGAGAGCCCGCGCGAGGTGCAGGCGCGCCTCCTGCCATTACTGCAGCGTCTGGCACAAGACGGTCGCGATGTGGTGCTGGTCAGCCACAAGGCGGTGCAGCGGGCGCTCTATGCCCTTGCCACCGGCTGGCAGATGACCGAGAAGCCGCCGGTGAAATTGAAGGACGGACGCGCGCATCTCTTTCGCGTGGCACAGGATGGCAGGCCGGACGTGGCGGAACTGAATATCGCGATGGGGGCGGCCCATGGCTAAGGCGCCGCGTATTGCGCTTTATGTGCAGCATCTGCTGGGCATCGGGCATCTGCGCCGGGCGGCGGCGCTGGCGCGGGCGTTCGGTGATGCCGGGGCCGAGGTGCTGGTCTTGTCGGGTGGCATTCCGGTTGCCGATATCGATTTCGGGACGGCGCACATCCTGCAATTGCCGCCTTGTCTCGCGGCGGATGCGGCGTTTTCCAATCTGCTGGATGATGCGGGCCGCGTCATCGACAGCGAGTGGAAGGACCGCCGCCGCGATGCGCTGCTGAAGGCAACCGCGGCGTTCAAGCCCGATGCGCTGCTGATCGAGATGTATCCGTTCGGGCGGCGGCAGTTCCGCTTCGAATTGCTGCCACTGCTCTATTGGGCGCAGAATGCGAAGATTCTCATTGCAAGCTCGGTGCGCGACATCCTGGTCGATAAGGGTCGCGACGACCGTGTCATGGAAGCAGCCGATCTGGTGCGGCGCTATTTCGATCTGGTGCTGGTGCATGGCGATGCGCGGCTGGTGCCGTTCGAGCGCACCTTTCCGCGCGCGACCTCGATCGCCGACCGCCTGCACTATACCGGCTATGTGGTCGAGAAGCCGAAGGTGGCGCCGGTCGCCGACCGCACCAATGGCGAGGTGCTGGTTTCAGCCGGCGGCGGGGCCGTGGGCGGGCCGCTCTTTGCCGTCGCCCTGGCGGCGCGGCGCCTGTCGAGCTTGAAGGAACGGCGCTGGCGCTTTGTGGCCGGGCGCAATTTGCCTGAGGCGGATTTCGCGCTGCTCACCCAGGCCGCGGCAATCGATCCCGGCATCGTCGTCGATCGCTTCCGGCCGGATTTCACCGACCTGCTGGCCAGCTGTCATGTGTCGCTGAGCCAAGGCGGCTACAACACGGTAATGGAATTGCTGGCGTTGCAGACGCCGGCGGTGATCGTGCCGTTCGCAGAAGGCCAGGAGAGCGAGCAGGGTTTGCGCGCCCAACTGCTGGCGGAACGCGATGCGCTTGATGTGCTCGATTTTGACAATCTGGATCCGGCCCTGCTGGCCGCGACCTTGACGCGGCGCGCGCAGACCGGCGCCTTGCCGATCGACCTCAATCTCGACGGCGCAAGACAATCGGCGCGCATTCTGCTGGATGCCTTGGCTGCCAAGAATCATGACTGATTGGGACAGCCTCACGCACGAGTTTGATCTGTGGCGCGTGGCGGATCGCCGGCCGACCCTATGGTGGCGCGATGACGATGCGGTGGCGGCGACGCTGGCGCTGGATCAGCTGAAGCGCACGGCCCGGGGAGCGCTGGCGCTGGCGGTGATTCCATCTGCACCCGACCGGCCGCTGCAGGACAGTCTCAGCGAATTCGTGGCGGATTGGCCGCAGGCTTTTGTGCTGCAGCACGGCATCAGCCATCAGAGCTTTGCCGCTGCCGGTGCCAAGAAAAACGAGTTCCCGGCGGGGCGCGATCCAGGGCCGGATTTAGCGGCAGGGTTTGCGCGGTTGCAGGAGGCATTTGGATCACAATTTTTGCCGGTGCTGACACCGCCCTGGAACCGGATCGATGCCACTGTCCTGCCCGCCTTGCCGGCCCAGGGCTTCCGAGGCCTGACCCGTTTCGACGAGCCGCCTTATCGCCGGAACAGCGAAATTATCGGCCTCAACGAGGTTAATACGCAGGTTGATGTGATCGATTGGCGCGGGAGCCGGGGGTTTGTGGGCATTGAGGCGGCTTTGGGGCGCCTGGTCGGGCATCTCGCAGCGCGGCGCGAGGGGCGGGCCGATCCGCATCTGCCGACTGGCATTCTGACGCATCATCTGGTTCATGATACCGCCACTTGGCGATTTCTCGAGAACCTGCAAGATTGGCTGGCCCGCCGGGGGGAGGGTGACGCTTTCGTGCTACCATCGGCCGTATGGCCACCGCTTTAGCGGGTGATTGTCGGGGTTTAGGGGTTCGTTTTGCATGCTTGAGTTTCGCTATCCGTTGTCGGCACTGGTCAAGGATTACCTCCTCGGGGTTCTGGGACTTGCCGCTTCCATTCAGATCCTTTCGAGCACCGAAAGCGGTACCGGGATCTACTGGTTCTTCATCGCGCTGGGCGGGTTTTTCCTGATCGTCACCGCCAACGCGGCCAACCGACATGTGACGCGCATCACAGTCAGTGAAGATGGCATCTCTTCCGGCCCTTGGGCGCGCCGTTTCATCGCCTGGAAAGAGCTCCAAGGGTTGAGTTTGCGCTTTTACGCGGTAAGGTCGGTGATAGGGCGGAACAAGGGGGGGTGGATGACGTTGAAGCTGAAATCGGGGACTGGCAGCATCAACATCGATTCCGATTTGCCGCATTTCCAGAGCCTGGTAACCAAGGCGGCTCTCGCTGCCAAGGAAAACGGTGTGCTGGTGGACGCCTATACCGCCCATAATCTGCTGTCACTGGGCATCGAGGTGCCGGCATGACCGACCTTCTTGCCATCCGTAATCTTGCCGTTGATTTTGCGCTGGAAGGCGGTTCCATCCAGGCGGTGCGGGGTGTGTCGTTCCGGGTGCCGGCGGGTAAGACCGTGGCGCTGGTCGGCGAATCGGGTTCCGGCAAATCGGTCTGCGCGCAGGCGATCATGGGCCTGCTGCCGAAATCGGCCAGCATCCGGTCCGGCGAAATCCTGTTCGACCGGCGGGCCGGCAGCGGCGGCGATTGGGGTGCCCAGGGCGGCATCGTCGACATCGCCAAGCTCGACCGCAATGGCCCGGCCATGCGCGCCATCCGCGGCGGCGCCATCTCGATCATCTTCCAGGAACCGATGACCTCGCTCTCCCCGGTTCATACCGTGGGCTTCCAGATCAGCGAGGCACTGCATCTTCATTCCAAACTGTCCGAAGCCGAGGGCCGTGAACGCGTGCTGGCCATGCTGCGCGCGGTGGGTTTCCCGGACCCCGAGCGGGCGCTCAAGATCTATCCCTTTGAACTTTCCGGTGGGTTGCGGCAGCGCGCGATGATCGCCATGGCGCTGGTGTGCAAGCCGGCACTCCTTATCGCCGACGAACCCACCACCGCGCTCGACGTTACCATCCAGGCACAGATCCTGAAATTGATGGCGGATCTGCAGTCCGAGCTCGGCATGGCGATGCTGATGATCACCCATGATCTTGGCGTCGTCGCCAACATCGCCGACGAAGTGGTGGTGATGTATCAGGGCGAGGTGATGGAAGCGGGTCCGGTCGAAAGCATTTTCGGGGCGCCCGAGCATCCATATCTGAAGGCGCTGCTGCACGCCGTCCCGCGTTTCGGCATGCACAAGGACGAACGGCTGGTACCGATCCGCGAGATCAAGAGCGAAGCCGGGCCGCTCTTTGCCGAGAAGCTGGCCTGGCCGCAGGGCGCCGACGATGCCGGCCCGCTGCTCAACGTCAGCAACGTCTCGAAGGGCTTCACCATCCGCAAGAGCGGGCTATGGTCGATGAAGGCGCAGAAATCGGTGATGGCCGTTTCCGATGTCAGCTTCGACGTGCAGCGCGGCGAATGCCTGGGGCTGGTGGGTGAATCAGGTTGCGGCAAGACGACACTTTCCAAGATCATCATGAAGGCGATCGGGCCGGATAGCGGCGAGATCCTCTACAACGATCGCGGCCGCCAGATCGACGTGCGCAATATGGGCGGCAGCGACCTTGCCGAATACCGCAAGCGCGTGCAGTTCGTGTTCCAGGACCCGATCGGATCGCTCAACCCGCGCATGACGGTATTCGACATCATCAGCGAGCCACTGGTGATCCACAATGTGGGCACGCCGGAAACGCGCAAGGAGATGGTCAAGGAGCTGATGGCGCTGGTCGGGCTCGATATCCGGCATCTGCGGCGCTATCCGCATAGTTTCTCCGGCGGTCAGCGTCAGCGCATCGGCATCGCGCGGGCACTTGCGCTGCGACCCGACCTCATCATCTGCGACGAGCCGGTCTCGGCGCTCGATGTCTCGATCCAGGCGCAGATCCTCAACCTCCTGCGCGATCTCAAGGACAAACTGGGTCTCACCTATATCTTCATTTCGCACAATTTGGCCGTGGTCGACTATGTGGCCGATCGGATCATGGTGATGTGCGCCGGCCGGATCATCGAGCTGGCGCCGACGCGGGAATTGTTCCGCAACCCGGTCCATCCCTATACCAAGGCGTTGCTGGCGGCCGTCCCCAACCCGTCGCTCGAGAACCCGCTCGATTTCAACAAGGTGATGGAGGGCAAGACCTCGTTGCCCTCCGCCTGGGAAGCACCCTTCACCATCGATGCCGACAACCAGCCGACGCTGGTCGATATCGGCAATGGGCATTGGGTGCGTGCGGCTCTTTCGATTCGGAGCATTGCGGCATGAAGAGAATGTTGCTTCAGGCGCTCGTCGCCACGACGTTGATGTTGTCGTCCAGCGCGGCATTCGCGGCCGAGGCCGGCAGCTATGTCAGTCCGGCCTATTTCGCCAAGGACGAGGCGGCGGGGGAATTGCCGCCGGTGACGGAACGCCTGCCGGAAAATCCGGCCGTCGCCAGCATGAACGATCTGGGGCATCAGGGCGGCGAATTGCGCATGCTGATGGCCAGCCCCAAAGACAGCCGCATCCTCACCGCCTATTCCTATTCAAGGCTGGTCGGTTACGACCGCGACTACAAAATCGTGCCCGATTTGCTCGAGAGCTTCGATGTCGAGGAAGGGCGCATCTTCACGCTGCATCTGCGTAAGGGCCACAAATGGTCCAATGGCAAGGCCTTCACCACCGAGGATTTCCGTTTCTGGTGGGAAGACATGGCCAACAATACGGAGTTGATGCCGGCCGGTCCCCCCAAGACCATGATGGTCGACGGGCAGGCACCCAAATTCGAGGTGATCGACGATACCACCGTCCGCTACAGCTGGCAGAAGCCCAACACGGAATTCCTGCCGGCGCTGGCGGCGGCCGGGCCGCTTTATATCTACGCACCGTCCAAATATCTGAAGAAGTTCCACGCCAAATACGCCGATGCCGCGGAACTGGAAGCGGCCGTCAAGGATAGCGGGCAGCCGAGTTGGGGCGCGCTTCTCAACCGGCGCGGCAATCTTTATCGCAACGACAATCCGAAACTGCCCACCCTCGATCCCTGGGTGCTGCGGATCAAGCCGCCGGCGGACCGGCTGGTTTTCGTGCGCAACCCCTATTACCACCGCGTGGATACCCAGGGGCAGCAGCTGCCCTATCTCGACCAGGTCGTGTTCGACGTGACAGAGAGCAAGCTCATTCCCGCGAAAGCCGGCGCCGGCGAAACCGATCTGCAGGCGCGCTATATCCGCTTCGACAATTACACCTTCCTGAAGCAGGCGGAAAAGAAGGGGCGCTTCAGCTTGCATCTGTGGGATGACAGCCGCGGGTCGAACTTCGCGCTCTATCCTAATCTCAACTGCAATGACGAGGCCTGGCGCGCCGTGAACCGCGATGTGCGTTTCCGCCGCGCGCTCTCGCTCGGCATCGACCGGCACGAGATCAATCAGGCGATCTATTATGGCCTGGGCAAGGAAGGCGCCAACACGATCCAGGCGCTGTCGCCGCTGTTCAAGCCGCATTACCAGAAGGCCTGGTCGAGTTATGACGCCTCGACCGCCAATCGGCTGCTGGACGAGATGGGCTTGACGGCACGCGATGATGACGGCTTCCGACTGCTGCCCGATGGCCGGCGCATGACCATCATCATCGACACGGCCGGTGAATCGACCGAGGAATCAGACATCCTGGAACTGATCAAGGACACCTGGCGCGAGATCGGCATCGACATGTTCGTGAAGCCATCGCAGCGCGAAGTGTTCCGCGACCGCGTCTTTGCCGGCGACAGCATCATGTCGGTGTTCTTCGGTGTCGATAACGGCCTGCCCACCGCCGATATGAGCCCGCAGGAATTCGCGCCCTTCACGCAGCAGCAGTTGATGTGGCCGAAATGGGGGCAATATCTTGAGACCGGCGGCATGAACGGCACGGAGATCGACATGCCGGAAGCCAAGAAGCTCGAGGGCCTGTTGATGGATTGGCGCGCGTCACCCGATACCGCCGGGCGTACCGCGATCTGGGGCGATATGCTGCAGCTATGGTCCGAGCAGGTCTACAGCATCGGTACGGTCGCCAACATCCCGCAGCCGGTCGTGGTCGCCAAGGGCATGCACAACATCCCCGATAAGGGCATCTGGTCCTGGGAACCGGGCGCGCATTTCGGTCTCTACAAACCCGACACCTTCTGGCAAGACACGGCCAAGGAACTCAGCCCGGTCGAGAGCCGGCTGCAATAGGAACCAGCACATATGCTTCGCTATCTCATTCAGCGCGTGCTGGTCATGATCCCGACACTGCTGGTTATCAGCATGCTGGTCTTCACCATCATCCAGGCGCCGCCGGGCGATTTCCTCGAGACCATGATGGCCGAGATGCAGGCGCGCGGCGAGAACATGGACCAGGACAAGATGGAGTTCCTGCGCAAGACCTATGGCCTCGACGAGCCGGTGCATATCCAATACCTGCATTGGATGTTCGGCCGCTGGGATGGGCTGGAGTATAAAAGCGGCGGACTTCTGTTCGGCGATCTCGGCTATTCCTTCGAGCACAATCTGCCGGTCTCGGAAGTTGTCGGCGACCGATTGACGCTGACCGTGATCATCTCCTTGGCATCGATCCTGTTCGTGTGGGTCGTGTCGTTCCCGATCGCGGTCTATTCGGCGACGCATCAGTATTCACTGTTCGACTATGTTTTCACTTTCCTCGGCTATATCGGCCTTGCCACACCCAGCTTCCTCATCGCCCTGGTGATGCTCTATTTCGCCAATATCTGGTTCGGGACATCGATCGGCGGCATGATGGAACCGGAATATGTCGGCCAACCCTGGTCGCTGGCCAAGGTGATGAGCGTCTTCGAGCATATGTGGATTCCGGTCCTGGTGATCGGCCTGCCAGGCACCGCCGGCATGATCCGGCGCCTGCGCGCCAATCTGCTGGATGAGCTCAACAAGCAATATGTCACGACCGGGCGCGCCAAAGGGCTTGCGCCCATGACGCTGCTGCTGCGTTATCCGCTGCGCATCTCGCTCAACCCGTTCATTGCCGATATCGGCTCGCTGCTGCCGGAACTTATTTCGGGCTCGGTCATCGTTTCGGTCGTGATGTCGTTGCCCATTACCGGGCCGATGCTGCTCGCAGCCTTGCGCTCGCAGGACATGTATCTCGCCGGTTCGTTCCTGATGTTCATGGCGTTCCTCACCGTCATCGGCATCTTCATCTCCGACGTGTTGCTGGCGCTGCTTGATCCACGCATTCGTCTCGGTGCGGGAGCGGAAAAATGACCGACGTTCGCACCCACGTGCCGCACGGTTCGCCGATGACGCATTTCGTCAGCCAGGCGCCGTTCGACCCCTATGCCGTCGACAAGGTGAGCCCCGAGCTCGAGAAGATCTACATGGCGTCGCAATGGCGCATGATGTGGCTGCGCTTCCGCCGGCACCGCGTTGCGGTCGCGGCCGGTCTGGTGCTGGCGCTCATGTATGCGGCGATCCTGGTGGTCGAATTCCTGGCGCCCTATGGCCAGCACGCGCGCAATGTCGACTATATCTATGCTCCGCCGCAGGAAGTGCATTGGAGGCATCAGGGCGAGTTCATCGGGCCGTTCGTCTATGCGCTCGATTACAAGCTCGACATGGAGAATTTGCAGCGCGTCTATACCGAGAACGTGATCGACCCGCGGCCGATCCGCTTCTTCTGCGAGGGCGACACCTACAAATTCTGGGGCCTTGTCGAAGGCAATGTGCATCTCTTCTGCCCGCCGGACAATGACACGCCGCTGTTCCTGCTGGGCTCCGACCGCCTCGGCCGCGACATGCTCTCGCGCATCCTCTACGGCATGCGCATCTCGCTCACCATCGGCCTCATCGGTGTGTCGGTAAGCTTCATCCTCGGCATCACCCTGGGTGGTCTTGCCGGCTATTACGGCGGCTGGGTCGACGATCTGCTGCAGCGGGCGATTGAGGTGTTGCGCTCGATCCCGCATCTGCCGCTGTGGCTGGCTTTGGCCGCAATCCTGCCGGTCACCTGGTCGCCGATGCTGGTCTATTTCGGCATCACCATCATCCTGGGCCTCATCGACTGGACGGGCCTTGCGCGCGCGGTGCGCTCGCGACTCCTCTCCTTGCGCGAGGAGGATTTCTGCGTCGCCGCGCAATTGATGGGCGCCTCGCCCGGCCGCATCATCTTCCGTCATCTGATGCCGAGTTTCATGAGCCATCTCATCGCCTCGGCGACCCTGGCCATTCCCGGCATGATCCTCGGTGAGACCGCGCTCTCTTTCCTCGGCCTTGGCATCCGGCCGCCGATCACGTCATGGGGTGTGCTGTTGAATGAGGCGCAGAACATCAACGTGGTGGCGCTCTATCCGTGGCTGATGCTGCCGATCCTCCCCGTTATCGTGGTGGTGCTCGCCTTCAACTTCCTCGGCGACGGCTTGCGTGACGCGGCCGATCCTTATCGCTGAGGCAATCCAGCAACACTTGGCGCGCCAATCGGAATATGCGAGCATGCCCCGGGTAGGTAAACTAATGGGGTGCGCTGTTGCTGAAGATTACCAAGCCGGTTCTGGCCGCGCTGTCGCTTATCATCATGGCCGGGTGCCAGCCGCAGACTGGGCGCGTCAGTCTTAACGCGGATGAGAAGTTCATCATCTCGCGCGGCACCTGGGATTATTATCAAAAATACCTGCAGGTGATCAGTGGCGGCAGCCGCGGCGCCTTTGCCGTATCGGAAGATGGCTATTACGCCGCTTACACCTATTGCCGCGCAGCGCAGGCCTGCTTCTCCTACATCAACTACTCGGCGGAGGCGGTCAAGGATTGCGCGTCGGACGGGCAGAAATGCATCGTCTTCGCCAAGGATGACGAGATCGTTGTCGACTATTCCATCGCACCATAGGATTTCTGCATGTCCCGGCCACGTACCATATTGCTTCTTCTATGTGTCTTTGTCATGGGCGGCAGCTTGCTCGCCGCCTGCCAGCCGCAGATGGGCCGGATCGATCTCGGCCCGGATGAAAAGCTGCAGATCACGCGCAATGTCTGGCAGGATTACGAAGCCTATAAGCTGAAGCTCGGCCGTGGTGGCGGCGCCTTCGTGGTGACCGAAACCGGCACCGGCTCGGGCTATTCCTATTGCCCCGCCGATCGCTGCCGGCCCGGCAGCTTCACGCAAGGTGCCATTGAGTTGTGCGAAAAGGCCGGCGTCAAATGCCTGGTCTTCGCCCAGGGCACCACCATCCAGGTGGATTACGAGATCGTCGATTGATGGCTCAGTCCGTGATGCGGATATGGCCTGGCTGCGACGCGACACGCCCGAGCCAGGCCGTGATGGCGGGATAGCGGCCGAGATCAAAATCGCCTTCATGCGCCACATGGGTGTAGGCATAGAGCGCGATGTCGGCGATGCCGTAGCGCTCAGCCACGAAGAAGCTGTGGCGGGCGAGATGGTCTTCCATCACATCGAGCGCGCGGTAGCCGGCAGCGATCTTGCCCGGCAAGGCCGGCTCGTTCGCGGGTGTCTTGCCCAGATGCGCCACCCAATGCCGCACCACGGCGATGGTCGGCTCGTGGTTGTACTGCTCGAAGAACATCCATTGGAGTACTCGGGCGCGGTCGAGCTTCGCCGCCGGCCAGTACGGCGTGCCTTCCGCAAAGTAATAGAGGATCGCATCGGATTCGGAGAGCGCCGTTCCGTCCTCCAGCACAATGGCCGGCACCTTGCCGTTGCGGTTCACCTTGAGGAAATCCGGCGTGCGGGTGGAGCCGTCATCGACATTCATCTCGATGCGCTGGCAGGGGAGCCCGAGATGGCTGAGCAGCAGGCGGACCTTATAGGCGTTGCCGGAAATCGCACTGTCGTAAAGGGTCAGCATGGCGGCAGCTCCTGATCGATGAGATGCGCCGTTCATGACGGCTGCAGCCGATTCCCACAACTGACGAAATGTTGCAGCAGTTGTGAGCGGGCGTCACAGGTCGGCCAACTCACAAACTCAGCAACGGCCCCAGCCTCTGTCCGCCCAGCAAATGCAGGTGGTAGTGCGGCACCTCCTGGTGGCTGTCGGCGCCGCTATTGGCGATGGCGCGGTAGCCGGTGACGGCAATGCCGACCTTTTCGCTGATCCTGGGGATGGCGCGGTGGAAGGCGACGATCTCGGCCTCCGATGCCTTGCCCGCAAAATCCTCCAGGGAGACATAGGCGCCCTTGGGGATGAGAAGGACATGCACTTTGGCGTGGGGGCGGATGTCGCGGAAGGCCAGGACATGGTCGTCCTCATAGACCTTGTCGCAGGGGATCTCGCCGCGCAGGATCTTGGCGAAGATGTTGTTGGTGTCATAGGCCATGGCGCACCCTGAAATCTGCTGCGAAGGGGCGAAACTGGCCGATTCCAGCGCCCTTCGTCAAGGCCGTTCGATTCTAAGCCCTTGTCAGATCGTCCTTTTTGGGGGTTCATCAAGCTGTAACATTAGTGTCGTACTCAGCCCGGCGACGACAAGGGAAAGAGTTTTATCATGCCTCGCCAACGCGGCTTCCTGGGGATTTCGACGCTTCTGGGTCTTGGCCTGCTCTTCGCCAATCTGCTGCCCAGTGCAGCCGCAGCGCGCGACCAGCTCCATATCGTGGGATCCTCCACGGTCTATCCGTTTGCAACCGCCGTGGCTGAGCATTTCGGCCAGATGGGCTTCAAGGCCCCGGTGGTGGAATCGACCGGCACCGGCGGCGGGTTGAAGCTGTTCTGCAGCGGTGTGGGTGAAGGCTTCCCCGATATCGCCAATGCCTCGCGCCCGATCAAGGAAGGCGAGGTCGCCGATTGCCAGAAGAACGGCGTCAGCGACATCGTCGAGGTCGAGATCGGCTATGACGGTATCGTGCTGGCCTCCGCCAGCAGTGCGCCGGCACGGGCGCTGACCGTGCGGGCGCTCTATCTGGCGCTGGCCAAGGAAGTCCCGGTCAACGGCGTCCTGCTCGCCAACCCCTATCAATTCTGGTCGGAAATCGACCCCAGCTTGCCGGCGCAGAAGATCGAAGTGCTTGGCCCGCCGCCCACCTCTGGCACGCGT
Source organism: uncultured Dongia sp. (assembly GCF_936916975.1). Lineage (GTDB taxonomy): Bacteria > Pseudomonadota > Alphaproteobacteria > Dongiales > Dongiaceae > Dongia. Next base: position 10,487 of record NZ_CAKZGO010000036.1, on the reverse strand, counting down.
GATGCGTTCCTGGAACTGGTGATGGAGAAGGCCTGTCACGTCTTCCCGGAAATCACGGCCATCACGGATGACAAGACGCGCAAGGCCAAGTGCCAGACGCTGCGCGAAGACGGCGCCTATATCGATGCCGGTGAGAACGACAACCTCATCGTCCAGAAGCTTGCCGGCAATCCGGATGCTTTCGGCGTGCTCGGCTATTCGTTCCTCGCCGACAACCGCGACAAGCTGCAGGGCAGCGTCATGGACGGTGTGGCGCCCTCCGAAGACAACATCATCAACGGCAGCTATGAGGTGGCGCGCAAGCTCTACCTCTATGTCAAGAAACAGCACCGTGCGATCGTGCCGGGCCTCGCCGAATTCGTCGCAGAGTTCATGAGCGAAAAAGCGTCCGGTCCGCAGGGCTACCTTGCTGATAAGGGCATGGTGCCGATGCCGGAGACGGAGCATGCGACGGTGAAAGCCGCCGTCCTCGCTGCCTTGCCGGTTGCCAGCACGTTAGGGGCCGGCATCGATCTCGGTGCGACCTCGGCCCTGCTGCCCTGGATTGCCGCCGGCCTGCTGCTGCTGCTCAGCTCGGTCGGTTTCCAGCTTGGCCGTCGCCGCGCCTTTGCCAGCGTGCGGGGGGCGACACGCCAGCTGCATTCGCTGCCCGGCTATCACGGGATCTTCGTCGGCCTCGGCGCTTTCCTGCCGGGTGCCGTGGCGCTTGTCCTGGGTGCCGTCGCTGCGCATTATTTGCCGGGCGACAGCCGGACCGGCCATGACGTCATCTGGGCAGCCATCGCGGCATCGACCCTCGGTGTTGCCGCCCTCGGCCTGGCCTGGGCGCAGCGCCATGTCAGCGCCAATTTCCGCGCCCGCAATGCGGTCGAACGCGCCACCATGGTGCTGCTGATCGTCTGCTCGCTGCTCTCGATCCTGACCACGGTCGGCATTGTGCTGTCGCTGGTGTTCGAGGCGATGCGCTTCTTCGCCCAGGTCTCGGTGTTCGAGTTTCTGTTCGGCCTGCAATGGTCGCCCCAGATGGCTATCCGTGCCGATCAGGTCGGCCAGTCCGGCGCCTTCGGCGCGGTCCCGGTCTTTGCCGGCACCTTGCTCATCACGGTCATTGCCATGGTGGTGGCGGTTCCGGTCGGCCTCATGTCGGCAATCTACCTCTCCGACTATGCCAGCCGCGCCACACGTGCCTGGGCGAAGCCCCTCATCGAAATCCTGGCCGGCATCCCGACCGTGGTCTACGGCTTCTTCGCCGCCTTGACCGTGGCGCCGCTCATTCGCGGCTTCGGCGCCAGTATCGGTCTCGATGTCGCGTCCGAATCGGCGCTGGCCGCTGGCCTCGTGATGGGCGTCATGATCATTCCCTTCATCTCGTCGCTCTCCGATGATGTGATGAACGCGGTGCCGCAGGCGATGCGCGATGGTGCCTATGCCTTGGGCGCCACCAAATCGGAAACCATTCGCCAGGTCGTCGTGCCGGCAGCCCTCCCCGGCATCATGGGCGGTGTGCTCCTCGCGGTCAGCCGTGCCATCGGCGAAACCATGATCGTGGTGATGGCGGCGGGCCTCACCGCCAACCTCACCGCCAACCCGCTGGAAGCGGTCACCACGGTGACGGTGCAGATTGTGACCCTGCTGGTGGGCGATCAGGAATTCGACAGCCCGAAGACACTGGCTGCCTTCGCCCTTGGCCTCCTGCTCTTCATCATCACGCTGATCCTCAACATCGTCGCCCTTCGCATCGTCAAGAAATATCGAGAGCAATATGAGTGAGATGGCACAACCTGCGACCGGCATCAAACGCCCGGATCTCAGCCAAAAGCGAATCCGCGGTCGCTACGCCGCCGAACGCCGCTTCAAGCTCTATGGCCAGCTGGCCGTGGGTCTGGCTATCGCCATGCTGGCGGTGCTGCTGATCTCGGTCTGCAGCAAGGGCTACAGCGCGTTCTACCGCACGGAAATTGCGCTCGACGTCATGCTTGATCCGGCGGTCATCACGCCGGACGGCAAAAGCGACGCTGAGACGCTGGGGGCTGCCGACTATCAGGGCTTGATCAAAGAGGCACTGAAGACGGCATTTCCGGACGTGACCAGCCGCGGCGACCGCAAGAATCTTTACAATCTGGTCAGCAATGGCGCCGGGAACACAGTGCGCCAGGCGGTGCTGGCCAATCCAAGCCTCATCGGCAGCACACAGCGCTTCTGGGTGGTCGCGGCCGACGACATGGACATGCTGGCCAAGGGCTTCATCAAGCGCGATCTGCCGGAAGGCGAACGTGTCGTCTCCGACACGCAGATCGCCTGGTATGACAAGCTGGATGAGAGTGGCCAGCTGCGCACGGCCTTCAACGCAGTCTTCTTCTCGGCGGGCGATTCACGCGAGCCGGAACAGGCTGGCATCCTAGGCGCGCTGATGGGGTCAATCTTCACCATGCTGGTGACGGTGCTGCTGGCCTTGCCCTTGGGCGTCATGAGCGCCATCTATCTTGAGGAGTTCGCACCGAAGAACCGCATCACCGAGATCATCGAGGTCAATATCAACAATCTGGCCGCCGTCCCTTCGATCGTGTTCGGTCTCCTTGGTCTCGCGGTGCTGCTGGGTGTCTTTGGCCTGCCGCGTTCGGCGCCGCTGGTCGGTGGCATGGTGCTGGCGCTGATGACGCTCCCCACCATCATCATCGCGACCCGCGCGGCACTGAAGGCCGTCCCGCCCTCGATCCGGGAAGCGGCCTATGGGATCGGCGCCTCGCCTTTGCAGGTCGTGTCACACCATGTGCTGCCGCTGGCCACGCCGGGCATCATGACCGGCGCCATCATCGGCCTGGCACGCGCACTTGGTGAATCGGCGCCATTGCTGATGATCGGCATGGTGGCCTTCATCGTCGACGTGCCGCATGGCCCGACCGACCCGGCCACGGTTCTGCCGGTACAGATCTATCTCTGGGCAGACAGCCCGGAGCGCGCCTTTATCGAAAAGACCAGCGCCGGCATCATGGTGCTGCTGGCCTTCCTCATCTCCATGAACGCCATCGCCATCTTTGTCCGCCGCAAATTCGAGCGGCGCTGGTAGGATCCCATGAACGCAATCTCCCCCACACTCGCGAAGATGCATGGCCGCAAGGTGACCGTGCATTACGGTTCCAAGCAGGCGCTGTTCGACGTCGACCTTGACGTGCCGGAGCGCATGGTCACAGCGCTGATCGGCCCGTCGGGCTGCGGCAAGTCGACCTTCCTGCGCTGCCTCAACCGCATGAACGATGTTATCGACGGCTGCAAGGTGGGTGGCGAGATCACCCTCGACGGCCAGGACATCTATGATACCAAGCTCGACGTCGTGATGCTCCGGGCGCGCATCGGCATGGTGTTCCAGAAGCCGAATCCGTTCCCGAAATCGATCTACGACAACGTGGCCTATGGCCCGCGCATCCACGGCATGGCGTCGACCAAGGGCGAGCTGGACGAAATTGTCCGCGCTAGCCTGGAAAAAGCCGGCCTCTGGAAAGAGGTCAAGGAACGTCTCGACCAGCCTGGCACCGGCCTCTCCGGCGGCCAGCAGCAGCGCCTGTGCATCGCCCGCGCCATCGCGGTCAGCCCCGAAGTCATCCTGATGGATGAACCCTGCTCGGCCCTCGACCCCATCGCCACCGCCAAGATCGAGGAGCTGATTGACGAGCTCCGCGAGAACTTCACGATCGTGATCGTGACCCATTCCATGCAGCAGGCCGCCCGGGTCAGCCAGAAAACCGCGTTTTTTCACCTCGGACAATTGATCGAATGGGGTGATACTGAACAGATATTCACCAGCCCGAAGGACGAACGGACCCAGGGCTACATCACCGGCCGGTTCGGCTGAGGAGCAATTGATGATGCCGCAGAAAGCCCCCGACCATATCGTCAAGAGCTTCGACGACGAATTGCGCAAGCTGCGCGAGCAGATCCTGGCCATGGGTGGCCGCGCCGAAGCCCAGTTTGCCGACGCCATCAATGCGCTGGCCAAGCGCGATTCCGACAAGGCCGTCCGGGTCATCGAGAGTGACAAGGGCATCGACGCCATCGAAATGCTGGTGGCGCAGGATTCACTCAAGATCCTGGCCTTGCGCCAACCGATGGCCAAGGATCTGCGCGAAGTCGTCGCGGCGATCAAGATCTCGTCGGATATCGAGCGCATCGGCGATTACGCCAAGAACATCGCCAAGCGGACGCTGCAGCTCAACCAGCAGGCGCCGTTGAAGCCCACGGGCTCGATCCCGCGCATGGGCGATCTGGCGATCAAGTTGATCAATTCGGTGCTCTCGGCCTATGCCAATGACGATGCGGAAGGACTGATCGCCGCCTGGCGCTCGGATGAGAGCATCGACGAGATGTACAATTCGCTGTTCCGTGAATTGCTGACCTACATGATGGAAGACCCGCGCAACATCGGCGCGTCGACCCATCTGCTGTTTATCGCCAAGAACATCGAGCGGATCGGCGATCACGCCACCAATATCGCCGAAACGGTGCACTTCCTGGTCCATGGCAAGCCCATCGACGAGACGCGCCCCAAGGGAGATACGACCAATGTTGCGATCAATGGCTGAACGCCCACGCCGGGCGGATGCGCCCCGCGGTGAAGCAGCGACCGACCAACGCGCCAAGCCCGTGGTGCTGGTGGTCGAGGATGAGCCGGCTTTGCTCACCTTGCTCAAATACAATCTCGAAGCCGAAGGCTACCGTGTGGTCGAAGCGACCAATGGCGAAGACGCGCTGGTGAAGGCGCGTGAAGAAACGCCGGACCTCATCCTCCTCGACTGGATGCTACCGCTGGTGTCGGGCATCGAGGTCTGTCGCCAGATCCGCCGCATGCCGGACCTGAAATCGGCCGCCATCATCATGCTGACCGCCAAGGGCGAAGAGGCCGACAAGATCCGCGGCCTCGAGACCGGCGCCGATGATTATGTGACCAAGCCGTTCAGCCCCTCCGAACTGATGGCCCGCGCCAAGGCCGCCTTGCGCCGCGCCCGCCCGCAATCGGGCGAAGAAAATCTGACCTATGCCGATCTCGAGATGGACCTTGCCACCCACCGCGTGCGCCGCGACAAGAACGATCTCCATCTGGGGCCGACCGAATTCCGCCTGCTGAAGTTCCTGATGGAAAACCAGGGCCGCGTCTTCTCGCGCGAGCAGCTCCTGGATCACGTCTGGGGCCGCGACATCTATGTCGAACCGCGCACGGTCGACGTCCACATCCGGCGCCTGCGCAAGGCGATCAATGTCGACGGCCTGCCGGATCTCATCCGCACGGTGCGGTCGGCGGGGTATGCGCTAGATATCGAGGATTGAGCGAGACAGCGAGCCCCCCACCCGACCTCCCCCCTGAAGGGGGGAGGGGATAGAAGAGACGGGCTCGGTCGGGTCCCTCCCCCTTCAGGGGGAGGTTAGGTGGGGGCCCTCTCACCCGCCCTTAGTCGTCGCCACATAGACGCCGTCCCAATCTTCCGGCGGTGGCACCGCGATATATTCCGCGATGCGGGCTTCGTACATGTCGTAGAATTTCGCAAGGTGATCGGGCGCCGCCTCGCGCGCCAGCGCCAATGAGGCGCGGGCCGCCGACCAGGCCTGGCCGCGATAGGCTGCCAGCATGGCGTCATGGACGCCTTTCAAACCAATGAAGCTGTTGCCCTTCGCCACACTTTCATCGCCGAGGCCGGTATAGATGCGCACCGGCACGTTCTTGCCCTTCACCCGCACCTGATCGAGTTCGAGGAGCGCAAAATCCGGCACGGTCAACGCCGTCTCCTCGCCGATGACGAGGTCGACGAAATAGGCCGGCGACAGGCTTTCCAGTCGCGACGCTGTGTTGACGGTATCGCCCAGCACCGAATAGTCGAAGCGCTGGTCGGATCCCATATTGCCGACACAGCAGATGCCGGAATTGAGCCCCATGCCCATCTTGATCTCGATGAGCTTGTCGCCGGTCCTAGCCGCTTCCTCGGCAAAGCGCTCATTGATGCGCAGGAGTTCCTCACGCATGTCGAAGGCGGCGAGGATCGCCATGCGGCCATGCGGTTCGACGTCGATGGGCGCGTTCCAGAACGCCATGATGCAATCGCCGATATATTTGTCGATGGTGCCCTGGCGGTTCTGGATCACCCGCGTCATCGGCGTGAGGAAACTGTTGATAACGGTGGTCAGGCGCTGCGGATCGAGGCCCTCCGACAGCTTGGTGAAGCCGCGGATATCGCTGAACATGACGGTCAGTTCGCGCAATTCGCCGCCCAGCTTCAGCTTCTCCGGATTCTTGGAAAGCTGGTCGACCAGGATCGGCGACAGATAACGAGAGAACGCCCCGCGCACATGCGCCTTTTCGCGTTCAGTACGGATGAAACCGATGAGGGTGGTCGCAACGAAGATAAAGAATGCAGTGCCGGCAGGATAGAGCGGGTCGAGCAGAAGGCCTTGGGTTTTGAAATAATAGTAAGAGACACCAAACGAGCCGACCACCGCGACACAGGCGACGCCGAAACCAAATAGCGCCGCGCGGATTTGCGCAAAGAAGAGCAGGACGATGCCAAATACGAGAAGGCCAGCTATTTCTACGATGTCGGCCCAATAGGGCCGTTCCAGATACTGTGCGGTCAGCAACTGCTCAGCGATCTGAGCATGGATCTCGACGCCGGCCATTACGGGATCAAGAGGGGTAGGTTTCTGGTCGCGGAGGCCTTGTACAGATGTTCCGATGAAGATGATGCGGCCAGCTACCTGCGCTGCGTCGAAATCTGGTTCCCATAGATCCGCTAATGAAAAGAAGCGCTCCGGCTTATGGCCGGAATCATAAAGGTAGATTGAGCCATCGCTTGCGGTAGGTGCAGTGATCTCGCCGACCCGAACCTTTGCTATGCCGAGTTGCCCGCCAAAGAGGTTTTCATTTTGGGCGCCAGCCAATTTTATCTGATAGGTCGTAGCCTGTTGCGCGACGCGCAATGCTTCTGTTGCCAGGGATCCGCGATAGGGTTCTTCGCTGCGATACCAGGGATCATTTCTTTCGCTGGGATGAGGCGTCGGAAGCGACGGGATCTTCATGAACAGTGGCACATGCCGAGTAACGCCATCGGAATCCGGGCTCGTGTTAACGCTTCCGATGCCGGCCGCGCGCTCTTGCAAGATGTCCAGCGAGGTCACCCAATAGGGTAGCTGCGCCATATAGCGATCCGGCGTCTCCTTATCAATTCCCTGTTGATAGGCGAAGGCAGCCTTTGCTGTGGGTCGCATTTGGAATCGATGCGGGTCATCCCAAAGCATCGCGAACGGTATGACTGTCGGCATTCGAAGCATGGCGTCCGCTAGTTCCTGATCGGGATCCGGCAAGGTCGCCATGAGAGCCCGCGCGGCTGAAAAAGTTTCGTCCGGCGGCAAATTGCGCGCGATGGCCGAGGGAGAAGTGCGGTCTGGCTCCACCAGCATAACGTCGATTGCCACAGTTGCAGCGCCTAGCTCCCGCAGGCGGTCTAGAATTTTTGCTATCTGTCCCCGGGACCAGGGCCATTGCCCGAACTTATCGAGACTCTCTTCGTCGATATCGGCAATTCGAATGGGCAGTGCGGGATCGTAGGGGCGTGGGTTCAGGCGCTGATAAGTGTCAAAGACGAGATTGCGGATCTGTTGCACTTGCTGGGGATCGTCGACACGCAATGCAACGGCGCCGATCAGCAACAGAAGCGGCACGATGAATCCGTAAAGCACTTTCATGGCCGCGATATGTTCCCCGGTCTTCGCCTCAGTCCCCTGGCGGCAACTCTAGCACTGGCGCGGGAGAACGCAAAAGGCGGGGCCTAGGCCAGCGCCTGCTTGATCGCCTCAATGGCCGTCACACCGCTGTTATAGGCGCCGTGCGCGGTCGAGAAGCCGTCGGGTGAGGTGGCTTCGCCGGCGAAGAACAGGCGGTTGTCGATGGGTTGCGCCAACTCGGTGCGTGCTTCGCCGCCACCGGGCGAGAGGACCGAATAGGCGCCGAGATGAAAGGGGTCGGTGACCCAGGAGGTCGCCTTGGCGGCGCTGATTTCCTTCAGGATGTCGGCGCCGCAGAGCTTGGCGAGGAGGGATTTGGCTTCCGCGATGGCGGCATCCGACCCTTGGGCGAAGAGATCGCGGGCGAAATCGCCGCTGGCAAACATCGTCGCCATCGGCCGGTCGAAGGGCCGCATGAGAAAACCGGCGGTGGGGGCGCCCTCCCAGTTCATCATGGCGAAATGCGGGTCGAGGCCGGCGAGGACATCGCGCTTCAGCCAGAAGCCGACCTTCTCCGCCTGGCCCATCTGGATGCGGCCGATGGCGCCGAGTTTCCAATCGGGGAGGAGCGGAAAGAATTTGATGCGTTCGGCCTGCAGCACGGCGACCGAGACGGTGACCAGGACGGCGCGGCAGAAGATCATGCCCTTGGCGGTGCCGACCATGATCTCCTTCTCGCCCCAATCGATGGATTTCACCGGGCAGTCGAGATTTACCTCGACGTCTTCGCCATCACGCTGGATGAGCGCGCCGTAGCCATCCTCGACCGGCCAGTCTTCTTCGGTGAAGCGGAAGCGCGCGGTGTCATAGGTCGAGACGGTTTCGGGCGCCGCCGCCATATAGCCGGTATAGGCACGGCGGATGAGGGCGCCCCAGGGATCATCGGCCGTGATGAAATTGGCGGCCGGCACGTCTTCGCCCGCCTGGCCGGCGGTGGCGACGCGGTCGTAGAAGTTGCCGAGATCGGCGCTGAACTCGTGCACGAGCTGGTCGTTCAGCCACCAGGTCCCGTCATGGATGCGGTAGTTGAAATTGCTGCGCCGATAGCGGAAGCCGAGCCGGTCGGCGATCTTGGTATAGGGGTTGATGGTGGCGGCATGCAGCCATTGGCAGCCCAGATCGAAAGGGGCCGGGAAACTGCTGGTGTCGGTCAGGCCCCGCCCGCCGATTCGCCCCGCGGCCTCGACCACTTCGATATTGAGCCCGGCGGCGGTGGCGGCTTTGGCAGCCGCCAATCCCGCGGCACCGGCGCCGATGATGACCAGATCACATGAAGATTGCATGGGGTGAGATTAGCGGAGTGAATTGGCGCGGGCTAGTCCGCACCCTTATTTGGCTAGCACCGCCAAGATGGTGTTGACGGCGTCGATACCGCTCTGGCGCGCGCCATGAGCGGTCGTGAAAGCATCCGGCGAGGTAGCTTCGCCGGCAAAGAACAGGCGGTTGTCGATAGGTTTTGCAAGATCCGCCCGCGCTTCGCCGCCGCCGGGCTTCAGGGACGAATAGCCGCCGCCCACCCAGGGATTGGCAACCCATTGCGTCGCCTTGGCCGTGACGATATCGCCGGCGATATCGGCCCCGAACGTATCGCCCAGCAGCTTTCGCGCCGCAGCGATGGCCACCTCTTCGCCTTGGGCGAACAGGTCGCGGGCATAATCGGCGCCGGCGAAGAAGGTGATCATCGGTCTGCCATAGGGCTTTACCAGGAAGGCAGCGTCGGGCGCTTCGGGCCCGTTCAGCATGGCGTAATGCATGCCGATGTCGGGGCAGGGATCACGCTTCAGCCAGAAGCCCACCTTTTCAGCATAGCCCATCTCGATACGGTCGAGGGCGTGGCACTTCCAGCCAGGAAGCTGCGGGGAGAATTTGAGGCGGCCGGCTTTCAGGACCGGGATCGATACCGTCACAAGGACGGCGCGACAGAGGATCATGCCATTGGCCGTGCCCACCACGATCTTTGCTCCGCTCCAGTCGATCGACTGCACGGGGCAATTGAGGTGGACCGGTACATGGGCGTAGGTGGCAGCGATGAGGGCGCCATAGCCGTTTTCGACCGGCCAGTCCTCGTCGGTGTCGGTGTAGCGACCGCTGTCATAGGTCGCAGAACGCTCCGGCGCCACGGCGAGAATGCCTGCGTAATTGCGTGCGAAGAGCTGTGCCCAGGGATTGTTCCGGTCGATGAAGGCTGCCGCCGCCTCATCGTCACCGGCCAAAGCGGCTGCATCAATCTTGTCGGAGGTCGCCTCGGAAAAGGCCGCGTACTGCTCGTTCGCGTCATCACCCAGCCATCCGTTACCGTCATGGATGCGGATCTGGAACGGGTCGGTCCAATAGCGGAAGCCGCGCTTGTCGGCCTCCTCCCGGAACGGATTGATGCCGGCCGAATGCAGCCACTGACAGCCATGGTCGAAAGGGGCTGGCAGGCTCACGGTATCGGTAAAGGCGCGCCCGCCGATGCGGTCCATTGCCTCCAGCAATTCGACGTTGAGCCCGGCCTTGCCCGCGGCATCTGCCGCGGCGAGACCGGCGGCACCGGCGCCGATGATGACAAGATCGCAGGATGTTTGCATGGCGGCGAGATTAGCCGAGGGAAATGATGGCGGCTAGGGGCGTCGGCGACCCCACTATCGTCATGGTCCGCGGAAGGGGGCCCACCACCACAATGGTTTAAAGGTGGGGGAAAAAAAAAAAAAGAGGGTACACCAAGACCCCCCACAAAAAGT
>NZ_CAKZGO010000035.1 GCF_936916975.1 uncultured Dongia sp. | reverse complement strand
TGTTTGTGGCGGTCGGGGCCGCCCTGCCGCCACCACCCCTTTTTTATTTTTCTCTTCCCCAACATAAGTCGTGGGTGGTCCGCCTTCGCGGACCATGACGATGAGATCGTGAATCATGTCTCACTTCACCACCCTCACCATATCAGGACGATCATGACCCAGGCACGCAGGCAGGCGGCAGTGGAGGTGCATCTTTATGCGCCGCGGCCGTTGCAGGCGGGGCTGCATCGGAGCTTGCAGCGGTTCAATGTGCTGGTGGCGCATCGGCGGTTCGGGAAGACGGTGTTCTGCATCAACGAACTGATTGCCAAGGCGGCGGCAAATACAAAAGTAGCGGCGCGCTATGGCTATGTGGCGCCGTTGCTCACCCAAGCCAAGGACGTGGCCTGGCATTATCTGAAGCGCTTCACGGCGCCGATCCCGGGCATTCATGTCAGCGAGACAGAACTATGGGTCGACCTGCCCAATGGTGCGCGCATCCGGCTTTACGGTGCCGACAATGCCGATCGGTTGCGCGGCCTCTATTTCGACGGCGTGGTGCTGGATGAATATGCGCAGATGAGCCCGCGCGTCTGGCCGGAGATCGTGCGGCCGATGCTAACCGACCGTGCCGGTTGGGCACTGTTCATCGGCACGCCGATGGGGCGCAATCATTTCTGCGCGCTCTATGAACAGGCCGCGCAGGACGAGGATTGGCACGCGCAGCGCTTTCCGGCGAGCGAGACCGGGATCATCCGCGCCGATGAATTGGCGGCAGCACGGCGCGCCATGTCGGCGCAGCAATTCGCCCAGGAATTCGAATGCAGTTTTGCCGCCGGCGTGCCCGGCGCCTATTACGCCGAGCTGCTGGAGCAAGCGGAGCATGAGGGGCGCATCGGCCGGGCGCCGTGGGAGCCGCAGCTGCCGGTCACCACTTCCTGGGATCTGGGCATCGGCGATGCGACGGCAATCTGGTTTGCGCAGGCCGTGGGACAAGAGGTGCGCATCATCGACTATTACGAGGCAAGCGGTGCCCCGCTCAGCCATTACGCCAAGCGGCTGCAGGCGCTGCCCTATGTCTATGCCGATCATCTGCTGCCGCATGATGTGAATGTGCGCGAGCTGTCGAGCGGCATGACGCGGTTGGATACCCTGCGCCAGCTGGGGCTGAAGGTGCAGGTGCTGCGGCCCAACGGCATCGAAGACGGGATCGAAGCCGTGCGCAATCTCATTCCACGCTGCTGGTTCGATGCCGAGAAATGCGCGCGCGGGATCGATGCGCTGCGACTCTATCGTCCTGAGTTCGACGAGAAGCGCAATGTGTTCAGTGCGCGGCCTTTGCACGATTGGACGAGCCATGCCGCCGATGCGTTTCGCTATCTGGCGGCTGGACTGAAGGCGCCCGCGCGTTTGGATGCAGGGTCGGTGGAGACAATCGGCTACAGCCCGTTCACCTGGTAGGAGGTCCGCATGCCCCAGCGCGCGCTGAACCTCCCGGATGTCTGGGCGGTGGCGCGAGCGATGCGCCAAGCCGACCGGCGCGAGATCTTTGCGACGCGCTTTGATGAAGATGCAAGGCTGCTCGCTGAAGATCTGATGGCCTGCGATCCGGTCGGTGCCGTCATCACGTCCGCAGACGGTGCCGCGGTGGCGACGCTGGGCGGCATCGAGATGTGGCCTGGTACCTGGTCGCTGTGGATGTTCGCAACCGATCGTTGGCCGGAAGTGGCCAAAGAGACCACGCGCTTTGCGCAGCATGTGCTGTGGCCGGCTTTGCTGCGCCTCGGCCTCAAGCGCGGCGAATGCCGCTCAGCATTTGACCATGAGACCGCGCATCGCTGGCTGAGTTTTCTCGGCGGCGAGATCGAAGCGCTCTATCCCGCCTATGGCAAGGGCGGCGAGACCTTTATCGGCTTTGTCATTTATGGAGAGATGAACATGTGTGCAGTTCCGAAGAAGCGTCGGCGCCTTTCCACGAATTCAGGTGAGGCGGCACCTGCGGCAAACATTGCGCCGGCAGCCGACGACATGGTGGCGGATGCGGCGAGCGAAAAGGAATTGCGCCGCCTGCGGGCACTCTATGGCCGCCGCGCCACGATCCTGACGCCGGAACGTACCGCGCTGGGCCAAGCGCCGGTGGTGCAGAAGAACCTGCTGGGTTCGTGAAGATGGACACTATCGCCCAGGATCTCATCCGCCGGCAGGAGGCGCTGGCCTCCGAGCGCGCGCCGCTCGATCAGCTATGGCAGGAGATTGCCGAGCTGATGAAGTCGATGCGCGCTGATTTCACCTTTCACCGCGTGCCTGGCGACAAGCGGACGCAGAAGGTGTTCGATGCGACGGCGGGGCTCGCCGCCGACAATCTTGCCGCCGGTCTCTGGGGCATGGTGACCAACGCCGCCAATGACTGGTTCACCTTGCGCTCGGATTTGGCGGAAGCAGATGAGGACCAGGCGACCAAGGAGTGGCTCGACGATGTGACGCGCCGCATGAAGGCCGCGTTCTCCGGCAACGGCCAGCGTTTCTATTCCCGGGTGATGGAGCTTTATGCGGATCTCGTTACCTTCGGCACCGGTGTGTTCTATTCGGAAGAAGATACGACCACGGGCCGGATTCACTATTCCTGCCGGCATCTCGCCGAATGTTTCGTGGCGGAGAACGAGCGCGACGAGGTCGACACGCTGTTCCGCCGTTTCACCTTCACGGCGCGCCAGGCGCATCTGCGCTGGGGCGATAAATGCCATGCCAGCGTGCTGCGCGCGATCGAGAAGGAGCCGGACCGGCGCTTCACTTTTCTGCATGCGGTGATGCCACGGGCGGAGGTGCAGGGCGGGCGACACGACGCGGCGGGGATGGGCTTTGCCTCGTTCTATGTCGATGTCGAGAACCGCCTGCTGCTGTCGGAAGGCGGCTATCACGATTTTCCCTATCAGGTGCCGCGCTGGTCGACGGCCTCACGCGGGCTTTACGGCGACAGCCCGGCGATGCTGGCTTTGCCCGACGTGAAGATGCTGAATGCCATGTCGAAGACCACCATCGTCGCGGCACAGAAGGCGGTCGATCCGCCACTGCTCGCCGTCGATGAGGTGGCGGTGCGGGGTCTGCGCACGCATCCCGGCGGCATCATCTATGGCGGGCTCGATGAAAACGGGCGGCGGCGCTATGAGCCGCTGCACAGCGGCGGCAATGTGGGCCTGGGACTGGAGCTCGAGGAGCAGCGCCGCGAGGCGGTGCGCCAGGCGTTCTATTTCTCGCTGCTCCTCATGGTGCAGCAGCCCAACCAGACCGCGACCGAGGTGCTGGCGCGGCAGGAAGAAAAGCTGCGCCTGATGGGGCCGCATCTCGGGCGCATCCAGGCGGAATTCCTGGACCCGCTCATCCGCCGCCAGTTCGGCATCATGCGGCGCGCCAATCTGTTGCCGCCGGCGCCCAAGCAGCTGCTGCGTGCCGGCATCCGCATCGAATATGTCTCGCCCCTGGCGCGGGCGCAGCGGGCAGGGGAAGGGGCGGCGATCGTGCGCGCGCTGGAATCGCTGGCACCACTTGGTGCCATCAAGCCGGAGATCTATGACAACATTGATGCGGATGCGGCGGCACGGTTGCTCGCGCAATCCTTCGGCGTGCCGAACAACTTGCTGCGCACACCGGATGCGGTGAAGAAACTGCGCAAGAAGATTGAGAAAGAGGCACCGGCCGATGCGGGCGCCGACGCGATGGCGGGGTTGGGTGATCTCGGTGCGATGTTGTCGGGCGGTGCGGCGTGAAGGCCGGCATCACCTGGCTGCTGCGGCTCCATGGCGCCCGGCGCGCAAGGCGGGTGGCGGCGGCCTACCGGCAGTGCCTGTCGGGCGACGATGTGCTGGCGCGGCTCGTCTTCTCCGACCTCGCCCATTATTGCCGTGCGGGGCAGAGCAGTTTCGTCGCCGGCGATCCGCATCAGACCGCGTTCAACGAGGGGGCGCGGGACGTGTTCCTGCATGTCGCGGAAATGTGCGGTCTTGGTCCCCAGGATTTTGCCGGTCTCATTCAAGAGGTGATCGATGATCGATGAACGCGAAACAGAGACCGCGCCCGATTGGCGTGCGGATCTTGATGATGGTCTGGGTGCCTTGGTTCAGCAGAAGGGCTGGCGCTCGGCACGCGATGTGCTGGCGAGCTATCAGAATCTGGAAAAGCTGGTGGGTGGCGACCGTGTCGCGGTACCCGGCCGTGATGCGGGGGCTGAGGTCTGGGGGCCGGTCTGGGATAAGCTCGGCCGGCCGAAGAATGCTGCCGGCTACGCGTTCGCGCCGCCCGAGGGCATCAGTTATGACCAGGCGCATGCCGATTGGTTTCGCGAGACGGCGTTCAAGCTAGGCCTGAGTCAGGATCAGGCGCGGGAGTTGCACGACGCGTTCCTGGAGCACTTTCCGGCGACGGAAGAGGCGCCATCGGATGAGATGCCGGATGAGCCGGAGGTCGATCTGCGCCAGCTCTGGGGCCGGCAGTATGATCGCAACATGGCGGCGGCGCGGCGTGCTTATGGTGCGTTCGTCGGCGATGAGAAACCGTTCAATGAGATTGCCGACGGGATCGGCGAGGGGGCGCTCATGGATCTCCTTGCCAAGGTCGGCCGCGCTATCGGCGAAGACAGCATCACGGCGCGGGCCGATGCGAAGGGCAACGGCCCACGCTCGGCCGGCGAAGCTTTGTCGGAAATCGCGCGCCTGCAGCAGGCGGCGAAGGCCGATGCGAAACACCCCTATGTCAACAAGACGCATCCTGAGCATAAGGCGACCGTGAAGCGGATGGAGGATCTGTTCGCGGTCGCGTATGGCGGGTGAGATATGACGTGCTCTCACTTCGTCATGGTCCGCGAAGGCGGACCATGACGATTAAATAAACGCCTCGCCAAGCATTAAATCATCAAAGTCCGGACAACCATGCTTTGCCATGGCCCGGCTGACGGCTCGGAAAGACGGCCGCTGACGATGCGCGGGTGCATCGAGGCTTGAGGTCCGTCTTGTTTGCCGCGGGCGACAGCCGCCACGCCAACCCTGCCGCCCGCGGCTGGTTTGGTGCAGTGGCCCGACCCTTCGGAGCAGATGGGCAACCTCGCCGATCAACGCTGACAATCCTGACACTCGATAGAAAGGAAGTGTGGACCCATGTCCTCGCAGATCCAGATTGCGTTCAACAATCTCTACAGCGCCAACATCATGCTGCTGGTGCAGCAGAAGGGCAGCCGCCTCAAGGACGCGGTGCGCCAGGAAGTGGTCGAGGGCGAGATCGCCTATTTCGACCAGATCGGGGCGGGCAGCGCCATCAAGCGCCAGTCGCGCCATGCCGATACGCCGCTCACCGAAACGCCGCATGCGCGCCGCCAGGTGATGCTGGAAGACTATGAATATTCCGACCTCATCGACCGCCTCGACCAGGTCAAGACGCTGACCGATCCGACCAGTGCCTACTCCCAAGCCGCGGCTCATGCGCTGGGCCGCGCGATGGACGATGTCATCATCGCCAACGCCAACGGCACCGCCCGCAGCGGCAAGACCGGGCAGACCTCCGTGCCACTGCCCGGCGGGCAGAAGATCGCCGTGGGCGGCACCGGCTTTACGCTGGCCAAACTGCTGCAGGCCAAGGAGATCCTGGATGCGGCGGAAAACGACCCCGATGAGCCGCGCTATATCGCCTGTCCAGCCAAGGACATCACCGTGCTGCTCAGCAACACCCAGGTGACGTCGAGCGATTACAACACCGTGAAAGCGCTGGCGGCGGGGCAGATCGATACCTTCCTCGGCTTCAAGTTCATCCGCACGCAGCGTTTGGGTCTCACCTCGGGTGGCGACCGTGCCTGTCTTGCCTGGCGCCAGTCGGCGCTGGTGCTGGCCATCGGCCAGACGCCCAAGGTGAAGGTCACCGAACGACCCGACAAATCCTATGCGACGCAGGTCTATTGCGCGATGTCGGTCGGTGCCACGCGCATGGAAGAAGAAGGCGTGGTGGAAATAGCTACGCTCGCGTAGCTGGGTAGCGCGCAGCGGCCGCCCCGCCAACCCCGCTGCGCGCTACCTGTCTGGAGACTGAAACCTATCAGGAGAAAAACATGGCTACTCAATATGGAACGCAGATGGGTCGGTTGCGGAATACCGCGCCGGTGGATCTGCCGATGGCCGGCGACGTGCACGGCCGGGTGCGTGTGTTCAATGAAAAGGTCGTGCTGGCGAGCCAGCCGACGAGCGACATCGTCGAAGTAGCGCGCCTGCCCAAGGGGGCGCGTGTGCTCTATGGCATCCTCGACAGCACGGTGTCGCTGGGGTCTTCGACGCTGGCCATCGGCATTGCCGGCACCACGGGCAAATACCGCGCCGCTGCGGTCTTTGCCGCGGTGGACACGCCGACTTTGTTCGGGCCGGCGGGCGTTGTCGGCGAACCGCTGGCGTCGGAAGAGATCGTCATTCTGACCATCGCTGCCGCGGCTTTGCCGGCCAGCGGCACGTTGCGGGTGATGATTTTCTACACGCTGGACTGACGTGACGACGGGCTGCCGGCGACATGCCCGCAGCCCGTTCCACGACGTCGTGCAATTTCAATAGGGCGCACATCACATGGCCATTTCGACCGTCTCCATCTGCAATCGGGCGCTGGATCTGTTGGGTGCCGATCCGATCACCTCGCTGGAGGACGGGTCGAAGGCGGCCAATCTGTGTCAGCGCAATTTCGAGCCGTCGGCGGATTCGGTGTTGCGGCTCTATCCGTGGAATGCAGCCTTGCGCCGGGCGCGGCTGCCGGCGCTCAGCGAGGCGCCGGCCTGGGGCTATCTCTATCAATACCAGCTGCCGCAGGGGCCGGAGCCGGCCTTCTGTTTGCGTCTCCTTGAGATCGACAATGGCAGCGATTACCGGGTGGAGGGGCGCCGGATCCTCGCCGATTACGCGGCACCGCTCGACATTCTCTATATCGGCCGCGTCACGGATACGGCGACCTTCGATCCGCTGCTGGCGGAGGCGGTGGCAGCGAAGCTTGCGGTGCATCTGGCCGGCAATCTCACCGAAAGCGGATCGCGCATCGACGCCGCGCGCGGCTACCTGCGCGACATTCTGGGCCAGGCCAAGGCGATTGATGCGCAGGAGGGCGGTGCCGCCAGCCTGGTGGTCGATGCCTGGCTGCAGGCGCGGGGTTGAGCCATGGCAGGTGCTTCGCAACTGCTGTCGACCTTCAATGCCGGTGAGTGGTCACCGGAGCTCTATGGCCGGATCGATCTCGACAAATACCGCAATGCCTGCCGATTGATCGAGAATTTCGTGCTGCTGGCACAAGGTCCGGCGACGCGGCGGCCGGGCACGCAGTTCATTGCCCACACCAAGAATGACGGCGTCACGCGCCTGATCCCGTTCGAGTTCTCAACCGAGCAGGCCTATGTGATCGAGGCGGGGGCGGGCTATTTCCGCTTCTACATGAATGGCGGGCGGATCGAAACCTCGCCAGGCACGGCCTATGAGATCGTGACGCCTTACGGTGTTGCAGATCTCGCCGGCCTCAAATGGGCGCAATCGGCCGATGTGCTCTATCTCACCCATCCACAATTCGCGCCGCAGAAGCTGGCGCGCAGCGGGCATACAAACTGGACCTTGAGCGAGATTGATTTCCAGGACGGGCCGTATCTCGATGAGAATGTGGGTGCGATCAACCTGACGCCGGCGGCGGCGAGCGGCAGCAATATCACGTTGACCGCATCGGCTGCCTTGTTTGCCGCAACCGATGTCGGCCGACTGGTGCGCATCAAGCATGCCAGCATCTGGGGCTGGGCGAAGATCATCACCTTCACCAGCCCGACACAGGTCAAGATCGACATCAAGGGAAGCTTCGGCGGCACGGGCGCCATGCCCAGCTGGCGTCTCGGCGCCTGGTCGGCGACGACGGGCTGGCCCAGCACCATCACCTTCCACGAGGAGCGCCTGTTCCTCGCCAATTCGAAACAGCAGCCGCAGACATTGTGGGCGTCGGTCTCCGGCGCCTATGAAAGTTTTGCACCGACCGGGACCGATGGCATCGTCAAGGACGATCACGGCCTCAACTTCACCATCGCCGACGATCGGGTGAACGCGATTCGCTGGATGAGTGCCGGCAAGACCCTGGCGCTGGGCACGACCGGCGGCGAGTTCAACCTCACGGCCAGTTCCTTGAATGAGGCGCTGACGCCGAGCAACGTCACGGTGCGGCGCGAGACGACCAATGGCAGTGCCGACATCCGCCCGGAGCGTATCGGCGCCGCCGTTCTCTATGTGCAGCGGGCGGGGCGCAAGCTCTATGAAATGGCCTATAATTTCGAAAACGATGCCTTCAACTCGCCGGAGTTGACCCTGCTGGCGCGGCATCTCACCCAAGCAGGCATCAAGGAGATCGCCTACCAGGCGGAACCGTGGTCGATCCTGTGGGTGGTGTGCCAGGATGGCGCGCTGCTCGGGCTCACTTATATGCGCGGGCAGGATGTGGTCGGCTGGCACCGGCACATCATCGCCGGCAGGCAGGCAAAGGTGCTGTCCGTCGCCATCATTCCGGGCAGCGGACAGGACGAAGCCTGGCTTGCCGTCGAACGGCGCGTGGGCGGTGAGATTCTGCGCTCGGTCGAGCGCATGGCGACGGCCTTTGAGCCGCGCGACCCGTTCGACAAGAAGAGTGCGTTCTTCGTCGATGGCGGCTTGAGCTTCGATGGCGCTGGCACAGCGGCACTGACGCCGGGTTCTGGCGCCGAGGTGATCGGAAGCACGGGCGTCGAGTTTACGGCGGCTGCGACCATCTTCACCCTTCAGGATGTCGGGCGCGAGATCCAGCATTTTTATCCGGCGCCATCTGGGGCCGGCTATTCCGTGGCGCGGGCGCTGATCACCAGCTTTGCGGATGCGAGCCATGTCAGCACCACGATCCTGGCAGCATTCCCGTCGCTTATGCCGATCCCGGCCGGCAACTGGTCCTTGAGTGCAGTGGTCATCGGCGGCCTCGATCATCTCATCGGCGAGGAGGTGACGATCCTGGCCGATGGTGCCACACATCCCAACCAGATTGTGGCGCCGGACGGAACGGTGACGCTGAAACGTCCCGCCGCCTTTGCCCATGTCGGGCTCGGTTTTACCAGCCGCTTGAGCACCATGGATATCGAGGCGGGGGCGATGGAGGGCGCTGCGCAGGGTAAGCGCCGGCGCATCCACCGCGTCATCGTGCGGCTCAACAACAGCCTTGGCATGCGCGTCGGCGCCGAACCGGGCGTCACCGAGGATGTCGTCTTCCGCGGCGCCCGCACCGCGATGGATCAGAGCCCACCCCTGTTCTCGGGCGACAAATTCGTGGCCTTCCCGAAGGGTTGGGAGGCACAGGCGATCGTCACCGTGCTGCAGGAGCAACCCTTGCCCTGCACCATCGTGGCGCTCATCCCGCAACTGACAACGATGGATGGATAAAGATGTGTACCTCAACGGCGGCAGCGATGGCCATCACGACGATCATCTCGACCGGCGCCAAGATGGCGGCCGACGCGCAGCAGGCCAGCCATGAAGCCAAGCAGCTCGATCGCGAGGCCAAGGTTGCTAAAGAGCAAGGGGTGGAAGAGGAACGGCGGCTGCGCGCGCAGGCCTCCCGTGAGCAATCGAAGCGCCGTGTCGCCATCCTGAAAGGTGGTGTGACGACCGATGGATCGCCCACCGACATGCTGCTGGACGCAGCGCGCGAAGACGATACGGAGGCGCGCTGGGCACGATTCGGCCAGACCGAATCAGCACGCGCCAAGGAACGCGAGGCGCGCTTTCGCCGCCGGAAGTCCATGCTCGATCAGATGTCCAGTACCAATGCGCTGGGCACGGACCTCATCAGGTTGCACGGTTGAAAGGAACATCAACATGACCAAGCCGGATTCACTCGACGCGCTGATGCGCGAGGTTCTTGCCGCGCGCGGTATTGCTGCGGTACCGGAGAGTACTGCCATGCCGGGTAATGGCGCCATGCCAGGCGATGTTGGGCGCGATAACTTTGGCGGCGCGTTGTCAGCGCCGGAGGCGGCAGAGGCGTACCAGATCGCGGTGCCGCCGCATATGACACGCGATGCGGCGATCGAGGCCAAGGCGCGCCAATGGTTCCATCGCGCCGGCCTGCCACAGGGTGTGGTGAGCGGTATCGTGCAGGCCTATTGTCGGCAGCTTTGTGCCGAGGAGGCGTCACCGGACATGCGTGGCAGCAAAGTCCAGGCGGATCTTGCCCAGGAATGGGGACCGGATTATCCGCGCAAGGTTGCGGCGGCACAGGCGCTGATCGAGAAATGCGGCGGCGCCCAGGAGCTCACGGAAATTCTTAATGCCACGGGGCTTGGTGATGATGCCTGGTTGATCCGCAGCTTGGCGGCGCTTGGCGAGATCGACCCCAACGCCGGAGGTCAGCAATGAACATGTCCATGCCCATCGATGGCGCGGGAGCCGGCGCCGCGCCGGCCGCGACGATGCCGGAAAGCTTGATCGACTGGCGCGCCTGCGCTGCCGATCTGCACCAGAAACAGCAGGAGAATTCTGCCGAGGCGAACCGATTGGCTTTGCTGCGCCAGGAACTGGCTCTCCCCGCCGCGCGCGGTGACATGACAGCGCGCAAGCGGATTGCGCGCCTTGCGGCGGAGGAGAACGGCCTGCAGTTGTGTGCGGCAAGCCTGACGCAGGGTCTGGCGGTCGTGGCGCAGGAAATCAGCACCGCTGAGGCAGGTGCTGCAGAGGACGCACGTAGTGCCGAACTTGCACAGTACGCTCAGCAGCTGACGCACCGCCTGACATTGATCGACGAAATCGAGCGGCGCGTCCGTGCGATCGCACCCTTGCTGGCACGCCTTGGTGATCTCACGACCGAGATCGAGACGGCGCATGCAGCGTTAGGCGGTGCTCGCCCGATCCTGCCGCCACTGGCGCAGGAAGCAGTCGGTGGCCGCCTCGCCGAATTCATGGCGGGCGGCGGCTTTGCCGCCTGGCTGCCGCTGCCGCGACCGGAGATCCGGCCGGCCCTGGCATCCTGGGTCGCAGCGGAACGTGATGTCCAGGAAGCCTACCAACTACCTGCCTGAACCGCCCCGCCTGAAGTACTGGGCGTCTCTCAAGGAACCAGCCATGACCATTTCGACGACGACGTCCCGTGTCACCCATGCGGGCAACGGGGTGACTGCGTCCTTCGCCGTGCCGTTCAGCTTTTTCGGCGCGGACGAAATCGACGTGATTGAGCGCAGCCTGGAAACCGGCGACGAAACGCTGAAGGTGCTCACCACCGATTACACTGTTGCCGGTGGGTCGGGTGCCACCGGAACGGTCACCGCGGTGATTGCGCCGGCGGCGAGCGTGAGCTGGACCATCGCACGGCGCACCATGCGCACGCAGATGGTGGATTACACGCCCAATGACCCGTTTCCCGCAGAGACCCATGAGCGGGCGCTGGATCGATTGACAGCGCTGGTTCAGGAACTCGACGACAAACTGGGACGGGTAGCTGCCCTCAGCCCGACCAGCAGCATCACGGAACTGACGCTGCCCGACCCGGCCGCGGACAAGCTGCTGGGGTGGAAGGGTGACCTCTCCGGATTGGAAAACAAGAACATCCCCGAGGGGACGACGATCCATGCCGGGATTGCCACGACGCGCGGTGGCCTTGCGACGACGGAATCGGTGACGCCGGCAGGCCTTGCCGCGCTGTGGCGCAGGGGCAGCGACATTGCCAGTGCCGCCATCCTCGTGAAGCCCGGCGAAGGTAATCTCGGCGGCTATCATGTGGTGACGGGTGCAGTCACGATTGCTGCCCTGTGGGGCGGCGAACTGGCTGGGATGGAGGTCGAACTGCGCTTCACCGCGGC
This sequence comes from uncultured Dongia sp., assembly GCF_936916975.1. GTDB lineage: Bacteria > Pseudomonadota > Alphaproteobacteria > Dongiales > Dongiaceae > Dongia. The sequence goes on along the minus strand of NZ_CAKZGO010000035.1, from coordinate 37,639 downwards.
GCTGACGCTGACGCATCATGCGACCAGCTTTATCCTGCCCGGTGGCGGCGATATCGTGACAAGTGCCGGCGATGTGGCGCGCTTCCGCTGCGAGGGCGGCGGCAACTGGCGTTGCGTGTCGGCGCCGCCCAGCTGGTTCTCCGCCGTCAGCAGTGCGGGGTTGAGCGTGCCGGTTGCCACGAAGACCAGCGCCTATGCGATGGCCGCCGCGGACAAGGGCAAAGAGCTCCACTTTACGACCGCCGGTGTGACGCTGAGCCTGCTGGCGGCGGCGGTTGCCGGCAATGGCGCGACACTCGCCATCCGCAATGCCGCGGCGACGGGCGATGTGACACTCGATCCCAATGCCTCGGAAACCTTGGACGGGATGACCACTCGCCTGCTGCGACCAGGCGACCGCGTGATCATTCGCAGCGATGGCGCCAATTGGGCAACCATCATCGGCGAATACAGTTTCAGCACGGCAGAAATCACCATTGCCGGTGCCGCTGCGTCGACCGACGCTCATGGCCTCGGCGGATTTCCGGATCGCATCAAGTGCATCCTGCGCTGCAAGACCGCGGATCTCGGCTATGCGGTCGGTGAGGAAATCGAAGTCGCCTACGCCTTCTACAATGGCTACGAGAGCAACAACGTTCAGGTGTTCGCGACCGCCAGCGATCTCAAATCGATCCAAGGTGCGAACAACAAATGGTGGATCGCGCATGCGACGACCGGCGTGGTGACGCTCTTCACCGCCGCACGCTGGAAGCTGGTCATCAAGGCCTGGAGGAAATGATGCAGACATTCTATTTCGACACGTCGTCGGGCATGTGCCTGGGCTCGTTCGGGCCTGGCACGACGCTGCCACCGCTGGCCGAGGCAGCGCCAATGGCGCCCAGTGACGGCCGCCAGATCTGGAACGGACAGGGCTGGGCGTGGCCGGTCGCGGTCATCCGCAACGATGTGCTGGCCTTGATCAGCGCACGCTATCAGGCGGCACTCGCCGCCGGTCTCGGCTATGGCGGCAAGGTTCTGCAGATCCGCGAGCAGGACCAGGCCAACCTCACCGCGATGGGCAACGAGGCGCGCTGGGCGAAAGCAACCGGTGCCGTCTGGCCCGCCGATTTCGCCTGGCGCATGGCCGATGACAGCTTTCTGGGGCTCGCCACGGCCGATGCGATGATCGCACTTGGCGAGGCCGCCAAGGCCGAGGTCTACCGTTTGCGGCAAGTGAAATGGGGGCATGTCGATGCGGTGCGTTCCCTGTCCGATGGCAGTGCAATCGCTGCCTATGATTTCGAGACTGGATGGTGAGGCGATGATGGGTGGATTGCATGAGACGTCGCAGGCGATCGGCCGCTTGCAAGCAAGCGTCGAGAAGCTGGAACAGGCGGTGGCACAGTTGAGCGACCGGATCGAGGATTTGCAAAGACTGCGCTGGCTCATGGTCGGCGCCCTGGTGGTGCTGTGCGGCATCTCCGGCGCCAGCAGCGGCTGGCTGACCAAGCTGCTGGAGATGGGTGCCTAAGTCGCTATCTCCGGGCCCACGACAATCAGGGAGAGGATGATGATGAAAAGCGTTGCTGCGATCGGCACGATCAACAAAGCATGGGCGGCGGCCATCGCGGCGCCGCTGGCAGACTGGGTGGTCGGCATCGTGGCCGACGCCTTGTGGAGCGGGCCGCGCATTGCCATGCCGGACAGCGCGCAGCTGGCGCTGGTGTCGTTGATCGTGGGGCTGGTGGTCTACCGCGTGCCAAATCTTGCGTCCGACGTGCCGAGCGACATGTCTGACCGATTGGGGGCCTAGGCGATGTCGCGCAGAAACATCTTCACGGCATTCATGTGGCTGATCGTTGTGCTGCCGGTACTTTTAGTGGCGGGGTGCGCCAGCGGCGGCAGCGACCTCACCGCACGATTGACCGCGGCAAATCTGCTGGCCGGCAGTGCCGCGCAGAGCCTGGCGGTCGCGGCAGAGGCGGGTCAGATCGAGCCCGGCAGCGAGACGGCGGCAGCCATCCTGCTGACCCTTGATGCCATTGAGGCGGGGTTGGATGGGGCGGGGGCTGCCTTGCGGGCGGGATTGCCGGACATGGCCGGGGAGAATCTGGCCGCGGCGGAAAGCCAGTTGCTGGCCTTGCAACCTTTGCTGCCGGGAGGTCCGTGACATGAATCCAGCAACCGTGGCCCTGATCATCCAAGGCGTTTCCGCTTTGGCGCCTTATCTTGCGCAGCTTGGCACGCTTGCCGCCAAGGCTGAGGCGGGCGAGGCCGTGACCGAGGGCGATCTACGCCTGGCAGAGGCCGCGCGGCGCCAGGCATTTGCGGCCTTGCGGCGGCGCCTTGCGCCCTGAATGCGACCAGATGCATGCGACCAGATGCCGTATTTGCGCAGATCCAGCTGGAGAATATTGCCTGCGGGCGCGACATCCTATAATGACGGGGCAACGCCAAACAGACTTCACCGCCGTCATTTTTGAGGCAGACATCCGCCGTCATGGATCATCTCGACCAGCTTGAAGCGCAGAGCGTCTATATCCTGCGCGAGGCCTTCAACCGCATCGACAAGCTCGGCATGCTCTGGTCGCTGGGCAAGGACAGCAATGTCATGGTGTGGCTGGCCAGGAAAGCGTTCTTCGGCCATGTGCCGTTCCCGGTCATGCATATCGATACCGAGCGCAAGTTCCCGGAGATGTATCTGTTCCGCGAGCGCTACGCCAAGGAATGGGGCCTCAACCTCATTGTCGAGAAATGCCCGCCGGTCGAGGCGACCGATCCCACCTTGCCGCCCAATGCGCGTTCGGCCGCGCGCAAAACCCTGGGTCTCCGCGACACTATCGCCAAATACGGCTTCACCGGCATCATCGCCGGCATCCGGCGCGATGAGGAAAGCGTGCGGGCCAAGGAACGCGTCTTTTCCCCACGCGGCGAAAGCGGCGCCTGGGACTTCCGCGACCAGCCGCCGGAATTCTGGGATTATTTCAACACCGATCTGCCGGCCGGCACGCATCTGCGCGTACATCCGCTGCTGTCCTGGACCGAGCTCGATATCTGGAAATATGTGCAGCGCGAGCATATCCCGATGGTGGAACTCTATTTCGCCAAAGGCGGCAAGCGCTATCGCTCGCTGGGCGACCAGGACATCACCTCGCCGGTGGTGAGTGAAGCCATCACCATCGCCGAGATCATCGCCGAGCTGGAGGCGACACGCGAGCCGGAACGCGCCGGGCGGGCCATGGACCGTGAGACCGAGGATGCTTTCGAGCGCCTGCGTGCGGCGGGCTATATGTGATGAGCAGCGCCGAACGCGACCTCATGCGTATCGTCATCGTCGGCCATGTCGACCATGGCAAGTCGACCCTGGTCGGCCGCCTGTTCCATGACACCGGCAGCTTGCCCGACGGCAAGTTCGAAGCGATCAAGGCGATGTGCGAACGGCGCGGCATGCCGTTCGAATGGGCGTTTCTCATGGATGCGTTCCAATCGGAGCGCGACCAGGGCATCACCATCGATACGGCGCAAATCTGGTTCAAGACGGCTTTGCGTGACTACACCATCATCGACGCGCCGGGGCATCGCGAGTTTATCAAGAACATGATCACCGGGGCGTCGAGCGCGGAAGCCGCCTTGATGCTGATCGATGCGGGGCAGGGCATCCAGCAGCAATCAAGGCTGCATGCGTTCCTGCTCAATCTTCTGGGCGTGAAGCAGATCGTGGTCCTGGTCAACAAGATGGATCTCGTTGATTTCTCGGAAGCGCGCTTTGCCGAGATCGCGCGCGAATACAGTTCCTATCTCGGATCGCTCGGCATCAAGGCCAGTTACATCATTCCGCTGGCCGCGCGCGACGGCGACAACATCGCCACTAAATCGGCGCGGACGCCGTGGTACCCTGGGCCGACTCTGATCGAGGCCCTGGACAGTTTTACGCCGGCAGCCCCCCTTGCCGCCTTGCCGCTGCGCCTCCCCATCCAGGACATCTATAAATTCGACGACCGCCGCATTCTTGCCGGCCGGGTCGTGAGTGGCAGGTTCAAGGTCGGTGATACGCTGCTGTTCTCACCCAGCAACAAGACCGCGAAGGTGGCCAGTATCGAAGGCTGGTCGGCGCCGGAGGCTCACGATGCAGAGGCCGGGCAATCGGTCGGTGTGACACTTGATGAGCAGCTGTTCATCGAGCGCGGCGAGATGGCGAGCCATGTCGACACAGCGCCGATCGAGACCAACGCGTTCAAGGCCAAGCTGTTCTGGTTGGCGAAGAAACCCCTGAAATTGGGCGAAAACTATCGCCTGCGGCTGCAGACGCGCGATGTCAACGTCGTGGTCGAAAGCATCGTCTGCATTTATGACGCGGAGAGTTTCAGCGCGCGGCCGAGCGAGATCGTCGAGCGCAACGACATTGCCGAGGTCATCCTGCGCTCGACGGCTTTGCTGGCGCTGGACGGTGTCGAGGCCAATCCAAAGACCGGCCGCTTCGTGCTCTCCGATGGGCGCAACATCCTCGCTGGCGGCACCATCGCGCTCGAAGGTTATCCCGACCAGCGTCGCATGGTGACCGTCCGCTCTGCCAACATCACCGATGTGGCGCATGGTGTCACGGCGGCACAGCGTACGTTGCGCAACGGTCACCCGGGCGGCGTGTTGTGGCTGACCGGTTTGTCGGGCGCCGGCAAGTCGACCATCGCCATGGCGGTGGAGCAAGAGCTGTTCCGGCGTGGCTTCCATGTCTTCGTGCTCGATGGTGACAATGTGCGGCGCGGGCTCTCGGCCAATCTCGGCTTCGCGCCGGAAGACCGCGCCGAGAACATCCGGCGCATCGGCGAGGTGGCGACACTGTTTGCAGAATCCGGACAGATCGTCATCACGGCGTTCATCTCGCCCTATCGCACCGACCGCCAGCGCGCGCGGCAGGCGGCGGAAGCGACTGCTACGACGGTGTTTCATGAAATCTATATCAAGGCCGATCTCGCCACCTGCGAAGGGCGCGATCCCAAGGGGCTCTATCAGAAGGCACGGGCCGGCGAGATAGCCGAGTTTACGGGGATCAGTGCGCCTTACGAGCCGCCGCTCAAGCCGGAACTGGTCGTCGATACAGAAAAACTGAGTATTGCCGACGCCGTGGCCTGCGTTGTTAGTTATGTCGAAAGCCGCTTTCGCAAGCCCGGCTGACGCTGTGACAGGCTTTCCCCAAGTTATTGAATTAAAACACCTTCCTGTGACAGGTGGTCACCCGTGGCCACCTCGGGGTTGATTCGGCTTGCGTCCCCTGGAGGGTCCGCCTAAGTTACTTCTGCTAATAAAAAATTAACGATTGCCCGACGTCGTGAAATCGACCTCGGAAGTAGTCGTCAGGGGGGCCAAGAATACTTGGTCCGGTACGTGTCACGCGCCATGCGGTTGCGGCCATCCGAGGGGTAAAAGCGGGTCGGCCGGTAAACGTAGGGCGGCTATGGGTCAATTAAGCGTCCTACCGTGGGGATGGGATCGTGGTAACCGGGAAAAATCCTGTGAAATTCTCACCGCATCAATTTGGGACGCGCATTGCTGCGTCCGTCTCGAAGCATTTCTCGCCGCGCGAACTGATTGTGCGCAGCGATGGCAAAATCAAATATGTCCGCCTGTCGACGCGCAGCCAGTTGGTGGGTGCCACCCTTTTCGGCGGCATTGCTATCCTGTCACTGGCAACCTCGATCGGTCTCGCCATGCAGCAGGTGACGCTGCATGGTCGCGACATCGCCGTGCGCGAAGCCGAGGGGGCCTATACCGGCCTGCTCGCGGAAGTCTCTGATTATTTCGACCAGTTCAAGGGCAGCACCGGCAAGCTGGGTGATGACGAGGCTTATCTCCTCGGTCTCTCCGGCGAGGATGCCGGCATGCGTGACGGCCTGAAATCGATCGCCACGCAGATCGAAGGACCAGCGCCGGTAGATGGTGCTGTTGCCAGCAAGGCCGCTGGGGGGGTACAGGCCGAGGATCCGCTGCGGGCGAAGCTGCGCGATGCCCTGAAGAACCGGCTGCTTGCCTTCGACAGCGACCTCAAGCGGATCGCGGCGCGCAACCAGTCCCTGACCAACCAGATCGCCGATCTCAAATCGGAAATCCGCGGCATCGAGGGTGATCGCCGCCGCATGGCGTCTGAGCGCGACGAGCTGACGGCATTGTTGGAACAAAGCCGCCAAAGTAATGGCGGGCTCGCTACCCAGGTGGCAGATCTCACTGGCCGCCTCACCAATCTGCAGCGTGCGCACCAGACGGCGACCCAGCAGGTCGCCAGCCTCACGGCCAAGGTTGGCTCGCTGCAGGGCGAATTGCAGATGGCGCAGGCGAGCAATGCCGATCTCAGCCGCCAGGTGGCACAGACGAAGCTGGCACTCACCACCGTCATCAACCAGCGCAACACGCTGCAACTCGGCCGCTCCGATCTCGGCCGCACCATCGATGAATTGCGTGACAAGGTCGCCTCGGTTCAGGAAAGCCAGGCCAACTTTGTGGCCAGCGTCACCGAGCGTACGCGCAACAGTCTCGAGGAAATGGAAAAGACCCTGGTCATGACCGGGCTCGATGTCGAGAGCATGATCGCCGCCGCCCAGACCAGCGAAGTCGGCAAGGGCGGTCCGTTCCTGCCGGATCCCGCGACTGGGGCCAACGAGACGGAGCAGAAGCTCCTCACCAACGTCGCCACCCTGGATGACGAGGTCGGTCGCTGGGAGAAGATGCAGGTCGTGCTGCGCTCCGTCCCGCTCGCAGCCCCCGTCGATCACTATTACATCTCCAGCGGCTTTGGTGCCCGGGTCGACCCGTTCAATGGCGCCCGCGCGCGCCATGAAGGGCTCGACATGGTCGGCACCCTGCGCTCGGACGTGCTGGCGACGGCGCCCGGGACGGTGATCCATGCCGGCTGGAAGGGGAATTACGGCCGGGTGGTCGAAATCGACCATGGCCTTGGCATACATACGCTTTATGCCCATCTGGATTCGGTTGCAGTGAAGGTCGGGGATGTGGTGGACTACAGGCAGCTGGTCGGCAAGCTCGGGTCATCCGGGCGGTCGTCTGGGCCGCACTGCCACTACGAAGTGCGTTATAACGACAAACCGCTCGATCCCATGGGCTTTCTCAAGGCAGGTCGCTATGTTTTCAAAGGTTAACAAGTCCGGTCAGCCAGGCGCGCTACATGATTCGCCGCGTCCGACGGTAAAGGCCGGTATCCCCTCGATCATCAGCGCGGATCTCCGGATCACGGGCGATCTGGTGTGCAGCGGCGACGTGCAGATCGACGGCTGGGTCGAAGGCGATATCCAGAGCCGTAACATCACCATCGGCGAAGGGGCGACCGTGCAGGGCGGCCTGCAGGCCGAATCCGTGCGCATTTGCGGCCTGGTCAATGGCGAAGTCCGCGCCGACATGGTGGTGCTGGAGAAGACTGCGCGGGTGACCGGCGATATCCTTCACAAATCGCTGGCGATCGAACAGGGCGCCTATCTCGAAGGCATGTGCCGCCGCACCGACACGCATCCGGTGACCGCGGTCGCGACCACCTCCGTCGAGCCGGTCAAGGAAGTGGTGAAGGACGTCGTCGAGAAGAAGGCCGTTTCCGGCTGATCTTCCTTTATCGCTGAACTGAATTAGACAAGCGGGTCAGCCCTATCGGCGGCCCGCTTGATCATTTCCGGGTCGGCATTGCCGCCGGAACAGATCACCACGACATTCTTGCCGGCAAGCTCGCCGCGCATCGCGAGAACGGCGGCGAGTGCCGCGGCACCGCCTGGCTCCACCACCAGCTTCAGATGGCGCAGCGCAAAGTTCATCGCATCCAGCACCTGATCGTCGCTGACGACCTTTGAACCCGCCAGCAGCTGCTGGTGGATCGGGAAGGTCAGCGCCCCGGGCTTTTCCGCCATCAGCGCATCGCAGATCGAAGGTTTGCCCGGCGCGTTGCCGAGCCGCGTGCCGGCCTCCAGCGAGCGACGAAGGTCGTCGAAGCCGGCCGGCTCCGCGGCATAGATTTTTGCCTGTGGATGCTGGTCCTTGATGGCGAGTGCCACGCCGCCAACGAGGCCGCCACCGCTGCACGGCGCCAGCACGAATTCGGGTGTGACACCCAGTGCCGCCGCCTGTGCGCAAATCTCCAGGCCGACGGTGCCCTGCCCGGCGATGATGAAGGGATCGTCATAAGGCGGCACAATGAGCGCCTTGTCCTTCTCGGCGATGGCGCGGGCGATCGCTTCGCGGTCCTCAGCATGGCGTTCATAGAGCACCACCTCGGCGCCGAAGCCCCTTGTGTTGGCGACCTTGATCGCCGGCGCATCGGAAGGCATGACGATGGTAGCTTTGAGGCCCAGCATCTGTGCTGCTGCCGCGACGCCCTGGGCGTGGTTGCCTGACGAGAAGGCGACAACCGCGCGCAAGGCGGGATCCGCGGCCTTGGCTGCCAGCAATCGATTGGTGGCGCCGCGGAACTTGAACGAGCCAGTGAGCTGCAGGGTCTCCGCCTTCACCAGCAGGCGAAAACCAAGGCGCGCGCTGAGGAGGGGATAGTCGAGGAGCGGTGTCAGGACAGCGCGGCCGCGCAGGCGTTCGGCGGCCGTTTTGACGTCGGCTGCGGTCGCGGCCAACGCGGTGTTGGCCGACAAAGTCTCACCCATGATGGAAACCTTCAGTTGATCGCGGGACGGTTAAGGTCGTCTTCCAGCGCGATACGGGCGCCACCTTCGGAGAGGCGGCTGCGGTAGATCTGCAGATTCTCCATGACGCGCTGGACATAGTTGCGCGTCTCGTTAAACGGGATGTTCTCGACCCAGTCAATGGGGTCGGTTTCCGGCAGCCGTGGATCGCCATAGAGGATGACCCAATCGCGCACGCGGCTGGGGCCGGCGTTATAGGCGGCCACCGCCATGATGTAGGAGCCGTTGAAGCGATCGATCAGCTTTTCCAGATAGAGGCGGCCGAGGCGGACGTTGAAGGCCGGGTCGCTGGTCAGCTTCTTTTCCTGCAGCTTCTTCACGCCGAGTTCCTTGGCGAGCGGTCGCGCGGTCGAGGGCATCAACTGCATCAGGCCCATGGCGCCGGCCGGCGAACTGACCTTGGCGTCGAAGGCGCTTTCCTGCTTGATGATGGCCAGCACCAGCGCCGGTTCGGGCAGCTTGCCCGGCGGCAGCTTGATGGTCGGGAATAGGTATTCGGAGAGCTCGAAGCCCTTCTGGCGTGCTTCCTTGGCGACGGCGATGGCGAGGTCATCGCGCTTCACCGATTTGGCCAAGCTGGCGAGGAGGGCGTAGTCGGTCGCCTTGGTGGCACGGGCGGTCATCGTCATGACGAATGGGCGCACACGCTGTTCTTCGCCGAGCTTGCCCAGCAGGCGCACCACTTTGACCAGTTCAAGCTTGGCGAAGGCGGCCTTTTCGGCGGCGTTGGGGCGAATGCCGCTGTCGAGCACCAGATGCTTGGGATCGGTCAGGCGCGCTGCCGCCAGCTGGCCGTAATAGACGCTGAGATTCTTCGCGGCCGTGCGGTACCAGTCGGTGGCGGCCGCCATGTCGCCCTTGGCCTCCGCCGCTCGGCCGGTCCAATAGGCGGCGCGTGTCTTGCTGATGACCGATTTGGCACCGGAGTAAAGGCTGGTGAAGTGCTTCGTCGCCACGTCGGGCTCGTCGAGATAACGAAGTGCTACCCAGCCAGCGAACCATTCGCCTTCGACAAAGGCATCGCCGGTGTCGGCGTTATGTGCCGCAGCGAGGCGGTAGGCGGCACTGATATCGCCATTGGCGAGCAACTCGCGTGCCGCGCGGTAAAGTTCGTCCCACATCAGATCGGGGCGCGAGACATTGGCTGGCGGCGGGTCCAGCAATTGAAGGGCGCGCTCGATCTGGCCCTTCTTGCGCCAGGCGCGCGCCATTTCATAGATGAGGCCGGGATCGTCGCGCAGTTCGAGCGGTACCAGGCCACCGACCGCATCGGGCGTGATTTTCTTGTCCTGCAGGCGCATCCGGGCACTGGCGAGAGCGGCATGGCCGGAATCGACGCGCTTGAGCATGCGCACGGCCTGTTCGCGCTTGTCCTGCCACAGCAGGGCGTCGAGCCGCACGACATGATCGGCCATGGTCAGCATGTCGCCGAAGCGGAGCAGGAAGGTATTTTCCAGTTCCTGGGTGAAATCCTCGGTGGTCCAAGCCAGGATCGCGACCTTGCGGGCGCGTTCGATCTGGCCGTCGGAGCGCAGCGCGCCCACCAGCTTGATGGCGCCTTGTGCCGTCAACGGGTCGCGCGTGCCGAACCAGCTCAGCACCGCGGCGGTCGGATAGATATCCGGCATCGTGCGCTCGGCCTGACCCGTTAGCGTGTCGCGGAGCGGCCAGTCCGGATTGGCCTTCAGGAACCGGGTCATTTCGTCGAAGGAGCGGCCGGGACCGGGCCTCGCCAGGTCGAGCCACTGGATCACCTTGGCCGGAATCGGATCCTTGGCCATGTCGGCGAGCCGGCGGGCTTCCTTCCAGCGGTCATTCTCGAGCGCCCGGAACGCTTCCTCGTAGAGTCTCTTATCCTTGGCGCTGAGAGTGGCCTCTTCGGCATGGCCCGGCTGCGGCCAGCCCGCTAGAAGTGTCAGGGCTACCAGAAGTGTCAGGGCGACCAGGCCGGCCTTCATCAGGCGCGGCAAAATGTCGAAAGGCAAAATGTCGAAAGTCCGGGACAAGTGCGTCATTTCCTCGCTCGGCTGCGCGCGAATCGGCGAACACAGCCGCGGCATTGTAGGAGCGGACTCGTTGACGCTCAATGGATTCAATGTGTTGCCCATCACACAGTCATGCATCACATTCATTTCTATTCGGTAAACGGCGCCCAAAGTCACCCATAAGACGGAGGTGGCGATTCGTCGGTTTTTTCGGCAGAACGCTTGCAGGCCTCGGCCGCTGCGGCTATTTTCCGGGCCCGATTGACTGTTGCCCCCCAATTGACTGTTGCCCAGCGTCAGAAACGCGTGCCGGGCCGATTTTATGGAGCTTGCCATGTTCAAGGGTTCGATGACCGCTCTGGTCACGCCATTCCGCAACAATGCGGTGGACGAGGCTGCGTTCCAGAAATTCGTCGATTGGCAGATCACCGAAGGTATCGACGGTATCGTGCCGGTCGGCACCACCGGCGAATGCCCGACGGTCAGCCATGAGGAGCATCACCGCGTCGTCGAACTGGCGATCGAGGTGGCCAAGGGCCGCGTCCCCGTCATCGCCGGCACGGGTTCCAATTCGACGGCCGAGGCGATCGATCTCTCGCGCCATGCGGAGAAGGCCGGCGCCAGCGCCGCCCTCGTCGTGCTGCCCTATTACAACCGGCCGACGCCGGAAGGCCAATACCAGCATTTCAAAGCGATCCACGACGCCACCAACCTGCCGATCATCATCTACAACGTGCCGCCGCGCAGTGCCGTCGACATGTCGGTCGACACCATGGCGCGCTGTGCGATGCTGCCGCGCGTGATCGGCGTCAAGGATGCGACGGCGGATCTGGCGCGGCCCGCGCGCACCAAGCTCGCGATCGGCGCCGATTTCTGCCAGCTCTCCGGCGAGGATGCGACCGCCTTGCCGTTCCTGGTGCAGGGTGGCGTGGGCTGCATTTCCGTCACGTCCAACGTGGCGCCGAAGCTGACCGCACAGATGCATGCCGCCTGGCGCGCCGGCGATTTGAAGAAGGCGATGGCGATCAACGAGCAGTTGATGCCGCTCAACGACGCCATGTTCTGCGAGAGCAGCCCGGGACCGGTGAAATATGCCCTCTCGCTGATGGGCCATATCCAGCCCGATCTGCGTCTGCCGCTGGCGCCGATCTCCGATGTTTCGAAGCAGAAGGTCGAGGCGGCGCTGAAGAAGGTTGGCCTGATCGGCCAATAGCAGTTCATCATGGCGCGGGATATTTCGACCAACAAATTCGCGGCGCAGAACCGCAAGGCGCGCCACGATTATTCGATCAACGGTGAGATCGAGGCAGGCATCGCCTTGATGGGTTCCGAGGTGAAGTCCCTGCGCCTTGGCCGCTGCAGCATCGCCGAGGCCTTTGCCGCGGAGCGCGACGGCGAGTTCTGGCTGATCAACGCGCATTTCCCGGAATATGAGGCGGCCAACCGCTTCAACCATGAGCCTGGCCGACCCAGGAAATTGCTGCTGAAAAAAAAAGAAGTCGTGAAGCTGGTGAACGCCACGCAGCGCGATGGTGTCACGGTGGTGCCGCTCTCGATCTATTTCAACGAACGCGGCCGCGCCAAATGCAATCTCGGCATCGCCAAGGGCCGCCGCCAGGTCGACAAGCGTGCTGCGATCAAGGACCGCGACTGGAAACGCGACCAGGGCCGCATGCTCCGGAACCGCGGCGGGGATTGAGGTTTAGTCGTCGCTCGCCGAGCTTGCTCTGACAACCCCCTCACCCTGACCCTCTCCCGCAAGGGGAGAGGGAATGAGGCTTGCCGGCAATATTTGGCCAAGCAATACGATCTGAATGAGAGCGCGTGGCAAAAGCCCCTCTCCCCTCGCGGGAGAGGGGTTGGGGTGAGGGGGCGTTACAGTCCCGCTGCCGCCTTCACATGCGCCATCGCTTCACGGAACATCTTCGGCGTCAGCACGCCGGTGTTCGTGTTGTAGCGCGAGCAGTGATAGCTATCGATGAGGATGCGGCCATCGCTCAAGTTATGTCGGCGGTTGTGGCCGAATTTGAAGGCGCTGCGCTTTTCGCCCAAGGCCATCAGGGATGCGTCATGGGCGATGGAGCCGAGCGCCAGATAGCAGCGGGCGGGTGAGGCGGCGAGCTCAGCTTTCAGGAACATGTTGCAGGTCTTGATTTCGGCCGGCGTCGGCTTGTTCTGCGGCGGCACGCAGCGGACGCCGTTGACGATGCGGCAGCCTTTCAATGTCAGGCCATCGTCGGGCCGTTCGTCATAAACGCCTTCGGCAAGGCCAAGTTCAAGCAATGTCGCGAACAGCAGATCGCCCGCCCAATCGCCGGTGAAGGGCCGGCCCGTGCGATTGGCGCCGTGCAATCCAGGCGCCAGGCCGATGATCAGGAATTTCGGTTTCGCGGCGCCGAAGGCCGGCACCGGGGCGTTGAAGTAATCCGGCAGCTTGCGCTGGTTGTCGGCGCGAAAATCGGCGAGGCGCGGGCACAGCGGACAGTCGGGTGCTGGCGCGGCTGTGGAACTGGCGGGCATTGTGGTTGGCTTTTAGCTGTTGCTCGGCGCGTCTTCCGGCGTCTCGCGGGCCGGCTGTTCCTTGGCGGCCTCGCGTGGCGCAGTGCTGCGCGGGTTGTGGGCGCGGGCGACGATCGAGGCCAAGTCTTCAAGTTCGACGAACATGTCGGCTTGGCGGCGCAATTCATCGGCCACCATCGGCGGGTTGGACCGCACGGTAGAGACCACCGAGACACGCACGCCGCGGCGCTGCACGGCTTCGACCAGGCGGCGGAAATCACCGTCGCCCGAGAACAGCACGACGTGATCGAGATGGGCCGACATTTCGAGGACATCGATGGCGAGCTCGATATCCATATTGCCCTTGATCTTGCGGCGCCCCATGGCGTCGGTGAATTCCTTGGTCGGCTTGGTCACCATGGTGAAGCCGTTATAATCGAGCCAATCGACCAGCGGGCGCAGGGGCGAATACTCCTGGTCTTCGACCAAGGCGGTGTAATAGAAGGCCCGGATCAGGCGGCATTGTTCCTGGAAATGCTTCAGGAGGCGCTTGTAATCGATGTCGAAGCCAAGGGCGCGGGCGGCGGCATGCAGATTGGCACCATCGATAAACAGACCAACCCGTTCCTGGGCGTAGAAGCGAAGGGCCATGATATCCTCGTCGGCAATATGACTGAAAGCTATGTCGTAAAATCAAGCGCACGTCTAAATAAGACGTCAGAACCATCTGTTGCGGACCTTAGTGCCGATGGGCGGGCCCAAGCAAGATGTAAAGAAACACTGCCGAGATGCGGCAAAAGAGTCGGATAAAGCGCGTGGAGCGAGATATACCCCATCCGAAAATCTATCTCGGCCTCGGCGCCAATCTGCCGAGTGAGGCGGGCGATCCGGTGGCGACGCTGGAGCTGGCGCTCACGGATATCGCCGCTGTCGGGATCAGCATCTTGCGCCGCTCGCCCTGGTACGAATCGGCGCCGGTGCCACGGGCCGACGATCAGCCCTGGTATGTGAACGGCGTCGTCGAGGTGGCGACGGCGCTGGACCCAGGCGCCCTCCTCTCCGTGCTGCAGGGTCTGGAAGCCAAAAGCGGCCGGGTGCGTTCGGTCGCCAATGCCCCGCGCCCGCTCGATCTCGACATCATCGCCTATGGCGCGGTGGTCAATACCGGCCCGAATCCGCCCTTGCTGCCGCATCCCCGGATGGACGTGCGGGCCTTTGTCCTGCTGCCGTTGCAGGCGATCGCCCCTGATTGGCGCCATCCGATCAGTGGCCAGAGTGTGGGCGAGCTCATCGCAGTCCTGCCGCCGGATCAGGAAATCCGTTTGCTTTGAGGCTCTTGGGGCGATTATGCGGGAGCCCGCGCGCCATGCGCCTGCGGCATAGTGGCTGCCCTGGCCCATGGGTGCCCCGCGGCTTGAACCCTGAAAATCAATAGAGTAAGTTCAGGCAATTAGGCGAATTCCTGGAGACTATCGAAAATGGCGCGCGTAACAGTCGAAGATTGCGTAGACAAGATCCCCAACCGTTTTGAGCTGGTCATGCTGGCCGCACAGCGGGCGCGCGAAGTCGCTGCCGGTGCGCAGATCACCATTGATCGCGACAATGACAAAAATCCGGTCGTGGCGCTGCGCGAAATCGCGGACGAGACCGTGGTGCTGGCCGCCCTCACCGACAACCTCATCACCGGCCTGCAGAAGCATGTCGAGAACGATGAGCCGGAAGAAGAGGGCACGGGCTTTGGTACCGGTGCCGGCGATCTGCTCGCGGAAATGCAGCAGGCGCAGATTTCCGACGATGAAGCCGAAGAAGCCGATCTGACCATCGATGGCGAGTTTGAAGATGCCGCGGAGGCCGATGACGGCAAGTGATGGGTGGCCGCTTCCGTCGGCCGCTTATTTCCTGAAATACGGAAAGGATTGGTTTCACCCGATTGCAGCTAGCGGCGCCAGGATTGCGGTGCGGGCTAAGTTGAGGACCGCATGATCCGGCAATTCGAACTGGTCGAGCGGGTGAAATCTTACGATCCGGGCGCGGATGAGGACCTCCTCAACCGCGCCTATGTTTTTTCCATGAAGGCCCATGGCAGCCAGGCGCGTGCCTCGGGCGATCCCTATTTCTCGCATCCGCTCGGTGTTGCCGAGATTCTGACACGCCTCAAGCTCGATTCCGCTTCGATCGCGACAGGCCTCCTCCACGACACGGTCGAGGATACCGACGCGACCCTGGAACAGGTCCAGGCGATGTTCGGCGCGGAAGTGGCGCAGCTGGTCGACGGCGTCACCAAACTCTCGCGCCTCGAACTGCAATCCGACAACACCAAGCATGCCGAGAATTTCCGCAAGCTGGTGCTCGCGATGTCGAACGACATCCGCGTGCTGCTGGTCAAGCTCGCGGATCGTCTCCACAACATGCAGACGCTGCATTTCATCAAGAGTGCGGATAAGCGCCGGCGCATCGCCGCCGAAACGATGGATATCTATGCGCCCTTGGCCGAGCGCATGGGCATGCATCAGCTGAAGGACGAGCTGGAGAACCTCGCCTTCGCGGAACTCAATGCCGACGCCTATAACTCGATCATCCAGCGCCTGTCTTACCTGCGCGAGCAGGGTGCGGACATCTGCGCCAAGATCATCACCGAGTTGCAGAAGACGATGAAGGAAGCGGATCTGGTGGCCGACGTGTCGGGCCGCGAGAAGACGCCCTATTCGATCTGGCGCAAGATGCAGAAGAAGCGCATGGAGTTCGAGCAGCTCTCGGACATCATGGCGTTCCGCATCATGGTGAAGGATATCGGCCAGTGCTATCAGGCGCTGGGGGCACTCCATGGCAAATATTCGATGATCCCGGGGCGGTTCAAGGATTACATCTCGACGCCCAAGCCCAACAATTACCAATCGCTCCACACCGGCATCATCGGCCCGCAGCGCATGCGCATCGAGGTGCAGATCCGCACCGACAACATGCATGAAATCGCCGAAATGGGTGTGGCGGCGCATTGGGGCTACAAGCAGGGGTCGACCAAGATCGACGGCCGCCAATATCGCTGGCTGCGCGAACTGCTCGACATTCTGGAACACGCTTCGGGGCCGGAAGAATTCCTCGAACACACCAAGCTGGAAATGTTCCAGGACCAGGTGTTCTGCTTCACCCCGAAGGGCGATCTCATCGCTCTGCCGCGCGGGGCGACCCCGGTCGATTTCGCCTATGCCGTCCATTCCGAGGTGGGCGATACCTGTGTGGGTGCCAAGATCAACGGCCGCATCATGCCGCTGCGCACCGAATTGCAGAATGGCGATCAGGTCGCCATCGTGAATTCGAAGGCGCAGACGCCGTCGCCGGCCTGGGAGCGCTTCGTCGTCACCGGCAAGGCGCGCGCGTGTATCCGCCGCTTCATCCGCACGCAGCAGCGCGCGCAATATCTGGAACTCGGCCGGGCGATGCTGCACAAGGAATTCGCCCATGCCGGCTATGAATACACCGAGAAGGCGATCGACGGCGTCCTCAAGAAATTCAAGGCCGAGGAGATCGAGGATCTGATCACCCAGGTCGGCGAAGGCATCATCGGTTCGCGCGAAGTGGTCAATGCCGTCTTCCCCGGCAACAAGACGCAGGTGCCGAACGACAAGATCGTGCCATTGAAGCGCGATCCGAAGAAGGCCAAGGGCGGTCACGCGATCCCGATCCGTGGTCTTATCCCCGGCATGGCGATGCATTTTGCCGGCTGCTGCCATCCGCTGCCCGGCGACCGCATCGTCGGCATCGTCACCACAGGCAAGGGTGTCACGATCCACACGATTGATTGCGAGACGCTGGAAAGCTTCGCCGACACGCCGGAGCGCTGGCTCGATGTCGCCTGGGACCAGGACAAGAACACGATCGAGCAGCATACCGGGCGTCTTGACGTGGTGATCGCCAATCAACCGGGCAGCCTGGGGTCGCTTACCACCGTCATCGGCAAGAACAGCGGTAACATTTCGAACCTGAAGATCGTCAACCGCTCGATCGATTTCTTCGAGATCATCGTCGATGTCGAGGTGAAGGATCTGAAGCACCTTTCCAACATCATCGCCGCCCTGCGCGCGACACCCTCGGTCAACTCGGTCGACCGGGCCCGCGGATAACGACCATGATTCTCGGCATCGGCAACGACCTTATCGACATCCGGCGCATCGAAAAATCGATCGAGCGCTTCGGCGACCGGTTCATCCAGCGCGTCTTTACGGAGGTCGAGCAGAAGAAGTCCGATCGCCGCGCCCAGCGCGCAGCTTCCTATGCCAAGCGTTTCGCCGCCAAGGAGGCCTGTTCGAAGGCACTGGGCACCGGTTTCCGCGACCAGGTCTTCATGAAGGATATGGGGGTGGTCAATCTGCCGAGCGGCAAGCCCACCCTGAAGCTGACCAATGGGGCCCTCAAGCGCCTGCAGGAGATCACGCCGCCGGGCATGGTGGTGCAGATCGACCTCACCATCACCGATGATTTCCCGCTCGCCCAGGCGATCGTCATCATTTCGGCCAATCCGGCCCCGTAAAACCGGCCCCACTGCCTAAACCAGCGGAAAAGCTTGGAAAAATCGCCGCGCCGGGGCGCAAAACAGGTCTGAAAGCCTTGACTTTAGGGGGTGTGGCTGGCTTGATCCGGCCGCAACGGCACGCCGCAACGGCGTGCTGTTCCATGACCGCTTTTTCAATCTCCAAAGGCCGTTATACCCACCATGGCGCGCAAGACAGACACCGAGCCCAGCCAGATCGCTGAGACCGTGAAGACCATTGTGTGGGCCGCGGTCATCGCCGTGGTCATTCGCACCTTTGCCTATGAACCCTTCAGCATCCCGTCGGGCTCGATGATCCCGACATTGCTGGTCGGCGATTACCTGTTCGTCTCGAAGACGGCCTATGGCTACAGCAAGTATTCGTTCCCCTGGGGCATCGTGCCGGTCAAGGGGCGCATCTGGGAGGACAAGCCGGAGCGCGGCGATGTCATCGTGTTCCGCCCGCCCGGCGAGCCGCAGACCGATTTCATCAAGCGCCTGATTGGCCTGCCCGGTGACACGGTGCAGGTGCGTGAAGGCCTGCTTTACATCAACGGCGAGCCGGTGAAGCGCCAGCGCATCGAGGATTTCGTCAATCTGGACAATGGCGGCATTGCCTCGCCGCAATATATCGAGACGCTGCCGGGCGGCGTCAGCCACCGCGTGATCGAGACGCGTGGCGACCAGGGCGATCTCGACAACACGCCGATCTTCGTGGTGCCGGAAGGCCATTATTTCATGATGGGCGATAACCGCGACGGTTCGAGCGACAGCCGCGTGCTCAGCGGTCTGGTGAAGTTCGACGCCAACACCCGCGTCACTGATCCGGCGCAGATGGGCAATGTCGGCTTCGTGCCGGCGGAAAATCTGATCGGTCCGGCCAAGGTCCTGTTCTGGTCCTATGACAACACGCTGAAGCTGACCAACCCGATCACCTGGGTCACGGCCCTGCGCTGGCAGCGCCTTGCCAGCTTTGTGGAGTAATTGGTGGCCAAGGCTGCCGCCATCGCTGACCTAGCCGAAATCATCGGCCATGCTTTTGCACGGCCGGAATTGCTGGAAACGGCCATTACCCATCCCAGCGCCACGGGGCGCGGACGGGTCAAGCGCGTCCGCCGCAGCACCAAGGCCGCGGCCGAGGCAAAGCAGGCGGATAACCAGCGGCTGGAATTCCTGGGCGACCGCGTGCTGGGCCTGGTCGTGGCCGAGATGCTGTTCGCGGCCTTCCCCGGCGAGGATGAAGGGGCGTTGGCCAAGCGCCTTGCCGCCCTCGTCCGTCAGGACGGTCTGGCACAGGTGGCGCACGGTCTGGGCTTCGGTCGCTTCCTGGTGCTCTCCAAGGGCGAAGAAGAAAGCGGTGGGCGCGACAACCCGGCAACCTTGGCCGATGCCTGCGAAGCGATCATCGGCGCGCTCTATCTTGATGGCGGGATCGATTGTGCGCGGTTGTTCGTCGAGCGGCATTGGCGTCCGATGATGTCGGCCGAACTCAACCCACCGCAGGATGCCAAGACGGCGCTGCAGGAATGGGCGCAGGCGGCCGGATTGAGCCTGCCGCGTTACACGGTCCGTCGCAGCGATGGCCCGCCGCATGATCCGGTCTTCGAGGTCGAGGCCTTGGTCGACGGACATCCGCCGACCTGCGGCACCGGCCGGTCGAAACGGGCCGCAGAACAGGCCGCCGCCACGCAATTGCTGGCGCTGGTGCGACCACAGATGTTGGTCCAAGATAATAGCGTCGAGGCTGGCTCGCTCTGATGGCCGGCCCACTCATATGTCATGAGAACGTGGCGCGTCGTTAGAAAGCAGGCTCGCTATGAGTTCCGATCCAATCGCTGAAACTGGTACCAGCTGCGGCTTCATCGCCGTTCTCGGCGCTCCCAATGCCGGCAAGTCGACGCTGGTCAACCGCGTCGTCGGGCAAAAGGTCTCGATCGTCAGCCCCAAGGTGCAGACCACGCGCGCCAAGGTGCTGGGCATCGTCATGAAGGAAAGTGCTGCCGGCACGGCGCAGATGATCTTCGTCGACACACCGGGCATCTTTGCGCCGAAGCGCCGGCTCGACCGCGCCATGGTGGCCGCCGCCTGGAGTGGCGCCGGCGATGCCGACCAGGTGCTCCTCATGGTCGATGCCAGCCGCAAGGGCGTCGACGATGACACCAAGCGCATCATCGAGGGGCTGAAGCAGCACAAGCGCAAGGCAGTCCTGGTCTTGAACAAGATTGACCAGGTGAAGGAACGCGAGCTGCTGCTGGCCAAGACCGCCGATCTCAACGCGCTGGCCAATGCGGACGAGGAGCTGTTCACCGACACCTTCATGATCTCCGCCGAGAATGGCGATGGGGTCGAGGATCTGGTGGCGGAACTCTGCCGCCGCATGCCGCAGGGGCCGCATCACTATCCGGAAGATCACATCACCGACGCGCCGCAGCGCTTCCTCGCTTCCGAGGTGACGCGCGAGCATCTCTTCCGGCAGTTGCACGATGAGATACCCTATGCGCTGACCGTCGAGACGGAAGGCTGGGAGGAGTTCAAGGACGGCTCGGTCAAGATCACCCAGATCGTCTTCGTCGCCAAGGAAGGCCAGAAGGCCATCGTCATCGGCAAGGGTGGTGCGCGCATCAAGGCGGTGCGCGAGGCAACGCAGCGCGAACTCGAGCAGATGATGGAGCGCAAGGTGCACCTGTTCCTGTTCATCAAAGTGCGCGGCAGCTGGTCGGAAGACCCCGAGCGCTACCGCGAAATGGGCCTCGATTTCGAGAGCTGAGGAACGGGTGGGGTCTTGGATTTCACCGACACCGCCTTTGTCCTCTCTGCCCGCCGCCATGGCGAGGGCGACATCATCCTGTCCTGCTTGACGCGGGAGCATGGCCGGCATCTGGGCCTGGTGCGCGGCGGTGCGGCCCGCAAGCAGCGCGCGACCTTCGAGACCGGCAATGCGATCAGCCTCACCTGGCGGGCGCGGCTTTCCGAGCAGCTCGGCAATTTCCAGGCGGAACTCCTCGAGGCGCATACCGCGCATCTGATGGACGATGCCGATCGGTTGACGGCGCTGAGTGCGGCGGCCGGCGTCATCGATGCCACCTTGCCGGAACGCGAACCGCACCAGGACGTCTATGAAGACTTTGCGGTTCTCGTCGCGGGCCTGGTCGCGGCGGTGCCGGATTGGGGCGGGCTCTATCTGCGCTGGGAGCTGAAGCTGCTGGCGGACCTTGGCTTCGGCCTCGATCTCAGCCGCTGTGCGGTCACTGGCGGGACCGAGGATCTCGTCTTCGTCTCGCCCAAGACCGGGCGTGCGGTCAGCAAAGCCGGCGCCGGCCGCTATGCCGAGCGCCTGTTGCCGCTGCCGGCCTTTCTGGTCGAGGACAATGCCGTGTGCGATGCGACGTCGCTCATCCAGGGCCTGCGGCTGACCGGCCATTTCCTGCATGCCCATCTCCTCCCCGTCGCCAGTGCCGAAAAACGCATCAGCGCGCGTGACCGGCTGGTGGAAAGGCTTAATCGATAGCTCAGTTAAAATATGTTCCTATTTTGTTCTTGACAGATTTACGTAATATATGTTATACGTAATTTTGCGTGACAAAGTGGAGCAACGCCGATGCCCCCGTTGAGCGGTCCAAAACGAAACGTCCAGGCCAAAACAGCCCGGGAATCCCAATTGGGCGAATCCCAATTGGGCGACTGGCAGGATGGCCAATTCAAATTCGCCTCGCCTGACTCGGAACGGCAATGGGCGATTGAAGCCTATCGCAGCGGCGTCAGCGCCAAGGACTGGCACCGTGGCACGCCGGTCGACGACAAGACCCGCGATCTGGTGCTGAACAATCTCGCTGGCGCCACCCCACCCTATTTCCGTGGCCCCGATGGGCAGTATCGCTTCAGCAATGCCTATACGGTCGAACCACAAGACGTGCGCGATCATCGTTTACGAGCGCTGCGTGGCGTAAAGATCGACGATCTCACGGGACCGGATATGCCGGGCGAGGCGGATGTGGCTGCGCAGTTTGCCGCCATCCAAGCACCACAGCAGACGACGCCTGCCAAAATTGCCAATGATAACGAGCAGCCGTCTGCTTTGGCCGCCAAACCGCCAGCGGGTAAAGCCGCAGCCAAGACGCCGACGGGCTTCGGCAGGTTTGCGCATATGGCGGCAGCGCAGAAGGAAGCCGGCTACCTCTCGCCGGAGGAAGCATTACAACACATCGATGACGGCATCCGCCTACTCGCCAATGGATTGACTCTTGGTTACGCCGACAATGTTGCCGCCGCCGGCGACGCCGCCATAGCATCTCTGAGCGGCGGCGAATTCGGCCCGAACTACGATAAAAACATCGCGAGCCAGAAAGCACGGACGCAGGAGGCGCGCGATCGATCCGGCGTCATCGGTACGGTGATCGAATCTCTTCCGCAGCTCGTCCCGGGCGCCGGCGATGCACTTGGGTTGGGTGGCGATATCCAGATGTACCTGAACGATCCAAGCAAGCTCACGCTTGGCAACGCGGGTATGACGGCGCTCGGCATTTTGCCCTTTGTCCCCAGCGTCGCCAGCAGCATCAACAAGATCGACGAGGCCCTTGAGACGGCTGCGAAGGTTGAGGCAAAAGTCGCAAACAAAGCAGACGATGCAGCGGGTATCGCCAGAACAGATGCCGATGCGGCCCTGACGAAGTCTGAATCAGAGGTACTGACGCCGCGCTTCGACCCTGACGATCCCGCGGCACTGGATATCTATCTAACAAGACCCATCAGAGGCAATGAGGGGCGTGACGGCCACGTCATTTCAAAGCATGTCGGGAAGACGAAAGAAGAATTGCTGGCTCGCTATACGGGCGAACCACATATCACCGGATCGTCAAGTTTTACCGACTATGAGACGATGGAGAAAGTTGTTCTCGATGGGGTGAAACACAATCAAACGACAATCATTGCCTGGATGAAAGATCCCTCCCGCCAAACATTGTTTCTGGCCTATGAGAGCAAGACTCCAGTTGGTACAACTGTCTTGAAGGATGGAACGGTCATGCCACGATCCCGTGCGCAGATTGTCCTAAAGAAGGACGACCAAGGCGGCTTCTACTTTTTTACGGCCTATCCGAGTGAAAGACCGTGAGCATCGGCAAAAATGCGAGGATCGAAAGATGACTATGGATGTCTATGAGTTCATGGGAAAGAACTTCCCGACGCTTACCGATCTGATGACGGACATCAACGTGCATTCGGGTTCATTTGGCCAGGACCGCATTGGCGGTACCATCAAGTTGTTCGTTCGAGAAAATGACCTCGCGCGGTTGCGTGCGGCGATTCAGGAAATCGACCGCGCTTGCCAACAATTGCCAGTTGGCCGTGAGCATTTTGAAGACATGATGAACTACATCCTTCAAACCGACGACGACGTGTTGGCGTTATTGCGAACGCTGCGGCAAGGCCTGCAAGAGGGGCTTGCTATCAAGCTATCGGCCGAATCCCAGGCCAAAATCTAATCCCGGGCTAAATCTAATCCTAGGCCAAAATCTAAGATCTCGATCGGTCAATGCGGGGCAAATGGATCATCGGCCTACCGCGGCCTTGATTTGGCCTCGCTGCTTCGCCATGCTCCGGCACTGCAACAGGTCATTGCCAGGGGCATCATGGGCAACCGCCATTTCATCGTTATCGGCGCCGGCATCGTCGGCATTTCCACCGCCCTCTATCTGCAAAAGGACGGCCACCGCGTCACGGTGATAGACAAGGTCGGACCTGGCGAGGGAACGTCGAAGGGCAATGCCGCGGTCATCGCCACGGAATCCTGCGTGCCGGTCGCAACGCCCGGCGTGCTGTGGGATGTGCCGAAGATGCTGATGGACCCGCTGGGACCGCTTGCCATCCGCTGGTCCTATCTGCCGAAGATCGCGCCCTGGCTGCTGCGCTTCGTGGCGGCGAGTTCGGAAAAACGCGTCGAGCAGATCTCGATCACCCTACGCTCCGCCCTGGTGCAGGCGCTGGCCGCGCATAAGGAACTGGCGGCCTTGGCCGGGCAATCGCTGATGATCAAGGATACCGGCTGGCTCGGTGTCTTTGAGGGTGACGAAAAATTCAAAAGCTATCAGTGGGATCTCGACCTGCAGACGCGGCGCGGCGTGAAGTTCCAGGTCCTGAAACAGGAAGAGATCCGGCAGTTCGAGCCCAGCCTGCAGCCGATCTATCGCCATGCGGTCTATTACCCTGAGAACAGCTATGTGACCGACAATTTCGCGCTGGTGCAGCGCCTCGCCAACCAGTTTGTGGCGCAAGGCGGCACGCTGGTGCAGGCGCCGGTCGAGGGTTTTGAGATCGGGGCCGATGGTCCCACCGCCGTGCGCGCCGGGGGCAAAGCCTATGCGTGCGATGCAGTGGTGGTTGCGGCCGGTGCCTGGTCGAAGAAACTCAGCCAGATGCTCGGCCACAATGTGCCGCTGGACACCGAGCGCGGCTATCACGTAACCCTGCCGCGTGCGGAGAAACGCCCGCGCATGCCGCTCTATTCCGGCGATCATTCCTTTGCCATCACGCCGCTCGATGTCGGCCTGCGCTTTGCCGGCACGGTGGAACTCGGCGGCCTGGAGGCGGCACCCAACTACGCCCGTGCCGAGAAATTGATGAAGCATGGCCGACGCATGTTCGGTGAGATGGACGAGACCGGCCGCACCGATTGGATGGGCTTCCGTCCCTCGATGCCGGATTCGGTGCCAGTGATCAGCCAGGGCGGGCGCTTCAAGAACACCTATTTCGGTTTCGGACATGGCCATATCGGCCTCACCTTGGGGCCGGTCACCGGGCGCATCATCTCCGACCTCGTCGCGAACCGCGATCCGGGGCTCGACATGCAACCCTTCCGTATCGATCGGTTCTGATCATGCGCGCGCCGGACAGGCCCAGCGCTGGCGGATTTTCCCTGCGGCTGCTGCTGCCATCGGATGCCGCGCAATATCGGACCTTCCGGCTCAGCAATCTGCGCCTGTATCCAACTTTGTTTCGCGCCGATGCGGGCGAGGAATCATTGAAGCCGCTGGCGAGCTCGGAACGCCGGCTCAACCCCACGCCGCTCAATCGCTGGCAGGGTGCCTTCGACGTGCAGGGCCAGCTCATCGGCGCGGTCGGCTTCAGGCGCGAGGCCGGCGCCAAGCGCCAGCATATCGGTCAGGTGATCGGCCTGTCGGTGGCGCCCGATTGGCAAGGTCAGGGTGTTGCCACGGCGCTGATGGTCGACGTCATCGACTATGCGCGCAACCTGGCCGGCATGCGGCAGATCCAACTGACGCTGACCATTCCCAACCCGGCCGCCGAACAGCTTTATGATCGGCTGGGCTTCGTGGTGTTCGGCCTGGAGCAGGACGCCCTCAGGATCGGGCACGAGTCGCACCCCAAACAGCACCGGCAGCTGATGCTGGATCAGCTCTGAGCGCGGGATGGCTTCCTAACACCTTGATCGCGCTGCCTAAGAAAGCGTTGGCGTGGGCTTGACGCGAGGCCGATGCTGCCTAGGATGGCGCCCGAATCGTGCACTGCCATCCCTTGCCAGCTCGAAAGTAGATTATCCGCATGGCCAAAAAAGCCGCACCCACCCCGCAACCCGTGGGCGAAATCAAACTGACCAACCTCGCCGAAGCCCTGGGCGAGCGCTATCTGTCCTATGCGCTCTCCACCATCATGTCCCGGTCGCTGCCCGATGTGCGCGACGGGTTGAAGCCGGTCCATCGCCGCATCCTCTATTCGATGCGGCAGCTGCGGCTGGATCCCGGCTCCGGTTTCAAGAAGTCCGCCCGCGTCGTCGGTGATGTCATGGGTAAGTTCCACCCCCATGGCGATGCGTCGATCTATGACGCCATGGTGCGCTTGGCGCAGGATTTCGCGGTCCGCTATCCGATGGTCGAAGGCCAGGGCAATTTCGGCTCGATCGACGGCGATAACCCGGCGGCCATGCGCTACACCGAAGCGCGGCTCACGGAAGCTGCGGCCCTCATGCTGCAGAACATGGATGAGGACACGGTCGATTTCCGCCCGTCCTATGACGGCGAAAATCTGGAACCGACCTTGCTGCCGGCGGCCTTCCCCAATCTGCTCGCCAACGGGTCGCAGGGCATCGCGGTCGGTATGGCGACCAGCATCCCGCCCCATAACGTGGCCGAAATCTGCGATTGCCTGGCGCATCTTCTGAAAACGCCCAATGCGCGGATCGAGACGCTGGTGAATTTGATGCCGGGGCCGGACTTCCCGACCGGCGGCCTGCTCTGCGAAACGCGCGAGACCATCGTCGAGGCTTATCGCACCGGCCGCGGCTCGTTCCGCCTGCGCGCAAAATGGGAGCGCGAGGAGCTGAAGGGCGGCGGCTACCAGATCGTCGTCACCGAGATCCCCTATCAGGTGGCGAAGTCGCGCCTCATCGAGAAGATCGCCGAGCTGCTGCAGGACAAGAAGCTGCCCTTTCTCGACGACATCAACGATGAATCGACGACCGATATCCGCCTGGTGCTGACGCCGAAATCGCGCACGATTGATCCGGCACATCTCATGGAACAACTGTTCCGCCAGACCGATCTGGAGACGCGCTTCAGCCTCAACATGAATGCGCTGGATGCCAACCAGACGCCGCGCGTCATGGGTTTGCCGGAAGTGCTGCAGGCTTATCTCGACCATCGCCGCGTCGTGCTGCAGCGGCGCTCGAAATACCGTCTCTCCGAAATCGAGCGGCGCTTGGAGATTCTCGACGGCTATCTCATCGCCTATCTCAATCTCGACGAGGTGATCCGCATCATCCGCTTCGAAGACGAGCCCAAGGCCGTCATGATGAAGAAGTGGAAGCTCAGCGACACCCAGGCCGACGCCATCCTCAACATGCGCTTGAAGGCGTTGCGCAAGCTCGAGGAAATGGAGATCAAAGGCGAGCACAAGGAACTCTCGGCCGAGCGCAAGACCCTGCAAAGCCTGCTCGCCTCCGACGACAAGCAATGGGAATCGATCGGCACCGAGGTTCAGGAACTGAAGAAGCTCTACGGCCCGAAGACGGCCCTGGGCAAGCGCCGCACGGAACTGGGCGAAGCGCCGTCGGCCATGATCATTCCGCTGGAAGCCATGATCGAGCGCGAGCCGATCACCGTGGTTTGCTCATCGAAAGGCTGGATCCGTGCGCTCAAAGGCCATGTCGAGCCGGGCGCCGAGATCAAGTTCAAAGAAGGCGATTGGGCGAAATTCCAGCTGCAGGCGGAAACGACCGACAAGCTGGTGATCTTCGCCACCAATGGCAAATTCTATACGATACCCTGCGACAAGCTGCCCGGCGGTCGCGGCCACGGCGAACCCGTGCGCCTCTATGTCGATCTCGGCAACGAGCATGACATCGTCGCCATGATGATCCATAAGCCTGGGTCGAAACTGCTGGTAGCGGCCCATGACGGGCGCGGCTTCGTGGTGTCGACCGACGAGATCATCGCCCAGACCAAGAACGGAAGGCAGGTTCTTTCCGTGCCCGAGGGGATCGAGGCTAATGTCTGCGTGCCGGCTGATGGCGACATGCTGGCGGTGATCGGCGACAACAGAAAACTGCTGATCTTCAAGCTCAATGAAGTGCCGGAGATGACCCGTGGTCGGGGTGTCATGCTGCAGAAATACAAGGATGGCGGTCTGTCCGATGCCAAGGTCTATACCAAGGCGGATGGGCTGACCTGGCGCCTCGGCGACAAGATCCGGACCGAGACCCACAGCAACCTCAAGGACTGGATCGGCGAGCGCGCCCAGGCCGGTCGCCTGCCGCCCACCGGCTTCCCGAAAGCCAACAAGTTCGGGTAGGGCCATTCGAGAGTTTTGATAAGCGCCGCTGATCACGACGTTGCGGTGGCTTATCAAGTGCTTGTTCCAAGAACATATTTTGACGCAATCGTGTGCGCTTGCGTCGCGATTTGACTTGGAAGGTGGCGCCCGCCAGCTATATTGACGGCCAACAAGAAGAAGCCAAGCTCACTGCGCGCGTCTTGAGATCGGTTGCCAGATCACGCCGACCCGCCGCATTTCACGAAGCTCCAGCCATCACGGGACGGAAACGCTGACCGCACGCGTGCCATGCACGCGCGGACGCTGGCGCTTGTTTCCGCTCAGGGTCGAAGGAGCTGGCGCTACATGAGTTCGCAATTCATCGGCAAGAAGTCCAAGGCAGCGGGCGGCTGGGGTGCCTTGAAAAGCTGCGGCAAGCATCTGCTGGCTGGCGGCTCGCCCCTGGCCGGTGCCAAGACCATGCTCAAGGCCAACCAGCCTGACGGCTTCGACTGCCCGGGCTGCGCCTGGGGCGACCCGGAACATGGCTCCTCCTTCGAATTCTGCGAGAACGGCGTCAAGGCAGTCAGCTGGGAAGCGACCGACAAGCGCGTGACACCGGATTTCTTTGCCCAGCACAAGGTGAGCGATCTGCGGCAATGGTCGGATCACGACCTGGAAAACCAGGGCCGCCTCACACATCCCTTGCGCTATGACGCCACCAGCGACCGCTATCTGCCCGTCGCCTGGGACGATGCTTTCAACGAGATCGGCCGGGTCCTTAACGGCTTCGATCATCCCAATCGCGCTGAATTCTATACCTCGGGTCGTGCCAGCAATGAGGCGGCGTTTCTTTATCAGCTATTCGTCCGCCTCTATGGCACCAATAATTTTCCCGATTGCTCGAACATGTGCCACGAGGCGAGCGGCGTCGCCTTGCGCCAGGCGATCGGCGTCGGCAAGGGCACGGTGACGCTGGCGGATTTCGAACAGGCGGATGCGATCTTCGTCGTCGGGCAGAATCCCGGCACCAATCACCCGCGCATGCTGGGCGATCTGCGCAAGGCGGCGATGCGGGGCGCGCGCATCGTGGTCTTCAACCCGATCCGCGAACGGGGGTTGGAGCGCTTTTCCGATCCACAGGACAAATTGCAGATGCTGCGCGGCGGCAGCACCGCCATCGCCAGCGACTATCTGCAGCCGCGCATGGGCGGCGACATGGCGGCGTTCCGGGGCATGAGCAAGGCGGTCTTCGCCGCCGATGCAGCGGCACTGGCTGCCGGCAAGCCCAGCGTGCTCGACCATGATTTCCTGAGGCAGCATACGGCCGAATTCGAGGCCTATCGCGCCGCCGTCGACGCCACCTCCTGGGCCGAGATCGAGGACCAGTCCGGCCTCACCCAGGCCGAGATCGAATGGGCGGCCAATATCTATCTCGGTGCCAAGAACGTGATCTGCACCTGGGCGATGGGTGTGACACAGCATCGCCATTCGGTGATCACGATCCGCGAGATCGCCAACTTCATGTTGCTGCGGGGCAATCTCGGCCGCCCCGGCGCCGGCCTCTGCCCCGTGCGTGGCCACAGCAATGTGCAGGGCGACCGCACGGTCGGTATCAATGAAAAACCGCCGGCGGCCTTCCTGGATGCGCTGGCACGCGAGTTCGATTTCGAGCCGCCGCGTGCCGATGGCAACAATGTGCTGGGCGCCATCGGCGCCATGCTGGACGGCAGTGCGCAGGCGTTCATCGGCCTGGGCGGCAATTTTGCCCGCGCGACGCCGGACAGCGCTTTGGTCGCGGAGATCCTGGGACGTCAGAAACTCACCGTCCATATCGGCACCAAGCTCAATCATTCGCATCTGCTGCCGGGTGCGGTGAGCTTTATCCTGCCTTGCCTTGGCCGGACCGAAATCGATCTTAATTCCAAGGGTGTTTCCCAGATCGTGACGGTCGAGGATTCGATGAGCATGGTGCATGGTTCCGGCGGCATCAACGAACCTGCCTCGTTAGAGCTTCGTTCAGAAGTCGCCATCGTCGCCGGCATGGCGGCAGCGACCGTAGGGTCGGCCAAGGTCGATTGGGCTGCACTTGCCGATGATTACGATCTCATCCGAGACCATATCTCCCGCGTTCTTCCGGGCTTCGAGGATTACAACATTCGCGTCCGCAAGCCGCGTGGCTTCTATCTGCGCAATACCGCGGCGGTGCGGGAATGGGTGACGCCGGCCGGCCGCGCCACCTTCTGGGCAGGCGCCTTGCCTGAAGCGGTCGAACATCAGGCGGCGCGCCACGACAAAGACGTCTTCGTCCTGCAGACCTTCCGCTCCCATGACCAGTACAACACAACCGTTTATGGGATGAACGACCGTTATCGCGGCATCTATGGCGAACGCAATGTCGTCTTCATGAATCAGGCGGATATCGACGCCATCGGCGCCAAGGTTGCCGACCGCGTCGATGTCATTGGCGTGCATGACGATGGAAGGTCGCGTGTCGCGGCGGATTTCCGCCTGGTGCCCTACGATATCCCGCGCGGCTGTGTCGCCGGTTATTATCCGGAACTCAACGTGCTGGTGCCGATCGGCACCGCCGGCGAGATGTCGGATACGCCGGCCTCAAAATCGATTCTGGTGCGCTTCCAGCAACGCGGCCGATAGCGTGGTCACGGCCGAATCCTATCTGGCGCTGGTCGGTGCCGTTCAGGAGGCATCGCCGGGACCGCTCTCTGCGCTGGCGGCCGGCCTCCTGGCGGCGCTCCATCTTGGGATCGCCGGCGACAGTCGCGCGTTTGCGTGCCGATTTGGGGTCGCCCACGCTCTGGCCTTGCGCGCGGCCAGCGAACTCATCGGCCTCGGCCTCATTGATATCGGCACCCGCGATGCCCGCACCCAGCGCACGCCTTATGTCCTGACCCGGGCGGGAAGCGACCTGCTGGAAAATCTGCCGGGCCCGGTTGCCGCTTAATAAAGACAGCCTGCCACATAAAAATGGCCGGGCCCGCCGCCCAGCCGTTCGTCGGCGTAACAAACCCGATTTCCCGCCGAATGATGTCTGTAGGCCGCCGAATAATCGCGGGCCGATTGCAACCATCTTCGCTCTGTGCGCGGGCGGCGGCCTGCTTCGCATGACGATCGACTTAACGATCCAAACCAAAGGGAGCTACCTATGACGCATATGCGCAAACTGACTTCCGCGACCATGGCCGCGGCAGCAATGGCCCTGCTCGCGGGCGGCGTTGTCAGCCTGACCACCCAGCCGGCGCAGGCCGACGCGGTGAAATGTGCCGGCATCAATTCCTGCAAGGGCCAAAGCGCCTGCAAATCCGCCAGCAACGAATGCAAGGGTCTCAACGAGTGCAAAGGTCATGGTTGGGTTGAGCAGAGCAGCGCTGAGGCCTGCACCTCCGCCGGTGGTACGGTGCTCGACAGCTGATCCAGGCGGGCAGGCGTCGGGCGATCTTGGTCCGGCGCCTGCCGTCTTTCTTCGGACGGATAAGGAAATGTCGACATGCTCGGCTTTGGCCTTGGCCTGCGCCCAAAACACTATCCTGAGATCAAAGCGGGTGTGGCGGGCATCGATTGGTTCGAGATTATCTCCGAGAATTACATGGTGCCAGGCGGCCCACCCATGCGGCACCTCATGAATATCCGGAAGCACTACCCGATGGTGATGCATGGCGTTTCCATGTCGATAGGCTCCGTCGCGCCCCTCGATCGCGATTATCTCGCGATGCTCAAGAATCTCGCGCAACGCGTCGAACCCGAATGGATCTCGGATCATCTCTGCTGGACCGGTATCGCCGGCGCCAACATGCATGATCTGTTGCCGTTACCATTTACCGAAGAGGCGCTGGATCACATCTCGGCGCGTGTCCATGCCGTGCAGGAACATCTGGGCCGGCCGATCCTGCTCGAAAACACATCGAGCTACGTCACCTTTACGCAATCGGTGCTGCCGGAATGGGAGTTTCTGGCCGAACTCACGCGCCGAACCGGCTGCCAATTGCTACTCGACGTCAACAACGTCTATGTCAACGCCTTCAATCACGGCTTCGATGCGCGGGTCTTCATCGATTCGCTACCGTGCGCGGCCGTGCGGCAGATTCATCTGGCCGGACATCAGAACAACGGTACGCATATCGTCGATACTCATGACCATCCGGTCATTGACGAAGTCTGGAATCTTTATGCCCGCGCGATCGCGCGTTTCGGCTCGGTGGCCACGATGATCGAGCGCGATGACAACATCCCTCCCTTGGCAGATCTTGTCGTGGAGCTTGAGCGCGCGCGCGTGGTCGCTGCTTCCGCCGAGGCGCTGGAGGCGGTGGCATGAAACAGCTCGCTCAATTGCAGTGGGACTTCCAGGACTATCTGCTGGGCCGATCGGAATCCGTGCTGGCCTCGGTCGAGAGTTCGGTCGATCTCGCCGCTGCCGAACGGCTGGCCGTCTACCGCTTCGCCTATGGGCAAAGATTGATCGAGGCATTGGGCAACGATTTTCCCGGTCTCCTGGCCTTGCTGGACGAGGCGAACTTCGTCACGCTGGCCCGGCGCTATCTGGCGCAATACCCCTCGCGCCATCCATCCTTGCGCTGGCTGGGTCAGTTCCTGACGCGCTATCTGGATTCCGGCATGGAAGACGGCCTCCATCCGCTGGCGGCCGACATGGCACGGTTCGATTGGGCCGTGGCGCAGGCCTTCGATGCGTGCGACCAGGCGCCAATCGGCATGGCGGACGTATTCGCGCTGCCGCCGCAAGCCTGGGAGACCTTTTACTTCGTCTTCGCGGAATCGCTCAGTGTCTTTGCCGGCAATGCCGCGATCGGCGATACGCGGCGCGCCTTGCTGCGGGCCGCCGCTCACGATGCGGTCCCGTCGAACAGCCGCACCACATGGTTGGTCTGGCGCCAGGGCGAAGAGATAAACTTCCGTGACGCCACGACGCAAGAAGCGGCCTGCCTTGCGTTGATGCGCAAGGGCGGCACGTTTGGCGAAATGTGCCATTGCCTGACGGCGGGCGTAGCTTCGGAAACTCCTGCCCGGGCGGCCGAATTCATCAAGGATTGGGTGGAACGCGGTCTTGTCGTCGGGCTTGGACACGATGCCGCTCTGTCATATTGACTTGCGCCTGATCGCCTGCTGCCTCCCCTTGCTGGCAGTGCTGCCCGGCGCTGCAACCGCCAGCGAGGCCTGCTTCTATGATATCAAGATCGCGGATGCCACGGCATCGCGCCTCGATATGGATGTGCGCTGTTCGGATCAATCCTTGCTGGATATCCTGTCGCCGCCCGACGATGCCGCAGCCGCTTTCATCGAACGCATCGCCGCGCCGTCAGGTCATGCCACTTTCAGCATTGATCTCTCCGGTTTCGCCGCGGCCAGTCAATCGCGCGATGGCGCATTGCGCGTCGGTGGATCTCTCCTCGTGACGCCCTCGGCGATTATTCCCGCACCCCTCGGCGACGTCGATCTGACCTTCGCGATTGCCGGTGGCGACGCGGCCCTTTCCTTGCCGCGCGGATCCGACGGGGCCTATTACCTTTCTGCCGGCCGCCTCAGGGATGCCGGCGAATGGGTGTTCGGGCATTTTGGCAGGATTGCCGTCGACGACATGCCCGCCCTTGCCATCGTACAGCTTGATGCCGCTCTGGCACTCACGCCGGACGGACTGGGCCGCTGGATCGGTGATGTCGCGGCCAGCAATGCTCGCTTCTGGGGCAGGGTTCCGGTCGACCCGACATTGCTGGTGCTGATGCCCGATACCGGCGTCCGTGGCCTTTCGGGTGGGCGGGTTATGGCGGCGGGCGGCGCTACCATTCTTTTGCGCATCGGCGATCAGACCGCCTTGTTCGATTTTTATGAGGAATGGGTGCTGGTCCATGAATTCTTGCATCTTGGCTCGCCCCTGGTGCGTGATACTGGCATCTGGTTCAACGAAGGCATAGCCACTTACTTCGAGCCGATTCTGCGGGCCCGTGCCGGCTGGAAGACCGAGGACGCCGTCTGGTTGGAATGGATCGATTGGATGCCCCGCGGTGTGGCCGATCTTGGTCCGCCGGGTCTTGCGCAGGCGCGCCGGCCCTATTGGGGTGGCGCCCTGTTCATGCTGCTGGCGGATATCGAATTGCGCCGGCGGAGTGACGGGCGCCGCGGCGTCGAGGACTGCCTGCGCGATATCCTGCGCCAGGGTGCCAACATCGCGATCCGCTGGCCGACAGCAGCCGTTATCGCGGCCTGCGATCAGGACGATGGCGATGCGGGTGTTTTTGCCGGACTTGCCGCGCGCTATCTCTATGGTGGCGAGGTGCTCGATCTCGATACGCTTTGGCGCAATCTCGGAGTCAGCAAATCCGACACCGGCGGCATCGTCTATGATGACACGGCACCTCTGGCGCATGTACGGCAGGCGATTGTCTGGGGTGGTGCCGATCAAGACTGGGCGCCGATCGGCGGCTATCGTGCTACACCCTAAAGATCGCGCGCGTGTTGGGCGCCGACGATGCTCTCGTGGCAATCCGCCCGCACGGCATAGCGGTGCAGCCGCAGGTCTTGGTTATGACGCAGGGCAAAGACGACAGGGCATTTCGACTCCAGCACGCCAGGAATTAACAGCATTGTAGGTAATTAAATTACCTGTTTAGCCTGAAACTGGGGTTGGAAACGCCGGACGGGTCTAGAAGTGGGGGTGCGACAGGTGCCAAACCCCATCGTATGGTAGCTATGCGCGCGGGGTCGCATATAGGTTAAGCCCTTGAAAAAAATCGATTTCGACCTGGATTCTTCTGCTTGACCCAGGGATATCGAATCAATATATTCCGCCCGCCTTTAAGGGGGCTGGTGGTAGATGACCCGGCGCGGAAGCGCCCTTCAGTCTAAACGCTGTCCCGACTTAAGCATCCGAAGCGACATAGGGCTCCTCTGCCTCTGAGCATGAGCAATCTGGCGTTTTTTCGACCGCATCGAGACGCGAAAGCGTCGGCCTTCGATGAGGTCGCTTTTGCATATGGCAACATTTGCATGTCGCAAATCTGCGCCAATGGGCTCGGCCCGGACGCGCAACGAGGTGAGGAAGAACTAATGCCGACGATTAACCAGCTGATCCGCCAGGGCCGCGAGCCGTTGAAGGCCCGCAACAAGGTGCCGGCGCTTGAAGCGAGCCCGCAGAAGCGTGGCGTGTGCACCCGCGTCTACACCACGACGCCGAAGAAGCCGAACTCAGCGCTGCGTAAGGTCGCGCGCGTGCGGCTCACCAACGGCTTCGAAGTCACCTCATATATTCCGGGCGAAGGCCATAACCTGCAGGAGCACTCGGTCGTCATGATCCGCGGTGGCCGCGTAAAGGATTTGCCGGGCGTTCGCTATCACATCATCCGCGGCACGCTCGATACCCAGGGCGTTAAGGACCGCAAGCAGCGCCGTTCGAAATACGGCGCCAAGCGGCCTAAGTAAGGAGATCACGAGATGTCGCGTCGTCACGCAGCTGAAAAGCGCGAAGTTCTGCCGGATGCCAAATTCGGTGACATCGTGCTGACCAAGTTCATGAACAGCCTTATGTATGCCGGCAAGAAGTCGACGGCAGAAACGATCGTCTATGGCGCTCTCTCGAACGTCGAGAAGAAGTCCAAGGGCGATCCCATCAAGTTGTTCCACGAGGCCCTCACCAATGTGAAGCCGCACCTTGAAGTGCGTTCGCGTCGCGTCGGTGGTGCCACCTATCAGGTGCCGGTCGAAGTTCGCCCGGACCGCGCCCAGGCGCTGGCCATTCGCTGGATCATCACGGTTGCCCGTGGTCGCTCTGAGCAGACCATGACCGACCGCCTCGCCGCCGAAATCCTCGATGCCGCCAACAACCGTGGCGCCTCGGTGAAGAAGCGCGAAGACACCCACCGCATGGCGGAGGCCAACAAGGCCTTCTCGCATTATCGCTGGTAAGGGCGGAAGGATCTAAGATCATGGCGCGCACCACACCGCTCGAGCGATATCGCAATATCGGCATCATGGCTCACATCGATGCCGGCAAGACCACCACGACCGAGCGCATCCTCTATTACACCGGCAAGTCCTACAAAATCGGCGAAGTGCATGAAGGCACGGCGACGATGGATTGGATGGAGCAGGAGCAAGAGCGCGGCATCACGATTACGTCGGCTGCCACGACCTGCTTCTGGAACGACCACCGCATCAACATCATCGACACCCCCGGCCACGTCGACTTCACCATCGAAGTCGAACGTTCCTTGCGCGTGCTCGACGGCGCCGTGACGGTGTTCGATTCGGTTGCCGGCGTTGAGCCGCAGTCAGAGACGGTGTGGCGCCAGGCCGACAAGTACGGCGTGCCGCGCATCTGCTTCGTCAACAAGATGGATCGCATCGGCGCCGACTTCTACCGTTGCGTCGACATGATCGTCGACCGTTTGGGCGCCAAGCCGCTGGTCGTGCATCTGCCGATCGGTTCGGAAAGCGAATTTGCCGGTCTCGTCGATCTCGTCTCCATGAAGGGCCTCATCTGGAAGGATGAAAGCCTCGGCGCCGAATTCACTGCCGGCGACATTCCCGACGACCTCAAGGAAAAGGCCGAGGAGTATCACGCCCGTCTCGTCGAGATGTGCGTCGAGCTCGACGATCAGGTCATGCAGGCCTATCTCGATGGCAAGCAGCCGGACGTCGCGACCCTCAAGAAGCTGATCCGCAAGGGCACCATTACCGGCGCGTTCGTCCCTGTGCTGTGCGGTTCGGCCTTCAAGAACAAGGGCGTTCAGCCGATGCTGGATGCCGTCGTCGACTTCCTGCCGTCGCCGCTCGACGTGCCGGACATGAAGGGCCTTGCCGTCGACAGCGATGAAGAACTGACCCGCAAGAGCTCCGATGACGAGCCGTTCTCAGGGTTGGCCTTCAAGATCATGACCGATCCGTTCGTGGGTTCGATCACCTTCGTGCGCGTCTATTCGGGTGTGCTCAATTCGGCGACCTCCGCGCTCAACACGGTGAAAGGCCAGAAAGAGCGTGTCGGCCGTATGCTGCTGATGCATGCCAACAGCCGCGAAGACATCAAGGAAGCCCGTACCGGCGACATCGTCGCTCTGTGCGGTCTCAAGGGCACGACCACCGGCGATACGCTCTGCGATCCCGCGCACCCGATCATTCTCGAGCGCATGGAATTCCCGGAGCCGGTCATCGAAGTCGCGGTCGAACCGAAATCGAAGGCCGACCAGGAAAAGATGGGCGTGGCCTTGAACCGCCTCGCTCAGGAAGATCCGAGCTTCCGCGTTCATTCCGATCCGGAAAGCGGCCAGACGATCATCAAGGGGATGGGCGAACTCCATCTCGAGATCCTCGTCGATCGCATGAAGCGCGAATACAAGGTCGAAGCCAACGTGGGCGCGCCGCAGGTGGCGTATCGCGAAAGCATCACCAAGAAGGTCGAGCAGGATTACACGCACAAGAAGCAGACCGGTGGTTCGGGCCAGTTCGCCCGCGTCAAGATCCGCTTCGAGCCGCTGGAAGCCGGTGCCGGCTTCGTGTTCGAGAACTCGGTCGTCGGCGGCACCGTGCCGCGCGAATACGTGCCGGGCGTCGAAAAGGGCCTGAAGCTCGCCAAGGAAACCGGCGTCATTGCTGGCTTCCCGCTGATCGACTTCAAGGCGACTTTGATCGACGGCGCCTATCACGACGTTGACTCGAACGTGCTGACCTTCGACATCGCGGCGCGCGCCTGCTTCCGCGAAGGCATTCCGAAGGCCGGTCCGAAGCTGCTCGAGCCGATGATGAAGGTCGAAGTGGTGACGCCCGAGGATTACATGGGCGACGTCATCGGCGATCTGAATTCTCGTCGTGGCCAGGTCCAGGGCATGGACAGCCGTGGCAACGCCCGTGTGATCACGGCGATGGTGCCGCTCGCCAACATGTTCGGCTACGTGAATACCTTGCGCTCGATGAGCCAGGGCCGGGCCCAGTACACGATGACTTTCGACCACTATGAGCAGGTCCCACAGGCGGTTGCGGACGAAGTCCGCGCCAAGATGGCCTGATCGGAACCAGCGAACTTACGGAGTATTTGAGATGGCGAAGGCTAAATTTGAGCGTAACAAGCCGCATTGCAACGTCGGCACGATTGGCCACGTTGACCACGGCAAGACGTCGCTGACGGCGGCGATCACGAAGGTTCTGGCAGAGTCGGGCGGTGCGACGTTCACGGCCTATGA
>NZ_CAKZGO010000034.1 GCF_936916975.1 uncultured Dongia sp. | reverse complement strand
GAAGTACGGTCCGGCGCGCCAGATCGTCGACTTGAACCAGTTCATCAAGGACCCCAAGCTCACCGCCGCCGAGTACGACTGGGACGGCGTGTTTCCGTCACTGCGCGAATCCACCGCCTGGGACGGCAAGGCCGGCTCCAAGCTCGGCGGCCCGGGGGCCAAGCAGTGGGCGGTGCCGTGGGGCTTCGAGCTCAACAGCGTCACCTACAACCGCAAGGTCTTCGACGAGATGAAGATCACGCCGCCGACCAACCTGCCCGACCTGATCGAGAAGGCCAAGGACGCCGATGGCGTCATCCATTCGCTTAAGCAGGTGAAGATTGGCGAAGGCGGCGACGTTTCAGCTTCCAAACCGGTGATGGTAGAAGCGCCCTCCGTGATAGAGCAGAAGCTGAAGCTGGTCGTCCGTCCGCACGAGGACGATGTGGCTGCTGAGTTCGCCCCGGAAGCCAAACCGCACGGCTTTTCCGAGTCGCCCGCGCCTGCCTTCACCTTTCAGAAGGAAGAGGAACTGGCGCTGGCCCAGACCGTGCTGACCGATGTGCTACCGACCATCAAGACGCAGGTCGCGACCATCAACGATTTGAACGACGAGAAGGTGGTGAAGCGTATCGTCGCCGACGCCATGGCAATCCAGCGCGGCAAGAGCGGCCTGTTCTCGGAGTTGACCGAGGAACGCGCCGAGGCCGTCGTGAAAGAGTTCTGCGCGGCGTTCGTCGCCAAGACCATCGCCATTCCCAGCCTAACCGTGACGCCGCAGGATCAGGTCTCGTTCGGTTTTCAGCCTTTCACGCTCGATGTCGGTGGCTGGAACTACCAGCCGCTCTCGCGCGAGCTTTTGGTGCAGGTGCTGCGCACCGAGAAGCAGACGGTCATCAGCAGCGAGGAAGGGGGCGAGACGCCCACCCGGCTGGAGGATTATCTGGTCGCCAAGCTGATCGACTTCGACGAGATTGACTACGACGCCCACGCGGCGCTGCTCTACGATCTGGCCGGTCAGGTGGTTTCGCACCTGCGCTCCTATCTCTCCAGTGAGGAGGACGTCCGCAGCGTCCTTCAGGGACGCGGAAAGGCCCTAGCCGAGGCCGTCTTCGTCCAGATGCGCCAGCACATGTGGCGCACGACCACGACCTATCGCGTGACTTTAAATGCGGCATTCGGAGAACTGAAGCCACAGGCGTTCGACGGGGCGGGCAAGGACGCAGTGCGCGACTTCAAGAACGCACCGGAGCGGCTCAACGACATGAAGCGGTTCATTTTCACCGGCTTCGGGCCACGCGCTTGCTACGCACAGGCCAAGTTCGATTCTGATACCGAACGGAAGATGGCCGTGCTTCTGGAGCGCGATCCCACAGTCGAACTGTGGATGAAGCCTGGTCCTAAGCAGTTCAAAATTTTCGATCGAGATGGAAATTCATATCAACCGGACTTCGTGGCAGAAACTACTGACGAGATGCTCATTATCGAAACAAAGCGCCGGTCTGATATGCACGACTATGACGTGAGAAGGAAAGCTGACGCCGCGAGTCTGTGGTGCCTGATAGCCACAGAGCATCATGCGAAAAAGCATGGAGTGAAGCCTTGGCGATATGCCCTAATTCCGGACGATAGCGTGCGCAACAATACGACAATTGGAGGACTTCTTTCGGAATTCACAGTGCGGCCGTCTCTCGATGTTTTGAGTGCTTTTGATTTAACGCTTTGAACCGCCCCGGCTTGGCCGGAGACCCCAACTCGTGAGAAGTAGGGTCTATGACAAGCAAAACGACGAACAAATTCTCTCCTGAAGTCCGCGCCCGCGCCGTTCGGATGGTGACGGAACATGAAGCTGAACACTCATCGCGCTGGGCGGCGGTATCATCGATAGCGGCCAAGATCGGCTGCTCGGCGCATACCCTCCATGAATGGGTGAAGAAGGCCGAGGTCGACAGCGGCAAGCGTGCAGGTTTGCCGAGTGACGTGGCGGAGAAGATGAAGGCACTGGAGCGGGAGAACCGCGAGCTTCGTCAGGCGAATGAGATTTTACGCAAAGCCTCGGCGTATTTTGCCCAGGCGGAGCTCGACCGCCCACTGAAGCGATGATTTCCTTCATCGACGAACACCGCTCGGTGCTCGGGGTCGAGCCGATCTGCAGACTGCTGCCGATTGCCCCGTCCACCTATTATGAGGTTATCGCCAAGCGCACGGACGTGGACCGCCTATCGGCCCGCGAACGGAATGATATTGCCATGAAAGTCGAGATACGCCGGGTGTTCAACGAGAACTTCCAGGTCTATGGCGTGCGCAGTAAGCCTACGGTCAAGGCCGCAAACCACCTAGTAGCTTTACACGGCAGATAGGAAGTATCCGGCGAACCATATGTGCCAGAGCCAGGACAGTATTCCGGGGTTATCGTCACAAGGGCCAAAATAAGCCGTCCACGCCGGCACATGACCCTCTACTCCGGATTGCTGTCGATGTCGAAAACGGCGATCGTCGAACCGCCAGTTAGCCATGCCTGTCTACCGTCCGCTGAGAAGCCGAAAGATAGACTTGCCCAACCAGGAATGGGGAATTGCTGCAAGACGCGGCCGTCTGCCATGGAAATAAGTGCAACATACTGCCTGTCGGCGGGCAGCAAGATCAAAGCCTATCGATTATTCGGGCTGACAGCCGGTACTATGCTAGTGGTGAAGCCACGTGCTGTACCATCAATCGACCAAACGACTGTGCCGGAAGTCACCTCTCTCAACTGCGCGATCATGCCTGACTGTGGTATCGGCGCTGGACACTTGCGTCCGAACTCGCACACCACCCCTGTCGCGCTCAAGTTTCCCATGATCAAAACCTGGCTGCCATCCATGGAAAGGGTGAAGGTCGGTCGCCGTGTCTCAATCTCAATCGGTACAAGTCTCGGACGTTCATTCTGATCCCAGAGCATCCAGCGATCCGGTGGCCATGCTACCAAAGTACGTATTCTTCCATTGTCCTTGGTACGCGAGGCCGCAACCCATTGCCTGCGGTCGCCGAGCCCTTCGATCTCAGTGATGGGAAAGCTTTGCAGAACTTCGCCGGTTAGTGCATTCGCCATCGCGATGGTCGGACTGACGTCAGTGCGCTCGGGGTTGTAGTAGCGACCTCTCGTTCCAAATGTGGCGAAAGCCGATCCAGTTCCATCCATCCAGAAAACCTCATCCAAGGGCCCGTTCGGATGGCTAAGAGCCGGAAGGCGGGTTTTTTGGCCATCGGCCGTGAACAGATACGGTTGCAAGGGCGTGAGTGCGAAGCCGTGCCGGTTGGTTTCCTGCGCGACCCCCATTACGACCGAGGAGTCGGAGCGCCACTCGAAGGGTGCTGACCTGCTTCCGAAAGTAGAGCCAGAGATGCGACCAGCAAACGCGCTGCCCGTATCTGCGCGGTCAATTCCTCCGACCCAAAGCCCTTCAAGCTCATGGAAACTGAGTAACTTCCTACCGTCGGGCGAAAGCGAAACCGGGTAGCCGTCGTGGGGAATGCTGACACAGCGAACGGCCGACAGTGTTAAAGGTCCCGCAGGCTCGGGCTCGAGCGATCGAACGGTCGCCTCCCAGTTTCCGGAGCAGTCGATCACCCGCGGGGACGCCATCGCCGGTAAAGCCAAGACAAATCCAATTGCGGCTAAGGTAGACAACTTCAACATTTTTGGGTCCAACATCGCTTAAGATAAACTTCGGTAAAGTCCGCAGATCATGCCGCTCGAGCGTTGACGGTCTGCGGTATCCAATTCCACGGCAGCAGTTGCTCCAGCCTGCTGATCGGCGTGTCCGCAATGTTGGCGAGAACGTCGGCAAGCCAGGCCTGCGGATCGATGTCATTGAGCTTGGCGCTCATGATCAGTGTCGCCATGAACGCCGCACGTTCAGCACCACGATCCGATCCGGCGAAGAGCCATGACTTTCTTCCGAGAGCAAGGCCTCTGAGCGCTCGTTCGGCAGCATTGTTCGTCAGGCAAACCCGGCCGTCATCGAGGAATGACGTGAAGCCATCCCAGCGCTTGAGCATGTAGTCGATTGCCTCGGCGACGGGAGAACTGCGCGACAGTTTTGCCCGGTCGGTCTGGAGCCAATTATGCAGTTCTTCGATGAGTGGCTGGCTGTCTTGGAGGCGGCGCTCCAAGCGCTGCTCGGGGCCAATACCGTTGATCTCCCGTTCGATGTCGAACAGGGCATCGATCCGCCTCACGGCCTCCAATGCCATCGGCGAGATCGGCGCAGTTTTGCTGCCACGTTTGGCGTTCGCGGCGATGTCGGCCAGCACGAAGAACTTGCGGCGTGAATGTGCCCAGCAGAGTGCTTGGCGCAGAGGCGCGGGATCGCGATCTGCCTTGAACAGCGGATTGTAGCCGCCATAGGCATCCGCCTGCAGAATGCCGGAGAAGGACTTCAGATGTCGCTCTGGATGCTCTTGCCGCCGATCCCGAGAGGCATAGTAGAGGGCGGCGGGCGGTGACAGCCCA
This sequence comes from uncultured Dongia sp., assembly GCF_936916975.1. GTDB lineage: Bacteria > Pseudomonadota > Alphaproteobacteria > Dongiales > Dongiaceae > Dongia. The sequence continues at coordinate 520 of NZ_CAKZGO010000034.1, read as the reverse complement.
CCAAACGGCCGGTCATCCCTGACATAGGACCAGATGCGGCCTGTATCGGTCTTTCCCTTCGCCAGGATTGGCACGGTCGTGTCGTCGCCATGCAGTCGCTCGGCGGCCAGGACATGGGCCTCGATTAACGAATGGATTGGCTTGAGGGCCGTGGCACACGCGCCGACCTGGTCGGCAAGCGTCGACAGGCTGAGATCGATCCCCTCTCGGGCATAGCGCTCGCTCTGGCGATTGAGCGGCTGGTGCTGGGCGAACTTCTCGAACAGGATCATCGCTAGAAGGTTCGGGCCGGCAAAGCCGCGAGGTGTCACATGGAAGGGTGCTGGCGGCTGGGTGATCTTCTCGCATTCGCGGCAGGAGAACTTCTCCCGCACGGTCTGAATGACCTTCCACTGACGCGGGATGACCTCCAGGGTCTCGGTGATATCCTCGCCGAGCTTCGACAGCTTTGCCGAGCCGCAGCAGGGGCAACTGGTTGGGGCGGCGATAACGACACGTTCGCGCGGCAGATGTTCAGGAA
>NZ_CAKZGO010000033.1 GCF_936916975.1 uncultured Dongia sp. | reverse complement strand
GTTGCCTTAAGCGTATCTTTCGTGGCATTCCGGCCCCGTCCCCGCTGGGGGTTGTGGGTGGGGGTGTGGGGGTGGAAGGGCGAGACTGAAATCAACGACCCCCTCACCCTACCCTCTCCCGCGAGAGGAGAGGGTCTGTGCTTTAGTCGGGCAAATACAGACTGTAAAGACGACCCCATGACCGAACTGCGCGTCTATCTGTTGGTAAAAGACCTGGCCCGCCAGTTCGCGGCCTACATGTCGACGCCGACACGGGCGCGGGGTTATCCGCCGATGCAGGGTGAGCACTCGCTGATCATTGAGGTGGCGCCGGCCTTGGCAATCCACCGCATCTGCGATCTTGCGTTGAAATCGGCGCCGGATATGGAGCCGGGCCTGCTCTATACTGAGCGTCAATACGGTATTCTGGAGCTTCACGCGGCCGATCTCGATCATCTGATGGCGACCGGCGACGCCATTCTGAAAGGCATTGGCCGCAAGGCCGAGGACCAGTTGAAGCCGCGCACTCTCTATGCCGACATCATCGAGAATGTGTCCGACCAGCACGCCATCATCCTCAACCGCACGCGCGAAGCATCGATGCTGCTGCCGGGCAAATCGCTGCTGGTCTATGAACTGGAGCCCGCCCTTTTCGCCTCGGTTGCCGCCAACGAGGCGGAACGGGTGGCCCCCGGCATCACGCTGGTCGATGTACAGATGATCGGCGCCAGCGGACGACTGTTCCTCGCCGGCACGCGCAAGGAATGCGAGCGCGCCCGCGATCGGATCGACGAGGTATTGGGCGGCATTATCGGCCGGACCGGTAAGAATTAGCTGGGCCGGGCCCTGCGCAGGCGCTGCACCAGTCCCTGCAGGCTGCCAAGGACACCCTTCGGCAGCAGGATGACAAAGCCGGCCAGAATCACGCCGAGGCCGATATCGCGCCAATCACCGAATTCGCGCATCGTCTCATCGGCCAGCATCAGCAGCAGCGCCCCCAGCAGCGGGCCCCAGACCGTGCCGATGCCGCCCACCACGATCATCGACAGCAGGAACAGGAGTGTGGTGATCGAGAAAGCCGTCGGCCCAACCGCCGCGAAATGAACGGCATAGAACGAGCCGGCAAGCCCGGTGAAGAATGCCGATAGTGCAAAGATCCACAGCTGGTATTTGAAGCGGCTGACGCCGCGCGCCATGGCGCAGCCGGGATTGTCGCGCAGCGCCTGGAAGGCAAGGCCCATCGGCCCGCGGATGATCGCGATCGAGAAGGCGGCGGCGAGACACAACAATACGAGGCCGAGATAATAATTGGCCACATACCACTTCGCGCCGAAGAGATCGCGGAAGCCGAGATCGCCAAAGCGCGTGAAGCCACGCACACCCCCGAACAGCGGCATGCAGCCGGAGGACGGGTTGGTGAAGCATTCGGTATCGTTGACGATGAGGAGATAAAGGACCTGCGCCACGGCCAGCGTCAGGAGCGCCACATAAGGCCCCTTGAGCCGCAGGCAGGCAAGGCCAACCAACGTACTCACCACCACCGTGATCAAGGCCGCCAGCGGCATGGCCAGAACCATCGGCATAGCGAAATAGTAGCCGAGCATGGCGGTTGCATAGGCACCGACGGCAAAAAGCGCCATTTGCGCCAGCGAGAAGATGCCACCGATGCCCAGCACCAGATTCCATTGCAGAACGACGATGCCCCAGATAAAGAACAGGGTCGCCTGGGTCAGCACATAGCGCATACCGATGACCGCCGGCAGCAGTGCCACCAGCAATGCCAGACCCAGGCCGATCAGCAGATCACGCCGAATGGTCATCACAGCCGCACCACTTGCCGGCGCCCGAACAGGCCATAGGGTCGCCAGATGAGGACGGCAATTACCAGCAGCAGCAGAATAGCAAAGCTGTAGCGGACACCCAGCATGTATTGGGCGAAAGCTTCGAGCAGGCCCAGCACGATCGCGGCGGCCACCGCGCCATAAACATTGCCGAGCCCAGCCACCACGCAGATGATGAAGGCCTTCAGCATCGGATCGCCGCCCATATTGGGCAGCAGGCTGGAGAGCGAACTCACCATCACCCCGGAGATCGCCGCGAGCCCACCGGACAGCGCCAGCACCTGGGCATAGACGACGCCGACGCGGACGCCCATCAACTGAGCCGCTTCCCGATTCTGTGCGGTCGCGCGAATGGCACGGCCAAGGCGCGTCCGCTGCAACAGATAGGCAAGGGCTGCCATCAGGCCGAGCGCCACACCCAGGATGAGCAGGTTCTGGTTCGGAATATGAACCGTGCCGATCACCAGCGCGCCCGGCAGGTTGAGCGGCTGCGCCGTCGGCTGCGGGCCGAACAGGCGCAGGATGACGTTTTCGATGATGGCGCCGATACCGATCGTGGCGATGAAGATCTGCGTCTCGAAATTGGCCGAGCGCAGCATCGGCTGGGCGGCCACGTAATAGATGCCGAGACCCACCAATCCGCAGACCAGCATCGCGGCGATGAGACCTAGCACCGGGTGCAGACCGAGATGGCTCATGGCGAAATAGCAGATATACCCACCCAGTGCCAGCAAGGCGCCATGGGACATGTTGAGCATGTTGAGCGAGCCATAGACCAATGCCAGGCCGATGGTCGAGATGGCATACATCGCCCCCATGGTGAGGCCCGAGGCGAGGATTTGAACGATCACATCCATGGCGCGTCAGGCCCCCAGATAGGTTTCGAGGATTTCGGGGCGGGCCATCAATTCGGCGCCCTGCCCGGTCCAGACCAGATGGCCGTTGTCGAGGAGCGTAATGAGCGATGCCTTGTCGGCGACGCGCGCGGCGTTCTCCTCCACCACCAGGATGGATTGGCCCGCCGCCGCCAATTCGCCGATGACGTCATAGATCTGGTCGATCACGATGGGTGCCAGACCCAGCGAGGGTTCATCCAGCATCAGCAACCGGCCACCACCCATCAGGCCACGGCCGATGCCGACCATGCGCCGCTCGCCGCCAGAGAGGGTGCTGGCAACCTGGTTGCGCCGTTCCTTGAGCTTGGGCAACAGAGCGAAGACTTGCTCCAGGCGCATCGCACTCTCCGCCGCCGCCTCGGGCAGATAAGCACCCATCAACAGATTTTCGATCACGGTCATTTCCGGAAACAGCATGTCGCCCTGCGGCACATGGATGATGCCGGCCGCCACGATCTCATCGGGTCGCAATCCAGTCAGGTTCAATCCACCCAGCGAGATGCTGCCGGCACGCAGAGGCAGCAGACCGGAAATAGCCCGCAGCAAGGTCGTCTTGCCATGGCCGTTAGGGCCGATGATGGCCGTGAGACCGCCTTCGGCAATGGTGAGCGAGATCTCGCGCAGCACCGTCTGGCTGCCATAGCCCGCGGTGACATTTTGCAGGGTAAGAAGAGCACTCATGGGTCAGGCCCGCTCTTCGAGCAAGGCGCCCAGCCGGCGCGAGGCGCCTTCGCCGAGATAGACATCGACCACATTGCGGTCCTGGATCAGGCCTTCGGGCTTGCCTTCGAAAATTTTCTCGCCGTGATGCATGATGAGGACACGGCTGGAGAGCTGCACCAGGAAGCGCATGACATGTTCGATGAGGATGATAGTGATGCCGCTGGCGGCGATGGCACGCACCACGCCCATCACATGGTCGATCTCCTTCGGGTTCAAGCCACCGACCGGTTCGTCCATCAACAACAGCGTGGGCTGGCTGGCCAGCGCGCCTGCCAGCATCAGCAGCTTGCGGTCGAGGACGGCCAATCGCCCGACGATCTGGTCGTCCTTGCCGGTGAGACCCACCGCTGCCAAGGCTTCATCGACCAGCGCCTCGACGTCGCGACCAATGCGAAGGCCGGGAATGATGCGATTGCGCCGCCCGAAATAGGCAGCGACCTGGACATTGCCGCGCACGGTCAGGCTGTCGAAACCGGCATTCAATTGGAAGGTGCGTGCAATGCCGGCATGGCACAAGGCTTCGGGCCGCAGATTGGTGATGTTGCGGCCCTGGAACAGGATCTCGCCGGCACTCGCCGGATTGAGGCCCGAGATCGCCTCGAACAGCGTCGTCTTGCCGGCGCCGTTGGGACCGCCAATGCCGAGCACCTCGCCCGGCATCAGCTCGAAGCTGAGATTGTTGACGGCCGTCAGGGCACCGAAATGCTTGCTCACATTCCGGCACACCAGCAGCGGTTCGCCGACGGCCGTCGCCATATCCGTTCTATCCCTCAGATCGTCTTGCGGACCTTGGTCAACCTTTGATCCAGGGCGGCAGGACGAAGTTCGCCGTGTTGTAGGGCGCCGGCGCGATCAGGCCACCGCTCTTGGTATGATCCTGAATCTGCAGGAACTGATGCGGCATGCCAAGAGAGGAATCGTTGACCTGGGTCGGATAGGTGTAGGCCGCCTGTTCATCCGGCATGAAGCGCGTCGTGCCGGTCACACCGCGATGGATCATACTACGCATACGTGCCGCTACCTTGCGGTTCTGTTCCTCATTGCCGGGTTCGGCACTGCCGCCCGCCAGAGCCGCGGCCGTCGCCCAGACATAGGCGCCGTCATAAGGCTGCGCGCCGGAATTGTGGCCGGCATTCTCGCCGAACTTCGCCTTGTAGCGCTTTTCGAAGGAGGCGCCGATTTCGTCCTGCAACGCGCCGACAACGGTTGCGTAGACGACGCCGACCGACGCCTCCTTGGCGATATCGCGGAAGGCCGGAATCGACGGACCGTATTGCATGTAGACGAGGCTGGGCGTCGGGTTCGGCACGAACTGCACCATGAACTGGGCAAGATCGGCGGGCAGGAAATGCGTGATGGCGATGACCGCCGGCGGATCCTGGCGGATCTTGGCCAAGGTCGGGCCCCATTCCGAGATCGGCACGTTGACGGTCTCGAACAGGCTGATCTCCCAGCCATATTCGGCACCTTTTTCCTTGATCGCGTTGGCGATGTTGGCGGCATAGACGCCGGCCGACAGCACCACCGCCATCTTGTTGTTGCCGCGCTTGAACTGGCCGGCTTCCTCGAGATCCTTGATGAATTTCAGGAAGCCCGGGCCATACCAATATTCGGCCGGGTCGCCCTGGAACGAGCCGAAATAACGTTCCGGGTCTGATTTGATGAGGTTGTTGTGGCCGATCGTCGTGTCGTAATGGATATAGATGATGCCGGCATCGGCGACCACGTCCTGAATGGCAGCACCGGACCCGATATTGTAGCCGTTGATGATGGCGTGCACCGCATGTCGATCGATGAGGCGCTGCGCCGCCTGGACGTTGGTCGGATCACCCATCTGCTTGGTGTCTTCGAAATAGGGCTCCAGCGGCCGGCCGAGAATGCCCCCTAGCGCATTGATCTCCTCGCAAGCCAGGGTCAGGCCATTCTTGAACTCGACGCCGTCGGCGGCGGCGAAATCAGTGAGCGGCGCGGCCTGGCCCACCGGAATGGGATCGCCATCGGCGCGGGCGCCATCATTGATGCCGGCCAGCACGGCGGCACCGGTACCCATCGCTGCGGCACCTTTCAGGAAGTTGCGGCGGCTGGGGATGATATTGGGTTTCGCGATCTTCTCAGACATGTCTAAAGCTCTCCCTCAAGCGCCGCCTTCATGAAGTTGATCGGTCGCTGCCGGTGCGGCTGGCCCGGCGCGGACCTGTCCTTATTTGATATCGGTAACCAGTTTCGCCGCCACCTCGATGGCTGTCCATTGATGCGGCTGCAATTCCTGTTGGCCCCAGGTCGACATCGGCTCCTCCCAGGGATCGGCAACATGTGTCTTGATGCCGGTCATTTCCTCCATCACGGCAAGGCCGCAATAGGGCACATACATCTGCGAATAGCCGCCTTCATGCGACATCACCAGACGGCCACCACACAACTCGTCTGCAGCTGTCATCAGCAGGCGCGTCATCTGCCGGTAGCCCTCCGCCGTCACCATCATGCGGCCGAGCGGATCGACAGCGGAGGCATCGAAGCCCGACGGCACCACGATCAGTTCCGGCTTGAAGCGCCGCAAGGCCGGCAGCACGACATGCTCGAAGGCCGCGAGATAGGCCCCATTGCCGCAACCCGGCGGCAGCGGCACGTTGAGGTTGTAGCCCTTGCCCGCCCCCGTCCCGGTTTCGGCAAGCCCGCCGGAATTGGGTGGATAGAGATTGTCCTGATGCAGCGAAATGGTCAGCACATCCTTGCTGCCGTAGAACGCCGCCTGCGTCCCATTGCCATGATGCACGTCCCAATCCACCGTGGCAACGCGCCCGACGCCATGCACTGCCTGCGCATGCATGACGGCCACGGCGACATTGCCGAACAGGCAGAACCCCATGCCAAGATCGGCGATGGCATGATGGCCGGGTGGGCGCACGAGCGCATAGGCATTCTTGACGCGACCTTCGATCACGGCGTCGAAGGCCGCCATGGTGCCGCCGGCCGATAGCTGCGCGATCTCGAAACTGCCCTTGCCGAACGGTGTCATGATGCTGGCATCACCGCCATTCTCGGCGCTTAGCTTCTTGATGCGCGCGATATAGGGGCGGGTGTGAAAGCGGGCGAGTTCGTCCTCGGTGGCGGCGCGTGGCTTGATGGGCGTCAGGTGATCGAGGAGACCGCTCACCTCCAGGAGATTGCGGAAGCGGCGCTTGCTCTCCGCATTTTCGGCATGCTCACCCGGCTGCACGGTGAGGCTGGGCGGAAACACCTGCGCCCAGTTCCACGTGTTGTGCCACATGTAAAGTTCGTGAAAGACGAAACCGGTCGCATTGCCGATCACGTTCTTTTCCGCCATATCCGCCCCCAAGCGCCGCGCCCGATTCCATCGATCAGGCCTGTTTTTCCAACATTGGCGGAGGTGCTGGGACTTGTCCCGCCCCATCCAGGTAAGGTGTGGGTGGGTCTACCCACCCGTTCGGGTGAGAATTACCGGTTAGCGGATTGCATGACAGCGAGGCCGATCTCCTGCAACCGCAAGACCGCCTGGGTCCGGTTGGCAACCCCCAGCTTGCCGAAGATGTTCTTGAGATGCCACTTCACCGTATCCGGCGCCATGCCAAGCGATTGCGCCATGTCGCGGTTGCTCTGGCCCACGCCGAGCAGGCGCACCACGTCGATTTCGCGCGGACTGAAGCCGGGATCGGCACGACGCAGATTACCGCGCAAGGATGATGGGCTGCGATCCGGCCTGCCGAATTCTTCCATCAGACGGTCGATGAACTGGCCGGTCGGCGTATCGCCGGACCAGCTCGGCATCCGGCGGCGCGCAAAATCGATCACGTCGCGCATCGCCGCGCCCTCGTCGATCAAGGTCCGCAAGGCGCGCTGCGGGGCGCAGATCGATACGGCATCGACCGCCGCGGCCAGGGCGGACAGCGCATCATTGGCCTGATGTGCCGCAATGGCAGCCAGCGCCCGCACCTGTGCCAGCCGCCGCAACCGCCCGTCCTTACGCACATTCTCAGCCACCAGATCCAGCATGCGCAAGGCGGCCTCCGGTTTACCGGACGCGATCAGCACGCGTGCCTGGGCAAGGTATTCAGGTTCGGTCGTCGGCGTCAGCGCAGGTTTTCGCACCGTTCCACCGATGCCGCGCGCCAGCAACGCAAGGCGCGCCGCCTGCACATCGCCCCGCTGAAGCAATAGGCGGATGCGGTCGTTGAGCGCACTCGCCGTCAGCCGGTGATAACGCTTCTCGATGCCGAGCCGTTCCGCCCGCTCCAGCACCGCCATCGCCTCGTCATGACGACCGCGCGCAGCGGCGATGCGTGCCAGATGCAGCTTGCAGGCCATTTCGTGGACCACGAGGCCGCATTCCTCGATGATCTGGCGGTGCGTGTGCAGCAGGCGTTCCGCCGCACCAAGGTCATTCCATTCGTAGAGCAGCTCGACCTCGAAGATCGCCACCATCGCTTCGGCATAGGAGCCTGCACCGAGCCGCTCGCGTGCCAGCGCGATAGCCCGCGCAAAATACTGACTGGCCCCGGTGAGATTGCCGGCAGCTTTCTCGGTGAGGCCGAGGATGAGATCGGCATAGACGACGCCGAACACCGATTGCGCCTGGCCATGGCTGTCCCGCGCCTTCAGGCACAGGATGCGCGCACCATCAAGATCGCCGAGCGACAGATGCGAAAACGCCTTGATGTTGCTGAGCGTGCCCTTGAAGAACGGCTGGTTCTCCGGCATATCCGCGAGCCAGCCTTCGGCAAGGCGCGCTGCGGTCTTGGACCTGTCTGCGGCCGAAATGACGCCGGCCGTCAGGGTGGTCAGTTCGGCCTGCAACGCCACCTGGGCCGCTAGTGTAAGCTCGCCGCGGCGCGACGCTGTGGCAATCGATTCCTTGGCTGCCTTCAACGTGCGCGCCGCTTCCTGCGGCCGGCTCATATGAAACTGGATCCACACCTCGGCCAACTGCAGATGCGGGCGCCGCGCGATGAGTTCCGCCGGCAGACGACCGAGCCACGCGCGCACGGTGTTGAGATGGCTCGCCATGATCAGCGGCATGGCACATGCTTCGACCAGAGCCGCCGCACCGTCCGCATCACCGGCCGCCAGGGCATGCGACACGGCTTCCGACGTCAGCCCATGGGCGGACAGCCAATCGGCAGCACGGCCATGCAGGATCTCGATCGCGGCGGCACCCTTTTCCGCGAGGCGCGATTGCAGGAACTCGGCAAACAGATGGTGATAGCGGAACCAGTTGCGTTCCCTGTCGAGCGGGATGAGGAAGAGATTGGCGTCTTCGATCGACTGCAACATGGCGGCACTGTCGCTGCGCCCCATGACCGCATCGGCAAGCGGTGCCGACACGCGCCCGAGGATCGATGTCTGCAGCAGGAAATCCCGCACCTCCGGTGATTGTCGCGCCAGCACATCCTGCGTCAGGAATGCGGCGACATCGCGGTGGCTGCCGGAAAAATTCTGAATGAAGGCGGGACGCCCCGCCGGCTCCTCCAGTGACAGCGACGCCAGTTGCAAACCGGCAACCCAGCCTTCGGTCCGGTGCTGCAAGGTCACCACATCCGCCAAAGGCAGGTCATGGAGTGCTGCCGCATCGAACAGGCTTTCCGTTTCCTCCAGCGAGAAACGCAGCTGCATGTCGTCAAGATTGATCAATTGCCCGCGGACACGCATATGCGCCAAACCGAACGGCAACGGTCCACGTGTCGCCACCACCAGATGCAGGCAGGACGGCGCGTAGGTCAGGAGCGCATCCAGGAAGCGGCAGATTTCCGGGTTGCTCAGGAACTGGCAATCATCCAGCACCAGGAACAAAGGCTGCGAACGCTGTGCCAGATCATTGACGATCGAGGTCAGCACGGAATCGACCGGCAGGACCGGACTGGATTGCAGCAAGGCCGGCACATGCTGGGCGATCTGCGGATCGGCGCGCTGGATCGCCGCCACCAGATAGGTGAGAAACCGCCCGATCTCGTCATCGTCACTGTCGAGCGCCAACCAGCCGACGGCAGCATCCCGCGTCCGCAACGCCGCGATCCATTGCCCCAGCAGCGTGCTCTTGCCAAAACCGGGTGGTGCCGACAGCACGGCAAGGCGTGCCGACAGGGCACCGTCCAGCAAGCGGATCAACCGCTGCCGGGAAACGAGATCCGCCTTCAGAACCGGCGGCCTGAGTTTGGTTTCGATCAGCATGACCGCTACCATAGCCATAACAAAGCTGTGTGTCAGTATGGTCGCAGCGATGAGATAAACGCCTGCTCGGATGGATTTTGGTTCCAGCCCGATGGCCGTGATTGCTATAGTTTTCGTCCCATCAAGATGCACGATTCCCGAGGACAATTCATGGTCGCCCTGGCCGCCAATCTGTCGATGATGTTCAACGAATACCCGTTCCTGGAGCGGTTCGGTGCGGCGCGTGATGCGGGCTTCGACGCGGTCGAATATCTGTTCCCCTATGAGCATCCGGCGGATGTCATCGGCGCCAGGCTGCAGCAGCACGCGCTCAGCCAGGCACTGTTCAACCTGCCGCCCGGCAATTGGGATGCCGGTGATCGTGGCATGGCAGCCCTTCCTGATCGCCAGGCGGAATTCCGCGCCTCGGTCGACACGGCGCTGACATATGCGGCGGCCACCGGCGTCAAACGCGTGCATGTGATGAGCGGCCTTGCGTCACGGCAAGACCCGAGGGCACGCGCCACCTATCTGGATGCGTTGCGCTTTGCCTGCGACAGGGCCGCCACCGCTGGTCTCGACATCCTGATCGAGCCGATCAACGGCCGCGACATGCCGGCCTATTTCCTGAACGATTTCAACTTCGCCGCCAGTATCATCGCGGAACTTGGCCGGCCCAATCTGAAACTGCAATTCGACATCTATCACCGGCAGATCATTCACGGCGACGTGCTGACGGGCCTGAAATCCCTGTTCCCCCTGATCGGCCATGTACAGATCGCCGCGGTGCCGGCGCGTCATGAGCCGGGCAGCGGCGAGCTTGATGACTTCCGTGTGCTACGGGCACTCGACGAGCTTGGCTATCGCGGCTTTGTCGGCTGCGAATACCGCCCGGCCAATGGCACGCTGGCCGGGCTTGGTTGGCGCGATAACCTCAACTGACCGTCAGCCGCGGCCGACAAACGGCATCTGTGTTGCCATCACCGTCATGGTGAGCACATTGGCGCTCAACGGAAGGTTGGCCATATAGGCAACGGCGTCGGCAATATGCTTGGCGTCGATCGTCGCCTCGGGCTTCTTCGAGCCATCCGCCTGCAGCGCGCCAGCTTGGATATATTGCGTCATCTCCGTGCTGGCATTGCCGATATCGATCTGCCCGCAGGCGATGTCGAACGGCCGGCCATCCAGCGCAGTCGCCTTGGTGAGGCCGGTGATCGCGTGCTTGGTCGCCGTGTAGGGCGAGGAATTCGGCCGCGGGGTCGTCGCCGAGACCGAGCCGTTATTGATGATGCGGCCACCATGCGGCGTCTGTGCCTTCATCATCTTGAACGCCTGCTGCGTGCAGAAGAAGGCACCGCTGAGGTTGGAGGCAACCACCGCATGCCAATGCTCCGGCGTCAATTCTTCCAGCGGAATGGCCGGTGCGCCCACGCCGGCATTGTTCACCAGAACATCAAGCCGGCCCCAGGCCGCCTTCACCTTCTCGAACAAGGCCGCGACGGCCACGGGATCGCCGATATCGGCGGAGACTGCCAGGACGTTACTGCCGCTGGAATCGACCTCCTTCGCCGCCGCCTCGATCAACTCCTTGCGCCGGCCGACGAGGGCTACCTTGAAGCCCTGCGCCAGCAGCGCCTTGGCAATGGCCTTGCCGACACCGGTGCCGGCCCCGGTCACGATCGCGGTCTTGATGGTCATGATATTGTTCCCTGCAATCGGTCAGGCGATCTTGCCGCCCAGTTCATCATCGATATGGACGCGGATGATCTCGTCGAACGAGCTCTCCGCACGGAAGCCCAGTGCAAGCGCGCGCTCGGGGCGGAAATCGCTCGGCCACCCGGCCACGATCTTCTCGATCACCGCATCCTTCTCGCGACGGATGAGCCCAACGGCCTTCTCGCCGGCGACACGGCGCAAGGCCTCGATCTGCTCACCCACCGTGGCCGACAGACCCGGCAGGCTGAAATTGCGGCGCGGACCGACGCGTTCCGTATCAAGTGTTGCCGCATGCAGCAGAAAGCCGACCGCAGCACGCGGGCTGGCATGCCAGTGGCGCACGTTCTCGGACACCGGCAGGATTGCCTCCTGCCCCACCAGCGGCTCGCGCAGGATGTTGGAGAAAAAGCCCGATGCCGCCTTGTTCGGCTTGCCTGGGCGGACGCAGATCGTCGGCAGGCGAATACCGATGCCATCGAAGAAGCCGCGCCGCGAATAATCCGACAGCAGCAATTCGCCGATCGCCTTCTGCGTGCCATAACTGGTGAGCGGCGCACTGAGGAAGGTGTCGTCGATCTTCTCGGTGAAGGGCGCGCCGAACACCGCGATCGAGGAGGTGAAGACCAGCCGCGGTTTGTAGGGGATTTTCAGGCCCTCTTGCCGCACTGCTTCGAACAGAAAGCGGGTGCCGTCGAGATTGATACGGTAGCCCTTGTCAAAATCGGCCTCCGCCTCGCCCGACACGATGGCGGCCAGATGAAAGATCACGTCCGGACGGGTGGCGATGAGCTTGGCGGCCTCGCCGGTCTGCGACAGATCGGCCGTCAGCAGCTGCGTCGCCCCCGTAAATCCGGCCGGCGCGCTCGGCGGAACGACGTCGACCAGCGTGAGTTTGTCCACCGGCTTGTCGCCAAGGCCGCCAAGGGCCACCAGCTTTTCGGTCAGTTTCCGGCCAACCATGCCGGCCGCACCGATGATGAGAATATGCATAAAGAAAAGACCTCTTGTTATCGATCGTTAGGCACGCTTGCGCAGACGTAGGATGGCATAGGGTGCCAGGGTCAGGATCTCGCTGTTACCGGCGGTAAACTGGTCCAGCAGGCTGACATCTTTACTCGCATTGACATAGCTTTCCGTGTCCAATCGGGCAAGCTCGTAAGCCGTGATTTTCAGATTCAGCGTCACCGCGTGGCCGGTAAGGTTAGCCAGCCAGATCTCCAGCCCCGCAACCCCATCGGCGGCCAAGCCTAGTATCTCGGCCGGCCGTGAGACAACCAGTTCACGCAAGGGTCTGCCCTTCAGGGAGCCAAGACCGCGCAAAACATGGAACAACGGAAACAACCCGCGCGACTCGTCATACCAGGGCTGGGGATAGCTCGCGGGCGCATGCAAGGTCCCAAAGGCGCCCGTAAAGCCGCCCAACGAGATGGCCCGCGCGCCACCATAGGCGAAACGGGCGAAGTAGCCGAGATCCCAGGCTGCACCCAGCAGGCCGCGCTGCCGCGGGTCGTTCCAGTTCATCGCCTGACGGATATTGCCGGGATTGCTCTTCGGCTTCTCGCCATAGGGATTGTCGCGCATGCCGATCGCCGCTGGCCCGACGATGAACGGCTTCGCTCCCGCAATGGCAGCGGCACTCGCAGCAATCGCCGGCAAGGCCTGCAACGTTTCCGTGACCGAGCGGTCGTCGCCGGCATGCACCATGGCCGAGGTCGTGAAGCTGACAACATCGAGGAGGTCGACCGGTGGCCGCTTGCGGTTGAGCTCGGTGAAATAGCTGAACATGCCGCCACCCAGGCGCGCCTTGGGGAACGCCGTCCGCGCGGCCCGGTAGATCGCGTCCAAGGGCGCACAAGGCGGCCAGACGCTGCCGGGCAAGGTGCATTTCATATCCGGCGCCGGCGACAGCAGCACGGTCGCAAACGGCGCGCCGAGCTTGGCGACCATCGTACCCAACGCCGCAATCTCCGCCTCGCAGGCATCGACCGAGGTGATGACGGCTTCCAGCCAGGGCGCTGCACCCGTCGCCTGGGCGGTCGCGATCTGTCGCTGCAAGGTCGTGGCATCGTGGCCGCGGCGCGGATCGTGATGGCAGATGACATGATCGACGCCAAGCTCGCGCAAAATCGTCGCCTGTTGCACGGCGCTGTCGATATCGTCGGGATCAAGCCCCACACCAAGGGCGGGGACCGTGCCGATGGCAGCGCCCAGCGTCACCGCGACGGTCTCGTCGCCGCGGGCGCCGGCCGCAGCACCGCTGACCGTCAATGTCACCGCCTGGTCGAGCTTCTCGCCGGCCTTGAGCGTATAGGGCCAGGGCAGCGCCAAGGGGCGGACATAGGTCTTGTAGGAGGCGTCGGTCCAGTTGCGCTGGTCCTCCATCTCATAGGTGTCGCCTTCCATCAGGCAAGTCACCTTGATGCCCGGTGCGGCTTCATGGGTCAGCGCACGGAGATCCATCATCGGCTGCACTGGATCGATCACCGAGGGGAAGCTGCTCTTGACGATGCGTCCATCGACATGCCGGATCTCCACCGGGGCGCCGGCAACGCCGTCGATCGGATGCAGCACGACAAAGCCGGTGCGATTGGTCAGGAAATCCGTAACTGCCTCGCCGCGCCCACGGAACACCAGGCGACCATCCGGCGTGCCGGTGATCTCCGCCTGATAGCGAAAACGCTGCTTGTCGTCCCCGGTCAGCGCATCATAGGTGACGCGGAAGCCCGCCGCGTCCTCTGTCACGCTCAAATTGGCGATCGCTGGATTATAGGTACCCCAATCCTTGTCGCGCACGATGAACGAGACGGCGCGCATGATCTCGGCGCCGGCGAAACGGACATAACGCAGATTACCAGCTTCGAATTCAGCCGAGAGCGGTCCGGCCTTCAGGACGCGCGGTGCCTCGACCTTCTCTTCGGTTCCGAAAAGTTTAAGCTCAAGCGACGGTTCGGTGCTCATTGCCTCCTCCCCACTAGCGGCCGGAACGCCAATTGACCAGGCGTTCGACCAGCAAGGCGATGATGATGATCGAGCCGATGGCCGAGCCCTGCCAGAACGGCGAGACGCCCAGCAGATTGAGGCCGTTGCGGATCATCACCATGATGAACACGCCGATGAGGGTCCCGATGATCGAGCCGCGGCCGCCGAACAGACTGGCGCCGCCGATTACCACCGCGGCGATGGCATCCAGCTCCATCTGGTTGCCGCCCAGCGGATCGGCGGAGAGCAATTGCGCGATCGAAAAGGTAACCGCCACCGCCGCCAGGGCACCGGACAGCACATAAGGCAGGATGGAATAGAACAGCACATTGAGACCGGCAGCGCGCGCCGCTTCCTTGTTCGAGCCCACCGCATAGATCGTCCGCCCGCCCTTGGTATAGGTCAGATAGGCCCAAGCCACGGCATAGAGCAGGACCAGAAACAGGACGTTGCTGGGGATGCCGAAGACGTCGGTGTAGACGATGTTCGACATCGCTTCGGGGATATTGGAAATCGCCGTCTGGCCGGAAAAGATATAGGCAAGGCTGCGCGCGATCGCCATGACACCCAGTGTCACCACGAAAGCCGCCAGGCCGAAATAGGCGGTGAGGATGCCCGAGACGAGCCCGACGCCAGCGCCCGTCAGGACAGCGAACAGAATAGCCACCGGAATCGGAAACTGCTGCAAGGCAAGGCCAAGCACGATGCCGGTCATGCCGGCCACCGACCCCACCGACAGGTCAATGCCGCCGGTCAGGATGACCAGCGTCATCCCCACCGCGACGATGCCGATCACCACCGATTGATCGAGCAGGTTGAAGATGTTGTTCGCCGTCAGGAAATAGGGCGACAGGATGCTGAGACAGATCGCGATGGCGACGGCGAGACCCAGCATGCGGATCTCCAATCGTCGCGTCAGGCCGCTGAAGAAATTCTTGGCGGTGGATGTGTTGGTCGACATGACGAAACGGCCTCTTCTCAATATCTCAATCGATGGCGTTGAGCGCTGCAATGCGCGCTGCGATGATATCCGGCGACGGCAGGCTGCCATCTGCCGGCAAGGTCAGGCCGATCCAGCCCAGATCGCTGCCGCGACGGCTGCGCATGGGCAGCAACAGCGTCGCATAGCCTGCCTCGGTGACGAAGGATGGCGCGCGCTGGCGCAAGGCCGATGGAATGCGCGTCGCTTCAAGCTCGCGCGCTTCGCCGGGCCGCAGGCCGGTATCGATGTCGGTGGTCGCCGAGGTTTGGCTGAGGCAGATGACGCCATTCTCCTCCAGCAGCGCCCAGAAGGCGGTGCCGCCGAAATCGGCTGTCAGCTTGCGCAGGAATTCCGTGTTGCGGGCGGTCGAGGTGCGTGGCGCTGCCAGCAGCGTCAGCTTCTCTTCATCCAGCATCGTGGTCGGCAAATCGGCGATGCTGGTGCCGTCGCTGATCACGACGATCCGCTCGCACAGACCCAGCAACTCCTCGAAATCCGAGGAAATGACAGCGACCGCCACGCCCAACGCGGCGATCTCGCGCAGGATGCCGTAGATCGAGGCGCGCGTGCCGATATCGACGCCCTTGGTCGGCTCGTCGAGGATCAGCACCTTGGGCTCCAGCAACAGCCAGCGCGCCATCACAACCTTCTGCTGCATGCCGCCGGAGAAGGTCAGCAGATTGGCATCCAGCCGGTCCGCCGGCAGATCGAGGCTCTTGATCAACGCCGCCAGCTTCTTCTCGCGCTGCGCATAGCCAAGGCCAAAGCCGCGATGGGCACCGATATGCGCGAGCAGCAGATTCTCCCGCACCGTGAGATCCGGCACGATGCTCTGCACCCGGCGATCTTCCGCCACCAGGCCGATCCCGGCCTTTACCGCGTCGGCGGGCTTCGTCGGATTGATCTCACGCCCTTCGATCTTGATGACACCGCCCTTGCGCGGGCGCAGGCCGAAGATGGCTTCCGCTGCTTCCGACCGCCCTGCACCGACCAGGCCACCCAGCCCCAGGATCTCACCGCGATGCACCGAGAAGGAAATATCGCGCACCGCCGGCGGCGCCGACAGATTCTTGACCTCCAGCACGACGGGGGCCACCACCCCCGCCACCGCGGCCGGCGCATGGGAATAGACCGTATTCAATTCCTGGCCCACCATGTGGCGGACGATGTCGGATTGCGTCAGGCTGGTCGTCGGCACGGCATTGGCGACGGTGCGGCCCTCGCGCATGATGGTGACGCGGTCGGTGATGGCGAAGACCTCTTCCAGCCGATGCGAGACGAAGATCAGCGCGCGGCCGTCATCGCGCAGCCGCGCCATGATGTCGAACAGGCGCTCGACTTCGCTGGGACTCAGCGAGGCGGTGGGTTCGTCGAAGATGACCAGATTGGCGTCGAGCGCCAGGGCCTTGGCGATCTCGACCAACTGGCGCTGCGCTGCCGACAGCCGGCGCACTTCCATGTCGAGCGGCAAGGCGTGTTCATGACCAAGACGGCCAAGAATTTCACTGGCACGGCGGCGCAGGGCATTGAATGACAGGCGACCCGGCCGGCCGAGTTCCGGCAGAAAGATGTTCTCCAGCACCGACATGTCCGGGGCAAGGGTGGTTTCCTGCGCCACCAGCGCAATGCCGAGGCGCAGGGCATCACGCGTCGAATTCGTCTCCAGCGGCGCACCGCGATAGGTGATCTCGCCGGCATCGCGCTTCACATGGCAGGTGATGATCCGGGACAAGGTCGATTTGCCGGCGCCGTTGGCGCCAAGCAAGCCATGCACTTCACCGGTCCGGAGCTCCAGGCGCGCATCGACCAGCGCCCGGGTCTTGCCGAAACTCTTGGCAACATCGCGGGCTTCAAGCACCACGTTTGATGCAGCCGACTGCGGTTGAATTGTCAAATTACTCACGTTCAAGAGCGAAGAACCTCTGAAGAGTGATCAATCGTCCCGCGATTATCAAGCTCGGGAAATCGAGGCCGGCCAAGCAAACTTGGCCGGCCTCAGTTGTCCCAGGGACGCCCTCTGGGGAGGTTACTGAACTTCGTTCGCGAACACGGTTTCCTTCACCGTCGGCAGCAGCTCGTCGATGTTCTTGCTGGTGACGATGAGGATCGGCACGGTCACCGACTTCTCCGGTGCGCCGCCTTCAAGATGGGTGAACATGGCTTCGGCCGACCGCACGCCCATCAGGAAGGGCTGCTGCATGCCGGTGACGACCACTTCGCCCGACTTCAGCAGCGGCACGAATTCCGGAATACCGTCAAACGCCGCCACCGCAACTTCGCCGGTACGACGCGCGGCCTTGATCGCGCGGAGTGCGCCCAGCGCCGGCTGGTCGGTCTGGATGAACATACCGCGCATGTTGGGGTTCGCGGTCAGCATGTCCTGGCTGAACTTGAACGTTTCGTCGACGGTGTAGGACTGCATCTGCTGCAGGCCCGCATCATTCGGCACGCCGCCAGCAACCATCGCATCGCGGAAGCCCTTGGTACGGGCCTGGCCGTTCTTGCGTGCCTGCGAGATCGAGACGATGCCGACGCTGCCGTCCTGCCAGCCCTTTTCCTTCATGATTTCCGCCAGCGCCTTGCCGACGCCGCTCGCACCTTCGTAATTGTCGGAGCTGATGAAGGAGACATAATCGCCGCTATTGGTGCCGATATCGGCGATGACGACGGGAATGTTGGCGGCCTTGGCCAATTGCAGCACGCTGGGCGCCGTCGAGCTGTCGGTCGGCGAGATGACAATGCCGGCAACACCGCGGGCGATCGCATCCTGCGCGTTCTTCAGCTGATCCGGGGCGCTGTTATGCGAATCGAGCGCCTGGAAACCGTAACCCTTTTCCTTGGCGACCTTCTCGACGCCCTTCGACAAATAGCGCCAGAACGGCAAATCGAGACCCGGCGTCAGGTAGACGATTTCCTTGGATTGCGCGAGCGCCGGTGCCGACGTGCCCAAGCTCATGGTGGCGGCAACTGCCGCCGCGGCGGCAATGCTGACAAAAGTACGACGTTGCATGGTAGTCACTCCTCCCGATATGCCGCGTTGATCGATATGTGCGGCGATTGATTGATGGTTGAATAGAACTGTCTTTCCGCCCCTCCCCTAGACGGCGTCTTCGCTGTCCGGGTCTTCGCCGGACGTCTTGGCTGTCGCTTTGCCCGAAGCGGCCAGGATCGACCGCGTGGTGACGTAGATTCGATCGAGATGATGGCCGAAGGCCGCCAGGACGGCGTCGCGGTCATGGCGTTCGAGCGCCTCGACGATGGCGACATGTTCCTGATAGCTCTTGGCGATGGCGCCGGAACGGGACATCACGCGGCGGCGATAATCCATCATGTAGGTGTAAAGGTCGGTCACCAGATCGGCCAAGAGCGGGTTGCCACAGGCACGGTAGATGGTGACGTGAAATTCGCGGTCGCAGATCAGGAACTGCACCGGGTCGTCCGCACATTCAGCCTGTGCGCGCAGAGAATTGCGGAGGCGCAGGAGCGCCTCGTTGCTGATGTTTTCCGCCGCGTCGCTCACCACCTGGCGTTCGATCAGCAGGCGCGTCGCATGCACGGTTTCCAGATCATAGCTGTTGATGACGGCATGCTGGGCAACGCCGACATGAAACCCGCTGAGATCGGTGCTGACCACCCGGGTGCGCGCACCCTGGGAGACTTCGACGACACCGCGCGCAGCCAGGATCTGGATGGCGCCGCGCACGGTCTCACGGCTGACATCAAGCGCCGTCGCCAGTTCCCGCTCGCTCGGCAATTCATCGTCGATGTTGAGCACGCCGGAAGCGATGAGGGCCGCGATCTTGTCGCTGATGATGTCCTTGGCGGTGCGCTTGGTGAGGCTGCGACGCAGGTCTTGCGCCTCCGCCAGCAGCAGCCGGTTCGCCTCCTGCGTCATCATCGCGTTGCCACCCCTGACACCTATTCCGGACTCGTTGCACTGGTCCGGCTTAAACTGTATTGCTGGTCCGATAACCAGACCAGTTGAACCTAGAGCCGGTGCCCGCTTGCTGTCAAGGCCACCGCCAACGGCTCTGCTCGGTTCACAGAATCTGGAAATTATGTATGCTGAACAACGCCGTAAGTCAGGGAGTCGAGAATGTTGCTGGGGGCCGTTGCAGATGATTTGACCGGCGCCACCGATCTGGCGCTGACCCTGTCGCGGGGTGGCATGCGGACGGTGCAGGTGGTCGGCGTACCGGAAAAGCCGCTCGATCTGCCAGAGGCCGATGCCGTGGTCCTCGCCCTGAAATCGCGCACCATTCCGGCCGGCGAGGCCGTTGCTCAATCCCGCGCGGCCGCGCAGATCCTGCAAGCCGCCGGCGCAAGGCAGATCATTTTCAAATACTGCTCGACCTTCGACTCCACGCCGGACGGCAATATCGGGCCCGTCGCCGATGCCTTGCTGGACCTGCTGGACGCGCCGCTCACCATCGCTTGCCCGGCCTTCCCGACCAACAAGCGCACCATCTATCAGGGCCATCTTTTTGTCGGCGACCAGCTGCTGTCCGACAGCCCGATGAAGGACCATCCGCTGACGCCGATGCGCGACGCCAATCTCGTGCGCGTGCTGGCACAACAGACATCGCACAAGGTCGGCCTGGTGTCTTATGCGACAGTGACCAGCGGTGTGGCGGCGATCAAGGCTGCTTACGAGAAGGCGATCGCCGACGGCATCCGCCATCTCATCGTCGATGCGGTGACGGATGCCGATCTCCACAATATCGGTGCGGCATCGGCGGATCTTGCCCTCATCACCGGCGGTTCCGGCATTGCCTTGGGCTTGCCGGAGAATTTCCGCCGCCAGGGTTTGCTGCAACCCACGACGACCGCGGCAGCGTTTACAGCACCTGCTGGCCGGCCGGTCATCCTCGCCGGTTCCTGTTCCGCGATGACCCGGCAACAGGTGGCGACAGCACAAGCCGCCGGCATCGACAGCCTGCGCATCGATCCCCTGGCCATCGTCGAAAAGAAACTCACCGCCTCCACCGTAGCCGACTGGGTGCTCACGCATTCCAGCGCCGACAAACCGGCTCTGGTCTATTCCAGTGCCGATCCGGCGGAGGTGCTGGTTGTTCAGCAGCGCCTCGGCCGCACGGAAGCCGGCGAACTCGTCGAGAAATTACTGGGCGAGGTTGCCGCCAGCCTTGCGGCGCAAGGCTTCACAAGATTCCTCATCGCCGGCGGCGAAACCTCGGGCGCGGTCGTCGCTGCCCTCGGCGTGACGGCGCTCGAAATCGGCCCGGAGATCGACCCCGGCGTGCCCTGGACCAAATCTCTTATCGGCCGGCCATTGGCGCTGGCGCTGAAATCGGGCAATTTCGGTGCGCCCGACTTTTTCCTCAAGGCGTGGAAGATGCTGTCATGACCGCCACCCTCTCCGAACAGACCAAGCAGCGCGACGCCATCGCCAAGACCGGCAGATCACTGTTCGACCGCGGCTTCACCTTCGGCTCGACCGGCAATGTCAGCGTGCGCCTGGGCGATGGCAGCCTGCTCGCGACGCCGACCAATGCGTCCTTGGGCGATCTCGACCCCGCGCGCATTTCCCATCTCAGTGAAAAAGGCGAACTGCTCTCCGGCGACAAGCCGACCAAGGAAGCCTTTCTGCATCAATGCGTCTATTGCGCCCGGGCCGATGCCGCGGCCGTCGTGCATCTCCATTCGACGCATTCGGTCGCCATCAGCATCCTCGCCGATGTCGATCCGACCGACGTGCTGCCGCCGCTCACCGCCTATTATGTGATGCGGGTGGGCAAGCTGCCGCTGGTGCCTTATTTTCCGCCCGGCGATGAGGCGCTGGCCAATGCGGTGCTGGCCCATATCGGGACGGCGCATGCCGTGCTCCTCGCCAATCACGGTCCGGTGGTCGCGGGCAAGACGCTCGCCGATGCGCAATACGCGACCGAAGAACTGGAGGAGGCGGCAAAACTGTTCCTGCTGCTGCAAGGCCAGCGCATCCGTCCGCTGACACGCGAACAGGTCGCAGCCTTGCGCGCCCGCTTCTAGCGATCAATCCGGAAACGTGCGCCCCAGACGTGCCGCCGCTTTCTGCATCACCGGGAGATAGCTCACCGCCCGCTCAAGACTGAGCCGGGCACTGGGCGCATGACAGGCGAGAGCCGCCAACGCCACGCCATGACGATCGCGCACCGGTACTGCGATTGCCACCAACCCCAGCAGGAACTCTTCCCGGTCGAGGCTGTAATCCTGCTGCCTGATCGTCGCCAGTTCGGCGGCAAAGGCCTTCGCGTCGGTGATGGTCTGTGGCGTGAAAGGCGAGAAGTCTATGGCCGCCAGCAGAGTGGCACGTCGCGCCTCCGCCATGCAGGCCAGCAGGAGCTTGCCGCTGGCCGTGCAATGCAGCGGCACGCGCGAACCCGGTTCAAGATGCAGCCGCAGCGGCCACCGCGCCTCGACGCGATCGAGATAGATCACCTCATGCCCAGCGAGTGCCGTGAAGTTGCAGGTTTCGCCGATATGATCGACGACGCTTTTCAGGATCGCGCGCCGCTCCGGCCCGGCACCGCCGCGCATGACCTCAAGCCCGATGCGCAGCAGCCTTGGCCCGATCGCGTAATGCCGGTCGCCGGGCTCGCGCACGAGATAACCGCTGCCGACGAGACGCTGGCACAGCCGATGCACCGTCGGTTTCGGCAGATCGAGGATGCCGCACAGCTCCGCCACCGTGAGCGCACGCCCAGCACCGGCAATGGCTTCGATCAGCTCGAGGCCGCGCGTGACGGCTGATGCTGCATCGCGGTCGCTGCTCTTTTCGACGCTCAAGATATCCTCGCTCCCCTGGCCCCTCAGTATTCTAGCATCTGCCAACTTGGATCGAGTTTCAATAAATGAGACGTTTCGTCTCATTTAGGATTGACTCTGGAAGCGTCTTTCATCAGCGTTCAGCCGTCAGGGGAGAAGACACCGCCATGAGTGTCGTGACCGAATATGACTTCATCGTCGTCGGCGCCGGCTCGGCTGGCTGCGTGCTGGCCAACCGTCTGTCGGAAGACGGGCGCTTCAGCGTGGCGGTCCTGGAAGCCGGGCCCCGCGATCGCAATCCCTGGATTCATCTGCCCATCGGTTACGGCAAGACCATGTGGGACCCCAGCGTCAACTGGCAGTTCTACACGGAACCGGAATCCGGCATGGCGGACCGGAAAATTTATTGGCCGCGCGGCCGTGTCCTCGGTGGCTCCTCCTCGATCAACGGCCTCATCGTCATCCGCGGCCAGGCCGAGGATTACGATCGCTGGCAGAAGCAGGGCAACCCCGGCTGGGGCTGGCGCGATGTGCTGCCCTATTTCCGCAAGCTGGAGAACAACCCGGCCTTCGCCGACGATCAGCTGCATGGCAGTCACGGTCCGCTCCATATCAGCAGCATTCCAAAGACCGATCGCATCATCGAATCCGTCATCGCAGCCGCCGAGCGCTGCGGCGTGCCACGCACCGCCGACTTCAACGGCACGACTCAGGAAGGTGTCGGCTACTACCAGCTCAGCACTCATAACGGCTGGCGCGCCAGTGCCGCGGTTGCCTATCTGCGCCCGGCGCGGAAGCGGCCGAACCTCACCATCCTGACCGGCGCACGCACGACGCGCATTCTGTTCGAGAAGAAGCGCGCCATCGGCGTCGACTACCAACAGGGTGGCAGATCACACAGCCTCCGCGCCAGACGCGGTGTCGTGCTGTCGGCGGGCGCCTTGCAATCGCCGCAACTGCTGATGCTCTCCGGTATCGGCCCAGCCGCGCATCTGCGCGATCATGACATCCCCTTGGTCCATGACCTGCCCGGGGTGGGCCAGAATCTGCAGGACCATCTGCAGATCCGGCTCTATTACCGCTGCAACCAGCCGATCACGACGAATGATGCGCTGAATTCACTCAGCGGTCGCGTGAAGATGGGCTTGGAATGGCTGCTGCATCGCTCCGGACCGCTCGCCATCGGCATCAATCAGGGCGGCCTTTTCACCCGCGTGCTGCCGGAATCCACAACACCCGACATTCAATTCCATATCGCGACACTGTCCGCCGACATGGCGGGCGGCAAGGTCCATGACTTTCCGGGCATGACCTTGTCGGTTTGCCAGCTCCGCCCGGAGAGCACCGGCACCATCACCCTTGCCTCCGCTGATCCGCTGCAGCCGCCGCGCATCGTCGCCAATTATCTGAGCACGGAAAACGACCGCCGCTGCATGGTGGCGGCCGTGAAGTTCGCCCGGCGCCTCGCCAACACCCAGCCGCTCTCCGATCTCATCGCCGCGGAAGTGGCCCCCGGCGCCGAGCACACAACCGATGACAGCCTGCTCGCCTTCGTGCGCAAGAATGGCGGCACCATTTTTCACCCGGCGGGCACCTGCCGCATGGGTCCGGCGCATGACGAGCGGTCCGTGGTTGATCCGCGCCTCCACGTCAATGGGGTCGACAATCTTTGGGTGGTCGATTGCTCGATCATGCCGACGCTCGTCTCCGGCAACACCAACATTCCAACCATCATGATCGCCGAAAAGGCTGCGGCGCTTATCCAAGAGGATATCGATACCAAGCAAACAAGCAGACAATGAACTCAGGGGAGGAAATTATGTCAGAGCAGACCCAACCAACGCCCGGCCAGTTGAGGCGCGTCGTCGTCGCCAGCGTGATCGGCGCGACCATTGAATGGTATGATTTCTTTCTCTACGGCATCGTCGCCGGCATCGTCTTCAACAAGCTCTATTTCCCGGTCGATGACCCGGTCGTCTCGACGCTGCTGGCCTATACCACCTTTGCCATCGGCTTCGTGGCGCGTCCCTTGGGCGGCGTCATCTTCGGCCATTTCGGCGACAAGATCGGCCGCAAGAATATGCTGGTCATGACGTTGATGATCATGGGTGTCGCCACCGTGCTGATCGGCCTGCTGCCGACCTATGACCAGATCGGCATGGCGGCGCCCATCCTGCTGCTGCTCCTGCGCATCGCCCAGGG
The DNA here is from genome assembly GCF_936916975.1 of uncultured Dongia sp. Classification (GTDB taxonomy): domain Bacteria; phylum Pseudomonadota; class Alphaproteobacteria; order Dongiales; family Dongiaceae; genus Dongia. The sequence goes on along the minus strand of NZ_CAKZGO010000033.1, from coordinate 1,031 downwards.
CATCGGTATTGGCGGCGAATGGGGCGGTGCTGTGCTGATGGCCTATGAATACGCGCCGAAGGAAAAGCGCGGCTTCTATGCCAGCCTGCCGCAGATCGGCCTTGCCATCGGCCTATGCCTCGCCTCCGGCGTCACGGCCTTGGCCTCGATCATGCCTGACGAACAGTTCATGGCCTGGGGCTGGCGCATTGCCTTCGTGGCCAGCATCCTGCTGGTGGCGATCGGCCTTTATATTCGCCTCAAGATCCTCGAGACGCCGGAATTCGCCAAGGTCAAGGCCACACAGTCCGAGGCCAAGATTCCGTTCGTCGATCTCATCCAGCAATACCCCAAGAACATCATCCTCGGCATGGGGGCGCGCTATATCGACGGTGTCTTCTTCAACGTCTTTGCCGTGTTCTCGATCGTCTATCTCTCCAAATATGTCGAGGTGCCGCGCACCACGGCGTTGTGGCTGGTGACGCTGGCGGCCTTCACCATGATCTTCGCCATCCCCTTCTTCGGGCGGCTGTCCGACAAATGGGGCCGACCGAAGACCTATGCGATCGGCGCATTTCTGCTGGCGCTATGTGCCTTTCCCGCCTTCATGATGATGAGCACCGGGAACACGATCCTGATCGCCCTGGCACTGGTCATCCCCTTGGGGATTGTCTACGCCATGTGCTACGCGCCCGAAGCAGCCCTGTTCGCCGATCTGTTCGACGCCAGGGTCCGCTATACGGGGATCTCCTTTGTCTACCAATTCTCCGGCATCTTTGCCTCAGGCATCACGCCGATCATTGCCACCTATCTGATCGACAAGAACGGCGGCAACCCCTGGTATCTCTGTGGCTATGTCGTCTTCGCGGCCCTCGTCAGCATGTTTTCTGCAATGGCGATCCGCGGACCGCAGGCGAAACCACGGTAACGCCCGCGGACCGGCCCCCCCCCAGGCCCCCCCCCAGGGGCGGGGCGCCGCGTGCGGGCCCCCCCGCGGGTATACCCCTGGGGGGGGCCGGCGGCGGGGGGCCGCGGTGTTGGCGCCGGGGACG
>NZ_CAKZGO010000032.1 GCF_936916975.1 uncultured Dongia sp. | reverse complement strand
ATCGACATCGCTGCAGCCCGCTGGGCCTACCAGAAGGGTGAGGCCGCCGGTGGAGGCACCGGAACGTTGCCATCGAGTGCCTTCCAGTTCCGGCCGCTTAACAATCCACAAGGGGTGATCGGCGTCTGCGGATTCCACTTCGACAAACAGCCGCTCGACAGTGGCGAGGAGCGTGTCTTCGGCGCGACAGTGCACCAGGCGGCCATCGCCATCGATCGGGCGCGACTGTCGAAGGAGATGATGGATCAGACAGCGAGCCTTGCCGGTGATCGATTCCGCTCCGCTCTTTTGTCATCGATCTCCCATGACTTCAGGACACCGCTTGCCACGATCACCGGCGCGATCACCAGCCTTCGGCAACTCGGCGACAAGATGTCTCCCGAGAGCCGCAATGACCTTCTGGAGACGATCGAAGAGGAGAGTTCACGGCTTTCTCGTTTCGTAAGCAACCTGCTGGACATGACGCGAATCGAAGCGGGCAACGTCAATCCGAAATCGGACTGGGTCGATCTCGGCGACGTCATCCGCGATACGATCGTTCGTGCGCAACGCTATTTCCCAGATGCCCGCGTAGAACTCAGCTTGGCCGGCGACCTGCCGCTGATCCGCGGCGACAGCGTGCTGCTCGGCCAAGTGTTGTTCAATCTGGTCGACAACGCTGTCAAATATGCCGGCGGCGAACCGGTGACCATCTATGCCCGGCGTGACGGAAAGGAGGCCGTGATTTCGGTGACAGACCTTGGCAAGGGCATTGCCGAGAAGGACCTGGAACGGATCTTCGAAAAGTTCTTTCGTCGATCCGACAGGAGCGATGGACGCCAGCCCGGAACCGGCCTCGGACTTGCCATCGCCCGAGGTTTCGTCGAGGCTATGGGCGGCAGGATCCAGGCCGAAAGCCCGGCTGTCAAGAAGCGTGGAAGCCGCTTCGTCATGCGTTTTCCTGTGCCCGAGCAACCCCGATTGGAGGAAATGGAAGAATGACCGGCGAGCGCGTGTTGATCGTCGATGACGAACCACAAATCCTGCGCTTTCTCCGCCCGGCGCTCGACGCTGCCGGTTACAATGTGATCGAAGCGGAGAGCGGCGGCGAGGCCCTCCGCAAGGTCGCTACCATGGCTCCGGATCTCGTCGTCCTCGATCTGGGCCTGCCGGATATGGACGGCAAGGAAGTCGTCTCCAGGCTGAGAGCCTGGTCGCCGATCCCGATCATTATACTTTCAGCGCGCGATCGGGAAAGTGAGAAGATCGCGGCGCTTGACCTTGGCGCCGATGATTACATCGAAAAGCCGTTCGGCATCGGCGAGTTGACTGCCCGCATGCGAACAGCTCTGCGCCACAGCCAGAAGACGGATGCAGGCCGCGAAAGGATCGAGGCCGACGGACTCCTGATCGATTTCGTCCACAGGCGTGTGGAACGCGATGGCATGGCGATCAAGCTCACCCCCAAGGAATACGACCTGCTGGCGCTGCTCGGCCGCTACGCCGGCAAGGTGGTGATGCACAAGACACTGCTAACTTCAGTCTGGGGTCCGGCGCATGCCGAAGACCTGCAATATCTCAGGGTCTTCATCGGCCAGCTCCGGGCGAAGGTTGAGCGCGATCCGGCAGCCCCCAAGATCATTAGTACCGAAGCGGGAATTGGATATCGCTTCACGGGGTTGGCGGAATGAAGTTTTTGAAGACGGCTATTTTTCAATATTCGACGGGAGCTTATGCAGGCGTCTACCGCAAATTACAGACAAACGCCCCACCTCCAGACTTGCTATTTTCGCAACCCTGTCTGTTCGCAAATTATCTGAAACGGATTTCCTAATGATGTGTAGCGCGGCAATCCTGACGATCTCGATGCCTCAGGTTCATAGCGCGACGTGGCTTGCGACCCGCCTATTCCAGTTCATGGGGGACAACAGCGTGCGCCGATCCTGGTCGAAGCAAAGGCCAATGCCCGCTGGTCATTGGATTTCGTCCATCACCAGTTTGCCTGTAGCCGCAGGTTCCGCATCCTCAGCATTATCGATGATATCACGCGCGAGTGTTTGGCCGCCATCCCGGATACGTCGATCTCCGGCCGACGTGTTGCCCACGAACTGACCACGCTGGTCGAACTTCGTGGCAAGCCCTGCATGATCGTTTCCGACAACGTCCTAGCTTGGGAGCAAAACGCGTCTCAGGGCGTCAGATCACGGGGCATCCGGGCGACCGGATACCATGAGTATAGTTGCCCAGGCGGGCTCCGCCGTCAAGAAGTGGTCTCTTCCATAGCAAATACAGGGTCGGCGCGGTTGCCGCCCTCACCGTCCTTAAGACGAGATCCTAAATCCCAAGCGGAAGGCCCGAACATTATCTACGAGGTCAGGAACCTGCCTCCACGGCTCTGCAGAGAGGGGTCCTTCCGCCTGGGCTCACCCCCTCAAAGAAGGGGCGATATGGTTCGCCGGACTTGATCACGGCATGAACAGTGCGTGCCATCTTTGCGGCGATGGCGGTGTAGGCCTTACGGCGCAGATCCGAGTTATGACGATCTTGTGAGATGTATCGCTCAAATTTATCCCTGAAGCTGTTTGCCTTCTTGAGAACTGCTGTTTGACCTGCCAGCCATAAAGTGCGGCGCAGGCGGGCATTGCCATACTTGGAAATCTTGCTTCGGCCGCGGAACATGCCGGACTGGACCGTGGCGAGATCCATGCCGCAAAACTTGAGAAACTGTCGGTGATGATGGAAGCGGCGCAGGTCACCTGTCTCGGCAAGAATTGTCAGGGCGTTGATCGGACCGATGCCCGGAATGGTGAGCAGCAGTTGATAGTCGCGCCGGTCTTTCAACAACTCGACAGCGCGATCTTCAATAGCATTGCGCTGCCGAATCAGGCTTCTGCCCTCCGCCAACATCATCCGGAACATGCGGATGGCGTCTGAATCCGGCGATACGGGGAGCCCCGTAGACTCTTTAGCTGTCTCGTAAATATCTGATAACATGAGCGACTTCTCCACTTTACGTCCAACCACCTCCCATGCCGCCTTGGTAAACTCCTCTTTACTCACGGCCGAAATCATATGCGGAGAAGGGAACATCTCGAGAAAGGCCAAAAACCAATCGGAGCGCGAACTCCGATGAAATCGGTCGGCTTCCGGAAAGTAGAGCGGCAGGTAGTGGGTCAGGATGCGATGCCAAAGCTCGGTCTTGGCACGCGACACGGCATCATGGGTTTTGGACAATTCCTGGATGTCATTCGTGCCCGCAACCATCGGGTCCTGGAAGAGCTGAACCGCCCCGATTTGCAACATGTGCAAGATGACCTGGGCATCCTTCGGATCGTTCTTGTCCCAGCTGTTGTGCAGCGCCTCCCGTGTACGGGCCAAGGCGACCGAGGACACCAGCTTCAGATCAAACCCGGCCATGCCGAGATGATACATCAGCACACGATGATAGTTGCCGGTTGCCTCGAAACCGATCCGAACTGGCAGTCCATACTCGCCCAAGATCGCGATCAAGCGGTTAAAGTCTTGCGTGCTGTTTGTGATGGTCAACCGCCGCCGCCGTGTTTTGCCCGGTGCGGCAATCAGCACCTCATGGCGGTGTTTGGAAATGTCGATGCCTACCAGAACACGGGCATCCGCAGTATGCTCCACCTTGGCCATAGCCGGTCTCCTCTGTGGTGTGGTTCGCAAAACCATCATAGAGACCTGAGCCCAGGTTATGGCCGCCCGCTGCGCAATTTTGGGGCTGCGCAGACGGCCATAACCTTCAACGACGCTTTGCTCCCAACATGCTACGGCCCGGAATACATCAGCGGCACGCTGCGGACGTGGGCCTATGCCAACAACGTGACGCTGGACTTCTCGAGGCCCGGAAAACCCACAGACAACGGCTTCATCGAAGCGTTCAACAGCAAGCTCCGGGCGGAATGTTTGAACGCCCATTGGTTCTTGACCCTTGCGGATTGCCGCGATAAGTTGGAGACTTGGCGTCGACACTACAATGAGGATCGACCTCATTCGGCGATCGGATACAAGGTGCCGATCGCGTTGCATAATCCCGGTGGCGCAACCAGCCTGTCACCCTGATCAGAGCCGGAAAACTCTAACTTCCGGCGGTCCAAAGTTCGGGCCCAGAGCAAAACCGCCGAGGCTCTAATCGCCGTTGGATGCAAGTTCGGTGGCAGGTCACAGGCTCAGACGTTGTCTGCTCTGATCTGAGCACGGATTCGATGGAATTCACTCCTGCCTTCGCTCTGTTCCACCGTTCGACACGGCCGCGACGGAAGTCAGGGTTGTGAGGGATCTGAGCCTGCTATTTAGTCGTGCTCAAGTTTCTTGTTCATACGCAAGAAATGTCGGATTTGCGCCAATTCTGCGTGCAGCCGGCAGAATATTAAGACATTATAAACCCTTTCCCAAGAAAACTGTCAGCATCAAGATTCTTGAGTAACGTATTGAAAGCCTTGGGCTTCAGCGCTGCTTGAGCAGCATACCTCCGCTGCTACGGCTGGTTGTCATCAGCGACGGACCATTTCGCTCCCTAAGGAAAATCAACACTATGTTCGGACTGTCTTCCGCGACCGATAGAGCAAGACTCAGCGCGATTGATATGATTAGCACCAAGATCATGATCGCCGATAAAGAACTCAACATCACGTACATGAATCCGGCAACCCGAGAGCTCCTGAAGGAAGCGGAAAGCGATCTGAAGAAAGAGCTGCCACGTTTCAATGTGTCGACCCTGATTGGCTCGAACATCGATATCTTTCACAAGAACCCGTCCCACCAGAGGAACATGCTTGCGGCACTGAAGACACAGCACAAAGCGACCATTTCGGTAGGTCAGCGGGCCTTTGATCTTATTGTGACGCCACTCTGTGAGGGGCACAAGATTTCTGGCTTTGTTGTCGAGTGGGCAGATGCGAATGTACGGCTCATGAACTTCGATTACCAAGGCCAGATGGAGGCCCTCGGTCGCGTGCAGGCAGTAATCGAATTCACGCTAACAGGAGAAATAGTGAGCGCCAACCAGAATTTTTGCGATGTGCTTGGCTATCGCCTGGATGAAATCGTAGGACGGCATCATAGTATATTCGTTGACAGGGCCTACGCTTCGTCTCCCGACTACCATCAGTTCTGGGAGCAGCTCAGATCCGGCAAATTTCAAGCGGCCGAGTTTGTTCGCCATGGCAAGAGCGGGAAACGAGTGGTTATCAATGCTTCCTATAACCCCATATTCGACGAGAAAGGCCGAGTGGCCAAGGTCGTGAAGTTTGCGACCGATGTTACGGCTCGTGTGGAGAATGTCGACCAACTCGCAGGTGCCCTGAAGGCTCTGTCGGAGGGCGACCTGACTTCGACCCTTGGCACACCGTTCCTGCCCTCGCTGGAGACGTTGCGAGTGGACTTCAACGAGGCTTCGTCGATGCTTCGCGGGGCGCTGCAGCAGATATCGCAGAATGCGGGGGCAATTGCTGCGGCATCGCAAGAGATACAGTCGGCATAGAGTGAATTGTCAAAGCGCACGGAGAATCAGGCGGCCGCGATCGAGGAGACCGCGGCCGCACGTGAAGAAATCACGACGACCGTGAGCAACTCCAGTCACCGCGCCCAGGAAGCCGGCGAGCTCGTGCGCAAGACGAAGGACAATGCCGAGCATTCCGGCAAGGTCGTCGGCCAAGCGGTTGAGGCGATGGGCAAGATCGAGCAGTCGGCCGGCGAAATCGCCAACATCATTGGCGTGATTGACGAAATCGCCTTCCAGACCAATCTTCTGGCGCTCAATGCCGGAGTTGAGGCGGCGCGTGCTGGCGATGCTGGGAAAGGCTTTGCCGTCGTGGCCCAGGAAGTTCGCGAGCTGGCCCAGCGTTCGGCCAAGGCGGCAAAAGAGATCAAGGAATTGATCAACACGTCAAACGAGCACGTCAAAAGCGGGGTGGCATTGGTCGGCGATACCGGCAAGGCGCTGCAGGAGATCGTTGTGCAGGTTGTCCAGGTGGATGGCAATGTCGGCGCCATCGTCGAGGCGTCGCGCGAGCAGGCAACCGGTCTCAAGGAGATCAACACCGCCGTCACCACCATGGACCAGGGAACGCAGCAGAATGCGGCGATGGTCGAGGAAACGACCGCCGCGGCCCACGGCCTAGCTAAGGAGGCGGAGCAGTTGTTTCAACTGCTGGCGCAGTTCAACATCGGGGCCGGGGGCAACCAACATCGTGCGGCACCGACTACAGCCCACTGGCATTCCCGACCCGTGGCATCGCCAGCGCGCCAGACGGCGGCCAAGATCGCGCAGCCATTCAATGGCAATGCAGCGCGCAAGGGCGGCGACAGCTGGGAGGAGTTTTAATGTCGCAGATCGAGCGTTTGATCGGCTCGCCAACGACCAGATGGAGGAAGATCATGCCGAACGAGATTGCCCGGGTCACACTGCCGCCCGCTCCGGCATCACAGCTCTGGTGCCTTCGCTAGGGCCATGTTTCGCCAGGCACTCTACATGCCGGCGCTCATCGCTATCCGCTTCGACCCTGATCTCGAGCGAAAATATCAGGTCATGGTCAAAGCCGGAAAACCTAAGAAATTCGCCATCACAGCCATCATGCGAAAGCTCGTCGTCCTCGCAAACATTCTGCCCCGACAACAACGAAACTGGTCGCCAAAACCCGCTTGATCAAGACGGATATTCTAGTTGTCATTTGATGTCGCCGAACGCTGGAGCCGCCTTAGGTGGACAGAAATGTCATCGACAATCGGCACAACGACCAACACCAGGAGAATGGCTGCCAGAAACAACGTCGCAATGAAGCCGATGTGTTTAAAGCCTGCCGCACCGATGACACCTCCCATGAAAAACAACGCCACCAGCGATACGAGCAGTTTCAGTTTCTGGCGATCTGCGCGGACGAACAATCGGCCTAGTTCATCCCGCGATGTGTTCCAATAGCGAACTGGCCTGGACCAATTCCAGGCTGGTATGCAATCTTTTTCATTCGGTATCCTCCAATGGGGGGCCTTCAAGGCGCGCCTCGCTCTACAGCCTTGAGCCCCAGCCATTCGGTCGGGTTTGCCCGCTTAGAATCTGAACATCACCGTGCACTTCAGCGGCGGCAAACTTGACGAACGCAGGTAATTGTCACACTTTGACGACGTCATGGGACAATCGGGAGATTTCGATGGAACGGACGGTTGCGGACTTGGTAAAGTTGCAAATTGTACAGCAAAACCAAATACTTGATATGTATGCTGAAATACTGGCGAGTAAGTTGCTTTTCTCGGAGGCAATCGCAAAGGTGATTCGCTCTAAACTCGAAATTGCAGATGGAGACTGGGACGCTCATATTGATGAGATTCTCTCAATCGTAGACAAGGCTTCGGGGGGCGAGTTTCAAAATGGCGATGTGTCGAGGCGCATTAAGGCGATCGTCGATTCGTACAGGAGCTCAGCAGCGGTGAAGCGCGCTTTTTCTGTTATTCCCGGTGGTAAGGGCGTCGAGGCTAGCAATAGCTAGAGTACCCGAAATAGTTTGTCGGCATGTCAAAGTGAGCAACTGAGAATAGGCAGCAGTAGAACCCAGTTGCTGTTCCTGGCACCGCTGTATTTTCAAATCCTTCTAATTATTTCTCTAGCCGGCCCATGGCACATGAGCGCCTGTATGTTGCTGGTCGTCATCCTGCGGTTCGGGGCTGGTATCGGTCGACTATCGGATTGCAAAGCGCTTCCACTGATCCGGTAGCGCGACAACAGCAACCGGGAATTAGCGCGCGAAAAATTCTTTTTCGATCGATGTAATACGGCGCTCGTCTTTGCGACCAAGCGAGAGGGACAGCATATTGCCTTCCCGGCGAATGGAGCACAGACGTGAAAACCATCCTTCTTGCGCGACCGCATCCTTTCATAGTCAGCGAAATGAGGCCCTGGCTTGAAGAGGCAGGCTATGGTGTGAGAAAGTCCGACACACTGGGCATCGGTCGGCGCATCTGTCGAAGACGTCCTCTCTGCCCTATTCAGAAAAAAGCCGCGCCTTCCTATCGTCTTCGCTGCCTTGCGCTCCTTGCAGCAGGTAACACCGGATATTTCCAGGATTGCCAGTGGAATGGGAATTTCGGCGACGGTTATTGGCGTGGACGGCCCTTCGACCAGCGCCCGATCGCTGGGACAGACCAATTGCTTTATCTACCTTTCAAAGGACGATCTGGTCGACCCGGTTCGAAAGCAGAAGGCACGCTCCCTGCTCAGCATGCATATTTCGTAGAGATGCAATTGAAACGCTTGGTTCTCGTCGGCGGTGGCCATGCGCACCTGTTTGTCCTCCGGAGCTTGGCCGAGCTTGAACGCCGTGATGTTGACGTCACCTTCGTTTCGCCAGGGCGATGGCAGTATTATTC
>NZ_CAKZGO010000031.1 GCF_936916975.1 uncultured Dongia sp. | reverse complement strand
TGCACCACACGCAGGCCCTGCTGCACACGATGCCCAAGCCGGTGATCGCCGCCGTCAACGGTGCCGCATCCGGCCTGGGTGCCGACACCGCGCTGGCCTGCGACTTCATCATCGCCAGCGAGTGGGCCAGCTTCGCCTGGTCGTATGTGCTGCGCGGCATCATCCCGGACGGCGGCGGCATGTATTTCCTGCCGCGCCGCGTGGGCCTGGCCAAGGCCAAGGAACTCATCTTCACCGGGCGCCAGGTCAAGGTGGACGAGGCGCGGGCGCTGGGCATCGTGGACCGCAAGACTGGCGCCGACACGCTGTTGGAGGATGCGCAGGCCTGGGCCGCCGAACTGAGCCAGGCTTCCAGCACAGCGCTGGCGCTGACCAAGACCATCCTCAACCAGAGCTTCGAGCTGACCTCGCACGATGTGTTCGCGCAGGGCAGCCAGGCTCAGGGCATCTGCTACACCAGCAGCGAGCACCGCGCATCGGTGGAAGCCTTTCTGGCCAAGACCGCAGGCAAGGAGTGAACCCCATGGACGCACCCGTCTTTGCCCCCACCAACGCCATTTCTCGTCTGCTGCAGCCGCGCAGCGTCGCCGAACACGACGCTCTGCCCGGCGGCGGCGGCCTGGCGCACCCGGTCGGGGTCGAGGTCGAGCGCCATGTAGGGAATGAGTTCGGTCTCCAGCATGCGAGCCAGGTTTTGACCGCTGCGACCGTAGCCCGCAATGATCACGTGCGCCTCGGTGTTGATGGCCTTGCGCGCAATCGTCGTCATGGCCACCGCATAGACCATCTGCTGGTGAAATTGCGGATTGCCCTCGGAAGGAGCAAGGCCATCCTGGGCAAGCAGGCGCTTGTCGTTGAGATCGACGGGATCATAGACACGGTTCGAGGCCGGATCGATGTCGACAACTTCGATATACTCACCCACCGGGCCAGGCATGAGGGACCCGTCCGGCCTGTCATCATCCCACGGCACCGAAAGGGTCGCCTGGTGAACCGCAACCGATTCGAGTTTTTTGCCGACCGCCGGATCGAGCGCATAGACGCGCAACCGTCGTGCCGGCGGCGAAACGGCCCGAGGCTTGCGCGGGATCGGCGGCGTCGCGGGCTGCGCTGGTAAAACCACACCGACCGCGGCGGGTCGGCCGAGAGCGGCTTCCAGCACGGCTCTCAGCTGCTTCGACGGATTGCCCTCGTCAAGTGCCGCTTCCAGATAACGATTGCGGGCAGCGGCTGGTATTTGTGCCGGATCAGCGTCGGGATCGGGGATCGCTTGATCGACCGAAGCAACGCGCTGCGCCATCTGCGTCAGTTCAAGCGCGAGCATGCGCTGTTTCTGCTGCGCCTGAGGCCCGCTCGGCGCCAGGCTGACACCGCCCCCGATCAGGAGGTTTAGCCAGCTCCACGAGTCGGTCGCAAGCTTCAGCTTTTTCAGCTTGCTCGCGGCCAGCGGCAATACGGCAAGCGCGTCTTCCGCTCGCAGGACACCCTGGCCGATTTTCTCCAGAATTTCCTGAGCGTTCATTTTCGCAGTCGATTTCAGGGCTGTGGCAAACAGCGCGTGGCGAACAGCCTCGACGCGCATCCATGGCTCCGGGTAGTTTTTCACGGTGTCCCAGTGTTCCGCCAGCCACAGGGCAGCGGCCGCGGCAATCTGCGGCGTCGCGGCCGAGGTGCCGGCGCCGTCCATATCGACGATCTTGCCGCAATCGATTTCTGCCCAGGGGACGTTGGGTGTGAAGGCTCCCAATGCCGTGGCCATCTTGCTGTCGGGCCCATAGTTGCCCTGCATGGTACCCGAGGCGAGCCCGGAATAGGAGCGGCCGTCGCTCATCACGCCACATGCAGCCAGCACCCGCTGGTAGCGGGCCGGGAAGACGATGCTCTTGGGCGATGGCCTGAAGGCATAGTTGTTGCCTGCAGCGGTGACCATGAACACGCCATGATCATAGGCAAGATTGACGGCGTCGACGAGTGCCGACGAGGACAGCCCGCCCATGCTCATGGAAAGCACATGGGCCCCCTGTTGGCGGGCATAGTCGAAACCTTGCACGAGCGTTGACGTACTGAAGCGCACGACCCAGTTTGCCACCCGCACCGGAATGATCTGCACGAGAGGGGCACCGCCGACATAATCGGAAAACCCCTCCCAGCCTGGTGACGTGCCATCCAACTTATTGCCAGCGAGCAGGCTGAGCGTCCCGGTGCCATGCCCGCGATTGCTGGTTAAGGTGCCTGCGGGCGCATGATCGACCGCATCATTAGGACCGTGGCCGTCATCGACGAAATTACGCCAAAGCGCCTTATCAACGATCCCCGCTGGCTGGGTCTGATGTGTCGGATCGAAACCAGTGTCGAGGTGAGCAACGGTGATCTTGGCTTGCTTGTTGCCGACCTTATTTCGTGCAGCTTCAAACTGGCTGAAGACGGCCCCGGCATTCCAGGCTACTCCAGGTTCTACCGATTTTCGGCCGCTGCCGTCCTGCTTGTCGAAAACGCAGACGGGAGCGGCAGTCGCCGCCATGCCGCGATCGCCATTCGCATCCTTGTAGTCCCACTGCTGGACCAGGTCGGGCTCGATCGCCAGCATTTGCGGTCCGCCCGCGGCGGCAAAGGCCGAACCGCGATCTACAACAGCATGGGCATCGTCCCAGGGATTGTCCGAATGTCTAAAATCTGCAGCGATTTTGAGCCAGGTGGCGCCCTGCCCCACCTGAGCTGCCATGCCTGCAGCCGGCTCGGGAGGCATGCTCAAGATCGGTTCGACCGAACCGGCTTTTATGCCGAAAGTTCGTTTGTTCGCCGTGAACGCTGTACCATCCCCAGCTACTTTGACAAGCAATCCTGCGATATCAGCCACGTCTCAGCCCCCCAGCTGCGCGATGTACCGGATCGGGACTTCAGACTCATCTCTCAATCGGTTGAGATCGAAGTCGAAGATATATTGATCAACTAGAGGACGAATTCAACGTATTTCTTCACGTCTTCGAGTTTCAGTCGATTGGCGGCAGTGTTGGATGCACGCCTACTGAAAGAGTTTTCACGATGCCGGCGTTCAGACTGGGCCGCAGGGTTATGGAACCTGCCAGCTTTATTCGTAATTTGAGCGCTTCGGAACGAACCTGACACTGCCGTTTCGGCAGTCTCAGTTAGCGCGAGAAAGTATGGCTTGGTACCAACTCTGCTGTAACTGCCGGCCCGGCACGGGCTCGACGCGTCTTAAGGAAGATTGGCATCAATCCAGTCCGCTACGTCAGTGAACAGGATGTCGGCCTCCGGGCTCCCCGCAGTGATCGAACCATGCGGCTGAATGCAGTGATAGGCCGTCATCGCCGCCGCGCCTTTGGCAAAACCTGTGCGGCGAGCAAATACATTGAAGCTGTGCAGGTTCTCTCGGCGATAGGTAAATTGCGAATTGTGATAAGGATCGCCGCGGAAATTGCCCGGATAGATCGCCTGTGGCGGCGCTCCCAAGCCGAGATGGGATCGATGGCCATCAAGGATCGTGACGTCGTAGAGCCGCGCGACCAGGGTACGCATTTCATCGATACTGCCCGAGGTGGCGACATCCTTACACTCAACCGCAATGCGCGGACGGCCAAACGGAGTGCCGCCATGCAAGCGAAGCTCAGCTCCGACCTGCTGCGGCACAATCGCGATGTCCAATTCATGCGCCGCACCGCTTCGGCCTTCGAACTGCACGCCGTTCCAAATCTCCCAAACGTGCGTGCTGCCTGATTTCTGAAAACCAATGCAGCTTGCGTTACCGGCGCCGGCTGAAGCCAGTGAGATGCCCGATGGAGCCCCACCGCGCTGGATGAAGTCAAGCGTTGGATCGCCTGGGTTCATCCGCGTCCCATCGGAGCGCTGGAGCCACACGTCGTGGCCGCGGCCATTCAGCGTCTCAGCTATGCCTGTCATGACGAACAACTCGAAAATCCGACCAGCACCGGCTGCATGCCGTAGGATTGCAACGCTGCCGAGGACGGCATCAAGAGCTGCTTGAACATCTGTGATCACAGCGATTTCCGCCTCTCAGTAACCTCACCAAGCCATCGAGCAAGCGCAGCATACAGCTCCAGTACTGCCGACTGCCCAGAGGATCGATCTTCTATCGTCACCAGCGCGGCCTCTTCTCCGTCCTGTAGGTTGAAAGTGACGTATGACTGTGCTGCTGACCAATCC
>NZ_CAKZGO010000030.1 GCF_936916975.1 uncultured Dongia sp. | reverse complement strand
TTTTTTTTGGGGCCGGCCGCCCCCCCCCCCCCCCCCCCACATTTTTTTTTTCCCCCCCCCCCACCTCCCGGGGGGGGGCCCCCCCCCCCCCCCCCCCCCCACGACTCTATTTGACGAGTTCGAGACCTAGGGGAACCAAATGACTGAACATGCCCGTGTCGTCATCATCGGCGGCGGTGTCGTGGGGACGAGTGCGCTTTATCATCTGGCCAAGCTCGGCTGGACCGATTGCCTGCTCATTGAGCGCGACGAGCTGTCCTCCGGTTCGACCTGGCATGCGGCGGGCAATGTGCCGACCTTCTCAGGCTCCTGGAACATCATGAAGATGCAGGCCTATTCCGCGAAGCTCTATCGGACGCTGGGCCAGGAAGTCGACTACCCGATGAATTACCACGTCACGGGCTCGATCCGGCTGGCGCATACCAAGTCGCGCATGGAAGAATTCGCCCATGCCTGTGCCATGGCGAAGGCGCAAGGGCTGGACTACGCGATGCTCAGCCCGTCCGAGATCAAGGACAAATACCCGATCATGGAGCTTGATGACCTGGTCGGTGGGCTATGGGATGCCCATGACGGCGACATCGATCCCTCGCAGCTCACACAGGCGCTGGCCAAGGGCGCCAAGGATCTGGGCGCCAAGGTACAGCGCTTCAACGCGGTCACCGCGATCAAGCAGTTGCCGAGTGATGAGTGGGAGATCACCACCAAGAACGGCACGAAGATCACGGCGGAGAAGGTGATCAATGCGGCCGGCTATCGTGCCGGCGAGGTAGCGGCCATGGTCGGCCAGTATCTCCCCATCATCGCCATGCAGCACCAATACCTCATCACCGAGATGATTCCTGAACTGGCCGCGCGCAAGGAAAAGCTGCCGCTGGTGCGCGACCCCGATGTCTCCTATTACCTGCGCCAGGAACGCGATGGCCTCATCCTCGGTCCCTATGAATGGAACTGCAAAGCCGATTGGCATGACGGCATCCCCGAGGAATTCGCCTTCCAGCTCTGGCCGGACGATCTCGACCGCCTGGAAAGCTATATCGAGCAGGCCGTAGCGCGCGTGCCGGTGCTGGGCCAGGTCGGCGTGCAGAAGGTCATCAACGGCCCCATCCCCTATTCGCCGGACGGCAATCCCTATATCGGGCCGCAGCATGGCCTCACCAATTTCTACAACTGCAACTGTTTCAGCTTCGGCATCTGCCAGGGCGGTGGTGCGGGCAAGACGATCGCCGAATACATCGTGCATGGCGAGCCGGAATGGGATCTCTGGGGCCTCGACCATCGCCGCTACACGGTCTTTGCCGACCAGAAGTATGTGACCGACAAGGCCATTGAGCTTTACCAGAACGAATATGCGATCGGCTTCCCCAATGAAGAACGCTCCGCCGGCCGCCCGCGTCTGAAGACGCCGCTGTTCGAGAAGCTGACTGCCAAGGGTGCCGTCATGGGAGCCCGCGGCGGCTGGGAACGCGCGGCCTACTTCCCACGCAATGCGGAGGAGGCGAAGACGAAGCTCTCCTTCCACCGCACGGAGCAGGCCTGGTTCGAACCGGTGCGCGCCGAATGCGATGCCGTTGCCAACCGCGTCGGCATCATGGATCTCGGCGGCTTTTCGAAATTCATCGTCGAGGGCGCGGGTGCCGAGAAATGGCTGGACTACCTGGTCTGCGGCGCCTTGCCGAAATCCAACCGCGTGACGCTCGCCTACACGCTGACGCCCAAGGGCTCGATCCTTTCCGAATTCACCATGACGCGTCTGGCGCCGGACAAGTTCTATCTGATGTCGGCGGGTTCCGGCTTGTGGCACGATATGGATTGGTTGACGCAGCATCTCCCCAAAGATGGCTCGGTGAAACTCACGGAAGTCAGCCAGAGCGCCTCGTCGCTGGTGTTGGCGGGGCCGCGTGCGCGCGATCTGTTGAAGAAGATCACCGACGCCGATCTCTCCAACAACGCCTTCCCCTGGCCGAGCTGCCAGGTGATCGAGGTGGCCGGGCGCAAGGTGACCGCGCTCCGCGTCAACTATGTCGGCGAGCTCGGCTGGGAGCTTCATGTGCCGATGAATGATTTGACCCACGTCTATGAGGCGATCACGGATGCTGGCAAGGAATTCGGGATCAGTGATTTCGGCATGTATGCAATGGATGCCTTACGCCTTGAGAAGGGCTACCGCTCCTGGAAACAAGACATCACCCATGAATACACGCCCTTCGATGCCGGCCTCGAGCGCTTCGTAAAGCTGGAGAAGGGCGACTTCATCGGCCGCGACGCGCTCCGCAAACGCCACGCGGCGGGCGAAAAGGAACGCTTCGTGCCGCTCATCGTCGAAGGCAACACGGCGGATGCGCCAAGCTGCTCGATCGTGTTCAAGAATGGCGAGAAGATTGGTATCGTCGGCTCCGGCGGCTGGGGCTTCCGGATCGGCAAAAGCATCGCGCTCTCTTATGTGCGGCTGGATCTGGCTGACGTGGGCACCAAGCTCGAGGTCGAGATTTTGGGCACGCGTTTCCCGGCGGTCGTCGCCGAGGAGCCGATCTTCGACCCGAAGAACGAGCGGTTGAAGGCGTGAGATGCGCCGGAGTCTTCAGTCGCACCCCCTCACCCTGACCCTCTCCCGCGAGGGGAGAGGGAATGAGACTCGCAATGCAAGATCGTTACGACTGATGATTATTGCCACCTTCGCACCAAGCCCCTCTCCCCTCGCGGGAGAGGGGTTGGGGTGAGGGGGGCTAACCCGATACCCACCATCGAAACCACCTATTTGCCCACCGTCCGCATCACCGACATAATCCACCAACCACTCCAACCAGACGAAGAACCCAGCCCATGTCCCTGCCCACAGAAGCCCGCGTCGTCATCATCGGTGGCGGCATTCTTGGTTGTTCGATCGCCTATCACCTGGGCAAGCTTGGCTGGGGCAAGGATACGGTGCTGCTGGAGCGGAAGAAGCTCACCTCCGGCACCACCTGGCATGCGGCGGGCCTCGTGCGCGCCTCGCTCTACAGCGAGAGTTTGACCAAGCTCGCGAAATATACGACCGAGCTTTACCAGACGCTGGAAAAGGAAACCGAGCAGGCGACCGGCTTCGTGCAGCCGGGCTCGCTGTCGGTGGCGACAAGCGAGGCGCGCTGGGAGGAATTCCGCCGGGGTGCGGACATGCTCCAAAGCTTTGAGGTCGAATGCATCGAACTCGACCGCGCCGGCGTGCAGGAAAAATGGCCGCTGCTGAATACCGACGATGTCATCGGCGGCATCTTCTATCCCAAGGACGGCAAGTGCAATCCGGCCGACACCACCATGGCGCTGGCGCGGGGCGCCCGCATGCAGGGTGCGAAAATCTTCGAGGATACCAAGGTCGAGGAAGTGCTGGTCGAGCAGGGGCGCGTCACCGGCGTCCGCACGTCTGAGGGCATTATCAAGGCGCAATATGTCGTCTGCGCTGCCGGCATGTGGTCGCGAGAGATCGGGCAGAAGCTTGGCATCAACATCCCGCTCCATGCCTGCGAGCATTTCTACATCGTCACCGAGCCGATGGAAGGCATGACGCCGGACCTTCCCGTCATGCGCGACATGGATCAATGCGCTTATTACAAGGAAGATGCCGGCAAACTGCTGCTCGGCGCTTTTGAGCCCAAGGCGAAGCCCTGGGGCATGAACGGCATCCGCGAAGACTTCGCCTTTGACGAACTGCCCGAAGATTTTGATCATTTCGCGCCGATCCTGGAAGGCGCCATGCACCGCGTGCCAAGCTTGCAGAAGGTCGGCATCCGCAAATTCTTCAACGGACCGGAAAGCTTCACCGCCGACCAGCGCTATATCCTGGGGCCGGCGCCGGAGCTGAAGAACTTCTTCGTGGCGGCCGGGTTCAACTCGATCGGCATTCAATCGGGCGGTGGTGCCGGCATGGCGCTGGCGCATTGGATCGTCGAAGGCGAGGCGCCCCACGATTTGTGGGAAGTCGACATCCGCCGCCTGCAGCCGCATATGAGCCGCAAGAGCTTCCTGGTCCCGCGCGTCTCGGAAGCGCTGGGTCTCCTCTATGCGATGCATTGGCCGTACCGCCAGTTCGAAAGCTCGCGCAACATCCGCCAGACACCGTTCTATGAAGACTGGAAGGCGCTGGGCGCCTGCTTCGGCGAAGTCGCCGGCTGGGAACGGCCCAACTGGTATGCGCCCAAGGGTGTGAAGCCCGAATACGAATATTCATACACGCGCCAGAACTGGTTCCCCTATGCGGCCGCCGATGTGAAGGCGACGCGCGAAGGGGTGGCGCTCTATGATCTTTCGACCTTCGCCAAGTTTCTGGTCGTGGGAAAACATGCCGAGACGCTGCTGCAGCGCATCTCCTGCGCCGACATCGCACAGTCGGGCAAGGCCGTCTACACGCAATGGCTCAACGAGAAGGGCGGCATCGAGGCCGATCTCACCATCTTCCGCATCACCGACACGAAGTTCATGGTGGTCACGGCGGCGGCGACCTCCACGCGCGACTGGCATTATCTCAAGGACCATGTCCAACCCGGCGAAGATGTCGAGCTGGTCGACATGACCACGTCTTATGCGACGCTGGGCGTCATGGGGCCGAAGAGCCGTGAGCTGCTGTCACGCCTGACCGATGCCGATCTCACCAATGCCGGCTTTCCGTTCGGTGCCACCAAGCATATCGAAATTGGCCATGCGAAAGTGCGGGCCACACGCATCTCCTATGTCGGTGAATTGGGCTGGGAACTTTACATCCCCACCGAATTCGCGCGCGGCGTGTTGCATGCGGTGCTGGAAGCCGGTGCCGATCTCGGCGTGCGGCCGGCCGGCATGCATGCCATGGATGCCTGCCGCATCGAAAAAGCCTATCGCCATTGGGGCCACGATATCGGCATCAAGGACACGATTTTGGAAGCGGGCCTCGGCTTCACCTGCGCCTTTGAGAAGAAAGGTGGCTTCATCGGCCGTGACGCCGTGTTGAAGCAGAAAGAGTCGGCCACGCTCGGCCGCCGCATGGTGCAGTTCAAGATGCAGGACCCGGCCTTGCTGCTCTATCACAACGAGCCGATCTATCGGAACGGCACGCTGGTGGGGCTGGTGACCTCGGCCAATTACGGCCATCATCTGGGCGGCGCCATCGGCATGGGCTATGTCCATAACAAGGATGGCGTCGACGCGGCGTTCATTGCGGAGGGCAAGTTCGAGATCGGCGTGGCGCTGAAGCGCTATCCGGCGGTGGCGAGCCTCAGCCCGATGTATGATCCGAAATCGGCGCGGATGCGGGTGTAAGAGCGAGCCCAGTCGACCCACCCCCTCTCCCTAACCCTCCCCCACCGCCGACGAATGTCGGCCTTCGCCGACTGCGGGGGGAGGGAATGCCAGCCGGCTTGAACGCGATCGTCGAAACAATCTCGATAGAGTCCCCTCCCCCCAACGTGGGGGAGGGTTAGGGAGAGGGGGCCTTTCTTCCCGCCGCCAAAATTTCCCCCACCCATCCCCTTTCTCCGGCGCATAATGCGCATGCGATCAACGGGGACACATCATGGCGACATCAGACGACAAACTGGCAGACTCGGCGCGCGACATTGATGCCGGTGCGCGGACGGTGGCGGCGCTGTTTGATGAGATCACGGCGTTGTCGCAGGAAGACCAGGCTTTGCTGCGCGACCTCAGGAAGGCGCGGGCGGACCGGGCGCCGCGTGATGTGGCGCCGGCGACGCTGGGCCAGCGCACGGCGGACAGCATTGCCGGCGTCGTCGGCTCCTGGCGCTTCATCATCATTCAATCGGTACTGTTGATTGCCTGGCTGATTATCAACATTTTCGCCTGGACCAGCGCCTGGGACCCTTACCCGTTCATCCTCCTCAACCTCATGCTCTCGTTCCAGGCGGCCTATACCGCGCCCATTCTGCTGATGAGCCAGAACCGGCAATCGGAGATCGACCGCCAGACCCAGCGCAACGATTACGAGGTCAATCTGAAGGCGGAGCTGGAGATCGAACTGCTGCACCAGAAGATCGACCTGCTGCGCGCCCGCGAGATGGAGCGGCTGATGACCGTCATCCAGGAGCTCCAAAAAGATCTGGCGGCGCAGCGCCAAGCCTAGTGCGAGCGGGGTTCGTTCAAGTCTTCCCGCTTGGCACTTCCTGCACGATGACCCCGTACCACCCGAGACCGCGATAGGTCTCATAGCCCGGCGTCAGCGCATAGCCGATCATCTTGCCGCCATCGGCGACATAGCCGGTCTTCTGGGTGATGCCATTCAAGGCGAAGGTGTCGCTGAGCACGCCCTGCCCATCGGACGCGGCGATGATGCGGTGGCCGGCATCCAACAGCAGGCAGCGGGTGAAGGCCCGTTCTTCCGGGCTGATCTGGCTGCCCTGCACGATGGCCTGGGCCTGGGGCTGCCAGTCGAAGAAGATGCCGAGCGCGCCCAGTGGTTTGCCATCGGCATCGCCCTTGGCCCTGATCGCCGTGGTGTAGGTGGCGACCTGAGCGTTGTCGAGGTTGGGCACGCGCTCGACGTCGAAGGCGGCGTAATCGTCGCCGGAGCCGGTTGCCATCGCCGCCTTGAACCAGGCAGCGCCGGCCACTGAACTGCCGATCACCTTGGGATATTTCTGCGGGCGGCCATTGGCAATGACGCGGCCATCGGCATCGGCGATCCACAGATCGAGATAGACCGTGTAGCTGTTGAGGATGACACCGAGGCGCTTATTGGCATAGGCGGCACTTTCGGCGCTGGGGCTTTCCAGCGCATCCACTGCGGCGGCATCGGTCGCCCACCAGCGCACATCACAGGAGCGCTCATAGAGATTGCGGTCGATGATCTCGATCATGTTGAAGGCAAGGTCGGCGAGACGCTGGCCGCGCACCTGATGCACGAGGCCCTCGCCCAGGCTCACCAGTTCGGCAATGGCGCCCGCCAGTTCCGAGGAGAGTTGATGCGAGATCTGGGTGATACGCTCCGAGATCGTCTTCACCTCATTGGCGACGACGCCAAAGCCCCGACCGCTCTCGCCGGCCCGTGCGGATTCGATCAGCGCATTCAAGGCGAGGATGCGGGTTTCGCGGGTGATGGTGTTGATGAGGGCTATTTTTCCCTCCGCCACATCGCTGACATGGCGTGAGAGTTCGATGATTCGTTCTGGTTGGGTCATGACATCCGTTGCTGCGCCGTTGGGGTGGACAAGCATCGCCGCGCGCGCCGCGCGCACGACCTCATCCTTGGCAGCAATACGGTGGTTTCTTGGTAGTCTTTATTGGTTCTAATCTGTCTATCACTATTGTGCGTCGCAGCAAAGCCCAATATGGGCTGTAGAATATGATCATGGCCACCCCAGCACCCGTTACCGTAAGCTCGGGTCAAGTCGGGCAGCGGGAGTAGCAAGGGTGGCGGTGGATCGTGGGTCATTTCTGGCGCCACCGTTGGCGCGGCCGACCCTGCGCTCGGTGGGTGTCCGGCTGTGGCGCAGCCTGCGGCAGCCCAGCCATCTGCTCCAGTGCGGCTTGCCCCCGGCACTTGGCACCCCGCTGGGCGCCCTCACTGCTTTGGTGCTGGATACGGAAACAACCGGACTTAATGTGCGGAGCGACCGCATCATCTCCGCGGCCGGCTACCGCCTGGCGCAGGGCAGCTTGGGGGACGATCCCAGTTTCGACCGGCTGATCGATCCGCAGCGGCCGATCCCGGCGGCCTCGACCGCGTTTCACGGCATCGTCGATACGATGGTGGCCGGTGTCGGGGATTTCCCCGTGCATTGGCCGGAGTTCCATCATCATTTGCAGGGCGGCCTCGTCATCGGCCACCAGATCTATTTCGACCTCGCCATCCTGGGGCGCGAGGTGCGGCGCATGGGCGCAAAGCTGCAGCCGCCAGTGGCGCTGGATACCGCGCTCCTTTACGCCGCCCTTCACCCGGGTGAACGTCACCGGGACCTGACACCCTGCTGCGCCGCCTTCGGCATCGACGTGACCGATCGCCATACTGCACGGGGTGACGCCGAGGCCACCGGTCGCTTGTTCCTGAAACTGGTCCCACTGCTCATCGACCATGGCATCACGACCCTGGGGGAGGCACTCGCGTTCGAGCGTGCTGCCATCCTGCAGCACCCCCGCCGCTGGCAGTGGTAGGCATGACGCCCGAAATCGTCCAGCGCATCGATGCCTTCGCCTACCGGCACCGCTTGGTCGAAGTCATGCGCGCCCCGGTCATCGCGATCGATGCCAACGCACCCTTGACGGCCGCCGCCGCGATGATGGTGGAGAAGCGCGTCGGCGCGCTCGCCGTGCTGGATGACAAGGGCCGCGCCATCGGCCTCATCACCGACCGGGATCTCGCCCATCATGCCGCCAGGCCGGACTCGCTGTCGCGCGCCGTGGGCGATGTGATGTCGCGCGACGTGGCGTCGCTGCCGCCTGCCGCCTTCATCTTCGAAGCCCTCACGGATCTCCGCCGTCACAACACGCGCCATCTCATCGTGGCGGACCCGGCCAACCAGGTGGCGCTTGGCGTGGTCAGCATGAGCGCGCTCCTCAAGCTCCGCGCCGACGATGCGCTGCTGCTGTCGGCGGATGCGGAAGAAGCGCCGGATGCGCAGAGCTTGAAAGACGTGGTGGCGGCCCTGCCGCGCCTTGCCACAGCGCTGATGGCGGAAGGTGTCCCGCCGCGCCAGATCGCCGGCGCCTTGGCTGCCGTGTTGCGCGATGTCTATGCCCGCGTGGCGACGCTCGCCGAAAGCCTGCTGCTGGCCAGCCACGGTCCGGCCCCGGCCAACTGGTGTTTCCTGGTGCTGGGATCGGCCGGCCGTGGCGAGAGCCTGCTCGCCGCGGACCAGGATCATGCCCTGGTGCATGACGGGCCTGACGACGATTATCCCTGGTTCGAGAAATTCGGCCTGCATTGCGCGGCGATCCTCGATCAGATCGGCATTCCGTTCTGCCGTGGTGATGTCATGGCCAGCAACCGCGAATGCCGCCACAACCTTGCCGGCTGGCGCAAGCGCATCGGCTTGTGGGTGGCGAGCGACGATGATGTGGCGCTGCTCAATGCCGACATCTTCTTCGATTTCCGCCCGGCCTATGGCGATCCGGCACTGGCCGCTTCCTTGCGTAAGCTGGCAAGCGAATTGGGCCGCGCGCCGATGTTTTTGAAACGCCTCGCCGCCTCGATCGGCAAGTTCGAGGCACAGCTCAATGTCTTCGGCGGCATGAAGACCAAGGCCGGCCGCCTCAACCTCAAGCGCGGCGCTCTATTACCCATTGTCTCTGGTGCCCGTGTGCTGGCTTTGAGCCTCGGCAGCAACGCGCTGGAAACCGAGTTGCGTTGGGAAGCCGCCCGCAAGGCCAAGCGCGTCAGCGCTGACGATCTCCTGCGCATCTTCGACGCCCATGACATGGCCCTGCGCCTCATGCTGGCCCAGCAGCTGGCCGACATCGCCAAGGGCCGTGCGCCGGGCCCGGAGGTCGAGGTGAAGCGCCTCCTCGATTTCGACCAGGAACGCCTGAAGGATGGCTTGAAGATCGCCTCGGTCATCGACCTCATCGTGCGGCCCGCACTGGTTTGACCCGCGTGACCATCGTCACAGGTTAGTCCAGCCGCCGCCACCGCGCGGCATCCCGCCCGCCGCGCCACCACCGCCAGAAACCCCTGATTTTGCCACATTTCCGGCTCATCGCCGCCATCTCCGCCCGGCATTCAAGAGGGGCCGTAGCGATGCGGCTGCCCTTTGGGGATCTGGTGACCGGGATCACTGCGCCAGCGCGCGATCTTCGCCAGATTGAGGGCAAGTCGTTTCCACCAATTTCAACCCGCGTTTGCCTTCAGGGGATACCACCGTGTTCGACAGTCTGGTTACCATCAGCGCCCGCCTCGCTCTCATTTCGGTCTTCGTCATGCTGTTGGCGTTGGCTGGTACGGGAGCCTGATTGCGATGACCAAACCGCTGTTCCTGACGCTGAGCCTTGCCGCGCAATCGCTCATGGTGCTGTGCATCGCTTATCTCGCCGTGAAGTCGGATCTCTTCGGCTGAGCTTGCGCCGGGCTTCCCGGCTGGGGTCTAATCCACCCCAACCCGCAGGAGCCAACCCATGCCCGACATCCCAGATGACCTCCGTACTTTCGGTGCGCCGCCCAGTGCCGGCGAGATCGAGGAGATGGGCCGCCGCGTGCTGGCCAGTCTGCCGCCCGAATTCCTGATCCGCTGCAGCAATGTGGCCTTGCGCGTCATGGATTTCGCCGATGCCGAGACGCTCGCCGACATGGAGATCGACGATCCTTTCGAGCTCGCCGGCCTCTATCGCGGTGTCCCGCTCACCCAGCGCGGCCATGACGATCCGACCGGCCTCGACATTGTCTTCCTCTATCGCCGCGCCATCCTGGATTGGTGGGCCGAGGAGGATGTGACCCTGGAAGCTCTCATCCGCCATCTCGTGGTGCACGAGATCGGCCACCATTTCGGCTATTCCGATGCCGAGATGGAAGCGGTGGAGAATTTGGGGGAGTAACTCTTCTCCCTCCCCCTTGAGGGGGGAGGCAAAGCCTCTCAGCCTAAAATCTTCTTATGATGCCGGAGGTGATCTTCCATGAAGGTCTGGATGAAGTAATAGCCATGATCATAGCCATCATGGCGACGCACATTCAGCTTCTGGCCCGATACCTTGGCGGCTGCTTCCAAAGCATGCGGATGCAACTGCACAGCCAGGAACTGATCCGCCTCGCCCTGGTCGACCAGGATGTGCGAAGGATGCGCCTTGGCCGTCATCAGCACGCTGGCATCATAAGCTGACCATGTGCTGCGATCCGACCCCAGATAGCCGGTGAAGGCCTTCTCGCCCCAGGGGCAGTTCATCGGGTTCGAGATCGGCGCGAAGGCCGAGACCGAGCGATAGAGATCCGGGTTGCGCAAGCCGCAGACCAGCGCACCGTGACCGCCCATGGAATGGCCAAAGATGCCGCGGCGGTCCAGATCGACCGGATAATTGGCGGCAATGAGCGCCGGCAATTCCTTGGTCACATATGAATACATGCGCCAGTTCTGTTTCCATGGCGCTTCCGTCGCATCGACATAGAAACCGGCGCCGACACCGAAATCCCAGCTCTCCGCCTGGCCCGGAAAATCCGTGCCGCGTGGGCTCGTGTCGGGTGCCACCAGCATCAAGCCCAGTTCCGCCGCCATGCGCTGAGCGCCGGCCTTGATCATGAACGTGTCTTCAGTGCAGGTGAGGCCCGCAAGATACGTCAACGCCGGCACTTTGCCGCTCTCCGCCGCCGGCGGCAGATAGACCGAGAATTTCGCGGCCAAGCCGATCTCGGCGCTGTCGTGCTTGAGGTATAACTGCCAGCCGCCGAAACAGCGCTGGCGTGAGATCTCGGTGATTGTACACATCAGAACAACACCACGCCGCGGATCGATGTCCCGGCCTTCATCAGATCGAAGCCCTTGTTGATGTCCTGGAGCGGCATCGTATGGGTGATGAGGTCGTCGATGTTGATCTTGCCCTCCATATACCAATCGACGATCTTCGGCACATCGGTGCGGCCGCGCGCGCCACCGAAGGCAGTACCCTTCCAGACGCGGCCCGTCACCAGCTGGAACGGCCGCGTCGAGATTTCCTGCCCTGCACCTGCAACGCCGATGACAACGGAGACGCCCCAGCCCTTATGGCAGCATTCCAGCGCCTGGCGCATCAGCGTGGTGTTGCCGATGCACTCGAAGCTGTAATCGGCGCCGCCCTTGGTGAGATTGACGAGATAGGGGACGAGATCGCCTTCAACCTCTTTCGGGTTCACGAAATGGGTCATGCCGAACTTCTCGGCAATCGCCTTGCGCGCAGGGTTGATGTCGACGCCGATGATCATGTTGGCGCCCGCCATGCGGGCACCCTGGATCACGTTGAGGCCGATGCCGCCCAGACCGAACACCACGACATTGGCGCCGATCTCGACCCGCGCCGTGTTGATGACGGCGCCGATGCCGGTCGTCACACCGCAGCCGATATAGCAGATCTTGTCGAAGGGCGCGTCCTCACGCACCTTCGCCAGCGCAATCTCCGGGACCACGGTGAAATTGGCGAAGGTCGATGTGCCCATGTAATGGTGCATCTTCTTGCCGCCCATGGAGAACCGGCTGGTGCCGTCCGGCATCAAACCCTGGCCCTGCGTGGTGCGGATCGCCTGACAGAGATTGGTCTTCCGGCTGAGGCAATATTCGCATTCGCGGCATTCCGGCGTGTAGAGCGGAATGACGTGATCGCCCTTTTTGAGCGACGTGACATTGGGACCGACATCGACCACGATGCCGGCACCCTCATGCCCCAGGATGGCCGGGAACAGGCCTTCCGGATCGGCGCCCGACAAGGTGAAGTAATCGGTATGGCACAGGCCGGTCGCCTTCACCTCGACCAGAACTTCACCGGATTTCGGTCCTTCCAGCTGCACGGTCTCGATGACCAGGGGTTTGCCGGCCTCAATGGCCACGGCGGCGCGCACATCCATGGGAGTCTCCACTCGGTTGAAAGCCCATATGCTCTAGCTGGGCCGATCGGTCGCAATGCCTTGTAATATCGTAACAGCAAGGTCGCATGCTAGCGTCATTTCCATGAGCGAGATATCAGGCAATTCATCAACCGGGCCATCGATCGGCACCCATAAATCCCACGACTTCCGGGGCAGCAACCATGCCCGCAATGCGCGCCGGGTGCGCATTGTGCTGCTGTTCTCCTTTGCCATGATGGTGGGGGAGATCGCCGCCGGGCATTTCTATGGCTCCATGGCGCTGCTGGCCGATGGCTGGCATATGGCGACGCATCTGGCCGCCCTCGGCATTTCGCTGCTCGCCTATACCTTTGCCGAGCGGCAGGCGACCAACGATCATTTCTCCTTCGGCACCGGCAAGTTCGGCGATCTTGGCGCCTATACCAGCGCCGTCGTGCTGGCGATCGTGGCGCTCGGCATCGGCTATGAGGCGATCGACCGCTTTTTCAACCCGACGCCCATCCAGTATGTCGAGGCGATGGCGGTGGCCGCCTTGGGCCTCCTCGTCAACATCGTGGCCGCGCTGCTGCTGCAGGAGGATCACGGGCATGGCCATGATCATGGACACAGTCACAGCCATGCGGATCATGATCACGCGGCACACGACCATGCGGCACACGACCACGGCGACCATCACAAGGATCTCAATCTGAAATCGGCCTATGTCCACATGCTGGCCGATGCGGCGACCTCGGTCCTGGCGATGGCGGCGATCGGCTGCGGCTGGGCGTTCGGCTGGGCCTTCCTCGATCCGGTGATCGGCTTGGTGGGCGCCGTCGTCATCCTCCGCTGGGCCTATCTGCTGATGAAATCCGCCGGCGCCACGCTCCTGGATGCACAACCCAACATCGCCTTGACCGAAGCCATCCGCGCCGAGATCGAGGCACTGGGCGACCACGTCACCGATCTCCATGTCTGGCGCGTGGGGCCGGGGCATCTGGCCGGCATTGTCAGCATCGCCACGACCGAATCCCGCGACGTCGATTTCTACCGCGCGGCGCTGACCGGTGTTGCCAAGCTCTCCCACCTCACCATCGAGGTCGAGGTGAGGCCGGGGGCGTAGGTCACGATACTCATGCAGTTCCGTCATGGTCCGCGAAGGCGGACCACCCACGAGTTGCTTTCTTCGTGTGGCCGGGAAATTCGTGGGTGGTCCGCCACAGTCGACGAATGTCGGCCTTCGCCGACGGCGGACCATGACGAATTCGGTGTTACGCAATAATATCCGGCAGCAATTTGCTCTCGAGCCGGATGATCTGGTCCTTCAAGGACAGTTTGCGTTTTTTGAGGCGCTGGATCTGCAATTGGTTGAACGGCGCCGTTTCGGCCATGGCTTTGATGGCCTCGTCCAAATCGCGGTGCTCGGAGCGCAATTCTTCGAGCTGCACCCGCAAATCGTTTAGGCCGATCATCACGGTCCGACATCTCCCCGCCCTGTTTGAAAAGGGCAATCCAGAACAACCATCCAAACCCAAGGGGATACTAGCCTAAAGCCGGGGCAACGTCACGGTTTAGGTGAGAATTTGGCGACCGTGCCGCAGGGCCCTTGCACCCTTTCCTCTCAAGGGGATAGAGATCATGGAGCGGGATTGCACAGCAGAAAGGTGTCCGGCATGGACGAGCCCTTTGACCTCATTATCCGGAACGGATCGGTCGCCACGCCGAACGGCATGGAGTCGCTCGATATCGGCGTGCGCGAGCGGCGCGTAGCTGCCTTGGGCAAGCTGCCGGCGGGTGTGGCCGCGCAGGAGATCGATGCCCAGGGCCTCACCATCCTGCCGGGCGTCATCGATACCCAGGTCCATTTCCGCGAACCTGGCCTCGAGCATAAGGAAGACCTCGCCAGCGGCACGGCCGGGGCGGCGCTGGGGGGCGTCACCGCGATCTTCGAAATGCCCAACACCAATCCCAACACGCTGGATGCCAAGGACCTCAACGACAAGCTGACCCGTGCCAAGGGCCGCGCCTGGGTCGATCATGCCTTCTTCATCGGCGCCTCGGACGAGAATGCCGACAAGCTGGGTGAGCTGGAGATGCTGCCGGGCTGTGCCGGTGTGAAGATCTTCATGGGCTCCTCGACCGGCTCGCTGCTGGTGGCCGATGATGAGACGCTGGAAAGTGTGCTGCGCCATGGCAAGCGCCGCGTCGCCATCCATTCCGAGGATGAGATGCGGCTGCGCGAGCGCCTGGCGCTGGTGAAGGATAGCGGCGATCCCAGCCTGCATCCGCATTGGCGCGATGTCGAGACCGCGGTGCGCTCGACCAATCGGCTGCTGAAGATCGCGCGCCTCGCCGGGCGGCGCGTCCATGTGCTCCACATCTCGACCGCCGACGAGATGGAGATTTTCAAGGATCATAAGGATATCGCCACCGTCGAGGTGCTGACCCATCATCTCACCTTGGCAGCGCCCGATTGCTATAAGCGCCTCGGCACCCTGGCGCAGATGAACCCGCCGGTGCGCGACCAGCACCACCAGGACGGCATCTGGCAGGCGCTGCGCGACGGCGTTGTCGATTGCATCGGCTCCGACCATGCGCCGCATACGCTGGAGGAAAAGGCGCGACCCTATCCGCAGAGTCCGTCGGGCATGCCGGGCGTGCAGACATTGCTGCCCGTGATGCTCAACCATATGCATCAAGGTCGCCTGACATTGCAGCGCCTCATCGACCTCACCAGCGCGGGTCCCGCGCGTATCTACAACATCCGGGGCAAGGGCCGCATCGCGGTCGGCTACGACGCCGATTTCTCGGTGGTGGATTTGAAGGCCCGGCGCACCATCACCAATGAGTGGATGGCGACCAAGGCCGGCTGGACGCCGTATCATGGTATGGAAGTCACCGGCTGGCCGATCGCCACCATCATCCGCGGCGACATCGTCATGCGCGACGGCGAATTGCTGGGAAGGCCATCGGGTGCGCCGGTACGGTTCCAGGAAACCATGCAGCCGCAGGATTGAGACGGCATTTCAGGAGAGAACAATGTTCAAGGCGCTGCTGTTGCAGGAGAAGGACGGCAAGGTCTCGTCCGCGATCGAGGATCTGCCCGATGACCGTTTGCCCGCGGGCGATGTGCTCGTCCGGGTGCATAACAGCACGCTCAATTACAAGGACGGCCTGGTGCTGAATGGCCTGGGTCGTCTGGTGAAGACCTATCCGCATGTCGGTGGTGTCGATTTCTCAGGCACCGTGCTGGAAAGCCAGCATCATGACTACAAGGCCGGTGACCAGGTGATCCTCACAGGTTGGCGTGTCGGCGAAGTGCATTGGGGCGGCTATGCCGAGAAGGCGCGCGTCAAGGGTGAATGGCTGGTGCCGCTGCCCAAGGGTCTCTCCACCGAACGCGCGATGGCGATCGGCACGGCGGGCTTCACGGCGATGCTCTGCGTCATGGCGCTCGAAGAACACGGATTGCGCCCGGATCATGGCGATGTGCTGGTGACGGGTGCCGCCGGTGGTGTCGGCAGTGTCGCGACCGCGATCCTTTCCCGCCTCGGCTATCGCGTGGTGTGTTCCAGCGGCCGGCCGGAACAGGCGGATTATCTGAAGAGCCTGGGTGCTGCCGAGGTGATCGACCGCGCGACCATCGCGACACCGTCCGGCAAGCCGCTTGAGGGCGAGCGCTGGGCGGGTGTCGTCGACAGCGTCGGTGGCTCGACCTTGGCTGCGATCCTGCCGCAGATGAAATATCGCGGCGCCATCGCGGCATGTGGCCTCGCCGGCGGCACGAAGCTGGAGACGACCGTCATCCCCTTCATCCTCCGCGGTGTGGCGCTGCTCGGTGTCGATTCCGTCATGGCGCCGCTCATGCGCCGCAAGGTCGCCTGGGCACGTCTCACCAAGGATCTGCCGATGGAGAAACTCGACGGCATGATCCAGCGCGCCACGCTGGAAGAATTGCCCACACTCGGCAAGGCGATCCTTGAAGGCAAGGTCCGCGGCCGCGTGGTGGTGGATCTGGGGGTCTAACCCCTCACCGCCAGCATCTTCTTCCTTGCGCGGCGCTTCTTCCACCAGATGATGACGCCGGTCACCGACAGCATGGCGACGACGATGCCGGAGGCCGAGACCATGATGCGTCCGGGCAATCCGGCGATGCGGCCGGAATGCAGCGGGAACTGGACCTGCAGGAAGATGTCGCCCGCCGTGCCCGACCAGGGCGTCACATCGCCGATCTGGCGACCGTCCTGGCCATCGTAAAAGAGCACCGCCGGACCGACGCCGCCCGTGGTGCCATGCTCATCGCCGGGATGATAGAAATAGACTCCATAGACGCCGTAATGGGGCGCGTAATAGAGGGCACCCGGTGGTGCATCCCAACCGCGTGCCGGACCGTCCATCTCCGCCTTGGCGATGATCTCCGCGTAGCTGACGTTGGGATGGATCGGTTTATTGAACGGCACAGGCTCGCGTGAATCGAAGGGCGTCGGCGTGAAAGTGGAGAACAGATTGACGATCGGCTTTGCGACCTCTGTGTCGAGGTTGAGCGAGGCGGAACTGATCGCCAGGATGAACAGGAATCCCCACAGCCACAGGCCAAAGGCACGGTGGAGATCAAAATTGATGCGATAGGGACTGCCTTGCCATTTGATGGCCCAGGCGGGTTTCCAGCGCGCCCACCAGCCGCGGGCAAGCGCCCGCCCGACCGATAGGCTGCGGCGCGGATCGGGGCGTTTGCTGGCTGGTAGCGTCAGATAGAAGCCGACGAAGCAATCGATGATCCAGATGCAGGCGATGCCGCCCATCAGCCACAATCCCCAGGGATCGGGCAGATGCAGGCTGTAATGCAGCCGGTAGAGGAACGGCATGAAATTGGCGCGGGTCAGCGCCGGCTCACCCCAGAGGCGCTTGCCCAGGATCTCGCCGCTGACCGGGTCCATGAAGATCTGGTTATAGGCGAGGTCGTATATCTCGCCGGTGGCCGGATCGACCTCGGGGAAAACATAGATCTCATAGGCATGACCTTCCTCGATCTGCAGCGAGAAATAGGTGGCCCAGATCTGCGGATCATGCGCCTCGGCGATGGCGACGAGTTCCAGCGGTGTCTTCGGCGTGCCTTGCGCCGTGGCGGTCACCAGCTCCGGATTGAGCCAGCCATCAAGCTCGTGATCCCACGAGATGATGGCGCCGGTCAGTCCCGACATGAACAGGAAGCTGGCGAGGCCAAGACCCACCCAGCGATGGAGATGCAGAAAGGCGGTGCGTGGCGTCATCAAGCTGCGACCGGTGGCTTAGAAGTTGAACGAGGTCGAGACCAGGAATGTCCGCGGTGCGCCGGTCGAGAGATAACCGCCACCGGCCGAGGACCAGTAATTGGTATCCATCACGTTCTCGACATTGCCGCGAATGGTGATCGGCACGCCTTGAGTCTCGAGCTCGTAGCGGGCGCCAAGATCCCAGCGCACCCAATCGGGCAGCTTCTGCGTGTTGGCGGCGTCGTAATACTGCTCGCCGGTATAGATGACGCGGGTGGTGAGGGTCAGCCCATCGACCTGCGGAATGTCGACCTCGCCGCCGAGATTGGCCTGGAAGTCCGGCACGCCGACGGCGCGGTTGCCGTCATTGTTGCCGTTCAGCGTTCCGTCGAGATCGCTGTCGAGATAGGTGACGCCACCCAGGAGGCGGAAACCCTCGGCCGGTTCGCCGGCGAAGGCCAGTTCGACACCGCGGTTGCGGGTCTCGCCATCGCTGACGAAGGTGTTGGTACCGTCGGTATAGGTGTTGGGCTGGTTGATGCTGAAGAAGGCGAGGCTTGCCGTCACCACATCGAGATCGACCTTCACGCCAATTTCGATCTGATCTGTCTTGTACGGTGCGAAAGCCTGGCCTTGATTGGTCGTGCCGGCCGGTGCGATGTCGCCCGGTACCAGGCCTTCGATGTAATTGGCATAGACCGAGACTTCGTCGATCGGGCGGATGACCAGGCCCAGTGACGGCGTCAGCTTATGTTCGTCATAAGAGCCGGTCTTGTCGCCGCTTTGATAGTTGTAGGAATCGAGCTTGACCTGCTGTAGACGGCCGCCCAGCGTCAGCTGGATCTTGTCCTCCCAGACACCGATCGTGTCGGCGATGGCGACGGAGTTCAGCTGCTTCTCGTTCGACTTGCCGATGCTGTCATCGGTGAAGTCGGGTGTGCTGACAAAGTTGGGATCATAGATGTTGGTGCCGGGAATGCCGGCGGCCGCGAAACCGAAGCCGAAACCTTCTTCCGAGCGCAGGGTGCTGACCTGGACCGTCGCTTCATGGGTCATGCCCCAGAATCCGGCTTTGCCGGTCAGGCCCGTCTGTGCGGAAATCGTGTCGCGATAGAAGGGAATGCTGTTGGCACCGCTGGTCGCATCACCGTCGTCATTGGTGACGAAGATGCTGCGGCCGATTGATTCCTGATCCGAGGACGATCCGCCGAACGCGGCGTAGAAAGTCAGGCTGTCGGTGATGTCGTATTCGCCGCGCAGCGCACCGAAGAGATCACGGGTCTCGTTGTAGGACCACTTGTCCTGCACATTGGTGTCGGCATCCGGCGCATCGGGCATGTCGATACCGGCGGCGATATAGGTGAAGCCTTGCGGCCGGTCGAATTCCTGATGCTGATAGCCGACATCGAGCGAGAGGCGCAGGTCGCCGCCGTCGTAATCGGCACCGACCTGGATCACGCCCAGCAACTGGTCCTTCTCGTCGGCGGCAAGTTCGCCGTCGCGCAAGGCGCCGTTGACGCGCACGCCGAACGCGTTGTCGTTGCCGAAGCGACGGCCGACATCGAAGGCGCCGCCGAACTGCGTGTTGGAGGAATAGGTGGCGGTCACTTCGGTGAGCGGTTCGTCGCCAGCGCGCTTGGGCACGACATTGAGGCCGCCGCCGATCGTGCCGCCGGGCGAGACACCGTTGAGGAGCGCCGAGGGACCCTTGAAGACTTCGACCCGCTCCGCGGCTTCCGGCGAATAGATCTGGCGCGGGATGACGCCGTAGAGGCCGTTGAAGGCGATGTCGTCGTTATAAACCGGGAAGCCGCGGATCATGTACTGATCGGTGTAGCCGCCGCGCGACGAGATCACGCGCACTGACGGATCATTATCGACCACGTCGGACAGCGTGCGCGCCTGCTTGTTCTTGATCACCTCCTCGGTATAGGAGGTCGTGGCAAACGGCGTTTCCATCATGTCCTTGTTGCCGAGCATGCCGAGCTGCCCACCGCGGGCGACCTGGCCGCCGGCATAGACCTCCGGCACATTGCCGAGGAGGGCGAGGTCGTTCTCCACCGTCTCGACGACGGTGAGCGGTGCCAGCGCTTCACCATCGGCCAGAGTGGGCGCCAAGGTGAGCTTGCCCGGTGCGGTCGCCGTGGCGGTGAGGCCGCTGCCGCCCAGCAGTTGCGAGAGCGCTTGATCCGGCGCCATCGCGCCGCTGACGCCGGGGCTGGTCTTGCCGGCAAGCAAGGTGGGATCGACCGAGATCACCCAGCCCGATTGAGTCTGGAACGCTGCGATGGCGTCCGCCAATGGCTGCGGTGCGATGTCGAAGCTGCCGGCCTGCGCCAGCTGTGTCGTGGCGGTTTCGTCGGCAAAGGCCGCCGGCAAATTCCATCCCGACACCAGCGCCGTCGTCGCCAACAAGATAGCCTCAATTTTCCTAAGCCTCGTTTTCAGCGCAGTCATCCCGTCCCCATTAACTAACTGTTTCTATGAGGGAATATTTCTCATAGAAATGCGAATAAGTCGCAATTGCGACGCAACATAAAACATAGTTGCGAACCGCTTGCAACAAATGCCACGGGTTTGGGCGAAAATTCTTAGGGGCAGATTCCTGGCCACAGGCCCCGGGGGGCAGGGTCAGGCAGCGGCGGTCGTCGCCTCGGCAGGCAGGCAGCTGGCGGCAACCAGCAGCATCACCGGCCCTTGGGCGAGTGCCAGAGAAGCGGTGACCAGGGTGGCAAGATCGATGCAACCCTCGGTCTGGAGATTGACGGTGATCTGATCGCCGGGCCGCAGCATCTTAGCCGCCGCAGCGAAATAGGCGTTGTCGTTTGCCCCGCGACATGGCCGCAGGATCTGGTCGAGGGAGTCACGGGTGCGGTAGTGCCAATGGGTGAAGCCGTTGGCATAAGCGAGCACGCTGAAATCCTGGGCGCAGAAGCTCATTTTCCCCTCCCGGTAGATGGACCATATCAA
Source organism: uncultured Dongia sp. (assembly GCF_936916975.1). GTDB lineage: Bacteria > Pseudomonadota > Alphaproteobacteria > Dongiales > Dongiaceae > Dongia. The sequence goes on along the minus strand of NZ_CAKZGO010000030.1, from coordinate 3,162 downwards.
CTAGGAGTGGAACTTAACATGAACATACGCATTCTGTCAACGCAAAATGTGTTGATGCAATGCAGCAAAAAGCATCATCGGCCAAAGACTCGACCGTGTTCGCGTTATTTCAGGCGCTTTGCCAGGGTGTTTGTCAGGGTTTCGGGCGGGACGCGCTCAACCAGCTTCGCCGGCCCCGGTAATGCGGTAGATACGCTTCACCGCATCGGCCTTGAGGGCGATGTCGCGCGTCGGGTTGAACTGGTGGAGCACCACCTCGTCGTCGCTCCGCCGCAGGAACTGCTTGATCAGGCCCTGACCGTCGGCCAGCTCGACCGCCACGAAGCAGTTCTTGGTGATCGGCCGGTTCGGGTTGACGTAGAGCAGTTCGCCGGCGAAATAGCGCGGCTCCATGGAATCGCCGTCGACATAGAGGGCAAAGGCGTTGAAGGCGCCCTTCAGATTGGCCGGCCGCTCGACGAATTCCTTGGCCTCGCCTTCGTTGAAATAGAAACCCTCGCTGCCGCCTTTAACCGCGCCGATCACGGGCAAGTCGCGCTGGCCGTGGCCGCCGCCGGTGGGGCTGGGCCGCGGTGTCACGGGCTCGCGGCGATGGGTGACGGTCTGGCCCTGCTCGATGCCGGCGAGCTGCAGGACGGCGCCTGGCTCCGTGCCATGCTGGCCGAACAGCGCGTCCAGTTCGCGCGCCAGCTCGAAGGGGATGAAGCGGCGCTTGTAGCGATCCTCGTAATGCTGGTAGCGGGTCAGGCTCCAGCCCAGCGCCTCGGAGACCGAGCGCATGGTGAGGCCGGCCTGTTCGCGCAATTCCTTCAACCGCCGGGCGGCCTCGGAAATCTCTGTCATGGCGGATACTCCTTGTCGGCTGAAGCTGGCGCCTGTACACGCGCGGCGGCCGATCCATCGCCGTAATATATGTCCGCAGAATACGTTTTTAAAGCTTGACAGCGTAACCAAAATATGCGTATTATCGCATAATCCTATAACGCGCAAAGCCTGACGGCCGGCACCATCGCTGCAGAGGGAGGAAATAATGGAACAAAATAGCAACAAAATACAAAATGAGCGGCTCCCGGCGCTCAGGCTGCGGCCCTGTCTGGGTTGCGGGCAGTGGTTTCTGGCCGAGGGGCCGTTCCTGCGGATCTGTTCTCTGTGCAAGGAGAGTGAGGAATGGCAGAGCGGCGATTGCGACGTGGTCCTGCATCAGGGGAGGGCGGCCAATGATAATTGAGCCGGGGACAATTGAACTGCTGGATGCGCCGGCGGGTGACACGCGACCCAGCGCCGAGATCGTCGACTTTCCGCCCAGCCCGACCCTGCGGCCGGACCAGGCGGTGGGCACCTGCATGAAGACGCGCTGGACCCAGTTCTTGGGCATCGGCATCACGGAAGCCGGCGATTTCGAGGTGGTCAACAGCGACATGACCGCCGAGCGCGCCTTGTGGCTGGTGAAATGGGCGGAACGCTGGGCGATGGGGCTGGATGAAATGGAGGTGGAGGGATGAAGGCATTCGCCACGACGAAGCGCGGGCGGCCGAAGCGCGCGGCGGCCAATGACAATGCGCGCGCGGACTCTCATGAATCAGATTTGGGCACGCCGGAAGCGCAGTTGAAGCGGGCGGCGCTGGCGCAAGGGTTGGACCCGGTCGCGGCAGCGCATCCCCTCGATCTGCTGCTCGCGCGGGGCCTCATCGACGCATCGATGCACCGGGCCGGATTTCGCTATGCCGGGCTTTATCGCCGCGTCATCGGCCGCACGGATGTCAGCTATGGAAGGCTGTATGAGGGCTTGAGCGGCGAGACGGGTCGAACGCTTAACGGCAACAGTGACGACGGTGATCTGGCGGCAGCGCAGCTGTCGTTCCGCCAGGCACAAGCGGCGTTGCGCGCCGAGGGGCCGGTGGTCGCCGGCATCACGGAACGGCTGGCAGTGTTCGGCGCCTGGCCGGACTGGCTGGTGGCAGCGTCACAACCGATGGCGCGCACGCAGCGTGAGCTCGATCTGCTGCGCCGTGGCTTGCAGCGGCTGAGCAGTGGTGTGCGTGGTGCGCGTGCCGTCATTGCCAACGAGAATGCGATCTTGCCGAGGCTGCCATGATTTCGCGCGAGATGCTGAAAGAGGTGCTGCGGAGGCCCGGTGATAAGGGGGTGGGCGAGACCGGCCCTGATGCGATCGAAGATCTGGCGCGGCGTTATGCAGCGGCGGCCGTGGCATCGCTCGCCGCGGTGCTGGACGACGAGACGGCGACCCCAGCCTCGCGCATCTCGGCCGCGACCGCCTTGCTGCAATGGGGCTATGGCCGCCCCGGTCAGCCCAAGGGCAAGCCGGGTGAGGGGGCTGAGCAGAACGTGCGGCTGACCTGGGGCGCCGCGGGAGAAGAGTGAGAAGCGGACGATCTGCGGAGATGGTATGCAATGGGTGAGGTCATTCGCCAAATAACGGTGACAACCATGCCGCAGATCGACTGCCTGCTATGCCGCCACGCTGATTCCGATGCCGAGCTTGAGCGCATCGAGGTCTGGCAGGATGCGCATTGGCGGCTGACGGTCAGCCTCTCTGCCGAGGTCGCGGGCTTTGCCTATCTCGAACCCAAGCGCCACATCTCGCATATCCATGCGCTGGATGGCGAGGAGGCAAGCACGTTTGGCCTGGCGCTCGCCAAATGCAGCAAGGCGCTGAAGGACGCCACGCAAGCCGAGGTCATCTACAGCTATATTTTCGGCGATGGCGTTCCGCATCTTCACGTCCATCTGGCCCCGCATCGGGCCGGCGATGCGTTGAGCGATCAGATGATCCGAGGCGAGATCGTCGAGGAAAAGCAACCCAACGGCATTACCCGCTTCTACAGCGCGGCGTTTCCTGCCCTGCCGCGCGATATGCTGGTGCGGACCGCGGATGACGTTCGCAAAATCCTGCGGCGGGGGTAGGGTTGCGCGAAATAGGGCTTGACAGAATAGGAATTATTTGCTATCATCTAAATATAGACTGCGATATCGCGCCCCGGTGAGCCCTCGCTCGCCGGGGCGTTTCGTTTGGGGCGTGGCGATCTACTGACAGTCTTTTTGCCGTCATGGTCCGCGAAGGCGGACCACCCCCCCAAATATTTTTTGAGGTTGGGACCAAAAAGGGGGGGGGGGGGCCGGGGGGGCCCAGAACCGGGGGTG
>NZ_CAKZGO010000029.1 GCF_936916975.1 uncultured Dongia sp. | reverse complement strand
TGCCGGCCCGCGCCGGGGCGCCGGCAGATGCCGCAGTTCAACCTGACGGATGATGAGATCAAGGATCTCGCCGATTTCCTCGAATGGACCAGCAAGATCAAGACGCAAAACTGGCCGCCGAACGAGGCCGGTTGAGCCTTCCGTGACCTCAAGGAGAAACAAGATGAAATACCAAACCCAGAAGGTCGCGATGCTGTATTTCTACGGCGCGCTCGGCCTCTTCCTCGCCCAGGTCCTCTTCGGCGTCCTCGCCGGAACGATCTATGTCCTGCCCAACACGCTCTCGGAGCTGCTTCCCTTCAACATCGTGCGCAGGATCCACACGAACGCACTGATCGTGTGGCTACTCATGGGCTTCATGGGCGCAACTTACTACCTGCTTCCCGAGGAGGCGGAAACCGAGCTCTACAGCCCGAAGCTGGCGATCGCACAGTTCTGGATCTTCCTGGTCGCCGCTGCCGCCGCCGTCGTCGGTTATCTCTTCCACATCCATGAAGGCCGCGAATTCCTTGAACAGCCCTTCGTCATCAAGATCGGAATTGTCATCGTCGCGCTGATGCTGCTGTTCAACGTCACCATGACGGTCTTTGTTGGTTTCCACGCGGAACTGAGCCGGTTTTTCCACCGAGAAGTGAGCCACCTCTGAGTATGGTTTTTTGATCAGGCTTTGGTCAAGGGATTGGCCTTTTCTCCTCTCTTCTGAGCTGCTGCGGCCGAGCTGGCCTTGAAGCGGAAGCTGTCGTTTCCTGTTTCCAGGATATGGCAACGGTGGGTCAGGCGGTCGAGCAAAGCCGTGGTCATCTTGGCATCACCGAAGACGGTTGCCCATTCGCTGAAGCTGAGGTTGGTCGTGATAATGACGCTGGTGCGCTCGTAGAGCTTGCTTAGCAGGTGGAAGAGCAGCGCTCCGCCTGAGGCACTGAACGGAAGGTATCCCAACTCATCGAGGATCAGGAGATCGAGGCGAACCAGGGTCTCAGCGATCTGTCCTGCCTTGCCTTTGGCCTTCTCCTGTTCGAGCGCATTGACCAATTCGATGGTCGAGAAGAAGCGGACCTTCCGGCGGTGATGCTCGATCGCCTGGACCCCAAGGGCAGTCGCGACATGTGTTTTTCCTGTGCCCGGCCCACCGACGAGAACGATATTCTGCGCCCCGTCCATGAACTCGCATCGGTGCAGTTGGCGCACCGTCGCTTCGTTGATTTCGCTGGCGGCGAAGTCGAACCCGGAGATGTCCTTATAGGCCGGGAAGCGAGCAGCCTTCATGTGATAGGCGATCGAGCGAACCTCACGTTCGGCCATCTCAGCTTTCAGCAACTGGGACAGGATCGGCACGGCCGCATCAAAAGCTGGAGCCCCTTGCTCGATCAGGTCTGTGACGGCTTGGGCCATGCCATACATCTTCAGGCTCCGCAGCATGATGACGACGGCGGCACTTGCGGGATCATGACGCATGGCGACCTCCCACGATCCGGACACGCAAGCCATCGTAGCGTTCGACGTCGGCCTTGGGTTCACGCAACAAGGTCAGCGCTTGTGGCGTGTCGATGTCAGGGCCGTCAGTCGTCTTCCCATCGATCAGACGATGCAGCAGGTTCAGCACATGCGTCTTGGTCGCGACGCCTTGATCCAGAGCCAGCTCCACAGCCCTGACGACGACCTGTTCGTCGTGATGAAGCACCAGAGCAAGGATATCGGCCATCTCACGATCGCCGCCCAGGCGACGCAGCATCTGGTCCTGCAACTGTCGAAAGGCCAGCGGCAATTCCAGGAAAGGCGCACCATTGCGCAAGGCACCGGGCTTGCGCTGAATGACGGCAAGGTAATGCCGCCAGTCGTAAATCGTCCGCGGCGGTTTGTCGTGGCTGCGCTCAATCACCCGCGGATGTTCGCATAGGACATTGCCCTCGGCCGCAACGACCAGTCGCTCGGGATAGATTCGCAAGCTGACAGGCCGGTTAGCAAAGGAGGCCGGCACGCTGTAGCGGTTCCGCTCGAAGGTGATCAGGCATGTCGGAGAGACACGTTTGCCCTGCTCGACGAAGCCGTCAAACGCAGCGGGGAGCGCCATCAATGCTGGCTGTTCTGCGGACCAGACGTCCGCGATCGTGCCGGGCAAGGTGCCGTGTGCTGTGTCGCGCCACAGGTCCTGGCAATGCTGCTCCAGCCAGGCATTCAATGCCGCCAGATCAGGAAAGTCCGGCATCTGTTGCCACAGTCGCGGCCGGGCATCCTGGACATTCTTCTCGATTTGGCCCTTCTCCCAACCCGCGGCGGGATTGCAAAACTCAGGCGCAAAGACGTAGTGGTTCGTCATCGCGAGGAAACGGATATTGACCTGTCGCTCCTTGCCACGACCGACGCGATCGACCGCGGTTTTCATGTTATCGTAAATGCCGCGACCCGGCACACCGCCAAACACGCGGAACCCGTGCCAATGAGCGTCGAAGAGCATCTCGTGCGTTTGTAGCAGGTAGGCCCTGACCAGAAACGCCCGGCTGTGTGATAGTTTGATATGCGCGACCTGCAGCTTCGTGCGCTCGCCTCCTATCACGGCATAATCTTCGCTCCAATCGAATTGGAACGCTTCGCCTGGGCGGAAGGACAGAGGAACGAATATGCCGCGGCCCGCTGTCTGCTGCTCAATCCGCCAGTCACGAGCGAACGCGGCAACCCTACCATAGGAGCCGGTAAAGCCGAGAGCCATCAGATCGGCATGAAGCTGCTTCAATGTTCGGCGCTGCTTGCGCGACCTCCCGGCCTCGGTCTTCAGCCAGCCAGAGAGTTTGTCGGCAAAAGGATCAAGCTTGCTCGGTCGTTCCGGAACCGTGAACGTCGGCTCGATCGTGCCGGCACTCAAATACTTTGCGATCGTGTTGCGTGACAGCCCCGTGCGCCGGCTGATCTCCCGGATCGACTGCTTCTCGCGCAGCGCCATCCGACGGATGATGTTTAAAAGTCCCATGTGGATCACTCCGTTGCCCCCGCTGCTCGCCGCATTGGGGGAAGGTTCACATGGCTCAATTCTCAATGGAAATTATGCGCCTAACCGGCTCAGTTCTGCGTGGAAACCAACAGATGTTCTACGCGCTCGATCCGCAAGATGCGCTGACCCTTCCGAGGTCAGCAGTAACTCAGGCCGGGCTCGACACACGACGCACCAAGACCGGCCAGCCGATCTACCTGCCGCCGTTTGAGCCTGTCTCAGACGCAATGACGCGTGCACCGAAACATGATGCCCTGACACTGTGCGCCAACAGCAGAGGCCTGCCCTGGACCTACAATGGGTTCAGCACGGTCTGGTTCAAACTGAAGAGCACGTGGGAAGCCGACGGGTTGATCCAGCCATGGCTGACGCTGAAGGGATTGCGGCACACAGTCGCCACCATCCTCGCGGAAATGGGAAAGGATCACGGGACCATTGCCCTCGTGCTCGGCCACAAGACGGAAGCGATGGCAAAACACTATTCGCGGCGGGCCAACATGTCGGCGCGCGCGACGTCCGCTGTCGCAGATTTCGAGG
>NZ_CAKZGO010000028.1 GCF_936916975.1 uncultured Dongia sp. | reverse complement strand
CTGCCCAAGGGCATCGACATCTCTGGCTACTCTCAGGCCAGCTTGAATGCGATTGCGAGAAAATTGAATGAGAGGCCTAGGAAGACTCTGGGCTTTAGAACACCGGCTGAAATGTTCAACGACTGTGTTGCATCGACCGGTTGAATCCGCCGCCGGGAGCGGACATCCCCGCCAGTACGGATAAAACTGCTCTGCGTCAGCCACTTAGATGTTGTTCGCCTCATCGCGCTTTTGACTTCCGAGCGTCTAAATCGGAATCGTCCGAAGGCGTACTGGGCAGAGGCGGAAGTCACGGGCAAAGCAGTACGCCTGTGCGCAGTCTCTAAGCTGGCGGTTGACGCCGCCGACCAGGTCCAATGAAAGCTCCTGGTCCGACGCTTCGTTCACCAAGCAGATGCTCGGACTCAACGGAACGACGGCGAGCTCCTTGGTGTTGTCAGGCACAAGAAACTCGCCTTGGGACGCCCGCACGATCCCCCAGCGAGCGTTCGCCATTCGCTCCATACCGCGATCATTCTCGCGCATGATGGTCATTCCATTGATGAAGCGGATCGGCACCTTGTTGTCTCGGATGAAAATCACACCCTTGCCCTCGAGGATTTCCTCTTGTTCCTTGGTGAATTTGCGCTCCGCCTCCACGATATTCAGGGCGAGATCCTCCGCAGGTAGCTGCGCAACGCCAAAGCGGTGATTCCACAGCAAGTAGAACTCGGTCACGGACTTGTGCATCTCGTCTGCCAAGCTCTGCACTTCGCCGCGGACGATACGATCCGCCAAAGATGCATACGCCTGCTCAATCGGCGCGCTACGCGTCGTTTCTGAAGCCTGATCCCATGCGCGTAGAGCGCAAAACATTGCATTAGTGGGCTTCGCACGGAACGTCTCGCCTGTGAAGCGGTCCACTTCAACAAGACCGTCCGGTGCGGCGAACCGCCGAATGGCGCTGCGCGGGAAGATGTGCTGCTGGACAACCAACTGATTCGGATTACCTGGCAAAGTGGGTTCGAATTTCGACACCATTCGGCCTTCCCTTCTAACTGACCCACTTGCGCTCTGGCACGCACGGGTTGTGATTGATCGACTCAGTATCCAACAATCACTCCCTACTCCCTAGCAAGCCCGCCAGTGCCCCCGAAACTTGCGATGACAGCTTCTGGCCGAAAGCAGCCCTTGCCCCACTGAAACTACTTGACTAGGCAGGACCACTGGCTTCGGTACGCACCGCCCTCGCCATACGCACACAGAAACGCCGGTCCGGGAGGATCAAATCCCATCGTGTAGCTGGAGCCAGAAACTTCCGGAAAGTACCCGATACCAGCGCGAATGACAGCTGCCATGACATCTGTAGGGAGCTGAAGCGCCTCTAACGTCGAAGGGTATTGCCCGTGCGTTGTTCGATGCGCTTTCAGTGCCTCAATGACAGGCTGAGCAGCTTGAACCCCCTCCGACTGGGGCGATGCTTCGGGTGAGAAACTGCATCCGCACGCAAGGGCGGCCAGTGTCAAAACGTAGGCGACTCGGATCACGTGCATACGGCCGTGCCTAGTCAGAATGCGAACGGACGGCTCACGGGCGAAGCGTGCTTATCGCACAGCCAATGCATTGCTCAGGAAGTCGAACGTTGGTTGCATCTGAGTCGCCATAAACAGGGGATCCTCGTGTCCCGCGCCCGGCACGACGACAAGCTGTGATCGAGCTCCGGCTGCGGAAAATGCGTTATGCAAGTCGCGCGCTGCGCCCACATTCACTACGGGATCGACATCCCCATTGGCCACCAGGACTGCAGGCAGCGTTCTTGCCTTACGAATGTAGCCTGTGACGCTCAACTCCTCGCCTAGGCGGCGCTCGTCCATCATGCCGAACCACACCACAGCGGCCTGAACAGCACTTGAAGCGTCCATGTTGCCCAATGCGGGATCATCAAAGATCGTTTGCTGGTCGCCGGTAGCGGCCAACATCGCAGCCATGTATCCGCCAGCGGAGTTACCCCACACAGCGATATGCCTCTCATCCAACCGGTACTTCACCGAATTGGCGCGGAGGAATCGAACAGCCGCCTTGGCGTCCTGAATGGCCATACGCGTAGCAGCACGCATCGACCTTGACCCGTCGAGCCGGTAGTTCAGGCTCACCACTGCATACCCCTTGGCCGTCAACGCGCCAACGTCAGGAACCTGGATTTGGTACGGGCCGTCGGGACCGACGGCTTTGGGCGCCGGCCCAAAGTCCTTGCGCGGCATGGACCTTTTGTCGCCAAAGCGGAACCCACCGCCATGTATCCAGATGACGACGGGGTATGGCCCATCCGCAGCAGGTGGCAAGTACAGGTCCAGCTTTTGAAGTGGTGACTGGTCAGCGTATGCCACATCGGCGTGACTCGGGGCCGGCAGCTGTATCTGCACGCCGGACACTGCGGGCTGTGCTCCACTGCCTGCCGCCAAAAAATAAGCGCTTGCTACGAAGAATTTCCAGAAACGCATGGGCCCCCCTGGGGAGTTGACGGTTTGCACCTTACACCAAACAGAGTCGGTGCTCCGCGATGCCAAATGGCAGCTAAAGCGTGAGTTTTGGCTGCGCAAGTTGCCGCTAATTGCGCCCCCTCCAGTACAACAACCGGGGAAGGCATCAAGTTGCTAGCGAGCCAATGACTTCTCAGCTGAAGTCTGCTTCTGGATCATTCTTCTCCTTGCAGGCGGATTCATCTTGGGCTGCGGACTTTTGACAGTCCAGGCTTATGTCGTTGAAGTAAGTTGTTGAAACAGGAAACTGTAAAACAGCGCCTCGCGCTGGGCGAAGATGTTTGGGTCGGTGCGGCCCGTGTGCCCGCCGGCCAACTCCTCGAACAGCCACACCTTTTCATGGCCCAGCGCGCGCAGGTGCGCCACCATCTTTCTGGCGTGCGCGGGATGCACCCGGTCGTCGTTGCGGTTGCCGACAAAGAGGACGGGCGGGTACTTGAATCCCGCGCTGGCGGGTTTCGCGTTCTGGTACGGCGACCAGCGCGCCAGTGCCTCACGCTCGGCCGGCTTGTCCGGATCGCCGTATTCCTCCATCCACGAGGCGCCGGCGAACAAGCGGGAGAAGCCCAGCATGTCCGTGAGTGGCACCCTGGACACCACGGCGCCGAACAGCTCCGGGCGCTGCACCATCACAGCCGCGACCAATGCGCCACCATTGCTGGCGCCGTAAATCCCCAGCCGCGAGGCTTGGGCGATGCCGCGCTGCGCCAGATCCTGCGCCACCGCGATGAAATCATCAAACGCGCGTTGCCGGCCTGGGCCCTTGGCCGCCAGCGCCCAGGCAGGCCCGAACTCCCCGCCGCCCCGGATATGCGCCATCACGTAGACGCCACCGTACTGGAGCCAGTTGATGCCCGGCATGCGCTGGTAATTCAGCTCCAGCGGCAATCCGAAGCCACCATAACCGTGCAGGAGCACCGGCGCGTCGGACTTGGGATGCGCCGGCCCGACCACGGTGTAGGGAACCATGGTGCCATCCGCGGAGCGGGCTTGCAGCAGCTGCGTCACCATGCCGTCGGCCTTGAATGCCGCCGACTGCGTTTTCATGGGGGCCGGCCATGGCTGTGGCGCGGAGGCATCCACCAGGGTCAGGGCCTGCGGGGTCACCGGCGCCTCGGTGGTCAGCCAGAACCTGTTGTCTTTGTCGGCCTGGTCGGCACGCACGTGCACCACGCCCGCTTCTGGCACGGGCAACGCAATGAGCGCGAATGCCTTGCCGTCCCAGCGCGCAAAGCTCAGGCGCGGACGCATGTCCTCACTGGATGCAATCATGATCCCGTCGCGAACAGCGTCAGTGCGGGCCAGGCGCTTGCGCGGCTCGCCCGCAAACAACAGGTGCAGTTCGCGCGTGGCCGACGCAGCTTGCGACACAGTCATCGCCACCAGGCTGCCTTCGCTGAAGGTGCGGCCACCCGCGGTCCAAGGCGATCGCAACAAAGCGACTATCCAATCCCGCTCGATCCAGGCGTCGGCATCTTCTGGTAGATCGATTCTCGAAAGCGTGCCGTCCTGTTGCAGCAAATGCCGCTCAGCCCGGTGGAACTGCATGTGACGCTGCACCAGCGCCACGGGGGGCAAGCCATCACGCCCACCGGAGCGTACGCTGACAGACACGTCCGACGGCTGGCCCCGCAACAGCTCGGGCGCAGCTGCCAGCGGCGTGCCGCGCTTCCAGCGACGCGCCGTCATGGCGTAGCCGCTGGCGGTGGTCGAGCCCGGTCCGAAGTCGGTGGCCACCAGGAGTTCGTCGGCGCCGAACCAGCCGACTGACATCTTGGCCGGCGGCAGATTGAAGCCGTCGGAGACGAACGTCCGTCCGCTGAGGTCGAACTCGCGCGCCTCGACCTTGTCCTCTCCGCCAGAGGACAGGAAAATCAGCGCGCGCTGGGTGGGCGCATGCACGGCCATGCCCATGTACACCAGGTTGCGCGATTCCTCGCGCGCCAGATCGTCGAAGTTGATCAGCATCCGCCAGGAGGGGCGCTCCTTGGCGTATTCCTCCAGTGAGGTGCGCCGCAGAATGCCGTGCGGCTGGCGCGCGCTGCGGTAGAAGTTGTAGAGGTAGTCGCCGTGGCGCACGGGGAACTGGATGTTCGCCGGATTCGACAGGCTGGCCAGCGTCTCGCGGCGGCGCTGGGTGAACTGCGGCTGCCGCTCGATCATCGCCAGCGCTTCGGCGTTGCGCGCGTTGACCCACTCCAGCGCGCGCGCCGAATCGACTTCTTCCAGCCATGTGAGCGGATCGACCGGCAATGCCTGGCCCTGCGCCACGTCCGCCCCGCATAACGCCCATCCCAGCGGCCATGCGGCCAGATCTCTGCGCTTCACATCCACGGCGTCTCCCTGTTGCTACCCAGCATCGTGCCGAGGCAAGCTTAATGCGAGCCAAAGGACTGTCGTGCTTGGCTGAGCTTCAGATTGGCATGCTCAAATCCCGTCATGCACATCCTGCTTATCGAAGACGACCTGGACCTGGGGCGCGCGCTGCAATCCGCTCTGAAGGTCGAGGGTCTGACCAGCGAGTGGCACCGCCGCGCCGCGGATGCACCGATCCAGGTGGATGCCGGCCTGTTCGACTGCGTCCTACTGGACCTGACCCTGCCCGACGGCAGCGGTTACGACCTGCTGGAGCGCTGGCGGCGCGCGCACAACCCGGTGCCCGTGATCGTGATCACCGCGCGCGGCGCGGTCGAGGACCGGCTGGCGGGCCTGGACGGTGGCGCCGACGATTTCGTGGTGAAGCCTTTCGCCACCGCGGAGCTGGTCTCGCGCATCCGGGCGGTCCTGCGACGCACGGCCCGGCAGGTGAGCGAGCAGTGGGTGGTGGGCAACCTGGTGATCGAGCCGCGCAGCCGCAGCGTGCGCCGCGACGCGCAGGCGCTGGATTTGTCGCCGCGCGAGTTCGCGCTGCTGCTGGAGCTAGCGCGCGAGCCCGGCGTGGTGATGGCCAAAGGTGAGCTTGCCCAGCGGCTGGAGCCACTGGGTGAACCGCTGGATTTCAGCGCGCTGGAAGTGCACATCTCCAACCTGCGCCGTAAGATTGGCACCGAATCGATCCGGACCATTCGGGGGGTGGGTTATGCCATCCGTGTCTGACGGCAAGGCGCGGCTGTTCGAGCCCAGCCTGCTGTGGCGCACCTTTGGCTCGGTGCTGATCGCCTTCGTGGTGGTGTTCGCCGTGCTGCTGGCCTATATCTACGTGAATGCACGCCAGACCCTGGACAACAGCGAATCGGGCCTGAGGCGCTATGGGGATGCCGTGGTGCAGTCGCTGGATGCGCTGCAGGAGCCGGCTCGCGCGCGAGATGCGTTGGCCGTGACGGAATCGTGGACCAACAAGCGCCGGCTTCAGGTGGCGCAGCTGCCAGGTGTCCTCCTGTACGAACTGCGCGACGCCTCCGGCAACCTGGTCTATATCTCAGCGGCTTTGCGGGGTGCCGCGCCCATGGCCGGGCAACCGGGCATGCGCGGGATCGAGGTGGGCGGTGAACTGCATCGCGACTACCTGGCCCGCTCTTCCCGTTGGTCACTGCGTGTGGTGGAGCCCTGGCGGACCGCATCGCACATCCTGCAATACAACGCCGGCTTCATCCTGCCTTACCTGTTGCTCGCGCTGCCCTTCGTGCTGGTGCCGGTGTGGCTGTCGGCGCGCAATGGACTGCGGCCAGTGCAGCAGCTGGCCGAACACATCGGCATGCGCAACCCCGACGACTTGCAGCCTCTTGGCATGCCAGTGAAGCACCGTGAACTCAAGCCCATGACCATGGCATTGGACAGCCTGTTTGCGAAGCTGCGCGACAAGCTAGGTCGCGAGCGCGCCTTCGTGCAGGACGCGGCGCACGAGCTGCGCACCCCGCTCGCGGTGATCACGGCGCAGGCGCACGTGCTGGCCCACTCGCAGGACATCGGCGAGCGCGTCGCCGCCCATGCCAACCTCAATCACGCCATTTCGCGAGCCTCGCACCTGGCCAGGCAGCTGCTGGTGCTGGCCTCGCTGGACGACGCGAATGACCGCTCAGTGCGGCGCATCGATGTGGCGCAGGCGGTGCGCCAATTGCTGGCCCAGGCCGCGCCCGCAGCGCTGGAGGGCGCAATGGAACTGTCGCTGGACGCCCCTGACACGCTATGGGCCGAGGTAGACGAACCGGCGCTGGAGTCCATCGTCTTCAATCTCGTCGACAACGCCGTGCGTTACGGACATAGCGCAGGCACAGTGGCGGTCACGCTCAGCGGTGACGACGAGCGCTTGCTGTTGCAGGTGGCCGACGACGGCCCAGGCATCGCACAGGCCGAGCGTGAGCTGGTGTTCGAGAGGTTTTACCGCGGCGTGGGCCACGACAAGCCCGGTTCGGGGCTCGGCTTGGCCATCGTGCGGCAGGCCACGCTGCGCATGAAGGGCCGCATTGCGATCCGCGAAGGCCTGGGCGGTGTCGGCGTCCGTTTTTTGATCAGCATTCCGATGCTTGGGTTCGTCCCGGGATAGTAAATGTGGCTCCTGGCCGAAAGCACCCCTCAGTCATCTCAGCAATCCGTTGACCACAGAGAATTCGCGGACGCTGCTCATCCACGCGCCAGGTTCGTTTGCGAACCACCAGTGGCCATCGTCACGGTATGGAGGAAATACTTTGAATTCACCCAGGCCGCCAGCCTCCCGAAAGGCCGAGAACCAGCTCCGCGCATGCACCACTGAGAATTGGTGGTCATTCTCAGTATGGATCCACAGCTGGGGGACTGATCCCTTGGCCGCGCCAAGGCTGGCGAACGTCTTCAGCAAAATATCGGGTCGGCACGGTTCGCCTGGGTGGGAGTTTGGGCGCGCGCCCTGGCCTCCGTTGAAACTGATTGCAGCGCGTACCCCCGGCAGATTGCGTACCCCTGCCGCGACCGTTGCAGCGCCGCCCATTGAATGTCCAACAAGCAGAATCCGCCCAGGATCCACATAAGGAAGAGTACGAGCGAAAGACACTGCCGCGGCTATCTGGTCGGCTGCGGCTGCAAAGGTGCTCAAGTAGCGCGGCTCCTCACATGAGATGGTTGCTTCGACATCATTCCCGCTGGCTATCCCGTAGCCGATGCGGGTCGGAACGATCACGACGAACCCTTCACCGAGGAAGGTGGTGGCTATGGAAGAGAGTTTGACGCGGCCCATGGACGCACGTTGTGTGGCCCCGGGCCTGCCGTGGCTGAGGACAACCGCCGGGAAAGGTTCCTGACCCTCGGGGCGGAAAATGGTTAGAGGCAGCTCGGCTTCGACTATCGCGCCGGAAGCGTCTGCCGTTCTGATGGGGACGCTGGCTGTACTTTCGATTGCCAATGCAGATGGCGGGGCGGCCAGAGCAGGCAATCCGGCTATAACGAGTGTGAAGAGGCGCAAGCATCGCATTGGGACATTCTCCGCCATCGCATATGTCTGGTATCCAAGGCGGACTCAACGATCTTTCGGCGGAAAAATCCAGACGCAAGAACAGCTCTCGGGCCCTATGCGCCATCAGAAGACTGTGCTGTCTTTGGAGATTGGTCACCGCTATTTACCTAAGCACCGCCATTCACCGGAATTTGCGGAATTTCCTTGCGTACACCGTGCGGTCAAGAATAAAGCTGCAGGGAAACTGAACCCGATTGCATACGAGCTTTGAGAATCCAGGGGAACGTAAATGAGTTCCAGTTGTTTGACCTGCGCCTCGACCTCTGGAGCCAGCCCAGGATCCCCCAACGACTTGGGATACCTATCGTTAGCCTGGTGGAAATCCCTTAGCGCCGTGACCACTGGAATGGCGGTAGATATGCCCTCCTTGGCGCGAGGCAGATCGACTAGCCTGGTGCTTGCGCATCCGGCAAGAACAAAAACTGCTACCAACGATGCGAGCAGTACTATTTTCATACTCCAATATCTAGCCGTCGGAGCACCGCAGTGTTGGCTGCGCAAGAGACCCTTCGGGCTGCTCAAGGCGAAGTCGCCGCATTCGTAAAGCAAAAGACATTTAGCTTGTTGCCATCCGGGTCGCGAAAGTATCCGGCGAAAAATCCTGGCGAGTACGTCCGTGGCCCAGGCGAGCCCTCGTCGGTCCCGCCGCAGGCGATGGCCTTGGCGTGCAGGGCACGAACCGCAGAAGGCGTGCCAGCGAAGAGGCCGATCATTGGTCCATTGCCCGAGCTAGCGGCCAGACCGTCGTAAGGCGACAGGACGTAGAGTTCCGCGCCACCCTTGGGAAATCGCCAGCCGACCAGATTTGGCTCGCTGCGGCAGCGTTCTGCGCCAAGTTCACCAAGCACGGCATCAAAGAAGGCAGCAGATCTGAATAGATCGTTGGTGCCAAGGGTCGTGTAGACGATCATCAGAATGAGGCCCGATACTGTCTTTTTGTCTTATGTATGAGATGAGAAGTGGCGCTCCATTTTCGGTGTGACATCCCCTCTACTGGAGTTAGGCGTCACTTCCGTCAAGTGATGCGCAACGCCATACCTGCCTTCTTTGGTAGAAGCGAAGCTTCAAAGCCGTAGCGCTCGTAAAACTTCGGCGTGCCGTGATCGGCCATGAGACTGACGTAGGCCGTTGGCAGCGCATTGGCGCGAATGTATTTCATCAATGACTGCATGATGAGATGACCCAGGCCCTTCTTTTGGTGCTCGGGAAGTACAGCGATATCGACGATCTCAAAGAAGCAGCCGCCGTCGCCAATGACGCGCCCAATGCCGACGGGGATGGCACCAAAGTAGACGACCACGCTGAAAAGGCCATTCTTCAACCCAATGGCCGCAGCCTCAGGCGACTTTCTACTCAAGCCTGCGCTCAATCGAATGTTGATGTAGTCGGAAACGCTCGGGACTTCTTCTCTGGCTTCGTAGGTCATGGGAATGAATTGTTGTGCCAATCGATTAACTCAAGTGGACCGCCGTAGGCACCTCCTCATGAAGGAAGAGTCAGGCATGAACCGTTATCTCGCTCGAAGGTACGACAGCGACGCGGGGCCCGTAACTTTTGATGTTTGCCAACGTCTCGTTGTGATGTGCCGTGATCTGCGCAGCTGACAAAACACTGTTGCTTCTGGTCGAGTGGGCGTCCGCGACGAGAGTGACAGGGTACCCAAGGGCCAGAGCCTTGCGGGTCGTGGTGTCCACGCAGAATTCGCTCTGCAACCCGCAGATTGCCAGGCTCTTCACTCCACGTGCTTTCAGGATGCTTTGTAGATCGGTGTTGTGAAATGAATCCGGCGCAGTCTTGCGAACGTAGATGTCGGCGGATTGCACGTCAAGTCCGGCGGCAAGGCTCCAGCCTTCCGTTCCATATTGCAACGGCCCACTTGGCGCTTCATGCTGAATGAGAACGACCAGCGCTCCGGCTTCACGCATCTTTTTGGAGACAACGTTAATGCGCTCGATGACGCGCTTGAACTCGAAGGCTTCGTACTCGCCGGAACAAAGTGCGTGCTGAACATCGATGATAAGGAGAGCAACGGTCATGGTGTATGTGGATATCTGCGTTAGAAATTAGAGGCGTGACAAGGACGTAACCCTCGTGCCATCCCTCCATAGAAGGCTTAGGCGGTCGGTCCATCGTGTATGAGCCGTTTGCCCAACGGAACTGCATCATCAGCCGCGTAGCCGAGTCGGCGATAGAACTCTAGTACAGCTGTGTTTGTAGTGCGTACCAGCAGGTTCACCTTCGGACAACCGTGCTCTACGAACTTCTTTTCAACCGCCGTCATCAGAGTGGAACCATAGCCGCGACCGCGAACCTCCGGCAAGACTGCCAGATAGTTGACCCAGCCGCGATGGCCTTCAAAGCCAGCCATGACGCTGCCTACAAGCTGGCCTTCGATCTCGCCAATCAGGAATAGCTCACGCTGAACTGTGAGCTTGCGAGCTATGTCTTTGCGGGGGTCGTTCCAGGGGCGCGTAAGCCCGCATGTGTGCCATAGCGCAACAACGGCTTCTTCGTCTGACTCGCGGTAGGTTCGGATCTGCATTGGCGATTGATTTTTTATAGGCAAATCTTAAGCGGCTTGTCGTTCATCTTGCCAGCCCGGCTCATGCTCTGCAACATCCCCAGCTTGGCGAGTTGCTCGCGGAACTCAAAGTCTGCGTATTCGATGCCCCAGTCGCTGTGGAACAGCCTCCTGGCCCCGAATTGCGATTTCGTGCCGCCTGGCATCACTCCGTTCGCACATACACTCTCGATGTGACGGAGTCGAAATTGATAGAACTGGCGGAATACTGGACTTACCGGCTAGGTGGGTTCGTGGCCTTGAACATCCTCGACGACCCAGCTTGGCTGGCGCTCATCTTTTGCTGATGGCCAGAAGGCTGCTTCTGGCCGATAGCGGACGTTCATCGTCCAACCCACGTCCTTGATTGGCACGCCAACGAAGCGTCCGCATATCGCGAAAGAGCTCATAGGTGGCGGCCGGATAAACTGGGCAGCGTTACCAAAGTGCGGTCACCTAATCACGAAACAGGCGCCACCCTATGCCACAGGCACCAGATATCGTTGTCCGTCCCTTCGAGCCCTCCGATGCTTCGTCATTTCTGGCAGCGGTTAAAGCATCGATTCCAGAATTGAGTTCCTGGATGCCCTGGTTTACTCCCAACTACGGGCTGGCGGATGCGCAAGGATGGATGAGTTTTTGCGAGCGGGCTTGGCGTGACAAGGCCGAGTTTCCTCTTGGCATCTTCGACGGGTCGAGCGGCCAGGTTATCGGCGGTACCGGCATAAATCAAATCAACAAGACGCACCGAGTGGGCAATATCGGCTATTGGGTCAGCACGCCATGTGTGGGCCGAGGCGTGGCAACGGAGGCAGCAAGAAGATCTGCAATTCTGGGGTTCGAGCAGCTTGGCTTCGGGAGACTAGAGATCGTCGCGCTCACGCACAACCTCGCAAGTCAGCGTGTCGCCAGTCGTATGGGGGCTGTGCGGGAAGGTGTGGCACGCAATCGTCTGCATTTTCAAGGCCGGCCGCATGATGCCGTTATGTTCTCGCTCGTACCCAGCGATTTGACGCAGACCGCCGGAAACTACGATGGTTAGTGCTCAGGCTGGCGGGTGCTTTCAGCTAAAAGTGGGTGCGGTGTCGACTGGCCCATGGCGCACGTCTACTTCCGACCCGAAGCGGACATTACACAGCGAAACCTGCGAGCCGAGTTGATCTAAGCGTCGGAGTTGACCGGCGAGCAGCGGGAGGACCGGAGCGAAGCGAAGGACCGCCGCTGCGCGTCCGTGTCGAAGGACCTGTTTATGTCGCATCGCGAAGTCTGACGGGCTAGCCGGCGCTCGTCTCACCTGACCAAGGTCTGTAGGACTGCATCAAAGAAGCGCCCTTACATGGATGTGGCCGCTGACCAGCCGATTTGGTAGACCGAGGTGTGAACGACGATCATGCGCGTGGCGGGATGCACCCAAACCGCCGGCCCGCGAAGGCCTCGCAGGTGGAAGCGGCCTCCCCGCGAAGAAACCCAAGTTTGGTAGCTGTAGGTAGGGTTCGGTGCCTGCGAGCTGGTGGCGGCCTTGACCCAGGCGGCGGCGATGATCTACTTGCCATCGCGCGCACCGCCGTCCGCAAGGAGAAGCACGAGGCGCGCCGAGTCGCGCCGAGTCGCGAAGCGTGGCACTAAAGCAGCAGCAACCCAGCTCATTGCCCAGTGGATCGATGTTCCAGTACGCGTCAGACTCGAGCCTAGAGATCGCGGCACTCTCCAACGCCCCCTGCATGTCCTTCGGCGGCAACAACCCGCGAAGCAATGCGCCAGCACGGACTTTCCGTGCGAATCGGTTGATATTCTGCAGGGCAGGTCACAGAGGCGGCAAGCTCGCCACTATTGCTTCTGGTCGGCCTTCGAACTCAACACGCTCCAACGTGTTGATGGATACATGGGGCCACCGCGCTCTACCTGGGTGTCCATCCGGTCGATTGATGAAGTCCAAAATGACATTTTGGGCGTATTGCAGGAAATATCGCAACGCCCCGGTTTTTGAGTCCTCTATCTCGTAGATAACAAAGGTGCAATTTATGGCCGTTGTGTCGGCTTGGCGAGTAATAAATGGAGTATTGCCAATGCTTGGGTTTACTACCCTATTTATCCCGGCATGATCGATCGTGGAGTCAACTTGAAGTGTTGTTACTTTTTTGATCGTTCCTATGTTATTCAAAAAGCTATTGAAAGTGTGTCGCAACAGTAGCGTCGTATCGACTGGCTCGAATCCGCTAAATCCATTAATCGCTGGATTTCCTGTAAATGGATTTTCATGAAAATATCTGTAAGGGCCAAAATAATCTATTGATATATTCCCCGCTGCATCTCTGATTGGATCGAGAGCGCGCTCATCCGGATCTGAGCCGCCACCGATAACGACTCCATTCATGCGCGGAACCAAGCGCCTTTTTTGAGAGTCGCTAAGCTGCGCCCAGTCCGCTGTATCTGCCGACCCAACAGCGATAAAGCTGTTTCCGTGGGGAATGCTTCCCATCCGAGCGACAGACAGTTCGACGCCGCTTTCATGAGAAATATTCTGATCTGCCATAAAAATCCAAAGCCCGGGTTCATGATGGATTCCATGGCCGTTGAACTTCTCCGATATATCGGTCTTGCCAAAGGTCGAGTCGGGCTCACCGCGGGCCTTTAAGATGAACGAGTCCTCAAATGAACGCTGAGTAATAATTTGACTGTAGCTCAACGCGACGGCAGTCTGATCGGCTTGCGTCCCATCCGCTGGATTAACGCCTCTGTTTGGAACACCAACGTCTGCAACAATGAAGTTCAATACTTCATCATATTGATTCATTAGCAATCTGTACCCATTTTCGGACCCACCGAATGGGAGCGAAATTAGATTGAACCCATGGCCATCGAGTTCCGGGGTATTTTTCCAGGTCCCCGGCAGCCACCGCAACGGCCCAAGTTTGTCGTCGTCCTTTTCTGCGAGTTTTATTTCCCGGCCCGCATCGACCATTGACTTAACTAGAGTTCTGTCCATCGCCATTTTGGGAATCTCCTGGTTAGCTTCAGTAAGCTCTTCAGCACTTGCGCAAGGCGAAATCTATCGATCGTCAGCTTGTAAGTCAACTAAAGACTGCTGTCGGTAGCCCCTGAATTCAACACAGTTTTAAGCCATATCCCCTATTTGGGGGATGCGCTAAGCGAAGTTCGGCGATAGCTTAGTGGCGAACAGCAAGCAACGCATGCGGGCTGCGCCGTTGGCGGAAAGAGGAGAGAGTATGTCGGCATTGACCACGAAAGCCGGCCAACGCGCGGCCGAAGATTTCATCGCTCCTGATCGTCTTAGAAGCAATCTAATCGACGAAGTGAAAGCAGTGTGTGCACGATTGGCCCCCCTCGGCTGGGCCGCGCTCTTCCGGACGCATGGCCTCAATATTGAAGCGGCAGATCTCTCCTCCGAACTCGCGCGGCCGCTTTCCTTCATTGACCGCGAGCAGCCTGGTTTCGGTGATTTCTGCACCATGGCAATACGTGGAATTGAGCCTGCACGCCCCGCGCTCAGCCTCCTTTACCATGCGCTCGCGTCTCCTGCGGTGCATGGATGGAGCGACGGGGGCCACACGCACTCGATCACGAGTTACCCGACGCTCTACGAGCTTGAGTTGATCGAGAATTATGTCTACGCGACCAAGCGCATGGGCATCGCGGATCTGCGCGCTGCTGCTGGGGACCGTCCGCTTGCGCTTGTTGTGTTCGCTTACGAATATCGAACAGGACACGACACAGTACACAAGCGGCACGCTGACTTGTGCTATTCAAGAACTGGCGTCGCACGTATCGGTACGGAAATGCTGCACTACGTCGGCTCCGCGCGGGCTTTTAGCAACCAGGCAGGGCGGCCGGATGCAATTGCGGTGCAGCCATGCCGCTATGCCGCCTTTGTCGCGGTGCTTGCTGATGGAGAGCAGGGAACACATGGCCCCATGCAATTCGTCGACACGCGCAATGCGCCCGACGCAGGTCCGGCATCCAACAGCAGCAAGGATGCGGGGAGCCTGCGTGTCGAACCGGCGCTGAAGGCACTTTCTGGAAGCAGCGACACTGAGCGCAAGTTTTGGCTTCCACTGCACAAGCTTTTCGGTGGAGCCGAATGTCTGTCCGGGGTTGACGTCGACGTTAAGCTCGCGGCCGTTCATATCAACGAGAAGCTGAGGCGTGCGCATCTTTACTTTGGCGCGGCCGGCCATGACTCTGGCTGGTCCGAGCCAGATATTAGCCACGCGCCCTTCATCTTCCGCGATGGAATCGCAACGTTCACATGTGACGCGGTGCACGGAAGTTGGTTAGTTGTTCCAACCGCGCATCCTTCTTTGGTGGAGGCGGCCGCATATCAAGGCAAGCCGCTCACTTTTCGCGTCCCTGAATCGAAGCAAGGGGATCGCTGGACCGTCTACCAGTCGAGCCTGAACCTTGAGCGTAAGCCAAGCGGGGCGCGAGCAGCCCCCGAATATCTCCACGCACGACATCGATTCGAGGACGGAAAGCTCACAAGCATGAACGCTGCTGGCGAGGTTTCGGAGGAGGTGAGAAAAGGCAAATACGAAGCCCTCCACTACCTTGACTACACCGGCGATGGATGGGTGTCGGTGCATTGCGCCGCGCTAGCAATGGAAATCCCTCGCTGCTTAGCTGCGTACTCGCTAGTGGCGAGTCCAGACTACTTTCCGGCTGTGCGCCAGAGCGACCTTACTCGATGGACGGACCAGTCGGTGCCGCCGCGAGTCCTGAGGCACATCTGGCCTCCAAACCCTGGAAGGCCGGAGCCACTTTCGAGCCAGCGAGTGGCCGCGAACCTCGAATTGAAGGGCGCTGCCTTCAACTCCAGCGATGACACGATGACTGCCATCGTGGGAAGTTTCGGCTCCGGAAAAGGACCGCAAGCACGGCTTACCTCCCCGGGCGAGATGCGAGCCTCCATGCTGCCGGATGGAGCCGCCGGTGTCTTTGCTCCAGGATGGGACGTCTCGTTCGATCGAACCGAGGAGCAGGACTCGGGAGACAATGGCGCTATTAAAGGCGGCGTTACCTTTCTCGCCAACTACGGCTTGGGTTCGCCCTTTCCTGAGGATGCGATGCTTTGCGCCGCTTTGAGTTCGTTCTGGCCAGCGGTCGCGCCTGACATCACTCGAACGTTCGCTCCCAACCCTAGATACGCCACGGCTACACCACTCACCGACGAGGTGATCGGAATTGGCGGAACTCCTTGGGACGGCGTCGTAGGCCCCCGCGCCGGCCCTCGCCCTGACACGCTCGAGTACAAGCAGCTCGCCTATGGCGACTACGTGGAAGCGGCGCTACACGGGAGCTTCAACTACCGCCGCCTTGACGACGTCTCGACCCAGGAGTATCTCGCGCGAACTTTGGTTATGGCCCTCGTGTACGAGGCGTTAGGGGTCACAGAGCGCGTTGACAAGGCCCGATGGAGCGTCCTTTCGTTCGTCCCGGCTGTCGCGACAGATCCGCTCCTTCAGGAAGCACTTGCTTCCACTTCCCGGCTGGCGAGTTCGCAACATACCTATAGGTTTGAGATGGTCCGCCATGACGGCGCCAGCGAGAAGCATCCGAACCCCGCGAAATTCGACCACGTCGTAGTCCCTTACAAAGAGCGGGTTGTGCTCTTTGCCGATCCGACGATGGTTCTTAGGCAGGCCGAACCAGACGGCCCTTGGGACGTCGCCGTTGCTCGCTCGATATGACGTCCTCGTCGTCGGCGGCGGTCCTGCTGCACTTGGCACGGCCATCGCGGCGAACCTCCAGGGCCTACGAGCAGCGATCGTACGCAGGAGAGGGGCAAGCGCACGCCTTCTCGGAGAGGCATTTCACCCAGGAGCCGGTGTCGTTTTCTCGCGGCTTGGAATCTTGGCAGAGGTATGCGCGGCCAGCCAAGTGCGACCGTCCGGCCAGTGGGTGCGCTGGGGAGACACCGCCAGCTTTCAGGCATTTGGTGCCGATGAATTTGGACCTTGGCTTGGCTTTCATCTGATGCGTCCAGCATTCGAGAATATTCTACTTGCACGCGTGGAGAATCTAGGAATCGAGATCTTTGACGCTGCTTCGCAGATCGACCTCATTGAAGACGCTGGGAGAGTCGCAGGCGTTCGAATTGACGGTCGCTCCATCGCATCTCGCTACACGGTCGATGCTAGCGGCTCCAACACCTGGCTCGGTAGACGGATGCAGCTGAAGTACCGAGTTGAGTCGCCGCGGCTCGTTGCGTTTTATGGCACCCTCGACGAATATATGGCTTGCGACGCCCGCCTGGAGGCTACTGATAGCGGGTGGCGTTGGGCCGGAAGAATGCAGTCCAACATAGTGGCGTGGACCCAGCTCGTGTTGCCCGGCAACCTAGCTGCCGCGCCGTTTCGTGCCGCTCGCGGCGCGCCCGTGGCATGGAAAGCGCTTCACAAACCTGCCGGCCCCGGCTATTTCGTCGCAGGGGATGCAGCGGTGACGCTGGACCCACTTTCCGGAAAAGGTGTGCTACGCGCATTGATAACGGGCATCCAAGTCGTACATGCAATAGCTTCCATCGCGGCCGGTAGGTCAGGCGAGCGAAGTGCGCTTGAAGCGTACACAGGTTGGTTGCATGCCCTTTTTGAGAACGAGGTCATCAAGTTGCGCGACGTCTATCGAGAAGCTGGAATTCCGATGCCGACATGTTGAACCAGATATGAAAGGAATGAGTATGCCCACCAGAATCATCGAGATCGCAAACAACGCATTTCCTCACGTCCGGATTCCTCCTGGAACTTTCGTCGTGTGGCACAACAAGGACGGCCAGATTCACAGTGCGGAGACACTCCGCACCTCCCCCTTGTACTTCAACGCAGGCGCGATGTTCCCTGGCGACCACTCCTCCCCCGTCATTTTCGAGAAAGAAGGACGATTCGACTACGTCTGCCGCTTCCACTCGAACATGGGCGGGACGGTCGAAGTGACGCGCGACGCAAACCATGGCGACCATCCTGGTCACGGAGACAACTCTGGCGGTCATGGCGGCCACGGTCTGCATCACTATCATGGCTTCGTCACGGGAGGCCGCTCCCCTGATGCCATCTATATGTCGCACACTCCGGTGTTAGCGGACAAGCGACACAGTTACCAAGTCATTCTCCGTGGGCACTTCGTTAAACCTGAGCATGGTGAGATCTACCGTCAACTGCGAGAGAGCGAATATGGGGACAAGGTTGTCCAGATTTTTCATGACCATATGTCAATGCCGGATATTGGGAATGGCAAGATCAAGGAACTCCCCAGTGCGTCCATCAGCTATTGGCCCGGCGGTACGCAAACCACAATTGGCCCCCAACAAATAGACATTCCTGGCTTGGAGGAGAACGTTCCAATCGCGATCGACGAAGTGATCCATTTCCATGAGTTCGATACTGAAGGGGCCTACCCTGGAAATCTCACCTACATCATGTACGGCGACGATCATGACGTCTTCATAGATCACTTTATCAAAGGCGCACCCAGCTTTCACTCTGTGGCAAAGGTGAAGCCGCCGGCCAGTGGCTGGCATGGAAGAGGAACAACCAGCTTTAGCGTGCCCTTCAAGTCGATGCGTCACCTCGAACCTCGAACCCTGTCTCGCTTCGCAATTGTCGACAACGCTTTCCATCTCGCGTGGCTGCCTCCACCCGGAGGATTGATAGGACAGGCGCAGGATCCGCTTATCGTCCGAGGCCCCGCGGGGGCGCGGCATGCGCATCCCGTCGAATTCTCGTCGGGTGAGAAGGAGACGTTGGAGGTCGTGCGTTTCCTGCACTTCGACATTCGACTTCTGAACTATGGGGTTCTCATTGTTTAAGGTGGTGAGATTACCCCGCCTCCAACACCCTATTCCTTGGCCGCGTCCTCTCCGATCCCTAGCCATTTTTTTACGCAACCACTGTGACAGGAGCAATAAACGTGCTTAAAACTGACCGCGGGACAATTCTCTACCTGAGATTGTTCAAAGCTGGCTCTGACAAACCAATGATGATCAACGCTTTTTCTGAGGAAATCTCTGGTATCGCATTCGACACTACTGACCTCGACAAAGCATTTTCCGAAGGGACTCTTTCTGGATTCCCCAAGGATCGACCAAGTAAGTCAATCTCTCTTATAAAGAAGACAGGAGCTATCGTCGATGCCGCAGATGATTTTGGATTCGGCAACGCAATTGAAAGGGTTGAATTCACCGTTGTCTACCCTGATGGGACAGCGAAGATAGGCGCGCGGAGTGCGAAGGACGGCATTGGCACATTAGTTTGGGATGACGATTTGATTCGAAAAATCAGGAGCATGAGGAATGATTTTTATTGGACTGGCGTTTGGGGAACAAATCCAGCTCTGCTCGTAATTAAGCAAGGCGAGGTTGTTGACCGGGCGTGCGATCACTCCACAACGCACGGCTGCAATGGCTACTGAGTAAGGCTTGTTATGTGGTGTTGAATGCCGTCGACATCTGACCGGACTAGAACAGTAATTTCCATCCAGACCTGACCCACATAAGCCTTACCCAGCTAGTTTTGTAAGCGGGGAGAAATTTGGCGTGATAGACGTGCCGACATTGAACGTCATCAGGCGTTGGAACTACGTGATCAGATGTCCATTCGTGAGATCAGAAGGTGTATGTCCACGTACCTGGCACCCTGGGGCGCCGCTGTCTTGGCCATGTCGAGTGTGTCTCCAAGAAAGGGGTGAGGTGAATTTGCTGGCGAGGACTGAGTGATGTCCGCTTCTGGCCGAGGTTGTGTGAAAACCCCCTGACTCTTAGACTGCGGCAACTCGTACCGGAGGCGCTGTGGCTCGAT
>NZ_CAKZGO010000027.1 GCF_936916975.1 uncultured Dongia sp. | reverse complement strand
CCGCGACGGCGCCCCACCCCCGCGTGGCTTGCTGGGGGGCGCATCCATATGCAGGGGGGGCCCGCCTGCGCGGACCATGACGAGGAGAAGATCAGCCCACCACGTTGGTCCACACCACCACGGTCTCTTTCCTGGTGGTGTTGGCGAATCGGTGCGGGGTCTGGCTTTTGAAGCGGAAAGAATCACCGGTCTTCAGATGGAAGGTGCGGTCTTCGATCTCCAGCAGCATTTCGCCGGCCATGACATAGCCGCCTTCTTCGCCTTTATGGGTATAGAGCTCAGGCCCGGATGAACCGCCCGGCGCGATGGTGACGAGATAGATTTCGAGGGCACCCGAGGCGGCCGGCGTCAGCAGTTCTTTCTGCACGCCGGAGGTGTTGAGGCTGAGCACACGGCGGCCCTGGGCACGGACGATACGGCCCAGCTCCTCGACCGGCGGATACTCGCCTTCGTGGAAGAGCTGCGACATCGGCACGTTGAACACCTCGGACAGCCGGCGCAGGGAGCGCATCGTGGGCGAGGTGATGCCGCGCTCGATCTGGCTGAGTGCCCCCACCGACAGGCCGCAGCGCTCGGCCAGCTGCTCCAGCGACAGGTCGTGCATCTTGCGCAGGCCGCGGAGATGCTGGCCCAGCCACAGATCGGCGATCTTGGTCGGCGGCACCCCAGATTTGATCGAGGGTTTGGCGGCGGCTTTCTTGGGCGCTGCCCGCTTGAGGGCGGCTGATTTCGGCGCGGTTCTTGGCATGCCTGCAATCGGTTCGTGGGTGGAGGGACGATTTGGGGCTGGCTGGGTGTCGTCACGGTGGAGTTCAGAACATTTCAGTGAAAATAGTCAACTGATTTTTCATTTTCCTGTTGACGGCCTCAGGCGCCAGCCGTGATGCTAGCCCCTGCCGAGACCGGAATTGCAGTTCCGCTCGTGCCAAACAGGGAGGCCAAAAAATGATGGGCAAGACATTGAGATTCGCGGCCGGATTCACCGTGTGTGCGGTTCTGGCGACGCTGGGCAGCGCCGCTTCCGCCGAAGGCAAGATCGTCATCTCGAACTGGGATGGCTATATGCCGAAGGATCTCTTGGAGAATTTCACCAAGGAAACCGGCATCGCCGCCGAGATGACGGTCCACGCCACCAATGAAGAAATCATGGGCAAGGTCGTGGCCTCGGGCGGCAAGGGCTATGACGTGCTGTTCGTTTCCGGCCAGTTCGGCGAAGCGTTGCACAAGCTGGGGCTCGCCGCTGATCTCGATCACGGGAAAATCCCCAACCTCGCCAATCTCTATCCGGAGGCGATGCAGCTCAGCCACGATGTCGGCCTCAAATATTCGGTGCCCTATGCCTGGGGCACCACGGGCCTGTGCTATCGCAGCGACGTGGTCACCACCGCGCCGACCAGCTGGAATGATCTCCTGAAGCCCGCCGATGCGATCAAGGGCAAAACCACCATGCTGGCGACCGATCGCTGGCTGATGATGCCGGCCCTGTTAGCGCTCGGCTACTCGATCAACACGGTCAAGGAAGACGAAATCGCCGCGGCGAAGGCGCAGCTCATCGAAACCAAGAAGACGTTGCTTACCTATGACGATACCACCTTCTACCAGAAGCTGGTTTCGGGCGAGGCCTCGCTGGTCGAGGCCTGGGATGGCTGGTGCAATTACGGCATCGGCGAGAATGCCGCGATCAAATACGTGATCCCCAAGGAAGGCAGCGACATGTGGGTCGACACCATGGTGGTGACCAGCGCGTCCGAGAACAAGGAAGCGGCCGAAGCCTTCATCAACTACGTGCTGAAGCCGGACGTGCATCGCTGGGTGGCGGAGAACATCCTCTACAAGGTGCCGAACAAGGCGGCGATGGAAGCGCTTGACCCCAAGCTGGTCGAACAGTTCCCGAATCTCGCCATCACGCCTGCTGAACTACTGAAGTTCGAGCAGCTGCGTGACCTCGGCGAAGGGCAGAAGCTCTGGTCGAAGACGGTGACCGAGATCACCAGCGCCAACTGAGATTGGTTGTTGCGTGGCGGGGCCCATATCGGGTCCCGCCATTTTTCTGTTTAGTCGCCAGGATCACTATGATTGTTTCGCGCCGCATCGTGCTGACGGGGCCGGGCATTGCCTGGATCATGCTGCTGCTGGTGATTCCCTGCGCGCTGCTGCTGGTGAACTCGTTCTTCGAGCGGGGCATCTATGGCGGCATCGATTACATCTTCACGTTCGAAAACTATGTCCGCGCCGTCGACCCGCTTTATGCCGAGATCTTCTGGAACTCGGCGCGTGTAGCCGGCATCACCACGCTGATCTCGCTGGCGCTGGGATATCCCGCCGCCTATTGCATTGCTTTGATGCCGAAACGCCGCCAGATGGCATTCCTCATTTTGGTGATGCTGCCATTGTGGAGCAACTATCTCATCCGCACCTATGCCTGGATCGTGTTGCTGAACGGGGAGGGGCTGATCAACCGGTCGCTCATTGGGCTGGGGTTGATCGACGCGCCGCTGCCGCTGCTCTACAACGATTTTGCCATCATCACCGGTCTTACCTATGCCTATGTGCCATTCATGATCCTGGCGCTGTTCAGCTCCATCTCGAAGCTGGCGCCGGAGCTGCGCGAGGCGTCGACCGATCTTGGCGCCAGCCCCCTCATGACCTTCCGGCGCGTGACGCTGCCACTGACCCTGCCAGGCATTGCGGCGGGTTCGGTCTTCGTCTTCGTGCTCTCCATCGGCAATTTCGTGACGCCGGACCTGCTGGGCGGCGGCAAGCGAACGATGATCGGCAACCTGATCTATGACCAGTTCCTCACCGCGCGCGACTGGCCGTTCGGCTCCGCCATTGCGGCCATTGTTATCGGCGTCATGATGGCTCTTCTCACCATCCAGGCGGTGCTGGTCAACCGCCGCGACCGCGAGGAGAAGATTGCATGAGTCGCAATCCCATCCAGGCGTGGCTGAGCACGCATCTTTTCCTGGTCTATGTATTTCTCTATGGCCCGATCCTGGTGCTGGTGGCGCTGTCCTTCAACAGATCCGGCATGCCCAATGTCTGGACCGGTTTGAGCCTGGAATGGTACGGCAAGCTGTTTGCCAACGAGAAGATCATCTCGTCAGTCGGCAATTCGCTGTTCATCGCCGCGGTGGCCACTGTGATCTCGACGGTGATCGGCACCTTGCTCGCCATGGGGCTTGAGGAGCGGCGGCCGCGGGTCGCGACCGAGGCGCTGATTGCTGCCCCGATGATTATCCCCGATATCGTCATGGCGATCAGCCTGCTCAGTTTCTATTCGCTGATCAAACTCACTCTGGGCGCTCATTCGGTGATCCTCAGCCATTCGGCCTTCATGATCTCGTTTGTCTGCGCTGTGGTGCGGACGCGCTTCAAGCATTTCGACCGCTCGATCATCGAGGCTTCGATCGATCTCGGTGCCAGCGAATTCACGACCTTCCGCCGGGTGACCCTGCCGGTGATAGCACCCGGCGTCATCGCGGCAGCGTTGCTTGGCTTTACCTTGTCCTTCGATGAATTCATCATTTCCTATTTCACCAGCGGCCCCAGTTCCGCTTCCGTCACATTTCCCATGCAGATTTACGCCATGATCCGATTCGGTGTGACAC
This sequence comes from uncultured Dongia sp., assembly GCF_936916975.1. Lineage (GTDB taxonomy): Bacteria > Pseudomonadota > Alphaproteobacteria > Dongiales > Dongiaceae > Dongia. The sequence goes on along the minus strand of NZ_CAKZGO010000027.1, from coordinate 16,577 downwards.
CGGACGTCAATGCGGTGGCCACCATCGTGATGCTCGTCTCGTTCTTCCTCATCTTCCTCTCGCAACGTATCAACCGCGAGGTGGAAGCATGAGCGCGCTCCTCGAAGTGGTAGGCGTCTCTAAGAGCTTCGGCGAGATCGCGGCGGTCGACAATCTCTCGCTGAGCGTGGGCGGCAACGAGTTCTTTGCGCTGCTGGGGCCGTCGGGCTGTGGCAAGACCACTTTGCTGCGCATGATCGCCGGCTTCGAGCGACCGGACCAGGGTCGCATCCTGCTGGATGGAATCGACATCACCGGCATCAAGGCGAATAAGCGGCCGATCAACCTCATGTTCCAATCCTATGCGCTGTTCCCGCATATGACGGTCTTTGCCAATGTGGCCTATGGCCTGGAAATGGAAGGCCTGCGCGGGGCAGAGCTCGCGAAGCGCGTAGATGCTGTCCTGGAATTGGTGCAGCTCTCGGCGCTTGCGAAACGGAAACCGGCGCAACTGTCCGGCGGGCAGAAGCAGCGCGTGGCGCTGGCCCGCGCGTTGGTGAAGCGGCCCAAGCTGCTGCTGCTCGACGAACCTTTGGGCGCCCTCGACAAGAAACTCCGTGAGCAGATGCAGATCGAGTTGAAACGCCTGCAGCAGGAGACCGGCATCGCCTTCCTGGTCGTGACCCACGACCAGGAGGAGGCGCTGACCATGGCAGATCGTATCGCGCTGCTGCGCGCGGGCCGCATCGCACAATTAGGTGAGCCGCGGGCGCTTTACGAACGGCCCAACAGCCGCTTTGTGGCCGACTTTATCGGCCAGATGAATTTCCTTGAAGGCATGCGTGTGGCCGAGGGCTTTGCCGTGCCGGGCCTTGGGCTGTTCAATGCTGCCAATCTCGACGATCTGCCGCTTGGCGCCGCGGGCGCGCTGGCCGTGCGACCGGAGCGGATCGCCGTACAGGATACCGAAGTGGCCGGCGCCATCGCGGCAGAGGTCGAAGGGTTGGCTTATCTCGGCCAGGATCTCATCCTGCATTTGCGCTTGGATGGCCACGATAGACCCGTGGTGGCGCGCGTTCATGCTGCCAACCCGATAACCATGCATGTCGCGCGTGGCAGCCGGTTGTGGTGCGGCTGGTCGCCCGCCAACAGTTTGATATTGTCGGAATGAGTTGTGGGGGAGTTTAAGATGAGTAAAGGCAAGACGATCGTCCTGTTTCCGGAGGCGGCCTTCGGTCCGGCGCTGAATTGCGTCGGCATCGCGCAGCGTCTGCGCGCCATGGGCCATAACCCGGTCTTTGTCTGCGACAAGGGCTTCAAGGGTGTCTTCGAAAAATACGGCTTCGAGGAAAATCTGGTCGACATGTCCGGCGGCATGTCGGATGAGGAGATCGCGAAGTTCTGGGCCAATTTCATTGCCGACAAACAGCCGCATTTCCGCCTGTCGCCGATCGACCAGCTGCCGACCTATGTCATTCCGGTCTGGGAAGCGATCGTCGATTCGGCGGTGATCGCCGAAGATGGCTTGAACGCGCATCTGCAGCGCATCAAGCCGGATCTGGTCGCGGTCGACAACGTGATCCTGTTTCCGGCCATCAAGAAGGCCGGCTGTCCCTGGGTGCGCATCATCTCCTGTTCGGAGAACGAGATTCCGGACCCGGACATCCCGCCGCATCTCTCCGGCTGCCACGAGAACGACAAGGCGGGCTTCAAGGCGTTCGAGGATCGGTTCCTCGATCTGGTGAAGCCGGTGCATGCCCGCTTCAACGAGTTCCTGGTGAAGCAGGGCGAGAAGCCCTATGCCCTGGGAGAGTTCTTCGAAGCCAGCCCCACGATGAATCTGCTGCTCTATCCGAAGCCGCTCGCCTTCAAGCGCCGGACGCCGCTCGACCCGAAGCAGTTCCAATATCTCGAAGGCTGTGTGCGCGACGAGGGCCAGTACATTGTGCCGACTTTTGCGGAGCATAACGACAAGCCGTTGATCTATGTCTCCTATGGTTCGCTGGGGGCGGCCGATGTCGACCTCTACAAGAACCTGATCAAGGCCTTCGCCAAGCTGCCTTACCGGTTCCTGATGAATGTCGGCGATTACATCGGCGAATACACCGACGTGCCTGGCAACGTACATCTGGAAAGCTGGTATCCGCAGCCGGCGGTCATTCCCCATGTCGATCTCTTCATCCATCACGGCGGCAATAACAGCTTCAACGAAGCGCTCTATTTCGGGAAGCCTGCGATCATCATGCCGTTCTGCTGGGATGGTCTCGACAACGCCGCACGCATCCACGACACCGGCTATGGCGATCAGTTGCCGCGCTATACCTGGAGCGAGGAGCAGCTGTCCTCAATGATCGCGCGGTTGCTGGCCGACAAGACCATGAAGCAGCGCCTCAACGAAGTAGCCAAGCACATGCAGGCCGCCAAGGGCACCGAGAAGGCCGCCAACATCCTGGCCGAGATCGCGACGACGGGCGCTTTCAAACCATGACATCGACGCTCGACTCCTCGGCGCCGCATATCTATAACGCGCTGACATTCGACGACCTTGCCGATTGGGGCGAGCAGCCGGATTGCCTTGAAGGACCATCGCGCTCGACGGGCCGGCTGCTGTTCAAGCGGCCCGATGCGAGTGTGGGCGGCAATTCGCCGGAAACGGGGCTGTGGGTGGTGACGCCGGGCAAATGGCCGCTCTCTATCCCGCGCGATGAGTTCTGTCATTTTATCGCTGGCCGCGCCACCTATGTGCGCGACGATGGTGAGGTGATCGAGGTCAGGCCCGGGACCTGTGTCCATTTCAACGCCGGCTGGACCGGCATCTGCACGGTCCATGAGACCCTGCGGAACGTCTATATGCTGCGATAGGAGTATCCGCCTTGACGACACCAGTGATCTACAATCCGAAATCCGTAACCGAGGTGAAGGATTGGGGCCCGATCCCGACCATGATCGAAGGTCAGTCCATGACCAGCGGCGTGCTGCTGCACAAGGGGCCGGGTGGCGAGAACGAGACTGGCATCTGGATCTGCACGCCGGGTTTCTGGAACTGCCACGTGACCCGCGATGAGTTCTGCCACTTCATGCTGGGCCGCTGCACCTACACCCATGAGAGCGGCGAAGTGATCGAAATCTATCCCGACACGATCGCGTTCTTCCCGCAGGACTGGAAGGGCACGTGCCGGGTACATGAGACCGTGCGGAAAGTTTACATGATTCGATAGCGCCATTCCGTCATGGTCGGCCTTCGCCGACCATGACGATGTTTTATACGAGTGTCTCCATGACCGCCTTCGATCCCACCCTCGGCCAGATCTTCGTCGCCAATGACTATGTGGCTGCCGTGGGAGCGCCACTGTCGGAGGTGAAGAATCCGGCTGATCTCTCGACGGTCGGGCGCATCGCGCAATGTGTGCCGGCGAGCCTCGATGCCGTGCTGCAAAAGGCGCAGGCCGCGCAGAAGGATTGGGCGAAGCTCGACGGCAAGAGCCGTGCTGCCGCCTTGCACAAGCTCGCCGATGCGATGGCTGCGGCGACCGCAGGTCCCGCGGCCGAGCTGATGACCTTGGAAATGGGCAAGCCTTTCACGGAATCCGTCGGCGAGCTGATGAATGTCGGCCCGATCTTCCGTTATTTCGCGGAGCTCGCGCGGGACGATGGTGGCTTCATGGCAGCGCCCACGGCACCCAATTCGACGCAATTCGCGCGCTGGTATCCCTACGGCGTCACCGCCCATATCGTCCCCTATAATTTCCCGATCATCCTGATGGCCTTCACCGTGGCGGCGTCGCTTGCCGCCGGCAATGCGGTGGTGATCAAGCCGGCGCCGGCAACCTCGCTCTCGACGCTGGCCTTCATGGAGCATTTCAAGGCACTGCCGGCGGGTCTCGTTTCCTGTGTTACCGGGGGTATCGACACGGCGAAAGCGCTCATCAATGACGAGCGCATCGGCGTGGTCGCCTTCACCGGCTCCGTCGAGGCGGGCCGCGATGTGGCTTCTGCCTGTGGGCGCCTGTTGAAACCCTGTGTGATCGAGGCCGGCGGTTCCGATCCCATGATCGTCATGGACAGCGCCGAGCCTGATGTTGCGGCCGCGGCGGCGGTGACCGGCGCTTTTCATCTCTCCGGCCAGATCTGCACCTCGACCGAACGCATCTATGTGCATGAGAAAGTGCATGATGCCTTCGTCGGCGCCATGGTCGCGCGCACCAAAAACCTGCGCATCGGCCCTGGCCTCGGCAATGTCGAGATCGGGCCGCTGGTTTCGGAAGCGGCGCGCGCCAAGGTCATGCGGCTGGTCGACCAGGCCGTGGCGCAGGGTGCGAAGATCGCCTGTGGCGGGCGCGTGCCGCCGGCGCACAATACCGGTTGGTTCTATGAGCCGACCATCCTCACCGACGTGACGCCAGCGATGGACCTCATGCAGGCGGAGATGTTCGGCCCGGTGGCGCCGATCGTCCGCGTGCGCGATTTCGACGAGGCCATTGCGCTTGCCAACACATCGCGTTTCGGCCTGGGTGCTGCGATCTTCACGGCAAAGCTCGACGAGGCGATGGCGGCCATCGACCGGCTTGAAGCCGGCATGGTCTGGGTCAACAATGTGCTGGGCGACAATGACGCGCTGCCGTTCGGCGGCTGGAAACTCTCGGGTCTCGGCCGCGCGTTGTCTCGCCTTGGCCTTAACGCCTTCCGGCAATCGAAGATGGTGATGCTGGATCATAAAGCGGAAGTACAATCCTGGTGGTATCCCTATTCGGACGCGTTCTATGCCGAACGCGGCGGCCGCTGGGAAACGGAAAAGAAATCATGAAGCATCTCTATCATCCAAGCGCCCTCGACCCCGCCAATCCGGTCAAAAGCTGGTGGCGGGATTCGAAGACCGACTTCCCGGCCTATCCGGTGCTGGAGACCGAGATCGAGACCGATGTCGCCATCATCGGCGGCGGCTATACCGGCTTGTCGGCGGCCTATCACCTGGTGCGCGATCACGGGCTGCAGGCGGTGGTGCTGGAGCGCGCCTATATCGGCTGGGGTGCCTCCGGGCGCAATGGCGGTTTCTGCTGCATGGGCTCGTCGAAGATGCCGTGGAGCAAGATGCTCAAGAAATTCGGACAGCAGGAAACGCAGACCTTCTGGAACAGCCAGAAGGCCTCGGTCGAGTTGGTGGCGGAGATCGTCGCGCGCGAGGGCTTCGATATCGACAAGACCGGTACCGGTGAAATCTCGCTCGCCCATAAGCCGGACATGGCAGATGCGCTGAAGGAAGACGCCGCTTTCATGGCGAAGACCTTCGGTGCCAATGAAGTCTTCATGTCGAAGGAAGAATTGGTGGCGGGCGGATTCAGTTCGCCTGGGCTTCATGCCGGTGTTGCCAATCCGGTGGGCTTTGGCCTCAACCCGTGGAAATATGTGAATGGCCTTGCTGCCGCCGCGCAAAAGGCCGGCGCGTGGATTTTCGCCAATGGCGAGGTCATCCATTGGGCGCGCGAGGGCGCCAAGCACGTTCTTACCACCCCGCGCGGGCGGGTGAAGGCGGACAAGGTGCTGATCGCCACTGCCGGCTACACGCCGGAAGATCTTCATGACGGTTTCGGCGGGCGTATCCTGCCGGCGCTGTCATCCATCGTGGTGACGCGGCCGATGAGCCAGAGCGAGCTGGAGGTCCAGGGGTGGACCAACACCACGCCGGTCTATGATCTGCGTTACCTGCTGCATTATTTCCGCCTGCTGCCCGATGGCCGCTTCATGTTCGGCGGGCGCGGTGGCCTCTCCGCCGAGCCGGGTGCCTTGGATCGGCAGCAGGGTAATATTGAGGCGGCTTTCCGCGCCTATTATCCGCAATGGCAGGGTGTCGAGATCACGCATCGCTGGTCCGGGCTGCTGTGTCTCGCGCAGGATCTCGTCCCCCATGTCGGCGCCTGGGATGATCTGCCCGGCACCTATTTCGCCATGTGCTATCACGGCAATGGCGTTGCCATGGGGACCTGGTCGGGCCGGGCTGCCGCGCGGGCGATGGTGAATGGGCCGGAAGAACGGCCTAACTTTATCCGCAAGGCGCCGCCGAAATTCCCGTTCCCCTTCCTCCGCCCGGCCTATCTGCGCGCCGCCTATATCGGTTACGGCATCAAGGATGCGCTGAAATAGACGTGAACCGGTTGGCTTGTCGGCGCGACGAATGCATATGATTCTGTTCGGGATGCAATCCAACCATAGGTGATCCATGCGTATTCTCCTGCTGGCGGCAGCCTTGCTGGCGCCGAGCTTTGCCCACTCTACATGTGCCTGGGCCGAACCCCTCGTGCAGGAATCAGCGCCCTCGACCATTTCGGTGACCAAGGAGGGCGACAATTTCCGCGTCATCACCGACAGCCGCCGCTACCAGACCAATCTGCTGCCCTCGGTCACCGCGAAGAATGCGCTCATCTATCAGCTCCTCGAGATCGAGCAGCATACATCGGCCGTCGAAGGGCCGCTGACCGAGCAGATGGTCGAGGAATCGACCGCCAAGATCACGGCTTATCCGCTTGGTGAGCAGGGCAAGGGACCCGCCGCCTTCACGATCGAAGCCAAGGCGGATGCGGTCGAGGCGATGGGGCCGTTCCTGACACTCACGCGCTATGGCTGCTGCGTCGAGATGGCAACCCGTGCGATTTATTCACTGGAGAGCGGCAAGTATCTGTTCAACACGACCGCCGACAGCGCGTCCAGCAGTTGGGCCAGCATGGGTGCGCAAGGTGGTTTTGAATTCGAGCGGCTGTTCGCGCATCACGCCCGCATCACCGCGGCGGATGACGAATTGTTCGGCGAGAATGTGCGCGGTGCCATCATCCTCACTTATGCCAGCGAAACAGCACCGCTGCAGCGGGTGATGGTCGTGGCCAGTGCCGATGACATGGATCATGACGCGCCGCTGGAATGGATGGTGAAGGTCGAGCTCGTCAACGGCACCTATCCCAAAGGCATCGACCGCATCTTCCTCGACAAGAAGGGGAAGCCTGCCGATCTCTTCACCGATGTCACGGTGCGGCTGACATTGGATGAGGGCACGATCATCGAGATTCCGCTGGTGGCGGACAAGCTCGACCTCAAAGCAGCGAAGCTCCCGAAGGATTACAGCCTCATCGAGATGAAGCTCTAAGCTTATCGATCGCCAGTCTTATCGATCGTTGGCAGGACGCGGCATGAGGCAGCTGGCGCGGACGGCGCGGTAGCCGCTCTGGATCTGCGCCAAAGGCTGGAAGTACCAGCCGCGCACGCCGATCAGCACGGGCTTCACAAAAACATCTTCTCGCTTGGCGGCAACGCTCATCGTTTCACTCTCGACAGCATGTTTCGCATCGTTAGCTGCCATCAGTACCGGATCAATTGGGCGCGATGATGACATCAATGTGACGCTTTACTGTGACGTAGCTGGTCAGGGGTGCGGATAGGGGAAAAGAGGGTCGCCGACGGGCAGTTGGGGGGCAGTGAAAGCCCGCCGGCGGGGTGTGGGGGTTTGGGACAGTTGGTCCAATCCGGGACACCCAAAGTCATTATTCAATCGCAAACTCAGGGAAACTCCCGGCGGATCACAGGGAGGGGGGTGATCCGCCGACGCTTATGATATTGGGCCGGTTGCGGCCGATTTGCAGTGATGCGGGTCACAAAGCCGCAGGGATGATTCAGATTCTTTTAAGATATTGAAATATCTAGCAAATATCGAAACACAAGATTGCTATTGCGGCAGTGGCGGGGTGATTTCCACCGGTTCGGTATCCATCGGCTGCGGCTTGGTGGGGTCGACCGGGGCCGGCGCCACTGGGCTGGTGATGCTGGGGACGGTGACGCTGGGCGCCTCGATGACCGGCGCTTGCGGGGCCGGGATGTCCGGCATCTGCGGCAGGTCGATCGTGCCAGGCGCCTGCGGTTTAGCGATCGGGTCCGGCACCGGTTGCCCCGCTTCGGCAATGAGGAATTGTTCCGGGCAACGGTGGCGCAAGCTGGAGCCGGCTTCCTGCCACAGGCCTTCCCTGGTCAGCGTGCTCATGGTGCCCTGCTGGCGCAGCTTGACGCGGATCTCGGTGAGGACCGACTGGTTGCGCTGCTTCGACCTGCCGCAGACGATCTGCAGCGACGCTGCGGCCTCCTCGCCGAATTGCTGGGTGAAGGCGTCGATCAGCGTGCCGATCCTGACGCGGCTGCCGATGGCGCCGGCGATGGTGACGTTGAGAAGCGTGCGCTGCATGTCCTCGGCCCGCGAGACGGCGCGCTGAAAATAGCGTTCCTGCGACAGCATCGAGCAACTGCCATAGCTCGCCCAGAAACGCCGCTCGGCGCAATAGGCGACGGTCGGCATCACGGCGGCCAATGACTTGGCCAAAGCCTCGCCGATATTCACCTCCGGCAAATGGCAGGATTTGGTGGCGAGGGTCTCCACCTCGCCCGCCAGCATCGGCGTGGAGAAGGCGTCGCTCATCGGGTCGCAATCGCGCATCGGCACGGAATTGGTGCGCGGGTCCGGGCGCAGGCCAATAAGCGTCAGATTGCGGCCGGCGGGATCTTTAATGGTCAGATTCTCGCAGGCCGGCAACTCCGGCTTCACCAGGCATTCACCCGGCAACCAGGCCATGACGAGGGTGTAGTGGTCGAGCGTCTGGGCGTGGGCGGCGCGCGGCGTGAAGGCCGCCATCAACAGCAACAGGCAGAAGCCGACACCAATCTTGGGCCGGCCTATCATGCTAGGCACCCAGCGGATTGTAGAGGATGCCGCCGGCAAAGGCGGCATCGTCGATGATCGCGCGTTCATTCTCGACGCGGACCTTGCCCTCGGCGATCAGGCGCAAGGCCTGCGGGAACAGGCGATGTTCGGCGGCAAGCACGCGCAGGCCCAGCGAATTTTCCGTGTCGTCCGGCCGCACCGGCACCACGGCTTGCGCGATGATCGGGCCGGTATCCATATCGGGCCGCACGAAATGCACCGTGCAGCCATGGAACCGCACGCCGGCTTCGAGTGCCCGCGCATGGGTGTGGAGGCCCTTGAAGGACGGCAGCAGGGCCGGATGAATGTTGACCAGCTTGTCGTGCCAGCCCGCGATGAAACCATCGGTGAGGAGTCGCAGGAAACCGGCCAGCACCACCAGTTCGGCACCCGTCTTGCGGATCGCCGCATCCATCGCCCCGTCGAAACCGGCACGGTCGGCGAAGGCTTTGTGGTCGACGGTGACGGTGGGAATGCCGGCGCGTTCCGCCCGCGTCAGGCCGAAGGCATCGGGCCGGTTGGATAGCACGAGCACGATCTCGATCGGGCTGTTCGCCACCTGCGGACCGAACTGGTCGATGAGCGCCTGCAGATTGCTGCCGCGGCCGGAGATGAGGATGGCGATTTTCAACTTCGGCCGCGACATGAACACTTACCAGTGACCGGTGTTGCGAACCTCGCAGCCGGGAGCGCCCGCCGCGCGCGGGCCGATGCGGCCGATCTCGTTCACCGTTTCGCCCGCGTCGCGCAGGGTCTTGGCAATGTGGGCGGCGTCATCGCGCGCCACCACCAGGATCATGCCGATGCCGCAATTGAAGGTACGCGCCATTTCCTGTGCGTCGGTCCCCGCGATCTTGCGCAGCCAGGCAAAGACCGGCGGCAAGGTCCAGCTCGCTGCATCGATGGTGCAGGCGAGATCTTTGGGCAGAACGCGCGGGATGTTTTCGAGGAGGCCGCCGCCGGTGATGTGGGCCAGCGCCTTGACGCCGCCCAGCTTCGAGCTTTCGGCGCGAATGGCGGCCAGGCACGACCGCACGTAAATTTTGGTCGGCGTGAGGAGGGCCGCCCCCAGGCTCTGACCCTTGGCGAAGGGCGCTTCGGCATCGTAGCCAAGGCCGCTCATCTCGACGATCTTGCGCACCAGGGAATAGCCGTTGGAATGGACACCGGACGAGCCGAGACCCAGCACAATGTCACCATCGGCGACATTGAGGCCGGTGATGGCGGCTTCGCGTTCGACGGCACCTACGGAAAAGCCGGCGAGATCGTAATCGCCCTTGGCATACATGCCGGGCATTTCCGCGGTCTCGCCGCCGATGAGCGCACAGCCGGCCTGTTTGCAGCCATCGGCGATGCCGGCGATGATCGAGGTCGCGGTCGCGACATCCAATTTGCCGGTTGCGAAGTAGTCGAGGAAGAACAGCGGCTCGGCGCCCTGGACCACCAGATCGTTGACGCACATGGCGACCAGATCGATACCGATGGTGCTGTGCTGCCCGGCCTCGATCGCGATCTTCAGCTTGGTGCCGACGCCGTCGGTGGTGGCGACCAGGATGGGGTCGCGGAAGCCGGCGCGCTTGGGGTCGAAGAAGGCGCCGAATCCGCCCAGACCCGCATCGGCGCCGGCCCGCGCCGTCGCCTTTGCCAGTGGTTTGATCGCCTCGACCAGGGCATTGCCGGCATCGATATCGACCCCGGCATCGCGATAGGTGATGCCATTGCCCATGGTGGTACTCAAGTCCTTGTTCTGGTTGGTGCCTAGGTCACCGATGCGGGCGTCTTTGCGCCGCTTCTGGCTTCCTTGGCCACAGATTTGCTATAAGCTCGGTCCGGACAATACGCATTTCAGGGTGGTTTGCAATGGCCCCAACGGGCGGCTTCCGCGGCATTTTCGGCCTCGGCAAAATTAACAATATTCTGGCGTTGTTGCTGCTGGCCGGCCTCCTGCTGGGCGGTCTTTTGCTGCCCACACCGGCCCTGGCGCAGAACGTCTATGTGGCGTCGGGCGTGCCGGTCGATGTCACCGGGGATGCCGCAACCCTGCGTGACCAGGCAGTGGTGATGGCGCAGCGCGAGGCGCTGAAGAAGATCCTGGCGGAGATCGCTCCCGCCGATCAGGTCGCCGGCCTCATCCTGCCCAGCGATGACGTGATCGGCGGTTGGGTCTCCGACGTCGAGATCGAAGAAGAAAAGATGGCTGCCACCCATTATATCGGCCGCTACACCGTCCGCTTCCAGGCCGCCCCGATCCAGGAGTTCCTGGGGTCCGAGGGCGTTGCCTTTGCCGAGACGCGGTCGAAGCAGATGCTGCTCATCCCCATCTTCACCGACGAGACCGGCAATACCGGCCTGTGGGGACCGACCAATCAGTGGCTCGCCGCCTGGACGACGCGCCCACCCAGCAATGCGCTGGTGCCGATCGTGGTGCCGCGCGGCGATCTCGACGACCAGAACACATTGTCCGCCACCGAAGCGCTGGGCGGCAACGAACCCAAGCTCGAATTCATGGGCGAGCGCTATCAAGCCGGCGACGTCGTTGTGGCCGAGGCCCGCATGAGCCCGGCCGGCGCCGACGGCAGGCGCAGCCTCGCCCTCGACGTGACGCGTCATGGCCTCGATGGGACCGAAAAATTCCAGGAGACGCTGACCGGCGATGCCGCCGATCCTGACGGGTTGATGGTGCAGGGTGTTGCCACCGTGCAGGCGATGCTGGAAGGCGCCTGGAAGGACGCCAATCTGGTCGACCCCAACCAGCGCGCCACCGTCTCGGTTCATGTGCCGCTGGCCGGCATCGAACAATGGGTCGCGATCAAGCGGCGCCTCGGCCAGGTCAGTCTGATCAAGGGCGTCAATCTGAAGGAACTTGCGAAAAGCGGTGCCGAGCTTGAGATCTCCTATGCCGGCGACGAGGCGCAGTTCATCCGCGCCCTCTCCCAGGCCGATCTCATGATGGTGCCGAGCGGCGAAGGCATGGCGACGCTGACACTCGGCGCCAGCAGCACCGCAACACCGGCGCCTTAGGTACGCGACCCTCTGCTCTTAGCCCCTCTCCCCTCGCGGGAGAGGGGTTGGGGTGAGGGGGATGGATCGATCGAGATTGAATGATAGACCCCCTCACCCTACCCTCTCCCGCGAGGGGAGAGGGTTTTAAGAGAGCGGTTGGTAGAACGAGTACCATGACCCAGATACGCGACATCAATATCGAGGTGGATGAGGCGCCCGCACCGCGTATGCGGCGGTGGCCGAGTTATCTCGCTGCCCTCATCGTCTTCCTGATCCTGGTCTATCTCCTGCGTACCGTGCTGCTGCCTTTCGTGGCCGGCATGGGTGTCGCCTATTTTCTCGATCCGGTTTGCGACCGGTTGGAGAAATGGGGCTGCTCGCGCACGCTGGCCACCACCTTGGTCACCATCGCCTTCGTGTTGATCGTGGTTCTTGGTTTCCTGCTGGTCGTGCCGCTGCTCATCGAACAGCTCACCAATTTCATCACCAGCCTGCCGGAACTGGTTGAGCGCGCGCATATGCGCCTGCTGCCGCTCTATGAAAGCTTCCGCTTGCGCTTTGATCTGCCGGCAGTTGATGACCTGGGCGGCATGTTGCGCAATCGCCTCGGCACGGTGTTCGGTTTCGTGACGCAGACGCTGCAGGGCGTCGTCTCCGGTGGTGCGGCACTGGCCAATCTGCTGTCGCTCATCTTCATCACGCCGGTGGTGACGTTCTATCTGTTGCGTGACTGGGACATCATCACGGCGCAGCTCGATAACCTGCTGCCGCGCGACCATGCCGAGACGATCCGCGAGCAGGGCCGCGCCATCGACACGACCCTCGCCGGCTTCATCCGCGGCCAGGCCACGGTCTGCCTGGTACTCGGCGTGTTCTATGCGGTGGCCTTGATGCTGGTGGGCCTGCCCTTCGGCCTCGTCATCGGCATGATCGCGGGACTGCTCACCTTCATTCCCTATGTCGGCTGTCTCTCCGGCCTCATTATCTCGATGGCGATCGCGCTCGCGTCCTTCGATGGCTGGCAGGGGCCGGTGGCGGTCGCGGTGGTGTTCGTGGTGGGCCAGGTGGTGGAAGGCAATTTCCTCACCCCGAAGCTGGTCGGCGACCGTGTCGGTCTGCACCCGGTCTGGATCATCTTTGCCTTGCTTGCCGGCGGCGCGCTGTTCGGCTTCGTCGGCCTGCTGCTGGCGGTCCCGGTCGCCGCCTCGATCGGCGTGTTGGTGCGCTTTGGCATCGGCCGCTATCTGATGAGCCCGCTTTATCAGGGCCATGATCAGGTGATGGTACCTGAGGATGTCGCCACCGCTGAGATCGTTGCCGGGACCGCAAACGAACCATGACCAATCGGCAATTGCCCTTCGATCTCCCCGGCCGCAACGCCATGGGGGCGGGCGACTTCGTGACCTCCGCCAGCAATGAAGCGGCACTGACCATGATCGAAGCCTGGCCGAACTGGCCGGGACCGGCCTTGGCCGTGCACGGCCCGGCCGGCTGCGGCAAGACGCATCTGGGCCATGTCTGGCAGGAGAAAGTCGGTGCCGCCGCGCTGTTTCTCGATGCGCCGACGTCGTTGCCGGAATTGCCGACACCACCGGTTCTCATTCTCGATGAACCTGTGCTTGACGAGACCGCGTTCTTCCACCTGCTCAACCGCGTGAAGAATGATGGCGGCGCGCTGCTGATCCTCAGCCGAGAAGCGCCGGCGCGCTGGGACGTGCAGCTCCCCGATCTTGCCTCGCGTCTGAAGGCGCTCCCCACCGTCGAAGTGTCGCCGCCGGACGACGCGCTGTTGGGGGCTGTCCTGGTGAAGCATTTCACCGACCGCCAGATCAATGTGGCACCCGACGTGATCGACTATCTGCTGCGCCACATCGAACGCAGCTTCAGTGCTGCCGCGGATGTTGCCGACCGACTGGACCGCGCGGCATTGGCCGAGCGCAAGGCGATCACGATCCCGCTGGTGAAGAGGGTGTTGGGATAAAGAGCGCCTGTTGCTGGCACCCCCTCTCCCTAACCCTCCCCCACGTTGGGGGGAGGGAATACTAACCCGCTTGAGCGCGATCGCCGAGACAACCTCGATGGCGTCCCCTCCCCCCAACGTGGGGGAGGGTCAGGGAGAGGGGGGCTTATCTAGCCAGCAAACGCCGGATCCTTCGCGATCTCCGCCACCAGCCAGTCGCGGAAATGCTGCATGCGCGGCTCCTTCACGCGTTCCTCGAGGCAGGCGAGATACCAGCTGGCGCCGTGGCGGACGCTGATCTCCGGGAACAGCTTCACCAGGCGGCCGCTTTTGATATCCGGCGCTACCATGAATTCCGGTACAACGGCGACACCCTGGCCTTCGACTGCCGCTTCGATCGCCAGCAGGTATGAATCGAATTTGGGCGCCGCGCGGCCCTTCAAGGTGGGGAGGCCTGCTGCCTCCAGCCAGTCATGCCAATCCTCGGCCGCGGTATAGACCTGCAGCATCGCGTGGTTGACGAGATCGGCGGGCTGCCGAAGCCCCAGCCCCGCCTGCAGGACGGCGGGCGCGCAGACCGCGACGAGCTTCGCGTCAAAGAGATGCGTGTAATGGATGCCGGGGCCGTTGGCGGTCCGGGTGCAGATGAGGCCAAGGTCGCCCGTGGTGGGGTCGAACTCCCAATCCAATTGGCTGGTCGAGAGCCGCACCAGGATGTCGGGATGGCTGGCCTGGAATTGATGGAGGCGCGGCAGCAGCCAGCGCACTGCGACGGTGACATAGACCTGCACGACCAGATCGCCGGAGATGCGCACGCGGTCGACCAGACCCACCCCTTGTGCCAGCCGGTCGAACCCGTCGCGCAAGTAAGGATAGAGCTGGGCGCCGGCTTCGGTCAGTTCCACCCTGCGTGCGGCCCGGCGGAAGAGCGAGGCGCCGAGGCGCTCCTCCAATCCTGCCACCTGATGGCTGATAGCCGATTGCGTCAGGCTCAATTCTTCCGCCGCGACCCGGAAGGAAAGGTGCCGCGCCGCGGCCTCGAAGGCCTGCAGGGATTTCAAGGATGGAAGATTTCGCTTCGCCATGAGCCTAGATTTATCGCATTTTCGCAGTACGATCCATGAAATTTATTCATGAAAAGCTGAAGAAGGGTCGCTTGCCGGGAGGGGGCACGCAAGGCGACTATCCGGTCAATAAGGCGAGCTTTGCCATGGATGCTTTAAGCGGGAGAAAATCATGTCAGCGACTGTGCTCGATACCACCGTGCGGCGCGGCGGCCGTGAGGCGCGGCGTGCCCTGCGCGCGGCTCCCTTGCCGGAGAATGATCGTCCGGTGCGCCCGGGTCTCGAAGGCGGGCGCTACAAGCCGCTCTCCGACGCAGATGTCCTGAAGATCCACAACGCGGCCCTCGATGTGCTGGAGCAGATCGGCATGGCCGACGCCATTCCGTCGGGCATCGAGGTGATGACCAAGGCCGGCGCCATTCTGAACGCCAATGGCCGCCTCACCTTTCCGCGTGCGCTGGTCGAAGAAACGCTGGCCAAGGCCGCGCGGCATTTTCCGCTTTATGCCCAGGACCCGCGCTACGATCTCGAACCCTGGGGCAAGCGGGTCTATTTCGGCACGGCGGGTGCGGCCGTCCACATGATCGATCCCGTCACCAACGATTACCGCGATACCACGACGCGCGATTGCTACGACATCTCACGCGTGGTCGACACGCTGGATCACATCCATTTCTATCAGCGCTCGGTCGTGTGCCGCGAACTGCCCGACCCGTTCGAGATGGATTTCAACACCTGCTACGCCTCGGTCTCCGGCACCACCAAGCATGTGGGCTCAAGCTGGGTCGACCCCAGGCATCTCGAAGCCAGCCTGGAAATGCTGCATATGATTGCGGGCGGCGAAGACAAATGGCGCGAACGGCCCTTTGTCAGCCAGTCGAACTGCTTCGTGGTACCCCCGCTGAAATTCGCCCAGGACGCCTGCAAATGCCTGGAAATCGCGGTGCGCGGCGGCATGCCGGTGCTGCTGCTCTCGGCCGGACAGGCGGGAGCAACCGCACCTGCAGCCCTTGCCAGCGCCATCGTGCAGGAAGTGGCGGAGTGTCTCGCCGGCCTCATCTATGTGAACGCGATCAAGCCGGGCGCACCGGCCATCTTCGGCACCTGGTGCTTCGTATCCGATTTGCGCACCGGTGCCATGTCGGGCGGTTCGCCGGAACAGGCTTTGCTCTCGGCGGCCTCGGCACAGATGGCGCAGTTCTATGACCTCACCGGTGGCACCGCATCGGGCATGACCGATTCGAAAACGCTGGATGCACAGGCGGGTTATGAGAAGGCCTATAACCACGCGCTGGTCGGCAATGCCGGCGCCAACATGATCTACGAATCGGCGGGCATGCATGCAAGCCTGCTCGGCTTCTGCCTGGAGAGCCTCCTCATCGACAACGACATCATTGGCGCGACACAGCGCACCATCAAGGGCATCGACGTCTCCGATGAAAGCCTGTCGCTGGAGACCATCCGCAAGGTGTGCCTCGAAGGCCCCGGCCATTATCTCGGTTCCGAACAGACCTTGCAGCTGATGCAGACCGAATATGTCTATCCGATGATCGGCGACCGCTCGAACCCCAAGGAATGGGTCGAGCAGGGCAGGCCGGATTCGGTGGCGCGGGCGAGCAAGAAGTTGAAGCAGATCATGAACACGCACTTCCCGGCGCATATTCCCGAACATGTCGACGACGCCATCCGCGCGAAGTTTCCGGTGCGGCTGGATAGGGCGCATATGCGCAAGGGGTGATATTATTTATCGTCATGGTCCGCCCAGGCGGGCCCCCCCCCCAAGAAGTTGGTTATGTGAGACAGAAAAAAGGGGGTTGGACGCCAAGGCGGGCACAGAACC
>NZ_CAKZGO010000026.1 GCF_936916975.1 uncultured Dongia sp. | reverse complement strand
AATGCGGGTAATTTTTATTTTTTAGGGGGGGTGGGGGGGCGGGCCCCATTTATTGGGGGGCGGGCGGCGTTGCTGCATTCATCGTCGGGAACACCCATGCCCTTCCGGGAAAAACTGCAGCGCTGGCGCTACAACTTCATCCCCGATCATCTGATCGGCGAGATTCTCACCAAACGCTGGACCGACAGTGCCATCCCGTTCCTGGCACTGGTTATCACCATCGTAGGTTTCGGGACCGCCATCGATGGCTTCTTCAAACCGGCATCGCTGAGCAGCTCCTCAAGGCAGCTCGGCGAGTTCTCTATCGTCGTCACAGGCCTCACCATCGTCATGCTGGGCGGTGGCATCGATCTGTCGGTGGGCTCGATCTTCGCCCTCGCGGCCTTCGCCGCGGTTTCCTCGCTGTTCATCTTCGATTTGCCGGTTTGGGCGGCTTTGCTGGCCGCCGTCGCTGTCGGCGGTGTCTTCGGGGCGATCAACGGCTTCCTGATCGGCTATGTCCGCTTGCGTGCTTTCCTCACCACCCTGGTCACCTTCATCATCGGGCGAGCGGTCTACGATATTCTCGTCGTCAACTTCGCATCGCAGGTCCAGCTTTCAGACGTGACATCGGATACCTGGGACTTCATCGGCGACGGTACAGTCTTCGGCATCGCAATCAGCGTCATCGTCGCCATCTTCATCGCGCTCATCGCGCATATCGCGCTGACGCGCTCGCGCCCTGGTTGGCATATCCTAGCGGTCGGTGGTTCGCGCCGCTCGGCGCACAATGCCGGCATCCGCGTGCGCGAAACCGTGTTCATGACTTATGTCATCTCCGGCATCTGCTGCGGTATCGCCGCCTTTCTTTTCGCTTGTCGCTTGAGTGGCGCAGGGCCGGGTACCGGACACAATTTGGAAATCATGGCACTCACGGCTGCGGTCGTCGGTGGCAACAGCCTTGGTGGCGGCCGTGGTTCGATCGTCAAGGGGTTAATGGGGGCGGTCATTGTCTTGGTCATGACCAATGCCCTGATCCGCCTCGGCTACGGCACCGGTACCAACCAGATGGTGTTGGGCCTGATGCTGGCGGCCGCCGTGACACTCGATATCCGCTGGCTGAAGAATCGCCACAAGGTCTTGAACGAGGTCTATGTGGCGCCAATCTACCAACGCATGGGGGAGACGCAATCGGCCGAACCCAAATCAGGCTCGCCCTATGCGCTTAACAACAATCTTGCCAACACGCAGTATATCGGTCTCGGCCAACTCGAAGGGCCGGAAGACGTCATCCTGGATGCAGACGACCATCTCTATTGCGGCACGCGGCATGGCGAGATCATCCGCTTCTTCGCTCCCGACTATCAGAAATCGGAGATCTTCGCCCATACCGGCGGTTTTCCGCTGGGCCTTGCCTTCGACCGCGCCGGCAATCTCATCTCCTGCGTCGGTGCCATGGGGCTCTATTCGATTTCCAAGGATCGTGTCGTCACCAAGCTCACGGCCGAGACGCGCCGGACCTGGACGTCCGTGGTCGACGATGCGCGCCTGCGTGATCCCAATGATTGCGACGTGGCGCCGGACGGCCGCATCTTCTTCACCGATTCCACCAAGCGCTATGACGCCCATGACTGGGCGCTGGATTCGATCGAGGCCCGCCCAACCGGCCGACTGCTCTGTTATGACCCTGCTACGGGCAAGACCACGACGCTCCTCGACAACTATCTCTACGCCAACGGGGTCTGCATCGCCCATGACGGGCAATCCCTGTTCTTCGCCGAATCCTGGGCCTGCCGGGTACATCGTTACTGGTTCGAGGGACCGAAAGCGGGCCAGGTCGAATGCGTGATCAAGGACATGCCGGGCTATCCCGACAACATCAACCGCGCCTCCGATGGAACCTATTGGATGGCCTGGCTCGGCATGCGCACGCCGAGCTTCGACCTTTCCTTGCGTCACCCCGCGATGCGCAAGCGCATGACCCGACGCCTGCCGCAGGATGAATGGCTGTTCCCGAACATCAATACTGGCGGCGTCGTGAAGTTCGACGAGACCGGCAGAATCGTGGCGACCTTGGGTGATCTCTCCGGCGTGTCGCATCCGATGGTGACCTCAATGCGCGAGCATAAGGGGGCACTCTTCGTCGGTGGCATTCTCAACAACCGCATCGGCCGCCACCAGCTCGCCAGCGCTGATCCCGATTGGACCGGCCCGAAATCATATTGGGGAGGGGCGAAATGATCTTCGATCCCATCCTCGACCTCTTCCGCGGCAAGGCCGTGACGATTCCGCCGCTCGACGGCGCCTTCCGCCCCAATCTCGTATTGGACGAAGCGCCGGCGCAGCTGGAGATTGCGGCGCCGGACAATCTCTGCACGGCGGGTGGCCGGGTTTTGTTCTCGTCCGGTGCTGATTTGCACCAGTTGAACGCAACCGGTTCGACGGTCCTTGCCAGCTTCGACGCGATCATCTCGGCTGTCGCATTGGCACCGGATGGCCTGCCTGCCATCGCCCTGGACAATGGCCGTCTGCTGGTCGGTGAAAACGAGATCACGCTGCCCGACGGTGTTCGCTGCCTGACCGCCTTGTGTTTCGGCCAAGACAATATGCTTTATCTCTGCAACGGCTCCAGCGCGCATAAGGCCGGCGATTGGGTGATGGATCTCATGAACGGCAACGCCTTGGGCTCGGTCTGGCAGATCGATCTCACGCGCGGCCAATCCAAGGTGCTGACCAGCGGCCTCGCTTTCCCGCAAGGCATCATGCTGGCGACCGATGGACAGGCACTGCTGGTGACCGAAAGCTGGCAGCATCGCCTGCTGCGCGTGCCGCTCGACGGCGCTGCGCCGACACGACTCCTGGAAAAGCTGCCAGGCTACCCGGCGCGCATATCTCCCGCGGCTGATGGTGGCGCCTGGCTCAGCCTGTTTGCGCCGCGCAACCGTCTGGTGGAGTTCGTCCTCCAGGAACCGGCCTATCTCGCTGACATGATGCAATCGGTGCCACGGCCCTATTGGATCGCACCCAGCCTCTCCTCGGGCACGAGCTTCCTCGAACCCTTGCAATGCGGCGGCATCAAGACCATGGGCATTCACAAGCCGTGGTCGCCCAGTCGCTCCTATGGATTGGTGGCGCGCTTGGACAGCAGTTTCCGCCCAGTGACCAGCTATCACAGCCGCGCCAATGGCCATCGCCATGGTGTCACCAGCGTGGTCGAGATCGGCAATTCCCTGCTGGTCGGCTCGAAGGGCGGTGATGTCATCCTTGATGTCGATCATTCCGCGGGGGAGGCATCACAATGACCCCGATCATCGAAATGCAGAAGATCACCAAAGCTTATCGCGGTGTCCCGGCGGTGCGCGAGATCGACTTCGATCTCCGCCCCGGTGAGATTCATGCGCTGCTCGGCGAGAACGGTGCTGGCAAATCCACGCTGACCAAGATCATGGCAGGCGTGGTTGAGGCCACCAGCGGCCGCATGCTCTATCGCGGCAAGGAAGTGGCTTTCAAGACGCCCAACGAGGCGTTGCAGGACGGCATCGCCATGGTGTTCCAGGAAACCAGCCTGGTGCCGTCGATGACAGTGGCGCAGAATCTCTATCTGGGCGAGGAGAAATTCCTCAACAGGCTCCGTGGTATCTACATCTCCGCCCAGCAATTCCTGCAATCGCTGAACTTCCCGGTCGATCCGACAGCGGTGGTGGAAACGCTGGGCGCCGCCAAGCGGCAGATGGTCGAGATCGCCCGCGCGGTCCATCACAATGCGGAAGTCATCATTTTCGACGAGCCGACAGCCACCCTGACCCCGGAAGAGAAGCGTCATTTCTTCGCACTGATGCAGCGCTTGAAAACCCGCGGCGTTTCCATTGTCTTCATCAGCCATGCACTGGAAGAGGCGTTGGCCCATGCCGACCGCATCACCATCATGCGCGACGGGGAGCATGTCATCACCGGCGATGCTCAGGATTTCAACCGCGAGAAGGTCGTTCGCGCCATGGTTGGCCGTGCCCTCTCCGACGAGCTCTATGGCAAGCATCGCGCGGCAGCGACCCTGCGCAAGGCCGGAACCAAGGTCCTGTCGGTCGAGGACATCTCCATGGGCGCCGTGGTGCGCAACAATTCCTTCTCGGTGTTCGAAGGTCAGATCACCGGCGTCTTCGGCCTCATCGGTTCCGGCCGCACCGAGACCTTCAAGATCGTCTCCGGCATCTACAAGCGCGACTTCCTGCGCGGCGGCGAAATCCAGCTTGACGGCAAACCAGTTCGCTATGTCGTACCGCGTGAAGCGGTCAAGGACGGCATCGTCTACGTGACCGAAGACCGCAAGGCCGAAGGCTTCTTCGAGACCATGTCGATCGCCGAGAATCTGTTTTCCGGCCTGCTGGCGTCCGGCCGTGAGAAGCACAACTATATCTCTTTGCGCGAGATGCACACGCTGGCGGCAGAATGGAAGGGCACGCTCAATATCCGCGCCATCAACGAAAACGCCCGCGTGGTCGAGCTTTCCGGCGGCAATCAGCAGAAGGTCGTGATCGGCAAGGGGTTGGTGCAGAAGCCGCGCATCATCATCTTCGATGAGCCGACCCGTGGCGTTGATGTGGGTGCCATCGCCGAAATCCACCAGCTCATCAACCGCCTCGCCGATGAAGGCCTGGCGGTCGTGGTCATCTCATCCTATCTGCCCGAAATCATGAATCTGTCCGACCGCATCCTGGTTTGCCGCCAGGGCCGCATCGTCGAGGAATTCTCCCCGACCGACGCGACTGAGGAAAAGATCATGTATGCCGCCGTTCACTGACAAAGGATCCACGCCATGGCGACCGTGAAACTACCGAGCATTGCCGAGGCCGAAAAGAATCCCGCCGTGAAGGAGGTCTTCGACGACATCCGCACCACGCGCAAATCTGATTTCATCAACAACATCTGGCGCGGCCTCGCCGGTAGTCCCGATCTGCTGAAACGCACATGGGCTCAGATCAAGGCGGTGATGGTGACACCCGGCGAAATCGACCCGCTCACCAAGGAGCTGATCTACATCGCCGTCTCGACGGCCAATAGCTGTTCCTACTGCGTGCATTCGCATACGGCAGCAGCCCGCGCCAAAGGCATGACCGATTCGCAGCATGCCGAACTGATGGCGATCATCGGCCTTGCTGCCCAGACCAATCACTTGGTGACGGCGATGCAGATTCCCCTCGACCCTGAATTCGAGGTCAAGTCCTAGGGCAATTGGCGCGCGCCGAATCCCGGTGCGTTGAAGGACACCGATTTCACCACGGCAAAGACCGCGTGGCCGGGGGCGAGCTGCAACTCGTCGACCGATTGCCGGGTGATGCGGGCTCGCAGGGTCGAGCCGCCGATATCGAGCAGGATGTCGGCATGGGGCGAATCCAGCGTCGCCATGATCTCCAGGATGTGGACCGAAAGGATATTTCGCACGCTGATGGCGCTCGGTCGTTCGGTCGCGATGGCGACGTCGCGGGCACGAATGCGCAGGCGCAGACTGCTGCCGATGGCAGCATCGATCTGCGGTACCATGATCGTCTGGCCGTGAAGGTCGAGCTGACTCAGCCGGTAATGTGGATCATGCCTCAGAACATGGGCGGTGAGGGCCGCCCCCGCTTCGAATTGCTCGTTGCCGCCAGGCAGGTCGAGGCGCGCCAGCACGCTCTCGACATCGCCCGTCACGACGACACGTCCGTTCTGCAGCACGATCATGCGATCGGCGAGCCGCGCCACTTCCTCGATATCGTGGGTGACATAGATGATCGGCACGCCAAAGGCATCCGGCAGGCGTTCGATATAGGGCAGGATCTCGCCCTTGCGCTTGAAATCGAGCGAGGCCAATGGCTCGTCCATCAACAGCAGGCGTGGTCGCGTCAGCAGCGTCCGGCCGATGGCGACACGCTGCCGCTCGCCGCCCGACAATGACGGTGCGCTGCGCCGCAGAAGATCGCCGAGGTCAAGCGCCACCACCACCTGGTCGAAATGGATGGCACTGCTCATGCCCTGCGACCGCTTCTCGGCATAGCGGAGATTGCTGGCGACATCGAGATGCGGAAACAGGCGCGCATCCTGGAACACGTAGCCGATTCCGCGCCGATAGGTCGGTATTGAAATCTCACCGTCTTGCCAGGTTTCGCCGGCGAGCATGATGTGACCCACAGCCCGACGCTCCAGACCGGCGAGGATACGCAGCAGGGTGCTCTTGCCGCAACCGCTGGGCCCGAACAGCGCGGTGATCCCCTGCAGCGGCAGACGCTCGGCGACCGCCAGCGAGAAATCGCCGAATGCGATGCTGAGGTCGAAGGAGAGCTCGCTCATGCCGTCAACCGACATGGATTGGGAAACGCCGGTTCATGACATAGACGAACAGCAGGACCAGGAAGGAGAAGGCAAGGAGTCCCGCCGAAAGCAGATGCGCTTCGGCATAGCGGATCGTTTCGACATGCTCGTAGATGGCGATCGAGATGACCTTGGTCTGCCCCGGGATGTTGCCGCCGACCATCAGCACGACGCCGAATTCGCCGATCGTATGGGCGAAGGTCAGCACGATCGCCGTGAGATAGCCGCGCGCGGCCAGGGGAGAGATGACGGTGAGGAACGCGTCCAGCGGACTGGCGCGGAGCGTTGCTGCCGTCTCCCAGAAGCCGCGGCCGAGAGTCTCGAAGGTCGCCTGCAGCGGCTGCACGGTGAAGGGTAGGGAGTATATCACCGAGCAGAACACCAGTCCGACGAACGAGAAGGTGAGCGTCGTACCGGTGGCGCTGAACCATAGGCCGCCCAGGGTCGAATTCGGGCTGAGGAACACCAGGAAATAGAAACCGAGCACGGTCGGTGGCAGGACCAGCGGCAAGGCGGTGATGGCTTCCGCGACGGATTTGATCCGCCACCTTGTCGTCGCCAGCCACCATGCCAGCGGCGTGCCGACGATCAGCAGGATGAGCGTCACCAGCCCGGCAAGGCGCAGGGTAAGCCAAAGCGGATCAAGATCGGGCAGCGTCATCTCAATCGGGATCCGCCATGATCTTTCTTACTCCACCCCGTAGCCATAGGTCTCGATGACGGCATGTGCCTCCGGAGATTTCAGGAAATCGAGGAAAGCTGTCGCAGCCGCATTGCCGCTGCCGGCATTGAGCAGGATCGCGTCCTGGCGGATCGGCTTGAACATGTCCTGCGGCACGACCCAATGCGACCCCTCCGACGGCTTCTTTGGGTTGAGAACGGCGGAAAGAGCGACGAAGCCCAGCTCGGCATTGCCGGTCGCAACCATGCTATGCGCCTGTCCGATATTCTCGCCCATGACGATCTTGGGCGACAGCTTGTCCCAGAGCTTCAGACTCTGCAAGGTCTCGCGTGCCGCGACGCCGTAGGGGGCAAGGCCCGGATTGGCGATGGCAAGATGCTGGAAGTCGTCGGCCTGGAGCGCGGTGCGGCCATCGGCGCCCACACGTTTCGCATCGGCGCTCCACAGGGCCAGCTTGCCGATCGCGTAGGTAAAGCGCGAACCTTTAACGGCGGCTTGTTCATCCTCAAGTTTGGCCGGCGTTTTGGCATCGGCCGACAGCAGGATCTGGAAGGGTGCGCCCTCCTTGATCTGGGCATAGAGCTTGCCAGTCGACCCCGTGGTGACGGCAACCTGGATGCCGGAAGATTTTTCATAAAGCGCCGCCAGATCCTGAGCCGCGTCAGCAAAATTCGCAGCGACCGCAACCAGCACGCCCTCGGCCCTCGCCGTTGAGTTGGCGGCAAATGTGGCGAGGGCGACAAAGGCGATGAGCAAGGCGCGGCGGGTGAAGAAAGTCGTCATCGGAAATCTCCATAGGCATCGTTATAGCCATCCGTATATATCGAAAGAATACCGCGCGTCAAAGGGGAACGCACGCAGTTTGGCTTGGCGTTCGGGCGGCGGCTGCACTAACATCTGGGCCGAATAAACCAGTCGTTTCCGAGGTTTGAGAGGGAATTTCCATGGCCCATGACGCACCCGCCGCAGCCGGCGGCGCAACGAAGCTGGCGATCCGCAATATCGGCCTGATCCTCAGCGGCGATATGCAGAACCCGATCCTGGCGGGCGATTCCGTGCTGGTCGAAAACGGCAGGATCATTGCTGTCGGCAAGGCCAAGGATCTCGATCTTGAGGGTGCCGATACCGTCATCGACGCTCAGGGGACGGCGCTGGCGCCGGGCCTCATTGACAGCCATGTGCATCCGGTGGCCGGCGACTGGACGCCGCGTCAGAACCAGATCGGTTGGATCGACAGTTCACTCCATGGCGGCGTCACCACGATGATCTCGGCCGGCGAAGTGCATATGCCCGGCCGCCCCAAGGACATCGTCGGCCTGAAAGCCATGGCGATCTTTCATCAGCGGATGTATGCGGCCTTCCGCCCCGGTGGCGTGAAAGTCCATGGCGGTGCGCCGATCATCGAACAGGGGATGGTGGAGGAAGATTTCGCCGACCTAGCAAAGGCCGGTGTCAAGTTGCTGGGCGAGATCGGGTTGGGTGGCGTGAAGGACGGCGTCAACGGCCATAAGATGGTCGAGTGGGCGCGGAAATACGGCATCCAGAGCACCATCCATACCGGCGGTCCGTCGATCCCCGGCTCAGGCCTCATCGACAAGGATGTGGTGCTGGAAGTGGATGCCGATGTCGTGGGGCACATCAATGGCGGCCACACCGCGCTGCCGGACAGCCAGATCCGCTGCATCTGCGAGGGCTGCAAGCGCGGGCTTGAAATCGTCCACAACGGCAATGAACGTGCCGCCCTCTATACGCTACGCACGGCGAAGGAACTCGGCCAGTTGGAGCGTGTCATCCTCGGCACCGATGCGCCTGCCGGTTCCGGCGTGCAGCCACTCGGTATCCTGCGCATGGTCTCGATGCTCTCATCCTTGGGCGACATCCCGGCGGAGATCGCCTTCTGCTTTGCCACCGGCAACACCACCCGCATGCGTAAGCTTGATGCGGGCCTCATTCAGGCCGGCATGTCTGCCGATTTCGTCTTCCTCGATAAGGCACAGCATTCCGCCGGCAAGGATCTGCTGGATTCGGTCCAGCTTGGTGATCTGCCCGGCGTCGGCATGGTCGTCATCGACGGAGTCCCGCGCATCCAACGCAGCCGCAACACGCCGCCGGCAACGCGGATACCCGATCTCGTGAAAGGGAAACTGGGGTAGAGGGGCGCTGCTACTCCAGCGCCTTCAACAACTGCACAAGCTGCGCGCGTTCCTCGACACTCAGCGCCGCCAGCGTCTCCACTGTCACCGCTTCGGCGACGGGGAAGCCGCGTTCTGCTTCCTTGCGACCGGCCTCGGTCAGGGCCACGACGACGCGCCGTGCATCGGCCGGGTCCGGCGCTGTCATGGTGAGGCCGCGCGCACCGAGCCTGTCGACCACCCCTTTGATCGTGGCGGCATCGAGCGCCACCAGGCGGCCGAGCTGGTTCTGCGAGGTGGGGCCGCTTTCATAGAGCTTGGCCAAGGTTGCCCATTGCGGGGCGGTGAGATCCGGAAAGGCCGCGGCGAAAATCGCGGTATGACGCTGGCTGACCTTGCGCAAGATGAATCCGATCTGGTCATCCAGCGCATATTGCGTCGACACAGTCTCGGGCTTTTGGCGCGGTTGAATTGCCATCAGCGCAATCCATCCTCGCCCTTGATCTGATCCTTGGTGAGACCACCCACACGTGGCAGCGGTCGCCCACTATCGGTGACGGCCACGGCCACCATGATCTCGTTCGCCCGGGGTGCATCGTTGACGCGCACCTCCATGCCATCGAAATGGCTGCGCACATAAGCGGCGTCCTTGTGGCCCAAGGGAATGTCGAGCGCCACACCTGGCCCGCCCCGCTTCTTGGAGGAAGGGATGAGGGCAGCGCCCTTTTCCAACACCTTGCGCACCGGTGTGCCAAGCTTCGGATGCAGGATGGCGGCGGCATGTTCCAGCTCGCCATTCTCGCCCACCGCCGCAGCCTTGCCGTAGCTCTCGGCCTTGCCACCATCGATGCCGAGGGCTGCCACCGCTTTCGCGGCCAGCAAGGCACCAAGCTCCACGCCGATATCCATGAGCGGCGTCAAATCCTCGACATATTTTCCGGCAAAGGGATTGGTGATGATCGCAACCGCCGCCGCGCGCCGGGTCGGCGGAGTGATGCCGCGATCCATCTCGCGATGCGTTTCTTCGACAAAGGTGACAATTTTCCTGATCTCGGCTTTCATCGCAATCCATCCTCTCCCTTGATCTCGCCGGCCTTGAGGCCACCGACGCGCGCATGGATGCGCGATCCCGTCGTCATGACCAGGGCCAACAGCAATTCATCTGCCCGCGGGGCGTCGGTGAGGCCCACTTCCATCGCATCGAAATGGCTGCGGACATAAGATGCGTTGATATGCGTCACCGGCACATCGAGCCGCGTGCCCGGACCGCCCACCTTTTTGGTTGAGGCGACGATGGCTTTGGTATCGCCCAGCACCTCGCGCATGGCATAGCCGCCGGGCACATGCCAGAGTGCTGCATGCTCCGCCTCGCCGGCGGACCCGGCGATAGCACCCTTGCCATAACCTTGTACGATCTTCGGATCGCCGCCCAGGGCGGCCACCATGTCCCTCGCCATGGCGAGGCCCAGCGGCGTCAGATCATCCATGAAGCCGGCGATATCTTCGACATAGCGGCCGGCGAAGGGATTGCGGATCACGACGACGGCGGAGACGCGGCGCAGCGGTGTCTCGGCGCGCGGGCCACCTTCGTGAAAGATCTCCTCGACCGAGATCAGGCGTTTGCGAATCTCAACTTGCGGCATGGATCTGGGCTTCCTTCTGGCGATGGATCGGCATCATCAAACCGGGTGATGCGTGAACGAGTCTGGTCTGGCCGGCAAGATGGAGAGCGGCGGCCTGTATGCGCCCATTCTCCAGCAAGCTTTCGGCATAATCGGCGCCGCGGGCCAAGGCGCGCGTGATCTCGACATCCGACAGGCGACCGACCGACCGTGTGACCAGCAGCGATCCAAGGTCGCTGTCCGGCTGCAGCTCATTGGCGGGCACGCGCAGGATGGCTGGATGCCCCGGCAGGTCGATGGCGTTGGCAATCATTGTGGCGGCGGCATCGGCAGTTGGCGCGTCCTCGGCCAGCACCGTCACTGCATCGGCGATGCCGAGCGAAAAGCTGCGGCCATGCCGGCCGCTGGTGGCAATGCCGCGGATCGGATCACGGCTCGTGATGGTGAGTTTGCCGAACAGCTGCGCCTTGTCGGGTCGGTCCACCATGCCGATCTCGAAACTGGCGCCATCGGCCAGATGCAGCGCGATGTCACCGCCATTGTTGACATAGGCACGGCTGAGGGGCGCGGCAGTTGTCATCGCCACCAGGATTGCCTCAGCGCCGGCACCGGCCACGGCCACCATGGGCGTCACGAAATGCCGGCTGGCATAAGGCTGGGCGGCCCCGAACATGCGCGCTGCCACAGTGCCTTGCGGTCGCTGGCTGTCCTGCGTCACAGCCTGGCGAAGCAAAGAAAGTTCCGCGCACAATTCATCGAGCAAGGTTGCAAAGCGTGTCGCCGCGGCATCATAGGCGCGCGCCACATTCTGCGCGTCGCCGTCAGCGCAAATGATGAGGTCGATCGGCCCATCGTGCAGATGCAGGCGGCGCCCATCGGGCAGCAGCCTCACTTGCTGCCGCGCGCTCAAAGTACGCGCTCCGACCGGTTGTGGAAGGTGAGGGGCCAGGGCGCTTCTTCATGCCGCGTCACCCGCTGGCGCCTGGACCCATCGGTAGCGAACGTTGACAAGCGTTGCACATAATCCATATGTCCGCCCAAGGCTGCGTAATCGGAAAGCCGCAGGGTGAACTCGATCGGCGCCACCAGCGCCGGGGTCGGCACATAGCCGAAGGCGTTCTGCGGCAGCAAGGTCACATCGACCATGATGGTGATTCCGCCACCGGGCCAGATATAGGCGGGTGCTCCGCCACAGCTGACATAAGTGAGGGCGCGCTTCACCGATTGCGTGAGCCGCACCGGATTTTCGGTGACGCCGGCACGCAAGGAGCCGCCGGCCCCGCCCATGAACAAAACGGTGCACATGGCCGGTTCGCAATTCTCCTGGATGCGCGCAACCGACTCCTGCAGCAGCTGCGGCAGCGCGCGCTCCACCGGCTTCAACTCGGCATCCAATTCAAAATAAGCCGCATGCTCGCCGGTGGTGCTGACCATCAGCATGGTCATGCCCGGTCGCGCCACTTTGCCGTCGAACGGCTGCAGGATGGCGAGCGGGTCGGAGATATCGGTGCCGCCCCAGCCCGTCCCGGGTTCGGCCACCTGGAAATAGCGGCCGGGCGTCGATCGCCTCCCGCGCATCTTGATGCCAGTATCGGGAATGCCCAGCAGCTTGCCGGCCTGATGTTCGGAAAGAACGCCGGTGATGTGGTCGTCGACCACCACCACCTCATCGACCTTCCCCTGCCATTGCTTGGCGAACATGCCGATGGTGGCGGAGCCGCAGCCGACGCGCATGCGTTCTTCCGGCACCCCATTGACGATCGGCGCCTTGCCTGCCTCGACGATGACGGTCGATCCGCCGTCAATCACAAGTTCGACGGGTTGCTTGTTGCAAAGCGCCAGCAGAGTATCGCAGGTGACGCGGCCCTCTTTCTTCGAGCCGCCGGTCAGATGATGGACGCCACCCAGCGAGAGCATCTGCGAGCCGTATTCGCCGGTCGTCACATGGCCGACCGCCTCACCTTGCGCGCGCACCACGGCCTGCTCTGCGCCTAAGAACCGGTCGGTGTCGATTTTGATTTTGACGCCGCAATAGCTGAATATGCCCTCTGTCACCACGGTGACCATATCGACGCCGTCCACTTCCGAGGCGACGATGAACGGCGCCGGCTTGTAATCGGGATAGGTGGTGCCGGCCCCGATCGCGGTCACGAAGGTGCCGCCGCCATTGAGGATGTCGCCATCCCAATCCTTGGCGCTTTGGCCGAACGGCACCACGGCCTGACCCAGTACGATATGCGGATCGACCCGCATCAATTCGCCACCGCGATTGGCGTAGCGGTCGCAGGCGCCAGTCATGCCGTCGCGGATGTAGCAGAGCACCGGACACGCGTCGCAACGGATCTTGCCATCGACGACCTTGGGACCGACATCGCCGGCGGAGGCCTCCGTTACCGTGTCATCCCTCATGGGCGGCCTCCTTGATGGCGGCCAGGATCCGGTCCGGCGTCGCTGGAATCCGGTGCAGCCGCGCGCCGGTCGCATGTGCAATGGCATTGAGGATTGCTGGTGCGGTGGGAATGAGCGCCTGCTCGCCGATGCCCTTCGCGCCGAACGGCCCCACCGGCGACGCGTCCTCAATGAGGATCGATTCCACCACCGGCACATCGCCGATCGTAGGGATGAGATAATCGTGCAGATTCTCGCCACGGCCGGGATGAAACTCCTCCAGCAAGGCGAGGCCGATACCCTGTGCGATGCCGCCCTCGATCTGCCCTTCAATGAGCGTCGGATTGACGGCGCGGCCGACATCATGGGCGGCGGTGATCTTCAGCAGCTTGACCAGCCCCAATTCGACATCGACGGTGAGTTCCACCATATGCGCGCCGAATCCATAGACCGCGTAAGGCGCGCCCTGACCGTCGGCATCGAGCGACGTGGTCGGCGCATCGAAGGTCTCCTCCGCCGCCAGCACATAGCCGCGCGCATCGCGGGGCAAGGAGCTAAGCTCAATCTGATGCGCGATGCCGCCATCCTGCACGACGACCTTGCCTGGTCGGAAACTCAAGGCGGCATCGGCACCGGCATTGGCAAGCCGCAGAATCTGCCGTCGCAACGCTTCGCCTGCCAGTTGAGCGGCCTTGCCGGTGATGAAGGTCTGACGCGACGCGGAAGTCTTGCCGCAATCGGGCGTCAAATCAGTATCGGCCGAGATGAGATCGATGCTGTCGATCTGCGCGCCCACGGCATCGGCGCAGAGCTGCGTGATGACGGTGTTGGACCCTTGCCCGATATCGACCGCCCCCTGGTGAAGTGCCAGACGGCCATCGGCCTTCAACCCCAATCGGATCGTCGACGGATTGGCCAATGACGTGTTGCCGCAGCCATACCACATGCCGGCAATACCGACGCCGCGGCGCAGCGGTGAGTCCGCCGGTGCTTGCGCATTCGCGGCAGCCGCCTCTTTCAGTGCACGCTGCCAATGCGGCTCGAGGCTTTCGAAGCACGCACGGATACCGGTTCCGGCACCCAGCACCTGCCCGGTCACCGTCGGCTGGTCCGGACGAAGCGCGTTCTGAGTCCTAAACTGCAGTTTGTCGATGCCCAGCTTCTCGGCCAGCATGTCATAGAGCTGTTCCTGCGCGATGCCGGCCTGCGGCACGCCGAACCCGCGGAACGCGCCGGCCGGCACGACATGGGTATGCACCGCCCGCGTCAGCGCGCGGTAAGCCGGCATGAAATAGGGACCGGAAGCGTGGACCGGCACGCGGTTCGCGACCGTCGGCCCAAACGATGCATAGGCGCCGGTATTGAAATCGCCGCTGAAATCCATGCCGGTCAACTGACCGTCTTTCGTGGCGCCGACCCGCACTTGCATACGGCCGGGATGGCGCTTGGTCGTGGTCGAAATCGACTCAGCGCGCGAATAGACCATGCGCACCGGCTGCTTGAGATGCCAGGCCGCGACCGCGATGAAGGGCTGCACGGAGAGATCGAGCTTGGAACCGAATCCGCCGCCGACCGCAGTCGGGATGATCCGCACAGCATCCAAGGGAATGCCCAGGATCTTCGCAACGTCATCGCGGTCCATATAGGGTGCCTGGGTGCAGGCCTGAACCTCCATCCGGTCGCCCACACGGTGCGCGATGCCGGCTTCGGGTTCAATATAGGCATGCTCGACAAAGCCGGTCTCGAAAACGCCCTCGACCACCGCATCGGATTGCGCCAATGCCGCGTCGATATCGCCCCGCACCACGCGGCCGCGCACCAGGATATTGTCCGTGCGCGCCTCATGCACCAGCGATGCCTTGTCGGCCAAGGCCGCACCGAGGGTGAGGTGCGCCGGCAGTTCTTCCCAGCTCACTGGGAATTTTTTGAGATCGAGCGCCTCGATCGCCTTGGCCTCGCCGACCACGGCGGCCACCGCCTCGCCGCGAAAGCGCGTCTCATCCACGGCAAAGACCGGCTGGTCGGCAAAGGGACCGATCACGCCAAAACAATTCTCCCCCGGCACGTCAGCGGCGGTGAAGATCCGCACGATGCCCGGATTGTCGCGCAGATAGGCCTTGAGATCGCCCAGCTTGAACCGCCCGTGATGGAACGGCGTGCGGATCGCGCGCAGCAACAGCGCATCATGGGGATGCGAATCAGCGCCGAAGACATCGGTGCCGTCGACCTTGCGCTGGCCGTCCAGCCGGTCGATGCGCGCACCCACCGCTTTGCCTGCCAATGGCCGCGCCACCGCCGCAACCGGACTGCCGACATCCATCACCGCTGCGATGATCTTGCGATAGCCGGTGCAGCGGCATAGCACACCGCCCAGGGCATCCTGTACGGCCTCTTCGCTCGGCGACGCATTGCGCCCGAGCAGAGCCGTTGCCGCCACCAGCATACCCGGCGTGCAGATCCCGCACTGCGCCGCGCCATGGCGCAGGAAGCTCTGCTGCAAATCGCGCGTGATGGGCGATGCCGCCGGCAGCCCTTCGATCGTCGTGACCGCGCGCCCGGCAACCTGGCCCAGCGCCATCAGGCAGGCGCAGGCCGTCTCACCATCCACCAGCACCGTGCAGGCGCCGCAATCGCCGGCGTCGCAGCCTACCTTGGTGCCAGCAAGACCCAATTCATCGCGCAGCACGCGGCTGAGGCGCCATTCCGCGGGTGCCGCGACCTCGACCGGGTGGCCATTGAGAGTGAAGGGAGTGGCGGCCTGCGTGTCGAACATGATCAGCGCCCCACCGTCGCCGTGCGCTTCTCAAAACAATCCTGCACCGCACGGCGGACGAGGATGAGTGCCGCGTCGCGCCGATAGCCGGCACTCGCGCGGACATCATCGATCGGCGACAGCCCGCCGAGGCGAGCAATCGTCACGCGCGTTGCGATATCGGTGACGGAGCGACAACCGACTAATGCAGCTTCCAGTTCCGGCAGGCGCAGGGCCACCGCCGAGCAGGACCCGATGGCGATGCGTGCCTGCGCAATCGCCCCGTCCGCGGCGCGTTTCAGCGCGACCGCGATCATCGCGATCGAGATCACGAGGTAGCGCCGAGCGCCAAGCTTGGAAAAATGACTGATGAAATCGCCGTTCTCGCGCGGCACCAGCACGGCCGTCACGATCTCGTCGGCGGCCAAAGCCGTCTGCCGGTTGCCGCGAATGAAGGCGGAGAGCGGCATCTCGCGCATGCCGCGCGGCGATACGAGCTCGACCCGCGCATCCAGTGTCAGCAAGGGCGGCACGCTGTCGGCGGCGGGGGAGGCGTTGCACAGGTTGCCGCCGATGGTGCCGCGATTCTGGATCTGGATCGAGCCGATCTCCCGCGCCGCCGCCTTCAGCGCGTCGAAGCCGGCGGGCAGGGGGGCTGCCACGATCTCGCTCCAGGTAGCGCCGGCGCCGAGCCGGATCGTGTCGGCGCCGGTCGTAATGGCGCACAATTCCGGCAGCCGGGAAATGTCGATCATCGGGCTGGCGAGCGCCGTCTGGCCCAGGGCCGGGAAGATATCGGTCCCGCCGGCGAGCAATTTGCCGCCATGCTGGGCGAGGAGATCAATGGCTGCGTTCAACGTGGCCGGCTGCAGAAACATGCAGGCTGAATTCCTCTCACAGGACGACATCAGGCATGGTTTGGCCAAAATCGGCCGAACCAAATTCATTTGTATGCAAATAATTGTCCCGCCGACCGGCCGAGGCGTCAAGTGGCTAAGTTGCCCACAGAGGATGATTGCGGGGATGATTGCGGAAATCGACCGAATCTCAGAAGAATGGCCGGCATCCTGGACAGGTTCATGAACAAATTTCGGCCGCGATCCGCCATTTTCCGCCTGCCGCTGCCGGCCCTGCTCTGGTGGCTGACGTCTTTCGTCCCGGCCGCGGCCCATAGCGGCGAGGGCGGTTTCGTCCTGCTGCTGCCGACCGGCTACTATCTCGCCGGTGGCACGCTCGCGGTCCTGGTCTCGTTTCTTCTGGTCTTTCTGATTCCAGCCGTGACCGTCGCTCGCTGGGGCGGCGCCAGGTTGCCGCTGGGCGAAATCCCGCTGCCCCCGGTCATGCTCACCAGCACGCTGAGTGCCGTGATTTTGCTCGGCCTTCTCATCGCCGGCTTCTGCGGCAGCGCAGACCCCCGCATCAATCCGCTGCCGGTGGCGATCTGGTCGCTCTGGTGGGTGGGCTTCACCTTCCTCCAGGCTGTCTGCGGTGATCTCTGGCACCGCCTCAACCCCTGGATGGCACCCTATCGTTTGCTCATGCGCGTGATGGGGCGACATCAACCTTGGCGAAGCTACCCCGACTGGCTCGGCTACTGGCCGGCGATCCTCGGCTTCCTCGGTTTCGCCTGGTTCGAACTGGTCGACCTCGCCCCCAACGATCCCACGCGGCTGGCTGTCGCCATCCTCGTCTATGCTGCGATCACCCTGACCGGCATGCTGCTGTTCGGCGGCGAGGCCTGGCTGCATCGTGCCGACCCGTTCAGCGTGTTCCTGCGCCTCATCGCCCATCTCTCGCCGATCGATGCGGAGCCGATCGCACCGAACAGATGCCGCCTCTCTCTCGTCCTACCCGGTACGCGGTTGTTCAGCCTGCAGCCCTTGCCGATCAGCGGTGTGCTCTTCGTTCTGCTGACCCTGAGTGCCGTTTCCTTCGATGGCCTGTGCCGGACGTTCTGGTGGTTGGCTAAGGGCGGCATCAACCCGCTGGAATTCCCCGGCCGCAGCGCCGTGAGCAGCCTCAACACTGCCGGCCTGCTCGGCCTATGGCTGGCGCTGGCGGCCACCTATCTTATCGCCATCGCCCTCGGCCGCTGGATCAATCCGGCGATGCCGGCGGCACGCGCAGCCGGTATTCTCGTGGTGAGCATCATTCCCATCTCGCTTGCCTATCACTTTGCGCATTACCTGACCGTGCTGCTGGTCGATTTGCAATATGCAGCACTGGCACTCTCCGATCCCTTCGGGCGCGGCTGGAATCTGTTTGGGCTGGATTCCCGCAACGTGACGATGTCCTTCCTCAACAATTATCACTCAGTGGTGATGATCTGGAATCTGCAGGCGGGTGCCATCGTGCTTGGCCATATCCTGGCGGTCGCTGTCGCCCATGTGCTGAGCGCGCGCCTTGGGGGCGATGGCTGGCGCGCACCCTTTGCGCAGATGCCGCTGGCGGCCCTCATGGTGCTCTACACTTTGTTCGGTCTCTGGCTGCTTGCCGCCCCCAATGCGGGCTGATGTTGAGTTTTGCGGACGCTCGTGTTTATTATTTGTATGCAAACGGTCGTCATAAGGCCGGGCTGAGGCAAATTGATTCTGCGATCCACTCACGACAGGGAGTTGTGCCATGAATCCGAAGACGCCCCTCATCGGCGGAAAAAAGAGCCTGATCACAAGGCGTTCCGCACTAAAAACACTCGGCGCCGCCAGCGCGCTCGCCCTTTCGCCCGGCTATGTCCGCTACGCCCAGGCGCAGACCGCCGAGCCCCTGAAACTCGGCTTCCAGCTGCACAGCACCGGCATCGGCGCCGGCTATGGCCGTTGGTACGACCGCACCACCCACGCCGCGGTGAAGCTGATCAACGACGCCGGCGGTATCGCCGGTCGCCAGGTCGAGATCATCACCGAGGATGACGGCACGGATCCCAAGCGTGGTGCCGAGGTGGTCGAGAAATTTGCCAGCCAGCACAAGGTCGACTTCGTCTTCGGCACCCTGTTCTCCCATGTCGTGATCGGCTCCGCGCCGCGCGCGGGCGAACTCAAGATGCCGTATTTCGTGGTGAGCGAGGGCTATCACGTCGCCTCAGGCGCGCTCAACCGCTACGTCTTCCAGCCCGGCATCACCGATGTTCGCTCCCAAGTGAGCTCGATGGCGCCGTGGATCGCCGGCAATCTCGGCAAGAAGGTCACCATGATCTTCCCGGATTACGCCTTCGGCCATGACCATCGCGACTTCTTCACCGCGGCGATCGAGAAGCAGGGCGGCAGCATCGCGGCCCTGCTCGCAATCCCGCCCACGGAAACCTCCTATACCAAGTATTTCGCGCAGATTCCCGCCGACACCGAGGTGATCTATCACGTCATGGTCGGCCCCGGCGTGCTCACCTTCGTCAAGGAGATGGGCGAGCATTTCGGCTCCAAGCGGCCGCAGATCTTCGGCTTTATCGACTCGTTGGAAGCGGTCGATCTCGCCAGCCCCGGCCTCGAGTTCCTGGACGGCACCTATTTCTGGGAAGCCTTCCCGCGCTATGCCGGCGCCGAGCAGAGCCCTTACGACAAGTTCTATCGCGAGAAGGTCGGCGTCGACGCGAATGGCGCCAGCACCGGCGATCCCAAGGATATCGCCACCTATTCGCATATGTTCGGTTGCTGGGAAACGCTCTACACCATCAAGCAGGCGGTCGAGGCCAGCGGCTATAAATCCGCTGCCGACAAGGGCGCGCTCATCGAGGCGGTCGAAGCCATAACATCCTTTGCCGAGGGCAACGAGCACCCCCAAGGCAACAAGACCTTCGATGGCAAGCGCCATCAATGCTACGGCCACCAGTTCATCTCCAAGGTCGAGGGCGCCAAGCTCAATGTCGTCCACAAGACCTCGATCGAAGACGGGCTCTATGAAAACGACACCGACTACACCAAGCAGCCGCTGTAGTTTCGGATTCTTCATTTATCGTCATGCCCGGGCTTGACCCGGGCATCCACGCCTTCAACTGCCATAGTGAATCCCCGAGGCCCTCTTGATTCAAGGGTGGGCCCGGGGATGACGGGAAGGTGGTAGCTCGCAATTTTGTAGTTTGAGAGAACATCGCCCTTGGATCTTGGTCCCCATCTTCTGCTGGCATTGCTCGAAGGGACGGTCTCGGCCTTTGTTCTGGCTGTGACTGCTCTCGGTCTGTCGCTGGTGTTCGGCGTCATGCGCATCGTCAATGTGGCGCATGGCGAGTTCTTCATGCTGGGCGCCGTGCTGGCGTGGTGGATAACCTCGCTGGTGCCCGAGGCACCGTTCTGGGGCTTCATGCTGGCGCTGATCGGCGCGCCCTTGGCCGTCGGCGCCATCGCCGTGGTGGCCGATGCGCTGGTGTTGCGTCGGCTCAACTACCAGCCGGAAGCGACCATAGTTGCCACCATCGGCCTGCTTTACATCCTGCAGCAGGCGGTCCTCACCATCTACGGCCCGGATGCGCGCCCCGTGGTGGCGCCAATCCAGTTCCGGGTCGTGTTCCCGTGGTTCGGTTATTCCGGCTACAAGCTCGTGGCCGTCGGCGCAGCATCGCTGCTGCTGCTCGCTGCCTGGTACGGTGTCACCCGCACGAAATTCGGCCTCATCATGCGGGCGACACAATTCGACCGTGAGACGGCGCAGGCTTTCGGCATCCCGGTAAAACGCGTCTACGCCGCGGTCTTCGCCTTGGGCGCCATGCTGGCAGCGGCGGCTGGCGTGCTGGTGGTGCCGCTGCAGCAGGCGCATTACCTGATGGGCCTGGATCCGCTGCTGCTCTCCTTCATCGTCGTCATCATCGGCGGCCTCGACAGCCTCAAGGGCACAATCCTCGCGGCCTTCGTCATCGGTATCAGCGACGGTATTATCTCGGTGTTCTTCTCGCCCACCTTGGCCAAGATCATCGCGACCCTTGTCGTGGCGCTGGTGCTGGTGTTCCGCCCCAATGGCCTGTTCGGGGGCAAGGCGCGATGATGATTGCTAACCAGCGTTCGCTGATCCTGCATGCCGGCCTCATCGTCATCCTGTTTGCGCTCCAATTCCTGCTGCCCGATTACCATCACACCAACTTCACCAGCATCATGGTGCTGGCGACCTATGCCATGGGCTACAACATTCTGGTGGGCTACACCGGCCTGCTCAGCCTCGGCCACGCCATGTTCTTCGCCGCCGGCCTCTACGGCGCCGGCATGGGCGTTTATTATCTCGAACTGCATCCGGTGCTGGCTTTCATCCTCGGCTCAGTCGCCGGCCTGCTGCTCGCCATCGCCATCGGCCTCATCGCGCTGCGCACCACCGGTGTTGCATTCATGATCGTCACCCTGATGTTCGCCCAGGCAGCCTTCCTCGTGACGCTCTATTTCAACGACATCACCCATGGCGATGAAGGCCTGACCTTGACCCAGGCCGCGCGCGGGTTCGATCTGCTGGGCTGGCATGTCGATCTCACTAACCCCAGCCAGCGCTACAATCTGGCGCTGGCCTTGTTCCTCGGCGCCTTGCTGCTGTGCCTGGCGCTCGTCCGTTCGCCGGTCGGTCGTGTCCTCGTCGCCATCCGCGAGAACGAGGAACGCACCAAGATGCTCGGCTACGACGCCCGCCGCTACAAGCTGCTGGCCCTCTCGCTCTCCGGCCTGCTGTCGAGCGCGGCGGGGGCCGCCTATGTCCTCTTCTTCGGCTATGTCGGCTCCAGCTTTGCCGCCATCCCCTATTCGATCTATCCCTTGCTCTGGGTCCTGCTGGGCGGTGTCGGCACGGTGGTCGGTCCCGTCATCGGCACCTTGCTGATGTTCTATCTCATCGAAATCTCCCGCGACCATACGTCGAGCTATATGATCGTCGTCGGTGTCGTGCTGGTGCTGCTCGTCCTGTGGTTCCCCAAGGGCATTGCCGGCACCATTCGCGCACGCTGGTGGGGTTGGATTCCATGACCTTCCTCACCACACAAGCACTCACGCGCAGTTTCGGCGGCATCCAGGCCGTGACGGGTGTCGATCTCGACCTACGACAGGGCGAGATCCGCGCCATCATCGGCCCGAATGGTGCTGGCAAAACTACCTTCGTCAGCATGATCTCCGGCCGCGTCGAACCCAGTTCCGGTGCCATCCTGTTCGAGGGCGAGGACATCACGGCACTTCGTCCCTGGGACCGCGTGCTGCGCGGCATCGTCTATACCTTCCAGATCACCAGCGTGTTCCGCAATCTCAGCTGTTTCGACAATGTGGCGCTCTCCGTCCAACGCAGCTTAAGCAAGGGACGGGCGATCTGGCATCGGCCCGATCCGATCGAGGTGCAGGCCGCTGTCGACAGCGCGCTTTCACGCGTGGGCCTGCTGACCCGTTCGGCAGAACTCGCGGGCGAGCTGTCCTACGGCCATCAACGCCTGCTCGAGGTCGCGATGGGCCTTGCGTTGCAACCGAAACTCCTCATCCTGGACGAACCGACCCAGGGCCTCTCGGAGCAGGAGATCGCCGATTTCTGCCGCCTGGTGAAGGAGATCTCGGCCGGTGCCACCATCCTGCTGATCGAGCACAATATGGATGTGGTGATGGAACTCAGCCACCGCATCACCGTCATGAACAACGGCGCGCTTCTCGCCGAAGGATCACCGGACGAGATCATGGCCAATCTCGACGTGCAACGCGCCTATCTGGGGACCTGATGCTGCACCTCGACCGCATCAACTGCTTCTATGGCAACGTGCAGGTCCTGCGCGACTTCTCGCTCGACCTGGCACCGGGTGAGGTGCTGTGCCTGCTCGGGCGCAACGGGGCCGGCAAGACCACGGCGCTCAAGGCCATCATGGGCCTGATAGCCGTTCGCAGCGGGAGCATCAAATTCGACGATGTCGAGCTCACGTCACTCCCACCCCATGAGGTGGCGAAGCAGGGCATCGGCTACACGCCCCAGGGACGGCGCCTGTTTTCCGACCTCACCGTCGAGGAAAATCTCAAAATCGGCCTGATGACCCGCGACAAGGGCGCCGCCACCCGCGCCCGCGTGCTCGACCTTTTCCCCCTTCTGGCTGAACGTTTGCAGCAGCGCGCCGGCACTCTCAGCGGTGGCGAACAGCAGATGCTGGCGACCGCCCGGGCGCTCTGCGTCGAACCCAGGGTGATGCTGCTCGACGAGCCGACTGAAGGGCTGATGCCGCTGATGATCAACAAGATCCTGGAGATCGTGGGCAAGCTGAAGGAAGCCGGTGTCGCCACTATCCTGGTCGAGCAACGCGTGGAATCGGCCCTCCATGTCGCCGACCGCGTTGCCTTCATCGAAAACGGCCGCTCGGCCGAGATCGTCTCACCGGCCGAGTTGCGCGCGGATCCATCCTTGCTGCACCAATATGTCGGCGTTGGCATTCGAAAGGCCGCACGATGAGAAAGACTGGGCGATGAAGAAGGCGCGCATCGTCATCCTCAACGGGGTGGGGAGTGCCGGCAAGGGCTCCATCGCCAAGGCCCTGCAGACCATCGCCGCGGAACCCTTCCTCCACGTCTCGATGGACGTCTTCTGCGAGATGCTGCCGCCCGCCTATTTCGACCATCCCGATGGCTTCGTCTTCGAAACAATGCAACAAGATGGCAAGCCGTCGGTCGTCATCACGACGGGCGCCGTGGGCGAGCGGCTGCTACGCGGCATGCGCCACGCCATTGCCGCGATGGCAGCGGAGGGCAACGACATCATCGTCGATGATGTCCTGCTGGGTGCCGAAAAGGTCGAATACCGCCAGCTCCTGGCGCCCTTCGACGTCTATTGGGTGGGCGTCATGGCGCCGCTGGATGTGCTGGAGACGCGCGAGCGGGACCGTGGCGATCGGCTGATCGGCCTCGCCCGCTGGCAGTTCAACAAGGTCCACAAAAACATGACCTACGATCTTGAGATCGACACCAGCAAAGCGACGCCGCTGGCATGCGCACAGATGATCAAGCGGACCTTCTCGCTGTAGCGGGTATCAAGCCAGCAGACGGAGATAGACGCCATTGTCGGGAGACCCGCGACGTCACGCCGCAACTGATGTTGAATCCGTCAGCGTTACGCCTGATTGCTGCATCCTGGTGATGGCATCCTGTAATGAGCCGCCGAGATCGATGGCGCGGCACGCATCCATGACGACGCGCGTGTCGAAGCCGAGGCGCCGCGCATCCAGCGCAGAATAGGCAACGCAGAAATCCGTGGCGAGACCGACCAGCGTGAGATGCGTGAGGCCACGTTCGCGCAAGTAACCTGCAAGGCCGGTCGGCGTGACGCGATCATTCTCGAAGAAGGCGGAATAGCTGTCGATCGCCGGCCGGAAGCCCTTGCGGATGACGAGCTCAGCCTTGGTCCAGGCGAGGCCGTTGTGAAACTCGGCACCCTTACTGCCTTGCACGCAGTGATCTGGCCACAGGGTCTGCGCGCCGTAGGGCAGATCGATGCTGCCGAACGGCGCTTGGCCCGCATGCACGCTGGCAAAGCTCGAATGCCTGGCGGGATGCCAATCCTGGGTCAGCACCACATGCGGACTGACCGCGATCAACCGATTGACCAGCGGCACGATCTCATCGCCGCCGCTGACGGCCAGCGCGCCGCCGGGGCAGAAATCGTTCTGCACGTCGATGACGATCAGCGCGTCGGTCTCGGCATTGGCTGCGGTCAAGATCCATCTCCTGGAATGGGTCGCTACGTGGCTGCCCGCATCATAGGCGGCGGCACCGCCTCGGCAAAGGGCCAGCGGCGGTGGCGCCGATTTGAGCAGATCGGATCCTGTTTGCCTAATTTCTGAACAGATCGACCGTTCCGAATTGCATCAAGCGCTTGATTCCGCTGATCCTGCCGGGACTGCTCGGCTGGCACCGCTCTTGCGTTAACCAGCTGGCTGCCGTTGTCGCGGCCGTGGGGGCGTGGCCAAATTCTGGCCAAAGAAGATTAGAACTGGGGCGGATCGCGCAGATGGATGGCAGCCTCGACATCAGATTTGCTGGGGCTGCTGACGGCCCGACGCCGGGCAACACCCGCCTCATTCATCTCGACCAGCGTGCACCGATGCGCGCGCTATTTCCGCATTGCCCCAATATGGGCCTGCCGGTCACGGCCATCACCGCGACCTGCGGCGGCTTCACCGGTGGTGATCGGTTGTCCATCGCCATCGAGATCGGCGAAGGCGCCGGCGCCATGGCGATCGGGCAGGCCGCCGAGAAGCTTTACCGGTCGACCGGTGCCGAGACGCTGATCGACGTCAGGCTCGATCTTAAACGAGACGCCTGGCTGGAATGGTTGCCGCAGGAAACGATCCTGTTCGACGGCGCCCGTATGCGCCGCCGCACGACGCTCTCATTGGCGCCGGGCAGTGCGGCACTCGCCGGCGAAATCCTCGCCTTCGGCCGCCAGGCGCGCGGTGAGGAACTGACCCATGGCCTTATCCA
Source organism: uncultured Dongia sp. (assembly GCF_936916975.1). Classification (GTDB taxonomy): domain Bacteria; phylum Pseudomonadota; class Alphaproteobacteria; order Dongiales; family Dongiaceae; genus Dongia. The sequence continues at coordinate 18,325 of NZ_CAKZGO010000026.1, read as the reverse complement.
TGACGGCTGGCAGATCGCCCGCGACGGCAAGCTCGCCTGGGCCGACACCTTCCACGCCGCCGATGCGGATCTGACGGCGATGCTGGGGCATCCCACAGCCTTGGCCGGTGCGCGTGCCAGCGCCATGCTGATCCATGTCGGCGCCAACCTCAAACAGGCACTCGATTGGGTGCGCGAGAAACTGAACGCGGCCAACAATGCCATGCGCGCCGCCGCCACCATCGTGAACGACGTGCTGCTGGTACGCTGGCTCGCCGACGATGCCTCCGATATCCGGCCGTCTTATGCGGCCCTGTGGATGGGCCTGCGTGCGTCGGCACGCGGCCTGCCCGTCAACCTGCCGACATTCTGGCATGCCTGAAGGATTGCACCCATGCGCCTGACCCCGCGTGAAAAGGACAAACTGCTGATCTCCATGGCCGCGATTGTGGCGAGACGCAGGCTCGAACGCGGCGTGAAACTCAACCATCCGGAAGCGATCGCCCTCATCTCTGACTACATCGTCGAAGGTGCCCGCGATGGCAGGTCAGTCGCCGATCTCATGCGCGACGGCGCCACCGTCATCACCCGCGCCCAGGTCATGGACGGCATTGCCGAGATGCTGCACGAGGTCCAGGTCGAAGCGACCTTCCCGGACGGGACCAAACTCGTCACCGTCCATCACCCGATCCGCTGAGGGAGCCATCATGATACCCGGCGAAATGCTGACCAAACCCGGCGAGATCGTGCTCAACGAAGGCCGCGCCACCTTAAAAATCCGCGTCGCCAACAGCGGTGACCGGCCGATCCAGGTCGGCAGCCATTTCCACTTCTTCGAAACCAACACGGCGCTGACCTTCGACCGTGCCGCCGCCCGCGGCTTCCGGCTCGATATCCCGTCCGGCGCCTCGGTGCGTTTCGAACCGGGACAGAGCCGCGACGTCAATCTGGTCGCCATCGGCGGCGACCGCATCATTTACGGCTTCGGCGGTCTCGTCGACGGCAAGCTGGAGGGCTGAGACATGGCTTACCGGATGGATCGCGGCTCCTATGGCCTCACCTACGGCCCGACCACAGGCGACCGCCTGCGGCTGGCCGACACCAACCTCATCATCGAGATTGAGCGCGACCTCGGCATTCCCGGCGAGGAGGCGAAATTCGGCGGCGGCAAATCGATCCGCGACGGCATGGCGCAATCCCAGCGCACGCGTGCCGAGGGTGCCGTCGATACCGTCATCACCAATGCCGTGATCGTCGATCACTGGGGCATCATCAAGGCGGACGTCGCGATCAAGGGCGGCCGCATCGCTGGTATCGGCAAGGCCGGCAATCCCGACACGCAACCCGGCGTCGACATCATCATCGGGCCAGGGACGGAGATCATCGCCGGCGAAGGGCGCATCCTCACCGCGGGCGGCGTCGATTCCCACATCCACTGGATCTGCCCGCAGCAGGCGGAAGAGGCGATCAATTCCGGTGTCACCACCATGGTGGGTGGCGGCACGGGCCCAGCCGAGGGCACCTCCGCCACCACCTGCACGCCTGGTCCTTGGCATATCGGCCGCATGCTGCAGGCGCTCGAAGGTGTTCCGGTCAATATCGGCCTGCTCGGCAAAGGCAATACCTCAAAACCGGACGCGCTCATCGAAATGGTGCAGGCCGGTGTCTGTGGCCTGAAGCTTCATGAGGATTGGGGCACCACGCCAGCCGCCATCGACAATTGCTTGTCTGTCGCCGATGCCATGGATGTCCAGGTCGCCATCCACACCGATACCTTGAATGAATCCGGCTTCGTCGAACGCACGGTGGCGGCGTTCAAGAACCGTGTCATCCATGCCTATCACACCGAAGGGGCGGGCGGTGGCCATGCCCCGGACATCATCAAGCTCTGCAGCCTGCCCAATGTGCTGCCGTCATCGACCAACCCGACGCGACCTTTCACGGTCAACACGCTTGATGAACATCTCGACATGCTGATGGTTTGCCATCATCTGGATCCCCGCATCCCCGAAGACATCGCCTTTGCCGAAAGTCGCATCCGGCGCGAGACCATCGCCGCCGAGGATCTGATGCATGACATGGGTGCCATCAGCATGATGTCGTCGGACAGCCAGGCGATGGGCCGGGTGGGCGAGGTGATCATCCGCACCTGGCAGACGGCGCATAAGATGAAGGCGCAGTTCGGCAGCCTTGCCGGCGACCCGGCCGAGAACGACAACAACCGCGTCAAGCGCTACATCGCCAAATACACGATCAACCCCGCCGTCGCACAGGGCATGTCGGCGGAGATCGGCTCGATCGCGGTCGGCAAGCTCGCCGACATCGTGCTGTGGCGCCCGGCCTTCTTCGGCGTGAAGCCCGACATGGTGCTGAAATGCGGCATGATCATCGCAGCACCCATGGGCGATCCCAACGCCTCGATCCCGAAACCGGAACCGGTCCATTACCGCCCGATGTTCGGTGCTTTCGGCGGCGCGCTCAAGGAATGCGCTGTGACGTTCCTCAGCGCTGCCGCCCTCGATCAAGGTGTCGGCAGCCACCTGGGTTTGCAGCGGCAATTGGTGGCAGTCCAGAACACGCGCAACATCTCGAAGAAGGACATGGTCCTCAACGACGCCATGCCGGAAATCGAGGTCGATGCCGAAACCTATGAAGTCCGCGCCGATGGCAAGCTGCTGACCTGCGAGCCCGCGGCAGAACTGCCGATGGCGCAGCGCTATTTCCTGTTCTGATGATGTCCCTCATGGCCGATGACCTCAAACGCGCTACCGCCATTATCCCGTCCGGCTATTGGCCGGCGGCACAGATGGTGGGCACTGTCACCCTTATCTATGCCGATCGCTGCCGGCGGCGCATTCGCCTCACCGATGACAGCGGCAAGCCTTTCCTGCTCGACCTCGAACGACCCATGCGCCTTGCCGATGGCGATGGACTGCAACTGATGGGCCACGGCTTCATCAAGGTGGTGGCAGCGGTCGAAACCCTGCTGGAGGCGCGTGCGAAGGACGCCAAACATCTCGCCCGCCTCGCCTGGCATGTCGGGAACCGCCACACGGCGGCGGAGATGGTCGGCGACAATGCGCTCCGCCTCGTCGACGACGCCGTTCTGCGCGCCATGCTGAAAGGCCTCGGCGCGGAACTCATCACTGTTCAAGCGCCATTCCACCCGGAAGGTGGCGCCTATGCCGGTGGCGACGCCACCCATCACGATCATGAACATGGACCGCATACCCACACCCATTGAAACAGGCGTCGGCACGGCCACGCGCCTGCTGACCTGGCTGTCGCCTTCCTTTCCGGTCGGCGGCTTCAGCTATTCCCATGGGCTTGAATACGCGATTGAGGCCGGCCTGGTGCGCGATGCCGCCAGCCTTATGAATTGGGTCGATGGTATCCTGCGCTTCGGCGCCGGTCGCAATGATGGGCTGTTCCTGCTGGCGGCGCACCGTGCCGCGTCCCGGCCGCCATATGACGATCTTGTCGCCATCGCCCATCAGGCCGCGGCCCTGCGCGGAACTGCGGAACTCGCCCAGGAAGCGACCGCGCAGGGCACGGCCTTCCTGCGCGCGGTCACCAGCGGCTGGCCGGCCTATGCGACGTCCGCACCCGTGATGGCGCTGGCGGATTGCCAGCTCACCTATCCCGTCATTGTCGGTTGTCTCTGCGCGGTGGCTGGCATTCCGGAAGCGATGGCGCTCGAAGCCTATCTCACCGCCTTTGCCAACAATCTCATCTCGGCCGGCATCCGGCTGGTGCCGCTGGGCCAGAGTGACGGCCTGCGCATCGTGGCGACCCTTGAGTCGCGCATCATCGACTATGTCCAGGCGCTCTTGACCCTCTCCCTAAACGATCTCGGCGGCAGTGCGCTCGCCGTCGATTGGTCGAGCATGAAACACGAAACCCAATATACGAGGTTGTTCCGCTCATGACCCTTCCCATTCGCATCGGCATCGGTGGCCCGGTCGGTTCCGGCAAGACGGCTTTGCTCGAACGCCTGTGCAGGTGCCTCGCTGAGACCTACGACATCGCCGTCATCACCAATGACATCTATACCAGTGAGGATGCGGCCTTCCTCAACCGCGCCGGCGTGCTGCCGACCGCGCGCATCTCCGGCGTCGAGACCGGCGGCTGCCCCCACACCGCGATCCGCGAGGATGCCTCGATCAACCTCGCCGCGGTCGACGATCTTGTCGGCCGCTTTCCAAAGCTGGAACTGCTATTTGTGGAATCCGGCGGCGACAACCTGAGTGCAACTTTCTCACCGGAACTTGCCGACCTCACCATCTATGTGATCGATGTCTCCGCCGGTGACAAGATCCCGCGTAAGGGCGGACCGGGCATCACGCGCTCCGACATCCTGGTCATCAACAAGGTGGATCTCGCTCCCATCGTGCATGCCGATCTTGACGTCATGGCGACAGACGCCAAGAAACAGCGTGGCGAAAAGCCCTTCGTCTTCGCCAACATGCGCGTTGGGCTGGGGCTGGAGCGGATCATCGAGCTGATCCTGGAACTGGGCGGCATGCCCAAGCGCAAGGCTGTCTTCGTGGAGGCTCTGCCGGCACTGCAGGACTGGAGCTAGCCGCGCAGCACCTGGCCGCCATCCACCACCAGTGTCTGGCCGGTGATCCAGCTGGCCAGCGGGGAGGCGAGGAACATCACCGCATTGGCGATCTCATCCGGTGCGCCGTAGCGCTTGAACGGGATGCTGTCGCGCACCTCGGCATAGATGTCCGGCGTCTCCACGCGGCAGCGATCCCAATAGCCCTCCGGAAAATCGATTGAACCGGGCGCCACGGCGTTGACGCGGATCTTCTGTGCGGCGAGGCGCACGGCCTGCGAGGTGGTAAGGTTGATGAGTGCTGCCTTCGCCGCCGCATAGGCCGGGTCGCGCGCCGAGGGCATCATGCCGGATATCGACGTGATATTGACGATGGCGCCAGCCGTCGATTTGGCGAGGAAAGCTTCTGCCGCAGCGGCCGCACGCACCGCCGCCATGACATCGACATTGAAGCAATCGGCCCAATTGTCGCCGGTATTGTCGATGCCCGATGCATTGCAGACCAGGATATCGACACCGCCCAAGGCCGCCGCGGCCTCAGAAATATAGGCCTTGATTGCCGCTTCCTGTGCCAAATCGCATGTGGCCGCATGAACCTTGTGGCCGAGTGCGGCCACTTCCTCGCGCGTGCCCTCCAGCGCTGCGACACCCCGCGCGCAGATCGAGACATCGGCGCCAGCCGCCGCAAAACCCAGCGCGATCGAGCGGCCGATGCCGCGGCTGCCGCCCGTCACGATCACGCGGCTGTCTTTGAAATCGAAGGCCATGGTTCTCCTCCTTACTTGCCGGCCAGCATCGCCTCGATCAACTCGACCACGGCGAGGCCCTCTGCGAAGGTTGCTGTCTGGTTCGGCTTGCCGTCGAGCAGATCCGCCAAGGCATCCAACTGCGACGAAGCCGGCAAGGCAGGTCCCGCATCGCCGGCGTAATCGAGCTTGCTCCAATCGACGAGCGAGATCTCACCCGCACTGCCTTTGACCGTGAAGCGGTTGTCGTCATCCACCCTGCCGCCGATACCGGCATCAATCGTGAATTTGATCGTCGGATGCTGAACGGTCGCCACCAGCTTGGTCTCAGTACCGGCCGGGCCGCGCTCGACCTCACTGCCGACCAGCGAACCCGGTCCGAACAGCCGGTTGGCGAGGAACACGAAATGCGAAATGACCTCGCGGGTGAAGCCGCCTTCCGCCGGCCCGGCCAGCCAGGCGCCGGCGCCCGATTGCCAGCTGCGCGGCCATTGCCCGAAGCGGACGCGGAGATGCACGCTTTCGATCCTGCCCAACGCACCGCTCTTCACCACCCGGGCAATGCGCACCGGCACGTCGCGGGCGGCGAAGGAGAAGTTGATGGCTGCGGGAATGCCGACGCTCGCCACCAGGTCGCAGCAGATCTGTGCCGAGGCGGCGCTGGAGGAGAGCGGCTTCTCGCAGAAGATCGGCTTCTTGGCTCCGACCGCCAGCCGCACGATCGCTTCGTGATGCGCCGGCGGCGTCGCGGTATAGACCGCCTCGACGCGCGGATCGTTCACCACCGCCGCGGCATCGGCCAGCAGCGGAAACGGCACGGCCGGCCGCGACGGATCGAAGCCCGCCACCACGTGAAAGCGCGGATGGGCGGTGAGCAGTTCGGCCATTTCCTGCCCCATGACACCGAGGCCGATGATACCGAAGCCGTAGCTTTTCATGGGATTGCCTTCAGATGAGCGAATAGAACATGCGCAGCGAGGTGAGCAGCAGAAAGGCCGCAAAGCACCGGCGCAGCACGCTCTGCGGCACGGTGTGCGCGACCTTCGCGCCGATCGGCGCAAAGATCAAGCTGCTCGGCACCAGGGCTGCCACCGCCAGCAGATTGACATAGCCCAGCGATGCGATGGGCAGGGCGCCCTCATGCCAGCCGGTGACGATGAAGGTGAGCGTCCCCGGCACGGCGATGATGAGGCCGATCGCCGACGCCGTCCCCACCGCGCGCCGGATCGGATAGGAGCAGAGCGTCATCGCGGGCACGGAGAGGCTGCCGCCGCCGATCCCCATCATCGCGGAGACACCGCCGATGAACAGGCAGATCATCTGCCGCACGGGTGTCCCCGGCAATTTGTCGGTGAGATGGAAATCGCTGCGGCCGATGGCGAGATAGCTCGCCACCAACAGGCTCATGATGGCGAAAATGAGCGTCAGCGTCGCGCCGCGCACTTCGCTGGCGATGAACGACCCCAGGATGACGCCGACAGCAATCCACGGCGCCCAAGATTTCAGCAGGTCCCAATCGATGGCGCCGCGCTTGTTATGCGACCGGAGCGAGATGATCGAGGTGGGGATGATCGATCCCAATGAGGTGCCGACCGCGATATGCATGCGCAGATCGTCCGGCACGTCGAAGGCGCTCATCACCTGGAACAGCGCCGGCACCACGACGATGCCACCGCCCACACCCAGCATGCCGGCAAGAAAGCCGGAGCCGCAGCCGGCCAATGCCAGCAATCCGATGAGAAGCCAGATTTCGCTGCTGAGGAGACTAGGCAGATCCATTTAACCCCAGATCACTGCGCGGGCAGCACGTCGAACTTGGCGAAATTCACCGTCACCCGCTGCCCCTTTGCCAATTCAGCGCCAACCACTTCCGGCGGCAAGGTTACGTCAAGGGAGAGGTGGGTATCAACCAATTGCACCTCGACCCGCGGTAAGGGGCTGGCACGGAAGACATGCTGCACGATGGCCGGCACGCCGGGACCATCGGCCGCACCAAAGGTGATTTCTTCCGGTCGGACATAGGCGATGCCCTTGCCGTCCGGCTTGTCGGTCGCCTGCGGGGCGGGCACGATGGTCTTGCCGATCTTGACGACGCCACCCATGATTTCGCAGGGCACGCGGTTGGCACCGCCGAGGAACTCATAGACGAACGCCGTCTCGGGCTTGTGATAGACCGCTTCCGGCGTTCCCACTTGTTCGATGAGGCCGTTATTCATGACGACCACCTTGTCGGCGAGCTCCAGCGCTTCTTCCTGATCGTGCGTCACGAAGATGCTGGTGAGGTTCATCGTCTCGTGCAGCCGGCGCAGCCAGCGGCGGAGTTCCTTGCGCACCTTGGCATCGAGCGCGCCGAACGGTTCATCGAGCAGCAGGACCGAGGGTTCGATGGCAAGCGCCCGGGCCAATGCCACGCGCTGCCGCTGCCCACCGGACAACTGGCTGGGATAGCGGTCACCCAATCGATCAAGCTGCACCAGATGCAGCAGCTCGTCGACGCGGCGCTTGATCTCCGTCTTTTCCGGCCGCTGCTCGCGCGGCCGCACCTTGAGGCCGAAGCCGATATTCTCGGCGACCGTCATGTGTTTGAACAAAGCGTAATGCTGGAACACGAACCCGACGCGCCGGTCGCGCAGCTTGCGTCCGGTCATGTCCTCGTCATTGAACAGTACATGACCTTCATCCTGGGCATCAAGACCGGCGAGGATGCGCAGCAAGGTGGTCTTGCCGGACCCCGATGGTCCCAGCAACGCCACGAACTCGCCCTTGGCGATATCGATGTCGACACCGCGCAAGGCGGTGAAGGTGCCGAAGGTCTTGACGATGCCTTGTGCCTGCAGGCCCATGGTGATCTCCTCTTGCGCGCTCAATGGGTACGGCCGGCGCTGAGCCGGTCGCCGTAGCGCCATTCCAGGAAGGATTTGGCAGCCAGGGTCACCAATGCCAGCAGGGCCAGCAGCGAGGCGACGGCAAAGGCGCCGACGAAATCATATTCGTTGTAGAGAATCTCGACATGGAGCGGCATCGTGTTGGTCAAGCCGCGGATATGGCCTGACACCACCGAGACCGCACCGAATTCACCCATCGCGCGGGCGTTGCACAACAGCACGCCATAGAGCAGACCCCAGGCGACATTGGGCAATGTCACCAGGCGGAAGGTCTGCCAGCCACCGGCACCGAGTGAGATCGCCGCTTCTTCCTCTTCGGTACCCTGTTCCTGCATGAGCGGGATGAGTTCGCGCGCCACGAACGGGAACGTCACGAAGATCGTCGCCAGCACCAGCCCGGCGATGTTGAAGATGACCTTGATACCCCATTCTTGCAGCGTCGGACCGAACCAGCCATGAGCGCCATAGAGCAGCACATAGATGAGGCCTGAAATGACCGGTGAGACGGAGAAGGGCAGGTCGACCAAAGTGAGCAGGATGCTCTTGCCGCGGAATTCGAATTTCGCAATCGCCCAGGCGCCAGCCAATCCGAACACGACATTGAGCGGCACAGCGATGGCGGCCACGATCAACGTCAGCTGGATCGCTGCCCGTGCATCCGGTTCAATGATGGCATCGAAATAGGCTTGCGCGCCGTGGCGCAACGCTTCCAGGAACACCAGGGTGAGCGGCAGGAATAGCACCAGCACGATGAAGGCAAGCGCCAGGCCAGTGAGGCCCCAGCGCACGATGGCCGGGTCCTGCAGCGCCAGCGGCTTGTTCGTGCGGACGGCCTTGATGCTGCTCATCGTGAATTGTCCTCATGGCGGCGCGCCCAGCGCTGGATGAGATTGAGGATCAGCAGCATGACGAAGGAGATCGCGAGCATAACGACCGCGATGGCGGCGGCCCCTGCGTAATCGAACTGCTCCAGCTTGGAGACGATCAGCAGCGGGGCGATTTCGGATTTCATCGGCATGTTGCCGGCGATGAAGATGACCGAGCCGTATTCGCCGACTGCGCGCGCAAAGGCGAGCGCGATGCCGGTGAGCAAGGCCGGCATGATCGAGGGAAGAATCACCAGCACAAAGACCTGTAGCCGGTTGGCGCCGAGACTGGCGGAGGCTTCCTCCAGTTCCGTCTCGAAATCGAGCAACACAGGTTGCACCGTGCGCACCACGAAGGGCAGGCCGATGAAAATAAGCGCAATGACAATGCCGAGCGGGGTAAAGGCGACCTTGATGCCGAGCGGGATCAACAGCGATCCGATCCAGCCATTGGGCGCATAAAGTGTGGTGAGTGCGATGCCGGCAACGGCCGTTGGCAAGGCAAAGGGCAGATCGACAAAGGCGTCGATCAGGCGCTTGCCGGGAAATTCATAGCGCACCAGCACCCAGGCGATGATCAAGCCGAACACGCCATTGATGCCGGCGGCAATCGCCGCTGTACCGAAGCTCACGCGCAGGCTCGCCAGCACGCGCGGCGTGGTCACGGTCTCGAAGAAGCCGGCAAGTCCCAGTTCGGCCGGTCGCATGATGAGCGCCGCCAGCGGCAGCAGCACGATGATGCTGAGATAGAACAGGACATAACCCAGCGTCAGGCCGAATCCTGGCAACACGCTCGGTCGCTTCCAATTTCCCAAAATGCCGGCTTGTGCGGCCATCGCTCACCCCGAAATACCTGGAACTAAACACCCGACCCGACGCTTTGTCCCGATCATCCCGAGACGCGACGAAGCGCGACTATATCTATCTTGTTGCTAGTGTATTTGCTCAAAATTAGGTGGGAAATAGGCCCCGGAAATTGTGGTGGGGCGGCCTGACTGGTTAGATGCCGTCCCCCATCACCAACTCGCCGGCGCGCCCGTCGAGCACGTCGGACAGGCTGGTCCGGTCGAGAATGCCGGATGAGGCATCCCGCACCTGTTTCAGGATATGGCGAATAACGCAGGTCGCCTCGTCCTCGCAATCGACGCAGCGACGGTAAGCGGTCAAACTGGCACAGGGCAGGGCGGCGAGCGGGCCGTCGATCAGCCGGATCACCTCGCCAAAATGGATCTCGCCGGGCGCTTTGGCCAGCGCGTAACCACCATGCTTGCCGCGGAAACTCTGGACAAAGCCGTTCCGCTTCAATTCCAGGAGGATAAGCTCCAGGAACTTGCGCGGCACAGCCTGCTTGGCGGCGATTTCGGCGATTCCGACAGGTTCGTCTGACTGGGCCTTGGCGAGATAGAGCAGGGCTCGCATGGCGTATTTGGCTTTTTGCGACAGCATTCTGAAATCTCTATAGGGTAACTAGAGAATATGTCCTGGCGCGGAAATGTCAAGCATCTGACACAGGAATTTCGAGGTTGTGATTAGGACTTATGGCCGACCGATGTGAGTCTGTCCAGGAATGGTGAAATCAGGCCAATTCCGGAAACCGGATCGCTCCCGAGCGCCACGGCCGTAGCCAGCCCGATCGCCGAGGAGACCGGGTTATGCGTCCCGCTGCCGGCCCGCAGATTCATCACCAGCGTCGGGCAGAGGAAGAGCGCCAGCTGAATGGTTCGCCGCCAATTGCCCGGCAACAGACCGCGCGCAGCGAGTTCGCTCAGCAGGGGTCGCCATAACAACTCAGTCTTTGCATCGAGGAGCGCCAGGCGAACCGGGCTCGGCTGCCAATCCGTTTCAATCTCCAGCGTGTCGCCAACGCGTCTCGCCTTCGCGACATAGCGCTTGGCGGCCGCCGCCGGATCATAGAGCCAGAGCGGATGGGCAAAGATGTTGTGGAAGGTCGTTTTCACCTCGGCCAGCAAAGCCGGCACATGCCGACCGGCAAAGGCGGGATCGAACATCGCCAATCGCGCTTCCGAACCATGATCCTCAAACCAGACATTGGCGTTATGCGCATCGCCATGGGCAGTGACGCCACCTGACCCCGCGAATTTCTCCGGCGCCAACAGCGTGAACGCCTCGTTGAACAAGGTTGCCAGCGTGTCGCAATAGCGCACGCCGTTCACCACAAACTGCAGATCCTTGAGCTCATCCCAGGACAACGCGACACCAGGAAACTCGAACATCTGGCCGCGATAGAAACTGCCGAACCGCCCGCCGATGACACCGGGCCTATCTGCATCGACCAGCCGCGCCTGGAACAGACGGTGGATTGGTTCCGCGGCCGATTGTGCCGCATCGATCGGGTGCAGGGTCTTCGCATAGACCGCCATCAGTTCGGCATTGAGCCGGCGCTCTGCGGCGATTGCGCGGGCGATGGCGGCTTGGTCGTCGCTGAAATCCAACTCCTTCAGCACATCGGCAAAGCGGCGATCCTCGCGGCGGCGATAGACCAGGATCTGTTCGCCAGGCTCGGTCGAAACATGAAGCGGCTGATCGACCGGCAACCCGGCCTCCGCGAGCAGTCCGGCACGGTAATACTCGCCGGCCATCGCCTCCTCATTCTCCTCCTGATGGAACTTGAAGAAATAAGCCTGGCCGGCCGACGTGAAGAATCCATTGAGGGAATTCAGGCTGTAGATATCGACATTGATGCGGATGTCTTGGGCCTCGAAGCCGAACTTGTCCTGCAGCAGATCGCCGATCAGGCGCGCCGCACCGGGGAGATCGCCGGCCTTGGCAAAGGCTCTGGCGCGCGCTGTAACGGAAAGAGCGGGGAGTGACATGACAGGCGGGTCTTTTCGGCTATGCTGCGATCCTGCTTTGACTTCTAGCGTGAGCCCCCCATGAAAGTCGATCTTTCCCGTTTCAACCTTGCAGGCAAGCGAGCCCTGGTGACCGGCGCCAGCCGCGGTATCGGCCAGGTCATCGCCATCGGCCTTGCCCAAGCCGGCGCCAAGGTTGCGGCCAGTGCGCGGACAAAGGCCAGTCTTGATGAAACCCTGGGCCAGATAGACAAGGGCGTCGGCGTTGCGATGGACGTGGCCGATGTAACCGCCTGCCGCGAAGGCGTCACCGCCGCGGCTCATGCACTGGGTGGACTCGACATCCTCATCAACAATGCCGGCATCGAACAGGTCTGCCCGTCCCTCGACGTCGACGAAGCGCTGTGGGATCGCATCCTCGACACCAACCTCAAGGGTGCCTTCTTCTGCGCCCAGGCCGCCGCCAAGGTGATGCAGAAGGGCAAACACGGCGGCTCGATCCTCAACATGTGCTCGCTCACCTCGGAAGTCGGCGTGCCGACCGCCGTTCCCTACGGCTCGTCGAAGAGCGGCCTCCTTGGCATGACGCGGGCGCTGTCGGCCGAATGGGCGCCGCTCGGCATTCGCGTCAATAGCCTCGGACCAGGCTATTTCCGCACGGCCCTCACCGACGTGTTCTACGAGAACGCCGATTGGTCCGCCGCCATGCTGGCCAAAATCCCGCTGCAGCGCTTCGGCCAGCTCGATGATCTGGTGGGTGCGGCAATTTTCCTCAGTTCCGACGCCGCCTCCTATGTCACCGGAATTTACATGCCGGTCGACGGTGGCTATCTTGCCTCGATCTGACTTCCACACAATCTGACTGAATGGACAAGCCTATGGCCGGCAGCGTCAACCTGCACGATCTCGCGCGCCTCAGCCCCGAGGCCCGCAGCAACCTCCTCAAGCGCTCGGAGGCCGATCTCGGTCCCTTCCTCGACCGCGTGCGCCCGATCATCGACGCTGTGCGGCAGGAAGGCGACGTGGCACTCGCCCGCTTTGCGAATGAGTTCGACCGGTCGCCGGTGAAGTCGGATGAGATCGCCGCCTCGCCTGCCGATTTCGACGCCGCCTTCAAATCGGTCGAACCCGACGTGATTGCCGCCATCGAATTCGCGGTCGAAAACATTCGCAAGTTCCACACCGACCAGAAGCCCGAGGAGATGTGGCTGCATGAGATGCGCCCCGGCGCCTTCGCCGGCGATCGCTTCCGGCCCATTCCGTCGGTTGCCTGCTACGTGCCGCGCGGCAAGGGCTCGTTTCCCAGCGTCGTGATGATGACGACCATCCCGGCCGTCGTTGCCGGTGTGAAGAATATCTGCGTCGTGACGCCACCAGGCCCCGATGGCAAGATCGATGCGGCGACATTGGTGGCGGCGCGCCTCGCCGGCGTCGACAGGGTCTATAAATGCGGTGGCGCCCAGGGCGTGGCGGCAGTGGCCTATGGCACCCAGACCGTGCCGAAATGCGCCAAGATCGTCGGCCCCGGCAGTCCCTATGTCGTGGCCGCCAAGCGTCTGCTGGCCGACATCATCGATCCCGGCATTCCAGCCGGCCCCAGCGAATCCATCATCTTCGCCGACGAGACCGTGGATGGCCGTCTCGCCGCCCTCGATCTGCTGGTTGAAGCCGAGCACGGCCCCGATTCATCGGCCTATCTGGTAACGACCTCGCCCAAGGTGGCCGACGCGGCCATCAAGGCGCTGCCTGATTATTGGGCAAAGATGTCGGAGCAGCGCGTCGCCTTCTCATCGGCTGTGCTCATGGGGCCGCGTGGTGGCGTCGTGCTCGCCCCCGATGTCGGTGCCGCTATGGCCTTCATCAATGACTACGCGCCGGAACATCTGGAAATCCTGTCCGATGAACCCTTTGCCTATCTGGGCCGCATCGAGAATGCGGGCGAAGTTCTGCTTGGCAAGCACACGCCGGTGACGCTGGGCAACTTCGTGCTCGGACCCAACGCCGTGCTGCCGACCAGCCGCGCAGCCATGACCCATTCGCCGCTGTCGGTGTTCGATTACATGAAGCGTATTTCGGTGGGCTACGTCACCTCGGCCGGCTATCCAGAGCTCGCCCGCCACGCCCGCGTGCTTGCGACCTATGAGGGTTTTGACGCCCATGCCAACGCGGTTTCCGAGATTCGCACCAAACTGCTGAAGTAGCTACGCCCACTTGCTTGACAATATTCCGGCCGGCCCATCACTATCGCCGCCGGAACGGGGAACTACGTGCAGACAGGGAGAAATAACATGAACTGGACCTTCAATCGGCGTCAGATCTTGCAGGCTGGCGCTGCGACACTCGCCATGACCGGTATCAGCAAAGCCGCCTTCGCCCAGGCCATTCCGACCACGCCGGAAGCCGGCGCGATCAAGATGGCGATCGAACCCTGGCTCGGCTACGGCCAATGGCATATCGCCGCCAAGAAGGGCCTGTTTGCTGCGGCCGGGCTGCCCGACGTGGAAGTGATCAACTTCAACACCGACGCCGATCTGAACGCAGCCCTCGCGGCCGGTCAGGTCCAGTGCGGCAACATCGCCACCCATACCGCGATGGCCTTTGCCGCCGCCGGCCTGCCGATCAAGATCATCGCCTTGCTCGACGTTTCGATGACGGCCGATGCCATGATCACCGATGGTTCGATCACCTCGGTTGCCGATTTGAAGGGCAAGCAGGTCGCGTTCGAGGAGGGCACCACCAGCCACATCCTGCTGAACTACGCACTGGCGCAAAACGGCATGACCCTGGATGACGTGCAGAAGGTGCCGATGCCGGCGTCGGACGCCGGTTCCGCCCTCATCGCCGGCAAGGTGCCGGTCGCCGTCACCTACGAGCCATACCTGACGCTCGCCATGCAGCAGAATCCGAAAGTGAAGATGCTGTATTCGGCCGGCGAGAATCCGGGCCTCATCTCAGACGTCTTCGTCGTGCGCGAAGACTTCCTCGCTGAAAAGCCGGGCCAGGTTCTGGCGCTGCTCAAGGCCTGGGACGCGTCGGTTGCCGATTACAAGGCCGACACTGCCGGTGGCCGCGCCATCATCTCGGAAGCCGTGGGCGCCAAGCCGGAAGAACTGGCGACCGCGTTTGACGGCGTCACCTACTACACGATCGGCGAGAACAAGACCCAGCTCACCGGCGATTTCGTCAACAAGGTCGTCCCGGAAGTGAAGAAGGCGGCCCTCTCGGCGGGCCTGCTGAGCGCCGATGTCGACCTTGCCAAGTTGATCGACACGCGCTTCGTCGAGGCGTTCTAAATCCATGCCGGGGGAGCCACGCCAACCACGCACTCCCCCGGCCAGGGTTTCTTCTGGTTTGTTTTCGCTGACCGCCTCCGTCGGTTCGCGCCAGTTCATCACCATCGCTGTCCTGGTTTTTTTCGTGCTCGGCCTTGCCTGGTGGCTCGTCACCAAGGCCGGCTGGGTGACGCCGCTGTTCCTGCCACCGCCCGAGAAGGTCCTGGCACGCCTCCAGGAACTGGCGGTGAGCGGCAAGCTGCTCGATGACATGCTGATCAGCATCTATCGCATCTCACTGGGCTTCCTCATTTCGACGGCGTTCGCCTTGCCGATCGGCATCCTCATCGGCTCCTACCGCGCGTGGGAGGCGATGATCGA
This sequence comes from uncultured Dongia sp., assembly GCF_936916975.1. Classification (GTDB taxonomy): domain Bacteria; phylum Pseudomonadota; class Alphaproteobacteria; order Dongiales; family Dongiaceae; genus Dongia. Next base: position 2,822 of record NZ_CAKZGO010000026.1, on the reverse strand, counting down.
GCCGCTGGTCGATTTCATCCGCTACATGCCCGTCGTGGCCTTTGTCCCGCTCACCATCCTGTGGACTGGCACGGGTGATGCGCAGAAGTTTCTCATCATTTTCATCGGCACCTTTTTCCAGCAGGTGCTACTGGTCATGGACAACGTGAAATCCGTGCCGCGCGATTTCATCAATCTTGGCCGCACGTTGCAGATGCCGGAGAGCCGGATACTCGCGCGCATCATCCTGCCCTCTGCCATGCCGGGTATCTGGGATTCGATGCGCATCAGTCTGGGCTGGGCCTGGACCTGGCTGGTCGTTGCGGAACTGGTCGCGGCCACATCCGGCCTCGGCTACCGCATCACCACGGCGCAGCGTTTCTTCCAGACCGACACCATCTTCGGCTATCTGCTGCTGCTCGGTGTCCTGGGCCTCGCCACCGACCAGGCGATGAAATGGGGCAGCCGCAAGCTGTTCCGCTATCTCCGGCAATCGCGATGAACGCCCCCAAGCTCGTCATCTCCAATTTGGCCAAGACGTTCCGCGGCGACCGCGGTGACGTGGTGGCACTCTCCGGTGTCGATCTCACCCTGGGCGAGAATGAATTCGTCTCGCTGGTCGGTACATCGGGCTGCGGCAAGTCGACCCTGCTCTCGATCGTGGCCGGACTCGAAAGCCATGACGCGGGCACCGTCACCATCGAAGGCAAACCGATCGGCGGTCCCGGCCTCGACCGCGGTGTCGTCTTTCAAAGCTATACCCTGCTGCCCTGGCTCACCACGCTAGGCAATGTCGAATTCGCCCTTCTCGCCGCCGGCAAATCGCGCAAGGAAGCCCGTGATATCGCACGGTCGCATTTGTCACTGGTCGGTCTCGACGGATTCGCCGACGCGTTCCCCAGCGAACTCTCCGGCGGCATGAAGCAGCGCGTCGCCATCGCGCGCGCTCTCTCCTATCGCCCCAATATGCTGCTGATGGACGAGCCCTTCGGCGCGCTCGATGCGCTGACCCGCCATCACATGCAGGAATTGCTGGCGCGCATCTGGGAACAGCATCGCCTGACCGTGCTGTTCGTGACCCATGACGTGGAGGAGGCGGTCTACATGTCCGACCGCGTCGCTGTCATGTCGAACCGCCCCGGCCGTATCAAGCGCATCATCGATATCGACCTGCCGCGCCCGCGCACCTATGAGATGATGGGATCGCTGGAATTCACGAAATTGCAGCGCGAGGTGCTGGCTGAAATCCGCGCCGAATCCATCGCCATCGCGGCGCTGGGCGACGCGCTCGCGTGACGCCATGAACCGCGCCGACTATCTCAGCCTTGACGGTGTGGGGCTCGCTGGCCTCATCCGCCGCCGCGACGTGTCGGCGGACGAGGTGCTGAACGCCGCGCGCGAGGTCATCGCCAGTGCCAACCCGCAGATCAACGCCATCGTCGAGTTATTTGCAGAGCCCGCCGACTTTGTCGTGGATGAAGCAGCGCCTTTCCACGGCGTACCGTTCCTACTGAAGGATATCGGTGGTGCGCTGAAGGGTGTCTCCACGACTGGCGCTAGCCGCTATCTCGCCCATCTGCCGCCACCCGATGTCGATGACGAACTGACCGCGCGGTTCAAAGCGGCGGGTCTTCGCATCCTCGGCAAGACTAATCTCCCCGAACTTGGCTTCAACGTGACGACCGAGCCGGACATGTTCGGCCCCAGCCGCAATCCTTGGAACCTCGCGCATTCGACCGGTGGCTCGTCTGGCGGATCAGCGGCGGCCGTCGCGGCGGGCATTGTGCCCCTGGCCCATGCCACCGATGGCGCCGGCTCGATCCGCATTCCCGCCGCCGCCTGCGGTCTCGTCGGTCTGAAACCGTCACGGGGAGCCTTGCCACAAGGCCCGGCCCACGCGGATATCTATGCGGGTCTGGTCAGCGAAGGTGTCGTCAGCCGCTCGGTTCGCGACAGCGCCGCCGCCCTCGATATCATGTATGGCGCCGATGTGGGCGCACCCTACGCAGCGCCGATGGCACCGAGCGGTGGTTTCCTGCAGGCACTTGATCGCCCCGCACCGCCCTTGCGCATCGGCATCAACCATCAACATCTGTCGGACGTGACGCTCTCGCCTGAGGCGTTGCAGGCCCTGGAGCTCACGGCGAGCCTGCTCACCGATCTCGGCCACCACGTGGCACCGATCGCCTTGCCCATCCGGGAGGACGACCTGCATGTCCCGCGCAAGGTCTATCTGGCCCAGGTCTGCGCCCAGGCCGCCGCCGACGCCGCCGAACTGAAGGCTCTGCTCGGCCGCGGTCCACGCACCGGCGAGATGGAAATGATCAACCTCGCCGCCGCCGAAGCCGGCCGTCACCTCACCGTCGCCGACTATGTCGCCAGCATTCGCCTGGGTCAGAACTTCGCGCGGCAGATGGCCTTGCTGTGGGATGATGTGGACGTGCTTCTCACACCGGCCCTGGCCGGACCGCCGCCGAAGCTTGGCGCCTTTTCGACCGACCACGACGATGTCACCGAACACGTGGCACGCATGCTGCGCTTCTCGCCGTTCACCGCGACCTACAACGTCACCGGCGAACCTGCGATCGTGGTGCCGATCATGCAGTCGATGGACGGCTTGCCGGTCGGCATCCAACTCGCGGCACCGCTGGGTGGTGACGCCACCTTGCTGCAACTGGCGCACGATATGGAAGTTGCGTGGCCGTTCGCCCGCTCGCCGATGATGGCGCAATCTTAATCGTCATGGTCCGCGAAGGCGGACCACCCACGAGTTTCTATCCGTTAAACCAGACATGGCCGGCAAAATAGAGGGTTGTCCACCATAACCGGCCAAAAACCGCGGG
>NZ_CAKZGO010000025.1 GCF_936916975.1 uncultured Dongia sp. | reverse complement strand
CCTGCACGTCGCGGCCCTCCAGGTCGATCCAGATGCCCCGCTTGAGCCCGCGTGGCAGCACCACGCAGCCGTAACGGATGCGGATCAGTCGGCTGACCCCCAGGCCCACGGCGTCGAACAGGCGGCGCACCTCGCGGTTGCGGCCTTCGGTGATGACCACGCGGTACCAGTGGTTCACGCCCTCGCCGCCGCCGTCCTCGATGGACTGGAAGCTGGCGCGCTGGCCGTCGATGTCGACGCCTTCGAAGATATGGGTGCCGAGCGGGTGGATCTTGTAGCCCTTCACCTTCTTGCTCATCGGCATGTAGACGACCGAATGGGCGATCGGAACCCAGGGGGCTTCCTCATGGAAGATCACCTGGGCCTGCTTGTAGAGCTCGGTGCGCTTGGAGACGTCCGAGATCTTGGCGGCATCGTCGATCAGCTTCGTGAAGTCTTCGTTGCACCACTTGGCGATGTTCTGACCGCCATCGCGGGCTGAGCCGCAGGACAGCAGCACACCGAGGAAGTTGTCGGGATCACCATTGTCGCCGGTCCAACCGAGCATGCCCGTGAGGTGCTCGCCCGCCTGCAGACGCTTGCGGTACTCGCCCCATTCATAGGTCTTGAGCTCAGCAGTGACGCCGATCTTGGCGAGATCCGCCTGCATCAGCTCGGCGACCTTCTTGGCGTCCGGGTTATAAGGACGCTGCACCGGCATGTACCAGAGGTCGATGGTGAGGTCCTTCACGCCGGCTTCGGCCAGCATGGCCTTGGCTTTTTCCGGATCGTAGGCATAGGCCTGGATGCTGTCGTCATAGGACCAGATGGTCGGCGGCAGCGGGTTCTTGGCCGGCTGGCCAGCGCCCTGATAGACCGCCTTCACGATCGCGTCCTTGTCGAAAGCCATGTTGAAGGCCTGACGCACCAGCTTGTTGTCGAACGGCGCCTTCTTCACGTTGAGGGCGAGGTAGCCGACATTGAGGCCTTCCTGTTCCTGCACGTTGAGCGAGGGTTCCGCCTTCAGCTTCTCGACGTCGGCCGGGCCCGGATAGGGGGCAATGTCGCATTCGCCGGCGAGCAGCTTGGCGGTGCGGACGGCCTGATCCGGGGTGATGGCGAAGATCAGCTTGTCGATCGGCTGCTTGCCGCGGAAATAGTTCACATTCGCCTTGTAGAGAATGCGCGCGTCCTTCTCATAGGCCTGCAGGATGAACGGACCAGTGCCGATCGGTTCCTGATCGACGCGCTCCGGCGTGCCGGCCTTCATCATGAGATCCATGTATTCGCCGGAATGGATCGCGGCGAAATCCATCGCCAGGTTGGCGATGAAGGGCGCATTCGGCTTGGTCAGCGTAAATTTCACCGTCAACGGGTCGACCGCGTCGATCGACTTGATGAGGTCCGGCATGCCCATGTCGTTGAAGTAATCGTAGGCGCCGCCGGAAATCTTGGCGTAGGCGTCGTCCGCCTTCCACATGCGGTTGAAGGTGGCGATCACATCATCGGCGCTGAAATCGCGGGTCGGCGCGAAATCCTTGCGGGCATGGAACTTCACGCCGGGCTGCAGATGGAAGGTATAGGTAAGGCCGTCATCCGAGGTTTCCCAAGAAGCTGCGAGACCCGGCTTGATGGTGGTGGTGCCGGGTTCGAACTCGACCAGGCGATTGAAGATCGGATAGGCGGTGTCGAAGCTGGTGCCAGTGGTGTTGATCTGCGGGTTGAAGTTCTCCGGGCTGCCCTCCGAGCAGTAAACCAGAGTTTTGGCTTGTGCCGCGGCGGCACCAAAGCCAACGACAAGCGCTGCGGCCGCAACGGCCCCAAGCAGGCGATGTTTCATCATGAATCTCCCAAAAATAAAGCAGTGATCGGGCAGCCCGCGGTTTAAGCCCCATCTGTTCGTTAATTTGTGGGGCTGCCTTGAGGAAAAACGTAGGCTTGATGAAAGGTATAAGTCAACGATGCCCTTGACCGTATGGTTACAATTCCGGCGAGCGTCCGGCGTTGCCACCCAGATCGCCGGGTTCGCCGCCAGATTGCAGGGCCGGATGGCGGCGCAGATTGTGGGGCCGCGGCAAGGTTAACCGTCGGCTTGACCACAGCTGGGCCGGGAGGGCATCGTCGGGCGCATGAAAATCACCGCTGATTCCCCGATTCCCGCCCCGTTCGTCAGCCTCGGCCAGAAGGTTCTGCCGGAATGGATCGACGGCAACGACCACATGAATGTCGGCTTCTATTTGCGAGCCTTCGACGAGGGGTTCGACACCACTTATGAAGCGCTGGGGCTTGGCTACAGCCTCATCAAGGAGCGCGGCTTCTCGACCATGACGGTCGATACGCATGTCTCCTATCACCGCGAACTGCTGCTGGATGCCCCCTTGCGCATTACCTGCCAGTTGGTCGATTGCGACCGCAAACGCGCCCACTGGATTCAGGCGATGTATCACGCCAAGGAAGGGTATCTCGCCGCCACGGCGGAATGGCTAATCCTGTTTATCGATATGACCCAGCGCAAGGTGGCGGCAATGCCCGACGACATCTATGTGCGCGTCGAGCGGGTGAAGACGGCCCATGCCGGCCTTGCTTTGCCGGTGCCGCTCGGGCGCACGATTTCGATCAGGAATCGCAAGGGCTGAAACGAGATCGGTTTGATTGGCCCTAGTTTGATTGGCCCTAGTTTGATTGGCCGGCGACGGCCTTCAGTTCCTCAAGCAATTCCGGTGAGGCGAGGCCATCATCGGGCAGGCCGGCCGCCTGCTGGAAGGCCCGGATCGCCGCTGCCGTCTCCACGTCCAGGACGCCATCGATCGGCCCGGGGGTGAAGCTCAGCTCACCCAGCAGCTGTTCGATTTCCAGTACTTGGGGGCTGGCCTCCGGGGCACGCGTTTCCGGCGCCCCTGCTTCTGTGCCTACATCGTGCCAGATATAAAAGGTGATACCGATTGCCACCGCGAGGACGGCACCGACCACGGCGAGGTTGACGATGGTAGGATCGATAGCGGGACGACGGTTGGCCGCGCCAACTGCTGCCGCGCCGATCCGGTCGGCGGCGCGGGGCCTTACGCCGAGCCTGGGGCTCCGCACCTCATCCATCCGCCGAATCTCCTCAAATCCTGTAATGCGGGGGGAGCATAGGTGTGATGTCTTGCCGGAACAAGATTGTGGAGGGCGAATTCTGTCCACCTACAGATGATTTTTCGCAGATTTCCGGCCTTTTCGGCCAATGAAGGCATGCCTTGCCCTTGGCCGGGTGTTTGCATATGTTACGCCCGCCGCGCGACCCGGCATACCTTTGGGGCACCATCCCAAGCGGTGCCCGCCAGGGTCGCCAGGATTGGGGCGTAGCCAAGCGGTAAGGCATCGGTTTTTGGTACCGACATTCCCAGGTTCGATCCCTGGCGCCCCAGCCACAATTCTTCAGAACCTCGCAGATCACTATGGGCAATCCCTAATCCGCTGCGGTGTCTTCGCCACTCAGCACGTAGCGGATGAGGCGCCGGACTTCCACGATCACGGCCTCACGCGGAAAGTCAGGATTTCGGATGAGGCGCATCTCCAATCCATCAAACATCGCCCCTATCACCTCCATCCGCGCTTCCAGCTGCTCTTCCGTAAAAGGCGCCCTGCCGCTCTTGAAGATCGTCTCGCGGACGATGTCGTGCACCTTCTTGTCCGCATCCTGCAAGACTCTGCGCACCGTTGGGTTGCGTGCGGCTTCAGCGAAAATCTCGGCTGACAAGGTCGGCCCCTTGCCGTCCAGGATGCGCCGAACGACCGCGCCCGCATGGTCGATCATGGCGGCCATGATATCCGGGCTGCGGCCAATCTCGGCGAACTCGCTTGAGAAATGCTGCACGTCCTCATCGATGATCGCCGCGACGATGGCGTCCTTGTTCTCGAAGTAATGATAGATGTGGCCGACGCTCATGCCGGCTGCTGCTGATATCTGCGCCATGCTGGCGCCATGGAAACCGTGTTGCCGGAAGCATCCTTGGGCCGCATCCAGAACCTGCTGCCGTCTGGCGGCCGTGCGGTCCTCCCGCAAGGATTTCTGTCCCGGTCCCAGCTTAGGCAGCACCTGATTCTCTGTCACCAACCCCTCCATCCGCCCAGATCACGCGCCGCACTGTCGCAAAAGGGTGGGCAAAAAAACAGCTAGAAATTAGAGCGATCATTCTATATTAATAGATCGAACGTTCATTCTATAATTAGAAACAAATGACCCCGACCTGCGATCGACCCGCTCGGGGGATCCCTTGATGAGGATCTTTATGATACGTTTCAATAAGTTACTGATCATCGGCACAACCATCCTGTTGGCCGCGTGCGATCAGCCAGCGGCCAGCGTGCCGGTCCAGACGGCGGCGCCGGCCGTCGGCGTCTACGTCATCCAACCGCAGAAAGTGGCGGTCACGGCGGAAATGCCGGGACGCACCTCAGCCTTTCTGGTCTCGGAAGTCCGGCCGCAGGTCGGCGGCATCATCCAGAAGCGGCTGTTTACCGAAGGCACCGATATCGAGGCCGGGCAGGTGCTCTATGAAATCGATCCCGCCACCTATCAGGCGACCCTCGAGAGTACGCGCGCCGTGCATGCCAAGGCCAAGGCGACTGTCGCCTCGCTGCAATCCAAGGCAAAGCGATATGAGGAGCTGGTCGGCATCGATGCGGTCGCGCGGCAGGATTACGACGACGCCTTATCCTCCCTGAAGGCCGCGCAGGCTGAGATCGCCTATAGCGCTGCCGAAGTGAAGTCCGCCGACATCAACCTCGCCTATACCAAGATCACTGCGCCGATTTCCGGCCGCATCGGCAAGTCCAGCGTCACCGAAGGCGCCCTGGTGACGGCCAGCCAGACGACGGCGCTCGCCACCATTCAGGATCTGGATGAAATCTATGTCGATGTCACCCAGACAAGTGCCGAATATCTGCGCCTGAAGCGCGACCTGGCGAGCGGCCGGATCACGCGCAGTGGCGCCGACCGGGCTGACGTGACCCTGATGCTCGAAGATGGCAGCGTCTATTCGTCCAAAGGTGTGCTGCAATTTTCCGGCGTGACCGTCGATCAGACGACCGGCAGCATCACCCTGCGCGCCATCTTCCCCAACCCCACGCATGAACTGTTGCCCGGCATGTATGTGCGCGCCGTGCTCGACGAAGGCAGCACCGATCAGGCGATCCTGGCGCCGCAGCAGGGGGTCATGCGCGACGCCAAGGGCGAACCCTATGCGCTCGTCGTAGGCCCGGATGACAAGGTTGAACAACGCGCGCTCAAGACCGATCGCACGATCGGCGACCAATGGCTGGTGAGCGACGGCCTCAATTCCGGCGACCGGTTGATCGTGGATGGCCTGCAGAACATCCGTCCCGGCATCGTCGTCAGCCCGGTAGATCCGGTGCAGCAAGCCGCCGGCGGCAGCGCCGCGGTACAGCCATAAGCTCAAGGAGCCATCGCCATGGCGCACTTCTTCATCGACCGCCCGATCTTCGCCTGGGTGATCGCCATCGTCATCATGCTGGCGGGCGCAGCTGCAGTCCTGACCCTGCCGGTGGCGCAATATCCGCAGATCGCCCTGCCTTCCATCTCGATCAGCGCCACCTATCCCGGCGCCTCTGCCAAGACGCTGGAGGACACGGTGACGCAGGTCATCGAGCAGAAGATGAAGGGCATCGACAACCTCGTCTATTTCTCCTCGACCAGCGGCTCCGATGGCAGCGCCAACATCACACTCACCTTCGCAGCCGGCACCGACGCCGATATTGCGCAGGTCCAGGTCCAGAACAAGCTGCAACTGGCCACATCCTTGCTGCCCAGCGCCGTTCAACAGCAGGGCATCACGGTGACCAAGTCTGCCAGCAATTTCCTGATGGTGATGGGCCTCGTCTCCAGCGACGACGCGCTCACCCAGGCCGATCTCTCTGATTACGCCGCATCCAATTTGCAGGACCAGATCGCACGCGTCGACGGCGTGGGCGATGTCAGCATCTTCGGCGCGCAATATGCCATGCGCATCTGGCTCGACCCGGACAAGCTCAACAATTACAAACTGACGCCGGCCGATGTCAGTACGGCGATCGCGGCACAGAATGCCCAGGTGGCCGCCGGCCAGATCGGCGGCACCCCCAATGTCAGCGGCCAGCAGCTCAACGCCACGATCACGGCGCAGAGCCGACTGCAGACACCGGCGCAGTTCCGCAACATCCTGCTGCGGACCAATACCGATGGGTCGGCCGTACGGCTCGCCGATGTGGCCCGGGTGGAAATCGGTTCGGAAAGCTATGACCTCGTCTCGCGCTACAATGGCAAGCCGGCAACCGGCATCGCCATCAAGCTCGCGACCGGCGCCAACGCGCTCGAGACAGCCACCGCCGTCAAGGCGCGAGTAGCCGAACTGTCGGCTTTCTTTCCAACCGGCATGTCGGTTGTTTATCCCTATGACACGACACCATTCGTGCGGATCTCGATCGAGGAAGTTGTCAAGACGCTGCTGGAAGCCATCGCTCTCGTCTTCGTGGTGATGTTCGTCTTCCTGCAGAACTTCCGCACGACGCTCATTCCCACCATCACCGTTCCGGTGGTCCTGCTCGGCACCTTCGGCATCCTTTCCGCCTTCGACTACTCGATCAACACGCTGACCATGTTCGCTGTGGTGCTAGCCATCGGCCTGCTGGTCGATGATGCCATCGTTGTGGTCGAAAATGTCGAACGCGTGATGGCCGAGGAAGGCCTGCCGCCACGCCAGGCGACGCGAAAATCAATGCAGCAGATCACCGGCGCCCTGATCGGCATCGCCCTGGTCCTCTCCGCAGTCTTTGTGCCGATGGCATTCTTCGGCGGATCGACCGGCGTCATCTACCGGCAGTTCTCGGTCACCATCGTGGCAGCCATGGCCCTGTCCGTCCTCATGGCTCTGGTGCTGACGCCAGCGCTTTGCGCGACGCTGCTGAAACCCGTCGCACAGGGTCATGTGGCCGCGCGGCGCGGGCCATTCGGCTGGTTCAACCGGGCTTTCGATGCCGGCAACCGGCACTATCAATCCGCTGTCGGCGGCATCCTCAACCGCGCCAATCGCTTCCTGGCCATCTATCTGGCGATCGTGGCGGCCATGACCGTTCTGTTCCTGGGCCTTCCCACCGCCTTCCTGCCCGAAGAAGACCAGGGCATCCTGTTCGCCCAGGTTCAATTGCCTGTCGGCGCCACCCAGCAGCGCACTCTGCAGGTTCTGCAAGAGGTCGAGCAGCACTTCCTGCAGGATCAGCCGGAAGCCGTGGCCTCGGTCTTCTCGGTTGCCGGATTCGGTTTTGGCGGCAGCGGTCAGAATACCGGGACGGCGTTCATCAGCCTGAAGGATTGGGATGAGCGCGGCAGCGCGGACCTGCGGGCGCCTGCCATCATCGGCAAGGCCATGCGGGCATTCGCGCAGATCCGCGACGGCCGGGTGTTCGCCTTCGCACCGCCGGCCGTCCAGGAACTCGGCAATGCCAGCGGGTTTGACCTTGAACTGCAGGATCGCGGTGGCCTCGGCCACGAGGCTCTGCTCGCGGCGCGAAACCAGTTCCTTGGCCTTGCAGCGCAGGACCCGGCCCTATCGGCGGTGCGACCGAATGGGCAGGATGACACGCCGGAGTTCCAGATCGATGTCGATCTGGCCAAGGCCGGCGCCCTGGGCGTGTCTTCTGCCGATATCAACGCGACCATCAGTACCAGTTGGGGCGGCAGCTATGTCGACGATTTCCTCGACCGCGGCCGCGTGAAGAAGGTCTATCTCCAGGCGGACGCCCCCTTCCGGATGGCACCGGAAGATATCGGCCGCTGGTATGTGCGCAACAGCGAAGGCGAGATGGTTCCCTTCTCCGCCTTCGCCACGGCGCACTGGGCCCAAGGCTCACCACGTCTCGAACGCTACAACGGCATGTCCGCCGTCGAGATCATGGGCCAGCCCGCCACCGGCTATTCATCCGGTGATGCCATGGCTGCGGTCGAACGGATTGCAGCGCAGTTGCCGGCCGGCATCGGCTACGAATGGACCGGGCTTTCCTATCAGGAGAGACTGTCCGGTTCGCAGGCGCCGGCGCTTTATGCGATCTCGTTGCTGGTCGTGTTCCTGTGTCTCGCGGCTCTCTACGAGAGCTGGTCAATCCCGGCTGCCGTCATGCTCGTGGTACCACTTGGGGTCTTCGGCGCATTGCTCGCAGCGAAGCTGACCGGATTGTCCAACGACATCTACTTTCAGGTCGGGCTGCTGACGACCATCGGTCTGTCCGCCAAGAACGCCATTCTGATCGTCGAGTTCGCAAAGGATCTGCAGGATCGTGGCGCAGACCTTGTCAGCGCGACGCTGGAGGCAGTTCGCCTGCGGCTGCGACCGATTCTGATGACCTCGCTGGCCTTCCTCCTCGGTGTCCTGCCTTTGGCGATCAGCAATGGTGCGGGATCAGGCAGCCAGAATGCCATCGGCATCAGCGTCATGGGCGGCACTTTCTCAGCGACCCTGCTTGGCATCTTTTTCATACCGCTCTTCTTCGTTCTCGTCCGGCACATCTTCCGTGGCCGCGACCGGGCAACCGACGAGCCGCACAGCGCGCTTGCCGCTGGAAAGGTTGAATGACATGAGACATCTCGTCATCGTCTTGGCGGGCGCGTTCGCGTTGGCGGGCTGCACCATGATTCCCGACTATTTCCGGCCGGACTCGCCAGCCGCAGAAACCTGGCCTACCGGGCCGTCCTATCTGCCGGCAAGCAAGGCCACCAGTGTCAAGATCGCAGACATCGCCTGGCAGGATTATTTCGCCGACGCGAAATTGCGCCAATTGATCGGCCTGTCGCTGGCGAACAATCGCGACCTGCGCGTGGCGGTGCTTAACATCGAAAAGGCGCAGGCCGAGTACCGCATCTCGCAGGCCGATCTGTTCCCCACCATCAACGTGGGCGGCAGTGCCGACATCACGCGGACCGGTCGGCGCAATACAACGACCGGTAGTGCGGAAACCACGCGCAGCTATTCGGCCAGCGTCACCGTCAGCGCCTATGAACTGGACCTGTTCGGGCGCATCCGCAGTCTCAATGAACAGGCGCTGGAGGAATACTTCTCGACTGTCGAAACCATGCACTCAACACAGATCAGCCTGATCGGCGAAGTGGCAACCGCCTATCTGACGCTACAGGCTGACCAGGAGCAGCTGAAACTGGCACGCGATACGCTGGACAGCCAGCAGCATTCCCTGGATTTGACGCGGCAGACCTTCGAGAAGGGGATCGCCTCGGCGCTCGACGTTCGGCAGGCGGAAACCAGCGTCGACACTGCGCGGCTCGACATCGCACAGTTCACCACGTCTGTGGCACAGGACCTCAATGCCCTGACCTTGCTGGTCGGTTCCTCGGTTCCGGAAGATCTTCTGCCGGACGGCGTGCTCGGTAACGTCACCGCGATGAGCGATGTTCCGGGCGACCTCCCCTCCGAGGTGCTGCAGGCACGGCCCGATGTGGTGGCAGCCGAACACAGTCTGAAGGCTGCCAACGCCAATATCGGCGCCGCCCGCGCCGCCTTCTTTCCCAAGATCACGTTGACCGCCAGCAACGGCAGTGTCAGCGATGCGATGTCCACCTTGTTCAAGGCAGGCACCGGCGGGTGGAGCTTTGCCCCGGACATCGTTCTGCCGATCTTCGACATGGGATCGAACCAGGCCAATCTGGATGCGGCAAAGGTCGACAAGAGCATCGAGGTTGCCACCTATGAAAAGACCATCCAGACCGCGTTCCGCGAAGTAGCGGATGCGCTGGCGCAGCGCGGCACGATCGACGACCAGCTCGCCGCCCAGCAATCACTGGTCGATTCTACGGCAGCGAGCTATTACCTCTCGACCGAGCGCTATAAGAAGGGTGTTTCCAGCTATCTCGACGTCCTCGATTCACAGCGGTCGCTTTACACGGCCGAGCAGGATCTCATCAACATCCGCCTCGATAAGCAGGCCAATCTGATCACGCTCTACAAGGTGCTGGGTGGCGGTTGGCAACAACCGGTGCAAGCCGCCGCCCGCTGAGATCGGGGTCCCGGTTCGGTGCTGACACACAGTCACGCGAGCTTTGCGCGGAGCCTCGGCGTCGCGAAGTCGAGGAAGGCTCGCATCTTGAGGGGCAGCGCGCCTTGGGCGACGTGGACGAAGTGGATCGGCCAGGCGGGCGGTTCGAATTCTTCCAGGATCGGGACGAGCGTCCCTGCGGCCACAGCCTTGGCGGCCTGGTAGGAGAGCACGCGGGTGATGCCCGTGCCCGCGATTGCGGCGTCGATCGCCGATTCCGCAGTGGTGACGCTGAGGCGTGTGCGGACAGGGACCGGCATATCGTGCTTGCCATCATGGAAGGTCCAGAACTTCGACGGGGCGATGTTTTCAAAGCTGACGCAATCGTGGTGGGCGAGATCCCCGAGCGTCGTCGGCGTGCCGCGGCGCTTCAGATAGTCAGGACTGGCATAGGTTGAGCGCCGCGTTGAACCCAGGCGCGTCGCCACCAGATTGCTGTCCGGCAGATTGCCGATGCGCAAGGCGGCATCGATGTGGTCTTCGACGAGGTTCGAGAGGCGGTCGCCCAGAACCAGGCGCAGCGTGATGTCCGGGAAGACCTGCAGGAAATCGGTGACCACCGGCAGAATATGGATGCGCCCGAAGACCAGCGGCGCCGTCACCGTGAGTTCACCCTTGGGTGTCACGTATTCACCGGCCACTTTTCGCTCGGCCTCCTCGACTCTCCCCAGGATTTCCTTGGCGTCGGCGAGATAGGCGCGGCCGGCTTCGGTCAGTTGCACTTTGCGGTTGGTGCGGGTGAGCAGGCGAGCGTTGAGATGCGCCTCGAGATCGGCAACCTTGCGGCTGACGGTGGCGAGAGGTGCTCCCAATTGCCGGGCTGCCGCGGACAGGCTGCCAGCCTCGGTTACCGTCACGAGGAGCGCCATCGCCTCCAGCCGGTCCATGTCATTTCTCCTATTCTTATCCTACCATTTTTCGGGAGAACGGTTCTTAATATGGCACTCTACCGCAATTTTTCGGGAGGACATAGCTTTGGGACAGATGACGCGCTTGGGAATTCCTCCCCGCTTCATCCCCAGACAGGAGGTTCCCATGTCACGCATCCCGACCCCCGCCACCATCGCTGACGCGCCCGCCGCTTCGCAGTCCCTGCTTGAGGGCGTCAAAAAGAAGTTCGGCATGGTGCCCAATATCTTCAAATTGATCAGCAACAGCCCGACCGCCCTCAAAGGCCATCTCGACCTCGCCGAGACGCTGGGCAAGGGCGCCTTGCCGCCGCAGACTCGCGAGCGCATCGCGCTTGCCGTCGCGGAGATCAATGGCTGCCAGTATTGCCTCTCGGCCCACACCTATACGGGTAAGAATCTCGCCAAGCTCGACGACGCGGAAATCACCGCCAACCGCAGTGGTCGCTCCAACGATTTGAAGGCTGATGCCGCTGTCCATTTCGCAGCGCTGGTAACGCGCTCGCGCGGCCAAGTCAACGAGACTGACATCGCCGCAGTGAAGGCCGCCGGTTATGACGACGGCCAGTTGCTCGAGATCGTGCAGCATGTTGCCCTCAACACCTGGACCAATTACGTGAATGAGGTATTCAAGACCGAGATCGACTTCCCGCGCGTCAATTTGCGCAATGCAGCCTGACCATTCCTTTTCTCACTCTTTTCAGGAGGCCAAAATCATGAAGCTCTATCATCATCCGCTGTCGGGGCATTCGCACCGCGCACGCCTGTTCCTGTCGCTGCTAAACATCCCCCATGAACTGGTCCCGGTCGACCTCGCCAAGGGGGCCCATAAGGCGCCGGATTTCCTGAAGATCAATCCATTCGGCCAGGTGCCGGTGTTGGACGATGACGGCACGATCGTGACCGATTCGGTTGCCATCCTGATCTATCTCGCGAAGAAGCTGCGGCGCAGCGATTGGCTGCCGGAAGATGCCCTGGCCGCCGCGAAAGTGCAGAAATGGCTGTCTGTCGCCGCTGGTGAAATCGCTTACGGCCCAGCGGCAGCACGCCTCATCACCGTGTTTGGCGCCGGCTTCCGGCCGGAGGAAGTACTGACACGCGCACATAATGTGTTGAAGCAGATCGATGCCGAGTTGGCGCAACGGGACTTCATTGCCGCGACGACACCGACCGTTGCTGATGTGGCACTCTACAGCTACGTCGCCAGCGCGCCGGAAGGGAATGTCGATCTTTCAGCCTATGCCAATGTGCGTGCCTGGCTGGCAAGGATCGAAGCTCTTCCCGGCTTCGTCGAATTCCAGAAAACGCCCGTTGGTCTGGCGGCGTAAAGTTTGAACCGGCGCGGGATGAGAGGCTTGGCCTCCATCCCGTGTTACTCCTGCCGAGGAAAGATCTGTAGATGACCATGACCCAGACAACCACCGCATCACCCTGGCATGACGGCGAGGTCGCTCTGCAGCGCAGCGCCGGTGTTGCCGAACGCATGGCGGATGTGGGACGCCGGGTCATCCGCGATTATATGCCGGACCAGCATCGTGCTTTTTTCGAACAACTGCCTTTCGTCGTGCTGGGGTCGGTCGATGCCCAAGGCGATG
This sequence comes from uncultured Dongia sp., assembly GCF_936916975.1. Classification (GTDB taxonomy): domain Bacteria; phylum Pseudomonadota; class Alphaproteobacteria; order Dongiales; family Dongiaceae; genus Dongia. The sequence goes on along the minus strand of NZ_CAKZGO010000025.1, from coordinate 174,860 downwards.
TGTGGGCGACCTTGCGGGCGAATGAGCCGGGCTTCATGCAATCGCCGGATCCAAAGCGCCTTGGCGTCAGCCTTGCCCGCGATCCGGGCGATCCGGCAGAGGACGGCTTCAATAACGGCGATGCCATCGGACTGCTCGGTATTGAGTTGCACTCGCGGCGGCGCAACCGGATGAACGGCACCGTACAGCGTCTGAATGAAAGCGGCTTCACCGTCGCGGTTGATCAGAGCTACGGCAATTGTCCGCAATATATCCAGCTGCGGCAGTTTGAGTTCACCCGCCCGGCCGACCGGTTCCAGCCGGCCGAGACGGTACAGTATCTGAATGGCTTGAACGCCCGCGCTCAGGCGATGATCAATGGTGCGGACACGTTTTTCGTCGCGTCCTATGTCGACCAACCGGAAGGCGGGCGGCAAGTGGATGTGTCGCATCGCGGCGGCAAGCCCGGCTTTGTGCATATCAGTGACACGGGTGTCCTCACGGTACCGGATTTTGCCGGCAATCTGTTCTTCAACACGCTCGGGAATTTCAGCGTCAATCCACGCGCTGGGCTGGTCTTCGTCGATTTCACCACCGGTGATCTGCTGCAGATCGCCGGGGTGCCGGAGGTAGTCCTCGATGGGCCGGAGATCGCGGCATTCCAGGGGGCCGAGCGTTTCTGGCGCCTGCAGCCCACCCGCATCGTCTATCGCCCGGCGGCATTGCCGTTACAATGGGCGGATGAAGCGCAAGGGGCATCACCCAATTCACTGATGACCGGCGACTGGGCGGAGATGGCGGCGCGGCTGAAGGTGCAGGAGCTCGCCAGGCAATGGCGGCCGTTCCGCATCGAGGAGATCAGGCCGGAAAGTGCCAGTGTGAAGTCGTTCTATTTGCAGCCGCTGGACGGCTTCGGCCTCGTTCCGCATGAAGCGGGACAGCATTTGCCGATCCGCCTCACACTGCCGGGAACGGACAAGCCCGTCATCCGCACCTATACGTTGTCCGCAGCACCCTCCGATGGCTTCTATCGCATCAGCGTCAAACGGCAGAGCAATGTGTCGGCGCATCTGCACACACTGAAGGCCGGCGATACGCTGGAGGTGCAGGCGCCTGCCGGCAGGTTCACTGTCGACGCCTTGGAGCCCCGGCCGGCCGTGTTGATGGCGGCCGGAATCGGCATCACTCCAATGCTCGCCATGCTGCGGCATATCATCTTTGAAGGCCTCCGCAAGCGCCGCATCCGACCGACCTGGCTGTTCTATGCCGCACGCAACAAGGATGACCGCGCCTTCGATGGCGAGATTGCCGGATTGCTGGCGCAGGGGCAGGGCCTGGTGCGTCTGGTGCGGGTGCTGAGCGAACCAGGTGATGCGCGCGAGGGCCAAGATTATGACGTTGCGGGCCGCGTCGACATGGCGCTGCTCAGTGCCACGCTGCCCTTCGGTGACTATGATTTCTATCTGTGCGGGCCGGGGCCGTTCATGCAGGCGGTCTATGACGGGCTGCGCGGGTTCAATATTTCGGATACGCGCATCCATGCCGAGGCGTTCGGACCGGCATCGCTGACGCGTGTCGCGGATAAGGGCGCGCCGGCAATCGTGCTAGGGCCGCCGTCCAAGGAATCCGTGCCGGTGGCGTTTACGGCATCGGGTAAAGAGGCGCGCTGGAGTCCTGCCAGCGGATCTTTGCTGGAGCTTGCTGAATCGCGTGGCCTTGCGCCGCCCTTCAGCTGCCGCGCAGGGAGCTGCGGCAGCTGCCGCGCCAAGATTATCGAAGGGGCGGTCACCTATCACACACCTCCCGGCGCTGATATCGGCAAGGACGAGGCGCTCATCTGCTCGGCGGTGCCGGCGGAAGGCACGGCACGACTGCTGCTCGACCTCTGAAAGAGCTTCAGCACCGATTCGCTGCGTGGAACACGCTGGGTTCCGCGGTACCGCGGGCAAATCGGCACGCAGCTAGATGGCCTTTCCCGGCCTCGGCAGCGTGACTGTCACGGTGAGGCCGCCGCCATCCCTTCGTCCGAGCTTAATCTCACCGCCATGCCCATGGATGATGTCACGGGCAATGGTTAGTCCCAGTCCGGTGCCGCCGGTTTCCCGGTTGCGTGATGATTCAAGCCGCTGATAGGGCATGAAGGCCCTTTCGATATCCTGTTCGTCGATGCCAGGGCCCCGATCTCGCAGGATGATCGTCACCGCATCCGATTGGGTGGTCAACTCGACCGCCACCTCTTCGCCATACTTGCACCCGTTCTCGACAAGATTGGTGAGCGCGCGGCGAATGGCGATCGGACGGCAAAGCAGCGATGCGTGGTCCGGGCCCTGGTAAGAAACGAGCTCACCGGCATCCGTCATCGTGTCGCAAAGACTGATCATGAGCGAGGCAATGTCGACATTGACATAGGGCTCCTGCTGCGCATCGTCCCGAGCGAAAATGAGCGAGGTCCTGATCATCATTTCCATCTCGGAAATATCGGCCAGGAGCTGCTCTCGTTGCCGGGGGTTGCCGAGATCCTCGGCAAGCAGGCGCAAACGCGTCAATGGCGTACTGAGGTCATGGGAAATGGCGCCGAGCATCTGCGTGCGGTCGTCGATAAAGCGCTTCAGCCGAGTCTGCATGTTGTTGAAGCTGTCGGCAATGGCCTTATATTCCGGGACTCTCATTTCCGGAATGGTCGTGACGCTGCGCTCCCGGCCCAGTCGCTCGGCGGCGACCGCCAACTGCCGCAGAGGCGTGAGCAGGACGTGGGATGCCCGCATCGAGATCAGGAGGATGACGAGAATCCCGATCGCCGGCCCAGCGATATTGCGCAGCAGCCTGGCGATCGCCGAGTCGTCGATGCTTTGCCGGACGTTGAGCCATCGTCCGTCACTCAGGGCGATATGAATGCGTAGGTCCGGCGTAATGAGAACGGCCTCATCGCCTTCATCATTGCTTGGCACCATCCGTATCGGCAGTTCCTCGACAACCACGGCAATGGCTGTGAGCGATTGTTCAAACTCTCCTCGAAATGACGATGCCGTGATGTCGAAATTGGTACCGGGCCGCAGCTGGCGTCTCAGCTCCTCGGCCAGCGTGTCCGCCCTTTTTGGATCCGCATCCGCATGATCGGTGTCCGGCTCGGCCGAAATGTAGAAATTAAGAAAGTCGTTGGACGGCAAATGGGCGATGGCCGATTCCTGCTCTACCGGCGACAGTCCTTCCAACCTGGCGTGAACGTCGACGATGGCCTTTACCAACCATCTTTCGTCCATGAAAAGGACGTCCGGCATGGGCACGATTCTGCTGCCGATCCATTCGACCAGGATCATGGTGAACAGGATCATCACGATCTGGATCGCCAGCCGAGGGGCGAGACCAAGCGCGCGGTAGCCGAAGAATTTCATGGTGTTGACCCGTCGCCTCCTCTGGTGACATCGGCGGTAAAGAAGTAGCCCTCGTTGCGGATCGTCTTTATGAGGACTGGTTGCTGCGGATCCAGCTCGATCTTGCGGCGCAGCCGGCTCACATGCACATCGATGCTGCGATCGAATTGACTTGCGGTGCGTCCGTGGAGAAATTCCAGGAGTTTTTCGCGATTGAGCGGGCGCTGCGGATTCTCGACAAAGACAACGAGAAGGTCGAATTCGTAACTGGTGAGGACTACGAGGGCCCCATCCAGAGACGTGAGCAGCCGTCGATTGACGTCAAGCGACCACCCGCCAAACTGATAAACGGGTGCGCCCCGCATGCCTGAAGCGGCAACCATGGTCGACCGCCGCAGCAGCGCCCGGATCCGCGCCAGCAGCTCTCGCGGATTGAATGGCTTCGTGACATAGTCGTCGGCGCCGAGTTCCAGCCCGACAATGCGGTCCGCATCCCCATCCGAGGCGGTCAACAGGATGATCGGGATGGTGTTGTCGGCGCGCAGGCGGCGGCAGAGTGTCAACCCATCATCACCCGGCATCATGATATCGAGCACGATGAGATCGACCTGGCTACGCGACAGTTTGGCGGTCATGTCACGGCCGTCGATTGCCTCGGTCACGGTCAAGCCATGCTCCCGCAGAAACTTGGCAAGCCGCTCGCGGATCTGCCGGTCGTCATCGACGATCAGGATATGCGGGGTCGAACTCGGCGGCATGGGGCGTGGATGGCCTCGATAAATTGGCAATGCTGCCCGCGCGGCGATCACGCAAGCCAGGGCTCCCAGTCTAATCGACGCCGGGCCGAAAAATCAGCAAAACCGGCCCGTCGCAACATTTCTTAACAAAACGCCACCGGGGCGACATTCACCCCGACGCTCGGTCCAGTAAGTTCCGGCCTGCCGCCGCGGGAAACTGCCTTCGCGGCTGGACCACAATTGATAGGGATGATCTGATGAAAAGCTGGTTGCCTGACATATTTCCTGGCCGTCGCCTGGCGCTGCTCGCCACCGTTGCCGCCTTCTGCTTGATCGGAACCCAAGCGGTCGCGCAGGAGGTGCCGACTGCACCGCCGGCCTATGATCCGTTGCAAGGGGCGCCGGAAGGGGACGGGTTCGGCGGCAATCTGATCGTCGGCGGCGTGGTCGTGCCCGATTATGACGGGTCGGAAGATTATTCGGTCTCGCCGATGATTGCCGGCAAGCTGAGCTACGATACCTACTACATCCAGCTCAGGGGATTGGACGCTAAGATCAACGTCTCACCGTTCGAGGGTTTCGAATTCGGGCCGTCGATCGGATTCGCCTCAGGGCGTGATGACGTCAAGAACAACCGCGTCGACCGGATGCGCAATATCGACAGCACGGTCGAAGGCGGTGTCTTTGCAAAGATGTCCATGGAAGAACTCCTGGATCCCACCGATGAACTCGCCTTCGAAATCGAGGTCATGACGGATCTTGGTGACGTTCACAACGGCACGACCATCTCCTTTGGGCCGTCCTACAGCTTCTCCCCCAGCGAGAGCGTGCGGCTCGGTGTCGATCTGTCTGCCACCTATGCCAGTGGCAACTATACCGATACCTATTTTGGCGTCGATGCGGGCGATGCCCGCCGCAGTGGCCTGTCGCCGTTCGATGCTGACGGCGGCATCAAGGATGTCGGCGTGATGTTCAACGCTACCTATCAATGGAATAAGAACTGGGGAATCACCGGAATCGCCGGTTACACCCAATTGGTTGGCGATGCAGCCGACAGCCCGATTGTCGATGATGAGGGCGCTTCCGGGCAGGCTATCGTCGGGGCCGGGCTCGTTTTCAGCTTCTAGGCTGGTTTCCTTTTACACCTGATGAGCATGGATAGAATGTATCCCGTCGGACCTAGTCGAACGGTCGGCAAGATTTTCGCCTGGATCGTGCCGACTCTCGCCTTGGCGCTGGCGGTCGGCACCATCGCGGTCGTCGTGGCGGACCAAAGCCAATCGGCGGCGCGTCCGACCCAGACGGTGCCGGCACTGGCCGTGACAAGCGCTACCGTGCAGCGTCAGACCTGGCCGGTGACGATCACCGCGCCAGGTCCCGTCGCGGCTTGGCAGGAAGCGATCCTTGGCAGCCAGCTGGGCGGCTATCGGCTGACCGAGGTGTCGGTCGAGATTGGCGATCGCGTAAAGAAGGGCCAGGTTCTGGCGCGTCTCGATACCGCCATGCTCCGCGCCGAAGAGCTTCAGCTGAAAGCGGGCCGGGATGAGGCTGAGGCGAACAACAAGCGCGCGACCGCGCTGAAGCAAACAAAGACCATGAGCGAGCGCGACTATCTCCAGTATTCAACCCAGGCCAAGAAAACCAGCGCCGCCTTGGCGGCGGTCCAGCTGCAGCTGTCCTATGCCAACATCGTGGCGCCTGACGATGGGACGATATCAGCGAAGACCGCCACGCTGGGTGAAGTCCTGTCCGTGGGTCAGGAGCTGTTCCGGCTCATCCGCCAGGATCGCCTGGAATGGCGCGGCGAGCTGACTGCCATGCAGCTGTCCCAGGCGGCCGTCGGCCAGACGCTTGTACTCGCCCTGCCGAACGGCGATACGGCCAATGCGACAATCCGTCAATTGGCGCCATCTTTGGATCCGTCATCCAGGCTCGGCATGGTCTATGCCGATCTGGCGCCAGGCACCAGCGCACGCGCCGGCATGTATGCCGAAGGCACGATCGATCTTGGCCGGCGCGCAGCGTTCGTCGTGCCGGCAGAAAGCGTCGTCATCCGTGACGGCCGAAACTATGTGCTGAAATTGAAGCCGGACAGAAACACGGCTGACGCCCTTGCAACGGTGACGCTGCAAGCGGTGGAAGTCGGCCGCCGTCGCGGCAGGGATGTCGAAATTCTCGACGGTGTTGCTGACGGCGATGAGGTTGTCGTCTCCGGCGCCGGCTTTCTGAAGGATGGCGACACCGTGCATCTTGAGAGCCGGCCGGCGGCCGGCAAGTCGGCCCCGGCCGTCGCGGGCCGGGAGCCACGGCAATGACCTTCGCGACGTGGTCGATCCGTAATCCCATACCTTCGATTCTGCTGTTCATCCTTCTCATGCTCGGTGGCATCTGGGGTTTCCGGAACCTTGCCATTCAGGACCTGCCGGACCTCGATCTACCTCGCGTGAATGTCGTCATCGAACAGCCGGGCGCCTCCCCGGCACAACTCGAGACCGAGGTTGCGCGCAAAGTCGAGGATTCGATCGCCACTCTCAGTGGGTTGCGCCATACCGAAACATCGATCACCGATGGCCGGGTATCGATCCAAGTCGAGTTCGCGCTGGAAAAAGGACGATCGGATGCCTTGATCGAGACCAAGGACGCGGTTGACCGGATCCGGTCGGACCTGCCGACCGATATCGAACAGCCGACGGTCAGCGCCGTCACAAGAACGGGCGATCCGATCCTGGTGTTTGCGATCGCCTCAACGCGGCTGAGCGAGGAAGAATTGTCATGGTTCATCGATGACACGGTGACCAAGTCGGTTCTTGCCGTTTCCGGCGTTGGGGAGGCGGAGCGCATCGGTGGCGTTCAGCGCGAGATTCGCGTCGACATCGATCCCGTACAGCTTCATGCGATGGGGATAACGGCGGGTGATGTATCGCGATCGCTCCGGCAGGTGCAGCAGCAATCTTCCGGTGGACGCGCGCTGCTCGGCACCGGTGAACAATCGCTGCGGACGATCGCGACCGTCCGGCAGGCCGCCGATCTCCGGCAATTGCCGCTCGTGCTGGCGGATGGGAGTTCGGTCAAACTCGAACAGGTGGCAACCGTTTCGGACACCATTGCCGATCGGACCGAGGCTGCGATGCTGGGCAACAAATCGGTCCTGGGGTTGCGGATCTACCGGGCAAAGGGGTTTGACGAAGTACGCGTCGCCCAGGACGTGCGTGAAGCACTGGCGCGGCTGACGGCGGCCGAACCGTCATTGCGCCTGTCCGAGGTATCCGGCTCGGTCGATTACACGATGGAGCAGTACAAGGGTTCCATGGACATGCTGTATGAAGGCGCCATCCTGGCCATCTTCGTGGTTTGGCTGTTTCTGCGCGATTGGCGCGCAACCCTCATCGCCGCCACGGCCCTGCCGCTCTCCGTGATACCGACCTTTGGCGCCATGGCCTGGCTGGGCTTCTCCCTCAACACGCTGACCTTGCTCGCCTTGTCGGTTGTGGTCGGCATATTGGTCGACGATGCCATTGTCGAGATCGAGAACATCGAGCGTCACAGTCATATGGGAAAGCCGATGCGGCAGGCTGCCGGCGATGCGGTCACCGAGATCGCACTGGCCGTGACCGCGACGACGATGAGCCTGGTCGTCATCTTCCTGCCGACCACGATGATGAGCGGTGTCGTGGGGCTGCTGTTCCGGCAATTCGGCTGGACGGCAGTCATTGCGGTGCTGGCATCCCTGGCTGTTGCGCGGCTCCTCACACCCATGATGGCGGCCTATCTGCTGAAATCCCGACCCAGGATCGACCGTGGCGACAGTGCCATGATGACCTGGTATCTGGCGCTGGTTGCCTGGTGCCTCAATTATCGCAAGATAACGCTGCTGAGCGTCGCACTCATCTTCGTCGCCTCTATTGCGCTGGTGCCGCTCATCCCGACGGCGTTGATGCCGCCGGCCGATACTGGCCAGACCACTGTTAATTTTGAGTTGCCGCCGGGCAGTGCGCTCGAAAACGCACGCGTCGTCGCCTTGGCGGCACGGCAAGCTGTCGAGACGATCGACGGCGTGGCGTCCATTTTTACAACGATCGGGGATGCCGGAACCGGGGAGGTGCGCAAAGGCGCCATGGTGGTCAAATTGCTGCCGCCCGACCAACGGCCAAGCCAGGTCGTGGTCGAAAATGCGCTGGTGGAAGCCTTGATCGGCGTTCCGGGCGCCAGATTTTCGCTGGACGGCGGTCGTGGCAAGAAGCTGGAACTGGTCCTTGCGGGCGATGATGCGATGGCGCTGAAGGCCAGTGCTCAGGCCCTGGAAGACGAACTGCGTTCCATTGCCGGCATCGGCAATATCAGCTCGACGGCGAGCCTTGAGCGGCCTGAGATCACACTTCGCCCAAACGCCCAAGCAGCGGCTGAGCTGGGCGTCACTGCGGCAGCCATCGGCGAAGCACTGCGCATCGCGACCAGCGGCGATTTCGATGCCAATGTCGCCCGTCTGAATCTGGACAACCGGCAGATCTACATCCGCACGCGCCTCACCGATCATGCGCGGCAGGATCTCGATACGCTTGCCAATCTGCGCGTTCGTGGTGCGGATGGCCTGGTGCCGCTTTCCAGTGTGGCGGACCTGTCCATTGAGAGCGGCCCCTCTCAGATCGATCGCTACGATCGCCGCCGCTATGTGACGATCTCTGCAGATCTTGGCGGCATGCCACTCGGCGATGCCCTGGCGGCGGTCATGGCGTCGCCTGCCGTCAAGGCAATGCCCTCGACCGTCAACCTCATCGAGGTCGGCGATGCGGAACTTCAGGACGAACTCCTGAGTGGGTTCGCGATGGCTCTGATTGTCGGCATCCTCTGCGTCTATTGTGTCATTGTCCTGCTGTTCCGCGATTTCCTGCAGCCGTTCACCATTCTTTCCGCCATCCCGCTCGCGGCCGGCGGTGCGTTCGCTGCACTTCTGATCGCTGGCAGCGAGCTCGATGTGCCGTCGATGATTGGGCTCGTCATGCTGACCGGGATCGTGACGAAGAATTCCATTCTCTTGGTCGAATACGCGATCCTCGGCATGCAGGAGCGGAAGATGTCGCTCCAGGATGCCCTGATGGATGCTTGCCACAAACGGGCCCGGCCGATCATCATGACCACTGTCGCGATGATCGCCGGCATGCTACCGATTGCACTCGGCTTTGGCGCGGATGCCAGCTTTCGCCAGCCCATGGCTATTGCGGTCATCGGCGGATTGTTGAGCTCGACAGGGCTCAGCCTGCTCGTGGTCCCCGTCGTGTTCAGCTATGTCAGCGGCTTTGAAGGCCTCCTCAAGCGCCTAACCGCCTACCGCCCGTCCGGCGCTCAAGCGATCTCGTCCTAACAGAGGGCGACTTCGTGGGCACGGCTTCTGTGCGCGACAACGTCTCCAAATGCCCATCGACGATCATCTCGTAGTTTAGGCTTCGCGAATATGACGAAGCGAGTTGGTAATATTTGCCTAACGAAACATTAACACACAATATTCCGAATCAAATTTATCTCTTCTGCAGAGCGATCTCGCCGCCACATTTTATCATGCTGAAGAAGCCTGATTGAGGTGTGGAAGCGCTCGCCCTTTTTTTGCCGCGAATTGCACCCATCCGTTTGGCCGTCATCAGAAGGACTTCAAGATATGCCCGATTCATCCGTGCTTTCTGCCATCCCGCAACGTGTCGCGCCGATCAAGGACATGATGCTCCATCCGGGCGGCGAGGCGCAGACCATCGACCTCAACACGGCATTCGGCGGCACCGGCTACACTTACACGCTGCAGAATTCCAACGGCGACGTGGTGACGGGTGCGAGCATTGATGGCAACGGCATTCTGACGGTTGAACCTGGTGCGCTTGGTCATTCCGACATCCGCGTCGTCGCCACCGATATCAACGGCGCCACCGCCTATGACGATTTCCGCATCCGGGTTGCCGGCGAAAACGCCTATACCATCGCAGTGTTCCCGGACACGCAGAACTACACCTCGCATCCGGAACTGAACCACATCTTCTCCGACATGACGCAGTGGCTGGTCGACAACAAGGACAGCCATAACATCCAGTTCATGGTCCACGTCGGCGACATCACCGACAACAATATTGAATCGCAATGGAACGTGGCCGAACCCGCTCTGCGTATCCTTGACGGCGTCATTCCCTATTCGCTGCTGCCGGGCAATCACGATCAGGCGGTCGGTGGATCGGCGGCGGACCATTCGACCTATTATCTCGACGACCGCTTCTCGCCCGAAGAACAGGCTGCGGTCAGCGACACGTTCGGCGGCGTCTATGACCAGGAGCCGGATCGCAGTGCCAACAATTATCACACCTTTACTGCCCCGGACGGCACCAAATGGCTGGTCCTGTCTCTGGAATTCGGTCCGCGCGACGACGTTATCCGCTGGGCCGGCGATGTGCTGGATGCTCATCTCGACCACCGCGTCATCCTGGCCTCGCATTCACTGACCAATTTCGCAGGCCAGCACGATCCGCTCGGTGCCCCCATCTATGACGAAGGCGCCGGTTATGATTACGGCATGGGCAGTGATCCGGAAGGCGCCAATGACGGCGAGACGGTCTACCGGGAACTGCTGTCGAAATACCCCAACATCACCTTCACTTTCTCCGGTCACATCTTCGGCGACGGCGCCGAGACCAATGTCGTCGAATCGCAATACGGCACGCCGACTTTCGAGATGCTGGTGAACTACCAGAACGGCGTTTCGCGCGAGATCACCGGCAATGGCAACGAGGCCTTGGGCAATCGCGGCGGCAATGGCGCCATCCGCCTGGTGACGATCGATCCCGACAACAACCGCATCACCACGGAAACCTATTTCACCGAATTCGACGACTATCTCGACGGCTATCGCATCAAGGAAGAACTGGATCGTGATGGCCTGACCGGCCCCTATCGTGGGCATCAGGAAGTGTTCGAGAATGTCGATGTCGGCGCCCCCGATGTCCTGGCCCAGGCTCGTGCCGGCGACGATCTGTTCATCGATGCGCCGGCCGGTGCCGATACCGCCCTGGTGCCGCTCGATGCGTCGCAATCCCTCAATCCGCAGAGGGACATCGTCAGCTATGAGTGGCTCGATGCGGATGGCAATGTGATCGCGACCGGCGAGAAGCCGAGCGTCGAGCTGGGCGTCGGCCAGCATCAGCTCACCCTGCGGATCACCGACAGCGAAGGCCATGTCACCACCGACGGGTTCCTGACCGTGGTGCAGGGCGACGGCACGCTGCTGGTGGAGAACTTCAATGACGGCAATGCCGATGGCTGGGTGAAACCGGCCCAGGACGGTGCCGACGTCATTACGATCGGCACGCCAGCCGAATTCGGCATCCCGGCTGTGCCAGGCGGCAACGATACCGTTGCCCTGATCAACGCCCTGGTGCCGACCGAGAAGCTGGTGCTCAATCCGAACCTCGGCCTGCCCGCGGGCTACAAGGTGCCGGAATATTCGGTCGTCTTCGACATCCTGATCCCGCTCAATCATTCCGGCTACACATCGCTGCTCCAGCTCAATGTCAACAACACCGATGACGGTGATATCTTCATCAAGGATCTTGGCAACGGCAGTGGCGGCGTCGGGATCGGCGGCAACTATACCGGCAGCTTTGCCTACGGTCAGTGGCAGCGCGTTGCCGTCACCTTCACCGACAATGGTGACGGCACCCTGACACTCAGCAAGTATATCGAGGGCGTCAAGGTCGGCACCCAGTCCGTCGATGCCGCCCGCTTCAGCCTCGACGCCGGAACCGGCCTGCTGCTGTTCACCGACGAAGACGGCGAAACCAGCGATGTCTATGTCAACAGCGTGCTAGTGACCGACAAGCTCTTCACCGATGCCGAGATTGCGACGCTGGGTACGGCCAAGGCGGGCGGCATTCTTGCTGCGGCGCCCACGCCGGCCTCGGTCCAGTTCGATTTCAACAATGAAACCCTGTCACCGACCTTCGGTGTCGCTTCCCTCACCATCGGTGAGGGGGGTGCCACCGGCAACTTCATCGTTAAGGGTACCGTCTTTGCCCGCGACACGGCGGAAGCCGGCATGCCCGCGCCGGAGGGTGCCCTCTATGACCAATCCGACAGCGACGGCAACATCCTCGTCTGGGGTGATGCTGCGGCCAAGACCTGGCATGACTATGTCTTCGAAACCGGCATCACCTCGACCGACAATGACGGCGTGGGCGTGGTGTTCTATTATACCGATGCCGACAATCACTACCGCCTCGTGCTCAATGCCGAAACCAACACCCATGAACTGGTGAAGGTGCAGGATGGTGTCGAAGCCTTGCTGGCGAGCGAGGTCGGCGGCTATCGCTTCAATGCTGACATGGCGCTGAAGGTCGCGGTGGTCGGCGGCCAGATCACCGTCTTCGTCGATAACCAGGTCCTGTTTGGCGGCCCGGTGACCGATGCCACGGACCCGCTCACCCAAGGCACCGTTGGCATCTATTCCGACAATCAGCGGGCCTCGATCTTCGACAACATCACCGTCAACCAGGTGACCCTCGAAGCCCATGCCGGCAACGACCAGCGCCTGGTCGATCTCGATGGCGACGGCTCGGTCGATGTGACGCTGGATGCCGGCGCCACCTTTGGTGTCGACCCGGTCAGCCAGTATCTCTGGAAGGATGCCGACGGCAATGTCATTGCGACCGGTGCCAATCCGACTGTCACCCTGGCGCCGAAGGCTCATGTGCTGACGCTGGAAGTGACTGATAGTGACGGCACAGTATCCACCGATACGGTGAAAGTGACCGTGTTCGGCCAAAACGATGTCCTGTTCCATGACGATTTCGGTTCGGCCGCGTCGGCGTCTAACTGGACGATCGTTGATGAGGGCGAATTCGGCGGCATTGGCCCCAATGGCCTACAATCGGACTGGCGGTTCGTTGACGGCAAGCTCACCCAGTTGACCGATCTGCAGAGCCGGCAGCTGGAATGGAACGGCGCCACGGCAGCCGATTACTGGGATCGCGGCTGGAGCCCGCTTGGTGACGGCGTTAATGTCCTGCGCAAGGGCACCTATGCGCTCTATAACGGCGACGGCACGGAAGATTGGGACAACTACTCGGTCGAAACCAATTTCGTGACGCCGGACAATGACGCACTTGGCATCCTGATCCACTATGTGGATGCCAACAATTACTACAAGATCGAGCTGGATGCCGAAGGCGACCTGGACCGCAACCCCAGCAACGGCGCCGGTGCCGTCTTTCAGCTGATCCGTATGCGGGGCGGGGTTGAGGAAATCCTCGGCATCGTGCCGGGCAAATACACGCCGGGCGAACTCACCAACCTGCGCGTCGACATCAAAGATGGCCGCATGCTGGCCTATATCGACGGCGTGCAGATCTTCGGCACCGAAATCGCCGATCACAGCTTCACCAAAGGCGGCTTTGCGCTCTATTCCTGGGGCAATCAGGGCCTCGCCTTTGAAGATGTGACCGTGGTCTCGCTGGCGGACGAGGTTGTCGATGAGGATCAGGTTCTGGCGGGAACGCCGGATGCCGACAATCTGGCCGGTGGCAATGGCGACGACATTATCGATGGCAAGGCCGGTGACGATATCCTGGCGGGCAATGCCGGCGATGACGACATCACCGGCGGCACGGGTAATGACGCCATCACCGGTGGCGAAGGTGACGATGTCGCAGCCGGCGGCAATGGCGATGACAATATCTTCGGCAATGCCGGGGACGATGAACTCACCGGTGGTACCGGCAACGATCGCGTCGACGGCGGTGCCGGCGATGACAGTGTCGATGGCGGTGCCGGCGACGATGACCTTGCCGGCGACGCTGGCGACGACATGCTCTATGGTGGCAGCGGTAATGATGTTGTCGATGGCGGGGCAGGCGATGACGATATCGACGGAAATGCCGGTGACGACGATCTGAAAGGCGGTGTGGGCGACGACGTGATTGCTGGTGGTGCCGGCAATGACGAAATCGACGGCGGCGCCGGCGACGACGATCTCGACGGCGGCACTGGCGACGACCAGTTCACCTACCAGGCTCCGGGTGGCGACGACAAATTTGCCGGTGGTACCGGCAACGACTCGCTGACTGTGCTGCGCAACGAAACCAACGCCCCCCGCGTCTACAACGTCACGGGGAAGGCTGCCGGCTTCGACATCGCCATCAACCTCGCCGGTGGCGCGGCCGATGCCCTGGTGAAGAGTAATGGCATCGAAATCCTCAACCTTCAGCTGGCAGATGGAGAAAACGCCAATCTTTCCGGCGCGCTCACCGGTGTCACCCAGGTCGATATCGAGGGATCGAACGGCCAGAACATTGTCGATACCAGCAACCTCACCACGAATACCCCGCTCGATATCGATCTCAAGGGCGGCGACGACAAGGTGGTGCTGGGCGCCGTGTTTGCTGCCACGCAAATCGACGCTGGCGAGGGTAACGAAACGGCGGGCGACACCTTGGACCTCTCCAAGGCGACTGGCCCGGCCAATATCAACCTTGCGACCGGTGTCTTGACGGTCAATGGTGCAGTGCTCCAGGCAGCCAACTTTGAGAATGTCGTCGGCACCGACAAAGACGACAAGCTCACGGGCAATGGCGATGCCAACAAGCTCGACGGCGGCGTCGGCAACGATGTCCTCAAGGGTGAGGGCGGCGACGACAAGCTGATCGGCGGCGCCGGCAAGAACGCACTCTTCGGTGGGGCCGGCAACGATACGCTGGGTGGTGACGATGTCGCCCAGGAAACGACGTTCGACGGTGGCACTGGCACCGATACGCTGATCGTGACCTCCGGCAACGACGTCGTTGCAGTCGATCTCGCCTATGGCGATGTCGAGGGCGGCAATTACGATGGCTCGACCGTCACCAGTGTTGAGAACCTCATCAACGGTTCGCCGGATGTCGCGGTGGAATTCCGCGGCAATGCATCGTCCAATCTCCTGGTCGGTGGCAATCAGGACGACGAACTCTACGGCCGTCAGGGCAATGACACGCTCCAGGGCAAGGAAGGTGATGATTATCTCGATGGCAGCAACGGCAACGACCAGTTGCAGGGTGACCAGGGCGATGACGATCTGCGCGGCGGTGCCGGCAATGACGTGATCCAGGGCGGTACTGGCGATGACAGCATCCGCGCTGGCGCCGGTCACGACACGGTCGATGGCGGGGCGGATGACGACGACATCCGGGGCGAAGCCGGCGACGACAAACTCGGTGGCGGTGCCGGCGACGATACGATCCGCGGCGATGCCGGTCAGGATCGGATTGATGGCGGTGCCGGCGATGACGACCTCCGCGGCGGTTTCGGCAAGGACGTCTTTGTCTTCAAGCCGGGATTCGGGCATGACACGGCCCAAGATTTCACGCTCCGCGGGTCGAGCGGAGACGTGATCGAGTTCGACCACACCCTGTTCGCAAATTTCAGTGCGGTCCTGGCCGCCAGCGATCAGGTTGGCGACGACATCGTGATCACCTTCGACAACGACAACAGCGTGGTGATCAAGGACGTCGTCCTCAATCACTTCTATGAGAGCGACTTCCGCTTTGTGTAACACATGACAACAAGCACCAAGCCGCCGCGGTCACCGGCCGCGGCGGCGCTTTCCTCAGCCCGCGGCGCATTCCTGGCGACGGCTGGCTTCAGTGGGGCCATCAACATCCTGATGTTGAGCGGGTCCCTCTTCATGCTGCAGGTTTATGATCGCGTCCTGGCCAGTCGCAGCGTGCCAACCCTGCTGGCCCTCGTTATATTGATCGTCATTCTCTACACGTTCCAGGGGACGCTAGAGATGCTGCGCTCCCGCATTTTTGCCCGCATCGGCCGGTCGATCGACAGCCGATTGAGCGACTGCGCCTTCGATGCCTATCTCGAACGCGGCATGCCGGGTGGCAGCAAAGCCTCGCCCCATTCGCCCTTCCGCGATATCGAACAATTGCGCAGTTTTCTCTCCAGTGGCGGTCCATCGGCGCTGTTCGACCTGCCCTGGATGCCGCTCTATGCCGCACTGCTGTTCGGCCTGCATCCCTGGCTTGGCTATATCGGCCTTGCTGGCATCGTGGCTTTGTCGATCCTCACCGTACTCACCGACCGTTTCAGCGCCGAACATCAGAGCCATGCGACGCTGAAATCGAATGAAGCGGCCCAGCTGGCGGAAGCCTCGCGGCGGAATGCGGAGGCGGTATTGCCACTCGGTATGGCCGCACATCTCCTGCAGCGCTGGCGTGGCGTCGCGCAAGAAGCGGCCGTCGCGCAACTCTCGGGCAGCGACGTCACCTCGCTGTTTGCCGCCCTGTCGCGCTTTGCCCGGATGAGTCTGCAATCTCTGGTCCTGGCGTTGGGCGCCTATCTGGTCATTGCCAGCGAAGTGACCGGCGGCGTCATGATTGCTTCTTCGATTTTGCTGGGTCGTGCCCTGGCACCCGTTGAACTGGCGATCGCGAACTGGAAAGGTTTCATTGGCGCACGGCAAAGCTATCGTCGGCTGCAGAACGATCTCAAGGCGCCATTGCCCGCTGCCATGGTGGCACTGCCTGCCCCCAGCCAGCGCATGGAGGTAGAGAAGCTCACGGTGACGGCGGAAGGTGTTGCCGAACCGATCCTGCGTGATATCGGCTTCAGCCTTTCGGCCGGGGACGGCCTCGGCATTATCGGTCCGAGCGGATCAGGCAAATCGACCCTGGCCCGCGCCCTCATCGGCGTCTGGGCGCCGGCTCGGGGCACGATCCGCCTGGACGGCGCCACCCTCGATCAATGGACCCGCATCCAGGCCGGGCGCTTCCTTGGCTACCTGCCGCAGCAGATCGAATTGCTGGGCGGCACGGTCGCCCAGAACATCGCCCGCTTTGATCCCACCGCCAGCTCGGAGGAAGTTTTGCATGCAGCGCAGCTGGCCGGCGTCGACGACCTAGTGCGTCGCCTGCCGCAGGGCTTCGACACGCAGGTTGGAGATGGCGGGCAGCGTCTCTCGGCCGGTCAGCGGCAGCGCATAGCACTCGCCCGTGCACTGTTCCGCGACCCATTCCTGGTGATCATGGACGAACCCAACTCAAATCTCGATTCCGCCGGCGACGAGGCCCTGAGCCGCGCCGTGGCTTCGGTCCGGGCGCGGGGTGGCATCGTCATCGTTATCGCGCATCGGCCAAGTGCTTTGGCTGAGGTCTCCCTCATCCTCACGCTGGGTGATGGCCGGGCGCAGGCCTTTGGTCCGAAGGATGAGGTGTTGCGCCAAGTCTTGGCGCAACCCGCTGCCGCAAAACCCAAGATCGTCCAGGCAGCGGAGTAGAGACAATGTCCGGTCCGCAGGCGACAGAGTCATGGGGTATTCGCGGTCACGTCATCGCGGGGTCAGTACTGATCACGCTGCTGTTTGGCGTCGTCGGTGGTTGGGCTGCGGCCAGCGACATTGCCGGCGCTGTGGTGGCAACCGGCCAGGTGGTGGTTGAATCCAACACGAAGAAGGTGCAGCACCGCGAGGGTGGGTTGGTCGCTGAACTCCTGGTGCGCGAAGGCGACCGAGTTGCTGCCGGCCAGGCCTTGCTGCGTATGGATGCCACGCTGCCGCGCGCCAATCTTGAGGTAATCCGCAATCAGCTCATTGAACTTACTGCCCGCCGCCTGCGCCTGGAGGCGATGCGTGACGGAAAAGCGGAAATCGTCCTGCCACCCGGCTTCTCGATCGCGGGGGACCGT
This sequence comes from uncultured Dongia sp., assembly GCF_936916975.1. Taxonomy (GTDB): domain Bacteria; phylum Pseudomonadota; class Alphaproteobacteria; order Dongiales; family Dongiaceae; genus Dongia. Next base: position 157,084 of record NZ_CAKZGO010000025.1, on the reverse strand, counting down.
GGAAAGTTCGATGAGGCCCTCCGCGCCGAGCAGACCTTGCTGTCGGCGCAACGGGATCTCAGATCGCAGAAACAGAAGCAGCTCAAGGAACAGGTGGCGCAGATCCGCCAGGAAATGAAAGGCCTGACTGCGCAATCCGCGTCACGTGACGCACAACTGCAGCTGATCAGCCAGGAACTGGTCGGCGTCCATGACCTGGCCACCAAAAAACTGGTGCCGGTGACGCGTGTCATGGCGCTGGAACGTGACGCCGAACGACTCAATGGCGAAGGCGGTGAACTCACGGCGTCGATTGCGCAGTCGCGCAACAAGATCGCCGAGACAGAGATGCAGATCACACAGTTAGATGCCGACATGCTGGCGGAGACCCTGACCGAACTCCGCGACGTCTCAGCCAAGCTCGCGGAACTTGCCGAACGGCACGTTGCGGCCGAGGACCAGTTGCGGCATATCGACGTTCTGGCACCGCGCGCCGGTTTTGTCCAGGAAATGGCCATTCACACCATTGGGGGCGTGGTCAATCCGGGCGAGACAATGATGCTGATCGTGCCGGAGGAAGATCGCCTGATCATCGAAGCCAGGATCGATCCGCAGCATATCGATCAGGTCGCAACCGGCGGCGAGGCCTTCGTCCGATTCAGTGCCTTCAGCCAGAAAACGACACCGGAACTGGTCGGCACCATCTACAGCCTGTCGGCGGACGCCACGCTCGACGAAGCAACGGGGGCCAGTTTCTATCTCGCCCGGCTGCAATTTGACCGGGATGCGTTACCGGCCGATCTGCGCAACCGCCTTGTCCCAGGTATGCCGGCGGAGGTCTATGTTCAAACGGGGCAGCGCTCTGTCCTGAGCTATTTCGTGAAGCCGCTCACCGACCAGTTAGCCCGCACATTTAGGGAAGAGTGATACGCTGCCGACCTTGCGTCTGGCGTCAGATTCACTCTAGCGCATGCGCCCGTCGCGCGACAAGAAGTGGCGCCGACCCTATTGCTCTATCCGCGTACATGTCGATCTCTTTCATGATCTGCAGTGCGCGGTGCTGTCCCGTACGACAAGCTCGACCGGCAGGATCGTCTCAAGCGGCACGCCCTGAGATGACCCCGCATTCATCACCTGCAAGAGAATCTCGGCGGCAGTGCGACCGGCGCTATGCTGCTGAATCCGGATGGTGGTGAGGCGCGGCCGCAGCCATTCCAGGAACGGCATGTCGTTGAAGCCCGTCACTGAAATTTCACCGGGGCAATCGATGTTCTGTTCCCGCAGGCAATCGATGGCACCCAAGGCGAGACGGTCATTGGCGCTGAGGATCGCACTGAACTTGCGTCCCGATTGCAACAACGCCTTGATGCAGCGGGCGCCCTCACGCTCGTCGAAATGGGTCGCTTCGACAATCAGGCCGTCATCGACGTCAATGCCCAGCTCCTTGCCGGCCTTTCTGAACGCAGCGAGGCGCAACTGGCCGGTTGATAAGTCCTGCGGGCCGGCCAGATGCGCGATCCTGCGGTGGCCGAGATCGCGCAAATGGCGCAGCATCTGGTGAATCCCGGCGTCTTCATCGTTGATGACATAGGGGATCTTAGACATTTCGACGCGACGGTTGAGCGTCACGACGGGCAACCCTTCCGCCGCTGCAAGCGCGATCGAAGGATCGCTGCGGAGCGCTGCCGCATGGATGATGCCGTCCACGCCTCGGTCGCGGAGCACATTCACCAGCCGGCTTTCACGTTCGCGCTCGCTGTCAGTGTTGACGATGATCGAGGCATAGCCCAACGGTTCGAGCACGCTTTCGATGCCGCGCAGGATCGGCGGAAAAATGACGTTGGTGATGTCGGGGATCATGACACCCACCGTCATAGTGCGATTGGTGCGCAAGCCGGTCGCTATCCGGTTGGGTCGGTAGCCCAGCATGTCGGCGGCGTCCCGCACCCGCGTCGCCACTTCCTCGGTGATCATTTTCCGCTCGACCGGATCCAGTGCCCGCGACACGGTCGAGACGTGCACGCCGGTCACCTTGGCGATGTCCTTGAGCGTAATTCGTTTTTTTAACATGTATGCCCTCAGGCCCGACTTTTATCAGATGGGAGAGCCTCGATGCAATCGATTGCAGAAACAGCTTGACCCTCCTAACGTGCCGATGCTACAGAATCATGCAATCGATTGCACAAATCTTGAGCTGCTACGTGCGTTGCGTTGATCAGCCTAGGCGATAATGTGACGGCGAGGGTCCATTGGTTCAGTAAACCTTTGGACCAACTCAAGACTGATAGCCAAATGAAACCGCGAAGCGGCAGCTTGCCGATATAATTGCGGATCAAAGATGCAATCGATTGCATTGGGAAGGAAATGAACGTTTTGGGAGGGGCTACGCATGAAAGCTATCAGACTTTTGGCCGCCGTCGCGCTGGGTGCGCTGCTGGCGGGAAATGCCGTTGCGCAAGACCTGAAAATCGGCGCCTCGCTGCCGCTCACCGGCGGCCTGTCGATCAGCGGCGAGAAGCATAGACGCGGCTATGAACTTTGCACCAAGCTGATCAACGATGCGGGCGGCATTCTCGGCCGCAAGGTTGAACTCATCGTCAGCGACAACCGCTCGGACCCCGCGACCGCCATCAACCAGTACGAACGCTTCATCAATGTCGACAAGGTCGAGGCCGTGTACGGCACCTTCTCCAGCCGCCTCACCTATCCGATCGCCAATATCCTTGCCAAATACAACATGGTGCATTCGGTGCCGTCAGGCGGCGCATTGCGTATCTATTCGCAGGGCTACAAGAACTTGTTCTATTTCCAGGTCACGGCCGCCGAATATACCGGCCGCGATCTCATCGCCGTGATGAAGGCGTCAATACCGGCGGCCGAAATGCCGAAATCGGTGGCGATCGTGCATGCCGACGATTTCTTCGCCAATGCGATTGCGGCCGGTCTGCTCGGCAAGAAAGTCGTTGATCCCGCGACCGACAAGGAAGTTGCCGATCTGGCGCCCGGCTATCTCAAAGATGCCGGCATCGAGGTGGTGATGGACGAAACCTGGCCGGAAGAAGGTTTCAACGACTGGCTCAACCTCGCCAATTCGATCAAGCGGTCCGGGGCTGAAATGATCATCGGCCTCACGGCCTCGGCGGAGGAGGCGGTGCAGCTGACCCGCAGCCTGAAGACCGTCGGCGCTAGCCCGAAGCTGGTCTATCTCAGCCAAGGTGCACAGATCGAATATATCGAGGGCGTCGGCAAGGAATCGGCGGATGGCGTTCTCATCCACACGACCTGGCATAAGGACGTGCCGTTCGACGGCACGCTCGCCGGCAAGCCTTTCGCCAATGCCGATTTTGTGAAAGCCTTCGAAGCGGAATACGGCACCTTGCCGGACGAGGACAGCGCCATTCCCTTCGCGGTCTGTCAGGGCATCGAGCAGGCGATCATTGGCGCAGGATCGACCGACAATGCCAAAATGAATGACTGGCTCAAAGCGCGCACCAAGGAAGATCCGATCCGCACGGTACTGGGCCGTTTTTCCTGGGACGAGGTCGGCCTACCGGTCGACAAGGAGCATATCATGACCCAGTGGCAGGACGGTGAGATGAAGTTCGTCTATCCGATGAACGAATTCGAGGGCGTCGTGCCGCTACGCTATCCGAAGAACGGCTTCTAGGTCTGCTTTGCGGCGGTGGTGCTTTCACGTCAAGCACCGCCGCCGATCTTCCGAGCTCACTGTACGCTGCCGAGGTCGTCTCCATGCTCGAAGTCAAGAATCTGTGCAAATACTATGGCGGCATCAAAGCCGTCGACCAGGCGTCGTTCAAGGTCGAGGCCGGTTCCATCACGGCCCTGATCGGTCCCAATGGTGCGGGCAAGACGACCGCCTTCAACTGCATCAGCCGTACTGCGGTGCCGACAGCGGGTGAGGTCTGGCTTGATGGCGAGCGGATTGATCACCTGCGGCCGCACAAGATCACGGCGAAGGGCCTCAGCCGCACGTTTCAGATCTCGCGCAACCTTGCCGACATGACGGTGATCGAGAACATCGTCGTGCAGTCAAAGGTTGAGGGCCTGATGGGTCTGTTCCGCCCCGCGATCACGGCCGAGGAGCGGGACAAGGCGATGTCGATCCTCGATTTTCTCGGCATCACCCGCATTGCCTATGAAGACGGCCACAACCTTTCCTATGGCCAGAAGAAGCTGATGGATCTGGCGGCGCTGCTGATGTCGGATCCTAAGATCATCCTGCTTGACGAACCCGCCGGCGGGGTCAATCCGTCGCTGATGGAAGAGATCGTGGTACGCATCCGCACGCTCAATGACAAGGGTCTCACCGTCCTGATCGTTGAGCACAACATGGACCTCATCATGCGGCTCTCGCACAATGTTGTGGTCATGGCGCATGGCAAGGTCATCTGCCAGGGGACGCCCGACATCGTGCGCAAGGATCCGCAGGTGCTTGAAGCCTATCTTGGCGGCGTGCTTGATGTCGAGGCGGCATGATGGCTGAGCTCCTCACCGTCACCGACATTACCGCGGGCTATGGTGATGGTCCCGCCATTCTTGACGGCGCCCGCCTCAAGGTTGAACCCGGCAAGGTCCACTGCATCATCGGTCCCAACGGTGCCGGCAAATCCACGCTGATGAAGGCCATCTGCGGCATGCTGCCGATCCGCCGTGGCGAGGTGACCTTCAAAGGTGAGCGCCTCAACGGATTGCGGCCGGACCAGATCCTGCGCAAGGGGATCTGCTTCGTGCCACAGGAGCGCGCCCTCTTTCCGAAGATGACGGTGCGCGAAAATCTCCGCATGGGCGGCTACATGCTCAACGACGCGCGGGAGCTGGACCGCCGCATCGAGGCCATTCTGGAACGCTTTCCGATCCTGCGCGAACGGGCGCAGCAGCATGCCGGCACCATGTCCGGCGGCCAGCAGCAGACCCTGGCCATGGCGCGTACGCTGATCATCAAGCCGGATATCGTGATGCTGGACGAGCCGTCGCTGGGCCTCGCCCCCAAGATCGTCCAGGAGATGTTCGACATCATCAAGATGATGTCGAGCGAGGGCGTTACGGTCCTGCTGGTCGAACAGAATGCCCTGATGGGCCTGAAGAATGCCGATTGGGGCGTCGTGCTCGATCTCGGTCGCACATTGTTCGAAGGCCCCGCGGCCGAAATCCTGGCCGATCCGCGCATCCAGGAACTCTACCTCGGCGGCAAGAAAGCCGCCTGACCAGGTGAATTGATGTCTGAAATCATCCAGATCCTTATCCTCGGACTTGCCTTGGGCGGCGTCATCGCCCTGATGGGCTCCGGCCTGTCGCTGGTCTTCGGGGTGATGCGCATCGTCAATCTGGCGCATCCCGCCTTGATCATCGCCGGCGCCTACATCACCTATTGGGGCTTCAAGCTGTGGGGCATCGATCCGCTGCTGATGTTGCCGATCGCGACGCTGGTCATGGCCGGCATCGGCCTCATTCTCTACAAGCTGATGTTCGAGCGGGAGGCCAAGAGCGCCAAATATTCCGAGATGACGGTGCTGCTGACCTTCTCGCTGGCCATGATGGCGGAAGGGTTGATGGGTGGGTTCTTCACCAACACCCAGCGCGTCACCTCGCCGGATTACGCGACCGATTCCTTCTTCATCGGTGACATCTTCATTCCCAAGGGCCAGCTTTATGCGGGCGTTGTCTCGCTGGTGATCATTGCGGCACTTTCGCTGTTTCTCAAATACTCGCGGCTGGGCTATGCGATCCGCGCCACTACGCAGAACCGGGAAGCTGCCGAACTCCTCGGCGTCAATGTCAAATTCGTCTGCGCCATGTCGTTCGCCATCGGCATCGGATTGGCCGGGGCTGCCGGCGCCTTGGTCAGCTTCGTCTTCAGTTTTTTCCCCGCCAAACAATGGGAATGGATCGCCATGCTGATGTCGGTCGTGGTGCTGGGCGGCATGGGCAGCATCCTGGGGACCGTCGTCGGCGCCTTGCTGCTCTCGGTGGTCGCAGCCTTTGTCGGCACCTGGATCGGCGCCACCTGGTCGACGATGACCTTCTTCCTGGCACTTTTCGTCATCCTGCTGCTGCGGCCGCAGGGCTTGTTCGGCGAACGCCCGGAGGTGGTGTGATGGGCGTCAGTCTGCAGGGTTCCAGCACAGAGGCGGTCATCGAGGCGCGCCGCGTCCACAATGAAAAACTGACCGGCCGCGCCACGCAGCCGCGGGCGACATGGTTTCCTCTTGTGGTGATGGCGTTACTCCTCGCACTGCCGCTGCTGCAATTCACCGGCAATTACAATTACGTGCTACATCTGGTGCTGTTCACGGCTTCCTACGTCTCGATGTCGGCGGGCTGGAACATCCTGGGCGGCTTTGCCGGCTATATCTCCCTGGGGCACGCGGTGTTCTTTGCCATCGGCGGCTATTTCGCCGGCATGATCTGCGCGCGCTATGGCATCTCCACGATCCTGCTGGCGCCGGTTGCCGGTCTGGTGGCCGCGGCCTTCGGCTATGTGATCGGCCTCATTACACTCAAGGTGCGCGGTCCCAGCTTCATCATCTCGTCGATCGCGTTGCTGATGATCGCCCGCATCCTGTTCGATCATTGGACCTTTATCGGCGGGTCGAACGGCCTCTCGCTGCCGGGCAATGACCTGCCCGTGCAATGGGGCAAGATTCCCTATTACTATGCCTTCCTCGTGATCGCGGCGGTGACGGTCTGGGCCAGCTACAAGATCAAGCACTCGAAATTCGGCCTGGGACTCCGGGCCATCGCCAAGGACGAGATCAAGGCGGAGAGTGCCGGCATCGACACGCGCTTCTACAAGGTCCTGGCCTTCGCCCTCTCGGCCTTCTTCGTCGGCATGACCGGGGCGGTCTGGGGCGAGTACATGACCTATCTGCGCCCCAACATCTTCCTCATCATCCTGGTTTCAGCCAATCTGGTCTTGATGTGTATTCTGGGCGGCAAGGGCACGATCGCCGGCCCAGTGATCGGGGCGGTCCTGATCGTCGCTTTCAACGAGCTGTTCGCGGCCACTCTCGGCGCCTCCGAATTCAACATCCTGGCGACCGGCCTCGTCATGACGCTGGGCCTCATGTTCTTTCCGTTGGGTGTCGTGGGCACGCTGGCGCGGAAGGGCAAATTGCCGAGGATCCTCAATTGGGACTGACAGGAGGGTCAACCATGCCGGACTTCGTCCTGCATAACGCGCCGCAATCGACCTGCAGCCAGCGGGTACGCTATGTCCTGCACGCCAAGGATCTTGTCTTCGAGGAGCACAAGCTCGACCTCTTCAAGGGCGACCAGCTGCGCCCGGAATATCTTGCGATCAATCCAAACGGCGTGGTGCCGACCTTGCTGCATCAGGGCCAGGTGGTGACGGATTCGGCCGTCATCATGGAATATCTTGAAGACATCCTGCCGGAGCCGGCGCCGCTGCGGCCGCGCGATCCGCTGCAGGTGGCCCGCATGCGTGCGCTGATGCGCTTCATCGACGAATTGCCGACGCCGGCCATCCGCGTGCCGTCCTACAACCTCGCCTTCCTGCCGCATTTCCAGGCCATGAGCGAGACGGAATTCCAGGCGCTGGCCGACAGCAAGCCGCTGCGCCGGGAATTCCTGCTCAAGATGGGCCGCACCGGTTTCCCGCAGGCCGAGATGGACGAGGCGCTGGGCCGCCTGCAGCGCAGCGTCGATCGCATGAAGGCCTGGCTGGGCGACAGCGGAGGCCCCTGGCTGATGGGCCGGGCGCTGACCCTGGCCGATATCGCCATCATGCCGGTGATCGTGCGGATGGACGATATCAACCTCGACGGCATGTGGGACCAGGCACCACAGATTGCGGCCTGGTTGGACGCCATCCGGGCGACCGCGCCGTTCTCGCAGACCTATTATCACGGCGCCCTGCTGACCGAAAAATACCCGCATCTGCAGGGCCTGAAACAGCGCCCGCAGCATGCCCGCGCGTAAATTCGACGGAATCCGCTCATGAGCCAGATCAAGCAACTGCCGAAACTCATAGCCACGGAAGCCGACGTGACGCCGATCGTGCTGGCGGCGATGGCCAACACCGACGATCCGCGGCTGAGGCAACTGGTGGCGTCGCTGGTGACGCATCTCCACCAGTTCGTCGCCGAGACGCGCCCCACCGAGCAGGAATTCGAGTTCGGCCTGCGCTGGCTGGCGGCACTCGGCCACCACACCGATATATCCAACAACGAAGTGGTGCTGGCCGCCGATGTGCTGGGCGTCTCGACCCTGGTCGACCTCATCAACAATGACGGCCGCCAGGGCGAAACCATGTCGGCGCTGCTGGGCCCGTTCTATCGCGGCGAGGCGCCGGTCTGCGCCGCCGGCGATTGCATCTCCCGTGCTGGCACGCCGGGCCCGTCGCTGTTCTTCTCGGGCCGGGTCACGGGGGCAGACGGACAGCCGCTGGTCGGGGCCACGCTTGATGTCTGGCAGGCCTCGCCCATCGGCCTCTATGAAAACCAGGATGCGACCCAGGCGGATTTCAACCTGCGCGGCAAGTTCACGACCGATGCAGCCGGCAAATTCGCGTTCCAATCGGTGCGGCCAGCCGGCTATCCGGTGCCAACGAATGGGCCTGTCGGTGATCTGCTGCGCGCCCAGAACCGCACGCCGATGCGGCCGGCGCACATCCACTTCATCGTCTCGGCACCCGGCCACAAGACGCTCATCACCCAGGTCTTCTTCGACCAGGCGGCAGCATTGGCCAACGATGTCGTCTTCGGTGCCAAGCAGCAGCTGGTCGGCAGCTTCATCGAACATACAGGCCCGCATCCAGCTTACCCGGATGCGACACCGCCTTTCTACACCAGCGATTACGAGTTCAAACTGGTCGTTGGCACACCGTGCTTTCCGGTGCCGCCGATCACCGGAAAACAAGCCGGGGGTCATGAATGATTGGGTCGACACACGCACTTGACGGCAAGGTCGCCATCGTCGCCGGCGGGTCGGGGGGCATCGGCAGCGAGACCTGCCGCCTGCTCGCGGAGGCTGGTGCCACGGTGGTGGTCGGCTATCGCGCCGGCAAGGATCGGGCCGCCGCTATCGTCAAAGCTATGCCCGGCGCCGGTCATATCGCGCTCCCCATTGCGATCGAGGATACCGCCACGATCAACGGCTTCCGCGACGCCGTGCTCAAGGCCTTCGGCCGTGCCGACATCCTGGTCAACACCGCCGGCATCACCAAGCCGGTGGGCCATGCCGATCTGGATAGTCTGAGCGATGCGTTGATCGACGAGATCTTCGTCAACAACTGGCGCGGCGTCTTTGCGACCATCCGCGCCTTCGCGCCCGCCCTGAAGGAAAGCGGCGACGGCCTCATCGTCAATGTCTCCTCGATCGCGGGCTTCACGGGGGTCGGCTCCAACGTCGCCTATTGCGCGGCCAAGGCCGGCATCGATGTCATGACCAAATCGCTTGGCCGCGCGCTGGCGCCGGCGGTGCGCGTCATGGCCGTCTCCCCCGGCATGGTCGACACGCAGTTCGTGCCCGGTCGCGGCAAGGAGGTCACCGACAAGGTGGCGGCGACGACACCGCTCAAACGCCTCACCAGTCCCACCGATGTGGCGGAGGCGATCCTGTCCTGCGCCATCGCCCTCAAATTCTCGACTGGCACGCGGATTGTCGTCGATGGCGGGAGGCATCTCTGATGCAGGAGAAAGTCATCATCACCTGCGCGGTGACGGGCAATATCACCACCCGCGAAAATCACCCCGGCCTCCCGGTGACGCCGCAGGAGATCGCGGAGGCCTGCCTTGACGCCGCCGATGCCGGTGCCGCCGTGGTGCACATCCATGTCCGCGATCCCGCGACCGGCAAGCCGTCGATGGAGCTCGCCCATTACCGCGACGTGATCGAGCGCATTCGCGCCAAGAACAATGCGCTCATCCTCAACATCACGACGGGTCCCGGCGGCCGCTATCAGCCGGGTGCCGAGGATCCGGCGGTGGCGGGGCCGCGCACCACCTTGCGGCGGCCGGAATTGCGGGTCGAGCATATCGCCGCCTTGAAGCCCGACATCGCCACGCTCGACCTCAACACCATGAATTCCGGCCAGGAAGTCGTCATCAACACGCCGGGGAGCGTCAAGATCATGGCCGACATCATCAACGGTGCCGGCGTGAAACCGGAACTGGAAGTCTTCGATTCCGGCGATATCCAGCTGGCGCATGATCTCCTCAAGGCCGGCGTGCTCAAATCGCCTCCCATGTTCTCGATCGTGACGGGCATCAAATACGGCTTCCCTTCGACGCCGGACGTGATGGCGGTTGCCTCACGCATGCTGCCGCGCGATGCGGTTTGGACCGGCTTTGGGGTGGGGCGCATGTCATTCCCGATGGCGATGCAATCCTATCTGCTGGGCGGTCACATCCGCGTCGGCATGGAGGACAACACCTACATCGCCAAGGGCGTCCTCACCAAGGGCAATGGCGAGTTGGTGGAGCGTGGCCGCGACCTGGTCGAAAAACTTGGCGCACAGATCGCCGGTCCGGCCGAAGCCAGAAGAATTTTAGGGCTGGCGGCGTGATGGGCTGGCGGCACCCTGCGGGGAAGGAAATGGAAGCATGAGCATTCAGGTAGATGTCCGGCCGGCCAAGGCCCTCAAGGTCTCGCAGAAATCGCCGGACCTCGACAATCTGCTGATCGACATCGTGGAGCATCCGGTGCCGCATCCAGGCCCGGGGCAGGTGCTGGTCGAGATCGTGGCAGCCGGCGTCAACCCCAGCGACGTCAAGGCATCGCTCGGCCACATGCCGCACGCGATCTGGCCGCGCATTCCCGGCCGCGACTTCGCCGGCATCGTACGCGAAGGTCCTACTCAGATGATCGGGTTGGAGATCTGGGGCGGCGGCGGCGAGCTTGGCATCACCCAGGACGGCAGCCACGCGAAATGGATGGTGCTGGACCAGAAGGCTGTGCGCGCCAAGCCTGTGAACTTCAGCATGGAAGAGGCGGGCTCCATCGGCGTCCCCTTCATCACGGCGTTCGAAGGACTGCGCGAGGCGGGCGGCGTGCAGCCGACCGATGTCGTCCTGGTCTGCGGCGGCAATGGCAAGGTCGGGCAGGCCGTCATTCAATTGGCGACCATGGCCGGCGCTCAGGTCTTTGCCGTCGAATACAACAAGCAGGCGCTGCTCGGCCATCGCAGCAACCCGGTTGAGATGTTCGACAGCAGCAGCGATGACGTGGCGAGAATCGTGCGTGAGAAAACCGGCGGCCACGGTGCGGATATCGTCTTCAATACCGTCGGCAGCCCGTTCTTCGAAATGGCGAACAACGCGTTGGCGAAGCAGGGCCGGCAGGTCTTCATCTCGACCTTCGACCGGGCCGTGCCGTTCGATATCTTCAATTTCTTCCGCGGCCGCCACAAATATATCGGCATCGATACGCTGGCCTTGTCCTCGGTCGACGGCGCCCGCATCTTCGATAAGCTGAAGCCGAAATTCGAGGCCGGCATCCTGAAGCCGTTCCCGATCAACCCGGCCTCCGTGCATCGGTTTGAAGATGCCGCCAAGGCCTATGCTTCGGTCCTGCGCGGCAATCCGGACCGGGTTCTGCTGAAACCGTGAGGACAAACCCATGCAGGTGACCCGCTACCGCGAGGCGAAACCCTATGTGGCGCCGGAGCATGAGGGCATGCATTGCCTGCGTCTCCAGGGCAAGGAGGCAACCCAGACCGATGCGATCTGGATCGGCCTCTCGCATCTGTTGCCGGGCGGCCATACCTCGCTCAAGGACGCAGCGGTCGAGAAGATCTACATCGTGGTGGCGGGCGAGGTGACCGTCGAGACACCGAATGGCACCGTGACCCTCGGCTATCTCGACAGCTGCCGCCTGGCACCAGGCGAGGCGCGGGCGCTGCGCAACCTCACCAATGCGCCAGCCTCGATCCTGCTCGCCATGCCGAATTGAGCCGGGGCCATGGCTGAACCTGAAAACAGATTGCTGAGTGTCGTCGAACACTGGCTGCCACGCATCGAGGTGGCTGGCATCCCGTCGGCGACCGCGCGCGCAGTGATCGACCGGGCGGGTGTCTGGGAGAACTGGCTCACGACCTGGTGTGCCGAAGGCGACCGCCATGCCGCCCTGGCCGCCGAGGCGCTGGCGGCCGGACACAGGGTGACTGCCGGCGAGGCCTATGCGCGGGCCAGCCTGTTCTATCATTTCGGCCAGTTCATGGCCTTCGATGATCTCAGGGCGAAGGCAAATGCGGCTGCGCGCAAGGTGGCGCTCTTCCATCTCGCGGCTCCCCTGCTGGACCCGCCGGGCGAGATGATCGAGGTTCCCTTCGAGACGGGAACCTTGCATGCCTGCCTGCGCCGCCCGAGCCCAACCGGCAAATATCCACTGGCGCTGATCATCCCCGGTTCCGATTCCACCAAGGAGGAATTCCCCGCCTTCGAACGCCATTTCCTGGCGCGCGGCATCGCAACGCTGTCGGTCGATGGACCGGGGCAAGGCGAGGGCAGGGCCTTCGGCCCCCTGCGCCCCGACATCGCTCCCGCCGTGGCAGCCATCGTCAAGGCGCTTGAAAAGAGACCGGGCCTGTCCGGCGCGGTCGCCCTCGTCGGCATGGCCTTCGGTGGCTTCCTTGCTTTACGTGCCGCAGCCGCGGTGGAAAATCTCACCGGAATCGTCTCGATCAACGGCTTCTTCGATCTCGGCGCCCTGTGGTCGACGCTGCCGCAGGTCTATCGCGACAACATGACCTTCGCGCTCGGCGGCGATGACGTGGCGGCCCGCGCTTGCGCGTTCTCGCTGGTGGGGCAGTCCGGCCCGGTGATCCCGGCGTTGGTCCTCCACGGCGGCAAGGACCGGATCTTCCCCGCCGCACAGGCGCAGGCTTGCGCTGACATCTGCCGCGGCCCGGTCGATCTCCAGGTATTCGCCGAAGGCAATCACGTCTGCAACAACATCCCGTGGCTCTACCGGCCTTTGGTCGCCGATTGGCTGGTGGACCTTTTCAGGAAATCACAGGGAGCGGCGCCATGATCCATGCCGATGACGGTTCGCTGTCGGAAGAGCAGCGACTGATGCGCAACAGTTGCCGCGCCTTTGTCGACGATGTGGTGACGCCGTTCATTCGCGGCAATTGGCAGCGCGAATGGGATATGACCCCCGGCGATCGCCTGCCGCGCGCGATCCTGGAAGGTGCCGAGACGATCGGTGTCCGCACCCTGGGTGTCCCGGTGGACCACGGCGGCATCGAGCTGGAACCCGGTGCCGAGGTGCGCACCTTCGCCCTCATCTCCGAGGAAATCGCCCGCGGCGATTCCGGTCTTGCCGACAAGCTGGTGCAGAACTGGAAGGTCTCGATCCTGCTGCGCGAACTGGCGCCACAGCATCTGCAGGCGCGATGGTTCCCGCGTTTGCTCGCCGATCCGCAATTCCTGCTGGCGCATTGCCTGACGGAACCGCGCGGCGCCTCCGACCGCTGGCTGCCCTACAATGTGCCGGAGGCGGCGATGAACACCAAGGCGGTCCTGCAGGGCGATCACTGGGTGATCAACGGCCGCAAGCAGTTCATCTCTAACGGCTATGACGCCAGCCTCTATGTCGTCTATGCCAACACCGATACCTCCAAGGGCATGCTGCAGGGGACATCGAGCTTCCTGGTACCGCGCGACACGCCCGGCCTGACCGTCGCCAAATGCAACGAAACGGTCGGCTGCCGCTTCATGAACAACGGCGAACTCGTCTTCGAGGATTGCCGCGTGCCGGCCGATCATCTGCTGGTCAGGGATCTGGCGCTGGGCAGTGCCGGGCAGTATTTCCGCGCCGGCAAGATCATTCAGGCCGCCAAGAATCTCGGTGTCGGTGTCGCCTGTTTTGAGCGTACGGCGGATTATGTCCAGAACTATGTGCAAGGTGGCCGGATCCTCATCAAGCACCAGGCCGTCGCCTTGCGCCTCGCGGACATGGCGACCCGGATCGAGGCCGTGCGCGCGCTGGTCGACCGTGCCGCCAAGGCGGTCGACGAGGACCACCCGGGTGCCGACGTGCTGTGCAACATGTCCAAGGTCTATGCCTCCGAGGAAATCATGAAGGTCGCCACCCACGCGCTGGAACTGCATGGCGGCAATGGCGCTATGCTGGAATTCGGTATCGAAAAACTGTTCCGCGATGCCGCCATCTTCCTGCATATGGATGCGACGGTCGATGTCAGCCGCATGAAGATCATCAAGAACATGTTCCCCGCCACGGCCGGAAAATATGCCGGGCCGGAAAGCTGACATGCCGTGACGACCGCCACCAGCTTCCACCTCAACGGCGCCCCGGTCACCCTCGATGCGCCGGAAAATGAGCCGCTGCTCTACGCGCTGCGCAACCGGCTGCAGTTGAAGGCAACCCATTTCGGTTGCGGGTTGGAGCAATGCGGAGCCTGTGTCGTCGATGTCGATGGCGCCCCCGCTTATGCCTGCACCCTGCCGGTCTCGGCCGTGGCCGGCAAGGTGGTGACGACCGCCGAGATGCTGGCGCGGGATTCGATCGGCCTGGCACTCATGGCGGCTTTCGAGGCGGAATGCGCCGGCCAATGCGGCTATTGCCTCTCCGGCATCATGATGAGTGCCTTCAGCCTGCTGAAGCGCGATCGACACCCGGACCGCGCCACCATCGTGGCGGCCCTCGACCGGCATCTCTGCCGCTGCGGGGCGCATGGTGGAATCCTGCGCGCGGTGGAACGGGCGGCGGCGGAGATCGGGGCAGCAGGAGCACTGGGAGCACCGGGATGACTGCCAACGCCTTGCCGCGCAGCCTCCTCGACAGCCCGATCCTGGGGCAATGGATCTCGTTCGATCGTCCGGGCCGAATTGCCATCTATTCCGGCAAGGTCGAGCTGGGGCAGGGCATCGCCACGGCCCTCTCGCAGATCGTGGCCGAGGAGCTGGACGTTGCCCTGGGACGTATCGATGCGCAGGCAACCGATACCGATCGCTCGCCCAATGAGGGCTTCACGGCCGGTAGCCAATCGGTGGAAATGTCCGGGGCGGCTCTACGCCTCGCCGCCGCTCAGGCGCGCGATGCGTTGCTGAAAACGGCGGCCGTGCAGCTCGACGCCGCTATCAGCGGGCTGACCTGCCAGGACGGAACCATCCTGTTGCACGGGACGGCGACGGATCTCGATTTCTGGTCGCTGGCCAGGCTGGTCGACTGGCAGCAGCCGGTCACCGGCCAAATCGCCGTGAAGTCCATCGCGTCGCATCGCCTCGTCGGCACCAGCCAGCCGCGCAGCGACATGCGCATCAAACTGTCACGAGGTGGCTTCATCCAGGACATGGTGCTGGACGGCATGGTGCATGCGCGGGTGGTCCGCCAACCCTTCCGCCTCGCTTGCCTTGCCCATGTCGACGCCGATTGGCTCGCCCGACGCTATCCCGACGTCGCGACACTTCGGACGCAGGATTTCCTGGCGCTGCTGGGCGACGACGAGTACCGCGTTCACTGCGCTCATGCCGAGGCGGATAGTTTCGTTGCCTGGCAAAAGGTGGACGGGTTGTGGCAGCCGCCTTTAGCACCGGATGTGCAACATGCGGTGCTGGGGATCATCACGACGCCCGTGCCCTCGGCCCGGCGCATTTCCGCACGCTACTCCCGGGCGCACATCGCTCATGCTTCGATCGGCCCGTCTTGTGCGCTGGCGCTATATGACGGTGGGCGCCTGACAATCTGGTCCCATTCGCAGGGCGTCTTCGCTTTGCGCGATACAATTGCCAAATGTCTGTCCCTCGAGCCGGCCGCGGTGCGGGTCATTCACATGGCCGGCGCCGGTTGCTACGGCCATAACGGCGCCGATGATGCGGCACTCGATGCGGCGATCATTGCCATGGCTCGGCAAGGCCGGCCGGTGCGCGTGCAATGGTCGCGGCAGGATGAACTCAGCCGTGCGCCTTTGGGCGCGGCGATGTCGGCGGAAATAGATGCTGCGGTCGATACGGACGGGCGGATCGCTGCCTGGAAATTCTCGGTGCTGAGCCCGCCTCATGCCCAGCGGCCAGGCACCGGCGGCTACATCAACCTCACCTCGGCAGAGGCGCTGGACGCTACCCGCTTGCCGAGCAAGATCGCCGACCTACCGGATGCTGCCGGTGGCGGCGCCTCGCGCAATGCCGCCGCGATCTATGATCTCGCACATCAGGACATCAGCATTCGGCTTGACACGCACAGCCCGGTGCGGACTTCCTCACTGCGGTCCCTCGGTGCGCATCTCAATGTCTTCGCGATCGAATCGGCGATGGATGAACTGGCCGATCTGGCGGATGCCGACCCCCTGGACTTTCGCTTGCGGCATCTCGCTGACCGGCGCTGCCGCACCGTGCTGATAGGCGCTGCGGAGATGAGCAAATGGCCTGGGCGGCAGCAGGCTGGCAC
Source organism: uncultured Dongia sp. (assembly GCF_936916975.1). Lineage (GTDB taxonomy): Bacteria > Pseudomonadota > Alphaproteobacteria > Dongiales > Dongiaceae > Dongia. The sequence goes on along the minus strand of NZ_CAKZGO010000025.1, from coordinate 140,716 downwards.
CGGTCGGGCCATGGGCCTCGCCGTCGCCCGCTACAAGAACAAGGGCGCCTGGCTTGCCGCGGTCGCCGATGTTTCGGTCGACGAAGTTGTGAGTGTCGAACGGCTCTGGCTCTGCGTCGATGCCGGGCTGCTGGTCAACCCGGCAGGTGCCCGCAACCAGATCGAAGGCGGCGCCATCCAGGCGACGAGCTGGACGCTGAAGGAAGGTATTGAGCTGGAGAACGGCCATGTGCCAATGATGGACTGGCAAAGCTATCCGATCCTGACTTTCGCCGAGGTGCCGGAGATCGAGACGCGCTTTATCGTCGATCCATCGCACCCGCCGCTCGGCGCCGGCGAAGCCGCGCAGGGGCCGGTTGCCGCGGCGATCGGTAATGCGGCGTCTCGGGCCTTGGGCGTTCGCCTGCGCGATCTGCCGCTGACGCGCGATCGACTGCTCGGCCTGCTAACGGGTGCTTAACTGCGCTATGCTGCGATAGCTTGCCTGGCTGGGCGGGCCTGGGGCGATCGTGGCCACGGCATCTGGCTCGTTCTTCCAATGGCTTGAGAAAATCGTAAAGCCGATCGGGTCGATGGCTGAGCTGCCGTCTCGGCAGATGGGCGCAAGCCCCAGCACTTCCAATCCGCGGCCGTCAGACAGCGCCGATTCCATCGCTGCAAGCCGGTCGGTGGATGAGCGCGATCCCGATTGCGGCAGATGCTTGGGGTGGTTGGTGTGCGCGTACCAGCTTTCGTTGCTACCAATCCTGCGCACGCCCCTTGCATCGCATTCGACGCCCAGCCATTCGCCGGGACCGGCCAGAAGATAATGCAGGCCGGATGCATGCTTCACGCGCTGCAGGAAGGCATCGCCCGCTGCAAGGCTCGGCTGGTCGAGGAAACCGCGGATGACGAACAGCGCCGGCAATCCGTCAGCCGATGGCGGCAATTGCAGCAGGGTGTTGCAACAGATCGAGACACCGAAGGAGTTGATCCCGGTCATGCCGATCGTGCCGGCGAGTGTCGCCACGAGGCTTGTCCCGCCGGTGGAAGGTTCCAGATCATGGCGCAGCACCACCTGCAAGCCATCCATCCAGCCGGTGATGTCGAGATTCTGCCCCGACCATACGGCCCCGCCGGCATCGCGATAGGCGAAGCTGGTGCAGGCTTCGGCCTGGCGCTGGGCGAAGAACCACCATTGCTCATCGGTGAGGTTGAGGACCAGGACGTCTTCGAAGGCCTGACCAGCACCCTCGGCGATGCCTTCCAACTCGGTCCAAAGATGTGGCGTCCATCTTTTCGTTGCCTGCGGAAAGCACGTGCCGCCCAGCATTTGCGCGATGATCTCACGATAAGGCAGGCCGGTTTGCTTCTCAGACGCATTACGCCAGCTGTCGATGTGCTGGACGATGAGGGTGCGGGCGGCTTCGCCGTGCGCCCGGCCGCGGGCGGGCGCATCACCGCGCAAATCGATGATCGGGCAATCTGATTTCATCTGGGTTTCATCTGCAGTTTGCGGGCGCGGCGCTGCATCTCGGCGGTCAGCGCCAGCACGATGGCGGAACAGAGGATGAGGATGACGGCCGCCGCCGCGATCGCCGGGCTGATCGATTCACGGACCCCGCTGAAGATCTGCCGTGGCAGGGTGCGCTGGTCGGCTGTGGTGAGGAAGCTCGCGATCACCACCTCGTCGAAGGAGATGAGGAAGGCGATCAAGGCGCCGGTACAAATGCCGGGCGCGACCAGTGGCACCAGGATGCGACGGAAGGCGAGGAGCGGGCCTGCCCCAAGCGACGCGCCGGCGCGCATCAAGGTGCGGTCGAAGCTCTTGAGATTGGCCATCACCGTCGTCACCACCACGGGAGCGGCAAGGCCCGCATGAGCGAGGACAAGGGCGAGGCGCGAGCCCACCAACCCCATCGTCGCATAGAAACTGAAACAGGCGACGCCCATGATGATGATGGGCAGGATCAGCGGTACCGAGATGACGGCCAGCATCAACCGCTGGCCAGGAAAGCGACCCCAGGTCAGGCCGATCGCCGCGAAGGTGCCCAGGATCGTGGCCAGGACGGTCGACGCCGCCCCGATGATCAGCGAATTCATGAACGCCCGCGTCCAGCGCGGATCGGTGAACACCACCTCGTACCATTGCCACGACCAGCCGGGGACCGGCAGGGTCAGCATGGTGCCGGCGGTGAGTGAGATCGGGACCATGATCGCGATCGGCGCCAGGATGAACAGCAGCACCAGCGCGGTATGGGCACCAGCGAGCTGTGCGCGGAGGCGGGGCCAGAAATGCATCAGCTTTTGCCCCTGCTGAGTTTCTGGAACGCGGCCCAGCCCAGCATGGCGACCGCCAACACCAGCAGCAACTGTAGGGCCAGGGCTGCCGCGAGTCCCCAGTTCAAGGTCTTGTTGGTATAGAGCGCCACATAGGAGCTCAGCATCTGGTCGCGCGGGCCGCCGATCAGCGCCGGGGTGATGTAATAGCCCAGCGCAAACACGAACACGATGCCGGCACCCGTGACGATGCCGGGTGCTATGAGCGGCAATTGCACCCGCCAATATGCCTGCCACCAATCGGCACCGAGCGAGGTGGCTGCACGCACCAGTTCCTTGGGCAGCTTCACCACCACCGCAAGGATCGAGAGGATCATCAGCGGCAGGAGCACCTGCACCATCGCGATATAGAGGCTGCCGCGCGTGTAGACGAGATGCAGCGGGTCGTCGATCAGACCCAGGAACTGGAGGCTGGTATTCACCGGCCCTTCGCCCTGCAGGATGATGATCCATGACACTGTGCGCACCAACAGCGATGTCCAGAGCGGAAACAGCACCAGCGCCAGCAGGATGCCGGCATAAGGTGGCCGCGCGCTGGCCAGCACGTGTGCCACTGGCAAAGCAAGCAGCGCGCAGATCAGCGTGACATTGATGCTGATGACGATGGTGCGCCAGATGGCGGCCAGGAAGATCGACCGGTCCGGCGCTACCGCGGCGATCTCGCCGTTCAAGTTTCGCTCCAGATCCAGCGACTGCAACAGATAGAAGTCGGTGAAGGACGAGCGTCCCGCCTTCACCAGCATCCACATCTTTACGTTTGCAAGGCCCGGCAGCTTGGCGAGCAACATGTCCTTGGCATTGAGGTCGGTGATGCTGTCATCGACCATCAGCCCGGCTTTCAGCATCATGTTGCGCGTGCCGGTCAGCTGCTGGTTGAGGCTCTGTGCCATCTGGCCCAGGGTTTCGGCGGCCACCGCGGCGCGGATATCGGCGGCAAAGGCTGCGAAGGTGGCATTCCCCGGCACACCGTCCTGCGGCTGCCAGTTTTCCAGGCTCGCCGCCGCGTGTGGTAGATTGTTGGCAAGGGTCGAATTGTCGATGGCGCGGTAAAGGAAGTGCCCGACCGGCACCACCACCGTCACCAGGATGAAGAGAAGGAGGGGCAGCACCAGCGCAAAATGGCGCATCTCCGCGCCGAACAGGATCTTGGAAAAGACCGAGCGCCAGAAACCTGGCGCTCGGTATGTTTCCCGCTGGATAGAGTCCGCTTGTGTCAAACCACCCTACCCATATTGGTCGTCAATACTACTGGGCGAGCCAAGCCTGGAAGCGCTGCTCGAGTGCTTCCTTATTCTCTGCCCAGAAATCGGTGTCGTAAACCGCCCCATGGGAAAGGTTGTCGCCCGAGGTTGGCAGGCGGTTGATCTGCTCTGGCGTCAGGTAGTCAGCCACCTTCTTATGACCAACGCCATAGGCATAGAGCTTCGGGAAGCCGGCCTGGTTCTCAGGCTTGGCAAAGAAATCGAGGAACTTCTCGGCTTCCGCTTTATGCGGTGCGCCTTTCACCACGGCCCACATGTCGGTCCCGTAGAAGAAGCCGGCATCCCAGGCAATCACGTAGTTGGTCTTGTTCTTCTCGTTTTCCGAGGTGACGCGGGCGTTGTAGAGATCGGTCATCACCACTTCGCCGGCGGTGAGGTTCTGCAGCGCCTTGGTCGAGCTGGTCCACCACACGACATGCGGCTTGATCTTGTCGAGCATGGCAAAGGCCTTGTCGACGCCGTCGGGTTTCCGGAGTTCGGTATAGACATCGGCTGGCGCGACACCCATCGCCATCACGGCGTTCTCCAAGGTGTATTGCGCACCGCCCAGCATGCCTCGCTTACCTGGGAACTTCTCGACATCCCAAAAGTCGGCCCAGCTATGCGGTCCGTCCTTGATTTTGTTGCCGTCATAGACCATCACCGTTGCCCAGGTATCGGACGCGATGCCGCAGGGATGGATTGTGCCGGGCAGATATTCGTCCTTCTGCGCATAGATCGCCGCGGGCAGCTTCTCGAACAGGCCCTCGGCGCAGCCGATTTCCAAGGCGGGCGCCTCGACGCTGACGAAATCATAGACAATGGCATTGCTTTCGATCTGGGCGCGGACCTTGGCGAGGTCCCCCTCCCATTCGTCGACGGTCACCTTGATGCCGCTTTCCTTGGTGAAGGGCTGGAACACGCCCTGGTCATAGGCCTCGTTCCAACTGCCGCCCCAACCGACGGCGGTGAAGCCTTCTTCCGCCGATGCGCTCGCTGCGGCACCGGTGGTGGCGACGGCAAGGGTCAATGCGGCCCAAACAACTTTCGATGTCATGTTCAGCCTCCTGCTCTGTTTGATGTTTTTTGCTTATTGATTTGATCAAATGTTAGAGTGATGATTTCTCGCTGTCAATGCCAACGATATAGCTTCAGAATCAATGTCGGCTCTTTACAGAGATGGCATCGCCGGCTAGTTTTTTAAAAGTTTGATCAAATAGGTGAGACATGCAAGCCCCAGCCATTGGCACCAATTTCGAGCTCGATGCCGCCATCGCCGACACGCGCCAGCGCTTCACAAAGGCCAATCCGCAAAGCCGCGCGCGCCACGAAGCGGCGAAGCAGGCGCTGCCCGGTGGCAACACGCGCGCTGTCCTCTATTACGAACCCTTTCCGCTGACGCTCACCGGCGGCGAGGCCAACCGCCTCCATGATCTCGACGGCCATACCTATGTCGATTTCGTCAGCGAATACACGGCCGGTCTCTATGGTCATCGCAATGAGCTCATCGCCAACGCGATCAAGCAGGTGGCGGATTCGGGCTGGGTGCTGGGTGGGCCGAACCCCTATGAAGCCAGGCTGGGGGCGGCGATCGTTGAACGCTATCCGGCGGTCGAACGTGTGCGCTTCTGCAATTCCGGCACCGAGGCCAATCTGATGGCGCTGTCGACGGCCCGCGCGGTGACCGGTCGTCCCTCGATCTTGGTGTTCGATGGCGGCTATCACGGCGGTATCCTGACCTTCGCCCATGGCGGCTCGCCGTTGAACGCACCCTATCCCTTCATCTTTGCGCAATACAACGACATCGCCGGCACCAATGCCATGATCCAGCAGCATGCCGGGCAATTGGCGGCGGTCATCCTGGAACCGATGATGGGCGGTGGTGGCTGCATTGAGGCGAAAGCCGATTTCCTCGCCATGCTGCGGGCCGAAACCGAAAAGGCCGGCATCCTGCTCATCTTCGACGAGGTGATGACCTCGCGCCTCTCCTATCGCGGTTATCACGGCAAGGCCGGCATCAAGCCCGACATGATTTCCCTCGGCAAATATATCGGTGGCGGCTGCAGCTTCGGCGCTTTCGGCGGCCGTGCCGATATTCTCGACCGGTTCGATCCGGCGTCGCCCAATGCCTTCGGCCATGGCGGCACCTTCAACAACAACATCTTCAGCATGACGGCGGGCTTCACCGGCTTCACCCAGGTCTTGACCGAATCGGCGCTCAATTCCATGAACGCCCTAGGCGATGATCTCCGGGCCACCATGAATGAGCAGATGGCGCGACGGAACGTGGCCGGCACCGTCACCGGGGTGGGATCGCTGATGAACCTTCATTTCGTACAAGGCGAGATCCGCTCGCCCCATGACGTCGAAGCGGCCGATCATCGCTTCCTGCATCTGTGGCAGCTGGAGATGCTGCTGCGCGGGCAATACACCACGCCGCGTGGCATGATCGCTCTCTCGCTCCCCTTCACCCGCGCCGATATCGGCGCTTTCACGGATATATTCGATGACTTCCTCAACGACTACCGCTCGATCCTGCCGACCCGGCACTGACCGGATGCACTGAGCATCATGGCCGTCACCCTGAAACGGCGCGGTCCTGCCGCGCCCAAGCTGCGCGTTGCCAGCACTAAGATGGCGGCGGTGGGTGACGTGCCCCATGGCACTACCCATGAGGACGTTTATGCTCGCCTGAAGCGCGCCATCATGTCGGCCGATTATGTGCCCGGGGAGCGGCTGGTGGTCGCGAAGCTGGAGAAGGTGTTTGGTACCAGCGCCATGCCGATCCGCGAGGCGCTCCGGCGGCTGGTGGCCGAGCAGGCGCTGCAGAACAATCCCAATCGCGGCGTCGAGGTGCCGCAGATGACCGCAAGTCGCCTCATGGATCTCCGCCGCGTGCGGTGCGAGATCGAGGGCAAGGCTGCGGAATGGGCCGCTCTCACCATCACCCGCCCCGAACTCGCGCGCCTCCAGGAAATCCAGGCCGCCATGAACCGCATGGCTTCATCGGAGTCAGCGGAAGGCTATCTCGACCTCAATCTCGATTTCCACTTCACCATCTACAAGGCGGCGCGTTCGCCGCTGCTGATGCCGATCATCGAAAGCCTGTGGATGCAGGTCGGCCCGTGCCTTAACACCATGAGGGGGGAGGCCACTCTAGGCCTCGGCATGGATCATCACGAGGCGATGATCGCCGCCTTGCGCAAGGGCGACGGCGCCGGCGCGCGCGCAGCTCTGCAGGAAGACATCTCCGAAGCCGCGGACATCATTCTGCGGCTGCTGCAGAATTGAAGTAAACACGTCGCAATCAGAAAAAGGTGGGGAAATGGCCAAGATCGAGTCTGGCGCAACGGCGCCGAAGGCGACCAAAGGCCGCAAGGTGATCATCACCTGCGCCGTCACCGGCTCGGTGCACACACCGACCATGTCGCCCTATCTGCCTATCACGCCGGACGAGATCGCCAAAGAGTCGATCGCGGCCGCCGAAGCCGGCGCCTCGGTCATCCACCTCCATGCGCGCGATCCCAAGGATGGACGGCCGACGCCGAATCCGGATGTGTTCATGCAATTCCTGCCGCGCATCAAGCAATCCTGCGATGCGGTCATCAACATCACCACCGGTGGCTCGCTCGGCATGTCAATGGATGACCGGCTGGCGGCGCCCTTGCGCGCCAAACCGGAGCTCTGCTCGCTCAACATGGGGTCGATGAATTTTGGCATCTTCCATGCGGCCGACAAGATCACCGAGTGGAAATACGATTGGGAAAAACCCTATGTCGAAAAGACCCGCGACAACATCGTCAGCAATACCTTCGACCAGATCGAACGGGTGATCCGGGAGCTTGGCCATGGCTGCGGCACGCGGTTTGAGTGTGAATGCTACGATATCGGGCACCTCTATACCCTGGCACATTTCCTCGACCGCAAGCTGCTTGAGCCGCCGCTCTTCGTGCAGACTATTTTCGGCGTCCTGGGCGGCATCGGCCCGCATCCGGAAGACCTGGCACATATGCGCCGCACGGCGGACCGGCTGTTCGGCGCCGACTACCAATGGTCGATCCTGGCCGCCGGGCGCCATCAGATGAACCTTGCCACGATGGGCGCCACCATGGGCGCCAATGTCAGGGTCGGGTTGGAGGACAGCATCTATCTGGGGCCGGGCCAGCTTGCCAAGAGCAATGCCGAACAGGTGCGGAAGATCCGCGGCATTCTCGAAGGCCTGTCGCTCGAGATCGCCACGCCGGCCGAGGCGCGCGCCATGCTGAAGCTGAAGGGTGGCGATCAGGTCGCCTTTTAGATCGCGGGCTTTCCGACGATTTTGAAAGATATCGCTCGACCTCATGTCAAATGAGATCGGCCCAAGCGCGGCTTGCGGGCCTGCCCGAAGCGTCCAGAAAATGACAGAAAACAAACGGTATTGACAGAATGATAGAAAACTAGCGAAACTGATCCTGCGCGTTGAAACGATAACAGCGGCAACAGGATTGGCGACGGTGGGAATGGGCATGCGCGATTCAGTGCGTGATCGCTTGAACGCGTCTTTGGAACGCGCCACGAAGACCGAAAAGGCGATCGCCAGTTTCATGCTGGCCAATCTCAATGGTCTGCCGTTCGAGACGGCGGCGACCTTGGCGCAGAAGATCGGCGTGAGCGAACCATCGGTCGGCCGCTTCTGCCGCGCCATCGGCTATCAGCATTTCAAGGATTTGAAAGCTGATCTCAAGGCCGATATCGGCGACAAACCGTGGCTGATCGGCGATCGGTTGAAGGATTACCGCGAGCGAAGCCGCCGCGGTGACGATGAACTGGCGCGCGGGCTGGAGATGGAGATCGCTGCGCTGGTCAGTAATTACGAACTCGCGCACAGCAAGGAATGGAAACGCGCGGTGAAACGCCTGGCGCGGCTTCCGACTATTTATGTGGCAGGATTCCAGACTGAGCGGGGTCTAGCGCAGTTCCTGGTCAACCAGCTCCATTATCTGCGCAGTGGCGTGCATCTCCTCGATCTTGCTGGCGGGAATTTTTCGGAAGTGCTGCTGGCCGATGCGCGCAAGGTCGGGCTGGTACTGATCGAGGGGCGGCGCTATTCGCGCCTCGCGCGTCTACTCGCGACTGAGGCGAAGGCGGCGGGCGTTCCCACCACGCTCATCACCGATTCCTATTGTGATTGGGGCCGCGAGCTGGTCGACGAGATGTTCGTAGTACCGACCGCGATCAACCAGTTCTGGGATTCAACTGCGCCGGTTGCCAGCCTCATCGCACTCCTCATCAACAGCATCTTCAACGAACTGGGTCCGTCGGTGGAGACGCGCATGAACCAGGTGTCGGCGCTCTATAGCCGCTTTACCGGCTATGTCGGCGAAACATCCGGACCGCTGCCCTGATTTATGAACGATGTCGACCCGACACTCGGGCTAATTGCCGCAATCAACGAAACAGAAACGAATGGAGGCTTCCTTGAAACAGCATTTACGCAAAGCATTCCTTATCGGCGGAACAGCGCTGATGACCTTGGCCGGGTCGGCCTCGATGGCGTGGTCGCAGGAAGCGACCTTCGTCATGAGTACCAACGAGGTGGGTGCCCCCACCTATAACCCGATCAAAGGGGCGATGCTCAACATCGCCACGTCGATGCTTTACGATCGGCTGGTGGTACAGGACGCCGACCAGAGCTACCACCCGCATCTGGCAGAGTCCTGGGAAGAAGCACCGGACGGCATGCTGTGGACCTTCCATTTGCGCCAAGGCGTGAAGTTCCACAACGACGAACCATTCAATGCCGCCACCATCGCCGCCTGGATTCCCATGTTCACCGGCACCGACAATGAATATCTGGTCGGCGCCATCGACAAGGTCGAGGTGGTCGACGACTACACCGTGAAGTTCGTGATGAAACACCCGGAGCCCAATCTGCTCTACAATCTGTCCAGCGTGTTCATGGGCATCCCCGCACCGAAGGCCTATCAGGAACTGGGCGATAATTTCGGCGTCACCGCCGCCATCGGCACCGGCCCGTATAAGCTGGAAACCTTCGCCATCGGCCAGGAAACCGTGCTGGTCCGCAATGAAGATTACAAATGGGGCGCATCTCTTTCCGAGAACAAGGGGCCGGCCAAGATCGAGAAACTGACCTTCCGCGAGATCCCGGAAGAATCGACCGCCTTCCTTGAACTGAAGACCGGTGGCGTCGACATGCTGCTCGCCGTGCCCACCGATTTCATCGGCGAGCTCAAGAAGGAAGCCAATGTCGAAGTTCTGACCCTGCCCGGTCTCGACGTGGCTTACATGCCGATCAACGTCACCCAGGCGCCGTTCGACGATATCAAGGTCCGTGAGGCCACGGCCTTTGCCATCAATCAGAAAGAGATCCTGGCCAGCATCTATGGCGGCGTTGGGTCCGAGGCGCACAACTTCCTGATCAGTGCGCTGCCGGAATCGAAGGTCGATCCCAAATTCGACATCTCCTACGACCCGGCACGGTCGGCCAAGGTGTTTGACGAGGCCGGTTGGAAATTGGGCGATGACGGTATCCGGGTGAAGGACGGCAAGCCGCTCAATGTGAAGCTTTGGACCCAGTCGGATACCGAGTTCAAGCGGTTGACCGAAGCGGTGCAGGCGCAGTTGAAGGCGGTCGGCATGAATGCCGAGATCACCGTCTATGACTCCAGTGCCATCAAGGACCAGTACAAGAAGAACGAACATCAGCTGGCGGTGCGTTCCTACAATTGGAACAACGCCGACATCCTTGATTGGTTCTTCAGCGGCGAGCGTCTGGGTTACCCCAACATCTCGATGTGGAACGATCCGAAATCGGAAGAACTCGACAAGAAGGCACTGACGGAATCGAAGACGGTCAACGAGCGGATTGCCAACTTCAAGACCTACCACGAATACCTGCTGTCGCAGTTCGTCTTTGCCCCGATCTACCAGCCGGTGCAGAACATCGGCTACAACAAGGAACGCCTGAAGCTGCCGGCCGCGATCCATTCCATCCAGATCGACGCGATCTCGATCATGGACATGGAAGTCGCCGAGTAAGCGCATAAGCGGGAGAAGACCGGGATGCTGAGTTATATCGTCAGGCGGCTGTTGCTGCTGATCCCGGTCTTCTTCACCGTTTCGATCATTATTTTCGGCATCATCCATCTGGTGCCCGGCGACCCGGTCGACAACCTGCTGCGCATTGGCTCGACGCCGGAGCAGAAGGCGATCATCACCGCGCGCTACGGCCTCGACAAGCCATTGGTAGAACAATATCTGCTCTGGCTGGGCAACATGGCGCAGGGCGATCTGGGCGATGCCATCGTCATGCGGCGGCCGGTCTCGGCACTCCTTGCCCAGAATATCCCGTTCAGCCTGCGCCTCGGGGCCGCTGCCCTGTTGTTCTCGACTCTGCTGGGCATTGCCGCCGGCACGCTGGCTGCCATCTACAAGGACAGCAGGATCGACCAGAGCATCATGGCCGGTATTCTACTGGGGTCGACCTTGCCCAGTTTTTGGCTGGGATTGCTGCTGATCCTGTTGTTCTCCGTGCAACTCGGCTGGCTACCGGTATCGGGCGCACGGAGCTGGCAGGCGATCATCCTGCCCGTGCTCACCATCGGGCTTGGCGGGACGGCGCTGGTGGCGCGGGTGACACGCATCGCCATGCTGGAGACGATGCAGAAGGACTTCGTGCTGCTGCTCCATGCCAAGGGCCTGCCGGCGCGGCGCATCCAGCTGCGCCATGTCTTGCGCCATGCGCTCATGCCGGTGGTCACCATCCTCGGCCTGCGCATCGGCTGGATTTTGGGCGGCGCCGTCACGGTCGAATTCGTCTTTGCGCGGCCGGGGCTCGGCACGCTGCTCATCAAGGCGCTCAACCAGCATGACTATCCGGTGATGCAAGGCTGCCTGCTGATGCTGGCGATCGCTGTCATGCTGGGAACGCTCATCGGCGATCTGGTACAAGCGGCGATGGACCCACGCGTGCGGCAGGCAATGACATGAGCCTCATCATCGACACGCAAGCAGGGGCCGGGCAGTCGTTTCGCCGCAGCGTTGCTGGCAAGGTGCTGCTGACACCCAAGGGCGGCATCTCCGGCTGCTATCTCATCTGCCTTGTGCTGCTGGCCTTGCTGGCCCCCTGGTTGACACCCTATCCCTATGACGTGCAGGAACTCTCCATCGCGTCCCAGGCGCCGAGCCTGGCGCATTGGCTGGGCACGGATGAGTTCGGCCGCGATGTGCTCTCGCGCATCATGTACGGCGCGCGTACCTCGCTCTCGGTCAGCATCACGGCGATCAGCGTTTCGGTTCTGGTTGGCATGACATTGGGGGCGGTGGCCGGCTATTTCGGCGGCATGTTCGACCGGTTTGTGACGGCCGCGGTGGATCTGTCCTGGTCATTCCCGGAAATCCTCATCGCCCTCATTCTTGTCGCTATCATCGGGCCTGGCCTCCATTCCACTATGCTGGCGATCGGGATTGCCTATCTGGCGCAGTTCACCCGCCTTACCCGCGCGCAGATATTGGGCCTAAAGAACGAAACCTTCATCGAGGCCACGCGCAATCTCGGCGCCAGCCACGGCCATATCGTGTTCCGCCATCTAATGCCCAATGCGCTGGCGCCGGTGATCATCTGCGGCATGCTGGCGACCGGTGACGCCATCATCCTGGAAGCAACCCTTGGCTTCTTCGGCCTCGGCGCGCAGCCGCCGGTGCCGAGCTGGGGTGCCATGATGAGCAGCGGGACGGCCCAGATCTTCAAGGCACCCTGGATCATCATCTTCCCGGGCCTTGCCGTCGCTGTCACTGTCATCATGATCAACCTGTTCGGCGATGCGCTCATCCGCGCCCTCGATATCCGCGCCAAGTTGCGGGAAGGCTGACCCCATGGCGCTCCTCGACGTCAAAAATCTCAGCATCGATATCCATGGCATCCGGCCGCTGGACGGCATTTCCTTCCATGTCGACAAGGGCGAGATCCTTGGCATCGTCGGGGAGTCCGGTTCGGGCAAGTCGCTCACCGCACTTTCCGTGATGGGGCTGCTGCCGCTCATCGGCGGGCGGATCGAGCGCGGCACGATCACCTTCGACGGCACCGAGCTCACAACGCTGCCGGAGCCTGCCTTCCGCAAGCTGCGGGGGCGACGCATCGCCTTCATCACGCAGAATCCGATGACCTCCCTGGATCCCGTCATGAGGGTGGGGGCGCAGATCGACCAGGTCGCGCGGCTGCACCTCAAGCTCGATGCCAAGGCAGCCCAGGTGCGCAGCATCGAGATCATGGAGAAGCTGCGCATTCCGGAAGCCGCGACGCTCTATCACCATTATCCGCACCAGCTGTCGGGCGGCATGAAGCAGCGCATCGTCATCGCCATGGCGCTGGCGGCCGACCCCGACCTGATTATCGCCGACGAGCCAACGACGGCTTTGGACGTCACGATCCAGGCGCAGATCATCGATCTGCTGGTGGAACTGGTGCGCGACCGTGATCTAGCACTCATCCTCATCACTCATGACATGGGCGTGGTCGCGCAGACCTGCGATCGGGTCGTGGTGCTCTATGCCGGGCGCATCGCCGAAAGCCATGCCGTGCAGGCGATCTTTGCCAATCCGCGCCATCCCTATACCAAGGCGCTGATCCGCTGCATCCCGCGCGAGGATACGGTGCCGGGCAGTCTCACCGGCATTCCGGGTGCCGTGCCGAGTGTCGCGCATTATCCGTCCGGATGCCGCTATCATCCACGCTGTGCACGCCGGGGGCCGCCCTGTGATGGCATAGTGCCGGCGCTGGATCGTCCCATGGGCGGCGGCGAGATCGCCTGCCATTTCCCGGAAGGCATGGGGAATGTCCATGTCTGACCTGGTGACGCTACGCGGCCTCGGCAAAAGGTTCGAGAGTCGCAAGGGGCTGTTCGGCAAGGCGCGCGCCATGATGGCGGTGAGCGATGTGACGCTCGATATCCCGCGCGGCAAGGTGACCGGCGTGGTCGGTGAATCTGGCTGCGGCAAGTCCACATTGGCGCGGCTGGTGCTGCGCCTGCTGGAGCCGAGTGCGGGCGAGATCCAGTTCGACAACGTCAATCTGCGCGCGCTATCCGCACCTACCTTGCGTCGCTTGCGTCGACGCATGCAGATGGTGTTCCAGGATCCATACTCGGCGATCGATCCGCGCTACAGCATGGCGGATGCCTTGCTGGAGCCGTTCCAGATCCAGGGCATCAAGCTCGGTGCGGCCGAGGCGCGCGCGAAGGTCGAAAGCCTGCTGGCGATGGTGGGTCTCGGCGCGCAGATGGCAACGAGCTATCCGCATCAATTGTCCGGGGGGCAGCGCCAGCGTATCGGCATCGCCCGCGCTTTGGCCTTGGAGCCGGATTTCCTGGTGTTGGACGAGCCCACCGCCTCGCTCGACGTCTCGATCCAGGCACAGATCATCTCGCTGCTGGAGAAGTTGCAAGCGGAGCTTGGCCTCACCTATCTCTTCATCTCTCACGACTTGGGGCTGGTGCGCTATTTCTGCGACCGCATCGTGGTTATGTATCTCGGTCGTGTGGTGGAGATCCTGCCTGACCCGCAGGCAGCACCACGCCATCCCTATACGCGTACCCTGCTCGAGAGCAATTTCGTGCCGGACCCGACGCAGCGGCGCGAGATCCGGCGCCTCACTGGCGAGATCGCCAGCGCCTTCGACCTGCCGCCGGGCTGCGCCTTTGCCGCGCGCTGTCCAAATGCCGACGATCTGTGCCGCCGCGTGCGGCCGGAACTCATCACCGATCCAGGCGGCCATGCCAGCGCCTGCCACCATCCCCTCTGAGTTGGAGTCATCATGACCTTCACTGTGCTCACCGCCGAATTCGCCCATGAAACCAACACGTTCAACAAGAACCTGACTGAGTATCACTCGTTCATGGATCGCTATGGCTTCTTCGGCGCCGAGGCGATCAAGGAACGCGGCAGCGCCAACACGGAACTGGCCGGCTTCCTGGAAACCGGGCGCAAGCATAGCTGGGAGGTCGTCCATGTGCTGAGCGCCTCGGCCGAGCCTGCAGGCTATGTGACGCGCGATGCTTTCGACCGCCTGGCGGGGCAGATCGTTGAGGCCGCCAAGACCAATAAGGACAAGCTCGGCGGCATCCTGCTGGGCCTGCACGGCGCCATGGTGACGGAGTTCAATCAGGATGGCGAAGGTGAGTTGCTTGGGCGTTTGCGTGCCGTCGTCGGGCCGGACCTGCCCATCGCCATCACACTCGATCTCCATGCCAATGTGACGCCGGCGATGTGCCAACTCGCCAACATCATCGTTTCCTACAAGACCTATCCGCATATCGACATGCGCGAGCGGGCGATCCAGGCCGGCGAAATCCTGCAGCGGGCGATGAAGGGCGAGATCAAGCCGCGCACCCTGCGCGTCCACCGGCCGATGCTGGATGAGGCCAATGGCGGGCGCACCGACATCGGCCCGATGATCGCGCGTATCGCAGAAGCGGTCGCCTACGAGAAGCAACCCGGCGTGTTCGCGGTCAGCATCAATGCCGGCTTCGGCAATGCCGATATCGCCGATGTTGGCCCGACCGTGCTGGTGACGCATGAAGGCGACGAGGCCCGGCACCGCGCCTTTGCCGAAGGCATCGCCGAGGATATGTGGGCCAAGCGCCTCGATGTGCTCAATAATTATATGCCGGTCGAGGAGGCGGCGGCGATTGCCAAGGCCTATACTCGCACCCAGGGGGGCAATGGGGGACCGATCATCGTGGCCGATTACGCCGACAATCCCGGCGGTGGTGGCTATGGTGATTCCACCAATCTGCTGGCGGCATTCCTGGCAGCGGGACTGACCGATGCGGCGTTCGGGCCGATCGTCGATCCGGAAACGGCCAAGCTGCTCCATAGCCACAAGGTCGGCGACAAGGTGGCGATGAAGCTGGGCGGCAAGACCGACCCGCGCTTCGGCGGCGCGCCGCTTGATGTGACCGGCGAGATCAAGCTGATCAGCGACGGGTCCTATACCGGCGATGGACCTATGGTGGGGGGGCTGCGCCTCTCTTTCGGGCCGTCGGCCGTGATCCAGCTGGGCGGCATTGAGGTGCTGGTGGTGACCGAGCCGGCGCAGATGCTGGATTTGCAGCAGTTCCGCGCCTTCGGCATCGATCCGGCAAGCAAGACCGTGGTCGGCCTCAAATCCATGCAGCATTTCCGCGCGGCCTTTGAGCCGATCGCTGGCAAGGTGATCGTGTGCGACAGCGGCGCACTCTGCACCACCTATTACGACCGCCTGCCTTATCGCAACGTGCCCAGGCCGATCTATCCCCTCGACAAGCAGATGACACGATGATTGCCATGACGGAGCACCATTTGCCCGATTATCTCGGCGCCAAGGGCGGACATCTCACGCTCGATGGGCACGATCTGGTCGACCTCGCGCAGGAACATGGCTCGCCGCTCTTCGTGTTCTCAGAGCGGCGGTTGGCTGCCAATGCGTCGTCCTTCCTGAAGGCGGCACGCCAGGGCCACAAGCGGGCGCGGGTGTTCTTCGCCAGCAAGGCCTGCTCCAACCTCCATGTGTTGAAGGTGATCCGTGCCCAGGGGCTGGGGATCGAGGTCAATTCCGGCGGCGAATTGTGGAAAGCGCTGGCGGTGGGATTTGTGCCGAACGAGATCGTCTTCAATGGCGTCGCCAAGATGGTGCCGGAACTGGAACAGGCGATCGGCCACGGCATCCAGGCGATCAATGTCGATTCGGCTTTCGAGCTGTCGCGCATCGCCGAGGTTGCAACCCGCCTCGGCAAGATCGCCACGGTGGCCTTGCGCGTGGTGCCTGGGATCGGCGGTGGTGCGACCGCTGGCATCCAGACCGGATCGGAGCGCAGCAAATTCGGCATGGGGCAGGAGGAACTGCAGGCGGCGCTTGCCATCGCGCGCAACTTCCCCAAAGCACTGGATGTCGCCGGTATGCATCTTCATATCGGCAGCCAGGTGCTGGATATGCCGGACTTCCTGGAAAGTGTCAGCTTTACTGCGCGGCAGGCGCGGGAGATCGCAGCCAGCCTCGGCAAGCCGCTCAAACATCTCAATCTCGGCGGCGGCTATCCGATCGACTATGCCCATCGCCGCAAGGGCGCCAACAATAACGACGGCTTCGATCTTTCCGCTTTCGCCGCTGACCACCCGGCGGCAAACATGGTAGGCGCTGTGGCCGCCGCCGCCGCGCGGGAGTTGGGTAATGAGGCGGAGATCTTCTTCGAGCCCGGCAGGTCCATGGTCGCGGATGCAGCGCTGCTGCTCACCCGCATCGAGAGCCAGCGCAAACGCGGCACCATGCCCTGGCTCTATCTCGATGCCGGCTACAACCTGCTGATGGATTCAGCGGCAGTGCGCTGGTACTACCACATGGTGAATGCCGGCCGCATGGATGCGCCGGCAGAGACGCCGTTCCGCGTGGTGGGACCGCTCTGCGATTCCGCCGATTGCTTCTTCGATGTTGAGGGCGAGTATCTGTGGCAGGCGCTGGAAGCCAGGCTCAGCGGCCTCGCTGGCGTGACGCCGGAGATCCTGGGCGAGATCCGCACCCAGACTGTGCGCCTGCCGGAAACCCGGCGCTTGCCTGCGGCTACGGCGCCCGGCGATCTCATCGCTCTCCTCGACACCGGCGCCTATAGCCTGGAGGAGATGTTTCAGTATTGCGGCCGCCAGCGCGCCAAGGCCGTGATGATTATGCAAGATGACAGCGTCGTCACCCTGCGTGAACGCGACCGGCCGGAAGATCTACTCGATCCGGCGGAGCGGGCCTTGTTGATCTGACAGTTGACGCCAGCACAACACTTGAGTTCCAAAAACCGGTCCTGCCTGCCCTAGACCAGCTCCGTCAAATGCGGAGCCCCGGATTCTGAGGGATCATTTTGGGGCTCGTTCCAGCTCGCGGCCAAGGCCAGCCGGGCCAATTCGGGCAGTGAGTTGACGCCGGTCTTTTTCATGATCGCGGCGCGGTGGTTCTCGACCGTGCGCTGGCTGAGGCCGAGATCGGCGGCGATGATCTTGCTCGGCCGGCCGGCAAGGACCATTCCCATGATCTCACGCTGGCGCAAAGTCAGGCCGGCAATATGGTTGGCTGCCGAAGTCTTCCAGGCCAGCAGCTTGCCGGCATCACTGGCTCGCTCGAAGGCGCGCTCGACGCTTGCCAGCAGATCGGTGCGTCCGATCGGCTTTTCGATGAAATCAAGGGCGCCCGCCTTCATTGCCTGGACCGCCATCGACACGTCACTGTCACCTGTGATCATGATGGAGGGTAAGTGAACGCCGGCACTTTTGAGATGCTCCAGCAGTTCGAGGCCGTTCATGCCCGGCAGGTAGGCGTCGACCAGCAGACAGGCTTTACTGCCGGCCACATAGCGCGCAAGAAAAGCCTCGCTGCTGGCAAAATCCTCAACGACATAGCCCTGGTCTTCAAACACACTGCGAATGGCCTGGCGCACCAAACCATCGTCATCGACGATGTAGATGACGGGATTGGCTGGTTCATCGAGACTGACCGTCGTGCGCAGTTCCGGATGCGGGGTTGTTATCGGCAGCAGCCGTTGGATAACCGCGGTCAACTCCTTGACCTTGACGGGCTTGTTAAGTTGCAGGCAGCGCGCACGGGAGATATCGCGCAAGGTCCCGGTCGAAATATCGCCGGTCAGAACAATCACGGGCGTGTCGCGATGCAGTTTCTCGCGGAGTGTCTTGGTCACCTGCAAGCCATTCATGTCGCCGGGCAGGTTGTAATCCGCGATGATCAGGTCCGGTCGCAGGGTGCCGCGCCGCAAATGTTCGATGGCCTCGGCGCCATCATGCGCAGTCGCGACCCGATGCCCTTCGCCCTTCAGAAAGAGCTCAAGCAGTTCTCGCACTTCCGGATCATCTTCGATGACCAGGATCGCGCCGGATCGGCTGCCAGCCGCCTCGGCGGGAGGGCTTATCTCTGAGCGCAGGCTTGCTCGGCGTGAGATTTCGACAGCGCCGGGCAGATCTATTTCGATGGAGAAGACCGACCCTTTGCCTGACTGTGAGCGCACCTTGACGTCGTGGCCCATCAGGGCACTAAGCCGTCGCACAATCGAGAGGCCGAGGCCAAGCCCGCGGCTGCGTTCGCGGGCGGCATTGTCGACTTGATGATACTCCTCGAAGATCGCTTGCCGTTCGGTCTCGGGGATGCCGATGCCGGTATCCCAGACCTCGATGCTGACTTTGTTCAGCATGCGGCGGCAGCCCAGCAGCACCTTGCCCTTCCTGGTGTATTTGAAGGCGTTCGACAGCAGGTTGCGAATGATCTGTTCGAGGAGTAGAGGATCGCTGACGAGCTCCAGGCTGCATGGCACGACATGCAGTTTCAGGCCGTGAACCTGGGCGTGATAGCTGAATTCGTCCCGCACGCGGTCGAACAGCGCATTGATGGCGAAGCGGCTGGTCCTCACCTGCACGATGCCGGCATCGATCTGATTGATATCGAGGAGCGTGTTCAGCATGCCCGACATCGCCCCCAGAGTCTGGTCGAAGAGCGCCAGCAGCTTCTTGCCGGGCGCGTCCTCGATCATCTTCGCGAGGAGGCCTTGCACCAATGCCAGGGTCTGCAGTGGCTGCCGGAGATCATGGCTGGCGGCTGCGAGAAAACGTGACTTCGCGATATTGGCCTGTTCGGCGGTCAGCTTCGTGGCCTCGAGCGCTTCCGCGACGATCTTGCGGTCGGTGATGTCGGTGAAAGTGATGACGACACCCTCGACGCCGTTGTCATGGGTGCGATAGGGCAGGATACGGCGCACATACCACGAATCGCCCGGGCCCCTGATCTCCTGCTCGACAGGCTCCAACGCATGCAGAACTGTCCGGGCGTCGGCCAATAATGTGGCGTCGGCGGCCAGCGACCGAAGGTCGGCCAGGGGCCGGCCAATATCGCCCGGTATGACGTTGAAGAGCGCCTTCGTGGCCGGTGTGAAGAACCGGATGTGGAGGTCGGTATCAAGGAAG
Source organism: uncultured Dongia sp. (assembly GCF_936916975.1). Classification (GTDB taxonomy): domain Bacteria; phylum Pseudomonadota; class Alphaproteobacteria; order Dongiales; family Dongiaceae; genus Dongia. The sequence continues at coordinate 121,172 of NZ_CAKZGO010000025.1, read as the reverse complement.
ATCGTCGCGACATTGGTGCTGTAGAGGACATTCTGCAGGTCATTTGACGTGGTGCGCTGCCGCTCCAAAGTCTCCTGCAGCTGACTGTTGAGAGCCGTCAGTTCCTCGTTGAGGGATTGCAGCTCTTCCTTCGACGTGAGCAGCTCTTCATTGGTAGACTGAAATTCCTCATTGACCGACAGTGCCTCCTCGTTGATCGCCCGCTGCTCCTCGGTGGCGATCTCAAGATTGTGGATGGCGCCCTGCAACTCTGTCTTCGTTTCGTCGAGTTCACGCTCAAGCTCGGCGATACGCGGCGCGTTTTCGGACAACGCCGCTGTGACGCCTCCCTTGTCTTCTGCAGGCTCATCGACGAAACAGATCAGCAGCAATTCCTCGCCGTCGATCTGTGCTGGCTGGGCGTCGACGGCAAAGGAAATCGTGGCGCCGTCCCGGTCGATACGGGCGCCCTTGACCAAGATGCGCGCATTGCGTTGGCGCGCCTGCTGGACCGCAGAGCGCAGCTTTGTGCGCATGCTCTTAGGTGCCATGGAAAGCAGATCATGCGTCGGATGGCCGGGTGCCACGCGCAGATAGCGTTCGGCGTTGCCCAGGAAATAGAGGCATTCGTCCTTCTGGTTGATCAGGATTGCCGCGGGCGCCAGACTCTCCATCACCATGCGATGGCAGAGATCGGCGAGCGCCGTCTGCCGCGACGGCATTTGCCCTGGCGCCGGGCGCAGCGGAACGCGCACGCCATCGGCGCTATTCTTGAGAAACGAGAATTCACCCGGCCGGCTGCGGCCGATATGCCGGTACAGGCGCTCCGACTTCGAAATGAGTTCGAAGCGGCCATCCGCGTTGCTGATCGTTTCGGCATTGCCGAGCAGAAGAACGCCGCCTTCGCGCAGGGCAAAATGAAACAGGGAAATGACCTTGGCCTGGGCTTCCGGCAGCAGGTAGATCAGCAGATTGCGGCAGGATACCAGATCGAGCCGTGAGAATGGCGGGTCTGCGAGCACATCCTGCACGGTGAAGACCACCACCGCGCGAAGATCGGGCATCACACGGTAACCATGATCTTCCTTCGCAAAGAAGCGCGCCAGTCTAGCTGCGGAGATATCTGCCTCGATCGTCTCGGGATAAAAGCCTTCGCGGGCATCTACGACTGCGTCGGCGTCGACGTCGGAGGCAAAGACCTGCAGCTTGATGGCGCGGTTCTGCGCCTTGATTTCTTCGAGAAACAGCATCGCGAGAGAATAAGTCTCCTCGCCGGTGCTGCAGCCCGCGACCCAAATGCGGAAAGTCTGATCGGCCGGATGCTTACGGATCAGGTCTGGGATGATGGTATTGGCGAGGTACTCGAACACCTGCGCGTCACGAAAGAAACTGGTGACGTTGATCAGCAGGTCGCGGGCGAGTAGCTCCAGTTCCTTCGGGTTGCTCTTGAGAATGGTTAGGTAATGTTCCATGCCATCGGTGTCGACTGCCGCCATCGCCATGCGACGGTCGATCCTGCGCTGCAAGGTGCCAGGCTTGTATAGCGTGAAGTCATGGTTGGTGTTCTGACGCAGCAGTGCCACGATCTCGGACAGGCCGTTTTGAGGAACAGGTTGCTGGCCAGACAAGCGCTCTGCTCGGACGCGACCCATGCGTCGATCGAATTTGATCAGCGCATCCGGAATTTTCGCCAAAGGAAGAACGAGATCTACCGCGCCGGTGGAAATGGAATTTCGCGGCATGCCGTCATAGGCGGCTTCTGCAGGATCCTGCGCAATAATCAGGCCGCCATGTTCCTTGACGGCCTGCAGACCGACACTGCCATCGGCACCGGTACCTGACAGGATGACGCTGATGGCGCGCGCCTGGCACGCTTCCGCGAGCGATTTCAGCAGGAAGTCGAAGGGCAGACGCGCACCGTGGCGCGCTTGCGGTTTAGAGAGGCGCAATGTGTCATCGACAACGGAAAGATAGGTTCCGGGCGGGATCACATAGAGATGCTCGCGTTCCAGCGTCATGCCATCGGCAGCCTGCTGCACTGTCAATGCCGTATAACCGGCGAGCAGATCGACCATCATGCTTTCATGGTGCGGATCAAGATGCTGGATGACGATGAAGGCCATACCGGTCGGCGTGGGCAGTGCAGAGAGAAGTTTACGGCAAGCTTCCAGGCCGCCCGCAGATGCACCTATCCCGACAACCGTGAAATCGCCATTGGGTTGCGGACGCGAAGGCTGGGGGCGGTCGCCCGTTTTAGCTACACTCAAATTGGCTTTCCGATGAAGACGCTCCGACATCTTAACAACTGTCTATCTGACTATTCGATCCCGTGGGACGAAAATGCCGACGTCAATGCACCAATATAGCATGATCTCCAGGCCGGTGCGCTGCATAGCAGTAGCATTATGGCCGCCCCAGCCAAAGAAAATAACAATTCATGGTTGCTGAGTAGTTTCCGACCGTGGCGCTGTCATGTCTCGAATGACTAGCGTATAGATGGGTTGCGGGCTGTCGCGTCTTTTACCGCCGTTTCTGCTGGGCGATCGACACAGCCCATGTAAAGGAACCAGGCCATGCAGCGGAATCTTAAAATTCAGATCAAGTGCCGCGTTATACGAGCGTGCAGTGGGCGGGATCTTGTTTGCATCACCTGCCGCCCTGCTGGTGATCCGGCGCGATGATCCGGCCCCGCGTCCTCCTGGCTGAGGACGATGCGTTGATTAGCCTGCATCTTTCCGATCTGTTGGCGCAGATGGGGTATGACGTCTGCGCGGCGGTCGACGACGAAGCGGCCATGGTGGTGGCCGCGGCGCAGTACCGGCCCGACCTCATGGTCGTCGATGCCAGGCTGGGGGCGGGCAGCGGCCTCGCCGCGGTAAAGACAATTCTGCTGACCGAGTTCATTCCCCATATCTTCATCAGCGGCTTGTCGTTGCGTGACGAGGAACTGACCCCCGGCGCAGTGATCCTGCAGAAGCCGTTTAACGAATTTGAACTGGAACGCGCCTTGCGATCCGCCTTGGGGCTGGGTGCTGCAGATACCACCGACAGTCCAGAGCATCGGCCCTGATCAGCTATCAGCGTACATGAAGCAAAGCCGCCGGCCTTTGGGGAAGGGGCCGGCGGCTCTTCGCATCGCGGGATCGCGGTTGACTACCCTGGGGGCGAGGGCTTCTCCACGGATCGCACGTCGCAGAACGCGAAATGATCATCGTCAATAAAACTTGTTGTCCGACCGCGCCACGCCGGTAGCTGGCCAGACTGAAATGCCTCAGCGCCGAATCGGTCTCTTGGGAGCTTTCGGGACGGGAAGCCCTTCATGCTTTGCCGCGAGTTCAGCGTAGCGCGCAGACAATTCCGTAAACTGGCCCTTCAGATCACGGTCTCCGACGATATCCGCCTTGTCGCGGTATTCCATTGCCTTGACGCTGGCGTCGATCGTCAGATGACTGCCGCCCAAAATATATCCTTCCTTAGGATGGAAGAACGGTACAGGCGCAGCAATCGATCGTGAAGGTTCGGAATATACCTAGGGTTGGTTGTGGGTGCCCGGAAAACAGCCGTAGGGCACCATTTTAGGCGCCTTATTAGCCGGAATTTCCGGTCCAGCCGTCCGGTCGCTCATCAGCGCAGCGGCCAAATCCAGCGGGTCAGACACTGTCGTCGATACCACCGGGGGCTGGCTGGCCGATGTGACGCGCCGGATGGACGTCGCCACGCGCCGATAAGCCGACAAGGAGACGTCCGGCAGCATTTCGTCATTGGTTTCAATAGAATACTCCCCCGCAGGGAAGGCTTCGCTGAAGCCGTCCAAGTGGAACGGACGCTTGAAGGTAACGTTTGTCGTGGTCATGCGCAGTGTCATGGCTGTCTTCCTTGCCGGCAGGCCTTCTGATCACGCGGCCGCTGCGGACTCTGACCCGTAGATGGGCATGACGACATCCGAATGCGAGGTCAATCAGGGCAACGTTCCTGCTCTTCTCGCGGCATGCCAGCAACCTTCTTGCGGCCTAGCTGTTCAATATCCGGGATGGGGTTGTCTAAAAGCCGAAATCACGACAACCGAAGGAACGCGCTGTCAACAAGTCACAGAAGCGTAGCAAAGTGTCACTGGCCTACCTCTAGGGGCAGGTGGATTATAGCTAGAAGGAAGATAGAACGGCGTGACTGAGTAGTTTCCACAGCTATGCTTTTTGGTCGCCAAATCCTAGTTACATTGCTGCATCTTCGTGCTCATTGGAAAGAGAGGTAACAATGAAACGCCTCTACATCATCGTCCTGGCCGGACTCCTGATGCTTGGCCTTGGCGCACCGGCCGCGTCTGCCTCGAACTTCGACCTCGGCACCGTCGCCGCGGGAGAATCCAAGGTGGGGTTTGTTGCCAATTTTGGAACAAACATCACCAGCTTCGACGACAGTATTTCGTTTTCGCTTGTTAGTACGATGACATCGCTGGTCGGCGTGATTCTCGATCTGGCCCTACTTCCTGGGCAGATCGACTCTCTCAACTTTACGCTTGATCTGTACAGCGACCTTGCACCCACGACATCCCTTGGCACGTATGTCGATCCCACCGGCACGGGACTTCTCTTCAGCTACGCCAATCTTGCTGCCGGCGACTATTTCTTCCGGGTGCGCGGCGATACAGGAACGCGGGGTGATATCTATCTCTACAAAATAGCCTTCAACAACCCGGTACCGATTCCCCCAGCCTTGCTGCTGTTCGGCACGGCACTGGGTGGTATGGCCTTTGCTGCCTATCGTCGCCGCAAGCTGAAAGTCTGATCGGCAAGCCAGCGCGCTCCCTCCTGTCATGCGATGGTCTTGGGCCCCCGGGGAAGTCATTCCCGGGGGTCTCTTCTATCGCTGAGCTTGTTCCCAGGCCGGGTGGGTCCAGACAGGCGCTGGATCGGCCGGCAAGGCCGTGCGGTCGCGCAGCATGTCGCTGGCTTTCTCGGCGATCATGATCGTGGGCGCGTTGGTATTGCCGCTGACGATGGCCGGCATGATCGACGCATCGACGACGCGCAGGCCGTCCAGCCCATGCACCTTCAAGTCGCTATCGACCACCGCCTGGCGATCGCTGGCGCTGCCCATTTTGCAGGTACCGACCGGGTGATAGCAGGTCTCGATCGCCTGTCGTGCCCAACCATCCAGCGCGTCATCGGATTGGATATCGACGCCGGGGAAGATCTCGTCGCCGGCGAAGGGCGCCATGGCCCGTTGCGCCAGGATCTCGCGGGTGAGGCGTACCCCGGTGCGCATGTCGGCACGGTCGCGGGCATCGGCCATGTAGTTGAACAGGATGGCTGGCGGCGCCTTGGGGTCGGCCGAGCGCGCCCGCACATGGCCGAGGCTCTTGGGGCGCATCAAATCGATATGCACCTGAAAGGCATGCTCCGGCACGCTGTCGACTGACCCAGGTTTGACGGCCAGCGGCATGAAGGTCAGTTGCAGATCGGGATGCTCGATGCCGGGCTGGCTGCGAATGAACGCGCCGGCCTCGAAATGGTTGGTTGCGGCATGACCCTTCTGCGTCAGGAACCATTGCAGTCCGGCAAGATATTTGCGGGGGCCGCGCGTGACCGGATAGAGCGTGATAGGCTGCTTGCAGCGATGCTGGATGACGACATCGGGATGGTCGTTAAGATTCTCGCCGACGCCCACCATTTCATGCCGTACAGGGATTCCCAGTTTGCGCAGAAGATCCGGCGCACCGATGCCGGAGAGCTGCAGCAGCTGCGGCGTGTTGATGGCGCCGCCAGACAGGATCACCTCGCGCGCCGCATAGGCGTTGTGAACAGCACTGCCAACTGCATAGGTGACGCCGGTGGCACGGCGGCCTTCCAGCAGCACGGAGAGCGTCAACGCCCCGGTGACGACTGTGAGGTTGGGGCGGCCGAGCGCCTGCGAGAGATAGCCGCGCGCCGCACTCCAGCGCTTGCCGTCGCGCGTTGTGCGGTCGATGGCGCCGAAGCCCTCCTGCTGCCGGCCGTTGACGTCCGGCGTGTAGGGATAGCCGGCTTCGACACCGGCATCGATGAACGCCTTGCATAGCGGCGACACCGACATGTCAGGCCGGGAAACGAATAGCGGGCCGTCGCCCCCATGATAGGTATCACCCCCATGCTGGTGCTGCTCGGCGCGCTTGAAATAGGGCAGCAACTCCGCATAGCTCCAGCCGCGACAGCCGGATTGTGCCCAGTGGTCGTAATCGCGGGCATGGCCGCGGATATAGACCATGCCGTTGATCGATGACGAGCCACCCAGCACGCGGCCGCGCGGATGCGTCAGCCGGCGATTGTTGAGATGCGGTTCCGGTTCCGACACATATGACCAGTTGAAGGTGGTCGAAGAGAGCAGCTGTCCCATGCCCGAGGGCATGTGGATCTTCCAGCTGCGATCGGCGGGGCCAGCCTCCAGCAGCAGAATCCTGCAACCTGCATCTTCGCTCAATCTGGTGGCCAATACACAGCCGGCCGACCCGGCGCCGATGATCACATAATCGTACTCGTCGCCGGCACGCATCTTCATGGCATTCACGGGCGGATCGCCTCGTAGCAGAGCGTGTGGAAGTGATGCACCAGATGTTCGCTCTGGTTGCTCTTCTCCGCGTCGATCAGGTAGCGACCCTGGTCGAAGCCGAAGGAATGCAGGCCCTTCTGGTTGCTGACATTGAGTTGGATGTCCTCCGGGCCCAATTCCTGGTTCATCCAGGTGATGGCGGCCTTGGTGAGTTCCGGCGTCACGCGATGATCCGGCACATAATAACCAAAGCGCAGCAGAGACTTTTCCGGCCCTAGCGGAATCATGATGAAGGTGCCGACCATGTCGGTGAACGGAAAGCAATAGAAGGTGGTGTTGGGCCACAGGCCGATATTGAAGAACCAGTCGGTCTGATAAGTGGCGCCGGCAATCGGCTTGCCATAAGCCGTCTCGGCGCCGCTGGTCGGCGGCGCCATATAGGTCCACCATCGGCCGTGCTCGGTGAGCTTGTAGGATTTGAAGTCGATCAGGGATGCGAGGTGCTTGTGCACCGGTCCGGAAAGATCGAAGTGATAGCCCTCGATCGAGTTCTCCTGGATGACTTTCCAATTGGCATCGACTACGACATCGACTTCCTCGACCAGTCGCAATCTATCGAGATCGGGCAGGAAGCGGCGCATCTCGGCTTCCGCGCCACTGGCCATCTCCGCGACCGGCTCTGCCGCATCGTCGAGCGTTACGTAGACGAAGCCGGCATAGATCTCGAACCTGACCGGCTTCAGGCCATATTCGGCTTTGTCGAAGTCCTGCAGGCAATCGCTGCGGGGCGCCGAACGCAATGCACCGTCGAGGCCGTAGCACCAGGAGTGATAGGGGCAGCGGATCACCGGCGGATTTTTGCCGCGCCGCGCGCTGATCAAGCGGTTGCCGCGATGCTGGCAGACATTGTGGAAGGCACGCACCTCGCCGTCGCGGCCGCTGATGACGATGACGCTTTGTTCAAAGATGTCCTGGGTGACGAAGCTGCCCGGTTCTCTGAACTCGTTGACGTGGCCAACGACATGCCAGGCCTTGAAGAAGATCTGGCACTTTTCTTCTTCGAAAACGGCGGGATCGAAAAAGAAGCGCGACGGCATGGTCTTACCCAGGTCGCGATCGGCTTGGTCCCAGGTCGTCTTCTTGGTGGCTGGCATGATGTTTCTCCGGCGGGCCTTCACAACATGAGATGAAGGTGCCGAGATCACCCAGCAGGAACTTGATAAAAAGCGTCATTCGTGCGACGTAATTTACCGTATCGATCTTGAGGTTAAGTCAGACATTGGAGCCGAGAAGGACAAATCATCATGCCGCGCAAGGTTGGTTTCGTACTCAGCCCGGACTTCTCCAATCTCGGCCTCGCACTTGCCATCGAGACGCTGTTTGTCGGCAATTGGCTGGCGCAGGAAAAGATCTTCGCTTGGGAGGTGCTGTCGGCGGACGGCGCGGCGGTGCGCGCGAGCAACCATCTGCTGGTCCCCGTCGATGGCCCACTGCCGACCGACATGTCTTTCGAGACGATCTTCGTGCTTGCGAGTTTCAATCCCAAGCAGCATGCAAAGGATCGCCGCATCACCAGTTGGTTGCGGCGAGTGGCGCGCTTCGGTGTGGAGATCGGCGGCGTCGAAACCGGCAGCGAAATTCTCGCTGCGGCCGGATTGCTCAACGGGCACACAGCTGCAGTGCATTGGGACAATCTCGAGGGTTTTCAGGAACGCTACCCGGACGTGAAGGCGAAGCCGACGCTCTACAATATCGATCGTGGCCGCCTCACCTGTGCCGGGGCGACCGCCATCCTAGACATGCTGCTGCATTGGATGGGGCAGATGGGGCATGGCGATCTTGCCGAGGAGGTCGGCCGCCACATGCTGATCGGTCATGTGCGTTCCGGCGGCGAAGTACAGGGCGCGACCGATGGAAAAGACGCCGGCAGATCGGAAGAAGGCAGCCAGGCGGTGCGGCGCGCTCTCGCCATCATGCGCGACGCTATCGAGGAGCCGCTGTCCTGCGGCGAAATCGCAGAAAAGGTCGGGTTGTCGCAACGCCAGCTGCAGCGTCATTTCCAAGTCTATCTGCAATCCACCATCACCCGCGAATACACCCGCATCCGTCTCGCCAAGGCGCACCAGCTGCTGCAGCAGACCGATCTGCTGGTGACCGAGGTGGCGATGGGATCGGGCTTTGCGTCGCTGGAAAATTTCTCGCGGGTCTATCGCGGCATGTTCGGCTGTTCACCCAGCACCGACCGCCGCCAGACCACATCGGCGCCAGTATTTCGCCATACCAGCGTCAAAGCGCGGGTGGAAAAAAGCCGTGCCGGCCGCATCCCGCCTTCCCGGCGTTGAGACCGCAAGCCACCTGTATCGGCAGGCGGCTGATATAACTCTGACGCCAAATCGCACGAATGAGTGCTTCGGACTCATTTTTGTCGGAGAAAACGTCATTGTTCACGAGAATGCGGCCGCCTTGGAACTGTTAGGGCGCTAGATCCTTTCTTCAAAAGGATTGATCCGGAGGACTTATGACAAAACGTCGAGAAGACGGCTCCTTTGAGGGGGCCATCTTGGAAATTGTGCGCACTCTCGGGGCAGGCGCTGCGGCGGAGGTTGTTCATCTCTCGCCGAAGACTTTGCGCGACTACTCCGATCCGGCACGGGCCGGTCGCCCGCGCCTCGCGGAGGCGGTGAGGCTTGACGCAGCATGCATGGAGAAAACCGGCAAGGCGCCATTGCTCGACGTCTATCTGCAAAGACTGGTTGAGGTCATTCCGGAGTTGGCCGACCCTGTCGCGCCGACCGATGACGGCTCGGCCGCACCCGACCAAGGGGGCAGCGCGCCAGGAAGAGACAAACCTCGATCTATGAATTAGGTTGCGTGGCGCAATCGATGCAACGATGTCCTCAGTGGAGGGTGTCGCGCTTCGCTGCCAAGGTGAAGGGTCGGGAACGGGAGTCGGTCCCTTCCGACCTTGCCGCCTCAAGCGCTACCGCGAGGCATCTGACCTTCGCGTTGGCGATGTCGAGTTCGGAGCGCAGGCCATCACGCTCACGCCGGGTATGCTCGAATGTGACGCGCTGGACCCTCAACGTCTGTGCAAGGATTTCCAAAGCTTTGCCGAGCCGAGCAATCTCTGACATCAAATGTCCGTATAGGTCCCGCATGCGACTGTCCGTATTTACCTGTGGAGCGCAGAAAATAGCCGGGATGGAGTCATCCATCCCGGCTATTACCTTTAGTTTTCCGCCTTGGTTGTGAATTCGGGTAGCGACTTCAGGTTTTCCTTTGTCGTGTTTACAACGGCCTTTACGTCGTCGCCGGTACCGGACAGATTGATGTCTTTCCAGTTCAGGAGCACGTGATGCGTGCCCATCCCGAGGAAGCCACCGACGTCGACGAGAACGCCTTCGAGCTTGCCGTTGCTACCGATGACGACTTCGCCGACTTCACCGATGTTGTCACCTTCGCCATCCTCAATATCGAGGCCAACGAGCTGGCTGGCATTCACGGACCCGTCCGGGTTCTTGATCGGGGTGCCTAGCAAGGTGCCGTCACCACCGCTGGCGGTGGTCATCTCGGTGTCAGTTGTGCCGGCATCGGCATAGATTTCGCCCTTTTCGTCGAGGACTTTACGACGCCGGTCTTCGGCAGCGTATTTGTAATCGGCGGCCGCCTTGGCGTCTTCCTTCATGAGGGTCGACGTGATCGCGCCGTCCTCGGTCATGGCGAGATCCGACCAGGGAAGGCTGATGAGTTTCTCCGACTGGAGCCAGGTGCTTACATCGAGTACGACGGCCTTGACCTTGCCGTTGGCACCGACCATGACGCTGTCGATTTCGCCCACTGTATCGCCGTTGGCATCGACCACGTTCCTGCCGATGAGCTTACCTGCATCAACCGCACCACTGGCTTGGATCTCGGTCGCCGTAGTGGTGCTGTCGGCGTAGGCGGGCGCCGCGGCGACCCCCATGACCAGCGCCAGGGCGGCGCCGAATTTCGCTATCTTGTTCATCGCAACTCTCCTTTAGGTGATGTGTCCCTGCCGCATTAACGAACATGGACCACTGCGGTTGCGAGGATTGGTTTATTCGGGGAATCTACGATAGGCATGGACATTTGACGGAGAATCTGTAGCAGAATATTGGCAAGATGGTCGGCAGTGCGATATGGGTGCCAGCCAGAGGTGTGATCGTGAGATGGCGCGAACGGCGCCGTAGGCTCGGTCGGCAAATCAAGGTGGCGACGCATAAACGATGATGATGCACGATAGGCAGCGAAGGTGAGCATGTCGCAACGCCGACTAAAGCACGGACTGACGATGATGGTCGGGCTCGGCGCCCTGCTCGGCACGAGTTTCATGGCGGTGGTGGCTGCCGAAGCGAAGGAATTGCGCATTCTCGCCTGGCAGGGCTATGCCGACGACGATTGGGTGAAGGAGTTCGAACAGAAGACCGGCTCGGATGTCAGCGTCGTCTTTATCGGCACTGATGAAGAAGTCTGGACAAAGATCAAGGGTTCCGAGGGTCAGGACTTCGACCTCTTCTCCGTCAACACCGCGCAACTGCAGCGCTACATCGACGCCGGGCTGACGACACCGATTGATCTCGACAAGGTGCCGAATCAAAAGAGTCAGCTGTCGAATTTTGTCGACCTCACCAAGGTCACGGGCGTGATGCGCAATGGCAAGGTGCATGCCATCCCGTTTTGCTTCGATTCCATCGGCCTCATCTACGACACCGACAAGGTCAGCCCGGCGCCGACCGGCATGGATGTGCTGTGGGATCCAAAGTACAAAGGCAAGGTGCTGGCTTACGACAACGGGGAGCACAACTTCTCGTTCACGGCTCTTACTATGGGCATGGTCGACCCGTTCAACCTGACCTCCGCGCAGCTGGAAGAGATCAAAGCGAAGCTCATTGCTCTCAAAGCCAATGTGCTGAGCTTCTACAGCACGGCAGATGAGGCCCTGCAGATCTATCAGAGCAACGACGTGGCGCTGATCTTTGCCAATTACGGCCAGCAGCAGGTCAAGACTATGCAGGATGCTGGCGCTCATATCGCCTATATCAAGCCGAGTGAAGGGGCGCTTGCCTGGCTCGATACCTGGGTACTGACCAGTGGTGTCGAGGAAAAGGAATTGGCCGAGCAATGGATCAACTTCGTGCTGCAGAAGAAGATCAGCGAGCAATTGTCGCAGCGCACCGGATTTGGCAACACAGTTCTCCCGTCGCCCAACGCCGGCGCTACCGACAAGTTGATCTATCTGGAAGCGGTCGAGGATCCGACCAAGCGATCTGATCTCTGGAACGAAATCAAGTCTGCCCAGTAGCGACAGCTGCGCCTGCTGCTGACACGCCGTCTGATCGCCTTGCCAACTCGGTAAAACTATTCATTACCATGTGTTTATGGAGAATGGCGCCAGCGCCTGCAGGAACCATTCGGAGTGCCTCCCGTTCCTATCCTCACAAATGGGCAGTGAGGAGAAGCGAGATGAACAACATGTTCAAAGCAGGTGTGGCGCTGGCCGTGCTGATGATTGCATCGCCAGCGGTGACTTTGGCGGATAATACCATCATGACGACGAACGTCGCAGCAGATGGGAGTGTCGATGCTGGCACCCTTATCGGCAAGGCTGTCGTCGATGCCACGGGTGACGCCGTTGGCGAGATTGATAGTGTGATGGTTGACACCGACGGCCGCGTGCGATCGGTGATCGTCGACGTGGGCGGCTGGCTGCAGACCGACAAACTGGTCCCGGTGGCGTGGAAAGATCTGAAGCAGGCCGAAGATGGCAAGATCGTCACTAGCCTGACCAAGGAGACGGCCGAGTCAACGCCGCCATATGACTACGCCGACGATAACCTGCGCGGCAAGGTGATGACGGATGACGGCAAGCCTTATGTCCCCACCGAAACGACCAGCTTGATGCCGGTAACGACACCTATCAAGAATGGCGATGGCACCATCAACACCAGCAAGCTGATCGGCCTCGCCGTCGAGAACAGTGACGGCGATACGGTCGGCGAAGTAGGCGAGGTGGTTCTGCAGGAAGATGGCAGCGTACAGGGCGTGGTGGTCGATGTCGGGGGCTTCCTTGGGATTGGCACCCATTCGGTGCTGCTAAACTGGAAAGATATCCAGCTCAGCGGTGCGCAGAGCGACGTAAAGGCGCTGGTCAATGCGACCAAGGACCGCCTGAAGGCGCTGCCGGCTTATGAGGCCAATCCACGCTGACGACGATTTGCCGGGGCCGCGTTGCGAGCCGGTCCCGGCAGCTCAATCTTCTAGCATATGCCCCAGCGGCCGCAGGGCATCAACGCGGTCGCACAGGATCTTGGTGATCGCCAGCATCGGCACCGCCAGAATGGCCCCGGGTACCCCCCACATCCAATACCAGAACACCAGCGACAGGATGACAACAACCGGGTTAAGCGTGAACCGCTTGGCGAGCAGCAGCGGCGTCACAATTTCGCCCTCGATGACATGGATGACCAGGTACAGTGCCGCCGGCAGCGCCGCCAGCCAGTTGCTGTCGAAACTCAGGAAGCCTGCCAGCAGGAAGATGCCGATGCCGGCCAGTGGCCCGAGGATCGGCACATAGTTCAAGGTGAACGCCAGCACCGCCCAAAGCAGGGGATCGCTCATGCCGCAGAAATACATGCTGATGCCGACGGCGACGCCGACTGCCATGTTCATGACAGTCACGGTAACCAGATAGGCCGAAATATCGCTCTCGATTTGCTGGGAGATATCGATCGCCTGCCGTTTCTGGCGGAATGTGGGGAGCAGTTCAACCAGTCGGCGCAGGAATTTGTCACCGGCGATCAGCAGGAAGAAAAGGATCAGGCCAGTTGTGAACAAGCCGTCGGTGATGGCGCTCAAGCCACCAATAACGGCGCCCACCAGATCAAAATGTTGCACGGCGACCGTCGCCCCTCCGCCATTGGTCGCGTTCTCGGCATGGCGAATGAGGCGCTGCACCAGCTCGATGGGCTCGCGCAGCAGGCTAAGGCGCTCACCAAGCCGCTCGGTGGCATCGGGCAACAGATCCACCCAGCCGCTCGCCGAAGAGGTGAGCGGCGCGCAGACGAGCAAGATCAAGCCGACGAAGAGGGCAACGGTGAAAAGTGATGCGATGGCCTTGGGGAAATGCGCTTTCGTCAGCAGGCGGTACACCGGCTGCAGCAGCAGTCGCAGAACAAAGGCGACGACGACCGGCAGCACGACAGGCCTCGCCACATAGAGCGCCCATAGCCCGGCCAGCAGAAAGAGACCGACGACCGCCACTTCTATGGGATTGAGCTCCAGATTGACTGGCTCGGGTTCGCCGGGACCGACGGGATTTGGCCCGGCCGGAATCTTAACGGCGCGCGGTGCGATCTCGGTGGCAAGTGTCACGGCTCAAATCCTCGTTCCGAAGGGTCATCTGCCGTGTAGGCGGCCAAGCGCCATTCCGCATCGAAGGAAGGTGCGACGTACCAACCGGGACGTCAGAAAAATGTTCCCACCGGTCAGATTTCCCTCAGATCCTGGTTAAGATCCGGTGGAACTCTCTCCGCTTTTCGTCGTTATGACTGCAGATGTCGGCGATATCGCATGCGTCCGACGATAACAGTCATGACCCTTTACCTGGTGATACGCGAGCTGTCCCAGCAGGAAAGGTGTCAATCGGAGGTATGATGACAAAGATTCGCGTTGCTGGAACGTTTGAAGATGCCACGCTGGATGTTCTGCGCATCCTGGGCGTGACCAATGCCGCCAAGGCGGCCAATTTGTCGCCTAAGACGATCCGCGACTATTCAGATCCGGACCGGGCCGGACGCCCGACGTTGGCGAAATCCGTCCTGCTCGATGCAGCCTGCTACGCGAAGGTAGGTCGTGCACCGTTTCTCGAGGCTTACACGCGTCAACTGGCGGAGGCCACCGCCCAGATCCAACGCAACCCTGGCGATGTGCTGTCGGAGGCGCTGGATCTGCCCGGCGCGATCGGTCGCCTGCTCGATATCATTCGCAAGTCACGTGCGCCGAACTCGCCTGGCGGCGTGAAATTATCGCCGAACGAGGCGTCGGCAATTGTACGGGAAATCAAGACGCCGCGGCAGGAGCTGGACGATCTGGAATTTGCCGTCGTTTCTGCCACAAAATCGAACGGCTAAAGTTCTCTTCCGGTAAGCACAGAAACGGCGGGCGCCAACTAAGACAAAGAAGAGCTTCTTGCAGTTGAAGGCGATGCGATTACGTCTCCTTCATCTGCATTAGCCTTTGGCTGCGCGCCTGGCACGAACGGCAAGACGCTGAACATGATCGTCGTCGTTGTGCCGGGTGGGCCTGCTACCTCTAAAGTCCCTCCAAGCTGTTTGGTGAAGGCGGCAATGAGGGTGGCGCCCATCGTGATACTGGCATCTGTCTTGTCGACCTGTTTCGGGCCAACGCCGTTATCGGTGATCGACAACGTCGCGATGCCGTCTGCCGCAACCGTCATGCTGATGTCGATCGAGCCGACGCCCTGGTTGGGGAAAGCGTGCTTGAAGCAATTCGTGAGAATCTCCGTCGTCAATAGAGCGAGCGGTACCGCGCGATCCCCGGTCATGCGCAGTTGTGGAAAGCTGACCGTCATCTTGACACGACGAGATGGAATGCTCGAGCCATCCTGCAACAAGCTGCACAGATTCTTCATGAACGGAGCAAGATCGATTTCCTTAAGATCGTCGCTCTCGTAAAGATGGCGATGAACCAGGGCCAATGCATTGATGCGAATTTGCAGATCGCTGAAGGCCTGCCGGAAGACGTCACCGCGCGGCAGCCGTGCATAGAGGTTCAGCAGACTGGTCACGATCTGCAGATTGTTCTTCACCCGGTGGTGGATTTCGCGCAGCATCAACTGCTTTTGCGCCAGGGAATCGCGGAGATCTCCCTCGCGATGTTCAATACGTGTGGCCATGGCTTTGAGGTTTTCGCCCAATTGCCAGATCTCGATTGGCGCGCCATGCAATTCGGTGTCCGCAAAGAGATTGCCGAGGCTCATTGAATTGGCAGCGTCGGTCAGCTTCTCGGTCCATTTGGTGACCAGCAAACGGGCACCGAACAGCGCCGCGATCATCCCAGCGATCGAAACGAGGCACAGGATCCCGATCTGCACCATCAGATCCCACAGCAGGGGATCGATCACGGTGGCACGCGGCACCCCGAATACGACAAAGAGGCCGTTATTGCCCAAGGCATTGACGGCATAAAGCCGGCGCTCGCCGTCTACGCCAGGGGCTTCGAACATGCGTGCCGCGCCATGGATGATATCATCCATATACTTGGCCTCAGGCAGGGTGTTCTTGGCGCGCTCCCCATCGCCCGTCGAACTCACCAGCACTGTTCCCTGATGATCGAGCAATGTGACTTCACCTGTGCTGGGCAGGCCCGGCTCCTGGCCGATGGCGGACAGCCAATTGAGGCGGATCCCCAGCGAGATCGCTCCCTTGAGGACACCATCAACGTCAAAGACTGGCGCCGCATAGGAGATGATCGGCTCCTTCAGCGCCGGCGACACCAGGAAGCCGCTCAGCGTTGGGGCCTTGGTTGCGAGCACGGTTTTGAACCATGCCCTCTCGCTGACATTGACCAGCACCCTGCTGTTGTCCCATTGGCAGGCTGCCTTACCGGAAAGGTCAAACAGAACTGCCGTGCCATAGGACGGGTAGGGTTTGACGGCCCGTGTAAAGGCATCGTTGCAGTCGGCGTGAATACGACCGTCCGCATTGCCACGCAGGACTGCAAGAATTTGATCGTCGCGCGCGAGGTTCTGCACGATCTGCTGCGACTGCCACAACAAATTGGCTTCATAGTTCGAGGCGAGCGTTGCGAAGCGCAAAGTGGCATCATGTGCCACCGCGACTTGTCCACGAAAATTGTCGATCGCGGCCCAGACGCCGAAGGCACTGGGAACAACAAGAACGATCGCGAACAACAAGATGAGGCGATGGCGCAAGGGCTGCAGAAAGGACCCGATCATGCCTGCCTCGCCGCGCAATGCAGTCTGTGCCAGTGCATGTCCTGCGAGTCCTCGGCGTGCCGCCACGGTGAATAGGTTTCGATGACGACCGCCGCTGGGAAGCCGCGCCCAATCCTACACCACATACACACGATGCGACGACCAGGATCAGGTGCGGGAAAAGCCCAGCAGGTTAAACCGCTATGCGCTTGGCATGCCCGACGCTGGTGAACGATAACGCTTGGGAGATGGTGACCTTAAGCGTATCGGACTCAAACGGCTTGGTGACCAGATAGGTGGGTTCCGGACGCTCACCGGTGAGCAGCCGTTCCGGATAGGCTGTTACGAAGATCACCGGCACCGACGACATGCGCAGGATCTCGGTCACGGCCGTGATGCCCGAGCCACCAGCACCGAGATCGATATCGGCAAGCACCAATCCTGGTTGTGTCTTCTTGAAAATGGCGACGGCTTCGCTTTGGCTTGCCGCCACGCCAACGACCTGGTGCCCGAGCTCGGTCACCAGGCTGGCGATGTCGAGCGCAATGACAGGTTCGTCTTCAATTACCAGGATCGAGGTCGCGATCTGCTGATTGACCGTGGACCAGGCATCGATAAGAAGCGCCTCGGCTTCCGCCTGAGGAATGTCGAGAATGGTGGCCGCATCGGCGGTAGAGAAGCCTTCGAGCGATGTAAGCAAAAGAATCTGGCGCTCCGAAGCCGGGAGGGCGCGCAAGCGGGCCTCTACCGACAGGTCGACCAGATCGGCGCCTTCGGCGGCCGGCTCAAGATTGCGATTGGAGACGCTGTGGAAGAGGTGAAACAGTCCCAGTTTCACATCGGACCCGTCGGCCAGGAGTTCCGGCTCCGCCAAAAGCGCCTCCAGACAGATGCGCACATAGAGGTCGCCCGACTCCTGAGAGCCCATGAGCGCACGCGCATAACGTCGAACATATTTGAGGTTGTGGACGATTTCGTCTGAATTTGCCCGCACGTTGCCACCCTTTTCTTGGAACCCGACCCAGAAAGATCCTGGGGGTCGACCCCGGATCGACTTTTTTCACATGAAGCAGGAACCGTATCAGGGCTTTTGGGTTCCCATCTTCGAGAGAAAAAAGCAGGTAATTGTGGGATGTGGTTATATTCCTATGCTTCGTGTGCCCGCCTTTCGCATACCGGTTAGTTTAGACTGGTATCGTGCGGGATGGAGATTCTGACCAGTATACGACAAGACGCGAGCGCGAAACGACGACTGTCAGAATCATCGGAATCCCCGGTGAATCCTCAAAAAAATTGGTAAGGCGGCTGGCCATCGTGACCTCAAAACCGACTGACAAAGACCCTCAGGGGCAAGCAAGCCAGATGGGCGAAAAAATGCCGTCATCGACGAAACAGGTGGACGCCGCCAGCCGCAACGGCAAGGCGCCGCAGGCGCTAGATCGCTGGTTCGATGACCAGCTAAATCAGCTGTTCACCGAAGTCAGCAGCGAACCCTTGCCGGCCGATCTCGCGAACTTGATCGGGCAACTGAAGGCGCAAAGCCAAAAGTAGAATCTGTCGCGCTCTGGTCGATTTGCCCAAACCGACCGTCATGGCGCGCCGAACAACGGCAGGGAACTGCCACCCGCGCCCAATGTTCGGCAGCGGTGAGGGAGAAAACTGAATGGATACGCAGGTCGTGAAACAATCCAGGGCCGATGTCGAAGCGATGCTGCTGGATGTCATTCCGCATCTGCGCGCGTTCGCTCGCTCGTTGACTCGCAATCGGGATCAGGCCGACGATCTCACGCATGATGCCGTTGTTCGCGCTCTGGCAGCAATTGACCAGTTCACACCAGGCACCAATTTTAAGGCCTGGATGTTCACCATCCTGCGCAACCTCTACTACAATGAATGTCGTAAACGCTGGATCAAATCGACGCCGATCGATGAGATGGCCGGCGACGAACCGTCGATCGGCCCAACTCAGGAAGCCAATCTCGAGTTCAATGATTTCCGCCGTGCGTTCTGGCAACTGAATGCCGATCAGCGCGAAGTGCTGATCCTGGTTGGCGCCAGCGGGTTCAGCTATGAGGAAGCGGCGGAAGTGTGCAATTGCCGCGTCGGTACGGTGAAAAGCCGCGTCTCGCGTGCGCGTGCCGAGTTGAAACAGATTCTGGATGGCGGCAATCTCACCGGCCAGCGTAGCGATGCTGCGCCGAGTGAACCGGATGGCCTCGAAGAATTCCTGGAACAGGATGCGGTGACGGATGGTCCCGAGCGCAGTTACCGTGGCCCGGTGCGCAGCTAGTTCCACCTCGAGCTAATAACTGAGACCATTGGGGATAAAAACATGAAGCCACTCTCAATCGTTGGTTTGCTGCTGATCGTCGGCGGTGTCGCGGCACTCGCCATCGGCCGTTTTTCGTACACGACGGAAGAAAAAGTGCTGGAGCTGGGGCCGCTGGTGGCGACCGCCGATCAGGAGCATACGGTCCATATTCCGGATATCGCGGGCATTATCGCTGTCGTTGCCGGCTTGGCGCTGGTCTTCGTGGCGCGCCGCCGCGCCTGATCCTAATCAGTGAGAGCTGACACCGGCCGGGCGGTCGGTGCCGCGCGGAAACACCAGAACTGAGCGGAAGCCATTGCTGTCGCTGTCCTGTGCCAGCTGTGCACCAAGGCTCTTGGCCATCGCGTCGACGATACGCGAACCAACACCGGTTCCCTGTGCCTCGCTACGGTCATCGGCCGCTGACACATGGCCAACTCCATCGTCTTCGACAGCCAGGGACAATGCGTCGTCATGGGTCGGCGCCAGGATAACGCGGATCGGGCCACCGGCATCCGGATAGGCATACTTCAACGAGTTGGTCACCAATTCGGTGACAATGATGCCGACGGAAATGGCTCGGTCGGTGCTCAATTTGACGTCGTCGATCTCGGCCGATAATTCGCAACCGCGGTCCTTTGCGGCCAGCTGCTGGTCCTCCAGCAATTTGCCCAAGTAAGGCTGCATCTCCACGAACTGAATATCGTCCGACGTGTAGAGGCGCTGATGCACCTGGGCCACCGCGATGACCCGCTCGGCAGCCTGGCGCAGAACACTCTTGGCGTGGGGGTCATGTGTGGCCGAAGCCTGCAAGCGAATCATCGAGGTGATGAGCTGCAGCGAATTGCCGATACGGTGATTCATTTCGTGCAGCAGGATGGCCTGCTTGGCTGCCAGTTTTTCGAGCCGTTCGTTGGCGGAGAGAATTTCTGCTTCGGCCTTTTCCTTCGCGCGCCTCAGCTGCGACTGCATGACCGCACTGTCAATTGCCTTGCGCAGCAAGGTGAGAAACGAACCGTGCACATCCTTGACGACGAAATCGCTGGCACCGGCTTTCAGCGCAGCGACCGCGATGTTGATGTCTTCGCTGCCGGTAACGTAGATGACAGCCGGGCTATTGGGCAGTCGATTGAGTGCAGCCAGGATTTCCAGTCCGTTTTCTCCGGGCATAAAATGGTCGAGCCCGACCACGTCGAAGGCCGTCTCGGTGGCAAGGCGCAAGCCCTGGGCGCCACTCTGAGCGACTGTCGCGTTGATGTTATGCCGCCGCAGTTCATTCGAAACCAATCGGCCGATGCCTGGGTCATCGTCGATATAGAGGATATGGGGTGGTCCTGAATTCGGCACAGTATCAGTCCTAGGTCTGTGGCAGTTCTATGATCGTGAAGAATAGGCCGAGTTGCCGGACAGAATGCGCGAAGGCCTCGTATTCTAGAGGTTTCTTGACATAGGCGCTGCAGCCCAGATCGTAGCAACGCTGGATCTCGACCTTGTCGTCGGTCGTTGTCAGGACGATGATCGGGATACGCTTGGTGCGGTCCCCCGATTTGACCTTGGCGAGAATATCGAGACCGCTCATATCCGGCAAATTCAAGTCGAGCAGGATCAGGAATTTGCGATCGCCACCGGGTCTTCCCAACGTCGCCGTGCGGTCGATGAAGTCGAGCGCCTCGCCGCCCCTCGTGAAAGGAATGATCTCGTTGGAAATGCCGGCGCGTCGGATGTTCTTTTCGATGAGGCGCGCATGACCTTCATCATCCTCGATCATGATGATGCTGATTGGCTCATTCATTACACTTTGTCTCCTGTCATCATGCCCGTGTTCGTCATGGCTTCTGTCGTCATGCGCCGCGGCCGCTCTTTTCCGGCCCTGAGGAATCCCCCGGTGCTAACTCACCTTGCGGCAGCAGCACGGAAAAAACGCTGCCTCTGCCAAACTCCGACCGGCAGCTGATCTTGCCGCCGAGACGACGGATCAGCACCCTGAGATGAGCGAGCCCGATGCCTTCGCCGGGTTTATCCTGTTTGCCGCCCCGTCGAAACAGGTCGAAAATCCGCCCAATATCCCGGGCCTCGATGCCTCGACCGTTATCCTCGACTTCGAAGAGGACCGCGCGTTGTAACGCCCGACCGCGTATTTCGATCCGTCCAAGACGCGTGTCATCCAGATATTTGACGGCGTTGTCCAGTAGATTGCCGAATATCTGCTCTACCGCCAGTCTGTCACAGATGAGGGGCGGCAGGTCCTCGATGATGATTTCCGTGCCGCCCTCGGCTGCCTGGTGTTTGAGCGTGGCTGCGATATCACCGACGATCGCGGTCATGTCGAGCATTTCATGGTGGAACTGGCGCTGGCCGGAACGCGCCAGCTTGAGAACGGCGCCGATCAGCCGGTCCATCTTGGCGGTAGACTGCTTGATGAAGCCCAGTGCCTCGCCGAAATCCTGGTCGATTTCCGTTGGTGGTCGCGTCATCTCCGGCTGAGCCTCAGCCGTAACGCCGAGATGGGCCGCCGTTTCGGCGCGGATCGTCGCCAGTTCAGCGGCGAAGCCCATGATGTTCACCAGCGGCGAACGCAGGTCATGGCTGATGATATAGGCAAACTTCTGAATTTCCTCATTCGCTTCCTCAAGATCGGCTGTGCGCGCCCGAACCCGCTCCTCAAGGCGCTCATTAGCTTCTTCCAGCGTGCGCTGTGTGACCTGCAGGCCACGCGTATGGCGCAGCCCGCTGGCCACCGCCAGGGCGGAGACCAGCAGCATCA
Source organism: uncultured Dongia sp. (assembly GCF_936916975.1). Taxonomy (GTDB): domain Bacteria; phylum Pseudomonadota; class Alphaproteobacteria; order Dongiales; family Dongiaceae; genus Dongia. Next base: position 99,617 of record NZ_CAKZGO010000025.1, on the reverse strand, counting down.
GGACGGCCGCGCCGATCTGCACTGCAAACAACCAGTTGCCATTCAGCCGCCAACTATCCACCCGTGCCTGGGACTGACGGTTGGCTTCGGTCCAGATGGCTGCGATACTGGTACGGATCTGGTCCATCAGGACTTTGCCCTCATTCGAGCGGACGATCGCCATCGCGTCGTCGCGGGCGCCAGAATCGAAGAGGTCGATGGTCTTGCGCATTTCAGCCAGCTTTGCAGCGATCACCGCGCGCAGGTTCAGTATTTCCTGTCGCTGCGTACGATTGTCTTTCGTTGCTTCCGTGACTGCCTCGAGTGTCGGATAGATCTTCCCGATACTGTCATTGTAGAGATCGAGATAGTCTTCATTGGCGGTCAGGAAATAGCCGCGCTGGCTCGTCTCTGCGCGTTGCAGCAGGATCATCAGGCGCGCGACATCGGTCGTCACCCGTTGGGCCTGGAGCACCTCGGCACCGGCGGTCCGGTTGTCGACCGTCAGAACGCCCGACACGACGGCAATCACGACCACGAGACAGGCTGCGCCAATGAGGACGGCAAGTTGATTGAAATGACCCCCTCTGGCGTTCATCGATTTCCTCAGAGGTATGGCCGAATCTTGCGGCCCTTTTGTACTCATACCGTCAATGCGCCGCAATCCAATCTCCCTGCCAAGGTGCTGGACTGAAGGGACATTCCCCTCACGCAAAGCTGCCACATCCTGACCAGCCTCGTTTTTCACGTCAAGAATACTTACCGAAGAAATCTCCGATAATGCCGCCGCTTGGCGGGCCGAGCTTGGAACCGACTTCTATCGTTTGAGTTGATTCGGCGAGGCCGCCAATCGTCCAAACAAGCTCGGGCATTGGCGCCCACGTGAATGATGGAGGAATCTGATGCTTGGGACGATTCTATTGGTATTGCTCATTCTGATGCTGTTGGGCGCCATTCCGACCTGGCCGCATAGCCGTTCCTGGGGCTATGCCCCGAGCGGCATTGTCGTCGTGCTGCTGATCGTCGTTGTCCTCGCGCTGACGACCGGTCATATCTAGACCGAAGAAACAGGCGCCTGGCACTCTAAGCGCCAGGCGCCGTTCACTTGGTCAGCCCATCCAGAACGCGGCGACAAGCGCCAGCGCCACCATCGCGAGCCCAGTTGAGATGAAGAGGACATTGCGGACCCGTCCGCTGATCTCGCCGGAGCGTGCCTTTTCAGCCGGCACATGCTGATGATGCGGGGCCATCTCAAGTCACCTGTCGTTGGACGCGGGTCGCGGAAGCGGGGGAATTAGCCCGAATATTCATGATCTATGTCCTTTCGCGTTTAGTGTCGTACACGAAGGACATAACACCACCATGCGGCCTGGGTTGCAGGTCGCGTGCGGGTCAGGCGGAATTCGCTGCGGTCAATCGGGCTTCCGGGGGCGAGGCGAGCGCGCCGCGTGCCGTTGCCGAGAAGTCGAGGCACGACCCGCTATGGAGCAAGCCCAGTAGCGGCAGGCTGGCGGTCTCGAGTGAAACGGGCTCCTGGAGCACGTTGTCCTTGGCGACATGCTGCCGGAGCGACGTCGCCGCCTCGGACCCCGCCAGCGTGAAAGTCTCTTGCCCGGTATCCTGCAGCAGCTCCGCGCCATAAAGGAATTCGCAGGGCAGCATCGCCGCCAGGAACTTGAACTTGCCATCGCGCACCCCACCCTTGAGCAGGGAGCAATGATGGCCGGCCTCGCCGCGGGTGAGGGCCAGCGGTACTGTTGCCGGGGCGCTGACATGAAACACGCCCAGCAATTTGCCGCCGCCCAGCTTCAGCGTGAGCTTGTGCTTGGCGATATCGATGGCGGTGAGTGCAAAGCGGCGATTGTGATATTCGATCAGCCGCGCGTCCTGCGCGGCGCGGAAGATCGCCGGCACATCGATTACACCGGCATCTGCGAAGTGATCCGGATCGACCGCCGGCGGCAGATATGTCGACGTCTCGTTGTCCCAACCTTCCTTATGCGCAGTCTCGACCAGCGCTTCGGCAGCAAGGTCGGCCACCATCGCGGTAGCGACCGGCCGTGCATAATGTCCCTGGTCGACGTAGAAGCCCGGATCGGTCACCACCTCCCGGCCAAAGCGCCGCATCAGCAGGCGCGAGATATCGATCTTGGCGGTGCCGTACCAATCGGCGAGATAATGGATACCGGCATCGATCGACGGAATGCTGCCGAGCCATGATCCGTTCCGGGCCCCCAGGATCAGCGTGCAGATCTTGAGCCGCGGATTGCGGGCGAGGGCATAGCGTAAGATGCCCTCATGTATCCGCGCCCAATGCCGAAACTGCCGCCGCTCATCGCCATAGATGAAGGCATCATTGAGCGTATATTCGATGATCAGCAGATCTGACCGATCGAGCGCAGCGCTGGTCTTCAGGCGAAACAGGCCGTAAGCGCTGGTGGTACCACCCACGGCCATGTTCTCGACCACATCCAGTCGCAGTCCCTGGCGTTCGCTCGCTGCCAGGAACTGGCCGAGATAGCCCGGTTCCATCACCGTATTGGACCCGCCGATGATCGTGGTGCGCACCGTCTTCGCCATGGACCTGGATGCTCCTTTACCCTCAGGCGGCCATCAGCATGGCCTGATAGTTCTCCGTCATGCCCAAACCGGCTTCGGTCAGGTGGCGATGAAAGTTCTTCAGGCGCATGCGATAGGTGTCGAGGAAGGCATTGATGCGCTGCTCCGACATGAACTCCGCCATGAAAGCCTCGATGCCCATGGTACAGGCCTTGTCGACCGTGGTGTGCGGGACACCGAAGAACTCGGCCAACTCCTTGACGCGCAGATCCTTGAACAGGATCGCCGTCGGCAGGCCGACCTGGAGTGCAGCTACACCTCCGTGGAAACGATCGCCGATGAACACGTCATGCCAGCCATAGCATTGGCGCCAGGCATCGACGCTGTCGAAGTAGAAATACTTGTCGAACGGCGCCGGTGTCCCGATCGCCTCGGACATCAGTGGCTCGAAGACGCTCTGCAGCATCTGGTTGCGCGCATCGTCGAAGAAATACCGGCCCTGCAGCTCATCCTTGAACTGGAAGATCTCGTCCTGGAAGACATAAGAGCATTTCTGGCCGGTGAAGAACTTTGCCAACTGCCGGCCCCGCACCGACTTCTTCTGCAGGTAACCAGCCGTGACGAAGCGATAGTCTTCCGGCTTCCTGGTTGGCGCCTTGATGGCGAGGATATTCTCCGGATACAGCATCATGCTGGGGCACCCCAGTGCCACCGGGTTCTTGAAACCCATCTTCTTCAGCCAGGCTTCGGTATAGGTACCGCGCACGCCGAACACCAAGGCGCGTTCGTCAATGAGCTTCAGCAGCTCGACGGTGGCCGGCTCGAGGGCGGAGAGATCCTCAAGCTCGTTCTGCATGCCCATGCCGAGGACAACCAGCGGAATCTTCAATTGCTCGATCACCTTCACCAGGGAGGCGTGGTTAAGGTTCGGGCGAATCTCGTTCGCCATGGGCAGGACCAGGGCGTCAAAATTGTTGTTGAGAAGATCCATCGCCTCTTTCGAGCCCTTATAGGCGTCGTAGAGGACGTGCACGCTCAGCATGCAGCTGTAGTTGCGGTCATAGTCAAAGATCCGACATGACCCTTCGCCGATGAGCATGTTGCCCTTGTTCGACGTCAAATAGAAATTGCGCGACAGCGTGCTGAAGGTAGTGCTGTTCGAACGCGGCAAACCTTCCGAGAAGGGCATGCCCGGGTGATAGCGATAGCGCGTGTCCGCTGGCTGGCGACCGAAACAAAGTCTCTTCATCACGAAAATCCTCCTCCCCGATATGGTTTGAATAGGCGAATAGGCCGGCTCACGGTGTTCCCAGATTGTTGTCAGTGCCGTCATTGTCGCGCGGCAAGATCTTGGTCAGTTCCGTCGGACGCCCGCAGCGCACCAAAGCGAAACCGGCATCGTCGTTCCAATCGTAATAGAAGCCGAGCGGCACCCGTGCGGCGTTAGCTGGCACTGCCAGATATTTCAGCAACGGCTGCATGAGCGAGATGCGACGTGCATCGTCCGGCGCGCAATCCTGCTGCGGCAGAGCGGCGCCAAACTCCGTGATCCAGCAGGGCCGTGCCGCAAAGCCCGTAGAACCACAATCGTCCAATTGCGCATCGATCATGACGGCGCGGGCACTCAAGGCATTGGCCATGCGCAGCGGTTCGTAAAGGTGAATGCCCACCACATCGACTTGCCGCAGGATCTGGCGCGCCTCAAAAGCACGGTAGACCAGATCCGGCGCCACATAGGTCGCTCCGCGACCGCGGATGAAACCGCTGTTGATGTCGGCAAGACCCGCCGAGACCAGCTTCACGCCAGTCATGTTGGGATATCGGGCCAGCACCTCGCGGGTGATGTCGATCACCGCACGGTAGCGATCCAGCCCGGCCTCAAAGCGTGTGCGGTCCGCTGCATGCCAATCGCCGTCGGTCGCAATGATGGCGCCGCGGGTCAAAAGTGGCAAATCGCCATTGTAGCCGGACCAGTTGAGCTCATTGCCGAGTTCCAACCCGATCAGCGGGATCTGATGGAAATCGACAAAAGCCAGCAGGTCTTCCAGGCGTAGCCGATACCGGTCAAGGTCGATCTGCGACAGGCCATAGGCTGCGAAGAAATTCTCCGTGCGTGGGCGCGGGCTTGCACCGTCCACAGCCACCGCACCATCGATCAAGGGGATCGTCACCAGCACGTCCAGCCCGGCATCCTTCGCCTGTTCCAGCGCCCGGTAGCTGGCCGTCACCGGGTTCTTGAGGCCGATGCGGACGCTGTCGAACCCGGCTGCCGCGATATCGATCAAGGTCGTCTCGGCTGCCTTGGACTTGGCCCAAGCAATATTGGCCGCGGCGATTCCGGTCTCGAACACCGGGCCGTCCTGGCCGCTGGCGACCGCCGTGACGCCGGCGCCCAGCATAATCGCACAGGCGAACACGGCCAGCTTTGCTGCCATCAATGGGTTGCCACCACTCATCGAACCGGACCCAAGGTTACGGTTCGGCGTAGCTCGATTTCCTCCGACCTGAAGGGAAACCAAGCCTCAAGCCGGTCGATGAGCGGTGACAGGTTCTCGGCCCAATTCCTGGCAGCGACGTTGTCCGCTGCCTGGGAGGAGAGCCGATGGAGGAGGTGCGGATCGCCGAGCAAACGCTCGAGCGAGGTCACCAATTCATGGGCAACGGCATTGTCGTCATCTGCGCGCAGCAGCATGCCATCGATCTCGTGTTCGACCAGTTCGCCCACGGCGCCCACTGCGGTCACCACCGGCACGCAGCCCACGCGCTGCGCTTCCAGGATGGTGAGCGGGGCGCCCTCCCAGCGCGAGGTGAGGATCAGCACGTCGGCCTCGGCAAAGGCATCGGTCAGCGCCTTGGCGCTGTAGATCGCCGGCTCCAGCTTGATGCCGATCTCTGCAAAGCGCTCAGTCCACGATCCGCGATTCTGATCGTTGAGGACCTCGCCACCGATGAGGCGGATATCGATCGGCAGCTTGCGCCGCCGGATGATCGTGGCCGCCGCGTACAGTCGCTCGATGCCCTTTTGCGAATCCAGCCGGCCGATGAACAGCGTCTTCAACCGGTCGCCCATGCCGCGGCGTTGCCGCTGCCGCAGGATCGTGCGTACCTCGGAGTCACGCATCTCATAACTCGGTGCATTGCGGATATGCATCAGCTTGGCGTCGGGCACGCCCATGCCGTGGAACCAATCCGCCATCTGCGCCGAGCAGGTGAGGATCAGGTCGTAAATATGCTCATAAGCGAGTGCGATATAGGGATGACCCGCAGATCGGCCGGAACGCGTCTTGTCCAGCACATGCACATGATCGATGATCTTGACGCCGCGGCGGCGCAGCTCGCCCAGTACCGCATTCACCGGCGCCACCTGGCAATTGATTACGACATCCAGGCCGGAGAACAGACCCAGCAGACGCTCCACCCGCGCACCGTCATCCTGCGCCATCATCACGTCGTGCCCAGCGAAATGATGAGCACCGCCCCAGAGCGGGTAATCATCCATCAGGAAATTGACGCTGGCGAAGTCGTCGTGATCGAACACCATCTCGCAAGCGGATTTGCCGAGCACATAAAGATGCGTCTCATAACCCAGCCGCGCCAACACCCGCGCCATGGCATAGGCCACCTTCTCGACGCCACCGAACGACGCGATCGGCAGCAGGAAGCCGATGCGCGGCGCCTGGTTCTTGGCAGCAATGCGCGGCAGGACAGGTGAAGCGCCCAGCGCCTCGCGCAGCAGTCGATAATGCGTTTTTATTGCCGGAAAATAGCCGCCGCGCCAGGTCCAGCGCGCATTCGTCATGCGCCGATAGGCGGAATCGCGGAACACACCCAGCGTCGAGAGAAAGGCATTGGTGGCGGAGAGCACCGTGCGGTCGAGATCGAACGCCTTGAATGGGCCGCGGATGACGAGCTCGACCGTGTCCGGCGACGGTCGCTTGCCGCGGATCGAGCCGATCCATTCGTCCGAGATATCGTCGACACAGGCCTTGAACAGATCGACCGAGCACATCCAGGCGAGCGGCTTCTTCGCCATGTAATCCGGCGCGCCTGCCTCGATCTGCTTGATCTCGATGCGGCTGGTATCATGCTCCAGGCGAATTGCTACCAGATGATGCTTCTCGCTCAGCCGTTCGGCATGCCACAGCACATTGTGGAGAACGCCGATCTTGCGCATCGCTTCAAGATGCGCGGGCGCCACCCACAGCATGAAGGGCGGGACGCCATGGGCATCAGGCTCGGCGAGCGCCGCCCAATAACGATCGATGAAGGTCTCAAGATCGATCTTGCTATGAGTCGCGACCGGGTCGCTGAACAGCGATACCGCATAGGTACCGGTCGCGATCGCAGCAAAGCGCGGGCTGTCCTCATGCTCCCATTGCACCAAAGTATCCGGCGCGAACAGCTTTTTGTGCTTCTCGCGGATATAGGCCATGATCGCGGCCTTGGTGCGGTGTGAATCGCGCAGCATGCTCTCGGCGCGCTGGCGATAATCGAAGCCGAAGAACGGGTAGTTGGCGCCGGCGAAGCCATGCGAAATGCATTGCAGCCAGAATTCCCAATCCTCGAACCCGGCCTTCATGGTCTCGTCGAAGCGGATGCCGGCATCGAACACGCGGCGCGACACCATGCTGCCGGCCTCGCAGATATTGTCGAAGGTGATGTGCAGCAGGCGGGAATAGGGCGCCTGATAGCTGCCATTCCAGCCGATGCCGAATTTGTCGATATTGGGATAGACCCAATCGATCTCCGGCCGGCTGCGCAGGAAATCAAATACATCCTGCATCGCTGGCGGTGTGATCCGATTGTCGGCGTCGAGGAAATAGACAGCCTCGATGTCGGGGAACAGGTCGAACGCGAAATCGACACCGTAATTCCGCGCCGAACTCAGCCCGCCATTTGGCTTGCGAACGTAGAACACATTCTCGTGGGCGGTCGCATAGGTCGCGCCAATGATCTCGGTCTCGCCAAACGGGCAGCCGTCATCGACGATGACAATGGCGATATCGAAATCGGCCTGCTGCGCCAGGGCCGATTCTACTGCTTCGGTCATCAGCACCGAATGCTTGTAGACCGGAATGACGATGGCCAGCGTCGGCGCAAAGCCGGCGCCACTCGCCCCGCCGGCCTGGTCGAGGACCTTGGTCGCATTGCTCGATCTGGTGATTTTCCGCACCCGCATCGACTCAGCCCTGCACGAGGGCGTGGACATTGAAGAAGCGCGCCCAGGCGAAATCATGATTGCCGGGCTCGACCATGCGGGTCGCGAGATAGAGATCGCCACTCTCGCGCGCCGCGGCCTCCAGATAGAGGCTGGCAAAGCGCGGCTGCTTGGCGGGGACACGCGTCCAGCCGGAGAAGCCTTCGCCGGCGGCGGGATCGGCCGTGCCGCTCAGCAGATGAACCACATGGCTTTCGTCACGGCTGACGATGAGCGCAAACTCGACATCCTTGGCCTTCTCATGCGCCACCAGCAGGTTGGCGGAGAGGCGCAAGGTGCCGACCGGGCAACCGCCGGCAATCTTGGCGATGGTCGTGCCGAAGGCCGGCGGGTGGCAGGAAACGATGCACTCCTCGTCAAGATAGGTGACGCCGTCAAAGCCGCTTGAGTCTTCATCGAGATGAACTTGAGCCGTCTGAACAAGCACATCTTGCGGCAACGATACCTCGCGCAGAGACGGCGCGGCATTGTCCTGCGCGGCTCGGGCCGAGAAGCTGCTGCGATGGGGCGGCACCACGCCGGGCAGGCCGACATAGACCTGCAAGGCAAGGCTGCTGCTGGAAATCGATTGCTGCAGATCCGGATCCTGCAGGCGGAAGAGGTCGAGCGGCTGGGCATTGCCCAGCGACAGAGTGGGCAGATCCAGTCGATGGCCATCGACCGAGACGACCAGGCGCAGTGTGCGGCGAAGCCCGGCGATCGTGCTCTTGAGCGATAAGGTCATCCACCCAGCTTCGATATCGGCCACCGGCACGGACCAGGTCTCGATCAGGCGGCCGTCTTCGACCGAATTCAATGCGACGTTCAACATTGCATCGCTGCGTGGCGCCGCCTTGGCAACATGAAGGGCGATAGCGCTGACGCCGACACTCGCCACCGGCAGAATCTGGCTGATCCGCCCGTCGCTCGCCGTCACCAGCACATTGGGCTCGGTATCGTCATCCACCGGCGGGTTGATGAAGGCGAGTTCGAAGGGCTGCATGCCATGGCGGTCGATGAAGGCTTCCAGCGCCGCAAAGCGATTCTGCAGTTCCTCATTCGCCTGGCGTGCCTCCGCCAATTGCCGGAACAGGCTCGTTGTCAAGACGGCGTTCTTCTGCGCAAGCCCCTGGGCGTTGGCGAGAATAGCGGTTGCGAAGCCAACACCGTCTTCCGCGGCCAGTTGATGCGCCACCGGAATGCCGGTGTTGCGGCGCTTCTGCAGCCAGTCGGTGGTGCGATCGACAAGTTCGCGGTCGTTCTGGTCAAAGGCCACAATGCCGGCCAATTGCAAGGGTGCTTCTGCCAAGCGTCGTTCCTGTCCGGCCTGGTCGCGCACCAACAGGTGATCATCAGCGACGCGCTTGATCTTCAGCAGGTCGTAGGTGTCGCCGGCCAGCGCCTTGACGCTGTCGCTCAAGCGACCGCTGAAGAGAATCGCTGGCTTGCGCACATAGCTGCGCTGGGCGCGTTCGAGGACATGGAGGTCCGGAGTGATTTCCTGGCTTCTTGTCGCAGCAGCAGTGATCACGCGCGCGCCCTTTCCATTCGTTTTGCCGTCTGATCTTGCGCTGCAATATAGCAATAGAAGAAAGGTGCATCAACAATTCTATAAATAAAAATACTCCCACCGATGGATGATTATTCCATAAAAACAAATACTAATCTGATGAATATGGAAACAGTACTGTAATGATGAAGAAATTATTAAGCGTACTCATCAGCGAGTTCTGTAAAAGAAAATCAGCCGGCGGCAACACGCAGCGGCGTGGGGCGCGCGTCGATTTCCAGATCGGCGAGCAGCGCCTTCAAATAGCGTCCATAGGCGCTGACCGGCGCGGCGGCGGCAATCCGCGCGAAATTGTCCGCAGTGATGAAACCCTGTGCCAGCGCGATTTCCTCGAGGCAGGCGATCTTGATGCCCTGCCGCGTTTCCAGCGCGCAGACGAATTGCGAAGCGGCCATCAGCGTCTCCGGCGTGCCGGTGTCAAGCCACGCATAGCCGCGGCCAAGCCGTTCGACGGTCAGCGTGCCTTGCGCCAAATAAACTGAATTGAGGTCGCTGATTTCCAGCTCGCCGCGCGGCGAAGGCCGCAGCTCGCGCGCAAGTCGGCTGGCAGCACCATCATAAAAATAGAGGCCGGTGACCGCCCAGTTCGACGCCGGGTGGCGTGGCTTCTCGATGATCGAGAGGGGCCGCTGCTCGGCATCGAGTTCGACCACGCCGTACCGTTCTGGATCATCGACGCGGCACGCAAAGATGTGGGCACCCAGGGTCAAAGTGGCCGCATTGGCAAGGCGCTGGCTCAAGCCGCTGCCGAAGAAGAGATTATCGCCAAGGATCAGCGCCGACGGTTGCTCTCCCAGGAAATTGTCGCCGATCAGGAAAGCCTGAGCGATACCGTCCGGTCGGACCTGCATGGCGTATTGAATGTTCATGCCCCAGCGCGCGCCGTTGCCGAGCAGATCTACATAGCGCTCGACATCTTTCGGCGTGGTGATGAGCAGGATGTCGCGGATGCCGGCCAGCATCAAGGTAGCGATCGGGTAGTAGATCATCGGTTTGTCATAGATCGGCAACAGCTGCTTGGTGACCGATGCCGTCATCGGATAGAGGCGAGAGCCCGTACCGCCGGCAAGAACGATGCCCCTCATGCGGCGATCCTTTCCTTGGTCAGATGCGCCACCAGAGAGGGCAAGGCCGCCTGCCAATCGAGCAGGGGATAGCCGAGGCTATGCGTGAGGCTGCTATCGAGCGCGCTGTAAAGCGGCCGCGGCGCTGGCCTGGGATAGTCAGCCACGCCAACCGGAACAAGCGGCGGCAGCTTGCCAAAACCTACATCTGCCAACGCAGCGAAGATGGCGTCGGTAAAATCGAACCAGCTCACTGGCTTGGTGCCGGCATCGTGCAACAGTGTGGGCAGTACGCGACCGGCGCTCATATCGAGCGCCATCTGCTGTAGCGTGGCGGCGAGTGCTGCGGTCGGCGTCGGCGTACTGATCTGGTCCGCGACGACCCGGACGGGGTCGCCGCTGCCGGCGGTGGCCTTTGCCAACATGGTCTTGAGGAAATTTGATCCATGACGCCCGAACAGGCCGCCGCTACGTAGGATCGTGACGCGCGCGCCGGCAGCCAGCGCCGCAATCTCGCCGGCGCGCTTCGACTGACCATAGACCGAGAGTGGTGCCGTCACATCATCTTCGCGGTAAGGCATGTTGTGCCGGCCGGAAAAGACGTAGTCGGTCGAGACATGCAGCAGCGGCACATCGATCCGCCGCGCTGTCGCTGCGAGTGTCGCGGGCACCTCGGCATTGAGCTGCATCGCCAGGACCGGCTCGGTTTCGGCGAGATCGACGGCAGTATGCGCAGCGGTGTTGATGATAGCCACGGGCTGCAAAGCGGTGAGCCGCGCCGTGATGGCATCCGGATCGAACAGGTTGATCTCGCCGCGACCCAGAAAGCGAGCCCGAATGTCGCCGGGCCAGGTGAGATCGGCAAGCTCGCGCGCCAATTGCCCATTGCGCCCAATCACGGCGATGGTGCGGAATGCGATGCTCATGCCGCGGCACCCGTCGCCGGGGCGGGATCTTGCAAGCCGGTGTCGCCGAGGCTGCCGAACATCTCGTCGGTCGATACCTGGATGAATCGCTGCGCCGTATCCGGCGCCTTGCGCCACACATTCTTCGCGGCTTCCGGCAGACGCAGGGTCCCCACCACATTGGTGGCGATGAAATCCTCCGGCGCATCGATCGACCGATCGACATGGCTCTCCGCTGCCAGGTTGAAGATCCATTGCGGGTGAAATTCATCACAGACCGCCTCGACCAAGGCGCCATCGGCCACGTCATCGACAACCAGGCAATAGCGCGGTGATTTGACAATCCCCGCACAGGCCGCGGGCGATGCCGCGTAGGTAAGCTTGTCGAGATTGACAATCTCGGCCTGCGTCGTCTCCACCAGCAACCGACACATTGCCGACCCGATGAAGCCCGACCCGCCCATGACCAGGATCCGCTCAACCATGCAGGCGGCTCCCCCGGGCGTTCTGGCGGGCGCGCTGGTGCGCGTAGCGGGCACCCTGCGGTGCCATGCCCCAATCAATGGGCGCCATGTCCCGCAGCCGCGGTAGCATGGCATCCTTCTCCGACACCAGGATCTCGGCCGCCGTAAACGGCCAGTCGATGGCAAGGTCGGGATCGTCCCAGGCGATGCCACCCTCAGCCTTGGGCGTATAGGGCGCCGACACCTTGTAATGTACCAGCGTCTCCGGCTGTAGCGAGCAAAAGGCATGAGCAAAGCCCACCGGCACCAGCAATTGCTGCCCGGTCGACGCGGCAAGATGGAAGGTGGTCGGCCGACCGAAATCCGGCGAGTCCTGCCGCAGGTCGACGATCACATCCAGAATGGCGCCGGCCAGCACGGTCACCAGCTTCGCCTGCGCATAAGGCGGCCGCTGGAAATGGAGGCCGCGCACCACCGCCGGCAAGCCGGTAAGGGAGACATTGTCCTGAAGGAAATCCGGCAGCTCGTTCTCAGCAGCGGGCGCCGCGCGGTGCAATTCCATGAACCAGCCCCGCGCATCTGCAAAGCGGCGGCCGGATATCAATTGGACGCCCGCCGGTAGAGCTTGCGGCAAGGCCCGATCAAACGGCAAGGTTCACCTCCTGCACGGAACTGAGCATGTTGCTGCAGACATATCCGGCGCTTCCGGTCACGAGCACATGGCGCATCTGATCTCTCATCGCTGCTGTTGCTGACAGTGAAAGTAACAAAGGAAATGATGCGACGCACTATTTTCAATATTCACTAAATCCGCGACAATAATGCCGAAGTAAAGCCTTGCAGGTAGATGTGTGTTGCGCAAATTATGCGTCATCCAATCGTCGCAACTCGGTGGAGCGTCCGTTGAACATTCTCTTCGTGCATCGCGATTTCCCTGGGCAGTTCGGTGCTCTTGCCGAACGCCTCGCGCAATCGACGCATCATCGTGTTGCTTTCATAACTTCTGCGATGAACGCAGTGCATGCGACGATCATGGTGCGGCAGTTCCGTGCGCATCGGCAACCGGCAGCAACAACGCATCACTATCTGCACGGATTCGAGGCAGGCGTGCTCAACGGGCAAGCAGTGTTCGAAGCATGCCACCATCTCGCGCGTGAAGGTTTCACGCCGGATGTGATCTTGGGACATTGTGGCTGGGGTGTTACGCTCTACTTGCGCGAAGCCTTTCCGTTGGCGCGCCTCATCGGCTATTTCGAATGGTACTATCAGCCACATAATAGTGACGCCGACTATCTCGACCCCGCGGCCATGACGCCAGACAATGCCTGCCGCATCCGAACGCTCAATGCGCCGCTCCTCATGACATTGGAGGATGTCGATCTGGGCCTTATTCCAACGGCCTTTCAGCGCTCTCTCTTCCCGCAGAGCTATCAGCACAAGCTCGTCACCTTGCATGATGGAATCGATACCGATTACTTCATGCCGAATGCTGCCGCCGACCGACGATTTGATGGTTACGATTACAGTAACGTTAATACGCTGGTAACTTTTGCGACGCGTGGCATGGAGCCCTATCGCGGCTTTCCGGAATTCATGCAGGCCATCGCCGGGCTCCTTCAAGAACATAAGGACGTGCATGTCGCGATCGCCGGCGAGGACCAGACCTATTATTCAAGACGACTGCCGAACGGCGAGACATATAAGGAGCGAGCGCTGCGCGAATTGCCGGGTCTCGATCTTACGCGCGTCCATTTTATGGGCACATTGGCGCGCCCGGACTATCGCCGCCTGCTGCAGATATCGACGGTGCATGCCTATCTCACCGTGCCATTTGTGCCGTCCTGGTCGCTCGTTGAAGCGATGGCATGCGGTTGCCGGATCGTGGCATCCGACACAAAGCCGACCCGCGAGATCCTCGGGCCCGACTCATGTGCGGGCTTCGTCGATCATCGCGATGTGGGGGCGCTGGAAAAAGTGCTGGCGCAGTCCTTGCGCTACGACGCCATGGCATTGCAGTTACGTGAATGTGCCAGAAAGCGCGCTGTATCAGCCTTTTCTCAAGCGACACTGCTGCCGCGCTGGGAGCAGATCATCGCCGGTGTGGGCGAGACCGGCACCCCGGAAAATGCCACTACTGTATAAGCTAAAGTAATTACGGCGATGAAAATTAGGTACATAGTTATATAACAATAGAAATGTTGCGAACCTCGTTTTTAGCTGGTTGATTGGCGTCGGTTTCGGCACCAACGACCATCATTCCAAATACGAGGAGAGACACGATGGCGACAATTCCGGGCGGTGATTTTGCCGACCGTCTTGTCGGCACCGGCCACGGGGACATGATCCTGGGCGGCGGCGGTGACGACGCAATCAGTGGCGGTGGCGGCACGGACTTTATCGATGGTGGCAGCGGCCATGATTGGCTCGATGGCGGCAGCGGGTCCGATCTGATCAATGGTGGCGCAGGGTCCGACCATATCCTGGGCGGGTCGGGCAGCGACGCGGTCTTTGGCGGTGCCGATGCCGATTACATCAATGGCGGTTCCGGCGAGGATATTATCTCGGGCCAGGGCGGCAATGACTGGATCAACGGCGGCTCCGGCGACGACATCCTGTTCGGCGGTGCCGGCAAGGACGACCTCACCGGCGGCAATGGCGACGACCGCGCGTTCGGCGGGGAGGGCGACGACGCCATCCGCGGCGGCAGCGGCGACGACCAATTGTCGGGCGATGCCGGCAATGACAGCCTCAATGGCGGCGACGGCGATGACCTTGTCAAAGGCGGCGCCGGCGATGACAGCCTCGAAGGCGGCAAGGGCGATGACCACCTACTGGGTGGTGCCGGCTCAGACCGCATCTCCGGCGGTGCCGGTGACGACATCATCGATGGCGGCCAGGGCGACGACTTCCTGCGCGGCGGTGCCGGCGACGACACCTTCGTCTTCCACGGCGGCGGCGGTCAGGATGTCATCATGGACTTCGAAGAGGGTGAAGATCTGCTCCACATCTCGAAGAACATCAACGGCCTCGATGTCACCTCCGCGGACGACGTTGCCTCCTTGGCACACGATGTCGGCGGCAACACGGTGCTCGATTTCGGCAATGGCGACCAGGTAACCCTGGTCGGCGTCAAGGCGGTCGACGTACAGGCCAACCCGAACGCCTTCTTCGTCATCAGCTGATAGGGATTGGCGTCGGGTCCGGCCGGCAACGGCCCAAGGCCCGACGCCATTTCTTTGCCCGACGTCATTTTGCCCGACGTCATTTTGCTTGCCGCCATATTCTTATCAACAACACGGAACAGCATGCTGGCCCAGACCATCCATCCGCTTGCTACCGATCGTCGCGATAGCGATCATGCTGTGAACAAGCTGCCCTGTTTCGAGATGCCGGGGGGCCTGCGCCTGGTCGTGGCCGCTGACGACGCCGCGCTGGTGCCGATGCAGGACGGCAAGCGCTTGCCGCCACCGATGATCAAGGTGGCTTTGCCGCTGGCAGGCGGGGGCACCCGCCAGATGATCATCTTTCGTCCGGGTGAGATGGCGACGCAACCACTCGACCTCCACTCCGCGGCCGGCGATCTACTCGCGCGCGCTCAGACCGATCTTTCCCTTCCGCTCGATCGCCTGGCGCTGACGCAGGATCTCGACGAGACCGGCCGCCTGCGCCTGGTGCGCCAGCTGCTCGATGTCTGCCGCGATCTTTTCCGCCTGAAAAACGATGCTGCCTATGGCCTTCTATGCCGCAACATTCTCACTGACCTCGCGCCCGATCCGGCAAGCGTCACCGCCGAGGCGCTCATCAGCCAGCATCTGGCACTGGTGAGCGTGGGCGTCCCCCATGCCATCGGCGAGGTGTCCGACGTGATCCTGGTCGGTGACCGCGGCATCGCCGGCGGCGTTCACAAGCCACTGAAGGTAGCCAAGGGAAAGAGCCTTATCCTCCTCGACCGCGCCGCCCTCAAATCTGGCAGCCTGCTGGTGATCATCGGCGCTCGGGGTTTCACGACAGCCCGCATTGCCGCGCTCCCGCAGACACCATTCCTCGCCTGGCTGCAGGCCAACAAGCCGCTGGCCGCCGCGACCCGCGCCTTCGTCATGCGCTGTGCCGCGGATGCCGCCGAACAGGATAGCGGCACGGCTTCTCTGCTGCGCGAACTCGAACTGTTCCAGCCGGCAGCACGCCGCAATCTCACCGACAAGAACATGCCGATCGGCGCCGCGGTCGAACTGCTGGTGATGGACGGGAAGGGCGGCGTCTTCGTCAAGGGCTGGGTGCGCGATCCGAACCAGCTGACGGCGACGGTGCAACTGACCGCGACCGGCATCAAGCCGCAGCGGCTCGATCTCTGCTGGCTGCGTTTTCCGCGTGCCGATATCGACAAGCATTACGATGGCCGGCCCGGTACGCTGGGCTTCGTGGCCTACCTGCCCGATGCCGGCGCCATCCGTGGCCAGGCCAAGCTTGAACTGCAACTGGGCTCGGGGGCAACCCTCGAAATCCTCGCTCGTCCCATACAAGGTACCGCCGTGCAGTTGCGCGATGCGGTCCTGGGCGGCATCCCGCCCGAACAACTGACCACTGAAGCGATCGCCAAGGTCATTGC
Source organism: uncultured Dongia sp. (assembly GCF_936916975.1). Taxonomy (GTDB): domain Bacteria; phylum Pseudomonadota; class Alphaproteobacteria; order Dongiales; family Dongiaceae; genus Dongia. The sequence goes on along the minus strand of NZ_CAKZGO010000025.1, from coordinate 83,273 downwards.
CCCGGCGGCGGTGCAATTGCATGCCCAGCATCTGGCGACCCGGCGCACGCCGGATGTCGTGCAATTGGGGACCCCGCCCAAGAAGCCGCGCTATTCGATCATCATCCCACTCTATCGCAATCTCGACTATCTGCGCTTTCAATTGGGCAGCTTTGCGACCGATCCGGAGATGGCCGAGGCCGAGCTGATCTTCGTGCTCGATTCACCGGAACAGCGCGCCGATCTCGTGCATTTCCTGAGCGGCCTCCATCAACTCTACGCGCTACCGATGACCATCGTCATCATGTCGGCCAATTTCGGATATGCCGCCGCCAACAATGCCGGTGCAGCCCTCGCGCGCGGCACTTTCCTGGTACTCCTCAATTCGGACGTCGTGCCGGAAGCAGCCGGCTGGCTATCCAAGCTGTCGGCGCCATTGGTCCGCGACAGGAATGTGGTCGCGTCAGGTGCCCGCCTCCTGTTCGACGATCATTCGCTGCAGCATGCCGGGATGCGCTTTGCCCGCGACGCCGGCGGCCATTGGCTGAACCTCCATTACTACAAGGGCGCCCCGCGCGATTTCGCCCCGGCACTGAAATCGCGCCCCGTCCCGGCGGTGACCGGTGCGGCCTTACTCGTGCGGCGCCTGACCTTCCTCGCCGTCGAGGGCTTTACCGAGGATTACATCATCGGTGACTACGAGGATTCCGATCTGTGCCTGAAGCTGCGCGAAACCGGCGGCGACATCCATTATTGCCCCGACGCGATCCTGTTTCATTTCGAGCGCAAATCCATCAACCGTCATGCCGGCTATCAGCGCAGCATCGCAGGCCTCTATAACCGCTGGTTGGCGGGCCAGCGCTGGGACGAAACGATGACCGCCTTGATGCAGCGCTTCGAAAAAGCCGACGGGGCCGCGTCATGAGTGCCGCCGCGATCGCACCCGCCGGCAACGCAAGCGAGCTTGACGAGGCACTCTTCGCCGGTCTTCTCAAATCAATCCGCCGCAACAACTTCCTGCCGATCCCGCCGCAGGAACGCAATTTCGTCGGCGATGGCGATTTCCTGGCGATCGGCTGCGAATTCCTGCGCCACTTCGTCGAACTGGGTGGCTTGAAACCGCAGCATCGCGTGCTGGAGATCGGCTGCGGCATCGGCCGCATGGCACTGCCCTTGACGCAGTTCCTCGAAGCGCCCGCTGGCCGTTACACTGGCTTCGATGTCGTGGCGGCCGGCATAGAATGGTGCCAGCAGAATATCGCCGCGGCTTACGCCAATTTCGAGTTCCTGCATCTCGACTTCCAGAACCAGCTTTACAATCCCGACGGCAAGCTCAGCGATGGCGAACAGGCTTTGCCCTTCGAGAGCAACAGTGTCGATTTCCTGTTCATGACCTCGGTCGTGACACATCTTGATCCGGGCTACACCGCCTTCTATCTGCGCGAAGCGGCCCGCGTGCTGCGCGCGGACGGCCGGTTGTTCGTGACGGCTTTCATCCTCGATGAGGCGAACCGCGCCTTGGTCACGGCCAAGAAGGCGCGCCCGGCCTTCCATCTGGAGGGTGAGGGCCCGGACTATATCGCCGACCGCGCCCATCCCATGGCGGCGGTGGGCTTCGATGCCGATTGGTTCCTAGGCACGGCACGTGAGCATGGCCTGCGCCTGCAGCGGCCGATCGCCTTCGGTCATTGGAGCGGCCGCGTTGCTGAAAATTACCAGGATATCTGCGTGTTCCAGCGCAGTTCGGTGAGGGAATCATGAAGCCGTTGAAGGTGCTGCATCTCTGCCACAACCATCCGGCCCTGCATCCAGGCGGCACGGAGATCTTCGCGCTCGATCTGCATCGCCAGATGAATGCCAGCGGTGAGGTCGATGGCATGTTCATCGGCTGCGTCGACCAAAATCATCGCAGTCAGCGCCCCGGCACGGTGTTCCAGGGCATCGGTCCCAACAGCAACGAGATGCTGATGTGGACCGGCCATTTCGACAATTTCTATCTCTCGCAGATCGATCTTCACGGCATCGTGCCGGAGCTGACCGACCTCTTGACCGAGATAAAGCCGGACATCGTGCATTTCCATCACATCCTGCTGATGGGTGTCGAGATCCTGTTCCTGGTGCGCCGCGTCCTGCCCAAGGCGAAGATCGTCATGTCGCTCCATGACTATTATTCGATCTGCGCCCATGACGGCCAGATGATCACCACGCAAGAACGGCGGCTCTGTCATCATGCATCGCCAGATGCTTGCCATCGCTGCTTCAAGCAGCTGGAACCGGAGCAGTTCGTCCTGCGCGAGCGCCACATCAAGACCCATTTCTCGGTGGTCGATCGTTTCCTGGCGCCCAGCAACTTCCTGCGCCGGCGCTATATCGGCTGGGGTCTGGCGGCCGACCGTATCGAGGTGCTCCGGAACGCACGGCCGGAACCGGAAATCGTCCCGCATCGGACTCTAAAAATCGGCGAGAAGCATGGTAATTTCGCCTATTTCGGTAATCTCAACCCGAACAAGGGCGTGCTCATTCTCCTGGAAGCAGCGCGCCTGCTCAACCAGCGTCACCCCAACGCCTTCCGGGTCGACATCCATGGCGGCGCACCGTTCCAGAGCGACGCCTTCAAGGCCGACCTTGCCGCAGCACTGGCGCGGGTCGAGGGCATCGCCAGCTGGCACGGCGCCTATCAGCCGACCGAGATGGCCAATCTGATGCGTCACACCGACTGGATGGTGACCCCCTCGATCTGGTGGGAAAACGCGCCGCTGGTGATCGACGAGGCGTTTGCGCAAACCCGCCCGGTCATCACAAGCGATCTCGGTGGCATGGCTGAATCGGTCAGCCACGAAATAGACGGATTGACCTTCCGGCCGGGTGACGCCGCAGCGCTCGCGGATGCGATGGAGCGCGCTCTCACAGAGCCGGATCTGTGGGGCAAGCTGGTCGGCGGCATCAGGTCGCATCGCACGCTGGAAGATTGCGCCGCCGAGCATCTGGCCGTTTACCGCGCGTTGTTGGCACCGCCCAAGCCTGTGGCAAAATTGCCCACTGCTGCATTATCAAAATCTAAACCAATCCGGGGCATTTCTAAGGCTGAACGAGGTGTGTCCCATGCTGGTTGAGTCGGGCCAGCTGCGATTGCTGAAAAAAGCAGCAGAGACACCCCCTGGCGACAGGTTGCAAATGGAAAGAATGGTGCTCCATGTCGGCTAACGCTGATGCCGTGTCGAAACTTGATCTGGCCGCCGTTGCACCCGTCGACGGTGCTGCGCATATCCAGGGCTATATTGACGCCATCGAACCCGACCGCCTGTTCGGCTGGGCCTGGAATACGACCGACCCTTCCGAACGCCTTACCATCGAAATTCGCCAGGGCGACGAACTGATCGTCAAGCTGGAAGCCAATCAGCCGCGCCCGGACCTTGTCGCCAACGGCATCGGCGATGGCCGTTATGCCTTCGTGGCCTATATTCCGGCGATCGGCGAGATCAACCGCGCATCGCCGGTCACCGTCATCGCCTCGACCAGCGATGGGACCGCCGCGGTCGAACTGACGCGGCAGAATGCGCCGGCATCGGCTTCGGTGAGCGCCGTGGTGCTGGGCGAGATTCGCGCCCGCGATCAGCGCCTGCAGGGCCAGATCAAGCAGCTGGTCACCGTCGCCAAGGAACGTGGCGGCCTCGACCAGAGCCTCAACGACCGCATCATCCAATCCCTCGACAAGCTCGACGCAGTACTGCCGGAAATCGACCATCGCCTGGAAGCCATGGAAGTCTTTCAGCTGCGCTTCGACACGATCCTCCAGGGCTATGACAAGCGTCTGGCGGTGGTTGAGCATAAATCCCACCAGCGCAAACCGCTTCTGCTGTGGGTCTGGGCCGGCGTGGCGACGGCGACATCGGTCGCCTTCATCCTCCAGAAATTCCTCGGGAGCCTCTAGAGCATGGCGCGCAACAAGACCGCAGCCAGCCTGAAGACCAATCCGTTCGAAGCGGCCATCCGTGCTTTGCGCGGTGGCCTTGCATTTGTCGGCTTTCTGACGCTGTTCATCTGCATCTGCCAGCTGATCGTGCCGCTGTTCATGGTTCAGGTCTACGACCGCGTGCTCGGCAGCCGCAGCCTCGACACCCTGACCATGCTGATCGTGATCGCCGCCGGCGGCCTCATCCTGCTGGGTGCGCTCGAATATATCCGCAGCCGCGTCTATCACGTGCTGGGCGATCGTCTGGCGCGGCGCCTCAACGCGCCCACCTTGGAAGCCGCCGTCAGCGACAATCTCGACGGCCGCAACAATCACCCCGGTCAGGCCCTGCGCGATCTCAGCGATCTCCGGCAGTTCCTGACCGGCTCCACGATCAGCGTCCCGTTCGAGGCGATGTTCGTGCCGCTCTTCCTCACCGTCCTCTTCATGCTGCATTGGGTCTATGGCGCGATCGCGGTGGGTGCCGCCATCATGCTGGTGACGCTCAGCCTGCTCATGGAAATGGTGGCGCGCCGCCCGCTGGCCGAGGCCAATGAAGCGGCCGTGAAAAGCACCGGCCAGACCTCCGCCGCCTTGCGCAATGCCGAAGTCATCCAGGCCATGGGCATGCTGCCGGCCATCGCCAGGCGTTGGGAGGAGGGACAATACAAGGTCCTCCAAGGTCTCGATGAAGGCAATCGCCGTGCCCGCGCTTTGTCGGCCGTCTCCAAGACTCTGCGCTATCTACTGCAGATCGTCATGATGTCGGCGGGTGCGATCCTCGTGATCGAACGCATGGCGTCGCCCGGCACCATGGTGGCGGCATCCATCATCATGGGGCGCATGCTGCTGCCCTTCGATCATCTCATCGAGGGTTGGCGCCAGTTCGTGTTTGCGCGCGCCGCCTATACGCGTCTTAAGGATCTCATCGGTCGGGTCGAAACGCGGCCGGCCGGCATGGCGCTGACCAATGCGGAAGGCCGTCTGGTGGTCGACCGTCTCGGCTTCATTCCGCCGGGCTCCGACCGTGCCGTGTTGCGCAACATCACCTTCTCGCTGGAGCCTGGCGAAGTGCTGGGCGTCATCGGCCCATCTGCCGCCGGCAAATCCACGCTGGCACGCCTGCTGGTGGGCGTGTGGAAGCCGACCCAGGGTGCCGTCTATCTCGACGGCCAGAATGTCGTCAATTGGGACCGCGCCTCCTTCGGCGACGCGGTGGGCTATCTGCCGCAATCCGTTTCGCTGCTGGAAGGCACCGTGCGCGAGAACATCGCGCATATGGGCGAGGCCGACCCCGCCCGCGTGGTCGCGGCCGCCAGGCGTGCCGACGTCCACGAGACCATCGGCACGCTACCCCACGGCTACGACACCGAAATCGGCGAGCAGGGCTATTCGCTGAGTGGTGGCCAGCGCCAGCGGATCGGCCTCGCGCGCGCTCTGTTCGGCGATCCCGCCTTCATTGTGCTGGACGAGCCCAACGCCAATCTCGATCAGACCGGCGAGCAGGCCCTGATGAACGCGCTGGCTGCCGCCAAGGCGGACGGTGCCACCATCGTCCTCATTACACATCGTCCCTCGATCGTCGGTGTCTGTGACAAGCTGCTGGTGCTCCGCGATGGTGGCATGGCGCAGTTCGGTCCGCGCGCCGATGTGCTCCGTTCCGTCACGGCATCGGGCAAGAGCGAAGGTGCGCTGACACCGCCCGCGGCGGGTGTCGCAAGGTTGGTGAAATCATGAGTGTCATGGCAGCTACCCATCCCGGTTTGATCTATCCGGAACCGAGCCTGCGCCGCTATGTCTGGGCCGGCATCGTTGTCGTGCTGCTGGGCTTCGGCGGCTTTCTGCTCTGGGGCTTGCTCGCCTCGCTTGACCGCGCGGCCGTTGCCGATGGCACGGTCGTGGTCGACAGCAACACGAAGTCTGTGCAGCATCTGGAAGGCGGCATCATCAAGGAATTGCTGGTGCGTGATGGCGATCAGGTGAAGGCGGGCGACGTGCTGCTGCGCCTCGACCAGACCCAAGTGCTCTCGCAGATCAACCAGCTGCATATGGAACATTATTCACGACTCGCCCGCATCGCTCGGCTGACCGCCGAGCAGGAAGGCAAGCGTTCGCTGACCTTCCCGGCGGAGTTGCTGGCCGTGGCCGATCAGCCTGCCGTGAAGGCGCTGATGGCCTCACAGAAATCGCTCCTCGATGCACGCTGGTCGGCCTTTGACGAGGGCGCCACCATGCGCCTCAAGAAGATCGCCGAGACCGAAAACGAGATCGACGGCTATCAGAGCCAGATTGCGGCCACCCGCGAGATGCGCGAGATCAACGAAAAGCAGCTGGTCAGCATCCGCGAGCTCTACAAGAAGGGCCTGACCGAGATCCCGCGCCTGCGCGGCCTGGAAAGCGATGCAGCACAACTCGGCGGTCGCATCGGTGAATTGAAATCCAACATCGCGCGTGGCGCCGAGACCATTGCGGGCATGCGCATCGAGATCGAGAATTTGAAATCCACCCGTGCCACCGAGGTGAACGGCGAATTGCAGCAGGTCCTGATGGAGGGCAGCGATTACGCCGGCCGCCTGGCTGGCCTGGAAGACGTGCTGGCGCGCCAGGATCTCCGCGCCCCCCAGGGTGGCCGTATCGTCAATCTACAGGTCTTCGGCCCGGGTGCCGTCATCGTGCCGGGCAAACCCGTCCTCGATATCGTGCCGCAGGACGAACAGCTGATGGTCGAGGTCAAGGTCAAGACCGACGACATCGATTCCGTCCGTGTCGGGCTGCCGGCCGAGGTGAAGCTGCTGGCCTATAAGCAGCGCCGTGTTCCGGCAATCGACGGCGTGGTTGTCACTGTCTCGGCTGATCGCATGGTCGAGGAACGCTCGGGTATCGCTTACTACATCGCCCGCGTGCGCATGGATTTGAGCTCGGTGCCCAAGGAGATGAACATCGTTCCCTATCCGGGCATGCCGGCCGAAGTGCTTATCTCCACCGGCCCTCGCCGTGCCATCGACTATTTCACTTCCCCCATCACCGACAGCTGGAACCGGGCCTTCCGCGAAGAATAGTCGCACTGGTCAACGACCCGGCCATCTGCAATAACCAGCCTGAGCTGGCTTTGCGGACAATAGCTGATGACCAACAAATCGATCGACGGGCGCCAACGCCCGATCTTGGGCTTGCTGTGCTGTTTCTGCCTGTTGACCGCAGGTTGCTCGGCGGATACGAGCTTCGTCAATTTTGCGACGCTCGCCCGCTCGGACACCCCGAATGACGCACTGGCATGCCCGGCAGCTCTCTGCCAGGCAAAGGCCGATCTCACCACCGGCGCGGTCGCGATACCGGCTGGCGATCTGGTGGCCAAGGTCATCGCCGTGCTGGCAGAGGAACCGCGCACCGAATTGGTCACGCGGGATGCGGGCGGCCTGAAGCTGGTCTTCGTCCAGCGCTCGCGCATCTTCCGCTTCCCCGACACGGTCAATATCGAAATTCTGCCCCAGGGCGATGCGTCGGCGCTCTTGGCGATCTACAGCCGGTCGAATTACGGCCATGGCGATCTGGGCGTGAACAGCGCCCGGGTGACGGATTGGCTGGCAAAATTCGGTGTGCCGGCCACCGGAAATTGACGATGACCTCTTCAGCTAGAGGCTTTGAGCGCTTCGCGGATGTGACGCAGGCGCGGATGTCCTCGACCGCAGCGCTCTTCACCTATTGGCGCGATCATCGGCCACTCAAGCGCACCGACGTAGACCCCAGCGCCATCACCGCGATCCTGCCGCTCGTCCTGCTGGGCGATATCGAGCCCATGCCCTTCCGCGTGCTGTTCCGGCTGATCGGCACCAGCGTCGCCGATTTCAGCCGCCAGGATTTCACCGGCCAGTATCTTGACGAGTTGATCTACAGTGCCCGCGACAGCGTCGACTGGCAGCAATGCTATCGCTACGTCCACGTCGAGAAGGCGCCCATCATCGGCATCAACGATCTGCATTTCATCGACGGTCGGGTGGCGCGCTACGAGTTCTGCATCCTGCCGTTGCTGCGGGGCGGCGATCCGGCCGGCAGCTTCATCGCGATCGAAGCCTATGACCATGTCGACCGGTGCTACATTCCCGATCTCAATCCCGTAAAAAAGCGCAGCTAGTCGACGGCGCGTGCCGCCACCTTTTCGAGGAGATCGCGGGCAAAGCCATCGCACCCGCGCTCCATCTCGCGCAGGGCCGGCAGGCGGACGATGTCGTGGAAGCCGGCGAAGTTCAGCATCTCGCCCTGCAATGCCTGGGTGTCGCCGCTCTCCCGCAATGTCGCATAGAGCCGCCGCAAGGTATGCGCGATGGCATAGGTGGCGGCGACCGGGAAGGCGACGCAGGCATAGCCGATGTCCTCAAGCTGGGCCGCCGGCAGCACCGGCGTCTTGCCACCTTCGACATTGTTGGCCATGCAGGGTGCCGGGATCTCGCTGCAGATCCGCGCCATTTCATCCGCCGTCAGCGGCGCTTCCACGAAGATGAGATCGGCGCCGGCCTCGCGGTAGATCTGCGCGCGCTCAATCGCAGCCTCCAGCCCCTCGATCGCCCGCGCATCGGTGCGCGCCATGATGACGAGGTCCTGATCCACCCGGGCGTCGGTCGCCGATTTGATCTTCGCCACCATCTCGGTCACCGGCACGACGCGCTTGCCATCCATATGCCCGCAGCGTTTGGGCGCCACCTGGTCCTCGATGAACAAGGCCGCCACTCCTGCACGCTCATAGGCGCGGAGCGTGCGCGCGACATTGATGGTCGAGCCATATCCCGTATCCGCGTCGGCCAGAATGGGCAGCGGCGTGGTGTCGCACAGCCGCGCGTAATGATCGGCCATCTCGGCCAGGCCCAGCTGCCCGATATCCGGCGCACCGAGCAATGTCGCAGTTGCAGCATAGCCGCCGGCGGTAAATGCCTCGAATCCGGCCAACTCGATCATGCGGACCGAGAGGGCGTCATGGGCGCCCGGCAGGATCAGGATTTCCGATTGGTCGATCAACTGGCGAAAGCGGGTGGTGCGGCGCATGGCATGACCTTTTGCTGAGGCTCGGCTGCTAAGTCTGAAAGCACGGCGAATACTCTGCTATCATAACCGCCGGGAGCCGAGTCGGGGGTGAGGCGGTCTCCTCAAGTCATCGCGGTACAGCAAAATCGTCTTTTTTGCGCCATACGCGGGAACTTTGGGCTCGCCCATCACGTTATTGCCCCGGTATTTCGGCAAATTCCTGTTGAATTCTGTGCCCGGCCGCACGAGACTAAGGCCGGTTTTGCATTCCATGGGCTACAAAGAGGGATATCCAACCATGTCTAAGAATTTTGTGTTCCGCCTGTCGGCGGCAGCCCTGGTGGCGGGAAGTGTTATGGGCGTAGCCGGCCTTGCCGCCGCTCAGGATCAGACCGCGATCTACAGCCAGTATCATCAGGCGATCCGCGCTGCGGAAGCCTGCCGCGAAATGAAGCTTGATCCGGCATCATGGAGCAAGGTGTCGACCTATATCGACAAGAAGATCAATTACGAGATTCCGGCCGGTGAGCGTCTGACGCTGATCGAAGCCGCCAAGACCGACACCCGTGTGCTGGTCTGGAACAAGGGCTGCGAATCGGACGAAGTGAAGGCGCTCTTGGCCCTTTACGACGCGGAACTCGCCAACGCGTCATAAATTCCATCGACCGCAAGGTCGGTTGATGAACCCCGCTGCCGCAAGGTGGCGGGGTTTTGTTTTGGCGCGAGCGGGATGCGGGGCGTTTGTTTTTGTGAAGGTCGGGTTGATGGAGAAGACCCCCTCTCCCTAACCCTCCCCCACGTTGGGGGGAGGGGACCAGACCCAGATTGAAACGCGATATAGAGTACACCCTCGCTGGAACTCCCTCTCCCCACAGTCGGCGAAGGCCGACATTCGTCGGAGGTGGGGGAGGGTGGGGGAGAGGGGGAACAACTACTCCACCCCCACTACCCGAAATCGGGCCGGACAATTCCCCTTCGCTGCCCGCGTCGTATCAATCGACCGCGCCGACAATGTCTCTTCCACTGCATCCACCCGCAACCGCAAGCGGATCTCGCTCAACACCGAAACGCCCTCATCCTTGCGGCACATCAGCTGCAGCGCCCGTTCGCTCCCCTTGCCGAACTCTGCCGCAAAGGCCGCCAGCACGTCGCGGCGCGCGACATCCTCCCCAGCACGGGCTGCAATGAACACACCGAGCTCTGCCTCCGCTACCGCGTCCGTGAGCGCCACCGCGGCCGTGAAATAGCGCTGCGCAGACAACCCGCTGCAGGTGCCGTGCTTGATCCATTGATGCCGCTCCAGCCGGCTTTCGGTGCCCGGCATGACGACCGCCAGCCGCTGCTGCAGGTCAGCAGGCAAATTCACCGCCGGCAGCTTCCGCCAATCGCCCTTGTCCAAAGCCACGGCCCGCGCACGGTCCTCCGGCGGCAGGCAATAATCATCGCCCGCATCCATCCGTCCGTCGCCATTGCGGTCAGCATTCGGCCACAGCCCGTGCAGCGTGAAGTGGCGCGCCGCCCAATCGCCATCATCCAACCCGCGGCACTCGATCTTGGCCGAGCCATTGTCGCTCTCGCAAAACGCCGGCTGCCATGAAAGCGCCAACACATAACTCGCTTCTTCCGCCACCGCCGGCGCGCCGCTCCCGCAAACGAAAACGGCCGCCAGGATCGCGAAGATCCGGCGGCCGTTGAACATGTTCATCGGGATGCGGCTTACTTGAACTGCACCTTGGCGATCTCATAAGACTTGGAGCCGCCAGGCGTGGTGACTTCGACCGTTTCGCCAACCGATTTGTTGATGAGCGCGCGGGCCAATGGTGCGGTCACGGCAAGGCGGCGCGATTTGATGTCGGCCTCGTCCTCGCCGACGATCTGGTAGACCGTCTTCTCGTCGGTATCCTCGTCGATGAGGGTCACGGTGGCACCGAACTTCACCTGCTTGCCGGTCAGCTTCGAGACATCGATGATCTCGGCGCGCGAGATCTTGTCCTCGAGTTCGATCACCCGCCCCTCGATGAAGGACTGCCGTTCGCGCGCGGCGTGATACTCGGCATTTTCCGAGAGATCGCCATGCTCGCGCGCTTCCGCGATGGCACGGATGATCGCCGGCCGTTCGACGGATTTCAGCTGCTTCAACTCTTCTTCAAGACGAACGAAACCGGGTTCGGTCATTGGAATCTTCAACATGGTCAAATCCATAGCAAAAAAGACAAAAGAACCCCTCGGGCGCGGCCCGGTTCTTTTTCAAGAAATCCGCTTCGCTACCCGGTGAGCCCGGCATGTGCGTTGGAACCAGTGTTCCGGCCCTAAAAACCAGAACGACCCTGGTCGACCGTAAGTCATCCGCGGTCGTTTTTCCCGTTCAGCTCTTAAAGTACGATTGCAGAGGCGCGACTGCAAGCTCCCCGGCAGCCTGGGCGCCAACAGCGTCAACTGCCGCCACGGCCCCCGAAAGGGTCGTGTAATAGGGAATCTGTCCCATCAGGGCCGCCCGACGCAAGCTGAAACTGTCGCCGACCGCCTTATTGCCGGCCACCGTATTGAACACCAGCTTGATCTCGCCCCGTTGCATGGCATCGACGATATGCGGCGACCCCTGATGTACCTTGTTGATCGCCCGCACATTGAGGTTCTGGTTGCGCAGGTAAGCTGCCGTTCCGGGTGTCGCACAGATGTCAAAACCCATATCGAGCAAGCGCTTGGTGGCGCTGACGATGCTGGGCTTGTCCTTGTCCTTGACCGAGATGAACACCGTGCCGCTTTTCGGCAGATGGACACCGGCGCCCATCTGCGCCTTCAGGAAGGCGCGGGCGAAGTTTGAGTCGAGGCCCATCACTTCGCCGGTCGAACGCATTTCCGGCCCCAGGATGATGTCCACACCCGGGAAGCGGGCGAAGGGGAACACCGCTTCCTTGACCGCGACATGGTGGCGCAGGCTGGTATTGAGGTCGAAGGTTTTCAGCTTTTCGCCGGCCATGACCCGGGCCGCGATCTTGGCGATCGGCAGGCCTGTCGCCTTGGCGACGAAGGGCACCGTGCGGCTGGCGCGCGGGTTCACTTCCAGCACATAGATGTCGGCGCCCTTGATCGCGAACTGCACGTTCATGAGGCCCACGACGTTGAGGCCGATGGCAAGGCTTTCCGACTGGCGGCGCAATTCCGCGATCACCTGCAGCGGCAAAGTGTGCGGCGGCAACGCGCAGGCGGAATCGCCGGAATGGATGCCGGCCTCTTCGATATGTTCCATGATGCCGGCGACATAGACGTCTGTGCCGTCGGCCAGCGCATCGACATCGACCTCGATCGCATCCTCGAGATAGGAGTCGATCAGCACAGGATTGTCGCCCGATACCTGCACGGCGGTGCGCATATAGCGGCGCAGCTGGCCGATCTCATGAACGATCTCCATGGCGCGGCCACCCAGCACATAAGACGGGCGGATGACGACCGGATAGCCAACCTCGCTGGCGATGGCTTCAGCTTCCTCGGTCGAGCGCGCGATGCCGTTCTTCGGCTGGCGCAGTTTCAGCTTATGTAGCAGCTGCTGGAAACGCTCGCGGTCTTCCGCCAAATCGATCGCATCCGGCGAGGTGCCGAGGATAGGGATGTTGGCCGCTTCCAAGGCGGCCGCCAGCTTCAGCGGCGTCTGCCCACCGAACTGCACGATGCAGCCCAGCAACGTGCCCTTGCTCTGCTCGACGCGCGCGATCTCGACCACGTCTTCGGCGGTTAGCGGCTCGAAATAGAGGCGGTCCGACGTGTCATAATCGGTCGACACGGTTTCCGGATTGCAATTGACCATGATGGTCTCGATGCCGGCTTCTTTCAGCGCGTAAGCCGCATGAACGCAGCAATAGTCGAACTCGATGCCCTGGCCGATCCGGTTGGGCCCGCCGCCCAGGATCATCACCTTGTTGCGGCTGCTGGGCTTGGCTTCGGTCTCCGCGCGTTCGACGCCATCGCCCTCATAGCAGGAATACATATAGGGCGTGTTGGAGGCGAACTCGGCAGCGCAGGTGTCGATGCATTTATAGACCGGATGCAGATCGAGCTTGTGGCGCAACGCCGTCACCACCGCCGGTTTCTCGCCCACCAATTGCGCCAGACGCGCATCGGAGAAGCCCTGTTTCTTCAGGCGCATCAGGCCTGGTCGTGTCTTCGGCAAGCCTTTGGCGCGTATCTCGGCTTCCATCTTCACCAAATCTTCGATCTGGCGGATGAACCAGGGATCGTATTTCGACGATGCGTGGATTTCCTCGACCGTCAATCCGTGACGCAACGCCTGCGCGATGAGCAGAATGCGATCCGGCGTCTGCTTGGCCAGCTGCGCGATGATGGCCGGCTTGTCCTCGCCATCCAGCGGCACTTCGTTGAGACCGGTGAGTCCCGTCTCCATCGAACGCAGCGCCTTCTGCAGCGATTCCGCAAAAGACCGGCCGATGGCCATCGCTTCACCGACTGATTTCATCGAGGTAGACAGAATCGCCTCGGCGCCGGCGAACTTCTCGAAGGTGAAGCGCGGCATTTTGGTCACGACATAATCGATGGTGGGCTCGAACGATGCCGGCGTCACCTTGGTGATGTCGTTGGAAAGCTCATCCAGCGTATAGCCGACCGCGAGCTTCGCTGCGATCTTGGCAATCGGGAAGCCGGTTGCCTTCGAGGCCAAGGCGGATGAGCGCGACACGCGCGGATTCATCTCGATGACGACCAGGCGTCCCGTCTCCGGGTTGACGGCGTATTGCACGTTCGAACCGCCGGTATCGACGCCGATCTCGCGCAGCACCGCGATCGAGGCGTTGCGCATGATCTGATATTCTTTGTCGGTGAGGGTGAGGGCCGGCGCCACCGTCACGGAATCGCCGGTGTGAACGCCCATCGGATCGATGTTCTCGATCGAGCAGATGATGATACAGTTGTCCGCCTTGTCGCGGACCACTTCCATCTCATATTCCTTCCAGCCCAGCACCGATTCCTCGACCAGCACCTGGCCGACCGGCGAGGCTTTGAGGCCGCCTTCGATGATGCGCATGAACTCGTCGCGCGACTGCGCGATGCCACCACCGGTGCCGCCCAGCGTGAAGCTCGGCCGGATGATGGCGGGCAGGCCGACATAGACCAGCGCTTCCAGCGCTTCTTCCATCGTCTCCACCTGGCGGCCCTTGGGGCTTTCCAACCCGATGCGGTCCATCGCCTCACGGAACAGGAAGCGGTCTTCCGCCATGTCGATCGCATGCGCATTGGCACCGATCAGTTCGACGCCGAGTTCGGTGAGCTTGCCCGACTTATGCAATGCCATCGCCGTGTTGAGCGCCGTCTGCCCGCCCATGGTGGGCAGGATGGCATCGGGGCGTTCCTTCTCGATGATCTTCGCCACCACTTCCGGCGTGATCGGCTCGACATAGGTCGCATCAGCGAGATCCGGATCGGTCATGATGGTCGCCGGATTCGAGTTCACCAGAATAACCCGATACCCCTCCGCCCGCAGCGCCTTGCAAGCCTGCGCCCCGGAGTAATCAAACTCGCAAGCCTGCCCAATGACGATCGGTCCGGCGCCGATGATGAGGATGGATTTTATGTCAGTGCGTTTGGGCATAATTCATCTCAAGTGTTTGCGCCAAGGGCGCTGAGTATTTCGTCGCGTCGCAATTCACTTCTTCGCCATGTTCTCAACGAACCGGTCGAACAGGTAATGACTGTCCTGCGGCCCCGGCGATGCCTCGGGGTGGTATTGCACCGAGAACACCAGCTTCGTCGTCATCGCCAATCCTTCAACGCAATCGTCGAACAAGGACCGGTGCGTGATCACGACATCCTTCGGCAAGCTCTCGGCCATCACCTCGAAGCCGTGATTCTGGCTGGTGATCTCGACCTTGCCGGTGCCGATGTCCTTGACCGGGTGATTGGCGCCGCGATGGCCGCGGCCCATCTTCTTTGTCTTGCCACCCAAGGCGAGCGCCAGCATCTGATGGCCGAGGCAGATGCCGAAGATCGGCAGATCCTTGGCGATAAGATCGCGGATGACCGGCACGGCGTATTCGCCGGTGGCGGCGGGATCGCCCGGGCCGTTGGAGAGGAACACGCCGTCCGGCTTATGCCGCAGCACGTCATCTGTGCTGGCGCCCGCCGGCACCACGGTGACGTCGCAGCCGGCGGCAGCGAGGCAGCGCAGGATATTGTCCTTGGCGCCGTAATCGATCGCCACGACCTTGTACTTGGCAGCGGGTGCCTGGCGGTAGCCGCCGGCCAGGTCCCAGGTCGAGCCTTCCCAGTGATAGGTCTGGCGGCAGGTCACATCCTTGGCGAGGTCCATGCCGTCGAGGCCCGGCCACGCCTTCGCCTCGGCAACGAGCGCCGGGATGTCGAACTTGCCCGTATGATTAACTGCGATGACGCCGTTGGGCGCACCCAGATCGCGGATGCGGTGGGTGAGGGCGCGGGTGTCGATGCCGGCGATGGCGCACAGATTGTTGGCCTTCAGCCAGGCATCGAAATGCTGGGTCGCGCGCCAGTTCGAGGGCTCGGTGATGTCGAGATTGAGAATGGCGCCACGTGCCGCCACGCGCTGGGTTTCGACATCCTCGGGGTTGGCACCGACATTGCCGATATGCGGGAAGGTGAAGGTGATGATCTGTCCGGCATAGGATGGATCGGTCATGATCTCCTGGTAGCCGGTCATCGAGGTGTTGAAGCAGATCTCGCCCACGGCACTGCCCTCGGCGCCCAGGCCTCGGCCCTTCAGCACGGTGCCATCGGCAAGAACGATGAGCGCCGTCGCGACGGGAGCTTCATCATAAGCGGGCGCGTGTGGGGATTTGGTCGCGGCGGTCATGCGCGGGCCTTTGCGTGCGTGCGTGAAAAGGGAGGCGTGCCAACCTGGGCAGCCGCCTTCAGCTTAAAGACCGCTGGCCGCAAGTTGGGAGTTTCTATTCCGTGACAGGCCCCGCGTCAAGCTGCGTCTTGAAAAGAATAACGAGGTTTTTCAATGGCTTGATGACGATCAGCCGCATGGACTCGTGTGTGCGAATCCTGTAGTGTCCGGCCTTTCCACTATAGCTCACCGGAACGGATGGCGCCCATGCTGCGGCAGCGGATCAATGATGATGTCAAAACGGCCATGAAGGCCAAGGATGAGGCGCTCTCCGGCCTCCGCCTGATCACTGCCGCCATCAAGGACAAGGATATCGCCGCCCGTCCCGGCAACATGAACGGCATTTCCGATCCTGAGATCATCGACATGCTGCAGAAGATGATCCGCCAGCGCCAGGAAAGCATCGAGATGTACACCAAGGGCAACCGCCCGGAACTCGCTGCCAAGGAACAGGCGGAGATCGACGTCATCAATCGCTATCTGCCCAAGCAATTGTCGGAAGCGGACACCTCGGCCGCCATCGCCGCGATTGTCGCCGAGACGGGTGCCAGTTCGATCAAGGACATGGGCAAAGTAATGGGTCTCCTCAAGGAGCGCTTCGCCGGTCAGCTCGATTTTGGCAAAGCTGGCGCCCTGGTGAAGGCGAAGCTCGGCTAAGGGGAAAAATCCCACATGGCGCTGCTGCCGCAATTCCTGGAAGAGCTGCGCCGCCGCGTCTCGATATCCGATGTCGTGGGCAGGCGCGTGCGCCTCAACCGACGCGGCCTGCAAGCCACTGGTTTGTGCCCATTCCACAATGAGAAAAGCCCGTCCTTCCATGTCTATGAAGGGCCGGATGAACCGCATTATCACTGCTTCGGCTGCGGCGCCCATGGCGATGTGATCACCTTCGTCATGGAGACGGAGGGCATGCAGTTCCGCGATGCCGTTGAGAAACTGGCGGGCGAGGCTGGTCTCGAAATTCCGCGCGACAATCCGGAAGCCCGCGAACGCGCCGAGCGCCAGGACACGCTGGCCGGCGTCATGGAGCTCTCCGCCAAATTCTTCGAATCGCAATTGGGCGGCAGCGCTGGGCGCGCGGGCCTCGACTATTTCCGCCGCCGCGGCTTGACCCCTGAAACGATGAAGCGCTTCCGGCTGGGCTTTGCCCCGGATGGCTTCGAGGCGCTGAAATCCAAGCTCGCCAAGGAAAACATCCCGGAGGCGGTCTCGCTCGAATCCGGCATGCTGGTGAAGAATGAGGAGACGGGGCGCGTCTATGACCGCTTCCGCGGCCGGGTCATGTTCCCGATCATGGACCCCAAGGGCCGTGTCATCGCCTTTGGTGGCCGGGCCCTCGGGGATGAGAAGCCCAAATACTTGAATTCCCCGGAAACGCCGCTCTTTCACAAGGGCCGCACGCTCTACAACCTCAACCACGCCCAGAAACCCGCCCGCGACAAGAACGAGATCATCGTCGTCGAGGGCTATATGGATGTGATCGCCCTGGCCGAGGGGGGCTTTCCCCATGCGGTGGCGCCGCTCGGCACCGCTCTCACCGAAGATCATATCCAGCTCCTGTGGCGCTTCTCACAGGAGCCAATCCTTTGTTTCGACGGCGATAATGCCGGCCAGAAGGCTGCCGCCCGCGGCGTCGAGCGGGTGCTGCCTTTGCTGAAACCTGGCCTGTCGCTGCGCTTTGCCTGGCTGCCTCAGGGCCAGGACCCGGACGACCTCATCCGGGGCCCTGCAAATGGCGGCGGGGCAGGTGGTGGGGCAGGCGCCATGCGCCAGATCCTGGAAAAGGCCCAGCCGCTGGTCGACGTGCTGTGGACCGAGACGCTGGCTGGCAGGACCCTCGACACCCCGGAACGCCGCAGCGGCTTCCGGCGCGACCTTTTGGGGGCGATCAACCGGATCGCCGATAAAGGGGTCATGGAAGACTACCGGCGGGAGATGCTTAACCGTCTCGACCAGATGTTTGCCAACCCCGCCCAGGCCCGGGCTGGGCAGGTACAAACCCGGCCGCAAAACGCCCAACGCTTTGGCCGCTTTGCTAATATTCGCCAGCCCGGCTCCCCCTTCCAGCATCTGGATGGTGGCGGGGAGGCGGCAAGGCGGGGGACGGCTGGGGTCAAGCGCCTACCCTATGAGGTGTTGCTGGCGGTCCTTATTAACCATCCCGACCTCCTTCACCGGCATGGCGAAGCGGCCGCACTTATCCCGATTCCAGACCGTCAGCTTGACAAGCTGAAGGGGGCCTTGTTAGACCTCGCCTCCCGACATCCGGACCTTGAAGCGGGCGACCTCAAGAACCATTTGATGGACTTGGGTTTCTCTGGCCCGATTGAGACCCTGGTTCGGCATACGGGAACGATCAGATTCGCCCTTCCTTCAGCCGGGCTTGCCCAGGCTGAGGCGGGGCTTTTGCACGTTATGGCCATCTTGCGCGAACCTGAGATCGAGGTCGAGCTGGAAGCGGCGGCACGGGCCCTGGAGGAAGACATGTCTCAGGAGAACCTCGACCGCTTCCAGGCGGCGCAGCAGCAGAAGCTCGAAGTGGAAAGTCGGCGACGCGATCTGGATCTCGCCGAGACTGAATCCTTATTCAAAAGTTGAACGGTTATTCAGCCGTAACGTGACCGATTAGATGCTCAAAGAGCTCAGGTGAGAATAGATGGCAACCAAACCGACCGCGAAACCCCAGGCCGACGCAACGAAGCCCAAGGAAGAGACCGCAGAAGGTCCCTTGATGGACGGCATGAATGCCGCCGTCCGCAAGATGCTCGCCAAGGCCAAGGAGCGCGGCTACGTCACCTATGACGAGTTGAACGCCGTCCTGCCGCCCGAGCAGATGTCCTCCGAGCAGATCGAAGACACGCTGGCCCTCCTCAATGAGATGGGCATCAACGTCGTCGAGAACGATGACAGCGAAGAGTCTGAGGACGAGCCGAAGGCCGAAGCTGATGCGGAAGGCGACGAAGACGCCAAGCCCGCCGGCAATCTGAACGACAGCGATGTCGGCCGCACCGATGATCCGGTGCGCATGTATCTGCGTGAAATGGGTTCGGTCGAACTGCTCTCGCGCGAAGGCGAAATCGCCATCGCCAAGCGCATCGAAGCCGGCCGCGACATGATGATCGGCGGCATCGGCGAAAGCCCGACCACGCATCGCTGCATCGTCGAATGGCGCGACAAGCTGAAGGCCGGTGAGCTGCTGCTGCGCGACATCATCGATCTCGATGCCAGCATGGGCGGTGCGCCGCTCTCTGAAGAAGAGATGCTGCGCCAGAACGAAGCTGCCCTCAAAGAAGGCGAGGAACCGGACGCTGAGCCGGAAGCCGAGGCCGAAGCGGTCGATGGCGAGGGCAAGCCGGTCAACCCGGATGCCGAAGAAGGCGAAGAGGCCGCGGTCTCGTTGGCGTCGATGGAACTGACCTTGATGCCGCAGGTCCTCGAGACCTTCGACAAGATTGCGTCGCTCCAGAAGAAGCTCGACAAGGTTCAGGTGAAGCGCCTGGAGACGATCCTCTCCGGTGAAGAGCTCAACCCGCGTTCGGAAAAGTCCTACGAGAAGCAGAAGCTCGAAATGGTCGAGCTGATGCGCTCGGTACGTCTCAACAACAACCGGATCGAAGCGCTGGTCGATCAGCTTTATGGTCTCAATCGCCGCTTGATGGGCCTCGAAGGCCAGCTCATGCGCCAGTCGATGAAGGCCGGCGTGAAGCGCGAAGAATTCCTGCAGAAATATTACGGCGCCGAGCTCGATCCGAAATGGATCGCCAAGGTCGGCAAGCTCGCCGGCAAGGGTTGGAAGAAGTTCGCCATCGACTTCAAGGATGATGCGAAGACCATCCGTACCGGCATCGCCGACATCTCCGGCATCGTCAATCTGCCGATCGGCGATTTCCGCCGCATCGTCAACACGGTGCAGAAGGGCGAACGCGAGGCGTCACGCGCCAAGAAGGAAATGGTCGAGGCCAATCTTCGCCTGGTGATCTCGATCGCCAAGAAATACACCAATCGCGGCCTGCAATTCCTCGATCTCATCCAGGAAGGCAATATCGGCCTGATGAAGGCCGTCGATAAGTTCGAATATCGCCGCGGCTACAAGTTCTCGACCTACGCCACATGGTGGATCCGCCAGGCGATCACGCGCTCGATCGCCGATCAGGCCCGCACCATCCGCATCCCGGTGCATATGATCGAGACGATCAACAAGCTGGTCCGCACCAGCCGCCAGATGCTGCATGAAATCGGCCGCGAACCGACGCCGGAGGAATTGGCAGAGAAGCTGCTGATGCCGCTGGAGAAGGTCCGCAAGGTCCTGAAGATTGCCAAGGAACCGATCTCCCTCGAAACGCCGATCGGCGACGAGGAAGATTCGCATCTTGGCGATTTCATCGAGGACAAGAACGCTGTCCTGCCGCTTGATGCCGCCATCCAGGCCAATCTGCGCGAGACCACGACCCGCGTGCTGGCCACACTCACCGCCCGCGAAGAGCGCGTGCTGCGCATGCGTTTCGGCATCGGCATGAACACCGACCACACGCTGGAAGAAGTCGGCCAGCAATTCTCGGTGACACGCGAACGCATCCGCCAGATCGAGGCGAAGGCGCTCCGCAAGCTCAAGCATCCGAGCCGCTCAAGGAAGCTGCGGAGTTTCCTGGATACCTGATCTGGCATTTTCTCTATCCCGTCATGCCCGGACCCACTCTTCGAATTAGGAATGGCCGGGCATCCACACTCTCAACTGATACAGTGGATCCCCGGGTCTGCGCCCGGGGATGACGTTAGGTGGTGTGGGGCGTCGCTGTCGCAGTGCGCCTCGGGGGCCCGTAGTTCAGCGGTTAGAACGCGCCGCTCATAACGGTGTTGTCGGGGGTTCGAGTCCCTCCGGGCCCACCAATCTTTTCAAAAGCTCTTCATCCAAATCGGTCCTGTTTCATCAGTTGGGCACGCACATATCTGTTTCCGTGATGCGATAGAGCGGCATTGAAGCCCTCAATTCTTGGCGGATCCAGCTGACAGTGCCGGAGAAACAAGGTCCGCCTCTTCGGCAATTCGGTGAATGCGCTGCACGTTGAAGATTTCCTTCAACGCGGGTGTTGCCGCTGCCTCTTTGTCGACCAATGAAATACCTTCAGTGATGCAATAGTGCTCTTGCAGGATTCACTTTGCATGAGACGAATAGCTAGCGCGGGCTTCGCGCAGCCATGGGCTCGAGGCATCGCTGTCACGTTCAGAGCGCCGGCGATCTATTCTTGTCGGGCGCTGTGTGATCATCGCGTTGGGCTGCCCATTTCAGCAGGGCATCAAGGGCGGGACAAAGCGCCTGCCCCCAATCGGTCAAGCCGTATTCGACCTTGGGCGGGACCTGAGGATGAACGATGCGGCGAACGATCCCGTCATTCTCCATCTGCCGAAGTTGCTGGATCAGCATCTTCTGCGAGATCGCAGGAATGGCACGCTCCAGCTCGGAAAATCGCAGGAGATGGCCGCCAAAGAGATGGAACAGGATCAGTAGCTTCCAGCGTCCCTCAAGAATTTTAAGGGTCTGCTCGACGCCCTTTGCGGCGGAGATCGGCGTGTGAGGTTCCTTACCCGCAGGTAAGTACCTAACTTTTTCGTGCGTACTTGTCATTGGGAGAGCCTATCTCCACTCTATGAGCCAAGCAAGCAGGCGCGAGAAATCGTCTGCATCTTGGAGAACCAGCAAAGGAATTCGCATGACGTTACAATTGCCGCAGCCCATTTCGGCATACTATCAGGCAGATCAAGGTGACGCTGTTTCGGTTTCCGAATGCTTCGCCGAAGATGCCATCGTCATGGATGAGGGAAATACCTATTCCGGTCGCAATGCGATCCGTGACTGGAAGGCGGAATCGTCCAGAAAATACAAATATGCCGTTGAGCCGTTTTTGATCGCGGCAACCGGGGGCAAGACCATCGTGACGGCTCACCTTGTTGGTGATTTCCCCGGCAGTCCCGTCGACCTGCGCTACTTCTTCGGCCTCAAGGGTGACAAGATCGCCTCGCTGGAGATCAAACTATGACCTTCGATCTTGAGCTGGCCGGGCGTCGCGCCCTCGTCACGGGTGGCGCCAAAGGTATTGGCGCGGCCGTCGTTGAATCTTTGCGTAATGCCGGCGCGATGGTTGTTACCGTGGCACGTTCGGTTCCCGATACGGATCCCGAAGGTGTGAGTTATATCGCCGGGGATCTGATGACGGCGAATGGGTGTAAGGCCGTGGCGGACGCTGTTCTAGATCGTCTCGGCGGCGTCGATATCATCATCAACGTTCTCGGTGGATCGAGCGCACCTGGCGGTGGCTTTGCAGCCCTGAACGATGATGAGTGGGAAGCCGCGATCAATCAGAATCTGATGCCGGCCGTGCGCGTTGATAGAGCGCTGCTCCCGTCGATGATCGCGCAGGGATCGGGTGTCATCATCCACGTCACCTCCATCCAAAGCGAGCTTCCGCTGCCGGAATCCACCACTGCTTACGCGGCGGCCAAGGCGGCGCTGTCGACCTACAGCAAGAGCCTGTCGAAGGAGGTTACGCCCAAAGGCATCCGCGTCGTGCGCGTGTCGCCGGGTTGGGTCGAAACCGAGGCAGCCCAGCGTCTCGCCGAGCGTCTTGCGGATCAGGCCGGGACTGATTACGAGGGCGGCAAGAAGATCATTATGGATTCCTTGGGCGGCATTCCGCTAGGTCGGCCGGCTCGACCTCAAGAGGTAGCGGATCTGATCACCTTCCTGGTGTCGCCGCGCGCCGCGTCGATCACGGGCACTGAGTATATCATCGACGGTGGGACGGTGCCCACGGCCTGACCAGGCGCAGGGTAGTGATGGGCAACTGCGCGTGCATCGGGATTAAGGACGGTGTCGAGAGAAGGCGCGGCTCAGAAAATCGTAGAAGCGGACATCATCGGCACGCGAGACGTTGATCCGTATTCCCTTGGCGCTGGCTGCCTTGTCGATCGTAAATACGCTGCCCGGGGCGATGAAGATTCCGTCCGTTGCGCCATCACGCGCAAGTTGGATGTCGTCAATCCCCGGCGGCAGAAGAAGATAGAGATAATAGCCGCCGGTCGGCGCTGTAAACAATTCAAAGCCGCGGCGTTGGAAATTGTCGACAACACGCTCCGTCGCGGCCCGGATCCGGCCGGCAAGGCGTTTGAGGTGGCGTCGATAGTGCCCGCCCGCGATCAGGCTTTCGACCAGCCTTTCGACATGACCGGAACTATTGACGGTCGTCAGCATCTTCAATTCGGCGAGCGAGGCGATGATGTCCGGTCGTGCCGCCACATAACCACAACGCAGACTGGCGGACAGGGTCTTGGAGAACGTCCCGACCGAGATCACGGATTCCAGCTGGTCGAGTGACGAGAGGCGCAGCGAGCTCACGGTCGGAAGATCGACAAATGGATCGTCTTCCACCAGCAAGATATTGTGGCGCGACGCGAGTTTGAGGACGCTATGAGCGGTGGCCAAGTTGATGGAGCTGCCGGTTGGATTGTGGCCGATCGACTGCGTGAAGAAGAGTTTCGGCCGCACCGCAATTGCCTTGGTCGCGAGGTCTGCGATATCGGGCCCGGTTGGCAGACGTCGGACGCCGACGATTTGCGCCTGTGCGAGTTTGAGTTTGGCAAAGAGAGGATAATAGCCGGGGTCATCGACGAGGACGGTATCGCCCGGCGCCAGGAACCGACGGATCACGAGATCCAGCGCGTGATTGGCGCCGAATGTGAGGAGAATCTGATCTGGCGACACGTGCAAATCGCTTGCCCCAAGATCGGCAGCAAGCCGGGCGCGCAGACCGGGATACCCCAGTGCCGAGCCGTAGCCGTCCTCACTGCTCGGTTGACGGATAGACTGCACACGAAGATGCCTTCGGACCTCTGATTCCTCCGTCCACGAGGCCGGTGGCCGACCGTCGCCGACACGAATTGAAAAGGTCTCTTCCAACTGCGCGTTCAGCAGAGACGCGATGTCGATCGCCTCTGCGACATGGAGCGGTCGCGCGCTGGTCGGTATCCGATCTCGCTGCTTAACGCTGAAGCCGGAACCTGGCCGGGAGACGATCCAGCCAGCTGCTACGAGGCGCTCATAGGCCTCAATGACGGTGTTCTTCGAGACGTCATAGTCCTCAGCAGCACGCCGGATCGACGGGAGCTTCGCGCCGACCTTGAAGGCATCTGTTTCGATAAGTCGCATGATCTCTGCAGCGACCTTCTCGGCACGCGATGCTCCTGCGCGCCTGCCCGGCGATGCAAGCTCTTGCCCGGACGTTTCTTGAGTGGTGCGCTCTAACCCCCAATGCGACTTCCGCGCCATCTGTACCCCTTGCCGCGATGGGTACAGTTACAGACTGTTTCCTAAAACCGTACCTTGAATTAGGGTATCAGTTGACCCAAAGCTAGGCAAAAGAAACCTGAATAATATCCATGGGAGGCGGCTTTGGCCGAGCGGACAACAGACAAGGTCGCCCTGGGTAAGGGTCGATCCAGCATCAATTCGCGACTTGAGAACTTCCGCGACCTGTCGCCGTCGGAGCGGCTCGCGCGCGCCACTATGGCTGCTGGGCTGACGCCAGAGAGTCGAGATGCTCTGGCGGGCGCGGCGCTTCCGATGCAGCTCGCCAACGGCATGATCGAAAACGTCGTTGGCGTATTCGAGCTCCCGCTGGGCGTTGCTACGAACTTTACCATCAACGGCCGTGACTACCTCATCCCGATGGCGGTCGAGGAGCCATCCGTGGTCGCCGCGGCATCCTATATGGCGCGGATCGCGCGGGGCTGCGGCGGGTTCATCACCTCGAGCAGCGCGCCGATCATGCGTGCGCAGGTCCAGGTCCTGGCGCTGACCGACCCCTATGGCGCGCGCGCCCGGCTGTTCTCGGGACGTGATGAGATTATCGAAGCCTGCAATGCCAAGGACAAGGTTCTGGTTGGGCTCGGCGGTGGTTGCCGTGATATCGAGGTACAGGTGTTCGATAGCAGTCCGGTCGGGACGATGTTGGTTCTGCATCTGCTGGTCGATGTCCGTGATGCGATGGGCGCCAACACGGTCAATACGATGGCCGAGGCCGTGGCGCCGATCGTCGAGCGCATCACCGGCGGCACCGTCAGGCTGCGGATTCTGTCAAACCTGGCCGACCTTCGCCTTGCCCGCGCCACGGTCAGACTGACTCCGCAGGCGCTCGCCACGGGAGATTTCTCGGGAGAGCGCATGGCGCGCGGCATTGTCGAAGCCTGCGCGCTGGCCATCGTCGATCCCTACCGCGCCGCTACGCATAACAAGGGGATCATGAACGGCATCGATCCGATTGTGGTTGCGACGGGCAACGATTGGCGGGCCATCGAAGCCGGCGCACATGCCTATGCGGCCCGGAACGGGCGCTACACGGCTCTCAGTCGCTGGGAGATCGCTCCCGACGGCAACCTGGTCGGCACGCTGGAAATGCCAATGGCCCTCGGCCTCGTCGGCGGTGCCACCAAAACTCATCCGGCAGCGCGGGCCGCCCTTCAGTTGCTCGCCGTGGGCTCTGCGCAAGAACTTGCTGAGGTTGCCGTGGCTGTCGGCCTGGCCCAGAACATGGCTGCTTTGCGCGCGCTGGCGACCGAAGGTATTCAGCGAGGGCATATGGCGTTGCATGCGCGCAATATCGCGATTGTTGCCGGCGCAAGTGGTGCGGAGATCGAGCTGGTGGCGCAGGAACTTGCGTCGCACCACGACGTGCGCATGGATCGTGCTCAGGAAATTCTCGCACGGTTGCGGGCAGAGAAGGCCTGAAAATGAGCCAGGGCGGCATCTCAACGGGATCAAGTCGGTTCTTCTTGGCGGCGCAGCGGTCGCTTCGCAGTCAGGAAGGCATTGTGTTGATTCTTGCTGCGGCTGCCTTCACGGTCTTCTCATTTTTGCTGCCATCCTTTCTCAGTGCCGGAAACCTCATTGCATTGGTGCGAAGCGTTTCAATCCTGGGCATCCTCGCCTTGGGCATGGCACTTGTTGTGATTGCGCGCGGCATCGATGTCTCGATGATTGCGACCATGGTCGTTTCCGTGGCGTGGGCATTTGTCCTGGCGCGGACAGGGTATTCTTTCAATGCAGCGCTGCTGATTGGCTGCCTCTTCGCCCTGACGGCAGGCCTGGGAATAGGTCTCCTCATCGCCTATGGCGAGGTCGCGCCGATTTTTGCGACGCTGGCCGCCGGCTCGGTGATCTATGGCCTGGGCCGGACGTTCTTCTTTCAGCTTGAGATGCAAAACGTGCCGCCCGGCAATGAGTGGTTCGCGGAGATTGGCCGAGCATCGTTCCTGGGACTCCCGATCACGATCGTGGCATTCGCCATTCTATGCCTTCTGCTCCACGGGGTCCTAACTCGCACGCGGTTCGGCTGGCAGCTCTATGCCATGGGCAGCAATCCGGCGGCAGCGCGAACCACTGGTGCACCCATGCGGCCGATGATCATTGCGCAATACATGATCAGCGCGGTTGTCGCGTATCTCGCTGGATTGATCCTTGCGTCATCGGCTTCCGCCATCAATGCGCGGTTGTTCAATTCGACGATGATCTACGACATCCTCCTGGTCGTCGTCCTTGGCGGGATTGGCCTCAATGGCGGAAATGGCCGCGTGCGAAACGTCATCCTGGGCACCGTCTTCGTCGGCATACTGCTCAACGGTATGACGATCTTGAACATCGACTACACGGTGCAGAATCTGGTGAAAGGTCTGGTTCTGCTGCTGGCGATTATCGCCGATTCAGTTGTCAATCCCCGCGATGAGCAGACGTCTCAGCAGGGGGATCTCTAAGTCTTCGACGCGTAACAACAATAATAACTACAGTCCTTTGGGAGGATAGCATGAGCACATCCATATTGAGAAAATTGCTGCTGACGGCTGCATTTGTCGTGACCGCCGTGACGGCTGCCAGCGCACAGGATCAGGGCCTTGAAAATCCGCGCAGCACGTTGTTCCACCAGGAGCTCAAGGATAAGAAGGTTGTCTTCCTGCCGCTCTCCATGGGGTTCGACTTGACCGAGGGCTGGGCCGCGGTGATGCGCAAGCAGGCGGCACGTCTGGGCTACAGTTTTGAAATCCGCGACCCAGCCTGGAGCACGGATGCCGGCACGCGAGCCCTTTCCTCGCTGATCACCGAGAAGCCCGACGTCATTGTTCTGCATAATCCGGATATCCAATCCTATGCGCGCTTGATCAAGCAGGCCCAGTCCGCGGGCATCAAGATCGTCCAGATCAACCTCGAATCGAATTCAACCAGCGATTCCTATGTCGGTGCCGACTGGACGGAGATTGGTATCCAGGCGGCCGAGGCCGTTGCCGAGAAATGCGATACCGGCAAGGGCATATCGACCAAGATTGCGATCGACACCGGTGTCCCTACAGCGGCGTCGGACGTTTTTCAGCTCGATGGCATCTATAAAGTTCTGAAACAGCATCCGGCCATTCAGGTCGTCTCGCAGCAGGCAACCGAATACAATGCCGAGAAGGCGCGTTCCATCATGGACACGGTATTGCAGCAGCATACCGATCTTTGCGGTGCCATCGGCATCTGGGACAATCAGGATACCGGCACCGCCTCGGCGATCCAGCAGGCCGGCAAAGGCAATCAGGTGTTCCTGGTCACCAGCGGCGGCGGCAATAAAGTGGGCTGTGAGAACGTCGAAAAGGGTCTGTTCAATCTCTATATCAGCTACAACGTGCCGCTTCAGGGCGACATCCTGAACGCGGAGATCGCCCGCCTGTTGCAGATCAAAACGGCTGCGGGCGAAGTCAAGACCATGTACTTCACACCCTTGACCCAAATCACGAAGGCCAACGTCAATCAGCGGAATTGCTGGACGCTTGACGATCTCAAGTAAGGCCGCCGGTTCTCATGGCCTTCAGCGAAACAGTCACGCGCTTGCGCTACCGGGTGTTCTCCGACCGCATGGTCGGAGAACTTCTTTCCAAGAGCTGGATCGATAGCGCGATCCCGGCCAGCGTCCTGCTAATCGTCGTCGTGGCAGCCAGCCTTATCATCCCGGATTTCCTGTCGATGGGGACGCTGGGAGATCTCGGTCGCCAGGTCGCTGAGTTCGGACTGCTGGGGATCGGCCTTACCATCGTCCTAATGTCGGGCGGCATCGATCTGTCGATCGGGTCGATGTTCGCACTCTGCGTGCTGGCTGCACTCGTCTGCATGAATGTGCTGGGGCTGCCGATCGGTGTCGCGTTGCTCGCCACGCTTGCCACGGGGATTGCCTGCGGCCTCTTGAACGGCGTGCTGATCGGTTATTTACGGCTGCGTGCGTTCATCACGACACTCGTGACGCTGGTGATCTACCGTGCACTTTATGACATCCTGTTTCCGCGCCTTGCCAGCGCCATCGTCGGCAACACGCCGGACTCGCCGCTTTGGGACGCGATAGGCTTCGGTAATTTCTACGGTATGCCGATTTCCTTCGTCATCTTCGTCGTGTTGGCATTGTCACTGCATATATGCCTTTCGCGCTTACGCCCCGGTTGGCGGCTGCGTGCCGTCGGTGGCGCGCGGCGCTCAGCCCACAATGCCGGTATTAATGTGAAGCTGACGGTGTGCCTCGCTTATGTTGCGTCCGGCGTTCTCACGGCAATTGCGGCTTTCCTGTTCTCGGCGCGCCTTGGCAGCACCGGCGCCGATACGGGCATTGGCGTGGAGATTTCGGTGCTGACGGCGGTGGTGCTGGGCGGCGTTTCTCTCGGCGGTGGTCGCGGTTCCGTCGGCAACGCCATCATCGGCGCCGTTCTGGTCCTCATTCTGACCAACAGCCTAATCCGCCTGGCGATGCCGGGTTCGGTCAATCAGCTGATCCTTGGCCTGGTGCTGATCCTTGCTGTGCTGTTCGATGCGAAGTGGGTCAAGAATCGTGACAAGGTGCTGAACAAACTCTATGTATCGCCGACCTATCTGCTGCTGCCGGCACGAGCCAAGACAGAGCCTGATCCCTATGCCCTCAACGATCGCCTGGGGGCAACCGAACTTATCGGACTGGGTGAGGTAGAAGGTCCGGAGGATGTGATCCTCGATCGCCATGATCACCTCTATACCGGCACGCGCCACGGGACGATCGAGCGGTTCCTGGCGCCTGATTACAAGAGCCGCGAGACCTTTGCGACAATCGGCGGCCATCCCCTTGGCTTGACCTTCGATCGGGCAGGAAATTTGCTGACCTGCGTTGGCGGGATGGGTGTCTATCAGGTCTCGCCGGAGGGGAAGGCGAGCAAGGTTACCGACGAGACCAATCGCAGTCTCCTCTCAATCATCGACGATTCTCGCCTGCGCCTGCCGGACGATCTCGATATTGCCCCAGATGGGCGGATCTTCTTCAGCGAGGCAACCATCCGCTACGGCATGTCGGAATGGGCGACCGACGCGCTGGAAGGTCGCGGCAACGGCCGCCTGATTTGCCACGATCCGCGCACGGGGGTGACGCGGACCATTCTGCGCGGCCTGATCTTCCCCAATGGCATCACCATCTGCCGCGACGGCCAGTCCTTGCTCTTTGCGGAAACCTGGGCTTGCCGGATCAACCGCTATTGGTTTGACGGGCCGCGGAAGGGCCAGCGGGAGGTCTTTCTCGACAACCTGCCAGGCTATCCCGACAACATCAATCGGGGGTCAAACGGCAGCTATTGGATCGCCATACTGGGGATGCGCACCAA
This sequence comes from uncultured Dongia sp., assembly GCF_936916975.1. Classification (GTDB taxonomy): domain Bacteria; phylum Pseudomonadota; class Alphaproteobacteria; order Dongiales; family Dongiaceae; genus Dongia. The sequence continues at coordinate 53,763 of NZ_CAKZGO010000025.1, read as the reverse complement.
GACCTTTGATCTTGCAATGCGCAAGCCCGCTTTCCGTCGCCGTATGGCACGCCAGATCGCGTCAGACGAATGGTTGTTTCCCAACATCAATCGTGGCTGTGTGCTGCATGTCTCGGCCGAAGGTGCCATCCTGGATGTCCTGTGGGATCAAGAGGGCGCCAACCATCCATCGATCACGTCGACCTGTGAGCACAAGGGTTATCTCTATTTGGGCGGCGTCTCGAATAATCGGATCGGCCGCGTGAAGCTCGCTGGTTCTGATCCAAACTGGACCGCTCAGGCTGATTACTGGGGTGTCTCGTGATATTCAGATCTCTTTCACGCTGGCTCCGCGGCGAAGACGCTGGCATCAGCGTGCCGCCGATGGATGGCGTCCTGAAACCCAACAACCGGCTGGAACAGGCGACGCGGGTGCTCACACTGCCGTCGATCGACAATCTTGTCGCCGCTGGTTCAACGGCCTACTGCAGCGGCGGGAACAACCTCTATAGCCTGCGGGCAGAAGCAGGCTCTTTGCGGGCCGATCTCGCTGGCAGTTTCCCGGGGGCGATCACGTTTCTCGCGGCAGACTCGGCTGGCCGGCTGGCGGTCGGCGTCGCCGACGAGGGTATCCGTTTTGCGTCGCCGGAAGGGTCATGGAACCAGGTAGCTCTCGCACCAGACCTCGCCCGGTGTGCGGTGGCGGCTGACTTCACGCCGGACGGGTCGCTGCTGGTCTGCATTGGCTCGCGTGAGGTCGCGGCGGCCGATTGGAAGCGTGACCTGATGCAGCATGGCCGCAGCGGCACCATCCTGTCGGTCGATCAAGCTGGCGATATCGTGACGCTCGTCGAAGGGCTGGCGTTTCCCTATGGCATTGCGGCGCTTGGCGACGGACGCTTCGTCTACAGCGAAAGCTGGCGGCATTGCCTGGTGAGGCGAGCCATCGGAAGCCCGCATGACATAAGTGACCTGCTGTCTGACTTGCCGGCCTATCCGGCCCGGCTTGCGCGCAGCGCGGAGGGCGGATTCTGGTTGACGGCCTTTGCACCCCGCAGGCAGTTGTTCGAGATGGTGCTGCGCGAGGATGACTATCGCCGCGAGATGATGGCGACGATCGACCCGTCGGAGTGGGTCGGGCCTGACCTGAGTGGCGAAAGTCGGCCCGATCAGCCGCTGCAGGCTGGCTCGGTCCGGCAGATGGGTGTTATCAAACCCTGGGCGCCATCGCACTCTTACGGACTCGTCATCAAATGCGATGCGGAAGGGCGGCCGCTCGAAAGCTGGCATAGCCGTGCCGACGGCACAATGCACGGCATTACCTCGGTGATAGAGTTTCAGGGCATCGTGCTGGCGACTTCCCGGGGCTCGGGAACGCTGCTGAACCTGGGCACGTCGGGCGCACCGGTGGAGAGCCGTCCATGACGGATATCATCACCTTCCGCCGCGCGACGAAGGAGTTCCGGGGAAATCCAGCATTCAAGGACGTGGATTTCTCTCTGCGGAAGGGCGAGATTCATGCCTTGCTCGGCGAGAATGGTGCCGGAAAATCGACGCTTACCAAGGTTATCGCCGGGCTCTATTCGCTGACATCCGGCGAACTCCTGATCGAAGGTGAGGTGCGGACGCTGGCCTCGCCGGCGGATGCGCTGAAGGCCGGCATAGCCATGGTGTTCCAGGAGACCAACCTCGTGCCATCAATGACGGTTGCGCAGAATATTTTTCTGGGGGAGGAGCGCTTCTTCAACCGTCTGCGGGGCATCAACATCCTGGCACAGCAGCATCTCCAGAGGCTGAATTTCCATGTTGAACCTACAACCCTCGTCTCAACCTTGGGTGCTGCCAAAAAGCAGATGGTCGAGATCGCCCGCGCGGTCCATCACAGTGCCCGTGTCTTTATCTTCGACGAACCAACGGCAACACTGACGCCGGAGGAGAAGCACCATTTCTTCGAACTGATGAAGCGGCTGAAGGCGGAGGGCGCTTCCATCATCTTCATCTCCCACGCCTTGGAAGAAGCGCTCGCCGTTGCTGACCGCATCAGCATCCTCCGGGACGGTGCTCTCATCGTGACCGACGATGCCAGGACGTTCACGCGTCAGAGCATCATCCAGGCGATGGTGGGTCGGCAGCTGACCGGGGAGCTCTACGGCCAGGCACGTGGCGCCCGCACCGCTCGATCTCCCGGATCGGCAGTCCTTTCGCTGCGCAACGTCTCGATGGGCAAGGCAGTCCGCAGCGCGTCACTCACGGTCTTCGCAGGGCAGATCGCAGGTATCTTCGGGCTGGTCGGTGCCGGACGCACCGAAATGATGAAGATTGCTGCCGGTATCCTGAAACGGGATTTCTTCGATGGCGGCAGCATTCGCCTGGGAGGCAAAGCTGTACGCTTCCGCGTGCCGCGCGACGCGGTGAAGCACGGCGTCGCCTACATCACCGAGGACCGCAAGCTCGATGGTATCTTTGAGGCCATGGGTATCGCCCAGAACATCTTCATGGGCGCACTGATGAAACACACCAACCCAGCCTCTATCATCACGATGCGCGAGGCCCGTGAATGCTCTGCCGAATGGATCGAGATGCTGAAGGTCCGTTCGATCAGCGAGAATGCACGGGTCGTCGAGCTGTCAGGTGGCAACCAGCAGAAAGTCGTGATTGCAAAGTCTCTCATTCAAAATCCCTCGCTGATTATCTTTGATGAGCCAACCCGCGGCGTCGATGTCGGTGCAATCGGCGAGATTCATCAGATGATCGCAAAGTTGGCGGACGCAGGCGCTGCCGTGGTCGTTATCTCGTCGTACTTGCCTGAAATTCTCAGCCTTTCGGACCGTATTCTGGTGGCGCGGCAGGGCAGGATTGTTGAAGAGCTGACGGTCGACGAGGCGACGGAAGAGAGGATCATGTATGCTGCCGTCCATTAAATTGCGCCGGGACGTGACACTGGTCGAGGTCGGCCCGCGCGATGGACTGCAGAACGAAAAACGTCATGTTTCGACCGCAGATAAACTCGACTTGATAGAGAAGTTGGCGCGCTCGGGCCTCGCGCGGATCGAGGCAACGGCCTTCGTGTCTCCCAAATGGGTCCCGCAGATGGCGGACCATGACGTTGTGATGAGGGGCGCAATACGGCATCCGGGGCTGCGGCTCTCCGCACTGGTGCCAAATGAAAAAGGTGCCTTGGCGGCCATTGCGGCTGGCGCACAGGAGCTCGCCATTTTTACCAGCGCCTCCGAGACCTTCTCCGCTAAAAACACGAATTGCACGATCGACGAAAGTCTGGCGCGTTTTGTGCCCATCATTGAGCTGGCGCATGCCGCCGGCCTGCCGCTGCGCGCCTATATTTCCTGTGCTTGCGACTGTCCCTACGAAGGTGCGATCGACCCCACGGCCGTCGCTTCGTTGGCGGCGAAGCTTTGCCAGATGGGCGATATGGAAATCGTCGTCTCCGATACGATCGGCATGGCGACCCCCGATCGTGCGGTGCGTGTCATAGCTGCGGTGCTGGAGGCGCTAGCCGGCACGACACAAATCGCCGCGCATTTTCACGATACGGGCGGAAAGGCCATCGAAAACGTCGCGGTGGCCTGGGATCTCGGAATTCGCATCTTTGACGGTTCGATTGGTGGTCTCGGTGGCTGTCCGTATGCGCCTGGCGCCGCCGGAAACATCAACACGATGAAGCTCGCTGAATACTTTGAGGGTAGGGGTATTTCTACGGGTGTCAACCTGGAAGCGTTATGCGAGGTAAATGCGATGGCGCAATCTTGGCAACGGCCCTAGTCCGCAAATGGTGCGCCGCTAGTTGACCTGCCCCCAAACAACCACACGCAGGCTGTCGTTGCCGCCGGCGTTTGGTTGCTGACGGCGGAACTCGGTGTCCCGCCTACCAGCGATTGACCGGCAGGATGAACAGCTGTGCGATCTGGACGTGAGGCGGCTGATTGAGTGCGAACAGAACGGTGCGGGCGATGTCGTCGGGATCAAGCGCTATCTTGAAGCGCTCGAAGTATTCCCGCTCCGCCTCCTTGTCGCCCCGATGGCGCTTCAGAATGATGTTGGTACGCGTCAGTCCGGGCAGGATCTCGGTCACGCGAATCCCGGTCTCCGCCAGATCGGCGCGCAGAATATCGGTGAAGGCCCGGACGCCGGCTTTGCTGGCGGTATAGGCGGCCATGTCGGGGACCTGACGGATCGCGCTGATCGAGCTGATGTTCACGATGTCGCCAATATTGCGCCGCACCATTTCCGGTACGATGGCACGGGTGACCCGCATCAATCCGTTGAGATTGGTGTCGATGATGCTTGACCAATCGTCAGCCTGGCCCTGATCGAAGCGGGTTCGGCCACCAATGTCATGGCCGGCATTGTTGATCAGCACGTCGATCGGTCGGAATGCCGCCGGGATGCGCTCCGGCAGGCGGTCAACCTGGGCGCGGTCGGTGACATCGAGCTGGAGTGCCACCGCAGACGCACCAAGCTCACGCGCGAATTCCGCGACACTGGCGCCGTCGAGATCGGCCAGGATCACGCGCCATCCTTCCGTCGCCAGTTGGGACGCAATCGCGCGGCCGATGCCACTGGCAGCCCCCGTTATGAGGACATTTCCCGGTTTTGAAGCATTCATTGCGGTGCACCCCGAGAGACGATCCGGTTTCACAGCCGGCGTCGCGACGACAAAGCTAGCCCTACCATGTACAGGACATCGCAGCCGCATCCAATGCACTGCCGTGAACATCATAACTGTTATTCAAAGCCAGGGCTTTGCGGCAGGCGTCAAATTCACGATGGTGAGAGGTATGCAGGCGGATGGGTTCGTCATCACGAGTCCATGCACCTGGGGCACACACGCGCAAAACTTAGCCGCCAAGGCGCGATGAACAATCATCGCATGCGCGAAACGCCAATTCGGCTATGGGGAGAGCCAAGTGTCCAGGATCAGACTCACACAGGAAGGCGTCGTGCTGCTTTTGGCCGTCGTCATGTGCGTGGTCTTTTCGGTGGCGCTGCCGAATTTTCTCACCACCGGCAACATCGTCGCGTTGGTTCGCAGCGTTTCCATCCTCGGCATTCTCGGGCTTGGCATGGGCCTCGTCGTGATCGCGCGCGGTATCGATCTGACGATGATCGCGACCATGGTGGTCTCTGTGTCGTGGGTGCTCTCGCTGACGACGAATGCCGGCATGGGCCTCTTCCCGGCATTGCTGTTGGGCCTGGCACTGGTGGTCGTCATCGGGTTGGTGAACGGCATCCTGATCGCCTATGCAACCATTCCCGCGATCTTTACCACGCTGGCGATGGGATTGGTCGTCTATGGTATTGGCCGCGGCTGGCTGTTTCAGGTCGATGTGCAGAATACGCCAGAGGGCTCGGCCCTGTTCGAATTCCTCGGCCGAGCCACGATCTTCGGCGTGCCGATGCTGATTGTCGCTTTCCTCGCACTGGCGGGGGTCGTCTGGGCGGCGCTCCGCTGGACGCGCTTCGGGCGGTTTGTCTATGCGATGGGGGACAACCCGGCGGCCTCACGCATTGCCGGCTTGCCCGTTCGCCCGATGATTGTGGCGCAGCACGTCATCACCGGCCTGATCGCCTTTGTTGCCGGACTGATCATGGCGGCGACCTCGTCTGGCATGAGTACCAGGGTTTTCAATTCCACAATGATCTACGACGTGCTGCTGGTGGTCGTACTCGGCGGCATTGGGCTGAGCGGTGGCCGGGGCGGCGTCCGCAATATCCTGGTCGGCACATTGCTGGTCGGCGTGCTGCTGAACGGCATGACGATCATGGACGTGCCCTACATCGAGCAGAACCTCATCAAGGCCATCATCCTGCTCTGCGCAATCATCGTCGACAGCATCATCAACCCACGTGACGAGCAGACCGCCCAGCAGGAGCAGGGCGATATCTAGGTAGAAACCTTAGAAACTTTGAATTGGAGGGATACCATGAGAACCGCAGGAATACTCGCACTGGCATTGTCACTGGTGGTCAGCGCCTTCCCCGTCTCGGGAGCGCAGGCGCAAGAGAAGGGGCTCGATAACCACGCCAAGCTCGATCCGTACTATAGCGGCTTGAAAGGCAAGAAAGTCGTCTTCGTGCCTTTGGCGATGGGCTTCGATCTGACCGAAGGTTGGGCGGCGATCATGCGCAAGCAGGCCGCAGATCTCGGATACAGCTTCGAGATCCGCGACCCGAATTGGAGTACCGACGCCGGCACGCGCGCGATCACCGCAATCATTGCCGAGAAGCCGGACCTCGCGATCATCCACAATCCGGATCTGCAATCTTATGCGCGGCTCGCACAGCGCATGGTGCAGGCAGGCATCAAGGTGCTGCAGGTCAACCTCGAGAGCACGAACCCCACCGACTACTATGTGGGCGCCGACTGGGTGAAAGTCGGATTGATTGAGGCACAGGCCCTGGTCGACAAATGCGGGGCCGGCTCCGGGACCTCCGGCAAGGTCGCGATCCTGGAAGGACAGCCGACCGCTGCCTCGAATCTCTACGAGCTTTACGCCTACTACAAAGTTTTCGGCGAACACCCGGAGATCAAGGTGGTCGCTGACCAGGCGGCGACCTACGATCCCGCGAAGGCACGGGCGATCACCGAGACGGTGCTCCAGCAGCATCCGGATCTCTGCGGCATTGTCGGCAACTGGGACAATCAGGATGTCGGCGCCGGCGCCGCCGTGGAGGCAGCCGGCAAGTCGGACCAGGTGTTCATCGTCACGTCGGGTGGCGGTAGCCAGACCGGCTGTGACAACATCAAGAAGGGCCTGCTCGACATGATCGTCAGCTATGACGTGCCGCTGCAGGCTGACTCGCTCAATCAAGCCATCGTCGAGCTTCTGCTTTCCCCGGCCAAGGCAGGTGAAGTCAAGAGCACCTATTTTACGCCGCTGACGATCCAGACCAAAGAGACGATCTCATCGCGGAACTGCTGGACATTGGATCAGCTGAAGTAGCTGCATCCAATGCCAGAGCCGATAAGGAACGACTGCGATGTTGAGTAGCGATACGATCACTCGTATCCGGTACAAGTACCTCCCCGATCATCTGATCGGGGAGGTACTCGCGAAGCGTTGGATCGACAATGCGGTGCCGTTCCTCGCCTTGGCCGTCCTGGTGGCGGTATGCGGGGCCGTCGTGCCGAATTTCTTCTCAGCCTCGGGCCTCGGCGACCTCGGGCGCCAGGTTGCCGAATTCGGTCTGGTCGTGCTGGGCCTGTCGATCGTGCTGATGTCAGGAGGCATTGATCTCTCGGTCGCCTCTATCTTCACGCTTGCGGTGCTCGCTTCGCTGATCGGCACCAATGTCGAGAATTTATCGGTGCCGGTGACCTTTGTGATGGTGATTGCACTGGGGGTCGCCTGCGGTGCGATCAACGGCTACCTGATCGGCTATCTGAGGCTGCGTGCGTTCCTGACGACGCTGGTGACGCTCATCATCTTTCGGTCGATCTACGACATTCTGTTCCTGCGCATGTCGACGGCAATTGTCGCCGGTTTTTCGGACTCGGAACTGCTTTTCTATATCGGGGACGGCACCATACTCTATGTGCCGGTCTCGCTCTGGTTGACGGCGGCGATCGCGATCGGCTGGCACATCGTTCTCTCCCGGATGCGGCCGGGCTGGCGGCTGACCGCCGTCGGCGGCGCGCGTCGGTCGGCCTATAATGCCGGTATCAGCGTCCGCCGCACGGTGTTCTTCGCCTATGTCTGGTCGGGTGCGCTCTGCGCGCTGGCCGGTTTCCTTTTTGCCGCACGGATCGGCAGCACCGGGGCCGATACCGGCGTCGGGCTGGAGGTTTCCGCACTGACCGCCGCCGTGCTGGGGGGCAATTCCCTGGGAGGTGGGCGCGGCTCGGTCGCCAAGGCGGCCATGGGCGCGCTGTTCGTGCTGATCCTCGGCAACAGCCTCACAAATTTCGGGGTGTCGGGACCGGTCAATTCGACGATCCTTGGCTGCGTCCTGATTACGGCCGTCTTCGTGGATATGCGCTGGTTGCGAAACCGGCAGAAATGGCTATCGAAGATTTATGTGTCGCCGGCCTATCTGTCGTTGCCGGCACCACCCAAGGCGACCGATCCCAATTCGCCCTTCGCCCTCAACGACCGCCTCCGCTCCGTCGACATCATCGGCCTCGGGGCAATCGACGGGCCGGAGGACGTCATTCTGGATCGGGACGACAATCTTTATTGCGGAACCCGGCACGGCGATATCGTGCGATTCTTCGGTCCAGACCATCAGCGGCACGAAATCTTTGCGCATATCGGCGGGCATCCGCTCGGCATGGCTTTCGACCGCGAAGGCAACCTGCTCGTGTGCATCGGTGGCATGGGGCTCTACAAGGTCACGCCGACCCAGGAAGTCATCAAGCTCACTGACGAGACCAATCGCAGCTATCTCTCGGTGGTCGACGATTCCCGCCTGCGCCTTGCCGACGATCTCGACGTTGCACCGGATGGCCGGATCTATTTCAGTGAAGCCACCGTGCGCTATGAACAGGAGGAATGGGCAACCGATGCGTTGGAGTGCCGGGGAAATGGCCGCATCATCTGCTACGACCCGCGCACCGGTGTGACGCAGACGGAAATTCACCGGCTGGTCTTCCCGAACGGCATCTGCATGGCCAATGACGGCTGCTCGTTTTTCTTTGCCGAAAGCTGGATTGCCACGATCAGCCGCTATTGGTTCGATGGACCGAAAAAAGGAACGATCGAGCGGGTACTCGCAAACCTGCCGGGCTATCCTGACAATATCAATCGCGCCTCGGACGGTAATTACTGGGTGGCGCTTCTCGGTATGCGAACGCCGGCGCTTGATCTTGCGCTCACCATGCCCGGATTTCGCCGTCGCATGGCGCGGCGCGTCGCACCGGATCTCTGGCTTTATCCGAACATCAATACTGGTTGCATTGTGAAGTTCGACGAGAATGGCGAGATTCTGGACGTGCTGTGGGATCTGGGTGGCGTCAACCATCCGATGATCACCTCGATGCGCGAGCATAAGGGCCATCTCTATCTGGGGGGCGTCTCAAACAACCGGATCGGCCGCTATCGCTTGCCAGATGCGGACCCCGCGTGGCGTGCCCAGGACTCCTATTGGGGTGAACCGACGTGATTCATGCCCTGAAAAAGATCTATGCGGATTTCCGCGGCTTCGACGAGACCGGCAGCGCCGTTCCGATGATGGACGGCCCGCTGAAGCCAAACATGGCGCTAGACGCGGCGCCGGTCGCGCTGCATCTCCCCGATGTCGACAATTTGCTCGCGACCGGGGACGGATTGATATGCTCGCATGGCGGCGACGTTATGCGCCTCGCGGTCGATGGTGCTTCTCCGGCACTCACGATGACCCACCTGCGCTCGTTCTCGGCGGATGTGACCTGCCTCGCCAGTGACGGCGCCCAAGGGCTTGCGATCGGCGTCGATGGCCAAGGCATTGTGGTGGAGGGCGGCCGCCACGATGGGCGTCAGATCAGCACGCCGAACGGCGAGTTGTTGCGAGCGCCGACGGCAGCTTTGTTTCTGGATCCCGATACGCTGGTTGTGGCGGTGGGGTCAGCTGACAATCTGGTCGTGGACTGGAAGCGCGACTTGATGACGCGCGGAAGCAGCGGCAGTATCTGGCGCCTGTCCCTCGCCGCCAAGGACCAGCAGGCAGTGCCGTTGACGCGGAACCTCGCCTTTCCGTACGGTCTGGCTTCCGCCCCAGACGGAAGCCTGGTCGTGACCGAAGCCTGGCGTCATCGTGTGATCGCGATCGATCCGGGTTCCGCAAAGCCATCCCGCGTGTTGCTCGCCGATCTTCCTGCCTATCCAGCACGGATCGTACCTGCGGATGACGGTTACTGGCTGGCCCTTTTTGCCCCTCGAAACCAGTTGGTCGAGTTCGTCCTGAGTGAGGATGCCTATCGGCGGCGCATGGTTGCCGATATTGATCCGGCTTATTGGATCGCGCCGGCCCTTGCTACCGGGGCGAGCTTCCTTGAGCCAATTCAGGGTGGCGCCCGCAAGAAGCTCAATATGCTGAAGCCCTGGTCACCAAGCTGGTCCTATGGACTGGTCGTGCGGTGTGATCGACTGATGCGGCCACTCACCAGCTTTCACAGCCGCGCCGATGGCCGTATTCATGGGGTGACGTCGCTGGCCGAGCAGGGCGGCAGCCTCTTCGTCGGGGCAAAGGGTTCTGGCGTGGTTGTGGCACTGGATACTCGATTGGAGATATTGGGCCAATGACCATCCTGTTGGAGCTGAAGAAGGCGACCAAGGATTTTCGCGGCGTGCCGGCGATCAAGGACGTGGATTTCACGCTGGAATATGGCGAGATCCACGCCATTCTCGGTGAGAACGGCGCGGGCAAGTCTACGCTGACCAAGATACTGGCGGGTGTCTATCAGCTGAGCGCCGGCGAGTTGCTGTTCGATGGCAAGCCGGCCCTGCTGGCGTCGCCGGCGGACGCCTTGCGCCAGGGCATCGCCATGGTATTCCAGGAGACCAATCTCGTTCCCGCGATGACGGTGGCACAGAATATCTATCTCGGCGACGAGAAATTGTTCAACCGTCTGCGCGGCCTTTATATCCAGGCGCAGCGGTTCCTGCTCTCGTTGAACTTCTACGTCGACCCGATGGCTTTGGTGTCGTCGCTCGGGGCCGGCAAGAAGCAGATGGTGGAAATCGCGCGCGCCGTCCATCACAAGGCGCGGCTGATGATTTTCGACGAGCCGACGGCGACGTTGACACCGGAGGAAAAGTTTCATTTTTTTAACCTGATCCGGCGCCTGAAGCGCGATGGCATTTCCATCATCTTCATCAGTCATGCGCTTGAAGAGGCCCTTGAGCTGTCCGACCGTATTACCGTGTTGCGCGATGGAAAGGTCGCAGCCAGCGACCTGACGAGTAATTTTGACCGCGACCGGATCATCCAGGCGATGGTTGGGCGCAGCCTATCTGGAGAGCTCTACGGCGCCGAGGCCAAGAACCGCGTGCCGCGTGGCTATGGCGAGAAGGTCCTGAGTATCCAGAACCTCTCGATGGGTACCGTGGTCCGCAACACCTCCTTCTCCGTGTTCGCGGGCCAGATCACTGGGTTGTTCGGGCTGGTCGGCTCCGGGCGCACCGAAACCATGAAGATTGTCAGCGGTGTCTTGAAGCGGGACTTTTTTCACGGGGGAACAATTCGTTTCTATGAGAAGCAGGTCCGGTACCGGACGCCGCGGCCTGCAGTCATCGACGGCATCGTCTATGTGACCGAGGATCGCAAAGTCGAAGGATTCTTCGAGACCATGTCAATTTCGGAGAACATTCAGCTCGGCACCTTAGCAATCGGTGTCAATCCGTTCTCGGTGGTTTCGCTCGCGGAAGCCCGGCAGCTCGCCAAACAATGGACCGATCGGTTGGCGATCAAGGCCATTGACCCGGACGCAAAGGTAATTGAGCTCTCCGGTGGCAATCAACAAAAAGTCGTGATTGCGAAGTCCGCAGTCCAGAAACCGAAGATGATCATCTTCGATGAGCCGACGCGCGGCGTCGATGTCGGCTCCATTGTTGAAATTCATCGCTTCATCAATGAACTCGCCAACACCGGAATCGCCGTCATCGTGATCTCGTCCTACTTGCCGGAAATCCTGGCACTCTCAGATCGCATTCTCGTCGCGCGCCAAGGTCGGATTGTCGAGGAAATGGATAGCAGAACGGCGACCGAGCAGCGAATTATGTACGCCGCCGTGCATTAACGCCACCTTGCGTCCCATGCCGTCATCGAGCTCGCTGAACAGGACGCTCACGGAAACTCATTGATAATGCGCAGTTAGATCAAGTCGGTATAACTGGTATGCGCGCCAAGAGCAGATTTTCATCCCGCGGCCTCCCTGGAAACGACCATAATGCAGTTGGCCCGCGAAAAACCATTTTTGGTTTGTTCCTGATGCCAAACTAAAGCGCCGCGTAAGACGGCCGGGAAAATAAATCGGGGGGCCAATGGGCGTTGACCAACAGAATCTTGCTGGACGTTGCGCGATGTCGAGGATCTTGCCTTGCGGTAGAAATGCCCGCCTCGCCACGATCTTGCGGTCGGTATTGAAGCCCCTATGAAATCGATCGTCAAAAACCTCAATCAGGAGATGGTTGTATTTCTCCTGTTCGTGTTGATCTTCACGATCTTTTCCGTACTCCTCAAAGGGTTCCTCAACGCGAGCAACCTGGTGTTGCTGATGCAGGGCGTGTCGGTGCTCGGCATTCTCGGGGCGGGCATGTGCATCGTGGTCATCGGGCGTGGCATCGATCTGTCGATGGTGGCAACCATGGCGCTCTCGGTGGCCTGGGCGCTGCAGCTGAATGGCGAAGGCATGAATCTGCCCTTGGCGCTCGCCATTGGGATCGCCGGGGCGTTGCTGGTCGGCTTGATCAATGGTCTTCTGATCGCCTATGCTGAAATCCCGCCGCTCTTCGCAACACTCGCGACGGGCGCCTGCGTTTACGGTTTCGGGCGCTTCCAGCTCATCCATTCTGATCTTGTCTATGTGACACCGGCCGTCGGCCGCCTCGTGGAACTTGGCCAAGGACGGCTGCTTGGCATTCCCATGCCGGTCATCGTGTTCGGCGTTGTCGCGGCGATCATCGCTTTTGTTCTGCACTTCACCAAGTTCGGCCGGTTTACCTACGCCGTCGGTGACAATTACAGCACCGCGCGTGTCACCGGCGTGCCGGTACGTCATGTGCTTGTCGGCCAATACATGCTGACAAGCATCATTGCGTTCATCGCCGGCCTCACCCAGGCGATGACGATCAGCAGTATGAACACGCGCATCTCCGACACGCTTCTAATCTACGACGTCATTCTCGTTGTCGTGCTGGGCGGCGTCGGACTGACTGGGGGGCGGGGCAGCGTCCGCAACGTCGTCGTTGGCACGTTGCTGATCGGCACATTCCTCAACGGCATGACGATCATGGACGTTCAGTACACCATGCAGAATGCCATCAAGAGCGTGATCCTTCTCGCCGCGATCGTGATCGACACGATGATCAATCCTCGCGACGAACAGACCTCACAGCACGGGGACATTTAACAAGCCCGGTAAGAATTCGCAGACTATGGACACAAGAATCCACAGCAACACTCAGGAGGAACTATAATGTCATTCGCCAATATCAAACTGGGCCACTTCTGTCGCCGTACACTTGCGGTCGGCGTCGTTGGCGCCGTCATGGGCCTCACCGCTATGCTGCCCGCAAAGCCAGCGCATGCCGATGGTCTTGATGATCCGACGCTGGCGCCGTATCTCGAGGCGTTCAAGGGCAAGACGATCGGCTACGTACCCTTTTCGATGAGCTTCGATCTTGCCAAAGGCTGGCTTGCCGGTATGCAGAAGCAGGCGGACGAGCTTGGCTACAAGATCATTGTGCGCGATCCGAACTGGAACACGGATGTCGGATCGCAGGCAATGAGTCAGCTGATCAATGAGAAACCTGACATCATCGTCTATATGAATCCGGATCTGCAGTCTTATGCCAAGATCCTGAAGAAAGCCCAGGCGGCCGGTATCCATCTCGTCGCGGTGAACCTGAAATCCGTCTTTCCCACGCATTATATCGGCGAAGATTGGCAGCTGAACGGCGCGGAAGAGGCGAAGTATATTGTCTCCAAATGCGGCGCCGGCACGGGCCGGTCCGGCAAAGTGTCGATCGTTCAGGGTATCCTGACTTCGGCAGCCAGCGCCTATCAGTTGAAGGGTGTCATGGACGTCTTCGCCCAACATCCCGAAATTCAGGTCGTCTCCAACCAATCGGCCAATTGGGACGCGGGCAAAGCGCATGAAATCACCCAGACCGTGTTGCAACAGAATCCCGATCTCTGCGGCGTCATCGGGTTCTGGGACGGCATGGATATCGGAGCTGGTGCAGCCGTCAAGGAAGCCAATCTGAAAGACCCCGTCTATGTCGTCACCTCCGGTGGCGGCGCAAAGGAAGCGGCCTGCGACAAGCTCAATGACGGGACCTATGCCGCCTATATGAACTATGACGTTCGCACGATGGCGCACGACATCAACACGGTGATCAAGATCCTCCTGCAATCGGATCTTCCAGCGGACATGAAGACCTTCAGTCTGCCGACCACCATGCAGTTGCTGACGAAGGAAAATCTGACGCCGTCGTCCTGCTGGACGATGGATGACTTCAAGTAAGTTATTGCTGTTGTCAGGAAGCCGGCGCGCGGGGCGCCGGCTTCTCTATTTTCAGATACGTGATCAAGAGACGGGCTTTCGGAATGTCGGGTGGCAATACCAATGCGTCGATGAACGCACAGTCGAATATATCCAGCGGTAGCCTGTCGGACAGGCTTGTCCGGTTTCGCCACCGTTGGATACCGACCCATATGATCGGCGAGGTTCTGTCCAAGAACTGGATCGATAATGTCGTGCCGGCCGTCATCCTGGTCTTGATCGTCGCCGTCTTTGGCAGCATCGTCCCGAACTTCTTCCTGCCAGCGAACGTATCGGACGGCGCGCGCCAGATCGGCGAGCTTGGCTTCGTCGTCCTGGGCATGATGTTTGTCGTACTCGGCGGCGGCATCGACCTCAGCGTCGGATCCAACTTTGCGCTTGGCAATCTGCTGGCCCTCGCTCTGACGAATGTGTTCAATCTCCCGGTCGAAATCGTATTCGTCGCGGTCGTCTTCACCTGCTCGTTTGTCGGATTGATCAATGGGCTTCTGATCGGCGTCCTCAGGCTGCGCGCCTTCCTCACCACTCTGGTCATGCTGATCGGTTTGCGGGCACTGGTCGACACTCTGCTCCTGAAATACGCGTTGGTCATTTCAGCCGGCTACTACGACAACGCAGTATGGGACTTCATGGGTGGTGGCGATCTATTCGGCATTCCCAGCAGCCTCATCCTCTTCATCGTTGCGGCGATCGGCATGCATATTGTCATCAGCCGCACCCGTTTTGGCTGGCATGTGATGGCGGTGGGCGGGTCACGGCGTTCCGCCCACAATGCCGGCATCTCCTTGCGGCGGACGGTGTGCAGCACATATGTGATCTGCGGCGCATTCTGCGGTGTCTCGGCATTCTTCTATGCAGCACGTCTTGGCAATGGCGGTTCCTATCCCGGGGTCGGATTGGAAGTCCTGGCGCTGACGGCCGTGATCGTCGGTGGCATCAGCCTGGGGGGTGGACGCGGGTCGGTCGTCAAAGCCGTCATCGGCGCCATGATCGTGCAGATCATCAATCTTGCTGTCGTCCAGCTCGGCCTGCAGAGTGGCGCCGGCCAGCTTGTGCTCGGCCTGATCCTGCTTGCCGCCATCGGCTTCGATGTGCGCTGGGTCAAGAACCGGGACAAGATCCTGGCGCGTGTCTATATCTCGCCGACCTATTTTGAGCTACCGCCCTCGCCATCAACCGATGCCGGCTCCGCGTCACCCTATGCGGCCAACGATCGCCTGCATGATGTCGAGGTGATCGGTCTCAATCAGGTCGATGGACCCGAGGACGTGGTGTTCGACAGCGCCGGCAATCTCTATTGCGGTGACCGGCTCGGTAACATCATGCGATTCGACGGACCGGATCACCAGCAGGCCCGCATCTTCGCGCATATCGGCGGGCATCCGCTCGGCATGGCGATCGATCGCGACGACAACATCGTGGTGTGTGTCGGCGGTATGGGTCTCTATCGCGTTCGCCACGACGCCTCGGTCGAGAAACTGACCGACGAAACAAACAGGTCGCCTTTCTCGATCATCGATGATTCCCGCCTGCGGCTCACGGACGATTGCGATATCGCCCCGGACGGACGCATCTTCTTCAGCGAGGCCACGATCCGCTTCGACATGGCGACCTGGCCATCCGATGCCCTCGAATGCCGCGGCAGTGGCCGGATCGTCTGCTACGATCCTGCCAAGAAGACGACCAGGACCGTCGCCCGCGATCTGACCTTCCCGAACGGCATCACGCTCAGTTTCGACGGTAAGTCGATCCTGTTTTCGGAAAGCTGGGCGTGCCGTGTCAGGCGCTACTGGTTCGATGGCCCGAAAGTGGGCCAGATCGACACCGTGATCGACAATTTGCCCGGCTATCCGGACAACATCAACCGTGCCAGTGACGGGACCTATTGGATGGCCTTGATGGGCATGCGCTCACCGGCGCTGGATCTGGCGCTCCGCGTGCCGGGCTTCCGCAAGCGTATGGCGCAGGAAGTGGCGATCGATGAATGGCTCTATCCTAATATTAATACGGGTTGCATCGTCCGTTTCAACGAAAGCGGTGTGATCGTCGAAAGCCTGTGGGACCGGGCCGGCACCAATCATCCGATGATCACGTCGATGCGCGAACATAAGGGCCAGCTCTATATCGGCGGCATCTTCAATAACCGCATCGGCAGGCTTAAGCTTGCTGGCGTCGACAGCGACTGGACTGGGCCGAAGAGCTATTGGGGCGGCAAATGAGCGGCATTCTCGATCGCCTATTGTCTCGGCGTCAGGCTGCGACCGTGCCGTCCATGGACGGTGTGCTGCGTCCAAATGAGGCGCTGGATCATGCACATGTGCTGGCGTCGGCCCCGGCGTCGGACAATCTCGCAAAACTCGGCACGATGCTTGTTTTCTCCAGCGGGGCGGACGTCCTTGGCCTCCCAGCCGCCTCGCGCGGCGGCCCAGGCGCTCTCCTCCATCATCTGGAGGGCGAGATCACTGCTCTGGCGGCCTGGGACAGCGCGCTGGCGATTGCGATCGACGACATTGGATTGCGGTTCATCGGTGGCCCATATGATGGCCTGACATTAGCGACATTCGATGGGCGCCCGGTCAGATGCATAACCGCCATGGTCTTTGCGGATGCCGATACTGTCTTTGCCTGCATCGGCTCAGCGCAGAATGGGCCGGGGAACTGGCAGCGCGATCTTATGGAAATGCGGGCATCTGGCTCGATCTGGCGCATCGATTTGCGCAGCAAAGCGGCGATTTGTGTCGCCGATCGTCTCGCCTATCCGAACGGAATTCTGATTGAGGGCGATGCGTTGATCGTCTCGGAAAGCTGGAGTCATCGGCTTTTGCGGGTCACCGCCACCGGTGGTCGCGGCCGCCCTGAGGTCATCCTCGAAGACCTCCCCGGCTATCCCGGCAGGCTGATGCGGGCGGCGAGTGGTGGCGCCTGGCTGGCGGTTTTTGCGCCCAGAAGCCAGCTGATCGAGTTCGTGCTGCGCGAACGCGCCTATTGCACACGTATGATGCGCGAGGTGCCGCAATCGCTGTGGATCGCACCCACGCTGCGCGCCGGCGTGTCGTTCAAGGAGCCGATGCAGGGTGGCGCCGTCAAGGTCCACGGCATCTTCAAGCCATGGGCGCCGACGCGATCCTATGGTCTGGCGATGGAACTCGATGCCAGTTTTGCGCCGGTACGCTCATTTCATAGCCGCGCCGATGGCGACCGCCACGGCATCGTCAGTGTCTGCGAATGGGGCAATGAGGTTGCGTTCGCGAGCCGCGGCAACGGCGTCATTTGCGCCTTGCCGGTTCCGCAATCCAACTTGCAGGAACGGGCCAAATGACCGCGCTGATCGAAGTCAAGAATGTTACCAAGGAATATCGCGGTGTGCCGGCGATCAGCGATGTATCGCTGACATTGGAAGCTGGGCGGATCCACGCCATTCTGGGCGAGAATGGGGCCGGCAAGTCGACGCTGACAAAGATGATCGCCGGCGCGGTCATGCCGACGCGTGGCGAAATCCTGCTCGATGGCAAGCCAGCCATATTCTCATCGCCCGGCGAGGCGTTGCGCAACGGTATTGCCATGGTGTTCCAGGAAACCAGCCTGGTGCCGTCGCTGACCGTGGCGCAGAATCTTTACCTTGGTGACGAGAAGCCGTTCAATCGCCTGCGCGGCCTCTATATCGGGGCGCAACAATTCCTTCAGTCCCTCAACTTCCCGGTCGATCCGGCCGCCAACGTCTCGACGCTGGGCGCCGCCCAACGCCAGATGGTCGAGATCGCCCGCGCTGTCCGCAAGAATGCGCGGGTCATCATCTTTGACGAACCGACGGCGACCCTGACACCGGAAGAAAAGCATCATTTCTTCGAGCTGATTGTGCGTTTGAAGGGGCGGGGCGTCGCCATCGTCTTCATCTCGCATGCATTGGAAGAAGCCCTCACGATCTCCGACACGATCACCGTGCTGCGCGATGGCCAGCACGTGATCACGGACGATACCGCCAATTTCGACCGCGACAAGATCATCCGCTCGATGGTGGGGCGCACGCTGTCCGATCAGCTCTATAACCGCGACCCGGCGCAACGCTCTCGGTTCTATGGCCGCAAGATGCTCAGTGTCCAGAACCTGTCGATGGGCAGGATGGTGCGCAACACCTCATTCTCCGTCTATGCGGGACAGATCACCGGCGTATTCGGGTTGATCGGGTCGGGCCGGACGGAATCGGCCAAGGTCGTCGCCGGCGTTGTGAAGCGCAATTTTTTCCATGGTGGCATTGTCCGCCTTCTGGGTCGGGCCATCCGCTTTCGCACGCCGCGGCCTGGCGTGCGCGAGGGCATTGCCTATGTTACCGAGGATCGCAAGGTCGAGGGTATTTTCGAAACGATGTCGATCGCCGAAAGCATCCATATCGGCGCTCTGGCGGCCAGCAAGAGCCGGTCATGGCTCGTCAACCGCCGCGAGATGCGTGACCTCGCCACGCGGTGGATTGGCGCGCTCTCCATCCGGGCGATCAACAGCAATGCCCGGGTGCTCGAACTGTCGGGTGGCAACCAGCAGAAGGTTGTGATCGCCAAGGCGCTCGTGCAGGAGCCGCGCGTCATCATTTTCGACGAACCGACACGCGGTGTTGATGTCGGCGCGATCGCTGAAATCCATCAGATCATCAACGGCCTCGCCGACAAGGGCCTGGCAGTGGTTGTGATCTCGTCCTATCTGCCGGAGATACTGAACCTGTCCGACCGCATCCTGGTCGCAAGGCAGGGTCGGATTGTCGAGGAATTCGCGGTCGAGGAGGCCAGCGAAGAGAAAATCATGTATGCGGCGGTGCACTAAGAGGCGCCGCCGCGCCGCCGTCTCAGCCGAGCTTTTTGGGCGCCATGTCGAGGCGTACCGCGATGCCGGCAAGCTCAGGCCGGGGCGCCGGATATAGCTCGATCACCTTTGGGTCATGCCCCGGAATGACGTGATCGGCGCTCGACGCCAGCGACCTGACCATGTCGAAGCCTTCGAGCATATCGCCGACATTGAAGGCCGTCGTGAACGGGCGCCGCGTTTCAATGTTCTCATAATAATGAACGACGTCGGAGGCGAGCACGACCCAGCCCCGCTGCGTATGGACGCGCACGAATTGCAGCCCGGCCGTATGTCCACCTGCAAGGTGCAGCGACAGGCCGGGCGCCAGATTGGCAACACCGTTGTGGAACACAACGCGACCGGCATAGTTCAGGCGCACAATGCCGACCACGTCCTCCACCTCGAAAGCATGCGACATGAAGGGATGACGCATATAGCGGCCCGTTGCGTAGGCGAGCTCGGGTTCCTGCAGATGAATGTTGGCTTTCGGGAAACAGGCGAAATTGCCGACGTGATCGTAGTGGAGATGGGTGATGATGAGGTCCTCGACCATCGCTGCATCGATGTCGATCAGCGCCAAGGCGTCGACGGCAGTGCGGATAAATTCACGCTTGCGCTGAACGGCGACCTCGTCGGTGAAGCCGCAATCGACGACATAAGTGCGGCCGCCGCCGACAATCGCCCATAGAAAATAGTCCATCCGCATCGGCCCGTCATGCGGGTCGCCACCAATGAAATGGGCACTGCGGCGCCCCTCCCGCGTTGCGTAGCGCAGGGCATAGACTTGATATTCCGGTAGGGCGTCGGTCATGGGAACTCTGATCAGGATGGGTGAAAGAGGGGGTCAGGCCGGTTGGTTTGCCGGCGCGCCGATGGACTGCAGGATGATGCTGATATCGGGGAGCGTGTCCAGCATATCCACGGCACCTTCCAGGGCATGCGCCCGCACCTCACCGGCAAACTTGGACGCTGCGGTCATGAAACGCCGGCGGATCAGGCCTTGATCGGCCGGCACGACGTCGCGCAAGTGCCGGGTAAGATTGCGACCATCGTCGAGCGAGACGATGATCTCCGCACCTTGCGCCATGGGGAAGGCGGCGGTCAGATCCGGTGCCACATCGATATTAACGAGTTCGGCAAGTCGCATGATGGCCGGATCATTGAGCACGCGATATGAGTCCTCATCGACCGACCTGCGCAGCAAGGCACTTGCCACGGCGAACTGGATGCTCATTTTCGCCTGAAGAACGCGTTCGAATGGACCAACATAGTCGCAGCCTGGATAAGCCTGCGCTGCCGCCGAGACGCGCACCTTGATCGCTGCCACTCGTGCCGGATCGATCTGCTCTTCGCTGGCGAGCTTGATGGCCGCCTGGCATGGAGTCTGGGCAAAGTTGCAGACAGGTGCCGCCTTGAAATAGACGGACATGATTTCCGGCTCGGCGCCGTCGAACAGCGTGATGTCGGGTGCGCTGCGGTCCGGGCGATAGGCACGGAGCAAGCCGGCTTCACCGTCCAGTGCTCGGGCCGAGCCACGTGCACCGGACATGGCGAGCCGAACCGCGCGAATGGCGCCGGCTGCCGCCTGTCCGGCATGGAAATACATTTCGTCGGAGCCGGTATGCGGCCACTGGTTGAGACCGCCTGTCATGTTGGCGGCGAATGCCAAGGCGCTCGTCGTTTCGGCCTCATCAAGACGGAGAAGGTGGCAGAGGGCGGCTGCGGCCGCAATCGGCCCGGTGAAACCGGTCGGCCGGAATGTGCGCGCAAATTGCGGTGTCACCAAAGCCCGCCCGACCTTGGCACCGACCTCGTAGCCGACGATCGCCGCTTCGACGAAGGCTGTGCCAGGCAGGCGCTGATCTTGCGCCACGGCGAACAGCGCAGGGAGAACTACAACACCAAGGTGACTGACGCTGCCGGTATGCATATCTTCCCGCACCAGACCGTGGGCGGCAACTGCATTGGCGAAGGCTGCATCGCCAACAAATGCGTGGCTGGTCGAGCCTATAATCGTGCAACGCCCGTCGCCCTTCTCGGCCAGGGCCGCGGCCTGGCGCGCCCAGGGCAGGGAATAAGCTTCAAGGGTGCAGGCAAGAAAATCCAACACGCATAGGCGCAGCTTCCCCCGCACCTCGGCAGAGAAAGCGGGCTGACGGCCATGAACGATGGTGCGGGCGAGGCGAACGGCCAGTGGCGCGCTGGCTTCCACCGACACGGCGGACCTTGCGGCGATATTCGGCAGGCGAGCCTCCAACAGCAATGGTTCTGTGCGCTGATGAGGCGCGATGGAAGAGCCTACAACTATCGCCTAAAAAGCGCCTAGCAGATATATCAATTCGATTATATCAGCTACACAGTTCGGCTATCGGGAGGCTTTATTCCGTCTCGGCCATGGATTGGGCGGCCCGGGGAAAGGCCGTTTTGGCCTGTTCGCGGATCATGCGCGTAACGATGCGGGTCGCGACGCTCATCGGCCGCTGGGTCGAGGTGGCGAGGACCACTTGGCGGGTAATCACCGGGTCGACAATCGGCCAGGACCGAATGCGCCCAGCGCCGAGCAGATGCTGTGCTGCCGTTTCTGAGAGAATGGTATAGCCGGCACCCTGTTCGACGAGACTGAGCGTGGTGGTCATCGCGTCCACTTCGAGCTCGATGGTGGCGACGAGGTTAAGTTTGTCCAGCATATCGTCGACGAGAACACGCAGGCCATGTGGCCGCGCCGGGAGGATCAAGGGCAGCGTGCCCAGCCGGGCGGCGGCAACGGCCTCGCCGCCAATACCAGCGGGATCACTCGCAGGGCCGAGCAGTACCAATTCATCGGCAAAAAGCGGCTCCGTATTCAGTGTCGGGCGGCGCACGGCATTGTAGACGATGCCGACGTCGATCCGGCCCGTCGACAACCATTCGGTAACGTGGCCGCTGAAGCCTTCGACGACGTGAAGCTTGATATCGGGAAATTCAGCGCGGCAGCGACGGACGAGTGCGGTCGTCAACACCCAGCCAATGGAGGGTGGCATGGCAATCACGACACGACCCTGCGGTGCTGAACGCGTGGCGGTGAGTTCAGCGGACGCTTGCTGCAGCGAATCCATGATCGTGCGCGCATGTGTTTCGAGGAGTTTGCCTGCTTCGGAGAGAACGATACCGCGGCCATTCCGGTAAAAGAGCTCCACGCCAAGCTCGGCTTCCAGAAGCTTCATCTGACGGCTGAGGACCGGCTGGGCAACCGAGACAAGCACAGCAGCCTTGGAAAAGCTCCCGGCTTCTGCGACCGAGAGAAAGTAGGAAAGCTGCTTGAGTTCCATGTTCAATCTAAACCGGATGGCGAGATCGCTAGTTTCGCTAAGTTGGGAAAATAAGTCCGTTAACTTACCGATTTGCCCGCCACCGTGCAAATTATGGGGCGTTCGGCGATCAGGCTCCTATCTGGCTGGATTGGCTTGATTTTTTCAATAAGTGGGCAGGTTTCGGCGCCAATGAGCGGCGTCGGTTCGCTGACGATAACGACCGAGAATGAAAATCGCCCGCCTGGGCGCCAGGGCCAGGCGGGCGATGAGAGGCGGGGCATACCGACCCGGCAGCTATGTCAACGCTGCACGAATGGATTAGCGACTTCACCGATCATGTCAATCCAAACACTCTTTTCCTGCAGGTATTCGCGAATGGCGTTGAGTCCGCTTTCGCGGCCGATACCCGAACGCTTATATCCGCCAAACGGCGACATGTAGCTGACGGCGCGATAGGTATTGACCCAGATAGTGCCGGCTTCCAACCTTTCCGACATGGTGAGGGCCGTGCCGATGTTCTGCGTCCACACACCGGCCGCGAGGCCGTATTGCGTGCCGTTGGCGATTGCGACGGCCTCGTCGGCATCATCGAACGTGATGACGGAAAGGACCGGCCCAAAAACCTCTTCCTGGGCGATGCGCATGTCGGCTTTGACACCGGTGAAGATGGTCGGTTCGACAAACCAGCCATTGCCGCATTCGGGCCGTGTCGCTGCTGCGCCACCCAGCACGCACTGGGCGCCCTCGTTCTTGGCGATGCCGATATAGTCGAGCACCTTGGCCCGCTGAGGGCGTGTGGTGATCGGGCCGACCTGCGTTGTATCAAGCGCCGGATCGCCCATGCGGGCGGTCTTACCTAGACTGACCAGCTTGTCGACGAATTCGTCATGGATCGAGCGATGGACGAGCGCCCGCGAGCCGGCAATGCAAGTCTGTCCGGTCGCTGCGAAGATGCCGGAGATGGTCCCTTTGACGGCATTGTCGATAAGGGCGTCGCCAAAGACGATATTCGCTGACTTGCCACCTAGTTCCAGCGTCACTGGCTTGATGCTACGCGCGGCAAGTTCGTAGACGCTTTGGCCCGTTCGATCGCCACCGGTGAAGGCGACCTTTGCCACATCCGGATGCGAAACCAGGCGTTCGCCGATATCGGCGCCAAAGCCGGTCAGAATATTGACGACGCCGGGCGGGAAACCCGCCTCCTCGAAGAGCGGCGCCAGCTCCAGCGCCGAGGCGGAGGAGAATTCCGACGGTTTCCAGACGATCGTGTTGCCGGCGGCAAGAGCCGGCGCCAACTTCCACGTCGCCAGCATCAGCGGCGAATTCCACGGCGTGATCGCCGCGACGACGCCAAGCGGCTCCTCACGGGTGAAATTGAACATGCCGGGCTTGTCGATCGGAATGACGCGGCCCTCTATCTTGTCGGCGAGGCCGCCAAAATAGTAGTACCACTGCGGGATATATTTGAGCTGTCCCCGCATCTCGGTGATCAGCTTGCCGTTGTCGCGCGTCTCGATCTGCGCCAGCCGTTCCGCTTCCCGGGCAATGAGATCGCCGAGGCGATGAAGCAGTGCACCACGCGCCGACGCGCTGATCTTGCGCCAGTCCGGATTGTTGAAAGCGGTCCGCGCCGCGGCGACTGCCTTATCCACATCGGCGACACCGGCACGCGGCACGAGGGCCCAGGGCGCGCCGGAGAAGGGGTTTTCGGTTTCGAATGTGGCGCCGCCCTCTGCATCCAGGCGCTCGCCGCCAATGAGCATCTTGTAGCTTTGCATGCCGCCGTCCTTACGAGCCTCGCGCGACGTCATGCCTTGGCCGGACCGTCGATCTCATCGAAGACTTCCCGCGCGATGCGGAAGGAATCGACACCAGCAGGTACGCCGCAATAAATCGCAACCTGCATGAATATTTCGCGAATCTCGTCGCGCGTCACGCCGTTTTTCAAGGCGCCCTTGACATGCATTTTCAGCTCATGCGGGCGATTGAGCGCGCTGATCATTGCCAGGTTCAGCATGCTGCGCGTCTTGAACGGCAGTTCCTCGCGACCCCAGACGGCGCCCCAGCAATATTCCGTGACGAGTTCCTGCATCGGGCGATTGAAGCTGTCCGCCGCGGCGAAGGATTTTTCCACGAATTCGGCGCCCAGCACGCTTTTGCGGATATTGAGGCCGCGATCGAAAATTTCTTTGCTCATGATTCTTTCCTTTGAAGAAGGGGAGGGTGGTGCGGAGATGGCCAGATCAGTGTGCGAGGTCAGCCTTTGACTTCGACGCCGGCCCATTCCTCGACGACCCGGGTGATGGAGGTAAAATCGGAATTCGGCCCGAACTTGGCATTGGTGACGGCGAGCATCTGGCGAACTGCGGCACCCGCGACCATGGGGACGCCCATTGCTTCCGCTTCATCGATGCACAGGCGAACATCCTTGTAGGATAGCCCGGTGGCAAAGCCGAAATCAAATGTGCGCGTCAACACCGAACGAGGGAATTTGTCCTGCGTCGCACTGTTGCGGCCGCTGCCCGCATTGATAATGTCGAGAAGGACCTTGGGGTCGATCCCGGCCTTGACGCCCATGACGAGCGCTTCGGAGGAGATCACCATGGCTGATGCTGCGAGGAGATTGTTGGCGAGCTTTGCCACCTGCGCAAGACCGGCCTTTTCGCCGACGAAGAACAGCTTACCGAAATTCAGCAGAATGGGCTCGAGCAGATCGAAACTGGCTTTGGGGCCAGAGACCATCACGGCCAGCTTGCCATCTCGTGCACCGGCGAGGCCGCCGCTGACGGGTGCATCCAGCCAGGCGATCCCCTTTTCCTTAAGGGCGATTGACACGCGCGTGGCCATACCCGGCCCGGTCGTCGACAGGTCGATCACGGTCTTGACCTGGGACCCGCGTGCAATCCCCTTCTCACCGATGACGACCGAATGAACGATATCGGGTGTCGGCAGGCTGATGAACACGGTCTCGGCGTGGTCACCCACCTCCTGTGCCGAGGCGGCGATCTTGGCGCCATTTTTCTGAAGTTCCGCAACCGCTGCCGCGTTGGTGTCGAAAACGCACAATTTATGACCCGCCGCATGGAGGCGAGCTGCCATATGCGCACCCATTCGGCCAATGCCGACAAAGCCAATGACCGAACCCGACATACCGTTTTACTCCGGAATTTGATGCATTTTGAGAAAGTGCGAGCGAACGCCGCACAAGGCCTTAATCACTACTAACTTAGTATGTCGCTATGCACATCACCGGTTGCGGTCATAACAGAAATAGCGAAGTCAACGGTGATCGGCGTTGACAACCGCGATTAATCAGGAAGAAGCCCGTCGGACATCCATCGGCAACTGTGAAAATAGGCGTACCTCGCTACAGCAAGCCTGGACAGCGAGCAGATCGCCGCGCCCTCGGGCTTGGGTTCCCTCAGCTCGCTCATGATGCAGGGGTAGAGACCGGCCTCTCGCCTAGATGCCGTGAGATGACTTAATCATGTCGGCCGCCCTCTCTCCAATGACAACGCACGGCGCCATCGTATTACCGCTGGTGATATCCGGCATGATGGAAGAGTCGGCTATGCGCAACCTGTCGATACCGTAGACCTTCAGTCTGCTGTCAACCACGGACATCGCGTCGCAGCCCATTTTGGCTGTGCAGGACTGATGCCAGTAAGTCACGGCCGCATTGCGCGCGAAGCTCTCCATTGCGCGGGCATCAAGCTTGCCGGGCAACGCCTCTCGCTTGACCAGGGCATTGAAAGCAGCATTGCTGCCGAGTTCGCGGCACAGTTCGATGTTTGCAAACGCCGTCTTGAGATCATCCGGGTGTGCCAGCGTGTTCGCGTTTATGCGGATGGGATCATCGAAGTTGGGCCCGGAAAGATGAAGCGAGCCTCGGCTCTTGGGATGAGCGAGACCAGCGAACATCGTCCACCCATGCGCCGGAACGCCGAGGACGGCAGTTTCGGGACTCGCCACCGGGAACTCAAGCTGGCAATGGAACATATCGGGCAGTGCCAGGCTCGCATCGCTCTTCCAGTACAAGGTGGCCTCGGAGCCGCCATATCCGACCGGCTGTGGTTCGCGATATTCGAAGACGCAACCGAACGAGACGTGGTCCTGATGATTCTGGCCAACGCCTGGCAGATGCTGGATCACCGGAACACCGTGCCGCCGGAGTTCGGCTTCCGGGCCGATGCCGGACTGCATGAGCACCTTAGGTGTGTTGATTGCGCCCAGAGACAGAACGACCTCGCGGTCGGCCATGTAAAGATGGCGCGCCGATCCACGGAATGCTTCCACCCCGATGACAGTCGTGCCGTCGAAAATCAACCTGCTGACTGTGGTATTCGTCAGCGCGGTCAGGTTGGGCTGCCCCAACTTTGGGTGCACATATGCCCGGAAGATGGATGAGCGCCTTCCGCCTCGCACGATCAAGTCGTTGATCGCAGCGCCACCGCGTCCTTCCATCATCGCGCCGTTCGGACTGTCAAAGGTCGGCAAGCCCAGCGACTTTGCCGCCTCGACCATGGCGGATGCAATCGGCTGGGGATTCACGGCAGGCTGCACGTGAACCGGGCCGCCTTCGCCACGCCGTCGTGGATCGGGAGCGCCCTGCCAATTCTCGATGCGGCGATAGATCTCGAGGATTGACTCGTAGTTCCAGGCCGGGTCCTGTGCCTCTGCGGCGAAGTGCTCCCAGTCGTTCTGGTGACCGCGCGCCCATACCATGACATTGATACTCGATCCACCGCCGAGAACTTTGCCCATACTGAGTGGAATTGTTCGACCATTGAGGTGCGGATTAGGTTCTGCTTTGAAAGCCCAATCGCGGTCCGATCCCAGGTTCAGGGGCCATTGTGCCGGGGTCATCACCTCGACCACATCGTCGCTGCCGCCGGCCTCGATCAGGAGCACGCGTACGCCCGGATCTGCCGCCAAGCGACCCGCAACCACCGAGCCGGAAGATCCGGCGCCGCAGACGATAAAGTCATATCTTGCCGCCACATCTCCATGATCGGATCTCGACACCTCTGAACGCGCTTTCGTCATGAATTTCACCGTCTTAACTGAGCGAATAATCGGCCTTGTGGGCCATGGAATAGGGCAAGAGTCCTTTCAAACAGGCGCTGGTATATCAAATATATCGAATATATCAATATTATCAAATATGATAAATGTCAAACCGGCGGCCTGGGCGGCATTGCCGGGTTGAGTGCTTTAACTTGGCAGGGGTAAATGCGAATGGGTCGTGCCGGTGGCGTTTCGCGCCTGAGTCGGGTGCGCCATGAATTGAACGCCGCAATAACGACATTGCGGTCAACACGGTGTGGGGTAGATGGATAAAGACGTTCTAACCACCTCCCAGGCCGCGAAATTGCTGGGAATCTCAGTACGCACCGCGCAGCTGCTGATCGAAGGTGGTTCCTTGACCACATGGAAGACCCCCGGGGGACACCGGCGCGTCTACCGGGATGATGTCCTGGCGATGATTGCGCGAACGAATCCGGCGCCGGTTATTGCATCAGCCCTCGCCATCCTCCTGGTCTCGCCAGCACACCGACCGCTTTACGATGCATTGCTGGCCACGGTGAGCGAATGCAGGGTCGATGCCTACAGCGACACGCACACGGCCGCCTTCGCGATCGGCTCGCGGTTGCCGGCGGTGGTGATCGTGGATCTGGATGACGACTATCCGGAGCGACTGGCTTTCCTGCAACATCTGGCGGCTCATCCGGCGATAGGTCAGACCACGCTCATTGCCACAGGCAGTGCCGCCGATATCTCAAATGAGACACGCTTCGCCCAGATGAAACGCGTCCTCGCTGTGCTTCCCGAGAAACTGCCGGATGCGATCCGTACCGCTCTTCGCGATGCGACGGATTCTATCGAGTTCCTTCTGGACGACCCGTCCTTCCCGTTTGCGGAGAATGAGGGCCAACGTCTCGCCGCCTTGGAACGCTCCGGCCTCGTGGATACGGTGCCCGAAGAATCGTTCGACCGCCTGACCTGGCTCGCCAGCCGCAGTTTGAAGGCGCCTGTCGCTCTGCTGACACTGCTGACCACAACACGCCAATGGTTCAAATCGCGTGTCGGATTGGAGATGACCGAAACCCCACGGAGTTGGTCCTTCTGCAATCACACGATCCTGCAGAAAGGCATTTTTGCCGTAGGCGATTTGGCGCACAAGGCCCCATTCGACGCCAACCCCGCCGTCGCCGGTGATCCTCACTTCCGGTTTTATGCCGGCGCCCCTGTCATCGATCCCGATGGGTTCGCATTGGGGGCGCTGTGCGTGATGGATTATGAACCGCGCGTACTTGACGCCGGCCAAGAGCAAACGTTGCTCGCCTTGGCCGCGCTTGCATCCGACGAAGTTCGATTGCGCGCCACCAATCGTCATCTGCGATGGGCCCTGGAAGCCCTCAACCGACGGCAGGAGCCGCGCTGAGCGCTGCCGGGCGTCGAACGTGTTCGTACTAAGCAACGTGTTACGGTCGTAGCCACGCTATTGCAGATCGAAACTTACGAGTAGCGTAGCTACCCCAGAATGACCTCATCAACAATGCTGTGAGGTCAATGTGACAAATCCCGTCAAAGCCAATACCAATACGCCGAACATCATAGGCAAGCAGGCCGTCGTTATTGGCGCCGGTATCGCCGGTATTTCCGCAGCCCGCGTGCTGACTGACTTCTATGATCGCGTGATCGTGTTGGAACGCGATGACCTGCCGTCGCAGGACCGACCCCGTGCCGGCGCACCGCAAGGACGTCATCCGCACCTGCTTTTAGGTGGCGGTTACGCCGCTTTATCGGAACTGTTCCCGGAAATTGGTCGCGATTTTGAATTTGCGGGTGCTATTCCGTTGGCCGCAGGCCGCGATATCGGCTGCGAGATTCCGGGCCTCGGCTTCCTGCCGAAACGCGATTTCGGCATTCAGAGCTTCGCGATGACGCGGCCGGTTCTCGAGCTGGTGCTGCGTCGGCGGGTTAAGGCAATGCGCAATATCGAATGGCGGGAGAATAGCCGCGCCATAGAGATTATGACCGCGATTCACGGCGCCAGGGTGATCGGCGTCAAATACGAACAAGGTGACGGCCGGGAAGTGGTGGTGGGCGCCGACCTCGTCGTCGATGCGAGCGGCCACGCAATACTATCGATGGGTTGTTTGCAGGCCAGCGGTTATCAACTCCCCCACGTCGATGCTATCGGTGTCGATCTTGGCTACGCCACCGGGCTCTTCGAACTGCCAAGCGCGGTGGCGCCGGATTTCACCGCCATGGTGACTCTGCCGACCGCACCGGAAAGCAGCCGGTCCGGTTACATGCTGCGCGTCGGTGATGCATTGTGGCAGGTTCTTCTGGTGGGGCGTGGCCAGGATCGGCCGCCGAGCGACCTCAGTGCCTTTCACGACTTCGCAGCGACGTTGCCCAGCTCGACGATCGCCAACGCGTTGCGACACGCTGATCCTCGGAGTGAAATCGCCCGCTTCAGGTTCCGTGAGAGCATCTGCCGGCATTTTGGCGAGTTGTCGCATCTGCCGAAAGGTCTGGTGCCGATTGGCGACACGTTCTGCAGATTCAACCCGGTCTACGGCCAGGGAATGAGCGTCGCGGCCTTGGAGGCGGTCCTGCTGCGCCGGGTCCTCATCGAACATGCGGCCAGTGTGTCGCCGCTGGCATACCTCGCTACCGACTTCGCTTCGCAGGCCGAAGCCTTGATCGAGGGTCCTTGGGGCATGTCGGCGATCCCGGATTTTGTTTATCCGGAGACGACCGGCGCGCGCCCGAAAAATTTGGCGGATGAGCTGCAGCGGCAAGCAACAGCATATCGCGATGCCATGGACAATGCCGACATCCATCGTGATCTCTACGAACGCATGCATCTGATGAACACGGTTGTTCCCCAGCGCGCCAGCATCGACCGGGGGCACGTGGATTGGCTGGCCTGAGGCCGCTCATTCTCGCATCCGACGTCGGCGCAATCAGCCAATAGAAGCCCCACCGCCGACATACATGACTCCTGGCAGGGAAGAAGATCATGTCGTTTGTACCTGCGACCGACCCTTTGGCTCTGGCGAGCGCGTTCCTGGCCATCCTTTGTCTGAGTGTCTGGCCATTGTTTCGATCCCGGCAGGCGATGCTGCTGGCGCAATTGGCGGCACTTGGATGGTTGATCATCCACTATGCGTTGGTTGGCGCGATGAGTGCCGCGATTGTCAATCTGCTGGGAGCGATTCAGATTGTGGTCAGCTTGCTGGCCGGCACGCGACCACGCTGGCATTGGGTAGGCTATGTGCTCGCCCTGCTGATCGTGGCGGCGAGTCTTGCGACCTGGCAAGGTATGCCCTCGGCCTTTGCTGCCGTCGGCATGGCGCTTGTCGCCATCGGGCGCGCACAGGTGGGCGCGCAGGCGATGCGGATTCTCGTCCTCGCCGGCGGACCATTCTGGCTGGTCCACGATGTGCTGATCGCTTCGCCAATCGTCATCGCGGATGCGGCCTGCCTGCTCATTGGCCTGTGGTCGCTTATGCGGCCCGCGGCACCTAATGCGTTGCAGTCATGGGTGCCAGGCGAGAAAAGACTTTGATCCGAAAAAGAAGGAGAGACTCCTTGTGGCGACTGGATACCGCATTTCTATTACTGAGCGTGATATGTCTTCTCGCCGGCGTATGCCTTGGCACCCATATGGTGATCGTCCAAAACTTTCAACTATTGCCCGTGCACGCCCACATCTATCTTCTGGGTTGGACCTCACTTGCCTTGTTTGGTGTTGTCTATCGTCTCTATCCGCGCGCGGCGCATTTGACGCTGGCGCGCTTTCATTTCTGGTTGGCCGCGCCAGGTGCCATCACTTTTCCGATTGGCATCTATCTAGCGCTCATGCACCAGAATCCATTGCTCGCAATTGTTTCCGCTTTCTGCTGGTTGGCCAGCGTCGTTACTTTTCTTGCCATCGTCGTCATGCTGGTCTTCTCGCCGCAACTCCATGATACGCGGGACTGGTGACGAGGGTGTAATTGAAGGCAGGGCCGCGAAGACGGAACTGAGGCCGGATAACAGTCCGGCCCGACGGCGCGCAGGATGACTTCCCATTGAAAAAGCACTGCCAATGGCGCCTATCCGGCAGGGGTAGGCGCTCGTATCGGCCACCGCCCATGACACAAGAGAGCTTGGCAGGGCCGGACATGCCAACGCCGGGCAGGCCGACCTGCTTCACCCATCACGACTTCGCTGAAAGTGCCAAACAGAGCGAACACCTCTCAAGTTCCCGATGCGCAAGTGAACGGGATCACTGTTGCGATGCTCCCGATGCTTAGATTTGAGGAAGACAGCATCGAGGGACGAATCATCATGAACAGCAGATCAGGCAAGAGCAGCATCTCGCGGCGGCCCGGCACCGCCTTCAACGGCGGAGCGGCGTAATGTCTCTGCAACCCTGGCCGGGTCGAAAGCAGGCGGGATCATTGCCGCCGACCGAAGGCGGCGATTTGCCGCAGGGTGCCGGCTATGTCTTGGTGGTCGATGATGATCCGACCATCCGTCGCATGGTCACCAGCTACTTTAGCGACAACAATCTGCCGGCACGGTGCGCTTCCTCCCGCCAGGAGATGACGCGGTATCTGTCCGGGGCTCGGCCGGGCCTCATCATTCTCGATCTGCGCCTGGGATCGGATGACGGTCTCGACATCCTGCGGGACATACGAGCGCGCTCCGACGTGCCCATCATCATTATCACCGGGCATCGGCCGGACGAGATCGACCGGGTGGTCGGGCTTGAGTTGGGGGCGGACGATTATCTGACGAAGCCCTTTGGCCTGCGTGAGTTGTTGGCCCGTGCCCGAGCGGTGTTGCGGCGTCAGGAACTTGGCCGCGCGGCTCGTGAAAAGGATCCCGAACGCGGTGGGTATCGCTTCATGGGTTGGCAGTTGGAGCGGCGCGCACGGCGCCTGACCGACCCGGATGGCGAAGTCGTGACGCTGACCAAAGGCGAATTCGCTTTGCTTCTTGCCTTCCTGGAGGCGCCGAAAAGACCGCTGACACGGGAACAACTACTGCAGGCGACCCGGGTGCACGAGGATATCTTCGACCGCAGCATCGATGTTCAGGTTCTGCGCCTGCGGCGCAAGCTGGAAGCCGATCTTACCGCGCCCCGCGTTATCCGGACTGAGCGGGGTGTTGGATATGTCTTTACCCCGGACGTGCTGCCGTTCTGACCCAGAGCCGAGGTTACGAGCGTAACCCACTCTGCCGGGTGTGTAATCAGCGAGTAGCTGGTGTGCTCCATGTTTAAGACACTAACTGTAGGAGAAGTGACAATGACGAAAGAAAAGAAGTTCCACCGTTTTAATGAGGCCGGCGCGACTGGTGCGGACAACAGAGAGTCGCGTCCCACCACCGGATCCAGTTTCATAAACTCATTGGCCGAAGGCTATGCGCTTTACGCAGCGACGGTCTACCCACCGCTGTTCCTCGAAAGGGAGAGTCCTCGCCAGAGTGACGTGACCTTGTTCCGCCTTGCCGCCAACGAACAACGTGCGGGGCAGGCCATGACCGCAATTGAGGAAGGCGATCAGACCGCCTCAGCGGTCGAACGAGAGCCAAGTGACCAGAAATCTGCGGAGATGAGTTTTCTCGGATACCTGGGATTTCTGCTGCTGGCGCCGTTTCGCTTCATGCAGCGTGAACGTGAAATCACGCAGGCCATTAACTTGCTTTCGGCGATGGATGACCGGTCGCTGCGTGATATCGGCCTGCATCGCTCGCAGATCGCACATACGGTCCGATACGGCAAAGACGACGAATGAGCGAGGACGCCATGATGCGACATACCGACTCCGAGCCAGCCGTTGGGTGCTGCCGACGAACCGCTGGTTGAGGCAGTAAAATACTTTGCGCCGAAGACACTACAAAGGCTGGATTGTGGCGCCGCTGTGCACATTCGTCCTCTGGCTAACGATGGGCAACGCGGTGCCGCCGCCTCGGCTTCAATCCCGCCATATCAGCGAAGAGCCGATTGCCCCGCTGCTCTCGGTTGGCGTACAGCAGGCGGCGCGCGTGGAACTTGGCGGCCGGCTGTTCCGCGACCCACGGCTCTCGGCGGACGGCTCGCGCAGCTGTTCGACCTGCCATGATCTGGCGACCAACGGCGCCAGTGTGCGGGCGCTTGATACAGGAATGGACGGGAAACTTTTGCCACTCAACACGCCGACCGTATTCAATGCGGCTCTTAATTTCCGTTTCAACTGGGAAGGTCAATTCCGCACGCTGGAGGAGCAGGCTGCGGCCTCCCTTCGCAATCCGCAGATCATGGGCTCGTCGCCGGAGGTGGCGGTTGCCAGATTGATGACAGATTCGGCCATGGTCGGTCGTTTCAAGGCTGTCTACAATCATCAACCGGATGTTGAGAACCTCCTGGATGCCGTGGCCAGCTTCGAGCGCAGCCTGATCACGCCGAACAGCCGCTTTGATCGTTGGCTGGCCGGCGAGACAACCGCTCTGACGCCCTCCGAGGTCCGAGGATATCAGCTGTTCAAGTCAGTGGGTTGCGCCTCCTGCCATCAAGGCGTCAACATTGGCGGAAATCTGTTTTCCAGGCATGGCCTGTTCAAGCCCCTGGCATCGCCCAAACCGCTCCTGCTGCGCGTTCCCAGCCTACGCAATATCGCCATTACGCCACCTTACTTCCATGACGGCAGCGCGCCCACGCTGGAAGATGCGATCCGTCGCATGGCCGCGTCGCAATTGAATGCCGGCATCAATGCTGCGGAAATCGCCTCGATCGCTACCTTTTTGCGAACCCTGACCGGCGAGCGAAGCGGGCTGACCGGGGGACTCCAACCATGAACATGTCCCGCACATTGACGCTCTCCGTCGTGCTGTTGGCGCTGTTGACCTGGTTGATGCTTTCCGGAACAAATGCCGATACCAATCGCATGCGTTTTGCGGTCAACGAATTGGATCGATTTGCGGCCACGGAAAGCGCGCTGCATCGGGACGTATTGCTGGCGCGCGCAGGCATGCTGCGGAACTACGATTCGCTGGTTCAGGAAATCGACACTCTCTACACGACCCTCGACCGCCTCGGCGCACTCGGCCCCCGAGAAAATGCTTACCGTTTGGAACTGTCGGAACTCGAAGTGATGGTACGCCGGCAGGAGACCCTCACCGAGGATTTCAAGAGCCGCAATGCAATTTTCAGGAATTCGCTCTCCAACTTCAATATCTTCACGTCGCGGTTCCAGGAAAAAGAGGGAGAGTCGGAACGGGCGCATGTCATCAGCGGTGTTGCCACGGCGCTCCTGCGCCTCACCATCGATACGTCGCCTGACGCGCTTGATGAGTTCGACCGCCGTCTTGCCAAAATGCGTGCTGTCAAACTCGCGGCGCCGGAGAGTGCGGATATGCAGGCCGCAGTGGCGCATGCGCTGATGCTGCGAAACCTGCTACCGGCGACGAACGGCTATCTGCGTGATATCTTCGCTGTGCCGACGGAAGCGCAGGTGGCCGAATTGCGCACTCTTCTCGATGGATATATCGACGTCAGCGAGAACAAGGCGGAAGTCTACCGGTTCCTCCTTTACAGCATATCTCTGGCGCTGGTCGTGTTGATCGCGTTCCTGGCGCTGCGCTTGCAAGGTCGGGCTGCGGCGGCACAGCATGCGGCGCAAGTCGAGCACGTCATCGCCACGATTTCCACCCGCCTCATCGATGTTCGTCCGGATACGATCGATCATGAAATTGAGCGGGCCCTTGAAGAACTCGGCCGGACCATCGGTGCCGACCGGGCCTATTTCATTCTGGCCAATGGGGAGCGCTGCTATCAGTGGCGGCGGTTGAGCGTGCGAAATTCGCCAAGCTGGCCGGCCCGGGCAATTTCGCTGGCCAGGCAGCTGCATTCCCACGATCACGCCGAGATCATGGTCAGAAGCCGCGACGCCCGGATATTACAGAAGAAGGGCGCGCCCGGAGATCTCGAAAGCTGGTTTTGTATCCCCAGCTGTACCGATCGTTGTGTTGATGGCTTGCTGGCATTCGATTCGATCGACGGTGATTTCCGAGTGGCGCCGGCCGAGTTTGGCCTTTTCCGCATGGCGCGCGACGCGCTTACCCATGCCGTCGAGCGCGATGCCCTGGCGCAGGTTGTCCAGCGGCTGGAACAGGCCATGCAGCAGGCGCGCCGTATGGAGACCATCGGCGCGTTCGCAAGTGGCATCGCGCATAACTTCAACAACATCATTGGCGCTATCCTTGGCTATACCGAAATCGCGGCCAGCTATCTGGAAAGCGGCCGTGAGCCGACCGAGACGTTGGCCGAAATACGGCGCGCCGGCGAACGCGCCCGGGATCTGGTGAGCCAGATCCTTACTTTTGGCCGCGGCGTCGGCGGTGAAGCGAACGACATCCCGCTTGTTCCCTTGCTTGAAGAGACCGTCTCGCTGCTCGGTGCAGCGTCACCGTGCGATTTCACAATCGTTGTCAAGACGGAGAAGAGCCATATCATCGTCTCTGGCCTAGCTGAGCAACTCCAGCAGGTTGTTCTCAACGTGTGCAACAATGCCGCTCAGGCCATGGACAACGTCGGTCGTGTTCTTATCGAGATCGACAGGCAGACAATCGATGTCCCGCGACAGCTGTCGCATGGCCCCTGCTGCGCGGGCAATTACGCTGTCATCACTGTCATCGACTCGGGTCGTGGCATGGACGAGGTGACGTTGAAGCAGATATTCGACCCCTTCTTCACCACCCGGGCAGAAGGTAACGGCCTCGGCTTGGCTTCGGTCCTGGAAATCGTGCGCGGCCATGCTGGAGCGCTCCACGTGCAAAGTGCGCCGGGCGAGGGCACGCGTTTCGAAATTTGGCTGCCTTGCCGCGAGGGCGCGCGATACCTGGTCGGAAGGCCGATGCATTCCCCGGTACCGCGTGCTGGCGGAGAAACCATTCTGCTGTTCGATCCGGATCGAGCACGGCTGCAGCGCAATGAAGAAATTGTAGCCGCCCTCGGTTTCGAGCCGGTTGGCTATGCTCTAGCCGATACGGCCTATAACGCTTGCCGTGAAGACCCGACACGTTTCCAAGCACTGCTCCTCTGTCATCAACCAGGCTCGGACGTCGCATTCGACCTGGCTTGCGCACTGAAACGTCTGCCGACTGCCCGCCCGATTGTTTTTGCGATGCCATCGAGCAGCGAATATGCGGCGCGGGTATTGGCGACCGCGGGCATTACCGAGATTGTCCATGCTCCGCTCAATTCAGCAGAGGTGTCTGCGGCGCTTAGCCGTAGTCTAGATCACATGCGATCTTCCCGCACAATGGCGCCTGCAATCGTCTCCTGAACGACAGAATGTCCGCTGTATTACGATCGTATGCAGGCAACGTGATCCGGTAATGCTGGCGCATCAGTCATAGAGAACATTGATCGCATTGGAGAACGCGCCGCTTTTGCTGAGGTGGCCGGGTCGGCCCGGCGCGCGGCGCAATCCGCTGCGCTTCAGAAGAGGCTTCAGCATCAAAGGCAGCAGAGCTTGATTCATGTGAATGCCGAAACAGGTGTGCAGTCCATGGCCGAAATGGATGTATTCGTGCGGCTGCCGTCGCGGATTGAATTGCAACGGGGACGGTATCCGCCTTTCGTCCATCATCGCCGAACTGAAGGCTGCGTAGACGTTGGCGCCGCTTGGAATAGTCGTCATATGGCGTGTACCGACTGCAATGACGCTCTTCTGCGTGGCTACTCGGGGGAGAGCCGGCGCAAGAGGATCAAAGCGCATCGCCTCGAAGACAAAACCGGCAAGTAGGGCATCGTCGCCATCGCGGGCGGCCTGTTGCGCCTGCGCCAAAGCGTCGGGACGGCGCAGCAATTGTTCAAGCGCCTGCGGGAGCACCATTGGCGGCTGCGGTGGGCCGCCCACCATGAAGCCGATCAGGGCAGTGCGAATCTGATCGTCGCTGAATCCGATTTCGCCTTTGGCCTGCATCGTCAAGCATCGACCCAAGACATCGTCGCCGAACATCCCGGATTGCAGGCGTGCCTCGATCAGCGCCAGAACATGCGCGCAGAGCGCCGGGGCAATATGGTCAACCTCCGATCTCAGCGCAGGGTCGTTGCCCGCATCGGCAAACTGGAACTCGAACAATCTTGTCGCCCAAACGCGCAAATCTTCTCCCGGCGGATCGGTTATGCCGAAATACTTCCCGAACACCTTGAAGGTGACATGACGCACGAGCGAGTCCACCACTTCGAGTTGGCCGTTTCCCTTGTCGACGGCGTCTTGTGCGAGTCGCTCGACGTCCGGCGCAAGGAGAGTGGGAACATCCGATCTCAATACCACCTGCCGCATGGCACCCGTATCTCGCCGATAGTCCGCCGTGTCGTCCATGCCGAGGAAGAACGGTTGACCGCCCATGATGACGTCGAGTTTCTCGCGATAGGGAACCCGATACGTTCGATCGTCCAAAAACACCGCACGCACGTCATCGTAGCGGGTCACGACAAAGGTTTTGCCGAAGTGTGGAATCGGCCAGACGGCGCGCAACAAGCGAAAGACAAGCGGTGCCAGTGCCATCAACCAGACCATCGGGCCACCCGCCTTCTGCCGCAGGATATTCTCGTCCCGTGGCACGGTCACAAGCTCGCCAGATAATCGAGAGCGGGAATGCTGGGCAGGAAGAAATACTCGCCGCCCGCCATTCGGATGAAGGTCTCAACCTCGACGATTCGTCGCAACGGCTTTCCCTCTTCGTGGATGGTGAAGCGGCCCTTCGGCCCGACCAGAGGATCGGTTTCGTCGAACAGGGTGGCGAAATTCTGGTTGAGAACCCAGGTTTGCTGAATGAACTCGAACTGCCGGGCGATATCGGAATTGAGACAGATAAAAAGCAAGCCCCGTTCCTGGCCGTCATCGTGGTAGGGATCACTCGCCGGCAGGCCAAATTTGCGGCCACGCCGTAGAATCCGATGATTGTTCGCCGCATCGAGAATGGTCTGTGCGGCCGCGAGGTCTGGCGCCAGCCCATCACGAGGATTGGAGCGGCGGACATGCGAGCCAAGTGGGCAGCCATGGCCATATGGGTCTTTCTGCAGGAAGCCGACGTCGTTCTCGGGTTGTCCATCCGGCGCAGGCGGGACGGCGCCGGCGGGGCAGAGCAGATGGCCGTCCCGCGTGCGGCCGATAATACGCTCCGCGATCCAGTCAGCTGTTACCGGGGTTGCGCTCGGGTCATGGTGTTGAATTCTCTCTGCGTTGGCCTTCAGCGAATTCCAGAAAGCCGCGACATCTTGGCGGAGTTCCCGCACGATCATATAACTACCGTTCAGACCGAGATTGAGAAAACCTTCGGGCGCACCCTCGCGCGTCAGGTCGGCAACGCGATTTGTCTTGCTTCTCACATACGGTCCAGGCGCCTTCTCGTGATGTGCGTTGGCGTGGCCAAGCAGGATTTCGCCGAGTGGCACGCCATGCCAAGGATTTCTCTCGGAGGGCCGATTGTTGGACGATGGATTGTTACTCACTACGACGGAATCGCCGTAAGGAATCGGTTGCGACATGCCATCGGCAAACCCGAAATGCTCGCGTGCGATCTTGTTTTCGCCTGGCTGCAGATTGAGCGACAGCTTGTGGACGATGTTGACGCCAAATGGGGCAAGCGTCTTGGCCAATTGGTCGGCCCAGTTCTGGACACCTGCTTCGGTCTTGTCATAAAGCAGCAGCAATGCGTGGACCGTTTTGAAGGGGCCAGACGTTTGGGCGTTATTATTGCCGCCCCAGACGGGGCCGCCGGGAATCACTGTGGGTTCCCATTTTCCGTCGATCTTGTCTCCCAGTCGACGCAGCCGATCTTCTTGGTACATGCCTTCGCGAAACGGCGTCGCGAAGGTACCTAAATCGTGCTCGTCGAGTCCGAGCTTCGCGAGCCCGGGACAGGTGAAAGCCAGGACCGCAGATCGCACCTGTTTTGCTGTGGCGTCAGTTATGGGAGCCACAGTGCGGAGGGCGGCGATCCATCCGGAGCCGGGTTGATCCGCCTCAAGGAACAGGGCTTCTGCCCAGTAAAGATCACTGAATCCGCTGACTACGATGCCTTGCGCCTGCGCGTCATGCGGTGCCTTCAGTTTCCATCCTGCCGAGCTTAGAGAGGCCGGCGGCGTCATAGATCCCTTACCCATGCGTCGGCCTCCTTCTTCGTCAGCGCAATTTGGCGTAGCCCGTTTGCGATCCGGGCATGCCGCTCGATTTGATCTACCGTGTAGTCCTTATAGGCGGCGAACCAGAATCGGCTGACGGCCATCGAGTGACGCGCCCAGGCCTTGAATTTGCGGCCGTGGCTGGCGCCGTCCAGCACAAGAAATCGCGTGGGGGGAAAGCCGATGCAACTGCCCCACGCAAGCGTCAGGCCGCCATGCGCCTTCTCGATAAAGTCATCAAGATAGCTTTCCCAGCTGTGGTCGAAATTGCTGAAGAACATCAGCCGACTGCCATTGTTGACGAAGGCCCAATGCGCAAAATGGATGGTCCGCATGCTGCCCAAATAGCCGTCGGTGGCGACAACGCGCAGAACGAGGCCGAGACCCCGGTGCCCCGTCCGGAACAACAATGTCCGCAGGACGCCGGGCTTTACCAGAACGACGCTGCCCATGTGGTTCTGCGCGATCCGGTCTTCCCGTTGCCCCATTTTGAGCATCATATCCGAATCGATTGGCGGTGCATCGTGGGAGGCGTCCCGTCGCTCCAACCGGCGAAGCCAAAACACAAGCGCTGGAATCGTGAAGAGAAAGACACTGACGAGCCCGAGAGCAACAACCCGGATCGTTGGGCACCATAGGGTTTCAACGGGGAGGCCGGTAAACAGCACGGCCAGCGCGGTACCAATGGCCGACGCGACGGCAATGTACAGCGCGAGGAGAACCATCACGGCTATTGCAAGGGTGGCCGGATGCGCCAAGGAGGTGAGCTTGTTCCGCCGGGACAGGCTGCTCGCCGTCAACCCGCCCGAGCGCGAGGGCGCGCCGAGACCCTCCAGCGGGGCTCGCATAAGGTACAGGGCGAATGCCACTACGCAGCCCAGAACAGCAAATATGACGAGGAAGCGCTGCCACGGAGATATGAACGC
Organism: uncultured Dongia sp.; assembly: GCF_936916975.1. Lineage (GTDB taxonomy): Bacteria > Pseudomonadota > Alphaproteobacteria > Dongiales > Dongiaceae > Dongia. The sequence continues at coordinate 13,335 of NZ_CAKZGO010000025.1, read as the reverse complement.
GATGACTGCGCCCGGAATAGAGAGGCAGGCCAGGAGCAGAAACAGGAAAATAATGAGCCGAGCCAGATCGCCGGCACGCTCGATCCGGGAGATGCGAATGGGCGCCGGTATATCAAGCCAGGGGAAGTCAGGTTGCAAGGCTGCACGCAAATTTGCATGGATCTGCTCGGCCGTCATGGCTCGATATGGATTGGCAAGCGTCGGGCTTGATTGCGTCAGCACGCGTCTCGTGGCCAAGAAGAGCTCGCCCTCGCGGAGAATTCGATCCCGGTCCATTCCGCGCGTTCCGTGATGGAACACGCTGGGGCGGAGCGTCCGCGCCTCGAGATAAGGTGCCAAAGGAACGCGGGAGTCTGGGCTTGTCACAGCAAGATAGAGCGGGCCGTCCTGGTCTGCCGGTTTCTTGCAGCACCGCAGCATGGCACGGAGCTCAATCCCCAGCGTTGCCTCCAACTGACCCCAGAACACGCCGGCGGGTCCGTCGAAATTGGCTTCGATGACAAAGATTGGGTCATAGTCGGCACTTGGAAAGACGCTGAGGGACATGAAATGCAGCACCGGCACGCCGTTCTTAAGCCTGCCATATTGCTCGCTAGATCCAGGTGGTGGTTTGTCCTCCCGGTGGCGCAGTTCTCCTATGAGGGCCGAAAGATTGTCGGCGCTCTGCGGTTGAACCTCCAGAACTACAGACAGCGTCGTCTGCTTCATGTATCCCCCTGCATCTCTACAATTAGGGCGGGCAGAATGTGAAGTCAATAACAACTAATGACCTAAGTCGAAAATGAGTCGCATTGGATGGTAAACGGCCTTCCGCAATCGCTTGATGAACCTTCAACGGCGCCATGGTTGTCACCTTTTGCAGCGCGTACTTAAGTGTCGCCGGTGGATTAAAGCCGCTGATCTGGGCTGCGCCGGCATGGCGCGATGAGATTGGCCTGTCTCGAGTTCATGTCTCACAAAACAGGTTGGTCGCCCCAGGCTCGCTGGCGCGCTGTCTCACATGGAATTCAAGTTCGGGCACGTGGTCAGTTCAAATGGATTGAACCGCTTGTCGTTTCGGTCCATCCGCTGGGTCCGATGTGAAGCTAGTTCAGACTGGCACACGCCGCCGGCTCACCACTGCCGTCGGCGACGACAGTACCGCCGTTTGGTAGGCCATCACTGTAAGAGAAGGCTGAAAAAAAGGGCACTCAGGAACTTCCCGGATGCCGCACGGAGTTGGGCACGCAATGGGCACGCAACCAGATTTAAGCGGTTGAAACGAAACACATCTGGAACCGACCAGACTCAGCGCTGTCCCTAGGATTTTTGCCGGGTTCTGGGTCTTTTCGGCCCGCTCATAACGGTGTTGTCGGGGGGCAAGTCCCTCCGGGCCCACCAATCTTTTCATAGGATTGCGAAGAAATTTTGCAGATTTGTCCCGGTTCTTGGGAAATTTGGGCACGCGGCCAGAATCAATCAGACTGAGCTAATTGCAACCGGACACAACTCGTCTGATCTAAAACGACTGGATTTCATCATGGTTCAGTCAGGACCGGACCGTTGGTAGCGGTGCGATGCCGTATGGTATACTTCACTGCGTTTCATTGCTCGCACGCCGACTATTTTTGGGTTCATAGCTTAGGATCGGCGCCGGCCACCGCTCGATCTCGGTAATCGCCATGTCCTTGCGGCTGGCTAAATCGAGCATTTCCGACTCCTGATGTGGCAAGAGCTTTGGCGAATTTGTGCTGTAGCATTGCGGAGATTCCGAATCATTGTCCCTTCGCGATGCGGGCGGAAACCGCTATGCTTGTTACCCAGCGAGGGTGGACCCGAGATGCCGAACGATGGTGTTGTCGAGATCGAGTTGATGCAGGGGCTGACGGCCCGCTTGTACAGGGATCTCACGCGCGCGATTCTCACCGGCGAACTTGCCCCAGGCGAGAAACTCAGCGAGCCAGTCATCGCCAAGAAGTATGGTGCCAGTCGTGCCCCGGTACGCGAGGCAATTCGCCGTTTGCAAGAACGCGGCCTGGTCACTTACGTCGTCAACCAGGGTGCGAGGGTCGCACAGCCGAGTGCTGAAGAATTTCTGGCACTGCTCGATGTCCGCGAAGCGATGGAAGGGATGGCAGCCCGGCTCGCCGCCAACCATATGGCAAAAGAGGAGATTGCCGCCCTGGAAAACCTGATGACCGGTCATCGCAGCGAGATTGAACGCGATCCGCAGGGTGCCTATTTGCAGGACGACCCGGAGACAGACTTCCATATGCGGATTGCCCATGGCAGCGGCAACCCGATCCTCGCCGAACTGCTATGCGAGCAATTTTATCCGCGGCTCCGACTTTGCCGCCGCCTGCATCGCACAGTGCCCGGCCGCGGCCACGAAGCCTGGAAAGAGCATCTGCGTATCACGGAGGCGATCGCGATGCATGACGGCGAACTCGCTGAGATCCTGATGCGGCGGCATGTCCGCGCGGCCCGGGTCGCTCTGCAGGCGGCGTTCGCGACCAATCCACCGGCGAAGCCCGCGCGCCGCAATTTACCCGCCTGAATTCCGGTACCCTGCCTTCTTATATCCTGCTCAGCCGCCGGATCAGCATGGGCAGCAAAAATGTGGCCGCAGCCAGAACTAGTAACGTGATGGCGATCGGCGTCCCGACGAGCACGCTCCAATCGCCCTGGCTGACGGCAAGGGCCCGGCGTAGCTGGATTTCTGCCTGCGGCCCGAGGATCAGACCGATCAACGCTGGCGCCACCGGAAAACTGTAGACGCGTGCCAGATAGCCGATGAGACCCAGCCCGGCCACCAGCAATAAGTCGATCCACGATGTCGAGATGCCCCAGACGCCAACCATGGCAAACATGACGATGCCACCATAAATGTAGGGCCGTGGAATCATCAGCAGACGGACCCACAGCCCCACCAGCGGCAAGTTCAGGATCAACAGTATGACGTTGCCGACATAGAGCGACGCGATCATGCCCCAGAGCAGAGTCGGGTTGGTGGTGAAAAGCATTGGCCCCGGCTGCAATCCATAATTCTGGAAAGCTGCCAGCAGCACCGCTGCCGTCGCTGTCGAGGGCAGGCCAAGGGTCAAGAGCGGCACCAGAATACCGGCAGCGGCGGCGTTGTTCGCGGCTTCAGGGCCGGCGACGCCCTCGATAGCACCTTTGCCAAATTCTTCCGGATGTTTGGTCAGCCGGCGTTCCAATGTATAGGAGAGAAAAGTCGGTACCTCGGTTCCCCCGGCCGGCAAGGAGCCGATCGGAAAACCGATGAGGCTGCCGCGCAGCCAGGGCTTCCACGAGCGCTTCCAATCGTCCCGCGTCATCCAGGTGCCGCCGGAGAGCGGGTTGATGACCTTCGGCACCGCTGCCTGGCGGCTGGCGACATAAAGCGTCTCGCCGATCGCAAAGAGCGAGACCAGCACGACCGTAAACTGGATGCCATCCAGCAGCTCGAGCGAGCCAAAAACCATGCGCGCCTGACCGGTCTGCGTGTCGATACCGATCGTGCCCAACGCCAAGCCAAAAAAGAGCGAGGTGAAGCCGCGCACGCGGGACCTCCCCATTACGACGGCCACGGAGGTGAAGGAGAGGATCATCAGGGCGAAATAGTCTTCCGGCCCGAAAATGAAGGCGAGTTCTGCAATGGCAGGCGCCAGAAACGTGAGTGCCGCGGTACCGATCGTGCCGGCGACGAAGGAGCCGATGGCGGCCGTGGCCAATGCGGCCGCGCCGCGTCCCTTGCGTGCCATCAGATTGCCTTCGATCGCGGTCATGACGGATCCGCTTTCGCCTGGCGTGTTGAGAAGGATCGACGTGGTCGAGCCGCCGTAGAGCGCGCCATAGAGTATGCCGGCGAACATGATGAAGGCTGATTCCGGCGCGATCTGTGCTGTGACGGGCAACAGCAAGGCGATGGTGAGGGCGGGGCCGATACCTGGAAGAACGCCTACCGCCGTGCCGAGAGCACAGCCGATCAGCGCCCAGAACAGGTTGATCGGCTGGAGGGCCACGGAAAATCCGCTGATCAGTTGATCGAGAATATCCATGTGATCACCCGATGAGCGGCAGGAAATGGCCGAGGCCGATGCCAAGCTTGGAAAAGCCGTACCAGGAGAAAGAACTCAAGGCCAAGCCGATGGCGAGGTCCAGAACTGTGCGGCGCGATCCGAAGGCATGGGTAACGAGTGTAAAAACGAGCATCGCCGTCAAAGGAAAGCCCAGCCATTGGATCGTGCCCAATGGCAGCACGATACCGCCGAGCGCCAGACAGAAAGCCTTGCGGGATGGTGGTGCTGCGGCGTTGGCGCCTTCTTCGTCTTCCGGCGTGAACGGCACGCCGCGAAGAGCCTGGATGACGAGCAGGATACCGAGCACGACGAGCGCGGCACCCACCGTGTCGACGATGGCTGCCGGGCCGATGCCGATGAAGCCGGTGGTGGCACGGATTGAACCCCCGCCATATAGCCAAATGGCGCCCATCACGATGATCGGAAGGCCGACCCACCAGGGCCGATTTGCGGTCGATACTCTTCCCGCAACTGTCGGGTTGATCTCGGTCATGGGGTAGCCTTCACAATGCGTGAACCGCTGCCGGCCCAGCCCGGCGCAGCGGCGGTTCACAGTCGTTCCGATCAGTTGAGGATGCCGACTTCCTTCAGCGACGCCGACCATTTCTCATTCTCGGCGTCGATGAACTTTACGAAGTCATCACCGGCAAGATAGGCATCTTCCCACCCCTGGGCCTTCAGCGTTTCTTTCCAAGCGTCTGCCGTGTGCAATTTTTCGAACCGCTCCAGCCAGGCTGTGCGGCCGGCATCGGTCATATCCGGACCGCCGACGAAACCACGCCAATTTCCCATCTCGATCGGGATGCCCGACTCCGTCAGTGTGGGCGCATCAAGCCCCTCAAGCCGATTGGGACCGGAGACGGCGATGATGCGAATGCGGCCGGTTTCCGCAAACGGCCGGAATTCCGACGCGCCGGAAATCGCAGCCTTGATCTTGCCGCCACCGAGAGCCGCCAGGATTTCGCCACCGGAGAAGGAAACGAAGTTGATCTTGTCGACCGGCGCGCCGGCGGCTTTCGCCAGTTGAGCCAGCATGACGTGATCGGCGCCACCCGCGGAACCGCCGCCCACGGACAGGGCGCCGGGATCTGCCTTCAACGCGGCAAGGAAATCTTGCGGCGTTTTGATCGGCGAATCCGCCGGTACGGCGATCGCGTTGTATTCGTTGGTAAGCCGCGCCAGGGGCGTGGTGTCTTTCAGTGAGACCGGCGTGTTGTTGCTGATGATGCCACCGACCATGATGACACCGGTGACCAGCAGCGCATTATCGTCACCCTTGGCGGTGCGGACAAATTCCGCAAGGCCGATGGTGCCGGCAGCGCCGCCCTTATTGGTGAAGGATACGCCCTCGGTGAAAATTCCGGCCTGTTCGAGCGCTGCCATGGTCTGGCGGCCGGCGCCGTCCCAACCACCGCCGGGATTGGCGGGGATCATCACTTTGGCCGGATCCGCCAGGGCAGCACTGCTCATCATAGCCAGGGTGGCAACCAGGCCGCCCGCTATCAGAAATCGCCTCATGGTATTCTCTCCTCTCCATTGTTGAGATGCCGCCTTTGGGTTTTCCCTTGGCTGGTCGTTTTTGATTGCTGCGCATTCTGCGCAGTGGTGGTCCTGGCCGCGACGCCTGCAGCCTTGATCGCGTTACGGAACGGTAGTCGGCACGATCGTCGCTACTATCGAGACGTCCAACGCCTCGTATTCGGCAAGGCCGATGAGATCGTAGAGTTCCTTGCGCGTTTGCATGGCATCGATCTGATTATGCGTGCCGCCATCGCGCTTCAGAGCCGCATAGAGTTTTTCCTGGGCCTTGTTGGCGACGCGCAGCGACGACACGGGCCAGATCACCATGCGGTAGCCCATCTCGGCGAATTCGCTGGCCGTAAAGAACGGCGTACGACCGAATTCCGTCATATTCGCTAACAAGGGCACACCCGGCATGCGGCGAGCGAATTCGCGGAACATGTCCGCACTGGTCAATGCTTCGGGGAAGATGGCGTCGGCGCCGGCCTGCAGATAGAGCTGGGCGCGAGCGACCGCCCCATCGATGCCCTCGCCCGCTGCCGCAGCGGTGCGAGCGATGATATAGAGGTGCCGGCGTGCTTTTACCGCGGCGGCCACTTTGGCAGCCATATCGTGCGGGGTCGCCAGCTTCTTGTCGTTGAGATGGCCGCACTTCTTTGGCAGCAGCTGGTCTTCAAGATGGATGGCGCCGGCACCCGCATCTTCGAAGGTGCGCACCATGTTCATTACGTTGAGCGCTTCACCATAACCGGTGTCACTGTCGACCAGCACGGGCAGACCGCTCGCCCGCGATATCTGGCGGACGAAGAACGACACATCTTCCAGCGTGATGATGCCGAGATCGGGCAGGCCCATGGAGGCCGACATCGCCGCACCCGACAGATAAAGTGCTGAAAAGCCGGCTGCCTTCGCCTGCAGCGACGCCATGCCGTTATGGGCGCCGGGGATGGCGAGAATGCCGCCCGCTTCGACGAGAGCGCGAAAGCGCTCGCCGGCAGGGTCGGTGGCAAGGTCGGCGCTGACGAGATACGGCATGCGGACCTCTCCTTACTGCACGTAGAGGTCGACATATTCGTGAACCGGCATGGCTTCGAGCTTGGCCTGGTCCAGGGAGACGTCGAGAATCTGCTGCTGCCGTTTTTCGACGAAACGGCGGTTGAGGTTGACGCGGAATTTGTGTTCAAGGAGCGGAATACCGTCGTCGCGACGACGCTTGTGGCCGATCGGGTACTCGACCACCAGTTCCGGCAACACAGTACCGTCCTTCAAGGTGACGACCATGGCGTTGGCGATCGAGCGCTTTTCCGGATCGTGATAATCGCGGGTGAAGGCAGGATCTTCGACGCAGTCGATCTTGGCGCGGAGCGCATCGATGCGCGGATCCTCTGCCACATCGTTCTCGTAATCGGCAGCCGTCAGGCGTCCGAAAATCAGCGGCACCGCCACCATGTATTGAATGGTGTGGTCGCGATCGGCCGGATTATGCAGCGGGCCCTTCTTGTCAATAATGCGGATGCAGGCTTCATGGGTCCGGATGCGAATCGAGGCGATGTCGTCGCTCGATTTGCCCAGCTCCTTGAGTTTCGCATGGGTCGTCATGGCGGCTTCGACGGCGGTCTGGGCGTGGAATTCCGCCGGATAGGAAATCTTGAACAGCACATGTTCCATGACATAGGAACCGTATGGCCGCTGGAAGCGGAACGGCTCGCCACGGAACGAGACGTCGTAAAAGCCCCAGGTCTTGGCCGACAGAGCAGATGGATAGCCCATCTCGCCGGTCTGGGCGATGAGTGCCAGGCGCACGGCGCGGCTGGTGGCATCCCCCGCCGCCCAGCTTTTGCGCGACCCGGCATTAGGCGCATGGCGATAGGTGCGCAGCGCCTGCCCATCGACGAAGGCCAGCGACAGTGCATTGATGGTTTCATCACGGGTCAGGCCAAGAAGCCCAGAGACAACCGCAGTCGAAGCGACCTTGACCAGGATGACGTGATCGAGGCCGACTTTGTTGAATGAATTCTCGAGGGCCAGGCACCCTTGGATTTCGTGTGCCTTGATCATGGCGGTGAGAACGTCGCGCATCAGCAGCGGCTTCTTGCCATTGGCGAGATTGGTGCGCGACAGCCAGTCGGCGACAGCGAGGATGCCGCCGAGGTTGTCGGATGGATGGCCCCATTCCGCGGCGAGCCAGCAGTCGTTGAAGTCCAGCCAACGGATCAGCGTGCCGATGTTGAAGGCCGCATGGACGGGATCGAGCTGATAGGACGTGCCGGGTACCCGGGCGCCATTTGGAACCACCGTGCCTGGAACGATCGGCCCCAGCAATTTGAGGCAGGCCGGGTATTCCAGAGCCTCAAGGCCACAGCCCAGCGTATCCAGAAGGCAGCTCCGCGCCGTGTCGTAGGCGAGGGGGCTTTTGATTTGATAGTTGTGAACATATTCCGCGATGTCGGCGAGAACTCTATCCGGCGCCGGACGCTCGTTGCTGATAAGGCTGGCCATTAACGTGCAAGTCCCTCAAAGAAGTATATGTCGACATATTTGCTTTCCATCTGCAAATTCGCAAGAAAAATCGGCGTCGTATTATCATTATTGTCGACAATATTTCTGGATGGAGTATGGCGCCTATGTCATGTTGACGCTGCATGTCGATATGTTCGCCGGCCTGCCAGGAAAGGTGTTCCTCGGGTTCTTGGGACTGCCGTCTGTCATCGCGACGGTCTCCGGCGTCGTGCTCTACGCGTCTTTCATGCGCCGACTCGATTTAAGCATGGTGCGGCGGCAAAGCTCATCAAAGGTCAAATGGCTCGATCTTCATAACCTATTGGGCGCGGTGACGATCATCTGGATATTGGTGGTCGGCTTCACTTGGGTGATCAATATTTGGGCCGATCTCGTCCCCCAGCTCTGGCGCTTCGACCAACTGGCCGAAATGGTGGAGTCCTATCAAGACGAGCCACCGGCCGGGCATTTTGCGTCGCCTGAAAAAAGGCCTTGCCACAGCGCATGCCGCTGCACCCGGCATGACGCCTTTCCCGGCCGCAATTCGGCCGTGATGCGCTGCCTATCGATTTCAGAAATCGTCTCGTGCTTGGCACGTGGCCGAGGCCTATGTTCAAGCTGAAAAATATGGCGTGTTGAATTACTTTCTGAAGCCGCTCATCAACCAGCTGGCGCGCAACGTTCGCTAGGAAAAACTTGTGGTGAGCGGCCCGTGTCGTGTGTTACCCAAAGGGCAGCGGGAATACCCTTTACAACTACAAACATTTGACGCGTTCGCGCCTAGCGACGATTTGTGTATATATAATTGCGGTGGGTAAGGGCCGCAGAGAGTCTGGTGACAATCCCTGGCGCCCCAAGCCAGCTTTGTCTAACCATTTGAAATCTCCAAGCGGCTCATCATCTGGCGAAAACACTTTCGTACCAGCTTGATCAGCCTATTTTGCGCGAAGCCATTCTAGCGCAAACGACTGTCTCGTCGGTATCGTTTGGCGTCCGACACCACCCACAGGTTTGCAGTACTCCAGCTTGATGAAATGACTCCACAAACCCAGCTGCACAGTAGTCGACCCATCGGCTAATCCAAGATCAAGCAATCATCCGCAGCGGGTTGTCCGCGGTGAACACGGCTTCGCCGTTGACGAAGGTGGCGATGAGTCGAGGGAGGCTGCCCGCCTCCCAAGAAACCAGCAAAAGATCGGCGCGTTGATCGGCAGCCACGCGACCGCGATCTGACAGGCCGACCGCATCGGCGGCATTCGCTGAAACCAGGTTCCAGGCCGTGCCGACATCCGCCAGGCCCAGATTGACCAGCGTAAACGCCGCGTTCATCAGGGCGGGGTAATAGTAGTCAGAGGTCAAGACGCTGCAGAGGCCCTCGGCGACCGCTTCCCGACCCCCGAGCCGTGCTGCATGACTCCCGCCACGGACCACATTGGGAGCGCCCAGAATGGTAATGCCGCCGTGATCGAGTGCTGCCCGCGCCGTGCGCCGATCCAGCGGGAATTCGCAGATGCGGCAGCCGAGTGCCAGATAGTCGGCACGCATCTCTGGCGAGATATCGTCATGAGATGCCATCGGCAGGGAGGCCGCACGCGCAGCATTCGACAGGCGTAGCATGGCCGCCGGAACCTCCGGGGCCCGTGCCTTGGTTTGTCGCAGCATCTCCGCGAAGTCGTCGCCGGTAAGGCCCGTCCGCGACGCATAGGTCGCCAGCTTGTGGCGGTCTGAGAGCTTCTCGGCGATATCGTCGGTATGGTCGTTGAAGGCCAGAAGGTCGATCAGGCCGGCCTCGATCCACCCGATAACCTCATCGATCGCATCAAGGTTGAATGTTTCGAAGCGAAGATGAAGGCGGGTGTCGCAGGAGAGGCGGGGGCGCAATTGCCGCAAGCCCGTGACAAAGCGCCGGGCTGAGTCGGCATCACGCAGGCCGGGTTCCCAACTATAGGTCAGACCATGGTAGGCCGTGGTGATGCCGTTGGCGACAAGTTGCCGGTCGGTATCGAGCAACGCCATGTCATCGGCAAAGCGAACCCCGGGGCGCGGCATGAGCTGACGCTCGAAGGCATCGCCGTGCAAATCGATCATGCCGGGCAACACCATGAGACCGTCTGCACGCCAGCGACGCGCCGATGCGCTGCCCGATTCGCCCACGGCGACGATCTTTCCGGCCGAAACACGCAGATCGGCCTGTTCGATCGTTCCGTCGGGCATCAAGGCACTGCCGCCGGCAATCACAAAGTCCATCACACTCAACTCCATCATCGATCCCATCTGATGTCGGGATGATCGGGACTTTCCCCGGGATGATCCAGCGAAAGGATCGAGAAGAATCGACGACTGGCGCGATTTCTTGGACTGGGTTCCGGCTTGTCTACCGGTCGTCACATTGTTGAAACATGGGAGTCTTAAAGGAGTCACGTGTCGCTCCCATGCTCCGGCGGGGCACGGAATTGTGCCGCTGGGATGTTTTGAAAGGGAGCCGCTATGATCTGTCTTGCCAGGACCAAATATGCGCGCCGCGCCGTGCTTGCCGCCGCTGCGGCCTTGCCTTTGCTGCTGCAGGCGAATTTCGCCCAAGCTGTCGACACCATTCGCTTCGCCGTGACCGACATCGCCGGTCTCGAAGATCTGCAGCGCGAGTACGGCGCCTTAGCAGAGACTCTCGCCCAGACCACGGGCTATGAGATCAAGTTCACCCCTGTCAGCAGCCGCACCGCTGCCGTCGAAGCGATGCGAGCCGAGCAGGTCGATTTCGTCCTCACGGGTCCGGCCGAATATGTGGTGTTCAAGAAGCGCACCGACGCCCAGGTGGTGGTTGGCTTCCAACGCCCGGACTATTTCGCCATGATCGTGACTCTGGCCGACAGCCCGATTGCTGGCCCCGAAGATCTCAAGGGCAAGAAAGTGGCCTTTGGCGATATCGGTTCTACCTCGGCCCATATCGGCCCCATGCAGGTGCTGGCCGATTTCGGCGTAGACCCGATGAAGGATATCGAGTCGCTTCATGTCAGCCGCAACGTCGCCGTCGAGAGCCTGATCAAGGGTGATATTGCCGCGATCGGCATGAATGCGACCCATCTTGCCAGCGTGCGGGCGAAATTTCCCGATACCGCATTCAAGGTCATTGCCCGTGGCCGCGACCTGCCCAACGATCCGGTGCTGGCCGGCAAGCATGTCGATCCGGCCATGATCGACAAGGTGCGCAAGGCCTTCATCGACAATCAGCCTGCGCTCATCGAGGCCCTGCTGAAGGGTGAGGACACCCAGAAGTACAAGGGCATGCACTTCCTGGCCTCAATCGAGGACAAGGACTACGACTATGTCCGGCGCATGTATGCGACCATCGGCTATCCTGAATACGCTGAATTCGTCGGCCAATAGGGGCATTGGCCATGACGGTCGCATCCGTCGCCAGAACGGGGAAACCACGGATCGCTGCGGCTTATGCCGCAGCGGTTCGCCGCCCGTTGGATGGCGTTCACGCTCGCAGCGCCACGGTGGCAATCGAGCTCAGCATCGACAATCTTCGCAAATCATATCACGTGACGACAACCATCCTGGACGGCGTGTCGCTAGCGGTGCCGAGCGGACAGGCGGTCGCCTTGATCGGCAGCAACGGTGCCGGCAAATCAACCTTGCTGCGATGCTGCCTGCGTCTTATCGAACCCAATGGCGGGAGCATCCGCCTGTTGGGGCAGGATGTCTGCGCCCTTGATCAAGGTGCCCTGCGGCGACTGCGCGCCCAGATCGGCTTCGTCTTCCAGCGCCACAATCTGGTCGGCCAGCTTTCGGTGCTGAGCAACGTCCTCCACGGCGCGCAATCGCGCATCAGCGGTCCCCGCGGCTGGTTTCATTTCATGGCGCCCAGCGCGTTGCGCGACGAGGCGATGCATTGCCTGGATCTGGTGGGTCTCGCCGATTTCGCCAGTCGCCGGGCCGACCAGCTCTCTGGTGGACAGTCGCAGCGCGTGGCGATCGCACGCACGCTGATGCAGCGCCCCCGACTGATGTTCGCCGATGAACCCGTGGCAAGCCTTGATCCCAGTGCCGGTGAAGAAGTGATGGAGCTTTTTGCCGAGCTGATCCGCCAGCAGGGCCTGACGCTGGTGTTCACCTCGCATCATATCAACCACGCGCTGCGCTTTGCCGACCGGGTCGTGGCGTTGCGCGGTGGGCGGATCGAGATCGATGCAATGTCGGCGTCACTTGATGCCAGGGATCTGCGAGGCGTCTATGAGTGATACCACCTTGGCGGCACCGATCCTGCGGCCGGGCGTGACGCCGCCGCCGCGGCTCATGCGGCCTAGCGCTGGCATGTTTGCGCTCTATGTGGCGGCAGGCGGCTTCTTCCTGTTCTCGCTCCAGGGTAGCGACATTTCGGTTCGGTCGTTCGTTGAGGGCCTGCCCAATATGGCGCGGCTGGTGGGCGAGATGTTCCCGCCCAGTCTCGCCCGCATTCAATCGGTTGGCGTCTCCATGCTGGAGACGTTCCAGATGGCCTTTGCCGGCACTGTCATCGGCGTCATCCTGAGCGTGCCGCTGGCCATTCTTGCGGCGCGCAGCCTGACGCCGCATATCGGTCTTTATTATATGGCGCGCTGGCTGATCGCCCTGTTTCGCACCGTGCCGGATCTGGTCTGGGCATTGTTCTTCGTGGTGACGGTAGGTCTCGGCCCCTTTGCCGGCATGCTGACCCTGGTCGTCGATGCGATCGGCTTCTGCGGCCGCTTCTTCGCCGAAGCGATGGAGGAAACCGATAAGGGGCCGCAGGAAGCCTTGACGGCCCTCGGCGCCCGGAAGTCCGGCATTGTCTTCTCCGCGGTACTGCCCGCCGCTATGCCATCCATGATCAATTCGGCGCTCTTCACCCTGGAGAAGGCCACGCGCGCCTCGGTGGTGCTGGGGCTGGTGGGGGCCGGCGGCATTGGCATCGAGCTCAAGGTTGCCATGGACCTTTTCCAATACGATCAGGCGGCAACCATCATCATCGGCGTCTTCTTGTTGGTCTTGGTGGTGGAACGGCTGAGCTCCATGCTGCGCCAGCGCATCCTGAGGCAATCGACATGACGTCGGAATCTGCCCTCCATCCCTTGGCGACAGCAGTCGCGGAATGGGATCGACGCTGGTCGATCGACGCCGGCCGCGTCGATTGGCTGGAACCGGAGGCAGAGGTGATGGCGACGGTCACCGCTACCGGGCCTGAAACGGTGCTGGATATCGGCTGCGGCGTTGGTCGCCCTGCCTTAGCTTT
>NZ_CAKZGO010000024.1 GCF_936916975.1 uncultured Dongia sp. | reverse complement strand
CCCTCCCCCTCAAGGGGGAGGGAGTTCCGACCGCGCTTGATAGCTGGAACGAACACCCTCGTTCCAATCCTCTCCCCCTCGAGGGGCGAGTTAGAGAGGGGGGTATGGGTGATGTTTATGTGAGGGCGAATCTAACCCTCGCCCCACCGCGCTTCCCTCTCCCCTCGCGGGAGAGGGTCAGGGTGAGGGGGCTCTAACGGCGAGTCGGGTGCAGCCACCCCCTCACCCGCTCAGCTTTGCCTCGCACCCTCTCCCGCGAGGGGAGAGGGCTCATATCTCATCGTCATGGTCCGCGAAGGCGGACCACCCACGAGTTTGTCCGTAACTGAAGAAAGCAACTCGTGGGTCCTTCGCCTGCGCGGAGGATGACGATTGAGTCTGAAACCTACTTCCGCAATTCCCCGCCCGTCGCCTTGTTCACCGCCGCGACGATCTTCGCCGACACCGCTTCGATCTCGGCATCGGTGAGGGTCTTCTCGCGGGGCTGCAGCACGACCGACAGCGCGACCGACTTCTTCCCCTCGGGCAAGCTGCCACCGGCGAAGATATCGAACAGCTTGACCTCGGTGACGAGTGCCTTGTCGGCGCCCTTGGCGGCCTTCACCAGTTTCTCGGCGGCGACGCCCGCATCGACGATGAAGGCGAAGTCGCGCTCGACGGGCTGGAAGGCCGAGGCATTGAGCAGCGGACGTGCCGTGCCCTTCGATCGCGGCATCGGCAGGCGTTCGAGGAACACCTCGAAGCCGACCGCCGGGCCCTTCACGTCCAGCGCCTGACAGACCTTCGGATGCAACGCACCGAATTGCGCGAGGATCGTCGGACCCAGGCGCAACACGGCCGACTGGCCGGGATGGTAATGCGCCGGCGCCAATGCCTCGATCTGCAGGTTTTCCACCGGCACGCCGAACGCAGACAGCAGCGCCACCGCATCGGCCTTGGCGTCGAACGCATCCAAGGGCCGTGCCTTCACCTGCCAATGGCGCGGTGTCGTACCCACACGGATACCGGTTGCCGCCAGCACTTGGTCCTTTGCGGCTTCGCCGAGATAAGTCGGCCCGATCTCGAACAGCCCAAGATCACTGAACCCGCGCGCGGCATTGCGCGAAGCCGCCATCAGCAGGTTGCCGAGGATGCTGGGGCGCATGACGTCGAGATCCGCACTGATCGGGTTGGCCAACGGCACCAGCGCGTTGTTGCCGGCGAACATCGCCGCCACATTGCCGGGCATGAAGCTGAAGGTCACCGTCTCATTCAGCCCACGCACCGCCAGCAGGCGTTTCGCCTGCTGCACGCGCTTCTGGCCCAAGCTCACCGCCATCACCGGCAGCGCGGTAGCGCGCGGCAAAGAGACGGCCGGAATGTTGTCGAAGCCGTGCACGCGCATCACCTCCTCGACGATATCCGCTTCGCCGTCGATATCGGCGCGGAAGGTCGGGACCGTGACAGTCCAGCTGTCGCCGCTGGTTTCCGTAACGCCGAAGCCGAGATCGACCAGGATCTGCTTCTGCTGCGGCACGGCTACCTCAACGCCACCCAGCGCCAGCACGCGCGACGGGCGGAAGGTCACCGATTTACGCGCAGCCGGCACCGCACCCGCCGTGGTGATTTCCGACACCTCGCCACCGCAGAGATCGGTGATGAGCTGGGTTGCGACATCGATGCCCCAATCGACCGAGAGCGGATCGACGCCGCGCTCGAAGCGATAGCGTGCATCCGAGGTGACGCCCAGCTTGCGCCCGGTTTTCGCCGTGGTGATGGCGTCGAACAAAGCCGCTTCGAGGAACACATTGGTCGTTGTGTCGGAACAGCCGGACGGCGCGCCGCCCATGATGCCGCCGATCGCTTCCGCCCCGTTATCGTCGCTGATCACGATCATGCCCGGCTCGAAGCTATAGGTCTTGCCGTCGAGCGCCTCGATGCTCTCGCCGGTCTTGGCCGAGCGCATGACGACATTGCCCTTCACCTTGTCGGCGTCGAACACATGGAGCGGCCGGCCGAGATCGAAGGTCACGAAATTGGTGATGTCGACCAGCGTCGAAATGGGACGCAGGCCGATGGAGACAAGCCGGTCCTGCAGCCATTGCGGCGAGGGACCATTCTTGACGCCCTTGAAATAGCGGCCGGCGGTATAGGGAACGGCCGCCTTGGCGCTCTCATCGATCTGCCACTGGATCGGGCTCTTGAACGTACCCTTCACCTGCTTCGGCGCAATCGGCTTCAGCTTGCCCAAGCCGGCCGACGCCAGATCGCGCGCGACACCGAACACGCCGAGGCAATCGGCGCGGTCCGGCGTGATCTTGATCTCGATGATGGGATCACCCAGCCCACGATACTCGACAAAGCTCTTCCCCACCGGCGCATCGTCCGGCAGTTCGATGATGCCGTCATGATCCTGCCCCAACCCCAACTCGCGGGCCGAGCACAGCATGCCGTTGGAATCCTGCCCGCGGATATTGCCGGCCTTCAAATCGAGACCGGTGCCCGGCACATGGGTGCCCACAGGGGCGAACACGCCCTTCATGCCGGTGCGCGCGTTGGGCGCACCGCAGACGACCTGCACGATGCCGTTGCCTGCATCGACCTTGCACACACGCAACCGGTCGGCATTGGGATGCTGCACGGCTTCCACGACATAGCCGACGACGAAGGGCTTCAGCGCCAGCGCCTTGTCCTCGACACCTTCGACCTCGAGGCCGAGATCGGTGAGCTTCTTGGTGATGGTGGCCAGATCCGCATCGGTCTCGAGATGCGTCTTCAGCCAGGAGAGTGTGAATTTCATCGCGTCAGTCCTCCCACCATGGTGGGAATATCAAGAGGTACAAAACCGTAATGGCGCAGCCACCGCAGATCTGAGTCGTAGAAGGTGCGGAGATCCGGAATGCCGTATTTCAGCATGGCGATGCGCTCGATCCCCATGCCGAAGGCGAAGCCCTGGTATTTGGTGGAATCGATGCCGCAGTTTTCCAGCACGCGCGGATGCACCATGCCGGAGCCCAGGATTTCCAGCCAATCTTTCCCGGCGCCCAGCTTCAGCTCGCCGCCCGAACGGTCGCAGCCGATATCGACCTCCGCCGACGGTTCGGTGAAGGGGAAATAGCTGGGGCGGAACCGCACCGGCAGATTGTCGATGCCGAAGAAGGCGCGCACGAAATCCTGCAGGCAGCCTTTGAGGTGGCCCATATTGGTCGCGGTGTCGATGACTAGGCCTTCGACCTGATGGAACATCGGCGAATGCGTCATGTCGCTATCGACCCGGTAGGTGCGCCCCGGGCAGATGACGCGGATCGGCAGATCGCCTTTCAGCATGGTGCGGATCTGCACTGGCGAGGTATGCGTGCGCAGCACCATCTGGCTGCCATCGGGTTTCGCCGGCAGATAGAAGGTGTCCTGCATCTGGCGCGCCGGATGATCGGCCGGAATGTTGAGCGCGGTGAAGTTGTGGAAATCGTCCTCGATATCCGGCCCTTCCGCGACCGAGAATCCCATCTCGCCGAAAATGGCGATGATC
This sequence comes from uncultured Dongia sp., assembly GCF_936916975.1. Taxonomy (GTDB): domain Bacteria; phylum Pseudomonadota; class Alphaproteobacteria; order Dongiales; family Dongiaceae; genus Dongia. The sequence continues at coordinate 182,877 of NZ_CAKZGO010000024.1, read as the reverse complement.
TCGTCAACTGTCTGCGTGATCGGGTGGATGCGGCCTTCTATCTCGGGCCGAGCCGGCAAAGTGAGATCCAGCGTCTCACGCGCAAGTTTCGCATTCAGCGCTGAATCGGCGAGGCCGGTCTTCTTCGTATCGATGGCGGATGCCACCTCGTCGCGCAGCACGTTGAGGCGCGCGCCGAAGGCCTTGCGTTCATCCGGGCCCATCGTGCCCAGCACTTTCATCAAACCGGAAATCTCACCCTTCTTGCCCAGCGCATCGACGCGCACCTGTTCCAGCGCATCGACGGTGGCTGTCGCAGCCACGGCATCCAGCCATTTCTTCTGCAGACCGTTTAGGTCATGTCCCGCTTCAGTCGACATCTCTCAAGAGTCCCTGTTGATCGTAGCTCAAAAACAAAAAAGGAGGCTCGGATGATCCGGCCCCCATGCGTTCGTTCCATAGCTGGCGCGATCGCGGCCGGTCAGTCCAATTGCAGCAGAAACAACGTCAAGGCACCACCCAACAGGCTCTGCGGCTTGCCGTCGATAAAGGCCTGCTCGAAAGCGACTTTGCGGGTTTCACGGTTGTTGATGAATTCGAGCGCGATCTTGTGCGCTGTCCCCGACTGGCCGACGCGGTCGATATTGGCCGTCACCAGCACGATCTCGGCGTTGTTGTAGCGCTCGGCCTTGGCACCCTCCCACTTGATCCCGCCCCGCGCACCGGCAAGTTCGCGCGCCAGCGCATCGTTGCTCTTCCCCGGCACGATGCTCTCGGCAGCCTGCACCGCCGCCACATCATCCTTATAGGAATCGCATGCCGTCGCCGCTGGCAAAGCCAGGGCGACGGTTGCAATGATCAGTAGTCTGCGGAGGGTCAGTGCCGGCATCGCCGCACTCAAGCCTTCTGCAAAGCCTCTTGCGCCTGCTTCACCAACACCGCAAACGCGGCCGGCTCATGGATCGCGAGATCGGAGAGGACCTTGCGGTCGACTTCAATGCCAGCGCGCTTCACGCCGTTGATGAACTGCGAATAGGTGAGGCCGTGCTCGCGGACACCGGCGTTGATGCGCTGGATCCACAGGCCGCGGAAGTCACGCTTCTTGGCGCGACGGTCGCGATAGGCGTATTGCAGGCCCTTTTCGACCTTCTCGATCGCAATACGGAAATTCGTCGATGAGCGCCCGACATAGCCCTTGGCCATCTCGAGAACTTTTTTGTGCCTGGCGTGCGAGGTGACGCCACGTTTGGTGCGAGCCATTTGTCAGTTCTCCGTCAGCGTCTAAGGTCAGAGCCCGTTGGGCAGGAAGAATTTAATGACCTTCTTGGCATCAGCCTCGAACATCACTTCATTGCGGCGGGTCTGCCGCTTCATCTTCGTCGGCCGGTTGGAAAGGCCGTGACGCTTATTGGCCGGCTTGAACTTGACCTGGCCGCTGGCGGTGAGCTTGAAGCGCTTTTTGGCGCCGCTCTTCGTCTTCATCTTGGGCATTTCATGTATCCTATTGATATGATTTACGCATTCGGCTGCGGTTGGGCATGCCCTCTGGTTCGCCCTGGACGCATTAATGCCGTGCGGGGCGGGTTATATAGGGGTAATGCCGCAGAAACAAGCCGATTCCGGCCCCCGAACCTCAGGCCCGAATGCGGGGTCCAATCGCCCCGGTGGCCAGCATCAGGCCGAAAGTGACCGTGGCAACCCCGAACCAGGCCGCCATGTCCGGGAATTCGCCCAGCAGCGGGATTCCCAGCAGGGCCGCCAAGGCCGGCACCAAAGACGAGAATGTGGCCGCCCGCTGGGCGCCCAGATGCTGGATGGCGATGCCATAGGCGGCGAGCGCCAGAATGCCTGACCCCACCGCCTGGTAAAGACCATGCAGCGCGATCTCACCCCAGGCACGCTGAAAGACGCTAAGCCCATGTGTCATCAGGTAAAAAGGCGTATAGAGCACGCAGGAACTGATGCCGACCACCGCCGTCGCCATCCAGGGATCGAGGCCAGATCTGCGCTGGGCGAGGGTAAAACCCGCCCACATGGCCGCTGCCAGCAGCATCAGCACATAGCCGATCCAGGCATGGCCCAGATCGTTCTGCAGAATGGTGAAGATGCCGAAGCCCCCGACCGCGATGTCACCCAGGATAATGAGGGAAAAACCGACTATTTTCCATGGACTTAGCCGGTCGCCATAGAGCATCAGGGCATAGAGCGCCACGAACAGCGGCATGGTGCCGGGCATCAGCACGCCGACATGGGCGACCGGGGCGAACTGCATCGAGGTCGCCGCCACCATCATATAAGGTGCGCCCGCCCCCAGCATCATGAGGAGGTAATGGCCGATCTTATCGCGCCTGAGCTGGTCGCGGCGCAGCCACAGCAAGGGCGCCAGCAATACCGCCGTCAGCGAGAATCGCAGGAACACGATATCGCTGGGGCTGAACTCGGTGGTGACGCCAAGGCGTGTCAGGATGATCCAGCCGCCCCAGATCAGCACCGCGATGAGCGCGCCGGCGACACCCAAGGCGATGTTCGGGGCAAATTCAGTCGTCGGGGCGGGGGCTACGGTCATGTTTCCAGGCAAATCTGCGGGTTATCGCGGGGGTATAGCCCTCTGGAGCCCCCAATGCATGGCAAAACTTGCGCGCCGCGCGCTTACGTCGCCAGCCGTGCCTGATGATCGGAGAGCACCCGGGCCACGACGTGGGTCACGCGCCTTCCGGTCGGAATGTGCAGAAACTCGTTGGGGCCATGGGCATTGGAATGAGGGCCCAACACCCCGGTTACCACGAACTGCGCCTGCGGGAAGCGTTCGCCCAGCATCGCCATGAAGGGAATGCTGCCGCCCTCCCCCATGTAAGCGGGCTCCCGGCCAAACGCCGCCTTGGAGGCGGCATCCAGCGAGGTTTCCAGCCAGGGGGCGAGCTTGGGCGCGTTCCAGCCGGCGCTGGCTTCCAGATGCTCCAAGGTGATTTCAGCGCCATAAGGCGGGTTCTCGGTGAGGAGCTTCTCGACGGTGGCCAGTGCCGCATCGGCATCCAGTGTCGGCGGCAGGCGCAAGGAGAGTCGGACGCCGGTATAGGGGCGCAGCACATTTCCAGCATTGGCAAATTCGGGCATGCCTTCCGCGCCGGTGACCGCCAATTGCGGCCGCCAGGTGCGATTGAGCACCAGCTCGGTGAGATCGTCGCTGACCGGCTTCATGCCCGGCGTGAAGGGGAACTTGCCATGGACCTGCTCGCCCAAGGCAGCAGCAGCGATGCGCGCCTGCGCAATGCGCTCGGCCGGCACCTGGACATGCAGTGATTCCGGCTTGATGGCGCCAGTCACTTCATCTTCGAGGCGCGAGATGATCTGGCGGGTGAGGCGGAAGCTCGACGGCACGACGCCGGACGCATCGCCGGAATGCACGCCCTCGGTCAGCACGCGCACAGTCATGTTGGTGGCAAACGTGCCGCGGAGCGAGGTGGTGAGCCACAGCTGGTCGTAATTGCCGCAGCCGGAATCGAGGCAGACCACCAGTGAGGGGTCGCCAATGCGCCCCGCCAGATGCTCAACATAATAAGGAAGATCGTCGCTGCCGGATTCCTCGCAGGCCTCAATCAGAATGACGCAGCGCGCATGCGGCTTGCCCGCGCGCGCCAGGCTCAGGATCGCCGCGAGCGCTGCGAACATGGCATAACCATCATCGGCGCCGCCGCGACCATAAAGCTTGTCCCCCTCGATGCGCGGTATCCACGGACCATAGCCCTCGAGCCAGCCCACCATCTCCGGCTGCTTGTCGAGATGGCCGTAGAGCAGCACACGATCTTCAGATGAGGGATCGCTGCCAGGAATCTCGATGAGGATCACCGGCGTGCGTTCAGGGAGTCGCACCACCTCCAGCGTCGCACCCGGCAGGGCCTGCAGCTTGGCTTTCGCCCAGCCGGCGAACAGGTCGACAGCACGGTCCATATGGCCATGCGCCGCCCAATCCGGATCGAAGGCCGGCGATTTGTTGGGGATGCGGATGTAGTCGACCAGCGTGGGCACGATCTCGTCCCGCCACATGCTGTCGATGAATGCTGCTTGGTCCTGGCTATTCATGATCTGGATGATAGCCGCAGGCCCGGAGCGCTGTCAGCATATGCGGCGGCGGCGGCGCTTCGACCCGGATCGGGTCCTTCTTCGGGTAAAGCGGCAGCACCAGGGCGCGCGAGTGAAGATGCAGTTTCTGGCTGGGTTTCGGCGATCCGTCGGGCAGGTATATCGGCTCCCCCAGGATCGGACAGCCGAGGGAGGCGAGGTGAACGCGGATCTGATGGGTGCGGCCCGTGCGCGGATGGAGCTCCAGCCAATGCACATTTTCACCCGATCCGAGGAGCCGATAATCGGTCACGGAATGCTGAGATTGATTATCATTCTTATCGCAAATGACCATCTTCCAGCCCCCGGCGCGGGTAGTTTTTTTCAACAAATAGTTGTCAATTGTGCCTTGGGCTTCGGGGGGCGCCTGGGTGGTGATTGCCCAGTAAGTCTTCTCGACCTGGCCCGCCTGGAAGAGCTTCCCCAACCGCGAGAGTCCCTTGTGCTGACGCCCAAGTGCCAGGCATCCCGAGGTGTCGCGATCCAGGCGATGGGCGAGCGACGGTGCCTTGGGCAGGCCGAAGCGCAGATGCTCGAACGACCGTTCCAGATTGTCGCCGCCACCAGGCCCGGCATGGACCGGCAGACCGGCGGGCTTGTCGATCACCAGCATCAGCCCGTCGCGATAGAGCAGCCGGGCCTGGATTTCCTGAGGTGTCATCTGTCAGGCGTCGTCATCGCCGGTGTCGGCGGTGGCAGCGTCTGACGGTGTTTCGACCAGGACCGACAGCGCCCAGGCGCGGAAGGCGGCGATGCGGGCGAGGTCGGTTTCGTCAGCGCGGCACACCAAGGTATAGACGCGCCCCGTGGGCATGCTGATCTCGAACGGTGCGACCAGTTTGCCGCTGGCCACTTCATCGGCACACAGCACGGGATCGACCACGACGACACCGCCGCCGGAAAGAGCCGCCTGCACCGCCTGATCGGCGGTTTCGACGACCAGGCCACGTTCGACCGGCAGGCCGGCAAAGCCGACTTGCCGCGCCAATTGACGCCAATCGTGCCAGGAATCATTGCCCTGGCGGATATGCAGCAGGGGCGCCTTGGCAATCATCGCCTTGAGATCTGGCCAGGCCGCCTTCTTGATGAGGTCGGGGGAAGCGAGCGGGCTCCACCTTTCGCGCATCAAGACATCAGCGATCAGCCCGTCGGCCTCCATCTCGCCGAACATGATGGCGAGGTCATGGCCGGAATTGCGGAAATCCGGATTGACCGGCGGCGTTTCCATGCGGATTTCGAGATCCGGGTTGGCGCGCTGGAAATCCGGCAGGCGCGGCAGCATCACGCGCCTGGCATAGGTCGGCGGCACGGCAAGGCTCAAAGGCGGCTTCTTCGACTGGCGGCGGAAGCTGCCGATCACCACATCCATGCGGTCGAAACTGTCAGTGAGCACGGGCAGCAGGCGCTTGCCCTCCTCGGTCAGTTCCAGCTGCGCCTTGCGCAGGATCAGCGCCACGCCGAGGATGTCCTCGAGGTTCTTGACCTGGCGACTGACGGCGCTCTGCGTCACCAGCAATTCGTCGGCGGCCTTGGTGAAGCTCAGGAACCTTGCCACGGCCTCGAAGGCGCGAAGTGCATTCAGCGGCGGCAGCTGCCGTCTGTTCTTGTTTCGGTTCGTACTCATCGACTGTGCCTGAACTCACTTTGCCTGAACTGACTTTGCCTGAACTCGTGGCCTGAACTCGTGGGCGGTGACCGCGAACGGCGGCAATCTAGCAGCGTCGCCGCAAAAGCGCGCTAGGGATTAAAGACCGTCCGGCGGCGCATCTTCACGTCGCTTGCGGGTCTGTTTCGGGAAGCGTCGGTTTGACCAATCGGGCGAATCTGCACCACGCTATGCTCCCCGCAGCACCGCTGTTGCGGGTAATGGCAGTGTGTCTTTGCGTCATGCGACGGCACATAAAATGAAAATCAGGCAACTTATTTAACTTTTGTGCAACGCCGTGATTGACCTTGTCGGCCGAATGCCTAATCTGGGCTCGCGCAAAATCCTGGCCCGTATGAAGGCCGAGCCCAGACCCAGACAAGGGGTGGGGGTAGGGGGAGCGGATGGCGCAAATCAGGACGGGGGCGTTCAATCGTGTCAGCAGCTGTGGCTGTCGAAGCTAAAAACGTAAGCAAGATTTTTGGGGCGGGGCCCGGCGAAGTTCGCGCCCTTGATAATGTCTCGGTCACCATCCAGCAGAACGAGTTCTTTACGCTCCTCGGACCATCGGGCTGCGGCAAGACTACGCTGTTGCGCCTGATCGCCGGCTTCGAGATGCCGACCGAGGGCAGCATCCTGCTGGAAGGCGAGGAGGTGGCGCATCTGCCGCCCTTCAAGCGCCATGTGAATACCGTGTTCCAGTCTTATGCCCTGTTCCCGCATATGACGGTGGCACAGAACATCGCCTTTGGCCTCGAAATGCTGGGGAAACCCAAGGCCGAAGTGCAATCGACCGTGAGTGCCATGCTGAAGCTGGTCCGCATGGAAGAGCTGAAGGACCGCCGCACCAGCCAGATTTCCGGTGGCCAGCAGCAACGCGTGGCATTGGCCCGGGCGCTCGCACCGCGCCCGAAAGTGCTGCTGCTCGACGAACCGCTCTCCGCCCTCGATCTCAAGCTCCGCAAGGAGATGCAGATCGAATTGAAGCGCATGCAGCTGGAAACCGGCATCACCTTCATCTTCGTGACGCATGACCAGGAAGAAGCGCTGACCATGTCGGACCGCATCGCGGTCATGTCGAAAGGCAAGATCCTGCAGATCGGCTCGCCCACGGAGATCTACGAGCATCCGACCGTGCGCTTCGTCGCCGATTTCATCGGCGAAACCAATTTCATCGAGGCCGAGGTGATGCAGCGCATCGGCAGCGACGGGCAGATCAAGCTGCCATCCGGCATCGTCATCAGCCATCCCTTGGGCGAGAATGTCGGCGTGGGCGCCAAGGTGACGCTGGCCATCCGGCCGGAGCGCATCGATCTGGTGCGACCGGGAACCGAGGCACATCTGTCCGGGACTGTCGAGAACATCGTCTATTTCGGCACCGACACTACTTTTCACGTCGAACTTGAGGGATCGCAGCAGGAAGTGACCGTGCGTGTGCAGAACCGCCGCGGCCATCAGGAAGTGCTGAAGGCCGGCGATACCGTCGGCATGCGCATCGCCCCTGAAGCCATGCAGATCCTGAAGGATTGAGCATCATGGCTGAAGGCAAAGCCGCTCATCCCGCCGCATCTCATCGACCTGCATCGACCTTTGCCGCACAAGCCGCTGCCGCCGCCGACCGGCGCGAGACGCGGGGCCGCTGGCTGCTATCGGCCCCAGCCCTCCTCATCCTGCTGTTCGCCGCGATCGGGCCGCTCGTCATCGTCGTGATCTATTCCTTCCTGAAGAAGGGTGGCTATGGCGGCGTCGAGTGGGAGTTTTCAACCGACGCCTGGTTCAGCGTGGTATTCACGAAGGATATCTTCAGCGACGCCGTGACCTTGGCGGATGCGCATATGTCGATCCTGTGGCGCTCGGTCAAGCTGTCCTTCTTCACCACGGTGATGGCACTGGTCTTCGGCTTCCCGACCGCTTATTTCATCGCCACGCGCAATGAAAAATCCCGCGATCTGTGGCTGTTCCTGATCACCATCCCGTTCTGGACCAATTTGCTCATCCGCACTTTTGCGGTCATGGAAGTGATCCGCAACGAGGGCATCGTCAATTCGATCCTGCAGGGTCTGGGCCTCATCGATGCGCCGATCCAGATCCTGTTCACCGATTTTGCGGTGATGATGGGCCTGCTTTATGTCTATCTGCCGCTGATGGTGCTACCGCTTTATGCCAGCATGGAACGCATCGATTTCCGCCTGGTCGAGGCCGGCTATGATCTTTACGCGACGCGCTGGCATGTGCTGCGCCGGGTCATCTTCCCGCTGGTCAAGCCCGGCGTCATCGCCGGATCGATCCTGGTGTTCATTCCCTCGCTCGGCGCCTATGTGACGCCGCGCGTGCTGGGTGGTGGACGCAACCTCATGCTGGGCAACCTCATCGAGATGCAGTTCGGGCAAGGGCGCAACTGGCCGCTGGGGGCTGCTCTCTCGATCACCCTGATGGCGATCGTCATGATCGCCCTGCTGTTCTACGTCAAGAACGCCTCGAACACGGAGGCGCGTCATGGCTGAGGCAGCACCGGTGAAACCCACGACACCCAAGAAATGGGGCCGCGGCTTCGACGTCCGCAAGCAGACCGGCTTTACCACCATCGCCATGATCTGCTTCCTCATGCTCTATGCGCCGATCCTCACGCTAGTGGCCTATTCGTTCAATGCCGGCACGTCGGTGGCGATCTGGGAAGGTTTTTCCTGGCGCTGGTATGAATCGGCCTGGGCCAACGTTCAGGTTCAGGATGCCTCGATCCGCTCGCTGACCATCGCGGCCTTCGCGGCCGTCGTCTCGACAGTGGTCGCCACCATGGCGGCCCTTGCCACGACCCGCACCAAGCCGTTTCCGGGGCTCACCTTCATCTACGCCTTTATCAACCAGCCGCTGATGGTGCCGGAGATCGTGACCGGTGTCGCCCTCCTCATCTTCTTTGCCGCGATCAAGGTGGCGACCGGCTATACCGGCCTTGGCTATCTGCTCATCGCGCATACCGCGTTCTGCATTCCGTTCGCCTATCTGCCGATCCGCGCCAGGCTGGAGAACATGGATCTAAGCCTCGAACGGGCGGCGGCCGACCTTTATGCGACGCCCTTCAAGACCTTTCGCCATGTCACTTTGCCGCTGCTCTGGCCGGGGATTCTCGCCGGCGGCATGCTGGCCTTCGTCATTTCGCTTGACGATGTCGTGATCACCGAATTGGTGAAATCGGGCGGACAGGACACCCTGCCAACCTATATGCTGGGGCAATTGCGGCGTATCGTAACCCCGGAAATGAATGCCATCTCGTCGGTCTTCCTGGCGATATCGATCGTGATGGTGACGATCTTCTTCCTGCTTAACAGGAAGAAAACATGACCGATACACGTTCGGTTAAGACAAAAGAGACGATGGCCCGGTCAAAGGGCGAAGCAGCAGCTAGTTGGAGGAAGAATTGACACATTTGCAGGCTTTCAAGAGTACGGCCGTGGCCCTTACCGTCATGTTGGCGCTGAGCGCCTGCGGCGAGAAGAAGGAAGAAGCGGCGGAATCGTCGAACACCACGACGACGGCACCCGCGACAAACACCACGGCGACCACCGAAGCGGCGCCGGCCGCCGCACCGGCCACCAACACCACGGAAACCGCCGCTGCAGCACCCGCTGCCGCACCGGCTGGCGGCGCGCTCAACATCTATAACTGGGGCAATTACACCAACCCCAAGCTGATCGAGAAGTTCGAGAAGGAATTCAACGTCAAGGTGACGGTGACCGATTATGACTCGAACGACGTCGCTTTGGCGAAGATCAAGGCCGGCGGCCATGGCTTCGACATCGTCGTGCCGAGCGGCAACTATGTCGACATCTTCGTCAAGGAAGGCTTGCTGGAAGAATCCAAGCCGAACACCATGCCGAACTTCAAGAACATGGATCCGCAATGGGTCGATGTCGCGTTCGACAAGGGCCGCAACTACACCGTTCCCTGGCAGTGGGGCACCACGGGCCTGACCGTGAACCGCAAGGCCTATCAGGGCGACATCAACACCTGGGCGATCCTGTTCGACACCCCGGCCGAGTTGAAGGGCAAGACCAACGTCGTCCCGGAAATGAACGACGTCATTGCGGCCGCCTTGATGTACAAGGGCTTCAACCCGGTCTGCAACGAGAACAAGGAAGAGCTGAAGCAGGTGCGTGATCTGCTGCTGGCTTCCAAGCCGAACTGGATCTCGATGGATTACGGCAATGTCGAGAAGTACGCCAAGGAAGATCTGATGGCCGGTCTCAACTGGAACGGCGCTTCGTATCGCGCCCGCCAGCAGAACGACAAGATCGAATACGGCTATCCGAAGGAAGGCATCACCGTCTGGATGGATAACGTTGCGGTCGTCAAGGGTGCGGCCAATGCCGAAACCGCGAAGAAGTTCCAGAACTTCATCATGGACCCGGCCAATGCCGCGCTGATCTCCGATTTCGCGCAATATGCGAACGGCATCACCGGCAGTGGCGCGTTCATCGAGAACAAGGACTTCGCCAGCGCACCGGAAATCAACATGCCGGCCGGCCAGAAGACCTTCATCCTCGAATCCTGCAAGCCGGAAGTGGCGGAAATGAACACCGCCATCTGGACCGAGTTGACGAAGTAAGCTGACAAAGCTGATCCCGGCGGTCGCAAGACTGCCGGGATTTTCTTTATCATGCCGCATCCTTCAGACAGCGACGCTGCGATCGACCCGACATTGATCATGCGGGGGTCGCCGCCGACATTTCCGGTGCCGATCCAGGATTGGGACCGAGGGCCGTGGAACCGCTGGGCGTTCCAGCATATCCGCGAGATTCTGCCGACTGCCGAAGTCTGGCGCGGCCCCAATCCGGCGCAAGCGTTCAAGCGTGCGCCGCGGCATCTCGCCCCCATCACCTTTCAATCCGCGCGCGGCGACATTTCGGTCGCCGATTTTCTCGACGCCAGCTACACCGACGGCTTCATCGTGCTCCATAAAGGCGCCATCGCCATGGAGCATTATGCCAACGGCATGGGACCGCGGTCGCTGCATCTGTCGCAATCGGTGGCGAAGTCGTTCCTGGGCGTGCTGGCCGGGATCTATGCCGGGCGTGGACTTCTAGACCCGCAGGCGCCGATCACGACCTATCTGCCGGAACTCGCCACGACGGCCTATGCCGGCGCCAAGGTCCAGCACATGCTCGACATGAGTTCGGGCGTTGCCTATTCGGAAGAATATACCGATCCCTTTTCCGATGTCGGGCAGACCGATGTCGCCTCCGGCTGGAAGCCCAAGCCCGAGGGCGACACGCGCCCCTGGCCGCGCACGATGTGGGACCAGATTCTGGGGCTCAAGACGAAAGAAGCCGAACATGGCGCGCGGTTTCACTACCGCTCGATCGAGACCGATGTCGTGGCCTTCGCCATCGAACGCATCAGCGGCTTGCGGCTGCCGGAATTGATCAGCCGCGAGATCTGGCAGAAACTCGGCACCGATGAGAGTGCGAGCTTCACGGTCGATCCGGGCGGCTATGGCCTCGCCTGCGGCGGCTTCAACGCAACTTTGCGCGACTATGCGCGCTTTGGCCAGATGGTGGCACAGGACGGCTTCTATAACGGCAGCCAGATCGTGCCGAAGGCCTGGATCGAAGAGACGCGGCGCGGCAAGCCGGATTTGTTCGATGCCGCGACACGTGCCACCATGCCCAAAGGCAGCTATCACAACCAGTTCTGGATCGAGGATGTGGGCACGCCTGTGCTGCAATGCCTCGGCGTGTTCGGCCAGTGGATCTATACCGACCCGGCAAACGACTTCGTCGCGGTCAAGCTGTCGAGCTGGCCGGACTTTCTCAATGATGCCTTCTATCTGGAAAGCATCCAGGCGATTCATGCCATCAAGCGGGCGCTGACCCAGGGGTGATTTCCGATCATGACCGCACCTCGATGGACACGGGACAATTGGGATAGGGCGCCGATCAACCGCTGGAGCTTCCAGCATGTGCGCGAGATCGTCCCCACGGCGGAAGTGTGGCGCGGTCGCGAACCGGCATCGATCTTCCCCCGTGCGCCGCGGCCGATCGAGGCGATTACCTATCAGGGCGAAGCGGGACCATCCGATATCGGCCGGTTCCTCGATGCCACCTTCACCGATGGTTTCATCGTGCTGCACCGGGGCGCCGTGGTGGCGGAGCGTTATTTCAACGGCATGAACGAGCGCACGCTGCATCTGTCGCAATCGGTGGGGAAGTCGCTGATCGGGATTCTGGCCGGCATTTTCGCAGCGCGCGGCCAGCTCGATGTCGACGGCTTGATCACCGACTATCTGCCGGAGCTCGGCGCCACCGCCTATAAAGGCGCCAAGATCCAGCATGTGCTGGACATGACCAGCGGCGTGGCCTTCGACGAGACCTATACCGACCCCTATTCCGATATCGGCCGGATCGATGTGGCCTGCGGCTGGAAGGAAAAGCCCGTCGGCGACACGCGACACTGGCCGAATTCGGTCTGGGAAGTGATTCAAGGCCTCACGCAGAAGGAAGCCGAGCATGGCGCGCGCTTTGCCTATCGCTCGATCGAGACAGATGTGCTGGCCTTTGTGCTGGAGCGCATCAGCGGCTTGCGGCTGCCGGAGATCGTCAGCCGCGATCTGTGGCAGCCCTTGGGGGCGGAGGAGAGCGCCAATTACACCGTCGACCCTTCAGGCTATGCGCTGGCGGATGGCGGGTTCAACGCTTGCCTGCGTGATTATGCCCGCTTCGGCGAGATGCTGACACAGGATGGGTTCTTCAACGGCCGGCAGGTGGTGTCCAGCGACTGGGTGCGCAAATGCCGCTTCGGCGACCATGCGAAATTCACCGGCGATTACCGGATCGCCACGCCCAAAGGCGCCTATCAGCACCAGTTCTGGCACGAGGATCACACAACGCCTGTGCTGCTGGCACGCGGCGTGTTCGGGCAGCTGATCTATAGCGATCCGGCGGCGGGGTTTACCGCGGTGAAGCTCTCCAGCTGGCCGGATTTCCGCAACAACACCCTGCTGCGTGAAACGCTGGCGGCGTTGCAGGCGATCAAGCGGGCGCTTCAAGAGTCATGAGCAACAGGGGAACATCATGAAGAACGACGATCTCATCTATATGACTGCGACCGAGGCGGCGGCGTTGTTCCGCAAGCGGAAGCTCTCGCCGGTCGAGCTCATGGAAGCGGTCATCACGCGCGCCGAAGAGGTGCAGCCGAAGATCAACGCCTTCACCTTCACGCATTACGACGAGGCGATGGACCTTGCCAAGGCCGCCGAAGCCAAGTTCATGAAGAAGGATGGCCGCGTCGGCGCGCTCGAAGGCCTGCCGATCGCCATCAAGGATGAGAGCTGGATCGCCGGCAAACCGACATCGTATGGCTCGCTCACCGCCAAGGATTTTGTGCCGGACAAGACCTCGGTCAACAATGAGCGCATTCTCAAGGCGGGCGGCATCGTGCATGCGCGGACCGCGACGCCGGAATTTTCCTGCGCCGCCTATACGCACTCAAAGATGTGGGGCGTTACGCGCAATCCCTGGAACCGGCGCTTCACGACCGGCGGCTCATCGGGCGGCTCAGGTGCCTCGCTGGCGGCCGGGACAGCGCCGCTGGCGACCGGCTCGGATATCGGCGGGTCGATCCGCATTCCTGCCGGCGCCTGCGGCGTGGTCGGCTTCAAGCCGCCTTATGGCCGCAATGCCGATGATGCGCCGTTCAACCTCGATCCCTATTGCCATACCGGACCGATGGCACGCTCGATCCAGGACGCCATCCTGCTGCAGAACGTGATCTGCGGGCCGAGCCCGCATGACATCGCCTCGTTGCGGCCGAAGCTGCGGCTGCCCACCGATTACAAGCCGATCAAGGGCTGGAAGATCGCCTATTCCTTCGATCTCGGCTTCTTTGACGTCGATACCGAGGTGGTCGCCAACATGAAGAAGGCCCTGCGCGTCTTCAAGAGTCTGGGCGCCACGGTTGAGGAAGTCGATTTGGGGTGGGGGCGCGAGGCGATCGATACCGGCATCGCGCATCTCACACATCTCTTCGGCTCGCTGATGGCCGGGGTGGCGAAGAAGCACCGCCGTATCATGACCGATTACGCGGTTGATTTCGGCAAGAAGGCCGTCAAATCCACGCCCGCCAAATTCCTGAAATCGATGGAGGGTGCTGCCAAAATGTACGACACCTTCGGCCCGATGATGGAGAAATACGATGTCTTCATCTGCCCGACCAACGCGCTGCCCGCGGTCAAGGCCGATTTCGACGAACGCAAGGACGAGGTGCGCATCAACGGCAAGGTATCGCCCTTGCCCAAGACGCTGGCCTGGTGCATGACGACGCCGTTCAACACGCTGTCGCGCTGCCCGGTGCTGGCGGTGCCGACGGGTCATGCCAGCAACGGCGTGCCCACCTCGATCCAGATCATCGGCCGCACCTATTCCGATGCCGATGTGTTCCGCGCCGGCGTCGCCTATGAGGAAGCGGTCGGCGGCTGGTACACCAAGACCCGGTCGCGGCCCAAGTTCTAGGATCGACATCATGAGAACGGTCTATAGCGAAGATCACCGGCTGCATGACGGCAAGCATGAGCTGCTGGAAGGGCAGTTCATGAAGGCGCATGAAATGCCCCGGCGCGCCGAGATCGTGCTTGATCGCGTGCATGCCGCCAAGCTTGGCGAGGTTCTGGCGCCGCAGGATTTCGGACTGACGCCGATCCTGCGCGTTCATGACCTGGGGCTGGTGCAATTCCTGCAAACGGCCTGGGACGAATGGGCAGCGACGGGGCGGACCTTCGATGCCCTGCCCCATGTCTGGCCGGTGCCGGGATTGGGCCGGCGCCTCTCTGACTCGATCGACGGCAAGCTCGGCTATTACGCGATCGATGCCGGGACACCGATCACGCCCGGCACCTGGCGCGCGGTCCTCTCCTCCGCCCAGGTGGCGCTGACCGCGCAGAAACTGGTGGCCACAGGGGAGCGGGCGGCCTTTGCGCTGTGCCGGCCGCCGGGACACCATGCCGGCAGCGATTTCTACGGCGGCTATTGCTTCCTCAACAATGCCGGCATCGCGGCGCAGGCCTTCCGCGACCAGGGCGCCAAGCGCGTCGCCATCCTCGATGTCGACTACCACCATGGCAATGGCACGCAGCAGATGTTCTATGAACGCAACGACGTGCTGACCGTGTCGCTGCATGCCGACCCGAAACAGGAGTTTCCCTATTTCATCGGCTATGCCGACGAGATCGGCGCCGGTCCAGGCGAGGGCTATCATTTGAATTTGCCACTCCCCTGGGGCACCGACTGGGCCCATTACACCCAGGCGCTCGATGTGGCACTGAAGCGCATCCGGGAGTATGGCGCGGAAGCCTTAGTGGTTTCGCTCGGCCTCGACACCTTCGAGCATGATCCGATCTCGCGCTTCAAGCTCGGCCATGACGATTACCAGCGGCTGGGCGATCGCATCGCCTGGGCCGAGTTGCCGACACTCTTTGTGATGGAGGGCGGTTATGCGGTCGAGGCCTTGGGCGTCAACACGGTGAACGTGCTGCTGGGCTTCGAGCAGAGGGCCTGATGGTGAGAGCCTTGGCGGCATGGCTGCGCCGGCCATCGATCATGCTGGTGATCGTCGGGCTGATCCTGCCCAATCTGGCCTTCGTTGTTCTGGCCCTGCTCGGCATCAGTGTGCCCCCACGCACGCTGCCGATCATTCTCTATCTGCTGGCCGCGGCCAGTATCCGCTTCCTGCCGGGGCCATTGGTGATCCTGCTGTTCGCCGCAGCGCTTGCTTTCGACATCATGTTCTGCGCCACACAGATGTTCGGCCTCACCTTGACGGAGGCGGTCTTCGCGCTGCAATTCATCCACGAGCTCGATATCCTGAGCTCGAAGCTTTATATCGTGCTGATCGTCACGCTGGTCGCGGTGTTCGGCTACACCTTCTATCTGCTGCTGCGCCATGCGAGGGTCCTGCGCCGCGCCGGCTGGCTGCCGATGCTGTTTCTGGGTATCGTGGCCGTGCCGGCCGATGTCGCGCTCAACACACCGCGGCATTCCAATTTCTGGCTCGATGTGGGGCGCGATATCACGTTCGATTCGGCGATGAAGAATTCCGGCTTCATCAAGCGGATCGAAAAGCCCAATGGCCGCCATATGCTGGTGGTGCTCGTCGAGGCGATGGGGCATTTCGCTGACCCCGCGCAGCAGAAGCTGCTGGAAGACGCGATCGCGTCCTCAGATATCGGTGCCCGCTACGACATTACCGAAGGCACGAACAGTTTCATCGGCGGCACCACCGCAGCCGAGATGCGCGAGTTCTGCGGGACCCATGACAGTTATCTCGACCGGCTGGCAAAACCGGATCTCAACTGCCTGCCGTTCCGCATGGGCGCCTTCGGCTACCAGACATCCGCCTATCACGGCTTTTCCGGCGAGATGTTCGAGCGGTCGGATTGGTGGCCCAATATCGGCTTCCAGGAACGGTACTTCGGTTCGGATGTCTATCAGCCCGGCGAGCAACTCTGCGGCAGTGTGTTCGTCGGCATTTGCGACCCGGCCTTGGTAAAGCGGGTGGCAAAACGCATCCGGGAAGCGACCAGCCCGCAATTCACCTATCTGCTGACCGTCAATACCCATATCCCGGTGCTGGTCGACCAGGGCTACCAGCATCTCGACTGCAAGACCCGCAATGGCCCAGTGCCGGAACGGGAAGTGTGCGTCATGACCGATGCCTGGATCGAATTGCTGCAGACCATCGCCGAGGAATGGTCCCAGCCCGGCATGCCGCCCACCGACATCCTGATCGTCGGTGATCACGCCCCGCCGCTGTGGTATCGCAAGGCGCGCGATCTCTTCACCACGGGCGAGGTCACGTGGTTTAGGCTGTCACCCAAAGGGTGACGGGGTTCAGGCTGTCACCCAAAACGCCGTAACGGAAAATTCACCTTAAGCATCGCGCGAAGGATCCGTGTGCAGCCGTAGATTTCCGCGGGCCGTGTGTGAGCTTTCGGATTTCTGCGCCACAAAAGCCACGGAAATCAGCAGCTTCGCTGCTGCCGGTTAAGCTTCCTTAAGGGATTGCCCGGCAGAATGGCGCGGAAGCCGGGGGCCTACCGCTACCTTTCATCGCTTGAGTGCGGATGCGTGCCTGCCGGCATAATCGAGCCATGAGTGAGAACCCATGTTCCGCACGTCCGTTTCGCGCCTGCTCATCGTCCTGCAAAGCATCACCCTCATCGGCCTGGTGATCGCCACAGGCTTCGTCGCCATCGGCGGCTTCCGCGATTATCGCTCCGCCGTCGAGGTCACGGATGCGACCGAGACGGATAGGGTGCTGTTCACCGCCATCCTCGGGGTGCGCGGGCAGCTGGCCAAGGTGACCAATGCGTTGAGCAGCGAGGGCGACGCCACAGCGGCGCTGACCGAGATGCGCGCTGACGTGGACGCGAAATACCAGGCAGCAGTAGCGGCCATCGACACTATCGACATTCCCGACAAGGAGAAGCTGGTGGGGGAGCTTACTGCAAGCTTCGAGAACCAGATCGAGAAGAACAAGCTGGTCGATGCGGAGTTCGCCAAGCCGCTGGCGGAGCGCAGCTCCGGCGGGCCGGAGCCATGGCGCGAATCGATCAGCACGCTGACCAGCAGTCTTTCCGCAGTTGCGGTGCAGCTGGGGAATTCAGTGCGCCTGCAGGACCCCTATGTCGCCGAGATGATCCAGGTGCGCCGCAGCGCCTGGACCATCCGAGACCAGTTCGGCCTGCAATGTTCGTTGCTGCGGCCCAATATGCTCAAGAACAATCCCGTCGATGCTGCCGTCGCCGCCAAATGGCATGACCGCATCGGCGCCTATGGCATCACGCTGACGCAGCTTGAGGAATTGATCAACCGGCCGAGTGAGCCGGCGCGCATCCGCGACGCGGTCACCGCAATGCGGACGGCCACCAGCGATGTGCAGGGCAAGATGAATACGCTCATGGAAGGGCTCAATGGCAGCGGCGAGCCGGCAATGCCCGTCAAAGAGTATAACAAGATGTGCAACAGCCCGTTCGAGGCGATCCTCGCCGTGGGCTTCGCCGCCTTGGACGAAGCGGTCGATCATGCCGAGGCCAAGCGCCAGGCGGCATTGACCGTGATGATCGCCGCCGGCATCGCCTTGCTGGTGGCACTGGTCTTGCCGGTCGTCGGCATCGGCGCCACGCTGAGCCGCCTCACCCGGCCGATCAACGCGCTGATGCAATCCGTGTCCCGCCTGTCGCAGCGCAATTTCGAACAGCCGGTGCCGGAAGCACGCTACCCGGACGAACTCGGCGGCTTGTCCAATGCGCTGGAAAGCCTGCGCATCAATGCGCTGGAGGCGGAGCGCCTGGAGCGCGACGCCGCCGCGAAGCGCGAGGCCGAGCTGCAACATGGTCGTGACCTGCAATCGCTGTGCGCGCAGTTCGATGGGTTGGTCAAACGCTCGCTGACCGCCATCGCCGGCACCACCGACCAGGTGAAGACGACAGCCGGCAGCCTCAACAGTCTTGCGGTCGAATCAAGTTCGCAGGCGACCACGGTGTCGGCGGCGGCCAATGAAGCGGCGGTCAATGTGCAGACCGTGGCGGCCGCGACCGAGGAATTGTCGGCTTCTATCGCCGAAATCACGCGGCGCGTGTCGGCCAGCGCGGACGGCGCCAGCGAGGCAGTGAGCGAAGCCGAGCAGACCGACCGGATCTTCGACGCCCTGGCGGCAGCGGCGCAACGGATCGGCGATGTGGTCAGCCTCATCGAGAAGATCGCGGCGCAGACCAATCTTCTCGCCCTCAACGCCACGATCGAGGCAGCGCGCGCCGGCGATGCGGGCAAGGGCTTTGCCGTGGTGGCGCAGGAGGTGAAAAACCTCGCCAACCAGACGGCATCCGCCACCAAGGATATTGCCGGCTTCGTGGGCGAGATTCAGACGACCTCGTCCGGTGCCATGAACGCGATCAAGAGCGTGTCGCGCGCCATCGGTAAGATCCGCGAAGATGCGGTCGCCATCTCGGCCGCCGTCGAAGAACAGGGTGCCGCCACGGCGGAGATCGCCAGCAGCGTACAGCAGGCGGCCCGCGGTACGCAGGAGGTCACCTCGACCATTGCCATGGTGGCAAGCTCCAACCAGCGTACCGGATCGGCGGCCAATGAGCTGCTGACCTCGGTCGACGGCATGATGAGCGAGCAGGCCAATCTGCGTCAGGCCGTGGAAGAGTTCCTGTCGCGGGTGCAGGCGCGGTAGAGGGGCGGCACGTTCAGTTCGTCATGGTCCGCGAAGGCGGACCACCCATGAGTTTGATCGCTACTGAAGAAAGTAAGTCGTGGGTGGTCCGCCTTCGCGGACCATGACGAGAAATTGCATAGAGCCCTACGACGCGACCCGCTCCATCAGCAATCTTGCCGCCGCCAGGTCTTCGATCGCGGTGCCGACGGATTTGAACAGCGTGATCTCGTCGTCGCTCTTGCGGCCCTTATGTAGGCCGCGGGCGAGGTCGAAGAGGTCGGCGCTGATACGGTCCGGGGTGAGCACGCCGGATTTGATCGCCTGCACGATGTCGCCGGCTTCCTTCAAGGCACCTTCACGGGTGTCGACGAAGACAGTGGCACGGCGGACGGCCTCGTCATCGCTTTCGCGCATGTCGGGCAGGAAGGCGCCAACCAGATCGAGATGCTGGCCGGGCTTGAGCCACAGACCCTTGACCAGCGGTTCGTAAGAAAGTGTCCCGGTGCTGATGATATCGGCCTTCTTCACGGCGGATTCGAGGTCGTGGACCGGCTCCACCTCGATGCCGGCAGTGGCGAGCTTTTTCGCCTGGGCGTCGGCCTTGGCGAAGTCGCGCGCCCAGAGCAGATTCTTGGTGATCGGACGGACGGCGCGGTGCGCTTCGATAAGCGGCTGCGACAAGGCGCCGGCGCCGATCATGAGATGGGTGCCGGCATCCTTGCGGGCGGCATAGCTGGCGGCCAATGCTGAGGCGGCGGCGGTACGGCGCACGGTCAGGGTCTTGCCATCCATCAGCGCCTTGGGCGCCCCGGTCAGGCCGTCGAGCAGCAGGTAGATGCCCTGGACGGCCGGCAGATTGCGCCCGCCATTCCCCGGCGTGATGGTGACGATCTTGATGCCGACGGATTTCCCGGCGTCCCAGGCCGGCATGAGCAGCAGGGTCTGGTCCTGCTCGCCCGGCATGGGGATGCCGTGATGGTGGCGGACGGGCACAGTCCAGCTGCCTGCAAAAGCATCGCGCAAGGCCGCCACCAGGCTCTTGTAATCGAGGTGGCGATTGAGGATTTCCGGGGTGAGGTAGGGGATTTGATCGGTCATGAGGAGGCGGAGATTAACGATGCTGCCCGCAGCCTGCAATCTTCGTATATTTCAATTTTATTTCAATGGGATAGATACATTTTTCCGACCCTTTGGAATTGGGTACACCGGTGATAACTGGCGTGGTATCCTTCAGCCCATGAATCGACTGCGACCGATCCTGAGCATCAGCCTGCGGAAAACGAGGGCCGGAATCCGCCTTGGCTAAGAAGCTCTTCATCAAGACCTATGGCTGCCAGATGAACGTCTATGACTCCGCCCGCATGGCGGATGTTCTGGCGCCGCTTGGCTATGGCCCGACCGATTCCCAGGCCGACGCCGATATGGTGATCCTCAATACCTGTCATATCCGCGAAAAGGCCGCCGAGAAGACCTTCAGCGAGCTCGGCCGGCTGAAACAGGACCAGGCGCGCAAACAGGCCGCTGGCGGCGACATGATCATCGCGGTCGCCGGCTGTGTGGCCCAGGCCGAGGGCGCCGAGATCATGCGCCGGGTGCCGGAAATCGACATCGTGCTGGGGCCGCAGACCTATCACCGCCTGCCGGAAATGGTGGCCCGCGCGACACGGGCGCGGGATGCGCGCCGCGGGCAGCCGCGCGCCTTCCACGAGAAGCGGATCGGTGCCGGCGTGCTCGACACGGATTTCCCGGCGGAATCGAAATTCGACCATCTGCCGGAAGCGATGGCGCCGCAGGGCGTCTCGGCCTTCCTCGCCATCCAGGAAGGCTGCGACAAATTCTGCACCTTCTGCGTGGTGCCCTATACGCGCGGCGCGGAATTCTCACGCCCCGTGGAGAAGATCATCGCCGAGGCCAGGAAGCTTTCCGCGCAGGGAGCGCGTGAAATCACGCTGCTCGGGCAGAACGTCAATGCCTATCACGGTGACGCTGCTGATGGATCCACCTGGGGTCTGGCGCGGCTGGTGCGTGAGATCGCGGAGAAGGCGCCGCAGATCGAGCGCATTCGCTATACCACCTCGCATCCCCGCGACATGGATGACGATCTCATTGCGGCCCATGGCGACGTGCCGCAATTGATGCCGTTCCTGCATCTGCCGGTGCAGTCGGGATCGGACCGCATTTTGGCCGAGATGAACCGGCAGCATACCGCCGACCACTACCGCCGCATCATCGAACGGTTGCGCGATGTGCGGCCGGATCTCGCCTTGTCGTCCGATTTCATCGTCGGCTTCCCGGGTGAATCGGATGCGGATTTTGCCGCCACGATGAAGCTCATCGAGGATGTCACTTTCGCACAGAGCTTCTCGTTCAAATACAGCCCGCGGCCGGGGACACCCGCGGCCAATATCGAGCAACAGGTGCCGCTCGAGGTGATGGATGTGCGGCTGCAGGCATTGCAGGCCGTGCTGGAAAAGCAGTTGATCGATTTCAACCGCACCACCTTGGGAAAGACCGTGCCCGTGTTGCTGGAACGCGCCGGGCGCGATGCCGGCCAGCTGGTCGGCAAGTCGCCTTATCTGCAGGCGGTGCATGTCACTGCACCGACGACCTTCATCGGTGCCGTTGCCGATGTCGAGATTACCGATCTGGGGCATTACACCCTGGGCGGCGTGCTTGCGGCGGGCCCCGCCGCGATGTTTGAACCGGAGAGAGCTATCGCGTGAGTGCCACTCCCCTCGCCCCGATCGCCGCACCCCTTCATCTGCAATTCGAAGATAACCGGCTGCTGCCGCAACTCTTCGGCCAGCACGACAAGCATCTGGCACGTATCGAGCAGGAGCTCGGCGTCTCCATGGTGCCGCGTGGCAACCAGTTGGCCATCTCTGGCCCGGCGGATGCCGTGACGGTTGCCAAGCAGGTCGTGACCTCCCTCTACCAGCGCCTGAAACGCGGGCTGGAGGTCGATGCCGGTGAGATTGACGCCGCGTTGCGGCTCAATCGCCTCGATGAGGGGCTGGAGCCCAATCTCTTCGACGGCAACGGCAAGGACGGCACCGCCATCCGCACCGCGCGACGGCACATCACGCCGCGCACCGCGATGCAGGCCAAATACATGCGCATGCTGCATGAGCATGAATTGGTGTTCGGCCTGGGGCCAGCCGGCACCGGCAAGACCTATCTCGCCGTCGCCGTGGCGGTTGCCATGCTGACCAAGGGTGCGGTCGACCGGATCATCCTGTCGCGCCCCGCGGTGGAAGCGGGCGAGCGGCTGGGCTTTTTGCCGGGTGATATGCGCGAGAAGGTCGATCCGTATCTGCGCCCACTCTACGATGCCTTGAACGACATGCTACCGGGCGACCAGGTGGTGAAGCGCATGACCTCGGGCGAGATTGAAGTGGCGCCGCTCGCGTTCATGCGCGGGCGAACCCTCGCCCATTCCTTCGTCATCCTCGATGAGGCGCAGAACACCACGCCGATGCAGATGAAGATGTTCCTGACCCGTCTCGGCCAGGGCTCGCGCATGGCGGTGACCGGCGATCTTTCCCAGATCGATCTGCCGTCGGGCCAGAAATCGGGCCTCCGTGATGCGCTGGATGCGGTCGAGGGCATTCCAGGTATTGGTGCCGCGCATTTCACCGATGTCGACGTCGTGCGCCATCCGCTCGTCGCCAAGATCGTCACGGCCTATGATACCCGCGACAAGAAACTGAAAGGGTGATGTCGGAACCGGCCGCCATCAAGATTGCTTTCAGCGTCGCAGATAAAGGCTGGGACAAGGCGCTGCCGGAGGCAGCAAAAGTAGCCCGCGCCGCCGCAAGGCGGACGATCAAGGCGGCGCTCAGCTCCGACGCCCTGCCCTGGAAACGGCTGCGGGAGGCTGCTAAATTCTCGCTGGGTGTCACGCTGGAGAGCGATGCGGGGCTCAGGCAGCTCAACCATGATTACCGGGCCAAGAACAAGCCCACCAATGTGCTCTCCTTTGCCGCCCTCGACGCCGGCCTGCCACCCAAGGGGATCCCCAAGGACTATCCCTGGGAACTGGGCGACGTGGTGCTGGCTTTGGGCGTGGTACGGGACGAGGCCAAGGCGCAGGGCAAGGCACTGTCACAGCACTATTGCCATCTGGTGGTACATGGTGTGCTACATTTGCTGGGCTTCGACCACGAAGATGCCGGCGATGCCAAGGCGATGGAAGCCCTGGAACGGGATATACTGGCCGGCCTCGGCTGGCCTGATCCATATACTTTGAAGTGAGTTTAAGAGAGCGATGAGCGACATACCATCTACACGCGGCGCGGCCGACGACAAGCCGCGCCTGGGTTTCAAGAGCCTGATGCGCCTGTTTCGCAAGAAGGCCAGCAGCGAGAATGCGCTGCGTGATGCGATCGAGGAACTGATCGAGGAATCCGAATCCGGCGATGACGGTGACGCGCCGCTCGATTCCAACGAATCCTCGCTGCTGCTCAATGTGCTGAAGCTGGGCGACCTCACTGCCTATGACGTGATGGTGCCGCGCGCCGACATCAAGGCAGCGGCCGAGGATATCGACCTCAAAGGCCTCATCCAGATGGTGCGCGAGTTCGGTCATTCGCGCCTGCCGATCTATCGCGAGGATCTCGACGACATCGTCGGCATCGTGCATGCAAAGGACGTGCTGACCTTCTTCCCGGATCCGGACAAGTTTGCGCTGGCAAAGATCCTGCGCGAGCCGATGTTCATTTCGCCGTCCATCCCGGTGCTCGATCTGCTGCTGCAGATGCGCCACGGCCGCGCGCATATGGCGCTGGTGGTGGATGAATATGGCGGCATCGACGGGCTGGTGACGATCGAGGATCTGGTCGAAGAGATCATCGGCGAGATCGAGGACGAGCATGATGTGGTGAAGGGCCCGCATCTCGTGCAGCGCCCGGATGGTACTCTGCTCGCCGATGCGCGCACCACGATCGAAGCCTTCGAAGACAAGGTCGGCCCGGTGCTGACCGAAGAGGAACGCGAAGCAGACATCGACACGCTGGGTGGGCTGGTCATGAGCCTCACCGACCGCGTGCCGCTACGTGGCGAGCTGGTGACGCATTCCTCCGGCATCGCGTTTGAAGTGCTGGACGCCGATCCTCGGCGCATCAAGCGCCTGCGCGTGCGCAATATTCCGACTTCCCAGACATCTCCCGCCAAGCCCGCAGCCAAGGACTAACCCACATGCCCTTCATGGTGCGGCTCAACGCCTGGATCGGCGGCTTGACCGGTTGGCGGCGGCGCGGCTTCGCAGTACTGCTGGGGGCCATCTCATCCCTTGCCTTTGCGCCTTTGCATCTGGTGCCGCTGATGGCGGTGGCGCTCATCGGCCTTTACTGGCTGGTGCAGGCAGCGCCGACGCGGCGGATGGCGTTCAATGTGGCCTGGTTCTGGGCGTTCGGTCATTTCGCGGGCGGCAATTTCTGGATCGCCAATTCCTTCCTGATCGATGCCGCGCGCTTCGGCTGGATGATCCCGCCGGTGCTGGGCGGCCTCGCCGCGTTTTTGTCGATCTATCCGGCGCTGGCCGGTGCGGTCATCTGGCGGAAAGGCGATCTGACACCCGCCCGCATCATCGCCTTCGGTGGCCTGTGGGTAATCGGCGAATGGCTGCGCGGGCATGTCTTCACCGGCTATGCCTGGAACCTCGTCGCCTATGTCTGGGATATCGCCCCGGCGATGATGCAATCCGCCTCGCTTTGGGGCAGCTGGGGTCTGGGTGTTTTCACCATCATCATCTTCACCTTGCCGGCCAGTCTCGGCAGTGCGGACGCGCGGATTGTGCGCCATGCGAAATCGGCGACGCTGCTGGCCGTGGCCCTGCTCGCAGCCCTTTGGCTGGGTGGTATCTGGCGCCTCTCCGGTGACAGCGGCGAGCATGTGGCCGGCGTGCGCCTGCGCATCGTGCAGCCCAATGTCAGCCAGGCGGAAAAGCTGCGCGGCGGCTTTGGCGAGCAGCATTTCGAGAAGCATCTGGCGCTGACCCGCGATACGCCGGGACTTGATAAAATTACCCACGTGATCTGGCCGGAAGCCGCCGTGGGCTATCTCCTCGACCGCGAACCCCAGCTGCGACAGAAGATCGCATCGATCATTCCGCCGAAGGGCGCACTTCTCACCGGTACAATCCGTGGTTGGCCCCAACAGGGCGAGCTGGAGCAGATCTGGAACTCGCTCCTCGTGCTGGATGACGGCGGCAACATCACCGCCCAGGCAGACAAGGCGCATCTGGTGCCGCTCGGCGAATATGTGCCGATGCGCAAGCTGTTCCCCTTCATCAGCAAGCTGACGCCGGGCACCATGGATTTCTCGGCAGCCCCGGGCCCCGTGACGATTCCGATACCTGGCGCCCCCGATGCGGGTCCGTCGATCTGCTATGAAGTGATCTTTCCCCATGCCGTTGTTGATGAAACGCATCGGCCGGGCTGGCTGGTCAACATCACCAACGATGGCTGGTTCGGCGATTCGACCGGCCCCTATCAGCACTTCGCCTCAGCGAGGTTCCGTGCGGTCGAGGAAGGCATTCCTCTTGTGCGCGCCGCTAACACTGGAATCTCCGGGGTCATCGACGCCTATGGACGCATCGAGACACAATCGACGCTCGGTGACATCGCTGTCATTGACGCAGATCTGCCGATTGCGCTCCCGGCCACACTCTTTGCGCGCTTCGGTCCCTGGGCGCCTGGACTGCTCGTACTTTTAGTACTCATTCCTATGGTCCAACGACGCCGATCTGCGTAAGATGAGTCAGATTTACAGCCGCCAGTTGAGAGCGATTCTAATCACTATACACGCGGTCAGACGTAGCGATTGACCAGTCCAGGATCGTATGACAAGACATTCAAGTCAGAATGACGGCCTAACGGACGAACCGCCGGTATGGATATCTTTGCTACGAAGCTATCCGGTGTTGGAACTAACGCGCCGCGGCTCGGCTTACATCCATGCGATATAATCGCCAAATGGTGGATCGCCAATTACACAGTTGCCAACCGCTGGTTGGCCATTTTTTGAATTGTTTGAGAGCTGGATCGCGAGGAGTGTGAAGAATATGGCAAAAGCTACCAAAGGGGCTGCACCCAAGGGACGCAAGTCCTCCGGCCGCATGGCCAGCAAGGGCTTCCCCAATCCGATCGATGTGCATGTCGGCCAGCGTATTCGCCTGCGCCGCACACTGCTTGGCATGAGCCAGGAAAAACTGGGCGAGGCGATCGGCCTCACTTTCCAGCAGGTGCAGAAATATGAGCGGGGCGCCAACCGTGTCGGCTCCAGCCGCCTGTTCGACCTCGGCCGCGTGCTCGATGTGCCGATTTCCTACTTCTTCGAAGACATGCCCAATTCGGTCCAGGAAAAGAGCCCGTCGAAACTGATGGGGGTCGCCACCCCGGCGCCGGTCGATTACGAGCCGGATCCGATGGCCAAGCGCGAGACGCTGGAACTGGTCCGCGCCTATTACAAGATTCCCCATGCCTCGGTCCGCAAGCGCCTCTTCGAGCTGACCAAATCGCTCGCCAAGAGTTCGTTGACCGACGAGGACTAGGGTTACCCAGGGTCGGGCCCTTTAACTGGCCCGGAAACTGTGTGGAATTTGGCCCTTCGGATCCTCTTTTAAGGGGCTGAGGCCGAGTAAAACCTGCTTGACCACCGAATCCCGGTCAACCATGATCCCGGCCGCGCCGCGGCCGGGATTTTGCTGTCCGAATCCGGGAAGATCGCCCATCAGCGTCTCCCTCGTCGAACACCCCCTCCCGCCTCAGCACCGTGAACTTGTCGAACCTTTTTGAGCGGGAATCCTGCCAGTGTCGAAATCCAGTTATCTGTTTACCAGCGAAAGCGTGTCCGAAGGCCATCCGGACAAGGTCTCCGACCGTATCTCCGACAGCATCGTCGATCTTTACCTGGGCGCCGAGCCCGAAGCGCGCGTGGCGCTCGAGACCCTGTGCACGACCAACAAGGTGGTCCTCGCCGGTGAAGTGCGCGGTCCCGCCTCGATCACCCATGAAAAGCTGATCGACACTGCGCGGGCTGCGATCAAGGACATCGGCTATGAGCAGGAAGGCTTCCATTGGAAGACCGCCAGCATCGATTGCTATGTGCATGCACAATCGGCGCATATCGCGCAGGGCGTCGATGCGGCCGGCAACAAGGATGAGGGTGCGGGCGACCAGGGCATCATGTTCGGCTATGCCTGCAAGGAGACGCCGGTCCTGATGCCGGCCCCGCTGCAATACGCCCACCAGATTTTGAAGCTGATGGCCGATGCGCGCCATTCCGGCAAGACCAAGGGCTTCGGCCCCGACGCCAAGAGCCAGGTGACGCTGGCTTATGAAAACGGCAAGCCGGTGAAGGCGACCTCGGTCGTCGTCTCGACCCAGCACACTGAAGACCTCGATCAGAAGGCCGTGCGCGAGATCGTGCGCCCCTTCGTCGAGCAGGTCCTGCCGAAGGGTTGGTTCCCGACCGAGGATGAGTTCTATGTGAACCCGACCGGCACCTTCATCATCGGCGGGCCTGATGGGGATACCGGCCTTACCGGCCGCAAGATCATCGTCGATACTTACGGCGGCGCAGCCCCCCATGGCGGCGGCGCCTTCAGCGGCAAGGACCCGACCAAGGTCGATCGCTCGGCAGCTTACGCCGCGCGCTATCTCGCCAAGAACGTCGTCGCCGCAGGCTTTGCCGACAAATGCGCGATCCAGGTCGCCTATGCGATTGGCGTCTCGAAGCCGCTCTCGGTTTATGTGAACACCTATGGCACTGGCACGGTCGACGAAGAGAAAATCGTCAGCGTGCTGAGCGAGCTCATGGATCTCAGCCCGCGCGGCATCCGCAAGCATCTCGGCCTCAACAAGCCGATCTATGCGCGCACCTCGGCCTATGGTCATTTCGGCCGCGAGCCTGAGGCGGATGGCGGCTTCTCATGGGAAAAGCTGGATCTAGTCGCGGGCCTGCAGGCCTCGCTCAGCTAGACCCGAGACCATCCATGTCGAAAGACCTCGCCGCGGTGCCGGAAGAAACGGCACCGCGGCGTAATTTTTATGGACGCCGCCAAGGGCGACCATTGCGCGACAGCCGCAGACGGCTGATCGAGACCCTGCTGCCGCAGATCACCGTCACGATCGAGCCGGGCAAGGTGATCGATCCTGCCGCATTGTTTGCGCCCGAGATCAAACAGCATTGGCTGGAGATCGGTTTCGGCGGCGGCGAACATCTCGCGGCGCAGGCCGCGACGCACCGCGATGTCGGCCTCATCGGCTGCGAGATTTTCCTCAACGGCATCGCCTCGGCGCTCTCGCATATCGAGGCCGACAATCTCACGAATGTGCGCATCTATCCCGAAGACGTGCGCGATCTGCTGCCGGCGCTGAAGCCGCAGAGCTTCGACAAGATCTTCCTGCTGTTCCCCGACCCCTGGCACAAGGCACGGCATGCGAGCCGACGCTTCGTCAATCAGGCCAATCTCGATATCGTGGCATCATTATTGAAGCCGGGCGGTGAGTTTCGTATCGGCAGCGACGATCCCATTTATATCGGTTGGTCCCTCGCCCACACCACGCGGCACCCGTCGTTCAAATGGCTCGCCGAGAAGAGCAGCGACTGGCTGGTACGGCCGGACGATTGGCCGCCCTCGCGCTACGAGCAGAAAGCCATTCGCCAGGGCCGCGTGCCACATTACTTCCGGTTTCGGCGGGTTTAAGGTTAGCGAACGAGCTGCTTGCGAATGTTCTCTATTTGTACTATTCTTCTTATAGATGTAATTCTATTTGGAGAAACGTCAAATGGGAGAAAATGAGCTGGCAGCCAAAAAAGAACAGGCGCGCGAGGCGTTCGGTGAGGCGCTCGCGCATTTCAACGGCTGGCGTGGCAGGGAGCATTCTCCCAGCAAGGCTACGGAACTGATGGAGCGCGCTGCGGACCTCGGCTCAAGTGAAGCCATGGTGTCCCTGGGCGAATGGTACCTGTCAGAGGCCCTCGGTGCACCCGACCGAGGCCAAGCCAAAGCATGGTTTCAAAGAGCGGCCGAGGCTGATGACGCTGACGGCGAATTTAACTTAGGCATGCTTGCGGAAGAAGACGGTGACTTCGTCGAAGCGGCCTTGCGATATCAGAAGGCGCTTGACGGCAAACATGACGACGGAGCCTGCGGTCTGGCGAGGCTGATGCTGGAAGGCAACGGCATACCGCAGGATATCGCCGCGGCGCTCGATATACTGGAACTCGCCAGTAGCGAATATGACAGTGCCGAAGCTGACTATTTGCTCGGCGTTCTGTACGGCGAAGGCAAATTCGTGGAACAGGATCGTAAACGGGCCGGGGGACAATTCTACATGGCAGCCCACGAGGGTCACGTTCTAGCCCAGATGCGCTATGGTGAAAGCGCAGAGACCGGCTACGGCGATCCCGAAGCACCGCTGGATGCCTATGTCTGGACTCATGTCGCCCTGGAACATCTGCCGGCCGCGATGAAACCGCGCGCCGAGGCCACTCTAGCGCGCATCGCATCAAGTATGACGCCAGAAACTCGGACTCTGGCGGACGCAGAGGCGCAAAAAATGCGCTTCAATAGCGTCCTGCCAGTCCGCCCGTCATTGCGTGTCTGATGTGAACGCAGTAACCCGGGCGATCCGGCCGCTTCGCCCTTCGGGGCGAGTGCGTCACAGTCGGCGAAGGCTGATCATGAAAACGGCGCGCTATGCCAGGGCCGTCGCGCAGAGCGTGCCCTGCTTAAAACACCGCAGTCTGTCTCGTGTTCGACGAGACAGCGGCAGGGCGATCCAGTACCGGGAGTCTATCGCGCCAGCTGACGGGCAGCATGCGAAGGACTGCGCGGCGGGCCGGATGCCAGAAAGCCGAGAGCAGCAAAAGAGCGGAACCGATGACAAGTCCCGTCAGAGCCAGATTGAGGCTGACTGCGCCGAAATCCTTGAACAGCGTGCTGATCGCATACAGCACATAGGCGAGCGAGGATACCAGCAGGGCACGGCGGTCAATCGCGAGCGAGACACCTGCCAGGAAGATATAGAACGCGACGATCATCGCCGCCTGTGGTGTGTCGATGCGCCCGGCGAACACGCCAAGGGCATAGAAGATCGAATGTGCAATCATCGGCGCTGCCGCGAGATGCAGCCAGAAGGCGACGTCAGAGCGCCTGGTTTGGCGCACGCGATCCGATATGTCCCACCACATTGCAAAGGCAAAGAGGCAAAGCCCGCCGAGGAGCGCAATCCAGTTCAATTGAAGAATCAGCAGGGGATCGATGGCGAGAATGAGTGCTGCCAGCAGGCAGACCAAGGAAACGCCACCGACGGCAACCGTGATCGGCACGCGAAAGCGGCGCCAATGCAGCCAAATGGCAATCGCCGTGATGAGCGCTGTGCCAGCGCCGATCAGCGCTTCGCCGCGACCGTCGCGCGACGGCATCAACAGGTCGACAACACCGGCCACGGTGCCCGCAACGCCGCAGGCAAAAGTCAGCAACAAGACGATGCTCGGCAATGCCATGCGGCGCTTCCGGGTGAAGAATTCGGCAAGGCCCCAACTGGCCGTCGCGACCAGCGCCGCGCCGATCATCGGCGCCACGCTACTACCGATCCAGCCCAGCGCCGTCAGCAGGAGGATGCTGGCGATCACGACGAAGATGTCGTTGAAGCCCGAAAGCAAACGGAAGCTTTCTTCATCCACCAATACGGTCGACCGCTGGGCAGCAACATGGTTGCGCAACGCCTCTGCGGCGTCAGATGTGATGGCCCCGGCAGCAACCGCTGATTCCAGGTCGGATTCGCTATACATGCTCGGTGCCTCTGGAATGCGGAATCATGGCCAATCGGTATATGCGGCGACAAGACACGCCGCTGCAGGAGTCTATGCCGCCTTGGCCCATTCGATGCCTTTCGGCGAGGGCGTAAAGATTTCGACGCCTGTGTCGGTGACGCCAACTGAATGCTCAAACTGTGCGGACAAGGATTGGTCGCGCGTCACCGTGGTCCAGCCATCGGCGAGGATCTTCACATCGGCCTTGCCGGCGTTGAGCATCGGTTCGATGGTGAAGATCATGCCGGGTTCCAGCACCACGCCGGTGCCGGGTTTGCCGTAATGCAGGACCTGGGGCGCATCATGGAACACGCGGCCGACACCATGGCCGCAGAAATCTTCCACCACCGAGAGGCGGTTCTTATGCGCCAGGGTCTCGATGGCGTGGCCAACATCGCCCAGCGTGTTGCCGGGCTTCACCTGCGCGATCCCGGCCATCAGCGATTGATAGGTAAGGTCACACAGGCGCCGCGCCTTCACGCTGGCTTGGCCAGCGATGAACATGCGGGATGAATCGCCGTGCCAGCCATCGACCAGCGGCGTCACATCGATATTGAGGATATCACCGTCCATGAGGATCTTGCGGTCGGACGGAATGCCGTGTGTCACCACGTGATTGACCGAGATGCAGCTGGCATGCTGATAGCCCTTATAGCCGATCGTGGCAGGCACGCCGCCATGATCGCGCATAAAGGTCTCGCACAATTTGTCGAGTTCACCGGTGCTGATGCCGACACGCACATGGCCTGCGATGAAGTCGAGGGTTTCGGCTGCCAGCTTGCCGGCACGGCGCATGCCGTCAAACCCCTCCGCATCATGGAGCGGAATCGGGCGGTTGTTCATGTCGCGCTGGGTTGAGATCCTTGTCATGGGGTTTCTTTAAAACCGAATGACGCGGAGGTCAAATGGGGGGTGGTTGGGTTTGGTGGGGTGCTGCCAAGCTGCCTCATTCCCTCTCCCCTCGCGGGAGAGGGAATGAGGGTGAGGGGGCGTTGGCATTCAGTCCCGTCGTTCCACCCCCTCACCCCGACCCTCTCCCGCAAGAGGAGAGGGGGAGAGCCTTGTCCTGGCATGTCGCCACCCTTGCATTTGAGGCGCGCCCGCGCCAATTCTGGGGGCATCATGAATGCCCCCACGCAGCGCCCCGGATCCGAAAGACTGACGGCGGTCCTCGGCCCGACCAATACCGGCAAGACCTATATGGCCATGGAGCGGTTGCTGGGCCACCGGTCGGGGATGATCGGCTTTCCGCTGCGGCTGCTGGCCCGGGAGAATTACGACCGGGCGGTAAAATCGCTGGGGCCTGAGGCCTGCGCCCTGGTGACCGGCGAGGAAAAGATCGTGCCCCGCGGCGCGCGCTATTTTTTCTGTACCGTGGAATCGATGCCGCTGGACCGGCCGGTGGCCTTTGTCGCGGTCGACGAGATCCAGCTGGCGGCGGACCCGGAGCGCGGGCACATCTTCACCGACCGGCTGATGCGCGCCCGGGGCATGGACGAGACCATGTTCATGGGGTCGGAGGCCGCCACCCCCTGGGTCAAGCTGCTGGTGCCGGGGATCGAAATCGTCAACCGACCGCGCTTCTCGACATTGACCTATGCCGGCTCGAAGAAGATCACGCGCCTGCCGCCCCGTTCCGCCATCGTCGCCTTCTCGGCCACCGACGTCTATGCCATCGCCGATCTCATCCGCCGGCAGCGCGGCGGGACGGCCATCGTCATGGGCGCGCTCAGCCCGCGCACGCGCAACGCCCAGGTCGATCTCTATCAGGCGGGCGAGGTCGACTACCTGGTGGCGACGGACGCCATCGGCATGGGCCTCAACATGAATGTGGGCCATGTCGCCTTCGCCGCCTTGCGCAAGTTCGACGGGCGCTCAATGCGGAGCTTGAGCCGCGCCGAGATCGGGCAGATCGCCGGGCGCGCCGGGCGGCACATGACCGATGGCACCTTCGGCACCACGGCGGAGGTGGGGCCGATGGACCCCGACCTCATCGAGGCGGTGGAGAACCATCGCTTCGATCCCATCCATTTCCTGATGTGGCGGAATGCGGAACTCGACTTCCGCAGCATCGATGGATTGCTGCGCAGTCTTGATGCGCGCTCGCCGCATCCGGGCCTGGTGCGGCAGCAGGAGGCGATCGATCATCAATCACTGGCGGCCCTCGCCCGTGATGAGGAGATCCGCGCGCTGGCGCATAACAAGGCGCGGGTCACTTTGCTGTGGGAAGTCTGCCAGGTGCCGGATTTCCGTAAGCTGATGACGGACGCGCATCTGCGGCTCTTGAGCCAGATCTATCGGCATCTGGTGGGTGGTGGCGGCCTCGCCATTGGACGCATTCCCACCGATTGGATCGCCGACCAGATGAGCCGCCTCGACCGCGTCGATGGCGATATCGATCATTTGACCCAGCGCATCGCCCATATCCGCACCTGGTCATATGTGGCGCAGCGCAGCGACTGGCTGGCTGACGCGCATCACTGGCAGGGGCGCGCGCAGGAGATCGAGGACCGGCTCTCCGATGCGCTTCACGAGGCGCTGACGCAGCGCTTCGTCGACCGGCGGCACGCAGCCCTTCACCGCCGGATGATCGATGGCGGCAAGCTGGAAGGCGCTGTCGCCGAAGACGGTGTCGTCACGGTCGAAGGACATGAGGTCGGGCAGCTGAAGGGCCTCGACTTCTTCCCGGCGATCGATGCCCGCCTCGAGGAAGCGCGGCCGCTGCTGGCGGCGGCGCGGCGTGTACTGGGTCCCTCTATTCGCACGCGCGTAGCCGAGCTGGTGGCGAGCCCTGACGGCGGCTTCCACCTTAGCCCCGACGGCGCCATTGTCTGGCGCGAGACGCAGCTTGGCCGTCTGGTGCGCGGCGACCAGCCGTTGCGGCCGATGATCGATCTGAAATCCATCGACCTCATCGACGGACGGCAGCGCCAGGCGATCGAGCAGCGGCTGCGGCATTGGCTGGAGCGCCTGCTGCGCCATCGCCTGCGGCCGATCTACACCGCACAGAGTGCCAAGCTGGAGCCGGCGGCGCGTGGGCTGGTCTATCAGCTGAGCGAGGGGCTGGGCGCGTTGACGCGCGAGAGTGTCCGGGCGCAGGTCGGCGCGCTCACCAGCGCCGACCGCAAGGCGCTGGCGGCACTGGGTGTCCGTATCGGCGCGGTCACCATCTGGCTGGGGCGTCTCGATGACCGGCGCCAGCGCCGGTTGCTGGGGCTGCTGGCCGCCTTGTGGCAGCGCCTCGCCCTGGATGGCGAGGGCAAGCCGGACCCGGCGCGGCTCGATGCGCTGGCGCTGGAGGCGTGGCAGATGGCCGGCGGCAAGCGCGTTATCGCTGGCCGCAGCCACAGCTTCGGCGAGCTGGAGCGTCTCGCCTTGCTGCTGCGCGAGGCCGCCGCCGCCAAGACACTGAGTGCGGACGAGGCCAATGCCGTGAAGTTCAACATGACGCCGGAGGAACTCGGCCAGACGATGCGGCAGCTGGGGGTGCGTGCCACCCTGCCGGGCG
Organism: uncultured Dongia sp.; assembly: GCF_936916975.1. Classification (GTDB taxonomy): domain Bacteria; phylum Pseudomonadota; class Alphaproteobacteria; order Dongiales; family Dongiaceae; genus Dongia. Next base: position 148,594 of record NZ_CAKZGO010000024.1, on the reverse strand, counting down.
GCGTGCGGGCCCCTGCCCGGTCCCCGCGCGGCAAGCCGCACAAGCAGGCGACACCAAAGCCGGTGCGGCCAGAACCAGTGCGGGATCCCAACTCGCCCTTCGCGGCACTCTCAGGTCTGCATGACCGGCTGCTGGCGCGCGACGTGGCGCCCGCACCGCGTGCTGCCAAGCGGCGGCGGCGCAAGCCGCGCGGGGCATCCAAGGCGGCGCCCGAGGTCGAGACGACATGAGCGACACACAGCGCATCGACAAATGGCTGTGGTTCGCGCGGTTCCTGAAATCGCGCACGCTGGCCAGCACACTGGCTGCCGGTGGCCGCATCAGGGTCAACGGCACGGTGATCGGTAAGGCGCACGCCCTCGTGAAGGCCGGCGACGTGCTGACCTTTCCGCTGGGGCACCATATCCGCGTCATCAAGGTGCTGGACCCAGGCACGCGGCGCGGTCCTGCCCCGGAAGCACAGGCCCTCTATGAGGACCTGTCGCCGCCCCCGCCGCGGACCAAAGGTGTCACCGTCGTGGGGGGCGATCCACCCCAGCGCGACGTCGGGGCCGGCCGGCCCACCAAACGCGACCGCCGGGCGCTCGATGAACTGATGGGCGATGACGGATCCGGTGAAGATTGAACACAAAAATTTAGCCCATTGGGCGGGTCGGAATCAGGCGCAAGGCGGCCGTGCAGGACACGGTGTTGCACCACCCCAAGCGCTATGCTAGCAACCCCTGGCGCTTAAGAAATTGGGCGACCGGATGAAGAATTGGAGCAGCCGTTATGGCCTATGTCGTTACCGAGGCATGCATCAAGTGCAAATATATGGACTGCGTCGAGGTCTGCCCGGTCGATTGCTTCTATGTCGGCGAAAACATGCTGGTAATCCATCCGGACGAATGCATCGATTGCGGCGTCTGCGAACCGGAGTGCCCGGCCGATGCGATCCTGCCTGATTCCGAGGCCGGGACCGATAAATGGCTGGAGATGAACCGGCAATATGCCGCCGAATGGCCGAACATCACCCGGAAGGGCGAGGCCCCGGCCGATGCCGATGAGTGGAAGGGTGTTGCCGACAAGTTCGAGAAGCACTTCAACCCGGCGCCCGGCAAAGCCTAAGGCCAGCTGCCGGCCCCACCTGCCAATTGGGGACTCGGCATGTTAATGCTTAAGCGAAAAAGCCTGTATTCGCGTTTCGTTTCTGTGCTATTATTCCTAGCGCGCTGATTTGCCGCGCTTGGCAATCCAGATTTGGATGCCCACCTTAAGCGGTACGCTACCCCCTGTGGTTAAGACCGCGGCGGGTACAGTGCGTTTGACGCATGACTGCCTTTCCTTGAATTCGAGCCCGATTTTTGCTATAAATCTGGGAGAGGTCGTTGGGGCGGAATTCGTTGGAAAGATTAATCTTTTCGCGCCTGCCCAAGCCTAAAAGTTAACATCGAACCAGACTCGGAATCTGTATGGAACCGGGAAAGGTTTGCTGCGGCTTTGAGTCAGGTTTGTTGACGGTTCAGGGTCTCCAAGAAGGACCTGGATAAGTAAGAATTGCTGGGGCCCTCAATATTGTTCGGGCGTGCCTCGGCCAGGCGGCGGTTTTCGGAGCAACTCCCTCGGATCTGAGGTCGTTGAATTGAGTGTGCCCCATTAAGGCGTGATGGGCAGGTTACCCACGGCGGATGGCCGGATTGTTACGTAAATCAGGATCGGATGACATGGAGCTGGATGTGATCGACAAAGCGAAGAAGGCAGTTGCCGCCAAGGACAAGGATCTGGGTTTCCGCAAGGGCGATTTTGTCGTCTACCCGACCCATGGCGTGGGCAAGGTCATGGGCATCGAGAGCCAGGAAATTTCCGGCCACAGCCTGCAGGTCATCATCATCCTGTTCGACAAGGACCGCATGACGTTGCGCGTGCCGGTCACCAAGGCAAAGAATTCGGGCCTGCGTAAGCTGTCCAGCAAGAAGGTCATGGAAACCGCCTTGCAGACGCTTAAAGGCCGCTCGCGCGTGAAGCGCGCCATGTGGTCGCGCCGCGCCCAGGAATATGAAGCCAAGATCAATTCGGGCGACCCGGTCTCGATCGCCGAAGTGGTGCGCGATCTCCACCGCAATGCCGACCAGCCGGACCAGTCCTACAGCGAACGCCAGATCTATCAGGCCGCCCTCGACCGCCTGGTGCGCGAGTTGGCTGCCATCGAAGGCATGGACGAACAGGCTGCCACCGAGCGTCTCCATCAGGTGATGAAGGCCGCCTAAAGCGCGCTTTCAGTCGACAAGCTCTCTCCTCAGAGAGGCTCCCCGAGCGGCCTGACCGCTAACGACGGATGGTTCCCGGATCCCCTTCCGGTCCATCCGTCGGGGGTGTTCCCTCTCTTCCCCGGCCCCCCAGCATGTCCCCGGGGTCAAGCCGGCCAGCTTCAAGCCCGCCCCCTTCATACAGGCGCGTGATACACGACACCGCGATGTTGTGCGCTGCATCACATCTGACGTGAACCGGCCGAACCATTGGCCGGGCCCGGCCGACTACTTGTCACTGCGATCACGCAGCACATGCAGTCAGCCAGGAGCGGCCAATATCATGCTTGAAGATCCGACCAAACGCCTGATGAACCTCAACACCCTCGAGGCGTCCCAGTATTATGGGCAGGTCTATCGCCAGCAATATTACAGCACCACCCAAGGCAGCGATGGCTCGAACGTGCTGGATGGCGAGTCACATGCCAATGCGATCTATGGCAATGGCGGCAACGACAAGCTGAACGGCCTGGGCGGCAACGACCTGCTCGACGGTGGGATCGGCAATGACGAGCTCAATGGCGGCGAAGGCCATGACAAGCTCTTCGGCGGCGCCGGCAACGACACGATGTTTGGCGGCAATGGCAACGACTATTTCGTCGGCGGCGACGGTTACGACAAGATGTTCGGCGGTTATGGCCACGACACGGTCGATTATTCGACCTCGGCGAACGGCGTCTATGTCCAGATGAACGGCAGCACCTTCGGTGGCAGCGACCAGCTGAGCGAGATCGAGGATCTGATCGGGTCGGATTTCGATGACGACATCGATGGCAGCGACGCCGCCAATCTGATCAAGGGCGGCGACGGCAACGACAATATCTGGGGCGGCGCCGGCAACGACACGCTCTATGGCGAAGACGGCGACGATCACCTGTTCGGCAGCAGCGGCGCCAACATCATCTATGGCGGCAATGGCGACGACCACATCCATGCCGGCGCCTATAACTATAACGACGTCGTCACCGGCGGTGCCGGCCACGACACGTTCCATTGGCAGGTCGATTCAGTTTCCGGCCATGACATCATCACCGATTTCGACCCGCTGCAGGACGCGCTCGATCTGCTCGATCCCTATGGTGCCGGTTCGCCCGATGTCCATGTCAACACCGGTGCCGATGGCGATGTGGTGATCGCGTTCGGCAGCAGCACCGTGGAACTTGACGGTGTGCAGAACCAGGGCTGGTCGACCATCCAGGACCTGCAGAATGCCGGGTTCAACATCGAGTACACGGTCGTCAACTAACCGCTGATGGGCGTCAACTAAACACGGGATGCATTGGTGAGCCAACGCCCCGGCCGGGAAATCGGCCGGGGCGTCGTCGTTTTGGCGCGCATGCTATGATCGGGAACCGCGTCCCGAGTCGCCCTGTTGATCACAGCCATGCAAGAACGAGATAAATTCGCCATCCTGAAGAAGCCCAGCCGCATCTGGGCGATCTCGCCGATCCATGGCGACATGGCGCGGCTCCGGGCACTTCATGCCTATATCGCCGAACAATTCGATCCCGGCGACCGCATCGTCTATCTGGGTGGGTTCCTGGGGCGCGGACCGGATGTCACCGGCACGATGGACGAGATCATCACCTTCCGCCGCCAGATCCTGGCGCGCCGCGTGATGTTCCCGGAAGACATCGTCTATCTGCGCGGCCAGCAGGAGGAGATGTGGAACAAGCTGCTGCAGCTGCAATTCGCCCCCAACCCGCGCGAGGTGCTGCCCTGGCTGCTTCAGCAGGGTGTCGGGCCGACCATCACCACCTATGGCGGCGATCCGGCCGAGGGCATCATCCATTGCCGCGAAGGAGCGCTTGCCATCACGCGCTGGACCAATTCGCTGCGGGCAGCACAGCAGGCAAGGCCCGGTCACGCCGCTCTCATGTCGGCCATTCGCCGCGCCGCCTATACCGATGACCTCGGCCTCCTCTTCGTCCATGCCGGCCTCGACCCGGAGCGCCCGCTCTCGGCGCAGGGCGACAGCCTGTGGTGGGGGGGCAGCGCCTTTGGCAGCATGGACCACCCTTATGGCCAGTTCCTCAAAGTGATCCGCGGCTATGACCGCCAGCATAACGGCCCGGCGATGAGCGCCTTCACCATGACGCTGGATGGCGGCTGCGGCTATGGCGGCAAGGCGCTGGCGGCACTGCTCGACCCATAGGGCGTGCTGCTGGACCGGGTCGTGGCGGAGACCGGCCTTGGCCAATCATTCTTGCGTCTTGGGCGGCGATGGCGGACCCCCTACTATTTTCCATCCGTCACGAAGAAAGCAACTCGTGGGTGGTCCGCCTTCGCGGACCATGACGATAAAAATGCGTTCTTCACTCCAACCGATAGATCTCCGTTGGCGTCGAGCGCCCGGGCAATGTCTCTTCACCGAGCGGTGTGAGCGCGATATCCGGGGGCAGCAGCTTTGCGGCATCCGCGCTGATGCTGACGATGACGGAACGGGTGCCGTCATCGACCTGCTTGCCATATTGCTCGAGGCGCTGCGCGATGTTCACGGCGTCGCCCACCAGCGTGTAGTTGATGCGGCCGGGCGCCCCGATATTGCCGGCGATGGCGCGGCCGCTGTGGATGCCGATGCGGACGCGCACGGGAGCCAGACCCTTGCGGGCGCGGCGCGCATTGTCCGCGGTCAATCTGGCGCTGATGCGTTGGGCAGCATGCACCGCGCGCACGGCGTGATCCTCCTGCGCTTCCGGTGCACCCCAGAAGGCCATGATCGAATCGCCGATATATTTGTCGATGCTGCCGCCCTCCGCCACGATATGGCTGCCAAGCAGCGTGAAATGCCGGTTGAGGAAGGCCGCCAATCGGCGTGGGCTGAGGCGCTGGGCGATGCCGGAGAAGCCGACGATGTCGGTGAACAGCACCGTCACCTCGACCTCGCGCGAGGCCAGCACCTGGCTGCTGGTCGGGCGCATGAGATGCGGCACCAGCGATTGCGGCACATAGGTGGAGAACCAGCCCAGCCCATTGCGCATGCTGTTATAGGCATGGGCCGCAACGTCGATCTCCCTGAAACGGCTGCGCTGCAGCGTAGGCGCGCCGCTGAAATCGAGGGCAACTAATCGACTTTGCGCCTCCGCTAGTTCATGCATGGGATTGCCGATGCGACGCCCGAGGAACAAGGCAAAAGCAACGACGGCCGCGATGACGGCGGCAGCACCGTAGAGCGCATTCCACAGGGCATCAAAAAGGTCATCGATGACCGAAGACTGCAGATAGATACCTACCGTCAGCGGCTGATTAACCAGATCCGAAAACGTTCGGAAGATGATGAGATGCTTCGCCCCATCGACCACGACCTCCTGTTGCTTGAACGATGAGTCATTTCCGGTCGTCACCTCCTCGGCGAGGCGTTCGTCGAATTTCGCCAGGACCGGATCGTTGATTTCATCGAAGCGCGGCAGCGGTCGTTCGGGGCTGAGATGAAAGTCACCACTGAAAAGCTGGCGATGCGAAAAGACCGTGCCACCGGCACCCAGCACAAAGGGCGTTGTTTCCGGGCCGGCGCGGGCTTGCAGGTTTTCGGAAATTTCAGGCAAGGACACAACCGCTGCGAAGACGCCGATGACTTCGCCTTCGTGACGAACGGGGGCCAGGGCCGACATGACCGGCTTGTCGAGTTCAGAAACGAAGATCGGTACACCCCAGATCGGCTCATGCGTCGTGGAGCCCAATCGATAGGCTAGTCGGTAGTTTGGCTGTCCCAAGCCGTCTTCAATCCTGGTGACAAAAAGCTTGCCATCGCGTTGTCGCGCTGCCGCCACCGCCTGGAGATTGGGCCGGATGAAGCTCACCCCCGTCAGTTGAGGGGAGGCCGCGAGCGAGCCCATCAGAAGATCTGAAAGGCGTTGATCGTCATCGGGTGCGACCATCCCGCTGGCGAGATAGCCGGAGAGGAAACGGACCTGCTCCAGTGCCGGGTCGAGTTCCGTCCGCAGAGATCTTTCAAGGGTGGTGACTTCGCGGTCAGCGATGAAATCTATGAGATCGCGGGTGTTTTCATAGGAGACAATGCTGACGACGGCCGCGCCCAGCGCGATGGCGATCGCGGCGAGGCTGCCAAAGGTGGTTGCCAGCACGAGCCAGATCGGAAAGCGCCATGCGGCCGGATGCGATACGCGCGGCATCCTCGGAGTTTACGACGGCAATTTGATTCGCGCGATCAGTACGTGACGATCTTCACCATCTGCCCGGCTTCGAGCGGCTGGCCTTGGTCCAGGCGGTTGATCACCTTGAACCAATCGACCTTGGCCTCATCTAGCTGCATCTTGGCGCCCAGGCTTTCGACGGTGTCGCCGGCCTGCACCGTCACGACCTTGATTCGCTTGGCCTTGAAGCCGCCAGCCTCGGAAGCCGAGATCTGGCGGAAGCTGTTGGCCGAGGCGCCGAACTGGCTGTCCATGCTGGCAAAGCTTTGTTTGGGTGCTGCGTAGAGGAAGCGATAGACGTGATTGTCCGGGAAACGCACCGCGATGAGGCGGAAGGTCGCCGGCTGTTCGTTGACGCTCCCTTGCGCGATGCCGGTCGCGGCCTCCATGCCGTTGATCGTGATGCGCTGGGCGCCCTCGATCTTGGCCTTCGGTTGCCACTGGGTTTGCACATAGGTGAGGAGGTCGCTGGTACCATCCGGGGCCATGTCGAAGACCATCGCGCCATTCTCGCCCTGGCCGATCACGGCGCTCGGCTGGTTCTTCAGCTTGAAACCGGGCGGAGCGGTGAAGGCGAAACGCAGTCCCGGATGAATGAAGTCGCGGCCCTGGACGACACCATCCTTGGGATTGTCGCCCCACATGATGCCATCGATCTTGGTCAGGAACTCATTGCGCGCGATCATGCCACCAGGCACCGGTGGGCCTGCAGCATTGATCGCCTGCTGCACGCGGTCGGCGGTGCGCGGGTGGCTCTGCTTCATGCTGTGTGCATCGGCCTTCGACTCATCACCGGCCAGACGTGCTTCCAGATGAGTGTCCGCATTAAGGGCGCTCAAGAACGTTGCCATCGCCTGTGGATCATAGGTCGCCCGCTTCAAATAGCGGACGCCCAGCGTATCGGCCTCAAACTCTTGGCCCTGCGAATATTCGCCGAGCTTATTGGCGGCAATTTCGGAACCCAGTCCACCGACGATGTCCGCACCCTGTTGGCCGCCAAAGATGCCGGCCAGAAGTGTACCCGCAGTCAACCAACCTTGCGCCTGTTGCTGCTGGCCCATGCGTTCGGCGGTGTGGCGCGCGGTGACATGGCCGACCTCATGGCCGAGCACGCCAGCCACTTCCGCTTCGTTGACGGCCAAGGCAAGAAGGCCGCGCGTGATGTAGATATAGCCACCGGGCAGGGCGAAGGCGTTGATGTCAGCCGAATCCAGCACGGTGAAGGTGTATTTGACATCCTGCCGTTCCGAGGTCGCCGCCACGAACTGCCCGACACTGTCGATATAGGTGTTGAGCGCCGGCTTCTCGGCATAGGCGCCGCCGAATTCCTTCAGGATCTTCGGGTGTTCGTCGGCACCGATCTTGGCTTCGTCGGCCTCGCTGATGCTGGTCGAGAAGGTGCGGCCGGTGGCCGGGCTGGTCGCCTGCATGCAGCCGCTGACCAGCAGCGCCGTACCGGCGAGGAGAAAAGTGGGAAGGACGAACTTCATACGCATGATGGGTGGCTCCGAGACCGATTCCGAAGGATTTTCTGGAAGAGGTATAGCGCGGCGGCGGCCTCGCCACGGCACCTTTTTCGAGGGTCCCGGCAGGTTCAACGTCACAATCGCGCGATGGTTCCGGCGCGCGATGGTTCCGGTTGGAGTCATCCCGGAAAGCCCGATGGGGAAACCCGTTGATGGGCGTTGGGAATGGCGTGCTATAAGAATTGCCATATTCCGCCCACCCTCCAGGATGTTCCCGCATCATGCCGCCCAAGGATCTTTACCCTGATATCGCCCCCTATCAGACTGGGGAGCTGGCGCTCGACGATGTCCATGTCATGTATTTCGAGGAAAGCGGCAACCCGGGCGGCGTGCCGGTGGTGTTCCTGCATGGCGGTCCCGGCGCCGGGGCCAATGCCAGCCATCGCCGCTTTTTCGACCCCAAGCATTACCGCATCATCATTTTCGACCAGCGCGGCAGCGGGCGTTCGAAACCGCTGGGCGAGATCCGGAACAACACGACTCCCCTCCTCATTGAGGATATGGAGCGGTTGCGGCGGCATCTGGGGCTGGATTCCTGGTTTGTTTTCGGTGGTTCCTGGGGCTCGACCCTGGCGCTGGCTTATGCCGAGTTCCACCCGGAACGGGTACGCGGCCTCGCCCTTCGCGGCATTTTCCTGTGCCGGAAGTCGGAAATCGACTGGTTCCTCTATGGCCTCAAGGAATTGGCCCCGGAAGCCTGGCGGGCTTTTTCCAGCTATATCCCGGAATCGGAACGGCATGACCTGCTCGGCGCCTATCACAAGAGGCTGATGCATGCCGATCCCAAGGTGCATATGCCGGCGGCGCGCGCCTGGAGCATCTATGAGGGCAGCTGTTCGACATTGTTGCCCAGCCCTGAGACCATCCAGGCCTTTTCCGGCGACACGCTGGCGCTGGGCCTCGCCCGCATGGAAGCGCATTACTTCGCCAACAGCATCTTCCTGCCGGAGAATTTCCTGATCGATAACATCGAGCGGATCCGCAAAATTCCGGCCTTCATCGTGCAGGGTCGCTATGACCTGGTCTGCCCGATCCGCTCCGCCGACGATCTCGCGCGGCTGTGGCCGGAAGCGCGCTACACCGTCATTCCCGATGCCGGCCATTCTGCCATGGAACCCGGCACCCGGGCGGCACTGGTCCAGGGCATGGAGCGCTTCAAGGAATTGGGCTGACGTCTTGGGGAACCACTTGCCCGGCAACATGGTTAAAGGTGATGGCGGGCGGTGTCTGATGTTGCGTCACGGCAATCACGCGATGTTGTAACGCGTAAGGCTGGTCTACCCCTTGCAAAATCTCCCGAAAATGGCGATTTTGCGATGCAGTAGCCGACCGGGCTGGGATGGTTTCAAGACCCGCGCGGCTGATGTGTAAACAGGCGATCGATCGGCGGGTTCTGGACGGCTCATGAGGCCGGCCTGGACCAAAACCGGGATGGCGTTCGGGTTCGGAAAATACATGCGCTTTAGTAACTGGCTCATCGGCCTCGCCGTCGCCGCCATGGTCGCCGCGGCGTGGTTCGTGTTGAACCCCACCGTCGATTCCGATCCATTCGTGGGCGATCTGCGTGGTGTTTCCTATGCTGCGTGGCGGCAGGACCCGACCTCGCTCGAAAAACGCGAACCGACCACGGATGAGATTCGCCAGGATCTGCAGCTGATGGCGGGCTTGGCGCGCTCGATCCGCACCTATGAATCGACCGGCATGTCGCAGCGCATCCCGGCGCTGGCTGCCGAGCTTGGCCTCAGCGTCACCGCCGGCGCCTGGATCGACAGCGACAAGAAGACCAACGAAGCCGAGATCGCCAATCTGGTGGCGATCGGCCACGATGTCGGCGGCGTCAACCAGCTGATCGTCGGCAACGAATTCCTGCACCGCTACCGCATGAGCCAGGAGCGCGTGGTGGAGCTTTCGAGGCAAGCCAATCCGGCCTTGAAGGATGGCGAGACCGATCCGCGGTTCAAGGAAGGCTATGCCGATCCGGAACTGAAGGCGGAACTGATCGGCTATCTGCGCCGCGTGCGTGCCAGCAGCGATCTGCCGGTCTCGACCGCCGAGCCGTTCGACATCTGGCTCAACAATCCCGACCTCGCCGAGGAGACGGATTACATCGCCATCCACATCCTGCCGTTCTGGAACGGCATCAATGTGGACCAGGCGATCAAATGGACCCTCGACCGCTATCACACGGTGCAGGAGAAGTTTCCGGGCAAGCGCATCCTCATCGCCGAAATCGGCTGGCCGAGCGAAGGGCTGACGCGCTCGACCCTCAATGAGGAAGGCGAGGAGTACAAGAACAAAGGCGGTGCCGTCGCCTCGCCAGTCAATCAGGGCCTGTTCCTGCGCAAGTTCCTGCTCGAGGCGAAGAAGGCCGATATCGATTACAATGTGATCGAGGCTTTCGACCAGCCGTGGAAGATCGCGGTCGAAGGTGGCGTCGGCGCCTATTGGGGCCTGTGGAACGCCGACCGGCAGCTGAAGCCTGCTCTTCAGGGCAACCTCATCAACTTCGCCAATTGGCAATCCTTTGCCGCCGTCTCTGTCGTGGTCGGCCTGGTGTTCGTGCTGTTCCTGATGCGCACCGAGCTCGGCATGATGCGCCGCGGCCGCTTCTTCGTGGCCTTGCTGGGATATGCCGGCGTCATCACGGCCGCACTGATCTATGCCCAGTACAGCAAGCTGTACCTCACCCTCTACGATGTCATCGCGATGGTGGCGGTGGCCCCCGCCGTGCTGCTGCTGCTCACCATCTTCCTCATCGAGGGGCTGGAGATGGCGGTCAATCTGTGGCTGGGGCAGTCGAAGCGCAGCCTAGTGCCGCCGCCCATCCATAGCAGTTGGAAACTGCCCAAGGTGTCGGTGCATGTGCCCTGCTATAACGAGCCGCCGGACATGATGATCGAGACCATCCAGGCGCTGGAGCGGCTCGATTATCCGAATTACGAAGTCCTCATCATCGACAACAACACCAAGGATGATGCGGTCTGGCAGCCGGTCGAGGCCTATATCAAATCTCTTAACCGCCCGAACTTCCGTTTCTTCCATCTGCCGAAATGGCCGGGCTATAAGGCGGGCGCCTTGAACTATGCGCTCACCGAAACCAATCCCGATGCCGAGATCATCGCCACCATCGACAGCGATTACATCGTGCGGTCGAGCTGGCTCTCCGATCTGGTGCCGCATTTCACCAACCCGCAGGTGGCCCTCGTGCAGGCGCCGCAGGATTACCGTGACGGTCATGAAGATCTCTTCAAGCGCATGTGCTTCTGGGAGTATGCCGGCTTCTTCTATCTCGGCATGAAGAGCCGCGATGAGAAGAATGCGATCATCCAGCACGGCACCATGGCGCTCATCCGCCGCTCGGCCCTCACACAGGCCGGCGGCTGGGCGGAATGGTGCATCACCGAGGATGCGGAACTGGGCCTTCGTTTGTTCGAGGCGGGGCACAAGGCGGTCTATACCGAGAAGAGCTATGGTCGCGGCCTGATGCCGGACAGTTTCGACGCCTTCCGCAAGCAGCGCTATCGCTGGGCCTATGGCGCCATGCAGATCCTGAAAAGCCATTGGCGCGATCTGCTGCCGTTCCGCGGCAAGCGGCTGGAACCGGCGCAGCGCTATCAGTTCCTCGCGGGCTGGCTGCCCTGGATCGCCGACGGCCTTCAATTGTCCTTTATCGCGCTGGCCGTCGCCTGGACCTTCGGCATGATCCTGTGGCCGCAATATGTGGCGCCGCCGCTGACCGTCTATCTCTTCGTCACCATCGGCATGTTCGCCTTCAAGGTCGGCAAGTCGTTCTGGCTCTATGCGGAGAAGGTGCCGTGCAGCTTCCTTGATAATCTCGGCGCCAGTCTGGCCGGCCTCGCGCTTTCCTATGCGGTCGGCAAGGCGGTATGGCGCGGCATCTTCACCTCGAACCTGCCGTTCCATCGCACGCCGAAGATGGAGAACGCGCCGGCGGCCTTGCGTGGGATCGTGGCCGCGCGCGAGGAGACGGCAATCTTCCTGGCGCTGATCGGTTGCGGGATCTGGACGCTTGAGGCGCGCCCGCAGGAGCCGGCGGCGCTGTTGTGGGCGATCCTCATGTTCGTGCAATCCCTGCCCTTCTTCTCCGCGCTGGTGCTCTCCATGATCAACGCCCTGCGCATCGGCCAGCGCGGCAGCCATCCGGAAACCTCCCTCATCGACGTCCTGGCGGCAGTCAGCGGCAACGACCCAGAGATCGAGACGGCAACCGAAGCCAAGAAGGCCGCGTGACGGTGCTGCGCATCTGGGGCGTGCCGTTGCTTCTTGCGACGCTACTGTCCGTCGCGTTCTGGGCCTATCTCGGGCGCGGCGTCGAGTTGCCGCCGGCGCCGGAACCCAAGCTCCATTGCGTGAGCTATACCCCCTTCCGTGGCGACCAGACACCCTATGACCGCAGCCTGGTGATCCCGCCGGCACAGATCGAGGAAGACCTGGCCCAGCTGCAGCCGATCACCGAATGCGTGCGCATCTACGCCACCGACCAGGGCCTCGACCAGGTGGTGCCGCTGGCTGCCGCACGCGGCATGCAGGTGCTGCTCGGCATCTGGATCAGCAGCGAACCCAAGAGCTTCGAACCGCAGATCGAAAAGGCGATCGAGCTTGCCAACGCCTATCCACAGGCGGTGAAGGCGATCATCGTCGGCAATGAGGTCTTGCTGCGCGGCGAGCAGAGCGGCGAAACGCTGGCGGCATTGGTGACCCGCGTGAAGGCTGCGACCAGCGTGCCGGTGACCTATGCCGATGTCTGGGGCTTCTGGCAGAAGGCGCCGCAGGTGCTGGTCGATGCGGTCGATTATCTCACCATCCACATCCTGCCCTATTGGGAAGACGATCCGGCACCGTCCAGCGATGCGGTGGTGCATATCGAATTTGTGATGGAGGAGATGGCGCGGCAGTTTCCCGGCCACCGCCTGATGATCGGCGAGACCGGCTGGCCCTCGGCCGGCCGCGCACGGGAGGACGCCATCCCCAGCATCGTCGACCAGGCGCGTTACCTGCGCGACTTCCTGGTCTACGCGAAGACGAAGAACCTCGATTACAATTTCATCGAGGCCTTCGACCAGCCGTGGAAGCGGCATCAGGAAGGTGCCGTCGGTGGTTATTGGGGCGTGTTCGATGCGGAGCGCCACGCCAAGTTCGACTGGTTCAAGCCGGTCAGCAATCATCCGAACTGGCCGTATCTGGCCGGCATCGGCATCCTGATCGGGCTGGGTGCATTGGGGCTGGCGCGGCCTTCCGTGACGAGCCTGCGTGACGCCGGCGGTTATGCGCTGGGTGCCATGGCGGCAGGTGCCCTCATCGTGCTGCAGGTCGAACGCGCCTCGCTGATCTATCTGACCCTTGCCGATCTTGCGGTCGAGACCGGGCTGCTGCTGCAGGCCCTGGCCGTGCTGCTGCTTGCGCTGCGTGGTGGAACCGAGATCGCGACCGCGCCGCTGAATGCCGCCACACGATGGCTGATGGCGCGGGAGACGCGGCCTGTGCCGGTGGCGTCGCTGTTGCGCCTCCTGGTCTTGCTGGGTGCGGCGACCGTGGCGCTGGCGCTGGCCTTCGACGGGCGCTATCGCGGCTTTCCGCTGGCCGCCTATGCCGTGCCGGCTGCGGCTTTCCTGCTGCTGCAGATTCGCAGCGGCAGCCTGCTGCAGCCGATCCCTGATGGTCGCGAGGAACGCGCGCTCTCCGTCATCTTCGTCGGCTGTGCGCTTTATCTCGCCTGGGCGGAGGGCCCGCTCAACTGGCAATCACTCAGCTGGTGCGGGTTGCTGCTGGTCTACACGCTGAACATCGCCGGCGCATGGCGCCAAGCCGCCAAGTCCGGCGTCAGCGCCGCACGAGGCGCATAAGCGCCAGCAGCATTCCAAAGCCCGCCGGACCCGCATTGTAGAGGACGAGGCCGGCGGCCCCGGTAGCGAGGCCGAGCATGATCGCCGCACGCCAGCCGAACAGCAGGGCCAGGACACCGCCGGTCATGGCGGCCCAGCTCCAGCCATTCCAGAAATTAAACTGGATCAGCCCTTCGCGCAGCGGGCAGAACCAGGCGGGATCGGCGCTCTGGCACATGAGCCCGACAGGCGTGTTCTCGATGAGGCCATAGCGGCCATACAGCCCGAACGCCAGGGCGAGCAGCATCAGCAGCACCCAGGGCCCGTAACGGCGGGCGAGATCGGCGGGTTTCAACGTCGTGATCGGTGCCGCGGCAGCCATGCGCATCATGCCTTCTTGTCAGATGAAATGGCCCCGTGGTTTCCGCGCGGCGCATTCCGGTGGTTTTAGCGTGTGACCCGCTTGGTCGGCAAGCCGGCCCGCAGCAGGGAATTTATCGACTCGGATTGAGTCGAGATGTGGTGTTCGTCATCATAGATGGCACAGCCGATGAGATGAGCGACACCGCCATCATCGCCGCCCACCTCATGACCACCCACCTCCTGACTGCCGAGGGGCAGCATCAGCACATGGTAGCCGATATGATCCTTGTCGCGGCTCTCCCAGAACAAGGTTGCCGCCCGCAACTGGATGCGGCCGGCCATGGCCGCGTGATATTGCTGTTCGATCTCGGAGAGATCCGCTTCGCTGCCCAATTCATCGAGATAGCTGCCGGCGCGCACGGTCTCATGCAGCATGATCTCGGTGCCCAGCAGGCGGAAGCGGAAACGGATGCGCGGCACCTTGTCGTCCGCCGGCAGGATATCGATCAGAAAAATGCTGGGGAGGAGTGCCGCGGTAAGGTCCGCAGGATCAAGGTCGCGGCGGGTTGGCAGGCGGCCAAGACGCAGAGCCAGATCCTGCCAGAACCGGAGAAAAAGCGCCCAGCGCCGGTCGGCATGTTCCGCCGCCCAACGCGCCGTCATGGGGTCAATCGCGATCGGCATCATGGGATGCTGCGGCAGCATGGGTTGATGATACGCCTTTATCCCAGTTGGGCAAATTGCCCGACTCCTGCCAACGGTGCAGTGTTGATGCCGCTTCGGTCATGGAACCGGGCGTGATCGGCAAACTGCTGATGCCCAGAAATCTCAGCTGCCGGGGCCAAATGAAAAGACGGGGCACATGGCCCCGCCTTTCACTACGCGTATTTAAGGTTGTTAGCTCACTTCGAACTGCGAACCACCATTAAGTGACATATCCATGCCATTCGCCACGGCGACATAGACCGGATTGCCGCTATTGTTGTGCGTAAAGATGCTGAATGTCTGACTGCCGTTGCCCATATCCGCAGTGACATTGTTGCCGGTATCAGACCAGCCGGCGCCGTTCAGCGCAACATTGTCGTCGTTGGATCCGGTCTGACCTGTAACGAACAGTGCAATGTTGATACCGCCATTCTGGTGAGTTCCGCCGCCGTCTTTTTCGACACCGCCATTCTCTGCCAGGATATCGAGCACATCCGCGAGCGACAGACTCAAAGTTGCCTCAGAGCTATTGCTATTGAGGTTGACCACTTCGATGTCGTTCCACTTGGCGTCGTCGTAGCTCAACGTCCCGGTCCCGTCGAAACGCAGCGTGTCGCGATCGGCGCCGCCATCGAAGAAGTCGGCGTTGTCATAGACAAGGACATCGTTGCCGCTGCCGCCGAACAGGAAGTCGGTTCCACTACCACCTGTCAGCGTATCGTTGCCGCCACGGCCTTCCAAGCGGTCATCACTGTTGCCACCATTCATGTTATTATCGGCGTCGTTGCCCAGCAGGATATCCGCATTGCCGGTTCCGCTGCTGTTGCCGGTGACATTGGTTGCAGTCGGTTCAACATAAGCCGAACTGCCGATCCCCAGCACCAGATTGGCGGTGTCGAAATCGCCATCGTCCTGCCGCAACCGGTATTGCACGACATCCTGTTCGCCGACATTGGCGATATCCGCATCCGGCACGAATGTATAAGCTCCGTCCTGCGAGATGGTCAGCGTACCATTCGGCGTATCAACCACGGTGCCGGCACCCCCGGCGACAGTCGTCCAGACCCCGCTGACGAACACCTGAAGCGTCGTCGCCTCGGTTCCATTGGTATCGGTCGCACCCCAAGGATCGCTGCTGCCCGGCAGGTTCATGGCGTCGGTACGGACATTGCCGGTCGCGTTGGTGGTGTTGGTTACCAACGGGTTGGTAACGGAGATTTCGAAGTTGTCAATTTCCGCATTGTAATCTTGGCTGTTGCTAGTGTTGTCCTTGGCTTCGAAGAAAACGCGGTACTTCGTATTGCTGACAGCAGCATCGATAGATATCGAGAAGCCGTTCGAATCCGCGTTTGTAGTATGCGTGCCATTCTTTCCGGCAACCACAACATAGCTACTTCCATTCCAACTATAGAGCTGCCAGGACAGAACATCTCCATTGCCGAAGCTGGAGTCCGGAATATCTACGTCGAAGGTAACCACGCCCGTCTGCCCTGCTTGCAGCGTGAAAGCTTGCGAATAGACTTTCGCCGATCCTGAGCCGCCATTTGAACTGCCGTTGTCATCCACCAACTCAAGCTCATTAGTTCCTTGGAAGACATACACGGCGTCGTTACGAACCCAGTTTGCATCCGCCGCGGAGTTTGCATTAGCAGCAATAGTGAATGTGGGTGCTGCGCCAAACTGCTGATCGACGATCTGCACCGTGTCCCCGCCCGATTGCGTCACAACCGCCTGCTTGTAGTTGTCATAAGCCACCGGCGCGACATCCGGGGTAACCGTGATGGCAGCGGTATCCGTGGCGGAAGAGAATGCCGTGCTGCCACCATTGCCCGGATTGGTATCGGCCGTGGCGCCATTGCTGCCGGAGGTCTGGTCCCAGGCCCGGAAGGTAATGTTGGCGATGTTGGCCCCTTCCTCGTTGGCGGCCGGCTGGTAATAGACTAGGGCCGACGCATTCAGCAGACGCGCCGTGTCGTCGTTGGGCGCGCCCAATGTCAGCCAGTTCGCGCCGCCGTCGATCGAGTACCACCAGCTGCCTGCGCCAGTCTTGCCGGTGATGGCGATGCCGATCGAATTGCCTTCCAAATCCGTCACATTGGCGATGCCCGAGGTGCCGGCAATGGCCGAGACGAGGGTGCCAACGGCGCCCGAGGGCGCACCGGAATCCTCGGCGATGGCGGTGAGAACCGGGGTCAGGGCAGCGTTGAGGACCGGTGCGTCGTTGACCGGGTTCACGGTGATCGACGCCGTTGCCGCCGTCGCATCAAAGGCGCCGTCATCGTCCTTCACCGTGTAGGTGAAGCTGGCCGGGCCGTTATAGTTCGCACTCGGCTGGAACTTGAACGAGCCGGAGGCATATTCGACCCCGATCTGGGCCAGGGTCACGCCGTCGGCCAGGTAGAGCGTGCCGTTGGCGGGCAGGGTCGCGAGCTTGAAGGCAGCGATCGTGCCGTCGCTATCCGTGCCGGCGAGGGTGACGGTGATGACCGTATCCTCATTGCCGCTGGCATTCACATTCGTTGCCGCCGGTGCCTCGTTCGCGGCGACGTTCAGTACCGTCACGGTGAGTGTACCCTCGACCGGGTCGTTGTCGGTGTCGGTGACCCAGTAGTCGAATTCAAGCGGCGTGTCGGCGGCGACCGCCTTCGACGAGAAGCCGTAATCGCCCGCCTCGTTGGCGCCCACATCCTTGGTGTAGATGGTGAGGGTGCCGGCGGCGGTTTCGACCACGATATCGCCGTCGTTGTCGCCGTCGGTGTAGTCCTTGCCGTCATAGGTGATCTTGGAAATCACCGGGCTGTTCCAGCCATCGGCGCCGGCCTTGTCGTTGGCCAGCACATTGCCGTTGATGGCCCCGCCCACGGTGCCGCCGAGGACCGCGCCGAGGTCGTCGAGATTGGCGACCGAGATGGCGTTGAGGTTGACCTCGTTCTTGCCGTCATAGGCGATGGGGTCGAGCTCGTCATTGCCCTGGCCGCTGCCCGCAGGTGTGGGGCCATCCACCACCGAAACGCTCGGCCCGATGCCGATGGCATAGGACATGATGTCATTGTTGGTGAGGAAGCCCTTCCATGCCGCTTCTTCATTGACGCCGATACCGTCATCGTCGGTGGTGCCGGCGGTCGGACCGTTTTCGTTGTTCTGACCGTCGCCCGTCGACCCTTCGTTCGGCGCGCCGTCCGAGAGGAAGTAGGAGACGTTGACGGCGCCGTTGAGCTTGCCGCTGTTGTTGAAGGCGGTTTGCGCCGCAATCAGCGGGTTGTCGTAATTGGTGGCATTCGAGCCGAGGCCGGCCGCGTTGACATAGGCCTGGATACTGCCGGCGGCATTGGTTGCCGAGGCCGTGACCCAGACCGTGGTCGGATTGCTGGTGGCGCTGCTGAACAGGACCAGCTGGAACTTGACGTTGGCGTTGTTGCCGTTGATGTCATAGCCGCCATTCGCGTCGACATATTTCTGGATGGTGGCGAGAATGGCATTCTTGGCGAGTGTCAGGCGGGTGGGGTTACCACCGGTCGGGGCGCTGTCCGCATCCTTGCCCCAGCCCATGCTGCCCGAGACGTCGAGGATGAACATGACGTTGGCGCCGGTCGTCGTCGATTCATTGACCGAGATCGCATCGTTCACCGTGGTCGGCTGATCGTCATCGATGGTGATGTTGAGCAACTGGCTGGCCGAGCCGGCGCTGTTCGTCGCCGTCACCGTGACGGGCAGGATCGGGTCGGTCGTGTTTTCGTTGTCGCCGTTGCTGGCGTTGCTGTGCTCGATCGACTGCTTCAGCGTGACCTGATACTGGCCGCTGTTGTTGATCGTGATCTCCATCACCGGATTGCCGACGCCATCCTTGATGACCAGGGTCTGCGTACCGATACCGGTCACGTTGGCAAGGAGCGGGCTGCCACCGGAATGCAGCGTGATGGTGTTGAGCTGCGCCTGGTCGATGCCGAGGGCCAGCGTGCCAGTGTTGCCGTTCCAGTTGACCGCGACGGTGCCGTTATAGACAGCCTCGCTGACGCCCGAGCCGCCGACGAGGTCGCCGGCGCCCTGTGCCACGGTGAGATGCGGATTGGCGCCGCCGATGAGGCCATCTTCGTCCACCACCGCGACGGCGTCGCTGAACGACGGCTTGACGGCGTTGATGACGTCGACCGTGAAGGTCGCCTGCGCCGTGTCGCCGTCCTTGTCCTTCATCAGATAAGTGAAGGTATAGGTGTCGGGCGACGCGACGGCACCGGTCTGGGTGAAGGTCCATTGGCCGTTGGCGCCCATGGTAAGGGAGCCGCCGGGCACGTTCAGGGTGCCAGGCACCGAGAAGCTGGCGTCCGAGCTGAGCTTGATGCCGATGACGCTGTCCTTGCCGTCGGCGCCGCCGAAATCGTTGGTCAGCACATTGCCGCCCACGGCGCTGTTGAGAGCGACCACCGCGGTGGTGCCATCGTTGACGGCGATCGGACCGTCGTCATCGACCGTGACGGTGAAGGTCGCCGGCGAGCCTTCGCCCTCGGCATCCTTGGCCGTGATGGCGAAGGTCAGCACCTTGTCGTCCTCGGTGTTCGCGGTCGGGTGGTCGAGCGGCTTCACCAGGGTGAAGTTGTAGCTGCCCGTGCCGCTCGCGTTGAGCGAGGCAAAGAAGACGACACTGCCAGCGCCGGTCGTCGTCGGAACAACGCCGCCGGTGTAGCCGACCACTTCGCCCGTACCCAGGATGGCGATGTTGACCGGCGTGCCGCCGGCTGTGGTGAGGCCGGTAAGGCCCGGCTGGCCCGCGTCGAACGTCACCGTGCCCGGTACATCTGTGCCGTAGTTGATGTTGAGCGCCTGGTTGGTGACCGAGATCGCCTGGCCGGCAAGATCGCCCGAGGCGTAGCTGTCGCCGACATTGCCGCCGGTGAGGCCTTCCTCGTCCACCGACGAATTGACCGGGGCCAGCGAGAAGGTCGCCTTGGTATCGGTCAACAGCACCGAGAAGGTCGCCGTGGTCGTGTCGCCGTCCTTGTCCGTGATGGTGTAGGTGAAGGTCTCGGTCTGGTTGGCACCCGGCACCACATTGGTGGCCGAGGTATAGAGCAGGTTGCCGCCCGAGATCGTCACCGTGCCGTTGAGGCTGCCCTGGGCAATGGTGATTGCATTGCTCGCCGCAGGACCGTCGGCACCGTAGCCGTCATTCAGGAGCAGGCCGGCAACCGTGCCGATGTTGTGGTTGACGACATTGTCGTCGACCGAGGCCAGCTGGCTGTCGGCTGTCGCCCTGGGACCGTCATCCTGGAAGCCGATGGCAAGCGGGGTCGCACTGGCCGCCTCGCTGAAATCGCCGTCGTGATCGGTCACACGCTGCACGACGAAGATGCTGGCCGCGAGACTGGCGAGGTCGTCATGAGCGGCACCCGGGCCGCCATCCTGCGCATGTTCGAGGGTCAGCAGCTGGGTCACCGTGACCTGGCCGGTGAGCGGGTTGATGGTGATGCTGAAGGCGGTGGCACCGATGCCGCCGACCTTGCCCTGGTATTCGGTGTCGCTGATCTTGACCAGCAGGATCTGGTCGGCCGGTGCCGACTGGCCGCTGAGCCACAGGCCGGCCGGGGCATTGTTGGTAGCCTGGAGCTTGTAGCTGACGGCGCCGGGGCCGTCATGGCCGTATTCCACCGGGTTGAACAGCGACTGCACCGTGGCGGCGGCGATGATGCCGGGATTGACGCCGTCATTGCCGCTGCCGGTGCCGTTGGATTCGTCGAGGATGATACCGACGGCACCGATGCTCGTGGCACTGTTGCTCGGGCCGTCATCCTTGAAGACGAACTTGTCGCCGATCTGAAGCGTCTCGCTGTCGAGATCCTTGTCGCCATCGCGGATCGTGAACGTGACGGTGACGAGGTCGGCCAGGCCCATGGTCACGGGCTCATTCGGATCGTTGGTCGGATGCTGGACCGCCGAATGCTGGTCGAGGGTCAGCACGCCATTGTTGTCGATGGTGATGGTGAAGATGGCGGCATCCTGCACGCCGACCTTGCCGACGATGGTATGGGCGTCGACCTGGAACAGCTTGATCGACTGGCCGGTGGCGATGTCGATGAGGTTGGTTTCGGTGATGATGGGCGACTTCACCGCCAGGCTGAACACCTTGGCCGGCGTCAAGTTGCTGGCCGAGATCTGCAGCGGACCGTCGGCGCCGAACTGGATGCTGAACAGCGTGTTGATATTGACGCTGGCGTTCTGGGTGAAGTCGGTCTCGTCCACAGTCAGCGCCTCGAGCGGCGTGACCAGGGTGAGTGCCGGGCCGTCATCCTTGAACACCAGCTTGTCGCCGATATTGGCGGTGGCGCTGGAGGTATCGCCGTCATTGTCCGTGACCGACGCCGTCAGCGTGATGGCGGTGGCGATGAGCGAGACGGAATCGTCCGGGTTGGTATCATTGGGATGGCTGATGGCGCGGTCCTGATCGAGCGTCACCACGCCGGCGCTGTCGACCGAGACGGTGAAGGCTATCGGGCCGGTCGGCAAGCCGTTGATGTCGGTGGGAAGGTAGAGGCGACCCTCGACCTCGCCCTGGTTGTTGATCACCAGGAGGATCTGATGACCTTCCAGCACGTCGAAGAGGTTGGTTGGCAGGCCGGGGATGAGAATGCCGAGCGAATAGGCGACCGGTGCTGCAAGCCCGTCGGCACCCGCCACCGTCTGGAACAGGCCGGAGAAGTCGGCTGTGGCGTCAAAGGTGAAATCGCTTTCGTCGACGGTCAATGTCGGGATGATGCCCTGCAGCGTCACGCTGGGGACGTCGTCCTTGATGTGGATGACGATGCTGGTCTGGCCGGTATTGCCGACACCGTCCTGCAATTGGATCGTGAAGGTTTCCTGCACATTGTCGGGATTGCGCGAGGCCGGATTGGTGTTCGGCAGGTCGCTGGTATGGTCGAGCGAGTTCTTGACGAGCGTGTAGGTGTAGTTGCCGCTGGCATCGATCGAGAACAGACCGAAGGTGGTCGGCACATTGCTCTGCGGGATGACGTTGACGCCGGCCGGCAAGGTGAGGCTGCCGCTCACCGATTCATCCGCTGAGGCGGGCAGGCTGCCAGTGACGGTGCCGGGGCCAAGATCACCCAGATCCTTGACCAGATCGAGGGCGGCTTCGTCGACCGTCTTGTCGGCAGGTGCGACGATGATGCTGGTCGGCGTCACCGTGATGGCGAGCTGCGTGACAGCGCGGTCGCCATCGGAATCCTCGATCGTGTAGCTGAAGATATCCGTGCCGCCGATGGGAATCTGGGCGTTCGGCTTGGCAACATAGGTGTAGCTGCCATCGGCATGCAGGATAAGCGTGCCGAAATTGCCGACGATGCTGGTGCTGACACCGGTCGTTTTCGAGACCGGGTCATTGCCGAGAACCACGCCGATGACACCGCCCACGGGGATGGTGGCAACTGCGCCGTCGGCACCGAGCACGTCGTTGGTCAGCACATTGCCGTTGGCCGTGATGCCCGACCCGATGGTCCCGCCATTGTCGAAATTAGCGATCGGCGCGTCGTCTTTGATATTGATGACAAGCGTGCCGTTGCTGAAATCGCCGTCGCTGTCGGTCACCTTGACGACGAAGTCGTCATGGGTGCCTTCGCCATTGGTGTTCTGGGTCAGCGTATAGGTGTAGCTGAGCACACCGGCGGCATAGCCGGTGAGGACCAGCGTGCCGACATGGCCGCCGGCATCGGCCACGGTCAGCGGATAGGTGCCCGCCGTGGTGAGCTGCGCCAGCGTCAGGATCGTGGTGCCGATCTGGATAGACGCCACACCATCAGGCGCCGCGAAACTGATCGTGCCGTTGACCTTTTCCGACTCATCAGAATTCAAGGCCGAATCGGCGAGTTCGCCCGTGCCGAGCGGCAGACCCTTCTCGTCGACCAGCGCGCCTGCCTGACCCGCCACCGGCAAGGTCAAGGTCGTGCCCTTGTCCGCGATCGTGATGTCGAGCAAGGCAGTGCTGACGTCGCCGTCACCGTCCTTCAGCGCGTATTCGAAGTGATCGACCGCATCAAGCGGGCCGGTGCCAAAGCGCGTGTAGGAGTAGCTGCCATCGGTGTTCATGGTGAGCTGGCCGTACTGGCCGGTCACCGTGAACTGATTGCTGCCGTCATTGTCGAAGCTGTTACCATAGACCGGGTTCTGGCGGACGCTATCGACCACGGCGCCATCGGCACCCTTGCTGTCAACGCCGGCGGCGCCACTGGTAGTGTCGAGACCGGTGATGACATTGCCGGTCGTGGTCAACAGATTGGCGACGCTGTCCGTGTCGTTGCGCGCAGTCGGGGTATCGTCATCAATGTTGATCGTGGCGCTGCCGACATTGCTGGGCGAGCCGTCCGCATCGGTTACCTGGATGTTGATCGCAAAGCTCTTATCGTCTTCGAAATTGGCGCCTGCGCCGCCATTGGCGGCGTCGTGGCGGACCGGCTCATTGAGCGTGAAGGTATAGGCGCCGCTCGTGACATTGGTCACTGCCAGGGTGAAGACCGGACGTTCGCCATTGTCCATGACGCCGTCATTGTCAGTATCGGCAAAGCCGGTCAGGGTCTTAGTACCGGCATCCCACACGGTCTTGACGGGCAGGTTGTCGAGGGTCGTGAGACCCGTCAGGCCGCCGGTCGTGCCCAGCGTGATGCTGGTGATCGCGTCCTTGCCGGTGGAGTAGCTGAAATTGCCGTTGAAGGTGACGGCATCGGTCGAGGTGTCGTCGCCGATCGCGTCGTCGGCAGCATCCTTGTTGCCGGCGGCAAAGCCGTCTTCATCGACGCGGATCGTCGTCTGTACCGCCGACACGGTCGGCGTGGTGTCGGTGACGGTGAAGTTCACCGTCTGGGTCGCCTCGGCGACGTTGTTGGTCGTGGTGAGGTCGCTGCCGTCGACGGCATCGATCGCCACCGACTTGATTTCGACCAGCTGCTGCGAGCCGCCGGGCGGCACATTGCCCGGGCCGCCCACGGCGACGATGACGCTGATCGAGCCCGAGCCCGTATCCACGAAATCGTTGACGAGGTAGGCGCTGTAGCCGGGATAGCCGAGCGTGGCGCCGTCGATGGCGCTGGCCCAGACTTCGGTCAGGTTTACCAGCAGGTTATCAAGGGTCCAGCCGGGGGCGAAATCCTTGATCAGGATGTACTGGTTCTCGTTCGCATCGGCAAAGTCGGCAAAGTTCGCAGTGGTCTGGAACGAGAAGATGGTCCGCGAGCTGCCGGATTCCGCTTGGCTCTGATCGCCGGAGTCATTGATCGATGGTTGCGCCGCCACGGCATCGACGGTCGCCGTTTCAGTGTGGTCGCCGCCCGAGAGCGTACCGCCCACGGTCGAGTTCATGGTGAGGGTGACGTCGCGCGAGTCATGCTCGGCAAGCTTCACGCTGATATCGGCGCCACCGGCCGATTCAAGGGCTGCAAGGAAGGCGGCGCGGGTACCTGCCACGTTCTCGGTGCCGCCCGAAATCGCGGTGATGATGTTGCTGCCAGCGGCGAAGGTCAGTGTATGGACGCCGTCAGTCCAGGTCGCCGTGGCACCCGTCGGAATGCCGCCGATGACCGCCTGATCGACCGGATCGGTCGGGTCGGTCGGGGTGACCTTCATGGTGAAGACCAGCGTGAGCTGGCTGTTCGCCGCATCGGCCGTGTTCTGGCCGGCCGAGGTCGGCTGGCCGTCTTCGTAGCCAAGCGCCGGGTCCGTCTTCAGTGTCACCGAATCCGTGCCGCCGGTGCGGTCGGTGATGGTGAGGTCGACAAACTGGGTCACTTCCGCCTTGTCGTTGCCGGTGCCGAGGCCGGCACCGATTTCGGTATCGATGGCGACCGCCCTGATCTCGATCGACTTGGTGGTGCTCGCCGCGACGTCGCCCGGGCCGTTGACCTCGATGACGAGGTTGACGGAACCCTTGCTGCCGTCATTGGCATCGGCCTGGGTACTGACCGCGAAGGCGGTGTAGCCGGGATAGTCGGTCAGGCCACCGCCGATGGCCGTCGCCGGCACGCCGTCGATGGTGACGGTGCCGAGCGACCAGCCGGCATCCGGATTCTTGATCAGGATATATTGCGCTTCGTTGGCATCGTCGAAATCGGCGAAGGTCGCCGTGGTCGTGACGGTGAAGTTGGTCGAGGCAGCGCCCGATTCCTGCTTCGACTCATTGGCCGGGTCAACGAGCGCCGGCTGCGCCGCCACGGCGTCGACGGCGGCGAAAGCCGTATCGATGTTGGTTGACTGGCCGCCGATGACCGACTGCATGGTGAGGTTGACGTCGCGAGAATCGTGCTCCGCCAGCGTCACGGTCAGGTTGGCGCCGTTGCCGTCGATGAGATCGGCCAGGAACGCCGCGCGGGAGGCATCGGTGCCGGTGCCGCCGCTGGTCGCGGTGATGGTGCTGCTGCCGGGGCCGAAGGTCAGCGTGAAGCCACCTTGCGTCCAGGTCGCGGTGGCACCCGAGGGGATGCCGCCGATGGTGGTCTGGCTGACGGTGTCGCCCGGATCCGTCGCGGTCGCCTTCAGATTGAAGGCCAGCGACAACAGGCCATTGACCGGATCGGCCGAGGTCTGGCCGGCCGAGCTTGACTGGCCGTCTTCATAGCCGCCTTCGCCGCCGCCGGTGTAGTTGACATCGCTGTTGCCGCCGACGCGGTCAACGATCTTGAGGTCGACCGTCTGGGTGACCTGGGCGATGTCGTTGGCGGAATCGAGGCCGAAACCGGCTTCCGCATCGATCGCGACGGCCTTGATTTCGATCGTCTTGGTGGTGTCGGCCGCGACATTGCCCGGGCCGTTGACCACGATGGACACGCCGACCTGGCCCTGACTGCCATCGGCAGCGTCAGCTGCGATCGAGACGGCAAAGGCTGTGTAGCCGGGGAACAAGGCGAGGCCGCCCGGAATGGCTGTTGCAGGCGCGCCGTCGATCAGCACGGTGCCGAGCGACCAGCCGGCATCCGGCGTCTTGATGAGGACGTATTGCTGTTCGCTGCCATCGCCGAAATCGGCGAGGGTCGCGGTCGTCGTCACTGTGAAGGTGGTCGAGGCAGCGCCCGTTTCCGTCGTCGCTTGGTCAGAAGGGTCGGTTAGTGCCGGCTGTGCGGCCACCGCATCGACGATGGCGAAGGCCGTGTCACCGGTGGTCTGGGTGCCGCCGATGGTCGACTGCATGGTGAGCGTCACGTCGCGGGAATCGTGCTCTTGCAGCGTCACCGTCAGGTTGGCGCCGTTGCCGTCGATGAGGTCGGCCAAGAACGCGGCGCGGGCGCCGGCGATGTTTTCGGTGCCGCCGGTGGCGCCGGTGATGGTGACAGTGCCGCCGCCGGCGATGGTCAGCGTGAAACTACCTTGCGTCCAGGTTGCGGTGGCACCGGAGGGGATGCCACCGATGATCACCTGACCAACCGCGTCACCCGAATCCGTCGCGGTCGCCTTCAAATTGAAGGCGAGCGACAACTGGCCGTCGGTCGGGTCGACCGCGGTCTGGCCGGCCGAGGTCGGCTGGCCGTCTTCATAGCCGCCTTCGCCGCCACCGACGAAGCTGACGTCATCCGTGCCGCCGGTGCGGTCGGTGATGGTGAGATCGACGGTCTGGGTCGCTTCCGCCTTGTCATTGGCGATGGTAAACCCGGCGCCCACTTCGACGTCGAAAGCAACCGCCTTAATCTCGATGGTTTCGGTCGTGCTGCTGACCGGATCGGCCGGGCCTGTGACGACGATGGTCAAGGGCACTGAGCCGCTGCCGCTGTCGGCAAGACCTGTCACGGCATAAGCAGTGTAGCCGTCATAGCCAGCGACCGGGGCGATCGGCACCAGGACCGTGCCATTGCTCTCAACCGATTGAATGGTCCAGCCAGCAGCCGGATTCTTGATAAAGACGATTTGCGTTTCGTTGGCGTCGTCGAAATCGGCAAAGGTCGCCGTGGTGTTGACGGTAAAACTGGTATTGGCCGCGTTCTCGCCGGCTTCGACCTTGGTCTGATCGGCGGGGTCGGTGAGCGCCGGCTGCGCCGCCACCGCATCGACCACGATGCTGTCGCTGGCCGGCGTGATGGCGACATGATCGACCACGCCGTTGAGAGTGATGGTGAAGTCGCGTGAGTCATGCTCCTCAAGCGTCACGTTGATGTTCGCGCCGTCAATGGTGGTGAGGCTGTCGAGGAAGTCATCATAAATGCCGCTGTCCTGGCCGCGCACCAGGGTGATGGTGCCGCCGCTGACGGGCAGTTCGAGCGCGCCAAAGCTGGCACTGGCGCCGGACGGAATTCCCCCGATGACGACGGAATCAGTTGTATCGCCGGCATCGGTCGGGGTGATTTTCAGCTTGAACGGCAGCGTCAGGCGACCGTCGATCGGATCAAGATCGGTCTGGCCCTGCGGGTCGAGCCGCCCGTCTTCATAGCCGACTTTCCCCTTCTGCAACACCGCCACCAAACCGGTACCGCCGCCGCGATCGGTCACGGTCGCGGTAATGGTCGCCGTGGTGGCGTCGCCGTCCTTGTCGACCAAGGTGTACTGGACCGTATCATTGGCATCGTCGGCGACATTGGCCGGCGCCTGGTAGAAGACGTGCTCGACGCCGTCGATATTCTCGATGGTGAAGATACCACCCAGCGCGCCGACACCGCCATTGGCCAGCGTGACCACGCCGGGGGAAGTGGCATTGATGCCATCGGCACCGGGCAGATCGTTGGCGAGGAGGACATCAAGCACCGTGCCGAGATCGACCTTGGCCGAATTCTCGACGAAGGTGCCGATATTGTCGCCGACCGCCGTCGGGGTGTCGTCATCGACATTGAATGTGACCGTGGCGTTGACGGTGTCGCCGTCCCCATCAGTCGCGCGCACGCCGACCGAGAGGAGGATGTTGTCTTCCCACGCAGTTTCGGTGCCGTTGTTGGGATTACCGTCGTCCTGACGCGGGTGATTGAGCGGCAGCAGCAGGTTGAAGGTGCCCTGGCCCTCCTGGTTGATGGTGACGGTGAAGGCCCAATAGCCGTGTTCGCTGAGCGACGGGCCGGACCAGCCGACCAGCGTGCCGGCCGGATAGCCGTTTTCGGCTACCGCGAGGACCGAGACATTGATGGGCTGGCCACCGGCGGTCGCCAGCACCAATGGCTGGCCATCGACGGTCGCCGTGATGCTGGTGAGCTCGAACGCGTTGGCGGCCTCGCCGTCCTGGCCGAAATCGACCCTGACGACGAAATCGGCCGAAGCCGTACCGCCATTGTCGCCGGGACCGCCGGCAATGCCACCCGGCAGGCCGTTTTCGTCCATCGCGACATAGCTGGAGACGGCCATGATCATCGGGCCGTCATCCTCGAATGAGATTCCGAGTGCTGCCGGTGCTTCGACGGTCGCCTTGTCGCCATCGCCGTCGGTCGCCGTCAGCGAGACGAAAATGCCGCCGAGATCGCCGACGACGAGGCTGGCCACATCGTCATGGGCAGCGGCCGAACTGCCGTCGATACCATGGGAGATCGGCAGGGCCTGCGAGACAGTGAGCTCGCCGGTCGCCGCATCGACCCGCACAACAAAAGCGAGGACATTGGTGGACGAGTCGGCATCATAGCTGCCGACATAGCCATTGACCTGATAGTCGGAGACGGCGACCAGGACGATATTGTCGACGGGATAAAGACCGGTGGGATCGCTGACAGACAGATTGGTCGGAACTTCGGTCGTGCCGATGTCGATGTTTTCACCGGCTTCCGTGCGCAGGACCAGCTTGTACTGCGGATTGATGCCGGCCTGGGCGCCATCGGCGCCGAAATCGACGGCGTTGAAGAGACCGGCGACGGAACCGGTCTTGGTGCCGAAGAAGCCGGCTTCCGCAGGCTCGTCGCTGGTCGGGGAGGTGTTCGGATCATTGGCGTCGGCGCCGACGCTTTCATCCATCGTGATGCTGACCGAAGACTCGCTTGTCGCGCTGACGATGGGGCCGTCATCCTCGATGCTGAAGACGCCTTGGCCCAGATTGATCGACCCGCTGGCGCTGTCGCCGTCGATATCGGTGAGGGTCTGGACGATCTTGAGCGCGTCCGCGGCAGATAAAGTCAGTGTCTGGGAGTCGTCGTTGCTGCCGGTATCGCCATGCCAGACGTTGTCCGACTGGGTGAAGGTTACCTTGCCGTCGGCATCGACGCTGATGCGGAAATATTCGGTCGTACCGATCTTGCCGACGACGTCATTACCGTCCTTGCTGAGAAGAATTTCGGCGCCGCGGCCGATGCCGTCGATGACACTTTCGGTGTCGGTGGGATCGACCGCATAGAGGCCGGAGGGAACGTTCGTGCCAGTCAGCACCAGCGCGTAGGTGACGCTGCCGGGGCCATCAGTGCCGAAATCGAGCGCGCCGGCATTGAAGTTGTCGCCGAAATCGGCCGTCACCGAGGCAATGCCATCGCCTCTCTGGCGCTCCGTTTCATCGAGCAGCAGTGTGTCGGTCTTGGAAATAACGATGGTCGCCGTGGGGCCGTCATCCTGGATCGTGACATCAAGGGGTGCAGTGACTTGATCGCCGTCAAAATCGGTGCCGGCGACATAGACCGGATTGGGTTGGCTGGCGCCATCGGTGATGGCCAGGCTATCGATCAGCAAGGCCGGATCGACGTCGGTATCGCCTTCGTTCATCACGCCGAAGCCGATCTGAACCGGCCCATCTTGAGCGAAGGTGAAGGTAAAGGTCAGATAGCCGGATTCTTCATCCCAGCTGAGACTGCCGACACCCGCATCGGAAGAAATATTCGCCAGCGAAACATTGCTGAGACGGAAGACATGGTCACCGACGACGATGAAGGCGAAATCCTGGAAGCTCGGAGAGGCACCGTCACTTTCATCTTCGAGAAAGTTGAACTTGACGGTGAGCTGGTTGCCCGCCGCGACCTCGAAAGTCTGCTTGATCGCCGTGCCGTCGGTCGGCACTTCGACATCGTTGCCGGCATCGCCATCATTGGCGGTCGTGGCAAGCGTGCCGGCGGGCAGACCAAAGAAGTTTTCGATCGATTCCAGCGAAGAACCGTCGCCGCTTTCACCGGGCACATCGTTGGCTGCCAGAAGCAGTGCCTGATTGCTCGGGTTGGGTTGCGGATCGGTCGTCCCGATATCGCCGACAATGCTGGCCGAGCCGCCATCAAGCACGGACCAATTGGCAAGCGAATCAAAATCGTCGCTGGCGACGATGTCGCTTTCACCGGGACTATAGATCACCAGCGACGGCGAGGATTCGTCGTTGTTGCTGGTGTCGCCATGATTGATCTGGTGCAGCTGTACCAGCGTGAGCTCGCCGGTCTGCGGATCGATGTTGAGAACGAAGACCGGAATGCTGCCTGGGCTGTTGGGGTTGGGCGCGTCCTCGCCGATGATGATGCCATCGCCGTCCGGATCGTTGGGATTGGCATAGCCGACGATGGTATTGGCATCGATCTGCAGCGCGTGGACGACCAGCACGTTGCCCTCAGCATCCGTGATAGTCCAATTGGTGGCGCCGCGCTCGACGGTACCGCCCGCGACGAACAATTGAAAGGCTTCAGAATTGGGGTCGGTGTTGGACCAATCGTCGTCATCCCCCTGGAAGAGGGTCTTGCCGGCTTCGTTATTGCCGAGAGCCGGGCCATCGGCGCCGAAACTCACCACGACGTCCGTCTTGGCGGCGCCCAGCGCCGTCAGGGAATCCCAACCCGCCTTAGCGAGGATATTGGTGACGTTGGCATCGACGTCATCGCTGTCACCATCGAGGCCGTCGGTTTCATCAAGCGTGATGCTGGTATCGGCCGGCTTAATGACCTGCTGCCAGGTACCCTCGCTATTGCCCTCGCCGCCCACCAACGCCCACTCCGTGGCGCCGAATGACGGCACGTCGTCGACGACATGGTAGGTGAGCGCATCGCCCGGGCTTGGTGTGACGGAGCCATCTGAATCGACCATGAAGAACGGCACGTCGATGTCGAGCACATCGGCAATGTCACCGATGGCATCCGGTGTGCCAGCGACATTATCGACGACGCCATAGATGGTGAAGTCGAGGTTGAACTCGCTGATACCGGTATCGCCCTGCTGTTCGCGCACGCCGATCGAGAAGACGATCGTGGCGTATTGGGCTGCGACTTCACTCCATTCTTGGGTCTCCGGATCCTGGACCCATTGCGTGCCCTCTTCAACATAGTAGGCGACCAGCACTTCGCCATGGCTTTCATCAACACCGATCGTGCCGGGATTGTCACCGACGGCCGGCAGCAACTTGTACTGCAGCTCATGACCATGCGAGGTCAGGTGCATCGCCTCAAGCTGCGTCTGCACCGGAATATCAGCGCCGTTCTGGAAGCTGATCTTGCCCGGCACGTCGCCGCTGAAGTTGACCGTCACCACGGCGGTGCTGGTCAGCGGCTCGCGGTCGATATCGACGCCCTGGCCATTGTCGTCACTGGCGGGCGGATCACCCGGATTGTTGTCGAGGTCGTGGTCGTCGAGATCGAGGGGATCGTTGCCCTGACCTGGGGTGCCGCCGGTATAGGCGCCAGCAATGCCGAGGCTCTGCGCGAGTTCGCCGCCGATCTGGCCTTGATACTGATAATCTTCGTCGGGCGCCAACTTCTGCAGTTCTGGGCGACCAAGGCCCAGATCGTCTTCGTTGATGACGGCGCCTTGGCGGATATTGATCAGCAGCGGGGCGGTGTCGGGTTCCTCGTCATCCTCGATCAGTTCGGGAAATTCGCGGCCGACGAGGTTGTAATTGAGGCCGGTCGGGTCGAGACCGCCCACGGCGTTGAGGCCACCCAGGCCGCTGGCGGGGTCGAACGGCGAAAAGACGCCGCCATTGTTGTCGACGCCGGTACCCTGGTCGCCGGCGCCGGGACCAGCGGCGGTCTGAATGTCGATATTGGGATCGGTTGCGGCCAGCACGGCGGCAACGTCGACCTGTTGCCCGTCGGAACCGATGATGGTGATGTCGGCCTGGCCGGTCGCCTCGGCATAGCCCAGCAGGATGACGGTCACATCGCCGACCTTGACGGCGAGGTTGCCGTTATCGCCGAGGCGCGCAATCAGCCCATCGGCGGGAAACGGCAGCTGGATCGTTTCGCCCGGCGTGACCTGCACCCGCACCACGTTCTCGCCCTGCGGGATCTGCACTGGAACCGGTGCATTGCCGGATTGGGTCAATTGCCCCTGCTCGACATCGCCCTCTTGGACAACGGAGCTGGTGGCGGAATCGGACTGAATGCTGGTGGTGTCGGTGGCCATAGAACTCTCCCCAAGGATGACCAGATGGCCGGGATCGGCCGGATCTGTTCGATCTTAAGGAGCATCTTGCGCGCGCCTCTTTAAGACCGTCGCTCTTCACCCAATAATAATCGCCGGATATTGCCGTTAACTTATGCGAGAGTCTCGACGAGTTTTGGGCAGATTTTGATTAAATAGTGTGAGTTTTTTAGTATTCTTTGAATTAGCGGATTAATTTTAGCTTTGTTAATCAACTGATTATCTGTGGGGAGTCGGGCACGCACGAAAACTGATATTAATGGTGTGTGTTTTCTTAGAGTATATTTACAATTTCTTGGCCGTTACGCCGAATGTTTAGTGTGAAATAGGAATTATAGTCTATAATTCGCTCATGGCCATTGTCAGCCTGAGACCGGCCGACAGAAAATGCACGGATTGATAGTTGGGCGGTTAGGCCTTGGACGAGCCTGCTGCTGCGACTTTGCCGGCAGCCACGGGAGCGTCGGCGCTCTTGGCGCGGACGGTGCGGGTCTTCTTGACCGGCGGGGCAGCGGCCGCGTCAGCGCGATCGGCTGCTTCCTTGGCGAGGCGTAATGCCTTCAGCCGCGACGTCTTTTCGGCAACGATGGCGTCGGCCTTGGCGCGTTCCTTGATGAGATCAAGTTCGCGCTGGCGATTCTTCTCGAACAGCTCCTTGGCTTTGCGCTGCGATTCTTCGGCTTGCTTCGAGACCGGCTTCAGCATCATTGCAATCCTTGATCAGTTCAGCGCGAAGAGTAGAAAGAGCAGACAGGGCGGCCTTGGCCGCCCTGAACAACCCTTTAGGCCAGCTTCAGATTGCAGGCAGAGCTCTTGCCGCGATCCTGCTCGACGTCGAAGCTGAGGCTCTGGCCCTCATTCAACGAACCGATGCCAGCGCGCTCGACTGCAGAAATGTGCACGAACACATCATTGCTGCCGTCTTCCGGCTGGATGAAACCAAAGCCCTTTTGGGCGTTGAACCACTTAACTTTTCCGATGGACATAGAATACCTTTAGAAAGAAACATTGCCGCCGGGCGAAGCGCACGACGGTCCTGAACGGGAGAACGGATGAAACCGGGTCAAGCTCTCGTAAGAGCGATAATCGGAGCGAGCCGAAATCTAGTTTAGTGAGAGTTATATGGGGCCAACGCCGCCAAATTGCAACATAATCACGAAATATTACCCAGAAATCGCTCTTTTTGCGCGTGATAATGGAATTTTGTCATGAATGCGGACGATCTCGGCTTTCAGGCCGACGATGCCGATGACGACGACGCGCCGCCGGTTCCGGCGGGGTCGAAGAACTACATCACACCGGCAGGTCTCGCAAAACTGCAGGCCGAGCGGCGCCAGCTATGGCGTGTCGATCGGCCGGAAGTGGTGCGCGTGGTCGAATGGGCCGCCGGCAATGGCGACCGGTCGGAGAATGGCGATTACATCTATGGCAAGCGGCGCCTGCGCGAGATCGATCGGCGCCTCCGCTTTCTCGACAAGCGCATCGCTGCCGCGGAAGCGGTCGATCCCACCCAGCAGACCAGGCGGGACAGGGTTTTTTTCGGCGCGACGGTCACCTATGCCCGGATCGATAAGGATGGGGAAGACGACAGCGAGGTCACCGTCACCATCGTCGGCATCGACGAGATCGACAGCGAGAAGAACCATGTCAGCTGGATTTCGCCCATCGCCCGCGCGCTGTTGAAAGCGGGGGTCGGCGACACAGTCATCCTGCGTACGCCGACCGGCCCGGAATCATTGGAAGTGATCGCGATCCGTTATCCCCCCACCTGAACGATCGGCGGCTGATCAGACCCAGCCCCCATCGACGGTGAACTCCTGCGCCGAGCACATCTTGGAATCGTCGGAGGCAAGGAACAGCACCATGCGCGCAAGATCCACCGGCATGACGCGGCCGGCCAGAACTTGCTGGCGCTCGATCTCCTTCTCGCTCTCGGCATCGACCCACAAGGTCAGCTGCCGCTCGGTCATGACCCAGCCGGGCACCACCGTGTTGACGCGAATGTTGTCCTTGCCGACATCGCGCGCCATGCCGCGCGTCAGGCCGTGGGTCGCCGCCTTCGATGTCGTGTAGGCCGGCATGCCGCCTTGCTTGGCCTTCCAGCTCATCGAGCCGGTATTGATGATCGACCCAGCCTTCTTCTTGATCATGCCCGGCAGCACCGCCTGCATGCAGAAGAAGTATTGCTTGATGTTGATGGCGACGCGTTCGTCCCAGTATTCCGGCGTCACGTCTTCCCATTTGTGGCGCTGGTCATGAGCGGCGTTATTGACCAGCACGTCGATATCGCCAAGCTGTGCCGCAATATCCTTGACCGTTTGCCGCAGGGCATTGGTATCGGTGAGATCGCATTTAATGAACAGCGGCTTGCGACCGTATTGCGCCTGCAAGCCATCGACCAGCTTGTTGCTGCTTTCCACATTGACGTCGACGAAGCCGACCTTGGCTCCCTGATCGATGAAGCATTCGACGATCGCGGCGCCGATGCCGCTGCCGCCGCCGGTGACGAAGATGACCTTGTCCTTGAGCGAGGGATAGCGACCGAATGACGAAAGATCCATGAAAACACCTTGCAAGAGATTGCCGTAGATTGAGAAGTAGCAGTTGGTAAAACTGGTTAGGCCTTGGCGACGCGGCGACGCTTCTGGGCGGAATTGGTAACCTGCTCCACGACCCGCCCGGTGTCGCGCAACAACTGTCGGACCGCCAGCCGCGCCGCGTTGGGCTTGCGCCCGCGAATGGCCAGCAGAATGCGCTCATGTCCCGGCAGCGTGCGGCCGATATCGCCGCGATGGCTGGCGGTGTAGTTGAACATATTGCCAAGCGCTGATTCAATCACCAGCCCCAGTGGTACCAGCAATTCATTGCCGGCGGCGAGCAGGATCGCCTGATGAAACAGCACATCTGCATTGTTCCAGGCGATGAGGGTTTTTGCCTCAGCCATGGCGGAGAAAGCGCTCTCGATTTCCGCCATCTGGTCATCGGTCCGATGAGTGGCGGCGAGGGCCGCCGTCTCGGGCTCCAGAATCTCGCGCACCTGTTGCATATGGACCAGGAAATGGATTGGATTTGCTGCAGCGCAATACCAAGCCAGGACGTCGCGGTCGAGCAGATTCCACTGGGCGCGCGGCTGTACCCGCGAGCCGATCTTGGGCCGCGACAGGATGAGGCCCTTGGCCATCAACATCTTGATCGCCTCGCGGACAGCCGTGCGGCTGACCCCGAAGGAGGCGCACCATTCGGCTTCGTTGGGCAAAAGCGTGCCCGGGGCGAACTCCCCCTTGAGGATACGCGCCCCGATATCCTGTGCCACGCTGCGGTGCAGGGAACCGCGGACCGGTTTGAGCGGCGCGAGTTTGGCGGGCACTAGTTTTATCGGCGCCAGTTTCGTCGGCACGGGCCGCGCCTTTTTCGCTTTCATTAATTTGGTCGCCTTCTCCCAGCATTTTTTGGGCTCCTGCGACATGCGAAGAAACCCTTATAGATCGCACCTTCTGAGCGGATGCGAGTCCGTCGACAATTATTTCATCGTATCGTCGCACCTGTCATACACAGACACAATTGCGACCACAATGGCATATCGGCTATTTATCATACAAACGAGCGTTGCCGCTGATTATTTTGTATGATAAAAGCCAAATTTCAAGAATGCTACCGCATCCAAAAAAATGCTACCGGATGCACATATCCTCTGGGAGGAGCAGACGAGATGACGCTGGCAAGCGGCACACCCCCAAGATTTAGCCGGGGGTTCGGCCAGCCCGCAAATCAGGCCGCAAATCAGGCCGTCAGCATGTTCCCTCCCTGGAAGATCACTGTATTGTGTGGCTGCGTTACCTTGGCCCGGCGCTAAGATCGGGTTCTCGGGTGCCGCAATCGCATGATGGTCGGAAGACTTGAGGAAACGCACCAACGGGCACGCACTGGCTGGGACGCACTGGCGGGTTCGTGCAAAAAAGACGCTGAGTTCGACCAACAACCAAGTGGGAGGAATAACGTGAAATCACTCAAGACATTTTTCGCTGCAGCGGTGCTGGGCCTGTTCGCCCTCACCTCGACGGCGATGGCCCAAGATAAAGGTCTGATCGGCATTTCCATGCCGACCAAATCGTCGGCACGCTGGATCGCCGATGGCGACAACATGGTGAAGGTGTTCACCGAAAAGGGCTACGCCACCGATCTGCAATATGCCGATGACGACATCCCCAACCAGCTCGCCCAGATCGAGAACATGGTGACCAAGGGCGTCAAAGTCCTGGTGATCGCAGCCATCGACGGCACCACGCTCTCTGCCGTGCTGCAGCAGGCCCATGACGCAGGCATCAAGGTCATCGCCTATGACCGCCTGATCCGTGATTCCGCCAATGTCGACTATTACGCCACCTTCGACAACTTCCAGGTCGGCGTCCTCCAGGCCGGCACCATCGAAACCGCGCTCGGCCTCAAGGACGGCAAGGGTCCGTTCAACATCGAGCTGTTCGGCGGTTCGCCCGACGACAACAACGCCTTCTTCTTCTATGACGGCGCCATGTCGGTCTTCCAGCCCTACATCGACAGCGGCAAGCTGGTGGTGCAGAGCGGCCAAACAGGCATGGACAAGGTCGGCACCCTTCGTTGGGACGGCGCTGTGGCCCAGTCGCGCATGGACAACCTGCTGTCGGCCTACTACACCGACAAGCGTGTCGATGCGGTGCTGTCGCCCTATGACGGCCTCTCGATCGGCATCCTCTCCTCGCTCAAGGGTGTTGGCTACGGCAGCGGCGACATGAAGATGCCGTATGTCTCGGGCCAGGATGCGGAAGTGCCGTCGGTGAAGTCGATGATCGCCGGCGAGCAGTATTCCACCGTGTTCAAGGACACCCGCGAACTTGCCAAAGTGACCGCCAACATGGTGGACGCCATGGCGAGCGGCAAGGAGCCGGAAGTCAACGACACCAAGACCTACAACAACGGTATCAAGGTCGTTCCGGCCTATCTGTTGAAGCCGGTTGCGGTCGACGTCACCAATTGGGAAGAAATCCTGATTGGCAGCGGCTACTACACCAAGGACCAGATCACCCAGTAATCGGTCTGATTGCGACGAGCCTCGTGCCAATCGGCGCGAGGCTCGTTCGTTTCAGGACCGCGCGAAGATCGGGTCGTTAAGGTTTAGCACCAAAGGTTAAGCGTGGCCGACCAGCGCTATTGGCCGGCTTTTTTTGTTTCCCCGGATTGCTGCTTCCTGCAATCTAACCCTGGCAGCGGGGCTTTCCGGGGCGAGTTCAAGGACGGGTGATGGATACCATTCTGGCAATGCCGATTCTGGAAATGCGCGGGATCACCAAGACCTTCCCCGGCGTGAATGCCCTCGACAATGTGAACCTCACCGTGCGTGAGGGCGAAATTCACGCCGTTGTCGGGGAAAACGGCGCCGGCAAGTCGACGCTGATGAAGGTGCTGTCCGGCGTCTATCCGCATGGCAGCTATTCCGGCGAGATCCACTACAAGGGCGAAGAACGCCGGTTCCGCGATATTTCCGACAGCGAGAAGCTCGGCATCATCATCATCCATCAGGAACTGGCCCTGGTGCCGCTGCTGTCCATCGCCGAAAACATCTTCCTTGGCAACGAACCCGCCAGGAACGGCGTCATCAACTGGGCTGAATCCTTCGCGCGCACCAAGGCGCTGCTGCAGAAGGTCGGCCTCAAGGAATCGCCCAGCGCGCTCATCACCAATCTGGGTGTCGGCAAGCAGCAGCTGGTGGAGATCGCCAAGGCGCTGTCCAAGGAAGTGAAGCTCCTCATCCTCGACGAGCCGACTGCGAGCCTCAATGAGAGCGACAGCGACGCGCTCCTCAATCTGCTGATGGAATTCCGCCGCCAGGGCATTTCCTCGATTCTGATTTCCCACAAGCTGAACGAGATCCTGAAGGTTGCCGATTCCGTCACCATTCTGCGCGACGGCGCCACGGTGGATACGCTCGACTGCCACAAGGAAGAGGTCAACGAAGACCGCATCATCCGCAACATGGTCGGTCGCGAGCTTACCGACCGTTACCCGAAACGTGACCCGAAGATCGGTGATCCGATCTTCGAAGTGAAGAACTGGCATGTGTTCGACGCAATCCATGCCGACAAGGAAAAGATCAAGGGCGTCGACTTCCACGTCCGCAAGGGCGAGGTGGTCGGCATCGCCGGCCTGATGGGCGCCGGGCGGACCGAACTTGCCATGAGCATCTTCGGCCGCGCCTATGGCCAGAACATCAGTGGCGAAGTGCGCATGCATGGCAAGCCGGTCGATGTCAGCACGATCCAGAAGGCAATGCATAACGGCATCGCCTATGTCACCGAGGACCGCAAGAATTACGGCCTGGTGCTGATCGACGATATCAAGCACAACGTGACATTGGCCAATCTCAAAGGCGTTTCCAGCAATGCCGTCATCGATGACGGGCGTGAATTGGCGGTCGCCAGCAAATACCGCAAGGACCTCAACATCCGCTGTTCCAGCGTGTTCCAGCAGACGGTCAATCTCTCCGGCGGCAACCAGCAGAAGGTCGTCCTGAGCAAATGGCTGTTTACCGAACCTGAGATATTGATCCTCGACGAGCCGACGCGCGGCATCGATGTCGGCGCCAAATATGAGATCTACACGATCATCAACGCCTTGGCCGATTCCGGCAAAGGCGTCATCGTCATTTCCT
This sequence comes from uncultured Dongia sp., assembly GCF_936916975.1. Classification (GTDB taxonomy): domain Bacteria; phylum Pseudomonadota; class Alphaproteobacteria; order Dongiales; family Dongiaceae; genus Dongia. The sequence goes on along the minus strand of NZ_CAKZGO010000024.1, from coordinate 109,789 downwards.
CCGAGATGCCGGAACTGCTCGGCATTTCCGACCGGATCTATGTGATGAACGAGGGACGCTTCGTGGCCGAGATGCCCGCCAAGGAGGCGTCGCAGGAAAAGATCATGCGTGCAATTATGAAGTCATGGGAAGATTGAGATGACACATCAGGCAGCCGCCGCGGAAGATACAGGCAGCCACAGCAGCCTTTCGCGATTCATCAAAAGCAACATCCGCGAATACGGCATGCTGCTGTCGCTGATCGTGATCATGGTGTTCTTCCAGATCATGACCAACGGCACCTTGTTCAAACCGCTCAACCTCACCAACCTCATCCTGCAGAACAGCTATATCGTCATCATGGCGCTGGGCATGTTGCTGGTGATCGTGGCCGGCCACATCGATCTTTCGGTCGGATCGGTGGTTGGCTTTGTCGGCGCCGTGGCGGCCGTGATGATGGTGCAGTTCCACATCCATTTCATCCCGACCACGATCGTCTGCCTGATCCTGGGCGGGGCCATCGGCGCGGGCCAGGGCTACTTCATCGCCTATTTCAAGATACCCTCCTTCATCGTGACGTTGGCCGGCATGCTCGTCTTCAAGGGCCTGGCACTCTACATCCTGCATGGCCAGTCCGTCGGCCCCTTCCCCAAGGAATTCCAGCTGCTGAGCTCGGGCTTCCTGCCCAATTTCCTGCCCGGCACTTTCAACAGCACCTCGCTGCTGATCGGCGTGGCGGTGACCGTCCTAGTGATCTTCTTCAATTTCAAGGACCGGCAGAACCAGCAGAAGCACAGCACGGCAGAGGAGCCGTTCCCGTTCTTCATCGGCCGTAACATCCTGATTGCGGCCGGCTTCATCATGTTCTCCTATTTGCTCTCATCCTATAAAGGCCTGCCGAACGTGCTCATCGTCATGTTCGCCCTCATCGCGGCCTATGCCTTCATCACGTCGAGCACCACCATCGGCCGGCGCATCTACGCCCTGGGCGGCAATGAAAAGGCAGCGCGCCTCTCCGGCATCCGCACCGAGCGGCTGACCTTCTACACCTTCATGAACATGGGTGTGCTGGCGGGTCTTGCCGGCCTCATCTTCGCCGCCCGCCTCAACACGGCAACGCCGAAAGCGGGACTTGGTTTCGAGCTCGACGTCATCGCCGCCGTGTTCATCGGCGGCGCCTCGGCGTCGGGCGGTGTCGGCAAGGTGATCGGTGCCGTGATCGGGGCCTTCATCATGGGCGTCATGAACAACGGCATGTCGATCTTAGGGATCGGCATCGATCTGCAGCAGGTCATCAAGGGCCTGGTGCTGCTCGCCGCCGTCTGCATCGACGTCTATTACAAAAAGAAATCCTGAGGGTCCGGTTCATGCGTCTTATTCAGTTTTCCAAGAACAGCCAGCGCGGCGTCGCGCGCATCGAAAACGGCAAGGCCATCGTTGTGCCGGGTGCTGCCAGCGTCATCGACATCGCGCAGGCAGCTCTGGTCGGCAACATCAAGAATCTCGCCAACAACGTCACCGGGCGCGGTGATGGCGAGGCGCTGGATTATGCCGCTTTGCTGGCCGATGGCAGCGTGCTGACGCCGATCGACCATCCCGATCCCGCACATTGCCTGGTGACCGGCACCGGCCTTACCCATCTCGGCTCTGCCGACACGCGCGACAAGATGCACCAGAAGGTCGCCGGCGATATCGAGACGCTGACCGATTCCATGAAGATGTTCAAAATGGGCCTCGAAGGCGGCAAGCCCAAAGACAAGAACCCCGGCGTGCAACCGGAATGGTTCTATAAGGGTGACGGCTCCTCTGTGGTGAAACCGGGTGGCGCCCTCGACCTCCCGGCCTTTGCGCTCGATGGCGGCGAGGAGCCGGAAGTGGCCGGCATCTATCTGATCGCACCGGACGGGCAGCCCTGGCGGCTTGGCTATGCCATCGGCAACGAATATTCCGATCATGTGATGGAGCGGCAGAACTATCTCTATCTCGCCCATTCCAAATTGCGCGCTTGCGCCATCGGCCCGGAATTGCTGGTGGGTGACTTGCCGGAGAGCGTCGAGGGTGAAAGCCGTATCTGGCGCGACGGCAGCCTGCTGTGGAAGAAAGCCTTCGTCAGCGGCGAGCGCAACATGTCGCACACCTTGAGCAATCTCGAATTCCACCATTTCAAATATCGCCAGTTCCGCCGGCCGGGTGATCTTCATATCCATTTCTTCGGGACGGCGACCTTGAGTGTGGGTGACGGCATCCAGACTCAGCCTGGCGACGTGTTCGAAATCGAATCGCCAACCTTCGGCGCCGCCTTGCGCAACCCGCTCGGCGCCAAGGCCAATGACGACTTCCTGCTGGGCGGCGTCGGCACGCTCTAACGACATGACCGGCAAGATCGCCTGCATCGCGCTCGATTGGGGCACCAGCAACCGCCGCGCCTGGGCGCTGGATGCGGGCGGCCATGTGATCGATGCCCGCAGCGACGATCAGGGTCTGATCGCGGTTGCTGATCGCGACTTCGCCGGCTCCCTGCGCCGCTTCGCAGCTGATTGGCTGGGCACACGACCGCCAGTGATCATGGCGGGCATGATCGGCAGCCGGTTGGGCTGGAAGGAAGCCGCTTATCTCGAAACGCCGGTCGATCTCACGCAACTCGGCACGCGCCTCACCGTCATCGACGATTTCGACGGCATCCCCGTGCGCATCGTGCCCGGCGTCGCCCGCGTCACGGAGGACAGCGCCGACGTGATGCGCGGCGAGGAATGCCAGATGCTCGGCGCGCTCCTCGTCCGCAAGCAGCGCGACGGGGTCTTCCTGCTGCCCGGCACACATGCCAAATGGGCCGTGCTCGAGAACGGCATCCTCACCGACTTCCGCACCTACATGACCGGCGAGCTGTTCGGCCATCTGCGCAATGGCGGCAGCCTGGCCCACGTCATGCCACCAAAGGACGCGCCGGAGATCTTCGACGCCGAAGCCTTCGACCGCGGCGTGGCGCGGGCAGGTGCGAGGGACGCGCCCAGCATCACCCATCTGCTGTTCGGTGTGCGCAGCCTGTCGCTGTTCTCGAAGCTGACGCCGGCGACGGCACCGAGCTATCTTTCCGGCCTGGTGGTGGGCACGGAGATGCGCGATGCCCTGCGCTGGACACCCGCGCGCCACGTGACGGCGATCGGCTCGGCCAAGCTGCTGGAGACCTATGCCAGGGCGGCCGCCTATTTCAAGATCACGCTTGACCGGCTGGAGAGTGATGACATCCTGCCGCCGGCCCTGTTCAATATCGCCCGCGAAGCGGGGCTTGTCGCCAAAACCGCCGCCTGACGCGGCAGGAGAGTTTTCCATGACCGATCTGCGCCCCTGGCTGCGCGACTTGCCACTCATCGCCATCCTGCGCGGCATCACACCGGTGGATGCCGAAGGCGCCGTCGACACGCTGGATGCCGCCGGCTGGCGCGTGGTCGAAGTGCCGCTGAATTCACCCGATGCACTGGAGACCCTGCGCCGGATGGTGAAGCGAGCTGGCGACAGACTGCTGATTGGTGCGGGCACGGTGCTCACCGTCGATCAGGTGGGCGCCATTGCTGCGGCGGGTGCCAAACTGATGGTGGCACCCAACTGCAACCCCGATGTCATTCGCGCAGCCAATGCCAAGGGCATGATCACGGCGCCGGGAGTCGCGACACCGACCGAAGCCTTCGCAGCCCTCGATGCGGGTGCCGATGCGCTGAAGATGTTCCCTGGCGAATTGCTGCCGCCGCCGGCCGTCAAGGCGTGGCGCGCTGTCCTGCCGCCGGAAACGTTGCTGCTGCCGGTGGGTGGCGTCGCCCCCGACAACATCGCCGCCTATATGAAAGCCGGTGCCAACGGCTTTGGCATCGGTACGTCGGTCTACAAGCCGGGCATGACGATTGCCGAAATGTCGGCGCGCGCCAAGGCATTGGCCGACGCCTTCCGGAATGCCCACTGATGAGCATCACCGATTTCGGTGCACTCACTGACGGTACCACAGTCCAGGAAATCCGCCTGTCCGGCGGTGGCTTGTCGCTCGGCGTCCTCACGCGCGGCTGTGTCATCCGTACGCTCGACTTCGATGCGGGACAAGGGCCGAAGGGCCGCGTGCTCGGCTTCAAGACGATCGATCCCTATCTCGGTCCCTCGCCCTATTTCGGCTGCGTCGCCGGCCGCTATGCCAACCGCATTGCCGGCGGCAGATTCACGCTGGATGGCCATGACTATCAGCTGACGCGCAACGAGAAGGACCGCACGCATCTTCACGGCGGACGGAACGGTTTCAGTCATCGGGCCTGGCAGGTGCTGGATCATGGCAGCGATCATGTGACGCTGGAGCTCATCTCGCCGGCGGGTGAAGAGGGCTATCCCGGCACGATGACGGCGCGCTGCACCTATCGCATCATCAGTGACGGTGTGCTGGAAATCGACCTGACCGCCACCACCGATGCGCCCACCATCATCAACCTTGCCACCCACAGCTATTTCAATCTCGACGGCACGCCGGACATTCTCCAGCATCGCCTGGAAATCGCCGCCGAGCATTACACGCCGGTTGATGCCACACTGATTCCGACCGGTGAGATTGCCGCCGTGGCCGGGACGCCGTTCGATTTCCGCATGATGCGGCCGGTGGGAGGTCATGGCGCCACCTATGATCATAATTTCGTGGTCGACCGTGTGCGTGTCGCCGCACCGCGCCTGATGGCTCGATTGGACGGACCGGAAAGCCGCACGCGCCTCGACGTGCATTCGACCGAGCCTGGCGTACAGCTTTACGATAGTGCCGGCCTGGCGCCCACGCTGCCGGGATTAGACGGCGTGTCCTATGGCCGCCATGCCGGCATCTGCCTGGAGCCGCAGATCTTCCCGGATTCGCCCAACCACGCGAACTTCCCCGACGCGACCCTGCGGCCGGGCGAAACCTATCACCAGATCACGCAGTATCGCTTCAGCCGGATTTGAAACTGAGCGACATCCCTCCCCCTTCAGGGGGAGGGGAAACTCTACCTCAGTGATTATCCCGCGGCAGGCCCTTTGACTGGGCGATGCGCTGGTATTTGACGGCGGGCTTCAGCACCATGCCTTCGTCGAGCTGATCGACTAGCCCACGCTGGATTTCCTGCCAGGGCGTCTGGTGTTCCGGGAATTTGTAGCCGCCGGATTTGGCGAGCGCCTCGCGACGCGATTTCAACTCGGCATCGTCCACCAGCATGTTGACGCTGCCGGTCTTGAGATCAACGCGGATGCGGTCGCCGCTCTTCAGAATCGCCAAACCGCCGCCGGCCGCCGCTTCCGGCGCTGCGTTGAGGATCGAGGGCGAGCCAGACGTGCCCGATTGACGGCCATCGCCGATGCAGGGCAGCGAGGAAATGCCCTGCTTGATGAGATAGGCCGGCGGCCGCATGTTGACCACCTCGGCCGCACCTGGATAACCGATCGGACCGACACCGCGGATGACCAGCACGGTATCGGCATCGATCTTCAGCGCCGGATCGTCGATGCGGTGGTGATAATCCTCCGGCCCATCGAACACGATGGCCTTTGCTTCAAAGGCGTCGAGGTCCTTGGGATTGGAGAGATAGCGCTTGCGGAACTCGTCGGAGATGACGCTGATCTTCATGATCGCGCTGTCGAAGATATTGCCCTTCAATACCGCGAAGCCCGCCGTGTTCAACACCGGGTTGGCGAAGGTTTTGATGACCTTGTCGTCTTCGATGGTGGCGTTGCGGCAATTCTCACCGATGGTCTTGCCGTTGACGGTGAGCGCGTCTTCGTCGATGAGGCCTTGGCCCATCAGCTGGTTGATCACCGCTGGCACACCGCCGGCATGGTGATAATCTTCGCCGAGATATTCGCCGGCCGGCTGCATGTTGACCAGCAGCGGAATATCGCGCCCAAGATCTTCCCATTCCTGCACGGTAAGGTCGACGCCGATATGCTTGGCGATGGCGTTGATGTGGATGGGGGCATTGGTCGATCCGCCGATCGCGGAATTGACGCGGATGGCGTTACGGAACGCCTTCTTGGTGAGGATGTCGGAGGGCTTCATGTCCTCGCGCACCATGTCGACGATGCGGCGGCCGGTTTCATAGGCCATTTGCTGGCGTTCGCGATAGGGGGCCGGAATGGCGGCCGAGCCCGGCAGCTGCATGCCGAGCGCCTCAGCCAACGAATTCATCGTCGTGGCCGTTCCCATGGTGTTGCAATAGCCGGTCGAGGGGGCGGAGGACGCCACCAGTTCGACAAAGCCTTGATAATCGATCTCGCCCGCCGCCAGCAATTGGCGCGCCTTCCAGACGATGGTGCCGGAGCCGGTGCGCTCGCCCTTGTGCCAGCCGTTGAGCATCGGCCCGACCGAGAAGGCGATCGCCGGCAGGTTGACGGTGGCCGCTGCCATCAGGCAAGCGGGCGTGGTCTTGTCGCAGCCGATGGTCAGGATGACGCCGTCGAGCGGATAGCCATAGAGCACTTCGACGAGGCCGAGATAGGCAAGGTTGCGATCGAGCGAGGCGGTCGGGCGCTTGCCGGTTTCCTGGATCGGGTGGACCGGGAATTCAATGGCAATGCCACCCGCCGTGCGGATGCCGTCGCGCAGGCGTTCCGCCAAGACGATGTGATGGCGGTTGCAAGGTGAGAGATCGGAGCCGGTCTGGGCGATGCCGATGATCGGCTTGTTGGATTGCAACTCCTCACGCGTGAAGCCGTAATTGAGATAGCGCTCGAGATAGAGGGCTGTCATGTCGGCATTTGCCGGGTTATCGAACCAGGCACGTGAGCGCATCTGGCGACCCTCCTGCGCGTTGCCCGGGTTGCTCCCGTGGCTGTTGTTTGGCTTATCGGCTGTCATCGCGCATCACTCCTTGGGCTTCAAACGTATCAATTGGCCAGGGTCAATTGGCCGGGGGGTCAATTGGCCGGGGGATCAGTTGGCCTGGGTGTCGGTTGTCTCAGCCAGCATCGCGGCCGTGCGGTTCCTGCGGCCGTCTTCGATGACGGCGGTCATGGCTTCGGCGGCACCCGTGGCGTCGCGCCGGGCGATCGCCTCGACGATGGCGGCGTGTTCCTCGGTCGAATGCTGCTGGCGGGCGATATCCTCGACCGGCGCGCTGTTCACGAAGCTCGCCATCAACGCTGCCTCGATGATGGCGCCGACCGAGCGCATGAAGGGATTGCCGGACGCGGCGGCGATTTCGAGATGCAGCGCCAGATCGACCTCGGCAAAGGTGAGGCGGGTATGACCGGGTTGCCGGAATTCATCGACCAGGGCACGCATGCGCGCGACACTCTCGTCGTTCCGCCGCAATGCCGCCAGCGCGCAGGCAGCCGGTTCGACGGCAAGCCGGATTTCATAAAGGCTGTTGAGGAAGCGGAGATCCATGCCGAGATCGAGGCGCCAGCCGAGGAGATCGGAATCGAACATGTTCCAATCCACCTGGTTGCGCACCTTGGTGCCCACCCGCGTCTTGGAAACGACCAGCCCCTTGGCAGCCAGTGTCTTCAGCACTTCGCGCAGCACGGTGCGCGAGATGCCGAACTGCGCCATCAGATCGCCTTCCGCCGGCAGCAAGGCACCTTCGGGATAGTCGCCCCGCAGGATCGAGACGCCCATCGCGCGGACGATCTGCTCCTGGCCCATGCGGGCACCGCCCATCCGCGTCGCCGTGGCGCGGATCGGTCGATATCTGTTTTGCGCAACAATCATCACATACTCCCCCTCGCACCTGCAGCACGACACGCTGTCAGGTTGCCGAGAATTCTATGCAGCAGGATGAAGGCGAACAAGAGCAGGCCAGCTACTATTCATCCGGCCACGATTCATCCGGCCATTATTCATGTCGCGGCGCCTGGCGAAGACATTGTCGAAGCCCTTCTTGCGTTGAATGCTACTGCCGGCCGATCGTTGCGAAGCGATCGCAGATGTATGGCGGCGATCATGGTCGGCCGTGATGATGTGAACGGCAGTGAGGTAGTAGAGCGAGTCGCGTCGCATGTCGATGGGGCGGCAGCGCGATGACAGCGCAATCTCGCCAGCCTCGGCGCCCTTGAGAAACCATTCCGACCAGCGGCAATTGCGATCTCGCGCGCCGCGATCAGAGAGATCGCGCAAGCCGTGACGGTCGACAAGGCGGCTGTTGCCAGCAACCACCGCTGCGACATCATCGTGGCCATAAGCGTCTCTCCCACAGGCCGCTACTCGGCTGCCTCGGATCGGTGGCCTTCAAGTGCGGCGATTGCCCAAATCCATGGCACGGCGGCTGGACTTAGGGAAGTGAAATTATCATACAATATGATTTATTGCAGTCGCGAAAGGCGTTTGCAACTGCGGCAACTCACAACCACAGTTGTCGCCAACCGTTCGGGCGGCTCGTCCTCACGTTGCGCCGTCCACCACCAGCTGCATATACGTCTCATAGTCGTATGTGACGCAAGAGATACACCTAAATGGCCGGCAGGCCTGCCGTCCGGGCCTATTGCATGTCGGGATCGAGCGGATAGATCGGGCGCCGGACCTTGTTGAAAACGAGTTGGCGGTAATCCGAGGTGCACACACCCACCCCTTCGCATTCGACGATGCCCTTGGCCAGGTCCTGGAAGCCGGCGCGGAAATGCACGCGGCTTTTCAGCATGATGAATTTCTTGAGCGTAGGATCGATGCCGAGGCTCATCAGCGTCTCGATGTCATAGGGTTCGACATGGTTCGAGATGACAACGATGTCGACCTTGCCGGTATCGAGCACGACACTGGTCCCCATGTCATGGAGCACATTGCGCTCCATCGGACCGCGATTGCGGAACTTGCCGTCGGAGATCAGCTTGACGCGGCCGGTGACGGTCAGCGGCTCGCCCCTGGCACGCACGCTGGGGAGATCGTTCCAGCCGCCGAGATCGACCGTGACCGTGGCGCCGATGCCGGCCGCCACCATCTTCTGCACCGAGACCGGATCATGGATGGCGAAGGCCGCGACATCCTCCAACCCCGCCTTCAGGATCGCCGCCAGCACGCGGGTCGTGTCCATGGTGCCGCCCGAGGCGCAATTGTCATAGTGATCGAGCAGGATAACCGGGCCCTTGCCGGATTCCGCAGCGAGGCTTGCTGCCCGCGCCAGCGATTTTTCGATCGGTTCCGGCTGATAGACGAAGGCGGCGCGTGCCTGCCAGGCCATGTCGAGGAGCTCGTCGCACAGCCGTTGCGCCCGCGCCGGATCACCATCGGTCACGACTACGGCGCTCAGACCCGCATTGGGTACGTCGGCATGGGGGAAGCCCGCAAAGACCGTGGCGAGCAGCGCTTCGCCCTTCTCCTCCATCTGCCGCGCCCGCGCCTGGATCTCGCGGTTGGGAAAGGCGTGCGTGCCCTGGCGCATGACGTGGGGCAACATCGGCCGGTTGCCCCAGGCCATGGTGGGGACAACCTCACCCTTCAACGCGCGCATCAGCACATTGCCGGCGCGTTCGCCTGTTTCATAGACATCGACATGGGGATAGGTGTGATAGCCGGCGAGCACGGTGGCGTTGTCGACCATCGCCGGGAACAGATTCGTATGCATATCGAGGGAGACCGCGATCGGCGTATTGGGCGCGATGGCGCGGATGCGGGCAAGCAGCATGCCTTCGCCGTCATCATGTTCCTCGGTCACCATGGCACCGTGCAGGTCGAGGAAGATGGCGTCGCAGCCTTGCTGTACGGCGGCGCAGATCTTGTCGGTGATGTGGCGATAGGCGTCGGCCGCCACCGGACCGCTGGGGCTGGCATTGGCGGCGATGGGGATGATCAGCTCCGCGCCCTCGCGTTCTGCAATGTCGATGAAGGCAGCAAGGGCCGCACCCGTCCCACGATAGGCGTCATAGGCCGCACGCCCCTCGTAAGGCGTTGCCGCCCGGCCTGAGAAGCGCGCAAGCGGTGTGGGCACCGGTGAGAAAGTGTTGGTTTCGTGCTTCATCTGGGCGGCAACGATGCGCATGGGGCTGGTATCCGATCTGCGGGGCTAGTTCGTGGGACGAGGCGCAATCGCAGTGGCGCAAAGCGCACGGTAAAAACCTCGATGAGGTAGATTTTAGCGGGGCTTGCGCAGCACGGCCTGTTCGGTCGGCAATTCCTCGACGCGCAGATCCTGGCGCGCGGAAAATTCGTCAAAGGCTTGGCGCGCGCCCGGCCAGCCATAGTCGTCGGTCAGCATGACACCGCCCGGAACCAAGCGCGGATAGAAATATTCCAGTGCGCCCAGCGTCGGCTCGTAGAGATCGACATCCAGATGGATGAAGCGGTAGCGACGTTCAGCCTCACCGACCAGAGATTGCGGCAACCAGCCCGGATGATAGGCAATCCCGGGGAAGCCCGCGAGATGCCGCCGCACATCGGCCTCCGAACAGGCAAACCTACCCGGCTGCATCAATACTTCAAGGCGCGCACGGTCCTGGGCATCCGCTGCAGGCAGATCTTCCGGGACGGGCACGGACAGGCCCGCGAAGGAATCAAAGATGTGATAGCCGGTGCCATCAAACGGACGGCCATCGGGATTGCCGCCTTCCTCCGTCAACGTCGCACAGATCATCCAGGACGAAAGGCCACGGTAGCATCCGCATTCCGCGATCTCGCCCGCCAGGTCTAAGACACTGCGCAGATGTTTGATCAGCGCCATGTGGCGGTGTTTCCGCTTGAGCGACATGGGGCTTTGCTGGATGGCAACGCTGGCTCTGAAATAGCGTTCTTCGACGACCTCGTCCGGCAGCCTGTCGGCTTTGGTGAGTAATTCGACGCGGTGAAAATGTGTCGTGGCGCTAGCGATATCACCAACCCTGGCCGCCGCCTCGAACAGCATGGCGTGCGCCTGGATTCGCTGGTCTGTAAGGCCCTTGACGATGCTGCTGAGATTTTCTGCAATCGATACGCTGAAATCGATCGCCTCAGCCAGCTTCCCCTTGGCCATCAGCGCGCGCATATGTTCGACGGGATCCGGCTTCAGCAATTGCATCAATTCCTTGATTGCGGACATCGTCCATTACCTTGGCGGTAACGCCTGTCCGATCCGGGTCCAATGTGCCAGCCACAATGGACCGATTGCAACGCGAATCCGCTCGCACGCTGCCATCTAGCGCCGACGACGCAAGACAGCCTGATTGCCGGCCATTTCCTCCACCACAAGGTCGTGCTGCGCAGAGAATTGATCAAAGGCTTGGCGTGCACCCGGCCAACCGTAATCATCGGTGAGGATGACGCCACCCGGCACCAGACGGGGATAGAAATACGCGAGCGCACCCAATGTCGGTTCATAGAGATCGACATCGAGATGGATGAAACGGTAAGTGCGTTCCGCTTCGCCGGCGAGCGATTGCGGCAACCAACCAGGGTGATAGGCGATGCCAGGAAAGGCGGCGAGATGGCGCCGGACATCTTCTTCCGAACAGGTGAACCGGCCGGGCTGCAGCATTTCCGCCAGCCGGTTCCTGTCTGGGGTTGCGGCTGTCACCGCGTCTTCAGGCGCCGGAGGCGACAGGCCGGCGAAAGAATCGAATATGTGAAAGCCGATGCCATCGAAACCGTCGTTTTCTTCATTCAGCGTGGCGCAGATCATCCAGGAGGAAAGCCCCCGATAGCAGCCACATTCAGCGATTTCACCAGGAAGATCGAAGACGCTGCGCAGCTGCTCCACCAGTGTCATGTGACGGTGCTTGCGGCTGATCGGCGTGGGCGGCGTCTGGGTCGCGAACAGCGCCCTGACATAGCGCGTCTCGACCGCCTGATCCTTAAGCAATACCGCCTCGGAGAGGGATTCGATCAGTTGATAATGCGATACCGCCTCCGTCAGCGTGCCACTCTTGGCGACCTTTTCGAAAATACTGGCATGGATTTTGATGCGCAGATCCGTGAGGCCTTTGACAACCTGTGTCAGGTTTTTGGATACGCTGGCGCTGAACTGCAGCGCTTCGTTGATCTGCCCCTTCGCCAGCAGGGCAAGCGCATGTTTGACGGGGTCCGGATTTAGCAACGATACGAGCTCCCTGTTTCCGGCGTCACAGCCGGCAGCGGCCTGAGTTGAACTTTCTCAGTTGGCCGTAATGTGTATGAGTTCCAGCCGGGATGCAATTCGTCCGGCCGGCACGGCGCATGCCCAATCTTGCACGCTGCTACTTCCCGATCGGAAGCATCACCGCGCCGACGCCAGGAAGAGAATTGGCGTCCCCGAGAGGATTCGAACCTCCGACCTACGGTTTAGGAAACCGGCGCTCTATCCTGCTGAGCTACGGGGACATCGCGGCTGGTTATAGCAATGGTCCTCCCTGAAGGCAAAACCGGCTTTTGCCGGGCTGTCAGGCGAGCTTTTCCAGGATGCGGATGAGGGCTTTGGCGTCGTCACCGGCGAGTTTGCGGCCGACATGGCGTTCGATCGCCGCGGCATAGACTGGCCACATACGCGCAAGCAGCGCCCGGCCGGTGTCACTCAGCCGAACCGTCTGGCGGCGGCGATCGTCCGGGTTGATCTCACGGGCGACCAGCCCTTCCGTCTCCAGCCGGTCGATGAGGCGCGAAGTGGTGCATTGGGTGAGCAGCAATTGATGCTCGATGTCAGACGGCACGAGGCTGTCCTGCGGCGCACGGTCGAGGGCTGAAAGCGCGTCATACCATTGCGATGGCGGCAGGCCGGCCAGCTTCAATTCCGCCTCGACCGAGGCCAGCAAGGTCGGCGCGACCTGAAGCAGGCGCGCCCAGGCGCCCACCACAAAGGGGCAGAGATTGATGTCGTGCACAGGGTCGTGCCTGGGGTCTGGGGCGCCGGTATCCATCCGGTAACTATATGCATCTGCATAGGTCTTGACAATATATGCGCCTGCATATAATTCTCGAGTACCGGCCCTCCCCACCACTATTTCTGCCGCAAGTGGCCGGAAAAATTGGAGAAAACGCCATGAAACTGTACTACTCGCCGGGCGCCTGCTCGCTCTCGCCGCACATCACCGCCCTCGAAGCCGGCATCAATCTTGAACTGGTCAAGGTCGACACGAAGACCAAGACGCTGGCCGATGGGTCCGATTTCCGCGCCATCAACCCGAAGGGCCAGGTGCCGACCCTGATGCTCGACGATGGCGAAATCGTCACCGAAGGCCCGGTCATCGCCCAGATCCTCGCTGACCTCGCCCCGGCCAGCAATCTGGCGCCGGGCAACGGCACCAAGGCGCGCTACAAGCTGCAGGAATGGCTGAACTTCATCACCTCGGAATTGCACAAGGGCTATACACCGCTGTTCAAGCCGACGACCCCGGAAGACTACAAGCCGCTGGCCAAGGCGCATCTCACTGAGCGCTACGCCTTCGTCGACCAGAAGCTCGCCGGCAAGCAATATTTGCTCGGCGACCAGTTCACTGTGGCCGACGCGTATCTCTTCACGGTCAGCAGCTGGGCCAAGCATGTCGGCGTCGACCTCGCCGGCTTTGCCAATGTCGGCGCCTATATGGACCGCATCGCCCAGCGGCCGAAAGTGCAGCAGGCCCTCAAGGCCGAAGGGCTGGTGAAGTAGCTTTACCGTCACTTGACCTGATCAAGCCACTAGCTTTAGATGAAATCTGCCGCAGAAACTCGCTGACTTCTGCGGCAGCATTTTACTTGGCGAGAACCGATCGATGCGCACAAGCAGACAGGCCGCCGCGCTGGCGTTATGGTTGCTCATAAGTACCTTGCCGGCCATAGCCGGGCCGCTCGAAGATGGCCAGGCAGCTTATGACACGCACGAATATGCAGCAGCCGTCGCGTTGTGGCGGCCGCTCGCCGAGCAGGGCGATGCCGTCGCCCAATATCGCCTAAGCCGCATGTACCGGCTTGGGTTAGGTGTCACCGCCGATGATGCCGAAGCCCTGAAATGGGCGAAGCGAGCCGTGGATGGCGGCAATATCGACGCCAACAATGTCATTGGCGTGCTTTATTCGATCGGCAGCGTCGTGCCAAAAAATGATGTCAAAGCGGTTGCCCTTTTCCGTCTTGCCGCCGAACACGGCCTTGCTATGGCGCAAGTGAATCTGGCCAGCATGTACTATGAAGGTGCCGGCGTCGAACAAAGCAATGAAGAAGCCTTCGCGTGGTATCTTCGCGCTGCGAAACAGGGTCAACCCACTGGGCAACTGTGGGTCGCCAAAATGTACGGCATGGGCGATGGCATTGCGCAGAATATTGCGGAATCAGCCAAATGGTATTGCTGGCGGAGCGGGGTACCGCTCACCACGCAGCAAGCGAACGTTACGTTTGATCCTGAGCCCGATTCGGCCCAACACAATGCTGCAGCGCTTGCTTGCTTTCAGCAGACGTCACAACGGGATTTCTACAGCGCCGATTTGATACTAGCTAATCTGTACGAACATGGCCTGGGTGTACCGCTGGATAAATCCAAGGCCGCTGCCCATTATCGTCTGGCGGCCGAAGGCAACTGGCCGGAGGCCCAATACCGTCTCGCCCAAATGTATCGGCAAGGCGATGGCATTGCCCAAGACGATGCCGAGGCCGCCAATTGGTTCCAGATCGCGGCAAACCGTGGCCACGCCCAAGCGCAGGCCATGCTGGGCGTGATCTATGCCGAGGGTCGTGGCGTGACACAGAACTATGTGCAGGCAACTGTCTGGCTCAACCAGGGCTTTGCTAACGCATCGAATGCCGAGACCAAGCGACTGGCCGACCAGACACGCAACGAGATTTCCGCCAAGATGACTGCCGATCAGCGTGCCTTCGCGGCCCGCTTGACGACCGCAGCTTTGAACCCATGAGGCCTTAGCTAAGCGCCGATTCCATCATGTTGGAGAGGCGCTGGCGTGGCTTGCCGGCGGGGTCGAAATTATCCGGCGCCAGCCAGGCTTCATAGACGGCGCGGATTTTTGGCCAATCCTTATCGATGATCGAATACCAGGCCGTGTCGCGGTTGCGCCCCTTATAGATCGTGGCCTGCCAGAACGTGCCTTCATAGATAAAGCCAAGGCGACCTGCCGCCGCCTGGCTTGGCGCATTGAGCGCATCGCATTTCCATTCATAGCGGCGATAGCCGAGCTCGTCGAAGACACGCTTCATCATAAGATACATGGCCTCGGTCGCCGCCGCCGTGCGCTGCAAAGACGGCGCGTAATTGATGTGCCCCACTTCGATGACACCGACCGCTGGCTCGATGCGCAGATAGCTTGCCACACCGCTGGCCTTGCCCGTCGCCTTGTCGATGATGGCATGGAACAGCGGGTCTTCGGATTTGGCCATCGACATCACCCAGTCGCGATAGGTGTTGGCGTCGTCATACGGGCCATAGGGCAGATAGGTCCAGATGCGGTTCTCGCGGTCCTGGGCATTGGCTGCGAACAGATCGGTGGCATGTTGCGTTGCGTCCAGCATCTCGATGCGCACGAAGCGGCCATCCATGGGTGCCCGCGGCGGCCGAGGGCGCGCCGTCCAGTCAGGCACGGGAAAGCCGATCTGCTGACCCAAATCGTTCACCACGGGGGCGTTTACCATCGACTTGTTTCCGCTTTCACCCATGACAAAGCACCCTTTAGGTTGTCGAACTGGCCAGTCTGCCGACGATGACCTTATAGTAATCCCGATTCGACATTCAATCTCGCGCTCTTGAGCTCACGGCCCGGAGACTGCCATGCGCACCGTCATCGTCATCGCCCTTCTCGTCGCCCTTGCCGCCTGCGAGGAAGCCCGCGACGATCGCCTGCTGGGCTATGTCGAGGGCGATTATATCTACCTGGCCTTGCCGGAAGCGGGCCGACTGACCGAAATCACCGTGAAGCGCGGCGACAAGGTCGCTTCAGGCGCTACGCTGTTCGCCCTCGACGACACGGCGACGCGCGCGCGGCTCGCACAAGCGCAGGCCGATCTCGCTGAAGCAGCGCGGACATTGGCCGATCTTCGCCAGGGTGAACGGCCGGAGGAACTGGCGGTGATCGAGGCGCAGTTGGAATCCGCACTGGCCTCCTTGATGCTGTCCGAGCCGCGCGTGAAGCGGCGGCGGCAGCTGGTCAAGGATAACGTCGTCGGCGTCGAGGATCTGGATGCCGCTGAGGCTTCAATCCTGGAGGATCGCGGTCGCATCGCCGAGATGACCGCGCGCATTGCCGCGGCCAAGCTGCCGGCCCGCGCCGACCGCATTGCTGCCCAAGAAGCCGCAGTCGATGCTTTTCGTGCCGCGGTGAGGGAGGCGCAGTGGTCGCTGGATGAGCGCAAAGCCGTGGCGCCGGCTGCCGCCAGTGTCGAGGATGTCTATTATCGGCTGGGCGAGGAAGTGGCGGCAGAGAAGCCGGTGCTGCAATTGCTGCCGCCGGCGAACATCAAGCTGCGAATCTATGTGCCGGAAGTTGAGCTCGGCAAATACCGCGTCGGCCAACAACTTGCCATCAGCTGCGATGGCTGCCCGCCGGGGCTCGTTGCCACGATCGACTTCATCGCCGCCGAAGCCGAATACACGCCGCCGGTCATCTACAGCGACACCAGTCGCGCCAAGCTGGTGTTCCTGATCGAAGCCAGGCCCGATGCCGGGGCACCCGCCGATTTCCAATGGCATCCCGGCCAGCCGGTCGACGCTCGTCTGGTACAAGCCGGCTCATGAGCGACGCGGTCATCGATGTACAAGGGCTGACCAAATCCTTCGGCGACAAACGCGTCGTCGATGATGTTTCCTTGCGCGTCGGCAAGGGGCAGATCTACGGCTTCCTCGGCCCCAATGGCAGCGGCAAGACCACCACCCTGCGCATGCTGTGCGGCCTGCTGACACCCGATGCGGGCTCCGGCTCCTGCCTCGGCTATGACATCCGCAGGCAAGCCGCCGAGATCAAGCGCCGTACCGGCTACATGACGCAGCGCTTCAGCCTTTACGAAGACCTCACCATCCGCGAGAACCTCTCATTCGTGGCGCGGCTCTATGCGCTGGATCGCCTGAATGCCCGCGTCGATGCAGCACTCGAACAGCTCGGCCTCACCTCGCGGCAGAAACAATTGGCCGGACAATTGTCCGGCGGCTGGAAGCAGCGCCTGGCATTGGCTGCCTGCATTCTTCATGAGCCCGAATTATTGTTGCTCGATGAACCTACCGCCGGTGTCGATCCGAAAGCGCGGCGCGATTTCTGGGACCAGATCCACGCGCTGGCCGGTGCCGGCCTCACGGTGCTGGTCAGCACGCATTACATGGACGAGGCCGAGCGCTGTCACGAGATCCTCTACATCGCCTATGGCCGTCTCATTGCCAAGGGCACGATCAAGGACGTTATCGCGACACACAATCTCGCGACCTGGTCGGTCGAAGGGCCGAATTTGCATCTGCTGTCGCGCGAGCTGCAGCAACTGCCCGGCGTAGACACGGTGGCTGCCTTCGGCACCATCCTCCATGTCTGCGGGCATGATGAAGCCTCGTTGGAAAAGAGCATTGCCCCCTATCGCCAGCGGCCGGAACTTCATTGGGAAAGATCAAGTCCCAGTCTCGAGGACATCTTCATCCAATTGATGTCGGGTCTCGATACCAACGGGCTGGCTGCCAAAAGATGACACTGTTCTCGTTCTCGCGCTTCTGGGCCATTCTGGTGAAGGAATTCATCCAGATGCGGCGCGACCGCCTGACCTTCGGCATGATGATGGGTGTGCCGCTCCTGCAGCTGTTGCTGTTCGGCTATGCCATCAACACCGACCCGAAGCATCTGCCGGCCGTCGCCGTGGTAGCGGAAAATTCCGCCTTCGCGCGCTCGCTGCTGCGCGCCATGGAGAATACCGGCTATATCCGGTTCATCGGTGCGCCGGTTAGTGAGGCCACCGCCGACCTCATGATACGGCGGGGCGAGGTGCAGTTCGCCGTTCACATCCCGCCGCATTTCGCTGAGGACATCGTGCGTGGCAAACAGCCGGCCTTGCTGGTGGAAGCCGATGCCACCGACCCGGTCGCCACGGGGAATGCCGTGGCGGCCTTGCAAGGTCTCGACACCATGGCACTGATCCATGATCTCAAAGGGCCGCTGGCTGACCTGCAAAAAGATGGCGCTCCTTTCGAGGTGCGGCTGCACAAGCGCTACAACGCCGAAGGCATCACGCAATACAACATCGTGCCAGGGCTGATGGGTGTCGTGCTCACCATGACTATGGTGATGATGACGTCGCTGGCTGTCACCCGTGAGCGTGAGCGTGGCACGATGGAAAATCTTCTCGCCATGCCGGTCCTGCCGATGGAGGTGATGCTGGGCAAGATCCTGCCCTATATCGTCGTCGGTTATGTGCAGGTCGCCATCATCGTCGTGGCGGCGCGCTACCTGTTCATGGTCCCGCTGATGGGATCGCTGCCGCTGCTGAGCCTGGCGGCCATTATCTTCATCGCCGCCAATCTCGCGGTCGGTTTCACCTTCTCGACCATGGCCACCAACCAGCTGCAGGCGATGCAGATGTCGGTGTTCTTTTTCCTGCCTTCCCTGCTGCTGTCCGGCTTCATGTTCCCGTTCCGCGGCATGCCCGTCTGGGCCCAGGTGATCGGCGAGGTGCTGCCGCTCACTCATTTCCTGCGCATCGTCCGCGGTATCCTGCTGAAAGGAAACGGCTGGGCGGATATCTGGCCGGACATGTGGCCGGTCATCACTTTTCTGTTGCTGGCGGCCGCCCTTGCCATGATCCGCTACCGGCGTACACTGGATTAAAGGGCGGAAATCAGGCGTTTGGCCCCCAGGGACGAGGTCCAGAGGCGGGAACCCCCCGAATGTGTGAAGTCGATCACTTGTGATCTGAACCCGATCTCGCTACCTAGAAACCCACGGGTTGTTCCAACGATGGGTTTCCCAGAGGAGCCAAGAGATGACTACGCCGAAGCCGACCGCCGTCCTGTCCAAGCTGCGCCGCTACGGCGCCACCAGCGCCCTTGCCGGCATGGTCGTCCTGATTGCCGCCTGCGCGCAGACGCGCCCGGCCCCGGCCGCGGGACAGGAGCCCTTCGTCATCAGCCAATCGACCAACAACGCCCTGCAGAAATACCTGGCGCTGATCTATCCCAACCAGCGCGGCGCCTTTGCGGTCAGCGCTGATGGCACCAACTCCTATACCTATTACTGCCCGGAAATCGCCTGCACGCCGTCGCTGTTCGGCGGCATCGCCGTCTCGCAATGCGAATCGCTGAGCGGCCAGCCTTGCTATCTGTTCTATGTCGCCCGCGACCCGCGCATGGCCTATAGCATCGCGGAAGCCAAGGGCATCATCGGCCGCCATGGCCTGAAACGCGCTATGCCGACCGAGGAACTGCCCGCTTTCCGTAACAACTGACCTTCCGCAACAACTGACCTTATTTCAGGGGCGATGGCGCAGAATGGCGCTGATCGCTCCTGATGGGGCGGCACTCAACGTCGGATCGGGCGCACCGGTCAGCAGCAGCAGGACTGTGCGGTCATAGGCGGCATCGTCGAGCGCACCGATCTCGACATTGTCCGCCGATACCGCCTCGGACACGGCGGCAAGCGATTCCGCCACCACCTTCGCATCAAGCTTGTCACTTTCCGGCAAATCCATGATCAGGCTTTGCGCCTCGCTGGGATCGTCATGGAGGCTTTGCCAGCCCCGCGCCGCCGCCGTGAGGAAACGCGTGAAGATCGCGACCTTGGCGGGATCCTTGAGATCGGCGGCCCGGGCATAGAGCCCATCTTCCAGCATGCCGAGATCGAGGTTCTGGTAGCGATAAGTGATCAGGCCTTGCCGCGACGCGCCCAGCGGTGCCAGGACATAAGGTGCCCGGTAGCTGGTCGTGGTCAGGCAATCGACTTCGTTTTCCAGAAAGATTTCGGCATCCGTCCCCTGGCGAACGATGGTGACGCCGCCGCCGGTCGCAAAATAGCTGAGGCCGAGGCGCGCCAGCCAGGCATAGAACGAGCTCTCCCAGCCATCCAGCCAGACGCCGACATTGTGGCCGGCAAGCTTCATCGGCTGGTCGACCGAATTGTGGCAGACCAGTTCCAGGGTCGCATGCTGGAAGAACTGCGCCACATGGACGATATCGACCCCACGGGCGCGGGCCGCCAGGGCAATCGGCATGATTTCGACAGCGAGGTCGGCCCGCGCTTCACCGAGATCGTCGACCGGCGATCGGCCATAGCCGGCGCGGGTGAGGGTGACGTCGAGGCCGGCATCGCTGAAATAGCCGCGTTGCTGGGCGATGAGGAAGCCGACCGACCGTGTCGCCGGGCCATCCGGGATGGCAACCGTGAGGGCGACGCGCGTGTTTTGCGCGACGGCCGGTGCCGCGGCCAGGCTGAGCAGCAGCATAAGGAAAGCGATCAGGCGCATGATGGACGGCCGGTTCTTTTGGGGCTGGGCTTGATTATCCGCGACCGTCAGATTACAGGCGGTAGGGCCACAGCGCAAACAAGGCTGTGCAAACATGAGGGACCGCCACGTCGATGAGCGCCGTAACCGAACCTCTTTCGCGGAAACCCAGCAGCGATACCCGCATCGACACCATCGACATGCATACCGGGGGCGAACCGGTGCGGATCGTCACTGCCGGCTATCCCGCGATACCGGGCGCCACCATTCTGGAAAAACGCCGCTTCGCCCGCGACCATCTCGACGCCTTCCGCCGCCTGATCATGTTCGAACCGCGCGGCCATTACGACATGTATGGCGTGCTGCAGGTCGAACCCGATTTGCCCGGCGCCGATATGGCGGTGCTGTTCATCCATAACGAGGGCTACAGCACCATGTGCGGCCACGC
Source organism: uncultured Dongia sp. (assembly GCF_936916975.1). Taxonomy (GTDB): domain Bacteria; phylum Pseudomonadota; class Alphaproteobacteria; order Dongiales; family Dongiaceae; genus Dongia. Next base: position 89,114 of record NZ_CAKZGO010000024.1, on the reverse strand, counting down.
GACCATCGCGCTTGGCCGCTATGCGCTCGACCAGGGATTGATCAAGGCCGGGGCCGACGGCATCGCCACGCTCAAGCTGCAATGCCCCTGTGGCTTGGTAGAGGTGAACGTGACCGCGACCGGACCAGAGAAGGGCCGCGTCAGCTTCGTGAGTGTGCCGGCCTTCGCCTTCGCCCTTGATGTCACGGTGGACGTACCTGGAAAAGGCAAGGTCAAGCTCGATATCGGCTATGGCGGCGCCTATTACGCCTTTCTGCCGGCCGGCACCTTCGGTCTCGACGTGCGCCGCTCGCTCACGGCTGAACTGGTGGCCGCCGCCAGCGCAGTCACCAAGGCCGTGCAGGCGCAGATCCAGCTGCATCACCCGGACGACCCCGATCTTGCCTTCCTCTATGGCACCATCCTCACCGATGGTGGCGATGGCGCCACAAAGCCCACCGCCAATATCTGCGTCTTCGCCGCCGATGAGGTCGACCGCAGCCCGACGGGAAGCGGTGTCACCGCGCGTCTCGCCTTGATGGCTGCACGGCGCGAGGTTGCGGACGACGAATGGCGACAGTTCGAAAGCGTGACCGGCAGCATCTTCCAGGGCCGGGTCGCCGCACATCAGAAGGCGGGAACGTTCGACGCGATCCGCGCCGAGGTGGCGGGCCGGGCCTATTACACCGGCAGCGCCAGCTTCACGGTCGAGGCGGACGATCCGCTGGCCGGCGGGTTCCTGCTGCGATGAGTATCCAGCGGCTTGCCATCATCGGCGCCGGCGCCTGGGGCACGGCATTGTCGCTGATCGCCGCACGTGGCGGCTGCGACACAAGGCTTTATGTCCGCCGTGCGGAACTCCTGCAGCAATTGGCGGCAACGCGCGAGAACAGCGACTACCTGCCGGGCGTCCCATTACCGGACCTGATTCAGCTCACCTCCGCCCTGGGCGACGCGCTCAAAGCCGACGCAGTCCTTTATGCCCAGCCGGCCCAACATTTCCGTACCTTCTGCGCCGCAGCCCGCCCGCTCTGGCGCAAGGGCACGGCCCTGGTGCTGTGCGCCAAGGGGATCGAGCAGGAAACCGGCCTCCTGCTGCACGAGATTGCCGCAGTCGACCTGCCGGGCGTCGCGGTCAACACGCTCTCCGGCCCCAGCTTTGCCGTCGATGTCGCGCGCGGCCTGCCGACAGCCGTTGCCATTGCCGGCGAGGACGAAGCGCTGGTCACCGATCTGATGCAGGCGCTGAGCCACGGCGCCTTCCGCCCCTATGGCTCGACCGACCTCGTCGGCGTCGAGGTGGCCGGTGCCGTCAAGAACGTCCTGGCCATCGCCTGCGGCATGGTGATGGGTGCCGGATTGGGCGATAATGCCCGTGCCGCCCTGATCACCAGGGGCTTGGCCGAAGTCTCGCGGCTGGTGCTGGCCAAGGGCGGCCGGGCCGAGACGGTGATGGGCCTCGCCGGGCTTGGTGACCTTGTATTAACCTGTTCTTCGCCAAAATCGCGCAACATGTCGCTGGGCATGGAACTCGGCCAGGGCAAAAAGCTGGCCGAAATCCTCGGTGCCCGCAAGAGTATCGCCGAGGGCGTCACGACAGCTGCTGCCGTGGCGAACCTGGCGGGGCAGCTCCAGGTGGAGATGCCGATCGCAGCGGCCGTGAACCGCATCCTGCACCAGGGCAGCAGCCTTGGCGCCGAAGTCGAGGGGCTGCTGTCGCGGCCCCTGAAGCATGAAGACGCCTAAAAGGCTTGAGCCGAAAGATCTAAGAAGGAACGCCTGATGACCGTGACCATGGACAAAATCCTCTGCGCCACCGATGGCTCGGTGCCCGCCACCAAGACCGTGGCCTTTGCCATCGAGCTGACGCAGCGCCTGTCGCTGCCGCTTTCCTTCATCACCGTGGTCGATGGCGAGGACGGGGCCGCACCGACGATCTGGGATGCCGAGGCGCTGCTGGCCGGCAAGCTGCCGGTCGATAAGTCGCTGCTGACGGCCGTCGAATTGGCCCTGAAAGGCGGGCTGCGCCGCATCGCCGCGGTGCGCGCGCCAGGCGACAATATTGCCCGCACCATCGTCGATTACGCCGAGAAGAACTCCTACCACCATATCGTCACCGGCTCGGCTGGACGGACCGGTGCCGCGCGCCTGCTGATCGGCTCGGTCGCCGCCGACATCGTCACCTATGCCCATTGTCCCGTGACTGTGGTGCGCTGATCTCCGACCTCTCGCTCCCCAGTTACGCCCTCACCACATAGCTGAAACACGCAAATGTCATTGCCCAGCCATAAATTATCTATGGATTCAGGGGGCTCGATGCCTTATGTAACCCTCCACTTGCAACAGCCTGAAGGCTACTCAATGTCCACCCTGTGTCTCCGACGACGATCGTCGACCACCGTCCTGGGTTTTCCCCGGGTGGTGTCGAAATCGGCTGCGGCAGAGGCATAGGATGCATGGGGTGTCATTGACACCCCGGAGATCCGAAGCGGAAGCGGGCCGATGCCAAGGCCTGCACATAAATTTCCAACCGCTTTGACCTGCAAGGATCTCGACATGATCAACCACAACACCGCGACTGCGACCTTCACCATCAAGCCTGAAACTGCCGCGTTGACCGGACAGGTCGAGCAGATGCTCGATGCCGTGTTCGGGCCGGCGCGGTATGACAAGGCTTCCTATCTGTTCCGCGACGGCGTGGCCCCACTCCCGGAACTCTCTTATGTCGCCATGCAGGGCGACGAAGTGGTCGGCACCATCCGCTATTGGCCGATCCTGGTCGGCCCCACCAACCATCCCGCTTTGCTGCTCGGGCCGCTCGGCATCACGCCGCGCCTCGCCGGCAAGGGCATTGGCCGAACTCTCACCTTCCGCACCCTCGAACGCGCTGCCGAAATCGGCCACGATCTCGTGCTGCTGGTGGGCGATGTCGATTATTACAAGCGCTTCGGCTTCGTGCCGGCAACACCGCATGGCTTCGTCATGCCCGGTGAAGCGCGCCCGGAACGCCTGCAGGTCGCACCGCTCGCGCGCGAAGTGCTGGGCCGCATCAGCGGCGATATCCACCACATCCATACACCGATGGCGGCACAGGCTCTGGTGCTCGACGCCGGCTTGCCGGTGGGTGATCGAAGTGGCTCGCTGAACGAACCCGCCGCCCAGGCCGGCGCGCGCTAACAGCCTATTTGCTGAAACACTCCACCAGGACCGAGATGGCGGCGGCATGCGGGCGCATGTCCGCCGCCGACTTCACCGGACCCGTGGCCGCCTCGGAATAGGCGATCTTGTTGCGGTCGAGAAAACCACGCACCACGGCGAGGCGGATGGCGATGCCGTCATGCAGGCCCTTGGGTGCCGTCTTCTTCACGATGCCGGTCACCGGCACATGCGCAACGACCACGCCCAGCACGCGACCGCCCCCATCCATCAAAGGGCCACCGCTATTGCCCGGCGCCACTTCGTTGGTCAGGCGCCAATTCGCACCTTCAAGCTCGCCCAGCGGGCGCTTGGTGAGCGTGCCGGTGGTCATCTTGAAATTGGGCATGCTGTCGCCCGGGCCGGGGAAGCCGGCGGTATGAACCACCTCGCCCTCGGCGATCTTGTCTTCCTGGGCAAAGACGGCGCTGTCACCCACATCAAAATTGGTCTGCAGCACGGCAAGATCGACCTTCTCATCAGCCACCTTGACCCGCGCCGGCAGGCCGGGGGCGACCGCCACCTTGCCGCAGCCCCTGATGACATGATTGTTGGTCAGCACCAGCCGGTCGCCGATGACGATGCCGGAGCCGATACCGGCGAGATCGTCGAGCGAGCCGAGGCTGGGATCGATGCCGATGGCATGGATGGCGGCCCCCATCAGCGCCTCCGGGTCTTCGGTCTTCAGTCGCAGATAGGCGGCCAGCGCTGCCGCGTTCTTGCGCTGCGCCGCCTGGCCGTACCAGCTCAGCGCCTCTTCGTCCTCGTGTCTGGCTTCTGCCATGCGCCCAAGGGCGAACTGCGCCTGTGATTGCCCCTTCTTGGCGGCCTTGCGGTACCAGTCCTCTGCTTGAGAAGCGTTCTTCGGCTTGCCGATACCCTGCTCCATCACCAGCCCGGCGAAATAGAGCGCCTGGGCCTCGCCTTTGGCGGCGGCGGCAAGACAGGCATCGGCAACCTTCCCGGCATCGGCGCCGCTTTGCAGTTTGCCCTCGAGGTCGAGGCTCTTGGTGCATTGGTTCGCCACATCCGCCATGACCGGCAGGGCGCTGGCCAGCAGCCATGCGACAGCGATGGCGGCCGAAACTGCGATGATGCGATGATGCGACAAGCAATTCCCCAAATGCCGTGGATCTGGGTCGGCAGCAATGATCCTCGCAGCAATCCTAGGGCGAATACCGCAGCGCGTGCAAAGAAAATGTCGCAGCGCGGCAAGGCTGGATCATGTGTCCAGTTTCGCCAATCTTTCCCGCGCCCGGATGCGTTCGCGGTGGGCGGTATAAATGCCGGTGGCAATGATGACGGCGCCGCCGATCCAGGTGGTAACCTCCGGCAGCATGTCGAACCAGGCATAGCCGATGGCGGTCGCCCAGAGCAGTTGCAGGTAGATAAAGGGCGCAATGACCGAGGCCGAGGCATAGGAGAAGGCGCGGATCACCAGCGTATGGGCAAAGCCGCCGGAGAGGCCGAGGGCCGCCAGCAGCAGCCATTGCGTGAACGACGGCGCCTGCCACAGGAACGGCATGAAACAGCTGAGCACCAGGCAGCCGATCAGCGCTGCGTAAAACAGCGAGGTGGCAGCACCGTCATAGCGCGCTGCCACCCGCGTCAACACGTTATAGCTGGCGCCGGTCGTCGCGGACAGCACCGGCAGCAGGATAGCGAGATGGACCATGCCGAAGCCAGGGCGGATGACGATGAGCACGCCGATGAAGCCGATCGCAACCGCAGCCCAGCGCCTGGGCCCCACCCGTTCCTTCAAGAAGAAATACGACAGCACGGTGATGGCGAGCGGTTCGACAAACGCCACCGCGGTCGCCGAGGCAAGGTCGATATAGCTCACTGCCAGGAAGAACAGCAGTGTCGTCGCCAACATCAGTAGCGAGCGGAAGAATTGCAGGCCAGGCCTGCGCGCATGCAGCATCTCGCGCCAGGGATCCAGCCAGCCTTGCTGTACTCTTGCCCCGACCATCGGTGCTTCAAACCGCAGCGCCACCCCGGCATACAGAATGGCGAAGACCAGATGGAAGGCATACCGCCCCCAGGCCACCTCCATGACCGGCATACCGGTCATGGTGAGGTGCTTGACGATGGCATTGAAGAACGAAAAGACGAAGCCCGCCATCACCAGGCAGAGAATCCCGAACAGCGGCCGGTCGCCGGCAATCTGCCGATCGCGCGCCGAGAGCGTTGGAACTGGGTTGAGATCCGCTGCGTCCGGATCAGCCAACGTTCAAGCGCTCCCCCACGTTCAAGCGTTCCTGGGCTACCTGTTCGATGCGCGCCTTGAGGCCGGCATCCTGGTCGAGGAGCAAATGGAAGTCCCGTGCCTTCAAGGCAAGCAGCTTGCAGAAGCCGAGCGCCACCACATCGGCATTGCGCGGATGGCCGGTCAGCAGGGCAAGCTCGCCGAAGAAATCGCCGCTGCCCAGTTCGACGCTGGGCTCGATCATGACCCGGGCAGCACCCGAGGCAATGAAATACATGGCATCGCCCCGGTCGCCGCGCCGCACGACCGGCGATTCCGGCAGCATCAGTTGCGGCGCCAGCAATTGGGCGATCGATTGCTGGCGCTTGATATCGAGATCGCGGAAGATCGGCACGCGGCTCACCAGGTCGATGGCCGAGAGTTCCGGATCGAGCTTGCAGCGTTTGTCGAGATCCGCCCAATGCCGTTCCAGTTCGGCCTTCAATTCGCGCTCGACCTCGCCGCTCACCACCAGATTGGTGGCGAGCGCCTGATAAGCAGCACCCTCGCGTTGGCGCGCAATGCGACCCAGATACTGCCGTTGCAAGGCAGCCGCATAAGCCGGGTATTGCAGCTTCAACGCCAGCAGCGATTCGTCGACCGCCTCGATGCGCTTGGCCGTCAGCTTGATGATTTCCTCGGAGGCTTCTTCGCCAATCAAGGGCTGCAGGCGGTCGCGGCTGAAAGGCACCAGGCCCGAGAGGACCTGGCGCTGCATCATCAGGAACTCAAAACGGTTGGCGAGCGCGTCGGCCAGCGGTCGTTCATAGCGCGTGGTGCGTTGCAGCCACAAAGCGAAGCGGAACGACTTGCTGAAATCGAGACTGCGTTCGGCAGCGGCGACATAGCCACGCCGCCCGGACCCACGCACCGCCTCGCGCACATGCTGGGCCTCGCGCAGCAGCATTTCCGCGATGCGCCGATCGACGATGCGGCCATTCAGCAGCGCAAAGCAGCGTTCGACTTCATAGGCTGCGGCCACGGTGAGGCCCACCTTGACCATCTCGTCGGCCATCAGCTCGACGCCGCGATGCGATCTTGCCCGCGCCACGGCGAGGCGCGCTTCCAGGCTGGAAAGCGCCGCATCCGCCACATCGCGGTCGATGCCTTCCTGTCGCGCGATCTCGCTGAGATCCGTTGCGACATCCGACAACGTCATCAGCTTGGCACGGTCGCGCACGCCGCGTGCCACGGGGTTGAGGCGGTTGAGGCGGAAGAAGTTCACCAGCGGCCGCAAGGTGATGCCGTTGATGAAGAGGGTCATCAAGACGAAGCCGGTGACCGAGGTCGCGATGAAATCGCGCATGCTGGCCGGAACCGCCGTGTTCTCGATCACTGCCAGCGCCAGTGCCAGGGAAACAGCACCGCGCAAGCCACCCCAGACGATCACCGTCTTGATGCGGTTGTTGACGCGCTGCATGAGGCCGGCCCGCGTGAGCACGGGCAGCAGCACATAGACCGTGACCGCCCGCGATGCCAGGGTGGCGAGATAGACCAGCAGGATGAAGCCGAGCTCGACAAGGCTGGTCCCTTCCATGATGCGCGGCACCACCATGGCGGCGAGCAGGAAGATCAGCGAGTTGGCCCAGAAGCCGAGCTGGCCCCAGACACCTTCCATCTGCTCAAAGGTGTGCGGCAGCATGCGGATCTTGCCGGTCGATCCCAGCACCAGGCCCGCAACGACGCAGGAGACGACGCCGGAGACGTGGAAGTAATGCTCCGGCACCACGAAGCTCAAGTAAGCCAGCGCGATGGTGAGCGTGATCTCGGCTTTGGGCCAGCCGCCGAGGAAGGGAAAGAGGGCGATGGCACCCCAGGCCATGATGAAGCCGGCCAGTGCGCCACCGATGAAGCTCACCAGGAAGCGCAGCACCGTGTCGCTGATGCTGCCGGCGCCACCGCTCAGCAGCATCTCCAGCAGCAGGGCAAAAAGGGCGATGGCGGCGGCATCGTTGAACAGGCTCTCGCCCTCGACCAGAGTGGTGAGGCGTTTGGGCACGCCCACCTCGCGGAAGATGCCGACGACGGCGGCCGGATCCGTGGTGGCGACGATCGAGCCCAGCAGCAGGCAGGCGACCACGCCGACCGGCGAAACGGCGGCCAGCGTGAAGCCGACGGTGAGCGCGCAGACGACCACCGCCACGACCGCCATGGTCAGGACCGGGGCTAGATCATCCAGCAGCCGCCGCACGTCGATGGCCAGCGCCACCTCGAACAGCAGGGTCGGCAGGAAGATGAGGATGAAGGCTTCCGACGAGATCTCGACGCTGGCCAGCGCATCGAAAACGTCGTGGATGATCGGCGACGGGATGGCCCGGTCCGGGCGCAGTGTCACGATCAGGCCCAGCGCAAACCCCACCACTGCCAGCAGCACCGAATAAGGCAGGCGCAACTTGGCCGCCAAAGGCGGCAGCAGGCTCATCAGCGCCAGCAGGCTGACAAGGCCGAAAACGACGAGGCCGATCGTGGTCATGAGGCGGTAGGTATCAAGTTGGGGGCTGCCTTCAGGGCGGGAAACCAATCCGTTCCGATCTTATAGCCCATGATCCGGGGTTGGGTCCAAAGCCCATCCGGGGGTTTTGTGACGATAGCCACACAAGAAAACACCCCTCGGTCGCCGCGCGCTTGACAAGAATCACCCCCGGCCCCAATCGATGGACATGCGCATTCTGGGTCTCACCGGTTCCATCGGCATGGGGAAATCGACCGCAGCTTCCATGCTCCGGGCGCTGGGATTGCCGGTGCATGATGCCGATGCCGCCGTCCACCACTTGCTGGCGAAGGGCGGCAAGGCCGTAGCGGCAGTCGGCACAGCCTTTCCCGGGGTGGTGCAAGAGGGGGCCGTCGACCGCAAGGCGCTGGGCGCCCAGGTATTCGGCAAGCCCGGGGAACTCAAGAAACTCGAAACCATCCTGCATCCTTTGGTGCGGCAGGCCGAGTGCGCCTTCCTGCAGCGCTGCCGCCAGGCGCGCCATGACGTGGTGGTGCTCGACATCCCCTTGCTGTTCGAGACCGGCGGCGAAAAGCGCTGCGACGGCGTCGTCGTGGTGACGGCGCCACAGTTTCTCCAAACTCAGCGTGTATTGAAACGTCCAGGGATGACGGCGGCGCGCTTTCGCCAGATCCTCAACGCCCAGATGCCGGATGCGGAAAAACGCCGCCGGGCGGATTGGGTGGTGGATACCGGTCTTGGGCGGCGGCCGACTCTTGCCGCCCTCGCGAGGGTCGTGGAGCAACTGAAGAAATGATCGTTTTGTTCGATCAAAAAATTGAAAATGATCGATTTAATCGATGATAGGTGTATTTGATTCAGGCCATGGCGGCCTCACCATCCTGCAGGCCCTGCAGCAGCGCCTGCCGCGCCAGGGCTTCATCTATCTCGGCGACCACGCCAATGCGCCCTATGGCCAGCGCTCCCCCGACGAGATCTTCGCCCTGACCCAGCAAAGCGTGGCGACCCTGTTCGGCCTCGGCTGCACCTTGGTGATCCTCGCCTGCAACACGGCCGCCGCTGTGGCGCTCCGCCGGCTGCAGCAGGAATGGCTGCCGCAGCATTTCCCCCATCACCGGTGCCTCGGTGTCCTCGTCCCCATGATCGAGGAGATCGCGCACAATCCCTGGCATTCGGTCGCCGGCCAGAGCGATTGGGACCGGCAGCCGGAAACGCTCGGCGTGTTTGCCACCCGTGCCACGGTGGCGAGCGGCGCCTATGTCCATGAAGTGATGAAGCGCGCACCGCGGCTGCGCGTATTCCAGCAGGCCTGCCCGGATCTCGCCGGCCTTATCGAAGCCGGCGCCGAAGAAGACGTACTGGCACCGCTGGTGACGCGCTATGTCGGTGAGCTCCAGGCACAGCTGGGCGATGCTGTCCTCGACAGCGTCGTGCTGGGCTGCACCCATTATCCGCTGGTCGAGCATCTGTTCCGCGCGGCGCTACCGGAAAACACCCGCCTTGTCTCACAGCCCCAGCGTACCGCCGAGTCGCTCACCGCCTATCTCTTCCGTCATCCGGAGATGAAGCGCTTCGGCCAACTGCCGGCTGAAATCCGCGCCTATACGACGGGAAATGCCGAGGAGGTGACGCTGCTTGCCAGCCGCTATTTCCCGCGGCATCTTCGCTTCCAGCAATTGCCCAACCATGCCCACCGGATGCAGCACCATGCGTGAGATCGTCCTCGATACCGAAACCACCGGCTTTGACCCGGTCACCGGCGACAGGCTGGCCGAAATCGGCTGCATCGAGCTGGAGAACCACATCGCGACCGGGCGCAACTTCCACCGCTATATCAACCCGGAACGCGAGATGCCGGACGCCGCCTTCCGCATTCACGGCCTCTCCACCGCCTTCCTCGCCGACAAGCCGAAATTCGCCGCCGTGGCTGATGAGTTCCTGGCCTTTGTCGGCGAAGATCCGCTGGTCATCCACAACGCCGAATTCGACATGAAGTTCATCAACTATGAACTCGAGAAGGCCGGCAAGCGCGCAATCCCGTTCCAGCGCGCCATCGACACCGTGAAGATGGCGCGCACGAAGTTTCCAGGCTCGCCCGCCTCACTCGACGCGCTGTGCAAACGCTTCAACATCGACAATTCCAACCGCACCCTGCACGGCGCGCTCCTGGATGCGCAGCTATTGGCCGACGTCTATCTGGAATTGCTGGGCGGCAGGCAGACGGGCCTGACGCTTGCCGCCGACGATGCCGGCACCGGCGACATGAACTTCGCCAAGCGCGCAGCCGCGCGTTCCGACCGCCCGGTCCGCGAACCGCGCCTCTTCGCCCCCACTGCGGAGGAACTCGCCGCCCACGCTGCCTTCGTCGCCAAACTGAAAGACCCGGTCTGGCTGCAGTAGTCTTTCAATTCGTCATCCCCGGGCGAAGACCCGGGGATCCACTGTTGCCGGATAGCGTGGATGCCCGGATCAAGTCCGGGCATGACGATAAAATTTAGGCGCTGGGTGCTGAATCCCCTTCACGCCGTCCACGGATCATAGGTGCCGAACGACCAGAGATGCCCGCCGGCATCGCGCGCCGAATATTCCCGTGCGCCATATGTCGTGTCGGCCAGCGGCCGCACGATCTCGGCACCCGCTGCCTTGGCGCGGGCGTAATGGGCATCGATATCGGGGACATACATGTATATCCCCATGCGCTCGGTCGACCATGGATTGGCCGGGTCCGGCTTGCCCGCCGAGCCGAACATGATCATGGCATTGCCGAACTTCATTTCGGCATGGGCGATGCCGCCATCAGGGCCTTTATGGACCGCATGCTCCGCAAAGCCGAACGCCTTCTGCAGCCACGCAACAGCTGCAGGCGCATCGTCATATTTGAGGGCGGGAAAAAGTGTCGATTGCTGGCTCATGGCATCCTCCTGATGAATGGATGACCCACTCTAAGACGCCGGCCGAAACCCGGTCTTGGACAAATTTCCCGATCAGATATCAGCCATTTCCGGCGCGGCGGGCGCGAGACCGGCGAGATAGGTACCGGGCGCGCAGCCGGCGAAATCGCGGAAGTCGCGGTTGAAATGCGCCTGGTCGTAATAGCCGCAGGCATCGGCAAGTTCGGCAAGACTCTGTCTCTTTGGGCGCTGCAGATGCGCCAGCATCCGGTTGAAGCGATAGATGCGGCCGATCGTCTTCGGCGGCAATCCGATCTGGTCATGGAAGCGGTTGATCAGCCGCTTGCGGCTGACCGAGAGATCATCGGCGAGCCGGCCGATGGCAAGCTTGCCATGGCTGCGTTGCAATTGCGCCAGCGCCCAGGCGATGTCATCGGCCACCGGCGCACGGTCGCTGATGCGCGCAAGCAGGAAAGCATCCAGCAGGTTGAAGCGCCAGTGCCAATCATCGGCATTGCACAACTGGTCGATGAGATCCGCCCCCGCCGTACCCAACAGATCCATGAGATCGAGCGTGCGATTGGCGATCTCATGCATCGGCAGGCCAAGCAGGCGATAGGCGCCAAGCGGCGTGAGATTGAGCTGCAGGCAGGCCGCATCGCCGCGCGACTGCGTGTCCGCGGATTGATCGTGCAACCCGGCGATGAAGGAATCGAACGGTCGCAGCGCGCCGTTATCGGTGCGCGGCGATCCCACTTCCCAGGAAGGTCCGAAATTGAGAATGACCGGCACCATGACGACCGGCATCTGCCGGCGGAAGACCGGTAAGGGCGCCGTCTCGACCCAGCCCTGATAGTCGCCAAGGACGATCTGGCCAAGGCGCGGATCGGGCGCAGCGAAGACCGCCTCCCACCGAGTTTCGGGAGTTGTCCCGGAAAGCCTGCGGAGGGTCCCGCTCACAGCTCCCCGTCGACGACGATGACATGGAGCTTCTTCGGCCCATGCGCACCCATCAGCAGGATCTTGCCGATATCGGCACTGCGCGACGGGCCCGTCACGAAATTGACCGTGCGCGGCAGGGAGCCGTCGGGTCCCCGTTTGACACGCGCCAGCGCATCTTCATAGGTGCCGACGATCTGGCTCTTGGCAATCACGACGACATGCTGGTCGGGCAGGAAATGAAGCGTCGTCGGCGTGCCATCCGACGATTGCAGCACCATGGTGCCGGTTTCCGCCACCGCCGCCACCGCCGGCGTGACGCTGGTCGGGTCATTGCCATGAGACCGGCCGCTCGACGTTTCCACCATCGGCGCTTTGTCCCAGGGCAGGCTGCTCACCCGCGCATCTGGCGACAGGCGCACACGCGCCTCGAAATTATTGTTGGCGAGATAGCGCGCGACGGCAGCCGGCACATCGTCGCGGCTTGCCACTTCATCCAGGGTCGCCTTGGCATTGATGAGCTGCGTCCTGAACAACCCCACCACATCGACGCCGGGCGCTGTCGCACGCGCGGGGATGAGCGGTGTCGGCTTGCTCGGCGCCGGTTCGCCGTGGCGGCGGTCTGCCTGCCGGCTGATGCCGGCACGGATCGAGGCCAGCATGCGGTCGCGGCCGGTGCCGGAGGTGCTCATGACCGCGCTCCCTTTTTGGCTTTCCATTGTTCCTGGAAGGTGCGGCCCTGGGTCGCCGGCAGATCGCGGTGTTTCGTCCAGCCGGATGCGAGCGGCGCCGAGCTCAAGCGCCCATGCTGACCGGCGAGATTGAACAACGCGCGCGCGCCGATCCGTGTCACCAGGCGATAGAGCAGCGGCCGCTTCGCCATGAAGGCCCAGAACCACAGGCCGGAGCGTTCCGTCTGCGGCGTGATCGCGCGGGAGAATTCCCGTTCGCGCCAGTTGCGCAGCAATTTTGGGATCGGGATGCGCACCGGGCACACCGATTCACAACGTCCGCATAGTGTCGAGGCATTGGGCAGCGGCTTCGCATTCTCGACCCCGACCAGCATCGGCGTGAGGAGCGAACCGATCGGCCCGGAATAAACCCAGCCATAGGCGTGACCGCCCACCGAATGATAGACCGGGCAATGATCGAGACAGGCGCCGCAACGGATACAGCGCAGCATCTCCTCAAGATCGGACCCGAGATAAGCCGAACGGCCATTGTCGATGAGGACGACATGGAATTCTTCCGGCCCATCCAGATCGCTCGGTCGGCGCGGGCCGCTGGAGAAGGTCGTGTAGACCGATTGCTCCTGGCCCGTGGCGGAGCGTGCCAGAATCCGCAGCAGAGTCATCGCGTCCTTGAGGCTCGGCACCACCTTCTCGATCGAGGCCAGCACGATATGGATGCGCGGCAGGGTCTGGGTGAGGTCGCCATTGCCTTCATTGGTGACGATGGTGGTGGCACCCTCATCGGCGATGAGGAAATTGGCGCCCGTGATGCCGACATCGGCTTTGAGAAATCCGGCACGCAGTTTCTCGCGCGCCTCGGCCATCAGGGTTGCCGCGTCGTCGAGGTTGCGCTTGGGATCGAGATCCGTATGCGCGGCGCGGAAAGTCTCCTCGACCTGCGCCTTGGTGACATGGAGCGCCGGACCGATGATGTGGCTGGGCGTCTCGCCGCGCAGCTGGATGATATATTCGCCAAGATCGGTTTCCACCGGCTCGATCCCGTTGGCGAACAGGAAATCGTTGATGCCGATCTCCTCGCCGATCATCGTCTTGCCCTTGGTGACGGTCTTCGCGTTCACCGTGCGGCAGATTTCCAGCACCTTGGCGCGCGCCGACTCGCCATCCGGGCACCAATGCACCTTGCCACCGCGATCGATCACCGATTGCTCGAATTGCAGCAGATAGTGATCGAGATTGGCGATGATGTGGTTCTTGAGATCGCGGCCGATATCCCGCAGCGACTCGAATTCCGGCATCTTGGCCACGGTGTTGAGCCGCGTCTGAATCGAATGATGCCGCGCGATGCCGAGCGCTTCCTGCAACGGCACATCCTTCAGCGCACCTGCGGCGTTTTCCTTGAAGGCATTGCTGGTGGGAACGAAGCTCATGAGTTGCGCTCCTCACCGATCGCCGGCTCGTCGGTCATGCCGGCCAGCACCTCGGCCACATGGCGCACCTGCACGCGTGAGCCATCGCGCTTCATCTTGCCGGCAAGGTTCATCAGGCAGCCGAGATCGCCCGCCAGCAGCAGATCGGCGCCGGTCGCATCGATGGTCGCCACTTTCCGCGCCGCCATGGAATTGGAGACGTCGGGGAATTTGATGCAGAAGGTACCGCCGAAACCACAGCAGGCATCGGTCTCCTCCATCTCGGTCAAAGTGAGGCCCGCGACCTGTTTCAAAAGATCCCGCGGCGCTGCCTTCACCTTCATCTCGCGGAGGCTGGAACAGGAATCGTGATAGGTGCAATTGCCACTCAATCGCGCGCCAAAATCGGTCTTGCCGCATTGCTCGGCCAAGAACTGGGTGAGCTCATAGGTGCGCGCGGCGAGGCCTTCTGCGCGCGGTCCCCAGACGGCATCCTCAGCCAGCAATTGCGGGTAATGATGCTTGATCATGCCTCCGCAGGAACCACTTGGGGCCACGACGAAGTCGAACGCCTCAAAGGCTGCGATGGTCTGCTTGGCGATATCAACCGCCGTCTTGCGGTCGCCGGAATTATAGGCGGGCTGCCCGCAACAGGTCTGTGCGTCGGGCACACTTACCCGACAGCCGGCTTCTTCCAGCAGCTTCACCGCGGCAAAGCCGACGCTGGGGCGGAAGAGATCGACAAGGCAGGTCACGAAAAGGGCGACATTGGCGCCCGCTTTAAATGGCCCCTGGGGGTTTAGCTGGGCCGTTCCGGGCTGGCTGGTCACGCGTACTCACTTCAGGCTGCTGACGACATCGACGACGTCGAGAGTTTTGCGCGCTGCAGCGGTCACTGGCAAGAGCAGGAACCAATTTCCAGGATTCTTCATCGCGCCGGCGAAACGCAACGCCTCCTCGCCACTGCCCCAGAAGAAATCGCCGCGCACCGGCCCCTTGATGGCAGTGCCGACATCCTGGGCCAGCATCAGGCGGCGCAAGGGTGCCCCACGCTTGATGTTCCCATGCGCGATCGGCCAAGCAGTATCGAGCCAGAGCGGCATGCCCATCGGCACAAAGGCAGGGTCGATGGCAAGACTCCGCCCGGCGGTGAGCGTCACACCCATGGCGCCGACAGGGCCATTCTCCTTCACCTCGCGGAAGAAGATGAAGCGCGGATTTCGGTTCATCATCGCCTTCGCCTGCCCCGGATTGGCGCGCAGCCAGGTTCGGATGGTCTGCATCGAGGCCGACTGCCGGTCGATGATGCCTTCCTCGATCATGATCTTGCCAATGGCGACGAAAGCCTGGCCGTTATTGCCGGCATAGCCGACGCGCATTTCCGTCCCGTCGGTCACCTTGACGATGCCGGAACCCTGGATCTGCAGGAAGAAGGCATCGACCGGATCCTTCAGCCAGAGGAATTCCAGGCCCTGGCCGCGCAACCCACCCGCTTCGATCTCTGCACGGGTGAGCTTGGTGGGCGATTTGGGCTTCCGGTAGAGCGGATACATGTGGAGCGAATCGGGCTGGCGTGCCGCTTCGATCTCCGCCTCGTAATAGCCGGTGAAGAGGCCGGCCTTGCCGCGCACATCCTCGGCCGAGAACGGCACGAACCAGCGCTCGAAGAAGGCGCGGGCCTGGGCGGGATCATTCTTGTTGGTAAGTGCCGCGGCGGCGGCACAGGGCGCCTGCCAATCGCTGGCAAGGCCACCGAGGCCGGTGGCACCGATCGGCTCATCCGCCGGTTTCTTCCCGATCACCTTGCAGGATTGGAGCAAGGCGGGCAGCGCCTCATGGAGGCTGTCTTCCTCCCAACCGGGCAGCATGGAATAGGAGCTCGGGCTGACCTTGAGGCCCGGTGGGGCTTCCGGCGGCATGCAGGCGACCAGCAGGAACGGGATGCCGACCAGACATGCGCCTGCCAGCAGCCACGAGACCGTGCGGTTATCCGTTATGCCGCCCGTTTTCCCCTGCATCGTCCCGTAAGCTTCCCCCGAAGCGCCCGCTTATTGCCCAGCTTATTGTGGGGTTTCCGTCGCTACCAACTGCCAGTTCGGGTCGCGCGAGCTGGTATCCCGGGCGAAGGTCCAGATGTCAATCAAGGTATCGACATGGGCGGGATCGCCCTCGATCACGTTGCCGGTCGAATCTTCGGTGACGCTGGTCTGTTCGCTGACGAATTTCACCGTGACACGGGCTTCCTTGCCCTTCAACGCCGCCTCGATGATCTGCGTCTGGGTGATGCCGATCATCACGGTCTTGAGGCGATGCCCCAACCGCTGCCGTTCCGCGATGGCGGCGGCGAAATTGTCGTAGACGCTGCGCGCCAGCAAAGGCTGCAGCACCTTGGTTTCGCTGGCAGCGAAGGCCTGGATGATCATCTCAAACGCGATCTTGGCGCCGCCGATGAATTCCGGCGCGTCGAAGGTCGGATCCGCCTTGGTGATCGCGGCGATGCCGTCGCGCACCGGTTCGGCAGCGCGGGCGATTTCACCCTCGATCAGGCGGCGGTCGCGCGGCGTCATACCACCCCGACCACCACTGCCAGTATCGCGTGGTACATCGGCAGGCTCCGGGCGAATCTCGGGATCGTTGCGCACCACGGTCGGTCGCCTGCTGCCGATCTGGATCGGCGCCTCGGGCTCGTCGCGGCCATTTTGGCGACGGGTTGCCACATCCTTGGGGTCAGGCCGCGCAAAAGGATCGACGCGGCGCTCATTGCCGGTGCGGCGGCCGAGCACAGAATAGAGCTTCCAGCCCAGGACCACGGCGACGATGGCGAAAAAGACAATGTCGAGATGTTGCAAGAACGGTAATCCTTGTCGATACGAAGGCGGCACCTTGCGCAACCGGCGCCCGGTTACCAACTTTGTGCCACCAATTTCTGCGTCACCAACTCTCCCGCCATAACAAGGGCGCCCCGATTTGGTTCGCCTGCCGGTCTATTTCGACCATTCTGCGGCAGGCTCGCTGGACCGGGACACGACCTTGGGCTAAAGCGTTGATCCGGCATTCTACATAGGAAGTCGGCCCAGTTACAGCAAGTCGGCATTGCAGGCCGGCTAATAGCGGGGCCGCGGGCAAAAAGTGACCAAATTCATGCCATCTACCCACGCAAGGCGCTGCTTTCACAGCGCTTTTGCCTGTTTCACAGCTCGGCAGCCATGATCCGGCTGCTGGTTGGCATCATCGTGGCCCTGCCCTTCCTGGAAATCGCCGGGTTTGTGGTGATCGGCGGGCGGATCGGCCTTGGCCTCACCTTGCTGTGGCTGCTGGCGGCCGGCATGCTCGGCATGGCCCTTATCCGCCATGGCGGGCTCAATGCGCTGACCAAGCTGCAATCGGCCCTCAACGAGAAACGCGAGCCCGGCCATAGCCTGATCGATGGCGCCGTCATGGTGACGGCCGGCCTGCTGCTGATCGTGCCTGGCTTTTTCAGCGACCTCCTCGCCCTCATCCTGGTGCTGCCCATCACGCGCAACTTCCTGCTGCGCCATGCCGCGACGCATTTCGAAACGCGCATCTATCGCAGCGGCGGGCGCCGTCAAACGGGCGGCAGCCACACCGTGATCGAAGGCGAGTTCGAGATCATCGAACCGGAGGACACCCCCTCCCAGCCGTCACAAGACAAACCTGTCCGCCGCTTAGAGAGACCCGACGACCCATCATGATCCTCATTCGCCACGGCCAATCCGAATTCAACGCCCATCACGACCGCACCGGCCGCGACCCCGGCATCCCTGACCCCAAGCTCACCGCACTCGGCCGCCGGCAGGTCGCGGACTCAGCCGAGGCGCTGAAGCGCCACAGCCACCCCATCCGCCGCATCCTCGCCAGCCCCTATACCCGCGCCATTGAGACAGCGGAGATCGTGGCAAACGTGCTCGATCTGCCGATCGAGATCGAGCACGCGGTGCATGAGCATGCGCATTATCACTGCGACATCGGCACCGAGCGCCGGCTCCTCGCCGAACGCTGGCCGGCTTTGTCCTTCGATCACATCGCCGATGTGTGGTGGCCCAATCTCGATGAGACCCGCGACCAGCTGGAACTGCGCTGCCAGACCTTCCACAAGCGCGCTGCGTCTCTGCCCGATTGGCAGCACATCGCCGTGGTCAGCCATTGGGGCTTCATCCTGCAACTGACCGGCCATTCCGCGGCGAATGCCGAGTTGGTCTCGTTCGATCCCACGCGCGAGCGGCGGATGAAGTTGGGCATAAGGTAGTCTGTTCTCTCCACCCCCTCACCCCAACCCCTCTCCCGCCCGTCGGCGAAGGCCGACATGCGGCGGCGGGGGAGAGGCCTATTCCACGCGCTTTCACTCAGTTTCAAAGGCCAGATCGAATACTGCCGGCAGATCTCATTCCCTCTCCCCTCGCGGGAGAGGGTCAGGGTGAGGGGGACGGTGCCGGCAAGCTCGTTGCCAACCGGAAACCTCAAACCATGACCAATCTCCCCACCCTCACCACGCCGCGCCTCACTCTCCGGCAGCTCGCGATGAGCGACGTGCACGCGCTGCATGCGTGGCTCTCCGACCCGCAGGTGATGCGCTACTGGTCGACGCTCCCTCATACCGATATCAAGCAAACGGAAGCCTGGGTGCAGCTCAGCCTCGATGCCATGGCCAAGGGCGAGGCGCAGGATTTCGCCGTGCTGTTCGAAGGCCGCGTCATCGGCCGCGTCGCCTTCTGGCAGGGCGATGAGATCGGCTTCTTCTTCGATCCCAAAATGCAGGGCAAAGGTTTTGCTGCTGAGGCACTGCGCGCCATCGCCGCCTATGGTTTCGAGATTCTGGGCTTCACGGAAATCCGCGCCGATGTCGATCCCGACAACGCAGCAAGTCTCCGCGTTCTCGAACGGGTCGGCTTCCAGCGCACCGGCACCGCGGAAAAGACCTTCGAGATCGGTGGCAAGTGGTTCGACAGCGTGTATCTGAGCTTGCGGCGGTAGTTGGCCTTCTAGGCCCTCCCCCTGAAGGGGGAGGGAGGCCACTAACTCAGAACGTCTCCGCCCAGGGCCTGAGATCAATCTCATGGCTCCAGGCGTTGCGCGGTTGCTTGTGGGTCGCGAGATAGGTCTCGGCGATCGCTTGCGGTGAGAGCCATTTGTCCTCATCCGTGGGATCGCGACCCGAGCGCGTGCCGGCGATGCCGCCATCGATGATGAAATGGGCGATATGGATGCCCTTGGGACCAAGCTCGCGGGCCATGCTCTGCGCCAGACCCCGGAGCGCGAACTTGCCCATGGCGAAGGCGGCCGATTGGGCATAGCCCTTGATGCTGGCCGAGGCGCCGGTGAAGAAGATCGAGCCCTTGCCGGCCGGCTCCATGACCCGTGCGGCACCCTGCCCTACCAGGAATCCGGCGAGTGCGTTGTTGCGGAGGGCCGCTTCCGCGTCTATCGGGTCCACCCCGGCGATCGGCCCGCGCGGCGCGCGGTAGCCGACATTGAACACCACCAGTTCAGGGACACCGAAATCGCGTTCAGTGACGGAGAAGAGGCGTGCCACCGCCGCGGGCTCGCTGGCGTCGCAGGCCATGGCGCGGGCGCCCATTTCGGCCACCAACGGGGCCAGTTTGGCGATATCGCGGGCCACCAGGACCAGTTTCAGGCCATCGGCGGCGCAGGCGCGTGCCAAAGCGGCGGAAAGACCGCTGCCGGCCCCAACAATGATCGCGTAACGGCTCATTTGGCTGATTATCCTCTCGTTTCGGGGGCTACCTTGCCCAGCCTGCGGTCCAGCGGTCAACACTGTGGTCAACCTTGTGGTCAACCCTGCGGTGGACCCTGGGGTCAATACCCACAGCCGGTTCCAGGTTGCACCAATGCGCCAGGGATGGTAGCGGAACGCCAACCCACGCAAAGACCTACCCCAAGGAGCGTTTTCATGACCGACCAGAACCCAGCACCCGTCGATGCCACCGGCCAGGATCCGGCCGAGGCCGGCCCGGCGCTGATCGTTATGCACCAGTTCCTGAAGGACTTTTCCTTCGAGAACCCGCTCGGCCATGAAACCCCGACCGCCCTCAAGGAAGCCCCCACCGGCATCATCCGCGTCGATGTGCGCGTGAAGCCGCTGACCCCGCCGGACATCGAAGTCGTCCTGTTCATGTCGGTCGATGCCAAGATCGGCGACAAATCCGTCTATCTGGTGGAAAGCGAATATGCCGGCCTCTTCCGCCTCGGCCGCGTGCCGCAGGAACATGTCCTGCCGCTGGTCATGATCGAGGCCCCACGCCTGCT
The DNA here is from genome assembly GCF_936916975.1 of uncultured Dongia sp. Lineage (GTDB taxonomy): Bacteria > Pseudomonadota > Alphaproteobacteria > Dongiales > Dongiaceae > Dongia. The sequence goes on along the minus strand of NZ_CAKZGO010000024.1, from coordinate 69,027 downwards.
CTTCCCCTTCGCCCGCCAGGTCATCGCCAATGCGGTCGCGGCCGGCGGCTTCCCGCCGCTTCTCATCAACCCGGTTGATTTCGTCGCCATGTACCGCGAGAAGCGCGAAGAGATGCTCAAGCAAGCTGAGGCACAGAAGGCCGCTGCTCCTGGCTCCGCTGCCGTCAACTGATCCCGATCCGCTAAGACATCGTGGCCGGCAAGCGGCGCCTCACTGAGCAGGAGCTTGCCCTCTGGCAGGCTGTTGCCAGCACCGTGGCGCCGCTCAAGCGCAAGCGCCGCAAGAAAGACGGCAGCGCCAAGTCGAAACTTGGCGCTGCCGCTGCGCCGCCCAAGCTGCCTGAGAAAACACCGGTGAAGGCTGCACCGTCGCCTAAGGCAGCGAAGGCATCACCGCCGCCCAAGCCCGCCGCGCTCAAACCCACACCACCGCCGCCCTTGCTGACGCCGTCACCGATTCCCGGCGCCATGCCCGGCATCGACAAGCGCCAAGGTGAGCGCTTTCGCCGCGGCCAATTGCCGATCGAAGGCAAGATCGACCTTCACGGCCGCACCCAGAACGAGGCGCATGACGCCCTGCTCCACTTCCTCGAGCGCGCCCACAAAGCCGGCAAGCGCAATCTGCTGGTGATCACCGGCAAGGGCATGACGCAGTCGAAATCCGGCATCCTGAAAAGTATCGTGCCGCGCTGGCTCAACGAACCCATCTTCCGCCGCCTCGTGCTCGCGATCTCGCAGGCAAGGCCCGAACATGGCGGCGAAGGTGCGCTTTACGTGTTGTTGAAGCGGATCAAATAGGAAGCGTCACTTCCACTTCTGCAGCGTCGTCTCCGCGGCTGCGGTGACGAAACGGCGGGGCAACAGGCGCATGGCGATGCTGGCCAGATAATTGGTCGGTCCCACCACATGGACGCGTTCCTGGCCCAATGCGCGCAGGCCTTCCTGCGCCACGCGTTCGGCGCTGTGCATAGTGGCGCCGCCGAGCTTGCCGCTGGGCGGATTCTCGACGCCGGCGCGCTCGAAAAAGCGTGTCTCGGTGGCACCCGGGCACAGCGCCAGCACATCGATCGGTTCCTGCGAAAGTTCCTCGGCCAGCGCCTCGGTGTAATTCAGCAGGAAGGTCTTGCTGGCGGCATAGGTCGCAAAGAGCGGCATCGGCGCGAAGGCCGCGGTGCTGGCGATGTTGATGATGCCGGCGCGCGCGCCGTTGTCATGGGCGTGGCGGAGCATCATGGGCAGCAGGCCGCGCGTGATCTCGACCGGGGCGGCCATGTTGACCTGCACCATCTCCATCTCGCGGAGTTCGGAATTGTCGACGACACGGCCCAGCTGCCCGATACCGGCATTGTTGATGACGAGATCGACGCGCGCCGTCTCGGCGGCGCCGATCACGGCATAGCGGCCTTCCGGATCGGTCAGGTCAGCAACCACGGTCCGCACTTGGCGGCCATTGAGCCCCAGTTCCTGCGCCAAGGCATTCAAGCGGTCTCGGTCGCGGCCCGTCAGCAGCAAGGCGGTGGCGCGCGGCAAGGCCCGGGCGAAGGCGGCACCGATCCCCGACGAGGCCCCGGTGATGAGGGCGGATTGATAGGTCATGGTCCCCTGCGCGCCGGTCTTATTGTGCGGCCTGATTCGGCCCAACAGGCACGAATCTTAAGCCAGATCGGGCCGGCTTGCCATTGCCGCCCGACTATGGCACCTCAACCAGCACGACTTTCCCCCTGCCGACACCCGAGGAAGCTTAACCAATGCCCACATTCCGCACCCTGGACGACCTCACTCTCACCGGCCGGCGCGTTATCGTGCGCTGCGATCTCAACGTGCCGATGAAGGATGGCAAGGTGACGGACGCGACGCGCATCGAGCGGTCTGCGGCGACCCTGAAGGAACTGGCGCAGAAGGGGGCCAGGGTCATCATCGTCTCGCATTTCGGCCGGCCCAAGGGCAAACCGGCACCAGAATTCTCGCTGCAGCCACTGGTCGAACCCCTCGCCAAGGCGCTGGGAAAGACGGTGGCGTTTGCCAGCGATTGTGTCGGCCCCAAGGCCAAGGATGCGGTGGCAGCCCTCAAGGATGGCGACGTGCTGCTGCTGGAAAACCTCCGCTTCCACGCTGCCGAGGAAGCCAATGACAAGGCCTTCGCCGGCGAACTGGCGGCACTTGGCGATATCTATGTGAACGACGCCTTCTCCTGCGCCCACCGCGCTCATGCCTCGACCGAAGCGATCGCACATCTGCTGCCGTCGGCCGCCGGGCGCCTGATGCAGGAAGAGTTGGATCACCTCGCAGCAGCCCTTGAGAAACCGCAGCGCCCGGTGATGGCGCTGGTTGGCGGCGCCAAGGTCTCGACCAAGCTCGACCTCCTCGGCAATCTGGTCGGCAAGGTCGATTGCCTGGTGATCGGCGGCGGCATGGCCAACACATTTTTGTTCGCGCAAGGGATCGAGGTCGGCAAGTCACTGGCCGAGCGCGACCTCGCCGACACCGCGCGGTCGATCCTGGAAAAGGCCAAGGCCGCCAACTGCACCATCGTGCTGCCGGTGGATGCCGTAGTGGCCGGCGAGTTCAAGGCGGGTGCCGCGAACAAGATCGTCGACGTCAAATCCGTGCCGGCGGATCAGATGATCCTCGATGTCGGGCCGAAATCCGTAGCACTCATCAACCAGCATATGGATACCTCGAAGACGCTGGTGTGGAACGGGCCCCTGGGTGCCTTTGAAACATCGCCTTTCGACCAGGGCACCGTCGTGGTCGCCAAGCATGCAGCGCAACTCTCCAAGGCCAAGAAACTGCTCAGCGTCGCTGGCGGCGGCGATACGGTGGCAGCCCTCGCCCATGCCGGGGCGGAGGATGATTTCTCCTACATTTCGACCGCCGGCGGCGCCTTCCTCGAATGGCTCGAGGGCAAGGACCTTCCCGGCGTGCTGGCGCTGAAATCATGAGCGCCGAAGCGATCGACGATCCCATCGAGTTCCTCGCCACATTGGGTGGGCTGCAGGACGCCGGCATCGAATCCGTGACGCTCGATGTGGCCGAGCAGGTGCTCTATCTCTTCATCGACGATCTCTACGCCAATCTGGAAGGCCGGCCGGATTATCCCGGCGAGCGGCCCTGCGCGCTGGTGTTCCTGAATGTCAGTGGCTTCCGCATGGATGTCGATGCCAGCGACGGCCTGCGCATCTCAGAGCTGCGCGTGAACGAAACTGCTGCCGGACACACATTGGAAGTCGACCTCAACATCGGCGGCGTGGCCGGAAGGGCGCGGAACATCACCGCCAGCTTCGCCACGATGGAAATCGAAGACGTCGAGGACTAGGCGCCCACCAGCGTCGTCACCGCAACCAGCCACAGCGCACCGGCCGTCACGCCGAGCACGATGCTGCGGCGGAAGATGAAATAGACCAGCAAGGCAACGCCTGCCGAACTCAGCCGCATCCACAGCGCCGTGTCGCCCAGCGCCCCCTGCGGCGCCACGATCAGGCGCGCGATGAGGCCGGCGAGCAGCGCATAAGCCACGCAGGCAACCCAGCGCATCAGCGCGGAATTGGGATCGATCTTGCCCGACAAGGCAACACCCGCCGCGCGCCAGCCATAGGTGACGAGGGCGCCCACCAGCAGGAACCACCAGGCCGAGACGGTCACGACTTACCTCGCCGGCGATCATACTGGGTGATGAGGAAAGCCAAGGTACCCCCGCCCAGCCCCGTGATCAGCAGGCCCCATTCCGGGGTAATCATGTGAAGGACCGGCCCCAGCACGACGCCGATCAGCAGCGCCCAACGGCGGTCGCGCCGCACGATGTCGATGGTGAACAACAGCATGAAATAGAGCGGGTTGAGGAACACCAGCCCCAACGTCACCGTGGGCGGCAGGATTTCGACCAGGTAAAAGCCCAGCGCTGTGCAGAACAGGGTCGAGAACCAGATGACCAGGGTGAAGCCGAGGAAAAACGGCAGGCGCTGGCCCGGCGTCATATCCGGGCAGCGCTGCATGGCAATGGCCCAGCCGGTCAGCGCAATGAAATGCGCGCTCAGATAGTGGATGAGGCGCGGGCTGGGCGCCGCCTCACCCTCGCGCAGGATCGGCATCAATGTCACCACCATCGGCATCAGGCGCGCATTGGCAAGGCCCACGGCGATGGCCGCCGCCAGCAGCGAACCGCCGGCCGCAAAAATCTCGATGAGCGCGATCTGGCCGGGCAATGCCCAGCCGGTGATGCTGGAGGCAACCCCCTGAAAGAACGTCAGGCCCGATTGGTGAACGAAGGCGCCAAAGCCGACATAGCTCGCCCCCAGCACCAAAGCCGGCGCGCCGACTGCTGCCCAGGCGCCAGCGCGGCCGGCGCCGGCGGGCGTCCCGAAATCATCGGTCCAGGTCGGTGACCTTTGCGTATCTTGGGGAGATTGAGGTTCCATCGCACCGCACCATAAGCCAGCGTCGCTTGCGACGTCACCCGCCTTCCGTCACAGTCGAGCCATGTCCTAAACGCAGACGAACATGCCAGATACTAAAGAACCCAGTTTCGAACATCGCGTGCCCGACGGCGACAACCGCCTCCGTCAGGTGTGCATTGATTGCGGCTTCATCGCCTATGAGAATCCCAAGGTGGTGGTGGGCGCCGTCGTGACGTGGGGACCGAAAATTCTGCTGTGCCGCCGCGCGATCAATCCAAGGAAGGGATTCTGGACCCTGCCGGCAGGCTTCATGGAACTCCATGAAAGTGCCGAAGTAGGTGCCGCGCGCGAGGCCATGGAAGAGGCCAATGCCCGGATCGAGATCGATGCGCTGCTGGCCGCCTATACCATCCCGCGCTTATCGCAAGTCCAGCTGATCTACCGCGCGCGCCTGGTCGATCCCAACATCAGCGCCGGGATCGAGAGCCTGGAGGTCGGGCTGTTCGACTATGCGGACATCCCCTGGGAAGACCTTGCTTTTCCATCCGTGCGCTGGGCACTCACGCAATATGCCGAGATCAAGGACCGCGCCAGCTTCCCCGCCTTCAGCAACCCGCCGGGCGAAAGCGGGGATCACGGAACTTGAGCGACGCCTCGAATGGTTTTGATTTGAATTGGCGGGTCGAGGAGACCTGCCGCAAGGCCTGGCCGTCCCTGACCGAAGAGGTCCTAGGTGATTGGGTGCTGCGCTTTGCCGCCGGCCACAGCCGCCGCGCCAATTCGGCCAATCCGCTGCGCGCCGTGACCGGCGAGATTGGTGCGCTGATCGATGCGGCGGAAGCGCGGTACGCTGCGGAGGATTTGCCGGCGATTTTCCGCATACCCACGCTGCTCGCGCCCGAGATTGAAACGCAGTTCAGTGCGCGCGGCTATCTGCCGGAAGGCGAGACCATCACGCTCTATGGCGATCTCTACCCCATGCCGATGCGGCGCGACCCTGATGTCGCGATAGATGCGCACCCGACGGATATCTGGCTCACCGCGATGTCGGATCTGCAGGGCCACAACCAGACGCGCCGGCAAAGCTACCGCGCGATCCTTGCACAGCTCCAGGTGCCGGCCGCCTTCCTGATGTTCCGCATCGACGGCGCACCCGCCGCCATGGCCTATGGCGCGCTGCATGATGGCTTGCTGTGCCTGGAATCGGTGATCACAGCGAAGGTATTGCGTGGCCAGGGCTATGCCAGCCGTGTGCTGGGTGCCTTGATGGGCTGGGCGATCGAACAGGGCGCCACCGGCGTGTGCCTGCAGGTCGAAGCGCAGAACACGGTTGCGCAGAAACTCTACCGCGGCATGGGCCTTACGCGGGAGCTGTATCGGTATCGGTATTGGCGCGGGGCCGAAGCATAAGCCCTGCCGACCAAAACTCATTCCCTCTCCCCTCGCGGGAGAGGGTCAGGGTGAGGGGGTGGGAAGCGCGGACTCATTGAGAGATCCCCCGCCCCCCCGCGCGTTGCGCGCCCCCCACACCCCCGCGGGGAGAGGGGTGCAGACGCAGACCCGAAATTTCGGCTCCTCAACTACCGCGGCCTTGGCTTCGCCCGCGCCGTCGGTTCCGCCACCAGTGGATCGTCCGGCCAGTAATGCCGCGGATACTGGCTCTTCAGATCCGCCTTCACCGCCTTATAGGCATTGGACCAGAAGCTGGTGAGGTCCTGCGTCACCTGCACCGGCCGTCGTGCTGGCGAGAGCAGATGGAGCAGAACAGGCGCCCGGCCGCCGGCAAGGCGAGGCGTCTCGGTGGCGCCGAACATTTCCTGGAGACGCACGGCCAGCACCGGTTGATCACCGCTGTCGTAATCAAGCGGCACGCGCGAGCCCGAAGGGACATCGAGATGCGTCGGTGCCAAGCTGTCCAGCGCTTGGCGTTGCTGCCAGTCGAGACTGTCGGTGAGGGCCGCGTGAAGATCGATGCGATCGAGATGCGCTCGCCGGGAGACGCTATCAAGATGCGGCCCAAGCCAATCGGCAAGATTGTTGAGGAGTGCCTCATCCGACCAGTCCGGCCAATCTTTTTCCGGCAGCACGCGCCGCAGGAACGCGACGCGGGCACGCAATGTCTTGGTTGCCGCCGACCATGGCAAGCTGCCCAGGCCCATCTGGCGAACACCATCCAGCATCGCCGCGCGCAGCAACTCCACGTCCGGTTTCTGCAGCGGCTTTTCTTCCAGCACGAGAGCGAGCAGGCGGCGCTCGCGCTTTGCCTCGACGATCTCGGTCCGCGCGTTCCAGGTCACGGATTGCATGGTCCGGATGAGGTCGGCGAAATCCTCCTCGATCTCCCCCAGCGTGATCGGTGCCGCCAGATAGATGCGCGCGGATTTCTGGCCCTGGTCCAACGTCGCCACTGCCAGATAAGGCTCGCGCGACAGGGGGTCTTCGAGGCTGAGTTCGGCGCCGCGGCCCGAGGCCAGCCGATACTGGCCCTGGCCACCGCGCTGCTGCGCCAGACGATCGGGATAGGCGAGTGCCACGATACCGCCGGCGGCAGATCGACTGGTGCTCTGTTCGGGACCGATACCAAGTTGCCGGCGCCAATCCTTGGCCGCCTGCTGAATGCGCGACCGCGCGTTGCGGTCGCCACCGCCCGACGCCAGCATTTCCAGGCGCTGCCCAAGATCGGCGCCCCGACCGGAACCTGAGATAATATCGCGCTCGCTCAACAACGCCGCGACATCGCAGGCCAGCGCCCCCAGTCCACGTGCTTTGGCAATGATCAGCATATGCGCCAGGCGCGGATGCAATCCCAGTTCCGCCATGGCACGGCCATGGGCGGTGATCCGATTGCCGACATCGAGAGCACCCAGTTCGCGCAGCAGTTCGCGCGCCTGCGCAAGCGCGGCAGGCGGTGGCGGATCGAGCAAAGCAAGGCTTGCCGGATCGTCGATTCCCCACGCGGCGAGTTCCAGCGCCAGTGGTGCCAGGTCGATTTCCAGAATCTCCGGCGCCGGCTGCAGGCTGAGGGCACGTTCGCTGTTGGCGCTCCACAGCCGGTAGCAGCTGCCCGGCCCCAACCGCCCGGCGCGGCCGCGACGCTGATCTGCATTGGCCAGCGCCACCTTGGTGGTAACCAGCCGCGTCATGCCGGTTGCCGGATCGAACCGCGCCACGCGGCGCAGCCCGCTATCCACCACGATGCGGACGCCGGCGATGGTGAGCGAACTTTCGGCAATACTGGTCGACAGCACGATCTTGCGGCGCCCTTGCGCGTCTTCGTGGATGGCGCGCTCCTGTTCGGCCAAGGGCAGATCGCCATGCAGCGGCAAGACGATGGCGTCCCCCATCCCGCCCAGTTCGCGTTCCGTGCGGCGAATCTCGGCAAGGCCCGGCAGGAACGCCAGGATGTCGCCGGTCTCGTCGCGCAGCGCCTGGCGGATCGCGGACGCCATCTGCTTCTCGATCCAGGTGTTGCTGTCGTCACCGAGATGATGGGTCGTCACCGGAAAGGCGCGCCCCTCGCTGGTGAGACGCTGGGCGCCCGGCATCAGTTGCGCGATGGCAGCACCATCCAACGTCGCCGACATGACGACGAGCCGGAGATCGGGACGCAGACTCGCCTGCGCTTCGAGGGCGAAGGCCAAAGCGAGATCGGCTTCGACACTGCGTTCATGAAACTCGTCGAACACCAGGGCGGCGATGCCCTTCAATTCCGGATCGCCTTGCAATTGCCGCAGGAAGAGGCCGGTGGTGACGCATTCGATCCGCGTCGTGGAGCCGATCTTGCGGTCGAGCCGCACGCGGTAGCCGACAATGCCACCCACCGCCTCGTCCAAATGGGCCGCCAACCGATGCGCCGCCCCGCGCGCTGCGAGACGGCGCGGTTCGAGGACAATGATCTTGCCGTCGCCGCGCCAGGCCGCGTCGAGCAGAGCCAGCGGCACCTGGGTGGTCTTGCCGGCACCGGGTGGGGCTTCGAGCACCAGATTGGGCCCGGCCGCCAGCGATTCCACGATCCGCGGCAGCAAGGCTGCGATCGGCAGATCCGGGTCGAATTTCGCAATCTTCTTGTGGGGAGGCTGGCTCATACAGCCTTGGATATCACCTAACTACCGATGCCGACACGGAAAATGGCATGAGGCATGTCTTGTCAGGTTCCTGTCAGTGGCTGACAATAACTTGTCGCGACCGAATTCTCCGAAAGAACGCCCATGCGCCTGCTGCTGATCGAAGACAATGACCGCCTGTCCGAATTCCTGGAAAAGGGTCTGGTCGACGCCGGCTTTGCCGTCGACCGGGTCGGCACCTTTGCCGAGGCGGCGGCCGCGTTCGATGCCAGCCGGTTCGATGCGGTGATCCTTGATCTGGGCCTCCCCGATGGCGACGGCCTCACCCTATTGAAAGACCGCCGCGCTGCCGGCGACCGCACGCCGGTACTGATCCTCACCGCCCGCGATGGCCTCAGCGACCGGGTGGGTGGCCTCAATGCCGGGGCCGACGACTATCTCGCCAAGCCCTTCGCCATGGAGGAATTGGTGGCACGGGTGAAGGCGCTGCTGCGTCGTCCGGGCGCTGCCCTCGGCGTCCAGCTGACGCTCGGCAATATCTGTCTCGACACGGTGGGGCCAAGCTTCATGATCGACGGCAAGTCGGCGACGCTGACGCGGCGAGAACTCGCCCTCATGGAGATCCTGCTGCGTCGTCCGGGCAAGGTGATCAGCCGCGGCGCGATCGAGGAAGGGCTCTACAGCTACAGCGACGAAGTGGGCTCGAACGCGCTTGAGGTGCTGGTCTCGCGCCTGCGCAAGAAGCTGGGCTCGCTCGGCGCCGACATCAATCTCCATACCGTGCGCGGCGTCGGCTACATGGTCATGGACCACACCGGCTAGCTGGACCCGGCACCCTAACAGGCGCTAGATAACGCCCATGGCCCGGATCGGTTCATCGCTGCAATCACGCCTCACTGTGCGCCTCCTCGGCGTGTTCATCTTTGCCTTTCTGCTGACCGGCCTTGCCACCTTCATCCTCTCGCGCACCGACGATACCGAACTGCCGACCGACAGCCTGCTCGACTACATCGATTGGGTGAGGCCCCACATACATCTCGGCGCCGACGGCGACTGGCAGATCGGCGACGTGCAGATGACCGACGAGAAGGCCTTCGTGGTGCGCCGCGCCGATGGCAGCGAAGTTGCGCGCGGTGGCGATCCTGAGACCTTGCACGCGATTGCCGGCATGTCCGCAGCACGCAGCGTCATCGGCATGCCGCCCGGCAGCTACAATCTCACCTGGCGCATCGACAGAGCAACCGAGGACAACATCTATCTCATCGCCGTCGCCTTGCAGATCGACGAGCAGCCGGTGATCCTGGAAATCGCCGATGTCGATACGCCGACGGATTCCGGTCTCTATGCGCTGGCCTATGAATGGCTGGGTGAATTCGTGCCGGTGGGTGTGCCACTGCTGCTCGTGCTGGTGCTGGCATTGACGCTCTCCTTGCGCTCGGCCTTGAAACCGCTGGAACGCCTGCGCCGCCTGGCCGCCCGCATCAGCCCCCAGCAGACCGGCCTGCGTTTGCCGACCGAGGAATTGCCCGCCGAACTGCAATTGCCGGTGCTCGCCATCAACCGTGCCCTCGACCGGCTCGATCGCGGCTTCCAGGCGCAGCGCGATTTCCTGGCCGATGCCGCGCATGAACTGCGCACACCGCTCGCCATTCTTTCGGCGCATCTCGACACGCTGCCGCGCAGCCAGGGCACCGAGGCGCTGAAAAGCGATGTCGAACGCATGACCCGCCTCGTCAACCAGCTGCTCCTCGTGGCGCAACTTGAATCGCTGACCATCACGCCCGAAGAAACGGCCGACCTTGCCGATATCGCCGTAGACCTCGCTGCCTTGTTCGCCCCGCTCGCCATCCGCCGCCATCGCACGGTGGGAGTGAGCGGCGCCGAGCAACCGGTGCTCGTGCGCGGCAATCAGGATGCGATCCACCAGGCGGTGCGCAATCTGGTCGAGAACGCGTTGCGCTTTACCGCCGTCGAGACCGAGGTCGAAATCAGCGTCGATCCCCTGGGCAGCGTCACGGTGAGCGACCGCGGCCCCGGCATTCCGGCGGAGGAACGCGAAATGCTGTTCCGCCGCTTCTGGCAGGGCACGCGGCGCCAGAAACGGGACGGTCCCAGAAATTCCCCGGGTAGCGATTCACCCGGCGGCGGCGGTGCGGGCCTGGGCCTTGCCATCGCCCAGCGCATCGCCGAAACCCATGGCGGCACCTTGCGCATCAGTGACAATCCCGGCGGCGGGGCCAGGTTCACCCTTGTCTTGCCGCTGGCTGGCACGGCCCTCGCGGAAGAAACCAGCTCGGATCTGCTGGAACCGGCGGCCGGCCGCAGCAAAGGTCCGTTGAGCGGCCGCGCGACGACCTCCTGACGCAACCCAGCCCCCCGCCGATCCCCGGCGCCCGATCCTTGACACGATAGCGAATCCCCCTAAAGTCCCGCGTTCCGTGGCTATTTCGGCCCGGAATCACTGAAAACAATGGTTTTGTAGGGTGTCATGCTGACGATCACGCTGCCGGATGGCGCGAAGCGCGAGTTCCCGGGACCCGTCACGGGTGCCGAGCTTGCCGCCTCCATCGGGCCCGGCCTTGCCAAGGCGGCTTTGGCCATCAAATTCGACGGGAAGGTCCGCGACCTTTCGACACTCATCGCGTCGGATGCGAAGGTCGAGATCGTCACCCGAACCCATACCGATGCGCTGGAGCTGCTGCGCCACGACTGCGCCCATGTGATGGCCGAGGCGATCCAGGAACTCTTTCCGGGCACGCAGATCACCTTTGGTCCGTCGACCGAGACCGGCTTCTATTACGACTTCTTCCGCAACGAGCCGTTCAGCCCGGAAGATTTCACGGCCATCGAAAAGAAGATGAAGGAGATCGTCGATCGCGACGAGGTCATCACGCGCGAGATCTGGACGCGCGACCAGGCGGTCGAATATTTCAAGACGATCGGCGAGCGCTTCAAGGCGGAATGGATCGGCGAGATTCCGGCCGATGAAGACATCTCGATCTATCGCCAGGGCAACTGGCTGGACCTCTGCGTGGGTCCGCATCTCCCCTCGACCGGCAAGCTGGGCAAGGCTTTCAAACTGATGAAGGTGGCCGGCGCCTATTGGCGGGGCGATGCAAATAACCCGCAGCTGCAGCGTATTTACGGCACCTGCTGGTCGGATGAGAAGCAGCTTGCTGCCTATCTCCTCCAATTGGAAGAAGCGGAAAAGCGCGACCATCGCCGCCTGGGCCGCGAGATGAATCTGTTCCATCAGCAGGAAGAAGCCGTGGGCGCCATCTTCTGGCACCCGAAGGGCTGGCGTCTCTATCGCAAGCTGGAGAGCTATATCCGCCGCCGTCTCGAGATCAACGGCTATGAGGAAGTGAAGACGCCGCAGATCCTCGACCGCTCCTTCTGGGAGAAGTCGGGCCATTGGGAAAAATTCCGCGAGGCGATGTTCGTCATTCCCGATGACGAGAATCCGGAGAAGCAGCTCGCCTTGAAGCCGATGAACTGCCCGGGCCATGTGCAGATCTTCCGCCAGGGCATCAAGAGCTATCGCGACCTGCCGATCCGCATGGCGGAATTCGGCGCCTGCCATCGCAACGAACCCTCTGGCGCGCTCCACGGCATCATGCGTGTCCGCGCCTTCACGCAGGATGACGCGCATATCTTCTGCACCGAGGATCAGATCGTCGGCGAAACCAAGGCGTTCTGCGACTTCCTGCTCTCGGTCTACAAGGATTTCGGCTTCGAGGACGTGATGGTCAAGTTCTCCGACCGTCCGGAAAAGCGCGCCGGCGCCGATGCGACCTGGGACAAGGCCGAGGATGCGCTGAAGACCGCGACCACGGCCGCCGGCCTCAGCTACACGCTCAACCCCGGCGAAGGCGCCTTTTATGGGCCCAAGCTGGAATTCGTGCTGCGCGACACGATCGGCCGCGACTGGCAATGCGGGACCCTGCAATGCGATTTCGTCCTGCCAGAACGGCTGGATGCTGCCTATATCGGTGAGGACGGACAGAAGCATCGGCCGGTGATGCTGCACCGGGCGATCTTCGGCTCGCTGGAGCGGTTCGTTGGCATTCTCATCGAGCATCATGCCGGCAAATTCCCGCTTTGGCTGGCGCCGACACAAGTGGTGGTGTGTTCCATCGTCTCCGATGTCGAGCCCTATGCCGAGGCCCTGGCCAAGAAGCTGAAAGCCGCCGGTCTCAGCGTCGAAACCGACTATCGCAACGAAAAGATCAATTACAAGGTCCGCGAACATTCGCTCGCCAAGGTCCCGGTCATCATTGCGGTCGGCAAGCGCGACGAGGAAGCCGGCACTGTGGCCATTCGTCGCTTGGGCGAAGAAGGACAGAAAACCTTCACCATCGACGAAGCTGTCACGACACTTGCTGCAGAAGCGAAGTCACCCCTCGACCGGGCCGCTTGAACCGCAGCTTGCTCAACTGAGGGTTTCTTTGGCATAATCAGGCTTAACCCACCCGTCGATCCAAGCTGATCGGCGGGTGCGCTGCCTTAGAGGCAGTATTTTCGGCCAAACATTTGGCAAACCACAACAGGAGAAGACCATAGCTAGGTTCCCGTCCTCAGAAGCCGCGCCCTCGCAAGACAAGGGCCCCCGCGTCAATCACCAGATCAATGTGCGCGAAGTGCGCCTGGTCAAAGAAGACGGCGAGATGCTCGGCGTCGTATCGACCAGAGATGCGCTCACCATGGCCGCCGAAGTCGGCCTCGATCTGGTGGAGATTTCACCAACCGCGGTTCCGCCGGTCTGCAAGATTCTCGATTACGGCAAGTTCAAATATGAAGCGCAGAAGCGCAAGAACGAAGCCAAGAAGAAGCAGAAGGTGATCGAGGTCAAAGAAATCAAGATGCGCCCCGGCATCGACATTCACGATTACGACGTGAAGATGCGGGCGATCAAAAGCTTCCTCGAGGAAGGCGACAAGGTGAAGGTCACCATGCGCTTCCGTGGCCGCGAAATGATGCACCAGGAGTTGGGCCTCAAGGTCCTCGACAAGGTGCGCACCGAGCTCGACGAGCTGATCAAGGTGGAATCCCACCCGAAGCTCGAAGGCCGCCAGATGATCATGACCATCGCGCCGAAATAAATGCCTGTCCTCGCGGGCCGGGCCCGCGGATGACGACATCATGACTGCGACAACGCGTCCTCCATCTGGAGCGGCGCGTTGTTCTTTTTACGAAGGAGAAACTCATGCTGCCGACACGCAAGCTGGGTTCACAGGGTTTGGAAGTATCGGCGCTGGGCCTGGGCTGCATGGGCATGAGCGAGTCTTATGGCCCCGCGAACGAGCAGGAATCGGTCGCCGTCATTCATCGCGCCATCGCCGAAGGCTGCACCTTCTTCGATACCGCCGAGGTTTATGGCCCCTATGCCAATGAAGAACTGCTCGGCCGCGCGCTGAAAGGTAGGCGCGACGAGGTGACCATCGCCACCAAATTCGGCTTCCGCATCGAGAGCGGCAAGATCAATGGGACGGACAGCCGGCCCTCGCATATCCGCGAAGCAGTCGATGCGTCGCTGACACGGCTCGGCACCGATCACATCGACCTCCTCTATCAACACCGCGTCGACAAGGCGATCCGGATCGAGGATGTGGCCGATACGGTTGCGGGATTGGTGCAGGCCGGCAAGGTGCGCTATTTCGGCCTCTCCGAAGCGGGCGCCAAAACCATCCGCCGGGCGCATAAGGTGCATCCGGTCTCTGCCCTGCAGAGCGAATATTCGCTGTGGGAGCGCAACCTCGAAGCCGAGATCATCCCGACGCTCAAAGAACTCGGCATCGGCCTGGTGCCGTTCAGCCCCTTGGGCCGCGGCTTCCTCACCGGGACAGCGCAGCGGGCCGAAAGTTACGCGGCGGGTGACTATCGCCGGCTCGACCCGCGCTTCCAGGGTGCCAATTTCGACGCCAACATGGCAGCGGCGAAACTGGTGCAGGAGATCGCTGCCAAAAAGAATGTGAAGCCGGGACAGCTGGCGCTGGCCTGGCTGCTGGCCAAGGGCGATTTCATCGTGCCGATTCCCGGCACCAAGCGGCAGAGCTATCTGCTGGAAAACATCGCCGCCGCCGACATCGTGTTGAGTGCGGCGGAACTGGCGCAACTCGACGGTGCGCTGGCGCCCGGCAGCATCGCTGGGCTCCGCTATGGGGAGCAGCATCTGAATCTGCTGGACCGCTGACGGCGGTCCAGCCCTATTCAGTCAGCATCTTCGCGCCGCACAGATCAGGAATGCGCGACTTTGGCGAAATGCGGTTCGGTAGCGGGCGTGCTGCTGCCGGACTGGATCAGTGCCGCGGCGTCACGGGCAATGGCCGGGATGTCGCTGCGGCGGACGCCCATGTCGTCGAGCTCGCGATCGGTGTAAGTGGCGAGTTCGCGGCGCACTTCGCCGTAGCGCTGCCAGCGGCGGAGGTAGAGGTCGACGTAAGATAGAAGCTGCATGTGACGATTCCTTGAGTTGGGACTTTCTTTCAGCAGCCTCCCAGAACCTGTTCTTAATATAGGTCTGACAAATGCCGCAGTGCAATATCATTCTTGCGTGCTGTCGTAAATTTCGACGGCCCGGTGATATATCTAGCTGTTAAATCTGAATATTTTATGAATGCGCGATATTGCGTCGCAGCATTATGGTGAAGGAATCGTTACTTAACTTGAAATAAGTTAAGACAATTTCTCAATCACTTCAGCCAGCGGGGAGACCAAAAACATCCTGCGGGGCGTCGAAGCCGCGCACCGGATAGGCGCCGAGGTATTTGAGGCGCGAGCCGCAGACCGACGCGAACTGCCGTGAGGCCAGCAGCGGTTGTTCGAGCTGCGGGCACAGACCTTCAAGTCTGGTGGCAAGATTGACCGCCGGGCCAATCACGGTGAAATCGAGTCTCGCATCCTCGCCATGGGCGGCGCCGATATTGCCGTAGGAGACGGAGCCGGCATGAAGGCCGATGCCGACCTTGAGCGGTTCCTGGCCGGTGGCGGCGCGCAATTCGTTGAGCTCGCGCAGGCCGTCGAGGGCCCCCATCGCCGCGTCGAGAGCGGTCTGGATCTTCACATCGCGGTCGAGGTCGTCGCTCATCGGGAAGATCGCCAGCATGGCGTCGCCGATGAATTTCAGGATCTCGCCGCCGCGTTCGATGACCGGCTTGGCGATGGTGTCGAAATAATCGTTGAGCGTTGCGATGACGAGATCGCGCGGCAGCTCGTTCGACATCTTGGTGAAGTTGCGCAAATCGCAATACCAGATGGCGGCCGCCATGGTGCGCGCATCGCCGCGCTGGATCTGGCCGGACAGCACCGCCTGCCCCGCCCCTTGTCCCAGATAGACATGCATGAGCGAGCGGGCGATATAGGCCCATTCGCGCGCCTCGATCACGAGACTGAGCAGCGGGATGAGGGTGCGGAAGGCATCGACCTGCACATCCATGAAACCGTCCGGCGCATCGGTCGTGATCGAGATCGAGGAGCGCACGCCACCCGGCAGGCGGACGGCGAAGATCACGTAATCCGTGGCGCCGGCCTTCTTCATGTCTTCGAGAATCGGAAAATCGAAGCGCGAATCGGGGCCGGTCAGGCGCCGGCGAATCTCCGGCTCGTCGCCCTGATAGAGCACGCGCAAGGGAGAGCTGAGAAATTCCTGGCTGGAAAGGACCGCATGGTCGCGCGCCACGCGCTTGGCAACCGTATCGCCGCGACCCCAGGCATAGCCGATGGCAGCGATCTGCGGATGGAGGGTCCGGACCGAGACAAAAATGCGCAGCAAGGGAAAGCCATGTTCGGTCAGATGAGCGGCAAGCGCCGTGACCAATTCGCCAAGATCGGCAATCAAGCGGCCTTCTTCGAGCAGCCAGCGAAAAGCCGACTCAACCGCGGGACAGCCGAGACAGGCTTCACCCGCCAGCGCCCGCGCCACCAGCGGCGTGACCGAGGGCGGTGCGATCGACGGGTCCGCGAAGGGGCCGCCGGGTACCCCGGCCGGCGCCTCGCGCCGCGCCTTGATCTCTGCACGCAGCGCAGGGCTGGCTTGGGTCGACTGCATGCCGGCAAGACGCCCCTTGGCTAGGCGGGGCATGCCGTCACTGAGATCGTCGTCGTTGGCGGCGGGCTGTGATTGCGGTGCTGTGGCCATTACTCAGCCTTATTGGAGTTCGCGTGGGCGGTATATGGGGACCCATCCTCTGGGCTCAAATACCTTTTTACTGTGGTCCTTTAGCCCCCACCTCTAAGCCCCAGATTTCCTAGGGCCAAAATAAGGGTTGAAGGTGCGCCATCCCGCGCTAACTTGCATGCTATAGTAGATCGAAAGCCAGTCCTGGAACAGTAGTGCTGAAAAGTACTGGCGACCGACTCACATAGCATCAGCATCCTAGCGGAGATCCGCCATGTTCATCCAGACCGAAGAGACGCCGAACCCGGCAACTCTCAAATTTTTGCCGGGCCGCGCCGTGATGGCTGAGGGCACCGCGGATTTCGCCCGTGCCGAAGGGGCCGAGCGCTCGCCGCTGGCAAGCCGCCTGTTCGCCGTCGACGGTGTCCGCCGGATCTTCCTCGGCAGCGATTTCGTCACCGTGACGAAGGCGGATGAGAAGGATTGGGCGCTGCTGAAACCCGCCCTCCTCGGCGTCATCATGGAGCATTTCACCACCAACCAGCCGGTCATGCTGGCTGCCATGACGTCGGATGGGGGCCCGGCAGCACCGGCCGAGAGCAGCGACGAGGATGACGAGATCGTCATCCAGATCAAGGAACTGCTTGAGACCCGCGTGCGCCCGGCCGTGGCGCAGGATGGCGGCGACATCGTGTTCCATTCCTTCGAGGACGGCGTCGTCTATCTCCACATGCAGGGCTCCTGCTCGGGCTGCCCGAGCTCGACCGCGACCTTGAAGATGGGCATCGAGAACATGCTGCGCCATTACGTGCCGGAAGTGCTCGAAGTGCGGCCGGTCTAAGCTGTTGTTCTGAGCGGCGACGTTGCTACAATCAAAGGGGCGCCACATCGGCGCCCCTTTTCGTTTCAGCAGCAAGCCCAAGGACCTCCCACATGACCGACCAGCTTGCCGCGCTTGACGATGCCGCCCTCGATCTCATCTTCCGCGAGGCGCGCACGCATTCGACATGGCTCGACAAGCCGGTGCCGGATTCCCTGCTGCAACAGGCTTACGAGATCGCGCGCATGGGGCCGACCAGCGGCAATTGCCAGCCTTTGCGCATCCTCTTCGTGCGCAGCGCAGAGGCGAAGAAGACGTTCGAGCCGGCCCTCTCCGAAGGCAACCGCGCCAAGACCATGGCAGCACCCGCAACTGCGATCTTCGCCATGGACATGGAGTTCTACGAATTGATGCCACGCCTGTTCCATGATCCGACCGCGCGCTCCTGGTTCGCCGGCAAGCCGGCCGCCATTGAAGATGGCGCCTTCCGCAACAGCACGCTGCAGGCAGCCTATTTCATGCTGGCAGCTCGCAGCCTCGGCCTCGATTGCGGGCCGATGTCCGGCTTCGACAAGGCCAAGGTCGATGCGGCGTTCTTTGCCGGCACCACCTGGCGGTCGAACTTCATCTGCAATATCGGTTATGGCGACAAGACAGCCCTCCGCCCACGTAACCCACGCCTGGGTTTCGACGAAGCCTGCCGCATCGCCTGACCAATATCGCCTGAGTAGAATCGCCTGAGCATTTCCACACCAATCCCGCCAATCAGGAAAACCGCCATGTCGCTGACCGCCCGCCTTGATCGGGTTCTCCAATCTCTGCCGCAAAGCTATGTCGGTCCCGGTGGCGCGGTGGCTGTCCTCAAGGACGGCAAGGCGATCGTCCGCCATGCCTGGGGCTGGGCCAATGCCGAACGGCGCATTCCCTTCACGCCGCAGACCCTGTTCCGCATATGCTCGATTACCAAGCAGTTCACCTGCGGCCTGATGCTGGATGCCTTTCCCGATCTTTCCGCGCTCGATGCCGACGTGACCGCGCGCCTGCCCTTGTTGAAAGATAAGGCACCGACAGCGCGCCAGCTTTGCCACAACCAATCCGGCCTGCAGGATTACTGGGCGGTGGCGATGCTCCATGGCGCGCTCGCGGAAACTTCCTTCGGCAATCGCGAAGCGGCGCGCCTCATCGCTGCCACGCGCGCACTGCAATTTACGCCCGGCACACGCTACTCCTATGCCAACCAGAATTTCCGCATTCTCTCGGACATTCTCGAGGCAAGACATGGGCGCAGCTATGCCGAACTGGTGCGCGCCGGCATTTTCGATCCCGTCGGCATGGACACGGCCTTCATCGCCGCGGACACGCGCGCGATGCCCGATGGCGGCGAAGGCTATGAAGGCGACGTTGCCAGCGGCTTCCGGCCCGCCGTCAATGGCATGTTCTGGGCGGGCGGCGATGCCTCGATCGGCGCCAGCCTCGACGATATGATCGCCTGGGAAACCCATATCGACGCCACCCGCGATGATCCGGACAGCCTCTATCAGCGCCTCGCAGCACCCGTGACGTTCAGTGACGGTGCCCCGGCCGCCTATGGCTTCGGCCTGGCGCGGGAGACAATGTTCGGGCGTACCACCACCCGCCATGGCGGCGCCTTGCGCGGCTGGCGCAGCCAACGGCTCCATATGCCCTCGGAGCGGCTCTCGGTCGTCGTGCTGTTCAACCACAATGCCAGCCCCGGCGACGCCGCCAAGGAGCTGATCGCTGCGATCTTCGGCATCGCGCAGCCGGAAGGCCCGGCCGAACTGCCGGCACCTGCCTGGACCGGCACCTATCTCGAGCCGGAAACCGGCCTGTCCGTCCGCCTCAGCAAATCGGGTCCAGGATCGGGTCCGAGCACCGTCCTGCTGCGCTATGCAACAGGTCCTGACGAACTCACGCTGCAGGCCGACGGCTCGGCCACGCAGGAGGAATCGGGCGTGCGCATCCGCCCGAGCGCCGAAGGCCTTTGGCTCGAACGGCCGCAGGACAACCAGCGGTCCCTGCTCGTGCCCAATGACGGTACAGCCATGCTGGATATTGCTGGCCGCTATCACTGCGCGGATCTCGGCGCGGAGCTAAGCATCATCGATGCGGGCGGCGCATTCTATGGCGCCTGCGCCGGCATCCTCGGCGACGGGCGCATGGAAATGCTGCAGCCGATCGGCCGCGACCTCTGGGTCATGCCCTGCCCGCGCGGCGTCGATCACTTCCCACCCGGCGACTGGACCCTCGCCTTCACCCGCGACACGGCGAACCGCGTCACCGGCATAGAGCTCGGCTGCTGGCTTGCCCGGCGGTTTATCTATGGGCGCGAGGATTAAGGCTGCACTACCGGCTCAATCCAAAGTCGGATTAAAGCTGAAGTCGGATTAAAGTCCGCGCACTAGGCATCTCTGCCGATAGTCGCCCACGACCAAGATTTCGTTGCTGGATGGCAGCCTCAGCTTCCTAATTTATCCGAGAAAGACGTTCCACGTCACTACTGTTAATGAGTTCGCAAGTTTTAGAGCGCAAGCATTGCTCAGCAAAAATAGCCGGCAAACGGAGGGCATGATGTTTGGCGGAAACAGCGAATTAAAGGCAAAGTTGAAGGCGATTGATGCCTCTCAGGCCGTCATCGAATTCAAGACAGACGGCACAATCATCACGGCCAATGAAAATTTTCTGAAGGCCATGGGCTACACGCTGGCCGACATACAGGGCAAGCATCACAGCATCTTCGTCGACCCGGAATACAAATCGAGTGTGGAGTACCGCACCTTCTGGGCCAATCTGAATGCTGGGCAATTCCAATCGGCCGAATATCTTCGCTTTGGAAAAGGCGGTCGCCCGGTCTGGATTCAGGCATCCTACAATCCCATCCTGGATCGCGCTGGTAAGCCTTATAAAGTTGTCAAATTCGCTACTGACATCACGGCTGCGAAGACCCAGGCGGCCGATTATGAAAGCCAGATCGCCGCGATCGGCAAATCGCAGGCAGTCATTCAATTCAATCTCGACGGCACGATCATCACCGCCAACGCGAACTTTCTGAACGCCGTCGGCTATTCGCTGGATGAGGTGAAGGGCAAGCATCACAGCATGTTTGTCGATCCGGCTTATCGCAACAGCGCCGAGTACAAGCAATTCTGGGCAAAGCTCAATGCCGGTGACTATCAGGCCGGCGAATTCCATCGCATCAACAAGCGCGGCGAGGAATTATGGCTTCAGGCGTCCTACAACCCGATCTTCGATTTCACCGGCAAGCCGTTCAAAGTCGTCAAATACGCCTCCGACATCACCCAAGTCGTGCGGGATCGCCAGCGTCGCGCCGAAATCGGCAAGCATGTCGATGATGATCTGGGCAGCGTGACCATGGCCATCTCGACGGTCAATGAACAGGTCGCCAGTGCCGCCGCCGCTTCAGCGGAAGCCACAGACAAGGTACAGGCGATCGCGGCGGGTGCCGAGGAGTTGGTGGCGTCGATCAGTGAGATCGGGCGGCAGACGACAAATGCCTCCAACGTGTCGCACGAAGCGGTGACGCAGGCGCAGGAGACGAGCAATGTCGTCGCCGGCCTCGCCGGTGCTGCCAACAAGATCGGCGAAGTCGTCAATCTGATCACCAATATTGCCTCGCAGACCAACCTGCTGGCGCTCAACGCGACCATTGAAGCAGCGCGCGCCGGGGACGCCGGCAAAGGCTTCTCTGTCGTCGCCAATGAGGTGAAGAGTCTCGCCACGCAAACCGCCCGGGCGACGGATGAGATTTCGGAGCAGGTGTCGCAGGTCCAGAGCGCCACTGAAAAGGCCGTGGGTGCCATCGCCCTCATCTCCGAGATCATCTCCAAGATGGACGGCATTTCCGAGGCCATCGCCGCGGCATCCGAGGAACAGAACACCGTCAGCCGCGAGATTTCCGCCAATCTGCACACGACGGCGGATGGCGTGAAATCGATCAGCGACAGCATCGTCGCCATCGCCGCAGCAACCAAATCAGCCAATGAATCGACCAAGAAGGTGAAGGAAGCGTCCCACGCCCTGACGGCCTGATCGACGCCCCACCCCAAAGTCATATCGCAGAGACGTACGGGCCGGTCCGAAAGGATCGGCCCGTTTTGCATCCGGACATCGGATTTCCGAGCGTCGCCACGCAACTATCTTTGGAATTTGGTCGGATAGCTGCCTACAATTGTGCGCAAGCTTGGCTATTGTGTGCGGCGGCAGTGGGGTCGGCCTGGCCGTTGCGCGGATTGCGAGCCGTGGCTGGAACTGATCATAATTTCACGCTTAAACAAGTACTTGAAGAAAATGGAGACCAGAATGAGCACGGGTGGCAGCGCGAAATACAGCAGCAAGAAGGCCAGCGCCGAGGTGATGACCGAGGCGGTGCGCCAGCGCGCCGGCACGGCGGCCTCCGCCAAGACGTCAGCGCCGGCAGAGGATGCGCGCTTTGCCAGCATCCAGTCGAACGCCTTCTACAAGGTGATGTTCGCGGAGGAATCGCGGCCCGAGGAGAAGAAATCGCTGGTCGCAAAGATGCTGACCTTCGAGGGCACCAAGGAACAGAACCGCGAACGGATCAAGGAATTCGAGCTGTTCAAGGAATACCTGCAATCGCAACGCGAGGCGATGGCACAGGAAATCATCCGCCTGACCGACACCGAGACCTTTGCCGAACTGAAGATGGTCTATGACGACCTCAACACCTCGCTGATCGAGTTCGACAACAAGATGCGACCGCTGACCGACATCATCGACGCGGTCTATACCCTGCGCACCAACGGCATGACAGTCGAGGCGTTCCAGGAGATTATTCGCGACCGCAAGCGCGAGGAGGAACTCCACAAGTCGCGCGAGGAAAAGAAGCTGGAACTGGCCGGCCTTACGGCGCGCACCAACTCGCTGCAGCAGGACAATGTCGCGCTGGCGGAGAAGAAGTCCTTCTTCGGCTTCGGCGGCACGACCGAGGAAGCGCGCCAGCAGATCGCCAGGAACGATCTTGATCTGACCAATATCGCCGAGCGCCTGACCACGCTGGGGACCGAGATCGCCGCCCTCGACGCGCAGGTGCCCGATGAAAGCAAGATGGGCGAGTTCGCGGAGCAAAAGAAGAAGCTGCGCGAATTGCTCGACATCAGCACGGATGATCACAAGCAGCGCCAACGCGATCTGGTCGATTCGGCGCTCAACTTCGTCAACACGGCAAAGACCCGGGTCGGTGCCGTCCGCCAGCATCTCGGCAAGATGGGCGACCAGGTGGAAAACCTGGCGGATGCCAACAATGTCATGGGCACGATATATGCCATCATGAACGAAGGCATCAAATCCGCCGGCAGCGACAATCTGAAACTGCGCGATACGCTGCAGGACACCGGCGCGGAAGAAGACACCATCGCCAAGATGACGCGCGATCAGAAGCGCATGGCGGTCGAGCAGCATATGACCCTGCTCGACGCCTCGGCCGTCGACACCATGGCGACCTATGCCGACCTCACCTCCGGCGCCATCCGCATCAAGACCATGAAGGATGCGGTCGACCAGCAGTCGATCCGCGCCCGCACCATGCACAGCCAGGGCATTTCCGGCGTGGCCGACCGGCTCTCGGTCGTGCTGCAGGCGGTCTCCTCGGCCGCCCTTGGCGAAGCATCCGCCATGGCCAAGGACACCTTGCAGCTGATGGCCGACAACACCAACAAGGTGGCGCAGAAGGAGAGCATCCGCATCGCCATGGGGATCGGGGAGCAGAACACCGACCTTGCCAAGGCGATCGACGATCTCGGCTCCTATGGTGAAGTGGTGCGCGCGGCGACCAGCATCACCAAGGAGGGCTTGACCGAAATGCGCAGCAAGCTCGACGAGCTGAAGAAGCTGACCGAGGTCGTGCAGGGCGACGTCAAGGATTCGATCGCCGCCAATGCCGACATCGCCGGCAACAAGCCGGAATCGACCAATGCTGCCGCACCGGCTGCGGGTGGGACCTCGCCGTTCAAGTTTGGCGGTAACTGATCCGATGACCTTACCGGAGCGGCATGGAAGCCGCTCCGGATCTCCCTCTATCGGTAAAAGCGAGTCGGGAATCACGCATGAACCATCTCATCAGAGGCGACGAGTATCTTGCGCGGACGCCGCAGTTTAAGCTCGTCGGCCGCGACAAGGAACTGAAACGGTTGTCTGCCATCCTGGTGCGCAGCAAGGCGAACTCCGTCCTGCTGGTCGGTCCAGGCGGCGTTGGGTGTTCGGCGCTGTGCCTCGGCCTGCAGGCCAGCAAGCAGAACCCCAACACGCCCTTCGACATCGTCTCGAAACGCCTGTTCTGGCTGGATACGGACGCCCTGTTCAGCCAGGGCGATGGCGGCAAGATCAATGAATCGATCGACCGCATCGTCAAGACGCTCTATCGGACGCCGGAATCCGTGCTGATCATCGAGGATATGCGCGACCTCATCGAGGCAGCGCGCAACAACGGGTCGACCCATATCATTAATGCGCTGACGCTTGCCATCAAATCGGGCAAGACCCAGGCCATCATCGAGGCGCGCGACGAGGATCTCGACCTGATCCTCAAAAGCCATTCCGACATTCGCGAGCTGTTCACCTTCATCGATCTTGAGGAACCGGTCGGCGACGATCTCCATGAGATCGTCAAGGACAGCGCTGTCCAGCTGCACGCCTTTCACAAGATCCGCATCGCGCCGGAAGCCGTGGACTCGGCCATCGAGCTCACCAGCAAATACCGCTCGCGCGACGGCGGCATCAACCGGGCGCAGCCGGAACGCAGCAGCAATCTGCTCGACCGGGCCTTGTCGACCTATCGCCTCAACGCCCATGGTGTGGCGCCTGGTCTGGCGGCCTTGGAAACCCGCCGCGCTCTCGCAAAATCGCCCACCGAGATCGCCGCAGCGGATGCCGAGATCGCGGCGGTCAGCGCTGTCTGGCACGAGAAGCAGGAAAAGATCCGCGTGCTCTACAAGCGCCAGCGCGACGGCGAGACCGCGATCCTGGAACTGGAAGAGCAGCTGGCGACACAGCTCCTTGATGAGCAGAAGAACCGCGCCGCCAACACCGATACCGGCAATGCGCCGCCGCAGGCCAGCACCGGCCGCATCGCCGCCTTTGCGCGTCTGAGCAGCGGCGCCGGCTTCGAATCGGAAGCCGTCCGCACCATCAAGGAGCAGATCGCGAAGTATCAGGTGGAGCTGGCCAAGAACAAGACGGCCTTCGATACCCTGACATCGGAGATCAACAGCCATCTCGAACTCACCCGCGACATCGTCCTGCAGGAATTCGCCGATATATCCGGCATCTCGGCCAGCAAGCTCAATGAGAATGAGCGGGAAAAGCTGCGCAATCTCGAAGCTGGCCTGAAGAAGCGGATCTTCGGGCAGGATCACGTCGTGGCGCAGCTTGCCAATGCGGTGAAGACGGCGCGGGTCGGCCGGCGCAACAACGAAAAACCGCAGGCAGCGTTCATGTTCATGGGACCGTCCGGTGTCGGCAAGACGGAGATCGCCAAGGCTCTGGCCGAGGCGCTGCTGGACGATGAAAAAGCGCTCACCCGCTTCGACATGTCCGAATACATGGAGAAGCATGCCGTCTCGCGGCTCATCGGCGCACCCCCTGGCTATGAAGGTTTCGAGGCCGGCGGCATCCTGACCAACGCCATGCGCAAGAACCCGATCCGCGTCCTGCTGTTCGACGAGATCGAGAAGGCGCATCCCGACGTCTTCAACGTGTTCCTGCAGATCCTGTCCGACGGGCGGCTCACCGACAATGTCGGCCGGACCGTGTCGTTCTCGGAATCGATCATCATCATGACGACGAATATCGGGCAGCCGCATTTCCTCGACCGGTCGATGACCTTCGCCGAGGCCAGTGCGGCCGCCCAGGAGGATGTCGGCAAGACCTATCGGTCGGAGTTCCTCAACCGCTTTGCGGGCCGCCAAAACATCGTCTGCTTCAACCGCCTGGATCTGCCGTCGATCGAGAAGATCGTGCGGCGCGAATTCGACGGCATGGACCGCACCTACAGCCAGGACGGCCTCCACATCCGTATCTCGGATGCCGATCTCAAGGCGTTCTGCGAGGCGCATTACGATCCGGCGATCGGCGCCCGCGGCCTGCCCGGCTTCATCCAGACCAATGTCGAGCCGATCATCGTCAACATGATCCTGGATGGCAGCGCCAGCGGTGAGGTCTATCTGCACTACAAGCCCGAGACGCAGAGCTTCGAGGTGAAGCGGAGCAACCCGGATGAGAAGGTAAAGGCAGCTAGCCGATGAGCGACCTGCAGAAGCAAGTCGACAGCCTGAAGCGACGCATCGAGGACCGCGCCTATGAGGCCGAGCGGGCAGAGGCGGGGCAGTGGCAGGTCAAGACAGCCAAGGACCTCACCGCCTTTGGCCGCTTCATCGCCCAGGTGGTCGTCGCGGCGATCTGGATCTATGAGACCATCTTGCGGCCCACGGCCGGGTTCTTCGCTGTGCCGCTCAATTTCCTGTTCGGCTGGTATCGGAGGCTTTGGGCCCGCCTTGTCTATGTCGAAGACAAGTTCAAGCAGCGGCAGTTTTCAAAGACCCGCGCCGGCCTGTTGCTGACCACGACCCTGTTGTTCCTGTGGTTCGCCCTGCTGCCGCTGCTGGGCTTAGCCGTCGATGTCGGCCTCTACTTCGCCACCGTCAAACGCGACGAAATCGTCTATCTGACGAACTCCCAGGAGATCCTGCCGGAAGAGAACGTTCACTCGGTCCAGGGCTGCCATGCCCTGCCCTGCACCGATGAGAACAGCTTCTATTTCCGCATCCGCGCCACGCTGTTCAACGAATTGTGGTCGCTGGTGAATGGCTATGGCCTGTTCTACCCCGACTATGTCGCAGCCGCCGTGCCGCTCAGCATCAGCGAGTGCAAGATCACGTCCTATGGCCTGCGCCTCAAATTCATGATGCGCGGCATCGATCTCTATCCCGACGTCCTGAAGACGGAATGCCAGCCTTTGACCGGTACACCGGAACCCTGAGCGCCGCCCAGCCATGCACGCCCAGCCATGCACACCGGCCACGCGCCCCTATGGGCTCCGCACCGTGTACAGGAACCCGTTTGAGCTTGGCGTCGTTCTCGGCGAGTTCGTTGGCAGCCGTCAGCACCTGGGTCGAGCCGGCGCTGGTCTGCTGCGATGCCTCGGTGACACCATGGATGTCGTTGGCAACTTCGCTGGTGCCGGCGGCCGCCTGCAGGCCCGGTGACGTCGATTGAAGTTCCGTTGCTGCAGCAGTCACGGCACTGACAATCTCGCCGATCCGTATTCATCGCAAGACTTGAAAAAATACCACCGCGCCGGGTTGGGCCGCTACATCATCGGCTTGGGCAGCTGCGCTTGCTCGATGAGGGGATAGTCGCGGCTGTTGAACATCTGGTAGTGCCACCACTCGTTCTTATAATTGTCCCAGCCCGCGGCCATCATGATCCCCAGCAAGGTGAAGCGGTTGCGTTGGGCGATGACCGGGATGTCGGTTGCGGCATGATGGGATTGCGGGATGGCTTCGTCGAAGCCCGTGCCCATCTCAAGCTCGACGCCTTTGTCGTCGACCAAGGTGAGATCGATGGCGACACCACGGGTGTGGGGTGAGCCGCGCCGTGGGTCCGCCACGAATTCGGGATCGGGCAAGGCGTTCCACAGGCACCATTGCGCTTCCGAGGGGCGAAAGGCGTCGAGGATCTTGATGCGCAAGCCCAGTGGCTGGGCGAGATGCACGGCCTTCTTCAGCAGCTCCGCCGCCCGTTCATGCAGGTAGCAGACCGGGTCGGTATAGATGACGGAACCGCTGAGATTATGAGGCGTTGCGTAGACCAGCGCGATGTCGACGTCATAGGCGCTGGGGGTGATTTCAACCAAGCTCATCTTGCCACCGTTGCTGGAGAGTTCTAAACCGCGTTTAGCAGATTGCAGCACCTCCCGCCACCAGAGGCAGCCACGAAGAGATAGAGATGTCGGCCGAAACGACGACCCAGCCTGTTGAAGACCGCCTGATCCTCGCCCTGGACGCTGCCGGCGCCATTTGCTCGGTGGCCTTGGGCGCCATCGGCCGGGACGGCCTGCGTGTGCTGGCATCGCGCAAGGTCGAGCAGCGCCATGGCCAGGCTACGATCCTGGTGCCGATGGTGGCGGAGGTAATGGCGGAAGCGCAACGGGCATTGACGGATCTCGCAGCCCTTGCGGTCGGTATCGGGCCCGGCGGCTTCACCGGCCTGCGCATCGCCCTTTCGACCGCGCGCGGCTTCGGCCTGGCACTGGGCAAGCCGGTCATCGGCATCACCAACTTCCAGGCCGCTGCGGCAACGCTGTCACCTGCTAGTCGCGCGGCGCATCCAGGCGACATGCTGGTCATGATCGACAGTCGCCGCGAAGAGCCGTTTGTGGCGCTGCTGGGTAGCGATTTGCAGCTGCGCGACGCGCCGCGTTTCATGACGATGTCGGAGATCGCCCGGCTGATCGAAACGTCCGCGCCCGCCATCATCACCGGCGATGGCCTTGATTTATGGCAAGCCGATCTACCGGCGGCCGCACATCGCATCGCCGCCGCAGCGGACGCCGCGGCAATCCTGCGTCTCGCCGCCGATCCGGCGCAGCGTTTCGCGCACGATCCGGCCCCGCTTTATCTGCGCGAGCCGGATGTCTCGCTCCCGAAAGCAGTGTGAAGCATGACCGTTCCGGCGACGGAGAACAGCAACCCCGATCTCTCCTTCCGTCCCGCCGGAATCTTCGACCTCGATCTGCTGGCAGAATTACATCGGCAATGCTTCCAGTCTGGCTGGGACCGGGCCTGGTCAGCCCAGTCCTTCGCCGAGATCCTGGCCATGCCTGGCGCCGCCGGCCTGATCGTAGCAGATGGTGACGCACCAATCGGCTTCGGCCTGACATTGCGGGCCGTCGATGAAGTTGAGCTGCTGCTGCTGGCGATCCTGCCGGAACAGCGGCGGCACGGGTTCGCCGGCAAACTGTTGGCAGCCTTGCTGCAAAGGGCGCGCAAGGAGGGTGCAAGGCGTGCCCTCCTGGAAGTGGCGGCCCCCAATGAGCCCGCCATCGCCTGCTACCAGCGCGCCGGCTTCACGCAATGCGGGCGGCGCAAAGCCTATTATTCGGGCGAAATCGACGCGCTTATCTTCGAGAAATCATTGGAATAGCTGAGTATTCGTGCGAAATGCGTCACATAAGGTGGAAATATGTGTGAGAACGGCAAATAATAACATTGGTTTCATTGCCAAGGTCGGGGGTGGTGAGTATCTAATCCCTCATGCAGTACGCGGACCGCTTCCGCACGGGGGGACCTGCGCACCCGCCTGCCGCTCATGAGGAATGGACCCATGCCTGATACGCTGAAGAACGATCCGCTGCTGCCGATGGTGACCGAGATCGTGGCTGCGTATCTCTCCCACAACACCGTGGCGATCAGTGACCTGCCCCGGGTGATCGCCGATATCCGGGCTGCCCTGACCCAGAGCCTCACCGCCGGCGCCTCGGCCGGGACCGATCGCCATGCCGCAACCAAGGAACCCGCGGTGCCGGTCAAGAAATCGATCACGCCGGATTATCTCATCTGCCTCGAAGACGGCATCAAGCTGAAGATGCTCAAGCGCCACCTGCGCACCGCCTACGACATGACGCCCGAGCAATACCGCGAAAAATGGGGCCTTTCCGCCGACTACCCGATGGTTGCGCCCAATTACGCCAAGAAGCGCTCGTCGCTGGCGCGCGAATTCGGCCTGGGCCGCGGCGGGCGCAAGCGCCGTCCGGCCCGGCGCGCTTGAGAGCCCGAAAGCGGCCGTAAACCCCCACCCAAACCTCCCTGGCGACAAAATCCCCGTCTCACCCCGGCATTAACTGTTTTGCGGCGGCTAAGCCCTTGCGCACCCAGCTTTTCCGCGCGACCCTGTAAGGCCCTTGGCGGCGGGTGCTTAACCAAGGCACAATAGGGCGTCGACCCAGAATCAAGGATCAGGGCCCAAGATTCGGGCAGGCGATTCCTGATAGGCTGGCCTCCAAGCCGGTCCTGTTAAACCCCTTTTTCGGGATACCGCAAACTTGACGAAAACCATGACAACAGGCGAGGCGGACGTGCCATCAAGGCTGGAACGGCTCTGCATCGAAAAGGGCCTCAAGATGACCGACCAGCGTCGGATCATTGCGCGCGTCCTCTCGGAAGCGCAGGACCATCCGGATGTCGAGCTGCTGCACAAGCGCGCCTCGCAGGTAGATCCCGGCATCTCGCTTGCCACCGTCTACCGCACCGTGCGCCTGTTCGAAGAAGCGAGCATCCTGGAGCGCCATGATTTCGGCGACGGCCGCGCCCGCTATGAAGAGGCCAAGGACGACCATCACGACCATCTCATCGACATTCAATCGGGCCGCGTGATCGAGTTCACCAACGAGCAGATCGAAAAGCTGCAAAAAGGTGTAGCTGCCGAGCTCGGCTATCGCCTGGTTGGACATCGGCTGGAACTCTATGCCGTGCCGATCGACAAGGACGGCACCGCCCAGAACGCGACAGGGTCCGAAACAGGGACGACCCGCGCCAAGCGGTCGATGCCTGCCGGGGGCGGCGAAAAATGATCGTGGCTGCGGCCCGGCGCGAGCGGCCGGTCGAAGTCATTGTCGGCGACCTGGAAGCGCGCCTTGCTGAAACGGAAGCCGAGATTCTGGCGGCGCAGGAACTGCGCTACCGGGTGTTCTATGACGAGATGGGTGCCAAGCCCGGACCGGAGATGGTCCGCGTGCGCCGCGATTTCGACGCCTTCGATCCCTATTGCGATCATCTCATCGTGGTCGACCGCAAGCGCGGCGCCGGCGTCAAAGGCATCGTCGCCACCTATCGCCTGCTGCGGCGCGAGGCTGCCCGTCGCGCCGGCCGCTTCTATTCCATCGCCGAATACGACATCTCCCCTCTGGTCAACCGGCCGGGCGAGATCCTGGAATTGGGGCGCTCCTGCGTCGATCCGGCCTATCGCAACAAGATGGCGATGCAATTGCTGTGGAAGGGGATCACCGATTACGTCCTCTTCCACAAGGTCGAGATCATGTTCGGTTGCGCCAGTTTCCCCGGCATCGATCCCGCGGCACACCGCATGGCGCTTTCCTATCTCCATCACCGCCATCTGGCGCCCCCGCAATTCCGCCCCAAGGCGGTGGCTGAGCGCTATGTCGACATGAACATGATGCCGCTCTCTGAAATCGACGAGCGCCGGGCGCTGGCGTCGCTGCCGCCGCTCATCAAGGGCTATCTGCGCCTCTCCGGCTATGTCGGCGATGGCGCGGTGATCGACCATGAATTCGGCTCGGTCGATGTCTCGATCGTGGTGGTGACCGCCGAGGTCACCGACAAATACATGAAGCATTACACGCGGCCGGATTACGGCGGCGATTCCTGAACATGTCCCCACTCTGACCATGTCTAGACCCCGAAAGCCGGCTCGGCATTTCGAGCTGGATGAAGGATCGAGCCTGCGCGGGGTCATGCGCCTTGGCACCTATCTCAGCCTGACGGTCAGCCTCAGTGTCGTGCAGCTTGCCCTGCTGCTGACGCGCAGTCGCGGCCGCAGCCTGCTGCCGCGCGTCTATCACCGCCTGACCTGTCGCATCATCGGGCTCGATGTTGAACAGCGGGGCACGATGTCGACGGCCCACCCCACCCTGTTCGTCAGCAACCACACCTCCTATCTCGACATTCCGGTCTTCGGCAGCCTCATCGAAGGCAGCTTTGTCGCCAAGACCGAAGTGAGTTCATGGCCAGTGTTCGGCTGGCTCTCCAAGATGCAGCGCACGGTCTTCGTCGACCGCAAGCGCGGTACCACGCACCGCCAGCGCGACGATCTGCAGCAACGGCTCGATGCCGGCGACAATCTCATCCTGTTTCCCGAAGGGACGTCGAACAACGGCAACAGCGTCCTGCCCTTTCGCAGTGCACTGCTGAGCGTCGCCGAACGCGAAGCGCGCGGCCAACCGCTGACCGTGCAGCCGGTGTCGATCAGCTACACGCAGCTGAACGCCTTGCCGATGTGCTACCGCAACCGCGCCTATGTCGCCTGGTATGGCGACATGACCCTGGGCGGCCATCTCTGGGCCTTCACGCGTCTGGGCCGCGCCCGCGTCGTCGTGGAATTCCACCCGCCCGTCCTGATGAGCGATTTCCGCTCCCGGAAAGAACTGACGCAGCATTGCTACAAGACGATCGCGGCGGGTGTCGACAATGCTTTGAGTGGCAGGGCGCCTGACTAAATCGTCATGGTCGGCGAAGGCCGACCACCCACGAGTTTGCCTGCCATGAATCTGGTATGCGACGACGAAACTCGTGGGTGGTACGCCTTCGCGTACCATGACGACCAATTTGCATGACGACTACTTATCGCCCTCAATCGGCTCAAACCGCCGCACGCCCTCATCGGTCACACCATCAAACATCGCCTTCGGCCGCGCGAAGGGCCGACCGTCCGACGTGAGATAGATGGTGAGCAGCTCCTCGCTCTCGCTATGCGTGGCGTCGAACAGTTTCCGATAGAGCCCGCCCTTGTAATGGCGATGTGTCGCGCGAAACGCCGTCACCACAGATCCTTGAAGTCCCAGGCCGCGGCGGCGACCACCGGGCCGAATTCGGCCTCGTTGGCGATGATAGCGCAGGCGTCGGGCTTGGCGGCGATTTCCGCTTCCGTCAGGCTGATGAGGCGGTCATCCGGGCTGCCGTCCCACATGCCGACCTTGCGCAGAGATCGGACGACATTGGTGGTGATCATGTGGCGGCCGCGATTCTCGCCACCGCTGATGTCGCTGGCATCCTCATAGATATAGGTGACCAGCCACAGGCTGGCCGGCACCGACAAAGCCGCCTGCGGCAGGGTAAGGTGGATGCCGCCGGAGGGATCCTTGGCGAGCGTCAGCGCATACATGGCATGGCGACGGTCGGCGGCCTTCAGCGCCTTCTCGACCAGCTTGCGGTCCGACCCTACCGTCTCGATCGCCCCCGCGATGACCATCTGCGGCGTATAGATCATGGTCTTGCCATGGGCGGCGGCATAGGCGCGCTGGCGCTGGGCGGAACTGGGATCGGCGAAGCGATCCTTCCAGCCGATATAGTCCCAATAGTCGACATGATAGGAGAGGGTCAGCAGGTTCTTCCGCTGGGCGAGCTCGCGCAGGTAATCATTGGCCGGCGGGCAGGACGAGCAGCCTTCCGACGTGAACAGCTCCACCACGGTGGGTGCGGGCGGCGTCTCAAGCGCAAGTGGCGTCAGAATCGGCGCTGGTTCGGTGAGGGCCGGCGGTTGCGATGGCATGAGCCCGCTCGGCGTGCCGAATCCGGGGGGCCCGCCACCCGGCGAGGTGGTCGGACCGGCGAAGGGTTGAATCAGGTTGTCGCTGCTCTGCGCCGCGGCGAGGCCGGGCGGCAATAGCATGGCCAGCGCCAGGGTGGCGACCAGGGCGGCGATCTGAAACAGGTGGCGCGTCATGACCTTAACCTAAGGCCGCGGGGTCGACCCTGGCCACTCACTTTCCCGTGCCCGGCCGCATAACTGGGGGTTTTGCTCAAAAATCGCTGACCCTGCCGTTGCGTTCCCAATCGCCATAGCGGGTGGGCTCCGGGCCGGTCGGGCCGCCGAATTCCGGTGGCGGCGAGGCCTTGGTCTTTTCCGGTTTCCTGGGCGGAATGGCTGGCTTCTCGGCCGATTTGTCGTCTGCTGTGCTCATGGGATGAGACGATAGGATCCATCCCCCCGGCGTCAAGACCTTGATTCTCGCAGAGCCCGTAACAATCTTGCGGCTAAGGTTATTTCGTTCAACGAATGGAGACGGATGAGAGATGGGTTACATGCGGACTGCTTTGCTGCTGGCCGCGATGACCGGCCTGTTCCTGGCGGTCGGTTATGTGATCGGCGGCCAGACCGGTATCGTCATTGCCTTCGGCGTGGCCTTGGCCATGAACCTCTTTGCCTATTGGAACGCGGACAAGATCGTGCTGCGCATGTACCGCGCGCAGCCGGCCGATGGCCATGAGCTTGAGGGCATCGTCGCAAATCTGGCGCAGCGCGCCAGCCTGCCCATGCCGAAAGTCTACATCATCGACAACGACCAGCCGAATGCCTTCGCGACGGGGCGCAATCCGGAGAACGCCGCGGTCGCTGCCACCACCGGCCTCCTGCGCATGCTGTCGCGGGACGAAGTCGCCGGTGTCATGGCCCATGAACTCGCCCATGTGAAGAACCGCGATTCGCTCATCATGACGGTGACCGCGGTGCTGGCGGGTGCCATCGGCATGCTCGCCAATTCGCTGATGTTCATGGGAATGATGGGCCAGCGCGACGACCGCAACTCGCCGTTGGGCGGCATCGGCAGCCTTGTCGTCATGCTGCTCGCACCGCTTGCCGCCATGCTGGTGCAGATGGCGATCTCGCGCAGCCGCGAATACGAAGCCGACCGCATCGGCGCCGAGATCAGCGGCCAGCCGCGAGCCTTGGCCAGCGCGCTCAACAAGATCAGCCAGGGTGCGGAGGTCATCAACAATGAGACCGCCGAAGCCAACCCGGCCTCGGCCCATCTCTTCATCGTCAACCCGCTCCACGGCCGCGCCGGCGACAGCCTGTTCTCGACCCACCCCCACGTCACCAACCGCATCGAGCGCCTGCTGGCGATGGAAAGCGGCGGCGTGGCGAGGACGGCGCCCGTGACCACCGCCCGTCATGCGACGCGACGCTCGTCGATTCCCTCGACGGTGGAACGTCAGAAGGGTCCGTGGGGGTAAAGGGTTCGTTCGTTCGCTCGCTCTAAATCGTCATGGTCGGCGAAGGCCGACCACCCACGAGTTCGTCGGCAACCGATGAAAGCAACTCGTGGGTGGTACGCCTTCGCGTACCATGACGAATATGTTGACGGGCATGACGCGCGGTCTGCCTAACCCCCAAACACGCCACCTTCCGCCACCACTTTGCCCCGCGCGATGACCAACCGGTCGCGATTGCGCTCCGCGATCGCCATGCCGATATTCTCCGCCGGCAGCAGGACGAGGTTGGCAAGGCGACCAACGGCCAACCCATAATCCGCG
This sequence comes from uncultured Dongia sp., assembly GCF_936916975.1. GTDB lineage: Bacteria > Pseudomonadota > Alphaproteobacteria > Dongiales > Dongiaceae > Dongia. The sequence continues at coordinate 34,534 of NZ_CAKZGO010000024.1, read as the reverse complement.
AGGCCCAGCGCCCTGGCGCCAGCCTGCGTCACGCAATCGAAGGCCGCCGCCAGCTCATCATCCTTGGCCCAGTCGAAACGCAGGCATAGGAACAGCGCGCGCTCGAGCATGTCGCCGGTGCCGAGCGGTGACCAGGCGTCGCGGATACCGTCCGACCCCATGCAGACATTGACGCCCGCCGCCCGCAAGCTCGCCACCGGCGGTGCCGCCGTATCGGCCGGTGCTGTCGTCATGATGCTGATGCCGGTCTCGGCGAGGCGCTCGGCGATCTTCGACAACCGCGCCTCGCTCGCCTGACCCAGGCAATAGGCGTGGCTGATCACGACCTTGTTCTGCAGGCCCGTCGCCTGGGTGAAATCGGCGATGCGCTCGATCGTCCACAGGCCGAGCTCTCCCTTGTCATGGAGATGAATGTCGACGCCGCGCCCATAGCGTTCGGCGAGGCCGAAGATGGTTTCGAGATGCCGGATCGGATCGTTGTCGATGCCGGCAGGATCCAGCCCGCCGACACTCTCGACACCGAGCTTCAGCGCCTCCTCCATAATCGCCGCCGTCCCGGGGCTGATCAGCAGGCCGGTCTGCGGGAAGACCACGAAATCCATGGTGATGATCTCGCGATAGACCTCGCGTAGCGTCAGCATCGCCTCGACATGGGCCAGGCCAAATTCCGGATCGACATCGATATGGCAGCGGAAATGCAGCGAGCCCTTGGCGATGCAGTTCTCGATGAGCTTTCCGGCGCGTGCCGCAATGGGCACGTTGAGCCCGCGCAGGATGCGGCGCTCGTTGTCGATATAGTCGCGCAAGGTGGGCCCGGCACTGTTCGGCCGCCAGGGCTGACCCCACAACGTCTTGTCGAAATGAGCGTGGGATTCGACCAAAGCCGGCAGGGCCAGCCGGCCGGCGCCGTCGATCACCTGGGCCGCGGGCGGCGGAGCAAGGCCGGGGCCGATCTCCGCGAATTTGCCTCCTTTGATGCCGATATCGACACGTTCTGCGTTCGGCAGCCTAACGTCCCGAACGAAAATATCGCCTGCCATCATTTTCCACCCTGTGCCGCCCTGTTCTTATGTTTCAGTCGTATGACAAATATCCTGGTCTGCCTTGGCCGGACTCATCGTCTCTGTTATCGTGCCATAAATGCACACACCTTGCACACACCCGGTTTGAGGCCATGGCGCGGGACAGATCGATCTTCCTCGCCGGCCATAGCGTGCGCCTCTTCAAGCGCTGTGACCGCCCGACCCGGTTCTGGCAGGCGGCATTCCGCCGCCCCGGCAGCGCCCGGCCGCTGGTCAAAAGCACCGGCCAGGCCGAATTGCCCCAGGCCAAAAGCTGGGCGCTGGATTACCTGGCGCAGATGGGTCCGCCTCCACCCCCGCCCGCCGGCACCCGCCCCGGTATCGGCGAGAACCTGCTGGGTGCTTATCCTTTCCCCAAGATCCGCCAGGAAAAGCGCCATGTGGAACGCGAGCTCGCCATGCGGACGCTGTCCGCCTATCACGCCGATCCGCATCTTTCGCAACGGCGGTTGGCGGCCATGCTCAACGTCTCGCTGGCGGTGGTCAATGTCTATACCGCGCAGGCCGTGCGCGAAGGCTGGCTGCTCAAGCTCGACCGCCCCCAAGGCCAGGGCGGCGGCTATCGCTATCTGCTGACCGATGCCGGCCTGGGCCAAGTGCAGGCCTTGGCCAGCGCCTATCTCGGCCAAGGACTGGCGCTTTACCGCCGCTTGCGCGATGCCTTCATCCAGCTTCTCGCAGAGAGCGGTGACGCGGAAATCGCCCTCATCGGTGCCGGCGAGATGCTGGAGATTGCGATAGCAGTCCTGGCCGCCCATGGCAGAGCGCCGGTTTCTGTGGCGAGCCCCGACAGCCTCTTTGATCTCACGCGCCATGCCGTGAAGCGCCATCGCCATCACCTCGTCTGCTGGCTTGCGACGCCTGGCGATACCGCCGCCGTGCGGGATTTCCTGACGCAGCACTTGCCCGGTGTCGCCCTGCTGGCACCGCGACTTGTCGCATTCGACGCACCGGTGTTCTAATTAAAAACATTGAGGGGCGCCGCACTCGGTGCCTAACGTAGCTAGGGCGTCAAACCGTAAAAGAGGGGCTTTGGGGATGTCGATGGATCTGAAGACGATGCAATCCTTGGCGCAGCGTGGCCGCATGGGCCGCCGCGACTTCATCCAGTTGGCCCTGGCGGCCGGCGTCACGGTCACCGCGGCCGAGACCCTGTTCACCAAGGCCGCCCGCGCGGAACCAAAGCGGGGCGGCAAGTTCCGCGCGGGTCTCGGCCACGGCCAGACCTCGGATAGCCTCGATCCGGCGACCTGGGCCAATGCCTTCTCGGCGGATGTCGGCTTCGTCATCGGCTCCTGCCTCACCTCGATCGACCAGAAGAACAACGCTGTGCCCGATCTCGCCGAAAGCGTCGAGGGTTCGGACGGCGCCAAGACCTGGGTCTACAAGCTGCGCAAGGGCATCGAATTCCACAACGGCAAGACCATGACCGCCGAGGACGTGGTCGCTACCTATAACTATCACCGCGGCGAGAATTCCAAATCGGCGGCAAAATCCGTGCTGGAAGACATCCAGGACATCAAGGCCGACGGCAAGGACACGGTGGTCTTCACCCTGAAATCCGGCAGCGCCGACTTCCCCTACATCACCACCGATTACCACCTGCCGATCTTCCAGGCCGCCGACGGCACGATCGACTGGAAGACCGGCATCGGCACCGGCCCCTTCGTGATGGACAAGTATCAGCCCGGCGTGAAGTTCAGCGCCAAGCGCAACCCCAACTTCCACAAGGACGGCCCCTATTTCGACGAGATCGAGATGCTTTCGATCGTCGACGTGGCGGCGCGGCAGAACGCGCTCCTCACCGGCGATGTCGATTACATGGACCGCACCGATCTCAAGACGCTCGGCATGCTGGAGCGCAATCCGGAGATCAAGATCACCGACGTCACCGGCTTCTCGCATTACGTGGCGCCGATGGATGTGCGCGTGGCGCCGTTCGACAATGTCGATGTGCGCCTCGCCTTGAAATGGGCGATCGACCGCGAGGAGATCGTGAAAAAGATCCTGCTCGGCCATGGCCGCGCCGGCAACGACAACCCGCTCGCCCCCTCGATCAAATACGCGACCCAGCCGGAGCCGGCCTTTGCCTATGACCCGGAGAAGGCGAAGTTCCATTTGAAGAAGGCCGGCCTCTCCAGCCTCAAGGTTGATCTCTCGGCCGCCGATGCGGCCTTTGCCGGCGCCGTCGACACCGCCGTGCTGATGCGCGAATCCGCCGCCAAGGCCGGCATCGACATCAACGTCATCAAGGAAGCCAATGACGGCTACTGGGATGCGGTCTGGATGAAGAAGCCCTGGTGCTTCTCCTATTGGTCGGGCCGTCCGACCGCCGATTGGATGTTCACGACGGCCTATGCGGCGGAAGCCGCCTGGAACGACACCTTCTGGAAGAACGACAAGTTCAACCAGCTGCTCCTCACCGCCCGCGCCGAGATCGATGAAGCCAAGCGCGGCGCCATGTATGCCGAGATGCAGCAGATCCTCCACGACGATGGCGGCATCGTTGTGCTGATGTTCAACAACTTCACCTCGGCGCATTCCACCAAGGTCGAGCATGGCGACCTCAACACCAATTACGACCATGACGGCGGCTACGTCTTCGAACGCTGGTGGTTTGCGTGATTCTTTAATGGACGATTTTTTAATTCGTCGTCACGGGTCATCACGATAATAATAATGCGAGAGGCGGTCATCGCAGGCCGCCTCTCTTGCGTTGCACATAACGCGACGCGTTGCTGCACGTATTGTGTGCAGACCCTCTTGCCAAAATGTCGCAGGGCGGTTATGGTTTGGCCTTCAACAACTTTCGCCGGGAGGCACGCATGACATACATGCTCGCATTTACATCCCCCGGCCTGATGATCTCGCCGTACCACTCTTAGGTCCCTGCGAGATCGTACAGGCCACTTAGCGGCCTGTACTCAGACCACTTTTCTCCATCCAAGTTTTACATAGCCGGGGCGCTTTGCGTCCGGGGCCTTGCATCGGGACTCTCGCCGCCTGTGGCGCCGTCACCGTTCAGCCCCCGCTTTTCCCCGGAACAGATAAGAGGCGGTGAGTCGTTGGATTCACCGGCAAAATCATGACCGATATAACCCAGGCGCCCGCCACAGCCACGGTGGGCGCATCCAAAAAACCACTGCGGCGCAGCGCTTTCTCTGCCGTCTTTGCGTTTTCGCTCGGCTATTGGCGCCGGCAGATTCCGCTGGTGCTGTGGACCGGCGGCACCATCACGGTGGCGACGCTGATGGACATCTGCATCCCGCTCTTCGCCGGCCATCTCATCGATGCGGTGAGCCAACCGCATAGCGACGCGGCCCTGCGCAGCGCGCTCATCGCACTCGGCAGCATCATGGGCCTGGGCTTCGTCGCGGTGACGTTCCGGTTCCTGGCCTTCGCGGGCATCGTGCAGCTCACACTTCGCACCATGTCGCGGCTGCTGCAGGAATCGTTCTGGCGCGTGCAGCGCTTTGCGACCGATTGGCATGCCAACACCTTCGGCGGCTCGACCGTGCGCAAGGTGACGCGCGGCATGTGGGCGCTCGACCAGCTCAACGACACGGTGCTGCTCTCGCTCATGCCCGCCGTCATCGTGCTCTTGGGATCGAGCCTGCTCTTGGCCTGGCACTGGCCGATGATGGGCCTCCTCGTGCTGGTGGGCGCCATCGCCTATATCGCGGTGGCGGCGACACTGTCGGTGAAGTTCGTGGGACCGGCAGCCTCGCTCTCCAATCAGTGGGACACGCGGTTGGGCGGTGCCTTGGCCGATGCCATCACCTGCAACGCCGTGGTGAAGAGCTTCGGCGCCGAGGCGCGCGAGGACAGCCTGCTCGATCGCATCATCGCGAAATGGCGCCGCCGCACAGCGCGCACCTGGATGCGCGGCACGATGAACGGCACGCTGCAATCAGCGATGTTGCTTGCCTTGCGTGCCGCCATCATCGGCATGGCGCTCTATCTGTGGTGGAACGGGCAAGCGACGCCCGGCGAGGTTGCCTATGTGCTCACCGCCTATCTGGTGATCCACGGCTATCTCTACGACATCGGTTCGTACATTCGCGACCTGCAGCGTAGCGTGAACGATATGGAAGAGCTGGTGGCGATCCACGCCACACCGTTCGGTGTGAAGGACGGCTATTGGGCGCGGCCGATCGAGATCGATCATGGCGAGATCGTGTTCGACAATGTCACGTTCCATTACGCCGGCCACGCGACGCCGCTCTATAAGGACTTCTCGGTCACGATTCATGCCGGGGAGAAAGTAGGGCTCGTGGGGCTCTCGGGATCGGGCAAGACGACCTTCGTCAAGCTCATCCAGCGGCTCTACGACATCCAGTCGGGCGAGATCCGCATCGATGGGCAGAATGTGGCGGTGGCGAACCAGTCAAGCTTGCGCTCGCAGATCGCCCTCGTGCAGCAGGAGCCGGTGCTGTTCCACCGCTCTCTTGCGGAGAACATCGCCTATGCGAGGCCCGGTGCGACGTTGGCGGAGATCGAACGGGCGGCGCGTCTTGCCAACGCCCATGACTTCATCGCGCGGCTGCCCAAGGGTTACGGGACGCTCGTCGGCGAACGCGGGGTGAAGCTGTCGGGCGGCGAGCGTCAGCGCGTGGCGCTGGCGCGGGCGTTCCTGGCTGACGCGCCGATCCTCATTCTGGACGAGGCCACATCGAGCCTCGATTCGGAATCCGAGGCGCTCATCCAGGAGGCGACGGCGCGGCTGATCCATGGCCGCACCGCCATCGTCATCGCCCACCGTCTGTCGACCGTGCGCGCGATGGAGCGGATCCTGATCTTCGACCAGGGCCGCATCGTCGAAGAAGGCAACCACGCCGCCCTCATCCAGAAAGAGGACGGCATCTACCGCCGCCTCTTCGACCGCCAGGTGCTGGGGTTGGTGGATGAGGAGGATGACGAGGAAGCGGCGTGATCTGAAGTAAGGAAGGCCCCCTCTCCCTAACCCTCCCCCACGTTGGGGGGAGGGGACTAAAGCCAGCTTGAACGCCACCATCGCGACAAACTCGGTGAGCCCCTCCCCCCAACGTGGGGGAGGGTCGGGGAGAGGGGGATCTCACCACCCAAAGACTCCATCCGAAAAACCCACCACAACCCCCACCCCCGAGCCCCCATGTTGACCTTCCTGCTCACCCAAACAGCCGATAAGATCACCCCACGCCCAAGTGGAGAGATTCCGATGAACAAGCCGACCAAAACCCAGTCCTCACCGCATCCGAGGGGCACCAAAGCCACCGAGCCTTTGCTCCCCCGCAAGGACTGGCCGCAACTCTATATGGACAGCGTCATCTGGGATGCCCATGCCTGCCTGCCCTTGCTGCCGAATTACGATTGCAGCGCGCTCGAACGCCATCGGGCGGCGGGTGCCACTTACGTCTCGGTCAATGTCGGCATGGATTTCAACCCGCTCAGTCAATGCATCCGCGTCATCGCCGGCTTCCGCGACTGGATCAAGCGCCACCCGGACCATTACGTGCTGGCCGACACACTCGCCGACATCCACCGTGCCAAGAAGGAAGGCAAGCTCGCAATCGGCTTCGACCTCGAAGGCTCGGTCATGCTGGATGACGATCTCGCGATGCTCGGCCTCTACCGCGATCTCGGCGTGCGTCAGATGCATCTGGCCTACAACCGCGACAACCAGATCGCCGGCGGCTGCTTCGGCAAGAACCAGGGCCTCACCAAACTGGGCCGCCAGGTGGTGCAGGAGATCAACCGCGTCGGCATCATCATGGATTGCTCGCATTCCGCCAAGCAGACCAGCCTCGACGTGATGGAAGTCTCGACCAAACCCGTGGTCTTCTCCCACAGCAACGCCAAGGCGCTGTGCGACCACCCACGCAACATCGACGATGAGCAGATCAAGGCCGTGGGCCGCACCGGCGGCATCGTCGCCATCACCGGCATCGGGCCTTTCCTGGGTGCCGATATCGCGACCGACACCATCATCCGGCATGTCGATTACATGGTCGAGCGGATCGGGGTCGCACATGTCGGCATCGGCATCGACTATTCCTTCGACCAGGACCACAGCGACCTGCCGGCCGGCGAAGACCCGGCCCTTTGGTGGCCCAAGGTCAAGGGAGCCGAGTTCAACTTCAGCACGCTGCGCTTCGTCTCCCCCGAACGCCTCCCCGACATCGCCGCCGGGCTCTTGAAGCACGGTTACAAGGACGCCGACGTCATCGCCATCATGGGCGGGAACTTCATGCGGGTGGCGGAGGTGTGTTGGAAGTAGGAATTGGAACTCGATGATCGAGCTACTGGAAGGGTTGAAGAAGGCAAGGGGCTTTCCTGCGCCGTATCTTGAACACCTTGCAGATTTGTTAGGTAGCTACCGCGCATCGGGTTTCGCGTCGCCTAATCTGATACGGGAAGTTGCGACAGGCGACCTGGGGAAAATCTATTCCGCTCTATGGGAAGCAATGCTGTATCGGCATTTCACTTTGCACGAAATAGAGCTAGAGAACTTGCCTACCAAAAAAGCTGGTCGAGAGGGTCCCGATTTTGCTTTGCGCATTGGCGGCAAAAGAATTTGGGTAGAAGCAATTGCCCCTATGCCAGTAGACATTCCGAAGGAATGGTTGGAGCAACCAAGGCCCGGGATCGCAGAGGCAAGAGGAGTGCCTCATGATGAAATGCTATGTCGGTGGGTCCGAGTGCTTAGAACCAAAAAGGATGTTGTCGCCAAATATTTGGCAAAGGGAATTGTCGAACCTGGCGACGGCGTGATCGTCGCCATAAATGGTTGCGGGTTGGGAGATTACTTCGTTGACGGCAATGGAATTTCACGCCTCCCAAGAATCGTCGAGGCCGTTTTGCCAATTGGCCCAATGGGTATTCCGGTACGGCCTGACGGAACTCTTGGGCCAGCTGAACAAATGTTTCGCCCATCCGTTAGAGATTCGAATGGAGCGATTGTGCGTACCGACAATTTTCTTCTTCAAGAGTATGCGATAATCAGTGCCGCAATCGGCGCGGTAAGCAAAGACATGCTCAATGATCGCATATCTTTATCCCTGATCCACAATCCGTTGGGGACTAATCCAATTCCGTTATCCTCGCTCGGTGTAACAGATGAATACTCTGCAGCTATTGATGATGGGTCCCTCGTACTCAATAGAGTTGGCTAGAAGGATCTCATGCCCCCCATCCGCATCCTCTCCACCCAGACTCTCTCTGACGACTATTACCTCCTCAAGAAGACCACCTTCGAGATCCAGCGCCGCGACGGGTCGTGGCAGAGTTGCACGCGCGAAACCTATGACCGGGGCAATGGGGCATGCATCCTGCTCTATGATCCGGCGCGCGGCACCGTGCTGCTCACGCGCCAGTTCCGCTATCCGGCCTATGCCAACGGCCATCCCGCGCCGTTGATCGAGGTGTGCGCGGGGCTGCTCGATGAGCACGATCCGGAGACGGCGATCGTCAAGGAGGCGGCGGAGGAATGCGGCGTCGAAGTCGCCAATCCCACCCGCGTGTTCGAGTGTTTCATGAGCCCGGGATCGGTGACCGAGAAGCTGACCTTCTTCGTGGCCGAGTACTCGCCCCGCTCGCGCATCGGCGATGGCGGCGGGGTCGCGCATGAGGGCGAGGATATCGAGGTGCTGGAGATGCCGCTCTCTGAGGCGCTGGCCATGGTGGCCGACGGGCGCATCTGCGACGCCAAGACCATCATGCTGCTGCAATATGCGGAGTTGGCGAAACTGATGGGGTGAGGGGTTGCTTGTGGCGAGTTCGCTCTTTGCCTTCATAGGCGCTGGCCCTCTCCCCTTGCGGGAGAGGGTCGGGGTGAGGGGGATCCCTCAACGAGTCCGCTCTTTCCACCCCCTCACCCTACCCTCTCCCGCGAGGGGAGAGGGTTTGAGGTGCCCGAATGCAATATTCGAGGTGGAATTGGGCAGGCCAGCTTCTGCTTCGCATTTTCACGCATCTTGTGTCAGACGCTTGCATTGCAGCATGTTAACTCTATTTGAGTTAACTCGGATTTTCTACCATCCCCATTGGCGTCAACTCATTCAAATAACGTATTTTATCTGCCGTGAGCCCCAACCTGCTGCACACCTCCGCAATCGCCTAAAATGCCTCATAACGCAATAATCTTACTGGTAATTCGATAGGAAAGGACCAAATTCTAGGTCAGAAAAACTATTAGGAACTTTAGGCGATGCACACATCATCATATGAGACAGCGCCTCTTGCCCGCCCGCTGGCCAATGCCTGGCTCTATGACGCGGCGGGCGACATCCAGGAGCTCTATCTCTATTGGGCGGAGTGCCGGGCGGGGCGCGTGATGCCGCGCCGCGACGATGTCGATTTTGCGGCCCTGGTCGCGGGCTTCCCCCGCGTGCTGCTGGCCGAGGCGAATGCCGCGCGTGAGACGCCAGCGGACAGCTATTACATCTACCGCGCCCTAGGCCATGAGGACTTCGCCTATGAAGGCTATGTCGGCGAAGGCCTGGACCCCGCCTTGTTCCGGCATATTCCGGACCGGGGCTGCCATGCGGCCACCGTCGCCCGCGACGTCCATACCGAACGCGTGCGCCTGCTATCGGGCGACGGGCTGATCATGGAATACGAAGTGGCGTTCCTGCCGCTGGGGCCGGAGGGCGGCGCCGAGGATGCGGCCGTCGACGGCATCCTCATCCTCGCGGTCGAACTTGCGCCGGGGACGATGGCCGGTGGTGCTTAACTAAACCCCGAATCCACGCATCAACTGCGTCACGTGCCGTTTCAACGTCGCGCGTGACTCGGCGTCCAGAATCCCGCTCTTCGCCCCCGCATCGCCCGAGCGCAAACCCGCCAGCCAGCGCATGAAGTACCAGAGATTGAGCGCGCCCAGCATTTCGGCCAGCGCATTCAAATCGGCAGCCTTATCGACGCTGCCCTTCTCCACCAATACGCCGAGCAACCTGCGGAACTGATCGACGCGCATCAGCTCGTCTGAGACGAAGGCGTTGCTGAGACTCGACTGGTCGGTGAAGGCCGCCCCGAACAGCGCCGACCAGGCAGCGCGGTCCATGAACCCCACCTCGGTCTCGAAATCCGTCTCCATCATGCGGCAGATCGCCAGCACCGGGTCGGCCGGCGGGTTGGCGATGATCCGGTCGGTCGCCGCGTGCACGAGGTCGCGGTCGGCCTGATAGATGGCAAGGCATATCTCCGCCTTCGATTTGAAATAGTTGTAGACCGTCCCCACCGACAATTCCGCCGCCGCCGCGATGTCCTCCATGGAGGCCGCATTGAATCCTTGCGCCTGGAACAACCGCGCTGCCGCGGCCATAATCGCTTGTTTTCGCTTCTCTTTTTGCCTTGCGCGCAAGCCGCCATCGGCCATCGGTGTTTCCTTGATTGACTATAATTTTGAAACGACTATAATATTTTTCTGACTTCAATAATAGCGCGTTTTGCGCGTCACGGGAGAAGCATTATGGGTACCGGCCATATCGCCGCCGCCAGTCTCGACCAGGTCGACCCGAAGGACATCTGGCAGAAGGACAAGGACCATTTCGTCCATCCCTGGACCCATTTCGACAGCTTCAAAAAGGACGGCTCGCTCGTCATGGGCCGCGCCGAGGGCGCCTATGTCTATGACCTCTCCGGCAAGCGCTATCTCGACGGCATCGGCGGGCTGTGGTGCGTCAATATCGGCTATGGACGGCGCGAGATCGTCGATGCGATCGCGGCGCAAGCCCAGCGCATGGCGTTCTTCAATCCGTTCGTCGATACCACCAATGTGCCGGCGGCTGAGCTCGCGGCGAAGCTCGCCTCATTGGCGCCGGGCGATCTCAACAAGGTGTTCTTCACCTGCGGCGGGTCGACCGCCAACGACACCGCGGTGCGCATCGCGCATTATTATCACGCCAAGCGCGGCAAGAAGTCGAAGAGGCACATCCTCTCGCGGACCGACGCCTATCACGGCAGCACCTATCTCACCGGCTCGATCACCGGCAGGCCCGCCGACCGCTCGCCCTATCTCCACTACCTCGAGGACTGGATCCACCACGTCTCCTCGCCCAACTACTACCGCGCCCATGAAGTGCTGCCGAACGGTGTCGGCAAGGGCATGAGCGAGCAACAGTTCTGCGATTACCTGATCGACGAGCTGGAAGCCAAGATCATGGAAGTGGGACCCGACAACATCGCCTGCTTCTTTGCCGAACCCGTCATGGGTGCCGGCGGCGTCATCGTTCCGCCCAAGGGCTATCACAAGCGCTCGCTGGATTTGTGCCACAAGCACGACATCCTCTACATCTCCGACGAAGTGGTGACGGCGTTCGGCCGGTTGGGGCATTTCTTCGCCAGCGAGGACGTGTTCGGCATCGTCCCCGACATGATCGTGACAGCGAAGGGCCTCACCTCCGGCTACCAGCCGCTGGGTGCCTGCATCTTCTCCGACCGCATCTATGAGGCGATGAGCACCGCCGATCCCGATGGCTGGTTCACCAATGGCTATACCTATTCCGGCCATCCGGTCGCCTGCGCGGCTGCTTTGGCGAATATCGCCATCATGGAACGCGAGGACCTGCCCGGCCATGTGCAGAAGATGGGGCCCTATCTCGAAGCTCAATTGCGCACACTGCTCGAACTCCCGATCGTCGGCAATGTGCGCGGCCACAAGTTCATGATGTGCGTCGAGAACGTCATGGATAAGGAAACCCGCGAACACTTCCCGGATGACGTCAATATCGGCAAGCGCATCTCGGACCATTGCGAACGCCTGGGGCTGATCGTGCGGCCGCTGGGCGCTCTCAACGTGATCTCCCCGCCGCTCACGCTCAACAAGGAAGAAGTGGACGAACTCGTGTCATTGCTGCGTCAGGGTATTGAAGCGACGCTGGCCGATCTCCGCGCGGAAGGTCACTACAAGGATTGAGTTAGAGAAGACCCCTCACCCTAACCCTCTCGGGTGAGGGGCGCTTCTTAGTGCCTGAAATGCCTGACGCCGGTCAACACCATCGCCAAGCCCGCCTCATCCGCGGCCTTGATGATATCCGCGTCACGCATCGAGCCGCCGGGCTGGATCACCGCCGTCGCCCCCGCTGACGCTGCCGCCAGCAGGCCATCGGCAAACGGGAAGAACGCGTCCGACGCCACCACCGATCCCTTGGCGAAGCTCTCCGCAGAGCCCGCCGCCTTCGCCGCCTCATCCGCCTTCCACGCCGCGATGCGTGATGAATCGACGCGGCTCATCTGACCCGCGCCGATGCCGACCGTCGCACCATCCTTCGCATAGACGATGGCGTTCGACTTCACATGCTTCGCGACCCGGAACGCAAACAGCAGATCGGCGATCTCCGCCGCACTCGGCGCGCGCTGGGTGACGACCTTCAAATCCGCGGCGGTGATATGCGCCGCGTCGCGGTCCTGCACCAGGAACCCACCGGCCAGCGACTTCACGATGAGGCCTTTGGCTTTAGGGTCCGGCAGGCTACCCGTTTCCAGCACGCGCACATTGGGTTTCGCTGCGAGCACAGCGCGCGCCTCTGCTGTGATCGCGGGCGCAATCACCACCTCGGCAAACAGCTTCACGATCTCGGTCGCCGTCGCCGCATCCAAGGGGCGATTGAGCGCGATGATGCCACCAAACGCCGAGACGGGATCGCAGGCCAGCGCACGCGCGTAGGCCGCGCTGAGCTGCGCCGCATCATCGGCCACAGCCACACCGCAAGGGTTCGCGTGCTTGATGATGGCGATGGCCGGCAGATCGAATTCCGCCACCAGTTCAAACGCCGCATCGGTGTCGTTGAGATTGTTGTAGGAAAGCTCCTTGCCCTGCAGCTGCAGCGCGGTGGCGACACCGGGCCGCGCCGGCCCGCTGCGATAGAACGCTGCCTGCTGATGCGGGTTCTCGCCATAGCGCAACGTCTGCAGCCGCGTGCCGGAGATGCCAAAGGATTCCGGCAACGGGTCCGCCGCCTGCTCGCTCATCCAGGCGGCAATGGCGCCGTCATAGGCCGCCGTATGCGCATAGGTCTTGCGTGCGCAGGCACGGCGGAAGGCGAGACTGGTGCCACCGCCCTGCGCCTGCATTTCCGCGAGCAGCTTGGCGTAATCGGCGGGATCGGTCACCACCGTCACAAAATCATGGTTCTTCGCCGCCCCGCGCAGCATGGCCGGGCCGCCCACGTCGATGTTCTCGATGCAGTCATCCCAATCGCCGCCACCGGCCACGGTCTTCGCGAAGGGATAGAGATTGACGACCAGCAGATCGATATCGGGAATGCCGTGGACCTGCTGGGCATGGCGATGCTCGTCGGAATCACGCCGCGCCAGCAAGCCGCCATGGATCTTGGGGTGCAAGGTCTTCACGCGCCCGTCCATGATCTCCGGAAAGCCGGTATGGGCGGCGACTTCGGTCACCGGAATGCCGGCCTGGGCCAGTGCCTTGGCCGAGCCGCCGGTGGAGAGGATTTCGACCTGTGCCGCCGCCAAGGCACGTCCCAGATCCTCAAGCCCGGTCTTGTCGGACACGGAAATCAGGGCGCGGCGGATCGGATAATTCGTGGCGGTCATGAGGTCATCCCGGCTGGCTTGAGGGTGCCGCTGGGATTAAAGCGCCGGTCGGAGGGTGGCAAGGGGAATCCGGTCAAGCCTTCCGGAAAGACCCGCCGTAATGCTCGGTCTTGGAACCGGCCGGGAACACGCCCTCGTTCAAGAACCGTTCGTGGCAGCGCTTGAAGGCCTTGGGATCGAGGACAACGCCAAGCCCCGGCCCGCTCGGCACGGGGAGCTTGCCGCCCCGGGGCACCAGCGGTCCGCCCTCGATCACGTCGTCGGCGTACCAACGCAGGATGGTCTGGCTGGGTTCGCGCAGATGCTCGATGGCGGCCGAGACCTGGAGATAGGCCGTGCTGCCGATGCCGGTTTCGCCGGCATGGAAGCGGAAGGCGATGTCGAGCGCCTCGCAGGCGCGGATGAAATCGACCGTGCGACGAATGCCGCCGAGCTCGTTCAAATTGGTGACAATGGCATCCGGCGCCTTCAACCGCGCGGCTGCGGGCAGGTCGATGAGGTGGGTGCAGAAATTGGCACGTGTGTGGCCGCGCAGCTGCACCATCTCCTCATAGGTTTCGACCGGGTCTTCGTAATAATGGATGTGGAATTGCTCCAGCCGCCGCAACGCTTCCCGCGCCGTGGGCACTGTCCAGGCGCCGTTGGCGTCCAGGCGCAGCAACCGATCACCGATGGCGGCGCGCACCTCGCGCACCATGGCGACTTCTTCATCGAGGCCCACCGTGGCGAGCTTGCCCTCGAACATGTCCGACCCGAAGCGCTCGATCATGCTGGCACAATAGCGCGCGATCTCGAGCGGACTGTTCTCGCCGGGATGATCCTTACCTGGAAGCCGATAGCTGAAATATTCGGTGACCGGAATTTCCGTCCGCACGGCCCCACCCAGCAACAGGTGCAGCGGCACGCCCTCGCTCTTGCCGCGCGCATCCCACATCGCCATCTCGATGCCGCCGAAGACGCGGCGGCTGGCGAGAATATTGCCCCAGGGCGTGTAGCGCATGGCCGGCACGATGCGTCGCTCCGCCGTGTGGATGTCCCGAAGATCGAGCCCGATGATCTTGTCGCGCTGTGCCATGACATCCACCGACCGGTCGCCATCGGCCACTTCGCCGAGGCCCACCACACCGTCATCGGTGACAAGCTCCACCACCGTCTTGGTGACCGAGGCCATCGCGCCGTAGCTGAAACGATAGGGGGCGATGAAAGGGATGTTGACCGGTGTCGCGCGAAGGTCGGCGATTTTCATGGTGGCTCTCGTCCATTCTTCTCAGTCGTCATGCCCGCGGTTGGTGCGGGCATCCACGAGTTTCTATCGTGTGACAAGGAAGTCGTGGATGCCCGGGTCAAGCCCGGGCATGACGAGAATTTAACGGAAGTGCCTGCGTGTTACCCCATCCAATTTCGGAATACCGTGGAGAGGTTACTTCTTGCCGCCTTCACGCTGCAGCAGCCAGCGGATCTCGGTCTGGTCGGTCTCGATCGTGCCGATGACGACGATCTGTTGGCTGCGGCGGACTTGGCCGCCGAGGCCGATATGGACACTTTCCGCCAGCGCCAGATCGGCGCCGTCGACGCGGAGGCGCCAGCCGGAACCCTTGGGCATCTTGATGAACGCCGCCTGGCCGTTTTGCGTCACACTGACATTGACCTGCGGATGCAGATGGAACCGCAGCGCATAGGCATTGCCGCCAGGTCCCACCAGATGTTCCTCGCCCATGAAGTCATGGCCGTCGGCGGAGAGATAAAGCTTGCGCCGATGCACCAGGCCGAAGCCTTCCTCATAGCCATCATGCGAGGTATCGAGCCAGATCTGGCCGTCGGTCTCTTCGCGCCGGCAGGTGACGACCTGCGGCCGCAAGGCCAAACCACCGTGCGGCAGCAGCATGGCCGAATTGGTGTTGTCCACGACGAGTGTCGAATGCGCCGCCGTGGTGCGCTGCACCTGGCCCCATTCCTTGCTCCAGGGATGGGCGCCGCAATTGACGAACATGCGTTCATCGTCATGGGCAAGCTCGAATGACAGCGTGCCCGCATGGGCATGGTCATCAAGGCCGTGACGCGGTGGCGCGCCGCAATCCATGATCACCACCGTCTTGCCGCGCTCCAGGCGCTGGAAGCCGGTGAGCGGCAATTGGTTGAGCGGGCGCAATTTGTCGCCGGCGCGTTCAATGACGCGGAACACATGAACCGGGTCAAGCTCCGGCGTGTCGTTGAAGCCGGCCAAGACTGCATCGCCATGGCTCAGCATCAAGAGCACGGAGCCCAGATTGTTGATGGCGAGCGACAGGCCGTCAGGAATCTTCGGGCCGCCCAGCACTTGTGCCGACGTATAGACGTCGCGCAGATCGATGAGATGCTGCAGCAGTTCCAGCATCAGATGCGGCGAGCGTTCGATATGGCCGCCATCGGGAAGAATCTGTGCCGCCAAGGTCGGCCCCAGCAGCATCTGCCCCTTGGCCAGCCATTTCTCAGCCCGCGGCAGCATGAGGCCGGCCAGCATCAGGCTAATGATCGCCTTCACATGGGCAGCACCGGCCAGGCCATCGGGCAGCGCGCGGCAGAGATGCTCTGCCTGACGCGAGAGCGAGAGCAGCAATTGCGAGCGGAACAGCGCGTCGCTGTTGACCTCGAGATAGGTATGATTGAGGAGGATGTTGCGCAGCCGTGCCGCCAGGATATCGGCGCGCCAGGCAAAGGCGTCATAGCGCTCGTTCTCGTCGATCCAGCGCATGATGAGCTGGCGGGCAAGATTGCGCGCCGATGGCCCGCCGACGGCGCGCAGATCGTTGAGCCAGGCGAAGCTGTTGACGATTTCGCGCCAGCCCGTGCCGGCGCCGATCGGATTGCCGATGGGCTTGGGACCGCGCACCACTTCGCCGGCGAAGCGGAATTCGTCGCTGAGCAGCAGCAGTCCCGCTTGCGCATCACCCGGCCAGGGTTCCGGCGAGGGCAATTGCAACTCGCCAGCGGAGCGCTTGCCGAGCGTCACATGATAGAGGCCGCTGTCATAGACCGGCTGCATGAGTCGGCGGCGGCAGCGCTGCCAGATGAGGGCGCCCGGCAACGAGAACAGGGTCTGCAAGCGCGGCGCCACCAGTTTCGGGCGCTGATTACCGCGCCGCTGGCCGCCTTTCTTGCCGTCCGTGCCGCTGCCTTCCGCCATCGTCTGTCATTTGCCCTTTAGGCTCGAAGCCCGGCGATATTGCCGGCATAGGCTGATGAACCGCCCTTGAAGGTTGCCGTCCCGGCCACCAGCACATCGGCGCCGGCCGCCACACAGGCCTTGGCCGTTTCGACATTGATGCCGCCATCCACTTCAAGGTCGATCGCGCGCCCGTTCTGGGCAGCGCTCACCTTGTCGATGCGGCGGCGGATCTCGGCGATCTTTGCCAAGGCCGAGGGGATGAAGGCCTGGCCGCCGAAACCGGGATTGACGCTCATCACCAGCACCAGATCGAGATCGGGCAGCAGATAGTCCAGCACGTCCAAGGAGGTAGCCGGGTTAAGCGAGATTCCAGCTTTCTTCCCCAGACTCTTGATCAGCTGCACGGTGCGGTGGGGATGGGGCCCCGCCTCCGGGTGAAAGGTGATGATGTCGGCCCCGGCGGCGGCAAATTCGGCCACGAACGGGTCGACCGGCGCAATCATCAGATGCACATCGAACGGGATCGCGGCATGGGGCTTCAGCGCCTTCATGACCAATGGGCCGATGGTGATGTTGGGCACGAAATGGCCATCCATGACGTCGACATGGACATAATCGGCCCCGGCCGTGGCGATGGCAGCCACTTCCGCGCCCAATTTCGCGAAATCGGCCGAGAGTATGGAGGGGGCGATCTTGGTTTTCTGCTGCATGCTGCCTACCTACCACCCGGCGCGGCGGCCAATCAAGGCGTGGTAGGCCCAGAATCGGTTGAAAAGTAGGGATATTGACGGCGCCCCGCCAATTGCCCTCGACCCGTCGATCCGATATTGCTGCCCGATGTTGTCGCCCGATATTACCGGGTGCCAGAATTCCAAGGATGCCAGTGCCGATGGCCAGCCCTCACCAAAGCGCGTCGCCCGTAGCTACAGGCGACAATACCCCACACACTCAGATGCATGCGCTCCGTGCCCTGCTGCCGCATTTATGGCCCAAGGGGCAATGGGACCTGCGTGCCCGCGTCGTGCTGTCGGTGCTGTGCCTGATCATCGCCAAGGTCGCCAATGTCTATGTGCCGATCCTGTTCAAGCACATGGTCGATGCGCTGGGACCGCAGATCGGCGCCGTGGGTGGCACCGCCGCGGCGGTGGCCGGCGTCTCCATCGGCCTGCTGCTGGCCTATGGCCTGGCGCGCATCATTTCCCAGGCCTTTGCCGAACTCCGCGACGGGATCTTTGCCAAGGTGGCGCAGCGCTCGATCCGCGCGGTGGCGCTGTCCACTTTCCGGCATCTCCACGCGCTGTCGCTGAAGTTTCATCTCGAGCGCCAGACCGGCGGGCTCAACCGCGCCATCGAGCGCGGTGCCAAGGGCATCGAGTTCCTGCTGTTCTTCGTCCTGTTCAATGTCCTTCCGACCTTGATCGAGATCGGCATGGTCTGCGTCATCCTGTGGGTGCTCTATGACTGGACCTTCGCCGCCCTCACCTTCGCCACCATCGCGATCTATATCTGGTACACGCTGAAGATCACCGAATGGCGCATCAAATATCGCCGCGACATGAATGAAAGCGACCAGGTCGCCAACACCAAGGCGGTCGACAGCCTGCTGAACTACGAAACCGTCAAGTATTTCGGCAATGAGGAGCATGAGGCGCAGCGCTATGACGTGGCGCTGCAGGCCTATGAAAAGGCAGCCGTCAAAAGCCGTACCTCGCTCGCCATGCTCAATACCGGGCAGGCCGCCATCATCGCCATCGGCTTGGTGCTGATGATGGGATTGGCGGCGCGCCAGGCGGCTGCGGGGCATATGTCGGTCGGCGATTTCGTGCTGGTCAACGCCTATCTCATCCAGCTTTATCTGCCGCTCAATTTCCTCGGCACGGTCTATCGGGAAATCAGACAATCGCTGATCGACATGGAGGCGATGTTCGCCCTGCTGCGGGTCGACGTCGAAATCGCCGATGCTCCTGCCGCCAAACCGCTGCTGGTCACCGCCGGCGAGGTCAGGTTCGAGCATGTCAATTTCGGCTACGATCCCAGGCGCCCGATCCTGAAAGACGTCAGCTTCACGGTACCGGCCGGGCACAAGCTTGCCATCGTCGGGCCATCCGGTGCCGGCAAGTCGACCCTGTCGCGGCTGCTATTCCGTTTCTATGACGTGAATGCCGGGCGCATCCTCATCGACGGGCAGGATATCCGCACGGTGACGCAAGCATCCCTGCGCGCTGCCATCGGCATCGTGCCGCAGGACACCGTGCTGTTCAACGACACGGTCGCCTATAACATCGCCTATGGCAAACCCGGCTCGTCGCAGACACAGATCGAGCAGGCGGCCGAGTTGGCGCATATCCACGATTTCATTAGGAGCCAGCCTGATGGCTATCAGACCAAGGTCGGCGAGCGCGGGCTGAAACTGTCGGGCGGCGAGAAGCAGCGCGTCGCTATCGCCCGCACGATCCTCAAGGACCCACCGATCCTGCTGTTCGACGAGGCGACCTCGGCGCTCGATTCCCATACCGAACGTGAGATCCAGGACAATCTCTCCGAAGTGGCGCGCGATCACACCACGCTGGTGATCGCGCATCGCCTCTCGACCGTGATCGATGCCGATGAGATCATCGTGCTGGAAGACGGCCGCATCGTCGAACGAGGGACCCATGACGCGCTGCTGGCAGCATCCGGCCAATACGCCGCCATGTGGCGGAGGCAACAGGAAGCCGCCCAGCGTGAAGTTCTGGCGGGCGAATTGCCGGGCGCGGGCGAGGGCAGTAAAGTCCCTGCATGAACGCTAAAGACTCGGGCAAGGATACTGCCGCCGATCACGCCGCCAAGGTCATGGCCGGTGATCGCCGCGCCCTCGCCCGGGCCATCACGCTGATTGAATCGACCAGGCCCGATCATCGCCGCCAGGCCGAGGCGCTCCTCGAACAGCTGCTGCCGAAAAGCGGCAAGAGCTTGCGCATCGGCATTTCCGGCCCGCCTGGTGTCGGCAAATCGACCTTCATCGAAGCCTTCGGGCAATATGCGATCAGCCAAGGCAAGCGCCTCGCCGTGCTGGCGGTCGATCCCTCCTCGCGCGTGTCCGGCGGCTCGATCCTCGGTGACAAGACGCGCATGGAGGAATTGTCCCGGGCGCCGGAGGCCTTCATCCGTCCCTCGCCCGCCGGCCTCACTTTGGGCGGTGTGGCGCGTCGCACCCGCGAAGCGCTGCTGGTCTGCGAGGCGGCGGGGTTCGACCTCATCGTCGTCGAGACGGTGGGTGTGGGCCAGTCGGAAACGGCGGTGGCCGAGATGGTTGATCTCTTTCTTTTGTTGCTGCTGCCGGGCGGTGGCGACGACCTCCAGGGCATCAAGCGCGGCATCATGGAGCTCGCTGACCTCATCGTGGTCAACAAGGCCGATGGCGATCTCAAACCCGCGGCCGAGCGCAGTGCCGCCGATGTCGCCAACGCCATGGGCCTGATGCAGCCCAGGCACAAGGCCTGGCGGCCGGAAGTGCTGCGCTGTTCCGCCCTCAAGCGCACCGGCATTGCCGAGATCTGGGACCGCGCCCAGGCCTTTGCCCAAACCCTAACCAAATCCGGCGAACTCAAATCCCGCCGCCGCGACCAGGCCAAGGCCTGGCTGTGGCACGAGCTTTCCGACAGCTTGATGGATGCCCTCAAAGCCGATCCGGTGGTCGCCGCCAAGCTCGGCGCCTTCGAGGCCAAAGTGGGGACCGGCAAGATGGCCCCGGCCACCGCTGCGCGGGTCCTTTTGTCGGAATTCCTGGGTAGCTGATCGGCATTCTCACCTATTTGACCCTCAAAACGCCGGAATTTGGCTTAAATTTACTATTTCTTACGATCTGGGTCCTAGTTTCCAAAATTATCTTACAAATGTTTGATTGGGGTGGGGCGGATTCACGGCTGTTTAACGGCCGCTCCCTTATCTCTCTCAGCGGCGCATGCGAGCGCTGTCAACGTTCAGATGGTTGGAGATTGGGATGCGGAAATCATTCGGGATCGCGGCCAAGCTGGCGGTGGCCATCTCCCTCTTCCTGCTGCCGGTCGGCTTCACGATCCGGGAGCTGTACATGTCGCAGCAGATCGCGATCGATTTCGGCAACAAGGAAGCGCAGGGCAACAGCTATCTGGGCATCCTCCGGCAAGCCCATGGCGATCTGCTCGGCGGCGCGGACAAAGCCGGCCTCGCCAGCGCCATTGCTGCGGCCGAGACCGAGTTCGGCGACGGCATGGTTTCCGCAGAATTGGCGCAAGGTGCACAGACAACATTGAATGCCGGTTCCGTGCCGGAGGCCGCAGCGGCCATTCGAGCACTCATCGTGCGGGTCGGCGATAAATCCAACCTCATCCTCGATCCCGATCTCGACAGTTATTATGTGATGGATCTGGTGCTCCTCAAGGTGCCGGACCTCATGGATCGCGTCACCGAAGTCGCGAACTACGCCCGCGCCCACCAGGAAGCGACCGGCGGCAGTTACACCATCACCGATGTCGCAGAATTCCTGAAGCTGGATGGCGGCTTCAATTCCGTGGTTGCCGGTGCCGCCGGCTCGATGGATTCCGCCTATAACGGCAGCAAGGATAATGGCTTTGGACTGGTCGGCATCCTGCCCGACCGCCTGGGTAAGAGTTACGACGCGATGAGTGCCGCCCTGACCGCCTTCACGGCTTCCTATATGAAGAGCGAATTGGCGGGTGGCACCGAGAAGCTCGACATCGCCGCCATCACAGCTGCCGAGAAGACCGCGCGGGACGCCATTGTCGCCTTCGGCAATGCCAATGATGCAGCTCTCGACGAATTGCTGACGGCACGCATCGACACTTTCGTCACCGGGCGCATCGTCACCTTTGCCATTACCTTGGTGCTGTTCGTGCTGGCCATTGTCGGAACGATCTATTTCATCCGCCGCAATGTGACGCGGCCCGTGAATGATCTCGCCGGCATCATGGAACAGCTGGCCGAGGATCGCACCGATCTTACGGTCGGTCTCACCACGCGCAGCGACGAGCTGGGCCGCATGGCGCGCACGGTCGAGACCTTCCGCCAGGGCATCGCACGACGCATCGAACTGGAAACGGCCGCGCAAGCGGAGACTCAGCGCCGCGAGGTGCAGTTGCGTGATATCCAATCGCTCTGCGCGGATTTCGACAAGGCCTTTGTCACCGCCGTGGGCTCGATGATCGGGAGTGCAGGCGATCTCGAACAGCAATCGACCGTGATGCGCGCCGCGGCACAAACCTCCGGCCGCCAGTCGGAAAACGTCTCGCAGCTGGCCTCGGTTGCCGCCGGCAATGCGCAATCCATCGCCAGCGCCATCACCGAAATGTCGGCCTCGATCTCCGAGATCGGGCGGCAGGCCGAGACCGCCACGCAAACGGCGGAGACAGCCGTCGCGCGTGCCTCCGACATCGGGCGCATCGTCAACGGCCTCACCGAAGTGGCCGGCAAGGTGGCTGGTGTCCTGGGCCTCATCCGCGATATCGCGGGCAAGACCAATCTGCTGGCCCTCAACGCCACGATCGAGGCGGCGCGTGCCGGCGAAGCGGGCCGCGGCTTCAACGTGGTGGCGACCGAGGTCAAAAGCCTCGCCCATCAGACGACCGAGGCCACCGCCGAGATTGAGCTGCAGATCGCCGGCGTGCAGCGCACGGCGCAGGAAGCGGCCGACGCCATTTCCGAGATCACCCAGGTGATCAACGGCATGAACGAATCGACCGGCGCCATCTTCGCCGCCGTCACCCAGCAATCCGCCGCCACCCAGGAAATCGTTCGCAACGTCACCGAAGCCACGGCGAAGACACAGGAAGTGGCGAGTGTGATCGTCGAGGTGAAATCGGCCGCCGACACGACGGGTGAACGTTCCGACCGCGTGCTGGAAGTGGCGGGTTCCGTCAACGGCCAGGCCGGATCGTTGAAGACGGTGGTGGAACAGTTCCTCGGCCAGTTGATCAGCACCGCGGGGCAGGGTGACAGCCGGGGCGAGCAGAAGCGTTCCGCCTAGAGGCGCTGCTTCGCGACCTCGCTGCGCAGCCAGTGGCGCAGCTGTGCCAGGGCGGGCCGGCGCACCACGGACCCCCGCCAATGCAGGCGGTATTCGCCGAATGAGGCCGGTGGCAGATCGAACGCCCGCACCAGCAGCCCTTGCGCCAGCAGATCGCTGACAAAGCGCCGCTCGGCAAAGGCAATGCCCTGCCCCGCCATGGCCGCCTGGATCGCCCCGTCATCGATATCGAAGCGGGCGGCCCGCGACAGCGGCAAGGGTGCCATATCCTTTGCCGCCGCCAGCGCCCGCCAATCCCAACCATCCGACGTGTTGAGCAGCAAGGGCAGCTTCGCCAGTGCCGATAACGGCAAGGGCAGCTTGCGGCGGCCGAGCAGCGAGGGCGCGCAGACCAGGATCGAGCCGTCGAGGAACAAGCGCTCGCTGCGGGCCATCATGGCGTCCGGCACCTCGCCGGAGAAGCGGTGATAGAGGATCGAGAGGTCGGCGCCCTGCCCCGTGGCAGCGACGGTGCTGGTAACATCGAGGTCGAGCTTCAACTCCGGCAGCGCCGTGCGGAACGCCTGATAGCGCGGCAGCAGCCAGCGTAGATAGAACGAGGCCGAGACCTGGCAGGTGAGCGGCCCGCGCGGTGCGGTCTGCGGCAGGGCCTGCGCCAGGATTTCGAAGGCACTGTCGGTGAGGCTCAGCAGACGTTCACCCTCTTCAGTCAGCACGACACCCTGGGCCGCACGGTGGAACAGTTCCGCCCCCAGCACCTCCTCCAGCAGCTTCACCTGGCGGCTGACGGCGCCCGGTGACACAAGCAACTCGGCACCGGCCCGGGCGAAACCCTGATGCCTCGCGGCGGCGTCGAAGGCGCGGAGCGCGTTGAGCGATGGCAGGTTCCGAGGCTCAGTTTTCCTAAGCCTCGCACCTTCAGGCAATTTTTTTGGTCGTTGCGGGTCGTCCGTGGAATCGGGCATGACGGCATCATGTCGATATCACCAGGATATGGTCAACGCAGATGAACGAATCAACCGCAGCATCGCCACAAACTTTGGCAGCTGGCTTTGCCATCACGCCGTTGCGCAGCACCGTGATGGCGCTGGCGGCGGTGACCGCGGGGGTCGGCATGGATCTCCTCGCCAAGGCCGCCTCGATCGAAGCCAGCGCCGCCCAGGTCACCTTGCTGCGCTGGGTCTATGGACTGATGACGCTCATCCCCGTCCTCCTCGTGATGCGCGTGCGGCCGGGCTCGGTCTGGCGGCCGATTCATCTGGGGCGCGTGCTGCTCAATCTCGTGGGGAGCTTCTGCCTCTATTATTCCCTGGCGCATCTGCCGCTCTCGGTCGTCGTTGCCGTGTTCTTCCTGGAGCCGCTGGTGGCGCTGGGGCTTGCGGCCCTCTTCCTCGGCGAGGGGATCAGCCGGGCCGTCGCCATCGGCCTTTTTATCGCCAGCCTCGGCATCCTGCTGATGACGGGCCTCCAGGATTGGCGGCTGGACCCCATTCTCCTGGTGGCCCTGCTGGGCGCCGTCGCCTGGGGCGCCATGCTGGTGATGACGCGCTCGGTCGGCCGGCACGAGCCGGTGCTGGCCCTCATGTTCTGGCTCTCCCTCCTCACCTCGCTCGCCATGGCGCCCTTTGCCATCCATGGCTGGCGGCCGCTCACCTGGGAGGGGCATCTCGCCATGTTCGGGGTCGCGGTGCTGGGCACCCTTTACGGCGTGCTGGGGATTACCGTGCTGCGCCTCGCCCCGGTGCGGATCAAGGCTGCCTGCAGTTTCCTCAGCCTGCCGCTGGCATTCCTCGCCGGTTTCCTGTTCTTTGACGAACGGCCCGATTGGAGCGCGATCCTGGGCGGGATTCTGGTGGTCTTTGGGGTATGGTTAGCCCTGCGCCTGAAGCGGCCGAAACCCGCCCCAGCCACCGGTTTCCAGCCGGAATCGCCTTGACGAAAAGGGGGTTAGCTCGTAAAACCCGCCCCGAGCAGGCCGGAGGTCCCTTATCTCCGGCCCCATTATTTTTGATAAGTGTTTGGATTAGAAGGATTCTGCCATGTCCCGGCGTTGCGATATCACTGGCAAGGGCGTGCTGGCTGGCAACAATGTCAGCCACGCCAACAACAAGACCCGCCGCCGTTTCCTGCCCAATCTGCAGGAAACCAAGCTGCTGTCGGACACGCTGGGCCAGCAGATCCGCCTGAAGCTCTCGACCGCTGCCATCCGCACGATCGAGCATAATGGCGGTCTCGATGCCTATCTCATCGGCACGGCCGACAAGAACCTGCCGGACACCGCCCGCCGCCTGAAGCGCCGGATCGAAAAGGCCGGCGCCAAGGCTGCCGGTAAGGCCGCTGCCTAAGCGCCTTCGGTTCCGCTGAAAGTTCAAAAGGCCCGTGCGCAAGCGCGGGCCTTTTGCTTTGGGGGGCGCAGGGGAACCGGTGGGATGAGATAGGGCCTGGCGAGTCCACTAAGGTGTTCTTGGTGCAGTGCCTGGACGCGTGGCAAGTCCGCTCAAACTGTGGCACCAACTTCAGTGGGTCGACTGCGATAGGGCGCCAGACTGTATGCAGCTCAATACTCTGTTCGATGGCCAAGCCACAGCAACTGGACAAAGTTTGCGCCGCATCTTGAGTCTTGTGGATGGCGAGTGGGCCCTGGCGGGCAGCGTGGCCATGGTGGCACGGCTTGAAGCGGCGGGGTTTGTGTCCCACGGGCGGCGCTTTGGCGATATCGATCTCGTGGTAGACGATCTTGCGAATCTACCCCGGTCGCTATCTGAAGGCTTCCTGTGCATGCATCTTCATCCAAACGCAGGGAGCGGCCAGACTCTCGCCCAGTTCGTACATCCCGCCGACGCGGTCAGGATCGATGCATTCCGTGCGGCGGGCCATGCGCTGTCACGGGCGGCGTTGTCGAGGTTCGACGGTTTCGATGTTCGCGTTCTTTCGCTGGAAGATCAGATCGCCAAAGCAGCGGCGCTGTGCATGAAGCTTGCGCGAGGCGCTACGGTCGCTGCCAAGCATGCGCGGGATTTCGAGCTGCTGTTGAACGCGGTTCCATTGCCCCACGTCGAGGAAGCATGGGCAGACTATCGAGCGGCATCCGATCCGGCGACGTTTGATGCCGCTACGTCTCTGGTGCGGTCGCTGATTTCAGATCGATCCGACCTCCTGATCACGCCAGATTTCTCGAAGGATCTCACCTCGGTATGCGGGCGATGTGTCGCGCGACCACCCTACAGAATCGCATCGCCAGATCAGGTTTTTGCCGTCCTTGGCTACGTTTGAGCGGACACGGGCGTTCATCCCGGAATTCCCCGCGGCTTTATCCCCCGCCAGTTCCCTTTCATGTTCCGCCTGGCCGGATGGACCAACGCCTTGGCCGGGCTGCTGTCTAAGCGCCTTCGGTTCTACGGAAAGCTTAAAAAAGCCCGTGCGCAAGCGCGGGCCCTTTGCTTTGGGGGTTTCCCATAGCATCGTCGGACTCGTACAAGCCGACACATGCCAGGAGGGCTCATGTTCGATCATGTGAAATTCGGCGTCAGCGACTATGCCGCCAGCAAGGCATTCTTCCTCACGGCGCTCGCACCGCTGGGGCTGGCTGTCGTCTCGGAGGGGGTGCCCACCTACGGCGTCGAGCTGAGCCAGGAGAATGGGAAGGCGTCCTTGTGCCTGTACCAGACCGCGGAGAAGCCGGCCCATCTTCATTTGGCGTTCGTGGCCGAGACGCGCGCCCAAGTCGATGCTTTCCACCGTGCGGCGCTGGCGGCGGGCGGCAAAGACAATGGCGCACCGGGTCTCCGCCCGAACTACCACGCGAGCTATTATGCAGCGTTCGTCATCGGTCCGGACGGGCACAACATCGAAGTGGTTTGCCATGAACCAGAGGTCTGATCCCGGCATCGAAGACAGATACTCATGAGCATGACGGCGTTCGGATGCCTATACGGCCGACACCATGCCGGCCTAAAGGAGCCCCAATTTCGTCCACGGCAAATGTAAAAACGTATCCGTAGACGGGGTTACGGCTCAAACTCAGATAACCTGAGTGGTCTGTAACAGGCTGTAATCTCGAGTTGACCTGCGAAGTTATGGGAGCCGTCCCGCGCTGGCTGCGGGTTGTCGTTCGGGCGGGCGCTGGCTAGATTCGAGGCAGCCAACAGCCAGCGGACGCTATCCACATGACCAAACCGGCCCCCTATCGCCTGCAGCAGACCTTGCCCGCCGACGCGCCGATCATTGCGGTGCCGATGTGCGTGAAGTTCATCGATGGGCAGAACTATCATACGGTGGGCGAGAAATACCTGACGGCCCTCATCGACGGGTCCGGGGCCTATCCGCTGTCCTATCCAGCACTTGGGGCGGCCATGCCGGTCGAGGCGCTGCTCGATCATGTCGATGGTCTGCTGTTCACCGGCAGTCCCAGCAATGTGGCGGTCGAGCATTACAATGGCGATCCCGACCGCGATGACAGCCCGCAGGATCCGGGCCGCGACGCCGTCACCCTGCCGCTGATCCGGGCGGCGCTCGCGCGCGACATTCCGCTGTTTGCCATCTGCCGCGGGTTCCAGGAATTGAACGTGGCGCTGGGCGGCTCGTTGCATACCCGCATTCATGAGTTGCCCGGCAAGCTCGACCACCGGGGGGCGGATGGTCCCTATGACGCGATCTATGCCCCGGCGCATAAGCTGCATCTGGAACCGGCGAGCCACTTTGCCGAGATCCTGAAGACCGACGAGACGATGATCAATTCGGTGCACTGGCAGGCGATCGACCGGTTGGGCAATGGGCTCATCGTCGAGGGCCGTGCGCCGGACGGTGTCATCGAGGCCGTGCGCGTGCCGGGCAAGCGCTTTGCCATGGGCGTGCAATGGCATCCGGAATATCGCTGCATCGACAATCCGGATTCGATGGAGTTGTTCCGCGCCTTCGGGGCGGCGGCGCGCGCCTATGCGACAGAGCGTCGCGCCAAGCTTGCGCGCAAGGCCGCGGGCCAAGCTGCGTAAGGACCGAGCTGTGTAGGACCAGGCTGCGCAAGGCTTGGGAATTTACGGCAGCCCTCGGTCCTAGGACCGGCAGAATCTCCGAGATCCGCTGCCGAATGCTGCATGTCTTTCTCAAGTTTTCGCGTCGACAAACTTGATCATATTCATGTGATCACGGGAATCGCGCGGTGATTCCAAATACTTCCGAGTTATGCAGGGATGCACAGTCAGAATTGCATTCTTTCAGAATCCCACCCCTTGAATTCGGGTGTATCACCATCATCTAAGATCAATGCGAATGGCGGCAGTTGCAATGACTGACGCCTGCACCGGAAGCGGTCTCCCCCACCGTAACCGGACTCCGATAACACGGAGTGTCGAACGCCCGGTCCTCCCCTGACCGGGCGTTCATATTTTCTGGGTCATGCATTCCCTGAATTCTCGCCCACTGATGTGACTCGCCGCCGATGTGGCTCACCCGCGCGATTGACGAGGCCGCGCAGCTATACGCGCGCACAACACCCAGCTAGACCATTCGCGAGTCGACATGCGATCTCATCGGCGGCAAATGTCATCAGCTTGAAACGGAACTCCCATGCGCGTCGCCACCTGGAACATCAACTCGCTGCGGCTGCGGATCGACCTCTTGCGCCGGCTCACGGTGCAGGAAGGCCCCGATGTCGTCTGCCTGCAGGAGATCAAGGTGGAGGACGGGCTGTTCCCGCTCGAGGCGGTGAAGGCGCTGGGCTACCCTTATGTCCGCTTCCACGGCATGAAGGGCTATAATGGTGTGGCCATCCTCTCCAAGATTCCGTTCCGGGTGATGGACCCCCGGGATTGGTGCATGAAGAACGATTCACGCCACGCCTATGTCGTGCTGGACGGCGATGTCGAGCTGCACAACTTCTACATCCCGGCCGGCGGCGACATTCCCGATCCCGACAGCAATGTGAAGTTCGCCCACAAGCTTCAATTCCTGGATGAGTTGCGCGATCATTTCCTGGCGGGCACGAAGGCGGGTGCCTCGAAGAGCGGCAAGGCGATCCTGGTCGGCGATCTCAACATCGCGCCGCTGGAGGAGGATGTCTGGTCGCACAAGCAGCTGCTGTCTGTGGTCAGCCACACGCCGATCGAGGTCGAAAAATACAACGCCGTGCAAAAGGCCGGGAAATGGGTCGATGCCGTGCGCCAGGTGACGCCGGCGCCGACCAAGCTGTTCTCCTGGTGGAGCTATCGCTCGGCCGATTGGACGGTCAATGACCGCGGCCGGCGGCTGGATCATGTCTGGGTGACGCCGGCCATCTCGAAGCGGGTGCGTCACGCCACGATCCTCAAAGACATGCGGGGATGGACCCAGCCCAGCGACCATGTCGCCGTGATCGTCGATATCGACTGAAGAAAAAGGGGATGGCTCCTGGTCGCCACGAGCGACTTTGGGGCCATCCCCGCATGAGTTCAGCGTTACAGGGTTGGTCGGGGTAGAGAGGTCCTAGATTCCCTGGTCAGGTCAGACCAGCCGCAACTCCTCATCGATTTTTTCCATCAGAAACAAGGCCACCGGCAGCCGCCCCGGTGTCGCCGCGTTGTGTGCCGCCAGCTGCACCAGCGGCATCAGGCGGTCATGCGCATCCTGCGAGGCGCAGATATAGGTGAGCGCGCAATCGCCAGCCTTGATGAAGCTGTCGACCAGCTGCGCGCGGGCGCCGACCCAGTCGAGGTGACGGCTGATTGTGTGCGCCGCTTTCAGATCGTCGCCGTGATCGTGAATTCGCGCCAGCAGGGAGTCCGCCACCTGCTCATAGGCCTGCGCCAAGGCGCGCAAGGTCGCCATCGCGTCGGTGACATTGTCAGCCGCCCGTTTGTCCACGTGTTGGCTTTCCCCATGTTGGCGTGCGACGCGGCGCAGGCCAAATCCTTTGTCGCCAAGCCGTTGTTGGTCGCCGGGCCGCTTGCCGCCGGACATGGTGGCGACAACGCCTTTCGCCGCGATGCCCCCATTTCCCTTTGTGTTCTGCCTGAATTGTACGCCCATGATTGATCCCCATTTGCCTGCAGGCGATCCACTCCTGCAGCTACAGCATGGTCTGGGGGGAGCAAGAACAGAAGCAAAGGCGATGAGTCTTTCACGCCAATGACTAATTGAATTCCGACATATTCCGACACAGATGAACAACAGCATGACAACCGATGTCCGAGCGATATCGGACCCGCACAACTGCTTCGCGTTGGGCGGCAGTGATGCGTGGATACTGCACGGATGCATTATTGCCGGAGGTGAGGTTCCGGTTCAGCTGGGCCGGTTCAGCCGGGGCGCGTCTGTTCGCGCCAGATATAGATGAGCAGGGTCACGAAGATCAGGCTGCCGCCGAGCAAGGTGGCCTTGTCCGGCACCTCGTGGAAGAGCCACCAGACCCAGAGCGGACCCAGCGGTGTTTCGATGGCGCCCAGAAGGGCTGCTTCGGTCGAGGCCAGGATCTGCGCGCCCTTGGCATAGAGCACGAAGCCGATGCCGGACGTGATCGGCCCGAACAGCGCCAGCCAGAAGATATCCTGCGGCGCCACGCTGAGCGGTGTCGCGAAGGGCAAGGCCATCAACGCGGTGAGCAGGCAGGCCATGGCACCCACCGCCACCATCGGCAGGCCGGGATGGCGCCGCAGATAGACGGTGATCAGCGCCATCAGGAACGTCATGAGCAAGGCAAGGCCATCGCCGAGGATATTGTCATCCAACCCGCCGCCCGCGCCGGCGACGAAAGAAGGCGCCACCATGATCGCGATCCCGAATGCGGCAATGGTGCTGGCGATGAGGGCGGCACGGCTGGGCCTCTCCCCCATCAGCAGGAAGGCGAGCACCGCCGCCGCGAAGGGGACTGCGGCATAGATCAGCGAGACCTTGGCGACCGTCGTGTTGTTAAGCGCCGCGATGAACACGACCATCGCCAAGGCGGAGAGGATGGCGGCGATCCAGAAGGGGCCGTCGGCGCGGCGCAGCACCTGCCAGCAGCGCGGGCCGTCGCGCAGACGCATGAACAGGAACAGGACCGCGGCCCCCAAGCCGCCGCGCCAGACCAGCATGGTCCAGAGATCGGTCTCCACCACCCGGGTGAAAAAGCCGGCGGTACTCCAGGCGAGGGCAGCGCCGGTCACCAGCAGCATGCCGATCTGCCGCTGGACACGCGCCGGATCCGGCAACGCGCCCGGCAACGCGCCCGGCAACGCGCTTGGTGCGCGCGGCGCGCTGGTGGCCGATTGATCAGCACGCAGTGACAAGACAAATCCCCGCCATGACCGTTCCTCTTGCGACCCGGGCAATCTGGCATGGATACGATGCCCGGCCGAGTTGCGATCATCTTGCAAAGACGACAAAGAGTAGCGGTAAAGGGTCATTTGCCGGGCGATGGAGCGGCAATAGCGGCAGGGGCGTCGCGGTGAAAGCAAATCGCCTCGGCGTCCGACGGGGCGCCTGCGAGGGCGACCAGCCAGGTGCGGCCGATGCGGATCGCCGGCAGGGCGCCCGCTTGCAGGCGGGCAAGGCCATGACGCTGGCCATGCCAGGGGCAGCGCAACTCCCGCCGCACGCAATCGAAGTCGCCCAGCGCCAGCGGGCCGCCGCGATGCGGACAGCGCCCGTTGACGATCATGGGCCGTTCACCCGGTGGGGCGAGGCGGAAGGCGCGCCGGTCGCCGCACCAGATCTCGTCGTCAGCCGCGGCGAGGCGCAGGAAGCGATAGCCCGTCATGCGGGCGCCTTGTGGGCAATGAGGATGTCTTCGTAGAGATCGTCGGGTGTCGGCAAGCGCTCGACGCAGGCGAAACCCGCCTGAGCCAGAAACCCTGCCAGTTCGTCGAGGTCGAAGAGATAGGAGCGGCGGGTCTGGGCATGTTCCTCTCCATCGAGGCGGACGATGTTGACCCAGGTCTTGATCCGCGTCTCCCAATCATAGGTCATGTGCCAATGCGCTTCGGCTTGGGCGGCACCGAGGCGCATGCTCCCCACGAACATCGGGTAGTAGGTGTTGCCCTTGTGGTTGTTCTTCTGCAGGCCGATGAAGAAGCGCCCGCCGGGCCGAGTCACGGCGTGAAAGTTGCAGAGCACCTCGACCACGCGGGCGAAGATCTGGGCACGACCGCTGCGCATCTCGCCCGGCAGCCAGCTATCCATGAAGCCGATGGCGGCATCGACATTGAGCACCACGTCGAATTGCCGCGCGATTTTCTGCGGCAGGTTCTGCCAGCTGGCTTCGACGAGATCCGGCTGCCAGCCGGGCTTGTGCGTGGCGATCTCGCGGCGGAATTTGGCGAGGAGATCGGCATCGGCGTCTGAGCCGGTGAGTTGGTGGTGGCCGAGATCATGGAGCTCGATCATCGGGAAGCCGGTGCCGCAAGCTGCATCGAGAATGCTGTGCGCGGGATCGCCGATGGCGGCAGCCAGCAAGGTGGCGTGGCTGCGGCGATAGTCGGGCGTGTGCAGCAATTGCCCGCTGATGGACCACATCTCGGCAAGCTTCACTTCGTCGGTGTCACGCTGGATCGGCTGCGGTTGCATCGATGCCTCCTGTTGGGGTTACGACAAACTGGCCGCCTGCGCGCGCAGCAAAGGCGGCAGGGCCATGAGGGAGTCGCGGTCGACATGCTCGCTCATGATCTGCGCGCGCAGCCAATAGGCGCCGCGCGCCATGCAGCCGGTGAGATAAGCCTCCGGCCCGGCAGCAAGCTGCGCGCGCAGGTGGCGGTTGAGATCGTCGAGGTCATGGGCTGGCGTTTCGCGCGGATGGTAGCGGAAGCAGACCATGTTGAAGGCGGGCACTGAGAGCGTTTCGAAATCATGCTCGCCTGCGAGATGGTCGTGGAGGAAACGTGCAAGATCGCAGGCATGCTCGATGCGGACCGCCAGGCCGTCGATGCCATAGGTCGAGATCGCGGCGTAAAGCCGAAAGGCCGCGAAGAAACGCGTGCAGGCGATGGTCCAGCGCAAGGGTTCGTCGCCATCCTCGGTGGCGTGGCGCGCGGCGGGGTCGGGAATGACATAGCTTGCCGCCTCCAGGCCAATGGCGAGGCTGGCGGCAAATTCGGCGCGGCGGTTGCACAGCAGGACCGAACACGGTGCACTCACGAAGAACAGCTTGTGCGGATTGATGACGGTGGAATCCGCGCGGGCGAGGCCGGCAAGGTTGTGACGAAGGTGCTGGCTCAAGAGCGCCGCACCGCCATGGGCGGCGTCGACATGCAGCCAGGCGCCACAGTCCTGGGCGATGTCGGCGATGGCATTGAGGTCATCGAAGGCGCCGTTGGCGGTGGAACCGGCATTGGCGACGATTGCCATCACGGTCTGACCTGCCGTGGTGATCGATGCGACTTGGCTGAGCAGGGCGCTTATATCCATGGTGAGGTCGTCGCATGCCGGGAGGGTCACCAGCGCCGCAGGCGTCAGGCCGAGGATGTGGCGGCTGCGCGCCAGGGTGTAATGCGCGTGTTCGCCGACGAGCAGGCGCAGATTTTCCAGCCCATGACCTTTGCTCAGGGCATGGTCGCGCGCCACCAGCAAGGCGGTGAGATTGGCCTCGGCGCCACCATTGACCAGGGTCGCCACGGCGTTTTCAGGAAAGCCCGCCAACTGCTTCATCCAGGAGAGCACCCGTCCCTCGACGGCAACAGAATAGGGGCCGCCCTCGAACATGGTGACGGTGGGGTTGAAAGTCGCGGCGGCGAGATCAGCATAGAGACTGGCAAAGCTTGGGCCGGGCCGCTGATGGCCGAGATGGAGCGGGTGGCGATAGTCGCGCACCAACGGCAGGAATTCATCGAACAGGATCGCGCGCAGGCGTGTGGCTCCGCCGCCTTGGCGCGGGGGCGCGGCGGGCAGCATGGCCTCGATCATCCCGCGGTCGAGGGTGGCAACCGTCATGGTCGCCGGGTTATAGATCCGCTCGGTCAGCGTTGCCGCCGCCTCCACCAGCAGGGCCCGCGCAGCATCTGCCGGCAGCTCGAAGGGTGACGGCCGATTGGCGTGGCCGGCGCAGCTCATGCGGCAGCGTCGCGATCGGCGGCTGAACGATCGTCAGATGGGCTCTGGTGCCAGAGCGGTGCCGCCTGGGCTGGTGTCAGGATCGGCTGATGATAGGTGCAGGTCTCGGAGGTGACGATCGAGCCATGCAGGCGGCCTTGCGGGATGAACAGGACATCGCCCGCCTGCAGCTTGATCTCGACGCCCGCCAGAGGGAAGAAGTCCATCGTGCCGGTTTCCAGCAGCAGCAGGCGGTCGTCGGGATGGATATGCGTGGTCGAGCGTTCATCACGCATTTCCCTAAAAGTCTCACTGGGTGACGTCAGCAGGGCAGTCAAACGCGGGTCGTTGCGCGTGAGCCCATCGGCCCAGGTGATCTGGTCGAGCAGATCCCGGTCGGCTGCCGCCTGCAGCAAGCGGAACTCCTCGAAGCCACGCAGGATTCCGGCGATGGCGCGGTCGCCATAGGCGGCGATGGCCGGTTCAATGAGCCGGGAGAGCACCATCTGGCTGTGATGGCGGTCGATGTGATGATGCTCGTCGAAATAGCGGGTATCGACAGCCGCGCCGAAGATGCGGCGCAAGGCGGCGCTCTGCCGGCCGGTGACGTTGACGAGACTTGCCTCGGTGAAGAACAGCGCGCCCAGATAGCGGAAGAAATGCTGCTTGTTGCGCGCGACGTAATGGAAGTAGTTGGCAAGCGCCAGCGCGCTTGGCTGGTAGAACTGCCAATAGACGTGCACCCCCGCATCGAGCCCGACGCTGGTTATGGTCGCCTCGAAGAGCGTGCTGTGC
>NZ_CAKZGO010000023.1 GCF_936916975.1 uncultured Dongia sp. | reverse complement strand
CTCTCCCGGCACGAACCAGGCCGTCAGCGGATCCTTGGGATGGACAGCAACTGCAAAGCCGAACGCCTTGGAAATCTCCGCCCAACTCTGCCCACCATCTGAGGAGGTAAAGACGGCATTGTGGTGCTGAATGTAGAGACGGTCCGGCTGGGAGGGTGAACGCCGCATCTGATGCACATCCTGCACATTTGGATTCTCCGCCTGATCCGGCGGCATGTAGGCCGCCCACAGCCCCTTCGACGTATTCCGCCACGATTTGCCGCCATCCGCCGTCTGCCATACGCCACCCGCCGAAATCGAGATAGCCATGTTGCGGCTGTCGGCCGGATGAATGGCCATGGAACTCAGCGCCGGCGTCTCATTGCCGGCGCCACCCCATTGCGAGCGTTCCAGCAGCGCCATGAACGGCTCGTTCAACGCCCAGCTCATGCCCTTGTCGTCGGAACGGAAGATGCCGGCCGGCACCGTCCCGGCCCAGATGGTTCCCGGCATGTCGCTGCCCGCGGGCTCCAGCGCCCAGATGTTGAGGACAGCCAAGGCCTCGGCAGCAGGCGCATCCTTCGCATCGGATTTTGGAAAGGCCGGTGGCGTCACTTCGACCCACGTCGCGCCGTCGTCGTCGGAGCGCTGCAGCTTCGGCCCAAAATGCCCATAGTCGAGCGCTGCATAAATGCAGCCATCGCGAGGATCCTGCATCACCATGCTGATTGGCGTGCCACGGAAACGAACACCGTCATAACGCCAGCCATCCCCATCGGCGGCATAAATGATCAAGCCCTTGCGCGATCCGATCGCCAATTTCCGTGTCATAAACGCTCCCTCCATCAACCGCCAGAAAGTGCCTGCATCACATAGACATCATCATCCGCCCCCAGCACATGCACGGCCCAATTCGCGGGTGCCAGCTTTGCACCATTCACGAAGATGACGACATGCCGACGCAAGCGGTTCTGCTCGTCGACCACATAGCTTCTGAGTTTCGGTGCTTTCGCAAAGACCTGGTCGAGAGCGTCGCCGAGATTGCCGGCGGCAACTCTCGTCGCACCGGGCGGCGCTACCTTGCGGAGATGGGCGGTGAATGAAACCGTCGCCAATTCGCCTCGCTTGCGCCGCTGACGGCTTTCGCTGGGGAAATCGCCGGCTATTTTCGCGGCACACGCAAGGTTGTCAACTCCTTGACCACACCGTGGAGCGTTCGCACTTCCTGCTCGGTCAAGCCCGCTCGCCCCCACATGTTTCGGAGATTTCGCACCATGGTCGGGCGCGCCGCTTCATTGCGCAGGAAGCCGCAAGCATCCAACTCGCGCTCGAAATGCGCAAAGAAGGCGTAGATCTGATCCTTGGTCGCAGGTTCTGCCCCGTTGGTGGCAAGCTGCTCCGGCGGCGTTGCATCGCCAGCCTGGAACCACTCATACCCCACCAGCAGAACCGCCTGCGCCAGATTGAGACTGGTAAACTCCGGGTTAAGCGGGACGGTCAACTGCGCGTCCGAGAGCGCGACATCGTCGTTCAGCAATCCCATGCGCTCGGCGCCGAACATAAAGCCCACTTTGCCACCGGCGGCGATCTTTTCGCGCGCCTCGCCGGCCGCAAAGCGTGCCGTGACCACCGGCTTCACCATATCCCGGTCGCGCGCCGAGGTGGCATAGACATAGGTGAGGTCGGCCAGCGCATCTTCGGTCCGCTCGAAGAGCTTCACCGGCTCCATCTTCTCGAAGGCGCCCACTGCCGCGCGCTCAGCCTTCACATTCGGCCAGCCGTCGCGCGGTCCCACAAGCCGCAGATCCGTGAGGCCGCAATTCAGCATGGCGCGTGCGGCCGTCCCGATATTCTCGCCCATCTGTGGCGTGATGAGGATGATAGCTGGCGTGCTCAACGGGCACCGGATTTCAGCAGTTTCCAGGTGATCGCATCATTGAGCGCCTCGAAGGAGGCGTCGATGATGTTGGGTGACACACCCACCGTCGTCCAGCGTTCGCCGGCATCATCGGCGCTTTCGATCATCACGCGCGTGATGGCCTCAGTACCCGCCTGGGGGGTCAGGATACGCACCTTGAAATCGACCAGGCGCATGTCGGCCAAACCCGGATAGTGCGGCAACAAAGCTTTTCGCAATGCCGTATCGAGTGCGTTCACCGGACCGTTGCCGGTCGCCACCGTCATCAGCGGCTGGCCCTCGATATCGAGCGTCACGGTGGCTTCCGATTCCGTCTCCAGCTCACCGCGCACGTTCCAACGCCGCTCATCCATCACGCGGAAGCGCGCGAGTTTGAAGAAGGTCGGCACCGATCCCAACGCGCGGCGCGCCAGCAATTCGAACGAGGCCTCGGCACCGTCATAGGCATAGCCGTCATATTCGCGCAGCTTTACGGTCTCAACCAGCGTTGCCACCTTGCCGTCATCGGCATCGACGTCGAGCCCGATCTCGCGGAAGCGCGCCAGGATGTTGGCGCGGCCCGACTGATCCGAGACCACGATGTGGCGCCGGTTACCAACGAGATGCGGTTCGATATGCTCGTAGGTGCGTGGGTCCTTCTCGACCGCCGACACATGCAGCCCGCCCTTATGCGCAAAGGCGCTTTCGCCGACATAGGCAGCACTCCGGTTGGGCGCCCGGTTGAGGCGTTCATCCAGCAACCGCGAGACATGCGTCAGCTGCTTCAAATCCTGTTCCGTGAGCCCGACCGTGAAATCCGATTTCAGCATCAAGGACGGGATGAGCGAAATGAGATTGGCATTACCACAGCGCTCGCCCAACCCGTTCAGCGTGCCCTGCACCTGCCGCACACCGGCGCGGATCGCGGCAAGTGAGTTCGCGACCGCGTTCTCGGTATCGTTGTGGCAATGGATGCCGAGGTTGATGCCAGGCACTTTCTCGGTCACGGCACCAACGATACGTTCGATTTCATGGGGCAAGGTCCCGCCATTGGTGTCGCACAGCACCACCCAGCGCGCGCCGGCCTTGTAGGCGGCAACAGCACAGTCGAGCGCATATTGCGGATTGGCCTTGTAGCCGTCGAAGAAATGCTCGGCGTCGAACATGACTTCGCCACAGCGACCCTTGGCATGCTCGACACTCTCGACGATCATGTCGATGTTCTCCGTCCGGCTGATGCCAAGCGCCACATCGACATGGAAGTCCCAGCTCTTGCCGACCATGCAGATGGCAGCAGTCTTCGCATTGAGCAGCGCGGTCAGCCCCGGATCGTTGGACGCCGACCGACCCGGCCGCCGCGTCATGCCGAAAGCCACGAACTTCGCGCGCTTGAAACTGGGCGGCGCGCCAAAAAATGCATCGTCGGTCGGATTGGCGCCCGGCCAGCCACCCTCGACATAGTCGACGCCGATGCGGTCCAAGGCCTGCGCAATTGCCAGCTTGTCGTTGACGCTGAAATCGACGCCCTGAGTCTGCGCGCCATCGCGCAGCGTGCTGTCGAAAAGATATACGCGCTTGTCGCCGGTCATACTTGTGGGGCCATGATTTTGTGAGGCTTTTCCAACCGTTTGTGGTCCGTTGACCGGGTATTCATCATATGAAACCCTGCCCGTCAAGCAGCGCCGCCGACACAATATTACCAACCCATTGGAATGAGGGTGAAATGCCGGATCTAGCGACCCTGTGGCCGTTCTTCGTCGCCGCCTTGGCGCTCAACCTCACGCCCGGCGCCGACATGACCTATGTCATCGCCCGGACCGCGACCCAGGGACGCGCCGGCGGCATCGCGGCCAGCTTCGGCATCGCCGGTGGCAGCGTAGTCCATACTTGTCTTGCAGCCTTCGGCGTTTCCGCCATCCTCGCTCATTCGGAGGCGGCCTTCGTCACGGTGAAAGCGGCGGGTGCGGCCTACCTGCTCT
Organism: uncultured Dongia sp.; assembly: GCF_936916975.1. GTDB lineage: Bacteria > Pseudomonadota > Alphaproteobacteria > Dongiales > Dongiaceae > Dongia. The sequence goes on along the minus strand of NZ_CAKZGO010000023.1, from coordinate 237,328 downwards.
ATCTCGCCTGGAAGGCCCTGATGTCGAGCGGCAGGGGGGTTGATACAGCGACTGCCCTGCCCCCCGTTTCCCTGTGGCGCCTGTTCTGGGAAGGTGTCCTCACCAACGTCCTCAATCCCAAGGTGGCGCTGTTCATCCTGGCGTTCCTGCCGCAATTCGTCGATCCGATGGCCGGGCCGGTCTGGCTGCAGATCCTGTTCCTGGGAACGCTATTCAACATCAGTGGCACGACGGTCAATTGCATCGTGACCTTCTCGACGGCTGCCGCTGCGGGACTGCTGCGCGGATCGGCCGGTATCGGCCGCTGGCTCAATCGTTTGTCGGCACTGGTTTTCGTCGGCCTCGCCATCCGCCTCGCCCTCACCGAACGACGCTAGAGCCGGTAGGTCGGCATGATCTGCTCGATATCCTGATAGATCAGAATTTTGTCGACGGTCTTGTCGTCGCTGGAGAGGGGCATGAACAGCGTGCCGATCTCCCGCGCACAGCCGGATCGAGACGGCGTCGCATCAAAATCAAAGACGATCGACTTCTCGTCGATGGCGATGCGGTAATTCTCCAGCACCTCGTCACGGACATTGCCGTAGAGACCCTCCTGCACCGGCCTGCCGGTCGGATCAAAGCCGCGATGCTCGCAGACAGCGGTGCCCACGACACGATACGTGATGCGCCGCGGCGGCGGTTGATCGGCAATGTCGACCAGCACGAGGCCCGGTAACCACGGCTTCATGTCGGCAGGATCGATATCGGAACGGCAGGGCATTTTTCGGCCGAGCTTCTTGGCTCCCCAATAGCGGTAGAGCGCCGCTGTGCGGACCGAACAGATCTTCAAAAACTCTTCCGACACGAGGCGCCGATATGTCATCGGCTGCGCCTGCTATGCCGCGTTTACGCCCGGCGTAACGTCGTCCCCAGGACATCATCCGCCTAAAAGCGACGCGGGGCAAGATGGTGGAAAGGACCGCGGCAGATCTTAATGATTTGATCTGCCGCGGTTATTAACGAGCGCTAGCTGCGTTTCCAGGTCGTGCCCGTAGGCCCGTCTTCCAGCAGAATGCCCTCGGCCGCCAGACTGTCGCGGATCCGGTCGGCTTCGCCAAAATCCTTGGCCTTCCTTGCGGCAATACGGGCGGCGATCAGCTCTTCGATGTCCGCTGCACTCCGCCCGGCAGCGCCATCGTTCTGCTGCAACCAGGTCATTGGATCCTGCGTCAGGATTCCCAGCAAAGCCGCAGCGCCCAATACGGCTGCCTTGGCGGCAGCCTTCTTGGCCGGCGTGGTCGCCTTGTTAAGTTCGGTTACCAGTTCATGGACCTGGCTCACCGCCCAGGGCGTGTTGAGATCATCGGCCAGCGCCGCCAGCACTTGGTCGGTCGCCAGTGGCTCTACCTCGATATCGCCGACCTTGGCGAGCGCCCCGTAGAAACGGTCGAGCTGGATCTTGGCTTCCTGGATGCCCTCGCGCGTGATGTCGATGGGCTGCCGGTAATGCGCCGACAACAAGGCAAGTCGGATTGCTTCACCACGGAAACCTTCGTCCAGCAGCTGGTGCACGGTGAAGAAGTTGCCAAGCGACTTCGACATCTTCTGTCCATTCACCTGGACGAAGCCGTTATGCAGCCAGAACTTGGCCATGGTTTCCGAGCCATGGGCGCAGCGGCTTTGCGCGATCTCGTTCTCATGGTGCGGGAAGATGAGATCGATACCGCCAGCATGGATATCGAACACCTCACCGAGCAACTCACCCGCCATCGCCGAGCATTCGATATGCCAGCCAGGCCGACCGCGACCCCAGGGGCTGGGCCAACCCGGCTGATTGGCCTCGGACGGCTTCCACAACACGAAATCGGCCGGGTGCTTTTTGTAAGGCGCCACTTCAACTCGCGCACCAGCGATCATGTCATCGAGGCTGCGCCCCGAGAGCCCGCCGTAATCCGGCATCGACGGCACGTTGAACAGCACATGCCCTTCCGCCGCATAGGCGTTGCCTTTGCCGATCAACTGTTCGATGAGCGTCACCATCTGCGGCACGAACTCGGTCGCCCGCGGTTCGCGGCTGGGCGGCATCGCGCCAACAGCTGCCATGTCCTGGTGATACCAGCCCGTCGTGCGGGTCGTGACGCTCTCGATGCTTTCGCCGTTCTTCTCGGCGGCGGCCATGATCTTGTCGTCGATGTCCGTAATGTTGCGGACATAGGTCACATGATCCACACCATAAATATGACGCAGCAAGCGAAAGAGCACGTCGAAGCAGACGACCGGCCGCGCATTGCCGATATGAGCGTAATCCGACACCGTCGGGCCGCAGACATACATGCGGACGTTGTCGGGATCGATCGGCGTGAAGACCTGCTTCTCGCGCTTGAGCGTATTGTAGAGATGAATCGTCATGTCATTTTCTTCCTCAACTGCGCACGCTCAGGCGTTCTCGCCACGCAGGCGGCGCAGGGTTTTCTCGCGACCGATCAGCGGGAGGAGCAAGCGCATTTCCGGCCCGTGCTCCAATCCGGTTAAGGCCTGGCGCAGCGGCATGAACAAATCCTTGCCCTTGCGCCCTGTGGCGACCTTCACCGCCTCGGTCCATGTCTTCCAGCTGCCCTCGTCCCAGGGCTCAGGCGGCAGAACATCGACAGCTGTTGCCGCAAAAGCGGGATCGACGATGTGCGGCGCGATGCTGCCCCGGCAGATGCGTTGCCATTCCCCAATCTCCTCGATCTTTTCGACATTGGCCCGCGCCACATCCCACAAGGCGGCATCGACGTCGGTCAAGCCGAGACCGGCAAGATGCGCCTTGGCTTCTTCAAAGGGCAGCAGATGCAGCAGCTTTGCGTTCAAATGCAGTAGTTCGGCGGGATCAAACCGTGGGCTCGACTTCCCGAACTTGGCAAGGTCATGCGCCTTCACCAGATCCTCGAGATGCGGCACCACGACAAGCGGCACGCCCGTCCCGATATGAGCGAGATAGGTGTTGAGCGCCATCGGCTCCAGGCCCTGCGCGCGCAGGTCGGCGATCGACAACGCGCCCAACCGCTTCGACAGCCCCTCACCGGCAGCGTCTACGAGCAGCGGCAGATGCCCAAAGGTCGGCGCGGTACCGCCCAGGGCTTCGAAAATCTGAATCTGCGTGCCCGTGTTGGTGACATGATCGGCGCCGCGGACGATATGGGTCATGGCAAGATCGATATCGTCCACGACCGAGGTAAAAGTGTAGAGATAGCTGCCATCGGCACGGATCAGCACCGGGTCCGACTGGCTGGCTGTATCGATATGTTCCGGTCCCCGCACGAGGTCGACCCACTGGACCTGGCGATACTCAAGCTTGAAGCGCCAATACGGTCGTTTGCCCTCGGCTTCCAGCTTGGCCCGATCCTCGGGCGTCAGTTTCAGCGCCCCGCGGTCATAGACCCGGTGAATCTTGCGCTTGAGCGCCAACTCCTCGGCACTTTCATAGCAGGGGTAAAGCCGCCCACTGGCCTTCAGCTTGGCTGCCGCCGCGTCATAGGCGGCGATACGGTCGACCTGGCGGGCAAAGCTGTCCCAGGTCAGGCCCAGCCAGGTGAGGTCGGCCTCGATGCCGGCCGCGAATTCGGCGGTCGAACGTTCGACATCGGTATCGTCAAGGCGCAGGAGAAAGCTGCCGTTGCGCTGGCGCGCAAACAGCCAATTATGCAGGGCAATATAGATATTGCCGACATGCAGCCGGCCCGTGGGACTGGGTGCGAAGCGAACGCGAACCGACATCAGAACACTCGATTTCCATCAATTTTGCCTATCCCCCAAACTTCCCCCCAAAAAGGGGCTAGGCCCTATCGAGGCCGGAAGCCGTTGGTGATCGGATAACGCCGGTCCTTGCCGAAGGCGCGCCGCGTGATCTTGACCCCCGGAGGAGCCTGGCGGCGCTTGTATTCGGCCAGATCCAGCATGCGCCAGACCCGCAGGACCGTGGCCCTGTCATAGCCTTTGGCGACGATCTGGTCCACGGCCATCTCCTGCTCCACCAGGCAGGTGAGAATCCCGTCCAACACGTCATAGGGCGGCAAGGTGTCCTGGTCGGTCTGATCCGGCTTCAATTCGGCCGAGGGTGGCTTGGTGATGACCCGGTCGGGCATGACTGGCCCGCTGGGTCCCAGCGCGCCATCCGGACGGTTCTGATTCCGCCAGCGCGACAGGGCGAAGACCGTCACCTTGTAGATGTCCTTCAGGACCGAGTAACCGCCGCACATATCGCCGTAAAGCGTGGCGTAACCCACCGACATTTCAGACTTATTGCCGGTGGTGAGCAGCATGTGGCCGAGCTTGTTGGACATCGCCATCAGGGTCATGCCCCGGGCGCGGCTCTGAATGTTTTCCTCGGTCGTGTCCTTTTGGGTGCCGGCGAAGATCTCGCGCAGCATCGTGTCGAAGGCCCGCATGGCCGGCTCGATCGAGACGCTGTCATAGCGGATGCCGAGCAGCCTCGCGCAGGCGGCCGCGTCGTCGAGGCTCTCCTGGCTGGTATAGGGTGACGGCATCATGACGGCGCGCACCCGGTCAGCGCCCAGGGCATCCACCGCCACGGCCACAGAGAGCGCGGAATCGATACCGCCGGAGAGACCCAGCAGGATGCCGGGAAAGCCGTTCTTCTCCACGTAATCCTTGAGGCCCAGGACCATCGCGCGGTAGATCGATTCCATCGGATCGAGTGTGGGTGCGATATCGGCCGGCAGGCACAGCCAGCCGGCATTGCCGCGCTGCCATTCGGTGACGGCGATCTTTTCCTCGAAAGCAGGCAGGCGCGCGCGCATCTGCCGGCCGCGATCCAGAATGAAGGAATCCCCGTCGAAGACGAGCTCATCCTGGCCGCCGACTTGGTTCACATAGACGATCGGCAGATCGGTCTCGTCCTGCCGCGAGCCCGCAATGTCGAGCCGCTGTTCCGGCTTGTCATGGTCATAGGGGCTGCCATTGGGCACCAGCAGCAGATCGGCACCGCGTTTCTTGAGATGTCCGGCTGTCGTCGGAAACCACAGATCCTCGCAGATCATCAGGCCGAGGCGCACGCCGTTGAAGTCGATCGGCTCCGGCAGCGGGCCTGGCACGAAGACGCGCTTCTCGTCAAAGACGCCATAATTCGGCAGGTCATACTTGAACCGCTTGGCGAGGATCTTGCCATCGCCCAGCAGGAAGGCGCCGTTATAGAGCTTGCCCTCTTCAAGCCAGGGGGAACCGACAATGATCGCCGGCCCGCCATCGGCGGTCTCCTTGGCCAGGGCCTCGACACCTTGTCGGCAGGCGTCCTGGAAGGCGGGTTTCAACACCAGGTCTTCCGGCGGATAGCCTGAAACAACCAGTTCCGGAGCTACGACCAGATCGGCGCCGCCGGCCGCTGCCTCGGCCCGGGCCTTGCGGATGCGGGTCACATTGCCGGTGACGTCGCCGAGCTTCGGGTTGATTTGGGCAAGGGCGATTTTGATTTTATCAGTCATGATGGGAACTTAACCGCCGTCCGGGTGATGTCAATTGCGCAGCGCACAACGCCGTCATGCGGCGGGTTTTGGGCCCGGATTTTGCTTGTGCTAGGCTACCAATCGGGCGGCGGCTGAGAGGAGAAATAATGAACAAGTCTTTGATGGCACTGGCGGCGTTTGCTCTGAGTTTGGCCGCAACCCCGGCCCTGGCGCAAAGTGCCGAGATCCTGACACCCACGCCAGTCATAGAGCCGGCCGGCAACCGCTATATCCTGATGGTGCTCGACCAGGGGTCGCGCGACCTCACCAAGGGGCGGACCAAGGTCAACATGCTGCTCGACACCAAGACCGGCAAGACCTGGATCCTGGAATTCGGCGTGAAGCAGAACAGCAACGAGAACGGCTATGTCTGGTCGGAAGTCCCGTTCAACCAGGCGCCGAAGTAAGGCCTATTTCCGGAACAGGAACTCGCGGCCGACCTTCACGCGCTTGACGCCGTTATATTCGATGATGTCTGCGGTGGCGTAGGTTTCCGTCCAGCGCTGCGGCAGGAACGAACCGGTGCCGACCACATCGATCGGCGCCTGGGCTTCCGCCATCACCTTGCATTTCGCGGGATCGAAGCCGGAGGACGCCACGATCTTCACCTTGTGGAAGCCCTCGCGGTTGAGGGCATCGCGCAGATGCCAGATCGCCGCCGCCGAAACGCCTGCGCCGACCAGATGGCGAAGCTCGCTCTCCGACCGATAGCCGCGGATGACCTTGGGCACATGGCGGTCCATCACGGCATAGGATGCCGGCGGATCGAGACCCTCGATGAAGCGGCTGCCCGGCGTGTCGATGCGCACCGACAACTGCCCCTGCGACGCCATCGCGGCAAAGCGCCTAGCCACCGTGAGTGCGTCGGTGAGTTCGCGGCCGAAATAATCGACCAGCACCGTCATCGGCTCATCTGGAAAAGTCTCATGGAACATCTCGGCAGCACGGAGTGTCGAGCCCGCGTAACCGATCAGCGCATGCGGCATCGTGCCCAGCGCCTTGTCACGGCCGAAATAATGCGCGGTCGCCTGCGTGGCGTTGCCGATAAAGCCGGCCGCCTTGACCTTGCGACCCGCGCGAGCCGAACCGACCGAGGCGGCATAGGCCATCATCTCGGCCATTTCCAGGCCCGCGCAATGGCGTGCGTCCATGGCGAGGAAAGCGACATTGGGCAGATCCGCACACATGGTGAACGCGTTGAACGCGGCGACACAGGCCGGGCCCAGCTTCATCAGCAGTAAGGTTTCGAGATCCGCCAAATGCACGAAGGAGCCGGTGATATACATGATCGGCTCGCCGGCGCCGACCCACCTGCCTTCTTCGTATTGAACATCGATCTGGAATTCGGTGCCGCGCTCGGCAGCGATCTGCTGCAGCCATTCCAACGCCAGGCGTGGCGCCGAAATGACCGGGCGCCGCATGAAGATCGCATAGGTGACCGTGACGTCGCCGAAATTGGCGACCGTCGCCTTGGTCTTCAGGAAATACTGGTCGGACCAGTCGGCAACCTGGTCGGAAGCCGGGCCGCTCACTGGCCCAGCTTCCTTCCCGTTGGCGTTACGAGGCTTCGGCGATGCGTTGTCCACCGGCGCGCTCCGCTTTCAATTGCTCGGCTATCAAGAAGGCGAGTTCCAACGCCTGCGTGGCGTTGAGACGCGGATCGCAATGGGTATGATACCGGTCGGCCAGGGCTTCTTCGGTGACCGCTTTCGCGCCACCAGTGCATTCGGTCACATCCTGGCCGGTCATCTCGAAATGGACGCCGCCGGCATGGGTGCCTTCGGCCCGGTGCACGTCGAAGAAGCCGCGCACTTCGCCGAGGATCCGGTCGAACGGACGCGTCTTATAGCCGGTCGATGACTTGATCGTGTTGCCATGCATCGGATCGCAGGACCACACCACCTTGCCACCATGCCGCTTAACCGCGCGTACCAGCGGCGGCAGCTTGGCTTCGACCTTGTCATGCGCCATGCGGGCGATGAGCGTCAGGCGACCCGGGATATTCTGCGGGTTGAGGATATCGATCAACCGCAGCAACTCATCGGGGTCCATCGACGGACCGCATTTGAGGCCGATCGGGTTCTGGATGCCGCGCATGAACTCGACATGCGCACCGTCCGGCTGCCGCGTACGGTCGCCGATCCACAGCATATGCGCCGAGCAGCCATACCATTTGCCGGTCAGGCTGTCGGTGCGTGTGAGGGTCTGCTCGAAATTGAGCAACAGCGCTTCGTGGCTGGTGAAGAACTCCGTCTCGCGGATCTGCGGGACGGTCTCCGAGGTCAGGCCGCAGGCAGCCATGAAGTCGAGCGTCTCCGACAGGCGATCGGCCAGTTCCTTGTAGCGATGGCCCAAGGGGCTATCGGCCACGAAATCGAGGTTCCAGCGATGCACCTTGTGCAGATCGGCAAAACCGCCCTGGGCGAAGGCGCGTAGCAGGTTGAGCGTCGCTGCCGACTGGTTATAGGCCTGCAGCAGGCGCTCCGGATCGGGAATGCGCGCGGCCGGCGTGAACTCGATGCCGTTGATATTGTCGCCGCGATAGCTCGGCAGCTCGACGCCGTCGATCACCTCGGTCGGCGCCGAACGGGGTTTGGCGAACTGGCCGGCCATGCGGCCGATCTTCACGATCGGCATCGCGGCGCCATAGGTGAGGACCACCGCCATCTGCAGCAGCACGCGGAAGGTATCGCGGATATTGTTGGCCGAGAATTCGGCGAAGCTCTCGGCGCAATCGCCACCCTGCAGCAGGAACGCCTTACCTTCCGCCACCGCACCCAGCGCTTCCGTGAGGCGACGCGCCTCGCCGGCAAAAACGAGCGGCGGATAGGTGCGCAGGCGCTCCTCAACCGAGGCCAGTTTGGCGGCGTCGGGATATTGCGGAACCTGGGAGATCGGCTTGTCGCGCCAGCTCTCCGGCGACCATTTCGTGCTCATCATATGCCTCTACGCTACGCGCGCTTGGGGGCAGCCCAAGCTGTGGATAACAAGGGCATTGTATATATGATTTATGCCGCCCTCATGCAAATAGTGCCGGAAAGCAGCCTAACATATTGAACACGTTCAGCTATTTTTGCCTTTCGATCAAAAATCGCGTCACGGCGCGACCTTCACCACGGTGCCCTTGAGCGCAACGCCCGCGACAATGGCGCCGGCATGGCATTCGTAATCCGTGGCACTGGCAAAAGGCTGTTTCTTGTAATAGCTGACAATACCGACGACGGCATTGCCGCGTTCCGCCAAAGCGCGCTCGCCGAGTTCCTTGAGGGCGGAGAGCATCGCCCATGTGCAGGCTTCTTCATCCTGCTTGCCGAAGGAATTGGTCTTGCGGTTGGTGACGAACTCGCCGAGATCCTTGCCCGCCGGCGCCGGCTGATCGGCGAAATAGAATTTCACCCCGGCTGGCACCGCTTCGGCATAGCGGGGATCGGCCAGGACATCGGCAATTTTCAACTCATAGCGCGTGTCGCGGGCCGCGGCCGGCGTGGCAGCGACCGTGGCGAGAGCCAAAGCGAGGCAGATGTGCTTGCGCATCATTTTCTCCAGAATCGTCAGGCGGTTCGGTAGCCGAATGCCACGAACAGGCACGAAGTTCCATCGTCCCGTATCAGACCGGCGTGCGCATCGTCACAAACTCTTCCGCCGCGGTGGGGTGCACCGCAATCGCCGCGTCGAACTGCGCCTTCGTGGCGCCCATCTTCACGGCGATGGCGAGTGCCTGGATGATTTCAGGCGCATCCATACCGACCATATGAGCGCCCAGCACCACCTGCGACGCCCGGTCGACCACCAGTTTCATGAGGGTCCGTTCGTCACGGCCGGTGATGGTGTGCTTCAGCGGCTTGAAATCCGCCTTGTAGATATCGAGCGCGCGGCCGTCCTTGCGTGCATCGGCCTCGGACAGGCCGACGACACCGACCGGCGGATGGCTGAACACCGCCGAGGCGATATTGCGATGATCGACATGCCAGGCCTTGCCCCCGAAAATCGAATCCGCATAGGCATGGCCTTCGCGAATGGCGACGGGTGTCAGGTTGACCCGACCGGTGCAATCGCCAATGGCGTGAATGTTCGGCACACTGGTCTGCGACGTCGCGTCCACCGCGATGGTGCCGTTTGCGTTGAGGTCAACGCCGGTCTCGGCCAGCCCCATGCCGTCGGTTTTCGCCCGTCGCCCGGTCGCATACATGACGGCGCCGCAATCCAAAGTACTGCCATCCAGCAATGTCAGTTTCAGTCGTTCGCCAGCCTTGTCGATGCGCGCGACATCGCTCCGGGTACGGATATCGATGCCCTTCTTCGCCATCTCTGCGGCGAGGAAATTACGCACATCGTCATCAAAACCGCGCAGGATCTGCTCACCCCGATAGAGTTGCGTCACCTTGGCGCCAAGGCCGTTGAAGATACCGGCGAACTCGACCGCGATATAGCCGCCGCCCACCACGACGATTTCGCGCGGCAAGTTCTGCAGATGAAACGCTTCATTGGACGTGATCGAATGTTCGATACCCGGAATATCCGGGCGCTCAGGCCACCCACCTACGGCGATGAGGATGTTCTTGGCCGTGACCCGCTTCCCGGCCAGTTCGACCGTATGCGGGTCGACGAGGATGGCACGCGTTTCCAGCAACGCGACCTTCGAGCCCGACAGCAGCTTTTTGTATATGCCGTTGAGCCGGTCGATCTCCCTATCCTTGTTGGCGATCAACGTTGGCCAGTCGAAACTCGCCTCGCTGACGGTCCAGCCGTAATTCCGCGCGTCTTCGAAATCCTCGTGGAAATGGGCGGCATAGGAGAGCAGCTTTTTCGGCACACAACCGCGAATGACACAGGTGCCACCGACGCGGCTCTCTTCGGCAACCGCCACCTTGGCGCCGTAGCCAGCGGCAATCCTGGCTGCGCGCACGCCGCCGGACCCACCGCCGATGACAAAAAGGTCGTAATCGAATTTAGGCATGTTTCTCTCCACGGCTTAACGTGGAGAGAATTGCACGGCAATCAAGCCCGTCGTCAACAATTGTTAATCATCGCTCATCAAAGTCGTAGCGTAGAAATGGATATTGTTCTCGGGCCCCTCTTCCAAGTTTCGCATGACTTTGTTGAACGGAACTATCGCGGTAGGCCCGTCACCTACCAGAACTGCCGCCGAATAAAGATCTTCTTTCATTCCCATTGCCGCATTCAGCTTGGGGTACTTGGCGGCGAAATCCGCATAATTCATCCATTCCCAATGCTTGTCCCCGTGGCGCCTGATCACTTCGCCGATATACGCCCCCGTTGCTAGAACGGTGTTGGTGTAGGTTTGCCATTCAAGCTGATCTTTCACCTCCCGTACGGCGTCGAGATAGAGATCAACCTGCTCCAGGGAAGCCACCGAGTAGTCATACGTGGCGAGGTCGATCTGGTCCCAAACGACGATGCCGCCTTCCTCAAAATCGCTCAATCCCAGGAACGCCGTACAAAACGCCGGAATCAGCGAAACAATGTCATAGCCCATCATAGCCTCTCTATCGCCTACACTCTTTCGCTGCATTCTATACAAGATTTTCCCGCATTATGCAACAAAACAAGAACGGCGAAAAATGAGGCCTAGAGGATGCGGCAATGCTCCGGCGCGATGGAGAGATTGACCTGGTCACCCACGCGTCTCGCACCATCGCGAATGGTCGCGAGCGTGGTGACCTTTTCGCCCCCAGCCAGCGTCACGTCATAGCGGGCGGTCGAGCCCAGATAATCGACGGCACTGATCGTCCCTTTGAGAACGGATGCGTGCGATAGGCCGCCGCCATCGAGTTCGATCTTCTCGGCGCGCACGACGACATTCACCTTCTCGCCGGCCTGCACGGTGCGCGCCGCATCGGCGACCGCAAGCTGCGATCCGTCCGCTAAAGCGACGCTGATCCCGCCCCCCGCCACGGCAACAACTGTTGCCGGCAGGAAGTTGGCGTTGCCGAGGAAGTTGGCGACAAATTCCGAGCGCGGATGTTCATAGACCTCGGCTGGGGCACCGCGCTGTTCGATCTTCCCCTTGTTCATGACCACCACAAGATCCGACATGGCCAATGCCTCACCCTGGTCATGGGTGACGAAGATCGCGGTGACGCCGATGCGACGCTGAATGGCCTTGATCTCGCTGCGCATCTCCTCGCGTAGATTGGCATCGAGCGCCGACAGCGGTTCATCGAGCAGCAGCACGTCCGGCTCGATGACAAGCGCGCGTGCCAGCGCGATGCGCTGTTGCTGCCCGCCGGACAATTGCGTCGGAAAGCGCTGCTCCACCCCAGGCAAACGCACGATGTCCAGCGCCCGGCGCACGCGGACGGCAATGTCGGCCTTGCCCACACCGCGGTATTTCAGCCCGAACGCCACATTGTCAAAGATCGATTTATGCGGAAACAGCGCGTAATTCTGGAACACCATGCCGAGATTGCGCTGATGGATCGGCGTCTCGTTGACGCGCTTGCCCTTGATCAGGATCTCGCCGCCGGTCGGATGCTCAAGCCCCGCCACCATGCGCAAGGTCGTCGTCTTGCCGCAGCCCGACGGGCCTAGCAAGGTGACAAAGGCGCCATCCGGTACGTCGAGATCGATCGCATCGACGGCGATAATGCCACCGGCAAAGTGCTTCTCAACTGCCTTCAGTTCAACAGAACTCATCTCGATCAGACCCATCCGCCAGCGAAAAGAATGGACGCCCGGCTGCCACCGTCCCAGGGCAGCCGGGCGTCACGAATGGTTACGCACCTTTTGAAATGCGGTCCCATTCCTTCTTATAGGCATCCTGGTTGTCGAACCAATAGGACGCCTTTTCCCAGATGTAATTGTCGAACTTGCCGGTCGGGTCGAAGCCGGGCAGCTTCTTCACCTTGTCCGTCAGTTCCACCTTGGTCGGATCGAGCGAAGGCGGATAGTTCTGCCCTTCAGCGATGGCGATAGCCACCGCCGGCTCGATGCAGAAGTTGATCAGTTGCTCCGCCGCTTCCATCGGACTGCCCTTGAGGACCATCAGGCCCTCGATCCAGGCAAAGCCCGCTTGCGCGGTATCGATGAAGCCGATGTCATGGCCGTTCTGCTGCAGGAAGGCCACGCGACCCGACCAACCGTCGGAGAGAATGATTTCCTCCTTCGACATGAGGTCGATGAATTCCTGGCCGGAACCCCAATACTTCAGCACCAGATCACGCTGCTTGCGGGTGGCATCCCACATCGCCGCCGTGTCGGTCGCACCCTGCGGGTCCTGGCCGGTATAGAGGCTCGACATCCAGGCGCGGGTCTGGAAGCCATCATAGAGGCCGATCTTGCCCTTGTACTTCTCGTCCCAGAGCAGCTTGTGGCCGGCCTGTGCTTCCTCGTCAGAGATGTATTTGCGGTTATAGGCGATGCCCGTGGTGCCATAATCGAACGGCACAGCGGCGAGCTTACCTTCGCTTTCATTGCGGAACGCGGCCAGCGTCGCCGGCAGCAGCTTGTCCAGATTGGGGATATTGGCCTCGTTCACGAAGTCGGCCAGCCCCATTTTGATGAAGCGGAAATAATCATAGACGCCGCTCACCAGGAACACATTGTATTCACCGGGCTGCGATGCTTTGACCAGCGAGATGAACTCGTCGGTATCGCCGAACTCGCCTTCGACCACCTTGGTCCCGGTCTTCTCGGTGAACTGCGGAAAGGCGTTGTTGTGGAAGGCTTCTGAAACGATGCCACCCCAGCCGTCGAAGCGGATGGATTCGACACCCGCCGCCATCGCCTTGCGGGTCAACAGCCCCATCGGCCCGCCCGTGACGCCAACCGCGGCCGCCGTGGCACCAATGATGCGCAGCAGCGAACGGCGGTCTATATCGCCACTCTGCACGGCCGCGAGCAGACGCTCGTAGCGCTTTTGGTCCGTCAACTTCTTCATGCTTTCCTCCCAGGGTTAAGAAAATTGCTTCGTTGAACGACTCTCACCTAGCCTTGGCAAAGCGACGCACCATGTAGCCGCCGATGAGTGGCAGCAGGATGGTGATTACGATCATGACAGCACCCAGCGCGTTGATCTCCGGGCTGACCGAGGTCCGCAGCATGGCGAATATCTTGGTCGGGACCGTCTCGATACCGGGCTTCTTCCAGAACAGGGTCGCGGTGATGTTGTCGAAGCTCAAGGTTGCCGCAAACAGGAAACCACCGACGATTGCCGGCGATATCAGGGGCAGCGTCACCTCGAAAAAGGTCTGGATGCGGTTGGCACCCAGCGTCCAGGCAGCCTCTTCATAGCTCGACCGCAGGCCGACCAGCCGCGCCTGGACCAGCAGCACCACATAGGGCAGCGACAAGACCGTGTGGCCAAGCAGCAGAACCGCGAAGCTCCGCGGCATGCTCAGAAACTTCAGGAACATGAGAAGCGCTACGCCCATGACCACTTCCGGCATGAGCAAGGGCAGCGACAGGAAGGTCTGGATGCCCTCCTTGCCCCGGAAGCTGTAGCGCACCAATGCCAGGGCAGCCATGACCCCGATGATGGTTGCCAGCGCCGACGAGGTTGCGGCGAGAATGAGCGAGGTCTTGAAGGCTTCCACGATGGAATCATTGGCAAAGAGCTTGCCGAACCATTGCAGGCTGAAGCCTTCCATCGGGAAGGCGCCGCTGCGCGACGAATTGAATGCGAGCAGGATCACCACCACGATCGGCGCGAACATGAAGATGTAGACGGCAATCGAACAGACCCTCAACAAGGCCCAGCCAAAGGCGCCTTCTCGTGTTGGGCTTGGAGCTGCCGCGGTCATCGCGCGAAACTCCGATAGACGTCGGAGAGATTCATGAACCGGTTGTAAACAGCGATGACCAGTCCCAGCGCCACCAGCATGACGATGGAAAGGACCGCGCCAAACGGCCAATCGAGCTGCGAGATGATGGCTTCGTAAATGAGATCCGGGAAGAACAGCGTATCGGTCCCGCCCAGCAGGCGCGGCGTCACATAGGACCCGGCGGCCAGCACGAAACAAAGCAGGGAGCCAGCGCCAAGGCCCGGCAGCGACAAGGGCAGCGTAACCTCCCAGAAACTCTGCCACGGCGTACAGCCCAGCACCCTTGCAGCCGATTCAAGATTGCGGTCGATGCCGTCCAGGCTGACATAGACGTTGATGATCATGTAGGGCAGCATGAAATAGACCAGCCCCATGATCACCGAGAAATCGTTGTAGAGCAGCTTCATCGGCTCATCGATCAGGCCCGAGCCCATCAGCACCGCGTTGACGAAGCCGTTTTTTCCCAGCACGTTGATCCAGGACATCGTGCGGATGATGTAGGAAACCCAGAACGGCAGGAACATCAGGAACAGCAGCAAGCCGCGGTTACGGATCTGCGCCCGCGCCAGGAAATAGGCCGTTGGATAACCCAGGATGATGCAGATGATGGTGGTGATGAAGGCAGTCTTGAACGTGCTGCCCAAGGCCATCCAGTAGAAATAGTCGTTGAAGAAATTGACCCAGTTGCCGAACTGGAAGGCCGGCACGTCAAGCCCTTCGGCGGTGCGCAGCCAGAACGAATAGATCAGCACAAACACCACCGGCGCCACCATCAGGAGCGACAGCGACAGAATGGCTGGAGAGAGCAATAGATAGGGACGCGCCAAAACCCGCGACACAACCAGCCTCACCCTGTTGACGTTTTCTAGCTTCTTATTTGACGCTAGTATGACAGGGATAAAGTCCGGGTGTCTATGGCCGCTTATACGGCACTGCCGCCTCGTGTCGCCTGGATCCAACGGCGATGCAACATGGCGCCGACCACCGCCAGCTGCACAGCGATCGGTGTGAAGTTAAGCACCAGATCGTCGGTCGCGACCGGCAGAACGACGGTACTGTACTGCCCATAGCCAGCATAGATCAGGATTATGCCCACCGGCCAGTAGATGAGGGCCAAATAGACCAGCCAGGTGATATCCGAGCGATTGCGCCATTCACCGAAGCTGAGCCACAGCAGCACCATAAGATCGCGCGCCAGGAACAGCACCACCAGCAGGATCGTCTCGACCAGATGATCGAGGGACAGCAGGCGCACGCGCAGCAGCAATTCCGTCAAACTGTTGGGCCACAGGGACGTGTCAGTCGACAGGGCCGCCAGGCAAACACCGGCAGCGGCGATGGTCGCGACGTAACTGATCAGCCACCACGGTATTTCAACCGCTGCACGGCTGAAATCGCCACGGCGGAGCGCGATGAAGCCGGAGCGATAGTGGATGGGATCGCGCCGGTCGGCCAAAGCCGCAACATAAGTCAAGCAGACCATGAGGCCAAAGACCGGCAAGGCGGCGCCGATCATGCCACCACCAGGCCAAGGGGCGATCCCGGCCGCGAGCACGGCACAAAATCCAAGGAACAGCACCCACAGCCAAGGCCAGGCGCGGTATTGCAGCTCGCCGCGCATCAGGCGAAAGACGGCGGCGACGGCCCAAAGCAAGAAGATCGTCCCGACCACCGCCCGGATCAGAGGCCAGGAATAGGCCGTGTCATAGACATAGCCGATGCGCGGCGAAAAACTCTCGTCGTTCAGTACCGGCGCTGTCCCGCTGCCGCTCACTGCCAGATAGACAACCAAGCCCACGGTCTGCGCCAGGGTGATGGTCAGGCGCCGATACTGCACAGTTTTGCGCAAGCGGATCAGAGCCACAGCCATCGCACTGGCATGTGCCAGGCAGGCACCGATCAGTACCAGATAGATGCCGAGCCAAAAATTCCCGGCCCGCCCGCCTGGAAAGCCCATCTTGAACCCAGCAAACGCATAGATCGCCAAGGCAAGGAAGCCGCAATACCAAACAAAGCTGCAACCACCGATCAGCTTGCCCCAGGTCATTGCCCAGGCTGACAGGCCCGACATGCGTTGGCCCTCCCAGGTACCGCCTGCCACCTCTTCCGCCAATGCGTCAGCCGCTCTGCGCGGCCCCCACATGCCGAGCACGATGACGGAAAGTAGATTGGCCGCATAGGAAACCTTGTCGTAATCGCTCACCAGAAAAACCGCATAAGCGATCGTGACGCCGACGATGAAGGCGGCCATCATCCGCTGCCAGCCAAGGTGCAGCCACAAGTTCCGCTGGAATTCAGGGTTGAGATCGAGACTCATGCCAGCCTCACGATGGCCCTACCAGGCGCAAGGGCGGCGGCCGTTCCGCTACCGCCTTCATCCGCGCCAGATAAATATCCTGGAGACTGCGCCGCTCCGGCGCAAAGGAAGCCAGCGGCAACCCGGCCGCCAGGACAGCTGCGAGCATGATCGCCCGCTCTGCCGGGTCGGGATCTGACATGACGATGGCCTCGTCGATGCCGCAACTGATCACCTCAACGCCGGGAACACCCGCCAGCCGCCGGCGCAGATCCGGCACCACATGGGCAAAGTCGAGACGGATTTCGATCCGCCGCCCTGTCACCGCCCCCATGGTGATGAGCGGCGCATGATCGACCACCCTTCCCTGCTTCAGCATCAGGATATGGGTCGAGTAATCCTCAAGCTCGGCAAGGATATGTGACGAGACCAGGACGGTCATGCCGCCCCGCGCGAGAGCGCGCAGCACGCCAGAGAGGCCGATGCGGGCGGAAGGGTCGAGGCCGGCCGCCGGTTCATCCAGCATCAGGAATTTGGGTTCATGGAGCACGGCCTGGGCGATGGCCAGGCGCTGCCGTAGGCCACGTGACAAGGTGCCCGCCTTCTGGCCCAGCCGATCCGCGATTTCCAGTCGTTCGGCCACTGTCTCGACCACCGACTTCCGCAGCGCTGACGGGACACCTTGCGAAGCAGCGCGGTAGTGCAGGCATTGCGCGACGGTGAGGTCGTCATAGAGTCCGAAGAAATCGGGCAGGAAGCCCATGCGTCGATGCGCCCCGCGGGGATCGGCATGGACATCGAGATCATCGAGGTGAACCTGCCCCGAAAAGGGCTGATCGAGGGCGGCGCAGACGCGCATAAGGGTCGATTTGCCCGCGCCATTGGGCCCGACCAGCGCGGTGATCGTGCCCTGACCGAGGGTCAGAGTGACATCATCCAGCGCGCGGTGGCCGGGATAGTCGAAAACCAGATTTTCAACACGCAACATGGGCCAAGTGTCGCGGCTTTTTCAGGCAAAGGAAAGCCCGCCATTTTCCCCGGAGTGTGAGGTTTTCCTTTGCGGATCAATAGGCAGCATCTCCGCACTGCTCCCTATCCAGGGGTATTCACACCAGATGACAGATGCGTCACCATCCGTTAACCTTATATGTATTAGCATACGCAGCAACATCTGCGGCATGCCGTTGGCGCGACCGCGCTGGGCGGACTTGAGATCCGATGAAGGGAAACGACATGGCTGGCAAGACGAGCAAGAAAAAAACCGTAGCAGAGAAATCCAAGAAGGTCGTGAAGACGGCCGCCAAAACAGCCAAGCCGCGTGCCAAGACGGTCGACAGCGGCATCAGGCCGGCCGCCCCCAAGGCCTACGCGGCCGTCGCAGTAAAGGACAGCCGCAACGGGAAGGGCTTCGAGCTGCCGATCCTCAAAGGCACGGTCGGCCCGGACGTGGTCGACATCCGCAAGCTCTACGGCGAACAGGGCCTGTTCACATATGATCCGGGCTACGGTTCAACCGGATCGACGCAATCAGCCATCACCTATATCGACGGCGATGTCGGCATCCTGACCCATCGCGGCTACAAGATCGAAGACCTCGCCGAAAACAGCGACTTCATGGAAGTCTGCTACCTGCTGCTCGAAGGCGAATTGCCGACCGCCAAGCAGAAGGCCGAGTTCGAAAAGAACATCACCTATCACACCATGCTGCACGAGCAGATCGCGCGCTTCTTCTCCGGCTTCCGCCGCGACGCGCATCCGATGGCCGTCATGGTCGGCGTGGTCGGCGCCCTCTCTGCCTTCTATCACGACAGCACCGATATCCACGATCCGCGCCAGCGCATGATTGCCTCACACCGCTTGATCGCCAAGGTGCCGACGATCGCTGCCATGGCCTATAAATATTCGGTCGGCCAGCCTTTCGTGTACCCGCAGAACAACCTGTCCTATGCCGAGAACTTCCTGCGCATGACCTTCGCGGTCCCGGCCGAGGAATACAAGATCGATCCCGTCGTCGCCGCGGCCATGGACAAGATCTTCATCCTCCATGCCGATCACGAGCAGAACGCCTCGACCTCGACCGTGCGCATGGCGGGGTCCTCCGGCGCCAATCCGTTTGCCTGCATTGCCGCCGGCATCGCCTGCCTGTGGGGCCCGGCCCATGGCGGTGCCAACGAAGCCGTGTTGAAGATGCTGGCCGAGATCGGCCACAAGGACAACATCAAGGAATACATCGGCAAGGTGAAGTCCAAGCAGGACAACACCCGCCTGATGGGCTTCGGCCACCGCGTCTACAAGAACTACGATCCGCGCGCCTCGGTGATGCGGAAATCCTGCCACGAGGTGCTCGATGCCTTGGGCAAGCGCAACGATCCGGTGCTTGAGTTGGCGATGGAACTCGAGAAGATCGCCCTCTCGGACGATTACTTCATCTCGCACAAGCTCTACCCGAACGTCGATTTCTATTCGGGCATCATTCTCCAGGCGATCGGTTTCCCGACCTCGATGTTCACCGTGCTGTTCGCCGTCGCGCGGACCGTCGGCTGGGTCGCGCAGTGGAAAGAGATGATCGAAGACCCCACCCAGCGCATCGGCCGCCCACGCCAGCTCTATACCGGCTATGGCGAGCGCCCCTACGTGCCGATCAACAAGCGCAAGTAAGCGCCGGCCGGCATTCGGCTACGCAAGACCAGACACCGATGACGTCTTTGCAGATGTCGTCGGTGTCTTTTTGTCTGCCCCCATCGTAAAGGGAACATCTTGTTGAACCCGTTCCTCGCGCTGACCCGCGCTATCGCCGCCAGCATCGACCGTCTGCCGGTCCAGCTGGACGATGCCGGCCGGGCAGCGCGCCACCTTGCCGATGCGGCACGGGGTGCAAGGCCGGCCGTGGCATTCGCAAGTGCCGACCACGACCACGGCCACGATTACGACCCGATCCTGCGATCAGCCCTCACGCCGGACGGCGGCATCATGGACGCCATCGCGGCGCTCAACGAGCGTCTGCCCTGGAGCTACCACTATCCAAAGCTGGCGCATGATCCCGACCTCGACCGGCGCGTCGCCTTTGCCGAGCTGATCGGCCCCAGCGGGCCCCTGCGCAACGGCAACAGCGTGGTCGGATTCACGCTGATGGCGCCGGAGACATTCTATCCCCTGCATAGCCACCCGGCGGTCGAGCTCTACATGGTGGTGTCCGGCAAGGCGCAATGGATCGTGCCGGAACGTGAGCAGATCGTGCCGCCCGGCGGCTTCGTCCTTCACCATTCCGGCCAGCCCCACGCCATGCGCACGCTGGCCGAACCCTTGCTCGCCATCTACGACTGGCAGGGCGATCTTGAGAGTCCCTCGGTCTATCTCTGACCAAGCGGACGCCGTGCGCTATTTCTGCACCAGCTCGATCTTGTAGCCGTCGGGGTCTTCGACGAAGGCGATGACCGACCCGCCATGGGCCATCGGGCCGGCGGGGCGGGGAATCTTGACGCCTTCCTTGGCGAGCTTCTCGCACGTCCCATAGATGTCCTCAACGCCGACGGCAAGATGGCCGAACGCGGTGCCGATCTCATAGGGCTCCTTGCGGCCCCAGTTATGCGTGAGCTCAATCACCGCATGATCGTCCTCGTCGCCATAGCCGACAAAGGCCAGCGTGAACTCGCCCGACGGATAATCCTTCCGGCGCAGCATCTTCATCCCGAGATGGCGCGTGTAGAAATCGATCGACTTGTCCATGTCCATGACGCGGATCATCGTATGCAGCAGACGGTTGGCCATTTCTCTTCCTCTACGTGGCGATTGCTTCGTCGGTCATTTGGTGGCGGCGGTCACGGCCTCGACAATGTCGTCGACCACTTGCGCGATGAGTTTCTGGTCTTCGCCTTCCGCCATGACGCGGATCAACGGCTCGGTGCCGGATTTGCGGATCAGCAGACGCCCGCTGCCATTCAGCGCGGCTTCCCCGGCGGCAATGGCATCCTTCACGCGTGATTGTTCCAGCGGCGGCTTGGCCCCCTGCTGGTAGCGCACATTCTTCAGCAGCTGCGGCAACGGTGCAAAGACGCGCCCCGCAACGCTGGCCGGCCGGTCCGCCTTGATCAGCACGGCCAGCACCTGCAGCGCTGCAATCAGGCCATCGCCGGTCGTGGCGAAATCGCTGAGGATGATATGGCCGGATTGTTCGCCGCCGATATTGAGGCCGAGACGCCGCATCGCCTCCACCACATAGCGATCCCCGACCGACGTCCGGTGCAGCTTGAGGCCCAGCCTACCCAGGTGACGTTCCAGACCCAGATTGGACATGACCGTCGCCGCAATGCCGTCGCCAGTCAGGCGTCCGGCACTCTGCCAGCTTTCGGCGATGAGCCCCATCAGCTGGTCACCGTCGATCACCGTGCCGGTTTCATCAACCACGATCACCCGGTCGGCATCGCCATCGAGTGCTATGCCAAGATGCGCGCCGCTCGCCTTCACCTGCTCGCACAGGCGCTCGGTATGCACAGCGCCGCAGGCGGCATTGATGTTGGTGCCGTCCGGCTCGTTGGCAATCGCCACGACATCGGCGCCCAACTCCCACAGCACGGTGGGTGCCACCTTATAGGCCGCACCATTGGCGCAATCGATGACGACGCGCATGCCCTCCAGGCTGAGCCCCTTGGGGAAACTCGATTTCACGAATTCGATATAGCGGCCCTGCGCGTCGTCGATGCGCTTGGCGCGACCCAACTGCGCCGAAGGTGCCAAACCCTGCGCTGGCTCGAACCCAGTACCAAGAACGCGGCTCTCGATCTCCGCCTCGATTTCATCGGAGAGCTTATAGCCATCCGGCCCGAACAGCTTGATGCCGTTGTCTTCATACGGGTTGTGCGAGGCCGAGATCATCACACCGAGATCGGCCCGCATCGAGCGCGTCAGCATGGCAACCGCCGGCGTCGGCAACGGCCCGAGCAGCATGACATCCATGCCCATGGAGAGAAACCCGGAGGTCAGCGCTGTTTCCAGCATATAGCCGGAGAGGCGCGTATCCTTGCCGATGATGACCCGGTGCCGGTGCCCGCCGCGCGTGAAATGCGCCCCCGCCGCCAGCGCCAGGCGCAAGGCGGTCATGGCCGTGATCGGCTCGGAATTGGCCAAGCCACGCACCCCATCGGTGCCGAACAATTTACGGGTCATGATCTGGCCAGCCTCGGCAATCTTTGCAATTCGGCCACTTTACCGCCTCGGGCCCTCATATCAAACCATCTCCGGACCCGACCGTCTCCAAAGCGGCCATCATCGCCCTGGCCTGGCATGTTTCCGGGACATCGTGGACACGCACGATCTGCACCCCCTGGCCCAGGCCCAGGGCGGCAAGGGTGATCGACCCGGCCATGCGTTCCTTGGGCGCCTCGCCTCGGGACAGGCGGCCGATGAAGCTCTTCCGCGAAACGCCGAGGGTGAGCGGGCAGCCCAGGCCATGGAACGCGGTCAGCTCATGAAGGATCAGCAGATTGTGCGGGTCCTTTTTGCCGAAGCCGATGCCGGGGTCGAGCGAGATGCGCGCTCGGTCCACTCCCAGCGCCGCAAGGCGATCCAGGCGGGCAGCAAAATAATCGAGCAGGTCCAGCGTCGCATCGGCATAGACCGGATTGGCCTGCATGGTCTGCGGCTCGCCCAGCATATGCATGAGCACGATGGCAGCGCCGGATCTTGCCGCCACCTGCTCGCTTTCAGAATCGCCGGTAAGGGCCGTCACATCATTGATGATGCGCGCGCCGGCTGCGACCGCGGCCGCCATGACCGCTGCATGACGGGTGTCAACCGAAACGCAAAGCCCCTTCTCCGCCAGCGCACGGATCACCGGGATAACCCGACGCACTTCCTCGTCTGCCGGCACCGGCGCCGAGCCCGGCCGGGTTGATTCGCCCCCGATATCAAGAATGTCGGCACCCGCCTCGGCCAGTGCAACACCGCGCGCAATGGCCGAGGCGGCCTCCAAAAAGTCACCGCCATCGGAGAAGCTATCCGGGGTAACATTGACGATCCCCATGATCAGCGGCCGCGTGAGATCGAAGCCTGCCCAAGGTTGCCGACGTGTTGCAAAGGACCGCAGCAAATCCGCTGGCAGGTCCGCCAGGGCGACCGGCTTCCGCAAGCCCGACCTGTCTGCAGCCCGCGTCACGAGTTCCGCTGCCGCGAACGCAATCGGCCCGCCGGCGAGCGGCAATGCAAGCTTCGCAGCGATCGCCCGCGCAGCCGACTTCCCGGTCAACAAGCCAGTCGGAATGAGATAGGGCGAAACAAGATAGGTCCCCGACATCAATTTCCCCCAGATACCAGAAGCCCCGCTGAACGAGCGGGGCTTCGGAACATCAGATCAATCAGCCTGAGCCCTGGTCAGGAACCCGGCTGCGGCTTCGGCTCAAAGCCAGGATGACTGACTGCACCGCCACTGGTCGGAATCGACGACCGAGGCTTCAGCGTGGCGGCGGCACTACCGCCCTGCCCGGTATCCCGGCGGATGGTCTCGCCGTTCAACAGAGCGCGGACTTCTTCACCGCTCAGCGTCTCGAATTCGACCAGCGCTTTGGCAACCGTGTGCAGGCCATCGAGATAACGCGTCAGCAATTCACGCGCCTTCTTCTCGCCGGTTTCGACGATACGCCGAACTTCCTGGTCGATCAGCTTCATCGTCTCACCCGACATGCTCTTGCGCTGCTGACCCATCGAGTAGCCAAGGAATACTTCCTGCTCACCGTCCGAATACCGCAGCGGCCCAAGCGCCTCGCTCATGCCGAACTCGGTCACCATGCGGCGGGCCATTTCGGTCGCCTGCAGAATGTCGTTGGATGCACCCGAATTGAGATGCTCCTCGCCATAGATCAACTGCTCGGCGATACGGCCACCGAAGCAGATTGCGATGCGGCTTTCCATCCAGGTCTTGGAGATGCTGTAACGGTCCTTCTCCGGCAGCGACATGGTCAGGCCCAACGCGCGACCACGCGGAATGATCGTCACCTTGTGGAGCGGATCGGCTTCCGGCACTTCCAGATTGATGATGGCGTGGCCAGCCTCATGGTAAGCCGTCGCCAGCTTTTCTTCCGGCGTCATGACCATGGAGCGTCGCTCGCTGCCCATCATCACGCGGTCCTTGGCGTATTCGAAATCGGCCATGGTGACGACGCGCTTGCCGAACCGTGCTGCCATCAGCGCCGCCTCGTTGACGAGGTTGGCAAGATCAGCACCCGAGAAGCCGGGCGTACCGCGGGCGATGACGCGCGAGTCCACATCGGGACCCAGCGGCACCTTGCGCATATGGACCTTCAGGATCTGGTCGCGACCATTGATATCCGGATTCGGCACCGTGATCTGGCGGTCGAAACGGCCCGGACGCAACAGGGCGGGATCGAGCACGTCCGGACGGTTGGTCGCGGCGATGATGATGACGCCTTCATTGGCATCGAAACCATCCATCTCGACCAGCATCTGGTTCAAGGTCTGCTCGCGCTCATCATTGCCACCGCCGAGGCCGGCGCCACGATGACGACCAACCGCATCGATTTCGTCGATGAAAATGATGCAAGGCGCGTTCTTCTTGCCCTGCTCGAACATGTCACGGACGCGGCTGGCACCGACGCCAACAAACATTTCGACGAAGTCGGAACCGGAGATTGTAAAGAACGGCACATTGGCTTCGCCGGCGATGGCGCGGGCAAGCAGCGTCTTACCGGTACCCGGGGGACCGACCAGCAAGCAGCCTTTGGGAATCTTGCCACCGAGGCGCTGGAATTTCTGCGGGTCCTTCAGGAACTCGACAATTTCCTCGAGCTCGCCTTTGGCCTCTTCGATGCCGGCGACGTCGTCAAAAGTAACGCGGCCGGTGCGCTCGGTCAGCAGCTTGGCGCGCGATTTGCCGAAGCCCATCGCCTTGCCGCCCTGCCCCTGCATCTGGCGCATGAAGAAAATCCAGATACCGACGATGATCAGCAGCGGCGCCCAGTTGATCAGCAAAGCCATCAACGGGCTCATGGCATCATCAAGGGGAACGGCGGTAATCGTGACCCCTTTGGCGGCCAACAGTTCGACCAGCTTCGGATCTTCCGGCGCGTAGGTGGAGAAGGCCTGCCCGTCACTCGTGTGACCGCTGACGTTCGGGCCCCGAATAGTTACGTCGGAAACCTGGTTCTCATTCACCTTGCCGAGAAAATCTGAATAGGCCAGCGGGGGCTGCGCGCTACGCGATGAAGCGTCGCCGAACATATGGAACAGGACGACCAGCAATAAGCCGATCGCCACCCAGATCATCAGGTTTTTACCCCAATTCACAATCTTTATCCCTCATAGGTCTCAAGGTCGGTTCTGGGGACCGGGGCCGCAGGCTCTGACACACGCTGCCCTCAGTTGGAAAAACCCGACGCTTCGTCAGTACTTAGATAGTGTGCGGCCACCCATAAGCAACTGTAAAGCCGCTTGATGTCGCTGAATAATGTGGCCGAAAGCTGAATTGGACGTTCGATCCTTGTTCATATGGGTCAAAACCGAGATGCGCCACGGCGATGAGACGACCTGTCGCATCCCTGACGGCGGGTAGCGCCGCTCGCGCCGGCAGTGGAATATCCCTATCTTTTAGACGGAAATCGGGAATTTGCCCGATTTCCGCCAAGCCGCGCTCTCCCAGGACACCAATCCGCCCGCCTTTCCAGTTACCGGCGGTCGTCACCCTGAAACGCCGATCCCACAGGCAATCGATAAGGGAGTCAGCCTGAACTTCTTCCGTTACGGCAAAAGGTTCGCGGCAGATCAATCCCTGCCCGCGCCAGACACCGATCAACGTGCCGCCCAGGGTCAGCCCGGCGCCCCCCGACAGGAGCGTATCCAGCGCGCGCAGGAGAGCTGGTCGCGCCGGCAGGTAGTCGCCGCCCCCCACCATGGCAATCAACTGCCCCAATGCTCTCGGCGCAAGATGGGCCCTCGGCAGACGGTCTGCTTGGGCGGCGCGCCATGGGGCAAGATCGATGCGGACAAAACCGGCTTCATGAACGCTGACGGAGCGGGCCAGCAAGTCGGCGATCGCGGCCTCGGTGGCAACCCGCGCTTCGCCCCAGGCCTGGATTTCGCCAAGTGTCGGCAACGGGCCTTCCAGGCCGCGGCGCCAGCGAATGCGCTCGAAGCGTTCCATCTGGTTGCTGGGATCCTCCAGCCAACGCATGTTCCGGGCGGAAAGATAGGCCTTCAGGACAGCGCCCGGCACCGTCAACAACGGCCGCAACAGCCGCACTTCTCCCCGCGCCGAGATGAGGCTCATGCCGGCCAGGCCGAAATTGTCGGCCGGATTGCGCGCCCGCCGCATGGCGACCGTTTCGCGCTGGTCGTCCAACTGATGGGCGGTGGCTAGGTGGAGCACGCCGGCAGCACGGCACCATTCGGTCATCAAATCATAGCGCGCATGCCGGGCCGCTGCCTGAATGCCGGCAGATGGCTTCACGCCGGACCAGGCCAGCACATGGTGCTCGATACCTGCAGCAGACGCCCAGTTGGCGACAGTTTTGGCCTCCTTCGCGGATTCAGCGCGCAAGCCATGATCGACGGTCAACGCCGTCAGCTTGCCACCCTGGGAAATGAGCCAGTGATTGAGGAGAAACATCAGCGCCAGACTGTCCGACCCGCCGGACACGCCGATGGCCAGATGAGGCTTTGTCTCGAACGGGCCGCAAGCCGCCATCAGGGCCGCAAACTGATCGGGCCCCAATTCGCTCAGCAATGGTGCAGTGCTATCCCCAAGCCGTTCCCCTTCCGCGACCTGTGCCGTTAGGTGCACTTGTAGCGTTGCTTGGCCCGCGCGGCGCGGTCCTTGATCGCTTGGGATGCTTCGGGAAACTGCTTGTCGAGTTGGCGGAACGCGGTGCAGGCATCGGGATTGCGCCCCGTTTGCCCCAGCGACATGCCGAGCTTCAGCAGATTGTCCGCCGCCTTCGAACTCTTCGGATATTTCTGATAGCCCTCAGCGAACGCAACGGCCGCGTTCTTGAAATCGCTGCGCACATAATAGGTCTCGCCGAGCCAATACTGTGCATTACCCGCGAGCGGGTCCTTCGGATGCTCACCGACGAATGACTTCAAGGCGATCTCCGCTTCCGGGTACGCACCCCGCTGCAGCAGGCCGGTCGCATATTCGTATTGCTGCTGTGGTGTATCGCCCGGCAGCACGACCGACGCGGCAGCACCGGCTGCGGCTTGTTCGGCAGCACCGGCAGGTGCCGCCGGCAGGTTCTGCATCTGATCGTTTGACAGCGTGCCCATGACCCCGGGCTGGGTTGGCTGTGGTGGCGCACCCGGATCGGTCTGTGCCGGCGCCGACGCGGCGCCTGTGTCAGCCGGCATTGCGCCAGCGTCAGTTGCCGCCATCGGCGCGGTACCGGCAGCGGCCGAACCGTTTCGCTCCAATTCGCCAAGGCGGAATTCGGTGTCCTTCTGCATCCGGTCGAACTTGTCGGCAAGATCGTTGATCTTGAGTTCCAACTGCTCGATCTGGCCGGTCATCTGGCTCATCTGCTGATCGTATTGCTGGAAGCGAACTTCGGTCTGCGCCGCCAGCGTACCGCCACCGGCGGCTGCGCCACCGCCCTTGGGCATCTGGTTTTCGAGGAAGTTGACCTGCTGCTTCAGCTGCGCCAGTTCGGCGCGCAGATCGTCGATCTCGTCGGCATGGGCGACGGCGACCGGCGCGAAGGCCAGCAGGCCGGCAAATGCAGCAACCTTCATGGAATGGGCAAATGTCACGCGGTTCATCCTCATCGCTCTCATCTTTTCGGTGCCAAGGACCATAGCCAGGGACCGTAGCTTGGGACCATACCCCATGCTCGGCACCGATCCGGGCGGAATTATGGCGCACCCGGCATTTGCCGGACACAAAATTGCGAGCAGACAATGCCAAAGGGACTCGGCAAAAAGCAAGCCTGGGCAATCGCTTGCCCAGGCTGGACCCGGCACATATGCCTTTAAAAGCAGCGAATTGTCAGGGATTTAACGCGGTGACCCCGCGGCGGTTCCCCTGCCAGCAGCTATCCGTGGCCTCGCCGCAAAGGGGTTGCTCCTTGCCATAGGTAACCGTCTGCAGGCGCGTGGCGTCGATCCCGAGCGCCACCAGATAGGCGCGCACGGATTCGGCCCGACGTTCTCCCAAGGCGAGATTGTATTCCCGCGTGCCACGCTCATCCGCGTGGCCTTGGATGGTGGCAGTCCGGGCCGGGTACTGCATCAGCCATTGCGCCTGACGTTGCAGAACGGTTTGCGCGTCCGGCGCCAGATCGTAAGCGTCGGTCGCAAACAGCACGGTGTTGCCGACGTCATGCTGGAAGACGTCATCCGGATTGAGCGCCTGGCTGTTCACATTGCCCGGGTCTGTCGGCGCCAGATTGTTCGTCGGCGCTGGGTCAGCTGTGGCGGCCATCTTGCTGGCATCGCTTTCACAAGCCGCGAGGCCCAGCATTGCCACCGCAGCCATCATCAAGCGCCATTTGCCGGCACTGTTGCATCGCATTGAGAAGTCCCCTCTTTAGGTTGAAAAACATCAACAGAGGTAAACTCGGCGGCAAGTGGGGCGGGATTGCGGCGGAAATCGCGCGAAGTCGGGGAAACTCGCCTCAGCACAAACAAAAACGCCGGCCTGGATTTCTCCAGGCCGGCGTAAATGACGCCCCGTTACTGGCTAGATAAGCCGATTACGGGTTGATGGCGCTGACGCCACGGCGGTTCTGCGACCAGCAGGACTCATCCGACTCGGTGCAGAGCGGGCGCTCTTTGCCGTAGGAGATGGTGCTCAGCCGAGCCTTGTCGACGCCAAGGGCGACGAGGTAGTTGGCAACCGAGTTCGAACGACGCTCGCCGAGGGCGAGGTTGTACTCACGGGTGCCGCGCTCGTCGGCATGGCCTTCGACGGTCAGGGTGCGCTGCGGATACTGCTGCAGCCAAGCGGCCTGACGCTGCAGCTGGCTCTGAGCGTCCGAGCTCAGGCTGTAGCTGTCGAGGTCGAAATAGACAGTGTTACCAACGTTCTGGTTGAAATCCTCGGGCGAACCCGGAACCGCCGCACCAGCAATGCCGGTATCGGTCGAAGCCGAGGCCGTCGTACCAGCACCGGCGCCGCCCGCGTCGTTCACCGGCACATCCGACGAACAGGCTGCCAGAAGAGCGGCCGCAGCCAGGGCCGACAAGATCGAAAGACGCATTTTTAGTTTCCTCTTTTGTCCGTTCTCGGCCCGTGCAAATCCCCCGCCCAACCCCCGACTGTGGTCGTCGAACTGCCCGTGACCTTAAATTCCGCGCTGAATCAATGTATTCCGGGGTCGCGTTGACCCTAGAATCGAGGCGAAACATAGATCATTATTGATTCCCTAGCAAGGGCGACCATGCAGGATCTGACCCGTCCAGTGGTGTTTTCATGACACGCTCGTTGTGGCCGGTGAGATCGATGCTGTGGAGCTGGGTCTTGCCGCCCGGCTCCTGCTTGAAATAGGCGAGAACCCGGCCGTTCGGCGCCCAGGTCGGACCTTCCACCAGCCAACCCTGGGAGAGCATCCGCTCGCCCGATCCATCGGGCCGCATCACACCCACGTAAAAGCTGCCCTGATACATCCGGGTAAACGCAATAAGATCACCGCGCGGGGACCAGACCGGGGTGCCGTAGCGCCCCTGCCCCTTGCTCACCCGACGCGCGCCACCGCCATCGGCACTCATTACATAGATCTGCTGGCTGCCGCCGCGATCGCTCTCGAAGGTGATCTGGCTACCATCCGGCGAGTAGCTCGGCGCCGTGTCGATGCCCGGCGTGTTGGTGATGCGCTGCGTGCGGCGCGTGCGGATATCCATGATGTAGATATCGGTGTTGCCGCTCTGCGCCATGCTCATGATGACCTTGGAGCCATCCGGCGAGAAGCGCGGCGCAAAGGTCATGCCCGGGAAATCACCCAGCACTTCCTGCTGCCCGCTGTCGATGTTGAAGAGATAGACGCGCGGCTTGTTGCCGTAATAGGACATATAGGTGATGTCCTGCGCCGCCGGCGAGAAGCGCGGCGTCAGCACCAGCACGCCGCCATCGGTGAGGTTCTTATGATTCTCGCCGTCCTGGTCCATGATGGCGAGGCGCTTCACGCGCTTGAGCTTCGGCCCGCTCTCCGAGACATAGACGATGCGCGTATCGAAATAGCCTTCTTCACCGGTGATGCGCTTGTAGATCTCGTCGGCGATCTTGTGTGCGACACGGCGCCAGTTGGCGGTGGCAGAGTTGTATTGGAAGCCCGTCATCTGCTGCTCGCCGACGACGTCCCACAGGCGGAACTGCACGGCAATCTGGCCATTGGCCTGTGAGGTCACGTTGCCGGCCACCAGCGCCTGCGCGTTGATGAGGCGCCAATCCTGGAAGCGTGGCGCCTGCTGCAGCGAGGCGGGATCCTGGATGAACGCCTTCTTGTCGATCGGCGCAAACAGGCCCGAGCGCTCAAGATCGGCGGCGATCACTGCGGCCATATCGCGCGCCACCTGCGCATCCGCTGGCGCCCCGCCATGGAAGTCCGGCACGGCGATCGGCATCGGTTCAACAACGCCCCGCGTGATATCGATCGTCGGCTCAGCCGACGCTGAACCAATTCCCAGGGGAAGAACTACCAGCGACACCATCACGATGCCGCGCAGAAACTGCTTCATGCCTCGCCTCATTAAATATGACCTGACGCGCAGGTCGACCGGAATGCCATACGCAAACTATCTGTCGCGAACTATCAGTCGATCTTCTAACCCGTTTCAGTCGTTAACGCATCTTACAAACACTTGAACGCCCCTTTGGTTCAAACTGTGCCGCCTAGCCGATTTCGGAGGGCCGGAAAACCAACTTGATCGTCTTCCAGGATTTGCCCGGAGGCAATTTCAACGGGCTGGCCCGCTGCACCGCACGAATGGCGCTTTCAGCCAGGGATCGGAAATGCGGATCGGCCTGGTTATTGAGCAGAGTGACGCGCGTAACTGTCCCGTCGGGCTGCATTTCGATACGCAATTCAACGACGATTTGATCGAGGTTGGGCGCGCCGGCCGCACTGCCGATATTCCATATCTTCTGAATCTGGTCGCGAATGCCGTCTTTATCGCCGGCCGACATCGGCACTTCGGAGGCAAGGTCGGTCTCCTCCCCAGTGGTCTCTTCCGTATCCGGCGCCGGCTCTTTCACCGGCTTCTCCGTTGGCGGCTCAGCAGCCTGCTCTTTGAGGACGTTGTTCAGCAGCGAGTCGATTTCGCTGGTATCCTTCTTGATCGGCTTCTTCGGTTTTTCCTCAGTCTTCTTGGGCTTATCCTTCGGCTTATCTTCCGGCTTCTTATCCTTGGGTTTTTCCTCTTCCTTCGGCTTGACCTTATCCGGAATAGCGACCGCCACCTCTTCCGCCACCGGCGGCGGCGCGGAAGCCGGCTTCGGATTGGCCTTGGCTGGCGCCGGCTTGGCTTCCTTCTTGGGCGGTTCCGCCTTCTGCGTCTGCTTGGACTTTTCGCTGACCTTCGTGGAGACCCTGTCGACCTTGGGCGCAGCTGAGATATCGGAGACGATCGCTGCCTCGATACCAAGCGGCTGGGCTATGAAGTCATCCTCAAACAAATGCGGCACGCCGAACCAGGCGAACAGGAACAGGCCGATATGGAACACTACCGAGGCAATGAGGCCCTGGTTGAGTTCCGGCTCGAAGCCGAGTTTTTCGGTCAGAAAATTCATCACGCTAATTCGACTTCTGTTCCGGCTCGCCCTGAGGCTTTGTATTGGTCACGATGCCGACCTTCGTAATTCCATTACCCTGCAATTCCGCCAAAACTTGGGCAATGCCATCCCAGTTGGCGGAAGCATCGCCACGGACAAAAACGGTCGTATCCGGTTTGTTGAGAAGAATGGCAGCCACCCGGGGACCAAGCACTTCGATCGCGATCTCCGTCTCCTGCAGGAAGATGACGTTATTGCTCGTGACGGTGATGACGACCGGCTCTTCCGGGTTCGACATCGCCTCGGCGCTGGTCTTGGGCAGTTCGACCTCGACGCCCACGGTGAGCAGCGGCGCCGTCACCATGAAGATGATAAGCAGCACCAGCATGACATCGACCATCGGCGTCACGTTGATATCGGCCATCGGCGCGAACTTCCGGCGCCGCGAATGCCCGCGCGACGGATGGCTGCCGGCGCCGAGCTTGATGGCCATTAGTGCTTCTCCTCGAGCTGGCGCGACAGGATGGCGCCGAACTCACCGGCAAAAGCTTCGAGGCGGTTGCCGTAGCGGTTGATGTCGCTGGAGAGCTTGTTATAGGCCAGCACCGCAGGGATAGCTGCAACCAGGCCCAAGGCAGTTGCGAACAACGCTTCGGCGATGCCCGGCGCCACGACGGCCAATGTCGTGTTCTTGGAACCCGCGATGGCAGCGAAACTGTTCATGATGCCCCAGACCGTGCCGAACAGGCCGATGAACGGACCCGCCGAACCGACCGAGGCCAAGTAACCCATATAGCGCTCGATCTGATCCATCTCGCGGCCCAGCGTGATGTTCATGACGCGCTCGATGCGATCCTGCAGGTTTTCACGAAGATGTTCCGAGGCCAGCAAGCCCTTGGCGGCCGACCGGCGCCATTCGCGCATGGCCGCCACGAAGATCGACGACATCGGATCTGCCGGCCGGTTCGAGATGCGGTCGTAGAGTTCCTCGAGCGAACCGCCGGACCAGAACGCTTCTTCGAACTGACGGGCCTGTTCACGCAGGCGACGGATGCGGATGATCTTGTCGAAAATGATCGCCCAGCTCCAGATCGACGCGGCGAGCAGGAAGAGCATCACGCCCTTGACGATCCAGTCGGCCTGCAGGAACAGCGTCCAGACCGACAAATCGTGGGTTACGGCGCTGGGCAGGCCGGCGGCGCCTTGCAGGGTAGCATCGACGCCATCAAGCACATTGCCCGAGACGGGGGCGACCGGTGTGGCGGATGGTGCTGGTTGTTGCGGATCCATGGCTCTTCTTCACTTCTTCGTCAGGATTGAATGATGGGGGTCAGCGTTGCGCGCAAATCGGCCGGCAACCGGACAGGCCGGCCATCGCGCCCCACGCAGGCAATGGTTACATGCACCCGGCAGAGCTCAACGCCCTCGCGCCGGATGGATTGATCGAGATCGACGGTCGCGGCACCAAGACCGGTGACGCTGGTGGTAACATCCAGTGCATCGTCGAGTTTGGCCGGCCGGAAATAGTCGGCCGTGACACGGCGCACCGCCAGCATGATGCCATCGCCCTGCATCATCGCCGAATGATGAAACCCCGCCTCGCGCAGCATCTCCGTCCGCGCCCGCTCGGCAAATTTCAGATAGTTGGCGTAATAGACGATCCCGCCCGCATCCGTGTCTTCGTAATAGACGCGGATGGGGTGGTGGTGCTGTGGCGCGGCGAGCGGATTCATCGCGGTGAGAGTCATCGAGACGCCCCCTCACCCCGACCCTCTCCCGCGAGGGGAGAGGGAGTTTCCACCGAGCCGTGGCTCGAACTTGTCCCCACTTGCCGATAGCCCCTCTCCCCTCGCGGGAGAGGGGTTGGGGTGAGGGGGTGAGCGACGGGCCTATCCATCACAGCTCATCCTCCCCGATCGCCGGCCCAAGCAGATCCGCCTGCGCCGCATGAGAAGACGGGGTGAGCCCCAGATGCTTGAACCCGTTCAAGGTCAGCATGCGGCCGCGCTGTGTCCGCTGCAGCAGGCCTTGCTGGATGAGATAGGGCTCGATCGCATCCTCGATCGTGTCGCGCTGCTCGGACAACGCTGCCGCCATGGTTTCAACGCCCACCGGCCCGCCGTCATAGTTCTCCGCGATGCAGGTAAGATAACGGCGGTCCATCGCATCGAGGCCGATCTGATCGACCTCCAGCCGTGTCAGTGCCGCGTCCGCCAGCTTCGCATCGACGCGACCGACCTTGGCCACCACGGCGAAATCCCGCACCCGGCGCAGCAAGCGTCCGGCCACGCGCGGTGTCCCGCGCGCGCGCCGCGCAATTTCCATGGCGCCGCTGTCGGCCAGATCGAGTCCTAGCACACGGGCGCCGCGGCGGACGATCAGCTCCAGCTCATCATGGGTATAGAAATTGAGTCGCAGCGGAATGCCGAAGCGTTCGCGGAGCGGCGTCGTGATCATGCCAAGCCGGGTAGTGGCGCCCACCAAGGTGAAAGGCGGCAGATCGATCCGGACGGAACGCGCCGCCGGTCCCTCACCGATGATGAGGTCGAGCTGGAAATCTTCCATCGCGGGATAGAGGATTTCCTCCACCGCCGGCGACAGGCGATGAATCTCGTCAATGAACAGCACGTCGCGCGGCTGCAGATTGGTAAGCAACGCCGCAAGGTCCCCTGCCCGCGCGATCACCGGACCGGAGGTCGCGCGGAAACCGACGCCGAGTTCACGCGCTACGATCTGCGACAACGTCGTCTTGCCCAGACCCGGCGGGCCATAGAACAGCGCATGATCCAGCGCTTCGCCCCGCGCCTTCGCCGCTTCAATGAAGATGCCGAGATTTTCGCGCAGCTTCTGCTGCCCGATGAATTCCGTGAGGACGAGCGGCCGCAGGCTCTGCTCGGGATGATCGTCCGGCGCCTGCTCAGGCGCTACCATGCGCGCATCCGCCTCGCCCACCTTGATCGGTCCTGCAGAACTCACTGGCTGAGCTCCTTGAGACCCTTGAGGATGAGGTCATTGAGCGGGGCGGCAGCCCCCTCCTTCTGCATGACCTTGGCGACCGCGCCATAGGCTTCGGCGCGGCGATAGCCGAGATTGACCAAAGCGGAGACGGCATCGTTCATCGGCCCATCGGCGCCATTCACAGGTACCGCATCAATCGTGCTGCCAGCAGCCAGCGCAGCACCGAGATTGATGCCGCCGGCCTTATCCTTCATTTCAGAAACGACACGCTGCGCGAGCTTGGGACCTACGCCATTGGCGCGAGCGACCGCTGCCTTATCTTGCGCGGCAACCGCACGGGCCAATTCGTCGGGCGCGAGCACCGAAAGAATGCTCAAGGCAACCTTGGCGCCCACACCCTGCACATTGAGAAGCGCCCGGAACCAATCGCGCTCCACCGTCTCCGCAAAGCCGAACAGCGAGATGGCATCTTCACGCACATGGGTATCGATCATCAGGCTGACGGCGGAACCGCGCGCGCCCAGGCGCCCCAATGTCTTACCACTCGCGTGGACCACATAGCCCACGCCACCGACATCGATGATGGCAGCATCGGATGCAACGCTATCGACAACACCTGTGAGCTTGCCGATCAACGGGCAACCTCACGGAAATCCTGCGCACCCCATTTGCCCAGCGTTCCCATGTGATGGGCATGGCAGATGGCAACAGCGAGCGCGTCGGCGGCATCGGCGCTCTTCTGGTCCCGCGCGGCCGGCAGCAACACACCCACCATCATCTGGACCTGGGTCTTGTCGGCATGACCCGCGCCCACCACCGATTTCTTGACCAGATTGGCGGGATACTCCGCCACGCGCAGCTTGTAGAGCGCCGGCGTCAGCAGCACCACGCCACGCGCGAGCCCCAGCTTCAGGGTCGAACTCGGGTTCTTGTTGACGAAGGTCTCCTCGACCGCCGCCTCGTCCGGCTGATGCAGATCGATCACCGCACGCAAGCCATCATGGATTTCCACCAGTCGTTCCGACAAAGGCGATTTGGCAAGCGTGTTCACGACGCCCGCGGCCACGAATGAGAGCCGCGAGCCGACGGCGTCGATGACGCCCCAGCCGGTATGCTGCAGACCGGGATCCAGTCCGAGAATTCGCATGCGGCAATCGGTTCCTTGCTACCTATCAGGCCGTCAGCTTGGCCAGGGTTTCTTCCGACACTTCGAAATTGGCGCTGACGGTCTGGACGTCGTCATTGTCCTCCAGCGTGTCGATCAGCTTGAACAAGGATTCGGCCGTGTCGCCATCGACCGGTGCCGTGGTAACCGGGCGCCATTGCAGGCGCGCTTCCTTGGCTTCCTTGAACTTGGCTTCCAGCGCATCGCGCACGGTCGCAAAATCCTCCGTGGCGCAGGTGATCTCATGGGTCTCGGCATCGGATTCGACATTGTCGGCGCCGGCATCTAGAGCGGCTTCGAACATGGCATCGGCACTGGCCACCTTGGCCGGATAGCGGATGACGCCCTTGCGCTCGAACATGAAGCTGACGGAATTGGTCTCGCCCAGATTGCCCCCGGCCTTGGCAAAGGCGGTGCGCACTTCGGTCGCCGTCCGGTTCCGGTTGTCGGTCAGCGCCTCGACGATGACGGCGACGCCGCCCGGGCCATAGCCTTCGTAGCGGACCTCGTCATAGGCCGTCATGTCCTCGCCCCCGGCGCCGCGCTTGATGGCGCGTTCCATGGTGTCCTTGGGCATGTTGGCATCGCGGGCGGCCAGAATGGCGGCACGCAGGCGCGGATTGGTCGCCGGGTCGGGCGACCCCATCTTGGCCGAGACGGTCAACTCCCGGATGATCTTGGTGAAGACCTTGGCGCGCTTCGCATCCTGCGCGCCCTTCCGGTACATGATGTTCTTGAATTGTGAATGCCCAGCCATCGATCCGTTCCTGAACGCAAAACCTAGTGTGGACTATCGGCAAATCCTGACCAGATGTTGGGATCGGCGCCAGCCTCGGGGCGACGCTAGACCGCGAATATGGCAGGATTTTGACGCCTTTTAGCACAATTCCCCGGCCTGCCAAGCCCGCCGGGCGCAAGGCAGCCTAGATAACCGACCTCACACCCCAATCTGCCGATTCGCGCGGATTTCGCACCTTGCGCCGCAAAATTCATGACTCGTTTACGGTGGCTTCCGTATAGCTTTTAACCATTGGCCTCGATTCGGGCCAAATGAGGCAAAGTGAGGTTATCGCATGTCCCGCACGATCCGGGAGCCTGGTACCGGCACTGAAAGCGCCAATCTGGAGGCCGAAATACGCCGCATGGCGGAAGTCGTCACCCAGGTGGCAAGGCAGATGGGTTTGGAGGGTGTCACGGGCGCGCTGACCATGGCGGCCGATAGCCAGCCGCGTGCCTGCGACCGGGTCCACGACATGGCCCGCCAGTTCCTGGCCCGCGCCGAACAGATGCAGAGTGAAGTCGACCGCTTCATGGCCGTTGCCGGCGGCCGTCGCAGCTAACGCCGGCTAGCGAATCCGCATGCCTGCCAAGGGGACGACATTGTCGGCGACGATGTTTTCGCCCCCGATCATGTCAACTGTGCCGACGAACTTGACCCGGTCCGGTGGGAATTTGACCACCACCAGGGTCCCCACACCGCGGGCACTTTCAATCGTCAGCTGGCCATCATGGAGCGCCACCAGCGCATTGGTGATCGGCAAGCCCAGCCCGGCCCCGTTGAAATTCCGTTTCAACCCGCCGTCCCCTTTGCCGAAGGGCTGCAAGGCCTGAGCGATCTCGTCCTCGCTCATGCCCTGCCCGTTATCCTGGACGGAAATGACGCAGGCACGATCCTCATCGATTTCAACGGCAATGCGAAGCCGCCCACCCTGCGGGGTGAACTTCACGGCGTTCGACAGCAAATTGACCAGGATCTGCCGCAGCTTTTCATGATCGACCAGGATACTGAAGCGATGATCGAACGGCTCGACGGTCAGTTGGATGTTCTTGCCCGCGATCTCATCCTGATAGAGCCGCAAAGCAGTCTCCACCTCCATGATGGGATTGACGAGCTCGCTCTCGAGCCGCAGCGTCCCGGATTCAGCATGCGTGAACTGGATCATGCGGTTGATCAGGGTCAGCAGCTCCTTGCCGCTGCCATTGATGTCGCGTGCGAATTCGTAATAGGCCGGCAGCAGCGCGCCATTAGGCTGCGCCAGAAGTAGATCTGAAAAGCCGATAATTGAATTGAGCGGCGTCCGAAGTTCATGTGTCACGTTGGCAAGGAACGTCGATTTGGCGCGGCTCGCAGCCTCGGCCCGCTCCATGGCCGTGCGCAATTCCTCGGTAAAGCGCTTCTTCTCGGTCACGTCATGCAGCTTCACCACCAGCGCATGCAAATGCGGGTCCTGCAGCAGATTGGTGATCGACATGTCCATGTGGGTGACGTGGCCGGAGATGGCTTTGACCGGCATTTCGGCGTTTACCGTGGCACCTGGGCGCTCAAGGATGTCGCTGATGATGTCCTGATATTCTCGTTTCTTGAGGTCGGGCACGAAATCCTTGAGGGCATGACCGATGAGCGCGTCTTCGGCATAGCCGAGGATGCGATGGGTCGAGGGGGAATCATAGGTAATGCGCCCCGCGCCATCCAGCAGCAGCACGATGTTGGAACTGGCACTCACCACCGTCTCAAAGCGCCGTTCGGTGCGCAGCAATATTTCCGCCTCGCGCCGGGCCCGCATGTCGAAACGGCGGTCGCTGATGGCTGCCAAAAAGCCGATCGCCAGGATCAGAATCGTCGCCACGGCCAGCGCAATCGCCAGGATCGGCGTCGGCGTGCCGCCGATCATGGACGGAGTTTCCGTATGCACGTTGCTGGTGAGGCTCAACGCCGCCATGGCGGTGTAATGCATGCCGGCAATGGCGGCCCCCATCACCAGGGATGCTGCCAGCTTGTGCCAGGTCTGGTCGAGCTTGAGGCTCAGCCAGAACGCAGCGCTGGCGGCAACCACGGCGATCACCACCGACACGCCAACCAGGAACGTATCGTGATGCATCTCGGCCGGCGCGATCAGTGCCGCCATACCGGTGTAATGCATCCCGGCAACGCCCAGGCCGGTAAAGAGACCAGCCAACAGCAGGCTGGGCCAATGCACGACCTTCTGCCGGGAAATGATGGCATAGCCGATGGCCGTCGAAACGATGGCGAGGAGCAGTGAGGCCAGCGTCAGGCCGACATGGTAGCGGATCTCGATTTGGGCGCTGAATGCCAGCATGGCAATGAAATGCATCGACCAGATGCCACCGCCCAGCGTGCAGCTGGCAGCGGCCAGCCACAGGCACCACGCTTTGCCCTTGGACTCCCGGAGACGTTCGGCGACATCGAGTGACACCAACGAACTGATGACCGCTACCAGCAGCGACAGCAGGACGATCAGCGGGTCATGAGCCGTGTGCAGATGATTCATCATGTCATTCCACGGCCCACTCGACAGGCGCCAGAAAGGCCTGTCCCCCAGGCTAAGTCATACAAAATGACCGAAATCGGTTAATCATCGGTTAAGGCATTGGTAACATGGACGATGTTGAGTTCAGCCGATCGCCGCTTCGGTCACCTTGGGCATCGCCGCGGACAGCTTCCCACCAACCCGCACCGGCTCTATACGGCGCGCGAGGCCCGTTGAGTCATCGGTCTCCACCAGGACGCCGCACAGCGTCCCCGCTCCATTGGCCGGGCTCAACCGCTCGGTCGGCAACTTTTTCGTAAAGCGCAGGACCGGGGCGGTCTTTTCCATCCCGATGACGGAATCATAATCGCCGCACATGCCGGCATCCGACTGATAGGCCGTGCCCTTCTCCAGGATCATGTGATCCGCCGTTGGAACATGGGTATGCGTGCCGACCACGAAGGAGGCTCGCCCGTCGACGAAATGGCCGAAAGCCATCTTCTCGCTGGTCGCCTCGGCATGGAAATCGAACAGGATGGCGTCGGCATTGCCCCCCAGCCGATAGGTCTTGAGGAGCGCTTCCGCCGCGGCAAAGGGATCGTCCAGCGGGTCCATGAACAGCCGGCCCATCAGATTGGCGACCAGAATCTTCTTCCCCCGGGAGGTCTGGAACAGGCCCGCCCCCTTGCCCGGCGTCCCCATCGGGAAATTCAGCGGCCGCAGCAGCCGCGGCTCGCTGCCGATGAAGCCGACCGTCTCTTTCTGGTCCCAGACGTGGTTTCCCGTCGTGGCGCAGTCGACGCCATGGGCGAAGAGATCGGCGCATAATTTCTGGGTAATTCCGAAGCCGCCGGCGGCGTTTTCGACGTTGGCGACGACGAAATCAAGACTGAGAATGCGTCGCAATTGCGGCAAATTCTCGACCACAACATCCCGCCCGGCGCGGCCGACCAGATCACCCAAAAACAGCAGATTCATGAAACCTCGAACTTAAAAACGGACCGCTCGGTGACGATCAGGTCCAGTGGCTGGTCATAGGGACCGCGTGGCACGAAGGCGAGTTCCTGCGCGGCGTAGGCAACGCCAACGGCGATAGCATGCGCCTCGGTCCGCAGCTTGGCCAGCGTGCGGTCGTAGAAGCCGCCGCCATAGCCGAGGCGATAGCCATCGGGGTCGAAGGCCAGCAAAGGCACGAGGAGGATGGTGGGCACGATGGCGGGCGCCCCCGCGGGCGGCGTCATGACGCGAAAGCTGCCTTGGACCATCTCATCTTCGGGGTGCCAGCGGCGGAAGATGAGGGGGGCGTTCCTGGCGACCACAACGGGGAGGCCGATCGGGTGGCCCAGATCATGGTAATGGGTCAAGGCGGGCCGCACGTCGATCTCGCCTTCGAGCGGCCAATAGCCGGAGATCGAAATGCCGGGCGGCATCGGCAGCGCTTCAGCGAGGTGCTGCTTCAGGGCCAGGCCGGCAAGCGAATTGGCGCGCCAGGCGACATCACGCGCAGCGAAGGCTTGCTTCCGTAAATCAGCTTTAAAATTAGCGAGTTCCTGGGAATCCATCAAGCGATTCTTTAATCAACTAAGCAGCAAACAGCCGCGCCAATGATCGAGCTGGTCGATCACGGGCGCGGCTGTGAATGGGTGGGCGGTGCCACCTGGGCCGTTCGCACGTATGAATCCTCCGTGGCCTGCCTAAGCAGGTGGGCACCGTGTATCCGAGACCACGGTCTCGGTAGGGACAGCTCCCTAGAGGTTAGAATTGGCCTCAGGGATTACCCGGCTTGCGAACCCTGCAGCGGTCCGCCCAGACGGTACTTAGGCTGCTTCCAGCCTTGCCGCAATAGCTTCGATCTTGACGGCCAGACGCTCGATGGTGTCAGCGAGCGCTATCTCGCGCCGCTGCACAAGGTCTTCCTGCTGACCTTTGAGCTGGGCGATCTGGCGGTTCTTCTGGTCGAGCTCGTCGGCAAGCAACAGGCCGGTCAGGGCAAAGAGCAGGTTTTCCGCCACCGGCCCGGCATTCTTGGCGAGGCCCTCCATGCGGCGCCGGATCTCGCCGGAGAGTTCCTGGACGCGGGCTTCCTCACCCTCACCGCAGGCGATGTCATAATTGCGGCCATTCAGCGCAACGGTGACGGTCGGCATGTCAGGCCCCCTCGGTCACGGAATGCATGCGGCCGATCACGGTGTCCAAACGATCGGACACCAGCCGCGCTTCCGATTGCAGCAAGGTATAGGTCTGGCGGAGCACCGCCAATTCGGTCTGCAGCAGATCGCGATCCTTGTAGCCGCGCGAGGAACTGTCCTGGACAGCCGAATCCAAGCGCGCCATGGCCGCGTCGAGGCGACTAATTGCTGTATCCAATCTGGACATCCTGTCGGTCCCTGCCCCCGGTTGGCCCATTGCCAGTATGCAGTGCTGATTCTTGAGCCCGCATCTGGATCGGTTTGATTGCCGGTTTCTTCTCGTTTACTCGACCTATCGAAGCGGCGTCAACCGACGCAGTTTGCCAGCTTACATTCGCTGTCCGCGGAAACAGAGACTTTCTGTCAAATAAGGCGGGAATCCCTTGTTGACCTGACGCCCCCGCGCGGGCATGTTCCGGCCCGATCCGGCGGCCGGATCGGTTGGCCGCCTTATTAGGATTCTCGGGTAATTGCCCGACGATCCTAAGATAATTCTGGCCAAGGAACGATGATGGACGCCAATTCGGCTGCTGCCGCAAAGACCACTATCCCCCACCGCGATCTGGCCAATGCCATTCGCGCCTTGTCGATGGATGCGGTCGAGGCCGCCAATTCGGGACACCCGGGCATGCCGATGGGCATGGCCGATGTGGCGACCGTCCTGTTCCAGCGCCATTTGAAATTCAACGCCGCCAACCCCGCCTGGCCGGACCGCGACCGCTTCGTCCTGTCCGCCGGACACGGCTCGATGCTGATGTACTCGCTCCTCCACCTCAGCGGCTATGAAGGCGTCACCATCGACGAGTTGAAGCGCTTCCGCCAATGGGGCAGCAAGACGCCGGGCCATCCCGAATACGGCCATACGCCGGGTGTCGAGACGACCACCGGGCCGCTCGGCCAGGGTCTGGCCAATGCGGTCGGTATGGCGCTCGCGGAGCGGATGCTCAACGCCCGCTTCGGCGACGATCTGGTCGATCACCACACGTACGCCATCGCCGGTGACGGCTGCCTGATGGAAGGCATCAGCCACGAGGCGATCTCGCTGGCGGGCCATCTGAAGCTCAACAAGCTGATCGTCCTCTTTGACGATAACGGCATTTCGATCGATGGTGCGGTCTCCCTCTCCTGCTCGGACGACCAGTTGATGCGCTTCCAGGCGAGCGGCTGGAACACGACCCGGGTCGACGGCCATGACGCCGAAGCTGTCTCGGCCGCCATCGCCGCGGCCAAGAAGTCGGCCAAACCGTCGCTCATCGCGTGCAAGACGGTGATCGGTTTCGGCGCCCCGAAGAAGGGCGGCACATCGGCCACTCACGGCTCGCCCCTGGGGAAGGAAGAAATTGCCGGCGCCCGCGAGAAGCTGGGCTGGAGCCATGAACCCTTCGTGATCCCGGGCGAGATCAAGGCCGCCTGGGAGGCGATCGGTGGCCGTGGCAGCGAGGCGCAGAAAGCCTGGACCAAGCGCCTCGACGGCAACAAGCTGAAGGGCGAGTTCGAGCGCGTGATCGCCGGCGAGCTGCCGGCCAATTTCGCCGATGTCGTCGGCGACCTCAAAACCGCCATCGCCAAGGACGCGCCGAAGCTCGCGACCCGCATGTCGTCGCAGCTGGTTCTCGATGCCCTGGTCCCGGCCTTGCCGGAACTGATCGGCGGTTCCGCCGATCTCACCGGCTCGAACAACACCAAGGCCAAGGTCGCCAAGCCGGTTTCGGCTGAGAATTACGGCGGCAACTATATCTATTACGGCATCCGCGAGCATGGCATGGCCGCGGCGATGAACGGCATGGCGCTGCATGGCGGCATCATTCCGTTCGGCGGCACCTTCCTGGTGTTCACCGACTACTGCCGCCCCGCCATCCGCCTGTCGGCGCTCATGAAGCAGCGCGTCGTCTATGTGATGACGCATGATTCAATCGGCCTTGGCGAAGACGGCCCGACACACCAGCCGGTCGAACAGCTGGCCGCCTTGCGCGCCATCCCGAACCTGCTGGTGTTTCGCCCCTGCGACACGATGGAAACGGCGGAATGCTGGGCGCTGGCGCTCAGCACCAAGGACCGGCCGTCGATCCTGGCCCTCACCCGCCAGGCCCTGCCGCATCTCCGCGCCGATGCCGCCAACGCCAACCATTGCGCCCGCGGTGGCTATGTCATCCGCCCGACACAAAAGGAACGCAAGGTGACGCTGATCGCGACGGGCTCGGAAGTGGCCATTGCCGTCGATGCGCAGAAGCTGCTCGAGGAAAAAGGCATCGGCACCGCCGTCGTCTCGATGCCGAGCTGCGAGTTGTTCAACGAGCAGTCAGAGGCCTATAAAAAGGAAGTGCTGGGCACCGGCCTGAAGGTTGCCGTGGAAGCGGCGATCGGCTTTGGCTGGGAACGCTATATCGGCACCGATGGCATCTTCATCGGCATGAAGGGCTTTGGCGCGTCGGCCCCGATCAACGATCTCTATAATCATTTCGGCATCACGCCGGCGGCCATCGTCGCCGCCGTCACCGCGAAGCTCTGATACATCGTACTCATCGGATTTAGGAAAGGTTCATCACATGGCAATTCGGGTAGCGATCAATGGATTCGGCCGCATCGGCCGTCTCGTCCTCCGCGCGATGATGGAATCGGGTCGCAAGGACATCGAGGTGGTCGGCATCAACGATCTGGGTCCGGTCGAAACCAATGCCCATCTCTTCCGCTATGATTCCGTGCATGGGACTTTCAACGGCACCGTGAAGACCAAGGAAGGCGCCATGGATGTCGGCCGTGGCTGGATCAATGTCAGCGCCGAGCGTGATCCCGCGAAGCTGCCGTGGAAGGCCCTCAAGGTCGACGTGGTCGCCGAATGCACGGGCCTCTTCACGGATAAGGAAAAGGCCAAGCTGCATATCGCCGCCGGCGCCAAGCGCGTGCTGATTTCCGCCCCCGCCACCAATGCCGACATCACCGTCGTCTACGGCGTCAACCACAGCAAGCTGAAGAAGTCGCACACCGTCATATCCAACGCGTCCTGCACCACCAATTGCCTGACGCCGGTCGCCTATGTGCTGCACAAGGCGCTGGGCATCGAGCATGGCTTCATGACGACGATCCATTCCTACACCGGTGACCAGCCGACACTCGACACCATGCACAAGGACCTCTATCGCGGCCGTGCCGCAGCCCTGAGCATGATCCCGACCACGACGGGTGCCGCGAAGG
Source organism: uncultured Dongia sp. (assembly GCF_936916975.1). Classification (GTDB taxonomy): domain Bacteria; phylum Pseudomonadota; class Alphaproteobacteria; order Dongiales; family Dongiaceae; genus Dongia. Next base: position 193,286 of record NZ_CAKZGO010000023.1, on the reverse strand, counting down.
CTGTGGGCCTGGTCATGCCGGAACTCGCCGGCAAGCTCGACGGCACCTCGATCCGCGTGCCGACCCCGAACGTCTCGGTGGTCGATTTCAAGTTCGTCTCCAAGAAGGCAACGACGGCAGAGAAGGTCAACGCCGCGATCATCAAGGCCGCCAATGGTCCGCTGAAAGGCATCCTTGGCACCAACGACCAGCCGCTGGTCTCGATCGACTTCAACCACAACCCGCACAGCTCGACCTTCGACCTGTCGCAGACCAAGGTCATCGACGGCACCTTCGTGCGCGTCCTCGCCTGGTACGACAACGAATGGGGCTTCTCGAACCGCATGTGCGATGTCGCCGCCGCGGTCGGCAAGCTCGGCTAAGACGCCGCGATAGCGCAGAGGATTGCCCCCCAGATCAGAAATGGTCTGGGGGTTTTCTTTGGAGAGCAATGGGCATGGTGCAGACCATGGACCAGAAAGTGCGCATCCTCGATATTTAGTCGGCCAGTTCCTCAAGAGCCATTTCTGCGATTGTGATCCTGCTCTGCGGTGACATCCCCTCCTCCAAGAACCAGGCGGCCGATAGAGCCGCCCATGAGGCAATCCATTGAAGCAGTCTCGTGCGGTCAAGGATTGCTGCCGCCGCTACCACATCGAGTCTCCTTTTGAAGTGAGATGGTGCGGTGTCTGGATTGCAGAACAAATTCGCGTAGTCGAAGTATCGCTCCCCAATCAATCCTTTAGGATCAATTGCCAGCCATCCGCGTTGCCCGAAATCGAGGATGTTCCCATGATGAATGTCACCGTGAAGAACTGTGGTGTCGAGCGGTTCTGACAATAAACTCTCTGCCATTGTAGCGGACCGCGCAAAAATTCCATTGTCGCGGGTTGCGGCCGCGCGCAAACCATCGAACCATCGCTCAAGAGAGATTAGTTCGGGCGGCGGACCGGCATGTGACTGATGAAGCCTAGCAATGGTTTCACAAATTATCTGTGTCGCTTGGTCGTCCTGCCCGCATCGGCTTAGTTCGGTCAGAGATCGCTTACCAGTCGCCCTTTCCAACAGCACCGCATCATCTGTTCTCGCAATAACGCGCGCTGCACCATTACCAGCCCACCAAGACATGAGAAAGGATCCGCGCCTCTCCTCGACGTCCATTGCCACCTTGAGCATTGCGGCAGCACCGCCGTGCCGAACGGGCAACAGATGGCCATTCGACGTGACAATTGGGTCGCCATCGATCGCCAGTTGCCAGAGGTCAATATATCTGTCGAACATCGCGCTTCATTACCGGATGATGCCTTCTGGACAACATAGTCTACGGGCCTTAGCGATAGAATGCTAAGCAAGAACGGGCGGCTTTGAGCACTTCCATCCGTCATTCGCGGGCCCATCTCTGAACCCGACAGGCTGGGCCCAACGCGGCAGTTGAAGGCGTGGATGCCCGGATCAAGTCCGGGCATGACGAGTTTCGCGAGATATATTGCGCCGTTGCTTTTACCGCCGAGCAGCGTTGTCGTTCTGTCCTGTGGTGGACGACATCGGCGCTTTTCGGCGTTGCCAAATCATGTCCTTCGCGGCGATCAGGGCGCCGGTCACGATAAGGCCGCAGGCGAGTGCCACGGACCAATGGAAGGTACCGTAGCCGAAAGCGAGCAGCGCGATAACGAGAGTGCCCCGGTTAATGTCCTGGGTGCGCCGTGCACAGGCAATGGCCACGCCGACGTTGTTCCCCAGTCCTGTGCGGATCGAACCCCGCCAAATCGCCTGGGCCTACCCACCTGCTTGAACCAAAGTTATGATGGCAGCGACCAAGGTCGATTGCCGGCCGCTTTTTGGGAGGTCAACATGCCTGGGGAAATTTCGACCGAACTCGGTTTGCTGGTCTGGACCGTCATCCTATGCATTGCACAGATGCTCGTGGCGGCCGCCACCACGCAGTTGCAGGTCGGCCTGCCGGCGCTGGCGGGCAATCGTGACAATATGCCGGAGCTTACCGGCCTTGCCGGCCGCGCGACCCGGGCGCATCGCAACATGCTGGAGAATCTGGCACTATTTGCCGCCGTGGTGCTGGTGGCACACGCGACCGGTCATTTGAATTCGATGACCGCCGTGGGTGCGCAGCTGTTCTTCTGGGCTCGGCTTGCCTATGCGATCATCTATCTGGCGGGCATTCCGTGGTTGCGGACCGGCACCTGGGCGGTTTCCATGGTCGGCCTCATCCTCATTGTCCTGCAACTCGTGTGAACCGGGCGCATCATGTCTCCGCTCCCTGACATGATGCGGTGGACGTTGGCGGCCAGCCTGCTGGTCGCGACGACGAGTGTCGCGTATGGCGCAGATGCGCCACCACTGCGCGAAGGTTTCGAGGCGGTGGGGTTTGCTGCCGCCTTCGTGCCCTGCGAAAGGCCTGAAGGACAGATATCGCTGAGCCGCGAGCGCGCGCGGACCGGTGAGAAATCGCTGAAGCTGCGCATTCGAGAGCCGGTGTTCGGGACGGCGACCTGGGTGCCCAAGGCAACCTCCTGCCTGGTCGAAGGGCGCTATGCGGAATACACGCCGGATGAAAAAGAGCGGGCGGAGATCTGGGAGAGCTTCGATCTCGGCCCGAAATTCGGCGACGATCTCTATTACGGCTTCTCCATGTGGATCGACCGAGTGAGCGCGCCGAAGGGCGACGATACGCGGCTGGTGATCGGCCAGTGGAAGGCGCCGATCGACGACAGCCCGTTCGTGGCACAGCGCTTCACTGGCGGCCATTATCATGTGACGCTGGATGTGGATGCGGCGGAACGCGATCCGGCGACGGGCCGACCCTATGGCTGCAAGCTGCTCCTCGCCTTCGAGGAGGATATGGCGCTGGCGGAAGGGTTGAAACGCACGACGCCGACGCGTTGCGAACCAAAGCTTGGAGGTCCGCAGATTCCGCTGACACCAGCACAGCCGATCGCCATCGAGCGCCTGGCCTATCTGCCGGACCCGTTTGGGCAATGGACCGATCTCGTCTTCCGCGTCAAAGGCGGTGAGAACGGCACGGTGGAGGTATGGGCTAATGGCCAGCTGGTCGCGCGTGCCACCGGCTTCATCGGCCACGGGGGTGCTGCCGGCCAGCCGCAATATTTCAAGTTCGGGCCGTATCGCGATCCAGCCTCGTTCGCCACCACGGTCTATCTGGACAACCTCGCCAGGGGTGCGAGCTTCGCGGAAGTCGATCCGTCCCTGCCCCATTCGCAACAATAGCGGCGCAACAATGATCTTGCCTGCAGATGTGGTGGGCGGTAAAACCTATTTGCGAACGATTCTTAAATAGCCGGCTGCGCCTCATCCGCGCGCGGCTTCGACCTTTCGCCTAGCGAGCCAGCACAGCGCCCCATAGGGGCGAGCCAGAGCCAAGCCAGGTCTTTCCTCGCTCGAGCTCTGGAGGTTCAACCATGTCTTCCCGCCGCCATCTGCATCTATGGGCGAGCACCGCCCTGCTGTCACTTGTCCTGACACCATGGCCCGCCCTGGCCCAGGAAACCGACGAGCCGCTCCTTCCGCCGGCGGAGGCCGAGGCTGACGGCAAGGCACCAACGGAGCTCGATCCCCTCACGGTGACGGCCACCAAGATGCCGCGCGAGCAAGGCGAGGTGCCGGCCAGCATCGACGTCATCGACCAGGAACAGCTGGACCGGAAGCAGCCGCTGACCATCGGCGACGCGCTCAACGATCTGCCCGGCGTCGAGATCGAGGGCGGCCCCAAGGGATCGGATAGCCAGCCCAACATCCGCGGCATGGGCTCGACCGGCTGGGGCACGAACCGCGTACTTATGACGATCGACGGCGCAAGGCAGAACATCGGCTCCGGCCATGGCGGCACGATGTTCGTCGATCCGGAGATGATCAAGCGCATCGAGGTCATGAAGGGTGCAGGATCGACGCTCTATGGCAGCGGCGCCATCGGCGGCGTCATCGCGCTCGAAACCAAGGACGCTGAGGATTTCCTGGATGACGGCGACACGATCGGGTTCCGCGCCAAGGCCGGCTTTCACTCGGTCAATGACGAGCCGTCGCTCTCCGGCATCGTGGCGCTACGGCCGATCGACGAGGTGGATTTCATCGGCAGCGCGGTATGGCGCGACAGTCAGGATTACGAGGGCGGATCGGGGCTCAACATCGATCATACCGAAGTGGATATCCTGAGTGGCCTCGCGAAACTGGGCATCAGCCCGGCGGAAGGTCACCGGATCGAGCTGTCCGGCCTGCTCTATAGCAATAACGAGGATATCGAAGCGACCGATGTCGACAACCTCAACACGATCTACGATGCCGACCACGAGATCGACAAGAGCACGGCGACGCTGAGTTATGCGTTCGATTCACCGGATACAGATCTGATCAACCTGAAGGCGACGGTCTATCGGGACGATACCGACGTCAAGGATGACGGCGAAGGCTATGACCGGGTCACGACGACGGAGTTGACCACCACCGGCTTCGACCTCTTCAATACGTTCGAGTTCGACAGCACGGCCATTCATCATGCCATTACTTTCGGCACGGAATATTACCATGATACCGGCAAGGGCCGTGTCGACGGCGAAAAGCGCGCACAGTTTCCTGACGCAACGCAGGATGTCGTCGGCATCTACGCCCAGTATGAGCTGGAACTGTTCGAGCAGATCAGCGTCACGCCCGGCGTACGCTGGGACTATTACAAGAGCCAGCCATCGGGCGATTTCTCCGATCAGTCGGACGACCGGATATCGCCCAAGATCGCCGTGGACTGGCACACATTGGATTGGCTGTCGCTTTATGCCAGCTACGCGGAAGGCTACCGTGCACCGTCCGTGACTGAGCTCTATATCGGCGGCACGCATTTCAATATCTTTCCCGGCGCCAACAACGTCTTCGTTCCAAATCCCGACCTGAAGCCGGAAACCGCAAAGACCTGGGAAGGTGGCCTGCGCCTCAACTTCGATGACGTCATGCTGCCAGATGACGGCATCCGCTTCCATGCCGCCTACTACACCACCAAGGCCAAGGATTTCATCGATGGCGATGTGGTCATGGATTTCATTCCACCCATGGTCTTCACCACAACGCCGGTCAACGTACCGCGGGCGGAAATCGACGGTATCGAAGTGACCCTCAGCTACGATTCAGATTATGTCTTTTTCAACGGCGGCTATTCCCGCGTTCGCGGTACCAACAAGACCGACGACGAACCGCTGCTCTCGATCCCGGCAGACAAGCTGATGCTGGTTGTGGGCGGCAAGCTACCGGCCTGGGATGTCAGCTTCGGCGTCAGCAATGAGTTTGCCTGGGCACAAAATCGCACGCCGGAAGATGCTCTTGGCACCGATGGGTATCATGTTGTCGGGCTGTTCGCCGGCTGGGCGCCGGAAGAAGGTGTGCTTAAAGGCTTCCGAGTCGATGCCGGCATCGACAACGTGTTCGACAATTCCTACCTCCGCTACCTCGCGGAAGAGGAGGCGCCCGGTCGCGATTATCGGGTTGCGATCAGCTACGGCATGTCTTTCTAGCTAACGGCCAGCACCCCTGTTCCCTAACCCGCTCCAGCGCCGGGCCGCTGGAGCGGGTCATTTTATGTGCAATTCGCCTTGGCGGGGGTGGGTCGGCGGAGCTAGATTGCGGGGCAAATTCCGCAAAAGGGTGCCGCGATGGATGGGATGCCGTTTGAAGCCGAGCTGATGCAGGGATCGCCCGCCCCGGCCGACAAGCAGGTGACACTGGCGAACTGGCGCCTGGCGCCGTTCAACCGCTGGGCGTTCAGCCATGTGTCGGAAATCATCCCCAGCGCCATCATCGCCCATGACCCGGCACATGTGACGGCGCTTCCCAGCGCCCTCGCCGATCTCAGCAAGATCGGCTACCGGACGAGCGACGGCAAGGACGGGACGGTCGGCACCATGATTGCCGACACCTTTACCGACGGCTTCCTGGTGCTGCGTCAAGGCCGCATCGTGACCGAGCATTATGCCGCCGCGCTGGCAGCACACCGCCCGCATATCGTGTTCTCGGTCAGCAAGTCGATCACCGGCAGCCTCGCCGGCCTGCTGGTAGCAAGCGGGCAGCTGGATCCGAGCCTGCCGGTCGCACATTATTTGCCCGAGACCAAGGGCTCCGCTTACGGCGACGCCACAGTGCGGCAGGTGCTGGACATGACCGTCGCGATCGACTTCACCGAGGATTATCTCGACCCAAAGGGCGATTTCATGCGCTATCGCCTTGCCAGCGGGTGGAACCCGGTCGCGGATCCGGCCGCTGCCAGCGATCTGCGCAGCTTCCTTGCCTCGGCCCGTCGAGCGGAAGGTGAGCATGGCCGCACCTTCCACTATGTCTCACCCAATTCCGATCTTCTTGGCTGGCTGCTGGAGCGTGCGTCGGGCCGCAAGCTCGCCGACCTGCTGAGCGAGGGCATCTGGCAACATATCGGTGCCGAAATGCCGGCTTATGTGACGGTCGACCGTCTGGGTGCCGCGCGGACGGCCGGCGGCATCAGCGCCACATTGCGCGATCTCGGCCGCTTTGGCGAGATGATGCGTCATCATGGGACCGTCGGCGGCAAGACGATCGTGCCGCGTGCCTGGATCGACGACATTATGAAGAATGGCGATAAGGGTGCCTGGTCCCGCGGCGACATGACCGGCCTCATCAAGGACGGCAAGTATCGCAGCAAATGGTACATCGTTGACGAAGCGCGTGAAGCCTTCTGCGCTATCGGCATCCATGGCCAGTGGATCTATGTCGACCGTAAGGGCGAAACCGTTATCATCAAAGTGTCGTCGCAGCCACTGCCGGTGGATGATGCCATGGACCGTCACATCCTTGCCGGCCTCAAGGCCATTGCCTCGCAAACCGGCTGATAGGCGCTATTCGCTCAGCAGCACGCCGGCATTGTCGGGCCAGCTCAGCCAGACCGGCCGACCGACGGTACTCGAATCGTCGAGGCTGCGATCGATCTTCTGATGCGCGACGGCGATGGGTGCGGCCAGGCCATCGATCGTGATGTGGTAATGGCTGCGATCCCCGAAATATGCCTCTGCATTCACCTTGCCGGCTACCGCATTGCTGGTGACGGCCGGTTGCGCCCAGGCGAGGCGCATCTTTTCCGGGCGCACGGCGATCGCGACAGATGAACCGAGCGCTGGGGCAGCGGCGCTCAATGCCACAGACAGGCTGCCGAGCGGCCCCGCATCCACGGTCGCGATCCCGCTATTAACGGTCTTCAGCGTGCCCGGGAAGAAGTTCATCGAGCCGATGAATTCCGCCACTTCACGGCAGCTCGGCGCCTCATAGAGGCGGGTCGCGGTATCGATCTGCAACGCCTTGCCGCGCGACATGACGGCGATCCGATCGGAGAGCGCCAAGGCCTCTTCCTGGTCGTGGGTGACGAAGACGAAGGTGACGCCGACCGAGCGCTGGATCTGGCGGAGTTCAATCTGCATTTCCTCGCGCAGCTTCTTGTCGAGGGCACCCAAAGGCTCGTCGAGCAGCAGCACCTTGGGCTTGCAGACCAGCGCGCGCGCCAATGCCACGCGCTGCCGCTGGCCACCCGAAAGCTGGTGACTGGCCCGTGCGCCATAACCCGGCATCTTGATCAGCTCCAGCGCCTCCTCCACCACGCGGGCGAGATCGGGCTTGGAGAGACCCTTCTTGCGCAGGCCATAGGCAATGTTCTCGCCGACATTGAGATGCGGGAAGATGGCGTAGTTCTGGAACACCATATTGGTCGGACGGGCATAAGGCGGCACGGTCGAGACGTCCTGGCCATCGATCAGGATGGCGCCCAATGTGGGTACCTCGAAGCCCGCCAGCATGCGCAGCAAGGTGGTCTTGCCGCAGCCGGAGGGGCCGAGCAGCGAGAAGAACTCACCGCGCTTGATGTCGAAGCTGACATCGTCGACCGCACGTACCGGACCGAACAGCTTCGAAACATTCTTGAGCGAGATGATGGAATCGGCTGCGGTCATGGGGTCAAAGTCCGCTTGGTTTGGTTGTCTGGACGCCACGGCGGCGCAGAATTTCCGAGAAGATGACGATGATCGTGGACACCACCAGGATGGTGCTGCCCAGCGCCAGGGTCATCGGCAAGCGCTGCGGGAAACGCAGCTGGCTGTAGAGGAAGATCGGCAAAGTCTGGTCTAGGCCACTGAGGAAGAAAGCCATCACATATTCGTCGAGCGAGATGGTGAACGACATGAGCAGGCTGGAGACGACACCCGGCAGAGCCAGTGGGAAGGTCACGCGCCAGAACGTCATCCAGCCGTTTTCACCCAGATCGCCCGACGCCTCTTCCAGGCTTTTGTCGAAACCTTCAAGCCGTGCCATCAGCACCATCATGGAGAACGGTACGCAGAGCAGCACATGGCCAGCGCCCACGGTCCATAAGGTCAGGGGAATATCGAACACCTGGCGCACGATCACCAGCAGCGCCACGGAGAGGATGATGCTGGGCACGACCAGTGGCAGCATGATGCCGCCCATGACCGGCCCGCGCCCCGGCATTTTGTAGCGGGTAACACCCATCGCAGCGAGCAAACCAAACGTCGTGCTGACGAGGGCCACACCGGTCGCGACCATCAAGCTGTTCTTGAGGGAATTCAGCAGCGACGGGTCCTGGGCCATCTGCTGGTAGGCCTTGAACGTAAAACCCTTCAGCGGAAAGACCGCATAGGTCGCGTCGTTGAACGAGAACAGCGGCAGCAATAGCACCGGTCCATAGAGGAAGATCAGAAACAGGACGGCATAGAGTGGCAGAAAGTCGATCCGCTTGGTCATGATCAGATCGCCTCGCGCGCGCGAATCTTGCGGTAGCCGACCGCCCACAGGAACAGGCAGACGATGCCGGTAATGAGGGCCATCATGACGACGGAAACCGCCGACCCCAATGGGGCGTCGTTCTGCCGGCCGAACAGGATCTGGATGTTGTTGCCGATCATGCTGCCGCCCGATCCGCCGACCAGAGTCGGCGTCACGTAATCGCCGACTGTCGGAATAAAGACCATCAAGGCCGTCGCAATGGCACCCGGCGCCGAGAGCGGCAGGGTGATATGCCAGAACCGCTCCCAGGGTTTGTCGCCAAGATCGGTCGCCGCCTCAAGCAATGACCGGTCGATTTTTTCGAGGCTGACATAGATGGGCAGGATGGCGAAGGCGACCCAGGCATGGGCCAAAGTGAGCATCACGGCCGTCGGACTGTAGAGCAGAAAATCGAGCGGCTTGTCGATCAGGCCGATCTTTATCAGACCGGAATTGATGACCCCGTTGAAGCCCAGCATGATCTTCCAGGCAAAGACGCGCAGCAGATAGCTGGTCCAGATCGGCACCGTGATCAGAATGAGCCAGAGGAATTTGTGACGGCGTACCCGAAAGGCCATGAAATAGGCCATCGGATAGGACAGCAGCATGACAAAGGCGGTGACCGCCAGAGACATCAGGATCGATTTGACGAGGAGGATCAGATAGACCGGATTGGCGAACGGAAACGGAATGCTCATCCAATAGGTAATCTTGTCCGACAGTTCAAATATCTGGGCGTAATTGCGCAATGTGAACGTCGTATCGATCTGGAAGACATTTTGCGTCCAGAAGCTGCGCACAACCAAGGCGACTAAGGGTGCCACCAGCATCGCCAGCATCACCAGCAAGGTCGGTGACATCAGCAGGTAGCCGCGCAGCCACGGATACTTGGCCAGCAAGCCACCCTTGACCGCAATCGCGCGTTCGCCCGCAGCGACGTAACTGCTATTCGCAGCGTCACTCATTCCGAGAAATTCCCAATCACGCCACCGTCCCTGGAGCATGGTCTTTACCGCCATGCATTGGGTCGAGTGTCAGTCGCCCGCCGCGCGACTGTCAAGCGCGACGAAATTCATGAATCCGCGATCTGGATTCATGAATTTCCTGCCGCTGTCCCCATTTGCGGCATCATCCTTTCGTGAGCGATTACAAAGGCGTTGAAAGGCCGTTGACAGCCGTACACAGCTGGTCGTCAAATTTGCCGGTCTTGATCAGGTCCAAAATAAACAATTCTTAATCAGCTAGGGGGCTATGGGAATGAACCGCGTTAAATTCATCGACCGCATGTCGCAGGGGCGCATTTCGCGCCGTGATGTCATGCGTTCCGCAGCGGCTTTCGGTATCGGCATGACACTTATGCCGACCCGCTCGCGTGCCGAGGAACAGCTGACCGTCATGGAATGGAGCGGCTACGACCAGCCGGACTTCTTCAAACCCTATGTCGACAAACACGGATCGGCACCGGCCTTCTCGATCTTCGCCAATGAAGATGAGGCCATGCAAAAAGTCATCTCAGGCTTTAACGCCGACGTCATGCATCCCTGCACCTATTCGGTCGGCTATTTCGTCGAAGCGGGCCTGACCAAACCGATCGACACTGGCCGCCTCAGTCATTGGAAAGATGTGTTCGAACCGCTGAAGGTCGGCAATGGCGTGGTGGTGAATGGCGACGTTGTGATGGTACCCGCCGATTGGGGCAATTCCGGCATCGCCTATCGCACCGATCTTGTGGAACCGGATTATGCGGCGAATGAATCCTGGTCAATTTTCACGGACGATCGCTACGCCGGCAAACTGTCGATGTCGGACACCGAGGCGGCGGCCGAAATCGTCGGCCTGCTGCTGGGGTATGACAAGCAGAAGATTTTCGAGATGACGGATGCAGAACTTGAAGCAACCCGACCGATGCTGGAGAAGATCGTTCGCAATAGCCGCTTCCTGTGGAAGGACAATACCGAAATCAACCAGGCTTTGGCCTCGGGCGAAATCGTCGCCGCCTATGCCTGGAATGAGACCGTGAAGAGCCTCAAGGAACAAGGCGTCCCCGTCAAATATGCCGAGCCGAAGGAGGGCATCTTCACCTGGCTCTGCGGTCTCACGCTGCTCAACAAGGGCAAGGCCGACGAAGCCGCCGCCTACGACTTCCTCGATGCCTGGCTCTCGCCGGAGACCGGCAAGTTCATGATCGAATCCTATGGCTACGGCCACAGCAACCGCAAGGCGTTCGACATCGCCGATCCGGCTCAGGTTGCGGCACTGGGCATCACAGACCCGGTCAAGCATCTCGACAATGGCATCCTGTTCCAGCCCGTCGAGGCCGCCCGCAACGCGAAGTACATCAAGCTGTGGGAAGAAGTGAAAGCACTGAAGCAATAGGGGCCAATGGAACGGCCGGGCACTCAGTCGAGCGCCTGGCCGGAGCCGCTGCTAGATTGTCGATTTGAAGATTGCCCGGAACTGCGGATCGAAGGTTCGCGCGATCGGTTCCATCGCAGCACCTTGCGCGACCGCCCACAGATCGGCACTGCCCAAGGTCAACCTTGGTCGTTCCCGATCTCGGCGCGCCGAGACGGACGGCAGGAACGGCTCCATATGGCTGGCGATGTCAGCCAGCAGAGCCGTGGGCACCTGCCCGCCCAGTACGATCGTTTGCGGATCAAACAACGCTTCAGCAATCTGCATCGCCTGGCGCAGATGCTTGCCGGCCTGTGCGGCCCAGCGCTGCAGCCGCTTGTCGGCCTTATCGCTCAACGCCTGCAATCGCTCGAACAGATCGGCGCTGGCCGGATCAAGCGAGAGGGCGCGGCACAGCGAGAGGATCGAGACATATTGTTCGAGCGAGCGCGGCGCACCCTTCTCTGCCCCGTCGCCGAACGCCGGCAACTGGCCGATCTCGCCGGCGTTCCCGGCCATGCCGGCATAGATTTCCCCCTGAATAACGATGCCGGCCCCAAGCCCGTAGCCGAGAAAAAGATAGACGAAGTTGTCGAGCCCGCTGGCAACGCCGTACATCTTCTCGGCGATCGCCGCGGCGCTGGCATCATTCTGCAAACGCGCCTCCAGGCCGGTTGCCTCCGACAGCTTCTCCATCAGCGGAAACTTATGCCACTCACGCATCACCCAGGGATCGAGCGCTGGATCTTCCGGTGCCGCCTCCTCGTCATTCATGCCGAACGGGCCCGGCATGGCGACACCTAGGCCCAGCAGGGTCATTCTCCTGCCTTTCTGACTTTTGGCGATCTTCTTGAGATCGGCTCGGATATCGGCAATGAGGTCGAGGACGACGCCGAGACCCTTCTCCGGCCCGCCGGGCGGCAGGCGGCAATGGCGGCGGCTGAGCGGTGTGCCGGTAAGGTCGACACCGACGCCCAGCACATGGTGCCGATCGATCTCGACCCCGATCGACCAGGCCCCGCCTGGCACAATGCGATAGGGCGTTGCCGGCTGGCCGCGGGCGCCACGCAACGGCGCATCCGCGGCGACCAAGCCGTCCAGGGTGAACTGGTCGATGATGTTGCTGACTGTCTGAGGCGTGAGCTGGGTCGCGCGGGCAATGTCGGCGCGTGACAGCGCCCCGTTGAGCCGCAGTGCATCAAACACAACGCGACGATTGTGAGCGCTGGCGCCGCCCAGATTGGTTCCGGCGGTCGCCACGATGGGCTGCTTTTTCGGCACGCCGCCTAACTCCACCAAGCCAACTCCATTGACAGGGTCTAATTTTTGCCGGAAACTTATTAAGTCAACCAAATTGATTTATTATCACCGGTGACGGTCGCGGGTGCAAGTAGCCAATCAGCACGGCACGCGCGGCAGCAACGCCACAACGCTGGCAGCGCACGTCGCCACAGGGAGCGTGGAACCGTGCTGCCATCCGGCATGCGTCAAAGGGAGGGATTGATGTCCAACACTTACAGGTCACGCCTGATGCAGGCGATCGTCGGCGGCGCCATTCTGGCGGGCGCACAGTCATTGTCTTTCGGCGCACTTGCCGACACCACACTCAATGCGCTGTTCATGGCACAGGCGGCCTATAGCGAGGACAATGTCCGCGCCATGACCGCCGATTTCGAGGCCGCCAATCCAGGCGTCAAGATCAACCTCGAATTCGTGCCCTATGAAGGACTGCACGACAAGACGACCCTCGCCCAAGGCGCCGGCAGCGGCTATGACGTCGTGCTGTTCGACGTCATCTGGCCGGCTGAGTTCGCCGAGAACAAGGTGCTGGTCGATGTCACTGACAAGATCACGCCGGAAATGAAGGAAGGCGTCCTGCCCGGCGCCTGGACCACAGTCGAATACCAGAACAAGCGCTATGGCATGCCCTGGATTCTCGACACGAAATACCTGTTCTACAACACGGAGATTCTCGAGAAGGCCGGCATTGCAGCACCGCCCAAGACCTGGGCCGAATTGTTGGAACAAGCCGCAATCATCAAGGAAAAGAAGCTGGTCGAGTTCCCGATCGTCTGGAGCTGGGCACAGGCGGAAGCCGCCATCTGCGATTACACGACCCTGGTCGCAGCCTTTGGCGGACAGTTCCTGGACGCCGACGGCAAGCCCGCCTTCCAGACCGGCGGCGGTGTCGATGCGTTGTCCTATATGACGGAGTCGTTGGATAAGGGCCTCAGCAACCCGAACTCCAAGGAGTATCTCGAAGAAGACGTGCGCCGTGTCTTCTCCAGCGGCGAGGCTGCGTTCGCGCTCAACTGGACCTATATGTACAACATGGCCAACGATCCCAAGGAATCGAAGATCGTCGGCAAGGTGGGCGTTGTCCCGGCGCCCGGCGTCGATGGCAAGAGCGAAGCCTCGGCGGTCAACGGATCGATGGGCCTTGGCATCACCAGCACCAGCAAGAACCCGGACGAGGCCTGGAAATACATCACCTTCATGACCTCGCAGCCAGTGCAGGAGAAGTTCGCCAAGCTCAGCCTGCCGATCTGGGCCGCTTCCTATGCAGCACCCGCTGTGACCACGGGCCAGGAAGCTCTGGTGGCTGCCGCGAAGACCTCATTGGGCCTGATGTTCCCGCGACCGACCACACCGACCTATCAGCAGCTGTCGACCACGTTGCAGCAGGCGATCCATGCCGCCTTGCTCAAGACATCGTCGCCGGCTGATGCGCTCAAGACGGCAGCCGACAGCGCCGGCGGCGGGCTGTAAGCTGAAAAGAGGCCGGGACAACCTACCGGTCGATTGACGGGACCGGGTAGCCGATGATGACGGGCAGATGGATGACGCTGCGGAGCTGGCTGTTGCTGGCGCCACTCCTTGCCGTCATGACCTTCATCATCGGCTGGCCCTTGGCCAAGACCATCGGCGTCAGCTTCACGGACGCCAAGCTGCTGGGCGGCGCCGTCAATTGGGTCGGCGTTGACAATTTCAGCCGCGTCCTCACCAGCGCCGCCTTCTACAGCGTGGTGTGGACCACCATCAAATTCGTGCTGGTTTCCGTCAGCGCCGAATTCGTGATCGGCTTGGCTGCAGCCCTGTTGCTCGATCAGCAATTCGTCGGCCGGAACCTACTGCGGGCTCTGATGATCCTGCCCTGGGCGCTGCCCACGGTCGTCAACGCGACCATGTGGCGCCTGATCTACAATCCCGATTTCGGCGCATTCAACGCGATGCTGACGCAGCTGGGGCTCATCGATGCCTATCGGTCCTGGCTGGGTGAACCGAGCTCGGCTCTCTATGCCATCTGCCTTGCCGATGTGTGGAAGAACTTCCCCCTGGTGACGTTGATCGCCCTCGCCGCGTTACAGTCTGTGCCGCGCGAATTGCGGGCGGCGGCGGTCATGGATGGCGCCGGGCCCTGGTCGCGCTTCCGCGCCGTGGTGCTGCCCTTCCTCATCGGGCCGCTCACCGTTGCCATCGTGTTGCGCATCATCGAAGCCTTCAAGGTGTTCGACATCATCTGGGTGATGACGCGCGGTGGTCCCGCCAACAGCACCAAGACGGTGAGCATGCTGGTCTATGAGCAGGCCTTCGCCTTCCAGAAGGCCGGCCTCGGCGGATCGGTCGCCCTCGTCATGGTGCTGGTCAGTTCCCTGCTCATCGCCGGCTATGTCGGCCTGCTACGGCGGCAAGGGGAGTTCCGCTGAGATGATGGAACGCCGCAGCCTGCCCTTCAGCATCTTCCTTTATGCCAACGCCATCGTGCTCGGCATCTTCATCGTGGCGCCGCTGCTCTGGCTGGTGATCATGAGCATCAGCGACACCAACGACCTCACCACTGTGCCGCTCCGCTGGCTGCCGCAGACGCTCGATCTCCATCGCTACGGCGAATTGACCTCGACGGTCGCCAACAGTGTGGGGGCTGCCTTCCTGCAGGCGATGCGCAACAGTCTGCTGGTGGCGGGCATGGCGACGATCGCGGCCCTTGCGGTTGCCATACCGGCAGCCTGGTCGGTCTCGCGCGCGGACGGCAAGCTGGATGTCTCGCTCTATGGGATCATCGCCACCTACATGCTGCCACCGGTCGCGCTGGTGGTGCCGATCTATTTCGCGCTGAGCGCACTGGGGGCTCTCAATTCGGTCTTCAGCCTTGCCATCGTCTATCTCAGCATTCTGGCGCCCTTCACCACCTGGCTGCTCAAGAGCAACTTTGATCACGTGCCGGTCGAGATCGAGAAGGCGGCGATGATCGATGGGGCGCGGCTCGACCAGATCCTGCGGCGCGTGACCCTGCCGCTCGCGGCACCTGCGCTGACGACGGCGGGACTGTTCGCCTTCCTGCTGGCCTGGGACGAATTCTTCTATGCCCTGCTGTTCACGGCGAAGGATTCGAAGACCCTGCCTGTCTTCATTGCCGATCTGGCCGGTGGGCGCGTGGCCGATTACGGCCTCATCGCTACGGCTGGCGTACTGGCGTCCCTGCCGCCGGTGCTGATCGGCTTCTTCCTGCAAAAATCGCTCGTCTCCGGCCTCACTGCCGGCGGCGTGAAAGGATGAGTTCCATGACCACGCGTACCGTGCCGCCCGGGCTGGCGGCACTGCAGATCGAAATGGCGCGCCAGCATCAGGATGCGACCCAGTCCTATCACGGCAATGCCGAGATCGCGGCGACGATCGCCAAAGCACTCCGCAACAATCGCGATCTCGTCCTGCTCGGCATGGGTGCCTCCCATGCCGTCAACCGCATGGTGGAGCCGACTTATCGTGCGTTAGGCATCAACGCCATCACGTTGCCGCTGTCGGAGCAGCTTTATGCGCCGCTCGACCTTGGCAATTCTGTCGTCATCGTTACCTCGCAATCGGGTGAGTCGGTTGAGGTACATCGCCTGCTCGCGTTGCTGGGGCAACGCGGCAATTTGTTCGGATTGACTTTGGAGGGTGGCTCGACTCTGGCGCAGTCCTGCCCGTCGCTGATTGGGCGGGGTGGCACCGAGCGGGCCTTCGCCGCGACACGCAGCCTGCTCATCAGTCTTGCCCTACATCAACGGGTGCTGGCGGCATTGGGAGACGATCCCGCCCCTGCCCTCGCCGCGCTGACGGCCGCCGAGACCCCGGACGTCGCTGCCGCGATCGCGGCGCTGCGGAATTGCAGCAGCCTCGTTTTCTCCGGCCGCGCCTTGCGTGGCCTGGCGGAAGCGGCGGCACTCGGCGCCATGGAGCTTGGTCGCCTGCCGGCGCAGGCCTTGGAAGGCGGCCAGTTCCGCCATGGTCCGCTTGAGATGCTGGGATCTGATGTCGGCGTAGTTTTCGTCAAGGCAGACGAACCCACTGCAGCGCTCATCGACGGCCTTGCTGAGATCTGTGTCGCGGCTGGATCACCCACGATCGTGCTCGACGCCAGTGGCCAAGAGCCTGTCGCCGGCACCGTGCATATCTCAGTCGCGCGCGCGACGGGCGTCGCCGCCTGCCTTGCCTTGCTGCCGCCCGTGCAGAGGCTGGTCATCGACCTTGCGGATGCACTGGTCGAGAATGTCGGCACACCGCTACGCAGCGGCAAGATCACGCGGTCGGAGTGATCACGATGCCGTCGCGTCCTCTCGCCGTCATCGGCAATGTCAATGTCGACATCATCATCGGTCCTGCGGTGCCCTGGCCAACTCCCGGGACGGAGATCCTGGTCGACCACGGCGAGATCCGGGTCGGCGGTGCAGCCGGCAATGTGGCGCTGACTTGGGATGCCCTCAAAATCCCCTATCAAATCGCGGCCAACACCGGCGACGACCATTTCGGCCATTGGCTGCGGGAGACGTTCAAGCAGCACAGCCACGCCTGGCCCGTCGCCCGGACGCCAACGACTTTCTCAGTCGGTGTCACGCATCCTGATGGCGAACGCACCTTCTTCACGATCCCAGGACACATGCCGGTGCTGACCTTGCAGCAGGTGCAGGACAACCTCGATATCGCGTCACTTCAAGGCGGCGTGGTTTTGCTGGTCGGGTCTTATCTCACCGACATGCTGACGCAGGATTACGACGCGCTCTTTGCCTGGCTACGCGCGCATGGTGTCGAGGTGGCACTCGATACCGGCTGGCCGATTGGTGGTTGGACGGCGGAGACCATGGCAATGACGCGCCGCTGGCTACAACAGTGTCACCATATCCTGCTCAACGAAGCGGAAGTGACGGCGCTCACCGATACCGGCTCAGTCCCGGATGCGATGTCCGAACTGGCCAAGATCATGCCGGAGACCTGCCATCTCGTCGTCAAATGTGGCCCGGCCGGTGCGGCCGGTCTCTATCGCGGCAAAAGAATCGACGTATCTGCGCCTACGGTCACACCGGTCGACACGATCGGCGCAGGCGATGTGTTCGATGCCGCCTATCTTGCAGAGATTGCTGCGGGGAGCTCATTTGCGGCGGCGATCGAGGCCGGCATCAGCACCGCATCGCATGCGATCGCGACCTTGCCACGGGAATATCGCGCGGCAGGTTGACGGGTCACATACCCCAGCGCAGGGCCGCCGTATGAATGGGCGTGTCCCATAGCGCCAGATCGGCGTCCTCAACCAGCGACAGGGTGATCGAGCAGCCCGCCATCTCCAGCGAGGTGACATAGGGGCCGACGAGGCAACGGGCAGCCAGCACCTTGTGACCGGCCAGAATCTTTCGCGCCGCATTGCACATGACATAGAGTTCCATCGACGGCGTGCCACCGAAGCCGTTGACCAGGAGAATTGCCTGCTGTCCCGGCTTGGGTGCCAGGTCGCCGATAATGGCGCCCAGCATCTCGGCAGCAATCTCATCGGCAGAAGTCAGCTTCACCCGGCGCCGGCCCGGCTCGCCATGGATGCCGACGCCCATCTCCATCTCATCCTCGGCCAAAGAGAAGGTGGGTTTGCCGGCTGCCGGCACCGTGCAGCTTGTCAAGGCGACGCCCATCGAGCGCGTCCGCGCATTGACGCTTTGACCATAGGACTGCAGCGCGCCAAGATCACGCCCCTGCTCCGCCGCGGCACCGACCAGCCGTTCGACAATCAAGGTCCCGGCAACGCCACGCCGCCCCGTCGAATAGGTCGAGGTTTCCACTGCCACGTCGTCATCGGTGATGATCGTGGCGATCTTTCCGCCATTCGCGTCGGCCGCCATTTCTGCCGCCATGGCGAAATTCATGACGTCGCCTTCGTAATTCTTGACGATAAACAGCGTACCGCCGCCGGTATCCACGGCCTGCGCCGCTGCGATCATCTGGTCAGGCGTCGGTGACGTGAAAACCTGCCCCGGGCAGGCGGCATCAAGCATCCCGTGACCGACAAAGCCGCCATGCAATGGCTCATGGCCGGAGCCGCCGCCGGAGATCAATCCCACCTTGCCGCGCTTCAGGCTGCGGCGACGGATGAACTTGCGGTCTTCCCCCAGCTCGACGATATCGGCATGAGCCGCGGCGAAGCCGTCCAAGCTTTCGGCCAGCACGGTGTCGATACCGTTGATGAGCTTCTTCATTCCGTCTTCTCCCCGGTCTCTAACTGCAGTTTCTTCAATTGCCGTCATCCAGGATCTTGGCGACCTGGACGGCGAGTTCACTCAGCATATGATCGAGGCGGCGGTTGCGCTCGTCATCACCCAGATCCGGCACATGCAAGGTCGCCGTGCGGATGCGGCGGGTTGACTGCGCCCGTTGCAGCCGGCCTGGATGTGCACGACCGTAGGCCTCTAGAAAAGCTTGCCGCTCATGGGTCGGAAAATGAACGATCTCGAAGATCATCTCCAAATGGGGTGCCGGTATCGGCACCGCGTAGCTGGCATTGGTGATCTGGGTGATGAAGCTGCGGTTCTTGCCCAGCGCGTGTGCCAGGCGCTGCCGCGTGCCGGATGGCCGGTTGTCGAGCAAGCGTTGCAGGATACCCTTGTACTCCGCCATGGCGGTCGCTTCGGTACCGGCGAGTTCCGGGTCGGTACTCATGCCGGCTGCCAACCAGCGATGATCGCCTTGGCCCGCGCCAACATGGTGGGCGCCATCGACAGATTGCGCACGCCAGCCTGCAGCAACAGCGGGATCAGGCGCGGATCTCCGCCGGCATCGCCGCACAGGCTGACCTCACGCCCGGATTCCCTGCCGAAGCGCGCCACGCGTTCGATCAGCATCAGAACGGCAGGATTGCTTGTATCGTTGAGGTTGGCGACAGACGCGATGTCGCGCGCCGACGCCGTCACATATTGAGTGAGGTCGTTCGACCCGATCGAATAGAAGGCTGCATCGTAACGATCGACCGCCAGCGCAGCAGCAGGTACTTCGACCATGATGCCAAGCGCCGGCAAGCGACAGGCGATACCGGCCGTCTGCAAACTGGCGACTTCCTCAGCAAGAAGCGTAGCTGCTTCGGTGATCTCAGAAGGTATCGTCACCATCGGCAGCATGATCTTGAGGGGACCCACGGCCGCTGCACGCGCCAGCGCGCGCAATTGCAGACGGAAGACTTGCTTGTGGACCAAAGACAGCCGAATGCCGCGAAGTCCGAGAAACGGGTTGGATTCCTGCGCCATCGACAATCCCGCGATGGGCTTGTCGCCGCCGGCATCCAGCGTGCGGATCGTCACCGGCCGTCCGGCCGCCCACGCCACGATGCGCCGATAGACTCCAAACTGCTGTTCTTCATCCGGCAATTCAGATTGGTCGTGAAACAGGAATTCCGTGCGCACCAGGCCTATGCCATCGCAGATTTCCGGATCAAGACGATCCAGTTCTGCTGGCTCAGCGACATTGATCTGGGTCAGCACGCGCTCGCCATTGGCTGTCACGGCCGGCTTCATCAGGTATTTCGCCCATTGCCCGGCCAACACGGCGGCTTCTCGGCGTTCTCCATTGAAGGCCTCGGTCGCAGCGGCCGTTGGCGACAGATTGAGCCTGCCGCCTTCGCCATCGAGCAAGGCCGCATCGATCGGCTGCACCTGGGCCAGATCCAGGTCGAGCCCGACGACCATGGGAACGCCCCGCGCCCGCGCCAGCATCGCGACATGGCTGGTTGGACTGCCACCCGTCAAGGCAATACCACCGCCAGCCGACCAGTCCAGGGACAGGAACCGTGAGGGCGGCATGTCTTCGGCGAGCAGGATTGCGCCAGCCGGCGGCCGGGTACGCTCAGCGCCGGTCAGATGATCAAGCACACGCTCGCGGATGTCGGCAAGATCACTGGCCCGGGCGCGAAAATACTCGTCCTCGGCGGCTGCATAATCCGCAACCTGCCCGTCGAGGGCAGCCACCCACGCCTTGTCCACCGGCGTTCCTTCCTCGATCTCCGCAAAGGCCGCTTCGGCAAGAGCGTCGTCGCCGAGCATGGCTATCTGAAACTCGAGAATTTCCGCAGCATCGGCACTGGATGTCTGCTGCAGCGCTTCAATCTCGGCAATGGCGCTGGCGATCGCCTGCCGGAGTGCAGCGGCCTCCTCAGCCGGTGAGCCAGCGCGTCGCCGACCACTCGCCCGCGGCCGCGATACGAATAGCGGGCCAGCCGCCAGACCAGGCGATGCCGCGCGGCCACTATGCCAGATTTCAGCCGGCATGCCCCTGCCCAACAGCGCTGTGCGCCACCGCCTCGTCGTGATTTTCGTCGAAGTCCCGGCGCACCAGATCCGACAGCTCAGCAATGGCGGTCGCTGCGTCCACGCCGGTCGCGGAAAAATGGAGGACGGCACCTTTTGGCGCTTTCAGCGCCATCACCTTGACGACACTCTTCGCGTCGATCCAGGGGCCGGCTTCATTGAACGCCACCTGTATCTTCGCCCCAAACGTCTTGGCAAGCTTGGTCATCTTCACCGCCGGGCGCGCATGCAGCCCCGTCGGATTGGTAATTTCGATCGCTGCCTTGATCGGCGTCTCACTCATGCCAACTATTCCTCAACCCTCAACTCAAATGCCTGCAGACGGCCGACTCGAAGCCACCGCCTACTGCGGCGACAGTTCTTCAGCGGTCCGCCGAACGATGTCCAGCGCGGAACCACCCGACGCCTCCGTGGCGGCGATAACCGCACCTTCAACAATCGGCGCATTGCACACCACAACTTTTCCCTGGCGTTCCGCCGGCAACATCTCGATCGCCATTTCAGAATTCGTCTCGGCCCCACCGAGGTCCACGAGGATCGCGACACCCGCATCCGACCAAGCTGCTTCAACAGCGGCGAGAATGAGCTCGACCGACGTGCCGAGATTGCCAGCCGGATCACCACCGCACCAGGCGAGCGGAACTTCGTTGCCCACCATCTGGCGCACCATGTCGGCAGCTCCCTCAGCCACTTTGGGAGAGTGCGAAACGATGACGATGCCAACCCTGTTCATGCCACTTCCTTCAATACGTCGGCGACCGCAGCAATCATCAAGGCAGATGAACGGGCGCCCGGATCCATATGCCCGATCGACCGATCACCCAGGAAGGATGCCCGGCCGCGAATGGCCTTGAGAGGCTTGGTCGCCTCGCTTGCCTCATGTGCCTTCTGCACCATGCCGTCGAGATTGCGATTGCCGGCCTCAAGCTGTTCGACGACCGGCACCAGTACATCAAGCAATGTCTTGTGTCCCGGCTCCGCTTTGCCGCGCGCCTGCACGGCGACGATGGCGGCCCGCAACGCCCGGATCACGTCATCGGCCGTCGGCCCGATCGGCAGTTCCTTGCCCAACGTCATGAAGAAGGTTCCAAACAGTGGTCCGGAGGCACCTCCCACCTTCATGACCAGCGTCATGCCGACGCCTTTCAGGAAATCCGGCCAGGGCTTGGGCGCGAGAGCGTCGAGATCCGCGACCACGGCCTCGAAACCACGCTTCATGTTGATGCCATGATCGCCATCGCCGATTGCCTGATCGAGTGCTGTCAGTTCTTCGGCATGTTCCAGGATTGTCTTCGCCGTCGCCGCTACCAGCGCCTTGCGAAGAGCGACACCTTGCTCCGTCATGCCATGCTCCACTCGTTACGCATCATCATGGTCATTCCTTAAGCCGCTATCCGTTCGCCATCGGCACCAAAATACAGGGCACCTTGCAGACTGAGGTCGATGGCATCGCCAACCGACAAGGCCATGTCAGGGTCGACCAGCGTCACCAGTTTATGTTCGCCCAAGCTAAGATGGAGATGGTTCTGATCGCCGAGATGTTCAATCCAATCCACCGTCGCCGGCTTGCTGGCGCCCGATGCCCGCTTGCCCACAACGACATGTTCGGTGCGAGCGCCAATGGTCTGCGTACCCGGCGGCATCGGCTGGCCACTAAAGGCCGCCGCCGGCACCAGATTGATCGACGGCATGCCAAGGCGGGTCGCCACGTAGACGTTGCGCGGCGCTTCATAGATTTCGCGCGGCGTCCCGATCTGCACCAGATGCCCGTGATCAAGCACACCGATGCGGGTCGCCATGGTCATGGCCTCGATCTGGTCATGGGTCACATAGAGCATGGTGGCACCGAGATCGCGCTG
This sequence comes from uncultured Dongia sp., assembly GCF_936916975.1. Lineage (GTDB taxonomy): Bacteria > Pseudomonadota > Alphaproteobacteria > Dongiales > Dongiaceae > Dongia. The sequence continues at coordinate 170,650 of NZ_CAKZGO010000023.1, read as the reverse complement.
GATATGCTGCAGTTCAAGCCGCATGTCCGAGCGAAGCTTGGCATCGAGTGACGACAGCGGCTCGTCCATGAGATAGATCGAGGGTGACCGCACCAGCGCACGGCCGATGGCGACGCGCTGCATCTCACCGCCGGATAGGCGTGTAGCACGGTTCTGCAGTTTCTTCTCGATGCGGAGCATGGCAGCGACGCGCTCTACGGTCGCCTTGATGGTCGCCTCGTCACGGCGTCGCACAGGCGAGCGCAACGGAAAGGCGAGGTTCTCGAACACGCTGAGATGCGGGTATAGCGAGTATTGCTGGAAGACGAAGGCAACATCGCGCTCCGCCGGCGACAGCGGTGCTGCGTTCTTGCCGTTGAGATAGACCAGCCCGTGGTCCGGTTTTTCGAGGCCGGCAATCAAGCGCAGGGTGGTGGTTTTACCAGCACCTGTCGGCCCCAGCAGCACCACGAATTCGCCGTCATGGACCGTGAGATCAATGCCCTCGACCCCGATCGTTTCGCCAAACCGCTTGGTGACGGATTCAAGCCTGACCTCAGCCATGGGCAACACCCTCGTACAACGCACTGTTCACCGCGCGGCCGCCATCGCCGCGGAACAGAGACAATCTATCCGCATTGAACCGCAGCCCGACATGAGATCCGGTCGCGACATTGATATGCGAGTTCGTACGCGCCTTGATCTGGCCGAACTCGGTATCGACGGTGATGATCTGTGTGGTGCCGAGATATTCGGCGCCGTAGACCGATCCACGTAGCGGCGAGGCATCATCAAAGCGGATATGTTCTGGACGCACACCGAGCACCAGCTTTGCCGGTGCCACGTCTTCGTGCACGGCCGGCATCGGCACTACGGCGTCACCCAGCCGCGCCTCGGCACTGCCGCGTGCGATGCCGCTTTCAAATTTCAGAAAGTTCATGGGCGGCGAGCCGATGAAATCAGCGACGAACATGCTGACCGGGCGCTGATAAATTTCCTGCGGGGAGCCGAACTGCTCGATCAGGCCACCGCTCATCACAGCGATCTTGTCGGCCATCGACATGGCTTCGAGCTGATCATGGGTCACGTAGACCGTGGTCGCCTTCAACCGGTTGTGAAGGCCACGCAGCTCGCCGCACATGACATGCCGGAATTCGGAATCGAGGGCACCCAGCGGCTCGTCCATCAGGAAGCACATCGGTTCCCGGACAATCGCACGGCCAAGCGCCACGCGCTGCCGGTCGCCGCCGGAGAGGCCCGACACCGGCTTGTTCATGATATGCTCGATCCGCAGGATACGCGCGGCTTCCGTCACGCGTCGGGCGATTTCGGACCTGGGTACGCCCTCGCATTTCAATGGAAAGCCGATGTTCTGCCGCACATTCATATGCGGGTAGAGGGCGAACAGCTGGAAGACGAAGGCGATATCGCGCTCTCCGGCACGTTTGAAGGTCACATCATTGCCACCCAACAGAATCCGGCCCGAGGTCGGCAGTTCCAGCCCGGCGATCATGCGCAACGTCGTGGTCTTGCCGCAGCCGGATGGACCAAGCAGGACCACAAACTCCCCGTCCTCGACAGTGAAGTTGGAGTTCCGGACGGCCACAAACTCACCGAAGCTCTTATGCAGATTTTCAACCCTGATCTCGGCCATCGTCTACTCCGGGAACTTGCTGACGACCGTGAACATCACGATCCCGACGAGTACCGTGATGAAGGACCAGCCATAGAGCGTGATCGAGAAGGGCTGAACCAACATGAAGACACCCAAGAGGATGAGAGCGATGGCGACGTTCTCGAGAAGGCCGCGCCTTGCCCAGCCCGGCCAGTTGCGCTTCGACTGCGATTGATCTGTGACGAGAGGTTTCATGCTCATTTCCGCACCGCCCCGAATGTGATGCCCCGCAGCAGGTGCTTGCGCAGCACAATCGTGAAAACGACAATGGGGATCAAGAACAAGGTCGTACCGGCGCCGACCGCGGGCCAATCCATGCCACCCTCACCGATGATGGTGGGAATGAAGGGTGGTGCCGTCTGCGCCTCGCCCGATGTCAGCAGGACGGCAAAGGCATATTCATTCCAGGCGAAAATCATGCAGAAGATTGCGGTCGCAGCGATGCCGGTCGCGGCCTGCGGCAACACGACCTTGAAGAAGGCATGCAGTCGCGTATAGCCATCGATCATGGCCGCTTCTTCATATTCGCGCGGGATCTCGTCGATGAAACCCTTCAGCAGCCAGACCGCCAGGGACACATTGACGGCGGTGTAGAGCAGGATCATGCCCAGGGCCGAATCCGACAGGCCGAGTTCGCGGTACATGAGATAGATCGGGATCGCCACCGCGATGGGCGGCATCATGCGCGTCGACAGGATGAAGAACAGAAGGTCGTCGGCGAGCGGAATCTTGAACCGTGAAAAGGCATAGGCTGAGAACACGCCCAGAGATACCGCAAGGAAGGTCGATCCAAAGGCGATGATCAGCGAGTTGATGAAACGCGGCACGTAGTTGGATTGACCGGCGATCACCATTTCGCGGCGGCGCGTCACCTCGTCACAGGCGCCCTGCGGCGGACCCAGAGCCTCAATGTACTCGTTCGTCTGCCGCGTGCGCGTCGTGAAGAGATTGCAATAGCCCTCCAGCGAGGGATCGAACACCACCTTTGGCGGATACGAGATGGAGTCAGGTGGCGTCTTCCAACCGGTTGCGAAGATCCAGGCAAGTGGCGCCATCGATATCAGCGCATAGAGGATCACGAAAAAACCAGCGACCCGCTTCGACGTTGCCGATGGCTCGACGACGGAATGTGCAGTGGTCGATGCGCCACTCATCTCTGTTTCACCTTGTTGAGGGCCTTCACATAGACATTGGCGAGGCCGAAGACGACGACAAACAGGATAATGGCAAAGGCCGAGGAATACCCTGTCCGGTACGCCTCAAAGGCAGCGCGCTTCAGCGTGATCGAGGCGAGTTCTGTGGTGGAACCCGGCCCACCGCCAGTCAGCAACATGACCATGTCAAACATCTTGAAGTTCTCGATGCCGCGGAACAGAACAGCCAGCATGATAAAGGGCAGCGCCATGGGTAGCGTAATGGACCAGAACTGGCGCCAGCGAGAGGCACGATCCACCTCGGCAGCTTCCAGGATGTAATCCGGAATTGAGCGCAGGCCCGCCAAGCAGATCAGCATCACATAAGGCGTCCACATCCAGGTATCGACGATGATGATCGCCCACGGTGCCAAAGTCACCGAGCCCAGCATCTCGAAGGAAGATGGCGGAAGCCCGGTGAAGAAGGAGACGACGTAATTGAACAGGCCGATTTGCGGCTGATACAGGAACTTCCAGAAATTGCCGACGACAGCCGGCGAGAGCATCATCGGAATGAGGATGATGGTCGTCCAGAAGGCATGGCCGCGAAATTTGCGATCAACGAGATAGGCCAGCGAGAACCCGATCAAGGTCTGAAACAGAATGGTCCAGAAGACGAAATGGGCCGTCGCCTGCATTGCCGTCCATATCTCCGGCGAACTCAGAATATCCCGATACCATTTGAGGCCGACATTAATCACGGGTCGATTGGGTCGGTTCGACGCATAGTTGGTGAAGGACAGGTAGACCGTCCAGATCAACGGAAAAATGTTGATAGCCAGCAACAGGATCATTGTTGGCGCAACGAACAGCCAGGCGATCGATCGGTCGGATAATCCGCGAACGGCTTTGGAGACGCCTGTTGGCGTCGCAGCTGCAGCACGATTGGCGATGGCGTAATTATTGGCATTTTGACTCGCGGGAAAGACCGGCGTCTCCTGCATGGAGGCAGGAGACGCCGTTGCTCTGAGGCAAAACGTTAGAGCTTGCCTTCTTCCTGGAAGACTGCAGTCCAATCCTGGATGAGGCCGTCGAGGGCCTCTTTTGCGGTGCCCTGGTCAGCGACCACATAGTCATGCATACGCTTCTGCATGGCCTGAAGCAGCTGGGCATAAGACGGCTCCTGCCAGAAATCCTGCACACCGCCCATGGCTTCGAGGAATTGGGCAGCGAAGGGCTGCGAGTCCTTGAAACCCGGGTCATTCAGCACAGCGTTATGGCAGGCGTAACCGCCGAGCGACCACCATTTCTTCTGCACGTCCGGCTGGGCGAACCATTTGATGTAGGCCAGCGCGCCGTCCATGTTGTCAGTGTTGGCGACAACTGAGATACCCTGCCCGCCCAGCGTCGACGCGGCGACCTTGGCGCTCGGGTTGACGAAGAAGCCGGTCTTCGACCCGACAGTTTCGTCCTTCGCCATGCCGGGCATGAAGGCGAACCAGTTCATCATCATGGCGACCTGACCCGATTTGAAGGCGTCGAGGTTTTCACCCATGTAGCTGTCGGTGTAGCCCGGAGGGGTGCAGCACTTGTAGATGGCCTTGTACATCTCCAGACCGGCAACCGCGTCGGCCGAATTGACAGCACCTTCCATGTCGTATTTGCCGGGCGTGTTCTCGTATTTGAAGCCATAGGGATAAAGCGCCGAGGTGGCACCCATCGTGATGCCTTCGGAGGCACGCTCGGTGAAGATTGCCGCGCCGTAGACTTTCTTGCCGTCGATCTCCCGGCCCTGGAAGAATTCGGCGGTCTCTTTCAGCTCCACCCAGGTCTTCGGCGGCGCCAGATCACGATTGTACTTGGTCTTGTATTCCGCCATCAGATCGGCATTTTCGAACCAATCCTTGCGGTAGAACCAGCCATTGGCATCACCCATCGCCGGCAGCGCCCAATAGTTCGGCGTGCCCTTGGGCCAGGTCGAGTAAGCGTAGACAGTTGCCGGCGCGAAGTCCGACATCTTGATTCCTTCTTTGTCGAAGAAATCATTGAGCTTCACATAGTAGCCATTCTCAGCCGACCCGCCGATCCATTGTGAATCGCCTATCAGCAGATCGCACAGCTTGCCGCCCGAATTGAGCTCGTTGAGCATGCGGTCGGCGAAATTGGGCCACGGCACGAATTCGAATTTCATTTCTGTACCGGACTGAGCCGTAAAGTCTTTCGACAATTCGACCAGCGCATTGGCTGGATCCCAGGCCGCCCAGCAGAGCGTCAGCGTATCAGCCTTGGCGTCAGAAATTGGTGCAAAGGCGATGGCTGCCGCCAGCGCGCCTGCGCCCGCAAGGAACTTCGTCATTCCACTTTCCTCCCATTGTTGCATCCACTTCCTCCATGCGCCCATCGCTTGATCGTGGTGGCATTGGAGGGTCCTGTCGGCGCTCCCCGCGCTTTCAGACGTTTCTTCTTATGGATCTCCGCCGTGGCCAGATGATGAGGTATCAAGCAGCCCCCGCGTGGTGTTAAGTAATATTCCAATTCACTAAACATCACAAGTATCGAAATAGCGGAATTGTTGGAAAATGGGGCAGCATTCCGTACTTGTTCGCATGATAAATGCGCTGCACCGCAGCAAATTGGTCAATTATTATGCTGCGGGCGCAATATTGGAGATGTCCGCCGAAACGCCCGACCTGTTAAACTAAACATTATAAACACGCTGCAACTGCGAACGAGATTGGCTACGCGGACGAACACCTCATTTTTTGCGTTGCGCACCTCAGCCGTTCGCGGCAGGTTGCCGGCATGATCGATCAGCCGCGCCGCCCCACCCTTGTTGATGTTGCAGAACGTGCTCAGGTGAGCTTGGCGACGGTCGACCGCGTCTTCAACCGCCGCCCCGGAGTCAGCGCGCGAACCGTCGAACGTGTTGAGCAGGCGCTGGTCAAACTCGGCTATCGCCCAGACCCCGCCGCCGTGCGCCTAGCGCGCGGCATTCAGTTCAACTTCTGCTTCGTGCTGCCAACGGGCACCAACACCTTTATGGCTCAATTGGCGGGCCAGGTGGAGCGTTCGCTGCATTGGCTGGATGATCAGAACACCTTTGGCGACATGCTGCGTGTCGATGTCTTCGACCCACAGGTTTTGTCAGAGACTCTGAGCGGCCTGATCGGCCGCTATCATGGTGTCGCGGTCGTGGCTCTCGATCATCCTGCCGTGCGCGACGCAATCAATCTGCTGGTCGAGAGTGGCATGGTCGTCGTGACCTTGGTCTCTGACGCGCCGACCTCACGGCGCCATCGTTTCATCGGGATCGACAATCCATCGGCCGGACGCACGGCTGGCACGCTGCTGGGCCGCTTTTCCGCAAATCGTCGCGGCAAGCTCGGAGTCATTGCCGGCAGCCTTACCTTGCGCGATCACGCTGAGCGCCTGTTCGGGTTCCAGCAGGTCATTGCCGCGGAATATCCGGCCCTCATACCCTTGCCGACGATGGAAGGACATGATGATGCCACGCGCTGCCGCGACCTGACGGCAACTCTGTTGCGCGACCACGCCGACCTGGTCGGTATCTACAGCATCGGGGCCGGCACACGCGGCATCGTCGAGGCATTGGAGACTGCGGGCAAGGCGCGAGAGGTGATTTTCATCGGCCACGAGCTCACGGAATTCTCACGGCGCTTTCTCATACAAGGCAGCATGGACGCTGTCATCAACCAGGATGCCGGCCACGAGGCGCGCTCGGCGGCGCGGGTTCTTCTCGCGCAGTGCAGCGGCCAACCGATGGTCGACGACCAAGAGCGCATCCGGATCGATATCTTCCTGCGCGACAATTTACCGTAACGCCTTAGGACATAAATGTTCATCGGTATTGACCTCGGCACGTCTTCCGTCAAATGCGTCCTCGTGGATGAAAACGAGCGCGTGATTGCGACCGCCAGCGAGGCATTGGTGGTCAGTCGCCCGGCCCCGACTCATTCCGAACAAAATCCGGCCTCGTGGTGGACAGCCACCGTGACGGCACTCGACCACCTGGCGCATGATGCACCGGCAGCCATGGCCGCCGTCCGGGGCATTGGCCTGTCGGGGCACATGCATGGTGCCACCTTGCTCGATGCGCAAGACCGCGTGCTGCGACCCTGCATTCTGTGGAACGACGGGCGCGCGGCGACGGAATGTGCTGAGATGGAGGCCATGTGGCCCGCATTGCGATCTGTAACCGGCAACATCGCCATGCCTGGTTTCACTGCGCCGAAGCTGCTCTGGATTCGGAAGCAGGAACCGGCGATTTTCGCTGCCACGGCCAAGGTGCTGCTGCCCAAGGCCTATCTGCGTCTGCTTCTCACCGGCGAGTATGTCGAGGACATGTCAGATGCCGCCGGCACGCTGTGGCTCGACGTCGGCAAGCGCGACTGGTCGGATGCGGCACTGGCGGCGACCGGGCTCGCGCGCGAACATATGCCGCGCCTCGTCGAAGGGTCGCAGCCGGCTGGTCGGTTGCGGCAGGAACTCGCGCAGCGATGGGGAATGACCTCAGCGCCCGTTTTCGCCGGTGGTGCCGGCGACAATGCGGCAGGGGCGATCAGTCTGGGTGCCGTGCGCCCCGGTGATGCCTTTGTTTCTCTGGGCACGTCGGGCGTGCTGTGGGCAACGACCGCAGGCTTTGCGCCGAACCCGGCCGAAGCGGTGCACGCGTTCTGCCATTGCATCCCCGAGACATGGCATCAGATGGGCGTCATTCTGTCGGCCGCCTCGTGCCTCAGCTGGCTTTCTACGACGCTTGGTGCTTCGGAAGCCGATCTGCTGGCCGGTATGGGCGACAAGGTTGCTCGGCCAAGCAACCTGCTGTTCCTGCCCTATCTCTCGGGTGAGCGGACGCCGCACAATGACCCGCAGATCCGCGGCGCCTTCATCGGCCTCTCTCATGAGACGGACCGTGCTGCATTGGTCCAATCCGTCATGGAAGGTGTTGCCTTCGCCCTCAGCGACTGCCTGACGGCTCTACGCGCGGCCGGGACACGGATCAGCGCCGCTGATGTGATAGGTGGCGGCGCACGTTCGGCTCTCTGGCTGTCGATCCTCGCCAACGTGCTCGATCTGCCGCTTTCGCAAATCACGGGCGCCGAGGTCAGCGGAGCGTTTGGCGCAGCTCGCCTCGGGCGCCTTGCTGCCACCGGCGAAGATCCATTGACGGTCTGTCGGCCACCGCAACGCGCCGCGACTGTGGAGCCCGATCCGGCTTTGCGTGACGGCTATGCCATCGCCTATGCCCGCTACCGGAAGGCTTATCCGAACCTAAAGGCGATCGCATTATGACCAACTCCAGTACTTTAATGTCCGACATCTGATCCACAACGATAACGCGCCGAGGTCATAAGGCGCAGCAAATGGGAGAAACGACCATGGCACTGACCACCATCAAAGGACCGGCGATCTTCCTGGCGCAGTTCGCCGGCGACAAGGCACCGTTCAATTCCTTCGACGCGATCTGCAAGTGGGCGGCAAGCCTCGGCTTCAAGGGCGTGCAGGTGCCGAGCTGGGATGGCCGCATGATCGATCTCGAAAAAGCTGCCAAATCGAAATCCTATTGCGAGGATTTGAAAGGTACCGCCGCCAAGCACGGCATCGCCATCACCGAACTGTCGACTCATCTCCAGGGTCAGCTGGTGGCGGTCCATCCCGCCTATGATCAGGCCTTCGATGGCTTTGCGCCGCAGAAAGTGCGGGGCAACCCAAAGGCGCGGCAGAAATGGGCGGTCGACCAGATGATGTTGGCAGCCAAGGCGTCACAAAACCTCGGCCTCACCGCCCACGTGACTTTCTCAGGCGCGCTGGAATGGCCATTCATGTATCCTTGGCCGCAGCGACCCAAGGGTCTCACCGACACGGCTTTCGAAGAATTGGCCAAGCGCTGGCTGCCGATCCTCAATGCCTTCGACAAGGTGGGCGTCGATGTCTGCTATGAAATCCACCCCGGCGAAGATCTGCATGACGGCGTCACCTTCGAGATGTTCCTCGAACGCGTGAAAAATCATCCGCGTTGCAACATTCTCTATGACCCATCGCACTTCGTGCTGCAATGCCTGGACTATCTCGAGTACATCGACATCTATCATGAGCGCATCAAGATGTTCCATGTGAAGGATGCCGAGTTCAACCCGACCGGACGCCAGGGTGTCTATGGCGGCTATCAGAGCTGGGTTAACCGCGCCGGCCGTTTCCGCTCATTGGGCGATGGCCAAGTCGATTTCAAAGGCATTTTCTCCAAGTTCGCGCAGTACGGATTCAAAGGCTGGGCCGTTATGGAGTGGGAATGTTGCCTGAAGCATCCCGAGGACGGCGCCAAGGAAGGGGCAGTCTTCATTCGCGACCACATCATCCGGGTGACTGAAAGGGCCTTCGATGATTTCGCGAGCGGCGGCACGGACAAGGCCGCCAATCAACGTATGCTCGGCATTCGCTAAAGGGGGATCGAAAATGGCTATCGAAGGCAGCAAGGAAAAGGGCGGCAAGAACCGCATTCGCTTGGGCATGGTGGGCGGTGGTGAGGGAGCTTTCATCGGCGCCGTGCATCGCCTGGCCGCACGCATGGACGATCAATATGAGCTGGTCGCGGGGGCCCTTTCCTCCACGCCAGCAAAGTCCAAGCGGTCTGCGGCGGTCCTTGGCATCGCCAAGGACCGCGCCTATCCCGATTTCGAGACCATGGCACTGAAGGAAGCGGCACGGGAAGACGGCATCGAGGCTGTCGCCATCGTGACCCCCAACCATCTTCATGCCCCGGCGGCACGGGCGTTTCTCGATGCCGGCATCCATGTCATCTGCGACAAGCCGATGACGACGACGCTGAAAGATGCACTCGATCTCAAGAAGCGCGCCAAGAAGGCGCGGCGCATCCTGGCCGTCACCTACAACTACACGGGCTACCCCATGGTGCGTCACGCGCGGCAGATGGTGGCCGAAGGCGACCTCGGCACGCTCCGCGTTGTGCAGGTCGAGTACCCCCAGGATTGGCTGACCGAGAAGATCGAGGCCACGGGACAGAAGCAGGCTTTGTGGCGCGCCGACCCGAAGCAATCCGGCGCCGGTGGCTCAATCGGCGATGTCGGCACCCACGCCTATGACATCGCCTGTTTCGTCACCGGCCTGCAGCTCGATTCATTGGCTGCCGACCTCACTTCCTTCGTGCCCGGCCGCAAGCTCGACGACAATGCCAACATCCTGCTGCGCTTCCGCGGTGGCGCCCGCGGCATCCTCTGGACCAGTCAGGTCAGTCCGGGCAATGAGAACAATCTGAAGCTCAGGATCTATGGCACCAAAGGCGGGCTGGAGTGGCATCAGGAACATCCCAATCAGCTGCTTTGGTCGCCGTTCGGGAAGCCAACCCAGGTGCTCTCGCGCGCCACGGGTGCCGCCAATGCGGCGGCGGCGCGCATGACGCGTGTGCCGCCCGGACATCCGGAAGGTTATCTGGAAGGTTTCGCCAACATCTACAGTGAGGTCGCAGCAGCGATCCGTGCCGCGCGCATTCGGCGCCGGCCAGACGCCGCCGTCACCTTTCCGACAGTTACTGACGGCGCGCGAGGGGTAGCCTTCATCGAAGCGGCGGTGAAATCGTCCCAGCGCAATGCCGCCTGGGTAAAGGTGGCGAAGGTCTAGACCATCAACTGGCCGCCATTTACCTCGATCACCTGTCCGGTCACATAGCCGGACAGGTTTTCGTTGCTGAGGTAAAGCACTGTCCCGGCGCAATCCTCCGCCGTGCCCAGTCGCATCTGCGGAATGGTCTTGCGGGTCGCTTCCAGTTTCTCCGGCGTCGAATGCCGGACATGGAAGTCTGTATGGATGGTGCCCGGCGACACCGCGTTCACGCGGATGCCGTTCGGCGCCAGCTCCCGCGCCAGCGACCGGGTGAAAGTCGAGATGAAGCCCTTGGCGCCGCTATAGATGCTGGAACCCGGACTGCCGCCGGTGCGCGCCGACACCGAACTTACATTGACGATGACGCCTTTGCCGCCGGCGGAGAGATGTGGCAGCGCCGCGCGACAGCAATGCACCGTGGAGCGGACATTGAGATCGAACACCTCGTCAATGAAAGCGTCGTCGATCTCAGCCAGCTGCCGGCGTCCGACCATACCGCCGGCGTTGTTGATAAGAATATCCAGCCCGCCGAGTGCCACCACCGTCCGCGCCACCAGATCCGCAGCGGCATTGGGTGTGGTGAGATCGGCGCTCAGCGCCACGGCGTAACCGCCCTGCTCGGCAATTTCGCCCACAAGCTTGTCAGCGGCCGCCTTGCCGGCATGATAGTGAATGGCGACCTTGGCGCCACCGGCGGCAAAGCCACGCGAGATGGCGGCGCCGATACCGGTACCGCCACCCGTCACCAGCACATGCCTGCCCTTGAAATCCTGCATCCATCCCACCTTATTTCGATCCCTGCTGAATAATGCCTTCCCAACCGCTCAGCGGAGTTTCGGCATAGCTTTGCGCCCAGACGACATAGCGTGCCGCTAAGGTGTCACCTTGTTGCGCCAGCGTGGCAAAGGCTGTCGCCGCTTCGGCAAACGCTCCCTTGCGCCAAAGCGCCAATGCAGCCTGGAAACTTTCAAGATCGAGCGCGGCAGCGTCCTCTGGCTCAAGCGGCTGGAACAGCCGGACGGGCTGGTCGCGGCCAACCACACGAATGAAGTCTAGTTCGCGGAAGGCGAAGTCACCGGCTGCCGCTTCCTGCACCTGCTCGCTCGCCACGATCGGGATGCCATAGTGCTTTCCCACACCTTCCAGGCGCGAGGCGACGTTCACGGCGTCACCCATGACGGTGTAGTTGAAGCGCTGCGACGACCCGATATTGCCGACAATGGCATCACCCCGGTGCAGGCCGATGCGGATCGCGATCCGGCCATCACCGCCGATGAAGAGCGGCTCTTCCTGCAGCGACTTGATCATGGCCAGGCTGGCGCGCACGGCATCGGCCGATGAATTCGGCCTTACCAGCGGCGCACCGAAAATCGCCAGCACGCCGTCGCCGATGAACTTGTCGACGAAGCCACCATGGGCCTGGACGATATCCGTCATGCGCCCGAAATAGCGGTTGAGCTCATCGACCAGCGGTCCCGGTGCCACGCGCTCGGACAGCGTCGAATAGGAGGCGATGTCGGAAAACAGGATCGTGACGTCGCGCAACTCACCACCCAGCGAAGGCAGCTTCTCCTCCCGCACCAGCCGATCGACCTCACTGCGCGGCAGATAGAGCGAGAACGCCTGACGCAGCTGCCGCCGCGCCCGATCCATGCTGCCCATGCGCAAGGCAATGCCGGTGGGGGCAGCAAGGGACATGGCAAAGATACCTGTGATGATCGGGATGATCAGGAAATGCGCAAATGCCAACGTCGCCACTACGCACCAGCACAACATAGCGACCACCCAGATCGGCAACGCTCCCTTTGGCTTCAGGATCACGAAAACCAGAATTGAAAAAAGAGAAAGCGTTGCAATCAGCACATATCTTGTCCATGAAGGCAGCGAATGCAGGTCGCTGTTGTGGAGAAGATTATCTATCGCGGCTGCATGTATCAGAACCCCAGGCATGAGATCGCGACGCTCGCCCGAATAGTTGTTTGACACACTCTGCTTGACACATCTGGGCCCAATATCTTGCCCTTCGGGCAAAGTCGCAAATCGTCCGGACGTCAAACGGCGATCTTCGATGTCAAGAACACCCCCCAGCAAAACGATGCGGTCGGCAAACTGTTCTTTAAAAAACTCCGGATGGCCCGTCTCAGCGCACGCCAAGATATCCCCAAAGGAGTAGATCGGTGGCCGGTTCGCCGCAGCGAAATTCAGTATGAGTTCTGGTTTTTCCTGCAGCGCACTTAGATCCAGACCGCGCGCCCGCAGAAACAACTCACTCGTGAAGCTTGGCACCGTGGTATCGGTTTCTTCGCCGGAAAAAGACGTCGGCACGCGCCTCACAATTCCATCGTCATCTGTCGATATGTTTGCAGGACTTACGTTGCGGGGAAAATCAGCGGCCAGCACAGCATTGAATTGGTGCCATACGGGCTCGACGGGTTCGACCTGGTGCTTGGCAAAACTAAGAACGATTTGGCTCTTTTTTGCCGCTCGATTAAGAGCGAGACGCCAACTCTTGTCATAGCCAGGGATGACGCCTTCGGCCGACGTTGGCAGGATCATGTCGAGCCCAATGACCTTCGGCTCGGCATCCAGGACGGCGTTGAGGACAGTTGCAAATTGCGGCGTCCAAAGCGCCTGTGGCAGTTCGGCGACGCTGCTTTCCTTGTCTCGGTAGGTTTCTTCGTCGATCGCAAGGATGACGATTTCCTTGCTCATCGGAGCTGGCCCCCAGACGCGAACATGAACAAGATGCAGCAAATCGATCGACAGGCGGTCGAGGGCGATGCCCCAAGACGAAAAAGAGGCCGCGCCGATGAGCGCAGCCGCGGCTATTGCCAATAAGATGTTCCGCCGCCCCCGCAAGGCGCCTCGCTGTTCGGTCAATTAGTCGGGCCGATTCCTTAGTCGAGAACCACGACCCGCTCAAGCGGGCCAGTCTTCGCTGTCGTGGCCTTGTCGTCAACTTCGACAACAACGACACTGCTAGCACCCTTCACGCGGTAGCTCTTGCCAGGCTGCATCTCGAGCTTCGCAGCCTGGAAGTCGATCCGATCGTTTTCCGGGACGAGTTTCCAGGATTCTCCACCCTCGAACGGCTCGATCGTCACGCCTTCGCTCTTCCCGGCCATGATGAGCGGCTGGCGGGTGAAGATATGCTTGATGGTGCCGCGGAACGCGATCGTGGCGCTTTGTTGGGATTCGTCCGCCGTCAGAGCAAGCTTGTTCACGGCGCATTCGGTCTTCTCGCGGCTGACCTTGCCGCCTTCGACCACGGATTCCTTGGTACCGACCGTCACGGTGCCGCCAGTGATCGTCTCGCGAATGCAGGATTTGAGGTAGCCCAGCACCAGGGTCTCGCCGACGGCCAATGTCACCGTGTCGTGTTCGGCGAGCAGATCAAAGGCTTGGCCGAGACCCTCGGTCTTGGCCGAATCCTCGACGATCGCGACCTTGCGGGGCGCGGACTGTGCGGGGACGCTGAGCAGAATCAGGGCTGCCGCGGCCGTCGCGCCGCCAGCTACCAAACCTCTGATTTTATTAAACTTGCTCGTCATTTTAGCATCTTCTTAGCTTTGCGGATTAGCGGGCACCAAGGCATCATAGACAGAGGGGCATGTTAGACGCCATGGAAAGGCAGTTAGTTTGTGATTGCCGTCACAAGGCTGGGTTGACGCTCTTGGCGAGGGCCGCTAGAAGCGGTATTCGACCAACTGTACAAAAAGATACAATCCGGATCAGGGGACCTAACACCCTCCGGGGGAACACTAATTTTATCTGTGTGAGGGACGATTATGGCGTTTTTTGCAAAATCACTGCGAATGGCCCCGAGATTATCTCTGGGATTATCTCTGGGGCTAATTCTGGCAACATCCGTTCTTGGCGGCACCACCGGCAAGCTGGCGATGGCCGACGACGAGATCGAAAAGAAGATTCGCGACGAAGTCAGCCGCCGGGTCACCGACGCGATTTCAAAGCGCATTGGTGACGACGTGACGTCCACCATCGACGGCATGCCGGACACCGGTTACACCAACAGCGTCTGGCTCACCCCCAGCTACGCCAACATCACCAGCGACAACGACAGCCTGATCGAAGAGGCCGGCAGCGAATTCGATACCGATTTGTGGACGGTGCCCTTCGGCATCGATCACCGGTTCGGGGATTCCTTCTTCCTTGGCATCTCCGGCGCCTATGCCAATTCGGCGACCGACATCGACGTCGACGGCAGCGACATGGATTCCGATTTCTACAGCGACACCTTCACGGTCTCGCCCTATGTCGCTTACCGCTTCGCTGATTACTTCTTCGCCACCGGCCTGTTCTCTTATGCCTACAGCGATGGCAAGAGCACCGCGGACGACACCGACGATGTTGATTCCGACAGCCAGACCTATTCGACCGAGCTCGCCCTCAACGCCGCGTTTCCGCTCGGCGACTTCATCATGAAGGGCAAGGCCGGTTGGCGCTACTCCTATACCGAATTGCTGGATTTCGAAGCCGAAGGCGACGATGACAGTGACGCTCATACGGCGGTGAGTTCGGTCGAGGTCGGTTACAATCTCGACCCCTTCGTCCCCTATCTCGGTGTCCAATACGAGCACGTTTTCCCAGAAAATGTGCCCTTGGTTGACGAGGGCGACACCGACTTCCTGTATCTCTCGGGCGGTGTGCGTGCCAGTGTGAACGATTGGCTGTCACTCGGCGCCGGTGTGCGCGCCGAAGTGATCAACCAGGAAACCAACCAGATCGGCGGCCAGCTGGAGTTCAAGGCCCGCTTCTGATCGAAGAGGTATCCGGGATGGCATCAGGGGGCGTGGCTCGCTTTGGCGAACACGCCCCTTTTTATTGGGGGGCGGATTTGAAGAATGGGAGCTGGCAACCATGAGTGCCATTTCGTCCGCCCTGCGCGCCGCCATCCGATTGCTGCCTTTCGGCATGTTGCTGTCGGCGACCAGTCCCGCTATCGCCCAAGATGCCGTGTTTGACGCGATCAGCGGCAATCTGTTCGAGAACGTCCTTTATGCCCAGGCGCAGCTGAAGATCAGCACGCCTTTGCTCAAACTGAGCAATGTTGCCGTTGGAACCGGCCGCAACAGCTTCGCACTGCTCGGCAGTGACGGCGCCTATCGCCTGTGGAACTTGCAGGCCGGCAGCCAACAAGCCGTGATCAAGGCCGGCCAGGGAACCGCTTTCGCACCGTCTGCCAGCGGCACGACCTTCATGGTCGGCAGCGCCGATGGCAGCATTCGCCTCATAGATCCGCAGAGCGGCAAGGCCTTTGCCACCCTGCCCGGCAAATCCGCCGCCGTCACGGCGCTCGCCGGCAGCTTGGATGACGCCTGGGTGTTCGCAGCAACAGCAAAGGGCGAGATTGCGGCGTGGCAGCTCGAAGGCAGTAAATTGGTGTGGCAGACACCTGCCTCGGGCGCCGCCATCGACAAGCTGGCACTCTCAGGTGACGGCAAGTTCCTCGCAGCAGCCGATGAGGCCGGCAATATCTTCGTGCTCGATGCCGCAACCGGCAAGACGATGACGCAGAAAGTCACCCTCGGCCAAACGCCCACGGCTCTCCATCTCGGGAAGACACTTGTCGCGATCGGCGCCAATGGGGCGTTGCAGCGCGGCGACGACGGGGCGGATATCGGCGCGGTCGCCCTGGCGGACATCGGCATCAGCGGTGACAGCGCGGTCGTTCTCCGCCCTGACAATTCGATCGATCTCGTCGACCTCAAATCCGGTAAGGTCACACATCAGATCGCTGAACTACAATCGCCGGCTATCGGCCTCATCTATGATGAGGCCGCGGCTAAGGTCATCGCGATAGATGCAGGCGGTGCGCTGCAGGTCTTCGATACCGTCACCAAAGAGCTGGTGCTGTCGATCTTCATCTCCGGTCAGGGCTGGGCATTGATCGACCGCCAGGGTCGATTCGACGGTTCTACCAGCGGCTTGCGCGGCATCGCCTGGGCGGTGAAGAAGTCAAATTTTCCGATCTCATCTCTCACCCAGGCCTTCGCCGATCCCGGCATGCTGTCGGCCGTGCTGGACAAGGACCAGCGCGAGCTGCGCACGGTGCCAGGCAATCCGGTCGAGAAGTTCCCGTTGCCGCCCAAAGCCGAGATCGAGCCCATCTCGACCGAACTTGCCGGCGACAAGCCTTATCAGCTGATGGTGATTGCCACCGACCAGGGCGGCGGGATCAAGGATGTACGGCTCTATCACAACGGCAAGATCGTCGATGTCGGTGCCATCCTGGAACAGAAGGATGCCGAGATCGACGGCAAACATGTCCGTGTCATCGGCTACAACGTCTGGCCGGTCCCGGGACCGAACGTGTTCCAGGCCGTGGCGACCGGCTCTTATGACAATCCCGGCGACCGGGCGGAGATGCGCCAGACCTTCACTGGTGATCCGCGCAAAGGCCGCCTCAATCTGATCACGGTCGGCGTCTCAGCCTATAGCCGACTGCCCCAGGAATACCAGTTGAAGGTCGCAGCCAACGATGCTGAGCGCGTCAAGGCGGCAATCACAAACTATTCGAAGGCGCTGTTCACCGATATTGCCAGTGCCGATCTTACGGATACCAAAGCAACCCGCGCCCAGGTCATGGCAACGCTGGACGGATTGAAGACTGCCAGACCGGAAGATTCCGTTATCCTGTTCCTGTCGGGACATGGCGTCACGGACGAAAGCGACTGGTACTTCCTGCCCAGCGACGCCACGGCCGACGATCCCGATAGCTGGATCTCCGCCAGCGACATTCGTGCGGCCCTGGAAAAGTCCGGCGCGCAGCGTGTCTTCGTCATCATCGACGCCTGCTATTCCGGCGGCACGGTCGAGAATTTCTATGCCGTCACCTCGTTCCAGAAGCGCTTCTTGACCAACGGCCTGCGCAATTCAGGCATCCAGGTGCTGACGGCGACCAGGCGCGATCAGTTGGCGCCGGAAAGCGCTGAACTCGGCGCCGGCTTCCTCACCTATCTGGTCGATCAGGCATTGAAGGGCAAAGGTGATGTCGATCCACGCGACGGCTGGATCTCCTCACAGGAAGTAGCGAAGTTCACCTACGCGGCCCTGCCGGAGCTCTTCCTGGCGCAGCGCGAGCGCAATCCCAAGGCGTTCCGCGCCGTCTATGGTGCCGACGTGCAGGAGCCCGATGTTTATTCCATCGGTGCTGATTTGATGATCGCCAAAACCGTGCCATGAAGCGATGATGGATCGGCAATTTCGATCAAAGGAACCAGATGACCGCCACCAAGCCGATCTTCATCACCTTTCTCAATGGCGAGGACGTCGCCAAGCTAGCCCTCACCGATGATGAGATCCTGGTGGCGGTGGAAAGTGCCCTGCGCGCGCAAGGCAACAAGGAAACGGTGATCGAACCCCGCGTGCATCTGGTGCCGGAGGATTCGGCCAAAGGTCATTTCAACGTCCTGCGCGGCGTCGTCAAGCCGCTGGGCCTTGCCGGTGTGAAAGTTGTCGGTGATTTTGTCGGCAATTTTGAACAAGGATTGCCATCGGAGATGGCGGTCCTTAACTTGTTTGATCCGCATACCGGCATGCCTAAGGCTATCCTCGACGCTACCGCCATCACTGATATGCGCACCGGCGCCATCACAGCACTGGGCGCCAAGCATCTCGCCCGCAAGGATTCGAAGGTTCTTGGGCATATTGGCGCGCGCGGCACTGCCTATTGGAACGTCCGGCTGCTCGACCGGTTGTTCAATTTCGATGAGATCCGCGTCCATTCGCGCCGACCGGAAAGCCGCGACGCCTTTGCCGCCAGGCTATCGGCCGACCTCGGCAAGAAGGTCACGGTGACAACCGATTGGGAATCCTGCGTCCGGGGCGCGGACATTGTTGTCGAAGCGTCGCGGCTCCCGAAGCCTCAACCGATGCTGAAGACCGAGTGGATCAAGCGCGGCGCGCTGGTGATCCCCTATGGCACGATGAGTGCGGTCGAACTCTCGCTTACGGACATCATGGACAAGATGGTGGTTGATGATTGGGGGCAATGTCGCAAGGGTCTGCCCTTCGGCGCGCTACGCCAGCATGTCGACACTGACCGGCTGACCGAGGAGAACCTGCATGCGGAACTGGGGCAGATCGTTGCTGGGCTGAAGCCCGGTCGGCAGAGTGAGTCCGAAACCAATCTCTTCTGGCATCGCGGCCTTAGTCTCAGCGATATCGCCCTGGGGCATGCTTTGCTGACCAAGGCCGCGAAGAAGGGCATCGGCCAGGAGTTGCGCTTCATCTAAACCAAGGAGCGCAACCGGTGATCTTCCTTTCCAGGCGGTCCGACGTCCACCTCGGTCGGAATCTGCAACGCTGCCGCGCATTGCAGGCTCCGGGAAAATCACCGGCTATCGCATCACGGTCTTGCCCGCTGTTGAAGGCAGAGCCAAAAGCGCGAGAGGGAACTTCTCGCCTCCGGACCCACCCGCCGCAGGGCATGGCCGATAGCCAACGCTAAGCGAGCAGAGCCCGCGTCACAAACGAGATTAGCTGCGTCGGTGCCACAGATTTTTTTTAAGGCATAATCTCAAACAGTTTTTCTAACTGGAGCACGAGGAAGCCTCGATTGCAGCAGAGCCTGCAACAGGGTCGAATGCGGGTGGCTCGACAACCAATCCCGTCCAGATCACCTGATCGCGATGATGACCGGTTCGTCAGTCACACTCCCGGATGCCGCTGTCCTCCGCAGGGGCATCCGCCTCCCAGAACCAAGCCTCACTCAGCTGGGCAGTCCTGCAAGACTGCCCAGCCTTTCTTTCTTGGCGAGCCGGCAATCGACTTTTGGTACCTGAGGCAGGATACTGGTCCGAGGACGGCGCGACTCGACCAGTATTTCAACCATGAGGCAGACCGGCCATGCGCCTGATCGACGACAACGACCTCAATGCGGCTGTGGCCGCCAACATCCTCGATCGCAGCCAGGTCGACCGATTGCTGGCTTTCCTCTCGACCAGGGAAGCACCAACTAGGCCGGCGCGTTTCGATTTCTCGCATATCCTCTGGTACGCGGGCGCTCTCATCATCATCGGTGCCATGGGGCTGTTCACCACCCTGGCGTTCGATGCCATGGGTGGCAAAGCCCTCACGATCACGGCGCTGATCTATGCCGCCATTGCAACGGCGCTGGCCCATCTGTTGTGGAACCGCCCGGGTCTGCGCGTGCCGGCAGGTCTTCTGATCGCCGTTGCCGTCAGCATGACGCCCCTTGCGATCTTCGGCGTGCAGGCATCCTACGATCTATGGCCGTCGGATTTCGCTGAACCCGCCGCCTATGGCGATTACTACGATTGGATCAACGCCAGCTGGATTTATATGGAGCTGGGGACGATCCTTGTTGGCGCCATCGCGCTGCGCTTCTACCCTTTCCCCTTCACCGCCGCGATCATGGCGATCGCGCTCTGGTTCCTGTCGATGGACCTGACGCCATGGATCTTCGGGGGTGACAATTGGGGCTGGCAAATCCGGGAAGATGTCTCCATGTGGTTCGGCCTCGCGCTGATGGTCGTGGCTGGCGCACTTGATCTCAAAAAATGGGCCGCTGGAGACTTTCCTTTCTGGCTGCATCTATGCGGTGTCGTCGCCTTCTGGGGTGGCCTCACTGCTCATGACAGCGACAGCGAAGTGGCCAAGGCGATCTATTGCCTGATCAACGTGGCCCTGGTGTTCCTCGCTGTATTTCTCATGCGTCGGGTCTATGCGATCTTCGGTGCCATTGGGATCGCCTGCTATCTCGGCTATCTTGCCGATGAGGTCTTTGCTGATTCATTACTCTTCCCGATCGCGCTATCGGCGGTCGGCCTGAGTGTCATCGCCGCCGGCATTTTCTATTTCCGCCGCCGGCCGCAGATCATGGCATGGCTGGCCGCGAACCTGCCGCCGTCCCTGCAAAGATTGCGGCCGGTCCATGCCCGAGCGATGTCGCGGCCGCAAGACGCTTTCTGATACCTCGGCAATATCATTGGAGAGAAGGAACAATCGGCCTAATATGAGCGTGCATGTCGTGCTTGCGGAGTAGCCGATGAACAGCGTTCCCAAGAACATCGAGATCCTGTCGAAATACTGGAACCGTCTCGCCAACGGCGAGGTACCGGAACGATCACTCTTCAATATCGAGGAATTGCTGCCACTCCTGCCCTTCCTGCTTCTCGTCGATCTCGAACGCGATCCGTTTCGTGTGCGTTTCCGGTTGAGCGGCACCAGGGTCGATCAAATGACGGGCATGAATCTAGCCGGCCACTATCTGGACGAATTCGCGACCGGCTCTTATGCAGAGAGCATCAATCAGATGATCGGGTATTACGAGGAAGCCAGCCGCACGAGCAGGCCCTTCATCTGGACGTATCCCTGGGCCGGCGACAATCCAAAACTCAAACACATCTGGGCCGCCCTCTTTCCATTGAAGACAAACGGCGTAATCACGCAATGCGTTTCAATGGAGGACTATGGCGAACTTAATGTCATCGAGGACGGAACATTGCACCCGGACGACAGCGCAAGCGGACGCGACTGGGCGACTTTGCATCGGCCATAAGGCGCGGCGATACTCAGCATTCCGGCAGATTGACGGCGAGGCCACCCAGGCTGGTTTCCTTGAACTTGGTGTTCATTTCTTCGCCGGTCTGGCGCATCGCCTCGATGCAATTATCGAGCGGCATGAAATGCGAGCCGTCCCCCCGCAACGCGAGCGATGCCGCCGCCACGGCCTTGATCGCGCCGATGCCATTGCGTTCGATGCAGGGCACCTGAACCAGGCCGGCGGCGGGATCGCAGGTCATGCCGAGATGATGTTCGAGCGCAATTTCAGCGGCATTTTCGACCTGGGCCGGCGTGCCACCCAACACGGCACATAGGCCGGCGGCCGCCATAGCTGCCGCCGATCCAACTTCGCCCTGGCAGCCCGCCTCAGCGCCGGAAATTGATGCGTTGTGCTTGATGAGGCCGCCGATCGCTGCCGCCGTCAGCAGGAATTCCGAAATCCTGGACGCTTCAGCGCCAATGCAATGGTCGAGGTAATAGCGGATGACCGCCGGCACCACACCGGCGGCACCATTGGTGGGCGCGGTCACGACCTTGCCGCCGGCAGCGTTCTCCTCATTCACCGCCATCGCGTAGACGCTGAGCCAGTCGGAAGTGACATGCGGCTGCGCCCGATTGGTGCCTTTTTCCTTCTCCAGCTGCTCGCGGATCGATCGCGCGCGGCGCTTGACGTGCAGCCCGCCTGGCAACTCGCCCGTTTGCAGCAGGCCGCGGTCGATGCAGCCATTCATCGCCGCCCAGATCAGGTCGAGGCCTGCCTGCAATTCTGAAGCCGACATGGTACGAAGCTCGTTCTCGCGCTTCATCTCAGCGATCGATTTGCGGCTATCTCGCGCCATCGCCAGCATCGCGGCCGCGCTGTCGAATGGATAGGGCCGCGCGATCGCCTTCGTCTCCGACACGACCGATTTTGGATTGCTGAGCTCCGCCGCGGTGACGACGAAACCACCACCAATCGAGTAGAACACCTCCCGCAATACGGACCGCCCCTGGGCATCGAGTGCCTCGAAAATGAGACCATTGGAATGACCGGGCAAGGACGCGCCGTAGTCGAACACGATATCACTGACAGGATCGAAGCTCAGAGCCGGCAGGCCGGCAGGGCGCACGATCTTCTCCACCGCCAACGCTGCCAACTTCAGGTCCGCCTCGCCCGGCACGATTCCGGCCGGCGTATAGCCGATCAACCCCAGCGCCACCGCACGGTCGGTTGCATGCCCCTTACCGGTAAAAGCGAGTGAGCCATGCAAGGTGACGCGCACTCGAACGGGAGCCGTGGCGGACGGAAACGGCATGCTGCCCCTCAACATTTCCACGAAGCGAACGGCAGCTGTCATGGGTCCCATGGTATGGGACGATGACGGTCCGATGCCGATTTTGAACATGTCGAAGACACTCAGGAACATCGGGTGATCTCAATTTCTTTGGCGGGCTGGAATCGATACCGGAATCGATAGCTGGCTGGCCTGGGTCGATGCTAGCCCAAGCGCGACGCGTTATGACAGCTATCCCGCGATGGACGGGTAAGAATGACACGGCACCGCCAGAAAGCAATCGGCACGCGATGTCATATTGTAAGACTATTCAATGTGTTAGAGAGTATTCGGTGTTCCGAGCGCCGCGATTGCCGGCATGTCCTGCGATAGCCCAAATATACCCCGTCCCTGGCTTCTCCCCTTGTTGAACGGCGCGGCAGTCGTTAGAAAGCCGCCTCTCGGACCTAGGCGGCCCTGAGACTGAAACCATGAACGCCGCGGGGGAACCTCTCTATGGATTTGGTGGCCGCACATGTCTCCACCTGGGACCTCCTTCTTGTGGGACTGGCGGCATTCGTCGCCGGTACCTGCAGTGGGATGACCGGGTTCGGCGGCGGGTTGTTGCTGCCGCCCATCCTGGCACCCCTGCTGGGCGTGCAGAACGTCGTGCCCACACTCAGCTTCGCCATGCTGATCACCAATCTGCATCGCTTCTGGCTCTATCATCGCGCCCTCGATCGCAAACTGGTGGGTGGTCTCATCATCACGTTGATCCCCGCGGTGTTGGTGGGCACGTCGATCTACCTCAGCCTGCAGCACGACATGATTGCCCTCGTCTTGGGTGGTTTTCTGATCATCTCGATCCCCGTCGGCCGTTTTCTGGCGCGGCGTCAGATGCAGCTTGGCCGTGCGGGGTTGGCTGTGGCCGGCGGGTGTTTTGGCGTTGTCACGGGAACCACGCCAGGTGCCGGCATCCTGATGATACCGGTGCTACTCGGCGCGGGTCTAATCGGGCCCTCTTTCCTCGCAACCGATGCCGCCATCTCCATTACCGTCAACCTGACCAAGGCCGTGGTCTTCAAGGGGATTGGCGATTTGCCGCTCACTCTGCTGTTGGCGGGCGGCTTGATCGGTCTGTGTACGATCCCCGGCAATTATCTCGCGCGATGGATTCTGCACCGCACATCTTTGCGTCTGCACAAGATGCTCATGGAAATTGTCGTCTTTATCGGCGGCATCTCGCTACTGTGGCGGCCCATCTGGGATGCCTTTCACTGAGTCATTGGACGACGAATGCAACGACATGCCTGCGGCCTGGATTTCGGAACATCGAACTCGACCATCGGATTGGCGAGCGGCAACGGCTTTGCCCTATGCCCGCTGGAGGGTGAGCAGGTCACGTTGCCCAGCGCGATCTTCTTCGACTATGAAGACCATAAGGTCCGCTTCGGGCGGGATGGCATTGGCGCCTATATCGAGGCCACCGAAGGCCGGTTGTTGCGAGCCCTCAAAAGCGTGCTTGGCTCGTCACTGATCGACGACACCACCCTCATCCAGCGCCGCCGCGTGCCCATGCGCGAGATCATCGGCATGTTCATGCGGCATCTGAAGAGCCAGGCGGAACGTAGCGCCGGTCACGAGATCGATCAGGTCGTGCTGGGCCGCCCGGTGCGTTTCGTCGATGATGACGACGAGGCCGACCGCCGTGCCGAAGCCGAACTGATCGGCATCGCCAAGGCGCAGGGATTTCGCCACGTCGACATGCAGTTCGAACCGGTGGCGGCGGCGCTGGCCTATGAACAATCCCTGACACGGGAAGAACTGGCGCTGATCGTCGATCTTGGCGGTGGCACGTCAGACTTCGCGGTGGCGCGGCTTTCACCGGCGCGGGCACGCGCGCAGGATAGATCAGGCGATATCCTTGGGCGCAGCGGTGTCCATATCGGCGGCACCGATTTCGACCGGCGGCTCAGCATCAATCACGTCATGCCGTTCCTGGGGTATGACGCATTGATCGGGCCGAAGAAGCTGCCGATGCCAAGTCATCTGTTCCATGACCTCGCGACGTGGCACCGTATTCCGACCCTCTACACGCCCCAGAACATCAACTATCTGCGCTCGATCCTGGCACAGATCGACAAGCCGGAACTGGTCGAGCGGTTGATCAAGGTCTTTGTCGAACGCAAAGGGCACCGTATTGCAGCCGAAGTGGAGGCCGCGAAGATAGCGCTCTCAGAACTGCCGGAGGTCGAGCTTCGCATCCCGCTCAGCCCGCCGGTCAGCACCGTGTTACATCAGGGCGATCTCGATCACGCCGTCTATGACGATGCGCTTCGGATCGTCAGGGCGATCGACCATTGCTTCGCATCCGCCGGCGTCACCGGCGCGGATATCCAGTCCGTGTTCCTGACCGGTGGGTCGACGGCAGTCCCGGAAATCCGCCGTCAAATCCTGGCGCACTTGCCCAACGCAACCCCAGTGACTGGCGACATGTTCGGCAGTGTCGGCTTGGGGCTGGCCATGGATGCCGCCCGCAAGTTCGGGACCTGATCGCCGCTATGAATGGACGTCCTCGGTAAACCATTCGGTCGGGAGATGATGCCCTCGGCCCTGCTCCTTGGCCTTGGCATGCAGCAAAGCGCCGAGTGCGGCGAATTGCAGGCCAATGCCATGGTAGTTGAGGAAGCACGTGATGTCTTCGGGCCGCTGCCGTCCCACGACAGACCCTCCCACCAATTCCGCCAGCGAGGGCGCTGAGACAAGCGCGCTCGTGCGCGCATCCTGACCAAGTTCCTTGCGCTTCTCCTCGAACACCGCCCCGTGGGCGATTTCGACATGCTGCCCGGTGAGGTTGTCGCGGTCATGCACCACCACCAGATCCGCCCGGGCAATCGCCGCCGGTGCAATCTCGCGGTCGCGAATGGTGCCGATATGCATGCCGGGCGTCAGCATGGTCGCATCGAGAACATGTGAACTGCTGTTGGTAGCGCAGAGCACGATATCTGCTCCCCGAACGGCGTCCACCGCGCTTTCGCAGGCAATCGTGGCGATATCGAGCAACGCCTGCATCCTGGCAGCAAAGGCCGCACGTCGTTCCGCATTGGGGCTGAAGCAACGAATTTCACGCAACGGCCGAACGGCCGCCGCCGCCATCACCTGCGCCTCTGCTTGCCAGCCGGTGCCGAGAATGGCAAGCACATCGGCCTCCGGGCGCGCCAGCAGTTGGACCGCGATGCCACTGGTGGCCCCGACGCGCATGCGCTGCACCACGCCGTCCGGGAAAATCGCTAGCGGTTCGCCCGTCTCGGTGCTGAACAGCAGGACCAACCCAACCCAGCGATCACCCGGTGCCGCCGGCACCTTGACGCGGCGGCGTTGCGCGCCTTCCGACACCCAGCTGAAAAGGTCCGAATTAATGCGAACGGCACCGACCTTCAGATCTGGCTGAACGGCGCCCATCATCTTGAGAACATAGGATCTGTCAGCACGGCTGGTTGGTCCCACCATGTCCGACCTCCGGCCGTTGATGGCTGTTCCGGCATGGGCCGCGGCATAGGTTTGCTGCAGGACCGACACGCAGTCGGACATGGTGAGCAGCGTCTGCGCGTCATCATTGCTGAGGAGTATGGTCAATTGGGGCTCCACCGAGGCCAAGCGTTGACAGGGGGTTAAGTTTTATATCTTATATAAGACTTAGGCAACGTTGCCGCCCCTGACCGAGTTCATCTGATGGATTCTTTGTTGCAAGACAAGGCTTTTGCCTGCATCCGCGTGGCGCCCCGCGCGGACAAACCGCGGGAAACAGGCCTGACCATCATGGCGGATCGCGGGCTGGGGACGCGCGCCCAGGCAGATTTGCTGGAGACCGCTGCCAGCTACGTCGATGTCGCGAAAATGGGCATTGGCGCCTGGCGTCTACAGCCCGCTGAGCTGCTCCGCCGCAAGATCACTGCCTATCACGATGCCGGAATCAAGGTCTTCCTGGCCGGTGACGCCACCGAGGCAGCCTTCGCGCAAGGGGTTTCAGCGGAGTTTTATGCTGCCGTGCGGGAACTCGGCGCTGACGCCGTCGAGGTTTCGAGCGCCCAGGTCACCATGTCACTGGCCGACAAATCGGCACTGATCAAGATGGCCGCGGCCCAAGGTCTCGATGTCGTCGCGGAAGCCGGACAAAAGGGCCAGGAGGACTGGACCCGTAGCCTTTCTTACGTCCTCAAGCAGATCGAAACCTATCAAGCCGCCGGCGCCTGGAAAGTGCTGATACAGGCCGAGGGCATCAGTGAGGATGTCGCTTCGTTCAAGGGCGATTTTGTGTTGGCGATCGTTGCGCGCTTCGGCATCGAAAACCTGATCTTTCAAGCCAAGGATGCCAAAGCCCAGCTCTGGTACGTGTCGACCTTTGGCAACGCGGTCAATCTTGATGTCGATGACGACCAGGTGCTGGATCTTGAGCTATTGCGGCGCGGTATCCGCAAACGCGGCGTCTTCGGCCTGTTGGGGGCGTTATAGATCATGTCCGTGATAGCCAACGTCGCCGTCACCAAGGAACCGAGCCTCACTGAAGCGCTGGTAGACGGCCTGCTCGCCCTCCCCTTCGCGGGCCTCCCGCAGAAGGCCAAGGACGTGGCCGTCAACGACCTCCTCGATATGGCCGGCAACTGCCTGTCGGCGCGCCAGACCGACTACATGCAGGCTCTGCTGCGCAGCTGCGATGACGAGGGAAACTGTACCGCCATCGGCCATGCGCGGCCGTTGCGGGCGGCCGATGCGGCGCTCATCAACGGTACCGGCACCCATGGCGAGGATTTTGACGATACGCTGGAAGGGGCGCCGATTCGCGTCGGCGCCATGGTGATTCCGGCTGTGCTGGCAGCGGCCGAACGCTATGGCCGCAGCGGCGCGGAGGCACTGCGCGGTATTATTTTCGGGTTGGAAATGATCTGCCGGATGAACCATGTGGCACCCGGTGCCATCCACAAGGCGTGCTTTCACCCGGTCGGTGTCATCGGCGCGATCGGCGCCACGGTGGGCGCTGGCATCACGCTGGATCTTGACCGTGCGCAGATGGTCAACGCACTCGGCATCGCCGGCTCCCTCTCCTCCGGCATCCTCGAATATCTCACCGATGGCTCCTGGACCAAACGGCTTCATCCCGGCTGGGCGGCACAATCGGGCCTGCGGGCAGCGACGATGGCACGTGCTGGCTATAACGGCCCGCGCACTGTGCTGGAAGGCCCCCACGGGTTTTTCCGCGCCTTTGCCCCCAGCGCCACACCGCGCTTCTCGTATCTGACCGAGGGCCTGGGGAATAACTGGCTGATGGGAGATATCGCCTTCAAACCATATGCCTGCGGCACCATGATCCACCCTTTCATCGATTGCATGATCAGGCTGGCGCAGCAGGGTATTTCTGCCGACGACATCGTGGACGTGCTGTGCGAAACTGGTGAGGGATTGGTTGATCGCCTATGGGAGCCGCTTGCCGGCAAGCATCTGCCGCCGTCCGGTTATGCCGCGAAGTTCAGCATGCCGTTTTGCATGGCTGTCGGCTTCTTCGATCAGGCGGCCGGCCTCGAGCAGTTCACCGACGAGAAGGCCAAGGATCCGCGTATCCTCAGTCTCGCCAAACGAATTCGCTATGTCATAGATCCCGACAATGAATATCCGGTCAACTACTCCGGCCATATCCGCGCAACCCTGCGAGACGGCCGGATCATCGAACTGCGCCAGCCGCATATGCGCGGCGGCAAGCGCGAACCGTTGAGCCGCGACGAACTCGTGCGCAAATTCCACCGCAATGCCGTCTATGGTGGCTGGCGGGAAAGTGATGCCGACAGATTGCAGGATTTCTGCCTGACAATTGCCAGCCAGCCGGACCTTTCAAGTTTCGGCGCTTACCGTATTTGACGACTGCCGCTTGATGAACAGGGAACACAGATAACGCCATGACCTACACACCCACCAATGTCACTCGCGCGGCATGCGCCTTCATTGAAGCCAGCAGCTTCGACCGTCTGCCCGACGAAGCCGTGCGGATCGCCAGGCGCTGCATTCTCGACGGCTTGGCGCTTTACATCGCCGGCAGCGATGAGGAATCGGTGCAGGTCCTCATTGAGGATGCTCGTGAAGTTGGCGGTCGGCCGGACGCCCTGCTGCTCGGTGGCGGTGACCTCAAGATTCCAGCTGCCCTCGCTGCCCGTGTTCTCGGCACGGCCGGTCACGCCCATGACTGGGACGATACCCAGGTGTCGCACGATCCGGCCCATGTCTATGGCCTGCTGACCCACCCCACCGTACCACCCTTGACCGCCGCGATGGTGATGGGTCAGAAGCTGGGTGGCGTCTCAGGACGGGATTTTGTGAACGCCTTTGCCACTGGCGTCGAAGTTGAATCGAAGATCTCCGAGTGGATGCTGCCGGACCATTACAAGCGCGGCCTGCATTCCAGCGGTACAGTCGGCACGTTTGGCGCCTGTGCCACGACGGCCAAACTGCTCGGTATGAGCGGTGTCAAACTGGCCCACGCCATGGGAATCGCTGCGAGCTTTGCCTCGGGCATCCGCTGCAATTTCGGCACCATGACCAAACCGCTGCATGTTGGCCGCGCTTCGGAAAACGGGGTCACCGCGGCCTTGCTCGCCGCTCGCGGGTTTACTGCCGATCCGGAAGCGCTCGACGGGCGTTGGGGCTTCATGATGGTGCAGAGCGGCGGCGCCACTGAAGCGAAACTGGCGCAAGGCTTCGGCAAGACTTGGTCGATGGTCGAACCCGGCATCAGCATCAAGCCATATCCCAGCGGAATCGTGACGCACCAGTCGATGGACGCGATGCTCAAGCTGGTGACGACGCATAATGTCGATCCCACCAAGGTCGAGCGCATCGATTTCTATGCCGGGTCGAACATTCTCAACCCGATCCGATATCCCATCGCCCAGAACCATCTGCAGGCCAAGTTCAGCATGGCCGGCCTGCTGGCGATGATTGTCCTGCGGCGCCAGGCGGGCCGCAAGGAATTCACCAATGAGTTCATCCAGTCGGCCGCAACGCAGGACATGCAGAAGCGCATCACGACGCAGCTTGACCCGGAGATCGAGGCCAAGGGCTGGGACATCATCCGCTCGCGCATTGAGATGACACTCAAGGACGGGACGAAACTGGTCGAATGGGCGGATGAACGCTATCGCGGCGGTCCCGCCAATCCGATGACCGACAAGGATCTCGAAAGCAAAGTTGCCGCCTGCACCGACGGTTTGCTGGATGGCAAGCGCCGACAGGCGGTGATCGATGCCGCCTTCGGTGTCGAAAAGCTCGCCGATGCCGCCACCCTTGCAACGTTGATCCAGCCATGAACCGCATCGTGACAAAATCCGTTTCGGAGCATCTTGCCGATTGGGTCGAGCAACTCACGCCGGACCAGCTTGATCCGGCCATGGAGCGTGCGGCACTCGCCACGGTCGTCGACGTTCTGGGCCTTTGCGTTGCCGCGCGCGACGCGGATTACACCCTGTCGACCCTGGCTGCCTTCGAGGACCAGGGTGATTGCACGGTGATCGCGCATGCGGCACGGCTGTCGCCGGTGGCCGCCGCCCTTATCAACGGCACCGCCGCGCATGGCGAAGATTTCGACAACACCTTCGAAGGCTGTCCGGTTCATTCCGGCGCGGTGGTGGTGCCGGCCGTTCTGGCACTGGCTGAAAAGCACAAACTCGATGGCGCACGCACGATGCTGGCGGTCGCCGCCGGCATCGAGATCATGTGTCGGCTCGGCCTCGTCTCCGACAAATCGGTGCATCAGGCGGGTTTTCACCCGACCGCCGTCCTCGGCACATTCGCCGCGACCGTCGCGGCGGCAATCGTTACCGGACTTAAAGGTCGCGCGATCGTCAACAGCCTCGGCGTCGCCGGTAGCCTTGCCTCCGGCATCATCGAGTATCTGGCCGATGGCTCGTCGACCAAGCGTCTGCATGCCGGCTGGGCGGCGCAATCCGGCCTGCGTGCGGCAGCCCTCGGTGGCGCGGGCTTCACCGGCCCGGTGACGGTGTTTGAAGGTACGCACGGCTTCTTCTCCGCCTTTGCGCCGTCGATCAAGCCGGACTTCTCGCTGCTGCTGGATGGTCTCAGCAAGAAGTGGGTTGGCAGCCAACTGGCCTTCAAGCCTTATGCCTGCGGCACGATGGTGCAGCCCTATATCGATTGCGCCCTGGCCTTGCGCAAGCAGGGCATCCAGGCTGACGCCATTGCCGAGATCACCTGCGCTGTCGGCGAAGGCACTGTTCATCGTCTATGGGAACCGTTGGCGCTCAAGCAAACGCCGCCAACCGCCTATGCTGCCAAGTTCAGCACACCCTATTGCATGGCGGTAGCCTTCATGGATGGCAATGCCGGTCTTGCCCAATTTACCGAGACGAAAATCAAGGAGCCGGCGGTCCTCAAGCTCGCGGCCAAGATTGGCTTCGAGGTCGATCCCAAGAACGAGTATCCGAAAAATTACACCGGCCACCTGCGCGCCAAATTGACTGACGGCCAGGTGATCGAGCTGCATCAGCCGCATCTGCGGGGTGGCAGCCGCGATCCGCTATCGCGCGCCGAACTGGAGCAGAAGTTCCTGAAGAACACGGCGTTCGGCGGCTGGTCTGCGGCGCGCGGCGAAGCGCTCCTCGCCTATGCCAATCAACTGCCGCAGCAACCCAGCCTCGCTGGATTTGCCGCCGTCGCGGGTGGCAAGACGCATGGCTGAGCTCACTGGCAAAGTTGCCCTGGTCACGGGGGCGGCCCGCAATATCGGTCGCGCCATCGCTCTTGCGTTGGCGGAAGCCGGCGCCAGGATCATTGTCAACACCCGCAGTTCGCTGGATTTTGCCCAGCAGACGGTCGACTTGATTGAGGCAGCCGGCGGCAAGGCCATGATTGCCCAAGCAGACGTCACTGATGAGGCCGCGGTCGAACGCATGGTCGCCATGGGGCTGACGGCTTTCGGCGGCATCGACATCCTGGTGAACAATGCCGCCATCCGGAAGGAAGGCGTCCTCGACAATGTATCGCTCGCCGAGTGGCAGGACGTGCTGTCCATCATGCTGGACGGCGCCTTTCTGTGCAGCAAGGCCTGCGTTCCGTCCATGCGCGCACGTGGTGGCGGGACGATCATCAATATCGGCGGCCTTACCGGCCATAGCGGCGCCAAGCAACGCATTCACGTCGTCACCGGCAAGGCGGCGCTCGCCGGCTTTACGAAAGCGCTCGCCCACGACCTCGCCGCCGACCACATCACGGCCAATTGCGTGGTGCCCGGCCTGATCGAAACGGAACGCGGCCAGCACAGCGCCGTCAACCCACAACACCACAAGGACCGGGTCCGCCTGATGGATCGTTTTGGCCGTCCTGATGAAGTTGCTGCCATGGTCCGCTATCTCTGCGGCCCGCAGGCGCGCTACATCACCGGACAATCGATGCATGTAAATGGTGGGGTCTTGATGCCGTAGTCCCGGCGATGGAAATCAGCGCGAATCACAACCCATCTCTGTGATATAGTCGGCGAAAATCGCGCAACGACGGGTAGGAACGGGGTTCTTGCAGGATGGGTAAGAGAGTGACGCTCGAAAAGCAGGCGATGGACCCCAAGCCGGAGTTCCAGCCACTCTATCTCCAAATCAAGCAATTGTTGATTCAGCGGGTGTTGACCGGCGAATGGCGCCCGGCGCAATTGCTGCCCAGCGAGATGAAACTCGCGGAAGAATATGACGTGAGCCAGGGCACCGTCCGCAAGGCGATCGAGGAAATGGCGGCGGACAATCTGGTCGTGCGCCAGCAGGGCAAGGGCACCTTCGTCGCCACCCATCGCAGCAGCAGCCAGCCCTTTCGCTTCATCCGCCTGGTCAGCGACCAGAGCAGCGATCGGCATCCCACCACCAAGTTCATCTCGATCAAGACCGGCACCGCCACCGCCACGGAGCGGGAACGGCTGGCGCTGCCCAGTGGCGCACGCGTCCTGCGGACAGAGCGCCAACGCAGCTTCGGCGGACACCCCTGCATCATCGAGCGCATCGTGATCGATATTGGCGGCCTCCCGGATCTCGATGCCATCCTTGATCGGCTGCGCCCTGGATCGATCTACAGCCTGCTGGAGCAGGAATACCGCGTGATGATCGTGCGCGTGGTGGAAGAACTGCGCGCTGTCGCGGCCGACAAGGGTGATGCCAAATTGCTCGATGTACCGGTTGGCCATCCCCTGCTGGAAATCGACCGCATAGCCCTCAGCCTCGATCAACGGCGGGTGGAATGGCGGGTAAGTCGTTGTGATTCCCGCTTTCTTCACTACGCTGTGGAACATACCTAGCGGATTGACTCAACGCCTCCTCTCTTATATCTTATATAAGACTTAAAGCCACAAAGGCACACTGATCAGGGAGAGTCGTCATGCGTCAGGTTGTTCGGAACACCTTGTCCGCCGTTGCGCTATCGTTGTTCGCCATTGCGCCGGCAGCGGCGCAAGAGGCCTATCCCGTCGATACCGTGACGATCTATACCCATTCCAAGCCGGGCTCCGGCTCCGATCTCTTCCTGCGCGCGATCTCCGCGCCGCTCGCCAAATATCTTGGCGCCAATGTGATCGTTGACTATTGGGCCGGTGGCTCAGGTGCCAAGGCGATGGCCAACCTCGCCGTAGCGCCCGCGGATGGTTCGGCTTTCTACGCCACCACGCCGACGCATATCACGACGTCGCTGCTGAGCAAGCCGGACAAGACCTATAAGGACATCGATTACATCGTCAATTTCTTCTACGACCCCGAAATCTTCTACGCCAAGGCCGATAGCCCCTTCAAGACGATCAAGGACGCGGTCGACTTTGCCGTCGCCAATCCAGGCAAGGCCAAATGGGGCGGGGCCAGCGCCGGTTCGTTGGAGCGCCAGATCCTCGAGAAGATCAAGAAGGCCAAAGGTGCCGAAGTCGCGATCATTCCCCACGAGGATGGCGCCGGCCTGCTGATCAGCGTCCTTAATGGCACGGTCGATATCGGCGTCGGTGAGCTCGCCGAACTGTCCGGACAAATCGAGGCCGGCGAGTTGAAGCCGCTCGGTGTCTATATGCCGGAACGCCTGCCCAATTTGCCCGACGTCCCCACCGCTCTTGAGCTCGGCGTCGACAGCGACGTCATCATCAAATTCCGCGGCCTCGCCGGCCCGAAGGGCATTCCCGCCGAAACCGTCGCCTTGATCGAAGCCGCCGCCCAGAAGGTCCTGGCCGATCCGGACTTCAAGAAGGAATACGAAAAGCTCAACCTCATCCCCGGTTACATGGGCCAGGAAGAGTATCGCGGCTATGTCGGCAAGTTCGTTGAGTCGCAGGCCAAGTTCTACGAAGATTTCGGCGTCACCGCCGAATAATCGCTCACCCTCGCGGAGTATCGCGTGACGTTCGTTAACAAAGACATCGCCGCCGGTATCGTTCTGGTTATCCTGGCGGTGGCATATTGGCTGGGCGCCGACAGTATCCCAAAGAGCCTGCTCGAGGGTGGTGTCGGCGCCGAGGCCCTGCCGAAAATGCTGGGCATCCTGCTGCTCATCCTCTCGGCCGTGCTGGTACTGCAGACAATTCTTGCGAGACGGCAGAAAGCTGAAGCGGCGGCCGTCGAAGAGGACGATGCCGACGATGATGCCCCTGCCGTCTCCAACTACCACAAACACGCCAGGGCGCTCGGCCTGCTGCTGATCGGAATCGGCTACATTATCTTGGTCGAAACGGTCGGCTACATCATCGGCGTCGCCTATCTGCTGGCCGCGGTAACCCTGTTTGCCGGCGGCGCCTCACGTCGCACGGTCATTCTCTTTGCCGTGCTGGGCGCCGTGTTCTTCTGGGTCCTTTTCGTCGAGATCCTCGGCATCCACCAACCGCAGGGTTTCTGGCCCAAATTGTGGCATCAGGTCACGCAGGCCCAGAGCATTTCCCCCGCCTATTCGGCCACCTCAGCCACCCTTTAAGGCAAGCATCAGCATGGACGCCGTCAATATTGCTTTGGGGGTGTTGTTCACAACGCCCGCCATCTTCGCTGCTTTTGCAGGTGTGGCTTATGGCATCGTCGGCGGTGCCATGCCGGGCATTTCGCCCTCGGTCGCGATGGCCTTGCTGGTACCCTTCACCCTCACCATGGATCCCACCACCGCCATCATTTTGTTGGCATCGGTCTATGTCGGTGCGGAATACGGTGGGTCTATCCCGGCCATCCTGATCAACACGCCCGGCACCAATGCCGCAGCAGCGACCACGATCGACGGCTACGCCTTGCATCAGCAGGGCCGCGGTGGTGAAGCGCTTGGCATCTCCTTGATGGCCGGCGTGGTCGGCGGCCTGGTCGGCGTCATTGCCCTGGTTGTCCTGACCGAGCCGCTGGCCAAACTCGCCTTGGCGTTCACGCCACCCGCTTACTTCGCCCTGGGTATCCTCAGCCTCAGCGTCATCGCCAGCCTGACCGAAGGTTCGCTGGTCAAAGGCCTCATCTCCGGCGTCATCGGCCTGATGATCGCCACCATTGGATCCGATCCGATCTCCGGCGTTACGCGCTTCACCTTCGGCATTCCGGAAGTTTATGGCGGCATCAACTTTATTCTCATCATGATGGGTGTGTTCGCGGTGAGCGAACTCCTCATTCAGGTGAGCCTCGTCGATAGGGAACGCGCCGGCCGCGACACCCGTATCAAACTGCCATCGCTGAAATCCTGGAAGCGCCTGTGGCTGCCGGTCAGCGTCGGCTCCGGCATGGGTATCTTTGAAGGCATCACCCCTGGCGGTGGCGGTGCAGTTGCATCTTTCCTCAGCTACAACGAAGCCAAGCGTTGGTCCCGTCATCCGGAGGAATTCGGCAAGGGTTCGATCGAAGGCATCGCAGCGCCCGAAGCCGCCAACAACACGGTGGCCGGTACCGCGCTCATCCCCACACTTTCCTTCGGTATTCCCGGCTCGAACTCGACAGCCGTCCTGTTGGGCGCGCTGCTGGTCCATGGCATGCAACCGGGTCCGATGCTGTTCACGCAGAACCCCGATGTCATGTATGGCCTGTATGGCGGCCTCTTTGTTGCGAACATTGCCCAGCTCGCCATCGGCATGCTGATCATGACGCCGTGCATCTGGCTGGTGAACCGGCCCAAGCGCTACCGCCTCGCCATCATTT
Source organism: uncultured Dongia sp. (assembly GCF_936916975.1). Classification (GTDB taxonomy): domain Bacteria; phylum Pseudomonadota; class Alphaproteobacteria; order Dongiales; family Dongiaceae; genus Dongia. The sequence goes on along the minus strand of NZ_CAKZGO010000023.1, from coordinate 135,258 downwards.
ATGCGCTCGTCTTCTCCGGCGTCTACTCGATCGATAACAGCGCCTTCGACCTCATCATTGTGCTGATGGCCGGTGTCCTGGGCTATGTCATGAAGCTGCTCAAATTCCCGATGCTGCCATTGGTGCTGGGGTTGATGCTGGGCTACATGGTCGAGGCCAACTTCCGCCGGTCCCTGATGGTCTCGAGCGGTGACCCCATCATCTTCTTCCAGGATCCCATCTCGCTGGGTCTCCTGGTCCTTTCCGGACTGATGATTTTCGGCTCCGCCATCTGGCCGGCGCTGAAGAAACTCTATCGTCAGAGGACTGCCGCGAGCTGACGCGACTAGGTCGATGTCGCTGCGCGCATACCGTTGATCAAATTCGCCTTCGCTTCGAAGCCGATACCTGGGATATCCGGCAAGCCGACCCGGCCGTTTTCGACACGGATGCCATCGGCAAAACCGCCAAACGGCGCAAAAAGCCCGGGATAGGATTCGTTGCCACCGAGCTTCAACCCCGCCGCGATGTTGAGCGACAGTTGATGTCCGCCATGAGGTACGCAATTGCGTGAGCTGAAACCGTAATCGCCGAGCAATGCCAGAGTCCGCATATATTCGACCAAGCCATAGGACAGCGCGCAGTCGAATTGCAGCCAATCTCGATCCGGCCGCATGCCGCCATGGCGCAACAAGTTGCGCGCATCCTGGTGTGAGAACAGATTCTCGCCGGTCGCCATGGGATTTGTGTAGTGCTGGGCGAGCTCTGCCTGCAGCGCATAATCGAGCGGATCGCCAGCTTCCTCATACCAGAACAGATCGTAGGGCTGCAGCGCCTTGGCGTACTTGACCGCTGTCGGCAGATCGAACCGCCCGTTGGCATCGACCGCGAGGCGCTTGCCCTCTCCCACCACCTTGATCACCGCTTCGATGCGCCGCAGATCATCGTCGAGATCGGCGCCGCCGATCTTCATCTTGACGACCTTGTAGCCGAGATCGAGATAACTGCGCATCTCATCCTGCAAGGCGGAGACATTCTTGCCTGGATAATAGTATCCGCCCGCCGCATAGACGAAGACGTCCTTGTCCGGCTTGCCGTCGCCATAGCGATCAGCCAGCAGGCGATAGAGCGGCTGACCGGCAATCTTGGCCACCGCATCCCACACTGCCATGTCGATCACGCCGACCGCGACCGATCTTTCGCCATGGCCACCCGGCTTTTCATTGGTCATTGCGAGGCGCCAGATCTTGGCCGGGTCGAGATTCTCGCCGGTCTCATCGACGGTATCCGCCGGCGCTGCTTCCAGCACCCGCGCCATGAAGCGTTCCCGCAACAACCCGCTCGCGGCATAGCGACCGTTGGAATTAAAGCCGTAGCCGATCACCGGCTTGCCGTCGCGGATGACATCGGTCACGACTGCGACGACGCTGACCGTCATCTTGCTGAAATCGATGTAGGCATTGCGGATATCGGAGGCGATCGGCATGACCGCTTCGCGGATCTGGACGATTCTCATGCGGCTTTCTCCGGATCGACGCGGGTGTCGCGCCACGCGTCGCGATTCAAGGTCAGGCCGAGGCCAGGCCTTTCGGGGATTTTCAGGATGCCGTTCACGGGTTTCGGCGCATCGGCGAACAGCGTCTCCCCCACAGCGACCATGCCGAGATGCCATTCCACGAACCAGCCATTCATCATGCCGGCCATGAGATGCATGTTAAAAAGCGGCCAGCCGCCGCCATTGGCGATCGGCAGGTTATAGGTCTGTGCGAGATGCGCCGCCTTGCGCGCTTCCGTGTAGCCGCCGCAATAGGTAACGTTCGGCTGCAGAATGTCGACGGCCTGATTGTGAACCAGCTCACGCAAGCGGAAGCGATGCCCCTCCATCTGGCCGGCCGCCAGCGGGATCTTGGTGGATTGACGCAGATCGGCCATGGCGCGCGCGTCGTTCTGATGCAACGGCTCCTCGAACCAGGTGAGATTGAGGTCTTCGATCTCGCGGCACAGCATCTTCGCTTCGACCGGGTTGAACAGATAGTTGGCGTCGATCATCAGATCGATATCCGGGCCGATCCCCTCGCGGATCAGCTGGGTCCGCTTGGCATCTTCACGCCAGCCACCCTTGTCGACCGCCACAACCGATTTCAGAGCTCGGAACCCGTTGCCGACATGCAGCTTCGCCGCCTCGACCAACTGGTCGCGGTCATATTGCGGAAAGCCGAAGGTGATATACGCCGGCACTTCCTGACGCGCGTTGCCGAGGAGTGCTGCAATCGAGCGACCCTGCTGCTTGCCTTGGATGTCCCATAAAGCGATATCCAGGCAGGAGAGCGCCATCGAAATGGTCCCAGTCATCGCCCGCGGGTTGAGCCGCGCCCAGACCGTCTTGTGGATGAGTTCGACGTCCCGCGGATCCATGTCGCGCACCACGGGAAGAACATGCTTTTCCAGCGCCACGATCACGGATTGCGCCAGGAAATGCCCGGTCAGGCCATAGCCAACGATGCCCTCATCGGTTTCCACTTCGCAGAACACGAAATGAGTCTGCTCCGCCCGTCCATATCCCTGCACCTTGCCCTGCAGTAGCGGAATCTCGATCGAGAAGCCATGCAGGCTCGCTTTGATATTCTTGATCTTCATAGATTCTCTCCGCGCACCGCACCGATGACCGCCTCCGTCACCTGCTGCGTCGTCGCCTTGCCGCCGAGATCCGGCGGCACAACCTCACGCCGACCGGTGACGGTTTCGATCGCAGCCATCAGGCGCTGTGCGGCCTTGGGTTCGCCGAGATGCTCAAGCAACATGCTCGCCGTCCAGAACGAAGCCAGCGGATTGGCGACACCCTTGCCAGTGATGTCAAACGCCGAGCCATGGATCGGCTCGAACATCGAGGGGCGTCTGCGCGACGGGTCGATATTGGCGGTCGCCCCCAATCCAAGGGACCCAGACAATGCTGCGGCAAGATCGGTCAGGATGTCGGCGTGGAGATTGGTCGCCAGAACGGTATCGACCGTACCCGGTTTGCTCACCATGCGCTGCGTCATGGCGTCGACCAGCATCCAGTCAATGGTAAGGTCAGGATAATCCTTGATCACATCCTTGCAGACCTCGTCCCACAACACCATGCCATGGCGCTGCGCATTGGACTTGGTGACGATGGTCAGCTTCTTGCGTGGCCGCGCACGCGCGAGATCACAGGCATAGCGCGCAATGCGCTCAACACCAACCCGCGTGAACACCGCCACGTCCATACCGACTTCAAACGGCAGGCCACGATGCGCCCGGCCACCGACACCGGCATACTCGCCCTCGGAGTTCTCGCGCACGATCACCCAATCGATTGCCTGGCCGAGATCGGGTCGCAAGGGGCCAACCACCCCGGGCAGCAGCTTGGAAGGGCGCACATTGGCGAATTGGTCAAAGCCCTGACAAATAGCAAGCCGCAGCCCCCACAGCGTAAGATCGTCCGGCAAATTCGGGTCGCCGACGGCTCCGAAGTAAATCGCGTCGAAGCTCTCCAGTTGCGCCAGCCCGTCCTTGGGCATCATCAGTCCGTGCTTGCGGTAATAGTCCGATCCCCAATCGAAGCGGGTGAATTTGAAGGTCAGGCCCTTCTCCGTTTCGGCCAGCGCCTCTAGCACACGGCAACCAGCCTCGATCACTTCCGGTCCGATACCGTCGCCGCCGATGACGGCGATGTTGTGCTGTGCCATGTCACTTCTCCGTTTCGATCGCGGCAATGATGCCGCGGGTCATGTCTGTCGTGCCGCCGGTGCCCTTGATGTCCTTGGTCCGCGTTGCCGGATTGGCCAAGGTGCGGGTGATGGCACGGCTCATCGTGGCCGCCATCTCCACCGCCGGCTTGATCCCACGATTATGACCCAGCCACTCGAACATCATGCGCGTCGATTCGATCATCGCATAGGGGTTGGCAATACCCTTTCCGGCGATGTCGGGTGCCGAACCGTGCGTCGCCTGCGCCATGGCGATATTGCCCTCGCCGATGCACAGGCCGGGTGCCATACCCAGGCCGCCGACTAGGCCGGCAGCCTCATCGGTCAGGATGTCGCCGAACATGTTGGTCGTCACGATCACGTCAAAGCTCTGCGGGTCACGGATGAGGCGCATGGCCATGGTATCGACGATGACCTCGTCGAGGACCACGTCGGGAAACTCTTTGGCTACCTTGTAGCATTCCTCGACGAACATGCCACAGCCAAGCTTGAAAACCGTGTTCTTGTGGACTGTGGTCAGGCGCTTCTTGCGTTGCCGGGCGATCTCGAAGGCTGCCCTTGCTACGCGGGCACTACCGGTGCGCGTGATGACCCGCACCGAGATGGTCATCTCCTCCGTCGGGCGGAATTCGCCGGATCCGGCGACAACATTTCGATCAGGCTGGAAACCTTCATTGTTCTCACGCACGATCACGAGGTCGATATCGTCATAGATGGCACCGAGACCCGGAAAGGATTTCGTCGGCCGCACATTGGCAAACAGGTTGAAATATTTGCGCAGGATCGGGTGCGGGTTGATCGCACCCGACACCTTCGGGTATTCGCGGTGGCCGATCGGACCCAGGATGAAACCGTCCATCTTGGCCAGAGATTCCAGCATGCCTTCGGGCATGGTGGAGCCATGGATGTCCAGCGCAGCGCGGCCGATCGGCGTCGGTCGCCAATCAATGTTGAGGCCGTGGCGCTTAGCCGCCGCCTTGGCGATGTCAACCGAAGCCGGAACGATCTCATAGCCGATATCATCGCCATTGAGAATGCCGATGGTGAGATGGGGGGACGTCATATGTGCATCCTTATTGAGCTGGGCATCGTGTGACTGTGGATAGCTAGGTCCTGGACCCATCCACCCATTTCGAAACAAGATTGAAAACCTGGAACAGGAACATGATGGAAGCTGTCACCAGCAGAATCCGCATGACGTGGAAAGCCGTGATGACCGCCACATCGAGATGAAGCAGAGACGCGGTGAGCACCATTTCAGTAACACCGGCCGGCGCCAGCGCCAGGAAACTGGTGGCGTAAGAAAGGTCGGTGAAAGTCGACAGCAGCGAGGCGCCACCCGCGGTGGCCAACAGCAACAGGACCGTGGTCAAGCAAGCGCCAAGGGTGATCCGTGGCAATTTCAGCAGCAGCGCCCGTCGAAACCGGCAACCCAACCAGATGCCTATCATCAGCTGGGCGACAATCATCATGAGAGGCGGCATCGTCGCACTCGAAAGACCGCTACCGGCAGCAACCGAGCCCACCAGGATCGCCGTCAGCAGCCAGGTATTGGGTACCCGCATCCGCCGCAGCAGCACCGCGCCGACCACGGCTGCGCCAATCAGAGCTGCCAGCTCCAGGGCATGCCCCTCGCCCAAGACATGGTGCTGGATGATCCCGCCATCTTTGCCGAACCAGGTCACCAGCAAGGGTACGATTGTCACCGTCGCAGAGACCCGCACCGTATGAATGAGCGAGACGATATCCGCCGCCCCACCCCTCGCATGAGCGATGCTGGCCATTTCTGCCAGCCCCACCGGCGCCGTGCCGAAGAACGCCGTCGGCCGATCGACACCGCACAGCGCCCGCAGGATGAGGCCGGAGATCATTGTGACAGCTACCACGCCGAAGGTAGCAACCAGCATTACCGGCAACAGGGCGACGACCGCATGAAGGACTTCCGGCAGCAGGCGCAGCCCGGTTGCCAGGCCGACAACCACCTGGCCCAACTCGCGGGTCCAGGGCAACGGTGCCAGCTCCAGACCAGCCAGCGTGGCGATCGCGCAGACGAAAAGCGGCCCGAGCAGATTGGGCAGCGGCAATCCGACTTGCCTTGCCCCGACACTGCCGGCAATGCCGAGCGCCAAAGCGATACCAGCCGGTTTCAGCCATGATCCCAGCTGGCGCTTTATTTGTGACGTCAGGTCCTGCTTGTCGTTTTCAGGCATGGCCTGGACTCAGCCAACCTTTCGCTTGCTCAGCCCGCCTTCAACAACAGCTTGGTCAATTCATCGATCGATTTCAGCGATTCCAGATCGCGCACCATGTTGACGACCTGATCAGACACCGACTTCGACACGCGCGCATAGTCGGCGTTCTCGCGGAACTTGAAGGCGACCTCGTCATAGGTCATCGGGTTGGCGGGACTGCCCTTGCCGAAATCGGACCGGCCGGAAATCTTCTGGCCATTATTAAGCTCGATATCGATAATCGTCGTCATCTTGTGATAACCGGCCTTCTCAGCCACGTCGTCGACCACAAAATCGATCTTCTCGATCATCGCCTTCACGTCAGGCTGCGCCACGACTTCATCGGTGAACTCGGCCAAGCCCGCATGACCCTTCAGCAACAGGATGGCCATGCAGAATTCCATCGAAAACTTGGCCTGCAATTCGTCGGTGGGGCGATGGTGGATCAGCGCATTGGGCATGTTGGAATTGGTGCCGACCCGCACCCGCTTCACATCCTGCGCCTTGATCTTGTGTTCCTTGATCAATCGCAGCATCTCGGTCATGCCGGGATGGGTCAGCGACCCTGAGGGATGCGGCTTGATCGAGATACCCGGTTCAGCAAAGGTCCAAGGCGCGCCCAGCTTCTGGTAGATGGCCTTGGAATCATAGCCACCACCCGCCGCCCGGAAGAATCCGCGTGGCGCTTCGAGGATCGTCCCGGCAGCCGTCCAGCCGGATTCCGCAAACTGCGCTGCCGCGACACCGCTTTCCGATGAGCGACCGGCATGAAATGGCTTCGTCATGGTGCCGAAGTTTTCGCGCAGGCCCGCGGATTGGCTGCCGGCCAGGGAAAGGGCACGCTGCGTGGTCTCGACATCGAGCTTCATCAGCTTCGCACTCGCAGCCGCCGCGGCGAAGGTGCCGCAGGTCGCGGTAGCGTGAAAGCCAGTTTGATAGTGGCGCGGATCAATCGCCTCGGCGATCTTGCATTCGATTTCGACGCCGAGGTGATAGGCCAGCATCACGTCGCGACCGGTGGCGCCAACCGTCTCGCCGACCGCGAGGGCTGCCGGCAAGGCCGGCGCGGTCGGATGTGTCAGCAGGCCATAGACCCGGTCCGTCGCCACCGCGAGCTGCGTGTCATCGTAATCATCGGCATGGATGCCGACGCCATTGGCAAAAGCCGCAAAGCGCGCCGAGACCTTGCGATTGGCCCCAATCACGGTCGCTGGGCCAGTACCCAGATTGAGCATATCGAGATGCTTGCGCACCAATTCCCCACTCCGCGCCACGGCACCGGACAGGGCGAGGCCGAGGCCGTCTAGGATCGATTTTTTGCCGAGTTCGATGACGTTCGCGGGCAGGTCGCCGGCCCCGGTATTTACGACGAATTCGGCGACATATTTGGTGAGTTTGATATCCGGGCCGGTCATGATTTCCCCTGACTTCACGCTGGTTTATCGATCTTCTATGGTCGCGAGCATGTCGGTCATTCTGTAAATTGTCAACAATAATTCGCCGACAATCAACGCTGACATAGCATGATTTCAGGCCAAGCAATATGTGAGAGTGAGTATTCTTCGCATCGCCAAAAGCAGCGGCGGGGCCTAGACAGGCTGGCGAGTTGGGGCTTTGGCAGTCTTCGATTTGGCGGCAGGTTTCGCCGTGGGCGCTTTGTCGGCGGCCTTGCTCCGTGCCGCCGATCGCCCGGCTTTGCGCGTCCGCACGATGCCATTGACGATATGCGCCTGAGCCGCCTTGAAGGCGGCCACTTCATCCCGAGCCGCCAGGGCATTCAGGATGCCGCGGTGCTCGGCATTGGAAACATGCAGCACGTCCCCGCTCGACAGAGCGCGGTACCGCTGGATGTGAAGCTCACGCGCGAGGCCCAGATAGATCTGCGCCAGGCGCTTGTTGCCGCACATGCGGGCCAGCTGTTCGTGAAATTCCAGATTGACCGGGTAGTAGACACTGACCTCGCCGGTCGGGACGATCTCGTCCATGCGATCGACCAGGCCACGCAGGATAGCCACCTGCGCGTCGGTAATCCGCCCGGCCAGAACCATCGCCATGCAGGCAAAGATGCCGGCGCGCGCCTGCGAGACCTCAAGCGCCTCTTCGTCGCTGAGTGCGCGCACGAAGAAACCGCGATTGGGAATGATCTCGATCAGTCCCATGGCGGAAAGTGCACTGCATGCTTCGCGGATCGGCCCGCGGCTCACGCGCAATTGCTGGGCCAGGGCGTTTTCGTTGACGCGCTCATTCGGCGCCAATTCGCCATCGACGATCATGCGCTCGATTTCCGCCTGCACGACGCTCGATAGCGAGCGCGTGCGCAGGAAATCGATCGCTGAAAAATCAGCAGGAAGGTTGCTCTTCTTTGCCATCGACGACTACGCCGCTGATCCGTTACGTAAAGCCATTTGCCGGCATCCCCATCCAGGCATCCCACAGAATCGACCCAGCCGATTCGGCCCTAGCATAGCTGAGGTTGTTACAATCGAAAATCGTCAACTGTCGATCAGTCATAGGCCCAATGGTTAACGGGCGCCGATTTAGCCCCTTGGCTGCAAGCGCCCCGCGCCCAACGGCATCTTGCTGGCGATATAGACAACGATGAATGACACCACCAGAAGCAACAGGCCTAGGACCGAAATCGCGCCCAGATCGCCGCTTTCGTTGAGGTCATAGATGATGACCGAGACCAGTTTCGTGTTTGCCGTCGTGAGCAGGATCGTCGCAGATAGCTCCCGGATGGTGCCGATAAAGACAAAGCACCACGTCGCCACCACGCTGGTGCGCAGCATCGGCGCCGTGATCTGCCACAATGCCTTCAATCGTGTGGCGCCCAGGATTCGGCTGGCCTCTTCCAGCTCCGGATGAACGCCCTGGAATGCCGAGGAAAGCTGCTGATAGCCGGCCGGCATCTCAATCGTCAGGAAGGCGATCAGCAAAATCCACAGCGTGCCGTAGAGCATGAATGTCGGGTTGGCGTAGCTGAGGAAGAGACCGACGCCTAGCACGATTCCTGGAATTGCGACGGGGGCCGTCGCCAGCACGCCCAAGATGCCGGCGCCCGCCACCGACTTGCGCGACACCAGATATGAGACGACCAGCGCAATGACTGTGCAGATCGTTGCGGTAAGCACGCCCAGCAACAGCGTGTTGAAGACAGCAAGACGTGTCGCCGAGAATTCGAAGAACACAAAATTGAAATGCTTCAGCGTGAAGGATTCCCAGGTCAGCGGCGCGTCGATCGTCTCTGTAAACGCGGTCTTGATCAGCGCCAGATACGGGAAAATGACGGTGAGGCAGAGGATGCCAAACACGAAGGCGACCGCGAGCCATTTGAACTTGCCCAGTTCGGTCACCCGCGGGGCGCCGCTCTTGCCACCCAGCACGGTGTAGCCCTTGCGGCCAAGGATCCATTTTTGCCCACGCAGCAGGATGATGGTGAGCAACAGCAGCGGAATCGCAGCCGCAGCAGCCAATTCCAGCTTTGGCGGATATTGGAACAGGCTCCAGATCTTGGTGGTGATGACATGGAAGCCGGCAGGCAGTGCCAGAATCGCGGGCGAGCCGAACATGGTCAGCGCCTGCAGAATGGCGATCAAGGCACCCGCCAGCATGGCCGGCACAACCATCGGAAACGTGACACGCCGCAAGGTTGTCAGCCATTTGGCGCCGAGGATCGATGATGCGTCCTCCAGGTCAGACGGCACCCGGTCCAGCGCATTGGCAACCAAAGTGAAGACATAGGGGAAGGTGTAACAGGAGATGGCGAAGACCAGGCCCGTGAAAGTGTAGATGTCGAACAGGAACTCACCGTCAGTCAGGCCGAAGATCCAGCGATAGAGGATGTTGAGGATGCCACTGTTCGGCGCGGCCAGGATTTCCCAGGCAATGGCGCCCAGAAATGGCGGGGTGACAAAGGACGCGGTTACCAGAATGCGCACGAACCGCGCATAGGGCAGGTCCGTGCGTGCCACCAGCCAGGCCATGGGTGTTGCCACAACACAGGCAAGGATGCCGACCAGCGCCGCCATGCCGATGGCGATGCCGAAAGAGCGACGCATGGCCCGGTCGGTCACCAACTTGATGAAGTTGTCGAAGGTGACGTTCCGATCAATGTCGGTAAAACTGTAGACCATCAGCCAGAACAGCGGGAGGATGACCAGCACCGCCAGAACGGCAGCCAGCAAGATGAACACCGGCTTGGAAAAGTCGATGCCACGATTGAAGACTGGCGCTTGAACGGTACTGGTCATATTCCGCTTCTCTAAAGATAGTCTTGATGGATGGCGTCTCGTTGTTCGAACCGAGCGACCATCAGGTGCCGAAATACTCTTCGTACTTCGCCTTGATGTTCTCCATCTCCTTTTCCTGCCCGGCAGAGTCCGGCAGAAGTAGCTTGATGTCCTTGATCGGGGTACGACCGGCCTTTTCCTTCACGCCGGGATGGAAGGAGCGAAGGCCGCCGAAATCGCTATTGAGCTGCTGCGCTTCCTGGGAAAAGAGGTAAGCATAAAACAGCTTGGCTGCATTCGGATGTGGCGCCTTGGCAAGAACCGCGGCATTGCCAACGACAAGAGGCGTCCCTTCCGTGGCATAGACAATCTTCACCGGCACCCCGTCATCGATCAGGCGGAAGACATTGTATTCATTGCCGTCAGCCTGCAGGGCACGTTCACCTTGAGCCAGCTTCTTCGGAGGTTCCGTCGATGACTGGACCTGCATGATGTCCTGCGCGCTCAGCTTCTCGAAATACTCCCAGCCCAGCAGCTGGCTGATCGCATAGGTCGCCGTCATGATCGTGCCGCTATAGCCGGGATGCGCCTTGACCATCTTGCCCTTCCATTTCGGATCGAGCAGATCGGCAAGGCTCTTCGGGGCTTCTTCGTCCTTGATCATGTCGGAACGATAGGCGATGACCGACAGATGAGCGCGGTACGCTGCATATTGACCGTCCGCGTCCTGCTCTTCTTTCGGCCAATCCTTGAGCACGTTTGCCGGCAAGCCGCTGGCGAGCCAGCCTTCCTTCTTGAACATCAGGAAGTGAACGGCATCCGAGGTCTCGATCACATCCGCATTGTGGATACCGGTCGAGATTTCCTGGCCGATGCGCTGGAACACGCGTTCGGAACCGGCCCGTTCGACCTGCACCTTGACGCCCGGGTATTCTTCTTCGAACGTCTTGCCGAGCTTCTCAGCGACGGCAACATCCGTCGCTGTATAGAAGACGACGGTGCCCTCGGCCTTCGCCGCTTCGACCAGTTCAGGTGTAATTTCGTAACCATCTGCATGAGCAACGCTCACGCTCCAGGCCATCGCGCCGGCTAGGGCAACGAAAGCCGTTCTCTTTCCCCACATGCTTTCCTCCTGCTAATGCGCGAGTGCCCGGCAGTGTTCCGGCGGGAAGTTGAGCCATACCTGTTGGCCTACCGGGATCGCGACTGTAATCGGCGCGACTGTTCGCACCGTTTCCCCGCCTGGAATGCTCACGAGATAATCCCGATGCGAGCCGAGATAGATCTGCCGCGTGACTGTGCCGGCGATCCAATTGGCATCGGTGCTCGCCGGCTTGTCGGCGAACAGAAGAATGTCGTGGTGACGGACGGACACAGCCGTCTCGCCCTGGTCGGCAAAGTCGCCGCTGGCACAGCGCAGCACCAGGCCGCCGGCGCAGGCGACGCTGTCGGTGCCGACCTTCTTGCCCTTGAAGATATTGGTCCCGCCGATGAAGCGCGCCACGAATTCGGACATCGGCCGTTGGTAAATGTCCTCCGGTGTGCCCGATTGCTCGATGATACCCTGGTTCATCACGACGATGAGGTCCGCGGTCGTCATCGCTTCCGACTGATCGTGTGTGACGTAGACGGTGGTGTAGCGGAATTCATCATGCAGGCGCCGGATTTCGAAGCGCATTTCCTCGCGCAGATTGGCGTCGAGATTGGAGAGCGGCTCGTCGAGCAACAGTGTTTCCGGCTTGATCACCAACGCGCGCGCCAGCGACACGCGCTGCTGCTGGCCGCCGGACAGTTCCGACGGATAGCGCTCGCCGAGCGCTGAGAGTTTTGTCGCCGCCAGAATTTCGTCGACCCGGGCACGGATTTCGGTTTTCGGCAATTTGCGCAGGCGCAGGCCGTAGGCGACGTTCTCATAGACCGTCATATGCGGCCACAGCGCATAGCTCTGGAAGATCATCGACATGTTGCGTGCTTCAGGCGGTGCGCTGGCACCCGGCGCCGAGATGCGCTTGCCGCCGACGCGGATCTCGCCGCCGCTGGGCTCGATGAACCCGGCGATCAGGCGCAGCGTCGTGGTCTTGCCGCAACCGGACGGCCCGAGCAGGCACACAAGATTGCCCTTGTCGATCGCCAGATTGATCTTGTTGACGACGGCCAGACTACCGAACTGCTTGGTCAAGCCGACGAGTTCTACGAACGCCATTACGCCTCCCGATGATCTCGGATTCTTTGACCCGTTCTCATGACAGTGCGGTGTCGTCAGAAGATTGTCAACAATAAACCAGAAGATTTATCACACACCATGCCGTCGCAGCCCAGGTCAGGGCATCAGCACGCCGCCATTTATATGGATGCTCTGGCCGGTGATGTAGCTGGCCTGCGGGCCGCACAGATAGCGCACCAGGCCCGCCACCTCCTCCGCGCTGCCCAGCCTGTCCATCAATCGCGCCTTGTCATGGTGATGCTTGGGTTGTGCGCCATCGCGCTGCGTATCCAGCATGCCCGGCACCACGCAATTCGCCGTGATTTTATCGACCGCGAGATCATGGGCGATGGCCTTGGTGAATCCGGCAAGGCCCGCCTTGGCCGTCACCACGTGGACACGCTGCTTGGCGCCACTATGCCCTGTCATGCCGCCAATGTTGACGATCGCCCCACCACCGCGCGCGCGCATCGACGGCGCGCAAGCCTGAGTGCACAGGAACGCACCGTCCAGGATGATCGCCAGCAATTGCTGCCATTCCGCCAGCGTGACGGTCTCAAGCAGGCCCTCTTTGCGGATGGCGGCATTGTTGACCAGGATATCAATCCCGCCGAATGCGTCGGTTGCCTTGCGCACCATCTCGGCGACAGCGGCCGCATTTGTGACGTCAGCCTGCACCAGCATGGCTTTGCCGCCCACCGCCTCGACCAGGCGCACGGTTTCCTGTGCGGCATCGAGCGAGGTCTTGGTGTTCACGACGACATGGGCGCCCGCCTCTGCCAGCGCCACGCAAATCGCGCGGCCGATGTTGCGCGCCGCACCGGTTACCAGCGCAACCTTGCCCGTCAGTTCGCCGCCAACCGATGCACCCATGGAAAACCCCTCTAAATGGCCTTATCGAGCGGTTCGGCATATGGCGTCGGCTCTCCACCGCCGAAGAACGACCAGAAGCTTTCGTAAACCAGGTCGGGCCGATGCTCCGCCGGATAGTGGCCCGTGGGAATGGCCCAGCCACGCAGATCCGGCGCCCAGGGTGACCAGGCCGCGATCGGCGTCAGATGCCGGCCGACATGGCTGTTGCTGCCCCACAGCACCAATGTCGGACACTGGATCTTCTTCGTGCCGAAATCCGCCGCGTCCATGGCGAGGTCCAGCGTCACCGTGGCGCGGTAGTCTTCGCACACCGCATGGATCTGTTCGGGCGTCGTACAGCGGGCATATTCCTTGATCGCTTCCGGCGTGAAGATCTGCAGGCCGACGCCCTTCTTGTTGAGCTTGTACTGGATGTAATAGTCGAGATCGGCGCAAATCAGCTTTTCCGGGAACGGCGCCTTCTGCGCCATGAAGAACCAGTGATAGCTCTCCAGGCCCCAACCCAGCGTGACATTGGTCAGCAAATGATAGGTCGGGATGATGTCGAGTGCGCAAAAACGGGTGATCCGCTCCGGGTGATCGAGCGCCATGCGAAAGCCAACCCGGGCACCGCGGTCATGTCCGCCTAAGCCAAACTGGTCGAAGCCCAGCTCGCTCATGATCTCGAAGGCGTCCTCGCCCATGGCACGGAAGGTATAGGCGGCATGATCCGGCCCGCCATCAGGTTTGGAGCTGTCGCCATAGCCGCGCAGGTCGGGTGCCACCACGGTAAAGGACTTGGCCAGGGTCGGCGCAATACGGTGCCAACTGACATGGGTCAGCGGATTGCCATGGAGCAGCAGAAGCGGCGGGCCGCTACCGCCGATCGCGACATTGATCTCGGCCCCTCGGGTCTTGATGCGACGGTAGGAAAAGCCTTCCATCAATGACTTATGGGATGTCAGAACCGGCATGGTCCTGCCATCTCCCCTGCCCTCAACGGGGTCTGTCATCACGCCATCTCCTCAAGAACAGAGGCGTAGATTCCAGCCATACTTGAAGATTGTCAACAATATTCTGTTAACTATTCTTGAGGCGCAGTCACGGCAATGGCCCGGTCAAGAACAACGTCACCCGCTGTCCACCATGCGATACCGGGCCGGATGGCGGCGCGAATGGCAGGCGGCAGGCTGCGGCAAGCGACATTTCACTCGTCACAAGAGCTACACGCCATCCACTGAAGCGCGCGCGCAGAGTTTGGCCGAGCGCGCCGTACAATTGGTACAGGCGCTTCTTGTCACCAAGGCGTGTGCCATAGGGTGGATTGACGATGACCAGGCCGGGCGGCCCACTTGGCGCGGTCAACCCGCCGATGGCGCATTGCCTGAACGACGTCGCCTCCGTGACGCCCGCGCGGGCTGCATTGGCGCGGCTCATCTCGATGGCCCCCGCATCGCGGTCGCAGCCATAAAAACGCAGGTCTGATTTGGTGCCGGCGCCAGTGTTGCGCAGAGTCTGCCAGGCCGCGGCGTCGAAGCTCGCGAGTTTCTCGAACGCGAACTGCCGCGACCTGCCGGGATCGAGGCCAGCCGCAATTTCCGCGGCTTCGATGACGAAGGTGCCGGACCCGCACATGGGATCAAGAACCGGTTCGGTACCGCTATATCCGCACTGGCGCAGGAAGAGAGCTGCCAGCGTCTCGCGCATCGGCGCCTTGTTGACGGCTTCTTTGTGCCCACGCTTGTGCAGCGAGTCACCGGAGGTATCTATGCTGATGGTGCAAAGATCGTCGTCGATGCGCACCTTGAGACAGATTTCAGCCTCCGGAGAAACCGGCGCGCCGAGCGTTTCCACGACGGCT
Organism: uncultured Dongia sp.; assembly: GCF_936916975.1. GTDB lineage: Bacteria > Pseudomonadota > Alphaproteobacteria > Dongiales > Dongiaceae > Dongia. The sequence continues at coordinate 120,172 of NZ_CAKZGO010000023.1, read as the reverse complement.
GTTTCGACCCGCTGTACCACAGCCCCTGAGTGGTAGATTTTAGAGTGTTTGCAGGACGCTTCCACGCGGAACGGAACGTCCTTGCGCAGGAATTGCCCCCAGGCCAGTTTGCGCGCCCGCTTGTCGAGCTGCGCCAGATGAAAGACGGGGAATGTCGCGATGCGTGCGAACACGCTGCTGGCACCCCGCAGCTTCAAATTCGCGCGCCACACGTCCGGCCAGCCGCCCTTGACCGTCACACCACCGGTAACCGGTTTTGCCTCCCTGAATCCGTTGGCCTGCGCCTCCGCGCACAGCACGGATTCAAAGCCCGGTGAGGCCACCAGGAAAATCTCAAAATCGCTATCTGTATTCATGCTGACTATATACCGCCCTGACTCACCAACTTCGACCGCTTTCTTGGGCAGATTCACCCGCATCCGGTGTGCTTTCCTTGGCATCCTGCCATTTCCAAGACAATTCACGCCCAAACAGCGGCGCTATATCCCGCCCCAGCATTGCGGGAGAGAGTCCGGCTACCTATTTATGTCGCTTACAATGGTGGTTCTGGTGGCGGCATGGGGTTTTGGGGCAAGGGGAAATTCTTCGGTCAGCGAGGCGACGCACGCCTGATCGCTGCCATTGGCGCCGAGGAACAGGCCGGCCTCGCCTTTGCGTTCAAGGCCCGAACCGTCGCCGTCATTCTCGTGGCCATCTGGCTGCCCTTCGTGGTCCAGGGGCCACGTACCTTCTATTACCTTAGCTTCGTCGCGGCGTTTTTCCTGCTCGGCCTCGTCCCGCATATGCTGCGGCGCTGGCGCTATGCGGACATGGTCCGACTGGTCTTCATCTTCCTCGACGTCGTGCTGATCAGCGCGGTCATCATCATGCAGCCGCCCGACAATATCGCCTTCGATTGGCCGGTGCAGATGCGGATTCGCTTCGTCGAGTTTCTCTATCTCAATCTGCTGCTGATCGGCGCCGCGCTATCCTACCGGCCCAGCAACGTCATCTGGACCGGGTTGTGCATCATCGTGGTCTGGTCGACCGGCGTCCTTCTTCTCTACAACCTGCCCGATACTGTGCGCGTCACCGACACGGGTGCCGATCTGACGGCGGCCGAGGTACTGGCCATTGTGCTCGACCCTCGCTATGTCGGCATTTCGTCATTGCTGACGCAGAATGTCCTTACAGCTATCGCCACCGGATTGCTGGCAGCGGCGGTAGCGCGGTCGCGTAACATGTTGCTGCGCCAGACGCGCGCCGAGGTGGCCCGGGCGGACCTCAGTCGTTATGTCTCGCCCGATGTCGCCGATGCCATGCTGGCTGGCACCTCCAATACATTCGGCGCGCCGGCAATACGCCACGTTGCCGTGCTCTTTGCCGACATATGGCAGTTCACCACGCTGGTGGAAAAGCTGGAGCCGGAACGGGTGGTCACCCTGCTGCGCAGTTTCCAGGCTCGCACGACCGCAATCGTTTTCCGTCATGGCGGCACGCTCGACAAGTATCTCGGCGATGGCTTCATGGCGACATTCGGCGCGCTGGAGAGTGGCAATGGCACTGGCGAGATGGCAGCACAACGTGCTCTTGCCTGTGCTCTCGATCTGCAGCGCGAGATGGATCGCTGGTGCGACAAGCGGGCCCGGCGCGGCGCCTTTTCCGTCCGCCTCGGCATCGGTCTCCATTACGGCCCCGCTGTGGTCGGCAATGTCGGCAGCGATCAGCGCCTGGAATTCACCGTGGTCGGTGATGCCGCCAATGTGGCGGCGCGGATCGAGCGCCTGACGCGAGAGCATGATTGCCGGATCGCGGTCTCCGACGCCTGCCTCTCCGCCGCGCGCGACGCGATCCCGGATCTACCGGCTTTCACCGATCTTGGCCCGACGACTTTGCGTGGCCGCGTCGAACCGGTGCGCCTGCACATTTGGCCGGCACCAACTACGGCAGCGTGACGCCGCCGGACTCTCAAAGGCCTTGCGGGGAAGAAAGTGGCAGCACCGGACGGATTTGAACCGCCGACCAAGGGATTATGATTCGCCGTTAGTCTGGCCGGAACCCGCCCTTTCTTCATCTAAAGTGTCCGAACAGCGTCAGATAGCCCGCGGTCCGGCGACGCGCCACAATCTGAGGAGGCTACGCGGTCGAGCCATTATCCGCTCGCACTGCGGGGCCCTTTACTCAGCGAGTCTTGCAATAGCGATAGCGATATCCTGGCGGCGGCCAGCGTCGGCATCGGGGCGTGCCGGTCGCGGGGCGGCGGCCAGGGCCTGCTGCAGGTATAGCTTGGCTTTGTCCTTCTCGTCCTGCTCGATCAGATAGTCGGCGTAGAAATAGTTCTCATCGATACCGGTCGGGTTGAGAGCAAGGCCCTTGGCGAGATATTCACCGGCCTTGTCGTCATCGCCAAAACCGAGCGGCCAGCCGGGCACCTTGTAGTAGAGTGCGCCGATCGAGGTATCGATGCCGCCACCCAGTGCCTTTTCGTCGATCTTGGCCGCAGCCTCGAGCGACTTCAACGCCTGCTTGGCGAGGTCGAGCGCACCCAACCCACCCTTGGCACCCGCATAGGTACTGAGAATGATCCCGCGCCAGGCCAGCAGCGGCGCCGATTGCGGATATTGCCTGACCGCGTCCTCGGCGACCGGCACCAGCGCCTTGAGGGCATCTTCACGCCCCTTCTCCGGCACTTGGTAATTTGCCGTCGCCCATTTGTGCTGCAGATCGAGAAGCAAGGCGGCCGGATCCTCCCCCGCGAATGCTGCGCTCGCCGCCGACAAAAGTGGAACAATGAGCGCTACGCGCTGCATGAGTGTACGAATCGTCATCTTACTGTTTCTCCTCTTGAGGTAATTGCTCGGCCGCATTGCCGGGCGCATGGGTCAGAATCTGTCGGCTCTTGCCGATGAGACCGCGATCGACCAGGCGCGGCATCAGGGCATTCAATTTGGCGAACAGGCGTTCAGGCCAGCCGATGATCGTCTCGGAGCGCTGCGAAATGATCGCGTCTACGATGCGCCGCGCGACGCTTTCCGGCGCATCCATTGCCATGCCGGTCGCCTGCGCCATGCGCTCGACGGCACCTTCGTTGAAAGCCGTTCGGGTATAGCGAGGCGCCACATAGACGACCTTGATGCCGCTGCCGCGCAGTTCGCGCCGCAATGCTTCGGAAAAACCGCGGACCGCGAATTTGCAGGCGCTATACACTGGAAAGCCAGCAAAGCCGATGCTGCCAAAGACCGAGCCGATGTTGACGACAATGCCCCGACGATTGCGTTGTATGCTGGCAAGGACGGCCTGCGTCATGCGGATCGGGACCAGAATGTTCGTCTCGACAAGCGCCGCAATATCCTGGTCTGGCATGCTGCCAAAATGCCCAAACCAGTTCACCGCGGCGTTGTTGATCAGGATATCGACCGGTCCATTACACTGCGATGCGCGCCGGACCAACGTGTCGAAATCAGTCCCACCATCCAGGGAGATCGCCATTTCGGTCACCATCCCGCCCTTTGCGCGCACCTCATCCGCCAGGGCCGACAACCGTCCGGCATCCCGAGCAATCAGCGTGAGATGGCAGCCTAGCGTCGCCAGCTGACGCGATACCGCCGCCCCGATTCCGCCCGTGGCACCGGTGATGAGGACATGCGTCCGGTCCATCATGCCGCGGCCCGCTCGATGCCCCGAAAGACATCCGCGTAGAGCCGATAGAAGACGTTTGCGGCATGGATGACGGCTTCCTGGTCTTCACGCCGATCAAACCGGTTGACCAAATCGGCAAACACTTTCGTATGTTCGATGTCGAGCGTGCCGTGAGACGTCAGATAGGTGAAAGCCCGTTCAGGCAGGTCAAGCGCTTCGCGCAGGGTCTCGGCGGCCAGGCTTGCCAGCTGCACACTGGTCCCCTCCAGGACATGAGCCATGCCGAAGAAGACCACGGGGTTTCGGCGCTGGATCCCGTCATAGGCGTAGGACACCATGACTTCCGTTGCGTGGCTGGGGGCACTGCGCCGCACCGCAGCGGCATCCCCGCCGGCATGATCGATGTCGGCTAGAATCCATTCCTCATGCCCGGCTTCCTCGTCGATGTAGGCAACGATCGCCGTGCGCAGCCAGCCCAAATCATCCGACAGGCGCGCGCCACAGCTCATCAGCAGCGGCACCGTATGGCGCACATGGTGATAAGCCTGTGCCAGGAACTCGAGATAGTTTGCACGTGTCACGTTGCCGCGCAGGGCATTCTGAATGAGGGGGACACTGAACAGGGATTGCCGGGCGATTTCTGTCCTGGCGATCAATTCTTCATGAAACATCGGAAAGTTCCTCTTGGTACAAGCGATCCAGGCGCTCCTGGTAGATGACGGCGATCTGCTCGCGGCGTAGACGACCGTTCCAGGTCAGCAGGCCGTTGGCAGGCAGAAAGGGCTGGTCGGCAACCAGCCAGTGCCGGACACGTGCATAGTCCGGCAGCCGCGCGTTGACCTGGTCGATGTCGACAGCCACCCTCTCTCTCCAGACGGCTGTCCCTTGGGCCAGGATCTCAGGGCGCGGCACAATGACTGCCGCATTCCACGGCCGCGCCTCGCCGAACACGATCGCCTGGGCAATGGTCGGCATGGCGCTCAGTTCGCATTCGACCCAATCCGGCGCCACATTGCGGCCGAACGCTGTGATGAACATGTTCTTCTTGCGGCCTAGCAGATAAAGATAGCCATCGGCATCGAGGCGGCCGATATCACCCGTTGCAACGGGTCCGGCCGGCAGCATGGACACCTTGCCATCGGCCTCGAGATAGCCGACAGCATTTGGCCCCGCCACCATCACCTCGCCATCCTCAGCCAAGGTCAGGGTGCAGTGAGGCAGGACGCGCCCGACACTTCCGGGCCGGTTGTAGGTCCGCGTATTCAAAGTCACCACAGAACCGCACTCCGACAGACCGTAACCTTCGAAGACCGGCAAGCCCAGATCGCGCGCCCGTTGCACCGCACCTTCCGGCAGGGCGGCACCGCCGACGGCGACGTGCCGCAGATAGTCCGGCCGCCAACCGGCCCTGTGTGCCATGGCGACGAGCACCTGCAGAAACTGCGGCACGGTCACAATGCTCGTCGGCCGATATCGGTCGAGAGCCGCCACCAACTGTTGCGGCGCCAGTCCCGACGAGCCGGTAAACCCCAATGAGGCGAGCGGCAGGGCATTTATCTCAGCGCCTGCCATGAGCGACACGTCGATACCCGCGATGTTTTCAAGCAGGGCCGGATAGGGCAGCAGACTGAGATGCCGATCCTGCGCACTTCCTTCCGTTGCAACGAGCAACGAGTGCGCTACCTGATCGATAGTGGCGTCGCTGAGGCAGACGCCTTTCGGTTGCCCGGTCGTGCCAGATGTAAATGTCAGCTTGCGCGCCCCGGTTGGCAAGGGTGGCTGCGCCCCCACAACGTATTGCCGAAGCTGGAATAAATGTGCCCGCCGCAACTCGGCATGTGCGCCCAACGTGTGCTGCGATTGCCATAAGGTGGCGCGGCAATCCGCACTCAACCGTTCCGGCGCATCCGTGATGATAAGATCAACGCCCGCACGCCCCAGCACATGATCGGTTTGTGCTTCGGTGAAATAGGAGGGAATGGGCACGGCGACGCACCCGACCTGCCGCAACGCGAGATCCGCCACGATCCAGGCCAGTCCATTGTCCAAGAGAACCGCACATCGCCGCGATGGCATCGCTGTTAGAACGATGGCGGCATCTGCCACCATCTGCTGCAATGAGCGATAATCGATCGCACCCGCCTCGGTACGAACGGCAATGTCGTCCGGCCGCAACTCTGCCCAATGGGAGAGGCTCTTCAGCGCGTTCGACAATTTCAACATCCTTGCCGCCACGAAACCGGGGCGGCCTGGGTCGCCGCTTCCAGCATGCGGTAGCCGTTGCGGATATCACCGGCCATGACTTGTGGTGCGGCAGCAAAATAATCACCCCATTTCGCAAGATCCGCGGGATCGAGCCGATCTGGCACTGCCGCTGCCAATGTGACGGGCTGCAGGCCAAGCCGGAAGAATGCGGCACGCACGGCCGCCACACCGGTGAACACCACCCACTGGAAATCGGCGTGGTAGAGATAGCGCGTCAAGGTGACGATCATCGACCGCGCATTGCCGGGCATCGCCACCAAATTGCCAACTTCAATGACATGCGATCGCGCAACGCGCCTTTGAGAGATCTTCGCGATTACATCCTCGACCGGATGATCAAGATACTGCTCCATATAGAGCGGTTCCTTGGCGGCCTCCCGTAGGCCAAATGCACAAACCAGTTCACCAGAGTTGTCGGTCATCGTGAATAATCGCGGCATCAAGGTATGGAGATCGGCGCCAAACGATTTCCGGAATCGATTTCTAATCAAGCGTTCCGTCGCCTGCCTTTCCGGACCGATACATTCACGAAGAGTTGCTCTTTCAGTGTTTTCCGGCCACTGCGGCAAAGCTGTCATTTCCCTGTCCTCATCGTTTCTGGCGTGAGCAATGAGCAGCGCGCGCCATTTCGATGTCGCGGTGACATTCTATGAATGGTGCGCCTTGCTCGATGCACGCCAGCATTTAAGCGCGGCATGCTGACAACCGGCTTTCGCCTCTGCTGCGACGCAAAGGCGCGGCCAATTGCTCACGTGAAGGTGATCGATGAGGCGCCTATGACGGCGACGCGACGCATCCACCAAAGTGTCTCATGCCTCGTCCGCGACCTGATCAAGGTCAGTACAATGCTGTAGCCTCACAAGCGGCGTCGGATTCTTGCCCCGCCATGCGTCGGGCATGATCGCAGTCGATGGGGTTCTGCGGAGGAATTGTTCAATTGCCAATGCGGCCTAGAATGCAGCTCGCAGAAGCTTCACGACTCCCCGAAAGAAATTGAACTGCAACACGCCGTCTCTGGCAGAAGGCAAGTGGCAATTCTTCGAATAACAAGTTGAAATGTTCGCCCTCACCTTAGAGGTGGGCGTCATAGTCGACGCTGGCGGTGACGCCGTTGGCAAAAGCGATATCCATGCCGGCACTGGAGAGGCCGATTACGCCGGTCACCGTCCTGTTCGGACGCTCTCCGCTCAGGCAAACCAAGTATCTGACAGGCGATAGCCCTCAGGGAACGGATCTTCCGGATCGACGCCGTAATGGCTGACACCCGTCAACCAGGCGCGGCCCGACACTTCGGGGATAACCGCCGGCACGGCGCCGGCCTGCGCCGTTTCCAGGATGCGGCAATCGAACACCGTATCGAGAATCGAGGTGTGGCGAAACTGTTCGCCCACCGCCAGCTCACCCCGCGCATGGAGGAGCGCCATCCGCGCCGAGGTGCCAGTCCCGCAGGGACAGCGATCGAGCCGCCCCGGTGAGACGACGACCGCATTCTTCGAGGTCTTGATCCCGTCGATGATCTCCATCGGCCCGGCGAATTCCGTCTGGTTGATCGTGTGGATGCTAGGGTTCTCCGGATGCATCGAGGGCAATTGCGCGGCGGCGGCCGCCTTGATCCGCTCGCCGAGACCGATGAGGTCGCGCGCCTCATCCCGAGCTAGGGTGACACCGACATCCTTGGCATTGATGATGCAATAGATCATGCCGCCATAGGCGACATCGACGCGGAAGCTGCCCAACCCCGCCACCTCGATCATCTTGTCGCGGTGCATGACAAAGGACGGGATGTTGCGGAACGAGACCCGGCGGCATTTGCCGTTGATACATTCCGCCCGCACCTCGACCAGCCCCGCCGGCGTGTCGACCCGCACGATCGTCTCCGGCTCAACCATCGGAATGATGCCGGCCTCCAGCGCCACGGTCACCGTGCAGATGAGGTTGGAGCCCGACATCGGCACGAAGTAATCCGATTCCATCACGATCATGCCGATATCGGCATCCTCGCGAATGGGCGGCGTGATGAGGTTGACCGCGGCGTTGACGCTGCCACGCGGATCGAAGAGCAGCATGTTGCGCAGCCAGGAACTGTCACGTTCCAGATTGATCATGCGCTCGAACATCGTCCGGCCCTTGGGTGGCAGCACGCCGCCGGTGATGACGCGGCCGACCTCGCCTTCCGCATGGGCGCCGACAACGGTGATGACGCGGTCCAGTTTCATGATGCGAACCTTTGAGATCAGTGATGGGCGGCCGCTGACACAGCCGAATGAACGAGCGACCGCGTCAGGACGGACGGCCGACCCAGGCGTTCTGCTTCAGGCCGGAAATGACATCGTCCCGCGCCTCGGCGATATGCTTCTTGAGCAGTCGGCTGGCGCCCGTCACATCGCGCGCGGCATAGGCATCCATCAACGCGTTGTGGTCGTCCATGGCGCGGGTCTGGGCAGATTTCGCATCGATCTGCAGGCGCAGATAGCGATCGGCGGAACTATAGAGAGACTGCAGCACGGCAAGTGTCCGCGGCCGGTTGGCCGGCAGCGACATCGCGGTATGCAGCGCCCAGTTCAACCGGCTGAGCTCCGCCGGTTGCGCCCCGGCCGCCAAAGCGGTCTCGTACTCGACCAGGGCGACGCGCACCTTGGCGATATCCTCGGCCGTGGCCTTCTCGATCGCACGCTTGAGCATGAAGGGCTCGAGCAGCAGGCGTGAATCGAAAATATCGACCGCGTCGTCGATGGTGAGCGACGCCACCACCGCGCCGCGATGGGTGTGGATGACCAGCAGCCCCTCGCCTTCGAGCTGCACCAGCGCTTCTCGCACGGGGATGCGGCTGACGCCGAGCTCGGCCCCCACCGCTTCCTGCCGGATCTGATGCCCGCCGGGATAGATACCTGCCACGATCCGCTGCCGGATTGTGTCGGCCACCGACGAGGTTACGGTGTTGCGTTTGACGCCCGGTTCTGCCGCTGGCCTAGCCATGCCTCGACTCGCTGCAATGATCGCGTAAATTGGATATTGGAGTCATTATTGCCATCATAGCCCTGTGTTTCGCAAGGATCACCGGTCACGTAACAGGCAGGACCGTGACACTTTCCGCATCCCAGAAAACCTGCGTCGTCTCGCCCAGATGGGGCAGCTTGGCACGGGGCGAGCGCTGCACCTGCACCCGCATGCGCGAACCGTCGACCAGCCGCATCGCATAGAACGACCGGCTGCCGGTGAAAACGACATCCTCGATGACGCCGCTGGTCGATTGCCTTCGCGCATCCTGGCCCGCGTCGAACGATACGGCTTCCGGCCGAATCGAGACCACGACCTTGGCCGCTGCACCGTCGCCCATCGCTTCGCTGGACAGGAACCGGCCGGCCCCCGTCTCGACCAGCGTCCCCTGCCCGTCCGACGCGACCACTTGGCCTTCAAAGATATTGATCTCACCCAGGAACTTCGCGGCGAAGAGCGATTTTGGTTTCGCATACATCTGCTCCGGCCGGTCGATCTGCACGATGCGGCCTTTCTCCATCAGCACCACACGGTCGGAGAGGATCATGGCCTCATCCTGGTCATGCGTCACATAGACGAAGGTGGCGCGCGTCTCGGCATGAATGCGCTTCATCTCTGCCAGCATGTGCTGGCGGATCTTGAGATCGAGGGCCGCCAGCGGTTCGTCGAGCAGCAGCACCTTGGGCTCGTTGACCAAAGCCCGCCCCAGCGCCACGCGCTGGCACTGCCCGCCGCTCAACTCGTCGATATAGCGATTGGCGAAACTCTCCAACTGCACAATCTGCAGCATGCGCTGCACGCGGGCACGCACCTCATCCCGCGCCATGCCCTTGACCTTGAGGCCGAAGGCGATGTTTTCGAACACGTCGAGATGCGGGAACAGCGCATAGCGCTGGAACACCATGTTAACCGGCCGCCGCTCCGGCGGCAGATCGGCCACATCCTGGCCGTCGATGCGAATGATCCCACCACTCAAGTTTTCGAAACCGGCGATGAGCCGCATCAAAGTGGTCTTGCCGCAGCCGCTCGGCCCCAGCAGCGTGATGATCTCGCCGGGCATGATGGCAAGATCGATGTCATGCAGTGCCTGGAACGACCCGAACCGCTTCTGGCCGCCGGAAATCTCGATGATCGGAATCTGTGCGGTCATGTCGCTTTCCTTTATGAATCGGCACGGTCGGTGATGGCAGCAGTACGGCGCAGCCTTCCCACCAGCCAGGCACCCAGCAGGATGAGGATCGAAAACAGCAGGGCCAGCGTCGAAATCGCGTTGATGAGCGGCGTCACGGTCCGGCGCATCATCGACCAGATATACATGGGCAATGTCGTCTCGGTGCCGGACACGAAAGATGTCAGCACGAATTCATCGAACGAGATGGCGAGTGCCAGGATCGAACAGGAGATCAGCGTGGGCGCGATCAACGGCAGGGTGACCCGGGCAAAGGTCTGCGATTGCGTGGCGCCGAGATCCCGCGCCGCTTCCTCCAGCGACGGGTCGAACAGTGCCAGACGCGCCTTCATCGCCACCACCAGGATCGGTAACGTCAACAGCACATGGGCGATGACGATGGTGACGGCGGATAGCGTGATGCCGAGCTCGGCGAACATCACCAGCAGCGCGACACCCAGGAACAGGCCCGGCAGCGCGATCGGCGTGATGGCCAGCAACTCAAGAACGGCCCGGCCGCGCCGCTTCAACCGCAGCCAGGCGAGCGAGGCGCCGGTGCCCAGGATCAGCGTCACCACCGCCGTCCATAGCGCGATCCACATGCTTTTGATGAGCGCCGATCCCAGCTGCACGTCCGAGAACACTTGGGCATACCAGCGCAGGCTGAACCCTGCGAAAGGGAAAGACAAAGACGGCGTCGCGTTGAAGCTGAACAGCACGATGATGAGCAGCGGCGCCAGCAGAAAGGCGAGTGTGGCAAACACCACAATGCGCAAAAGGATCATGACACGGCCTTCCGCGTCGCGAGAACCGGTGCCAGCTCGGGCTTCGGCTTCGGCAGGCGTTTTTCCAGCGGCCGTCTTTTGACCGACAGCCCGGTCAGCCGGCACAGATAGAGGATGCACAGATAGACGGCGATCGACACCAGGAACATCAGGAACGCCTGTGCAGCGCCCAACGGCCAGTTGCCGGTCTTGCGGAACTGATCGGCGATGAGGAGACCGGTGGTCTGGCCGGAGGCACCGCCCAGCATCTGCGGCGTGACGTAATCGCCGGCTACCAGAATAAAGGTCAGCATGAAGGCGCCGATCAGGCCGTTGACCGCGTTGGGCGCGATCACCCTGAAGAAGGCGCCGAGAAACGAGGTGCCGAGATCGCGTGCGGCGTCTATGAGGTCCTTCTTGATCTCGCTCAGGGTCGAGACCACGAGGAGGATCGCGAAGGGCAGATAGATATGGATGAGCGTGATCGCGACGGCAAAGGGGCTGAACAGGAAGGCACTGACCGGCGTGTCGATGATGCCCGTCTGCAGCAGCACGGTATTGATCAGCCCGTTGGTACCCAGCAAGGTGCGCCAAGCATAGATTCGCACCAGATAGCTGGAAAACCAGGTGATGAGGATCGCATAGAGAATGATCTGCGACTTGCTGACATAGACCAGGTAATAGGCCACGGGAATGGCGAGGATCAGCGTCACCGTCGCCGTGATCAGGCCAATGACGATCGCGTTCCACGTCACCTTCAGGAACAGCGGCGAGGTGATCGAATTGATGTAATTGGTGAAGACGAAATCCGGCGTGATCTTGAACGAGGCCGAGGTCCAGAAGCTGTAGACGAACAGCAGCAGCCCCGGAATGACGAAGAACAGCAGCATGTACAGCACAGCCGGCGCCGCCAGAAAACTACCGATGCGATTTGCAGTGTGCCGCAAGTGTCTTTGCCTTCAAATTGTGTGGCCATGCAACGGACCGCCGGCACCGCCGGCGGTCTGTCGCATCATATCCCAGATACCAAGGGTTACATCCCGGCTTTGAAGCCCTGCCAGGCCTGGATCCAGTCGTCATAGGTCGCATGTGTCCCATCGCTTTCCAGCGGCGGAATGCCCGGCAGGCCGGCCGCGAACATGGCGTCGATCTGGGAATAGTCGATCCGCTTCTGGGACTTCTCGTCCATCAGTGCGACCGCCTTCTTGGAGACCGGCGCCTGAACCACGGCCATCGCCACCTTGGCCTGGACTTCCGGGCTCAGGGCTTCGTTCATGAAAGCCTGCGCGGTTTCGACATTGTCGGCCGAGATTGGCAGGAACCAGGCATCGACCCATAGCACCGGCCCTTCTTTCGGAATCGCCATCTCCAAGGTGACGCCCTGGTCCACCGTCTGATTCAGGATGGAGGGATCGGCACACAGAACGGCAATCACCTCGCCCGATACCATGAAATTGACGAGATCGCCCTGGTTGAGCGCGATCAAACGGGCCTGGTCGCGGTATTTGGTGAGCTCGGTAAAGGCAGCACCCAGCTCATCCTTGGTCAGCAGCGGGTACTTGTCACCGAGCCCCGCCACGCGCGCTGCGACCGGCCAGGTGCTGACCGTGTCGTCCATGATGGCGATCTTGCCCTTGAACTTCGGGTCGAGCAGATCGGTGTAGGATTTCGGCGCCTCGGTCGCGGCCGGGTTATAGAGGATGGTGTTGAAGCCCCACAGATAGGGCGCGCCCCACAGCTGGCCGTCGGAGAACCAAGTCGGCTTGTTGTAGAACACGTCGAACAGATTGTCGGGGTTGTAGTTCGGCACCTTCGAGGCGTCGATCGGCTTCACGATCTTCATCGTCTTGATATAGAGGTCGCTATAGGCCTGGTTGTATTCAGCAAGATCGATCGGCGGCGGATTGCCGGCGATGAACTTGGTCTGCACATCGTCCTGCACGGCGATCGAGGTCGAGGTGACCGTGACGCCGTTCGCCTCACGCCAAGCGGCGAGTTCGTTGGTGAGGTCATAGCCTTCCCACGCCATCACCTGCAATTCGCCGCCAACAGCCGCCTGTGCCGGTGTCGCGAACAGACGGCCGAAAAAAACACCCGATGCCAGCCCGGTCATGCCCAGCACGGCATGGCGCCGTGAAAGATTGAACGCCTCGCTGAACCCTTGGTTTTCTTTGCTCATAACACCCACCTCCCTCTTTTCATGATGTGACTTGAAACGTGGAATCTCGGCAAGCTGATATCCAGTATATTGGATACAATAAGTCAGTTAAGTCAATCCCGTTGAGTCGCCCCATCGCTAGTTCTCGAAACGATTAACTCATTGTCAACGCAGCCGATTTGGTAAATCTGGCTAGTTTCTCACGACGCTATTCTGGTCCGCGTAGTCGAGCGAAATCGCCGGCATCGCCGGACGCCCGCGCACTGCGTCCGACAGCTTCTCGGCGATCATCGTCGTCGGGCAATGGAGGTTTCCGCTGGTGATCCGCGGCATGATCGAGGCATCGATTACGCGTAAGGCCTCCACGCCATTCACCTTGCCCACGGCATCGACCACCGACATATCGTCCACGCCCATCCGGCAACTGGCGCAGGGGTGATACTGCGTGCCGACATTCGCCTTCAGCCAGGCCAGCACCTCGACATCCGATTGCTTGCGCAGGCCCGGATTGAGTGCCTCACCGCGCATGCCGTCCCAGCCGCGCTGCTGGATGATCTCATCGGTGTGCCGCACGCCGTCGATCAACTCCCGCTGGTCGCGCGGGTCGGCAAGGTAATTCAGCACGATCTTGGGCAGGGTGCGTGGGTCGGCGGATTTCAGCGTGACGGCACCTTTGCTGTGCGGGCGCATCAGGCAGGTCTGATACTGGAAGCCTTCCTCGATATTGACCTTGCCATGCATCAGTTCGCCCAGCATCGGCAGGAATTCGTGCTGGATGTTGGCGTATTCCATATCGGCGCTGCTCTTGAAGAAGGTGCCGACCTCCCACAGATTGGTGATGCCGAGGCCGGAACGCAGAAACATCCATTGCGCGCCGATGAGGCCCATCTTCAGCATGTTGAGATTCATCGCTGGCGAGATGCCGGCGTGCGATCCGCGATAGCGCACCGACACGGCGACATGATCTTCGAGGTCCTGGCCGACACCCGGTACATCGGCAACACAAGCGATATCCTGCTCCGTCAGCGCTGCCCGCGCGCCGATGCCCGACAGCATCAGCAGATGCGGCGAGTTGAAGGCGCCGCCGCACAGGATGACCTCGCGCTCGGCCTCAACATGATGCTTCGTGCCGCCGATCTCGTACTCGATACCGACAGCGCGCTTGCCGTCAAAGGTGACGCGGCGGACCAGCGCGTTGAGCTTCAGCTCGACATTGCCCTTCTTCAGGGCCGGCCGCAGATAGGCACGGCCACCGCTCGCCCGAATGCCGTTGTCGATATTCGCCTGATAGATATGCACACCTTCCTGGCGGAAGGCGTTGTAATCGGGATTGAGCGCATGCCCCGCCTGCTGGCCCGCTTCGAGAAAGGCCTGGAACACCGGCAGATCGCCCTTCAGCGTGGTGATGCCCATCGGCCCGTCGCCACCGCGATAGTCGGTCTCGCCGCCGTCATAGCGCTCGAGCTTCTTGAAGTAAGGCAGGCAATGGGCATAGGACCAATCAGGCAGACCCGCCGCTGCCCAATTGTCGAAATCGCGCGGATTGCCGCGCACATAGACCATGCCGTTGAGCGAGCCGGACCCGCCCAGCATGCGGCCGCGCAGATGGGTCATCGTGCGGCCGTCGAGCGCCGCTTCCGGCCCTGTCTCGAAATTCCAGACGCGCTTGGCATCGGTCAGCGGATAGGACATCGCTGCCGGCATGCGGACATAAATCGAATTGTCGCTCGGTCCCGCCTCCAGCACCAGGACGCGCGTGTTGCGGTCCTCACCAAGCCGCGCCGCGACAACCGATCCGGCCGCGCCAGACCCGACGATCACATAGTCATATGCCTTGCGGGTCATGTTCGCCCCCCGCCGTTGAACTGCGGGACAGCAACTTTCTGGCCAGTGCGGCATGATTCACGCACCGCCAATGCCGTTGCCAGCGATCGTACCCCATCCCACCCCGTCGCCTTGGGCGCACCGCCATCCAGCACCGCCGCGTTGAATTGCGAAACCGTGCCTTCATAGAGATTGACCGGGATGACCGGGACCTCGGTCATTTCTTTGCCGCGCCGCAGATAGACTTGGCCAGAAGGCGCCTCATCCATGATCCCGCGACCATAGATGCCACCCTCTGAGCCATGAATCTCCAGCGCTGTCTCATGATGCGCAAAGGCATAGCCTTCATGGGAATAGGCGATGAGGTCCTTCTCGAATCTGATCACCGATTGCGTCTGGTCCTCGACCCCGTTCTTGCCGATGAGGCTCGACGCCTTCATCGACATGACCTCTTGGGGCTCAAAGCCCAGCGCAAAGCGCAGCGCGTCGACATTGTGGACGGTGAGGTCATAAATGACGCCACCCTGGCTGGTATCCGTCGTGCGCCAGGTCTGCAATTCGACCGGCAGGTATTCGCAATACATCGCGCGGGCGGCGAGCGGCTTGCCGATGGCCCCGCTCTTCACCAGGTCACGGATCGCAATATGCGTCGCCGCTGCGCGCATATGATGGTTGGTGCCCATAATGACGCCGGCCTTGTCGCAGGCCTCCGCCATCTCGACCGCCTCATCAAGTTCCAGGCTGAGCGGCTTCTCGCACAGCACATGCTTGCCGGCCGCCGCCGCCGCCACCGCGATCTCCCGGTGCCGGGCATTCGCGGTCGAGATATAGACCGCATCCACGCCAGCGTCCTCCCAGACGCCCTCCAGTGAGGTGACGACCTTGGGGATCCCGAACGCTTTGGCGAAGTCCTCGCCCCTCGCCTGGTCGCGGCTCATCAGGCTGACCAGCTCGCCCCGGTCGGTCGCTCGGATCGCCCCGGCGACCCAGGAGCGGGCAATTTGACTCGCCCCGATGATCGCCCAACGGACCGACTTGGCAGAGGCGTTATTCATGCAATTGCCTCGCAATCGCAGTTCCAATTGTTAGATTTTTGAACAGCACTTCGAACCCTTCCCGCTCCGGAGAGCAGCACATCACACCCACCTCGATGGCCTCCCGCGGCGGCAAATACCCCAGCCGGGCGATCTTCCAATGACCCTCGGAATCGAGGTATTGCACCCGGATGGATTCAGCGTGCCGCGTCAGCCGGATCCGGATTCCGTCAGGTTTTACAGGGCATTGGAACAGCGACCAATCGGATTGGCCATTGGTGATGACGACCGAGAGATGGATCGCCCCGTCGGTCAACTCGATCCCGGTCTTGACCCAATGCGTCTCATCCAACCGCGCCATCAAGCCCGCCTGGTCATAGAGATGGTCGTATTGCCCCACCACCGTCACCTCGGCCGAAAAATCGCCGGTCACGGTCTGGTGCAGAAAATGCCCGCTATGCCGCTGGAATCCATAGAAAGTCTTGTGCCAGAAGTCGGTCGCGTTCCTGGTGCGGACGAGCAGATCCTCGCCGCGCAGCTCGCTGTGCAGCGGCGGATTGAGCCAGGTGAGATCGGCGAAACGGGTCATCAGACCGCCCACCAGACACTCTTCGTGCGCGAATACTGGTCCAATGACTGAATGCCCTTATCCTTGCCGCCGAAGCCGGAGGTCTTGAAGCCGCCGAAGGGGGTGGTGAAGTCGCCTTCGCAGAACGCATTGACCGCGACGAAGCCGGCATCGAGTTCCGCCGCCGCCTCGCTGATCGATTTGCCATCTTTGCCAAAGACATAGGCGCTGAGGCCGTAGATCGTGGCATTGGCGCTGGCGATGGCGTCCGAGAGGTCATCATAGAAGCGCACCGACAACACGGGCCCGAAAATCTCCTCAGTCCAGGCAGGTGATGGTTCGGCGACGTTGAAGAAGACGATCGGCGCCACCAAGCGCGCCGAGGCGCCGGTCACATCCGCCGTGGAAACGATAAGGTCGTTGTTACGGCGCTTTTCATCCTCGATCGCGCGGTTGACCTTGGCGGCATGGATGTCGCTGACCAGCGGCCCGATGCGCGTGCGGGAGTCGAACGGATCGCCGATCGGCCATTCCGCCATCTTGTTTGCGAGGAACGTCCTGATCTCAGCCTCACGCTCGCGTGGGGCGAGGATGCGGGAGATGGAGGAGCAGAGCTGCCCGGAATTCATCAGGAACCCGGTCGCCAGATCGTCACCGACGCGGGCGAGATCGGCATCGGGCAGAATGATGGCGGGATTCTTGCCGCCGCATTCCAGCGAGATTTCCTTGAGGTTCGAGTCCGCCGAATAATGCAGGAACTGCCGGCCGGTCGCGGTCGAGCCAGTGAAGTTGATCGCCGACACATCGGGATGGAGACCCAAGGCCCTCCCCGCTTCCTTGCCGGTCCCCGGCACGACATTGATGACACCGGGCGGAAAGCCGATCTCACTGGCGAGCTGCGCCAGGCGGATCGTGGTGAGCGGCGTGTCATCCGCCGGCTTGCACACCACCGTGTTGCCGGCTGCGAGTGCCGGCCCCAGCTTCAGCGCCAGGGTCGTCAGCGGGTAGTTCCAGGGGAGGACGATACCCACGACACCCTGCGGCTCGCGCGCGATCTGCACAAGGACACCCTGGCGCCGCGTCGGCGCCATGTCATAGGCTGTCTCGACCAGGCTTGCGTACCAGCGGAGGACGCCGACCGTGGTCGGCACATCGTCGTTCAGCGCATGCTGGATGGGCTTGCCGACATCGAGGCTTTCCAGCAGCGCGAATTCCTGCGTGTTGGCTTCGATAGCATCGGCGAGCTTGCGCAGCAGCAGCGCGCGGCCCTGAGGGCCCATGTCGCGCCACGGGCCTTTCAGTGCCTGCGTTGCCGCCTGTACGGCAGCGTCAACTTGAGATGCATCGGACATCTCGACTGCAGCCAGCACGCGGCCGTCATAGGGCGAGAGGTCGTTCCGGCGCACGAGTCCCTTGCCAGAGACGAATCTGCCACCGATCCAGGCCGCGTTGAGGCGCGCCGCAACGTCGCGTACGCGGTCAATATCAGCAGCAGTGATGGGTGGACCCGCATGCATGGCGAAAGACGTCTCCGCAGGAGAGATGGATAAGAGGATCAGGCGGCGCGGCGTGCGCGCGCTTCCAACTGCTTGATGGTCCTGTTGATGATCTCGGTGACGCGCGCACGCTCCTCGCCCACCAAGGCTAAGCGCGGAGCGCGGGTCCATTCCGGCGCGCCGTAGGCCAGATGCTCAGCAAACTTGATGTACTGCACCAGCTTGACATGGGTATCGAGATGGAAGGCCGGTGTCATGATGTGATAGATCTCGCGCGCCTCGGCAAACTTGCCTTGGGCACATAGGTTGAAAATGCTGACGCATTCCTTGGGCCAGGCATTGGTCATGCCGGAGACCCAGCCGACGGCGCCCAGCGCCATGCTTTCGACGATCTGGTCATCGACGCCGCAGAAGATCTGGTAGCGGGTGCCTAGTTCGATATACATGTCGGTGACGCGGCGCACGTCGCCGGTTTCTTCCTTCACCGCAACGATGGTCGGCAGATCGGCGAGTTCCTTGAGGATGGCCGGTGTGACGTCGACGCCATAGGCGATCGGATTGTTGTAGATCATGATCGGCAGATCGCTCGCCTTGGCGATGGCGCGGTACCAATCCGCCGTTTCACGCGGGTCCGATTTATAAGCGATACTGGGAAACACCATCAGGCCCTCGGCGCCGTAACTCTGGAAATTGCGCGCGGTGGCGGCGGCGACATCGGTCGAAAT
Organism: uncultured Dongia sp.; assembly: GCF_936916975.1. GTDB lineage: Bacteria > Pseudomonadota > Alphaproteobacteria > Dongiales > Dongiaceae > Dongia. Next base: position 101,555 of record NZ_CAKZGO010000023.1, on the reverse strand, counting down.
CTCGGCGAGGCCAGAGAGCAGCGGCACGCGGCCGGCGACGACTTCCTTGGCGGCACGGATGACGCGCTCCTTCTCCGCCGGCGCCAGCGACGCGTTTTCGCCCAGCATGGGCAGAACGATGACACCCGACACGCCGGCATCAATCAGGCGGCTGAGGCTCTCCTGCGTCGCCTTGATATTGATCGACCCATCCTGATCGAGCTTGGTCGTCACCGCGGGGAAAACCCCTGTCCACTGCGTCATCAAAGCACCCTTCTGCCCATAGCGACGTTCGCCGTCGCGCCAATATTGGATCCAATCTACAAAATTAGACGACTTTGTCCAGTGCAAAATTTGGATCTCGTTGCAATCGAAATTTCTCAGAGAACTCTATAAAACATTGGTAATGCTAATATTTTTGAATTTTCCCGACGTTCTGCGTCATATCATTTTGTATCCAATATGCATTTTTATTGAAAGTGTGAGGGTGAGCATCGTCAGGAAAGAGCTATGCCGAGCGGCGCAGTCCACGGCTGCTCACGTTCTGATGCCCCCTCTCCGGACTCGCGGAGATGAGACAAATGGTGCGACAGAACAGATGGGGAGTCCGGCTTCCCCTGGCCCCGCTGTGGTTCAGCCTGGTCGCCCTGCTCGCCCTCACCCTCGTTGCAACGCGCCTGACCGTCTCGATCGGCAGAGGGCTCGATGGCTTTACCGTCCTGGCGTCATTTGGGAAGAAAGCCTTGCCATCGTGCGGTTCCCCATATGAGCCAGAAGGTGCATTAGGTGCCGGTCGACTCCCGCGGCATCAAATAGCGTGCCGCCAGCAGGCACATGAGGGTGGTCAGGGCCAGGATGACTGCCACCAGGGCGTTGATGTCCGGGGTGAAGCCAAGGCGCATCATTGCCCAAAGCCTTGTCGGCAGCGTGTTATCGGTGCCGGTGACGAGCAGGGTAATCATGGTTTCGTCGAACGAAAGGGCAAAGGCCAGAACGCCAGCGCCGATCATCGCGCTGGTGAGATTCGGCAGGAGCACGTAGCGAAAGGTCTGGAACCCGCTGGCGCCAAGATCATAGGACGCCTCGACCAGGCTCCGGCTCAACGATTGGAGGCGCACCAGCAGTGTGCGATAGACCAGGGCCAGGACGAAGACCGTATGGCCGATGATGACCGTGACCAGGGATCGGTCAAAATCGATTTCGCGAAAATAGATCAGCAGCGCAAGTCCGGTGATGATCGGCGGCATCAGGAACGGCAGGAAAATGATGAACTGCAGCAGGGCACGACCCTTTGAACGGCCGCTGTTGAAGTAGAGCGCGCTTGCCATGCCGAGGATGAGCGAACAGACGACGGCAGAGACACCCACGATCATCGTGTTGCGCAGCGCCACCAGGATGCCTTCGTTCGAGGCGAGAGTGACATAGGCCAGGGTTGTCGGTTGCTGCCAATTCACCACACCCTGCTTCAAGGCAAAAAAGGACGAGGCGATGGGGACGAAGATCGGACCATAGAGCAGGATGAACACCAGCAAGGTAAAGCCGGCCAGGAACCAGTTGCCGCGCGAATCGCGGGTCATTTCAGGGCACTCCGGTCGCGCCCAAAGATGGTTCCCAAAGCAATGGCGGCAATCACCACCACGGCCAGGATCACCGACAAGGCGGCGCCGAACGGCCAGTTGAAGGCCGTGCCGAACTGGCTGTAGATGATGCGTCCGAAAGTGAAGCCGCTCTGGCCGCCGACCATTTGCGGCGTGAGGAAGTCGCCGATCGCCAGTACGAAGACAAAGGTCAGCGCCGTGATCGTGCCTGGCAGGCTCAGCGGCAGAATGACCCTCATGAAAGTCTGGGTTGCGCTGGCGCCAAGATCTGCCGAGGCATCCATGAGTGAACGTGGGATGCGTTCCAGCGACAGGAAGATCGGCAGCACGGCGAACGGTATCAGCAGTACCGTCAGAGTGAGGAGCACCGCATTGAGGTTGAATACGAAGACCGTCAACGGCTCATCGATCAACCCCAGCCAGAGCAAGGCGCGATTGAGTGCGCCATGGCCACCGAGAATGCTGCGAATTGCGTAGATCTTGATGACATAACTCATGAGCAGCGGCACCAGCATCAGCATCAGCAGGATATAGCGGATGCGGCCGCGCAGGCTGGCCAGGAAATAGGCGACCGGGTATCCGGCGAGAACGGTGAGAAATGCAACCTCAAGGCAAAGAACGCATGTCTGCCGCAGGACCGGCAGGAACACCGGATCGGTGAAGAAGCGGGCGTAGTTTCGCAAGGTCAGGGCGTAGGACATGACACCCTGTTCGGTCCAGAAAAAGCTATAGGCCAGGAATGCCGCTAACGGCAGCAGGATGAATGCGATCGGGAAGGCGAACACCGCGCCGGTCGCGGGCCAATGGCTGCTGGCAGTAGCTGGCTTGAACCGGCGTCTGCTCATCTCACACCAGCACCAGGCGGCATTCCACCGCGCGCCAGTAGAGGTCGACGATCATGCCCGGTGTCACGGCGACGCCTTCCACGCGGCTGGGCAAACGGAGCCTCAGGCTAAGCGGCTCGGCGGCATCGACCGCGACATTGGCCAGGGTGTGCGCGCCAGCAAAGCTCAACGCGGTGATGCAGCCACGCGTGGCATTTTCACTGGCATGGCCCGTGGGCGTCAATGACAGGGATTCCGGCCGAAAGGCGGCAAACGCCCGCGCCCCAAGCGAGGCCGCCGCAACTCCGGCCTGGCCATCGATAGCGCAAGCCAGGCGACCAAGCGGTGTCTCGATCCAGCGTATTCCATCCACCGTCTCCTGCAGGCGGCCTTCTATCAGGTTGTTGTCGCCGAAAAAGCGCGCCACGAACTCATTGGCTGGGCGGTAATAGACTTCATGCGCCGAGCCCAGCTGCTGGATATGTCCGGCATTCATGACGCAGATGCGGTCCGCCATGGCGATCGCCTCTTCCTGGTCATGGGTCACGAACAGGAAGGTCGTCTTGATCTCGCGCTGGATGTCCTTGAGAAAGAGCTGCATGTGACGGCGCAACTCGACATCGAGCGCCGCCAGGGGCTCGTCCAGCAGAATGAGACGCGGCCGGCAGATGATGGCGCGCGCAAGCGCCACCCGCTGGCGCTGTCCGCCGGACAGTTGCGCTGGATAGCGACCGGCAAAATCAGCCAGCTGCACAAGCGCCAGGGCCTGGCTGACGCGGTCTGTGATCTCGGCATTCTTCGTTCCGCGCACCTTGAGGCCGTAGCCGACATTGGCGGCCACGGTCATGTGCGGAAAGAGGGCGTAGTCCTGAAATACCGTGTTGAACGGTCGCTTGTTGATCGGCAGTGGGCTGATATCGGCACCGTCAAGCAGGATCTGGCCGCTGCTCGGGCTCTCGAACCCGCCGATCATGCGCAGGATGGTTGTCTTGCCGGAGCCCGACGGGCCAAGAATGGTGATGAATTCGCCATCACGTACCGCAAGATCGATATGTGCCAGCACGTTGGTGCTGCCGAAGCTCTTGGAGACGGCCTTCAATTCCAGCAGCAGCTTGTCAGTGCTCATCTTGGCTCGGGCGAGAGTGAAATATCCAGGGTAAAGCAAGACATGGCCAGGTCAAACGACATCGGCCGGCGACCCGCCTCGACGGGTCGCCGGACCGAGTGTCGCCATGTCTCTATTGCGCCGCTTTGATCTCGTTCCACAGATCGGAACGCTTGGTCGGATCTTCGACCGCTTCAAGATAGATCAGCTTGTCATTGGCGCCGGCATTGGGCGACGGTGCGACCGTATTGCCAAAACCGGTACGCTGCGACAACTGCTCGCCGATCTTCTTTTGCAGCACGAAATCGATCCACTGCTCGGCCAATTCCTTGTCCTGCACACCGCTGGTCAGAGCCCAGGTGTCGAGCCAGGCCAGCGCGCCCTCGCTTGGATTCACATAGGCGATATGCGCGCCGGCATCCTGCATGGCCTTGACCTGCTGCTGCCCGTAATTCGCCCAGATCAGGGCGACGTCATTGCTCTGATAGATCTGCAGAGCCTCATCGGCTGTGCTGTAGAAGCTCAACACATTGCCTTTGAGCGCCACCAGCTTGGCCTTGATTTCGTCCATCTGCGCAGCGGTGAGGTTGAACGGATCGGCGATGCCCAAGGTCAGCGCCGTGAACGAGAAGTTGTGTTCGCCATTGTCATAGGCAAGTACTTTGCCTTTGTACTTCGCATCCCACAACACGTCCATTGATGTCGGCGCCGGATTGACCTTGTCCGTATCATAGATGAGGCCAATGGAATCGAAGCAGAACGGGATGGCGTGCACCTTGCCGTCGCGCATGACGCCCTTGACCTTGGTTAGGTCGCTGAAGATCGGCAATTGCGCCTTTTGGTTCGGTACGTTGTCCAGATCGATCGGCGTCGTCAGGCCAGCATCGATATAGCGCTGCAGCTGAGCGGTATTGACGGCAAAGAGATCGAAGTCCTTGCCCTCGGAACCCTTGATCTTGGCCCAGATCTCATCATCCGTGCCGATGAACACCACATTGACATCTGCGCCGGATTTTTCCTCAAACTCCTTGACCCAATCTTCGTCGGCATAGCCCTGCCAAGCAAGAACACGCAGTTCCTTCGCATCGGCCCCCTGGGCCGCCACCAGGGTTGTTCCAACCAGCGCGCAGAGACCGGCCATCAGCGGCAATCCACGCTTCACCAGAGTCCCAAACATGTTCAACCTCCTTGTTTGTCGTTCGTCATCATCATTCAGTCGTGATGTCTTTTGACCTTTCGCCGAACTCGACACGGCGACCTTACAGCACCTTCACTGTCACCAAACCTTCATCGGGCAACGCGACCATCCTGTTGCGGAGCGTCTTGCCGAACAATTCGGCCTCGATCTCGAATACGTCTCCCACTTCCGTCTTGATCTTGGAAGCGTAGCTCATGACGGCCGCGCCGAAGAAATAGGCATGGAGATCGCCAGGGCGCCGGAACATGGAATAGCGGAAGTGATAGTGCTCAAGATTGACGATCGAATGCGACATGTTCTTTTCACCGGACAGGAAGTCCTCCTCCCACAGGATCTTGTCGCCGCGAAGGATACGGGACTTGCCACGCACATCCTGCGGCAGCTCGCCGAGCAGGATTTCCGGCCCGATCGAGCAGGCGCGCAGCTTCGAATGCTGGGTGTAGAGATAGTTCTGCGCCTCGGTCAGGTGATCCGAGAATTCGTTACCGAGCGCGTAGCCGATGCGAAAAGGTTGCCCATCCGGACCAACGATATAGAGTCCGACGATCTCCGCTTCCTCGGCGCCGGCAAGTGCGAAGGCAGGCAAGGGCAGCGGCTCCCCCGGCGCCAGAACGCAGGTCCCGACACCTTTGTAGAACCATTCGGGCTGGATGCCGATCTTGCCGGCATCCGGCTTGCCCCCCTCCAGTCCCATGCGGAAGATCTTCATGGAATCGGATTCCGGCGCCCCGTCGCCATGGGTGCTGATATGCATCTGGTTGCGTGCCGAGGCAGAGCCGATATGGGTGAGACCGGTACCGGTGATGAAGAAGCGGGCCGGTTCCGGGTGCTCGAGCGGCGCCATCACCTGACCCTTGGCAAGAAGATCGGCATAGTCGATTGTCCGGTCGCTCGCCAGTTCCTTGACCAAGGGTTCCAGAGCGACCTTGCGCGCGATCGCCAGATTGGCGAGTTCGAACACGCTCGCCACCTGATTCAGTTCGCGCGCGTGATCACCATCTGGCTGTACCCAGCCGACATGGCGGGCTCCGGCATTGAAATATTGAATGAGACGCATCGGATCTACCTCGCTCCTGGATGAAGGCTTCAAACCCAGCCACCATCGACAATAAAATTCTGAGAAGAACACATGCGGCTGTCATCGGCCGCCAGAAACAGGACCATGCGCGCAATGTCGGCTGGATAAAGCTTGTCCTTCAGGCATTGCCGCTCGTCGAGCTGCTTTTCCCCCGCGGCGTCGAGCCACAATTTTACCTGCCGGTCGGTCATGACCCAGCCTGGAAGGACACAGTTCACCCGAATCCGCTCCGGCCCGAACTCGCGCGCCAGCGCCCGCGTCATGCCAGTGATGGCGGCCTTCGAAGTGACATAGCCAGGGCAATCGCCATCACCCACCATCCAGGTGATCGAGCCGAAATTGATGATCGAGCCGCCGCCGGCATCGCGCATCATCGGCCGTATGGCCTGTGCTGCGAAAAACTGGTGGCGCACATTGACCGCCATGCGCTCGTCCCAATAGTCGGGCGTTACGTCTTCGCTCTTGTGCCGATCGTCATTGCCGGCGTTATTCACGAGAACGCGGATCGGGCCGTGGCTGGCCGCTGTCGTGGCGATGGCCGCGCGCAAGGCGTCGATGTTCTTGAGATCGACAGGGATGAAGTCAGGCGCAGCGTGGCCACTGGCAGCGATCTTCGCGCAGAGAGCGCGAGACGGCGCCTCGGCAATATCGACAAAAGTAACCTTGGCGCCCTGCTCGCAGAGATGCGTCACAATGCTCTCGCCGATGCCGCTCCCACCGCCGGTGACAAAGACGACCTTGCCCTTGAGGCTGTGGAACGTGGCTGGCTGCTCAATCAGACCGTTCATGGCGGGGCCCTAGTGAGATTGACGGGGAACGTCGGCGCCGCGCTTGCCGACCAGGAAATCGAAATCACAGCCGCGGTCGGCCTGCAGGACGTGATCGACGAAGAGCTTTGCGTAGCCGCCATTGGCGGTAGCGCCCGCAGGCACCGGCGCTATCCAGGCCGCCTTGCGCTGTGCCAGTTCGGCATCGGAGACATCGAGATGCAGACGTCTGCCGGCCACGTCGAGCTCGATCATGTCGCCGTCGCGCACCAGCGCGAGCGGTCCACCGAGGGCCGCTTCAGGCGCCGTGTGCAGCACGACCGTGCCGTACGCCGTGCCGCTCATGCGCGCATCTGAGATGCGCACCATGTCGGAAACGCCCAGCTTCAGCAGCTTGGCCGGTAACGGCATGTTGCCGACCTCGGCCATGCCGGGATAGCCGCGCGGCCCGCAATTCTTCAGCACCATCACACAGCTTGCGTCGATATCGAGCGCCGGGTCGTCGATACGGGCGTGATAGTCCTCGATCGTTTCGAACACCACGGCGCGACCGCGATGCTGCATCAGGGCCGGTGTCGCCGCCGAAGGCTTGATGACGGCACCATTGGGGGCGAGATTGCCGCGCAGAACCGCGATGCCGCCTTCCGGCGTCAGCGGCTTGTCCATGTCGCGAATGACCTCGCTGTTGTAATTGGGGGCGTCCTTGATCACCTCGCCAATTGTCCCACCGGCCACGCTGAGCGCGTCGAGATGCAGCAAGTCGGCATCGCCCAGCGCGCGCATGACGGCCTTCAGGCCGCCGGCGTAGTAGAATTCCTCCATCAGGAATCGGCCCGAGGGCATCAGATCGACGATGGTGGGCACGCCACGGCCGAACTTGTCCCAATCATCGATGCCAAGATCGACGCCGAGGCGCCCGGCCACCGCGATAAGATGGATGACGGCGTTGGTCGATCCACCGATGGCGCCGTTGACCCGAATGGCATTCTCGAAGGCCCGGCGGGTGAGGATCTGCGACATCTTCACATCCTCCTTCACCAGGTCGACAATGCGCCGGCCGGCCAGATGTGCCAGCACATGGCGTCGCGCATCGACTGCGGGAATGGCCGCATTGTCCGGCAGCCCGATGCCCAGCGCTTCCACCATGCTGGCCATGGTCGAGGCCGTCCCCATGGTCATGCAGCTGCCGGCCGAGCGGCTCTGGCCCTGTTCCGCTGCCAGGAAATCCTCGATCGAAATGCGGCCGGCTTTCACATCCTCGAAGACTTTCCAGACATGAGTGCCGGAACCTACCGCGGCGCCGCGGAAATTGCCGTTCAGCATCGGCCCGCCGGAAACAGCGATGGTCGGCAAATCGCAGCTGGCTGCACCCATGAGCAAGGCCGGCGTGGTCTTGTCGCAGCCGACCAGCAGGATGACGCCGTCCATTGGATTGCCGCGGATCGATTCCTCGACATCCATGCTAGCGAGGTTGCGGAACATCATCGCAGTCGGGCGCAGATTGGATTCGCCCAACGACATCACAGGAAATTCGAGCGGCAGACCACCCGCTTCATAGACGCCGCGCTTCACATGCTCGGCCAAAGTGCGCAGATGCGCGTTGCACGGCGTCAGTTCGGAAAAAGTGTTGCAGATGCCGATGACCGGCCGGCCATCAAAGACATCCGCTGGCAGGCCTTCATTCTTCATCCAGCTGCGATGCATGAAGGCATTCTTGCCCTGCCCGCCGAACCATTCGGCTGAACGCAACTTGCGCGGCCACGTGGCCATTCCCGCCCCCACCTGTCTGGCGACCGCAGGATGCAACATGCTCTTGCGATCTGCTCTTTTGTTTGGTATTACCAAACATCGTTTTGCATTGCCATGACTGTACGACCGCGCGATAAACCATGTCAATCGAGGTAGTGTCGAAAAGATGAGCGCCGCTGAATCAGACAGACAGGCCGAGATGGCTGATCAACGCTACCGGGTGCAGAGCTTGGGGCGTGGGTTGGACCTCCTCGAGCTTCTGGCGAAGTCGGGGCGCGACGGCGCTCGCCTTACCGATCTTGCCCTGGGCCTCGGCCTTTCCAAGGCAGCGACCTACGCCATTCTGCAGACCTTCCTGTCCCGTGGCTTCATTTCAGCCATCGGTGAGGGAGCGACCAAGCGCTACCGCCTGGGCATGTCGTTGGCGCGCCTCGGCGATCTAGCCATCTCGAACATCGCCCTTGCCGACATCGCCATGCCCATTTTGCGGGCGTTGACCCGCGACGTGAATTCGACCAGCCGTGTCGCCATTCTGGACGACGGATATGCCGTCGTGATCGGGCGCGCCGATGCCCCCGGGGCCATCCGCTTCGACGCTGCCCTGGGCCGGCGCGAACTTCCGCACAGTTCCGCCGTCGGCAAATCGATGCTGGCCGCCATGCCCCGTCCGCAAAGTGACGCGATCCTGCGCGATGTCGGCATGCCGCGCCGCACGCCCCATACGCTCACCACCCTGGCCGCCATCAATGAGGATCTCGATCGAACCATCGCCCGCGGCTACGCCGTGGATGACGAGGAGGATACCGAAGGGGTGGTCTGCATCGGGACCTGCGTGTTCGACCGCACCGGCAACGCCATCGGCGCCATCAGCATTACCGGATTGAAGCAGCATTCGACCGAACAGCGTCAGGAACAACTTGCCGAAATGCTGATTCGCCACGCCGATCAATTGTCGCGCCAACTGGGCGGCCTCGACGGTGCGGATGCCTGGGCGCTGCGGCGGACCGCGTGACGCCACCGATTACCCTGCGCGCCGGCGCATGCGCGGCATGGTTTGTTGTCAGTGTCATGCCAAGACTGAGGGAGCGCATCCAAGACTTCCATGTCTGGATCACGGATGTCTCGGTCGTTGATGGCGACCCCGTCATAATCACAGGAGCCAATTCGCGCGGTTGGTCTGGCGGCGAAACGAGAATGGTAGCACCGGACGGATTTGAACCGCCGACCAAGGGATTATGATCCCCGTTACTTTGGCCGGGACACGCCGTTTTTGGCATTAGAGTGTCCAGACGGTGTCCAATAATTCACGTCGGCGAACCGCCCCTGAGGCAGCCCTATCCGATACGGGTCATTGTCTCTGTCCAGGGATCTTCGCTCACAGCAAGCGCACGCGGGGCTGGAATCCCCTCCTCGGCGCCCCGGATACGTGCCGGCTGTGACTACTGGAATTTTCCAGCTATCCGTGGCCCCAGGTTCCGGGGAGGAGGTCAGAGTGCTCCGCTCCCGAATGTTGGATCGGCCGTCACGCGCCAGATCGCATCGCCCACGTCGTCCGCCACCAGCAAGGAGCGGCGGTCGGGTCCGATCGTCACCCCGACCGGTCGCCCGTAGGACTCGCGCTCGTCCGGTGCGAGAAACCCCGAGAGTATGTCGCGCGGCGGCCCGGCCGGTCGCCCATTCTCGAACGGCACGAAGATGACTTTGTATCCGCTCAATGTGCTGCGATTCCATGAGCCATGCTGGCCGATGGCCATGCCGTCCGGAAATCCGGGCAGCGTGCCGGCGGGCAGCCAGCAGAGGCCGAGCGACGCGGTGTGTCCACCGAGCGCGTAGTCCGGCGTGATGGCCGTTGCCACCGCAGCCGGATCCTGCGGCACCCGGTCGTCCACGGTCTGGCCCCAGTAGCAATAGGGCCAGCCATAGAAGCCGCCGTCACGTACCGCGGTCAGATAGTCGGGCGGGGTTTCGTCGCCCAAGCCGTCTCGCTCGTTAACCACGGTCCAGAGCGCACCGGTGTTAGGCTCAAAGGCCAGCCCCACCGGATTGCGCAAACCTGTGGCGAAGAGTCGGCTCTGGCCGCTCGCCAGATCAAGCTCATGGATGGCCGCCCGGCCTGCTTCGCGTTCCATGCCGCTATCGGCGATATTGCTGAGCGATCCGACTCCGATGAAGAGCTTTTGCCCATCGGCGCTCGGCAACAGGCTCCGCGTCCAATGGCCGCCAGGCTTCAGCACGTTCAGCTTCCGCCCCGGCGCGGTGATGCGCTTGGTACCCGTGGTGTAGGGGAAGGCCACCACGCCATCGGTGTTGCCGACGTAGAACGTATCGCCCAGCAACGCCATGCCGAACGGCTGGTTCAGCCCCTCCAGGAACATCTCCTGGATCTCGGCGACGCCATCGCCATCCGCGTCGCGCAACAACTGGATGCGATTGGGGCTGACCCCCACGGCGGCGGCGCGCTTCATGGTGCTGACCATGGCGTAGTCGAAGATGCTGGTGATTCCGCCGGGCAAGAATTGGGCTTCGGCGACGGTGACGTCGCCATTGGGCAGCACATGGATCCAGCGAGGATGCTTGAGGCCAGTGGCAGCAAAGGCATTGACCTTCAATCCAGGCGCCGCAACCGGTGTCTGTCCGGGCGCCCATCCACGGGCCGTCGGCATCTTGAGGGTCGGTATGCTGCCCTGCGGCCTGGCGGTCGGGATCGCCGGATTGCTGCCGATGGCGGCCTCGCGCACCTCGCCCTGCAGCCGCCGCCATTGGATCGCGGCAGCACCGACCAGTGCTACAAGCCGCGCGACTATGTCCGATAAGCCCAATTCCGTCTCCCTGTTAATGCGCGCGCAGTCTAGTCGAAATCAGCGGGCGTTTGGAACCGCGGAGACGCACAGGGATCCGCCTTTCTGCGGCGCTGGCGAGTGGGCCGGTACCGAGCTCAAGGTGAGTTGGGCCGTCACCAAGGTCTGCCGCGCGGGACGATGAGACACGCGATGTGGCCATCGCTCTTCTGCGCAAGCTTATAGTCGAAATCCGGCTGACGCCCGTTGAGGGCGCCAAAGGAGAGGTGCGCGTGGACCTCTGCGGACGACTTGCGGGCCAATGATGCCTGAGGATCGCGTCCCCTTGGCGGAACAGTTCGCTTTTTGCAGTAGGGGGGCCGAATGGTAGCACCGGACGGATTTGAACCGCCGACCAAGGGATTATGATTCCCCTGCTCTACCGCTGAGCTACGGTGCCACATCGCTGAACGCGAGGCCGGGCCGGGCGTGTCGGCCCGGTCGGTCGGCATGCGTATATAGGGGCCCTACCCCAACTGTCAAGAAGAACGCAACTAGCTGGCATTGCTGGCAAATTCGGGTCAGTCACCGAACATTGACGTGAGCTTCAGGGCAACACCCATGCTGCCCTCGACCTTCAGCTTGCCGGTCATATAGCCCAGCGTCGGGTCAAGCTTGCCGGCCAGCAGTTTCTCAAGGTTTTCGGGGCTGATGGTGATCGTCGTGTTGGCATCGCCCTTGTCCGCGGGTTCGATCACCGGCGGATGCTCGGTGCCGTCCCAGAAGATGACATCGTCACCGACCACGAACTTCACCTTGTAGCCGAGCTTCAGATTCTGGCCGGCGCGCTGGCGCATCTCGTCCATCAACGCATCGAGTTCCATCGGATCTCCCCCTACCTTGATTGACGTCCAGTCACTCAGCAGCACTGACCGCGCGTTCGCCTGTCATCTGCTGCGGTGAATGCTGCGCGTTGCTGCCGGTGGCGGCGATCCAGCCGCCACCCAGTAGCCGTTCCCCTTGATAAACCACGGCCGCCTGGCCTGGCGCGATGCCGAACTGCGGATCGTCAAGCGCAATGCTGGCGGCACCACTGCCGCTGACGGTGAGCCGCGCGGGAGCTGTCTGGCTCATCGAGCGCAGCTTCACGGTGACGGCCACATCCTGCATCGCTTCGCCGGCACGACCCAGCCAGTTCATCTCGCGCAATGTAACACTGTCACGGGCCAAGGCCTCTTTCGGGCCGACATAGACGCGCTTTGCCTGCGCATCCAATCGCACGACGTAAAGCGGCTCGTTGTTGGTGCCTTTCTCGTTGACGCCGATGCCGCGCCGCTGGCCGATCGTGTAATGTACGATGCCCTTATGCATGCCCAGCACATGGCCGTCGATATGAACGATCTCGCCGGGTTCGGCGGCGCCAGGGCGCAGGCGTTCGACCACACTGACATAATTGCCGTTGGGCACGAAGCAGATGTCCTGGCTGTCGGGCTTGCCCGCCACTTCGAGGCCGAAGCGCTCGGCAATCGCGCGGGTCTCCGACTTCGCAATATCGCCCAGCGGAAAGCGCAGATAGTCGAGCTGCGGCTGCGTGGTCGCAAAGAGGAAGTAGCTCTGGTCGCGCGCGGGATCTGTACCGCGATGGAGTTCCGCGCCCTGCTCCGTCATCACGCGGCGCACATAGTGGCCGGTTGCAAGACAGTCGCCGCCAAGATCGCGCGCCTGATCCAGCAGATCACGAAATTTGACGCGCTGATTGCAGCGCACGCAGGGGATCGGTGTTTCGCCCTTCAAATAGGAATCCGCAAACTCCTGCATCACCGCATCGGAGAACTTGCTCTCGTAATCCAGCACGTAATGCGGAAAGTCCAACCGCTCGGCCACCATGCGCGCATCATAGATGTCTTGCCCAGCGCAGCAGGCGCCCTTGCGCGCCAAAGCTACGCCATGGTCGTAAAGCTGCAGCGTCACGCCGACCACGTCATAGCCCTGCTCCTTGAGGAGAGCTGCCACGACGGAGCTGTCGACGCCGCCGGACATGGCGACGACGACGCGGGTGTCGGCGGGTGCCTTATGAAAACCGAGTGAGTTCATGGGACGAGCTTATAACATCGGGCTCGCTATCGGCCAAATTGCCGCTTTAGCAGGTCTATCGTGCGGATAAAGGGGGCTGGATCGGCTTCCAGACCTATTGCCGCTGAGAAATGTCCCTGCTCGCGGACGAACAGATTTTCCGCAGGAATCCGCCAGTTTTCCGCCATCCGCCGGCCGCCGTCATAGGGCGTGACGTCGTCCCTGGTGCCGATAAGCAGTACGATCCGAGCGGGATCCAGCGGCGGCGTTTCGCCGCTATCCGTGAACCGCGCGAGATGAGCGATTTCCGCTTCCGTCCAGCCAGCAAACTTCGCGGCCTTGTCGAGGCCGCTGATCGCTGCCAGGGACGAGTTGAAGGTCAGCGAGCTCACCTTGTCGGTGGTGGTGATCAGCATCAGCACATCGGGCCTGGCCGCAGGGGCCCAAGTGCCCATGCGTTCGGCAAGGACCTGTGCCGTGAGGGCGCCGAGGCTGGTGCCGCCGAGGCCGACAGCGCCGCCGCCATTCTCCCGGCACCAAGTGATAATCGTCGCCAATTCACGCGCCGTCTGGCGGAAATGCAGCAGGCCCGAAATCGGTGGGCGATGCATGAAGCTCTCGCCGCCATAGAGCCCTGGTAACGTGCGCCGGTTATGCCCCGGCGCGTCCGGCAGCAAGATGCGGCAGCCGCTGGCCGCAAGCCCGCGATAGCCGCGCATGTCACCGCGCATCATCTCCATCTCCATGGCAAAGCCATGACCAAAGATGAGATTGGGGAGCGGTGCGCTATCCTTGGCGCGGCCTTCATAGACATGGACGTAGCAGGTGTCACTTGCGTCATCCGGCGACGGAAAGCGGAGCCAGTATTCGCGGATGTCGCTGTGCTCAATGACATGGCTGCGTTCGACCGCCGGCAGCGATGTCGGCAAGGCGAAGAAAGCATCCGGATCGGTATCGCCGGTGACCGTCGTCAGTTCCGCCGGCAGCGGCACATCAAGCTGCACCGCGGGCAAACGCGCGCGCCGGGCGAACCAGATATAGCTGAAGCGATGGCCGAGAAAATTATGTGCAGCCTCGCGCCGCACGCGTTCGGCAGAGCCAAGGTTATGCCCGTCGTTAAAGGCTGCATCGATCCAGCGTGTCTGGGCCGTGGCCGAAATGCGGCCAAGCTCGCCGGTCTCTTTTACCCGCGCGGCAATGGCCTTCGGCACCGCATGAAGGCCGAGCGCCTTGGCAAAGTTGTCGACATCGCCGGACCCGGCCGCCGCCCAGCAGCGTGCCGCCGGCAGCAGCCAGCCCATGCCCCACAGGCACAAGGGATCGATCCAGGGTTTGGCAAGGAAGCGCGTGAGGCCGCTATTGTTGCTCATGGGCGCTCACGCTTGAGGACGGCTAATCGCGCTCGTCGAGCCAGGCCATCTGGATGGCCTCGAGAACCTTCTCATTGCTCTTCTGCGGATCGTCGTCGAAATCCGGGAGTTCCTGGACCCATTTCCACAGATCGGTGAAGCGGAGATTGACGACGTCGACATCCGGGTGTCGCTCGTCGAGTTCGATGGCGATGTCGTGGACATCGGTCCAGCGCAGCTTCTTCGCCATGGCGGCGCCCCTCGCCTATTTGTCGACCTGCATGTTGCGCGTGGCCGATGGCAGGCTGACGACCAGGCCGTCCAATTCCTCGGTCATCTTGATCTGGCAGCCGAGGCGCGAGGTGTGGGTGAGGCCGAAAGCAAGATCAAGCATGTCTTCCTCGTCCTCGCTGGCTTCCACCAGGACGTCGTACCATTCCGGGTCGATGACGACATGGCAGGTCGAGCAGGCGAGCGACCCCTCGCAGGCGCCTTCCAGATCGATGCTGTTGCGATGGGCGACTTCCAGCACCGACAAGCCCAGCGGAGCCTCGCATTCGACCCGGGTCCCGTCCTGCTTCACGAACGTCATCTTCGGCATTTTGGTCACATTCTCCGTCACGGGCCCCGATATCAGATCGGCCCAGCTAATTCCCTATTGCGCGCCGTCAGTTGCCATACCGGCCTCAACTTCGTCAAGCCGCTGGCCCCGGAGCGCCATCTGAATGGCCCGATCCATGCGTTTTTGGGCAAAATCATGGGTCGCCCGGTCCAAATCTTCCATAGCAGCGTGAATCCGGACCCTATCGTCCCCAGCCACCAATTCCTTGACGATTTGCGCCACCCGGTCGATTTCCGCCCGTTCCTGCGGCGACAGCAAGGCGCCATCGGCTTTAAGGGCGGCGTTCAAGGCGAGCAGGACCCGCTCCGCCTCGACGCGGGATTCGAGCAGCAGGCGCTTTTCCATGTCCTCGCGAGCATAGGTCAGGCTGTCACGCAGCATATCGGCCATCTCGTCGTCGGTGAGGCCATAGCTCGGCTTCACCGCGATCTCGGCTTTGACTCCTGTGGTCTTTTCCTCGGCACTCACGGTGAGCAGCCCATCGGCATCGACGGCATAGGTGACACGGATGCGCGCTGCCCCTGCCACCAAGGGCGGAATGCCGGTGAGTTCCAGACGCCCCAGCGAGCGGCAGGCATCGACCGTTTCGCGTTCGCCTTGCACGACATGGATCAGCATGCCGGTCTGGCTGTCCTGATAGGTGGTGAAATCCTGTGCCTTGGTCACGGGGATGGGCGTGTTGCGTTCGATCACGCGCTCGACGATGCCACCCATCGTCTCGACGCCGAGCGAGAGTGGAATGACGTCGAGCAGCAAGGTCTCCGACCCCTGCGTCAGCGCCTTGGCCTGCAACGCTGCGCCAACGGCCACGACTTCGTCGGGATTGATGTCGGCCAAAGGCTGCTGCTTGAAGAAGTCGGCCACGAAGGCGCGCACCAGCGGGACACGGGTCGAGCCACCGACCAGCACGACGCCCTTGACCTCGGACACGGTGAGCTTGGCGTCCTCCAGCACCTGGCGGCAGGCGCGCAAAGTGCGGCCCAGCAGCGGCTCGATCAGGATTTCAAAGGTGCCGCGGTCGATCGACTGGCGCACATCGTGTCCCGCCACCGTCGCCTTCAACTCAGCGCCAGAGGCCGTGGTCAATCGTTCCTTGGCAGCGCGCGCCGCTTGCAGCAGGATTTTTGCCTCGCCGGAGGTCAAGCCTGTGATGCCCGTGCGACGCATGGCCCATTCGGCCAGGGCATGATCAAAATCATCGCCGCCCAACTGCGCATCGCCGCCGGTGGCGAGGACCTGGAACACACCCTTCTGCAGTTTCAGCAGCGAGATATCGAAGGTGCCACCGCCCAGATCGTAGACCGCGTAGATACCTTCCGCCGCGCTGTCGAGGCCGTAGGCCAGTGCCGCCGCCGTCGGCTCGTTGACCAGACGCAGAACTTCGAGGCCGGCAAGGCGTGCCGCATCCTTGGTCGCCGTGCGCGCGGCATCGTCGAAATAGGCCGGCACCGTGATGACCGCCTTTTCGACCTTGTGGCCGAGGCTGATTTCGGCGCGCAGCTTCAAGGCCTTCAGGATGTCGGCGGAAATTTCGACCGGCGACAGAATCTGGTCACCGACCTTGAGGCGCACCATGCCGCCAAACTTCTTGTCCCCTGGCTTGCCCTCTTCGGCAGGTGCCAGTTCATAGGGAAGCGCACCGGCAAGCTTCTTCACATCGGCAGCGCCGCGGCCCATCAGCCGCTTGATCGAAGAGATGACCAGATCCGGATGATGCGCGAGTTCCGCCTGAGCCTGCTTGCCAACGATCGGTTCGTCATAGACATAGGCTACGACCGAGGGCACCAGCCCGTCGCCGGACCCATCGCGCAAGACTTCCGGATGATCGCCGGACACCATCGCCACCACGGAATTGGTGGTGCCGAG
Organism: uncultured Dongia sp.; assembly: GCF_936916975.1. GTDB lineage: Bacteria > Pseudomonadota > Alphaproteobacteria > Dongiales > Dongiaceae > Dongia. The sequence continues at coordinate 84,570 of NZ_CAKZGO010000023.1, read as the reverse complement.
ATCGATACCGATCGCCTGGCTGCGCTCCAATTCATGCGGCGCCGGCGTCTCGCCCGGCTCGTGAATCTGCAGTAACATCAGGACTCCAAGGCGGCGCGACGCAGGCGCGCTTCTTCCAGGAATTTGCGCAGATATTTGAGGCGCAGGACCGACCGATTGGCGGCTGCCAGATCATCGGCGGCAAAAGCCAGCGAGATGTCGCTGAGCAATTGGATCGCGGTCGTCCCGGCGCTGATCATCAGATCCTCGATCGCATCGGCACTTTCAGCCTCGGCAAGTGCCTCGCGCTTCTCCAGCGCTTCCATCAGCAAAGCCGGATCGTTGACGGTCTTTTCCTCAGTCACCTCGGAATTGACACCCTTCAGGCCCAGCAGATAGGTCGCCCGCTTGAGTGGATCATTCAGCGTCTCGTAGGCTTCATTGAGGGCAACCGCCTGGCTTTCCGCGATCAAGCGTTCCTTGGCCGGCTTGCCGGCAAAGCGGTCAGGGTGCAGCACGCGCTGGAAGCCGAGATACTGCTTCTCCAGCTTCTCGTCATCGAGATCGAAGCCGGGCGCCATGCCCAATCGCGTGAAATGATCGGTAGAACCGGGCGCCTGAACGGCGCCGCAGGTGTGGCAGAACAGCGCCCGGCTTGCTACCGGGCCCTTGCAGGACCAGCATGGCACGAAGGTCGCGCCGGCACCTGCTCCGCCGATTTTTTCAACCACAGCCATCGCACCCACTCAGACGTGGAAGGATTCGCCGCAACCGCAGCGCCCCTTCTCGTTGGGATTGCGGAACACGAAGCCGGATTGCAGCTTTTCTTCCACGAAATCCATTTCAGTTCCGAAGATGAACAACGACGCCTTCGGGTCGATGAGAACGGTGACGCCATCCAGCACGACGGATTCATCGCCGACGCCCGGCTCATCGGCATATTCGATTGTGTAAGAGAGGCCAGAGCAGCCTTTCGATCGAATGCCGATGCGGATGCCGGCCGACGGTTTGCCGCGCTTTTCCAACAACTCGCGCACGCGCGCGACTGCGGCCGGCGTCACCGTGATGGCGGCCGGCTTCGGGCGTCGTGCGGGCTTCGCCGGCGCAGCAGCGGTCGCGGCAGGTGCCGCAACCTCCGCCTTGGTGCTCATCTCGCTCATTCTGCCGCCTTGTCCGCAGAACCGGTCTTCTCGCGGTAATCCTTGATTGCCGCTTTGATCGCATCTTCAGCAAGGACCGAGCAGTGGATCTTCACCGGCGGCAGCGACAGAAACTGCGCGATCTCGGTGTTCTTGATTGTCTCAGCTTCGTCGAGCGTCTTGCCCTTGACCCATTCGGTCGCCAGCGACGATGAGGCGATGGCCGAACCGCAGCCGAAGGTCTTGAAGCGCGCGTCTTCGATGCGGCCGTCAGCACCCACCTTGATCTGCAGTTTCATGACGTCGCCGCAGGCGGGCGCGCCAACGAGACCGGTGCCGACGCCAGCTTCTTCCTTGCCGAAACCACCGACGTTGCGGGGGTTCTCGTAATGGTCGACGACTTTTTCGCTATACATGACCTACTCCTCTGAACTCATTGTCCAATGCCCGGCTTATTAGTTTAGTGCTCGGCCCATTGGATCGATTTGATATCAATACCTGCCTGTGCCATCTCCCAGAGCGGGCTCATCTCACGCAGGCGTAACACGGCCTGGACGAGGTGTTCGACGGCATAGTCAACTTCCTGCTCGGTCGTAAAGCGACCGATGCCTAAGCGCAACGAGGTATGCGCCATTTCCACTTCGACGCCCAGCGCACGCAGCACGTAAGACGGCTCGAGCGACGCCGACGTGCAGGCAGAGCCCGACGACACACACAGATCCTTGATCCCCATCATCAGGCCTTCGCCTTCGACATGGGCGAAAGAGATGTTGAGATTGCCGGGAATGCGATGCTCGGCGTCACCGTTGAGGTACACTTCCTCGAGCTTGTCGGTGATGCCCTTATAAAGGCGGTCGCTGAGCTTCTTCAGGCGTACCGCCTCGGCACCCATTTCCCGCTCGGCAATGGCGCAAGCCTCACCGAGGCCCACGCAGAGTGGCGTCGGCAAGGTGCCCGAGCGGAAACCGCGCTCCTGGCCACCGCCGTGAATGAGCGCTTCCAGGCGCACGCGCGGCTTGCGGCGCACATACAACGCGCCTATGCCCTTCGGCCCATAAATCTTGTGACCCGAGATCGACAGCAGGTCGATATTCATCGCGTCGACGTCAATTGCAATCTTGCCAACCGCCTGCGCCGCATCGGTGTGGAAGAACACATGGTTCTCACGACAGATCTTGCCGATCTCGGCCAGAGGCTGGATGACGCCGATCTCGTTATTGACCGCCATGATCGAGACGATGGCGGTCTTCGGCGTAATCGCCTTGCGCAACACGTCGAGATCGATGAGGCCGTTCTGCTGCACCGGCAGATAGGTGACCTCGAATCCCTCCAACTCCAGATGGCGGCAGGAATCGAGCACGCATTTATGCTCGGTCACGGTGGTGATGATGTGGTTCTTCTTCTCCTTGTAGAAGTGCGCAACACCCTTGATCGCAAGGTTGTTGGATTCGGTCGCACCGGAGGTGAAGATGATTTCCTTCTCATCGGCCTTGATGAGGCTGGCAATTTGGGCACGCGCCTTCTCGACACCGGCTTCTGCGTCCCAGCCATATTGGTGGTTGCGCGAATGCGGGTTGCCGAACTTCTCGGTGAAGTAGGGCAGCATCACCTCGACCACGCGCGGATCGCACGGCGTCGTCGCCTGGTAATCCAGATAGATCGGCAGCTTCGGGACGTTGGCGCCAGGAATCGTCTGGGCGGCTGTCGGCTTCTGATTCTGGTTGGCTATGGTCATGATTCTGTCGCTACCCTTCTTTTTCTTACGCTGCCGAAATACGCGAATCGGCGTCGTCGCTACGCGCCAGCCCGGCGCGCTGCACGCGGCCCCAGGCGGCTATGAATTGATCTATGTCGGCCTGGGCATTTTGCCAGCCCAGACTGACGCGAATGGCGGACCCTGCGGTCGCCGCATCGAAGCCCATCGCGGAAATGACGTGGCTCGGCCGCACCTTGCCGGACGAGCAAGCGGAGCCTGCCGAAATCGCCACGCCGGCGAGATCCAATGCCATCACCAGCGTTTCTGCTGTCTTGGTACCGCTGGCAAAACACGTTGTATTGGGCAGGCGCGCTGCCGAACGGCCAAAGACCGTGAGCGGCAGGCCGAACGCCACCAACTTCTCTTCGAGCAAGTCACGCAGCGCCGTGATCCTGCTGCTATCGGCAAGCGATGCAGCATCCTGCGCCGCAGCGCCAAAGCCGGCGATCGCCGCCACGTTCTCGGTTCCACCGCGGCGGTTGCGTTCCTGGCCACCGCCCTGCACCAGCGGTTCCACCGGCAACTCACCACCCAGCACCAAAGCACCGACACCCTGCGGACCGCCGATTTTGTGGGCCGACATGGTGAGGTAATCGACGCCGAGTTCATTGATATCGACGGCGATGCGACCGATGGCCTGCGTGGCATCGCAATGCACCACGGCGCCCTTGGCCTTGGCAACGTGTGCGATCTCCGCAACCGGCTGGATGACGCCGGTCTCGTTATTGGCCAGCATGACCGACACGAAAGCAGGCGCACCCGCCTTGTCGAGCAGATGATTAAGATGCGCCACATCCACTTCGCCATTGCGGCCAACGCGCGCGATCTGGGCGCCGGCGAGACGCGCTGGTCGCAGCACCGATTCATGTTCGATCGCCGAGACGATGAGCGGACGGTTGTAGCGCGTGTTTAAAGCGAGGTTATTGGCTTCAGTCCCGCCGGAGGTGAAGGTCACCAGCGGCGCCTTGGCGCCCACCAGGGCCGTCACGGCTTCTCGGGCATGATCGACCCACGCGCGGGCCCGTCGGCCGAAGGCATGAACCGAGGACGGGTTCCCCACTTCCTGCAACGCAGCCGTCATCGCCGCCAGCGCCGAAGGGCGCAGCGGGGCGGTCGCATTCCAGTCCATGTAGATGCCGCGGTTCATATCGTGATCAAATCCTCGCTCAATTACTCTGCCGCCGCCGCGGCGGGATCGCCGGCATGGGTGGCGCCGTTATTGGTGTTCGCCCCCTCGATCTTGTGGGCGATGCCGAGCACGCGCCGCTCGACCACGTCGGCCAGCGATACCGAGCTCAGGAACAGATGGATCTGGCGCGAGAGCTCCTCCCACAGATCGTGGGTGAGACAGCGTGACTTGTCGGAATGACAGCCGGTCGCCGTATTGGGCTTGCAGCGCGTGGCGCGAATGGGCTCATCGACCGCGAGGATCGCGTCGGCGATGCGGGTATCGTCCGAGGTGCGGGCCAGCAGATAGCCACCGCCAGGACCGCGCACCGATTTCACCAACCCTGCCCGACGCAACTTGGCGAACAGCTGCTCGAGATAGGACAGCGAAATCTCCTGCCGTCCGGAGATGTCGGCCAGCGACACCGGTCGACCGTGGCTATGGGTCGCCAAGTCAACGAGCGCCATGACGGCGTAGCGGCCTTTGGTGCTCAATCTCATGACACTTCTCCTAAAGCTTGGCCCACATGGCGGATGACCGCCAGGGAGCTCTCAATTCCGTCCGAAACGACGCGCCTCCGAGCCGGTCGGCTCGACGTGACCGTTGCCTGCGCTTTCAGTGGGCTTGCCAGCCGTCCCGGCGGCAAAGCCATCCAATTCATTCTCCAGGACCGTGATGCGGCTCTGCATGCGCGAAATCTGTTCCAGCAAGCCTTCGATCGCGCGCGCGACCGGGTCGGGCAAGTCCTGCGTCGGGATGCCGTAGGCAGCAAACTCGCTGCCGCATTCCTTCGGCATCACGATCCGCGCCGGCACACCAACGGCGACACTGTTTTCCGGCACGCTCTTGATCACCACGGCATTGCCGCCGACGCGGGCACCCTTGCCAACCGTGATGTCACCCAGCACCTGGGCGCCGGCGCCGATAATGACGCCGTCTTCCAGTGTCGGGTGGCGCTTCACATTGACCTGTGACGCCGAATTGATGGCCGGCGCGATGCCGCCCAGGGTCACATCGTGGTAGAGCGTCACATCGTCGCCGATCACCGCCGTCTCGCCGATCACGACACCCATGCCGTGATCGATGAACAGGCGCTGGCCGATCTGGGCACCGGGGTGGATCTCGATGCCGGTGATAAAGCGAGAAAACTGCGAAATCATCCGCGCCAAAGTGGGGAAACCCGCCAGATAAACTGGCCGGGCGAGGCGGTGCAGCTGGACCGCATGGAAGCATGGATAGGTCAAAGCGACCATCAGCCGGGACCGCGCAGCCGGGTCCCGTTCCATCATCGCATCAAGATCGGCCGCAATTTTCTTGAAAAACATGATCGCCATCGTGTTTATTAGCGCGCCGCGGGTTCCGGCCAATAGCTGATTCCAACAGTCAACTATCGGGACGGCCTAACGGCGCTACCACCGGTTCGAAGCTGATATAATGTACCTGAGTACGATGATCAAGTATTGATCATCGCCGCCTAAGGCCCTAGCCGATTGATCACCCTTGATTTTACTCAAGTATGGCTCAATGAGGTTACGAAGGGCATTTGGATCCAGGCTCGACCGCTGCGTCGGTCAGGATCTGTAACCTGCTGATTTATATCAGCTAATTGGACGAGACATGCCTGAAATTATCATGAACGGGCCGGAAGGCCGGCTTGAAGGCCGTTACCAGCAGGCGAGCTCCCCCAATTCGCCGATAGCTCTCATGCTGCATCCGCATCCGCAGCATGGCGGCACGATGAACAACAAGGTCGTTTACAGCCTCTACCAGACATTCCAGCAACGTGGGTTTTCGGTCCTACGCTTCAATTTCCGCGGCGTCGGCCGCAGCCAGGGCAAGTTCGACCGCGGCGAGGGTGAACTCTCGGATGCCGCGGCGGCACTCGATTGGCTGCAGACCTGGAACCCCAACGCGCCGCAATGCTGGATCGCCGGCTTCTCGTTCGGCGCCTGGATCGGCATGCAGCTGCTGATGCGGCGCCCTGAGATTTCGGGTTTTATCTCGGTCGCTCCGCCGGCCAACATCTATGATTTCAGCTTCCTGGCCCCCTGCCCGTCCTCCGGCCTCGTGGTCCAGGGCGACCAGGACAGTGTCGTGCCGGTGGAATCGGTGCAGAAGCTGGTCACCAAGCTCACGCATCAGCGCGGCATCAAGATCGACTACCAGATCGTGCCGGGTGCTTCGCACTTCTTCACCGAACACCTCGATACGCTGACCGGCATCTGCGATACCTATCTCGACGGAGCATTGCCGGAAGCGGCGGCGAAGTCGCGGGCGGGGAAATAGGCTAGGCCACCATCGCTAGGCTCAGAAGCCGCAGACGCCACCGCCATCGACGGACAGGATCGCGCCGTTGACGAAGCTGGCGTCATCTGAGGCCAGATAGAGGATCGTCGCCGCCACTTCCTCAGGTCGCGCCATGCGCTTCATCGGCGAGCGCGCATTGGCGGCCGACAGGTATGCGGGCGCATCTCCTGCCGCGACCGCCGCCTGCTGGATCATGTCGGTGTCGACATTGCCCGGACAGACGCAGTTGATGCGTATCTGCTGGGCGAGCTCCAGCACCATGGCGCGGGACAAATTGATGACCGCGGCCTTCGAGGCCGAATAGGCAGCACCGTTCGGATAGCCGATGAGACCTGCGTCGGACGCGACGTTGACGATATTGCCCTTATGCCTCTTCAGCTCCGGCAGTGCTGCCTGGGAACAGAAGAAAGTGCCGGCGACATTGGTATCCATGATCCGGTCCCAATGCGCCTGATCGATGTCCTCGACCTTGACCTCGGCGAAGTAGCCGGCTGAATTCACCAGAATATCGAGGCCGCCCAAGGCGTCGACCGCCTGCCGCACCACGTCGGCCGCCTGTTTCTGAGAGCCGATTTCACCGATCGCCGCGCTGACCCCGGCATGCTCGGCAGCAAATGCGGCGAAGGACTCCCGCGACCTGGCCCCCACGGCAACCGCGGCGCCTTCGCGCAGAAAGGCAGCTGCGGTCGCCGCACCAATCCCGCGCGCGCCACCCGTGACCAGAACCCGTTTGCCGCTGAAACGCATTTTCGTCCCAATCTCATGTCCAGCCGGAACCTTTACATGGCAGGACCGTATCATTTGACAAAATCCGCCGCCAGCTGACCGAAACAATCAAAGTGCGCGTTGCTATCGATGATCCCATGGGTGAAATCGAAGGCATGTTCTGGGGAGAGTTCGGATGACTGTGGCGGCGATCGCACAAACGGCCGATGAAGGCATCCGGATCCGCCGCCTGTCAGGGCGCATCGGCGCCGAGATCAGCAACATCAAGCTCAGCGGCAATCTCTCCCAGGCGCAGGTCGAGGAGATCCGCAAGGCGCTGCTCGCCAACCGCGTCATCTTCTTCCGTGATCAAGCCCAGTTCGACGACGAGCAGCAGGAGCGCTTCTCCGGCATGCTCGGCAGCCTCGTACCCCATCCCACCGAGAAGGCGCGCCTCGGCACCAAAGGCATCCTCGAACTCGATGCCGCCGCCGGGAACGGCAAGGCGGATGTCTGGCATACCGATGTCACCTTCGTGGATGCCTATCCGCGCTATTCGGTCCTGCGCGCGATGCGCATTCCGGAATATGGTGGCGACACGCTGTGGGCGAACACGGTCACCGCCTATCACGACCTCTCGCCGGAATTGAAGGCACTGGCAGAGAGCCTATGGGCGGTCCATAGCAACAAATACGACTATGCCGCCCAGCATCCGCACGCCACGGCGGATGAACAAGGCCATTATGAGAAGGTCTTCGCCTCTCAGGTCTATGAAGCGCAGCACCCGGTGGTGCGTATCCACCCAGAGACGGGCGAAAAATCGCTGGTGCTCGGCTACTTCATCCAGCGCTTTGTCGGCCATAATCACATCGACTCAAACCTGCTGTTCACCCTGCTGCAGAACCATGTCATCCGCATGGAGAACATCGTGCGCTGGAACTGGCGCGCCCATGACGTGGCGATCTGGGACAACCAGGCAACGCAACATTACGCCCTCAACGACTACGACAAACAGAACCGCACCATGCGCCGAACGACGATCGGCGGTGAAGTGCCGGTGAGCGTTGATGGGCGCTATTCCAAGACATTGAAGGAGCCGGCGAAGTCAAGGTGATGAGTTCTGAGTTGAGGTCAGCTCAGCGGCTTCGCGGAGATACGCCGCCCGCGTCTATCCACTCAGCCACCTCACGCACGGAAATGTTCCGCATGTTGCTCGATGCCGGCAGGCACATCGGCCCAGCCGCGGGTCGAGCGGAGGTAGATGTGGCGGAATGGGATAGTTTCGGGATTTAGCCAGGCGGGATCGTCGAAGGTGCCGGCGGCGACCGAGCGGATATCGGGGACGGCTTCCAAGGTGAGGCCGAGATTGGTGCCGCAACTACCGCAGAAATGCTGGTCGAGCCAGCGGCCGGATTGGTCGGAGATATGCCGGTAAGACCGCAGCGTGTTGCCGATGATTTTCACACGCTCGATTTTGAAGACGGCCTCGACACCGAAAGCTGAGCCGGTCCGGCGCTGGCACCAGGTGCAGTGGCAGATCGTGACGCGTTCGGGATTGCCATCGACGAGATGGCGCACAGCCCCGCAGACGCAACCGCCCTGATGCTGAGCCATCATCCGCCTCACTCCTCCCCAGAATCATTCACGCTCGATGTAGCCTGCCGCCCGTCATCGCGACCGGCACAGCCGTCGTCGTCGGATAGCTGAGCGGCAACCCTGCCAGCGAGCGCAGCGCCAGATAGGCAAAGGCCTGCGCCTCGAGCGCATCGCCGTCCCAGCCCAGCGCGTCGACCGATTGCACCGGAGCATCCAACCGTTCCTCAAGCGCCGACATCAACACTGGGTTATGCCGGCCGCCGCCACAGATGAGCCAGTTGTGCGTGGGAGCCGGGAACAGATACGTCGCGCGCGAGATCGAAGCGGCGGTGAAGGCGGTGAGCGTCGCGGCGCCATCGGCGGCGTTGAGATGATCGACCACGGTGGAATGAAACGCGTTGCGGTCGAGCGACTTTGGTGCGGGGAGATCAAAGAAGGGATGGCTGAGAAGTTCTGCCAGTACGTCGTCGTCGATGCGACCCTTTTTTGCAAGCGCGCCACCGAGATCGACCGGCTCGCCTTTGTGGCGCAGCGCCCAATCGTCGAGGAGCGCGTTGCCGGGGCCCGTGTCGAAGGCCAAGAGCGATTCATCGGCACCGATCCAGGTTACATTGGCGACGCCACCTATGTTGAGGACCGCGAGCGGCCGGCCGAGACTGGCCGGCAGGGCTGCCGCCATCGCCTGGTGGAAGATCGGCACCAGGGGTGCCCCCTGCCCGCCCGCCGCGACGTCGGCACTGCGGAAGTCGTTGACCACGTCGATGCCGATGAGCTTCGCGAGGAGTGCGCCATCGCCGATCTGCCAGGTGCGGCGCTCATGGGGCGCGTGAAGAATGGTCTGGCCGTGAAAGCCCACGACCGCAATCTCGGCCGCCTGCATCCCCGCCTTCGCGAGGAGATGATGGACCGCGTCGGCGTGGCGCTCGGTCAGTTCGCGCTCGACCGCAAGGGTCTCGGGCAACGGGCCTTTGCCACCATAGAGCGCCTTGAGGCGAGCGCGGAATGCCGGGTCATAAGGCTCGGAAAGTGCCGGACCAAAAGCCTCTATATGCTCGGCGTCGGCCCGGATGAGCGCGACATCGACCCCGTCGCCGCTGGTGCCGCTCATCAGCCCGATCGCCCATTTTGCCGTCATTTACCCTGATTCCCCAGCTTTTTGGACCCCGCTTGGCCCCCCTCGGCCGAATGTGTTACATGACCGGCCTCAAAACAAGCAACGCCCAATGAGTTTGACCCATGTTCCAGCCGCAATCCCCCTTCCTGCGCGATTTCACCCAGCGGGGCTACCTGCATCAATGCACGGCCATCGAGGAGCTCGATGCCCGCGCACTGCCAGGCGCCAAGGGTGGGCCGCTCATCGCCTATATCGGCTTCGATGCGACGGCGGATTCGCTCCATGTGGGATCGCTCGTGCAGATCATGATGCTGCGCCTGCTGCAGCGCGCAGGCGGCAAGCCGGTCGTCCTCATGGGCGGTGGGACGACCAAGGTGGGCGATCCCACCGGTCGCGACGACATGCGCAAAATCCTGTCTGACGACGACATCGCCCGCAACATCGCCGGCATCAAGCAGATCTTCGCGAAGTTCCTCAAATTCGGCGACGGGCCGACCGATGCCATCATGGTCAACAACGCCGATTGGCTGGACAAGCTCAACTATCTTGAGTTCCTGCGCGACTATGGCCGGCACTTCTCGGTCAACCGCATGCTGGCGTTTGACTCGGTCAAGATCCGCCTGGAACGCGAACAGCCGCTGACCTTCCTCGAATTCAACTACATGATCCTGCAGGCCTATGACTTCCTGGAGCTGTCGCGCCGCTATAAATGTGCGCTGCAGCTAGGTGGATCGGACCAGTGGGGCAACATCGTCAATGGTGTCGAGCTGGGGCGACGTTGCGACGACGCGGCCCTGTTCGGCCTCACTTCGCCGCTCATCACGCTGGCGTCGGGCGCCAAGATGGGCAAGAGCGCCTCAGGTGCTGTGTGGCTCAATGAAGAGCGCCTCAGCGCCTATGACTACTGGCAATTCTGGCGCAACACGGAAGACGCCGATGTCGGCCGCTTCCTGCGCCTGTTCACCGAACTGCCGCTGGATGAGATCGCGCGGCTGGAAAAGCTGCCGGGGGCTGAGATCAACGACGCGAAGATCATCCTCGCCAATGAAGCGACCCGGCTCTGCCGTGGCGACGCCGCAGCGGCGGATGCCCAAGAGACGGCGCGCAAGGTGTTCGTCGAAGGCAGCCTGGGTGGTGATCTACCTGAAATATCAGTGCGCAAAGAAGAACTCGGCACCCAAGATGCTCGCATTTACAAGCTGCTTATCGACGCTGGGCTAGTTGCCTCGAAAGGTGAAGGACGCCGACTAATTCGTGGCAGCGGAGTTAAGATCAATGACAAGACGGTTGCTGACGAAGAGGCGAGTATATCGGCTGCCGATTTTGTGAATATGCCGACGGTAAAGCTCTCGGTGGGTAAAAAGAAGCACGTAGTGGTGCGTATGTCCTAACGGGAGAACGAGCATCCTCGATTGCCACGCGCTGCACTGCAGCGTAATGTTGCCCCGGATGGTTTGACCCTGGGGGAAGTCTGTGAGCACGCAGGACGGTTCGTCGTTTCGCCGCCTGATTGCACACCCTGTGCTGCTCTCGCTTTATGATTATTGGCTGGCGAAGCGGGGTCGGCAAAAGGCCATGCTGCGCGGTGACCTGGACCCGGTCGAGATCCCGTCGCTCCTGCAGAATCTAATCCTGTCCGACGTCGGCGATGGCGGCCATTCCATCCGCTACCGCCTTGTCGGGACTGAGATCGTGACGGCTCATGGCTTCGACTACACCGGTCGCACCATCGAGCAGTTGACCAGTGGTGCGACGCTTGACTTCACCCGACAGCTCTATGGCACGATCGTGGCCCAAGGCGTGCCGGTCTATTCCGAAGGCAATTTCCGCTGGGCCGGCAAGGAGCACCGCTGGACCAGCCGGCTGCACCTGCCGCTCACCCGCGACGGAAGCGAGATCGACATGGTGCTGGCGGGGCAGGTGTTCGAAGAACGCGTGCGCGCCGGGACGGAGATCTTCCGGCCAGCGCAGGCAGCAGAGATCGAGAACGATCTGCGCGCTATTTCCGCCAAGCCCTGAGCCGCTTCGCCGCCTCCACCATGTCACCCGTGGCGCCGCTGAAGCAGAAACGCATGAAGTGATGGCCGCGCGCGGGATCAAAATCGATGCCAGGCGTTGCCGCCACCCCTGTTTCCGCCAGCATATGTTGGCAGAAGCCGAGACTGTCATTGGTGAGGCGCGCGACATTGGCATAAATGTAGAAAGCGCCGTCGGTACTGACCAGATCGTCAAAGCCAGCGCTTGGCAGCTCATTTAGAAGTAGATCACGGTTCTTGGCATAGCGTGCGACATTGCCCTGCAATTCCTCGTGGGCGTCGAAGGCGGCGTGGCCTGCCAATTGCGACAGGGCCGGCGCGGAAATGAAGAAATTTTGCGCCAGGCGCTCGACCGGCTTCACGAGATCTTCCGGCAGGACCATCCAGCCCAAACGCCAGCCGGTCATGCTGAAATATTTTGAGAAACTGTTGATGACGATGGCACCCTCCGCCAGCGCCGCGGTGGTAGCTTGGGCCCCGAAAGTGATACCGTGATAAATCTCGTCGGACACCAGCCGCACGCCGCGCTTGGCGCACCAGGCGGCGATGGCGATGAGTTCGGCTTCCGGCAGGACCGCGCCCACCGGATTCGACGGCGAGGCGATGATGAGGCCGTCGAGCTTGCCTTCGATCGCTTCCAAGGCGGCAATGCTCGGCTGGTACTTGGTTTCCGGTCCGGTCTCAATCAGCACTGGGTCGAGCCCTAAGGCCGTCAGGATGTGGCGATAGCAGGGATAGCCCGGCATCGCCAAGGCGACGCGGTCGCCGGGATCGAAGGCCGCGAGGAACGCCAGCAGAAATCCACCGGACGAGCCGGTCGTGACCGCGATGCGTGACGCCGCCACATCGCAATCATAGAACTCCCGATAGTGCTGGGCGATGCGGCGGCGCAAGGCCGGCAGCCCCAGCGCGTCCGTATAGCCGATGAGATCGCGGTCGAGCGCCTTCTGCGCCGCCTCGCGCACCTTTTGCGGGGCAGCTGTCGACGGCTGGCCCACTTCCATGTGGATCACGTCTCCGCCGGATGCTGCCCGCTCATTGGCGGTACGCATCACCTCCATGACGATGAAGGGATCGATCGCCGCGCGGCGCGAGGCTTTCAACGACATGTCTCATTCCTGCCCCAGGATCGAGGCCAGTCCATTGCCGCGATAATCATTGCGCAGCTGGCAGGTATCCGGGTCGGAAGGCGCCGCCTCGCTGCAGAAGATCGCATTGAGGCGGCCAAGGCGAACGCCACTGGATTCGTCGAAGCTCTGATCGCCGCCGGTATAGGCGCGCGGCAATTGCATCGCCTGGTCGAGCGGCATAGCACGACGCATGACGGCATCCAGGACCAAGGCCTGTGCCAGCGCACCGGGCGCACCGCCGGCCGCGGCGCTGAGGAAGTAGACTTGGCCGTTGAACTTGCTGGCCACCATGACCGGCGACAGAGTCGAGAAGCCGACGCCCTGATCATTTGGCGCCGGCGCCAGCACGATGCCGGTGCCGGGCGCCACGCGCGCCGCGCCAAAGGGCGCGTTCATGGTGAAGGCGCAGGCGACGGCAACGCCGTCTGAATCGATGGCGACGATGCTGGCAGCGCTCGTGTTCTCTTGCGGCAAGGCCAAGCTACTCTGGGCCGCCAACGCCTTCACCTTGTCAGGGGAGACGAGATCCGCCGGCGCCACCTGCGTATCGCCGTTGGGCTGCATCCAGCTGGCGCGCGCGGCCATGATCTCACGCGACATCGCTGCCTGGCCGGCCGGCGAATTGTCACCACCCGCCAGCATCGCAACAGCCTGAGCAGCGATCACGCCGCCCGACGCCGGCGGCGGCGCCACGTAAAGGCTGATATCGGTGAAAGGTGTTTCAAGAGGCGGATAGATCGCCACTTTGAAGTTGCGCAAATCTTCAATGGTGAGCGGCGCGCCGATCGCCTGCGCACCCTCAACGAGCTTCTGTCCCAGCAGGCCGCTGTAGAACGCATTGACGCCTTGTGCGCGGATTTGGCCCAGGGTCGCTGCAAGATCGACCGGGCGCATGTTGTCGCCTTCCGCCAAAGGCGACCCGTCGAGCTTGGCGAAGGTCGCCTGCAGGGTCGGGTCCTCGGTCAGCAGATTGCCGTATTGCTGCAGGTCGCGCGCCAGCGCCTTGCTGATCGGCGCGCCGGTGGTGGCGAGGCTTTCCGCCGGTCCCACCAGGGCGGATAGCTGCAGTTTGCCATAGCGGGCATTGAGCGCCGCCATGCCGCGCACATTCCCCGGAACTGCGACCGCCCCGCCCGCGGCCGCCCGCGGCAGGAAGTCGATCACGTCCGTGGTCTTTTCCTCGGCATTGTGGGCGATGCAGATGCCGCCGCCGCCGAGGCCGGCCGTACTTGGCATGGTCACCGCCATGGCGAAATATGCCGCCACAACTCCATCCGCAGCGTTGCCGCCGCTGGCGATGGCGGTGCGGCCAATCAGCGCCGCCCTGGGTTCATCGGCCACGACCCCGGCCCGGAACCCGTCAATCTGAGTGGCATCCGAGGCGACCGAGCGGGTATTTCCGCAACTTCCGAGGAAAATAGGGAGCAAACAGGCGGCAAGCAGCGTTCCGACGATGCCAATTCTACCCCGGCCGGCGGGACAATCGGCTGCGGGCCGCCGGTTTTGGCGGCGCTTGCCGGTCGTGGCATGGCCGTTATGATAGGCATCAGACATGGTAAACTCCGCCCTGGTGACAATGATCGGGGATCCCCAATTTCCGGGGGAGCATAGAGAAGGAAGCCTGGATTGATCAACCGAACCAATATGCGCCGCGTGCTGGCGCCGATTTTGGTCGTATTGCTGGCATTGGGCACGGTCGGGCAGCCATCGGTTGCTACCGCCCAGTCGCGGGGACCGTTGAGCCTGATCCGCGACGCCGAGATCGAATCGACGATCCGCGCTTATGCCGATCCCCTTTTCACGGTCGCCGGCCTGGATCCCAGTGGCATTCGCGTCCTGCTGGTGAACGACGATTCCATCAACGCCTTCGTCGCCGGTGGTATGCGGCTGTTCATCAATACCGGTCTCCTCATGCGCGCCGACACGCCCAATCAGGTGAAGGGCGTGATCGCGCACGAAACCGGCCATATCTCTGGGGCGCATTTGTCGCGCATCCAGGAGGAGCTGAAAAACGCGACGATCCAGCAGATCATCGGCATGCTTCTGGGCGCGGCTGCGACCGCAGCGACGGGCGAAGGCGGCCCTGTGATTGCCGGCTCTACGCTGGGTACCGAAATCGCCAAACGCAGCCTCCTGAAATACTCGCGCACCCAGGAATCCGCTGCCGACCAAGCTGGCATGGGGTTTCTTGATGCGACCAAGCAATCGTCGCGCGGCATGCTGGAATTCTTCGAAAAGCTTGAGGGGCAGGAATTCCTGCAGACCGACAATCAGGACCCCTATCTACGCACCCATCCGCTCACCGTGGATCGCATCGATTCCGTGCAGCAGCATGTCGATCAGTCGGCGTATAGCGACGCCACGGACCCACCGGAGGATTTGGCGCGACACGCGCGGATGCTGGCGAAGCTCAAGGGCTATATCTGGCCACTGTCACGCGTAGCTAAGGAATTCCCGGAAAGCGATATGTCGATCCCGGCCCGCTACGCGCGGGCCATTGCCCTCTACCGTGTAAGCCGCATGCCGGAAGCACTGCAGATCATGGACAGCCTGCTCGCCGACGTGCCCGAAGATCCCTACTTCCTCGAACAGAAGGCGCAGATCCTGTTCGAAAACGGCAAAATGGCGGAGGCGCTGCCTTACTATACCAGGGCCTTCGAGCAGCGCCCGACCGAGCCGCTGCTGGGCCTGGAACTGGCGCAGGTCGAGATCGAATTGGAGCAGCCTGAACTCACCAAGCAGGCGATCAAGCATCTGGAGGCGGTGACGACGATCGAACCGCGAAATGGCCGCGCCTGGTATTTCCTGTCGATCGCCTATGGCCGCGACGGCAACCTGCCGATGTCCGCACTGGCACAAGCAGAACAGGCTATGGCGCAGGGCAATTCGGAAGAAGCCTGGGCACAGGCGAAACGCGCGCTCGAAGGCATGGAAGCCGGATCGCCCGGTTGGCTCAAAGCAAATGACATCATCAGCGAAGCGCAGATGATCAAAGAAAATCAGTAGCGTTGGCGCGCTGCACCCGACATCAGATTGACAAGGTTTCATGACATGCGTTCATCTCGTTTCCAACATTTGCCGGCCATGATCGCCTTGGCCCTGAGCGCGGTCGCGCTGGCCTTCAGCTTGCATGGCGCACCGAAGGTCGAGAAGACGGCGTCAACGGAAAGCAATGCTGCCTTCACCGAGGCCCAGACCCAGGATATCGGCAAGATTTCGCGGGATTACCTGCTAGCCAACCCGGAAGTGATCCGCGAGGCGATCCAGGCGCTGCAGGCCAAAGAAGAAGCGGCCAAGGCCGATCTTCAGGTCCAGGCCGTCACGAAGTACAAGGACCAGATATTTGCCGACCCCGCATCGCCGGTCGCAGGCAATCCCAAGGGCGACGTCACGGTGGTCGAGTTCTTCGATTACAAATGCCCCTACTGCAAACAGGTGACCCCGGCACTGGAAGGGCTGCTGAAGGCGGATCCCAATCTCAAGATCGTGTTCAAGGAGTTCCCGATCCTGGGCGATCCGTCCGTGCTCGCGGCCCGGGCTGCCCTCGCCGCCGTGAAGCAGGACAAGTACTTTCCCTTCCATCAGGCGATGATGGCCCATCGCGGCACCTTCGACCTCAATGCCATCGCCACCGTGGCGGCCAGCGTTGGCCTCAATCCGGATCAACTGGTGGCCGACATGAAATCCGACGAGGTTGAAAGCCAACTCACGGCCAATCACACGCTGGCGCAAGCGCTGGAGATCCGCTCGACTCCCACCTTCATCGTCGGCGACAAGGTCGTGCCAGGCGCCCTCTCGATCGAGCAACTCCAGGACCTGATCACTGAAACCCGCAAGGGATCGTAACCTCATTGATCAGGCGCAACCAATTCAATTCGCTGGATTTTTCCGATATTCTAGGGGTGGGATAAGCCACGTCGATTTGCACGTTAAGATGGCCAAGACGGTGCGGTTGCCCTCCTTGGCCGGCACAGCTATAACGGCCTGAATTCAAGCGTTTCGTGCCTGAAGTTGTTGGGGAATCTCGATCTTGGCCAAATTGCCGACCATTCTCGTACTCAACGGACCGAATCTGAACATGCTGGGACAACGCCAGCCTGAGGTCTATGGGCGCGAGTCGCTGGATGACATCGCCGCCGCCTGCGCCAAAAAGGCGAAGGCGCTTGGACTGGGTCTCGACTTCAAGCAATCGAATATCGAGGGCGAGATGGTGACCTGGCTGCAGCAGGCGCGTGGGCGCCATGCCGGCATCGTCATCAACCCGGCGGCCTACGGCCACACCTCGATTGCCCTGCTGGATGCCCTGCTGGTGACCGAATTGCCGGTCATCGAGGTGCATCTCTCCAATATCCATCGGCGAGAGCCGTTCCGCCATCAGACCTATGTCTCGCAGGCCGCCACCGGCGTTATCTGCGGGCTCGGCTCCCAGGGCTATCTCCTGGCGCTTGAGGCGATGGCCAATCTGATCAATCCGAAGAAGGCACGCGCATGAGTAAGTTCGATATCGACGAGGCCCTGATCCGCAAACTGGGCCTGTTGCTGAAGGAAACCGGCCTCACAGAATTGGAACTGGAGAAGGACGGCCAGCGCATTCGCGTGATGTCGCAGGCAGCACCCGCGACTGTCGTGCACGCCTCGCCGGTGATGAACACAGCGCCGGCCGTGGCGGCTGCCCCTGCCAAGGCGGAAGTCTCCAAGAACGCACTCACCTCCCCGATGGTCGGCACGGCCTATCTTTCGTCCGAGCCGGGCGGTACGCCCTTCGTCAAGGTCGGCGACCGCGTCACCAAGGGTCAGACGGTCCTGATCATCGAAGCAATGAAGGTCATGAACCCGATCTCGGCGCCAGCCAATGGCGTGGTCAAGGAAGTCTTCATCCAGGACGCGCAGCCGGTCGAATTCGGCGAACCGCTCATCGTCATCGAGTAACCAAGGATCAACCGCGACGATGTTTGAAAAAGTCCTCATCGCCAATCGCGGTGAAATTGCCCTGCGCATCCATCGCGCCTGCCGCGAAATGGGTATCCGCACCGTGGCCGTGCATTCCACCGTGGACGCCGACGCCATGCATGTGCGCCTGGCTGACGAAACCGTCTGCATCGGTCCGGCGCCGTCGCGCGATTCCTATCTCAACATGGCGGCGATCATTTCCGCAGCCACGATCACTGGTGCCGACGCGATCCATCCGGGCATCGGCTTCCTGTCTGAGAACGCCAAATTCGCCTCGATGGTCGAGGAACACGGCTTCACCTTCATCGGCCCGTCGCCGGATCATCTGTCGCAGATGGGCGATAAGGTCGAAGCCAAACTGACGGCCAAGCGTTTCGGCATTCCCTGTGTGCCGGGTTCCGATGGTGCCATCTCCGACGCCGATGCGCCGCGTATTGCCGAAGAGACCGGCTACCCGGTCCTTCTCAAGGCTGCGGCCGGCGGTGGCGGCAAGGGCATGAAGGTCGCCAACAATCCCGGCGAGCTGATGGAATCGCTCGCCATGGCCAAGGCCGAGGCGAAGGCGGCCTTTGGCAACGACCAGATGTATATGGAAAAGTACCTCTCGCATCCTCGCCATATCGAGATCCAGATTCTTGCCGACAATCACGGCAATGCGGTGCATTTGGGCGAGCGCGATTGTTCGTTGCAGCGTCGGCACCAGAAGGTGTTGGAAGAAGCCCCCTCGCCTGCCCTCAATGCCGACCAGCGCGCCGAGATCGGCGAGATCGCCGTGAAGGCCGTTAAGGCGATGGGCTATCGCTCGGTGGGGACGATCGAGTTCCTGTTCCAGGACGGCAAGTTCTATTTCATCGAAATGAACACCCGCCTGCAGATCGAACACCCGATCTCGGAAATGATCACCGGCATCGATCTGGTGCGTGAGCAGATCCGTGTCGCCTCGGGTGCGCCACTTGGCTTCAGCCAGTCAGACATCACCTTTACCGGCCATGCGTTTGAGTGCCGCATCAACGCGGAAGACCCGGTGACCTTTATGCCATCGCCGGGCCTGATCACGGATTTCCATGCCGCGGGCGGTCTTGGTGTCCGGGTCGATTCGGCGCTCTATGCCGGCTACAAGGTGCCGTCCAACTATGACAGCCTCATCGCCAAACTGGTGGTCCACGGCAAGACCCGCAACGAGGCCCTGATGCGGGCACGCCGGGCGCTAGAGGAAATGGTCATTCTCGGGGTCAAGACCAACATTCCCCTGCACCAGCGCCTGGTCACGGCCCCGGACTTCATCAACGGCGATTATGACATTCGCTGGCTGGAGAAGTTCGTCGGCATTTGACGCTGCGCCAAAGCTCCGGCACTCTCTCCAGCGTGGGTTGCGCCGGGACAGATGAGGTGTCGATGTCCAACAGGGTCAAACCGCCGAAGATCACGCCCGAGATGCTGCTGCGCGCTTATGCGATCGGCATCTTCCCGATGGCTGAGGCGCGCAACGATCCCGAGCTTTATTGGATCGACCCTGAACAGCGCGGCATCCTGCCGCTCGACGCTGTCCATATCCCTCGCAGCCTGAAAAAAACTGTGCGCCAGGGCCTCATGGGCGATGATGGCGCCTTTCGTGTCACCTGCGACCAGGCCTTTGAGGCCATCATGGCCGGCTGCGCAGCCCCTGCCCCCGGTCGCGGCCAGACCTGGATCAACGAGACTATCTTCGATCTTTGCCGCAGCCTGTTTCTGATGGGCCATGCCCACAGCGTCGAAGTGTGGCAAGGCGAAGAACTTGTAGGCGGACTCTACGGCATCAGCCTGGGTGGCGCCTTCTTCGGCGAGAGCATGTTCAGCCGAGCGACCGACGCCAGCAAAGTGGCGCTCGTGCATCTGGTCGCCAGACTGCGCCATGGCGGATTCACCCTGCTCGACACCCAGTTTGTCACCAAGCATCTCAGCCGCTTCGGCACAATCGAGATCCCGCGCGAGGAATATCGTCAGCACCTCAACGACGCGCTGGCAAAGCCGGCCACCTTCTACTGCGAGGTGCCGGATTCCGTGGTGTTGGAATTGGTCGGCGCCGGCGTACCTTCGGCGGGCTGAGCCTCGCCAGCCGGAACCTCCGCGGCGGGCGTATCGTCGGTACAATCGAGCACCCAGAGATCATAGACCGGATGTTCCAGCGCCGAGAGCGCAGGACTGGAGGCAAACATCCAGCCCTGGAAGCGCGGCTGCGGTGCTTCGCCTGGCTTTTCCTCGACCACATCCAGGAAGGCCGAGGCTTCCGGGGTTTCTTCCGGGGGATGCTTATCGCAGGCTTTAGCCGTGATCTTGAGCGAACCGAAGGTGACTGTACCGCCGACCGGCACCGTGATGGTCGAAACACGCGCCGTGATCTTGTCCATGGCGCGCAGCACGACATTCTCGCCCGGGATCGCCAGGGCGGCAGGCATGCCGAGAGCGCCGGCGAGGACGAATGAGATCCCCACTGCTGCCGCGCCGGCTTTATTCAACGTCATGATTTCTTTCCGTAGGGATTCTCGAGTTTGGCCACGAGATCGTAGAACACCGCGCGGATCTGCTCTTCGTCGCAGCCCATCAGCACGGCGTCCTCCAGCGCATCCTGCGCCAGCTGCCTGATCTCGATCACATTCTGATTGAGGACTTTGACCTTTTCGAGGCACGACACCGGCTGGCCATCCGGTTGTTTCCAGACCGGAACTTCAAAGCCGGGATTTTCCTTATCCTTGCCCATGGCGATCTGCCTGCCTTGCGGGGCGCTATTCCTGCGTCGGGGCTGGGGAGCCGCCGACCACAAATTTGTTGATCAACTCGACCAGATCAAGGGCGCCCTGGGCGTGGACGATTTCATCGCCGTCTTTGAGCACGGCATCGTCGGCGCCGGGTTCCAGCTTGATGTAGTAATTTCCGAGCAGGCCGTCGCTGGTGATGATGGCCGAAGTGTCGGTCGGCAATTCGACATCACTGCGGATGTTGAGCGTGATCTTGGCTTGGAACTCCTTCGGCAGGAATTCCTGTGCCACCACTGCGCCAATCTTGACGCCGCTGATGCGCACATCCGTGCCCGGCAGGACAGAGCCGCCACGGTCGAAGCGGACGACGATCTGATAGCCGCCGCGATCTTCCTTGATGCCGCTGCCGCTGTAGATGACGTAGAGGAATACCACCGCGGCCATCAGCACCACGGCACCCATGATGGTCTCAAGAACGTTGCGCTGCATGGATCAAACCTTGGCGATGGACGGGACGGTCGGTTTTAGGATTGCCACTTAAACCGGCGACCAGGGCTCATAGTCGCCGGTCGCCTTGGCGCGGTGACCACCCATCAAGGTATGGCCGGGCGGGCGGTAGGCAAGATCGGTCCCCGTGTGATTGGGCTCGTGTGGCTTCTGCCAGGATTTGACGGCAGCCCGGGTCGTCGGCACCACAGCGGTGGTCGCGTGCAGCCAGGCATGCCATTCCGGCGGCACCCGGCTCGCTTCCGCTTCGCCGTTGTAGAGCACCCAGCGCTTTTGGCGCTTTTGCCCCTTGGTGCGACGGTGGACATAATACTTGTTGCCGAACTCGTCGCTGCCGACCTGTTCGCCGTTCAACCAAGTAAAAAGCCGCGTGCCGATGCTCATGCCTGATTCGCCGTCATGGGTTGCAAACGGCCCAGAAGGGCCAATAAGTGCAACAGGTTAATAACTCGGGGCGGACTATACAATCCGGCCGTTTTCCAGGCAAGGAATGGGATTCCGGCTCAATCGAGCCGTTTCTGCATGACATGAAAGGTCGGCATAGCAAAACCCGGGTGGCTGCGCTGTGCGACAATCTGGAAGCCGGCCCCCTCGAACAGGCGGATATTCCCGTCGAGGACCAGGCGGACGTTGAGTTCCAGCAGGGTTTCGCCGGTTTCCCGGGCATGGTCCTCCATTGCACGCAGAAGCATCTGCGCAACGCCCTGCCGCCGCCAAGTGGGCAGCACGGCGAGGCGGCCGATGTAGAGACAATCGGGGTGGCGTTGGCCGACGACGCAGCCAACCCGGGTGCCGCCAACGACAACGAGGAAGGCGGCGCCATGAGCGAGGCGCGCACTGAGATCCCCTACGTTTTCCCGATCGGCGCTCGACGGCGGGACCAGGCTGCGTTGCTCGGCAAAGCAGGCATGGATGAGCCGTACCAGGTCCGGCACATCACTGATGCCGGCACGGCGGATTTGGAAAGTGGGATGTTTGCTGGCTGGCAAGATAGGCTCTGGGGAAACTTTGGCGTTGCCAACAGGATACAGGATCAGCTGCCGCACGTCTGCCGACGCCGTTTCACCGGCTGGCGTTTGACGGCCTTCCCGCTTTGCACCATGTTCGGCAGCAACATCCGACCCGGTGCAAAGCGGTCGTCATCTTTTTAGGGGCTTATCCTGAGCGATCCATCTATTTCCCGTGGCGGCGCGCATTGGCGTGCCTTGGGCCTGCTGCTTGTCGGCACTGTCTTCGTCAGCCTAATCACGACCTTTGCCAGCCTCGCCTATCAGGGTGGGGCAACACCGATGCTGCTGGTCTGGTCGCGCTTCTCCGCGCTGATGATCGTGCTCGGCCTCATTCTGAAGGCTGCCGGCGTCAGTTTCCGGCTGCCGAAGCGCAATATGCGCGCGACGTTCTGGATCGCCATCTGCCTGATGGCGATGTCGGTCGGCTATCTGGGCTCGGTCGCCTATATCAAGGTCAGCCTCGCCGTCATCCTGCTTTACACCTACCCGCTGCTGGTGGCGGTGTTTGCAGCCCTGTCCGGGCGCGAACGGATCAGCCCCTTGCGCGCCGTGCTGCTGGTCACCGCCTTCTGCGGGCTGGTGATCGCCCTGGGCCGGGATATCGGCCTTACCGTCGATTTCAGCGGGATCGCTTTTGAGCCCGGCCAGATCACCCTCGATTGGCGCGGCACCACGCTTGCCCTCATCGCGTCACTTGGCGTCGCCGGATTCGTCACATGGGGCGGCGCCTATCTCGACGATGTCGATTCCCGCGTGGTCAATTTCTGGGCCCAGTTGTGGATGATCGGCCTCGCCACCGTCTACGTGGCCCTGGTTGGTGGCGTGTCTCTGCCGGAAACCAGCCTGGGCTGGGTCGGCTATCTGGGGGCGACCGGCTGCTATGTCACCGCCATGATCTGCTGGTTCGGCTCGATGAAGACTCTCTCGCCCACCGAAACTGCCATGACCCTCAACCTGGAACCGGCCATCAGTCTGGCGGCAGCGGCCCTGGTCCTGGGGGAGGCGACCTCGGCGCAGCAGTGGATCGGCACTTTTATCCTATTGATATCTATTATCTTTTCGAGCGGCGCGGGCCGTCACAAAAAATGAGAATCGGTTAATTACGGCGTTTTGCGCTGCAAGAAGTCCTAGAAACGCCCATAAACCAAGGGCATCCTCAACATCTATGGGCGTCAAGATTATTAATCACCAAATATAGATATTTTCTAGTTGCCGCTGGGGGCCTCCCGGCATCAATATCTGGTCACGGCGCCGGTCTAGGCACCTAGATATAGCTGCGCCGAACCAATCCTTTACCCTGTTTTGCTGAACCAGATTCTGCAGAGGGGCGAGGATTCGGTTCAGACCGGGCACAAAACGACCAATTTCGGGGGCCACCACATGCGTATTGCACGTCGATTCACCAAAGCCGGCCAGTCGCCATATTCGGAAATCATCTTCCGCCGCACCACCAGCGAGATCAAGAATCCGGATGGCTCGATCGTCTTTCAGCTGAAGGACATCGAAGTCCCCGCCGACTGGTCGCAGGTGGCGAGCGACGTGCTGGCGCAGAAGTATTTCCGCAAGGCCGGTGTCCCCGCGGCCATGCGTCCCGTAGTCGAAGGCGATGTCCCGGATTTCCTGTGGCGCCGCGAGGCTGACCGGGAAGCCCTGGTAAAACTGCCGGCCGACAAGCGCTTCACCAGCGAAATGAGCGCCAAGCAAGTGTTCGACCGCATGGTCGGCACCTGGACCTATTGGGGCTGGAAGGGCGGCTATTTCGACGCGGAAGAAGACGCCCTCGCCTTCTACGACGAAATGCGCTTCATGCTCGCCCGCCAGATGGGCGCGCCGAACAGCCCGCAATGGTTCAACACCGGCCTGCATTGGGCCTATGGCATCGATGGCCCGGCCCAGGGTCACCACTATGTCGACTTCAAGAGCGGCGAACTCGTGCGCTCAGAGTCGGCCTACGAACATCCGCAGCCCCATGCCTGCTTCATCCAGTCGGTGTCCGACGATCTCGTCGGCGACGGCGGCATCATGGATCTCTGGGTCCGCGAAGCGCGCCTGTTCAAATACGGTTCCGGCACCGGCTCCAACTTCTCGAAGCTGCGCGGCGATGGCGAGAAGCTATCCGGCGGCGGCCGTTCGTCCGGCCTGATGAGCTTCCTCAAGATCGGTGATCGCGCTGCCGGCGCCATCAAATCGGGCGGCACCACACGCCGCGCGGCGAAGATGGTGACGGTCGATCTCGATCATCCGGACATCGAGGCCTATATCAACTGGAAGGTGCTGGAAGAGCAGAAGGTCGCCGCCCTCGTGGCCGGCAGCCAGGCCTGCAACTACCACCTCAACAAGGTGATCAAGGCCGCTCATGACGGTGAAGGCCCCAACAAGCTCGATCCGAAATCGAACCCGGCCTTGAAGGCCGCCGTGCGCGCCGCGCGCAAGTCGAAGATTCCCGACAACTACGTCCAGCGCGTCATCCACTTCGCTGGCCAAGGCTACGACAATATCGATTTCAAGACCTATGACACCGACTGGGATTCAGACGCGTACCTCACCGTCTCCGGCCAGAACTCGAACAATTCGGTGCGCATCTCGAACGACTTCATCCAGCGTGTCGAAGAGGATGGCGATTGGGATCTCATCCGCCGCACGGACGGCAAGGTCCACAAGACCCTGAAGGCCCGCGACCTGTGGGAAAAGATCGGCCAGGCTGCCTGGGCGAGTGCCGATCCCGGAGTTCAGTACGACACGACCATCAATGAATGGCACACCTGCCCGGAATCCGGCCGCATCAACGCGTCCAATCCGTGCTCGGAATACATGTTCCTGGACGACACCGCCTGCAACCTCGCGTCACTCAACCTGATGACCTTCAAGGGCGCGGACGGGTTGGTCGATATCGAGAGCTACGAACATGCCGTCCGCTTGTGGACCGTCGTCCTCGAAATCTCGGTGCTGATGGCGCAGTTCCCGTCAAAGGAGATCGCCCAGCTCTCCTATGAGTTCCGCACGCTCGGCCTGGGTTACGCCAATATCGGCGGCCTGCTGATGTCGCTCGGCCTTTCCTATGACAGCGAAGAAGGCCGCGCCATCACGGCGGCCTTGACCGCGATCATGACCGGTGTGGCTTACGCGACTTCGGCCGAAATGGCTGGTGAACTTGGCGCCTTCCCGGGCTATGCCAAGAACGCGGACCATATGCTGCGCGTCATCCGCAACCATCGCCGCGCCGCCTATAGCGAGAAGACCGGCTATGAAGGCCTATCGGTCCTCCCTGTCGTGCTCGACCACAAGAGCTGCGTCGACAAGCGCCTGATTGATGCCGCCAAGCGCGCCTGGGATCTGGCGCTGGAACTTGGCGAGAAGCACGGCTACCGCAACGCCCAGTCGACCGTCATCGCGCCCACCGGCACGATCGGCCTCGTCATGGATTGCGACACCACGGGCATTGAACCCGACTTCGCCCTCGTGAAGTTCAAGAAGCTCGCCGGCGGCGGCTATTTCAAGATCATCAACCGCATGGTGCCCGATGCATTGACGACGCTCGGCTACACCCCACTGCAGATCGATGAGATGGTGCGCTATGCTGTGGGTCACGCGACCTTGAAGGACGCGCCCTATATCAACCATCAGAGCCTGAAGGCGCGCGGCTTCACCGACGAGATCCTCGCCAAACTGGAAAGCTCGCTGGAAGCCGCCTTCGACATCCGCTTCGTGTTCAACAAGTGGAACCTCGGCGACGATTTCTGCCAGAGCCAGCTCGGCTTCACGCCGGAGCAACTGGCGAGCCCCACCTTCGACATGCTGACGGCCCTTGGCTTCAGCAAGGCCGAGTATGAAGCCGTCAACACCTTCGTCTGCGGCGCCATGACTCTGGAAGGTGCGCCGTTCCTCAAGGACGAGCATCTCTCGGTGTTCGATTGCGCCAATCCCTGCGGTCGTATCGGCAAGCGTTATCTGTCGGTCAACAGCCATATCCACATGATGGCGGCGGCACAGTCCTTCATCTCCGGCGCCATCTCCAAGACCATCAACATGCCGAACCAGAGCTCGGTCGAGGATTGCAAATCGGCCTATCTGCTCTCGTGGCAGCTGGGCATCAAGGCGAACGCGCTCTATCGCGATGGCTCGAAGCTCTCGCAACCTCTCTCGGCCTCGGTGCTGGGCGATGACGACACGGTCGATGACGTGATCGATGCGCCGGCAGCGGCCCGTGCGCCGATCGTCGCTGAGCGCATCGTGGAACGGATTGTCGAGCGCATCGTCGAGCAGGGCCGCAAGCGCCTCCCGGAACGCCGCAAGGGCTACACCCAGAAGGCGATCGTCGGCGGCCACAAGGTCTATCTGCGCACCGGCGAGTATGAAGACGGCGTGCTGGGTGAGATCTTCATCGACATGCACAAGGAAGGCGCCGCCTTCCGCAGCCTGATGAACAACTTCGCCATCGCCATCTCGATCGGCCTGCAATACGGCGTGCCGCTCGAGGAATTCGTCGAGGCCTTCACCTTCACCCGCTTCGAACCCAATGGCCTGGTCGAAGGCAACGATGCCATCAAGATGGCGACATCGATCCTCGACTACACCTTCCGGGAACTGGCCGTCTCCTATCTCGGTCGCAACGACTTGGCCCATGTGCAGCCCTCGGATTTGCTGCATGACGCCATGGGCAGCGGCGCCGACGAGCAGGCACTGCCGGAGAAGGAGAAGGAAGATCGCGGCGTTGAAGCCGTGCGTCGTATCACTTCGACCGGTTATGTGCGATCGAACCTCATCGTGCTGAAGAACGCTTCGATGATGGGCAGCTCGATCGGTAACACCGCGCTGGCGCACGACCATGCCCACGATCACGCGCATCACGTCCATGCTCATGCCGGTGGCGGGAACGGTGGCAGCAACGGTGTGAGTGGCACCGTCTCGGTCACCACCACACACACGACGTCAGTTGGCGCCGCAGTCGTCCAGGCGGTGGATAGCCGCCTCGACAGGATCCGCGAAGCCAAGATGAAGGGCTATGAAGGCGATGCCTGCGGTGAGTGCGGCAACTTCACCCTGGTGCGCAACGGCACCTGCATGAAGTGCACCACCTGCGGCTCGACCAGCGGCTGCAGCTGAGTTCTAGGGGTCTTTCCTCCTATCGCGCGACTCATAATAAGGCCAACTGGCACCATAATCGCGCCAGAAGCGACTCAATCCGCAGCAATCTGGTATCTGCCCCCAGGAGCCAACTTTGGGCGCTTGGGGGCAGTGAATTGATAAAGAACGAAAATTCTCCGCTCAATCGAGCGAGACGATAA
Source organism: uncultured Dongia sp. (assembly GCF_936916975.1). Taxonomy (GTDB): domain Bacteria; phylum Pseudomonadota; class Alphaproteobacteria; order Dongiales; family Dongiaceae; genus Dongia. Next base: position 57,153 of record NZ_CAKZGO010000023.1, on the reverse strand, counting down.
AGAGCAATGTTGTTGCGACATATGCGGGCCGTCAATTTATGACGCGCCAAGCCCAATTAACGGCAGCTCAACTAATTCCCTACGGCCCAAATCGATGACCAATCCGGGACTGGAGCTGTGCCCAATTAGTCTTTGTCATTTGGGAGAGCAGCGGAGCGCCAGCCCAACCCTTTACGGAAGAACAATATCGCGCAGATTAGTGAGGACTTTCTGAACCATCTGGTCCTTCGCAATCCGGTGTAGCGCTGCGAGTCGATCGACAGCTAGATGTGCATCGCTAGGTCTCATCGGTCGACCGTCGATCATGGCAAACGGTCCGTCGGTTTCCGTCAGGACCCGATCCAATGGAATCTCGGAAACCAATATTCTGGATCTCTCATTGTCGAGCATTCGCGGGTTGATGGAGAAATAAGCACCGAGGTCTATCGCCCGACGGAGCTCAGCCTTCGATCCGGTAAACCAATGGAGAATGACCTTTGTTCGATTGGGAGTGGTCAGTTGCTCCACCAAATCGAGGACCTTGGAGACCGCGCGGACGCTGTGCACCGTCAGTATTTTCCCTCCGACGCGTTCGCAGGCGGCCAGGATTCGCGAGAACACACGCTGCTGGAGGTCCATGGAAGAGATGTAACCCGGTCCACCGTCTAGACCGACTTCACCAACATATCTGGTCTGATCGAGCAATGACTCCCATAGGCCTATCTCGTGATGATGCTGCGCAACTAGCTGAGGATGAAGGCCCAACGCCGATTTTACAAATTTGGTCGTCGACGTAACGAGGTTATTGCCCTCCCACGCTCGGGGTGTGGTGGTTACCGCAAGCGTATAGATCCGCATTCGCTCGCACTCGGAAACGACCCTTGGAAAGTCAGGATAAAGATCGAGGTGACAATGGAAATCTACGAGAGAGTTCACTGCAAGATTTAACCTTCAGAATATACCTTCAGGCCTCCGACAACCTTGGCGACCTCGCCCATACCCCGACGGTATACGTCGACGAGATCAGGGATAATATCACTATCTTCTCTTAGCGGACCCGGTTTGAAAACAAGCGACTGTGCAACGTCTGGGTCGGCCGCAAGCCTGCTCAATGCATATTGGAATGCGCGGATTTGCTGGCCATTCGCGGCCGTGGAAACCAAACGATCCTTGGTGAGATCGATCTGGTAGCCCGTCGGGTCCTTGCCCCACGAGCTCATGAATGAAGCCCTCCGAATGATGCACGGTAGACAGTAACCACAGTGCGGCTTTCCACTTCCAATGTATCGATCCTGCGATGGGTGGGCGCAGGACATAGACATCGGCGCGAGCGCCTTGAGGGTCTTCTCATTCAAGCACCCAGATACCATCTCACCTTTTGTCCTGTTCCAGTATGGATTCCGCAAAGCCCCAGGTATCTCCAGAATGGAGAGAAGCTCGTTCCATCTGTGCATGTAGAACGGATGCGTCGTGCGAGTGCTATTGCTACCAAGTCGCGTTACGTCGAGGGGGACATTCAGGGCAATCAAACCGTTCTCAGGGACCCGGATAGTAAAGTCCTTCCTCAGGCTCGTCCCTGCTGCCACAGCAAGAGAGAAGAAGAGGAATGACCGACCACGGGTGCTACTTTCACCTTTCATATCTGGGTACAACTGTCCTTGGAATCGAAGACCCCATCGAATCCGGTCGACATTGGCGCGACCCACAAACTGCTTTTGAAGCTCATCAAAGAGGTCGGACTGCAACTTGCTTACCGTGCTCTCGCCGCCGTGACTTACGAACAGCGTCTTCGCCCCATTCTCAAGATGATCGATCGCGCCGATAAGGCTGTCTAGGCCACCGGAGAAAAGCGAGATCGAATCAAGCCCGTTGGTTGTCAGCTTCAGTCCATCTGAGATCGGAGCTTTGACCTTGCTGGGCCAGGGCCGAAAGTCGATCGACCAAAGATCGCCTGTTAAGAAACGGAGCATCCTCTGGAGGACATCAGTGGCCTTGATCCACTTATGATGGTTCAAGACAGGAACAACGAGCCGCAACTCTCGCGTCCAGGCATCTTGGCTTGTTTGAATCCTATTCACGCGAGTGTCCGCGGAGTGAACCATGGTTGCCAGTACAAGGAAATCGAAACCAACCGAAGTTGGTTTCAATTTCAGCCTCTTGAGGCACTTCAGGATGTCGTCAAGACCATACCGGAGATGCTGAGACTCGTTGAGAAATGCCATCTGAGCATGTCGTTCATCGGAGTTGACGAGAGGTCTATGCGTGTCTTTAACGCCAAACTTGGCGGACACAACGTAACGAGTCATTGTCAGTCCTCCGCCTGTGCATCAGCCATTGTTTGAAGGATGAACAACGAACGTTCGTAGAGATCATCGACGATCTGTTGCGTGACCTGCGGATGCAGGTTCGGCCCCAATTTTGCAAACGCATCGGAGACTGCTCCGTGAATAAACTGGCTCAACTGCTTTTCGATGGAGCGTGAAAGTGTAACTTCTTCAGGAAGGACGATGACTTGGTTGCCGATTGCGTTCAGTATCCGATTGCTTATCGTCTTCGTGGCGAACGCCTCCAAGATTTCAGCGATTTTTTCGGCCGAAGGCTTTTCCAATCCGTCTTCACCTTCGGACAAGACCTCGCCAATCGCTTCGAGGTAGGCATCTCGCGTATAGGACTCGTCAAGATCGCCACCTGGCTCGCAAACTAAGTCGACTAACTCTAGGTAGATCTCTCGGATAGGCCTGTCAGCCAGATGTCCTAAGTTAACTAACTGCAGAACCTCTCGAACTGAGGTTTGTGCGGCCGAACCAAGGAAGCTTGCCAGCCGGAAGGTGGCATTTCGGTCCGACGCCATACGGCGTGCGGCCATCTTACTGCCGCCTGCTGCGTGAGCGATGTAGTGACCCACCGACTTGGCAAGCCTAGCGTTGTCCCCCCCTCCTGATCTCGCGAGCTTGTTGAAGTCGGTTCTTCCCGGTTTGAAATTGCTCGTCGGTACTTGTGGAGGCGGGGTGCCGTCCTGGTCAGGCGACGGCGAATAGCCATCTCCGCTATTGCTGTCGCCTGGGTTGCCATTGCTGTCTCCGGCCCCACTGTCGCCATCCATTGGCTCGTTATCCCCGGTCTGAAGCCAACTTGGCAGGAGAGGATTGGAATTGGTGCCTCCGGAAAAAGGCGTCGACGTTCCCATGATTATGACCTCTTCGAGCTCCTGTTTCCGACTTCAAGCGCGGCCTTCAGCGCGGCGCCACCATGCAGCTTCCAACTCGCTTTCACCTGATTTAGGCGGGTCCTAGCGGCATCACTTTTAACCGCCTTCTCGTGGCCAGCGGCCGCCCAGGGCCCAAGCTTCTTTGGAGGTAGTTCTGACAGAACCTCCACGTACTGGAGGTCAAACGCATTGTGTGCGCTGACGAGCTCCGTCAATCCAATGAGGGAATCCGGTTTTTGAGCGAGGTCCTGTTCGGACAGCGCCCGGGATCTGATCTCTTTGAAAAGCGCGACTACCTCAGCGTCGTTAAGGCTCCCCACCGCCGCCTTGGCAGATCGAGCCGCAACCTCGCCACCACATAATTTCTCAAGCAGGCCGAGCAGATTCGGGGATAGGGTATCGTCCGCTCCCAGGAAACTTTTCGAATCATTGATGACAAAGAGGTAGGGTTGCAGGTCGAGCTTGCCCAATTGCGGCTCAAGTGTCAGCCAGCGCGCAACGTCTGGTCGGGTGATCCACTCGGCAGTGACCTGATTTTGACCCATACCATCCTGCGAGCCGTCCTGGTCCTTCGCATCCGTCTTGGCCGCACGCTTCTGCTGTTCCGCCTGCTGCAAGTCGAGGGAGATCCCGTCTTTTGCAGCCGCACTAGCCTGGGCAAAGTGATTAAACACGTGCTCCGGCAAATACCGTTCGGCAAGCATGATCTTCGCAAGGACCTGAGAATCGATCTTGCCGCCAAATCCACGTGCGTTGGAAACCTTAAGGCGCAGGTTTAACGCATTGATGAACCGCTTCACCTGGCGAGGGTTTCCGCTGGTTCCACGAGCAAGCAGTGGGGCGATTCGGCCACCCATGACGACGGCGTTCTTCACGGCCTCAGAGTACTTCGGTCCAAGAACTTCCTTTACGTCGCCTTCCTCAATAGAGCGGCGTCGCCACGGTTCGGACAAGCGATCATGCGCGACCTTCAGTAGCATGTCGAATTCGACCGCGTCCTCGCCGATTTGGGCAGCGACGAGCAACATCGTTACATAGATCCGAGTTTCGGTCTCTCCCATTGCAGGAATTCTGAAGGGGACCTGGATGAGTTTTTCCAGATATGCTTTTGGGTAGTCACGCCACTTGCCGCCGTCGGGCAGTTCTGGAAAGTGGCGACGGACCGCATACTCGATCATCGCCTCGTCCGCACCAATGATGAAAGCTGTCCTGGGCAACAGGACAAAGAGGCGGATCGCTTCCAAAGTTTCGATCGCGGTTTCCGGTAAGCATCGATCCAAGTCATCGACCAAGACAACCAATCGCGTTACATTCGCCTTCTTCAAGAGCGTAGAAAAGGCTGCCTGAAACTCTCGTATCTCATCAGGGACGGAACGAGTGTCGGCTTCTGGTTTCCAAAGCTGGTTGAGTTCGTCCGCGACCGCCTTTGCGTTCTCGGGGGTTACGAAAGTCGCAGGGTCTGTAAGCTTATCTTTGACCAAGCTAAACAACGACGCGATCTGGTCCGGACTTGGCAGTCCCGCAAAATAATTCAATGCAAGGCCGCCCACGCGTCGGGCAGCCTTCAGCCAATTGACCTGTTTCAGGATATTGGTCGCTTCAACTTTGAATGTTTCCATGAGAGACCGCTTGGCGATCAGCTCCGTTACAACACCTTCGATCAAGGCAATCTTGGCGTCTTCGAATCCCTGAAATTGCCAGCCGTTGAACTTCAGGCAAAGCAGCCCCTTGTCGTTGCGGGCGACGACGCCGCTTTCGACCATCTCTAGAACGCTCGATTTGCCTGCTCCCCAGTCGCCGTGTACGCCAATAGTGATGGGGCGATCGTCCCGCTCAGTGACTAAAGTGACGATAGTCTTCGCGATCGCATCATTTCGCAGAAAATCTACTTTCGTTTCTTGGTCGCTGATGTAGGTCGCCGGGCCTTGTCCGCTCATAGAATGCCCCCGAATCGGTGCCGAAAACGCGAGGCTACCACGGCGCACGCGTCGCGATAAAGGCTGACAAGCAACACACACTAAGGTAGCAGTAGTGTTGGTGGTGTTTTGCTGGCTAGTTAAGTAGCTGCGCTCAATCAACTTATTACGCCAGGAGCCGCAATCCGGGTTGGGATGAGGTATCCCTCAAACGAACACCCTGGCGCCTGATCTTTTTAAACAGTTCGAAAATGGCGCGTCCGGACCGCGGAGCGATCGCAGCAGGAATCGAGACGAATGTTCGTTTATCCCCGGCGCCTGGTTCAAAAGCAGCTCGACGAGCTTGCCGACATTTTAGGCGCGAAAGATCTCGAAACAGTGGTGGGAAAGCTCAATCGGCCAGGGGATCGCCGAATGAGCAACTACTGGGAAGTCGCGATTCTCCACGCATTCAGCAGACATGGCCGAATCGAGTATGAGCGGGCATTGGAATCTGGAAAACGGCCCGACCTTTGGTTCAGTTACCCTGGAGAGGAGACTCTTGGATTCGTTGCGGATATCGCAACGGTGTCCGACAGCAAACTTGACCGGGATAATCGCGTCGTCGAGTTTCTGGAACATCTTCGACGCGAGGCGACGAAGGCTGGCGTGTCGCCAGGTCATATCTTTTTCGACATTGACGACCGATTAGAAGGCCCATTGGGAAACAGGACTACCACCCTTCTTCTGCCCGCCATTCAGATCATGCCACGCTTTTTGAAAGACCTCTTTCGTCCGTTTTTTCGGCATATTACCGAGTCAAACGCGGAACGTGATGAACTGCACGTCAATGAATCCAATATTCGCTTTAGCATCTGGGTAGACAGAAAACGAACTTCCATGGCGGGGCGGTACGCGGCGTATTCGGCCACTGAATCTCTGCAGCGCAATCCGGTTTGGAGTGCGCTGGATGACAAGAGGCAGGTCTTTGGTGGCCTCCCAAGTGTTATCCCACGCGGAATCATACTTTGTGATGGTGACTGTACGCTCCTCCACTCAAATCTAAAGTCACCGTTTGGCTACCATCTTGAAGATGTGGTCAGAGCGTTTCTCGCAAAACGCAACAAGATATCATTTGTGGTGACGATCGGGGTGCAAATGAGGCCCCAGGTGTTTGGACCATATAAGCCTGCGATAGGGGCAAAGCTGTTTGTGTCCCAGACCTTCGCGGACAAAGATAAGCTTCATCGACTAGTCAACAGCGCAATTGCATCAATCCCCACACCGATGCGCAGCGCAACGATTGCTGCGCAGATGTGTAAGGAGAAGGAAATCAATGGCGGATATGTGGGGCGGAAAATGAGCGGAACCAAAGTGTCGGTATCGAGTAGAGCGTTCCTTGAGTTGCTTGCGGGAAAAATCTCCATCGACGAATTCAACCATCGGAATGGCTGGAAGAAGGGTCAGGGAGGCGCATTTCGGCAGAGTCCGTTTGAGCGAGCATTTGCAGAGGGGCGGATGATGGATCTGGTTTGCCTGGATCGAGCCCATGAGCAAGACGACGACTGGATCACTTTCGATTTTGGAGGCACTGATCCAGCTTACGGTCCGTTCAGGACAAGATCCAATGATTGAATCCGAGCACGTTAACTTGTTAACGACCGCTTGAGTGTCTTAGGTGGCGGGGGGCGCAAGAATACCCCATCTTCCTATCGACGTAAGCATCAGAAACTCTCCCTCTAAGGACGTTTTATCAATCCCTGTTACCAGCCGATACAGTGCCACTTCCTGAAGGCTGTCGCCATAGGAGATCGATGATCCTATGGAAATGGAGTCATCCCGACTCTCTAGCATTCCAGCAGTACATAAACTCGCCGGGTCCTGTTGCGCGCGAGCAGAATCGATTAACGCAAAGTAGCCGCCCGCAGCGATACAAAGCGCTCTCGTGATTGCAGCAACTCTTAGCAAGATCGTTGGAGGAATCCTGCAAGGGAAGATCGAAGCTATTCTTAAGGGTAAGTATCGCCCAATTGCGGCACACGCAAGAATCAGGATGTTCGCCATTGTGGCGGAAGGGTCACGAGGGCTTGATCAATGGGCATCGTCGAGCTCCAAATATTCTTTTGCGCCATCCTTACCTAAAATACTGACATAGGTCTTCACGAGACGTTTGCCTTCAAGATCCAAAGTCAGGTTTCCCATTAAGCAAGCTTCAGCTACCTGAGGATGATCTCGATGTACCGTCAGGAAATGCTCTTTGGCGATGGAAAGAATTGCCTTATGGAGGGGATAATAATACCGCGCTATTGAGTCCTTTGGATGGAGAGCCGGACCCATCACATGAAGGCAATATCCCAGTATCCTCGCATTCTTGAAGTTTGCGGAACGCGCAAATTCCGAAGCCTCATTGTAGAGAAGACGGCGGAGCTTACGCCGCACAGTGTTCCATGGCTTTGAATCGCCGTAAAACAGCTCGCCCCAAGTACTGTTGTGTTGGGCCCACCATGCAAGATCGATAGGTTTTGTAACTTTGCTGGTGCTGAAAATTACTTCAAAAAGCGCCTCAGCGATCCAATCATAGACATCTCTGTGCTGATTGAATTTTCGTGGCTTCGGTTTATGGCGCGAAATTCTAGGTGTGTGATCCGCCTTGGCGATGAGATCAATTGCCTCTTTGAAAAAGTCGATTGCAACCCTAAGGATTTGGAACTCGCGTTCATCATATCCACTTTCAAGTCCATCGACTTTATATAGGGAGTTCGTGGCCGCGGCGATATCGCCGATTGCCCTGGATAATGTCGTCGAATGTCCGTCGGCGTTGCCGCTATTCAAAAAGTCGCTCCACGTCAGCAGCACTGCATTGCAGTAGGCTTTGAACTGATCGGCGTCCCATTCCCGACGCGGAAGGTGCGATACGTCAAGCGGAGAGCGATTATGTTGACCAAGGCCACGAACGATAGAACTATCTCCATAAACCGCTTGACTGAACGGCTGCCAGTAACCCATCAAACCCTCGTAGTAACCGCTGCCTTCGTGATACAGAGGAGAATCTTTGTTGGCGATTGCTTCAGTTGATATATTGACCGCAAATGGTCCGAGCGCCTCGATCGACCTTTTAAGGGCGGTCATCTCATCAAATATCAGTATCGCTGTTATCGGTGAAGAAGAGACGATATGACGACACAACTTTCTGCTGCCCATCAGGAGCAGTGTGTGGAAAGCATAACTCCCCGTCTCTGCTTTCTCCTGCTTATAGAGCCAGTCCGGATCTGGCTGAGAGTCCCGCTCACGCTGCTCCCGCGATAGACGAACTAACGCCCGCGCCGAGCGCGACAATTCGCTAGCAATCATCTTCATATCATCGTCGGTGCCGCGTAGCATCAATCGATAAAATGCGTCAAAATACTCCTTCGCGTTCTTGTGTGAGAATATCGGAGGGCTGACGAAACCCTGATACATCCAGGTTGCCACGACGGCGAGGATAACGGCCGCTAGGCATGCCTGCCAGAGGACTTGGCTGCTGAGAAAATTCGGTAGTGGCCAGCCCATCGCGAACCAAGTGTCGACGATCAAGCTGAGGGCGCCTGCGCCAGCCAAGAGGATAAAGCCGCCGACTTCGAGGGGAAGCTTTGTGATGGCCAAGCGAAACCGATACCGAGCATCAGTGAAGGTGTAGAAGACAATGATCAGGGTAAGCGTTGTCAGCGCATCGCCGAAACTGAAGATTGTCGCCTGCCCGCCTATGGCCGCCGAAAGACATGCCGGGTCGGTTGCAGAAATTGTCTCGCAGGGCATTGTCATCCCCAATTTGTTGGCGCAATCGAGACTCTGAGGTATTGGCGGTCAGCCATCCACTACCTCGTCGCTTTACCCCTTAAGATGCGAATCAAATCCAAGGCATCACCCTTTGCACCCGAAGGCGAGATGTCCAGCGGCCCGATGCCGATGGCGTTGCCTACTTCGTCAACGTAAGCCTGTACGTTCTGAAAGAAGGCTTCCATTTCCGCCTCTTCATGGGCACCTTGAGCTTCGCCGCTCATCACCGCTTCAAGGTCAAGATGCGCAACAAGGCGATTTCTGCCGTCCTTCAACAGGCCACGGTAGGCAAGAAGGCCGTCTGTGATTTTCCTAATTTCGTCGCTCAGCAATCCGAGCTGATCCAGCGAGGCATTGATATGAGGCACCGTAAGGTTCGGGCGGTCCCTCGTTATGGCTGGGTCCGTTATCCTGGCGCAGAGAAGCCACATATAGTCGATCATGACTTTGTTGAGGTCAGTGAAAAACTGAACCGCCACTTCGCCTAGGAGTTTGAGGGTATCTTCGCCCGAGTCATAAAGTTCAGTATAATTTCGGTAACAGATGCGATGCCATATGCACTCGTCCCGAAACGCGGTGAACTCTTCCCGCAAGCTCTCGATCGTGACCTGGTTCTTTGCCATTAGTTCGGCTTCTATATCTTGAGTTTTGTCGGCGACATCGAGAAACACAGCCCCGTATTCGGCGTTACCCAAAACTGCGATATAAGTAGGATATTCCCTTTTTGATAACCCCCACAACTGATATAAGTCGTCCTGGGTGTTTGGGGGGAACGGATGTCAAAGAACATCATCATCTATTCAGATGGAACGGGCCAGCGCGGTGGCGTCCTGTTCGATGAACCGCGCAGCAACATCTACAAGCTGTTCCGGGCTACTCGTGGTGGGCCGGAGTCATCCGTTAATCCGTCGGAACAGGTAACATTTTATGATCCTGGGATCGGCACAAAGCCCCAGGGCCAGGGATTCCTTCTGGCCTTGCGGGACCACATCGAGAATACCGTTTCCCAAGCCCTCGGCCTTGGCCTCACAGGGAACATCATCGATTGTTATGCAGCTCTGGTGCGGCATTGGCGGCCTGGTGACAAGGTCTTCCTCATTGGGTTCAGCCGAGGGGCCTACACGGTCCGGTGCCTCGGCGGCGTCATTGGCATGTGCGGCGTCCCGACCATCATGGGAGATGGACAACCGCTGAAAGTCGATATGGCAACCTCACGCCAGATCGCAAAGGAAGCCGTCAAGAAGGTCTACCAGCACACCCACTCTCGCCCCCGCAAGGAGGCGTCAGACCGCCAAAACCTGCTCCTAGATCAGCGCCAGGAGCTCGCCCGTAGGTTCCGGCAAAAGTATGGATCCGGGGACGGCGCGGTGCCCAATGTGTTCCCGCACTTCGTCGGCGTCTTTGACACCGTGGCGGCTCTTGGCAGTCCAGTCGCCTTCTTGATGCTGTTGGGCATTGTCCTGGCTGGCGTGGTTGCCATGGCAACTTTGTGCTGGTGGCTCATTCCGTTGGCCGGGATGACAGCGGACTGGACCTTTTGGTTCGCTGTTACCTTCCTGGTGGTTGTAGGTGGAGCCTACCTGTGGAATCTGAAGACGCGAATTCGATGGGAGTTTGGCCTACCCCACTTCCGCTGGTGGCTCCCGTTCCATCTGCTCGATATGCGCATGAAGTTCTATGACACCAGCCTCAATACGAACGTCATGTATGCCCGCCATGCGCTCGCGATCGATGAACGGCGCAAATCATTCAATAGAGTGCCATGGGGATCACCTGGCGAATGGCCTGAACGCCCCAAGGGTGGTCCACAGTGGTTTGAACAGCTCTGGTTTGCAGGGTGCCATTCCGATATCGGCGGTTCCTATCCAGAAGAAGAGTCCAGGCTGTCCGACATCTCCCTGAAATGGATGCTGGATGCCGCCGTCAGCGTTGGCCTCATACACGAGCCATCAGTGATGAAGCTGTATCCGGATCCCACCGGAATGCAGCACGACGAGACCAGGCGATTGCCTTTCAAATGGGCGCGGAAGATTGACAGAGACATCAAGCCTGATGCGCCGCTGCATCCGTCGGTGTTGGAAAGGCTGAAGGCGAAGGAAGTACTGCAGTACGATGTCTATGACGCATATCGGCCTGCACATCTCCGCGATCATAAGAACTCTATTTCCCTCGACTTGTATAAATAGCAACGCATAGAGGCGATTGAGATGTCGGGTATGAGCACGCAAACAGCGCGTAGGCTGGGCAAGATTGTCGGATTGAGAAATGGCATCATCCCCGACACACCCACAACTAGCGATATTGTTCGCGACCTCCGCGAAAACTATCTTGCCCGCGACAGGGCGGCCTTAACTGCAATCCGCGATCCAAAATATCCAGGTCGCCACTGGATAATCAGATCGTGGCTACATGAGTATTCGGTCATCCGGCGAACATGGAAAACAAAACTCAAAGTGTCGCCGCTTTTTCAAGCAGAAAAGACTGTTAACGCTGCGCTGAAGTATGTCGATAAATCGATCCAGTGCCAAAGCGGTCGTCCTGGTGGCCTGACCGCTTTAACCCGCGACAATCTGGTCGCCTATTTCGATGAGCTAGAGGGCCACTGTGAAGCTGTCACGGGGATTGATCAGGTATCACTGGCATCTAAAATTCTCTGGCTCTGCTTTCCCAATGCAGCCCCAATGTATGACTCCTTCGCTCGGACTGCGTTGAACCCCTCCATCAAAGGAACGCTGAGCGCCAGATCATCATCAAGAAAATACGAAGCCTTCATACGAGACTGGTTCGAGCTGTATGACGCCTACCGCCTCCAAACTGAGGCATTTGCCTTGTCGGCCGGAGTATTCCCCATTCGTACCTTTGACTGGGCATTGATGCGAGCGTCGCCCATACGAAACTAGAGGAATTACCTAGAATGTCCTTTTCGCATTACGATTTGCACCATGTCACGGGTGGCAGTGTCGTTGAAGTCATTTTGAAGGGTAGCGCAGCCAATGTAAGGCTCATGGATACCTCCAATTTCAACAGCTATAAAGCGGGTCGCAACCACCAATACATCGGTGGCCTCGCGAAGAAATCACCCGTGCGATTGCCAGTTCCGCGCTCGGGTACTTGGCATGTCGTGGTAGATATGCAAGGTCTCGTCGGAACCACCAGATCCAGCATCCGCGTCATTCCGGCCGCGGCACTTCAGCCATTGCCAGAGATCAACGAAGCTCCACTGCGCAGCATTCCCACCCTCGTTCGTGATGTGAGAGAAGAAGGTCCACCAGTATCAGCAGAGTCGGCAGATACCCGGACTTTTGATGTTTTCATTTCGCACGCATCTGAAGACAAAGACGAGGTAGTGCGTCCGCTGGCAACCGCTCTACGGGCGGCCGGATTGGATGTTTGGTATGACGAGTTTGAGCTAAGGATTGGCGACAGTCTTCGTCGCAAGATTGACAAAGGAATTTCCCGCAGCCGCTTTGGCGTGGTCGTTCTCTCTCAAGCGTTCTTTGGTCGCGGATGGCCAGAGTATGAACTTGATGGACTTGTCACACGAACTGTTTCGGGCGATCAAAACTTACTCCCCGTGTGGCACAAAGTCTCTAAAAGAGAAGTTATTCAGTATTCGCCATCGCTTGCCGATCGTCTTGCACGAAATACCGCGACGCATACTGTGGAAGAAATTGCTGTGGAGATTATTGATGTGATCAAGACTCCTTCTGCAGCATGACCATGCGCAACTAGCAACTTTCCCTGCAACTGCCAATTGCCCGCGAGTCCAATTGTGTTGTTGCTCGACAATGGCAGGTTGATATCCTCCCAGAAAGGAAATTGGTTTCTTGCAAAGCATCGGACGATCATCTCCCCAACTCAGGAGATGATACATGCCCGCAAGTCTGCCAATCCTCTATCAAGCTGTCGACAGCAACGCTCAATCACGCATTCTAGTGACAGTACGTGGCCCAATGCTGTTCAGCCCAGCGGACTCCGTCCTATCCCTAGCAAGGCAGGAAACGGACCCTGAATGCCGTAGAGCGCTGCTGAGCTATGCTTGCCTCATCGCTCCCCGATGCGCAAATGTGCTTTTCGCGGTGGCCGAATTCGCGCATTCCGCTGGACTGAGAGCTCACTGTCTGCGCAAGGGCATCCAAATCAGTTCAGCGATTTGGAAAGAATTTGGTGAGCGGTACGCTGTGGAGCATTGGACCCATCTCGGTACGCGTCCTCTCCTGAGAGCACTCTTCGACCTTGCCAGCCTCTATCACGAAGTTGGAGGGCATGCGGAAGCTGCGATCGAATACCTGCAAGCTTTGCTTCAGCTTGATCCTCTGGACCATCTTGGTGCTCAGGCGATCCTGGAGGAAATCCGATCTGATCTGAGCCTGGCACCCTGAGGGAATGTGGTGGCTTCGCCGGGAGCGGTTGAATCGCCGACACGCACCTTCACGGGTGTTGATCGCCCGCTTTGGGTGTCAGACCACTTCAATTGTTAGGGCCGAAGCATTGTCTCTACCACCCCGATGGAGAGCCAAGGATACGAGTGCGTCGGTGTCCTGACTTCCAGAAGAAGTGAGGATTTCGCCCATTTCATCGTCATCAATGAGGTCGCTGACGCCGTCACTGCAAATGAGAAACTTGGTTCCAGCTTCCAGGCGCACTTTGCCCACATGAGGTTGCAGCACCCGGTCGGGGCTTGACCCGCCCAGCACCTGCGTAATCCTGGAGCTTGTCTTCGGACCTCCAAGATGGGCACTGAGCGTATCGTCTGTTGAGATTAGGTTCAGTTCGCCATCTCTCCACAGGTAGATGCGGGAGTCACCAATATTGAAATGGATAGCTTCGGTACCATGAAAGACCAATCCAGCAATCGTGGCACCCATCCCGACGGTTTCCGGGGTCATGGCGGAATGCAGGAGTCGATTGGTATCTATCAGTGCGGTACCGATTGCTTCCAGTGTGATCAATTCTTGAATTCGATCGAGGATAAATTTGACGGCGAGCTCACTCGCGAGCTCTCCAGCATTTCGCCCTCCCATGCCATCTGCCACCAGGCAGCAGACCCGAGACCTTGTCGCTTCTTCAAATGTGAAGGCATTCTCCAGGGTGTCGGAGGTCGACCAGGCGTTGACGGCAATGCGATCTTGATTCGATGGTCGCGCATTTCCTTTGTGGGTCATCGCTCGGATTTTCAGATGACGAAAAATGGAGCGGTCGATATGGGGGGAATCCAGCAATGTGGCATTGGATGACATAGTTCTGTGGCTACCGACTTTTGTGAACTGCTTCAAACTGCCAAGCAAAATGCCGGACAATCTTCAACAATCGGTTACGAATTCCTTGATTTTTCTTGAAATGCATCGGATCCGAGGACGACTTCCTTGAGATCCATTCTGCAATGCGCGACGGCCAGAAAGTCCGCATTTTATCCATCGGACCGATCTCGTGAGTAGCTCGGTGATCTTGAAGTCCCACTATGATCCTGAGAACCAATATCCATCCGGCTGGCGAATTGGCCTGCCTTTGAAGACGCGCCTAACTCAAGAAGTCGGTGCTAAAGATTTTGATGCCGACGGAGGACGTTTCGAAAAGGCAGCTCAATATCCCCAGTGAGGCGACCAGATCGCCACCCTGAAACCGGATTGGAGCTACCTGACCATGCGTACCATCACCATTTACCTTCGCGCTTTCTTCTTCGCCTTGACCATCTCGAACTCTGCTGTCCCGGCGATTTCGCTGCAAGGCGGCGATTCCCTCGGTCCGACCAGTCACTGCCATTTCCTGACGACCTTACCGAGGCGCCCGAAGATCAAACAGCGGTCGTCGACGTTGACGAAAGATGAGTGGTGGGCATTTTTGAGTGCGGAATGAATCAGAGGGTGACCGACGGCGACCGATTGCAAAAGGCGCCCACAGGCTGCATTGCTTTCAGTCGGCGTGGAGAGTACTGCGCAATCCTCTAACGGTGATCAATCTATAGAGAAGCAGCGCCATGGCCAGGTTTACGACAGCAATGATCAGCACGGCGCCAAGTGCAGCGGTGGAGCCAAAGATTTCTATCAGTATGGCACCAATCGATGGGGCAGCGGCCTGAGCGAGTAGGCTCGGGCGTGCCAGTCGTCCCATAATTGGAGCATAGTTCGCGGGACCAAACAGCGATAGTGGAAGGGTCGCGCGTGCAATGGATTCTAGTCCGATTCCGGCGCCATAGAAGATTAGCGTTACGAAGACAAATGGGAATCCGCCCCACAGCAGTCCCAGGCCAACGACGACGCAAGAGACCGAAGCCAACTTCGTCCAGATCGGATGATGATACTGTCCAATTAAGCTTTCGATAAACCTGGCTCCGACCTGCGATGGGCCAACCAGGACCCCGAGGGCAACCGCAGCAGCCAGAGAAATACCGTGTGCCTGCAAGATCGTTAAAAGATGAACGGAAATCACCGTCGATACGGAGGCGGACACCATAATCGTCGTTGCCAATAGGAGAAATAAGAGTGGCGGTGGGGCATGATTTGCCGTTTTGTTTGGCGCTGTATCCTCCTGACCGATGTTCCCTTCCCCACGTTCCTTGGGCAAGGCAAATATGTACAGCGGTAAACTGATGCAGAGATGGATGAGCGCATAGGCGCCACAAGCGCCTCGCCACCCCATCTCTGATACGAAGAAGGCCGACAGGGGCCAGCATGCCGTGCTGGCAAAGCCGCCAAATAGCGTCAGGGCAGTGATGAGTTGGCGAGCCCCATGACCATAGAGACGACCCAGCGTTGAAAAGGCAGGGTCATACAGTCCGGCGCCCATGCCAACGCCGATAACCAGCCATGCCAGCAAGTAGACGGGCAGATTCGGCGAGATCGCCAGCCCCGCCAGCCCGATGGCCAACAGAAGCGAACTGGCAATCAGGACCGGACGGCCACCGGAATGTTTGATCCGGCGGCCAATGAACGGCGACGCGAACCCTGCAACCAACAATCCCAATGATAGACCGCCGACAATCCACGATAACGACCACCCCGTCGCCTCCGCCGTCGGCTTCGCCAGCACGGCGGGGAGATAATAGGATGATCCCCAGGCAAGGATCTGGGTAATACCCAAGACTGGAACGACGACGCGGGGAGATCGCCGAAGATCGCCCCCGCTATCGGTGCCTGAACTCAAGCGGCCTCTCCACAGCCACAGCCCTTCTTGCCAGCTTCCTTGGCGGCTACGTCGGCTACGCAACAGGCGTCGACTTCCGCAAGCGCTGGGCCACCGCAGCACGAACTGGTGGCTACCTGGGCCGGAGTGACACAACAGCCATTTGCGTCAGCCTCAAAATCGGTCGTGCAAATCCCGGTCTCCGGCAGGACAAGCTGGACATTGTCCGCCGCCTGCAGATCGCCCGCCAATACGGCGGCCACGGATCGTGCCTGCTCATACCCGGTCAACAGCAGGAAGGTTGGCGCCCGGCCGTAGCTTTTAACGCCGATGGTGTAGAAGCCCGGTTCGGGATGCGAAAGCTCCCGATGGCCGTGTGGTGGCACCGAGCCGCAGGAATGCTCATTTGGGTCGATCAGCGGTCCCAGGGCTTTGACACCTTCAAGCCATGGGTCGAGTTCAAGCCGCAGTTCTCGGGTCATTTCGAGATTTGGCCGCTGCCCCGTGCAAACGATGATCCGGTCGGCGGTCGGCAGGGCGATCTCCTTGCCATTTTGCGTGCCGACAAGCTGAAGGTCGCTACCCTGGCTGCGAATGGCCGAGGTGGAGAACCCGGTGACGAGTTGAACCTTGCCTTGGTCGACAAGCCGCTTCAGGGCTGTGCCGAGCGCACCGCGGGCCTCCAACTGATCGTTGGCACCGCCGCCATAGGTCTTATTCATGTTGGTGCCGCGTACCACCCAGGTGACTTTGGTGTTGGGTGCCGTTTCTGCGAGTTTCGTCAGATCCAGAATGACATTAATTGCAGAATAACCAGCGCCGATGACGGCAATCCGCTTCCCGGCATAGTCTTTCCGGACGGCACCCAGCACATCCGGCATGCCATAAGCGATCCGATCGGCATGCCGATCTTCGCCCGGCGCCGGGGTGCCGGAGGCTCCGGCCGGATTCTGATTTTGCCAGGTGCCGGAAGCATCGACGACGCCCTGGGCGTATTCGACCCGAACTTCGCCTTTGGGCCCGGCGACACGGATTTCGAACGGTCTCTTGTCTCGGCCCTTTGAAGTAACCTTGTCCAGGCCCAGGCGCGTGATCGACAACACCTTGGCATCGGTCTCGATGGCACCAGCAAGCTCCGGCACCGCTGCCAGCGGCTTTAGATACTGGTCGTAAATCTCACCACCCGTCGGGAGCTTGTTGGCCTGGGGCAGTTTCCAGCCATGCTTTTCCAACAATCGAACGCTGGCGGTATCGACGCTTTGCTCCCAGGTGGTGAAAATCCGGACATGGGCCCAATCGCGTACGTTGGCACCGACCGAAGCACCAGCTTCATAGACTTTCACTTTCATGCCGCGCTCCACGAGATGAGCGGCAGCAGCGAGGCCGATCGGCCCGGCGCCGATCACAGCGACTGGAAGGCTTTCGATGTCGATCATGTCACGGTCTCCTATTTCAAACTTTATCGAAATATTTGATCAAAAAAAGGGGCGACTTCAGGCCGCCGCCTCGTCGGTTTTGCACTTCTGGTCCAGGCAGCATTCGTCGACCAGGTACCCGACTAGGGCCTGCATCGAGGGGTAGTTGGCATGGCAGAACAATGTCGTCCCTTGACGTTCTTGTCGGATCAATCCGGCATCCATCAGGTGTTTGATATGGTGCGAGAGCGTGGAAGCGGCGATCCCCAGCTTGTCCTGCAGGGTGCCGCACGGGACGCCATCGTCGCCTGCCCGCACCAATGCTCGGAAGAGCTTGAGGCGGATTGGGTTCCCGAGGGATGAAAGCTGTTGAGCTGCTGTTTCGAGTTTCATGGAAGTACTATGTTGTCGAGAGGCATTGCGGTCAATTGGTATTTCAGTATTATTTGAATTAGGTGGTTAGACAATGTTCCCATATACGCACATTTCGGGCTTTTCCCCCTCCATTTGTATTGAATGTTCCTATATAGGAACTTTTTGAAGTCACCCTGAGCCGCAGATAAAATGTTCCCATATAGGAACATTTGGCCTTGAAACTTGCAGAATCTGAGCCCATGTTACTATATAGGAACATTGAACGAGCCTAATATGAGCAGTCAGCGCCCCCCCCTTGAACTATCCCGAATGGAGGACATCACTCGTCAATTCGGGGAAAGAGTTCGTGCCCGTCGCGTGGCCATGGGAATGAAGCAAGAGGACCTCGCTATGGCAACTGGCGTAGGGCGCCGCTTCATCATCGACTTAGAGAGCGGTAAGCCCAAGTGCTATCTCGGATATGCACTCCTCGTCTCCAAGGCTCTGGGGTTGTCCATCGCTCAGACTCCGGCTGCAAACGCTCAAGCGACTGAACACGGAGCGGAACTACCGGATCTCCCTGACATGGAAGAAGAAGATGACAACGCTCCCCGTATTTTTTGAGACGCGCCCGATAGGGACCATTGAGAGCGAAAATGGCGGGGTTCGATTTCACTATGATGCGGCTTGGCGAGGTCTAAGGGGTGCATTTCCCATCTCAACGGCAATGCCACTCGACATAGAAACCGTAGAGCCAGAGCTGTTTACTCCGTGGATTGCTAACTTGCTGCCTGAAAGCACTCAGCTCTCGGCGGTGAGCTTCAACCTGAAAACTTCACAGCAAGACATCATCGGCATCCTGTCTGAAGTCGGCCGAGACACCGCGGGCGCGCTATCGTTCAAAGAGCGAGGCAGCACAATCGCAGATTCGAAGCAGGTTCCAGATCAAGCCGCTCTCGAAAAAATCATCAACGAACTGCCAAACAAACCATTCCTGGTAGGAGAGGATGGTATCTCGATGTCCCTTGCGGGGGCGCAATCAAAGATTGGCGTAGTACTTGATGCAGAAGGCAAGATCCGCATACCAGTGAATGGTTCACCATCAACACACATACTAAAGCCAGATATTCCACGCCTATGGGGCAGCGTTCAAAACGAAGCCCTGTGCATGGTTCTGGCCAAGCGGTGCGAGTTAAATACACCGACAGTCACGACTGGGCGAGCGGGAACACGTACATACCTTCTTATTGATCGATATGACCGATTAAAGGTGGGTGATAGGTGGCGGCGCATCCATCAGGAAGATTTCTGCCAGGCGCTCGGCTACTTTCCAGGTTCAAAGTATGAGCGAAACTCCACAGGCAGGCCGGGCCCAAGACTGTCGAAGATGTTCGAGTTCATCCGTGACAAGGTGAACATCGCAGATGTACCGAGATTTTTGGACTATCTCATCTTTAATGTGATCGTCTGCAATACCGATGCCCACGCCAAGAACTACTCGGTAATCATAACTGCTGGAGGCGCCTCTCTGGCACCAATCTACGATGTCATGTGCAGTGAGGCTTGGGAAAACGTTACCAGAAATCTGGCAAACACAATCGCAGGCAAGACTCGGGGTGACTATATTAAAGGTCGTCACTGGCAGCGAGAGGCCTCTGCCTGCGGACTGAATCCCACTATGGTCTTAAATAGAGTTGAGGCTGTCTCAGGGCGTGTCATCAAGGAGATCGAGAAAGCAGTCGAAGAAGTAGAGCATATGCCAGGTGGCAAGCATGAACTGTTGAAGGTCGCCGCGGAGTCTATTGTTCGACGGGCGAAATACCTTATTTCAGGCCTTAAAGAGCTCGACGCCAACAACGACGACGCTCCGGAAGAAGATGTCGGACGCCCGATGGATACATTTGCCCGATAAACGAGATCAAACGCTTTCGCTCTAGCCGCCCGTCACCGACATATGCCGGGATACCGCCACGTTGGATGCCCGGCGATCCAGGATGAAATCGTGCCCCTTCGGTTTGCGGGCGATCGCCTCCCGGATCGCCGCTTCCAGCTTTTCGTCGCCCTCACTGGACCGCAGTGCCGCACGTAGATCAGCGCTGTCCTCCTGGCCTAGGCACATGAAGAGCTGCCCCGTGCAGGTCACCCGGACTCTATTACAGCTTTCGCAGAAATTATGGGTCATCGGGGTGATGAAGCCGATCCTCTGCCCGGTCTCGGCGCAATCGACATAGCGGGCCGGGCCGCCCGTCTGGAAGTTGGTGTCCGTCAACGTCCAGCGCTGCTCCAGGTCGGCGCGGAGCTTAGACAGCGGCCAATACTGCTCCAGACGCCGCTCGCCGCCGATATCGCCCATCGGCATCACCTCGATGAAGGCGATATCGAATCCCTGATCGCCACACCAGGCAACGATATCGTCGACATCGCCATCGTTAACACCCTTCAGGGCCACGGTGTTGATTTTGACCTTGAGCCCGGCGCGCCGGGCGGCTGCCAGACCCTCCAAGACCTTGTCGAGGTCTCCCCAACGTGTGATCGCCTTGAACGCCTCCGGTCGCAAGGTATCGAGCGAGACATTCACCCGCTTCACCCCGGCGGCAGCCAGGGCTTCAGCATGTTTGGCCAATTGAGTGCCATTGGTCGTCAACGTCAGCTCGTCTAGATCGCCAGAGACAAGGTGTCGGGACAACAACCGGATCAAACTCATGATCTCCCTGCGAACCAGCGGCTCACCACCCGTCAGTCGAAGCTTTCGAACGCCCATCCTGATAAAGGCGCTGCAGAGACGGTCGAGTTCCTCGATCGACAACACCTCTTTTCGAGGCAGGAAGGTCATATCCTCGGCCATGCAATAGACGCAACGAAGGTCGCAGCGATCCGTTACGGAGACCCTGAGGTAACTGATGTGTCGCCCAAACGGATCTTGCACGGCCGTCTCCTACTGCATGGCTTGCTTCAAATAGGCAATCAGATCCTGGAGCTTGGTGTCATTCTTGATGCCTGCGAATGTCATCTTCGTACCCGGCACCATCTTCTTTGGTGCTCGCAGGTATTCGGCAAGCGTCTTCTCGTCCCACGTGATCTCGCTATTCTTCATGGCGTCAGAATAGGTAAAGCCGTCCACAGTTCCTGCTTTGCGGCCGAAGACGCCGTGGAGCGAAGGACCGATCTTGTTCTTGCCTGCTTCCAGAGTATGGCAGGCGGCGCATTGCCGAAACATCGCCTCCCCGCTCTTCATGTCCTGGGCATGGGCGGACATGACCATGGTGATCATCATCGGCATCACCATCACCATGGCGATGATCACCACCCTGCTGATCATGATCACCAGCATGCTGGTGGCGATGCCCACCAGCTTCGAATTGGTCGATTCCATCGTGCCGATCTCATTCTTGGGGGAAATGGCGGGGTGACTGAGTGTCACCCCGCGGTGGTAGGGAGGGATTGGGCTAGTCGACCCGGTATTCACGTGATTTGAAGCTCAGGGATCTGGTCACTTCCGGCGCCGTGGCGATCTTCCGGATATCACCCCAGCTCTGCTTGTAATTGGGGATGACCAGTTCATTCACGCCGTCATTGACGACGTTGCCCTGGACACCCGTTGGAAAGGCAAACAGCATGAAAGTCTCCCCTTTCCGGGCCGTGGGCGTGGGATAGACCATCGCCTGGGTCGATCCGGCGTCGTTGAAGACCTCCACAAGGTCGCCAGCGCCCAGCTTGAGCGTGGCCATATCGTCCGGGTTCATCTCAATGAACGGATAAGGCGACGCATCCATGACGAAGTCGTTGGCCTGATCCAGGAAAGCATTCTGCCAGACCAGATTGGAGCGACCATTGTTGATGAGGAACTTGAACTTCGCCTTTTCTTCCTCTTTGCCGGGAGCCTGTAGGCCGCGCCAGGGCGCATCCATGAACCGAGCCTTGCCGTCTTCGGTCGAGAATGTTCCTTCGGTGTAGAGGCGCTTCGTACCAACGATTTTGCCATCCTTGACCCCCGTGGCGGGCTCTTGAAAACCATTGGTCCCCATGGCTCTCAAGGCGTCATAGGTCACGAACTCGCCGCCTCCGGCGTTCTTCTGGTAGCCATCGAGGAAGGCGTCTTCCTCTGTCTTCCAATCGAACCCTTTGAACTGGTCGGCATATTTGGCATCGCCCATGTCGCGCAGGACCCGCTCCATGTGTTGAGCAAGCCCGGCCGCAATCAAGCAATCCGGCTTGGCATTGCCGGGCGGGTCCATGTACCGCTCCGTCAAGCGCATACGACGCTCGCCATTCATCGAGGTCAGGTTCATTTCGCCCGATTCTGCCGCAGGCAGCCATACGTGGCTGGCTTGGCCGATCTGGGACGGGATGATGTCGACATCGACCGAGAACAAACCGCCTTTCTTGATCGCTCCCAGTATCGCCTGCACCATAGCATCCCGATCGCCATATGGAACGCTGCTCATGGCGTCCTTCACGATGTCAGTGCGTTTCTTGTAAACGCTCTTGAATTCGTGGGCGTTCAACGTGGTCTTATAGTGATCGCACGCCCAGACGTGATGGACGCCACCCTTACCCTCGATCAGCAGTTTGTCGACATAGGCGGCGGGTCTACCAACATGTGCGTCGCTTGGGCGCACGTAACCTTCCTGGTGGCCGCCGAGACGCACCACGCCGCCACCGGGACGGCCGATATTCCCAGTTGCCAGTGCGATGTTCACCAGGGCGCCATTGGTGCGGTAATTGTCATTTCCCCAGATCAAGCCCTTTTCATAACCGATCATCACGCGCCGACGCTTTCCGCCTTCCTTTGGTTTGCCAATCCATTCAGCAGCCTTGGCGATATCTTCGGCCTTTAGTCCGGTTACTTTGGCAGCTTCTTCGAGAGAGACTTTGCAACCCTCGACGGCGCCGGAGAAGTTGGTGAGATGCCCCGGCTTGCCGTCGGCTTCACCACGCGCTGGATAGAGATCCGGCCGCTTTGTCCCTTCGGCGACAGTGCTCTTCTTGATAAACTCCTTATCTGTCCATCCCTGCTCAACGATATGGGTAAAGATGGCGTTGAACAGGATCAGATCTGTGCCCGAATTAAGGGCCAGATGAAGGACACGGTCCTTGCCTGCTTCCATTTCGCAGGCATTGACCGTTACGGTACGGCGCGGATCGATGATGACGATGCGCGCCTGCTCGTGTGACTCGTCAGGAAGCTGCGCCTTCTTCTTGTCGAGGGACGTACCCCGCAGATTCGGAATCCAGTGGTTGAGGAAATAGTTGGTCTGCGTTTCCAAAGGGTTCGTGCCGACGGCAACGATCGTATCGGCAAGTTCTGCGTCCTCGTAGCAGTTGTTGAGTTCGCCGACGCCCATGTCGCGTGTGGCATGGACTTCTGAGTTGTATGCCGGACGATTATGGATGCGGACATTCTTGATCTTCATGGCACCGAAGTAGAGCTTTCCCGTACCCCAGGTGTTTTCGTATCCGCCCGCCGATCCACCGTGATCGAACATGGAGACGAAGAGACCATCTTCGCCTTGCTCTTTGACGACGGCGGCGGTGACGCGTGCCACCAGGTCATAGGCGTCTTCCCATGAGGTCGGCTGCATGGAACCGTAGCGCCACACCATCGGATCAGTCAGGCGCTGTTGCTGGGTGCTGCGGGTTTCGCTGAAGCGGGATTCACCCATGCGGGCGCCACGAACCGAGCCAAGGCCCGAATTCACTTCGCATTCGTGATCCGGCTTGATCACGATATGAACGTCTTTGCCATCCTGCTTGACGATGTTGTACATCGACGGGGAATACCAAGCGTCTGTTTCGGCAGCTTGCTGCTGCGAGAGGTCCACCCCAAAGGCATTGGATTTGGGGTCGGTGCCACCCTGCTTATTGGTCGGCCACGTGTAGGCGTGGTAGCCGCACCCAACGATGCAATAGTGGCAGGTGACGTTGTGTTTCGTGGCGTCGGCCGGGATGATCGGCAGGCGGTCGATCTGTCGTTTGAAAGCCATGTCCGTTCTCCCTTAAAGCACGTTGCTGAGGCGACCGTAGAGCAGCTCATCCACGCCTTCGGCATAGATGTCGCCCTTGTCGTCCACGCGGAGCGTGTATTGCGGGAGATTTTGTGTGGCTTGGCCCCAGACCTGCAGACCACCAGCCTCGGCATCGAAGCGAGAGTAGTGGCCGGGACAGTTGAAGGTGCTGTCCGACGCGCTATAGGACAGCGGGAAGCCCTTATGCGGGCAGATTGTGGTGAAGCCGACGATATCGCCGTCCGGACCTGCGCCGCCCGGCACGGGCTTGCCCATCTTCAGCAGGACACCCGGCGCATTCTCGTCAGGATAGCTGACATCGAGGGGTTCATTCGCCTTGAGGTCTTTGATATTGCCCAGGCGATTGCTTGGATAGTCCACGCGTGCCAGCGGCGAGTTCGCCTTCGCGGGCGCCGATGCGACGACACTGACGACGCCAGCGGCGGCGGCCATGCCGCTCCCGCGCAAAAACTGCCGCCGACCAATGTCGACGAGCTTTTCACACCGTTTTGCCATTTGAGATCTCCCCAGGGTTGGTATTTTTATTGACCCTGGTAGAGCAGGAGCTATGCCACGTTGCGGCGCGGAATTCGGTATCTGTTTATTGGGCTTTCTTCTGCTGCAAAGCAGTAGAGTCCAGATTCCTGGACTGTGCCGCAGATTGCCGCCCGGTCTTTCGGACTCCTATGTGTGTTCCAGCCGCAGGCGGCGCATCTTATCGAACAAGGTGGATCGCGAGACACCCAGCAGCTTGGCTGCATCCTCCACTCGACCTTCGGAGCGATCGAGCGCGGACCGGATATGCTGCCGTTCGACTTGCTCTCGCATAACGGCCAGCGAAGTGAAGGAGCCGGAACCGAGACTTTCGGGTATCAGGTCCGGGAACAGGGCTTCCTGGCTGATCCATGGACCATCAGACAAGGCAACGGCGCGCTCAACGCGGTTCCGGAGTTCGCGCACATTGCCCGGCCAATTGTGAAGAAGGGCTGCCTCAATAACGTCAGGCTGGAAGCCCGTTACATGATGACCAAAGGATGCCGCAAATTGTTTCCGGAACAGCTCCAGCAAGGGGGCGACATCGTCACGGCGCTCACGCAGCGGCGGAACTCTTACTTCGATGACTCGGATGCGAAAAAGCAGATCCGACCGGAACTTGCCCTGCTGAGCAGCCGCCGTCAGATCGATGTTGGTGGCGCAAACAATCCGGGCACCACACGTCAATTCGGTCTCACCGCCGAGCCGCTGGAACTTGCGGCTTTCAATCAGGCGAAGCAGTTTCGCTTGAAGACCCAAGGGCAGCTCGCCGATCTCATCGAGAAACAGAAAGCCGTCTTTGGCGCGCTCGACATAACCCATGTGCCGTGCCGTGGCGCCTGTGAAAGCGCCACGTTCGTGGCCAAAAAGCTCGCTTTCTAGAAGGTCGGCCGGAATGGCTGCACAGTTTACAGCCATAAATGGGCGGTCACGCCTGTTCGATTCCGCATGAAGGAAACGGGCGGCCACTTCTTTACCGGAGCCACTTTCACCCGTCATCAAGACAGTGGAGTCGATATTGGCGATACGCCGGAGCATATCCTCTACACGGGCGATCGCCGGAGAGAAACCCAGGACATGAGTGGTACTGCCCGGTCGATTGAGGAGTGCGGTGATCTTGGCCAGGAAGTCCGGCATGGCGAAGGGTTTGGCGACGTAATCGGCGGCACCAGCCCGCATGAGGCGCACGGCTTGATCGACCTGGGCAAAGCCAGTGATGAACAGGATCGGGAGACCGGGCTTGTTGGGGACGAGCTTGTTGAACAAAGACTCGCCATTCATGTCCGGCAGGCGGATATCACAGACAAGCAGATCCGGTGAATCGCCCTTGATTGCATCCAAGGCGTCCTGGCCAGATTTCCACCAGGCGACATGATAGCCTTCAAGGTCAAGCCGATGGGCGATGGACTCGCCCATGATCGGATCGTCCTCAACCAGTCCGATCCGCGCGCGCTGCGGCGATAACATTCGTTTCCTCCCGCTCTTCACCTAGCGGTGCGACCAACACGATGGTCGCACCCTGGCTGGGGCCTGATTGCAGGGTCATTTTTCCGTTTAGTCTGACAGCAAGCCTTGAGGCCGTCCAGAGACCGAGGCCCCTGCCGACGGGGGCTCCGGCGCCTGCCGCACCAGCCGCAGCCGCAGCACGGGCAGTCTCGGGCAATCCGGGCCCATCGTCAGTGACCGAGATACTTAAGACCGAGTCCTTAACAGTCGCCCGAAACAGGATGGTGCCATGCTCTGGAGACGCGGCACAGGCGTTGAGGAGAATGTTGAGGGCGATCTGCCGTACGGCGGAGGCATCGACTTCAATATCCTGAGATAACTCGTTCTGCCAGTCGAGAACGAGCTGTTTAGCGCCTGTTTCGTGCTGGATCAGGAAAGGTAGGTCTTCCAGATCGTCTCTGGTAAGCCGCTTGGGACCGGGTGCCGCCTTGTAGGTTACCAGGGCGGCGCGCACGACATTCTGAATTCCGGCCAGGCCTCGCCGTAGGAGATCGACCGTCCGACGGCGAACACTTTCCTTGTCTCCATGGATATCGAGCGTGTCCACGGCATTCATGAGGCCCCCGAGGGGATTGTTGACCTCGTGGGCCATGCCAGAGGCCAGACGCCCCAGCATCGCCAACTTCTCCTGATTTGCCAGCTCTGCCGCCAGGGCTTCACGCTCGGCTTGGCCGCGGATCATGGCGTTGAAGCGCTGATACAACTCCCCATACTCCGGTGCCGCCCGGCGCAACTCGTGATCCGAAATGAGTTCAGGGCGACCAGAACCTGCGGCGATCAGGTGCTGCTGGATGACGGAGAGTGGTGCGACCATCCGACGGACGAGCCCATACCCAGCGAAACTGAAAATCGCGGTCAGCCCGGCATTCACGAGGATGAGAGTCCAAAGAACCTCGTTCCGGACAGCCAGAATTTCACTGATGTCGAGTTCGGCGAACACGGTTCCGATCCGAAACGTCTCTTGATCGATCTGTCGAACCGTCCAGGCTCGTCCCTTCCCTTCATCCAACGTCAACCCCTGGCCATCAGTGACGAGATTGGCCAAGTCTTCAGGGAGATTGGATGTGACTGGGAATTGCTCGGGTTCGGACGCAGCCAGAACCTGGCCGTTCGGCTGCAGGACGACGACGTAAAGAGCTTTGACGGCGCCATACTGGCGGCGGGCGCGGTCCAGACTATCGAAGGTCTCCCAGACATCCTGGCGCAGAAGTCCTGGCGTCACTGCAGTAGAAACACCATCCATGAAAGCCGTTGCCAGACTACGCAGGGATGCTTCCTGCTCTTGGGCGAGACGGGATAGCACCACTTGAGAGATGACCGTGGCAACCACCACCGTCAGAACCGCAACCAGCATTGGCACTTTGAGTGCCAACGGCATGGCTCGGTACATGCGGTGGAGGCGGTTCATCTTCTGCTTATCCGCCTTTGAGTTGAATGAGCGAGTATTTGGCGGCGATCCCAGCGAAGGTCGATTCTGGCTCGACTGCGAAGCCATCAAGCTGCAGCATTGCGAGAACCTTGCGTCCTTGCTCGTTCTTGGAAATTGAGACAAGCGCGTCTGCCAGTTGCCCGATTTCTTCGGTATCCAGATTGCCGCGCAAGCACGCGATGGGTGGGAAACCCAACAATTCTGAACGACGCAGGACTTTGGTCTGGGATACGAGAGCTGGTTCACGTGCGTTCATCACGTCCCAGACGTACCCGTCGACACTGCCACTTTGAGCCAGACCGGATGCCACGGCCCGGATCACATTCCGATGTCCATACGTGAAAAAGGTCTTGGCGAAGAACTTGGCCGGGGTCAGATCATGTTCCGCCAACAGAGCCGCTGTCACCAGATAACCCGAGTTGCTGTCTGGATCAGAAAAGGCGTGGATGTCACCCTGCAACTGGTCCCATTCAGTGATCTGCCGAGCCGATGGGACGATGATGTAGGACTGATAGAGCGGTTTCCCCCGATAGAGAGGGACTGCGACCAAGGCCAGCTTGTCCGCATGCTGCACAAACGGAAAGCCACAAATCCACGCGGCATCCAATTCTCCCGACAAAAGGAGTGCGGTAATCTCCTGGTACGTTCGACGCTTTACGAGCGAGACAGATCGCTTCATGGCTTGAGATAGGTAGCCCTGGAGTTCATTGAGCAGTTCGATGTCAGAATCCAGGAAGACCGGGGTCAGGCCAAAGCTAAAGGAGGTTTGAGCCGAAGCGCGGCCCACAAACGGCAGCGCTTGCGAAGCAGCCAGTCCCGCGACGCCCCCGAGCAGTTTCCGTCTCTTCATATCCATTGGCGTGATCCTTTGATCATCGCTACTTCAACTTGGCGTTTTGACGAACTCCGAGGACGGCGTGATATCAAGGCTATCTATTTGCGACATGATCTCAAGAACTTCCGGCCGCTTTCCGAAGCGTGGCTCGTCGACAATCGAGCCGATGCTGATGAACCCCAGGAAATATTCGTGCTCTTGGATTCGCAGGCTGGCACGCACTGCCGGATCGGCACAGCGGCTACCGCTTAAGATGATAGCGCCGTATCCCAAGAAATGCGCCGCCAAGAGGACACTCTGCATTGCGGCCCCTGCCGACGCCAACTGTTCTTCGACTGGGACGGTCGCGTGATTGAGGGTCGGTCGTGCGATAAATGCCAAGAGTGTGGGGGGCCGGAGGGCTTTTTCCCTTTCCCGCTCGATCTCAATATCGGACAAATCTGACCGTTCCCGACGCTTTGCCTCAACAAAACGCTGCGCCAGTTGCTCTCGCGCCTGATCACCAATGGCGATCAAACGCCAAGGAAGTAAGGCGCCATGATCGGGTGCAGTCGTGGCGGCTTCATATATGGACTGCAGTTCCGCGGGCAACGGGCCCGGTAAGCCCAAGCGCTTTACAGCAATTGAGCGGCGCGCGATCAGACCCTCCAAACAGGGGTTCGGCACTATTTCTGTCCTCCCAGACAGGCACGCGGCCCTATTGGCCCGTCACAGAACTTTTACAGTCGTCGCCTTGACAAGCGATCATTATTTCTATGATTATAGAATTATGAAAAAGACGCAAGCGATATCATCACTTTCCGCCTTGGCCCAGGAAACACGCCTCGATGTGTTTCGTTTGCTGATGCAGCGACTACCAGATGGCGTTCCGGCTGGTGAATTGGCTCTCAAGTTTGGTGTTCCGCCAAGCACGATGTCGGCGCATTTGGCAATTTTGACACGGGCCGGATTGACCCAATCGGAGCGTCAAGGTCGCACGATCTATTATGCAGCAGAGTTGGATGGCATCAAAAGCCTTCTGGAATTTCTGGTCAAGGATTGCTGTAACGGCAAGCCAAACGCCTGCAATAAGCTGCTCGACGCCGTGCTTGCGCCTTGCTGCCCATAATCGGCCTTAGCCGAAGGGCATCCTTT
The DNA here is from genome assembly GCF_936916975.1 of uncultured Dongia sp. Lineage (GTDB taxonomy): Bacteria > Pseudomonadota > Alphaproteobacteria > Dongiales > Dongiaceae > Dongia. The sequence goes on along the minus strand of NZ_CAKZGO010000023.1, from coordinate 27,921 downwards.
CACCCACCGATCACGAATCCGCAGACCCGTCCGGAGATATCCTAAGTGAACGTGTTTGAACGCTATCTGACTCTTTGGGTCGCTCTATGCATCGTCGTCGGTATTGCCCTGGGACACTTCTTTCCAGCCATATTCCAGGCCATTGGTTCCGCTGAAGTCGCTAAGGTGAATCTGCCTGTTGCAGTGCTGATCTGGGCGATGATCATTCCGATGCTCATGAAGATCGACTTCGCGGCGCTCGGGCGCGTGAAGGAGCACTGGCACGGAATCGGCGTGACACTCTTCATCAATTGGGCGATCAAGCCGTTCTCGATGGCCGCGCTCGGGTGGTTGTTCATCGGCTGGCTTTTCCGGCCCTATCTTCCGGCTGACCAGATCGACAGCTATATCGCAGGTCTCATTCTCCTGGCAGCAGCACCCTGCACGGCGATGGTATTCGTATGGAGCAATCTGTCAGATGGCGAGCCGCACTTCACCTTGAGCCAGGTGGCACTCAACGACCTGATCATGGTGTTCGCATTCGCGCCCTTGGTCGGTTTGCTGCTGGGCTTGTCAGCGATCACCGTCCCCTGGGATACACTCCTCCTGTCCGTGGGACTCTATATCGTTATCCCGGTCATTATTGCCCAGGTTCTGCGCCGCATATTGCTGGCGGCTGGCACCGAGGCATTCGAGCGCGCCCTGCACATGGTGCGGCCGCTTTCCTTGGTCGCTTTGCTGACGACGCTTGTCTTACTGTTCGGCTTCCAGGGTGAACAGATCATCGCCCAACCAACGATTATCGCCCTACTCGCCGTGCCGATCCTGATACAGGTCTATTTCAATTCGGGGCTGGCTTATATGCTGAATCGTTGGACCGGGGAAGCGCATTGCGTGGCGGCACCGTCGGCTTTGATCGGCGCCAGTAACTTTTTCGAACTTGCCGTGGCTGCTGCTATTAGCCTGTTCGGTTTCCATTCCGGCGCAGCACTGGCAACCGTCGTCGGCGTCCTTATCGAGGTCCCCGTGATGCTGTCCGTGGTGAAAATCGTCAACTCAAGCAAGGGATGGTATGAATGCGGTCCCGCTGTGCGGCGGCTTGGGCTGTCACCGACGCGAAAGCAATAGGTCGGCCAATGCGGGATCAAGTCCAATCCGGTGGGCTTGCTGATTGGTCAACATGATCTCGTGCCACGACAATGGCTTCGCGCGCATCACTTTGTCGACCGGATGCCCACTCCAAGCGGTGGCAACGCCAGCGCGATTAGCCAGCACGTCGTCAGCATAATGGCTGAGCCGCCGAGACAGGCCGCGAGGCCGCCCCAGCCATAGAGTAGCCCGGAAAGTAGCGTGCCCATGAAACGGCCCGCCGCATTGGCTGCGTAGTAAAACCCGACATCCTCTGCTGCTTTCTCCGTACCCGCATAGGCGAGGACCAGATAGGAATGGACAGAAGAGTTGACTGCGAAAGCGATACCGAACAGGACCAATCCCACGACAATGGGTCCATCTGGATGTTGCAGGCCCCACGACAGCCATTCGCCAAATGGTGCTGGCCAGTCAGCCGCTAGATTGACCTTATATTGGCCGATCAGCAGCCAAGCCACCATCAATACCGGAACGAGGGTCAGTAGGAAGGACCACCAACGTGCGGCAGAGATCCCCGCTTCATGGTCATGGCCGCCGCGTCGCACCAGAGCGGGGGCAGCAGCCTGCACAATTCCATAGCCGATGGTCCAAACTGCGAGGAAGCTGCCGACCATTGTGAAGGTCCAGCCAGCCGAATAAAGAAAGATCGGCAAGCCAACCACGAACCAGACATCTCGCGCGCCGAACAGGAATACCCGCGCCGCTGCCAATAAATTTATGCCACGCCCCTTGGCGAAGAATTCGCGAGCCGAACGAGAAGCCTGCGCCTTGCCCAGTTTTGGCGGCAGCGAAAGCAGTACGCCTATGAGCACGAAACCGAGAGCCGCAGCCATCGCCCACAAGGCGCCGCGAAAGCCAAGGAACTCCAGCAGCACGCCACCCAGGAAGAACCCGAAGCCCTTCATTGCGTTTTTGCTGCCAGTGAACCAGGCGACCCACTGGAAGAGCTTCCCCGACGCATCGCCCGCGGTGAGCTTGATGGCGGACTTGCTAGCCGTCTTGGTGAGGTCCTTCGCCACGCCGCAGATACCTTGCGCCGCGATGACCCAGGCGACGGATGCAGCAGCGCTCCATTCCGGCATCAAGGCGGACATCATCAAGAATCCAGCGATCTGGGTCACCAACCCCGCCATCAGCATGCGGGGGATACCGAAATGTGTCGCCAACCAGCCGCCAACGAGATTGGCGACGATTCCCGCCGCTTCGTAAAGCAGGAACAGGAAAGCCAGAGTGAGAGAGGAATAGCCGAGGCGGTAGAAGTGCAGCAGAACCAACATGCGCAGGGCACCGTCGGTCAGCGTAAAGCCCCAATAGGCCGCCGTGACGATCGCGTAGTTGCGGGCTGCGGTCGCAGCCTGTGGCGAGGTAGTGGACACGAGCACGATTTCTCAGATTCCGGCTTTGGCGAGAATGCAGGCGAGATCCACCATGCGACAGGCATAGCCCATCTCATTGTCGTACCAGGCGTAGACCTTGAGCATCGTGCCATCCGTCACCAAAGTGGAAGGTGCATCGATAATGCTGCTCCGCGTGTCTTGGGCATAGTCGACCGAGACGAGAGGCCGCGTCTCATAGCCGAGGATTCCGGCGAGTGGCCCGGTGGCGGCCTCCTGGAAGAGCGCGTTGACCTCCTCGGCCGTCGTTTCGCGCCGCAACTCAAAGACACAATCGGTGAGGCTCGCGTTGAGCACAGGCGCCCGCACTGCATGGCCGTTCAGCTTGCCTTTCAGTTCAGGATAGATGAGCGCAATGGCAGTGGCGCTTCCCGTGGTCGTTGGCTGGAGCGACAACATGGCGCTGCGCGCGCGCCGGAGGTCCTTGTGCGGAGCATCCGTCACGACATTTGTGTTGGTGGGGTCATGAATCGTGGTGATCTGACCGTGCCGGATACCAATAGCTTCATGCACCACCTTGACCACTGGGGCGAGGCAATTGGTCGTGCAAGACGCAGCCGTGACGATCGGGTACTTCGCAGGGTCATAGAGGTGGTCATTCACCCCAACTACCACATTGAGTACGCCATCTACTTTGATCGGAGCTGCGACGATCACCCGCTTGGCACCGCGATCAAGATGCCCCTGCAGTATGGCGGGCGTTAGGAACTTCCCAGTGCATTCCAGCACCACATCCACGCCGAGATCAGCCCAGGCAATCGACGAAGGGTCGGCTTCGGCCGAGAAGGTGATACGGCGATTGCCAACGAGGATCGCCGCGTCGCCATCCGTGGCAATGTCCGCCCGGCGCCAGCGACCTTGGACGCTGTCGAATTCCAGGAGATGCGCCGTGGCGGCGGCACCGCCTTTGATTTCATTCACGTGGACGATCTCAAGGCGATTGTCTTTACGCGGGTCGTCGTCAGGACGCTCCGCGGCACCCAACGCCGCTCGCAGGGCCAAGCGACCAATGCGACCCATGCCACTAATACCTACGCGCATGATTTTACCTTGTCGCCGTCGAGGCTTGAGAAAGCACATGCGGATCGGCGAGCTCATCGAGCCTGGCCTTCAAGGACATGCGATTCAACGAGTTGAGTGGCAGGTTAATGAAGATATCCAGGCGTCGACGGAGACCTGCGTAGATTTCATTGATGAGTGTTGCACGTTCGATGGCACTGCCCGTGAACTTCGATGGATCAGGCAGCGGCCAGGCACCCGTGACAACGCTAACGCCAAAATCCGGACAAACCTGGCCAGCGACAGTATCGCAGAGCGCGATGACGAAATCGATCTGTGGCGCATTGGGCTGGATGAATTCGTCCCATGATTTGGACCGGAGGCCGGAAACGTCATGGCCCAAGGCCTTGAGCTGCGCCAGAACCTCCGGCAATGGCCCTTCTTGGGCGGGATCTGATCCGGCTGAATAGGCGCGGAATCGCGTCCCGCCGACCTTCGAGAGGATTGCCTCGGCCATGATCGAGCGGGCCGAATTGCGCGTACACAGGAATAGGACATTGAAAGGATCAGGCTGCATGGCTTTGATCTCCGGGTTGAGGGATTCAAGGAAGCGGCCAAGCTCCGAGTTGTGACCCGAGTCAAACCCGCAACAGGTCACGGCGAGGAATGCAAGCAGTTCCCTGAGCCGCGCCATATGAGCGGCGTAGACCAGGCTCCGGCCGTAACGCCGCACGACGACCAGCTCGGCCTGTTCCAGGGCGCGGAGATGGAAAGATAGGGTCGACGGCGCAATACCAAGCTGGTCCGCAATATCCCCAGCAGGCATACCTGTAGAACCAGCGGCGAGGAGTGCCTGGATCAAATCGAGCCTGGTGCTCTGGCCCAAAGCGTTAAAAGCGGACGCGATATTTTCGAGTTTCATAATTCCAGAATAGTCGAATTACTTTGTCTAAGCACGTGAAAGTATTGTTACAATGCTTCCACTAAAGCCTCGATCGACTGGGGCGGCCATATGACCGTGTTCGACAGCAAAGCGGCTGGCAAACCGAAGCTTGCCAGCCGCTTTTTCGTTTTCTGGAACAGGTGGGATTTTTCGATCAGGTCCCCAACTTGAGGGCGGGCCTAGAATGCATTTGTGTCCATTCCTATAGAGAACAGTATCCGCAGCCACGATCTGAAAATTGAGAGAAACTAGAGCCCAGCGAAAAGCTGGTGACTATTTTCCTCGCGCTGCATCTCTGCACCAATCCAGGACATCATCGAGGATCGCGGCGACCTCTTCGATGTATTCGCTGACATCCGATGCGGCTGGATTGACGGGCAATCTGCCGCTGGGCGTGGGATATCGGAACTTCGTCGCGAAAGACGTGAATGCGTCGAAACTCGAAAAATCAGATCGCCATTCATGATCCGAGGGTAACAAGGCGGCAAGGACACCAAGCTGGTGATGCGACGCCGGATAGATGATGCCTTCGACAGTTAGAACTGCTTTGATCATCTTCTCTGCCGCCTGTTCGACAAAGAAAGCGGCTCGTCCAGAGTGATCAGCCTCTCGGACAAGCTTTTTGGCGGCATCTATATCTTGCCGTGCCAGCTCGATGAAGCTCTCGAAAGCGTCGGTCATTCGCCAACAATGCCTGCAGGCAGGTCGAACTTCCGACGCTTGTAGATCAATCGGCCTTCCTTGATCGCCCGAGAAGCCAGACTGCCAGGCTGCTTCATGCCATCCATAATCTCGGACCACCGTGCCGGAACGATGTCGTACGGCAAGCCGCTGGCAATGACGGGCTGAGCCACAGCTTCATAAGAGTAGGCGTCATCGCCGCGGCCCTCGGGCAGCACGACCAGAAGGTCGAAGTCACTGTCGTGACGGGCATCGCCGCGGGCGCGGCTGCCGAACAACCAGATAGCATCGGGGCGCAGAGCGAACACCAGACGGTCTCGAAGGAAACCAAGCGCCGCGTCCTCGCTTCTGAATGGCCCAATACCGATCGCGGTGTTTGTTGTCAGGAACCTATGGAGATCTTCCGCTCTGCCCTCCTTAAGCAGTTTGGCGACTGCCGCGAGGATTGGGCGATGCTCGGAGCTGGCCCGCACGGACTGAACTGGTAATGGCATTAGATCCTCGTAATACGATTTAACAGCCAATGTAATACGACGACTTAAGAAATTCAACGGCGACGTATTCTATATGTATTTCAATGTATTAGATAATGAGATGCGTCAACCAGAGGTCTGCCAATGGCATCGGGACCTCAACTGCATCAGGCCAGCCCACCATCTTCTAAAGATTGCGCACGCATTCTCACCTCCTCTTTTGCCATTGGCAGGCGACCTTGCCTGCCTTGCTAACGAGGGGACTGACGGACCACTCCCGATATTGGCGCCAACCGCAGCCGCAGTGCATTTCCAACGACCGATACTGAACTTAGGGCCATAGCGGCCGCGGCGATAATGGGCGACAGCAGGACACCAAAGGCCGGATAGAGGAGTCCAGCCGCTATTGGCACTCCGAGCGCGTTATAGACGAAAGCCAGGAACAGGTTTTGCCGGATATTGCGCATAGTTGCCCGGCTCAGCTCGCGCGCCCTGACAATGCCGGATAAATCACCTTTCACCAGGGTTACCCCGGCACTGCGGATGGCAATGTCCGTCCCGGTCCCCATGGCAACGCCGATATCGGCCTCAGCCAACGCGGGTGCGTCGTTGACGCCATCTCCGGCCATGGCAACAACATGGCCCTCGGCACGCATCTTCTTGACGATCTGATTCTTGTGCTGAGGCAGAACTTCGGCTTCGACCTCGTCAATGCCCAGCTTTGCAGCGACCGCCAGAGCAGTGGTCTTGTTGTCCCCTGTCAGCATCACAATTCGAAGACCGCTATCTCGCAAAGCACGAAGAGCATCGGGTGTTGTTGCTTTGATCGGGTCTGCCACCGCAATGGCGCCAACTGCTCTGCCATCAACGGCAATGAATAACGCGGTGGCTCCATCCTTCCGCAGATCGTCTGCTCGCCGCTCCAAATCTCCCACAGTGGCTCCGACGCTCTCCATCATCTTCAGATTACCGAGCGCCACGTGCCGCCCGTTCACAACTCCCGCAACACCTTTCCCAGTGACGGACTCGAAATCCGCCACCTCTGACAGCGCCAGCTTTCTTTCCAGGGCGGCAGCCACAATCGCCGCGGCCAGTGGATGCTCGCTTGATTTCTCCAGGCTGGCGCCAAATGACAAGATTTCATCCTCTGGCAGATCGGCAGACCCAAGGACCGCAACTACCTTCGGTTTCCCTTCCGTCAAGGTACCCGTCTTGTCGACGACGAGGGTATCGACGCTCTCCATCCTTTCCAGCGCGGCTGCGTCCTTAATAAGCACGCCAGCCATGGCGCCCTTGCCAATGCCGACCATGATAGACATGGGGGTCGCTAGGCCGAGCGCACAGGGGCAGGCGATGATAAGTACGGAGACCGCGGCGACCAGGCCATGCGCCAGCGGTTGCTCGACACCCGAGAATGCCCATGCGGCAAAAGCTACGATGGCGATCAGGATGACAGCAGGAACAAACCATCCGGAAACAGCGTCAGCCAATCGTTGAATTGGCGCGCGGCTGCGCTGAGCATCTGCCACCATACTGACGATCTGGGCCAGCATGCTGTCTGCACCCACCTTCTCAGCTCGCACAATGAGGGCGCCTGTGCCATTCAGCGTACCGCCGATAACTGACATGCCTGCTGATTTCTCGACTGGAAGAGACTCTCCAGTTACCATCGACTCATCTACGGAACTGCGGCCCTCGACCACCTTCGCATCGACCGAAATGGCCTCTCCTGGTCGGATACGAATTCGGTCGCCAATTAAGACATTCTCGACAGGTATCTCTTCGTCCGTGCCATCGTCCCGAATGCGGCGCGCAGTTTTGGGAGCGAGATCGAGGAGTGCCTTGATCGCACCACCTGTATGCTCACGTGCTCTCAGTTCCAGCACCTGCCCGAGAAGTACCAGAACGGTGATCACGGCGGCTGCCTCAAAATAGACGGCAACCGACCCATCCATGCCGCGAAATCCGGCCGGAAATATCTGAGGAGCCACGGTGGCTACGACGCTGAAGAGGTAGGCGGCGCCCGTGCCCAGTGCGATCAGGGAAAACATGTTGAGGCTGCGGTTTTTGACCGATGCCCAGGCCCGCACGAAGAACGGCCAGCCTGCCCAGAGGACCACCGGAGATGCCAAAGCAAGCTGGAGCCAGTTCAGAATTGAAGAAGGAATCATTCCGTGCAGATTAAGAATAGGAAAATGGCCACCCATCTCCAGAGCAAACAGCGGCACGGTAATGGCCAGGCCGACCCAAAAGCGACGGGTCATGTCGATCAGCTCGACATTCGGCTCATCTCGGGCCGATGGTGTCAGCGGTTCCAGCGCCATCCCGCAAATCGGGCATGATCCCGGACCAGATTGGCGAATTTGTGGATGCATTGGACAGGTGTACACCACGCCGTCGGCACGGCCTGTCGACGGCGCTTCGATCTTCGCAGCTTGTTCCTTGTGCATGTACTGGTGCGGATCAGACACAAACTTTGATCTGCAGGAAGCGCTGCAGAAGAAGTACTGCTGGCCGTCATAGTCGTGCTTGTGAACAGTCTTGGACGAATCTACCGACATCCCACAGACAGGGTCTGTTGCCATCACGCTTGAGGTACTTGTCGGGGAGTGCCCGCCTGAATGGGTATGAACGTGTTTCATTGGCCGTTCTCCTGGTGGGACTACACCCGGAGCATCCGCACGACACAGGCGGTCATGTCACTCGGAGAGTAGCTGAGGCGCCAGTCTATCACTGACCCCCCTGGGGAGGTTCAAAGATGATCAGCGCAACAGGAAGATTGCCAAACCTTCCCAGGCAGGAAGGTTGAGCTGATCCGATCGCTTGCCTACTTTTTGTGAAGGTCGAGCCATTGCTTCATCCAGGTAATTTCCTCCTGCTGGGCAGCAATGACACCTTCCGCCATTTTCTTAACTTCTGGGTCCTTGCCGTATTGCAGAGCGACCTTGGCCATTTCGACAGCCCCTTCGTGGTGAGGGATCATCATCTGAACGAAGTCGACATCTGGATCACCAGACATTTCCATGTTCATATTCATGGAGTTATGCATGGCGGCCATATAGGCCTTGGCTGCATCGGTTTCTTCGGCAAACGCCATTGAAGCAGTCCCGGCAATTGCCGCGATGGCGAGCACATTAAGAAATTTGTTGCGCATGGCAATTCTCCTTGTTTGAGGGATCGCATACTATTTCGCGCGAAATGGCTACTTTGTTACGCGCAAGCGGCTGCGTTTACTCAACGGGCGTAGTTTCAATTCGTTCCTGTGCAGCACGTTCGCGCTCGGGCCATGTACTCTTAATAAATCCGACGACAGCCCTGATTTCCTCGTCCGAGAGCGTTCCCTCGAATTTTGGCATATCAGTCTGGTAGGTTGGGCCCGCGAACTTCGCAAAACCGTACTTGGTTATGTCGACGAGCTGTTGGTCAGCATGATGCCAAGTATGCCCGGAAGCATCGTGTGGCGGCGCAGGGAGTTTCCCATTCGGCAGCCATTCCTTCCAATTTGGCTGCCCTTCGAGACTAGCCCCATGACATGCGGCGCAATGCTTGCGATAGATGTCACTGCCCAGAGCAACGAGTGCAGTGTCCTGACTGTCGATCGTTAGGTCCCTTGACCAAGGCGCAAACCAGAGGACTGCCCCCGCCACAAGGACTCCAGCCACGGCAATGGTGAGGATTGTCACTTTAGTCCGCTGATTCGTCATAATGATCCGTTCTTTACGCCGCCATGACCTTGCTGCCGGAAATCCTGATCACGTTGATCATCCCTTTGCGCCCACGGACCGGAGTGGACGATATCCAGTCGGCATATTCGCTCCGCAACAATCCCGCCGCCACCATGAACTCTTCGCTCAACACTGTGTCGCCACCATTGGCATTTGCCAACTGCTGTAGCCTGGCTGCGACATTCACGGTATCACCCAGTACCGTGTATTCCACGCGCTCCTGATCACCGATCAATCCCGCGATCACGTCTCCATAGTGGACGCCGATCCCAAATGAAATGTTCTTGAGTTCCGGTAGGTCGTTGGACCTAATCCACATAGCCAAGTCGGTACGCAGCTTCAGGACACATTCAAGGGCACGGTGTGCGTCGTCATGTCTGCTGTCCGGCAATCCGAACACGACGAGGACGCCATCACCTATGAATTTATCAACAATGCCTTCATGTTCAGAGACGGCCTTGGCGACCCGTGATCGGTAGTCTGCCAGAAATTCCGCCAGGATGCCTGCCGCCATCGTTTCCGACAACGCCGTGAAGCCGCAGATGTCGACGAAGATAATGGCTGCCTTGGCATGAACGAGATCCGGCCTCTTCGTTCGAGAGAGCAACAGTCGGTCCAAGATGGCCTTGGGAAAGTGGGCAGCCAAGCGTTCCCTCGACGCAGCTTCCCGCAGGGAGTTCGTTAAGGATCTCTTCGAATGCCATGCCGCCGCCGCGAGAGCCATCGTCGACACGAGAATGACAAAAGCTCGGAGTGCTTCGTTCGCGGCACCCGCCTGAACGAAATGTCCCGTCGCATGTGCAATATCAGTGTTACCGGGCGTCAACGGTATCGCCACGGTGATCGCATACCATCCGACAACGAACAGACTCCCGCTATAGAGCACCAAGGGGGCGTTTAGCCTGAGTACCCCCATAATCAGATAGATGAAGATCAACCAAGCGCCTGGGGTACTCAAGGCCACGTCCAGCGGAAGCCCCAGGGACACCGAGGCAACAAACAGGCAGTGAAGTAGCAAGCCCACATCCACGGTCGCTAAAGCCCAGGGCACGAACCTGTTTCGAACTCGCTTTATGGCGCAGAACGCGCTGATGACCGCCCCAATAGCCAGACCGGATAGAGAGATGAGAACTGAATGTTGAGCGGGCAGAACATTGAGCGATGCTAAGGTCATCGACAGGACGACAAGCACGACCAGCCTAAAGCCCGTGAGCAGGATTTCAATACGATCCGTGTAACTTTGGATCGCTCCATCCGAGTGTTCGTTTTTGGTTGATGCAGTCGTCATGGTTTGGTGGGCCGGGTCGTACCCTGAATCATTGTTACCGATGGCCAGTCGTCGTGTCGGAACGATCATCGCGCGTTTTCGCGCGACACTCTTGCTTCTGGCACTCTACATAGATCTTCTTCTGATCGCCTCCTTCGCACTCTATTTTCCATACTGAAACGTGGCTGTCTGACACCACTTTCACGACCGTCTTAGGCGCACATCCTTCCTGAATGGAGATTGTTTCCAAGGAAAAGTCACCCGCCTGCGCTCCAGCAGCGGTAGAGATCTGCAGTATGAATGTCGAGAGTATGATGACCGATAGCTTGGTGTTTGTTTGTGACACGATGGTGTGGTTGCTCTGAAGGAAGTGGGTCCCCGGCGTTGTCGGGGACCCAAGTTGCAGGAGGTTTCGTCTTGGTTACTTCACCATCTTCACTTTGCTGACCATGCCTGCCTGATAGTGACCGGGCATCTGGCAAGCCAGTTCGATATTGCTGCTGACGGTCTTCGTGAAGGCCCAGATTAGTTCCTTGGTTTCGCCGGGTGCCAGAGTGACGGCAGTTGCGTCGTTCTCATGCTTCATGTCCGGCATTTTTTCCATCATCAACGCATGAGCGCGCTGACTGGGCGAATCGCCGATGGAAAATTCATGATCGATGGCACCTTTGTTGGTGATGACGAACTTGACTACGTCGCCCTTCTTGATCTTGAGCGGGGCGTGCAGAATTTTCATATCGCCATTTTCGTCTACCAACTCAACGTCGATAGTTTGAGTAACTTGATCTGCCTTGCCAGGCTCACCAAAGGTGTGATGACCGCCATCGTGTGTGCCAGTTGCGAAGGCAAAGGTGGAGATTGCCATCATGGAAGTGGCGATGGCGAAGGTTGCAACGAGGTTTTTCATAGACTGTCCTTTTTCATCTCAGTGGGTTGTAGAAAGTACGCCGTTAAGATTTCAGTTCGTAAGCAACGGTGCCTTCAGGATGTTCGTACCAACCTGGGTCGGCATAGTCTCCAGGTGCGATGTCTTTACGGACTTTTAGGACCGTGAACATGCCGCCCATCTCGATGGGACCAAACGGTCCTTCGCCTGTCATCATGGGGAGCGTGTTCTCTGGCAGGGTCATACCCATAGCGGCCATGTCCTGCATTTCCGCCATGCCGTTCTCGCCCATCGGCATGTACATGTAGTCGGGCAGAAGTTTGGCAACTTTGGGCGTTGCCTTCTTCTGATCGACGCCAATCATGTTGGGCACTTCGTGCCCCATCGGACCCATCGTGTGATGGGACTTGTGACAGTGGAAGGCCCAGTCACCTTCCACGTCGGCGACAAACTCAATGGCGCGCATGGCACCGACTGGAACGTCGGTCGTCACTTCTGGCCATTGAGCCGACGCTGGCACCCACCCACCGTCCGTTCCGGCAACCTTGAACGAGTACCCGTGAAGATGGATGGGGTGGTTGGTCATGGATAGGTTGCCGATACGAATACGAACACGATCGCCCTTCCGCACGACCAATGGATCGATCCCGGGAAATACTCGGCTATTGAAGGTCCACATATTGAAATCCGTCATCTCAGCGGTGTTCGGCGTAAAGGTGCCCGGATCTATGTCCCAGCTCGACAACAGGAAGCAGAAATCTCGATCCACGCGATGTGAACCGTCACGAGGATGAACGATGAACATGCCCATCATTCCCATGGCCATCTGCACCATTTCGTCCGAATGCGGGTGGTACATGAACGTGCCGCTCTGACGAAGTGTGTACTCGTAGACGAAGGTCTTACCTTTTGGGATGTGCGGCTGGGATAGGCCACCGACACCGTCCATTCCGCTCGGCAGGAACAGGCCATGCCAGTGAACCGTCGTGTGCTCGGGCAGTTTGTTGGTAACGAAGATACGAATGCGGTCACCTTCGACAGCCTCGATCGTTGGGCCAGGCGAAGAACCGTTGTAGCCCCAACAGTTGACGAGCATGCCTGGCGCGAACTCACGCTGAACAGGTTCGGCAACGAGATGGAACTCTTTCACCCCGTCATTCATGCGCCAGGGCAAAGACCCACCATTCAGGGTCACAACGGGAGTGTAAGATCGTCCATCTGACGCGAGCGGCTGCCTGGTATTGGGATCATTGAAGAACTCGGGTTCGGCGGGTTGGGCGACTGCCTTCGAAATCAAACCCGCCGTTGCAGCAAGTCCGATACCCGAAGCGGTGAAGAATTCTCTGCGGTTCATGTGTCAGCTCCTTATTCGGGCAACTTACCGCCGACTGCCTGAGACAGTTCGGCTTGTGCAATCCAGAAGTCCCTGAGGGCCTCGACGTATTCGCGGCCTGCCTCAATCTGTCCTTGGGTGTCGTCGATCAGATCGTAGATGCCCATGAGCATGCCGTTGTATTCCTTCTGGGTTTCCCCCAGCACGGCCTCAGAAAGTGGCAGGACGGTCTCTTGCTGGTATTTGGCGAGGTCGTACCGCGTGAGAAGAGTGGCGTAGTTCTCTCGCACCTCGGATCGAACGTCGACCGACGTATGCCAGAGCGCCCATGACTTTCTCTCGCTCAGCGCATCGAAGCGCCGCTCTAGGGCATACTCTTCCAGGTTGGCGTAGCTGGGCCGCGCCGCAGGAAGATCCGGCAGTCGTTCCGGCGCCGTCCAGTTTGCGTCGTCGCCCCACAGAACGAGGAGACGGTTCAGTGCTTCCCGTGTGGAGATCGCTTCGAGCTTCGCTTCCGCCAATGCCTTGACGGTTTCAGCGTGCGTCATTTGCTGCATGGCCTGGGATCGAAGGCTGGCGGTCCCAGCTTGATACTGCGCATTGGCCAGCTCTGCTGCGGCCTGCGTTGCTGTCACCGTGGTCTCCAGCATAGCTTGGAGCTGGTGTGCTGCGATGGCCTCGAAGTAAGTCTTGCGGACTTCCTCGCCGACATCGATGAATTCTTCGGCAACTTCGAAATACTCACGTGGGAAGTTGTAGCGGTAGACCGTGTTCACCGACTTCATGAGGGCGATTTTGGCGGCGGTCCAGTCCATGGACGTTGTCGTCGGGTCGGTTTCTTTCCGCCCGGCCACGGACAGCTCCTCGACCAGGTCTTCATCCCAGATCTGGTAGGCTTGATAATGCTGTTGGAGTTTCGGCGTGTTTAGCATGGCAATTTCCATGGCGGCCGAGACGGTCAGCGGTTGAGACAGCAACTCCTTGACCCGGACTTGGGCGGCTTCTTGGTAGTCTGTAAGGCTGGGGATCGGCTTGCGATCCAGGTAGTCGGCCCGCTCTATCACCCGTTCCGTATTGGGAAAGTTCTCTAGGTTGGTGGCAGAGCAGCCAGCGGCGATGATCGCAACGCTCGCGAGCAAGGCGGCCTTAAGTAAACCTGGGCGCGGAATCCGTCCGCTTCGTGATGCATTGATGGTTTTCATCTTATCTACCCGATCAATTGTCGCTGCCGGACATCCCCGGCATGTTGCTGTGATCCATGCCCGGCATGCTCTCGTCCATAGGCATCGGTTCGGTCGTCGATGTGCTTGGGTCGGCCGGGCGCTGGCCGTAGGACGGCACAGGCGCCTCTCTGGTCAGCAGAGGTACGGCAAAGTCGAATGGATTGATGTCGTCAGCACCTTGGTAGGCCTGTGACGTGTCGGCGGGATGGTTTAACTGAGGGCCATCTTGTTCAGCATGGGCGGCTACGAGTGCGACGAGCGTCATCGCGGCCCCAGCTATCGCTGGAAGGACGAACTTCATTGGTATTCTCCAAGCATGAAAGCGCGAGGGAACTTCCCGTTCGAACCTGTCGAACATGGTATTCCCGGCAATGCCGATATTTTGATGCTGGACGGAGTCCTCCCGGCCCGAGAAATTCTCAGGTCAGGTCAAAATCGGCGGGCCTTAGGAGAACTTTGGAGGGCGCAGATTGCTGCTTGGGTCGGCAGATTCGCCTGATTCCGATGCGTGGCGAAATGCCAGGGTCGATGCAGTCGGAGCATGCAGAGCTTGGTCAGAGGGTGTCACGCACCCTGGGCAACCGACGGACCCGCTATGGCAGACCGTCGCGACATTGCCCAACACGCCGTCTGCCAACGATAGCTTGTCGTCCTTCTCGGACATATCCATCGGCGTGTCGAGATCGGCGTTGCCGTCGGGATGCTGATGGTTATGACCAGGTTGCTGCTGATAGCTGGAGCTTTCATCGCAAATTGCATGCGCATTGGTGACGGCGCCAAATGTGGCAGTCGTCAGGAACAATGTCGCAACAATGAGGCGTGTCAGCCGGGTCAGCGTCAAAGGACTGTCTTATCTTGCAGTGGCAATATCGCCGTTATGCGAAATAACGTAATCTGGGTCAAGTACAAGTAGCTGTTACAGAAAAATATCTGGTGCGTTGCGACATCTTTATCAAATCGAAAGATTTGGCAGCAGCCGACGGCGTTGAGCGGCAAGGTTAATGTCCTCATTCAGTTATCTCAGCGCTCAGCGCTGACAGTCTTGCACCTTCCAACATGGTAAGGTTTAGGATAGCTGGGCAAGCTGCCGATGCGCCCGCCTGATTGGTGCTCGGAAAGTACTCTGACCACTGGTGGCCACGACCATGCCGTTTCTGATTCAGTCAGATCCCTCCGCGTTTCGGCGTGCGCCCTTTGTGTTCGGACGCTATGTCATTCTGTTGAGCGCATGCGTACTTGTGGTCTCATCGCTTCTAGTCGGCGGCGTTCCCTCTGCGTCAGCGAAGGTCTATCCGAAGGTCTTTGGCACGAAGGTCGAGCTGCCTTCCAAAAACATCAAGAAGTTTCCCAAGTGGACGGGCATGCTTGGGCGCTGGAAAGGTGGCACTGTCAAATGCAATACGTCCACCTGTACGACGAAGGGGTGGCCCGAGCTGATCGCCAGCTTGAAGGGCCAGGACCGACTGTCCCAGATTAAGGCAGTCCATAAGGCGCTCAACTCAAGCCGCTATATCCTCGACATCAACAATTGGGGGAAGGAGGACTACTGGGAGATACCGTTCGAATTCTTGAAGAAGAGCGGCGATTGCGAGGATTACGCGATCTCGAAATACATGGCACTGAAGGAGCTCGGCGTCCCTGTAGAGGACATGCGCATCATCGCGCTCCAAGACCTCAACCTGAACCTCGGGCATGCTGTCTTGATCGTCTACCAGGGTAGTGACGCTCTCCTTCTCGACAATCAGATCAAGACGGTTGTGTTGGCCAGCACCATTCGGCATTACCGACCCGTTTATGCCATCAACGAAGATGGCTGGTGGTTGATGAGGTAGTGGCTATTCGGTCCAGAAGACCTTTGGCATCCCATCTTGAATGACCATAACAACTAGAGGACCTTCCTTTTCACCGCCCATGCCGGGAGATCCAGCAGGCATTCCGGGCAACGAAATACCTCGTATAGCGGGGCGTTCGACAAGAAGCTTCTTGATCGCAGCCACTGGCACATGACCCTCTATAACATACGCTCCAGCCAGGATCGTGTGGCATCCTGCCAGCGCTTCAGGCACGCCATACTGCTTCCGCACGGAATTCAAATCGGCCGATTCCTGGATCTGAACGCTGAAGCCATTTTCCTCCAGATAGCTGGCGTGGCCCTCGCAGCAGCCGCAGTTGGGGTCCTTGATGAGCGTCAGACTCCCCTCAGACGCGGACGCTCTCAATGCTAAGAACGGTGACGCCAAAGCGCCCAAAGCCGATGTTGCAAGAAATGTTCTACGCCTCACAATCGTTACCTCTTTAGTGGTCGCAGCCTAACTCGGACATTCTATCGCGCAATTTGACCATTGCGAAGCGCGTCACCGTGGAACTTAAACACGATTTCATCATCTGGCGGCTCCGTCTGTCTAGCCTGACCGCCAAAGTCAAAGTGCGTCAGCAAATCGCGTATCACATTCAGCCGTGCTTTGGGCTTATCGTCGGCCCGAACAATTCTCCATGGCGCAGCGTCGGTATGAGTGCTCAGAAGCATCTCATCTCTCGCTTTGCTATAGGCCTTCCACAGTTTCACCGCCTGATCATCGACTGGGCTTGTCTTCCATTGGGTCAGCGGATCATCGCGCCGATCCTTTAGGCGTCGGCGCTGTTCTGCCTTGGAAATATCGAGATAGTACTTGACGAGCTTTACACCGCAATGGGTGAGAAGCGTCTCGAACATTGGCACCGTCTCAAGAAACTGTTCATACTCCTTTTTGGTGCAGTAACCCATCACGCGTTCCACTCCCGCACGATTGTACCAACTGCGGTTGAAGAGAGCGATCTCGCCCGCGACAGGAAAATGGGCCACATGTCGCTGGAAGTACCATGAGCGCCTGTCACGATCTGACGGCGGCGCCAATGCAACAATACGCGTGTCACGTGGGCTCATGTGCTGACTTACCCGCTTTATCGTGCCATCCTTCCCGGCGGCATCACGACCCTCGAAGAGAACCAGAACCTTTTGACCCGTTTCTATTACATGTCTTTGCAGCCGAACCAGGTCAATCTGTGCTGCTCGAAGCAGTGCCTTATCGCTATCAACCTTTGAACGTCGATCTGCCCGCATGGCGCGAATTCCTTCTATTGTCGTTGGCTGCATCGCAAATGAGGACAGTGCAATCGGACCATCACTGGTAGATCGGCACGCTCTGTCGTCATTGGGTCCGCCCAACCTTGGCGCGTAGTCCTTCCGCATGGCCAATCTCCAATCGACGGGGCAGTCCGGCGGCAATCACCGCGCCGACTCCAATTGCGGCAGCCATGACGACAAATGAGAGGCCAGGTACAGGCTCAATACCTATCAACGTGCCACCCGCAAAAGAGCCAGCGGCGCCGCCGAGGCTTGTGGCGGCAGTTTGCTTGCCAATTTCTGCTCCTTGCGCCGCTCCTGCCTTTAGTGAAATCCAATAAGTTAGGATCGGCGATATGATGCCAGCACTCCCGGCAACGGCGCCAACAGCGACCAGCATTTCCAGGAAGGTAGAGGCGCTTGATGCCAAATAGAGACCTGCCCCAAGAACAAGTAGGGCTGGTGCGATAAGCCACCGGGTTATTTGAGGCTTGATCCAAGGCGAAAATACAGCGCCCTGTGCTGCCAGCATGACAAGACTGCACTCAGTGAACATCACAGCAATCTGGTACTGGTTCAGCCCGGCCTCTCGGTTTCCTCTAAGCGCCAGGTCGACTTCGAACAGGCCGATGGCAAAGGATACCGTGAATGTCAGGCCGAGCATTGTCCAGATTAGTGAACCCGGATGCCCCACATTTCCTCTTATTGACCTATCACCTTTCTCTGATTTGCTCAGCGCAGGGATCACCGTCCAAATCGTCACTGTCGAAAGCAAAGCAAGTATGGCTATCGAGGTCAGCGGCACTAGGAGCTGGTTTTGGCTACCCACGCCCGCAAGATATTCTTCTGATGCCCCCGAGACAAAAACGCCGAGCATCGGGCCGAGCAGAAATCCCGCAATTCCAGACAGGCTGATCAAGGTTAGTTGACGCGCTCGCTTCTCGTCGGTTTTGGTGACATCGGCAATGGCGGCCAGTGCAATTGGGGTCACCGCCGCTGAGAACACCCCGCTCAAAAGTCGCTCTGCATAGAGCGCCCAAAGATGCTCAAAGAGGAACAGCACTGATATAGATGCACTGAAACCAATCATACCGATCAGCAGAACTGGGCGTCGGCCGATACGATCTGACAACCGACCCCAGATGGGAGCAAAGACGAACAGCGCCAATAAATAGATCGCTGCCAAGTATCCGGTGTTCCGTGACACCTCGACCGCCTGTGGCACAAGGTTAAGGAGGCTCTCCACCGAAGACGGAAGAAGAGGCAGAGTAATGCCGTAGCCGATCGACACTGTGAAGACCGCGAACATCAAGACGGCGATTATGACCAGAGGTGCGTCTCCTTCATCGTGTTCCTTAACGTCCATGATCTGAATTCACCTCAAGAGAACATTTTCGCTTATCAACAATACTCTTTGCCTTAGAGATCGATCAGTTTGGATACTTCAGCAGATATGACTGCGGATACGTCGATACGGTTCGTTTCGTGGACAACGGTATTCGTGGTCACAATGGTCGACGTGATCTCCCTGAGAGACTGATAAGCATCATTGGAAAGAAGAGCGTGTACGGCCAAGCAGACGGGCTTTGGCAGTCCTCTGCCAATAAGATGCTGGCAGGTTTCAATCATGGTTTGGGCCGAAGAAATAATGTCATCGATTAGAACTGGTGTGCGATCATTCCATTGGGTCATGTCGGGCATCTCGATACTGATCTTGCGATCACCAAATCTGGTCTTTTCGAGGACCACGTAAGGAATCTGCGCATTGGCAGCAACCGCGCGCACCCACTGCTCGCTTTCCATATCTGGCCCGATGATGATCGGCCGCTCTACGCTCTTGCCAATCCAATCTGCAAGCAATGGCGCCGATTGCGCGACACCGCTCGGCACCGAATAGATTTCGTCAAGTGATGCGTATCGGTGCAGGTGAGGATCAACAGTGACAAGCCAGTCGCACTCCCGAGATAATAGGCCTGCAAAATTCCTTGAGGTTATGGTCTCGCCATCATGGAAGCGCTTATCCTGCCTCATGTAGGAGAGATATGGTGCCACTAGACCGACGCTTCTTGCGCCAAGATCACGGGCCGTCGCCAACGTGAACATCAATCGCAGGAATTTGGCATCGGGTCGATCTAATGTGCAGACCGCAATAACTGTCCGACCGGATACGTCAGTGGCAACCCTCAGATACGTCTCTTCATCTGGGAATTGGCGTGTCTCCAGTTCACCGGGGGTGCCACCCAGCTCTATCGCGAGTTGCGCGGCAATCTTCTCGTTTCCTGGTAGCGCTATGATAACCGGGCCGTTCATGATGGCTCCACTTGAAAGATCTCGTCGTAAAGCGCAGCGTAATCGAGCGCATACTGCAGTTCGCCCTTTGACTCGGCATGCACTGTGCAAAGGGGTTCGCTTTGAGTCACCGCATCGCCGAGCCTTACATGCATCTCGACGCCAGCCGCCTTTGCCTCTGGGGCGCCCGCGAGCTTCGCCAACTTGGAGAGCTTGCGATTGTCAATGTCCGCCACGATGCCGCTTTGGCTAGCGACAAGCGGATGACGATGGCTTGAAACCCCCGGTACCCTCATACCGCCCTGCGCCTCGCAGATTCGCTGAAACTTCGCCCAAGCTCGACCGTCAGCGATGGTCTGTTCTGCAACCCCCTTGCCCTCTCCAGATCTGGCCCGTCCGCCCAACTCAAGAAGGACCCCGGCAAGTGTGCAAGCGCGATCGCGAAGATCTAACGGCGCTCCGGAAATTCCTTGCAGGACGGCGAGAACGTCGCGGGCCTCCAAGGCGGGTCCTATGCCTCGCCCAATAGGTTGACGGCCGTCGCTTATGGATACCCTGGTACTTAGACCAAAGGTGTTCCCCACCTCAACCAGGCGCCCCGAGAGCGCCATGGCGGCCTCGTTGCTGCGAACCTTGGCGGTCGGCCCCACGGGGATATCCAGCACCAGATGGGTGGCTCCGGCGGCTATCTTCTTAGAGAGGACTGAGGCAATGAGCTGGCCCTCGGTATCGATTTCCAGCGCTCGCTCAATTCGAATGAGGATATCGTCTGCCGGGCTCAAACGGACCGAACCACCCCAGACGATGCATCCAGATTCCTGCTCCACAACCCGCCGGATTGCGGCTAAGTCAAGATTGACTGGGGCCATTGTCTCCATGGTGTCGGCTGTGCCTGCAGGGGACGTAATCGCCCGCGAGGAGGTCTTCGGCATGATGAGGCCATGCGAGGCCACGATCGCAACTACGATGGGCGTGGTCCGGTTTCCCGGCAGCCCGCCAACGGAATGCTTGTCGACAATGGGTGATCCCGGCCAAGAGAGCCGCTCCCCAACATCGACCATCACGCGTGTGAGGTCGGTTGTTTCGCGTTCATCCAGCGGGACAGATGCACAGGCTGTCACAAAGGCCGCCAGATGCACATCCGAGAAGCGCCCCGCCACGATGTCGGACATGATTTGGCCAAAAGCCTCCCTATCAAGGCGATGGCCGTAGATTCGGTGGCGCACCTTGCCCAACGATTCCGCTGACTCTGCATGACGAACCGTTAGCGTGTCGCCATCGGCAACCTCAAGACCGCGCCACGCAGCCTCCGACAGACCCACATCGTGGATTCCCAGAAAATCGGCGGATACGGGGTAGAGCGTGGCGATAATCTCTTGCTTAGCGGACTTGATCCGTACTTGGGAACGCGCGGACAACCCTTCTGACCGACAGACAGGACAGTCGGTGCGCATGAACACCAGCATTTCCTGCTGTGTGTGAATACCCAAACGGCGTGCCTCCAGAGCATGCGCATCGTTATCGTCCAGGGCAGGCATTGTTGTGGTTGTCATGCCAGATCTACCCTCTGGGCGTGTTCTGGAATGACACAGGGCCAGCCCAGTTCTTCCTCAATTCGGCGCCTCAAGGCGTCCGATGCAGATGCCTCTCCGTGCGTGATAAAGGTCGTGCGGGGCGCTCGCTCAAATCCATGCAGCCATTTGATGATCTCGTCCGCATCGGCGTGTGCTGAGAGCATGGGTAGATTCTCGACATCAGCCCGCACCGAAATGTACTCGCCATGGATCTTGATTTCTTTGATGCCTCCGACCATGGCGGCGCCGCGTGTTCCCGCCGCCTGAAATCCGCAAAAGAGAATCGTGTTGTTCGTGTCGGGTGCGTAGCTTTTAAGGTGGTGAAGGACGCGTCCACCAGTGGCCATGCCACTGGCGGAAATGATAACCTTTGGCATTCGATTGACGGTCAGCGCCTTCGACGCGGCAACATCTCGAACATATGTCGCAACGGCGCATGCTTTCTTGCATTGGCCATCTGTCAGCTTGTGATCCTTCAGATGACGACACAGCAAATCGCTTGCATTGATGGCCATGGGGCTATCGAGGAAGACTGGTACATCGCCGATCCGGCCAGCCGATTTCAGACGCTCCAGGTGATACAGGAGGGACTGGGCGCGCCCCACCGCAAAGGCTGGAATGACGACTGTGCCACCCCGTCGGACGGTTCGGTTGATGATTTCAGCGAGGCGATCCTCTGGATCTTGTCGATCATGTCGTCTATCCCCGTAGGTTGACTCCACGATCAGGTAGTCTGCGTTCGACACCTGGCTGGGATCGACCATCATAGGATCGTCGTATCGGCCCAAGTCGCCAGAGAAGACGATCTTTTGCCCTGCCCACTCCAGTTCAACGATCGATGCTCCTAGGATATGCCCGGCGCGCCGGAGGCGGATTTTCGCTCCGCCGGGCAACGGCCTGTCATCATCGAAAGGAATAGCCTTGAAGCTATCGAGACATGCCTCAGCTTCTTCACGATTGTAGAGTGGAAGGGCGGGCTTGTGCTTGGAGAAGCCGTGTCGATTGGCGAACTCGGCATCCTTCTCCTGAATATGACCACTGTCAGGTAGCAGGATCTTGCAGAAATCCTCGCTCGCAGGCGAACAATAGATCGCGCCAGCATAGCCCCCTTTCACGAGGGCAGGTAGATAGCCCGAATGATCGAGGTGAGCGTGTGTCAACACGACCGCCTTGATTGACTGCGGTTCGACCGGGAATGGCGCCCAGTTGCGCTGCCGGAGAGCCTTCACGCCTTGGAATAGACCGCAATCGATAAGAACGCGGTCGCCGTTGGTCTCCAGAAGGTACTTCGATCCCGTAACAGTTCCAGCTCCACCCAAAAACGATATTGAAAGGGCCATCAAATGTTCCTCTTCTTTGTCCCCCGGAACGCCAGGGTTCTTATGGTTGCCTTGGGCTTGAGATGTAGCCATTGCGCGAGAAGCGCCTCTCAATCCCTCCGAACGTCACGCCGATGTCGACTTGTCGCGGGGCCAATCACTCAACGCGAGGGCCCATAAAGCGAAGATGTTGACCAGGGGGATCAGGGCAAGAACTGACCAGAAAGGCGACAGTCCGATCCGGCGCAGAATTCTGCCAATCGGATATAGGAAAACTGCAACCACTATGGTGAATATGATCCAGTGCATGGCTGACCAGTTATCCATCATCATATATGAACCCATCATCATAGTGCCGTACTCCTCACTGCTAGGTTTGTTTGATCGCCAGAAGATGTTGGCGATGATGTCGAGGCTTCGTCGAGGCGAGTTCTCTTGAGAAGAAGAGCGTTGACCGCCACAAGTGCGGAACTACCCGACATCGCCAGTGCCGCGATTTCGGGGCTCAGTAGGAATGGGTAGAAGACCCCCGCTGCGAGTGGAAAGGCGATTACGTTGTAACTGGCCGCCCACCACAAATTCTGATGCATCTTCCGAAGCGTCGCCCGCGAGAGCTCAAGAGCGCCCAGCACGTCGTGAGGATCACTCTTCATGAGCACGATGTCGGCGCTCTCAATCGCCACGTCTGTACCCGCACCGATCGCAAATCCCACATCGGCCTGGGTCAATGCTGGGGCGTCGTTCACCCCGTCACCAACCATGCCGACCTTCAGCCCTTGGGATTGAAGTTCCTTGATCTTGTCGGCCTTCTGTCCGGGTAGTACGTCCGATAGGACGATATCGATCCCAAGATCGTCGCCTATCCGTTTGGCTGTTCCAGCATTGTCGCCAGTCAGCATGGCTACACGCACACCGCGCTCCCGGAGGCGCGCGATCGTCCTCTTTGCTGTCGGCCGGGGCGCATCTGCAATCGCCACAAGGCCAAGGAGCTTTCCCGCCCTTGCGACGTGTACGACAGTGCGACCTGCGCCCTTGAGTTCTTCCGCCTTGTTCTCAAGGCCCAGGAAGTCGATGCTCTGCTCCGTCATCAGGCGGCGATTGCCAAGGTAAACGCGGCTTCCGAGAACCTCGGCCTGAGCGCCTTTGCCTTCAATGTTCAGGAATCCCGAGATAGCGGGCACTTCCAGCCCTTTGGCCCGCTCCACGATGGCAAGAGCCAGGGGGTGGTCTGAGCCACCTTCCACGGCCGCCGCGACCCGGAGAACCTCTTCTTCGGCCTGTCCGTCGGCTGCAACAACTTCCACTACCTTCGGCTGCCCCATGGTCAGGGTGCCTGTCTTGTCGAACACAATCACATTCAATTTTGTCGCTTCTTCCAAAGCGGCGGCGTTCTTGAACAGGATTCCGTGAGTCGCGCCGAGACCCGTTCCAACCATCACTGCCATGGGTGTCGCCAATCCGAGTGCATCTGGACAAGCGATCACAAAAACGGTGATGGTCAGGGTCAATGCAAAGAGGAGCGGCTGACCTAGCCACCAGTACCAAGCTATGAAGGTCGCTACGCCAATCAGAATGGCGGCGAGGACCAGCACCTGGGACGCTCGATCCGCGAGGAGCTGCGCGGGCGCTTTCGAGTTTTGTGCCTCCTGGACCAACTTCACGATCTGGGCCAGGGCGGTATCCAAGCCGACTTTCGTCGCCCGGTAGCGCAGTGTCCCGCTCTTGTTGATCGTTGCGCCAATCACCGCGTCTCCGATCCGCTTGGTGATCGGCATCGATTCGCCCGTCAACATCGACTCGTCGACGGCGGATTCGCCCTCGGTTACCTCACCGTCGACGGGAATTTTGTTGCCTGGCCGGAGAATAACCACATCTCCGGCCTGCACGTCAGCCGTGGGTATCTCAACCTCCTTGCCTTCTCGGAGGACAACAGCTTTGGGCGGAGCCAGATTGAGGAGTGCTTTAATCGCGGCCGACGCTCCTGCCCGAGCCCGCATCTCAAGCCAGTGCCCGAGCAGAATGAAGACGAGAAGGACGGCCGATGCCTCATAGAACTGCTGCGCCTCAAAGAAGAAGGTGGCGCCTATGCTGAAGAGATAGCCAGTGCCAACACTGAGAACGACAAGCGTTGCCATGTTTAGGACGCCATTCAACAAAGCCCTCCATGCAGCGACCAGGAAGGGCCATACCGGGTATAAGATCGCGGCACTGGCGAACACGAACATCATGATTTCTGGGTCGACACCCGCTGGGGGCGTCAACCACGGCTCACCCATACCCATAGGTGACATGGCGAAGAGTGGAATGCTGAATACAAGGCTTACCAGGAACCTGTTCCGCATGTCCTTGACCATGCCGTCCATGTCCATGCCCGCACCATGGCCCATCTCATGAGCCATCATGTCATGGGCTGCAGCATGCTTGAGGGAGCCGGATGCAGCCTTCTTATGATCCTGAGCAGGTCCATGATGGTGGGCGTGCTCAGGATATGAGTAGTCGCGCGGCGGGTTCCTCGTCTGCGATGAGGGCGTCTTATCAACTTTGCACAAATGCGTCGGGACGCTCTCACCGCGACAATGGAAGCCACACGCCTCAACTTGTTCTTTGAGCAATTGCACACTGAGAAGAGCTTCATCATAGGAGACGGTTGCGGTCGACGACCCAGCGTTCATCTCAACATCCAGCACGCCATGCATGGCGCGGACGCGCTTCTGAATGGCCAGATGGTCGAGTGCTCCCAGCATCGCACCAACGTCAATTGTTGCTTTTTTCATTGGGTGCTGGCTCCGCTCAGTCCGTGAACGAGTTTTGACCATTTCGGGATGAACGCAGGAACATTCACGGCGTAGCGATCGTATTCCTCCCCAAATTGCCTTCTTACTTCTTGCTCCTCCTGTTTCGCGAGGCGCGCATACATCAGCAAAAGAACAGGGAACATCGCGAGCGTCAGGAGCGTTGGCCACTGGACGAGGAATCCAAGAAGAACGAGGACAAAACCCACATATTGCGGATGCCTGACGTAATCATATGGTCCTGAACGAGCCAGAACTCCCTTCTTCTGGGCATGAAAGAGGACATGCCAAGCTTTGGCGATCAGGAAGAACCCGCCCCCGATCAGCAGGAAGCTCAGCAGATGGAATGGCCCAAAGTGAGGATTCCCTTTCCACCCAAACATCATCTCCAAGAGATGCCCGGCGTCATGGGTAAACCAGTCGACGCCGGGAAATTTGGTCTGAAGCCATCCTGACAGAACGTAGATTGTCAGTGGGAATCCATACATCTCCGCGAAAAGAGCCACCATGAAGGCGCTGAATGCCCCGAAGGACCGCCAATCCCGCGTCGTACGGGGCTTGAAGAAGCTGAACGCGAAGAAGATAAAGATCACCGAGTTAAGGATCACGAGGCCCCAAAGGCCATAGGCCGGACTTTGGTCGGTCATGACTCGTCTCCTTTCCCAACAGATTTAGATTTATCCCCTCCGATCTGATGGTCGCCATGACTACCATGCCCACCATGTCCGCCATGCATGAAGATGTGCAATAAGGGACACGCCAGAATGAGCAAATACGGCAATGCACCAAGGAAATGGGCTCGATGCTCAGATAGAAGTAGGAACGTCGCGATCGCCGCGAATGCGACCAGCACGAGGACCGTCTTTGACTTCCAGAAGCTTGGTGGATTGTCCTGATGATCATGCTGAGAATGCTGTCCACTGTGCTGGTGGCTGGGCGGCATATCGCCATGTTGATGTACGTTTGACATTGCGGTTGTTCCTTTTCGTCGATGAACTTTCCGGCGCGAACGATACTTGCGCGTGGAGTTACATCGATCCCATGCCATGGGGCATAAGCAATTCATCGGCGATGCGCTTCTGTGTGCCATCGAGAGCATCATAGAGCGGTGCCAAAGAAGCCTTCATCTGGCGCAACTGGTCGAGGCGGGCCGATAGCATCTGTTCATGGCGATCGATCTGCTGAAGAAGATCGTTTGGCATAGGCGATTGATTTGACATCATGCCCATCTGCATCTTCTCCATCATTTCCTTCTGACTGTGACTGGCTTTGCGCATAACGTCGGCATAGGCCTTCCAGAGAGGCTGCTGGGCGTCGGTGATCTTGAGTTCTGTCTGCAAAAAGGCTATGCGGCCTTCGATATGAACCGGGTCCATCATGTGAGACATCGATTTCATCATTCCCATCATTTCAGGCCCCATCATTCCCGGTCCCATCATGCCAGGCTGGATATTTCCAGTCGGCGCAGGGGCATCGGTTGTTGGGTGATGGGCGTCTTCGGCCACGGCTGGCGTGGTCATCGTCAGCATGACGCCGATCAGCAGAGCATTGCGAAGTAAAGTCATGACGTAGATCTCCTTTGGTTATGTTGTGCGCCAATCACGAGCGGGATCGCAAAGTTCCCATGTGGGCAATTTCGCGCCTGCTCGTGACTGACACGGCTGGCCTTTCTAGGCCCTATCTTTCATTCACCACTGTTCTGGAACGTGATGCCGTTTGGTCCCTTGCCGACTGCAATCGTGTCGACGACAGCCAGACTGTCGCTTGCAATTTGCGATACGGTTCCGTCGACAATGTTGCTGACAAAGACGTAGGCCCCGTCGGCACTAACTGTGACACCGTGCGCTCCCTTGCCGACGTGAATGGTTGCCACGACCGCATTTGTGCTGGTGTCGATTACGGAGACGGTGTCGTTAGGGTTATCTTCTGTGCCTTGATTGGCGACATAGATGGAGCGGCCGTCCGGTGTTGAGTGAACCTGGATGGGATTGCGGCCAACCTCGATCGTTGAAATGACAGAGCGGGTCTTGGTATCAATGACGGCGACGCTGTTGGCATCCCGCAGCGAGACGTAGACACGACTACCATCTGGAACGAAACCAACCTGAACCGGGGTCACACCTACAGGAATTCGTTTCAGCTCAGTAAGTGTCGTCGTATCGAGGACTGAGATGCTATTGTCCTTCACATTTGCGACATAGATCTCGTGCCCGTCTGGACTAATCCTTAACCCGTGGGGAAACGTTCCAGTACTGATAGAACGCATCACCTCATTCTTCTTGAGATCCACGACGGCGACAGCGTTCTCCCCGGACAAGCTTACGAACGCATAGAGGCCCGCGGCGTCGACCACGACATGTGCCGGATGCTCGCCAACGGGCGTGACAGAAATCGGACCCGCGGAGAGATTTGTGGTGTCGAAAGTAAGTAGCTGCCCGCCGCTCATTTCATCGTGTCCGGTAGTGGAATGACCGGACGTTGACTCGTGCATTGACGGGCTTTCCACGGCGAACAAACGAGTGCCATCGGCCGAGATTTGAATATTGTGCGGGGAGACATCGATAGGCGTGATCGTGACCAGTCGACTTTCAAGATCGATGGCCGATATCGAGTTCCCGTACTCATCTGCAGTGTAGATGAAACCGCCTTTGCCCGAGGTCAGGACGGCGTCTTGGCCCGCAGCGAATGTTGGGCTAAGAGCGACTATAAGTGCCAGCGCTGAAGCTGCGATACCCGTGGCTATCGCTTTGGCTCCATGAAGCGATGTTGCTTCGCTTCCTGCGACGACTGAT
>NZ_CAKZGO010000022.1 GCF_936916975.1 uncultured Dongia sp. | reverse complement strand
GCGGCGGCCGGGCACCAATATTGACCGGCCCATGAAACAACGGCATCATCCGGGCTGAAACAAAGTTACAGCGCCCGGCTCGCGCCGGCGCCTCACACCATGTCCTTCGACCTCGTCTTCTTCGGCGGCACCGGCGACCTCACCTGGCGCAAGCTGATGCCGGCGCTGTTCCAGGCCTTCCGCCACGGCAAGCTGCCGCCGGGCGGGCGCATCCTGGCCGTGGCGCGTGACGAGCGCAGCGACGACGAGTACCGTGCCTTCATCCGCGAACGTTTCGTCGAGGTCGAGAGCGCCAAGCGCCCGACCGACGAAGAGTTCAGCCGCTTCGCCGAACTGCTGCACTACCGCCGCATGGACCTGTCGAAGCCGGAGGACTACGCCGGCCTGAAGTCGTGGCTCGACGAGCGCGGCGCCGACACCGTGGTGCTGTCCCTGGCCCCTGCGCCCTACCTGTTCCCGGTGATCTGCGAGCAGCTGGGCGCGGCCGGGCTGAACGGCCCGCAGGTGCGCGTGGTGCTGGAAAAGCCGCTGGGCCACGATCTCGCCTCGGCTCATGAGATCAACTCCGCCGTCGCCAAGGCCTTCTCGGAACCGCAGACCTACCGGATCGATCATTACCTCGGCAAGGAGACGGTTCAGAATCTGATGGTGCTGCGCTTCGCCAACGCGCTCTTCGAGCCGCTGTGGAACCGCACCCATATCGACCATGTGCAGATCTCGGTCGCCGAGACCGTCGGCGTCGGTGGCCGCTGGAAATATTACAACGAGTCTGGTGCACTCCGCGACATGATCCAGAACCATCTGCTACAGCTGGTCTGCCTCACTGCCATGGAGCCGCCCAGCACCCTCGACGCCGACATGATCCGTGACGAGAAGCTGAAGGTGCTGCGCGCATTGCAGCCCATCTATGCCGCCGACGTGGCGCAGGCGACCGTCCGCGGCCAGTACCGCGCGGGCACCGTCGATGGCAAATCTGTGCCAGGTTATCTCGAAGAATCCGATGCTGATCCGGTCAGCAACACCGAGACCTTCGTCGCCATCAAAGTCGGGATCGACAACTGGCGCTGGGCCGGCGTGCCGTTTTACGTCCGCACCGGCAAGCGCCTGCCGAGCCGTTCCTCGGAAATTGTCGTTCAGTTCAAGACCCCGCCGCATTCACCCTATCCGGCCTCGGCCGGTACCATTCATCCCAACAAGCTGGTGATGCGTCTGCAGCCCGATGAAGGCATCCGCCTCGTCATGCTCAACAAGGGCCGCGGTCCTGGCGAGTTGAAGCTGCACCAGACGGCGCTAGATCTCTCCTTCGCCGAGACCTTCGGCGGCCGCTCGCCCGATGCCTATGAACGTTTGCTGCTCGACGTCATCCGCGGCAGGCCGGCGCTGTTCATGCGCTTGGACGAATTGGAAGCCGCCTGGCGCTGGACCGACGGCATCCTGCACGGCTGGGCCGATACCGCCCTTGCGGTGAAACCCTATGCGGCCGGTTCCTGGGGCCCGACTGCGGCGATCTCGCTCATCGAACGCGATGGCCGCACCTGGCATGAGGACGACATTTAGTGTCCTTCGCGGAGACACAGTATGACAGCCGCGCAGCCCTCGCTGCGGCGGTGGCAGTGCGCGTTGCCGATGATCTCACCGCAGCGATCGCGCAGCATGGTGCTGCCAGCCTGATCGTGCCGGGCGGCTCGACGCCCGTCGCCGTGTTCGGCGTGCTCGCGATGAGAGCGCTTGCTTGGGACAAGGTCACCGTCATCCCTTGCGACGAGCGTTGGGTGGCGCAGGATCACGTCGACAGCAATGCGGGTCTCATCCAGCGTCATCTGCTCCAGGATAAAGCCAAGGCCGCGAAACTTCTCAACCTCTACCGCCCAACGCCCACCCCCGCGGATGCGCAAGATGAGGTCGCAGCGGCCCTCGCTGCCATTCCGCGCCCCTTCTCCAGCGTCTTTCTCGGCATGGGCGAAGACGGGCATTTCGCCTCGCTCTTCCCGGGCCGTGCGGAAACGGCGCCTGCCCTCGATCTCAATACCGATGACAGCGTCATGGTCTTGCGCGAACCGGCCAAGGGTCATCCGCGCATTGGCCTCACGCTCGCGGCGCTGATAGACGCACCCCGCGTGCTGCTGGCGGTCACGGGCGCGGAAAAACGCGTTGTGCTCCAGCGTGCCATCGCCAATATCAATGACAACGACCTGCCGATCGCGGCCCTGCTCCGGCAGACACGGACCCCGGTCGACATCCTCCTGAGTGAATGAGGACCATCATGCACCCCACCATCCAAGCCGTTACCGAGCGCATTCGCGCCCGCAGCCAGGATAGCCGGGCGAAATATCTCGCCCGCATCGACGACGCCAAAGGCAAGGGCGTGAAGCGCGGGCATCTTTCCTGCGGAAATCTCGCCCATGGCTTTGCCGCCTGTTCGCCCGATGAAAAGGCAGCACTTGCCGGCTCCGTGGTGCCCAATCTCGGCATCGTCTCTGCCTATAACGACATGCTCTCGGCGCACCAGCCGTTCAAGGATTATCCGGAAACGATCCGCGACGCGGTCGCTGGCCACGCCACCGCGCAGTTTGCCGGCGGCGTGCCCGCCATGTGCGACGGCGTCACGCAAGGCCAGACCGGCATGGAATTGTCGCTGTTCAGCCGCGACGTCATCGCCATGGCGACTGCCGTCTCGCTCTCGCACGACATGTTCGATGCAGCCTTGATGCTCGGTGTTTGCGACAAGATCGTGCCGGGCCTCCTTATCGGCGCCTTGAGCTTCGGTCATCTGCCGACCGTGTTCGTGCCGGCAGGGCCGATGCCCTCTGGCCTGCCCAATGCCGAGAAATCGCGCATCCGCCAGCTCTATGCCGAAGGGAAAGTCGGCCGCAAGGAATTGCTCGAGGCCGAATCCGCCTCCTACCACGCTGCGGGCACGTGCACCTTCTACGGCACCGCCAACAGCAACCAGATGCTGATGGAAGTGATGGGCCTGCACATGCCAGGTTCGGCCTTCGTGAATCCCGGCACACCGTTGCGCGCGGCCCTCACCGCGGCAGCAGCGAAGCGCGTCGCCGGCGCCACAGCGCTTGGCAATGACTACCGTCCGATCGGCGAGATCGTCGATGAAAAGGCGATCGTCAACGCCATCGTCGGCCTCGTCGCCACCGGCGGCTCGACCAACCACACGATCCATCTCATCGCCGTGGCCGCTGCCGCCGGCGTCAAGATCGATTGGGCGGACTTTGCCGAGATCTCCGGCGTGACACCGTTGCTCTGCCGCATCTATCCCAATGGCCAGGCCGACGTGAATCACTTCCAGGCCGCCGGCGGGTTCGGCTTCCTGGTGCGTGAACTACTGGATGCCGGCCTCCTCCATCGCGATGTGAAGACGCTGGTCGGCGATGACCTCACTTCTTACGCGCAGGAACCTTATCTTGAGGGCGACCAGCTTAAATGGCGCGATGCCCCCGCGGCATCTCTCGACCGCGATGTCCTGCGTTCGGCCAATGATCCCTTCGCCCCGGAAGGCGGTATCCATGTGCTCGGCGGCAATCTCGGCCAATCGGTCATCAAGGTCTCGGCCGTGAAACCGGCGCACCGCGTGATCGAGGCGCCCGCCATGGTCTTCACCAGCCAGCAGGAGGTGCAGAAGGCGTTCAAGGACGGCAAGCTGCACCGCGATGTCATCGTCGTGGTGAAGGGCCAGGGCCCGCGCGCCAACGGCATGCCGGAACTCCATCAACTGACCCCGGCCCTCGGCGTGCTGCTCGACCTTGGCTACAAGGTGGCACTGGTCACCGACGGCCGCATGTCGGGTGCCTCGGGCAAGGTGCCGGCCGCCATCCATCTCTCGCCCGAAGCGGTCGCAGACGGCCCGATCGCCCGCATCCAGGACGGCGACATCATCCGCCTCGACACCGAAACAGATCAGCTGACCCTGAAGGTCGATGCGACCGCCCTCGCGGCGCGCGACATTGCACTTCCCGACATCAGCGGCAATGCCGCCGGCTGCGGCCGCGAACTGTTCGCGGCATTCCGCGCGCAGGCCAGTGGTGCGCATCTCGGTGCCGCGAGTTTCGGCTGGGAAGGCATCGTATGAGTGCGCGCAGCCTCGCCCTCGTCGCCGATATCGGCGGTACCAATGCGCGTTTCGCTCTGCGCCGGCCCGGTGTCGATGGCCTGGAGCGGCTGAAGACGCTGTCCGCCGCCGACTATCCGAACATCGACAACGCGATCACCACCTATCTCGATTGGGCGGAAGCCACACCGACCGAGGCCTGCTTTGCCGTTGCCTGCCCCGCGCGTGATGACCAGATCGAATTCACCAATTCGACCTGGCATTTCTCGCGCAAGGAAACCGCCGCGCATTTCGGCTGGTCGCGTTTTGAGACCGTGAACGATTTCGAAGCCCTCGCCTTGGGGGTCCCGCATGTGAAGCCGGCCGGCCTCCACGCCATCCGCCCCGGCACGATCGAGCCCATGGGTGCCCGCGCGGTGCTGGGGCCAGGTACCGGCTTTGGCGTCTCGGGTCTCATCTGCGACCGGCATGGCGGTTGGGTGGCGCTGGCCGGCGAAGGCGGCCATGTCAACTTCGCACCACAGGACGATCTGGAGATCGAGCTGCTGCGTTATCTGCAGGCGCGCTTTGGCCGCGTCTCCTGCGAGCGCCTGCTCTCCGGCGAAGGGCTGGTGAACATCTATGAATTTCTCTCGGTCCAGGCCGGCAAACCCGCTGAGCGCCCGACGCCGGCGGAGATCACCGCGCGCGGTCTCGAGCAGGGCGAACGCATCGCCCGCGATGCGCTGCGCCGCTTCTGCGCCATTCTGGGCTCGGCCGCCGGGGATCTTGCGCTGATCCTGGGGTCCAGCGGTGGCGTCTATATCGGCGGCGGCATCGTGCCGCGCCTGCTGCCCATCCTGCTCGACAGCAAGTTCGAGGAACGCTTCACCAATAAGGGGCGCCTCTCCTCGCTGCTTACCGCCATGCCGATCTTCGTCATTCTCGACAACACCCTGGCTCTGCTGGGGGCTGCCGCCACGCTCAACGCACAAGGTGACCAATGACACCCATCGCCGCCCTCATCCGGAAATCCCGTGCCATCCCCGTTATCGTCATCGACGCGATCGAGGATGCGCTGCCGCTGGCACAGGCGCTGCGTGCCGGCGGCCTCAGCAGCATGGAGATAACCCTGCGCACCGCCGCCGGGCTTGAGGCCATCAAGCGCCTCAAGGGAGTCGTCGAGGGCCTCTCGGTTGGCGTCGGCACCGTGCTCTCAGCGGATGATCTGAAACGCGCCCACGCCGCAGGCGCCGACTTCGCCGTCAGCCCCGGCTTCTCGGAAGACCTGGTGAAACTCGCGCTGGATCTGGGCGTGCTCTACCTCCCCGGCACCGCAACGCCGGGCGAAGTGATGCGTGGCCGCGCACTCGGCCTCGATGCCTTCAAATTCTTCCCAGCCTCGACCCTCGGCGGCCCCGCTACCTTGAAGGCCTGGGGCGATGTGTTTCCCGATAATCATTTCTGCCCGACCGGCGGCGTCTCGTCCGACAATGCCAAAGATTATCTGGCACTCGCTCATGTCGCCGCGGTCGGCTCATCGATGCCGGCGCCGCGGAAGATGGTCCAGGAAAAGAAATGGGAAGAGATCAAGGCGCTCAGCCATCAGTTTGTTGCGTCGACACATGTCTGAGGATGGCTTAGCATAACCGTATTAGGTTTATGCTTTTGTCATCGATTGAGGAAATCTTGGGAGAGCGCAGTCAATATCAACGCATCATCGGACCGGGCTTCCTGGCGCTTTGCACGCCGCGAATTCGACGTGCCTATGAATACTGGGACAGCAAGCGCCGGGGTCGATCGATGCCGTCACGTGCCGACATTGATCCCAACGAGATTCGCGACTTGCTACCTGGAATCATTCTGATCGATGTCACTCACAATCCGCTACACCTAGCCTATCGCCTGGTCGGCACCGATGAGGTCGAAGCGCGCGGTTACGACCCAACCGGCAAGGACGTCAAAGAGCATGTCTTTGCCGTCACACCGGAATTCGGGTTGGAGACATATTCACTGGCGGCAGAACGCGGCGTGGTGGTCTACGATCAGGAGCCCTGGGCAGCGCCCAATCCCCGGCTCTGTGAGGTTGGATCCGTCGTCATGCCGCTTTCCAGCGACGGCAAGACTGTGAACAAGCTGATGGCCTTTTGCGACTATCGCTGGGCCAAATAAGGGTCAGCTCTTCTTCTTCGGCACCCTGAACAACTCCTGCTCCAGCTCAACGCCGAACTGGGCCTCGAACAGGCCGACGCGGACTTCCTGGCTCTTCTGGTCAACGACGATCCATTGCCGCAATTCCAGCGGCCGGTCGCCGAGTTCCAGGATCACCTTGCCTTCATCGGCATCGTCGGTCTGGCGGATACTGATCTCGAACGCGGCCGGGGAACGCTTGAAAGCCGTCACGGTAACGTCGCCGCCCAGTTCGATATTGTCCTTGAGCAAAAACCACAGCGGCGAGGCCGAGACTGGCACGCGGTTGATCTGGTCGAGCTCAGGATCGTAGTAATGCAGCGACACGCTGTCGGAAACGATCAGCATAGGTGACGGCGGCTCGTATTCGATGCGGATAAAGCCCGGCCGCTTCAGATAGATATTCCCGAAGGCGATGCCGCCCTTCTCGGAATATTGTTGGAACTTCGCCTTCATCGTCGTGATGCCGTTGAGGTAGTCCTGGATGCGCTTGAGATCAGCATTGTCCTCGGGCATCAGATTCGCCGGCACTGCGCGCGCAAAAGCCGGCCGTGCCAAAGGACCCAGGGCTACAAGCAGGGGCGCCGCCAACAGCGCGAGGCTGCCGGCCATGGTCATGAGATGGCGGCGGGAGACAGTGGAATCAGTCAAGATTGGGAAACCTTTCGATTAATCATCGAAGCCTTAGTCATCCATCCCGCGGGCAAGCACTTCGCGCTTGCCGACATGGTTGGCGGTGCTGACAACGCCTTCCTTCTCCATGCGCTCGATGATGCGCGCGGCCCGGTTATAGCCGATCTGGAGATGCCGCTGCACGAAGCTGACCGAGGCCTTCTTTTCGCGCGTGATGATGGCCACCGCCTTGTCATAGAGTTCGTCGCCGGAGCCACCGCCCGGTTCACCGTCAAATCCTTCAATGCCGCCGGCCTCTTCATCGTCCTGCGTCACTTCCTCAACGTAAGCCGGCTCACCCTGTTCCTTCAGGAACCGCACGATCGATTCAACTTCCCGGTCCGAAACGAACGGGCCGTGAACGCGGGTGATGCGACCGCCATTGGCCATATAGAGCATGTCGCCCTGTCCCAACAGCTGCTCCGCGCCCATCTCACCAAGAATTGTTCGGCTGTCGATCTTGGTGGTGACGTGGAAGCTGATGCGGGTCGGGAAATTGGCCTTGATGGTGCCGGTGATGACGTCGACCGACGGCCTTTGTGTTGCCATGATAATATGAATGCCGGCAGCGCGCGCCATCTGCGCCAGGCGCTGGATCGCGGCCTCGATCTCCTTGCCGGCGACCAGCATGAGGTCGGCCATTTCGTCGACCACCACCACGATGAACGGCAGGGCGGTGAGGTCGAACGGCTCTTCCTCATAGATCGGCTGGCCGGTCTCCGGATCAAAGCCGGTCTGCACGCGGCGCAACAAGGTTTCACCGGCCAACCGGGCCTGTTCCAAGCGCTGGTTGAAGCCGTCGATGTTACGCACGCCGAGGCGCGACATGGCACGGTAGCGATTCTCCATCTCGCGAACCACCCAGCGCAAGGCGACGATCGCCTTCTTGGGTTCGGTCACGACCGGCGAGAGGAGATGCGGGATACCGTCATAGACGGAGAGTTCCAGCATCTTCGGATCAATCATGATGAACTTGCACTGCTCTGGCGTGAGGCGATAGAGCAGCGACAGGATCATCGTATTGATCGCAACCGACTTGCCGGAGCCGGTGGTGCCGGCGATGAGGAGATGCGGCATGCGTGCAAGATCGACCACGATCGGTGCGCCGCCGATATCCTTGCCGAGTACCAGCGCCAGGCGGCTCTGCGAATTCTGGTAGCTGTCATCTTCGATGAGCTCGCGGAACGCCACCACCTCGCGCTCGCGGTTCGGCAACTCGATGCCGATGACGCTGCGGCCAGGTACCACGGCGATACGTACCGAGACAGCGCTCATCGAGCGCGCGACATCGTCGGCCAGACCCACGACGCGGCTGGTCTTGGTGCCGGGGGCTGGTTCGAGTTCGTAGAGCGTGACCACCGGACCGGGGCGCACCTTGACGATGTCGCCTTTGACGCCGAAATCGTCGAGCACGGTTTCCAGCAGGCGCGCGTTCTTCTCCAGGCTCTCTTCATTGATGCGCTGGACAGCGAGATTGGCGGTCGGCATGGCCAGGATGTCGATCGGCGGCAATTCGAATTCGCTTTCTTCCAGCACCAGTTTGGCCTGACGCGAATCCTTTTTGGCGGGCTTCGCCTTTTCCTTTTGCCGCGGGCTCGGCGTCACCACCAGCCGCTCCGTTTTCTCACGGCCCGACCGCTCATAGACCTCGCTCTCGGCGGCGCGGCTCGGCATCTCGATCGCAACCCGGCTGCGTTCGACCGCAGCACCGGCAAGACGCGGTTCGCGCCGCGCAGTGTCCCGTGCATCCTCGTCATCGTCGCGTCGGCCAAAGCGCGGCAGGCGCAGCTTGAACCCGCCCGCACCGAGACCGCTGCGGCCACGGTCGATCACCTCGCCCATGTTGCGCCCCATGCGCGCGACACCGCGGCCGAAGCGCACATAACCACCGAGGCCGATACCGAGGCTGTAATAGAGCGCCGTCAGCCCTAAGGCCAGAAACGCCATCGCGAGCAAGCGGCTTGCCAACGCCGCATCCATGCCGGCAAATTGCGCCATGAGGCCGGTGATGCCGCCGGCACCGTCAGACCCCACCAGCAGCATATGGCCGGCGAGACCGCCGAGGCCAGCGATCCACGGCCAGGTACCGGTGCCCGGCAAGGCAGCAAAGGCCGCGGCGATGAGCACGCTGGTCAGCGGTAACAGGATGAGTTTCAGCCACATGCGGTCGATGCCATGATCGCGCAACAATGCGACACCCCAGGCGATCAGTGCCGCCGGCGGCACGAGTGCGGCGAGACCCAAGCCCTGCAGCAGAAAATCGGCAAAGACAGCGCCAGGCCCGCCCATGACATTGGCGACCGGCTGATCGGCGGCGCGGTTGAAGCTGGGATCGGCACCGTTGGCCGTCAGCAGCGCCAGCAGATAAGCAAGGCCCGCCAGCACCAGCACGATGCCGAGACCTTCCAGCAAGCGCCGCTGCACGAAGGATGTGAACCCGCCCGGACCGCCGAAACCAAAACCGGATTGCAGTGCCATGCCGCCGCCTCGTGCTCCATTGCCTGCCATGCTCATCGACCCCTACTTGAAACTCTGGACGCAGCACCTTCGCCGACGACCGACCTCAACACCGCTGCCATGCGACCCAACGCGCCTTCGAGCTGCGCCGGTTCATAAACCAGCGCCACGCGAATAAAAGACGCCCCCGGATTATAACCGCGCGCATCGACCCTGGCCATGTAGCCGCCCGGCAGCACCTTGATCGCCGCCTGACGCCACAACTCCACCGCCGCCTTCTCGCCATCGCCGACATCGAGCCACAGGAAGAAACCGCCGGCTGGCTTCACGTGGCCAAAGATCGGTCCCAACGCTTGCTGTGCCAGATCGAAGCTCGCCTGATAGCGTGCGCGATTTTCCACCACATGCGCCTCGTCCGACCACAGCAGGGTCGACGCCGCCAACACCGGCAGCGGCACCGCAACACCGCCGTAATTGATCAGTTGCGCAGCCCTCGAAATATATCGCGCATCGCCCGCAACGAAGCCGGAGCGCATGCCAGGTGCGCTGGATCGCTTTGAGAGCGAATGAAAGACCAACAGGTTGTCGCATGACCCGCTCAGCTGTGCCGCTTCGATGGCGCCCGGCGGCGGCGCGTCGCTGTAGATCTCGGCATAACATTCGTCGGCGGCGATCAGGAAATCGTGGCGGCGTGCGAGCGCCAGCCAGCGCTGCCAGAAATCCGCTGACCCCACCGAGCCTTGCGGATTGGCCGGCGAGCACAGATAGATCATGGCCGCTTGATCGAGCAGTTCTTTCGGCACGGCATCCGGGTCCGGCAGGAAGCCGGTCTCCGGTCCCGCCGGCAGAAACGCGGGCTCACCGCCAGCCACCACCGCCGCCCCGGCATAGGTGTGATAGAACGGGTTGGCCATCAGGACCTTCCCCTTGCCCTTGGGCGCACCTAGGGCCACGGCGGAAAGTGCTATGTGAAACAGCGCCTCGCGGGTGCCCGATACCGGCACGATCATCTTGTCGGCATCGATGAAGGCGGCCTCGATCCCATAGCGCCGCACCACCCAGGCCTTGGCCGCGGCGCGGAATTCCGCCGTGCCCGCGGTCGGCGGATATTTCGCCCATGTCTCTTTTGCGTTAGCGATGGCGTCCAGCGCAAAGGCCGGCGGCTGGAATTGCGGCTCGCCCAGCGATAACAGCAAAGGCGTATTGCCGCCCCCCGGTTGCACGGTTTCCAGCAGCTTGTTGAGCCGGGTGAAAGGGTGGAACTGGGCGAGCGACTCGACGCGATCCTGATTCATTCTCGAAACCCTGGCCCAGAAGGGCAAAAATGCAAGCTACATCAAAGCGCGACTCGGATGCGACTCGGAACCGGTACAAACCAGCACAAGCCGGGAACGACACTAATCTCTGAAGTGTGTGCCATCAAGTGATTGTATTGACGCAGATTCCGATCCACAAGGCGGTTCCGGTCGCCCGGTCCCGATAGGTTCCGCCTGCGTTCGTCCAAGCCCCAAAGCGTAAATAGTGCAGTAAGCGTATTACGCTTTGACGTATTAATCATAATCATAGGTGACTTGGGACCCCCAACTTTGCCACCCGATCCCAGCATGCTAAGGCTGCGGCCCGTCAGCCGATCCCCAAAACAGCGAGGAACCCCGTGAAGAGCATAGCGTCCGTGGGCGAGTGCATGGTCGAGTTCGCGCCTGACGGCAATGGCGCCTGGCGTATGGGCTTTGCCGGCGACACCTTCAACACGCTGTGGACGCTGCGCGGCCTGCTGCCCGATTCCGTGCGGACCGACTATATCTCGGCCTTCGGCGACGATGACTTCTCGCGCCAGCAACTGGCCTTCTTCGCGAGCCACCAGATCGGCACGGCGGATAGCCCACGCCTCCCCGGCCGCCGGCCCGGACTCTATGCGATCACCCTCGAGGGTCATGAGCGCAGCTTCACCTATTGGCGCAGCGATGCCGCCGCCCGCCGCCTTGCCGACGACGCGGCGTTGCTTGCGGCCAGTCTTGCCGGCCGTGACCTCATCTATTTCTCCGGCATCACGCTCGCCATTCTCGAACCGGCGGCGCGGGCCACGCTGATGCGCGCACTTGCGCAAGCGCGCGCGGCCGGCAGCAGGCTCGCTTTCGACCCCAATTACCGCGCCAGATTGTGGCCATCGCAGGATGAGGCGAAGGCCGCGATCACGGCGGCACTTCAGCTTGCCGACTTTGCCCTGCCAACCCATGACGACGAGAAGCAGCTGTTCGGCGACGCGACACCCGACGCCACGGCAGGACGGCTGCGCGATCTCGGCGTGCCGGAATTCATCGTGAAAGATGGTGGCAATCCGGCGCGACTAGGTACGGCAGCCGGCATTGAACAGATTCCCGCGGCGAAGGCAGCACAATTGGTCGATACGTCGGGCGCCGGCGACGCCTTCAACGGCGCCTATCTCTATGCGCGCCTGACCGGTGAGGATCCGCAGGCGGCCACCCGGATCGCGCACCGCGTCGCGGCCGCTGCCATCGGTGTCCGCGGGGCGCTCACACCTTTCAACAAACTGAAGGCCGCTCTCCAGCCCTGATTGAACCGAAGAGCGGCCTCTGTTAGCCGAAACTTAGTTGAACAAAGCTACCGTCTTCTGCAGCGTCATCCAGACACCCCACAGGATCGGAATACCAACCACCGCCCAGGCGATCACCGCCTTGCCGTCGAGGCCACCCCTGCCGATACCGAAGGAGCCGGTCGCAGCATTTTGCTGCAGGACGGTCTTCGCCTGCAGCGACGCCACTTCCGCATCCGACATGAACCACTTTTCCGGCAGCGGCTTGATGAAGGCGTTGGCAATCAGGCCCAGCACCAGCATGCCGACCAGGATGTACATCGTGAAATCATAGACCTGTTCGCGCGGCACACCGGCGTTGATCTGGAATTCACGGATGTAGTTGACCACCACCGGACCGATGATGCCGGCCGTGGCCCACGCCGTCAGCAGCCGTCCGTGGATCGCACCCACGAACTGCGTGCCGAAAATGTCCGCAAGATAGGCCGGGATGGTTGCAAAGCCACCGCCATACATCGACAGGATGATGCAGAAGATGGCGACGAACAGCACCTGACTGCCCATATGCGCTGCCGAAGGAGCCAGCGCATAGAGCACGATGCCGAGGATGAAGAACGCAAAATAGGTGTTCTTGCGCCCGATCCGGTCGGACAGCGACGCCCAGAAGAAACGACCGCCGATGTTGAACAGCGACAGCAGCCCGGCAAAGCCCGCGGCGATCGCGGCAATGGCGGTCTTCTGCCCGTCATCGAGCTGCGTGAAGGTCAGCTCCGGCAGACCGATCAAACGGCCGCCAAAGATTTCCTGCAGCATCGGCGAGGCCATGCCGATGACACCGATACCGGCCGAGACGTTAAGGCACAGCACGGCCCAGATCAGCCAGAACTGCTTCGTCTTATGTGCATCGCGAAGATGTACGTGACGCGTGGTGATCATGGTTTTTTGTGTCGCCGGTGCGGTCCAGCCTTCAGGCTTCCAGCCGGCGGGCGGAATACGATAGCTGAACGCACCACCCAGCATGAAGACGATGTAGATCGCCGCCATCACCAGGAAGGTCTGCCAGACGCCGACTGATTCCGCCGTCTTGAAATGCGCCATCAGCTTGTCGGCCAGCGGTGCGCCGATCATGGCACCGCCGCCGAAACCCATGATGGCCATGCCGGTCGCCATGCCGCGGCGGTCCGGAAACCATTTGATCAGCGTCGAGACCGGCGAGATATAGCCGAGACCCAGCCCGATCCCGCCGATGACACCGGCCCCGACCCACATCAGCCACAATTGGTGCGTCATCACACCAATGGCGGCAATCGCAATGCCACCGCACCAGCAGACGGCCGATACGACGCCGGCCTTGCGCGGGCCGGACCGTTCCAGCCAGCCGCCCCAGATCGCGGCCGATGAACCCAGCAGCACGAAGAACAAGGTATAGATCCAGCCCAGATCGGCGACGCGCCAATCGCAGCTGGTTGTGAACAGCGCGGATACAAGCGTGAGATCGGCGCAGGCGACGGGTGCCGTGACACCTATGGCGCGCGAGAGCGGCAGCCAGAACACGCTGAAGCCATAGGCCATGCCGATGCATAGATGGATGGCGAGGGCTGCCGGCGGTACCAGCCAGCGGTTGAAGCCTGGTTTGGCGATGATGCGTTCGCGGTCGAGAAGACCGATACCCCCCATTCCGCCGGAATATGAGTCAGCTGCTGTGGACATGACAATTCTCCCATCCCGCCGGGTGATCCCGGTCGGCTTTGTTGTTGCTTTTGGTGTTGCGACAGAAGCCGGCATCGATTGATCCGGCGGTTCTCCCCTTTGCTCGCAGAGGTCCAACCGCAAGTCATGTGCCAAGGCACGAAGGCGCGTAATTTCAATCGGTTATTGCGACATAGACGACGTGAATGGACATAATGTCCAAACCCGCGGGACAGAATGTCCCTATGTGGCTTCCGGCAGCCAGATGGTGAAGGTGGTGCCGCGCCCGAGCTCGCTCTCGACCGCAATCTTGCCGCCTTGCCGCGTCACCAGCGTCTGGCTGATGGAAAGGCCAAGTCCCGTCCCTTCCCGCCGCTTCGTCGTGAAGAATGGATCGAACACTTTGGCGAGGACGTCCGGCGCCATACCGGTCCCGGTATCGCTGATGTCGATCAGCAGGCCGGGCTTGCCGTCGCGGTCCTCGTCCACATCGCGCAAGGTGAGCATGCCGCCCTCCGGCATGGCATGGATCGCATTGACAATGAGATTGACCAGCACCTGCTGCAATTCGGTCCGGTTCATCAGCACGCGGCGCGTGGCGCGATGCTCGCGGGCCACGTTGATCGCCGCCTTGTTGAGGAGATGCTGCACCAAGGGCAGGCAATCCGAGATCACCTCCGCCGGCGCATGCCGCTCGACATAGCCGGCATATTCCTCCGGCTTGGCAAACTGCAGCAGCTTGGTGACGATCTGGCTGATGCGCTGGATCTGTTCGTCGAGCAGGCGGAACTCGGTCTTGGCGACATCGCCATGGGTGCCGATGAGGTTGCGTGCCACCTCAAGATTGCCCTGCATGACGGCGATGGGATTGTTGATCTCATGCGCCACACCCGCCGTGATCTCGCCGATCGCCGCCAGCTTCTCCGACATGATCAGCTGCTTGGTGGTCGCCTCTAGCTGGCGGTTGGCGAGTTGCAGTTCCTGCGTCCGTTCCTCCACGCGGCGGTTAAGTTCCTCGTTCCAATCGCGGAGTTTCCGGTCGCGCACCTGCAGCTGGTCAAGGAGATCGTCGAGATGAAGCGCCACGCGACCGATCTCGTCCTTCACCACATTGACGCCGGTGCGGGCGCCAAGATCGCCGCTCTCCACTTGCGTGATGGTCGCAGTCATGCGCTCCAGTGGCCTGAAAATGCCGCGCGCCCAACGCAGGAACAGCGGCACGCTGAGCGCCGTCACCACCAGGAAGGCGGCGATGATGGTGGCCAGGGTCACATATTTAGCTTGCGTGAACGGCGCTTCGAGGAAGCCCACATAGAGCATACCGACGCGCTTGCCGAAGCTGTCGACGATCGGTTCATAGGCCGAGATGTACCAGTCATTGACCACGAAGGCGCTGTCGAGCCAGACCTTGCCTTGCCCCAGCACTGTTTCGCGAACCGCGCCTGAGACGCGCGTGCCCAGCGCGCGGCGCCCTTCGAACAGCCGCACATTGGTGCTGATGCGGACATCATCGAGGAACAGGGTGGCCGTTCCCTGGCTGCCTTCTGGCAGGCTGGCCTCGCGGTAGACGAGATCGTTGATGGTGTCGATGAAGACCAGATTCTGATTGAGCAGAATACCTCCGACCAAGGCCGATCCCGCAGCGTCATCCAGCGTGACCGGGCTCGCCGAATGAATCACCATGCCCTGGGTTTCGCTCAACCGATCGGTCGGTACGGCATTGGGTGTCATGACCAGATCCAGCCGCGCGCGGTGCGCCAACGCCGGTGACAACGCTGCCAGTTCTTCGTTGGTAAAGATGTCGATGGCCGTCGACGCCGCCCCGGCCAGCGCCGAGGTCACCACTGGCCAATCCGTGCGCGCATTTCCAGTGAGCCGTTGCGCCGCCGCCGTCACCTGGCCTTGCGCATCGACCAGGGCCAGGAAATCCAGCCCGAGATCCTGCCGACTCTGCTCCAGAAATGCCGGCAGCGCGGTGGCATCTCTGCTGACCAAGGTGTCGCGAAACTGCGCCGAATTGCCCAGCGCCCGCACATGGTCGCCGGTGTTTTCGAGGATGCGTGCCAGATATTGATGCGCGATGGTGAGGTCGCCATTGACCTTCGAAATCAGCAGCGAATCGAATTTCGCATTCCACCGCACCATGGTGATGCCAAGCAGCAGCGGTAGGATAACGAGGGTCGGCAGCAAAGCGATGGCGAGGATGCGGTAGCGAACCGACCGCACGCCATGACCGGGTGCCCCTTTAGACATTCCACATCGCGCATTTACGGTCGATGGTCTTTCGGGACACACCCAGCCGCCGCGCGGCCTCGACACGGTTGCCGTTGGCCTCCTGCAGGACAGCCA
Source organism: uncultured Dongia sp. (assembly GCF_936916975.1). Taxonomy (GTDB): domain Bacteria; phylum Pseudomonadota; class Alphaproteobacteria; order Dongiales; family Dongiaceae; genus Dongia. The sequence goes on along the minus strand of NZ_CAKZGO010000022.1, from coordinate 196,853 downwards.
TGATGTGGCGCCGTTCAATCTCCTGCAGGCTTTCGGCGGCCGACGGCACCGGCCCGGCGCCCAGAGCGCGGAACTCGTCGGGGATCTCGCCCAGGATCAGCGAGCGTTCGATGAGATTGCGCAGTTCGCGCACATTGCCCGGCCAGTCATAGCGCGCAAAGGCCGCCCGCACGGAGGGTTCGATCGCCACCGGCGGCATGCCAAGCTGCTGGGAGAGCTTGCTCATGAACAGGGTCGCCAATTCCTGCACATCGTCGCCGCGCTCTTTCAGCGGCGGCAGATGGATCTGCATGACATTGAGCCGGTAGAAAAGATCGGCACGGAAACGGCCCTTCTCGACCTCGGCCTCGAGCGAGACGTTGGTGGCAAAGATCAACCGCAGATCGACTGGGATCTCGCGCTCCGACCCCACCGGCCGCACGCGGCGATCCTCCAGCACGCGCAACAGCTTGCTTTGCAGGTTGAGCGGCAATTCGCCGATCTCATCCAGAAACAGCGTGCCGCCCTGGGCATGCATGAACAGCCCTTCGCGCGAACTGACCGCGCCGGTGAACGCCCCTTTGAGATGGCCGAACAATTCGCTTTCGATCATCTCCGGCGGTATGGCCGCGCAATTGACCGGCACGAAGGGTTTCTCGGCCCGGTCGGAGAGCGCATGAAGCGAGCGCGCTGCCACTTCCTTGCCGGTGCCGGACTGGCCGGTCAGCAGCACGGTCGTGGGCAAAGGCGCTACGCGCGCGATCTTCTCGCGCACCTGTCTGACGGCGACGGATTGCCCGATCAGCTTGTCGCGCAGCAGCATGTGGTCCGAGGAGGCACGCAATTCATAGCGCAGCACGTAGTTTTCCCGCTGCAGCCGACTGCGATCAAGGCAGCGCGCCACGGCATTGAGGATCTGGTTGGAGCGGAACGGCTTCAGCACGAAGTCGACCGCCCCCGCGCGTAGGGCCTGGATCGCCGTGTCGAGATCGGCATAGGCTGTCATCAGGATCGCGTTGGCGAAAAAGCCGACCGCGCGCTGCTCGGCCAGCCACTCGACGCCGTTCTTGCCCGGCATGATGTTGTCGAGGATCACCACGTCGAAATGCTGCGCGTCGAGCTTGCGGCTGGCTTCCTCGGTATCAGATGCCTCCTCGATCCGCTTGCAGCGCGGCCCCAGGGTGCGCAGCAGGAAATTGCGCATGCCGGGCTCGTCATCGACGATCAGCACCGACGCCTGCGCTAGCCACGGCCCGAACTCCGGATCCTGGGGCTGTTCATGGAGCTTGCGGCTGGCTTCTTGCGTCACGTGGTTTCCGTCCCGGTGGCTGCTTTCTCGTGCTTTCCCCATCAATAGCGAAAGGGCGCCGGAACGCAAGACCGCGCCTGATCTCCCGAAAACCCCGCCAATTGCAGGTATTTAGGGGCGTCGGGCTAGTGCCGGCTGCCAAAGCCTGTCATGGCAAGTTCATGCGTTTGCGACCTCCCCGCAACTCTGGCGCGCTATCAGGGTTGGATGAGCAGCCTCTCCCTCACCTATGCCAGCGCCTATGACACGCCCTTGGCGCGTCTTTCCATCCGCGCCATCGAGATCCTGAGCGGCCAGCTCCGCCTCAAACGCCTCTACGATCTCTATCAGGCCGAAATGAGTGGCTCCACGGAGTTCTGGGACGCGGCGCTCCGTCTCCTGCAGCTGCAGATCGACTACGATGCCGCGAAACTGGCGCAGCTGCCGGCCGCGGGCCCCCTGGTGATCATCGCCAACCATCCCTTCGGCCTGGTCGACGGCCTGCTGATCGGCCATCTCGCCAACCGTGTGCGTGACGATTTCAAGGTCCTGACCAATGCGCGGCTCTATCCGCCGGATGCCGCAATCCAGCGCTATATCCTGCCCATCGATTTTGATCCCGGGCCTGAGGCAAAGGCGACCACGCTGAAGACCCGTGTTCTTGCGCGCAAACATATCGTCGAAGGTGGCTGCCTGATCGTCTTCCCGGCGGGCGGCGTCGCCACCACGCCGACGCCGTTTGCCAAGCAGGCAGTCGATCTCGACTGGAAGCCGTTCACGGCGCGGCTCATCCATGCCGCACGCGCCGATGTGGTGCCGATGTTCTTCCACGGCCAGAACAGCCGCCTGTTCCAGATCGCCAGCCATATCAGCATGACAGCGCGCCTGGCGCTGCTGCTGCATGAAGTCGCCAACAAGATCGGGACCCAGTTTAAGGTCTCGATCGGCGATGTCATGCCCTATAGCCTAATCGAGCCCTTGCGCGATCCCCATGAGCTCAGCCGGCATCTGCGCCAGCGCACGGAATGGCTTGGCAATCCGGCCACGCGGCCGGGCAGCACGGGCATCATCGCCTAGGCGACTTGCCGCTTGCCTTCCTTGAGGTCGTAATAGCGCATCATCCAGGGCACGAACCAGTTGTTGCCTTGATAGAACGGCACCGTCTTGAAGGCCTGATCGGCAAAGACCGACTTCACCACGCCCGGCGTCAAGATGCGTTGCGCCAGCAAACGCCCGAAATGCGACCCCATCGGCAGGCCGGCGAAGCAATAGCCGACCGCATAATGAATGCCGTCTTGGGTGCCAAGATGGGGCAGCAGGTCGAAAGTCGCCGCACATCGGCCGGTCCAGCTATGCGACACGCCGACGTCACCGAGATCCGGAAACACCGCGCGTAACTCGGCTGAGAGGCGCCGGCCCATGGTCACCTGGTCACTGCGCTGACCCGTCTTGCCGCAATAGAGGATGCGGCTACCGTCCGGCGAGCGGCGGATCGCATCGATGTTCATGTAAGAGTCGATATAGGTACGATCCTTGGGCAGCAGCTGGTTGATGAGACCCGCCGGTAGTTCTTCCGTCGCCATCTGCCAGGCATCGAACGGGATCAATCGCCGCTGCAGCCAGGGCAGTAGGCCATCGGTATAGCCGTTGGTCGCCATGATGACATCGCGCGCGGCCAAATTCCCGCGCGCCGTCTCGACCGCGAAGCCCTGTGCTTGCGGTATGAGCTTGCCGACCCGCGTGAAAGGGTGGAGGGCGACGCCCCGTGCCAGCGCCGCGTTGACCAGGCCCTGGTGATAGAGTCCGGGATGGATCGAGGCCAAATCCGGCAGCACGACACCGCCCAGATAGCGCGGACTGCCGATCTCGCGCAGCAGGGCCGACTTGTCCAGCGTCTCGAACGGCGAGCCCAGATGCAGCTGGCGCAATTCGTATTCGCGGTTGAGGTCTTCATATTGCTGCGGGGTTTCAGCCACAATCAGCCGCCCATGGACCTTGAAGGCGCAGTCGATGCCGTATTCGGCGACCGTGTCGGCGACCGCGCGGAACGCCACCTGCATTTCCTGATAGGTCGCGATTGCGTGCGATAACCCCTTGGCCTTCACCAGATCGCCAAAGGAATATTTAAGCGTTCGGCCGACGAAACCGGAATTTCGGCTCGATGCCCCGGAACCGATGGCACCGCTGTCGAACACGGCGACCGATCGTCCAGCAGCACTCAGCTTCAACGCAGCGATGAGGCCGGTATAGCCGGAGCCGACGACGGCGACGTCGATTTTTGCCGGCACATTGCTTCGAGCAATATCGGGGCGGGGCGCCGCTTCCCACCAATAAGGATCCGTCTTCATCATGCTCATTTCTTGCCGTCGCGGTCGGCCTTGAGCCAACGGAACAACTCCGTCATGCGCTGCGCCCGCAACGCCGCGGGATCGCGCTCATGCCAGTCATAGATGCCGGGCATGCCGCCGTCTTTCACCTGCGCTGCCACTTTGGCCGGCGCTTGGGATGCGGTCGAGAGATCGGGAATGAGCGAGTTGCCGAAATTGACCATGGTCGCCAGGCCACCGATATCCGCCGATTCAATCGGCCCGGTGATGCCGATGCGCCGGCCGAAGGAGGCGCGCACCACCGCATCGATCGCCTCGGCCGAGGCGATGCCGTCAGCCCAGAGAGCCCAAGCCTCGCGCAGCAGCGCAAATTGCAGGCGGTTGCCGATGAAGCCTTTCACTTCCTTCTCGATCACCACCGGCTCCTTGCCCGTGCCGCGGATGAGCGCCACGGTGCGCGCGAGTACGTCCGGCGCACAGAACGGCCCACCGCAGATTTCGACCAACGGGATGAGCTGGGGCGGATACCAGAAATGTGTCGCAATAACCCGGCCACGATGCTTGACGTTCTCGATGAGAGCGCTGGCCGGCTGGCCGCTTGAGGAGGCGAGAATTGTCGTGGGCGGACACATTCCGTCCAACTCACCGAAGATCTTGAGCTTGAGGGGCAGATCCTCAGTCACCGCCTCGATCACCAGATCCGCATCCGCGGCATCCTTGAGATCGGTACTCAGCGTCACCCGCGTCGGCACCGCCTTGGCTTCGTTGACCGAAAACAGGCCATGCTTCACGAAATCGGCGAGGCTCGCTTCCATCTTGGCGATGGCGGCATCAAGGCTGGCGCGGTTGCGCCCGATCATGACCACCGGATGCCCGGCACTGGCGAAGACCTGCGCCACACCATGCCCGATGATCCCGTTGCCGATAACGGCAATCTTCTCGCGCCCCATCCCCGACCTCCAACCCGATAAATGCAGGGCTGGAGGCTAGGATAGGTGACGCATGCCGGTCGAGGGAAATCTTAGGAGGCGCGCACTTCGGCGATGAAGGACTCTACCTCGCGGTTGAGGGACTTCGCCTGCTCCGCCATCATCTCGGCAGCACTGAGCACGCCGGATGCGGTATCGCGGGCCGAGCGCACGGCAGTCTCGACGCCGTTGATGTTCTGCCGCACCGATTGCGTGCCGCCAGACGCTGCCTGGGCGTTGCTGGAAATCTCCCGCGTCGCCGCCGATTGCTCTTCAACGGCAGCCGCGATCGAGCTTGAGATTTCATCGATGCGTTCGATCGTGCTGGTGACGGTCGCCATCGCCCGCGCCACACCGTCGGTCGAGTTCTGGATCGCCTGGATTTCCACCGAGATGCCTTCGGTCGCTTTGGTGGTCTGGCTGGCCAGCGCCTTCACCTCATTGGCAACGACGGCGAAGCCCTTGCCGGCTTCCCCGGCGCGCGCCGCCTCGATCGTGGCGTTGAGGGCCAGCAGATTGGTCTGCTCGGCAATGGCCGTGATCAGCTTCACGACTTCGCCGATGCGCGCCGACACCACGACCAGATTCTTCATCGTGTCATTGGCCTTGCCGATCTCACCCACCGCGGTGCGCGCGACGTCGGAGGAACTGGCGACCTGCCGGCTGATCTCGCTGATCGAGGCGGAGAGTTCTTCCGCCGCCGCCGCCACCGCATCGACGCTGCCCGAGGCATTGTCGGTAGCGCCTGACGCATCGCCGATCTTCTGCGTCGCATTCTCCGCGACATCCGACATCGACTTGGCATGGGTCTGCAATTGCTGCGCGGATTTGGTGACGCTGTCCACCACCGTTTTCACCGAACGTTCGAAACCGTCCGCCAGCTTCTGCATCGCCGCGCGCTTTTCGATTTCGCCGCGTTCCGACGCCTTCTTCTGTTCTTCCTCCAGATGCAGCTTGTCGACCTGACCTTGCTTCAGCACCTCGACCGAGCGGGCAAGTTCACCGATCTCGTCACCGCGTTCGGCACCCTTCACCACAGCGCCGAAATTGCCATGGGCAACTTCGCTGGTGACATGTGCCAGAGCCACAATCGGTTTGGCGATGCGGTTGCCGACCCAGGCGAATATGACGGCACCCAGCAGCAAGGCGATGCCGACGATGGCGACAATCGTATAGATGAGATTGTTGGCGTCCTTGAGCACAGTCGCCACGGGCACTTCGATCACCAGCGTCCAGATCTCCGCAGGACCCCGGAAGCTGATCGGCGCGAACACGACGAAATGCTCGCCGCTGGCATCGATCTGCATCACCGGCTCGGTCGATTTGCTGGCGAGAAATGCCTCATACATGGGCTTGAGGTCGGCTTCCGGCTCGAATGCCGCATCCTTCTCCATGGCAATCACCTGGCCAATGCGCTTGGCATCGGAATTTGCGGCCCACTGGCCGTCATGACTGAGCAGCATGACCCGGCCGTCACCCATCGGCTTGATGGCATTGAGCGTCTCGGCGACCTTGGTCAGCGGCAGGTCGATGGTGGCAATGCCGAAGCCCTTGCCATCGCTCATCATCGGCACGCTGATGGTCGACATCAGCACGTCGACACCCTCGACCGGATAGATGTAAGGCGGCGTCAGCATCGTGCGGCCGGCCTGCAAGGGCACCAGATACCAGCCCTCGATACCAGCCTCGATCGTCATGATGAGCGGGTCGATGCCGATCGAGCCGTCGGCCTTGTTGTAATAGTAAGGCACGAAACGCCCTTCGGCATCCTGCTCCGGGGCGATGCCCTTGAAGGCCGCGTCATTGTTGTCATAGCCGTTGGGCTCAAACGCTACGGTGCTGCCGACGATTTCAGGATGCACTTTGACGATCGGCACGATGAGGCCCTGGATGGCCGTTCTGGGCAAGCCGGTTGCCTTGCCGCCTTCCATGGCGCGACCGATCGTGTCCGCCACATCCACAGCCGGCTGAATGAAGCCGGTTACCTCTCTGGCTGTTCCCGTCGCAATGGCGCTGAGATTGGCGGCAGCGTCGCGCTTGGCCTGATTATAGGCCATCCAGCCTGCCGCACCGCCGGCACCGACGATTCCGACCAGCAGAACGGCAATACCCGACAGCATCACGCGCGCGCGCAGGCCGATACGCCCCGATTTCGAAACAGCAGACATGACCACTCCCGACATAAGTTTCGGGGCATGTTGGGGCATGTTGCTTAACCGGCAATTAATATGACTAAAATGCCTGGCAGCGTCGCTGAACTTTCACGCAAGGCGCGGTGCCTAGAGATCGAGCTGATGCGTATCGCCCGAGAACTCACAGGCGCCGCCGGGCGCGCCGGATTCGTCCTGCGAGTTGTGCCACATGCCGGGCAGGAACAACGGCTTGTTCTTGATGATCGGCGCGTTCGACACCAGGCGCAGCTGCTTGGCCTCACTCGCCTGCGAATAGACTACGCCCACGCCATAGACCAGCGCCGCATCGTCCGGCCAGGTGACACGGAGGACCGTGACGTCGCGCTCCTGCTCGTCCTTGCCCGGCCAAGTGGTGACCTTGGGCAAGACAGTGGGCTTGCCGGCCCCTACATGGACCATGCCATCGAGACCGATGCCGATCTGGAAATACTTGTGCTCTGGGCCCTTTGATGCGTCGCCTTCGAACAGCTGGCTTTCAGTGGTCCAGATTTCGACATGCGGCGCCTTGATCCAGGAAAGGCCCTCTGCTGCCTGTCGTGCGGCCGCAGCCAGCGGATCGCGCACCTGGATGATGAGCGATGTCCCCGTCTCGCCGATGACACGCAGTTCGGCAGCATCCTCGGACGCTGCCGGCTTGCCGAAAATCATGAAGCCCTTATTGCCATCGCTCGTGAGGCTGAGGCCGCAGGTGCCGAGTGTGGTTCCTTGCGGCAGCGGCGAGGGATCGACATCGAACGGCACTGGCACGGCATAGGCAGCGACCACATCGGGCGCTGGTTGCGGCTGCAGCGGCTTCGCAAAATCCACCGCGGGCGTCGGACAGCCGATCTCCGCATTGGTCCAATCGTCGCGCGGCGCCGGCGCATAGGCACGCGCTTCCAGCGTGCGGCGATCGACCGTCATGAACGTGCCGGTGCTCGGCACGGCGTTGTGATAGGAGCAATTGTCTTCGGCGATGAGCCGGAGCGGCGAGAGCTGGAATGTCTTGCTCGTATTCCAGCGCCAGGCGGAGCCGCCGGATTGCGTGTGCACCAGACGATTGTCGGCGATGGCGATATCGTCGTACCCCATCATCGCCGAGCCATAGCCGTCATTGCACAGCGGCAGCAGCTTGAGAGGCCGGGCTGTCCCCGCCAACAGCCAAATCTCGCGGCCGCCATCGACCTTATCCATCGCTTCCAGCGCCGCCTCGGTCGAGCGGCAACCTTCCTCCGGGAAGTAATTGGGCAGGTCCGCAAAGCCCAGCACGATCTCGGCCACGCGCAACGCTTCGCCGCCTTTGCCCTTGCCGGCATCGTTGACGCCAACGACCTGACAGGTCGCGCGCTCCTCGCAGATGATCTTCTGTTCATCCGGCGTAAGGTCGGCAGCGTGGGCCGACATCGTGGCAGTCATCAGCAGCGCGCTGGCAAGCAGGCCGCGGCGAAAGGTCATCGACATCGTTGGGATCAATTTGGCATCCCGTGATTGGTGCTCATGTACGATCTGGCCTGGCCCAGAGTCGCTCCGCCACCGCCAGATCATCCGGCGTGTTGGCGTTGAAGAATGGGTCGACGGCAGCGCCCGGAAAGTTCACCGCGCCAGGGAAATTTGCCACTGTCGTGCGATGGCGGTCACAAAATGCTTCGACCTTGCGTAAATGTTCCAGCGCCAGCGCTTGCCGCAACGCTTGGCGCAGGCTGACGCGCCACAGGCCGATCACCGGATGCCGGCGGCCATTGCTGGCAGCGACCACGATCTCGGTATCGGCCTTGGTCGCCGCGCGCAGCCGCGACACCAGATCGAGCGGCAGGAACGGGCAGTCGGTAGAAACACTGAGCACGTAGTCCGATTGTGGCTGGCGCGCAGCCGCCCAGTCGAGCCCGGCGAGTATGCCGGCCAGCGGCCCCGGTTGGCCGCCGATATCGTCCGGCACTACCGGCAGGCCGAACGTCGCAAAGCGCTTGGCGTCGCCATTCGCATTGAGGACGAGCGCCGAGACCTGCGGCCGGACACGGCCAATGACATGGGCCAGAATGGCCCGCCCGCCCAGCAGCCGCAGACATTTATCCCCCCCACCCATGCGCGATGACCTGCCACCGGCAAGGAGCACGGCGGGGGTAAGGACTGTGCTTGAATCAAGGGGCAGCGCGGCGTCAGTCATGGTGGCCGAGCGTAACATGCAGAACTGCCAATGCGCACCAGGGTCCATTGGCTTGCGCGGCGAGGATTACCACAACTCTCGCAGGAGCCACCTCCCCCAGAACGACAAAACGCGCCGGCCTCGGGGGATACCCGGGACCGGCGCGTTTGCCGGAGAGAGAAGCAGGCGGTCCGGCCTATGAGGGCAGGACCGCGATCGTTTGGGCTAAACCTTACGCGTCGGCGTCATCTGCGGCCTTGTCGCCGCCACTGGCATCCATCATGGCGCCGGCGACGAGGCCCGCATTGGCGCGGATCTTCTGTTCGATCTCCTTCGCCATGGCCGGGTTGTCGCGCAGGAAGCCCTTGGCGTTCTCACGCCCCTGGCCGATGCGCTGGGTGCTGTAGGAGAACCAGGCACCGGATTTCTCGACCACCCCGGCAGCAACACCCAGATCGATGAGTTCGCCCATCTTCGAGATTCCTTCGCCATACATGATGTCGAATTCAACGACGCGGAAGGGTGGCGCCAGCTTGTTCTTGACCACCTTCACCTTGGTCTGGTTGCCGACCACGGTTTCCTTATCCTTGATGGCGCCGATGCGGCGGATATCAAGGCGGACCGAGGCGTAGAATTTGAGGGCGTTGCCGCCGGTCGTGGTTTCGGGATTGCCGAACATCACGCCGATCTTCATGCGGATCTGGTTGATGAAGATGACCATGGTCTTGGAGCGGCTGATCGAGCCGGTGAGCTTGCGCAGGGCCTGGCTCATCAGGCGGGCATGAAGGCCGACATGGCTGTCGCCCATCTCGCCCTCAAGTTCGGCCCGCGGCACCAGGGCCGCAACCGAATCCACCACCAGGATGTCGATGGCGCCGGAGCGGACCAGCGTGTCGGTGATTTCGAGCGCCTGTTCGCCGGCATCCGGCTGCGAGATGAGGAGGTCGCTGACATTGACGCCGAGCTTGGTGGCGTAAGAGGGATCGAGCGCATGTTCCGCATCGATATAGGCGCAGGTGCCGCCGGCCTTCTGGGCCTCGGCGCAGACCTGCAGCGCCAATGTGGTCTTGCCCGAGCTTTCCGGGCCGTAGATCTCGACGATGCGCCCGCGCGGCAGGCCACCGATGCCAAGGGCGATATCCAACCCCAGCGAACCCGTTGAAACGACTTCGGTTTCCACCGCCTGTTCGCTGCTGCCGAGACGCATGATCGAACCCTTGCCGAAGGCTCGCTCGATCTGCGCCAGCGCGGCGTCCAACGCCTTGTTCTTATCCATGTTTTCTTTGCTATCCCTGTCCGAAATCTTGACCACGTTCTGCGACATAAGTCTCTCTCCCACCTTAGATCACAGCACCGGATCAGTGACAAATCGGCGCCGAATGACGCCCAATGTACAGGCTTTGTTCCACTTGTAAAGACTTTAGATCGAAAAGAGAACGATTGAGGATTTTTTGTTCTTTTCCAGCTAGATATGGTATTCCGTTCGTGAGAACAACCACAACCGGCAGCGCGACTCCGGCGTTCTCTCCGACATTGCCCGACGGTCCCCTCGACACACGAATCGACCAGCTCGTATTAGGCGTGTCATTTTCAGTACCCGCACGTCATAGACGCCGGCCCGAGGCCCGCGCCTATCCGCCGGTTTACTATCCAGAGCCCACCTGCTAGAAACCGCCCGCTTTTCCAGACAACATTTCAAGACTGATCAGGTTGACGCCATGAAGATCAACGGCAACGCCATTCGTCCGGGCAACATCATCGAACATCAGGCGCGCCTCTGGCGCGCCGTGAAGACCCAGCATGTGAAGCCGGGCAAGGGCGGCGCCTTCCTGCAGGTCGAGTTGAAGGACATCCGCGACGGGACCAAGCTCAACGAGCGCTTCCGCTCGTCGGACACCGTCGACCGCGTCCGCCTCGACGAAAAGGAATACCAGTTCCTGTTCTCCTCCGGCGAAGACTACACCTTCATGGATGCCAACACCTTCGAACAGCTGACGCTCAACGCCGATCTCATCGGCGAGCCGGTCGTCTATCTCACCGAGGGCATGGTGGTGACGGTCGAAAGCTACGAAGATTCGCCCATCTCGGTGACCCTGCCGGAAACCGTTGTCTGCCTGATCGTCGAAGCCGATGCCGTGGTGAAGGGGCAGACCGCCTCCTCCTCCTACAAGCCGGCCGTGCTGGAGAACGGCGTCCGCGTCCTGGTCCCGCCGCATGTCGGCGCCGGCACCAAGATCGTGGTCCGCACCGCCGATTCCGAATACATGGAACGCTCGAAGGATTAACCCCAACTATGGCGATGCGTTCTGCCCTGATCAATGTGATGTGCAAGGCGGCCGACAAGGCAGCCCGAGGTCTTCGCCGTGACTTCGGCGAGGTCGAGCAATTGCAGGTTTCGCAGAAGGGCCCGGCGGATTTCGTCAGCAATGCCGATCACAAGGCCGAAGCCATCATCAAGGAAGAGTTGAAAAAGGCGCGGCCGAATTTCGGCTTCCTGATGGAAGAAAGCGGCGTGGAAATAGGTCCCGATCCGGACACCCGCTGGATCGTCGATCCGCTCGACGGCACCACCAACTTCCTCCATGGCATTCCGCATTTCTGCATCTCGATCGCGCTCGAAGTGAAGGGCGAGATCACCGCCGGCGTCATCTTCGACCCGATCAAGGACGAGCTGTTCTATGCCGAGAAGGGTGCCGGCGCTTTCCTGAACGACCGCCGCATCCGCGTCTCTGGCCGCAAGAATTTGAACGAGAGCGTCGTCGCGACCGGCATCCCGTTCCGTGGCCACGGCCATATCGAACGCTTCCAGAAGCAGATGGACAAGGCGATGCGCGAGACCGCCGGCGTCCGCCGCTTCGGTGCTGCAGCCCTTGACCTCGCTTACGTCGCCTGCGGCCGCTATGAAGGCTTCTGGGAGGAGTTCCTCTCGCCCTGGGACATCGCGGCAGGCATCCTGCTGGTCAAGGAAGCTGGCGGCTATGTCAGCGACCTCAAGGGCAAGCCGGTGGTGCTGGCCAATGGCGAGATTCTCGCCACCAACAACACGCTCCACGCGCCGATTCAGAACCTGATCGGCCACTAAGCCCGCCTCCAGGGACCCGAGTCCGCCCTTTTTACCAGCTAAATACTTATACCGGCTCGGCAAAGGGCGGGTTGTAGGGACAAATTCGGATCGGTTATAGTCCTCTCCGATTGGCATCCCTCTAGTGAGACTGGCAGGCGGATATGAGCAAGCAGGCGAACGCAGCGCGCGGCGGACGTAAGACCACCCTTTTGGCAAAGACCCTGCTGGCCGGTATTGCTCTGGCAACGCCCCTTGCCCTGGCAGGTGGTGCCCAGGCCCAGCAGGCCTATTACTTCCCGCAAGCGAGCTCCGCCCCAGTCACGGTGAATTACGGCGCTCTCTCGCCTTACGGCGCGCCGGCCGCACCTGGCGCCTTCCAGCCCTATGGCTATGCCGCACCTGCCCGCGTCAGCGCGCAGCCCAGATCGGTCTTCACGCCTGCCGGTGCGCCCGTCTACGGCCAGGTAGCGCCGGTCTATGGCTATGCCGCCATGCCGACCAACGCACCCTTCGTGGCGCCCTACGCCAATCCGGCCTTCGCCCCCGGCAATCGTGCGGGCCTGCCAATGAGCACGCCCACCAACGCCAATCCGCAAAGCTATCTGAACGTCCCGGGCGCACAGCCGGTCGCCTTGAAGGCACCGGGTGACGCCGCGCCGACCAAGAAAAAGCGCAAGAAGAAGGCTGCCGCAGCGCCCGCACCGGCATCCACACCGACCGCGACCGAGGAAGGTGCCGCAGCTCAAGTAGCCGCCGCCGAAGCCGCCCTTGAATCCGCACCGGTTGTCCCGCCGGCAGAACCGGTCGTACCGGAAACCCCGGCCGCCGAAGCGCCTGCGGTCGAAGCCCCGGCTGAGCCCATCCCGGCACCGACACCGCCGGCCGAGCCGACCGAAGTTCCCGCCAGCGTGCCGTCGCCAGCCGCCAACGCGCCGGCCTCGGCAGTTGCTGCTGCCGCACCCGCGGCTGAAGCGCCCGCGGCCGACGCTGCCCCGTCTGCTGACGCGCCCGCTGCCGATGCTCCGGGTGCTGACGCTCCGGCCGAACAGGTCGCCAGCGCCGAGGCACCGGATGAAACCCTGCCCGATACCGGCGGCAATGCTGTTCTCCCCGGCGGCGCCACCCGCATCGTGTTCGAGGGCGAGAGCGACGACCTGCCGCAAGGTGCCACCGGCGACCTCGACGCCATCGCTGACAAGATGCTGGCCGACGAGACCATTAAGGTCCAGGTGCTCGCCTATAGCAGCGGCACCCCGGATGCCGAGAGCCAGGCGCGCCGCAAGGCGCTGGCCCGCGGCCTCGAAGTGCGCAAATACCTCATCGGCAAGGGTGTGCGGTCGAATCGCATCGACGTCCGCGCGCTCGGCACCAAATCCGAGGGCAGCCCGGCCGACCGCGTCGACATCGTCCCGGCAGCTGGCTGAGACCCCGCGTGACCCAGCTAGCTTGGTCGCAATTCCCAGCCCGGTCGCATTTTTTGAGAACGGTGCCTGAATGAGTCGTCCGATCTGGCAATTGCTGTGGATGCTGGTGGCGCTGCTTGCGTCCATCGGCATCACAATCCTGTTGTGGGACCCGATCTCGGTCGCCTATTCCCACAACCCGATTCTGAACACCGGCATCCTCGTCGTGCTGCTGCTCGGTATCCTCTTCACCATCTGGCAGGTGCTGCGACTCTACAGCGACATCGCCTGGATCGAGGATTACCGCACCGGTGGCTTCTCGCAGAGCTACACCCAGCCGCGCCTGCTGGCGCCGATGGCGGCGATGCTGAAAGACAAGACCGGCCGGCTCCATCTCAACACCAGTTCGCTCCGCTCGCTCTTGGACGGCATCCAGTCGCGCCTCGATGACAGCCGCGAGATCAGCCGCTATGTGACCTCTCTGCTCATCTTCCTGGGATTGCTGGGTACCTTCTGGGGCCTGCTCGGCACGGTGAAGGGCGTTTCAGATGCCATTACCAATCTGCAGATCAGCGGCGGGCAGGATCCGACCCTGATGTTCGATACCTTGAAGCAAAGCCTCGCCAAGCCCCTGGGCGGCATGGGCATCGCGTTCTCGTCGTCGCTGTTCGGCTTGGCCGGCTCGCTCATCATCGGCTTCATGGAATTGATGGCAAGCCAGGCGCAGAACCGCTTCTTCAACGAGCTTGAAGACTGGCTCTCCGGCCAGACCCGCCTCACCTCCGCGGGCACCGGCGCCTTTGCCGATGCCGGCGACCAGCCGATCCCGGCTTACATCCAGGCGCTCCTCGAACAGACCGCCGAAAGCCTCAACGAGCTGCAGCGTGTCATGCAGCGCGGCGAGGAAGGACGCGGCGCCTCTGGCCAGGGCTTCAAGCAGATCTCGGATCAGCTGGCGGTGCTCAACGACCAGCTCCGCAGCCAGCAGCAGGTCACCGCACGGCTTGCCGAACTGGCGTCATCCGGCGGCTTTGGCATCGATGCCAACAGCCGCAACCATCTCCGCAATCTTGACGCGCATCTCACCCGCCTCTCCGACGAACTGGCGACGGGCCGCACCCAATCCGTCCAGGAAATCCGCGGCGAGATCAAGCTCCTGGCCCGCACCATCGCCGCCGCCGCCAGCAACGAGCGCTAAGCCATGAGCCGCCGTCGCGCACGCCCGATGGAAGCCTGGCCGGGCTATGTCGATGTGCTCTCGACCTTGCTCATGGTCATCGTCTTCGTGCTCATGGTGTTCGTGATCGCGCAGATGTTCCTCAGTCAGGCGCTATCCGGCCGCGACGATGCGCTGGCCAAACTGAATTTGCAGATCTCGGAAATCGCCAACATGCTGGCGATGGAAAAGAAGACCGCCGAGGATCTGAAAGCCCAGCTCTCCCAACTCTCCGGCGAGCTCGCAAGCTCCACCGCCGAGCGCGATGAGATGAAGAACCAGCTCAACGTCGTGATCGGCGAGCGTGACGCCGCCAACCGCCAGGCGACGCTCAATGCCGACCAGGCGAAGAAGCTTGCTGACGCCTATCAGACCATCGACGCCGACCGGCAGCGCATCACGGCCCTCCTCTCCGATATCGCCGCCCTGGAAAGCCTCAAGGACGATCTGCAGCAAAAGATCCTGGGATCAGACGCCGAGAAGAAGAAGATCACCGACGAGGCGCAGTTCCAGGTCGAACTGCTGAACAAGCAGATGCTGGCGCTGCGCGAGGAGTTGGGGCGCATCACGGCGGCTCTCGACGCTTCGGAACAGAAATCCAAGGACCAGGAAGTCCAGATCGTCGACCTCGGCAATCGTCTGAATGCAGCGCTCGCCTCCAAGGTCGAGGAGTTGGCCCGCTACCGCTCGGAATTCTTCGGGCGTCTCCGCGAAGTGCTGGGCGACCGCCAGGACATCCGCATCGTCGGCGACCGTTTCGTGTTCCAATCCGAAGTGCTGTTCGACAGCGGCTCAGCCGTGCTGGGCGATGCCGGCAAGTCGCAGCTCGACGACCTCGCGACGACACTCATTCTGCTCTCCATGGATATTCCGGCGGATCTCGACTGGGTGCTGCGCATCGACGGCCATACCGACCGCCGCCCGATCTTCACCGCGCAGTTCCCCTCCAACTGGGAACTCTCAACAGCCCGCGCCGGCGCCGTCGCCAAGTACCTTATAAGCCGTGGACTGCCCGCGGACCGCATGGTCATCGCCGGCTACGCCGAATTCCGCCCCCTCGACCCCGCCGACACCGACGCCGCCTACAACAAGAACCGCCGCATCGAGTTCAAACTGGACCAGCGGTAGGCGACGCCCTTTCCGGTCATCAAAACGCCCAATTCTCCCGCCACAATTCGGCTTCGCATTTCGTTGGGGAACCCATGCGCCGAACTCGGAAACTGCTGCTGGTGGCTCTGCTCGCTGTGACAGCCGTGCCCCAAGCATCGGCCTGCATGGGGGGCAGCGTCCAGCCTGAAGACATTCTCGCGGCCGGCGATCTGATCGCCGAGGGCACCGTGACTTCGGTCGAGACCACGCCGGGTACGCCCTGCATCGGCGCCGCCACCGAAATGTGGGCCGCTTGCCCCGATACCGCTGACGCGACGTGCCGGGCACCGTTCATGGAGCGCCTGAAGGGTTGCCCCGAAGCCATTGCCGTGTTTTTTGAGACGGTCACGGTGGTGGCGCTATCCGACGTGTGGAAAGGCCCCGAAACACAGACGCTGACGCTGCAGTACACCGAAGGCGACGGCATGAATTGCGGCCCGATGCTGCACACTGGCGATCGGATTGGCTTGATCGCCGACCACCGGGATGACGGCACCTGGGGAACCGCCGATTATTTGATTGCACCACTGAGCACCTTCGGCACGACAGACAATGCCTTTGGGCACATCGCACACCCCATCCTTGCCGCGTATCGCGCGGAGACGAGGTCCCTTGCCGCAGACCTTGCTCAAACGCCGGACGACATCAACCTCAATCTGCGCTTTGGCGCGCATCTCGAACGCGGCCATGATCTTGATGCTGCGATCGCTCTCTATCGGAGGCTACTTGCCAGCAATCCAACTCTCGCCGACGCCCATGCCGGTTTGGTGCGCAGTCTGCAACTGGATAAAGAATTCACAGCGGCACTAACGGCCGCCGAGACCGGCCTGCGCCAGCTGCCGGACGATCCAGAATTGGAAATGCTGCGCCGCCGACAGATCTTACTGTTGAAGAGAGATATCGACCCAAGGCTGGTGGATTTTCGCGGCCTAGAGGGCTGGAACCTGCGTCTCGGCGACCAGGATCTGCGAGGGATCGATTTCAGCGAGGCGCGCATCGGCAGCACATCCTTCGCCAACACGAAACTGGATGGAGCCAATTTCACTGACGCGGAACTGATCGGCGCCGAGTTCTTTAGTGCGTCGATGAACGGCGTCAATCTGACAAATGCCGATGTAGAGAGTGCGCGCTTCTACAACGCCTCGCTGAAGGCGGCCGATTTCTCGCAAACCAGATCAGGCCAGTCGCTGCAGATATCCGCTTTCATTGACAGCGATCTCACCGGCGCGCGCTTCGCCGGGAATGAACTCATGTTCGACCCCGGCCGAGGAGACGATCCTGGTTTCGGGGCGATTGTCATGAACGCCAATCTTGCCGGAGCGACCCTCTCTTGCACGCCGATCAGGGCCCACTACTTCCGAGACAAATCACCCGCTGATTCCGCACGTATCTGGACCAACGCGCTACGCGAACTTGCCATCATTCGCGACCTCGCCGTCACTCAGAAAGGCGTCACGCTGGACAAAAGCTGCGCTACCGCCATCGACCATGATCTGGCATTGCCAGCCGAGTGCCGGCCATGGAAGTTTCCAGCCAGCACGCATGGTTGCGCCTTTCTGCCGGAGTAGCTCAGCGGCCTTACGCGACCGCGGCCTCAACATAATGATGGAACGTGTTGCGCTGTTCTGGCGCGGCTGCTGCTTCGTGATGGCGGCGGTCGCTGGCGCGGCGGTCTCCTGCCCGGCGATCCTGGGCACGGCGCTCGTCTGAGCGGCGTTCATCGGCGCGACGGTCGCCAAAGCGCAAATCCTGGCCGACCACATCCGAGCCGCGATTCTCCACACTCCGCCGATTGTCGCCGCGGCGGTCGAGCGCACGGCGATCGGTGGCGCGGCGTTCATCGGCCCGACGGTCGGTGGCCCGACGGTCGCCACCACGTTTATCTGCGCCACGGCGGTCGCTGGCACGCCGGCTGTCGACCGGCAATGCATCGATGGGCACCTCATGACTCACCGACTGCATCAGCTGCGCCCGCTGCTGCACATGGTGCGGCAGTTCGGCCTCGCAGGCGGTGAGCATATGATGATGTTCGCGGGAATCCACGGCACCCGGCATCGGGTCCAATGACCCGAACACGCCGATGCAGGTCGAGCCTGAGCATTCGATGGGCGCATCGCCGAAGCGGTCGACGCGGCCGCCACTCGCCAATGCGACGCGGTCCCAGAATTGTTCGAGGCCCAGCACCGAATAGCCGACGAAGCGCTTGTAGCCTTTCATGCGCGAGAGGTTGAAGCCGAAGGTGGCCAGCGCGTAAGCCACACCGCGGTCGCCATAGCGGCCCTTGCGGAAGGCAGGCAGGACAGCGAGGCGTTCGGGAATGACGAAGTCGGCGAAATAGCGCAGGCGCATGGTGCCGGCCGGTTCACCGCCGACGCGCGCAATGATATGCGTGGCGCTGAAATCGTTGCCGTCGAATTCTTCGTCATGGCCGCAGCCGAATTCACCGATGAACACCGCCGAGCGGATGGCCATCGCTTGCATCATGGCGCCCATCTCTTTGATGACCGAAACCTCGATCTGCGAGCGCCGTTCGACGATCCCCATTTAGCCCCCCAAAGGCCGATCCAAACAGTTTGAGAACAATATCGATCAAATTTTACACGAATGAGACTAAATTAAATCCTAACAGAAATCGGGGAAATGTCCCAAAAAATAGGAATGTGGGACCAAATACAATCCAAACGGGTGACTTCACTCCTGTTGGTTTGACAATATTCTTTGATTGGATGCGACGGACCGAGGCCGCCAGTAAACGCGGCACGCCCTCAAGACTTCACGGGAAACGAGCGCCGGCTAACGGCCGTTGAAGGACCAATGCGGCGGGTCGGAACACAATTTGAAGACCCGGAAAACGTCACCGCCAATCCCGTGAAGCTCACGATTCTGCCCGCTGCGCGGCCGGCTCTCGATACGCGTAAGCAGGGGCGCCGGCTGTGTCAGAACCAGCGTCTCTTTCCACGAGATGTTCATGTCGATGGCTTTGCCGCTGATATGGTTGGAGCTGAGCGAGGCGATGTGCGCCATGCCGAACAGATTGACCATCTCCTGCGCCCCTTGCTTGGATTTCTCCGCATCGCCATGATCCCAGTCGATGGTGAGGCCACTCATTGCCGGCACGTCGGCGGCGGCGATGTCGCCATGGGCAACCTTCCAGCAATAATGCATGAGATGCGCGCGGGTGGCATTGCGGCGCGTGCTGGCGATTGTGACGCTGGCACCGGCATGGCGCAGCGACCCAATGAAATCCTGCACCCGCGCGCGAAAGCCGGATTCGAGATCGTCGATATCCTGGCTGTTGGGATAATTCCGCTGATTGGCCCGCCACCAATCCTTGCCGCTCAAATTGGATGTCGCCATGGCTTGCTCCTTCCAGATCTCATTGCATCTGCCCGGTCATGGCGACGGCCAGCACGGCAAGATGCGGCGCCAGCGCCCGGTCGAACAAAATGAGCGCATCATACGGTCCGACCAATCCTTCGAGATGGACCGCCGCCGGCTCCAGATCGGCGCTGGTGCTGAGGCCCCGACGCAGCGCGCGCAGGAACTCGGTGTTGCTGGCCTCTTCCCCACGGCCCATGATCACCCCGCGCGACAGGCCGGCGGCCACGATCTGCTGAGCCACCCGTTCCGCTTCGGCGAGACGCGCCCGGTTTTCGGAAAGCAACTCTGACGCCGTATCTGCCGCTTGCTTCAGGGCCTGGGCCGCCAGTGCCGTGAGGACGCGCGTGCGCGTCGGACGCCCGCGAAACTGCAAGCCCTCCGGCACATGACCATGTTCGGCGGAAAGCAGCCCGCTGCGCAGGATGGCGATGCTGCCGGCCTGGTGCAGGCGGCTCGCGGTGAACAGATCCTCAAGCGCCGTCAGCCAGGCCACGGCATTGCGCACAAAATCGGTCGAGCGCCGCTCCTGCTGCCCGATCAGACCCGGCAGCTCCAGCAGCAGATCGGCGATGCCCTCAGCATGCATGAGCCGCAGCATCGCCGTTCACTCAGGCACGAGACGGTCGTGCTGCACGCCATCGGTCTCGACCGAGGTCCATTCGACCCCGTGCTCCGAGACCTTGAGCCGCAGCCGCGTCACATTGTCGGCAGAGGCGGCTTCGCGGATTTCCGAACTGGTCACCAGTACGCTGAGCCGCGGTGGGGCCGTGCGCAGTTTCAGCAGTTCCAGCCGCACTGCTTCCTTGAGCGCTGCGGCCGGCTGTGCCATCGGCTTTTCGCGCTCTGCCGCGGGCCGTGCCTCATCGACGACACGCAACGCCGCAGTGGTAAGATCGTCCGCCATCCGGTGCACATCGACGGCGATCTCCCGCGGCAAGCGGCCCGAAGCGAGGCGCTCATCGAGCGTCGCGCGCAGCTTCTTCTGATCGGCATCCGACAAGGCGACGCCGGATCTGACCAGATGGGCGGTGAACACTTCGTCGAACTTCTTGGATATCTCCGGCAAGGTCGCCCCACCGCGCGACGATTCAGCATCGCGCGGTTCTTCCGACGCCTTGATGAGGACAGGGATATCGAGATCGACATCGGGCAATCGGACATGCGGCACCGGCATCGTGCGCAGCAGGGGATGGGCCGCATAAAGCTCGGCCAGGCGGACCGTTTCCAGATCCGCCTGCAGGCGTGCCATCGAAATCTCCGACAGGATCTGTCCGAGATAGTCGCCGAGATAGGGCATGCGGCGTCACCCTCTAGTGATCGGCCCCTATGCCGCAGGCTTCGAGGTGATGGCACCCTCCAGGATGCCAAGAATCCGTTCCATGCCAGCGGGCATTTCGTCCTGCACCGCCTTGATATGGACAGCCATGGAATAGGTCCGGTCGACCGTGTTGCCTTGCTGCGTCGTGCGCTGGAACGACGTCGAAACATTGAGCTTGGCCGAGCCCCACAGCCAGCCAGCCTTGGCCTCCAGGGCGGCATCGATCTTCAGATTGGTATCGGTCTTCTGGTACTCGACCGAATTGATCTTGGCATTGAAGTCGATGGTGGTGAGGTCGATGCGGATGAACGGGATCGGCAGCATGGTAAGAATCGGCACTTCCAGCTGCTGCGTCTCGAAGACCGCCGGTACCGCGGCCACCGCTGGACGAGCGGCCCGTGGCGGCACCGCGGCCGGGTCACCGGCATCGGCCGGAATGGCCGGCTGGAACGGGCTCAGTTCCTTGGGATATTTGAATTTGACGTAGATCGGTTCCTGCGTCGAGGTATCGCCGCCCGCGACTTCTTCGGCCGCCGGCTTCTTGAAGCCGACCTCCTTGATGAAATTGACCGTGGAGATCGCGGCCTGGGCTTGCGCATTGATGACCGCCCGCAGCGGTCCACCGAGCATGGAGGCAAAATCTATACTCGATAATTCCTGTCCCGGATTAGGCATGACCATGTCTCCTCAAATAGCTGACGTCAGAGTCACTCCCTCATGTCTTCATTCTGAAATCTTGGCCCCGCTCAAACCCAGCACGTCCTCTGGATGCGCGAAAAACGCCCCGCGTCGCACCCCATCGCATAAAGCTGGGGCGCAAAGCTGGTGCCGAAATGTTGGTACACGCTGGGATCGATAACACGCCCGACCCATTGGGCGCGCAACGAGAAAGCTACGCTCTTTCGCAACGCCTGTCAGACCAGAAAACCCGTAAAGATTGTTCGCCTGTTAAGGCAAGCCTGCCGCATCCGCGACCGTGGCCCAGCGGCATGAACGATTATGCCGGCGAATCAGTCACCGATTGTGCAGGCACACACGCCGAGGTCGGCGCACGGTAAAAATGGTTGCCGCCAGCCGGACTACCGCAGCCTGTTGAAACGATACATTTTCAATTGGCGTCAGCCATGCGTTTGAGCGTAATGCGTTCGGCAACGAAGAGATTACGCCAATTTGCGGCGAGCAGCTTGGCTTCGGCCACGCTGAGCTCGTTCATCGCGATCTCCCGCACGTCCTCGCCGGTCTTGGTGAGATGCGCCTTGTAATCGCCCTTGGCGATCGCGTCCTCGAACGGCTTCGTCGCTGGTTTCCAGGCGAGCACAATCTCCTCCGGCGTCGCCTTTTCCACCACGAACAGCATCCACGGACCGTCTTTCTTGTCACGCACATCCAGAAACAATTGCGCGTCCACGCGGCGCAGATGCAATTCCATCTTCTCGCCCATGCCCACGCCGTCGGCATCGGCTTCCTCGACCGTGAAGACGCCCTGCGCCGGGTCAACATCAGTGACGCGGAAGAAGCCCGGCTCATCGCCGTCACGCAAGGGTGCCGCCACCCAGGCGGCACTCCAGGCACCGGCCTCGGCCGGTTCTGCCGCGCCGATCAAATCTGGATGTTGGACAAAGCACGCCGCCAGGCCCAGGGCGGCTGCCAGGCTAAGGACCAAACCGATCGATCGCATGCAGCACTCCTCGCAAATATTGCGCACATCGACACACGCATGATGTTCACTCTAATCGTCGGCGGCTCGGCTCGCTATGACGGGGCGCACAAAACGAGCTGAAGCAACTTGTTGACGATCTCTGCAATAATTCCTAAAAGCAGCATTGGTGTCGCCGTTCCGAGGCTTTGGCTTGCTCTTGGGCCGACGATCGCCGACGCAGCAACACAGGTGAACGGCTCATAGGTGCAGACAGAAACTGTCTGATGGAACTTCTCCCCGGCGATGTCGACATAATGTCTGGAGATCGCAGGGCACCTATCATCTAGGCGATAAAGGTCGCAAAAAGGGAGCTCTCACGACAACTCTTATCTCAAGGAGGGTTGCGGGGATGATGACCGAGTATGATTTCGACCCCTATCCCATTCGGCCTGAACCACGTCTCTGGTCGCTCTATATTCATTGGCGCAAGAGACATTCAAGCGCCCAGGCCGTCGACGTAGGCCTTGAACACGCTGGTCTGAGGCGATGGCGCAGAAACCTGATGCTGATCCGGTTTCGTGGCGCCGTCACGACCTACGAGGTCGAATGGGAAGGCTTGGGGCTGCAGCAATATTACGGCACAGGCCGTGCCGGGCATGGCATGGAGACGCTGACGGCCACAAAAGAACGCGACCTTCTCATCGAGCAATATGGCACGGTGCTGGCATCGCGGCGCCCGGCCTATTTTGAGTCCGCCTTCACCAACAGCGATGGCGTGTTTGCCCACCAGACCAAATTGATCCTGCCCTTATCGGCTGGTCGCCAGCGCGTCGACCATGTCCTGGTCGGCATCTATTTTCGCGGGATGAACAACATTGTCGATATCATTGGCAAGCTCAACGATCTTGCCGAGAGCCTCGCCTGTCCCATCGACACGCCGTCGCGTGTCGCACATCGCCTGGCCGTGATCACGGCCAGGCGCAATCATCTGAACGTGCAACTGCGCAATGTCGAGAAACGCGCGGGCGCACTAGGCCTCACCCAGGTCGCGGCCAAGGCCAGAACCATGCTCTTCATCATCGCCGACATGCTGATACTGGAATACCGGATGGTCGAGGCTGGTCCATCATGGCCGTGGGATGAGACCCTCGACGACATCCACTCCCTGTTCGATTTCGGCCTTGCCGACGTTATGCGTGCCGATCTTGCCGAGATCGGCGATGCCACGCTGCTGGGGAATGCAATGGCCGCTCTTGATGGCTATCGGCATGCCCTGCTCGCGGTGGCGGTGTGAGGTTCGCCGCGCCGATCAGGATCGCCGTCATGCGCGAAAACTCTGCTGAACCCTAGAACTTTCGATTCTGATACGGCACGCCTTTGCCGTCTTCGCAATAACCCTTGAGGCTCAGCAGGAAGATGCCCCAATTGTAGTTGCAGGAGCGGTAGAATTCGGTCACTGCGCGCCACTTGTCCTGTTTCAGTGTGACGGCGACCGAACCGCCGCGATCCTCAAGTTCGAAGCTGATCTCCGTCCCGATCCATTCCGGATCGGAATCGACGCAATCCCATACCACACGTTTGTTGGGTGTCAGTTCGGCGACCTTCATTCGGTCCGGCTTGCTGTTGCCGAATTTGAATGTGTTGATTGCGCCCTGCTGCGGCACGACGGAGAGATCGTCGGTCCATATGGCGGCCAGGCCTTCCGCCGTGGTTAGCGCGCGAAAGACATCGGCGATCGGTGCTTTCACATATTGAATCTGGTCGATGCTAGCCATGTCACGACTCTCCTTTCACATCGCGTCACGCTTTGCCGAGGCGCTGATCGTATTCCTGTTCCAGTTTGGCATGATTGGACCAGAAGGGCCGCCCCGGCCGACCGGCAAGATGATCCATCAGCAGACCGAGATGCGTATGCCAGCCGCCGGCGACACTCAGCATCTCTTTCCGGTTCGGCAGGCGACGATGGGTGAGGGTCAGCAGAACGTCGCTGCCTTGGCTTTTCAGTTCGAAGGTCACCTCCGACCCGTCATTACCAAAGAGATAGCTGAGAAGATGTGGCTTCTTGCAGGCAGTGACCTCGCAACGCAAGGTGACGCCGTTCTCCATCGCCTTGTAGCGCTCTGGCGTGGGTTCTGGCTTGGCCTGGAGATCGCTGTGGCGGAAAAAGAGCTCGATCTTGCCGCCTGGTGCCAGATCGGTCGATCCACCCGCCAGCCAGATGGCGCGCTTATCGGGATCCGTCAGATAGTCCCACACGCGCTCGATAGGGCCTGGGAGCAGGCGCTCGAAAACAATGCTGCCGGCTTCGGTGATGATTCCGTATTTTTCGGCCGTGGCGACGTTCATTTTTGGTCTCCTCGCGATTTGACGGATTTGGGTTTTGGCTTGGCGACAGGTTTCCTGAGTTCACGCTCGAGCGCATCAAGGCTGCCGTTCCAGAAGCGCCGCATGCGGTTCAGCCAATCATCGAGCGCCGTCAGGCCCTGCGGATTGAGGCTGTAGATGCGTCGCTGCCCATCGATGCGCACATGCACCAGTTCGGCCTCCTTCAGCACCTTGAGATGCTGAGAGATCGCCGGCGGGCTGAGTTCGAACTGCTCAGTGATGGCGCCAACCGCCTGCTCGCCCTTGCCGAGAAACTCGACAATATGGCGACGGGTGGGGTCGGCAAGGGCTGTGAAAATGTCCATGGCGATATATTTCGCCATTCACTTAATTAAGTCAATGCAAAAATATTCATTTAAAAGCCTTACCGCTCACTCCTGGCCCGCCAGCCTTGCCAAAGCAGGTTCGCTCTTACCCCCAGCCCCAGAAACGGCTCCGGCGGCAATTTGTTGGGTTGGCCCTGTGCTGCCATGTCGGCGATCAGCGGATTGTCGATCCCGCAGGCGAGATCGGCGATGAGCACGCCGGATTGCGTGCCCTTGGTGACGCCGACGCCGTTCTGGCACACCGCCGAGAAAACATTCGCCCGATGTTGCCCAAATCCCGGCGCCAGGTTCTGCGACAGGCACAGGAACCCCGACCAGGTCGCCTCGAACGGCACGTGCCTCAGCTGGGGGAAGCGCTCGCCGAACTTGCGGCGGTGAATGAGAGCCACCCGGGCATTGGTTCCGGCATCCGCCTGCATCGATGGCCGATAGCGGTAGGAGGAGCGCAGCAGGATGCGCCCGTCCTGGGTATAACGCAGCGTGCCGCCGCCGAAGCGCGCTGCCGGCAAGACACCCCATTCACGCGCGGTGCCCAGCCCCTGCCGTTCGGCCTCCGTCAATGGCCGCGTGATGCTGGCAAAGATGCGCAAGCCGAACAGACGGCTGCGATAAATATCGAATTGCGGGGCGAAACCATCGACGCAGAGCACCAGCTTGTCCGCGCGTACCTCGCCATGTGTCGTGGTGGCCACAATCGCGTCGCCATACTCGATCGATGTGACGGCGCTGTTCTCATGAAGCGTCACATTCGCGGACAATGTATCCGCCAACCCGCGCACCAGCGCCACCGGCTGCATCAGGACCGTACCCGGCGTCCGCACGGCCATCTGGTAGAACGGCGTGCCCAGAAGGGTCTTCAGCGCGTCTTGATCCAGGACTTCATATGGTTCATCGAGTGCTTCGAGCATCGTCCGGAAATGCGCCAACTGCCTTTCGCCCAATACAGCGCTGGCCGCCATGATCTGGCCCTGCCGGCTCCACTGGCAGTCGATGCCCTGCGTCGTCACGATCTGGTCGAGATAATCGACCGACATCCGGTTGAGCCGAAGGGCACGCCTTGCCCCGTCGAGATGCCGCAGATCGCCGCTGGCATGATGCGGCAGGTCGATGGCGAAGCCTGAGTTCCGGCCCGACGCACCATCCCCCACAGACCGTGCATCCAGGAGGACGATGTGATCCCCGGGCCGGTTCTCCGCCAACCGGCGTGCTGCGGCCAGCCCGGCAAATCCGGCGCCGATGACCAGCCAGTCGGCTGTTATGCGTCCCTGCAGGCTGGGTTTCGGCTGCCGCAGTGGCAATCGCTTGAGCCAGCCATTGGTCGCGTCATCGGCCGGCAGGAGATGGATCTTGGGCACGCGAAATTACTCCAGGCATCGTCGCAGTGCGACACGATGCCATGATTCCCGCACCGCTGGCGATATCCGCTTGGGCTGCCAGAAGCAGACGCCTATTGTGCCGCCACGGCCACCGCCGGCGGGAGGTTACGCATCGCCTCGCCGAGCCGCCGGATATCGTCGCTGGCCGTGTCATCCGGCGCCTCAAGCGGCGGCAACTCGCTTGCATCCCAGCCGGGGACGCCCTGCATGTCGGGAAGATGATGCGCGATGCCCTTGTGGCAATCGATGCAGGTCTTTTCGCCCGCCGCCAGGAACGTGCTGTGGGCGGCCGCGGCACGGGCGTTCTGCCGGGTGAAATCCATGTATTCGAAATTGTGGCAGTTGCGGCATTCGAGGGAATCGTTCGCCTTGAGACGTTTCCATTCATGCTCGGCCAATTCCCGGCGCAGCCCCACAAACTTCTCACGCGTGTTGATGGTGCCGAAGATCTTGCCCCAGACTTCCTTCGACGCCTGCATCTTGCGTGCGATCTTGTCGGTCCATTTATGCGGCACATGGCAATCCGGGCAGGTCGCGCGCACGCCGGACCGGTTGGTGAAATGGATGGTGGTCTTCAATTCCTCATAAACATTATCGCGCATCTCATGGCACGAGATGCAGAAGGCCTCGGTATTGGTCAGTTCCAGCGCCGTGTTGAAGCCACCCCAGAAGATGATGCCGGCCAGGAACCCGCCAATGGTCAGGAACCCCAGGCTGAAATGCACACTGGGCTTGCGCAGCACGAACCAGATTTCGTTGGCGCGCCGCCAGCCCCACAGCACGAGGCGCCGGATCATGGCGCCTGCTCCCCGGCTTCACCATCCTGCTTGAAGGCGCGCAGGATTTCCTCGATCGGCACGAACTGGTTCTCGACCAGATCCGGCGCTTCTGCCTGCGTCACATGGCATTGCGTGCAGAAATAGCGCCGCGGCGTCACGGTCGCCAACGTCTGGCCCTCGCGGTCCATGAAATGCGTGATGCTGATCATCGGTGCCTGGGATTGCGCGGTGAATTCGCGGGTGTGGCAGGTCAGGCATTTATTGGCGTTGAGCGTCACCGGATAGTCGCGGATATTGTGCGGGATCACCGGTGGCTGTTCGGGGTAGTTGCGCGCCCGCCGCTTGTCGTCGTTGATCTCCTTATAGATCACCGGCGGCGCCACTTCCTCGGTCGGCGGTACACCGCCGCGGAGATCTTTTACGTCCTGCGCCTGGGCGACATTGGTGGAAAGGCTGGCAAGACCGATCACGGCCGCTACCAGCCAGAGACCGCACAACCCTCTCATGACGTCACCTTTTCGATGCGGACGGCACATTTCTTGTAGTCGGTCTGCTTGGAGATGGGATCGGTGGCGTCCAAGGTCACCTTGTTGATGAGGCGCCCTTCGTCGAACCAGGGCACGAAGACGAGGCCGCGCGGCGGCTTGTTACGGCCACGGGTCTCGACGCGCACGCGGATCTCGCCGCGGCGCGAGATCACTTTGATCTCATCGCCGCGGCGCATATCGCGTTTCTTCGCATCGTCGGGATGCATGTAGCACAGCGCATTCGGCACAGCACGGTTGAGCTCCGGCACGCGCCTGGTCATCGTGCCGGAATGCCAATGCTCCAGCACCCGGCCCGTGGACAGCCACATGTCGTATTCGTCATCCGGCGTTTCCGGCGGCGCTTCGTAAGGCAGCGCAAAGATCAGCGCCCGCTTGTCCTTGTAGCCATAGAACTGCACCTCGCTGCCCGCCTCGACATAGGGGTCGAGGCCTTCGCGGTAGCGCCAGCGCGTCTCCTTGCCGTCCACCACCGGCCAGCGCAAGCCGCGCTCCTGGTGATAGCGGTCGAAGTCGGCAAGATCGTGACCATGGCCGCGGCCGAAGCCGGCATATTCCTCGAACAATCCCTTCTGCACATAAAAACCGAAGGCATTGGATTCGGCATTGTTGTAGCCCTCTTCGATCTCGCTCACCGGGAACTTATTCACCGTCCCGTTGGCAAACAGCACGTCATAGAGGGTCTTGCCCTTGAATTGCGGGTTGGCGTCCAGCACCTCTGGCGCCCACACTTCGTCGGTCGTGAAGCGGGTCGAGAATTCCATCAGCTGCCACAGATCGGACCGCGCCTCGCCCGGCGCCGTCACCAACTGGTGCCAGAAATGGGTGCGCCGCTCGGCATTGCCGTAGGCGCCTTCCTTCTCGACCCACATCGCGGTGGGCAGGATGAGATCGGCGGCCGAGGTGGTGACGGTTGGATAGGCGTCGGAGACGGTGATGAAATTCTCCGGGTTGCGATAGCCCGGATAGGTCTCCTCATTCATGTTGGCGCCGGCCTGCATGTTGTTGTTGACCTGCACCCAATAGGCATTGAGCTTGCCGTCTTTCAGCATGCGGTTCTGCATCACCGCGTGATAGCCGGGCTTCTCCGGAATCGTGCCGTGCGGGATCTGCCAGATCTCCTCGGCATGTTTGCGGTGTTCGGGATTCGTCACCACCATGTCGGCCGGCAGGCGATGGCTGAACGTGCCCACTTCGCGCGCCGTCCCGCAGGCCGATGGCTGGCCCGTGAGCGAGAACGGCGAATTGCCCGGCTCCGAGATCTTTCCAGTCAGCAGATGGATGTTATAGACCATATTGTTGCACCAGACGCCGCGCGTGTGCTGATTGAAGCCCATGGTCCAGAACGACATCACCTTGACGCTGGGATCGGCATAAAGCTCGGCCAGTGCCAGCAACCGCTCCTGCGGCACGCCGCTGAGTTCGGCGGCCTTCTCGACCGTATAATCGGCAACGAAGGTGGCAAACTCCTCGAACGTCATCGGCGTCGAATCATTGGCGTCCGCTGCGTGCTTGGCGGCGGCTTCCTTGGGATGTTCCGGCCGCAGGCCATAGCCGATATCGGTGACGCCGCGGCGGAACGTCGTGTGCTTCTCGACGAAAGCCTTGTTGACCCGGTTGGTCGAGATGATGTGATGGGCGATAAAATTGAGGATCGCCAGATCGCTTTGCGGCGTGAACACGATCGGAATATCGGCGAGATCGAAGCTGCGATGCTCGAAGGTCGACATGACCGCGACCTTGACATGCGGATTGGAGAGCCGCCGGTCGGCGACGCGGGTCCACAGGATCGGGTGCATCTCCGCCATGTTGGAGCCCCACAGTACGAAGGCGTCCGCCACCTCGATGTCGTCATAGCAGCCCATCGGCTCGTCCATGCCGAAGGTGCGCATGAACCCGACCGCGGCCGAGGCCATGCAATGGCGCGCATTGGGATCGAGATTGTTGGAACGGAAGCCGGCCTTCATCAACTTCAGCGCGGCATAACCTTCCCACACCGTCCATTGGCCGGAGCCGAACATGCCGACCGCCGTCGGCCCCTTCGCCTTCAGCACGCGCTTCCACTGCGTTGCCATCTCATCGAAGGCGCGTTCCCAACTCACCGGCTGAAACTCGCCATCCTTGGCATAGACGCCGTCCTTCATGCGCAGCAAAGGCTGCGTCAGCCGGTCGGCGCCATACATGATCTTGGACAGGAAGTAGCCCTTGACGCAGTTGAGGCCGCGATTGACCTCAGCATGGATGTCGCCATGGGTGGCCACCACGTGATTGTCGCGCACCGCCACCATGACGCCGCAGCCTGTCCCGCAGAAGCGGCACGGCGCCTTCGACCATTCCAGCCGCGCCTCATCACCGGGAATGATGCCATTGGCAGCCTGCGCGCTGGGGATGGAGATGCCGGCAACGGTGGCGGCAATCGCAGCGGCCTTGGCCTTGATGACTTGGCGGCGGGTCAGGCTCAGCATGTTATGCCTCCTCGGCAATGTCGATCTCGTGATAGATCATCGATGTCGTGATAATCCCCGGCATTTCGTTGATCAGATTGATCTGGGTCAGGATGTCGCCCTCATGGGCCGTCTCCAGCACCACGACCAGCTTGCCGGTCTCGCTGGCTCCGTGAATCTCGGCGCCGGCCAGTGCTGCGATGCGCGCGCTCGCCTCGGCACAGCATTCCGGCCGCACATGCACGACAAGGCTGGAGATATGCACCTGGTCAGCTGGCATGGATCGGTTCCAATTCAAAAATGGTGATGGCCTCGGCAGGACACGGTGCCGCACAGGCGCCGCAGCCGGTGCAGCGCGCAAGATCGATATCGGGCCCCGGAATGCGCGAGGCGCCATAGACAAAGCGGATGGCGCCATCGCCGCAGGCATCCTTGCAACTCTGGCACATGACGCCGGCATGGGTGAGGCATGCCTCGCCGATCGCGGCGCGGAGATGCCACGGCGCTTCGGCCTCGCGCGCGGTCGCGACCAGGAAGGCGGGCTCCGCACAGATCGCAGCGCAGGCACCGCAGAATGTGCACAGATTCCCGCCACGCCGGAAGTCGACCGCCGCCAGTTTGCTGTCATCGATATAGAGAATGCCTTCGGGGCACGCCGTCACACATTCGCCGCAGCCGGTACAGGCAGCGGCGAAGGCGGATTCCGGCAGCGTCCAGGGTGGCCGCGGCGCATGGCTCTTCGCCGTTGCCATCGTCGCAGCGGATTGGCCTGTCAAAAAAGCGCGGCGGGATCGAGCCGAATCTTGCGCAGCCATATCGGGCGCCTTTCTTACGCGCTCAGGCGCCCGGTGGCCCGGTGAAGATCTGGTAGAACCAGATGGCAAAGCCGTAGCTGCCGACAAAAGCGACAGCGAGCAGCGGTGCCAGGAAGATGGTCAGGAACAGAAACGTCAGCAGTTCGCGGCGACGGCGGGTCGTGGGACTCATGGCCGGGTCGCCGGCGGCGTGGTGGGAAACTGTCATATGGCTCTCCTGTCGGGCAGGTTGGCGCGTTCAGCCCCGAAATTCACAAAACAAGTATATTAAATGCCACTATTGAGTAAAGGGGTATAACCGCATCCGCGCAACATGCCGCAGACGCGGTTTTGTCATCAACCGCCGCGCTAGCGCGCAGCAGCCCAGCAATCCTGTAATTCCGGGACTCTACGGGGTTTGCGCCGCGGGCGCTATCTCAGTTCCTGGCGGTGAACAAATGAGGATGGATCGGCCCGCCACGCGCGGTGTGCCAGAACTAGAATTTATAGCGAAACACTGCGATGGCTACCATCGCTGGCGGAGTCTGCCGCGGGCGATTGCACCGACTGCTATCCCATGCATTAATCGCGCGACATGGAACCCCTTCCACAGCCTCTCGACGCCGCGCCATCGGCCGGCGCATTGCCGAATGATGACACTGATGTGTCAGACAGCGTTGGGCTGGTCATCCGGCATTTGGTACTGTTTGGCCTATGCGGCCCGATCGCCGGGATGCTGTGCCTGCCGGTCGTTCTTCTTTTTGCGGCCGGCCCAGCGGATGCCTTGATGATGCTGGTCGTCCTCCTTATCGGCACAATCATGGGCATCGGGCTTGTCTATGCCTTCTACGCTGGTGCCGCTCCGGCGGTGATCGTTGGGTTGCTCGTGGCGCTACTGCATGTCCGCGGCGCAAGCGAGCGAACACTATATGTCGGTGGCGCGATCCTTGGCATTGTCACGACCTCGTCTTGGATGTTGATCATCCCCGATCTGGATATTCCGATTTTTCAGCGGTCCGAGGCGGAAATCCGTGGCTCGGCCTTCATCTTCATGTCCATTGTCGGCGCCCTGTCCGCGCTGGCAATGACCCGCCTGTCACGACGATTCCGGCGCCCGAGAATCTGCAACG
Organism: uncultured Dongia sp.; assembly: GCF_936916975.1. GTDB lineage: Bacteria > Pseudomonadota > Alphaproteobacteria > Dongiales > Dongiaceae > Dongia. The sequence goes on along the minus strand of NZ_CAKZGO010000022.1, from coordinate 165,028 downwards.
AGCAAAAAGTTCTCGATCAATTCTGACCGTTCCTGATCGCTCGCGCTATGCCGCCGACCCGCGCCGCAGGATCCACTCAGTGCGCCGAATGCGGCAGGCACAGCACATCGCGATAGGCGCAGAGATCGTCGATGAGAGTTTTCTCGTCGGCCAGGATCCTGGCCTTCTCCGCCTCGCCGAGCAGTTGGATCATGTAGCTCTGCTCCGCGATGCCTTGTCTGTCGATGAACGGATAAAGCAGGCTCGCGTGATGGCCGAGATCCGGTTTGGCACCGATGTCTTCGTTGGTGATATGGGGCGCGTAGAACATCAGATGCGGCATGGCCATGGTATGGACCTGGAGGTCCGGCGGCCCGATCGTGCGCATGACCGGCCCAACCATGTAGGAGAGGCCCGGCTTGTCCGGTGCTTGGTAGATCTTGGCCCGGTAACGGCCTTCAATTTCGCTTTTCAGCTCAGCCGCACTCATCCCCTCGGCGCGCAAGGCTGCCGCATCCATGATGACGTTGAGATATGTCGCAGCACCCGCGGCGTCATAGCAGAGCGGAAAATAGATATCGTCGCGAAAGTCAGCCAACTCCCAGGCGGTGCGCTCGACAAGGCAGGCGATACCGCTCGTTCCCGCCCGCGCAAGGTGGTACCCCTTCGCTGGATCAAGGAGATAAACGGCCGCCGCGTCACGCAGCGCCGGTGGCAAGGCGCTCAGCGCAAATCGGCTTTCGAGTTCGGCTGGCATCTGGTCGAGATTTTCTTCAGCCGCCTGGCTTCGCGGCGCCAGAATGCCTGCCAGGCCGGCGGTGATGACGGGGAGGGCAAGCGTTGCGATCAACGCTCTCTTGAAGTCGAAATTGGCGCTCATGGCTACACTCCTCGTGTTGTCGACCCCGTGTTGGCTAGGCTTGTCGGTGGTCGTGCGATAGATTGGCGTCGTGCTTCCCAGGGTGGGAGTGACAAGTGTGGCGGGATTGCGATGGACTCGCTGATCACGGCGGCTGGTCGGGCGCTGGCGGCGGGTGACCCGCTGGGTGCCCTCAATCGGGTGGCTCTGCGCGACGACGCGTCGGCGCTGGCTCTCCGCGGCATCGCGATGGCACAGCTCGGCGATTTCGTTCGGGCAAAGGCGCTGCTGCGGAAGGCGGCGCGTGCCTTCGGCCCGAAAGAGCCCGTGGCCCGCGCACGCTGCGTCGTGGCTGAAGCCGAAATCGCCCTCGCCTCGCGCGATCTGGCCTGGCCGACCAAGGCGCTGCATGCTGCGCGGACGATACTCGAGCAACATGGCGATCTGGCCAATGCCGCGCATGCCCGCTACCTCGGGGTCAGGCGGCATCTGCTGATTGGCGAGCTCGAAGCGGCTGAAGCTGCGCTGGCAGACCTCGACCCGGCCCCCTTCCCGCCCGCCTTGCGGGCCGCCCATGAATTGATGGTCGCCGGGATTGCGTTGCGCCGCCTCCGGACAAGACAAGCGCGCACGGCACTCACCCGCGCCCACCATGCCGCGCGCCAGGCCGGCATTCCCGCTCTGACGGCGGAGGTCGCCAGCGCATTCAATCTCCTCCGCACGCCCGCGGCACGGCTGATCGCTCGCGGTGTCGAGCACCCGCTCCTGCTCAGCGAGGTCGAGGCCTTGCTGGCATCGAACGCCTTTATCATCGATGCCTGCCGTCATGTCGTGCGGGATGCGCGCGCAAGCGTCTCGCTGGCCACCCGGCCGGTGCTGTTCGCCCTTGCCCGTGCCCTGGGCGAGGCATGGCCCGGTGATGTCTCGCGCGATGCGCTGGTGGCGAAGGCATTCGGTGCCAAACACGCCGATGACTCGCATCGTGCCCGGCTGCGGGTCGAAATCGGCCGGCTCCGGCGGATGATCGGGAAACTGGCCGAGGTGAGCGCGACCAAGGACGGCTTTGCGCTGGTACCGCCCCGCGCCCGCGATGTCGTGATCCTGGCACGGCCGGTCGAAGAGCGGCATGCCGCGGTGCTGGCTTTCCTCGCCGACGGCGAGTCATGGTCGAGCTCGGCACTGGCATTGGCGCTTCGCACCAGCCAGCGCAGCGTGCAGCGGGCACTCGATGCGCTGGCGGCCACCGGGAAGGTGCAGTCGTTCGGCCACGGCCGGGCGCGGCGCTGGACGACCCCGCCGCTGCCCGGGTTCACGACAACCTTGTTACTCCCGGCCCCCGACCTCATTGGCTAGGATCGTTTCAGGACAACAATCGAGCAGGGTGCAGAGATGAAACAATCGGCAGCGAAGATTATCCGCGAATACGGCCCCTTTCCAGGTGCCGAGCACGTGCACGGCGTCACCTTCGACGGGCGGTATGTCTGGGTTGCCACGGGTGACAAGCTCAACGCCTTCGATCCGGCAGATGGCCAGACGCAGCGCTCGATCGATGTCGCGGCACATGCCGGCACGGCCTTCGATGGCCGCCACCTCTATCAGATCGCCGAAAGCCGCATTCAGAAGATCGATCCGAAGAGCGGCGATGTGATCACCACGATCCCGGCACCGGGCGGTGGTGGTGACTCGGGCCTCGCCTGGGGCGAGGGCACGCTCTGGGTCGGGCAATATCGCGATCGGAAGATCCACCAGATCGATCCCGAAACCGGCACCATCCTGCGCACCATCGAAAGCAGCCGCTTCGTCACCGGTGTCACCTGGGTCGACGGCGAACTCTGGCACGGCACCTGGGAAGGCGATGAGAGCGATCTGCGGCGCGTCGATCCGCGCACGGGCGAAGCCCTCGAGACTCTCGATCTCCCCGCCGGTATCGGCGTCTCCGGCCTCGAATCCGACGGCGCCGATCGGTTCTTCTGCGGCGGCGGCAAGAGCGGCAAGGTCCGCGCCGTCCGCCGCCCGAGATAGGGCGGCGCGTCGTCCTTAACGAAAAAAGGCCGCTGCCCTTTCAGGCAGCGGCCTTTTGTTCGATGGCGACTTATCCCTTGGTCGGGAACAGCGCCGAGAGATCGCCCCAGCGTGAATTGGGGTTTTGGCTTTCGTCGTGATGCTCGTGATGCTCTTCCGGCAGTTCGTGGCCGGGCAGCGGATCGAGGGTCGCGGGCTTGCCGGCGGCCTTGCGGGCCTTGAGGATCGAGGCGTTGAGATCGGTCTGGGTGCACAGACCCAGCAGGACGGGATCGCGCGGGCGCAGGTTGGCGGCGTTCCAATGGCTGCGGTCGCGGATGGCGGCGATGGTCTGCTTGGTCGTGCCGATGAGGCGCGAGACCTGCGCGTCCGAGAGTTCCGGGTGATGGCGGATGAGCCAGGCCACGGCATCCGGCTTATCCTGGCGCTTCGAGACCGGCGTGTAGCGCGGGCCCTTGGTGCGGGTGAGGGGCTGCGGGATGTCGGACTTCGCCATCTTGAGATTGGCGCTGACATCGTCCTCGCAGCGCTTGATCTCTTCGGCGGTCAACTGGCCGTTGCCGATCGGGTCCTGGCCCACGATGCCGACCGCGACCTCACCATCGGCGATGCCCTGCACTTCCAGCGGGTGGAGATTGGTGAAGGCGCCGATCTGCTCGAAGGAGAGCGCGGTGTTGTCGATCAGCCAAACGGCGGTGGCTTTGGGCATCAGGATCTGGGTCATGACTACTCCTCTTCGCCAACGGGGCGGCAACCCCGTCGGGCGGTCAAGCAACGACTTGACCAATGTTGGAAAAACGGCCGGGGCGCCAAGACGGGGCGCCGAACACGGCTCTTCACAGAGGCAAATAGCATTCACCCCCGAAACTGCCAAGGGCAATCTTTTGGCGGTGGTACCGTTTTTCGGCTAAATAATTGAAATAAGGCCCTAAAGCGTCAACACGATCTTGCCGGTATGGGCACTGGATTCCATCAATCGGTGCCCTTCCGACGCTTCCGCCAGCGGGAAGGTTTTATAGATCTGCGGCTTCACCTTGCCGGCGTCCAGCAGCGGCCAGACCTGCGCCTTCAAGGCCGCGGCGATGCTGGCCTTTTGCGCCACCGAGCGGGGCCGCAAAGTGGACCCGGTGATGGTCTGGCGCTTCACCATCACCTGCGCAAAATTGACCTCGGCCTTAGCGCCTTGCAGGAAGGCGATCATCACCAGCCTGCCATCCATGCCGAGGCAGGTGAGATTGCGGTTGATGTAATCGCCACCCACCATGTCGAGGATGAGGTCGACGCCCTTCTTGTTGGTGGCCAGCATCACGTCGGTGACGAAATCCGACTTCCGATAATTGATCGCGACATCGGCGCCGAGTTGCCGGCACGACGCCGCCTTCTCGTCGCTGCCGACGGTCGTGATCACCTTGGCGCCGAATTGGTGCGCGAGCTGAATGGCCGTGGTGCCGATGCCGCTTGACCCACCATGCACCAGGAACGTCTCGCCGGCTTTCAGGCCCCCACGTTCGAACACATTCGTCCACACCGTGAAGAACGTCTCCGGCAATGCCGCCGCATGGATCATGTCGAAGCCTTTGGGGATGGCCAAGCATTGCGGCGCTGGTGCTGCGCAATATTCCGCATAGCCACCGCCTGCGACCAAGGCCGCGACCTTGTCGCCGATTTGCCAGCTGCTGACACCCGGCGCCACCGCGACGATCTCGCCGGCGACCTCAAGGCCCGGCAGATCGGACGCCCCCGGCGGCGGCGCATAGCCGCCCGTGCGCTGCAGGATGTCCGGCCGGTTGATGCCGGCGGCCGCCACCTTGATCAAGACCTCGTCGGCCGCCAATTGCGGCAGCGGACGTTTCGCCGGGCGCAGCACCTCGGGGCCACCGAAGCTGCTGATCTCGATCGCGGTCATCTCGTTTGGCAAGGTCATGGCGGATCCTTCGTGATGGGTCACACTCCCCTAGCCGCCCGCCATGGCAATTGGCAAGGCCCGCGTCTAAACTCTTCTCCAGGAACAGCGAAAGACCACGCCATGGACACGGATGATCTCGACCCCATCACCAAGAAGCCGAAGCTGCGCAATCTGGACCCGCTGGGTGTGGAGGATCTGCAGGCCTACATCGCCCAGCTGCGGGAGGAGATCGCCCGGGTCGAAGCGGACATCGCGAAGAAGAAGAAACATCTCTCCGCGGCTGAAAGCCTGTTCAAAAGTTGAATGGATGTTCAGGAAAATAGGCTTATTTGAAAACGCAATAAAATAATCTGTGATGTTAACCGTTTGTTCACGCGCGGGGCCTATTTTGGCAGTCAGGAAGGACTTGTCCTTCCTCTCCTGGATCTCTCCGATCCAGTTTCATGCCTCCCTGTCTAACTTGCCGCCGGCCTGATTGGCCGGCGGATTTGTTTCTGCACAAACGAATTCCACGCTGCTTAATCACGACGCAATCGATCAGGTTTAGGGGATTGCATCACGAATGCGCGCGCACCACTTCGCCCAAGCGAATCTAGCTTGACGGGTGAACGCCCCGCTCCTAACTTTCGGCTGCGACAAGTTAGACAGGTCTGAGGCTTTACAAAATTGAGAGGGCCGCAACCGGGAAACCGGTTAGCGGCCCTCCGCTATTTCAGGCCTGGCCTTTTATTTCAGGCTTGGCCTTCGTTTAGGCGGCCTTGCTCTCCAGCACCTGCGGCGACGTCGCGCCGTTGATCGCGATGGTGCGCGGCTTCATCGCTTCCGGCACTTCGCGCTTGAGATCGATGCTCAAGAGACCGTTGGCGAGGCTGGCGCCGGTCACGCGGATATGATCCGCAAGCTCAAAACGACGCTCGAACGCGCGACCGGCAATGCCGCGGTGGAGATAGCTCTTGGGCTGCTCATCCTTGGCGGGCTTGCCGGTGACGACGAGCTGGTTTTCCTGCGCGGTGATGGTGATTTCGGCGTCGGTGAAACCGGCCACCGCCATCGTGATGCGATAGGAATCTTCACTCGCCTGCTCGATGTTATAGGGCGGGTAGGCCAGCTGGGCTTCGTCGACGCGGGACGCTGAATCCATCAGGCGCGACAGACGGTCATAGCCGACCGAGGAACGGAAAAGGGGGGTGAGGTCAAACGTACGCATAGCCATATCCTCCAACGAGCAACATGGGAGATGAATGGGCCATCCAGCAGGATCGGCCCGGTTTAAATCGGCCCCCGCTTTCTGTGGCGGGCCGACAAATCACTATCTGGGTTGTGCATTTCGCGCCTTCAAGCCCGGATCATCACTTTTTCTTAACTGGTTGGAATGTCTGTTAACGGTGGGACCCACCCATGCTCTGATTGCGGGGGCAATTCCGGCGGGTGCGGTGTTAGGTAATTTTGGGCGCCCGGATTTCCGGCGCTGTCACGGAGTAGACGATCGATGGCCACGATCGAGTTTTATGACCGCACCATGTCGGAGACGATGGGCCTGCTGGTCGATGCGCGCCGCTATCTGAGCGACCGCGCCGAGACGGATACGCGGGCACTCTCGATCGACCAGGGGCTGGCGAGTTCGGTCGAAACCATGCGATTGGTCTCCCGCCTTACCGAGGCGCTGGCCTGGCTGCTGACGCACCGCGCGGTCCTCACCGGGGAACTGACCTTGGATGAAGCCCTGTCGCCGGAGCGGCGCTTAGGGGGTCATCATCTGTGCGGCCGCGACACCACGGACGACATGCGCGCGATGCCGCCGGACTTCCAGAAACTGATGGCGCGCAGCCTCGAGCTCTATCAACGCATCGCCCATCTTGATGCGCAGGTAAGCGACCGGGTGCACCAGCCCGGCAGCAGCGGTTCATGGCCGCCCGAGCGCGGCAGCGGCCAGGCCTAGCTCCCCTTCAATCCACCAACGGAACGGTTCACATGCCGCAGCGTTCTGCTGGCATGCGTTTCCTCATTGCCATCTGGCGCGTGACGCCGGCGCCGTACGCGATGGTAAGCGCCAGCCGAGGCGGACGGCCAATGTCCCGGTAGCAATGAGTACCATGCCGATTGCCTGCGCCCAGCCCAGCGGATGATCGTAGATCGCCCAGTCGACGAGGATGGCAACCAGCGGATAGATGAAGGTGAGCACGCCGATCATCGGCGTTGAGAGGCGCGGATAGGCTGAATAGATGAGGACATAGGCGATGCCCGTATGGAGCACGCCGATGCCGATCAGCCAGTGCCATGATGCGGCCGGCACAGCTTGGGCAAAATCCGCAAACGGAGCCAGCATCATGCATCCCGTGATTGTCTGGCAGAGGGCGGTCAGTTCCGGGCGCTGATCGCCAAGGCCTTTGGCGAGAATTGTCGCAATCGCATAGAGCAGTGCCGCCCCCAGCGACATGACGATTCCCTGTGCCCAGGTGCTGGTGAGCGGGCCGGGTGAGAGGACGAGGCCGGAGGCCAGCACGACGCCAAGGAAGGCAGCCGCCATCCACATGATCTGGTCGAGGGTGATGCGTTCCTTGAGAATCACCGCGCCGATGAGCACCACGAAGAATGGCTGGATATGATAGACGATCGTCGTCGTCGCGATCGATGTCATCGAAAAGCCCGCGAAGAACGCCGTCCAGCTCAGCACCATGCAGATGCCGCCGAGCGCCGCAAGCCCGAGCTTCGCGATGGAGAGAGCGTGCCAGCGCAAATAGCCGCGCAAGGCACACCAGGCGCCCAGGAACAGCGTGCCGAAGACACAGCGCCAGAACACGATCGTGACCGGATCGAGTTTCGATTCCGTGGCGAAGGCGCCGACCGTGCCGATGATCGCCATGGCGATGCCGAGGCTGGCGGCCGGAAACCGGTTTCCCGTGGAGGATGACGTTGTCATGCCGATGACCGTTCATAAGACGCTACGACACCAGCTAGCCGCCCTTCCAAGGTTCAGTAAAACGAATAGATTTGAGTATTCTCATCTGATAAATTGATAGTGATATGCCAACACCCCTTGATCTTGACCTTCTCCGCAGCTTTGTCGCCGTCGTCGAGGGCGGCAGCATTTCGCATGCGGCACCGCAGATCGGGCGCAGCCAATCGGCCATCAGCATGCAGATGCAGCGATTGGAACAATCGGTGGGCAAGCAGCTCCTGACCCGCACGCCGCGCGCGGTCACGCCGACCCAGGCCGGTGAGAGCTTCCTGATCTATGCCCGTAGGCTCCTCAAACTGTCGGACGAGGCCTGGGCCAGTGTCACGCAGCCAGAGGCTGCCGGCAGCGTCCGCCTTGGCGTGCCGGACGATTACGCCGCCTTCCTGCTGCCGCCGGTGCTGTCGCGCTTCGCGGCGGAACACCCCTTCGTGACGGTGGAACTCATCTGCGAGCAATCGAGTGCGCTGGTGAAGACCATGCAGGAAGGGCGGATCGACCTTGCCATCGTCTCGCGCCTGCCGTCACAACCGCTCGAGGTTCTGCGGCGAGAGCGGTTCATCTGGGTGGCGTCCCCGCAGCATGTCGCCTGGGAGAGCGATCCCCTGCCGATCGCCCTGTTCGAGCCGGGCTGCGTCGCCCGCACCAATGTGCTCCACGCCTTGGGCGAGGCCGACATCGCCTATCGCTGCACCTATTCGAGCGCCAGCCTGCTCGGGCTCGTCGCCGTGGTCCAGGCTGGGCTCGCGGTCGCGGGGCTCGCGCAATGCAGCGTGCCGCCGACCTTGCGCGTCATCGGCGAGGATGAAGGATTGCCGCCCTTGCAAGATCTCGAAATCGGCATCCTGCGCAACCCGGCCTCGGCCAATGCCGCGGTCGACAGGCTGAACGAGTTTCTGCGTCGCGATTTGATGCAACGGATCTGAACTTCACGCCTCATCTCGAAAAGGAGCCAGTCTTGATCACCTGCCATCTCAAATACGTGCTCGATCCCTACAAGCTTGCCGAGTTCGAGGAATATGCCCGCCTGTGGATTCCGTTGGTGAACCGCATGGGCGGCACCCATCACGGCTATTTCCTGCCGAGCGAAGGGGCCAACAACATCGCCGTGGCACTGTTCAGCTTCCCGAGCTTCGCCGCCTATGAGGATTATCGCCAGCGTATGGTGACAGATGCCGGATGCCAGGCGGCGCTCGACCTGGAGAAGCGCAACCGCAGCATCGTGAGCTATGAGCGCAGCTTCATGCGGCCGGTGCTGAGCTAGCTTGGGCGGTATCTAGCCAAGAATGATGACCGCCTCGAAGCCGTCATCATGGCCCTGGGCGGGCGAGTGCAGTTCCAATGCGCCGCCTGCCTGCCGCAGGATCGTGTCGGCGATGGCAAGACCGAGGCCGGAACCCGGCGCGCCGCTGGTACCGCGGGTGAAGCGGTCGGTCAGATGCGGGATTGCCGGTGCCGGCACCGCCGGCCCGCGATTGACGACATGAATATGCTGGTCCGCATCGACGAAGATCCGCACCGGTACGGTCGCTGCGCCATGCAGCAGGGCATTTTCAACAAGGTTGCGGAACACGATCGCAAAGGCGTCGATGTCGATGGCTGCCATGAGAGGGATCGCGGGCGGCATGTCGAAGTCGATCCGCCCCGCAAACGGCGTCTGGCGCCCGATTTCGTCCAGCACCAGGCGCATGACGGGTGCGAGGTCGCTGCGTTCTTCCGACATGGCGATGCCGCTTTCGGCCCGCGACAATTGCAGCAACTTTTCCACCAGATGCCCAAGCCGACGCATGGCAGTGGTGATCTGCTGCAGCCGCGCCTGATGCGGTGTGCCCTCCAGTTCCGCGCCCAGCCGCTGGATCTGCGCCAAGGCAGTGGCGACCGGGGTGCGCAATTCATGGGCGCTGTTGGCGGCAAAGGCGCGCTCGGCCTCCAGCGCGCGGCCGAGGCGTTCCAGCAAGCGGTTCACATCCTTGACGATCGGCGCCAGTTCCGAGGGCAATCCGGCATCGGAAATGACCGCCAGATTAGATCCACCGCGCGCACGGATGGCTTCCCGCACCGCGCGGATCGGCCGGACAGTGCGGCCAACGGTCCAATAGATGATGCTGCCTGCCAGGGGCAGCAGCAGCAAGAGTGGTGAGGCCAGCCAGATCAGGGTGTCCAACAGCGCCTCCGCCCGGTGGCCGGCCTTTTCCGCGACCTGAATCGCGAAGCCGTTTTCCAGCGCCACCTCGGTATAGAAACGCCGCCCGTCCATGTCGCTGAATCCATGGACGAGTGGAATCGGGAAAGCCGCCAGCGGCGCATCATGGGATCGCAGGATGACGCGCCCCGCGGCGTCACGGACCTGATAGATCAGATACTCGCGGTGCCCGGCGACCGTGCCACCGATGGCCCGATCATCATCCTCGGCAAGTTCCTCGAGATCGTCCGTCGCCAGCGGCAGCAGGCGCTGCGCTGTTTCCTGGAGCGCGCTGTCGAACACCTCGTTGAGCTCGTGCATGGTCACGAGGGCGGAGACCGCCACTGCGCCCAGCCACAGCACGCCGAGGCCCAGGGTGAGGGCCAGAACCAGCCGCCGCGCGAGACTCCAGGATTCTTTCATGCCTGTTCCAGCCGGTAGCCCATGCCGCGCAACGTCGTGACGAAATCTCGCCCCAGCTTTTTGCGCAGGCGGCTGACATGGACCTCGATGGTGTTGCTCTCGATCTCGGCGCCAAAGGGATACAGCGCTTCCTCCAGCTGTTCCTTGGTGACGATGCCGTTCGGCCGGCGCAGCAACTGCTCAAGGATCGCCCATTCGCGGCCGGTGAGATCGATGCGCTTGCCGGCCTGCGAGATCTGCCGGTTCGCCTGATCGATGTCGAGCGTACCGAGACGGACGATCGGGTTGGGATTACCGGCATAGCGGCGCGCCACCGCGGCCACTCTTGCCCGCAATTCATCAAGGTCGAAGGGTTTCACGAGATAGTCATCGGCGCCCGCGTTGAGCCCGTCGATGCGGTCGCGTATCTGGTCGCGGGCGGTGAGAATGATAACCGGCCGCGCATCGCCGCGCCGCCGCAGGGTGCGCAGCAGATCGAGCCCGGCACCATCCGGCAGATGAAGGTCGAGCAGCACCAGGCCATAATCGACGGCGCGCAGCGAGGCTTCTGCGTCATCGAGCCGCAGCACCCAATCGACCGCATGGCCGGCGGCGGCGATGTGCTCCTGGACCGCCTGCCCCAGGCCGGGTTCGTCTTCAATCAGCAAGACACGCATCGTTCCGGGCTCCTTGATAGGCCTGCATCCTCAAGGTCCTACCTTACGCCAAGCTGAACAACTTTTGTCGGCGCCGTCAGCCTGGCTTCAGCTTGGAGGCCGATGGTTCGGCCGTCGGCAACCCGCTGGCAGCAACCACCCCCAACGCAACCATACATCGAGGTCTACCATGAAACGCCTGTTCCTTTCCGCCGCCCTTCTGGCCACCTTCGGTATCGGCACGGCCGCCGCCGAAGACATGTGCAACGTTCCGCAAGCCGAATGGCAGCCGAAGGAAGTCCTGCAGCAGAAGCTTGAAGCCGAAGGCTGGACGATCAAGAAAGTGAAGATCGACGAAGGCTGCTACGAAGTCTACGGCACCGATGCCACGGGCGCTCGGATGGAAAGCTATTTCGATCCGAAGACCTTCGTCGTCGTCAAGTCGAAGTAGGAACCGGATCATGGCGGCGACGGTCAAGATCTGGGATCCGCTGGTGCGCGTGTTCCATTGGAGTCTGGTAGCCAGCTTTGCGATTGCCTGGCTCAGCGCCGAGGAATGGGGCGATCTGCATGAATGGGCCGGCTATAGCGCGGGGGCATTGATCGCCTTCCGGCTGGTCTGGGGCCTGGTGGGTTCGCGCTATGCCAGGTTCACGCAGTTCGTGCGATCACCACTGACCGCTGCCGCCTATCTCCGCGATATCGTGACGGGGCGCGAACGCCGCTATCTCGGCCACAATCCGGCCGGCGGCCTGATGATCCTGGCGCTCATCAGCTGCATGGCGGGGTTATGCCTGACCGGCTGGCTCTACACGACCGATGCCTTTTGGGGCGTCGATTGGGTCGAGGAGATCCATGAAGCGCTGGCCAATGTCTTGCTCGCCCTCGTCATCCTGCATGTGGGCGGCGTGATCATGGCCGGCTTCCGCCACCAGGAGAACCTGGTGCGGGCCATGGTCACGGGTCGCAAGCGCGCGCCGCAAGCGGGTGACGCCACCGATTGACGCCGCTGGCGTCGCGTCATGCCCCCTGCGGCGGCAGGTCAATCGACCAGAGGGCGTTGTCGGCGGTGTCGCGCAACGTGACTGTCATGATCCCGCTGTCGGCGGCAATCTTCACATGACCGAAGAATTGCAGGCCGGCGGCGGGACCCACTTTCTCTTGGCCCGGCTCCGGGGCCTTCACGAATTTCACCTGCGGCCCGAAGGTCTTGTCGATCTCATTGGGACCGAAGCTGCCGGCATGGATGGGGCCGGAGACGAACTCCCAGAACGGGTCGAAATCCTGGAAGGCGGCCTGGCTGGGATCGTAATAGTGTGCTGCGGTATAATGCACATCGGCCGTCAGCCAGACCGTGTTCCGCACCTTGGCCGACTTCATGAAGCGCAGCAGATTGGCAAATTCCAGCTCGCGGCCGAGCGGTGTGCCGGACTCGTTGTTCGAGATGCCCTCGAAGCCCTTCTTGTCGGCGGCGTTGTTCCAGACCAGCAGGGAGAGCGGCATGTCGGCGGCGATCACTTTCCACGTCGCTGTCGATAGCGCCAATTCCCGCTTCAGCCAGTTCAGTTGATCGGTGCCGAGGAAAGCGCTTGTGGCGTCCGTGCGGCTTTCCAGATTGTCGCCGTTGGGGCCGCGATAGGCGCGCATGTCGATCATGAACACATCAAGGAGCGGGCCATAGGCGATCTTGCGGTAGACGCGGTTGGGCTCGTCCGCCACGGTCGCGATCGGCATGTATTCGTGGAACGCGCGCGCAGCTCTTGCGCCGAGCAGGGCGATCGATTTTTCCTGATAGGCATCGGGCAGGACTTTTGAATCCGACCAATTATTGGTCACTTCATGGTCGTCCCATTGCGTGAGCACGGGAACCTGCGCGTACATCGCCCGCACATTCTCATCCATGAAGTTGTATTTATACTGGCCGCGGAATTCGTCGAGCGTCTCTGCCACCTTGGATTTTTCCGGCGTCACCAGGTTTTTCCATTTGGTGCCGTCGGCGAGCAGGATTTCCGGCACGAGCGGGCCATCGGCATAGACGTTGTCGCCGGAATGGATGAAGAAGTCGGGCTCATGCTTGAGCATCGTGGCATAGCCCTTCATGCCGCCGCGATCCACATCGATGCCCCAGCCCTGCCCCACCGTGTCGCCCGACCAGACGAAGGAGACATCGCGTTTGCCGCGGGGTGCTGTGCGGAAATGCCCGATGACGGGTTCGCTGTCGACGCCGGAATCGGCGAGGTCCTGGAACCGCACGCGGTAGAAAATTTCCTGATCCGGCGGCAGATGTGTCGCCAGGATCTTGGCGGTGAAATCCGATTCCGGCAGCGCTGCCACCTTGGGCAGGTGCCGCACGTCGCGGAAGCTCTCCGTCGTCGCCCATTCGTAGATCGCGTTGGCGGGACGGTCGGTGCGCGACCACAGGACACCGTGATCCATGCCGACATCGCCTGATTGGACGCCGTGGGTGATGACCGGTCGCTGTGCCGCACGGCTGAGGCGCGGAGAGGCAAGGCTGCCGGCGGTGATCAGGCCGGCCGCCGCCGTACTGCGCAAGAAATGGCGGCGGGAGAGACGGTTTTCGATCACGCGGAAGGCCATCGGGAACTCCATGTTAGCTGAGCAAGCGAGCGACATCGCTATCGGGGCGCAAGAATTGCCAACCGACCATGACAGAACGTTATGACTTTGATGACGAATCCGTCACGATTGCCTTGGCGAGAATTTCGCAGATGAAGTCTTCCTTGGCGGCAGTATAGGCCTCGCGATCCGTGGCATATCGGACGGCGAGCTCGCGCTTCAGTTGCTCATAGCGCCGCGCGTCCAACGGATGCGCGCGGAGATAGTCGCGGAAGGGCAATCGACGCCAGGGTTCCGCATCCGGTTCGGCAATATGGATGTGATGGGTGCGGCCTGTGCCGGCGGGCGGCAGACCTTTCACAAAAAACAGCCGGTCGGTCTTTGGATTGTCCGCCCAGAAGGCATAGCCGAGTTCCGCCAGCGGCTCGACCATTTGCCTGCGTGCCCGCGCGAGATCGGGGACGGCGATGAGGATGTCGATGATCGGCTTGGCAGCGAGTCCTGGCACGGCGGTGCTGCCGAAATGCTCCAGGCCGATGATCAGGCCCGGCGCCAGAGCACCCCGCAGCCTGGCCGCCTCGGCGGCAAAGAGGTCCCGCCAGTTCGCATCATAGGGAACGATCTCGATCTCATCCATGGCGGCAGTTTGCCACGGATTCTCCCGTCGCAGAAATTTCTGTGCGGGCGGGGTTGATCTTGCGATACCGCCACCCCATCTCCGGGAGCGCGGGCCGGGCCCCTCTGACGATATCCGTTTTATCGTGATGTCGGACCGCATCGGGTGAGCTCGATGCCGGGTCCGGAACGTCTTTCCAGATGATTTCCAGATAATGCTGTGCCGCGAGCTGCCCCTCATCTTCATTCGGGGAGCATCATGGATATTTTTGTCAGTACCCTCTTTCTCGGCCAGCCGCTGTGGATGTGGCTTGCCTTCATCGGCATTGTCGCCACGTTGCTGGCCTTCGACCTCGGTATTCTCCATCGCAAGACGCGCGAGATCGGGGTTCGCGAGAGCCTGTTGCTCTCCAGCGTCTATATCGTACTGGGCCTTGGCTTCGGCGGCTTCGTCTGGCTGCAATTGGGGTCGCAGGCCGGGGTCGAATATCTGACCGGCTTCGTGGTCGAAAAAAGCCTCGCCCTCGACAACGTCTTTGTCATCGCCCTCATCTTCAGCTTCTTCGCAATCCCGCGGGCGTATCAGCACCGCGTGCTGTTCTGGGGCATCTTGGGCGCCATCGCCTTGCGCGCCGTCATGATCGGCTTCGGCGCCGCTTTGGTCAGCGAATTCCACTGGGTGCTCTATATCTTCGCGGCGTTCCTCATCCTCACCGGCATCAAGATGCTGTGGCTGGGCGATAAGGAATCGGATCTGGCCGACAACCCGGTGCTGAAATTCATGCAACGTCGGTTCAAGGTGACGGAGAAGCTGCATGGCCAGAACTTCTTCGTGCGGCAGATGGACGGCAAAAGCGGGCGTCTTGTCAGCTATGTGACCCCGCTGTTCATGGCGCTGGTGCTGATCGAGATTGCCGATGTGGTGTTCGCGGTGGATTCGGTGCCGGCGATCTTCGCCATCACCACCGATCCCTATCTGGTCTACACCTCGAACATCTTTGCGATCCTGGGCCTGCGCGCGCTCTATTTCGCGCTGGCGGCGATCCTCCACCGCTTCGCCTATCTCAAACAGGCGCTGGCGATCCTGCTGGTCTTCATCGGGTCGAAGATCTTCGTCGCCGACTTCCTCGGCTGGGAGAAGTTCCCGGCCTCCTGGTCGCTCGGCGTCACCTTCGCCATCCTGGCCGCAGGTGTCCTCTATTCGCTGTGGCGGACGCGACCTGCGACCGCCTGAAACGCAAAACGGCCGCCCCAAGGGGCGGCCGTCGCGGCGACAAGTAGATTGCCGTCTTAGTCGTTGTTGTTCTTGAGACCGATGCCGGCGAAGCGCTTGTTGAACTTCGCGAGCTGGCCGCCGGAATCCAGGAGGCGGTGAACGCCGGTCCAGGCCGGATGCGACTTGGGATCGATATCGAGGTTGAGCGTGTCGCCCTCTTTGCCCCAGGTCGAGCGGGTCTTGAACTTGGTGCCGTCGGTCATGACGACATTGATCTCGTGATATTCCGGATGAATGTTGGCCTTCATGGCGAAAACTCCTGCGTACCCATGGGATAAGACCCTTGGGACATGACCCTTGGGCGAATTTGGCCGGTTTATAACCAAGGGGGCCCCATATGGCAAGCAGGGATATGGCCGCAGGGACACCCAATAATATGGTTAACGGGGCTTTGACAATAGCCGTTGCAGGCCCGTCCCGGGCCGGTTATTCCAGGGCCGACCATAGAAAGAACGCCGCATGGACGATTCCGACTTCGACCGCCTGGCCACCCTGACCCTGAAGCGCCTGACCGTCGCCATCGAGGATGCCATGGAAGACGTGCTCGACGATATCGAGCTGCAGGGGCCGGTCCTGACCATCAAGCTGGAAGATGGCGGCACCTATGTCATCAACAAGCATGGCGCCAACCAGGAAATCTGGCTTTCCAGTCCCAAAAGCGGCGCCGCCCATTTCAAGCACGATCCGGCGAGCGGCGCCTGGCTGCCGACCCGCGGTGGCGAACCCCTCCATGACCGCCTGGAGGCCGAATTGGCACTGGTCCTGGGCGTGCCGCTGGGCTTGCCCGCCCTGACCCGGGAGAGCTGACCCGATCATGGCGCGCGGTGCCCCCCTCCCCGACCGGCCGACCTCCCGCGAGTTCCGGCGCCTCACCGACCTGTTGCGCTTCGTCGCCCCCTATCGCCTGCGTGTGGTCGGCGGCACCCTGGCCCTCATGGTCTCGGCCAGCACGGTGTTGGCGCTCGGCAGCGGCATGCGCTATCTGGTCGATCGGGGCTTTGGCCTCGGCGATCCGCATATCCTGGATCAGACGGTGCTGGCACTGTTCTGCGTCACCGTGATCATGGCTATTTCGACCTATGCCCGGTTCTACTTCGTGACCTGGGTCGGCGAGCGCGTGGTGGCCGATATCCGCAAGGCGGTGTTCGACCATATCGTGTCCTTGAGCCCCGGATTCTTCGAAGTGACCCGGACCGGCGAGGTGATCTCGCGCCTCACCACCGACACCACTTTGCTGCAGACCGTGGTGGGTTCTTCTGCCTCGATCGCGCTCCGCAACACTCTGATGATGGTGGGCGCCACGGTGATGCTGTTCATCACCAGTCCCAAGCTCACCGGCCTGGTCTTCCTGGTGGTGCCGTTCGTGGTGGCGCCGATCATCATCTATGGCCGCAAGGTGCGCGTGCTCTCGCGCCTCTCCCAGGACAAGATCGCCGAGGTGTCGGCCGATGCCAGCGAATCGCTCTATGGCATCCGTACCGTGCAGGCCTTCGCCCATGAGGTCGAAGAGCGGAAGCGCTTCGGTGCGCGGGTCGAGGAATCCTTCGATGCCGCGACCGCCCGGGTGCGCGCGCGCGCCTTCCTGACCGGCCTCGTCATCCTGCTCATCTTCGGTGCGATCAGCATCGTGTTGTGGATCGGTGGAGCCGATGTGCTGGCAGGCAGCATTTCGGCCGGCCAGCTGTCGGCCTTCGTTTTCTATGCCATCGTCGTCGCTGGCTCGCTCGGCGCCATCACCGAGGTGGTGGGCGATCTGCAGCGGGCGGCGGGCGCCATGGAGCGGATCATCGAACTGCTCAACACAAGGCCGATCATCACCGCACCTGCCTTGCCGAAGCATCTGCCGCAGCCCCTCACCGGCCGTATCAAATTCGACCATGTGACCTTCTATTATCCGTCGCGCCCGGAGACCAAGGCGCTCGACGATTTCAACCTGGAGATCGCACCCGGCGAGACAGTCGCCATCGTCGGCCCATCCGGCGCCGGCAAGACCACCGTCATGCAATTGCTGATGCGCTTCTATGATCCCGACCAGGGCGGCATTTCTGTGGACGGCATCGATGTCCGCGACGTGGTGCCGGAGGCCTTGCGCGAGACCATGGGGCTGGTGCCGCAGGATCCGGTGATTTTCTCCTCCTCCGCCGCCGAGAACATCCGCTACGGCAAGCCCGATGCCGAAGATGCGGCGATCCGCAAGGCCGCCGACGCAGCCCATGCCACGGAATTCCTCGACCGGCTGCCGCAGGGCTTCGACACGCATCTTGGCGAACGCGGTGTGCGTCTGTCCGGTGGCCAGCGCCAGCGTATTGCGATCGCGCGGGCTGTGTTGCGCAATCCCGTCCTGCTGCTGCTCGATGAAGCGACCTCGGCCTTGGATGCCGAGAGCGAGCAATTGGTGCAGGCAGCGCTCGACAAATTGATGGTCGGGCGCACGACGCTGGTGATCGCCCATCGTCTGGCCACCGTGTTGAAGGCCGACCGCATCGTCGTGCTCGACAAGGGCCGCATCGACGCCATCGGCACGCATGCCGAACTCATCCGCCAGGGCGGGCTCTATGCGCGCCTGGCCGAACTGCAATTCGACCAGCCGGCCGGCGCAAAGCCTGAAGCAGCGGCGTGAGATCATGAGCATCATCGTCATCGGTGGCGCCAATCTTGATATCAAGAGCGTCATCGCGGGAAAGACCGTGCCCGCGACATCCAATCCCGGCAACAGCACGCTGAGCCTGGGCGGGGTCGGGCGCAACATCGCGGAGAACATCGCGCGCCTCAGCGCCCCCGTCGCGTTGCTGTCGGTGGTCGGCGATGATGATGCGGGCACAACGCTGATCGACGGCTCGGCCGCGGCTGGCATCGATATGAGCCTTGTCACCCGCGCCAAGGGCAATACCGGCACCTATGCCGTCGTGATCGATAGGTCGGGCGAGATGGTGATCGGTGTCGCCGACATGCGCCTGGTGGATGGCATCACGCCGCGTTTCATCGCCCGGCACAAAGCACAATTGGAAGCTGCGCGGTTGTTGGTGGCGGACTGCAATCTCAGCGCCGAAGCACTGGCGGAGGTCGCGAAGATCGCGGCGAAGGCGAATATTCCGTTGATCATCGAGCCGGTCTCTGTCCCGAAGGCCAAGCGCCTGGCGTCGTTGCTGCGATCCGGCCTGCCCATCCACGCCGTGACGCCGAATCGCGATGAGCTGGCGGCGCTGGCGGGCTTTCCGGTCAAGACCGATGCCGCGCTGAAGCGTGCGACTCGCTTGCTGCACCGCCGCGGTGTGCGCCATGTGCTGGTCGGGTTGGGGCCGCAGGGCTGTTATTTGTCGTCCGCCCATGACGAGATCAATTTTGCGGTGCATCTGCCGGCACCATTGCGCGCCAAGGTCCGGGATGTCACCGGTGGCGGCGATGCGATGGTGGCTGGCTTTGCCTATGGCCTTGCGCGCGGCAAGAGTGCTGCGCAAGCTGCACGCATGGGCCAGGAACTCGCCGGCCGTGCCGTGCATTCCCTGACCAGTGTCGCCGCCGCCAACAAATGAACCAAGGAGCGGTCATGAACCAGTATCTCGATATCGCGCCCGAGATCGCCGCCGGCCTGCAGGCCGGGCAGCCGGTGGTGGCGCTGGAATCGACCATCGTCGCCCATGGCATGCCGTTCCCGCAGAACCTGGTGACGGCGGAGGAAGTCGAGGGCTTGGTCCGTGCCGGCGGCGCGCTGCCGGCCACCATTGCCATTCTCGACGGCCGGCTCAAGGTCGGCTTATCGGAAGTGGAACTGCAGCGCGTCGCGCAATCGCCGGACATGGTGAAGGCCAGCATCCGGGATATCCCTGTCCTGGTGGCCACACACGGCAATGGCGCCACCACGGTTGCCAGCACCATGCGCATCGCCGCCATGGCCGGCATCCAGGTGTTCGTGACCGGCGGCATCGGCGGCGTACACCGCGGTGCTGCTAAAAGCTTCGACATCTCCGCCGATCTTGAGGAGATGGCGGAGAGCAATGTGGCGGTCGTCTGTGCCGGGGCGAAGTCGATCCTCGATATCGGCCTCACGCTGGAATATCTCGAGACGGCCGGCGTGCCGGTGATCACCATGGGCAGCGATATTTTCCCGGCCTTCTATTCGCGCGACAGCGGCCACAAATCGCCGTTCACTGCAACGAACGCCAGCGAGATCGCCGCCATCATGCGAACCAAATGGGAACTGGGCCTGAAAGGCGGGTTGGTGATTGCCAATCCCATTCCGGTGGCCGACGAAATTCCGGCCGCCGAAATCGATCGCCAGATCCAGGGCGCGCTCATCGAGGCGGATACCACCGGCTATCGCGGCAAGACGCTGACGCCGTTCCTGCTGAAGCGCGTGGCAGCGCTGACCGAAGGCCGTTCGCTGGTCGCCAACATCGCCCTGGTGCGCAACAACGCGCATCTGGGAGCGGCGATCGCGGTGGCGATGGTGCAGGGCTGAGTGCTGGTCGGTTAGCCCCCTCTCCCTAACCCTCCCCCACGCTGGGGGAGGGAATTCCAGCCAGCTTGAGCGCCACTGCCACTGCGAACTCGGTGAGCCCCCTCCCCCCAACGTGGGAGAGGGTCGGGGAGAGGGGGTATCCCCATTCTCCACCCCACCCACTTAAATCCCGCGCTTTCCTCGGCGCCTTAGGACCGCCCGGCCAAGTCCTTGATTTTCTTCATATTTGATTGAACCATCATTCAATATATGAACTCTATTGATATGAAAACATTGACTTTAATGTTCTCATACGTTAGAAGTGTCCTCATATAAACGCGAACGACAAATCGGAGCGGGATGATGACGATGATCGAGCAAATCAAAAGCCGGACGGTTCGGGACGATGTGCATGGTGGCCTCGCGGTCAGCCTGCCGGCCTGGGCCTATAGCAGCACGGAGCTGGTCGACCTCGAATACGAGCATGTCATCCTGCCCAGCTGGCAGTTCGTCTGCCATATCAGCCAGGTCGCCAAGGCCGGCGATTATGCGACCCTGGACCTCAAGCGCGATTCGATCCTGGTCATGCGCGGCAAGGACGATGTCTTGCGCGCCTTCATGAATGTCTGCCGCCACCGCGCGGCGAAGCTCCTCGACGGCACCGGCAACTGCAAGGCGCGCATCACCTGCCCCTATCATGGCTGGAGCTATGACCTCTCGGGCGAATTGAAGGGTATCCCGTCGGAGAAGACCTTCCCCGGCGTTGAGAAGGACAAGCTCGGCCTGAAGGAGATCGAGATCGAGATCCTCCATGGCCTGGTGTTCACCCGCGTCGTGCCGGGCGGCCCGACTTTGCGCGAGACATTCGGGGCGAGTGCCGACCTCATCGCCCCCTACAAGCTGGAAGAGATGGTGCTGGCCGGTCCCGCCTGGACCGAGAGCTGGAACTGCAATTGGAAGATCGCGGTCGACAACAATCTTGAGAACTATCACGTGGCGATCGGCCATCCCGGCCTCAACCGCATGCTGGACAATGAGCTGACCGGCGTCATCAACGAGCATGGCGTCGCCTATAGCCGCAGCGTGCTGAAGGACAATCCGTCGCCCAACTGGGCCGAGCGCCAGTATCAGAGCCTCGCCAAGGATGCGCTGACCGAGCTGCCGGACGACGTGCGCAAGACCTGGCTGTTCTTCTCACTGGCCCCCAATATCGGCCTCGACATCTATCCGGACAGCTTCGACATCTTCCAGATACTGCCCATGGCCGGCGAGACCTGCGTCATGCGCTATCCGATCTATGTCCGGCCGGATGCGAGCCGGGAAGTGAAGGCGATGCAGTATTTGAACGCCCGCATCAACCGCCAAGTCGGCGGCGAGGACCGGGAGTTGTGCGAGCGGGTCCAGCTGGGCATGGGCTCACACGGGTATGAGCCGGGGCCGCTTTCCAATTACGAGCATGCAGTGGTAGATTTCCACGACCGGATTCGGGCGGCCTGCCCCATCGTGAATGAGGTGCAGGCGCCGGCGGCCGGGACATTGCGGCGGCGCAATGATGCCTTGCGTGACACCAGCCGGTCGGCGGCCTGAGCCAAGGCCTGCTGAGCGTGGCCGTCATCGCCTGGCCGGTTCTGCCGCCCGAAAGGGAAATACCTGGCATGAGCCGCGAATTGGCCAAGGAGGCCCGGCGCCGGCAGCTCATTGAGGCGACGATCGACGGGATTGCCCGCAAGGGCTTTACCGAGTTGAAGATCGCCGACGTGGCGGCGGAAGCCGGCCTGTCGGTCGGCATCGTCAATTTCTATTTCAAGAGCAAGGACGCGCTGCTCATCGCGACCTTCAAGCATCTCGTCGAAGACTACGAGCAGCACATGCAGGCCATCCTGGCCAAGGCCGGGAAGTCGGCCGCGGCCCAGCTCGACGCGATGATCGAGGCGGATTTCGCCCGGACTCATGCCAACCGTAAGCAGGTCACCGTCTGGTACGCGTTCTGGGGCGAGACGCGCTGGCGGCCGGAATTCCTGAAACTCTGCGCCGATCTCTCGACCTCGTTCCAGAAGGCGACCACCGAGACCTTCCAGGCCCTCATCGATGAGGGCGGCTATCAGGGCCTTGATGCCGGCCTGATCGCGCGCGGATTCAACGCGATGATCGACGGGCTGTGGCTCGACATGCTGCTCAATCCCAAGCAGACCGACCGCGACACGGCCAAGGCCAGCGTCCGCGCCTTCCTCGCCGGCCTGTTCCCGCGCGAATTCGGCAGCAAGGCGGCACCCGCCAACGGCAACGCCGCCGCCTGAACCATCTCCTCTTTATCCCGGAGCGATCAATGACCATACCCTTGCCGCCCCGCGCCCGCGCCATCAAGGAGCGCGTGCGTGCCTTCGTCCAGGCCGAGCTTATCCCCTGGGAAGAGCACGCCGAGATGCATGAAGGGTTGGTGCCGGACGACATCTGGACGCGCATGAAGGCCAAGGCCAGAGAAGCCGGCCTCGACAATATGGATATGCCGGAGAGCATCGGTGGTCGCGGCTACAGCCATCTGGAGCAGGTAGCGGCGCAAGAGGAGACCGGGCGCGTCACCAATGCGCTGGGCTGGTGTTCCAACAACCCGCAGAAATGGATGCTGGAAGCCTGCTCGCCCTATCAGATCGAGACCTGGATCAAGCCGCTGATGACCGACGCGCGGCACGAATGCTACGCCATCACCGAGGCCGATGCCGGATCGGACGTGGACGCGATCCAAGCGACGGCGCGACGTGATGGCGACCACTATGTGCTCAATGGCGAGAAGTGGCATGTGACGTCAGCCAACCTCGCCGATTTCATCTTCTTCCAGGCGAAGATCGCCGATGGCCCGAAGAAGGGCGCCCATGCGCTGTTCTTCATCGACCAGGGGACACCGGGTGTCGAGGTGGTGCGCACGCCGGCCTATACCCACACCTACCGCGCGCATCACCCGATCTATCGCTTTACCGATGTGCGCGTGCCGGTCGCCAACCGCATTGGCGAAGAAGGCGCCGGCATGGATTTCACCTATGCCTGGTTCCGCCATGAGCGCCTGATGATCGCAGCACGCTGCTGCGGGGCGGCACAGCGCCTGATCGAGGAGGCGACAGCCTTTGCCAAGGGCCGCATCATCTTCGGCAAGCCTTTGGCCGAGCAGCAGGCGGTCCAGTTCATGCTGGCCGATTCCTTGACCGAATTGTTCGCAGCACGGCTGATGACCTATGAGACGGCGCGGGCCATTGACGCCAGTACGGATCCTAGGGGTGCTGATCTGAAGACCACCCATGCGCAATGCGCCATGGTGAAGCTCTATGCCAGCGAGATGGCCGGTCGCGTCGCTGACCGCGCCGTCCAGATCTTCGGCGGCCGCGGCTATATGCGCGAGAACGTCGCCGAACGCTTCTTCCGCGAGCTCCGCGTCGACCGCATCTGGGAAGGGGCCAGCGAAATCCAGCGCGTCATCATCGCGAACGGCTTGCTCAAGCGCGGAGCCGGGGCGCTGGTGGACTAGCCAAACCGGCCCCCGACCCTCTACAGTCCGCTGGGGTTGTGGGTGGTCATTTGGGGGTTTTGATGTTTCAGGCGATCTGGCGCACCACACAGCCGGTCCTGCCGGTCCTCATCGGCATCACGCTGATCGAGGTGGCGCTGGGCATTCTGATGCCGCTCATCGGTATCCAGCTGGCGCGCTGGGGCGTCTCGGAGATCGTCGTCGGTGTCGCCGCGTCTGCCTATTTCGTCGGATTCCTGGCCGGCACCGTGGTGTGCCAGCGCATCATCCGCCGCGTGGGGCACATCCGCGCCTTCGGCGTCTTCGTGGTGCTCGCGGCCGATGCCACGGTGCTGCATCTCGTCATCCAGGATGCCTATTTCTGGATCGCGCTGCGTGCCATCGCCGGTTTTTCGCTGGCCGGCGGGTTTGTCGTGATCGAATCCTGGCTCAACGATAAATCGACCGACGAGACGCGCAGCCGCATCTTTGCAATCTATACCGCGGTGAGCTGGGGCGCCTCCGGCATCTCGCCCTTGCTGCTGAACATCGACGACCCGACCGGCATTTTGCTGTTCGCACTCTGCACGCTGTGCCTCGCCAGCGCGATGATCCCGCTCGGCCTCACCAAGATCGGCAACCCGGTGATCAGTGAGCACACTCATCTCAGCCTGCGGCGCCTGTTCAAGATATCGCCCCTGGGCGTCGTCTGCTGCTTTGGCGCAGGCTTCCTCAACGGCTCGCTCTATGGCCTGCTGCCGGCCTTTGTCGACGCCATGGCGATGGGAGAACGGGAACTGTCGTTCCTGCTCCTGATTGGCACCATTGCCGTGCTGATCGCGCAGTTCCCGATCGGCCACGCGGCCGATGTCCATGGCCGCCGTCCGATCATCATCGGCACGGTGACTGCCTCGGCCCTGCTATGCCTGATAGTCTATGCGACGCCGGAGATGCCTTATATTTTCCTGCTGGTGATCTTCTTCCTGCTCTCGGCCTTCCAATCGCCTCTCTACGCGCTGGGCATCGGCCAGACCAGCGACTACATCGCCCGCAAGGATTTCGTCGCGGCGTCGAGCGGGCTTCTTTTTGCCTGGGGTCTTGGCGCATCGATCGGCCCGTCGCTGGCCGGTGTCGCCATGCATGAGCTGGGGTCCCGCGCGCTGTTCCTGTTCGTGGGGGCCGGCTATGGACTCATCGTCGCCTTCGCGCTCTACCGCGTGTTCCGGCGCAAAGCGAAGACTCCGCAGGAGCAAGGCAATTACGTGGCCGTGCCCGCCGTACAGGGTGCCTATGGCGCGCCGGAGCTGGACCCACGCGGCGAACACATGCCGCATGTAGGCGCCAGGGCAATGCCGGATTAGAGGGGCTTCACTTAGCTCGTCGTCATCAGCGGCAATGGTCTCCGGAACTTCACTTCGCCGACGTCATTCGTGTCCAGTTCGCGCGCATAGCGGTGGCCGGCATAGACGGCGTAGGCGATGAGGCCGGGGGCGAGGCAGTCGCCGATCCGCGTCACCGATTTGATTCCGGCATCCTTCAACGCCGCGTCGTTCGCGGTGAGGTCGTAATAGAGCGTATCTTCCGGCAGCCGCGCGGTGACCGGCACGACGGCGTCGATGGCGATGTGCTGAGCCGGTTCGCCATAGCCTGAGGCGAGTTCGGCGATTCCATCCTTCACGGCAACCAGATCATGTGCCGTGATCACTTTGACACCGATGCTGCGCAGGCGCTTGTTGATGAAGAGGAGTTCGAGCGTGTTGGTGGTCCAGCTCGATGCCGTGTCGCCCGGCGTCACATAGACGACGCTGAGGCCGGCCTTCACCAGCCGCTCGGCCAACACACCAGCCAGATAGAACAAATCGTCGTCATAGACCAGCACCGTGCCCTGCCCCGGCAGTCTGCCCGCCATGATGTCGTCGGGCGAGAAGACCGCTGTCGTGGCAAGGCCGGGAATAGCGAAGGCATGGCTGCGCCCGACACCGTCCTTGCGCCAATGGCAGCCGGTCGCCAGCACCACGCGCTCGAAGCCCTGTTCCAGGATGTTGGCGGCGGTCATGCGGCTGTCGAGATAGGTTTCAACATTGGTCATCTTGGCAATCTGGCCGAGACGATAGTCGCGCACGCGGCCCCAGGCGGAGAGGCCCGGCAAACGCGATTCCGCATTCACGCGGCCACCGAGTTCGGTCGAGGCCTCGGCCAGTGCCACTTCATAGCCGCGCAGGCCCAGGGCGCGGGCAGCTTCAAGGCCGGCCGGACCACCGCCCACGATCAGCACGCGGTCCTGTGACGCCTTGGCCGGCATGATTTCCGGATGCCAGCCCTTGCGCCATTCCTCGCCCATGGTCGGGTTCTGGGTGCACCGTAGCGGCGTGATGGTGTAGTCGCCGGAGACGCAGATATTACAGCCGATGCATTCGCGGATATCGTCGAGGCGGCCCTCCTCGATCTTCTTCGGGAGATATGGATCCGCGATCGACGGCCGCGCGGCGCCGATCATGTCGAGGACGCCCTTCTTGATGAGCGAGACCATGCGATCAGGCGAGGTGTAGCGGCCGACACCCACCACCGGCTTGGTGGTGAGCGATTTCACGAAGGCCGTGAAGGGTTCCTGGAAGCCCTCTTCAGAAAAACGCGAGGTCTGGGAATCGTATTTCCAGCTGGAGAGATTGACGTCCCAGAGATCGGGATGCTCCGCCAGCATGGCGACGATCTCGGGTGCCTCGCCATCCGCGCTGATACCGTCTTCGCCCATCATTTCATCGACCGCAAAGCGCACTGCGATACCGCAGCGGTCACCGACGGCGGATTTGGCTTCCTCGATCAATTCGCGGAACAGGCGCACGCGGTTCTCGAGAGAGCCGCCATATTCGTCGGTCCGCTGGTTGCGGCGCTTTTGCATGAAATGCATCGGCAGGCTGAGATCGTGCCCGGCATAGACATAGACGATGTCGAAGCCGGCCTTCTTTGCGCGGATGGCCGCGTCACGGTGCCAGCGGCGATAATTGCGGATGTCCTCGCGGTCCATGGCGCGGGCCTGGAACGGGTAATAGCTGGTTGGCTGATGGATTGGGCCCATCGGCACTTCGCGGCTGTAGAGATTGGAGGCGGACGGGCCGTTATGGACCAGTTCGACCGCCGCCAGCGAGCCATGGCGATGGACGGCCTCGGTCATCATGGAAAGATAGGGGATGTCGTGATCGTCCCAGATGCGCGCCTCGACATAAGGCGTCACGTCGCCTGAAGGATGTATCTCGCATTCCTCGGTCGACACCACGGCCCAGCCGCCTTCGGCCTTCATGCCCCGCATGAACGCATGGCCTTGCGGATGCTGGTGGCCCATGCCGTTGCAATGCGGCACCTGGAAGAAGCGGTTGCGGGCCGTCACCGGCCCGATCTTCACCGGTTCGAACAGGATGTCGTAACGTGGGTCGCGGGCCATGGTCTTCCCCCTGCCTCAATCGTGGGTATGCGGGTCGCGCGGGGACTGTAGACGCCCAGCCGAGATAGACGCAAGCCACGCCATGGGCTAATTTTCGCGGCAGATCTGCGAACAATAGCCGGTGGCAATGACGAAGAAATTGGCGACAAAAAAGCTGGCGGTCGCGCGGCTGTGGTATGAGGGCAATTCGTTTTCGCCACTCACCACCGATCTCGATATTTTCCAGGTGCGGGAATGGGCCGAGGGCGAAGATGCCATCAAGCTCTACCGAGATACCGCCACCGAAATCGGCGCCGCCATTGCTTTTGCCGACAGCCAGCCCGATTGGGAGGTGACGTTCCTGCGCTGCGCCGCGGCACCGCCCGGCGGGCCAGTCACCGACACGGCCTTTGCCACCATCCGCGGCGAGATCCTGGACGGCTTGCAGCGGCAGAAATGGGACGCGGTCTATCTTTCGCTTCATGGTGCCATGATCACCTGTGGGAATCCGACGCCGGAACTTGAGTTGCTTGAAGACGTGCGTGAGGTCATCGGCAAGGTGCCGCTCGCCGCCACGTTCGATCTTCATGCCAATCTGGGCCCGGCGATGATCGAGCTCCTCGACGTGGCGGTCGGCTATAAGACCTACCCGCATGTCGACATGGATGCGACGGCAGCGCGCGCCTTGGAACTGCTGACGGGCATGGCCGAGGGCCGGATCAAGCCGGTCGGTGCCATCGCCAAGGTGCCGGCGATCTATACCAGCTTCAACATGCGCACGACCGACGGACCGATGGCCGAGATCGCGAAGCTTGCCGCGGGGTGGCGTGCGGAGCCGGGCATCTTGGAGGCAACCGTGTTCGGCGGCTTTGCCTATGGCGATTCACCCTTTGCAGGGCCGACGGCGATGGTGTTCGCCGATGGCGACCGCATGCTGGCACAGCGCGCGGCGAAGGATCTGGCGGCGGAGATGGCGGCGCGGCAGGCGCGTTTTCAATCGCGGCCACCCTCGCCCGCCGACGCCATCGCACTGGCGCTGGCAACACCCGGCGACAAGCCCGCGGCGATCACCGATCCTGCCGACAATCCGCTGTCCGGTGGCATCGGTGACACGACGGCGTTGTTCCGGGCGCTGCTGGATGAGAAGCCGGAGGTGCCCTGCGTGTTCGGCTTCTTCTGGGACCCGGACCTGGTCGAGCGCGCGCGCAAGGCCGGGGTCGGTGCCACCATGGATGTGTCCTTCGGCGGCCGTGTCAGCCCCCGCTTCGGCAAGCCGGTGCGCATCGGCGCCAAGGTGCTGGCGTTGACCGACGGCAGATTCCGCAATGTGGGACCGTTCGAGAACAACCTGCCGGTCGATGTTGGCAACACGGTACTGTTCGATGTCGAGGGCATCCAGGTGATCGTCACCTCGTCCTGCCAGACGCCCAACGATCCTGCCTATTTCACGCTGCACGGCATCGATCTTGCCAAGGTTGGGCTGCTGTGCGTGAAGGCGAAGAACCATTTCCGTGCCGGCTTCACGGAACTCACCCGCACCATCGTCGAGTGCGATGCGCCGGGGCCGGCAGCGGTGACGCTGGATCACTATGAGTTCAAGTATGCGCCGAAGACGCTGTATCCGCTGAGCCAGCGCTAGGTCTTTCATCGTCATGGTCGGCCTTCGCCAACCATGACGATGGGGGCTAAATCGTGCTGACCGCCGGCAGATCCGCCAACCGTGCTTCGATGGCCGCCAGCAGCGGCAGGCTGGGTTGTGCGCCTGGCTTCAGGCAGGCGAGCGCGCCGCCGATGGTGGCGTAGCGCAATGCCTCAGCAAGATCATGGCCACGATCGGTGGCTGCCGCGAATCCGCCGACGAAGGAATCGCCGGCACCAACGGTGTCGACCGGCTGGATTGGCAACGCGCCGACGGAGAGGCCGCCGCCTTTGCCGAGATAGGCCGCAGCACCCGCGGCACCCAGGGTCACGATCACGGTGACGCCATGCGCCTTGGCGATGGCTTGCGCGGCGGCACGGGCGTCGTCCGTTTTGAGGTCAAGGCCGGCGGCGATCTGCTTCGCCTCGTTCTCATTGACGATCAGCCAGTCGAGCAGGCCCAGCACATCGGCCGGAATGGCAGCGGCAGGTGCTGCATTGAGCAGGATGCGGGCACCTTTCTCCTTGGCGCGGCGGATGAGCGACCAGTTCTCAGGCAGCGGCACTTCCATCTGCAGAACAATGAGCGTCTTTGGCCCCAGCAGCGCATCGGGGAATTGCGCGGCGCGGGTTTGGCGGTTGGCGCCGGACGCCACGACAACATGGTTTTCGCCTAGCTTGTCGACGCAGATCGCGGCAAGGCCAGTGGGATCGGCCACCGTGGTGAGAGTCGTGAGATCAACGCCGGCGGCGCGCAGATCTGCCAAGGCCGTTTCTGCCAGCGGATCGCCACCGATGCAGCCGATCATCTTCACCTCGGCACCAGCGCGGGCGGCGGCCAAGGCCTGGTTGCCGCCCTTGCCACCGGCGGTCAGCTGATAGCCGGGGCCCAGCACGGTTTCACCGGGCAGCGGCAGATGCTCGACCGCAATCATCACATCGACGTTGAGCGAGCCGAACACAACGATCATGAGAGTCCCTCGATCCCGCAAAGCTGGCGTGATGCCACTTTCGGCAGGTCTATGACGGTCTCGCCGCCGATCTGCCGTGGGGTGATCACGCTGCCGCCGTAACTGACACGCTGCGCGGATCCGTTCAAGAATATCCTACCGCCGGCAAGCGGTGGTTCGAAGCTGAGGCGGCCATCGGCGATGTCGATATGCCGGAATCGGCCCGCGATATCCGTCGCAAAGACTGCGCGGCCGTCGAGCGTCAGCGTGAGGCGGCCGTCCTTCGCCGCGATCACGGTCTTGCGCCCGTTGAAGGCATTCAAGGGGCCGATCTGCCAGTCTCCCGGCTGGTTGGTGAGTTCCCAGCCATGCCAGGGGGTGACGTCGACCACCTCGTTCACGGCGATGATCGGCATAAGAGCGCCCCAACCATAGAAAAGATCGGTATCCGGCTGGTCGTCGCCGAGGCCAGTTTCGGCGGAAAAGTTCTCCGGGCATTGGCGGCGCGCCCAGGCCGATTTGAATATCTCGCCGGAATCGGCCGCGAGCTCCTGCGCCATGTCGTCGAGACCAGCGCGCTTCAGGCCCTGATAGGTAAGGTAGTTGAGCGGCGGCCAGACGCGGCCACGCCAATAGACGTTGTCGTGATAGCCGGGATCGTCGCGGGTGATCGAGGGCAAACGCCATTTCCCGCCGAACTTCTTGGGGTCGCTGAGCACTGCGACAACGCCCTGCTGCTGACGATCATCGGCGGCATCGGCCAGCAGCGGGTAGCAACTGGTGGGGGCGAGCGCCCGCACGAAATCGCCGGACCATCGGCGGTTGGCGAAGATCTGGCGGCTGTCGTCCCAGAGCTCAGCGCCGATACGCGCGCGCAAGGCGTTGGCGCGCGTCAGCAACCGGTCGGCGGTCGCCTGGTCACCCAGCGATTTGGCCCAGGACGCCAGGACTTCGGCATCCACCACCAGGATGGAATTGAGGCCGACATCGGCGGCGTCCAGACAGCCGCTTACAGGATCGAAGATGGTGTCATCATGGAGCGGTGAATTGTCCATGGTGGATTCGTTCTTGGCGCCGAGCTTGGTGCCCTTATAGAGCCCATCGCCGACACTGGCCGAGGTGCCCCAGCCCATCAGGCCTTGCTTTTTGCCATCGCGGTGGCTGAACCACCAATCGTGATTGCGCAACAGCTTCTTGTAGCCGAGCTCGATGAGATCGTCGGCGCCGGTATGCTGCCAGATCTTCCACAGCACCAGCGAGCAGACCGGCAATTGCGAGCGGTCGATCCAGCTGTCGCGCCCGGTGAGGAGGCAAGCGAGATTGCCTTCCGGCGTTTCGCGGTCGAGGACCGCGCGGATGTTTTCGCGCGCCATGTCGGCATTCAGCAGGCTGGAGGCCAGCGCATGATAGAAGATGTCGTCGAGCCACAGGCCGAAGCCGCCGAACTTTTGGGCGACCCAGGTACGGCTGAGGCTCATATAGGGCCAGTCGTTGATGAAATCATGGACCGAGTTCCAGCCCACGATGTCGCGGATGGCATCGAGCGATTGATGGGCGGGGAGATCGGCGGGCTCCGGTGCGGCAAGTGCCGCCTTGGCGCAATTGAGCGCTTCGGCAGCGGTCGCCGCGACCGCCACCGCAAAGCGCATCCTGGGCGTCTCGTCGAGATTGTAGCGCAACGCGGGCACGCGGCCCTGCGTGCCCCGCGAGCCGAGGAAGAAATAGCCTTCGCGCTCGAACTCTTCCGCCAAAGCCTGGCGGCTGTCATGGAAGGTCGCCATCAAGGGGATGGCGTCACCGATCGCCGCCACATGCTGGCCATCGATGACGCTGGTGAGCACGCCGGTCGCGGGATCAAAACGCCACGAGATGTCGTCACGCCCGGTGACGCCAAAGACCGGCATGAGCCAGAAGCGCAGGCCCCATTCGCCGTAATCCTTGGCCGCCCACGCGCCGCGGATGGCGCCTTCCACCGGCTGATCCCAGCACCAATCGAACATCGTGTCCGCATGGCGCGCAGTGAAACCGATCTGCCGGCCGGTCACATCGCGCGGCCCATAGGTGAGCTGGCCCTTATTGGCCGGAAAATCGGTGAAGCTGTTCTTGGCGCCGGAATAGGCTGCAACCGAGACGGTGAGGCCGAGCGGCAGATGCATCATCTGGGCCGGGAACTCGCTCTGCCAGCTGTTCCAGTGACGTGCGGGCGAGAGGTCGGGATAGGGCTTGGTCACGACCACTGCTCCAGCACCGTCGCGACGTCGGCCGTAAAGATCTGCGATTTCAGCCGGCGCGGAATCACGTCCATGATCTGCTTGTGGCCATCCGGATCGCTGCTGGTCAGCGCGTCAGCCGGCAATACGACGAAATAGCCGCGATCCACCGCTTCAAGCAAGGTCGCCAGCACGCAGACATCGGTTTCAATGCCGGTGAGCACCAGCGTATCGGCCTTGCGTTGCTTCAGCGCTTTGACGAACGCCGGATTGTGGAAGGCCGAATAGGTCGGCTTGTCGAACACCGCATCTGGCGTGCTGACCAGCGGCAGCAGCGACGGGAGGATGTCCATCTGCGCGCCGGCGGACAGCGTCGCCCCCGGCCAAAGGCGATAGAGCGCTGCCCAGGACCCTTCCGCCTCGGCCGCCGAATGGGCTGAGATGAAGCGCGTCCACAGCGTCTGCGTCGGCTTGGCCGCGGCAAGCTTGGCAATCGCCGGCACGATGGCGTGGATACCGGCAAAACCCCATTGCGGGTTGCTGGCGAAGACTTCCTGCATGTCGACGACGATGTGGAGGCTGCGGTCGGTCAGCGGTAGTTTGGTCAAGATTTCACCACGACGTTGTCGGCAGTCGGCCATTCCAACATGACCGTGCTGTGTTCAGGCAAAGGTGCCCGGCTTTTGTTCTGTTCGAACACGATGAAGATGCGGTCACCCACGGCGATGCGATAGGTGAGGCTGGAGCCGGAGAAGATCGCCGCACTGACCGTGCCCAGAATCCGGTTGGGCATGGCGGCAACACCTGCCGGCGCGGGGTCGATGCTGATTTTTTCCGGCCGCAAGGCGATGAGGACAGCATCGTTGACGCCAAGCTCATTGGCCGGTGTCAGCACTTCGCCGCCGGTGCTGAGTGCCACACGGGCAACACCGCCGGCGATGCCGCTCACCCGGCCATCGAGGAAGTTCGCTTCGCCCAGGAAGCCTGCCGCGAAACGGTCGACGGGGCGTTCATAGACGACGCGCGGACTGCCGGCCTGAACGACCTGGCCCTTGTTGAAGATGGCGACGCGGTCGGAGAGGGTCAGCGCCTCTTCCTGGTCATGTGTCACGAAGATGGTGGTGATGCCGATCTGGCGCTGGATGCGGCGGAGTTCCACCTGCATTTCTTGGCGGAGATGCTTGTCGAGCGCACTCAGCGGCTCGTCCAGCAGCAGCACCTGCGGTCGCGTCACCAGCGCACGCGCGAGCGCGACACGCTGTTGCTGGCCACCGGACAATTGTTTGGGCCGGCGCTGCTCGAGACCGGCGAGGCGCACCAGATCGAGGCTTTCGCCGACACGCTGCTTGATCTCGGCAGCCGGCACATTGCGGACGTCGAGGCCGAAGGCGATGTTCTCGGCTACATTCATATGCGGAAACAGGGCGTAGTTCTGGAACACCATGCCGATATTGCGCTGATGCACGGGGATCCGCGAGATGTCGGTGCCGTCGATGCGGATCTCGCCCGCATCCAATTCGATGAAGCCGGCGATGGCGCGCAGCAGGGTCGTCTTGCCGGAACCGGATGGTCCCAACAGCCCGAAGAATTCGCCATCGGCGAAGGTCAGATCGACGCCATCCAAGGCGGCGATGGGCCCGTATCGTTTGACGGCGCCCTTGACGGCAACTTCACTCATTACCCGACCTCTCCCCACCGAAGCGATAGAACCTGGCCACGATCAGCATCAAGCCCATCGACACCAGAATGATGATGGTCGAGATGGCATTGATTTCCGGCGTGAAGCCCTTGCGGATCGAGGTATAAATCTCGACCGGCAAGGTGGTGACGCCGGGTGGGGCCAGGAAATACGAAATTACGAATTGATCGAACGAGACCGCGAAGGCGAACAAGGATGCCGCGACCACGCCGGGTGCCAGAATGGGCACAGAGATGCGGCGGAACACCTGCCAGGGCGTCGCCCCCAAGGTTGCCGCAGCTTCCTCAAGCGCCTTTGGATAGTCGTTGAGCCTGGCTCCGACAACGAAGATCACATAGGGCAGCGACAGGGCGACGTGCCCCAGCAGGATCGCGTGCAGGCCCCGGGCGATGCCGGGATAGCCGATCGCACGCCCGATCCAGAAGAAGAACACCAGCATCGCCGTGCCGATCACCAGCCATGGAATGGCGATGGGCGGGAAGAGCAGCGCCTGCATCATGGTCTTGCCGCGGAAGGTGTAGCGGCCGAAGGCCACGGCGGCCATGGTGCCCAGCGACGTCGCGATCACCGTATTGGCAAGCGCGATAAGCACGCTGTTGAGCCCGGCTTTCAGCAGCCGGTCGTTTTCCGCCAGCGCCTTGAACCACACCAGGTCGAATTCGAACGGCAGCGCATAGAGCGGCGATTTATTGAAGGCAAGGAGCGCCATCACCAGGATCGGCAGATAGAGAAAGACCAGCACCAGGATGAGATAGAAGCGGATGCCCGCATCGGCAAAGTTCTTCATGCGGCACCGCTCTGTTTGCGCAAGAAGGGATAGAGCATGCCGAAGATGACGAGCACGATCGCCAGCAGGATGAAGGAAAGTGCGGCGCCCAGCGGCCAGTTTGCCGTCACGGTGAATTGCTCCTCGATATTCATGCCGAGTGTCGCCCCCTTGGTGCCGCCCAGAATACGCGGCTCCATGAAGGAGCCGATCACGGGCACGAAGATGAGGGCTGACCCTGAGATGATGCCGGGCAGGCTGAGCGGCAACACCACGCGGCGGAAGGTGGTGAGTTTGTTGGCCCCCAAAGACCGGCCGGCTTCGATCAGGCTGTCATCGATCGCCTGCAGCGCGATGTAGCAGGTGAGGATCATGTAAGGGAGATAAGAGTGCACCAGGCCGATGATGACGGCGGGATAGGTGAACAGCAGATCGACCGTGGGTGCGCCGGGCAAGACCGATTGCACGCCGAGATCGATGATGCCGTTCGGGCGCAGCACCATGGTCCAGGAGAAGATGCGCACCAGCGCATTCGACCAGAACGGCAGCACGATGAGCAGGAAGATCGCTTCGCGCCAGCGGCCCTTGACGCGCTTGGCCAGCGCATAGGCGGCGGGATAGCCGATCAGGAACGAGAACAGGGTGACCCAGAAGCCGAGTTCGATAGACCAGCGCGTCAGCGACCAATAGAACGGCTTGCCGAAGAAGGCGCCGTAATTGGCAAGGGTGAAGCTCGCTGGCTTGGGGACAAGTGGCGATTTATCGAGAAAGCTCAGCGCCAGCATCGCGGCGATCGGCAGGAAGATCGTGCAGGCCAGCCAGAGATATGCCGGTCCTGTCAGGCCGAGAATGGCCCAGCGCGTGCGCGTCGTCGGTGTCATGCAGAATCCTTCGAACGTGGACGCCGCGCCATTTCAATCTGGCGCGGCGCCCCTCGTTCATGCGCGAGCCGCGTTTACTTGGCGAACTCGGTCTTCACTTCAGCCCAGAGATCCGAATAGGCCTGGCGCTCTTCATCGGTGAGCGGGGCCATGAACTGCAGCCGCTTGATGGCAGCCTGGTCCGAATAGAGGGTCTTGTCGTCGCTCTCCGGCAAGGCTCCCATCGCCGCATTGTTGGCGGAAGCCGGCGCACCAACCTTGGTGGCCCATTCGACGTAGAAGGTCGGATCGATCATGTAATCGATAAACTTGTGGGCACCCTCGGCATTGGGCGCGTCCTTGCCGATGGCAAGGCCGTCGAACCAGCCTACGGCGCCCTCATCCGGCACGACAAAGCCGACCGGCAGCTTGAAGTTGTTCTTGCTGCGCAGCGCCGAGCCGCTCCAATAGATCGAAATGTCGAACGCCTTGGCCTGGAATTGTTTGTTCCAATCATCTTCCGACGACCACAGCATGGCGAGGTTCGGCTTCAAGGCGAGAAGCTTTTCCTTCACCTTGGCGAGGTCCTTGGGGTGGTTCATGTCCTGGCCGGTGGCGATAGCCGCGAAGCTTACCGCCTCGATCGCATCGTCGCGGAACGAGACGCGCTTGGCGTTCTTCGCGTCCCACAGAGCTTCGAGCGATTTCGGCGTTTCCTTGAACACCTCGGTCGAATAGGCAACGGCCGTGATGCCCCAGACCCAGGAAACACCGTAGACCTTGCCATCGGCGCCGAGCAGGTCCGAATCACGAAACGCGGGGTTGAGGTCGCCGAAATGGCTGATCTGCGCCGTGTCGATCGGCTGGATGACGCCCAGTTCCGACGCACGATCATTCCAGGCGGAATTGGTGACGATGACGTCATAGGCGCCGGGATTGGTCTGCAGCTTGGTGATCATCTCCGATTCGGAGTTGTAATATTCATGGACCACGTCGAGGCCGGTCGCCTTCTTGAACGCTTCAAGCGCCCATTTCTCGTCCGTGCCGTAGCCTTGCCAGTTCAACACCTTCACTTCACCGGCAGCCATCGCTTGCCGGCTGCCGAACGGGGTAAGCCCCGCCGCAACGCCCAATGCCGAAGCACCGGCCACAAATTGGCGCCGCGACACCCTGCCGAAGCTGCCCTTACCGTCCCGCGTCTTCCCAGTCATTTTCTGCCCTCCTCCAGTGGCACACGGAGCGGTGCCATCAGTGTCGAGCAAAACATGGATTATGGTCCCGTTCAAGCAAAGATCGTTTGCATGCAAACAATCTTTGTATCACCTGTGGGTGATGCGGGCCGCCAAATTCCTGACCGATGGTACAAAAATAAATTGCCGTCATCCCCGGACTTGACCCGGGGATCCACAATCGCAGCTGATAGAGTGGATGCCCGGCCAGTCTTGATTCAAGGCTGGGTCCGGGCATGACGGCTTTTCTGCGAAATAAGGCGCTGATCTGAACGATGTCGAGCCCGCTGCCCATTCTCAAAGCTACGCCCGGCGACGAGGCCCTGGTGCCGCGCGCGCAGTTTCCGCTGCTCAAAAACAACCCGGAGCTGGTTTATCTCGACAGTGCTGCAAGTGCACAGAAGCCGGCGGTGGTGATCGACCGGCTGACCCGGTTCTATGAGAGCGAATACGCCAACATCCATCGCGGCCTCTATCAATTGAGCGAGGGGGCGAGCGAGGCCTACGACCAATCCCGGGCGCGGGTGGCACGGTTCCTCGGCGCGGACAAGGACGAAATCATCTTCACGCACAATGCCACCGAGGGCATCAATCTGGTCGCCCATGCCTATGGCGATCATAATCTGCGGCCGGGCGATCTCATCCTCACCTCGCTGCTGGAGCACCACGCCAATATCGTGCCCTGGCAGTTGCTGAAGGAGCGCAAGCGCCTGCGCCTTGCCGGCATTCCCATCGATGCCAAGGGCGATCTCGATCTCGCGCGTTATGAAATGCTGCTGTCGCGGGAGCCCAAGATCGTCTGCATCACCGCCGCCGCCAACACCATCGGCACGGTGACGCCGCTCAAGACCATCATTGCAATGGCACATCGCGCCGGCGCGCTGGTGATGGTGGATGCGGCCCAGGCGGCGCCCCATTTCGCACTCGACGTGAAGGCACTGGATTGCGATTTCCTCACCATTACCGGGCACAAACTTTATGGCCCGGACGGGATCGGCGCGCTTTATGTCAAAGCCGGTATCCTGGCCGATTTGCCCCCCTTCATGGGTGGCGGCGGCATGATCCGGTCAGTGAGCCTCGATCACACCGAATTCGCCGACGGGCCACGCCGGTTCGAAGCCGGGACGCCGGCCATCGGTGCCGCCCTCGGCCTCAGCACAGCGCTCGATTTCATAGAGGACATCGGGTTCGAGGCCATTGCCGCCCATGATGCCGCCCTCTTCAACTATGCCGCCGAGCGGCTGCCGGAGATTGCGGGGCTCAAGATCATCGGCGCGCCCACAGAGCATATCGGCATCATTTCCTTCACCCTGGACGGGCTGCACCCCCATGATATCGGGACGCTGCTGGGCGAAAGCGGGGTATGCCTGCGGGCCGGGCACCATTGCGCGCAGCCGTTGATGGAGCATCTGGGGATCACCGGGACCGCCCGGATCTCGTTCGGCGTCCACAATACCCGCCCTGATGTCGACCGGCTGGTTGACAGCTTGGCACGGGTACGGCAGATGCTGCGCTAGCAACGCCGAAATGGGAACAGCCGCATGATCGTGATCATCCCCGATGTCCTCTCCAAGGACGAGCAGTCGCAACTGAAGCTTCTGGCAGCACAATCGACCTTTGTCGACGGTAAGGAAACCGCCGGCTTCCGCGCGAAGCTGGTGAAGAACAACGAGCAGGTTGCCAAGGACGCCACCAACAAGCGGCAATTGCAGGAGATCGTGGTGGCTGCCCTCAATCGGTCGAAGGAATTCCGCCGTGGTGCCATTCCGCACCGCATCCGCCCGCCGCTGATCAGCCGTTACCGTCCCGGCATGACCTATGGCACCCATGTGGACGATGCCTTGATGGGCCCGGCCAACAACCGCGACCGCACCGATGTGTCTGTCACCGTGTTCATCAACGATGCCACCGAATATGACGGCGGGGAGTTGGTGATCCATTCGCCCTTCGGCATTCAGGAAGTGAAACTGCCGGAACGCTATGCCGTCATCTATCCCTCCGGCACCTTGCACGAAGTGGCCGAGGTGACTAGGGGTGAGCGGCTGGTGGCGGTCACCTGGGTACAATCCTATGTCCGCGATGAGCGGCAGCGGCAGTTCCTGTCGGATGCGGCGCAAATTCGCGACAGATTGCATGCGCTCGACCCAAAGGCGCCGGAGACGGATACGGCCTTTCGCCTGCACACCAATCTGCTGCGCATGTGGGCAGAGACTTGATCCGCTACGTGCCGAAAGCTTGGCCGAAGAACTCCGCGATGCGGCGATAGAGCACCCGCTGGTTCTCCGGCCGGCCGATGCCATGGCCTTCATCGGCGAAGGTCAGCAGTTCGAAGGCAATGTTCGCCGCCTTCAGCCGCGTGATCACGTCAGTGACATTCTGCGGCGTCACATTGGGGTCGTTATCGCCCTGGACGATCAGCAGCCGGCCCTTGATATCGCCGACGAAGTGAATGGGTGAACGTTCGCGGTAGCGCCCCGGCACCTGCGTGGGTGCGCCACCCATCATCTCCTCGGAATAAGGCCGGAGATCAGGCCGCGTCGTCTCGTAATCCACCACAAGATCCGTCATACCGCAGATCGGCGCAGCGGCCGCGATCGTTTCGACAGGGAAATGGGTGATCGCCCACCAGGATGAATAGCCGCCATAGGAGGTGCCGGTGATGCCGACCTGCCCCTTCGCCGCGATGCCGTCGCGGATGAGAGCCTCGGCGCCGGTGCGGATATCCTCCTGCTCCAACCCACCCCAGCCCTCCACCTTGATCGATTCCTCGAAGGCGAGGCTGAAACCGGTCGAGCCGCGATAGTTCGGCGTCAGCACGTTGAAGCC
Source organism: uncultured Dongia sp. (assembly GCF_936916975.1). GTDB lineage: Bacteria > Pseudomonadota > Alphaproteobacteria > Dongiales > Dongiaceae > Dongia. Next base: position 126,068 of record NZ_CAKZGO010000022.1, on the reverse strand, counting down.
GCAGGCGACGTAATACTGGATTTCCGGATCGAATTCGTCTTCATCGTGATGGGTGGGGCCGCCATGGACCAGCAGGATGGTGCCGAGCACCGTTTGCTTGGCGCGATAGAGCCAGCCCTGGATCTCAATCCCGTCGACCGACGTCCAGCGATAATCCGTGGCCGGGACAAGGTTCGCGGCAGGGATGGTGGAACGCGTGGGATGCTCCGCCAACGCGCCTTCTACTCGATACGTCTTGTCCAGACGTAAGAGGCGTGCCGGCGTTTGCGCGTCGTAATGCCAGGTGACCCAATCGCCGCCCGCCGTGCGGCCAATCGGATCATAGGTGCCGCCGCCTGGATTGAACGGCGTTTCGAGACGCGTCGCCGGGTCGAGCAAGGACATATGGGTACGGGCGGCGCGCACTTCCTCGATGACGACATGGGAAGTGCGGCGCAGCCACACAGCGTCCTCGACATTGCGGGCTGGATCGTCGACCAGCCAGTCGATTTTGCCATCTTTCAGATGATAGAGGCCGATGCGGCGGTGTGGCTTGCCTTCGGCGGCGAGCACGATGTGCTGCCCGTCCGGCGACCAGGCGCCGTCGACCTTGGCATTGTCGCCGACATTGACGATCTCGCGGTCGAAACTGCCATCGACCGCCGCCAGCCAGAGCTGACAACCTGCAGGATCGAGGTCCTTGCGTTCATAGAGTACGTGGGTATCGTCGGGCGACACCAGCGGCCACATGAAGGCAGCCTTCGCCGGCCGCGCGATCACGCGCTTCGTATCGGTCTCGATGTCATGCACGTAGATCAACGCCGGCTCGATCTCCGCACCGCTATCGGGATCGACATTGGCGGCATAAATCAGATGCCTGTTATCGGCCAGCAACTGGCCGCCATGGATGTAGTAATCGGGTTCTTCCGGCGTCAGCCGGCGCGGTGGCTGGCCATCGAGGAAGACCTGCAGCAGGCTGGTGCGTTCGTCGCCACCGGAAGATTGGCCGACGATGATGGAACGGCTGTCCCGCCCCCAGATGAGATAGTCGCAATCGCGCCCGTCATCGATGAGGCAACGTGGCGGCGCGCTGCCATCGGACGGCTGCAGCCATAGCTGTGTCGTCGGGCCGAGCTTCGCCCAGATCCAGGCAAGCTGTGTTCCGTCCGGCGACAGGCCGGCGGAATAGATCGTGGGGAGATTCAGCAGCTGACCCAGGAACGGATCGAAGGCTGCAAGATCATGGGGCTTTGTCATGACGATTCCGATGGAAATGCGCTAGAACGCGCATCTTGACAGGCCGAAGCACGCTGCGGCAATGCTTGATGCAGATAATATGAGGTCAGACATGAACGTTTCTCTTGATGCGGCCCTGGCCGAGGCCGAAAGCCGCTTTGTTGCCGCCAATCCGCTGAGCCTTGCGCGCCATGATGCGGCGCGGAGCGCCATGCCGGGCGGCAATACCCGCACCGTTCTCCATTATTCGCCGTTTCCGCTGGCCTGGGCCAAGGGTGCAGGTGCCACGCTCACCGATCTCGACGGCAATCTCTATACCGATTTCCTCGGCGAATACTCGGCCGGGCTCTATGGGCATTCCAACCCGCTCATCCAGGCCGCCATGCGCAAGGCGATCGATGACGGCACGGTGCTCGGTGGTCCGAATGTGTATGAAGCGGAACTTGCTGGCCTGCTCAAGAGTCGGTTCCCGTCATTGCAGCAATTGCGCTTCTGCAATTCTGGGACCGAGGCGAATGTCTTTGCGCTGATGACCGCGCAGGCGCTCACCGGGCGCAAGAAAATCATGGTGTTCGACGGCGGCTATCATGGCGGCGTGCTTTATTTCGGCCATGGTGGCGTGCCCATCAATCTGCCGCTGGATTGGGTGCTGGCCCCCTATAACGATGTCGAAGGCACACTCGACCTCATCCGCCGGCATGGCGCGGACCTTGCCGCCATTCTGATTGAACCGATGATGGGCAGCGGCGGATGTCTTCCCGCGCGGCGGGATTTCCTGGGCGCCTTGCGTCAGGCGGCAAGCGAGCTCGACATCATCCTCATCTTCGACGAGGTGATGACCTCTCGCCTTTCCTCCGGCGGATTGCAGGCGGCACTGGGTGTGACACCGGACATGACGACGCTGGGGAAATATCTCGGCGGCGGTGCTTCGTTCGGCGCCTTTGGCGGCCGCGCCGACATTATGGCGCATTACGATCCGGAGAAGCCCGGCTCCTGGCCCCATGCCGGCACCTTCAACAACAACGTCATCAGCATGGCCGCGGGACTCACCGGCCTGCGCGATGTCTATACGCCGGCGGCGGCCCTGGAGCTCAACAACAAGGGCGACCGCCTGCGTGACGGCTTGAATGCGCTGGCGCAGCAGCATGCGGTGGGCCTCAGCGCCACCGGCTGCGGCTCCTTTATCGGTCTTCATTTCACGACGGAGATCGTCGACCGGCCGATGCATCACTCGGAAGAGGAAGAGGCTCGGCGCGGCAAACTGCACAAACTGATGCATCTCGATTTCATCGCCGCCGGCCTGTTCTTTGCCCGGCGCGGTTATATGGCGCTCAGCCTCGCCATCACCGATGCGGATATTGCAAGGTTCCTGGCACAGACCGAGGAATTCATCGTCTCGCGCCGTGCCTTGATCGGCTAAGTGCCGAGATAGTCGCGGATGGCAACGTGCGTTGAGGCCAGCACCGTTGCCGTGGCGCCGCTCATGACCACTTTCCCGTCGGCGATGAAGCTGGTGTGGTCGGCGGCGAAGGCGGCATCCGCCGGATCATGGGTCACCATCAACACCGTCAGGCCGTTGCGGTCCTTGAGGCCCAGCACCAGTTGCAGCATTTCACGCCGCAGTGCCGGGCCCAAGGCGGCGAAGGCTTCATCAAGCATCAGCACCGGCCGCTTGCGCAGAATGCAGCGCGCGATGGCGACACGTTGACGCTCGCCGCCCGAGAGCTGGCCGGGCAAGCGCTCTTCGAAACCGGTGAGACCCACCTGCTCCAGCGCCCAGGCCACCGCCGCGCGGTCCTCAGTACTGAGACGCAGGCCGGGATGCAGGCCAAGGCCCACATTCTGCGCGACGCTGAGATGGGCAAAGAGATTGTGATCCTGGAATAGCGTCGTCACCGGCCGTGCATCGGGGGCGAGATCGGTGATGTCCTCACCACCCACCATGATGCTGCCGGCCTGCGCCGCCTCGAAGCCACCGATGAGGGCGAGCAAGGTGCTCTTGCCCGCACCGCTGGGGCCGATGATCGCCATCACCTCGCCCTCGTTCACCGTGAGGTCGAAGCGCATCACCAGGTCTTCATAGGTGAATTGCAGGCCGGCGATTTCAATGTAGCTCACGACCACCCACCACCCGTTCGATTGTCCAGTAGAAAGCCAGGGCCAGGCCCAGCAGGATAAGCGCCGTACTGGCCGCACCATCCAGCCGGTAGGCGCCGAGCTGGCCATAAAGCAGCAAAGTGAGATTGACCATATCCTGATTGCCAAAAAGCGCGATGGCACCCAGATCGCCCATGGCAATGACGCTGGAAAGCGCCAGGGCAGTGGCGATTGGCCGGCGCAAGGTCGGCCAGTCGATATGGCAGAAGCGGTTCCAGCCCGTGAGCCCGAGTGCCGCGCAAAGCCGATCATGGCGTGCTGCCGCCACCTCGAGCGCTGGTTCCAACACACCCAGCACAAAGGGCAAGGCCATCACCGCACTCAACAGGATGACGCCGGCAGCAGCGATGCGGTAGAGATCGATGCTGCCCGTCGCGGCGAGGAAGATACCCATGCCGATCACCATCGGTGAGACGAAGAGGCCGAGGCGGCCGGTGAGGCCCAGCAGCATGGCGCCGCGCTTCTGTCCCGATGACAGCATGCGCTGACGGGCCTGGGCGATAAGATAGCCGACGAGAGTCGCCGTGAGGCCGCCCGCCAGGCCCAGGCCGAGGCTGATCATGGTCGCCTTCAGCAAGCTCGCCACCGATGCCGCAGCAACCATGCCGGCAAGACCCCGTTGCACCAGCGCCAGAATCGGCAGCGTAAGGAAGACAGCACCGAGGATGATCACGCCGAAATCGGCGAGACGCGCGAGGGATGCGCGGCCGTCATAGCGATAGGCCACCAGTCGCGCCGTGTTGCCGAGCACCATCTGCCGCCCGGCGCGCCAGACGGCCCAGGCGCCGCCGGCACAGAAGATGACCTGCAGGATCGCCAGCATGGCGCCGAGGCGGAGATCAAAATCGAAGCGCAGTGCCTGATAGATCGCGACCTCCAGCGTGGTGGCGCGTGGGCCGCCGCCCAGGGTCAGCGCCACGGCAAAGGTCGTGAAGCACAGCATGAAGATGATGATGGCGATACCCGGCAGCTGCTGGCGCAACAGGGGAACCTCGATGATGCGGAAGATGTCGCGGCTGCCCATGCCGAGTTGCGCTGCGAGGCGCCAGCTTTCCGCCGGGACTGAGGCAAAGGCCGGCAGCAGCAGGCGAATGGCGAGCGGCAGATTGAAGAAGACGTGGGCGATAAGAATGCCGGCGAGACCGTAAAGGCGCGGCTGCCAATCAACGCCGGCAGCATCAGCGGCCCATGCCAGATACCCACTGCCGCCATAGACCGCGACCACGCCGAAGATGCCGACGATGGTCGGCATGACCATCGGCAAGGCGCAGAGCCGCAACAGCAGCATGCGGCCTGGGAATTGCGCCTGGCGCGCCAGCGCGCGCGTCATCGGAATCGCTGCCAGCAACGAGATCACTGTCGACAGGAACGCCTGCCACAAGGTGAAGCCGAGCACGCGACCGATATAGGCATAGGGCGGCGCCGATTGCGCGTCACCGCCCGCCGCCAGCAGCAGCGCAAAGACGGCAACCGCCAATCCACCCAGGACCGCGGCCAATCCGTATCCGGTCAGGACGGTTGCGGAGAGACCTGCGGTCCTGGGGGTCGCGATACGTCCAGACCGACGCATAGGCGAATCCTGGGGCGAATCCTTGGCTATTGACTGACGCTCTCGATCCATTCCTTGGTCCAGGCATCACGGTTCACAGCGGCGTCTTCCGGCGACAGCAGCAGCGATTTTTCCGGCTTCGGCAAAGCGGTGAATTGCGGCGGCAGATCGGCGCCGATATCCAGCACCGGATACATGTAATTGGTGGTGGGAATGACCTTCTGCGCTTCGGGCGAGATCAGGAATTGCAGGAAGGATTTGGCAAGATCGGGCTGCGGCGAGCCCTCAATGCGGGCCGCCACTTCGACCTGCATGTAATTGCCTTCCGGAAACACCAGCGCCTTGTAGCGGTCGCTGTTCTCGACGATCTGATGATAGGCCGGCGACGTGGTGTAGGAGAGCACCATCGGCGCTTCACCTTGCGTGAAGAGGCCGTAAGCCTCGCTCCAGCCCTTGGTGACGGTGAGAATCTTGGGCTTCAACCCCGCCCAGGCTTCCGGCGCCTTGTCGCCATAGACCTCACGCAACCACATGACGAGGCCAAGGCCCGGCGTGCTGGTGCGCGGATCCTGGATGATGATCTTCGGCGCATCTTTCCCGTCGATCAGCTCGGCCAGGCTCTTGGGCGGGTCCTTCAGCTTCTCGCTGTCATAGACGAAGGCGAAATAGCCCCAATCATAGGGCACAAAATCAACGTCATCCCAGGCAATCGGCAGCTTCAAGGCCGAGACATCGGTGCCATGCGGTGCGATCAGGCCGGTCGCCTTCGCCTCGGCGGTGAGGTTGGTATCAAGGCCCAGCACGACATCCGCCTTGGTGTTCTTGCCTTCGAGCTTGAGGCGCGCCAGCAACGCGGCACCATCCTCCAGCGCCACCCAGGTGAGGTCGCAAGTGCAGTTCACCTCGAACGCCTTTTCCAGCGCCGGCCCCGGACCCCATTCGCTGGTGAAGGAGTTATAGGTGTAGACGGTGAGGACCGGCTTATCTTGCGCAAGCGCAGACGACGCTACGACGATGCAGGCGGAAGCCAGGATGGTGGATTTCAGGAAACTCTTCAGGCGCATGACGACAACTCCTCCGCTAAGGGTACCGGCGGAGAGCTGATATCGGGATTGGGACCGTTGGATCTTCAATCGCTGACTCATATCCCTCCGCCGGCATGACCCGGATCAGGTTCCGCGGGTTGAAGCGCTCGTTCGCTTCTCTCAGCCCCTGAACTGGGGCACCCCGTTGAGTGGCGGTCACTTTCGTCAGGAAGGGTCAGATTGTCAAGCTTGCTGCAGCCAGATGACGTGGCACGGATCGGCCAGGCGCTGCTCCAGGCGTTGGATACGCTGGTCGCGCAAGGCCATAAGATCGGCGGAATCATTGCCGGCCACGATCTCCGCCTCGCACCAGCTGGCGGCGACGAGGTTGATCGTGGTCTTGTAGAGCTCGAAGCGTGGCATCTGCGCAGTACCGATCAGCGACGCGATCAAGGCGGTGTGCGCGGGTGAGTCGGCCTCCAACGACACGGCGGCCAGATCCCAGAGCGGTTCTTCCATGGCGGCGAATTCCCAATCGATGAGCTGCAGGCGGCCATCGGCGCAGCGCAGGAAGTTCGCTGGGTTGGGATCGATATGGCAGGGCGCCATCGGCAGGCGGTTGCGGGCGAGTGCTGCCTGGACGGGATCGAGGCGGCGGCGCAGATCCAGCATGCGCGGCGTCGGCGCCAGCGTCAGATAGAGATCGATCGCCTGGAACAGGCCCTGTTGGAATGGAAAGCGGATTGGCGCACGGTGCAGCGTGGTCAGCAATGCGATAACCTCGGCAAAGACTGTCGCATCGGCAAAATCATCATCGGTGAGCGGCCGGGCGCCGGTTTCATAGGCGGTGATGTACCAGCCTTGCGCGGGGTCGGCCGCGAGCACGCGCGGGCTCAACCCTAACTCGGCGACAGCACTTGCATTCGCCGGTTCGGCGCTGCGGTCGAGATAGCGGGACGCACTGGCCCCCGGCCAGCGCAGCACTAGGTCGAGATCGCCTGCGCGGAGTCGATAGCTGCGATTGGTGATCCCGCCCAGCGCCGTCACCTGCCAGGCAGCACGCGGCGTGCCGGCGAGGAGCGGGATTGTGCGGAACAGGTCTTCGATGTCGTCATCCAGGATCATGGTGGCCGCATAGCCGAGCGAGGTGCGGTTGGCAAGAAGCGGTTACGCCCTTGTCTTGGATCAGCCGCTCTGTCACCGTCCCCGGACAAGACGATTTCACGCAGCGGGTGCCACATTATGAGCGATTCTGACCTGTCCCTGGACGCCGCCATGACCCTGGGGGGCCTCACCCTGGTGGCGCTGACCGGCGATGCGGCCTTTGGCCAGCAGCTGCAGCGCCAGGTGGCCGAACGCCCGCAGGAACCGATCGAGCTTGTCATCGTGGCGGACCCGGAAAAGACCGTGAAGGCTCTGTCCAGCGCCGGTGCGCGGGGCGTGGCGCTTTATGATCTGCGCGGCAGCGGCAGCAGCCACCACAATCTGCTGGCAGCCATTCCGATCATCTCGCGCGCCGGGCCGGTGATCGGCCTCGTGGACAGCGAGGCGACGCAGATCGCCCAGGCAGCGGTCGCCGCCGGCGCTATCGACGTCATCGCGGTTGGCGATCTCTCGGCCGTCGTGCTGCGGCGGGCCATGCGCTATGCGCTGGCGCGGCGGGATTCCGAACGCAAGCTTACACGTCTGCGCCTCTTTGATCCGATCACATCCCTGCCCAGCCAGATCCTGTTCTGGGAGATCCTGTCGCTGGCGGTGCGGCGCGCCAAGCGCAATCGGGATTTCTTCGCGGTCCTGCTGGTGGACATCGAAAACCTGCCGGACGGACATGGCGAGGACGGCGCCTATCAGGACCTCGCCATGCGCGAACTGTCCGAGCGCATCCTGCCGACCTTGCGCGGCAGCGACACCATCGCGCGCTTCGAGGCGCAGCAGCTGGCGATCCTCGCCGAATCGATGCCGAGGGTCGAAGACATCCAGATCGTCGCCGAAAAGATCATCGAGGAAGTCGGCCGGCCGCTGTCCATCGGCATCGGCCCGGTGGCGCTCAATGCCGCCGTCGGCATCTCGCTCTACCCCACCAGCGCCACCGTCGCCGAGGGGCTGCTGTCGCGGGCGACCGATGCGATGCTGCAGGCCCGTGAGCGCGGCGCCAACATGTTCGTCTTCGCCTAGATCTCTCCCGGCACAGGGTTTGCATCGTCTTCCCCAGATGGTGAACCAAGGGGAAGAATCTGCCCATGTTGTCCATGTTCTCGAAGAAGGCGGAAGCCGAAAAATCGAATGATCACAGCCGGATGGATGCTTCCGGGCGAAAATCGGCGGTGAGTGGCAATGTGACACCGTTGAAAGTCCCCGGCGCATATTATGCCGGGACCGATGAGGTTCGCCCTGCCGTCCCGCAACGGGCCAAGGTGTTCGAGAACGTGCCCAGCATCGGGCAGTATCTCTATCACCTCACCAGCGACATCCGCAGCTTCACCCGGGCCGAGACCGAACATGCGGTGCAGTCCTGCACCCCGGTCGAGGTGCAGCGCGTGGCGCGTTTGCTGGCCAAGCTCAAGGGCCGCTATCTGGCCCAGATCGTCGATCTGGGCAGCGGCAAGCGCGCACCGATTGGCGAGACCGACATCGCCGACATCCGTCGCTCACGCGAGATGGCGGAGGAGTTGGAACTGGGCCTGAAGGCGCTGCGCCATGCGATCGAAAGCGGCGATCTGCCTTTGGCCGGCGTGAAGGGCGATTGACGTCGACTGCTTGCCCGATCCGGTAAGATCGCCTAATCCTGAAGGCTGCGTTTTTCAGCCATAAGCCTTCAGGACGGAACCAGCATGCGCACGCTTTACCCGGCGATCGACCCCTACAAGACCGGCTATCTCGAGACCGGCGACGGTCATCAGGTCTATTGGGAAATCTCTGGCAATCCGGACGGCAAGCCCGCCGTGTTTTTGCATGGCGGGCCTGGTGCCGGCTGCAGCCCGGCGCATCGGCGCCTGTTCGACCCCAAGAAATACCGCGTACTGCTGTTCGATCAGCGTGGCTGCGGTCGCTCGAAGCCCCATGCCAGCCTGGAAAACAACACCACCTGGGATCTGGTCAAGGATATCGAGAAACTGCGCGGCGTCATGGGCGTCGAGCAATGGCTGGTGTTCGGCGGGTCTTGGGGATCGACGCTGGCGCTGGCTTATGCTGAGACGCATCCCAAACAGGTGAGCGAGCTGGTCGTGCGCGGCATCTTCACGCTGCAGAAGCGCGAGATCGCCTGGTATTACCAGGACGGCGCCTCGAATCTGTTCCCGGATCTCTGGGAGGCGTTCCTGGCCCCTATCCCAGAAGCCGAGCGCGGCGATCTCGTGGCCGCCTATGCCAAGCGCCTCACCGGGACCGACTCCAAGGCGCAGCTTGAAGCCGCGCGCGCCTGGAGCATCTGGGAAGGCAGCACCATCAAGCTGCTACCCAACAAGCAGAACAGCAGCAATTACGGCCAGGACCAGTTCGCTCTGGCCTTCGCGCGCATCGAGAACCACTACTTCGTCAATGGCGGCTGGATGGAATCGAACCAGTTGATCCGCGATGCCCACAAGCTCAAAGACATTCCCGGCATCATCATCCAGGGCCGTTATGACATCTGCACGCCAGCCGTCACCGCCTGGGAATTGCACAAGGCCTGGCCGGAAGCGGATTTCGTCATCGTCGATGATGCGGGTCATGCCTTCGACGAACCGGGGATCATGAACCAGTTGATTGAGGCGACGGACCGGTTTGCAGACTAGGCCTCGCCGCCCCATGAAAGGCAACGCCTACACATTGCTGGCGCCTGCCCTGCTGGTCATGATGGCCTGCGGAATTGTGCCCATGGGCTTCGTGTTCTTTTACGCGGTCCATGATACTTTCATGGGAAACAGCTTCGTCTGGGTAGGCCTGGATTGGTTCCAGGCAATCCTTACCTCGCCGGACTTTCACGCGGCGGCCACCCGAAGCCTCGGCTTTGCGCTCCTGCTGTTGCTGGTGGAAGTGCCGCTCGGCCTGTTCATCGCGCTGCGCATGCCGGCAAAGGGCTTTCTCTCTTCCCTCTACATCGTCCTTCTCGCCATTCCACTTCTGACACCCACCATTGTCGTGGGCTATCTGTGGAAGATATTGGTGGCGCCCAAGGCGGGGCTTTTCTACGAGGCGGCGGCGGCCCTGGGTCTGACCTACGACATGAATAATCCGGTCGTGGTCTGGCTCACCCTCATCGCGATGGATGCCTGGCACTGGACGAGTCTCATCGTGCTACTCTGCTTTGCGGGTCTCCGCGCCATCCCCGAGGATTACTACCGCGCGGCGCGCATTGACGGCGCCAGCCGCTGGGCCGTGTTCCGCTACATCCAGCTGCCGAAGCTGCGCATGGTGCTGTTGATCGGCATCCTGCTGCGTTTCATGGATGGCTTTATGATCTATACCGAGGCCTATGTCGTGACGCGCGGCGGGCCGGGCGTTGCCACGACCTTCCTGTCCCACGAGCTGGTGCAGACGGCACTTATCCAGTTCGATCTCGGCCAGGGCGGGGCGCTGGCGGTGATCTGCTTCGCCTTTATCGCCCTCTTCTCCTTCCTGCTGTTCCGCCTCATCGTGCCGAAACACAGCGGGACAGCCGCATGAAGACTCGCATCCCCCTCGCCGCGACATTCTATGTCGCCCTTCTGATGGTCCCGTTCTACTGGCTCATCCTCATGAGTGTGAAGTCGAACAAGGAGATCATGAGCGGCATATCGTTCTGGCCGCAGGAACCGACCTTCGCGAATTTCCAACTCATCTTCAGCGATGCCGGCTGGTATCTGGGCTATGTCAACGCGCTGGTCTATGTTGCCATCAACGTCGCGCTGTCGGTGTCGGTTGCCATACCGGCAGCCTATGCCTTCTCCCGCCTGCGCTTTGCCGGCGGCCGCGCGCTGTTCTTCGGCTTTCTGCTATTCAGGATGATGGCACCGGCGATCCTGCTGGTACCCTTTGTGCAGATTTTTTCTGATCTCAACCTGATCGACACCCATATCGCGGTTGCGGTCGCACATTGCTTCTTCAATGTGCCGCTGGCGATCTGGATTCTCGAAGGCTTCATTTCGGCGATCCCGCGCGAAATGGATGACCTGGCCAAGATCGACGGCTACGGGCCGGTCGCCTTCAGCATCAAGATCCTGCTGCCGCAGATCGCGCCCGGCATCGCGGTCACGGCCTTTTTCTGCTTCATGTTCTCCTGGGTCGAATTCCTGATATCCAATGGCCTCACCACGACCGATGCCAAGCCGATCGGCGGCATCATCACCCGCGCCGGCGGGGTGCTGGCGGCCAATGTCTCGCTGCTGTCAGCCGCGAGCGTGCTAGGGCTCATCCCCGGCATCGTGCTGATCATCTTCGTGCGGAAGCACCTCGTGCGAGGTTTTTCCATGGGGCGGGTGGTTTAGGAATAGCAGCCCCTCTCCCGCGAGGGGAGAGGGGTAGTGCGAACCCGGCTACGCCGTCAGCTGCCCGTGGCAGTGCTTGTACTTCTTGCCCGACCCGCAGGGGCATTCGGCGTTGCGGTTGAGATTGGCCCAGGTCGCCGGGTTGTTCTTGTCGATCCCGTTTGACCCCGTTGCCACAGGTGCGGGCGGTGCCACGGGTGCCGCTGGCTGCTGGGCTTCCTGACGGACCTCGATATGCGAGAGCATCGATGTCGCCTGCTCGCGCAGGCGGTCCAACATCGCCTCGAACATCTCGAAGCCTTCGCGCTTGTACTCGTTCAACGGATCGCGCTGGCCATAGGCGCGCAGGCCGATGGCGTGGCGCAGATGGTCCATGTTGAGGAGATGCTCTTTCCAGTTCTGATCCAGAACCTGCAGGATCAGCGACTTTTCGATGGCGCGCATCAGTTCGGGGCCGGTATTGGCGGCCTTTTCCGCCATGCGGCTGTCGACCGCCTCGACCAGGCGCTCGCGCATCGCTTCGTCGGCGATGCCTTCTTCCTTGGCCCAGGCGGCAAACGGCAGATCGAGCGCGAAGATGCGCAGGGTTTCCTCATGGAGGCCCTTCACATCCCATTGCTCGGCGAAAGCCTTCTCCGGCACATAGCGGTTGATGAGGTCGTTGATGACCTCGTGGCGCATTGAGGCGACCTCTTCCTTGAGGTCGGTCGCCATCATCATTTCCTTGCGTTGTTCGTAGATCACCTTGCGCTGGTCATTCATGACGTTGTCGAACTTCAGCAGGTTCTTGCGGATCTCGAAGTTGCGCGCCTCGACCTTCTGCTGCGCCTTCTCCAGCGCCTTGTTGATCCAGGGATGGACGATGGCTTCGCCTTCCTTGAGGCCCAGGCGTTTCAGCATCGTGTCCATGCGCTCCGACCCGAAGATGCGCATGAGGTCATCTTCCAAGGAGAGGAAGAAGCGCGAGGCGCCGGGATCCCCCTGGCGGCCGGAACGGCCACGCAGCTGATTGTCGATACGGCGGCTTTCATGACGTTCGGTCGCAATGACGAAGAGACCGCCGGCTTCCAGCGCCACTTTCTTTGCTGCTTCGACTTCGGCCAGGATCGCGGCGACGCGCTTCTCGCGTTCGGCGCCTTCCGGCATGTCCTTCAATTCGCGCTCGATGCGCATCTTGACGTTGCCGCCCAGCTGGATGTCGGTACCGCGGCCAGCCATGTTGGTGGCGATGGTGACAGCACCCGGCACGCCGGCATCGGCGATGATATAGGCTTCCTGCTCGTGATAGCGGGCGTTCAGCACCGCATGCGGGATCTTCTTTTTCTTGAGATGCTCGGAGAGCAATTCCGATTTCTCGATCGACACCGTGCCGACCAGCACCGGCTGGTTGCGCGCGCGGCATTCCTCGACCAGTTCGCTGATCGCCTTGAACTTCTCGGCGGCCGTGCGATAGACCTCGTCGTCATAGTCCTTGCGGCTGACCGGCACATTGGTCGGAATCTCGACCACGTCGAGGCCGTAGATGTCGGAGAATTCCGGCGCTTCCGTCATCGCCGTACCGGTCATGCCGGCAAGCTTCGGATACATGCGGAAATAGTTCTGGAAGGTGATCGAGGCCAGAGTCTGGTTCTCGTTCTGGATCGAAACGTTTTCCTTGGCCTCTAGCGCCTGGTGCAGGCCTTCCGAATAGCGGCGGCCTTCCATCATGCGGCCGGTAAATTCGTCGATGATGACGACCTTGTCGTCCTTCACGATGTAATCGACATCGCGGGTAAAGAGCTTGTGAGCGCGCAGCGCCTGGTTGACGTGATGCACCAGACTGATATTGGCCGCGTCATAGAGCGTCCCGGCCTTCATCAAAGCGACGCCGCGCAGCAGCTGTTCGATATGCTCGTTGCCGGCATCCGTCAGCGTCACATGGCGTGACTTCTCGTCCTTCTCGAAGTCCTCGTCGATCAGATGCGGGATCAATTTGTCGACCTTATAATAGAGGTCGGAATTGTCCTCGGTCGGGCCGGAGATGATGAGCGGGGTGCGTGCTTCGTCAATCAGGATGCTGTCGACTTCGTCGACGATGGCGAAGTTGAACGGTCGCTGCGTCATGTCCTCGACGCGGTGCTTCATGTTGTCGCGCAGAAAGTCGAAGCCGAACTCGTTATTGGTGCCGTAGGTAACGTCGCAGGCATAGGCGGCACGGCGTTCGACATCGTTCATGCCGTGGACGATGGAGCCCACCGTGAGCCCCAGGAACTGGTAGACCTGCCCCATCCAGCTAGCATCGCGCTTGGCGAGGTAGTCGTTCACCGTGACGACATGAACGCCCTTGCCCTCGATCGCATTCAAATAGACCGGGAGGGTGGCGACCAGGGTCTTGCCTTCACCGGTCTTCATCTCGGAGATCCGGCCCTGATGCTGGACCAGGCCACCCTTGATCTGGACGTCGAAATGCCGCTGGCCGAGGGTCCGCCTCGCTGCCTCACGAACCGTGGCAAAGGCATCGGGCAGGATGTCGTCGAGGGTCTCGCCCTTTTCCAGGCGGCCGCGCAGCCAGCCGGTGCGGGCGCGGAGGTCGTCGTCGCTGAGGCCCTTAACTTCCGGCTCCAGGGCGTTCACCGCAGCGACCGTCTTGTCCAAGCCCTTAATAAAACGGTCATTCGCGGATCCGAAGACCCGCCTCGCCAACGCCGCGAACATGCTCAGAAACCCTTAAAATTCTGGATTGTGGTTGCGGAAGAGATAGGTCGCGGGCGACGCCCTGTCAACTTGGGGTGAAGTCACGGAAATCCTTGACCTTTCCGCTTGTAAGGCCGAACGCCGTTCGGCATAGTCCCCGGCGCTCGCTGGGTTTTCGCCCTATATAGCCTAGTCCCGGCACCCCTTTAAGGCACCAAAGGATACCCCTGATCCCATGGCCACTCAGATTTTCCGCCAGGCTTTGACCGCCGGCGTCTTCCTCGCCCTCAGCGCCGGCGTCGCGCTGGCACAGGACAACACCACGCAAACCACGCCGACCACCCCCGCGACGGCTGCGCCCGCGGCCCCCGGCATGCCGGACCCCAAGCTGGTCGTGGCCAAGCTCAACGGCGTCGACATCACGCGCCAGGACATCATCGATTCCGCGCAAGGCCTGCGCCAGGATATCCGTGACAATGCCGACCAGTTCTTCCCGCAGCTGCTCGACCGCTACATCTTCCTGAAGCTGGTGGCGGATAAAGGTCGCACCGACGGCCTCGACAAGGATCCGGAAGTGACCAAGATGGTCGCGGAATCGGTCCGGCAGATCGAGGACAACGCGATCCGCGAGATCTACTTCCGCAAGCAGATCGACGCGAAGATCACCGACGCTGCCGTCGATGCGCGCTATAATGAGCTCAAGGCCAAGTTCGAAGAAGACGTGAAGAAAATCCCGCCGCAGCGCGAGATCGCTGCCAGCCATATCCTGGTGAAGACCGAAGACGAGGCCAAGGCGATCATCGCCGAGCTCGACAAGGGCGCCGATTTCGGCAAGCTGGCCAAGGAAAAGTCGATCGACCCTAGTGCCGCCAAGAATGACGGCGCGCTCGGCTGGTTCACCCAGGGCGCCATGGTCAAGGAATTCGAAGACGCGGCCTTTGCGTTGAAGAGCGGCGAGACCAGCAAGGCGCCGGTGAAGTCGCAGTTCGGCTATCATATCATCCGCGTCACCGGCGACCGCACCAAGGCGGCCCCGGCCTTCGACAAGCAGAAGGAAGAGATCCGCCTCGATCTCGTCGAGGAGCTGCGCCAGGAAGTGGCGAAGAACCTCAAGGACGCGGCGAAGCTGGAGATCATCGATCCCAATGGCGGCATGAAGCCGGCCCAGTAAGATCTGATCCGGTAACATTCGATAATCACAACAACCCGACGAAAGGCCGACAACAGATGGGCGCCAAGGTCTCGCCGCTTGCACCGACCGTGTTTCATCCGTTGCCGGCCTTGGCCGGGGTCAGGCTATCCGCCAGGGAATGCGGTGTCCGCTATAAGGGCCGCAAGGACGTCATGCTGATGGAGGTTGCCGCCGGCAGCACCATCGCCGGTGTGCTGACGCGCTCCCTCACCTGCTCAGCCCCGGTCGATATCTGCCGCAAGCATTTGAAGGGCGGCAAGGCCCGCGCGATCCTGGTCAATGCCGGCAATTCCAACGCCTTCACCGGCAAGGTCGGGCTGGAAGCGGCGGAGCGCTGCTTGAAGGCCACGGCGAAGGCACTGAAATGCCAGCCGCGCGAGGTCTATATCGCCTCGACCGGTGTCATCGGCGAACCTCTGAACGACAAGCCGATCACCGAAAACTTGCCCGCGCTCATCAAGGACCTCAACGCCGAAGCCTGGAACGATGGCGCCCGCGCCATCATGACCACGGACACGTTCGAAAAGGTCGCCAGCCGCACCGCCAGGATCGGCGATGCGGAAGTGACCATCAATGGCATCGCCAAGGGATCGGGCATGATCGCCCCTGACATGGCGACCATGCTGGCGTTTGTGGCGACCGACGCCAAGATTCCGGCCGGCATCCTGCAGACCTTGCTTGCCAAAGCTGCCGATCGTTCGTTCAACTGCATCACGGTGGATGGCGACACCTCGACATCTGACACCCTGCTGCTGGTGGCGACCGGACAGGGGCCCAAGCACAAGAAGCCGGCATCGGCCACCGATCCGATCCTCAAGGATTTCCGCGCGGCACTTGAGTCGCTCCTCACCGATCTTGCCGTGCAGGTCGTGCAGGATGGCGAGGGCGCCGAAAAGCTGATCACCATCGATGTCACGGGTGCTGCCAGCGCGGCTGCCGCACGCCGCATCGGCCTCGCCATCGCCAACTCGCCCTTGGTCAAGACGGCGATTGCCGGCGAGGACGCCAATTGGGGCCGCATCGTCATGGCGGTCGGCAAGTCCGGTGAGAAGGCCGATCGCGACAAGCTTGCCATCAGCATCGGCGGCGTCGAGATCACCCGCAACGGCCAGCGCCGTCCGGATTATGACGAGACGCCGGTTGCCGCCCATATCAAGACCCGCGATGTCCATATCGGCGTCGATGTCGGCGTGGGCAAGGCGAAGGCGCGCGTATGGACCTGCGACCTCACCCATCGTTACATCGAGATCAATGCCGATTATCGTTCCTGAGATCGAGACCGAACGCCTGCGACTGCGCCCGCTCAGCGTCGCGGATGCGGATGAGATCGTGCGCCTGGTGAACGATTTCGACGTCGCGCGCTATACCTCGACCATTCCCTATCCCTATGACATGCAGATGGCGCTGGATTTCATCGCGACGCCGGAAGCGGCCGCCGATGCCGCCTCGCGCTTCATCGATGATCCCGAAGGCGCCATCGTGCTCGGCGTGGTGCTGAAGGAAGGTGATCAATTGCTGGGCTGCGTCGGCCTGCAGAAGACGCCGGAAGGACCGGAACTCGGCTATTGGATCGGGCGCGATTACTGGCGGCGCGGCTATGCCTCCGAGGCCGCCGGCCGCCTGGTGCGCCTCGCCTTCGAGAATTTTGCACTACCGGAACTGATCGCTTCCGCCGTCACCATCAACGACGCCTCGCACCGCGTTCTGGAAAAGATCGGCTTTGCCATCTGCGGGACCGGCGAGATTCATTCCCGCGCGCAGAACTGCCATCTGCCGGTGATCCATCGGCGCCTCAAGCGGAACGACTGGCTGCGCAAGATCGGCCGGGCTGCGTGATGGGGGCTGCTTGAGCGAGCCAACAAAGATGCTTCTCGTGGTCGCGGTGGCGCTGGTCGATGCCGATGGCCGCGTGCTGCTGGCCCAGCGCCCGCCTGGCAAGAGCCTCGCCGGCCTCTGGGAATTTCCCGGCGGCAAGGTGCATGACGGCGAAACGCCGGAGGCAGCGCTCATCCGCGAACTGCACGAAGAGCTTGGCATCGACGTCAAGGCAAGCTGCCTTGCTCCCCTCACCTTCGCCTCCCATGCCTATGAGGCGTTCCATCTGCTGATGCCGCTTTATGTCTGCCGCCGCTGGGATGGCACGGTCAGCGGCCGCGAAGGACAGCAGCTGGCCTGGGTACGGCCGACGCGGCTTGGCGACTATCCTATGCCGCCTGCCGACAAGCCGCTCATTGCCATGTTGTGCGATTTGTTGTGAGATTATCCCGACTCGGCCGGTGAATGTGCCACGGGGGAAATGGGGAATATCATGCGCTATCTTGCGACAGCGAGCTTAGGCGGCGCTCTATTCGCCCTGGTATCGGTGACCGGCCCCATACCAGCCTTCGCTGATCCGGTCGGCCTCGTCCAGCGGCTGCAGAACACCGTCTATGGGACACCGCCCCAAGCGGTGCGTGTCCCCAAGCACCAGCGCGATGGCATAGAATTCAACGAAGCGATCCAGACCACGAAGAACAGCGCCGTCGAAATCGGCTTTGTCGACGGCACCAACCTCACCATCGGCGCCGAGGCCGATGTGACGATTGATGCCTTCGTGTTCGACACGGATAGTTCAACGGGTATGGCGGCGTTGACGCTGAGCCGTGGCGCCTTTCGCTGGATCACCGGCCTGATGCCGGCGGATGCGGTCACCATCGAGACGCCGACCGCGACCATCACCATCCGCGGCACCAATGTGAAGATCGGCGTTCGCGCCAATGGCGATACCCTGCTGGGGCTCGATGAGGGCGAAGTGAAGATCGTCTCGAAGGGCAAAGGCGACCCGGTCACCCTGCAAGGTGGCGAGAGTGCCCGCGTGACGCCAGAGGGCATCGAGGTTTTCGACGACGTGATCGCCGTCGCCGATGCCGTGGTCGACGACGGCTGGTTGAACGCGATCGGTATCGACAACAACCGCGGCCGCGACCGCTCCGGGTCGGATAGCAGCAACGGCAACAACTAAATCGCGGCGCTATTCCGTGCCGCAGCCCTTGGCCCCGAACACCTCGGCGAGGCTGATCTCGCCACTGCCGCGCCGCGCCGGTTGCTGCTGGTTGGCGGCAGGTGCCCAGCCGGTCAGGAACACGGCCTGGAACGTCGCATTGATGCGGCCATCAGCTGTAGCAAATCTTTCCGCATAGAGCGCCGCCGTCCGTGCAATCACGGCGCGGCTGGTCGGGCGGCGCGCCCGTGTCGCCAGCGCATTCCCCTCGCCCATGCCACGCAGGTCGCGCATGAGGGACAGCGTATCCGGATAGGTGACGGTCAAGGTCTCGACGTCCGCCACCGGCAGCGCAAAGCTCGCCCGCTGCAGGAGGCCCGCCGCATCGCGCAACCCCACCATCGGCGAGATGCGCGGGCTGGCGCCGCCGGTTTCCGCGAGTTCCGCCTCCATCAGGCATTGGCGCAGTTCATGAAGCGTCTCGCCGCCCAGCATCACGCCGAGGAACAGGCCGTCGGGTCGCAAGGCATCGCGCATCTGGATCATGGCGCCCGGCAGATCGTTGACCCAATGGAGACCCATGCAAGAGAGGATGAGATCAAGGCTGCCGGCGCGGAACGGCAACGCCTCTTCATCGCAGACGAGTTGGGTGCTGCCGCGCCCGGCGCCACGGGCCAGGCGCACATCGCCGGTTTCGATCAGTGTCTCGATTCCACCCAGGCTATCGCCCATGGCATCGCGCAGGCCGCCCAGCAGCCCGGGATAGGGCGAGAGATCCGCGGCCAGCGGGAACGCGCGGCGCACATCGGCGAGGCGATCGAGCAACCTTTCGCCCAGCTCCCGGAACAGGAAATCATGTCGGGCAAAACCGGCGGCGGCGCGGCGGCGCTGTTGCCGCAGCCGAGGCCGATCGAAGACATATTGTGGATCGTTCATGGCTGCGGAGTATGCGCAAGGCCGCCTCGCATGCAACGGCAATCTAGAGCATCCAGCCCGTTACCCAGGGTTGACGACGCGCAGCGGATTTCGTGAAATAGGGGCATGGCCTTCCTGGAAACCATGCGCCCCTCGTTGCGCAGCCCGCTCCGCCGCGTCTTTGCACGGGCGCTGGATGCCGTCCTGCCGCCGCGTTGCCTCAAATGCGGGCTGGTGGTGGCGACGCAGAGTAGTTCCCATGGGGGCGGCTCACATGGTGCCTTGTGTCCCAGCTGCTGGCAGGGCTTAAGTTTCCTGGGATCCCCCTGTTGTGCCTGTTGCGGCCAGCCGTTCGATTTCGATATGGGGCCGGACGCGCTGTGCGGCGCCTGCACCCAGACCCCGCCGGCCTTCGACCGGGCGCAGGCGGTGATGCGCTATGACGAGGCCAGCCGCGATCTGATCCTGGCGTACAAGCACGCCGACCGCACCTCCCTCACCCCGGCCTTTGCCGCCTGGCTCAAACGTGCCGGGGAGGAATTGCTGACGGAGGTGGATGTCATCGTCCCGGTGCCGCTGCATTGGTCGCGGCTTTTCAGCCGCCGCTACAATCAGGCGGCCCTTCTGGCGATGGCGCTAGGCGAATTGACGGGGATTCCGGTGCAACCCGATCTCCTCATCCGGCGGCGCGCCACCAAGAAACAGGGGCATCTCGGCCGCTTGGCCCGGCAGCGTAATGTGGCCGGCGCCTTTGCCGTTCACCCGCGGCGGCTGGCAGGGTTGGCCGGCAGGCGGGTGCTGCTGGTCGACGATGTGATCACCACGGGCGCCACGGTCACCAATTGCGCCAAGATCCTGCGCCAGGGAGGTGCTGCCACCGTCGAGGTCTTGGCCCTGGCCCGGGTCATCCAGGCGCTCTGACGGTGCCGATGTCCCATAAAAAGTGCGCCTTTACGCGAGGAAAGCTTGTGGAGATTAGGGTCGCACCCCCTTGTCAACGGCGCCCCGAAGGCTGACATTACGGGGGCCCGTCATGTGGGCTTTGGTTTTACCTCGGATCGGTGTGTGAATGGCCAAGGTTGAGATCTATACCACCATGTTGTGTGGGTATTGCTACCGCGCCAAGAAGCTGCTGCAGGACCGCGGGGTCGATTTTACCGAAATCGACGTGATGACCGACGGCAAGCTGCGCGACGAAATGCGCAAGCGGGCTGGCGGCCGGACCTCTGTCCCGCAGATCTTCATCGGCGACCAGCATGTCGGCGGCTGCGACGATCTCTATGCCCTCGACCAGGCCGGCAAGCTGCAGCCCTTGCTCCACGCCAGCCACTGAACCGGACAATTTCTGGCGCGGCGTCACATCGCCGGGCAGATGCGACTGACATATGGGGAGTTTCGCCATGACCGACAGCAATGCGGCCATCTTCACCGCGGCCTGTGTGCAGATGAACACGCAGCGCGACGTGGCGCCGAACATCGTGGCAGCCAGCGATCTCATCCGCGCCGCCCATGCCCAGGGCGCCAAGCTCATCGTGACCCCGGAAAACACCACCATCCTGGAGCCGGACAAGAAGGCGGCCCTCGCCAAGGCGCCGACGGAGGAAGAGCATCCCGGCCTTCCCGCCTTCTCGAACCTCGCCAAGGAATTGGGGATCTGGCTGGTGATTGGCTCAATGCCGGTTCGCGCCGAGCCGACGCGCATTGCCAACCGCCAATTCGTGTTCAACCCGCAGGGCCAGGTGGTCGCGCGCTACGACAAGATCCACATGTTCGACGTCGATCTGCCGACCGGCGAGAGCCACCGCGAATCCGCCCAGGTGCGCCCAGGCGTCGAGGCCGTGGTGGCGGATACGCCCTGGGGCGGATTGGGCCTCACCATCTGCTACGACGTACGCTTTGCCTATCTGCACCGGGCACTTGCACAGGCTGGCGCCAGCATGCTGACCGGGCCGGCGGCCTTCACCGTGCCGACCGGCGAGGCGCATTGGCATGTGCTGCTGCGCGCCCGCGCCATCGAGACCGGCTGCTTCATGTTTGCTGCGGCACAGACCGGCATTCATGCCGATGGCAGAGGGACCTATGGCCATTCGCTGATCATCGATCCTTGGGGCAAGGTGCTAGCCGATGCTGGCACCGATGTCGGCGTTGTGACCGCCGAGATCGACACAGCGCTTGTCACAAAGGCGCGCTATGCCGTGCCGGCACTGACCCATGACCGCAGCTTCACCAAACCACAGGCCCGCTTAAGCGCGGCTGGCGAATAGCAAACTCAAAAATCAGACAGAGGAGATGTCCATGAGCCTTCGACTTGGCGACACCGCGCCCGATTTCGAACAGGATTCGACCGACGGCAGGATCAAGTTCCATGACTGGATCGGTAATTCCTGGGCGATCCTCTTTTCGCATCCCAAGGATTTCACGCCGGTCTGCACCACCGAGCTTGGCGAAGTGGCGCGCCTGAAGCCGGAATTCGACAAGCGCAACACCAAGGTGATCGGCCTCTCGGTCGATGGTCTCAAGGAACATCAGGGCTGGATCGGCGACATCAAGGAGACGCAGGGTCACGCGCTCAATTTCCCGCTGCTGGCTGATTCCGACCGCAAGGTGTCGGAACTTTACGACATGATCCACCCGAATACCGATGCGACCGCCACCGTGCGCTCGGTCTTCATCATCGGCCCGGACAAGAAAGTGAAGCTGCAGATCACCTATCCGATGAGCACGGGCCGCAATTTCGACGAGATCATTCGTGTCCTCGATTCCTTGCAGCTCACGGCGAACTTCAAGGTGGCGACGCCGGTCAACTGGCGCGACGGCGATGACTGCATCATCCCGCCCAGCATCACCGACGCCGAAGCCGACAAGCTGTTCGCGGCGAAGGGCTACAAGAAGATCAAACCGTATCTCCGCATCACCCCGCAGCCGAACAAGTAAGGCGCGCGCTGAAACGAAAGGCCCCGCATAATGCATGTGGGGCCTTTTGTGTTGGTCGGTGGTGGATGGCCACCACGTCTCTCATCTTCACGACACGCGGCCGGTGACCGGGCGATGTATCACGGCGTCGGCGCAAGTGGGATTGCTGGCTTGGGTGCAACGTAAGGCATCGGAGAAAGTTGGAACCCGGGCACGGGTGCCAGGGATGGTACCTGGGATGGTACCGGGGGTGGTGCCGGGGATGGCGCTGCATCTGTACCACCCGACATGCCCGGCCCTACCAGGCCGCCGCCAACCGGCGTCGTTGTCCGCAACGGGTTCGTATAGCCCAGCGGCGGGAAGACGAACAGAATGTTGCTGGCCATGGCATAGACCCAGCCATTGCGACCGATCGCCGGCGCCACCATGCCGCCGCCCACCCAATTTATTTCTGACACCTTCTGCAGCGTGGCGATGTCGAAGGTCAGGAACGCGTTCTCGGTCGAGACGAAAATGTGATTGAGCGACGCGGCCGCGGACACCACGGTTTCCCCTTCCAGAGGAATGGTGTCAGTCACCACATTGCCCTCGATGATCTTCAGCGCGCCGTGGCGCATCACCGCGACGATGCGGCCGTCGAAAAGCCGGGTCACGGGAATCTCAGTGCGTAGATCTTTCACGACCATCCTTG
Source organism: uncultured Dongia sp. (assembly GCF_936916975.1). Classification (GTDB taxonomy): domain Bacteria; phylum Pseudomonadota; class Alphaproteobacteria; order Dongiales; family Dongiaceae; genus Dongia. Next base: position 103,314 of record NZ_CAKZGO010000022.1, on the reverse strand, counting down.
GCGACGTGTTGACGCCGCTGACGGCCTGCAGGCCTTTGGCTGTGCTGATAAGGCTTCCCATCGGCGGTGACAGCATGGTGCGGAAATATGATTCATCCGTAACTCGGAAGAGTTCGCTGAACGCCGCACCGGAGAATCTGTAGCCTACGACATTCTGGAAGCCATCCGACACCACCATCAAGGGCGACTGGCCGGCAGTCGGGTACATCTCCACCGACATGCCGGGAAAAGGCAGCGCTGTCCCTTCCGGCAGCCGGTAGGGCGGCGGGGGGCCCAAGTTGATGTGGAAGCCCGGAATGAGCGCGCAGCCGCCGAGGGCCAGCTTGCATAACGCGTTATGCCAGGAATCTTCTACGTCCGCCGTTGTCCGTGGCACGACGCTGCCGACATGGACCATGCCCATCAGGCCGCCGCTGGTCGACACGGCAAAGAGCCGCGTGTCGTAGCCGCCGTTGTATTTGTTGCGATAGGTCACCGGCACCATCACCGCTTCCATGTCGCCGAATTGCCAGATATTGGGCGGCGCATGACCCGCCCCACTCGCATTGCTGTAAGTCGGCAACGTCAACTGCCAGGGCAGTCCGCCACCGGAGGTGAAGGCGAACAACCTGATCTCAGTGCGTTCGACGGTCGGCGTCACCCGGTGATCACGCACGGTCTTTGAGCCGATCACATAGACCGCGCCATTCCTGCCGACGACCGCTGACGTTCTGATAGAGAACCCGCGCGTCAAGTCCCGCTGCCAATAGGGTGTGCCATCGGCACGAAAGGCCAGCATCTTGCCCTGCTCATTACCGATAAAGACCGAACCGTCCGGGGCCGTCACTGGAGCAACACCGGTGGCGAAGGTCCCGATATTGGGAATGGTGAGCGGTGCGCCGCGGATGAGCGCGGTCTGGGCATAGGTGAAGCCGCTGTTGTCGCGGTCGCCATGAGCCGATTCCCAGGCCAGCGTTGGCTGCACACTCAGCAAGAGCACGATGCCGCCAGCGAGGATCAATTTGACGAATCCATGAACGCGATCTGTCGGGCCGCGCGTAGAGCAAACCATTGAGGGAGACATCGCAACCTCCTCAGGAATCCAGGCCACCACAGGACACGGGTCGCTGAAACAACGCATAGGAGCGTTGCTGGATCTTGGCGGTCGGGACATGCCCATCACGCCACGCGTCGGCCCGTCCAAATGTCAGACAATCCGCTCGGTATTAGGGAGATGATGTGTTCGACCTACAAGAGGCGAAATGGCCGATCTGCAAGACCTATGTCCTGCGTCACAGGCAGAAGCGCGCCAACTCACACTTAGATACCGTCAACCGGCAGAATATATTTCCGCCGGCATCCGCATCTGCCGCTATGCGCTCAGCATCGCGACGTCACCCGTCGCCACGGTGCCCTGGCCGATCACCGAGCCATAAACCCCGGCGACAGTCTTGTTCTGCGCCGTCGCCTGCAGGATGCCGGGGTCGCTGGGCAGATCACCCTGTGCGCGGGTGGTGAGGGCGCAGCGTTTGCAGACATCGTTGATATCGAAGCGCGCGTCGCCGACGCTGAGCTTCCGGCCGAGCCAGTCCTGCTCCACGAAGCCGATCTCCTCACCGCAATCGAGAAAAATGTTCGGGCGGAAGCGGGCCGGCACGAAGATGCCGGTTTCATGGTTCTGCTGCAGGCGTTTCAAGGTAGCGCTGGTCAGCAGATGGCAGTGACTGGGTTCGAACAGCAGCGGGACAATGCTGCCGTCATTGCGCGCGAAGGCAGCCTTCATGCCGAGGCGATCGCTGATCGCCTGGTCCAGGCCTCGATCATCGCTGCGCATGACCGTGCCGTCGCCGAAATCAAGCTCCACCAGCGGCAGATCCGCACCGGGCTGGGGGTCGCTCAGGTAGCGCGCGCGCCATTGGAACAGGTCGCGATATTGCTTCTTGGCACGGCTGACATGGGCGACGACGCCAAGTTCGAGATCGGCGATGACGAAACCGCGATCACCGGGAATGCCCTTGGGGCCGAATGTCACGCCGGCAAGTTCCTCGCCGGGCACGCTTTGCACCGGATATCGATAGAGACCAGCAACCTTCGCCACACCGCTCACGCTTCCGCTCCACTTGTTATGCGCCATACCAAGGTCAACCGCATGTCCTTGTCTTCCAGTTCGGTCGAGGTCGGCACCTGATAGCGCGCCATCTCGACCAGCCCCTTGCGCGGCAGATAAGCCCGGCCGGGATCGCCCATCAACACGGTAACGCCGGCATCAGCCAGCGCGGCAAACCAAGCGAAAACGCGCTCGGCCATCGGCCGTTCGTAGCATACGTCGCCGGCGAGCACGATATCGAAACCAAGATCACGGCGCCCGACCAGATCCTCGGTCACAATGTCCACAGTGACCTTGTTGAGCTTGGCATTAAGGGCGATGGCCGTCACGGCGACCTCATCAATTTCGGCAACCGTGACATGCGCAGCCTTCATCTTGGCGGCGGCGATACCGGAAATGCCGCTGCCGGCGGCAAAGTCGAGCACGCGCTTGCCCTTCACCCAATGTGGTTGATCGATGAGGAACCGCGTCAAAGCTTGGCCGCCCGGCCAGCAGAACGCCCAATAGGGCGGCGGCACGCCGGCATTATCAAGTTCGGTCTGGGTCGCCCGCCAGATGGGGGCTATTTCGGTCGCCAGATGCAGCTTCAACTCCGGCACCAGGCTGGGCCTTGCGATCTTGGTCTGTGTGCGAATGAAGAGATGGGGATCGGTCACACCCTCATCCGATCGAGCACGATGCCGAACAGCAGGATCCAGCCGATGAACCTGTTGCTGAAGAACTTCTTGTCGCAATCCTTGGCGTCGTCGATGTCGACGTCATAGATCTGCCACATCATATGACCAAAGACCCCGGCAAGCGCCACATAGGCGGCAGTGGCGGAATGCGCGGCGGCAAGCGACAGGCCGAAACCGACCGTCGCGATCACCGCAAAACCGAACAGCCAGGGCTTCGTGTTCGCGCCCAACCGCAGCGCCGTCGACTTGATGCCGATCAGCGCATCGTCCGCCTTATCCTGATGGGCATAGATCGTGTCGTAGAACAGGGTCCAGAAAATACCCCCGGCATAAAGAAAGAGTGGTGCCGCAGAGAGGTTGCCCCAGATCGCTGCCCAGCCGAGCAAGGCGCCCCAATTGAAGGTGAGGCCCAAGAAGGCTTGTGGCCACCAGGTGATGCGCTTCATGAAGGGATAGGCTGCGACCAATATCAGGGACGCGACGCCCAGCCCGATCACGAAGGGCTGGAACTGCAGCAGGATGATGAGGCCGATGGCGAGTTGCAGCGCCAGGAACAGATAGGCCTGCCGCAGCGACAGGGCACCGGAGGCCAGGGGCCGGTTAGCGGTGCGCGCTACCTTGGCGTCGAAATCCCGGTCGACGATATCGTTGATAGTGCAGCCGGCGCCGCGCATGACCACGGCACCGATCGCAAAAAGCACCAGATAATAGAGATCCGGCCCGATTCCCCGCGGCATAGCCAGGCACAGCGACCACCAGCCCGGGAACAGCAGCAGCCAGGTGCCGATCGGTCGGCTCAGGCGCGCCAGGCGCAGATAGGGGCGAATCGCCGCTGGTACATAGCGGTCGATCCAATCGCCGGCTTGAATGTCGCTGGCCTCGCTCATAACGTCGTCTTATCCACCGTTTGGGGTTACGCTCACGCCCGCGACCCTAGTTGCCACTTCAGAATCGTTCAAGAACATGATCCCACGCCTCTACGTCCCCGTCGAACTGAAACCGGACCACGTCTTTGCGGCGGAGGAACGGGCCGCGCATTATCTGCGCAATGTGATGCGGCGGCAGGCGGGCGATCCCATCATCCTGTTCAACGGCCGCGACGGCGAGTTCAACGCCGAGATCGGCGAGGTGTCGAAACGCCAGGTGGAGCTGCGCGTGGGCGCCCTGCGCCGGCCGCAGATGAGCGTCCCCGATATATGGCTGTGCTTTGCGCCGTTGAAAAAGGACGCCATCGATTTCCTGGTCGAGAAGGCGACCGAACTAGGTGCGGCGGCATTCCAGCCGGTCTTCACGCAGCACACCGCATCGACCCGGCTCAATCTGGAACGCCTGGCCGCCAATGCAATCGAGGCCGCCGAACAGACCGAACGCCTGACCTTGCCCGAGATTCGCGTGCCGTTATCCCTGCCGGATTTGTTGCGAAGCTGGGATCCGGCCCGGCGCTTGATCCTCTGCGCCGAAGCCGGACCGGCAGCACCCATCGCCGAGGCCCTCAATGACCTCAAGGGCACTGTGAGTATTTCTAACGCATGGGCGATACTTTGCGGGCCAGAAGGGGGTTTTGCGCGTTCCGAGCTTGACCTCCTCTCAAATCTGCCATTTGTTACCCCCGTTGGCCTGGGACCAAGAATCCTGCGTGCCGATACCGCGGCGCTCACAGCGCTGGCGGTCTTTCAAAGCATCCTGGGCGACGGCGCTCTGCGGCCACCGGCACCACTCTTGCCGATCGGTCAGTTGCCGACCTGAGGAACGTCGTACTGAGGGGGAACATCGTGTCAGCACCGCCCAAATCGCGCGGCGAGCCAGTGACGGCAAAGCGCCAGCTCGTCGAGTACATTGCCGAGGGCAACAAGCCCAAGGCGGATTGGCGCATCGGCACCGAGCACGAAAAATTCGTCTATGACCTGAAGTCGCTGCGCCGCGTGAGCTATGAGGCGCCCAACGGCATCGGCGCCCTGCTCGAAGGCCTGAAGCGTTTCGGCTGGGAGCCGATCGAGGAACACGGCAAGATCATCGCCATGTCGCAGAATGGCGAGAGCATCACGCTGGAACCCGGCGGCCAGTTCGAATTGTCCGGCGCGCCGCTCAAGACCATTCATGAAACCTGCCGCGAGGTCGGCCAGCACCTGAAGCAGGTGAAGACGATCTCCGAGGAACTCGGCATCGGCGTCCTCGGCATGGGTTTCGATCCCAAATGGTCGCGTGCCGATATCTCGTGGATGCCCAAGGGCCGCTACAAGATCATGGGCGATTACATGCCCAAGGTCGGCAAGCTCGGTCTCGACATGATGCTGCGCACCTGCACCGTGCAGGTCAATCTCGACTACTCCTCCGAAGCCGACATGGTGAAGAAGTTTCGCACCTCGCTGGCACTGCAGCCGATCGCGACCGCGCTCTTTGCCGATTCGCCCTTCACCGAAGGTAAGCCCAACGGGTTCCTCAGCTATCGCAGCCACATCTGGACCGATACCGATCCTGATCGTTGCGGCATCCTGCCCTTCGTCTTCGAAGAGGGCATGAGCTTCGAGCGCTATGTCGATTACCTGCTCGATGTGCCGATGTATTTCGTCTATCGCGACGGCGAATATCTCGATGCCTCCGGCCAATCCTTCCGCGATTTCCTCCAGGGCAAGCTGCCGGCTTTGCCCGGCCAGATTCCCACCACCGGCGATTGGGCCGATCACATGACCACCGCCTTCCCCGAAGTGCGGTTGAAGAAGTTCCTGGAAATGCGCGGCGCCGATGGTGGCCCGTGGGAGCGCCTGTGCGCGCTCCCTGCTTTGTGGGTCGGTCTCCTCTACGACCAGACAGCCCTCGATGCGGCCTGGGATTTGGTCAAGGATTGGACCATTGCGGAACATGAACAGTTGCGCGCCGACGTGCCGCGTCTCGCCTTGAAGACGCCGTTCCGCGGCCGCACGGTGCGCGATATCGCGCTCGAGGTTCTGGCCATCGCGCGGGCTGGCCTGCAGCAACGCGGCGCCACCGATCTGGGCGGCATGGATGAATCCGGTTTCCTCAACCCGCTGCAGATCATCGCCGACAGCGGCAAGACGCCGGCCGAGCTGAAGCTCGATCTCTATCACGGCAAATGGGGCGGCAGCGTCGACCCGGTCTATTCGGAGTTTGCGTACTAGGGAGTGTCGCCCATGTTCGACCCGGTTCAGCTGATGATCTTCCTGGTGGCGGCGACAGCACTTGCCGTGACGCCGGGCCCTGGCATGCTCTATGTCGCAGCACGCTCCATCTCCGGCGGTCGCGCGGAAGGCCTTGCCTCCAGCTTCGGCACGGCGTTGGGTGGTTTTGTGCATGTCATCGGCGGCGCCATCGGCGTTACGGCGATTCTGATGGCCAGCGCCAACATCTTCACGGCGCTGAAGCTGGTCGGCGCCGTCTATCTCGTCTGGCTGGGCATCCGCACCTGGCGCCAGGCCGGGTTCGATCTCTCCAATATCGAGGTGAAGCCCGCCGGCTGCCGGCGCGCCTTCGTCGAAGGCATCTTCGTCGAGATGTTCAACCCGAAGACCGCTGCCTTCTTCCTGGCCTTCGTGACGCAATTCGTCGATCCGGCGCGAGGCAATGTGGCGCTGCAATTCATCATCCTCGGCGCTATCTCGGTGACCCTCAACACCACCCCCGACATCGTCATCGCCGTGTTCGCGGGAAAGATCCGGCGCGGCCTGCTGTCGCGGCCGCAATGGATGAAGCGCGCCCAGCGCGCCTCCGGTGCCCTGATGTGCGGCCTGGGCGTGGCACTGGCCTTCGCACGCCGGCCCGCCTAGTCAAGCGACTCTCCACTCTTTTTTAACCATTTAGCGACACTCTCGATTCTCGCCTCATCAATGGTTGCAGAGCCGGATGTTCGATAATTCGCAAACGAAGAAGACCCGCCACAAGATCCTCATGCGGATCGAGCTGGATGACGGCATCGAGCGGCTGATGGCACTGTTCGTGGCGCCCAATACTCGCGTCAGCGACACGCTCAATGACAACCGCATGTTCCTGCCCTTCGAGGCTGCCGATGGCACGACCGAGATCATCCGCAAGGAAGCGATCCGCCGCATCGTGCCCATGGAGACCGGCACGCGTCCCACCCGCAGCCCTTACGATATCCTGGGCGTCTCGGAAACAGCATCCGATGCGGAGGTGAAGGCCGCCTATCACAAGGCGATTGCCCCGGTGCATCCCGACAGCATCGGCGCGATGAACCTGCCGCCCGATTTCGTGCAGCTCGCCAACCGCATGGCGGCGCAAACCAACGAAGCCTATGCCAAGATCAAGAAGCTGCGCGGCAAGAGCGACGATTAGTGCGGACGCCGCAACTCCTTCAGCGCGCCGTCTAGCCCATCCAGCGTGAGCGGAAACATGCGCTCCCCCATCATCTGCTTCAGCAATTTGAGCGATGCCGTATAGCCCCAATGCTGCGTGTCCCTGGGGTTGATCCAGGCGGATTTCGGATAGTGCTTCAGCAGCCGCCCCATCCACACCGCGCCGGATTCTTCATTCCAATGCTCAACGGAGCCGCCGGCATGGCTGATCTCATAGGGACTCATGGTGGCGTCGCCGACGATGATGAGACACCAATCCGGTCCATAAGTGTTCATGACCTGGGTGGTCGGGGTGAAGTCGTCATGGCGCCGCCGGTTCGAGCGCCACAGCTTTTCATAGGGGCAGTTGTGAAAATAGAAGGTCTCAAGATGCTTGAACTCGGATTTCGCCGCTGAGAAGAGCTGTGCCGATTCCTCGATATGGTCGTCCATCGACCCACCGATATCGAGGAGGAGAAGCACCTTCACCTTGTTGCGCCGCTCGGGGCGCAGATGGAGATCCAGCACGCCGCCATTGGCAGCCGTCGCGCGGATTGTGCCGCCCAGATCTAGTTCATTGGCCTCGCCTTCGCGTCCCCAGCGGCGCAGGCGGCGCAGCGCCAGCTTGATGCCGCGTGTGCCAAGCTCCACCTCGCCATCGAGATCCCTGAACTCGCGCTTGTCCCAGACCTTGACCGCACGGCGATGGCGCGATTCCTTCTGGCCGATCCGCACGCCTTCCGGATTGTAGCCATAGGCGCCGAAGGGCGAGGTGCCGGCGGTGCCGATCCATTTCGACCCGCCCTGATGCCGGCCCTTCTGCTCCTGCAGTCTTTCGCGCAGGGTCTCCATCAGTTTCTCGAACCCACCCAACCCCTGAATGGCTGCCATTTCCTCGGGCGACAGGTACTTCTCGGCCAGCTTCTTCAGCCATTCATCCGGGATCTCCGCCAGCAGATCTTCGGAGATGCTGGCGATCCCCTGGAAATAGAGCGCGAAGACCCGGTCGAAGCGGTCGACCAGCCGCTCATCCTTCACCAGGGTCGCGCGCGCCAGATAATAGAAATCCTCGACATCGAGAACCGCCACCTGATGCTTCATCGCCTTCAATAGGGTGAGATACTCGGTCAGCGAGACCAGGACACCTTCATTGCGCAAAGATGTGATGAAGCCGGCGAACATGACGACCTATTGTCCCCGCCGCGCCAGGAACGCCACCCGCTCGAAGAGGTGCACGTCCTGCTCGTTCTTGAGGAGCGCGCCGTAAAGCGGTGGCACGACCAGCTTCGGGTCGTTGGATTTCAGGATTTCCGCCGGGATGTCGTCGACCATGAGAAGTTTCAGCCAGTCGAGCAGCTCCGATGTCGCTGGCTTCTTCTTCAAACCCGGCACCTCGCGGATATCGAAGAACAGGTTCAAGGCCTCGCGCACCAGATCGTGTTTGATGTTGGGGTAATGCGAGGCGACGATCCGCTCCATCGTGGTACGGTCGGGGAAGCGGATGAAATGGAAGAAGCAGCGGCGCAAGAAGGCGTCCGGCAATTCCTTCTCATTGTTGGAGGTGATGATCACTAGCGGCCGGACCTTCGCCTTCACGACCTCCTTGGTCTCGTAGACGAAGAATTCCATGCGGTCGAGTTCCTGCAGCAGATCGTTGGGGAATTCGATATCCGCCTTGTCGATCTCGTCGATCAGCAGCACGACCTGGCTGTCCGCCGTGAAGGCCTCCCACAATTTGCCGCGCACGATGTAGTTGGCGATGTCATGGACCTTGGCCTCGCCCAATTGCCCATCGCGCAGCCGCGCCACTGCGTCATATTCATAGAGTCCCTGCGCGGCTTTGGTGGTGGATTTCACATGCCATTCGATGAGCGGCATACCCAGGGCCGTCGCCACTTCCCGCGCCAGCACCGTCTTGCCCGTGCCGGGCTCACCCTTCACCAGCAGCGGCCGCTCCAGAGTCATGGCGGCATTCACCGCAATCTCCAGATCGCGCGTCGTGATGTAGCTCTCGGTGCCGGTGAATTTCACGGCTTTGCTCATGAATGGGTATCCTGCTTCGTTAGAAATTCTATCATTGACCGAAAACCATGATCTCCGGCTTTGCGCCGCGGATCAAGAAATCCGCATCGAGCAACGGCACCGCGCCTTGATCCGTCCATTTCCAGGCTGCCAGCGAGGTGTAGCCCGTCGTACGCCAGCCCAATTCTCGCTCACCAGCGACGATGATGATTTTCATGCCGGCCATTTCCAGCGCCAGGTACTTTCCGCCGATGGTCCAACCGCCACTCTGAAGGGTATCTACCAGCGCGATCGCCTCATCATGGGTCAGCAAATCAGCCGGCTGGGTTGACGGATCATTCCACGCCGCCAGCCGCTGGAACCGGTCCGACGATCCAGGTCCGGTTGGCTTCGCAAGATAATCCTTTAGCAGGACATTCAAGGCTTTCCCGTTCCGCAGGTCAGTGTCCAGCGGCAGGAGCAGTTCTCTCAGCCGTTCGGCCAGATTGCGATCTTCTGTCGCCGACAAATCCCACACCGTTTCAGCCAGACTCTCGCGGAACCTGATCTCGACACGGCACTGTCCCATCCCCGAGCCGATATTGGCCCCGTTCCGCGGCAGAATTTCGATTTTGGACTGATAGGCGACACTTTCGTTGGGCACGCTCGACAGCGTGGGGTAGGCAAACTCTCCAACACGCAGGACACCGAACATCGTGCCAAAGCCATCGCAAACATCGCCCTCTTCCACGCCGCCGGAATAGGCCGGTCTGAATACGCCGCCGCTGGTATCGAAGATCGCAGGCACATAGCAGGATGCGGACCCGCCCATCTGATACAGCACCACTCGGTCACCCAACGACCTGGCGTCGATCATCGACCAGCCCTTGGTGGTGTCCAAATAGACGCTTTCCATGAACTCCCTGGCCGCCTGATCGAACTTGATTGGCGCAAGTGCCGTTTCGACCTCATCCAAGGAAGCATGGTCGGTCGGTCGCATAAAGCCTATCTGCGCACCGCTCTCCGGAGCTTCCAGCGCGTTGTGGGGAAACAGTTGCTCGCTCGTCGAAGCATCAGGGTGATTGTCGGCATAGTTTCTGAGATAGGAAGCGACAGCATTGCAGGGTGACAGCTGATCGTCTTCTGCCTTGGCAACGATCGCGGCGGGCAAGATCGTGATGACCACCAGCACCGCAAGTGCGATCTTCCGGAGCGGCAACCGTGACCTGAGCCGATTCGTCTGTCGCTTTTCAGCCTGCTTGGAAATGACAGTCTCGTTCAACACCTGGTCTCCCTTGCCGAGCCCTTATGGATTGTCGCCGTTCCGCTTAGCCCGGTGTGAACTTCCGCCGAACGACGGCTATTCTGGGCGAATTGGGCTTTTATTCCAATCTTGGTTATCAGCGCCACTTATCCAATTCGATGCAACTAGTTGCCATCTTTGAATGTTCGCCCCGAACACATTGAATGATGTTGGGCCTCTGGAAAGCTACACCTATAATTGGCACCCCTGCACGATAAGGAAACTCTTGAATGCGCTGGGCCCTCGACCTTCGCCATCGCCTGCTGGTCATGATCCTGCTGGTCCTCCTGCCGGCGGCCCTCATCATTGCCTATGACGTCTACGCGGCGCGCTCGCAGCAGATCGACGAGGCGCAGCGCCAGGGCCAGCAAGTGGCGCGGTCGATCACGAATTCCCAGGAGCGACTCATCTCCCATGTCGAGGGACTCCTGGAACTGCTCGCCCGGGTGCCGCAGGTCCGCAATCGCATCGAGCCCGATTGCTCGGCAATTGTCTCGGAAATCGTGCATTCGCAACCACGCTACTCCGTCATCCACGCCCTCGACACTGAGGCAAATGCCGTCTGTTCCAGTAATCCTGAAGCCAAGGCCAATAATTATGCCGATCGCGCCTGGTTCAAGCGCGCGCTCACCACCGGCGACTTTACCATTGGTGATTATATAATCGGCAGGATGACGAAGCGGCCAGTACTGGGTTTCGCACTGCCCCTGAAAGACAGTGCCGGCAAGATCACCGGCATCGTCTATGCGTCGATTGATCTTGACTGGTTCGTACAGCACGAAGTTGCGCAGGCACTGCCGGAGAACGCCGATTTTACGCTGGTCGACGAAGCCGGCCTGGTCATGGCGCGCTATCCGGACGGCGAAAAATGGTCTGGCAAATCCGCCGCCGACACGCCCCTTTTTACTGCCTTGCAAAAGATCGATGGTCAGGCCGATCTGCAAACCACCGATCTTGACGGCAATACGGATCTTTTCCATCTCCTCAGACTGCAGCGCTCGCCGACCACGGCGCCGATCTACATTGCGATCGGCCTGGAGATCGGCGCCGATATGCGCATGATCGACCAAAATACCCTCATCAAGATCGCTCTGCTGCTGTGCATCGCCGCAGCGATAGCACTCGTCACTTATTTGACGAGCGCCCGGATGATATCCCGGCCGATCCGCAGCATGGTCGATTTGAGCTCGCGCATCGCCGGTGGCGATCTTTCGGTGCGCAGCGGTGTTGATCATGACGCCGGTGAATTTGGCACACTCGCCCGCAGCCTCGACAGCATGGCCCAGGCCCTGGAGAAGAATCAGCAGCAACTCATCGAGCAGCAGCAATATATGCGAGCGGTGCTCGATAACATCTCGGAAATCATCCTGGCTTTCGATTCCGACAAGATGCTGGTGTTTTCCAACGCCGCCGCCCGCGCGGCCGGCCTGCCGTCGGACAAAGTGTCGTATCAGAACATCGTGCAGCAGACTGGCGTCGTGTTCGACAACGCGATGCAACCGCTCCCCACCTACGATTGGCCGCTTTACCGGGTTATCCGCGGCGAGACGCTGGCAAATGTCGAGATCAAATGGAAGCCCGATATCAACGGCGAGCCGCGGACCGTCCTGGTCAACGGCCAGCCGATCCAGGATGATGCCGGCCGTGGCCTCGGCTATGTTTGCGCGGTCCGCGATATCACAGATCTACGGGCGACCGAGGCGACCTTGCGCCAGGCGCAGAAGATGGAGGCGGTCGGCCAATTGACCGGCGGTGTTGCGCACGATTTCAACAATCTGCTCAGCGTCGTCATCGGCAATATCGATTCGCTGCTGCCGCATCTCAGCGCGCCGGGCGATATTGAGCTGGCCAACGAAGCCCTTAACGGTGCCCTGCGGGGCGCCGCCCTGACGCGGCAGATGCTGGCCTTTGCCCGGCGGCAAGCCCTCGACCCGAAGATCATTGATTTGCGGCAGCATCTGCCGCAGATGGCAACCATGCTGCGGCGGACATTGGGCGAAAGCATTTCGGTCGTCAATCAATCGGCCGACGATCTGTGGACCTGCCTGGTCGATCCCGGGCAATTGGACAGCGTGCTGTTGAATTTTGCGATCAACGCGCGCGATGCCATGCCGCAGGGCGGCACCTTGACCATCGAGGCGAAGAACACCACGCTGGATGCGCAATATGCCGCCGCCAATGCTGAGGTGACACCGGGCGATTACATCCGTATTGCCTTGTCCGATAACGGCGAGGGTATCACGCCGGAAATTCTTGGTCGCGTGATGGAGCCGTTCTTCACCACCAAGGCGCCGGGCCAAGGCACCGGCCTGGGCCTCAGCATGGCCTTTGGCTTTGCCAAGCAATCCGGCGGGCACCTCAAAATCTACAGCGAAGTGGGCCACGGGACGACGATCAACCTCTATCTGCCACGCGCCACCGGTGAAGCTGTGCAGAAGACGGCAGAGGTGGAGCCCGCGGCCTTGCCGAAAGGGCGCGAGACGATCCTGCTGGTCGACGACAATGAGGCCGTTCGCAAAACGGCGGCACGTCAATTGATCGACCTCGGCTATCAGGTGATCGAGGCGGAGGATGCCAAGCAGGCACTCGACATCATGGCGCGTGGCACGAGCGTCGATCTGCTGTTCTCGGATGTCGTGATGCCGGGAGGTCTCAGCGGATTCGATCTTGCCGCCAAGGTGACAGAGCTCTATCCACCCATGCGAATTTTGCTCGTGACCGGCTTCGCCGAGGCCGCTATCAAGAATGGTGTCGCCAAGGAGAGCAATCTGCAGGTGATGAGCAAGCCCTATCGCCGTCAGGAACTGGCCGAGCGCTTGCGGGCGCTCCTGGACGCATAAGAAGATTGGGCAGAGTTGAGGGAGTGAGGATGCAGAAGATACTGGTCATCGACGACGATCCCGGAATCCTGCGCATGATCGAATTCATGCTCGACGGCAGCGGCTATCAATGCCTGTCCTTCGGGGCCGCCAAAGAAGGCCTGGCCAGCCTCGACCACATGGCTGTCAACCTGATCATCACCGACATCATCATGCCCGAGATGGAGGGCATCGAGCTGATCCTCAATGCCCGGGCCACCTTCCCCAATTTGCCGATCATCGCCATTTCCGGCGGCGGCCGCACGAACCAGATGGACGTGCTGCACCTGGCGCAGCAATTGGGGGCCGCAGCAGTCTTGCCCAAGCCCTTCACCCGGGCCGATCTGCTGAAAACCGTCGAACAGGTCATCGGACCGCCCGAACCCACACAGTAATATCGAGGATGGTGGATTTGTGTGCGCGTTGCCCCCGGTATCACGCTGGGGTGTGACGGTAGGGCTTGACGGCCGCGCTCAGCACGCCAATCTGTGGGCGATGAAACGCACCACCACGACCCATCCCACCCTTGGCGGCACTGCCCGCTTCAATATCGGCGCGATCGTGAAACACCGGGTCTATCCCTTCCGCGGTGTCGTGTTCGATGTCGACCCGGTTTTCGCCAATACCGAGGAATGGCTGCAGGCCATTCCGGCGGAATTGCGGCCACATCGCGAGCAGCCCTTTTATCACCTGCTGGCGGAGAATGCGGAATCGACCTATGTCGCCTATGTCTCTGAGCAGAACCTGCTGCCCGATGACAGCGGCAAACCCTGCCGCCATCCTCTGTTGCGCGACATGTTCCTGGGGCCCCAGTCGGGCACCTATCGCCTGAAGGCCACCAAGGCAAACTGAGCCAGAACACCGGTTTACGGACCGACTTGACATCAGAACAATAATGGAACATAAAGGGGCCATAGACGATACACAGGGAGCAAGATCATGGTCGCCAACCTTAAGAATGCCTTCGAAGCCGTCGCCTTTTCCGCCCTCATGGTGCTGATCCTGGCGCTGCCCAGCCTGGCCTGAGGCGCTGTCGCCCCCTAAATCGGGCTGATGCCCCCTATTACAGGCCGCGCGCAAGCGCGGCCTTTTCATTGCCCGGATGCGCGATGCCCCTGATGCGGCCATCTTGAGGCGGCCATCTTGGGGCGACAGGGGCAAACCACCTCCGCTATGCTCCCCCGCTGCCGTTCCGCGGCACCTCACGCAACACGATTCGGGAGCTGGATTGGTGATCGATCTGACCACGCATTGGACTGGCCTCGCCTGCCTTGCCATCTTCTTTGTCGCCTACGGCCTGGTGATCGCCGAAGAAGCCATCGAGATGCGGAAATCCAAGCCGGTGCTGCTCGCAGCGGGCCTGATCTGGGCCTTGGTGGCGGTGGGTTACGGTCTCGTCGGCCAGGCCGAAACCGCCCATGAACTCGCCAAGGAGATCATCCTCGAATATGGCGAGCTGCTGCTGTTCCTGCTGGTCGCCATCACCTATGTGAACACGCTGGAGGAACGCCGCGTATTTGACGTGCTGCGGGCCAAGCTGGTGGGCCTCGGCTTCAGCTACCGGGCGCTGTTCTGGCTGACCGGCGCCATCGCCTTCCCGCTCTCTGCCGTCCTCGACAATCTTACCACGGCCCTCGTCATGGGCGCCGTGGTGATTGCGGTGGGCGCGGGCTCGCGCGCCTTCATCGCCATGGGCTGCATCAACATCGTCGTCGCCGCCAATGCCGGTGGCGCCTTCTCGCCCTTTGGCGACATCACGACACTGATGGTCTGGCAGAACGGCAAGCTAGGCTTCTGGGAGTTCTTCGACCTGTTCCTGCCCTCGCTGGTCAACTGGCTTGTTCCGGCGGCGCTGATGCATGCCGCTTTGCCCAAGGGCAAGCCTACGGCAAAGCAGGAGCGCGCCCGCATGAAGCCGGGGGCGCGGGGCGTCATCCTGCTGTTCGCAGCAACCATCGTCACCGCGGTCTCCTTCAAGAACTTCCTACATCTGCCGCCGGCCATGGGCATGATGCTGGGCCTCGGCTATCTGCAGATCTGGGCTTACTATCTCAACCGCACCAGCAAGAAGCGTGACGATTCCGACATGCTGCTGGATTCCTTCAAGGAAATTCAGCGCGTCGAATTCGACACCCTGCTGTTCTTTTTCGGCATCATCTTCGCCGTGGGCGGGCTCGGCGCCATGGGCTATCTCGCCCTCTCCTCGGAGGTCCTCTATACCGGCCTCGGTCCCACCGCCGCCAACATCATCATCGGTGCGCTTTCGGCCATCGTCGACAACATCCCCTTGATGTTCGCTGTCCTCAAGATGGATCCCGTCATGTCCGACGGACAATGGCTGCTGATCACGCTGACCTGCGGGGTCGGCGGATCGATCCTCTCGATCGGCTCGGCCGCCGGTGTTGCCTTGATGGGCCAGGCGCGCGCGGCCTATACCTTCACCAGCCATCTGAAATGGAGCTGGGCCATCGCGGCCGGTTATGTCGCCAGCATTGCCGTGCACCGCCTTATCAATGCGTCACTGTTCTAAAGGCATCCGATGAATCCTTTGCGTCAGTTCATGCAACTTGAATCCGTTGGCGGCATCATCCTGTTGATCGCCGCCGGCTTTGCCATGATCTGCGACAACTCCCTGCTGGCGCCGCTTTATCGCGGCATCCTGGAAATGCCGCTCGGCGTGACGCTGGGGCCGCTCGGCCTGGTGAAGCCGCTGCTGCTGTGGATCAATGATGGCCTCATGGCTGTGTTCTTCTTCCTCGTCGGCTTGGAGATCAAGCGCGAGATCATGGGCGGCGAGCTGTCGTCGCCCTCCCAGGCGGCACTCCCCGGCATCGCCGCGCTGGGCGGCATGGCGGTGCCGGCTTTAGTCTATGTCCTCATCAACCGTGCAGCACCGGAATATCTCGGCGGTTGGGCCATTCCGGCTGCGACCGACATCGCCTTTGCACTCGCGGTCCTCACCATGCTCGGCAACCGCGTGCCGGCGAGCCTCAAGATCTTCCTGCTGGCGCTGGCCATCATCGATGATCTCG
Organism: uncultured Dongia sp.; assembly: GCF_936916975.1. GTDB lineage: Bacteria > Pseudomonadota > Alphaproteobacteria > Dongiales > Dongiaceae > Dongia. The sequence goes on along the minus strand of NZ_CAKZGO010000022.1, from coordinate 87,050 downwards.
GCGCCATCATCATCATCGCCATTTTCTACACCGCCGACCTCTCTCTGCTGTCGCTGGGCCTGGCTTGCCTCGGCGGCGTCGGCCTGCTGATCCTGAACCGCGCCCGCGTCGAGCGCATCACGCCCTATGTCCTCATCGGCATCTTCATCTGGGTCTGCGTGCTGAAATCCGGCGTGCATGCCACTTTGGCCGGCGTCGCCGTGGCCTTTTTCGTGCCCTACCGTGTGGCCGGCGACCAGGAACATTCGCCGCTCCGCCGCGCCGAGCATGGCCTCCACCCATGGGTCAGCTACGGCGTCATGCCGATCTTCGCCTTTGCCAATGCCGGGGTGAGCTTGGCGGATTTGTCGCTGCAATCGCTGACCCACAGCCTGACGCTCGGCATCGCCTTGGGATTGTTTCTGGGCAAGCAGGCCGGTGTGTTGCTGGCGGTAGGCCTCGGCGTGGCGCTGGGCTTGTGCAAGCGCCCGAGCGGCGCCAGCTGGTCGCAGATCTACGGCGTCGCCTTGCTCACCGGCATCGGCTTCACCATGTCACTGTTCATCGGTGGCCTCGCCTTCCCGGACCCGGCGCTCGCCGCCGAGGTACGCCTCGGCGTTCTCAGCGGCTCCTTCGCCTCAGCCATTCTGGGCTATCTGGTGCTGCGCTTTGTGGCGCGGGCAGAACCTGTCAGCGCGGCACCGACTTCCTGAAGTTCCAGACCGGCACGGCCGCACCGCGCTCGGACTTATCCTTCAATTGCAGGACACCGCTTTGCAGGCCGACGATCTCGGCGCGCTCTCCGCTGATCAACAGCAAGGGACCGCCGGATGCACCAAAGGTGCTGTCGCAATTGTGAATCATCAGAGGCTGGCGCGCCATCACCCCTTCCAGACCGCAACCGGCATGGCGCATGAGGATTTCCGGCCAATCGCCGCTATAGCCGGCGGCGTTCACGACGCCCGCCGGCTGCGTCGAAAGAATCTCGGTCTCGGTCTTGTCCGATATCGGCACGGGTTTCAGCTTCAAGTCCTGGTCGAGTTCGATGACCGCCCAATCGCGCGCCATCTCGGCCACTGTGGCGGCCGTCTTGGGCGCGTATTTCGGGTCATGAATGAAACGCTTGCCACGGGCATGGGCGGCAAACGTGCCGCGGTCATAGCCGGCCACGAAATGCACTTCAAATGGCGCCGTCCAGCGCCCGTCATCGGAATTGTAGAGGCAATGCGCGGCGGTCAGTACGAGATTGGGGGCGATCAGCGTGCCGGTGCAATGCCCGCCGATCTCACGGTTGATGCGGCCGATCGAGATCCATGGCCACTGCTTGGAATCGACCCGCGTGCGATCGTCATGCCCCTCAATGCCGATCTTCGGCAAAGGCGGCAACTTGCTGTCGGCCAGCGCGAACGACGCCGGCAACAGCAAAAGGCATGCCAGCAGATGCAGCTTTGACATGCGCGACACTAGCACGAGCAATGACGGTTGCGTCAGGGTGCCAGGACCGCATTGTGAAACAGCAGCCCGATGAAGGCCGCGAGCGTAAACGCCGCGAGGCCCAGGCCGAAGACGACGATCTGGCTGAGCCGGTCGGTCGGGCGCAGCTGTTTCTCGAGCGTGCGGCGTGCGGCCGAGCGCTTTTCCTTGCCGATCAGGAAGACGGCATAGGCCCGTTCTCCAAACGGCAATGGCATCGACAGACGCAAATCGATCGGATGACGTCGTTGTATCGTGCCCTGGGCCACGCGGCTGATCGCGTCGGTCTGTGCCGGCGTCAGGCTATCCCGGATATCCTGCGGCAGTTTGCGCAGAAACGCTTCGCCGCGGACTTCGTCCATCAGCATGGCTTGCTCCTTTCGGTGCGCATCTGCCCCCAATTGGCCCCGCCGCACCCCCATTTCCCCGACAATGACCGCTGATAGTTTAAATTTTCTTTACCAAAACAGGATTAGATGTGTGAAACGCCGAAAAAACCCATCGAATTGGCGTGTTCGGCTGCCATTCGCCGGCTTGGGCGAGCACTGTGCCGGATTGGCGCTTTCAGCTGGCTTGGGCTAGAATCACCAAAAATAACAACAACTAAACAATCCTATAACTGTCACCGGGGATCGAAATATCATGCGAGCGGAAAAGCTGAAAAACCAGCTGATCGATGAAGTCGTGCGCTTTGTCGGTGAGCGGATCGAGCGCAAGCGCGCACCGCACATCGAAGCCTTCATCCGCCAATTCTACGCCAACGTCCCACAGGCCGACATCGCGGGCGAGAGCGCCGAAGATCTGTTCAGCGCCGCCCTGTCCCTGGCAAATTTCGCACAAACGCGTTTACCCAAGCAGGCCAAGGTGCGCGTCTTCAACCCGCGCATCGACGAGCATGGCTGGCGCTCGCCCCATACCGTGGTCGAACTCGTCAATGACGACATGCCGTTCCTGGTCGACTCCCTCACCGCCGAGATGAACCGCCAGGAATTGGGCGTGCATCTGGTCATCCACCCGATCATGCGCGTGACCCGCGATGCCAAGGGCCAACTGACGGCAGTCGGTACTTCCGATGGCCAGACTGAATCCGTGATGCAGCTGCGCGTCAACCAGGTGGCGACGCAAGAGGAATTGGATGCGATCAAGGCGCGGATCGAGCTCGTGCTGCGTGATGTGCGCTTGGCGGTCGACGACTGGCAGCCGATGCGCAAGCGCCTCGACGACGCGATCGCCGAGACCACGTCACGCAAGCTACCCTTGCCGCCGGAGGAAGTGACCGAGGTGGTCGACTTCCTGCGCTGGATCAATGACGACCATTTCACCTTCCTCGGCTATCGCCAGTATTCCTTCGCCGGTGCCGACAACAACGTCACCTATCACATCGACAATGATGCCGGCCTTGGCGTGCTGCGCGATCCCAACGTCCGCGTGTTCGAAGGCATGCGCAATCTGGATGCCCTGCCACCCGACGTGCGCAGTTTCCTGACCCAGCCCAAGATGATTCTGGTCACCAAGGCCAATCTGCGTTCGACCGTGCACCGCAACGTCCATCTCGACACCTTCGGCCTCAAGATCTTCAACGAGAAGGGCGAGGTCGTCGGTGAGCATCTGTTTGCCGGCCTGTTCACCTCGGTCGCCTATAACCGCTCGCCCTGGGAAATCCCGCTGCTGCGCCAGAAGGTCGAGACGGTGGCCAAGCGCGCCGGTTTCAACCCGCAGAGCCATGACGGCAAGGCGCTCACCAACATCCTGGAGACCTATCCGCGCGACGAACTGTTCCAGAGCAATGTCGATGAGCTGCTGGACACGGCGCTTGGCATTCTCAATCTGCAGGACCGCCAGCGCGTCGCCCTCTTTATCCGCCGCGACCCTTATGAACGGTTTCTGTCCTGCTTCGTTTATCTGCCGCGCGACTGGCTGAGCACGGAACTGCGCCACCGTATCCAGGAGCTGCTGACCAAGGCATTCAGCGGGCGCCTCTCCAATTTCTTCGTGCATCTGACCGACAGTCCGCTGGCGCGCGTCCATATCATCATCGCCACCACGCCGGGCGAAATCCCCAGCTACGACGTCAAGGAACTCGAACAACTGGTAGCCGATGCCTGCCGCTCCTGGAAGGACAAACTGAAGGACGCGCTGATCGACGCCAAAGGCGAGGCCGAGGGTCTCACCCTGTTGCGCAGCTATGGCAATGCCTTCCCGGTCGGGTTCGAGGAATATTTCAACGCCCATGCCGCGGTCAGCGACATCGACCATGTCGAAGAAGCCCTGGCTGAGAACAAGACCGCCATCAGCCTCTATCGCCCGATCGAGGCCCATGGCAACGAACTCCACCTCAAGCTCTATAAATCCGGCGACAAGATCGCCCTCTCTACCGTGCTGCCGTCGCTGGAGAATTTCGGCCTCAAGGTCATCAGCGAAAACCCGTTCGACATCCGGCCGCTGGGCCAGGAACAGCCGATCTGGATTCACGCCTTCATCATGGTGACGGCGGACGGCAGCGAGGTCGACATCGCCGCCATAAGGGACAAATTCCATGAAGCCTACGCCAAGATCTGGGGTGGGCAGATGGAGGATGACGGCTTCAATCGCCTGGTCATCACCGCCGGCATGGCCTGGCGGGACATCATGCTGGTGCGCGCGTATTGCAAGTATCTGCGCCAGGCGGCCATTGCCTTCAGCCAGGACTATATGGAGGCGACGCTCAACGCCAACCCGACCATCACCTGCAACATCATCAAATTGTTCCATGTCCGCACCGATCCCGCCTTCCAGGGCGACCGGGCGGAGAAGTCGGCCAAGATCATCGAGAAGATCGCGGGCAAGCTTGACCGTGTCGTCAATCTGGACGAGGACCGCATCCTGCGGCGCTATCTCAACGCCGTGCAGTCGACCCTGCGCACCAATTTCTACCAGCCCGCAACGGACGGTTCGCCCAAGGAATACATCTCCTTCAAGCTCGATTCCGCGAAGATCGAGGAATTGCCGCTGCCGCGTCCCTTGGTCGAGGTGTTCGTCTACAGCCCGCGTGCCGAGGCCATTCATCTGCGCGGTGGCAAGGTCGCGCGCGGTGGCATCCGCTGGTCGGATCGGCGCGAAGACTTCCGCACCGAGGTACTGGGCCTGATGAAGGCGCAGATGGTGAAAAACGCCGTCATCGTGCCGGTGGGCTCAAAGGGCGGCTTCGTCGTAAAGCGCCCGGTGCAGGGCGACCGCGACGCCGTCATGGCCGAGGTCGTGCATTGCTACAAGACCCTGATGCGCGGCCTCCTCGACATCACCGACAATCTGGTCGGCGGTGCGGTCAAGCCGCCGGCTTTGGTCGTGCGCCATGACGAGGACGATCCCTATCTGGTCGTGGCGGCCGATAAGGGAACCGCGACCTTCTCCGACATTGCCAATTCGGTGTCGCGCGATTACGGCTTCTGGCTGGACGATGCCTTTGCGTCAGGTGGCTCCGCCGGCTACGACCACAAGAAGATGGGCATCACCGCGCGTGGCGCCTGGGAATGCGTGAAACGCCATTTCCGCGAACTCGACCACGACATCCAGAATGTCGACTTCACCTGCGTTGGTGTCGGCGACATGTCAGGCGACGTGTTCGGCAATGGTATGCTGCTCTCCGACCACACCAAGCTGGTGGCGGCGTTCAACCACATGCACATCTTCCTCGACCCCAACCCGGATGTGAAGGCGAGCCTGGCTGAACGGCAGCGCCTGTTCAACCTGCCGCGCTCCGGCTGGAACGATTACAACGCGGCCCTCATCTCGGCGGGTGGCGGCATCTTCGAGCGCAAGGCCAAGTCGATCAAGCTGTCGGCGGAGGTGAAGCAGCGCTTCAATCTCACCAAGGATCAGGTGACGCCCAACGAACTCATCCAGCTGCTGCTGAAGGCGGAGATCGACCTGCTCTGGTTCGGCGGCATCGGCACCTATGTGAAGGCCAGCGATGAAACGCATGCCGATGTCGGCGACCGCGCCAATGACGGCACGCGCGTCAATGCTGAGGAGCTGCGCTGCCGCGTCATCGGCGAAGGCGCCAATCTCGGCGTCACCCAGCGCGGCCGTATCGAGGCAGCCTTGGGCGGTAAGCGCCTCAACACCGATGCGGTCGACAATTCCGCCGGCGTCGACACCTCGGATCACGAGGTCAACATCAAGATCCTGATCAACGAAGCCGTTGCCAATGGCGACCTCACCATGAAGCAGCGCGACAAGCTGCTTGCGGAAATGACCGACGAGGTCGGCGCCCTCGTGCTGAAGGACAATTACCAGCAATCCCAAGCCCTCTCCGTGGCCGAGGCGCAGAGCTATACACTCTTGGATCAGCAGGGCCGCTTCATGCGCGGATTGGAGCGCATCAACCGGCTGGACCGCGCCATTGAATATCTGCCGGATGACGAGATCATGCGTCACCGCTTGACCCAGCGCATCGGCCTCACCCGCTCGGAAAGCGCCGTGCTGCTGGCCTATTCGAAGAACGCGCTCTATGACGAATTGCTGCCCTCGGATCTTCCCGACGACCCGCAATTGGCCGACGACCTCATCTCCTATTTCCCGCAGCAACTGCGCGAGGGCTATAAGCCGCTCATCCACAAGCACCGCCTGCGGCGTGAGATCATCGTCAGCGTGGTGACCAACAGCCTCGTCAACCGCATGGGCGCCACCTTCGTCCATGTGACCAAGGAGAAGACCGGCCAGAGCGCCTCGGCCATCGCCAGGGCTTATGCCATCACCCGCGGTGCCTTCAAGCTCCGCGATCTATGGACCGGCATCCAGGCGCTCGATAACAAGGTCTCGGCCAGCATCCAGACCTCGATGCTGATCGAGATCAACCGCCTCGCGGAAGCTGCAACCCTGTGGTTCCTGCGCAATGGCGAGCATCCGCTCGACATCGCCGGCAATATTGCCGCGACCGAACCCGGCATCATCGCCATCGAGGCGGCCCTCGCCAAGATCCTCTCCCCGGCCGATCAGGCCGCCAACACCAAGCGCTACGGCGCCTTGATGTCGGGCGGCGTCCCCGATCAACTGGCCCGCCGCATCTCGCAGCTGGCCAGCATCGGCACGACCCTGGACGTGGTGCGCATCGCCGCGCAAACCAAGATCAAGGTCGAGGACGTGGCCGCCACCTATTTTGCCATCGGCGACCAGTTCAACATCGACTGGCTGCGGGCAGGCGCCAAGAGCCTGATCGGCGACAGCCATTGGCAGCGCCTCGCGGTGTTCGCCATCGTCGACGATCTCAACACCCACCAGCGCGACCTTACCACCGCTGTGCTGGCGAATGATCTCGGCGCAACCGGCGTGGAGGCCATCGAAGGCTGGAAAGCCGGCCGCTCCGCCGCCCTGCCGCGCGCCGAAGCCTTGTTCACCGATCTGCGCCAGGTCGGCAAACTGGAACTCGCCATGCTGGCGGTTGCCAACCGGGCGCTGCGGAGCTTGCTGGATTAGGTAGGGCACCCTAACTCGCCTTATCCGTCATCCCCGGGCTTGGCCCGGGCATCCACGAGTTTGTTTCGGCACAAAAAGGAACTCGTGGATGCCCGCACCAAGTGCGGGCATGACGATTGAGTTCAAACCCGCGCCGATCCGAAAATCAGCCGCAGCCCCAGCCCCGCCATCACCGCACCGGCGATCCGGTCAATCCATGTCTTGGCACGGAGATAAGCCGCGCGCGGCTTTGACGTCGAGAAGGCGAGCGCCACCGCGGTGTACCAGCCGCCTTCCACCAGGAACAGCAGGACGGGCAGCAGGATCATCGTCCCGGCCGAGGGGGTTGCCGGCAGTAACGCTGCAAAGACGCTGCTGTAGAAGATCACGGTCTTGGGATTGCTGAGCTGTGTCGCCAGCGCCAGCAGGAAAGTACGAAACACACCGCTGCGCGATGGGGCTGCCGCTGCGGCCGTCAAGGGCTGCTTGGCACCGCGCCACAGCAGGTAGCCGAGATAGACGAGATAAGCGCCGCCGCCGATCTTGAAGGCCATATAGAGCCATTCGACCTGCATGAAGAGCGCCTGCAATCCGATGACGGCGAGCGTCGCCAGGATCATCCCGCCCAAACCCATGCCGAGCGCACTCGCTAACCCATGCCGCCGCGATTGCGAGAGTGAAATCCGCGCCACCAGCAGAAAGCTGGGGCCAGGACTGATGGCCCCGATCAGCATCGCCAGCATGATCGCGAGAACGGCGTAGGTTTCGGTCATCACCTCTCCTCTCAAATCGTCATCCCCGGGCGTGACCCGGGGATCAGGGTCGACCGGGTGAGGCACGTCAGATGCAAACTGATGCCCGGATCAAGTCCGGGCATGATGCAGCTGGGCGAGAACTTTGCCCTCACCCACCCCGCTTCTTCAGCAAAAACATGCCCTGTTCGCCCAGCAGGTTGGCGCGCCAGCGACTGGTGAAGGCGCCGGGCTGGCCGCTGGCATCAATCACCATCGCCTTCTCGATTTCGACATCAAGCTCCGTGCACAGATCTAGGAAGTCCTGGATCGTGCAGAAATGGATGTTGGGCGTGTTGTACCATTTCAGTGGCATGGAATCGGTTTCCGGCATGCGCCCGGTCCAGCCCAGCTTCCAGCGCACGCGCCAGTGCCCGAAATTCGGGAAGGACACGATGGCCCGCCTGCCGATGCGCACCAATTGCTCGACCACGCGGCGTGGATCGCGCGTCGCCTGCAGGGTCTGCGACAGGATCACATAATCGAACGCGTCCGACGGATAGGCGTCGAGATCGGTATCGGCATCGCCCTGGATGATGGAGAGACCCTGCGCCACACCGGCGTTGACGCCGGCCTGGGAGAGCTCCATACCGCGGCCATCGACCTGCTTCATATGGACGAGGTAATCCAGCAGCACACCGTCGCCGCAGCCGATATCGAGCACACGGCTGCGCGGGCGCACCATGTCGGCGATCAACTGGAGATCGACACGGATGCGTTTGGCCGCAGCTGTTTCAGATTCTTCGAGCGCCATGTCCCTGTCTCTCACCGAATTCCACGATGCCAGGCGCAGCCATCGATGAAGCCCTTCATCACCGCCGTGAATTCCGGCTCGTCGAGCAGGAAGGCGTCATGGCCCTTGTCGCTGTTGATCTCGACAAAGCTGACATTAGCGGCGCAGGCATTCAGGGCATGCACCACGGCGCGGCTTTCCGAGGTCGGGAACAGCCAGTCGCTGGTGAAGGAGACCAGGCAGAAGCGTGTCTTCGTGTCCTTGAACGCCAAGGCCAATTGCCCGCCTTGCTCGGCGGCAAGATCGAAATAATCCATGGCGCGCGTGATGTAGAGATAGGAATTGGCGTCGAACCGGTCGACGAAGATCGACCCCTGATGGCGCAGATAGCTTTCCACCTGGAAATCGGCGTCGAAGCCATAGGTGACCTTTGCGCGGTCCTGCAGATTGCGGCCGAATTTCCGATGCAAAGCTGCTTCGCTCAAATACGTGATGTGCGCCGCCATGCGCGCGACCGCGAGGCCGCGCGCGGGGCTCGTACCCTGTGCCAGATACTCGCCATTGCGCCATTCCGGATCCGCCGTGATCGCCTGGCGGCCGACTTCGTGAAAGGCGATGTTCTGCGCCGAATGACGCGCGGCGCAGGCAATCGGCATCGCGGCAAAGACGCGTTCGGGATAGGCCGCCGCCCATTGCAGCACCTGCATGCCGCCCATCGATCCGCCGATGACGGCAAACAGCTGCTCAATGCCCAGATGATCGATGAGCAATGCCTGCGCCCGCACCATGTCGGCGATGGTGATGACCGGGAAGCCGAGGCCATAGGGCTTGCCCGTGGCCGCGTTGATGTCGGACGGGCCGGTCGATCCCAGGCAGCTGCCGATGACATTGGAGCAGATAATGAAGAACCGGTTGGTGTCGATCGGCTTCCCCGGACCGATCATCGCCTCCCACCAGCCGGGCTTGCCAGTGATGGGGTGCTTGTCGGCCACGAACTGGTCCCCGGTCAAGGCGTGGCAGATCAGGATCGCGTTCGACTTCTCGCGATTGAGCGCGCCATAGGTCTGGTAGGCGATGGTAAAGGGCGCCAGGCTCGCCCCGGAATCGAGCTGCAAAGGCTGGTCGGACCCAAAGCTGAGGCGCAGGCCCGGAAATTCAGGCCGTATGCCGGTAAATTGGCTGCTCTGGGACGACATTTGGGGCTTCGCTGGCCTAGCTCATCGATGGGGTCGCAGGAAACCTAGCACAGGCGCCCCTGTCAATGGCTTCTTTCAAGGTTTTCTTTGCTTTTCGGGCGCTTGGCAGCTATCACTTGGCCGCGGCCGGGCCCTGTCAGGATGACCGTTGGCGAGGCCGTTTTTCAGTTCATGGAAGTGGTTTAGGGGTATGCAGGGGTCGGATGGCATCGGGGATGAGCTAGTCCAGCTGCGGCACAAGATCGACGCGATCGACGACCAGCTGCACGATCTGCTCATGCAACGCACGGAACTCGCGGTCGCGGTCGGCGCCACCAAGGCAGCGCGTCAGCCGCTGAGCGGTGAGTCGCCGGCGGAAGGCGCCAAATTCATGCGCCCGGCCCGCGAGGCCAAGATCCTGCGCCGTCTCATCGCGCGCCATAAAGGCAAGCTGCCCAAATCCGTCATCGTGCGCATGTGGCGCGAAATGATCTCGGCCCTCCTCCAGGTCGAAGGCCCCTTTGCCGTGGCGGTCTATGCCCCGCAGGCACAGCCCGGTTACTGGGATCTCGCACGCGATCACTATGGCAGCCAAGTCAAGCTTCTCACGTTCAGCCGCGTCGACCGGGCCCTGAGCGCGGTCATGGACGGATCGGCCACCGTGGCCGTCCTGCCCTTCCCCCGCGAAGACGATGCCGACCCCTGGTGGCGGCGCCTGATGGGCTCCGCTCAATTGCCACACATCGTCGCGCGCCTGCCCTTTGGCGACCCGGGCAACCAGCGCAATCCGGACCTTCAGGCGCTTGTCGTCGGCCGCAGCCCAACAGAACCCACCGACCGCGACCATTCGCTCATCGTGCTGGAGGCGCCGGAACCGGTCAGCCGCTCCAGCCTGCGCCAGGCACTGGCCGGCGTCGGGTTGGAGACCAGCTTCATCCATGGTGGCCGCGACCAATTGGGCCCTGACCTCAACCTCATCGAGGTCGCAGGCTTTGTCGCGGAAGCCGATCCGCGCCTCACCCTCGTCGCCAGCGGGCTTGGCAAGGCTGCCAAGCTGCACGCCATCGGCTCCTATGCCGAACCCCTGACCAAGGCCGAGCTCACCGACGAGCCCCCCGGTCACTAATTTCTGGTCACTGACAACGGGCGCCTGGCGCCTCGGAGCAAAAAATGAGTCTCACCGTTCGCCCCGGAATCCTCGACATCGCCGCCTATGTGCCGGGCGAGCATGACCTGCCGGGCTCGGGACCGATCTACAAGATGTCGTCGAATGAGAGCGCGCTGGGGGCGAGCCGCCTCGCCATGGAAGCCTACACCAAGGGCGCCCAGGACATGCACCGCTATCCGGACGGTGCCAGCATGGCGCTGCGCACGGCGCTGGCGGCGCAAGTCGGCGGCAAGCCGGAGGAGATCATCTGCGGCACCGGCTCCGACGATATCCTGGTGCTGGTGAGCCGCGCCTATGCGGGGCCCGGCGACGAGATCCTCTATTCGCGCCACGGCTTCCTCATCTATCCGATCGCCGCGCAATCGGTGGGTGCGACACCGGTTGCAGCCCCAGAGAAGAACCTCACCACCGATGTCGATGCGCTGCTGGCTGCCGTGACACCGAAGACCAAGATCTGCTTCGTCGCCAACCCGAACAACCCGACCGGCAGCTATATCCCCGCGACCGAGATGAAGCGGCTGCGCGATGGCCTGCCGGAGAATGTGCTGCTGGTCATCGATGCGGCTTACGCAGAATATGTCGACAAGCCGGATTACAGCAACGGCGCCGAGCTGGTGAAGGCGCATGACAACGTCATCATGTCCTGTACCTTCTCCAAGATCTACGGCCTCGCTGCCCTCCGTCTCGGCTGGGCCTATGGCAACAAAAGCATCATGGATGTGCTGCACCGGATCCGCGGCGTGTTCAACGTGCCGGCACCGGCCCAGGCCGCTGGCATCGCCGCCCTCCACGACACCGACCATGTCGCGCGGTCGAAGGCGCATAACGATCACTGGCTGCCCTGGTTCGTCGGCGAGGTGAAGCGCATCGGGCTCCACCCCTATCCCAGTGTCGGCAATTTCCTGCTGGTGCGCTTTCCTTCCGATCCCAAGCTCAATGCCGATGCGGCCGAGAAATTCCTGAAATCGCGCCGTATCCTGGTCCGCAAGATGGGCGCCTATGGCCTGCCCGATTGCCTGCGCATCACCATCGCGGAAGAAGCGGCCGTGAAGGCCTGCGCAACTGCCCTCAACGACTTTGTCCAGGGTGCGGCCACACAATGACCAGTACGCCTCTCTTTGATCGGGTCGCCCTCATCGGCATCGGCCTCATCGGCTCGTCGCTGGCCCGCGCCATTGCGGGCGCCAACCTTGCCGGCGAGATCTCGATCTTCGACGCTTCAACTGACGCCCGCGATGCCGCCCGCGAACTCAAGCTGGGCCTGGTTGCCGACGACGTCGCCACGGCGGTAAAGAATGCCGATCTCGTCATCCTGGCGACCCCCATCGGCACCTATGCCGATCTCGGTGCCGCGATAGCACCCCATCTGAAAAAGGGTGCCATTCTCAGCGATGTGGGGTCCGTGAAGCAGGCCGTTATCCGCGACCTCGGCCCCCATGTGCCGGAGGGCGTGCATTTCGTCCCCGGCCACCCGCTTGCCGGTACCGAGCATTCCGGCCCCCGCGCCGGCTTTGCAGAATTGTTCAAGGGTCGCTGGGCGATCGTGACACCTGTTCCCGGCACCGATCCGGCGGCGACCGAAAGGCTCAAGGCACTCTGGTCCGCCGTGGGCTCGATGGTAGAGGTGATGGAGCCCGGCCATCACGATCAGGTCCTGGCTATCACCTCGCACCTGCCGCACCTCATCGCCTACACGATCGTCGACACGGCAACGCAGCTCGAAACCTCGACTCAGTCGGAAGTCATCAAGTTCTCCGCCACGGGCTTCCGCGACTTCACGCGCATCGCCGCCTCCGACCCCACTATGTGGCGCGACATTTTTCTCAACAACCGCGAAGCGGTGCTCGAGATTCTTGGCCGCTTCACCGAGGATCTGACGGCGATGCAGCGCGCGATCCGTTGGGGCGACGGCGACAAGCTGTTCGACGTCTTCAGCAGCACCCGCGCCGTCCGCCGCGCCATCATCGACGCCAAGCAGGCGTGATCCAGATGGGCCGCAAGACCTGCCAGGACATGGCCGATGTCCGCGTTGCGATCGACGAACTGGACCAGACCATTGTCGCCTTGCTGGCCGACCGTCTGCATTACATCGGCGAGGCGGCGCGCATCAAAGCCAGCCGCGATGCCGTCCGCGACGAACCGCGTGTCGAGGACGTCATTGCCAAGGTGCGTGCCGCGGCCGTCGCCAACGGCATGGACCCTGATTTCATTGAGCCGATCTATCGCGCGTTGGTGGAGCGCTCCATCGCGCACGAGCTCGACCTGTTCGATCAAAAAGAGTCGTGACGACAGAGTTCCTAGTCGACGGAACGCGCGATGTTCGTCGCCCGTAACAAATGCGCGTGAACGGCTGGTTCGCGGTCGTACTTAACGCGCGCTTAATCATCTCAGGCCTACGCTTCAGGCAACAGTCTCTGATCACCGTGTTCAGAAACTGTGGCAATGAAAATCATGCGCAAGTCGCGCGAAACGTAGCTGTGAGGAATCCCATGCTTAGGAAAATCGTTCTATGCGCCGCCTTTGTCACTGCTGCCGGTACCGGCGCATGGGCGGATGATGCGGAGACAAAGGCCAAAGCCGAGGCGTTCGCCAAGAGCGACATCGCGCAATGGGCAGCCGATCCCGCGATCATCGCCGCGGTCGAAGCCGCCAATGCCGAGCACGCCGCCCTCGACCAGGCCAAGATCGACGAGCTTGATGCGCAGTGGAAGGCCGAAGTCGGCGCCGCGGCACATCCGCTCATTGATTCCGTGGTCAATGCCGCGGCATCCGCGAAGCTCAAGGAAAAATGCACCGGCTCCAACGGCCTCGTCACCGAAATGATCCTGATGGACAATAAGGGCCTCAATGTCGCCGTCTGCGATGCTACCAGCGACTATTGGCAGGGCGACGAAGGCAAGTTCCAGAAGAGCTTCGGCGCCGGCGCTGGTGCTGTCTTCGCCGACGACGTCGAGCAGGATGAATCGACCCAGCGCTTCCAGTTGCAGACCAGCATCACCGTGGTCGACGCCAGCGGCGCCCCCATCGGCGCACTCACCGTCGGCCTCGATGCCGAAGGCCTGATGGCCCAGTAAACGCGGCGTTCTACGACCGGCGCCCGTCGGCGCCGGTCGCTCGACCTCGGGGAAAGATTGATCGATGCAGATTGCGACAGATGGCGCGCCGACGAAGAAGGCACGCATTTGGACCATCGGCCGGCGGCTGGCGGCGATCATCGCCATCGGCATCGTCGTCGGTTTCGCGCTGGTGTTGACCCTGCAATCCTTCGCCCAGCGGCAGATGGCGCTCGGCGAAGCCGGGATCAATCGCATCGCCATCGCCCGGCTGATTGCCGGCCAAGTCTCCGGCGGCGTCAAGTTCAAGAAGGCGGATGCCGTCGCCAAGGGCTATCAAAGCTATTTCGACGAACCGAGTTCGTCGCTCGCGGCCATCGCGATCTTCAGTATCGAAGACGCCAAGCTGTCGGAAGCCAACAACGCCAATCTGCCGGCGATCGATCTTGCAGCCTTGCTGCCCGCTGCCAAGACGGCGATCGAACAGAACAGCCTCTATACCGATCTCACCGCCGCCCATCAGATCGTGTTCGTGCCGGTCATGGAAGGTGCGGGCGACAAGGCGCGCCGCATCGGCATTGCCGGCCTCGCCTGGAGCACGGCGCCGCTCGAAGCGGAGTTGCGGCGCCAATTGATGCAGGCCGTGCTGATCGCCTTCGGTGTCATGATCGTGCTGCTGGGGGCCATCCTGTGGGTCATCCGCGCCACCGTCAGCAAGCCGCTGGTCAAGGTCGCCGATCTGATCGGCACCAAGGATACGGCCGAGCACACGGTGGCCGAACTTGGCGGCATCATCCGGCGCGCCGACGAGATCGGTGACATCGCCCGGGCCCTCACCGCGTTTCACCAGGCCGATGACGAATTGGCGCGGCTGCAGCGCCAGCAGGATGACGCCCAGGCACGCGCCGAAACCGAGCAGCAGGCGACAGCCCAGCGCCTCGCCCAGGAATTCCGCGAGACCATCGGTTCGGTGGCCGAGGCGCTGTCCACCGCCATCGAACAGGTGCGCGCGACGACCGATCGGCTGGCTGCCGCGGCGGATGAGACTGAGAACAAATCGGCCGTTGCCGTCCGCGGGTCGGAAGCAACCAGCCACAATGTGCAGACTGTGGCCGCCGCCGCCGAGGAGCTCTCCGCCTCGGTCAACGAAATCTCACGCCAGGTGGGTGAATCGGCACGGCGGGCGGAATCCGCCGCTGCCGGCTCAGAGCAATCGAACGAGAAGATCGCCGGCCTCGATGCCTCGGTCAACAAGATCAGCCAGGTGGCGCAGCTGATCAGCGACATCGCCAGCCAGACCAATCTCCTCGCCTTGAACGCCACCATCGAAGCAGCACGCGCCGGCGACATGGGCAAGGGCTTTGCCGTGGTGGCGCAGGAAGTGAAGAACCTCGCCACACAGACCGGCCGCGCCACCGGTGATATTTCCCAGCAGATCGATGCTGTGCAGCAGGCGACCGCCGGTACGGTGGCAGCTATCAAAAGCATCATCGACGGCATCCGCGACATCAACGATCTCGCCCGCACGATTTCCAGCGCCGTCGAGCAGCAGCAGGCGGCCACCTCCGAGATCGCGCGCAGTGCGCAGGATGCCGCTGCCAGCACGCAGGAAGTTCACTCCAGCGTCCTCGACATCTCCGGCTCGGCGGCCCTGACACGGGAAGCCGCCACCATCATCCGCCGCGAAACCGACCAGCTCCTCGTCGAAACCCAGCGATTTAGGTCGGAAGCAGGACATTTCCTGGAACGCCTGGCAGGCGGCCCCCGCAACTAAGCGCCCAACGGTCCCTGGGCTCCACAGCGACACCTTCCAACATAAAAATTTCCCTTGCGCGCGTGCGGTAATTCCCTTAATCGCCGTTAGCAGGGGCATTCATGGTCACGGCCCCCAATTTGTCGCGCGCGCTTGGCGCACGCTGCCCGCCGGGTACCGGCAGCAGCACACTGACCGCTTTTCTGGACATGAGGTAGATGATGGCAAAATTTCCCTATAAGGGCCGTATTGTAATGATTGGTTATGGCTCGGTCGGCCGGTGCACGATGCCGCTGATCGAGCGTCATTTTGACATGCCTTTGAGCCGCGTCACGGTGATCGATGGTCATGATCATACCGAAGATGCAGCGCGCTTTATCGCCAAGGGTGTCAATTACATCGTCGAACCGCTGCACGAGAAGAATTATACCAAGGTGCTGTCGAAGCATCTCGGCAAGGGCGATCTCCTGATCAATCTGTCGGTCGAGGTCGATTCATTGGCGCTCATCACCTGGTGCCAGAAGCAGGGCGTGCTCTACGAAGACACCTGCATCGAGCCCTGGGCAAACTACTACGACAACACCGCGATCCCGGAAGAACAGCGCACCAATTATTTCCTGCGCCACCGGGCCATGGAAGCGGCCAAGAAATTCCCCAAGAACGGTCCCTCGGCCCTGCTCACGCATGGCGCCAATCCCGGACTCGTTACCCATTTCATCAAGCGGGCCCTGCTCGACATCGCACGCATGCGCGGGTTGAAGACGACCACGCCCAAGTCACGCGAAGAATGGGCGAAGCTCATGCGCGATTGCGGCGTCAAGACGATCCATGTCGCCGAGCATGACCAGCAGGTCACCGACGTTCCCAAGATGGCGGGCGAGTTCGTCAACACCTGGTCGATCCCCGGCTTCGTCGGCGAAGGATGCCAGCCGGCCGAGCTCGGCTGGGGCACCCATGAGAAGAAGCTGCCGGAGAACGCCGTCGAACATAAGGTCGGCAGCAAGGCCGCCATCTATCTGCAGCAGCCGGGCTGCACCACCGAGGTGCGCTCCTGGACGCCGCATGGCGGGCCGATGATCGCCTATCTCATCACCCATGGTGAATCGATCACGACGGCCGACTACTTCACCGTGATGGAAAAGGGCAAGGCCGCCTATCGCCCGACCGTGCACTATGCCTATCACCCGTGCGACGATGCGGTCCTGTCGGTGCGTGAGTTCCAGGAAAAGAACTTCACCATGCAGACCGATGTCCGCCTGCTGGGCGAAGAGATCGTCACCGGCATCGACGAATTGGGCGTGCTGCTGATGGGCGATTTCGGCGCCTATTGGTATGGCTCGCAGCTTTCCATCGAAGAAGCGCGCCGCGTCATGGGGCCGGAATACAACGCCACCTCACCGCAGATCGCCTCGCCGGTGCTGGCCGGCGCTATCTGGCTGATCGAACATCCCAATGAGGGTGTCGTGGAGCCGGAACAGATCGACCATGACTACATCCTCGACATCTGCCGGCCTTATCTGGGTCCCGTGGTCGGCTGCTTCACCGATTGGACGCCGCTCAAGGATCGCAACGTCCTGTTCAAGGAAAAGAACCTCGACCAGACCGATCCCTGGCAGTTCGAAAACTTCCGCGTTCGGCGCTGAAGACCAGAAGGCCCGCTCAACCGAGCGGGCCTTTTTCTTACCAGGCGACTGCCGGCAGGGGCGCCAGCTTCACCGGGCCCAGCCACAAATAACCCTGCTGCAGACTGAGGCTGACGCTTACCACCTCATGCCCCTCCGCATCCGGCTTGGCGAGGCCCTTGGCCATGATGCCGCCGGTCTTGGCAGCCTGGGCATCGATCACGCCATCGCGCTCGAGAAGCGCGATCGTGTCGGGCAGACCCTGCGCACGGATGGCAAGCGCGCCCAAAGGCTGCAAGGCTTCGTCCAGCGTCAGCGTCCCCTCGCCCGCCACGCGCAATGGCGCCTGGGCGAAGGTGAAGCTCTTGAGCTCGAGCACGCCACCGGCACCAGCCCAGCCGGCGATCGCATCGCGCAGGCTGGTGGCGGGCGGCACCGGCCCCATGATCGACCCGGCGGCAGCAGTGGTTTCGATCGCCTCGGCCGTGAGCGCACGCTGCCCCGGCGGTAGTCGCAGCGCAGCGAGGTTCACATCGAAACCGAGCAAGGGCTGGTGATAATCGGCCGGCATGTCGGTCGGCAGCTCGACAGCCAGTTCTACCTTGTCAGCAGCGTATGTGCCTTGCGGGCCGTCGATTTCGGCTCCTGATGCGGTGAGTGCGATAGTCTTCAACTGCCCGCCGCCATGAAGGGCAATGTCCGCGACACCGTCGCGCAAGCGCGCCTGCTGCGGCGCAGAGGCGCCATCCGCCAGCGACGCCGTGAGCGGCTGCGCGCTTATCACATGAATGGCCTGCAGGTTCCAGGGACGCAGCTCCGCCGTCAGCCGGTCGCCCGCGATCGACACGGCACCGGAGGGCAGATGCCAGGTCAAGGCGACAG
This sequence comes from uncultured Dongia sp., assembly GCF_936916975.1. GTDB lineage: Bacteria > Pseudomonadota > Alphaproteobacteria > Dongiales > Dongiaceae > Dongia. The sequence goes on along the minus strand of NZ_CAKZGO010000022.1, from coordinate 68,988 downwards.
CGCGGAATTGCGTCCGGAAGGCGAAGGGGAAGCCGCTGATCGGATCGGTCTCGAACGCAATCTCATGGCCGAGTGCCCGCTGCTGGACCGCCCAATCCTCGATCCCGGTCTGCAAGCGTCCGGCCACGTAATGCCAATAATAGCCATAGCCGGCGCAACCGATCAGCGCAGCCGCGATCCATAGCACGAGCAGGTAATGCTTCACGCCTTGACGGCTGACTTGATGGTGCTGGGTATCGCCAGGCGATCCCTGTTGAGCCGGCGCTCCAGCCAGTTGAGGCCACGCGTCAAGCCGTAGACGATGATGAAATAGACAATCGCCGCCCCGATCAATGTATCATAGACGCGGTAGGTCTCGATGCGGATCGTATTCGCCGTGCGCAACACTTCGTTGACGGTAACGAGAGATGCGAGGGATGTGGCTTTCAGAAGCAAGATGGTTTCTGAACTCATCGTCGGCAAGCAAATGCGGATGGCGCGCGGCAGGCGTACGCGCCAGAAGACCTGCGAACGACTCATGCCAAAGGCACGAGCAGCCTCGATCTCGCCGTAAGGCACGGCGAGCAGCGCACCCCGGAGAATCTCGCCAGTATAGCCCGCCGTGTTGATGCTGAGCGCGAAGATCGCATACCAAATGCCATCACGTAGGAAGGGATAGCCGCGCATCATCCAGCCAGGAATCAGCTGGCCCACACCATAATAGATGAAGTAGAGCTGCACCAGCAGCGGTGTGCCGCGCATTAGCAGGATGAACAGGCGTGCGGGAATCCAAAGGATCGGATTCACCGCCAGACGGGCGAGAGCCACCGGGATCGCCAGTGCATTGCCGATGATGGCGCAGACAATGGTGAGTGTCAGCGTCATCGGAATTGCCCAGATGAGCTGCGGCATCACCACGGCGATCATGTAGCCGACATCGAACTTCATATCGCGGCTCTCCTTACACGCGCCGAACGCCGCGATTGGCGCGTTTTTCAAGTTGGCTTAACAGGGCGAGCGAAAACACGGTGAGTGCGAGGTAAAGTAGCGCCGTCACGCCGAAGTAGAACATGAAATGCTTCGTCGAATTCGCAGCACCCCGACCCACGGAAAGCAATTCAGTGGCGCCGACTACGCTCACCAAGGCGCTATCCTTGGTGATGTTGAGCCATTGATTGCCCATTCCGGGGATAGCAAAACGGATCATCTGTGGAAAAAGGATGCGTACAAAGCGCAATGGGGCATGCATGCCATATGCCTTCGCCGCCTCAATCTGTCCCTTGGGAACGGACTGAATACCGCCGCGCAGCACATCGGTGAGATAGGCGCCGTAAATAACCGAGAGTGCGAAGATGACGGCGCCCGTCGGGTTAATCTCGAATCCTTCCTCGACAAGATGAATATTCACCAGAAGTCTCGTCAGTGCCGGGGTACCAGCATAAAAAATGAGAAGGATGAACAGCAGTTCTGGTAAGGAGCGCACGACGGTCGTGTAGGTGTCGCCGGCTCGGTTGAGCACCTTGATATGACAGAGTTTGGCCCATGCCCCCAGCAGGCCAATCACCAACGCGACCGCGTAAGCACAGACGGATATCAGTAGGGTATTGCAAACGCCCCAGAAAAAGTCATCACCATAGCCTGCATCGCCCCAGGCGAGGCTCATCCATAAGGATTGTGGTTCAGCCAATGCCAGTCCCCTCGAAAAGCCTCTGGATCCACCCCTGCCGGCCGGGTTGACCCAGCTCGTTAGGGGGATCGTACCCCCCGTTCGCCACTGTCAGCAATACTGCATTGCTGCCGGCACATGGCCGGGCAAAGAAAACTGACAGGGGGGCAAAGAAAAACCGCCCGGCTTGTCACCGGGCGGCTCACTCTGTCAATCGAAGGATCTTAGTTGGTCGCCGTAAAGGACGGCTTCACCAGCATGCCTTCGAGTTCCGGGTATTTCGCGGTGATCTCGTCATACTTGCCGCTCACCACGACTTCCTTGATCGCGGCATTGAGCAGATCGAGCGTCGCCTGGTCGTCCTTGCGGACGGCGGCACCGACGCCTTCACCCATGATCGGATCAGCCGGGACAACGGCCTTTTCTTCGTAATCCTTACCCGCTTCCGAAGCCAGGAACGGGGCCATGGTCGAGCGGCCTTCCTGCACGTAATCGAGGCGTGCGGCACCGAGATCGGCGAGCGCGGTGTCGAGACCGTCATAGGTCTTGATCTCGGCCGCGGAGCCGAAGCGCGCCTGCAGGAACTTGGAATGGATGGTCGCATTCTGCGCGCCCATCACCTTGCCCTTCATCGATTCCGGATTGTCGAAATCGATCTTGGTCGTGTCCGATTTCGGGCCGATGATGATGGTGGTCGAGTCATAGTAGAAATGCGTGAAATTGACCTGCTGCTTGCGATCGTCGTTGATCGTCATCGAGGCGAAGATGAAGTCGATCTTGCCTTCCTGCAGCGCCGGGATGATGCCGTCCCAGGCGGTCGGGGTCAGTTCGCATTTGATCTTCGCAGCGTCGCACACCGCCATGGCGAGATCGACTTCCCAGCCGGTCCACTTGCCGCTGGTGTCCTTGGTGGCGAAGGGCGGATAGTCGGTCTGGTCCATGCCGACCTTGTAAACCTTGTCCTGCGCCTGGGCGCTGACGGCCATGACCGCCAAAACTGCACCGGCGACGAGGCTCCCAAACAAGCTCTTTTTCATGATAGTTCCCTGGTCAAAGTTGATGACTCCGATACCGGCATCGTCTGCCTCCCCGTGGGTCGTTCTTGCGTCGACCATTATACGGAGGTGGATCGGCTACCCCGAAAGACTAGCATAGGGAATTCTGGCTTGGGTAGCGGCGTTGAGGCCCCAGAACGGACAATTCACCGTGAGAACGGCCCCGTTTTGGCGCCAAAGCCCCCGATTCGCCGGTTTTCAGGATTTGCGCAGGAAGGCCTCGAAGCGGTCCATCGCCAGCGACAGGCGCTCGTTGGACTGGGCATAGCATAGGCGCAGATACCCTTCGCCGCCGGCGCCGAATGCCGTGCCCGGCGCCAGGCCGACCTTGCCCTCCACCACCAGGCGTTTGCAGAACTCGAATGCGCTGCCCATCTCGTCGACCTGCATCATCAGATAGAACGAGGCGTCGGCCGGAATGACGCGGACCCGGTTCATGCCGGCCAGCCGTTCCATCACCAGGTCGCGCCCGCTCTTGCAGCGGGCGACCATCCACTTGACCCAGTCCTCGCCCTCGGTAATCGCTTTGACGCAAGCCGCCTGCAGGAAGGGCTGGCCGCCCGACGTGTTGAATTCGATCAGGCGGTCCATCGGCGCCACGGCGGATTTGGGCATCACCATCCAGCCCACGCGCCAGCCGGTCATTGCCCAGGTCTTGGAGAAGCTGTTAACCACGAACACCGGATCGTCCGGCTGCGCGATCTCCAGGAAAGAGGGCGCCACCGGCTTGGTATAGATGAGACGGTTATAAACTTCGTCGGAGATGAGCGCGATGCCGCGGGCCCGGCAGAAATCCAAGACCGCATGGCGCTGGTCCTCGGGCATCACCCAGCCGGTCGGATTGCCCGGTGTCGCCACATAGATGGCCCGGGTGCGCCCATCGCAGGCCGCGAACAGTTGGTCGAGGTCGAGATGCCAGCCGTCGCCATGGCCGGTCATCGCCACCTGACGCGGCTCGCCGCCCATGATTTCGACCGCGCGGAAGATGTTCGGCCAGACCGGGCTCACGCACACCATGTTGTCACCGGCACCGATCAGCGTCTGGACGATCAGCATCATCGCATTCATGCCGCCCGAGGTGACGGCGATGCGATCCTCGGTCAACTCGACATTGTAGAGCCGGCGGTGATAGTCGATCAGCGCCTGGCGCAGCTCCGGGATACCGCGCTTATAGGTGTAGAAGGTCTTGCCCTCGGAGAGCGCCAGCGCTGCCGCATCACAGACGAATTTGGTCGTCGGCAGATCGCCTTCCCCCACCCACAACCCCACCACATCGGGAATGGTGAAGCCCATTTTCCAGACATCGACGATCTGGGAATCCTCCAGATGTTCGATGGCGGGACGGATCTGAAAAGACGTGGCGTTCATGTCGGGATGACCTTCAGGACAAACGGGACGCGGTTGGATCTGGTTGCGCTACCGCGATATCACGGGGCCGCGTCAGCACCAGAAGATTGCCGGACAGTACCAAAGCAAAGCCCAATCCTGCCAGAGGGGACCAATGATAGCCCTCCAGCAGGGTCGAGAGCGTCAGCGCCACCACCGGGAACATCACACTGGAATAGGCCGCCCGCGCAGCCCCGATCCGCTGCACCAGAGTGAGGTAGCAACCAAAACCGATCACGGTCGCAAAGAGCGCCAGGCCGATGAGCGCGATGGTATAGCCGGGTCGCGGGTCATAGTTGAACGCCGCACCCGCCGCCACGGCGAAGGCGATACAGAACAGCGCGCCGAAGCTCATGCCGATCGTGTTGGATTCAAGGACCGGAATGCTGAGCACCTTCAGCCGGACCGTGACCATGTTGCCGAGCGAGGCGAGATACGTCGCGAGCAGGGACAGTCCCAGCCCCCAGGCCGGGTCGGTACCCAAACCGCTTTTCTGCAATTCGGGATAAAAGACGAAACCCAATCCAACAAGGCCGATCATCGCCGCCAGCAAAGCGCGGCGATCGATCCGCTGGCGGAACAGCAGCGCCAGATTGACGATGTTCATGACCGACATGGTGGAGAAGCAGACCGCCAGCAGCCCGCTCACCAGATGCATGCCGGCGAAATAGAACAGGATGTAATTGGCGCAGAACAGGCAGAAACCCTGGACCGCCATCAGCAGAAAAGCGCGCGGTGGAAAGCGCAGGCTGCGGCGCCGGATCGCGCAATAGCCGAGCAGGATCGCCGCCGACAGCAGGAAGCGATAGGCCAGCGACACCTGCGGCGCCACGACACCCAGCTGTTGCTCAATGCCGTACCAGGACGACCCCCAGATGACGACCACCAAGGTGTAAAGCGCCCAGATGGGCATCCTGCATCTCTCCCCGCTGCGATGCGCCCGAAGCTAGTCCGCGCCGGCATAGCGCACAATCGGCGCCGCCGCATGACGGTCATGCGCATGGGAGGAGACAATGTCTGGATACAAATCCAATACGCGCTAACGGGTGGTGTCAGTCCACCAGGTTGAAGAATATCCGCGTGTTGTCGTAGCCGACGGCGAGCGTCAGTTGGTCACCGGGCTGCACCGCAACGGGCTTGGCAAAGAAATGCATCGCCTGTTTCCAATGGTTGACTCTGGCCGGGCTGTCGGAGCGATAGACGATGTCCTCGAACATATGGAGATCGAACCAGAACGCGACGCCGTGACAGACGCCCGCCTCAGTCACCGTCACCACCTGGCGATGGCTGTCCATTTCCTTCATGTCAGTGCGAAAGTCGAAGGCAAGCGCTGCAAACCGGTCGGAGAGGCGTTGATGCGGGTCGGCCGCCAGGTCGATCTGGGCGTAGCCGGGCGAGCGGAACTGGTCCATGCCCGACATGTCGAAACCGGCGACGTTGCGCACCGGATTGATGCGCGCCAGATGGTCGCATTGCAGCAGCGCGCCGTAGACTGTCGCGGATTCCGGAATGATGCGGCCTTCCGGCTTAACCAGATTCTCGCGCGCATGGCGGATGATGGAGAGCATGTTGGGCGCCAGCATGCCGACATTGATCAGTTCGGAGACAAAGAGATCGGCGGGTTCCGGCAGGTCTTCGCCGAGGCGCAGCTGGGTCGATTTCTTGTTGATGACCGTGATGCGGTCGCCATAGCCGTTCTGCGCGATGATATCGCGGGCGGTATCCGCCATGATCGGCAGCACCTCGCAGGTGACGACTTTGCCGGCGCCGGCGCGAGCCGCCATCATGGCGACGATGCCGGAACCGGTGCCGATCTCAAACACCGTATCACCCGGCCGCACGGCGCGTTCCAGCGCCTGATGATAGGCGACGTTGCGCTCGTCATCGTTGATCATCGGAATATGCCAGGCCGGCACCATGCTCGACAATTGCAGACGCAGCGCAAAGGCCAGATCTTCGTCATCCGGCAATTCGGCGAGGCCTTCGCGGATGACCGTCATCGCATCGTCGGGCCGCGACTGGTCGTGGAGTGCTTGCGCCAGTGAGGCATAGGCCGGGGCGCATTTCGGGTCGAGCTTGAGCGCTTCGCGGAAGCAGGCTTCCGCTTCCGGCATCTGGTCCAGCTGATAGAGAATTTCGCCGAGGTTGAAGTGGGCATCGACGAAGGTCGGGTCATGGAGAACGGCTTCGCGGAAGCAGATCAGCGCCTTGTCGAACTGGCCGCGGCGCTTGATCGCGATGCCGAGATTGTTGATGGCAGCAACCAGGATTGGCGGCTTGACCAGGGCCCGTCGGAAGGCGGTCTCGGCCTCTTCGACACGGTCGAGCCGCAGTAGCGCATTGCCAAGATTGTTCCAGGCCATGCCGTCTTCGGGCTTGAGGACGGTGGCACGGCGGAAGCTGACCTCCGCATCGTCGTTGCGTCCCAGCGCATAGAGCAATGCGCCGCGGCTGTTCTGATACTGCGCCCGTTCCGGGTCGAGGGCGGCGGCCCGATCGATGAGATCAAGCGCCTGGTCCGGCGCCGCACCGTTCTGGAAGCCGATGACACCGAGGAGATGCAACGCATCGGAATCCGTGGGGTCGGCAGCGACCAATTCAGCACAGATCCGGCTGGCATCTTCAATGCGGCCTTCTTCGATGGCCACCATCGCCGGCTCGATCGATTTCAATGCCTCGTCACCTGGCTTCTTCGAGCTGTCTTCCGTCACATCGCCCTCAATGCCGTTCCCAAACAATGCCGCTCACATAGTCAGCGACTCGGCCCACACCCAGATGGGTGCCGGCTGTTGGCGGCAGTCTATCGCGCAATATTGGGAAAACGCCAGTTTCGGCGCAGGTAACGGCGAAGAAGGAGGGCCGAACTAGGCCAGGATGTCGACCAGCGACCCACGTCCGGCCGGCAGGCCGTTGCTGGTCGGGGCGCTCTGGCCGCTGTCCAAGGACGGGGCCGATTGCGGCGCAGAGGGGGCCGCACCTGAAACCTGCTTAGCCGCACTCACGGCCTGGCTCAGGAGATTGGCGATATTGCGGTCCTGGTTCTGCTGGCCGCGCAGGCCCGAGATCGCGGCCTGCTGGCCACGCTGGGCGCTGGCAATCTGGGAAGCGGCAAAACCGGCGGCTGCAACGTCCATCTTATTTCCTTAAGCGGTGATGTTGAGCAGCGCTTCGGTGTTCTCGTTCTCGGTCCGGATGACCGCGGCATTGGCCTTGAAGCTGGTGGCGGCCAAGCTCAACGAGACGATATCTTCAGGGTTCGTCGACCCTTCGGCGATGTTCTGCGCCGCGCCCTCAAGCTGCGCCGTGGCCTTCTTGAGACCCTCGACGGCGGTGCTGATGGTGCTGTTCGAAGTGATTTCCATAGCTACCTCCCTGACTGCGACGCTGCAGCCCGTTATTTCGCTTGGCGCGAGACTAACCCAGGCTTGTTAAAATTTGGTTTCTTTTGCCCCCCGACTCGGTTTTCGGAGATTATTTCTTAATGAATTGGTTAACAAGATATTTGCTATAATGGGAGCACGACTAACGTCGTATCTCCATTGCGGTTTTCCCGCTTGATCGAAAATTTCAAAGCTTGTTAGCATTTGCAATATCAGGCCCAGGATGCCACTTCCTGGGCCATTGGACTCTGTGCCGCCTGGAAACGGGCCAAGGAACGTATCGTCATCCATGCTTATTACCCCGCGCCGCTCGGTTCTCTATCTGCCCGCCAGCAACGCCCGCGCCTTGGAAAAGGCGCGCAGCCTGGCCGTCGATGCCGTCATCCTGGATCTTGAGGACGCGGTGGCACCGGAGGCCAAGGAAAGTGCCCGTGCGCAGCTGGTTGAGGCGCTAAAGGTCGGCGGCTTCGGCAAGCGCGAGGTGATCGTGCGCGTCAACGGGCTGGAAACGCCCTGGGGCTATGACGATGTCGCGGCCGTGGCGACGCTCGGTGCCGACGCCATCCTGTTTCCGAAGATCCAGTCGCCCGATGACGTGCATGCCGCCGTGGCGGCGCTCGAAGATGCAGGTGCCCCGGACTCCCTGCCGATCTGGATCATGGCGGAAACGCCGCGCTGCATCATGGCGATGGATTCGATTGCCAGCGCCAGCCCACGCCTGGCTTGCCTGGTCGCCGGCACCTCGGATCTCAGCCGCGATCTGCGCGCCCGGCCGGCACCGGGGCGGATCGGCGTCATTTCAGCGCTCTCCATCATCGTCATCGGTGCCCGGGCCTATGGCCTCGATGCGCTGGATGGGGTGCATCTCGATTTGAATGACGAGGAAGGCTATGTCGCCGCCTGCGAACAGGGTCGCGATCTCGGCTTCGACGGCAAGACCCTGATCCACCCCAAGCAGATCGACGCCGCCAACGCCGCCTTCGCCCCGACACCCGCCGAGATCGAGCAGGCCAAGGAGATCGTGACGGCCTGGGGCGAGGCGCGGGCGCAAGGCAAGGGCATCTGCGTCCTCAACGGCAAGCTCATTGAAAAGCTGCATGTCGAGGGCGCCGAACGCCTGTTGGAGCTCAACGCGGCGATCCTGGAACGGAGCGTGCCTGGGTCGTCGGCAGCGGCTTAATTGTTGCCACCGATGCGATCGTTGCAGGCCACCTGCTGCAATTGATTGATCTGGCCGTCAGCAGCAAGGTCGTAGGCGCGGGTGACGGTGCAGCCGCTCAGGCCGCCGCCGAGCAGGGCCAACACAGCTAACGTCTTCACATAGTTGCGAAAAATATTCATCACACATCTCCTGGGTTCAGGTTTGGCGGGGTCTTTGCCGGTCTTGGCGAAGCACACACCCCGTTTGGCTCTGCCCTTAACCTGGGGTGTCGTTTCCGCTAGGTTGTGAACCGCTTCACAAGGAGGTCAGCCATCTCAAGCGCCGATAACCCCACCCCGACCACGAACGCCGCTGCGACCACGCCTGGCCTCGCCGCCTTGCCGATGCGCGCGCAGTTGCTGGCGAAGAGCTTCCTGTTCCGCGGCCTCGAACCGGGCTTGCTGGAAAGCGTCGCCCGCCTGTGCCTGCCGCGGAAGCTCGGGGTCGGCGAGACGCTGTTCTGGGAAGACGAGCCGGCCGACGCCTTGTTCGGCGTCGCCAAGGGGCTCATCCGCATCTGGGTGCACGGCCCCGATGGCCGCGAGCTCACGCTCAATCTGATGGAGAGCGGCGACTTCTTCGGCGAGATCGCCCTTCTCGACGGTTTGCCGCGCACCGCCAGCGCCAGTGCTCTTGCAGATACCGAGATGCTGAGCGTGCCACGCGCGGCGTTCCTGGAGCTGATGGTCAAGGAACCGAAGCTTGCCCTCCACATCATCGAATTGCTGTGCGAGCGGTTGCGCTATAACACCGACCGCATCCGGGACGCGGCCTTCCTCGACCTCGGTGCGCGCCTGGCGAAGACGCTGGAAGCACTGGCGCTGGGCCATGGCGAGGAAGGGCCCGAGGGGATCCTGATCACCGCCAAGCTCAACCAGAGCGAATTGGCGCAGCTGCTGGGCGTCACCCGGGAGGCGGTCAACAAGCAGTTGAAACAGTTCGCCCAGGAAGGCCTGATCAGCACCAAGGGCAGCCGCATTCTGGTGCTCGACGCCACCGCCCTGTCGGCGCGCGGCAAGATAAAGGAAGAGAGCGCCTAAGTTCCGATGACCGAGATTCCCGTCGAAGACACGTCGCTGTGGTTTGAGATTCTCATTGTCCTTCTGCTGGTGCTGCTCAATGGCTTCTTCGCCATGTCGGAGCTCGCCATCGTCTCGGCACGCCGCGCGCGGCTGAAGCCGATTGCCGATGCCGGCCATCGCGGCGCCCAGAAGGCGCTGGAGTTGGCGGAAGACCCCACCATGTTCCTCTCCACGGTGCAGATCGGCATCACGCTGGTGGGTGTCGTGGCCGGTGCCTATTCAGGGGCCACCCTGTCGGCGCCGCTGGCCGACGAACTCAATGACTGGCCGCTGCTCGCCCCCTATGCCTATCCCATTGCGGTGACCCTGGTCGTTGCCTGCATCACCTATCTGTCGCTCATCGTCGGCGAATTGGTGCCAAAGCGCATCGCCATGAACCATGCCGAGGCGATCGCCATCCGTGTCAGCCTGCCGATGGCGCTCATCGCCAAGATCGGTGCGCCGCTGGTGCTGATCCTGCGCGTCTCGACCAACGCGATCCTCACCCTCATGGGCCTCAGCGGGGACCGCGACACGCAGGTGACCGAGGAAGAAGTGAAGACCATGGTGGCCGAAGGCGCCGAAAGCGGCGTCTTCGACGAGGAAGAGCGGCACATGATCGACCGCGTGCTGCATTTGGCCGATTATTCGATCCGCAGCATCATGACACCGCGGCCGGATATCGACTGGATCGATCTCAATGACCCGATCGACGTGTCGATCCAGCATGTCATCGCCAGCGGCCATTCGCGGCTGCTGCTCTGCCAGGGCAATGTCGACGAAGTCGTCGGCGTGGTGCATGCCAAGGACCTGCTGCAGCAACTTGCTACCGGCCAGACGATGGACCCGCAACTCTGCGTGAAGACGCCGTTGACCCTGCATGAGACAACCACGATCCTGCGCCTCCTGGAACTTTTCCGCCACGCGCCCACCCGCATGGCGATCGTGCTCGACGAATATGGCAGCGTTGAAGGTATCGTGACGCAGGCCGATATCTTCACGGTCATCGCCGGCGAAATGTCGGAAGAAGAGGATGCCGATGACGCCATCGCCGCGCGCGGTGCGGGCTCCTGGCTGATCGACGGGCGCACGCGCCTCATCGACGTCGAGCGCAAGATCGGCGCCAACGGCTTTGTCCATTCCGATTACAGCACGCTGGCCGGCCTGGTGCTCCACCGATTGGGGCGTGTACCGCGGGTCGGCGAAAGCGTCACCTATAACGGCTTCCGCCTCGAAGTCGTCGACCTCGACGGCCGCCGCATCGACAAGGTCATGGTCGACCGGGTCGGTGAGGACAAGAAAGCGCCGATCGACAAGGCGTCGTAGGGCGGCGCTGCCGGTCTGTCGTTGCGGTCGGTTTGTGTCAGGTCGGTCTGTATCAGGTCGGTTGGTGTTTTTCAGCGGTTCATCCGCGCATCTGCAATCATTCGGGCAGCGTTACGGCCGTGGCATGCGGCCGCCGGGGGTGATCGGGATGCCTGCCGATCCAGGGGACCGCTTGCCCCGCGACTCCTGGGGAGACCGGCTACCCAGCCGATCCAAGGGGGGTGACCAACCCTGCCACCCGCGGGGGCCGCGTGTCCCTGCAGCCGGGGGGAACTGGCTCTACCCTGCCGTCCAGGAGGGGGACCCGTCCTCCGCGTCGGTCCTGCGGGGATCGCTGTCCCATCGATCCGGGGGGTCGGGCTAGGTGCCGACCAGGACCCTTGGCACCCCGCAGCGCAAGTCGCGGGGCACCGGAAACCGGCCTGCGCCGATGGCCCTGCTGGGGCCGAAGCGGCATTGCGCCGGGGACAACCGAATGATTGCAGATGGCGAATGATCTCAGATGACCGGTGGCGTCCCGCCGTTCATCACCTTGTGCACAGGCTCATTGGTAACATATTCCTATATGTGTTGTCAAGAACAAAATAGGAACTTTGTCCGAATGGACGACTGCTGGAGCGAGGCTGGATCGTACCGCCCCCTCTCCCTGACCCTCCCCCACGTTGGGGGGAGGGGACTCTATCGAGGTTGTTTCGACGATCGCGCTCAAGCTCGCTGGTATTCCCTCCCCCCAACGTGGGGGAGGGTTAGGGAGAGGGGATCTAACCGCCGCACGATCAACCAAACTGAAATGCCCTCACGCCTCTTCCCATGGAAAGCTATCCAGCCGCACAGCGCCCGTTGGTGTGATCACCACCTGGGTTTCCAGTTTCACGCATTCGCCTTTGCCCTCTTCGCCGATGAGGCTTTCGACGCAGACGGTCATGTTGTCCTGGAAGACGCCTTTGTACGAAGCCTTCCAATCCGGGTGCAGCGGGATCGAGGGGTACTCATCGGCGAGGCCCACGCCGTGCAGGGCCACGGAGTAGCGGCAGCTCACATACTTCTCCGGGATCGCCCAGGATTTGGCGTTGAACTCGTCGAAGGTCAGGCCACTTTTCAGCAAAGCGAGGTTGTGTTCGATCTGCTCGAGGGCTGCCTTGTAGAGGTCGCCCTGGTGCGGGTTCATCTTGGTGTGGCCGATGGTCCAGGAGCGGGAGAGGTCGGCGCAATAACCATAGGGGCCGATCATGTCGGTGTCGAAGCCCAGCATATCGCCCGCCTTCGCCACATGGTCGGAGCATTCCTTGAACCAGGGATTGGTGCGTTCGCCCACGGTAAGGAGTCGCGTCTCCAGCCATTCTCCGCCGGAGCGGATGTTTTCGTAGTGGAGTTCCGCCCAGATTTCCTGCTCGGTCCGCTCGGGCAATGAGTAGTTGTACATGCGCGCCATGCCGGCCTCGCAGACGCGGATGGTCCAGCGCATCAATTCCAGTTCTTCCGCACTCTTGATCGAGCGGGCGATTTCCGTGAGCGCCTGGCCTTCGACGACGGTGACGCCGCGCTTGCGCAACGCGTCGATACCGGGAGCATCGAGCTTATCAATAGCGAGGCGCATATTGCCGCCATTGCGCTCGCGCAGGATCGAGACGATCTCATCGGCCCAGGCATCGACGCGTTCCTGCAGCCGGTCGGCGGTGTACATGTAGAACCAGGCATTGCCGGGCCGAACCTCATTCACCGTCTCATAGCCATCGGCCAGATGCTCGGCGCCGCGATAGGCGAATTCGATGGCATGGCCGTCGGCGAAGACCAGCGCGTAATGGAACGGGTTGTGGGTGGCCCAGAGCTGCATATTGGAGAGGTCGAGGGCGTAGCGGATGTTGATCGGGTCGTAGAGCAGGATGGCGGCACAGTCTGATTGCACGACCTGCTGGACCAATCGCGCTTTGCGATAGCCGCGCGCCTTGACGAGTGTTGTCTTGGGGATGGCGCTTTTCAGCGGCCGGTCGGCGCCCGCAGGGTTGAGATAGGCCTGTTTGCGGGCGTCCTTGAAAACCGACACCGATTCCGCCGCCGCCACCCCTGTATCCGCCGACATGTCCGCCCCGATGAGACTGTTTCGCCGCCATCGAATCTAATCCCGCGCACCCGGCGGCAGCGATGCCTAATTTGCATAGGCAGATATCGGACATGAATATGTCCGAATTTGACCAAGGAGCCGGAATAGCCTCATACTAGCTTCCGCAGTGCACAATTCGCCTTTTGGCCATTCATGGAGCAGATGATGACGTCGTCGGTTGCCCGCATCCCCGCTAAAGCCCGGCTCGACAATTCGCATTACGAAGAGCGCTGCCAGTTGGCGGCCGCCTTCCGCTGGACGGCCGAACTCAACATGCATGAGGGTGTGGCCAACCATTTCAGCCTGGCGGTCTCCGACGATGGCAGCCAGTTCCTGGTCAATCCCTGCGGCAAGCATTTCTCGCGCATCAAGGCCAGCGACCTCATCCTGCTGGACGCCAACGACCCCACCACGATGGACCAGCCCAATGCGCCGGACCCCACCGCCTGGGCGATCCACGGCGCCATCCACCGCAACGCACCGCATGCGCGTTGCGTGCTGCACGTGCATTCGAAATACGCGCTGACTTTGGCGACGCTGAAAGATCCCAGCATGCCGCCGATCGACCAGAACACGATGCGCTTCTTTAACCGCATCTCCTATGACATGGGCTTTGACGGCATGGGGCTGGGCGACGAGGCCGAGCGCCTGTCGAAAAATCTCGGCAGCAACAAGGTCATGATCATGGGCCAGCATGGCGTGCTGGTCGCAGCCGAGAATGTGGCCGAGGCCTTCGACACGCTCTATTACTTCGAACGCTCGGCGGAGACCCTGATCACGGCCTATATGACCGGCCGCGAACTCAATGTCGCCAGTGCCGAGGTGGCCGAGAAGACGGCGCGGCAATGGGAGGAGTATCCCTCCGACATGATGAGCGCCCATTTGGCCGAGATCCGCGCCATTCTGGATGTGAAGCAGCCGGATTACGCGGAGTAAGTTATCAGGCGAGAATTATCGCTTAGCCCCCTCTCCCTAACCCTCCCCCACGTTGGGGGGAGGGAATCCGAGCCAGTTTGTCCCAGACGTTGCACCAAATTCGGTGAGCTCCCTCCCCCCAACGTGGGGGAGGGTCGGGGAGAGGGGGCGCCTTCACAGTCCCTTCGCCTGTTCTCTCAGCAGGAATTTCTGGATCTTGCCGGTCGAGGTCTTGGGCAGTTCGCCGAAGATCACGCGCTTGGGGGTTTTGAAGCCGGCCAATGACTCTCGGCAGAAGCTGATGAGGTCGGATTCAGTCGTCGCAGCGCCGATCTTTAATTCGATGAAGGCGCAGGGGACTTCGCCCCATTTGGCATCCGGCATGGCGACCACGGCGGCCAGGGCCACGGCGGGATGCTTGAACAGGCGGCTTTCGATCTCGATCGACGACACGTTCTCGCCGCCGGAGATGATCACGTCTTTCAGGCGGTCCTTGATCTCGACATAGCCGTTGGGATGCTGGACCGCGAGGTCGCCGGAATGGAAGTAGCCATCGCGAAACGCCTTCGTGCTGGCGGCCGCGTCCTTGTGATAGCCCTTCATCACGGTGTTGCCGCGAATGAGGATTTCGCCCATCGTCTTGCCGTCGGCCGGTGGGGTCGCCCCCGTTTCCGGATCGCGCAGCTGGATTTCTTCCGTGACGGGCATGCGGACACCCTGGCGCGCCTTGATCTCCGCCTGTTCGGCAAAGGGTAGTTCGTCCCAATCGGATTGCCAGGCGCAGTGCACGACATGGCCGAAGGTCTCGGTAAGGCCGTAGACCTGCAGCACCTCGAAGCCGAGCTCCGCCATCTTCGCCAGGACTGCGCTGGGTGGCGGCGCGCCGGCGGTCATCACCTTGACCGGGTGATCCACCGCGCGGCGATCCTCGGGCGGCGCGTTGACCAGGAGCCCCAGCACAACGGGTGCGCCACCCAGATGCGTGATGCCGTGATCGGCCACCGCATCGAAGATCGCCTTCGCGCTGACATAGCGGCACAGCACGGCGGTGCCGGCGACCAGCGCCATGGTCCAGGCATGGCCCCAGCCGTTACAGTGGAACATCGGCACGGTGTAGAGATAGCGCGGATGCGGCGGCAGGCCCCAGCCCACCACCGTGCCGAGGCTCATGAGATAGGCGCCGCGGTGATGATAGACGACGCCCTTGGGCCGGCCGGACGTGCCCGAGGTGTAGTTGAGCGAGAGCGACTGCCATTCATCCGCCGGCAACGTCCAGGGCCGATCGATATCGCCGGTTTCGAGAAAGGCTTCATAGGTCTGCGCGCCGAGACGATCTTGCGGCGCCTGCCCACCCTTTGCAGCCGGGTCGACGATGTCGATGACAATGGGTCGCGGGCCGCTCATGCGTTCCAGCGCCAGGCGCACCGTGCCGGCAAATTCGGTGTCGGTGATGAGAACCTTGGCGCCGCCATGGTCCAGGATATAGGCGATGGTATCGGGATCGAGGCGGGTGTTGATGGTGTTGAGGATGCCGCCCGACAGCGGCACGCCGAAATGCGCCTCGAAGATCTCCGGCGTGTTGGCCGCGACCATCGCCACGACATCGCCTGTGCCCACACCCACCCGCTGCAGCGCCGAGGCAAGGGCTGCCGCGCGGTTGCGCACCGCCAGCCAGCTATAGCGCCGCTTGCCATAGATGACGGCGACGCGACCGGGGAAGACCCCGGCCGCGCGGCTGAGAAAGGAGAGCGGCGAGAGAGGCACAAAATTCGCCGCATTCTTGGGCAGGTCGATATCGTCCGTCATGTCGCCTATCCGCACTGGGTCACTTATCGCTCAGGGGCCACGCCAATCGATGGCGCAGATCTCGGCGCTGCGGCCCTCGAAATCCCAAACCCGGCCGAAGGCGCGCACGCGGCCCTGATTGGCCTTGGCAACCGTGATGTCGGGACCCATCCAATATTCGGTGTTGGTAATGACGACATGGCTGCCGGGATCCTTGCCGCCGATCGGCTCGATTTCGCCGGTGATCTTCTTCGGGACGACGAGGCGGCGCTTGTCGCCGTCGCGTTCGAAACTGACGGGCGCGCGCTCGGCGCCGAGAAAGGTGCTGACCAGGACCGAGAACAGGCCCGTGGTGCCGCGCGCCTTGCCGCTGAAGATGTTGGTGAGCTTTTCAAACGCCGCGTCGGACGTGCGCTCGTCGATATAGGCCGCCGCCGTCCAATTGCCGCGCGCCATGTTGCCGGGGATGTCGAGCAGGAGGGCGACGTTGAAGCCGGAGAGATCCGTGTCACCGCTATGCCCCGCATCGATGCGGATGCCGGCCCAGCCCTGGCACTGCCCTTCGGTCGGCGGATGCTTGCCGAGCGAGACGACGCAGGGGCAGAACACCGTGCAGCTGCAATTGAGGATCAACTCCCCCTTGATCGCCCATGTCTCGATCACCTGTTTGCTTGCCATCAGATCAGATCCCCTGCCATGCCGTCCCGAGTGCAAAACCTGCCGCGGAGATCAGGACCAATCCCAACGGTAGGGTGACGTAGCGGCCCGGGCCAGCGAGTTTTTCTAGCACCATCAGCACCATGCCGAGGCCCATCCAGCCAAGGCTCATGGCGCCGCCGACAAAGCCCAGCGCCATCAGGGCCCAGCAGCAACCCAGGCAATCGCGGCCATGCCTGAGGCCCATGTGAAAAGCGCCGCCCTTGCCGTCCTGCCAATGCGCCATGAAGAACGTCATCGGGTGGCGGCAACGCGTGAGGCACGCATGCTTCAGCCTGCTGAACTGATAGAGGCCCGCAAAGCCGAACAAGGCAGTGGGCAGGAAATTGTCAGCGCCCGCCCATTCGACGCGCGCGAGCACGGTTTGCGTGCCTGCCGCCAGAACTGAGAAGCCGAGCCAGATCAAAACATAGGCAGACAGGAAAGAGAGGAAGCGATAGAAGGCCTGGCCGTCGCGCCTATTCTGCACCAGATCGGCGAAGCGTTGGAGGGCTGGAAGTGTGGTGGGGAGCATCATGCCGAGCGACATCAGCGCCCACATGCCAAGGCGTGGTGCAAAGGCCAGTGTCTCCGCCGGGGCGAGGCAGCGGTCAAGCAAAGCGCGCCAGGTCGACATCTGTTCCGGGGCTGCGGTCAACCAGATGAGACCCGTCCAGGACAACGCCAGCAGAAGATAGAAAAGGATCCAGCCCAACGCCGTGCCGCTTCTGGCCAGATAGGACGGCAGCGCAGCTGTGATGCCTGGGCGAAAATCGATGCTCATGCGAGGCAGCAAAGCACGAATTTCAGCGGCATGAAACCACTGAGCCGCGCTGCAATGCAGCAGAATTCAGGCGGCGACGCGCGGCAAGCTGAGATGCACGACGAGGCCGATCGCCCCGTCGCCGTTGCGCAGACTGATATCGCCGCCATGGGCGCGGAAGGCGTGACGCGCGATGGCGAGCCCCAGACCCGTGCCGCCCATTTCGCCGAGGACAGCCCCCTCACGCGCCGGCGAGCGCGCCGGATCGAGGCGATAGAAGGGTTCGAAGACGCGCTCCTGTTCGGCCAGCGGAATGCCCGGCCCCTGATCGGTGACGGTGATATCGATCGTCGACACCGACGCCGTCAGCCTGACGTCAGCCCTGCCGCCATATTTGACGGCGTTCTCCACCACATTGGTGATGGCACGCATCAGGGAGAGCGGCGCGCCGTCGATCTCAAGATAAAGTGGTCCGTGATAGCTGGCCTCAGCGCCCGCGTCGTTGATTTCATCGCATACGGTCTGTGTGAGCGAGGCGAGATCGACCTTGACCCGCTTCTCGGCGGCGACATCATCGCGGGCGAAGACGAGTGTCGCCGCGATCATCCGGTCCATGAGATCCAGATCGGCGAGGTTCTTCTGCCGCTCATAGCCCGGGGTTTGCGCATCCGCCCGCATGCGCAAGCGCGACAAGGGTGTCCGCAGATCATGGGAGATCGCGGCCAGCATCTGCGTACGGTCATCGACGAACCGTTTCAATCTGGCCTGCATCTGGTTGAAGGAGCGCGTGACCGAGCGCATTTCACGCGGGCCAGCTTCCGTCATCGGCACAGCTGCGATATTAGCGCCGAGGCGCTCGGCAGCCTCGGCGAAGCGGCGCAGTGATCCGGAGATGCCGCGGGCGGCCAGCAGCGAGATCACCAGGATCGTGCCCAAGGCCAACATCCAAGGCAGCCAGGGGAAAAACGGGGATGGCGGCAGCAGTTCGCGCAGCCGCACCGTGATTGCCAGCCAGCTATGGTCTGCCAGGCGCAGCCACAGCACAACCGGCTGCGCAGGATCAGGTGGGGTCATGAAGGCCGGGATACCGGGATAGCGCGGGACGTCCCCTTCGACGATCATCTGGTCGATGAGGTCCGGCATGTCACGGATGAGATGATCGCGCAACCGATCGAAGGGCGGGAAGCTGACGACGGGGTTGGCGGGATCAAACGCCGGCATGGCGGCAAGGACGAAGCCCTCGGCATTGAACGGCTGCAAGGCCAGCTGGCGCTGATCGACCGGCGCGGCGAGCATCGCCGTCACGGGGCGCCTGATCTGCGTCATGAAGTCATCAGGGTTGGTCTGCGGCCAGAAGCCATAGCGGTCGCTGAGGAACAGCAGATAGGCAAAGGCCTGCGTTACCAGCATTGCCGCGATCATGATCACGGCAATGCGGGTGGCGATGCGATCGGGCCACAGATTGATGATCGCGCGCGACCAATTGGTTGAGCGCTGGGACATGGCGCTGTCTTGCCTACTCCAGCGTCACGGTCGGTGCGAACAGATAGCCGCCACTGCGCACCGTCTTGATGAAGCGGGGTGCCCGCGGGTTCTGCTCGATCTTGCGCCGGATGCGGCTGATCAGGATATCGATGCTGCGGTCGTTGGCATCGCCGCCCCGGTTGCGGGTGAGCTCCACCAGGTGATCGCGCGTGAGGGTGGTCTGCGGGTGTTCGACCAGGGCCAGCAGCAAATCGGTTTCGCCCGAGGTAAGCGTGATCAGGACTTGTGCCGGAGACAGGACCTCGCGCTTGGCGGCATCGACGCGCCAGCCGTCAAAATGATAGACCCGCTTGGCGCCTTTGCGACCCGGGGTGAGCGGACCGTCTTCGCGGCCGTGGCGGGCGCGACGCAGGACCGCCCGGGTCCGCGCCACCAATTCCGCTGAGTCAAATGGCTTGGCCACATAATCGTCGGCGCCCATATCGAACCCGGCAAGCTTATGCGGACCACGCCCAAGGGCGCTCAGCATGATGATCGGCAGGTCGGAGTTGGCGCGGATGCGCCGGCACAGCGACAAGCCGTCTTCATCCGGCAGCATCAGATCGAGAATGACGAGATCGGGTGGTGCTGCGTTCAGCAATTTGAGCATGGTCGCACCATCTGGTGCCAACGAGACGCGAAAGCCATGCTCGCCGAACAAGCGGCCCAGCATCAGGCGGTGTTCCTGGTCGTCATCGACGATCAGCAGATGCGGGAGTTGATTGGGTGTCTCGGTGGTCTTTACCGGCATGGCGAGCATATCTTTGGAACCTGTCGGGTGAGGGAGGACGGTTTGCCGCCCGTGAATGATCTTTCATGGCGCGACGCGGGCTTGATCGCAAGGAAATGCTGCCGCATACGGCAACAGTACCGCATGGCGGGCCTAGCCGGGACCAACCTGGCGAGGACGAATGGCTCCGCCGCCAATTCCGCGGCGGAGCCGGCTGCCGGCATTTTCTGCCGGTCAGCCTTATCGTCAGGCAGTTGCTGAATAGGACTGGCTGACCTCGCTTTGTTGCAGTTTGACGAAGCTCGCCAGCACGCTCTGAAGGTCCTTCAGGTTGACGCTGGCCGAGGTGGATCTGTCGGTGATGCTCTTTTGCAACATCTCCAACAACGTATCCTCCTCGTCATCCTCCTCGGTCGACGATGCCGAGGATGGTGGCGGACCCGGCGGCGGGCCGCCAGCGCCACCTGGACCACTGGCCGGGCCACCTTGCGGCCGGTTGCTCTCGAAGCCGGCCTGCAGTTCATCCGCGGTCAAGGACCCGTCCTCATCCGCATCGAAGGATGCGAACAATTCCTTGAGCTCGGTTTCGCTGGGGCCTCGCCCGTCCTGGGGCGCGGCGGCGATGAATTCGGCCTCATCGACGCCACCATCGGCATTGCTGTCCAGCTTGGCCAGCATATCCTCCGGTGACGGCTGCTGTGGCCGCGCCGCCTGCTGCTGCTCGATCAGCGTCGCGCGCATCTGATCGCTCAGCTTCTGGAAGCCGGATTCGAGTTCGTCCTGTGTCAGCTTGCCGTCGCTGTCGTTGTCGAAACTGCTGAACAGTTCCTTGGCGAGAGCTTCGGTGCCGCTGCCGGCGGTCGCGCTGCCGGACGTAGCACCTGTCACGAACTCCGTCTCACTGATGCCGCCGTCTTCATCGGCATCGAGCTTGGTGAACAATTGTTGTCGCATCTGGCTCAGCGCGGCCGAACTTGGCCCCGCCGTACCATAGGTACTTGAGATCATCGGAGATACTCCTCCATTCGGGTTATGGACCCTGAGAGTCATGGCGTAGGATGCGTCCATCGCATGTCATTTCCCCCAGTATCCGACCGCGATTTCGCAGAAAACATGCCATCGATTATTTGCGATATGCCGGGCGTATATTTCCAATACTGGACATATACTGAAACAACTGGCCGCAATCTATTGTATTGGCTGAGAGATTATGATGTTGCTGCCAGCATGGCTGCTGCCCCGGCATCCTGGCAAGGCCTCGCAGTGTGACGTTTTGTTTCCGGTGGCGATGAGAGATATATTCAGCAACAGAACGCCCGCCCCAGGCGGCCGCATGAGACCCAGGAGCCGTCACCGCATGAAGCCCATCAAGGTCAAGATCGCCGACATCTATGTCCCGGCGGCACTCCGCGCGCCAATCGACACAGCCAAGGTGGAGGAACTGGCGCTCAGCATTGCCGAGAACGGGCAGCAAGTGCCGATCCTCGTCCGCCCCGACAAGGAACGCTATGTGCTGGTCGGCGGGCTCCACCGGATCGAAGCCTGCAAGGCCCTGGGCGAGGCCACGGTCATCGCCAATCTGGTGCAGGCCAGGAAGCACTAGGCCTCAAGCATTAGGCGTTTTTGCGCCGCCAATGGGTGAGCGCGTAGATGGCACCGCCCGCCAACAGCCCCCAGAACGCGCCGCTGATCCCGAAGAAGCTGAGGCCAGAGGCTGTGACCACGAAGGTGATGATGGCAGCTTCACGGTTCGTTGGATCGGTGACCGCGCCCAACAGCGCACTGCCGAAGGCACCGAACAAGGCGAGCCCGGCCACCGCCTGGATGAGGATCGGTGGGGCTGCGCTGACGAAGGCGGTGGCAGCCCCTGCCCCCAGGCCGAACAGGATATAAAAAACGCCGGACATGGCAGCCGCCCAATAGCGGCGCGTCGGATCGGGGTGCGCGTCGGTGCCGGCACACAGAGCTGCCGTGATGGCGGCAAGGTTCACGGCATGGCCGCCGAAGGGTGCCGCAGCTAAGCTGAAGATGCCGGTGATGCTGAACAGTGGGCCTGGGTCCGGGCGGTAGCCGTTGACATTAAGAACCGCGATGCCGGGAATATTCTGCGACGCCATGGTGACGATGAAGAGCGGCAGGGCGATGCCGACGAGACCCGCCAGGGAGAATTGCGGCATGACGAGGACCGGCTGCGGCCAGAGCGCATCGGCATGAAGTTGTGAGACGTCGGCGGTCATGGCGATGATGATGACCGTCACCAGCACGGCGGCCGGCACCGCATAGAGACGTCGGAACCGCGCCACCAGCGCCCAGGTGAGGATAATGGCAAGGCCATAGACCGGCGCCTCTGCCACAGCCTTGACCGGTGCCAGACAGAGGCCCAGCAGCACGCCGGCCAGCATGGCGTTGGCGAGAGGTGCCGGAATGGCGGCAACTGCACGGCCCAAAGGTTTCCACAGACCGGCAATGACAATGAGGAGGCCGCTCACCAGGAAGGCACCAACAGCGGTCGCAAAGCCGCCTTCAGGAAGAGCCGTGGCGGCGAGGAGTGCAGCCCCCGGCGTCGACCAGGCAATGCTGATCGGCTGTCTCATCTTCAGGCTGACGACAATCGCGCAGAGACCCATGCTGATGCAGAGCGCCATCAGGCCAGACGCCGCCTGTATTTGGCTGGCGCCGACTGCGGTCAATCCCTGGATGATGACGGCAAAGGAGCTGGCGGAACCGACAAAGGCGGCAAGGAGTCCCGCAGCCGAGGCTTGGACCGAGAACTGCCGCAGCAGGCCGGTGCCGGTATCGTGTTGAGATACATTGTTCATGCGAGTCGCCAAGCTGTCGTCACGGTCGATGACAATGCGAAAATCGCGCGGCTTCGTAAAGGGCGGCTCTGCCAGGACGCGGTTGGCACGGTTGGTTTAGCTGACTGGGTGGTTTGGTCGGCTGGGTCGGCCCCGCTATTTGGCCTTCTTCTTGGCGGCCGGTTTCTTCGACCCGGCGTTCTTCTGCGCGGGCGGCACCAATTGGAAGGCGAGGCGCAAATCGGTCGGTGGCGCGCCGACATCTTCGAATTCCATTTTGAACAGGTCGCCGCTGCGCGCGAAGCTCACCGCAAAGGAGCCGAAGGTCACGTCCTGGCCATCGATCTTGCGCACATGGCTGCTGCGCACGATGAAGATCGACGGATGGGCGACGGGCTCAGCCAGCCACTCGCCGGTCGGAATCTGGCCGCGTCCCTTGATCGCGCGGGCAGGCAGCAGCGCCTCGCGGTAGTCGCCCAGGGGCGCCTGGATGTAGCGCGAGACGTCCAGCATCTGCGCATGGACGGAGCCGGGATTGACCCAGAGGTCGGTCAGCTTGACCACATGGTGCGGCGGGACTGGAAAGCTCACGGCATTGGCCGGCACGGAGAGGGTGGCGCGTTCCAGCGGCGCCCCTGCCGTCGCCTGGATGCCCGATTTCGTGCTGGTTTTGGTCGCCGACTTGCTCATATTCCGCCTCGAATGTCCGTTGTGAGGATGCCACTCAAGGTAGTTATTCGGGGATTGAGCTCTCGGTCAAGCGCCTTGCGATGACGACTCAGCTCGCCAATGCCTTGAGGTCGCTGGCGGGGTCGGCAATGGCGGCCTTGGCGACGGGCTTGCCGGATTCCAGCATCTTCTTGCCGAGCGCATAGGCCAGCGCGTCATTCATCGCATCGATGGCGATGAGCGTATCGCCCCGGAAGTACCAGATCGACTGGCTCAAGGGTCGCTTGCCTGGCCGCAGGACGGTGCTGTCGTAGCCGCGGTTGAGGCCGGCGATCTGCAGCTTCACCTCATACTGGTCGGACCAGAACCAGGGCACCGGGTCATAATCCGGCGCCTCGCCCAGCAGACAGGCAGCGGCATGTTCGCCCTGGTCGATCGCGTTCTGCACGGATTCAAGGCGCGTGCGCTGGCCGCGCCAGGTGAAGTTCGCGCAATCGCCGGCGGCAAAGATATCGGGGACGCTGGTGCGGCATTTGCCGTCGACCAGGATCCCGCTCTCCACGGCAATGCCGGCCGCTTGTGCGAGATCGTCATTGGGCAGGATGCCGATGCCGACGATGGCGAGATCCGCCGGGAGGATGGTGCCGTCCTTGAGCCTAGCGCTGCTCAGGCGACCGTCCTTGCCAACAAGTTCGGCCAGACCGGTCGCTTCACGGATGGTGACGCCGTGGCTCTGATGGAGCGTGCGAAAGAAGTCGGCAGTTGGTGCCGCCGCCACGCGCTGCAGGATGCGATCGGCCATTTCGATGACGGTGACATCAAGCCCCTTCTGGGCGGCGACAGCAGCGGCTTCGAGGCCGATATATCCACCGCCGATGACTAGCAAATTCGCACCTGGGATCAACGCCGGAGCGATCGTGTCGGCATCGGCGAGATTGCGAATGGTGAAGACATTGGCGAGATTGCCGCCGATCTCGGCCGGCAGGCGCCGTGGCGTGGAGCCCGTGGCCAGCAGCAATCTACTGAAAGACAAGTTGGTGCCATCGGCCAGCGTCACGCGGTGCCCAGCAGCATCGAGCTTTACTACGCGCGTGCCCAGGCGCAGCTCGATCCTCTGCTCGGCATACCAGCTGAGCGGGCGGATGAACAAGCGCTCCCGTGCCAGCTCGCCGGAGACATATTTCTTGGAGAGCGGCGGGCGCTGGTAAGGAGCTGCTGGCTCATCGCCGATAATCGTGAGGGCCCCGTCATAACCCAGCGCCCGCAGCTTTGCCGCGCAGGAGGCACTGGCCTGCCCGGCGCCCACCAGAATGATCGGTGCCGTCATCGTCATGGACCCGTCAATTATGCGGGACGTGCAGGATCAACCCGTCCAACTCCTCGGTCGCCAGTATCTGGCAGGAAAGCCGGCTCAGCTCGCGCCGCTCGGCAGTCGTGATCTCCAGCATGTCGTTTTCCATCTCAGCAGGCTTACCGGTTTTGGCCGCCCAGGCGGGATCGACATAGACATGGCAGGTGGCGCAAGAGAGGCAGCCGCCGCATTCGCCGATCACATCGGGCACGTTGTTGGCGACCGCAGCTTCCATCAGATTGTGCCCGACGGCGACATTGGCGCTGATCTCGCGGCCATCGCCCAGGACCCAGGTGACCTTCGGCATCGTCACTTCCCCTACTTCAAGCCAAGCCAGAATATCGGCCAAGCGTGTCTCAGATATAGTTGATGTAATAGTCGCGTTGCGCATCACCCTCAAGGCCGGCCACCCGCTCGACTTCATGGCGCTTGATGAAGACATGGTTGTCGATCAGCCCCGGACCCACGGCCTGGACCAGCGCCTTGTCGGCTTCCAGCGCATCGAGGGCGCCGGTCAGCGTTTCGGCGACACCTTCGCGCGCATCCTGGTTCTCCAGGCAATCGGCGGTCTCGGCCGGTGCGAGCGCATAGTTGTTGACGAAGCCGAGTTTGGCCGCCTGCAGGATGGTGGCCACCATCGTATAGGGATTGGCCGCGCCATCGCCCATGCGATGCTCGATGCGCGATTTGGCGCCACCCTCTGCCGAGAGCCGCGTGGTGACGCCGCGATGATCGACACCCCAATTGCGCCAGAAGCCGGAGAGGCTCGCTGGCTTCAGCCGCTGATACGAGTTGACGGTGGGTGCCACGAGCCCCGCCATGCCGGCATGGTGATGCATGAGGCCCGCGATACAGCCCCGCGTCAATGCCGGCATTTGGGCCGGGTCTGTCGCATCGCCGATCGCGTTCTTGCCGTCCTTACCCGCGAAACTGAAATTGACGTGGAGGCCGCTGCCGGCGAGATTCAGGATCGGCTTTGGCATGAAGGTGAGCAGGATGCCATGTTCCAACGCCACTTCCCGCGCCAGCAGGCGGAAGAGGAAGATGTCGTCGACCGCCTTCAGGGCGTCGTCATAGGTCAGCGTGAATTCGAATTGCGGGGAATCATATTCCGAGGTGAAGCAATCGATGCGGAAGCCGGCTTCGGTCGCCTTCTCCCAGATCGCATCGGTGAAGCCGCGCGGATCGGTAAAGGGACCGGTGCTGTAGACGAAGGCACCGGGCGTTTCATAGGGTACCCATTTGCCGTTCTCGTCGCGACAGAAGGCATAGGCTTCCAGTTCGAGGCCGACCTTCGGCGAGAAGCCCAGCGCCTGCCATTCGGCGATGGCACGCTTCAAGGCCCCGCGGCCGCAGAGTGGCAAAGGCGTGCCGTCGTTGTCGTACTGGTCGGCGACCACGATCTTGGTGCCCTTCTGCCAGCCATCGCGGATATCCGCCGCCTTGTAGACCGCGTCGTAATCCGGCAAACCTTCCAGCATCTTCGATCCCGGTGCGGGGATGAGATCCTTGGCATAGCTCACCGCATAGACGCCGAGGCAGAAGCGCGATGAGCCATCGCCCATTTTCGCCGCCGGCAGATATTTGCTGCGGGCCAGATTGAGATGGTCACAAAACAGAAGCCGCAGCCTCTCGCCGGTCGCCATTATTCTTCTCCCAGACAGAAATTCAGTTCGTTTGTATGCGCACCGGCAGTCGTTTGATGCCGCCGATGAAGTTGGAGCGCAGGAATTCGTGGGTGCCAGTCTGTTCGATCTTCTTCACGCGCTTGACCAGTTCCTGCAGCAGGATGCGAACTTCAAGCCGCGCCAGCCACATGCCAAGGCAGACATGGGGTCCGCCTTGCCCGAAGGATACATGGCGGTTCGGGGTGCGCAACAGGTCGAGTTCGAACGGGTCCTGGAACACGGTGTCGTCGCGGTTGGCCGAGACGAACCAGAAGATCACCTTGTCGCCTTCGCGCACATTCTTGCCGTGCAGCTCGAAGTCGCGGGTCGCCGTGCGGCGGAAATGCATGGTGGGTGATGCCCAGCGGATGAATTCGTCGGGCGCGGTTTCCCAGATATTGTTGTCGCCGGCGCGGAGCTGGTCCATCAGCTGCGGGCGATTGGCAAGCGCGAAGAGCGAGGCCGCCAGCGAGTAGCGGGTGGTGTCGTTGCCGGCCGCCACCAGCAGGCAGAAGAAATTGCGGAACTCGGCCTCGGTGATGACGTTGCCGTGGGCATCCGGTTGCAGGATGAGGTGCAATACGCCGCTGGTGTCGCCCTTGGCCTGCTTGTCGCGCATCAGCTTCTTGGCATACTCGTAGAGATCGGCACCAGCCGGGGAGCGGAACGGCATCAGGCGATAGGCCTCGGTATCGGCCTGGTCGAGCACCAGATTGGTGAATTCCGGATCGGTGTTGGCGATCAACTGATCGCCCTTTTCCACCAGCCAGTCGAGATCCTCGTCGGGCGTGCCAAGGATCTGGCCCAGCATGCGCATCGGCAATTGCCGCGACACATCCTTCACCGCGTCGAAGCTGCCCCGCGCCAGGACATCGTCGAGGATGGAATCGCAGATGTGGCGGATCTGCTGATCGAACAGGGCCACGACCGGTTTCGAGAAGGCCTTTGCCACCAGCACGCGGGTGCGGGAATGTTCCGGCGGATCGGTTTCCTGGAAAGTGCGGCGCGCCAGATATTCCTCATAGGTCTGGTCTTCCATGCGGATGCCGCGGGCCGAACTCAGCAACTCGAAATTCTTGTTGAATTCGAGAATGTCGGCGTGCCGGGTGAGCGACCAGAAGCCGAGGCCACCCTTCATCTCGCTCCAGGACATGGGATCGTCACGGCGCAGGCGCGCGAACGTGTTGTGCGGCGCGCCGCGGAGGAACGCATCGTGGCTGGAGAGATCGGCATAGCCGTCATCGGTGGGAGCAAAACTCGTCATGGCGAAACCCTTGCGTTGCTTTGAGCTGCGTGAGGCTAGTGATCAGGCGCCGATCTTCGGCACCAGCGACTTGCCGCCATTCCAGACGACCCCGATCTGCCGGTAATAGGCGCCGATGATCTCGCGGGGCTTGAGATGGGCCAGTTCCTCGGTTGGCGACTCGAACAAAGCAAAATGATCGACCGAGGCGGCATAGGTCTGCGCCCCTTCGAATTTGGCGCCGGTCGATTCGATGAGTTCGGCATGGGCGTCGCCCTTGCCGTCGATGGCGGGCAGCCAGCGATGATGCGCCATGGGATGGCCGTTGACGAAGCCGTTGCGGTCAGTGGGACCGGTCAGCGTGATGACAGCTTCAGCGAGGCGCCGGTCGTTTGCCGCGAGCGTCGCGCCGAACCTGCCGCCGACCGCCACCTGGGGTGCCGGGGCAAAGGGATGCGGCCGGGTCATATGGACCGAGCCGAATTTCTTCGGGTAGCCCTGATGGATGCCGCGCAGCATCGCAAAATCCTTGTCGACCCAGATATAAATGCAGCGCGAATAAATGCGGCCTTCGAAGGTGCAGCGCACGACGGCGAAGGCTTCCTTGTATTGCGCGCGGATGGGATCGAGCATTTCCGCCTTGCTGGCACCGCAGGATTGCCAATCGGCCCAGATGAGGGCGACGGCGCCGGGATCTTCCGCGGCCAGGGTCAGCGGCGCCGGCAACAGGTCGGCGATCAGCTTGGGGTCGGTGCGGTATTCGATGGTGAGGAGATCACCCGCATAGTGCCAGGGCGGCGGCGGCAGAAGCGCTGCCTGGCCGGTGACGCTGCGCGGATAGAAGAAGCCTTGTTGCGTGGTCATCTCTGCCCCCCTCAAGCGCCGGGTTTCTTGGGCGCGCGGATGCCGCGGAATTCCCAATCGCCACCCAGGGCGGTCGAAAGAACTTCTTCTGATTCCGTAGGCTGTGCGCCCACATCGCTGCGGATCGGCTCCGGTCCTTCGACGATGCGGTTCGACAGGCGGCCGAGACCTTCGACCTCGACCTCGACCAGATCGCCGGGTTGGACAGGGCGCGAATTGGCAGGCGTGCCGGAGAGCAAGACGTCGCCGGGTTCCAGGGTGATGTTGCGGGCGATGTCGGCCACCAGATAGTTCATGTCCCAGGTCATCTCGGCCGTGTTGCCGTCCTGCACCACCTTGCCGTTGACATAGGTGCGGAGGAATTTGTTGCGGAAGTCCCAGCCGGTGACGAAGCCCGGCCCCAATGGGCAGAGCGTGTCACTGCCCTTCACGCGCAGCATGGAGCCGGCGTCGGTGTCGCGGAAATCGTGGAGGCCGAAATCGTTGGCGATTGTATAGCCGGCGATGTATTGGCCGGCCTCAGCTTGGGAAATGTTGCGGGCGCGCTTGCCGATGACGATGGCGACCTCGCCCTCATAGTTCAGCCATTTGCACCCTTTGGGCCGCACGACATCGCCATTGTGGGCATTCAAGGCCGAGGTCGGTTTCTGAAAATAGGTCGGCGTGGCCGAGAGCTTGATCTGGAATTCATGGACGCGGCTGACATGGTTGAGATGAACCGCGATGATCTTGCCAGGCGTCACGGGCGATAGATGGATGGCCTCCTTGATCAGTACACGGCGGCCATCGCGGGCCACCAATTCCTCGCCCTTGCGCTCGGTCTCGACGACAGCGCCGCCTAATAGAATCCGACGATATTCGGTCATCCCACTCTCCCAGAACTTGAGCCTTATTCGGCCGCTTTTTTGTGTGAGGTCCAGCCACTCTGCGGCCGGTCGAACCAGATATGCACCTGGCCGGTGCCGATCGAGTTCTCATACTCGCTATAGAGTTTGCCGGGTGCCGCAAGAGCTTCTTCGCCCAGGGCCGCCGCCATCATCAGATAATGGCCGAAATTGGCTTCCGGTTTGAATTTGAGGAATTCCGGCATGGTGCGGAGCACGCGGGCATGATCGCCGGCCTTGAACCACTCGATCCGCTCCAGATCGGCCGCTGCATGGGCCGGGCTGAAAATATGTTCGACGCCGGCCGCTTCATGGGCGCGCAGCTTCTGCAACGGCCAGAATTTATGGCTCATCGCGCCCGATGCCAGCAGCAATACCTTCTTGCCGGACTCGGCGATCGCCTCGCGGAGCGCGCGGCCGACACGCAGGAAATCCTCGGTCTCACCGGTCTGGGCGCAGCTCACCGAGATCCAGGCCTCAGGGCCCTTCTGCAGATAGTGGGCGACGTTCACGGTGGCATATTGGATGGGCAGATAGGGATCGGCATTCGCCGTGATCCAGGTGCCATGCTTGGCAGCCTTGCTCGCCACCCGTTCCGCGAACGCAGGATCGCCGGGCAGATCGTAGGGTACCTGGCTCATGCCGCGCGGCAGTTCATCCGAGGTGTATTTGCCGGTGCGGCGGGCATGGCTGGTGATGACGAATTCGACCGTCGTGAACCAGTGCGAATCCAGCACCACGACGATGTCGTAGTCGAGCTTCGCGAGCACTTCGTTCTTCAGCCGCTGCAGGCCGGCAACCACGCTGAAATCCTCGCCCTTGTTGAGCTCATGCCGGATTTCCAGCGGCAGCATGATGGTGGGAACATGGGCAATGAGCCCGCAGCCAACAACTTCGCCCATTATGCTCTCCATCCGTTCGGCGCATAGACGCTGTTCTTGACGTCGCAATAAAAATCGAACGACCAATTGCCACCTTCGCGGCCGATGCCGGACTTGCCGTTGCCGCCGAAAGCCTGCCGGAGATCGCGGACGAAGAAGCAGTTGTTCCAAACGAGGCCGGCGGAGATCTGCGCCGTCACGCGTTCGGCGCGCGCCTTGTCACCCGTCATGATGACACCGGCCAGGCCGTAATCGGTATCGTTGGCCATATCAATTGCCTGTTCCTCGCTCTTGAAGGATTGCAGGCAGAGCACGGGGCCGAAAATCTCCTCGCGCAGGATCTCGGCGTTAGCCGGCGGATCGAGGAACAGAGTCGGTTTGAAATAGAGACCGCCCAGATCGGTATTCGGTCCGCCGCCGATCACCGGCTTCAGGCCGGCGCCGATGGCACGTTCGACAAATCCCTTCACCCGCTCGAAATGCGGGCGGCTGATCTGCGGACCGATATCGCTCGCCTCGTCGCGCGGATCGCCTTGTTTGATGGTCCGGGCCTTGGCCAGGAACGCATCGACAAAGCGGTCGCGGATCCCCTCTTCCACCAGGATGCGCGTACCGGAGAGGCAGACCTGGCCAGCATTGTCATACTGGCCGATGGCCGTATTGACCGCGAGGTCGAGATCGCAATCGGCAAAAACGATGAAGGGCGATTTGCCGCCGAGTTCGAAGGAGAGCGGTACCAGATTGGGCGCCGCCGCCGCGGCGATGGTCTTGGCGGTCGGCACCGAGCCGGTAAAGCTCAGGCGCCGGATCTTCGGATGGCGCGAGAGGGCAGCACCCGCCTCGCGCCCCAGACCCTGGACGACATTGAAGACGCCGTCGGGCAAGCCAGCTTCGGCGGTGATGTCAGCCAGCAGAGAGGCCGTGAGCGGTGCCCATTCAGGCGGTTTGTAGACGACGGTGCAGCCCGCCGCCAAGGCAGGCGCGATGCGCCAAGTGCCCAGCATCAAAGGCGCGTTCCAGGGTGTGATGATGGCGGCAACGCCGCTGGGGTCATAGCTCACATGATTGCGATGGCCGCGCACGTCGAAATCGGCGTGGGTAAGCTGCAGCAGCCAATCGGCAAAGAAGCGGAAATTCATGGCGACGCGGGGCATGACACCGCGCCGGTGCGAGCGCAGGAGCGAGCCGTTGTCGCGTGTCTCGACGACGGAGAGTTGTTCGACGCGGGCTTCGATGATGTCGGCGATGCGATGGAGGTAGGCCGCACGTTCTTCGCGGCTGATGCGCTTCCAGGATTGGAACGCCTTCATGGCCGCGTCGACCGCCTGGTCAACTTCCGCCTCACCACCGGCGGCGACCTTGGCAATCGGCTGCTCGTCGATGGGCGAGACGCTATCGAAGGATCTGGCGCTGTCGACCCGCTGGCCACCTATCCAATGCCTGCCATCAATTTCGACACCCTCGACCCGCGACCGCATCCGTCCACTCCGCAAAAATCGTTCGACGTCGAATAATTATTGAAAGCGTCAAGCGAGTCAAGCGTCGCAGTGGCAGCGGGTCGCAGGGGGTGGCTCAGTCGCCCTCGAGCGGCCCGTCGAGTTCGTTGATGGTCGCGAGGATGAGGCGAATCGCGTCGGTCGCTGCCTGCATCTGCCTGGCGCTGAGGCGCGACACGATGCGCGTTTCCTCGGCGTTGAACTTTGGGAAGATGCTGCTGATGAGTTCGGCGCCCGGCGCGGTGAGGTTGACGATCACCAGCCGGCGCTCCAGTTCATTGGTCCGCCGACGCACCAGTTTGCGGCCTTCGAGCATGTTGAGAATGCTGGAGAGCGTGCTCTTGGCGACGCCGGCTTCGGCCGCCAGACGGCGCGTTTCCAACTCGCCATAGATCCACAGGCACCACAGGGTCACGAAGGCTGACCAATGCAGACCGGCCTCTTCCAGCACGGTGCGCTCGAAATGATCGCGGATGAATCCGGAGGCGCGGTGGATGTTGGAGACCAGCGCCATGGAATCGAGATTGATGCGCAGGCCCGCGACACGCTTCTCGCCCAGCACCTCGGCCAGGGGTTTCGCCGAGCGTTTTCCGGTCGCTGGCTTTGCGGAGGCCGCCTCCTTGCCGCGAGATCGGGCGCCCTCGCTCTTCGCGGGTGCAGCGGGACGGGCGGGGGCGCGGCGGTCTTTGTCCAAAGCAAAACTCCGATGGGGCAAGACTCCGATGGAATCGGGGCGCGCGCTTTATAGCATCGGACCTGCCAGCAGATAAGGGACCAATCGCCGCGCGCCCTCAAGTCGCAACTGTCTCTTGCCGAGGATTTTGATTCGCGTTATCGTTCGACATCGAATGAATAAAAAAATCGCCAGCAAGGCCCTGCCTTGCTGAAGCGATGAGACTTGGCCGCAAGAATGCTTGCGCGCCGTTGCCAAGGGGGTTTTGGCGGTCGAGATCATTTGACCGCCGGCGTTTCAGGGAGGGGACAATGGATCAAGCAAATTCTACCGACAGATTGCGGCGCAATGCCTTGGGCGTTGCCGCGGTCACGTTCTTCGTCGTTTCCGCCGCTGCGCCTTTGACCGCGGTGGCCGGTGGCTTTCCGATCGCCATGCTGCTCGGCAACGGTGTTGGCGTGCCGCTGGCGGTGCTGGTGGTGACGGCGATCCTGCTCATCTTCTCGGTCGGCTACACGACCATGGCGCGGCATATCTCCAATGCCGGGTCCTTCTATGCCTTTACGGCGCGGGGCCTCGGCGGTGTCGCCGGCGGTGCCGCGGCCTATGTCGCGGTGCTGGCCTATAACGCCATGCAGATCGGGCTTTACGGCCTGTTCGGCGCGGTCGCGGCCGGCACCTTCGCCGGCTTCGGGCTGGAACTGCCCTGGTGGGTCTGGTCCGGCATCGCCTTGGTGCTGGTCGCCATCTTCGGCTACCGGCAGATCGATCTCTCGGCCAAGGTGCTGGCCGTGCTGGTGGCGGCGGAATACATCGTCGTCCTCATCATGGATCTGGCCATCGTCGGCACGGGCGGGGCTGCCGGCATCAGTGCCGTGAGCTTCACGCCGGACGCCTTCATGTCGGGCTCGCCCATCATCGGCATGCTGCTCTGCTTTGCCGGTTTCATGGGCTTCGAAGCCACCACGATCTATAGCGAGGAAGCGCGCGATCCGCACCGCACGGTGCCGCGTGCCACCTATCTCTCGGTGCTCGTCATCGGTATCTTCTATGCCTTCACCACCTGGTGCATGGTGCTGGGTACCGGTCCCGACAAGCTGATGGAGACGCTGGGCGGGCTGCCCGATCCCACCGCCTTCATCTTCGTGCTGTCCGACCAGTATGTCGGTAGCACTGTCACCACGCTGATGAGCCTGCTGCTGGTTTCCAGCGTGTTCGCGGCGCTCCTCGCCTTCCACAATGCGGCGGCACGCTATTTCTACGTGATGGGCCGCGAGGGCCTGCTGCCGGCGCAGCTCGGCCGGACCCATGACGCACATCAGAGCCCGCATACCGGCTCGGTCCTCCAGACCATCCTCGGCATCGTGGTGCTGGCGATCTTCGTCATCACCAATCAGGATCCGGTGCTGGCTTTGTTCGTGTGGCTCACCAACCTCGCCACGCTGTGCGTGATCGCGCTGATGGCCGTCGTGTCCTTCGCCGTGATTGTGTTCTTCCGCCGCAATGCCGGTCTGGAATCGTCAGCCTTCAGCACGATGCTGGCGCCGCTGGTGGCTGGGGTCGTGCTCGCCATCATCGCTTATGCGGTGGTGACACATTTCGGTCTGTTGACCGGGGCCTCGGAGGCGCTGGCCATCGCACTGCCATTGCTGGTGCCCGCGGCCGCCATCGTCGGTGCCGTCGTCGCCAACCAGCTGAAGCAGGCCGGCGGCAAGCGCTTTGCCGAACTGGGCGCGCACCAGAAGAACTGACGGTTTTCGTCTCGTGGGCGGAACGGCACAGGCCGTTCCGCCCTTTTTCTTTGTGCGGAGGTCACGATGCCGTTTGCCGATCACATCACCGTCCAGGATCTGGAAGACAACCCCTACCCGCTTTACGCCCGCATGCGCCGCGAGGCGCCGGTCTGCTTCGTTCCCGCGGTCAATATCTGGCTGGTAACGCGCTGGGCGGATGTCGAATATGTGGCGAAGACGCCGGAAATCTTCACGGCTGCGGTCAAGACGTCGCCGGTCGAACGCACCTTCGGCAAGCCGACCATCCTCACCACCGATGGGCCGGTGCATAAGGAATTGCGCGCTGGGATCGATCCCAAATACAAGCCGAAGGCGGTCGCCTCCTATATTGATGACTTGGTCCGGCCGATTGCCAACGACTATCTGGATGCGGTTCTCGCCAAAGGCGGCGGCGATCTGATGGCGGAATATTTCGAGCCGATCTCGACCCTCAGTCTTGCGCGATCATTCGGCTTTCACGACATCGACATGTCGACCCTGCGGCACTGGTTTTATGGCCTGGCACAGGGGGCGATCAATTTCGAGAACGATCCGGAACGCCAGAAGATCGGCGACGCGGTGAGTGCCGAGATTTCCGCCGCCGCCGACCGCATCTTCGACCGGCTGGAGCGGGCGCCGGATCATTCGGCGCTGTCGCACATGCTGCATGACGGGATGCCGGCAGGAGAGACGCGGCCACGTGCGTTGCTGCTGCCGACGGTGAAGGTCACCCTGCTGGGCGGCATGCAGGAACCGGGGCATGGTGCCGGGTCGGTGCTGGTGGGGTTGCTGACCAATCCCGATCAACTCGCTGCCGTCCGGCAGAGTCTCGATGCGCTGTTGCCCAAATCCGTCGATGAAGGCTTGCGCTGGGTGGCGCCCATCGGGACACAGACACGCGAGACAACACATGCGGTCGAACTGGGCGGCGTGAGGATTCCAGCCGGGGCTGCCGTGGGAGCGCTGGTGTCATCCGCCAGCCGCGACGAGGCGCGTTTTACCGATCCGGACCGGTTCAATATCCATCGCAACGAGGGGTCGCATGCGGCCTTCGGCTTCGGCCAGCATTTCTGTTCCGGCCGCTGGTTCGCCCGCGAACAGGTGATCGTGGCCTTGCGTGTATTGTTGGAGCGGGCGGCTGAGATTGCGTTGGTGCCGGACAAACTGCCCAAATTCCGCGGCTGGGAGTTCCGGGCGCCGACATCGCTGCATGTGGCGATGCGTTAGGCGCCGGCCAGCTTGGCAACATAGGGGGCGTCGGCGCGGATTTCGATGACCGTCGGGGCTTTGCCGGTCGCTGCCTGCCGGAGTGCCGCGACCAACTCGTCGACACTGCCCGGTCGGGTCGCGCCGCAGCCGAAACCCTTGGCGATCGTGAGGAAGTCCGGCGTGAAGATGTCGACGCCGATCGGCTCGATCTGGCGGTCGACCATGTAGGTCTTGATCTCGCCATAGCCGTCATTGTTCCACAACAGGACGATGAGCGGGATTTCCGCTTCGACCGCCGAGGCGAGTTCCGCAATGGTGAACTGTAGCCCGCCGTCGCCGATCGGCACGACCACGGGACGACCAGGCGCCGCAAGCTTGGCGCCAATGCCGGCCGGTAGGCCGTAGCCCAAGGTGCCGTAGCCGGTGCTGGAGTTGAAATAGGAACGCGGGCTGGGCGATTCATAGCATTGGTTGAGGGCATAGACCGGTTCGGTCGAATCGCCAGCAATGATGGCATCGGGCAACGTGTCCAGCACGATCTTGGCGATGCGCTGATGGAGGCTGACGGCCGGCCACCAATGTTTGCTCGTCTCCGCCCGGACAATGGCCGCGCGTTTGGCACCGGGCGTATCGGCATTGCTCCTGCCGCCTTGTACGCCGAGCGCCTGGTTGATGGCGGCGACGGCCTGCCCCGCATCCGAGAGAATCGGCAGATCGGCCGAGACGGCGCGGACCAATTGTTCCGAGTCGATATCGATGCGGATGAGCTTGCCGCCGAACTGCAGGGGCTTCGGTTCCGGATACATTTCGGTCTCGCCGAATTCGGTGCCGATGGCCAGCACGACATCTGCCTTGGCGATCGCTTCATGCACCGGTGGGAATGCCATATTCTCGCCGATGCGCAAGGGATGGGCGGGCGGCAGGATGCCCTTGGCATTCACCGTGTTGATCACCGGGGCATCGAGATGCTCGGCCAATGAGCGGATCGCCGTCGCGGCATCTGCCGCACCACCGCCCAGGATGATAAGGGGCGTTTTCGCCGCCTTCAGCCATTGCGCTGCCAAAGCGATATCGGCCGCCTGCGGTGCGGGGCGCTTCGGCAAAGCACGCAAGGAGACGATTGCGGGATCGGCTTGCGCCGCGATGACGTCGATGGGAATCTCAATATGGACCGGCCGCGGCCGCGCGCTGGCAAAGAGCGCGAAGGCCCGCGCGAGGACCTGCGGCAATTGATCGGCGTGGAGCAGCGTGTGGCTGAAAGCGGAAACGCCGGCAACGACATTGCGCTGCGAGGGGAGTTCATGGAGCCGCCCGTCGCCCATGCCGAGCTGCTCGGTGCGGTTGACGGCGGAGATCACCAGCATGGGGATGGAATCCGCATAAGCCTGACCCATCGCGGTCAGGATATTGGTCATGCCGGGGCCGGTGACGATGAAGCACACGCCCGGCTTGCCGCTCACCCGCGCATAGCCATCGGCCATGAAGCCGGCGCCCTGTTCGTGGCGCGGTGTCACATGGCGAATGCCGGTTGAGGGAAGGCCACGGTAGAGCTCGACCGTATGCACGCCGGGAATGCCGAACACCAGCTCGACGCCATAGGCCTCAAGGAGCTGCACCAGCAGTTCGCCACAGGTCGCCATGATGGTCTTTCTCCAGCTAAATCAAGGAATTCCAGTCAGGATAGAGCCTTGCCGGAGGGGTTGTTACAATACAGAATAACCCACGTTCACTTCGACACCGCACGATATGAAGGCATTCCAATGTTGGCCAATCTGAGCGAGGGCGATCTTCGGCTGCTGCGCGTCTTTGCCAAGGTGGTCGAGGCCGGCGGATTTTCCGCGGCACAGATCGAACTCAATGTCAGCCAGTCGACCATCAGCACGCATATGACGGCGCTGGAGCAGCGCCTGGGTGTGCGCCTGTGCGAGCGGGGCCGCGCCGGTTTCAGCCTCACCGAAAAGGGCAAGCTCATTTACCAGGCGAGCCAGCGGCTGTTCTCGGCCGTCGATGAATTCCGCTCGGCCGCGGGTGCAGCGCGCAGCAGCCTCGTGGGGACACTTTCCATCGGCATCGTCGACAATCTCATCACCAATCCCGCCTGCCGGCTGCATCAGGCAATCAGCCGCTTCAATCAGAAAGCGCCGGAAGTGCAGATATCGGTCCAGGTCACCTCGCCCACCGAGATCGAGCAGGCGGTGCTGGAAGGCCGTCACGATCTGGGCTTCGGTGCCTGCGGCCGGCATTCCCCCTATCTCTGCTACGAGGATCTGTTCGAGGAGCGGCAGGTGCTCTATTGCGGGCAAGGGCATGGGCTGTTCGAGGAGAGCGAGACGGTGACGCTCGACGATCTCAAGGACCAGCAATTCGCGCGGCGCGCCTATACCGCGCCCAACCAGTTTCCCAATGGTGTCAGCCTGACCTCGACAGCGACCGCCGACCTCATGGAAAGCGTCGCGGTCTTCATCCTGTCCGGGCGTTATATAGGATTCCTGCCGGCGCATTTCGCCCAACAATGGGTGGTCCGGGATCTGATGCGGCCGCTCCTCGAAAAGCGGCTGGGTTATCAGAACCCGATCTATCTTGCGATGCGCAAGACGGAGCAGAAGAAACCGCTGCTGGGTGCTTTCCTGGATGAGGTCTATGCGGTGCACAGGGCCGCACCAGAGACCGTGAAGCCGAAGAAGCTGGCACGGGCTTGAGCTAAGGCCTGCTCAGTGCTTCAGCAACTGCCCGAGGAACAGCTTGGTCCGCTCGTTTTTCGGGTTGGCGAAGAATTCCGCGGGCGGGGCCACTTCGACCACCTGGCCCTTATCCATGAAGACCACCCGGTCGGCGACCGTGCGGGCGAAGCCCATTTCATGGGTGACGCAGATCATGGTCATGTGTTCTTCCGCGAGCTCAATCATGACATCGAGCACTTCCTTGATCATCTCGGGGTCCAGGGCCGAGGTCGGCTCGTCGAACAACATGACCTGCGGTTCCATGCATAAAGCGCGCGCGATGGCGACGCGCTGCTGCTGGCCGCCGGAGAGTTGGCTGGGATATTTATGCGCCTGCTCGGCGATGCGCACGCGGGTGAGATAGCGCATCGCCAGTTCCTCGGCCTGGCCGCGCGGCATCTTGCGCACGCGGCGCGGCGCGAGGGTCAGGTTCTGCAGGATGGTGAGGTGCGGAAACAGATTGAACTGCTGGAACACCATGCCGACCTCGCGCCGGATGAGCTCGATGTTCTTGAAGTCCTGGGTGAGTTCGACGCCCTCGACCAGGATCTGGCCGGATTGATGTTGCTCCAGCCGGTTGATGCAGCGGATCGCGGTCGATTTGCCGGAGCCTGACGGGCCGCAGATCACCACGCGCTCGCCCTTGTTGACGATGAGCGAGACGTCCGTCAGCGCCTGGAACGAGTCGTACCATTTGCTGACATTGCGCAGCTCGATCATCGGTGCCGATTTGTTGATCTGCGGGTCCATGGACAAATCCTCAGCGATGGCCGGTGGGTGTGAGACGCCGTTCCAGGCGCCGCGACCAATGGGTCAGCGGATAGCAGATGGCGAAATAGATCAGCGACACGATGCTGTAGGTGATGAAGGGCTGGAAGGTCGCGTTGTTAATGATCTCTCCGGCCTTGGTCAGTTCATGGAAGCCGATGATCGAGGTGACGGCCGTGTTCTTGATCAACTGCACCAGGAACCCCACGGTGGGTGGGATGGAGATCTTGAGGGCCTGCGGCAGAATCACGTCGCGCATCTGCTGGACGAAATTCATCCCCAAGCTGGCGCTAGCATCCCATTGGCCGCGCGGTATCGCATCCACACAGCCACGCCAGACCTCGGCCAGGTACGCCGTGGCATAGAGAGTGAGGCCGATCGTGGCCGCCATCAGGGGTGAGACGTCGATCCCCAGCTTAGGCAACCCAAAGAAGATGAGGAAGAGCTGCAACAGGAACGGGGTGTCCTGAAAGAATTCCACATAGACGGGCATGAACCTGCCGCCGAAGCGCGGCCGCGCATAGCGCAGCAGCAGCAGCAGCAAGGCGCCGACACCGCCGCCGACAAAAGCGATGGCGGACAAGAAAACCGTCCACCTGGCTGCCAGAAGCAGGAAAGACAGGATATCGGTGAGGGACAGTTCGATCATCGGACCCGTCCGGCAAACAAGCGCTGCCCGACCCGGGCCATCAGGCGGCGCAAGCAGATCGCCATGACGAGATAGATCATCGCGACCACAAAATAGGCCTCAAACGTGCGGTAATTGCGCGACTGGATGAGGTCGGCGACGTGGGTCAAGTCCATGACCGCGATCTTCGACACGACGGCGGATTCCAGCATGGTGAGGATGATCTGGCTGACGAGGGCCGGATAGACGTTGGCGATGGCTTGCGGGAGGATCACGCTGAAAAACACCCAGATTGGAGGGAGGCCGAGCGCGAGGCCCGCCTCGCGCTGGCCCGGTGGCACAGCTTCGATGCCGGCGCGCAAGATCTCGATGCAATAGGCGGTGAGGTTGACGGTGACCGCGATGATGGCGGCCGTTATCGCAGTGAGCTTCAGCCCCAGGCTGGGCAGACCGAAGAAGATGAAGAACATCTGCACGATGAAGGGCGTGTTGCGGATGAGTTCGACATAGGCCATCACGAGCCTACGCGCCCATTTGGCACCCCACCGCACCGTCGCCGCCCCGCCGATGCTGATGAGGAAGCTCAAGCTGGCGGCAATCGCGATCAATCCCAGCGTTGTTCCTGCACCCTGCAGGAACAAGCCGGAATAGCCCGCGATTGCGCCCAAGTCGAAATTGTCGTCCATGGCTGTATCAGCAGCCCGGGATGGTTAGAAATCCTTCGGCAAGGGAGCCTTCAGCCACTTCACCGCCAGATCGTTGAGGCTGCCATCGGCGCGCATCGAAGCAAGCAACTCGTTGAGCTTCTTCTGCAGGCCCGCTTCACCCTTCTTCACCGCCATGTTCGAGGGCGAGGTGAGGAGCTGGAACTTCTCTACCGGTTTGATCGCCGGGTCCTTGGCGAGGATCGTGGCACCGACATCGTTGCCGACGACCATCAGCTGCGCCTGGCCGGAGAGGAAGGCCGAGATGACGCCGTTATAGTCGCTGTAGCGCTGGATATCGGCGCCGGCGGGCGCGACCTTGGTCACTTCGGTATCTTCCAGCGTGCCGCGGTTGACGGCGATGGTCTTGCCGGCGAGGTCGGCCGCATCCTTCACCACGATCTCTTCCGGCCCCATGACGGCGATGTAATAGGGCGCGTAGGGATCGGTGAAATCAACCACCTGGGCGCGTTCATCGCTGAAACCGATGCTGAGCAGCAGGTCGACCTTGCCTTCGCTCAAATACGGAATGCGGTTCTGGCCGGTGATGCCGACGAGA
The DNA here is from genome assembly GCF_936916975.1 of uncultured Dongia sp. Taxonomy (GTDB): domain Bacteria; phylum Pseudomonadota; class Alphaproteobacteria; order Dongiales; family Dongiaceae; genus Dongia. The sequence goes on along the minus strand of NZ_CAKZGO010000022.1, from coordinate 28,534 downwards.
TCTGCTTTCACGCCGAGGCTTTTGGCGATGATTTCCGCCATCTCCACGTCATAACCCTGGACAGTCATGTCGGAGCCCAAGGACGCGAAAGGCGGGAAGTCTTCAAAGATGCCGACCTTGATCGAGCCGGCCTTGGCGATGTCCTCAAGCGCATCGGCGGATGCGGTTTGCGGGCCGAAGGTCAGCAGGCCAAGCGCCAGCACGGCACTGCAGGCCAGAATCGACCGGCGGGATATTACGTTTTTCATTGTCGCCCCCTCTGTTGGATGAAGTTCATCACAGGCAGTTTCGCAGCTGCGAAGGAGGTTACAATAGCTAACGGCCAAAACTCACTTCAGCAACAGCCGATGTAAAGGAATTGACCGGCTGGTGAGAAATCACTGATCGCTGAGCGCCCTGACGGCAAGCGCCGTGGCCGAGGCGCGGTTCTCGACGCCGAGCTTCTCGTAGATCTGCTCCAGATGCTTGTTCACCGTGCGGGGGCTGATGGTGAGTATGTCGCTGATATCGCGGTTGGATTTCCCCCGCGCCAGCCAGATCAGCACCTCTGCCTCGCGGGCGGTGAGGGACAGGCGCTGGCGCAGCAGCGCCACCTCCCCGCCGGGCTGCGCGCCAGACAGGCGCAGGACATGCTCATCCGCCCGCACCTGGCCGAGATAGGAAAGCTCCAGCCGCGCCGTCGCATCGCCGACCGTCCAGCCGGTGGCGTTTCGACCGCTCGCCGCCGCGCGCGTGATCCAGGCGGCAAGATCGGGCGGCAGACGGAAATCCTGTTCTTCCAAGGCGGGATAGAACTGCTTCAGCAGCTTGGCAGCCTGGGGCGTGTTCCACAGGATGCGGCCATCGCCAGAGACCGCGAGCAGGAAGCGCCCGGCGGTATCCAGGGCAATGCGCGCATCCTGCGTGCGCCGTGCATTGGTGAGGTGGACGCGCATACGCGCCATCAGTTCATCGACGACGATGGGCTTGGCCACATAATCGACGCCGCCCGCTTCCAGCCCTTTCACGATATGCTCGGTTTCGGTCAGGCCGGTCATGAAGATCACCGGGACGTGGGCGAGATCGTCATTCTGCTTCAGGCGCCGGCAGGTCTCGAAACCGCTCAAGCCCGGCATCACGGCATCAAGCAGGATGAGATCCGGTGTGATCTGTTCCATGAGGTGCAGCGCCGCGGTGCCGTCCACCGCCACCAGCACGGTGACGCCAGATTCCTCGAGCGCATGGGTGAGAAAGCTCAGCGTCTCCGGCGAATCATCTACCACCAGCACGATGTCGCGCGGATGAACCCGCTCGCCCAGCGCTGGCGGAGACATATCCTCGCTAGACTTGCCGATCACGCAAGGCCTCCAGCACGGACATGTATTGCTTGAGCTCGAAATTCTTCACCAAAGCGCGCATATCCGTCACAAACGGAATGTGGGTTGGATCGACCTCCTCCAATTCGGCGAGTTTCGCCTCGATGCCGCGGATATAGCCGATGAGCCCCAGCTGATGCAGCTCATCGAGATGGCGCTGCGGCGGTATCTGGGCAACGGGCGCTGCCGATGACACCTCGATCTCGGACCGTGCCATCTCGCCACCAGCCGCCTCGCCATTGTCATAGGTCCATTCCAGTCCGAGCAGTTCCTGCATCTTTTCCAGCAACAGGCGGACGTCGGTCGGCTTGGCGATGAAGGCGTCATGATCGTCCTCGACGCCGCCACCCGGACGTGTTTCATCGACATTGGCTGAGAGCATGATGATGACAGCGTCCTCGTGACCGGCGACGCGCAATTGCCGGGCGACTTCCCAGCCGGTCAGGCCGGGCATGCTGATATCGAGCAGCAGCAGGTCAGGCTTCACCTGGCCGGCGAGTTTCACCGCCGCAAGGCCATCCGACACGCAGAACAGCGTGAAATCGAGCGGCGTCAGGATATCGCGCAGCAGATCGAGATGCGCCATGTCGTCATCGGCGGCCAGGATCGTGATATGCCGCCCCTGATAGCTCTTGATCTGACGCTTTTCAGAAAGCGAGGGCAAAGGTGCCGGTGCTTCGGAGAGCAGCAGGCGCACGCGGAAGGTGCTGCCCTGCCCGGGGACGCTGTCGACCGAGATATCGCCGCCCATGATTTCGGTGAGCAGCTTGGTGATGGTGAGGCCAAGGCCGGTGCCGGCAACAGCACGTGAGGTTGTCATGGTGCCGCGCTCGAAGGGTTCGAATATCCGCGCCAGATCCTGTGGCGGAATGCCGATGCCGGTATCGGTGATCTCGAACTCGCTCACCTGGCCGCGATAGCGATGGTGCAGCGTCACCTGCCCGCGGTCGGTGTATTTGACGGCATTGGACAGCAGGTTGATGAGAATCTGGCGCAACCGCTTTTCGTCGGCGAAGACGAAGGGCGGCAGATGCGAGGAGCGCTCATAGGTGAAGTCGATGCCCTTGGCCTTGGCCTGAATGCGGAACATGTCGACGATCTGCTTCAGGAAATCGTTGGTGGCGATGCGGTCGCGGTTGAGATGGAGGCGCCCGGCCTCGATCTTGGCGATATCCAGCAGCCCGTCCACCAGCGTGGAGAGATGCTCTGCGCTGCGGCGGATGACCCGGACGGCGTCCTGGCGCTGCGGCGGGACGCCGCTGTCGCGTTCCAGCAACTGGGCATAGCCGAAGATGGCATTGAGCGGCGAGCGAATCTCGTGGCTCATGCCCACGACATAGCGGCTTTTGGCGAGATTGGCGGATTCAGCCGCAACCTTGGCCTTCTGCAGCTGTTCGTAGGTGCGTTCATGAGCCTCGATCTCATGCGTCAGCATCTGCGTCTGACGTTCCTTCTCCTCCTCCGCCACACGCCGGCTTTCCTGCGCCAGCACCATCAGCCAGGCGGCAACACCCATGATCACGAAGAGCGCAAAATAGACCGACAGCAGCGTTCCGCGCAGGGCAGCGGCCTCGGCGTCTTGCCCCACGCCGCCTTCCAGCACCGCGATCAGCAGTAATGCGACACCAATGATCAAATTGAACATGATGAAGATGCCTGCGAAATGCCCCAGCCGTGTGTTCATGCCGATGGCGATGCGCGAGGGCAGCAGCTTGGCCAACACCAGCTGCAATTGCTCGCTGAAGCGGCTGTTGGTCTTGCACATGTCGTGGCAGCGCGCATCCAGCGTGCAGCACAGTGAACAGATCGGCCCCGCATAGGCCGGGCAGAACGACATGTCTTCGCGTTCGAACACATGTTCACAGATGCAGCAGGCAATCTCCGCCTGCACACCCAGATCCTTCTCAGGTGCGCGGGCGATGTAATAGCGCCCCTTGGTGAGATAGGCGATGATCGGTGCCGCCGCAATCGCCACGAACAACCCTAAGAACGGCGCCAGGGATTGCATCGCATCGCCCAACAGGCCGAAGAAGGCCGCGGTCGAGGCGATGATCGAAATCAGCATGGCACCGACGCCGACCGGGTTGACGTCATAGAGATGGGCGCGGCGGAATTCGATGTAGTTGGGGCTGAGGCCCAGCGGCTTGTTGATGACGAGGTCCGCCACCAGCGCACCGATCCAGCCCACGGCGAAATTTGAATAGAGGCCGAGGATCTTTTCGATCGCCTCGAACACACCCAGTTCCATCAGCAGCAAGGCGAGCGCCGCATTGAACACCAGCCAGACGACGCGGCCAGGATGGCTGTGGGTGAGGCGCGAGAAGAAATTCGACCAAGCGATCGAGCCGGCATACATGTTGGTGACGTTGATCTTCATCTGGCAGGTGATGACCAGGATGCCGGTCAAGATGATCGCCATGCTGGGCGAGAACGACATGGATTCGAAGGCGATACGGAAGATCTGCGTGGGTTCGGCAGCGCGGTCGGCAGGTACGCCGTGATCGAGGGCCACGACGGCAAGGAATGAGCCGGCCAGCAGCTTCGCAACACCGATGAACACCCAGCCCGGACCAGCCGGCAGCATTGCCGCCCACCAGGCCAGGCGACCCCGCCAGCCGGCCTTGCCCTGCTGGCGCTCGGGCAGGAACCGCAGATAGTCGACCTGTTCGCCGATCTGCGGCACGAAGGACATCAGGATCGAGGCGGCGGCGCCGAACAGGAAGAGATCGAACCCGCCATCGGCCGTGCCGTCGCGGCCGGGAAAGGCGATCCAATGGTCGATCGCCGTGCGATCGTTGAAGGCGATATAGGCCAACGGCACGATCTGCAGCACCAGCCAGATCGGCTGCGTCCAGAGCTGCATGCCGCTGATGAAACGAATGCCATAGGTAACGATGGGAATAACCACCAAAGCACAAATGACATAGCCCACGGGCAGGGGGATGCCGAAGCACATCTCCAGCGCCAGTGCCATGATGACGGCCTCGACCGAGAACAGCAGGAAGGTGAAGGAGGCGTAGATCAGCGACGTGATGGTGGAACCGAGATAGCCGAAGCCGGCACCGCGGGTCAGGAGATCGATATCGACGCCGTGCTTGGCCGCGTAATAGCCGATCGGCAGGCCGGTCAGGAAAATCAGCACACCCACCGCCATGATGGCCATGAAGGTGTTGCCGAAACCGTAATCCAGCGTCAGCGAGCCGCCGATCGCTTCGCAGGCGAGGAAGGAGGCAGCACCCAGCGCCGTGTTGGCGACGCGAAAGCGCGACCAGCGGCGCGCCGAATGCGCGGTGAAGCGCAGCGCATAGTCTTCCAGGGTCTGATCGCCGACCCATTGATTATATTGTCGCCGGACACGGGCGATCCGTTGCCGTCCCGTCATCCCGCTTGACCCGTCGAGGTGTGACGGCCGATCGGCCGTCTCCCCACAGGCCCATCCCCCTGGTTCTGCATGCCCCACCTGCTGCGCTCAACCAGAGTGCATTCTGCTGCATTGCGGCAACATACGTCAAACACCCCATACAGCCCGATGATGCGCCGCCGTATCCTTGGTAAGGAACGGAAAAATTAAGACTTTTCCAGCACCCCGCCGGAAGTCGCCGGTTCCGCGGCATGTCTTTTCATTGCCCAAAATGTGCGATGCAACATCGTACGCCCTATAAACAGAGGAGGCTTGAGATGGTGAGTTCAACGAAATTCAAGGCGCTGAGCGGCGCCCTGATGCTGACGGCAGCCGGGATGGCCCTGGCCCCCGCGGCATCGGCCGAAGACACGATCAAGGTCGGCATCCTGCATTCGCTGTCCGGCACGATGGCGATCAGCGAGACGACCTTGAAGGACGTCATGCTGATGCTGATCGACGAGCAGAACAAGAAAGGCGGCCTGCTCGGCAAGAAACTGGAAGCCGTGGTGGTCGATCCCGCTTCCGATTGGCCGCTCTTTGCTGAGAAGGCCAAGCAATTGCTGGAAGTGGACAAGGTCGCTGCCGTGTTCGGCTGCTGGACCTCGGTCAGCCGCAAATCAGTGCTGCCGGTGTTCGAGCAGGATAACGGCATCCTATTCTACCCCGTGCAATATGAGGGCGAGGAAAGCTCGAAGAACGTGTTCTACACGGGTGCCGCCCCGAACCAGCAGGCGATTCCGGCGGTCGACTACCTGATGAAGGAAGAAGGCGTCGAGCGCTGGGTTCTCGAAGGCACCGACTACGTCTATCCCCGCACCACCAACAAGATCCTAGAGGCCTATCTGAAGGCCAAGGGCGTCAAGCCGGATGACATCATGGTCAACTACACGCCGTTCGGCTTCTCCGATTGGCAGACCGAAGTCTCCAAGATCAAGGAATTCGGCGGCGCTGGCAAGAAGACGGCGGTCGTCTCGACCGTGAACGGCGATGCCAACGTGCCGTTCTACAAGGAACTAGGCAATCAGGGCGTGAAGGCCACCGATATTCCGGTCGTCGCCTTCTCGGTCGGTGAAGAAGAACTGGCCGGCCTCGACACTAAGCCGCTGGTCGGGCATCTCGCCGCCTGGAACTACTTCATGAGCGGTGAAACGCCCGAGAACAAGGCCTTCATCGACAAGTGGCATGCCTTCATCAAGAGCGACAAGCGCACCACCAATGATCCGATGGAAGCGCATTACATCGGCTTCAACATGTGGGTGAAGGCGGTCGAGATGGCCGGCACCACCGACACCGATGCCGTGGCCGACGCGATGATCGGCGTCTCGGTGCCGAACCTCTCCGGCGGTTACTCGGCGATGCTGCCCAACCATCACATCACCAAGCCGGTGCTGATCGGCGAGATCCAGGCCGATGGCCAGCTCAACACCGTGTGGCAGACCTCGGGCCTGGTCCCGGGCGATGAATGGTCGGATTATCTCGAGGAATCGAAGGACCTGATCTCGGATTGGCGCAAGCCGCTCTCCTGCGGCAACTTCAACGTCAAGACCGGCAAATGCGGTGGTGAAGTCGCCACGCAATAACATGTCCTAAGCTTGCTGGCCGGCGGGTGGATGCATGTCCACTCGCCGGCAGTGGCTTGATCAGAATTCTCCGGAGCACTGCCAGTGAAGCGTCTTGTTCGCGCGATCGCGCTGCTCGTTTGCATGGTGATCCAGGGTCACTTGTCGCAGCCGGCCGTGGCCGATGCCGTCGATGACAGTCTGGCCGGCTTCGCCAGCACCTCCTACGCCGATATTGAGAAGGCCGTTGCCGCCCTGGCAGCAACCGGCGACCCGGCTGCGACGGCGATTCTCGCCGCGCTCGCCGATGGCCGGCTGGCCTATACCGCCGACAAGGCGGTGTTCATCAAGAACGAAGACGGCACGCTGCTGACCGCACGCACTGGCGAACCCCTCGCCGGCGAAGCGCCATTCGGCCTGAAGCCGGTCAAGGTCAACAACAAGGTGCGCCGCGCGGTCGATGCTGCCATGGGGCAATTGACGCTGAGTTCGACCGATCCTGCGCAGCGCCTGGCGTCGGCCGAAGCCGCTTTCCATGCGCCTGATCCTGCGCAATTGGCACCGATCGAGGCGGCACTCGCCAAGGAAACCGATCCGCGCATCAAGACAGAATTGGAACAGGCGCGCGCCGCCATGATTCTCGCTAAGGCGGACGCCTCGGACAATGACAAGGTCGCGGCCATCGCCATCCTTGCTGCGCGCGGCGACCAGGATGCCAAATCTTTCCTCAACGCCGCCGCCAATCAAGGTTCTGGGCGCGTCGCGGAAGCTGCCAACGCGGCCTTGGCCAAGATTGACCGGACGCTCGCCATGTGGTCGGCGGCGCAGAGCTTCTATTACGGCCTGAGCCTGGGGTCGGTGCTGCTGCTGGCGGCGATCGGGCTTGCCATCACCTTCGGCGTGATGGGCGTCATCAACATGGCCCATGGCGAGATGGTCATGCTGGGCGCCTACACCACCTTTGTCGTGCAGGAAGCGATCCGCAACCACGCGCCGTTCCTGTTCGATTATTCGCTTTTGATCGCAACACCTTTGGCCTTTCTGGTCGCCGGCGGTGTCGGCATGGCGATCGAGCGCACGGTGATCCGCTATCTCTATGGGCGGCCGCTGGAGACGTTGCTCGCCACCTTCGGCCTGTCGCTGTTCCTGCAGCAGGCGGTGCGCAGCATCTTCGGCCCGACCAATCTCGAGGTCGGCAATCCGTCCTGGATGAGTGGCGCCTTCGATCTCGGCGGGTTGACGCTCACCTATAACCGGATGTGGATCATCGTCTTTGCCTTCGTCGTGTTCACGGTGTTGATGCTGGTGCTGCGGCGGACGTCGCTGGGCCTCCAGATGCGGGCGGTGACGCAGAACCGGCGCATGGCGGCGGCAATGGGCATCCGAACCGCCTGGGTCGATACCTTGACCTTCGGCCTCGGCTCCGGCGTTGCCGGCATCGCCGGTGTAGCGTTGAGCCAGATCGACAATGTCAGCCCCAATCTCGGCCAGTCCTACATCATCGACAGTTTCATGGTGGTGGTGTTCGGTGGCGTGGGCAATCTGTGGGGGACGCTGGTGGGCGCACTCGCCCTCGGTGTCGCCAACAAGGTGCTGGAACCGGTGGCCGGTGCCGTCCTCGGCAAGATCGTCGTGCTGGTCCTCCTGGTGCTGTTCATCCAGCGCAAGCCCCGCGGCCTGTTTCCGCAGAAGGGCCGGGCGGTGGAATCATGATTGCTGAAAAACTGGGCCTGTTCCGATCGCGTCTGGGCTGGATCGTTCCGCTCATCATCATGGGCGGCACCCTGCTCGTGGCGGCGCTCAATCTGCTGTTGCCGCCGGATGCGGCCCTTCATGTGCCGGGCTATGTCATCGCCCTCCTCGGCAAATATCTCTGCTATGCGCTCCTGGCGCTCAGCCTCGATCTGGTCTGGGGCTATGTGGGGATCCTCAGTCTTGGCCACGGCGCATTCTTTGCGCTGGGTGGTTATGCCATGGGCATGTATCTGATGCGCCAGATCGGCACGCGCGGCGTCTATGGCAACCCGGTCCTGCCGGATTTCATGGTGTTCCTTAATTGGCAGGAACTGCCCTGGTACTGGTATGGCTTCGATCATTTTGCCGTGGCGTTGCTGATGATGGCGCTGGCGCCGGGGCTGCTCGCCTTCGTGTTCGGCTTCCTCGCCTTTCGCAGCCGGGTGACCGGCGTCTATCTCTCGATCATCACCCAGGCGCTGACCTATGCCCTGCTGCTCGCCTTCTTCCGCAACGATATGGGCTTTGGCGGCAATAACGGCCTCACCGATTTCAAGGAAATCCTCGGCGCCGATCTGCAACTCGCCGGGACCAAGGCGTGCCTGCTGCTGGCCAGCGCTGCGCTCCTCAGCGGGTTCTATCTGTTTTGCCGGCGCATGACCCGGTCCCGCTTCGGCAAGGTGCTGGTGGCCGTCCGCGATGCCGAAAGCCGCGCGCGCTTCCTCGGCTACCGGGTGGAAAGCTATAAACTGGTGGTCTTCACCTTCTCCGCCGTGATGGCGGGGCTTGCCGGTGCGCTCTACGTGCCGCAGGTCGGCATCATCAATCCGGGTGAGTTCGACCCGGCCAACTCGATCGAGGCGGTGGTCTGGGTCGCGGTCGGTGGCCGCGGCACACTCGTTGGCCCGATCATCGGCGCGATCCTGGTCAATTTCGGCAAGACCATCTTCACCGGCGTCCTGCCGGAACTCTGGCTGTTCGCACTGGGTGGCCTGTTCGTCTTCGTGACGCTGTTCATGCCCAAAGGTGTGGTCGGCCTGTGGCCCAGCCTGATGGCGCGCCTTGCGCAGATGAGAGAACGGTTGGGATATCAACAACCGCAACACCAGCCGGAGGCTGAGGAATGAATACGTCCCACCCGATCGGCGCGGCACCGGAATATACCCAGCCCCTGCTCTATCTCGACGGTGTCACTGTCAGCTTCGACGGCTTCCGTGCCCTCAACGCCTTGTCGCTGATGATAGCACCACAGGAGATGCGTGCCGTCATCGGCCCCAATGGCGCAGGCAAGACGACCATGATGGATGTCATTACCGGCAAGACCCGGCCCGATACCGGCAGCGTATTCTTTCGTGGCAATACCGACCTTACCCAGTTGGACGAGGCGGCGATCGCCAATCTCGGCATCGGGCGCAAATTCCAGAAGCCGACCGTGTTCGAAAACCAGAGCGTCTACGACAATGTCCTGCTGGCGCTGAAGACCGACCGGCGGCCTGCCAAAATCCTGATGGCGGGGGAAAGTCAGAATGAGCGCGACCGGATCGAGGAGATCCTGGGCATCGTCAAGCTGACCGCACGGCGTCATCGCCTGGCCGGCGAATTGTCCCATGGGCAGAAGCAATGGCTGGAGATCGGCATGCTGCTGGCGCAGGAACCGCAATTGCTGCTGGTCGACGAACCTGTGGCCGGCATGACCGATGCGGAGACCGATGCCACGGCAGAGTTGCTGCGGGAGATCAACAAGACCCGCACTGTTGTCGTGGTCGAGCATGACATGACCTTCGTGCGCGCTCTCGACGTCAAGGTCACGGTACTCCATGAGGGGTCGGTGCTGGCCGAAGGGTCACTTGACCATGTGAGTTCGGATACGCGTGTCATTGAAGTCTATCTGGGACGCTGAGCCATGCTGACCGTCGCCAATATCGATCTCTATTACAGTGCCGCCATTGCCTTGAAAGGCGTGTCGCTCCAGGCGGGGCTGGGCGAGGTGACGTGCCTGCTGGGCCGCAACGGTGTCGGCAAGACCAGCCTGCTGCGCGCCATCATCGGCCATCATCCGATCAGATCCGGCAAGATCCAGTGGGATGGCGCCGACATCACCAGCCTGCGCCCTTATGAACGCGCGCGCCGGGGGATCGCCTATGTGCCGCAGGGGCGCGAGATCTTTCCGCTCCTCACGGTGCAGGAGAATCTGGAAACCGGCTTTGCCGTCCTGCCACGGGGCAAGAAGCAGGTGCTGGATGAAATTTACGATCTGTTCCCGGTCCTGCGCAGCATGTTGAAACGGCGCGGCGGCGATCTCTCCGGCGGGCAGCAGCAGCAATTGGCCATCGCCCGCGCCCTGGTGATGAAACCGCGCCTGTTGCTGCTTGATGAACCGACCGAGGGCATTCAGCCGTCGATCATCAAGGATATCGGCCGCGTCATCGCGCTGTTGGCAGCGCGCGGCGACATGGCCATCGTGCTGGTGGAACAGTATTTTGATTTCGCCCGGGAGCTTGCCAACCGCATCGCCGTGATGGATCGCGGTGAGATCATCATCAATGACCTGACCGAACGCCTCGACCCCGAAATCGTGCGCAGCCATATCGCCGTCTGATGAATCAGTGCTGCAGGATGCCGCTGCGATAGGCGCGCGGACTGAGGCCCGCCCAGCGGGTGAAGGCGCGCGTGAAAGCTGAAAGTTCAGAATATCCCAGCAGCAGTGCTATCTCGCTCAACGGCAATTGGCTCTGCTGGAGATAATAGCGCGCAAGATCATAGCGCGTCATATCCACAGCTTCCCGGAACCCCAGCCCGGCATCGGCCAAGGCGCGCTGGATGGCCGTGGGCGACAGGCGCAGCACATGGGCGATCTGCTCCAGCGTCGGCGCGCCCTCCGTGAGGCGCAGGCGGACCGCACTGCGCACCCGGTCGACCAGCGATTCGGCTTGGTCGCGAGAGCCCAGCGATTCCAGGCAGGTTTGCATCATGGTGAGGAGCTTGAGGTCGCGCCCAGGCATCGGCCGTGCCAGCAAAGCGGCATCGAAGATGATGGCGTTGGTGGCGCAACCGAAGAACACCGGCGCCCCGAAAGCCATTTCATGCTGCCGCCAATCGGCCGGGCGGGGATGCTCGAAGTGAATTTCCAGCGGCGACCAGTGACGCCCGCAAGCCTCGCGGATGATATTGGTGAACTGGCCCAGGGACAATTCGGCATCCTGGCGCCGTGCAATGATGGCGGGTGACAGGATCTGGTATTCGAGGTGCATGCGACCGTCAGGATCGCGCCGTAGATGCATCGTCGACGAGCTTTGCTGGTAGCGGAAGAGGCCAACCAGGTTTTCAAGCGCACTCCCCAGCGTGGGCGAGGACAGTGAGGCATAGCCCCACATGCCGAGATCGCGCGGCGAGAATTGCTGGCCGAACCACAGGCCGAAATTGCCTCTGCCGGTCTGTTTCGCCGCTTCCTCGAACAGGCCGCAATAGGCGGCGAGGCGCAGCTGCAGGGTGGGCGCCGTGGTCATTTCCGGCGCGATGCCACAATTACCGAAGATGGAATCGACGTCGCCGCCTTGCGTCTCGATGAAATCGACCAATCCCGACGCAGCCGCGGCCAGAACCACCGGCCCGCCTTGGGCGCTAGGGGTTTCCGGAAATGCCTGTCGTCCTGGATGGATCATGGCTGACATCCCTGCAAACTTCATGGCCGGATTGGGTCAGGAATGATGGCATGGTGACGGCGATGCTGCAAGGCAGCATAGATATTCTGTCAAAACAGGATGGCTTCCAGTCAAGCCGCCCGCGCCGCCAAGGTCTAGTCTCCCGCTAAACTCGCAGAAGACTGCGCAGAATGCTGCGTCGGGAGAAGATGATGAGCGATCAAACGCCAGCGGACAAAGCCCCAGGGGATAAAACTACCGGCGCGAACAGGTGGCGGCGCTTCGCCGACTGGGACGAACGGCCGCTGCGCCTGGATCGCTTCGCCGTCGAAGACCCGGCGAACGGTTTTGCAGCCTTCCACGGCGCCAAGGACCCGAAACCCAGCCTCGTGATGGAAGCCGGCCGGATTGCCAGCATGGACGGTATCCCCCTGGCCGATTTCGACATGATCGATCACTTCATCGCCCATCATCATCTGGATTTGGATTTGGCGCCGACAGCGATGGCGATCCCATCGGCGGAAATCGCCCGCAGGCTGGTGGACATCTCCGTGCCGCGCGAGGAACTGGCGCGCCTGGCCCATGGGCTGACGCCGGCGAAGCTCGCCGAGGTGGTGGCACAATTGTCCGCGATCGAACTAGCTTTCGCCTTCTCCAAGATGCGCACGCGGAAGATTCCCGGCAATCAGGGCCATGTCACCAATGCCAAGGACGATCCGCTGCAATTGGCGGCGGACGCGGCGACGGCCGTGGCCTTCGGCTTCGACGAGGTCGAGACCACCATGCGCGTGGCGCGCAACGCCTGGTCGAATGCGCTCGCTTGCGCCGTAGGTGCTGCCGTTGGGCGCTGGGGCACCCTCTTCCAATGTTCGAGCGAGGAAGCGGAGGAATTGCAGATCGGCATGGCGGGCTTTACCTCCTATGCCGAGACGGTTTCGGTCTATGGCACCGAGCGGGCATTTACCGATGGCGACGACACGCCTTGGTCGAAGGCATTCCTCGCGGCCGCCTATGCCTCGCGCGGCATCAAGATGCGCTGCACCTCGGGTGCCGCGTCGGAACTCCTTATGGGGTTCCATGAATCAAAGTCGCTCCTTTATTTGGAAGCGCGGTGCCTGTGTCTTCAGCGCGCGATGGGTGTCCAGGGGACGCAGAATGGCGGCATCGACGGGGCGCCCCTGGCCTCGACCATGCCGGGCGGTGTGCGCGAACTACTGGCGGAGAATCTGATCGCCGTGTGGCTCGATCTCGAATGCGCGACTGGCAACGATGCGCGGCATTCGGAATCCGAGATCCGCGTCGGCGCCAAGATCCTGCCCTATCTCATCGCCGGCTCGGATTTCATCTGTTCTGGCATGGGATCGATCCTGAAATACGACAATTCCTTCAACCCCTCCTCCTTCAATGGCGAGGAGATGGAGGATTTCCTGGTGCTGCAGCGGGATTACGAGGCGGATGGCGGACTGACCTCGGTCGGTGAAGCGACCGCCCTCGACGTCCGCAAGCGTGCCGTCGACGCACTGTCTGCGGTCTTTGCCGAACTGGAGCTGGGCACGCCGACCGAGGCCATGAAGCGCAGTGTCGCGGTGGCGTCGGGCTCCAACGATACCGACAGCTATCTGCCGCGCGATGTCGCCTTCATCAGCGAGAAGATCAAGGAACGTGGCATCAATGTGCTGGATGTGATCAAGGCACTGGCGGCGCGCGGCTTCCGCGATGAGGCACAGAACCTGCTCAACGTCGTGCGGCTGCGCGTGTCGGGCGATTACCTGCAGACGGCGGCGGTGGTGCGCAATGGCCATGTGGTGAGCGCCGTCAACAACCCCAACGATTACAGCGGCCCCGGCACCGGTTACCGGGTGAGCGAGGCCCGACGCCAGGAACTCTCTGCCATTCGCGACGTCCTGACGCGTGAGGAAGTGCTGCGCACCGAGGCGACCTTCGCGGGGCCGGAGGCGAAACTCATCCGCTACAAGACATTGGGTGACGCCGGGACGACGGGTCCCAAGAACGAAATCGTTATCGGGGTGAGCCCTGCCTTCGGGGTGAAGCTCTTTCGCACGCTTGCCGGCCATGCCTTGTCGGCCGTCCTGCGGGCGCTGAGCGAGGGGGTCGAAGCCAAGGGTGGTGTCGCCCGGATCGTGCGCATGGGCCACACCGCCGACACCTCCTTCCTGGGGCTGAGTGCCGCACGCCTGGCCGGGTCGGGCATCGGTATCGGCATTCAGGCCAAGGGGACAGCGGTGATCCATCAAGCAGACCGGTTGCCGCATCACAATCTGGAGCTTTTCTCCAACGCGCCGATCACCTCGCTCACCCATTATCGCAGCCTTGGCGAAAATGCCGCGACCTATGCCAAGGGCGAGATGCCCGAGCCGGTGGTCGTGCCGACCGAGGGCAAGGCGATGGGTGCCCGCTACCACGCCCAGGTGGCGCTGATCTACGCCATCGAGACCTCGCTCACCGCCGATGGGGCGAAGCCGGAGGATATCGAGATCGCGTTCCTGGAGGCGCATTGATGGCCCGCATCAACGGCATTGCCGACTACCCTTTGGCCGAGAACCGTCCGGATCTGGTTAAGACCGCGCGTGGCACACCGCTCACCGAGCTCACCCTCAAATCCGTCGAGGCCGGTAAGGTGACGCTGGAGGATCTGCGCATCACCCCGCAGGCGCTGCAGGATCAGGCGCGCATATCTGAATTGGCCGGCCGCCCAACCCTCGCGCGCAATTTCGAGCGCGCGGCGGAGATCGTCGATGTGCCCCAAGATTTTGTGTTGAAGGTCTATGAATTGCTGCGGCCGGGGCGGGCCAAGACCAAGGATGAGTTGCTGGCCGCCGCCAAGACATTGCGGGAAGCCTATCGCGCTGAAAAGATGGCGGCGTTTGTCGAAGAAGCGGCGGAAGTTTACGAACGTAGGGGACTATTCACTTTCAGGTTTTGATGATCGGCAATATCTAGATCCCCTGCATGTCCCTGTGATAATCTTAATGCGTGTATGTGAAAATTCATACACGTTTCGATGTAGATAGGGAGTTGTTCGATGCTTACCTATGACCTGATTGCCTTTGTTCCGGCCGCACCGGGGCTGACGGCTCAAACTGTTATCGCTCTTCAGCACCAGCTCACTCCGTTCATGGCGCTAAATCCCGGCGACTATTTCGACGTCGCCAACCCCACAAACGCGCCCAAATATCGCATCAGTTTTATCCGTCAGGATATTCTTCATGGGCCGGAGGGACCACACCATCACATCTGTCGCACCACCCTCTCGCTGACTCACGTCTAGTGGTTTCCTTTCACTCTTGAAGCCCAGGTTCGGCATGGCATACGAAAGTAAACCGCTTAACACCGCCATGCCGACCTTCGCTGAAAGATGACAGAGCAAATGAGTTGGAAGACAAGTAACCGTTCCTTCTATTACCAGGGAGCGCCCGAGCCGGATGATCTCGATTTCAAGCCAGCGGAAACGGCTTTGCTGGTGATCGATGTGCAGAACACCTATCTGGCGCGGCCGGACCGGGCAACACTGGATGCGGCGGGCCAGGCCCATTACGATGCCTGGACGCCGTTTCACCAGCGCATGAACGAGATTGTCATCCCACGTTCAGCCGACCTGCTGCGGCTTGCCCGCAAGCACGGGATCGAATGCCTGTTTGCGCGCATTGCCTGCCAGACGCAGGACGGCCGCGACCGGTCGCTGAGCCAGAAAATGCCGGGCTGGAACAATCTGCTCCTGCCCAAGGACGAGCATGCCTCGCAGATCGTGCCACAACTGGCACCACAGGGTGACGAGATCACCGTCACCAAGACCACCGACAGTGCTTTGACCGGCACCAATCTGCGCCTGATCCTCCACAATCTCGGCATCAAGAACGTGATCTGTGTCGGCATCTTCACGGACCAGTGCGTCTCATCGACGGTGCGGAGCCTTGCCGATGAGAGTTTCCAGGTGGTGGTCGCCGAGGATTGCTGTGCGGCCGGCGCGCATGCCCTCCATGAACAGGAACTGGCCATCATCAACATGATCTATTGCCACGTGATGACTGCAGCCGAGCTCAAAGAGATGATGAAACTGGTATGAAGCGCATCCTGATCATCGTCCCGGAACTGGTGGCGCCGCCGGGTCTGCTCGGGCAGGCACTGATAGAAAACGGTGTCCGGTATGATGCGGTCTTTCCGGTCGGGCGTTTTGCCAGCCAGTCACCGATGGATTATCCGGGCCTGCCGGACGGGCCCGGCGGCTATGCCGGGCTGATCGTCATGGGCGGGCCGATGAGCGCCCGGGACGAACATGTCTATCCGTTCCTGACCGAGACCATGGCCCTCATCCGCGCCTTCACGGCGTTGGACCGGCCGGTGCTGGGTGTCTGCCTCGGCGCCCAGATCATCGCCCATGCCTTCGGCGGCGAGATTTACCGCATGAGCCGGCTTGAATCCGGTTTCCGGCAGTTGGACCTGACGCAAGCGGGGAAAATTGACCCCTTGTTCAAGGATATCGCCGAACCGCTGACGACCTTCGAGAACCATTACGAGGCGACCCGCGCGACGCCGGGCGCCATCGCCCTGGTGACGGGCGGCGCTTGCCCCGTTCAGGCATTCCGGGTCGGTGCCAAGACCTATGGCGTGCAGTTCCATATTGAGGTGACAATCGACATTGTCCGGGATTGGATCCGGATGTTCGGAAAGGATTTCTGCCGGGATGAGCCAAGATTACTGACGGATCTGGACCAGCAATTCGAGACCCATTTCGGTGACTATGTCCAGGTTTGCCGGACCCTCACGCGAAATTGGTTGGCGTTGACCTGAGGGCAGCGTGTCAAGATTAACGGCCTAAATGTCAAGACCGGGTGGTAGGGCATCCCTATCGTCCATAGTGTGACCGACATCAAGACGACTTGCGTCAAGCAAGCGCAAGAACAGCACACACCGCATCCGTCCGGAATTCGCGGCCAGATGCATCAGCTTGGTCAACAGGGAAGCAGCACCGGCAGAAAATGACCGGGCGCACGGAGAGAGACAGATGAGCAGTTTCAAGCAGTCACGTCGTAATTTCATGCAGAATTCCGCCTTGATGGCGGCGGCCTTTGCCACCGGCGGCGTTGCCGGCCTGCGCCCGGCCTTTGCCGACCGGTCGAAGGAACTCAATATCCTGTGCTGGGAGGGCTATAACTCAGCCCAGGTGCTGGACCCGTTCCGTGAATCTTCCGGCGCCACGATCAAGGCGGAATCGCTCACCAACGATCCGACCATGATCAACCGCCTACGCGCCGGCGAGACCAATGTCTGGGATTTGATCAACGTCAACAATCCCTGGGCTCGCAAAAAGATGTTCCCGGAGAAGCTGATCACGCCGCTCGACCGCGCCAAGATGGAGCCCTATTTCGACAAGATGGCCCCGGCCTTCAAGGCGCCCTACAAATGGGCGATGGATGATTCCGGCGCCCAATTACTGGGCATGGCGCAGCGTTACGGCCCCTACAGCTTTGTCGTCAACACCGACAAGGTGAGCCGCGACGCCGCCGAGGACCAGGGCTGGGATCTGTGGAACGATTCCGCCAATGACAAGAAATACGGCATCCTCGAATCCGACGACTGGAACGTCTTCAACATCTGCTGCATCGCTGGCTTTGATCCGTTCAAGGTGCACACCGACGAAGAAGTCGCCAAGTTCACCGAGACCGCCAACAAGGTGTTCAAGGGCGCCAAGGTCGTGGGCGATATCGCCACCATGAACCAGGCGCTCGTCTCCGGCGAAATCAATTTCCACATGACCGGAGGCACCTATTCCGCCTCGCCGGCCCGTGCCGACGGGACGGCCGCCATCCGCGGCATCACGCCGAAGAAGGGCCCGATGGAAGGCGGCAAGGGCGGCATTTCCTGGATCGAAATCACCTCGGTGGTCAACAATCCGGACATCTCGCCGCTGGCCGTGCAGTTCCTGGAATATGTCCAGGATCCCAAGGTCGCGCACACGGTGGCCTTCGCCGAGGGCACGTTTAATCCGGTGGCCCAGATGGGCAATCCGGAATGCTTCAGCCTTTTCACCAAGGAAGAGCTGGATGCCATCCAATATGACAGCCTTGAGGAAGAGATGGCGCGCTCGGTCGAATACGACATCGTGCCGGATTACGACAAGCTGCTCGACGTCATGACCGCCGCCAAGCGCGCAGCTTCGGGCGGCTGATTCGTCGCAACGTTTGACGGACGGGGATCGCCCGGCGCTGGCTTGCCGGGCGATCCTGTTTTACCCTTCTCATGTCACCATCACCCGGATTTCCGAGGACCATGAACGGCCGATCGCCCATATTGCAATTGCGCAATCTCACCAAGACGTTCGGTAATTTTACGGCCGTCAAAGACATCAACCTCGATATCACGGAAGGCGAGTTCTTCACGATCGTCGGGCCGTCAGGCAGCGGCAAGACCACGATGCTGCGCATGCTGACCGGAATGGAAAGCGCCACCAGTGGCGATATCCTGCTGCGCGGCACCCGCATCAACGATCTGCCGGCCAACAAGCGCCCGACCTGCATGGTGTTCCAGTCCCTGGCCCTGTTCCCGCACCGGACGGTCGGCCAGAACATCGAATTTTCGCTCAAGATCAAGAATATCGCACCCGATGTGCGCAAGGCACGCGCGTTGCAGCTGATGGACCAATTGCGGCTGCCGCAGGACTATTACGGCAAGAGCGTCACGAAATGCTCCGGCGGCGAGCGACAGCGTGTAGCACTGGCCCGGGCACTGGCCTATGACCCCGACATTTTGTTCTTCGACGAACCGCTCTCGGCGATCGATTACAAGCTGCGGAAGACGCTCGAAAAGGAGTTGAAGGACATCCACCGCGAGACCGGCAAGACCTTCATCTATATCACCCACAGCCTGGAGGAGGCGATGGTGATGAGCGACCGCATCGGCGTCATGCGCGCGGGGCAATTGGTCCAGGTGGGCTCACCGCAGCAGATCTATGGCGCGCCGGAAACAAAGTTCGTCTCGGAATTCGTCGGCGATGTGAACGTGATGGCTGTCAGGGCCGGCGGCGCTGCGACGGTCCATGCCGCCGAATTCAATATCGATTTCGTGAGCCCATCTGTGCCGGCCGGCTTTGCCGCCGGACATCTGGTGGTGCGCCCGGAATCGCTGCGCTTCCTCAGCGCGCACAACGAGGCGCAGAACTGCCTCGAAGGCCGGCTTTATAACGAATACGTGCTGGGATCACGCATCCAATACCAGGTGCGCGTGAATGATCATGTCTTCATCGTCGAGAAACTGCGGCAGCAAGCCTTTACCGGCAAGCTCGACGACAATGTTCTCATCGGCTGGGATGCCAAGGACAGCATCCTGGTGACGGATTGAGCGGGGTCCGCACATGACGATCTCCAAGCTCCTCGCACCTGGCACGCGCCACGCCATCCCGCTGGTGCTGTTCCTGCTGGTGGGATTCGCGGCACCGCTGCTCGCTGTGATCGGGTTCAGTTTTGTGCCGGCGCGGAGTTTCTCGCTGTGGCAGAACTGGGGCCTCGGCAACTATATCGAGATCTTCAATTCAACCAGCTATCTCTCCTTCCTGTGGTCATTGGGTCTTGCCGCCATCACGGTGCTGGTGTTGGCCGTCATCTGCTACCCCATTGCTTATGGCCTGGCGCGGGTCTTCGGCAAATACTCGACCCTGGTGACGTTGTTGTTTACCATCCCGCTTTTCGTCTCCGAGAACGTCCGCCTCTATGGCTGGGTCTTGTTCTTCATCAAGAACGGCGTGCTGCTCGGCACGCTCAAATCCTGGTTCGGGATTGAGCCGGAGAGTTGGCTGTTCACCAACGGAATCATCGTCTGGGGCATGGTCTATGTGTATCTGCCCTTCATGCTGTTCCCGATGACGCTCGGCGTCTCGATGGTGCCGGACCAGACCCGCGATGCCGCCTTCGACCTCGGCGCGACGCGCTGGCAGGTGTTCAAGGAAGTGGAATTGCCGCTGTCCATGCCCGGTATCATGATCGGCTTCCTGCTCTCCTTCGTGCTGGCGGTCGGCGCCATCGCCGAGGCCAAGGTGCTGGGCGGCCAGCAGATCATCCCGATCAGCCATGATATCGAGATCGCCTTCACCTATGCGCAGAACTGGCCGCTGGGCGCCGCCCTCTCGGTGCTGCTGATGCTGGTGGTGGGAACGCTGGTGCTGCTCGTGCTGCGGCGCTTCGATCTCGACGCCATCCTGGGGCGGAGATAGGCCATGGACGGTCTCACCCCACGCTGGCGGACATCGCTGATCTGGTCCTGGACGGCAGCCATGGTCGTCTTCATGTATCTGCCGGGACTTTGCCTGTTGCTGGCTTCGATGACATCCAGCCGCTACTTCATCTTCCCCATCAATAAATGGGGCTTCGCCTGGTGGGAAAAGACCTTCGCCTCGCTGGAGATTCACCAGCTGTTCCGGACCTCGTTGCTGATCGCCTTCTGCGTTACGGTCATCGCCGTGACCATTGCCCTCTTCGGGGCACTTGCCTTTGCGCGCTATGACTGGAAGGGACGCAGCATCTATCAGAAGATCGTGCTGCTGCCGATTTTCTTCCCGCAATCGGTTCTCGGCCTCTCGCTGCTGCTCTGGTTCAACGCGCTTGGCCTCACCATGTCCTGGCAGACAGCGGTCTTTGCCCACCTGGTGTGGATCGTACCGGTCTGCACGCTGGTAATCTCGATCCAGGTCTATTCCTTCGACCCGGCGCTGGAGGAAGCGGCCTTCGACCTCGGCGCCACCAAATGGCAGGTGTTCAAGGAAGTCACTCTGCCGGTCCTTTTCCCGGGCATCTTCTCCGGCGCGCTGTTTGCCTTCCTGCTGTCCTGGGGCAACTTCCCGCTCTCGCTCTATACGACGGGCGCCGATACGACGATCCCGGAATTTCTCTATGCCAAGATGGTCGCCGGCTACACGCCAGGCGTCCCGGTGCTCGGCACCGTGTCCACCGTCGGCGCCGCAACGCTGCTGCTCTGCGGCTATGCCATCATCCTGCTGGTGCGGCGCCGCCGCGCCGCCAGCGAACATTCGGAAACCTGACACGACATCAGAGGAGACGCGCCATGCTGGCCGCATCGATCAAGGGAAAATCGGTCATCGTCACCGGCGCCAGCAAAGGCGTCGGCAAAGGCATCGCCCGCGTCTTCGCCAAGCACGGTGCCCAGGTGCTGGTGGTGGGACGCGATTTGAAGGCTGCGGAAGCCGCGGCCAAGGAACTCACCGATATGGGCCACACCGCCTCAGGCTTCTCGGCCGATGTCACCAAATTGCCCGAGATGGAGAAGATGGCCAAGGCGGCGGTCGATCGCTATGGCGGTGTCGACGTGCTCTGTGCCAATGCCGGGATGTTTCCGCAGGTGAAGATCGAGGAAATGTCGCCGGAGACCTGGGACGACGTCATGGCCACCAACCTCAAGGGCACCTTCCTGTCGGTGAAAGCCTGCGTGCCTTATCTGAAAAAATCGGGCGAGGGCCGCATCGTCATCACCTCCTCGATCACCGGGCCGGTGACCGGCTTCCCTGGCTGGACCCATTACGGTGCGACTAAGGCCGGCCAGTTGGGTTTCATGCGCACCGCCTGCATGGAGCTTGCCAAATACGGTATCACCGTCAATGCCGTGCTGCCGGGCAATGTCATGACCGAGGGGCTCATTGAATTGGGCGAGGCCTATATGAAGGGCATGGCAGCAGCAGTGCCGATGGGTAAGCTCGGCACAGTCGATGATATCGGTCATGCAGCACTGTTCCTCGCATCGCGCGAGGCAGGCTACATCACCGGCCAGACCATTATCGTCGATGGCGGCCAGATCCTGCCGGAGTCGCAGGACGCCATGGCGCAGATGTAGGTCGTCAATGCCCCTGCTTGCGATAAGCGCGGGGGCTGACGCCGGTCCAGCGCGTGAAGGCGCGGGTGAACGCCGACAACTCCGAATAGCCCAGCAGCAGGGCAATCTCGGTTAAGGGCAATTGCCGCTGATCGAGATACATCTGGGCGAGGCTCTGCCGCGTCGTCTCGACGGCGTCCTTATAGGTCAGGCCCTGTTCGGCAAGTTCCCTTTGGATGACCGCGACGGGGACACGCAGCATCTGCGCGATGTGATCGAGGCTGGGATAACCGCCGGGCAGATTGACCCGGATCGCTGTCTTGACGCGGTCGACCATCCCATCGCTGCCCTGGCGATGCGAGCCTAACGATTCAAGACAGGTCTGCATCATGGTGAGCAATTGCAGATCGCGCCCCGGCATCGGGCGTTCCAGGAGTTCCGGACGGAACAGCAGGGCGTTGGTGGGTTGGCTGAAATAGACCGGCGCATCGAAGGCCGCCTCGTGTTCCTTCCAGAACTCTGGTCGCGGATGTTCAAAATGCACCTCGACCGGCGCCCATCGCGGACCGCAGCAATCGCGGATCACATTGGCGAACATGCCCAGCGACAGTTCTGCATCCTGGCGCCGCTCGACGATCTCCGAGGAATAGATCTGGTATTGAAGGCGCATCAGCCCATCGGCACCGCGCGCCAATTGCATGCCGGAGGATTCCTGATGGTAATGAAACAGCCGGACCAGATTGTCGAGTGAAGCGCCCAAGGTCGGCGATGAGATGGCGGCATAGCCCCACATGCCGAGATCGCGCGGCTGAAACTGTTGGCCAAAATGCAGGCCGAAATTGCCGGGGCTGAACTTTTCACCCTCGATCTGCTTCGCCGCCTGTTCGAACAACCGGCAATAAGAGGCAAGCTTCAGCTTTAAGGTGGGTGCGCCCGCCATATCCGGGGCGATGCCGGAATTGCCGAAGATAGAATCCACGTCACCATGCTGGCGCTCGATGAAATCGACCAGACCCGTAGCGGCGGCCGCGAGCACGATCGGCGCCCCGGTCTCACGCGTCTCGGTCTTGGGATCCAGCAGGGCGGCAGCCATCGGCAGGTCTCCGGCAAAAGGCCCGGTAATAGGTCTGGCGATGATGGCATGGCCCGCGCACGGCCTTCAAGAGTGCAAAGCTGATCAGCTGTCAAGATCACCGTACCAGGGGTCAAGCGCATGCGCGACGCGCCAGCCTAACGTCGCCCATGGATGGAAACGGCCGGCCGCGAACAAGCGGCGAACTCTTGATGCGTGCTTGGCAAAAGCCAGCGAATCCAAGGGTTGAGAGTTGATGGACATCTGGGAGCAAGGGATAGAGATGAGCGGCGTGCTCACAACCGAACGATTGTTGCGCAGCATCGATGAGCTGGCGGCGGCGTCATTGGCGCGCTGGGGCCTTGCCGGCGCTGAGATGACGCTCATCAATCATTCGGAAAACTGGACCTACCGCGTGATGCCGAAAAGTGCCGCTCGGCCGGTTATTCTGCGCGTGCACCGGGACGGCTATCATAGCGTCGATGGCATCCGCAGCGAATTGGCCTGGATGCGCGCGCTGCAGGCGGAGGCCGGTGTGAAGACGCCGCAAGCCATCCCGGCCCTCGATGGCACCGATATCCAGACAATCTCGCACCCGGCCCTTTCAACCCCGCGCAATTGCGTGCTGTTCGAATTCATCGACGGGATTGAGCCGCCGCAGCACAACCTCCTTGCCCCCTTTCGTCAATTGGGCGAGGTCACAGCGCGCTGCCACAACCACAGCGAAGGCTGGCAACGACCGCCCTATTTCGAACGTCTGTCCTGGGATTTTGAACATTCCCTCGGCAAGACCGCAAATTGGGGGGCCTGGCAAGACGGGCCGGATTGCACGCCGGATCGCGCCAAACTGCTGCAGCGCGCTGTCGATCTCATGGAGAAACGCCTGCTGCGTTTCGGCCAAGGAAAGAGCCGCTATGGCCTGATCCATGCCGATTTTCGCCTCGCCAATCTGCTGGTCCATAACGGTGATGTGCGTGTCATCGATTTCGACGATTGCGGATTGGGCTGGTTTCTGTACGACGCCGCCACCGCGGTCAGCTTCTTCGAAGACCGTGCCGATGTGCCCGACCTCATGGAAGCCTGGAAGGAAGGCTATCGCCGAATCCGCGCATTGCCGCAGGAAGATGATGACGAGATGTGGACCTTCATCCTGCTGCGGCGCATGACGCTGTTCGCCTGGATGGGCAGCCACGCGGAAACCGATCTCGCGCGCACGGAGGGGCCGGGCTACAGCACCGGCACCTGTGAACTTGCCGAACGCTATTTGAGCCAAACGAGCTGAGCCCCCAAGGGGGTCAGGAGTAGGTCATGACGGAGCTAAATCAGAGTCCCGAGAAACGCGAATTCATCGCAAAATCGAAGACGTTCTGGAATCCGGGCAAGACCCAGGCCTGGCAGGACATGGGCGTCGATCTGGTGATCGACAAGCGCGAAGGCTATCTTCTGTGGGACATGGATGGCCGCCGGCTGATCGACCTCCATCTCAATGGTGGCACCTATAATATCGGCCATCGTCATCCCGAACTTATTGAAGTGCTCAATCGCGGCATGCAGCGCTTCGACATGGGAAATCATCATTTCCCGAACCAGGGGCGCACGGCCTTGGCCGAGCGCCTGGCCCGGATCTGCGGCGGCGATATGCATTACACCATGTACGCTTCGGGCGGGGCCGAGGCGATCGACATCGCCTTGAAGACCGCGCGTCACGCGACGCAGCGGCGCAAGATCGTCTCGATCATCAATGCCTATCACGGGCATACCGGCCTCGCGGTCGCGGCGGGTGCCGATCGATTCAAAAAGATCTTTCTCTCCGAACAGCCCGACGACTTCATCCATGTGCCGTTCAACGACTTGAATGCCATGGAAGACGCACTCAAAGGCAAGGACGTCGCGGCCCTGATCATGGAGACGATCCCGGCCACCTATGGCTTTCCGATGCCACTGCCCGGCTATCTGAAGGATGTGAAGAAGCTGTGCGAGAAATACGGCGCCCTCTATATCGCCGATGAGGTGCAGACCGGCCTCATGCGCTGCGGCGAGATGTGGGGCTATCAGCGCTATGGCATCCACCCGGACATGGTCGTCACCGGCAAGGGCATCTCCGGTGGCATGTATCCGATCGCCTGTGTGGTCGTGCGCGAACCCTATGCCGGCTGGCTGACCCAGGACGGCTTTGCGCATATGTCGACCATGGGTGGCGCCGAACTCGGCTGCCTTGTCGCCATGAAGACGCTGGAGATCCTGGAACGCCCGACCATGAAGCCGATGGTTAACTATATCTCGGAGACCTTTCGCAACGGTCTTCATGAAATCATGGGGCTCTACCCGGATTTCTTCGTCGGCATCCGGCAATGCGGCCTGGTGATGGGGCTGGAATTCGATTACCCCGAAGGCGCCAAGCCGGTCATGAAGCATCTATATGAGAACGGCGTCTGGGCAATTTTCTCGACCCTCGACCCGCGCGTGCTGCAGTTCAAGCCCGGCGTGCTGATGACCGCCGATCTCTGCGCCGAGGTTCTGGAGCGCGTCGAACGCAGCATCGGCCTGGCCCGGGCCGATTGCCTCGGCACGGCTAAGAAATCGCACCGTGCCGCGTGAGGACATACTGACATGACCGCGATCGTCGAAGAGATCCTGGCCGGCGACAAGCGCGCCACCGGCAATGCAGACATGATGCTGCAGAATGCGGAATGGGCTGCGGCGACCTTTGCGCGCTTCGACCGCAAGCGGGTGGAAGCCATTGCGCGGGCGACCGCTGACGTTGCGTACGCTCATGCTGGTGCGCTTGCCGAAGCAGCCGTCAAGGAAACCGGTTTTGGCGTCACCGCCCACAAGAAGATCAAGAACGAGCTGACCTCGCGCGGCCTCTTTGAGCTTTATGCCAAAGAGGACTATTGCTCGGCTCGGATCAAATCCGAGTTGAAGATGGTTGAGCTGCCAAGACCGGCCGGCATCGTCTTCGCCCTGACACCCTCCACCAATCCAGTCTGCAGCGTCTATTACAAGGTGCTGATGGCACTCTTCACCCGCAACGCGATCATCCTCTCGCCCCATCCGATGGCCAAGGAGTGCTCGACCCGGGCCGCCAAATTGATGGCGGCGGCAGCCGAAGAAGCCGGCGCACCAATCGGCATCATCCAGGTGATCGAGCAGCCCAATCTGCCGCTTATTGACTATGTGATGAAATCACCGCGGGTCAGCGTCATTCTGGCGACAGGCGGCACACCGATGGTGCGCTCGGCCTACAGTTCCGGGAATCCGGCGATTGGCGTGGGTCCGGGCAATGCCCCGGTGCTGGTCGACGACAGCGCCGATGTGATTGAGGCCGCCAAGCGCATCGTGACGTCGAAGGCGTTCGACAACTCGATCCTGTGCACCAATGAGAGCGTGGTGCTGGCGGTCGAGAGCATCGCCGATCGGCTGCTGCAGGCGCTGAAGTCCGCCGGTGCCTATGTAGCGAAGCCGGAAGAAGTCGTGGCTTTGCGCGACCTTCTCTTCGGCAAAGGCAGCTTCAACATCGCGGTGCTGGGCAAATCGGCGGTCGAGATCGGCGCGCTGATCGGCCTGCGCCTGCCGGCACAGACCCAGATCATCCTCGCGGAGATCGACCGTATCGGCATCGACGAGCCGCTCTCCAAGGAAAAGCTCTGCCCGGTCCTGGGCTTCCTGCGCGTGCCGCACGCACAGGCCGGCATCACCCAGGCGCGCGCCCTCATCCGCCTGTCCGGCGCCGGCCATTCCGCCGCCATCCACAGCAAGCATGCCCCTACGATCCTGAAATACGGCGCTGCTGTGAAGGCGCTGCGTGTCGTCGTGAATGCGCCCTGCAGCCTGGGCGCTGCCGGCTACGGCACGCATCTCGCCCCCGCCTTCACCATCGGCACCGGTTTCTTCGGATCGTCCGCCATCGGCGAGAATGTCGGGCCGCAGCATCTCATCAACTGGACGCGGATCGCCTATAACGACGACCCCAAGGAAGCTTTCGGGGATTTCAGCGGGCTGGATGCCAATGCCGGTGGTCCGGCACTGGCGCTCGGCCTGGAAGCGCCGATCTCGCTGGGTCGTCTGCAGGAAGGTGCCGAGGCAGCACAGGACCCGCTGCCCCTGCCCCACGCATCACATGGCACGGTCGATGAAGTTGCCATCCTGCGGGAGGAAATCCGCCGCATGGTCCTCGAAGAACTCCGCGGCGCGTTGCGGTCATGAGAAAGCAGAGCTGACTCATGGCCGATCTGCGCTCCTTCATCTTCATCGACCAGCTGCAGCCGCAGACGCTCTGCTATATGGCGAGTGGCATGCGCGGGCGGCTGCCGCGTACCCAGATGGCGGCCCAGATCATCGAAGTGGCACCCGGCCTCGATATCGAGGCGCTGACCGATGTTGCGCTGAAACACGCCAGCGTCTCCGGCGGCATGCTGGTGGTGGAACGTCAGTTCGGCTATCTCGAATTCCATTCGCGTTCGGTCGCCTCGGTCAAATCCGCGGCGGATGCCGTGCTGGAGCAGCTGGGCGCCCGCCAGGACCAGGCGATGAAGCCGCAGATCCTCGCCTCCAAGATCGTGACGCGGATCGATAACGGCCATGCCTTTCTCATCAACCGCAACAAATCGGGATCGATGATCCTGCCTGGAGAATCCTTGTTCGTCCTTGAAATGCAGCCCGCTTCCTACGCCATTCTCGCCACCAATGAGGCGGAGAAGACCGCGGACATCAAGGTGATCGACTACCGCATGTTCGGTGCCACGGGCCGCGTCTATCTCTCCGGCGAAGAATCCAATGTCCGCATGGGCGCTGAAGCGGCACTTGCCGCGTTGCAGGGATGATGGACATGGACAAGAATCTCATCCGCACCCTGATCCGCGATGTCATTGCCGAGGAAGTCGCGGCGCTGAAGGCCGGCAAAGGTGCTGCCTTGCCGGCCGCCACGACAATTCGCATCAGCAATGACGCCGATCTTGCCAATTTTGCCCGTGACGTCGTGCGCCTCGCGGAAGATCCACAGGTGAAGTCAGCCATCCTCGCCGGAAGGCATCCTTTCCAGCTTGCGGGCGCCACCCAAGCGGCCGCAGCCACGACGCCGTCGCAAAGCCATCGCATCGATAAGGGCGTCGTCACCGAGGCCGTCATCGTCAAGCTAGGCAAAAGCGTAACGCGCCTACTGCTCGGGCCCGGCGTCAGCATCACTCCCTTGGCCCGCGACAAGGCCAAGGCACGCAACATCAGCGTCGAAAGGATCGGACAATGATTCGAGGTCGGGTCGTGGGCCGTTATTGGGCCACCAAGAAGATCGAACACATTCCATCTGGCGCCTTCCTGGAAGTGGAGAGCCATGGCGGTGGGCGCATGATCGCCTTCGACGTGCTGGGCTGCGGCGAGGGCGAGGATGTGCTCATCGTCACCGGGTCAACCGCCGCCTCCTGGCTGGGCGGCGGCAAGATTCCCATCGACGCCCTCATCATCGGCTCGCTGGACGAGCCCACGAAATCGAAATCCAAGTAACAACACGCATCAAAGCAAGGAGAGAACCATGTCGAATGCAATCGGAATGATCGAGACCCGCGGTTTCGTCGCTGCCCTGGCCGCGGCCGATGCCATGGTCAAGGCCGCCAACGTCACAGTGGTCGGCCGCGAGGAAGTCGGTGACGGCCTTGTCGCCGTCATCATCAATGGCGATGTCGGTGCGGTGAAGGCCGCGACCGAGGCCGGCGCCGAGGCTGCGAGCAGCGTCGGCACCCTGGTCTCCGTCCACGTCATCCCGCGCCCGCATCCCGACCTCGGCAAGCATTTCGCGACCGCGACGGGGAAATAGGATCCAGAACTCGATCTTTCCTTGCCATCTCGCCCCCTCTCCCCACCCGGGGGCGGGTGCGGGGGAGGGGGGGGACAGGCGCGACGGGACACCAAGCCCCCCCCACCCAACCCCCGCCCCCGCGGGC
>NZ_CAKZGO010000021.1 GCF_936916975.1 uncultured Dongia sp. | reverse complement strand
TGAAGGCCTGCGCTTCGCCATCCGCGAAGGCGGTCGCACCGTCGGCGCCGGCGTCGTCGCCAAGATCGTCGAGTAAGAAGGCCCGTAAAGGTTGGCGGCGCAAGCCGCTGCCGGAATGGCCCGGAAATGCTGCTCCGGCGGCTGCGAAATGCAGTCGCCGGATCGGCGTTACTAGGTGGGACCGGTAGTTGAGGAGATGTTAGGGGCATAGCTCAACTGGTAGAGCGTCGGTCTCCAAAACCGAAGGTTGCGGGTTCGATCCCTGCTGCCCCTGCCAGCCTTCCTTCCGCTTCACGGAGGATCGGCCGGTAGAACGAGAGTACAGAGTTTAATTGAAGCTGATTTCAGGTTCCGGAACGATGGCGAAAACAAGTCCGATCGAATTTTTCCGGCAGGTCCGGCAGGAAGTGGCGAAAGTCACCTGGCCGAGCCGCAAGGAAACGACCATCACGACCTCGATGGTGTTTGTGATGGTGGCGGTTGCCTCTGTTTTCTTCCTCGCGGTCGACGCCGTCCTGGGTTGGGGCATCACCGCCGTTTTGGGTCTGGGGAGCTAAGCGCAATGGCGCATCGTTGGTACGTGGTCCATGTCTATTCTGGCTTTGAGCGCAAGATCGCTGAATCCATTCGCGAGCAAGCCAAGCAGAAGGGCATGGAAGAATTGCTGACCGACGTGCTGGTGCCGACCGAAGAAGTGGTCGAAGTCCGGCGCGGTTCGAAGGTCAATGCGGAGCGTAAATTCTTCCCAGGCTACGTCCTGGTGCGCATGGAGCTGTCCGACGAGTCATGGCACTTGATCATGAACACGCCGAAGGTAACCGGTTTCCTGGGCGGCAAAGGCAAGCCGAGCCCGATTTCGGAAGCTGAAGCGCAGCGCATCCTGCATCAGGTGCAGGAGGGCATTGAGCGTCCGAAGCGCGCGGTCATTTTCGAAGTGGGCGAGCAGGTCCGTGTCAACGACGGTCCGTTCACCTCCTTCACCGGGCATGTCGAGGAAGTCGACGAAGAGAAAGGCCGCCTCAAGGTTGCCGTTTCCATCTTCGGTCGCGCGACGCCGGTCGAGCTTGAATATTCGCAGGTCGAAAAGGTCTAACGACCTTTCGCCTGTCTATCCGCCCGGTGACGGTTTCATCGGAATGAGAGTGTGGGAGGCCAGCCAGGGCCGGACCACAAAACCCCAGGAAGCCGGGTAAAGGCTTCATAACGAGGTTTCATCATGGCAAAGAAGATCGAAGGCTACATTAAGCTGCAGATCCCGGCCGGTAAGGCGAATCCGTCGCCGCCCGTCGGTCCTGCATTAGGTCAGCGCGGCTTGAACATCATGCAGTTCTGCAAAGAGTTCAACGCGGCGACCCAGCAATTGGAAGCGGGCATGCCGATCCCGGTGGTCATCACCGCGTTCAGCGACCGTTCGTTCAGCTTCGTCACCAAGACGCCGCCGGCCAGCTACTTCCTGAAGAAGGCCGCGAAGATCGACAAGGGCTCGAAGACGACCGGCATCGGCGCGTTCGTCGGCAAGGTGACGATGACCCAGTGCCGTGAGATTGCCAAGACGAAGATGGCTGATCTCAACGCGCATGACATCGATGCGGCGGCGGAAATGATCCGCGGTTCGGCCCGTTCGATGGGCCTGCAGGTTGTGGAGGAATAATCATGACCGGCAAGCGCATTAAAAAGGCCTATGAAGGCATCGATCGCACAAAGTTCTATTCGCTGCAGGATGCGGTGAAGGAATTGAAGTCGCGTGCGAAGACGAAATTCGACGAAACCGTCGAGATCGCCATGAACCTCGGCATCGATCCGAAGCATGCCGATCAGAACGTGCGCGGCGTGGTTTCGCTGCCGCATGGTACCGGCAAGACCGTCCGTGTCGCCGTGTTCGCCAAGGGCGACAAGGCCGAAGCGGCGAAGAAGGCCGGTGCGGATATCGTCGGTGCCGACGATCTGGCTGAACAGATCCAGGCCGGCAAGATGGATTTCGACCGCGTCATCGCGACGCCGGACATGATGGTGACCGTTGGTAAGCTTGGTAAGGTCCTGGGCCCGCGCGGCCTGATGCCGAACCCGAAGCTTGGCACCGTCACCAACGACGTCGCCGAAGCCGTGAAAGCGGCCAAGGGCGGTCAGGTCGAGTTCCGTGCCGAGAAGGCCGGTCTCGTCCATGCCGGTGTCGGCAAGGTCAGCTTCTCGGAAGCCGATCTCGTCGCCAACGTGAAGGCGTTTGTCAGCGCGATCAACAAAGCCAAGCCTGCGGGCGCCAAGGGTACCTACATTAAGAAGGTATCGCTGGCTTCGACCATGGGCCCGGGCATGAAGCTCGACGTCGCCGTTTTGGTGGCGGCTGATTGATTGAAGAGTTTTGACGGCTTTCCGGATTCGTCCGGGAGGTCGTCGAAGGGTGGATGAGAAATCATCCATTTCCCTGTCCGAGACTGCAGGTCTCCTTGGCGTTGGAGACTAATGGAAGGTCGTTCCGCCTTTCGCCTGCAATAGACAGAGGTGAACCGAAATTTGGCAGATGCCTGTTGGCATTTGTCTGTTCGGGTCGAACTTCTGGGACAGGTCAACCGGGCTTTCCGGTTCTGTCTTGGGCGCTATCCCCTCGGGGACAGCAGAGATGGGTCGGAAGGTCCAATTGTAACCGGTCCCGCGTTCCACACTTGGAACATGGGGTCATTAGTATCGGAGACGAAACGTGGACCGATCTGGCAAAGAGAAGCTGGTCACGGAACTCCAGGAAACACTCAACACCGCGAATCTGGTGGTTGTTACCCAGCAGAACGGTTTGAGCGTTGCCGAAGTGTCTGACCTGCGTCGCAAGATGCGGGCGGCCGGAGCCGGCTTCAAAGTCGCCAAAAATCGGCTAGCACAGCTCGCTCTGAAGGGTACCAAGCACGAAGACCTGGGGCAGTTCCTCAAGGGCCCGACGGCCATCGCCTATTCGGCGGATCCGATCGCAGCCGCAAAGGTCGCCGTGCTGTACGCCAAAAGCAACGACAAGCTCACCATCGTCGGGGGCTCCATGGGCACCCAGACGTTGAGCGCGGATGGGATCAAGGCCTTGGCCACCCTGCCGTCGCTGGACGAGCTTCGTTCGAAGCTTATCGCTCTCCTGCAGACTCCGGCCACGCGTGTGGCCACGGTCGTGCAGGCGCCTGCTGCTCAGCTGGCGCGCGTGCTTGGCGCTTATGCCCGGAAGGGTGAGGCCTGATAGGCCGATCTGCGACCCATTAACTGAAGTTCGAACCCAACAAGACTAAAGCCTAGGAGAATAAAATGGCTGATTTGCAGAAGCTGGTTGACGAGCTCTCGAAGCTCACCGTTATGGAAGCCGCTGAGCTTTCGAAGAAGCTTGAAGAAGCTTGGGGCGTGTCGGCTGCGGCTCCCGCCGCTGCCGCTGCCGCGGCTCCCGCCGCTGCGGTCGAGGAAAAGACGGAATTCAACGTCATCCTCGTCGACGGTGGTGCCAACAAGATCAACGCGATTAAGGAAGTGCGCGCGATCACGGGTCTTGGCCTGAAAGAAGCCAAGGACCTGGTCGAAGGCGCGCCGAAGGCCGTGAAGGAAGGCGTTGGCAAAGCGGAAGCCGAAGAGCTGAAGAAGAAGCTCGAAGCTGCCGGCGCCAAGGTCGAGCTGAAGTAAGCTTCGACGCCGTTTTCTGGGGTGGGAAGCGCCGGCCGCAAGGCTCGGCGCTTCCGTGCCTCCGGAGATTCGGCGTCTTTCGGCGTTTTGCGATGAACGCCAACCGGAATTGAAGCCCGGATATATCAATCGCAGCGGCGACCGTCGCCGTGCCAAGGGATCGATAAATGTGATCGATCGGCGAAAGTTCCGGGTTACCGGACAGGCGGCAAGAGATTTAAGCGAGCATCGGGATTTCCGCTGATCGCTAGCCCCATAGTTTGAGACGAGGGATGTCAATGTCGAAGTCGTTTACCGGCCGCAAGCGCATCCGCAAGACCTTTGGCCGTATCGCCGAGGTCACCACCATGCCGAATCTGATCGAGGTGCAGAAAAGCTCCTACGATCAATTCCTGCAAGTCGGTGTGATTGCGGAGAAGCGTCAGAATTCCGGCCTTCAGGAAGTTTTCCGGTCGGTGTTCCCGATCCGCGATTTCTCCGAGAAGGCCGAGCTGCAGTTCGTTCGCTATGAACTGGAAGAGCCGAAATACGACGTCGAGGAATGCCAGCAGCGCGGAATGACCTTTGCGGCACCGCTCAAGGTGACGCTGCGTCTCGTCGTCTGGGACCATGACGAAGAGACCGGTGCGCGCTCGATCCGCGACATCAAAGAGCAGGACGTGTACATGGGCGATATGCCGCTCATGACGCATAGCGGCACCTTTGTTGTTGCCGGCACCGAGCGTGTCGTTGTCAGCCAGATGCATCGCAGCCCGGGCGTGTTCTTCGATCACGACAAGGGCAAGACGCATAGCAGCGGGAAGTATCTCTTCGCCGCGCGCGTCATCCCGTATCGTGGCTCGTGGCTCGATTTCGAATTCGACGCCAAGGATCTGGTCTATGTGCGCATCGATCGCCGCCGCAAGCTGCCGGCGACGACGCTGCTCTTGGCGCTGTGGAACAAGAACAGCGAAGCCAAGCTGAAGAAGGGCGAGACACTCAGCGAAGACGATCGCCGTTTCGGCGGTATGTCGACCGAAGAAGTGCTCGCGTTCTTCTATAAGCAGGTCGTGTTCGCGAAGACGAAGAAGGGCTGGACCACGCCGTTCGACGCCGAACGCACCAAGGGCATCAAGCTCATCGCCGACCTGGTCGATGCGAAGACCGGCAAGGTCGTCGCCGAAGTCGGCACCAAGATGACGCCGCGCCTGGCCAAGAAGCTCCAGGAAGGCGGCCTCAAGGACGCCCTCGTCACGCCGGAAGAGATCATCGGCCGTTTCTCGGCTGTTGACGTCATCAATGAAGAGACGGGCGAAATTCTGATCGAAGCCGGTGACGAGATCAGCCAGGCGACGCTCACCACGCTCGAGGAAATCGGCGCCAAGGAATTGGCGACGCTGAACATCGATCATGTCAATGTCGGCCCGTACATCCGCAACACCCTGAAGGCGGACAAGAACTCAAGCCGCGAAGAAGCGCTGATCGATATCTACCGCGTCATGCGCCCCGGCGAGCCGCCCACCTTGGACACGGCGGAAGCCCTGTTCCGTGGTCTGTTCTTCGATCTTGAGCGCTACGATCTGTCTTCGGTCGGTCGCGTGAAGATGAATTCGCGTCTCTCGGTGCTGCCGACGGATCACTTCGATCCGCAGGGTGCCGACGATCAGGTGCGCGTGCTGCGTAAGGAAGACATCCTTGCCATCCTCTCGGTCATGCATGACCTGAAGGACGGTCGTGGCGAAATCGACGATATTGATCATCTCGGCAACCGCCGCGTCCGATCGGTCGGCGAATTGCTCGAGAACCAGTACCGCTTGGGTCTGCTGCGCATGGAACGTGCGATCCGTGAGCGCATGAGCTCGGTCGAGATCGACACGGTCATGCCGCATGACCTGATCAACGCCAAGCCGGCTGCCGCCGCGGTGCGCGAGTTCTTTGGCTCGTCGCAGCTCAGCCAGTTCATGGATCAGACCAATCCGCTGTCGGAAATCACCCACAAGCGTCGCCTGTCGGCGCTTGGGCCGGGTGGTCTCACCCGCGAGCGCGCTGGTTTCGAAGTGCGCGACGTGCATCCGACGCATTACGGCCGTATCTGCCCGATTGAAACGCCGGAAGGTCCGAATATCGGTCTCATCAACAGCCTCGCGACCTTTGCCCGCGTCAATCAGTACGGTTTCATCGAGAGCCCGTATCGCCGCGTCGAAAAGGGAAGCGTCACCGACGAGGTGATCTATCTCTCGGCGATGGAAGAGGGCAAGTACACGATCGCCCAGGCCAATGCGCAGTTCGATTCCAAGAACAAGCTGGTCGACGATCTGATCTCGTGCCGTCGCGGTGGCGATTTCATCATGGCGCGTCGTGATGACATCCACTTCATCGACGTCAGCCCGAAGCAGCTGGTTTCCGTGGCCGCGGCGCTCATCCCGTTCCTCGAGAACGATGACGCCAACCGCGCGCTGATGGGTTCGAACATGCAGCGTCAGGCCGTGCCGCTCCTGCGTGCGGAATCACCGCTCGTCGGCACCGGCATGGAAGGCACCGTCGCACGCGATTCCGGTGTTGCGATCGGCGCCCGTCGTGCTGGCATCGTCGATCAAATTGACGCCACACGTATCGTCATCCGCGCCACCGGCGAGACGGATTCGGCCGTGCCGGGTGTCGACATCTACAACCTGCTGAAGTTCCAGCGCTCGAACCAGAACACCTGCATCAACCAGCGTCCGCTGGTGCGTGTCGGTGACATCGTCGAGAAGGGCGATATCATTGCCGACGGTCCGTCGACCGAGCTCGGTGAGTTGGCTCTCGGCCGCAACGTGCTGGTCGCGTTCATGCCGTGGAATGGGTACAACTTCGAAGATTCGATCCTGATCTCGGAACGCATCGTCTCCGACGACGTGTTTACCTCGATCCATATCGAAGAATTCGAATGCATGGCCCGCGACACGAAGCTGGGCCAGGAAGAAATCACCCGCGACATTCCGAACGTCGGTGAAGAAGCCCTCAAGAACCTCGACGAAGCCGGCATCGTTTACATCGGCGCCGAAGTGAAGCCGGGCGACATTCTGGTTGGCAAGGTGACGCCGAAGGGCGAAAGCCCGATGACGCCGGAAGAAAAGCTGCTGCGCGCCATCTTCGGCGAAAAGGCCTCCGACGTGCGTGATACGTCGATGCGCCTGCCGCCGGGAGTTTCCGGCACGATCGTCGAAGTGCGCGTCTTCTCGCGCCGTGGCGTTGACAAGGACGAACGCGCACTCGCCATCGAGCGCGCCGAAATCGAACGTCTCGCCAAGGATCGTGACGACGAAAAGGCGATCCTTGAGCGGAACTTCTACAGCCGTCTCAAGGAACTGTTGGTCAATCAGCTCGCGGCCGGTGGCCCGAAGACGCTGAAGCCGGACACCAAGATCACCGACAAGGTGCTCTCGGAGTTCACGCCGGGCCAATGGCGCCAGATCGGCATCAAGAACGACAAGCGCATGGCCGAAATCGAGGCCTTGAAGAAGCAGTTCAACGAGAGCGTCACCGCTCTCGAGAAGCGCTTCGAGAACAAGGTCGAGAAACTGCAGCGCGGCGACGAGTTGTCGCCGGGCGTCATGAAGATGGTCAAAGTGTTCGTCGCGGTGAAGCGCAAGCTGCAGCCGGGCGACAAGATGGCCGGTCGTCACGGCAACAAGGGTGTCGTCTCGCGCATCGTTCCTTGCGAAGACATGCCCTACCTCGAAGACGGCCGACCGGTCGATATCGTGCTCAATCCGCTGGGCGTGCCCTCGCGCATGAACGTGGGTCAGATCCTTGAAACCCATCTCGGCTGGGCCTGTGCCAATCTCGGCCGTCAGGTCGGTGAGATGGTCGATCAGGTGCGCTTGAACGGCAAGTATGCCGAACTGCGCAAGTCGGTGAAGGACATCTATGGCGAGAAGACCTACAAGGCCGAAGTCATGGAGTTGCCCGATGATCAGCTGATGGAACTCGCCGGCAATCTGCGCGGCGGTATCCACATTGCGACGCCGGTGTTCGATGGCGCTCGTGAAGAAGACATCGTCGAGATGCTGACCAAGGCAGGGCTGGAAAGCTCCGGCCAGGTGACGCTGATCGACGGCCGCACCGGCGACGTGTTCGAACGTCAGGTGACGGTCGGCTACATCTATATGTTGAAGCTGCACCACTTGGTCGACGACAAGATCCACGCGCGTTCGATCGGGCCGTACAGCCTCGTCACCCAGCAGCCGCTGGGTGGTAAGGCTCAGTTCGGTGGTCAGCGTTTCGGCGAAATGGAGGTCTGGGCCCTCGAAGCCTATGGTGCCGCCTATACGCTGCAGGAAATGCTGACGGTGAAGTCCGACGACGTCTCCGGTCGTACCAAGACCTACGAGGCGATCGTCCGCGGCGACGACAATTTCGAGTCCGGCATCCCGGAGAGCTTCAACGTGTTGGTGAAGGAACTCCGCTCGCTCGGCCTCAATGTCGAATTGACGCAGAACGATTACTAAATCGGATAGCTGCCCGATGCCCGACGGGTGCGCCCCGTCGGGCGGGTAGCGGAAGGAGATGGCGATGAATCAAGAGCTGATGAGCGTTTTCGGACAGCCCCAGGGCCCGCAAACCTTCGACAATATCCGCATCTCGATCGCGAGCCCGGAGCGAATTCGCTCGTGGTCGTTCGGCGAGATCAAGAAGCCCGAAACCATCAATTACCGGACGTTCAAGCCGGAGCGCGACGGTCTGTTCTGCGCCCGCATTTTCGGTCCGATCAAGGATTACGAATGCTTGTGCGGCAAGTACAAGCGTATGAAGTATCGCGGCATCGTCTGCGAAAAATGCGGCGTGGAAGTGACGCTCTCGAAGGTCCGGCGCGAGCGCATGGGCCATATCGAGCTCGCCTCGCCGGTGGCGCATATCTGGTTCCTGAAGTCGCTGCCGTCGCGCATCGGCTTGCTCCTCGATATGACGCTGAAAGATCTCGAGCGCATCCTTTACTTCGAAAACTATGTCGTCATCGAGCCGGGCCTCACTCCGCTGAAGCAGCATCAGCTGCTCAATGAGGAGCAGTATCTCGATGCGCAGGATGAATACGGTCAGGATGCGTTCCAGGCCGGTATTGGCGCCGAAGCCCTGAAGGGCATGCTGTCGACCATCGATCTTGCCGAAGAGCGCGAGACGATGAAGGTCGATCTGCGTGAGACATCGTCGGAAGCCAAGCGCAAGAAGCTGGTGAAGCGCCTGAAGCTGGTCGATGCGTTCCTTGAATCCGGTTCCAAGCCGGAATGGATGATCATGGACGTCATCCCGGTCATTCCGCCGGAACTGCGTCCGCTCGTGCCGCTCGATGGCGGTCGCTTTGCGACGTCGGATCTCAACGATCTTTATCGCCGCGTCATCAACCGTAACAACCGGCTGAAGCGCCTCATCGAATTGAAGGCGCCGGACATCATCGTCCGCAACGAAAAGCGCATGCTGCAGGAAGCTGTCGACGCGCTATTCGATAACGGCCGTCGTGGTCGCGTCATCACGGGCGCCAACAAGCGTCCGCTGAAGTCGCTCTCCGACATGCTGAAGGGCAAGCAGGGTCGCTTCCGTCAGAACCTCCTCGGCAAGCGCGTCGATTATTCCGGCCGTTCGGTCATCGTCGTGGGTCCGGAGCTGAAGCTGCATCAGTGCGGTTTGCCGAAGAAGATGGCGCTCGAGCTGTTCAAGCCGTTCATCTATTCAAAGCTCGAAATCTACGGCATGGCCTCGACCATCAAGGCCGCCAAGCGCATGGTCGAAAAGGAACGTCCCGAAGTGTGGGACATCCTGGAAGAGGTCATCCGCGAACACCCGGTGATGTTGAACCGTGCGCCGACGCTCCATCGCCTCGGCATCCAGGCTTTCGAGCCGGTGCTGATCGAAGGCAAGGCCATCCAGCTGCATCCGCTGGTCTGCACAGCCTTCAACGCCGATTTCGACGGCGATCAGATGGCGGTCCACGTGCCGCTGTCGTTGGAATCGCAGCTCGAAGCACGCGTGCTGATGATGTCGACCAACAACATCCTCAGCCCCGCCAACGGCAAGCCGATCATCGTGCCGAGCCAGGACATCGTCCTTGGTCTCTATTACCTCACGATGGAAGGCAAGGGCGAGCCGGGCGAGGGCATGGTCATGTCCAACATCGGCGAGATCCAGCATGCGATCGAAGCCAAGGTCATCACCTTGCACACGCCGATCAAGGCGCGTCTCAAGACCGTTGACGAAACCGGCGCACCGGTGACGCTCCTCGTTCAGACGACGCCGGGCCGCATGCTGCTGTCAGAAGTCATGCCGCGCCATCCGAACCTACCGTTCTCGCTCATCAACCGCGTGTTGACGAAGAAGGAGATCACTAACGTGATCGACTCCGTCTATCGTCATTGCGGCCAGAAAGAGACGGTCATCTTCGCCGATCGCATCATGGGCATGGGCTTTGCCCAGGCCTGCAAGGCGGGTATCTCCTTCGGCAAGGATGACATGATCATCCCGGAAGCGAAGAAGAAGCTCGTTGCCGATGCGCAGCAGAAGGTCAAGGAATACGAGCAGCAGTACCAGGACGGCCTCATCACCCAGGGTGAAAAGTACAACAAGGTCGTCGACGTCTGGTCGAACTGCACTGAGCGGGTCGCCGAAGAGATGATGAAAGTCATGTCCAAGGAATCGACCGGTAAGGGCATCAACTCGGTGTTCATGATGGCGCATTCCGGCGCCCGCGGTTCGGCTGCTCAGATCAAGCAGCTCGCTGGTATGCGCGGTCTGATGGCCAAGCCGTCCGGCGAAATCATCGAAACGCCGATCATCGCGAACTTCAAAGAAGGCCTCTCGGTGCTCGAGTACTTCAACTCGACCCACGGCGCCCGCAAGGGTCTTGCCGACACCGCCTTGAAGACGGCGAACTCCGGTTACCTGACGCGTCGTCTCGTCGACGTCGCCCAGGATGCGATCATCACCGAACTCGATTGCGGGACGGAAAACGGCCTGACCGTGAAGGCGGTCGTCGAAGGCGGCGAAACCATCGCGGCGCTCAGCGAACGTATCCTCGGCCGTACGGTTGCGGCCGACGTGAAGGATCCGCTCTCGGGTCGCACGATTGCTGCTCGTGGCGTCCTCATCGACGAGCCGATGGCCGACGAGATCGAGCGTGCCGGCGTCGACACGGTGAAGATCCGTTCGGTCCTCACCTGTGATACCAAGACCAGCGTGTGCGCGGCTTGCTACGGCCGCGATCTCGCGCGCGGTACGCCGGTCAACATCGGTGAAGCCATCGGCGTCATCGCGGCGCAGTCGATCGGTGAGCCGGGCACGCAGCTTACCATGCGTACCTTCCACATCGGTGGTGCCGCCCAGCGCGGTGCCGAACAGTCGGCGATTGAAGCGACCTATAATGGCGAAGTGCAGGTGAAGAACCGCAACATCGTCATGAACAGCGACGGTATCCCCGTCGTCATGGGCCGTAACTGCGAAATCGTCCTCGTCGATGACGTGGGCCGCGAACGCGCACGTCACCGCGTGCCCTATGGCGCCAAACTGATCCAGGATCATGGCGCCAAGGTCACCAAGGGCCAGAAGCTCGCGGAATGGGATCCCTACACGCTGCCGATCATCACTGAAAAAGAAGGCATCGTGAACTACATCGACCTGGTCGAAGGCCTGTCGATGCGCGAAGTGGTCGACGAAACCACCGGCATTTCGAGCCGCGTCGTCGTCGATTGGAAGCAGCAGCCGCGCGGTGCGGATCTGCGTCCCCGCGTCACGCTGCGCGACGACAAGGGCAATGTCATCACCTTGCCGAACGGCATCGAAGCCCGCTACTTCATGTCGGTCGATGCTATTCTCTCGGTTGAGAATGGCGCGTTTGTCCGCGCCGGCGACGTGCTGGCCCGTATCCCGCGCGAAAGCTCGAAGACCCGCGACATCACCGGCGGTCTGCCGCGTGTTGCCGAGCTCTTCGAAGCACGCAAGCCGAAGGACTATGCGATCATCAGCGAGAGCGCTGGTCGCGTGGAATTCGGCAAGGACTACAAGGCCAAGCGCCGCGTTGTCGTCGTCTCCGACGATGCCAGCGTCGAACCGGTCGAGTACTTGATCCCGAAGGGCAAGCATATCTCGGTGCAGGAAGGCGATTACGTCCAGAAGGGCGATCTCCTGATGGATGGCAGCCCTGTGCCGCATGATATCCTCAATGTGCTCGGCATCGAAGCGCTGGCGTCCTATCTCATCAATGAGATCCAGGAGGTCTATCGACTGCAGGGCGTGAAGATCAACGACAAGCACATCGAAGTCATCGTTCGCCAGATGCTG
This sequence comes from uncultured Dongia sp., assembly GCF_936916975.1. Classification (GTDB taxonomy): domain Bacteria; phylum Pseudomonadota; class Alphaproteobacteria; order Dongiales; family Dongiaceae; genus Dongia. Next base: position 200,099 of record NZ_CAKZGO010000021.1, on the reverse strand, counting down.
CAGAAGGTTGAAGTTGGCGATCCGGGTGACACCACCTTCCTCGCGGGCGAGCAGATCGACCGCACGGAACTGGACACCGAGAACGAGAAGGTCTTGAAGGAAGGTGGTCGCCTGGCGACGGCGAAGCCAGTGCTGCTCGGCATCACCAAGGCCAGTCTGCAGACCCGTTCGTTCATCTCGGCAGCGTCGTTCCAGGAAACCACTCGCGTCCTCACCGAGGCAGCGGTTTCCGGTCGCGTCGACAATCTGATCGGCCTCAAGGAAAACGTGATCGTCGGTCGCTTGATCCCGGCCGGTACCGGCTCGGTCATGGCTCGTCTGAAGCAGGTTGCCGCATCGCGCGACAAAGAGCTTCAGGCTGCGCAGGAGCGCAAGCCGGCGATTACCGATCAGTCGCCCAAGGCGGAAGTGGCCTAACGCGCTCTTCGCTTGCAACGCGAGACGTTATGATGAACCCCGCTGCAGCTGCAGCGGGGTTCTTCATTCAAGGATGCCAGCGTCCATCGTAACGCTGTGGAAAAGCGAGGGTCGCGGTTGTGCCGAGATTGGGAGCACTGCAGATCGACAGGCTACCGCCGATCAAATGCAGGAACGCGCCGCATAGTGCCAGCCCACCGTTGGTCAACTGATTATTGGTGTCCAGCGAACGCTGTAGCTTCTGCAACTGCTCGGCGGCGAATCCCGCGCCATTGTCCGTTACTGTCAAAAGGACTTGGCGAACATCCGTTTCCTGCGCGATTTCGACCTTGCCAGCGATTTCGACCTTGCCACCGAAGCGGTTGTATTTGATAGCGTTCTCGACGACGTGAGCGATCATCTTTTGTAGCGTCTCGTCATCAAGCACGACGGGTATGCTGCCGCGCCGCAGGTTATGGGAGATTCGCACTCCCTGAATAGCGGCGTCTGCTGCGTGGTGCTCGATCACCCGTTCGACGATCTCGCCTAAGTCGGCCATGCGCGTATGCGCTATAGCCATGCGACCCTCCAGCCGCGAAACATCAATGATGCGTTCTACGACATCGGCGAGCTGGCGGCCGCTCTTGCAGATGTCGGCAGCATAGGTCTGGTAAAGCTTGATCCCGAGTGGGCCGAACATCTCGTCCCGCATCACCTCGGCAAAGCCGATTGCGGCGGCGAGCGGGGTGCGCAGTTCATGAGACAACTGGCCGAGAAACTCCAGCTTGGCGACATTGGCTCGCTCGGCATTTTCTTTTGCCTTCGTCAACGCGCTTTCATTGTGCTTGCGATGGGTAATGTCACGCATGGCGGCGATGATAATTGAGACGCCGTCCTGATCCAGGACGGCTGACGTGATCTCGACCGGCAGACTGTCTCCATTGAGTTTGTGCGCCACCGCCTCGATCGGCGATCCGTCACCGACAAAAAGAGCTCCCATCAATTTTTCTGACGATGGCTTGTCGTCATCGTGGGTCAGGCCTTCCAGAAATGCGCCGATGTGCGCCCCCATCATCAACCGGGCGTGGCAACTGAACATTTCGGCTGCACGTTGATTGACGTTGAGAATGGTACCGTTCGGCAGGAGGCTGAGCAGCGGATCCGGGGAAATGCCAAAATCGACGACGGCGATATCGCCGATGGGACGAGTGGTAGCGCGGCTTGCGGCCGACTTTTCCGTCATGATCACGGCCGCCGGCAGGAATGGTTTGTGGTTGGTCACAGTTCGTGTCCTCCCACCGGCGAATAGTCGGCTTGCGGCCGATCTCCGCGCCAGTAGCTAAGGCCACTCCTTGCCCCAGTGGCCGCCGCCCCTAAGACAATCATTGGTGAGAATGCGGCATGACGCAAGAGAGCATGACGGCGGCCAGTTCAGCGCCGGGGCCGTCGAACTGGTCAAGCATTTAGAATCAATGTTTTAGCGACCGCTTTCGGGCTATAAATATCACACGGGGATGGGCCTGGCGCTGCCATTAGGGGGTGGTATGGCTACGGTCTTACGGCTATAGGAACCGCATGTCTGAATTCTTGATCGCGCTGGCCGGGCTCCCGGCCGGCATCTGGCTCTATCTGCTGGTGTTTCGGGGAGGCTTCTGGCGCGAGCGCCTGACCGAGCCTGAGGCAGCACCGACGCAGGCCAACATGACCTGGCCCGACGTCGCGGCGATCGTCCCGGCCCGTAACGAAGCAGGTGTCGTCGGCGAAGTCGTGCGAGCTCTGCTAGGGCAACTTTACCAAGGTCGTCTCACGGTCATTCTGGTCGACGACAACAGCGAGGATGGCACTGCGGCGGAGGCAGAATCCGCTGCGCGGGCAGCGGTTGCTGCTGGTAGCGGTCATCGCTTCCATATCCTTAAGGGGAAGCCGTTGGCGAATGGTTGGACCGGGAAGCTATGGGCAGTGCAGCAGGGGCTTGCTGAGGCGCAACGCCTGACGCCCAAAGTGAGCTATGTGCTGCTGACGGATGCAGACATTCTTCATGCGCCGGACAGTCTCGCAGCGTTGGTCGGCCGGGCCGAGCACGGGCGCTATAATCTAGTGTCGTTGATGGCCAAGCTGCGAACTGACACCTTCGCAGAAAAGGCCCTGATCCCAGCCTACATCTTTTTCTTCCAGAAGCTCTACCCATTCAACTGGGTGCGCGACCCTAAGCACAAACTGGGAGCCGCCGCCGGCGGCTGTATGCTGGTCCGCGCCAAAGCCCTGAAGGAGATTGGCGGAATCGCTGCCATCCGTGGCGCACTCATCGACGATTGTGCCCTGGGTCAGGCCATCAAGAAGACAGGGCCGATCTGGCTGGGCCTTGCCAGCAATGTTGCCAGCCTGCGCGGCTATCCGGCTTGGCGCGATCTCTGGGATCTCATTGCGCGGTCGGCGTTCACGCAACTCAATCATTCGACCCTTCTGCTGATCGGGTCGGTGCTGGGGATGATTGCCACCTATCTGTTGCCGCCGATTCTCACCATCAGTAGCGATCCCGGCATTCGCCCGCTGGGCATCATCGCCTGGGCCATGATGTCCTTCAGCTATTTGCCGACGCTGGCGAACTATCATCGTTCGCCGCTCTGGGCGCCGTTTCTACCGCTGATCGCCTGCTACTACACATTGGCGACGGTGGCGTCGGCGTGGCGATATTGGCATGGGACAGGCGGTCAATGGAAAGGTCGCGCGCAGGCGGAGAACGTCAAGGGCAGCCGTGCCAAGAGGGCAGCGTGAGCAACACCGCAGCGAAAATCGCGACGCCATCGGGCAAATCGGCCGCGACCGAGAATTTCCCGGTCGGCTCGGCGCTGATCCGTGCCGAACTGCGACCGCATGTTCATGCCTTCTACCGCTTTGCGCGGATGGGTGATGACATTGCCGACAACTCGGCCCTGACGCCGCAAGACAAGATCGCACGGTTGGATCTCATGGATGCTGTCCTCCTTGATCCCTCGCGCGAAGATGTAAAGGAAGCAGCAGATCTGCGCCGATCGCTGGCGCAGACAAATGTCGCACCAACCAATTCCAGTGAATTGCTGATCGCGTTCCGCATGGATGCGACCAAGCAGCGTTATGCCAACTGGGACGAGCTGATGACCTATTGTCGCTATTCGGCGGCGCCGGTTGGCCGGCAACTGCTCGACCTCCATGGCGAGCCGGCGGCGGCGCGCGGTCCTTCCGATGCACTTTGCGCCGCGTTGCAGGTGATCAATCATCTGCAGGATTGCGGCGTCGACTATCTGGAGATGGACCGGGTCTATGTGCCGCAGGATCATCTGGCCGCGCGCGGCGTCGAGACGCGACATCTTTCTAGTGGCCATGCTAGTTCCGGCCTGCGCCATTGTCTCGACGATCTTCTCAACAAGACTGACACCCTGATGGTTGAGGCGCGATTGTTGCCGGGGCGCCTGCGGGATTTTCGCCTGCGCGCCGAATCCGCGACGATCGTGCGGCTGGCCGATAAGATGATCGCCCAGTTGCGGCATGCGGATCCGTTGGCGGCGCGGGTCAAGCCAACCAAGCTGTTTTTTGCAACGGCAATGATTGAAGGTGTGTTGTGGTCACTGGTGGCGAAGAAGCGATGACGAACGGTACCGATGCAATCGCTGCCAAGGTAAAGGCCTCCGGCACGTCCTTCTATTCGGCCATGCGCCTGCTGCCGGAAGCGCGCCGGGAGGCGATGTTTGCAATCTACGCCTTTTGCCGCGAAGTCGACGACATTGCGGATGAAGAGGCGCCGCAGGTGGAAAAGCGGGCCGGGCTGGCCCTGTGGCGTACCGAGATCGACAATCTGTATGCCGGACGACCAACCTTGCCGATTTCGCAGGCATTGCTTGGACCGATGCGTGACTTCAAGTTGCGGCGCGAAGATTTCCTTGCCGTCATTGATGGCATGGAGATGGATGCCACAGACGCGATCCAAGCGCCGGACATGGCGACGCTTGACCTCTATTGCGACCGGGTGGCGTCCGCCGTCGGCCGCCTGTCGGTGCGTGCGTTCGGTGCCACTGAACCCATCGCCGACCAGGTTGCCTATCATCTGGGCCGCGCGCTGCAGTTGACCAACATCCTGCGTGACATCGACGAAGATGCCGGGCGCGATCGGCTCTATCTGCCGCGTGAACTGCTGCAGAAGCATGGTATCGACAGCGCCGACCCCAAGGTCATCCGGACCGATCCGCAGTTGCGCCTGGTATGCCGCGATCTCGCCGCCGTCGCTAAGGCGCATTTTGCCGATGCGGATGCCGCCATGCGCCAATGTGCCAAGAAACCGATGCGGCCGGCGCGTATTATGGGCGCTGTCTATGGGGCGCTTCTTGACCGTCTCATCGCCTGGGACTGGCAGGACCTGACGACACCGGTGAAGGTTCCGAAATGGCGCAAGATCTGGCTGGCGATCCGCTATGGCTTCCTCTGATCGCGTTCATGTTGTCGGCGCCGGCTTGGCCGGTCTTGCCGCGGCGACAAGATTGCTGCGCGCCGGCTGGCAGGTAACCCTCTATGAAGCGGCACAGCAGGCTGGTGGCCGCTGCCGTTCCTATGAAGATACCGAACTGGGTTGCCGCATCGACAATGGCAATCATCTGGTGGTGAGCGGCAATCTCGCTGCCATGGCCTATATCTCCGAGATCGGCGCGCAGGCGACCTTCACGAACCAGGACAAGGCGATCTTTCCGTTTGTCGATCTCGCGACCAGCGAGCGTTGGGAGGTCCGGCCGACCGAAGGCCAAATCCCCTGGTGGCTTCTGGTACCCAGCCGCCGCGTCAAGGGCACATCGCTGCTCGACTATCTCGATGCCGAACGCCTGGCGCGTGCCAGCGAGAATGCTGTCGTCACCGACATACTTGATACGAGCAAGGTCGCGTATCGCCGGCTGTGGGCGCCGTTGTGCGTGGCTGCTCTTAACACCGAGCCGGAACGGGCCTCGGCAAAGTTGCTCGGCCGCCTGTTCCGTGACACCTTTGGTCAAGGCGGTGCGTCACTGCATCCCTTGATACCGCATCAAGGATTGTCGGAAAGTCTTGTTGATCCGGCCTTGAAGCAATTGCAGGAGAAGGGCGCCGAAATCCTGTTCGGGCATCGCCTGCGCGCCATCACGTCCGCCGATGACCGCGTTACGGAACTTGATTTCGGCAAGACTCAGATCGCCGTCGGCCCGGATGACGCTGTCGTGCTGGCGGTGACGGCACCGGTGGCTGCCGATCTAATCCCCAATCTCTCGGCACCTGACGCTTTCCGCGGCATCGTGAATGCGCATTTCAAAATGGATATCCCAAGCCCCGCCCATCATTTTTTGGGGGTGGTCGGCGGCATCGCCGAATGGGTGTTTGTGAAGCCCGGCATTGTCTCCACGACGACCTCTGCGGCCGAGCCCTATATCGATCTGCCGGCGGAAGAACTGGCGCGACGTCTGTGGGCCGATGTCGCCAAGGCGCTCGATCTCGGAGATGTGGCCATGCCGGCCTCGCGCGTGGTCAAGGAAAAGCGGGCTACTTTCGCCGCGACGCCCGATCAGTTGCGGCGCCGACCGGGAGCCAAGACCAGCTGGCGCAATCTGGTGCTGGCTGGCGACTGGACCGACACCGGCTGGCCCGCCACCATCGAAGGCGCCATCCAGTCTGGCTTCACCGCCGCAGCTGTCATTGGCGTATGACTTTCCGGCGATTATCGGAACTTGGCTCCGCGGAATGTGCGGCGATCGACACGCTGCTACGGCCTGACCCGGTCCTGTCCTTCTACTGGGCGACCGCCATTGAAGATCTCGAGCGCGGCATCGACAATCGCTTGGCTCTTCTCTGTGCAAGCGGGCAGGGCGTCATCATCGGTGCCATCTTCGGCGAACTCAGCGTCTTCTCGCCCTTTGGGATTGTTGCAGGTGCGGATATTGCGGCCTGCACCGATTGGCCGGGCGCCGTAGAGATTCATGCGCCGCTGGCGGAGACGTCGCGATATCTCGCCTTGGCGCAACCTCGGCTGAGGGAAGCGCGCGAAATGCTGGTGCTCGGATGCCCGCTGCCGATTTTGGCGGAACCGCGCGTCGATCACCGCTGCCTCGGTCTGGCCGATACGGACATCGTTGCGGCCTTCTATCGCACCCACTACGCCGAGACGGTGTTCGATCCCTATATGCTGTTCATGCCGTTCGTCGGTGCTTTCGAAGATGGCCAGCTTGTCGCTTGCGCCGGAACCTTGGTGCAAAGCATGCGCGAGAAGTCCGCCTTGATCGGGCATTTCGCCACAGCCGCGGCGGCACGGAACAGGGGCTTCGCCACGGGTCTCGGCCGTGCTTTGCTGAAGGTGCTGGCAGGGCAGGGTTTCAGGACCGTCTACCTTGCCACGACAGTGGAAAATCAGACCGCCCTCAACGTCTATGAAAGGCTTGGATTCAGGGTCGCGGATCGACGATTGCAAATCGATCTAATGCCATGAAATGCTGAGGTTATTGTCTGTCGAACTACCCCTGTGGGAATACTTTTCTTATGCCGGAGTGGCGCGTATACTCCGGCCAAATTCATCACCAGCGAGGACTTTTCATCATGACCCAAGCCGCTATGAAGGTGCAGAAATCTGCTCTGCCGATGAAGGATCAGGATCTGTTCCGGCAGCAGTGCTTTATCAACGGCCAATGGCTGGATGCGGATTCCGGGAAGACGATCGACGTCACCAACCCCGCGACCGGTGAGGTCATTGGCACGATCCCGCAAATGGGCGCTGCCGAAACCAAGCGTGCCATCGACGCGGCCAATGCGTCGTGGGGTGCCTGGCGCAAGAAGACTGCCAAGGAACGCGCCAACATCCTGCGCAAATGGTTCAACCTGATGATGGAAGCGCAAGACGATCTTGCCATGCTGATGACCGCTGAGCAGGGCAAGCCACTCGCGGAATCGAAAGGCGAGATCGCTTATGGTGCATCCTACATCGAGTGGTTCGCTGAAGAAGCCAAGCGCATCTATGGCGATATCATTCCGCCGCATCAGGGCGACAAGCGCATCGTTGTAACCAAGGAGCCGGTCGGTGTCGTGGCAGCGATCACGCCGTGGAACTTCCCCAATGCCATGATCACGCGCAAGGCGGCACCGGCCATGGCCGCCGGCTGCCCGATCGTCGTGAAGCCCGCCACGCAGACCCCGTTCTCGGCTCTCGCGATCGCCGTGCTGGCGGAACGTGCTGGCGTGCCGGCAGGTGTCTTCAACGTGGTGACCGGTTCGGCGACCGCCATCGGCGGCGAAATGACCAGCAATCCGATCGTGCGCAAGCTGACCTTCACCGGCTCCACTGAGATCGGCAAGGTGCTCATGAAGCAATGCGCCGACACGGTGAAGAAGACCTCGATGGAGTTGGGCGGTAACGCCCCCTTCATCGTGTTCGACGATGCCGACCTCGACGCGGCCGTCGAAGGCGCCATGATGTCGAAGTTCCGCAACACCGGTCAGACCTGTGTGTGCGCCAACCGCATCTATGTGCAGGACAGCGTCTATGACTCCTTTGCCGAAAAACTGAAGGCGGCAGTCGCAAAGATGAAGGTCGGCGATGGCTTGAAGGGGGAAACCCAGCAAGGCCCGCTCATCGACATGAAGGCGGTCGCCAAGGTCGAAGAGCACATCGCCGATGCGGTCGCCAAGGGTGCCAAGATCGCCGCTGGCGGCAAGCGTCATGCCCTGGGCGGCAGCTTCTTTGAACCCACCATTCTGACCGGCGTTACGCCGCAGATGGCGGTGGCGAAAGAGGAAACCTTCGGCCCGCTGGCCCCGCTCTTCCGCTTCAAGACGGAAGAAGAGGTGATCAAGATGGCGAACGACACCGAATTCGGCCTTGCCTCCTACTTCTATGCGCGTGATTTGGGCCGCGTGTGGCGTGTGGCCGAGGCGGTTGAGTATGGCATTGTCGGCATCAATACCGGCATCATCTCGAGCGAAGTGGCGCCCTTCGGTGGCGTCAAGGAATCCGGCAATGGCCGCGAAGGCTCGAAATACGGGATCGAGGATTATCTCGAAATCAAATACATGTGCATGGGCGGTATTTGATATTTGGCTGCATATGATCGACATGAACCCCTGCCGCAAGGCAGGGGTTTTTCTTTGCCTCTCTATTGCCCGTAAGGGATCAGGCGGAAACGGTAGCGCAGCGTGACATCCTTCGGCACCTCATAGCCTTCCTTCTGGCTCGGTATCAGCCAGGGTGACCAGTCGGTGGACTCAGTCGGCCGCGTCGGCAGGTCGAGATCGAAGCGGGTCCACAGATCGTGGTTTTGAACTATGATTTGGATGGCCCATTCCTTGACGCGGTAGGGCGTCGTCTCCCAGGGCAGGATCTCAAAATCGCCCTCCGCGCGGATCTGATCGTCATGACGGGTATTGGACAGATCGTCGATCAACACGATGGTACTGACGGCAGCGGCACCGCCAATCGCTTTTGGAACACGGATCTCGGCTTCAAGCGATGGTCGTGCGCCGTCATATTCCAAGGGGCTTGGATCGGCGATAAAGACCTGCCAACCGACGATCATGGCGAATACAAGGACCGCGTTGCCGACCAAGGCATGTGGCCGAAGACGCGGTGGCAGCCAGAACATGGCGATGAGGGCCGTGACAATGCCGCCAAAGAGGCCAGCGACGATCGCGATCAAAAGCACCAGATAGGCATTGGCGATGGACCCGTCCGGGCCGCTGCCAGGTCCGATGGCGAGATCAGCTATCCAGAAGGCGAGTACGCCGAACAGAGGCGCGGTGCAAAGGCCGGTGACGACCGCGACCGCACCGCGTCCCATGACGGCGGTCAGCCTTTGATCTGCAAAGCATCGCCGAGGCGCATGAGCGCTTCGCCCTTGCCGAGGATCTCCATTACCTCGAAGATGGGCGGCGATTGGGTGGAGCCAGTTAGGGCCGCGCGCAGCGGCTGTGCCACGGCACCGAGCTTTACGCCGGCAGCTTCGGCAAAGCCGCGCGCCGTTTCCTCAAGCGCGGCTGCCTGCCAAGTCGCGGCGGCGGTATAGGTCTCAATTAGCTTCGGCAGCAACGCCACCGTCTCAGGAGCTACTAGGATGGCCTGCGCCTTCTCGACAAAAGCCAAAGGCCGGGACTGGACATAGAAGCCTGCGTTCTCCGCGAGCTCCTTCAAATTCTTGGCGCGGCTCTTGAGGCCGGGCATGGCGCGCGTGAGAAGCGCCACTGAAGCGGCGTCATTGGCTTTACCGAGCGTGTCGGCAACAGCCTTCGCCAGATCCGTATCGTCGGACTGGCGCATGTAATGGCCGTTGAGATTGTCGAGCTTGGCAAAGTCGAAACGCGAGGGCGAGCGGCCGATACCGCCGAGATCAAACCATTCGATCGCCTGGGCCGTCGAGATGATCTCGTCATCGCCATGACCCCAGCCGAGACGCAGCAGGTAATTGCGCAAGGCAGCGGGCAGATAGCCCATGTCGCGATAGGCCTCGACGCCGAGTGCGCCATGGCGTTTCGAGAGTTTGGCGCCATCGGGCCCGTGAATGAGCGGGATATGGCTGAAATGTGGGGCGTCCCAACCCATCGAGTCATAGATCATGCGCTGGCGGAAAGTGTTGGTCAGGTGATCATCGCCGCGGATGACATGGGTGATGTTCATGTCATGGTCGTCGACCACAACCGACAGCATATAGGTGGGCGTGCCGTCGGAGCGCAGCAGGATCATGTCGTCGAGCTGCTCGTTGCCGACGCGGACTTCGCCCTGGACGCCGTCGACCACAATGGTCTCGCCTGCCAGCGGCGCCTTAATCCGGATGACGGGCTTGATGCCGGTCGGTGCGTCCTTCGGGTCGCGGTCGCGCCACCGGCCATCGTATTTCATCGGCTTGCCGGCAGCCTGGGCGGCCTTGCGCATTTCGTCCAGTTCTTCCGGTGAGCAGTAGCAGTGATAGGCCTTGCCGGCTGCCAGCAACTGATTGGCAACTTCGGCATGGCGCGGGGCGCGGGCGAATTGGTAGACGATCTCGCCGTCCCAATCGAGGCCAAGCCACTTCAGCCCGTCGATGATCGCCTCGATCGCTGCATCAGTCGAGCGCACACGGTCCGTATCTTCGATGCGCAGATGGAAGATGCCGCCATGATGGCGGGCATAGAGCCAGTTGAACAAGGCCGTACGCGCGCCGCCGATATGCAGGAATCCGGTGGGCGAGGGAGCAAAACGGGTAACCACGGTCATGATGCGCAATCCGAAAGAGGCTTTGGTTTCGGTGGGTTCTAGCATGAATTGACTGCCGCCGGACAATGCTTCCGGCAGTCCTGCCCGGTCAACGGCTTCCCACGACTAACGCGATATGATAGATCGTTGATACAACCTAATGTAGACGATCATAATGCCCGCCGCCGATCTCCTGCAAAGACTGGAAGAATTCTGCGCTGCCCAGCGACCGAACTGGCCGGGCTGGGCGGCGGTCGCCCTGGGCATTGGGATCGCGACTTATTTCAGCTTGATGATCGAACCGCCACTCTGGCTGGGGCCGACCTGCACCTGTGCCGCTGTTGTGGCAGTTTACTTCCTCCGGCGACAGCCGCTGCTGATGGTGGCGGGAGCGGGGCTGGTCGCGGTGGCTATCGGGTTCTCCGTGGCGAGCTGGCGAACGGAATGGGTTTCCGCGCCGCAGCTCAATCGCTCTCTCTACCGAGCCGAGGTGACGGGCCGCGTCATCGAGGTTGAGCTTTATCCAGGCAGTCTGCGCGTGACGCTCGATCACCTCAAGATCAGCAGCGAGAAGACCGGCCAATTGTCACAAGACGTCCTGCCGGAGCGCGTGCGCGTCAAGCTTGCCAAGGTGACCGATCCAATCTTCATCGGCGATTGGCTGAAGCTGAACGCCGATCTGCAACCACCGGCGCCACCGTCCGTACCCGGCGCCTTCGATTTTCGAAGGCAGGCTTATTTCGAGCGCCTTGGTGGTGTCGGCTTCTCGCTACAGGCACCGATCAAAACAGCTGCGACTGATTTAGCTTTCGCACCGCTGGATGCCGTCCTGGCCTGGTTTGACTCTCTGCGCCTTACGATCGGCCGGCGCATCCAGGCAGAGTTGCCGGGGGCAACCGGTGCCATGGCGATGGCCCTCATTGTCGGCAACCAGACGGCCCTGCGCGCCAATGACGTCCAGGCGATGCGAGATTCCGGGCTCGCCCATCTCACCTCGATTTCCGGACTGCATATTGGCCTGGCGGCCGGCATCTTCTTCTTTGGCCTGCGTGCGCTGCTCGCCTTGGTGCCGCCGATCGCGCTGCGTTACGACATCAAGAAATGGGCTGCGGTGCTGGCACTGGTTGGCGCCTTCTTCTATGCCGGCCTTGCCGGAATGCCGGTGCCGACGCAGCGAGCGCTGGTTATGACGGGCGTCTTCTTCTGCGCGATCCTGCTCGACCGGTCACCGATCTCGATGCGGGTCATCGCATTTGCCGCCATCGTTGTGCTGTTGGTGGCGCCGGAAGCGTTGGTGGGTGCCAGTTTTCAGATGTCCTTTGCGGCTGTCCTCGGTCTCATCCGCGTGTTCGATGGCAGCCGCACGCAGTTTGCCAATCTGCGGCGCCTGGGGCGGGATGCGCCGGATCTCACCGGCCGGATCATCGGTGGGGTCGAGCGTAGTGGCATCTGGCTTGGCACCCTGATGCTCACCAGCCTTATCGCCAGCCTGATGACGGCACCTTATGCCGCCTATCACTTTGATCGCCTGACACTCTATGGCATCGCCGCCAATATGCTGGCTGTGCCCTTGACCGGCTTCTGGGTAATGCCACTCGCTGTCCTGGCGCTCATTGCGATGCCGTTCGGGCTGGAACACTGGCCGCTCCAAGCCATGGGCTGGGGCTGCGATCTCATCATCTGGATCGCGCACCTGGTTGCCGACTGGCCGGGTGCGGTGGTGCTGGTGCCGGCTATCCCTGTCGTCGGCCTGTTGCTGATGAGCTTAGGCTTGATCTGGCTGTGTCTGATCATCGGGCGCCTGAAATGGCTCGGCCTTGCTGTGCTGGGCCTTGGCTTTCTGACGCCCCTCACACAGCGAGCGCCCGACATCCTCGCGTCCGGCGACGGAAAACTGGTCGCGGTCATCGACGAGGACGGGCAATACCGCTTCAGTTCCAGCCGTGCTGCCAAAATCTCTGCCGAAACCTGGCTGCGCCGCAATGCCCAAGTTAAGCGGCTGTCTTTTCCGAAGGTAGCGGTTGCCGCTCCTTCGCTTGACACCCATCAACGCCGCATCGATGCGATGCAGACCGCCGCGACGGCCATTCTGCCACCAGCGAAGAATGGCGATAGCTGCACGGCCGCTTGGTGCCGATTCGATACGCGAATGGGCTATGTCGCTGTGGCTCTGACCGAAGCCGGCGCTGGACCAGCCTGCCAGTCATCGAAACTGGTGATCAGCCTGGAGCCGATTGAGACGGGCTGCCGCTCAGCCGATTATGTGATCGATTTCTTTGATCTGTGGCGGCACGGCACACATGCCATCTGGATCAATGGCGATGGCACTTTTACCATCCGCCGGGCAGCAGACATCGGCCAGCGGCCTTGGGCTCTGCAGCGCTTCCCGAAACCGGCGCAGCCTGTCGAGACTGCGCCGGTGGAAGACAATTCTAGTACTGGCGCATCAGGCCGATCAGACGACCCTGGATCTTGACCCGGTCGGGGCCGAAAATGCGCGTCTTGTGATTGGGGTTGGCTGGCTCGAGCGCGATGGAATCGCCCTTGCGCCGCAGTCGCTTCAACGTGACCTCGTTGTTGTCGACCAGCGCCACGACGATGGTTCCGTTCTCGGCGTTCTCGCAGCGTTCGATGAGCACGGTGTCGCCTTCATGGATGCCGGCATCGATCATCGAATCGCCTTCGACCGACAAGGCGTAATGTTCTCCGCGGCCGAGCATGCCTGCCGGCACGTCGACGGAATTGCTGTTGTCGCGCAGGGCTTCGATCGGCGTACCGGCCGCGATCTTGCCGTAAAGAGGCAATTGGACGGTTTGGGCCGCATGCGCCACGACCGCGCCCGGCAGAGTCGGCGTGAAGTCGCCGTGGATGATGCTGGGCGTGAAGCCGCGCTTGGCCGGTTCACGGTCAACGGAGGCCGGTGTCGCGGGCGCCGCACTTACTTTGCTGCCGACCTGATCCTCGGCGAGACGCATGACCTCCAGGGCGCGCGCGCGATGCGGCAGGCGTCGGATGAAGCCACGTTCCTCAAGTCCCGTGATCAGGCGGTGGACGCCGGATTTCGACTTCAGGCCGAGTGCATCCTTCATTTCATCGAAGGAAGGCGAAACTCCGGTCTCACCAAGCCGGTCCTGGATGAACTGCAGCAATTCCCGCTGTTTTCTTGTCAGCATGCCCGCACAACCCCCTTAAAATGGCGCCGGTGCAGCCTCTCCCCGAAGAGGGCCATCAACCGGCCAAGATCGACCGATTGTCCCGATACATCCCGCGATTCTGGTCCAGAACCGACATATAGGGCCGGAACAAACGATCAACAACTACATATGTTCTAGTTTAGTTCATGATAAAGTCAAGCTCGTCGTCATAAGTCGTTCTTCGAACCGGCGACCCTGAGACTCAACAAGCAACGAAAAATAGTATAAATTATTAGGGATAGAAATTTAGTTGTGAGATGAATAGTTGAAGAGAGGGCGGCATGTTCGACATTGATATGGCGGAAAAATACTGGGATCTGGGCAACGCGGTGACGGGTTTTACTGTCCTCCAGGCGATCGCGTTTCTATATGCGCTAAGCGACCAGGATAAGTTCGAGCAGATCAAGAAAGCGAAAGACCTTCTTTGGCTACCTCTATGTATTGCTAGCAGTATTTACGTGGCTGCAGTCGGCTTCTGCTATTACGCAGCCACACAACTAAATCCTGCCGAGGCGTTTGTGAATGTCTATTGGGCGACGATGTGGGGCCAAGTTTTCGTCGTGGCGACCAATACCTTTGGCGTCGTGGTACTGGCCTGGTTGATATTTCATCACCATGAGAAAAACCAACTCAAGATTAGGCACTAACTCTAGTGGAAATTCTGACGGTTAGATGCTGAGGCATCCGCTATTGAGCGGCATGATCTCCGTCAATTCGCCGGCACTAGCGGCCGGTGCATGGGGCGGGCGGATGATGAGGGCGTCGGCTTGGGCGATGAGGGAGAGCATGGCGCTGTCCTGCTTCGGGAAGGGCGACGCGATGAGGCTGCCATCAGCGCCGCGGCTAACGGTGGCGCGGAGATAGTCTTGGCGCTGGTCATTGGCCTTCAAGGCCACGCCAAGCTTCGCCGTGATAGAGCCGGTTTCAGATGTCACGCGACCCAGCAGGCGATCAATCACCGGGCGCAGGAACAGGGTTGCGGTGACCAGCGCCGAAACGGGATTCCCGGGCAGGCCCAGAACGGGCAGCGCACCGAGTTCGCCAAACATCACCGGCTTGCCCGGCCGCATAGCAATCTTCCAGAAATCGAGCTCGGCACCCTTGTCCTTGAGCGCCTGCTGGATGAGGTCGAGTTCCCCGACCGAGGCGCCGCCGGTCGTGACAAGAAGGTCGGCACCCTGCGCTCCGTCCAGCGCGCGGTCGAGATCCGCCATCGTGTCGCGGGCGATGCCGAGATTGATCGCATCGCCACCGCAAGCCGTCACAAGCGCTGCAAGCCCGATCCCGTTGGAGGCGACGATCTGTGCCGGCCCCAACGGTTCGCCGGGATGCTGCAACTCGTCACCGGTCGACAGGATGGCGACGCGCGGCCGGCGCGTCACCGTGACCGACGGCCAGTTCATGGCCGCCGCCAGGGCGATATCGCGCGCGGTCAATAGACGGCCAGCATCGATACCGATTTCGCCAAGCCGGAAATCATTGCCGGCGGCGCGCACATGCTGGCCCAGCGTATTGCTGCCTTCCCGCACGACAACGACGTCGCCATCGCGATCACAGTTTTCCTGGATGACAATGCTGTCGGCACCATCGGGCAGGATGGCGCCGGTAAAGATGCGCATTGACTGACCGGGCTGCACCGACCCGGTCGACACGGTGCCAGCCGCGACTGTGCCGATCACAGCAAGTCGCGCAGGAAGCCGTGTGATATCTACGGCGCGAACGGCATAACCATCCATGGCAGAAACGGCTGCTGGCGGCTGGTTGAGCCTCGCTGTGACGGGGAGCGCGAGGACACGACCGAGGGCGCGGTCGATGCCGACAACTTCACCAGCGAGCGGCTGGAATGCCGCGAGGATGGAACGTGTGGCGTCGGCGACCGACAGCATCAGGCCGCCTCAAAGGTGCCGGACTTGCCGCCGCTCTTATGAACCAGGCGAATATCGCCGATCCGCATGCTTTTATCCGCAGCCTTCACCATGTCATAGACGGTGAGGGCTGCGACCGAGACGGCGGTAAGCGCTTCCATCTCGACACCGGTCTGGCCCACCAGCTTGCAGGTCGCGGTAATGTCGACCGCGTTACGTGCGGCATCCAGCGCCAGTTCGACCTTGACCGAGGTGAGCGCCAAGGGATGGCATAGGGGGATGAGATCCGGCGTGCGCTTGGCGCCCATGATGCCGGCCAATTGAGCAACCGTCAGTACGTCGCCTTTCTTGACACCGCGATCCCGAATTAGCACCAGAGTGGTCGGCGCCATATAGACCGAACCCTTTGCTACTGCGATGCGCTCGCTCGAATTCTTGTCCGACACGTCAACCATGCGCGCGTTGCCGGACTCGTCAAAATGAGTGAGGTCAGGCATCTCAGGCGGCCGAGGTAAGGGGTGCGCGGGCGCCAAGCAGGGCGCGGGTGGCGGCCGTGACGTCGGTCTGGCGCATCAGGCTTTCGCCCACCAGGAAGATCGAGGCACCAACCCGGTTCATGCGTTCGAGATCGGCGGTGACATAGAGCCCGCTCTCAGCCACGAGCAGGCGGTCCTTGGGCGCCATAGCTGCCAATTGTTCGGTGGTGGCAAGATCAATGGCGAGCGTCTTGAGGTTGCGGTTATTGACGCCGAGCAAACGAGATTTCAGCTTCAGCGCGCGAGTCATTTCGGCGGCATCATGGACCTCGACCAATACATCCATGCCAAGGTCGAAGGCGAGCGCTTCCAGTTCGGCCGCCTGGCCATCTTCAAGGCAGGCCATAATGAGCAAAATGCAATCGGCGCCGAGCGCCCGTGACTCATATATCTGGTAAGGTACCAGCATGAAATCCTTGCGCAACGCCGGCAGGTCGACAGCACCACGTGCCGCGCGGAGATAGTCGTCATGACCCTGGAAATAGGGCACATCCGTGAGGACGGACAGGCAGGTCGCCCCGCCAGCCTTGTATGCCTTGGCCAAGGTTGCCGGATCGAAATCGGCGCGGATCAAGCCCTTGGACGGTGAGGCCTTCTTGATCTCGGCAATGAGGCCGAAATGACCGGCGGTGCTGGTGCTTTCCAGCCGCTTCAGAAAACCGCGCGGCGCGTCAGTTTTCAGGCTTGCCTCGGCCCGTGCGCGAATTGCAGCCAGCGGCGCGTTGCGTTCACAGGCCGCGATGTGAATCCGCTTGTCATCACAGATGCGGGTGAGGACGTCGCTCATGATGCCGCGATCCCATCGACTGCTGAATTGGTGATGCGGATCAAGGCTTCGAGTTTTTCGCGCGCATGACCGAAATCAAGGGCCTCGGCGGCAAGCGCCATGCCCTGCGTCATATCATGCGCCTTGCCGGCCACGACCAAGGCGGCGGCAGCATTCAGACGCACGATGTCACGATAAGGGCCAACCGCACCGTCGAAGAGATCGCGTAGCGCCTGAGCGTTTTCTGCCGGATCTCCACCCTTGAGCTCGGCCGCGTTGGCGCGCGGCAGGTCGAACTGCTCCGGGGAGATTTCGAATTCGCGCAACTGGCCGTCCCGCAGCTCGACCACATATGTCGGACCTGTCGTGGTGATCTCGTCCAGCCCGTCACTGCCATGAACCAGCCATGCATGCTCGGTGCCGAGCGAGCGCAGGGCGTTGGCCATCGGCAGCAGCCATTGTCGGGAAAACACGCCAATTAGCTGACGCTTTACGCCGGCTGGATTGGACATCGGGCCCATCAGGTTGAAGATCGTGCGCGTGCCAAGCTCAACCCGGCTGGGTCCGACATGGCGCATGGCGCTGTGATGTTTCTGCGCCCACAGGAAACTGGTGCCAACCTCGAAGAGCGCTTGTTCCAGCACCTTCATATCGGCATCGATGTTGACGCCCAGCGTAGCCAGGATGTCGGCGGCACCGCTTTTCGAGGATGCTGCCTTGTTGCCGTGCTTGGCTACGGTGACGTTGCAGGCAGCGCAGACGAAGGCGACGGCGGTTGAGATGTTGAGCGTTCCGGCACCATCGCCACCGGTGCCGCAGACATCGATGGCGCCCTGCGGTGCCTGGATGCGGGTCATCTTCTCGCGCATCACGCTGACGGCCCCGGTAATCTCGTCCACCGTTTCGCCACGCACGCGCAACGCCATGAGGAAGCCGCCAATCTGGGCTGGCGTCGCCTCGCCGGTCATGATGATGTTGAAGGCAGTCTCGGCTTCGCTGCGAGAGAGCGACTTGCCCTGGGCGACGATGCCGATGAGCCCCTTGAGGTCGGTATTGGAGCTCACTGCAGGACCTTTGATGTGCTCGGCGTGTTCAGCTTGTTGAGGCCGGCGGAGGTCAGGAAGTTGCCGAGCAGCTTATGGCCGTGCTCCGACGCGATGCTTTCCGGATGGAACTGCACGCCAGCGATCGGCAGCGACTTATGGGCGAGTCCCATGATCGTTCCATCTTCGGTCTCGGCCGTGATTTCGAGATCGGCCGGTAGCGAGTCACGCTCCACGACGAGAGAGTGATAGCGCGTGGCGGCGAAGTTATTTGGCAGATCCAGGAACACGCTCTTGTTGCGGTGGCTCACATTGGACATTTTGCCGTGCATCGGCTTGCTGGCGCGGATCACCTTGCCGCCAAAGGCCTGGCCGATCGCCTGGTGGCCCAGGCACACGCCGAGGATCGGAATCTTGCCCGCGGCGCCCTTGATCAGATCCAGGCAAATGCCGGCGCGATCGGGGTCGCAGGGGCCTGGCGACAGGATGATTCCCTGCGGTGCCTTGGCCATAACCTCGGCGACTGTGATCTGGTCGTTACGATAGACTTCGATCTCTGCCCCCAACTCGCCCAGATAGTGGTACAGGTTGTAGGTGAAGCTGTCGTAATTATCGATTAGTATGAACATCTTAGTAATCCACGCCCGCGATTGCTGCGCGAGTTTAGCAGGGGTGTCGCAGGAACGGAAGATTCGGGACTGGGTCAAAGCATATGCGCTGGCAGGGGATGAAGCTCGATATAGCGCCGGCCGACATGCTGCGCATGCCGGTGTTGCTGGCGCCACTTCTGCTGTTGGCCATGACCGGCAATTGGTGGGGCCTGTCACCATTGAAGCCGATTCTGAAATTCGTCTGGGCGCCGCTCGCACTGGCGGTGTTTGTCCAACTCGTCCTCGGTCTGCCGATCTATCTCCGGGCGTTGGGAAAGTTGGTCCGCTTGCGCATTGATACCGACCTGTTGCTGGTCGTGGGGGCGACGGCCGCCCTCGCTCTTGCCAGCTGGCGCTTTCAACATCTGGCGTACGGGGCCGGCACGGAGCAATTGCTCCTGATCTGGCGGGATGCAGTCTTTGGCGCCAGCATTATCGCCGTGGCGCTGCTAGGCGAGATCGCTTTGCGCAGCGCGCAACGCTCTGCCCTGGTGCCGCTGAAACCCACGCCAAAGGGTCGGATCGTCATTGCACCGGGCGATTTCATTCCCTGCGACGGGATCGTGCGCGATGGCGCCAGCGAGGTCCAGGACCCGGCAGGAGCTGACGACGTTTTCCCGATCGTGGTCAAGGCGGGTACGCGCGTCAACGCCGGAGCGCGCAATGGCGACGGCGTCTTGACGCTGGAGGTGCTGGAGCAGGTGGGCAGCCCGCTCGCCCACGGAAAACCCCGGCCGATGCGCGATGGGCTTGTCAGTTTCGTGAACTGGGCTGCGCGCATCATGCTCGTGATCGCATTGGCGATCGTCATCTGGCGGTTGTGGCGCTATGGCACCGACGGGGACATGATGGTGCCGATATTGCATACGCTTGCGCTGGCAACGCCGCTCGGCCTCGGCTTGGTCATGACAGCACCGGCGTCCGAGGTGCTGGGCGCTGCGCGCCACCTTGGGGTAGAGATTCGGGATCTGGCGGTCCTGCATCGCCTGCGCCAGATAGGTGCCGTTGTGATGGGGCATCGCGGCGTGTTGATGCCCGATCGCCTGCGCGTGATCTCGGCACAATGCGTCGACGGTGTCACGGGAACCGATCTTATGCGCCGCGTTGCGGCAGTGGCCCAGGTGGGGCATGACCCATGGGGCATGGCCGTGCTCGAGTTTGCGGTTGGCTATCGCATGCGCCTCAGGCCGGCGACGTCCTATCATTACGTCCTGGGGCAGGGAATGAGTGCCTGGGTTGATCGTCAGGAAATCGCGGTCGGGACCAAGCGCTTCGTGGAGGGTCGCGGCGCGAACTGCGCGCCGCTCGACCCGGCTGCCAGTCTGGCACTCAGCCAGGGTCGGCGCGTGCGCTGGGTCGCGGAAATGACGCCCACACCGCGAGTCATCGGTTTCATCGTCTTTGGCGCGCCGTCGGCGAATGGCGCGGTGGAGACAGTCAAGAATTTGACCCGCCTCGGACTGCAGACGGCCTGGCTGGCGCGGCCGGACGACGCCGCCCATGTGGCGCTGGCCAAGCATCTCAAGATCGGCAAGGTCTTTTCGGAAAAGCCGGAAGAGCTCATCAAGAACCTCGCCAGTCTGCGCAAGAAAGCGGGGCCGCTCCTCATCGTTACGGCGGATGTCGTGCCGGACGGCATCGTTGCCAGTGATCTCATTCTGGCGTTCGGTCGGCGCATCATGGAGCAATTGCCGTCAAGCGCCCTTGCGACCACGCGGCATGACCCACGTATCATCGTCGATCTCATTCGGCTGGCGGCGCGGCATCGGCAGCTTGTCCTGACCAATTTTGTCATCGCCTTTGCAGCGGCAGCGCTCTTTGCCTTCCTGCCGCAGTTTGTCGGGTCGCGGACCGACCTCGGCAGCTATGAGGTTGCCATCGTTCTTCTGCTGGCGACGTCCTCGCTCAGCTTGCGTGCCATGCCGACGACCGCTAATGAGGTCGACGAGGAGTAGGCATGGCAAAGCGAACCCAGAATACCAAACCCAAAAGCCGTCGGCGCCCGCGATCGGCGCGGCGAGATGGTGCGTGGCTGCGCTCAGTCAGCTCGTTCTTCGGTCGGCTGCCGGTCGGCCTGATGCTGCTTGCCATTGGCATTGGCTTGGGTTTTGGGATCGGCATTGCCCTGACGCAAATGGCGCCGACCTTGATGCGCCATCTGGAGTTGGGTGACGGGGAAACGGTTGTTGCCGAGAAGCCGGCAAAGAAAACGCCCACAAAGCAAACCTCGATCAAAAAGAAAGCCGAACAGCCTGCCTTTGTTGAGAAGCCTGCGGCTCCGCAACAGCCATCAGAAGATGTCGAGGAAGCCAACACAGTAGCCCAGCAATCCGCCGCCGTGCCGGCGATCGCCGAGGAGGGGGCGCATCAATCGGCCGAGATCACGACACCGCCACCCGACGAACCTGTCTCGGAAGCGACGCAGCAGGCAGCCTTGCCAACGCCTGCGGCCAGGGAACCGGACCTGCCTCTTTGGTTGCAGAATTCAGTGGCGTCGCGCGACCCTGGCGACCGCCCGATGATCACGATCGTGCTCGACGATGTCGGGGTGGCCCCGCAGCATGCCGAGATGGCGATCGCCTTGCCGGCGCCCATCGTGCTCTCGATCATGACCTATGCGAAAGATGCGGCCACCTTGGCACGGGCGGCGCATGCCAAGGGCCACGAGATCATGGTTCATATGCCGATGCAGCCCATGAATGCAGCCATCAATCCCGGCCCTAACGCGCTCACTGTCGGTATGGAGGCGCAAGAGATCCGCCGCCGGGTCGATTGGGGCCTCGATAGATTGGCCGGCTATGTCGGCTTCAACAATCATATGGGCAGTCGGTTCACCCAAGATCCGGTCGGCATGCGCGTCGTGCTGGCTGAAGCCAAGCGCCGCGGCCTGCTATTCCTCGATTCGAAGACCATTGCCGGCAGTGTCGGCGACACTCTTGCGGCGGAAATGGGTGTCACGCATATAGCCCGGGACGTCTTCCTGGATGATGATATGAGCGAGGCGGCTGTGGCGAGGCAGTTGGCGCAGGCTGAAGCCATCGCCCGTAAGCAGGGCTATGCCGTCGCCATCGGACACCCGCACTCAGCCACCATTGCTGTGCTGAAGCGCTGGTTGCCGGACGCCAAGGCACGTGGCTTTGCGATCGTGCCCTTGACCACGATCATCAAGAAGCGCGAGGGTGTAGCGGGATAAGAGGGGACTGAGATGCGATTTGATCACGAATACTACCCTGGGATCATTGCCGATATTCTCGGCGCACATGCGCGATATTATGCGCAGACTTGGTCGTTCGGCGTGAAGTTCGAAGCCAAGGTGGCGGCTGATCTGGCCGGATTTGTCGTCAATATGAATCGCGACCAGGATTTGCTGCTGGTTGCCAAGCGTCCAGACGAACGTTTTCTGGGGTCGATCGCGATCGACAGCGCGGACTATGGCGGGCGTGGCGCCCATCTGCGCTGGTTTATCGTGGCGCCAGAGGCCCAGCGCACCGGCCTTGGCAAGCAGTTGCTCGACCGCGCACTCAGCTTTTGCCGCGAGCGCGGCTATCATCGCATCTATCTCTACACCTTTGCCGGGCTGGATTCTGCCCGCCATCTTTATGAGTTGGCCGGTTTCAAGCTGAAGGAAGAGCAGGTGGCGGATACCTGGGGGCGCTCGATGAAGGAGCAATGCTTTGAAATGGAGTTGCTGCCGGACGACCCCTTCGAGAATTCCGAAGGCGGTTGATCACGTATCGCGCTTCGGTAGGTTGCCATAGCCATAAACGGCATCGGACTGGGCGATGTCATCCGGGCGGTTGCCGTCGTAATCCTCAAGGGCGATGCACCGATCCACGGTAACCCCGTCGCTCGACAGCGGGAAGATCGAGCCGAAAACTGTCAAGGTATTTCCGAACTGCGTCTTCAGCGTATCCTTGGAAAAGGTCGGCCGCTTCTGCTCGCAGACCAAACGGTATTCTCTGGCGAGCTCGGCGCGGACATCTTCTGAATATTCGGTGATCTCGTCGAGATAGCGCCCGGTCAGTTCGTGGCGGAAGGTGACGGCCTTGGTGCCGACCAGCCGATAGAATATGCGGAACGGTGCTGCCTCGATCGACACGACAAACATGTTTGGCAGGATCCCGCGCATTTCGGCCGGATCCATGTCAGCCCAAGCCGGCATCGCCCGGTCGCCGCGTTTGCTGGTCCAGATGCTGTGAAAGCGTCGCACGATCGGCGAGGTGACTTGGTCGAACGGTATGTCTAGTTCGATCAGCATGGACCTTCCGATACCTACCTATCGATTGCGGCTACCACTCTGTGCAAACAGGATTGCTTCCTGGGCCGCGCGGACGAGGGCGCGCGCCTTGTGATGACATTCTTGGAATTCGCTCTCCGCCACGGAGTCGTTGACGATACCGGCACCGGCCTGCACGTACATGGTGCCGTCCTTGATGACGGTGGTGCGGAGCGCAATGCAGGTATCCATCGATCCATCGGCGGCAAAATAACCGACGGCGCCGCCATAGACGCCGCGGCGCTCCGGTTCCAGTTCTTCGATGATCTCCATGGCGCGCACCTTTGGCGCGCCGGAAACCGTGCCGGCCGGAAAGCCAGCCATCAGCGCATCCATGGCATCGTATTTGGCGTCGATCTTGCCTTCGACGTTGGAGACGATATGCATCACGTGGCTGTAATTCTCGATCTGGAACTTTTCCGTCACCCTGATCGAGCCGATCTCGGCGACGCGGCCGACATCGTTACGGCCGAGATCGAGGAGCATGAGGTGTTCCGACAATTCCTTCTCGTCAGCGAGCAGGCTGCTAGCATTCGCCTTGTCTTCTTCCGGCGTCTTGCCGCGCGGCCTGGTGCCTGCGATGGGGCGGATGGTGACCTTGTCGTCGCGCAGCCGCACCAGGATTTCCGGGCTGGAACCGATGATCGTGAACCCGCCCAGATCCAGGAAGAACAGGAAGGGTGAGGGGTTGAGGCGACGCAGCGACCGATAGAGTGCAAAGGGTGGCAGTTTGAACGGCAGCGAAAAACGCTGCGACAGCACGACCTGGAAAATGTCACCGGCGAGGATGTATTCCTTGGCCTTGTCGACCATCTCGCCGAAATATTCCCGCGTCATGTTGGAGCGCGGTTCCGGTAGGTCGGCAAGGTCGATGGCGCCTGCCTGCTGTGGCAAGGCACGGTCGAGATCGGCCACAATGTCGTTCAGCCGCTCCAGCGCCTGGTTGTAGGCGGCCCGCGCATTGAGGCCGTCGGTGTTCCAGACCGGCGTCACGATGGTGAGCGAATCTTCAACATTGTCGAAGATCGCGATCAGCGTCGGGCGCAGGAAGATGCTGTCGTGCAAGCCGAGATTGTCCGGCTTCAGTTCCGGCAGCTTCTCGACCTGGCGGATCATGTCGTAGCCGAGATAGCCGAACAGGCCCGATGCCATCGGCGGCAGGCCGGCCGGCACGTCGATGCGGCTTTGCTTGATCAGGGCACGGAGAGACTGCAGGGCAGGCGCCTTTTCGGCCGTGAACTTTTCCGGTTCAAACCGGGCGTTGCGGTTGATCTCGGCCGCATTGCCACGGCAGCGCCAGATCACGTCCGGCTTTAAGCCGATAATCGAATAGCGGCCGCGAACGGCGCCACCTTCCACCGATTCCAGAAGGATAGAGTTGGTGCGGCCGTCGGCCAGTTTGAGCATGACCGAAATCGTTGTCTCGAGATCGGCGATCAGCCGGGTCCAGACGAGCTGCGGTTTTCCTGCTTCGTGACCGCTGGCAAATCGCTCGAATTCCGGTTCGACCTTCATGATGGATATCCCGCCTGTTCGATGTCTGGGCCGTATGGCACTTACTGGTCCGGCCGATCGATCAAGCTTTGCCACTGCGCGTCATTGCGCTCGACGGGAATCTCGCTCTTCAAGGCATCAAAGAATTGCTGCTGTACATCGCCGGCGAGCGATTGTGCCACGCGTTCGGTCAATTGCTTGACCTCATCGGCATGGGTTTCCGGTGAGGCCGGCGTGATGCCGGTAAGGCGCGCGACGATCGGCCCGTCAGGACCCTCGCCAATGGTGAGCTCGCCTGGCTTGAGTTTGAACAGCGCTTGCGCCAGCTGCGGATTGACACCGTTTTCCGGGTCGCCTTCGCCGCGGAAGAACGGCTTGCTGACACCGAGCGTCAGACCGACGGCGGTCGCTTCGGCGCCAAGATCGCCACCCGCTTTCAACTTGTCGACGATCGCTTTGGCCTTCGCCGAAGCGACTTCGGTCTGCTTGGCGGCAATCCAGTCCAGCGTCACCTGATCCTTGACCTGGTCAAGGGATTTTACGGCCGGTTCGGTGATACCGGTGACCTGGGCCACGGCATAAGAGCCATCGCCGAGCGCCGCGATATCGCTGGGATCGCCCGGTTCGGTGCTGAAGATCAGGTTGACGGCGTCGGCCGCGATGCCGAGATCCGTGCCTGCTGTGTCCTTGCCGGTGGCGTCGATGCCAGCGATCGTCTGCAGGCGCAATTGCAGCTTCGTTGCCGCATCCTGCAGCGAGGCGCCGCCGGCCAGTTCATCCTGGAGCTGCTCGCGTACGGTCTCCATGGCATCGGCGGCGCGGCCGAGAGCCAACGTGTTGCGCAGTTCGCCCTTCATATCTTCCAGCGTCTTGGTGGTGCCGGGGATGATCGATTGCACGTGGACGACATGAAGCCCGAATGGGCTCTTCAGGGGATCTGAAACGCCGTCGGCGGCAAGTGCGAACACCTTGTCGGCAATGTCGGCCGGCAGTTTTTCCTTGGTGACCTGGCCCAGCGCCACAGGATCGCCGCTGGTGGCCTCCTTGACGGCGTCGGCAAAGCTCTTGCCACCTTTGACCGCCGCGACAATCTTGTCAGCTACAGCCTGGTCCTGGACCACGACCTGTTCGACATCGCGGATTTCTGGCGTCGAGAATTCGGCCTTGCGGGACTCATATTCCTGCGCGATCTCATCATCCGAAACGGTTACGTCCTGGACGAAATCGGCCGGCGTCATTTGCACCAGGATGGCCGCCCGATATTCCGGGGCCTTGTAGCTGTCGGCGTGATCGTCGTGCCATTTCTTCAACGCGGCATCATCGGGCGTGCCGGAATCGGTGATGGTGGCGGTGGGGATCGTCAGGAGTTCAGCCGTGCGCTGTTCCTGGGTGTACTGATAGACCGAGCGCACCAGCGGCTCGGGCGCCTGGATGGCGCCCATGAGCGCCACCAGGATCTGATTGGCGCGTAGTTGGGCGCGGATCGTTTCGACATATTGCGCTTCGCTCTGCCCAAGTTGGCGTAGGACATATTCGAAACGCGACCGGTCGAACTGGCCGGTCTGGTTGGCGAAGTCCGGGTCGGCTTGGATCGTCTGGATCGCCGCTGCCTGCGGGACGTCGATGCCAAGCTTCTCGCCATAAGCTTGGAGTAAACCTTTGCTCTCCGCCTGATCGACCAGGCGCTGGGCGCCGCCAAAGGCCGCGAACATCGCGGGCGTAATCTGCACACCCTGGATCTGCGACAGACGCTGCAGCGAGAGCTTCAGCTCGCGATCAAAATCGGCTTGGGTGTATTCAAAATTCTTGCCGATCTTCAGAATCGGGTCGGATGTCTGGGTGCCGCGGAAGACGTCGCCGATACCCCAAACGGCGAACGCCGCGATCAGCAGCGCAAACAGCGCTTTGACGACCCAGGACCGCGAATGTTTGCGAATGGAAGTGAGCATGGTCCCCGACTAACCTGTTTCTATGCCGGGAATAGCGTGTCCGGCCTTGATGATGGCCCCTTTTTGGGGCGGCGCGCATCATAGGGAGCCCTCCGGGGTGGAGCAAGGCCCGGAATCCGCCACCTTGGCGGCCCGGATTGGCGCGTTGCAAGGCCCATGCTATACGCCCTGTCACCACAAATTCTTAGACGAGAAGGGTGCGCTGCTTCATGACGACGCCGGGAATTCGGCCCCTTGTGGCCGGTAATTGGAAGATGAACGGAACCTTGGCCATGGCCGGCGCCCTCGTCAGCGATATCAACGGTCGCTACCGCCAGGCGGCCTTGAAAGCAGACCTTCTGTTGTGCCCACCCTTTCCCTATCTCGCGGCCGTCGGCGGCCAGTTGACCGGCACGGGGATCAGTCTTGGCGCCCAGGATTGCCACACAGGCGCTTCCGGCGCCCATACCGGCGATGTCTCGGCACAGATGCTGGCTGATCTTGGTTGCCGCTACGTCATCCTGGGGCATTCCGAACGCCGCGCGGATCACGGTGAAAGCTCGGCCCTGGTTGCGGCCAAGGCCAAGGCGGCTCTGGCCGCTGGCCTTGGTGCCATCATTTGCGTCGGCGAAACCGAAGCGCAACGGAATGCCGGGGAAGAGAAGAAAATCGTTGAATATCAGATCATTGACTCAATTCCCGCTGAGGCGACGGCGACCAATGCCGTGATCGCCTACGAACCGGTCTGGGCAATCGGCACCGGCAAGACACCGACGCCGGCGGATGTTGAAGCCATGCACCGCCACATTCGGGCGCTCCTCGTCACCCGAGTCCCTGGCGGGGCCGGGATGCGCATCCTATATGGTGGCTCTGTGAAGCCATCGAACGCCGCCGAACTGATGG
This sequence comes from uncultured Dongia sp., assembly GCF_936916975.1. Taxonomy (GTDB): domain Bacteria; phylum Pseudomonadota; class Alphaproteobacteria; order Dongiales; family Dongiaceae; genus Dongia. The sequence goes on along the minus strand of NZ_CAKZGO010000021.1, from coordinate 172,850 downwards.
CCGTGCCGGAAGTTAACGGTGCCCTGGTGGGTGGCGCCAGCCTGAAAGTTGAGGATTTCTGGGCTATTGCCGAGGGGGCTGCCAAGAGCGCCGCCTGAACCAGGGGGCGGAACGACTAATTTGGCGCTGGTCATTCCGATCGAAAACCGCTAGAACCCGCGCCGAATTACGACATTTCAAGAACTTGCGAGCATGTCCATGCTGGGAGCCCTGTTCCCGATCGTCCTGGCGATTCACGTCATCATTACGGTCTTTCTTATCGTCATCATCCTGACCCAGAAGAACGAGGGTGGGATGGGTGGCCTTGGCGGTGGTGCCTCTGGTGGCATGGCAGGCTTTCTCTCCGGCCGCGCCCAGGCAAATTTGCTGACCAAGGCGACCCGCTGGCTCGCCGTGGGCTTTTTCTGCACCAGCCTGTTCCTGGCGTTCTCCGATAGTCATCGGTCGGTCAGTCAGCCCTTGGTCGGTAACGCCCCGGCGGCCCCGACCGTGCCGGCAGCGCCGTCCGGCGACGCGCCGGCGACCGCACCCGCGGGTGATTCGGGCAACGTCACGACGACAACGCCCGCTCTACCCGCTGCGCCGGTCGAACCGGCCGCACCCTCCGGCCAATAAACCATGCCAATTCAGGGTCTTGCACCGGCAGCGATAGAGCGCTTGCCGGAAGGCCCCGACTCGTTCCATAAGGACCTCCCATGACGCGATTTATTTTTATCACCGGCGGCGTGGTCTCCTCTCTCGGCAAGGGTCTTTCGTCAGCAGCACTGGGTGCATTGCTGCAGGCGCGGGGATTCAAGGTCCGATTGCGCAAACTCGATCCGTACATCAACGTTGATCCGGGGACGATGAGCCCCTATCAGCATGGCGAAGTCTATGTGACCGATGACGGGGCCGAGACCGACCTCGATCTTGGCCATTACGAGCGCTTTACCGGCATCTCCAGCCGCCGCTCGGACAGCGTCACCACGGGGCGCATCTACTCGGACGTCATTGCCAAGGAACGCCGCGGCGATTACCTGGGCGCCACGATCCAGGTCATTCCGCATGTGACCGACGCCATCAAGGATTGGATCAAGGGCGATATCACCGACGAGGACTTCATCCTCTGCGAAATAGGTGGCACGGTCGGCGACATCGAAAGCCTGCCTTTCCTGGAAGCCATCCGCCAGTTTGGCAACGAGGTCGGCCGCGACCAGGCGATGTTCGTGCATTTAACCCTGGTGCCCTGGATTCCGGCCGCCGGCGAACTTAAAACCAAGCCGACCCAGCATTCGGTCAAGGAACTGCAATCGGTCGGTATCCAGCCCGACATCCTGCTCTGCCGCTGCGACCGAGAAGTACCGGCAGAAAGCCGCCGCAAGATTGCGCAGTTCTGCAATGTGCGCCCTTCGGCCGTGATCCAGGCACTTGATGTCGACACCATCTACGCCGTCCCCGGCGCCTATCACGCCGAAGGCTATGACGACGAAGTGCTGCGCCATTTCGGCCTGACGGCACCGGCGCCGGACCTCTCCCGCTGGGATGCGCTGGTCAGCCGCATCCGCCAGCCGGAAGGCGAGGTCACCATCGCCATCGTCGGCAAGTACATCTCGCTCCTCGACGCCTACAAGTCGCTGGCGGAAGCCTTGCGCCACGGCGGCATCAGCAATCATGCCCGGGTCAATCTGAAATGGATCGATAGCGAGGTCTTCGAACGTGAAGATGCGGTCCAGCATCTGGAAGGCGTCCACGGTATCCTGGTGCCTGGCGGGTTTGGCGAGCGCGGGTCGGAAGGCAAGATCCAGGCGGTCAAGTTCGCCCGCGAGCGCAAGATTCCGTATTTCGGCATCTGCTTCGGTATGCAGATGGCGGTGATCGAGGCCGCACGAAACCTCGCCGGCGTCACCAAGGCGGGCTCGACAGAGTTCGGCCCCTGCGACGAACCGGTCGTTGGCCTGATGACCGAATGGGTACGCGGCAACGTGCTTGAGAAGCGCGCCAAGGACGGCGACCTCGGTGGCACAATGCGCCTTGGCGCCTATGAATGCCATTTGGCCAAGGGCTCGCTAGTTTCGCATATCTATGGCGACAAGCTCCTGATCACGGAACGTCATCGTCATCGCTATGAAGTGAACTACAATTACAAAGAACGGCTGGAGCAGGTCGGCCTGAAATTCTCGGGCATGTCGCCTGACGGCGTCCTTCCGGAGATCGTCGAGATTCCGGGCCATCCGTGGTTTGTCGGCGTGCAGTTCCATCCGGAATTGAAATCGCGCCTGTTTGAGCCACATCCGTTGTTCGTATCGTTCATCGAGGCGGCGGTCCGCCAGTCGCGCCTCGTGTGATTGATTGCCAAGGTGCTGCCAGCATTGAGGCGGTATCTTTCGTAACCCTTTGCGGAGCATTTCAAGCGGAAATGCCATGAGATCGGTTCAGACATGACCACGATTCGCGTTGCCAACATTGACGTCGCCAACGAGAAGCCAATGGTGATGATCGGCGGCATGAATGTCCTTGAGGACCGGGACACCGCCTTTCGGGTAGCGGAAGCTTTCTGCGAAGCGACGCGCAAGCTCGGCATGCCTTATATTTTCAAGGCCTCCTTTGATAAGGCCAACCGCTCATCGATCCATTCTTTCCGAGGCCCAGGCCTGGACGAAGGCTTGAAGCTGCTCGGCGACATCAAGAAACATTTCGGTGTGCCGGTGCTAACCGATGTTCACACGGAAGAGCAGGCAGCACCCGTGGCCGCCGTATGTGATGTGTTGCAGATCCCGGCCTTCCTCGCGCGCCAGACCGATCTGGTCGAGGCCATGGCACGCACCGGTGCGGTCATCAACATCAAGAAGCCGCAATTCCTGAGCCCGCCGCAGATGAAGAACATCGTCGAGAAAATTCGGGAATGCGGCAACGAGAAGATCCTGCTGTGCGAGCGGGGCAGCTCCTTCGGCTACGACAATCTGGTCGTCGATATGCTCGGCTTCCGCACGATGAAGACGATCAGTAACAACCTGCCCATCATTTTCGACGCGACCCATGCCTTGCAGATGCGCGATCCGATGGCCGGGGCGTCCGGCGGACGCCGCGCCCAGGTTGCCGAACTGGCCCGCGCCGGCTTGGCTGTCGGTATCGCCGGCCTGTTCATCGAAGCCCACCCGGATCCCGATAACGCCAAGTGCGACGGCCCCTGCGCGTTACCACTGGCAAAACTACCTGCCTTCCTGGAACAGATGAAGGCGTTGGACGATCTCATCAAAGGTTTCGCGCCGCTCGATATCCGCTGAGCGCGGACCATGACAAAAGAGTGCGCGGCTAGAGCTTTGCCAGCGACCGATCCAGTGCAGCAATCGCTAAATCGGCGTGTTCGCGCTGGAACACGATCGGCGGGCGAATTTTAAGGATATTGCCGAGCACACCTTCGTTGCCGATAAGAACCCTTTCATCGCGCATCAGGTTGAGCAGACGCGCAGTTTGCTCTTTGGCAGGTGTCAAGGTCTTGCGATCGGTGACGAGCTCGACGCCGAGGGCAAAGCCGGTGCCTCGTACATCACCAATGAGATCGTGCTTCGCCATCAAATCCTTGATGCCCTGCTTGAGATAGCTGCCGGTGGCGCTCGCATTGGCGATCAGGCCTTCATCATGGATGACATCGAGTACCGCGAGGCCCGCCGCGCAGGACACGTTGTTGCCGCCGAAGGTCGAGAAGAACGACGTTTGCTTGAGGAAGCATTCCATGATCTCCGGCGTCGTGATCACGACACCCAAGGGATGGCCGTTGCCGGCCGGCTTGCCGATGGTGACGATATCGGGAATGACACCATGATGAGTGTGACCCCACATGAAGCTGCCCATGCGGCCGAAACCGGACTGGACTTCATCGCCGATGCACAGGCCGCCCGCCGCGCGCACCTTGGCGAAGACGCTGGCGAGATAATCCTTCTGCGGCTCCAGCACGCCATTGGTCATGAAGGCTGAATCGATCATGAAGGCAGCCGGCTTCATGCCGGCGGAAGCCAGCGAGGCAATCGCCGCATCGGCGTTATTGGCGTAGAGCTTACCGAGATCCGGCGTGCCGTAGCGATGGGCGCCGCGATAGCCGTCCGGTGCGGTCAACGTACGCATGTGTGGCGCGAGCTTGCCCGTTAGGCTGCCTGAGGGGGAGAACGCGTCCACGGCCTCCGTGATGCCGTGATAGGCGTATTCCATGGTGAGGCCGCCGGTATTGCCGGTATAGGCCTTAGCCATGCGCCACGCGATGTCGTTGGCTTCGGAACCGGAATTGACGAAGGCGCAGACCTTGAGTTTGCCCGGGAGGGTAGCGCCCAGCCGTTCGCTATATTCCAGCACCTGTTCGCCGAGATAGCGCGTGTTAGTGTTAAGCGTCCGCATCTGGCGCGTCAGGGCATCGACCACGCGCGGGTGGCAATGACCGACATGCGGCACGTTGTTGTAGCAATCGAGATAGCGCCGGCCGCCGGCATCGGTCAGCCAGACACCTTCGCCGCGCACCATGTGCAAAGGCGGATCGTAAAACACATAGAGACGCGATCCCATGGTCGCCTTGCGCCGGCTGATAAGGTCGTCGACCAAGGGGGCAGGGGTGATGGCTGGCAAGCCACAGGCTTCCCGCACGACGTTGGTGAAGGCGGCGCGTCCGACGCGCATGATCTCGGCGCAGACCAGCAGACCGGCTTCACCGTACTCGGCCATGTAGTTGGGCTCGTCCGGCGTTTCCTTCGCCCGCACGGCATTGGTCAGCGGCGTCAGGAGGAGGCGGGTGAGAACGAGATCGTAGATGAGCTCGATTTCATCTTCCTCAAGCGGTGTCACGGCGTGATAGCCGGCAACGATGGCACGCAGCACATCGAGTACCTTGGCAGGTTCGGTGGCGAAGTCGGCCACCGCATCGGCGACATCCATGACCAGCGGTGCATGGATCATGTCGCCAAAATCGATGATACCGGCGATCTCCGCCGGCGTCGCGTCGGTCAGAATCAGGTTGTGCTCATGCACATCGCCATGGATGAGCTGGGCGCGGAGTTGAGGGAGACGTGGCAGGACTTGGCCAGCAAAGTGGGTGAGAATCTCGCGGGCGATCTTCGAATGCCCTGCGCCTTTCAGCAGATCGACATGAGGCAGCAGGCGCGGTGACATCCGCACGTCCCACAGCAATTCGCGGTCACCGGCAGCCGGATGAAAGATGCCGCGCATCGCCTTTCCCAAGCGAGCCACGATGCCGCCGATCTTGCCGTAAAGCGCGTCATCCAACGTCGCGGTACCGGCGATGCTGCCTTCGAGAAAGGACAGCACATGAAAGAGGTGCGTGGTGCCGTCCTTGGATTGAATGAGTACGTGGGTGGCGCCAGACTTGGTCCGCCGCACCCGCGGCACGGGCAGGCCGGGATCGACGTTCGCGACATGCAGCAGCGTTTCCAGCTGGCAATCGATGATTGCCGGATCTTCGGCAGCGTTGCCGATCTTGAGCACCCACGCCGTGCCGTCTGCTTCGCGCAGGCGCGTGTTCTGGTCGCGCTCGCTGTAAAGTGGATCAAGCGATCCGGTCAGACCGAAATGCTGCTGGGCCAGCTGCTCGATTTCACCGATCGGAAAACGCGGTGCGTTGGCGCGCAGGAACTTCATGATGTGGTCACTCCCGTATTTGTGCCGCAGCCTAAGGGGCAGCCCTCTGCAGCGTCAACCAGCGGGATCGGTGGAGGGGGTGGGATCAAGACGCATAGCGGATCTCAGAGGCATTGATCCATCAGCCCATCAAGCGCTTGGTCGGCGCCGTCGAATTCATAGCTTGCACGCCAGCGGATCGATGAAATCGCGAACTCCAAGCGGCGACTGGCCTTGATGGCGTCGAACAGCCGCCCGAGCAGCAATTGCTCATTGAGGTCATCAGCCTCGAACCAGAGATCGACGTCCTTCGCCTTCAAGGTGACCGCGTCGCGACCGCCGTCGATGACGATGTTGAGGGAATAGGTCTGCTCGTCGCGGATCATGGTTCGGAAGTAGGGCATTTTCACGACGATGCCGCCGACATGGATGTTCTTTACCTTCCGGCAGAAAAAGCCGAACAGATCGCCTTTACTCGTTACCAGATTGGCGTAGTCGATGTTCTTGGCTTTGCTGCGCTCCCATTCGGCGGCCTCCTGGGCCACAGCTGGCAGTGCCGCGCCGAGGCATATGGCAAGACATAGGAAGCTAAAGCGTGCCACGGCTGTCACCGGCAGTCTCCTTGGCAACCTCGAGAAAGGCCTTGACCAGCGGCGTCGTGCGACGGTCGGTGAGGCAAGCGACGAATTCGGTCGATTTGATGCGGGGGCCCTCGAATTCCAGCGCCTTCAGGCGCATATCGTCACCGAATTCGGAGCGCGCGACGATACCGATGCCAAGGCCGGCGGCGACGCCCTCGCGGATCGCCTCACGACTGCCGATCTCCAGCACCTCGCCGGTTTGGATACCAGCCTTGAGAATGGCCGCATCAAACGCGCGCCGCGTGGTCGACGCCGGCTCGCGCAAGACCAGCCGGTGGCCCGCCAGTTCATCGAGGCGGATCTTGCGCTTCTTGGACCAGGGATGGGCCCGGTCGACGAAGGCAATCAGGTAGTCTTCCATGAAGGGAAAGGAAAACAGCTTGGCATCGCCGCCGATATCCGCGGCGATGATCACGTCGAAGCGCTGGTCGATAAGATCCGATTTCAGCCCCGCCGAATTGCCGATGGACATGGACAGCCGCACATTGGGATAGCGCCGGTTGAAGGCCGCCAGGAACGGGATAGAATGGTAGGGCGCATCCGCCCCGATCCGCAGATGCCCCCGCTTCAACCCCTTGGCAGCGGTCAGTACCTGTTCCGCCTCTGCTTCCAGTCCGAATAGGCGCCAGGTGATGTCGAGGAGATTGCGGCCGATATCGGTCAGTTCGATCTTGCGCTTCCGGCGGTCGAACAGGCGCACGCCGAATTGATCTTCCAGGCCTTTGACTTGGCCGGAGAGGGTCGGCTGAGTCACATTGAGGGTGCGGGCCGCTTTGGTGAAGCTGCCTTCGGTCGCAACCGCATGAAAGGCCCGCAGGGCTGAGTGACTTATTGATGTCATCTATAGATCGGATCAAATATAGCGATTGGACTTATGCTAGGGCCCGGGCCATCCTGCTGCAACACAAATCGGCGTATTGTTTCGCCATCTGATGCTCGAGGAATGTTCGACATGGCCCAAGACCCCTGGCTGCTGACCCCCGGCCCGCTCACCACCTCCCTGACCGTCAAGCAGTCGATGCTCCATGATTGGGGCTCGCGCGATGCCGGTTTCATCGCCATCAACGACCACATGCGCCAGCGCCTTGTCGCGTTGATCGGTGGCGAGGGCGTCTTTACGACCGTGCCGATGCAGGGCAGCGGGACGTTCGCGGTCGAAGCCATGATCGGCAGCTTCATCGGTCCCAAGGACAAGCTGCTGATCCTGATCAACGGCGCCTATGGCAAGCGCATGGAGAAAATCTGCACGGTCGCCAAGCGGGCGCATGCGACCCTGGAATGGGCCGAGGACATGCCCGTCGATCCCAATCTGGTGAAACTGGCTTTGGCGCGCGATCCCAACATCACCCATGTTGCCATCGTGCAATGCGAGACCACGTCGGGCGTCCTCAATCCGGTCGCAGAAGTTGCCCAGATCGTGGCCGATGCCGGCAAGCGTCTGCTGGTCGATGCCATGAGCGCCTTCGGCGCGCTCGAGCTCGACAGCCGCAAGGTTCAGTATGATGCGCTTGCTGCCTCGTCCAACAAATGCATCGAGGGCGTGCCAGGCCTGGGCTTCGTCCTCAGCCGCATCAGCGCTCTGCAGCAGACCCAGGGCAATGCCCACGCACTGACCCTCGATCTCTTCGACCAGTGGCAGAACATCGAGAAGACCAAGCAGTACCGCTTCACGCCGCCGATTCATTGCATCGTCGCCTTCGATCAGGCACTGGCGGAACACGAGGCGGAGGGCGGTACCGCGGGTCGCGGCGGGCGCTACCGTAACAATTGGAAGGTTCTGGTAGATGGCATGCGCCGCATGGGCTTCGAGACTTTGCTGCCGGATCATCTGCAGGCGCCGATCATCGTCACCTTCCACATGCCGGCCGACAAGAACTTCGTCTTCCAGACCTTCTATGACAAGCTGCGCGATCGCAACTTCGTGATCTACCCGGGCAAGCTCACGGTGGCGGATTCCTTCCGCATCGGCTGCATCGGCCGCATTGGTGAAACCGAGATGAAAGCCTTCCTGGCGGCGGTCACCGCCGTCCTCGCCGAGATGAATGTCGCCAGCGGCGCACCTGCCCGCAAAGCGGCGGAATAGGGACCGATCAACATGAAATCGATCATCGTCAATGGTAAGAGCTACGCTTGGCCGCAGGAGCCGATCGTCGTCGTCTGCGTCGATGGCTGCGAGCCAGACTATCTCCACGAGGCGCTGAAAGCAGGCGCCATGCCCTGGCTAAAGGGCGCCATTGCGATGGGCAGCAATCTCATCGGCGATTGCGTCGTGCCGAGCTTTACCAACCCCAACAACCTCTCGATCGTCACCGGCGCACCGCCCTCGGTCCACGGCATCTGCGGCAACTACCTCTTCGACCGCGAAAGCGGGACAGAGGTGATGATGAACGATCCCAAATTCCTGCGCGCCGAGACCATCCTGGCGGCCTTTGCCAAAGAGGGTGCCAAGGTCGCCGTTGTGACGGCCAAGGACAAATTGCGCCTGCTGCTGGGCAAGGGCCTGAAGGGCATCTGCTTCTCGGCCGAAAAGGCCAATGAGACCACCAAGGCCGATCATGGCATCGACAACGCTCTGGCCTTCGTCGGCCTGCCGCTGCCATCGGTCTATAGCGCGGATCTCTCAGAGTTTGTCTTTGCCGCTGGCGTCAAGCAGATGCAGAGCGAACAGCCGGATATCATGTATCTCTCGACCACCGACTATATCCAGCACAAGCATGCGCCGGGCACGCCGGTTGCCAATGATTTCTACCGGATGATGGACAGCTATCTCGGCCAGATCGAGGCCATGGGCGTTACCATCGTCTTCACAGCCGACCATGGCATGAACGACAAGCATGGCGCCGACGGTAAGCCGCAGGTGATCTATCTGCAGGACACGCTGGACGATTGGCTGGGCGCTGGCGTCGCGCGCGTCATCCTGCCGATCACCGATCCTTATGTCGTGCATCACGGCGCCCTGGGGTCGTTCGCCACGATCTATCTGCCGGACAGTGTCGATCACACGGCGGTCATCGCGCGTCTCGCCAAGCTGCCCGGCATGGAGCTGGTCGTGGACCGCGCCGAGGGCTGCCGCCGTTTCGAACTGCCGGAAGACCGGGTCGGCGATGTCATTGCAGTCTCGGCCAAGAACTTCGCACTTGGGACCGCAGTCTCGAAGCACGATCTCTCCGGCCTCACCGTGCCCTTGCGCTCCCATGGCGGGCTCACCGAACAGCAGGTGCCGGTCATCGTCAATCGCAAGCTCAAAGCATTGCCAGCCGGCTATCGCCTGCGCAATTTCAGTGCCTTTGATCTGGCCTGCAACTACGCCATCTCTGCGGCTCAGCCGCAGAAGAAAGCCATCTGAGGAAAATTATCATGGGTATCCTGCGCAAAGAAAAGATGCGGATGGTGGGCCAGTCGACCGCCGGCGACCGGCACTTTGAGGTCTTCAATCCCTATACCAACGAAGTCATCGGCACCTGCCCGAAGGCGAACCTCGACGATATCGCAGCCGCCTTCAAGAACGCGAAGAATTACAGGGCCACGCTTAGCCGCGCCGAACGCAGCCAGATCCTGCGCAAGACGGCCGATATCCTGGTCAGCCGCCGGCAGGAAATTGCCGAGCTGATCACGGCGGAATCCGGCCTCTGCATCAAGGACACGCTCTACGAAGTCGGCCGTGCTTATGACGTGTTCCATCTCGCCTCCAGCCTGGTGCTGAAGGACGATGGCGAGATCTTCTCTTGCGATATCACGCCCCACGGCAAGAAGCGCCGCATCTACACGCAGCGTGACCCCCTGCTGGGTGCCATCTCGGCAATCACGCCGTTCAATCATCCGCTGAACCAGGTGGCGCATAAGGTCGCGCCATCGATCGCCACCAACAACCGCATGGTGCTGAAGCCGTCGGAAAAGACGCCGCTCACAGCTCTCATTCTTGCGGATGTGCTCTATGACGCCGGTTTGCCGAAGGAAATGTTCCAGGTCGTGACCGGCGATCCACGTGAGATTGCCGATGCCCTGTTGGTCGATCCCAATGTCGACCTCATCACCTTCACCGGCGGTGTCTCGGTCGGCAAATACATCTCGAAGACCATGGGCTATCGCCGCGCGGTACTGGAACTGGGTGGCAACGACCCGCTGATCGTCATGGAAGATGCCGATCTTGAAGAAGCCGCGACCCTGGCGGTGGCCGGCTCCTATAAGAATTCCGGCCAGCGCTGCACGGCCGTGAAGCGCATGATCGTGGTGGAGAGTGTCGCCGACCGTTTCGTCGAGTTGCTTCTTGAGAAGACCAGGAAGATCAAGTATGGCGACCCCATGGACCCAGAAACGGACATGGGCACCGTGATCGACGAGGCCTCTGCCAAATATTGCGAGGAGAAGGTCAACGATGCAGTGGCGCATGGTGCCAAGCTGCTCTACGGCAATATCCGCAAAGGCGCGCTCTATTCGCCGACGGTGGTCGACCATGTTCCCTATGATTGCGATCTGGTACGCATCGAAACCTTCGGTCCCGTATCGCCGGTTATCCGCGTCAAGAACATCAACGACGCCATTCGTGTATCCAATTCGACCGCCTATGGTCTGTCGTCGGGCGTCTGCACCAACCGCCTCGATTACGTAACCCGCTTCGTGAAGGAGCTTGAGGTGGGCACGGTCAATGTGCGCGAAGTGCCCGGCTACCGGATCGAAATGTCGCCCTTCGGCGGCATTAAGGATTCGGGCCTTGGCTACAAGGAAGGCGTCATCGAGGCGATGAAATGCTTCACGAACGTGAAGACTTATTCTTTGCCTTGGTAACTCGTGCTTTGGCGGCTTGTGGCGTGGTCTGCGATAGCAGCCATGCCTTGAAGGACAGCACCTTGCGCGCCTCTGCGCTGCGCTTTCGATGCACGACCCAATAGCCGGCGCCGGTGGTGACCTGTTGCGGGAAGGGGGCCACCAATCTGCCATCCGCCAGCTCACGTTCGATAAGTGGCGAGCGGCCCAAAGCGACGCCGCGACCCTCCAGCGCGAGTTGAACGGCCATCACAGATTGATCGACGGTAATACGATGCTTCATCCAGTCAAAGGTAACGCCCGCCGCGGTCAACCAATCCGACCAGCCTTGGGAATAACCCGGTACGTCGATCAGATCTTGCCGCGTCAGATCCTTGGGTTTCTTGAGGTGAGGCTTGCGTTTGAGAAGGTCCGGGTGGCAGACCGGAAAGATCCGCTCCGCGACCAGCAGGGTGGCGTCGATATCCGGCCAGTCCCCGCTGCCGTAGCGGATCTCGATTTCGGCCGTCGAACGGTCGTTTTCAATCGGTTCCGCCGTTGCCGACACCTGCACGGTCAGGTTCGGATGATGCATGCGGAAGCCGTCCAGCCGGTTCATCAGCCATTGGCTGCCGAAGGACGTTGTCACCTTCACATTGAGTGTCTGGCTGCGGCGCGATGGCAAGGAATCGTCGATCGCTTCATGCAGCAAGGTCAGCGCGTTGGTGAGCTTCGGTGCCATCAGCGCGCCGCTGGCGGTAAGCGTCAGGCGGCGGTTGGCGCGCTTAAACAGGGAACGGCCAAGATATGCTTCAAGCGACGTGATTTGCTGGCTGACGGCCGAGGCGCTGATATTGAGCTCAGCCGCCGCCCGCGTCATGTTGAGATGGCGGGCCGTCGCCTCAAAGGCGCGCAGCCACGGGAAAGGGGGTGGGGCAGGGCGCATGGGCGAGCTGTCTATCTATTAGTGGAACTTAACGATGAGCCAAGTTAGGCTTATTTGTCTGACGCGGCAATCTTGATCATCATCTTGCAAGAACCAGGCATGAGCGGGGCGGATATGAGCGGGGCTGGCATGATCGCGAATCTGACGAGTACCGGTGCGGCGCTGACCATCACCTGGCAAAGCGGCGAAGCGGTCACCTTTCCCGCGATCTGGCTGCGCGACAATTGTCGCTGTGCTGCCTGCCGGCACCCCGGTAACGGACAGCGGCTCTATGAGATCACCGACCTGCCGGCCACCCTGAATATCCGCGAGGTCGCGCGCCAGAGCGACGGTGGCATCAAGATCGTCTGGGCACCGGACACGCATGTGACCAATTTCTCGGAAAGCTGGCTCACTGAGCATGATCTGTCGGCCTCGGCCCGCAAGTCACGCAAGAAGAAGCCGACCCTGTGGAGCAAAAGCATCGGCAATGCCAAGCCGGTAGGCGATTGGCGGCAGATGGTGGCCGATCCCGCGGCCGAACTGGCTTTTCTCGACGCCTATCACGCCCATGGTTTCGGCCTCATCCGGCACTCGCCGACCGTTCCGGAAACCGTGCTCAATATCGGCAATCACCTGGGCTTCGTGCGCGTCACCAATTACGGCGCGCTGTTCGATGTGATGTCGGTGCCCAACCCCAACAACCTCGCCTTTACCCCGATCGGCCTTGGCGTCCATTCCGACAACCCCTATCGCGACCCGACCCCTGGTGTGCAACTGCTGCACTGCCTGGAATCCGATGCGCCGGGCGGCGACACGCTGCTCGTCGATGGCTTTAATTCCGCGACCATTCTGCGCCAGGAAGATCCGGCCGCCTTCGATCTGCTGACCAGGATCCCAGTCAATTTTCGCTTCCGTGCCGAGGATGCCGAGCTCAATGCCAGGCAGACGCTGATCTCAGTGGATGAGGATGGCGATATTGTCGGCGTGCATTTCAACAACCGCTCGTTGGATTGGCTGGATGCGCCGCCGGAGATGGTCGAGCCCTGGTTTGCAGCCTATCGCAAGCTGGCCGACATCCTGCACCGGCCGGAAGGTGAATTGATCTTCCGCTTGGAGCCTGGCGATTGCGTGGTGATGCAGAATGACCGCGCCCTGCACGGCAGGACCGAATTCGATCCGTCACGGGGTCGTCGTCATTTGCAAGGCTGCTACGTTGACAAGGACGGCATGGACAGCCGCGCGCGGGTGCTGCGCCGGCGCCTTGCCGAGCAAAAGGGAGTTGCCGCATGAACACGATGCGGGCTATTCGCGCGGCCTTTGACAGGCGCGGCGGCGACAATTACGGCGAAGGGGTGAGCCAACTCGATCACGCGCTGCAATGCGCCCTCTGTGCGGAACGCGACGGCGCGACGCCGGCCATGGTAGTGGCCACCCTGCTGCACGATATCGGCCATATGTTGCATGACCTGCCGGACGATATCGCAGACCAGGGGATCGATACGCAGCATGAAAGCCTGGGCTCTGCCTGGCTGTCCCAGCATTTCGGGCCGGAGGTGTCCGAGCCAGTTCGGCTGCACGTGCCAGCGAAGCGTTATCTCGCCACGAAGGAAAAAGGCTATTTCGACTTGCTCTCGGAGGCGTCGGTGCTATCGCTCAAACTGCAGGGTGGGCTCATGAACGAGGCCGAGATCGCCGCCTTTGAGTGCGAGCCCTATCATCGCGACGGCATCCAGCTAAGGCGCTGGGACGATGAGGGGAAGATCGCTGGCATGGACGTGCCGGATCTCAGCCACTTCGATCTCTATATCGAGACCTGCCGCAACGACTAGGCGGTCTTGCTGCAGTTCGGGCACAGGCCTTGTAGCTCGATGGTGAGGCGGCTGACGGTGAACCCAGCCGTGGCGGCGCTCTTTTTTACCGCCGACGAAATGCCCGGGTCCTGGATCTCGATAGCCCCATGACACTTGGTGCAAATCAGGAACTGGCTGACATGCCGGTTTTCCGGATGGTCGCAGCCGATAAAGGCGTTGAGGCTCTCCAATTTATGGATAAGCCCCTGTTCCATAAGAAAATCCAGTGCACGGTAGACGGTCGGCGGGGCGGCGCCCCGGTCGCCGTCGCGCAGATGATCCAGAATCGCATAGGCGCCGATCGGCTGATGACTGTTCCAGATCAGCTCCAGCACCTTGCGCCGCAGGGGCGTCAGGCGCGCACCGCGTTCCTCACACAGCGTCTCCGCGCGGGACAGCGCTTCGCTCTGGCAATGCGCATGGTCGTGGGGCGCGGTGGCGCGACTGGCTGATCTATCCATCTTTGGAACATCCGTTTGGTCGAGTCAGGAGATAGTATAGCGGCTCCTGGGCGCAATATCCTGGTGTTAAAATATCTCACACTAGTGTGAATAATAATTTCACAGTGTAGAATTGCGTTGACGGTGTTCGGGAGCGGTATATATCAGGCATTAACAATCCAGGAGAAGTCTGGATATATCCCACTTCACTTGTGTGAATAGGCCTGCGATGCGTGCGTTTCCGCTCTTTGTGCGGCTTGAAAAACGGCCGGTCCTGCTGGTCGGCGGCGGCGAGATGGCGACGGCGAAATTGCGCCTGTTACTGTCGGCCCATGCCGGGGTGACGCTGGTGTCTTCCGAGGTCGTGCCAGAGATCGCCACGCTCATCGCGGCTGGTCAGCTACGCTGGGTATCGCGGAGCTTCACTGACGGCGACATTGCCGGCCAGAATTTGGTTTTCAGCGCCAGTGAAGATGAGGCAACGGATCTTGCCGTGTCGCAGGCCGCGCGCCGCGCTGGCATCTTGGTGAATGTGGTCGACCGCCCCGAGCTTTCCGATCTCATCATGCCGGCGGTTGTCGATCGGGACGAGATTGTCGTGGCCATTTCGACCAATGGCGGCTCGCCGGTGCTGGCGCAGCGTGTTCGTGCGGCGGTCGAAGCTGCCATTCCCCACGGGATCGAACGACTTGTTAGTTTTGCGCGACGCTTTCGGGGTGCCGTTCATGCGCGCATCGCCGACCACGACCGCCGCCGCCGTTTCTGGGCCGGATTCTTCGATGGCCCGATTGCGGCCGCCTTGCTTGCCGGGCAGGAACGCCAGGCAGCACGCGAAGTGATCCGTGCCATCAACGGCAAAGCGGCACTGGCGCCGGATGCCGGCATTGTCACCGAATTGGCCGTCGATATGAATGATCCGGATCTTCTGACGCTGGGCGATCTCCGCGCCTTGCAGCAGGCGGATCTCGTCCTCTTCGACAGCGGCATCGCCTCCGTCATTATCGACATGGCGCGCCGCGATGCGCGCCGGCTGGCTTGGGATAAATCCAGTGAGCAACTGATGGCAGGCGCTGTTGCGGCAGGTCAGCGCGTTGTCCGGCTAAAGGCATGCGCAAGCCATGCGCTACCTGCGCTGGCTGCGAATTCGAGGTGAAATGATGGCTAACGATCGTCCGCTCAATCAGATGGTGACGGCGCAGTGGTTGCTGGGTGGCGAATCCATCTATTGGGTTGCCGGCAAGGGCTGGTCTGATTCCTTTGCCGAAGGCACCCTTTACGTCGACCAGCCGGCTGCGGATGCGGCCTTGGCCGAGGTGCAGGAATTCGTGAAGCAGCGCGTCGTCGTTGGTCCCTATCTCATCGAGGTTGAGGTCGACAAGGACGGACCGAAGCCGACCAGTGCGCGCGAACGCATCCGTGCCGCGCATAATGCGACCTTCGATATCGATCATGGGTCCTGGACGGCCCGGATCGCGGATTAAAGAAAGTAACGGCGATGTATCGCTACGACCAATTCGATGCGACTTTTGTCCGCGAACGGACCGAGCAGTTCCGCGGTCAGGTCGCGCGGCGCCTGGCTGGCGAATTGACGGAGGAAGAGTTCCGTCCGTTGCGCCTGAAGAACGGCCTCTATCTGCAGCTTCATGCCTATATGCTGCGCGTCGCCATTCCCTATGGCGAATTGTCATCAAAGCAGATGCGCAAGCTCGCCTTCATCGCGCGCCGCTATGACAAGGGCTATGGTCATTTCACGACCCGCCAGAACATCCAGTACAACTGGCCGCGCCTCGATGATGTGCCGGATCTGTTGGCGCATCTGGCTGAAGTTGAGATGCATGCCATCCAGACCAGCGGCAACTGCATCCGCAACGTGACGGCCGATCATCTGGCCGGCGTGATCCCCGATGAAGTCGACGATCCGCGCGTGTGGGGCGAGATCATTCGCCAATGGTCGACCCTGCATCCGGAATTCAGCTATCTGCCGCGCAAGTTCAAGATCGCGGTGATCGGCACCGATACCGACCGGGCCGCGATGCGCACCCATGACATTGGCTTGAAGATCGTGCGCAACGATGCCGGCGAGATGGGCTTTGCCTTCTACACCGGCGGCGGGCAGGGCCGCACGCCGATCATTGGGCCGCTGGTGAAGGGCTTCGTCGCCAAGGAAGATCTGCTCTCCTATCTTGATGCGACCTTGCGCGTCTACAACATGCATGGCCGCCGCGACAACATCTACAAGGCGCGCATCAAGATCCTGGTGCAGTCGCTGGGTGCCGAAGAATTCGGCCGCCAGGTCGAAGAAGAATGGCTGCGGATCAAGGACACGGTCCTCAAATTGCCGGAAGCGGAAGTGGCGCGCATTCGCAGCTATTTCGCCCCGCCGGCCTATGAGACGCTGCCGGCCTATATCCCCGAATTCGAGGCGAAAAAGAAGGCTGATGCCGATTTCGGCCGCTGGGTGCGTGCCAACACGGATGTGCACAAAGTCGACGGCTACACCGCCGTCTCGATCTCTCTGAAGCCGGTGGGTGCCGCACCGGGCGACGCGACGGCCGACCAGATGGATGTGATGGCCGATCTCTCCGATGCCTACAGCTTCGGTGAGATCCGTGTCACGCACCGCCAGAACATCGTGCTGCCAAACGTCCGCAAGCAGGATCTCTTCGACCTGTGGACGAAGCTCAAGGCGGTGGGCCTCGCGGAACCCAATATCGGTTTCGTGAGCGACATCATCGCCTGCCCGGGGCTCGACTATTGCAATCTCGCCAATGCGCGCTCGATCCCGGTGGCACAGCGCCTGTCGCGCCGCTTCAGCGATCCGAAGCGCCTCAGCGATATCGGTGAGTTGCGTCTCAATATTTCGGGCTGCATCAATGCCTGCGGCCACCACCATGTCGGCCATATCGGCATCCTGGGCGTCGATAAAAAGGGCGAGGAATTCTATCAGGTCACCCTGGGCGGTTCGTCCGCCGAGGACATCTCGATCGGCAAGATCCTGGGGCCTGCGTTCTCGTACGATCAGATCACCGATGCGATCGAAACAGTAATCGACACCTATATCGATCTGCGCAGCGAACCCAGCGAACGCTTTATCGACACCTACCGCCGCGTCGGCATCGAACCCTTCAAGGAGAAGGTCTATGGTAGTTCTAAGGAACGGCGTCCCGCAGCCGAATGAATGGGTGCGGGTGGCGGATGACGCCGCCTTGCCCGAAGGTGCCAAGGCGATCGTCTCGCTCGAACGCTGGCAGGCGGAGCGTGAAATCCTGCGCCAGCGCAACACGGCCATCGGCGTGTCGCTGAAGAGCGATCAGTCGCCGCTGCTGCTGGCCGACGATCTGGATCATCTGTCGCTGGTGGCGCTGGAATTCCCGAAATTCACGGATGGCCGCGCCTTTTCCTATGCCCGCGTGTTGCGCGACCGTCTTGGCTATCGCGGCGAAATCCGCGCTGTGGGTCAGGTTCTGCGCGACCAGTATCTGTTCATGACTCGTGTCGGCATCGACACGATCGAGCCGCCGGCCGAGAAGCGCGTTGAAGGCTATGCCGAGGCGCTCAAGGAATTCTCGGTGTTCTATCAGCCCACCAATGATCGCCGCGAGACGGCCCTGCGTCTGCGCCACGGCCTGGACAAAGTCGCCACCGCCGCGGAGTGACGTCGCGTGCTTATCAAGAGGCCCGCCACTGAAAAGTGGCGGGCTTTGTCTTTTGCGACCTAGAACTTGTAGCCGATACCCATGCCGAAGATCCATGGATCAACATCGACATCTGCCTTGATGGCACCGTGGTTGATGCTGGCGTCGGTATTGAGGAACAGGCGCTTCACGTCGGCATTCACATACCAATTGTCGGCGATGCGCACGTCGACGCCGGCTTGCAGCGCCCAGCCCAGACCGTTCTCGTAATCGACATCTTCGATGATGCCGTGGTTGGGCTCGTCAACGCCGTAAAAGATCGAGTAGTTGATGCCGGCGCCCAGATAGGGACTGACAATCCCTTTGCTGAGGAAATGATACTGCAGCAGCAGTGTCGGCGGCAGCAGCCAGACGTCGCCGAGATTGACGTCGCCAAGATCGGTGTCCTTGGCCCAGACGTCGTGATGCGTCGTCGCGGCGATGAGCTCCAGCGCGATGTTATCGGTAATGAAATAGCTGATATCGATTTCTGGCGCGGCGGTGTTGGAGAGGTCGGTGTCCCCGCCTATCGGGTCAATATCGGCATTATCGGCCGGAATGACCCCTAGTGCGCGCACGCGGATCATGAAGTCGCCCGCGGTCTTGCCGGACGGCTCGGGCGGCGCTTCCTGTGCGTTGGCAGCGTTCACAGCGAGTGTGATGGCGGCAGCAGCGCAAGCGCTGAGCCAGCGTTTATTTATGGTCATGATGTATCCCCGAGTTGATCACAGGCGAATCCGAGCAGCAGTCACCCGCGCCGCTCTTATCCATGCAATATGTGTGGATTCTCGGGCGGCCTGTCAGCCTGTCAGAATGACGCGTGACAGGTTGGCGCAGATGCGCCGGGGCTAGGAGAAGAGGTCGCGCGGCTTGCGGGCAGTGAGTTTGGCGGCGGTGGCCTCGGCCATGTCGTCAGGATTCCGGCTGAGTGCGCTGTAGACGGCAAGGGCGCGCTGTCGCGCCTCGGCATGGTCAACGAGCGGCGTTGGATAGCTGCGCCCCAAGACGATTCCGGCCTCAGCCAGCGCTGTCGCCGGTGCCGCCGATGGCGCGTGAATGAGAGGCGTTGGCAACTTCGCAAGTTCCGGCACCCAGCGGCGGATATAGGCGCCGTCGGGGTCGAACTTGATGCTCTGCGTGGTTGGGTTGAACACGCGGAAATAGGGCGCCGCGTCGGCGCCCGATCCCGCGACCCATTGCCAGTTGCCGGCATTCTGCGCGAGATCCGCATCGACCAGCGTGTCCCAGAACCAGGCCTCGCCCTTGCGCCAGTCGATCAGCAGATCCTTGATGAGGAACGAGGCCACGATCATGCGGAGGCGGTTATGCATCCAGCCGGTCGTCCAAAGTTCGCGCATGCCGGCATCGACGATCGGATAGCCGGTCAGGCCTCTTTGCCAAGCCTTCAGCTGCTCGGTCGAATTCTCGAAAGGAAAGTCATCGAAGCGCGGATTCCAGTTCCGTGTCGGCAGTTTGGGAAAATGATAGAGCAGATGCGTGTTGAAATCGCGCCAGCCGAGTTCCCGCAGGAACCCGTTCTCGGCCGGATTGCCATGCGTGGCGAGACGCCGCCAGATGTCATGCACGCTGATCTCGCCCCACGCGAGATGCGGGCTCAATCGTGACGTGCCGCCAACATCCGGCCGATCGCGATGCTCGCCATAATTCGGCAGCTTCGCCTTGACCTGATCCATCAGGGCGGCGGCACCCGCCTCGCCGGGTTGCCAATGCATCTGCATACCCTCGGTCCACGGTGCCGTGATCTGGAAGGCCGCAAGATCGGCGGAATGCGGCCATGCCGTCGGTGCCGCCAAGGATTTGGGAGCAGCATGACGCTGCGGCGACCGGTAGCTTTCTGCCAGGCGGCGCCAGAACGGCGTGAAGACGCGAAAGGGATCGCCCTTCAGGGTCTTGAGCGCCGTGGGCGCGTGTAGGCGATTCCCCTGGTGTTCATGGACCGCAACGCCCACGCCGCGCAGTTCCGTCATGATGCGCGCATCCTCGGCCAAATCATGGGGCTCGAAGCGCTGATTGAAGTGAAGCTCTTTGGCGCCGATTTCCTCCGCCAGACCCATCAGATGGTCGAGAGCGTTACCCTGTCGGAGAATGAGGCGCGACCCCAGGCGCGCGATATCCCGGCTGAGGGCCGCCAGGCTGCGGCCGCGCCACCAGCGCGATGCAGCGCCAAGGGTTGTCGCATCGTCGATGAACACCGCCACGACCGGCCGGCCGCTGGCCGCCGCCGCAGTCAGCGCCGGGTTGTCTGAGAGGCGCAGATCCCGGCGCAGCCAGACCAGGGCAGGGGAGAATACGTGGGTGGCTTTCGGGGGCATGGTGCTGCCTGTAAGATGACGATTGTTTATACGCTGAGGGAACCCTCTTGGATCAATCAGCCGATCCGCAGTAGACGCCGTCACCGCACATCATTACGATTCGCATGCCCGTTAACCAGCAGAAGCTTCAGAGATCATGCCGACATCAGCTGCCCCGCTTGCCGTTATATGTGCCATGGCGGAGGAAGAGGCGGCTCTCGCGGAACTCATGGTGCATGTCGAGACGCGCATGTTGCTCGGGCGTCGCGTGGTGCTTGGGCAATTGGATGGCCACGACGTGGTCGTGTCCGAGAGCGGTGTCGGCAAAGTGGCCTCGGCCGTGACGGCGGCACTGCTCGCCCACGAGTTCGGATGTCGTGGCCTGGTTGTCAGCGGTGTCGCAGGGGGGCTCGACCCGGCTCTCCACATCGGTGACACCGTCATCGCTCATTCCCTGGTTCAGCACGATTACGGGCATCTGCAGGATGCTGCCATGATCCCGTTTCGCCCCGGTGTGCCGCCACTCGGCGAACACCGGCGTGACTATGCTTTCGAACTTGCCCCCGACCTCATTGACCGCCTGACCCGCGCCGCGGCCGAGATCGATCTGCCGGATCTGCCGGCGGATCTTGCGGCACCGGGCGAGCGCCGGCGGCGCGTGCTCATGGGTCGTATCCTGTCCGGTGATCAATTCATCAACAGCGAGGTGGTACGCCGCCGCTTGCACACCGAATTCGGCGCACAGGCGGTCGAGATGGAAGGTGCCGCTGTGGCGCAGGTGGGTGCACTGTTGGGCTTGCCCGTCGTCGTCGTGCGCTGCCTCAGCGATCTGGCGGGTGCAGACAGCCATCTCGATTTTCCGCGCTTTGTCGCGGCGGTGGCGCCCGGCGCCGCGACGGTCCTCCGCCGCGTCATTCGGGAGCTCTGGTGATGGTGGGCGGGCCGAGTTTGCTGGTCAGCCTCACCACGCTGATCGTTGCACTTGCCTGCGCGGTGCTTGCCAATCTGCAGATGCGCCGGCCTTACGAACGGCGCATCCATGGTGTGCCATGGCTGGCCGTGCAATTTGTCGCCATCGCCATCTGCTTCGTGATGATGGCACACCTCGTTTCGCTGCTCATGGGGCACGATCTCCACAGCAGCCGCCTCGCCTATTGAGCGAGGCGCAATACCGTCTGCCAGCGCGTAATCTCCGCTTTGGCCGCTTCGGCCGCGAAGGGGTCCGTCTGCTTGACGCCCCAGATCGGTTTCGGCCATGCCGGATCATCGGTAAAGCGGGCGATGACATGCACATGCAGCTGCGGCACCACATTGCCAAGCGCCGCCACGTTGATCTTGTCAGGCGTGTGAACCTGGCGCAGGGCGCGGCTCAGATTTGATATCTCCGCCATCAATCGCTGTTGATCGATATCCGTGAGATCGATGATTTCCCGAATATCGGCGACCCTCGGCACCAGGATCAGCCAGGGATAGCTGCTGTCGTTCATGCGCAAAAGACGGCACAGCGGCCAGTCGCCGATCAGCAGCGTGTCCTTGGCCAGTTGCGGGTGCAGGATGAAAGTCTCGCCCGTCAAAATCCGTACTCCAAAATCAGCACTCCCTGGTGGTTTCGTGGGCTGGTTGCACCCTTGTTTCCGAATCCGAAACTGGGGCATGGTAAAGCATCTTTTCGGTCAGGTTCCGCCTCATGAAACCCAAGCATATCGCTCTGGCGCTGTTGGTTGCCGCCCTGTGGGGCATCAATTTCGTCGCAATTAAGATCGGGCTCAAGGATTTTCCGCCGTTTCTGCTCTCGGCGCTGCGATTTCTCGCCGTTGCCGTGCCAATGATTTTCTTCGTTGGCTGGCCGTGCGTCAGCTGGCGCTGGATCCTGTCGATCGGGCTGGTCTTCGGTGTGGTGAAATTCGGCCTGCTGTTCCTGGGCATGGATCTCGGGATGCCGGCCGGGCTTTCCTCCCTGGTTCTGCAGGCGCAGGCGTTGTTCACCGTTATTTTCGCTGTACTGCTGCTGGGCGAACGGCTGCGTCCCGCGCAGATTGCCGGCATCGCGCTGGCGAGTGGTGGCTTGGTCCTGATCGGGATCGAACGTGCGCAGGAAACCAGCCTCATTGGGTTGGTGCTGGTCGTGGCGGCGGCCTGCGCCTGGGGCTATGCGAACATCCTGATGAAGCAGGCCAAGGCCTCCAACATGCTCAATTTGATCATCTGGGTCGCGGTCGTGCCACCATTGCCGATGGCGGGACTCTCCGCCGTGTTCGAAGGCCCGGACCGTATGCTGGCCACCCTCACCAATCTGTCCTGGAGCGGCATCCTGTCGGTGCTCTATATCGCCTGGGCGTCGACCATCGTCGGCTTCTCGCTTTGGGTCTATCTGCTGCGCCTCTATTCTGCCAGTGTTGTGGCGCCGTTCTCCCTCATGGTGCCGATCTTCGGCATAGCGGCCTCGGCCATCGTGTTGGGCGAGCAACTGTCGCTGTTGGAAGTGCTTGCCGGTGTCTTGACCCTCGCTGGATTGCTGTTCGTTGTGCGTGCGCCGAAACCCCAGCCGCAGGTAAGTGCCAGTGCTGCTCGTTCTTAGACCCGTCTTCTCGCTCCTGTTCGGCGCCGGCTTGCTGGTGCTGGGCAACGGCCTCATCGGCATCTTGCTGCCGGTACGCCTTGGCATCGAGAAAGTGTCGCCGGATATTTCCGGTCTAGTCATGTCCGCCTATTACCTCGGCTTCATGGTCGGCAGCGTTCTTGGGCAAGGCATCATTCGCCGGGTCGGTCATATTCGCGCCTTCGCGGCCTTTGCAGCACTCGCAACGGCCAGCTCGCTGGTGCATGCCTTGGTCTTCGACGTGGCGCTATGGGCGCTCATGCGCGCCTTGACGGGCTTCTGCGTCGCCGCTCTCTACGCCACGATCGAGAGTTGGCTGAATGTGAAGACGAGCAATGAAGGCCGCGGCCAGGTCCTGTCGATCTACCTTGTCACGACATATCTTGCCACGTTGATCGGTCAGCTGCTGATCAATGCGCTGGAAATCGAGGGCCTCGGCCTGTTCTGTTTGGGCGCGCTGCTGATGTCGCTGTCGCTCGTGCCGGTGGTGCTGACCCGCGTCGCTGGGCCAGAGCTCGGCGGCGTCAAGCGTTTAGGACTGCGCGTTCTCTACCGTGCCTCGCCGTTGGGTGTCATTGCGACATGGGGCGCTGGCATGCTGTCCGGCGCTTTCTACGCGCTGGGCGCCATTTACGCCGGCCACCTGCAGCTTACTGTCTGGCAGATTTCCCTGTTCATGGGTGTGCCGATCTTCGGTGGTCTCGTCCTGCAATGGCCGATCGGCAAGTTGTCGGACCGCTATGACCGCCGCACGGTGCTGCTCGGCGTGCTGATCATGTGCGTTGTCTCCAGCGTCGTGCTCAGCGTTTTCAGCCTGGGCGGCGCATCGCTCACCACATTGCTGGTGGCCGTCGTGTTTCTCGGCGGCGCCTTGGCCACGATCTATCCCTTGGCTGTTGCGCAGGCCTATGACTATGTCGACAGAGCCGACATGGTCGGCGCGTCAGGTGGCTTGCTGTTGGTCTGGGCGATCGGCGGCACGGTCGGGCCGCTCATTGCGTCCTTCTTCATGGGGCAGTTTGGCCCATCGGCGCTGTTCGTCTACCTGGCGGTGGTTGCGTCCGCGATCATGATCTTCACCGCCTATCGCATGCTGGCGCGCCAGGCGCGCCCGGCCTCGGAACAGACGACCTTCGTCTCGATGCAGACGACCTCGGCCATCGCCAACGCCCTCGATCCGCGCACCGATCCGTTGCCGGAGTTCTATTACAACGACGAGGACCCCGGCGATCGCTGAATCTTTTCCATTGTCATTCCCGCGAAAGCGGGAATCTATGGATCGGAATGCTTGATAGATGGATCCCCGCCGCCGACGCATGTCGGCATTCGCCGACTGGCGCGGGGATGACAATTGCCTAATTCTTTCTAACGCTGCGCAGTCTGCCAGTTAGCCGAGGCATAGACCGGCGCATTGGCCGGGGGCAGGGGACGCCGCCCCAGGATCATGTCGCTGCACTTCTCAGCCATCATGATGGTCGGTGCATTGAGATTGCCGCTGACGATCGAGGGCATGATCGATGCATCGGCAACCCGCAAACCTTCAATGCCGTGGACGCGCGCCTGCGGATCGACCACGGCCATCTCATCCGTCCCCATCTTGCAGGAGCAGGAGGGGTGATAGGCGCTGTCGCCGCGGCGACGGATGAACGCATCGATCTCCTCATCGGTGCGCACATTGTCACCGGGGTTGATCTCCGGCCCGCGATACTGGTCGAATGCCTTCTGGGCGAAGATCTCGCGGGTCAGCTTGACGGCGTCGCGGAATTCTCGCCGGTCGTTCTCGGTCTGCAGATAGAACGGCTGGATGCGTGGATGATCTTTGGGGTTGGTCGATTTCAGTTTGATCCAGCCGCGCGCCTCCTGGCGCATATTGCCGATATGAACCTGATAGGCATGGCTGGTGCCGTTCTTGCGGCCGTGATCGTTGACCGTCGACGGCAGGAAATGGAACTGCAGGTTGGGATGCTCGAACCCCGGCGATGACCGGATGAAGCCGCCGGCTTCCAACTGCGCCGAGGCGCAGACACCCTTATGGTCCATGAACCAGCGCATGCCGGCCAAGGCCATTGGCACCGGCTTGGTGTATTTGTAGAGGGTGATTGGCTGGATGCATTGCTGCTGGATGTACATCTCGAGATGTTCCTGCAGGTTCTGCCCGACACCCGGCAGATCATGTTTCACCTCGACGCCGACCTCGCGCAGATGATCGGCCGGGCCGATACCGGACAACATCAGCAACTGCGGCGAGTTGATGGCACCGCCGGAGCAGATGACTTCACGCTCGGCGCGATAGCGTTTGACCTGTCCATCCTGCACGAATTCGACGCCGACGGCGCGCTTGCCTTCCAGGATGATGCGGGTGGTGAGGGCGCGCGTCTCGACCGTGACGTTCTGCCGTTTCTCGGCGGTGCGCAGATAGGCTTGTGCTGCGGACCAGCGGCGACCATTCTTGATGGTCATGTCCATCCGGCCGACGCCTTCCTGCTGATAGCCATTCATATCCTTGGTATAGGGATAACCGGCCTGCTGGGCTGCTTCGATGAAGGCCTCGAACAGCGGATTCTGCTGGTCGCCCGTATGGACGTTGAGCGGCCCGCTATCACCGTGATATTCGTCGCCGCCGGCTTCCCGCGTCTCGGCGCGTTTGAAATAGGGCAGGATCTCCTGATACGACCAGCCGGGGCAATTCTCCTTGAACGCCCAGCGATCGTAATCCAGCGCATGGCCGCGGATATAGACCATCGCATTCAATGAGGATGACCCGCCCAGCACGCGGCCGCGGGGCCAGTACATGACGCGGTTGTCCATGAACGGCTGCGGTTCGGTGTGGTAGTACCAATTATAGCGCTCGTGACAGAGATTATACATCAAGGCCGCCGGCATATGGATCTGCCAGTTCCACCAATGATCCTTGGGACCGGCTTCCAGCACGCAGACCTTGATGCTGGGATCTTCGCTGAGACGGTTGGTCAGCGCGCAGCCGGCTGAGCCGGCGCCGACGATGAGATAGTCGAAGGTCGCATCGAATTTCATTTTGTCATCCCAGCTTCAAATCGAGTTTGGCATTGAGGTAATCCAGCACCAGCCGGCGCGCATCGCGCGGGTCGGGCCCGTTGGCGGAGAGGGCCGCGCGCAGCCACAGGCCGTCGATGAGGGCTGATGTCACGCGCGCGATATCGTTGGCATCGCGCCTGCCCATCAGCTTCAGGGCATGGACCAGATTGTCATCGAGGCGCGAGATGATGATGTGCTGCACCCGCGCCAGTTTTTCGTTCTTGGGCACCTGCGCCCAGAAGGCAAGCCAGGCCGAGACGCCTTGCGGCGTGAACTGGTCCGGTCCGATATTGCCGTCGATGACGGCGAGCAAGCGCTCGACCGGCGACTTTGCCTGTTCCAGCCGCGCGATCACTGAATCCCGCAGTCGATCGGCCAGCTGCCGCAGCGTCGCCTCGAGGAGGTCGGCCTTGTTCCGGAAGTAGTGATGCACGATCCCGGTGGAGACGCCGGCTTTGGCGGAAATGCGCGACAGGCTGGACTCGGCAAAGCCGATTTCATGGATCGAGGCGATGGTCGCATCGATCAACTGGCGCCGCCTGATTTCCTCCATACCGACTTTTGGCATCGCCTTCCTCGCGGAACTTTGATCCGGGTCCCTCTTGCCGGCCCCGGCAGCGCGCCCCACACTCTCAATCAGGCCGTGCCCGTCCGGACCGGCCGCTGAAACCTCTCAGCGACACCCAGGACGGGTATCGGGCGAGGCATCCTGATGGTTTTATATTGGACGATCAATCAAAAAAAACATTGGGAATTGCCGTATAGCGACGATAATATGGCGCCCTGGCGAAACTTTTTTGCCAATTTGCCCCTAACTTTGAAGTCGCCTTTAAGCGCGGCACAAGATCGACCGGGCGTAGAACGACAAGAAAGCCTGGGGCAGGCGAACGGGATGGCAACTCAAATGGGAGATTCATCGATGTCTATGCGTAAACTTCTGGCCGCGTCGGCCATGTCGCTGGTGGCCATGGTTGCGGCTCAGTCTGGCGCGCAGGCGGCGGAAGCCGACAGCTGCAAAACGATCCGGGTCCCCAGCGTGGGCTGGACCGACAATGATGCGATCAATGGTCTGTTCTCGACGGTTGTGAAGCCGCTCGGCTACACCGCGCAGATGGACGTGCTCGGCTTTCCGATCATCCTGGAAGGCATGAAGAACAAGGACGTCGACGTTTTCCTCGACAACTGGATGCCCAGCCAGTCGGCTGAAATCACCCCGTTCCTCGAAGACAAGTCGGTCATTTCCCTCGGCGCCAATCTCGAAGGTGCCGGCTACGGCCCCGTCGTCCCGACCTATGTCGCCGACGCCGGCGTGAAGGACCTCAAGGACCTCGGCGGTGCCAACACCGAAAAGTTCGACGGCAAGTTCTACGGCATCGAACCCGGCAATGACGGCAACCGCATCGTCCAGGGCAAGATCGAAGATCCGGCCAACGGCCTCGACGGCTGGGAATTGGTTGAGTCGTCGGAGCAGGGCATGCTCGTTCAGGCCGAAAAGGCCATCAAGAACAACGAGTATGTGGCCTTTCTCGCCTGGACCCCGCATCCCATCATGGGCAAGATGCCGCTCCATTACCTGACCGGCTTCGAAGCTGATGGCTTCGGCCCCGCTACCATTTACACCGTGACCCGTGCTGGCTATTCGGAAGAATGCCCGAATGTCGGCGCGCTCCTGAAGAACCTGAAGTTCACGCTCGAGCAGGAAGGCGCCATCATGGAAGCCATCCTGGCGGGCAAGGACGGCGAAACGGCAGCCACGGAATGGCTGAAGGCCAATCCCGCTATTCTCGATAGCTGGCTTGCTGGTGTCACGACCTTCGACGGTCAGGACGGCCTGCCGGCGGTGAAGACGGCCCTCGGTCTCTGATAGCTCCAACACTGTAACAAGCGCGGCCTTGGCGAAGGGGAATCTTGCCAAGGCCGCATTTTTTACCGAAGCTTCCGCATATTAAGAGTTTCGACGCACGCCGAACATTGCTGGGGGAATAGGCATGGAATGGCTCAACACACTGGCCGACTGGATTTCCGCACGCGAAAACCGCCTGCCGATCGGCGAGTGGAGCAAGACGGCCGTCGGCTGGCTTACGACAAATTTTGAAGGTTTCTTCGACGGCATAACGGCTGGCCTGCGTTTTGTGCTGGAAGGTACCGTCGACATTCTTGCCGCCATGCCGGCCCTGCTGCTCATCCTGATCCTGACGGGAATTGCCTACTTCCTTCAGCGTTCGTGGAAGCTGTCGCTCTTCACGTTTTTCGGCCTCCTGCTCATCCTCAATTTCGATCTCTGGAAGGAAGCCGTCGAGACTCTGTCGCTCGTGCTTTATTCGACGTTAGTGTCGCTGTTGATCGGCGTGCCGATCGGCATCATCGCCGCGCGACGTCCAACCTTCTATCAAATGATCAGCCCTGTGCTTGATCTGATGCAAACCATGCCGACCTTCGTCTATCTGGTGCCCGTGCTGATCTTCTTCGGCCTGGGACCGGTGCCGGGCCTCATTGCCAGCGTGATCTTCGTGGTGCCGGCGCCGATCCGCCTTACCTATCTCGGCATCAGCCAGGTGCAGAAGCCGCTGGTTGAAGCGGGCGAAAGCTTCGGCTGCACGCGTTGGCAATTGCTGGTCAAGGTGAAGCTGCCGGCGGCGATGCCGACCATCATGGCGGGCGTCAACCAGACCATCATGCTCTCACTGTCGATGGTCGTGATCGCCGCTCTCGTCGGCGCACGCGGCCTGGGGGCGCCGATTATGCGCGCACTGGCACAGCGCAACGTGCCCCTAAGCGTTGAGGCGGGTCTGGCCATCGTGGTGCTCGCCATCGTGCTCGATCGGACGCTGAAGCAGCGCCGCATTTCCAGATCGTCGAAGAAATAGGGCGGGGGTAAAACATGTCAACGAACAACGCCGTCCGTTTTGAGAATGTCGATGTCATCTTCGGGCAGCGCGCGCCCGAAGCGATCGCTCTCCTCGACAAAGGTGAGGGACGTGATCATATCCTCGATAAAACCGGTTCACTGGTCGCGGTTCACGATGCTTCACTTTACGTGAACAAGGGTGAAATCCTGGTGCTGATGGGACTTTCCGGTTCGGGCAAGTCTTCGCTGCTGCGCTGCGTCAACGGCCTCAACCAAGTTAGCCGTGGCCACGTCGTGGTCGCGACTGACAAGGGCGAAGTCGATGTCGCCAATTGTTCCGAAGAAGCGCTGCGTGACTTGCGCCGAAACCGCGTATCCATGGTGTTCCAGCAGTTTGCGCTGATGCCATGGCTGACGGTGCGCGACAATGTCGGCTTCGGTCTGGACATTCGCGGCATGGCGAAGGCGGAGCGTGACCGGATCGTCGACGAGAAGATCGCCCTCGTGCGCCTTGGCCAGTTTGCCAACAAGTTCCCGCATGAACTTTCCGGCGGCATGCAGCAGCGCGTCGGCCTGGCGCGGTCGTTTGCGACCGAAGCCGAGATCCTGCTGATGGACGAGCCGTTCTCGGCGCTGGATCCGCTCATCCGCGAGCACCTGCAGGACGAACTCATCGAACTGCAGCGCAAGCTGAAAAAGACGATCATCTTCGTCAGCCACGATCTCGACGAAGCGCTCAAGATCGGCACTCGCATCGCCATCATGGAAGCCGGCAAGGTCGTGCAGTTCGCGGTGCCGGAGGAGATCATCCTCAATCCGGTCAACGACTATGTCCGCCAGTTTGTGGCGTCGATGAACCCACTCACCGTGCTGAAGGGTGGCACCTTGATGCGCCCGGCGGGCGATCTGGTGCGCGAGCCCGGCTCCAGCTTCATCCAGCTCGACCGTGCCGGACGCTGCCGCTGTCAGCTCGATGAAGCCGGGAAGCCGATCAACCTCATGGTCAACGGTCGCCCGGGTGAGTTCGTGGCCTATTCCAGCGATCTTGATCTACTCGCCATCGCCGATAGCAATGCTGTGGTGACGGGCCTCGACCGCACGCCGATGCGCGCCGCCGTCACGGTACGGCAGCAGACCAAGCGGCCGATGATTTTGCTGGGCGACGACGGTGCCCTGCTGGGCGTTGTCGGCGAGCACGAAATCTATCGCGGCATGCTCCGCCAGACGGAATATGCGAAGGTGGATGTCTCACCGCCGGACAAGGTCGCGGTGTAGCACGTGCCGCAAATTTCCGAAGAGATCCATGCGATCCTGTTCGACAAGGATGGGACGCTGTTCGATTTCTACAAGACCTGGGGGCCTGTCACCGAAGAAGCGGCGCTACTGGTCGCGCGTGGCGATCCGGCCAAGGCCCGCCACATCCTCAAGGAAAGCGGCAAGGATCCGGAGACGGGAAAATACATTCCCGGCTCACCCATTGCCTCCGGCAGCAACCGGGAGATCGCTGACCTCTGGACGAGCCTCGCCGGTCGCACGGATAACGATGTGGTCTATGCCGACGTGCACGCGCTGTTCCTGAAGCGCCAGGCGACCGCTGCCACTCCGGTGACCGATCTCGATGTCCTGTTCACCCGTTTGCGCGCACGCGGTCTAGCGCTGGGCATCGCGACCATGGACAGCGAAGAATCGGCGCGCGCATCGATGGCGCGCTTCGGCGTTCACGGCTCGCTGGATTTCATCTGCGGCTTCGATACCGGCCATGGCGTAAAACCTGGTGGCGGCATGGTCGAGGCTTTTGCGCGCCACGTGAACCTACGCCCTTCCATGATCGCCGTGGTGGGGGACAGTCCCCATGATATGGCCATGGCACGCGCTGGCGGGGCAGGGAAGGCGGTCGGCGTCCTGACCGGTGTCAGCCTGCGCGAGATCCTGATGGATCACGGCGCCGATGTCGTGGTCGAGAGCATCGTCGAGCTGGAAAGCGTCCTCTAAACTAACGTCATGCCCGGGCTTGACCCGGGCATCCACACTCTCAAACGCACCAATTGATCCCCGGGTCTTCGTCCGGGGATGACGAATTGACGGAAGCGCATGGGTCAGTCGAGGATGATGACCTTGACCTTCTTGCCGGCCGTGGTGAGGGCCAGCTTGCCGTGCTTCAGCTTCAGGGCTTCCTCGCCGAAGATCTCCCGCCGCCAGCCCTTGAGGGCCTGAACGTCAGCATTGTCGGACGCCGCGAGCGCTTCGAGGTCGCCGGCGCTCGCGATCAGCTTCTGCGCAACTTCATATTCGTCGCAATGGAACTTCAGTAGCACGCGCAAGAGCTCGATGATCGGCCCCAATCCCGGCGGGATGTCGGGACGGGGATCTAGCTTCGGCGCGTCGCTCTCCGGCATTTCCAGACCGCGTAGGACGGCAGCCAGGATGCCATCGCCGAGCTTCCCCTCGGCAAAGCTGCGCGACAGGCCGCGGCAACGTGACAGGGCGTCGACATCGCGTGGCGGATGAGCCGCGATCTCCAGCAGCGTCTCGTCCTTGACCAGCCGGTTGCGCGGCAGATCGCGGGCCTGGGCCTCGCGCTCGCGCCAGGCGGCGATCTCCTTGAGGACGGCCAGGAACCGCGGCTTGTCGCTGCGCGTCTTCAGCCGCATCCAGGCATTGTTGGGGTCGGCGCGATAGGTGTTGGGGTCGGTGAGGATGGCAATCTCGTCCTCGACCCAATGCGCGCGGCCGGATTTCTCCACCTTGGCGTGAAGCTTCTCATAGACCGTGCGCAGATAGGTAACGTCGGAGAGGGCATAGGTCAGCTGCTTTTCCGACAGCGGCCGGTGCGACCAATCGGTAAAGCGCGACGATTTGTCGATCCGGGCACCGGCGAGCTTCGTGGCCAGGGTCTCGTAGCTCGCCGCATCGCCAAAGCCGCAGACCATGGCGACAACCTGGGTGTCGACCAACGGGGTCGGCACCTTGCCGGTCATGCGCACGAAGATTTCCACGTCCTGGCGGGCGGCGTGAAACACCTTGATCACGTTCGGATTGGCCAACAGCTCAAAAAGAGGTGTAAGATCAATACCTTCTGCGAGCGCATCGATCGCCGCGGCCTCGTCCGGCCCGGCCAGCTGGACCAGGCAAAGGACCGGCCAATAGGTCTTGTCGCGGAGGAATTCGGTGTCGATGGCGACAAAGGGCGCCGACGAGAGCCGCTGGCAAAAGGCGGCTAAACTCTGGGTATCGGCAATCACTGTCGCCTGTTGCTTCGCTGCTACCATGTTCATCATGTTTAGCTATAACGACAGGGACCGAGTCAAGGGAAGGGGCTCGTTTGCATGGGCGTAATGCCCGCCGAAACCCTTGACAATCCGCCACTTTCCGCGTCATTTGCCCAGCGATTTCCGCTTATTTTCAAGGACTTCCCACGATGCATGCCTATCGTTCCCACACCTGCGGCCAATTGCGCGCCAAGGACACCGGCGAGACCGTCCGTATTTCTGGCTGGATCCACCGCAAGCGCGACCATGGGAATCTGGTGTTCATCGATTTGCGCGACCATTACGGCCTGACGCAATGCGTGCTCGACATCTCCAACCCGATCTTCAAACAGGTTGAGCAGACGCGCCTTGAAAGTGTCGTGACGGTGACCGGCAAGGTCGTCGCCCGCACCGCGGAAACCGCCAACTCCCGCATGCCGACCGGCGAGATCGAAGTCGTGATCCAGGAATACACGGTCCAGGGCACCGCCGAGGTCCTGCCGTTGCAGGTCAACAGCGACGAAGATTACAGCGAGGAAATCCGCCTCAAGAACCGTTTCCTGGATCTCCGCCGCGACAAGGTCCATCGCAACATGATGCTGCGCGCCAATGTCATCGCGAGCCTCCGCCGCCGCATGATCGCGCAGGGCTTCACCGAGTTCCAGACGCCGATCCTGACCTCATCCTCGCCGGAAGGTGCCCGCGACTTCCTGGTGCCCTCGCGCATGCATCCCGGCAAGTTCTACGCCCTGCCGCAGGCCCCGCAGCAGTTCAAGCAGCTCTTGATGGTGGCGGGCTTCGACCGCTATTTCCAGATCGCCCCCTGCTTCCGTGACGAAGACAGCCGCGCCGACCGCAGCCCAGGCGAGTTCTATCAACTCGATTTCGAAATGTCGTTCGTCACCCAGGAAGATGTCTTCAACGCCATCGAGCCGGTGCTCCATGGTGTGTTCGAGGAATTCGCTGAAGATCGTGTCGTGTCCGCCATGCCGTTCCCGCAGATTCCGTTCGAGGAATCAATGCTGCGCTATGGTTCGGACAAGCCGGATCTGCGTAACCCGATCCGCATCACCGACGTCACCGAAATCTTCCGTGGCTCGGGCTTCGGCATCTTCGCCAAGGCCGTTGAAGCTGGCTCGGTTGTGCGCGCCATTCCGGCACCGGGCGCTGCCGGCAAGCCCCGTTCCTTTTTCGACAAACTCAACGATTGGGCGAAGACCAACGGTGCCGCGGGCCTCGGTTATGTGATCTTTGAGGCGGCTGGTCCCAAGGGTCCGATCGCCAAGAACCTCGACGAAGCGCGCCTTGCGCAGTTGAAGGAACAGGCCGGCCTCAAGGACGGCGATGCCGTGTTCTTCTCCTGCGACAAGAAGTTGGCGGCGGCGAAATTCGCCGGTGCCGTGCGCACGCGTCTGGGCGAAGAACTGGGCCTCATCGATCCGAAGAAGTTCGAGTTCTGCTGGATCGTCGACTTCCCGATGTACGAACTCAACGAAGACACCAACCAGATCGAATTCAGCCATAATCCGTTCTCGATGCCGCAGGGCGGCCTCGATGCCTTGCTGAACAAGGACCCGCTGACGATCAACGCGTTCCAATACGACATCGTCTGCAACGGCATCGAATTGTCATCGGGCGCCATCCGGAACCATCGCGCTGAGATCATGTACAAGGCGTTCGAGATCGCTGGCTATGCAAGCTCCGTGGTCGAAGAGAAGTTCGGCGGCATGCTGAATGCGTTCAAATTCGGCGCGCCGCCACATGGTGGTTCGGCACCGGGCATCGACCGTATCGTCATGCTGCTGGCTGAAGAGAAGAATATCCGAGAAGTGATCTGCTTCCCCTTGAACCAGCGGGCTGAGGATTTGCTGATGCAGGCGCCGACCGAAGTGCCGGTGGCTCGATTGAAGGAATTGAGCATTCGCCTCGATTTGCCTTTGGCCAAAAAGTAGGTCAGTATCCCGCGAAATCCCGCGCTGCGGATGCCCTGCCGGTTTCATGCCGGCAGGAAAAAAGGGCCGGCAAATTCAATGCCGGTGGGCGCGGACGATCGGACCAGTATCCAGGGGAGCGGATGTCCTTACCCTTTGATGACGGCTTCTCCGTTCCAGCCGAGTGGGGGCTCCATGCTCGCTGCTGGATGGCGTGGCCGACCCGTGCGGAAAGCTGGGGCGAGCATCTTGATGCCGCGCGCGATTGTGTCGCCGAACTTGCCAACACTGTGGCAGAGTTCGAACCTGTTTCGATGATCACCAAGCCGAAGAACGTCGCCGAGGTTTCGCTGGCGACGGGTACCGGTGTCAGCCAGGTTTCGCTCGCCCATGACGATTGCTGGATGCGCGACATCGGACCGAGCTTCGTTGCCAATGCAGCGGGCGAGCTTGCTGGCGTGACCTGGGGATGGAACGCCTGGGGCCATCGTTTCGACGATTTCGAACGTGATGCGGCGGTCGCCGAAATCCTGCTCGATCGCTTGGAGATGCGGCGCTACATCGGCTCACTGATCGTCGAGGGCGGCGCCATCCATTGCGATGGAGAAGGCACCTTGCTGACCAGCGAGAGTGTCCTGATGAATCCCAACCGCAATCCCAACCTCACCAAGGAGCAGGTGGAGGAGCAGCTTATCCAGATGCTGGGCGTGCGGCATATCATCTGGCTGGGTGAAGGGCTGCAGGACGATATGCGCGGTGGCCATGTAGAAAATCTCGCGCGCTTCGTGCGCCCGGGTGTTGTGCTGGCGACCTCCTGCAACGATCCGGCCGATCCTAATTTCAAGGTCTGCGAGGATAACCTGCAGCGCCTGCGCCAGACCCGCGATGCGGCAGGACGCGAGTTGGAAATCGTCGAAGTTGAACAGCCGCGGCCTCGTTTCGATGCGGAAGGCCGACGTCTCGCCATGTCTTATGTCAATTTCTATCTGCCCAACAGCGCGGTCATCCTACCAGCCTTTGAAGATGGCCAGGCCGATAAGCGCGCCTATGACGTCACCACGCGCATCTTCCCCAAGCGCGAGATTGTGCAACTGCCGGCCATCGAGCTCGCTTATGGCGGCGGTGGCATTCATTCCATCTGCCTGCCGCAGCCGGCCGGCAACATCGCGAAGCCCCGCTGATTCCAACCCGCGACATAAGCGAAGACGCTCTCGCGAAACTGATCGCCGACAAGGCGGCATCGGCGACGCGCGTCATGATCGGGATTGCCGGCCCGCCCGGTGCCGGCAAAAGCACGCTGGCCGACACTTTATGCGCCCGCCTCAATCGCGACATCGCTGGTGAGACTGCTTTGGTGGTGCCGATGGATGGCTACCATTTTGACAATGACGTTCTCGTCGCGCGCAATCTGCTACCGCGCAAGGGCGCACCCCAGACCTTCGATGCCCACGGCTTCCACCATCTCCTGCTGCGTCTGCGGGCGGGCGAGGCGGAGGTAGCAATTCCGGTCTTTGATCGCCCCCGCGATCTTGCCCGGGCAGGCGCCCGGCTCGTCACGTCGGCACAGCGTATCCTGCTGGTGGAAGGCAATTACCTGCTGCTGAAGAGCGAACCCTGGGCGCCGTTGAAATCTCTCTTCGATCTCACCGTCTTCCTGCCCGTCGCCATGCCGGTTCTGGAAGCACGCCTTATCCAGCGCTGGCTGGATCATGGCATCGCCCAATCTGCCGCGGAAACAAGGGCGCGCAGCAACGATATCCCCAATGCCGAACTGGTGCTGGCGGAAAGCCAGCCGGCGGATTTCAACCTGCGCTACTGATTGCTACGCAGATAGGCGCGCATGGCCGCAAGGCCTTCCGGCACATGATTGCGACCGAAGCCGATGCGGAAGCGATCGCTGGGCGTTGAGGTCAGTTCCGATCGATAGAGGCCGGCCGGCAGCAACACCACGCCGGCTTCTTCCACCAGGCGGCGGCAGAAAGTCTCGACGCCATCCTTGCCAAGATAGCGCGGGAAGGCGATGCAGCCGCCATCGGGATGCCGCCAGTCGAACAGATCCGGGAAGTCGGCGAAGAAGGCGTCGACGGCGACCAGGTTCCTGTTAATGAGCGCCTGGTTGCGACCGATGATCTTGTCCGTGGCCTTCAAGGCAATGACGGACAGATGCTCGCTCGGCCCCGCATTGCAGATGGAGAGGTAGTGCTTCACCCGCTCCATGCGATAGAGAAGGTCATGGTCGCGTGAGGCGATCCAGCCTACGCGCAGGCCCGGCAGGCCATAGGCCTTTGACATGACGCCCAGCGTCAGGCCCTTCTCATACGCCTCGATGGCGGAGGGCAGGCGCAGTTCCGGCTTCCGTTCGAGCCCACGATAGACCTCGTCCGAGAACATCCAGATGCCGTGCTGACGGCACAGTGCCACCAGTCCGTCGAACGTTGCGCGGTCGATCACCTTGCCGGTCGGATTGTGCGGAAAGTTGATGGCGAGGAGCTTTGTGTTGGGGCGGATCGTCGCCCGCACCTTGTCGAGGTCGAGCGCCCAATTGTTGTCGGCATCCAGTGCAACGCCCGTGGTGGCGCACAATGCGCGCGGCAATTCTTCGCTCGATTGATAATTCGGCGTCACGACAATCGCGTGGTCGTCCTTCTTCAGCAGCGCATGCATCGCGCAGAAGATGCCTTCCTCGGCGCCGGCGAAGGCCAAGATGTCTTCCGGCTTAACCCCCTGATAGGTGGCGGCAACTGCCGCGCGCAGGGCAGGGGTACCGGCAGGCTCGATATAATGGAGCGGCAGTTCTTCAAAGATCGCCTGATCTTCTGGCGTCGCCAGGGCCAGCAATTCCTTCAGGCTCAGGGTCTGCATGTCGGACGCCGTCATATGATAGCGGCAGGCGAACTCCCATTTGCCGAGATAGGTTTCGAGACGGAAGTCTGGCAGCATCGACATGGACGTGTCCTTCAGGCTTTGCGGGCTTCGCCGAGCAGATTGTAGATGGTGGCGCGTGACAGGCCGAGCGCATCGGCCACATGCTGCGCAGCCTTCCTCGTCGCAAACAGATTGCGCGCTTCGAGAAAAGCCATCAGCGCCACACGGTCGTCTCGGTCGAGCGCCTTCAATGTCAGTCGACGTTCCTGCAGGAACGCGCGGATGGCGAGGTTGATCTGCTCGCGCCAGTCCTGCGTGAACATCGGCTCGGGTCGCGGCTGCTCCGCTGTCGTGAAAGCATTCAGCAGCGTAATCGCCTGATCGAACACCGCGAGATCGAAATTGATGCATAGCAGCCCGATACGCCGTCCGCTCTCATCCTTCAGAATGGCGCTGACCGATTTCAGCCGCCCACCTTCCGGGCTCGCCTTCTCATAGGGTCCATAGACATCCTTCTCGCCGATGAGTTCGGGATCATCGCCCAGATGCGATGCATCACCGACCCCGCGCTTGGAGAAGGCGTTCCAGATGCCGGCGACCCGGTCGGTCATAAGGTCATGCACAACCACCTCCGCCTGCGGCGCCAGCAACGCGGCAATGGCGGCAGCGGTCGGAAAATGCAGGGCGAGAGCGCCCGGCGGTTTTGGCAGCTTACGGCTCATCTGGGTGAGATAGTCCAATTTAGACGATTTGTCAAATCACCCTTATGCCGCCTTCCGCTTCCGATAAAGCACATGCCGCAGCAGCGGATGATCCTTCGCCAGCATCGGATGATCAAAATCAGCATCTGTATCGTGGACGAGCCCCAGCCGCTCCATCACCTTGCGCGAGCGCTGGTTGGTGACGGTCGTGAAAGACACGATCTCCGGCAGGTCGAGCACGGTGAAACCAAAGCCCAGCGCCACGCGACCGGCCTCGGTCGCATAGCCATGGCCCCAATGGTCAAAGGCGAGGCGCCAGCCCACTTCGATGCAAGGCGTGAACGGTGTTTCATAGGGCGGTCGCGACAGGCCGGCAAAGCCGATGAACGAGGCCTTGCCCGGTATCTCCAACGCCCAGAGGCCCCAGCCATGGCTCTCGATATGCGTGGCGATACGATCTGCCAGGGCATCGCTCTCATCGCGCGTCAACTGCTTGCCCATCGTCGCCATGACACGCGGATCGGCATTGAGTGCGGCGCAAGGTTCTCGGTCGCTCTCGCGCCACGGACGCATCAGAAGCCTTTCCGATGCGAGCGTGGGCGCGGTCATTACATGCGTTCCGGCGTCTCGATGCCGAGGAGTTCCAGGCACAGCTCCAGCTCCTTCAGCACCAGCTCGGCCAAAGCGAGGCGCGAATGGCGCCGCGCCACATCTGTCTCCGACAGAATGTGGAAGGCGCTGTAATAGCTGCTGAAGGTCTGCGCGAGGTTGAAGGCGAAATCGGCGATCCGGTTCGGCGCCAGTTCCGCATAGGCGGAGTCGATCGCATCCGGCATCTGCCCCAGCATCAGCATGAGGTCGCGCTCGCCTTCTTCCGGGGCCAGGATCTTGCCCGGCCTGTCACCTTGCGCCTCAGCCTTCTTCAGCAGCGATTTCACGCGCACGGCGGCGTAGAGGAGATAAGGCCCGGTCTTGCCCTCGAAGCGCGAGAACCGGTCGAGGTCGAAGATGTAATTGGCAATCGGGTTGTTGCTGAGATCGGCGAATTTCAGCGCCGCGACGCCGACCTTCTTGGCGATGTCGTTGCGCTCGGTCTCGTCGTAATCGGCGCCGAGGCCATGCTCGGTCAGCTTCTTCATGGCTTCGTCCGACATCATCTGGATGAGGTCGTCGAGCCGCATGACACCACCGGCGCGGGTCTTGAACGGCTTGCCGTCGACCCCGTTCATGGTGCCGTAGCCGAGATGGAACAGCTTGCCCTTGCCGTTGATGCCGGCCTTGATCGCCGCCCGGAACACCTGCACGAAATGCAGGCTCTGGCGATGATCGACCACGTAAACGGACCGATCCGGATTCTGGCAATTGACCCGGTCAATGATGGTGGCAAGATCCGTGGTGCCGTACATCGCCGCACCATCCGATTTGATGAGGATGAGCGGCGGGATGTCCTGCTTGTCGCTCTCTTCCTTCACCGGAATGATGAGGGCGCCCTTGTCCTCGATGGCGACGCCCTTTTTCTTCATGTCCGCGACCATCGGCGGGATGAGGTCGTTGACGCAGGCCTCGCCTTTCCACAGGTCGAAATAGACGCCGAGATTGCCATAATCGCGCTTCATCGCGTCGACCGAGATGTCGAAGAAATGCTGCCACACCGCGCGATAGCCCGGACGCCCGTCCTGCAGCTCCGCCGTGGCGAGGCGCGCGCGCTCAAGCCGTGCTGGGTCGGCTTTGCAATCGCCCGATGCTTTCGGATACATCTCCTCGAGTTCCGAGAGCGTCACCGGGCTTGTCGTGGGGTAGGGGCCGGTGAATTTGGCATCGAAATAGACGAGGGCCGGCTGGCGGATTTCGAGTTCCGAAATCAGCATGCCCATCTGCAGGCCCCAATCGCCCATATGCACATCGCCGATCGTCTCGTCGCCGACGAATTTGAAAATGCGGCGAATGGAATCGCCGATGATGGCGGCACGCAGATGGCCGACATGCATGGGCTTGGCGATATTCGGTCCGCCGTAATCCAGCACGACGACGTCGGGCTTCAGCTTCACCGGCTGGCCGAGGCGCGGATCGGCCGCCACCCGGTTCATGGCCTGGGCGAAATAGTCATCGGTGACGCTGAGATTGATGAAACCCGGCCCCGCCAGCGACACCTCGCGGAACACCGGATTGGCCTTGAGCGCCTCCGCCACCTTCTCGGCGATGGCACGCGGGTTCTGCTTGGCGGCCTTGGCGGCAGCCAGCGCCCCATTGCACTGGAACTGGCCGAGATCGGGGCGGCCGGACACGATCACCTGCCCGAAGGCCGGATCAAGTCCCTGCGCCTGGAAAACGGCACCGGCAATGTCGCTGAGTTGAACGGTAAACGACGTCATGATTTCTTTTCTTAGTTTGAATACAAATTGCTGAACCACCTCAATCGTCATCCCCGGGCTTGACCCGGGGATCCACGACTTTGCCTACATAGCACAAGTCTAAGACGTGGATGCCCGGGTCAAGCTCGGGCATGACGGATAATTGGGGTATTTACGCTATCCTAGAAAGCGACGTCGCCAGCCGATGTGCGGTCGCGGCGGCGGGCGCGCTTGGTGGCCTCGACCGGGTCTTCACCGGACAGCTTGGCCGAGGCGCCGGCGGTCAGGGCCCCCAGGCGGCTGACGATGGTGTCGACGCTGGGCTTGTCGCCGGGCGTATGGGCATTCAAGGCGCTGCGCATATGGGCCAGATGCTCGGCCGAGGTGCCGCAGCAGCCGCCGACGATGCGCGCCCCGGAATCCCGGGCGAGCCGGCTGTAATCGGCCATCAGATCCGGCGTGCCGTTATACTTGATCTTGTCGGCCTCGAAGAACGGGATGCCGGCATTGCCCTTGGCGACGATGACATCGCCCGGCCGCGCGGCTGCGGCAAGCTGCACGATGGTGGCGGTGAGGTCCGAGGCGCCGACGCCGCAATTGGCGCCATAAGCGGCGGGCTTGGGGTCCAGCGTGTGGACGAAATCGACGAAATCCGCCGGCGTCAGGCCCATCATGGTGCGGCCATTGGTGTCGAAGCTCATCGTGGTGACGATCGGCAGGCCGGCCGCCGCGGCACCCTTGACCGCTGCTGCCACTTCTTCCTTGGCCGACATGGTTTCGATCCACAGCACATCGGCGCCGCCGGCCTTGAGGGCCAGGGCCTGGTCGCGGAAGGCCGCCACGGCGTCCTCTTCCGAGAGGGCTCCCAACGGCACGAACAGCTCGCCGGTCGGCCCCATGGAGCCAGCTACGACGACATCGCGGCCGCTGCGGTCGGCCACGCGCCGCGCGATCTCGGCAGCCCGCTGGTTGATCTCGGCCACCCGGTCCTGCATCCCGTGCAGTTTCAAGCGGTACGACGTCCCGCCAAAGCTGTTGGTCAGGATGATATCGGCGCCCGCATCGACGAAGCCCTGGTGCAGCGCCTCGATCCGGTCGACATGGTCGAAATTCCACATTTCCGGCGCGTCGCCCGCCTGGAGACCGACCTGGAACAGGTTGGTGCCGGTGGCGCCATCGGCCATCAGAAACGGCTTTTCCGCCAGCAGGCGCAGAAAACGATTTGTCATCAAGTACTTCCCGGCAATATGGCGCGGTATTCACGCCTTGTTCATCATATAACGGCTTTGTTATATAGCCCGCAAAGTACGGCTTTCTAGCCGCTGCTTCAAGGCAAGAGATTGGCTACACTGCCGGCCCATGACCCCGCCCGCGACGCATCCCCAGCCGCCCGAATACTGGCCTGAAGTCACCGAGGAAGAGCGCCTCCGGCTGGGCTGGCTGACCGACGACGAGCGCCAGATCTCGCTGGATGCCACCCTGGCCGAGCGGGTGCCGGGCGAACCGATCTGGATCTTCGCTTATGGCTCCCTGCTGTGGAAGCCGGCCTTCAAGCATATCGATTTTCGCCGTGGCCTGCTGCGCGGCTATCACCGGCGCTTCTGCCTGCTCGTGAACCGTTTCCGCGGCAGCGACGAGGCGCCGGGCCTGATGCTCTCGCTTGATCGGGGCGGTGTCTGCCGCAGCCTGGCGCTCCAGCTCGACCCGGCGACGGAGATGGACGATATCCGCGCCCTGTGGCGGCGCGAGATGATCTCCAACGGCTATATCCCGCGCTGGTCGCGTGTCGAAACGGAGGAGGGCGAGATCCGCGCCATCGCCTTTATCTCCAACCGCCGGCACCAGCGCTATCTGCGGCCCGGCACCGATGAGGAAGCCGCCATGATGATCGCCCGCGCCTGCGGTCCGGTCGGCACCTGCGCCGAATATCTGCATGAGACGCACACCCATCTCATGCAGATCGGTATCAAGGACCGCGGCCTTGCCCGCATGGACAAGCTGGTGCGCGCAAGATTGACGGCAGGCACATGACGCAGCACGGCGTGAATCCGGCATATCGCCACCAGGACAAGCTCGTGATGCCGCGCGATACGATCTCGCTCAAGGGTGCGAAACTCAAATGGTACGATCTGGCGCCGGCCGATCTGCCCGTGCCGGATGCAATTCGGCAACTGGCGCAAGCCTATCTGCTACGCACCGATATCGATCTTGGCGACGATCTCGGCTTCGTCATCCTCCATCGCTGCGGGCAGGAATTCTACTTCCTGCTGGTCAGCACCTGGCGCGGCAATAACGAGCTCTGGGAAACCGTCCACGGCAAGGTCAGCGACGCCCACGCCGACTTCGCGGTCTTCCCGCAGGAGAGTCCCCATCGCGGCACCTTCTGTGTCTGGGAACTCGGCGCCGTCTGGCACGAGCAGCAGGCCTGGAAGACCTATCTGCGCTCGTCCCGCGATGAGGCGGCGCAGCAAGCCTATCTCGGCGACAGTTTCGCGGGCATCGTCTAGTCAGCGGCCGGTCCATACCGCGCGCGTCACTTCGTACCAGACCTCGCCGTGCTCGCTCCCTGGAATGGGTTCGGGCAAGTCGACATGCACCGTGCGCGCGTGAACCATGCCGATCTTTTCCATCACCCGGCGCGAGCCTTGGTTCACTGCCATCGTGCACGCTACGATCCTGTCATAGCCGGCGCTGCTGAACCCCCAGTCGATGAGCGCCGCTGCCCCTTCCGAGGCCAACCCCTGACCCCATGCCGCCCGGCACAGGCGATAGCCGAGTTCCGCCAACCCGTCATTCTCCGGCCACAGGCAGAACCAGCCGACGAAGGCGCCGTCGCCGGTATGGCGCGCCGTCCAGACGTGTTGCTCCATTCCCCTGGGCATGAGGAAATTCGCATCCGGGCCGACCGTGTCATGGTCGACGGCATGTCCGCCGTTCAGAAACCGCATGACCTCTGGGTCAAGCTCCAGCGCGATGAAGTCCGCGCTATCGCTCGGAGAGCAAGGACTGAGTGTCATGCGCATGGTCTGCAGAACGGCCATTTCCTAGCTCGCGATATTCAACGGCACCGCGGTATCCGCCTTCACCACGGACAGCACGATGCTCGACTGCGTATCGCGGACACCGGGCATGCGCAGCAGGGTGCGTGTTGAGAACTCGCCCAGCGCGTCGAGGTCGGATGTCATGACATGGATCAGGAAATCGCTGCTGCCAGTGACGGCGTAGCAGGCGACGACCTCCGGGCGGCGGAGCAGGGCCGCCTCGAACGCCGCGACAGTCTTCTCGGCGTGATCGCCCAGCTTGATCTGCACGAAGGCCTG
Organism: uncultured Dongia sp.; assembly: GCF_936916975.1. Taxonomy (GTDB): domain Bacteria; phylum Pseudomonadota; class Alphaproteobacteria; order Dongiales; family Dongiaceae; genus Dongia. The sequence continues at coordinate 129,747 of NZ_CAKZGO010000021.1, read as the reverse complement.
CAGGCCGCAGCCGACTTTCTTGGCATCGAGGCTGGCGTGGTAACCGCGGATGAAACCCTCTTCCTCAAGTCGCTTCAGCCGCCGCGCGCAAGGGGTGGCCGACAGGCCAACCTGCTCGGCCAGGTCCGTGGTCGCGATGCGCCCGTCGCGCTGCAGGATGCGCAGTATTTTGAGGTCGATGCTGTCCAGGTCCGACATAGATAATTCCCCTATCCAATGGGGAAATGATAGTGGAAACCGTCAATTTGTAAACACCTACAGGCGGAAATTGCCGGAATTCGCCTTTCATCTAGGCGCAGACTGAACGTCTGAATGATGTCGGTGAGGCCAGCCATGCTCGACCTAGATCTTCCCCAATCGGGTGCCAGCCCCGCGAGCGCGCAGGATTGGCTCGCGACGCAGGAAAAACTGCGCGGCGATTATCGTGGCTGCGGCGCGGATTTCAGTATCGTCCAGGACCTCTCCGCCTACACCAAGGATGAGCATCGCCTGTGGCAGCAACTCTTCCGGCGGCAAAGCGAAGTGGCGCAGCGTTACGCCGCCAAGGCCTTCCTTGATGGCATGCACAATCTCGACATGTCGCCGGATCGCATTCCGGATTTTGAAGATGCCAGCAAACGCCTCCGCGCCCTGACGGGCTGGGAGATCGTGGCAGTGCCCGGCCTCATTCCCGACGATGCCTTCTTCAGCCATCTCGCCCACCGGCGCTTTCCGGTCACGGTCTGGATTCGCGAGCCGCATGAGATCGACTATCTGGTCGAGCCAGATGTCTTTCATGACTTCTTCGGACATGTGCCGCTGCTGACCCAGCCGATCTTTGCCGATTACCTGCAGGCCTATGGCGCCAAGGGTGCTGAGGCGATGCGCCTCGGCGCCACCAAGATCCTGGCGCGCGTCTTCTGGTACATGGTGGAGTTCGGCCTCATCCGCGAGAACGGTGAGATCAAGGCCTATGGTGCCGGCATGTTGTCATCGGCCACCGAAACGGCCTTCAGCGTCGACAGCCCGAAACCGCACCGCGTGATGTTCGATCTCGCCCGCGTCATGGGGACCGATTTCCGCATCGACGATTTCCAATCGACCTATTTTGTGCTGGACCGCTTCGACGATCTCTTCGCCGCCATGAACCAGCCCTTCGCGCCGCTCTATGCTGCACTCAAGACGGCAGCACCAATTCCCGCCACCGAATTGCGGCCGGGCGACCAGGTGATCAACCGCGGCCATCTTTCTGCCTGAAGACAGCTGGCCCAGAACGCTCGCCATTTCCACGCTGTCGTGGGCGACTTGCGGAAGGTGACACAGGCTGTTCAAATGCCGCTCGCTCTTGTCGGCACATAACACAATCAGAACTGCGCAGACGTGCCCCGCGAGGAAAGGAAATGGGTATGGCCAAGCTCGTATTTGGCATGAACCAGTCCCTGGACGGCTATGTCGACCATATGGCGTTTGCGCCAGGCCCCACGCTCTTCCGCCACTTCATTGAAGAGGCTCAGCGGCAGGCGGGCAGTGTGTACGGTTCCAGGATGTATGAGATCATGCGCTACTGGGACGATGATCACCCCGAATGGGACGCGAAACGACAGGCCTTCGCGGCGGCGTGGCGGAAGCAGCCGAAATGGGTCGTGTCGCGCTCAACGAAATCGGTCGGCCCCAACGCCAGGCTTGTGGCGGATGACCTTGAGGGCACGATCCGCGCGCTGAAGGCCGAGCGCGATGGGGAGATCGAAGTGGCCGGCCCGGATTTGGCTCACAGCCTCACCCAACTCGGCCTGATCGATGAGTATCGCATCTACCTGCACCCCGTCGTGCTTGGCCACGGCAAGCCCTATTTCGCCGGACCCCGGCCGCGGCTCCGCCTTGTCGCACATGATCGGATGGGCGAGGATGTGATCCGGTTGACCTATGTTCCGGCTTAATCCCGCGACGCACCCGATGGAAATCGCTGCTGATTTGCGCGCAATCGAATCATCAGCCACGGCGCGGCGCGGCTAGCCGGTTGCCGTCCGAGCGCTTTACTGTTCTGCGAAGGCCTTCTCGATCACGTAATGGCCGGGCTGGGCGACGCTGCCCTCGGAGAAGCCGAGTGTCTCGAACAGCGGCCGGAGATCGGCCAGCATGGCGGGTGAGCCGCACAGCATGATGCGGTCGGTCGCGGCGTTGAGCGGCGGCAGGCCGATATCGGCGAACAGCTTGCCGTTCTCGATGAGATGCGTGATGCGGCCCTTGTTCTTGAAATCCTCGCGCGTCACGGTCGGGTAATAGATCATCTTCTCGCGCACCAGCTCGCCGATCAGCTCGTGGTTCGGCAATTCCTTTTCCAGGAAATCGGCATAGGCCAGTTCATTGGCGTGACGCACGCCGTGGACCAGAATGATCTTCTCATAATGGTCATAGACCTCGGGGTCCTTGACCAGGCTGAGGAAGGGGGCGAGGCCCGTGCCGGTCCCCAGCAGATAGAGATGCTTGCCGGGCAGCAAATTGGTCGGCAGCAGGGTGCCAGTGGCCTTGCGGCCGATCAGGATCTTGTCGCCGGTCTTGAGGTGCTGCAGGCGGGAGGTGAGGGGGCCGTCCTGCACCTTGATGCTCAGGAACTCGAGCGAATCCTCGTAAGCAGCACTTGCGATGCTGTAGGCGCGGAGCAGGGGCTTCCCGTTCACTTCCAGGCCGATCATGGTGAACTGGCCGCTGGCAAAGCGGAAGGCCGGGTCCCGGGTCGTCTTGAAGGTGAACAGGCGGTCCGTCCAGTGGTGGACGTCGGTCACTTCCGCATGCAGCAGATTGCTCATTATTCCGTCTCTTCGCGCGTTCATATCGCGGCGCAACATTGGCCACGGCCCGCGTGTCTAACCGGGATATGGGCAGATTTCAATGACCAGGCACCGACACGACCCCCAGCGCTCACCCGCGGGTCACTGGGCGTGCTGATTATCTATTGCGAATGATTATCATATGCAATAAAAAAGCGCGCCAACAAAAGGAATTTCGCATGGGCCGATTCATCGTCAACCCATTGGAAAGCGATACTAAAACTCAACCCACCACGCTCATCGCGCGGGGCAGGGCGGAGCGCGTTTTACTCCTAAGCCTCCGCCTCTGGGCCCTCACCCGGCGGGGGGAGGGGCGGAGCCATGCGATGGGCGAATGGCGGCAGGTGTTCTTGGCGGCGCTGGAGCCGCAGTCGAGGGTTTCGATCTGCGAGGGTGTCTTGGAAGACGCGCTGGCGGACCTTGATGGCTTCCTTGCCACGATCGTCGGAAGCCCTGAGCGGATCTGGCGCTTTCATCACCCGCGCTGCATCGGGATCGATGCGGATGAGGTGGCGCTCCTCGATATCCTGCGGCTGGTGCAGGTGGGTGAGATGGAAGCGGGTGCCCACACCTTACGCGGCCTCATTGGCCCGGATCGCACCGAGCGCGCCATGCGCTATCTCGATGGTGTGGTGAAATCTCTGGGTCAATGTGGCCTGGGTCTGCCGCTCGCGCGTTCGACCCCAAGCGGCCTCGACCTCACCCATTGAGCTTGCGCCATTCGCGGTCGAGCTGGGCGTAGACCAGTTCGTCGGTCCACTCGCCCTTGATGAATTCATTCTCGATGAGATGCGCCTCGCGCCGCATGCCGAGCTTTTCCATCAGCCGCGCCGACGCCCCGTTGCGCCCGTCGCAGCGGCCGATGATGCGGTGAAACTGCAGGACCTCGAAACCGAACCGCAGCAGCGGCAGGGTCGCCTCATAGGCATAGCCGCGCCCCTGGAAGCCGGGATGCACCAGAAAGCCGATCTCGGCCGATTTATGTACCTCGCTGAGCCAGACCAGGATCACCTCGCCGACACAGATGCCGGTCTCCTTGAGCTCGACCGCCAGCACCAGCTTGTCGCCTTCGGCCGACAAGGCGGTCTTCTTGCAGCGTTCCTGCAGCGATTTGGCGATCTCATTGCCGGAGCGCTGGCCGACATAGAGATAGCGCAACACCTCCGGCTCGCTATAGAGCGCCACCATCTGCTGCAGGTCGCGCTCGGCAAAGGGGCGGATGCGCAGGCGCGCGGTTTCGATGGGGTAGGCCGGGCTGGTCATGCAGGGAGAACTCCGAGGGGGCGGCGGCCAGCGTTAAATTGACGCAACACGGCCAACCATAATCATTGTAAGGTTATCGACAAGATGCCACGTCGATATTCCAGATTATCGTCGCCGCGGCAACCGTTGCTGCCCATTGAGGCAAGGAGACACAAGATGGCCCCAGCCAACCGCCAGGGATATTCCGCAGTGCAGATCCTCCTGCATTGGACGATCGCGCTCCTGGTGCTGTTCCAGCTGATCTTCGGCGAAAGCATGGGCGAGGTGACCGAGGCGCTGGAACATGGCGCGGTGCCGGACCCGACCGAGCAGCTTCTGGCGGACGCGCATTACTGGGTCGGCATCGCCATCCTCGTTCTGGTCGGACTCCGGCTCCTGGTGCGGCTTTTCCAGGGAACGCCGGCACCCATCGGCCAGGGGCTGGCTGTGCGTGCTGCCAAGATCGTCCACGGCATCTTCTATCTGCTGCTGGTCGCGGTGCCGGTGACCGGCCTGCTCGCGGTCTATGTCGACGAGGAGATCGGCGAGGTGCACGAAATCGGCAAGCCGCTCTTCATCGCCTTCATCGTGATCCACGCCTTGGGGGCACTGTTCCATCATTTCTGGCTGAAGGATCGGACATTGAAACGTATGCTCAGCCCGGCCCCGTGATGAAGCGTGCGATCTCGGCCAGGGACGCCTGCGCCTCCGGCAACTCGGTGTAATACTCGAAGACGTGCCACATCCCTTCCCAGACGCGCAACTCGCAATCGATGCCGGCCGCGCGCATTTTGGTCGAGAGCCGCGCGCAGTCGCTGAGGAACAGGTCGCGGGTCCCGGTGGTGATCAGCGTCTTGGGAAAGCTCTTGGGATAGTCCGCATAGAGCGGCGAGACATCCGGCGAGGTGAGGTCGCGCCCCGCGGCAAAGGCCTTCGCCGCCGGCTCCAGGGTCATCTCGTAATGCAATGAGGGATCGCAGCCTTCCAGCGTCGTCAGCGTATCGCCGGTCTTGGCAAGATCCGACCAGGGAGAGAGCAGTACCAGCTTGCGCGGCATCGGCAGCCCCGCCCTGGAGGCCGCCAGCATCGTGAGCAGGGCCAGGCCTGCGCCGGCGGATTCGCCCATGACCGTGATGTTCGCGGCACCCTGTTCAGCCGCCAGGGCACGGTAGGCGGCAAGCGCATCGTCGAGCGCTGCGGGAAACGGCTTCTCCGGAGCGAGGGCGTAATGGGGCGCATAAATGCGCTGCGCGGTGAGGTCCGCCAGTTGCGCCGTGATCTCCAGATCCTCATCCGGCGATCCCTGCACATATCCGCCGCCGAAGAGATAGAGAATGACGTTCGTCGCTGTCGCGTTCTTCGGCGTGATGCGCTGCACCCGCACCGCGCCCAGCGTCACCTCGTCGGCGGTGCCACCGAGTTCGCCCAGCAGCTTGTATCCCGCCGGCGCATAGAACGCATGCGTATCCCGCCGCCGCTTGTCCAGTGCCGGCAGGTCCATCGGCCGTGCGGTGATGGCGGGCGCGTTCCGCAGGAATTTCTGGGCGGGTTGGCTGATGGAGGTGGGAGCAGGGACACGGGAGGATAGCATGAGGGAACATCGACAATCTATTGGGGTGCAAAATCAAAAATAGCCCATATACAATGCCCCTGACTATCGGATAGTTGAGTTGGACAATGATCCGGTTAGTCTTCTATTACTTGTTGTAGTAGATTGCTCCCATCTGGGGTGAGCGAAGGACTTCCAAAATAAGAGGATGAGATGGCCGAACTCAACTCCTTGCCAATGTCAGTTCAAACAATTTACTCGTGGTTTCGCGAGGATCGGCTTTTTGTCAATAGACGGTACCAGCGCAAGCTCGTGTGGACGTTGGAAGAGAAGCAACGGCTGATTGAATCAATTCTCAAGAAGTACCCAATTCCGGCAATTCTCATTGCGGAGAAGAATGACTCTCCCGGGAGTTACGAAATAATCGATGGTCTTCAAAGATTGCATGCCATCGTGTCGTTCATTGAGACGTCGTTTGCAACCTTACAGCAGCGCTATTTCAATCTGGAGCATTTTCCGACGGCAAAATCCTACGCCGACGAGGGGAAATTTGAACCGACCAAGGGAGAAAAATATCTGACTCCCAAGGATGTATCGACAATACTCGACTACTCTTTGGCTTTCTCGGTAATGAGAAATGCTAGCGAAGAGGACGTGAACGATGTCTTTGGTCGGATCAATACATACGGGCACAGGCTCAGCGACCAAGAGCGTCGGCAGGCCGGCGTGCAGAACGAGTTTTCTGTAATGGTAAGAGATCTGGCTTGCAGCCTACGCGGAGACGTTTCATCACCTGTCTTGCTTCTGCGATCCATGCCATCGATCAGCATTGATTTGCCAATGACCAAGCATGGGTATGAAATTCAAGCGGAAGAAGTTTTTTGGGTTGAGCAAGGAATTCTGCGATCGACGGATCTTAGAGATAGTATGGATGAGCAGTGCATTGCTGATATTTCTGCTTGCATTGTTGGCGGGCAATTGATCGAGCGTTCAAAGGACGCACTCGACGATATCTATTCTGAGAAGAATCCTGAATGCGTTAGAATCTTGAAAGCCCTCGAAGACTACGGCGCGGAACAGTTCTCTGATGAATTTAAGTTTTGCATTCAAGAGATCATCAAAATTTGTTCGGAGGACAGACCCGAGAAACTGAGAGAAATCGTTTTCGAGAAGAAAACGACAAATGCTTTTCCATCTGTTTTCGCTGTGCTTCTTGTTGCCGTTCACGAATTGCTAATAGGCGCTGGGCAGAAAATTAGTAACTATCAAGGAGCGAAGAAAGCAATTCGTAATCTTTCCAACAGAATTGCGGCCGGCAGGAAGGCTACCTCATCTGAGGAACGGCAGAAAAACGTCGATACGATTAAAGGGCTGCTTCAAACGTGTTGCGTAAAGACAAAGAAACAGAAGAAGAAAATCTATAACAATTACACAACCATAGATATTGAAGCCTCTATTCGTCGCTCGGAAATTGAGCTAGCAAATTACGAGCTTAAGCAAGGGCTCCTTAAGCTCGAACCAAAGGGTGGCGTAGATCCGGGGATAATCGACAAAATCGTTAAAACAATCTGCGGGATGGCAAATATTGGTCCGCATTCTTCGGGCTGTATCTTAATAGGAGTTGTGGATAAGGCGAAGGATGCATCTAGGATCGAGGAAATCGATAAAATTAAAGCGAAGAAATTTGGGCGCCGCTTTATCGTCGGAGTGGATAGAGAAGCGAAGCGTCTAGGAATTGCTGTTGAGAAGTATTTTGAGATCTTGCGGGATGGGATAGCGAATTCGAAGTTATCCGATGCATTGAAAGGCGCAGTCCTTGCTAACATCGACTACAACTCATTTTTTGGTATGGGAATGATAGTTATAACGGTCCCACCTCAGAAGGATCTTTCATACATAGGCAATGAGGTGTTCTGGCGTAGCGCCGACGCGACTGTCAGCGCGAAGAATCCGAAGGAGATCGCGGAGATTGCAAAGCGATTCTGAATGGATCTTCTGCCCGCTATCCTACTCAAAACGCCCCGGTCTTTCGGCCGGGGCGTTTCTCATTTAGGTCCGATGTTTCAGCTTCCGGACATCACGTCCGCGGTTTCAAATTCTCCGGGTCATAAAGCGGCTTGTAGCCGATGGCGACGACTTCGACCGGGTAGGTTTCGCTGAAGTATTCGACCTGCAGCTTGCGGCCGGTCTGGCAGTAGGCCCAGGGCAGGTATGCCAGCGCGATGTTCTTGCCGATGGTGGGGCCGTAGGCGACCGAGGTGGTGAAAGACCTGCGGCCGAGTTCGTCGACCAGGGTCTCACCCGTCGTCGGGTCCATTACCGGCATGTTGCCGACGGGGTAGCGGGCGACGCCCTTTTTGTCGATGTTGTCGGTCATGACGAGGGTGCACAGCATGGCGGGCTGGTGCTCACGGGCCTTGTATTCGAGGTGCTTCGCCTTGCCGCGGAAATCGACATCCTTGACCTTCGGGCGGGCGAGATCGGATTCGATCAGGTTGTACTCTGTCAGCAGGTCGGCGTTCTGCAGGCGCAGGCATTTTTCCATGCGACGGCTGTTGGCGTAGGTCTCGACGCCGAAGGCCATGACGCCGGTCGAGCGCAGGGCGTCCCAGACGGCGAGGCCGTCTTCATACTTCATGTGAAGTTCCCAGCCTTGCTCGCCGACATAGGAGATGCGGAAGGCGGCGACGTTCTTGCCGCCGATCTTGAGCGGCTTGATCGCGGCAAAGGGGAAGGCCTCATGGCTGAGACCGGCGGGATCCTCAACGACCTTCTGCAGCGTCGTGCGGGCATTCGGGCCCCAGATGCCGATGGTGACATAGTGCGAGGTCACGTCGGTGATGGTGACGTCGAAGCCTTTGTCTTCGGCCACGCGGCGCATGTAGTGGAAGTCGCGGGGGCCGGCATCGGCGCCGTCGATGAACCGGCAGCGGTCGGCCATGCGGATGACGGTGAAGTCGGCGCGCACCATGCCTTCATCATCGAGGAAGTGCGTGTAGATACCCTTGCCGATCATGTTGTCGCCGCCGACCTTGGCCGCGCACAGCCATTCCAGCAGTGCCACGTGATCGGGGCCTTCGATGTCGATGATGGCAAAATGCGACAGGTTGACGATGCCGCAATCCTCGCTCATCGCGAGATGCTCGGCATTGGAAACGCGCCAGAAATGGCGGTTGTCCCATTCGTTCTCGCGCATCGGGACGCGGTTGCCGTATTTCTGCAGCAAATGCTCGTTGGCGGCATAGCCATGGGCACGTTCCCAGCCACCAAGCTCCATGAAATAGGCGCCGAGTTCCTTTTCGCGCTCGTAGAAGGGCGAGCGGCGGACGTTGCGGCCGGTGTCATAGGGTTCGCGAGGATGGACGGCGGGGTTGTAGATCTTGCGCGCAGCTTCGCCGCAACGGCCCTCGATGAACTTCTCTTCCATCATATGCGGATAGAAGCGGGAGAAATCGATCCGGTTGTGGTCGATCGGCGTGCGGCCGTCGGTCATCCAATCGGCGATGAGCTTGCCCATGCCGGGGCCGTCCTTGACCCAGATGCCGACCGCGTACCAGAGGCCGCGGACCTTCTGGCTTTCGCCGATGGAGGGGCCGCCATCGGTCGTGACCTGGAGGAGGCCGTTGAACGAGCGCTTTTCCTCATAACCGAGCTCGGCGAGGATCGGGGTGAGTTCGATGGCGCGTTCCAGGGGCTCGATGATCTGGTCCATGTCGAGGTCGCGCTGCGAGGGGGAGAGGCGCGCTTCGTGCTTTTCGAGGAGGTCGCGCGGATGCAGGAGGCGCGGGTTCTTTTCCTCGTAATAGCCCCATTCGATCATGCCGCCTTCGGCCGTGGTGGGATCGCCGGTGTCGCGCATATAGGCGGAGTTGCCCTGGTCGCGGAGCAGCGGCCAGCCGATTTCCTTGCCGGTCTTGGCGAATTCGGTATAGGGCCCGAAGAAGCAGAGCGGGTGGTCGACCGGCATGACCGGCAGATCCTCACCTGCCATTTCAGCGATCAGGCGGCCCCAGAGGCCGGCGCAGACCACGACGTAATCGGCCATGATGGTGCCGCGGTCGGTGACGACACCCTTGAGGCGGCCGTTCTCGATGACCAGCGACGTGGCCGAGGTGTGGGCGAAGACTTTGAGCTTGCCGGCGGCCTCGGCCTGTTCGACCAGCTTGCCGGCGACGGTCTGCGAGCGCGGGATGACGAGGCCGGCATCGGGGTCCCACAGGCCGCCCTGGACCTTGTCTTCCTCGATCAACGGGAATTTCTTCTTGATCTCGGCCGGGTCGATCAGGCGCGCGCGAGTGCCGAAGGCCTTGGCCGAGGAGACCTTGCGCTTGATCTCGTCCATGCGGCCGTCATCACCGACGCGCGCGATCTCGAGGCCGCCGATGCGCTCGTAATGTCCGAGCTTCGAATAGAAATCGATCGAGTAGAGCGAGGACCAGCAGGACAGGAAGTCGTGGCTGGTCATGTAGCAGAAGTCGGAGGCATGGGCCGTCGAGCCGATGTCGGTGGGCACGCCGGACTTGTCGATGCCGACGATGTCGTCCCAGCCACGCTCGACCAGGTGATGGGCGACCGATGCGCCCACGATCCCACCCAGACCGATGATGACGACCTTCGCCTTTGCCGGAAACTCTGCCATAGCCCACTACTCCGAAGTAAAATTGCTGGCAGAATATAGGGCGCTGCGGCGACACGATTGCTGCCTGTTTGCGACATTAGCAAAATGCGGCGCGACACGAAGCGGATAAAGTCGGCGCTACCCGGCTGTTTTCCCAGCTGTTTTGGGCACGGCACCGGGCGATTCGGGCCTCGGGGTCGCCATCATTGGGCTGGGCCTAGTTGCCAAAATGCGCCACGATGACGGCGACGGCGCAAACAGGACAGGTCCGGCTATTGCGCCGCAAAATCAATGTTTTCGGGGATGGCGCATTTGGCGCGATCTGGTGAGGGCTTGTCGCCCTTTCGCTAGAGAAACTGGCCTGCCGGTGCCGATATGGGCGACGAATTAGTCATCGGTCTATTAGTTTGATTCACGGGAAAGGCCCCTCATCATGTCCAATGTGGAACCGCTTTCTGACGCCGTGGAAGGCCAGCCGGTCACCGGCCGCCGCACGCGCGGTGGTGCCGACGCCAGGCGCGCCCTCCGCCAGAAGCCGGTCATCGTCCAGAACCCCTATATCGTGCGCAACATCCCGCTGGTGACGGTGCTCGACGACGAGGGCCTGAGCATCATCGAGCGCAATGCCGACACCATCCTGCAGGAAGTCGGCATCGAGTTCCGCGACGAGCCGGAAGCGCTGGAGCTGTGGGCCAAGGCCGGCGCCGATGTGAAGGGGACTCGCATCCGCTTCCCGCGTGGCCTGGCGCGGTCGATCGTGCAGAAGTCGGCGCCGAAGCAGTATATCCAATACGCCCGCAACCCGGACCGCAACGTGCAGATCGGCGGCAACGCCACGGTGTTTGCACCCGTCTATGGCCCGCCCTTCGTGCGCGACCTCGATGGCGGCCGCCGTTATGCGACCATCGCCGACTTCCAGAATTTCGTGAAGCTCGCCTATATGTCGCCCTCGATCCACCATTCGGGCGGCACTGTGTGCGAGCCGGTCGATCTGCCGGTCAACAAGCGGCATCTCGACATGGTCTACAGCCATATGAAGCTGTCGGACAAACCGTTCATGGGCTCGGTCACGGCGCCGGAACGCGCCGAGGATACGGTTGCCATGGCGCGCATCCTGTTCGGCGAGGAGTTCGTCGCGAAGAACACAGTCATCACCAGCCTGATCAACGCCAACTCGCCGATGGTCTGGGACGGCACCATGCTGGGGGCGATGAAGGTTTACGCCCGCGCCAACCAGGCCTGCATCACCACGCCGTTCATCCTGGCCGGCGCGATGAGCCCGGTGACGGCCGCGGGCACGCTCGCCCAGGTGCTGGCGGAAGTGCTGGCCGGTGCCGGCACCTCGCAGCTCTACAATCCCGGTGCCCCGGTGATCTTCGGCGTGTTCGCCTCCTCGATTTCGATGCAGTCGGGTGCGCCGACCTTCGGCACGCCGGAACCGACGCTGGTATCGCTGGCCGCCGGCCAGCTGGCACGCCGCCTCGGCATTCCGTTCCGCACCGGTGGGTCGCTCTGCGGCTCCAAGGTGGCGGACGCCCAGGCGGCCTATGAAAGCGCCCAGACCCTGTTGCCGACGCTCCAGGCGGGTACCAATTTCGTGCTGCATGGTGCGGGCTGGCTCGAAGGCGGTCTCTCGGCCGGCTATGAGAAGTTCGTCATGGATGCCGACCAGCTCGGCATGATGCAGACGCTCGCCAAAGGCATCGATCTGTCGGAAAACGGCCAGGCACTGGATGCCATCCGCGAAGTCGGTCCCGGCAGCCATTTCCTGGGTTGCGCCCATACCCAGGCCAATTTCGAAACGGCCTTCTATCGCTCCAACATTGCCGACAACAATTCCTACGAACAGTGGGAGGCGGAAGGCGCCCAGGATGCCGCCACCCGCGCCAACAAGATCTACAAGCGCATGCTGTCGGAATATGAAGGCCCGGCGCTGGATCCTGCGATCGACGAAGCGTTGAAGGAATTCATCGCGAAGAAGAAGGCGGAGACGCCGGATAGCAACGTCTGATCATCGGACTACGAATTAGGAAAGGGCGTCCTTCGGGGCGCCCTTTTTGTTTTCGCCATAATTCCGCCCTTGGGCCGCCCCATTCCGCCGTTACGACGGCAGCATGATGTTCCGACCCATACTGGCTATTTTTCTTTTGGCGGCCGCCGGCATTGCCGTCGTCGCCTTACGGCGCGGCGAGGTGTCGATTTCGCCCGCTGCCGCTGAACAATTGGCGGATTCCATTTTTGTCGACAAATCGGAGCGGCGTCTGGAACTGCGGCGCGATGGCATCGTCATTCGTGCTTACGAGATCGCCCTGGGCGGCAATCCCATCGGACCAAAGCGGCGAGAGGGGGACATGCGGACGCCGGAGGGCGACTACGTGATCGACCGGCGCAATCCGCAAAGTGCCTATCATCTCTCGCTGCATATCGACTATCCGCGGCCTGCTGACCGTGCTGCCAGCGCTGCCTTGGGCGCGGCACCGGGTGGCGAGATCTTTATTCACGGCCTTCCGAACTATTGGCCGGCCTCGACTGCACCAAAGGTAGATTGGACCGCCGGCTGCATCGCGCTCGATAATGCGGAGATCGAGGAAATGTGGCGTCTGGTGCCGGATGGTACGCCGATCAGCATCGTGCCGTGATCAGATCGCGCGACCTCTGCGCGGCTCGATCATGGTGAAGTCGTCGATGCCGAGGCAATGGGTGATGGTGGTGCCATCTTCCGAAATCGGGAAGCGGGCGAATTCAAAGATGTGATCCTCGCGCTCGCCCCAGCCGATCAAGGAGAGGCCGTAATTCGGTGCGCGCTGCTCGAAGATGCGGCGATAGGTTTCATGCGTGTCGATAATGTCCTGGGCCGGCCAGATGGTCATTTCATCGACCCATTTGCCGCGCATCTCGGCACCATAGAAGCGGGCGATTTCGGTACCGACCAGGCGGTACTGCACGCGGAAGGGTTCTGGTTGAATAGTCGCCAGAGACAGATAGGGCAGCACGTTCGGCAAATAGAGCGGGTCGATATCGGCGCGGGAAGGGAACGACTTGCCCAGGCATTGGCGCATCCAATAGGCCTGGACGGTCGCAATCATCGTGGAGCGCCCAGTCGGCCGCGACAGATAGAGCACCTCGCCATCCCAACTGTCCGGATTGAAGTTGATCGGGTCTGACATGACTGCGCTATCTCACCAGATAATGGCCGTAGACCAGCACATGGCTGGGCGTCTTGCCATCATCGGCCAGCGGCAGCAGCAAGGTTTCCAGCTCGATGAAGCGGTGATCGCTCACGACCTCGATCGAGAAATCAATGATCCCGCACGGATTGCCGATGGCGAGATCGTAATTCTCCAGGACGAAATCAAGGCCTTCGCCCTCATAGCAGTCGCGGACGGTCCGTCCGGTCGAGTCATAGCCACGCACCTCGGCCGCACGCTTGCCCATGCGAAGATAGCGATAGTCATTGGATGCCGAGAGCACCTCGGTCACCAGGATGCTGTCGCGCAGATCCGGCACCGCGTCGGCTGCGTCCCAATCGGCAAGACTCGGCAAGCCGTCCGGGCGGCGCAATTTGTACCAGGCCTCGTAAACCTGCCGGGATTCATTGCAGGCGCGCTGCATGGCAAGCTCACACGGCACCTTGTCGCCGGCACCCAGCATGCTGCCATCCGGCCCGATGATCGTGCGCCCGCGTTTCGTCACTCGTTGCATCCCTTGTTCCATCAAGGCTAGCAAAGCCCCGGTCCACCCACAATAGGTCCACCCACAATAGCCCTAGCCAAGGGCCGCTCGGCCGATGGCGAGGACGGCGATCAGCAACAGGAAACCCAGCGCGATACGCTGATAGGTGCTGGCTTTGGCGCGGCTGAACATGCGGTCGCCGATGACGTTGCCGACCGCCATCACCGGGATCATCAGCAAGGCCAGCACCACGACCTTGAGATCGAGGAGGCCGACGACAGCTTGTGTCACGATGCTCCAGGCAGAAATGAAGAAGAAATAGACGAGCAGCGAGGCGCGACCGATAGCGATACCTTCAGGGGCGGCGAGGAAGAATAGGATCACTGGCGGCCCGCCCATTGCCGTGGCCCCGTTGAGCAGGCCGGAAACAAAGCCGATCCCGAGCTGTGCCGAGGTAGGTGGGCGTCGGCTGAAACGATAGCCGCGCCACAGGGCCAGCACCGCCAGCAGCAGCACGATCCCGATGAGCGCGCGCATGATGTTGGCCGGCAGGTAAGACAGCGCCAGCACGCCGAACGGTGCGCCCAGCACGGCGCCGATCAGCAGGCGCCGGATCGCGTGCCAGTTCGCCTCCCGCCAAGCGCGGCGCAATTGCTCGGCACCGGCTACCATGGCGACGATGGGAATAGCTGGAATGACGGCTGCCGGCTCGACAAAGAGCGTGATGACCGGCACCGCAGCAAGCGCGAAGCCGAAGCCCGTGAAACCGCGCAGGAAGCCTGCCAGGAAAACCGTCGCAAAGACCAGCGCCGCAGCGCCGGCACTCATCTCCGGCAGGAGGGCCAGGAGGGCAGGGGGCATGTCGGAGATCAGCTGGGTTCGCTCGGCGATTCTACCATATGGCGTTTCATCAGCGGCATCTGCGCCAAGCTGAACAGCATGGTGAGGCCGAGGATGCCGAATACTTTGAAGTTGATCCAGGTGTCCTCTGCGACATTGCGCCAGACGACCTCGTTGAGGACGGCCATCGCCGTGAAGAACAGCGCAAAGCGCCAGGTCAGCTGGCGCCAGCCGGCATCGCTGAGCTTCAGGGCCTCGCCCATGACGACTTGCAGCGTCGGGCGTTTGAGGATCAGGCCGCCGAACAGGATGAGGGCAAAAATACCCTGCACGATGGTCGGCTTCATCTTGATGAAGATGCCATCGTGGAGCCAGATGGAGAGGCCGCCGAAAATCGTGACGACGATGGCGGTGACGAGCGGCATGACCGCCAGCTTGCGCGTCACCCAATACCCGATGACCAGGGCAAGAAGGGTCGCGATGATCAGCGCCAGCGTGGCGGTCATCAGCCCGTCCATCTTGTAGGCCACAAAAAAGACGACCAGAGGGCCGAAATCGACCAGGAATTTGATGCCCTTTGGGGAAGCTCTGCCAGCCATATGCGGGGTCGGTCCTATTGTTCTGATGCAGTGCGGCATGGTATGCGAGGGAAGCGTTCCTGCCTAGTCCCAGCTACCGACGCAAAGGCCGATCATGTCCGAAAAGACCCATGCCCAGGTATTCCAGCGCAACCGCCTCTGGGCCGAGCGTCAACTTGCCGCGGATCCGGAGTATTTCAATCGCCTGGCGGAACAGCAGGCCCCCAAATATTTCTGGATCGGCTGTTCCGACGCCAGGGTCCCGGCCAACCAGATCCTGGACCTGCCGCCGGGCGAGATCTTCGTTCACCGCAACATCGCCAATCTGGTCTATCACATCGACACCAACTGCCTGTCGGTCCTGGAATTCGCGGTCAATGTGCTGAAGGTCGAGCACATCATCGTCTGCGGCCATTACGGCTGCGGCGGCGTTCGTGCCGCCATGGGCAATTCGGAGCTTGGCCTCATCGACAACTGGCTGCGGCAGATCAAAGACATCTACGCTGCCAATTCCGAACTGCTGGAAGCTGAGCAGAATATTGAGAAGCGCCTCAACATGCTGTGCGAGCTCAATGTCCGCCAGCAAGTGCGCAACATCTGCCACACGACGATCGTGCAGAACGCCTGGAAGTCCGGCCAGCAGCTCAGTGTCCATGGCTGGGCCTATTCGGTGCGCGACGGCCGCCTGCGTGATCTCGATTTCTGGGCGGATGGTGTCCATGACGTGGACCCGATCTACCAGCTGCTCACCTTCGACGAAACGCCGAGTTTCTAAGAGCAAGTATCGGAGTGTTGTCGATCGGCTAACGCCCTACGGTTCGGTCATTGCAATCGAACAGTAGGGAACAAGATGGCCATTCTGAGAGATAAAGTCGCCATTGTGACGGGTGCCAGCTCCGGCATCGGCCGGGCAACCGCGTTATTATTTGCACGAGAAGGTGCCAGCGTTGTCGTTGCCGCCCGGCGGCAAGCCGAACTGGATACTCTTGTTGCCGAAATCACCACTAACGGTGGCCAGGCAACAGCTCTTGCCGGCGACGTCAAAGACGAAGCCTATGCCAAGGCAATGGTTGATCTTGCCGTCACGAAGTTTGGCGGACTGGATATCGCCTTCAACAATGCCGGCATTGTCGGCGACATAGGGCCGCTTTCGGACTTATCGCTGGAAGACTGGCGCGCGATCCTCGACACTAACCTCACAAGCTCGTTTCTCGGTGCCAAGTATCAGCTGCCGGCCATGGTCGCGCGCGGCGGCGGCTCATTCATTCTGACGGCGTCGTTCGTAGGCTACACAGCCGGCATGCCTGGGATGGCTGCCTATGCGGCGAGCAAGGCCGGACAGATCGGCATGGTCAAGTCATTGGCTGTCGAATATGGCGCGAAGGGGATACGCGTGAATGCGTTGCTGCCAGGCGGCACCGATACGCCGGCCAGCGTTACGCATGCGCCGGGTGCCGGGCCGGAAGTCCAATCCTTCATCGAGGGACTGCATGCCATGAAGCGCATGGCGCGGCCGGAAGAAATCGCGCAATCGGCCTTGTTCCTGGCATCTGATGCCGCCAGCTTCACGACCGGCATCGCTTTGCTGGCCGATGGCGGCGTATCGGTCAATCACACCTGATGACCGCGCACATCAGCGCTTTCATGCCTTGCGTTTCTGTGCTTCCCGATGGGCGATGTAGAGGCTGGCGCAGATGATGATGACCGCGCCAATGATCACCTGCAGCGTCGGGATGTCACCCCAGAAGAGATAGCCGAACAATCCCGCCCAGATGAGGGCGGTGTATTCGAGCGGTGCCAGGAGCGACGCTTCGCCGACGCGAAAGGCACGGACCATGGCGAGTTGGGCGATGGTGCTGCAGATGCCTTGCGCCAGAAACAGCACCCAGCCCATCGGCGTCGGCCATTGCCATTCAAGGATGGCCGGGCCAAGGACGGCAAGGCCGCTGAACAGGGTCGAATAGAAGATGATGTTGTGGCCCTGTTCGCGGCCGGCCAGCGGCCGGAGCCAGATCTGCCCCATGGCGTAGGTAATGGCGGCGATGAGGGCGAGAATGGCGCCCCAGGTGATGCCGTGCCGGCCAGGTTCCAGCGCCACGACGACGCCGACAAAGCCGATCAGCACGGCGGTCCAGCGGCGCCAGCCTACTTTCTCGCCCAGGATCGGGCCGGACATGGCCGTGATGAACAAGGGTGCCGCGAAAGCGATGGCGATGGCGTCGGCCAGTTCCAGGTAGCGCAGGCATTCAAAGAAGGTCCAGGTCGTCGCGACAACCAGAACCGAGCGCATCAGATGGGTGCGGACGAAGCTGGTGCGCAGCACATGCAAACCGCGATGCCGATGCAGGATCATGAACATCATGATGGTGATCGTGATGACGCGGGAGGTGGCGCTGATCTGCCAAGTTCCGTAATCCTCCGTCAGCTTTTTGGTCAGCGCATCGAGCACCGAGAAGAAGAACACACCCACCGCCATGAACAGCATGGCGCGGTAGAGGGCTTTGGTGGTCGGCGCGGTTATGGGGAGCATGTGGGGGATAATTTCGCTGCTAATTATCCATCTGGATAGCATGGGAAAACGATCGCGAGGCCCCCTATAAACGCGTCCCCCTCATGCGTCGCGACCTTCGCGTGCGCAGCAGAGTGGCCAGTTTCACCCACCAAGCGGAATGGCGACCAGTACCAGTATTACCCCGATCGACATGACCAGCAGGCCCGCCAGGAGGGGTCTTACACCGACATGCTTGCCCCACCGGTACCCGACAGCGAACAGGAACAGCGCCATCAGCGCATTCGACACCCGGAGTGCGACATAGCTGTCCGTGATGAATAGGAACGGAAGGGCTGCGGGTACGGCGGTGAGGACAACCAACGTGAATATCAGAAAGGCTGCGCGCACGTCCGGTAGGCCGAGGCCGATCGTCTCCTTGCCGGAAGATTGTCGCCGCTCAAAAGCGGTCTCCAGCAAGTAAAGACACGCGTCGATGATGCCCCAGGCAATGTTGCAGCCGATGGCGGCGATCATCAACTCCCGGCCGTCCGTCGGCTCGTCGGCCCACAGGAGCCGCGCACCGAGTGTGAAGGTCAGCACCATCATTGCCCCGAAGATGAGTTCGCCGAGGCTGCTGCCGGGATCTATGTGACGATGCAATCGCTGAAAAGCTGCCATGGCGCCCTCTCACGCACCGATCGGCTGGCTATCGGACGGAAATTGCCAATAGACATGATCGACCCTCTTGCCCATCGCACTGAAAATATGTGCCTTGATCTCCTCTGCGATGGCCGTCAACCGAATGAAGTCGACGTTAGGCGGGAGTGTCGCCGGCGCGACATGGACAAAGAGCAGGCAATGCTCGGAATCCATCAGGCTCGACACGACCTTGAGATCGATGCCGGCCCGTTCGCGAATGGCGCGTTCGATCTCGGCATCGATGGCGAGATCGGTAACGTCGATCAAAACCTCTTTGTTGAGTTTTGCCAGAACGATCGCCATGACGCCCAGCAGCAGTCCGATAAGGATGGAGATGATCGCATCCATCATTGGCGCCGGTCCCACCAATCGCGACCAGAAGGCAACGAAGAGCGTGATGAGAATGCCGAGTAGTGCCACGGAATCCTCCAGTAGAACGGCAAGGACCGTCGTGTTGGTACGCGCCGTTTTCAATCCTTCCTTACCGCCCAGCTCGCGCCAGGCGACGCGAAACGTATACATCTCGAGAAGCCCGGCGAAGATCAGCAGGCCGATGGCGAGATTCGAGAAGGGCGTTCCGGAGTCCTGGTGCTGCATCGCCTCAATGCCGTGGCGGATCGACACACCGCATCCCAGGAACAGAATTGAAATCGACGAGACCAGTGCCCAGAAATAACGTTCCTTGCCGAAGCCGAACGGATGCAGGGCGGTGGATTTGCGCCGCGCCTTGACCTCACCAATCTTCAGCAGGATTTGGTTGGCGACATCCGTTGCTGAATGAATTGTCTCTGCGAACAAGGTAGGTGACCCAGTCGTCAAGAAGCCGAACAGTTTCGAGACGGTGATGATGCTGTTCGTGGCAATCGAAATGCTGACGGAATTGGACATGGTCGTTCCCCTCCGACGCTGAAATCGAAATCCCGATGCTGCCGATGTCGAACGCTCGCCTTGTTGATTGCGACGTGATGTTAACCTTTGGGATGCTTTGTGTAAATCCGACAAGACCAAAGGAAGAGGGGCCGGCCCTGCGGCCAGCCCCTCTTAAACTCGACGGCCTGTTGCCGCTACTGCGCCTTGATTGCGAATTTGTAGTCGCGGCCGATCAGCCAGAACCATTGCCACAGATAGTCGCCGAAGCTCTTCAACACATAGATGTCGAAGGATGGCGTTGCGTCCGTCTGGTCCAGCAGGATGTTGGCTTTGGTCAGGCCCGTCTGAGCGCATTGGCCGGGGCCAAAGGCGCGGGGATGGAGATCGAGGCTGCAACCGCGCGCCAGCACGTCACGGGCGCTGGCGCCTGAGATCGTGATGACCGTGCGGCTCTCAGACACGTCGACCACCGCGGCATGTTGGCCAGCGAAGGCCTGGCGCAGATCGGCGACCAGCTTTTCCTCGGTGCCGCCGGTGGTGACGACCCACCATTCCGCGGGTCCCAGCCACAGTACGCGGAACGCGCCAGATTGTGCCGTGGTGTTCGGCTTCACCGGCAGATCGACGCCTGTGACCGATTTCACCGCGGCGATGAAAGCTGCGTCGCTGCTGTTGCCACGGATATTGACGATCGCACGATGGGCGGATTCACCGATCACGATCTCGGCGCCGGCCACGTCACTCTTGGCAGCGGCCGCGGTCAGGCCGAAATGCTGCAGCGCGCTGCGGCGGGTATAGGCTTCAGCCATTTGCGGGGGCTCCATCCTCAAGGAAGGTCGGTTTGCTGATCTTGGCCGCGATCACCTTGCCCTCATACGGCAGGTAGACCGTTTGGCCCATGCGGTTGCGACCGTTCTTGATCACCGCCATGGCAATCGAGCGGCCCGCATTCGGGCTGTAATAGCTCGAGGTCACATGGCCGATCATGGTCATCGGTGGCTTGTCTTTGACGTGTTCCACGACCTGCGCGCCTTCGGCCAGCACATCGTTCGGGTTCTCGGTAAGGAGACCGACGAGATGCTTGCGGTCCGGCCGCTTGGTGTCGGAACGGAGATGCGAGCGGCGGCCGATGAAATCAGGTTTCGCCTTGCCGATGATCCATTCGAAGCCGAGATCCTGCGGCGTCATGGTGCCGTCGGTTTCCTGACCCACGATCACGAAACCCTTCTCGGCTCGGAGCACGTGGAGCGCTTCGGTGCCGTAGGGGGTGATGCTGAATTCCTCGCCCGCCGTCATCAACGCGCGCCAGACATGGAGCGCATAGCTCGGCGGAATGTTGACTTCGTAGGACAGCTCGCCGGTGAAGCTGATACGGTAGATGCGCGCCTTGACGCCGGCAACCGTGCAATCTCGCCAGGTCATGAAGGGGAAGGCTTCTTCCGAGAGATCGATATCGGCGACGACCTTCTCCAACACCTTGCGGGAGTTCGGGCCGTTGAGGGCGAAAACGGCCCATTGCTCGGTCACGCTGGTGAAATAGACCTTTTTGTCGGGCCATTCGCACTGGTGCCATTCCTCCAGCCAGCTCATGACGCGTGGTGCGCCGCCGGTGGTGGTGGTCATGTGGAAATGGTTTTCCGAGATGCGGCTGGTGACGCCGTCATCGAACACCATGCCGTCTTCGCCGCACATGAAGCCGTAGCGGCATTTGCCGGGCTCCAGCTTGGTCCAAGCGTTGGTGTAGACCATGTTGAGGAACCAGGCGGCGTCCGGGCCTTGGATATCGATCTTGCCGAGCGTCGAAGCGTCGACAATGCCCACTGAATCGCGGGTTGCCTTTACCTCGCGATTGACGGCGGCATGCATGTCTTCGCCGGCCTTGGGGTAGTACCAGGCACGGTGCCATTGGCCGACGCATTCGAACGGCGCGCCATGCTCGGCATGCCATTGATGGATCGGTGTCTTGCGGATGGGGTCGAGGAAGTCGCCCTTATCCGAGCCCGCGAACACGCCGAAGGTCACGGGCGTGTAGGGCGGACGGAAGGTGGTCGTGCCGACTTCCGGGATCGAGACGTTCTTCAGGCCGGCCATGATCGCGAGCGCGTTGACGTTGCTGGTCTTGCCCTGGTCGGTCGCCATGCCCATCGTGGTATAGCGCTTGAGATGCTCGACCGAGACGTAACCTTCACGATGCGCCAACTGCACGTCTGCGGCGGTGACGTCGTTCTGATAGTCGACGAAATGCTTGCCGCCCTGGCCGACCGGCACATTGGAGGGCACGATCCACAGCGAACGCAGAGGTTGGCTCTCGGGTTCCGCTTCGGCACTCGGCGCATTGCCCGTCACATTGCTGAAGCCGAACTTGGCAGCTGCCTCGGCACCGGCATTGTGGCCTTCGTTCAGGGCCTCGTTGAGGCCGAACGCACCGCGTGCCGAACCGACCGAGCGGTTGTTCTGGCCGGGCATGATCGGGCCGGGTACGAAGGCCTGGATGCCGTCGTCCCACACCACCTTGGCGCGGGTCTGCGAGTGAAGATGCACCGTCGGCTGCCAGCCGCCGGAGCTCAGTACGGTATCGCAATAGAGATGCCGGACGCTGCCGGTGACGCCTTTGCCATCGCTGGTCAGCGACTGCACGTCGACTTCGCGCACCTGCTTGGTGCCTTTGACGTGGATGATGGCCGAGTTTTCGATGATCTCGATACCCTTGGCGCGCGCAGCCTGCGCCAACGCGCCGGTCGGGTTGGCGCGCAGATCAACGATCGCCGCGACCGAGACGCCGGCCGCGGTGAGATCAAGTGCTGTCTGATAGGCGGTGTCGTTGTTGGTCATGATGACCACGCGCTGGCCCGGTGTTGCCCCGTAGCGGTTGACATAGGTGCGCGCGGCGGAAGCCAGCATGCAGCCTGGCCGATCGTTGTCGCTGTAGACTAGTGGGCGTTCGATCGAACCGGCGGCCAGGATCACTTCCTTGGCACGGATACGCCACAGGCGCTGGCGCGGACCGGTGGCGGAGGGACCGATGTGATCGGTCAGGCGCTCGACGCAGCTCAGCATGTTGGCGTCAAGATAGGCAAACGCCGTGGTGCGGGTGAGCACGCGGACTTCCGGCATGCTGGCAAGTTCCGCACTGGCGGTGGCGACCCATTCGGCGGCCGGCTTGCCGTCGATGGTGCGCTCGCGTTCGGAGAGCAGCGAGCCACCGAGTTCCGATTGCTCATCAACCAGTACGACGCGGGCACCGGCACGGCCGGCGGCCAGCGCCGCGGCGAGGCCAGCGGGACCGGCGCCCACCACCATCACATCGCAATGGGCATAGAGCTTGTCGTAGCGGTCGGGATCCGTCTCCTGCGAGCCGGTGCCGAGGCCCGCCATGCGGCGGATGAATTTTTCATAGAACAGCCAACCGTCTTTCGGCCATTTGAAGGTTTTGTAATAGAAGCCGGACGGCAGGAAGCGGCTCATCACCGAGTTCACGGCGCCAAGATCGAAATCGAGGCTCGGCCAGCGGTTCTGCGAAGCCGTCACCAGGCCGTCATAAAGCTCGATCTGAGGCGCGCGCGTGTTGGGTTCGCGACGGGCACCGGTGCCGACTTCGATGAGCGCGTTCGGTTCTTCGGGACCAGCGGAGATGATGCCACGCGGGCGGTGGTATTTGAACGAACGGCCGACCAGCGTCACGCCATTGGCGAGGAGCGCCGAGGCCAGGCTGTCGCCCTCATAGCCGTAATAGGTCTTGCCGTCGAAGGTGAAGCGGATCGGCTTCGAGCGGTCGATGCGGCCGCCGGTGGCGACGCGGTTCTTCTGCGCGCTCATGTTACTTCTGCTCCAGCTTCGGGGCAGGTTCGCCCATCGGATAGACTTTGATGATCTCGTGCGTCACCGTATGGCGCGCGACGTTGAACCATTGGCGGCAGCCGCGCGCATGGACCCAGCGCTCGAAATGTACGCCCTTGGGGTTCTTGCGCATGAACAGGTAATCGGCCCATTCCGCGTCCGACATGGTGTTCTGCTGGTCCAGCGTCGGGCGCGCGATATGCGCCTCGTGGCCGTAAGCGAACTCATGCTCGTCGCGGGGACCGCAATGGGGGCAGGAGATGAGAAGCATGGGATTGTCTCTCTAAGCCGATTAGTGCGCGACGCCGGCGGCGCCGTGCTCGTCGATGAGGTAGCCGGTGGTGAACCGATCCAGCGCGAAAGGCTGCGCCAGCTTGTGCGGTTCGCCGGTGGCGATGGTGTGGGCAAAGACGTTGCCGGAACCCGGCGTCGCCTTGAAGCCGCCGGTGCCCCAGCCGCAATTGAGGAACAGGTTTTCGACCGGCGTTTTGCCGATGATGGGCGAGGCGTCCGGGCAGGTGTCGACGATGCCGCCCCATTGGCGCAGCATGCGCAGACGCCCGAAGCAGGGGAACAGATCCGTCAGTGCGTTCAACTGGTTCTCGATGATGAACGGCGAACCGACCTGGGCATAGGAGGTGTAGGCGTCGATACCGGCGCCCAGCACCAGTTCGCCCTTGTCGGACTGGCTGACATAAACGTGGACCTGCGGCGACATGACGACCGTGTTGAGGATCGGCTTGATCGGTTCGGAAACGAGGGCCTGCAGCGGGTGGCTCTCGACCGGCAGGCGGAAACCGGCCAAGCCCGCCATCACGCCGGAATGGCCGGCGACGACGATACCGACCTTCTTGCCGCCGATGAAGCCGCGATTGGTCTCGACGCCTTTGACGACGCCGTTGACGATCTTGAAGCCGGTGACTTCGGTGTTCTGCAGAATGTCGACGCCGCGCTCATCGGCCTTGCGGGCAAAGCCCCAGGCGACGGCGTCATGGCGGGCAACGCCACCACGGCGCTGCAGCGAGGCGCCCATGATCGGATAGCGCGCGCTGGACGAGCAATCGAGGATCGGCACCATTTCCTTGATCTGCGCCGGCGTCAGGATTTCGCTGTCGATGCCGTTCAATTGAATGGCGTAGACGCGGCGGCGCAAGGCCTGCATGTCATGCTGCGTATGCGCGAGATTCATCAGGCCGCGCTGGCTGAACATGACGTTGTAGTTGAGGTCCTGCGTCAGGCCCTCGAACAGCTTCAGCGAGTGTTCATAGAGATGCGCCGATTCATCCCACAGATAGTTCGATCGCACGATGGTCGTGTTGCGGCCGGTATTGCCGCCGCCGATCCAGCCCTTTTCGAGCACCGCGACATTGGTGATGCCGTGTTCCTTGGCGAGGTAATAGGCTGTCGCCAGGCCATGGCCGCCGCCGCCGATGATGATCACGTCATATTCAGGCTTCGGCACGGCCGGGCTGCGCCAGGCCTCCTGCCAGCCTTGGTGGTAGCTGAGCGCGTTCCGAACCAGGCTGAAGATCGAATAGTTCTGCTTCATAGCATTCCCAATGTGGGGGTTTCCCCGAAAGCGGCGGTAGGGCGGGGTCGCGGATACTTACGGTGCCGGATAATGCCAAGACAACAAACCCGAATCCGCCAATCGCGCGCCATCTATTGTCGCGTTAACGCCCTGGGTCAAGCTGCCACATTTCATGCGGTTTTGAGATTTTCGCCCACAAAACCACAACAATATTGGGGATGCATCTATTATTCGCGCAGGATTACAGGAAATTGGCGCAATGGCGGAAGTGGCGCCATTCCTGACCGATGGGATTAAACAATGTCGCGCACGCGCCATTTTGTCTGTGGACGACATGTCGGAAATGGGATATTTCCCCTGAGCGACTTTAGGTGAAGCTCACTCATATGTAGAGGGAATGCTGCCGTGTTTGGTGATTTGCCGGTGAAACTGCCCCAGGACATCGCCTTCCTGCTGGTGCCGAATTTCTCGATGATTGCTTTCACCTCGGCGGTTGAGCCGATGCGCCTTGCCAACCGCGTGGCCGGCAAGGAGCTCTATCGCTGGCATCTGTTCTCGCCGGACGGCAAGCCGGTCCAGGCGTCGAACAATATCCCGCTGACGCCGGAAGGTGCGGCTGATCAGATCACTAATTACGACACCATCATGCTGTGCAGCGGTGTCGATGGCCATCTCTACGAAGACAAGAACGTGTTTGCGCATCTGCGCCGCGCCGAGCGGCAGGGGGCGGATATTGGCGCCTTGTGTACCGGTGCCCATATCCTCGCGAAAGCCAATATGCTCAACGGCTATCGCTGCACAATCCATTGGGAGAATCTGGCGAGCTTTGCCGAGAACTTCCCGGAGATCGAGACGACCTCGGAATTGTTCGAGATCGACCGCAACCGCTTCACCTGTTCAGGCGGGACGGCGGCCCTCGACATGATGCTCAATCTCATTTCGCAGCAGCATGGTCACGAGCTCGCCGCGGCGGTCTCGGAGCAGTTCATCCATGAGCGCATCCGCGATCGCCACGACCATCAGCGCATGGCCCTGACCGCGCGGCTCGGTGTCCGGCATCCCAAGCTCATCCAGGTCATCCAGCAGATGGAAGCCAATCTGGAAGAGCCGCTGGACCGGGCGGAACTCGCGGACGCGGCGGGGCTTTCCAGCCGTCAGATGGAACGCCTGTTTGCGAAATACCTGCATCGCTCGCCCGCCCGCTATTATGTCGAATTGCGCCTGCATCGGGCGCGTTTGCTGTTGCTGCAGACCAACATGTCGGTGATCGACGTGGCGCTCGCCTGCGGCTTCGTCTCAGCGTCGCATTTCTCGAAATGCTACCGCGACTTCTTCGGCAAGACGCCGCGCCGCGAACGGGCGACGCCCAATGCCAGCCCGCGCCTCCAACCCAGCAGCGTTGCCGCTTAAACTTCCTGGGCCGGGCCGCGATCGAGTTCCGGTTCTTCGATGCTTTCGGCATCGACCGTCGGCACAGTTGCGGTGCCGCCCAGGTAATCAGTGAAGTCGTAGCGGTCCTGGTCGCGCTCGGCCAGGTTCTGTTCGTGAAGGCTCTCGACCGGGCGCGTGGCATCGTTGATCTGTTCCTCGGCCGGGCCGGTATGAACATCGATCATCCGCTCGTCGGCCATGGCGAGGCTGGCGCCGACGAAGAAGCAGATCGCGATCATGATCAACGTGGCGATGCTCATTATGCGGAACATGTCGGAACCCTCTTGATGACCCGTCTCATGGCGCGCCCTGATTGCGCCCTTTCGATGGTCAAAAGGTAGCCGAACGATGAATCCAGGTCTGTGATCCGGGCCACAGCTCGGATTTCATCTATCTATATGTAATATATGTATAAAATATGGAAGTGTGACGAACCGCACAGCATTAAGAAACGTTGCTTCGTAGACGACTCGTCACTTCACACCAAGCGTCGCCTTCCAATATTCCAGCGAGCAGGCGACCAGGGTCGGCAAATTCGGATGCTTGTCTGCCATGGCCTGCTCGGCAAGGGAGCCGCCAGACAACGTCTTCAGGATGGAAGAGCCGAGATCGCTGCCGCCCGTTTCTTGCGCCACGGTTTTTTGCTCATAGGCATCACAGGACCCGGTCGCTGATTCCAGAACCTGCGGCGCCCAGATGAAGCCGATGATGAGAACAGCAAGAACGAAGAGGAGGCGGATCACACTGCCACACTTGAATTCGGGGGCCTGACGCGGCCAAAGGGCGGCTTGTCGAACAGGCGGCGGACCATCGGCTCGAACGCCTCGATTGGCGCGGTGTCGTAAGCTGGGTCGAAACTGTTCTGGTCGTAATTCTGGCAGAAGAGGGCGGTCTTTTCGAACATCGGGTGACCGCGATAGCGCTCGCGCTCGTCCCGGTCGAGGCCGATATGGTGGAAGAAATAGTAGCCCTGGAAGATGCCGTGATGCTTCACCAGCCAGTAATTATCGTCACTGACGTAGGGGCGCAGGATCGAGGCGGCGAGTTCGGAATGGTTCTCAGGCGCAAGCAGATCGCCGATATCATGGAGGAGGGCGCAGACCACGATTTCCTCGCCGGCGTTGTCGCGCATGGCCCGCGTCGCTGACTGCAGGGAGTGCTGATAGCGGTCGATTTTATAGCCCATCTTGTCGCCCTCAAGCTTCTTGAGATTGGCAAGAACGTTGTCGGCAAGACCATGATTGAGCTTCTGATAGATGTCGTCGAGGAACTGGTATTCCTCATAGGTGCCGTCTTCCATGCGGATGAAGCTGACGGTTTCTGATTCCATGGTGGCGCATCCTCGACATCATTTTGCCAAATTTGGGTGCAGTTTACGGGCAACACATAGTTCGGTCCAGGTTATCCGTTATGCTCACCCCGGTTATACAATCGCAGCTCTCACAGACACTCGCCCTGCACGGCATGGCCCTGCGCGGCGGCTTTGCTGTCACGGGCAATGACGGGGTGCCGCATCTGGCAGATGGTCGCCCCGCACATACGCTGCTCCTGGTCGGTAATATCGGTGGCGCCATGTGGCCGGCCTTTGCTGCCTCCTGCGGCTTTGCTGATACGCATCCCGATCGCATGGATCGTTGGACCAAAACAGTGATCGATGCGTTGGCGACCGAGATTGGCGCCGTTGCGCTCTATCCGTTTTCGGGCCCGCCCTATTTTCCCTTCCAGCGCTGGGCTGCGCGGGCCGAGCCGGTGCATGTCTCGCCCCTCCGGATATTCATCCATCCGACCTATGGGCTGTGGCACGCCTATCGGGCGGCGCTGATCTTTGCTGAGCCGTTCGATCTTGCGCCCGCAGCATTCGCTGAAAGTCCGTGCGCCAGCTGTGCCGATCGGCCCTGCCTTTCGACCTGCCCGGTCGGTGCCTTCCAGGAATCCGGTTTCGATGACCTGGGCTGTGCCCGCCATGTGGACGGGCCGCATGGGGCAGAGTGTCGCGACAATGGCTGTCTCGCCCGGCGGGCTTGCCCGGTTGGCAGAGCTTATTCCTACCCGCCACCGCAGATGGCCTTCCATATGGAAGCCTTTTTGGCGCGGCGCCGCTGATCTACCTGAACCTAAACCGCGGCCGCGACGACAGACCGGCTCCCAACAAGATCGCAATACAGTCTAGAAAAATGAAACATATCGCTGGAATTAAAGCATTTGGTACCCTGGTTCTCGCAGGGTTCGTCATGGTTTGCGGCGCTCTGCTCGCAAGCGTATTGGCCGGCAGCACCTTCGGTAGCTGACGGCCCAGCCAGCCTGATCCGAATTCGGAGAAAAGTCACCGTTTGCAATAACTTGTGATATTGCAGCGCGGCATAATGCGCATCCGCCAATGAAGCTTGTCCGGGCGGGAGTCGATGGGGTATCTACTACTGCTCCTAAAATCGCTCCAACTGCTGGAGGGCGGGCATTGCGCTCACTCATTATTTCACTGGCTGCTTTCTGCGCCAGCCTCGCCGTCGTTTGCGGCCTCACCGTTACCGGCGCGCAAGCGGCGGAAGTAACCTTGCTCGCCGTTGAAAGTGCCGGCGGTCCCGAAATCACCGATACGGTGTCTTGGTCGGTCGTCAAGGTCGACAAGGAAACCGGGAAGCCGGAAGCCAAAGCGACGCTCGCAGGCAACGGCCCGCGGCTGGTTGCAAAGCTCGATCCGGGCCAATATCTCGTGACGGCGAAGCTCGGCAAGATTCAGGCAAGCCAGGCGATCCTGGTCGGAAAATCGGCGACGACCCGTTCGTTGGTGCTGGCCGACCCGGCCAGGGCCGGCAAGACAGTGTCGAAGAAGCCCGATGCCGGCCCGCCGGCGAAGCTCGCCATCAACATGAAGTTGAGCAAGGGCAAGAATCCGGTCAAAGAGCCGATCCTGTGGGAGGTGTTCACCTATGAAAAGGGTGGCACAGATGCTGGCAAAAAGGTGACCGAACAGAAGGCGGCGACGGGCAATTTTACCCTGGCCGGCGGCAGCTATGTGGTGCGCGCCCATTTCAAGGGCACGAAGGCCGATCTCGTTATCCCAATCGAGGCCGGGCAATCGCTGAAATACACCCTCAATCTTTATGCCGGCTATGCGAAGCTTTCAGCGCTGAAGCCGAAGAAGCAGAAGACCTCGGCCGACGCACTTTCGTGGCAAATCCTGCGCCAGCGCCCGAACGCGCCGGGCGTGTATGAGCTGGTTGCGAGCAGTGAAAAGCCCGACCCGACCATTATGCTGCGCGAAGGCCGTTATCTTGCCGTCGCCCGCTTGGGTAACAAGCTGTGGGGCAGCGAGCCGCTCTCGATTACCGCAGGTGAGACGGCCAACAAGAAGATCAACCTGAAGGAGGGCGTCGGCGCCCCTGAGGTTGCTGCCGCCAACTGAGCCCTGCGGGGCCATTTCCACCCATAACGGCGCCGTGTCCCACAGGATGCGGCGCCGTTATGCATTGGGGCAGATGACCCGCTGGAATGGGCAGATGAGACTTTCAATGCATCGGATAACGACCAGCTTTGCTAGGTTGGCGACATGAGTTAACTCTTGAGAGGCGTATTATGTCACGGGAAGCAGCGCGGGAAGCGCGCGGTCGCCGCAACACCAGGCAGGCGCGGGGGCTGAAGCAGCTTCCGTGGCGCAACCACCAGAACAATTATGACCCGATCCGGGTCTTGAGCGCCGACCAGCTCGAAGCTGTCCACAATGCATCTCTGCGCATTCTGTCCGAACTCGGCATCGAGTTTCTGGAGGAAAACGCCCTGCGCATTTTGAAGGAAAACGGTGCCGAGGTCATTCCGGGTACCCAGCGCGTTCGTTTCGACCCTGCGCTGGTCATGGAAAAGATCAAAACGGTCCCAAAGACCTTCAAGCTGCATGCCCGCAACCCGGCGCACGACCTGACGTTTGGCGAAAACCACATCAACTTCGGATCAGTTGCCTCGGCGCCCAATGTCTCCGATCTCGATAAGGGGCGTCGTCCCGGTAATTTCGAGGACTACTGCAATCTCGTGCGTTTGGCGCAATCACTCAACGTCGTGCAGTTCCTCGGCGGCTATCCGGTGGAGCCGGCGGATCTGCCACCGGCGACCCGCCATCTGGATTCGCATTACGCGGCGATCACCCTGTGCGACAAGGTCTGGCATCCTTATTCGCTCGGCAATGAGCGTATCGAAGACGCTGTTGAGATGATCGCCATTGCCCGTGGCATCTCCAAGGAACAGCTGGCGAAAGAACCCAGCGTGTTCTCGATCGTCAACAGCAACTCGCCATTGCGCCTCGACACGCCGATGCTGCAAGGCTTGCAGGCGATGGCAAAGGCGGGGCAACCTGTCGTCCTGACACCATTCACGCTCTCTGGCGCAATGGCACCGGCGACGATCGCCGCGGCCTTGGCGCAACAGAATGCCGAAGCGCTGGCGGGCATTGTCTTCATTCAAATGGTCAATCCGGGCGTGCCTTGCGTCTATGGCGGCTTCACCTCGAATGTCGATATGAAGACCGGCGCGCCTGCCTTCGGGACGCCGGAATATACCCGTGCGGCCATGGCGGGTGGCCAACTCGCGCGGAAATACGGTTTCCCCTATCGCTCCAGCAACGCCTGCGCCGCCAATGCGGTCGATGCGCAGGCGGCATATGAGTCTGAGATGTCGCTGTGGGGCGCCGTCATGGGCCATGCCAACCTCATCCTGCACGCGGCTGGTTGGATGGAAGGCGGGCTGGTGGCGTCGTTCGAGAAAATGATCGTCGATGCGGAAATGATTCAGTCGATCACCGAGTTTCTGCAGCCGCTCGACACGTCGGAAGACGCGCTGGGCTTCGAGGCGATGAAGGAAGTCGGTCCAGGCGGGCATTTCTTCGGCGCGGCACATACGTTGGCGCGCTATGAGACGGCGTTCTATTCGCCGCTGCTGTCCGATTGGCGCAACTACGAAACCTGGCGCTTGGCCGGTGCGCAGGACACCGCAACGCGGGCCAACGGCCTGTGGAAGCAGGCGCTGGCGGATTTCGAAGCACCGCCGATCGATCCAGCCATCGATGACCAGTTGAAAGATTTCGTCGCCCGCCGCAAAGCGGAAGGCGGCGTGAAACAAACCTGACGCGGTTCCCGCCTTTCGGCCGATCAAGGCCACCGCTGATCCTCGGCGGCGGCCTTTTCATTTTGCGCGCCAAATCCCAGTTCAGGAGTTTCAGGCAAACAACCGGCAGGAACGGGTATTCGTATCGGGGCGAGCATGTGTTGCTATCCGCGCCGTTTCCAACCGCGCCCGCGGAGTCCGCCGGGCGCCCAGCCGGAATGGAAAACCATGGCGCTTGATCATTACATTACCCTGGGCCGATCCGGCCTGCGCGTATCGCCGTTTTGCCTCGGCACCATGACGTTCGGCGAGGAGTGGGGCTGGGGATCTTCAGTTGAAGAATCTGGAAAAATTCTCGACGCCTATCTCGCTCGCGGCGGCAACTTCATTGACACGGCCAACGCCTATACCAAAGGTCATTCCGAAAAAATCATCGGCGATCACCTCGGCCGCTATCCCGAGAAACGCGATCGTGCGGTCATTGCCACCAAATTCTACGCCAATCTATATCGGACCGATCCCAATGGTGGCGGCGCGAACCGCAAGAGCATCATTGCGGCCTGCGAGCAATCGCTGCGCCGTCTGCAGACAAGTTACATCGACCTTTATTGGATGCATGCGTGGGACGCCATGACGCCGATCGAGGAAACGATGCGGGCACTCGATGATCTCGTCCAAAGCGGCAAGATCCGCTATGCTGGCTTTTCCGATACGCCGGCCTGGAAATGTGCCCAGGCGCAAACCCTGGCCTCGTTTCGCGGCTGGGCGCCGCTGATCGCGCTGCAGATCGAGTACTCGCTGCTGGAGCGCACGGTGGAGGGTGAACTGGTGCCGATGGCCCAGGAGCTTGGGCTCGGCATTACCCCGTGGTCGCCTCTCAAGGGCGGGGTGTTGAGCGGCAAGTACAGGCGCGCAGACGATGGTAAGCATGAGGCCGGCCGTGGGGCACGCGTTACTGCCAGCCTGACCGACAATACCTACCTACTGATTGATGCCATGACCGGGATGGCGCAAGAGCTGGGGACGACGGTATCGCGCCTGGCGCTGGCTTGGGTACAGGGGCGTCCGGGCGTGTCGTCGACTATTATCGGTGCCCGGACATCGGCCCAGCTTGAGGACAATATCGGCGCGCTTGATATTAATCTCACCGCCGAGATGGTCGCGAAACTCGACCAGATCACCGAGCCGACACTCAACTTTCCCGTCCGGTTCCTAGAATATGTGGTGCAGGCGGCATATGGCGGCCTCACGATCAACGGTAGTGCGGCACCTCTCTGGCCGATGTCGCCCGAGGGCGATGGCGACCGTCACTAAAAAGACAACCGTAACAAAAAAACGAAACCATCCGGAGTTTCATGCAACTTTGCGGCAGCAATGTGCATTCCTCCCGGTGGGCAAACGTGATGAACTGATCCTTCGTTCTCACGCGTAAATTTTGGGACTCAGCCAGCCGGCCCGACATATCTCGGGTTGGCCCGCCAACAGGAGACGCTGATGCGGTCTGCGCAGTTTGGTCTTCGCAACCTTGCCGTTCTGTTCCTTGCCATCCCACTGGGTATGGCACTTCTTTTCTGGTCCGTGGGCATCAATTCCAGCAATGCCGAGACGACGGCAACCGCTGCCGAAAGTGTAGCTGCCTGGGAAAAAATCGCTACGGTCGTTGAACATCCGCGCTGTCTGAACTGCCATCAGGTGGAAAGCCCGCGTCAAGGCGACAGCTCCCGTTTGCACGTGCCGCTGGTCGTGCGGGGCGAGGACAATATGGGCGTCACCGGCATGCGGTGCACCACCTGCCATAGCCAGACCGGCAACAACCCGACATCCGGCGTTCCGGGCGCGCCGCACTGGTCGCTGGCGCCGTTGGAGCAGAACTGGCAGGGCCTTTCGTCGGGCGATATCTGCCGGCAGGTGCGTGATCCCAAGCGCAATGGGAACATGGATGCCGAGAGGATGATCACGCACTTCGCCGATGACGAGTTGGTCGGTTGGGGCTGGAATCCTGGCCCGGGCCGTGAAGCAGTGCCGATGCCACGGGCCGAACTGGTCGAACATGTGAAGACCTGGCTGGCCGGCGGCAGCGAGTGCCCGCAATGATCGCCCCGCAATGATCGCCATGACCAACAGACACCTGATCACGCCTAGTGGGAGAGTCTCATGATTACGCTGAACATTAACGGCAAGACTCACGAGCTGGATGTCGAGCCGGAGATGCCCTTGCTTTGGGTCCTCCGCGACCGGCTTGAACTGACCGGCACCAAGTTCGGCTGCGGTGTCGCCCAATGTGGCGCCTGTACCGTCCATATCGATGGCGAAGCGCATCGGTCGTGCTCCACCATGGTGGGTGACGTGCAGGACCGCGAGATCGTCACGATCGAAGGCTTGCCGAAAGATGGCCCGGACAGCAAGGTCGCGCTAGCGGTGCAGGCTGCGTGGCAGAAGCTTGATGTCGTGCAATGCGGCTACTGCCAATCCGGCCAGATCATGTCGGCGATCAATTTGCTCACGGATAATCCGACGCCGACGGATGACGACATCAATGCCAGCATGGAAGGCAATATCTGTCGCTGCGGAACTTATGTTCGCATCCGGCACGCCATCCACGAAGCCGCCAAAGACTTGGCATAAGGAGGCGACCCCATGTTGATCCAGAAGAGCCAAACCATCGCACCGTCGCGCCGCAGCTTCCTCAAAGGCGCAGCGCTCTCCACCAGCGTCTTCGTGCTGGGCAGCTTCGTGCCCCTCGGGCGCTTTGCCGCAGCGGAAGGCGAGGCGGCGGCACCCGCCGCCGTGTTCGATCCGAACATGTTCCTGCGCATCGGCAGCGACGATTCCGTCGTGGTCCTCTGCAAGCACCTTGAAATGGGGCAGGGCGTCAGCACCGGGCTTGCGACCTTGGTTGCCGAGGAGCTGGATGCCGATTGGTCCAAGGTCGGCTTCGACTTCGCGCCCAACAATCCGAAGGTCTACAACAACCTGTTCTTCGGGCCCTATATCGGCACCGGCGGCAGTACCTCGATGGCCAATTCCTGGACCCAGATGCGCCAGGTCGGCGCCGCCGCGCGGTCCATGTTCGTGGCGGCTGCCGCCAAGCAATGGAATGTGCCGGCAAGCGAGATCACCGTCTTGAACGGCGTGCTGGCCCATGCCTCCGGCAAGTCGGCCAGGTTCGGTGAACTGGTCGAGGTGGCGATGCAGGAAGCGGTTCCGACCGCCGTGGCGCTGAAGGATCCCAAGGATTGGAAATATATCGGCCAGCAGCTGCCGCGCCTCGACTCCAAGGGCAAAACGACGGGGACCGCGGTCTTTGCCATCGACATTCGTCGTCCCGGCATGCTGACGGCCGTGGTTGCACGACCGCCGCAATTTGGCGGGTCGGTCGGTTCCTTCGACGACGGCGCCGCGCGCAAAGTGCCCGGCGTGGTTGAGGTGGTGGAAGTGCCGAGTGGTGTCGCCGTCCTCGCCAAGGATAGCTGGGCGGCGATGCGGGGTCGTGAGGCGCTGAAGATTTCCTGGAAGGCGGATAAGGCCGAGACGCGCTCGACCGACGCCATCGTTGCCGAGTATCGCGATCTGGCCAAGACGCCCGGACTGCCCGCCGCGAAGAAAGGCGATGCCGCCGCAGGCCTTGCCGGCAGCGACAGCGCCGAGGCAGAGTTCCTGTTTCCCTATCTCGCCCATGCGCCGATGGAGCCGATGAACTGCGTCATCGAACTGACGGCAGACGGGGCCGAAATCTGGGCCGGAAGCCAGTTCCAGAGCATCGACGATTACGCGGTGAGCCAGGTCCTGGGCACCACGCCCGACAAGATCAAGATCCACACGCTGCTCAGCGGCGGCAGTTTCGGCCGCCGTGCCAACGCGTCGGCGGATTGGGTGGTCGAGGCCGCACAGATCGCCAAGGCCATGAAGACCAAGGCCCCGGTCCATCTCCTGTGGACCCGCGAGGACGATATCAAGGGCGGCTTTTATCGCCCGATGGCCCTGCACCGGGTGAAAGCGGACGTGAAGGATGGCCGGGTCAGCGGCTGGCAGCACACCATCGTCAGCAAGTCCATCATCACCGGCACACCCTTCGAGCCGATGATGGTGAAGGAGGGCGTCGATGCGACCACGGTCGAAGGTGTAGCGGACACGCCCTATGCCATCGAAAACTTCTCGGTCGAGGTGCATAACGTGAAGACCGCGGTGCCCGTACTCTGGTGGCGCTCGGTTGGCCACAGCCATACCGCCCATGTCATGGAGACGACCATGGACGAGCTGGCCCACAAAGCCGGCGCCGATCCGCTGGCCTTCCGGCTCGCCCATCTCAAGGACGGATCGCGCGAGGCCGGCGTGCTCAAATTGGCGGCGGAAAAAGCCGGTTGGGGCAAGGAAATGCCGAAAGGGAGCGGGCAGGGCATCGCCTTCCATCACTCCTTCGGCAGCTATGTCGGCATGGTCTCCGAGGTCTCGATGGTTGATGGCACGCTGAAGGTCGACAAGGTGATCGCCGCCGTCGATTGCGGGATCGCCATCAACCCGGATGTGATCAGGGCCCAGGTCGAAGGCGCCATCGGCTTCGCTCTCTCCGCGGTTCTCCGCAACCGGGTGACGCTGGCCGAGGGTGTGGTCGAGCAGAGCAATTTCGACGATTACGAACCGACCCGGATCAAGGAGATGCCTGCGGTCGAGGTCCATATCGTGAAGTCGGCCGAGGCACCGACCGGCATCGGCGAACCGGGCCTGCCGCCGCTGGCGCCGTCTATCGGCAACGCCGTCTTTTCGGCGACCGGCAAACGGATGCGCTCGCTGCCCTTTGATCTCGGGGCGCTGGCGTAAGCCTAGCAGTGGGTCTTGAACGGGTGGAAGATCGGTTCCTTGGCGCGGAACAGATAGGCGCGGGCGATCGCAAAATAGCCCGGGACGTAATACTGCCCGTTCTCGACCAGTAGCTGTTCCTTGGTTGCCTTGTAACGCGCGCGGCGCCGGTACCAGGCCAGGGCCGGCTCGGCATGATGGAGCGCGTGCAGGTTGTTGTAGAGGAACATGAAACTCCAGAACGGCCCGGCATCGCAGATGATGCTGCGTGTCTTCTCATCCGGCGCGGCGCGATGTTCGGCATAGGACCGGATGAGGGCCATCGACGTGCCCGGATAGGCGAACATCAACACATAGGCCCAAAACGGGATATCGCACACTCCCACGATCCAGACCAGCAACAGACCGGTTGTGAAGAAGTGCCAGACCCAGGGCACGATGTGATAGCGGTCGCCGGTATTGAGATCTTTCCAGCATTCGCGAATGGAAGAGACGGTGAAATAACCCGGCCCCAGCAGCATCCGCCCAGCCAGGGTGCGCATACGCTGGCGCACCCACCGATGCAGCGGCGACATCCGCGCCCACTGCGCCTCGGTCAGGTAATTCGATTCCGGGTCGAGGAACGGATCGGTCAGATCCTGGTCGATATGATGGCGGGTATGTGTCGCCACATAGACGTCGTAAGGAATCCACAGCCACAGCGACCAGCCGGTGATCCAGCGGTTGAGGCGCCGTGACTTGAATGGATAGCCGTGGACGGCTTCGTGTTGGAGCGAGCCATGAAGGCAGACGATCGAGGCGCCCAGCGGCAGGACCGCCCACCAGGGCAGGTCGCGATAGAACCATGTCAGCGTCAGGAATGCCGTATAGACCCCGAATGCCAGGAGCAAAGTCGGGATGTCTGCCTGATAGGCGTGGCGGCCAATCTCACCCTTATTTACCCGCAAGGGTTCGGCGGTCGTGTGTTGGGCGGACATGTGCCTCGAAAGGGCGTTGTTTCTCTAGGGTTATTGGTAACGAAATTGTACCAGACCGGCAATGAAGAAATACTTATCGGGCCATGCGCGTAGCTCGCGGCGGGGCCCTTGGTAGCGCCGTGACCCCTGGGCTATGCTCACCCCTGGATGGGAGGAGCAAGGTCGATGGGGCAGATTCGCGGCGAATGTTTGTGCGGTGCAGTGACGTTCGAAGCCTCGGGCGAATTAATGGCGCCGGCTGCCTGCCATTGTGCCATGTGCCGGCGCTGGCACGGGTCGCTCGGTGTCTATACCTCGGCTCCTGCGGAAAAAGTCCTGCTGACGGGCGGGGAGAATGTGCAGTGGGTCCGCTCAGGTGACGAAACCGAGCGCGGCTTCTGCCGCATTTGTGGATCGAAACTCTTCTGGCGACGGGTCGGCGGCAGCAACCTCGATATGGTCATGGGCAGCCTTGAGGCGCCAACCGGACTTACAGTCGACAAGCATATCTGGGTGGCGTTCAAGGGTGACTATTACGATATCGAGGACGGGTTGCCGCAATACGCCGAATCATCGGCCAATGCCGGGCCGATCCAGCCCGCATCACCTGAGCCCGCCGCCGACGCCAAGCAGACGACACGGAACGGGCAATGCTTGTGTGGGGCGATCCACCTCACCGTCACCGGGCCGATGCGCGACATCAGCGTCTGTCATTGCGGACAGTGCCGTCGCTGGCATGGCCATGCGCCGGCCTATAGCAAGGCGCGGTGGACTGACATCGGTCTGACGGGGGGTGAGTTCCTGAGCTGGTATGTCTCGTCGCCGGAAGCGCGGCGCGGCTTCTGCAACCAGTGTGGCTCGTCGCTGTTCTGGGAAAGGACCGGCAGCGATGCGGTCTCGATCCCGGCCGGCCTTCTCGACGCGCCGACCGGCCTGCACACGCGCCATCACATCTTCGTTGCCGACAAGGGCGACTGCTACGAGATTCCTGACGCACTGCCGCAATTCGCGGGCAGTGGCGGCAACGCCTTGCCGTTCTGATCATCCCCATTACGCAAAAGAGTCCAGCAGCATGATCGCGGCCCTTCCGATGTACGACCTTCCCGAACTGCGCGACGCCACCGATGCATTCTGGCAAGGGCTGCGCAGCCATCTGGCCGCCGCCGGCATCACCAACATCCCGCAGGCATTGACGCGACCGGACGATCTCTACGCCCATTGGCGTGCGCCCGATCTGCTGTTCACGCAAACCTGCGGCTTTCCGCTGACCCACGAGCTGAAGGACCAGGTGCGCTATCTGGCGACGCCAGGCTACTCGGCGCCGGGCTGCAAGGATGCTACTTACAGCAGCTTCATCATCGTGCGCGAGGCGGACAAGATCCAGCGAGGCATCGATCTCTCCGGCAAGGTCGCGGCCTTCAACGGCAACGATTCACAATCCGGCTGCAATATCCTGAAATTCTATCTTGCCAATCTGGGCATTCCAAACGGCCTGCTGCGTGAGGCGATCGAGAGTGGCGCGCACCGCAAATCGATGGCGCTGGTCAAGGCGGGTCTCGCCGATTTTTGCGCGGTGGATTGCGTCAGCTGGACATTGCTCACCGCCGTGGCGCCGGAGGAGGTCAAAGGCCTGCGCATTCTTGACCAGACGGCATCGGCGCCATGCCTGCCCTATATCACCAGCCGCAACATGCCGATCGAGGATATCGCCAGCCTGCGAGAGGGCCTAAGTGCCGCCTTCTCTGACCCCGACCTCGAAGAATGCCGGGAGCTTTTGCTGCTGGATTCGGTGACGGTGCTCGATGAAGACGCCTATGACGTGCTTCTGGAGCAGGAAACATCGGCGAAGCTGTCCGGCTGGTCGCGGGTCGCCTGATCGTTATGCTGGCAAGTTCAAACCCAACGTCTGGTTCGGGCATCCTGTGGCCGAGTCTTGCCATGATCGGCTCCTCCATCTTCTGGGGCTCGATGTGGTATCCGCTGCGTGCGGTGGAGGCGGCGGGGATTCCGGCAGCACTCGCGGGTGCTCTCTGCTATGGCGTGCCGCTCATCCCGCTGCTGCCGTTCCTGTTCATCCGGCGCCGGCAATTGCAGGCCGGCGGTTGGCGCATGCTGCTCTGTGGCGGGGCTCTTGCCTGCTGCAATATCCTGTTCGCCGTCGCCGTGGTGATGGGCGAGGTCGGCATCATTATCCTGCTGTTCTATTTGAGCCCGATCTGGTCGACTATTCTGGAGCGCGTCTTCATGAAGACGCCGCTCACACCTGTGCGCTGGGTCGGCATCGGCCTGGCGCTCGTCGGCCTCATGGTGCTGCAGGGCGTTGGCGGCCGCTGGCCTTGGCCGTCCAATCTTGCCGAATGGATGGGGTTGGGGGCCGGCCTCTGCTGGGCAGTGGCATTGCTTACGGCGCGCATGTGGTCGCATATCACGGTGCTCGATAAGAGCATCGCGCAGTTCGGCTGCGCCCTGCCGGTGGGCCTCCTGGTCTATGTGCTGTTGGGCGACGTCGCGGGACCTGCCGGCTGGCCGGAACTCGGGATTCTCATCGGTGCGGCGCCGTGGATCATCGCCGCCGCCGTCATCTGGGTGGTGCCAGCGATGGTGCTGAGCCTCTGGGGCGCCGGGCGCCTGTCACCGGGACGCGCCAGTATCCTCATGACCTCGGAAGTCGTGGTCGGTGTCGGCTCCGCCGTCTGGCTTGCCGGCGAAGATCTCGGCTGGCACAAGATCGTCGGCGGCATCCTTATCGTCAGCGCCAGCCTGCTGGAAACATGGCAGGCGCGGCGCGAAGCCCAAGCCGACGCGGAAGGAGCAACGACATGATCCGCCAATACGACGCACGCGGGCTGAAATGCCCGATCCCGGTCTTGAAGGCGCGCAAGCTGATCAAGGAACTGTCGCCCGGCGATATCCTCGAAGTCGACGCCACCGACCCTGGCGCGCCGAAAGACTTCGAACATTTCTGCGAGGTGACGGGGAACAAGCTGCTGGAAGGCAGTGAGCCGGAGCCGGGGGTGTATAGGATCAGGGTTGAGGTGGTGGGGTAGGTAGACAGCTACCCTAGTCAAGCACGGAGATGACGGGAAGAATATGTGATGTGCAGCGCAACTGCTGCGAACACCAATCCGCCGCCGATCAACGTGATCCGGCTGGGCATCTCGCCAAATGCCAGCCAAACCCAGATCGGCGCTAGCGGCGCATCGAGGGCGCCGATCAAAGCTGTTTCGATGGCAGGGAGCATGCGGGCGCCCATGGTGAAGAGGGCCAGACCCAGCGCAGAGTTCACCAGACCGAAGAGGGCGAGGTTGGCGAGGTCTGTCGGTGGCAGGTCGCCGATCTGCGCCCATGGCAGGCAGGCGAGGGCGCTGAGCAGGGCCGAGAGGCAGGCGGCGGCGAGGATGGGGATGCCGGGGTAGCGGCGCGAGATGACCATGATGCCGGCCATGGCGAGGGTCATGCCGAAGGCGAGAGCATCACCCAACCAGTTGCCGCCATCACCGCCGAACCCCACCATGAACATGACGCCGAAGAGCGCGAGCACGCTGGCGCCGATGGCGCTGCGGCTGGGGCTCTCGCGGAGCATGAGCCACGCCAGGGCGGCGGCGATGAAGGGCACAGTGCCGTAGATGATGGCAACGTGAGCTACTGAGGTGAGTGTCAGCGAGGTGATGAAGCACATCATGCCGATCGCTGACACCAGGGCGAAGGCCCAGCCGGGCCAGCCCATGGTTCGGAACTGCGCGACGGCCTGCCGGCGGTCCCGGCAGAGCATGAACAGCAGCACGCCCAGCGCCCCGAACAGCCCGCGCCAGAACAGCAGAGTCCAATTATCGAGCGGAATGAGCCGCGTGAAGAATCCGGCCGTGCTCCAGGCGATCGCCGAGGCGGTGATCAGACACAAGCCCAATCGGTACTGCGACCGCGGCAACAGGCCGGCCGGCATCGTTTCGCTCTGCTGCATGGCGTTCCCCACATTGAGTTGCCGGCAGGTTAGCCAAAGGCTACTGACAACAGGGTGTCAGGAGTGATTGGGTAGGGTTACCCACTGAAACCCGAGTCATCCCCGGGCTTGGCCCGGGGATCCACGAGTTTCATTGTGTGACGAGAAGCAAGACGTGGATGCCCGGGTCAAGCCCGGGCATGACGGTACGGTTGGTGCGAGGAATCTCATGAGCGAGCGATCCAATCGGCTGTTTGCCATCATCCAGGCGCTGCGCCGGGCGCGGCGGCCGGTGACGTCGGCGGATCTCGCGGAAAAATTGGAGGTGACGGCGCGCACCATTTATCGCGATATCGCGGCGCTCCAATCCATGCGCGTGCCGATAGAGGGGGAGGCCGGCATCGGCTATGTCATGCGTGCCGGTTTCGACCTGCCGCCGCTGATGTTCAATGCCGACGAGGTCGAGGCGATCGTGGTTGGCATGGCGCTACTGCGGCGCACCGGCGATAAGGGCCTGCTGGACGCAGCGGAAAGCGTGCGCGGCAAGATCGCGAGCGTGCTGCCGGTGGATGACGGGCGCCGGATCGATGCCGGCAATCTCCATGTCTCGTCCTGGGGCGTCAAGGCGTCGGCAGCCATCGACCTTAAAGCCGTGCGGCGTGCCATCCGCGACGAGCAGAAATTGCTGATCAGCTATCGCAATGAGCAGGGCGCCAGCGGCAGCCGCACGGTGCAGCCGCTTGCCATCGTCTATTATGTCGAGGTCGTGGTGCTGGCGGCATGGTGCGAGCGGAAAAGAGACTTCCGACATTTCCGGCTGGATCGGATCACGGGCTGTACGTTCAAGAAGGCGTGGTTCCGCGGGCAGGGCGAGGATTTGCGCACAAAGTGGCAGGCGGCGCAGAAGCTGCCCTAATGTCGTTTCTTAGAACGGTATCGCCATGGCGATCGTGGCGGTGTGGGATTGCTCGTCGGCATTGCGTGCGTTCGTTGAGAGGCGGTCGTATCCGTAGGCTGCGGTGAAATCGATGCCGCCGAAATCGGGATCGTCGGCATGCCAGGCGGCGCTCATGTCGAAGCTCTGCACATCGTCAACGCGGCGTTCACTGCCGGCGCGGGGCAGTTCATCCGTGCTGACGCAATAGCGATAGGTGGCGGCGATGTCGAGTTCATCCCAGAGCGGGAACGACATGGTGATCGTCGGGCCCGCATTGTTTGCGGCGTAGCGGAGGTCATCAAGGCTGAGGCTGCCGGCTCGCATATCGTCGGGCAGCTTGTAGGAGGCGGCGTAGGAAAGGTCGAATTTGA
The DNA here is from genome assembly GCF_936916975.1 of uncultured Dongia sp. Classification (GTDB taxonomy): domain Bacteria; phylum Pseudomonadota; class Alphaproteobacteria; order Dongiales; family Dongiaceae; genus Dongia. The sequence continues at coordinate 87,490 of NZ_CAKZGO010000021.1, read as the reverse complement.
ACCGATCGGCAACGCGGTAAGAGAGCATCGCATAGGCAGAGGCGCTGGCATAATCGTCAGCAGGGGCCCAGGCATCATGGCGGCCATAGCTGACGCCACCGGACAGGTCGATGCCTTGGAACAGGTTCTTGGCAAAGCGGGCGGTCGCGGCGTAGTCGCGTTGTGTCGCGGTGGTTTCCGTCATCCGAAGGCTCCAACTCGGTTCCAGCGCCAGCAACCATCCGTCGTCTTGATAGCGCAGAGTTGTGCTGGCGGCCGCACGTTCAGTGCCCCAGGAATTGTCGAAGTAGCCTGTCTTGGCGAGCGCTGCCGATGCGGTGAAGGACCATTTTTGACTGAGTGCCAATTCATAATCGCCCTGCAGGCGGGCTTCGAGGCCCATGCTTGGGGCGGCGCTGTCATCCTTCGTGCCGAACTTGACCGGCAGGCCGACGATGTTGAACTCCATGGCCTGCGGAACCAGATTGGCTGACTCCTTGCCCGCGACGGCATCCTTCAACTGGTCGCCGACGAGATCGATGTGAAAGGCGACCTGCAGCGGCATGGTATCGTTTTTCTCTTCCGCGCTGGTGGGGTACGAGAAAGCGATGGCCAGCGCGCTACCGAGCAATGCGGTGGTGATCCGCACCATGCATAGGTCGTTGATTGATGGAAACATCACATGCCCCGCTGATTGGCTTTCCCCGCCATCAGGGTGGTGCTGTGCGCGTGAAGATTTTCTTAAATCAAAAAGTTGTCACACAGCCAGAGTGGGCCAGAATCGGCAATTCATCCGACTCTGTGCCGGATCGAGAGAAAATCACTTAACGTTTGGGAGTCTGGTGGAAGATGTCACAGGCTCGCGCGTCGCATACGACGATCGCGACGACACAGATCAGTTCGTCTTGACCGTCGAGTCGGGACGCAGCGCAGCGGGCAGGAAACGAGTGACGCCATGTTCGTCGTAGTAGCGGAGTGCGCCGTCATGAAAGGGAACGCTGACGCCCGCGATCGCGAGTTGCAGATCGAGCGCCTTGCCAGCGGCCGAGGCTTGATCAAGATTCTTGCGCGTCGCCTCAAGCCAGACAGCGCGGGTCAGTTCATAGGCCGTCTCTTCATCCAGCGTGGCCGGCACCAGCCAAACGGCGACGAGTTCGACCGTCGGCGTCTCCGGCACGTTCTTGAACTGGTTGGCCTTGATGATGCCGGTGGCGATGAAACCGAAGCTCTTCATCATCTTGTTGACCGGCTCACCGGCGATGGGGAGCATGCGCAACGGCATGGAAGCAGCGAGGGTGGTGACATCGCGGCTCTCGAGCCCGTCGACCACGATCATGGCATCGATCTTCCCGGAGCGCAGTGCCTCGGCGGCCGCCGGGAAATCGGAATAGCTCGGCTTGATTTTCTTGGTGCTGAGGCCGTGGAAACCCAGCAGCTGGCGCGCGGTGACGGCGTTGTCGCTGTTCTCGGCGCCGAGATTGACCTTGAGGCCTTTGAGCTCGGCCACAGATTTGGCGGCGGATTGCGGGCCGACGATGATTTTCACGTTAAGCCGACCAAGGCCGGCAATGGCGCGCAGGGCGGTATCCTTGCCGGTGGCTTTGAAGAGATCCTTACCGGTCCAGGCGAGATAGGCGATGTCGGCCTGGGCCACGGCGGATTCAATCATCTTGCCACGTAACTGGGCGAGGTTTTCGACGGAGCCGGAACTGGTTTGAGCAAGGCCGATCATGCCGGGAATGCCGCAGGAGCCGCCTTCGTCGCAGGTGCGCGAGCCTGGGGGGTTGCTGATGGCACCGCCGATAAGGCCGGCCATTTCATAGAGCGGCGTGCCGGGGGCGCCGGAGCCGATGCGGAAGTAGCTGAGTTCCTGGGCAATGGAACGGACCGGGGAGCCAAGGAGCGGCAGGCCGAAACCAAGAGCACCGGCAGCGAAGGCTGCCCCACCCAAGCCGAACAGCACGCGGCGGCGGCTCGGCTCAAAGACCGATCGCGCTACCTTTTTGCTGTCCTTCAATAAGCTCATCGGGTGCCGGTTTCATCATGTGGCAAGCTGCGCCAACCATCAGGCTGCAGACCACAGATGATATAGAACGAGAGTTAATGAGTCGCCAATACGAAGGCGGCATTATCTGTGTGCGTTTTCATCAAAAAGCCGCGAGCTGCAATGGTTTCAGCGAGCTTAACGATTGTGGCGCGAGGCGCGTCTGACGAGGTAGCGGACGTCCCGGGCGCGCCCCGGTGGCGATGCCGTCACGCCACACTAAGGCCCCATTTACGGCCACAAATCGAATGCCGAGGCTCGGCTCCGAGGGTTTTGCAAATGTGGCGCGATCGATGACAGTTTCGGGATCGAACACTGTGACATCCGCGTAAGCCCCCACAGCCAGTTTGCCGCGATCGATGAGGCCAAAGCGGCTGGCGGTCAGACCGGTCATTTTGTGGATTGCGGTTTCGAGGTCGAAGAGTTCGAGATCGCGGCTGTAATGGCCGAGCACGCGCGGGAAGCTGCCCCACAGGCGCGGGTGGTTGATCTCGCCGCCGGGCAGACCGTCGCTGCCGATCATAGTCGGAGGAAACGCCAGAATCCGCTGCACGTCTGCCTCATCCTGGCAGAAATAGATGGCCCCGCCTGGGGCGAGCTTGAGCGCGGCGGCGTCGCGGTCGATGCCCCATTCCCGGGCGATGTCATCGAGTTCGCGGCCTGCCATTTCCGGATGTGGCTGAGAGGAGCTGATCAGGACCTTTGAGGCCGACAGAACGAAGGCCGGGTCGATGATGGTGGCGGCGGCGTTGTAGGGATAGACGTCGAGCCCGACCAGTTGGCTGCCTCGGGCTTCGTCGATCATGGGCAGCGACCAGGCGGTGTGGCCGACATTCTCCGGTCCGTCGCCCTGATGGTGGGACAGCACCACGGGTACCTCGGCGCGCTGGCCGATCTCCAGCGCCTCCAGCAGGGCTTCGCGGAACTGGGCGTCGTAATTGCGGGAGTGGGTGGTGTAGACAGCCCCCATCTCGCCGGCCACCCGGGCGAGGGCCACAACCTCATCGGTGTCGGCGGCCTTGTTGCTCGGATATTCGAGCCCCGTGGAGAAGCCCAGGGCACCGTCGGCCAGAGCTTCCCTGAGCCGGGCGCCCATGGCCGCGATCTCGCCGGCATTGGCCGGGCGGTCGAGCTCCCCCATGCATTCGACCCGGAGCACGGAATGACCGACCAGGGCGGCGGCATTGACGGCAGCCGGCGTCTCTCTGAGGGCAGCAAAATAATCGGCGACGCGCGGAAAGCGGTAGTAGCTTTCGTCGCCGAGGAGGAAGTCATCCGGATAGCTGGCACGTGGGGTAAGTGGGGCGGCGCTGAAGCCGCAGTTGCCGATGACCACCGTGGTGCAGCCTTGGCTGACCTTGGACGGCATATCGGGCTCGGCCAGGAGGGCGATATCGTCATGGGCATGGGCGTCGATGAAGCCTGGCGCCACGATGCACCCCGTGGCGTCGATTTCGATCCGGGCGGCTCGGTCCCGGAGGTCGCCGATCGCTGCGATCCGGTCACCATCCAAGGCGATATCGGCCTGGAAACGCTTGGCGCCCGTGCCGTCGATCACCATGCCGTGGCGGATGAGGATATCGTGGGTCATGCGGCACTCCCGGGTGATGTCGTTTTTCATCAAATGGATGGCGACTTGTCTCAAGCCCATCGGGCTTGGTATTAGCACTTCTAACGGATCACTTCGATATTGGAATCCCAGCCATGACCACCCTCACCACGCGCCAGAACAATATTCGGCGGCTCTTGAAGCCGCGCCATGTCTGCATCATCGGCGGACAGGCCATGGCGGATGCGATCCGGCGCTGCGACGCCGCCGGCTTTGTCGGCGAAGTCTGGGTGGTGAATCCGAAATACGAGGAACTGGGCGGACGCAAATGCTACCCCTCGATCGCGAGCCTGCCGGAAGCGCCGGATGCGACCTTTATCGCTGTCCCGCGCGAAGCCACCATCGAGATGCTGAAGGAACTCAACGCGCGCGGGGCGGGTGGGGCCATCTGCTATGCCGCAGGCTTTGCCGAAGTGGGCGGCGAGGGCGTCGAGCTGCAGAAGAAGTTCATCGAGGCGGCGGGCGACCTCGCGGTGGTCGGGCCAAATTGCTATGGCATCCTGAACTACCTCAATGGCATCGTGCTGTGGCCGACCGGGCATAACGGGCACAAAGTCGAAACCGGCTGCGCGCTCGTGGCGCAGAGCGGCAACATCGCGTTAAATCTTACTTGCAACGATCGCTCAGTGCCGTTTGCCTATGTCATCACGTCGGGCAACCAGGTGGTGCTGAATGTTGCCGATTTCGTCGACGCGCTGGCCGAGGATCCGAAGGTCACGGCGATCGGCCTCTATATCGAGGCGATCAGCGATGTGCCGGCCTTCAGCCGCGCCGCCGCCAAAGCGTTGCAGAACGGCAAGCCGCTTATTGCCCTGAAGGCCGGAAAGTCGGAACTGGGCAGCCAGCTCGCCATGAGCCATACCTCGTCGCTGGCCGGCAGTGATCGGATGTATGACGCGCTGTTTGAGCGCCTTGGCGTGATCCGCGTGAACTCAATCCCGGATCTTCTGGAGACGATGAAGCTGATTTCCATCGCGGGACTGCCCAAAGGCAAAAGTCTCGCTGTATTTACATGCTCCGGCGGCGACGGGCTGATGACTGCGGATCTGGCGGAGGAACTTGACGTGCCGCTGAACCCACACAGCCCCGAACAAGTCGCCGACCTCAAGCAGCAGCTCCCCAATTTCGCCTCCGTGACCAACCCGCTCGACTACAACACCTCGCTGTGGAGCCACGAGGATCTGCTGACCAAATGCTTCGGCACCGTCATGCGCGGCGATTACGATGCGGGCATGCTGATCCTCGATTACGCGGTCGACGGCGAGGCGAGCGAGAAGGCGTGTGATGCTTCGGTGAACGCGATCATGTCGGCCTGCGCGACCTACGGAAAAATGCCGATCGTGACGGCGACCTTGCCGGAACTTTTGCCCGCGCGGGTGCGCGACCGGATGGCGACACATCACGCGGCGCCAATGCAGGGGCTACCGGAGGCGATGCGCGCCTTTGCTGCCGCAGCACGCTTTGCCTATCAGCGGGATCATCTCAAGGCGGGGTCGGTCGACGGCTTGATCATGCCGACGACGCCCGTGCTCGATGGAACGACCAAGATCATGTCCGAGCATGCCGCGAAGCAGGCTTTGGCCAAGTATGGCCTCTTATCGCCTGCCAGTCGCATCGTCGCGCCGGCAGATGCCGCAAGGGCCGCTGCCGAGCTTGGCTTCCCGGTGGTCGTGAAAGTCGCTGTGCCGACCATTGCTCATAAGACTGAGGCCGGCGCGGTGGCGGTCAATCTCAAATCCGCGGCCGAAGTCGAGGCGGCGGTTGCGAAGATGCAGACATCTGTTGCCGCCTATAAGCCGAGCCTCAAGATCGAGAAGGTCCTGGTCGAAGCGATGGTGCGCGATGTCGTGGCGGAGCTGATCATCGGCGTGAAACGAGATCCGCAATTCGGTTTGGCACTGGTCGTGGGCGCAGGCGGCATTCTGGTCGAGATGGTCGATGATTCCGCGCTGCTGCTATTGCCGACCGATCGCAAGACGGTCGAGAGGGCAATTCACGGCTTGAAGATCGCCATGCTGCTGCGGGGCTATCGCGGCAAACCGGCGGGAGATATCGATGCTGTTGTCAGCGCTGTCATCGCAGTGGCGGAATATGCCGAGGCGCACCGCGATGACCTCGTCGAACTCGATGTGAATCCGCTGATGGTTCTGCCGAAAGGCGCTGTCGCTGTCGACGCGCTAATTGTCCAAGCGGACAAGTAACAGATATCATTGTACTTTGGGCTGAATGTCGGCGTTCGATCATTGATCGAGGTCGCTTTCGGGCCAGCCGATAGGTTACGCTCGCTTCACGTTGAACGCGTCGATGACGACATCTTCAACAGCAGGGGAGTTCGATGACCTATCAGTCTGGGCGGCAGTTTCTGCAGATTCCTGGTCCGACAAATATTCCGGAGCGCGTGCTGCGAGCTATTGCGGCACCTGTGCTCGATCACCGCGGACCCGAATTCGCCCGGCTGGCTAGCGAAGTCCTCGCGCGCATCAAGCCGATTTTCAAAACGACACGGCCGGTGCTGATCTTCCCGGCCTCGGGTACCGGCGCCTGGGAATCTGCCCTGGTCAACACACTCTCGTCCGGCGACAAGGTTCTCGGCTTCGACAGCGGCCAGTTTGCCTTGCTGTGGACCAGCATGGCCCGCAAGCTCGGCCTTGAGGTGCAGACATTGGCGACGGATTGGCGGCGCGCGCCGGACCCCGCCGTGATCGAGGCGGCACTTGCCGAAGACCGCGACAAGAAGATCAAGGCAGTGATGTTGGTCCACAATGAAACCGCCAATGGCTGCATGAGCCGGGTGGCGGAAATCCGTCAGGCCATGGATCGCGTCGGTCATCCGGCGTTGCTGATGGTGGATACCATCTCGTCCCTCGGTTGCGCTGATTTTCGGATGGATGAATGGGGTGTCGATGTCGCCATCGGTGGCTCACAAAAAGGCATGATGCTGCCAACGGGACTTGCCTTCTGCGGAGTCAGTGAGAAAGCCGTTGCTGCGTCCAAGAACGCAAAACTGCCGCGCAGCTACTGGGACTGGGAGGCGTTTCTCGGTGGCAATTTCCCTTATACGCCGGCCTGCAATCTGTTCTTTGGTCTTAAGGAAGCTTTGAACCTGATCGATGCCGAAGGACTGGAGAATATCTTCGCGCGTCACGCGCGCCATGCTGAGGCCACGCGCCGTGCCATTCGTGGCTGGGGTTTGGACGTGGTGTGTGCAGAGCCCAAGGATTACAGCCAGTCGATCACCGCGGCCTTCATGCCCGAGGGACATTCCGCTGACGCCTTCCGCAAGCTGGTGCTGGAGCGTTTCAACATGCCGTTGGGTGGCGGTCTCGGCCGCCTCACCGATAAGGCGTTCCGCATCGGGCATCTGGGCGATACCAACGATCTGATGCTGGGCGGCGCCTTGTTCGGGGTCGAGATGGGCTTGGCCGCCGCCAAGATTCCGCATCGGGCCGGCGGTGTCCAGGAAGCCATCAGTTATCTTGCCGAACAGTCCGGCCAGCCGGCACGCATGGCCGCTGCATAACGGGCTTGCATTTCTGCTGATACCCGGCCGATGCTGCAGGCCTTCCCATGCAGCAAAGGCCGGGTGATGCAGGTTTTCTTTTCCGACATTCAATTGCGCCATGCGCCGCGCGAGTTCCTGTCGCGGGGCCAGTGGAAACCTTGCCCGGAGCAGCCGGCACGGGCCACGGCGCTCAAGGCGGCCCTGCTGTCTGGCGGCCACCAGGTCAGCGTACCTCCGGCCGGCGATCGAAGTGCCATCGCCGCCGTGCACGATGCTCGCTATCTTACTTTTCTGGAGACGGCACATACGCGCTGGCGCGAACTGCCGGGCGCGTCAGAGACGATAATTCCCAACGTTCATCCAAATGGCCGCATAGGTGGCTATCCGCAGTCTATCGTCGGGCAGGCCGGCTTTCATATGGCCGACACAGCCTGTCCGATCGATGGCGACAGCCTGGCCTCGATCCTGGCCAGCGCGGACTGTGCCATCGCCGCCGCGCAGTCGGTCTTGGACGATGGCGGTGCCGCCTATGCGCTCTGCCGTCCACCGGGGCACCATGCATTCACTGATATGGCGGGCGGGTTCTGCTATCTCAACAACAGTGCCATCGCGGCGCAGATGTTGCGTGGCAAGCATGCCAAGGTGGCGGTGGTTGACGTCGACCTCCATCACGGCAATGGCACGCAGGGCATCTTCTACGAACGTGGCGACGTCTTGACGGTGTCGGTTCACGCCGATCCCGCCCATTTCTATCCGTTCTTCTGGGGCTATGCCGCCGAGACCGGTGCGGGCGCGGGGCAGGGCGCAAATCTAAATCTGCCGTTACCGCTGGGCAGTGGCGATGACGCGTTTCTTGCCGCCTTGGATCAGGGCTTGGCGAAGGTACGCAGCTTTGGTGCCGAAGCCTTGGTGGTGGCGCTCGGCTTGGATGCCTTCTCCGGCGATCCCTTTGCCGGCCTCAACGTGACCGAAACCGGTTTCCGCCGGATTGCCGAGAAACTGGCGACATTGAAATTGCCGACCGTGCTGGTGCAGGAAGGCGGCTATCTCTGTCCGGAGCTCGGACAGAATTTGGTTGCGTTCCTGGAAGGGTTCAGCGGATCCGCGTAGCGGGGATATGCAAGCCGACCTTGGTGCCGAAATCCAACTGGCTGACGAGGCTAAGGCGACCGCCATGTAACTCTGCTAGACGGCGCGAGAGAGCCAAGCCTAGGCCAGTGCCGGCATAGCGCCGAGCGTGATGTGATTCCACCTGCACAAAGGGTTCCAGCACACGGTCGACGTCCTTTTCTGGAATGCCGATGCCATTGTCCTCAACCTCGATAACGAGATCATCTTCCTGTCCGCGATAGGCGCGCAAGGTGACTTGGCCGCCAGCCGGTGTGAACTTGACCGCATTGGACAACAGGTTGACGAGGATCTGGCGCGTCAACCGATGATCGACCAGCACCAAGGGCAGATCGGCGGGCAGATCGGTGGCCAATGTCAGTTCGGCATCGCGGGCCCGGTCCTGGATCATGCGCAGCGCCGGCTCGCACAGCATGGGAACGGATATCTCTTCCTCATTGAGATCGAGCCGACCGGCCTCGATCTTGGAGAGGTCGAGAATGTCGTTGATCATGGCGAGCAGGTGGCTGGCGCTCGACTGGATATCCGCCGCATATTCCTGCGCGCGACCGTCGTCGGGCGCACTTGCGATCTGCCGTGTCAGCAAATCGGCAAAGCCGATGATCGAATTGAGCGGCGTGCGCAGCTCATGGCTCATATTGGCGAGGAAGTCGGATTTTGCTCGGTTGGCGAGTTCAGCGCTTTCTTTTGCCAGGATCAGCGAATGCTCACGACGGACCAGATCGGTGATGTCGTTGGCCGTTCCGCGGAAGCCCGTATGAGCCCCCGTTTCATTGGAGAAGGTCGGCACGCCACTCAGCAGAAACAGCCGAACCTCGCCCGATTTGGTAAGGGCTTCGAGGCGATGGTCACGGAACGGCGCCATGCCGGCAAAGCGCTGGGTCATAGCGATCACCGCTGCCTCGCTGTCGGCGAGGCTTGAAAGCTTCTTGCCCATTAGTTCCTGCGGCAGGAATCCCAGCACCTTGGTGACGCGATCGGAAATCAGCGTAATGGCGAGCTGCGGGTCGGTTTCCCACACCCAGTCCGACGTCAGCCGTACGATATCGTCGAAGCGCTCATGTGCCTTGGTGAGTTCGCTCGACAGTCCGCTGAAAGCGTCGATCGGCTCGACCAGTCCAGCAAGACCGCTGAGCTTGCCGGTCCGATCCGTCAGCGGTACGTGGTGGGCGTGCAGAACGTGGTTGCGGCCATCAAGGGTAACGGCAACGTCGCGCCGGATTACCCGGTCGCGATCCTCGGCTTCGGCCAGGATAGCCCCAACGGGCAGCAAGGCCGCTAGGCCGTCGTCAAGGGCAAGTCGTTCGCCGAGCTGGCGATAGGGCAGATTGCTCCAGGTCAGACGGCCGGCACGATCAACCAGATAGAGTGGCGATGCGAAATCGAACAGCCGTTGCGCGAAGATTTGCTTGATCTGTTCTGCGGTAGGTTGGCGAGGCGCAACCGGCTCTGGTTTGACCAGGCGCAGCTTGTCTCGCATGCTGCTCATCCGCGCGGCTGGTTTTCTAGCCGACGGATGGATTTCAGGAAGAAGGGGTTGATCTTCCAGCGTTCCACCACCTTGCGCGCCGTATCCGGCTTCAAGCGGTCGAACATCTCCATCGAACGCGACAGTTGATAGGGGTTGTTGGCGAGCTCGCTCGGCCGCGCCCGCTGCAACATCAGGAACAGCGCCGTGAAATCGGTCCGATTGATATTGCAGGCACGGCAGCCGATCACGAGGCCTTCGCCACCGTCCTCATAGATCAGCTTGCGCGCCACTTGCGGACGTAGGCCGATCATCTGGGCCAGCATTGCTTCGAACAAGGCGATCTCGCCGCGACGCAGGGTCTTCACCAGCATATCGGCAGTCAGTTCGGAGCGCTTGGCAAGTTGTTCGGCCAATGCCATTGCAGCATCTTCAGCGTGCGAGGCATTGTCGTGGTCGCTGGCGGAAATGTCCTCAGCCACTTTGGCGACGGTCAGGTCCAGCTCAGCCTTGTCGACGGCGTAGTGATCGACGATGTACTGGCGCAACGCTGCTGAAACCCAGACATACATTTTCTTGGAAAGGTCGGCAGGGAGATCTTTACGCCGCAACAGTGGTTCTTGGAACTCGTCGACGCTTTCCGACTGCTGCACGAGGTAGGACATCGTGATGTCGCCGATCTGGGCGCCATGATTTTCCAGAAGCGCCTTGATGACGTCAACCGACGCCGTGCCCACCAATGCGTCACTGACCAGCGTGCTGACGCTGCGCCGCATGGCAATGGCGAGGCGGTGGCTGAGGGTGCGGTGCCGCACGATCTCGACCAGATCTTCGTCGCTCAGAAGATCGCTCTTGAGCAGAACCGGCGAGGCAATGTCGAATTCGTCATTGGCCAGCAGGTTGACGATTTCATGTGGGGCATTGGGGGATTGTGACAGTTTCTCGGCAAGCGCTTTGCGGATGGGGCGTGCGACGTCCTGAATCAATTTCTTCAGGATGTCATTCATCAAAGCCTTTTCCTGCAACGTCAGGATGCGGCCCGAATCCTCCATGAGATCGCCGATCGCGGTGACAAGGCTGGAACGACCCTGACTAGACTTGTCACGGGCCAGATCGACCAGCATTCGAACGTCGGTGGCGATCAATGTTTTTCTCGCGTTCGGCTTAGGCTTAAGCGCTGGGGGTTACGGGCGGTGGCCAAGTATCGTTTGATGAGAAAACGATAGGGCCAGGATCGTTACTAGAATGTTAAATTCGGGGAATATGAGTACCATCAGGGTGTGAGCGATTCCGACCAGAATCAGCAATCATCACTCGAAGGCGCCGCATGTTTCGATCAATTTTAGGTAATTATTTCTGAAGCTTAACGTTTAGTTCCGGCGGCTGAATTAAACGTGCTGCCGACTCGCCACTTTTCTGGAAGGCAAAAAATATCGTCCAATTGGACAGGCTTGTTGCCGGAATGCGGACGCCCCGCCTGTTCCGGTACAGCGGAGGCTACGCCTCCCAGCCATAGGAACTCATGCTGAGGCTGCCGAAAGTGAAACTGCGATGCAGCTGCTTCCCTGGCGCTGTTGCGTCCTTGCCCGCGGCAGCACCCAGGGCCACGAACAGCGGCATGATGTGATCTTCGCTGGGGTGCGCCGCTGTGGCGTTGGGGGCCTGGGCTCGGTAGTCGCTGAGGGCATCCAAATCGCCGGCCGCGATCTTGTCGCCGAGCCATTGGTCGAAGACGTCGGCCCATTCCGTGATGCCGGTCCGGTTGTTCCAATCGAGGGCGCGGAGATTGTGAACCGCCCCGCCGGATGCCACGATCAAGACGCCTTCTTCCCGTAGCGGCGCCAGCAGGCGACCAAGCGCCACGTGATCGGCCGGCGTGCGGTTGTGCATGAGCGACAATTGTACGACAGGAATGCCGGACTGCGGGTAGGCGAGGATGAGCGGACTCCAGACACCGTGGTCGAGCCCCCGGTCGCTGCTGGTCTGGGGCTTGTAGCCGCCGGCTTCCAGCAGGACGACTACACGTGCCGCCAGCGCCGGGTCGCCGGGCGCGTCATAGCGCAGATCGTAGAGCGCTTGGGGAAAGCCGTAGAAATCATGGATCGTGCTCGGCGTTTCGCTGCCGGTGACACTCGGAACGGCGGCTTCCCAATGTGCAGAGATGCATAGAATTCCTTTTGGGCGCGGGAGTTTCGCGCCCAACCGCACCAGGAAATCGCGGGCTGGTACATCGTCGAAAGCCAATGTCGGGCTGCCATGGGAGATGAACAGGACCGGCATGGGGGTGGTGGCTGTTTGGCTCAAGATGAAATCGTCCTTTGGCTCAGCGTTTTTTGCTCGTGGCGTCGAGATAGCCCATGGAGCGCAGGCTGGCATGACCCTTACGCCCGATAATGATGTGATCGTGGACCGAGACGCCAACCTGCTCCAAGGCGAGCTTCACGGCCTGCGTCATGTCGATGTCGTCTCGCGACGGCGTCGGGTCGCCGGTCGGATGGTTATGTGCCATGATGATCGAGCTGGCGCCGAGCGTCAGCGTACGCTTCACCACTTCACGGATGTAGACGGGAGCGTGGTTGACGGTGCCGCGGCTCTGTATTTCATCGGCAATGAGCGCGTTCTTGCCGTCGAGGAAGAGCAGGCGGAACTGTTCGTTCTTCTCGTGGGCCATGACAGAATGGCAATAATCGAGCACTGATTTCCAGGATCCCAGGATCGGCTGGTCCAACACGACCTGGCGCTGCATGAGAATGGCAGCCGCCTGCACCGTCTTGATGGCGATGGCGCTGTTTTCCTTGATGCCGCTTACTTCCATCAGTTGGGCGGGCTCGGCCGCCATCACGGCGCCAAAGCTGCCGAAGCGCGCGATGAGGTCCTTGGCCAGCGGCTTTACGTCCCGTTGCGGGATGGCGAGATAGAGCAACAGTTCGAGCAATTCATAGTCGGCCAGTGCCGCTGCGCCACCGTTCAGAAACCGTTCGCGCAGGCGCTGCCGGTGGCCGTGATAATGCGGCGTTTCAACAACCTCGGTGCTGTCGGCCTTAGGCGGCATAAGGCGGCAGATCGCGACCCGTCGGCGAGGTCGTGAAGATCTCGGGGCCATTTTCGGTGATGCCGATCGTGTGCTCGAACTGGGCCGAGAGCTTCTTGTCGCGGGTGACGGCGGTCCAGCCGTCATCGAGAATCTTCACCTGCCAGGTGCCGGCGTTGATCATCGGTTCGATGGTGAAGAACATCCCGGGCTTGATTTCCGGCCCGGTATCCTTACGGCCGAAATGCAGCACCGAGGGCGAATCGTGGAACACCTTGCCGATGCCATGGCCGCAGAAATCGCGCACCACGGAAAAACGCTGCTTCTCGGCAAAACTCTGGATGGCGTGACCGATATCGCCAAAGGTGCCGCCGGGCTTCGCTGCCTCAATACCGCGCATCATGGCTTCATAGGTTACTTCGGTCAGGCGCTGCGCTTGCACGCCGACCTTGCCGACATTGTACATGCGGTTGGTGTCGCCATGCCAACCGCCGAGGATGACGGTGACGTCGATGTTGAGCGTATCGCCGTCCTGCAGCTTCTTCGGACCCGGGATGCCATGGCACACCACATGGTTGACCGAGGTGCAGACCGATTTCGGGAAGCCGCGATAGTTGAGCGGGGCGGGGATGGCGTCATGGGCGACGATGTAATCGTGGCACAGCTTGTCCAGCGCGTCGGTGGTGATGCCGGGCACGATGTGGGGCGTGATGAAATCGAGCGTTTCGGCCGCCAGCTTGCCGGCCTTGCGCATGGCCGCGAAATCAGCCGGCTTGTGCAGCTTGATTTTCTCGCCATCGTCGATCCAGTCGCTCTCCACGTCCTTCTTTTGCATATCGCTGTTCGCTATCCGCTGCTGGCTGAAATAAGGGTTAATAAGCTAGATACGCCCGCCCCCGACGTCACGCAACCCCCGGCGGTGCATGCCACCTCTGCTTCAAAGCGTCAAAGTAATTGGTTTTGCTAGGGAAATTCCCGCCGGCGTGACCTCGCAAACATGGCCGATTACCTCGATTCCGGCAGCCATGGCGGTCGTGAGGCCAGCCGCATAGGCGGGATCGATATCGGCCGCGATGCTCAGATTGCTGCAATCCGTCCGCTGCACCAGGAATAGCAGGATGGCGCGATGACCTTGGGTCACGGCGGCGGATAGTTCGCGCAGATGCTTGAGGCCGCGATCGGTCCTCGCATCAGGAAACTCCGCAACACCGTGCTGGCGCGACAGGGTAACGCTCTTGACCTCCAGATAGGTGAGGGCGCCGCCGGTGGCCGCGTGTGCAAAATCGAAGCGCGTACCGCTGCCGAAGGCCACTTCCGGCCGCCAATGCCCATCTGTCGGCAGGTCCGAGATCGTCCCGGCGGCCAGGCCTTCGGCGACTATTTTGTTGGCCTGCCCGGTGTTGATGCCAACCAGGACACCCCCGTCCAGGCCGACCAGTTCCCAGCCGAAATCCAGCTTGCGGCCCTTGCCGGTCTTGGCCGACAGCCAGCAAGGCGAGCCCGGCGTGGCCAGACCCATCATCGAGCCGGGATTGGGGCAATGCGCCACGATCTCGCTTCCGTCAGCCAGCACCATATCGGCCAGGAATCGCTTATAGCGGCGAACCAGGCGGGCGGGCTGCAGTGGGGGATCAAAAAGCATGGGTGCGGCGTTCTGTAATCTGGCAGTGGAACCTGTTATTGGCCTTTGTTGCATCAAGGGGCGGTTCCCGGCAAGTTACCGCAACCTTCGGATAAGGATCACGATCATGCGTACCATTCCCGTCTTGGCCCTCGCGCTTGGCCTGCTCAGTGGCTGTTCTTATTTCAACCAGGGTGGCAATTGGGCCAAGCCCGGCACCGACCCTGACCAGGCCTTGAGCGACCTCGATTCCTGCGAGGCTGAAGCGCGCGCCCAGACCAAGGTCGACCGTGGCATCGACCAGGATATCGCAGCAACGCAGGGCACCGGCGTGTTCGGCGACCCGGCGGCGGAAACCGGCATGACCGGCTATCAATCGGCCAAGCGCTATGACGATATCGTGGAGTCCTGCATGCAGGCCTTCGGCTACGCCCGGCAATAGAGGGACCAAATGAGCGAAGCCAAGATAGTTACGCCCAAGATAGTCACGGGGGCCGTCGTCGTCATCGGCAACGAGATTCTCTCCGGCCGGACCAAGGACCTCAATGTCGGCTATATCGCCAGCGGCCTCACGGCGATCGGTGTCCGCTTGGCTGAGGCGCGCTTCATTCCGGATGTCGAGGCGACCATCGTGACGACGGTGAACGAGCTACGGGCGAAGTTCGACTACGTGTTCACGACCGGTGGGATCGGCCCGACCCATGACGACATCACCGCGGCCTCCATCTCGAAAGCGTTCGGTGTGCCGCTGATATTGCACCCGGTGGCGGAGAAGCTGCTGCGGAGCCATTATGGTCCCGACAACATCACCGAAGCCCGCATGCGCATGGCGCATACGCCGGAAGGGGCCACGCTGATCGATAACCCGGTCTCGGTGGCGCCAGGCTTCCAGATCGGCAATGTCTTCGTGCTGGCTGGCGTGCCGCGCATCTGCCAGGCCATGTTCGATGGTCTCAAAGGCGCGCTTGTGGGCGGCGACAGGGTACTTTCGCGCACCGTCTCCGGCTATATCGGCGAAGGCGTCATCGCCAAGGATCTGGGCGCTCTGCAGGATCGCTATGCGGCCCTGGAGATCGGCTCCTATCCCTTCTTCCGCCAGGGCAAGTTCGGCGCCAGCTTCGTCATCCGCGGCACCGACCAGGTTGCAATAGATGCGGCGGCGGTCGAGCTTCACACCATCATCAAAACCCTCGGCGCCGAACCGATCGAGGGTGAACCGGTGGCCTGACGCTCGGCCTTAGGGGAGTTGCCGAACCGCCCGTAAAACGCTATGTCGCTTCGGTCAACCCTTGATCCGACAGCCAGCCCGCTTGGTGGAATTGGTAGACACACAGGACTTAAAATCCTGAGAGACGAAAGTCTCGTGCCGGTTCGAGTCCGGCAGCGGGCACCAATTCCGATTATTTCATCCTATACAACTGGTAGAAGCGAAGATTTTTTTCTTCTCAATGCGGTTGTAGTCGATAAAATACGTCTGCCGACGAGTTGGGGACCAGATGAGTTGGGGGAATCATATGCGTACTTGGCAGTTTTTCTTTTCGTACGAAGGCCGTTTTTCTCGAATGCAATGGTGGTTGGCGCAAGCCGCCATCGTCGCTTACCAGTTGTTCTTTTTTATCTCGTTAAATGCATATGAAATCCCGATACAAGAATTGAATGGCGCAGCAATTCTATTGGCGTGGCTGCTTGTGGCTGTTTGTATTTGGGTCAACATCGCGACCTCCGCAAAGCGATTTCATGATCGCGGTAAATCTGGTGGTTGGATCATGATGAATTTTGTTCCTGTGATTGGGTCAATCTGGGTTCTTCTCGAATGTGGATTCATGCCCGGAGCATCGCAAGATAATCGCTATGGCGCGGCAGAAAATAAATCTGTCGCTCGCAGTCTCGTCTGACAATTGAGGCTTTGTGTTCGCAATCGGAGCAGGGCGCAAGCACTCGATAGTGTGCTTGTTACAATTCTTGCTACAGTGTCGAAAATTGGCTTGCAACAGTCAGTGATCGCTCGATTAATTCTAAACACATTCTTCTTAAAATCCTGAGAGATGAAAGTCTCGTGCCGGTTCGAGTCCGGCAGCGGCACCACGACATGCCACGACCACAACTCCGTTAACGCCGTTTCGTTGACATTGGTAAGTTGCTCAAACTTGCATTTGGGGAAGGTATCGCGCGCATGCACAAGTCTTGGAATCTTATTGCTGGATTGTTTCTTCTATCGGCTTGCGTCAGCGGTAAACCCTCCGCAGAGGCCTCCCAATTAATCTTCGAGCAGTATGGGCGCGCAGATTTTGACGGAGTCGATATGCGTCGGAAGTTTATCGACCATATCTATCTTGAAATGGAGGGAATGGAGGATACCAGCTATGAACTGCGGCTGTGTCTGGGGCGCCAATATGAAAAGCATATGACAGATCGCTATTTTGACGCGGTCGACAGTTTTGTTGCTGATCACTCGCAGAAAAACTGGGACGATGTCGTGTTGGTCCACAAGACGGAAAAGGCACCTTATTCCTCGTCACAGGCCGAACAAGAGGTCAAGGAATGCCTGACAGAAACTGGCTCGTGATCGTTTCGGTATCGCACCCACAGAATCATAGCCACTAGCTCGCTCTATCGATCACTCACCGGCATAGCCGCAAGATCGCGGATGAGGAACGCTTCGGCGCGCAGCCAGGCTTTGTCGTTGTCGCCGCGGAGATCGAGGTGGCGGCTGAAAATCATCTCACCCGTCGTGCTGTCGCGGATCACAGCGTGCAGGGTCAGGATGAGGGCGCTCACGCGGTAGACCCAGATGTTCATAACGCGATCGGCGCCGAGCTTCGTGCCGGTGTCGAGGACACAGGCTGTGCAGTCGTGGACTTTGTCGCGTTTGCGCAGTTGCTCGAACAGTGCGGCTTCAGATGAATTGTCGACGATGCGGTAGAGGCCCTGTTCGGCAAGGTCCTTGCGCAAGGTCTCGTCCAGCAACGCTAGCCGCGCGGGCCAGAGTTTGATCTGGTGTGCGTCGCTGAGGTCGCCTTCAAGTTCCGGCTCCATGAGGACCAGGCTGCGCGGCGCGTCTTCCGCGCGGGCGATGGTGCCAGCGGCTACGCCAATCAATAGCACCGCGCCGGCTAGAGCCGTTTGCCAGGGGATCATCTTGGCGCTCCTCAATCATCGACATCGGGGCCATGATCTTATCGCGCAATCCTGGCGCCCGGTATTGGCGGCAGGCTATACTTTAGGCCAGTTTCTGGCGCTGGATTGTGAGGTTCCCTTGGCCGCCATCTATCATCATCGCGGCTGCAAGATCGTCATAGCGACGACGTCTGCGGCCAACGGGGCGACCGTCATGCGTTATGAGATCACGCCGGAATCCGACGAGGCACGGGCAGCCTTCAAGCGGCGAGGTGTCGACCTGATCACGGGTGCCAAAATGTCGGACGTAGCCTTAGGCGACAGCCAGCGGGAGATCGACTTGTTGCTAGGTGGGCGTGGATAGCTCTCGGTGGCGTTGCTATTCGCCGGCTTGTACCTTGCCGATCGCAACAACGCTGGGCGCTGCCTTCGCTGCTGGCGAACCGCTTGCGCGCGGTCGGCGCGGCAGGGGGACCACAGCTGCCGTGGCACCCTGGCTGTTCAGATAGGCGTTCTGGTCGTGCATCAGGGCACCCTCTGGCAGCGCATCCCACAGCGACCCCAGACTCTTCCTGATGCGGTTGCTGTAGAATTTGGGCAACTCGGGACTCTGGCCTTCGATGAATTGGCGTACCTGCACATCCTCATCCAGGAGCCGGCGAATCTTCGCCTGGTAGGTGGCGCGGTTCGAGGTGGTGGCACGCAGCGCATTGAGCGCCTTTGTGCCGATGCCACGATTGGCCCAGAGGCGTTTGGCAACCCGAGAGCCGGAGAGGGCATAGCGCGTGAGGTCGACGGCATGATCGTAGAATTCCCGCCAGCCGTAGTTTAGCGGCCGGACGTTCATGGCGTGATTGCTGTCGAGGAAATGGAATGGGAAGGGCAGTACACGGCCAGCGCGCTGTAGCTCGAGATTGAGCGGCGCCGCCTGGCCATATGAGGTCAGCAGCGAGAAGGCGGGGTAGGCGCCCGGCGCCAGATCCACGAATTTCTTGGTGAGTTCGAACGGTTCGCTGCCTTCGTCGCAATCGAGGCCGAGCACGAAATTCGTCTGCACATAGGGCACGTGGCGCAGAATCATGTTCACATGGTCGGCGACCTGCCGGACTTTCTCGGCGCCAACATTGCTGCCAGTCTTCGATTTGTTGCCGAGGTCGTACCAGGATTCGATACCAGGCAGCAGGGCATCGAAGCCATTGCGCTGCAGCCGCTTTACATGTGGTTCGGTCAGGATCGAAAGGCTGCTTTCGGCGACGAAGCGCATGCGTCCCGGCGGCACTACTTCCTCGATCGTGTTCATATAGTCGTCGAAGCGGACACCGAAATTCGGATCATGCCAGCCGACACGTGGTCGCTTCACCTTGGTCTGCAGAAAGCGAAGGTCATTGCGGATCTGATCGAAGGGCAGCGGCTGGTAGGGCACCACGGAGTCGATACAGAAGCTGCAGGTATAGGGGCAACCCATGCTGCCCACCATCGGCACGATCTGCAGGAAGGAAGCCTTGGCAAGTGTCGGCGCGATGAACTTCCAGCGCTCCTGGAGGCTCGGCAGCTCCGTCGGCTGCCGTCGCGCACTGAGCTGCACGCCAAGCGGGCGCTGCGGCGTGGCGTCGCTCAACAAATCGCTGATGGTGGTTTTGTCGGTGAAGCCCAGGACGTAATCGAAATATTTTGCCGCATCCTGCGGATAGCACCGCGCATGCGGCCCACCCAGCACGGTGACGGCGCCGCTGCGGCGGCTGAGATTACTGATGGCATAAGCGGTCTGGGCCGAGCGCGTGAAGGCGCCGATGAACAGCACATCGGTGTCGTGCAGCACGTCACCGACCAGATCTTCTACACCTGTATAACAGACGAACCGAACGTCGTGACCCAACTCTTCGCACCAGACGCCGATGACTTGCGGCATGATGCTAGCGAGATTGGCGTTCATCACCCGATTGAACAGGCGTTTGGTAGGGCCCTTGGTCACGAGATCAAGGATGGTAATTCGGAGTTTTCGCAAGCGCTTCTCCTCTTGGGCCTGGCCGGACAACACCAAGAGACCAAGGGTAGGTATGAAATCGCACGAATGACCATCTGCGCGTCAGCTTGCAGGAAGCTTACAGTGCATTGGCCTGCGGCATCATGGTCCATGACGATGCCTGAACATCATCATGGACCACGGCATCCCGTGAAGGTACCGGTGTTTTGTTACGTTTTGTTTCGAATGCGTAAATCCTCATGGTCGGACTCGCCGGCCACGAGGATTTGGCCATGGGGATTTAAGAGTCGATCGGAGATGGTTCGGTGCGCTATGCGCTCGCCGATTGCTGACCTTGCTGCGGCTTCACCGCATTCTCGACATAGGTGACGAGGTTCTTCAACGCGGCGTCCGGCGACGTTGCCGCCGTGTCGAGGACAAGGCTTGCGTCTGTCGGCGCCTCATACGGCGCGTCGATGCCGGTGAAATTGCGGATCTCGCCGGCGCGGGCGCGGGCGTAGAGGCCCTTCGGGTCACGCGCTTCGCAGGTGGCGAGGTCGGCCTTCACATAAATTTCATGGAAATTGCGCCCCACGATGTTGCGCGCATTATCCCGTTCCGCCGCATAGGGTGAAATGAGCGAGGTGATGACGATGAGCCCCGCATCGGCGAACAGGCGTGCGACCTGCGCCGTACGTCGGATGTTTTCGACGCGCTGTTCGGGACCGAAGCCGAGATCGTTGTTGAGGCCCGAGCGCAGGGCGTCGCCATCCAGCACATAGACCTGGCGCCCCTTGGCGAAGAGTTCGCGTTCCAATGCCATGGCAAGGGTCGACTTGCCGGAGCCGGAGAGGCCGGTAAGCCAGATGACGGCACCCTGATGGCCATTGGCCGCGGCACGCGCTGCATTGGTGACCAGATGATCCGGGCTGAACAGTAGCCGAGGTTCATCGGCCAGATTGGCTTCGCTGGCGCGGCCGAGGATCACGGCGCCGCCTACGATATCGCCATTGCGGACCAGCACGGCACGGCCGGTCTTGGTGAATTCATCCACCTGGTCGAGCGCAATCAGGTTGCGGCTGCGGACGAGCACTTCTGCGATGCCGTTCTGGGTGACGCGATCGGCAACCTGACGGTCAAGAGAATCGACGTCGATCACCGCGCGAATGCCTTCGATCGAAACGGGGTATTCCGAGGTCGCGACTTTGAGCGTGATGCGATCACCCGGCTCCAACGCTTCGCTGTCGAGCCAGAACAGGCGCAACACCGCGTCATGGGTGAGATGGGGCGTGCGCTCCGGATGGGTCGCCACCATGCCGCGCTCGATGAAGAGTTCGTCGTCAAGGGTGAGGGCGACAGACTGGCCAGCCGCAGCGGCGATCTGGGGTGCAGCGTTCCAGGTTTCGATGCTGGCGACCTTGGCGGATTTGCCGGTGGGGGCAAAGGTCAATGTGTCGCCAACCTTGACGCGGCCGCTTTCGATCCGACCGACGACGAGGCGGCGATGATCGAATTTGAACACGTCCTGCACCGGCAGACGCAATGGCAATTCCGTGGCCGGGCGCGCGGCTTCGAACCCGTCGAGAAGGTCGATCACCGTCTTGCCCTGATACCAGGGGGTCTGGGTCGAGCGCGTGACGATGTTATCGCCA
This sequence comes from uncultured Dongia sp., assembly GCF_936916975.1. Classification (GTDB taxonomy): domain Bacteria; phylum Pseudomonadota; class Alphaproteobacteria; order Dongiales; family Dongiaceae; genus Dongia. The sequence continues at coordinate 66,376 of NZ_CAKZGO010000021.1, read as the reverse complement.
TGGCGTGCCGAGATCGGCACGATCGCCTGGGGCGTGAGGCCAAGTTCGGCGAGGAAGGCCGTGATTTCGTCAGCGACACTTTGGAAACGCACGGGGTCGAAGTCGATCAGGTCGATCTTGTTGACGATGACCGCGACCTGTCGCAGGCCGAGGAGCTGCAGGATGAGCGCATGGCGGCGCGATTGTTCGCGCACACCTTCGGCGGCATCGATGACGAGAAGGGCGGCCTGCGCCTGTGCAACACCGGACACCGCGTTCTTCAGGAACTCCTTATGCCCCGGCGCATCGATGATGACGTAGGGACGCTTGGCGGTCTGGAAGAAGATCTGCGTGGTGTCGATGGTGATACCCTGGTCACGCTCGGCCTGAAATGAATCCAGCAGGAACGACCATTCCAGCGTGCCGCCGCGCTTGTCGCTGGCGGCTTGCAATTCGGCAAGCTTGCCCTCGGCCAAGCTGCCGGTGTCGTGGAGCAGGCGGCCGATCAGAGTCGACTTGCCATGATCTACATGACCGACGATGGCAAAGGGAAAGCGCGCTTGTTGTGGCGCTGTATCGTCATTGGCTGTGGACACGATGGCCTTCGGTGTGATGAGAGGAAGTACGGTCATGATGGTTGCTCCTGCGCTTACATGTAGCCTGAAGCGCGCAGACGCTCGAAAGCATCCTCGCGTTCATGGTCCATGGCGCGGCCGGCGCGTTCCGACGTCTTGGTCGAGCGCAACTCGGCGATTATCTCATCAAGGCTGTTGGCATGGCTTGGCACCGGCGAGGTGATGTCGCTGTCGCCCAGCGAGCGATAGCGCTTGCCGTTACGGGCGAAGTAAAGCGGCACCAGCGGAATTTCTTCGCGCTGCACATAGCGCCAGATGTCGAGTTCGGTCCAGGCCAGCAGCGGATGGATGCGCATATGCGCCCCGTCCGGCAGGCCGGCGTTGAAGTGATCCCAGAACTCGGCCGGCTGGTCGCGGAAATCCCAGGCGCCGCCATCGGCACGCGGGCTGAACACGCGTTCCTTGGCGCGGGTCGCCTGCTCGTCGCGGCGGATACCGGCGATGACGCCCTTGAAGCCGAACTCCTCGATGACGCGCTTCAAGCCAATGGTCTTGCGCGCAGCCGATCGCGCGGCCGGCGGCAAGGTTGGATCGATCTCCTCGACCGGCGGGCAGTCGCGCACGATCAGATTGAGGTTCCATTCCTTGGCGTAGCGGTCGCGGAAATCGTACATTTCCGGGAACTTCTTGCCGGTATCGACATGTGTCACCGGGAACGGCACATGGCCCAGGAAAGCCTTCTTCGCCAGCCAGACCATGACGTTGGAATCCTTGCCGAGCGACCACAGCATGGTGATCGGCTTCAGGCGGCTATAGGCTTCGCGCAGAATGAAGATGCTCTGCGCTTCCAACTGGTCGAGATCGGACTGGGTGTTTTGAATCTGGCTCATGTTCTTCTGGTCTTTCAATTGCGGTGGATACCGCATTCGGTCTTGTCTTGGCCGGCCCAGCGGCCGGATCTTGCGTCTTCGCCCTCGGCGACACGGATGGTACAGGGCTTGCAGCCGATCGATTTATAGCCGTCATAGACGAGCGGGTGCTGCGGCAGCCTGTACTGCTTGAAGGCGACCTCGATGTCGGCAGCAGTCATGCGTGCCAGCGGATTGACCTTCACCCGGCCAGCCAGACTCTCGAACACCGGCAAGGCGGCACGCGCGCTGTTCTGATAGCGCTTGCGGCCGGTGATCCAGGCATCGAAGGGGGCGAGAGCACGATCAAGCGGATCGACCTTGCGCAGCTGGCAGCAGAGATCAGGATTGGTCGACCATAACGTGCCGTCGGGATCATGCACGGCGATCGCCGCGGTGTCCGGCTCCAGCGAGCGGAGATCGGTGAATTCGAAACGGCCGGCGAGGATGTCGCGGTACATCAGCGTTTCATCGAAATGCTTGCCGGTGTCGAGGAAGAGAACCGGCGTGGTCGGATCGACCTTCGCCAGCAGCTGCAGCAGCAAAGCGGATTCAGCGCCGAAGGAGGAAACCAGGCTGATGCGCTTGGGGAACAGCTCGTTGATCGCAGCATCAAGGATCTCAAGCGGCGTCGCGTCGGCGAAGCGCTCGTTCAGCGCGCGCACCAACGTCGCCGGATCCGTTACGGATTCGAGGGGCGTCGCGATCGCGTCCGAAGAAATTTGGTCGAGCTGCATGATGTGATCCACGCTTCCAAAAGCTAATTACACAGTTGGAAGCGTTAAATAGTTTCTCTGATGTGAAAATATTTAGCATGCTTCGTCTGCAGGTCAATTGAATTAATCACACTCAGTGTAATACTTAAACTAACATATAAAGTTTATAGTGTGAAATAGGCGGTGTGTCCTTAATTTTGCTGGATATTGTCAGTTATCATGGAAAATCAATGTCAAAATACGAATTTGATGAACGACTGTACAACAAGTCAGCTTTCATGGAGAATGCTGATACCTCGCATTTGACTTAGACTGACTCATACATCGAGGTCGTTCGAGCCTCAAATAACCACTTGGTGAGTGTAAAATGAGCGAAAAGACCAATCGACAGATCGTGCTGGCTTCGCGACCTAAGGGTGAACCGATGGCTGACAACTTCCGGCTGGTCGAGGCGCCGCTGGCCGTCGCGGGGCCAGGCGAGGTCCTGCTGCAGACTCTCTATCTGTCGCTGGATCCCTACATGCGCGGGCGGATGAGTGCGGCGAAATCCTATGCGCCACCAATAGAGATAGGCGGTGTCATGGTAGGCGGGGCGGTGAGCCGTGTCCTCCAATCGCAGCATGCCGATTTCAAGCTGGGCGAGATCGTCCAAGGCCGCACCGGCTGGCAGACCCATGCCATCTCGGACGGTGTCGGCCTGCAGAAGGTGGACCCAGGCCTTGCGCCGATCTCGACAGCTGTGGGTGTGCTCGGTATGCCGGGCATGACCGCCTATACTGGCCTCCTCAATATCGGCCAGCCGAAAGCGGGGGAGACGCTGGTCGTTGCGGCGGCCACGGGACCGGTTGGCTCGCTGGTCGGACAGATCGCCAAGCTCAAGGGCTGCCATGTTGTGGGCATTGCGGGTGGCGCCGACAAGGTTCGCTACCTGACCGAAGTGCTCGGTTTCGACGCGGCCCTTGATCACCGTGCACCGGATTTCGCTGCCCAGCTCGCCAGGGCAACGCCCCGTGGCATCGACATCTATTTCGAAAATGTCGGTGGCCATGTCTGGGAGGCGGTGTTCCCGCTGCTCAATAATTTCGCCCGGGTCCCCGTCTGCGGTCTGGTCGCCCACTACAGCGAGGCGCATTACGACGAGACGGGTCTGCCATCCGGCCCTGACCGCCTCCCGACCCTGATGCGCGCCGTCCTCGCGAAACGCCTCACCTTGCGCGGATTCATCGTCAGCGATTTCGTGTCGCAGGCCGATGACTTTCGCCGCGACGTCGCCTCTTGGCTTCGCGACGGCAAGATCCAATATAGAGAGGACATCGTGGTGGGCCTTGAAAATGCGCCTGCGGCCTTCATCGGGCTCCTCAAGGGCCGAAACTTCGGCAAGCTCCTGGTCAAAGTGAGCGAATAGGACACAGTAGCGGTACGACAAGGTCATCAAAGCGTTAAAATGAATCTTTCGGCCATTGAGTGCCAAGCCAAAATTGCCATCAATAGGCCGGCGATTGTGTGAATCCCTTGAAAATTCGGCGTTTCGGCAAATCTATGATGGCAGTGCTGCCAAAATGATCGGAGGGATCGGATGCAGATACATTTCATACTGGCCGCAGCGTTGCTTTCCAGCTTTGTCTTGGTAACAGCCTGCGCCGAGCGAAGCGCGGATGGCGGAATCAAGAAAACATCACCGATTGTTGCGAAGATTCGGGACGGCCGTAATTTTGGCGGGGGCAATCACTAATTTGCGGTCGCGTTGGTGCGGTGTTGCGTGGGCAAGTGGCCGTTTGTGCCTTAGCCTCTCGTCGCAGATACAATCTTCCCGGTATAGATCACCGGACCCGTCGGTTTGCCGCTCGGAGATCCGCCGACCGGCTCCACGCTGACTGCCAAGACGCTGTCCGCGGCGATGAAGGCGCGAACAGCTGCCGGTAACTTGACCAGGGTTTCGACGGCGCCGGCGATCACGCCCAGAGAACGCGGCGAGCCGTCGCTCGGAATGACCCATAGCTCGAAATCCCTGTCGACGGGTGGCAGTGGCAATCCGCTTGAGACGATCAATTCGGTGCGGTCAGCGTCGGCGGCGATCGTGACAAGCGCCGGCACTGTCGCATCGCCGATGGTCGCGATCTCCATTCGCATTGGCGCCTGCGGCCAGAGCAACATTGCTGCGACAAGCAAGGCGGCGGCAGACGCAAAACTACCAATGCGCCAGACGGAGCGCGGCACCGTCCGAAGCATTCTGGTGAAGGGTGTGACCTTGGCAGCGGCCATGATACGAGCGCGCAGGGCTGGTGGCGGCTCGACTGGGGGGATCGCCTCCGCGAGTGGCTGAAGGCGGTCCGCCCAGCGCCCCACCAGCACGCGCCAGCTCGGGTAATAGGCGAAGCGAGCCTCAAGGGCCGACCGTTCGCCGTTCGAGAGGGTGCCAAGCACAAACTCGGCGGCCGTCAGATCGGCGTCGTCACTGTGACCGTTTATGGACGTCGTCATAGGTCGAGACAGGCCTTTAGTTTGCCAAGGCTGCGGCGGATCCAGCTCTTCACGGTGCCGAGCGGTATGCTCAAGCGTTCGCTGAGCTCGTCATGGGTGAGGCCGTCCCAATAGGCCATCTGCAGGACGCGGCGCGGACTTTCATCGAGTGCACTGAGGCACTCCTGCAGGCGGCGCCCCGTCGCGCCGGCGCAGGCCAGATCGAGCGGCGAGGGTGTCTCGTCGCGTATGTCGTCATCAAGATCGCCGGTGACCTTACTCCCGCGTACGGCCTCGCGGCGCAATCGGTCAAGCGAGCGATTGCGCAACAGCACCGTGAGCCAGCTCTTGGCCGAGCCCTGGTCGCGGTGATAGAGGGAAGCCTTCCGCCAAATCGACAAATATGTCTCCTGCAAGGCATCTTCGGCCCAATCGCGTCTTCTTAGGATACGCAAGGCAATGCCGAAAAGATGCGCGGAGGTCTGATCGTAAAGGCTGGCAAATGCGGGGCTGTTGCCGGCGGCAACTTGTTCCAGGATCTGGTCGAGCGGCAGGCCGCCAGATGGACTGGACATGCTGCGCGGGATGGCGGCGGCTTGGCGGCGGATTTCAGTCATGGTTAGTTGTTCTACGGATGCTTGGCCGCTTTGGTTCATGCGCCGCAGCTTGTGGCAGCACCACAATCCAGCGAATATGCCGGCAGGAAAAGCTGACACGAAGGAGATCGGTCGGATGAACGATCGCAAACGGCGGCCGCGGGTGGTCATTCTGGGTGGCGGTTTCGGCGGGTTGTCCGCGGCATTCGGTCTGCGCAAGGCCGCCGCGGACATCATCCTCATTGACCGGCGCAACCATCACCTGTTCCAGCCGCTGCTCTATCAGGTCGCGACGGCCGCCTTGTCGCCGGCACAGGTGGCGCAACCCATCCGCACCATCCTCCGGCACCAGCGCAACATCGAAATCATCCTCGACGAAGTCACGGACATCGACCTTACGGCACGCCAGGTGATCACGCCGGAAGCCGGGCCGATCGCCTTTGACTATCTCATCATCGCCACCGGCGCTTCGCATGCCTATTTCGGCCATGATGCCTGGCAGGACGCGGCGCCCGGTTTGAAATCGTTGGATGACGCCACCGCCATTCGGCGGCGCATCCTCGATGCTTTCGAACGGGCCGAGATTACGGCCTCGGTGGCAGAGCGCACGGCCTTGCTGACCTTCTGCGTGGTCGGCGGCGGGCCGACCGGCGTCGAGATGGCCGGGGCCATCGCCGAACTGGCGCATTGGACATTGGCCGGAGAGTTCCGCCACATCGATACCTCGACGGCCAAGGTGATCCTGATCGAGGCCGGACCGCGCGTGCTGGCGGCGATGCCGGAAAAGCTGTCGCAAAAGGCGCGCGAAGGATTGGAAAGGCTGGGCGTGACGGTGCGTACCGGCACAGCGGTGACCGATTGTGCGTCAACACATGTGACGCTCGGCAGCGAAACGATCCCATGCCGCACAATCATCTGGGCCGCAGGCGTCAAGGCATCGCCGGCTGGAACCTGGCTCGGCAGCGAGGTGCCGCTTGATCGCGCTGGCCGTGTCAAGGTGCTACCGGACCTCTCGGTCCCGGCCATGCCGGACATCTTCGTCATTGGTGATGCATCGGTCGTTGAGGATGCCAACGGCCGGCCGGTGCCGGGTGTTGCACCGGCGGCAAAGCAACAGGGGCACTTTGTCGCCGCCCTCATCGCCCAGCGCTTGTTGGGCAAGACTACGGCCGCACCATTCCGCTATCGCGATCAAGGAAACCTCGCCACGATCGGGAGAGGGGAGGCGGTGGTCGATCTCGGCTGGTTGAGACTGTCGGGTTTCCTGGCTTGGTGGTTCTGGGGTTTGATCCACATTTTCTTCCTGATCGACTTCCGCAATCGCCTTTCGGTGGCTCTCGATTGGCTGTGGTCCTATCTCACCAACGGACGGGCGGCGCGACTCATGACGGAAGGCGACCGCCGCAGCATGAGCAAGTAGGCGCATGTCGTAATCTCTGCGGGTCTTGTCGGAATTCGTCATCCAATCCATAGTGTGCCGCCTATGCAGGGCGACAGGTTTTGTGAGTGGAGGAGGGTGCCTAAATGACGGAAGCCGTTAGAGTTGAGCGTCGGGGGGCGGTACTGGAAATCACGCTCGATCGGCCCAAGGTGAATGCGATCGATATCGAAACATCACGCAAGCTGGGCCACGCGTTCTGCCTGCTGCGCGACGATCCCGATCTGCGCGTGGGCATCATCACGGCGGCCGGGGAGAAGATCTTCTCCGCCGGCTGGGACCTCAAAGCCGCTGCGGCGCAAAATCTGGTCGGCAAATGGTGGAAGCATGATTACGGCCCCGGCAGCTTTGCGGGCCTCACCGAACTTTGGGACCTCAACAAGCCGGTGATCGCTGCCGTGAACGGTCTGTGCATCGGCGGCGGCTGGGAGTTGGCGCTGGCCGCCGACCTCATCATCGCCTCAGAGCATGTCGAATTCTCGCTGCCGGAACTGCCGCTCGGTATCGTGCCGGATTCGGGTGGCGTGCAGCGCCTGCCCAAGCGTCTGCCTTACAACATCGCCATGGAAATCCTGCTCATCGGCCGCCGCATGCCGGTCCAGGAGGCGGCGCATTACGGCCTGGTCAATAAGGTGGTGCCGAAGGAAAAACTGATGGAGACGGCGCGCGAATGGGCCGACACCATCGCCACGGGCGCGCCACTGACCGTGCAGGCGCTCAAGGAATGCGTCCGTTCGATGGAAGCGGTGTCGGTCGAAGACAGCTTCAAGCTGATCCGCTCCGGTACGATGAAGACGTATGAGGCAGCGGATTCCTCATCGGATGCCAAGGAAGGCGTCAAGGCCTTCGCTGAGAAGCGCAAGGCCGACTTCAAAGGCGGCTGAGTTACATCAGGACAAGGAAAAGGGGCGCCCGGCTTTTGCTTGGCGCTCCCTTTTTGTTGTTTGGATATCACACGACCGTTTGTGCCATCTGGTTACTGACCTCGACAATCGCCTGATGGACGCCGTCGTCATAGCTGTAGGTCGTGAAATCGGCGCCGTGATCGGTGACAGTCCAGGTATGGCCACCGTCGCCGGTCAAGGTGAGCGAGTCACCCTTCTGGCCGAGGATGGTCAGATGATGATCGCCATCAGTCATGTCGAGGACATCGGCTGCGGAAATGGCGACCTTGTTGTTGCCGGCGCCGGTCGCGTCGATCACTTCGACATTGTCGAGCAGCTTTGCCTCATGTGACCCAAACGCCATGTTACCGTGCTGGAGACGGACGGTATCCGTGCCGTCGCCCATATCGAGGGCCGTGTTGAAATCCTTCTTGAGATAAAGCGTGTCATCGCCCGACCCGAGATGACTCAAGTTATTTAGTTCTGTCGAGGAGATTTCGTAGCTGCTGGTTACATGCACATCAGCAGCACTAACATTTGACGTTACGCCCTCGGCATCGGTGACCTGATAGGAGATCGTACGGTGCCCGTCTTCGGTACTCGATGTCGAGAAGAAGGCGTGATTGAGGAAGTCCTCGAATGCCCCCACCGTCTCAAAACCGGCCTTGGGCGTGATGGTGTAGGTCACGTCAGTGCCATGAGCCACGCTGGTCACAGTGAACAGGTTGCTCGACGGGATGTTGAGCGTGTCTCCGGCCAGGAAGCCACTGGTCGTCACAACAGCGCTGGAGAGATGTGTGCTGTCGATATCGCTGAGATGTACAGAAGGCTGCGTCGAGACCTGCGACAGCTTGTTGACATTGTAGTCGCCGATATCGACTTTGATGATGACGTCGTCATAATCCTTGTCGCCACCGCCGGCGAGATCCTCGAAACCGACATAGAGCTTGCCGTCTGCCTTGGTTGTGACACCGGACAGCGTATGTTCGATATCGCTCTTGGTATTGTCGGTATTCAGCGTTTTGTCATGGGTGAAGTAGACGTTGCCGCTCAGTGCCTTGCCGTCGAGCAGGATCTGGCCATTGCCGTTGGCATCCTTCACGAAGCTTACATGCTGATTGATGGCGGCCAGATCCTTGGCCGCATTGTCGCTCTTGCTGTCGACGCCGGATATGGCGGCCAGGGCCTTGGTGTTGTCGGACTGGCTGGCGCCATCGGCGATGATGAAGAAGCCCATCTTGGTGTCGGCGGCAAGGTTACCCAGGGAAATGTCCTGCGGCTGCGTGTTGCCCAGGAAATCCTTCTGCAAGGCCCCGCCGGCCTTGTTTTGCGTCGGCTGCGTCGCATCCAGCCACAGGAACTTGACGCTAGCGGGGTCGATATTGCCCTTGGCATCGAAGGTGTAAGTGCCGACCATGGACTTGTAGCCTGCGCCTTCGGAAACGAAGCTCACCTTGACGTCCGCCGCCTGGGTCAACGTCAGATTGGCCGGATTGACACCATTGATCATGCTCGGATTGACGGCCTTGCTGTCAGCCCCGCCAGCGGCGAGATAATCGCCGACCTTGCTGTCGCCAAACGGATTCTGCTCGATGCTGACACGGGTGATATGGATATCTGTTTCGCCGCCCTGCGAGGTCACGACCGGTGCATCGTCGACTGGCGTTACCTTGAGAGCGATGGTCGCGACATTGCCATTCCCGTGACCGTCATTGGCTTTGTAAGTAAAGGCATCGGCACCGTTGTAATTGGCGTCGGGGGTGTAGGTAAAGCTCCCGTCTTCGTGGAAAACGATGCTGCCATGCTTCGGCTGATCGACAAGGCTATAAGTGATGCTGTCGCCGTCGACATCGGTGGCATGAACCGAACTGTTGGCGATACTGTCCTCAGCAAGTGTCACCGCGCCGTCTTCTGATACTGGCAGATCGTTTTCCGGACGGACATCGATCGTGATCGTGGCGATGTTGCCATTGCCCGTTCCGTCATTGGCACGGTAGGTGAAGCTGTCGGCGCCGTTGAAATCGGCATCCGGCGTATACGTGAACGTGCCGTCGGTATTGAACGCCAATGTACCGTGTTGCGGACTTCCCACTAGGTTGAAGCTCAGCGCGTCGCCTTCTGCGTCGCTGCCGGTGACGGCGCTGTTGACCACACTATCCTCGGCAATGATCAAGGAATTGTCGTCAGCGACCGGCAAGTCATTGACCGGCTGCACCGTGATATCGACGCTGGCGACATTGCTGTCGCTGATGCCGTCATTGGCCTTGTAAGTGAAGCTGTCCGGGCCGTTGTAGTCCTGGTCTGGGGTGTAAGTGAACGTGCCGTCATTGTGGAATTCAATCACGCCATGCTGCGGTGCTTCGACCAGGATGTAGGTGAGGTTGTCGCCGTCGGCATCTGCACCCACAACCGAGCCCTCAAGGCTTGTGTCTTCCGGAGTGCGCAGTTCTTCGGTCTCGACCGTCGGTGCGACATTGATCAGGGTGAGTTGCGTGATCGCTCCTGGCTTCTCGCCGTCGTCGGGCAAATCGTTGCCGGTGGCAGACTCAGTTTGCTTTAGGCCACCGATTGCATTGAGGCCGCCTATGCCCTCCTGATCCTCGAACGTGGCAAAGCGACCACCCCCGCTATTGGCTTCAGTGCCAGGCTGATTGACGTCGGCCGGCGCGCCGGCCGCGGTCTCGAAATTGGCCAAAGCGCCGGGATCGTCGGCGAGCATTTCGGTGAGTTGCTCAACCGGCATCGCCGAGCCGTCGGGCAGCGTGATTTGCGTTTCCTGGTTAAGATCCTGAGGCAGGCCCAGCTGGTTGCCATTGACATCAAAAAACGCCAAATGGGTGCCGTCGATTTCAACCAGGTATTTGCCGATTTTTACAAGCTGCGCCATCGCGGCGGTCTTCCTCATCAGTGTCTGAGGAAACATCTATGTCAGCGACAAGGAAACAGCAGCGGCGAAACACCCGAATATGCATATCGGTGTGTGAAGATCAGCTGGGATTCGTCGAAAAGACCCCGGTCCTATCGTGCATTAACGCCTCGATAAGATTTTGCGACGAATTCGCCGGTGTTTCGCTCAGTATTTGTGCCCGATCTTTACGAGTATATTTAGGCCTCGTACGGCCGCAACAATGCACGTGAAATGATATGCCGCTGGATCTCGGACGTGCCGTCCCAGATACGCTCCACCCGAGCATCGCGCCAGAAGCGTTCGATACCGGTTTCTTCCATCAACCCCATGCCGCCGAAGATTTGCACGGCTTGGTCGGTGACGCGGGACAGCATTTCCGTCGCGAACAGCTTGGCGATGGCATAGTCCTGGTCCTGGACCGTTCCTTCGACCGTCTTCCACGCCGCCTGCAGCGTCAGCAGGTTCGCAGCCTCAATCTCCGTCGCCATGTCGGCAAGCTTGAACGAGACGCCCTGGAATTTGCCGATGGCCTGGCCGAACTGCTTGCGCGTGGCAGCCCAGTTGATTGCCATCTCCATGGCACGTTGCGCGCGGCCGACGCATTGCGCTGCGACGGTGAGGCGGGTGGCACCCAGCCAGGTATTGGCGACATCGAAGCCATGGTGAACCTCGCCCAGGATCTGGCGCTTATGCACCCGGCAGTCGGTGAAATTCAGTTCGCAATGATGAAAGCCGCGATGGCTGACCGAGCGCGAGCCCATGCGAACTTCCAAGCCGGGTGTGTCCTTGTCGATGAGAAAGCTTGTAATCAGCTTCTTGGGGCCACGCTTGGTTTCCTCGATGCCGGAGGCCGCGAACAGGATGATGTAATCGGCGACATCGGCGTATGAAATGAAGTGCTTGGTGCCGTTGAGGACGAAATCGTCCCCCTGAGCCTCAGCGCGGGTCTTCATTGAGCGGACGTCGGAGCCGGCATCTGGCTCGGTGATGCCGAGGCACTCAATGCGCTCGCCGCGGATGGTCGGCAGCAGATAGCGTTCCTTCTGCTCGTCATTGCAGGCGCGCAGGATGTTGCTGGGACGATGCACAGCATATTGCAGTGCATAGCTGGTCCGGCCCAATTCGCGTTCCAGCAGGGTGAGGGCCACGTGATCGAGGCCACCACCGCCCAGTTCCTCCGGCATATTCGGGGCATAGAAACCGGATTTGATAGCGCGCTCGTGGATCTGATGAATGAGTTCCGGGCGGACCTTATCCGTCTTCTCGACCTCGTTCTCATAAGGCACGAGTTCGGCTTCGACAAAGGCGCGCGTGGCATCGACGAGCATTTGCTGCTCGCTGGTCAATCCGAAATTCATCGTCGTCACCCTTTTTTAGGCGGTAGCCCAATCGACCGGCCGGCATTCACCGGCTTGGCCAAACTCGCATGATCTTTGGCGATACCTTCCAGTGTGGCCAAGACATCCGGCTGGAACGGCGCCACGCGCGGACCGGTCATATCCATGTGCAGGAGCATCTGTTCATTGGTCGCCGCGGCATCCGCCTCGTCACCGACGTGGAGCGTGTGAAAGATGTGCAACCGCTTTGCATCCAGCCCCAGGATCTGCGTATCCACCCGGACGGCGGCACCACCCTTCACTTCCTTGACGTAGTTGAGGTGGAGCTCCGCCGTGAAGAGCGAACATTTGGTGCGTTCCCGCCCCGCCGCATCGAGCCCGATATGATCCATCAGCGCATCCGTCGCATGGCTGAGGATCACCAGATAATAGGCGTCGTTGAGGTGGTTGTTGTAGTCGACCCAGCCAGGCTGGACCACCTCGCGATGCAGGCGGAGCGGGGCGCTCATCCCTTAATCCTCGTATTTCCAGCCATGCTTGGCCTTGGCTTCGGTGACCGCGTTGATGACGCTGATGATGCAATCATCGCGCAAGCGCTCGAGTTCCTTGATCGAATGCTTGCCGGCCTGCGTCTCGGTGCCCTCGACGATCTTGTCGATGAGGTCTTCCGTGAGCGGCGGTGCCTTGAGATGCGTCCAGGGCAGGTCCAGCGCCGGGCCGAATTGCTCCATGAAATGGCGCATGCCGGCTTCGCCGCCGGCCATGTGATAAATCATGTACATGCCGAAGAACGACCAGCGGATGCCAAAGCCGAAGCGGATCGCGTCATCGAGCTCGCCGGTGGTGCAGTAGCCGTCCTTCACCATGTGCAGGCCTTCACGCCACACGGCCTCCAGCAGGCGATCGGCGAGGAAGCCCGGGACTTCCTTGCGCACATGGAGCGGGCGCATGCCGAGGCTCTTGTAGAAGGCGATGGCGGTCTGGACCGCTTCCGGCGACGTCCACTTGCTCGGGCAGACTTCCACCAGCGGCAACAGATAAACCGGGTTGAACGGATGGCCGACCAGGCAACGCTCCGGGTGCTTGGCTTCCTTGTAGAAATCGGTCGGCAGCAAACCGGAGGTCGAGGAACCGATGATGGCGTCGGGTTTCGCGGCTGCCGTCACCTGGGCGTGCAACTTGACCTTCAGATCTTCGCGTTCCGGGGCACTTTCCTGGATGAAGTCGGCATCGCGGACGGCTTCTTCAACGGTGGCGACGAAGGTGAGGCGGCTCTGCGAGGCGCCCGGCTTCAAGCCGACCTTTTCCAAAGCCGGCCAGGCATTGGCGACGTTGGCGCGCAGCTGCGCTTCGGCACCCTTGCCGGGATCCCACGCCACAACGTCGAGACCGGCGGCTAGAAAACGTGCTGCCCAGCCGCTGCCGATGACGCCGGTGCCGACGATGGCGCACTTCTTGATATCGGAGATCATAGTCGTCTGTCCTTACTGGATTAGCCGCGGGTCTTGAGGCCGAGCTTCTTGCGGCCTTCGGCCGGGGTGAGGGGTCGGGCGCCGAGGCGCGAAATGATTTCGCAGGCACGATCGGTGAGCGACGCGTTCGAGGCCGGCACACCCTTGTCGAGCCAGATATTGTCTTCGAGACCGACGCGTACATGGCCGCCGAGCAGCAAAGCCTGCGCCAGCATCGGCATCTGCATGCGACCGATGCCGAACCCGGCCCAGATAGCGCCAGCAGGCAGGTTATCGACCATTGCCTTCATCGTGGTGGTGTCGGCAGGCGCCCCCCACGGAATCCCCAGGCACAGCTGGAACATCGGGTTGTCGCCGAGCAGGCCTTCCTTCTGCATCTGCTTGGCAAACCAGAGATGGCCGGTATCGAAGATTTCGAGCTCCGCCTTCACACCCAGTTCCTGTACCTTCTTGGCGCCAGCACGCAGCATGTTGGGCGTCGAGATATAGGTGTAGTTGCCATCACCGAAATTGAGCGTGCCGCAATCCAGCGTGCAGATTTCCGGCAGCAGGGCTTCGACATGCGCCAGGCGCTCCATCGGACCGACGAGATCGGTGGCCTTGCCGAACTTGAACGGCTCTTCGCCAGCGCCGATTTCAAGATCACCGCCCATACCAGCGGTGAGGTTGATGATCACGTCGGTGCCCGACGACCGGATGCGGTCGACCACTTCGCGATAGAGGTTCACATCGCGGCTGCCCTTGCCAGTCTCCGGATCGCGCACATGGCAATGCGCCACCGTGGCGCCGGCCTTGGCGGCCTCGATAGCAGCATCGGCGATCTGCTTGGGCGTCACGGGAATGGCCGGATGCTTGCCGACGGTATCGCCGGCACCGGTGACGGCGCAGGTGACGATCACTTCGTAGTTCATGGCTGGCTCTTTCAGTTGCGTTCTGGCAGTTGCGACATGAGATTCTGGCTGGCCGGATGCTGGCTCGGGCAGGCTATTCCGGGTTGACGCATTTCGACAAGCACTTGACTAATTTCGCCGCCCACAATTTCTCGCACTAGCGAAGAACGGGCATAATTCCCAGAGCCGGGCGGCGGCGCTCGGCACTCGGCGCCTTGCCGGCCCAGCCGTGGTAGCTTCGCGAAAAATGTGCCGCCGAGCCGAAACCGCAGGCGACCGCCACCTCGACGATCGACATGTCGGTATATTGCAACATCGAGCGCGCCCGCTGCAGGCGCAGATCGAGATAGTAGCGGCGCGGCGACATGCCGAAATAGCGATCGAACAGCCGCTCCAACTGGCGCAGCGACATGCCGGCGGTCTTGGCGAGAGCGGCACTCATCACCGGCTCCTCAAGGCGCGATTCCATCAGCTTGATGACGCGCGACAGGCCGGCATGGCTGATGCCCTGGCGCTCCTTAGGCTCCATGCGCTGCCGGTCGCCAGGTCCGCGAATTTCCGGGTGGATGAACTGCTCTGAAACCGCGGCGGCGATGCGATGGCCATGCTGCCGTCGGATCATATGCAACATCAGATCGAGCGCGGCCGTGCCGCCGGCACAGCTCCAGCGATTGCGATCGATCGCATAGAGCGAATTTTCGACCTCGACCTTTGGAAATGCCTCGCTGAAGCTGTCCAGACTCTCCCAATGTGTGGTGGCGCGGTAGCCGTCGAGGAGGCCCGCCCGTGCCAGCAGAAAAGCGCCGGTATCGATCGCCCCGAACTCGATTCCGGCACCGTTCAGGCGCTGCAGCCACTGTTTCAGTGCCGGATCGAAATG
Source organism: uncultured Dongia sp. (assembly GCF_936916975.1). Classification (GTDB taxonomy): domain Bacteria; phylum Pseudomonadota; class Alphaproteobacteria; order Dongiales; family Dongiaceae; genus Dongia. The sequence continues at coordinate 51,333 of NZ_CAKZGO010000021.1, read as the reverse complement.
TCTGAGCGGGTTAAAACTGGCGCAGATGACCACCATAGGATAGGCGGGGTGCTTCGCAATGGAATGATCGGCTGCCAACGACATGTTGTTGGATGCACTAACCGGGTTGCCGTCCCGCGAAAGCACTTCCCAGCGATAGAGCTGGCGTTCCGCCATACGGTTGGCGACGCGCAGCGGCTCGACGGCCGAGACGAACGCCATCATCGAAAACAACGGCATCAGCAGAAAGCCAATCGTCATGGTCTGGTCGTTGGCGGGGGCTGGCGTCATGCTGGGCGATCTTGTTTTCGGTCGAATTTGGTTGTGGGCGACGAACCTGCCGGGAGATGATGCAGTGTCGAATACGCCCGAAGCAAGGGGCGGGCAAGCGTTGGATGTGAACCTGATGACCGGAGAGAATACGCGGCTCGATCCCGTGGTGGCGGCTTTTATCGCTGATTCCGATACCGTTTTCACGCCGGCTTACGATGCCCTGCCGATAGTTGAACGGCGTGCCATCTATGATGCCTACTGGCAGCGTTATCACGCAGCGCGGCCCGACGGTGTCACAGTCGAAACGATCCATATCCCGGCCGATGGCGGCACCCGCCGCGCCTTGCTCTATCGCCCGCCGCACAGTGGTATGGCGGGAGTCGCTTTGCCGATCGTGGTTTATTTCCATGGAGGCGGCTGGATGCTGGGCTCGCCGGAAAGCCATGATCTGCCCGCAGCGCGTCTTTGCGCAGAGGCAGAGGTGGCGGTACTCAGCCTCGATTACCGTCTGTCGCCGGAAAGCGTCTTTCCCGATGCGTTGATGGATTGCCTGGCCGCGGTGAACTGGGTGGCTGGCGAGGGCGGTCGAGCCGCCGGGCTGGATCCCAGCCGCCTTGCCGTGGCTGGCGATAGCGCCGGAGCCAACCTTGCGGCGGGTCTTTGTCTGTGGATCCGAGATCACGGCGGCCCCAACATCCGGTTCCAGGCCCTGATCTACCCGGCACTGACGGCACAGGTCGATCCGGGCAACTCAGTTGGCGTGTCGCCGCAGGCCGTCAGCCAGTACCTCGGCGCCTACTTCGGCGGCCAGGAATTGGCCCGCAACGCATATGCGATGCCGCTTTCTGCCAAATCCGTCGCGGGATTGCCGCCGGCCTTCATCGCAACGGCCGAGTTGGACCCTATCCTGCCGCATGGGTTGGCTTATGCTGACCGCCTTCGTCATGCTGGCATACCGTGCAGTTATAGCTGTGGTTTGGGGCTTCCCCACACTTATCTCCGGATCGTCCATGTCGCCGAAGCGGCTTCACGAGAGCTGAGCGAGTGCTGCGCCGCGATACGGAACGCTTTGGCGGTGCAGCAAAGTCGCGCGGCCTAAAAAATCCAGCGCGATCCGGTCATTGTGTCGCATAGCAATGATGGGATGTCGTAATTCATCAAGATTTCTTGCCGCGGCGCCCTAATGATGGGTTAACTAGAAGAAATCGATGGAGCTAGTGCCGTGTGAGCACTGGCCCGCACAACAGGGTTTGCCGCCGCTCGGCATGGGGTCGGTCGGTTCGGCCGTTAGGGAGAGTCAAAATATGAATCAATGGGAAGAGTTGCAGCAGGCCGCTTTCACAAAGCGTGTCTCGCGGCGTGATTTTATGCGCCGTGCCACGGCGCTCGGTATTTCGACGGCGTTGGCGACGGGTGTTCTGAGCCGTGCCGGCTACGCGCAGGAGCCCAAGAAGGGTGGCACCTTCAAGATCGGTCTGGGCCATGGTGCCACGACGGATTCGCTGGATCCCGCGACCTATCCTGACCAGATGACTGGCACCGTAGGCTGGGGCGCCACCGGCAACAGCCTTACTGAAATGGACACTGCCGGCAACATCGTCGGCGATCTCGCCGAGAGCTTTGAACCGTCCGACGACGCCAAGAAGTGGGTGTTCAAGCTGCGTAGCGGCGTTACCTTCCACAATGGCAAGACCGTTACCGCGAACGACGTCGTGCAGTCCTATCTCCATCACATGGGCAAGGATTCGAAGTCGGCCGCGAAGTCGATCTTGGAATCGGTCGAGGAGATCAAAGCTGACGGCGACAATGTCGTCTTTACGCTGAAGGGCGGCAACGCCGATTTCCCGTTCTATGCCAGCGACTATCACCTCAAGACCATGCCGGCCAAGGATGGCGGTGGCGTCGATTGGGAATCGGGCATCGGCACCGGCCCGTATGCGATCGAGAAGTTCGATCCGGGCGTCGGCGCCAAGCTGAAGCGTAACGACAACTTCTACGGCAAGGCCTATTTCGACGAAGTCGAAGTGAAGGTCATTGCTGACGTTGCCGCGCGCACCAATGCGCTGACGTCGGGCGAAATCCACTTCATGGACCGTTGCGATCTCAAGACCGTCAACCTCCTGAAGAAGAACCCCGACATCAACGTCACCGAAGTGACTGGTTACGGCCACTACATCTTCGTGATGAACGTGACGCAGGCGCCGTTCGACAATCCCGACGTCCGCAACGCCCTGAAGAATGCCATCGATCGCGAAGAGATCGCGAAGAAGGTGTTCCATGGTTATGCCAGCGCCGGCAACGACAATCCGATTGCGCCTTCGGTGCAGTACGCGATCAATCCGGAGCCGATCCATACCTTCAACCCAGACATGGTCAAGGAATTGCTGAAGAAGGCAGGCGTCGAAAACCTGACCGTCGATCTCTCCGTGTCGGACGCGGCGTTCTCTGGCGCGGTCGATGCGGGCACCTTGTTCAAGGAAAGTGCTGCCAAGGCCGGCATTAACATCAACGTCATTCGCGAAGCGGCTGACAGCTATTGGGATGCCGTCTGGCTGAAGAAGCCTTTCTGTGCCTCGTATTGGAACGGTCGCCCGACCTGCGACTGGATGTTCACGACGGCCTATGCCGCCGAAGCAGCGTGGAACGACACCTTCTGGAAGAATCCGCGCTTCAACGAGTTGTTGGTCGCCGCCCGTTCGGAAACGAACTCCGATACGCGCGCCAAGCAGTATGCCGAAATGCAGCAGCTGGTGCATGACGATGGCGGTCTCATCAACATCGTCTTCAACAACTACGTTTCGGCCCATTCGAAAGCGGTCGCCCACGGCGATCTGCTGTCGAACTGGGACGTCGACGGGATGAAGATCGCCTCGCGTTGGTGGATGGCCTAACTCCCGGTTCGGGGATTTGGATCGGGCTGTGGCCGGAAGGCCGCAGCCCGATCTGTCCCTATTGGGAATGATGCTCATGCATCATGGACGGCTTGGCTCAAGGACATCGCTGCTGGCGATAGGGAACGTGATGCATCCAATTGCTCGGACGATTCTTCAGCGACTGGGATTGGGTCTAATGACCCTGTTCATCGTGTCGATTGTCATTTTCTCGCTGGTCGAATGGCTGCCTGGCGACTTCACCAAGGCTATTCTGGGCCAGGCCTGGACGCCCGAGACCGGCGCTGCCTTTGAGCGGGAAATTGGTCTCGATCAGCCACCGGTCACGCGCTACGTCAACTGGATCGCCGACGTGGCACAGGGCGATTTCGGCGAATCTTTCGCAAGCCGTGTTGATTACCGCCGCACCGTCGCCGAACTCATTGCGCCGCGCCTGGCCAATACGCTGTTCCTCGCCAGTCTGACCGCCATCATTGCCGTGCCGTTGGCGCTTACGCTCGGTATCATGGCGGCTCTCTATCGAAACTCGTTGTTTGATCGCATCGTTAACGCTGCCACGCTGACGACGATCTCGATGCCAGAGTTCTTCATGGCCTATCTGTTGATGCTGTTTCTCTCGGTGAAGCTGCATTGGTTTCCAGGCTTGGCATCTGTTGACGCCGACACGCCGCTGCCAGAGCGTTTGATGCGATGCGCGTTGCCGACTCTGACGCTCACGCTTGTGATCGTGGCCCACATGATGCGCATGACGCGGGCGGCAATCATCAATCTGCTCGCCAGCCCCTATATTGAGATGGCCCGTCTGAAGGGCCTCAGCAAGAGTAGGGTGGTTCTGCGCCATGCGCTGCCCAATGCCTGGGCGCCGATTGTCAATGTCATCGCCTTCAACCTCGCTTATCTGGTGGTGGGCGTGGTCATAGTCGAAGCCGTGTTCACCTATCCGGGCATCGGCCAGCTGATGGTCGACGCGGTGACGTCGCGCGACATTCCGGTGGTTCAGGCCTGTGCGCTGATCTTCGCCGCCACTTACATTTTGCTCAATCTGACCGCTGATATTATTTCGATCGCGACGAACCCACGTTTGCTGCATCCACGATGATGATCAGTAGATGCGGGCTAGGGCTTGGGGTAGCAAAGGGACCGGGGAATGGCTGAAGCGTTGACGGAAACAAAGGTCCCGCGAGCGCGGCGCTCCAAGGTGGCCGCTGCCATACGCGAACTGAAGAAGGCGCCGTGGAGTGCCTGGTTTGGCCTGATCGTGCTGACCGCTTACGTTCTCGTCGCGGTGTTTGCTGGAGCGATCGCGCCGTACAAGGAAGCCGAAGTGGTTGGCGATTCCTATATGGAATGGAGTGCTTTGTATCCGCTGGGCACCGATCAGCTCGGTCGCGATATGCTGACTCGCATGATCTATGCCGCCCGCAACTCCATGGGCATTGCCTTCGCTGCGACGCTATTCTCGTTCATGACGGGCGGCGTCCTCGGAATTATGGCCTCGATCCTGCGGGGCTGGTTCGACCAGGCTATCAGCCGGTTCGTTGATGCACTGATGGCTATCCCCAGCCTCATCTTCGCGCTGATGATGCTGTCCATTCTGGGCCCGACTGCCATCAACCTCATTATCGTCATTGGTGTGGTCGATGCCACCCGCGTGTTCCGCCTGACCCGTGCTGTGTCGATGAACGTGGTGTCGCTCGACTTTGTCGAGGCAGCAAGATTGCGCGGTGAAAAGCTTCCCTGGATCGTGTTCCGCGAGATCGTGCCCAACATTTTACCGCCGCTCATCACCGAGTTTGGGCTGCGTTATTGCTTCGTGTTCTTGACCATCAGCTCGCTCTCCTTCCTGGGGCTGGGCCTGCAGCCGCCAACCGCGGATTGGGGCCTGATGGTGAAGGAGAATGCGACGTTGATTATCTATGGCGATATCACGCCGCTGTTGCCGGCAGGTGCGATCGCCTTGCTGACGGTGGCGATCAATTTCGTGGTCGACTGGTTCCTGCACAAAACAAGCGGGTTGCGCGATGGGCAATGACAATCTGAAGCAATCGACCCGCGCGAAGGGGGAAATCCTCCTGGAGATGCGTGGCGTGATGATCGAGGGCGAAAGCGACGATGTCTGGCATCAGATCGTCAAGGGCGTCGACATCACCCTGCGTCGTGGTGAGGTGTTGGGTCTCATCGGCGAATCCGGTGCTGGAAAGTCGACACTTGGTATTGCCGCCATGGGCTTTGCGCGCCCCGGCTGCCGCTTCAATGGTGGCAGTGTCACCTTCGATGGCATAGATTTGCTCGCAGCTACGGATGAAGAACGCCGTAAGCTGCGTGGCTCGCGCATCTCCTACGTCGCACAGAGTGCGGCGGCTTCGTTCAACCCGGCACACCGCCTGATCGACCAGACGATCGAAACGGCGACACAGCACGGCATCCGCGACACGTCGTCCGCGGTCGCTGATGCCAAGGATCTTTATGGCCGCCTGCGGTTACCCAACCCGACCACGATCGGCTCGCGCTATCCGCACCAAGTTTCGGGCGGTCAGCTGCAGCGTGTGATGACGGCCATGGCAATGAGCTGCCGGCCGGACCTGATCATCTTTGATGAACCCACGACGGCACTCGACGTGACCACGCAGGTTGAGGTGCTGGCCTCAATCCGCGCCATCGTCGAGGAGTTCAACACGGCGGCGATCTATATCACCCACGACCTGGCCGTCGTGGCGCAGATGGCGCATCGCATCATGGTTCTGCGTCATGGCAAGCTGGTTGAGGAAGCGCCGACCCGCGAAATGCTGGCCGAGCCCAAGGAAGCCTACACAAAATCCTTGTGGGCCGTGCGTAAGCTCGCGAAGGAAGAATCCACCAGCCCGGACCTTATTTTGAAGGTCGATCATATCGACGCTGCCTACGGCAACGCGGTGAAGATTCTTGATGACGTGTCGATCTCGGTGCCGCGCGGCCGTACCGTGGCTGTGGTCGGTGAATCCGGGTCCGGCAAATCGACGCTGGCCCGCGTTGTTACTGGCTTGCTGCCGCCAAGCAAAGGGTCTGTGCAATTTAACGGCCGCGATTTGCCGTCAGCCTTGGCGCAGCGTGACAAGGAAAGCCTGCGTCGCATTCAGATGATTTATCAAAGCCCGGATACGGCGCTCAACCCGCGCCACCGGGTCTACGACATTATCGGCCGTCCGCTGACCTTCTATCATAACCTGCGCGGCAAGGCGCTTGAGGCCAGGATCATCGACCTCCTGAAGATGATCGAGCTGGACGAAACCTATATCGACCGTTTGCCCGGCGAACTGTCGGGCGGCCAGAAGCAGCGCATCTGCATCGCGCGCGCTTTGGCGGCGGAACCGGACCTCATTATCTGCGACGAGGTCACGTCGGCGCTCGACCAGATCGTGCAGGAAGAAATCCTGAAACTTCTCCTGCGTTTGCAGGCGGAATTCGACATTTCCTATCTTTTCATCACCCATGACATAGCGACCGTCCGCGCGATCGCCGACGAGATTGTGGTCATGAACCAGGGCAAAGTGGTACAACAGGGTCTTAAGACCAAGGTCCTGTCACCACCACACCCGGCCTATACCGAATTGCTGCTGTCATCTGTTCCGGAGATGGATCCGGATTGGCTGACAAATCTCCTGCAGAAGCGGGCGGCCAAAACCAAGTGAGCACCCTCTCATGGCCGTTGCCGTCGATCTGCCGCTGAAAGTCGAGATCACCGAACATCTTTGGATCACCCTCAAGGACGGCTGCCGATTGGCAGCGCGTCTGTGGCTGCCGGAAGGTGCGCCGCAAAAGCCGGTACCGGCGATCCTCGAATACATTCCCTATCGCAAGCGCGATGGCACGCGCGCGCGCGACGAACCGATGCACGGCTACTTCGCCGGCAATGGCTATGCGGTGCTGCGCGTCGACCAGCGCGGCTCCGGCGACAGCGATGGGCTGATGTGGGATGAGTATCTCAAACAGGAACAGGACGACGCGCTTGAGGTCATCGACTGGATGGCTGCGCAACCCTGGTGCAACACCCATATCGGTATGATGGGCAAGTCCTGGGGCGGCTTCAACTGCCTGCAGGTCGCGGCGCGACGGCCCAAGGCGTTGAAGGCGGTACTCTCCGTCTGCTCGACCGATGACCGGTATGCGGACGACATTCACTACATGGGTGGTTGCCTGCTCAACGACAATCTGTGGTGGGGCACCATCATGCTGGCCTATCAGGGCCGACCCGCGGATCCGGAATTGGTCGGCGCCGGCTGGCGCGACCAGTGGCGCGAGCGGCTGGACAACATGCCGCTCTGGCCGGCCTTGTGGCTGAAGCATCAGCGCCGCGACGCCTATTGGGAACATGGGTCGATCTGCCAGGATTGGGACGCAATCCAGGTGCCGGTCTACCTCATCGGCGGCTGGGCGGATTCCTACACCAACGCCGTCCCGCGCATGCTCCAGCATCTGAAAGTGCCGCGTAAAGGCATCATCGGCCCCTGGGCTCATATCTATCCGCAGGACGGCACGCCCGCGCCGGCGATCGGTTTCCTGCAGGATGCGGTTGCTTGGTGGGATCGCTGGCTGAAGCAGAAAGAGAATGGTGCCGAGAAGGGACCGATGCTCCGCGCCTGGGTGCAGGATTATACCGCCCCGGAAACGACACGCCTGGCCCATCCCGGTCGCTGGGTAGCGGAAGACAGCTATCCTTCGCCGGGCATTGCGCCTGAAGTCTTCTATCTCAACAAGGATGGCCTGTCGGGCGTCGGTGGGACGGAGGAGAGTCTATCTCTCTGCTCACCACACCATGTTGGCATGGTCGGCGGCGAATGGATGGGTGCCGGTTGCGTCGGTGAAATGCCGGGCGATCAGCGTTTGGACGATGTCGGTTCGCTCGTGTTCGATACGGCGCCGCTCAAGGAAGCGATGCAGGTTCTAGGCGCACCCGAACTCGATCTGGAGTTCACCAGCGACAAGCCCGTGGCGCAGCTTTGTGCGCGTCTCTCCGACGTGGCACCGGACGGCAAGGCGCTCCGCGTCAGCTATCAGGTGATCAATCTCACGCATCGCGACAGTCACGCCAATCCGACCGCCCTGGAACCCGGCAAGCGCTATCGCTTCAAGTTGGTACTCAGTGCCTGCGGTCACCGCTTTGCCGCCGGACATCGTGTGCGCGTGTCGCTCTCCAGCGCCTATTGGCCGCTCATTTGGCCGGCGCCGGAAGTGGCGACGCTCGGTATCATCGCCGGTGTCAGCCGGCTCACCCTGCCATATCGCCAACCGCAATCGACCGATGGAAGCGAGCCATTCGAGAAGCCCGTGGCGGGCCGTGCGACGCCCATCACGCAGGTCAGCGAAGGCAGTGTGAAGCGCGAGGTGATCTTCGATCTGGTCGACGGTGGCGTCACCAATGTCACCGATACCGAGGGCGTATTTGGCGAAGGCCGCCAGCGTTTCGACGATATCGGCACCGAAGTGCTGCACAACATCCGCCGCGAACTTCACATCGCGCCGAACGAGCCACTCTGCGCGTCCTATATCTGCAAGCAGAGCTACGTGCAGTCGCGCCCGGGCTGGGATATTCGACTTGAGGTCAGTTGCCGCATGACGTCGACCTTGGACGATTTCATCCTGACCGCCGAACTCGACGCCTATGAGAACGGCGAACGCTTAGCCAGCCGCAACTGGCGTGAGGTCGTGAAGCGCGATTTGCTGTAGGGCAGCCCTCAATTAGTTCGTCATGCCCGGACCCGCTCTTGAATCAAGGCTGGCCGGGCGTCCACACTCTCCACTGCCGCAGTGGATCCCCGAGTCTTCGCCCGGGGATAGCGATGAAGGTGGAACTTAAGGTTCTATCGGCGTGTCGCCCGGTAAGCCCCATTCGGCCCAGGATCCATCGTAGACTGCGACATCGCGATGGCCGATGAGGCTGAGGCCCAATGCCAGCACGGAGGCCGTGATGCCGGAGCCGCAGGATGTGACGACCGGCTTCTTGAGATCGATGCCGGCTGCGATGAACTTTGCCTTCAACGTTTCGCCGTCATGGAAAGTCTGATCTGGCTTCAAGAGTTGCGTATAGGGCAGGTTCTTGGCGCCTGGAATGTGACCGGCGCGGCGACCTGGCCAGAGTTCCGGTTCGGTGGCGTTGAAGCGGCCGCTGGCACGGGCATCCAGCGCCTGTTCGCGCTGGCTAGTGATATTGGCCAGCATCTGCGCCTTGCTGCGCACCTGGGTGTTGTCGAGCCGCGCACTGAAATGCCGTTCACGGGGGGCGGGGAGGTTGTCATCCACCGGCCGGCCTTCAGACAGCCACTTCGGCAGCCCGCCATCAAGGACAGCCACTTCCTTCGCGCCGAAAATGCGGAACATCCACCAGACGCGCGCAGCACTCATCATGCCAGTCCCGTCATAGACGACAATGCGGTTGCCATCGCCAATCCCCATGCGTCGCACACGCGAGGCAAACTTTTCCGGTGCTGGCAGCATGTGGGGCAGGGTGGTGTCCTTGTCGGCGATGTCGTCGATATCGAAGAACACGGCGCCCGGAATGTGCCGTTCGTCGTATTCGGCGCGGGCGTTTTTGTTCTGCATCGGCAGGTAATAGGTGGCATCTACCACGCGCAGATCGGGCTGGCTGAGATTGGCCGCCAGCCATTCGGTCGAGACGAGATATTGCGGGTTGGCATAGCTATTGGTCATGGAGAACCTGTCTCTATTTGAAGGCCAGATTGACGCGCTTGTTCATCTTGCCCTTGCTCTCGATCTTCACGATCTCGACCAGGCCGATTTCGGCGGTGTTGCGTACATGCGTGCCGCCGCAGGGCTGCAGATCCACGCCGGCGATATCGAGCAGGCGGACCTTGCCCTGGCCGCTCGGTGGCTTCACCGACATGGTGCGAACCAATTCCGGTCGGGCCGCCAATTCGTCGTCGGCAATCCAGCGCGGCACCACGTCATGATTGCCGACGATGAGTAGATTGAGCGCGTCGGTCAAAGCGACTTTGTCGAGGACTGTCTCTGGGGCCAAGTTGAAATCCAGTCGGCCCTTGCCATCGCTGATCTGGCCGCCAGTGACATCACCTTTGACGAGACTGCATACCAGATGCAGGCAGGTATGCATGCGCATCAGGCGATGGCGGCGGTCCCAATCGATCTCGGCAGTGACGGCGGCACCTGTATCGGGCAGGGCACTACCCTCGGCCGGAATATGCAGGATCTCGCCGGGCAGGGTGCCCTTGCGGGTATCGACAATTTCAATCACATGGTCGCCGAAACGCAGCCGCCCGGTATCGCCCGGCTGCCCGCCGCCCATCGGATAGAAGATGGTGCGGTCAAGGCGGATGCCCTCAGCGCTGCTCGCGACCACAGTGGCCGGGCATTCCTTCAGATAGGAATCTTCGCGAAATAGCTCTTCCATCCCAATCGGCGCTTCTTGCAGTTATTGCGCCAATCATAGATGCCGGAACTAGGCGGTCAAGCGACGCACCGTCACATCCAACCCGGCGTCGGCAGACCCTTCGACAGCAGGAAGGCCGGATTGAACAGCTTCGACTGATAGCGTGTCCCGAAATCGCACAGAATGGTGACGATCGTGTGGCCAGGGCCCAACTCCTTGGCGAGGCGGATGGCGCCGGCGACATTGATGCCGGACGAACCGCCCAGGCACAGGCCCTCTTCGCGTAGCAAATCGAACACGATCGGCAAGGCCTCGGCGTCGGGGATTTGGTAGGGGAAATCCACCGGTGTTCCCTCGACATTCTTCGTGATGCGGCCTTGGCCGATGCCCTCGGTGATCGAGGAGCCGGATGATTTGAGCTCGCCGGTCTTGAAATAGCTGTAGAGGGCGGCACCTTCCGGATCGGCAAGGCCGATCTTGATCTTGGGGTTCTGCTCCTTGAGGAACATCGAAATGCCGGCCAGCGTGCCGCCGGTGCCGACCGAGCAGACGAAACCGTCGACCTTGCCGTCGGTCTGTTTCCAGATTTCCGGACCGGTGGTGCGGTAATGGCCCTGCCGGTTGGCGACATTGTCGAACTGGTTGGCCCAGATCACCCCGTTCGGATTGCTCTCTTTAAGCTCCTCGGCGACGCTTTCCGAGACCCGCACGTAATTGCCCGGATCTTTGTAAGGCAAGGCCGGGACTTCGCGCAGCTCGGCACCCGCCAAGCGCAGCATGTCCTTCTTCTCCTGGCTCTGCGTCTCCGGGATAATGATCAACGTCTTGTAGCCGCGCGCGTTGCCGACCAACGCCAAACCGATGCCGGTATTGCCAGCGGTCCCTTCGACGATCAGACCGCCCTTGCGGATCAAACCCTTTTCCTCGGCATCCTGGATGATGGCCAAAGCCGCGCGGTCCTTCACCGAGCCACCGGGATTGAGAAATTCCGCCTTGCCCAGGATCGTGCAGCCGGTTTGCTCTGACGCCTTCTTGAGCTTGATAAGGGGTGTGTTGCCAATCGTGTCGACAAAGCCTTGACGGAAATCCATCATAATCCTCGTAGAATTCACCGGTTGGTGTGAAACCTAGGCGCTTTGCCGGGCCTGTTCAAGAGCCAGGGTGCCAGGAACGGATAAGCCAGCCTTTTCAGGCAGCTATCAGCTCGAATTTGTCGACGTCCACGAGTCCGAGATCGGTAATTTTGAGGTGTGGAATTACCGGTAGCGGCAGGAAGGCCATCTGCAGGAATGGTTCCGCCAATGGACACCCCAACTCCTTCACCGCACGGCGTAGCTCTTTGATTTCGGTTGCCACGGAACGGAAGTCCCGGTCACTCATCAGTCCGGCGAGCGGCAGCGGCATTTCGGCCAGCACCTTGCCGGCATTGGTCAGCACGAAGCCGCCACCCAGCTCGATGAGCCGGTTGACCGCAATCGCCATGTCATTGTCGTCGCTGCCGACCACGCAAACGTTGTGGCTGTCATGGCCGATAGAGGAGGCGATAGCGCCTTGCGACAGCTTCAGCCCTTTGACAAAGCCGCGCCCAACGGAGCCTGACTTGCCATGGCGCTCTAGCACGCAGACCTTGATCACGTCATTGGCAAGATCGACCAACCGCTCGCCATTGCGATAGGGCAGGGTCATGGTCAGAAAATCGGTCAGCACTTGGCCTTCGCGCAACCCGATCACGGGGCCTGTGGGCCCACTTGCCGGCACGCGGAAGATCGCGGCATCGACCTTCTTCAGTTTCACGGATGCATAACCCACGGGTGCCGGCATGCGGCGCGCATCGAACAATGCGTCGTCAACCAGGCGGCCACCGGTGATAACCTGTGCGACATCGCAGCTGTTGAGATCGTTGAGCAGTACGATGTCCGCCCGTTGCCCCGGCGCAATGAGCCCACGATCGGTAAGGCCGAAGCCGCGTGCTGCCGACCAGGTGGCGAGGCGATAGACATCCGCCACAGGGGCACCCGCTTTGATGGCACCGCGAATGAGATGATCGATATGCCCTTCCTCGGCGATGTCGAGGGGGTTGCGGTCATCGGTACAGAAACCGAGGAAGGGCGCCGTCGTCGTGCTGATGATGCCAGAGAGGGCCGCCAGATCCTTGCAGGCGCTGCCTTCGCGAATGAAGACCTGCATGCCCTTGCGCAGCTTTTCCCAGGCTTCCGCGGCGCTCGTCGTCTCATGGCAATTGCGGATGCCGCAGGAAAGATAGGCGTTGAGCTCGTAACCTTTCATCAGCGGCGCATGGCCGTCGATATGCCCGCCCCAGAACGCCTCGATCTTGTCCATCACCTCCGGCACCTTGTGGAAGATGCCGGGCGCATTCATGAATTCGGCAAGGCCGATGACTTTGGCATGGTGCCGATAGGGCACCAGATCCTCTGCCAGCAGGCGCCCGCCAGCTGTCTCCAGATGCGTCGCGGGCACGCAGGACGAGAGCTGCACGCGAAGGTCCATCGCGGTCTCTTCGGCGCTCGCGAGGAAAAATTCGAGCCCGTCTTTCCCGAGGACATTGCACATTTCATGGGGATCGCAGATTGCCGTCGTGGTACCGCGCGGCAGAGCGCAGCGGTCGAACTCTGCCGGCCCTACCAAGCTTGATTCTACATGCAGGTGGCAGTCGACGAAACCCGGCACGGCGATGAACTCTCGCCCATCGATCTCGCGCCTGCCGCGATAGCTCTCATAGGTACCGACAATGCGATCGCCGCTGATGGCGATATCGCCCTGTGCGATCTCGCCGGTCACGACATTCAGAAACCGCGTATTCTTGATGACCAGGTCGGCCGGCTCCCGCCCCAATCCCTGGTCAATGCCACGCTCGATCCGCCGCCGTAAATCACTCATTCAGCTTCTCCTGTGGCGAAGAAGCCTAGCACGGCCGTTGCCGCGACGCATCACTCCGGAATGATGCGCCTCTGGCGAAAATCGGCGAAAATATCGCCAAACATGGCGTCGGTTTGGACGAATTCATGGAAACCAAAGCGGCGCCCCTTACTTGCATCGGCAAAGAAGTCGTAGTCCCAGCCGAATACGAAGTCGCCGAAGCGCCAGGAAGAGACGTCCTGATAGGGTGTCGGCGCTAGATTATGCTTGGCCACCATCCGGTTCCACAGCGCCTCCTTATCGGCCATGACGACATCCAGCGACATGGGCAGGGGCGGTGCAACCTCCAGATCGAACATCGCCGCAATCTTCGGCCACATCTCGTTCCAGCGGAAGAGATCACCATTGGTGATGTTGAAGGCCTGGTTGGCGCAGCGCGGATCCGTGGCGGCCCAGATAGTGGCGCGCGCCAGCAACCCGGCATCGGTCATCTCGATGAGCGTATCGTACGCACCGGATTTACCCGGAAAACGCAGGGGCAGGTCTAGCTCCTTCGACATCGCCGCATAGATGCCAATCACCATGGCAAGGTTCATGGGATTGCCTAATGCAAAGCCGCACACGACAGAGGGGCGGAGGGCCGACCAACTCCAGCCCGCCCGCGCCGCGCGCACTTCGAGGTAATCTTGCTGGTCGATATTGAATTCCGGCGGCATGTGGTTGGCATCGGATTCCCGCGCCGGTGTTTTGAACGGTCCCAGATGCGCACCATAGACCTTGTAGCCCTGCATCAGGCTGACATGCTGCAGATTCATGGCCACCGCCTCGGTCGCCTCGACCACATTCACCAGCATGGCGAGGTTGGGGGCTACCAACTCAGCCCAGCTCGGCCGATCCTGATAGGCGGCATAGAAAATATGGGTCACGTGTTTGAGGCCAGCAAGCTTGGCCCGCGTATCGGACGCATCGAGGAGATCGACACTGATGTACCGAACGCACCCATCGGTGGCGCCGCCCCGGCGCGAGAGGCCGATGACATCCCAATCATCCAGGGTCTGCAGGTGATTGATGAGATTGCGGCCGATAACACCCTGAGCGCCGACGACAAGGGCTGTCTTGTGGATCATGCTTCTGTTCTTTCCGACTGTTCAGGTCAGAAGATGGACGGCAACTGCTCCATGAACTAGGCTGCGCAATAGAACTTAACTTATGAAATGAAATCACAATGGTGCGTATTGATGTCAATCGATTTGGCGAGATGGAGGTCTTCGTGGCTGCGGTGGAGCAGGGAGGCTTCTCGGCCGCTGCTCGCGCGCTGCAGCTGACGCCCTCTGCAATCAGCAAATTGATGACGCGGCTGGAAGCACGGTTGGGTGCCCGGCTACTCAATCGTTCGACACGCAAGCTGCAACTGACGCCCGAAGGCTGTGTCTTCTTCGAGCGCGCGCGGGCAGTGCTGGCGAATCTGGATGAGGCGGAGCAGGCGGCTCGTGCCAGCGAGGTCTCGCGCGGCAATGTCGCGATCTCGGCGAATGTCCCGTTCGGGACGCATTTCCTGCTGCCATTGTTGCCGGCGTTCCAGGCTGCCTATCCTGAGGTCTCACTTGATCTTCACCTAAGCGATACAGTCGTTGATCTGCTGGGGTCTCGCGTCGATATTGCTATCCGCGCTGGTCCGCTCAAAAGTTCAGGCCTTGTGGCACGGAAGCTTGGTGAAACGCGGAAGGTCGTCGTCGCAGCGCCGGCCTATCTCGGCCGCACAGGCACGCCGAAAACACCGAACGCGCTCGCGCAGCACAATCTGTTGGGCTCGACCTATCAGCGAGCAGTGTCGGATTGGCCGTTCATCGTCGACGGCAAGGCGGTCACGGTCGCCGCAACCGGCACAATGCGAGCAAGTGATGGTGAGGCTCTACGGCAGCTCGCGTTGGCCGGCCTGGGCCTGGCGCGGCTTTCAGCATTTCAGGTCGCGGGTGACATCAAGGCCAAGCGCCTCATAGCGGTGCTGGAAAAATTCAACCCTGGCGACCGCGAGACCTTTTACGCCGTCTATCTTGGCCAAGGGGGCCACCTTTCCGCTCGCATACGGGCGGTGCTCGATTTTCTGGCAGCGAAAGTGCGGCTGCGTTGAAGGCGACGACGCGTGATGTCTCGGTCACGCTTTCCGATGCTTCTCCCGGCTCTTCGCCAGAAACACCGAGGCTTCACCCGCAGGAAGGGGCTTCGAATAGAGATAGCCCTGGCCGAACTGAATGCCGAGACGCTTGAGTTCGGTGGCCTGTTCTTCGGTCTCGACGCCTTCGGCGACCACGTCGCGTTCCAGGATGTGGGCAAGGCTCGCGATGACGCGGACGATCTCGAGGCCTTCGCGGCTGTCGGCAATGCGCATGACGAAGGAGCGGTCCACTTTCAGCGTGTGGAAGGGGAAGCGGTGGAGATGACTCAAGCTTGAATAGCCGGTGCCGAAATCGTCGATTGACACCTTGCAACCCAGCGCGATGACCCGGCGCAGGGTCTCGGCCGTGCGTTCCGGGTTGTCCATGATCAGGCTTTCCGTGATCTCGATCTTGAGGGCATTGGCCGGAATGCCCGCCACCTTGATGGCGCGCTCGATGTCCTCGACCAATCCCACGGCCGCGAACTGCTTGCCTGAAACATTGACGGCGATCTGCGGCGGGTCACCTTCGGCCGGCATCCAGGCAGCGACTTGGCGCGCGGCGTCCATGATGCATTTGCGGCCGATATCGATGATCATGTCGGTGTCTTCGGCGAGCGGAATGAAATCGAGCGGCGAGATCAGGCCACGCTCTGGATGACGCCAGCGGATCAGCGCTTCAAAGCCATGCACATGGCCGGCCTTGAGGTCGATGATCGGCTGATAGAACAATTCTAGCTGGTCGCCGGCGATGATGGCGCGTTTGAGGTCGGCTTCCAGGCCAAAGCGCTTCATGGCGGATTGATGCATGCTCTGCTCGAAGCGCACCACTTGGCCGCGTCCCTGCGCCTTGGCACGGTAGAGTGCCAGATTGGCGTCGCGCAACAATTCGTCGCCGGCCGCCCCCGCGGCCTGCGAGGCGAGCACGAAGCCGATCGAGGCCTCGATATCGATCTGCCGTCCCTCTATCTCCATGCGCTGCGCGAGCACGGTCTTCACGGCGAGGATCAACGCTTCGACATTCGCCTCGACATCGCCAGCGATGAAACGTGAGATGGCGTATTCATCCTCGCCGAGGTGGGCGAGTGTATCCTCGGGCCGCACCACTTCTTCGAGGCTGCGGGCAAGGGTAATAAGAATGTCGTCGCCAACCTTCTGGCCCAATGTCTCGTTGTAATGTCCGAAACGGTCGATATCGAGGATCGCCACCACGACATCGGCATTAGCATCCTTGGCCCATAGCTGCAGCGCCTGATCAGTTCGTTCCACCAGCAAGGCCCGGTTCGGAAGGCGCGTCAGGTGTGAATGGAAGGCATTGAACAGCAGATCTTGTTCCGCCTTCTTGCGCGCCGAGATATCGGTCATCGATCCGGCAAAGCGCGTGGCATTGCCCTGCGCGTCACGCACGGCCATGCCGCGGATCGTAACCCAGCGGTCATTGCCCTCGGCGTGACGCATGCGCAGTTCCTGCTCGAAATGAGTCGAGCTGCCCTTGAGATGAGCGTCGATCGCTGCGCGCATCAGGTCGATATCGTCGCGGTGCACACGGTCGAACCAGTCGCCGGGTTGTCCGGACATGCGGTCAGCGCGCAGGCCCAGCATCTGCTGCCAGCGGGCGGACGTGTAAAGTGTGTTGCTGACCAGGTTCCAGTCCCATAAACCGTCATTGGCGCCACGAGCGGCCAGCGCATAGCGTTCCTCGCTCTCACGCAATTCCTGCTCCGCGCGCCGCCGGCTGCGTTCCTCGGCGATGACGCGCATCGCCATTTGTGTCACGGCGTTGAGGGCGATGGATGCCACGGGATAGAGAACGTCGATCCACACAAAGGCGCGGAACAGCATGAAATAGGTGAAGGCAAACCAGGCGGCGGCGATACCACTATTGACGACAATGGCGCCGCCACTGGGCATCACCCGGGCGAGGAGTGCACTCATTCCGCCGAGCAGGATGACGGCGGCAACCGTAATATCCAGCGTGATGCCTGATCGAGTTATGCTACCGCCATGGATCAATCGGTCGGCAATAGTTGCGTGACGCTCGACGCCTGGCAGGTTGGGGTCGAAGGGCGTCCGGAAGAGATCGGTGCCGCCGAGGAAATTCGTGCCAAAAAAGACCAGCTTTCCCTTGAAGGTATCTGGCGGCACGCGGTTGCTGATCACATCGGCGAAGGAGACGGTAGGGATGGTACCTGCCGGGCCGAAGTAGTTGACGACGATCCCGTTGGGGTAGCGGTTGACGTCACTCGTTTGGTTGAGCGGGACAAGACGATCGCCCAAGTAAAGACGGCTGCCCTTGAGATCGAGTGCGACCTTGGTCCAGGGAATGTCGAGATAGGTTGCGACCGATGCCACAGAGATAGGCGGGAAGCAGTAGTCCTCGAACCTGGTGGCCAGGTATTCGAAACGGGGTGCACCGTCGACATCGAAGTCCACATTCACGTTGCCGCCCAGATGCGCGACCTTGGCAAGGCTCGGGATCGGGCTCTGGATGCGTTGGGCGACGACCGCTGCCGCATCGGACGTGCAGGGGCGGTTGATCGCGGCATAGGCCCAGTCGATGACTTGATCGGGTAGGTCGACGGACCCTGAATCCGGCGAGTAGGCGAAGGGCATCACCACATTGCCGGCCTTGGCAAGAACCTCAGCGAGCATGGCATCCGGTGTGGTCGCGTTTGCCAGCAGTGTGGCCTCGCGAGTGATCTCGCTGTCTGCGGACTGGCTCTTCGCGACCGCGGCGAGAACGTTCCTAACGTCGCCCGGCAGATCGAATTCTGGTTCGGAATAGAGATAGTCAAGGGCGATGGCCTTGGCGCCCTGATCGGCGACATTCCGGAATGCCTCCGCCTGAATCTTTCGACTGACCGGCCAGCGTCCGAAGCTGCGAATAGAAGCCTCGTCGAAGGCGACCACCACGACATCGCCGCTGGGTTCCTCTGAACCGCGGAGAAGGAATCGCCAGTCAAGCGTCAGCCGTTCGATGCGCGCCAACTGATCGGGCGTGATCAGCGTAAAAAGTACAACGATGAAAGTGACCACCATGCCGGCAATCATCGCCGCCCGGTCAAAATGGAAACGGCGCCCGAATGGACGGTTCTTTGGGGGCTGCCGGTTGGCTATTTCTTGTGTTTTCTCGTTCAAACCGGCCGATTCCCGATCCAATTTATTGAGAATAATGAGCTTGTTCCGTATGAGAACTCAACTCAGTCCGTGTCGCATTTTCGTCAAAATCAACAGTAGCTCACATTTTAAGGGCATGGTTAATGAATACTTTATAACCCAACTTGGTCTTTATAATGTCAATAAATCATATGCTTACATGGAATATATGATGTAGTTTATGAACATATTTGGCATTGCAGCAATGCCTCTCTGGGGATTGCGGTATGGAATCGATTCGATTAGCTTTTATCCAGTATTTTAGATGTTGCAGCGCAAGGGATGAGCGCAGCTATGAACCAGACCGAAACCAACGACCAGAATATCGAGGCGCTTGACGCCGGGGCTTCGGCTACCGGCGATCAGTTCTCGTTAAACCTTGCCGACCTATTGCCCGATGCGAACGGCGAGATTGTCATCCTCAACGAAGGTGATGATCCCTGCCTCAACATCGTGACCGATCTGCGGCTGCTCGAGAGCGGCATTGCCGATGCCCATGTCACCGATGGCGGCATTGAGGTGAAGGGCCTGCAGTATTGGGTCTTTGAAGACGGGACCAAGCTCTATTATTCACCCGGCCTCAGCATCTCGGTCGACCAGCCGATCGAGCACCACACTCTCGGCTGATTCCCTCAGCGCGGTCGTAACGCCGCTTTTCAGGGCAGTTCCTGTTCGTCTTCATCAGTGCCATCGAGTAGTTCCGTAATGGGGCTGAGCGACGAGCGCAGGCGTTTGCGGCGCATGAGCTTGTCCTGGGCGGCCGGTGGAAAGTCGGTCAGCATGACCATGTTCTTGGTCAGCAGAATGTCGGTCAGATCCTCATAGACGCGGATCATGTCGAGATCGGATTGCAACATGGCGGGCTTTTCGGCACTGCCTACCGGCAGTTGCGCCATATTTTGCTGCATGAAGCCCTGGATGGCAGGGTCGGTGGGGGGCAGATACTCCTCCGCCCCAGCCGCCATTTCGCGGTAGATGGCCACGACTTGGCCGCGTTCGTCCCGCATCACAAAAGGCATACCTGAACCCCCACGACAGAATGTTCCGCTATTCTAATCATTTGCGGGGCTTGGCTGAAAGCACAAATGAGCCCCTAGCAATTTGGCCTCCAAATGTGTCACACTGTCGTGTGTGCTGATCGGTAGGGGCCGATTGCGCGCTGGGGCTCGGTTGGCCTCAGCGTACTCGGATCACAGATCTGTCACAGCGAGTTCAGCCAGCATCAAGGGGTCGCGCGGGATGGAGTTGCAACGTGAATCGTCGGCAGCATTGGCAAAGTCGCTGCCTGATCCGAAACTGGTTCATCGGGTCGTTCAGTATCGGGGGCGTCGCTATTCGCTGAAGCTTGATCAGGCTTCTTGGGCAGCGCTCGAACAAGCTGCCAGCAGGCGCCGCATGCGCCTCAACCAGCTGGTTGACGAACTCTCCACGGCGACGAATCACGAAGGCAATTTCTCGGCGACGGTGCGGGCGCAATGCCTTGCCGAGCTGAAGCAGCAGATATCCGACCTTGAAGACCGCGTCAGGCAGCAATCGATGTCAGGGCAGGGTGTTTCTGCCTCATTGATTGCCGATGCTTGCCCGGTGCCGGCCTTTGTTGCCAATGGCCAGAGCGTGATGTTGAAAGCCAACAGTGCTGCGCAAAAGTGGCTGGGTTTGGGTGAATCCGCCTTGGTCGGCAAGCCGCTTGACCAGTACTTCCAGGTCAAGTCGTCACTACCCCTCAATCAGATTGTGGAACAGTTCGCGCAAGGCCGGAATCAGGTCTATCCGGCACGTATTGTCTGCTTGCGACCGGGCCGTTTGATCATGGCGAAGGCAAATATCTGTCCGATTCTGCGCCGGGCCGAAGGTGACCTCGCTTACGTATTAATGATTGAAATCGCTTGATTATTTTGCAGCGAGGCTTCCTTTCCTCGCTAGGGTAATAATCCCAGCCTGCCTACTTCCGTGACAATGCTGCACGTTTGCTAGGCGTAATTATTCCAAATTTTGCCAAAAAACAAATCTGCACACACCATCCTGTATGGATCGGTGAATGGCGGGCGTTGAGCGTGACCTCGCTGGCACTTATTGTCGCAGCATCAAACAGGGGTACAGCGATCTCTTCGACCTTCTCGAAAAAATTGCTGCAGCACCCCGCCTCATAGTTAACCGACCCATTGGAGCGAGCCATGGCCACGGACACGACCACCAACCAGACTGAAACTGCCAACAACACCTCCACCATCCATGAGAGTGACGTCGAGCAGGTTCATTTGACCCAATCCGGCACCCCGGTGCAGGTCCAGGTGCCGCAAGGCGAAAACGTGGTTCGCGTCCAGGTGACCCCTGGTGAGACCATTCAGTTGCCGTTCCCGACTGATGGCCTGGTGGCCCGCCTCGGCGACAATGGCAACCTTGCCGTCAAGGTCGGTGACGTCACCGTCATCCTGCTTGGCTACGCCGAAGCGACCGGCCAGGCCGAAGTCACCATTCTCGGTTCGAACAACCAGCCGCTCGACGTGGCCGCGGTCCTGGCTTCGACCGATCCCAACCTCGACATCCAGACGGCTGCCGGTCCGGGCGCCGGTGATGCGGGTACGGGTGTGGACAACAATGGCGGTGTGTTCTCGCCGTTTGATCCCAATGCCGGCATCGGTGGTCTCAACGCAATCGGCGGCCTTGACCCGACGTTGCTCAACTACAACCTGATCCAGCGCGAATTCATCGAGATCATCGAAGCGGACGAAACCGAAGCCGACACGACCCCGACTGTTGTCAACATTACCCAGGCCCCCCCGGTCAACGAAGATGACCTCAACGGCCCGCGTTGCGACCATGATCTGATCGACCGCCTCACCCCCGACCGCGATCCCGAGCCTGAGGGCGAACAGCCGGCGCTGCAGAGCTTCTCGGAAAAGGGCGGTGAGCCGAAATGGGTTCTGGCGCACGAATATGAGGAAGGCAACGATCCGTTCGACACCGACGACCATGAAGAAGGCAGCCAGACCGATTTCGACGGCGACGGCAAGAGCGAGTTCGAGCCGATTATCTCGGACAATGGCTTTCTCGGTGTCGACCGCGACCGCGAACCGCTTTCGGTCACCGCGACGGTCGAAGCGAATTTCTTCGGCGATTTGCCCGGCAAGCTGGTGCTCGACGTCAATGGCAACGGCATCAATGACGGCGCCGGCGATGTGCCGCTGATCGATCAGCTGCTGGCCATGGGCCTGACCTCGCACGGGCACGAGCTCACCTATGACCTTCTGCCGGCAATTCCGGAAAGCGCCCCCGGCGCCAATGACGGCACGGGTCAGATGGTCGTCGCCTACTACACGGTGATCAAGTACGGCTGCCCGACGAATGTGGTCGTGTTCACGATCGGCGTCGACGACGATGTCGTCAACACCGGCGAGACCAACCCTGCCGGCAATGCCGAATTCGGCCTTACCTTCACCATCTATGGCGTCGTCGATCATCCTGAAAAGGGCGGCGGCACCGAAGAGGGCAATGGCGTCGAGGACATCCTCAAGATCGAAGTGCCGTTCTTCCTGCAGGACAGCGACAGCCCGCCGGTTCCGAGCGACTTCCCGCAGCCGCTGGAATTCCAGGACATCGACGACATGCCGTTCCTGGGCGAGGTCTGCTATGTCACCCTGTGCGGCTTCGAGGTGCCGATCGCGATCACCAAAGCGAACCTGACCATTGGTCATGATGAGACGCCGGGCGACCAGTCGACCTGGTATGACTCGGATCTGCAGCCACATGCGCCGGGTTGGCTCCCTGACCAGCAGACAGACGATGTCGATGACGGTCTCGCCAACTACTTGGCCTGGAAGGCCGACAAACAACTCGACGATATTGCCGACGGCAAAACTGACGGCAAGTTCAGCGGCGAGGACGTCGATATCACCTACCAGCAGGACATTCTTTCGCAACTGTCGAACGAATTCCTGAACAACGGCAATTTCTGCGCCGATCCCTTGGGCGTGGCCAAGACTTATCTGACCGTCAGCTTCGGTGCCGACGGCAAGGCCGACAAGAACGACCAAGCTGGCAACACCTTGTTCCAGCACGACAACGATGCTGGGGAAGGGACCGACAAGTCCGGTCGCACCTATAGCTCGGACGGCACCAAGCTCAACAACGATGCCGACCCGCTCAACGATGATGACGGCGGCACCGACAAGCGCGCCTTCGAACTGTTCATGAAGAACACCAATTCCGAGAGCGCAACCGCCGGCGAAGTGATGGACAAGTCCGCCACCAACTGGACCATCACCGTCATGGTGAATGGCGAGCCGACGACGATCACCGTTTATGCTTTCCAGCTCGATGCTAACACCATCATTGGTATGGCCTCGCCGAGCAATTTTGAAGGCGAGCCGGACGGCCCGCAGGAGTCCTTCGCGCTGCAGGGCGCGGTTGGCAACGATTACGGCGGCATCGACGGGGAAGGCGACGCGATCCCCGTGTTCATGCTGCGCCTTGATCCGGAAAGCGGCCAGCTGGTGTTCGTGCAGTATCACCAGATCAACAATCCGGAAGGCGGCAATGCCGCGCACCCGGATTGGGATCAGTCGAGCAACGACCCGATCCATCTCTATGATGCCGACGGCAACCCGCTGGTATTCTTCCAGGCGACCGATTTCGATGGTGATACCGTCACGTCGCAGCTCGAAGTCTCGGTCATCGATGACGCCCCGGATGCCAAGGACGACAAAGCCGTTCTCGACGAAGAGAATGCCGGTGTCGATGGCGAACTCAACAAGGTCACCGGCAATCTGGTGCTTGGCGTCAGCAATGACGGCGTCAACAATGACAACGGCAAGGACAAGCTGTCGGTCGATCACGACCACACCATCCCGGCGCTGAAGTACGGCAATTCGACCATCACCTTCGATTTCCTAGCCGACACGTTCAACGTCACCGGCAGCGATGCCACCAACGTGACCTTCGACGGACACACCGTCGAATTCGATACGCCGCATGGTCACTTCAAGGTCGTGGTCGATGGCGATCATTCGGATCCGAATGGCGGCGACAGCCCGCTTGAGACCGATGAGCTTGGCTATTACGAATACACGAGCAAACCTGGCAACAATTCGGACAAGGACCAGTATGGCCTTGAGACGACGGCCAATGGTACGGTCGACCCGGTCGGTGCCAATGATTCGGCGAAGATCCTGTCGCTCCTGGGCTCGTTTGGTGTGTTGACCCTCAGCAACAATGCCGGCGGTGTTGACAACAACGCGGCCAATTGGGGCTACAAGACGATCGATGCGGGTGGCAAGCATTACAGCGGCATCGCCGTCGGCGGTGGTATTGATGGCGGCGAGACCGACACCAACGGCAGCGGTCAGGTTGCGACCGAGGTTCTGACGGTCAAATTCCCGAACGATGTCGACGCGGCCAAGATCACCGTGGGCGCCCTGTTCGACGGCCAGCTCCATGACAACGGTAATGCCGAAGCCTTGAAGTGGGAAGCCTGGGACGGCAACACCAAGGTCGGCGAAGGCGTCGTTTACGGCGGCTACGACGGATTGGTCAGCTTCTTCATCAATGTCGGCCACGATTTCGACAAGGTGACCTTGGCGCCGCTCGATAACGGTGCCGGCAATAACGGCAACAACACCGACTTCCTGCTGGTCGGCGTGAAGACCTGCGACGAGCTCTGCATCAGCGAACAGCTGCAGTACAAGCTGCAGGATGCCGATGGTGATTACGACACCGCCAAGCTGACCATCGATGTGCTTGACGGCGAGCCCTGCATCTCGACCCGTCAGGCCGATCTCGAGATCACGATCGATGAAGACGGTCTGCCGAACGGCAACAACAACAACGTCAACAGCCCATCTGGCAATGTCGATGACAATGTCGGTGGCGACAATGGCGCCGGCGATGCCGACGGCAAGGAATCCACCGCGCAAGGCCACATCGCCTACAACACCTATGCCGATGGTCTCGGCGGCGTATTCCTGTCGTCGACCAGCGCGTTGACCACGGTCGATGGTAAATCGATCACCTGGGCTTGGGATCCCTCGCTCAACCGCCTGGTCGGCTACGCGACGCCGGACACCGATCGCATCGTGATCGAAGTCTTGCTGAGCAACGCCAATGATAGCGGCGTCGATTTCAAGATCGTCATGCACGAGCCGCTGGATCACCCGTCGAACAACAACGAAGACAATCTCTATCTCGACATCAAAGTCACGGTCACCGACAAGGATTGCGACATCGACACAGCCAACATCCACGTCAAGATCGACGACGATGTGCCGACCGTGACGATCCAGGCGCTTGTCACCGGTACCGTCGATATCGACGAATCTTCCAACGATCAGTGGGATGACACGAACAACAACAATGCCCCGCAGGCACTGAAGACCGTCAGCAATTCAGGCCCGATCATCGAATACGCCAAGGACGGCGATCCGGTGGTCTCGGTCAATGCGCATTTCGGTGCCGACGGCGCGGCGACGAATAATGCCGTTGCCTACGCGGTCAGCGCCGGCGCTGCCAACTCGGGTCTCGATTTCAAGGACAGTGGCGGTACAATCCGGGACATCGTGCTCACGACCGAAAACGGCGTTGTCGTCGGCCGCGTCTCGGGTGGTCCGGACGCCGGCAAGGCGGTCTTCGCGATCAGCATCGACTCCAATGGCGAGCTTGAAGTCGCCCAGTACCGGCCGATCCACCACAACGACACGAACAGCAACGATGAGTGGCAGTCGATCCTGAACAATGCCTTGGTCGCGACGGTCACCGTGACCGATGGCGACGGCGACAAGGCCACCAGCAGCGTCAACATCGGCGATATGGTGAAGTTCTACGACGATGGCCCGAGCATCGACAATTCGAGCAGCGTCACGCTCGACGAAGATGTCATTCCTGGTGCCGGCGGCAACCACCCCGGTGGTACCGGCGACGTCAGCCCGAGCCTCTTTGCGGCCAATGGCGACCTCAACATCAGCTTCGGCACCGATGGTCCGGGCGCGATCGAGATCAGCCTCAACGGCGCGCCGCCGCGCCTCACCGGTGACGGTGCGTTCCTGACCTTCACCCAGGTCGGCAATACGCTGATCGGCCACACCGGCAACCTGGCCGACCCGGCCCTGACGGTCCAGGTCAACAATGACGGCACCTACACGGTGACCCTCCTGAAGCCGCTCGATCACCCGAACGGCAACAACGAGAACGACATCGACCTGCAGTTCAAGGTGAAGGTCACCGATAACGATGGTGACAGCGACACCGGCACGATCAATGTCAAGATTGACGACGATGCGCCGACCCAGATCGGGGTGAGCGACTACACCGACCAGAACACCAAGGAGCCGACCAACGGCGACAACCATCATGGCGGCGAGTACGGCTATCTCGACGAAGACTTCCTGCCCGCGGGCAACCAGGACAAGGACGCCAACGACACGGATGATGCCATCGGTGGCGTGAAGTCGATCGCCCTGCTGAGCGGCGTCTCGGTCGGTGCTGATGGCGGTTCGCTGACCTTGGGTTCGGTCAACGTCCATGGCGACGTCGACAGCGGCCTGCGCCGCTCCAGCGACGGCGCGCAGATCACCATGGTGACCTCGCCTGACGGCAAGACCATCACCGGTTACGCCGGCGGCATCCAGGACCTGGCGCACACCGTGTTCACGATCAAGGTCGTGGGCAACACGGTCGAGTTCGAGCTGTTCCAGGCCCTGATGCAGGACAACACCAACAGCAACCCGGACCTTAACAGCGGCGACGGCAACGAAGAAGGCGAAGTCAAGTTCGACATCACGGTCAACCTGACCGACAAGGACAACGACACGACCTCGACAGTCGTCAAGTTCCTGGTCGATGACGACAAGCCCCAGGCAATCGATGACGGCATCCTGGCGATCAGCGCCTTCAACGTCGCGACCAGCGGCACCAACCTGCTGACCAACGACCTGTTGGGCGCCGACCAGCCCGCCAAAGTCATCGGTATCAAGCTGGGCGGCGAAAGCGGCAACTACATCGCTGTCGGCGCCGGTGGCACCGATATCAATATCAAGGCTGACGGCACGGCAGGTCTGCCGGCGATCGGCACCTTGCATGTCAACCAGGACGGTACCTGGACCTTCACCCAGACCACCAGCTCCGCCCTGTCGAACCTCACCTTCTCCTACAAGGTCGAAGATGCGGATCGCGATAGCGACACGGCCAGCTTCCAGGTCGATCTGAAGAACGCCCCGCCGCCGAGCTTCGAGAACGAGAACGTCACGGTTGACGAAGACGGCTTGCCCGGTGGTGCCAATCCGAACACGACGACGGCCCAGGGCAGCGGCGACGATGTCGGTGGTCACCAGGAAGGTGGCTTGCCGGCGCCCGCCAGCGAAGCGATCTCGCGTGACGGCCTCAACGTCAATTGGAACGGCAATGTCGGCACGATCGCCTTCACACTGTCCAATGCGCAACTGGCGGCGATCCTCTGCCATAACGGCCTGACACCCACGACGGCCAATGTCTCGGGCAACGGCACCGGCAATCTCATCGTCTGGGACGGCGTGCCCAATGCCAGCAACAAGGTGATCGAGTTCAAGGTCATCGACGCTGCGACATCGGTCTACGACGTCATTCTGCACAGCGCCATCAAGCACGCGGCGGGTAACCAGGAGAACAATGTCGACCTGCAGGTGGATGTCACCGCCAGCAACAACGGCGGCGGGACCACTCACCAGGTTACGGTGCGGATCGACGACGATATGCCGACCATGGGGACCAATACCGGCTCCGGTGAATTCCACGTCGACGAGACCTACCTTGCCGCCAATGCCGGTCCGAGCAATGTCGATATCATCTTCCCGGCGGCAACGCTCGGGGCGGATGGCGGGACAGTCGCCTTCAGCCTGACCGGTCCGGGCGGCGCAGCCTTCGTCAACGGCACCAATTCCGGTCTCGTCGATACGCTGACGAATTCGGCGGTGCTGCTCTACAAGGTCGGCAACAACATCGAAGGTCAGATCGCCGGTGGTATTGTCGTGTTCAAGGTGATCCTCAGCGGTTCCAACATGACTCTCGACCAGGTTCGGTCGGTGGTCCATGCCGACCCGAACAATCCCGACGACACTGTCAACGCGAACGGTCTTGTTTTTGTCACCAAGACGGTCACGGACAATGACGGTGACTCCGTCAGTGTAACGTTGGCCAGCGCCATCGGCTTGAACTTCTCTGACGACGCCCCCGATGCCGTGAACGACAGCAACTCGGTTGTCACCCTTGGTGTCGCGATCAACGGCAACGTCACCACGAACGACTCCTCGGGTGCCGATGTCGACACCGGCTTCCCGAAGGGCAAGGTGGTGACCTTCACCAT
The DNA here is from genome assembly GCF_936916975.1 of uncultured Dongia sp. GTDB lineage: Bacteria > Pseudomonadota > Alphaproteobacteria > Dongiales > Dongiaceae > Dongia. The sequence goes on along the minus strand of NZ_CAKZGO010000021.1, from coordinate 23,293 downwards.
CGATGCCATCGACTACGCTGCCGACGGCTCGGTTCATAACATCCCGGGTCATGGCACGATGAGCATGACCTCCACCGGCGCTTACGTCTTTACCCAGACGGACGGCGCGGGCGGTGTCATGAACGTCACCTACAAGCTGGTTGACGGTGACGGCGACAGCGACACGGCGACCCTTGCCATCACCACGGTGGCCGACATCGCGCCGGTCAACTACAACGATGCCAACTCGGGTGACGAGAACACTGCTCAGCAGAACAACGTGATGATCATTCTCGATCGTTCCGGTTCGATGAGCGACGATGTCGACCCGAACACGCCCGGCACACAGACCCGCTTGGCCATCGCGATTGCCGCCATTGAGAACCTGCTTAACAAATATGACCAGCTCGGCGACGTGAAGGTCATGATTGTTCAGTTCGCCACCGACGGTCAGCGCATGGACTTCTGGGGCACGCCGGCCGACGCTTTGGCCTACATCAATGGCAACAGCCCGAGTGGCAACTTCACCAGCTATTCGGATGCGTTGGCCTTTGGTACGGCTGGCCTGGGCGATGGCGACGGCAAGATCCCGGGTGCACCGACGACCGTCTACTTCCTGTCGGATGGTGTGCCGACGGCCGATGGCGCCAACAGCGGCACGGACAGCAATCAGGACCATTCGCTGACGAATACGCAGCAGACAAACTGGAACACCGCGCTGGAAAATGCCGGGGTCTCCAAGGTCTATGCGGTCGGCGTCGGCCCGGGCCTCTCGGCCAATGACGGCGATCTCGCGGACGTCGCCAATCCGAACGGCAATGCCAACAACACCCCGGTCGGTGAAGTGATCATCGTGACCGATGAGAACGGCCTCTCTGCCGAGCTCGAAGGCACGATCGGTGGTGGCGACATCACCGGCAACGTCTTGACCGGTGTCGACACTTCCGGTGCTGGCGACAACGGCGTGGCGGGTGCACCCGGTACGGCGGATGCCAACGGCAACGGTGCCAATCACATCTACACCCTCTCGCATGACGGCGACGGCAGCGCGTTTGATGTCGCCTTCAGCTGGGATGGTGTCTCGGCCAATGCGCTGTCGGTCGGCGGTGCCGGTACGAATGTCTCGGTGGTTGGCCACGTGGTCAGCTTCGATACCGAGTTCGGCCGTATGGTCTTCAACATGGAGACCGGTGGCTACACCTTCACCCCGGGTTCGGTGACCCAGACCGAGAATGTCGTGTTCCATTACGGCACCAAGGACGCTGACGGCGACACCGATCAGGTCAATGGTACTGATGGAGATGCCGCCAACTCGATCCCGGGCGGTGCGGACCTGGTGATCACAATCAACAACGTGGTCGCTGTCCCGGCCATCACCTCGATCGACGACAATGTCGGCTCGATCCAGGGTGTGGTGCCGGATAACGGTGTCACCGACGACGCGGTCCTCGTGCTGCATGGCACGTCTGATGCCGGGTCGCTGGTCAAGGTCTATGACGGCCTGACCTTCCTCGGCAACGCCATCTCGGACGGTCTGGGCAACTGGACCTTCACGACGGCTGCGCTGGCGAATGGCACGGACCATCACTTCAACGCCACGGCGACCCTGGGTAACACCTCGGCCCCGTCGGGCAACTACGACGTCACGATCGACACGACGGCTCCGACCGTCGCCGTCAACATCGTTGATGCCTCGCAGAACGACAACAACACCAGCTCCAGCGTGACCTTCATCTTCTCCGAAGTCCCGGTTGGCTTCTCAGCGGTGGATGTCGCGGCGGTGGGCGGCACTGTGACCGGCCTCATCCAGGATCTGGGCAGCGATCCCAGCGGCAAGACCTGGACGGCAACCTTCAATGCCAATGATGGCTTTGACGGCAACGCCACGGTGTCGGTGACCAACGGCAGCTACACGGATGCGGCGGGCAATCTGGGCAACTTCAACTTTGACTCGGTCCCGGTGGACCGCGTCAACCCGACGGTCACCGTCAACATCGTCGACGCAGCGCTCAGCGACGCGGATACGAGCTCGGTTGTGACCTTCGTGTTCAGCGAAGTGCCGAGCAACTTCACGGCAGCCGATATCAGTGCCTCCAATGGTATCGTCTCCGGACTGACCCAGAACCTTGGTCTCGATCCGTCCGGCAAGACCTACACCGCGACCTTTACCAAGACTGCCGGCGTCAATGGCGTGGGTAGCGTGACGGTTGCCAATAACAGCTACACCGACGCGGCCACGAACAATGGCAGCGGCGGCAGCGATACGGTGACGATCACCAGCGTGGTCAACCAGGCTCCGATCGGTGGCATGCAGCACATCTATACCAACAGCGACGACGATGTGTTGGTTCAGGCCTCCTGGCTCCTGGCGACCGCGTCAGACTCTGACGGTCCGTTGCCTGTGACGATCTCGAATGTTAATGAGAACACGAACCTCATTAACAACATCAACGACAGCGGGTTGCCCACCAGCTTCACGTTCAACTTGAGCAACAACGACACGCAAGACGGCTCGGTTGCCGACTTCGATTACGATATGACGGACAGCAAGGCCACGACCAACGTTGATGGCAAGATCCATCTCGACACAAACGGCGCGATCGATGGTGGTATCACCGACGATGTCGTCATTGGATCGGGTGGCAATGAAACGCTCATTGGTAATGGTGGCATTGATATCCTGATCGGCAACGGTGGCAACGACACCTTGGTGTTCGATGCCAGTGACAAACTGGTCGACGGCGGGTCCGGGTTCGATCGGGTCCAGACGGGGGAGGCGAGCTTTGCCTTCGACAATGTCGCGGCGGGCGGTGCCAAGTTTGCTGGCGTCGAAATGGTTGATCTGGGCGACACCGGTAATCACGACCGTACTGTTACCATCAATGCGGCGGACGTCCTGAGCACGACGAACGTGACCGTCGATACCAACAGCACTGGCGGTACGACCAACCACGACATTGATCTCTTCGTGATCGGTGATGCGGACAACGCTGGTGGCTCAGACGACAACGTCAATCTGACTGGGTTTACCCAAATCGCTGACGTGAGCGGACAGGGCGGCGTTCAAAGCACCTTCAGCTACACTGATGCGGTAACTGGTGCTGCACACACCTACACGCTGTGGCAGAACGGCGACGGCACGGTGAAGGTCGCAATTGAAAGCGGTCTCGACACGACCATCGTCCCATAAGGACCATCGTGTGTAATTGAACAGGGGCGGGGCCTTCGGGTCCCGCCCTTTTTCTTTGCCGTCGGCCCGCTCTAAACTTGGACTTAACCAAACCCGGCTAAACCTATAGTCTCGCGGCTTAAACAGCGGGAAGGGGAGCCCGATGGCGATCAAGGTTGAGACCAGTTCCGGAGCCGCAATCGCGGCGGGATGGTCGGAGGGGTACGTCACCGACACGCTCTATACCGACCATGTCTTCCGCGAACAGTCGCCGGTCTGGATCAACTACGTGGCGACGCTCATGGGCTGCGTGCCGCGGCCGCTCGATCAGCCTTTTTCCTATCTCGAGCTCGGTTGCGGGCTTGGCCATTCAATCACAGTCTTTGCCGCAGCTTGCCCGGAAGGGCGCTTCGTCGGCGTCGATTTCAATCCTGCCCATATCGATCATGCGCAACGCCGGGCGCGGACCCTGGGGCTCAACAACCTGACCTTCGTCGAGGCGAGCTTTCAGGACCTTGCGGCTGATGCGGCCGGCCAAGGCATTGCACGCGATCTCGGCCATTTCGACTTTGCAGCACTCCATGGCATCTACAGCTGGATTTCGCCCGAGGCGCGCCGCGCCGTGCAGCGCCTGTTGTTCGACCGGTTGAAATCCGGCGGCCTGGTCTACAACAGCTACAACTGCCTGCCGGGCTGGGCAACGGAAGCGCCACTGCAGCGTCTCTTGAAGGAATTTGCAGCGACCGGCAGCGGCGGCAGCGGCCAACGGATCCGGAATGCGCTGGGTCGCATCAACGCGCTTGCCGCCATCAAATCCGGCTATCTCAGCGGCAATCAGCAGGCGATGTCGGCCCTCAATGTCTATAGCCGCAAGCCGGACAATTACCTGGCGCATGAATTCCTGAACGGCGAATGGAATGCCTTCTATGCCGCGGACGTTGCTGATGAGATGGCCGAGGCCAAGCTCGACTTCGTGGGCTCGGCAACGCTCATGGAAAATCATCGCGACCTCCTGCTCAGCGACGCCGCCATCGCATTGGTGGGCGAACAGCCGGATGAGCGGCGACGCCAGATGGTGCAGGATTTCCTGATCAATCAGAAATTCCGCCGCGACGTCTTCGTGCGCGGTCATGCGCGCCTGTCGCAGGCCGAGATCGCCGCCAACCGCGCGCGCCAGTATCTGGTGGCGCCGAAATCATTGAGCGCCCTGGATCCCAAAATCAAAGTGCCGCGCGGCACGGTCACGGTCGACCCGGAGAAGTTCAAGCACCTGATCGCCGTGCTGAAGGACCGCGCCGGTACGGAAGGTGATTTCGCCGCCGCCTTCGCCAAGGCCAGCGGCGCCGTGGGGGAATTTTCCCGGCTGATTGGCATCCTCGCCGCCACCAATAACCTGATGCCGGCTGCGAAGGCGTCGCCGGCCCCTGCAAAGACGCCAACCATTCCCGGTGAGATCGCCCGCCAGACGCTGCCGCTCAAGGCCAATGCCGTCGAACTCGCGGCCGCCCTCGCTAAGAAAAGCAATGTCCTGCTGATCAGTCCCGTCACCGGCAACGGGGTGAGCTACGGACTGACCGAGATATTGTTGCTGAATGAATTGCTGAGCGCCGGCGGTACCCCTGTCGATCTCGTGTCGCGCGTTCGGGCGCAGATGCAGGCCCGTGGCGTGCGGCCATCGAAGAATGCCAAGGCGATGACCGATCCCGACGAGATCACAGCGCATCTGCAGAAGTTGATCGAAGACTTTTCTGCCAAGGATCTGCCCGCTCTCACCCGGTTGGGTGTCGTCACCCAGGCATAGCAGGCCATGATTCTGCTGGGAGATTCGGCCGGGAGTCTGAGGCGCTGAAACCCCCCGTTAACCAAATCAGCTTAAGTTCTTGAACTTGCGTGTGTACGGCGAGGGGAGGGGGCTTGCTTGTCGGGATCGAAGAATGGCGGAAATGCCCGCTTTGGTGCAGTGCAGCAGGTATTGTTTCCGCCTCTCGTGAGGCCCTTTCATTTTTTCTCCGATACGTGTCATCCGTCACATAGGACCGCCTTACGGCGCCAAAAAAATATGATAAAAGGCGCCCGGAACGGCCTGAAAGAATTGGACTTCAGCTGATGTCATCGAGCCCCATCGCCGGTAAGCCCGGCGCTAGTCCCGCCAGCACTTCCGCCGCCGCCACGCCTTCGGGTGTGAAGCCGCCAGCGCCCAATGTGGCGCCATCTGCCCCCATTTCGCCGACGGCTGCGCCGGCACCCAATACCAGTTCTACGAGCGCAGCGCCCGGCAACGCGCCGGCTGCCGCCGCTCCAGCGGCCGGAGCGCCTGGTGCCGGTGGCCCCAAGGGTCCCGTGCCGCCGAGCGGTACACCCGCCGGCGCCGTCCCCCCCGGTGGTCTCCCGGGTGGTTTACCTGCCGGCATGAAGATGAACATGAATCCGGTCGCGACTGCAGCACCTGCTGGTCCGCCGGCGGAATATTCCGGCCCGGCGATGCGCGAAGATCCGCTGCTCTCCTGCCTCGTCATCCTGACGCGCATCTTTTCCAACCCGCGCTCGCCGGCGGCCATCGCCCATGGCTTGCCGATCTCCGATGAAGGGCTGACGCCGGATCTGTTCCTGCGCGCCGCCGACCGGGTCGGTCTCTCCGCAAACAAGATCAGGAAGAAGCTCGACAAGGTCGATACCATGACCCTGCCGGCGGTCCTCCTGTTGAAGGATCGCAAGGCTTGCGTGCTGCTGTCCGTCCCGCGCGACGGCAAGGTCGACGTGGCGACGCCCGACACCATGGACGGCTCGCACAGCATGGCGCTGTCGACGCTGACCGAACTCTACACCGGGCAGATGCTGGTGGTGCGGCCCAAGATCCGCCTCGATACCCGTTCCTCCGACATGACCGAGGCCAAGGGCCGCAACTGGTTCTGGGCCAATGTGCTGCGCTTCACCCCGGTCTATCTCGAGGTCGTGGTGGCGGCCCTGTTGATCAACTTCTTCACCATCGGCACCTCGCTGTTCTCGATGCAGGTCTATGACCGCGTCGTGCCCAACAAGGCCGAAGAGACACTGATGATGCTGGCCGCCGGCGTGCTGCTGGTGTTCGGCTTCGACTTCATCCTGCGCACGTTGCGTGCCTATTTCCTCGACATGGCGGGCAAGACGCTTGACCGCAAGGTCTCGTCCGCCTTGTTCCAGCAGATGCTCTCGATCCGCATGGCCGCAGGCCCGCAATCTGCCGGCGCCTTTGCCAGCAACATCCAATCCTATGAGAGTCTGCGCGACTTCTTCACCTCGGCGACGCTCTCCGCCATCATCGATTTGCCGTTCGTCTTTATCTTCCTGATCATCGTTTATGTGATCGCGGGTGAAGTGGCGATCGTGCCGGCGGTGCTGATCCCGATCGTCATACTGGTCAGCATCCTGGTGCAGTTCCCGATGAAGCGCGCGGTCGAGCGCTCCTACCGCGAAAGTGCGCAAAAGCATGCGACCCTGGTCGAAGCCATCAACGGCCTCGACATGATCAAGGCGACCTCCGCCGAAGGGCAGATGCAACGCGACTGGGACGGTTATGTCGCGGCGTCATCGGAATCGGCCAAGACGTCGCGCTTCTGGTCGACCATCGCGGTCAACTTCGTGATGATGTCCTCAAACCTCGCCTTTGCCGGCGTCATCCTGGTGGCCTGCTACAAGATCTTCAACCATGACCCGGCCTCGAACGAGCCGGCGCTTACGACCGGTGCGATGGTCGCGGCCTCGATGCTGACCAGTCGCGCCATGGCGCCCTTGGGCCAGATCGCCGGCCTCATTGTCCGCTTCCACCAGTCGTGGACCTCGCTGCAGGGCCTCAACCGCATGATGGCGCTGCCCATCGAGCGGCCATTGGGCAAGGTGTTCCTGCGCCGGCCGATGATTGAAGGTGCCATCGAGTTCCGCAACGTCCAGTTCAAATACCCGAACGCCCAGGTGGCAGCCCTTGACGGCGTGTCGTTCCGCATCCAGCCGGGCGAACGGGTCGGCATCGTCGGCCGCATCGGGTCCGGCAAGACAACGATCGAGCGCCTGGTGCTCGGTCTCTTTGAACCCACGGAAGGCGCTGTGCTGGTCGATGGCGTCGACATCCGCCAGCTCGATCCCACGGATCTGCGCCAGAGCGTCGGTTGCGTGTTGCAGGACCCGCATCTCTTCTTCGGCTCGGTCAAGGACAACATCACGCTGGGTGCGCCTTACGTCGACGAAGACTCGGTCATTCGCGCTGCGACCCTGGCCGGTGTCGACCAGTTCGTGCGCCAGCATCCGTCCGGCTACGACATGCCGGTGGGCGAGAACGGGCGCTATCTCTCCGGCGGCCAGCGCCAGTCGGTGGCGGTCGCCCGCGCGATGCTGCTCAACCCGCCGATCCTCCTCCTCGACGAGCCCACCAGCTCGATGGACAACTCGACCGAGAATGCGTTCAAGAGCCGGCTTGGTGAGATCGCCCATGGAAAGACCATGTTGCTGGTGACCCATCGCAATTCGATGTTGTCGCTGGTCGACCGTCTGATCGTGCTCGATCGCGGCAAGGTTGTGGCCGACGGACCGAAGGCGGGCGTGCTCGACGCGCTCATGAAGGGGCGCATCCGCGCCAATGAAGGCTGAAGCATAAATGTCGATTACCAACAAAGATCTCTGGATCGATCCGGCTACGTCCGAAAAGGAAGGCACGCGCCTGTTCGGGCATCTGCTGCTGGCGGCCATTTTCATCGTCGCCGTGGTGTTTCTGGTCTGGTCGAACTATGCCGTGCTCGACGTCATCACCCGCGGTGAAGCGAAGGTGGTGCCATCCAGCCAGACCCAGGTCATCCAGAGCCTCGACGGCGGCATTCTCGAGGAAATGAAGGTCCGCGATGGCCAGACGGTGGAGAAGGGCCAGCCGATCCTGATCATCCGCAACGACACCGCCGTGGCGAGCCTTGCCGAACTGACCCAGCGCTTCTACATCGCCCAGGCCGCGATCGCCCGTCTGCAGGCGGAAATCGACGGCGTCAAATCAGCCGACGAGATTCCGTTTCCGGCCGATCTGGTCGCAAAATACCCTGAGAAGGTTGCCGCCGAAAAAGGCCAGTTCGTGGTGCGCGCCGCGCAGCTGCGCTCGCAGCAGGCGACGCTTAATGACGAAGTGGCGCAACGCCAGCAGGAAGTCCGGGCGATCGATACCAAGATCAAATCCGCCCGCAGCCTGATCGGCACCGCGCAGAAGCGCCTTAACAACCTTATCAAGCTGCGCGCTGCCGGCGGCGCCGGAGAGAACGAGGTGCTGGAAGGCGAACAGCAAGTGCAGCAGTTCCAAGCCGATATCGAGAACGCCAGCGCCGAGCGACCAGCGGCCCAGGCCGCCTTGCAGGCCTCCCAATCCAAGATGGCAGAGGCTGTGCAGACCTACCGTGCCCAGGCGGCGCAGGAGATCTCCAAGCACCAGACCGATCTCTCGACGGTAACAGAATCGATGCGCGACGCCGGCGCCAAGGTGCGCAGGACCGAAGTCCTCTCGCCGGTCAAGGGCACCGTCAAGGACATCAAGATTCGCACCATCGGCGGCGTCATCCAACCGGCCCAGGACATCATGGAAATCGTCCCGATCGAAGACAACCTGCTGATCGAGGCCAATATCCGCCCCCAGGACCGCGGTTTTATCGCCCCGGGCCAGCCGGCCAAGGTGAAAATCACCGCCTATGACTTCTCGATTTATGGCGGGCTCGACGGCACAGTCGAGGACATCAGCGCCGACGCCATCGAAAATGAGAAGAAAGAGTTGTATTTCCGCGTGCGATTGCGGACGACGCAGAATGTTCTTATTGGCAAGGAAGGCCAGGATCTGCCTATTATTCCGGGTATGACTGCGTCGGTGGACATCCTGACAGGTAAGAAAACAGTCCTAGAGTATTTGCTGAAGCCGATCCTGAAAGCGCGTGAGCAGGCACTCACCGAACGATGAGAAAAAGTTGCTGCATCAAAAGGGTAAATCAGGTAGAAGCATCAAGTGGAATTGCCTTAAAATAAGATTAATGAGTCAACACGTTGTCTCCCTGGGGTGCGAATCGAGAGACATTCGTAAAACCGGGGTCAGCTTTGGGGGTAGCGAACATGAGTGAAGTTACACGGACGCGCATCACGAAGGCGCTGCTGTTGGGCGCAGTGGTCGGTACGACTTTCGGCGTTGGTATGAATGGCGCACAGGCCATGTCGCTCAAGGAAGCGATCCAGCTGGTTGTGACGACCAATCCGACAGTGGGCGAGCAGGTGAAGAACCGCCGCTCGATCGATCATGAACTCCGTCAGGCGCGCGGCGCTTACCTGCCGCAGATCGATGCCGAATTCAACATGGGCCCGGAATTCTCGGAAAACGGTGGTGTCGATCATCCCGACGCCACGTTGAACCAGGGCGAGCATGACCAGGGCCGTGTGCTGTTCACGCAGAACGCCCAGATCAGCCTCCAGCAGCCGATCTTCGACGGCGGCCGGATCGACAGCGAAGTCGAACGCCAGATCGGCCGCATCAAGTCGCAGGCCGAGCGCATCCAGGACGAAGCCCAGGTGCAGTCGCTTGATGCCGTCGAAATCTATCTCGACGTCATTCGCCACACCGACCGCGTCGTCAACGCCGAAGACAACGTCCGCGCCCACGAGGAAATCCTCGGCTTGGTGCAGAAGCGCGCCGAACTCGGCGGCGGCAACATTGCCGACGTCCGTCAGGCCGAAGCTCGTCTCGCGACCGCACGCTCCAGCCTGATCCAGATCCAGGGCGATCTGCGCAATGCGCAGGCCACTTTCCAGCGTGTCATCGGCCAGCCGGCGCAGGATCTCGAACCGGTTACCACCGGTGCAGAGCTGCCGATCCCGGCAGATGTCGAACAGTCGGTCGCCCGCGGACTGCAGGTCAACCCGAAAGTCCTGCTTGAGAAGCACGACATCCAGGTTGCTGAATCCGAACTGGACGTCGAGGAAGCCATCTTTTGGCCACAGGTTGAATTGCAGCTGACCGGCAACACCAGCCAGCATGCCAATGGCCGCGAAGACAACACCTATAACGCAGCGGCACTGGTCAACATCCAGTACAATCTCTATCGCGGCGGCGCAGACATCGCCCGCTCGAAGGAGTTCAAGGAGCATATCAACGAGCAGTTGGAACAGCTCCGCCAGCAAGAGCGTGTGGTTGAGGAAGACGTGCGCGTCTCCTGGGCCGATCGTCAGACCCAGCAGGAAAGCATCGCCAACCTCGAAAAGCAGGTCGATGCCAACCAGCAGACCAAGGACGTCTATCAGCAGCAGTTCGACATCGGCCAGCGCGGCCTGCTCGATTTGCTCGATGCCGCCAATGACCTGTTCCTCTCCAAGGACGATCTGGTCTCGGCGCGCGTCTTCGAAACCTTCGCCAACTACCGCATCATCGCCGCTCAGGGTGAGCTGGTGCAGTATGTCGGTGCCGATATGCCGACCGAAGCCACGCCGGCGGAAGTCACCTACACCGAGTAAGCTGGGCGCTTCCAGCGTCTGGCCTGTCGAAAACCCCGCGGCGCAAGCTGCGGGGTTTTTGGTTTATGGCGGGTTGTCGTAATCCCCGATCCCCGGGGTCAAGTTCGGGAATGACGAAGAAGACAGTGTCTGTGCTGCTGAAGGGATTTGGAGGCCCGGGCCGGAATCGAACCGACGTACGAGGATTTGCAGTCCTCTGCATGGCCACTCTGCCACCGGGCCTGCGGGCACGCCTGAAATCATGGGCGATAACCCCTGAATCCGGCGCGCCAAAAGGCGAGCGCACGTATAGAGCCTGGAGCGGGCCAGGGTCAAGTGTGGGAAATGCCCGGAAAGTGGTAAAGAATTGCCCGGCATCCCGCTGTTTTGACGCATTGATTTGCAACCTCCGCATTGACGCCATGGGATCGCCCGGGCTGCGGCACTCCTTGTCGCATTGCGGCAATGCGGCTATAAAACTGACCATGTGGTCGGTGGCGAGAGTCGACCATTCCAACGACGTTACACCAAGGGCTAGAAGGTAGAAGATGGCGACGGCAGCAACGAATTCGGGCGCCAAGGATTATGCGGCTGCCCGGCGCTTCATGGTCGACGGCCAGATCCGTACCAACAAGGTTACCGACGAACGTCTGATCGCCGCCCTTGTCGATCTGCCGCGTGAGCAATTCGCATTGGGCGCGCAGCAGGCGCGCGCCTATATCGACGACGATCTGCCGCTTGGCGGCGGCCGCTTTATGATGGAGCCGATGGTGCTCGCCCGCCTCGTGCAAGCGCTGCACGTGAAGGATGGGGATAAGGTGTTGGTGATCGGTGCCAATACCGGTTACGGCGCTGCACTTGTTTCGCAGCTTGGCGCCGCTGTGACGGCGCTGGAAAGCGATGCGGGCCTTGCCGGCGCCGCCCGCGCGGTCCTTGCAGGCCTGGGCGGAAATCTGCCTGTGACGGTCGTCGTGGGTGCGCTGCAGGATGGCTACGTCACCGGCGCTCCCTATGACGCGATCATCGTCGAAGGCGCGGTCGAGGAAATTCCGGCCAGCCTCACGGACCAGCTCAAGAGCGACGGCAAGCTCGTTACTGTACAACGCGATCTCCAGGGTGGTGTCGGTCGCGCCGTACTGGTGGCCAAGTCTGGCGCCACGCGCGTCTTGTTCGACGCCAATACGGCGCTGCTGCCCGGTTTTGCGCGTGCACAGGTGTTTGCGTTCTGATGGTGGAGGGTGGTGCAATTCAGATCGACGTAGCGCAGCTGCGCGATCTTCTCGCGGCAGGTGCAGCACTCGACCTTCTCGATGTGCGCGAACCGTGGGAACAGGAAATCTGTCAGATTGCCAAAAGCCAGGGGATTCCGATGGCAGAATTACCTCAGCGCAGCGGCGAACTGACGACGGAAAGGCCCCTGGTGGTGATCTGTCATCATGGCATGCGCAGTTACAATGCTACGTTGTGGCTGCGGCAGCAGGGCTTTGAGAATGCGGTCAATCTGTCGGGCGGTATTGATGCCTGGGCGCGCGAGGTCGATCCGACCATGGCGCGATACTGACCGCGCAAACGACGGCAAGTATTTTGGTTTGAGAAGGGACGGTTGAGGATCATGAAGCGGCGAAATCTGGGAAATACCGCAACGGCTGTGCTGGCAGTCATGCTATGCGGCGCGTTCGTGACGCCCGCATTGGCGGTCGACCTCAACGAGGCGCTGGCGCAAGCCTATGCTGGCAACCCAACCCTGGAATCGGCACGTGCTCAGCTGCGCGCGACCGATGAAGCGGTACCGGAGGCCTTGAGTGGCTGGCGTCCCACCGTTGTGGGGCAGGCCGAAGGCGGCAAGACCTGGATCGAACAGAATACGCCAACGATGCTGGACCAGAATCTCAATTCGCGCACCTTCGGCGTGACCGTCTCGCAGCCGGTGTTCAGCGGTTTTGAAACCGTATCCGCGACCTCGGCCGCTGAGAACCGCGTGCGCTCCGGCCGCGCCAATCTCGCCAACTCCGAACAACAGGTGCTGCTGCAGGCGGTGCAGGCCTATATGCAGGTAGTGCGCGACCGTGCGGTGCTCGATCTCAACCGCAACAACGAAAACGTTATCGCCCAGCAGCTACAGGCGACGCGCGATCGCTTCGATGCCGGTGAAGTAACACGTACCGACGTTGCGCAGGCGGAATCGCGTTTGCAGGGTGCCATCGCTGACCGCATCGCCGCGGAAGGCAACCTCACCGCGTCGATCGCGATCTATCGCCAGGTGATCGGCGAGGAACCGACCGACCTCAAGATGCCGGAAGTGACCCCCGACCTGCCGGCCAACAAGGACGAAGCCGTCGCACAATCCTTGAATGCCCCGTCCGTCGTCTTTGCGAAGTTTGAAGCCGACGCGGCCAAGGACGATATCGACGTTGCCTTCTCCGAATTGCTGCCAACCGTTTCGATCGAAGGATCCTGGACGCGCAACGAAGAGCAAAGCTCCGACGATCAGTCGGTCGATACCGGCCAGATCCTCGGCGTACTGCGCGTGCCGCTCTATCAGGCCGGCGCGCCCGATGCCCGTGTCCGCAGGTCGAAGCAGCTCTATCAGCAGAGCCGCCGCCAGATCGACGAAGCCGTCCGTGCTGGCGAGCAGGCGGCCGTCGATTCCTGGCAGTCCTACGAGACCGCCTTGGCGCAAATCGATTCCTTCAAGGAACAGGTCCGCGCGACCGAGGTGGCCCTGGACGGTGTTAAGCAGGAACAGCAGGTCGGTGCCCGTACCGTGCTCGATGTACTTGATGCCGAGCTTGAGGCGCTCAATGCCAAGGTTAGCCTAGTCCAGGCACAGACCACCCTGGTGGTGGCGCGCTATCAGGTCCTGGCCGCCGTCGGCCGCCTGACGGCCACGGATCTTGCCCTCAATGTCGGCGTCTATGACCCCAAAGAGCATTACGACGACGTCCGCAACAAGTTCATCGGTACTGGCCCGTCAGTGGAATAGCGTTGCGGCATTTCCGGGCGCAGGTGGGGCTAGGCTCAGGCCATATCTGGTGCTGTGACCTTGGCGATTTCCCATTTCTTGAGAAATGCCAATAAAGACGTTACGATAGCGGCCATAGCTGGGGGCGACTCGGTTCGGCACGACGATTGCTAGTAGGCAATCTCAACTGCAGTGCCGGGCAAGAGTGACCCGGTCAGGGATTGGTGAATGTCGGACGCCAAGGGCAATCAAGAACCGTCGATGGAGGAAATTCTCGCCTCCATCAGACGTATCATCTCTGAAGACGGCGAGCCGAAGGAAGAACCCGCGGCGCCTGCCGTCAATGGTCATGCCGCTGAAGAAGCGGCAGACGATGAAGACGACGCACTCGTCCTCACGGACATGGTGGTTGGCGAAAGCAATGTCGTAGAACTGAAGGAAGAGGCGGCACCCCCGGCACCAGCGCCAGCTCCCGAGCCCGCAAAGGTCGAGGCAGCAGCACCTGTTGCGCCGGAAGTTCTGCCGGAGCCTGAACCCGCCATGCCGGAGCCCGCTTCGCCGGCAGCTGCGCCGGAAGAAGACGCGGTTGATATAGAACTCGACGTCGAGGAGATGGCGCCGCCACCCGCTGAGAACTTGGCTGCGGCCGACGACGGCATGCCGGTGGAGCCTCTGCCGTCGCGCCCAGCTGCTGCTGCGATGGCCGACGTGCCGATGGCCGACGTGCCGATGGATAGCGAGCTCATCTCGCCTGACGTAGCGGCCGCCAGCGCCGCGACAATGGCGCAGCTGATGGCAAAGAAGCCCCAGGCAGCGCAGTCACGCGCCACCACGTTGGATGGCCTCCTGGTTGAGACCCTGGTCCGCCAGGCCATCGAGCCGATGCTCAAGGACTGGCTCGACGAGCACCTCCAGGAAATCGTCGAACGGCTGGTACGCCGCGAGGTCGAACGACTCTCGCGCAAGGCCGAGCTCAGCTAAAAGGGTCGCATTTTAGGGCCTTTGGGCGCTAGCGGCCTGGTTTGACTAGGCCGCCGGGATCGTTATAACTCCCGCCAAAGCTTGAAATACTCCAGAAATAAGGGTGCCCCAGCGATGCTGGAAAAGACGTTCCAACCCGCCGAGGTTGAGAAGAAGCATTACGACGCCTGGGAAAAGGCGGGTTCTTTTGCTGCCCATCCCACCTCGAACAAGGCGCCCTATACCATCATGATGCCGCCGCCCAATGTGACGGGCAGCCTGCATATGGGCCATGCGCTGACCTTTACGCTGCAGGACATTCTCATCCGCTACCAGCGCATGAAGGGCAAGGACGCCTTGTGGCAGCCCGGCACCGACCATGCCGGCATCGCCACACAGATGGTGGTTGAGCGGCAACTGGCCGAGCAGGGCATCAAGCGCGCCGATTTGGGGCGTGAAAAGTTCCTGGAGAAGGTCTGGGAGTGGAAGGCTGAGTCCGGCGGCACCATCACGCGCCAGCTGCGCCGTCTCGGCGCCAGCCCCGATTGGCCGCGCGAGCGCTTCACCATGGACGAGGGCCTCAGCGACGCTGTCCGCAAGGTGTTCGTCGAGCTTCACCGCCAGGGTCTGATCTACCGCGACAAGCGTTTGGTCAACTGGGATCCGAAGCTCCACACCGCGATCTCCGATCTCGAAGTCGTGCAGAAGGAGCATAAGGGTCACCTCTGGCACTTCAAGTATCCGGTCGAAGGTGAGGCGGGCCGCTTCCTAACCGTGGCCACGACGCGCCCGGAAACCATGTTGGGCGATACCGCCGTCGCCGTGAATCCAGAAGACGAACGTTACACGGACCTCGTCGGCAAGTTCCTGATCCTGCCGTTGGTCGGTCGCCGCATCCCCGTGGTGGCAGACGATTATGCCGACCCGGAAACCGGCAGTGGTGCTGTGAAGATTACGCCGGCCCATGACTTCAACGATTTCGAAGTCGGCAAGCGGCACAAGCTCGAGATGATCAACATCCTCGATCGCGATGCCAGGCTGAACGAGAACGTGCCGGAGGCCTATCGCGGTCTCGACCGCGATGTTGCGCGCAAGAAGGTCGTGGCGGATATCGAAGCCCTGGGCCTCCTCGACAAGATCGACGATCATCTGATGATGCGCCCGGAAGGTGATCGCTCCGGTGTCGTCATTGAACCCTGGCTGACTGATCAATGGTATTGCGACGCGCATAAGATGGCGCAGCCGGCGATCAAAGCAGTGGAAGAGGGCCGGACCGTCTTCGTGCCCAAGCAATGGGAAAACACCTATTTCGAATGGATGCGCAACATCCAGCCCTGGTGCATTTCGCGCCAGTTGTGGTGGGGTCATCAGATCCCGGCCTGGTTCGGCCCGGACGGCGAAATCTTCGTGGCTTATGACGATGCCGAAGCCAATGCAGCAGCACTTAAGCATTACGGCAAGGCGGTCGAACTGACACGCGATCCCGACGTGCTGGACACTTGGTTCTCGTCCGCGTTATGGCCGTTCTCGACCTTGGGTTGGCCGCAACAGACGCCGGAACTCGGACGCTACTATCCGGGCGACGTGCTGGTGACAGGCTTCGACATCATCTTCTTCTGGGTCGCCCGCATGATGATGATGGGCATCCATTTCATGGGCGATGTGCCGTTCAAGACGGTTTACATCCATGCGCTGGTCCGCGATGAGCATGGCCAGAAGATGTCGAAGTCGAAAGGCAATGTCATCGATCCACTCGATCTCATCGACAAATATGGCTGCGATGCCTTGCGCTTCACCCTGACCGCTCTGGCGGCGCAGGGGCGCGACATCAAGATGTCGGAACAGCGCGTCGAGGGTTACCGCAACTTCGCGACCAAGCTGTGGAACGCGACGCGCTTCTGCCTGATGAATGAATGCAAGGCCGATCCGGATTTCGATCCGGCCAAGGTGACCGCTGGCGTCAATCGCTGGATGATCGGGCGCCTTGCCGCCTGCGCGCAGGCGATCGACCAGGCCATGGCGCAGTATCGCTACAATGACGCGGCCGGCGCACTCTATCGCTGCATCTGGAACGAATTCTGCGATTGGTATGTCGAATTCACCAAGCCGATCATCCAGGGGGATGACGAAAAATTGAAGGCCGAAACGCGCGCCTGCACCGCTTGGGTCCTTGGCCAGTTGCTGCACCTTCTGCATCCGTTCATGCCCTTCATCACCGAAGAATTGTGGCCGCAGCTGGGCGAAGGCAACACGCAGAAGCTGATCGGCGAAGCCTGGCCGGACTTCTCGAAACTGCCGGTCGATCACGAAGCCGGTGCCGATTTCGATTGGGTGATCCGTCTGGTGTCCGAGATCCGCACCCTGCGCGCGGAGATGAATGTGCCGCCCGGTGCTCAAGTCCCGATCCAGATTCGCGATGCCAATGCCCGGACGCAGAACCGCCTCAGTGCCTATGGCGATCTCATCCGGCGCCTCGCGCGCATCGACCGGGTCGATTTTGTGACCGGCGATGGCCCCAAGGGTGCTGCCCAGATCGTGCTCGACGAGGCCACCATTCTGCTGCCCTTGGCTGGCGTGATCGACGTCGAAAAGGAACGGGCGCGCCTCAAGAAGGACCTCGACAAGGCGGCGTCGGAGGCTGAAAAGATCGGCCGCAAGCTCGGCAACGAGCAATTCATTGCCAAGGCCGATCCGGACGTGGTTGCCGAACAGCGCGAAAAGTTGGCGGAAATCCAGCAGACCCGGGACAAATTGGCCCAGGCCATGGAGCGTCTGGCAGCGATCTAGCCGTCTATCCGGGGGCTTGCGAGGCCAGGGCTTGCGAGGTCTGCGCGACCGGCCATAATGGCAGTATGCGTCGCGCTCGCCTGATCAAGGGCCTTGCGGCCCTCGTCACCCTGATGCTGGGCGGTCCGGCGCTGTGTTGCGCTGCGCCAATCTCGCATGGGGGCTTGGTCTTCTCAGACGAACTCGGCGGCTTCACCCTGGTTTCGGTGAGCGGGACCGGTACGCTGGACGACCCGCTGACCGTGGTGGAGGAGGTGACGGGCGACCGCGCCATCGCCCTCACCATCCGCAATTTCGGGCGTGACTTTGGCAACCGCATCGGCTCACAACATGTCGCGGCCTTTGCCATGAAGAAGATCGTCATCAACAAGACGAGTCACGTCTGGCGCAACTACCAGATGGAATTGCGCGAGGTCACGACGCGCCACTCGCCCTATGGCGACGGCCTCAGCTTTGGGCAGAATTCCTATATCGGCACCAACTATACCAGCAGCACTTTCGCGAGCCTTCAGCGCTTTGACGAGCCGGAGGATACGCTGGGCTTCAGTGGCACCGAAGTACCACCTGGCGGCAGGGCGGAGTTCAGCTTCATCGTCAGCGACATGTCGCCTGTCTCGGTGTTCTATGTCATGCAACTGCCGCTGCAGCCGCTATCGCTGCAAGACGCAGCGGCGCCGTCGCAATGGGCGCTAAAGCCATGACCGCCATTCCAGACAGCTGCCTCGATACGCTGCAGGACGAGCGCTTGATTCGCCTACTGGCCTATTGGCAGGACAAGATCGCCGATGGCCAAATGCCGGCCCCGGCAGCGATCGATCCCAGCGACTTCAAATTCATCCTGGGCTACGTGACCTTGGTCGATGTCGAAGCCGATCCACGCCGCTATCTGTTCCGGCTCGATGGCTCGATCCTCGCCTCGCTCTCCGGCATGGACTACACCGGCAAATATCTCGACCAGCTCGGCATGCCCGAATATTGCGACTTCGTCGCCGCGACCTACGACCGGGTGGTCGATGGGATGGCACCCTATGCCTATCGCAAGCGCGGCGCCTTCGACAAACAGAGCTTTTCCGAAGAAACCGTGATCTTGCCTTTGGGCGAGGGGCGCAAGGTCCAGCGCCTGATGGTGGCCGTCATTCCCGGCGGCCGTCCGGGTGCTGACAACAAGATGCTGATCTGACAAGCTTATCCGCTCAAATCCCGCGTAGGCCCATGCAGAAAAAGGTGTGGCCCATCCGAGCCAGCGCCACTATCTTGGCGACGATTTCAGCCATATAGCCAGCCTGCTTACGAGGGATCCCATGACTGCCGCCCGCTTCGATAAGTCGAAATTGCCCAGCCGCTACGTTTCCGTTGGCCCGCAATCAGCCCCGCATCGCTCCTACTATTACGCCATGGGCATGACGGAGCAGGAAATCAGCCAGCCTTTCGTCGGCGTGGCCACGACCTGGAACGAAGCTGCCCCCTGCAACATTTCGCTGATGCGTCAGGCGCAGGCAGTGAAGAAGGGCGTGAAGGCCGCCGGCGGCACACCACGCGAATTCTGCACCATCACGGTCACTGACGGCAT
This sequence comes from uncultured Dongia sp., assembly GCF_936916975.1. GTDB lineage: Bacteria > Pseudomonadota > Alphaproteobacteria > Dongiales > Dongiaceae > Dongia. The sequence goes on along the minus strand of NZ_CAKZGO010000021.1, from coordinate 4,393 downwards.
CGCCATGGGCCATGCCGGCATGAAATCGTCCCTGGTCAGCCGCGAAGTCATTGCGGATTCCGTCGAGCTCACCATGCGTGGCCATTGCTATGACGCCATCGTTGGCTTGGCCGGTTGCGACAAGTCATTGCCGGGCCTGATGATGGCCATGGTGCGGCTCAACGTGCCATCAGTGTTCATGTATGGCGGCTCCATCCTGCCCGGCCGCTACAAGGGCAAGGACATCACCGTCCAGGACGTGTTCGAGGCGGTCGGCAAGCACTCCGCGGGCACCATGTCTGACGAAGACCTCCACGACATCGAATGCGTGGCATGTCCCTCGGCCGGCTCCTGCGGCGGCCAGTTCACTGCCAACACCATGGCCTGCGTCTCGGAAGCGATCGGCCTTGCCATTCCGGGGTCAGCCGGCGCGCCGGCGCCCTATGAGAGCCGCGACGCCTATGCGGAAGCGTCGGGCCAGATGGTGATGGATCTCATCGCCAACAACATCCGTCCGCGCGATATCGTGACGCGTAAATCGCTGGAGAACGCGGCACGTGTCGTGGCGGCCTCTGGCGGTTCGACCAATGCCGGTCTGCATCTCCCGGCCATCGCCCATGAAGCCGGTATCGAATTCGATCTCCACGACGTCTGCAAGATCTTCCGCGAGACGCCCTACATCGCCGACCTCAAGCCCGGCGGTCGCTATGTCGCCAAGGACATGTTCGACATCGGCGGTGTGCCGATCCTCCTGAAAGCGCTGCTTGATGGCGGCTTCCTGCATGGCGATTGCATGACCGTGACCGGCAAGACCATCGCCGAGAATCTGGCGCACTACAAACTCCCGACCGACCAGGACGTCATCCGTCCGGTGAGCAATCCGCTCTCCACCACTGGCGGCGTCGTCGGCTTGCGCGGCAACCTGGCGCCGGAAGGTGCCATCGTGAAGATCGCCGGCATGAAGAACCTCGTCTTCACCGGTCCGGCGCGTTGCTTCGATTGCGAGGAGGATGCGTTCAAGGCCGTCGACAAGCGCACCTACAAGGAAGGCGAAGTGCTCGTCATCCGTTACGAAGGCCCACGCGGTGGTCCCGGCATGCGCGAAATGCTCTCGACCACGGCAGCCCTCTACGGGCAGGGCATGGGCGACAAGGTAGCGCTCATCACCGATGGCCGCTTCTCTGGTGCCACCCGCGGCTTCTGCATCGGCCATGTCGGGCCGGAAGCTGCCGTGGGCGGGCCGATCGGCTTGCTGCGCGACGGCGACATGATCACCATCAATGCCGAGACCGGTGATATTTCGGTGGCGCTGTCGGATGCCGAGCTAGCCGAACGTAAGAAGACCTGGAAGCCGCGCAAGACCGACTATCAATCTGGCGCTTTGTGGCGCTATGCCCAAAGCGTCGGCACGGCCGAGAAGGGTGCCGTCACCCATCCGGGCGGCGCTGCCGAAACCCATGTCTTCGCCGATATCTAGAGGAACACATACATGTCGCTGACATTCTATTTCGGCTCCGGCTCCCCCTTTGCCTGGAAGGTGTGGCTGGCGCTTGAGCACAAGGGCGTGCCGTTCGAGGCGAAGCGCCTGAGCTTCGACAACGATGACACCAAGACACCGGAATTCCTCGCCATCAACCCGCGTGGCCGGGTGCCGGCGCTTGTCGATGACGGTTTTGCGCTGTGGGAATCTGCGGCAATCATCGAGTATCTGGAAGAGCGCTATCCGGAGAAGCCGCTGCTGCCCAAGGAGACCAAGGCCCGCGCTACCGTGAGGCGCATGGTCAACGAAGCCGACAACTACCTGCAGGCCGCCAGCAGCGAATTGATGGAGCAGGCGGTTTACCTGACGCCGGCCGAGCGCACTGCTGAGAAGACGGCAGATGCCAAGAAGCAGATGATGGATGAGCTCATTCGGCTGGAGAAATGCCTGAAGGGCGATTTCATGGCCGGCGAGCTGGGCCTTGCCGATTACGCCGCCTATCCCTATGTGCGACTGGCGCAGCGGGCCGAAGAACGCTCGCCGGGTCTTGGCACGGCGCGGGCGGATATGCCGCAAAAGATCTCCGCCTGGATGGGGCGCGTCGAAGCTTTGCCGTATTTTGCGCGGACCATCCCGCCGCATTGGAAAGCTTAACCCTGTTGCGTGGAGTGACCTGATGCGCATTGCCGGAATTGTCGTCCTCGGCCTCTTGGCGGCCCTGCTGGTCTGGGGCTTCTCCGGCATCAATGCGATCCCCAGTAAGGAAGAAAGCGCCAAGGCCGCCTGGGCGCAGGTCCTCAACCAGTATCAGCGCCGCGCCGATCTGGTGCCTAACTTGGTGGCGACGGTGAAGGGGGCCGCCGAGTTCGAGAAGTCGACACTTGAGGCTGTTGTGGAGGCGCGCGCCAAAGTCGGCACGATGCAGCTGCCGCCCGACCTTCTCACCAACCCGGAGGCCATGCGTGTCTTCGAAGCTAACCAGGGTGGACTCACATCGGCCCTATCCCGGTTGATGGTCGTGGTCGAGAAATACCCGGACCTCAAGGCGACCGAAGGCTTCAAGACCCTGCAGGCCCAGCTCGAAGGCACCGAGAACCGCATCGCCGTCGCGCGCAAGGACTACATCGATTCCGTCCGCATCTATAATACCGAGCTGAAGACCTTCCCCGGCGTGCTGTGGAAGAGCTTCCTCTACGCCGACCGCGAGCCGATGCAGCAATTGCAGGTCGAACCGGAAAAGCAGGACGTCCCCAAGGTCGATTTCGGCGCCAGCGGGAACTGACCAATCATGTGGTCGGCCGCGCGGCGCGTTGTTGGGCTGATGGTGCTGGCAACTATGCTGGCGATCCTCTCCTCGTCGCATGCCGCAGCCGAGCTGGAAATCCCAACCCTGACCGGCCGCGTGGTGGACAAGGCCGGCATTCTGTCCGATGCGACCGAAGCCACCCTCTCAGCCAAGATCGCGGCACACGAAAAGGCGAGCAGCGACCAGATCGTCATCGTCACCTTGCCGGACCTCATGGGCCGGCCGATCGAGGATTGGGGCCTGATGCTGGGCCGTGGCTGGGGCATCGGCCAGCAAGGCAAGGATAACGGCATCATCTTCCTCGTGGCGCCCAATGACCGGGAGTTGCGCATCGAGGTGGGCTACGGCCTTGAAGGCAGCTTGCCGGATGCGACCGCCAACGAGATCATCCAGTCGGACGTCATTCCGCATTTCAAGCAAGGCGATATGGAAGCCGGCGTCATCGCAGGCCTTGACGGCATCCTTGCTGCCCTGGGTGGCAGCTATCAGCCGGCCGCGCAACCGATCGTCGGCAGCGGCAGTGAGTTCTCCAACGCCGTTGATACGGCTGTGCCCATCTTGTTTTTTGTCGCCTTTGCGGGAATAGCGCTGCTGACGAGCCTACGGCGTCGCTGGGATAAGAAGCGCAACCGCTATATCTGGTATGTGGCCCACAGCAGCGGTTCCAGTTCCGGTTCCAGCTCGTTCGGGCGCTCCAGCGGCGGCTTTTCCGGCGGCGGTGGTTCATTCGGCGGCGGCGGCGCCAGTGGCAAGTGGTAGGGCAGGAGTGCTTATGATCCGACCTGAAGCGCGGCAGCGCATTGAGGCCGCCATCACCGACGCCGAGAAATCCTCGCGCGCTGAACTGGTCGCTGTGATCGCGCGTCGTGCCGGCGAATATCGTGCGACCGGCCTGGCGCTGGCCATCATTGGATCATTCATCGCGGGCCTTGCCGTCTGGCTGCTGCTGCCCTGGTCCAGCACCGGCGAGGTGCTGCTGGCGGAATTCCTTGTCTTCCTGGTGCTGCTGGCGCTCTTGGAGCTGACCAGCCTTGGTGACCGTCTGACGCCGCGCGCCCTCAAGGTGGTTGCGGCACGCCAACTAGCGCGCGCAACCTTCCTCGACCAAGGTCTCGCCGATACGGCGGAGCGCAACGCCATCCTGTTCTTCGTCAGCCGTGCCGAACATCATGTCGAGATCATTGCTGATCGCGGCATCTACGGCCGCGTAACGCCGGTCGAATGGCAGGCGATCATCGACAGCTTTTCGCAAAGCGTCCGGGCGGGGAGGGTGGAAGAGGGGTATCTTGCTGCGATCAGCTCGTTGAGCAGCATTCTGGCTGCGCATTTCCCAAGTGACGGACAGCCTCGCAACGAACTCGGCAATCGTTTCGTCGTGTTATGAGGCTTCCGCGACTACGCGGTTGCGGCCTTCATTCTTGGCGCGGTAGAGCGCCTGGTCGGCGCGGGTGACGAAGGTTTCCAGTTGCTCGCCCAGGCGATAGCGCGCGACACCCACCGACACGGTGACGGCGCCATAGACCTGACCCGTGGTCCGGTTCTTCAGGGCATGCGCACCAAGTCCGGTGCGGAACTTGTCGGCCCGGTCGACGGCGTCGAACATTTTGGTCTGTGGCATCAACACGGCA
>NZ_CAKZGO010000020.1 GCF_936916975.1 uncultured Dongia sp. | reverse complement strand
ATGGGTTGGCAGAAGTATTCAATTTGGTACATTAGCATGGCTTTCAAGTGGCGCCAATTAAGCCTTTGCCGGGATAGGCCCGGCCGTGGATGAAAGCTGGCGCTTATATTGGTTGCCAATGCTGTCTGCCGGTCACACGCTGCCAGTATCATGTGATCGTTATCGTGGGTTTCAGGGTAGGTGTCAGGATGAGGCCGGGGGGAATGCCGGGGCAAGGGCAAAAACGCAGAGCGCTGCAAGCAGCGGTGGAGCTATGCGCCCGCGGTGCCGGCCTGCTGCTGCTGACAGTCTGCGTCCTGCTGCCGACAAACCTTGCCGAGGCGCGCACATACCCCAAGATCTTCAGCTCAATCGAGCTGCCGTCCAAGAACCTGAAGAAGTTCCCGAAATGGATCGACATGGTCGGGCGCTGGAAGGGTGGCTCGCCGTGCGATTCAGATACCTGCACGACCAAAGGCTGGACGGGACTGATCGACGACCTCAAGGACAAGGACCGGCTGACCCAGATCAAAGAGGTTAACAAGCTCCTCAATTCCAAGAAGTACATCATCGACATGCGCAACTGGGGCAAGGAGGATTACTGGGCGACACCGTTCCAGTTCCTCAAGAAGAACGGCGATTGCGAGGATTATGCGATTGCCAAGTTCATGGCCCTGAAAGCGCTTGGTATTCCGATCGAGGACATGCGCGTCGTGGCGCTGCAGGACCTAAACCTCGGCGTCGGCCATGCCGTTCTCATCGTCTACAACGGGTCGGATGCCTTGCTGCTCGACAACCAGATCAAGACGGTGGTCCCGGCGAATACGATCAAACACTACCAGCCGGTCTATTCGATCAACGAAAACGGCTGGTGGCTGCATCGCCGGTGAGGCGCGCGGTCTGAAACAGGGGTATAAGAATCCCAGGATTGCTGCGGATTTTGAGCGCGACTCGGGCACTAGGTTTTCTGTCTTGGGGCGACGCAGCTGGACCCGGAATACCGGGCCGAGGCAAACTGGGATCGAGGCAGGGGTTGGGATGAACGAGCGGGTCAAGGACGGGCGCACCACCAGCGATGAAGAGTTGCTCGTCGATTATGCCGAGCGGCTGGAGCGGCATCGTACCGGTCGCCGCGCGGTACAGATTCATCTGTCGCAGCTGCGGCCCTATAATCAGCGGCCGCATCATGTGCGCGTTGCCAAGCAGATTCTGGAACCTCTGGTGCAGCGCTTCGATGCCGGCGTCTATCAGCTGTGGAACAACGATGTGGTGGCGCTGACCAAGGGCGCCAGCGAAGACGACATCGACATCTATGTCCGCCACATCAAGCAGATGTTCAAGGAAGACCCGCTGTTCTCGGCGCCGCCCAGCCCATCGCGCCGGCCGCCGCCCTTTGCGTCGTGGTACGACATCGAGGTGGAGTGGGAAGGCTTCATCGAACTGGCGCGCAAGCACAGCGACGATCGCCGCAAGGCCAATTCGCAGGCCGCGGCGGCGGCGAAAAGCGGGGCAGCACTGGAAGACGGTCGTGGTCACATGATCAGCCCGGCCATTCTCGAGAAGCTCGAGAAGGCGATCATCAACGCCGATCTTGCCAATGTGCTCCGCCGCCAGCAGGTGTTCGCGATCATTCCCGGTGCCAAGCCCGCGCCGATCCTCACCGAATTGTTCTTCTCGATGCCGTTCCTGGCCCAGACCGTGGCGCCGGGCTACAACGTCACGGCGGACAAATCGCTGTTCCAGCATCTGGCGCGGGTGCTTGATGCGCGCATGCTAGCCTTGATGCCGCAGCAGGAGTATCAACCGATGCTCAAGAATGCGAGCTTGAATTTGTCGCTGGGCACGGTGCTGTCGCCGGAATTCCTCGATTTCGACCGTGCCACCAACAACAAGGAGCGCGGGCCGCTGGCGATCGAATTGCCGGCCACCGATTATTTCAGCGAGCCCGAGGATTTCGTGTTCGCGCGCGATTTCCTGCGCGAGCGCGGCTACAAGATCATTCTCGATCAGGTGAAGTACCAGCTTCTCCCGATGCTCGACCGCGACCAGCTAAATGTCGACCTCATCAAGGTGATCTGGTCGCCGGCCCTCTATGACGATTGCACCACCACCCAGGGCGAGAACATGCAGAAGGCGGTCGAACGCTTCGGCCGCGATCGCATTATTCTGTGCCGGGTAGATTCCGAACAGGGACTGGAGATCGGCAGCAAGCTCGGCATCTCGCTGTACCAGGGCCGCTTGCTCGATGCCATGTCGCAGGCGAAGTAAGCCTTACGCAGCGAGCTATCCGCGAAAATGAACAAGGCCTGATGGGATCCATCAGGCCTTGTTTCGTTGGCGCTTGTTGGCGTCCGCGATCTACTCGATCAGGCGGCGCCACCAGCCACGCTTCTTGGGCTGGTCGGGGTCTTCTTCTGCGGTCGCAGCAACGGCTTCGCCGCTATCCTTGACCTCGATCACGGTGACGGGGCGGGCAGCGAGGGCAAGCTCGCCAGCCGGTTCGGCCGGGCTGCTGGCAATGGCGGCGGGCGCAGGCGCTGCGACGGGTTCAGGCGCAGCGATAGCTGGTGCAACGATGGAAGACGGGGCTTCCGTCGAGGTGCCATCGTTGCGGTCACGGCGTGGACGGCGCTGGCGACGCGGCCGGTCGCTCTTATTGCCATCACGCACGTCGCCGGTATCGGTTGCATCGCCGGTCGCAGCCTGTTCGCCTTCCGCGCGCCACAAGGGCGGCAGGGAATCGGCATCGCTTGGCAGATGCGGCTGTTCGCCCATACCCGGCGCGCTGCCATCGGCCTGCGCGGCATTGTCGTTTTCGGCATCACCCTGCACACCGTCCTGGGGACGGCGTGAACGGCGGCGGCCACCACGGCGGCCACGACGACGACGACGACGATGTTCTTCGCTCTCGCCGGCGACATTGGCGTCACCCTGGCCGTCGGCCTGACCTTCGGCACCGTCATCGCCTTCGGCATCGTCGCCTTCGTCACCGTCTTCGGCATCGTCGGCGGCCAAGTCGTCGGGACCGGCGTGACGGCGGCTGGTGTCGCTGTCGGCGCGCTTTTCGGCATCGCCTTCGGCGCTAGCACCTTCCGCCTGGTCGGTGAATTCATCGGCCTGGAAGCGGCCACCACGGCCACGACGGCGGCGGCGGCGCTTGTTGTTGCGGCTCTGGCCGCGCTCGGTGCCATCTTCGCTGGCGGCAGCGTCGTCACCGGCATCATCGCCATCCGCATCAGCCTCGGCATCGACGGCGATGTCGGCTTCGTCGATTTCCTCGACGTAATTGTCGTCCTCGATCTCGGCGAAATCGACATCGATGACTTCGGGCTCCGGAGCCGGCGGCAGTTCTTCGCCTGGCGCCAGGATCTTGATGCGCTCAATCCGGTAGTCCGGCGGCATCAGTTCATCATCGGCGCTGAGATAGATGCGCACACCGCGGCGCAGCTCAAGCTGCGACAGAGCGTGGCGCTTCTGGTTGAGAATGTAGAGAGCGACCGAGGAGGGCACGAACACCGTGACACCCGGGGTGGCATTGCGCGTGATCTCTTCTTCGACCATGCGCAGTACATGGAGGGCTGTCGAATCCACCGAGCGCATGCGGCCGGTGCCATGGCAATGCGGGCAGATCTCGGTCGAGGCCTCCTGCAAGCTGGCATGCAGCCGCTGGCGCGACATTTCCAAAAGGCCGAACGAGCTGATGCGGCCGATCTGGATGCGGGCGCGGTCATTGCGCAGCGAGTCCTTCATGCGACGTTCGACGGCGGCGTTGTTGCGCCCTTCGTCCATGTCGATGAAATCGATCACGATCAGGCCCGCGAGATCGCGCAGGCGCAATTGGCGGGCAACTTCTTCCGCCGCCTCGAGATTGGTGCGGAGTGCCGTCTCTTCGATATTGCGCTCGCGGGTCGAACGGCCGGAGTTGACGTCGACCGCGACCAGGGCTTCGGTCTGGTTGATGACGATGTAGCCACCCGAGCGCAGATTGACGACCGGGTGATGAATCGCCGCGATCTGACTTTCGATCTGGTAGCGCTGGAATAGCGGCAGCGACGGGTCGCGGTAGAACTGCACGCGCTTGGCATGGGCCGGGGCCAGCATGCGCATGAAGGAGCGCGCCGATTTGTAGGCGTCGGTGCCGGCGACCACGATGTCACCGATATCACGGGTATAGAGATCGCGGATCGAGCGCTTGATCAGGCTGGCTTCTTCATAGATGAGTGCCGGCGCGGTGGAGCGCAGAGTGTTGTCGCGGATCTCGTCCCACAGACGCAGCAGGTATTCGAAGTCGCGCTTGATCTCACTGCGCTGGCGTTCCATGCCGGCGGTGCGGACGATGACCGCCATGCCTTCCGGCGGATCCAGTTCGTCGACGATCGACTTCAGGCGCTTGCGGTCGGCGACCGATGTAATACGGCGCGAAATACCGCCGCCACGGTCGGTGTTCGGCATCAGCACGCAATAGCGGCCGGCCAGCGACATATAGGTGGTAAGTGCCGCGCCCTTGTTGCCGCGTTCTTCCTTGGTCACCTGGACCAGCAGGATCTGCCGGCGCTTGATGACTTCCTGGATCTTATAGCGGCGCATGTGGCGCTGGCGGCGACGGCGATCGGAATCGTCGTCATCCTCTTCTTCGTCCTCGGCATCGTCGGCCGGGGTGGCTTCTTCGCCGCCGAGGGTGTCGATCACCTCGGGGGGCTGCGCCACTTCGACGATGTCGCCATGGGGCGCTGCCGGTACTTCGGCATCGGCCGCATGATCATGCTCGTTGCGGAATTCGAGGATCGTCGCATCGCTCTGCCCGGCCACGTCGCCGGCCACATCGTCCGTCACGTCGGAAGCGGTGGCTTGATAGTCGGCAATGGGAACGACCGGCGTGGGCTCAGGCTCGACCGGCTCGCTCCGCAGGCTGTCATGGCTGGCAATGAGCGGCATAACCGTGGCATCCGCTGCCGGTTCGCGGGGGTCGGATTCGGATGCGCCAGCTAGCTCGCCAGAGGCGTCTTCGGCGAGCGATTGAGAATGATTCTCATGGCTTTCATGGTCATGATCATGGTCATGATCGTCCTGGTCATGCCCGTGATCATTCTCGTGATGGGTCGCCTGGTCGCCTTCGGCGCCATTTTCGACCGTAGCATTCTCAATGGCCCCATTCTCACTGGCGTGGCCACCGCGGTTGCGACCGCGATTGCGGTCACGATCCCGATCCTTGTCGCGACCGCGCCGCGGACGACGGTCGTCGGCCTCGGCTTCCTCGATATCCTCACGCATCAACGCTTCGCGGTCGGCGACCGGGATGCGGTAATAATCGGGATGGATTTCGCTGAAGGCCAGGAAACCATGGCGATTGCCGCCATATTCCACGAAAGCGGCCTGAAGCGAGGGTTCGACCCGGGTTACCTTGGCGAGATAGATGTTGCCTTTGAGAGGGTGCCGGCTGGCGACTTCGACGTCGAATTCTTCAAGCCTGCGGCCGTCCACCACCGCGACGCGGGTTTCTTCCGGGTGGGTGGCGTCGATCAGCATAATTTTGGTCATAGGTGCATAGCTCCGTGACGCGCCCAGCGTCGATCGCATTCGCAGCGATCGGCGGCGCGAAGAGGGTTGGTGAATTGCAGGGTGGCGTCATGTCAACCTGTTGTTTTTGGCGACAAAACAAGTCTCGGCTCCGGTCCGTATCAGGTCGGGAGCGACCTTGCCTTGCGCACATGCGCAGCCTGAGTACCGGCCAGCCCCGAAAAGAATATGCGTCGGAGCAATTATGGACAGTGGCCCAGGTTCACGACCAACCGCCGGTTTATGCCCCAGGCCAGCTTTTAAGAGCGGTTTGGGACCGACATCGGCGGTCGCGGAAAGTCACCATACTGACGTGGGACCTGCAACACAACTGCAATTGCCCGACGGACGGGGCCATTCCAGCGGCAGCGGCCGGGTTGCTGCCCAAATTTCAGGCAATTTCAATATCTTGTTGCCTTTCAGCTAGTTACGCGATTATATTGTGAGAGATTCACGCAACGAACCGGCAACATGCGGAAGACCCACACTTTTATGTCGCTGCTGCGCGTCAGCCTGTTGCTGCTCGCCGGCATCTTTGGCGCATTCCTGGGCCTGCAGGGAGCGGGAATTTCGGCTGTCCAGGCCAAACCAGCGGTGACCGATGCCAAGCTAGGCGTCGAGCCGGACCTGACCCGGGTCGTGCTCGATCTCACTGCGTCCACCGGCTACAAGGTGTTCGCCCTTGCCGATCCGTTCCGCGTCGTCATCGATCTCGATGAGGTGGATTGGCAGATCCCGGCCGGGCGCAAGCTGCAGGGCCGCGGTTTGGTGGCTGCCATGCGCTATGGCCTGTTCAAGGTCGGCACCTCCCGCATCGTGCTCGACCTCGCGGCGCCTGCCCGAGTCGCGCAGGTGACCCTGGTCGAGAAGACCGAATCACTGCCGCGCCGCCTGCTGATCGACCTTAAGCCCAGCGACGATGCCGCCTTCATGGGCCAGATCCGCCGCACCCTGTTCGCGTCCGACGGCAGCGGGATGCCCGCCCCGGCGATCGCGCTCCAGCAGGAGGTGCCGTCGCCCAAGGATGGCCAGGCGACCAAGCCCGGTGATGCAGTTGCTGGTACGGGCGGCGGGATTTCGGCCGATCCGGACCCGCTGGCTTCAACCGTTTCCGCGAAAAGCGAAGCGGGAACGACAATTCCGGCACCGGCCCCGGCCGACCAGGCGATCCTGGTCCCGACCCCGAAGCCCAACGACCCGGGCACGAAGAAGAAGGACGCCCACCGGAAGCCGCTCATCGTGATCGATCCGGGCCATGGCGGCATCGATCCGGGTGCCATCGGCAACGGCACCATGGAAAAGACCATCACGCTCGCCGTGGCAAAGGCGCTGAAAAAGGAATTGTTGGCGACCGGCCGCTTCCGCGTTGCGCTGACCCGGGACAAGGACGTCTATATCCCCTTGCGCGACCGCTTCAAGCTGGCGCGGGACGGGGAGGCGGACCTGTTTATCTCTCTCCACGCCGACAGCCATGCCAATGCCAAGACGCGGGGTGCCTCAGTCTACACGCTGTCCGAAAACGCCTCCGATTCCGAGGCCGAGGCGCTGGCCGCCAAGGAGAACAAGTCGGACGTCATCGCTGGCGTCGATCTCTCCAACGAGAGCAAGGTGGTGACCGGCATCCTCATCGACCTTGCCCAGCGCGAAACCACCAATCTGTCGGCGCGCTTTGCCAAGATGCTGGTGAAGGCGCTGAAGAAGGACACTTTGATGCTGGAGCAAAGCCACCGCTTTGCCGGCTTTGCCGTCCTCAAGGCGCCGGATGTTCCCTCGATCCTGCTGGAAATGGGCTATATCTCTTCCGTCAAGGACCAGCAGCTCCTGACCAGCAAGACCCATCAAAAGGGCCTCGCCAAAGCGATCTCGCGGGCGATCCAGTCCTTCTTCGACTGGCAGGACAGCATCAAGCGGACCTAACGGCCCCGCGCGATCACCAGCAGGAACAGCGCGGCCGCATGAAGACGCTCATCCTCGAACTCTATGAAGGCGACACCAGGCGGGCGGTGCATTTTCGCTATGCCCTGGTCGCATTCGACGTGGCGACGATCCTGTTCCTGATGGGATCGTCCTTTACCGATCACGGGTTGCCGGTGGAAATCGTCGATGCGCTGATCGGCATCGGTATCGTGGCGGATTTCGCGGCCCGGCTGTGGATCAGCCGCCACCGCATGGCGGACCTGGTCAATCCGCTCGGCATTGCTGACATCGTCGTCATCATTTCGCTGCTGGCGCCGATCATCGGCGAAGGGCTCGCCTTCCTGCGCGTGGCGCGCATGCTCCGCCTGCTGCGCTCCTACCAGCTGCTCAAGCGCCTGCGCCAGGATTTCAGCTTTTTCCGGCAGAACGAGCAGACCATTTCGGCAGGCGTCAACCTCGGCGTCTTCCTGTTCGTCATGACGGCTTTCGTCTACGAGACGCAGCATCTGGTAAACGACAAGATCGCCAATTACGCGGATGCGCTCTATTTTACCGTCACCACGCTCACGACCACCGGTTTTGGGGATGTGACGCTGGTCGGCACCAGCGGCAAGATGATCGCCGTTCTCATCATGATCTTCGGCGTGTCGCTGTTCCTGCGGCTGGTGCAGGTCATCATCCGGCCCAACAAGGTGGTGCACAAATGTCCGCATTGCGGCCTCAAGCGGCATGATCACGACGCCGTGCACTGCAAAGCCTGCGGCCAAATCCTGAATATCGAAGATGACGGCCTGGTCTGATCCAGGGCGATCTGGCCGCGTACAGGGTAACTCGTTGATTATAATGCCAGAGCTACGAAGTTTTTCGCGCTGGGGCTGGGCATCGGCCAGGCCCTTCAAGGGGCCGTAAAATTGCCTTGATCTTGCGGCATCCCTGGCTTACCCGAAGGCCGCGCCCGGGAATTGCGGGGGCGTGGCCGGCGCGCGAGTTGGGCGACAATTCGGATGGACAGGTGCTATATCCGGTCCAGACTGACACCCAGAGACATGATGACCAAATCCGACCACCCGAGCATTGCGACGAAAAGCCAGATTATGACCCGATTGACGCGTATCCTTTCTTTCCTGGTCGGCATCTTCATGGTGCTGGCAACCGTCGGTGCCATCGGTGCCTGGCTGGTTTACGAGCACTACTCGCAAGGCCTGCCGGACTACTATCAGCTGGCTGCCTATGATCCGCCCGTCACCACGCGCATCTATGCCGGTGACGGTCGCCTGCTCGCCGAATACGCCATCGAGAACCGCGTCTTCGTGCCGATCAAGGTCATTCCGAAGCGGGTCATCAACGCCTTCCTCGCCGCCGAGGACAAGTCGTTCTACAGCCATTCGGGCATCGATATCCCGGGCCTCATCAATGCGGTGCTCGTCAATCTCAAGAATTACGGGTCGGACAAGCGGCCGGTCGGCGCCTCGACCATCACGCAGCAGGTGACCAAGAACTTCCTGCTGACCAACGAACGATCGATAGACCGCAAGATCAAGGAAGCGATCCTGGCCTTGCGTATCGAGAAGGCGTTCTCGAAGGATCGCATCCTCGAGCTTTATCTCAACCAGATTTATCTGGGCCAGGGCAATTACGGTGTTGCCGCCGCGGCACTCAACTATTTCAACAAGTCGCTCGATGAGCTGACGGTGCCGGAGGCGGCTTATCTTGCCGCCCTGCCCAAGGCGCCCAACAACTACTCGATCGTGAAGTACCCGCAGGCTGCCAAGGAGCGCCGCGACTGGGTCATCTCGCGCATGTACGAAGACGGTCACCTCACCGAGGCCGAAGCGACGGAAGCCAAAGCTGCGGCGCTGGTGCAAAAGGCGCGCAGCGGCGAGGAACGCTTCGAGGCGGATTACTTCGCCGAGGAAGTGCGGCGCGAATTGGTGCAGCGCTTCGGCGAAGACGGGCTCTACAAGAAGGGCCTGACGGTGAAGGCGACGGTCGATCCGCATCTTCAGGAGATTGCCGACAGGGTGCTGCACAAGCATCTGGTCTCCTTTGACCGCACACAAGGCTATCGCGGGCCGCTGGGTCATGCTGACAGCCTCGACGATTGGCAGGCGAGCCTCGCCAAACTTGGCGCCATTCCCTGGCTCTACGACTGGAAGCCGGCGATGGTGCTTGCCGTCGAGAAGGACGAAGCGAAGATCGGCTTCATCGACGGCCATGAGGGGCTGATCACGCTCGACGACCTCGCCTGGGCACGGCGTCGGTCGCCGGAAGGTCGCCTGGGTGGCGCCGTGAAGAATGCCGCCGATGTGTTCAATGTCGGCGATGTCGTGGCGGTCGAGGCCAAGGTTTCCGACAAGGACAAGCTCGACGATGTCGAAGAACTCGATGTCGACGGCAACAAGATCGAGAAGCAGCTGAAGGCGGAAGGCCTCCCGCTCTATCATCTGCGCCAGGTGCCGGAGATTTCGGGCGCCCTGATCGCCATGGATCCCCATACGGGCCGCGTGCTCGCGATGACCGGTGGCTGGTCTTACAAGCAGAGCGAATTCAACCGCGCCACGCAGGCGATGCGCCAGCCTGGATCGAGCTTCAAGCCGATCGTCTACCTGGCTGCACTCGAAGCCGGCTACACGCCCTCGACCATCATTCTCGATGCACCGATCGCGATCGACCAGGGGCCGGGCCTGCCGCTGTGGCAGCCGGAGAATTTCGAGAAGAATTTCCTGGGTGCCGCCACCATGCGGCAGGGATTGCAGCATTCGCGCAACTTGATGACCATCCGCATGGCACAAACCATCGGCATGGCCAAAGTCGCCGAAGTGGCCGAGCGCATGGGTGCCGTCGACAAACTGCAGCAGACCCTGGCGATGTCGCTGGGTGCGCAGGAGACCACGGCCTTGCGCATGGTCGGTGCCTATGCCGAGATCGTCAATGGCGGCAAGAAGGTGGTGCCGACCTTCATCGACCGCGTGCAGGATGCACAAGGCTGGACGGTCTATCGTCATGACGAACGCAAATGCGATGGCTGCCAGGCCGCGAGCTATGACGGCGCGCCGCCGCCGGAATTGCCCGATGAGCGGGCGCAGGTGCTCGATCCCGCCAATGCCTATCAGATGGTCTCGATGATGGAAGGTGTCGTGCAGCGCGGCACCGCCAGTGCTGTGAAAGCCGTGGGCAAGCCGCTCGCCGGCAAGACCGGTACGACCAATGACGGGCGCGATGTCTGGTTCATCGGCTATTCGCCTGATCTTGTGGCGGGCGTCTATCTCGGCTTCGACCAGCCGCGCTCATTGGGTGCCAAGGCCACGGGTGGCCGTCTGTCGGCCCCAATCTTCCGCGACTTCATGATCGAGGCCTTGAAGGACGAGCCGGCGACCCCGTTCCGCGTACCGCCCGGCGTCCGCCTGGTAAAGGTGAACGAGAAGACCGGCGAGCGCTGGGTCGCGGGCGACGAGGGGCTTGCCATCTGGGAAGCGTTCAAGCCCGGGACAGAGCCCACCGGTCAGCAGCAGATCATCGAAGGCTATGCCAATTACGGCCAGGATGCGGGTTATGGCTCGGTCATTCCGACCGGCCCGTTCGGTGCGGCAGCGCAGGGCGTCTATAACGACAGTGGGACGACAATCATTGATTCGACGGGTGTCTATCAGGGTGGCCAGCAGCAGCAGCCGACCTATGGCCAGCAACCGACCTATGGACAGCAGCCGGTCTATCCACAGCCGCAATATCCGACCGTCCAGGGCCAAGCCCCGGTTCTCATCCCGCCTCAGCCGCAGCAACAGGGCCAGCCGCAGCCGCAATATCCCGTGCAACAGCCGCAATACCCCGTGCAGCAGCAACAAGCCCCGGTCCTGATCCCGCCTCCCGCCAGCAGCGGTGGGGATTCCGGGCTGTATTGAGGGCTGTTGGGCTCGGTGGTTGACGTCCCGGCCTTCCATGGGCATGTTCCGCCCCGAAATCGATATCGACCAACATCTGAAGGCGAAGAACATGCGCGCTGAGATCGAGGCGGCGGCGGGGGAGATCCGATCTTCCCTGGCCCTGCTGAGGAGGCATCTTTGACTGGGATAACGCCCTGCGTCGTCTCGACGAACTGAACGTCCTCTCCGAAGACCCGACCCTGTGGGACAAGCCTGAGAAGGCGCAGAAAGTGATGCGCGAGCGCACCCATCTGCAAAGTTCCATGGATGGCTACAAGGCGCTGGAGCGCGAGCTCGACGATGCGCTGACCCTGGCTGAGCTGGGCGAGATGGAAGGCGACACCGCCACCGTCGACGAAGCCGAGAAGCTGATCAAGGAATTGAAGGCCAAGGCCGGGCAGCGCGAGCTCGAAAGCCTGCTCTCAGGCGAAGCCGATCAGAACGATTGTTATCTTGAAGTCCATGCCGGCGCCGGCGGGACCGAGGCGCAGGATTGGGCGCAGATCCTGCTGCGCATGTATACCCGCTGGGCGGAAAAGCACGGCTACAAGGTCGAGTGGCTGGAAGAAAGTGCTGGCGAAGAAGCGGGCCTCAAATCCTCGACCATCGAGATCAAGGGGCCGAACGCCTATGGCTGGCTGAAATCGGAGAGCGGTGTCCATCGGTTGGTGCGCATCTCGCCGTTCGATTCCAATGCGCGGCGCCACACCTCGTTCAGCTCGATCTGGGTCTATCCGGTGATCGACGACAATATCAATATCGAGATCCTGGATAAGGATCTGCGCATCGACACGTTCCGTGCCTCCGGTGCCGGTGGGCAGCACATCAACAAGACCGACAGCGCCATCCGCATCACCCATGAACCGACCGGCATCGTGGTCTCGTGCCAGGCCGACCGATCGCAGCACCGCAACCGCGCCATGGCGATGGATATGCTTAAAGCCCGCATGTATGAGCGTGAGTTGCGCATCCGCGAGGAAAAGGCGCAGGCCGTGGCCGATGCCAAGACCGATATTGGCTGGGGCCACCAGATCCGGTCATACGTGCTGCAGCCCTATCAGATGATCAAGGATCTGCGCACGGGCGCCGAGACCAGCGACAGCCAGGGTGTCCTCGACGGCGACATCGATCTGTTCCTGTCGGCCTCGCTTGCGGCCAAGGTGCATGGCGGCGAGGACGGCGAGCAAGCCTGATGACGGCTTCGGTTATCGGCGTGAGCCTCGCGCGCGGCCATAACTTCTCCAAGCAGCCTGCGTTCGAGATCCGGTTGTTGACCGGGTTGGGCGTAGCGGGTGACGCGCATATGGGCGAGACGGTGAAGCATCGCAGCCGTGTGGCCAAGGATCCCAACCAGCCCAATCTCCGCCAGGTGCATCTGCTGCAGTCGGAATTGTTCGACGAAGTGGCGGCGCATGGATTCAGTATGGCGCCGGCCGAGATGGGCGAGAACGTGACCACCCGTGGCATCGATCTGCTGGCTCTGCCGGAGGCAACTCGCCTGCAATTGGGGTCTGAGGCGGTGGTCGAGATCACCGGGCTGCGCAACCCTTGCGTCCAGATCGACCGTTTCCAAAAGGGCCTCATGGCGGCCGTGCTCGACCGGGATGCCGCCGGTGCGCTCATCCGCAAGGCCGGCGTCATGGCGGTGGTGATCAAGGGTGGCGATGTGCGGCCGGGCGATACCATCGCGGTCACGCTGCCGACGGGTCCGCATCGGCCCCTGGTCGCGGTCTGAAAACAGCAAGATTTGCCAAGTCGCGGATTGTGATTTGCCGGAAGCTATTCGGCCGTCCTAACCTTGCCGGATCATGCTTTTGACATCCTTGTGCAGCACCTCGAACCTCACGGCCAACCTCTACCGGTGCACCGCCGGTCCGGAGGACAAGCCGTTTGTCGAAGCGCATGATTCCTATTCGGTCGCTTTCGTGCGCCGCGGCAGTTTCGGCTATCTCAATCGCGGCCGTCATTTCGATATGCTACCGGGCTCGATCCTCATCGGCCGTCCGGACGAGGAATATAGCTGCACCCACGATCATCATGACGGCGGCGACGAGTGCCTCTGCTTCAAGCTGAAGCCGGAACTGGTCGCGACCATCGGCGACGATGTCGAAAGCTGGCAGCGCGGCGCCGTGGCGCCACGGGCGGAATTGATGGTGCTGGGTGCCCTCGCTGAGGCAGCCGCGGCCGGCGACAGCAATGTTGCCGTTGAAGAAGCGGGTCTGGCTTTGGTCGCCAAGGTCGTTTCACTGGAGACCGGCGACCGGCATGGCATGGGCAAAATCCGCGCAAAGGATCGCCGCCGCATCGTGGCCGCCGCGCATTGGATCGAGGAACATGCGCAGGAGGAGATCGACCTTGCCGCTGCCGGGCGCGAGAGCGGGCTCAGTGCTTTCCACTTCCTGCGTCTCTTCGCCAAGGTCGTCGGCGTGACGCCGCATCAGTATCTCATCCGTGCGCGCCTGCGCCAGGCGGCTCGGCTGCTGGCCGAAGACGACCAACCGATCACCGATATCGCTTTTGAGATCGGCTTCGGCGACCTCTCCAATTTCGTGCGTACGTTCCACCGTGCTGCCGGCATGTCGCCGCGCACCTTCCGCCGTCTTGCCCAAAGCGGCATGCGCCCCCATGAGCGCAAGATCCTCCAAGAAAGACTGGCCCGCGCGGCCTAGTTTCCCGACCTCAATCAAGGAGGTCATCATGTTCGATCATTTGGGTTTGCATGTGCGGGACGTCGCCGCCAGCGTCGCCTTTTATAAAGCCGTGATGGCGCCGCTGGGTGCCAAGGTCTGTTCACAAGACGAATCCGGCGCTGGCCTCGGCCCGGATGGTAATGCCGTGCTGTGGCTCTATGCGCATAAGGGCGCCAAGGGACCGGGTTCTCATATCGCCTTCGCGGCACCCGACCGCAAAGCGGTGGAAAAGTTTCACGCGGCCGGTCTCAAGGCCGGTGGCGTGGATAACGGGCCGGCGGGGTTGCGCGCCGATTACAGCCCGACCTATTTCGCAGCCTTCCTCACCGATCCCGACGGCAACAATGTCGAAGCGGTCTATATGGGGAAATAGTTGACGTCTCGACCCTGGACTGCAGGATGGGATCCCACCCATCCTGCAGGACGAGCATCATGCCGATCACCAAGGGTTACAAAGCTTTGTTGGCAGAGGCCAATGCAGCGATCACCGCAGTGGAGCCGGCTGCGGCCATCGCGCGTCAGAATGATGCGGCGACGGTCTTTGTCGATCTCCGCGATCCGCGCGAGCTGGAGCGCGAGGGCAAGATCCCCGGCGCCTTCCATTGCCCGCGCGGCATGCTGGAATTCTGGATCGATCCGGAAAGCCCCTATCACAAACCGATCTTCGCTGAGCCCAAGCGCTTCGTATTCTATTGCGCAAGTGGTTGGCGCTCGGCGCTCGCCACGAAGACCGCACAGGATATGGGCCTCGACGATGTGGCGCATCTCACCGGCGGATTCAGCGCGTGGAAGGCAGCGTCCGGGCCGGTGGAGACGATAGCGCCGAAGACAAAGTAGCGCGATCGACCGTCATATCGGGCAGGGTCGCCAGCAGGAAATCGATGACCGCGCGCACCGAAGGCAGCATGCCGCGGCGCGAGGTGAAGACCAGATGCCGGATGCCGCGACCGCCATGCCAATCAGGCAGGATGCGCAGCAGCTGTCCCGTCGCCAATTCCTGGCGGCAGGCTTCCTCCGGCAGGCAGGTGACGCCGATGCCGGCGACCGCCGCCTCGACCAGCATGTTGAAATCATGGCAGGCCAGGCGTGGCTGGTGGGCGAAGATTTCTTCCGCGCCATCGGGGCCGGCGAGCAGCCATTGGCTGTCGCCAAAGTCTTCATCATGGCCGAGGGTCGGGAAGGCGCGCAGATCGGCCGGCGATTCCGGCATGCCGAACTGAGCGATGAGATCCGGGCTGGCAATGATGAAATTGGCGCTCTCGCCGAAGGCGCGCATAGTGAGATTGGCATCGGTGTCGAGGCGCTGGCGGATGCGCAAGGCGATATCGATGCGCTCGCCGATGATGTCGATGCGGCGGTTGGCGATGACCAGCTGCAGGCGCAGCTTCGGGTAGCGCTGCAGGAAGCCGGGCAGCTGCCGTCCGAGGGCGTGGGAGATGCCCATCGGCAGGCTGACGCGCACCAGGCCCCGGGGCTCACCCTGGACACGTGCTGCCACGTCATCGGCGGCTTCAGCCTCGGCGATGACCGCCTGGCAGTGGCGGTAGAATTCCTGGCCGAGTTCGGTGACGACGAAACGCCTGGTCGAACGTTCGAGGAGGCGCACGCCGAGTTCGGCCTCCAGCCTGGTCACGTGGCGGCTCAGTTTCGATTTGGGGATTCCGATGGCGCGGGCCGCGGTACCGAAGCCGCGATGGCGCACGACGGCTTCGAAATAGGCGAGGTCGTTGAGATCGCGCATCATTCCCTCCGATCATTGTTCCAAATATAGAACAAGTCGTTGGAAATTAGCCACCTTATCGGCGATTGGCACCATGAATACCTTCAATGCATCGATCCATTCGGCATAGAAGGAAAATATTCACATGAAAATTCTTCACATCGATTCCAGCATCCTCGGCGGCGCGTCGGTGAGCCGGCAGCTTTCCGCCGAGATCGTTGCCAAACTGCGCGCAGGGAATCCCGGTGCTGAGGTGACGTATCGCGATATTGGTGGCAATCCGCTGCCGCATCTCTCCGGCGCTGTGCTGGCTGCCGCCCAAGGTCCGCAGGAAGTGACCGGAGAGCTGGCACAGGATCTGAAAACAGGCGGTGATGTGCTGGCTGAGTTTCTCGCAGCCGACACCATCGTGATCGGCGCACCGATGTATAATTTCGGCATCAGCAGCCAGCTGAAGGCCTGGGTTGATCGCATCCTCATCGCCGGCAAGACGTTCCGCTATACCGAGAAGGGTCCGGAGGGCCTGGCGGGCGCCAAGAAGGTGTTCGTTGCGCTGTCACGCGGTGGTTTTTATGGACCGGAATCCGGTATGGGTGCGTTCGAGCATCAGGAAAGCCATCTGAAGGCGGTGTTCGCTTTCATCGGTGTCACCGACATCACGTTCGTGGCGGCAGAGGGCCTTGCCATCGGCGCCGACCAGAAGGCAGCGGCCCTGAAGAAGGCATCGGGCGAGATCGCCGCGCTCGCCGCCTAACCCGCGTTCAGCGCGCGCCGGCGGTGGCCGGCGTGCGGCTGAACAGCAGGATCGGATTGTCCTTGTAGGTGACGGTGCCGACGAGTTGGTAGCCGGATTTTTCGGCAACGCGGATCGATGCCGCGTTGTCGGGATCGATGATGCACACCGTGGTCGCCCCAGGAAAACGCGTGTTGCCCCAGGCCGTGATCGCCTGCATGGCTTCCGTGGCGTAGCCCTTGCCACGTGAGGGCGCGGTCATCGCCCAGCCGACCTCCGGGCATCCGTTCAGCGGCGAGTCGATCTCGCGCTTGAAATCGGCAATACCGGCATCGCCGATATAGAGGCCGCTGGCCTTCTCCTCGACCGCCCAGAAGCCGAAGCCCAGCAGCGCCCAATGGCCGACATAGCGCAGCACGCGGGCCCAGCTTTCCTCCGGCGTGAAAGGGCGCCCCCCGATATGCCGGGTGACGACAGGATCCGCCCACATCGCGGTACAAGCTTCCAGATCGGCAAGGATATGGCCGCGCAACCGCAGCCGCGGCGTTTCCAGTGTGGGTATCTCGGACATTGGCAATCACACGAATCGTTGCTGTAAATCTTTTCTGCGAATTCTTGGTCCCGGTTCTAGCCTGTCGTCGCAACCAAGGCGAGATTGACGATCATCTAAACAATATTATACGAATGTGAAATAGCCTATTTTAGGGGAGACCACAGCCGATGCCGCATTTCCAGGGGCGCGACGCAGCGATCCATTACCAGCAGAGCGGCCCTGACGTGGCGGGAACGCGCGAGATTTTGTGGATCGGCGGCGGTGGCACCAAGGGCGAGGATTGGCATCGCTTTCAGACGCCGCATTTCGACAAGCATTTCCGCAGCACGGTCTATGACAATCGTGGCATCGGGCAGACGCGCTGTGCCGCACCCATGCCGTGGACGATCGAGGATTTCGCCCGCGACGTCGCCGACCTCATTGAAGGCGTGTGCCGTGGCCCTGTCGCCATCGTCGGCACGTCCTTAGGCTCCGCCATCGCGCAGCAGGTGGCGATCGACCACCCGCATCTCGTCCGCGTCGCGGTGTTGATGGGGACTGGCGCCTGGAGCACCGGCTGGGGCTGGGACTACCAGGAAGCGGAGATCGAATTCCGCAAGGCCGGCGGCCGCCTCGACGGCATGATGGGGGTGACGCATTACGCCGCCATGCTCTATCCCGCGCGGGCGCTCGGCGACCGTGTGCTATGGCCGAAGCTGAAGGCGCTCATGCTGGAATGGATGGATAGCGGCTCCAACGAGGAATCCCTCGTGCCCCAATGGGATGCGAGCCTGCGCTTCGACCAGCGCGAAGCGTTGAAAACGGTGCGCGTGCCCTGCCACGTGCTGGGCTTCGCCGAGGATGTCGAAGCCCCACCGCAGGACGGCGAGGAAGTGGCGCAGCTGATCCCCGGCGCGAAGTTTCACTTGCTGGAAGGCATGGGCCACGGCTCCTGGTACGGCCACAAGCATGATGAGATCAATCAGGTGATCGAGGGGATTGTGGCGGGGTATTGAGGAGAATAGTTGTTACGTCTCAGTAACGACTTAACGGCGCCTCGTTTGATAGCTATGCTACTGCTAAAGATCCGTACGAATTTTGCCGATACGGTGGTGGGGGGTCGAAACCAGTGGCGAACCCAAAGAAGAAATCGACGGAACCTTATCCTGAGCGCCCTATCCTCGGGATAGAAAATGACACGCTCGATCGCCTGAATTTCGTCGAGCGGCTTGCCGCCGCGTTAGTTAATGCCAAAAAGCATATGTCGACTGGCGTTGTAATTGGGATCACTGGTTCGTGGGGTAGTGGAAAGTCTTCGATACTCAATTTGCTTCACGAGTTTATCGAAAAATCTTATCAAGATACTATTGTAGTTCGATTTGATCCATGGCTCGTATCGGGGCGAAACGATCTAATCAGAGAATTCTTCGATGAACTGAACGCAAAGTTCGAGGCTCAAAGCGCAGTGCTAAAACGTCTAAAGGGCGTAACCAGCGCGTTGGCGCAGTACGGCAAACACCTGACGCCGATCATGAAAGTCATAGACCCATTGTCGGGTGGTGCTGCGAGCGGCGCACTCAAACTTGCAGAACAGCTGCAACAGAAATCACAGTCACTGTCCAATCTGAGAGCTAAGCTACGTTTGGAGCTAGGGTCTGTCAAAGTTCCAATCGTAGTTCTAATCGACGAACTGGATCGTATAGACGATGCAGAAGTGCATACAATTGCCCAACTAGTAAGATCAGTTTTAGATTTTTCGGGCATATCCTATGTATTGGCCTATGACTCAACTCGTGTAGTTGAAGCCCTTGGCGCTGGAGGCGCAGATTATAAAAAGATAGTGCAGCGTGGGCAGGCATATCTAGAGAAGATTGTTCAATATCAAATACCGTTGCCCTTGAGTCTGCCGGAGGAACTGCGTGCATTATGGCAGACCGAACTTAACGCTGTTTCAACGACCGTAAATTTGCCAAGAGATTTTGCCACGATCACAGAATATCAAGAAATGGAAGAGGAAATACTCGGCGGCCTATTAGCGACACCGCGCGACATCAAGAGAACTGTAGGGTCCTTTCATGTGCTTAGTAGTATGGTTGGCACAGAGGTCGACTGGATAGATCTTTTAAGATTCTCTGTTTTGCAAATCAAGGCGCCTAGAAGTATTGACAGACTTAGGCACGACCCAGAGCTAATTGTTTATGATTCGCTAACATACAGCGAGCGCTACTCAATTTTTGACGGCCTCGACGAAGAAGGTCGATTGACAGAATTCATTGACGAGACGGAATCTTCTCCGTCGATAAAGCGTCAGTTTCGGAAGTTGTTCCCAAAGCTTGTGCCAAACGGTGGAGGCTTTGACCATCCTAAAGATCGCCTTACTTGGCGGCGGCCACTTCTCACTACTCTTCGTCTTGGCCTGTTGCCTGGCGCGTGGAGCAAAGGCGCAGTGGAGGCGTTGGTCAATCGATCCTCGAAAGCAATTGAGGTCAAGCTGACCGAATTGTTTTCATCAGAAAAAATTGACGCCTTCACTGACAGACTCTCAGAGGTGTACGACGAGATTTCAATCAAAAATCCCCCGGATCTCTGGATAGCGATAAGCAAATCAATCGCATCACATGTTGTACATTGCGCAAGCAGACCAACAAACTTGACTGGATTGGTGGACCAACTATGTGAAACGCTGTTGCAAAGCGCAGGCCGGAATAAGTCTGCTCGCGAGAATGCGGAAAAATGCTTTCTGAAACTAGAGAAAGCTGAGGACGTAATATTGGTTAGCCGTTTTCTATGGAAACATACATATGTTCATGGACTGTCTGGAGCGACGAAATCTGACGATACCGAGTGGTTCTTGAGCAGACCGGCTACTGAGGAAACAGTCGTACGTCACATTGATGTTTGGCAAAAGATGCACCTGTCGGGAGCGCTATTCCCGCGGCTTGCCGATCTGATGCCTATTTATTTAATGATTCATACAGGCCTGTGGACGGAACTCTGTCGCAAAAAGTTCTTAGAACTAATTCAAAGTGACCTTGGTGCTCTGGACAAGGCAGTTGTGATGATGTTCGGCAGGCATTACTCAACAGGAACAGAGACAATCGAAAAATTGTGCGGTGCAGATTTGTATTTTGATTTGTTGACTAAACGCCAAAGCGTAGCTGCCATGCTTGACCCCATCGTTTCTGACGCAATCCAAAGGGCGCTCCAGTCACCACGACTGCCCTAGCGTCGAATAGTTTTAAAAAATGATCTTGACGGACCTGTTGCTGCCGCAGCGGGATCATCTATGAGTTTGTCCGCGACTGAAGAAGTAACTCGTGGATGGTCGGCCTTCGCCGACCATGACGGGTTTTTTCAAGCGCGTTTTTAAACCAACCTCTCCACAGGCAGCAGCACCGTGAAGATTGAGCCTTGATCGAGTGTTGACGCGAGCTCGATCCTGCCGCCGTGCATTTCCACCAAAGTCCGTGTGATCGAGAGGCCGAGGCCGGTGCCGCCGAAGGTGCGCGTGGTCGTGGCGCCGGCTTGCTGGAAGGGGCGGAACAGGCGGGGCAGGTCTTCGGTCGGGATGCCGAGGCCGGTGTCTTCGAAGATGAGGGCGAGGTGGGCGTCGCCGCGGCGGGTGAAGCGGACGCGCACGTCGCCATCCCATTTGTTGAACTTGACCGCGTTCGAGAGGAGGTTGAGGCAAATCTGCTTCAGCGCCCGGGCATCGGCGCGGATATGGGTGCCGGGGAGATCGCTGTGGTAACCCAGCGTGATCTCGCGTTCCTCGGCGCGGGCTTCGAGGAGGTGGATGCAGTCGCGCACGACCTCGTCGACCAGCACTTTCTCATCTTCAAGCGTGTGATAGCCGGCCTCGATGCGTGCCATGTCGAGCACGTCGTTGATGATGGCGAGCAGCAGATGGCCGCTCTTGTGGATGTCGGCGGCGTAGCCCTGGTAGTTGTCGGAGATCGGCCCCGCCATCTGGCCGGTGATCATCTCGGAAAAGCCGAGGATGGCGTTGAGCGGTGTACGGAGCTCATGGCTCATATTGGCGAGGAATTCGGATTTCGAGTTCGAGGCCATTTGCGCCGCATCTCGCGCCTTGGCAAGGTCGGAGGCCAAGCGCTGCGCTTCTGCGAGCGCCGTCTGCTGGGTACGGATGAGGATGAGGTAGTCGGTGAGCGTCGAATCCGGCGGAAAATCCCGCATGGTGAGATCGAGGCGCTTGAGGTCGGCAAGTTCCCGCACGCGCGGATTACCGACAAACAGCAATTCATCGGTCGCGGGCAGAAACATCATCTGGCCACGCAGCAGCAATTCCTCCTGATCCAGCCCGCGCTTGGCGCGCAGCAGGAACATGACACGGTGGCAATCCGAAAATGCCGCGAAGCTGGGACGCAGGACCGGGCGTTCCATCACGAAATGATCGGCGAAGGCGGCACCTGCGCGAAGGTCCGGCATCAGGCGGCCGAGCACCGGCGAGAGGGCGACGATGCACAGCGCGGCATCGAGGCGGAAATGGAACGGGAAGAGGGTGGCCAGCGCTCCTTCGTCGAGCGTTACCGAACTCACGGTCAAGACTCCGCGCGCGGCTGGAACAGGACTTCGAAGATGTCGTGATCGGCGCCGGCGGCCTTGTCGGCGATCTGGTGCACCGTGATGCTGAGCTGGAAATGCGCCTCCAACCCTTCGAGCAGGCCCAGCACCATCGGCGCCAGTCCCTGGCGCTCGCTGAAATAATGGAGCGTCAGGCGGTCGGCCTGAATGTCACTGACTCGGAACGAGGGCGGGCGGAGCGCCGGGAAGATGAGGCCCACCTGCGCGTGCATGTTGTCGAGGTTCTCCAGGAACTCGCTGAGCGAATTGCCGGAGACTTCCAGCAACTCGCCATAGCCGCGCTTGGCAACGAAGCGCGTCCAATACTGGCCGAACGCCTTGAGGAGGTCCGGGCCGGGAATGGCCAGGAGATCGCTCGCAGCCCCGATGATGCGATAGGTGATGTCGTCGGGATATTCCTGCATGCCGACGAAATCGTCATCGACGATATGGGCGTTGTGTCGGATCTGGTCCCAGACCGTCGCCCCGAACTCGCCGACGATCAGCTCCTTGGCGGCAATATTGACGAGACCGTACATGAAGCCCCCCTCAGCCGGCGCCGGCGATCTCAACACAGCAGACAGCGACTGTAGCTTGCTTCGCGTGGCAGTCCATTAAGACGATAGTCAGGTGGTCTGGCTAAATTTTGGGCAATTCGGAGTGCAATGTCTAAAATCCGGGCAGGCCATGTGATGGGTCGGTTAAATTCTTATTATGAATCAATAATTCGATGAATTGGCATGAAGGTTGCTCTCCTTGTGCTGCTTTGCAGCAAGAATATTTCGCGACAATCAGGAGAGGCGCATGCGCACCAATGGGGAAATCGGGGCCCAGTACGTAAGTGGGGGAGCCGTCGATATTAAAATGCCGGACCAGGCAATGGGCCGGGCTTTGAATCGGGGCCGCGCATTCGGGACCGGTCTGGCTGGCTTGGCGGCGATGATGACGCCGGGGCTGGCCATGGCCCAGGATGCCGTGCCGACCATCGACAAGGGCGACACCGCCTGGATGATGACGTCAGCCGTCCTCGTCCTGCTGATGACGGTGCCAGGTCTGGCACTCTTCTACGGCGGCCTGGTGCGCAAGAACAACGTGCTGACCGTGCTGGCGCAATCGCTGGCCGCCTGCTGCGTCATCACCATCGTCTGGCTGGTGGCCGGCTACAGCCTCGCTTTTGGCGAAGGCAATGCCTTCATCGGCGATTTCTCGAAGGCCATGCTGTCGGGTGTCGAGGTCGGCACCTTGTCGGGCACGATCCCGGAGACGGTCTTCTTCTTCTTCCAGATGACCTTCGCCATCATCACGCCGGCCCTCATCACCGGCGCTTTCGCCGACCGCATGAAGTTCTCGGCGCTGATCCTGTTCTACATTCTGTGGTCGCTGCTGGTTTACTCGCCGCTCTGCCACATGGTCTGGGCCGGCACGGGCTACTTCTTCCAGCTCGGCGCGCTCGACTTCGCCGGCGGTACGGTCGTCCACATTGCGTCGGGTGTCTCCGGCCTGGTGATGGCGCTCATGATCGGCAAGCGTCGTGGCCATGGCAAGGTGCCCTTCACCCCGCATAACCTGGTCTACAGCGTCATTGGCGCGGGCCTGCTGTGGGGTGGCTGGTTCGGCTTCAACGCCGGCTCGGCGCTGGGTGCCAACGGCACGGCGGCTATGGCGGCTGCGGTGACGCAGATCGCGGCGGCGGCGGCCGGTTGCTCCTGGGTGGCGGCCGAATGGCTGCTGCACAAGAAGGCCTCGGTGCTCGGCATCATCTCCGGCATCGTCGCTGGTCTGGTCGGCATCACGCCGGCGGCCGGCTTCGTGACCCCGGGCGGCGCGCTGGTCATCGGTCTTGCGGCCGGTGTCGTTTGCTTCATCGCCTCGACCACCATCAAGAACAAGCTCGGCTATGACGACGCGCTCGATGCCTTTGGCATCCATGGCGTAGGCGGCACGCTGGGTGCCTTGCTGACCGGCGTGTTCGCGACCGTGACGATCAAGGGCGGCGACGCCCCGGTCGGCCTGCTCGACGGCAATGCCGGCCAGATGTGGATCCAGGTGCAGGCGGTGTTGTTCAGCATCGTCTTCGTCGCGATCGGCACGGCCATCATCTACAAGGTCGTCGACCTCATCATCGGTTGCCGTGTGGCCGAGGATGCGGAACGTGATGGACTTGACCTGGCCCTCCATGGCGAGGCTGTCCAGTAAGTCGTTATCCCAGAGCGAAAGACTGCCACGCCGCCGGGGAGGGACGCCCCGGCGGCGTTTTCTTTTGTGGGGGAGTGAGTTGTATTTCGATGAGTCTTCAGTCGCCTACCCCCCTCTCTAGCTCTCCCCCTCAAGGGGGGAGAGGATTAGAACGAGCCGATAGCGACCATTCGTTGGAAACTCCCTCCCCCATGAAGGGGAGGGCCGGGGGTGTCTCTCCACTGCACGGCCGACGGTCACCTATGCATAGGGGGCGGGTGGTAAGGAGCGCGGCCATCGGCTAGACATGGCAGGCAATCTCCCACCTCCGCCCCAGAGTTCCCGATGCTTGCCCGCCACATTGCTTTGCTGGTGTTTTCCCAGGTCCTGTGGGGCGCCAATTTTGCCGTCGTCAAATGGGGACTGGACGACTGGCCGCCGCTGTTCTTCGCTGCCTTGCGGATGATCGCGGTGGCGGCCCTGATCTGCCCTTTCGTCGGCCTGCCCAAACGCCAGGATTGGAAACCGGTGCTGACGCTGGGCTTCATCCTTGGCGTTGTGCATTTTGCCTGCATCTTCCGTGGCCTCGCGCTGGTCGATGCCGCCACCAGTTCGATCCTCATCCAGGTGCAGGTGCCGATTGCGGCCCTGGTCGCCGGGCTGCTGTTCGGCGACAGGATCGGCTGGCGGCGCTGGAGCGGGATGGCGCTCGCCTTCGTCGGCATCGTCGTTCTGGTCGGGCGCCCGGATTTTGCCGGCGGATGGCTCGGCACAGGCTTCATCCTGGTGGCGTCGCTCTCCTGGGTTGCCTCCAACCTCCTCATCAAGAAGATGGCGGAGAATATGGATGGCTGGCGCATCAATGCCTGGGTGGGGCTGGTGGCCGGGCCCGCGATGCTGGCGCTCTCCTTCGCCACCGAAGATGGCCAACTCGCCGCCATGTCGGCCGCCGGCCTTGCCGGCTGGGGCGCCATGGCCTATCAGGTCCTGATCGTCACAGCCCTCTGCTATGGGATCTGGTATGCGATGATGAGCCGCTATCCGGTGAGCCTGGTCATGCCCTTCACCCTGCTGGAGCCGATCTTCGGCGCCACGACGGCCGTGCTGCTGCTGGGCGAAGGCTGGGATTGGCGCATGGTGGTGGGCGCGCTTCTCACCATGTCGGGCCTTGCCATCATCATCATCCGGCGGCCACAGGTCGTGACGCAGCCGGTCGGGCCCGGGGCGTGAAGTTGGGGGCTTGAAGGAAACGGCATGAAGATTTCCAGCATCACCGCCTACGCGCAGCACCAGCCGTTCCGGGACGGCACCTATACCTGTTCGGGCGGGCGCTCGGCGGAGGGGTTCGATTCCACCATTGTCGCGATCGGCACCGATAGCGGCATCACCGGCTGGGGCGAGATGGCGCCGCTGGGAAGCTTCTATGCGCCGGCCTTCGCCGCCGGCGCCCGTGCCGGCATCGCCGAATTGGCGCCTTATCTCCTGGGGCAGGATCCGCGACAGTTGCGGGCCATTGAACGGCTGATGGACCATCGCATGGCCGGCCATCCCTACGTCAAGGCGGCGCTCGACATGGCGTGCTGGGATGTGGCGGCACGCGCCGCCGGCCAGCCGCTGGCTGAATTCCTCGGCGGTCGCTTCGGGCCCAGCGTCGCCCTCTATCGCTCGATCTCGCAGGAAAAGCCGGATCGCATGGTGGCGCGGGCGCGGAAATACGTGACCGAGGGCTATCGCCGCCTGCAGGTGAAAGTGGGCCTCGACCCGCGCGAGGATATCGAGCGCCTACTGGCCGTGCGCGCCGCGATCGGCGCCGACATCGTGCTGTTCGCCGATGCCAATGGCAGTTGGACCACAGCCGAGGCTCGGCAGTTCCTGCTGGCAGTGCGCGATGTCGACTTCACGCTCGAGCAGCCATGCGGCTCCTACGAGGATTGCATTTCCCTCCGGTCGGTTTGTGCGCAGCCCTTGGTGCTGGATGAAAACATCGACAGCCTCGATGCGCTTCTGCGTGCCAAGCGCGACGGCGTCGACGGCGTTACCATCAAGATCGCGCGGGTAGGCGGTATCGGTCGTGCGCGTGCGATGCGTGACGTCGCCGTCGACCTCAACCTCAAGGTGACGGTGGAAGACACCGGCGGCAGCGACATCGACACCGCCGCCATGGCCCATCTGTCGCTCTCCACGCCGCAGAGCCATCGCCTTCACACGGTCGATTTCCACAACTGGGTCACGGTCAGCAACGCGCGCGGCATGCCGCCTTGCCTGGACGGCGAAATGTCGACACCCACGGGGCCCGGCCTTGGGCTGGAGATCGATGTAGCCAGCCTGGGCAAGCCCTTTCTGGAGATCAGGGCGTGAAGCCGCAACATCTTGCCCTGATGCTGCTATGCCAGTTCATCTGGGGCGTCAATTTCGTGGCGGCCAAGATCGGGCTGCAGCATTTCGAGCCGCTGTTCTTCGTGGCACTCCGCTTCAGCATCGTGGCGCTGCTGTTGCTGCCTTTCGTCGGCTTGCCGAAACGCAAGCTGCTGCAGCTCATCCCGCTCTCCATGACCATGGGTGTCATGCATTTCAGCCTGATTTTCACGGGCATGCGCTATCTCGACGCCGCCACCAGTTCGATCGCCGTGCAGCTGCAGGTGCCGTTCGCGGCCATCCTCGCGGCATTCTTCTTCAAGGAAACACTGGGCTGGCGGCGCCTGACCGGCATGGTCGTGGCATTCGCCGGTGTCGTGCTGATTGCCGGAGAACCGCGCTTCATCGGCAATCTGTGGCCGCTGCTCTCGGTCGTCGGTGCAGCGTTGGTCTGGGCCGCGGCCAATGTGCAGGT
Organism: uncultured Dongia sp.; assembly: GCF_936916975.1. Taxonomy (GTDB): domain Bacteria; phylum Pseudomonadota; class Alphaproteobacteria; order Dongiales; family Dongiaceae; genus Dongia. Next base: position 170,660 of record NZ_CAKZGO010000020.1, on the reverse strand, counting down.
CAAGGCATTGGGCGATGAATTCGATGCGGTGACCCTCAACGGCTACATCGCCATCCTGGCGGCGCCGCAATTGCTGGTGGTGTCGTTCCTGCTCGAAGGCAATCAATGGCCGATGGTCATGGATGTCAGCTGGATGGGTTGGGGCGCACTGCTGTTCCAATCGGTCATCGTCGCCATCTTCAGCTATTGGATCTGGTACAACATGATGCGGCGCTATCCGGTCAACCAGGTCATGCCGTTCACCTTGCTGCTGCCGATGATCGGCGTCATCTCCGGCCATCTGTTCCTCGACGAAGTGATCACCTGGCAGATGCTGCTGGGTGGTCTTGCGACGCTGGCTGGTGTCGCCATCGTCGTCATCCGGCGCCCGGCCGTGGTGGCGCCCTCGACCAAGACCGGTATCTGAGCATGATCGACGCGCCATCGCCCAACCACGACAGCCGCGACGGCCATGCGGTCGACATCCTGCTGCTGCATTACACCGGCATGCAAAGCGGTGAGGCGGCGATTGCGCGGCTACGGGATCCGGCGGCCAAGGTCAGCGCCCATTACGTGGTCGAGGAAGATGGCCGAGTCTTCCATCTAGTGCCGGAAGATCGCCGCGCCTGGCATGCCGGCGTTTCGTCCTGGATGGGGGCTGCGAACATCAACCAGCGCTCGATCGGCATCGAGATCGTCAATCCCGGCCATGAATTCGGTTATCGTGCGTTTCCGCCGGCGCAGATGGCGGCGGTGCTGGCATTGTCGCTGGGCATCCTAGCGCGGCATCCGATCCCGGCTGCGCGCGTGATCGGCCATAGCGACGTGGCGCCGTTGCGCAAGGAAGATCCGGGCGAGCTGTTCGATTGGCAGGGGCTGGCTGCCGCAGGTGTCGGCGTATGGCGAGAGCCAAAGCCGGTGCAATGGTCAGATGATGACTTCTACGCAGCGTTGCAGCGCTATGGCTATGACGTCGGCGACCGGCCGGCGGTGACGCGGGCATTCTGCCGCCACTTCCGGCAGGCCCGGTTGACGGAGCAGCCGGATGCAGAACTGATGGCGATCCTCAACGGTCTCATCCACAGGTGAATGATGGTGCCGCGTCCCGCTCTTGTTCCCGGTGATCCGATCGCGGCCATCGAAACGCCGGCGCTGATCGTCGATCTGGTTGCGTTCGACGCCAATCTCATGGCCATGGCGGATTTCGCCAAGGCACGCGGCATTCGTCTGCGACCGCACGGTAAGACGCATAAGAGCGCTCTCATCGGAAAGCGGCAGATGGCGTTGGGCGCAGTGGGTCTTTGCTGCCAGAAGGTGAGCGAAGCGGAAGCGCTGGTGGCCGGTGGTGTTACCGATGTGCTGGTGACCAATGAGGTCTTGGCGCCCAGCAAGCTTGCGCGCCTGGCGGCGTTGACCGCACAGGCGCGGATCGGGATTTGTGTCGACAGCGCGCTCGGCCTCGACCGGCTGATCGAGGCGGCGAGACTCGCACCCAGGCCGATCGACGTCTACCTCGAGCTTGATGTCGGCGCCGGCCGCTGTGGTGTCGTCCGCATTGCGGATGGCGTGGCGCTGGTTGAACGCATCCACGCCCATGCTGCATTGCGTTTCGGTGGCGTCCACGCCTATCACGGCGGGGCGCAGCATTTGCGGACACTGGCGGAGCGCAAGGCGGCGATCGATTTTGCCGCCGACCGTGCCAGCGAGTTGAAGACGGCGCTGGAAGCGCGCGGGATCGAGGTGCCGGTCGTCACCGGCGCCGGCACGGGCACATTCCCGATCGAGGCTGCGAGCGGCGTCTATAACGAGATCCAGCCCGGCTCCTATATATTCATGGATCGCGATTACGGCGACAATCAGCCGGACCCAGCCGGCCCGCGATTTCAGCACAGCCTGTTTGTGCTCACCTCCGTGATGAGCCGGCGCGCTGACTTCGCGGTGATCGATGCCGGGTTGAAGGCGCATTCGGTCGATTCCGATTACCCAACTGTCTTTGGGCGTCCCGAGCTCACGTTCGATTCACCGTCTGACGAACACGGCATTCTGCGTGGCCCGGTGGCAGCCTTGCCGGCGCTGGAGGAGAGGCTGCGCCTTATCCCCGGTCATTGCGATCCCACCGTCAATCTCTATGACTGGATCATCGCCGTGCGGGATGGCAAGGTCGCCGAGATCTGGCCGATCGATGGTCGTGGCGCACTGACTTGAGTTTGTGTGACAGGCGTCACTGCGGCGACGCGCTGGCTTTGGCACTGTAAACGATCTTGTCGCGCCACCAAACAGGGGACACCTGATGCGCAATAGCCTCGCCACGACTCTCGCCGTTCTCAGCCTGCCGCTCGGGGCCGGTATCGCCATAGCCAAAGAGCCGGTGCCGCAGGGCACCACGGCCACGGTCAATATCAGCATGACGGTGAAGGAAAAGACCAAATCCGATTGGGCCAGTTCCGCGATCGAGCGGGTACTCAATGCGCAATGCATCGTCGTGGCGGGCCCGGCGACGACGATTGGCCGTGCCGGCCCGACGCCGGAGCAGGAGGCTGCGATGGCCCAGGCGCAGAGCAATGCCGAGGCCTTTCAGCAGAACTATGCGCCCAGCGATAACATGATGGCGAACATGCAGGCCATGATGGACAAATGCGGCGAGGACGAAGCCTGCATCCAGGCCGAAGTCATGAAGATGTCGCAGACCGCGGAAGTGCAGGGGATGGTCGCCAAGAAGGACCAGGCCAAAGCCGACGCCGCGGGCCTCACGCCCGATCTTGGCCCCGTGCGCTATCAGATGTGGTCGCCGCAGAGCTGCAGTGGCGAGATGACTGTCAACGACACCTATGTCACCAGCGATCCGGGCGGCGAGGGTGGCTATGGCGCCTATACGGATACGACCACGGTCCAGGGGACTGCGCCGGTCGATCCGCAGGCGCTGGCAGTGATTGTGGAGACCGATACGGTCGGCAATACAACCACCTATCAGATTGGGGCGCCAGTCCATGTGACCCTGCCGAGCACCAGTTCGATGAAGGGTGCCGGGCAGACCAAGGTCGAGCTGCTCGGCAGCACGAAGCTGCCGCCCCTGGTCGGGCCGTTGAAGGGCGTGTTCGGCAAGCAATCGACCAAGGTGGCTGGGCAGGACGGCGGTATCAGCCTGACTTTCCAGGGGAATTAACCCGGGGTTTGCATTTTGCGCCGGGGCCGCGCAGAACATGGGCCATTCTCGCCTGTTTTCGATTCTAGCTCTCAGCGGATGACATGACCCAAATCCCCCTCGACCCGGCGCAAATTCTGTCCGACGCGACCATTCCGGAACTCCCCAATCACTATCGCGGTAAGGTACGGGACAATTACGATCTGCCCGACGGGCGGCGCGTCATCATCGCCAGCGATCGGCTGTCTGCCTTCGACCGAATCCTAGCCGCCATTCCTTTCAAGGGCCAGGTGCTGACCCAGACTGCGCGCTATTGGTTCGAGGCAACGAAGGACATCTGCCCGAACCATGTGCTGGGCTATCCCGATCCCAATGTCGTCATCGGCCAGCGGCTCGACATCTTGCCGGTGGAGATCGTGGTGCGCGCCTATCTTGCCGGCACCACGGGCACGTCGATCCTGACCCTCTACAAGAAGGGCGAGCGCCGGATGTATGGCGTCACCTTGCCCGACGGCATGCGCGACAATCAGAAACTGCCGCAGCCGATCATCACCCCGACCTCGAAGGCGTTTGATGGCGGCCATGACGAGCCGCTGACGCCGGCTGAGATCGTGGCGAAGAAGCTGGTGACGGAAGAGCAATGGCAGACCTTGGCAAGTTATGCGCTGGCACTATTCGCGCGTGGGCAGGAACTGGCGGCAAAGCGCGGCCTCATCCTGGTCGATACGAAATATGAGTTCGGCGTCGACAGGAGCGGCCGCATCATCCTGGCCGACGAGATTCACACGCCGGATAGCAGTCGCTATTGGCTGGCCTCGAGTTATCCCAAACGTTTCGCTTCGGGCGAGCGGCCGGAGAGCTTTGACAAGGATTTCGTGCGGAGTTGGGTAGCCGCGCGCTGCGATCCCTACAAGGATACCATCCCCGAGATTCCGGTGGAGCTCATCCAGGAGACGGCAGCGGTCTACATCCACGCCTATGAGACCATCACGGGTGAGGTGTTTCAGCGACCGCCGGCGGGCGAACCGGTGCTGTTGCGCATCCGGCGGAATCTGGCACCATTTTTCAGCTAGGCCTAGGTCTCCTGGGGTTGACTCCGCGCGGGCAAACCCCTACCTCCTGCCCCCAGCCAGATGGCCGGATGACCGCGCTGGTCCCAGTGATGGGATTGGGGAGGAAAGTCCGGGCTCCACGGAAAAACGGTGCCGGATAACGTCCGGCGGGCGTCAAGCCTAGGGACAGTGCCACAGAGAGCAGACCGCCGTTCTTTCGAGAGCGGTAAGGGTGAAACGGTGCGGTAAGAGCGCACCGCGTGACCGGTAACGGAAGCGGCATGGCAAACCCCACCGGGAGCAAGACCAGATAGGAGGGCGCGTCCAAGGCAACTTGGGCAGGTGTTTTCCGCACCGATCCTCGGGTAGGTCGCGTGAGGCGTTCGGCAACGGACGTCCCAGATGAATGGTCATCCATGGGCCGGACGCGCGTGAGTGATGGTGGTTCGCCACTATATCGTGCGCGGCTGCGGCCCAAGACAGAACCCGGCTTACAGGCCGTCTGGCGCTTTTATCTTTCAGTTCAGTTCTGATCGTTCAGATCAGCGGGCTACCCTGAGCGACGGCCTCCGCCATGAGAGCGGCGTCGGCATCGCCCAGCTCGACGGCGCGGGCGAAATGGATTTGGGCGGCCTCGCGGTCAGCCGGAACGCCGTGGCCGCGCACCGTCATGACGGCCAACATGAGAGCGGCCCTGGCATAGCCGAGCTCGGCCGCGCGGCCCAGCCAACGGATCGCCTGCAGCGCATCGCCTCGGACACCTTTCCCAATATAGTAGGAGAGCCCGACATTGAACGCGGCGGCTGCGTGATCAAGTTCGGCGGCGTGGCGGAAACAGATAAATGCCTTCTCATAGTCCAGCGGCCCGTCGGCACCCTCGTTCAAGCCTGAACCCAGATAGGTCGCCTCGTCAGCGGACATTGTGTCGAGCCTGGCCAAGCGCTCCGGGCCGGCCTCCGGCGCTTCGCCATCCTCGGCATTGAGATGCTCCTGCTGCCAGCGGAAGGCGCGGTACCTGCCTTCACCGATCACGCGCCAATCCAGTCTTGCCATCAGTTCGTGATAGATCTCCCGCATCCCTTCGCTGTGCAGCGTATTGGGGCAGCGAATGCCGATATCGAGCCATTTCACGGCGTTGACCGGGCTTTTCGGCAGGCCGGCCGGTTCTTGCGCGAGCATGGCGCCGATCAGGCATTGGGCATCGCCGTCGCCGCCCTGCGCCAATGGCAGCAGGCAGATATAGGCCTGCACATAGGCACCGCGCCGGTAATAGGCGATGCCACGGCCCAGGGCGTCATGTGTTGCGCCAGAAAGGGCGTTCATCGGGGCTCGGCTCCGGCCGAGATAGTTTCGTGCAGCATTGGCGCGCCCGGATCGCCGAGGTCGATCGCCTGCTGCAGATAGGTAAGGGCGAGATCGACGTCTTTCTCGGAGCCATGACCGCGCTCGGCCGTGATGCCGAGTAAGGTCAGTTTCTGGCGCCATCTATCCATTTTGCTATCCTGCTCGCTGTCGGATTAGTAAATCCGCACGCCATCATTGATGGCCCGGATCAATATCGCCGCGTCCGTTTCGCCGGCCTGCTCAGCCCGTTGTAAGAGGTGGAGGGCCGCGGTCGTGTCGCGCGCGACGCCGTGCCCGCGCGCTGCCATCAGGCCGAGCAGAAGATTGGCGCCGGCATGTCCATTCTTGGCGATGGGCATTAGCCAAACGTGCGCCTGAATTGGGTCGGCTTTGACTCCCTTGCCCAGGTAATAGGCGTTTCCAACACGGTGGGCGCACTCGGCGCATCCGTCGCGCTCTGCGCCGAAGCGGAAGAAGCGAAAAGCCTTTTCGTAATCGGATGGTCCGCCATCTCTGTTGTTGAGCTTGGTGCCGAAGGCGAGACCTGTCCCTGGCGAGGCATCAGCCCTCATGAAGGCCAAGAACTCGTCAGGCGCGTCGGCCGGCCAGCCGTCTTCGGCGTTGTAAAGTTCTTGCTGCCAGCGGAAGGCGCGGCGCTTCCCTTCGCCGACGACATCCCAGCCCCAATGATCGATCATGGCCTGCAAGGCGACGGCAGCGGAATGATGGTATTTGCGCGCGGCAAGATCGGTCCATTTCACCGCTTCAAGAAGGTCGACCGCCACGCCGCCTAACCCCTGGGCTAAAATCTGCCCAGCGCGGTACTGCGCATCTCCATCCCATTTCGCTGCTAAAGGAAGGAGGTGTCGCAGTTCCTGCTCGCAATCAGACTCTATATTGTTATAAGACATTCGTAATACGGGTATTTCAAAGTAGCCCTGTTCCATCTCCGCCCCCTCAGATCGCGCTGCGCCTACGGGCCGCTTGCCCGAATCCTGTCACCGACATATCACCCAAGTGACGCGCTCAACATTACAGAACAAACGAGAACATTATACAAACAAAAAGAGTTTAAACTCGAAGTGGCTGATTTGACTCGTTAACTTTCGTTGTCAGGGGTACCCGCCAAGCCCTTGTAAATATTAAGATCGGGATTTCGCAAAAATGACCAAAAACGGAAAAATCCAATATTTTCCATAGCTTTACACCTCGTTCCCATTGACGCCCATGATATCCCATGATATCCCATTACCACTACATGATTTCCCAGATCCGCACGGCAAAGCGGGTCGGGTGGATGGGAACTTGGTGGCAGGCCGGCCACGCGCGCAAAGGGTGTCTGGCGTCCGATGGCTTTGTTCATCGACACATTCGTCAACCGGATCGACAAGAAGGGGCGCGTTTCCGTCCCGGCGACGTTCCGTGCTGCCCTGGCGACATCCAACAGTCTCGGCCAGAATTTCAGCGGCATCGCCGCTTTGCCAGCCTTCCGCTACGACGCGCTGCAATGCGCCGGCCTCGACTGGCTGCAAACGCTGGTCGACCAGATGGGCAAGGTCGATCTGTTCTCGGACATCCACGACGATCTCAGCACCACGCTGTTCTCCGACACCAAGCAGCTCGCCTTCGACGGCGAAGGCCGCATCGTGCTGCCGGAGATGCTGCTCGATCACGCGAAGCTGAAGGACGAGGCCGCTTTCGTCGGTCGTGGCGAGATCTTCGAGATCTGGCATCCCAAGACTTTTGCCGAACATCGCGCCGAAGCGCGTCGCCGCGCGCTGGAGAAGGGCATGACCCTTCGTAACGCAGGTGGGGGCAACGCCAGCGGGAATAACGGCGGCAATTCGAGTGGCGGCGGTGCGCAATGAGCGACGCACGTCATCAACCGGTGCTGCTGGCCGAAGTGGTCGCGGCCCTGGGCGCAGATAATTTGGGGCCGCAGGACGGCGCCATCTATGTCGATGGCACCTTCGGTGCAGGTGGTTACTCCCGCGCGATCCTGGAAGCTGCGAATTGCACGGTGTTTGCGATCGATCGCGATCCAGATGCCATTGCCGGCGCCGATGCGCTGGTGCGGCAATTCCCCGGCCGCCTGCATGTGATCGAAGGCCGCTTTGGCGACATGGTCGATCTGCTGGCGGAACGCGGCATCACCGCGGTGGCTGGCGTGACCCTCGATCTCGGCGTCTCGTCGATGCAGCTTGATGAAGCCGAGCGCGGCTTCTCGTTCCGCTTCGACGGTCCGTTGGATATGCGCATGGAACAGGCCGGCGAAAGTGCTGCCGACATCGTCAACCAGATGGCAGAGCGACCGCTTGCGGATCTGATCTTCACCTTCGGCGAAGAGAAGAAGGCGCGCCGCGTGGCGAAGGCCATCGTCGCCGCGCGCGCCTTGGCCCCCATCACCACCACCGGCCGTCTTGCCGAGATCGTGCGCCGCGCGGTCGGCCCCAGCGGTCCCGACCGCATCGATTCCGCCACGCGCACCTTCCAGGCGCTGCGTATCGCGGTCAACGATGAGTTGGGTGAGATCGATCGCGGCCTTGAGGCGGCGGAAGCCTTGCTGGCGCCGGGTGGCCGCATGGCGATCGTCTCGTTCCATTCGCTGGAAGATCGCCGTGTGAAGCATTTCATGCGCGAGCATGCCGGACGCAACCCAAAGGGCTCGCGTCACATGCCGGAAATCTCCGAGACAGTGGCGACGCTGCGCTTGTTTGATCCGCAGGGTATTACCGCCTCGGAAGCTGAGATTTATGCCAATCCGCGGGCCCGCTCGGCGCGGCTACGTGTGGCCGAGCGTCTCATCGATGAGGTGGCCGCATGATCCGCATCGGCACTATCGTCTGGTTCGTGGTTCTGGCGATGCTCGGCGTCGGCCTGTTCCAGGTCAAATACGCCGTGCAGTCGAAGGAGCGCGAGCTGCGCACCGTCAACCGCCAGATCACCGCCGACCGCGAGGCCATGCGCGTGCTTGAGGCGGAATGGAGCTATCTCAACGATCCGGTGCGCCTTGCCGATCTTACGCGTCGTCATACCGATCTCGCCCCGGTGATGGCCGGACAGATCGCGACGTTTGAAGGTCTCGTGCCGCGCCCAGCGGACGTCGACGAGACAGCGCCGGCCTTGCCGCCGATGGCTGCCATTCCCGGCGAAGCGCCGATCGCGGCAACCCCGGCTTCGGCCGTGGTGAACGCACCTGCTGCGAAGCCCGCCAACGACCCGGTGTTCCAGACCTCGGCCGACGCAGCAGCCCCGGCGGCGGATGACGATGCAACTATCCGCGCCATTCTCCAGGACATGCAGGCGAACCAGGGCAGCGACAGCGCGCCCGGCGACGCGGCCAAGAGCCTGCCGGCCAACGAAGCGGGGGTCGAATGATCCGCCGCCTGCGCAATAACGCGACCCAGCAGACCAGCTACAAGGCGCAGCGCGCCCAGCCGGTGATCAACCCCATTGCGCTCCAGCCGGAACCTGATGGCGTACAGCGCCGGGCGTTGGAAGTCAGCCATAGTCGGCTGATGCTGGGCCTCGGCCTGTTTGCGGTGGCCTTTGTGGTGATCGCAGCACGCCTCGCCATGGTGACCTTGGTGCCGGGCGAGCATGAAACGATGCGTGTAGCCGCGGCGCCCAATGCCGACCGCGCCGATATCCTCGATCGCAACGGTGTGGTGCTGGCGACGTCGCTCACCACCGCCTCGCTCTATGCCAACCCGCATCAGATCCGCGAGCCGGATGCGATCGCCGCGCAGCTTGCCTCTGTGCTGCCGGATTTGCCACTGGCGCCGACGGCGGCGAAGCTGTCGGCCGATAAAAGCTTCATCTGGCTGAAGCGGAACTTGACACCGAAGCAGCAGCAGGCGGTCAATCGCCTCGGTATTCCTGGCCTCTATTTCCAGTACGAGACCAAGCGGGTCTATCCGCAGGGCAATCTCACCGCCCATGTGGTTGGTTTCGCCGATGTCGATTCACGGGGCCTTGCCGGTGTCGAGCGCTCGTTCGACGACGTGCTCGCCGGCAGCCAGCGGCCGCTGCAGCTGTCGATCGACGTGCGCATCCAGCACATCCTGCACGAGGAAATTTCCCGCGCCATCACCGACTTCACCGCCATCGGCGGCGCCGGCATGGTGATGGACATCCAGACCGGTGAGATGCTGGCACTGGTGTCATTGCCGGATTTCGATCCGGCGCGGCCCGGCGAAGCCAGCGCCGATGCGCGCTTCAACCGTGCAACGCTCGGCACCTATGAAATGGGCTCGACCTTCAAGCTGTTCAACACGGCGATCGGTCTCGATACCGGCACAACGACCCTGGCCGGCGGCTATGACGCGACACATGCCATCAAGATCGGTCGCTTCTCGATCGACGACTATCACGGCAAGCATCGCTGGCTGAGCATTCCGGAGATCATCACCTATTCCTCCAATATCGGCTCCGCGAAGCTGGCCGACGCGTTCGGCGCAGAGGTGCAGAAGACCTATATGCAGCGCTTGGGGTTGCTCACCAAATCCTCGATTGAACTTGCCGAGGTGGGCGAGCCGCAATATCCGAAGAATTGGCGCCGCGTGAACACCATGACCATTTCCTATGGCCATGGCATTTCGGTGGCGCCGATCCAGGTCGTATCCGCGCTGGGGGCCATTGCCAATGGCGGCATCCTGCGCCAACCGACGCTTCTGAAGCGCGCTGCTCACGAAATTGAAACCGGCACCAGGGTTATCGCCGAGCAGACCTCGGCGCAACTCCGCCAGCTGATGCGCCTCGTCGTGCAGGTCGGTACGGGGAAAAAGGCAAATGCGCCGGGCTATCTGGTCGGCGGCAAGACCGGGACCGCCGACAAGCAGGTCGGCAAGGGCTATAGCGACAATTCGCGCATGGCGTTGTTCGTCGCCGCTTTCCCGATGAGCGCGCCGCGCTATGCGGTGGTGGTTTTGGTCGACGAGCCCAAGCCCAATGCCCATTCTTATGGCTATGCCACAGCCGGTTGGGTAGCGGCGCCGGTGGTTGGCGCCCTGGTGCAGCGCATGGCGCCCTTGATGGGCATTTCACCCATTCCGGATGATTCGCCGCTGGCACAAAACCCACTGGTTGCGATGGTCGCCGATTACGACTCAGCCGCCTCAAAAAAGGCGAAATCCAAGATCATTCCGGTGGCCGTGCCGATGATTGATTCGGACGGCGAACCGATCATGAAGGCCAAGCCGTTCGGTGCGACACCGGTCTCGGCAAAAGGTGATGGTGTGACGATGCCCCCGGCGGAGGACACGCCTGCCGGGGCGGCAGATGAAGGAATCCCCCTTGCGGTTGAGTGAGCTCATTGGTGGTCATGCCCGCATCGCGCGGCCAGGCAGCGGAATCGACGCCATCGGCGTATCCGGCCTGGCGCTGGATTCGCGCAGCGTGACCCAGGGCAATATCTTCGCCGCCTTGCCGGGCGCCAAGCTCGACGGCTTGAGCTTCGTGCCGGCGGCAGTTGCTGCGGGCGCCAGCGCCATTCTGGTTAGCACGGGGCAGAATCCCGTTGTGCCGCCGCATGTGGCGGTGATCGAGGCCGACCAGCCGCGCCTCGCCTTGGCGAAGATCGCGGCACGCTTCTATGGCCGCCAGCCCAAGATCATCGCTGCCGTCACCGGTACCAGCGGCAAGACCTCGACCACCGTGTTCGCCCGCCAACTTTGGACATTGCTCGGTCACCGCGCGGCCAGTCTCGGCACGATCGGCCTGATCGGTCCAGGGATCGAATATGGCGAAAGCCTCACCACGCCGGATCCGGTCAAGCTGCATCAGCTGCTGGCTGAGCTTGGCGAGAAGGATATCGATCATCTGGCGATGGAAGCGTCTAGCCACGGCCTCGATCAGTTCCGCCTCGATGGCGTTGAGGTGTCGGCTGCGGCGTTCACCAATCTTAGCCGCGACCATCTCGACTATCACGGCACGATGGACGCATATCTCACCGCCAAGCTGCGCCTGTTTGCTGAGCTGCTGCCGGCGGGCGGTGCCGCCGTCATCAATGCCGACATCGCGGAAAGCGAGCGCATCATCGCGCTGGCCAAGGCGCGGCACCAGCGGGTCATTACCTTTGGCCGCAAGACCGGCGATCTGCGTCTCGTCAAGCAGCAGCCGCTGGCGACCGGCCAGCAATTGTCGCTCGATGTGTTCGGCACGCGCTATGACGTGACGTTCTCGGTCGCCGGCCTGTTCCAGGCGGAAAATCTGCTGGCGGCCCTCGGCCTCGTCATCGGCGAGGGTGAGGAGCCGGCCATGGCAGTCCGCATGATCGACCGCCTGACCGGTGTTCATGGCCGCATCGAACGTGTCGCCACGACGCCGTCGGGTGCCGCGGTCTATGTCGATTATGCGCATAAACCGGCGGGCCTGGATGCCGTGCTCAGCACGCTGCGCCCGCATGTCACCGGTCGCCTAGTCGTGGTGTTCGGCTGCGGCGGTGACCGCGACAAGGGCAAGCGGCCGGAAATGGGTGCGCTCGCCACACGTCTGGCCGACCGCGTGGTGGTGACCGATGACAACCCGCGCAGCGAAGACCCGGCCACCATTCGCGCCGAGATCCTGGCGGCGGCACCCGGCGCCATCGAGATCGGCGACCGTGCCGCGGCGATCCGCGCCGCCATGCAGGATCTGAAGGCGGGCGATCTGCTGGTCATCGCCGGCAAGGGCCACGAGACCTATCAGATCGTCGGCGACAAAAAATTCGATTTCGACGACAGCGAAGTGGCGCGCAGCTGCGCTGCCGAACTCAGTCGGGGGGCCGCATGAGCCAGCCTTCCGTGGCGCAAGCATTGTGGACATCCACCGAGATTGCCGCCGCCGTCAACGGCGTGGCGCAGGCGCCGTTCAACGCGACGGGTGTGTCGATCGACAGCCGCAAGGTAGCGAAGGGCGATCTCTTCATCGCGCTGCAGGGCCCGACTTTCGACGGCCACGATTATATCAAGGGCGCTCTGGCAGGAGGCGCGGCCGGCATCATTGCGCATCGCATGCCTGCCGGTGTCTCCGCCAATGCGCCGATCGTGCTGGTCAGCGACACGCTGGTGGCCCTGCAGGCGCTGGGGGCCGCCGCGCGCAACCGTTCGTCGGCGAAGTTCATCGCCGTCACCGGCAGTGTCGGCAAGACCAGCACCAAGGAAGCGCTGAAGACGGTGTTGTCCGCCCAGGCACGGACCTTCGCCTCGGAGGGCAATCTCAACAATCATTGGGGGGCGCCGCTCTCGCTCGCCCGTATGCCGCGCGACACGGAGATTGGCATCTTCGAACTCGGCATGAACCATGCCGACGAGATCCGGCCGCTGGCCAAGATGGTGCGGCCCCATGCCGCCATTATCACAATTGTCGAGGCCGTCCATATCGAGTTCTTCGCCTCAGTGGCCGCGATTGCCGATGCCAAGGCGGAGATTCTGGAAGGATTGGTACCCGGCGGCACCGCGATCCTGCCGCGCGACAATGAGCATTTCGCCCGCATGGCCGCGCGCGCCACAGCACTGGGTGTCGCTCACGTCATTGGCTTCGGGGTCGATTCTGCGAGCGACGTGCGGCTGATCGATTGCCGGACGACGCCCAGCGGCAATCAGGTGACCGCCGATGTATTCGGTGCGCGCATCGAGTTTGCAACCGGGCTTGCGGGTCGTCATCAGGCGATCAACGCGCTTTCCGTCCTGGCCGCCGTCCAGGCGATCGGTGCGGATGTGGCGCGGGCCGCACGGGATCTGGCCGGCGCCAAGGCGCTGAAAGGCCGTGGCCACCGCGAGGAAATCCATCTCGCTGAAGGAAGCTTCACGCTCATCGACGAATCCTACAATGCGAGCCCCGCTGCCATGCGCGCGGCGTTCACCGTGCTGGCCGGTCTGCCGATCGCGCCGGGTGGCCGCCGTATCGCGATCCTCGGCGACATGCGCGAGCTGGGCAACGAAGGTCCGGTGCTCCATCGCGGGCTCAAGGAAGATCTGGTAGCCGCAGGCATCGACCGCGCCTTTCTGATCGGCCCCTTGATGGCCGAGTTGTTTGATTTGCTGCCGGCAGCGATGCGCGCCGTCCATACGGCGGATTCCGTAGCCATGGTGGCGTCGGCGACGGCCGATATCCGGGTGGGTGACATCGTGCTGGTGAAAGGGTCACTGGGCACGCGCATGGCGCCGATCGTCGAGGCGATCCGCGACATGGACATTCATGCAACAGCGCGGCCGAAAGCCGCGAACGGTCACTGACGAGACCAGAGGGGAAAAAGGGGAGGCATGCTCTATAATCTGCTCGCACCGTTGGCTGAAGATCTGCGCATCTTCAATCTGTTCCGGTATCTCACCTTCCGGAGCGGCGGGGCGATTCTGTTCGCTTTTTTCCTCACGCTGGTGATTGGCCCAGGCATGATCCGCTGGCTGAAGAAGCTGCAGCGCGAGGGTCAGCCGATCCGCAGCGATGGGCCGGAAAGCCATCTCCTCACCAAGAAGGGCACGCCCACCATGGGCGGCCTCATGTTCCTGCTCTCGGCCAGCATCACCACCTTGCTGTGGGCCGATATCACCAACATTTATGTCTGGGTCGTGCTGTTCGTCACCATCGGCTATGGCAGCATCGGCTTTGCCGACGATTTCCTGAAACTCACCAAGCGCAACAGCAAAGGCCTCAACGGCCGCTTCAAACTTGTGGGGCAAGCGTCGATCGGTCTCATCGCCACCATCGTCGTGGTCTATCACCAGAACGCCACGATCCCTCAGCCGGTCGGGCTTGCAACCAGCGTGGCGCTGCCCTTCTTCAAGGATGTGCTCATCCCGCTGGGCTTTGGGTTCTTTATTTTTGGCGCGCTGGTGATGATGGGCGCCTCCAACGCCGTCAACCTGACTGACGGATTGGATGGTCTTGCAACCGTGCCGGTGATGATCGCCGCCGCCTGCTTCGCGCTCATCGCCTATCTCGTCGGCAACGCGGTGTTCGCCGAATACCTGCAGCTGCATTTCGTGCCGGGCTCTGGCGAGCTTGCGGTTTTCTGCGGCGCACTGTGCGGTGCCGGTCTCGGCTTCCTGTGGTTCAACGCGCCGCCGGCCATGGTGTTCATGGGTGATACCGGGAGCCTGAGCATGGGTGGTGCGCTGGGCGCCATCAGCGTCATCACCAAGCATGAACTCGTGCTTGCCATCATCGGCGGCTTGTTCGTGCTGGAAACCGTCTCCGTGATCGTTCAGGTGGCGAGCTTCAAATTGACCGGCAAGCGCGTCTTCCGCATGGCGCCGCTGCATCATCACTATGAAAAGAAGGGCCTCGCCGAGCCCACCATCGTGATCCGCTTCTGGATCGTCGCTGCCGTCCTCGCTTTGGTCGGCCTTGCCACCTTGAAGCTGAGGTAGGGCATGATGAGCGAGCTCAGCCTGCGCATTCCTGGAATTGCCGGCCACACCTTCGCGGTGCTGGGTCTCGGCCGTTCCGGTGCTGCGACGGCGGAAGCGCTGATCGGCTCGGGAGCGCATGTGTTGGCCTGGGACGATTCCGAGACCGCGCGCGCCGCGGCCCCGGCGGACATCCTCTTCGATCTCAAGAACGCCGATTGGGCGAATATCGAAGCGCTGCTGATCAGCCCAGGCATTCCCACCACCTTCCCGGTGCCACATCCGGTGGCTGCTGCCGCCCGGGAAGCTGGCAAGCCGATCATTTCCGACATCGAGATGCTGGTGAGGGCGCAGCCTCAGGCACGCTTCGTTTGCATTACCGGCACCAATGGCAAGTCGACCACGACGACGCTGATCGCCCATGTCCTGAAGGCTGCCGGCCGCCGCGTCGAAGTGGGCGGTAACCTTGGTCAGGCGGCATTGTCGCTGGCACCCGTGGGTCATGACGGCATCTATGTGCTGGAACTTTCCTCCTACCAGATCGACATCACGCCATCGCCGATCGCGGATGTCGCCATCTTGCTTAACATCACGCCTGACCATCTTGATCGTCATGGTGGCATGGACGGCTATATCGCCTCTAAGCAGAAAATCCTGGTGCCCAAGGGCAAGTCGAGCCTCGGCATCGTCGGCATGGATGACGCCCCCAGCCGTGCGACCTTCGCTGCGTTCAAGGATAAAGGTCGTCGGCTGGTACCGATCTCGGCGGAGAAGAAAGTCGAGAACGGAGTCCATGTGACCGCGGACGGCCAATTGGTCGACGCGATCAAGGACGCACCGCGCAACATCATCGACCTCAACACTATCGCTGCGCTGCCGGGCAAGCATAACTGGCAGAATGCGGCCGCTGCCTATGTCGCCTGCAAAGCGCTGGGCCTGTCGTCGGACGAGATCATCCTCGGCTTCCAGAGCTATCCGGGCCTCGCCCACCGCCAGGAGCTGGTCGCGACCCTGAACGGCATCCGCTACATCAACGACAGCAAGGCTACCAACGCCGATGCCGCCGAAAAGGCGCTGGCCTGCTATGACAACATCTATTGGATCCTCGGCGGCAAGCCGAAGGATGGCGGCCTCACGGGGCTCGAACCCTATTACAGCAAAATCCGCCACGGCTTCCTGATCGGCGAGGCGGCGATCGCCTTCACCAAGCAGATCAATCGAGCCTTTCCAACCACGATGAGCGGCACGCTGGAAAAGGCGGTGGCCGATTCCCATGCGCTGGCGCAGCGCGAGAAGAAGCCTGGCGCCGTCGTGTTGCTGTCGCCGGCCTGTGCGTCGTTCGACCAGTACCCGAACTTCGAAATCCGCGGCAATCGCTTCCGTACCCTGGTCGAGGACCTCGCCGGGAAGAAGGGGGCCGCATGAGGGGCTTTGCGCGCACCGACCGGTCTATGGTGGCCCAGTGGTGGTGGACGGTCGATCGCTGGATGCTGGCAGCGATCATCGCCTTGGCCTTCATCGGCGCGATCCTGGTGCTGGCAGCGAGCCCCGCTGTGGCCACGCGCATCGGCATGGATAGTTTCGCGTTGGTGCGGCGCCACTACGCGATGTTGCCGCTGGCTCTTGGCACGGTGGTGTTCGTCTCCATGTTGTCTGCCAAGCAGGTGCGGCGCCTCGGTGTCATTCTGTTCTTCGTATTCTTCGCCCTGACGGCGATGACCCTGTTCATCGGCGCCGAGATCAAGGGTGCTACCCGCTGGATCGCGCTGGGGCCGCTGTCACTGCAGCCCTCGGAATTCCTGAAGCCCTGCTTTGCGATCTTTGCCGCCTGGATGTTCTCGCTGCAGAAGACCTCCCCCGGTATTCCTGGCAACATCATCGCGATCCTCTCTTATCTCGCCGTCGTACTGCTGCTCCTCAAGCAGCCAGATCTCGGCATGACCGCCGTCGTCACAGCGACCTGGGCGGCGCAGTTCTTCATCGCCGGCTTGCCCATCTTCTGGGTGCTGCTGCTGGTGGGTGCCGGTGCCGCAGGTTTGGTTGGCGCCTATTTTGCGCTGCCGCATGTGACTGAGCGCATCGACCAGTTCTTCAATCCGGCCAGTGGCGATACCTATCAGATCGACCGCGCGCTGGAGGCGTTCCAGAATGGCGGCCTCTATGGCAAGGGCCCAGGCGAAGGGTCGGTCAAACTGGTCCTGCCCGATGCCCATGCCGATTTCGTCTTTGCGGTGGCGGGGGAGGAATTCGGCCTCATCGTCTGCCTGATCCTGGTGGCGCTGTTTGCCTTCATCGTGCTCCGCGCGCTGTCCAGGCTTTTGGGCGAGCACAACCATTTCATCATTTTGGCGGCCACGGGCCTCATCACCTCGTTCGGCCTGCAGGCGATCGTCAACATGGCGTCCACGCTGCATCTCATGCCAACCAAGGGCATGACTTTGCCGTTCATTTCCTATGGCGGGTCCTCGATCGTGGCGATCGGGCTCGGCATCGGCATGTTGTTGGCGCTGACCCGCCGGCGCTTCCCAGGGAGCGTCGAGCCATGATCGCGAACGACAATCGCATCCAGGTGGTGCTCGCGGCAGGTGGGACCGGCGGCCACATGTTCCCTGCGGAAGCGCTGGCCGAAGCATTGCTGCGCCGTGGCTGCCGCGTCGATCTCATCACCGATGAGCGCGGTCAGGGCTTTGGGGGGCGCTTGCCCGAGGTGACAGTTCATCATGTGTCTTCCGGCGGTGTGGCCGGCAAGGGCATCGTACCGAAACTTAAGAACATCGCGCGTCTGGCGCTGGGCTACTTCCAGTGCCGCAGCCTGATCAAGCGTCTCGATCCTCTCGTCACCGTCGGTTTCGGCGGCTATCCGTCCGTGCCACCTTTGCTCGCCGCCCAGCAGCGTGAGAGCCGTACGGTGCTGCATGAGCAGAATGCCGTTGCCGGCCGCGCTAACCGCTTCCTGATGAAACGCGCCAACAAGGTTGCCTTGAGCTTCCCGAAGGTGCGCTTTGCCGACGACCTGCCTGATGACAAGCGCATCGTCACCGGCAATCCGGTCCGTCCGGCGATCGCGGCCTTGGCCGAACAGGGCTATCGTGCGCCACGTGGCTTCGAGCCCATCAATCTTCTCATCTTCGGCGGCAGCCTGGGTGCGCGCTCCTTCTCGCGCCATATCCCGGCCGGGATCGCCCTCATCTCCAGTGAGTTGCGCAATCGCCTGCGCGTCGTGCAGCAGTGCCGGCCGGAAGATATTGACGCGGTGGCCGATGCGTATCGTGCAACGGGCCTCACCGTTGAGTTGAAGCCGTTCTTCGACGATATGCCGGCGCGCCTTGCCATTGCCCATCTGGTGCTGTGCCGTTCCGGTGCGTCGACCGTCACCGAACTGACGGCCGCCGGCCGCCCGTCGCTGATGGTGCCGCTGCCCGGTGCCATCGACGATCATCAATTGGCCAATGCCCGTGCGCTCGAAGGTCCCGGCGCCGGCTGGGTGCTGACCGAAACAGCCTTGTCGCCGGCCTCGATCGCCGAGCGGCTCACCACCATCCTCAGCCATCCCGACCGGCTCGATCTTGCCGCGTCGGCAGCGCGCAAATTGGGGCGGCGCGATGCCGCCGAGCGCCTCGCCGATGTGGTGATGAACCTCGTCCCGGCGAGCCGGCAGAAAATTCTTCAAGTGGAGCAAGTTTGATGCGCGCCCTACCACTCGACATTGGCGTCATCCATTTCGTCGGTATCGGCGGTATCGGCATGAGCGGCATTGCCGAGATTCTGCATAATCTCGGCTACAAGGTGCGCGGCTCGGATATCGCCGACAGCTACAATACCAAGCGGCTGAAAGACAAAGGCATCCCCGTCGAGATCGGCCATCGGGCCGAGAATCTGGCCGATGCCGCCGTCATCGTCATCTCCTCGGCCGTGAAGCCCGACAATCCCGAAGTATTGGCCGCACGTGCCAAGTTACTGCCGGTGGTGCGCCGTGCCGAAATGCTGGGCGAGCTCATGCGCCTTAAATGGTCGGTTGCCATCGGCGGAACCCACGGCAAGACCACGACAACCTCGCTGGTGGCGGCGCTCCTGGAAGCCGGTGGGTTCGACCCCACGGTCATCAATGGCGGCATCATCAACAATTACGGCACCAACGCGCGCCTCGGTGCCGGCGATTGGATGGTGGTCGAGGCGGATGAAAGCGACGGCACCTTCGTGAAGCTGCCGGCGACTATCGCGATCGTGACCAATATGGACCCGGAACATCTCGACCATTACGGCTCGGTCGAGGCGATGAACCGTGCCTTCGAGGAATTCGTCAAGAACATCCCGTTCTATGGCTTTGCGGCACTCTGCATCGATCACCCGGTGGTGCAGGCCATGATCCCGCGCCTCGCCGACCGGCGCATCATCACCTACGGCTTCTCGCCACAGGCCGACATCCGCGCCATCGATCTGGAAATGGCGACCTCGGGCTCGACCTTCACCGTGGTGGTAAGCGACCGCTTCCGCGAGACCGAACGCGAGATCAAGGGCATGAAGCTGCCCATGGTCGGTCAGCACAACGTACAGAACAGTCTTGCGGCAATTGCGGTCGCCAATGAGATGGGCGTCGACGACGACACCTTGCGCAAAGGCCTGGCCGGCTTCGGCGGTGTGAAGCGCCGTTTCACCCGCACCGGCGAAGTGGCTGGCGTCACGGTGATCGACGATTATGGCCATCACCCGGTCGAGATCAGCGCTGTGCTGAAAGCCGCACGCCAAGCGACAGCAAGCGCTACGGCGCCGGGCAAGGTGATCGCCGTGATGCAGCCGCACCGCTATTCGCGCCTGCAGAACCTGTTCGAGGATTTCTGCACCTGCTTTAACGACGCCGATCACGTCATCATCGCCGACGTCTATGCCGCTGGCGAAGCACCGATCGAAGGTATCAATGGTGCGGCGCTGGTGCAGGGCCTGCGTGAACGTGGCCATCGCCATGTCGAACATCTGGCCGACCCAAAGGATCTCGCCGCCATGGTGGCGCCGCTGGTGCATAGCGGTGACCTGGTCGTATGCCTGGGTGCCGGCACCATCACCAACTGGGCACATGTCTTGCCCGCTGAACTCAAACCACTGCTCGAGGCGAAGTGATGAGGACGGCCATGACCAGACAATCGACCCTGCTCGAAAGACTGCCCGCGGTGCGCGGCCGGCTCAGCGAGGGTGCGAGCCTGGCCAAGGTCACCTGGTTCCGCGTCGGCGGTCCGGCCGAAGTGCTGTTCAAGCCGGCCGATGTCGCCGATCTGCAAGCGTTCCTGGCTGGTTGCCCGAAAGGCGTCGGTATCACCGTGCTGGGTGTGGGCTCCAACCTGCTGGTGCGCGATGGCGGCATTCCCGGCGTCGTCATTCGTCTGGGTCGCGCCTTTGCCGAAATCCGCACCGATGGCCAGCGCGTCTATGCGGGCGCTGCGGCGCTGGACCTCAATGTCGCCCTGGCCGCGCGCGGTGCCGGCATTGCCGGTCTCGAATTCCTGTCCGGCATTCCCGGTACCATGGGCGGTGCCTGCCGCATGAATGCCGGCGCTTATGGCAGCGATCTCGCGGCAGTCTTCGTGTCGGCTACCGCTGTCGACCGCACCGGGACGCTGCATCGTCTCGACAAGGATGGCATGGGCTTCACCTATCGTCACAGCGCCGTGCCGGAGGATTGGATCTTCTGTGGCGCGGAACTGGTCGGTCATGCCGGCGACCCCGCCGTCATTCAGCAGCGCCTCAACGAGATCCAGGCGGCGCGCGAAGAGAGCCAGCCGGTGCGCGCCCGCACGGGCGGCAGCACTTTCGTCAATCCCACGGGTCAGAAAGCTTGGGCGTTGGTCGACCAAGCTGGCTGCCGCGGCCTCACCGTCGGTGGCGCCATGGTCTCGGAGAAGCACTGCAATTTCCTGATCAACACCGGCGCTGCGACCGCCACCGATATCGAGACACTGGGGGAGACGGTGCGCCGCCGGGTCAAGGAAACGAGTGGCGTGGAACTCGCCTGGGAAATCAAGCGTATCGGCGTCCCGGCGGACAGTTCGCTTGCCATCGCACCAAAGTCTGAAGCTTGAAGCTGGAGTTGTTTTGAAGATGAAGCGCGTCACGGTCCTCATGGGTGGTTTGTCGGCAGAGCGCGAGGTCTCCTTGGCCTCCGGCGTCAATTGCGCGGCGGCACTCAAGGAAGCCGGCTACGCGGTCGAGACGCTGGATGCCGGCGCCGATCTCGCAACGGTCATCGCGCAGCTTAAGGCGCAGAAACCCGACGTCGTGTTCAATGCCCTTCATGGCCGCTTCGGCGAGGATGGTAACATTCAGGGCGTCCTCAATCTGTTGAAAATTCCCTATACCCATTCCGGCCTGATGGCCTCCTCGCTCGCCATGGACAAGCCGGTGGCCAAGCGCCTTTTTGAAACCGTCGGCTTGCGCGTGCCGCAAGGCAAACTGCTGTCGCGCGCCGAGGCGATCGCCGGCGATCCTATGCCGCGCCCCTATGTCGTGAAGCCCTTCAATGAAGGCTCCAGCGTCGGCGTCACCATTATCAAGGAAGGCGACAACGCGAAACCGTTTGCCGGCATCGACTGGCCGTTCGGCGATGTCGTCCTGGCGGAACGCTTCATTCCGGGTCGCGAATTGACCTGCGGCGTGATGGGCGACGAGGCCATGGCGGTCACTGAACTGCGCCCGCATTCGGGCTTCTACGACTATGCCAACAAATACACCGGCGGCAAGACCGACCACCTGATTCCGGCACCGCTGCCGGCGGATGTCTATGCCGAAGTACAGCGCATGGCGGTACTGGCGCATCAGGCGCTGGGTTGCCGCGGCGTCTCGCGCTCCGACTTCCGCTATGACGACACCGGCGCGGGTGGTGTCACCGAAATCTATCTGCTGGAGACCAACACCCAGCCGGGCATGACCGAGCTCAGCCTGGTGCCGGAAATGGCCCGTCATGCCGGTATTTCGTATCCCGCTTTGGTGTCCTGGATGGTGGAGCACGCCCAATGCGACGCGTAAGCGCCACGCCACGGGGTGCTGCCGCAGCGACCATGCCGCTGGCGGGCGGCATGCTGCGCAAGCGACCGATCAGCAGCACGCAGCGCGTGCCGGTGCGCAAGCGACCGAAGTCGGCGCTGGAACGGCATCTGATGACTATCGGCATTGTGCTCGGCATTGCTATCTCGGTGGGCGGTGCCGGCTATTGGAGCATCAGCAGCGGTTGGGTGGGCTATCTCGGTGCACTCGCCAGCCAGCGCTTTGTCGCAGCGACCGCCGGCGCCGGCTACACGCTCGCCACACTCGAAGTCGAGGGTCGCAAGGAAACGCCCAAGCAGGACGTCATGCTGGCCCTGGGAGCTCTGAAGGGCGATCCCATCCTCGACATCGACCTTGAAGCGGTACGCCAGCGCATCGTCGATCTGCCCTGGGTGACGGCGGCGGTCGTGGAACGGCGGTTGCCCGGTACCCTGCGCGTGACGCTGACCGAGGCCGAGCCATTGGCGCTGTGGCAGAAGAAGGGCACTTTCTATCTGGTGAGCCGCTCCGGCGACGTGCTCGCGGTGCAGGACGTTGCGCGCTTCGGCAAGTTGCCGGTGATCGTCGGCGAGGCGGCGCCGCAAAAGGCCGGCGAACTCTTCGCCATGCTGGCGTCAGAGCCCAGCCTGCAGCCGCGCGTCGCCGCAGCGGTTCTGGTCGGCAATCGCCGCTGGAATCTGCGCCTCGACAACGGCGTCGATGTGAAATTGCCGGAAGAGACCGCGCAGGAAGCCTGGGCGCGCTTTGCCGCCCTGGAGCGCAAGCATCATTTGCTCGACAAGGATATCAGCGTCATCGACCTGCGGCAGGACGACAAATTGATCGTGCGCCAGGCGCATCCGGCTGTGGCCGAGGACGCCGAAGGCGGCAAGAAGAAATCCGATCAGAAGGCGCCGGCTGGGAAAGTGGCGCCCGAAGAGCAACCGATTCTCACCCCGGCGGCAACGCCCTTGTCGGCACCGGCCGGCAAGAACAACGCAACCTGACGGGCGAGACAGATAGGACCATGAAGAAACCTCGCATCGCCCCCAAGAACGGCTTGATCGCCGCCATCGATGTCGGCAGCAGCAAGATCTGCTGCTTCATCGCGCGCGTCGCCGATGACGGCCGCCCGAATGTCGTGGGCATCGGCCACCAGGTTTCGCGCGGGGTTCGGGCGGGGTCGATCGTCGACATGGAGCAGGCGGAAATGGCTGTGCTCTCGACCGTGCACGCGGCCGAGCAGATGGCGGGTGAGACGATCCACGAGGTGGTGCTCAATCTGTCCGGTGGCTATCCCGCCTCGCAGACGGTCGGTGTCGAGGTGCCGCTCGCCGGGCGCGAGGTCGGCGAACATGATCTCGAGCGCGTGCTGATGCATGGCAGCCAGATCAACGGCAATTCGGAACGGCGCCTCATTCACTCGATTCCGGTCGGCTATTCGATCGACGGCTCCAAGGGCATCCGCGATCCGCGCGGCATGTTCGGCGAGCGACTCGGTGTCGACATGCATGTCATCACCGCAGCGGCTGGTGCAGTACGCAACCTCACCAATTGCGTTGCGAAATGTCACCTCGATATCAAGGCGCTCGTGGTATCGCCTTTCGCCTCCGGTCTGTCGACCTTGGTGGATGACGAAATGGATCTTGGCGTCACGGTGATCGACATGGGTGCCGGCACGACCTCGCTGGCGGTCTTCTTCGACGGCCATGTCGTCTATACCGATTCGGTGCCGATCGGCGGTGGTCATGTCACCAACGACATCGCCCGCGGCTTGTCGACACCGCTCACCCATGCCGAGCGCATGAAGACGCTCTATGGCAATTGCCTGGCGACCCCGGCCGATGAACGCGAGATCATTCAGGTGCCGCAGGTGGGCGAGGAAGAGAACGGGCTGATGAACGCCATTCCGCGCTCGATCCTCATCGGCATCATCCAGCCGCGCCTTGAGGAGACCTTCGAGCTGGTGCGCTCGCGCCTGGAAAGCTCCGGCTTCGACAAGGTCGCCGGCCGCCGCGTCGTGCTGACCGGTGGCGCCAGCCAACTTTCCGGGGTACGCGAGCTATCCGCTCTCGTGCTCGACAAACAGGTGCGCATGGGCAGGCCCTTGCGCATTCACGGCCTCGCCGATGCGACCAACGGCCCGGCCTTTGCCACTGCGTCCGGCCTGCTTTCCTACGCGCTCGAAACCGATGCCGATGCCTTGCGCCCCGGCAAACCACGTGAACAGGCGTCGTCCGGCTTCATCGGCCGGTTCGGTACCTGGCTCAAAGACAATTTCTGACCTTGCGACCCGAATAAGCAAACTCAAAAGGAGGCACCTATGACACTCAATCTTTCATTGCCCCAAGATCCGTTCGACATCCGGCCAAAGATCACCGTGATCGGTGTCGGTGGGGCGGGCGGCAATGCCGTGTCCAACATGATCCGCTCGAAGCTGGAAGGCGTCGAGTTCATGGTCGCCAATACCGACGCCCAGGCCCTGCAGCAATCTTTGTGCGAACGCCGCATTCAGCTTGGCAACACGGTCACCAAGGGTCTTGGTGCCGGCGCCCGTCCCGATATCGGCCGCGCCTCGGCCGAGGAAGCCGTGCGTGAGATCGCCGAGCAATTGGCGGGTTCGAACATGGCCTTCATCACCGCGGGCATGGGTGGTGGTACCGGCACCGGTGCAGCACCCGTTATTGCGCAGATCGCCCGTGAGCAGGGCATCCTCACCGTCGGCGTGGTGACCAAGCCGTTCCATTTCGAAGGTGCCCACCGCATGCGCCTGGCGGAATCGGGTATCCAGGAACTGCAGCAATTCGTCGATACGCTGATCATCATTCCGAACCAGAACCTGTTCCGCATCGCCAATGAAAAGACCACTTTCGCCGACGCCTTCAAGATGGCCGACGAAGTGCTCTATTCGGGCGTGCGCGGCGTCACCGATCTTATCGTCATGCCGGGCCTCATCAACCTCGACTTCGCGGATATCCGCGCCGTCATGAGTGAGATGGGCAAGGCGATGATGGGGACCGGCGAAGCCACCGGCGAGAACCGCGCCATCGCCGCCGCGGAAGCTGCGATCTCCAACCCGCTCCTTGATGAAGTCAGCATGAAGGGCGCCCGTGGCGTCCTCATCAACATCACCGGCGGCATGGACATGACCTTGTTCGAAGTCGACGAGGCGGCCAATCGCATCCGCGACGAGGTTGATCCCGATGCCAACATCATCTTCGGCTCGACCTTCGACCAGGCACTGGATGGCAAGATCCGCATCTCGGTGGTGGCGACCGGCATCGAATCGATCAGCCAGGTGCAGCCGCGTCCCGGCATCATGGGCGGTACCAACCTCTCGATCGTCGCCCGCAACCCGAACCCGCAGGCCGGTGGACTTCAGGCCAGTGGACATCAAGCCGGCGGCTATCAGGGCGAGGGCGGCCGCGTCGATGCGGTCGGCTCCAGCACGATGACCGCTCAGCCGGTCAGCATGCAGTCGGTCACGGCCTCGGCGCAGCGTGCCGCCAGCATGGGTCAACCGCAAATGGGTCATACCAGCATGATGACGCCGACCATGGGCGCCAACGCGCTGCAGGCCCATCCGGCCCGGCCGATCCTGCGTGACGAAATGTCGGCACTGGATCGGATCGCCGCCAAGCCGGCCGGCCAGCAGATGAGCGAACGCCAGCCCCAGGCCGGCAACTTCGTCGCCCCGCCGGCGATGGAAGCCCGCTCGCAGCCGGCCGTCTCGCAACCTGTCGTTCAGCAGCAGCAGCCCGCCCCGCAGCCCATGCCCAGTATTAGCCTGGGTGTTGCCGCGGCAAGCGAGCAGCCGCGTTTCGCCGCGGAGCCTCTGGCGCCCCAGGCGTTGCAGCCAGCGCCCATCCTGCAGGCGGAAACCCGCAAGAAGGCGCCGACCTTGTTCGAAAAGATGACCAGCCGTTTTGCCGGTCAGAACAAGGCGGGGATGCCCGGTCGTGATGCGGTGCCAGCCGGCGTGCAGCGTCCGGAGCCGCGCGTCAGCCGTCAGGAAGTGCCGCAGCTGCCGATCCAGCCCTCGCTCAACCTCGATCCCACGGATCGCCTGAGCCAGAACCGCCAGGAGGAGGAAATGCTGGATATCCCGGCTTTCCTGCGCCGTCAGGCGAACTGAGGCTGATTTACGCGTAAGGGTCGTTCGGGCGACCTTTTCTAGGTGCCTTTAGACTTTGCAGGGCCTGGGTGGCGAAAGCCATTCCAGGCCCCTTTTTTGTCCGCCGAACAATAACTTGGCCAAAGCTGGCCATGACCAGCCCTTGGGCTTGAGCAGGACGGCCTGCCCGCCTATAGTCGAGCCGCTTCGGCCCGGGGAAATTGGATAAATGGCGATTCGAAACGGTTACAAATCAAACGCTTGGCGGAATAGTGTCGCCAGGGTTCTGGCGGCCGTTTTCGCCGGGTACCTGATGGCAGCCTGCTCCACCCCGGATCCTGAGATCCCGGAGACGCCGGTCGAAATCCTCTACAACAACGCCAAGGACGCGTTGCAGCAGGGCGAAACACGCCGCGCGGCGAAGCTGTTCGACGAGGTCGAGCGTCAGCATCCCTATTCGAAATGGGCGACCCAGGCACAGCTGATGTCGGCCTATTCCTATTATCTGGTCGATGCCTATGACGATGCCATTCCGGCGCTGGAGCGATTCATCGAACTCCATCCCGGCAATCGCAGCGCCGCCTATGCCTTTTACCTGCGCGCCCTTTGCTATTACGAACAGATCGAGGATGTGACACGCGACCAGGGCAATACCGAACTGGCGCAGCGTGCGCTGTCCGACGTCGTGGCACGCTTTCCCAACACGCCCTATTCGCGCGACGCCACGGTGAAGCTCGATCTCGTGCGCGACCATCTCGCCGGCAAGGAGATGGATGTCGGCCGCTATTACCTGAAGCGCAAGCAGTACCTGGCGGCGATCAACCGCTTCAAGGTCGTGGTCGACAAGTTCCAGACCACCAGCCATGTGCCAGAAGCGCTCGAGCGCATGACCGAATCTTATGTAGCACTCGGTGTCTTTGCTGAGGCGCAGAAGGCCACCGCCGTGCTCGGCTATAACTATCCGGGTTCGCCCTGGTATCAGGATGCCTATGATCTGCTGGTCAGCAAGGGCGTGACGCCGGAAGGCAGTGAAGCGGAGCCGCCGATCGCCTTGGTCGATCAGAGCTTCGTGAAGGGCGCCGAGCCCTCGGCCGAACTCGCGGCGCCACCGGCTGAAGCAGCGCCCAGCTCGGATCTTGCCCCGGCGCCCGATGCCGTCCCGGTTGACCCGGTCACCGGCCTGCCGTTGCCGGATGCGGCACCGGCCGCAACTATTCTGCCGCCGGCGGAAACACCTGCACCCACCGATGGTCCGGAGCTGACCACCAATTCGCCGGATGATTTGATGGAACCCGAGCCGGGGAGCGCGCCGAGCGGCGATCAATTCCAGATCCCGTTCGGTGAAGATGCCCCCCCGGCGCAATAGCGCGTGAGTGGCAGGCCATGCTGGTCGGCCTCACGATTCATAACGTCGTTCTCATTGAAAAGCTCGAGCTTGGCTTCGCGCCGGGCCTGACCGTGCTGACCGGCGAGACCGGCGCCGGTAAGTCGATCCTCCTCGACGCGCTGGGTCTCGCCTTGGGTGCCCGCGCCGAGAGCGGCCTGGTGCGTGCGGGCGCGGCACAGGCGATGGTGACGGCCGAATTCCACGTGCCGCGCGATCATGATTCGCTGGCGCTGCTCGACGAACAGGGCATCGAGCGCGACGAGAACTTGATCCTCCGCCGGCAACTGGGCAGCGACGGCCGCAGTCGCGCCTTCGTCAACGACCAGCCCGTCTCGGTCGCCTTCCTGAAGACCCTGGGCGAATACCTTATCGAGATCGAGGGCCAGTTCGAATCACACGGCTTGCTCGATGCCTCGACGCATCGCGATCTCCTTGACGGTTTCGGCGCGCACCGTGCGGAACTCACCAGGACAGCCGAGGCCTATCGCAGCTGGCGCGCGGCGGAAACGGCACTGTCGGACGCGCAGACGATCCTGACCCAGGCGCGCGCCGATGAAGATTTCCTGCGCCATGCGGTGGCGGAACTGGAGCTGGCGGACCCGCAGCCCGACGAAGAAACCAAGCTCGCCATGGAGCGGCAATTGCTGATGGCCGGCGCCCAGGTGATCGAGGCAATCAATGCCGCGCATCAGGACCTTGCCGGCGATCGCGGCGCCGACCGGGCGCTGATTGCCGCAGAGCGCCGCCTGCAGCGCCTGGGCGACAAGCTGGGCGATGCGCTGGCGCCGGAACTGGCGGCCATTGCCGGGTCGCTCGACCGTGCTGGGGTCGAATTGCGCGATGCCATCGCCGGCATTCAGGGGCTGCAATCGTCGCTTGATGCCGATCCGGCACGGCTCGACAAGGTCGAGGAACGGCTGCATCTGCTGCGCGATCTCGGGCGCAAGCATCGGGTGCGCGCCGATGCGCTGCCTGAGTTGCTGGCCGATCTCACGCAGCGCCTGCAGCTGATCGATGGCAAGAGCGGCGATATCGCCGGCCTGACGGCCACAGCTGCGGCCACACGCAAGGCTTATCTCGCGGCTGCCGCGTCATTGACGCAGGCTCGGCAAAAGGCAGCAAAAACGCTGGATGCAGCCGTCGCCAAGGAACTGGCACCGCTGAAGCTTGAGAAGGCGCGCTTTGCGACACGGATCGAGGCGCTGTCCGACAATCAGTTGGGTGAGGGTGGTGCAGATCGCGTGGCTTTCGAAGTCGCCACCAATCCCGGCGCTGAACCCGGGCCGATTCAGCGCATAGCCTCGGGTGGTGAGCTCGCGCGCTTCATGCTGGCGCTCAAGGTCTCCCTCTCACGTGCGCAACCGGTGCCGACCCTGGTGTTCGATGAAGTGGATGCCGGCATCGGCGGCGCCACGGCTGCAGCCGTAGGTGAACGCTTGAAGCGGCTCGCTGACCAGCTGCAGGTTCTGGTCATCACCCATTCGCCGCAGGTGGCGGCGCTTGGTGCGCAGCATTGGCGTGTCGAGAAGAAGATCGCCAAGGGCATCACCAGTACGACTGTCGCCACGCTGTCCACCGAGGCGCGGCGCGAGGAAATCGCCCGCATGCTGTCGGGTGCGACCATCAGCGACGAAGCGCGCGCCGCGGCTGATAAGTTGCTGAAGGGTGCGGCGTGAGCAAGGCGCCAAAGGCGGCGCTCACGCTGAAGCCGGTCGAGGATCTCAACCGGATGGAAGCGCAGTTCGAATTGGCGCAACTCGCCAAGGAGATCGCTCATCATCGCGCGCTTTACTATCAAAAAGATGATCCCGAGATCACGGATGCGGCCTTCGATGCCTTGATGCAACGCAACGAGGCGATCGAGAAGCGCTTTCCCAAATTGAAACTCGCTGATTCCCCGACCGACAAGGTCGGCGCCGAGCCGGCGCAAGGTTTCGCCAAGGTGCCTCATCTGGTACCGATGCTCTCCCTCGACAATGCTTTTGCTGCCGAGGATGTGACAGATTTCGTCGAGCGCATTCGCCGCTTCCTGGGGTTGCCGGCCGAGACACCGGTGCCGCTGGCGGCGGAACCGAAGATCGACGGCCTCTCCGCCAACCTTCTATATGAAGACGGGGTCTTCGTGCGCGGTGCCACGCGCGGCGATGGCGCGGTGGGCGAAGATATCACCACCAATCTCAAGCATGTCGCCGGCATTCCCTTGCGCATGAAGGATGGCAATCACCCGGCGCGCGTCGAGATCCGCGGTGAAGTCTATATGTCGAAGGCGGGATTCCTGAAACTCAACGCCACGCGCGAAGCCGCCGGAGAAGCAGTCTTTGCCAACCCCCGCAATGCCGCGGCGGGGTCGCTGCGTCAGCTCGATTCCAGCATCACGAAATCTCGGCCGCTGCAGTTCTTCGCTTATGCCTTTGGCGCCGTCGAAGGCTTGAAGAAACGCCCCGACAGCCAGCACGGCTTGAACGATCAGCTCCTGGCTTGGGGCTTCGCGGTCAATCCACGCCGCCAGGTCACCCACGATCTCAATGAGACACTGGCGTTCTACAATGCGATCCAGGATGAGCGGGCGGCGCTCGACTACGACATCGACGGGGTCGTCTACAAGGTCGACCGGGTCGACTGGCAGGAGCGCCTCGGCTTCATCGGCCGGGCGCCACGCTGGGCCATCGCTCACAAATTCCCGGCGGAACAGGCCAACACGATCCTGAAGGCGATCACCATCCAGGTCGGCCGCACCGGTGTCTTGACGCCGGTTGCTGAACTGGAGCCGGTCAATGTCGGCGGCGTCATGGTCGGGCGCGCCACGCTTCACAACGAGGACGAAATTGCCCGCAAGGACATCCGCGTCGGCGACCGCGTCGTCGTGCAGCGCGCCGGGGATGTGATCCCGCAAGTCGTTTCCGTGATTGATGCCGACCGCAAGGGCCGCTCGGCACCTTACGTCTTCCCGGAGACTTGCCCGGTCTGCGGCAGTCATGTGGTGCGCGAAGAGGGCGAGGTCGCCAAGCGCTGCACCGGCGGCCTCATCTGCCCGGCACAGGCCGTGGAACGCCTGCGGCATTTCGTGTCGCGCATGGCCTTCGATATCGATGGGCTCGGCGGCAAGCATATCGAGGCCTTCTTCGCCGATGGCCTCATCACATCGCCGGCAGATCTGTTCCGCCTGGCTGACAAGCGCGAAGATCTGTTGAAGCGCGAAGGGTGGGGCGAACTTTCGGTCGACAACCTGTTGCGTGCGATAGACGCGCGGCGAAAGATCTCGCTGGAGCGCTTCATTTATGCGCTTGGCATCCCGCAGATCGGCGAGGAGACGGCCAAGCTGCTGGCGCGCCATTACCTCACCCTGGATGCCTGGCGCGAGGCGATGCTGGCGGCGAAGGATCCAGACAGCGCTGCGTATGTGGATTTCGCCACGATCGCGCGCGTGGGGCCTTCGATCCGGGCCGACCTCATCGATTTCTTTGACGAGCCGCATAACCGGGCCGTGGTCGACGACCTCGCCGGTTTCGTCACCGTGCAGCCTTTTGTGCCGCCGAAAGTCGGCGATTCAAAGGTGGCCGGCAAAACCGTCGTTTTCACAGGCTCGCTGGAAAAGATGACCCGCAACGAGGCCAAGGCGCGGGCGGAAAGCCTGGGGGCCAAGGTCGCGGGCTCTGTGTCGAAGAAGACCGACTATCTGATCGCCGGGGCGGATGCCGGCTCGAAGGCGACCAAGGCCGCCGAACTAGGCGTGGTTGTATTATCGGAACAGGAGTGGTTGGATCTTATCGGGGGGTAAGCTCAGGCATGGTCGACCGGGACGACATTAAATCTTCCTATGTCCTTGCCGGCTATGATTATTGGCTGGGCAAGCAGCGCATGCTTGCGGACCCCGATATGTTGCCGGCCCGCCGTGACCTCGATCCCTTGATGGAAGTTCCTCGTCTCGCTCCGCGCATGATGCTGAAAGATGTCCAGCAGGACCCGCTCGATTTCCGCTACCGCCTGGTCGGCACCGCTTTGCGCCGTCACATGGCGCAGGATTGGACCGGGCAATGGCTGAGCGAGATTCCGTTTCAGCGCGCGGGCTCGACCGTGTGGCAGAACAATCATCTGGTGACGCTCCAGCGAGCGCCCCTTCTGGCCCGGCCGCCTTATGTCGGGCCGCACAAGGAATTCCTCTATGTCGAAAGCATCATCCTGCCGCTGGCCGACAATGGCCAGACAGTCGACATGCTGATGTTCTTCGTCGACTTCATCGGCAACAGGAACGTCACGTAAAGACGGAGACCGCCATGACCAGCCGCAAGAACAGCGTCAATGCCGACGGCATTTTCGAACCGTTCCGCCTCGAGGAGGCACCGCGCGAGGAATTTGCACACGGCAAATTCGCCAGCAGCTTTCGCCAGCTCAGCACATTCGGCGGCGGCAGCCATGTCGGAGTCATGATGGAAGAACTGGCGCCCGGCAAGCAGTCGAACATGCGCCACTATCATATGCTGGAGGAAGAACACGTGCTCGTGCTGGAGGGGAGCCTCACCTTGCTGCTCGGCGCTGATCGGCATGAGATGTCGGCCGGCAGCTATGTCTGCTTCCCGGCCGGCCAGAAGGCCGGGCATGCACTGCTCAATAACGGGACTGCCATCTGCCGTTATCTTCTGATCGGCGAGCGCAATCCCCATGACGTCATTGTCTATCCTGACACAGGTCGGGTCGGCGTGCGCCTGACGGGCGAAGGCTACAGCAAGGCCGCGACGATGGAATATTGGGATGGCGAGGACGCGACTTAGCGGCGGCCGATACGGCCTGCTCTAGTTGCCGCCGGCCGATTGCGCAGCATCGGCGGCGTTCTCCATGAAGAACCCGATGACCTGGAACATTCGATCGAGCCCATAGCCGGAAGCCTGCGCCCCACCGACGATAAGGAGAGCGACCAGACCGGCAATAATGCCGTACTCGACGCCCGTCGCACCGGACTCCGATCGGGCCAGCCGACGGCGCTGAAGGCGAACAGGCTTCATCGCGAACTTTCGATCCTGTCTCAGAGGCGTCACCGGGTCGTCATTGCGATTGGATCGACGAATTATAGGCCGTAATGCATGGCGCGCAAAGACACGTGCACCGCCAGCCTTCCCAAGGAGTGTGAGGCTAAGAAAATAATAAATTATTTCAAGAAGATAATGGTGCCGCCTCGCGGACTTGAACCGCGGACCTACTGATTACGAATCAGTTGCTCTACCGCTGAGCTAAGGCGGCGCCGACAAGCCGTCGGGGCCGAATTCACCCCACCGCTTACAACGCGGCCGGAAGCTAGTTTATCAGTCGGGCCGCGTCAACTGATGCGGCAGAGGAAATTGGCTGGCTGCCGCTCTCGACCCGGCTATTGACGGGTGCTGGCAGAATTTCAAATTCCGCTGGTCGATCAACGAGGTTAGCCGGTTGGCTGGGTGCAATCATGGGGGCCAAGGCGGTGCCGCCGGCCCGGCCGCCGGCAGGATGGCGCCATTCCAGGCTGTCGAGCGACTCGCAATGGGGGCAGATCAGCTGCCAGTGGCCGCTTTCCGGCCCGGCATCGCCAGGGGTGCCGCATTGCCGGCATATCCAGGCAGCATCGGGCCTGGCGGAACTGGCGGCATCCAACCAGCGGCGGGCGGCGGCCTGGTCGCCTTTTTCGCGTTCCTCGATCTGGGCCAAGGCGCGGCAGGTGGAACGGCTAAAACCACCCAAGGCATCGGTTTCGATCACCATCAAGCGATCGATATGGCGGCGGGCTTCGCCCCACAGCTCTGCAGCAATATCGGCCTCCGCGAGGATGCGGTGGCTCTCCGGGTGATCCGGATTCTGCTTCTGCAGGCGCTCAAGGCGCTGGGTCCGTTCGAGCGGGCGTTCATTGTCGCCGGCAGCGAGATAGGCTTCGCCAAGGATCTCATGGGGATGACTGTCCCAGATCTGCTCAATGAGGCGCATTGCCTCCTTGCGCTTGCCCTGGCGCACCATCAGGCGCACCAGCACGAAGCGGGCAGGGGCGAAATCGCCGGCGAGCTTCACGGCCTCGCGCGCGGCACTCATGGCGATATCGGCTGACACATCCGTGCCATCGACGATCAGCGCCTGACGCGCCTTCTCCGTGAGCAGCGCGGCACGGCGGCGCTGCCCGGTCTTGGCGTTGAGGGCACCCGCGCGGACGACTGCCTTCAGGCTTTCATCGGCGGCATCGAAACGCCCAGCCTTGGCCTGCAGGCGCAAAGCTGTTTCGGCGGCCCATTGCGCGTTCGGATTGGCGGCGAGCGCTCGTTCAGCGAGGCGCCGCGCTTCAACAACATTGCCGTCCTTGAGCGCACCCAGCGCCAGGCCGCGGAGGCCGAGAATGGCCGTCTCCGGCGTTTCGGCAAGCGCCTTGAAATGCACCTGCGCCGCGACATCGTCGCCTTCCAATTGCGCCGCTTGGGCGGCAAGCAGGCGCGTTATCGGCGGTTCTTTGCCGCCATGACTCAGCAGCTTGCGCGCAGTGACGGAAAGACGCTTGGCCTCGCGTGCATCACCGGCGGCCGCGGCTGCGAGGCCGCGCGTCAGCGCCTGATAACCCTTGGCCTCCCGCGCATGGCCGCGCATCGCGCCGATATCGCCGGGCACCGCGACGACGCGCGCAACGAGGCGGCCGATCACATAGAGAATTCCCAAGCACAGCAGCACGCCCAGCAAGGAAAGGGCGATCGGATGAAGGTCGAGCCGGTAGCCGAACCAGACCAGCGACAGATTGCCAGGGCGATTGGCGAGATAGACCGCGACGCCGACCAGCAGGGCAAGCTTGATGACAAACCAGAGGATTCGGAAAAAAGTCATTATCCGTTCCTCGTCAATTCGATGGTTCGGGCGATGCGGGGCCCTCGGTCGCGTCGACCGCCGGCACCAATGCTTCGGCCGAAAGGCTGGCGAGGCGGCCGGCGGTCTCATCGAGGGTGAGGCGCGCTTCGGCGCGGACCAGCCAAGTTTCAGCCGCGGTCGCGGCCTGGCCACTCATGCCCTTCAACTCGGCCACCGCAGCGGCAAGATCACCAGCAGCGAGGCGCGTTTCGGCGCGCGCGAGATGGGCCAGTGCACCCTCGCCTTCGACCTCGCCCACCGGGCGCAAGGTCGCCAGTTCCGAGAGGCGATTGAGGGTCTTTTGCATCCAACCGCTCTCCACGCCGAGCGCCTCGCCGGTTGCATCGGCGGACGCCGCCTGGGCAATGCTTGCCACCGGCAATTCGGCCTGCAATTGCGACAGTGTCGGCGCACCGTCATTGGCAAAGGGTCGCAAGGCATCCAGGGCAGGCGCAAGTTTCGCCGCGAGATCAGCATCAGCACGGCCGAGATCTTCGGCCGCTGCCAGCTCGGCGGAGAATGGCTTGTCGCTCGACAAGGCCCCGCGCAACTGGCCGAGTGAGAGCACGAGAGCTGCGGCACGCTGCCGCTTCAACGCAACGTCGGCATTGTTCTGGCTCATCGCATCGAGCCCGGCGCCCAAGGTTTTGGCTTCGCCTTCGAGCGCTGCCAGGCGATCGGTCAGGGCCGACACGTTCTCCAGCTTTGCCTTTGCCGTTTCGATCTCCGCTTTCTGCGTCGCTGTCTCGCTGCTGAGGAAATCGAGCCGCGTGGTAGCGTCGCCCATGGCGGCAAGGCGGCCTTCCAGCTCGGCAATGCGCGCGATGAGCGGGCTGATATCGGCGACCGGTGCCGGTGTTGTCTCGGGTGTTGTCTCGGGTGACGTGGTGTCGGTGCTTGTCGGCTCGGTTGTCGTCGCCGGCAGGGCGTTGAGCTTCTCCTCAAGGGCCGCAAGCCGCATCTCGATCGGGCCGAAGTCGATCGGTGTTGGCGCGCTGCCGCTTTTGCCGGTTGCCTGCGCCAGCTGGTCTTTCCAATTGGTGATCTCAGCTTGCAGCGCCTGGATGTTCTGGCGCGCTTCGGCGTCCACCGCTTGCTTGCCGGTTACCTGCTGCTTGAGATTGGCAAGTTCCTCGGAGATGCCGGCCAGGCTTGGCCCGCTCTCGGTGGCGGCCTGCAGCGGCAGATACGGGCGCCAATAAGGCTCGGCTACCACCATGCCCGCACCGGCGATGGCGCCGGCAATGAGGCCGAGGACCAGGCTGCCACCACGGCCACCACTGGCGGGCTTGGGCATCGCTGCCACGATCGCAGCACCTGCGGCGGCGTCGCTCGCGGCCGCCGCGCGCATCTCGGCATCGATCTTGGCCGAGCTGGCACCGCTTTCGGGCGACCGGTCGGTGGCATCCTGGGCTGAACTTGCCATCTCCGCATCTCTCCTTTGCTGTTCGGCCGCAACCAGGGCCAACAGGGATTCGCTGTCAGGACGAGCCGCGATTTCGTTGCGGCGCCAGTCCAGATCCTTCACTTCGCGCGCCACGGCAGCACTGAGGCAGAGCGCCGTCACCTTCTGCAGTCCCGCCGTTTCCGCCGTCTGCGCCTTGCGCCACAGCGTGGCAAAATTGCGCGCCGAGCGAGGCGAGAACAGGGCGATGGCATCGA
Source organism: uncultured Dongia sp. (assembly GCF_936916975.1). Taxonomy (GTDB): domain Bacteria; phylum Pseudomonadota; class Alphaproteobacteria; order Dongiales; family Dongiaceae; genus Dongia. The sequence continues at coordinate 134,797 of NZ_CAKZGO010000020.1, read as the reverse complement.
TCCCGCCCAGACGCAGATTCATCAGCGTGCTGGGCGATAACTCCGCCGCTGGCACGGCATCGTAAAGCACCACGCGCCGGACCACAAAGCCGGCCGCTTCGAGCTGGCCCTTGAGGTCGCCGGCCAGGCTCGACCCTGCCGCATGCAGCAGGGCGCCGTCGCGCGGGTGCAGCCGATCGGTGACGAGTGTCGCCAGGCTGCCGACATCGCCGGCCGCACTCTCGATCTTGGCAAAACCGGCGGCTGTGGCAGCCTCGGCTGAGGCGTCTCCGACCGCGAAGATCCTGAGATCGCGGCGTGGGCTGGCAGCGGCAAAGCAGCGCACGCCATTGGCGCTGGTGAACAGGATCGCCTGGACACCGTCGAGATCGATCGCGGGCGCGGTGGTCGGCTGGATGGTCAGCAGCGGTTCAACCGTGACGTCCTGCCCCTGAGCGATCAGGGTTGCAGCGAAACTGTCGGCATCTTGCTTGGGTCGCGTGATGAGAATGCGCATAAGGCCAAAACTAAGCCAGGAAGTCCGGCCCGGCTAGTGACTTAAGGTATCGCCCCGAGTCGCGGCCGAGGCGTTCGGCATCGGCGACCGGGCCCTGGCGCGCGTCGCGATGGACAGCGCTGCCATCCGGTTTGGCGATGAGGGCGCGGAGATGCAACTGGCCGTCCGCTGCAATCTCGGCATAGGCGGCGATCGGCGTGCGGCAGGAACCTTCCAGTTCGGCAAGGCAGGCCCGTTCCGCGGTGACCGCGATTTCGGTTGCCCGATGATGCAAGGGCTGCAGCAGATCGCGCATGCGGCGATCGGCCGCGCGGATTTCAATGCCGATGGCGCCCTGGGCCACCGCCGGCAACATTTCCGTCATATCGAGGATCGCGGTAGCGACATCGGCCTTGCCCAGCCGCTTCAGCCCGGCCAGCGCCAGCAGTGTCGCATCCGCATCGCCCTTGGCGAGCTTGGCGAGGCGGGTGCCGACATTGCCACGCAGTGTCACGACCTTGAGGTCCGGGCGCAGGGCCAGCAATTGCGCCTGCCGGCGCAGCGATGCCGAGCCGATGACGGCACCCTGCGGCAGGGTGGCGATGGAATTGCCGCTGCGGCTGATCAGCACGTCGCGCGGATCCTCGCGTTCCAACAGGCAGCAGATTTCCAGACCGTCGGGCAGGCGGGTCGGCACATCCTTCATGGAATGGACGGCGAGGTCGATGGCATCCGCCAGCAGGGCTTCCTCGATTTCCTTGGTAAACAGGCCCTTGCCGCCGATCTCGGACAATGCCCGGTCCTGGATCTGGTCCCCGGTGGTCTTGATGATGACGATCTCGATGGCGCCATGCTGGGCGAGGGGGGCATGGGCCGCGGCCAGGGCGGCTTTCACCATTTCCGCCTGGGCAAGCGCCAGGGGCGATCCGCGCGTGCCGATGCGTACGCCGGCCCCACGCGTGAGCTGCGTCCCTTGGTTGATCCCCGCTTGCGAACCGGCCATAACTACCCCGCCTCCTGCTGGCCGCCCTTTCCTAGCGGCCAAGGCCCTGGATTGCAAATAGCGTGATGCTGGCGACATGATTGTTTTAGGTATCGAATCATCCTGCGACGAGACGGCGGCGGCCCTGGTCGCCGACGACCGGCGCATCCTGGCCGATACCATTTTCGCCCAGATTGCCGAGCACACCCCGTTTGGGGGCGTCGTGCCGGAAATCGCCGCCCGGGCCCATCTCGACCATCTCGACGACACCATCGCCGCCGCCATGCGCCAGGCCGGCATGGCTTTCAGCGAGCTCGACGGCATCGCGGTCACCGGCGGTCCCGGCCTTATCGGCGGGGTGATCGTCGGCGTGATGATGGCAAAGGCCATTGCCCTCGCCCACAACAAGCCGTTCATCGCCGTCAATCATCTGGAAGGCCACGCGCTGACCGCACGTCTCACCGACGATGTGGCTTTTCCCTACCTGCTGCTGCTGGTTTCCGGCGGTCATTGCCAACTGCTGGTGGTGGAGGGTGTCGGGCGCTATCGCCGTCTCGGCGCCACTATCGACGATGCCGCCGGCGAGGCCTTCGACAAGGCGGCGAAACTGATGGGTCTCGGATTCCCCGGTGGCCCGGCAGTGGCTGCAGCGGCACAGGGTGCGACCGCTCCCTATCGCGATCTGCCGCGCCCGATGAAAGGCCGGCCGGATTGCAACTTCTCCTTCAGCGGGTTGAAGACCGCCTTGCGCCAGCGCGTCGATGCCTTGCGTGCCGACAACATTTTTGATGACACGACCCGCGCTAATCTTGCCGCCGGGTTCCAGCAGGCGGTGGTCGATTGTCTGATCGACCGCACACGGCATGCCCTCAAGATAGCCAAGGCGGAACATCCCGGTTTGAGTGCCCTCGTCGTGGCCGGCGGTGTCGCCGCCAACCAGCATCTGCGGGCGAGCCTGGTGAAATCGGCCGCCGATTTCGGTGTGGCGTTGGTGGCACCGCCGCCGCGTCTGTGCACCGACAACGCCGCCATGATTGCCTGGGCCGGGATCGAGCGCTTGAAGGCCGGGGAACGCAGCGGCTTCGACTATGCGCCGCGCCCGCGCTGGCCGCTTGACGAAGCGGCACCGGTTCTTGCCGGTGCCGGAGTAAAAGCATAATGAAGACCGATCTTTTGCAAGGGATGAGGAAACCGATATGGCGTTCATGATCTATTGTCTCGACAAGCCCGATCACCTTGAGGTGCGCATGGCCAACCGGCCGGCACATGTCGAACACCTCATCAAACATGAAGCGCAGTTGATCAGCGGTGGCCCGCTTCTGACGCCGGATGGCGAGACCATGATCGGCAGCCTCCTCGTGGTGGATATGCCGGACCGCGTTGCCGTCGATGCCTTCCTGGCAGCCGACCCTTATAGCAAGGCAGGCCTCTTCCAATCGGTCACCGTCACGCCCTATCGCAACGTCTTCCCGCGCGCGGCGAAATAAGGAGGCGCGTATGAATCACTGGCTGGTGAAATCGGAACCCGTCAAATACGCCTGGGACCAATTGGTCAAGGACGGCAAGACCTTCTGGAATGGTGTCCGCAACTATCAGGCCGCCAACAATCTGAAGGCGATGAAGAAAGGTGACCAGGTTTTCTTCTATCACTCCAACGAAGGCCTGGAGATCGTCGGCATCTGTGAGATCGCCAAGGAATATTACCCGGACCACACTGATGCCACCGGCAAGTTCGGCATGGTCGATGTGAAGCCGGTGCGGCCGTTGAAGAATCCGGTGACCCTGGCCGCGATCAAGGCCGAACCGGAGCTTTCCGACGTCGCCCTCATCCGCCAGTCGCGCCTCTCGGTCATGCCGATCACGGCGCCGCAATGGAAGCTGATCTGCAAGATGGGCGGCATCAAGCCGTAGCATCGCAGGATGGCCGCGATCCCGCCATGATCCGGTCGCGGCCGCGCCCAGATATGAGGCCAGAAAACCTCTGTTCATTCTCATGACAGGGGTTTTTCCATGACCGATCTCAACGACGACTTTGGTGCCATGCGACCGTCGGAACGGGGCAGATACGACCCGCGCCAATGGCGTGACCGCTGGCGCGGCTCCGGCTTCGAGGCTGCCAAGCGCATCCTGTTCCTCGGCGCGCTGATCCTCCTGATGCTGATCCCGCTCGGCATGGTCGAGGGCGTGGTGCAGGAACGCAGCTGGCGCAAACAGCAGGTGATGGACGAAGTCGGCGAGCAATGGGGGCCGGTACAATCGGTCAGTGCGCCGATTCTGGTGGTGCCCTATGACATGCTGGAAACCCGGCCCAAGGCCGATGGCAGTGAAGCGCTGTTCCGGGTTCGCCATTTCGCCACGTTCCTGCCGGCCAAGACGCGCATGACCGCACAGAGCAAGGTCGAAAAGCGGCACAAGAGCATCTATGAAATCCTCGTCTATGGCGCCAAGATCGACGTCACCGGCAGTTTTGCCAGCCCGGATTTCAGCCGCTGGAATGTGCCGCCCGATCAGATTCATTGGAACGAGGCGAGCCTTGCCATCCTGCTGCCGGGCGCCCGCGCACTGCAATCGATCGAACTGCTGGTCGACGGCAAGCCACAGACCGTCGATGCCGGCCTCCTGCCACAGCATCCGCGCGGGCAGGGACTGCGCAGCGATCTCAAGCTGAGCGGGCCGCGGCCACTTACCTTCTCGATCAAGCTGGCGATCAACGGCCGCGATGCCCTGAGCGTATTGCCGCTCGGTGGCCAGAGCGAAATCGAGATGTCGAGCGATTGGCCGCATCCCAATTTCCTCGGCTCGCCTTTGCCGGCGACGCGGGAGATCGACAAGGACGGCTTTGTCGGGCGCTGGTCGATCAATCATCTGGCGACCGGTATTCCGCTCTCCTGGCGCGATGGCGAATTCACGCTGGAACCCACCGCCGTCGACATGGTCGGCGTCGGTCTCGCCGAGCCGGGCGATGTGCATCAGCAGACCGACCGTATCGTGAAATATGGCCTGCTGGTGGTATCGCTCACCTTCGGCACCATCTTCATCATCGGCCTGCTGAAACGCGACCGCGTGCATCTGGTGCAATATCTGCTGATCGGGGCAGCGATCTCACTGTTCTATCTGCTGCTGCTGTCCTTGGCCGAGCAGATGTCCTTCGCCCGCGCCTATCTCATCGCCAGCCTGGTCGATATCGCCATCGTCGCCGGTTACGCCGGGGCGACCATCCGGCGCCTTGTGGGATTGCTCACCGGGCTCATCCTGGCGGCTCTCCACGGCTACATGTTCGTGCTGCTGCAGATGGAGAGCTATGCGCTCCTCTCCGGTACAATCGGCCTGCTGCTGATCCTGGTGCTGATCATGGTGGCGACCCGAAAGGTCGATTGGTACGCGATCGGCGAGGAACCCGCTGGGTCGCGGAACGGCCGGCAACCGGCCGCTTGAACCCAAAAACAGGGTCAAAACGCCGTCTTTGACCGAACGGGCAGGTATCAAATGATGCCTGCCCGTGATCTTTCATCATCCTCGCGGAAAAGTTAACGAAATCGATAGAATTGCCCCATATCAATCGTCTGATAATTCGGGGCGACTGCCTCGGTCTTTACGTCGACGAGGATCACCATGTTTCGCACATCGATTTCCCGCCTGCTGATCACCTTGCAGATCGTGATTCTGACCGGCCTGGTGGCCGCGATGGGCACCTTCGCAGTCAATGCCTGGCAGGACTATCGGGCGGCGACCGCGTCGCAGATCGCCGTGGATACGGATTACGCTGTGTTCCAGGCCGTGATCGACGAGCGCAACCAGATTAGCCCGGCGCAAACCAGTATCCAGACGCAGGATGATGCCAAGCCGAAGATCGACGAAGTCCTCGCCACCGCAGATGCCACCTTGGCGACGGCTGTAGCCCAGGTTCAGGGCATCGACCTGGATGGCAAGGAAGCGTTGCTGGAGAATCTCGATGCGAAGGTAAAAGCCATGAAGGGCCTTGAGAAGACGCTTTACGAGCAAGCGGCCTTGCCCAAGGACCAACGTGAACTTGCCAAGACGATGGATTGGCGCACGGCCGTCTATGCGACCCTGGATGCGTTGAACGCGATGTCCACCGTGATGGGCAATGTGGTGCGCTTGCAGGATCCATTCCTTGCTGAAATGGTGCAGGTCCGCCGTTTGGGCTGGATGCTGCGCGACAAATACGGTCCGCAATGTACGCTTTTGCGCACACAGGTCGCTAAGAGCGAGCCGCTGCCGCCGGAAAAGATCGTCGCCTGGAACCAAGGCATCGGTGTCTATCAGGGCGGCTTTATGGTGCTTGATGAACTGCTGGCGACGCCCGGCACGCTGCCCGAGATCAGGCAGGCTGTCGAAACCGCGCGGTCCCAGATTACTGAGACGCAGGCCAAGCTGATCGATATTGCTGCCAAATTGGATGGCAGCGGCCAGCCTGCCATGGACGGCAAGGAATTCAGCGATCTCTGCAATTCCCCGTTCAAAGCCACCCTCGCCATCACTGCCGTCGCCTTCGACAAGGCCAAGGTGCATGTGGCAGGTTTGCGCACGCATGCCACCTATATGCTTGGGATCGCCATTGCTGGCCTCGCGATCGCCATTGTGCTCTCGATCATCGGTGTGCTTTCTGTCCTCAATCGCTTCTCGAAGCCGATCACGGTGTTGATGGACGCGGTGAGCAAATTGACCGCACGCAACTTCGTCGAGCCCGTCCCGGCGCCCAAGCAGCCCGATGAACTCGGCAAGCTGTCCGTGGCTCTTGAAAGCCTGCGTCTCAGTGCGCAGGAAGCTGAGCGCCTGGAGCATGAAGCCAGCGAACGGTCGCAGGCAGAATTGCAGAAGGCCCGCGAACTGCAGGAGATGTGCCGTCAGTTCGACAGCCAGGTGAAGCAGTCGCTGGTCGCCATCGGCCAATCGACGGATTCGCTGCGCACGACCGCCGACACCATGCGCGACACGGCGACCAGCTCCAGCACCCAGGCCCAGACGGTGGCCAATGCCGCCAACCAGGCTGCCGGCAACGTGCAGACAGTGGCAGCTGCCACCGAAGAATTGTCAGCCTCGATCGCCGAGATTTCGCAGCGTGTCACCACCAGCGCCGACGGCTCGCGCGCTGCCGTCTCCAAGGCCGAAGAAACCAATCGTACCTTTGACGCCCTGGCCAAATCGGCACAGCGCATCGGCGACGTGCTCGGTCTCATCTCCGAGATCGCGGCGCAGACCAATCTGCTGGCCCTCAACGCCACGATCGAAGCGGCCCGTGCTGGCGATGCCGGCAAGGGCTTCGCTGTGGTCGCCTCCGAGGTGAAGAACCTTGCCGGTCAGACCTCCAAGGCGACGCAGGAAATCTCCGAACTGGTGACCGAAATCCAATCGACCACCAATCTTGCGGTCACCGCCATCCGCGACATCACTGTCTCGATTAACGCCATCAGCGAAGGCGCCACCGCCATCGCCGCGGCGGTGGAAGAGCAGGGTGCCGCGACCGGTGAGATTGCGAATAGTGTGCAGCAGGCCGCCCAGGGCACCCAGGAAGTCACCCATACCATCGCCATCGTCGCCGAATCGAGCCAACGGACCGGCTCTGCCGCTACCGACGTGACCGCGTCGCTCGAGGACATGCTGCGCGAACAGGGCAATCTGCGCCACGCGGTGGAAGAGTTCCTGACCCGCGTTCAGGCCCGGTAATCCCGCACCACATAGACTGGTCAAAGGAATCCCTCCGAAAGGAGGGATTTTCTTTTGTGTCCGTTCCGGCTGCTATAGGCCGGTGCGTCAAAGCCTTGTAACAGCCAGGACTTCTGTCGATAATCCGTCTCGAACAGAGCGTCCGCTTATCTTGGGCGCCAAAAAATGAGCCGATTCCGGGGCTTGGGAGGCCCGACATGTATGACCGATCAGCATATTTTTGATGTCCCGGCGCCAGCCGCGGCGCGCGCCCTCGTCACGGCCGCGCAATATGACGACATGTACCGGAAGTCGGTCACCGACAATGCCGGCTTCTGGGGTGAGCAGGGCAAGCGCATCGACTGGATCAAACCCTATACCCAGGTGAAGGACGTCGATTTCACCGGCAAGGTGCATATCCGCTGGTACTACGACGGCACCCTCAACGTCTCCGTCAATTGCATCGACCGGCATCTGCCCAAGCGTGCCAATCAGACAGCCATTATCTGGGAGGGCGACGACCCATCCGAATCAACCCACATCACGTATGCCGCGCTGGCCGAGCAGGTCGGGCGCCTTGCCAATGTGCTGAAGGCGCGCGGCGTCAAACGCGGCGACCGCGTCACCATCTACATGCCGATGATCCCGGAAGCGACCTACGCCATGCTGGCCTGCGCCCGCATCGGCGCGGTGCATTCGATCGTGTTCGGTGGGTTCTCGCCGGACAGCCTCGCCGGCCGCATCGTCGATTGCGATTCCCGCATCGTCATCACGGCGGATGAGGGCCTGCGCGGCGGCAAGAAGGTACCTCTGAAGGCCAATGTCGACGCGGCGTTGAAGCAATGCCCGGATGTCTCGACCTGCATCGTGGTGAAGCGCACCGGCGGCAAGGTCGAGATGACCGGCGGCCGCGACATCTGGTATCACGACGAAACGGCCAAGGTCTCGCCGGATTGCAAGCCGGAGGAGATGAACGCCGAGGATCCGCTGTTCATCCTCTATACCTCCGGCTCGACCGGCAAGCCCAAGGGTGTTCTGCACACGACCGGCGGCTATCTGGTCTACGCATCCTTCACCCATCAATATGTCTTCGATTATCACGAGGGCGATATCTACTGGTGCACGGCGGATGTGGGCTGGGTCACCGGCCACAGCTACATCGTCTATGGCCCGCTTGCCAACGGTGCCACCACCTTGATGTTCGAAGGTGTCCCCAATTATCCGGACGCCTCGCGCTTCTGGCAGGTGTGCGACAAGCATAAGGTCAACATCTTCTACACCGCCCCGACCGCGATCCGCGCGCTCATGCGCGATGGCGAGGCGCCGGTGCAGAAGTGCAAGCTCGATTCCTTGCGTCTGCTGGGCTCGGTCGGTGAGCCGATCAACCCGGAAGCTTGGCTGTGGTATCACCGCGTCGTCGGCAAGAATCGCTGCCCGATCGTCGATACCTGGTGGCAGACCGAAACCGGCGGCATCCTAATTTCGCCACTGCCGGGCGCCACGAAGCTGAAGCCCGGCTCCGCCACCAAGCCGCTGCCGGGTGTCTTCCCGCAGATCGTCGATGCCAACGGCAATGTGCTGGAAGGCGCGTGCGAGGGGAACCTCTGCATCGCTGATTCCTGGCCGGGCCAGATGCGCACGGTCTATGGCGATCACAAGCGCTTCGCCGAGACCTATTTCAGCGCCTATCCCGGCAAGTACTTCACCGGCGATGGCTGCCGCCGCGATGAAGACGGCTATTACTGGATCACCGGCCGCGTCGATGACGTCATCAACGTCTCCGGCCATCGCATGGGCACGGCCGAGGTGGAGAGTGCCTTGGTGGCGCATCCTCATGTGGCCGAGGCTGCGGTGGTCGGCTATCCCCACGACATCAAGGGCCAGGGCATCTACGCCTATGTCACCTTGAAGACCGGCATCACGGCCAGCGAAGAACTGCGCAAGGAATTGGTGGTCTGGGTCCGCAAGGAGATCGGCCCGATCGCCGCCCCCGACCTTATCCAATGGGCGCCGGGCCTGCCCAAGACCCGCTCCGGCAAGATCATGCGCCGCATCTTGCGCAAGATCGCCGAGAACGAATTCGGCAGCCTCGGCGACACGTCGACCTTGGCCGATCCGAATGTGGTGACCGATCTGGTTGATAACCGGATGAACAAGTAGGGCGGGTAATCTTGTTGTCGTCATCCCCGGGCCCAGCCTTGAATCAAGCGGGCCCGGGGATCCACTGCGGCAGTTGAGAGCGTGGATGCCCGGATCAAGTCCGGGCATGACGGTGTTTGTCTTAATCGCGGACGGGTACCTCTCAGCGCACCAGATACGCGAACGCCTTCACCACATCCTCATAAAGCGGACGCTTGAACCCGACGATGAATTGCGGTGCCTGCAACAGATCCGCCCAGCGCCATTCGCTGAACTCCGCATGTTCGCCATCGATGACGATCTCGCTGTCATCGCCGGTGAAGCGGAACGCGTACCATTTCTGCTCCTGCCCGCGGTAGCGGCCCTTCCAGATATTGGGCACCAGCGTGCGGGGCAGGTCATAGCGCAGCCATCCGGGTGTCTCAGCCAGCAGCTCCGCGGATTTGACGCCGGTTTCCTCATGAAGTTCGCGCCAAGCGGCCGCCAGCGGTTCCTCGCCCTTGTCGATGCCGCCTTGCGGCATTTGCCAGGCCGGTTCCGCGCTGTCGATACGTTGTGCCACGAACACCTGGTTGGCGGGATTGAGCAGCACGATGCCGACACCGCGGCGATAGGGTAGTGCGTCAATCTCCGCATCGGTAGGCTTGCGCGTCATCACTTGTCCTTGGTCAAAAACGAACTGGCAGGCACCAGTACGAGGCCGCGATCCTTGGCGGCCGGCGCCAGGCTCGTCAAGGCCGCGATGCTGAGCGGATAGGGCTGCACCACCACAAGAACGCGCTGCTTGTCGCGCGCCTGGGCCAGCACGGCATCGATCCGGCCGGCCAATGCCAGACGCGATTCATCCTGCGGGATGGCAATGTCGGCGACGCTGCGCAGCGGCGCATCGGCAAGGCCTGCACTGGCCGTCTCAACGCTGCCGGCACTGGTGGCAATGAAGCCGAGACCGCGCTGGCCAAGCTCGGAGAGGATCGGTTTCAGCGCCGTGCTGTCGCCAAGAAAGCGGTCACCGAACGGTGTTGCAACACCGACGACGCCTTCGCCCAGGCCCAGCAGCTGATCCAACCGCCGCAAATTCTCGGCAGCGTTGAGGGCGGTGAGCAGGCCGAGCGGCCCCGGATCGTCCTGCGGATAATTGCGCGGCTCCAGCGGCAGATCGATCATCACCTCATGGCCATATGCATGGGCGGCGTCGATCCAGGCGGCAAGATCCGGCGCATAGGGGCTGAAGCTCAAGGTGATTTCCGGCGGCAGATCGGCGATGGCGGCACCGGTCACACCCCGGTTGAGGCCGAGCCCAACGACGACCACACCGATGCGCGGCTTGGTGCCCAGAAACAAGGCGGGCCTGGCAAAGCGCTGCACCGGCGGCAGATCGAATTCACCCGGCACCAGGCGCATCGATTGCGGTGCCGGGCGTGCCGCCAGCAATTCCTGTGGTCCCAGCGGCGTCAGCACCAGCTGCTTGGCCGGCGCCGATGCGGTCTCGGTGCCCATCGCCGACATCGGCTGCAGATCGGGCGAGCCGGCGGTCGGTCCGTCTGAAGATATGGCTGTCGGTGGCGAGCCGAGATCCACCAGCTGGCCGGTCGCAAGAAGCCCCTCCAGCCGGCCGGTCGCCTGCAGATAGAGCGCCGTGCCAGCGAAGATCAGGAGCAGCAGGAGGAAAAAGATGAAGCCCGGGCCACCGACCCAGCTGCCGCGCCTGCTTGTAACAGGCCGCAGCGGGTCGATGGCGTCCGGTAATCTGTCGTCGCGCATCGAAACGGTGACGCGCGTCAGTTGGCGGCCGACTTGCCCTGGATCAGCGACAAGCCGCGCAGCAGATCGATGGCACGCGCCAGCTGGAAGTCGTCATCCGGCTTGGCGATCTGGATGCGTTCGGAGCCGACGAAGGGCACGGCCTCTTCCTTCTTCTCGTCCTTCTTGGGATCGGCGGCATTGGCTTCCGGTTCCGCGGCAGGTGCCGCTTCCGGCTCCGCCTTCGGCTCGGCCTCGCCATTGGTAAGCGCGCCCTTGAGGTCGGCTTCATGCGGTCGCTTATCGGCGCCGAGCTTCTCGATCTTGGCCTGTTCGACCATGATGTCGGGATCGATGCCGGTCGCCTGGATCGAACGGCCGGACGGCGTGTAATAGCGCGCAGTGGTGAGGCGCATGGCACCATGGCCCGGAATGGCCATGATCGACTGCACCGAGCCCTTGCCGAACGACTTGGTGCCGATCAGCACCGCTCGGCTGTGATCCTGCAGGGCGCCGGCGACGATTTCCGAGGCCGAGGCCGAACCGCCATTGATCAGCACGATCATCGGCTTGCCGTCGATGATGTCGCCGGCTTCGGCGTTCCAGCGCTGTGCGTCATTGGGATCGCGGCCGCGGGTCGAGACAATCTCGCCCTTGCCGAGGAAGTCGTCGGAAACGGCGATTGCCTGGTCGAGCAGGCCGCCCGGATTGTTGCGCATGTCGAGCACGATGCCGGACAACTCGCCCTTGGTCGCTTTCTTCAATTCGTCGACGGCGGCGCGCAGGCCCGAATCCGTCTTCTCGCTGAACGAGGTAATGCGGACATAGCCGATATTGCCGTCTTCCAGCTCCCAACGTACCGACTTCAACTGAATGACGTCGCGCTTCAAGGTGACCTCGAACGGATCCTGGTCGCCGCGGAGCACGGTGAGGGTGACGCTGCTGCCGATCTCGCCGCGCATCTTCTCGACGGCTTCGTTGAGCGTCAGGCCCTGTACCGGCTGCCCGTCGATCTGGGCGATGAGGTCGCCTGGCTCCATGCCGGCCTTGGCGGCGGGCGTATCGTCCATCGGCGTGACGACCTTGATGAGGCCGTCTTCCATGGTCACTTCGATGCCGAGACCGCCGAACTCGCCTTTGGTCTGCACCTGCATGTCCTGGTATTCCTTCGCATTCATATAGCTCGAATGCGGGTCCAGCGAGGTCAGCATGCCGTTGATGGCGGCTTCGACGAGCTGATCGTCTTTGGTCGGCTCGACATAGGCAGCGCGCACACGCTCGAACACCTCGCCGAACAGGTTGAGCTGCTCATAGGTGTTGACCGGCGGCGCGTCGGTGGCGGCGGTCGATTCAGCCTGCGAGAGGCCCGGATGGAAGGCGACCGTGCCGATGACCATGCCGGCGGCAAGGGCGGTGGCGACGAGGAGCGATTGGCGGAACATGTGAATCACTGACCTTTAGTTGCTGTTGCTGGTGTCGAATATCGGGGCCGGATCGAAGGGCTGGCCGTCATGGCGCATTTCTACATAGAGTCTGGGCCGATTGTTTCCTGCTGCGCCACCAGAATCTGATTCCGGCTGACTGGTCTCCAATTTGGCGGACGCGCCCATGCGACCGATGGGCTCGCCGGCCTTGAGCCACTGGCCGACATCGACCGCCACCCGGTCGAGGCCCGCCAGGATCGTATGATACCCACCCGTATGCTCGATGATCAATATTTGGCCATACCCGCGAAAGGGACCTTCGAACACAATCTGACCATCAAATGTGGCCACAATTTGGGCGCCGGGGCGAGTTTCAATCTCGGCCCCCTTCATCGTGCCGGCGGTCTCGGTCTTGGAGCCGAACTTCTTCACCATCTCGCCGCTCACCGGGGCGGTGAGCGCGGTGATATCCTCGGGAAAAGCGCGGAGATCCGCCGGTTTTTTCATTCTAACCGGCTTTTTTGGCTGATCTGGCTCCAGCGACGCCACCTGCTCGTCATCCGCCGGAGTCTCGTCCTCGGCAGTGGGATTCTCCGTTTCGGTCTGTTCCAGCCGGGAAATGAGGTCCTGGAGGTTCTTGGCCTGGTCGGCCAGCCGACCCAAACGCTGTTTGGTAGCCTCGGTTTCGGCCAGGGTCGATTTCTGCAATCCGGACTTTTTGGCAACGAGATCGGCCAGGCGCTGATTTTCTCCGGCCAGCTTGGCCAGGGCCGCGGTGAGGTCGTCGCGCCGCCTTGCCATTTCCTGGCGCAGTTCCTTGATTTCGTTGAGCTCGCTCTGCAGCGCCCGCGCGCGGCCATCCAGCACGGGCGTTACGATGCCAAGGAGCCGCGCCGAGCGTGCCATGTCGATGGGCGATTCCGGACCGAACAGCAAGGCCTGGCGCGGCAAGGCGGACAGGCGCTGCAGTGCCACCAGGGTTGACGCCAACTCCTTGCGCCCGCGCAGCAGGGCCGCTTCCTTGTCGCTCTCTGAATCGCTCAATGTCGCCAGGGTGTTTTCGATCTCGGTCACCTCGCGTTCGCGCCGTTGCACATCTGCGGCCGCCGAAATCAGCGCGGTCTGCAGATCGGCGACCTCGCGGCTCAGTGCCGCCGCCTGATCGGCCAGCTCTGCCGCCTTTTTCTGGCCCGATTGCAGTTCCTGCTGCACATTTTCCAGATCGCTCGCCGTCTGCGCAAAGCCGTCATTGCCCCAGGCAAGGGCTAACAGCAAGACGGCCGAGCAGAAGGATCGGATCAGGACGCTGGCTGTCACGCCGAGACAACACCGACATCGCGCGGCAGGACCTGATCATCCGTCACCAGCGATTGGCCGGTCATCTCCGTGGGCTGCGTGATGCCGAGCAGCGCCAGAATCGTTGGCGCCACGTCGGCCAGACGACCGTCATGCAGCTTGTGCGCCCAGGCCGGCGCATTCACCAGGATGAACGGCACGCGGTTGAGCGTATGCGCCGTGTGCGGCTCGCCGGTGATGGGGTCCTTCATCATCTCGCAATTACCGTGATCCGCGGTGATGAGGAGTGCGCCGCCCTGTTGCTCAATGGCTGTCCGCACCTTGCCGAGGCAATCGTCGATCACCTCGACCGCCTTCACAGCGGCAGCGAGATTGCCGCTATGGCCGACCATGTCGCCATTGGCGTAGTTGACGACGATGAGGTCGAAGGCATCGGACTGGATGGCGCCCACCAGCTTGTCGGTGAGTTCATAGGCCGACATTTCCGGCATCAGATCATAGGTCGCGACCTTGGGGCTCGGCACCATGATGCGCTCTTCGCCGGGGAAGAGGTTCTCCTCGCCACCATTGAAGAAGAAGGTGACATGGGCGTATTTCTCGGTCTCCGCCATGCGCAGCTGCTTCATGCCATGGTCGGAGACGATCTCGCCCAGCGTGCGGGTCAGTTCCACCGGCGGAAACAGGCACGGCATCAGCTTCGCCAGCGCCGACGAATATTCGACCATGCCGAGGATTCCGGCAAAGCTCGTGACCTTCTTGCGCGGAAACTCCTTGAACGTGGGATCGATCAGCGTGGTGAGTAATTGCCGCGCCCGATCGGCACGGAAATTCGCCATCAGCAATCCGTCGCCATTGCGAAAGCCCGGGAAATTGCCGATGAGGGTCGGCTTGATGAATTCGTCATTCTCGCCGCGGGCATAGCCTTCGTCGATCGCGGCTTGCGCCGTGGGCACACGCGGCGCATCGCCATGAAAGGCGTCATAAGCCAGCGTCACGCGCTCCCAGCGCTTGTCGCGGTCCATCGCGTAATAGCGGCCGCCCAACGTGCCGATGCGCACATTGGGCAGATTCGCAATCTTGGCCTCGAAATCGGCCACGAACCCCTTGGCGCTTTGTGGCGGCGTGTCGCGCCCGTCGAGAAAGCCGTGGATGACGACGCCGATGCCGGCCGCAGATAGAATTTTTGCCAGAGCCACCATGTGGTCCTGGTGCGAATGCACGCCCCCCGGCGACAGCAAGCCCAGCAACTGCACATCGCCCTTGCTGGCGCGCATCTTGGCGACGAAGGTCTCCAATTCCGGCAACTTGGCGATAGTGCCGTCGGCGATGGCGCGGTCGATGCGCGGCAAATCCTGCATCACCACCCGGCCGGCGCCGATATTCATATGGCCGACCTCGGAATTTCCCATCTGTCCCTCGGGCAGGCCGACATAAAGCTCGGACGCGTCGACCAGGCTCCACGGATTCTCGGCGGTCAGGCTGTCCCAATTCGGCGTCTTGGCAAGGAGCACGGCATTATCGTCGCTCTCATGGCGATGGCCCCAGCCATCCAGAATGCACAGCACGACGGGCTTGGGGCGGGCACGGAGAACGGGAACTGAGGTCATATGGCTGGGCTCGCCTAATCTGGGCTGTTCGGCATGGGATGAAACGCTCCCGCAAGATTTAACCCGATCCGGCCTCACGCGCTAGAGTCTTGGGCGTGCTGCAGCGATGGTTTGCCCGCGATTTTTCTCTAATTGTTACAGCCTGTTACGCTAATCCCGATGATAGGGATGGCCGGCAATGATGGTCTGGGCGCGGTAGAGCTGTTCCATCAGGAGGACCCGGACCAGCATATGCGGCCAGGTCATCGCCCCGAAGGAGAGCAGCAGCCCGGCGCGGTCGCGGATGGCGGATGCCAGCCCATCGGCACCGCCGATGATGAAGACCAACTCGCTATAGCCCTGATTACCGAGAGCAGTGATGCGCTTGGCGAAGTCGCGGCTGGGCAGGCTCTGCCCGCGCTCGTCGAGGGCGATGATGACGCGTTTGGCACTGGCCTTGGTACCCAGCGCCTTCTCGATCAGCTCAGCCTCCGCCGCCATCAGCTCGGCACCGCTGATGCCCTTCTTCGCTTCCAGCTCGACGATGCTGCAGGTCCAGCTGAGGCGCTTGGCATAGGTCTCGACCAGCGACTTCTCAGGGCCTGCTTTGGCACGGCCGAGGGCGATAATACGAATTTTCATGAGGGAGTCGGGCTTCTCGCGCTGTGACGACGCGCTATAGTGCATCCGTACTGGGCGAAGCTCAATGCCCAGGGCCACGCTCACTATGCCAGGTCCTAGCAGAAGCTCACCAAATGCAAATATTCCGATTTCTGCCACGCCTGTTTCTCACGCTGACGCTGGCGGCCTGCGCCACGTCGCTGCCGCCGCGCCAGATCGCGGCACCGGAAACCGTGCGTGCCAGCATCCTGCGTCTCGCGGATCAGGAATGGCGTGCCTTCGGCGGTCAGATCGTGCGCCGCGCCAGCGACCGGCATGAAATCATCGACCCGGTCGGCGTGTGGGAGGATGAGCGCAAGGGCTCCGCCCTGGTTGCGAAGTACTGGCGCAGCATCGGCCAGGATTGGACCGGGCTCGATGGCGATAAGCCCTGGTCGGCGGCGTTCATCTCCTGGGTCATGGCCGAAGCCGGTGTGTCCGGCGAAGAGATGCCGGCTTCGGCCACCCATGCCGGCTATCTCCGTGCCGCCATCGCTGGGTCCGGGCAACACTGGCGCGCCTATCCGCCGGATGCCTACGCGCCGCGGCCGGGCGACCTCATCTGCGCCACGCGGGCGGGGCAGCAGATCACGCGCTTCGATGATGTTCCCTCAGGTGCCACACTGCATTGCGACATCGTCGTGACGGTCGCCGACGGATTGCTGGACTCGATCGGTGGCAATGTGCGCAACTCGGTGACCCGCTCGGAACGCCGGCTGGGTCCCGACGGCAGGTTGTCGGGCAATGCCGACCGGCAATGGTTCCTCGTGCTGGAAAACCTCTATCCCTGAAGGCCGCATGCGCTCGCTGTTCCGTGGCACCATCCTCCATTTCCTGCGCGATCCCGGACCCGAACCGGATGCGACTGCCTGGCAATTTTTCGACGATGGCGCGCTGCTGGTCGAAGATGGCCATGTCGTGGACGTGGGTGACGCCACCACTTTGCAGCGCGACCTCCCGGCTGGTACCGAGATTGTCGATCATCGCGGCAAGCTGATCATCCCCGGCTTCGTCGATGCCCATGTGCATTCGGCCCAGCTCGACGTGATCGCATCCTATGGCACGCAGCTGCTTGATTGGCTCACCAGATACACCTTTCCGGCCGAGCGCAAATTCGAAAGCGCCGAGCACGGCGCGTTGATGGCTGAGATGTTTCTCGACCGCCTGCTTGCCAGCGGCACGACGACGGCCGCGGTCTATCCCACGGTGCACAAACAATCGGTGGACACTGTCTTTGCCGCCGCGGCGGCGCGCAATCTTCGCATGATCGCCGGCAAGGTGATGATGGACCGGCACGCGCCCGATTATCTGCGCGATGATGTGGTCTCAGCAGAGGCGGACAACCGGGATCTCATCGCGCGCTGGCATGGCAAGGGGCGCCTCTCTTACGCGCTGACACCGCGTTTCGCGCCGACCTCAAGCGCTGCACAGCTGGAAATGACCGGGCGGTTGTTCCGCGAAATCCCGGGCCTCGCCCTCCAATCCCATCTCGCCGAGAATGCGGATGAGATCAAATGGGTGCGTGAGCTGTTCCCCGACCAGCGCTCCTATCTCGACGTCTACGATCACTATGGCCTGCTGGGCAAACGCGCGATCTATGGCCACGCGATCCATATCGACGATGCCGACCGCGCGCGCATGGCAGCAACCGGCGCAGCCATCGCGTTCTGTCCCAGCTCCAACCTCTTCATCGGCTCCGGCCTCTTTGATCTGGAGCAGGCCAAGGCGGCCGGCATCCGCGTGGGATTGGCCAGCGACGTCGGCGGCGGCACCTCGCTCTCGATGCTGCAGATCATGGCGGAGGGCTACAAGGTACTGCAGCTTCGGCGCCAAAACCTCAACCCCTGGCGCGGATTTTATCTCGCGACCCTGGGCGGCGCCGAGGCGCTCTATCTCGAAGACAAGATCGGCAATCTGCTGCCCGGCAAGGAAGCCGATTTCACGGTGCTGGATTTCGCCGCGACCCCGCTCCTCAAACACCGCACGGAGGTCTCGCGGGATTTCGCGGAACGCCTGTTCGCCTTGATGATGCTGGGCGACGATCGCGCCGTGGCGGCCACCTATGTGATGGGGCAGCCGGCCTATCAGCGCGCTCAGTGATCCGCGACGACGGCGGCGCGCGGTTTGCGAAGGAAGGGCACCAGCAGCAGGCCACAGATGAAGATGGCACCCATCAGGAACTGGGCATCCGCCATGGTCAGCACTTCCGCCTGCTTATAGACGGTGTTGCCGAGTAATTTGATGGCGGCGTTGTCGCTGGCGGCACCCATGGCTGACGACATGCCGGCGCGAGCCTGGGCGAGGAAACTCTGCACGACGGGGTCGCCTGCCGGCATGTTCTCGACCAGGCGCGTCCAATGGAGCGCCATGCGGTCGTTAAGCACCGTGTTGATGGCGGCAAGGCCGATGGCGCCACCCAGATTGCGCATGAGGTTATAGAGCCCGCTCGCATTCTTGATGCGCTCCGGCGGCAGGGTACCGAGTGCCGCCGCATTGATCGGAATGAACAGGAACATCAGCGCAAAGCCGCGCAGCGCCTGCGGCAGGAAGAATTCGGCAAAGCCCCATTCCGAGGTCAGCAACGATTGCGCATAGGCGCCGGCGCCGAACAAGGCGAGGCCGAAGCCCAGCATCACCCGAGGATCGAGCACGCTCGCAAGACGCCCCGCAATCGGCGCCGACATGAACTGGAAGACGCCGGTCACGAACATCACGGTACCGATGTCGAGGGCGCTGTACCCACGTACGCGGCCGAGGAACAGCGGCATGAGGTAAGTCGAGCCATAGAGGCCGATGCCGATGATGAAGCTGAAGGTCGAGCCGATGAGAAAATTGCGGTTGGCAAAGGCGCGCACATCGACGATCGGCTGGTGATACCGCAGCACACGCCACAGGAAAACGACACCGGCGACGCCTGCGACGATGGCGAAGGTGAAAATGGTATGGTCGTCAAACCAGTCGTCCCGCGGCCCTTCCTCCAGCACGAATTCCAGCGAGCCGAGGAACAGCGCCATGAAGGCAAGGCCCATATAGTCGAAGCCCGGCAGCAGTGACCAATCCGGCTTGTCGAAATCGACCAGCAGCCAGACGGAGATGGTGACCAATGCGCCCGGCAGCAAATTGGCCAGGAACAGCCAATGCCAGCTGGAAATCTCGGTGATGTAGCCGCCCAATGTGGGCCCCAAGGTCGGCGCCATGGTAGCGACCAGGCCCATCAGGACGGAGAGCATGTTGCGCTTGGAGGCGGGGAAGACGGTATAGGCGGCCGCAAACACGGTCGGGATCATCGCGCCGCCGATGAAGCCTTGGAGTGCCCGGAACACGATCATCGAATTGATGTCCCAGGCCAGCGCACAGAGCACGCTGGTCAAGGTGAAGCCCGCGGCCGAGAGCGTGAACAGGACCCGCGTCGACAGCAGGCGCGTGAGGAAGCCGGAAAGCGGGATCATCACCACTTCGGCGATGAGATAGGAGGTCTGGATCCAGCTCGCCTCATCGGCGCTGGCGGCCAAGCCCGCCTGAATGTCGCTAATCGAGCTGGAGACGATCTGGATGTCCAGGATCGCCATGAACATGCCCACGACCATGGTCATGAAGCCGATCCAGTCGCGACTGGTGAGCGCCCGTTCGGGCATGGCAAGCACTCCTATCGCGTGGCCGTTACCGGCTGCGCGTTTCCGATAGATATTGGTGTCGGCCTGGTGCGGGCGGCCTACTTGGCGTCAGGTGCCGCGTTGGCGGCACCGAACAGCCAGCCGCCGGCATTGGCGAGTGCCGGTGCCGCGGTCGAGGCGGTATCGACCGAAACTTCGACCGAGAGGCCCGGTCGCAGCAGGCCCTGAAGCGGGCTGCTGGCGGGCAGTGCGATACGAACTGGCACGCGCTGCACGATCTTGGTGAAGTTGCCGGTGGCATTTTCGGCCGGCAGCAGGCTGAACTCAGCGCCGGATGCTGGCGAGAAACTATCCAGCGTGCCGGTCAGGATCTGGCCCGGGAAGGCGTCGATCTCGACCGCGACCTTCTGGCCCGGCTGCATGTGGCCGATCTGCGTTTCCTTGAAATTGGCGACGACGTGGACATTGTTGGGGACCAGCGAGAGAAGCTGCGTGCCGGGACTCACGAACTGGCCGACGCGGACGGCACGGTTGCCGATGACGCCGTCGATCGGCGCCCGGATCACGGTCTTGTCGAGGTCGTTCTGCGCCAGCATCAAGGCGGCCTTCGCTTCGGCGACCTTGGCGGTGGCTTCGGCGCGGTTGGCTTCCAGCACGCCGATCTGTGCGCGTTCGGCCACCAGCTCGGCGGCGATGCGCGATGATTCGGCTTCAGCCTTCAGCTTCACGGCGGTGGCGTCGTCCATTTCCTGGGTGCCGATGATCTTGTCGGCGACCAGCTTCTTGTAGCGGTTGAAGGTCTGGTTGGCGCGGTTGAGCTCGGCCTCGGCTGAGCGCTGCGACGCGACCATCTGCGCGATGCGGGCGTTCTGATAATTGATCTGGCTGTCGATGGTGATGAGGCTCGCTTCCATGCCGGCGACATTGGCCGCGGCCTCCGCCACATGGGCGCGGAAATCCGAATCCTCGATCGTGATCAGCACGTCGCCGGCGCGAATCGCCTGGTTGTCGCCGACCGCGACATTGGCCACATAGCCCTCGATGCGCGGGCTGATGATGGAGATGTCGCCCTCGATATAGGCGTTGTCGGTCGTCTCCAGGAAGCGCGCCGTCTGCCACCAGTACCAGCCACCGGATACCGCAGCGAGGGCGGCAACGCTGACAACGGAACGCAGGATGATCTTGCGCATGATATAACTCCTCATTCTAATCTCTGGGTCCATTCCGAGCCGGTCGCGCAGGACAATCGTTTGCAGCGGGAGGTCGCTCAGATTGGACTGAACTGTACAGTTCAATTGATGTTGAAATTGGCTTGCCTGACCCTACATGTCAAGGGTAAACTGAACCGACCAGTATAGTTATAATGACGCACCGCCGGATGGGCTGCACCGCATGAATAATCAATTGAAATCAATGGAAATTGCTGATCCCAGCGCCGGCTGCTTCGGCCATGTGATCGATCCGGAAACCGGCGAGGAATTGCCGGCCAAGGCCGCCCAGGTCATGGAAGCGGGCAGCAAGCTGTTCACGGAACAGGGTTTTGGTGCCGTCAGCATGGATCAGGTGGCCAAGGCTGCCGGTGTGTCCAAGGCCACGGTCTATGCGCATTTCCAAAGCAAGGAACAGCTCTTCGTCGCCATCGTGCGCGCGGCGTGCCTGTCTTATGCCGAGAATGCCATGCCGGAAGTGCGCGATGCGCCGGATATGCGCAGTGCCCTGACGCGCATCGGGCACAGCATTGCCGGATTTCTGATGGCGCCGCGCACCATGGCGATCTACCGGGTAATCGTAGCGGAGGGCCCGCGCTTTCCGGGTCTGGCACAAGGCTATTACGAGACCGGCCCGCGCACCTTCAAGCGCCTGCTCGCCAAATATCTCACCGAAGCGGTCGAGAAAGGCCTGCTGCAGATCGACAACCCGCGTCTCGCTTCCGAGCAGTTCTGCTCGATGGTCCGCGGTCCGCTCTACATGAAGGTTCTACTCGACTTGAAAGACGATCCTGATCTGCTCGACACCAACACCGTGGTCGATGGTGCCGTCGAGGTCTTCCTGCGCAGTTACGGGCCGAAATAGCCTGTTACGCAGCTTTTTCGCCGGTCTGATTCTGCAACGTCGCCGGGTCGAGCACCTTGAAGAAGCTGTCGATCCTGGTGCCGCTGCGTGACAGCGGCGCGATCAGCCGGACATAAGACCACAACCCGCCGTCCAGATTGACATAGGTGCGCTCGGCCAGGCTCGGGATACCGTAGTTTGCTACCTTCACCGCGGCATCGACTACATGACGCGCATCCGTCGGTGAAAAGAAATCGTCTGTCGTCCGCCCCTTCAGCTCGCCGCCATATTTCTGGCAGACATAGGTTCCAGCAAGACGCACGCGCAGCCGTGCCGGCGCGTCTTCAAGGTCCAGCAGCATCACATAGGGCAACAACGCCTTGGGCAGGATCAGGGGGTCAACCTGGCGCGGCGCGCGCTGGCCTTCCGATTGCTGCCAGGCCTGCAACGCTTCAGCGAGATGGGGGTATTGGCCGATCTCGGTCAGCGGGATGTCGCGATGCTGGCGGACGGCCTGGGCAAATTCGGTCGGGGACACGGCATGATCCTTCAGTGCGTAACTTGACCTCGATACGAGCTGCAGTTGCCGTGGGATCGCTTTGTCATACACACCATTATATATTGATACTGAATTTTGCTTACCTTGCTGCACAGCTGAGTCGGCCAATCAGCTGGCTAACGGCGCTTTCAGGCAAGAGTGCCGCCCGGAATGCGCCAATTCTGAATCACCTTCGCCAGGGGGCAGCGCATGTGGGGATGCTGAAGTCTGTTAATAATTTCCCATTACGCTCATGCCATTCTTGCGATCACGAAACCTGGGGTTGAGGTCGATGCTCGATTGGCTGGCGAATATCCGTATCAAGACTTGGCTGCTGGTTGGTTTCAGCAGCGTCTCCGCTTTGCTGGTCGTGGTGATCGCCGTCAATTTCTGGCAGGTGCGCAGCAATGCCGACATCACGCAGCGCATGGTGGCCGAACGGCTGCCGATGACCACCGCCGGCAACGCCCTGGTCGCCAACGTCCAAGGCTCACTCACGGCCCTGCGCGACTGGATGCTGAGCGGCAGCGACGGCTTCAAGCGGGACCGCGCCGATGTGTGGTCGCAGATCGGCGGCAATGTCCAGCAGATCGATGCGTTGGCGGCCGCATGGCAGGATCAGCAGGACTTGGCCGATTGGGCCAGGATCAAGGAATTGCTGGCGACTTTCGCCGCGGCGCAGGACAAGGCCGAGGCGCTTGCCAACAGCAAGGAGGAACAGCCGGCCCTGCAGATGCTGAACGAGCAGGGCGAGAAGCTGATCTCGACCATCCTCAAAAGCGTCTCCGGCATGATGAACGAGGAGTTCGCGCAGGACGCGACCGAGGAGCGCAAAGAACTGCTGATCGCCCTTTCCGATCTGCGCAATGCCTTCTCGCTGGCTCAGGCCAGCTTGCGTGCCTTGGTGATGACCGGCAACGAACAGTTCCGGAAGGAGTTCGACAAGAACTGGAAGGTGACCACCAGCCGCTTGAAGACACTGGAGAAGATGACGGCCCTGTTCACCATCGGGCAGAAATCCGCCTATAAGTCACTGACCATCACGCATGAGAAGTTCACGCCGCTGCCGGGCCAGATGATCGAGATCCGCAAATCGCCCAGCTGGAATCTGGCGCAGGAGCAGCTCAATGGTGTGGTGACGCCGCAAGCCAATGCCATTCTCGATCTGCTGAGCGGTCCGCGCGGTGAAGATGGCGTTCGTCGTGGCGGCTTGGTCGACCGGCAGGCCTTGCTGCTGGCCAGCGACGGCGAAAGCGCCATTGCGGCTGCCAAGGATCTGCAGATGGTCATGATCGTGCTGCTGGCCATCGGTCTCGGTGCCGGCTTCGGCATCGCCTTCTGGATCATCCGCGTCACGTCGCGCCCGATCGGCCGCATGACAGGCGTCATGGGCGAGCTGTCGCGCGGCAATCTTGAAGTGGTGATCCCGGACACCGACCTCCGCAACGAGATCGGCGCGATGGCCCAGGCCGTCGGCGTGTTCAAGGACGGCATGATCCAGGCACGCGACCTTGCCGCCAAGGAAAAGGCGTCGCAGGAACGCCGCGAAGCGCGCGTCAAGAAGATCAACAACCTCACCGATCATTTCGAGACCGCTGTGCGCGAGGTGTTGGAGACGGTTGCCAACGCCACCCAGCGCATGCAGGGCACTGCCAATTCGATGACCGAAACGGCCACCGATACCGCCGACAGGGCCGGTGCGGTGGCAACCGCCTCGGCAGAGGCAACAACGAACGTCCAGACGGTGGCGTCGGCGACCGAGGAACTCAATTCCTCCGTCTCGGAAATCTCGCGCCAGGTCAATGAATGTGCACGCATCGCCGGCGAAGCGGCGCAACAGGCCAATTCGACCAATGAACTGGTCGAGGGACTCTATGCGGCCGCCGACAAGATCGGCGCTGTGGTGCAGTTGATCAATAACATCGCCGGCCAGACCAACCTGCTGGCGCTCAACGCCACGATCGAGGCGGCCCGCGCCGGCGATGCCGGCCGCGGCTTTGCCATCGTGGCGTCCGAGGTGAAGAACCTCGCCACTCAGACCGGCAGCGCCACCGACGAGATCGCCGGCCAGATCGCGGCCGTGCAGACGGCAACCTCCGAAGCCGTCACCGCTATCCGCACCATTGCCGGCACGGTGTCACGCATCAACGAGATCGTGGGCTCGATCGCCTCCGCCGTGGTGGAGCAGGGTGCTGCCACGCAGGAGATCGCCCGCAACGTCCAGGAAGCTGCCGACGGCACCAACCTCGTCAATGAGAACATCTCCGGCGTCAACCAGGCGGCCGACCAGACCGGTGTTGCGGCACAGCAGGTGCTGGATGCCGCCCGCGAACTCACCGACAAATCCGATGAGCTGCGCCGTCACGTGCAGCACTTCCTCGAAGGCGTCAAAAGCGCCTAGGCTGAAGCACGCCCAGCACGATAGAAGCGCACCGCCTGCACGGCGATGAAGCTGACGAAGACGGCCAGCAGCACGCCGGGGAAGCCGTGCGGGCCAAAGACATCCATGGCCTTGCCGCAGATGGCAGCGCCGATCAACGCCCCCAGCCCCCACATGGTCGAAAAGGCGGATGTTCCGGCGATAAGGTCGGGGCCGCTGAAGCGGTCGCCAAGCTCGGCCAGGCCCACGGTGTAGATGCCGAACCCGGCAGCGCCGGCAACCAGCACCAAGGGCCAGATCCAATTGGTCGCAATGGCAAGCGGAAACAGCGCCAGGCAAACCGAGGCAATCAGGAAGCAGCCGATCATCGTGCTGCGTTTCGACGTGCGGTCGGCGATCCACCCGATCGGGATCTGGAAAAAGACGTTGCCGAGCGACAGCGCCGTGATGGTGAGCGCCGCGGTGGAATCGCTCATGCCATGACGCACGCCGTAGATCGCCAGGAAGCCCAGCATGCCGCCATCGAACATGGCGTGGACGCAGATCGCCATCAGCAGCAGCGGCGCCTTGGGCAGGAAGCTCAGCATCGAGACATGCGGACGGTCTTCACTGCCCGATGCGTCGTCGGAAACCAGGCTGATCGGCAGGATCGCGGCGAACAGAACGGCGGCACCGATGACAAAGGGCAGATAGCCGTGAATGCCGGTCCAGCCGACTACTGCGGCACCCACACCGAACGTCGCCGAGATGCTGGTGGCATAGATGCCGACCACGCGGCCGCGATAGGCGCCTTTGGCATTGCCCAACACCCAGGCCTCGCTGAGGGCAAACAGCGTAGCGACGAAGATGCCCTGCAGCAGCCGCAACGGAAACCAGGCCCACAGGCTGGGAAAGGTGGGGTAGAGCAGAAATAAAATGCCCGTGGCACCGGCCATGAAGATGGCCAGGCGCTTGGGACCGAAGATGTGCGACAGCCGGGGTATCAGCAGGCCGGCGATGAGAATGCCGACCGGCGCCATGGCCGTGTTGAGGCCGATCATGCCCTCGCCGACGCCCCAGCTTTCCATGTTGAGCGACAGCAGCGGAAACATCTCGCCCAGCGAGAAGGCGAACACACAGACGGCCGCACAGGCGGCTATCAGATTGCGCCAGTTGATGCCGTCGGCGTCGGGGGATTCGGGAGATTGGGTCACGCAAACGCTCCGCAGCCTGAAGTCCGATGGTGGCCGCGCTTGTTGCAGTATGAGGCGTGGCGATCGACGGCCGGCACACTGCCTGAAACGGGATGGCCCGGCCAGTGCAATGAACGCAGTGCTACCCCGACCGTATCGACACGCTGGATTATTCAATCAATCATCGCGATCCCAGCGGTTCTCCGGGGTGGGCTATCGCCTTCCGTGAATCATCGTTTGCTGCTTGGCGTTGAATTTCCTATCCTTCCAGCCACGTTTTGCAGCAATGGCGGCAAGAGGAGATGGCATGACAGCGCGCGTCTGGCCCCATCGGCTAGGTCGTTTTCCGGCTTGGCTTGTTGTCGGATTCTGGGCGGCGCTGGTGCCATTCATGGACATGGCGAAGGCCGAGGATTGCAAGTTGCTGGTGGCATCGGGCAACCCGGACTATCCACCCTATCTGTGGCGCGATCCGCAGGATCAGAGCCACATGATTGGTGCCAATGCCGCCTTGATGGCGCGCCTGTCGGCCGAAATCAACATCCCCATCGAGGTGCGCTATATCGGTACCTGGGCGCGCGTACAGGAGGAAATGAAGGCCGGTAATATCGACCTGATCGCCGGCGCATTCCTGACCGTCCAGCGCCTGGACTACATGGATTACATTCGCCCGATCATCGCGACCACACGTTCGGTCGTGATTACACGACCCGACAGCCCCATCGACTATCGCCAACGGTCGGATCTGGTCGGCTATAGCGGCCTCACCGTGATCAACAACAGCTTCGGCGAGGATTTCGATCGCTACGCCGAGAAGAACCTCGCGATCGAGGAAGTCTCCAAGCTGGAGAACGCCTTGAAGATGCTGGCCAATGCGCGGGCCGACTACGTGATTTATGAAGACGCGCCGGCACGCGCTTTTGCGGCCCAGCTCGGCATCAACGACCTCAAGGAAGCGGACCAGTCGATCAGCAACGAAGACCTCTATCTTACCTTCTCGCATCGTTCCGCCTGCAACACTGGCGCCCTGCGCGGCAAGCTCGCCCAGGCAATGAACAAATTCGCCCAGGACAAGGTCATGAAGGGCCTCATCGCCGAAGCCATTCAGACCTGGCAGGCGCAGTAGCCGCATCCTTCTAGTCGACACCGGCTTCCGTCACGGGCGGCGGCGGGGCGGCGGCGATTTCCAGGATCATTTTTTGCCGCAGCGCCCGGGCAAAATCAGCGCGGCTGTTGGCCGTGGTGACGAAGGCGCCGAAACCGCCGATCACATCGCGTTCATAGACCTCGACCAGATAGGGTCGACCGCTGGCGCCGACGGTGTCGTTGTTGAGGATCGCAAGGGCGTTCACCGTGATGCCGGCCGCCACCGCGGCATCGCGTGCCAAGGGTGCCGGCACATTGCTGCGATTGTCGGGATTGTCGCCGGAGATGTCGATGACACGCCGGGTTGCCTTGCAGGCACAGGTCCCGAACAAGGCCGTCGACAGATGCATGGCATCGCCAAGCGCATTGTAGCTCTGCCGGGAGCGCGGTGCCGCCAGCAGGGTGACGGCAAAGGCTTCGGCGCTGGCGCGGTCCTCGACAAACATCCACGCCACCACGATGGCGGCACCGCCGGGACTGCCCCATTCGACCAGGGCGATGGCGATGCGGTCGTGGCGCCCGCTGCCGATCGCCTGCAACACCTCGTCATTGGTGATCGCGGCGGCGATGCCTTCTTTCTGCAATTGAAACTCGGCGGGGTCGATACTGCCCGATGCATCGACGGCGAGGATCAGGGCCAGATCGACCGCCACCGGGGCGGCGGGGGCATTTTCCTGGGCGCGTGCGGGCATGCCAAGGATCGCCCAGCTGCACGGGATCAATACCAGGCCGATAAGAACGCGCTGCCACAGCACCATGACTGCCTCCGCCCCAGAGCACGCCCCAGAGCACACCCCAGAGCACGCCTTGGAGCACCTCTCGGCGCAGGGCAAAGGATAAGCGGCGCCGCGGATCGCGACAATATTGCTTTTGTGGTTAGGCCCGCAGCCTATCCTTCATGGGGTGGCACAAAGAGCGAAACACCGGCTTTTGCGAGCGCCATGCGCTTTGTCGGTGATCCCATATCGCGCACGATGAGGCGTCTTTGCCGCACCTCGAGCGCTTTCACCATCTTGCAGAAAGCGGGCGCCGGTTCCCCGGTACTGGTCCAGGGAATGCGCCCAAAGGACATGGTGGTCAGTTTGGTCGACGCCGGCAGCTTGGAGAGGAAGCCCGGCTCGCTCGACGGCAGTTCGAAGGCCACTGACTTGAACAGCGAGGAAAGGCGCATCATCAGGTCGCTCAACCGCGTTTCGGCGACATCCGGCGGAATATCACGCAGCTCGATGACGATCTGGCGCTTGGCAGCATCCCCCAGCGTGCGGGCGACCTGCAGCCAGGCTTCCGACGCGCGCGCATTGGTGAGGGTTCTGACGCGAACCTGCGCGATGACGATCTCGCCAGTGCTATGGCTGATACCTGCCAATACCCGTTCCGCAGCACCGGCCAGCAGGAACGTCTCGGATTCCAGTTCGAAGCCAAGTTCGCCCAGGGAATGAAGCGACTGCATGGCTTCACGCAGTGATTTAGGTAGACGGATGACTGTGATGGGCGTCGCCTTGCCGTCGGCATTCGTCACCGGGCTATTGATGGCTTTCAATGAGCGGAGGCCGGTTGAAAGGGTCGCTTTGGCCTCCTTCTCGACGCGGCTGCGTTCCGCCTTCAGCCGGCGTTCAATCGATTCGACGATGGATTCTTCGTTTTTGCCAGCCGCCTGATCGACCGGAACGGCGCTGGCAAAGGAGGCGACGCGCGCTTCGGCAAGTTCGGGAACTTCGCCGGTCAGCTTCTCCTTGATTTCGTCGGCGATGGCGTTGGCTTTGAATTGCGCCTCGGTCGGCGAAAGCTGCGAGAAGAGAACCAGGTATCCATCATCCGACGATCGCCGGACGATATCGCCGGGGCGCAGATGGCGCTGGATGGTTCGCTCCGCCAGGGCATGGGCGCGGTCGGCAACTGCGGGCCATTTTTCCCCTAACGCCTCCTTGACGGACTCAAGGCCGACCATCTGCAGTTTGCCGGCGACGACGACCGGGTCGCTGGCGTCACCTTTCATCGCCTGGCGTACCGCCAGCTCAAAACTCCATTCCTTTTCGACAGCTTCCTTCTCGAGGCTGATGCGCAACGTCAGCACATGATAAGTCTCGCCATCACCCTGCCGCAGGCTGGTCAACTCGACCTCGCCGGCGATCTGCGGTTTGCCTTTGACCAGCAGGAAGCATTTCAGCTGGCGGGTCTGATCGAGCGCGGAACCGTCGGTCATCATCTCGGAAACGCGCGGCCGGTCGTCGTCGGCGATACAATTCAGGACCGGCTTGCCCATCAGGTCGAAAATGCTCCAGCCCAGTTTGCGCGTGACGGCGGTGTTCGCCATCAGGACCTTGCCCGCATTGTCCGCGACGGCCAGCGGCTCATTGATCACGCCGAATACCGATGCCAGCAGGCGCTGTGTCGTCTCGCGGTTCTGCTCCGCCGACTTGCGGGCAGTGATGTCGCGGCCGATCCGAACGAAATGAACAAGCGCGCCGCTCTTGTCAAAAATGGGCGAGGTGCTCAACTCCAACCATTGAGTCCGGCCGGTGCGGTGGCGAGCCTCCTGCTCGACGATAATCGGTTCCTTGGATTCTGCCGCGGTACGCAGGGTATCAATGACTTGGGGAAACAATTCAGGCGCGAACAGCATGCCCAGTCGTTTGCCGACGAGTTCGTGCGGTGGGTAACCGGATGTGCGCTCGACCGCCTGGGTCGCGAACTGGATGGTCGGACCCATCTTTTCATCGATATCCGGCCCCGTAATGATCACGGTCTCAGTGGATCGCAGGGCTATGGCGTCGCCCAGCAAATTAATGAAATAGGTTTGATCTGATGGCTGTGCCATGGGTACGCCTTATTGCGCGCGCGCAGCGCCTCACGATACCAACATAACAACCCGACAGGGCAATTGTGCCCGCATTGGTCGCTCCAGCAACGGATATATTACCGACATGGGGGAAAGGGCGGCACGCTGGCCAGCGCCTCGGCGCGACCGTGATCCATGGAGGGATAGGAGTCGGGGCCCATAAAAAAACTGCCGGGCACAAGGCCCGGCAAGTTAAACAGGGAGGCTTTACGTCTGGGAGACGTAGGGTCCGAAGACCCCATCCGGGCGTCGCGCCCGAATTCAGTGTGAAGCTTGCGCTTCGAAACTCGTTTGCCAAATCACTCTGTCTGCCAATTATGGCGCCATCGTGACTATTACAACCCGCCAGAACCGAAACGTTCCGTCTGTTGCTAAATTACAACAGTGTGGCTGCTGGGCACAGGCAGAGGATAGAGGAATTGCCGGGGCTCACCAGAGTCAAATTCACAGACGCGGCATGCATCATATGCATACCGATAGAATGCAAATATATCAGTAGGTTAAGTTGCAAGCATCTCTCTTGTGGCGGCATCGTGCGAATCTGTCGCAGGGCCTGCGATTGCACCTTTCGCGGGTCTCTGACAGCGCGATCACTGTTGCACGGATGAATTCTCTATCGAGTCGGCAGGGTTTTTGGTTCGCGACGCATATGTCGTGACTGCGCAGAAATGCCTGATTTTGCTGCACTGCACCGCCTTTGAAATGGGCAGCAGCTGCCCTCCGCAAATCCGCAGGTCAGCCGTTGCACGGCGCGGGCGCCGCCCTATTTAGATTGGCTAGTCTCATTTGGGAGCTCTCCACCGCCATGATCTATCTCGTTGCCCTGATCTTCCCGCCTCTGGCCCTGCTGCTTTATGGCAAGATCTTTCAGGCCATCTTCAACCTGCTGCTCTATGTGCTGGCCTGGGTGGTGTTTGTTTTCAGCCTATTCCTGGGCGGCTCGCCCGGCTTTGTGCTGTGGCTGGTGGCAGCGCTCCACGCCATCTTCGTCATCAACGATGTCAAGAAGAGCGCCCGGACCGCCAATCTCCCGTCGGGCGCCGATCGGGCACGCTAGGGCGGCGACCAGCTGCCGCGTCATGGGCAGACCCTGACGCGGCTCAATTTCAGGACTGCAGCTTGCCTTCGGCGACCTTGCGCAGCAGGAAGTCGCGGAACACCTGGATGCGTTTCGAATTCCGGAGTTCTTCCGGATAGACGAAATAGGCGTCGATACGCGGCCCCTGCAATTCAGGAAGGACGCGCACCAGGCTTGCGCCTTCCGTCACCATGAATTCCGGCAGGCTGGCGAGGCCCAGCCCGCTCTGCACGGCGCGCTGGATGGCGTAGACGGAATTGACGCGCAGGATCGGCCGGCGCGGCTTGTCCTTCTTGGTGCCGGCACGCAACAGCCAGTCGATATCCTCGACCGGCGGGCGCATGTCGTTGCCATAGACGATGACCCGGTGCTGGTCGATATCCTCCGGCACCTTGGGAATGCCATGGCGCTTCAGATAGCTGGGTGCTGCATAGATATTGAGATGCACGGTCATCAGATGGCGCTGGATCAGTTCCGGCTGGCGCGGTGGCGCCATGCGGATGGCGACATCGGCCTCACGCATGGAGAGATCGAGCTCGCGGTCCTCCAGCACCAGATCGACATCGACATCGGGATAGAGGTCGATGAACTCGATGAGGCACGGCGTCAGCCAGGACGAGCCGAACGCCTGGGTCGCTGTCACCTTCAGCTGGCCTTTCGGCCTGTCCTTCGATTCCGCCAGCTGCGCTTCCGCCATGGCAAGCTTCGAGAACACCTCATGGGCGGTGCGATAGAGCAGCTCGCCCTGTTCGGTCAGAATGAGGCCGCGGGCATGGCGGTGAAAGAGGGCGACGTTGAGGCTTTCTTCCAGTGAGGAGATCTGGCGCGAGACTGCCGACTGGCTGAGGTTCAGCACCTCACCGGCATGGGTGAAGGAGCCGGCTTCGGCCACCGCGTGGAAGATTCTGAGCTTGTCCCAATCCATCGCCATTACTTTTCACCGGTGGCGGCTATCCGCGAAGCCGGTGTCCCCTTCATGTGTGGCGGCGGCCCCCCGGCCGTCGCGTGGCGGCAGCCTATTCGGCCGCCTGGGCGGTATCGTGTTCATGGGCGGCGATGAAACGCTCGGCTTCGAGCGCTGCCATGCAGCCCATGCCGGCGGCGGTCACGGCTTGGCGGAATACCTTGTCCTTCACATCGCCGGCGGCAAACACGCCGGGAATGTTGGTGGCGGTGCTGTCCGGCTTGGTGATGAGATAGCCTTCCGCATCAAGCTCCAGCTTGCCCTTGAAGAGCGAGGTCGCCGGGCTGTGGCCGATGGCCACGAAGAAGCCGTCGGCGGGGATGGTGGTGACCTCGCCGGTCTGGACGTTCTTCACCTTGACGCCCGTGACGCCCAAGGGGTCGGTGTCACCCAGCACTTCCTCGACCACGCTGTTCCACACGACGTTAATCTTCGGATTGCGGAACAGGCGGTCCTGCATGATCTTCTCGGCGCGGAAATGATCGCGGCGATGGACCATTGTCACCTTGGTGGCATGGTTGGTGAGATAGATCGCTTCCTCGACCGCGGTATTGCCGCCGCCGACGATCACCACTTCCTTTTCGCGGAAGAAGAAGCCGTCGCAGGTGGCGCAGGCAGAGACGCCGAAGCCCTGGAATTTCTTCTCGGACTCGAGCCCCAGCCAGCGCGCCTGGGCGCCGGTCGCGATGATCAGGGTCTCCGCCACATAGACATCGCCGGAATCACCGGTGCACCGGAATGGCCGACGGCTGAAATCGATCTCAAGGATCGTGTCGAAAATGGTGCGCGTGCCGACATGCTCGGCCTGTTTCTGCATCTGCTCCATCAGCCACGGGCCCTGGATGACGTCGGCGAAGCCCGGATAATTTTCGACATCGGTGGTGATGGTCATCTGTCCGCCCGGCTGGATGCCCTGGACCAGGATCGGCTTCAGATTGGCGCGCGCGGTATAGATCGCGGCGGTATAGCCGGCCGGGCCGGAACCGATGATGAGGGCCTTGGTATGAATTTCCTGGGTCATGAGCGCGCAATTCCTTGGGAGACAGCCATTTTCGGCCCAAATCGCAGCAGACTCGGACCCGGTTGAGGCGTTCCTTAAAGAATAGGGGGCGCTGCCCCTGAATCCAAGCCATGCATTTGCGGAATGCGGGGAAAAATACCCGCGATTGCCGCCCGGTTCCCGCCAAATCTGGCTCGAATCGAGCTATGTCATTGGCATTAAAGGCCGCGTCGGATAGCGCGCATTTTATCGATTTCAGTAATCGACGCCGAGTGCCTTGAGCGCGCTAGGTTTCAGGACCTGCTTGCGGTCGTAATCCGCCCAGGCATCCTTTTTCTTCAGCCACTGCCCGAAATTGGCGAGCGTCACCGCGGCGGCACTTTCCAGCTTGGGAAGGTCGCGCCAGGCGAACGGCCAAGCCACCGGCGCCCCTTCGCGCGCGCGGGGGGAATAGGGGGCGATGGCGGTAGATCCGCGCTCGTTGCGGAAATGGTCGATGAAGATGCGTCCCTTTCGCTTGGCCTTGCTCATGGTCGCTACGTAGTCGTCGGGCGCATCCTCGACCACCCGGTCGGCCAGCGCCTGAGCAAAAGCCTTCGCCACCGGCCACGGATGCTGTGGTTTGATCGGCGCCACGACATGAATGCCCTTGCCGCCGGTGATGAGCGGATAGCTTTTGAGACCGAGGGCTGCCAGCACATCGCGGATGCGTAACGCAGCATGTCGCACGGCAGGGAACTCGACCGCGGGATCTGGATCGAGATCGAACACCAGCCGGTCCGGTTTCTCGATATCCTTGATGCCGGATCCCCAGACATGGAATTCCAGCACGCTGATCTGTGCCGCGGCGATCAAGCCGCTGACGCCATCCAGATAGAGATAGTTGTCGAAGCCGCCATCCTTCTCCTTCACTTTCATCTCGTGAAAGGCGTCGTCCATGCCGGCCCCCGCATGACGCTGGAAGAAGCACTGCTTCGCCCGCCCCTGCGGACAGCGCACCAGACTGACCAGATGATCCTTGAGAAAAGGCAGCATGCGGGGTGCGATTTTTTCGAGATAGCTCGCGAGATCGATCTTCGTGACGCCTTGCTCGGCGAACAGGATCTTATCGGGATGGGTGAGTTTGATGCCGGCGATCTTGCCGTCCTTCGTCACTGTCGCTGTGTGCTTGGGCATTTCGGGCGTGACCTCGCGGGGCTTCTTGTCTTCGCGCAGGCCGATGAAGCGCGCCTGCCGCACCAACCCATCGCGCGTGAACTCGGCAAACTCGATCTGCGCCACCAGCTTGGGGTCCAGCCATTGCGCGCTTTTTCGAATAGCTGGCGGCACCTCGCCAACAAACGCCGGCGCTTTGCGCGCCAGCGTCTTGAACTTGGCCGCAAGATCGCCGAGTTCCGTGGTGTCGAATCCCGACCCCGCACGCCCGGCGTAGCGGAGCTTGCCATCTTCATAAACACCGAGCAGAACCGATGAGAAACTGCGGCCCCGCGCCGATGGCGACCAGCCGACGATGACGAATTCCTGCGACTTCTCGCATTTGATCTTGAGCCAGGATTTGCCGCGGCCCTTCGGGTATTTGTCATCGGCGCGCTTGGCGATGATCCCTTCAAAGCCCTTGGCGCAGAGCGAATCCAGCATCGCCTGGCCACCCTTGGTCAGGTGATCATTGTAGAAAATCGGGCCCTTCTTCGGCGCGTGCGCCAATAGCTTCTTCAGCCGTTTCTTCCGCTCGGTCAGCGGCAAGCCGCGCAGATCCTTGCCACCCTCGGTCGGCAGGTCGA
The DNA here is from genome assembly GCF_936916975.1 of uncultured Dongia sp. Taxonomy (GTDB): domain Bacteria; phylum Pseudomonadota; class Alphaproteobacteria; order Dongiales; family Dongiaceae; genus Dongia. The sequence goes on along the minus strand of NZ_CAKZGO010000020.1, from coordinate 100,264 downwards.
AGACGAAATAGGACAGCTCGACATGGCGGCCCTTGATAGCCTGCTGCAACAGACCGAAATCCGATTTTCCCTCCGGGTCGACGGCGACGATCTCGCCGTCCAACAGCACACCGTCGAGATCAAGGTCGGCGATCGCCTCGGCCAGCGGCGCAAAACGGTCCGACCAGTCATGGCCATTGCGCGTGAAGACGCGCACCTTGTCGCCGGACGCTGCGGTGATGGCGCGGTAGCCGTCGAGCTTCACCTCGAACAGCCACTCGCCAGATGCCGGCAAGGCATCGACGAGCGTCGCCAATGCTGGCGCGGCAAATTTGGGCAAGGCTGCATGTTTGGCCGTCGATTTGCGACGCGGCGCCGATTTTGTCTTCGTCGCACCCTTCTTGCCCCAGATGGCCTCGGGCGCCGCAGCGATCTGCTTCAGATCGCGGCCGGACGCAACGCTACGCTGGAAGTCCTCGGTGATTTCCGGATGATCGCGGTCGACCTTGTCGTCGAGTTCCTTGATCAGCAGCCAGTTCTCGCGCTTCTCGCCCTGTCGCGGCTTTATCCGCACCAGCGCCCAGCGGCCCTTCAGCCGCTTACCCTTGATATGGAAAGCGAGCTTGCCCTTCTCCAGGCCGGCCTGCGCATCGCCGATCGGTTCCCAGCTGCCCTCATCCCACAGCAGCACAGTGCCGGCGCCGTAATTGCCGTCCGGAATGCGACCCTCGAACGTCAGGTAATTCATTGGATGGTCTTCGGTGCGAACCGCCAGGCGTTTCACCGCGGGGTCCATGCTGGGACCTTTGGTGATGGCCCAGCTTTTCAGCACACCGTCCAGCTCCAGCCGCAAATCGTAATGCAGCCGTGTCGCAGCATGCTTCTGGATCGAATAAACGCCGCCGGCCTTGGCGCTCGCCTTGACCTTGCCGCCACGCGGTTCCGGCGTATCGTTGAAGCGCCGCTTGGCGTTGTAGGTGGCGAGCGCGTCGTCGGCTGTGCGACCCAAGATCAGCTGGCCTTGCGGCGTGCCGGTGCTTTCTCCGCACCCCGCACACTGCGCTTCAATACCTCGACCAGATCGATCACCTTGGCACCACCCGAAGGTGCCGCCTCATCTTCCTCGATTTCCAGCGGCGCCTTGCCCTTGCGCTTGCGGTCGATGAGGTCCTGCAACGCCTCGGTATATTTGTCCTCGAACTTCTTCGGGTCGAACGGTGCGCTCTTGCGGTCGATGAGCTCGGTCGCAAGCTTCAGCAGCTCGCTGTCCGGCTTGTCGGTGTCCATCTCGGCGAAATAGGGTGCGGCCGAACTCACCTCATCGGCAAAGCGCAATGTCTCCATCAACAAGCCCTTGCCGCAGGGCTTCAATGCCGCGATGTATTCGCGCCCGCGCATCACCAATTGCCCGAGGCCCAACCGTCCAGAGGCACGCAAAGCGTCGCGCAACACGCCATAGGCTTCTTCCGCCGGGCCGTCTTCCGCCACCACGTAATAGGGCCGGTCGAACCAGATCGGATCGATATCGCCCTGCTTCACGAACTGGATTAGGTCGAGCGTCTTCTTCGCTTCCAGCTTCACCGCATCGACTTCATCAGGGTCAAGCAGCACATACTGCCCCTTGCTGATCTCGAAGCCCTTGACGATGTCGTCGGTGTCGACGGCGCCCATGCCGGGCACGACCTTTTCATAGCGGATGCGCTTGCCGGATGGCTTGTGGATCTGATGAAAGCTGATGCGGGCCCCTGACTTCGTCGCCGGGTAGACATTGACCGGCATCATCACGAGGGCAAGCCGCAGATTGCCGCTCCAGATCGGCCGCGCACCGCCCACAGACTTCGACACCTTCCCGCTCCAGCGGGATTTAGCTTTGGCGGCGGCCTTCTTAGCCGATTTCGCGGCAGGCTTCTTCGCGCGCGATTTCCCCGTCTTTGCAGCTGTTTTCCGTGCGGCCATGGTCTTGATACCTCTTGTTCACAGGCGTCGTGATCTCCAACTTTCAGCAACCCAGCCGACACGGGCCGGTTCCCGAATCGCAACAGGACGTTGAATTGACGGACATTTCCTGGACCGATCTTGCCGCCGAGATCAGCTCCTGCACCTTATGCTGGGCGCATCTGCCTCTGGGCCCGCGCCCGGTCTTTGCCGGGTCGGCGACGGCGCGGCTCTTGATCATTAGCCAAGCCCCCGGCACGCGTGCGCATCATTCCGGTATTCCTTTTTCCGACGCATCCGGCCGCCGCTTGCGCACATGGCTGGGGCTCGATGAGGCGACTTTCTACGATGCCGCAAGGGTTGCCATCATGCCGATGGGCTTTTGCTATCCCGGCAAGACGGCCCAAGGCGACAAGCTGCCCGATGCTGTCTGCAGCCGCACCTGGCACCAGCGCATGCTGCAGGCGATGCCGAACGTGGCGCTCACCCTCCTCATCGGTGGCTTGGCGCAGCGCGCTTATCTTCCTGATTTCCAGAACGTCACGGCCGCCGTGGCCGGATGGCGGGACCTGCTGCCTAGCGTGGCGCCGCTGCCGCATCCGAGCTGGCATAACAATCTCTGGCTCCGCACAAACCCTTGGTTCGAAAGCGAGATGTTGCCAGTTCTGCAGCGCCTCATTTCGCTATCTGCGATCGGACGGCAAACCACGCGACCGCGTTGTCCGCCGAGGAGCGCGCGGTCCTGCGGCTGATCTCGCGCGCATCTTTGCCGCTCGCCACTTAAGCTCTGGCATTCGTCCGGTCTCGCAGCTATGCGTGATGTGACATTCTCCGTGGAAAGAATATCTGGAATGCCCGATCGGGAATTGGATCTGCAAGCTTACTTCGATCGCATCGGCTATCGGGCTGCGGTCGCCGCCAATGCCGCCGTACTGCAGCAACTGCACTGGCTGCATGTCAGCAGCATTCCGTTCGAGAATCTCGATGTGCTGCTGGGACGGCCGATCCTGCTCGACACGCCGGCCCTTGCGGCGAAGCTGGTGGCCGCCAGGCGGGGCGGTTACTGCTTCGAGCAGAACGGCCTGTTCCTCGCGGTCCTGCGTGCCATCGGCTTTACCGCCGAGGCCTTTGCCGCCCGCGTCTGGTGGGCGCGCCAGGATGCGAGCGTGCCGCCGCGGTCGCATATGCTGCTGCGGGTCGATTGCCCGGACGGGAGCTATCTCTGCGACGTCGGCTTCGGTGGGCTGACGCCCGTGCAGCCGCTCTCCTGGCGGATGGAAATCGAGCAGCCGACGTCCCATGAAACCTACCGTCTGGTGACGGATGCCGTGCCAGGCGAACTGGCCTTGCAGGCACGGCTCGAGGAGAAATGGGCGACGGTCTATTCCTTCCTGCCGCAACCGGCCGCCCCGGCGGATTTCGAGGTCGCCAACTGGTATGTCTCCACCCATCCGGGATCCTTTTTCACCGAGGCGATCATCGCGACCCGCCCTTTTACCGACGGCCGACATGTGCTGCAGGATCGCAAGGTCACCGTTCGGGCCCGCGACCGCAGCGAGCAGACCACGACGCTGACAGGGCCGGCTGACCTCCGTGCAACCCTCCTGGAAAGCTATTCCCTCGCCCTTGGCCAGGCTGACCTTGATGTCCTCTGGGCTCGGCTCGCCCCCAAATCCGGGTCGGAGACGGCCTGAACAGCCAGTTACGCCGCACTAGCGAAATAAAATGACCTGCAATATAGTTGCGTCATTCGGTTTCGAATCGAGGGGATCATTACATGCGGCGTGCAAAGCTCGACAAGATCGACCTGAAAATCCTGGCCGATCTGCAGGCCGATGGCCGTATGACCAATGTCGATCTCGCCAAGCGCGCCGGCATTTCGGCGCCGCCCTGCCTGCGCCGCGTGCGTGCCCTGGAAAAGGCCGGCTTCCTCAAAGGCTACCATGCCGACGTCAATGCCGAGGCGCTGGGCTTTGGTGTCACCATCTTCGCCCAGGTCGGCCTTTCAAGCCAGGCGGAGGCGGATCTGAAGGCGTTCGAGGCGCGGGTCTCGACCTGGCCACAGGTCCGCGAATGCCACATGCTGGCGGGGGAGACCGATTTCCTGCTGAAGATCGTGGCGCATGACTGGGATGCCTATCAGCGGTTTCTCACCACGGCCCTGACGGCGGCACCCAATGTCAGCCACGTCAAATCGGCGCTGGCCATTCGCACCGGCAAGAACCTGCCCGGTGTGCCGATCGATGTCGAAGGCGGCGAGGAGCCAAAGGGCGAGGACGTCTAGAAGAGCCGAAAGGCGAAGATATCTAGCGATATTCGAAGCCGAATTCGGCCGGCTGCTGGTTGCCCCGGAAAATCGACCCGAGATCGACCAGGCTGCCATCGGGAAGGGCCGCCTGGGTATGGCAATCGACCCCCTGCAGCAGGCGCACATCGCAGCCATCGATAAAAAGATCGGCAAAGCGCAGCACCCAATTCCGCTTCGGCGCCGGCGGCAAGGCCGCCAGGGAGGCCGCAAGTGCCGGGCCGGCGCTGCACCGTGTCACCCGGGGATCCGACATGAAATCAATCGCACTGGCCATCTGACGCTCCAACATCTTGGCACCGCTTCCGCGGACGCCGTCTCTACGACTTGATTCATTAGTGGTGATGAAGGGGCGAATGGTTTGTGACCGTGTTCACACACCGGCGCGGCCGGCTATGATGCTCGCGACGAGTCTGGGCCGTTTCAGGGAAACAGGGCGATGACCGCGTGGGGCGATCTTCTGGGAGGCATCGCGGCGCGGCTCGCTGGCCATGGGGAAGCCGCAGGTTTTCTGCCGCAACTCACCGATCTGCTGCACACCTCGGCCGAGGCGACACCGGGCCCGCCGGAAAAGTTGCCCGTCCAGCGCTTCTGGCCGGCAGCCGGTGCCAGCGATCCGCTGGGCGCATCAATGGCGGCATGGGAACTGGCGCTTGGGTCCGCCTGGCGGCAGAACCCGAATTACCGGGCCCATCCGCCCAGCAGCGACTTTCTCGACAATTACGGCTATCTCGAATGCGCTGGACCGGAGGCGCCTGTCCGCGTCACCGGCCTGCGACTTGGCCTGTTGCTGCTGGGACCGGGCACGCTCTATCCAGCGCATCACCATCCGGCAGAGGAGATTTATCTGCCACTCGGCCCGGGGCGCTGGTGGCGCGCCGGCGAAGAGTGGTGCGAACAAACGGCTGGCGCCGTCATTCACCATCCGCCGATGTGCGGGCATGCGATGGAGAGCGGCAGGGCGCCGCTCGCGGCCATCTATCTGTGGCGCGGCGAGATCGTGACGGCGGCGAGCATCTCCAGAGCTTAACGCCCCTCGCGCCGCCAGGCCGCGAGCACGAAGCCGATGGCGATGACGAGTGCCACCCAGGGCGGCATCAAGGGAGCTTGGCTGACGCCGGTGACGACGTAATCCTCATTGCGCGTCAGGCCGAACCAGCCGTTCCCGGACCGGTCGCCCTTCTTGCCGACACGACGCAGATCGGGGAGATCGTTGCCCGGCAGGACCGAGAGACCACCACCCGACGCCATAAGGAGCGGCTGCAGGGGTTGTGCGCTGGCGCGTGGATCGTTGAATTCCCTGGAGTTGATGACGCCCAGCGCCGCAAAGGCGTCGCGGCTGCCGTCGCTGATGCGGTAGAGGCCTTGGTCCGCCGCTGCCATGGTGGCGGTCGCCCGACCGCGGCCGGCATCCTGCAGGCGGATCGTCTCGACGCTCCCATCGGGCCGCGTCACGGTGACGTCGATATCCTGCGGCTTGAGGCTGCGGCGCTCGATTTCCAGCTTGCCGTCGATCGCCGTGGCGCGCAGGTCTTCTTCCTCGAGATCCGGCTCCTGCATCAGCCAATGCGCCGTGCGCCGCACGAGTTCCGCCTGCGGCCCGCCGCCTTCAAAGCCCTTCGACCACAGCCACAGATGATCGGAGAATATCTGCGCCACCCGGCCTTCGCCCATGCGCTGCAGGACCAGGAGCGGCAGGTCGTTGGCGCCGTTCATCAGCACCTCGCCATCGTGATTGACCGCCACCAGCTGCCGGAACCAGCGGCCCCAGGTGGGCGCCGTGCTGGGATCGGCCAGCAGATCCGCCGTCACCGGATGGCGCTTGCCCATCTCGCTTATCGTCGGCTTGAAGCCCTGGTTGAGGATCTCGCCGGTCGGCATCGCGGCGAAGATCGACGCCAGCGGCGTGCGATAGAGGCTGAACTGGCCAGCCGAGCGCGGCCCCGCCGCTTCCAGGACAGCGCCGCCATTGCTGACGTAATCAGCGATGTGCTGGAAATACTCGTCGGGCAGGATGCCCAGATGCTCGAACCGATCGAAGATGATCAGGTCGAATTCCTTGAGCTTGATGTCGAACAGCTCGTCGATCGGAAAGGCGATCAGCGCCAGCTCGTTGATCGGCGTTGAATCCTGCTTGTTGGGCGGCCGCAGGATGGTGAAATGGATGAGGCTGACGGACGGGTCCGATTTAAGAAGGTTGCGCCAGGCCCGTTCGCCGGGATAGGGCTCGCCGGAAATCAGCAACACCCGCAACTCGTCGCGCACGCCGTTGACTGACAGAACGGCACGATTGTTGATCCGCGTCAGCTCTTCCGGCCCGTCATCGGCCTCGATCTCGAACACCGTCTGGCCGCCATGCTCCAGACCCAGCGACAGCGTCGTCTCGCGCCCGGTCACCACCGGTACCGACGGCAGGACCACGCCGTCACGCTTGATGCGGATCGAGGTTGCGGCACCGGGATTGCGGCCCAGATCGTCAACGCGCAGCTTGACCTCGACCGGCTTGCCGACCAGGCCAAAACTCGGCGCTTCGACCAGCTCTACACGGCGATCACCCTTCTTGGGATCACCGGACAGCAGCAGATGAATGGGCGCATCGATGCCAAGATCGGCAAGTGCCACCGGCGCATCGTGGACCTGCCCATCCGACACGATCACGACGGCGGCGATCCGCGCCAGCGGCAGGTCGGCCATACCGCGCCGCAAGGCTTCAAACAGCACAGTGCCTTTTTCCGCGGTGTCGGGGCCAGCGCCGCCCTCGATCACCTTGACCTCTACATCATCGAGCTTGCCGAGCTCCGTCTTCAGCATGGCGAGACCCCGCGCGGTTTGCGCATCCCGCTCGCCGATCTTCTGCGACGGCGAATGGTCGATAAGGATGACCGCAATATCTTTCTGATAGGCCCGCTTCTCCTGCACCATGCTGGGATCGAGCAAGGCCGCCAGAATGGTGAGTGCTGCCAGCAGGCGCAGCAACGACCCGCGCGCACGCCGCCACACCGACAGCAGAAACAGGCCAAAGAACAGAATGGCAAAGGCCACCATGACCGCCTGCGGCAACAGCGGATTGAGGACGATGGAAAGGCCATCCCAGGAAAGGTTCGGCATCATTGACCCAGCCTTTCCAGGATGGCCGGGACATGGACCTGGTCTTCCTTGTACTTGCCGGTCAGCGCATACATCACCAGGTTGATGCCGAAGCGATAAGCCATCTCGCGCTGCCGCTCGCCGCCCGGCGTCACCGGGAACAGCGGCTGGCCGTAATCGTCCATCGCCCAGGCTGCGGCATAGTCATTGCTGCCGATGATGACCGAGGCGACGCCGTCATTGACGCGGCCCCGCGAATTCTCGATCCAGACCGTGCCGCCGACCCAGCGGCCGGGAAAATCCTTCAGCAGATAGAAGGTGCGCGTCAGAACATGATCACCAGCCACCGGCACCAGCGGCGGAATCTCGATGCCACCGGTGATTTCCTGCAGGCGCATGGCACCCGGCCCCAACCCGCCGGTGATGCCAACGACATTCTGATCCGCCGTATCGAACAGGATCATGCCGCCGCCGGCCAGGTAGCGGTTGATCTCGCCGATGGCGCGGTCGCCCAAGGTTCCGGTCGATCCGGCAATCGGCCAATAGAGGATCGGATAGAAATCGAGCGTATCGACATTGAGATCGACGCCGACAGGTTCACCCATATCGGCCGAGGTGCGTTCCAGAAGTTTGCTGGTGAGGCCATAGAGTCCGGCACGGCTGGTGGCATCGACATCGGGAATGCCTGTGCGGATATAGGCCAGATGCGTGGTCTCCGCTGCGGCAATGATCTCCTCATCGCTCATCGGCTGGACGACATCCTGCGCACGGGCCGGCGGCGCCACGGCAAGCAAGCCACCCAGGGCCAGCAGGCAAAAGAGGGCCGCGGTCTGGGTTCCCAAGGCACCGCCTCTGCCGGCACGGCTGAGCAGCCCGCGCATGTAGAGGCCGATCAGGCAATCCGCCGCCAGCAGGAAGGCCGCCAGCAGCAGCAGCCACGGTTTCCAATCGATGGCCTTGGATTTGCTCAGCGGATCGAATGGCAATGCCAAAGGCGTCACTGCCGGCAAATTGGCGGTGAGGTTGAGCGCGCGGCGCGCCTGCGGGGCGCCATAGAGTCCCGGCGGATGCAGCGGACCGGAAATCTGCGCCCTGAAATCGTCGGGCGAGAGCGGGGTGATGCTGGTGGGTGCCGCGATCAGGCGGCCATAGCCATCGAGCAATTGGCTGGGCGGTAGGGGCGTCGCTTTGTCCTGTGCGCCGCTCGGTACGCCCGCCGCCAGCAACAGCAGGCGATTGAGCATGTCGACATAGAGTCCGGAGAGCGCCAGGTTCGACCATGCCGTGTTGGCGCTGACATGAAAGAGGACGATATAGCCGTCGCCGCGCTTGGCGCCGGTCACCAGTGGCGTGCCGTCACTGAGCCGCGCCCAAGTCCGGCTGCCAAGGTCGATATCAGGCTCCGCCAACACCTGGCGGTCGACGAACACATCCTTGGGCGGCTCAAGGCCGACGAAGGGCGAGGCTGTGGGGAAGGGGGCGAGGCTGGCTGGCTTCGACCAGCTGAGGGCGCCACCCAGCACACGGTCGCCCTGGCGCAGGCGCACCGGCAGCAGATTGTCATTGGTCGCGTTCTGCGCTAGGCGCTCGCCGGCGAAGCGTATCAGCGTGCCGCCGCCTTCGACCCAGGCGGCCAGCGTAGCCCGGTCGCTGTCGCTGACATTGCTGCCATCGGGCAGGATCATCACGGCCAGCGGCTGCTTGGCCAATGTCCCCACATTGCCAACGCGAAGTTCGTTGAACGGCTGCAAGGCCCGCTCGACATAATAGAGCTCGCCCAGCAGCGGCTGACGCGCTGCCGTGGGATTATCCGTGATGACGCCGATCGGCTTCGATCCAGCCGCATCGTCGAGCAGCACGATGCCGCCGGCCTGTCCGGATTCCGCATCCGCCGGCTGCTGCAGCGCCACGGCGCCGACGCGGCCACGCAGTTCCAGCGGCAATTGAATGTTTGCATCGATCGCATTCTGATTAGCCGCGAAGCGCGTGCTGGCAAGACTGATCGTGCGGCCTTCACCGTCGAGGATACGCAGGCCGATCGTTTGCGCAGCGCCGGTAAACGGGCGCTCAACGCGCAGTTTGAGACCGCTGGCCTCGATCTTGGCCGGACGGAGCAGCACCGGAAGATCGCGCGTGCCGACGATATGGAGACCGCCCAGGCCTTCCAGTCGCGCCGACAATTTCGTATCGGTGTCGCCTGCCGCAGCAACGCCATCGCTCAACCAGGAAATGTTGAGATCTTTGGAGAGGCCACCGCTCTGGGCCATCTGCGCCAGCATGGCATCCACGAGATCGCGCCGCGCCGCCCAGGGCTGCGGCACAAGGTTGGCGAGCGCCGCCTTGGCCTGTGCCGGGGCAAGGCTGTCGGGCGGGGTAAGTGCTGCCTGGCCCAAAGCCGGGGCGCTCGGCACCAGCAAGACAGAACGGCCTTCGCGATCGGCCTGGTCGATCAGGGTCTCCGCCATCGCCGTGGTCTGGCTCCAATGCGGTGCTGCAGCCCAACCATTGTCGATCACCAGCAGCATCGGCCCTTCGTTGCGCAGATTCTCACCGGCATTCCACACCGGATGCGAAAGAGCAGCGATCACCAGGGCGGCGATCGAGACGCGCAGCAGGATCAGCCACCACGGCGTCCGATGCGGCGTCTCCTCCTTGGGCGTCAGGCCGAACAGCAGGCGAATGGCCGGGAAATGGATGCGCTTGGGGCTGGGCGGTGTGAGGCGCAGCAACCACCACAGGATCGGCAGGGCGACAAAGGCACCGAGCAGCGCCGGGACGAGGATGCTGAGATTGCCGAAATTCATCGCCGCAACCTGCGATCGGCCGCCAGCCATTGATAGAGTGCCAGCACGGAGGAGGCCGGCGCGCCATCGGTCACATGCACCGTCATGCTCCAGCCGGCATGGCGCGCAAGCTCGCGCAAGGCCTGCTGATGCGCATCAAGTCGCTCGAGATATTGTTCGCGGATCGCTTCCGCGCGGCTCATCAGCATGTCGCCTTCCTGCTCCAGCCCCAGGAAGCGCACGCGGCCGGTGAACGGCATCGCCTGTTCGGCGGGGTCGAGCACCTGCAGCAGATGGCCATGGATGTTGCGCCCGGCAAAGCCAGCGATGACGCTCTGCAAATCCTCAAGCGGCGACAGGAAATCGCTGATCAGCAGCGCATGCGAATGCGACGGCAATTCGCTGGGTGGTGGCAGGCTGGTGGCATGCGCAGAATCGCGCGCATCGACGAACAGACGTTCGGCCAGGCGTTCGGTGACGTTGCGCCCGGCGCTGGGCGGTTCGGGATGCCCCAGCAAGCCGACACGTTCGCCGGCCCGGGCGAGCACACTGGCAAGCGCCAGGCCCAGGACCTGCGCACGTTCCGCCTTGGTCGGCAGATCGCGGCGGCTGGCATAGACCATCGAGGGCGAGAGATCGCACCACAGATAGACGCTCTGCGAGGCCGACCATTCCAACTGCCGCAGATAGAGCCGATCAGTCTTGGCCGACGCCCGCCAGTCGAGCCGCTTCAACTCGTCGCCCGGATAATAGGTGCGGTACTGCCAGAACACTTCGCCCGGTCCTGTGCGCCGGCGGCCATGAACGCCCTGCTCGACGGTGGCGGCAATCCGCTCCGCCGCCAGCAGCAAAGGCGGCAAACGCTGTGCGATACCGGCCGCTTCCGCGGCGTTGCGGTCAGGGGCTCTGGCGGCCACATCCATGTGTTTCTGGGCGATGTCAGGTGTTGCCACGCGGATGCTCAGCCCAGTTGCCCGATCAAGCGGTCGATGATGTTGCCCAAGGTCACGCCCTCCGCCCGCGCGCCGTAATTGAGCGCGATGCGATGACGCAGGACCGGATGCGCAAGTGCCGCCACATCATCGATCGATGGGCTGTAGCGACCCTGCAGCAAGGCCCGCGCGCGGCTGGCCAGCATGAGCGCCTGGCCGGCGCGCGGTCCCGGACCCCAGGCCAGCGCCTTCTTCACCTCGTCGATCTCGCTCGTCTCCGGCCGGCCGGCGCGCACCAGGCGCAGGATCGCCTCGACCACCTTGTCGCCGATGGGAATGCGCCGCACCAATCGCTGCGCTGCCATGAGTTCAGAGGCACTCAAAACCGTTGCTGCTTCCGCGTCAGATGAACCCGTCGTGACGATCAGCATCTGCCGCTCGGCCTCGATGCTCGGATAATGCACGTCGATCTGCAGCAGGAACCGATCAAGCTGCGCTTCGGGCAGGGGATAGGTGCCTTCCTGTTCCAGCGGATTCTGCGTCGCCAGCACATGGAACGGTTGCGGCAGCGGATGCGTCTGGCCGCCGACCGAGACCTTGTGTTCCTGCATCGCCTGCAGCAGCGCGGATTGCGTGCGCGGACTGGCGCGGTTGATTTCATCGGCCATCAGCAGCTGGCTGAACACCGGTCCCTTGATGAAGCGGAAGGCGCGCTTGCCGCTGTCGCTTTCTTCCAGCACCTCGGAGCCGATGATGTCGGCCGGCATAAGGTCCGGTGTGCACTGCACGCGCTTGGCATCCAGCCCCAGCACCTTACCCAGGCAATCCACCAGCCGAGTCTTGGCAAGGCCCGGCACACCGATCAGCAGCACATGGCCGCCGGCGAGAATGCTGATGAGGGACTGCTCGACCGTCTCTTCCTGGCCGAAAATGATCTGGCCGATATTGGCCTTCACCTGCCCTAAGCGCTTGCTCAGGCCCTCGATTTCCGCCCCCAGATCGCCACCTTGTGGCTGGGCGCCGGCCGGAAATCCTGCGGCAGATCCGGTGGGTGCTGTTTCAGTGGTTGCCAAGACGGCCTCCTTGCACTCGTATGATTATGACTTATCTTTACATTTCAGAAGCGTAGCGCCAGGCAAGGGGCGATGTCCAACCACGATTTCACGCCACCCGATTTCAGCACGTTGCCCTCCTGCGGCGATTTCGATTTTCGCATCGCCCGGGATGGGACGTGGTTCTATCGCGGCTCGCCCATCGGCCGTAAACCCTTGGTGCGCCTATTTTCCACGGTATTGCGGCGAGAAAATGACGGATCCTACTGGCTTGTTACCCCGGTCGAGCGTGGCCGGATCACCGTCGATGATGCCCCCTTTGTCGCTGTGGAGATGACCGTGACCGGCACCGGTGGCGCCCAGAAGCTGGCCTTTCGCACAAATGTCGAGGATTGGGTGACGGCCGACGCCGACCACCCGATCCGAATCGAGCACAAGCAGGGCGACGAACCATCCCCCTATATAAGGGTGCGCGGTGCCCTGGATGCGCTGATCAGCCGGTCGGTCTTCTACCAGCTGGTCGATCTCGCCGAGACGCGCGGATCGGAGCTTGGCATTTGGAGCAGTGGCAGCTATTTCCCGCTCGGCGCTGCTGAGGCTGCCTGATGCCGCGAGACCTCGTCATCGAACGATTCCGCGGCCTGGTGCCCGGCCGCCGCTTCGCCCCGCAAAGCGCTACTGCACGGGGCGATGATGACCTCAACCCCGACATGAAACCTGACCTCGGCGGCAAGCCGCTGAAACAGGCCGCCGTCCTGGTGCCGCTGGTCGACCGGCCGGAGGGGATGACGGTCCTCCTCACCAAGCGCACCGACCATCTCCACGACCATGCCGGCCAGATCAGCTTTCCCGGCGGCCGCATCGATCCGGAAGACGCCGATGCCATCGCTGCTGCCTTACGCGAGACGGAAGAGGAGACGGGCCTCGACCGCGCCCATATCGACCTCATCGGCCAGCTCGACATCTATGTGACGCGGACCGGTTTTGAGGTGACGCCGGTGGTGGGTCTCGTCCGCCCCGGCTTCACGCTCAACGCCGACACCTTCGAAGTGGCCGAGATTTTCGAGGTGCCACTCGCTTTCTTCCTCGCCCCAGACAGCCGGCGGATGGAAAGCCGAATCTGGCAGGGTCGCACGCGCTATTTCTATGTCTATCCCTATGGTGACTATTACATCTGGGGCGCCACGGCGGGCATGCTCAACAATCTGGCCGAGATCCTCGGTGATGGTCCGCCCGTGAAGGGGACATTCGTCCCGGCCTCGAAGGGGACATGATGCGCGCAATTCTGGAAGTGATCATACCGCTGGCGTTGCCCGCGCTGCTGTATTGGCTCTATCTGCGCATCCAGGAACGTCGTGGCGTCACCGTGCGCGAAGTGCCGCTCTCCTGGCTGGCCGTGATCGGTGTCGTGCTGCTGATCATTTCGCTCGGTGCAGGCTGGCTTGCCGGCAGCGAACCACCCACCGGCAAGTACGTGCCGCCCAAGGTGGTTGACGGCGTGGTCGTGCCCGGGCACTTCGAATAGCCCCATTTCGAATAACTTTGGGATTATCCAACCTTCCTTGATAAGGTTGCTGCAAAGCTGCTTCGGCAGCGCGGTGCAACACGGACGGTGATTCATGGGACGTTTGACCACCCACGTCCTCGATACGGCCCATGGCGTGCCGGGTGCGGCCATGCGCGTCGAACTCTACCGGCTGGAGCCAGCGCGCGTGCTGATGGCGCAGGTCACGACCAATGCCGACGGCCGCTGCGACCGACCGCTGCTGGAAGACGACGCTTTCACGGCTGCCAGTTACGAACTCATCTTCCATGCCGGCGATTACTTCGCGGCACGTGGTCTCAACCTGCCGCAGCCGCGCTTCGTCGACATCGTCAGCTTGCGCTTTGGAGTGAGCGATCCAACACAGCATTATCATGTGCCCTTGCTGGTCTCGCCCTTCGCCTACTCGACCTATCGCGGGTCATAAGGCGCCGGCATGGCTATCCGCTATCTCCTCGGCCATGAGCTGCGATCGGTGGAATCGGCATCGCCCACCGAAACCGTGCTGGATCATCTCCGCGGCGTACAGCACCGTCCCGGCACTAAGGAAGGTTGCGCTGAGGGCGATTGCGGTGCCTGCACCGTCGTCATCGGTGACCTCCATAACGGCGCCATGCGCTACCGCGCGGTAAATTCCTGCATTCAATTCGTCGGCACCCTGCATGGCAAGCAACTCATCGCGGTGGAAGATCTCGCAGATGACGATCTGCATCCTGTGCAACAGGCGATGGTCGCGGCGCACGGTTCGCAATGCGGCTTCTGCACGCCCGGCATCGTCATGTCGCTGTTTGCGCAATACAGAAACTCGGCAGGTTTTGACGCACAGGAAACGGCCGATGCGTTGGCCGGCAATCTCTGCCGCTGCACCGGCTATGGCCCGATCGTGACGGCGGCGGAGATGGCCTTGAAGGACCGCGTGCCCGATCAGTTCGATGCTCGTGCGCAAGAGACCATCGCCCAGTTGCGGGCGATATCCGAGGGTGGTGCAGATGACCCCGGTTACTTCGCGCCACGCAACAGCAACGAACTGGCCTCGCTCTATCAGGCGCACCCTGCTGCGACCCTGGTCGCCGGCGGCACCGATGTCGGCCTATGGGTAACCAAGCAGCATCGCAAACTCGACCCGGTCATTTCCTTGGCCGAGATCGCGGACCTCCAGACGATTCGCGAGACCGACACGGACATCGTTATCGGCGCCGGCGTCACCTATGCGCAATTGCTGCCGGTCATTGCACCGTTGTGGCCGGATTTCGCCGAGATCCTGCGGCGCCTGGGCTCGGCGCAGATTCGCAACGTCGCCACCATCGGCGGCAACATCGCCAACGGCTCGCCGATCGGCGACGGGCCGCCTTGCCTGATCGCCTTGGGCGCCAGGATTGTCCTGCGCCAGGGTGACGCGCGGCGCGAGATCGCGTTGCAGGATTTTTTCCTCGGTTACGGCAAGCAGGATCGCCGCGCTGGCGAATTCGTGGAAACCATTCTCCTGCCGAAACCGAAAGCTGGTTGGGTGTTCCGCGCCTATAAGATCTCGAAACGCTTCGACCAGGATATCTCCGCCTTGCTTGGCGCCTTCCATCTTCGGATCGACGGCGGGAAGGTCGCCGACATCCAAATTGCCTTCGGTGGCATGGCGGCGATTCCAAAACGGGCGCTGGCAGTCGAGAATGCCTTGCGCGGCCAGCCCTGGAATGCCGCGCAAATCGAGATCGCGGCCAAACTCTTCATGGAGGATTACCAGCCGATCGGCGACATGCGCGCCAGTGCCGCTTATCGCGGCAAGGTCGCCGCCAATCTGTTGAAGAAATGCTTCATCGAACTCAGCGATCCCGTAACCGAGACGCGGGTCGCCTTTGCCGGCAGGCGCACCCATGGCTAGCGGCAAGGCAAAGATCGCCGGCCATGTAGGTGAAGCGAAGCCGCATGATTCAGCTGTGAAGCATGTGACCGGAACCGCGCGCTATGTCGACGACTTGCCGGAACCTGCGCGCACGCTGCAGCTCTATGCCTATCCGGCACAGCGCGCCCATGCCCGCGTGACCAGGCTTGATCTCACGCGGGTACGCACGGCACCCGGTGTCGCCTGTGTGCTCACCGCCGCCGACATCCCGGGCGTCAACGATATCAGCCCGATCCATGCCCATGACGATCCGCTGCTTTGTGCCGGCGAGGTCATGTTCTGGGGGCAACCCTTGTTCTGCGTCGCTGCCGAAACCGCAGCACAAGCACGCGCGGCGGCTGCGCTGGCGGAGGTAACCTACGAAGACCTACCGGCCATCCTCACCATCGAAGATGCCCTGGCGGCGAAGAGCTTCGTGCTGGACGACCAGCGCCTGCGCAAAGGCGATACCGCGACCGCCATTGCCGCGGCGCCCCATCGCCTCTCCGGCCGCTTCCGCCATGGCGGACAGGATCACTTTTATCTTGAGGGTCAGGTCTCGCTCGCCATCCCGACCGAGGATGGCGATGTGCATATCTATTGCTCGACCCAGCATCCCACCGAAGTGCAGATGAATGTGGCGCAGGTATTGGGCAGGGCGGCCAACGCGGTCACCGTCGAAGTGCGGCGCATGGGTGGTGGCTTCGGCGGCAAGGAATCTCAGGCGACGCAATGGGCGGCGCTGGCAGCTTTGGTCGCCGTCAAGACCGGCCGGCCGGCCAAGTTCCGTCTCGACCGCGATGACGACATGATCATGACCGGCAAGCGGCATGATTTCATTATCGACTGGCAAGTCGGCTTCGACGATACGGGCCGCATCCGCGGTGCTGATTTCGTTCATGCGGCGCGGGCCGGTTTCTCCGCCGATCTCAGCGGTGCCATCGCCGATCGTGCCATGTTCCATGCCGACAACGCCTACTATCTCGACCACGCGCACATTCTCTCGCATCGCTGCAAGACGCACACCGTCTCCAACACCGCCTTCCGCGGCTTCGGCGGACCGCAAGGCATGCTGGGCATCGAGGAAGTGATCGATGCGATCGCGCGACATCTGGAGATGGACCCGCTCGATGTGCGCAAGGTCAATTTCTATGGCAAGGGCGCGCGCAACGTCACACCCTATCACATGGTGGTTGAAGACAGCATCATCAGCGAATTGGTGACGGAACTTGAAGCCAGCAGCGACTATCGCGCGCGTCGCCGCGAGATATCGAAGCTGAATGCCGCGAACGCCTATGTGAAGCGCGGCCTGGCGCTGACACCGGTCAAGTTCGGCATTTCCTTCACGACGAGCTTCCTCAACCAGGCCGGCGCCCTCATTCACATCTACAACGACGGCTCCATCCATCTCAATCACGGCGGCACCGAGATGGGGCAGGGGCTGTTCCAGAAGGTGGCCCAGGTGGTGGCGGAGGAATTGCAGGTCGATCTCGACCGCATCAAGATTTCCGCGACTCATACCGGCAAGGTGCCGAATACCTCGGCTACCGCGGCGTCATCCGGCTCTGACATGAACGGCAAGGCGGCGCAGGCGGCGGCTGCCACGCTCAAGGATCGTCTCGTGGAGTTCGCCGCGCACCATTTCCAGGTCGCCAGATCGGATGTCGCCTTCCTGCCCAACCGCATCCGCGCCGGCGATCAGGAGATCAGCTTCGATGCGCTGGTAAAGCTTGCTTATCTCGACCGCGTGCAGCTCTCGGCGACCGGTTTCTACAAGACGCCGAAGATCCACTACGACCGCAACACCTCGACCGGCCGGCCGTTCTACTACTTCGCCTATGGCGCCGCGGTAAGCGAGGTCGCGGTGGATACGCTGACCGGCGAATACCGGGTGACGCGGGTCGATATCCTTCACGATGTCGGCCGCTCGCTCAACCCGGCGGTGGATCTGGGGCAGGTGGAAGGTGGTTTTATCCAGGGCATGGGCTGGCTGACCACCGAGGAATTGTGGTGGGACGATCGGGGCCGGCTCAAAACCCACGCCCCCAGCACCTACAAGATCCCGACCATGAGCGACCGACCGCCGGATTTCCGGGTGAAGCTGCAGGATTTTGCCGAGAATATCGAGGACTCGATCCATCGCTCCAAGGCCGTGGGCGAACCACCGCTGATGCTGGCGATCTCGGTCTTCCGCGCACTCTCCGACGCCATCGCCAGTATCGCCGATCATCGCCATCTGCCGGCCTTGGATGCGCCCGCCACGCCGGAGCGCGTGCTGGCCTCGATCGACGCATTGCGCGCGAGGATTTCATGACCGGCCGTCCTGCCGATCCCGTCCTCGCCGCCGCGCATACCCGAGCAGTAGATGGCGTGCCGGCCATATTGGTCACCATCGCCGCCGCCAGGGGCTCGACCCCGCGCGTACCGGGCACGCGCATGCTGGTTGATGCCGATTCCATTGTCGGCTCAGTGGGTGGTGGCCAGTTGGAATTCGAGATCATCGCCAGTGCGCGCACGCTGATCGCCCAACGTGTCAGCGCGAGTTCGCGGCAGCATTTCATTCTCGGCCCCGATCTCCGCCAATGCTGCGGCGGCGCCCTTGATGTCGTACTTGAGCCACTCCTGTCTGATGCTGCCGGCTGGCTCGGCCAAGCCATCGCTTGGGAACAAGACGGCCAATTCTGGTCCGGCAGTCTCGCCTTGGGCGAGCCGAGCGTCATGCGCGAGTTGCGCCTGCTGGATGAGGCACCCTCGGAACCCGGCACGGCAAAACTGCGCAAGACCGAGACCGGGACGATCCTGACCGAAACCTCCGGCGCGCACTGGCCACAAATCTTTCTCTTCGGCGCCGGCCATGTCGGCCGCGCCTTGGTCAATCTGCTGGGGGATCTCCCGTTCCATGTGATCTGGAGCGACGGTCGCGACAATATCTTTCCGGACAAGGTTCCCGGCAATGTCGTGACCGATGCCGGTGCCATGAACGCCGAAATGATCAAAGCAGCGCCAGCGGATGCCCATTTTCTGGTCATGACCCACAGCCACGCCCTCGACTATGAAATCGTCGAAGCCATTTTGCGGCGTGGTTCCTTCGCAAGTCTGGGTCTCATCGGCAGCGACACCAAACGGGCACGGTTCCTGCAGCGCTTGGCGGAAATGGGGGTGGCGCCGGACGATCTTGTACGTTTGCAATGCCCGATCGGCCTTGCCGGGATCAGGAGCAAGATACCAGCTGCCATCGCCATTGCGGTGGTGGCGGAACTGCTGTTGCGGCCGGTGCCAGGCGTGCAATTGCCGGCCTGATCGCCTATAAGATCGGGGCGGAAAAGACCCGGTCCGGGTGGAAACCTGGAGCGAATCGGGCGGAGGATTGGGGATGGCGTTGGCGGGTGGGATCGGGAGCGGCGGCGCGCCTTCGGCGCAGCCTTTGTTGCGCCTTTCGGGGATCGTGAAGCAATTCCCCGGCTGCCTCGCCAATGATCATGTCGACCTTTCTATCCTGCCGGGCGAGATACATGCCCTGCTCGGCGAAAACGGCGCCGGCAAATCGACTTTGGTCAAGATCATCTACGGCGTTCAGAAGCCGGACGCAGGCGAAATCATCTGGCGCGGTCAGGCTGTTGATATCAACAGCCCGTCTCATGCGCGCAATCTCGGCATCGGTATGGTGTTCCAGCATTTCTCGCTGTTCGAAGCCTTGACCGTCGCCGAGAACATCGCGCTTGGCATCAACGACAAGAAGCTGCGCAAGGATCTCACCGCACGTATTGTCGAGGTGTCGGAGGCCTATGGCCTGCCGCTTGACCCCAACCGGGCGGTCCATGACCTCTCGGTCGGCGAAAGGCAGCGGATCGAGATCGTGCGTTGCCTGCTGCAGGACCCCAAGCTCCTCATCATGGACGAGCCCACCTCCGTGCTGACGCCGCAGGAAGTGGAGAAGCTGTTCGCGACCCTGCGCCGGCTCGCCTCGGAAGGCTGCGCCATTCTTTATATCAGCCATAAGCTCGACGAGATTCGCGCGCTGTGCGAGAAGGCGACCATCATGCGGTTGGGTCGCGTGGTGGCCGAATGCGATCCGCGCCAGGAAAGTGCGCGGCATCTCGCCGAACTCATGATCGGCGCATCGCTGAAGGCGCCGATCCATGGCCGCCAGGCGGATGCGGGCGCTGCGACACGCCTTGTCGTGCGCAACCTCTCGCTCACCTCCGACCAGCAATTCGGTACCGACCTCAAACAGGTGGGTTTTGAGGTGCGGGCAGGTGAGATCCTCGGCATCGGCGGTATCGCCGGCAATGGGCAGAATGAATTGATGGCGGCCCTCTCCGGCGAAACCTTGAGCGCTGCGGCCGACACGATCACCCTCGATGGCGTTGCCGCCGGCAAAATGGGCCCGGACGGACGGCGCGCCTCTGGCGGCTGCTTTGTGCCCGAAGAACGCAACGGTCATGGCGCTGTCCGTGACATGACCTTGGCTGAGAACGCGCTTCTCTCCGGCTATCGCCGCCGTGGCCTGGTGCAGATCGGCGTCATCGACGACAGCCGCACGACGAGCTTCGCGGGTGAGGTGATCCGCGGCTTCGATGTTCGCACGACCGGGCCGAAGGCAGAGGCGCGCTCGCTCTCCGGCGGCAATCTGCAGAAATTCATCGTCGGTCGCGAGATTCTGCAAAAGCCCGGTGTTCTTGTGGTGGCGCAGCCGACCTGGGGTGTCGATGCCGGTGCGGCATCAGCCATTCACCAGGCGCTCCTTGATCTTGCAGCGCAAGGTGCTGCCGTCGTCATCATCTCCCAGGATCTCGATGAGATCATGGCGCTGGCCGACCGCATCGCCGTCATCGCCGGTGGCCGCCTGTCTCCGGCGATCCCGGTCGCAGACGCGACGATCGAAACCATCGGCCGTCTGATGGGTGGCGGCATTGAATCAGGGCTGGAGGCAGCACATGCGCCTTGAAATCATCCCGCGTGGCGCGAGATCGCAGGTCTGGACCTATGCCTCGCCGCTCCTTGCCATCGCTCTTACCCTGGCCACCACGCTGATCATCTTCCTGCTGCTCGGCAAGGAACCGCTCGAGGCTTTGCGCGTCATGTGGATCGATCCGCTGCTCACCAAGCGCGGCTTCTCCGAGCTCTTCGTCAAGGCGGCACCCCTCATCATGATCGGCGTCGGCCTGTCGCTCGGCTTCCGCGCCAATATCTGGAACATCGGTGCCGAAGGCCAATATGTTATGGGCGCCATTTTCGCGACCGGTGTCGCCCTCTATTTCTATGACGTCGAGAGCTTCCCCATCTGGCTGCTGATGATCCCGGCCGGCATTCTGGGCGGCATGTTCTGGGGCGCCATCCCGGCGCTGTTGAAGACGCGCTTCAATGCCAGCGAAATCCTCACCAGCCTGATGCTGACTTATGTCGCCAAGCTGGTGCTGCTCTATCTCGTGGTGGGTCCCTGGAAAGACCCCGACGGCTACGGCTTCCCGCAATCGCGCCTGCTGACCTCGGCGGCGAGCTCGCCTCATCTCATTCCCGGCACGCGCATCCATGTCGGCGTGGTGGCAGCGCTGATTGTGGTGGCGATCGGCTGGTTCCTGCTCTCGAAATCTTTGCTCGGCTTCAAGCTCAAAGTGGCGGGGCAGGCACCGCGCGCCGCTGCCTATGCCGGCTTCTCGACCAAGTCACTCACCTGGCTCTCGCTGCTGGTGGGCGGTGGCCTTGCGGGTCTTGCCGGCATGTTCGAGATCGCGGGGCCGATCGGCCAGCTGACACCGGCTCTGCCGACCGGTTACGGCTTCACCGCGATCATCGTCGCCTTCCTCGGCCGCCTGCATCCGGTGGGCGTGCTGTTCGGCGGCCTGGTGCTGGCCCTTTCCTATCTCGGCGGCGAGAAGGCGCAGATTGCGCTGGGTCTGCCCGCCGCGGTCACCATGATCAACCAGGGCATCCTGCTGTTCTATCTGCTGGCCTGTGATCTCCTCATCCGCTATCGCATCTCTCTCCCCACGCGGAAGGTCGCGTGATGGACAGCGTCGTCTTCACCTCGGTCGTCCTCTCGATCATCTCGGCCTCGACGCCCCTGCTGCTGGCGGCCACCGGCGAGCTGGTGACCGAGAAATCCGGCGTCCTCAATCTCGGCGTCGAGGGCATGATGCTGGTCGGCGCCGTGGTCGGCTTTGCGGTGACGCTCACCACGGGCAATGCCTTCATCGGCATCCTCGCGGCTGCCCTGGGCGGCGCGCTGATGGCGCTCATCTTCAGCGTCCTCACCTTGACGCTGCTTGCCAATCAGGTCGCAACGGGCCTGGCGCTGACCATCTTCGGCATTGGCCTTGCCGCCATGATGGGGGCAAGCTTTGTGGGCCAGCCGGTCGGCAAGCTGCCAGCGCTCGATCTTCCCTATCTCACCGATCTCCCCCTCATCGGCCGCATCCTCTTCGGCCAGGACGGCTTGGTCTATTTCTCGTTCATCGCCTTGGGCGGCACGATCTGGTTCCTGTTCCATAGCCATGCCGGCCTGGTGCTGCGCGCGGTCGGCGATTCCCATGACGCGGCCCATGCCATCGGCTATCCGGTGATTGCCATCCGCTATGGCGCGACACTCTTTGGCGGCGCGATGAGCGGCCTGGGTGGTGCCTATCTCTCGCTCAGCTACACGCCGATGTGGGCCGAGGACATGACCGCCGGGCGCGGCTGGATCGCGCTGGCGCTGGTGGTGTTCGCGACCTGGCGGCCCTTGCGCCTGCTGCTCGGTGCCTATCTTTTCGGCGGCATCACCATCCTGCAATTCCATGTCCAGACCCTGGGCCTCGGCATCCCGGCGCAGATGGTCTCGATGCTCCCCTACCTTGCCACCATCGTCGTGCTGGTGGTGATCTCGACCGACCGCTCCAAGATCCGCCTCAACGCCCCGGCCTGTCTCGGCCGGCCGTTCCATGTCAGCGGATAGGGGGCACCGGATAGGCGCATCACGCGGAATTTGATGGTGTTCTCCACCGATTTCGATCCACAATTTGCCAATCCAAAAAAGCAGGAGGCTTCCCACATGTCGATCAAACGCAGAACCTTCATCCAGGCCGCCGGTGCCGGCCTTGCCGCTGGCACATTGCCGCTCTTGGGCCGCAAGGCGCGCGCCGCCGATTTCAAGGCGGGCTATATCTATGTCGGTCCGATCGGCGATTTCGGCTGGTCCTACCAGCACGATCAGGGTCGCCTCGCCGCTGACAAGGCGCTCGGCACGACCTCGACCTATGTCGAGAAGGTGCCGGAGGGGGCCGATGCCGAACGCGTCATCCGCGAACTGGCCGATACCGGCCATGGCATCATCTTCACCACATCGTTCGGCTTCATGGATGCGACGCTGAAAGTGGCGCGCGATTATCCGGACGTAAAATTCGAACACGCCACCGGCTACAAGCGTGCCGACAACGTTGCGACCTACAACATCCGTTTCTATGAAGGCCGCTACATCCAGGGCGTCATCGCTGCCAAGATGTCGAAGGCGGGCGTCGTCGGCTATATCGGCTCGATCCCGATCCCCGAAGTCATCATGGGCATGAACGCCTTCATCCTCGGCATGCGCAGCATCAATCCGCAGGCCAAGCTGAAGCAGGTCTTCATCAATTCCTGGTACGATCCCGGCAAGGAAGCCGATGCCGCCAAG
Source organism: uncultured Dongia sp. (assembly GCF_936916975.1). Classification (GTDB taxonomy): domain Bacteria; phylum Pseudomonadota; class Alphaproteobacteria; order Dongiales; family Dongiaceae; genus Dongia. The sequence goes on along the minus strand of NZ_CAKZGO010000020.1, from coordinate 77,124 downwards.
GCGCTGCTCGACCAGGGCGCCGATCTCATGGCGCAGCACACGGATTCGCCGGCACCGTTGCAGGTCGCGGCTGATCGCGGCTTGAAGGGCTTCGGCCAGGCGTCCGACATGATCAAGTTCGCGCCCAATGCCCAGCTCACCTCCTCGATCGACCATTGGGACGGCTACTACACCGAGCGCGTCAAGGCGGCGATGGACGGTACATGGAAGAGCGAGGACGTCTGGAAGGGCCTCGACACCGGCATGCTCAAGATGGCGGAGTATGCCAACATGCCCGACGATGTGAAGAAGCTGGCGATGGACACGGAAGAAGCCATCAAGACCGGCAAGCTCGCCATCTTCAAGGGTCCGATCAACGCCCAGGACGGCAGCGTGAAGGTGGCCGACGGCACGACCCTGGGTGACGGCGATATCGCCGGCATGAACTGGCTCGCGGAAGGTGTCGAAGGCGATCTGCCGAAGTAAGACCGTCTACCCCGGAGAAGCCGCCCGCCGATTGGCGCAAGGCTTCTCCGGGTTCGCCCCCCGGGGCCACGTCGCCTGGGAGAAGGAGCCGCCCTGATGGACCCGATCTTGGCTGAATGGCTCAGCCTTGCGTTGCGCTGGGTGCATGTGATGACCGGCATCATGTGGATCGGCACCTCCTTCTTCTTCATCTGGCTCGATGCGAGCCTCCGCCATTACGCGGCACCCAAACCCGGCATCGCCGGCGAAAGCTGGCTGGTTCATGGCGGCGGCTTCTATGCCGTCGAAAAATTCCTGGTGGCGCCGGGCACGATGCCCAAGGAACTGCATTGGTTCAAATACGAAGCCTACTTCACCTGGTTCTCCGGCTTCTTCCTGCTGGCTCTCATCTATTACTACGGCGCCGAGCAAAATCTGATCGATCCCTCAGTCAGCGACATCTCCGCCAACTACGCCATCCTGGTCAGCCTCGGTCTGCTGCTCGGCGGGTGGGTTGCCTATGACCTGCTGTGCCGCTCACCCATCGGCCGCAACACCACTTTGCTGGCGATCGGCGTTTTCCTGCTGGTGGCGCTCGCCGCCTATATCTCAACCGAGCTTTTCAGCGGCCGCGCTGCCTATCTCCATGTCGGCGCCTTCATCGGTACCATCATGGCGACCAATGTCTTTCACATCATCATTCCCAATCAGAAGAAGGTGGTGAAGGCGCTGCTGGCCGGCGAACAGCCGGACCCCGCCTATGGCAAGCAGGCGAAACAGCGTTCGCTCCACAACAACTACCTCACTTTGCCGGTCGTCCTCATGATGATCAGCAACCACTACCCGATCATGTATGAAAGCCCCTATCGCTGGGCGTTCGTCATCGGTGCTGTGCTGCTGAGCGCTCTGCTGCGGGCCTATGCCAACGCCAAGAATGCCGGTGTCTCCGGCGACAAGGTGACCTATCTGCTGGTACTGGCCTTGGGCCTCGGCCTCTGTCTCGCTGCCATTCCGGGCCTCAAGACCAATGCCATACCCATCGACCGCAAGGTCGATCTCGTTGAAGCCGCCGCCATCATCCAGCAGCGCTGCATCACCTGTCATTCCGCGGTGCCGACAGATGCTTTCTTCAAGGCCCCGCCCAAGGGCATCGCCTTCGACAGCGCCGCCGAGATCCGCCGCTACGCGCCGATGATCGCGCGTGTTGCGGTGGCAACTAAAATGATGCCGCTCCGCAATCAGACCGGCATGACCGATGAAGAACGCGCACTTCTGGGTGCCTGGATCGCCGGCAGTGCGGATGACGGCCATGGCTCGGCGGAATGACGGCGATGCAGTTCCGTCAAAAACCCCGAGATCTCGACCGCGCCGCCTTTGTGACGACCTTCGGCCGTGTCTATGAACAATCGCCCTGGATCGCCGAAGCTTTGTTCACCGCAGGCGTCACCCCCGACCATGACAGTCTCGATGGCCTCGCAACGGCTCTCCGTTCCATTGTCGAAGGTGGTGGCGCCACACGCCAGATGACCTTGCTGCGCGCCCATCCCGACCTCGCTGGCAAACTCGCTGTCGCAGGGGCACTCACGGATGAATCACGCGGAGAGCAGGCAGGTGCCGGCCTCGATCAATGTTCGCCCACCGAATTTCAACGCTTCCAGGAACTGAACGCCGCCTACACGCAGCGCTTCGGCTTCCCGTTCATCCTCGCCGTGAAAGGCAAGTCACGGGCCGAGATCCTGGCGGCGTTCGAGGCGCGCATCAACAACGCCCCCGCCACCGAATTCCGCACGGCGCTCGATCAAGTCCACCGCATTGCTTATCTGCGTTTGCGCGATTTGTGCTGATCCTATTCGCGTGGTCGCCCCCGTCCTCAATCGTCATGGTCGGCGAAGGGGATGGCCTACAGCTTCGACAACAACGCCGACAGCGCGGCCTCTTGCGCGGCCGATGGTGCGACATTCGGTGCCGCGATCGGTTGTGCTGTGGCGATCTCGTTGCTGTGCAGGATGGCGACATCCTTGCCGCAGGTCTGGCGCAAGGCCAGCGACAGCAGTTTGGGATCGATCGGCTTTGAAACATAGGCGTTCATGCCGGCGCTGAGGTACCGCTCGCGATCGCCGGCCATGGCATTGGCGGTGAGCGCGATAATCGGCAAAGTCTTGAAATCGCCACCGAGGTTGCGGATCTCACGGGTCGCCATGATGCCGTCCATGTTCGGCATCTGCACGTCCATCAAGATCGCATCGAAGGATTCGCGCTGCACCTCGGTCACTGCCTCGACGCCATCGCCGGCGAGGGCCGTCTCATGGCCGACCGCTTCCAGCATGGCCCGGATGACCTTCTGGTTGATGAGATTGTCCTCGGCGACCAGCAGCTTGAGGCGGCGCGAGCCCGGATGATCGAGCAGCGCCTGGTCCTTGCTGCGGAACTGGCTGGCGGCTTCCGGCAGGGTGTCGGCTTGCCGGACCTCCAGCCGCATCCAGAACTCAGACCCTTCACCCGGTACCGAATTGACGCCGACGGCACCGCCCATCAGCTGCATCAGCTCGCGGCAGATGGCAAGGCCGAGACCCGTGCCGCCATAGCGCCGCGTCATCGACGCATCGGCCTGGGTGAATTTCTGAAACAGGCGCGTCTGCACCTCTTTGTCGATGCCGATCCCGCTGTCCCGCACGGTGATCTCAAGGTCCCACGCCTTGCCGCCGAGCGCGAAGGCATCGACCTTCACGTGGATGCCGCCCTTATGCGTGAACTTCACGGCATTGCCGAGGAAGTTCGCCAGCACCTGGGCGATGCGCGCGGAATCGCCTTCCAGCGCCTCAGGCACGTTGGCGCCGATATCGAAGGTGAGATCGAGTTTCTTCGAGAGTGCCGAGGGGCGCCACAGGGCCACCAGATCCTCGATCATGTCGCGGACTGAGAAGGGCGCGACATTGAGGTCGAGCCGGCCGGCTTCGATCTTCGAGATATCGAGAATGTCGTTGAGGATCGAGAGCAAGCCGCGTGCCGAACTTTCCAGCGTCTGCAGCTGATCCTGCTGGTCGCTGCTGAGCGGCGTGTTTTTCAGCATATGCACCATGCCGATGACACCGTTCATCGGCGTGCGGATTTCATGGCTCATGGAGGCCAGGAATTCGGATTTGATGCGGTTGGCAGTATCGGCGACGTCGCGCGCCTTGCGGAGATCCTGGTTGAGGACCGCCAGTTCCTGGCTGCGCTTGGTCAGCGCCTCTTCGGCGAGGCGCCGTTCAATGGCATTGCCGCGGAACACTTCGAGTGCCCGGGCCATGCGGCCGATCTCGTCGGTGCGATCGGTGAACGGCACCAGCGAATTGAGATTGCCAGCGGAGAAGCGTTGCATCAGCGCCGTCATGCGGTCGAGCGGGCGGCTGACCAGGTGAAGGGCGAGCAAGGTGAGGCCGAGGAGGACGATGGCCAGCGCGCCATTGGTGACCACCAGCGACCGCAGATAAGTGGCGCGCGCAATCTCGAGCGGTGCTTTCGAGAGGGTGACGTTGATGCTGCCGACCGGCCGGCCCTCGATCTGGATGTCGGCTTGGCCTTCCACCGTGGCGCGGGTGGCAAAGGGGGCCGAACTGGTGGTGTCGTCCGCAGCGTCGACCGCCACGAAATCCTGGCCGCTCGATTCGCGGATCACCGCGCGCGCGAAACCGTCGATCACGCGCATCGCCTGCAGCTGCCCCTTGGCGGCCTCGCGGTCATACTCCCAGACCGCGTTGGCGACGGCACCCGCATAGAGCAGCGCCAAATTGTCGGCACTGTCCTGTAGGGCGGCCGATTGGCGCTCGACGAAGCGGCTGTCTTCCAGCACCACATAGGCAGCCTGGATCGCCAGAATGACGATGGCCAAAGCCAACACCACCCTGGTCTTCAGCCCGAAGCCTCGCCAGCGTCTGTCCATGATGGGAGAATGTTCCAAACGCGGTTAACAGAGTATGTATTTTGCGGAGCCATGTGGCGAAACGCAGCATTTTTCACAGTTGAACGATAGTTTTCCACAGGCGGCTGCCAACATGGCCGCTGCTGCCGCGCGGCAATCCGGACGGCAATCCGGACTTGGGCCGAATCGAGCCTGTTGGGTACTGTCCCCGAAAGAGGGGAAATGCCGATGACGGGTCGTCCGGTCAGCCGCCGCCGCCTGCTTCAGAAAATGACGGTGGGATCGCTTGCAGTAGGTGCCGGCCTGACGTCATGGCGCCATATGGCGCAGGCTGAAGATGTGCATTGGACCTATGAGGGCCATGGCGGGCCGGCGGAATGGGGCAAATTGGCGCCGGAATTTGGTGCCTGCGCCACAGGACAGCGCCAATCGCCCATCGATTTGGCCGATGCCGGGTTGCAGGCCGGACCCGATCTGTCGCTGAATTGGCAGCCCTTTGCCGCTGCCGTGGAAAATAACGGCCACACTCTGCAGGTCGCGCCGACCGGCGACGGCCCCAGCGCCCTCACCTTGGGTGGCAAGATCTACAAATTCTTGCAATTCCATTTCCATCACCCGAGCGAGCACGCCGTGGCCGGCGGCCGCTGGCCGCTCGAAGTGCATATGGTCCACAAGAGCGACGCTGGCGACCTTGCCGTCACCGGCATCCTGTTCCGCCCCGGCCGCGAGAACGGCGCCCTGGGATCGGTCCTGGCCGCGGCACCGCGGACCAAGGGGAAGGCCGCTCTGGCAAGCCCAATCGACATGACCCATTTCCTCCCCCAAAGTGCGGCGACCTATCGCTACGCCGGCTCGCTGACCACGCCGCCCTGCAGCGAGATCGTCAGCTGGATCGTGTTCCGCGAGCCGGTTGAGGCAGCGGTCGGCCAGTTGGAGACGTTTGCGCGTCTGTTTCCGATGAACGCGCGCCCCCTGCAATCCGGTTTCCAGCGCGGCATCGCGCTGGATCTGTTCTGAGGAGCGGGCGCATGAAACACCTCCGTCTCACCGTCTCGGCGGCAGCGTTGCTGGGAGTGGCCGCCTGCAGTAACGCAAAGCCTGTGGAACCAGCAGCGAGTACGCCGCCGCCCGTCCCGGCAACTGCTGCGGTGGCGCCCGTTGCCGATCTACTGCCCGGTATTGGCTTTTCCGGAACCTGGTATGTGAGCGGTGTCTATCCGGCGGCCGCGGCACAGGCCAGTGCCGGCGATCCGCATCTGGGTGCTGCGCTTGCGATCGGATCCAATGAAGTCAGCGACGTTAACGGACAGCGTTGCGTGACGCCCGCTTTCGAAGCCGACCAGGTGGATGCCGCAGCAACCGGCCTAAAGGGGGCGCCGACCAGCAGATGGGATCGCCTGACGGTGATCTGTGCCGGCAAGGCCTTCGCCACCTATCTGCGTCTGCCGCAGGAAGCGGGTGAGCCGGCGACCTTGCTGCAACAACGCCCGGAAGGCCTCTATCTCCTGGAGCAGGCCGACACATTGCTGCATCGCCTGCCCAGTGAAACCGTCGCGGCGGCGCAGCCGTCTGCGCCCAGGCATGAAACTGCCCCCGTGATACATGAAGGCACCAAGACCGAGAAGAAGACCGCCAAGGCGCCGGCTGAATTGGTGCCGCCCGCAGCTGCACCGGTGGTTCCGGCTGCCGTGCCCGAGGGGCCGGTGGCTGCCGATACCCATGTCGAGCCCCCCGCCGAGCCCGCGCCCAAGCCCGCAGCAAAGCCAGCTGCGACCGCGAAGGGCGACTTGCCCGCACCGGGCACTGCCGTTCATCTTGCCAGCTATAAGGGCGAAAGTGCTGCCAAGCGTGGCTGGAAAATCCTCCTCGGCGACTATGACGAACTCGATCCGCTGTCGCCGCTTTACGTCGCCGTCGATGTGCCGGGGAAGGGGCCGATCATCCGCCTCTATGCCACCGGCGGGGACAAGGCCGATCTCGCGAAGATCTGCGCGGCGCTGAAGGCCAAGAAGGTTTACTGCGCGCTCAATCCTTAGAGCGTTGCTGTCGTTGGCGGCCATGTCAGGCGAGCCTCACTTGCGCCATTGTGACCAAAGCAACAAACCCGCCTTGCTCTGAATTCGCTATTCTCCTTACGGCGCTCTAATTCGGTGATGCGCCAAAATGGCCGGAAGCCTGATCGACCGCTTGCCTGAGGAGCGCAACGCCGCGCTCAATCTGACGCGTATCCAAGGCAGCATAGCCAATGACCAGACCAACGTGTCTGGGATACGATTCAGCCACGGCAGGGTCGTAGAGCGGCATAATGGAGTGAACGCCGACACCTAGTTCTCGAGCCTTCCCAATCAGGACGGCTTCCGCCGACAAAGGCACCTCGCGAAACCAGATGACGACGTGCAACCCAGCGTTCGCACCCTCGACAGTGATTTCACTGCCGAACACTTGATGAAGGTGTTTGAGAAGAGTCTCTCTCCGCTCGTTGTTGCGGCGCCGGATTTTCCGTACATGGCTTTCATACACGCCGCTTTCGATCATGGCGGCGAGCACAGTCTGGTCGGACATGGATGTATGTCTATCGACGAGTTGCTTCGCGGTGGTGACTATGTCCTGTAGCTGTGGGGGAACCACCAGATAGCCAATCCGCATTGTCGGCGACAAAGTCTTGGAGACCGTCCCGAGGTAAATCACCCTGTCTTTGTCGTCCAGGCCGTGAAGCGGTGGGACGGGCGCGATATCATAGCGATACTCGCTGTCGTAATCGTCCTCAACAACATATGCGTTGGATTGTTGTGCCCAAGCCAGCAATTGATGGCGCCGTCCGATTGTCATGACACCACCCAGCGGGAACTGATGGGAGGGTGTGACATAGGCCAGTCGGGCAACTATGCCTGGGAGGTCCTCCGTCCTTAACCCGTCCTGGTCGACGCCAATCGAGATAGGGGTGGCGCCCGTCGCAGCGAAGATGTGACGGGCCATGGCATAACAAGGGTTCTCGACGACGAAATGATCGCCTGGATCGAGGAGCAGCCTCGCGCACAAATCAAGACCTTGCTGCGATCCGTTGACGATAATGATCTGATCGAGATCGCAGCGAAGCGTTCGTGCTCGCCAGAGATATCCTTGAAGAGCTGTCCGCAATCGTAGAGAGCCCCTTGGGTCGTCATATGCCAACCGCTCAGGCCGCTGGCTCATTGCGGCGGTGGCTGCTCGCTTCCAGGAGAGGATGGGGAAGTCCGACGGCGCCAAGTCGCCATAGCGAAAATCCGCCACCGCAAAGCGGCCGCGTGCGGTGGGACGAAGGGGAATGCTCTTCAGTCGTTCACCATAGCTTGAGACATGGGCAGGATGTTGTCGGTGGACGTTCTTTAGATTGCGATCGCCAACTGCGGTGGGCGACACGCGCGGCCTCGCCCCCTGACGAACCTCTATGAAGCCCTCTGCCAGCAACTGCTCATATGCGACCGTTACCGTGGTTCGGGATACGCTCAGTTCCTCGGCAAGGCTGCGGGAGGAGGGCAGCAATCCATCCGTCCCGTAGACCCCTCGTACGATCTGATCCTTCAGGGCTTCATAGATTTGCCGTGCCCCCATTGATGACACGCCGATCTTCGGAGGTTTTTTGGACTGGACCATGAAGAATGCCCATAACTGGATATTTATGACAGTCCAGTTTGCCGGTAATAAGCGGGCATGCCAAGTGGATAGCCGAGATCCTCGCTCATGCCTGGTGGCTTCACGGCAGAATTTGCACTCTTTTCAGTATGGATGTTCGGCATGATTGCATCGATTGACCCTCGCATTGCCGCCTTGGCGCCGGATTTTCGGGCGATGAGCATTACTGTCGAGGCTGGCGAGCCATTTATCGAGGCCATAGCCGAGAAGGCGCTGGCGGACGCGTATCGTGCGGTCGGTCAGAATGAGCCGAGCTGGGCTCAGGAGCATATGGCTGCTTGGGCAGTCGTTTTTCAAAGGTTCGGCGCCAAGCCGAACCGGACTCCCTGTTCGGCGGAAGCCCTCCGCAAGCGGTTCCTGCGCGATGGGTCTCTGCCGCGCGTGAACCCGATCGTCGATCTCTACAACGCCATTAGCCTGCGATATGCCGTACCTGTTGGCGGAGAGAATCTGAACGCCTATGTCGGACAGCCGAGACTGACCATTGCCGACGGGTCAGAGGCATTTGACACCATGAAGGATGGCAACCCGATCACAGAATCTCCCGATCGTGGGGAAGTTGTTTGGCGCGACGATCAAGGCGTGACCTGCCGCCGTTGGAACTGGCGGCAGGGTGTGCGTACGCGGCTGAACCCTGGCGCGCGCAGAATGTGGTTCATCTTGGAGAGCCTTGGTCCGATGCCGATTGAAGCGCTGCATCAGGCAAGTGAGGAGTTCGTTGCCGGAGTGAAGGCAATGTCTGCCGCTGCGCGCATTGAAACCGCCCTTCTGACGGCTTGCTAGATAGCCGGCAACCGACGGCAGTTGGTGGCGATCACAAGGTCAAATCCGATCCGATTTGGAAGCGGCGACAGCCAACATGGCTTCCCCTATCATTGCATCGCCCCGCTGCTCTAGCGCTTTGCCAGCGCCGGCAGCGTCTCGCAAGACCTCGTCCTGACCGAGCTTGGATTTGCCGACCAGGCGCGTAATCTGGATTTCGATGCCGACGATCGCCTTCGCCAAAGTGTCGATATAGTCCCTGGGACTGTCCGCCATCTTCCAAGGTTGTGGTTGTGCGGCTTCGTGCTTCCTTGTGAGGTGGGCGACGATGGCACGGACATATCGTTCGTCGTCGTGAATGGTGGCTCGTCCGTAAGCGTGTGCGACCATGTAGTTCCAGGTCGGCACTTGTTTCCCCGTCTCGTGCTTGGTCGGATACCAGTTGGGCGAGATATATGCATCGGCTGCTCGGAACACGACGAGCACTTCGTCGCCAGTGGCAATGTCCTGCCATAGGGGGTTCCGCCGTGCGACATGGCATTGGAGCGTGCCAAACTGCCCCTGCGTCTTGTTCAGGTGGAAGGGAAGATGGTTTGCATCGAGGCCGCTTTTGCCGTGGGTGAACAAGACGCCCAGCGCGTTCTTGTCGATAAGCTCATGAAGAACCTCAACGCGCGATTCATCAAAATGCTCCGGAACGTACATATCTAATCTGCCTTTCCCGCTGTCTTGATGGCCGCGGCCACGAGCATCGCTTCACCAAGAACACGCTCGCCATTCTCATTCAGCTTCTCGCCGGCGTTTCGTATATCCCGTTCTTCCTTGTTCTGGCTGAGCTTTGACTTGCCCACCAGACGGGTGATCTCTATCTCGATACCAACGATGGCTTTGACCATCGCGTCAATGAACTCCTTTGGACTGTCGCCCATCTTCCATGGAGTTGGCTGCTTTGACTCATGTGTCCGCGTCAGCCGGGCAACCAGTGTGCGGACGTAGCGCTCATCGTCGCGGATCGTGGCGCGCCCGTGTGCGTGCGCAACCATGTAATTCCAGGTAGGGACCTGCTTGTGGAATTCTTGTTTGCTTGGATACCAATTTGGCGAGATGTAGGCATGCGCGGCACGGAAGACGACTAAGACTTCATCTCCAGTCGCGATGTCCTGCCACACCGGGTTTGCGCGTGCGACGTGGCAATGCAAGACGCCCAATGGCGCCTGGTCACTGCTCAGTTCAAACGGAATATGGTTCGCGTCCAGGCCGCTTTCGCCATTGGTGATCAGGACACCGAGCGGATTTTCCTTGATGAGATTATGTAAAACCTCAGTACGCGGTTCCACAAAATGACGGGGAACGTACATCTGCGACCTCTTATGATCCTGGAGAGCAATGTCTGCGGCACCTCACAAAGGCACGCACGGCCTCAGCCAAGCTCCAACTGAGTGCACAGATTTGGATTTAAACAGGATCCTGTGGAAGAGCCAGTTTGGCGACGAAAATGTATGCCAGTTCGTCATGGCCGGAAGTATGAGATTCAGGCCATGAGGAACGCTGACGGACGGCGTCCTAAGCTTCCGCACGACAGTGCATTCGGCATTTTATTCTACACCACAATGACTTTACTTCTCGGGCTCGACCACTTCCGCCGCGGCGTCGTAAAGCTCCAACTCGCTCAGGTCTTCGATGATCTCCTCGACTGGCGTCGGCGCTTTGGGCGCCGGCTCGCGGAGGGCAGCATCGATCGCCTCGTCTTCCGCATTCACCTGCGGCTCCGCTAACTCGACCTCTTCCGTGGGCTCCGTATCGACCGCCGGCGCAATTTCTTCGCTCTGCTCCGGCTCTGATGTGGGCGGCGTTTCCAGGATTTCGTCCCATGCTTCGGGTTCGACCGCTGTTTCAGGTTCGGCGGGTGCTTCAGCTTCGACGGGTGCTTCAGTTTCAATCGGCGCGTCGGCTTCGACAGGTACGTCGACCTCGACAGGCGTGACGACCTCGCCAGGCGTGTCGACCTCGTCAGGCCCATCCAGCTCGACCCCGAGCGGCAGTGCTTCCGTGATCACCAGCGCGGTGACGTTCTCCTCCAACTTCTGCATGACGGTGGCAAGCGAGGATTTCTGCCGCCCTTCGATCACTTCGAGGAGCGTCATCACCATGGTCTTGAGATCGCCATTCTCCTTGGCCAGGCGATCGCTGCGGGCAGCATCGCCGGCGGCCTGTTCGGCCCGCGCCAACGCGCGTTCGAGATCCACGTCGAGGGTGGCGATACGCGCCTGCGCTGCATCGAGCTCGGCGCTTTGCCGTGCCAGCGACCCTTCGACGATGCGGGCCAGGTCATTGAGGCGCAGTTCGACCTTCTGCGCGAAATCGACGTCGCTGGTCAAACGATCGCGCGCTGCCGCCACGCGTGCTCGAAGCTCTTCAAGGTCGTCTGCCATGATCTGTCCTCGCCCAAACGAAAGGCCCGCGCCAATGATGTGGCGCGGGCCTGCTCAAGTCGAGGAAAAAGGATTTTGGCAGCTTTACCAGTGGCGCACGCGCCCGGTATCGACATGCACAAAATCCGATTTGGGATAGAAGCCGACGCCGCCGGCCTTCATCGCCAGGGCATCGAGCCGCAGGTCAGCCAGCTTTACATCGCGCAGGCGAATGTCGATCGCCTTGCCGTCCATATGCATGCTGCGCTTGGCAACACCGTTGCTGGCTGAGGCGAGGGTCGCGTTGGATTTTGGGCTGCGATAGCCGGAAATGACTTCGAACGGCTTCTTGCTGTCGACGCGGCGGTGAAGGGCCACCAGCAGATCGAGCAGCTTCTTGTCCATCGTATAGACTTCGCCGCTGCGATGATCGCGCAGGATGTAGTTGATGTCGTCGATCGCGGCGCGGTCATAGGCGCCGTTCTGCCAATAGGTGGCCTTCAGGATTTCATTGGTATGGGTGTTGAAGAAGCCGAGGGTACGGCTGTCGTTCGACGTGGTCTTCGCCATGACGGCGCGGGGTAGAAAGGTGAGGGCGCTGGCGCCCGCCAATCCAAGACCGAGAAATGAGCGACGGCCCAAGGATCCGGCCGTTTGGTGACGTGATGACATATCTTTCCAATCTCCCTAGGCGCCCGGAATGCCTCCGGAAGCCAAATCGCGTTGCTAGGTAAGACCGGCGCGAATCGTCCCCACGATCTCCACGCCAATATCCGGCTCCGCCGGATTATTCCTCACAATGGTTAACATTATCCCCGAAATCAGGCCGAGAGTGACCCCTGGCCTGCCCCAAAGCTGACACAGGCTTACCGCAAATGCAAAGTAAAATTCCCGAAATCACGGCAACGTGCTGGATTCGCTAGAGAATCCGCTAGTAACCCATGGCACAGCCATCCTTGCGGGGGTCGGAACCCGCAATCAGGACACCGCGCTGCCAGTCGATCCAGATCGCCTGACCGCCCCCCAGCGGATCAACCGCCGGCTGGACGTTGTGACCTCTGGCGCTGAGGGCAGCCACCGTCTTCTGCGGAACGCCGGCTTCGACCCACAGCGTCCCCTCATCATAAAACGCGCGCGGGGCGTCGAGTGCCGCCTGCGGGTCCATGCCGTAATCCAGCATATTGCCCAGAACATGCACCTGCCCCACCGGCTGGTAATCCCCACCCATCACGCCATAAGGCATCACCGCCTTGCCGCCCTTGGTCACCATCGCCGGGATGATCGTATGCATCGACCGCTTCCCCGGCCCAATACAATTGGGGTGTTTTGGATCAATGACGAAGCAGGCGCCGCGGTTTTGCATCAGAATCCCGGATTTTGGGGCCATTCTGCCGCTGCCGAAGCCGTAATAGACCGAGTTGATGAAGCTCACGGCATTGCGATCGCGATCGACGACGGTGAGATAGATGGTGTCTGGATGCTTGGGGAACTGGCCGACGGCGCCAAGATCGAGGGCTTTGTCGGCCCTGATCAGCCCGGCCAAAGCTTTGGCATGAGAGTCGGACAGCAAGCCGTCGACCGAAACCTTGGCGAAAGCGGGGTCGGCGATGTGGGCGTTGCGTTCGCGGTAGGCGAGTTTGGCGGCCTCCAATTGGAGGTGAAAACGGTCCGCTCCGAGGGGATCCGAGCCGGCTTTTCCGAGGCCAAATTCTGTGAGAATGCGAAGCATTTGCAGAGCTGTGAGGCCCTGTCCGGGAGGCGGGCATTCCCACAATTTGACGTCCTGATAGGTGGTCGAAATCGGCTTCACGTAGTCGCCCTTGTGGCGCGCGAAGTCCTCCAGCGTGTGGAGACCACCCTGCGCCGCCATGGCCGACGCCATGTCTTCGGCCACCCAGCCCTGGTAGAAGCCGGCGGCACCCTTGGTCGCAATCTCGCGCAGGGTCCGGGCCAGCAAAGGCAGACGGACCTTGTCGCCGATCTTGGGCGCCTGGCCGCCGATGAGGTAGCTGGCCGCCGCTGCCGGATCGCGCCGCAGCTTCTCTTCCTCCTGGACCCAGTCATGGGCGACGCGGGGGGCCACCGGGAAGCCTGCCTCGGCATAATGGATGGCCGGACGCAGCAGGCGGTCGATGCCGTAGGTGCCGTGATCGGCCGCCAGGCGGCACCAGGCCTCGATGGCGCCGGGAATGGTGACCGCATGCACGGAATCGGGCGCGATCTCGGTCAGGCCCCGTTCCTGGAAATAGCCGGGCTCGGCCTTCAGGGGAGCAGCACCATTGCCGTTATAGGCGATGATGTCGTCGCTGCCGCCCTTGGAGAGCAGCACGAAGCAATCACCGCCGATGCCGGTCATGGCGGGTTCCACCACCGCCAGCACGGCAGACGCCGTGATCGCGGCATCGATCGCGTTGCCGCCGGCTTTCAAACATTCGAGGGCGGCGGCAGTGGCCAGCGGGTGGGAGGTCGCAGCGGCACCGTCGCTCGCATAGATGGCCGAGCGGCCGGGCTGGTGGAAATCACGCATGATCAATCCTGATTGTTTTAGGGAACGGCTGGTGCGACACCGGAACCGGTGGAGGGTGGAGCAGTCAGCGGACCGTCTTCGTCATACTGGAAGCTGGTGTCGATGCCGCTCTGGCTGATCGTGTAGTTAAGGTTGAAGACCGCATTGGGATTGGCGGCGCTGGATAGCAAGGCGCCGGGCACCGAGCCCGAATCGACCAGACTGAGACTGCCGGCATAGGGATTGGCGGCCAGCGGAATGGTGCTGACGAAGCCTTCGTCCTGATGGTCGATGGTCAGGCTGCCGTCGAAACTGCGCGCGGCGAGGTCGAGCGTGTAGTTGATGTAGTAATCGCCATCGCCCGAGCCACCGGCGAAGCCGATGGCGCCGCTGGCATAGTCGATCTTGGCGGAGGGCAGGTTGCTGGTCACCTCGAACGTGTCGTTGCCGTCGAGCTGGTCGGCGTTCTCAAAGGTGCGCTGGTTGATGGCGAGCGGGTTGCCGTCCTGCGTCGGCTGCCCGGTCTGGCCCAGGATGCTGCTGCCGTCGGGCCGGAAACTCCCCGGTGAGCCCACCGCTCCCGTGACGGGTACGAACAGGCTGGCGAATTTTGCGTCGATGTCATCGGTCAGTTTGCGCGGCTCGCTGATGACACCGTCGGCGCCGATCTCGACATAATAGCCGGTGCGCTTCAGCACGACTTCGTTCTTAGGCGATTTCAGCGTCACTTCGCTGGGCTTCTTGCCCGCGGTGTTGGCATCGCCGCTGCCGGCCAGGGCCACGAAACAGGTGGCGGCACAGGCGCCGATCACGGTGGTGCCACGGATGGTCAACACCGCATTTGGCAAGGTGAGCGCCGTGCCTTCTGGGTTCTGGCGCGCAATGGCGCCGGTCACCAGGCGGAAGGCGCCCTTGGCCAGGCTGGCGCTCAAGGCGTTCGTGTTGGTGTTGGCTGGGTCATAGACGAATTCATCGATGGTGATCTGCGCATCCGGTCCCAAGGTAATGGCTGATTCATCCAGCAGCATGACCTGCAGCCGCGAATCCGCACCGGTCGAGAGGCCATCGCCCATGACGATGCCGTCCCCTGAATTGACCGCGACCGGCGAGGCGATCTGCTTTGCCGGCGAGACGAGCCCGACCGCACCGGAAACGGCGCCGGCCACGCCGGCCGGCTCGCCCACTGCCCAAGCCGCACCCGGCATTGCGAGTGCCAGGATGGCGCCCAATGGTAGTAGATATCTGCTGCGGGGCATCTTAGAAACTCCTCGAAGGCGGGTCGGCCGGCCGTCTAGGTGCAGCATGGCCCGAAGCGGCCGATTTGGGCAAGTCCGTAAGTCCCGCCTTCAGCTCATGCGCCCGACATCATGGCACTTTCGGCGCCGTGCCGGCGCCCACTGACGGCGCCGTGGCGCCCGCTCCATCAGCATCGTATTGCACCACGGCGCTGATATTGTTGGGTCCTATCACATAATCGATGTTGAAGGTGTCACCCGCCACCGTGAGGTCGAGCACGGAACCGCTCTCGACCAGATGGAAGCCGTTCTCGAAGGGGCTGACCAGCAATGGGATCGTGGTGGTGAAGGTGCCGGCTGAGCAGGTGGCGCAATTGAGCAGGAGATTACCGGCAAAGCTGCGCTCAGCCAGATTGAGCGAATAGTCGATGCCGTAATTGCCACCACCCGACGCGCCCGCGAAGCTGATCGGCACGGTATCGGTAAAATAGCGCACCTGGTTGACCGGCAGATTGCTGGTCGCCTCGAATGTGTCAGTGCCATCAAGCCGGTCGGCCAAGTCGAAATCACGCTGATCGCGGGCAAGTGGCGTACCATCCTGTGCCGGCTGGCCGGAGGCCAGGATGATCGCGCGGCCATCGGGGCCGGCGACGCCGTCGCGCAGGCCGATATCGCCGGGCGCGTTCACGGGCACGAACAGGCTGGCAAATTTCGCCTCGACCGCTTCAGTCAGTTCGCGCGGCGCGCTGATCGATCCGTCGGCACCGATTTCGACGTAATAGCCGGCGCGTTTCAGCACCACTTCAGTCTTGCCGGATTTCAGTGTCACCACGCTCGGCTTCTTGCCGACAGTGTTTTCATCACCGCTGCCGGCGAGTGCCACAACACAGGTGGCGGCACAGGCGCCGATCACGGTGGTGCCGCGAATGGTGAGGACGGCGTTGGGCAGACGGAGCGTCGTGCTGTCGGGATTGCGCCGTGCGATGGCGCCGGTCACCAGGCGGAAGGCGCCCTTGGCCAGGCTGGCGCTCAAGGCATTGGCGTTGGTGTTGGCCGGATCATAGACGAATTCATCGATGGTGAGCTGCGCGTCCGGGCCGAGCGTGATCGCCGATTCATCCAGCAGCATGACCTGCAGCCGGGATTCGGCACCGGTGGTGAGGCCATCGCCCATGACGATGCCATCGCCGGAATTGACCGCAACCGGTTCGGCGATCGCCTTGGCCGGCGAGACCAGCCCGACACTGCCGGAAACGGCACCCGCGACACCGGCCGGTGCGCCAATGTCCGCGCTGGCCAAGCCAGGGAAAATGACACCGGAGGTAATAAGGCCGGGGAAGAAGGCCCCGATCGCACCAAGCTGCAAAATCTGTCGTGTGGATCGCATGTCAGCTTCTCCTCAACACAGATAAGATTTTCAGTTCGCTTAGAACTCCCAGCGCTTGCTGATGGTCAGGCCACCGCGCGCATTTTCGTATTCGTAATTCGTGATGTTGGACTCCGCCCGGTAATACTCGCCATAGACCGATAGGGTGAGGCCATCGAGCAAGGTCGGCCATTCCTCGGCGCCGAATAAGGTCTGCACCGGCACGCCCAGCGTCAAGCGCGCGCGGTAGATCCAGTCATCGCGCTCGGTCTCGCCCGTAATCGGGTCGGCCATGTCGTAATTGTCATATTCGCCGAACAGATCGGTGAGCAGGAAGGCGCCGCCGCCGATCAGCCAGGTATGGTTGATGTTGAGCCGCTCGCCGACGAAGCTTTCCCAGTCCTGGTCCGAATTGAAGCCGTGATGCGTGGCACTCACTGTCAGGCGCTGATCCGTGCCGATGTAAAAATCGGCACCGACCGTGATGCCGACATCGCCGCCCGACTGCAGGTCGCCGGTCGGATACATCTCGGTATTGTCGTAATCGATCCAGGTCATATCGCCCTTGATCCACAGATTGATCGGATCGTTGACGCGGAGATCTGCGCGCAGGCTGGTACCGATGCTGTCGACATAGCTGTCGCCGCCCAGGAACAGATGATCGTAATTGATCGTGGGCGTCAGGAAGACGGCGCCGAATTCAAACCGACCGCCGGCCTGGGCGCCGAGGTCGACCGTGTCGAAATCGTCGAGCTGGAACTGGTCGGCGCCATAGGCGGTCAGCGATCCGAACAACGTGTTGCGGTTCTGCGTCGCGAGGTCATGCTCGATGCCGAGCCGGATAAGGCCGGTCATGCTGTGGTCGTCTTCCTCGCGGCCTTCGCCTTCGAGGTCGAAGGTGCCGAGGAAAGTGCGCACCTGGCCCGCTTCAGGGGCGCCTGCGCGATTGGTGTCATACTGATAGCCGATGCTGGTGAGCAGGCTCATCCGCGTCTGCTGGTCGCGCCGGTCAAGCTCGGCGGCATAGCGCTCGATGCCGCTGCGCAAGGCCGGGTCGAGGTCGAGCGTCAGCAGATCGGCAAATTCCTTTTCCGCTTCCCGGAGATTGTCGAGGCGATAGAGCACGATCGCGCGCAGCGCCCGGATGTTGGGTTCCTTGGGTGCCAGCAGGATCAACCGGTCGAGGGTTGCCGAGGCCCCGAGCAGATCTGCCTTGCGGATCTGGCTGATCGCATAGCGATAGCTGAGCTCGATATTGTCGGGGTCGCCCAGCACCTGGTCATAGGTGACAGTGTCCGTTTCCGGCAGGCCATCGGCGGTTTCGGCGTGGGCTGGATGTATCTCCGACAGTCCAATGATGAATGAAAGGCCTATGGCGAGCAGCAGCGGGACGATATGTCGGGACGGGTTGGCACGGTGGTGGTATCGTGCCGGTTCGGCACGGAACTGCCGTCGCAAGCGAGTGAACATCATCAAGCCGACCCCCAAATTGGCGCATAGATCACGGCACGCGGACCGGTTTAGTCGGCCGGCTCGTCCCCCCGCCCGAATCACCTGATAGGTCCGTCGCTGAACACTCTACGCGGTCAGACCATCGCCCGCACCCGTATCATAGGCAGGGCAATCGTACTTGGCATTTTATATGACGTCATCCCCGGGTCTTCGCCCGGGGATGACGGATTAGAGATGCGGCAATTACGGAGCAAATTTAGGGCGCGGTTGAACCCTCTCCCCTCGCGGGAGAGGGTGGCGAGCAAAGCGAGCGGGTGAGGGGGTCTATCAGCGAGTCCGGTCGTTCCACCCCCTCACCCTGACCCTCTCCCGCGAGGGGAGAGGGAATGAGGGCGCTGGGCTGCGGATCAGGGTCTGTCAGGGAACGAACGCCAGTTTGCCGGTGAAATCCGCCGAATTTTGCCGCTGGACCGCTTGACCGCATCGGTCAGATGCCGCCATATCGGGGCCAAATCTGACCAATCCGCTCAAGTTTACGAGGAAATATCGTGCCCATTCTGCTCGGCCTGGATACCGGCGGTACCTATACCGATGCCGTGTTGTTTGATCAGGCGAAGATTGCGAATCATGGGATTGCCACCCATGGCGGCGGGTCTGCCGCTGAAAGCCCGCTGGTACATGGGGGTGTATTGGCGACGGCAAAATCCTTGACCACCAAACATGATCTGGCGATCGGTCTCAAAGGTGCCATCGAGGCTGTGTTGCCGCGCTTGCCGGAGGGTGTGAAGCCGTCCGACATTGCGCTGGTCTCGATGTCGACCACGCTGGCCACCAATGCCATCGTCGAAGGGCATGGTGCGCCGATCTGCCTGATCCTGCTGGGCTACGATGCGAAGGCGCTGGAGCGCGCCGGCCTCAAGCAGGCGCTGGGGTCGGACCCGGTGGTGTTTGCGACCGGTGGTCACAAGCCGACCGGCGACGAGCAGGCGCCGCTCGATATCGAAGCCATCCGTGCTGCGATCGTGACGCATGCGCCGAAGGTCGCGGCCTTTGCCGTCTCCGGCTATTTCTCGGTGCGCAATCCATCCCATGAAATCGCCGTCCGGCAGATGATCCGCGACCTCACCGACAAGCCGGTGAGCTGCGGCCATGAACTGACGTCGAAACTCGACGCGCCGCGCCGTGCGCTGACTGTGGCGTTGAATGCGCGGCTCATTCCGCAATTGCAGCAGCTCATCCGTGCCGTCAGCGGATTGCTGGCCGAACAGGGCATCAACGCGCCGCTGATGGTGGTGAAGGGCGACGGGTCGCTCATCGACCAGCAGGTGGCGTTGACCTGCCCGGTCGAAACCATTTTGTCCGGACCTGCCGCCAGCCTGGTGGGTGCGCGGCATCTGTCGGGCGCCGATACGGTGATGGTGTCCGACATGGGTGGCACCACGACCGACATCGCCATGCTGCGTCATGGCCGGCCGGTGCTCAACAAGGAAGGTGCGGTGGTCGGTGGCTGGCGCACCATGGTCGAGGCGGTGGCCGTGCATACCTATGGCCTGGGCGGCGACAGCGAAGTGCGCATCGATGAGCATCACGGCTTCATGGTGGGGCCGCGGCGCGTCGTGGCGCTGAGCCTGCTCGCACATCTTTACCCCAAGACCCTTGATACCCTGCGCGCGCAATTGGCCAATGAGGACATGATGGCCTATCGCGGCCAGTTCGCCTTGCGCCAGCGCCCGCTCGATACCGGCGCCGAAGGTTTGAGCGAGGGTCAGATGAAAGTGTGGGAGGCGCTGGGCGACGGCCCGGTGGCGCTGGCCGACCTCGTCTTCAGCCCGGCCATCGGCCGCCATCTGGCGCGCCTCGTTGATCGCGGCCTCGTCATCATCAGCGGCCTGACACCTTCGGATGCCGCGCATGTGCTGGGCCGGCAGACGAGCTGGTGCGTGGAAGCTGCCGAGATCGGCGCCGAGCTGTTTCTGCGCCGCGCCTCCTTTGCCGGCTGGGTGCCGCCGAAGACTGGCCAGGAGTTGGCCGGCATCATCGTCGAACAGGTCGTGCTGCAATCGGCGCGCGTGATCCTGGACACCGCCATCGCCGAACAGGCCGGCATCGACACGCATCATTGGGGGACACTCGGGCGCTATCTGGTCGATCGTTCGATCAGTCATGATCAAAGTTCGGCAGCGCTCATCGATGTCGCGTTGAAGCTCAACTTCCCGCTGGTGGCGATCGGCGCACCGGTCGGCAGCTATTACGGCGAGATTGCGCGGCGCCTGCGCACCGAGCTCATCATCCCACCGCATGCCGATGTCTCGAATGCGGTGGGGGCGGTGGCCGGCGGTGTCATGCAGCGCGTCGCCATCACCATCACCCAGCCGACCGAGGGTGTCTTCCGTGCGCATCTGCCGAGCGGCTTGAAGGACTTTGTCGATCTCGAGGTGGCGGCCGCCTTTGCCCGCGACGTGGCGGCGACGGAAGCCGGCGACATGGCCAAGAAAGCGGGTGCGGTCGATATCGAGCTCAACCATGAACGCGCCGACAAGGTGTTCGAGCAGGCCGGCGGCCTCAAGATCTTCATGGAATCGCAGATTTCGGCCACGGCCTTTGGGCGGCCCGCTTTGGCCCATCGCTAGCCGGAGATTTAGGCAAAAAGGCCTGAGTCGGGCTGCTTTTCGGCCCATTCGCCACTGTTCCGCGTGACCCGCATCACAAGGTCGCGGGACTGGCGGTGACACCCCATGACTGCTTATATATAGCGGGGGACGACAGGGTGCCGGGAAACCCCGCGCACATGACGTAATGTGGGATGAAGTTGAAATGACGCGTTGGACCAAATCACTGATTCCGGCCGCGCTGCTGGCCGTGAGCTTTGCTGTTGCCGTGAGCCAGCCCGCCTGGGCGGAACGGCAGGATGTGACGGGCGCGCCGCCCTCGGTGCCGGCCGGCATTCCGCCCGCTGGTACGCCGGGTGCTACGGGGGGCAGCGAGGTCACGCCGGCCCTGTTGCCACTGGCCGAGCTTGATTCCGCCCTCACCGAATTGGCGAAGGACCCGCTGTTCGACGGGTTGGGCGTAGATTGGACCGGCCTTCTCAGTTTCTATGCCGAGACGGGCGGCATGCCGCTGTTCACGACGCCGACCGGCCTTTCCGAGATGGGCCAGAAATTCCGAGATCGCCTGCCGATGGCGGTGGCGGCCGGCCTCAAAGTGCCGGCACAAGTGCAGGCGGCGGTCGCGGCTGTTGCCGTGCCGACCACGCCGGCCAACCAGGCCTTTGCCGAGGCGATCCTCGCGGCGGCCTTCGTGGGCACGGCAGTCGACGCCACCACCTATCTTGGGCATGCTGACGAACGCGGTGCCAAGGTGCTGGCCAAGGTCGCCGAGGCGCAGAGCGATGCGCTGAGCGGTACGCCCACCGAGGCGATCACCGCCATCACCGCGCTCCTCGACGAGGAACTGCCGACCTATTACCGCTTCTGGGCCATGGCAAACTATCTGCCGACGCAAGTTGCGCTGTTCGAGCGCGGTGGTTGGCCGGAAGTGCCGGCGGTGAAGAAGGTCGAACCGGGCAAGTCGGATTCCGCCGTGCAGGCGATCCGGGCGCGGCTTGTCGCCAGCGGCGAATTGGCGGCGGCCGATGCCGTCACCGGAGATTTTTATGACCCGAAGTTGCTGGCAGCGGTGGAGTTGTTCCAGCGCAATCACGGCCTCAACGATGATGGCGTCATCGGCGGCCGCACCATCGAGGAGATGAATGTCAGCGCGGAAGACCGCGTGCGGCAGATTCTTCTCAACCTGGAGCGCATGCGCGAGGAGGGGGTGAAGTTCGAGCCGCGCCATCTCATCGCCAACATTCCGTCGCAGGAAGTGAAGGTGATCGAGGACGGCCGGGTGACCTTCTACACCAAGGCCATCTTCGGCAAGCTGCAGCGTAAATCGCCGACGCTGTCTTCGGTCATTCATACCGTTAAGCTCAACCCCGATTGGACGGCGCCGGCCAAGATTGCCGCCATCGACGAGGTGAAGCGCGAACGCGCCAACCCGGGCTTCCTCGAGGCCAAGGGCTTCACCATCTATGACCGCAGCGGCAATGTGGTGAGCCCCAATGCCATCGACTGGCATTCGGTAGGCCCTGGCAATTTCCCCTACACCCTGCGCCAGGCGCCGGGGCCGGAGAACGCGCTGGGTCCGGTGAAGTTCGACTTCGTCAACGATCATGCGGTGTTCCTGCATGGCACGCCGACGGTGAAGCTGTTCGAGAAGCAGGACCGCTTCTTCAGCTCCGGCTGCGTGCGCACGCAAACGCCGATCGATCTTGCCAAGTTCGTGTTGAAGGACGATCCGGAATGGCCGGCCGAGCGCATCGACAGCGTGCTCAAATCCGCCAAGACCACGCTGGTGAAGTTGAAGAATCCGCTGCCGGTTCATATCACCTACATGACCGCCTGGGTCGATGAGGACGGCGTCATGCAGTTCCGCAAGGATGCCTATGGCTATGACGATCTGCCCAGCCTGCCGGAGGGCGTCACCCAGCAATTGCTGGCGTCGGGCGACGTCACCAAGATGAGCGCGCCCTCAGCGGGCCCGGTCCTCAATGAGGATAAGGGTAAATGATGGGGCGTCGTTTCGCGGCAGGTATCGCAGTCCTTCTGCTCGGCACGCCGTTGGCTTTGGCCGACGGCAATGCCGGCCTCAAGGCCTATCAGGCCGGCGACTATGCGACTGCCATGGCAGAGTTCATGCCCTTGGCCGCAGCCGGCCAGGCCTCGGCGCAGGCGGCCGTCGGACAGATGTATCTGGATGGGCTGGGCGTGCCCGCCAATCCGGCGCAGGCCGCGATCTGGCTGGAGAAGGCGGCGGGGGGCGGCAATGCCCGCGCCCGCGCCCAGATCGGCGCGCTCTATGCGACCGGCACCGGCGTTCCGCAGGACGAGATGAAGGCGTCCTACTGGCTGCTCAAGGCTGCCAACCAGAATGTGCGCCAATCGCAGCGCTTCATGGCGCAGCGCTTCTATCACGGCCAGGGTGTCCCGAAGGATCTGGCACAAAGCTTCCTCTATGCAGCGCTGAGTGCGAAGCAAGGCGATCCGGAAGGCCAGGAGATGACCAGTATCCTGGCCAACCAGATGACGCCGGAGGAAAAGGCCCGCGCCCAGGCGCTGGTCGCCAGCTGGCAGCCGTCCAACTGATCCTTCCTGCGATGTGAATCAGTCTCGCGTTGCAGCGCCGATGGTGCTGCGGCGTTGTGCTAACCTGCTCCCACCCGATGACATTGAATGGCGCCCACTCCCATGGAAGAACTTTTCTTTGCCCTGCTCTGGCTGATCGGCCTTCCTTTGGGCGGCTACGCCTTCTTCATCATGCCGATCATCTCCTTCATCACCTGGCGCCGGGGCCTGCGCCTTGACCGGGAGGTGCAGGCGCTGCGTCAGGAACTGGCGGTGCTGAAGCGCGATGGATTGGTTGCCAAGGTGGCGGGTGAGCCTACGCCGGTTACCGAGACGCCGGTCGCGGCGCCGGCAATGCCCGAACCCGTGATCGTTGAACCCGTGATCCCGGAACCGGAAGCGGCGGAAGTTGCCGATGCGGCATTTGTCGAGGCAGCGGCAGAACCGCAGCCGATACCGCAGCCGACGGCTGAGACGAAGGATTTCGAAGGCCGTCTCGGCGGCCGGATCTATGGCTGGCTGGGTGGTGTGGCGCTGGCCTTTGCCGGCATCTTCCTGGTGAAGTATTCGATCGAGCAGGGCTGGCTGTCGCCGGGCGTGCGCGTGAGCCTCGGCATCCTGTTCGGCTTCGTGCTGCTGGGTGTGGCGCAATGGATGCGCACGCGCTCCAACAATCTGGGCCAGGCGCTGACCGCGGCCTCGATGGCCGTGCTCTATGCCGCCCTCTTTGCAGGGACTGCGCTCTACGACTTGCTGCCCCCGGCCTTCGCCTTCATCTTGCTGGCAGCGCTCACCTTCGCCGCCATTGCGCTCGCCTTGCGCGACGGGCCGTTCGTTGGGTTGGTGGGCCTTGCCGGCGGCTTCCTCACACCGCTCTTCGTTTCCTCCGGCGAGCCCAATCTGCCGGTGCTGTTCGGCTTCCTCTATCTGCTGCAATGGGGCGCCCTCGTGCTCCTCAAGCAGCGCGGCTGGTGGTATCAGGCGGCGATCGCCAATGGCGGCGGGTTGCTGTGGGCGGCCTTTGTGCTCTCGATCATCGCGGTCGATCACGAGATGGCCGGCAGTTATGCTATTCCGCTGTTCCTCATTGCGACATCCTGGACATCGATCTGGGCGCTGGAATCGCGCGGTGGCGCGCTCCGCTCAGAGGAGATGCTGTGGACCACGCGCGGTACCTCGATCGCCTGCTTCGGGCTGATGGCGCTCCTCCTCAATGCGACCGATTACGCGGTGATGAACTGGTTCTTCGCGCTGCTGCTGATGGGGAGCCATCTCACCGCCGCGCGGCGCTGGACGGCGGAGGATGTGCCGGCCTTCATCGGTGCGGCGATCATGATCATCGCCTACGCGCTGTGGCCGGCGACGAGCTGGGACTACCTCAATTTGGTCGCCATCGATCGCAGCTTCGAGCTGATCATCGTCGGCCTCGTCTTCGGCGGTGCCCTGTTGTTCGGCGGCTGGTATTTCGCCCATGGTGCCAAATATCCGACACACTGGGCAGCGCTCTCAACCTTGGGATCGGGATTCGTCTTCGGCGGCGCTTATCTGCAGCTGCGCCATCAGGAGTTCCTGATCTCCTGGCCGATCCTGGCAGTGGGTCTGGCCGCCATCCACATGGTGCTGGCGCAGCGGTTGGATGCGCTGCGCCGCCAGGATGCGCAGTATGTCGGTGCGTTTGCGCTGCATTGCCTGGCTGTGTCCGGCTTCATCGCCATTGCTATTCCGATGCAGCTCGAGAAATCCTGGATCGCCATCGCCTGGTCGTTCGAACTGCCGCTCATTGCCTGGGTCGCCAACCGCCTGGACCTCAACTGGTTGCGCCGCGCGATCTGGGTCGGTGCGGCTCTGGTCCTCGGCGGCATCTGGTATTCGGGTTTCCCGGCCGGTGAGACGTTGATCTTCAACTGGCTGCTCTATGGTCTTGGCATCCCGCTCATGGGCTTCGTCGCCACGGCCTATCTCCTCACCGAGACGTCGGAACAGAAGCTGCGCCGCGTGCTGCAGGTTGTGGCGGCGGCCCTGGGCTTCGGTCTCCTTGGCCTGGAGATCGATCACTTCTATGCGCATATCGATGTGCCGACGCCGGATTTCCCGGCCCATGGCGTGCAGGCCATTGCCTGGCTGGTGGTGGCGCATCTGCTGCTCGTCATCGGGGACCGTCGCAAATCGCCGGTGCTCTATGACGCAGCTTTGGTCGTAGCCGGCATCGCCGGCCTGTGGCTGCTGGCGTTCCCGCTGTTCTTCGATCATCCGATGTTCAACACGATCTATGTCGGCGAGACGCCGTTCCTCAACCGGATCGCGCTGGTCTATGGCGTGCCATGTCTGCTGTTGCTGGCCCTCGCCGGCACCTTGATGCGGCGTACCGAGCTAGGAAAAAAGGGCGTCATCGGCTATCGCATCGCGGGGGTATATGGCCTGTTCCTCGGCTTTGTCTGTGTGACGTTGTGGGTGCGCCAGCTGGCGCAAGGCGGGATCATCGAATTCTGGAGCCACAGCAGCACGGATGCCGAGCTATATGGTTATTCCGCCGCCTGGACGCTCTATGGCGTGGCACTGTTGGGGCTCGGCGTGAAGATGCGCTCGCAGGCCCTGCGCTATGCGTCGGCGGCGGTGGTGTTGCTCACCGTGTTGAAGGTGGGGCTGATCGACGCTTCCGACCTCACCGGGCTTTACCGCGTGGCGTCGTTCCTCGGCCTCGGCATCGCCCTCATCGGCATCGGCTATCTCTATCAGCGGATTCTGTTCAAGGTGAAGGCATAGTCGGATATCCAAGCGTTGCCCTGGGGATTTTTCCAGCCCTAGAATATCGCCATGACCGACAATCTGCCCGACATTGCCGTGCGCATGCTCTATCGCCAGCTGCTTGATCGCTGGGATCGGCAGGATGCGCTGGGCTTTGCCGCTTTGTTCACGGGCGAGGGCAGTATCGTCGGTTTCGATGGCAGCGCTATCGACGGTCGGTCCGAGATCGAGGTGCATCTGCACCCGATCTTCGCCAACCATCCGACGCCGACCTACGTCGCGAAAATCCGCGAGGTGCGGTTGCTGTCCGCCGATGTCGTGCTGCTGCGCGCCATTGCCGGCATGGTGCCGCGCGGGGCAAGCGATATCGATCCGTCGCTCAACGCGGTCCAGTCGCTGGTCGCGCGGCACCAGCATAATGGCTGGCGGATCGAGCTGTTCCATAACACGCCGGCAGCCTTTCACGGCCGGCCGGAACTCGCCGCGAAGATGACGGCGGAGTTGCGCGCACTGCTGGCCTAGGCTTTGCCCGCTCGGCGCTGCCTCCTGGCCATGGTCACCGGTTTCGTCTCAATCAGGATCTTTGCCAGCGCCGCGATCTTGGGCGAGTGCAATCCCTTGCGCCAGATCAGCAAGGTGCGTGCGTAGTTGTAGCCTGGCGGCAGGGGATGGATGCTGACATGCCCCTTCTCCGGGAAGGTGTCGAGGACAGCCCGCGGCAAGAGCGCCATCCCCATGCCGGCGGCAATGCATCCGAGCATCGCGTGATAGGACGACATCTCGACAATGCGCGCCGGACGATGTCCGGCGCGGGCGAACCAATCCTCCAGCCGCTTGCGGTGGGGGCAGCCTGATTCGAAGGCCAGGATCGTGGCCGGTGCACCGGAACCCGGCGCCCTGATCGAGGGATGCCTCGCCGCGGCCGCGATCACCAATTCCTCGTCATAGATCGGCAACAGATCGAACGGCGCCGTCGCGATCGGCTCAGCGACCAAGGCAGCGTCAAGCGCCCCGGCGAGGACGAGGCTCACCAGCTGCTCCGAATTGCCGGTTTGCAATTCCAGCGATACCGCTGGAAAGCGACGATGATAGAGGCTTAGCGGAACCGGTAGTCGGACGGCGGCCGTGCTTTCCATGGCACCCAGCCGCAGCAGCCCGCGTGGGACGTGGTCCTGCACAGCATCGCGTGTTTCCTCCGCGAGAGCGAGGAGCCGGTTGGCGTAGTCCAGTAAAATCCTGCCGGCGGGTGAAACATGCAGTTTCTTTCCCTGCCGCAGGAAAAGTTGCGTTCCAAGATCCTCCTCCAGCAGGCGAATCCGGGTGGTGATGTTGGATTGGACCCGATGCAGCTTTTCAGCGGCCCGCGTGATTCCGCCAGCTTCTACTACGGTCCGGAAAATGGCCAGATCGGTCAAATCCATAATCTCACTGCAAGATGATTTGGATCATAATTAATCATTTTTTATGAATGTCGACCAGAGCTAAATTTCACTTGGGCGCGATCGTCACGCCAAGCGGAGATCGGCATGGGCGATATCGAGGATTATGACGCGCAGCTGCGCGATTATGTGCAACTCAGTCCCGCGCAGCAGGCACGGTTCCGGGCGCGAATTCGGCGTCGGGCATCGGCAGAGCGGCAGAAGGCGATTGCCGCTTTCTTCAATGCGTGCGCGCGGGGATGCCTGCGCTGGCTGCGATTTGGGGGCCGTTCAAATCGTCGCGACCGCACCAATAGACTGAAGATGAAGCCAGACGCGGCCCCTGTTGCGATCGACCCGAAGTAAAAACCAAACGACCTTGTCCTCGTTTGCTTTTGGCTGCTACCTTCGGATCATGAATCACACGGTTCTTCTCGATCTCGACGGCACCCTGATCGATTCCTATCCAGGCATTCTGGCAAGCTGCCTTGCGGCGCTGCGCGCGCTGGGGCATGAGCCGGATGAAGGTCTCGATATACGGCGCTTCATCGGGCCGCCGCTCGACGAAATTCTGCAAGCCTTGCTGCAGTCATATGGCGATGACAGAGTGGATGACGCCGTCACGGCCTATCGCCAGCATTACGGTGATAGCGGGTATCTCGGCAGCGTGCCTTATCCGGGCATTGGCGAAGCCCTGGAAGAGATGAAGCGGGCCGGATTGTCGATCTATCTCGCGACCTCAAAACGGGCGGTGTTCGCCAATAGCATCCTCGATCATCTGAAGTTTTCCACATACTTCGATGGCATCCATGGCTCGGTGCCGAGCGGCGAGCTGGATCACAAGCCGGAACTGCTTGCCCATATTCTGGCCAAGCATGATCTTTCGCCGTCTCACTGCTTGATGGTTGGCGATCGCCGGCATGATATCGCCGGCGCCCAGGCGGTCGGCATGCGCGGGCTTGGCGTCCTCTGGGGCTATGGCAGCCGAGAGGAACTTGAAACGGCCGGCGCGGACCAATTGGTGGAGTCACCGGTCGATCTCGCCCGGACGGTGTTCGCGATGTTGAATGAGAGGTAGTTCCGTGGCTGCCGCCGTCACGTGTAAGCAAGCGACCTAATGCCCGTTCCTCGCCTTTGGTGCCATTGGGTAGAATCCGTCACCCAGTGATGACCGTGGCCGCCGCGGACAGGATGAGTGCGCGGACGGCATGCAGGTCGTTGACAACGCCTGTGCAGAGGGATCGGATTTCTGGCGTTGGGCTAAGAAGATCGGGAATCATCAAAGTCATCATGCCGGCAGATGATGCGGCGCGGACTCCGTTGTGGGAATCTTCCAGAGCCAGGCACCGCGCGGCGTCCACACCGAGGCGTTGCGCAGCCGTCAGGAACGGATCGGGTGAGGGTTTGCCGGTGACATAATCGCCGTGTCCGATGACCGCATGGAAACGGTCGGCCAAGCCATGGGCGGAGAGATGGCTCTGCACCGTCGAGTGGGCCGACGACGTCGCGATACATCGTGGCATTTCGAGTTGGTCAAGAAAGTCGAGAAGTTCGACGACGCCGGGCTTCAGCCGGAGCTGCGTGGCGGCCAGCAACTCGAAATGGCCGACCATCTGTGCGAAATATTGGTCTATGGGAAAATCTGACCCCATCTGTTCCAGAAGCAATGCGCGGCTCCGGGCCCAAGGCACGCCGATGGTGCCTTGTATGACCGCGGTCGGCAGGTCGTGACCCCCGGCGGCGGCTGCCGCCAGAAACGCCTCTTGATAGAGTGTTTCCGTATCGAAAATGAGCCCGTCCATGTCGAAGATCACGGCGGCTGGCATATGAGGCAGCATCATCGCGAGTGTATAGTTGACCCCCAGCTGGTTGGCAACAGCCTGCACAGGCGCAGAACCCGGTGGAATGTCAGGTCTCCTTCGGGCCGAATTCCGCGTTGGATCGTCGCCTGGGCACGGACTCGACGCCATGTCCGTTAGACGAGCTGCTGGGGGTTGTCCTACCGCTCTTCGCTATTGTGTCGGCCGACTGGAGCTGCGCGCATGGATGCCAAATCCTAATGCAATCCACTACGCGGGCGAAGGATCAGAAGCGCGTCGCCGTCTTACTCCTCGACCCAGGCGACGCGTAGAATGTTCGTGGAGCCTGGCGTGCCGAGCGGTACACCGGCCGTCACCACGATGCGTTCGCCGGCCTTGGCGAAGCCTTCGCGCAAGGCGAGGCGGCAGGCCTTGTCGGCCATTTCCGAAAAACGCTTGAGGTCTGCCGTCACGACGCAATGCGTGCCCCAGACCAGCGCCATGTTGCGCGCCGTCTGCAGCTTCGAGGTGAGACACATGATCGGCACTTCCGGCCGCTCGCGCGCCATGCGCAGGCCCGTGGAGCCGGAGGTCGTATAAGTGACGATGGCTGCTGCCGACAGCGTGTGGGCGACCTGGGCCGCGGCCTGGCTGATCGCATCCGATTCCGTCGCGGCATGGTCGAGGCGCTGCGCTTCGAGGATGCGGCGGTAGAAGGGATCGCGTTCGACGCGTTCGGCGATGCGGTTCATCATGGCAACCGATTCCAGCGGGAACTGGCCGCTGGCGGTTTCCGCCGAGAGCATCACCGCATCGGCGCCGTCATAGACGGCGGTTGCGACGTCAGACGCCTCGGCACGGGTCGGCGTCGGGGCATTGACCATGGAATCCAGCATCTGCGTTGCCACCACGACGGGTTTACCCGCGAGGCGGCAGGCGGCGATGATGCGCTTCTGCAGACTGGGCACGTCTTCGGCCGGCATTTCGACGCCAAGATCGCCGCGCGCCACCATCACGGCATCCGACAGTTCGACGATCTCATCCAGCCGCTCAATGGCGGCCGGCTTCTCCAGCTTCGAGATGATGCGGGCGCGGCCCTGGATGAGCTTGCGGGCTTCGGCCACGTCTTCCGGCCGCTGCACGAAGGAGAGGGCGATCCAATCGGCGCCGAGATCGAGCGCGAAGATGAGATCGGCATGGTCTTTCTTGGTGAGCGGCGACAAGGGCAGCACGACGTCCGGCACATTGACGCCCTTGCGGTCGGAGAGCTTGCCGCCGATCTCGACCTCGCATTCGGCCGCATCCTTGCTGGCCTTCTTCACGCGCATGCGCAGCTTGCCGTCATCGAGCAGCAAGGTGACGCCGGGCTTCAGGGCCGAGAGGATTTCGGGATGCGGCAGGGGCGCCCGGTTCTGGTCGCCCAAGGTGGGGTCGAGGTCGAAGCGGAATTTCTGCCCCGCGGTCAGCGTCACCGAGCCTTCCTTGAACTGGCCGACACGCAGTTTCGGCCCCTGCAGATCGACCAGCACCGCGATCGGCCGCTTGGTCGCCTGCTCGATATAGCGGATGATGTCGTAGCGCTTCTTGTGGTCGGCATGGCTGCCATGGGAGAAATTGAGGCGGAACACATCCACCCCGGCCAGGAACAGCGCCTCGATCTCGGCCTCGCTGGAGCTGGAGGGGCCGAGGGTGGCGACGATCTTGGCCTTACGCTGACGTCTCATGGGTTATGCCTTATTGATCAGGATGACGCGGATATCATTGACGTTGGTTCGTGTCGGTCCCGTGACGATGAGGTCCCCCAGGGCCGAGAAGAATCCATAGCCGTCATTGTCGGCCAGTAAGGCCTTGGCACTCAAGCCCTTATCGGCGGCGCGGGCTATACTATCAGGTGTCAGAACCGCGCCGGCATTATCCTCGGTGCCATCGATGCCGTCGGTGTCGCCGGCCGCGGCATATATGCCCTTATGACCGCCCAGCGCCACGCAGAGGGCCAGCAGGAACTCCGCATTGCGCCCGCCGCGACCCTTGCCGCGCACGGTGACCGTCGTTTCGCCGCCGGAAATGAGGGCGACAGGCGCTGCCGCCGGCTGGCCGTGACGCGCGATCTGGCGCGCGATGCCGGCATGGACCAGGGCCACATCCCGCGCCTCGCCCTCGAGATCACCCAGAATGAGCGGGGTGTAGCCGGCAGCTAGCGCCACTTTGGCGGCGGCGTCGAGGGCGTGTTGCGGCGTGCCCAGCATGCGGGTCTCGACGGAGGCGAGGCGCGGATCGCCGGGTTTGGGCGTTTCGCAAGCGGGGCTATTGAGATAGGCCTTCACGGCGGGCGGCATTTCGATGCCGTATTTCGCGAAGACGGCGATGGCGTCCTCGCGGGTCGAGGGGTCGGCGACCGTCGGGCCGGAGCCGATCACGGAGGGATCGTCGCCGGGGACGTCGGAGATGAGCAGGCTCACGACCTTGGCCGGATAGGCGGCGGCAGCGAGGCGCCCGCCCTTGATGGCCGAGAGATGCTTCCGCACGCAGTTCATCTCGGCAATATTGGCGCCGGATTTCAGCAGCGCCTTGTTGACCATCTGCTTGTCGGCGAGGGTCAGGCCGTCGCCGGGAATGGCGAGGAGGGCGGAGCCGCCGCCGGAGATGAGGCACAGCACCAGATCGTCGGCGCTGAGGCCCTGGACCTTTTCCAGGATGCGCCGCGCCGCCTGCTGGCCTTTCTCATCCGGCACGGGGTGTGCTGCCTCGACCACCTCGATCGAGCGGCAGGGCAGACCGTGCTGGTAGCGCGTCACCACCAGGCCATCCACCTCGCCGGACCAGGCGGCCTCGACGGCTTTCGCCATGGCAGCGGCGGCCTTGCCGGCGCCGACGACGATGGTGCGGCCCTTCGGCTTAGCCGGCAGGTGGGGCTTGAGGATCTGCAGCGGATCGACCGCGGCGATGGCGGCGGCAAACATCCGCTTCAGCAGCTCGGTTTCAGTCATGGCCCCGGTGTTCCCCTGATCGCGGGGTTTTCCCCGATCTTGTCCGGCAGACAGTAGAAAGCCCGCCGCGCCGAGGTCAAGCAAAGCCGCGACGCATTTGTGCCCTTATGCGGCGCGGAGCCCCGCTGGGTGCCGCCTTGATGACAGGCGCGTTGGCCTCTTCTATGCTAGCCCGGCGCCGTCCAGCCACCCCCTTTGCACCAAGACCATTGACGAGGCCATGTCGCAATTCAGCTCGACCGACTACTACAACGACAGGCTGCTGGGTCCCGCCGATCCGCCGCCCTTCACGTTGCTCAACGAAACGGGCAAGGCGCCGCTCATCCTGTTCTGTGATCATGCCGGCCGGGCGTTCCCGCGCAAACTCGGCAATCTGGGACTGTCCCAGGCCGAGCTTGACCAGCACATTGCCTGGGATATCGGCATCGCCGGGGTGGCCGCCATCCTGTCGCGCAATCTCGATGCACCCTGCGCCATGGCGAATTATTCGCGCCTGGTGATCGACTGCAATCGCCGGCTCGACGACCCGACCTCGATCGCCCAGGAATCCGATCGCACCTATATTCCCGGCAATGCCGGCCTAGATGCGAAGGCGCGGGCGCAGCGGGCGCAGGAGATCTTCCGCCCCTATCACATCGCTGTCGACAAGCTGATCAAGGCGAAGCTGGCCGGTGGCGTCCTGCCCGCGATCCTGTCGCTGCACAGCTTCACGCCGGTCATGAACGGCTTCCAGCGCCCTTGGCATTTCGGGGTGCTGTGGAACCGCGATCCACGCTTGCCGGTGCCGTTGATGGCGCGTCTCACGCAACTGCCCAATGTCACGGTGGGTGATAACGAGCCTTACTCCGGCCGTGACGAACATGGCTTCTCGATCATCGCCCATGCCGAGGAGATGAGCCTGCCCCATGCGCTCATCGAAATCCGCCAGGACCTCATCAGCGACGAGGCCGGCATCTCGCGCTGGACGGCGAAGCTGGAGGGCACGTTGAAGGGCCTGCTCGCCGATCCCACCGTGTTCTATTCGCCCGCCAAGGCTACATGAGCGAACCAGCTTTCACGCTCGGAGTTGAGGAGGAGTATCTCCTGGTCGACCGGGCCAGCCGCGATCTGGTGGCCGATCCGCCGCGCGCCTTGTTCGAGGAAGCGCATGACCTGCTCGGCGTCCATGTCAGCCCGGAATTCATGCGCTCGCAGATCGAGATCGGCACCGGCATCTGCCAGACATTGGGCGAGGCGCGGGAGCAGCTGCGAAGGTTCCGCACGACGCTCTCCGAGATCACCGGCCGGCACGGCCTTGCCATCGTTGCTGCCTCGACCCATCCCTTCGCCGATTGGGGCGGGCAGAAGCATACCGACAAGGAGCGCTACAACGCGCTGGCACGCGACATCGGCGGCCCGGTGCGGCGTTTGCTCATCTGCGGGATGCATGTCCATGTCGGGATCGAGGACCCGGAGCTGCGCATCGACCTCATGAGCCAGGCGAGCTATTTCCTGCCGCATCTCCTGGCGCTCTCGACCTCATCGCCGTTCTGGCGCGGCGCCGATACCGGGCTCAAATCATATCGCCTGGCGGTGTTCAACGAATTGCCGCGCACGGGTCTGCCGGAGATTTTCGATTCCTTTGGCGAATACCAGCGCCATCTCGACGTGCTGATCAGCGCCGGCCTCATCGAGGACGGCAGTAAATTGTGGTGGGATCTGCGCCCCTCGGCGCGGTTTCCGACGCTGGAGATGCGCATTGCGGACGCCTGCACCTCGCTCGAGGACACGCTGGCGATCGCTGCCATGTATCGCTGCATCCTGCGCATGCTCTATCGCCTGCGCCGCGGCAACCAGCGCTGGCGGCGCTATTCCGCCATGTTGGTCAACGAGAACCGCTGGCGGGCGCAGCGCTATGGCATTGACGAGGGCCTGGTCGATTTCGGCAAGGGCTGCATCGTGCCGATGCGCGATCTCATCGAGGAGATGATCGATCTGCTGCAGGAGGACGCGCAGTTCTTCGGCTGCACCGCGGAACTGGCCCATACCCGCGAAATCCTGGCGCGCGGTACCAGTGCGCATCGGCAGGTGGCGGTCTATACTGCCGCCATCAAATCCGGCCTTGATGCCCGCGCGGCGCTCATGCAGGTGGTCGACGGGCTGATCGCGGAAACAACGCGCTTCTAGAAGGAACGAGATGATGGACGACAAGACCAAGACCGAGCTTGAAGCGGCGGCCTTCCGCCGCCTGGTGCAGCACCTGCAGGAGCGCACCGACGTACAGAACATCGACATGATGAATCTTGCCGGCTTCTGCCGCAACTGCCTGTCGCGCTGGTATCGCGAGGCGTCGGAAGAACGCGGCGTCGCGGTGACCGACCCGGCCGCACGCGAGATCGTCTACGGCATGCCCTATGACGTCTGGAAGGCCAAGCACCAGGCCGAGGCGTCGCCCGACAAGAAGGCCGCGTTCGAGCAGAACAAGCCGAAAGATTAATCCGTCGGCAGGGATTGCAGGAAGTTGCGGACCTCGGTCTGGAGATGCGTCGATTGCGCGACCAGGCTTTGCACCGCGGAGGAGACTTCGGTGGCCGTTGTGCCGGTATCGTTCGCCACGACCTGCACGCTGCTGATGATCTCGGTGGTTTCGCCGGTGCGTTGCGAGACGCTTTGCGCAGAGGTCGCGATCTCCCGCGTCGCCTGATTCTGCTGCTCGACCGAGGAGCTGATCTCCTGGGCGATGCCGCTGATTTCGCCGATGATGCCGCTGATGCTGCGGATCGCCTCGGCCGATTTACCGGTCGCGGCTTGGATGGCATTAATCTGTGCCGAGATCTCCTCGGTCGCCTTTGCGGTTTGGCCAGCGAGCGATTTCACCTCGCCCGCCACCACGGCAAAGCCCTTGCCGGCCTCACCGGCGCGCGCGGCCTCGATCGTGGCATTCAGCGCCAGCAGATTGGTCTGGCTCGCGATATCGTTGATGAGATGGATGATGTCGCCGATCTTCTGCGCGGCGGTGGTCAGCTCCGCGACCGATGACGAGGTGACGCTGGCCTGCTCGACGGCACGGGCGGTGATCTCGTTGGAGCGCTGCGCCTGGCGCTGGATTTCGGAGACGGAGGCCGTCAACTCCTCGGCGGCTGCCGCGATCGCCTGGGCATCGCCGGTCGTGGCGCCCGAGGCTTCCGCTGCCTGCGCTGCCTTGGCGGCATTGTCACGGGCGACGCGGGTCATGCCGTTGGCAAGGCTCGCTGCCTGGCCGGTACGGGTCGTGACCTCGTTGATCACCGATTGTACCGCGCGCTCGAAATCGCTGGCGACGCGCCCCAGGACCGCGCGCTGTTCCGACTTTGCCCGCGCTTCGGTTTCGCGCTCCTGCACGGCCGCATGTTCCGCCTGCTGGCGGGCCACTTGCGCTTCACCCAGCGCTGCCGCTGCGTTGGACAAGGCACTGGCGAGGTATTGCGAGACCCAGATGAGGACGCCTGCCTCAATGAGCACGATCACCGCATGCAAGACGACGCGGAAGAAGTCGCCGCCGCCGGGGAAGACCATTTCCGGCAGGACGAAATTGAGCAGCAGATGATGGAGCGCGATGGTGACGGTACCCGCCAGGATCGCGCGCCAATCGCAGAACGCCGTCAGCATGGCGAGCGAGGCGAAGAAATACATATGGATGTCGATCTGCCACGGATGCCCGTCCATGGACGCCACGATGAGGGCGATCATCAGCATGAGGGCGGAGGAGAGGAACAGCTGCGAGCTGGTCCCCGTGCTCATGAAGGTGAAGGCCGCGGAGACCACCGCCAGTACCAGGGCGATGGCGGAGAGCCAACCCAGGCCACCGCCGACCAGCCATTCGAGGAGCGCCACCACCGGCACATGCAGGCAGATATAGACGGCGAGGATGCGTGCCACCTTGGCGCGCAGAGTGTCAATCGTGTTCATGATGTCGTTCCTGGCAAGGTGGCTGTGGTGCAGCCGATTCTGTCGCTGGCACGGAGAACCAGACTGGCGCCGGCAGCATAGAGCCGGTCGGCAAAATCAGGCGTGTCGCCGATGGCGATGATGGATCCTGGAAAGCCGCCGGGGCCGATCATGCGCCCGCCGGCATCGATCACGGCGCCAAGCGCATCGCCACCGAACGCAAACACCGCGACCGGTTCGGCAGCTTTCGCCACGGGTGTTGCCTGCACCGCAGCCAAGACGCCGACCCCGCAGAAGGACAGGGTAAGCGCCGGCAGGAAGCAAAGCCATGTCGGGGAGTGAGATTGCATGCTGGCATCCATCGCAAACGAATAAAATCGCGCGTGGCCCGCAGATTAGGCGGCGGTTACGAAGACATGATTAATATGATTAATCAAAGCGCCGCTGGTTGCAGTGCGGCGGAGGACATTCTCAGGCCGGCGGGATCGGCTCCGCCTTCGGCTTCCAACGCCAGACCACGATGGCAAGGCCGGCGAGGATGATGCTACCGCCGAGCACCAGCCCTTCCGAGAGTTTCTCGCCCAGCTGCCAGGTTGCCGTGGCGACGCCGAAGACGGGCATCAGCAGGGTGAAGGGCGTCAGTTCATCGATGCGGTGGCGCATCAACAGCCAGTACCAGATCGAATAGGGCAGGGCGAAACCGAAGGCGGCAATGCCGATGACGCCGAGCCAGCCCTGAAACGGGATGGCGGCGATGGCCGGCAGCAGGTTCTGCCCCTCGACCAGGAGTGCCATGACGATCATCTGCGGCGCCGCATAACGCGCGATGGCGGCGTAGAGCGCAGTCCCGTGGTCCTTGGCGACGATCGGAATGAAGGCCTGGGTGGTGGCCCAGGAGGTGACGCAGATCAGCATGGCGAGGATG
Organism: uncultured Dongia sp.; assembly: GCF_936916975.1. Classification (GTDB taxonomy): domain Bacteria; phylum Pseudomonadota; class Alphaproteobacteria; order Dongiales; family Dongiaceae; genus Dongia. The sequence goes on along the minus strand of NZ_CAKZGO010000020.1, from coordinate 40,430 downwards.
CCGAGATAGTCCGAGGTCGCGTCCGGCTTGCCGATCACCACGGCCACGCCCACCAGGCAGAGCAGTGCGCCGAACCCGTTCTTGAAATTCGGCTTGTCGCGGCCCAGCACCCAGGAGGCGATGATCGCGATCGGCACGGAGAGCTGCATCAAGAGGACAGCGGTCGAGGCGGGCAGCAGCATCAGCGCGTAATAGACCGCGGTGCTCTGCAAGGTGCCGCCGAAGAAGGCAAGGAGGAACAGAGTTTTCCGCGGCGTCTTGGCTTTCGGGTAGAACGGCGTCAGCAGCCCAGCCACGATGATGTAGATGATGGCGACCAGCAGCACCGGCGGGAACCAGTTTCCGACCGCCGGTTTCGCCAGCGTGTAGATCGGGCCCCAGAGGATCTGGATGAACACGGCCATCGCGATATGGAGGATTGGCATCTGGGTTCCGGAAGGTGGCGGCAGAAATGCCACAGCTGTGGCGGCGGCACTCTGCCTTGAACCCGTGACCACTTCAAGATGGCCCCGTTATCCCCGTTATCCACAGGCCGGTGCGCCTTGTGGGCGCTGGGTCCCGCAGATAGAGTCCCGCGCGACTCGACGTTACGCTTCAAGGAGACTTCCCCATGGCCGATTCAGGTGCCGAAACCGGTGGCATTGCTGCTGACCACCTCAAATCCTTCATCGAGCGCATTGAGCGCCTCGAAGAGGAAAAGGCTGCCATCGCCAATGATGTGAAGGAAGTCTATGCCGAGGCCAAGGGCACCGGCTTCGACGTCAAGATCATGCGGCAGATCATCCGCCTCCGCAAAATGGAACCCAACGACCGCGCCGAGCAGGAAGAACTGCTCGACATCTACATGCGCGCGGTTGGGATGGTGGCTTAAGCTCTTTCGTCATGGTCGGCCTTCGCCGACCAAGACGATTGCACAATGACGACTATGCAATCGGCCCGGCATGGTGGCAGGCCACCATGTGGTCGCGGCCGGCTGAGACCAGGTCCGGCATCACCTGCGCGCAGATTTCGGTGGCCTTGGGGCAGCGGGTGCGGAAGGGGCAGCCGCTCGGCGGATTGAGTGGCGAGGGGAGATCGCCCTTCAAGACGATGCGCGCCTTGTTCTGCTCGATATCGGGATCCGGCACCGGCACCGCGGAATTCAGCGCCTGCGTATAGGGATGCAGCGGGTTGGTGTAGAGCGAATCCCGGTCGGCGATTTCCATCACCTTGCCGAGATAGAGCACCATCACCCGGTGGCTGATATGCCGCACGATGGCGAGATTGTGCGAGATGAAGATGAGCGACATGCCCATCTCCTGCTGCAGATCCATCAGCAGATTGACGATCTGCGCCTGGATCGAGACATCGAGCGCCGAGACCGGCTCGTCGCAGACGATGAGGCGCGGATTGTTGATGATGGCGCGCGCGATGCCGATGCGCTGGCATTGCCCGCCGGAGAATTCATGCGGATAGCGGTTGAGCTGGTTGGGCAGCAGGCCGACCTTGGCCATCATCGCCTTGACCTTGTCCTTCACCTCAGCGGGCTTCAGGTTCGGCTGGAAGGTCGTCATCGGCTCGGCGATGATCTGGCCTACGGTCATGCGCGGGTTGAGGCTGGCAAGCGGGTCCTGGAAAATGATCTGCATTTCGCGGCGCAGATTGCGCATCGCATTCGGCTCGAGCTTGGAGAGATCCTGCCCCAGCCACACCGTGCGGCCGCCCTGCAAGGGCAGCAGGCGCAGAATCGCGCGGCCGAGCGTCGACTTGCCGCAACCGGATTCGCCGACCAGGCCCAGGGTCTCACCCGGTTTCAGATCGAAAGAGACACCGTCGACGGCCTTGACGATGGCGGATGAACCGCCGCCGAACAGGCCCTTGCGGCCGACATCGAAGTGGACCTTCAAGTCGTTGACGGAGAGCAAGGGCGCGCTCATGCGGCGTCTCCCATGAGAGGTCCAAGCGATCGTTCGAGATGGCAGGCTTTGGCCCGGCCGGCATCGATCCCGTGCAGCAGCGGTCGTTCCTGTGCGCAGCGCTCGAAGGCATATTGGCAGCGGTCGCGGAAGGAGCAGCCGGTCGGCAGGTTCTGCAGATTAGGCGGCTGGCCGCCGATCGTGTCCAGCCGGTTGAGACCGTGGGAATCGAGACGCGGCATCGATTTCAGCAGGCCTTCGGTATAGGGATGTTGCGGCCGCTTGAAGATGTCGCGGACAGCACCCTCCTCGACGATCGAGCCTGCATACATCACCATCACCCGGTCAGCGAGACCGGCGATGACGCCCAGATCATGCGTGATGAGCGCGATCGCCATGCCGGTATCGCGGCGCAATTCCGAAAGAAGATCCAGGATCTGCGCCTGCACGGTGACGTCGAGCGCCGTGGTGGGTTCGTCGGCGATGAGCAATTCCGGCCCGCAGAGCAGCGCCATGGCGATCATCACGCGCTGGCGCATGCCGCCGGAAAACTCATGGGGATGCATGTTGATGCGCCGCTGGGCTTCCGGGATCTGCACCCGGTCGAGCAGGCGCACCGAGGTGGCTGCAGCCGTTGCCTCATCCATGCCCTTATGGGTCATCAGCACTTCGGTCATCTGCCGCCGCACGGTGAGGTACGGATTCAATGAGGTCATCGGGTCCTGGAAGATCATCGACATGCGCTCGCCGCGGATCTTGTTGAGATCCTTGGTGGCGACACCGAGGATTTCCGTGCCGGTCACCTTGACCGAACCGGTGGCGCGGCCATTGCCGGCGAGCAGCCCCATGATCGACATGAAGATCTGGCTTTTGCCGGAGCCGGATTCGCCGACGATTCCGAGCGTCTCCCCGCGGTTGATGTGAAAGGACACGTTGTTGACCGCCTTCACATCGCCTTCCTGCGTTGCGAAGGTGGTGTTGAGGTTGGTGACTTCGAGAACATTGCTCATGCGCTGACCCCTTAGCGATCTTTGGGGTCGAGCGCATCGCGCAGACCGTCACCGACGAAGTTGAGGGCGAGCAGTGTCACCACCATGACAGCGCTGGGGAAGACGACCGCCCAAGGTGCGATGTCCATCGATTTGGCGCCTTCGCTGATGAGCATACCCCATGAGGAATTCGGCTCCTGGACACCCATGCCAAGGAAGGAGAGAAAACTCTCCGTCAGAATGACGGCGGGCACGGTCAGGGTCATGTAGACGACCACCGGCCCTAGGCAATTGGGGATGATGTGCCGCGTGATAATACGCCAGTTCGAAACACCGCTGGCATGGGCCGCCTCGATGAACTCCTTGCGGCGAATGCTGATCGTCTGGCCACGCACGATGCGGGCCATGTCGAGCCAGCTGACCGCGCCGATGGCAAGATAGATGAGGACCATATCGCTGCCGAAGAACTGCCTGGCCTGCGGCCCCAGTGTCGCGGAAAGCAGGATGACGAAGAAGATGAAAGGCAGGGAATAGAAAATGTCCACGATGCGCATCATCGCGCCGTCCGTGCGCCCGCCGAGGAAACCTGCTGTGGCACCCCACAATGTCCCGATGAGAAGGCTGACCATCGTTGCGACGAAGCCAACGAAGAGGGATACCTGACCGCCGTAAAGAGTACGCACAAAGAGATCTCGGCCGTTCTGATCAGTGCCGAAATAGTACCCCAATTCAAAATTGGGCGGGATGCTGAGCTGCTCCAAACTCCAGTCGACTTCTTCCGGGTCGTGCAGACCAAGATAAGGTGCCCCGATGCACATCAAGGTCACAAAAGACAGAATGATCAACCCAACCACGGCAGCCTTGTTGTGCATGAAGCGGCGGCGGGCGTCTGCCCACAGGCTGCGCCCTTTGACCTCAGGCCTCGTCACCGCGATGGACAGGTCAGTCATAGCGCACCTTGGGATCTAGCAGGCCGTAGCAGATATCGGCTAGCAGATTGCAGAGAATGACGAGGGCGCCGAACAGGACGGTGACGCCGAGGACCAGGGTATAGTCACGGTTGATGGCGCCCTGGACGAAATAGCGGCCGATGCCGGGAATGCCGAAGATCTGCTCAATGATCACTGAGCCGGTCACGATGTTGGCGATGGCCGGACCCATATAGGAGACAACCGGCATGAGTGCCGCGCGGATGGCGTGGCGCGTGAGGGTAATGTATTCCGGCAGGCCCTTGGCGCGCGCGGTGCGGACGAAATTACTGCGCAGGACTTCCAGCATGCTGGCGCGGGTGAGGCGCGTGAAGGCGGCGATCTGCGGGATGGCGAGCGCAATGATGGGCAGGACCCAGTTGGACGGCTTGCCCCAGCCGCCGACCGGGACCCAATGCAGCATCAGACCGAAGACCAATGTCATGATGGGAGCAATGACAAAATTGGGGACGGCAATACCCAGCATCGCGGTGCCGACACCTAGATAGTCGATCCAAGTGTTCTGTCGCAAGGCAGCGAAAATGCCGAGTGTCACTCCGATGAGGACGGCAATGGCAATGGCCGACAGACCCAAGGCGAGCGAGGTTGGGAAGCCCAGCCAGATCAATTCGGAAACGGTGAAGTCCTTATATTTGAACGATGGGCCGAAATCGCCTTGGACGAGATTGCCGATATAGCGGGCGAACTGCTGCGGCAGCGGCTCGTCGAGGTGATACTGCTCCATCAGCTTGGCCTCGACCTCGGCCGGAACCTTGCGTTCCTTGTCGAACGGGCCGCCTGGCGCCATGCGCACCATGAAGAACGACACCGCGACGATGATGAACAGCGTGGGGATGGCGCCCAATAGACGCCTGATCGTGTAATTCAGCATACAGCCGCCTCCCATCGGTGCCGAATAACGGTGCCGAGGCGAACAGGGTCAATAAAAACGACCCGGTGACATGATGCCACCGGGTCGCCGTTCACGCAATCTTACTCCGCGATGGAGATAAAGCGCGCGAGGTGGAAGTCGAGAATGTTGTATTCCCAGCCGGCCACCTTGGTCGAGACCATGTGCTGCGACGTGTAGTGATAGATCGGAATCATGGCATTGTCGTTGAGGAACAGTTGTTCCGCGTCATGGAACATCTGCATGCGCTTGGCCGGGTCGGTTTCCGTGCCAGTCGCCTTCACGAGTTCGTCGTATTTCGGGTTGTTGTACCCGGCATCGTTGCGCTCGCCGGCATCCGACAGGAACATGTCGGCGAAGTTGATGGGATCGTCATAGTCGGCGATCCAGGCGGCACGGGCGACGTCGAACTGCTTCTTGTCACGCGTTTCCAGATAGACCTTCCACTCTTCGTTACGGAGTGTTGCTTCGACGCCGATCTGCTTCCACATGCTCTGCACCGCGACAGCGATCTTCTTGTGGTTTTCGCTGGTGTTGTAGAGCAGTTCGACCTTCAGCGGGTTGCCCTTATTGTAGCCATGCTTCTCCAGCAGGGCCTTGGCTTCCTCAAGGCGCTGCGCCTGCGGCATGTCCTTGAAGTCGACGAAGGCCTGCTTGTAGTTCGTCATCGGCGGTTCCCAGGAATAGGCCGGGGCTTCGCCGCCTTGCGTGATCTTGGAAACCAGGATCTCGCGATTGACGCCCAGCGAGAGCGCCTTGCGGAGATCGGGTTGCGCACCCAGCGGTTCGCGGGTCAGGTTGATGACGTAATAATAGGTGCCAAGATAGGGCGTGTTCTTGAACTCATCCTTGAAATTGGCTTCGAGATCCGGGATCTGCTCGGACGGCGCGTCATAGGTCGCCTGCAATTCGCCGGCCTTGAAGCGCTTCAACTCTTCGGCCAGATCCTCGGTCGGGTACATGACGACCTTGTCGACCTTCACATTGGCGGCGTCCCAATAGTTCGGGTTCTTGACGTAGGTCAGCGATGCCTGCGGCGTCCACTCGGTCAGCTGATACGCACCGTTGCTGACGATGTTGCCGGGCTTTGTCCAATCGTCCTTGAACTTCTCGACGGTCGCCTTGTGCACCGGATAGGCGATCGGGTGGCGCAGCAGGCCGAGGAAATAGGGCGTCGGTCCGGTGAGTTCGATCTTCAGCGTATGGTCGTCGACCGCGGTGGCGCCGAGCTTGGAGAAGTCTTTCTCTTCGGCCTTGCGAATGGCGGTGGCATTCACGATGACGTCGAGGATCGGCGCGTAATCGGCAGCGGTCTCGGGGTTCACGGCGTCCTGGAAGCCGAACACGAAGTCGGCGGCGGTTACCGGATCGCCATTCGACCATTTGGCGTTCTGGCGCAGCTTGAAGGTATAGGTCTTGCCGTCATCGCTGATCTCCCAGCTCTCGGCAGCGCCCGGAATGATGTCGCCATTCGGCGCGTAGGTGGTCAGGCCTTCGAAGATATCGGCTTCGATATTGGCTTCGGTAACGCCGGTCGATTTATGCGGGTTGATGGTTTCCGGTTCGGCGCCATTGCCGCGATGGAACACCATCTCGGCCTGGACGAGCGAGGTGCTCGCCATCAACGCTGCGACCGCCAAAGCCGGCAGCGTCAGTTTCCTAAATACGTTCTTCATTTTTTGTAACCTCCTCTGTCATTCGAAGCTCGAATGCGGGCAGGGCAATTATCGGCAAGACGTTATTCTTGTCTGCCGCCGACCCTTGGCACTCAGCTGGCGTCATCTTTCTTCAACAATTGTTATGGTTCAATAGATTTAGCTGATTTCATGCAGGTTTCTGCGCCGTCAGCGATCTTTACCAGGGCTGCTTTTGTTCTCAATGTCGGAGCGTTTCCCTGTGTAGGGCGGAGCGCATCTCTGGCGATCTGCGCGCGGCTCCCGGCACTTCGCCGGTCAGGGCGACGCTGTGCAGCCGGACCGCCGGTGGCAGCGGACATCGGTGCAATTGGTAAACGCTTGTACGACACGCACCGGAGCATGAGGTGACGGTCAAACTGTTTCCGTCGTTGCTTCGGATGGCGCCACCGGTGGGGTCTCGTCGAGCGCTGTCGGCGCTGCATCGTCGCTTTCGGTGACGGCGTCACGCGCCGATTCGCGGCGCCAGCGGGCGATGATGGTGCTGGCCTGCGAGACTTCCGTGCGGTCGAAGAAATCGAGCGCCTGGCCGAGATCGGCCGCACCGACACCGGCGGCCTTGGTCTTCAGCTTGCGCGCCAGCAGATAGATCTGCGCGAACTCATCCCGCCGCAGGCCGATCGCGCGGGCGATGAGGGCGATGCTGTCGCCGCCATTCTCGCTCATCAACTTGCGCACCAATCCCATGCGCAGATTGGCCAAATGCGCCATCTGCGCCTGGAACAAGGCGAGGTTGCCGCTGCGCAAGGCGCTGATCATCGAGGCCGGCGTCAGTTCGATCTCGCCCGGTGCCGGTTCGGGCGCCTCCTCTTCCGCAGCGATGGCGATGCTGTCGGCCGGCGGCATCGGCTGCGCCTTCTGGCCATAGACCGGACGCTGCGGCGAAGCTGCCATGGCATCGAACAGGAAGCGCTGGTTGAGCGTCTCGCACACGGCGGGGTCCGCCCAGGTCATCATGTCTTCGGCAAGGCTCTCCGGCAGTTCGCGCCGGTCGGCCACCAGCGCCTGCAACTCCACATCGGTCATCGCCACCAGGGCGGCGGCCGACAAGGCGGGGATGGAGAAGGGTGCCTCGGCATTGGCCAGCAGCCCCCGCAGGATCTCCGGCTCCTCCAGCCGCGCCAGGGCATCGACGACCGCAATGGTCGGTCCCTTGCGCTTGGCGATGGTGGCGGCGTGGTCGGCGCCCTTCGCCTCGATGATACTGATCAGATCGCTGGGCTCCAGCCGGTTGGTGGCAAAGAGGACCGGGGAGGCGACCTCGATCTCGTCCTCGGCGAAGACTTTCAGCAGGTCCGGTTCGGCCAGCGTGGACCCCGCCATCTCATAGGCGAGCTCCATGCGGGCGTCGCGCAGGGTCTTGGGTCGCAGCAGGCGGAGGATCTCGGCCAGCATGACCCGTTCCTTGGGTTTCATGATCGAGCCGCGCCGCCAGAACAGGCGCGCCAGCAAGGCAAACATCCGCGAGCGCCCTTCCGGCGACTTGTCGCGGGCCACCAGGGCCAGTTCCTTGAGGTCGAAGCCTTCGCTCACGCCCACCCGCTCCCGACTCAACGGAGATGAGCCCCATTGGTAACCCGCGGGCTAGGGGCGGGTAAAGTTTTTGCTCTGATGGGGATGGTGAGTCTAGTCGTTCCACCCCCTCTCCCTAACCCTCTCCCACGTGGGGGAGAGGGAACTATAGCGAGGTGGTTGTGGCGGACTACTCCCTCCCCCCGCAGTCGGCGAAGGCCGACATTCGTCGGCGGTGGGGGAGGGTCGGGGAGAGGGGGACTTACTTCACCGGCGTCAGATGGCTTCCGTCGATCACGCGGCTGCTGGGGAGCGTGACGATGGCGCGGGTGCCTTCGCCGAGGGTGCTTTCGAGGCGCAGATCGCCGCCATGGAGGCGCGCGAGGCCCAGCGACAAGGTGAGGCCGAGGCCGGTGCCTTCATATTTGCGGTTGAGGCCGCTATCTGCCTGCGAGAAGGGATGCATCACCCGGTCCATGTCATGGGCGGCGATGCCGATACCGGTGTCGGTGACGCTGAGCTGCAGATCGCCGGCGCGGGTCATGCCGGCACCGAGTGTGATGCGACCGCCGCGCGGCGTGAACTTCACCGCATTGGCGAGGAGGTTGGCCAGGATCTGCTTCAGCTTGCGCTTGTCGGCATGGACCCGCGGCAGGCGTGCCGGCAGGTCGATGGTGAGCGCTAGCCCTTGTGCCTGCAGCCGGTCCTGGATGAGACGCGCTACTGAATCGAACAGTTCCTCGATATTGCAGGCGCTCTCGTTGATCTCGGCCTGGCCGTTCTCGATGCGCGAGACATCGAGGATGTCGTTGATGATGCCCATGAGATTGACGGCACTGCCATGGATGTCGCGCACATAGCTGCGATATTCAGGGTTCTCGATCGGCCCCAGCAAGCCCATGCGCATGACGTCGGCAAAGCCGATCACGGCATTGAGCGGAGTCATCAGCTCATGGCTCATATTGGCGAGGAACTGGCTCTTCGCGCGATTGGCGGTCTCGGCCGTTTCCTTGGCGGCGCGGAGATTTTCCTCGCGCCGGGTGAGCTCGGTGATGTCGGAGGCCGAGCCGCGATAGCCGGACAGCGCGCCGGTCACCGGATCGAACACCGGCAGCGCGCTCATCAGGAACAGCTTGCGCTTGCCGGTGGCATCTTCGGCATCAAAGGGAAGGTCGCGAAAGGGGGAGAGCTTGGTGAGGCGCCGCTGCAGATTGCTGCGCAGCGCTTCTGACGCCACCAAATCGAGGAGATTCCGGCCAATCAGCTGCTGCGGCACCATGCCCAAGGCGCCCACGACCCGCTGTGTCACAAGGCGGAGGTTAAGTGCCGCATCGGTCTCCCACATCCAATCGGAAGAGAGGCGGATGAAATCCATATGCCGGTCGAGGGCGACAGCCGTCTCGTCCTGGCTGTTCCTTCCATCCTGCAGCAGGGTCAGCATGCCACCGAAACCGGTCAGCGTGCCATTGGGCTCAGTCATCGGTTCGAAGCGCGCGCGCAGACGCTGGACAGCGCCGCCGGCGGAGAAATCCCAGTCGCGGAACACGGTGGTGCGGCGGAAATCGATTTCCTCGGCGATTTCCGCGAGGCGCAGGCGTTCGCCGATGGTGCCGCCGTCGACGCGGGTCTCGCTGATGCGCCGGCAGGATGCGTTGGCCCAGGTGAGCGCGCCCTTCGGGTCGCACATCATCATGGCCGGGCCGAATTCGAGCAGTTCCTGCCGGAAAAGGTCGTTGAGGCGCGCCGGCGAGGGTGCTGCTTCATTGGCCGGATTGGCGCGCTGCGTCGCGACCATGACCGTGGTCTGTGAAAAACTGGGTGCCAGGGGCGTGACTTTGTTCATGCGCGTTTCTTCTCCTGCCCTTCTTCGATGGAGCGGATGGCGAACAGATAGTCAGGGTCGCGACGCCAGCGGGTGAGCACGGTTTCGGCCGCCGCATGCGTCAGGCGGTCGAAGAATTCAAGGGCCCGGCCCAGTTCGGCCGGGGCGAAGCCTGCCTGACCGGCGCGAGCCCGCCGGGTCAGCAGGAAGATGGTTGCGAATTCCTCGCGGTTGAGGCCCATGCCGCGCGCGGCGACCGCGAGCCCCTGGCCACCTGGCTCGTAGACAAGGCGCGTCACCAGCTTGAGGCGCAGCCCGCTCATTTCGGCGAACATCGCCTCGAACAATTGCACCTCGCCCTTGCGCAGGGTCTGCAGCAGCAGGCGCGGGGTCAGCTGGCGCTGCGCGCCCAAGGCACGTGACAGGACATCGGCGGCGCTGTCGGCTTCGATTTCCGCCGTCACCTGAATGATCTCCTCCTGCACCACCGGCTCCAGGCGATCGTCCAAGGCATTGGGGTCGATGGCAAAACGGTCGAGCAGGGCCTGGCGCAAGGCGGCGGCGACCCAATGCACCATGCGTCGCCCGAGCTCCTTGGGCAGATCGCGGCGGCGGACCAGCGGTTCCTGGAACTCGTCGACGACCTTCGACTGCTCGACAAGATAAGCCAGCGTGGTGCGCGAAATATTGGCGTCCTGGTTCTCCAGGAGTGTGCGGATGACGTCGCGGTCACCGGTCTCGATCAGGGTCTCGCTGAGCGTGCTGCTCAGATCGCGGCGCATGGCGACGGTCAGGATATGCTGGCGCGAGCGATGGCGAATGACCTCGATGAGGTCGACATCCTGCAACACGGACGAACGCAGCAGGATCGGTGTCGCCACGTCGATCTCGTCATTGGCCAGCATGACGGCAAGCTCGTGTGGCAGGCCGGGCGCATCGGCGAGGCGCAGGGCGAGCTTGCGTCGCACCTCGCGCGCCACGTCGCGCATCAATTTTTCCAGGATGTCGAGCATCAGGGCGCGTTCCTGCGCGCTCAGCACATCGCTGCGATCGTGAAACAGATCGCCGATGACGGCAAACAACTCGGCCCGTCCTTCGTCGGACCGGAGCCGCGCTAATGCCAGCAGCTGTTCGCCATCAATGCCGTCGTTCGCCATCACGTCTGCTACGAATATCCGGGCGCCCTACACGCTTTGACGCACCTATACCCTTCACAGATCCCCCCGTTTAGCCCCGATAGTGGAAAGCTAAAGTCGCGGAATGGTTAAAGTCAACCTAATTTGGCAAGAAGCACATCTAGGGGTATGATTTCTAACGGAATTTTTTTAACTAAAATGCAACATAATCACTAGATCAACGGACGGACCCAGATCCTATGACTAAATACTGTGTGTTTTAGTCAAAGTGACGCTTTCGCGACTTTCTGCGCTTTCGGAGACTTTAGCGACCTTTGGCAATGAGTGTGCGCTAGCGCACTGCCGTTTCGTCCTCAATCGCGTTACATTGACCGACATGACACATGTTCGATCGAAAATCCTGGCGGCGGCCCTGTTCCTGACGAGTGTCTTCCTCGTCGGCGGGTCTGCCATGGCCGAGCCGCGCCTCGCCCTGGTCGTCGGCAACGGCAAGTACGGCCAGGAGATCGGCAGCCTCGTCAACCCGCCCAATGACGCCAATCTGATGGCCGAGCGCTTGAGCAGTCTCGGTTTCCAGGTGACCAAGCTCGTCAACGGCGACCAGAAGGCGATGAAGCGTGCGATTTCGGAGTTCGGCCAAAAACTATCCGCTGCAGGTCCTACCGCCGTCGGCCTCTTCTTTTATGCCGGGCACGGTGTTCAGGTCGACGGCGTCAACTATCTCATCCCGACCAATGCAGCGATAGCCACCGAGGCAGATGTCGACATGGAAGCCATCTCCGCCGACGCGGTCCTCAAACAGATGGAATATGCTGGCGTCGGTGTGAACATTGTCCTCCTTGACGCTTGTCGGAACAATCCGCTCGCGCGCAGCATGCGCTCGTCGACCCGAGGTTTGGCCCGCATGGATGCGCCGACCGGTACCTTTATCGGCTATTCGACGGGCCCAGGCGACGTTGCCGCCGATGGTGAGGGCAAGAACTCGCCGTACACTGCGGCCATCGCGGAGGAACTCGGCAAGCCGGGCATTGCCATTGAGGAAGCGTTTCGCAACGTCCGCGTCCGTGTGATGGGCAAGACCGAAGCTACTCAGGTGCCTTGGGATTCTTCATCGCTGACCGGTGCCTTCTATTTCCAGCCGGGGGTGGCGGCCAAGACTGCTGCGTCGAACGCCGAGGAAGCCTTCTGGGAAGACGTCAAGGGCAGCACCGATCCCAGTGAGTTCGACGCCTATCTGGCGCGCTTTCCGGACGGTGCCCATGCCGATCTCGCTCGTTCCCGGGCGTCACGCCTCCGCACGACACCGCCCAAGGTCGCCGAGCGCAGCACGGAAACCGCCGTTCCAAAGGTCGCCGTCGCGGCACCGGAGCCTGTCGCCTCGGCACCGGCGGCACAGGTCGCGGCACTCCCCCCGGAGACACCTGCCGTACCGAGCGACCCCAATGGCCCCATCCAGCTCTCATCCAAGGTGAGCGGCATGATCAAGGGGTATCTCAGCGAACTGCAGCACCGCAACGGCGCCTTTGCTGTCTCGCCCGACGGCACGGTGGGCGCCACGTTCATCTGCATGGAAACGACGCTCTGCGTCGCGGGCAAGAAAGGCATCCCGGAGAACATGGATTCCCGCTATCCGCAAAAGCGCGCTTTGCAGAAGTGCAAGGGCCAGGCAAAGCAGGAATGCGTCATCATCTATGCGCGCGACAACGAAAAGCACCCCTTCACGCTCGCTGCGCAGTAAGCGTCGGTTAGATCGCGTTGATCAAACAGCCGGCGTGCGAGCGCGCTGGCCGACCCGTGCTGCCGGGAAACGCAGCACCACGCGCGTGCCAAGATCCGGCTCGCTGCTGAGGTCGATCGACCCACCATGCAACTCCATCAGCCGTTTGCTGATGGCAAGACCCAGGCCCGTCCCGCCGAAGCGACGGCTGATGGTGGCGTCGGCCTGATGGAAGGCCGAGAACAGATGCTGCATGGCTTCCTTCGACATGCCGATGCCGGTATCGCGAATGACGACCAGCATATCGCCACCATCGCCGATCCGTGCCGATAGATAGATCACCCGATCCGGCGGTGAGAATTTGATGGCATTAGTGAGGATGTTGAGCAGTACCTGCGTCACCGCGCGGGCATCGGCCAGGAGCGGCGGCAGGTCGCTGGCAAAGTTGCGCTCGATACGTACCTGACCCTCCTCAGCACGGGCCTGCAGCATCCGGAGGCAATCCTCGGCGACACTGCCGAGATCGACCTGTTCCTCGTAGATTTCAACCTTGCCGGCTTCCAGTTTCGACATGTCGAGGACATCGCCGATCAGCTTGAGGAGCATCTGCCCGCTCTTGTGGATATCGGCGGCATAGGTCGAATAGCGTGCCGGTGCGTCGCCGAAATGCTGGTCGCGGATGACCTGCGAGAACCCGATGACGGCGTTCAACGGCGTACGCAGTTCATGGCTCATATTGGCGAGAAACTCGGTCTTCGAGCGGTTGCCGATCTCCGCTGCGTTCTTCGCCTTGAGTAGCTCCAGCTCGCGCTGGCGCTGCTCGGTGATGTCCTGCAATGCCCCGCTGATCTCGATCAGGCGCCCGTTGGCATCGAAGGTCTTCTCGCAGATGGAGCGCACATAGCGGAGGCCCTTATAGCGCGAGTTGATGCGGTATTCCTGAACGAGGGTCGGCGCCGATCCGTGGCGGAACTCCTCATAACGCTGCCAGGTCCAATCGGCGTCCTCCGGGTGGACGACCTGCCGGTGCCAGTCACGGTCGTCAAGCTCCACATCCTCTGCCGCGAGGCCGAGGAGGTCTGCCGTGTCGCCTGACGACTGATAGATGCCGGGCATACCGTCAGCACTGTCCAGCGACAATTGCCATGACCAATGGCACAGGCCGGACATGCGCAAGGAACGCCGCAATTCCGCCTGCGCCCGTTGCAGGCTGCGTTCCGAGGCACGCGTCTCCGTGACGTCCTGAAAGGTGCCGGCAATCTGCACGATGTCGCCCACATCATTGCGCTGGCGCTCGCCGGTCTCGCGGATGTAGAGCAGGCGTCCACTGCGATGGATGGCCCGGTACTCGATTGTATAGCTGTCATGGGCGCCGACCCGAAACCTTGCATACTGATCGCGCAAGGATTCCTCGTCGCCGGGATGGGCGATCATCTTGGCGAACGGGTCACCCTGGTTCGGCAATTCTTCCGGCCTGTAACCGAAAAGATCCTCGACCTCGTCCGAATAGGTGTAATGACCGCGCGAATTCGTGGGATTGAGGTGCCATTCTTCCCCGTCGGGGCGCCAATACCAGTGACAGAGCTTCGCCATACGGTGTGCGAGGCGCAGATAGGTCTCGTTCCGCAGCAGACCCATTTCGCTGCGCCGCAATTCGGTGAGGTCGAGCCCAACCTTCAGCAGGACGGGCGTTTGGCCGGGCTGCTGCAGGGCGACGTTGGACCAGCGGACCAGATGACGCCGGCCGGATTTGGCGATCCACGAGCCTTCGCGAAACACCGGCCGGTCGCCTTTGAGGGCTTCGGCCTCGATGGCCATCTCGGCAGCAAGGTCGTCGGGCAGAAAAGTGGTTTGCCAGATCTGAGGCTTGGCGAGTTCAGCGCTGCTGTAACCGGACACGCGCTCGGCCACGGCGTTGGCCTGCAGCAACCGACCATCGGCGGTGCGCAGGATGACGATTGCATCTGCCGCCTCAAATCCCGCATCGACCACGCGGCGCTGCGCTTCCATGGCGGTCCTGCCGGCACGAGCCAGACGAAACACGGCAAGGCCCGCCAGCATGGAGAGGAGCAGGATCAGGATCGGCAAGGGCGACGTGATCGACTCTGCCGCCTCCAGCATCGTTGCCACGACGGAGGCAATGGCCAGGGCTGCGATCACGGTCAAGGTAGCAATCAGGAGCGCCGGATTGCTGACCGGCGTCGTCCAGAGCGAGGAGAGATTGCGCAGCGCCCTACCGGACTCCGCAGGCATCGACCGACCCACGGCGCCGCGCCGCGAATCCGCGTTTCGCAAGGCCCTGCTACCTGTATTCCGCTCAGTTTCGACGCCGCTATCGCCCATGCTCGCCGCACTTTTCTCCGCTGCAAGCCGTGATCCTAGGCAGGCAGGATTAACAACTCTTTACCCTGGCCCCTGAAACGCCCACCTGGCAGGCCGGAAAATGAGCGAAAAGCGGGGATTGGCTTGGGCAAGCTCGAGTCTGACCTGTTGCCAGGTTCTGCCTGCTACCCCTCCGCAATGGCAGGACAAGAAAATGCCGCTCCCTTCGTCGCGTCGGCAACAATGCCAATCCGGCGAGGTGGAAACCGAAATTTTCTGAGGTTCGCGCCGCGTTGCATGAATCGCGCGGGCGGAGGATGACGCGTCGCAAAGCGCCCTGTATCGTAGCGCTGATCGACCAGCCAAGGATCGTCGCAGAAGCGATCTGGGAGGAACTCGGATGCCCGTCTTGAAGTCGGCCCTGAATGCGCAGGACCAAACGCGCCAGGCCAATGCTGCCGCGATGGCGGCACTCGTCGCCGATCTCGACCGGCTGCTGGCCGTGATCAACGAAGGCGGCGGGGCGGAGGCGCGCAAGCGTCACATGTCGCGGGGCAAGCTGCTGCCGCGGGAGCGCATTCAGCGCCTGCTCGATCCCGGTACGCCGTTCCTCGAACTCTCCAGTCTCGCAGCACATGGCGTTTATGCCGACAATGTGCCGGCGGCTGGCCTTGTCACCGGCATCGGCCGTGTCGCCGGCCGGCTCTGCGTCATCGTCTGCAACGATGCGACCGTGAAGGGCGGCACCTACTATCCCATCACAGTGAAGAAGCATCTGCGCGCGCAGGAGATCGCGGCGGAGAACGGCCTGCCCTGCATCTATCTGGTGGATTCCGGCGGCGCCAATCTGCCCAACCAGGACCAGGTCTTTCCCGACCGCGATCATTTCGGCCGCATCTTCTTCAACCAGGCGAACATGTCGGCCCGCGGCATCGCGCAGATCGCGGTGGTGATGGGATCCTGCACGGCGGGTGGCGCCTATGTGCCAGCGATGTCGGATGAAAGCATCATCGTGCGCAACCAGGGCACCATCTTCCTCGGCGGGCCGCCCTTGGTGAAGGCCGCCACCGGTGAGGAAGTGACCGCCGAGGATCTGGGTGGTGGCGATCTGCATGCGCGCCGTTCCGGCGTGGTGGATCATCTGGCTGACAGCGATTGGGACGCGCTTGAGCGCTGCCGCGGCATTGTCGGCAGGCTTGGCGCCGCCGCACCCGCCAACGCGCCGCAACGTGCCGTGCTGGAGCCGCTTTACGACCCCTCCGAACTCGGCGCCATCGTGCCGACCGATGCGCGCAAGCCCTATGATGTGCGAGATGTCATTGCGCGGCTGGTCGACGGGTCGCTGTTCGACGAGTTCAAGCAGCATTACGGCGAGACGCTGGTCTGCGGCTTTGCCCATCTCTATGGTCATCAGGTCGGCATCATCGCCAATAACGGCATCCTGTTTTCGGAATCGGCGCTGAAGGGCACGCATTTCGTTGAGCTTTGCGGCCAGCGCCGCATTCCGTTGGTGTTCCTGCAGAACATCACCGGCTTCATGGTGGGGAAGAAATACGAGGCCGGCGGCATCGCCAAGGATGGTGCCAAGCTGGTGACCGCCGTGTCGACCGTTGCCGTCCCGAAGCTCACCGTCATCATCGGCGGTTCGTTCGGCGCCGGCAATTACGGCATGTGCGGCCGCGCGTTCAGTCCGCGCTTTCTGTTCATGTGGCCCAATGCTCGCATCTCGGTGATGGGCGGCGAACAGGCGGCCTCGGTCCTGGCGCAAGTGAAGCGCGATAACTTCGCCGCCAAGGGCGAGACCTGGTCGGCGGCCGAGGAGGAAAGTTTCAAGCAGCCGATCCGCGATCAATATGAGACGCAGGGACATCCTTATTATGCGTCGGCCAGACTGTGGGATGACGGCATCATTGCGCCGGCCGACACGCGCCGCGTGCTGGGCCTCAGCCTCGAAGCAGCATTGCAACAGCCGATTCCGGAAACCCGGTTCGGCCTCTTCCGCATGTGAGCAGGACAAGACATGAGCGATATCGAGATCGAAAAATCCGGGCGCGTCGCCAGCATCGTCATCAACCGGCCGGAACGCCATAACGCGCTCGACATCGCCATGATCGACGAGTTTCATGCAGCACTCGACCAGGTCGCGGCTGACAGGCACATCCGCGTGCTGCAGATCCGCGCGCGGGGGCTGAGCTTCTGCGCCGGTGCCGATATCAACTGGATGCGGCGGATGGCGGAATATGATGCCGCCAGCAATATCGCCGACGCCAAGCGCCTTGCCGGCCTGTTCGAGAAGATCGCCTTCATGACCGTGCCCACGATCTGCGTGGTGAACGGTCCGGCCTATGGCGGCGGGATCGGCATCGTCTCGGCCTGCGACTTTGCGGTGGCGGCACCCACTGCCGAATTCGTGCTCTCAGAGGTGAAGCTCGGCCTCATTCCGGCGGTGATCAGTCCGCATATCATCCGCGCCATCGGCGTCAATGCCGCCAAGCGGTTGTTCCTGAGCGGCGCCAAGTTTGGTGCCGTTGAAGCGCAGCGCCTGGGCTTGCTGAGCGATGTCGTGCCGGCGGCCGAGTTGGACACGGCCGTCGCAACGCTCACCAAGCAGCTGCTGGAGAATGCGCCCGAGGCGATGGCGGAAGCCAAGGAGTTGGTGCAGTTCGTGGCATCGCGCCCGCTGGGCCGCGAGGTCATCGACGGCACGGCCGAGCGCATCGCCAAACGCCGCGCCAGTGCGGAAGGAAAGGAGGGGCTTACCGCCTTCCTCGAAAAACGCACGCCGGCCTGGCGCAAGGATTGATGTCGATGTTCAGCAAGATCCTCATTGCCAATCGCGGTGAAATCGCCTGCCGGGTCATGGCGACAGCTCGGCAGATGGGGATCGCGACGGTGGCGGTCTATTCCGAGGCCGATGCCCAAGCGCGGCATGTGAGCCTTGCCGATGAAGCGATCCTGATCGGCCCGGCGCCAGCGCGCGACAGTTATCTCAATAGCGCGCGCATCATCGCCGCCGCGAAGGACGTTGGCGCAGAAGCGATCCATCCCGGCTACGGCTTCCTTTCCGAGAACGCCGGCTTTGCCGAGGCGGTGACAAAAGCCGGCCTCGCCTTCATCGGCCCGCCGGCGAAGGCTATCCAGGCGATGGGTGCCAAGGATGCGGCCAAGGTCCTGATACGCAAGGCTGGCGTGCCCGTCGTGCCGGGCTATGAGGGTGAGGCGCAGGATGATGCGACGCTCACCAAGGCGGCGGCCAAGATCGGCTATCCGGTGTTGATCAAGGCGGTGATGGGTGGCGGCGGTCGCGGCATGCGGCGCGTCGAGCGGGCGGAGGATCTGTCTGAAGCTCTCGCCTCGGCGCGGCGCGAGGCGCAATCGGCCTTTGGCGATGCCGCGGTGCTGATCGAAAAATATCTCACCCGCCCGCGCCATATCGAGGTCCAGGTCTTTGCCGACACGCATGGCCAGGTGGTGCATCTTTATGAACGGGACTGCTCCTTGCAGCGGCGGCATCAGAAGGTGATCGAGGAGGCGCCGGCACCTGGTCTCACCGATGCCACGCGCAAGCGGATGACGGATGCCGCCATCGCCGCAGCCAAGGCGATCGACTATGTCGGCGCCGGCACGATTGAGTTCATCGCCGAGGCGGACAATCTCGACAACTTCTATTTCATGGAAATGAACACGCGGCTCCAGGTCGAGCATCCGGTGACCGAGATGGTGACGGGTCTCGATCTGGTCGAATGGCAGCTGCGTGTCGCGGCCGGCGAAAAGCTGCCACGCGCGCAAAACCAGATCGAACTTTGCGGCCATGCGATCGAGGCACGCATCTGTGCTGAAGATCCCGCCCGCGATTTCCGGCCGGAAACCGGGCCGATCCTGGACTGGCAGGTGCCGCAAGGCCCGGGCCTGCGCCTAGACGCCGGCATCGTTGAGGGGAGCGAGATCGGCAGCCATTATGATTCGTTGCTGGGCAAGCTCATTGCATCCGGCGCTGATCGCCATGAGGCCGTGACGCGCCTCACGGCCGCCTTGCAGGCGACGCGCCTGGCCGGCATCGCCAGCAATCTCGATCTCCTGGCGCGGGCCAGCGCGCATGCCGATTTCCGCGCCGGCCGGATCGATACCGGCTTTATCGCGGATCATGCGGCTGAGCTTCTGGCGCCGACGCCGCTCGACGATACCGCCTGGGCGATCCTGGCTTTGGGTGAGCAACTTCATCTTACGACCAACGATCCGTCGCCCTGGGCCGCCAGCGACAATTGGCGGCTGGGCGGGCCGGTGCCGCTGGAATGGCATTTTGAGATCGGCGGCGAGGATCACACCGTCTTGCTGCAGACCCGGCCGGATGGCTGGCTGTGCGAGGCTCAGCATCTGCGCCTCATCTCCCGAGACGAGCACGCCCTCACGGTGGAGATCGCCGGCGCCCAAGTGACGGCGCATCTGCATGCCGATGGCGGGACCCGCTGGCTGCAGATCGGCGCCGATCGCTGGCGGGTGCGGGCGCTGGGCACCTTCGGCCGGCCGCCTGTGCGCAAGGATCTGGGCGGCGCCCGGACCAGCGTGGTCGCAGCACCGATGCCGGGGCGTATCGTCGCGGTCCAGGCAGCGCTTGGTGACGCGGTGGCGCCAGGGCAGATCGTGCTGCGCCTGGAAGCGATGAAGATGGAGCACAACCTTGCCGCCGACATTGCCGGCAAGGTCGCGGCCATCCTGGTCAGTCCCGGCGACCAGGTGGTGGAAGGGGCGGAGCTTCTCCGCATCGATGCCGATCCCATGGTGGCGACATGAGCCTGCCAGCGAAAGTCCGCATCGTCGAGGTGGGCCCGCGCGACGGGTTGCAGAACGAGAAGGTCGCGGTGTCGACCGCCGTAAAGATCCAACTGATCGAAGACCTCGCTGCCGCCGGATTGTCGGAGATTGAGGCCGGTGCCTTCGTCTCGCCGAAATGGGTGCCGCAGATGGCGGATTCGGCGGCGGTGCTGGCGGGCCTCACGCGCGATCCGGCGAAGCGATACCCTGTGCTGGTGCCGAACCTGCAGGGACTGGAGGCCGCGATCGCTGCCGGCGCCCACGAAGTCGCGGTGTTCGCCGCCGCCTCGGAAAGTTTTTCGAAAGCGAACACGAATTGCTCGATTGCCGAGAGCCTGGAACGGTTCTGGCCGGTGATGGCGCGGGCCAGGGAACTCAATATCCCGGTCCGCGGCTATGTTTCCTGCGTGCTGGGCTGCCCTTATGAGGGGGAAATTGCGCCAGTTGCCGTGACGGGGGTCGCTAAGTCCTTGATGGAGATGGGCTGTTACGAGATCTCGCTGGGCGACACCATCGGCGTAGGCACGCCACTGGCCACAAGGCGGATGATCGAGGCGGTGGCGGGCCATGTGCCGATCCCGCAGCTCGCCGCCCATTTCCATGACACCTATGGCCAGGCCCTGGCCAATCTCCTCGCGGCTCTTGAGATGGGCATCAGCGTCATCGATTCGTCGGTGGCGGGTCTCGGCGGCTGTCCCTATGCCAAGGGTGCGACCGGCAATGTGGCCACCGAGGATGTCGTCTTTATGCTTAACGGCATGAAGATCGAAACCGGAATCGATCTCGACCAACTTGCAGCCGCCGGCTGGCGTGTTCTGCATCACATCGGTCGCGAACCGAATGCGCGCGTCTCGCGCGCACTTTGGCAGAAACAGCAGAAATCACAGGCTTAAACGCGCTATCACGCGATTGGTGATTGCCGTCACTCGTCATTTATGGAATCTAAGCATATCTGTCTAAGCAAGTTGTTTCGCCGGAGTCTCCGGTCACCACTTGCACAAAAGGTTGGTTAAGATCATGCGTAGCAGATATGAATTCGACGACGTTCTTGAACTCACCACGCCGATCCGTTTGAAGAACGGTTTGCGCGGTTACATCTCGGGTCGTTGCTGGAACGTTCGGCGTTACGTCGAGGAATATGACGCGATGCTGGAAGGCAACCAGATGATCCGTGGGCTGACCGCCCATGAGTTCGAAGTGACCGGCCAGCCGCGCCGCGACCTCGTCCGCGCCGCTTAAAGTCCTTTCAGACTTCATTAACGCCCATCCCGTACCCTGGTTCAGTGTTGAACCCAGGATCGGGAGGGTGTCATGAACATCGGCCAATGGTTAATCGACCTCCTCGCGGGCAATCCGGCGCCGCAATTGATCCCCATTCGCGTCACGAATCCGCTATCTGAGGTCCAGGCGCGCCAGGCGCTCGACCGCCAGCTGCGCGATGCTGCCGGTTCCCAGACCATGACCGACGTGATGCGCCGGATGCGCGGTTAGCCCAATCTTTTGTTGGGGTAACGTCTGCGATCAGCCCGAGCGGCCGTTCTTTCCTCTCGAGTAATTTTATTTCCCAGCGATGAATCCGCGGCACCCCAGCCCTGCGAGGCGCGGGGTTTCGGCGCGTGCGTGACCTGAGATATAGTCCCGCCCGACTTCCAAAAGGCGCCCGGATCAGCGCGCCCAGATCATGAAGAGGGATATCACATGACGTCGAATGCGAATCTGCAGCAGCGCCGCGTGGCGGCCGTGCCACGGGGTGTCGGCAACGCCTATGCGATCTATGCCGAGAGCGCGAAAGGCGCCGAGATCACCGATGTCGAGGGCAAGCGCCATATCGATTTCGCGGGCGGCATCGCCGTCATGAACACCGGCCACGGCCATCCGAAGATCATCAAGGCGGTGAAGGATCAGCTCGACAAGTTCAGCCACACCTGCTTCCAGGTAAACCCGTATGAGAGCTATATCCGCCTCGCCGAGCGTCTCAACAAGCTGGCGCCCGGCAATACGCCGAAGAAGACCATTTTCCTCACCACCGGCGCGGAAGCGGTCGAGAACGCGGTCAAGATCGCCCGCTCCTATACCAAGCGCAGCGGCATCATCGCTTTCTCCGGCGCCTTTCACGGCCGCACGCTGATGGGGATGGCGCTGACCGGCAAGGTCGCTCCCTACAAGACCGGCTTCGGCCCGTTCCCCTCGGACGTGTTCCATGTGCCGTTCCCGGACCCCGCCCTCAATGACGGTGGCGCGCAATCCCTGAAGATCCTCGAGACCATGTTCAAGGCCGATATCGGCCCGGACAATGTGGCGGCCATCATCATCGAGCCGGTGCAGGGCGAGGGCGGCTTCAACGTGGTGCCGTTCGAATTCATGCGCGCCCTGCGCGAGATCTGCACCAAGCACGGCATCATGTTCATCGTCGACGAAATCCAGACCGGTTTCGCACGCACCGGCAAGATGTTCGCCCATGAGCATAGCGGCATCGAAGCCGACATGATCACGGTCGCAAAGTCATTGGCCGGCGGCTTCCCGCTCTCCGGCGTCATCGGCAAGGCCGAGATCATGGACGGCCCCGCGGCCGGTGGCTTAGGGGGCACCTATGGCGGGTCGCCCATCGGCTGTGCTGCGGCCAATGCGGTCCTCGATGTCATGGAAGAGGAAAACCTCATTGAGCGCGCCAACGTCATCGGCAAGCAGATGAAGGAGCGCCTCAACGACATGAAGAAGCGCAACTCGTTTGGCAACCGCATCGACGGCATCCGCGGCCTTGGCGCCATGGTTGCCTGCGACGTGGTGAAGGCAGATGGGTCGCCCGACGCCGACCTCACCAAGGCGATCACCCAGAAGGCCGGCGAGAACGGCCTCATCCTGCTCAGCTGCGGTGTCAACGCCAACACGCTCCGCTTCCTCATGCCGCTGGTGGCGGAAGAGGCGCTCATCAACGAAGGCTTCGACATCCTCGAAAAGACGATGGCGCAAGCGATCGAAGGGGCGGCGAAGGTTGCCTGAGCGGCTTACGCTTAGCGCGGGACAGGTCCCGCGCTAAGTTAATACTGGTTGAGACTGCAGAAAGCGCGGCCCGGGAAACCGGCCGCGCTTTTTGTTTAAGCCCCTCGCCCCTCGCGGGAGAGGGGTTGGGGTGAGGGGGACCTTTGTCCGACTTTACTGTCTCAGCGTGATGCCGCGCACAACCGCGCGCGACCCGACTTGAACGGTGGGGACGCCATGCGCAACTCGTCCTCAGTTGATCGTCCATCCCGGTTCCACAAGGTTCAAGGAGATAGGCCATGTCACGCACATCAACACTTTCCAGCACCCTCGCCATCGCCCTCTCGCTGGGCACCCTGGCGCTGCATGCCGCACCGGCTGCTGCCGACGGCATCAATGCGCTGGTGACCGTCACGCAGTTGAAGGCCCAGAACGCCAATGACGAGGCGCTGGAGCAAAGCGCCGCCAGCCAGTCTCAGACCGGCCCACTGATCCTGGAGACGACCGCGGAACTTCCCACGGCTGATGTGGCCAACGCTGACGCGAACCGCGGCCAGGCCGAGAAACGGTTGTCAGATCACCGCAACGAAATGCGCCGCAACTGGGCGCCGTAAGCGAGACGCGAACGGGTCGGCAGCGAACAACCGCAGAGCGGCGAAAGTCGCCTGAGCTGATGCTCAGCGTGGGACAGGTCCCGCGCTAGTTTAAGACTGGTTGAGAATGCAGAAAGCGCGGCCCGGAAAACCGGCCGCGCTTTTTGTTTGGGCGCTGCGCTGAGGTGAGTTGGCCCCGGAGTTGACAGTCGAATTGACCGACGCCAAACTGGTATGGCGGATAGAAAATTTCTCGTCCAAATGGCAGCCTACCGTGGCTGTCCTTCCACACAAAGGAGTTTCGATGTCGATTGTGCTGCGATCTGTTTCGGCAGCGTTGTTGATGCTTGCTGGTATCACAACCAGTGCGCAAGCGTTTGATGTAGCCGGATTGAGGCCGGGAATGACATTGGCCGAGGCACGTGCTTTGCCGGCGCCCGGCACTGAGGTGAATCCCAAGCGGCGCATTGGCTGCCTCGACGAGCCGGGGCTGGCCGATCACATGGTCGGATTAATGAAATCGGATGTCGCTAAGGAAGCGTCGGTGGGCGTCCTCACCTGCACGATCGTCGAGCCTGATCCGATGAATCCCAGTTATTGGGCGCCCGCACTGGTGCGCCTAGATGGGGCGGATGCCACCCTCTGGTTGCCTTTCATCAGCTTGGCGGACGGTGGGCAGCGCCTTGCTCAGATCGCGGTCTATCCCAATCGCAAGAAGGATGAGTCAAAGCTTTTGCAGGGCCTCACCGCGAAACTTGGCCAGCCGAAGGCCGGCAGTCGAGCATTTGTGGCGATGATGTCAGGCGCCGCGCCGGAGCCGGTATCGACCTGGCAAAGCGGGGCTCATGTGATCGACGCAACGAAAAATTCCATGACCTATTACTACGACCCGGCGCTCACGAAGGACCTCAATGCAAGGCTCAGTAAACTGCCCGGCCGCAGCTTCCTCTATGCGGTCCCGCAATAAGCCATCGGGCGCTTGCGTCGGCTATCGGGGATAGATCGTCTCTCACTCCCGCCCTCCACCTTCAGGGGGAGGGGACTGGATCGATTCAGGTGGAATTCGCGATGTTGAGATCTTAATCCACCCAGCCGCAGCCCACCTTCAGCGCTTTCCGGCAGGCGTCTTCATCTTCCGGGATGAAGCTGGTGACATTCCCGTTTTCATTGATGCTGACGTCGGCCCAGCATTCACCGTGATGGAAACGGAAGGTCTTGCCGTAATTGCGGCTGAGGTCGGCGCGTTGGCATTCTTCGACGGTGTTGAGGCTTGGGAGGGGTGTCAGGGATTGCTTCGGCGGCTCATCGGCAAAGCCAGGTTGTGCGACGGCGGCGAGGAGGCAAGCCATGAGCACGGTCGCGATGGCGCGGGTTACGCGGAGGTTCGATCCTTGCTTCCGCATTTCCTAAAACACCTCCACATCGACCGGTGCCGGGACACGGCTGGGGGGATAGAAGATCAAGCCCAGATACATAATAAAATCGAGATAGGGCAATACAGCGATATAGGCCCACTTCTTGTCTATGCCGGCATCGCGCAGACGCCAGATGAGGGGGCGGATCATAACGATACTGCCGAAGGCTGAGAGAAGCATCCCAGCGGTGACGAGCCAAGAGGCGTCGAGTGCTGGTATGTTGCTTGCCGGGTCGTGGTTGAATATGAGATAGCCCATGATGTAAAGGACGAGGGCGCCCAACAGCCACAGGCCGATCGCGCGCAAGATAAGCGAGATCAGATAGGCGCCGCGCGCAAAGCGCTCGCCGGAACGTTCGCTCCAGATACCGAATGCGGCCGGCAAGAGCTGCATTGTCCATCCGAGCCAGCCCATCGGTAGGTAGCCCATCGGATCGAGTACAGTACTGAGATCGAAATCCACGGTTGTTGTTTCCCCTTCCCGTTGCGGTGGGGATGTTAACGCGGTTGTGGGCGGGCGAGGAAAGCAAATTTCAATGGTGAGCGGACGGAAGGAAACTCGTGGGTGGTCCGCCGCAGCCGACGAATGTCGGCCTTCGCCGACGGCGGATCATGACGGTGAGGGAGGTTTGAGGGAGCCTTCAGTCGCAAGCATACCCCTCACCCTTACCCTCTCCCGCAAGGGGAGAGGGGATGAGGTGCCGGGGGCAAGAGTTTTCAGTTGTGGCCCTCCACCCTGGCCCGACTACGCCTGAAGGGGGAGGGGATAAGAGCGAGAAATCCGATCACCCCAGCGCTTGCACCACGCCCAGCGTGAACGTGCCGGTCATCGCGGCGACCAGGGCTGAGATGGTGAGGACCATGCCGGTGCTGCGGTAGCGGTAGTCTTCTGGGGATTGGCTGACGCCATAGGCGTGCAAAAGGCGGCCGGAGATTAACAACGTGCCGATGAGGTGGAGGAGCCAGTGGGGCGCTCCTTGTATTTCCACCAGGGCCATAAGGACGAGCGCCAGCGGCACATACTCGCCGCAATTGGCGGCGACGCGGATGCGGCGGGCGAGGTCGGCATCGCCGCCATCGCCGAGGCCGATGAGCAGCGTACGGCGGCGGCCGATCACGCGTAAGGTGAGGATCAGGTACAGCAGCGCCAAGGGGCCGGCATAGAGGGGGGTGATGGTCATGGTATGGCTGCGTGCCTCGCTGGATTTCTCTCCTCTTTACGCAGCGGGGTGCCCAGTGGATCGATTTCAGCGGCTGCGATGCAGCCAGTCTAGATAAGGATCGGCGAGGCCTTCCCAATAGGCGATGCGGATTCGCATGCGGCTTTCGGCCGGGTCCATGTCGCCGAGATCGCTGCGGCGGCAGGCGGCGTCGCACAGGGCCTGCTCGATCTCGCGCACATCGCCGACATTCAGGCTGGCGATCTGGCCGGCCTTGAACGCGGTCTGGAACAACAGTGACAGGGCATCGTGCAGCGGCGCCTTCTCCAGCCGCCACAGCTCGTAATCGAGCACTTCCTTGGCGAGGTCGCGGTCGGGCAGAAAGTTGGCCATGGTCATGCGGCCCATGCGCTCGAAGCCGAGCTTGCCCGCCAGCGTCAGCGAAGCCGGGTTGAGGCGGCCGAAGACCACGGCGGAGATGCCGCTATGGCGCGGGCGCCCGGCCTTGCCAAAGAGCCAGGTGATGGCGGCGATCGCCGCTTCCTGCGCCAGGCCTTTGCCCCAATATTGCGGAGCGAGGCCGTAGAGAATTTCCGGGTCGTTGCCGATATCGGGCTCGGTGAAGCCGCACCAGCCGATGAGCGCACCGGCGGTGCCGGTGTGATTGTCGCCGGTGCGATCGTCGCGGACGCGGATCGCCCAGACGCCGTAGCCGTGACTCTCCCAGCTCCGGTTATGCCAGTCGATGCGGTGCGCCGCGGCCTTGCGGCAGCGCGTCGGTGTCGAGGCATTGGCGGTGATGGTCCTCGTCACCTCCGGCTCGGCGAGGATCGCTGCCAGCGCCGGGATGTCGGCGCTGGTGAAGGCGTCGAGGGTGAGGCGGAGCGTGGTGAGCGTCGGGATCGACGGCAACGAGAGAGCCTGGATGAGAGTCATGAGCGCGTCCCCATATCTGCATTTCCGCGAGCATGACGGATCGGGGGGCGGCCAGCTGTGAACTGGATCACAGGAGGGGCTGTCTTGGCCCCGTACCCTCGAGGCTGGAGAGCACCTTGCCGTAGGTGATGACCATGTTGACGTGGTCGTCATCGTCGGAAAGCGGCAGCAGGATGCATTCCTGGCTGGCCAGGAAGCCACCGCCGTCGAAGCCGCTGGGATGCGGGATCTTCGACCAGTCATAGACCGGCGTGCGGCCGTCGATGACGAGGTTGTAATTGCCCATGGGGTCGGAGCTTTCCTTGCCGATGGCGCAGTCGGCGACGGTGCGGCCGGTCGGGTTGAAGCCCCGCACCGCGACCTCGGACTGGCCGACCAGGCGATAGACGAGGCTGCGCTGCGGCGGGTCGCCGACCCCTTCATGCACCTCGATCAATTGCAGGAAAGGCAGCCAGCGTTTCATCTCCAGGGGATCGATGGCGCTGCGGGGCGGCATGCGGCGCCGGCTGCCGTCCGGATTGACGCGCTTGCTGTCCCAATAGCGGTAGAAGCCGAGCGTGTCGGGATAGCAGCGGCGCGCCATCTCGGCCATGTCGGTGGTGCGCGGGTAGCCTGGGGCGCTGTCGCTGGCGGGAGTCATCGCCTGCGATCTTGGCAAGGTGACGCCCCGTCCGCAAGGGCCAGGCCCAAGCCCAGTTATTCGGGCGATGTCAGGTCAGTTTATGCGCAGCAGCTTCTCCAAGATCCGGATAAATTGCTTGACATGAAAGGTTGATATCAACATTATGTCACTATGTCAAAAACACGAGCGCGTGCGATCGCCGATCCGGAGGAATCTTCGCTCCTCCTGGCTGGCGAGGTGCCTTTTAGCACAACTCTGCATGTGCGCGATTGCTGCCTCTGCCTGCATGTGCAGCGGGCGGCGCGTGCCTTGGCGCGGCGCTTTGATGATGCGCTTCGGCCGCTTGATCTGACCAACGGCCAGTTCTCTCTGCTGATGTCCTTGAACCGGCCGGCGCCGGCCGGCATGGGCTCGGTCGCGCAGGTTCTGGCAATGGACCGCACGACCTTGACCGCGGCACTGAAACCGCTGGAACGGCGCAAGCTTGTGGCGGTCAGCGTCGATCCCGATGACAAGCGCAGCCGGCTACTGAAGCTGACCCCGGCGGGAAAGCGGTTGCTGGCCAAGGCGGTGCCGATCTGGCAGCACCATCACGCGCTGGTCGAGGCACAGTTGCCGAGCGGATCACCGGACCGATTGCGCAAAGACCTCATCGCGCTGTCGTGAGGCGCGCTTATTCCTTCACGGCGCCCGTCATCGACGAGACGTAGTGCTCCACGAAGAAGGAATAGAGGATCACCACCGGCAGCGAGCCGATAAGCGCGCCTGCCATCAGCGAGCCCCATTCATAGACGTCGGAGCGCACCAGTTCGGTGAGGACACCGACCGGGACAGTCTTGTTCTCCGATGACTGGATGAAGGTGAGGGCGTAGATGAACTCGTTCCAGGACAGGGTGAAGGCGAAGATGCCGGCGGAGATGAGGCCGGGCACCGCCAAGGGCAGCACGATCCGCGTCAGGATCTGCCAGCGCGTGGCGCCGTCGATGAGGGCGCATTCCTCAAGCTCATAGGGAATCGAGCGGAAATAGCCCATCAGCAGCCAGGTGCAGAACGGAATGAGGAAGGTGGGGTAGGTGAGGATGAGCGCAAACTTGGTGTCGTAGAGGCCGAGATTGAACACCATCACCGCAAGCGGGATGAACAGGATCGAGGGCGGCACCAGATAGGCCATGAAGATGCCGAGACCCACCTGCCGCGCGCCCTGGAAACGCAGGCGCTCGATCGCATAGGCGGCAAAGACCGAGGCTGCCAGTGACAGGACGGTCGCCACCACCGAGATGATGACGGTGTTCCACAGCCAGCCCGGATAGGACGTATCGAACAGCAGATACTTGATGTGATCGAGAGTCGGTTCCACCACCCAGAACGGACTGAAATTCTTGTAATCGGTCAGTTCCTGGTTCGGCTTCACCGCGGTGATCGCCATCCAATAGAACGGGAACAGCAGGACGAAGACGAAGACCGCGAGCGGTAGATAGACGGTGACGAGACGGCGCGGCAGGCTGTTGAGATAGTTCATCCCGCCATCGTCGCCGGTTTTGACGCTGCCCATCTTGGTAAATGCCTTGGCTCCGGCCATCACTCACCCCCGCCTTGTTGCCAGCGGCGGCGTTGCAGGCCGAAGAAGCTGAACAGGATTGCAGCCAGCAGGAACGGGATCATGGCGACGGCGATGGCTGCCCCTTCGCCGAGATTGCCACCGGATATGCCGCGCTGGAAGCTGAGCGTCGCCATCAGATGCGTGGCGTTCACCGGACCGCCACGGGTCAGCACATAGATCAACTGGAAATCAGTGAAGGTGAAGAGGACCGAGAAGGTCATCACGATGGCGATGATCGGTGTCAGAAGTGGAAAGGTGACGAAGCGGAAGCGCTGCCAGGAGCCGGCACCGTCAAGCGTCGCCGCTTCATAGAGCGAGGGCGGGATGGTCTGCAGACCGGCGAGCAGCGTGATCGCGACGAAGGGAATCCCGCGCCAGACATTGGCGGCGATGACCGAGGCGCGCGCATTGTTGGGATCGCCGAGGAAATTGATCGGCTGGTCGATGATGCCCCAATCGATCAGCACCCAGGAGACGATCGAGAACTGTGCATCGTAGATCCACCAGAAGGCGATGGCGGAGAGCACGGTCGGCACGACCCAGGGCAGCAGCACGATGGCGCGGAAGAAGGCCTTGAACGGCAAATTCTCGTTGAGCAGCAAGGCGAGCCACAGGCCAAGCGCAAATTTCAGCACCGAAGCCACCGTGGTGTAGAGCACGGTGTTGTAGACCGAGAGCCAGAATACGCTGTCGTCGAGCAGGTATTCGTAGTTCTCAAGGCCGATGAAGATGCCGGCGCGGCCGATCCGCTCATCGGTGAAGCCGAGCCAGATGCCGAGGCCCAGCGGATAGGTGAGGAACAGCAGCAGCAGAATCGCGGCCGGTAGCATGAAGAGGAAGCCAAGCGCACCGCGGCTCTCGCCGATGCGGGCAAGGATTGAGCGGTGGCGGGTTCCGGGAATGGTATCGGCTGAGGCCATGGAGACTTCCGGTCAGGAAAAAGAAGCGACTGGTGGGCCCAATACGAGAGGGCGCCACCAGTCGCGTGCGACGCGTCAGACGCGGTAGTAGCGGTTGATGCGCTTCTCGGCCTTCTCGATCGCTTCCGCCGGGGTGGCGGCGCCGGTCACGGATTCTGCGAACAGATCGACCAACACGTAATCGGCCATCACCGCTGCCGAGGCATAGCCCAGCGGGCCGGCATAGCCGTTCGGCCGCAACGTCGCCGAGGCCTTGGCATAGGGTGCGTAGTTGCGGTCCGAGGTCCACACCGGGTTGGCATCGTAGGCTTTCAATGTCTGGCAGCAATAGCCGGACGAGCCCTGGATCCAGTTGTCCATCTGCGCCTGCTCGAACATGAAGCGCAGATACTCGCGCGCCGCGTTCGGGTACTTGGTGTATTTGAAGATGACCGAGCTGGTGACTTGGTAGAGCTCGATCGACTTGCCCACCGGCCCGATCGGCAGGGGGCAGGTGCGGATATCGGCAGCGATTTCGGCCTGGGCCGGATCATTCTTCGGCGTGTAATAGGCCGAGATGCCGTTGGCGATGACCGACAATTCACCGGCGAGGAAGGCGCGGTTGTTGTTGACGTCGAGCCAGCCCTCGGTGCCCGGAATGAAGGTCTTGTAGAGCTGTTGGGCGTATTCGATCGCCTTCATGGTCTCCGGGCTGTTGATGGTGCAGTTGCCCTGGGCATCGACCATCTGGCCGCCATGGCTCCACAGCAGCCAGTGGGCGTAGTTGTTGCCGTCGCCGACGCCATGGCCATGGGTGAATCCGACCGGATGGCCACTCTTCTGCATCGCCTTGCACAGTTCCAGGAAGTCGTCGGTCTTGGTCGGGAATTCCGACCAGCCCGCGGCCTTGACCCAGCTTTCGCGATAGACGATGGCGTTGCCGATGGTGGCGGTGGGCAGGCCGATGAACTTGCCGTCGCGCGAGGCGTAATCCTTCGGGCCCTGATGCCAGCCGCCGTATTTGTTGCCGAGATAGTCCGCAAGCTCGGTCACGTCGAGGAGTTTGTCGGGATATTGATGGGGGTCATCGAACCAGACCATCATGAGGTCGGGGCCGGAGCCGACATTGGCAGCCACCGCAGCCTTGGGTCGGATGTCTTCCCAGCTTTCCTTGTCGACGCGGACTTCGACGCCGGTCGCTTCGGTGAATTTCTTGGTGTTGGCGAGCCAGGCTTCCTCGTCACCCTTGACGAAGGGCGACCAGCGCAGCAGACGCAAGCTTGCGCCTTCTTCCGGCTTGTAGCTGAGATCCTGGGCAAATGCCTTGCGACCGCCGAGCAAGGACGGCGCCATGCTGGCGGCGCCGATCCCGGCCGTGGTCTTCAAAATATCGCGTCTGGTAAAACTCATGGTCCTAATCCTCCGTCTGGGTTCGTTTCTTCTGTCTGACGATCTTCGGTTTTCCCCACTCCGAAAGTCAGCGACGCTAGATGCGCTCGCCGGACTGCGCATCGAAGAGATGCATGAGTCCCGGTTGCGGCTTCAGCCCGATCTTTTCGCCGGGCTTGAACATGTGGCGCTCGCGGAAGACGGCGACGATTTCCTCGCCGCCGGGCAAGCGCGCATTGACCTGTACTTCAGAGCCGGTCGGCTCCACCACCACGACCTCGGCGGTAAAGCCGCCCTCACCGAGGGTGAGATGTTCCGGGCGCACGCCAAGCGTCACGTCGCGACCCTGGTGCTGCGTGGCCTCGGCGCCGAGCGCCATGCTGAGGCCGCCGGCACCCGTCAGTACCGGGCCGGCATCAATGTGGCCGGGGATGAAGTTCATCGCCGGCGAGCCGATGAAGCCGGCCACGAAACGATTGCGCGGGCGATCATAAAGCTCGAGCGGCTGGCCGATCTGCTCCACCTTGCCGTCATGCATGACGACGATCTTGTCGGCCATGGTCATGGCTTCGATCTGGTCATGGGTGACATAGACCGTGGTGGTCTTGAGGCGCTGGTGCAGTTCCTTGACTTCCGCGCGCATGGCGACGCGGAGCTTGGCATCAAGGTTGGAGAGCGGCTCGTCGAACAGGAAGACCTGCGGATCGCGCACGATGGCGCGGCCCATGGCGACGCGCTGCCGCTGTCCGCCGGAAAGCTGGCGGGGGTAACGGTCGAGATAGGGTGTGAGGCCGAGGATATCCGCAGCCTTGTTCACGCGCGTGCTGATTTCGGTGCTGGGCGCCTTCTTGAGCTTCAGCGAGAAGCCCATATTGTCGGCCACCGTCATATGCGGATAGAGCGCATAGTTCTGGAACACCATGGCGATGTCGCGTTCCTTGGGCGGCACGTCGTTGACCACGCGGCCGCCGATCGAGATGTCGCCCGTGGTGATGCTCTCCAGCCCCGCGATCATGCGGAGCAGGGTGGATTTGCCGCAACCGGACGGCCCCACCAGGATGACGAATTCGCCATCCGCGATATCGATCGACACACCATGAAGAATTTGCGCCGGCCCAAAGGCCTTGCGCACGTCGCGGATTCCGACTGCGGCCATCCGTTCTACTACCTCCCAATTGCGCTTTTGTAAGATAATATGATTAAGAGCGCTTGGGACCGAAACTATAAGCTGCCACCCTGAGGTGCAAGCGAAGATCACCCGCCGCAGTGAGGTTTCCTGATAGCACGGGAAATCTGCGCGCGCGTGTCAGAGGCGCGCCGTATTCGATTGGCGATTCCATACCGCGCGATTCGCAGGAAGCTGCATGTCAACGCCATCATTCGCGCCCTACAAAGCGTGCGCTTCTGATCGCCACGCACATTCACGTATATCAATCTCAAGAAGTTTTCATGGTGCGATGCGAGGTCACAGCGATTTTAATGTTTCATTAATTCGCATTCTCACATCATGGGGCAGACACAACTAGAGAGGGATTATATAAAATGCAAACAATCGCCCTGGCATGTATTGGTATCGTGGCGCTGCAGAGCATCATCATGATGTCGACGCTTTGGTACATGGCATCGACCGGCACCAAGCCAAGCTGGTTGCCGAAGGCGCTGGTGGGTGCTCAGGTGGCGAACCGATCCCAGCCGTAAGGGGTCAGCAATGGATCGCGCCGGCCATCCAGGATCTCCTCGGTGGCGAAGCGACCGAGGGCGGGGGCAAGCGTGATGCCTGAATGGGTGACGGCCAGATAGAGGCCAGGTGCCGTGGCGACGGGTCCCACGATCGGGAAGCCGTCCGCCGGCATCGGTCGATAGCCGATCTTGAAGTGATCGAACGCCAGGCCGTCGCCGCCGCGCAACATGCGTTGCAAACCGGTGAAGACGTCGGCCGCCGTCGCGGCGGCATCTGTGCCCGGATCCGAACCACCGAAATCCGTGCCGGCGATGAGACTTCCATCCGCCATTTGCCGGATATGCATGTCCGGCCCCATCACCAAACCATTCAAGAGCTTCGCGTGCGGCTTGGTGACCACCAGGAGGCCGGGCGGTGTGCTCATCGGCACAACGACGCCGGCCGTCGCCGCCAGTGGCGCGGTTTCTGCGCCGGCAGCGACGATGATGGTATCGGCCGTCATCGCGCCGCGGTCCGTGACGACGCCGGTGACGCGGCCGGCGGTGACCGCGAGAGATTGCACGCGGATCGGTGCCTGCAGAACGGCGCCAAGCACCCGCGCCGCTTGGAGCAGAGCCAGCGCTGACGCCAGCGGATCGACGGCACCTTCGCCGGCAACATAGACGGCGTGGTCCGGCGGAAACGCCAAAGCGGGCTCGAGCCGCATGGCTTCGGGGCGATCGATGACGCCAATGCCATAACCCCAAGCCGCGTGGCCTGTCGCGTATTCCTCAAGCTCGGCCCGGGGCAGGTCCCATAGCAGGCCGCCCGACCATTGCACGTCGAGTGCCGGCACATCCGCTGCGAGCCTGCGCCATTCGGCCATCGAGCGGATGCGTAGCCGGAAATAGGGTTCCGGATTGCCCCAGCTGGCATTGATCCAGGCCCAGGAGTTGCGCGTCGCGATACCGCCCGGTTCGCCGGCATCCAGAACGGTGACCCGGGCGCCACGTCGCACCAGGTGATAGGCAATCGAGGCGCCGATGATGCCGGCGCCGATGACGATGACGGATGGATGGGCAGGCATGGGTCAGCTCTCGGGTTAAGCGCGGAAGCGGCAGTGTCGGCGATTGCACGGCATCGCAGCAAGCCGCAAACGAAATCCCCGCCGACCTTGCGGGCGGCGGGGAGGATGACGCTATCGACAATGCGCGGTGAGCTAGATCGAGGCGACCTTCTTTTTCAGAATGTCGATGAGAGCCTGGACCTTGCCGCCGTTCGAGCTGATGACCGAGGCAAATTCCTGGCGGTGGGTTTCCGCAAGGCTCAGGCCTTCGACCCGGACGTCGGTGATGGTGTTGTTGCCGCCGGCGGTGTTCACGTCCCAGTCGACACGGGGTTCGCCCTGGGCGCCCTTGACGATGGTGAAGACGGTCGAGGTCTCGCCGGTCTCGCGCACTTTTTGAACGGCGAGCGACTGGCCGGAATATTCGGCGAAACGCTTGCCGTAGACGGCGCTCATATATTCGGTGAACACGGCAACATAGGCCGTTTGTTCTTCCGGCGTCGCACGCTTCCAGTAGAGCCCAAGCGTATGCTTGGCCAGCTTCGGCATGTCGAAATACTTTTGCAGGATCGGCAGCAGCTTCGCTGCGCGTTCCTTGTCGGTCGTTGCCGACGTCAGTTCGGTGATCGCCTGCTGCGAGAGCGAGCCGATGAATGCCCCCTGGCTGGCCTGATCGGCGCGTGCCACGGGGTTGATGGCGGAACCGGCGGGGGCAATTGCCGCCGCCGTCACAAATGTTCTACGCGTCAGCATGGAAGTCAGTAGGCCTCCGAGAGCTGGTCGTCGCTGGCCGGCTGCTGGGTTTGAGCCGAGGGCGCCACGGGCAGGAACACGGCCGGCAGTTCGGCGCCGTCTTCCGGGATCATCTCGTCATT
The DNA here is from genome assembly GCF_936916975.1 of uncultured Dongia sp. Taxonomy (GTDB): domain Bacteria; phylum Pseudomonadota; class Alphaproteobacteria; order Dongiales; family Dongiaceae; genus Dongia. The sequence goes on along the minus strand of NZ_CAKZGO010000020.1, from coordinate 5,460 downwards.
GGTGAGCTTGCTCAGCGCCGCTTCCGGATCCTCGCCATTGGCGATGGCGTCGTTGCGGTGCTGGCGATAGAGGCTGCGGATCGTCGCATAGAAGTCGACCGAGCCCTTTTGCAGTTCGGCGATCGTCTCGAGGTTGCGGGCGCGCGTGTCGATGCCCTCGACCATGAAGCGGGTCGTGTTGATCCAGGAGACGTTATAGACGTAGCCGACCCAGGTGAGCGGATCCAAGACGTAATCGACCAGCTTGCCGCCGGCGTCACGCGGATTGCTGGGGCCCATAAGCGGGAGGTGCAGATAAATGCCCTCGCCCGAGCCCCAGACCGCGAGGGTCTGGCCGAAATCTTCGTCGTGGTAGTTGAGACCGAACCAGCTGGCCGCATCCAGAATGCCGCCGACGCCCAGGGTGGTGTTGATGGCAAAGCGCGCGGCAGTCGTGCCGGCACGGCCACCTTCGCCCTGGAACAGGTCATTGGCGAGAATGACCGGTGCATGCAGGTTGCGCAGGAAATTGCGGATACCGTCCTTGGCCGGAGCCGGCAGGGCGATGTTGTAGTAACCGGCGAACGGCTTCACCAGCAGTTCGTCGAGACCGTGGTTGACCTCGAAGAAGTAGCGGTTCATCGGCTCCAGCGGGTCATTCGCCTCGTTGAATGCCTGCACGGCGGCTTCGTCGCTGGGATCGGGCGCCGTCGCGCAACCGGCAGCGAGCAAACCGAGCGCCACCGAGGTGACAGCCAGCGTCTTCTTCGTGAAATTCATGACGTTAAACATAGAACCCCTAACCCTTTCCGGTAGCCCGGTTTCGAAAAGTTGATCTGCTCTTCTAGCGAACCGTTGCACCGTCCCCCGATGCGGCCTCCGTTGTCCCCGGCCGCGAAACTTGAACGTGCTGGTCCCAAGTCATCAGCGTCACGCAGGAACCCCGGACAGTGCAGCAAGGCCACATCGTCGCAGTCACATTGTTACGCTGAAAACTTAACCGACCGTTAGTTGCCGCCTCAAACAGAGCTGCGGCGGACTCGGCTCGGCCAACCCGTGCGCTTTGATAACACACGTATTTTAAGAGTGAAAGACGAGTCCGGCAGGGTCCTTACGCAAGTCTGACAACACCGTGACATAAATGCCGCATGTAGCTGCGTGTTTCTGGCAATCTTTCCTAGGAAATCGCCGATTTCACGTCCGGCGAAGCTGGGGACGATCAAAAATGACGATTCGAAGACCTAAATTGCCACATTTTTGCGCGTCCATACCGGCCGATATCCAAATGCAGTAGTCATTTTTTGTGGAAAATATGTTCGATTTTATTCGTTCGAGCTTCGCTTTTGCCGCCGCACGCCCTCAGGAAAGCTGTTCAGCGTGATGGCAGGCGACCGCCCGGCCATCGACGGGGCGCAATTCCGGGCGCTCCGCGGCGCAGATCTCGGTCGCATAGGCGCAGCGCTTGTGGAAGGCGCAGCCGGAGGGCGGGTCAAGCGGCGAGGGGAGTTCGCCCTTCACGGTGAGGCGCTGCGAGCGCGCCTTGGGATCGACCGAAGGGGTCGCTGCCAGCAGTGCCACGGTATAGGGGTGGCGCGGCCCCGCGAAGATGACTTCCTTGGGTCCCTGTTCGACGGGACGGCCGAGATACATGACCATCACGTCGTCGGCGATGTGACGCACCACGCTGAGGTCATGGGAGATGAAAAGATAGGCGAGGTTGAGCTCGGCCTGCAGATCCATCAGCAGATTGAGCACCTGGGCGCGGATCGAGACATCGAGCGCCGAGACCGGCTCATCGGCCACGACGATGCGCGGGCTGAGCATGAGGGCGCGGGCGATGGCGATGCGCTGGCGCTGGCCGCCGGAGAACATGTGTGGATAGCGGCTATATTGTTCGGGGCGGAGGCCGACCTTGGCCATCATGGCGCGGGCGGCTGCAGCGCGGGCAGCGGCATCGAGGTTGGTGTTGATCTCCAACGGCTCCTCGAGGATCTCGCCCACCTGCTTCCTGGGATTCAAGGAGCCATAGGGGTCCTGGAACACCATCTGCACCTTGGGGCGCATGGCCTTGACTGTTGCGGGGTCCGCACTGGCGACATCAATACCGTCGATCGAGAGGCTACCGGCGGTGGGCGTCTCGATCAGCGTCACCAGACGGGCGAGGGTCGACTTGCCGCAGCCGCTTTCACCGACAACGGCGAGCGTCCTGCCGGCGGCCAAGGTGAAACTGGCGCCGTTCACAGCACGAAGTTCGGCATGGCCCTTGAACAGGCCGCGGCCGACCCGGTAGTGGCGATGCAACTCCTTGGCTTCCAGCACCAGCGGATTGCCGGCGGTCTGGTCCCGGTTGTCGATAAAAGCCGGGGCGGTATTTGGAGAAGCGGAGGACATTATGCGACCTCCTGCGATGACGGACGGTTGGTGGGAACGCCACCTTCGAGCGGATAGTGACACCGCACGCGGCCACCGGTTGCGGTAAGCGAGGCGTGGCTGATGAAGGCCGGCTGTTCGGCCCGGCAGCGCGCATCGGCAAAGCTGCAGCGCGGATTGAAAACGCAGCCCGTGGGGCGATCGAGAATGCCGGGCACGACACCGGGAATGGTGGAGAGGCGCCGCTTGCCGACACTGCGTTCCGGCAGGGCTTCGAGAAGGGCTGCGGTATAGGGGTGATGCGGATTGGCGAAGAGGTCGGCGGCCTTCTGCTCTTCGACCTGCTGGCTGGCATACATCACCATGACGCGTTCGGCTGTCTCAGCGACGACACCCATGTCATGGGTGATCAGCACCAGTGCCATGCCGCGCTCGCGCTGCAGATTGACGAGGAGATCGAGGATCTGCGCCTGGATGGTGACATCAAGCGCCGTCGTCGGTTCGTCGGCGATGAGCAGGCGCGGATTGCAGGCGATCGCCATGGCGATCATGACGCGCTGACACATGCCGCCGGAGAGCTGGTGCGGGAAGGAATCGAGCCGCGTACTTGCCGCCGGAATGCCGACCTGTTCGAGGAGCTGCACGGTACGGTCGCGACGCTCGCGGCGTGAGCCTCCCTCATGCACCTGTAGCGTCTCCATGATCTGGTAGCCAACGGTGAAACAGGGGTTGAGGCTGGTCATCGGCTCCTGGAAGATCATGGCAATGTCCTTGCCGACGATCTTGCGGCGCGCGGCCGGCTTCAGGCCGAGGAGATCGACGCCGTCGAACATCATGCGGTCGGCGGTGACCTTGCCGGGCCAGGGAATGAGGCCCATCACGGCCAGCATGGTGACGCTCTTGCCGGAGCCGGATTCACCGACCACGCCGAGAAGCTCACCCTTGTCGAGGTCGAGATCGATGCCATCGACCGCGCGGAACGGGCCGCTATGGGTTTGGAACTGGACCGACAGATTGCGGATTTCGAGAAGTGCCATGGTTTGCCGCCTTAGCGCTTCAGCTTCGGATCAAGCGCATCGCGCAGCCCGTCGCCCATGAGGTTGAAGGCCAGCACCGTAATGAGGATGGCAAGACCCGGGAAGGTCACGACCCATGGGGCGCGCTGCAGGAATTTGAGACTGTCGGCCAGCATGGTGCCCCATTCCGGCGTCGGCGCCTGCGCACCAAGGCCGAGGAAGCCCAGAGCCGCCGCATCGAGGATGGCGGTCGAGAAGCTCAAGGTCGCCTGCACGATCAGCGGCGCCATGCAATTCGGCAGCACGGTGTTGAGCATGAGGCGCTTGGTGGAGGCGCCGGCAACACGCGACGCGGTCACGTAATCCTTGGAGAGTTCGGTCAGCACTGCAGCACGGGCAAGGCGCGCGTAATGCGGCACATAGGTGATGGCGATGGCGATCATCGCCTTGGCGATATCGGGCTTGCCCATGATCGCCACGATGACGATCGAGAGAAGCAGGCTCGGGATCGACAGGATGATGTCCATGAAGCGCATGATGGCGATGTCGACGACACCTTTGAAGAAGCCGGACATCAGGCCGAAGAAGATGCCCAGCGCCAGCGAGATGGTGACGACGATGCAGCCGATGATGAGTGAGAGCCTGGCGCCGTGAATGATGCGCGAGAGCATGTCGCGGCCGACATCGTCGGTGCCGAGCGGGAAGGCCCAGGAGCCACCCTCGGCCCAGGCCGGCGGCTGCAGGAAATTCTCGCGGAATTGCTCGACTGGACTGTAGGGCGCCACGATATCGGCAAAGATGGCGATCAGGATCAGGAACACGATGACGACAAGGCCGGCCATGGCGCCCTTGTTGGCGCGCATGGAGAGCCATATCTCGCGCCGGGGTGACACGACTTTGGGTGAGACGACTTTATTGGGCGCAGGTGCGGTCGCGGGTGCGGTGGTCATCTGATGGCCCTCAACGCTTGTGCCGGATGCGGGGGTTGAGGAATCCGTAGAGCAGATCGACCCCGAGATTGATCGCCATCACCAGGCTGGCGATGAGCAAGACGCCGCCCTGCAAGGCGGGATAGTCGCGGCGATTGATGCTCTCCACGAGCCATTTGCCGATGCCGGGCCACGAGAAAGTCGTTTCCGTCAGCACGGCACCAGCCATGAGCACGCCGACCTGCAGGCCGATCACGGTGACCACCGGGATGAGCGCGTTGCGCAGCGCGTGGATGCCGACCACACGCCAGGTGGACAGACCCTTGGCGCGGGCAGTGCGGATGTAATCTTCGCCCAGCACTTCCAGCATGGCGGAGCGTGTCATGCGCGCGATCACGGCCAAGGGAATGGTGCCCAGCACAATGGTGGGCAGGATGAGATGGGAGAGGGCGGAGGTAAGGGCGCCTTCTTCGTCGCTCATGAAGGCGTCGTAGATCATGAAGCCGGAGGTGCCTTCAAAGAAGAAGTCGTTGCCGATCCGGCCCGAGACCGGGGTCCAGCCGAGACCGACCGAGAAAGTGAGAATGAGGAGCAGGCCCCACCAGAAGATCGGCATCGAATAGCCGGTGAGGGACGCCCCCATGATGACGTGATCGAAAGCTGAACCGCGTTTTACCGCGGCGATGATGCCGGCGGGCAGGCCGACGCTGAGCGCCAGCAGCATCGCGAAGAAGGACAGTTCCAACGTGGCCGGAAACAGGGCCAGGAATTCGTCCAGTACCGGTCGATGGGTGATGATCGAGGTACCAAGGTCGCCTTGCAGCACACCGCCGACATAGTCGGCGAATTGGACATAAAGCGGCCGGTCCAGACCCATGTCGTGCAGCAATTGGGCGTGGCGTTCGGGGGAGATGCCGCGTTCGCCGACGCGCACTTCGACGGGGTCGCCGGGGACCAGGCGGATCAGGATGAACGCCAGGAAAACGATCCCGAGAAAGGTCGGGATGACCAGGCTGGCGCGGGTCAGGAGAAAACGGACCATGGCTGACTATATCACAAAAAAAAGAAGCGGCCGGGATATTAAAATAAACCCCCCCCCCCAAACTTAAAGAACAAAAATACTCAATATAGCACCCAAACAAAAAAATGGTGACCCACGGGTTGAT
>NZ_CAKZGO010000019.1 GCF_936916975.1 uncultured Dongia sp. | reverse complement strand
CGTCACCACCGGCATCGGTGCCGTGCTGTTCACGGCGCAGGTCGAGGCGGGTGTCGCGCATATCGAGAAGATCGTCGGCCTCAAATTCGGCGATGCCAAGGCGCCGTTGCTGGTCTCGGTGCGCTCCGGTGCGCGCGTTTCCATGCCGGGCATGATGGATACGGTGCTCAATCTCGGCCTCAATGACGAGACGGTGAAGGGCCTGGCCGCGAAGTCCGGCGATGCGCGTTTCGCCTATGATTCCTATCGTCGCTTCATCCAGATGTTCGGCAATGTCGTGCTCGGCGTCGAGCATCACAATTTCGAAGACATCCTCGATTTCCACAAGCAAGAGAAAGGTGTCGATCTCGATACCGAGCTCACCGCCGAGGATTGGCAGAAGATCATTGCCGACTACAAGGCGAAGGTTGAAGAGGAACTCGGCAAGCCCTTCCCGCAGGACCCCAAGGAACAGCTCTGGGGCGCCATCGGTGCTGTGTTCGGCAGCTGGCAGATCCCGCGCGCCGTCACCTATCGCAAGATCAACAGCATTCCGGAGGAATGGGGTACCGCCGTCACGGTCCAGGCGATGGTGTTCGGCAATATGGGCGAGGATTGCGCGACAGGTGTCGCCTTCACGCGCAACCCGTCGACCGGTGCCAAGGAGTTCTACGGCGAATATCTCATCAATGCCCAGGGCGAAGACGTGGTCGCGGGCATCCGCACGCCGCAGCATTTGACGCTGGCCGGCAAGAAGGCCAACAATTCGACTCTGCCGGCGATGGAAGAGACCATGCCGGATGTCTTCGGCCAGCTGCTGAAAGTGCGCGACCAGCTCGAGAAGCACTACGCGGACATGCAGGACATCGAGTTCACGGTCCAGCAGAGCAAGCTCTATATGCTGCAGACCCGCAACGGCAAGCGGACCGCGCAGGCGGCGCTCAAGATCGCCGTCGATCTGTGCAATGAAGGCCTCATCGACAAGAAGACGGCTGTGGCGCGCATCGAGCCCGCTTCGCTCGATCAGCTGCTACATCCGACACTTGATCCGAAGGCCAAGAAAGAGATCATCGGCCATGGCCTGCCGGCGAGCCCGGGTGCTGCCTGCGGCAAGGTCGTCTTCACGGCCGACGAGGCTGAGGATCGCGCCGCCAAGGGCGAGAAGGTCATTCTCGTGCGTGTCGAAACGTCGCCGGAAGACATTCACGGCATGCATGCGGCAGTTGGCATCCTGACCACGCGCGGCGGCATGACCAGCCACGCTGCCGTCGTGGCGCGCGGCATGGGTCGGCCTTGTGTGTCCGGCGCGGGCGATCTGCGTGTCGATGCTGCCAAGAAGACCATGATCGTCAAAGGCCACACGGTGGGCGAAGGCGACATCATCACGATCGATGGCGGCACCGGCGAAGTGATGCTGGGTGCGGTCGAGACGATCGAGCCGGTTCTGTCGGGCGATTTTGCGACGCTGATGGGCTGGGCCGACAGTTTCCGCAAACTGAAGATCCGCACCAATGCGGAAACGCCGCTCGATGCGCGCACCGCGCGCCAGTTCGGCGCCGAGGGTATTGGCCTCTGCCGGACGGAACATATGTTCTTCGACGGCCAGCGCATCGTCGCCATGCGCGAGATGATCATGGCGGAAGATGCGGCGGGCCGGAAGAAGGCCTTGGCCAAGATCCTCCCCATGCAGCGCCAGGATTTCGTCGAGCTGTTCCAGATCATGAAGGGCCTGCCGGTCACCATCCGCCTACTCGATCCACCGCTCCACGAGTTCCTGCCCCATAGCAAGGCCGAAATGGCGGAAGTGGCGGCGGCGGCTGGCATCTCCATCGATCTTGTGCAGCATCGTGCCTCGCAGCTGCAGGAATCGAACCCGATGCTGGGGCACCGTGGCTGCCGCCTCGGCATCACCTATCCGGAAATCTACGAGATGCAGGCGCGCGCCATCTTTGAGGCGGCGGCCGAGGTGAAGGCGAAGCACGGCGACACAGCCGAGCCGGAAATCATGATCCCGCTGGTCAGCATCCCCAAGGAACTCAGCTTGATGCGGGCCATCATCGACCGCGTCGCGCGTGAAGTGGCCGAGAAGAGCGGCAGCCCGATTCCCTATTCGGTCGGCACCATGATCGAATTGCCGCGCGCCGCCTTGCTGGCCGCGGAGATCGCCAAGGATGCGGCGTTCTTCAGCTTCGGCACCAACGACCTTACCCAGACGACCTATGGCCTCAGCCGCGACGATGCGGCGCGCTTCATGCAATCCTATGAACGTCAGGGCATCATCGAGCGCGATCCGTTCATCACCATCGATGTGGCTGGTGTCGGCGAGTTGGTGAAGATCGCCGCGGAGCGTGGCCGCAAGACGCGCCCCGATATCAAGCTCGGCATCTGCGGCGAACACGGCGGTGATCCGGCCTCGATCCATTTCTGCGCGTCGGTCGGGTTGGATTACGTGTCCTGTTCGCCTTACCGCGTGCCGATCGCCAAGCTCGCGGCGGCGCAGGCAGCGCTCACTGGCGACCAATCCGGGCGCAAGGGCGAGGGGTGAGCTTTCGGGCCGAAACGCCCCCTCTCCCTAACCCTCCCCCACATTGGGGGGAGGGGACTCTGCCCAGTTTGCAACTTCGATCTAACTCCACCCTCGCTATAGTTCCCTCTCCCCCACGTGGGAGAGGGTTAGAGAGAGGGGGGTGGCGATGAACCTCTCCGCCCTCCGCACCGCCGGCAAGCCCGCTCTTGCGCGCATCCTCGCGCTTCTTGAAACCGATCCCGACGATCCCGACCTCGTTGCCCTTCTCGACGAAGCCTACGTCGCACCAACCGCGCAGGTGATCGGCCTCACCGGTCCACCCGGGGTCGGCAAATCGACGCTGGCCGGCGCGCTTATCACGTCTTATCGCAAGGCCGGCAAGACCATCGCTGTCATCGCGATCGATCCATCGTCCAAGCGCACTGGCGGCGCGCTGCTGGGTGACCGCACGCGGTTGCGGACCGATCCCGACGACCAGGGCATCTTCGTGCGGTCGATGGCCGCGCGGGATCAGTTGGGCGGTTTGGCCGACATCACCTTTGCCGCCATGGTGCTGATGCGCGCACTCTATGATGTCGTCCTCATCGAAACAGTGGGTGTCGGTCAGTCGGAGACGGATATCGCGTTGGCTGCCGACACCGTGATCTTCTGCGTGCAGCCGGGGTCCGGGGATGCGCTGCAGTTCATGAAGGCCGGCATTGTCGAGATCCCGGACATCGTCGTCGTCACCAAGGGCGATCTAGGCCGGGCGGCCACGCGGGCGCGGGGCGATGTGAAGGGGGCGCTTGGCCTCACCGAGCAACGTGGCAATGGCCAGGGTTGGGAGCTGCCTGTCCTCATCGTCTCGGCCAATGCGGCGGAAGGCATTGAGGCGCTGATGGCGTCGGCGGCCGACCATGGCACCTGGCTACAGGCTGATGGTCGGCTGGCGGAGAAGCGCGCTGCCCAGGCTCGCGCCTGGACCGAGGCTGCCATCAAGGAACGCTGGGGACGGGAAGGGCTGAAGCGACTAACGCGCACACCCGTGATGCCCGACACAGCAAAAACCCCGTTTCAGGCCTTGGCGGAGTGCGCGCGCCAGCTATAGTGGCGCCCATGGCATCCATATACGATCTGAAGCCGCGTTTCGTGGCGCTCCTCCGACCCATCGCCGCGCGGCTCGCCGCGGCTGGGGTCACGGCCAATGCGGTAACGCTGGCGGCAATGCTGGGCTCCATCGGGGTCGGTGTGGTCCTGGCGTTATGGGGGACTTGCCTGCAACTCTGGTTGATCCTGCCGGTGTTCCTGTTCCTGCGCATGGCGGCGAATGCGATCGACGGGATTCTCGCGCGCGAGTTCGCGATGAAGTCGCGGCTGGGGGCGATCCTCAATGAAGTTGGCGACGTCATCTCGGATACGGCGCTCACGCTGCCGGTGGCGCTGCTGCCGGGTGTCAGCGGATTCTGGGTCGTCATGGCGATTGTCACGGCCATCATCAGCGAGATGACCGGTATCCTCGGCCAGGTGATCGGCGGCAGCCGGCGCTATGACGGGCCGATGGGCAAGAGCGACCGCGCGGTGGCGCTTGGTCTTCTCGGCCTGCTGGTCGGTTTCGGCTTTCCGCTCGATTCCTGGATCGATTGGGAAATGATCATCGTGGCGCTGCTCGCCGCTGTTACCGCCGTCAACCGTGCCCGCCACGCTTTGGCAGAGACACCAAAATGATCATCGACATCGCTGACAACGTCGCCATTGCCTTGGCGGCGATCATGACATTGCTGTTCGTTGCCACGGCGATTGCCTGGCCGCAGCGCAAGAAGAAGCATGAATTGTGGCTGCGCACCCGCACCTGGTGGGTGATCATCCTGCTGCTGGCCGTGTCGATCGTGCTGCCGTCCTGGGTGCCGATCGCCTTGTTCGGCTTGATCAGTTTCCTCGCCTTCAAGGAGTTCGTGACGCTCATCCCCACGCGCCGTGCCGATCACCGCGTGCTGCTCTGGGCCTATCTCTCGATCCCGCTGCAGTATTACTGGGTGTCGATCGGCTGGTACGGCATGTTCATCATCTTCATCCCGGTCTACATCTTTCTGGCGCTACCTCTGCGCATGGTGCTGGCTGGCGAGACGCAGGGGTTCATCAAGGCTGCAGGCACCGTACATTGGGGCCTGATGATCGCCGTCTTTTCATTGAGCCATGCGGCCTTTCTGCTGGCTCTGCCGGCGTCCGGCAACCCGGTCGCCGGTGGCGATGGCCTGCTGCTTTATCTGCTGCTGCTCACCGAGATCAACGATGTCGGGCAATACTGCAGCGGCAAGCTGCTGGGCAAGCACAAGGTCGTGCCCAAGGTCAGCCCGAATAAAACGGTCGAAGGTTTGGTTGGTGGAGTCATCATCACGACGCTGGTGGCGATGCTGGCGGCACCCTATCTCACGCCGCTGTCGTGGTATGAAGCGGGCGCCATCGGCTTTGTGCTGGCGCTGGCGGGCTTTGCCGGCGACGTCACGATCTCGGCCGTGAAGCGCGACCTGAAGCTCAAGGATAGCGGCAGCCTGCTACCCGGCCATGGCGGGGTGCTCGACCGCGTTGACAGCCTCACCTTCACCGCGCCGCTGTTCTTCCACATCGTCTATTTTCTCTATTACTGATGTACTGATGACCATGTCGCGCTGGCTGCGTCGCCTATTTGCGCTGTGCGTGTTGCGGCCCGTTGCCATCATGATGCTCGGCATTACGGTGCGCGGGCGGGAGAATCTGCCGACATCAGGACCGGCGATCATCGTCGCTAATCACAACAGCCATCTCGACACGTTGGTATTGCTATCGCTGATGCCCTATCGGCATATCGACATCGTGCGGCCGGTGGCGGCGGCGGACTATTTCCTCAGTAACCGATACCTCGCCTGGTTCAGCCTGCAGATTCTCAACATCCTGCCGCTGGAACGTGGCAATGCAGCGCGCGGGGAAGATCCTTTGCAGGAAAGTGCCGCGGCGCTGGATCGCGGCGAGATCCTGATCGTCTTTCCGGAAGGCTCCCGCGGTGCTGCCGAGATCATGGGAAAGTTCAAGGGCGGTGTGGCGCGGTTGAAGGAGCGCTATCCGAGCGTGCCGGTCATCCCGGTGTTCCTGCAAGGCGCCGGCAAGGCCTTGCCACGCGGTGAGATTGTGCTGGTGCCGGTGGTGGTCGACGCCGTCGTGGGCACGGAAGTGCCGTGGACCGGCAACCGCGCGCAGTACACAGCTGAGATGGAAAGCGCCGTCCGTGCGCTAGGTGCGAGCCTGCCCAAGGTCTTCGACGACGAGGAGGATTAATCCGTCAACCGCTCGATCCAGGCACGATGTTGCCGGAACTCAGCGAGCAGTCTGTCACGCTGCGCCAACTCGAAATCGGCAAAGTCGAAGCCCGGCGCCACTGTGCAGCCTGTGAGAGAGAAGGCGCTGCCCTTGGCCGGAATAGCGCCGAACCAGTGGCCGGCCGGCACCACATGCTGCGGTATTTGCCCCGATGCGAAGTCGCGACCGAGGGTCGTCTCGGTCAACTGCCCGTTGGGCGCGATGGCGACGATCACCAGCGGATCGCCGTCATAGAAATGCCAGACCTCGTCTGATTTGATCCGGTGCAGCTTCGAGCGATCGCCGGCGCGCAGCAGATAATAGATCGCGGTCGATTGCGCACGATTGCCGTGAAACCGAGACGGTAGTCCCGCGTTCGGAAGTGTTTCCGTTGCTCGGTAAGTTTCGCGATAGAAGCCACCCTCCGGATGTGGGGCGAGCTTCAGTCGGGTGACAAGCTTGTCAATTCCTTCTGGCATAGTGTGCCACCCCTTCTGGCATATTGCGCCACGGCCTGTTTCAGCAAATCATGCGGTACGGCGTGGGCGGTGCGGCCTTTATAGCCGGTCATGGTTTCGGCGGCACAAAGTGCGTTCCAGATCGCCTCCTCGGTCGCTTCGGCGGCAGCCTGGAAGAGGGGGGTGCATTCCTCCATGCCCAGCATGCGCACATCCGCCATCTTTGATTTCAGCGGCACGCGGTTACCGGTGGAGAAGGCGAGGAAGATGTCGCCGGAGCCGTTCGACCCGATGCCGCCCACCCAGGCCAGACCCGTCGTGGCGCGCCGCGCCAGCCGCTGGCATTGGATCGGTAGTAACGGCGCGTCAGTTGCGAGGATGACGATGATTGAGCCCTGTTCCTCTTTCCGTTCGGCGTGGGCCGAGGTCACGACATCGGTATTGAGTTCAAGACCCACCGGTGCATGCCCGCAGCGTAGCAAAGACCGCCTACCATAGTTCGATTGCACCAGGGCGCCCACGGTCCAGCCGCCATCCGCCGCGGATAAGCGGCGCGAGGCGGTGCCGGTGCCGCCCTTGAATTCATGAGTGATCATGCCCGTGCCGCCGCCGATATTACCCTCCGGCACCGGGCCGGCCTTGGCGCTATCCAGGGCCTCGATCGCCATGTCGAGGGTCACGGGGAATGTCTCGGCATCGGACAGCCAGCCGTCCCAGGTTTCTGCCGCCACCGGCAGATGCCAAGCCTGGTCGATGCCCTTGCGCGCAGCATGGACGCAGATCGCATCGCGCGCGACGCCGACGGCATGAGTGTTGGTGATGGTGATGGGCGCTGCCAACAGGCCCTGCTCATTGATCCAATGGCTACCGGTCATCTCGCCATTGCCGTTGAAGGAGTGGATGCCCGCGAACATGAAGTCGGTATAGATGTCGTCGGCCGGCCAGATTGCCGTGACGCCGCTGCGAACAACGTGCGGCTCATCGCGGATCACCGTCGAAAAGCCGACCTTGATGCCGGCCACGTCGGTGATGGCATTCAACGGCCCCGGCTGCATCTGCCCCAAGGTGATGCCGAGATCCCGCAACCGCGCTTTCGCCATGATGTTCCCCTGCTCTGGTGCAGGGGGAGATTAGGCGAGATGTGCTGGCAACCTCAAGCCATCTCGGGCAGCTTCATCCAATCGGGCACGACCGCTGTCACATGGGCTCCGTCGATATCGACGCCCTTGCCTGTCATCGCGCCGAGATGTTCGAGTCGAATGAGGGCGAGGCCGCGCCCTGATTCCGCAATGCGGATTTCGCCGGCTTCTTTGCCATCGACGGTGAGCACCGTGCCCGGCGCCAGCATGGCGCCCTCGATCTTCACCGGCAGCAGGCGCTTGCGCACCAGGCCGCGATATTTCGTGCGAGCCGTCAGTTCCTGGCCCATATAGCAGCCCTTCTGCCAATCGACCCCATGAAGTTCATCAACACCGGATTCGAGCAGGATGGATTTGTCGGGGATGAGGTCGTGGCTGCCTTCCGGCACGCCTAGGTCAAAGCGCAGGCGCTGGAAGTTGCCCGGTGTCACCGCCGTGAAGCCGAGATCGAGCAAGGTCTGCTCCGCAGTAGCGCGCGGCAGGAAGGCGCGCGCACCCAGTTCCGGCAGGCGTGGGTCCGTGAAGGCTACGCCGCCAGCCAACGTGCGCGCGGTACCGGGCTCGGCTGTAAGGCCGACACGCTGCAAGGCATCGTCTCCGAACAGATTGACCACCACGAATGTCGCATCGAGATCTTCAAGCGCCACCTTCGAGCGCAGCTTGAACAGCTTGAGGCGTTTCAGGAGATCGGCGCGGCGCGTGTTTTCCGCGTCAACGAGATAGCGGTCGCCATCACCGACCAGCAGCAGGTCATAGCCGAATTTGCCCTGTGGGCTGAGCAAGGCGGCATAGATCGCGCGCGCATCGGAAATGTGGCGCGTGTCGTTGCTGATCAGGCCCTGCAGGAATTCCGCGCGATCCTCGCCGCTGACACTGATCACGCTACGGGCCGGGTTGAGTTCGAAAAAAGCCTTATCTATCATGTGGCTATGCGTCGCTTTCTGGGTTCTGTACTAATACTTGGAACAGCGGGGCGAAAAGGCAAGGGGATAGTCCATGGGGGGCCACATCAGATGGCGGTAAAGCGCGTCGGCATTCTCACCAGTGGCGGCGATTGCGCCGGGCTCAACGCGGTGATTCGTGCGGTCTATGCCCATGCCAGCGGCCATTTCGGCTGGGAGGTGATCGGTATCCACAATGGCACCGCCGGCCTCATGGCGCGGCCGGTCGAGGTCACGGCACTCGACGACCGGGTGATGGGGTCCGACATGCTGCGGCAGGGCGGCACCATCCTGGGCACCACCAACAAGGGCGACCCGTTCGCCTTCCCCTATGAAGACGGCCGCGTGGTCGATCGGTCGGAGGAGGTGATAGAGGGTTTCCGGCAGCTGAAACTGGACGCCCTCATCGGCATCGGCGGCGACGGATCGCTCGACATCCTGCGTCGGCTCGCCATTCAGGGCGGCATCGATCTGGTAGCTATTCCCAAGACCATCGACAATGACCTAGGCGCCACGGAGATGTCGATCGGCTTCGAGACGGCGGTGCAGACGGCGACCGCAGCGCTCGATCATCTGCAGCCGACGGCAGCCAGCCACAGCCGGGTCATGGTATTGGAGGTGATGGGGCGTGATGCGGGGCATATCGCGTTGTCGGCCGGCATTGCGGGTGGTGCCGACGTTATCCTGATCCCTGAGCTTCCTTACAACTTCGCGGCGATGGAGGCGAAACTCGCCGCTTTGCGCAAGCGTGGGCGCAATTTTGCTTTGGTCATTGTCGCGGAATCGGTGAAGACCGAAGGCGGGCAGTCGATTACCGCCGTGCATGGCGGTGGCGCACAGGCGATGCAGACCTATGGCGGGATCGGTCATTACATTGGCGCGGAACTGGCCAAGCGCTGTGGTGCCGAAACACGTGTCACGGTACTGGGCCACGTGCAACGCGGCGGCACACCGGAGCCCAAGGACCGCATCCTGGGATCGGCCTTCGGCGTGCATGCCGTCGATCTCATCGCCGCAGGAAAGTTCGATCGCATGGTGGCGTGGAACGCGCGGCAGGTAATCGATGTGCCGATCCTTTCCGCGATCCAGGGGGCGGCCACGGTCGATCCGGCTGGCGCCCTGGTCAAGACCGCACGCGGGTTGGGGATCAGCTTTGGCGATTAGATTGAACGCCGACGATTTCTGGGAGTTCAGTTTGGCGCTCTATTGTCGCGAGGCTGTGGCGGCGGCGTGCCTGTCACTGCAGGACAGGCGCGGGGCGGACGTCAATCTGCTGCTCGCCATCTGCTGGCTGGCACGCAGCGGGTACTTCACCAGCGAGGCGGCGCTGGGTGCCGCGCGCGATGCGGCGGCACCCTGGTCTGATGCGGTGCTGAAGCCCCTGCGCTTTGTGCGGCGCCGGCTTGGGGCGGAATTCGAGGAGGTGGCTGCAGCGGATCGGCAGTCGATCAAGCACGGCCTGCTCGCGGTCGAGCTGGAAGCGGAACGGATTTCGCAGCAAAAGATCGTGGCAGCGCTCGCGGGGCATGTCGGCGCCCTCAGCACGGACCCAGCGCGCGATCTCGCCCGGACCAGCCTCGATCTCTATGTCGGGTTTCTGAGCGAGGCGGGGGACGAACAGGATCGAAAAGATCTCGACGCCATCCTGGCATGCCTGTAGCGGCTATTCGGCAGCGCGGCTGGCCAAGCCGAGCATGCCCGGCACGGCCTGGTCCCGATCGCCGGTGCTCATCACGGTCTGATCATGTTCGACATCGATCAGCCGTTCGGGCGGCAGCCAGACAGTGACTTGGGTGCCGGCGCCCGGCGTGCTTTCGATGCCAAGGCGGCCATCGTGCAATTCGACCAGCAGGCGCGTGATCGGCAAGCCAAGGCCGGTATTGGTCTGGCCGACATCGTTCTTTAGCGCAGCGCGACGCTTCAGATGATCCTGATTCTCCAGATGTTGGAACGGTGTGGTGACACGGTCGATATCGGCCGGGTCCATGCCGATACCGGTATCGCGAATGCACAAGGCCAGACCGCCATCGGGTGTGCGCTCGGCCGCCACTGTCACGGCGCCCTCGGCGGGCGTGAATTTCACGGCATTGCTGAGCAAGTGACGCAGAATTTCCTGCAGCTTGCCCTCGTCACCGCGCAAAGTCGGCAGATTCGTCGCAATCATCGCGGTGAATTCGATGCGATCGGTGCTGGTGGCGGGAATGATGGCCTCGACCGCCTCGCTGACCAGCTTCGCGACATCAATCCGGGTCTCGGTGAGTTCGACCGCTCCCGCTTCCAGCTGCGACAGTTCAAACACCTGCGCCACGAAGCCCAGCAGATGCTGGCCGCGATCATGAATGTGTTCGACATACTCGACATATTGCGGATTGCCGATCGGCCCCAGCATCTGGAGCTTCATCATTTCGGAATAACCGATCACGGCATTGAGCGGCGTGCGCAGCTCGTGGCTCATATTGCCAAGGAAGCTTGTCTTGGCGCGGTTAGCCATTTCGGCTCGGTCCTTCGCCAGCGACAGATGGTCGATGAGGCGCAGATTGCCCAGCATCAACCCGACGTTTTCCTTGAAGCCGTCATTGAGGTGGCGCGCCATTGACCACAGCAGCAAGCCCCAGAAGACCACGAAGGAGGCGATGATCCAGCTCGGTTCGCCGTCGAACCAGATCATGTGAATGCCAAAAGGTGTCAAGGCGGGTGCTGTAAAGGCACCGAAGGCAATGATGCTGTTGGTGTAGCCGGCAATGGCCGAGGCGCTGAGTGCCGCCATCATGAACGCCGCCACCAGTTTCGCATGTTCGGGACCGAGGCTGCCGATGAGGAGGATCGAAATGCCCCACAAGGTGCCGGCGACGCCGGAACCCACCGAAAAGGCATAGACCCAATGCTTCGCCTCACCAACCGAGCGCGGACGGCGCAGATAGAGCTTCGCCAGTGCGAAGCGCAACATGGTCCAACTGAACAATGCAATGGCCCAACTGAGGAGATAGAAGGTGTTGGCGCTGCTCCAAAGCGACATGGTCAGCAGCGACATGGCGCCGATATTGGCAAGCAGCAGCGGGCGCGTGCGCTTATAGAGGCTGGAAATCAGCTCGGCCTCGACCTCGTCCCGAGTGACCGGGGCGGTGTGGGGCATGTGTTCGGCCGGCTTGGCCTCCATGAAATGGTCTCCGCAGAAGCGAGGGCGCATTGGCCTGACCCCTCGTTGTGCGGTTTTCGTCTTAAGGAAAGACTAACAATTGTCCGGCCGAGCAATAGAAATCTACTAAAATACCACTTATGTGATGAGGCGTTCCTAAAGGTAGATAGGTCAGCCAGAAATTGCCGGATTTAGCGCCGTCTGGCCGAGCTTAATGCCAGACCCTTTTTCCATCTCTTCGCGGATCTTGGCCTCGATCCGGATACGGATTTTGGCCTCCAGCTCAGCGCGGGCGTCGGCGTCCAGGGATCGCAGCGCATCCTCGCTCAGGCCCATTTCAGCGAGGATCATGGCGCGCATTTTTTCAGCTGGTGTCTTGCGGGCGAAATCGAGGAAGGTCTCCCTGGCATCGCTCGCATCGATGGCCTGATCGGCGGCGTTTATGACAGCCGCTGTTTCTGCCCCAGCGGGATCGCTTGCGCTGAGGTTAATGAGAGCCGCTGGAATCACTGCATTGCTGCGCTGACCGCTGATCTGGGTCACGTCCGACGCAGCCTCCGCTTGTGCCAGCACGGACGCAAACGCGCTCGCTGCGGCCTCCTCGGCTTTCTGCTGGGCATCTTTTTCCGAGATAGGGTCGAGTTTGATCGCGCTGCTCAGCGCGCTTTCAAAGGATATCGACATGGCACGGCCTTTCTTGCCTAGTGTCGTAATTCGTCAACATAAAGAAGCAAGATTTGTGCCGGATTTGATCTTTGTTAACGATTCCGGCTTCCGCTACGCCAATGACGACCGCTATGTTGCCCGTCCGGAAATCAGGGGTAGCTGATGGGACATGAGGCGACACTAGCGAGCACGACGCCGCGACAGCGCTATCTGGCGCTGCTTGGCCTCTATGCCAGCATCTTTGCCTTCAGCATCTCCTTCGGTGGGCTGGTGCCGTGGATGGCGCTGGACATGGAGGGTCGCGGCATCAACGCGTCGCTGATCGGGTTGGTGGCCGCCGCCCATCCGCTGGGCGTCATGCTGATGGCGCCCTTTACACAGCGGATCGTGCGCCGCTTCGGCAGCGGCAATGCCATGATCTGGTGCACGGTCATCGCGATCGCAACCCTGCTGCCGCTGTCCTCCTGGGATTCCGTCTATGCCTGGCTGGCGCTGCGTTTCATCAGCGGCCTGTCCGGCAGCGTGCCTTGGGTGGTGACGGAGACCTGGATCAACGTCGCCGCCACTGACCGCAGCCGCGGCCGCGCTGTCGCCCTCTATGCCGCCATCATGGCGGCCGGGTTTGCTGCCGGCCCTTTGACGCTGCAGTGGGCCGATGCGCTCGCCGTTTCACCCATGCCATGGTTTATCGGGTTGCAGCTGTTGTCCCTGGCCATCTTCATTCCGTTGCGGCGCATGGCGCCGGTGCTGGACCACAAAGGCGGGGCAGGGATCGTCAGCGTCTTTCTGGCGTTGCCGGCCTTGCTGTCTGCAGCCTTCGTTTCCGGCGCGCTCGATTCAACCTTCTTCAGCTTCCTCGCCATCTGGGGCCAGCGCGTCGGCTTGTCGGAAGCGTTTGCGCTGACGCTGCTCAGTATCTTCATCGCCGGCAACGTATTGCTGCAATTTCCGATAGGCTGGCTCGCCGACCGCTGGGGACCGCGGCCGGTGCTCCTGGGATGCGGTGTCGCCTGTATCGTTGCGCCGATGCTGGTACTGGCTGGGTTGCCGGCGATACCGGTGCTGCTCGGGGTGGTCGCGTTCCTGTGGGGCGGCTGTGTCTGGGGGACTTATTCGGTGGCATTGGTGGCGATGGGCCGCCGCTTCTCCGGTGGCGAGCTGGTGGTGATCAATGCCGCTTTCGTCATGGTCTATACCGGCGCCAATATCGTAGCGCCGCCGGTTGCCGGGTTTGCCATGGAGAACATCTGGAACCCGCATGCTTTGATGGTCGTCGGGTTGCTGGTGGCGGCGGCCTTTACGCTGCTGGTGGCAACGCGGCGCAAGGAATTCTAGCGGCGGCGCTTGGCGTTCTTGTCCCAGCGGGCGACATGATCGAGGTGCAGGCCGAAAAGATCGAGCACGCGCCCCAGGCTCTGATCCACCATCTCTTCGATCGATTGCGGCTGCACATACATCGCCGGCACTGGCGGCGCGATGATGCCGCCCATTTCCGTGACCGCCGCCATGTTGCGAATGTGGCCGAGATGCAAGGGTGTCTCGCGCAACATCAGGACGAGGCGGCGGCGTTCCTTCAACACGACATCAGCGGCGCGGGCAATCAACGTAGGTGTGACACCGCTGGCGATCTCCGCCATCGACTTTGCCGAGCAGGGCGCCACGATCATTCCCAAGGTGAGGAACGAGCCGGAGGAGATCGGCGCTGCGAGATCGTCATTGCTATGACAGAAATCCGCCAAGGCCTTTACCGACGCGACCTTACGATTTGTTTCATAGGTCAGGGTCAGTTCGGCCGTGCGCGACATGATCAGATGGGTCTCAATCATCGACCCTTTGAGCAGTTCGAGGAGTCTGATCCCATAGATGACGCCCGACGCCCCCGAAATGCCGATGACGAGGCGTGAGGGTGGGTGTTGCGTCTCAACGTGTAGAGGTTTCTTCGTCATTCTCTCGCAGCATGCCTAGTGTGAAATCGAATAGGTCAACCAATCTTAATCATATGGCGATATTACCGTAACATCTTGAAGGGGCGACCCCTGTCTCTCATTTACTTAGGGGAGCGATTGGCGTTAGCATTCGAGCAGAGAGAACCAGCAAAGCGAGACAGCAAGCAACGCAAATTTGACGACTGCAACCAGAGAGGAGAAGACGTATGGCAATGACTGCGCATTTGGATTCGCTTAAGTCAAAGCATGCCGATTTGGACGCAAAGATCGCCGACGAGGAACGGCGCCCGCACCCTGACGAGGCTGCCCTCCACGCCCTCAAAAAGCTGAAACTCCGTATCAAGGACGAACTCGCTGATCTCGAACGGGTGCACTAAGCCCCCGAAACCCGAAATTCCGACAAAATAGACCGCCGTTGATGGCCAGACCGGCCGTCCGGCGGTTTTTTGTTTCACCCTTGACCTGCCTGCAGGCCCCTAGGTAAGGTTGCTGCATGAGCAACCTGACCCAAATTCTGGCGCTATCGCTTCGACTTATCGCCCCGGCGCGCTGAATCGCGCCGGCCGCGTGGCCGTTTGGCCCACCCCCGCCAGAATAGTTTCCGTCTCGTCAGGTGTTGCCGATGATCCGCAAAATCGTCATAAACTGCAATGTGTTAGGGTCTATTGACCAGTGCGTAGGGCTACCCTCGCTTAGCGGCCGCCGTCGGACCTGATAGCGACATCCCGTTTCGGGATACCGGCGGCGGCGCCAAGAGTCGCTCTTAAAACGACCCTTTACGAAATTCCTGCGAGGACAGTGCCATGCGTATCGACCCGACAACAAAATATCGACCGTTTCAGCCCGTGCCCTTGCCCGACCGACAATGGCCGGGGAAAACGATCACCAAGGCGCCGATCTGGTGCTCGGTGGATCTGCGTGACGGAAACCAAGCCCTGATCGAGCCGATGGGGCCGGAGCGCAAGCTCCGCATGTTCCGGACGTTGGTGAAGATGGGCTACAAGGAAATCGAGATCGGTTTCCCCTCCGCCAGCCAGACGGATTTCGACTTCTGCCGTGAGCTCATCGAGGGTGGGCATATCCCGGCGGACGTCACGATCCAGGTGCTGACCCAGGCGCGCGATCAGCTGATCATCCGCACCTATGAAGCGTTGGTGGGCGCGCGCCGCGCCATCGTCCATGTCTACAACTCGACCTCGACCCTGCAGCGCCGTGTGGTGTTCAACCAGGACATGAAGGGCATCAAGCAGATCGCCGTGCACGGTGCCACCCTGGTGCGCGACCTCGCCGCCCAGCAGAAGGGCGACACCGAGTTCGTCTTCCAATACAGCCCGGAAAGCTTCACCGGCACCGAGATCGATTACGCGATCGAGGTGTGCGAGGCGGTGATGGATGTGTGGCAGCCGACCAAGGTGAAGCCCTGCATCCTCAATCTGCCGGCCACGGTCGAGATGTCGACGCCGAACATCTATGCTGACCAGATCGAGTATTTCTGCCGCAAGATGAAGAACCGTGAGGCAGCGATCATTTCGCTGCACCCGCATAACGACCGCGGCACCGGTGTGGCCGCAGCGGAACTCGGCGTGCTGGCCGGTGCCGACCGCATCGAAGGCACCTTGTTCGGCAATGGCGAGCGCACGGGCAATGTGGACCTGGTGACCTTGGGCCTCAATCTGTTCACGCAGGGGGTCGATCCAGAAGTCGATTTCGGCGATATCAACGAGCTGGTGCAGACGGCGGAATATTGCAACCAGCTGCCGGTGCACCCCCGCCACCCTTACGCCGGGGATCTCGTCTTCACCGCCTTTTCAGGATCGCATCAGGATGCGATCAAGAAGGGCTTTGCCGCGATGAAGCAGTCGAACAGCGGCGAATGGGAAGTGCCCTATTTGCCGATCGACCCCGCCGATGTCGGCCGTTCCTATGAAGCGGTCATCCGCATCAACAGTCAGTCGGGCAAGGGTGGTGTGGCCTATGTGCTTGAGACCGATTACGGCCTCACGCTGCCACGCCGCCTCCAGGTGGAGTTCAGCCAGGTGGTACAGGACGTTGCCGACAAGACCGGGAAGGAGATCACCGCCAGCCAGATCTGGCAGTCCTTCAACGACGAGTACCTGTCGCTGGAGACGCCCTATGCCTTCGTCGATCACCAGACTCTGGCGGACAGCCATGCCAGCGAGATCCGCAATCTCACTGCAGGCATTCGCGACAAGGGTAAGGAAGTCAGCATCACCGGTCGCGGCAACGGGCCGATCGATGCCTTCATGGATGCCCTGAAGAAGCATTCCGGGATCGATCTCAAAGTGGTCGACTACCGGGAGCATTCGGTCGGCAAGGGCAATGACGCCAACGCAGTGGCCTATGTCGAGATGTCGCTGCCTGATGGCCGCATTGTGTTTGGTGTCGGCAAGGATTCCAACATCGTTACTGCCTCGTTGAAGGCGATCATCAGCGCCACCAACCGGGTTGCTGCCGGCAAGATTGCCGACGCGCCGAAATAGCACCGCCAACCATAGGTGAATGCTGGACGGGCTGCCCATGATCGATAGGGCAGTCCGTTCTTGTTTGTACGCGCCAAAGTTCTTGCCTGTGGGTGACGCGACCACGCTAAAACCTTGCCTCAGGCATGGTTATGACGATACTGCAGACTGAATAAGAAAGAACCGCAGAAGCGGTTGCGTGCAGTCGGGAAGGATTCGTGGGCATGTCAGGCAAGTTCGAGACTATCTATCGCCGGTCGATCGACGACCGGGAGGCGTTTTGGGCCGAGGCGGCCGCTGACCTGACCTGGATCAAGCCCTGGGACCGTGTCCTCGACGACAGCAGGCCGCCTTTCTATCGCTGGTTCACCGGCGCGCAGTTCAACACCGCCCATAACTGCCTCGACCGGCATGTCGAGGCGGGGCGCGGCGACCAGACTGCCATCATCTACGATAGCCCCGTGACCGACACAGTCCGTCACATCACCTATGCGGAGCTCACCGACCAAGTCGCACGCTTTGCCGGCGCCATGGCCGGCATCGGCGTGGTCAAGGGCGACCGCGTCATCATCTATATGCCGATGGTGCCGGAGGCGTTGGTCGCCATGCTGGCTTGTGCGCGGCTGGGGGCGATCCATTCGGTCGTCTTCGGCGGGTTCGCCGCCAAGGAGTTGGCGACGCGGATCGATGATTGCCAGCCCAAGCTCATCGTCGGCGCTTCCTGTGGCATCGAGACAACGCGCATCATTCCCTACAAGCCGCTGATCGACAATGCGATCGAGCTTGCAAAACACAAGCCGGTCAACACGATCATCCTGCAGCGCGACCGCCAGCTCGCCACGCTGGTGCCCGGCCGCGATCTCGACTGGGATAGCGTGATCACCGCGGCCAAGCCGCATGCTTGCGTAGCCGTTGCCGCGACCGACCCGCTCTACATTCTGTATACCTCCGGCACGACCGGTGCCCCAAAGGGTGTCGTGCGGGACAATGGCGGCCATGCCGTGGCGCTCAACTGGTCGATGCGGAACATCTACAACATGCGGCCCGGCGAGGTGTTCTGGGCCGCCTCGGATGTGGGCTGGGTGGTTGGGCATTCCTACATCGTTTATGCGCCGCTGCTCTATGGCTGCACGACGGTGCTCTATGAGGGCAAGCCGATCGGGACGCCGGATGCCGGCGCTTTCTGGCGGGTTATCGCGCAGCATCAGGTGTCGACCCTGTTCACAGCGCCCACCGCGTTCCGCGCCATCAAGCGCGAGGATCCGGATGGCAAGCTGATCCAGCGCTACGACCTCCGCTCTCTGCGCGCGCTGTTCCTCGCCGGGGAGCGTTCCGATCCGGCTACCCTGGAATGGGCGGAAAGCCAGCTTAACGTTCCCGTGATCGATCACTGGTGGCAGACGGAGACCGGCTGGGCGATCGCCGCCAATTGTCTGGGCATCGAATTGTTGGCCGTCAAACACGGCTCGCCGACGCGCGCGGCCCCTGGCTGGGATGTGCGCGTGTTGGGCGACGATGGCCATCCGGCGAAGCCCGGCGAGATCGGCAACATCGTCTGCAAGTTGCCGCTGCCGCCCTCCGCTTTTCCGACCCTGTGGAATGCAGAGGATCGCTATCTCAAAAGCTATTTCGATCACTTCCCTGGCTACTACCAGACCTCGGATGCAGGCTTCATCGACGAGGACGGCTATGTCTACATCATGGCCCGGACTGACGATATCATCAACGTCGCCGGCCATCGCCTGTCGACCGGCGGCATGGAGGAAGTGCTGGCGAGCCATCCCGATGTCGCCGAATGCGCGGTGGTGGGGGTCTATGACGAGGTGAAGGGGCAATTGCCCCTGGGCTTCCTGGTCCTGAAGGCGGGCATCACCAAGCCGCATGTCCAATTGGTGGCCGAAGTCGTGCAATTGGTGCGCGACAGGATCGGCCCCGTCGCGGCATTCAAGACGGCAGCGGTCGTCGATCGTTTGCCAAAGACCCGCTCAGGCAAAATTCTGCGCGGCACCATGCAGAAGATCGCCGACGGGCTGGATGTCGCGATGCCGGCCACGATCGATGATCCCGCGATCCTCGGGGAGATCGAAACGGCGCTGCAGGGCGTCGGCTACGCGCAGAAGCAGCCGGCGATCAGTCCGTAAAAAGTTTATTCGGATACTATTTTTCTCTTTACAGTACACTTTTTGTTCTCAAAGATGAAGCTCTGGTACACGGGGATTCATCATGGGATTTGGCTATAGAGAGCGCTGGGCTATTTCGCTTGGCGTGCTGCTGACATTTGCGCCGATACTTGTTGCCTGCGAGGGCACGCATGTGGCGCCCGTGGCACCGCTTGCCAGCGCTGCAGCACAGGGCGAAGATCTCGCCGCCATCCAACTCGATCGCGTGGTCTTCAATCTCGAGCGCGGCGAGTTAATTGGTCACTACCGATCTGGCAATTTTCAGCTATGCGGGCCTAGTTTTACGCCGACACCAATCCATTGGGCGACCGGCAGATTCACGGCGCGAGATGAAGAACTGAGCGACATCTTCTATCGTGAAATGCGCGACGCTGGCTACAATGTCATCGGCGACCCTGACGCGTTGTTCGGCAATTATGTGGATGCCGACCGAGACGCGGAATATCTCGTTGCCGGGCGAGTTGATTCCATTTCAATGGATGTCTGCAATGAGGTGACAATCGCTGGTCGCCCAATAGGAACACAGCACGGATCGGCGGGCACTACCGTTACCTGGCAAGTTTTTTCGACCTTGGATCGGAAGGTCGTCCTGGAGACCCGTACTGACGGCTCTGCAGAGTTGCCAGACGGGGTTGCTGACGGCGAGATCGCCCTGATTTTTCGCGCCTTTGCGGCAGCCGCGCGGAATCTTGGGGGCGATCCGAGGTTTCACGATGTGCTACTGCGCAAGGGCACCAGCCAACAGGCGACAAAGACGGCGGCACCGCTGAGCGGCTGGGGGAAGGTGACGGACCAACCAGCCTTGGCGATCCCGGTGACCGATCTTTTCTCGGGTACCATCGGCGCCAACATGGCGCGCATCCAGGCTTCCGTCGTGACCATCACGACCGGCATCGGACAGGGCTCGGGATTCTTCGTGGCACCGAATCTGATCCTCACCAATCATCACGTCGCCCGCAACGCCGCACGCCTCAAGGTGACGCTCATCAACGGCATGGAAGTGTTTGCCACCACCTTGCGCAGCGATGCCAAGCGCGATGTCGCATTGCTGCAGGTCGAGAATGGCACGTTCACGCCGCTGCCACTGCGGCGGACGCCGGTGGCGCTGACGGAGGAGGTCTATGCCGTCGGCTCGCCATTGTATGAAAGCCTTGCTGGCACGGTGACGCGCGGCATCGTCAGCCAAAATCAGCGCAATGAGCATGGGCTGGAATTGATCCAGGCCGATGTGACGATCCAACCGGGCAGCAGCGGCGGCCCGCTCCTGGACAATCAGGGCAATGTCGTCGGCCTCTCGCAGTCGGGCCTCACCGACGAGACGGATCATCTCGTCGGCATCAATTTCTTTGTTCCCATTGCCGACGCCCTGCGACAGCTCAATATCGTGCTGCAATAGACCGAGACGCGATGGAGCCGGTTTGGCCTCTCTTGTCGATTCAACGCGGCAGCTTTTCGCTGTATACTGCGTGCTTAATGGATCGTTAAAGCCGCGAAGCTAGATTGTCCTCGATGCATGGCGCGGGGCTTGAGCATGCGGGTATCGGTGACAGGAGTTACCCTGGTTTGGCTGGCGATCCTGGCGATCGCCGCGTCCGGCGAAGCCATGGCACAAGGGCAGGATCCGGCGCGGGATTTTGGCTGCGCAAAGCCCATTCGTGTCGCGGTTATGGAATTCGGCTCAATGTATCACGATGGTGCAGGAGTTGACGCCGACATCATCGGCGAACTCATGTGGCGGTCGGGCTGTGTCTTCGACATTCGCTTGGTACAGCGGGCAGATCTTTGGCCGGCGATCGAAGCTGGGACCATCGACATGGCGACCAGCTCTATCGCGACGCCGGGGCGTGAAAAGCTTGCACGCTTCGTGACCTATTTCGGCTTCAAGAACATGCTCATCATGCCATCGGCTGAGGTCGGCACGACCTTTTCCTTGGATGCCCTGGTAGCAAAGCCGGCATGGCGGATCGGTCTGGTGCGCGGATTTCGCTACGGCAACTACTATGACTATCACCTCAAGGTTCTGCTGGGCGAAAACCGCGTGGTCGAACTGGCGACGCAGGCAGACTTGTTCGAAGCCCTGCGAACCGGAACGGTCGAGGCCATCCTCGCGCCGTCGATCCACTATTTCTTCTACCTTACGGCGGAGGAGCGTGCGGCGTTCACCTTGGTCAATGCCTCGCCAGCACCGCCAACGCCCAGCGGACTCGCCCTGGCCCGCGCGACCTTCAATGCGGCACAAGTCGACAATTGGCTGCGGCTCATCGAGGGGATGCGCCTCGATCAGACGCTGCACCGCCTTGCAGCACGGCATATATCGAAGGCCGCTGCGGCAACCATGATCGAATACTGAACAGATTTCGAGATTTTCAGGCAGGAGCATGCCATGTCCGTCGCTGGACGACAGAAAAAGCCAACCGTAGAATTTCCCCTGCACCTGCTGGGGGTCATCGGCATCACCACCTTGCTGGTCATCGTTGTCGCAACCTTTGCCTGGCAGACCTACCGTGGCACCCAGGACATCCTGCTGACGACCTCCGCCGAGACGACCCGCTATATTCGGGATACGCTCAATGAAAAGGTCCAGCGCATTCTCTCGCCGGCACGCAACCAGATCACCCTGCTGGCGCATAGCGGTCTGTCTGGCGCCGACAATCTGGTGCAGCGTCTCGATGAATTGCCGCTGGTGTTTGACGCCCTGAATGAGAACCCTATCACCGATGCCCTCTATGTCGGCTACCCCAATGGCGAGTTCATCCTGTTCCGTCCGTTGCGCAACGATGACGTCAGACGTGTCGTCAAGGCGCCGAAGACCGCTACCCTGCTGGTGCAGTCGATAACCCAGGATGCAGTGGGGGCGATGATCGGCGAATACCGGTATTACGACGCCCAGCACAAGCTGCTCGATATGCGCTTTCAACCGGGCTATCGCTATGATCCGCGCACCCGGCCCTGGTTTCAATCGGCGTCAAAACAGCCAGGTACCGTCTTCACTGAACCCTACGTCTTCTTTACGACGAAGCTGGTGGGTGCGACCCTGGCCAGCAGGTCGGCGGATGGCGCCGTTGTCGTCGCACTCGATCTCACGCTGGAATCGATGGCGGAAGAGATGAAGAATATCCGCATCACGCCATCCACCGAACTGGCGCTGATCGGGCGAAGCGGTCAGGTTGTAGCCTATCGCGATGGAACCAAGATGACGGCGCTTCAAGCCGATGGCTCGCTGCGTCTCGTGACCATCGGCGAACTCAAGGTGCCAGCCTTGACTGCCGCGGCCAACATGTTGACCGGCACCAAGATCCGCGATCAGGTAGAGCTGGACGGGCGCAAATGGCAGATCTCGACGACGAAAATAGAGATCGAAGGCATCAATGCGATCACCATGCTGATCGCCGTCCCGGAAGACGAACTTTTCGCCGGTGCACGGAGCATTGTCGAAAGCCAGATCACAATCGCCTTTGTCATCCTGCTGGTAGCGATCCTGGTCGGTTGGCTGGGCACCAGATTGCTGGTGAAGCCAATTAATCGGCTGGCGCGTGAAACCAAGGCGATCGCCGCGTTCGATTTCGAGAAAGACGTCAAGGTCAAGACCATCATTTCGGAAGTAGGTGATCTGGGCCGCTCGCTCAGTCGCATGAAGGTGACGATCCGCAAGTTCCTCGACATAGGTCACGCGCTGGCAGCGGAGCGGGATTTTCGTCCACTTCTCAACCTCGTGCTGCGCGAAACAATCGAATTGGTCGAAAGCGACGGTGGTGCCATTTACCTGTGGCATGAGGAAGAAGGCATGCTGCATCCTGAGATCGTTCGCTGGCACGATGATGAGATGGCCGGCCCGGATGCGCACGCTAAATCGTTGCCGGTGCACGGGGCCGGACTGTTGGGCGAGATCGCGGCAGCCTTAGGTGAAGGGCGCATCGCCCTGATCGAACGCCGCCTGGAATATGACGAGCTTGATGCGCTAGGTCTGCATGAACTGGTGGAGCGGGAGCAGGCGGTTCGCATGGCGTTGATCGTGGTGCCGCTGTTCAATCGCAAACAGCAGGTGCTGGGGGCGCTTGTGCTGACGAAGGCCATCGGTGCCGGACAGAAACCCTGGTCGGTGAGCAACCGGTTGATTGAACTCATCCGCGCCGTCAGTGGCAGCGCCGGTGTCGCGATCGAGAACAAGCAGTTGCTGCAGGCGCAGAAAGACCTGATGGATGCGCTGATCAAGCTGATCGCGGGGGCGATCGACGCTAAATCGACTTACACTGGCGGCCATTGTGCCCGAGTGCCGGCTTTGACCCGGATGCTGGCGGAGGCAACATGCGCCCGCACGAATGGGCCGTTCGCCGATTTCAAACTATCCGCCGAGGAATGGGAAGCGGTCGAGATCGGCTCCTGGCTGCACGATTGCGGCAAGGTGACGACACCGGAATATGTTGTCGACAAGGCGACCAAGTTGGAAACGCTCTACGACCGTATCCATGAAATCCGCATGCGTTTCGAGGTCATGAAGCGCGATGCGGAGATCGTCTATTGGCAGGGCCGTCTGGCTGGGCAGGATGAGCCGACCTTGCACGCGGCACTCACCCAGTCACTCCAACAGCTGGATGAAGATTTTGCCTTCGTGGCGACTTGCAACGAGGGTGGCGAGTTCATGGAACCGGCAAAGGTCGCGCGCATCCAGGAGATTGCCCGGCGTAGCTGGCGACGGACCCTGAGCAACCGGGCTGGCGTCTCCTACGAGGAAAAGCGGCGCATGGACCGGACGCCGGAACCGACGCTTCCTGTCGACGAACCACTGCTCGCTGATCGCGAGGATCACATCACGCCGCACGAGGCCAAGGACATCATCACGCAGGACAATCCCTGGGGCTTCAAGCTCGACATGCCGCGTTACAAGATGAATCGAGGCGAGATCTATAATTTATGCATCGGCCGCGGAACGCTGACCGAAGAGGAACGCTATCGGATCAATGATCATATCTCTCAAACGATCATCATGTTGAAGAGTCTGCCTTTCCCGAAGCATCTGCGAGCCGTGCCGGAGATAGCAGGCGGGCATCATGAGAAGATGAACGGTACGGGATACCCCAAGCGGCTGAAGCAGGATGAGATGTCGCCCGTTGCACGCATGATGGCGATCGCCGACGTGTTCGAGGCGCTGACGGCCGCCGACCGGCCCTATAAAAAGGCGAAGAAGCTCAGCGAAGCGATCAAGATCATGGGCTTCATGAAAAAGGATAACCATCTTGACCCGGACCTGCTCGATATCTTCATCGAGGAAGGCGTCTGGAAACGATATGCCGAGCAGTTCCTCGATCCGGAGCAGATCGACCAGCCGGATCTGGAGGCGGTGCTAAACATCAAGCCGGCCGCTTAAAAAGAAACCGCCGGGCAGCATGCGGCTGCCCGGCGGTTCGGTCTCAGGTCAGCCAAGGCGAGGCTTGACTGTGTCAGTTTCTCTTAACGCGCCGGGCGGCTGCTGCCGGGGCCACGATGGACGCCGGGCTTGGCTCGCTCGCCCTGTTCGGCGCGGGCGCGGTAGTCGATACGGCGATGCTCGCCGTCGGGGCGCACCGGTTCGCGGCGTGGCTCACTGGCGCGGACCGGTGCTTCGCTGCGACGGGCGTCGTTGCGTTGAGCACCTGCCTGACGGCGATCGGCTTCAAAGCGGCTTTCACCACCATCATCGCGGCGCGGTCGATCGTCGCGGCGTGCCGGGCGCGCATCACGGTTCTCCGTGCGGGCTTCCGGACGGTTGTGGCTGCGATCGGCGCGGGCTTCGCCACGCGGCTGCGCGGGACGCTCGGTGCGGGCCTGAGCGGAACGCTCCGTCCGAGGCTGACGGGCTTCCTGTTCGCGGAAGTCGCCACCGCGGAAATCAGCGTTCTTGGCCGGGGCGCGGTCACGGTCGCCACGCGCGGCATGGCTCCGTTCGCCGCGATGCTCGCCACGGGCTTGACCACCGCGATTGCGGTCGCCGCCGCCATGTCCGGCACCGCCACCACCGCGACGCGGGCCGCGGCCCGGATTACGCTCCTGGGTGCGTTCCTGGTCCTGGCGGATGCTCTGAGCGCGGTGGAGTGTGATCTGCTCGCCGGCACCGGCATCGCCGCCGCCTTTGGCCAGGGGATGATCGTCGACCACGGGAATCTTCATACGCACGATCTTCTCGATGTCGCGCAGGAGGCTGCGTTCTTCACCATCGCACAGGCTGATGGCGATACCGGTGGCACCGGCACGGGCCGTACGGCCGATGCGGTGAACATAGCTTTCCGGCTCCAGCGGCAAATCGTAATTGACGACATGGCTGATGCCGTCGACATCGATGCCACGGGCAGCGATGTCAGTGGCGACCAGCACCTTGACGCTGCCGTTGCGGAACGAGTTCAAGGCAGTCTGGCGGGCGCTCTGGCCCTTATTGCCATGGATCGCGGCGCTGCGGATGCCGTCACGCTCCAATTGCTCGGAGACGCGGTCAGCACCGCGCTTGGTGCGCGTGAAGACGATCGAGCGGGTGACGCCCGGACCGTTCAGCAGTTCAGCAAGCAAGCGGCGCTTGTTGGTCTTCGAGACCATGTAGACGATCTGGTCGATGCGCTCGGCAGTGGTCGATTGCGGGACCACTTCGACGCGCTTGGGCTTGGTCAGCAGGCTGTTGGCGAGGTCGGCGATTTCGTTCGGCATGGTGGCCGAGAACAGCAGCGTCTGGCGGCGCACCGGCAGCGAGGCCACAATCTTCCGAATGTCGCGGATGAAGCCCATGTCGAGCATCCGATCGGCTTCGTCGAGGACGAAGAACTCGACCGATGAGAGCGACACATGGCCCTGGTTCATGAGATCGAGCAGACGACCCGGCGTGGCGACGACAAAGTCGACGCCGCGGCGCATTGTGTTGATCTGCGGGACTGAGCCGACGCCGCCGAAAATGACGGTCGAGCGCAGGGGCAGGTGGCGGCCGTATGTCTTGATGCTGTCATTGATCTGGACGGCGAGCTCGCGCGTCGGCGTCAGGATCAGGGCGCGCGCCGATTTGGGCTGCGGCTGCTTGCGGTTGGCCATCATGCGCTGGAGCATGGGGAGGACGAAGGCGGCCGTCTTGCCGGTGCCGGTCTGGGCGAGACCCAAAAGGTCATGGCCTTCCAGCAAAGCGGGGATTGACTGGGCCTGAATGGGCGTGGGCTTGGTGTAACCGGATTCGGTCACGGCCTGCATCAACGGTTCAACCAGGTTGAGCGAGGCGAAATCCGCCAGAATGTTGGTGGCGGGAGTAGTTTGGGTATGCGTATTCAATGCCGTAATTCCTTTTGGCAGTTCATTGTCATGCCGCAAGGGAGTTACGCGTGCGCCGAAGGGCGCGCGGGCAAATAGCCGGCGGGCGAACCCAAGGCGCGCCTGCTCAGGAATCTATGACGTGGGATATGTATCTCGGGATGGACGCCGAAAAAGTGGCCATAAACAATCGGCCAAACCAGGGCGTAAGCGCGCAATCCACAAGAAATGCCCGCGAGATATGAGGCCAGGGGGCGCATATGTCAAGATAATTGACATTTACCCCAGCCATGCCGGACCTGTGCGACCCGCATGGCTGGGTGATTTATTGCTGTTTTACTGAGGGTTACTCAGTCCGGCTTGATCTTATAGAGCGTTGCCGACCATTTCAGGAAGGAGAGGAAGTCGGCATAGCCGATCTGGTACTGGCCGGAATTGTCGCGAATCCTGCCGCCGAATTCGAGGTAGGGATTCTGAGTTGGTTGGTAGACTTTTGGATCGTTGATAATCAATTGCAGATTTTCCGGGCCGCCATCGAATCCCACGATCAGGACGGCGCGCTTCTCAGCCTTGGTCTCGCCTTCATTCGGCGCCGGTTCGATCTGCACCAGCACCGGGCGCTCGAACTTGATTTCCTGGACGATATCCTGCGGCGTGATCGTCTTGGCTTCTTCCCAGCGCATGGCGACGGGAATTTCGCCAAAGGATTCATGGGCGAATTGCGAATAGCCTTTGACGACGCGGCTCACCGCGCTGAATTCGCTTTCTTCCGGCGCCTTGTAGCAATTCTGCGCACCGGTCAGGAAGAAGGCGAGGCTGCATTGCATCTCGCCAGGACCGGTATTGGGAACGTCGTAATAGACCATCATCATCTCGGCCACCGTGGCCCAGGCCTGCCCGGGCGCCAACTCCGGCGTTGGCGCGATGTCGAGCAGGCTTTCCGCCCGGGCGGGCTGCGCCCAGGCCAGAACGGCAAGGGTGGCTCCCGCCAGCAGAGCCTGCTTAAGTCCATATCCCAGTGAATTATTTTGCAGGCGCGCCATCAATTTATCTCCGGTGGTTGCAAAACTGCGGATGCATTCTTGTCGGGGCATTGTTGCCGGGTTGCGGCGGCAGGGCAAGCCACAGGCTGCCGTGGGACGTGCCCAAAGCCTGCCAGTGCCAAAACCTGCCAGCGTCTAAAAGTTCCCGAAATCACCGGAATGGCGACATTTGGGGCCATCGGTTGACAAGATCGGCGCCTCTGGCGCATGCATGGGCGCTTTTCAATTGGAGTTCCCACATCATGAAACTCGACAAGATTCTGAAGGCTCTCGGCCTTGACGCCAAGGCGCTGAAAAAGGGCGATCTCATTGTCCGCTCGCCGATCACCGGTGGCGAGATCGGCCGCCTGGCCTGCGATGACGCCAAAGGTGCCGCGAAGAAGATCGCCCGCGCGCAGACGGCCTTCCTGGCCTGGCGCCAGGTGCCGGCGCCCAAGCGCGGCGAACTCGTGCGGTTGCTGGGTGAAGAGCTGCGCGCCAATAAGGCCGCGTTGGGTGAACTTGTCTCGGTCGAAGCCGGCAAGATCGTGACCGAGGGCCTCGGTGAAGTGCAGGAGATGATTGACATCTGCGATTTCGCAGTCGGCCTTTCGCGCCAGCTCTACGGCCTCACCATCGCCTCGGAGCGCCCGGGTCACCGCATGGCGGAAACCTGGCATCCTTTGGGTGTCGTCGGCGTCATCACCGCCTTCAACTTCCCGGTCGCGGTCTGGTCATGGAACATCGCGCTAGCTTTGGTCGCCGGCAATTCCGTGGTGTGGAAGCCCAGCGAAAAGACGCCGCTGGTCGCACTTGCCTCGGCCAAGATCTTCGCCAAGGCTGCCAGCCGTTTTGCCAAGGAAACCGGGACCGCCATTCCGGAGGGCCTGCTGGAGGTCCTGATCGGTGCCCGCGAAGTGGGCGAGGTGATGGTCGACGACCCGCGCGTGGCGCTCGTCTCCGCCACGGGCTCGACCCGCATGGGCCGTGAAGTGGCACCGCGCGTGGCCAGCCGTTTCGGCCGGTCGTTGCTGGAACTGGGCGGCAACAACGCGATGATCGTCTGCCCGTCCGCCGATCTCAAACTCGCCGAACGCGCCATCCTGTTCAGTGCGGTTGGTACTGCCGGCCAGCGCTGCACCAGCCTGCGGCGTCTCTTCGTGCATGAGGACATCTACGCAAAGCTGCTGCCGCGCCTGAAGAAGCTCTACGGCCAGGTGCCGGTCGGCAATCCTCTGGAGGCCAAGACATTGATTGGCCCGCTCATCGATGCGGCAGCCTATGAGGCGATGCAGGCGGCGTTGAAGCAGGCCAAGGCCGAAGGCGGCAAAGTCACCGGCGGCGAACGTGTCAGAGTTTCCGGCTGCGCCAATGGTTATTATGTTCGCCCCGCCGTGGTCGAGTTGCCGAAGCAGAGTGCGGTCATGAAGCACGAAACCTTCGCGCCGATCCTCTATGTCGTGAAGTACAAGAACTTTGCTGACGCCATTCATCTGCAGAACGATGTGCCGCAAGGCCTTTCCTCCTGCATTTTCACCCGCGACGTACGGGAAGCGGAATTGTTCACCTCGGATGTCGGGTCGGATTGCGGCATCGCCAACGTCAATATCGGCCCGTCAGGTGCTGAAATCGGCGGTGCCTTCGGCGGTGAAAAGGAAACCGGCGGTGGCCGCGAGAGCGGTTCGGATGCGTGGAAGGCCTATATGCGCCGGGCCACCAACACCATCAACTACTCGGATCACCTGCCGTTGGCGCAGGGCGTGAAGTTCGACGTCGGCTAAGACCCATGCGGGGTGCAGATCATCTGCACCCCGCATTTTCTTATAGCCGCGTCGGCACCAGCAGCCAGATCCGCTCCAGCGCCTTCTGATTGGCGGTGGCAAGACCGATGACACCGGCAGCGCCGGCCAGGAACAGGAACAATCCTGCCGGTCCCCAGGCTTGCATCGCAAGCCCCGCGCCGATCGGGCCGACAGCCGCACCGATCCCATTCACGAACAGCAAAGTCCCCGTGGTTGCCAAGGTGCAGCCGGCACCCGCACGATCATTGGCAAGGGCCGCGCCCACGCCATAGATCGGCGCCATGATGGCTGTAAGCAAGCCGAACAGGGTCACCAGCATCACGAAGCCAGCGTTGGAAAAGGCGAACAAGGCTAGGCACAGCAGGATGCCAAGGATGATGACCACCTTGGCGACGGCGATGCGCTCGCGCGCCTTGTCGGAAAAATGGCCGATCGGAAACTGGCCGGCGATGCCGGCGATGGCCGCCACCGTTAGCATCACCGAAAGATCGTTGTTGTTGAGGCCGGTCTCGACCGCATAGCTCGGCAAGAGACCATGCAGCCCACCATTGACGATGCCGGAACCAAAGCAGATGGCGAGCGCCACCGGCGGGACAGCGCGGAAATGGCGCAGGGTGAGATTGCCATGGGCCGGGACCGGCAGTTCCGCGCGGCGTGAGAACAGCACCGGCAGAACCGTGAGGGCGATGAGGCCGCCGGCGATGATGAAGCTGATGACGCCGCCGCTACCTTCTGCGAGCACCGCGATAGGAGACGCGCCGGCGGTGAGCCAGGATGCCGTCATGTAGACACTGTAGAGGCGCCCGCGATTGCCGCGGCTCGCCAGCACGTTCAACAGACTCTCGGCGATGGTGTAGATGCCGGCCATGGCGAAGCCGCACACCGCCGATAGCAGCAGCCAGAACAGCACGTGGAACATGATGGCATGGGCGAGCAGGCTGAGTGCTGCCAAGGCGGCAAGACCAGCCACGGTCTGGCGCGCACCGAAATGCAGGATGAGATGCCGGCAGACCTGCGTACCGCCGAGATAGCCCAGCGAATAGGCTGACGCCACGAAGCCGATCCTGCCCGTGGAGACGCCGCCTTCCTCGAGGCGCAGGGAGACGAGCGGCGAGACCATGGCAAGAGCGGTCTCGAAACCGGCGACGGCAATGAGGGCCGGCATGAAGAGGACAAGGGGTGCGCGCATGATGGGTACTCCGGGGCGATCTTCGGCGACAACAGGACGAGAACCGGGCGCGGCCGGGAGGCGCGTCCGTCTTCGGCGACAACAGGACGAGAACCGGGCGCGGCCGGGAGGCGCGTCCGTTCCGGAACGTCGTAAAGCTCAAGGGTGTGGAAGGAGCTCTAGCGTTCGATGTCGCCGCGTTCGAGCGGTCCGCTCGGCGGCAGATCCGGCAGGCAGACAAGCGCATGACGCCCGAGCCAAAGCCCGGTCACGTCCAACGCCACATGTCGCCGCGGATAGGTCATCGAAAGTACCTCAGTAAGGTTCTAAGATTAGCTCTTGGGCGCCGAAAAGTAAATGATCGTAGTGGTATAGACGATATGCGTTGAATGAATATTCAGAGATTTCAAGGCGCTGGATCACTCGTGGACGGAGTGTCTAGAGCGATATGTTCTATTTTTGTTCTTTACAAAATAGGAATTAAATGATACAAACAAAAGGAGAGACAGCAATCGCGGAGCCACCTTATGGGACCCAGGACATCAGCACCGCAGCGGCAATCCGCCTGGCCGCCGCATATAGAGAAAAATGCCGAACCTAAGCCAGCGCCGAAAGCCGCTGCCAATTCGAACGTGCTGGGGGTTTGGGAGAACGGCGTCTTCCGCTTCAACTCGCCGGAGGCGAAGGAAACCTGGGACCGCTGGGCCTATCAGCAGGGAGTTAGCGCGGATACCTGGCTGCAGGGCGAGGAGATCGACGACAAAACGCGTGACCTCGCGCTAGCCAATATTGGCGGCGCCACCCCGCCGATGTATCGGGGACCCGACGGCAAATATCGCTTCGGCAATATTCGTACGATCGAAAGAGCGGAAGTGCGCGACCATCGCCTTGAGCATATCCGCGGAAAAACAATGGACCAGATCGCCGCGGCAAAGATGCCGGGTGAGGATGAATACATCGCGAAGCGTAAGATACAAGTCGGGCAATCGCTCCCAGCATCTGTAAATGACAATCAAAGCCCGCAGGTAGTGCCGCAGGAGCAGAGGAAGGCGTCTGTGCCCTATGGTGGTCGCTTTGCGGCTATGCCAGATGAAGTTGATGAGCCAAGTCCTGGAGTTGAGCGGCCGACTCTACTCAGGAGATTTGATGCCTCCTCCAAGCAAGCGTTTATTGACGGCACTGGTGCAGGCACGGCGATTCAACAATTCAAATCCGGCCACGCTCGCTCCCCCGATGTCTTGGCAACACGGCCACCCGATCGATTCCTGCAGTCTGGATCAAAAGGTGCTGCTGATTGGTATCGCATGTACGAGCCATTGGGCATCGCTGGCGGCAAACGCAGGATTGATTTTCTGTCTCCGGAAGAGCGAAAGCAATGGCAGACGGAGTGGGAGTTGCTGAGTGCTGGTCAGCAAGCTGCCTATCGTGCCATGTGGGAGGAGAAGCAAAGAGAATTTATACCGTGGCGCGCTGAAATAGATCGAGAGATCTACCTTCCCTCGCCGGAAACCAAAGCCGAGCACGTCGTCGACATTTTGGGAGGCTTCACCGGCTCGATGGCTTCGCCGGAAAACTGGATTGGAATGGAAGCTGGAGCAGCATCAAATACTCTCCGCGGTCGAGCAATATCCACGGTGGAAGAAGCAGCGATTGCGGCGCGCGGCATGGATAATCTTGCTCTAGGGGTCGGTGAAGCAACACCAGAACTCACAGGTGCGACTTCACTCAACAAGCTTGATGAGTTGGTCGAAGATACCCGCCCCGATTCCGTCGCGTTGAACAATGCGAGTGGTAAGACGGCGAGTACCTTGGCCGAAACTGCGCCAAATCTAAGAGCCGATTTGGAGATCGCAAAGAAGAAATTCTATACCTTGAAGGAGGCCTATAATCTTCCTGAGCCACATCGCGGAATCGTCTATGTTAAGGAGAAAGCGCCAGAGTCTGCTGATTGGGTCGAGTTTATGAAGGGTCATCCAGACGTAATCTGGCTGCCAGAAACTAACGAGTTTGCCGTGCCGGCGATACGGTATGTCAATCCCAATACAAACGGGAGGCATCTGATTAGACTAGATGCCGGTGGTTTGCTCGGCGATCTGGAGACGGCAGTCTTGACTGACACCAAAACCCAGATGGCCGTCTGGGCTAAAGCGAAAACCAGAGATACGTTGCTGCGGCTTCGAGAGGCTCTACGCCAGAATCCCGGCTACGGCAAAATTATCTATGAGGTAAAGACAGAAGCTGCGGCCAAAAAGGCTCGACATTTTATCGAAAGTAACTTCTTCACTGACATCGTCATCGTAAAGGTAAGAGGACAATGACTGGTGCTACTCTAGAATATTTTATGCACTACCGACCGATCGATGGGCAGACGGTCGAACAACGCCATGCATTTGTTGTCGAGGCGATGAGTAAGTTGCCGCCACCGCTGAGTTGGGAAGGTTTAAGGATTCCACCGGCCCCGGATTTTGGAGAGGGCCTGACCGCTCATTTTGAAGTGGCGTATGCGACGCCTGGCATAGAGCTAGTTGGCGACTACATCTTTCGTGGCAGATCTTATATTCCCAGAGACAGCGCGTCCTCCGATGATAGGATAGTGATTGAGTTCGATACCAAGAATCAGCATCTAAAATACAGATCGATGCTCCATCAGCATCTCGCGGGAGCCATTTCTGCCTTCGGTGGGTATCTGGCGCGAGGCCTCTACAGCGACTACTCCACTCAGTATCATGATCTGCATAGAGCCGAACTAGATAAGTTGCTAAACGATTCGGAACTGGATCTGAATGGCCGCAATAACATCTTCTCTCTGCAGGTAGTGCAATTCTGGGACGCCGAGCTGTGCCAACGCGCGCTCGGCTACGGCCGCGATGAAGTCATCAAGCGCCTTACCGGCAAGGTGTCACTGGTGCGGCCGCTGATGGACGGTGTCTATGTCGTCTTCAATGACGATCCGGATCTCACCTTCGAGGAGTTCTGCGCTTACAACGATCGGCTTAAGCCGGTGTTGGGGTTGCAGTAATTCTCTGTGTCGTCACACCACCGCTGGAACGGGGCGACCGATGGGTTCGTTGATCGCGGTGACGACGGTGGTGAGGGCGAGGTCAAGGCTGGCGCGATCGGCAGCGGCGCCCAGGCACAACCGCACGGCCTCCGGCGGCGTGTCAGTGACCGCAAAGGCGTCGCTCGGCACTACGGCCACACCTTGCCGCTGGAGATGTGCGACGAAAGCTGCGCGGGGCCAGGCGAGGGGCAGCTTCAGCCAGATGTGATAAGCCTCGGGTGCCGTGCGGATGTCAGCTCGGGGCAGGCGGGCGGTGGCGAGGCGCTGGCGGGCGATGGCTTCCTGGCGCAGATCGTTGAGCAGGCGGGTGGCGATTCCTTCCACGATCCAATGGGTGGCGAGCGCCAGCATCAAGGGCGGCGGCATCAGGCTGGTGGCCCGCAGCGCCGAGGTCAGGCGATCGGCCGTGCGAGCATCGGGCGCCACCACATAGGTAACGCGCAGGGCTGGGTTGAGCACTTTCGCAAGGCCGCCGAGATAGATCGTGAGATCTGGTGCCAACGCTGCGATGGCCGGCGGAGCTTTGCGGACCAGCGGGCCATAGGCGTCGTCTTCGATGATCGTGAGGTTGTGGTGGCGCGCAATGGCGATGATCTCGTGCCGGCGCTGTTCCGACATCGTCGCGGTGGTCGGGTTGTGCAGCGTTGGCACGCAATAGAGCAGCCTCGCACGACCCGTGGCGCAGGCGGCCTCCAGTGCCGAGGGCAACATGCCTTCATGATCCATCGCGACACCTTCCAGCCAGAGGCCGAGATGTTCTGCCGCGGCGCGGAGGCCCGGATAGGTAAGCTCCTCGGTGAGGATGTGATCACCGGGCTTGGCGTAGCTGGTGAGGATGGCAGTGAGAGCTGCCTGGGTGCCGCCGGCGATCAGCAGGCGATTGAGCGGAACGTCGCCCAGGCGGCCCTGCAGCCAGCGCGCGCCAGCTTCGCGATCTTCGAGGGCGCCGGCGCTGTCGCGATAGGTCATCAGGGAGAGAAAGTCCGGCCGTGCCGTTACGGCCGCCATGCCGTCGCGCACGAGTTCGGCGAGATCGACATCGGCCGGTTGCGGCGGCAGGTTCATGCTCATATCGACCGGCGACCGATCGGCAGTGTCCCGCAACGGTGCCCGCACAAATGTGCCCCGCCCGACAGTCGCGTCGATAAGGCCGCGCCTGCGCGCCTCGGCATAGCCGCGACTCACCGTGGTGAAGTCGATGCCAAGCTGGTCCGCCAGCGCGCGCTGCGTCGGCAGTTGCTGGCCGGGAACGACGCGACCGGATTGCAGATCGGCCGCGAGGCGGTCGGCGATGGCAAGATAAAGCGGCCCGGCTTGTCGTTTCAGCTCGGGCTGCCAGGGGCGGATCTTTTTGCGCATCAACGCGACCGATCTTCCATGCATTTGTCTCGTTGGTACATACAAAACTAAATGAATGCAGTCAATTGACATTGCATGCTGCAGGCGCCATCTACAAGGCAGCGGTTTGCAGGAGGATATGATGAAACGCTGGATGCTCGCCTATTCGCTGACCTCAGCCGGGCTCATTGCCTTTGTCTGCGTGGCGCTTTGGGTGTTCAATGGTTTCAAGGGGCTGGATATCAGCTGGCAGGGAATGGCGGCACTTGTCGTGGGCTCGGTCCTGGTGTCGGGTCTCAGCATCGGCCTGATGGCCGCCGTCTTCTGGAGCAATCGCGGCGGGCACGACGAGGATGCCTACGACCTCACGCGCCATTCCTGATTACCAGATTATTATACATACGTAAAATAGATCTTTTCGTCAGGTCCGAGGCCCGGTATAGGATAGGAAGCCAAATGCGGGCGCAGCGCGAAGCTGTGTCCATCCGTGCCGCGATAGGGACCCGTCATGCCATTCGATTTCCAGCCGACCGACGAGCAGCGCATGCTGGTCGAGACCACCCGCGCTTTCGTTGAGAATGAACTTTATCCGGTCGAGCGTGAGGTCGACAAGCTGGGTCACGTGCCGGTCGAAATAGGCCAGGCGATCAAGGAAAAGGCCAAGGCACTCGGCCTCTATGCCGCCAATATGCCGGAATCAGTCGGTGGTGGCGGACTAGACGCTCTGTCGCAGATGCTGTTCGAGCGTGAGCTGGGCAAGGCCAATTGGGCGGTACAGAAATTTGTCGGCCGGCCATCTTATATTCTGATGGCGGCCAAAGGCGAGCAGATCGAGAAGTATCTGCTGCCAACGGTGCGCGGCGACAAGATGGAAGTGTTCGCGCTGACCGAACCTGGCGCCGGATCGGACGCGATGTCGATCACGACGCGCGCCGAGGCGGATGGCGACGACTACATCATCAAGGGCGGTAAGCATTTCATCACCGGTGTCGGCACGCCGGATTTCGCCATCGTCTTTACCGTGACCGGCGTCGATGAGACCAAGCGCGGCCCTCGGAAACGCATCACCGCCTTCCTGGTCGACCGCGATACGCCGGGCTTCACCATCCGCCGCGGGCCACGCTGCGTGTCCTATCGTGCCTATGACAATTTCGAGCTGTTTTTCGACAATGTGCGGCTGAACAAGCGGCAGATCCTGGGCGAAGAAGGCAAGGGCTTCGAGGTTGCCAATGAATGGCTGCTGGGTGGCCGCGTGTTCATCGCCGCCAATTGCTGCGGCAAGGCGGAGCGCGCGATGGAATTGGCACTGGATTGGGCGGCGACGCGCAAGCAGTTCGGCCAAACCATCGGCAAGTTCCAGGGCGTGTCCTTCAAGCTCGCCGACATGAAGACGGAATTGGCCGCCGCCGACGCGCTCACTGCCTATGTCTGCTGGAAGCTGCAGAATGGTACCATGACCAATGGCGATGCCGGCATGGCGAAGCTGTTCGCGACCGAAATGCTGGGACGCGTCACGGATCAGGCCATCCAGGTGTTCGGCGGCATGGGCCTGATGGAAGAGCTGCCGCTCGAGATGATGTGGCGCGATGCTCGTGTCGAGCGTATCTGGGAAGGCACCTCGGAGATCCAGCGGCACATCATCTCCCGCGAAATGCTGCGCGCGAAGGAGCAATAGGCCCATGTTTCAGCCCGGCCTTCTCAAGGGCAAGCGCGTGCTGGTGACCGGTGGCGGCACCGGCTTGGGCCTCGCCATGGGGCGCCGCTTCCTGGAGCTGGGTGCGCGGCTTGCAATCTGTGGGCGACGGGAAGAGGTGCTGACCGAGGCTGCTGCCAAGCTGACCGCCGAGACCGGCGGCGAAGTCGCGGTTCATCGCTGCGATATCCGCGACGCAGCGCAAGTCGAAGACATGGTAGCGGCACTTTGGGAAACCGGTGGCATCGATATCCTGGTCAACAACGCTGCGGGCAATTTCATCGCCAAAACGGAAGAACTTTCCCCGCGCGCGGTGGATGCGGTGCTGGGCATTGTGCTTCATGGCAGCGCTTACGTGACATTGGCTTGCGGTAAACGCTGGCTGGCCGAACAGCGCAAGGCCAATGTCCTCTCGATCGTCACAACCTATGCCTGGACCGGCTCAGCCTATGTCGTGCCGTCAGCTATGGCCAAGGCCGGCGTGCTGGCGCTCACGAGGAGTCTTGCGGTGGAGTGGGGCGGTCGGGGCATTCGCCTAAATGCAATTGCACCTGGGCCGTTCCCGACGCCGGGCGCCTGGGAGCGGTTGGTACCCAACGCGGAACTTGCCAAGACGTTCGAGACGCGCAATCCGCTGCGCCGTGCTGGCGAGCATGGCGAGCTTGCCAATCTCGCGGCCTTCCTGGTCTCCGATTTCGCCGGCTATATCAATGGCGAGGTGGTGACGATCGATGGCGGTGAATGGCTGCAGGGTGCGGGCCAGTTCAATTTCCTCTCGGCTATGTCGGATGCCGATTGGCAGGCCATGAAGCCCAAAAAATAACCCGGGAAATGACTCAGGGCACCAGCGTCGCACGCAAGGCCTTCAGTGCGGCGTGGATGCCGTCGTCCTGTACCCGCGGAATGAGCTTGCCGAGATAGGCGTCGAGGTCGCCAGGGGCGGAGCCATGCCCATCCTCGGTCTTGCTGCCCAATCGCCAGTGAATGAAATCGAGCAGCGGCAACCTTTCGCTGGGCACGGCGGAGAGCAACGGCTGCAAGGCTGTGATCAATTCCTGGTCGTCGAGTTCGCCGGCATAGCGTGGATCGGCTTCCTCCGCATAACATACCGC
This sequence comes from uncultured Dongia sp., assembly GCF_936916975.1. Classification (GTDB taxonomy): domain Bacteria; phylum Pseudomonadota; class Alphaproteobacteria; order Dongiales; family Dongiaceae; genus Dongia. The sequence goes on along the minus strand of NZ_CAKZGO010000019.1, from coordinate 153,092 downwards.
CGATGCACCCCGTGTCGCCACGGCGAGCGATGCCGAGCGGTCGGTGACGATGCGGCCCATGGGGATGTCATGGGCCTGCGGCTTGATGCTGGGCAGCTGGAACATGGCAAAGCCAATGCCGATGACTTCGGCTGGTTTCTTGCGGGCAGCCAAGGTTCGGTCGAAGAAGCCACCGCCATAGCCGAGGCGGTAGAGCGCGGCGTCGAACCCGACCAAAGGTGCTATGATCGTCTGCGGCAGGATCTCGATGTCGGTTGCAGGTATCGGAATATCCCAGATGCCGCGCGCCATAGCGCAGCCGGGCTCCCAAGGGCGAAAGGTCAGTGGCTCGCCGATCTTGGTGCCGACCGGCAGCGCGATCTCGACGCCCTCGGCGGCGAGTGCGCGCATCAGGGGACGGAGATCTGGCTCGCCGCGGAACGGCCAATAGAAACTGATCGGCCCCTCGGCCTCCTGCAACAGTGGATGCAGGCGCTCCATCAGCGCAGCCGTCATGCCCTGGCGCAGGGTCGGTGGCAAGGCGGTGCGGGCGGCCAGGATTTTGCCGCGCGCTTCCTTGCGCCACGGCTTCACGGCATCCCAGCTGCTGGCCGAGGTCGCTGTCACTTCCAGATCGGCTTGCCGCTGCCCGGCAGACCGAGTTCGGTCCAGCGGGCACTCACGCGGTCGACGATGTTCTGGTCCATGGCAATCTTCTCACCCCATTCGCGATGGGTTTCCGGCGGCAGCTTGTTGGTAGCATCAAGCCCGATCTTGCCGCCGAGCCCACTTTCCGGCGAGGCGAAATCGAGATAGTCGATCGGCGTGCGCTCGACCAAAGTGAGGTCGCGCACCGGGTCCATGCGGGTCGAGATCGCCCACATGACATCCTTCCAATCGCGTGCATTGATGTCGTCATCCACGACGATGACAAACTTCGTGTACATGAACTGTCGTAGAAACGACCAGACGCCGAACATCACGCGCTTGGCATGGCCGGGATAGGCCTTCTTCATGGACACCACGGCAATGCGATAGGAACAGCCCTCCGGCGGTAGCCAGAAATCCACGATCTCCGGGAATTGCTGCGTGAGGAGCGGGATGAACACTTCGTTGAGCGCTTCGCCCAGCACCGACGGCTCATCCGGCGGCCTTCCGGTGAAGGTCGAGAGATAGATCGGGTCCTTGCGCATCGTGATGGCGCTCACCGTGAAGACCGGGAAGGGCTCGACGGAGTTGTAGTAACCCGTGTGATCGCCATAAGGACCTTCGTCGCGGTAATCCTCCAGCGAGACATGACCTTCCAGTACGATCTCGGCATTGGCCGGTACCTGCAACGGCACGGTCTTGCAATCTACGAGCTCAACCTTCTTGCCGCGCAGCATGCCGGCGAAATGATATTCCGACATCGTATCCGGCACAGGTGTCACGGCGGCGAGGATCGTGCCGGGATCGGCCCCGATGACAACGGCAGCTGGGAAAGGCTCGCGTTTCGCAGCCCCCCAGCGCGCATGATGCTGTGCGCCGCCGCGATGCTTCAGCCAGCGCATCAGGGTCTGGTTCTTACCCAAGACCTGCATGCGGTAGATGCCGAGATTAAAATCGTCGGACTTGCCCTTGCCCGGACCCTTGGTGACGACCAGCGGCCAGGTAATCAGCGGCGCCGGCTCCCCGGGCCAACAACCCTGCACCGGCAATTGCGCGAGGTCGATTTGGTCGCCAGTGAGGACCACATCCTGCACCGGCGCGTAGCCGACAACCTTGGGCTTCATGGCGAGCGCTGTCTTCAGCAGCGGCAGCATCTCCCAGGCTTCCTTGAAGCCGCCGGGCGGTTCGGGCTGCTTGAGGAATGCCAGGGTCTCGCCCAGGGTGCGCAGGCCCGAAGGTTCGCGGTCCATGCCCCAGGCCACCCGCTCGACTGTACCGAACAAATTGACCAGCACGGGCATGGTGTAGCGTTTGCCGGTCTCTTTCGAGACCGGGTTTTCGAACAACACGGCCGGGCCGCCCTCGGCGAGCAGGCGGGTCTGAATTTCCGTCATCTCGAGGTGTGGGTCGACCGGCGCCGAAACACGCACCAGCCGGCCGCTGCCTTCGAGCTTTTGGATGAAGTCGCGCAAGGATTCATAGGGCATAATGGTGGCAATCTAGCGGGTTTCCTCAGGCTGGGCTAGGCTGTGAGGAAAGCCAGAAGGGGTCGGAGCGGAGACAAAAATGTACCGTCTGGCGCTGTTGATTTGCGTGATTCTGGGGATCGCCGGAAAACCTGCTCTGGCCGAGCCGCGCCTCGCCCTGGTCATCGGCAATGCGAAGTATGGTACCGAGATCGGCAAGCTGCCGAACCCCGCCAATGATGCGGCGCTGATGGCAGCCACTCTCACGAAGCTCGGCTTCAATGTCACCAAGCTGATTGATGCCGATCAGAAGCAGATGAAGCGCGCGATTGCCGATTTCGGCGCGGCCTTGATCGCGGCCGGCCCAGATGCCGCGGGCTTGTTCTTCTATGCCGGTCACGGCGTGCAGATTGATGGCGAGAACTATCTCATTCCAATTGGGGCCGTGATCGAGAAGGAGGCGGATGCTGAGCTTGAAGCTGTGCAGGCTGACTGGGTGATGAAGCAGATGGAATTTGCCGGCAACCGCATCAACATCATCGTCCTGGATGCCTGCCGCAACAATCCGCTGGCCCGGGGTATGCGCAGCAGTACACGAGGTTTGGCGCGGATGGATGCGCCAAAGGGTAGCTTCATCGCCTATTCGACGGCGCCGGGGGAGACGGCTGCCGATGGCGATACGAAGAACAGTCCTTACACCCAAGCGCTGACCAAGGCGATGCTGGAGCCAGGCGTCGCCATCGAAGAAACCTTCCGCAACGCGCGGATCGACGTGCTCAATGCGACGGGGGAAAAGCAGGTGCCGTGGGAATCGTCATCCCTCACGGGTGCCTTCTATTTCCAAGAAGGTGCTGCGAAGGCGGCAGCCATCGCCACTGTGACCACCCCTGCCGAGACAAGCTCCGCATCCAAGTCGGTTGCAGCCGCCGTCGCTCCCGGTGGCGTCATCAAGGATTGCCCAGCTTGCCCTGAACTCATTACGATCCCGGCCGGCGGCTTCATCATGGGTGCGACCGACAATGAAGCGGATTCCAGTGACGTCGAACGCCCTCCGACCCAGATATCAGTGCCGAATTTTGCCCTCGGAAAAACCCATGTGACGCGCGGTCAGTATGCAACCTTCATCGAACAAAGTGGCCACAAATCTGATGATAATTGCTGGGTCGAGGCTGAGGGTGGCAAGAACGATTTCGTGCGCGGAAAGAACTGGCAGGATCCGGGGTTCGATCAGGGCGAGGAGGATCCGGTCGTGTGTGTCAGTGCCGCCGATGCGGAAGCCTATGTGAAGTGGCTCGGCAAAACGAGTGGCAAAGCCTATCGCCTGCCGAGCGAGGCGGAGTGGGAATACGCGGCACGGGCCGGTGCCACCGGCGCCTATTACTGGGGTGACGACGTCAGGAATTACTGCAAGTTTGGCAACATCGCCGATGAGGCCGCCACGCAGACGTATGAGGGGTGGAACGTGGTCGATTGCGATGACGGCTATGTCCATACGTCGCCGGCCGCGTCTTTCGAGGCCAACGCGTTCGGCCTCTATGACATGCTCGGCAATGTGAAGCAATGGGTCGCCGATTGCTGGAATGACGATCTGGAAGGCATCGGCCCGGGCGCCAAGGCACGACGGACCGGCAACTGCAAGATGCGCGCTGTCCGAGGCAGCGCCTGGAACGGACAACCTGCTATCGGGCGTCTGGCCTATCGCGAAGGCAACAACGTTCCCACGGCTTATTACAATTACGGCTTCCGCGTCGCGCGGGACTTTTAGGGGCCGACGATCAGGCAGTCGCCGCCCGCTGCCTTGATGTCCTGGCAGGTGGCAGCTGCCGCAGCACGATCGGCGAAGGGCCCCGCCTGCAGGCGATAGAAAATGCCTTTGCTGCCCAGATCCGCTCGTTCAACGTGGAGCTCAAGATCGGCAAGTGGCGCGCCGATCCGTTTGCGGAGACGCTTCCATTCGCTGTCGACGTCCGCTTCATTGGGTACCGAGGCGAGCTGCAGGCGAATGCCGGATTCTGTCACGGGCTCGGCGGTTGCTTCGGGCAGGGAGGCGACCTCCGTTTCAACCGGTGCTGGGGCTGGCACTGCTTCGACGACGGGTGCTGCCTGGTACTCCGTGGCGACATTTTCAGACTCTGTCTTGGCTTCGTTGCGCTGCTCTGCCGAGAGCCGCTGGCCAACGACAACCTGATTGGTCTCGGCCACCACCCGCGAGACACCGGGTGATGCGCCGCGTGCGGCCAGCGACAGCCATTTATAGGCCTCGGTGTCGCTCTGCGAGACGCCTTCGCCCTTGGCATACATCACGCCGAGCCGCGCCTGAGCGTCCGGCTCCCCGGCTTCGGCCGCCTTCTTGAGCAGCTCAATGCCTTCCGTGACGGTGCCTGCATGACCTTCGAGATAAAGCGAGGCCAGCTTCCAGGTCGCGTAGCCATCGCCGGCATCGACCAGCGGCTGCAGCGCGCTAGCAGCAGCACCATAATCCTTGGCGGCAATGGCTGCCTCGGCCGCGGCGAGGTCGGCATGGGCTGACGTAAGCGGAAGGCACATCAACATGGCCACAGCGAGAGTTGTGCGAATTGTGGCAGCCATGAGCGTTCTCCGACGGTGAAGGCGGGGATCAATGCCCCGCATGTCCATGAATCTCATAGACCGTAAACCCGAGTCGCGTCGATGGGGTTGGCCCGCAAGGTGCACGCCAATATTTGCGCTAAATGCGCAGGGGTCGTCGGTGAGGGATGTCAGCCGCCGAAGGCGGTCTTCTTGCCACCACGACGATTGTCTTCGTCGAACAGGGATGCGAGCTGTTCCAACACGGTGCCACCCAGTTGTTCGGCATCCACCAATGTGACGGCGCGACGGTAATAGCGGGTCACGTCATGGCCGATACCGATGGCCACGAGCTCGACCGATGAGCGGTTCTCGATCCAGTCGATGACGTCGCGCAGATGGTGTTCGAGATAGTTGCCGGGATTGACCGACAGTGTGGAATCGTCGACCGGCGCGCCGTCCGAAATGACCATGAGAATTTTGCGCTGTTCCGGCCTCACGGCGATGCGGTTATGGGCCCAGAGCAAGGCTTCGCCGTCGATGTTTTCCTTGAGGATGCCTTCGCGCAACATGAGGCCGAGATTCTTCCGCGCGCGGCGCCATGGTGCGTCGGCCGATTTGTAGATGATGTGCCGCAGATCGTTGAGACGGCCAGGATTACCCGGTTTGCCCGCAGCAATCCAACTCTCGCGCGATTGTCCGCCCTTCCACATGCGGGTCGTGAAGCCGAGGATTTCGACCTTCACGCCGCAGCGCTCAAGCGTGCGCGCCAGGATATCGCCGGTCATGGCGGCAACCGTGATCGGGCGGCCGCGCATCGAGCCAGAGTTGTCGATCAAGAGCGAAACGACTGTGTCGCGGAATTCGGTATCGCTTTCCTGCTTGTAGGAAAGCGGCAGATCTGGATTGACGACCACACGCGGCAGGCGGGAGGCATCGAGGATGCCTTCCTCAAGATCGAAATTCCACGATCGATTCTGTTTGGCCAGCAGGCGGCGCTGTAGTCGGTTGGCGAGCTTCGCCACAACCGTCTGCAAGACGGTGAGTTGCTGATCGAGCAATTGCCGCAACCGTGACAGCTCTTCCGGATCGCACAAATCCGCCGCGTCGACGATTTCGTCGAACTGCGCGGTGAAGGGTTTGTACGGCGTCTCGTTGCGGCGGCTGAGGTCGGGTTCGTTGCGGCGCTTGGGCGAGCCTGGCTTTTCATCGCCCGTCTCAGCGTCCATCTCCATCTCGGTCTCGTCGGATTCGACGTCTTCAGCCTCGGCTGCAGCACTTTCGGCTGCGTCCGATTCCATTTCCATCTGCGCGTCGGATTTCTGCTGTTCCTTGCCCTTGGTCTGCTGCTGGTCGTCAGGATTGTCCTGGTCGGGATCGTCCTGGTTTTCCTGTTCCTCATCCTCCGGATCAAAATCGTCCTCGGATGCCTCCAACTCCATGTCGGCAAGCAGGCGGCGCGTCGCCTTGGCATAGGCTTTCTGGTTGCCCAGGGTGTCGCCCAGACGTTCAATGTCTTCGCGTACTTTCTGCGGCAGGTCACCGCGCCACAGATCAACCATGCCCTTGGCCAGTTCCGGCACGGCCTGACCGGTCAGGCATTCACGCGCAAGCAGGCGCAGTACGTCGGGCAGCGAACCTTCCTGGCGGGATGCTACGCGCACGAAGCCCTTTTGACGGCAATGCTCATCAAGCGCAGCGCTCAGATTCTGCTTCACGCCATCCATGCGCCGCGCGCCAATGGCTTCGACGCGCGCCGTTTCCAATGCCTGGAAAATCTCGCGCGCCAACTGACTCTTCGGCGCCTCGCGGGCATGGATCTTGGGATTGTGATGCTTGAGCTTGAGGGCGATCGCGTCGGATTCACCGCGCGTCAACGCAACGTCGGGCGCCGGCAGATGGCGGCCCGGCAAGGGCAGGCGCGCTTCATTGCCGGAAATGCCACTTGGCCCCTGATTGGGGGCAAAACTCACCTGCAGTTCCGGATTGCCGGAAATCGCGCGCATGGTCGCTGCCGTGACGCGGCGGAATTCCTCGACCGGATTCTTCGGTCCCGACATCGCTACCCCAACCGGTTAGATCACGCCCGGATCTGGGCTTGCGTGGCGGCGTCTTTGAGATCCTGCCCAAAGCAGCGCTGGTAGTATTCGGCCACCACCGGTCGCTCCAGCTCATCGCATTTGTTGAGGAAGGAGACTCGGAAGGCAAAGCCAACATCGCCGAAAATGCGCGCATTCTCGGCCCAGGTGATGACGGTGCGCGGACTCATGACGGTCGAGATGTCGCCATTGATGAAGCCGGCGCGGGTGAGTTCGGCGCAGGCCACCATCGCATTCACAGACTTGCGGCCGGCATCGTTGTCATAGGTCGGCGACTTGGCCAGCACGATGTTCACTTCGTCGTTGTGCGGCAGGTAGTTCAACGTGGCAACGATGTTCCAGCGATCCATCTGGCCCTGGTTGATCTGCTGCGTGCCGTGATAGAGGCCGGTCGTATCGCCAAGGCCGACCGTGTTCGCGGTCGAGAACAGGCGGAAGGCCGGATGCGGGCGGATGACCTTGTTCTGGTCGAGCAGCGTCAGCTTGCCTTCGACTTCGAGCACGCGCTGGATCACGAACATCACGTCCGGCCGGCCGGCATCGTATTCGTCGAACACCAGCGCCGTCGGGTGCTGCAGCGCCCAGGGCAGCAGGCCCTCGCGATATTCGGTCACCTGCTTGCCGTCCTTGAGGACGATCGCATCCTTGCCGATGAGGTCGATACGGCTGATATGGCTGTCGAGGTTGACGCGGATGCAGGGCCAGTTGAGGCGGGCTGCGACCTGCTCGATATGGGTCGACTTGCCGGTGCCGTGATAGCCCTGGATCATGACGCGCCGGTTGAAGGCAAAGCCCGCCAGGATGGCCATGGTGGTGTCATGGTCGAAGCGATAGCTGTCATCGACATCCGGCACCAATTCGGTGCGCTGGCTGAACGCCGGCACCTGCAGCTCGGTGTCGAGGCCGAACATCTGGCGAACCGAGATGTTGATATCGGGGGTCGAAGACTTGTCGATTTGGGCGAGGTTCTGGGTGACCATGATGCGGGGCTCGTCAGCTCGTTAACAGCTTCAAAAGGGGGCTCTTTTTAGGGCAATTCCAGGGTGGTGACTAGGCTATTCCCTGCAAAGCAGCCCTGCTTTCGGCATGGTTTCAGGACAAGATCGATAAAATTACTCGATCGTGGCGCGTTTCAGGGTGCTGTAGGCCTGATTGATCACCTTCAGCTTCTCCTCGGCCACCTTGTCACCGCCATTGGAGTCGGGGTGCAGCTGCTTGGCCAGGGTCTTATAGCGCGTCTTGATGGCGTCCCAATCGACCGGCGGCGAAAGATCGAGCACAGCCAGGGCTTGTTCCTCGGCCGACAGCTTGCGCCGGGCGCGGGCCTTGGCTTCCTTGTCGGCCTGGCGCTTGGCCTGGCCCATGCGGGCCTCGATTTCCGCCTGGACCTCTTCCGGAAAGAGGTCAAAGCGCGTGCCGGCCGCAAACTTGTACTGCCGGCCGCTGGCCGTGCGCTGGCCGAGCTTCCAGGTCGGGCGGTCGCCAACGATCGACGAGCGCACCGATTTCTCGATTTCCTCAGGCCCCATCCCGGAATAATAGTCCCAGGTGCGGTTATATTCCCGTACGTGATCGAGGCAGAACCAATAGTAGTCATTGAGGCGGTCGCGCGACTTCGGTGCCCGGAACGTGCCGGATTCCTTGCAGCCGGCATGGTTGCAAGTGGTCGGGGCCGGCGGTGGGTCGGGATCAAACTGGCGCCGCCGCCGGTAACGGATACTCTGTTCTTTCGACATGAAGTTAAGTATGAGGTGCGGGGCGCTGTCCCGCAAGGGCGGCGAGGCTTGCCGGATGACTTGTCGCAGTCTAAGCCAGTGCCGCGACACAATTTTATTTGATGGATCCAGACCCTATGACGACTTGCCCCTGCGGCTCAGGTAAAGACCTCGAGGCGTGCTGCCTGCCCTTGATCAAGGGCGCCGCGGCACCAACCGCCGAAGCCTTGATGCGTTCCCGCTATACCGCCTTCAAATTGGGCAATCTCGATTACGTCGACAGCACCCATGCCAGCGACATGGCGGAGCCCTTCGACCGCGAGCAGGGCCAGATCATGGTCGACGAGATCGATTGGCGCGGCCTGGAGATCATGAAACTCGTAGCCGGTGGTCCCAACGACCAGACCGGGGAAGTCGAATTCCTCGCGCGCTTCAAACGCCAGGGCCAGATCGGGGTTCATCATGAACGCGCGACCTTCCGCCGTGATGACGGCCGCTGGGTTTATGTCGACGGTGAGCTCAACCCCAAGGCGCCGCCCCGTCGCGTCGTCCAGGTTGGGCGTAACGATCCCTGCCCGTGCGGCTCCGGCAAGAAATACAAGAAGTGCTGCGGCGCTGCTGCATAAAGGGGCTGGCGATGGGACAGGTCGCGGACACAATGACACGGAAGCTCCAGGCGGCCTTCGCCCCGGAGCATCTCAACGTCATTGACGAAACCAACCAGCACTATGGTCATGCCGGCTGGAAGGAAAGCGGCGAGACGCATTTCAAGGTAGAGATCACCGCCGCAGCCTTTGCCGGCAAAAGCCGTGTCGACCGCCAGCGCCTGGTCTACGGCGTCCTGGTCGAGGATCTCGCCGGCCCCGTCCATGCACTGGCGCTCGTTGTTAAGGCGCCGGGCGAAGCTTGAGGGATTTTGCAGTTAACAAGCTGATTATCCTGCAGAAACCCATCTGAAAGTGTTACGGATTTCAGGCCGCATCTTCGCATGTAGCCGAGCAGGGCTGGCAATACTTCCAGAACGACCGGCCTGCCATCGCGCGTTTGTGCAGTGCCGCCGTCGTGCAGCAGCAGCACATCACCGCCGGCGAGATTTCTGGTAAGGCGCAACAACACCCGCTGAGGGTCGCACTCGACCGCGTCGAAGCCGCGCCGGGTCCAGGAGATGTAGCGCAGGCCGCGGCGCTGCAGGATCGGATCAAGCCAGGGGCTGCGAATGCCCGCGGGAGCTCGGAAGAATCGCGGGGCCCGATTGGCGATGCTATAGAGCGCGACCTGCGCCGTGTCGATTTCGCGCGACAGTCGCGCATAGCCGTATAGCGAAAAGCCAACGCTATGCCCGTGACTGTGATTTTCCACGTGGTGACCGCGCCGGACGATCTCGCGCACCAGTTCCGGATGCGCCAGCGCGTTTTGAGCGATGCAAAAGAATGTCGCCCGCATGGCATGGGCGTCCAACAGATCGAGGACGTGCGGGGTGACGGCGGGATCCGGGCCGTCATCGAAGGTGAGGGCGATTTCGTTGCGAGCGACCGCGTCCGGCGGCAGGCGCGTGATGTTGGCGCCGATCAGCGCATTGCGCGGGAAGGGCACGACAACGCCGATGACGACATGGTTTGCCGCCAGGCCGCCTAGGACCCACGGCCACAAGGCCGGTTCAAGCGCCAACATGAGAAGGCCCAGCGTATGCAGCGCGAGCGTGCCGCGGATGAAGAGGGTCGGTGTCCAGCCGCCGGGCGCGCGCTGCGTCACTTCCAAGCGGGCCGGTTCCGGCCGACCCCGCAATACCCGCGAACTCTCGATCACGTTCCAGTAACTCCTGCGCGGTGAATCTCACGCGTGGTGAGCCTTAAAATGCCTGAGGACGGCCAGCGCCAGATGGGGCTGGCCGCTAGTCAAACCCCACGGAACCGACATCGTTCCGCCCGGCCTGGAATAGGAAAATACCCTTACGGGGCTTCAGGTCAGTCAGCCACTTTGCCGCCTATGGTTGGCTGATAGAATTGCGGCCAATGCGCCTTCACGACTTCGCTGTCGCTGGCCAAGGCGTGGCAGGTATCGAGGAAGGCGGGCCGCTTGCCAGGAACGGTCTCGGCAGGCGGGCCTTCGCTTTGGGTTCCACCCGCCTCGCGTTTGGCCTTTTCGCGCCAACCATAGATCGTCTGGAAGGCGACGGTGCCCATCGCGCGCAGCATCTCGACATGGTGCGTGCAACCATGTGCGCCGGTGAAATGGGTGCGCAAGGCGTGGGACCAGCCCTTGGCGACGGTGGCGCCTTTCAGCGCGCCGAAGGCCGGCGTGATATCGCCGCACATCTCGAATGGCGAGGCGGACGTCACTACCGCGATATCCTGGACCACGAAATGATTATCCAAGGTGAGGCGGATGAGCATGTCATGCACGGGCTGGCCCGGTTCCACCATGCCGCGCCAATCATTGGGAAAGGCATAGTCCTTGGTGTCGACCATGCGGCCCTCGATATCGAACATGCCGTCTTCGCGCCGGTAGCCGCGAAAATCGTAGCGCCGGGTGTGCAGCGCTTCGCGCGCTGCGGGTTGGGGCAGGGCCTGCAACGGAACGCTCATGCCGCATGTCCGTTGTGTTTTTCGCCGGTGGCAGGTGCTGCCGCCAGGAGATCGACCGGCGGCGTCACCTTGAGGCGGGTCAGCTGATTGCGCTGCCGCTCCAGGATTTCAAAGCGGAAGCCGAAGAACACGAAGACCTGGCCGGGCGAGGGGATCTGCTGCGCCTCGTGCAGTACCAGACCGGCGATCGTCGATGCTTCCTCATCAGGCAGTCGCCAGCCGAATTCACGGTTGAGATCGCGGATGGTGACTGTGCCATCCATGTCGAAGCTGCCGTCCGGCTGCGGGCCGACGCCTTCGACCTTGACGTCATGTTCGTCGGAGATGTCACCGACGATTTCCTCAAGGATATCCTCCAGCGTGACGATGCCCATGAGCGCGCCATATTCGTCGACCACGATCGCGAAATGTTCGCGCCGGCTGCGGAATGCCTCAAGCTGGGCAAGCAGATTGGTCTGGTCCGGAATGAACCAGGGCGCCGAGGCCAGCGTCAGGATATCGAGTCCTTCCAGCTTCCACTGATTAGCCTGGATGGCGCGCAGCAAGGCCTTGGCATGCAACACGCCGATGATGTTGTCCGGCTGGCCGCGGTAGATCGGCAGGCGCGTGTGCGGGCTCTGCAATGCTTCGGCGACCATTTCTTCGATCGGCTGGTCGGCGTCGATCATGGTCATGTTGCGCCGATGCACCATGATGTCCGAGACAGGCACGTCCTCAAGGTCGAGGATCGAATGCAGCATCTGGCTGGCTTCACGGACCTCCTCGTCGGTACCGGCGTGAAGCGCGATGGCGCCACGCAATTCCTCGATGCGCTCCTCTGCGCCGGGCTCATTGATCACCTTCACGCCGAACAGGCGCAGAATGCCGCTGCAAATGAGCTGAGTTACATGAGTGATCGGGCTGGTGATGCGCACCAAGGTAAGGACCAGCGGTGCCAGGGTCAGAGCTGATCGGTCGGCATGGTTGATGGCAAAGGTTTTGGGCAGCACTTCGCCGAGCACGAAGATCACCACCGTCGCCGCAATACCGGCATAGACCGCACCGATGTCGCCGAAATAAAGCGCGAAGACCTGCGCGGACAGAATGGCGATGAAGCTGTTGACGCAGGCATTGCCGAGCAGGATCGTCCCGATCACCTGTTCCATGCGGCCGCGCAATGTGTTGACGACGATGGCCCGCTTGAAGCCCTGATTGGCCAAAGTCAGCATGCGCGCCTTGGAGGCAGCAGTCAGCGCCGTCTCGGAGCTTGAGAAGAATGCGGAACCCAGGAGCAGGATGACCAATGCGCCGAGGTTCAACAGGATCGAATCCATCTTCGTCCCCTAATGCCGTGCAGAATTACGGAAAGCTCACGCTCGCGTCAGGCGGCGATGGCTGTTTCCAGCACCGCAGCGACTTCAGCCAGATCGACATAAGCGGGATGGAACGTCTGGCCGATGCCACGCGCCAGCACGAAGCCGATGCGGCCGTCCTTCACTTTCTTGTCGCGGCCCATATGCGCAATCAGGCGCTCGCCGGACCAGAAGCGGCCTTGGACGGAAGCAGGCGCGGTCGGCAGGCCGACGCTGGCCATGTGGCGCTGGACACGCGCCGCATCTTCCGCCGGACACAGGCCGAGGGTGACGGAGAGATCGAATGCCATGATCATGCCGATGGCGACACCTTCGCCGTGCAGCAACTCATCCGTGAAGCCGCATTCGGCTTCCAGTGCGTGACCGAAGGTATGGCCGAGATTGAGAAGGGCGCGGGCGCCGCTTTCGCGTTCGTCGGCACCGACGATGCGGGCCTTGGCGCGGCAGGAAACGCCGATCGCGTGGCGCCGTGCCGCTTCATCGCCTTCGATGACGTCGATGCCATTGGCTTCCAGCCAGGTGAAAAATTCCGGCTCGTCGATGAGGCCGTACTTTACCACTTCGGCATAGCCGGCCAGCAGTTCGCGGCGATTGAGGGTGTCGAGGGTCGCTGTGTCGGCAAGCACCAAACGCGGCTGGTAGAAGGCGCCGACCAGATTTTTACCATGGGGTGTATTGATGCCGGTCTTGCCGCCGACCGATGAATCGACCTGGGCGAGGAGGGTGGTCGGCACCTGGATGAAATCGATGCCGCGCAGCGTGATGGCCGCCACGAAGCCGGTCAAATCACCGATGACACCGCCGCCCAGCGCCATGAGCGTTGTGCCGCGCTCGACCTTCATGTCGAGCAACAGGCCGGTCAGGCGTTCAACTTCGGCAAAGCTTTTTGTTGCCTCACCTGCAGGCATGATGATGCTGTCGACGGCAATGCCGGCATGGCTGAGCGAATGCTCCAGCGCTTCGAGATGCAGCTTCGCCACATTGGCATCGGTCACGATGATGACATGCTTCTTGGACAGCAGCGGTGCCACATGTTCGCCGGCAGCAGCGATAAGGTTGCGGCCAATGAGGATGTCGTAGCTGCGCTCAGCTAGTTCGACGCGCAGGCGATCCGGCTTCGACCTGTCCGCTTGGGGCGCGTTCATGACGTGGCGCCTTCACGATTGAAATAATCGTTGAGGGCTTCCATGACCTTGCCCAAAGTCACCTCCGGCGGTCCGTCGGCACTGTCGACGATGATGTCGGCCTCGGCATAGAAAGGGTGGCGCAGCTCGATAAGCTCCGCCAGCTTGGCGCGTGGGTCGACATTCTGCAGCAGCGGCCGGTCGTTGCGGCGCGAGACGCGCTTAAACAGCAGATCGAGATCAGCGCGGATCCAGATCGACAACCCCCGCTCCTTCACCAGCGCGCGGGTGGTCGGGTCGACGAAGGCGCCACCGCCGGTCGCCAGAACATGTACCGGATTGCCGAGCAGGCGCTGGATCACGCGGCGCTCGCCGTCGCGAAACGCTTTTTCACCATGCAGGCTGAAGATGTCGGGGATCGAGCAACCGGCCGCCGTCTCGATCTCACGGTCGGCATCGACAAAAGGCAGGCCGAGATGGCTTGCTAACCGCTTGCCGATGCAGCTTTTGCCGGCACCCATCAGCCCGACGAGGACGATCGGACGCGTGATGCGCGCCAGCACGCTCTGCCCGAACGCCTTGTCCAGACTGCGGTCGCCGCCGCGCTCCGCTGCGTCGCTGCGTGCGGCGCGGCCGTTTCCCGAAACCTGGACGGCATTATCATGTGTTGTTTCGACCATTCGGCGTGGGTATCAGGCGCCAAGGCCCGGCGTCAAGGTCTGGCCCGAGGCGCGCGTGTCGGGCCAGACCCCGGAGGGTCACGGCGTTGTGACCGCCAGACGAGCAAAAACATGCTTTAGTAATTGAACTAGCATTCGAATCCGGCGCTGTGGCATGGTGCTAACGATCCCGCCACAGTTCAGCTGGCCGTTTCGGCAATAGCGTCGCGGGCAATGGTTAAGCGGTTGATTTTTCAGACATGAGCAAGCCACTCCTCACCTTTATCGGTATCGCCGTCCTGGTCCTCGCTGGCGGGGTTGTGTTCCTCGGCACCTACAAGCTGCCGGCGCCCTCGCAACAGGTGGAATTGCAGATCCCGAATGACCGGCTCTCCCTGCAATAGACCGATTTTCCGACCCTCAAGCCCCAGGCGCCATTTAACCAAGGCTGCCCTGCTGGGGGCGGGAATCCTGATCTCCGCCATCCTGTTCCTGCCGGTCGGGAACGCCTGGGCGCTTTCCAGCGACCCGACGCCTCTGGGCGTCCCGTTGCCGCCGCCGGGCCAGCCGGCAACCCCTAACCAGCCGCCGGCGAGTCAACCGCCGACCGGCGGTGGCATTGAGGCGGCTCCCTTACCGCCCGTGCAACTCCCGCCGGCACAGACTCTGCCAGGCCAGACCCTTCCTGCGCCCCAGCCCGGCGTGACTCCTGGCGTCGATGTGGTGCAGCCCTTACCGGGTGCCCCTTTGCCTGGCACCTTGCCCGCTCAGGCGGCGCCCGCCCAACTCGATGCTGCCAGCGGCGGCTTCGGGCCCGATCTGTGGCAAGGCTCCGAAGTCTCGCGGCTGATGGGCCTAGTCCCGAAACTCCCGGCCCCCATCACGGTGCCGGCTCTGAGCGATCTGCAGCGCCGCGTCCTGATGACGGCAGCCCCCAGCGCCGGCGCCACGGCGGCGGTCGACCCGCTGACGCCGATCCGTGCTGACAAGCTGCACCAGATGGGTTTCAACGACGCGGCCATGGGCCTTACCCAAGGCACGCCGATGACCGGGCCGATGGATCCGCAGGAAGCGGTCGAAAAGGCGCTGCTTGCCAATGACACCACCGGCGCCTGCCAGCAGGTCGATACGCTGCAGGCGCAGGAAGCTGTACCCAGCCTGTTTACCCGCCGTGCCGCGATCTATTGCCAGATCATGCGCAAGCAGAACGACCCGGCCTCGCTCGGCCTGGATCTGTTGCGCGAACGTAATGATCCGGATCCGGCGACCAACGATTTCCTGGCGCTCGCGGCCCTCGCCAATGGCGAGACCAAACGCGTGCCGAAATCCGTGGCGGTGCCGGACCCACTCAATGTCGCGCTGATGAAGACCGTCGGCATGCCTGCGGTCGGCGCCATTGGCGCTGCACCTGTGGTGCCGGTCGGCGCTGGCGGCAGTGTGATGATTGCGCGTGATGCGACGCGGCCTCTGCCGGAACGCGTCGCCGCTGCCGAACAGGCCTTCAAATATGGCCTCATCCCCGACCGCGAACTGGGCGATCTCTATCTGCAGGTGCCGAGCGGCAATGCCGACCCGGCGACCGCCATCGGCATGAGCGATACGGTGGAACTGCGCGCGCAACTTTATCAAGCCGCCTATCGCGGTGGTGCGCCGGCCATGAAGGCGCGGGTCATCGATGCGGCGCTCAAGAAGGCCCGCCAGCGCGGTGATTATCTCACCCAGGCACAGCTCTATGGACCACTGGCGCGTGATATCGCGCCAGCCCGCGAACTTTCCTGGTTCGCACCCGAGGCGGCGCGGTTGATGTTCGCTATCGGCCAGCAGGCCAAGGGCGGTTATTGGCTCAACACCGTCGCGGCGACGCCTGGCGCCTTCAAGGCACCGGGTGAGAAGGAAGGTCTCGATCTCCTCGGCCGCATCGCTGGCCTCCCCGGTGGCGGTGATCCGGTCGCGGCCTGGGCGCAAGCCAGCGGCACGACCAACCCGCGCATCGAGTTGCTCTATGCCTTGCTGGCGGGCCTCAACCAGCCGGTGGCGAGTGCGGTCGCCGGCGGCTTCCAGGCAGCGCCGATCATTGCCCTTGGCTCGCCCAGCGCTGAAATCGTCGCGGCCGCGTCGGGCAAACGCAAGGGCGAGACCTTAGTACTGTCCTTGATCGGCATCGGCGGCGATCGTGCCATCGCCGCGGACCCGGCCACCTTGGGTACCGCCTTGCGCAGCTTGACCGATCTGGGGTTGGAGGCGGAATCGCGCCGTATCGCCCGCGAAATCGCCGTCCTCGCCGGTCTATGAAAATCGGCCTGTGACACAAGAAGCGGCGCTTGGCGCCTTCTTCGAGATGCTGGCGGCGGAGCGCAACGCCGCCGCAAACACCTTGTCCGCCTATCGCCGCGATCTTGAAGATGCCGCCGCCTTCCTGAAGAGCAAGCGGCGCGATCTTGCCTCAGCCACGCCTGACAACCTGCGCGCCTATCTCGGCCACCTCACCGATCAGGACTTGGCTCCGCGCACCCAGGCGCGGCGACTCTCGGCCTTGCGGCAGTTCTATCGCTTCCTGGTGGAAGACGGCCGGCGCAAGGATGATCCCACGGCGTCGCTCGATGCGCCCAAGCTTGGCCGACCGCTGCCTAAACTGCTTTCCGAAGCGGAAATGGAAGCGCTCATCGAGATTTGCCGCGGCCTTGATGGGGCGGAGGGCGCGCGGCTTCTCGCCATGATCGAACTTCTCTATGCGACCGGCCTGCGGGTCAGCGAGTTGGTCAAGATGCCGGTTGCCGTGATGCTGCGCGATCAGCCGTTCCTCACCGTGCGTGGCAAGGGCGGCAAGGAGCGGCTGGTACCGCTCAATCCGCCGGCCAAGGCCGCCCTGGCTATCTATCTGGATTTGAGGCCTCGGTTCCTGGCGAAAGGGACAACCTCACCTTTCCTGTTCCCATCCCGTGGCAAGGAAGGGCACCTGACGCGCCAGCGCTTCGGGCAGATGCTCAAGGAGATCGGTCTCAAGGCCGGGATCGATCCTGCCCGCATCTCGCCCCACGTCCTGCGTCACGCCTTTGCGACGCATCTCCTGGATCACGGTGCAGACCTGCGATCCTTGCAGAAGATGCTGGGCCATGCCGACATCGCCACCACGCAGATTTATACCCATGTGCAGCAGGAGCGATTGAAGTCCCTGGTCGAGACGCATCACCCTCTCAGCAAGACGGGCAAATCCACACGCCCGAAGCGTTAATCTGCGGGCCGCGCGTGATTTTTGTGCTGTCGGGCTCTATGCGACCAAAGAATGACGTTTCCGGCCTAGGCATTGTGCAGCGCAAAGGCGAGGATTGACATCAGCCCGACCCCCGGGCCAATAACAACTCAACCACTGGGCAGGAAATCAAAAGATGACCTTCAAAATCGTCGAACAGGCCCCCGCGCGTCTCAACCGCAGCGAACTGGCCGTTCCGGGTTCTCAGCCGCAACTCTTTGAAAAGGCAGCGAAGTCTGACGCGGACGTGATTTTCCTCGATCTTGAGGACGCGGTCGCCCCCGACGACAAGGCGCAGGCCCGCAAGAACATCATCCAGGCGCTCCATGATATCGATTGGGGCACCAAGCAGATGTCGGTCCGCATCAACGGCCTCGACACCCATTTCATGTACCGTGACGTCGTCGACGTGATCGAGCAGGGTGGCGAGCGCCTTGACCTCATCATGATTCCGAAAGTGGGGACGCCGGAAGACGTCTACGCCGTCGATATGCTGGTCACGCAATGCGAGGCGGCTGTCGGACGCAAGAAGCGCATCGGCTTCGAGATGATCATCGAAACGGCGTTGGGCATGCAGAACGTTCATGCCATTTCCGCGGCATCCAAGCGCAATGAGAGCCTGCATTTCGGGGTCGCCGATTACGCCGCCTCGACCAAGGCCAAGACCACCAATATCGGTGGCGCCAATCCTGCCTATTCGATCCTGACCGACAAGGACGAAAAGGGCGGCCGCGACGTGCATTGGGGCGATATGTGGCACTATGCGATTGCCCGCATGGTGGTGGCGGCTCGCGCCAATGGGTTGCGTCCGGTCGACGGCCCGTTCGGCGATTTCGGCGACACCGATGGTTATAAAGCGGCTGGCGCCCGCGCCAATGTGCTGGGCTGCGAAGGGAAATGGGCGATTCACCCCTCGCAGATCGGCATGGCCAATGAGCTGTTCAGCCCGGCTGCGGCCGAAGTGACCAAGGCCGAACGCATCTTGGTAGCCATGGCCCAGGCCCAGAAAGAGGGCAAAGGGGCGGTTTCCCTTGACGGGCGCCTGATCGATTTGGCTTCTATCCGCCAAGCCGAGGTGCTACTTGCCAAGGCACGGCAGATTTCCGGCGCCAAATAACGCGCCGCCCTAAAGCGTTCCTGGGAGATAAGTACAAGAATGGCGACCTACCTCGAATTCGAGAAGCCGATTGCTGAGCTGGACGGCAAGATTGCCGAGCTGAAGCATGTGGCCAATGGCGGTGATATCAACATCGCCGAAGAAGTCGCCAAGCTGCAGGGCAAGACCGAAAAGCTGCTCCGGGCCACTTATGCCAAGCTTACCCCTTGGCAGAAGACGCTCGTGGCGCGCCATCCGGAGCGGCCGCATTTCCGTGACTACGTGGCGGCCCTGGTGACGGATTTTGTGCCGTTGGCCGGCGATCGTGCCTTTGCCGATGACCGCGCCATCCAGGGTGGCCTCGGCCGCTTCCGTGGCCGGCCGGTCGTGATCATGGGTCACGAAAAGGGCAGCGATACACAAAGCCGGGTCCGCCACAATTTCGGCATGGCCAAGCCTGAAGGCTACCGGAAGGCCATTCGCCTGATGGAACTGGCCGAGCGGTTTCAGCTGCCGGTCATCACGCTGGTAGATACACCCGGCGCCTATCCGGGTGTCGAAGCAGAAGCCCGCGGTCAGGCCGAGGCGATCGCCCGGTCGATCGAAACCTGCCTCAAGATCAAGGTGCCGCTGGTCTCTGCCATCATCGGCGAAGGCGGCTCAGGCGGTGCCATCGCGCTTGCCGCTGCCAACCACATCATCATGCTCGAGCACTCGGTCTATTCGGTGATCTCGCCGGAAGGCTGTGCTTCGATCCTGTGGCGCAGCGCCGAGCAAGCCAAGGATGCGGCCGAGGCATTGAAGCTGACGGCAGAAGATCTGAAACAGCTCGGTGTCATCGACGAGATCGTCGCGGAACCGCTGGGTGGTGCCCACCGCGCCCGCGGCGACACCGCTGCCCGCCTCGGCGATGCGCTGGAAGCTGCGCTCTTCAAGTTCGACAACATGCCGGGTGACGAGGTGCGTGGCGAACGCCGCCAGAAATTCCTCGACATGGGCCGGCAGGGCCTGAATGCCTAGAATTTCCCATCGCCTATCAAAGATCGCCGCTTCTCTTCTGATCGTCGCCGGTGCTTGTGCTGCGGCGTCCGACGTGGCGATTGCGCAGGATGACTTCTCCATGCCGGGTTCTGAGGGTGGCATGAGCGGTTTCGATTTCGACAGCGCGCGGATGAGCTTCTTCAATCAGGCCGACCTCAATGGCGATTTCGCCTTGTCGCCTGCCGAAATGGAACAGGCCATGGCGCATGGCGGTTCACGCCTGTTCGAAGGTTCCGACACAAACGGCGATGGCACGATCAGCCTCGACGAGTATCTCGAATACGGCAACCAGCTGTTCGGCAGCCTGGATGCCGATGGCGATGGGGTCCTTGGCCCCGGTGAGATGTAGCTGCGAGATGTGGCGGCCAGCGTTGAAACCGGCCGCGCAGGGTCTGCCGCCAGGAGCCGTGTAACGTCATGAAGGGGCCACAAGGGTGGCGCCACATGACGGAGTTACCATTCATGAAAAAATCCAATCGGCTCATGCTGTTGACCGGCGTTGTCGGCCTTATGCTGACGGCTGCCGCGCCGCTTTATGCCGATATGGGCCACGGGCCCAAGGCTGATGCAAACAAGGACGGTACCATCGACCGGGCCGAGTTTGACGCCGAACGCGCAGCCAATTTTACGACCCTTGATGCCAACGCCGACGGCTTCGTCAGCGAGGACGAAATGAAGGCATTCCACGAAGCGCACCGCGCCGAAATGGAAGGCAAGCAGGGCGAGATGTCGGCGAAGTTTTTCAAGCGCTTCGATGCTGACAGCGACGGCAAGGTCACTGCCGCCGAATGGCCGAAGGAGGGTCGCATGACCCTCGCCGATGTCGACGTCAATGGCGACGGTGCGGTGACGGCCGATGAGTTCGGCAAGATGCACAAACCGCGCGATGGCAAGAAGGCGGAAGGTGGCAAGGACGGTTTTGCGCGTCTCGACACCGACAAGGATGGCAAGGTGTCCGCGGCGGAATGGAATGCACTCGGCGACAAGATGTTTGCCCGCATGGACGAGAACAAGGACGGCAAGATCGCCAAAGACGAAATGCCCAAACCGCGCAAGCGCGACAAGATGCCGGACGACGAGACCCCGATCCTGCCCTGAACCGCTGCGACTTAAGGTATTGGCAAGATGCATGATGGCATGGCCATAATCGCTGCTCGAAACGGTCCTGATCTGCGGATCAGGACCGGAGCAGTTGGAGTTGCCTTGATACCTGCACCGCGCGAACAAGTCGTTGCGAATGACGTCGGCAGCAAAGCGGCCGATGAGGATGATCGGCTGATGTCCGGCATCGCTGCCGGCGACCGATCCGCCTTTGCCCAGTTGCGCGAACGGCATCTCAACCGGGTCTTCTCACTCGCCTTCCGGGTGACCGGGTCGCGCGCCGACGCCGAGGATGCGGCCCAGGAAGCGTTCACGCGCGCCTGGCGAAAGGCTGCGAGCTGGCAGCCGGGAGAGGCAAAGTTTTCGACCTGGCTCTACCGGGTCACGATGAACCTGTGCATCGACGCGCGCCGCAAGCCGCGCGCCGATCAACTCGACCCCGATCTGCCGGTGATCGACCCAACGCCGGGCGCCGAGGCTCAGTTGTTGGCGCAGGAACAAGAAGGTCGGGTGCGCGCCGCGATGGCAGCGCTTCCGGAACGACAACGTGAAGCCATGTCGCTTTGCTACACGCTGGGCCTCAGCAATGCCGAGGCCGCGGCGACGATGGAGATTTCGGTGAAGGCTTATGAATCACTGCTGGTGCGCGCGAAGCGGGACATCCGCGCCAGATTGGAAGGAACGGAACCATGACACAACGTATGCAGGATGACGCGTTCGAGGCCTTGCTGGGCCGCGCCTTGCGGATCGAGGCAGCGCCGGCAGACCTTGCGGAACGTCTCGATAGTGGCCCGCGCCGCGGCAATTGGATGCTCGCACTGATATCACCATCGCGCATGGCGGCCAGCGCGGCGGTCCTCTCTCTGCTCATGGGCTTCGCGCTGGGCTGGGGCAATACCAGCGCCGCGGATGATCAGGATTTGGATATCGCGGCTGTGCTCTACGCCGCCAATGACGTTGGAGATTTATGATGACCATCTCGGGCGCCAAGGCCAAATGGCTGCTGGGTGGTGCGATCGCTTCGCTCTGCCTCAATCTCTTCCTGGTGGGTGGCATGATCGCGGGCCATATCCATGGACCGATGGGCGGCCCGGAAGGCAAGGGTGGCATGGTTATGGCCACCGTGCCGCCGGAGCTGAAGCCGATCATTAAAGAGAAGCTCAAGGCACGTGGCCCAGGCTTCAAGATGGAACGCGACAAGATGCGCGAGATTCGCGTGCACGTCGCCGACGCGCTCGCCGCCGAGCCGTTCGATCCTGCGAAGCTTGACGCGGCGTTGATGGAGCTCGAGCAATCGGCCGGCACGATGTTGCATCTCGCACAGCAGGGCCTGTCAGAAATTGCGGCCGAATTGACGCCGGAACAGCGCCATCAATGGGCCGAAGGCTGGCGCAAAATGGGCCCGCGCCCCTAGTAGACAGGTACCGAACATGACCGAGCCTGCCGTCATTGCCGCCAGTCGGTTCGGTCTCGGGGCAAGGCCTGGAGATCTCACGGTCATAACAGCGAACCCACGCAACTGGTTGCTGCAGCAGATCAGTGCCACTCCCGCACCCCATCCTGCTATTGCGGCGCGCCCGGACATGCAGCAGCGGATAGCGGCATTGCCCGATGCCAAGGCGGTGAAGGCCGGCGACGTTGCGAAGAAACAATTGCGTGACGGACTGCGGACACTCTATCTCGACGATGTCAGTGCGCTGCTGACGGCGCAGCTCGATACCCAGGCATGCTTCCACGAGCGCCTGGTTCAGTTCTGGTCCAACCATTTCACTGTGTCGGGTACACGCCCGCAGGTGTTGGGATTCGTGGGCGCCTTCGAGCAGGAGGCGATCCGCCCGCGTATACTCGGCCGCTTTGCCGATCTCCTCCGCGCTGCCGCGTTGCATCCCGCAATGCTCCTCTATCTCGACAACGCGAAATCCGTGGGCGCCAATTCGAAACTGGGTGCCAAGCGTGACAAGGGCCTCAACGAGAATCTGGCGCGGGAGTTGATGGAGCTGCATTCTCTTGGCGTCGATGGTGGCTACACCCAGGACGATGTTCGCGCGCTGGCCAACATCCTCACCGGCTGGACGGTCGTGCGACCCGGTGTCGGCGAGCGCCTTATGAAAGGCGAGCCAGGTTCTGCCGTCTTCGTGCCGGCATTGCACGAACCGGGATCCAAGATATTGCTGGGTCGCAGCTATCCCGATTCCGGTGCCGACGAGGCCGAACTGGCGATTGCCGACCTCGCGCGGCATCCGGCGACGGCACGGTTCATCGCAACCAAGCTCGCGCGTCATTTCGTCGCTGATACGCCACCCGCTGCCCTCGTTGCGGCGCTGGAACAAACCTATCTGCAGAGCGAGGGTAATCTTGCTGCCCTCTACCGGGTGCTGATCGAGCGGCCGGAAGCGTGGGACGCAGCACCTGGCAAAATGCGGTCGCCTCATGATTGGGTCGTGGCCCTCTTGCGTGGCTTCGGGACTGTCACTGCCTTGCCGGGGGAGCGCATCGTCGCGGCCCTGAAGACCCTAGGGCAGCAGCCGTTCTTCGCCCCGTCGCCCGCCGGCTGGCCGGACCAGGATACAGCATGGCTGTCGCCGGAGGCCCTGATCGCGCGGGTGGATTTTGCGCGCGCCTCTGCCGTGCGCGCCGGCGATGTCGACCCCTTGCGCTTCATGAGCGAGGTAGCCGGAGGTGATGTCGGCGAGGCAACGATGTTCCAATTGCGCAATGCCGCAAGCAAGCCCGAGGGCCTGGCGCTTGCGCTGCTCGCTCCAGAATTCCTGCGGAGATAGCCCATGCTTTCACGCCGTCATCTTCTGGCTCTCGGCGCCGCAACCGCCGCATCAGTGATGCCCTTGCGGCTCGCCTTCGCAAATGCCGAGTTGCAGCAGCGCCTGGTAGTGATCCTGCTGCGCGGGGCGATGGATGGCCTGCACGCCGTCCCGCCGGTGGGTGATCGCGATTACCGCAGCTTGCGTGGCGCGCTGGCGCTGCCGGAACCGGGTGCCGCTGATGGCGCGCTGCCGCTCGACAGTCAGTTTGCGTTGCATCCTTCACTCGCGACCGTGAAGCAGCTCTACGAGTCAGGTGAGGCTACGATCGTCCATGCGGTAGCATCGCCCTATCGGGATCGATCGCATTTCGATGGTCAGGATCTGCTGGAGAATGGTTCCATGCGCCCGCATGGCCTGAGCGATGGCTGGCTCAATAGGCTGCTGCCGCTTCTGCCGGGCGGTCGGCAGAAGCGCCTGGGGCTGGCGCTCGGTGCTGAAATGCCGCTCATCCTGCGTGGTCCGCAGGACGTTGCATCCTGGGCGCCAAGCACTTTGCCGGCGGCGAGCGACGATTTTCTGGAACGCGTCGCCGCGATGTACACGGCGGCACCCGAATTGTCGCGCGCGCTGGCGACGGCTCTGGATACGCAGGCGATGGCGACCGGCGCCGGCGTCATGGATCAAGGTGGTGGCAATGCCAGACGCCAGAGCGTTCTGCTGGCTGAGGTCGCGGGCAAGATGCTCTCCGAGCCCAACGGCCCGCGCATCGCTGTGATGGACGTTCCCGGCTGGGATACGCATAGCGGGCAGGGGCTGGCGCAAGGACGCATGGCGCAGGCATTGGGGCAGTTGGACGCGTCGATCGCCGCTCTCCGCAAGACATTGGGTGCGCATTGGCAGGACACGGTGGTGCTCACCCTTACCGAGTTCGGCCGCACGGCGGTACCGAACGGATCCGGCGGCACCGATCACGGGACCGCCTCGGCGGCCTTTGTCATGGGCGGTAGTGCGGCCGGCGGGAAAGTGCTGGGTGCCTGGCCCGGCCTGTCGGAGAGCCAGCTCTATCAGGGCCGCGACCTTGCGCCCACCACCGATCTGCGCAGTCTCATCATGGGTGTGCTGGCGCCACATTTCGGCCTATCGCAAACGGCGCTTGCCGCGAACGTTTTCCCTGGCGATGCTGATCTTGCGCCCATGCGCGGCCTGCTGCGCGCCTGAAGTCTACTCTGCTGCCTGGTGGTGGCCGCTATCGGTGACGATCGGCGGCTTTTCGAACTTGGCCAGCAGGGCTGCCTGTTGGGTCAAGACCCGCGCCATCGCCGCTTCCTTCACATGCCCATAGCCGCGGATCTGTGCCGGCAGATCTGCCAGCGCCACGGCGGTCGCATGATTGGCTGCGGTCATTTTGCTGATCAGCGCTGTCATCAGGCTCTCGTAATCGGCAATCAGCTGCCGCTCAGCACGCCGCTCATCGCTGCGGCCGAAGACATCGAAAGCTGTCCCGCGCAGGCCCTTCAACTTGGCGAGCACACGGAAGGCCCAGAGCATACGGGCGCCGAATTCCTGTTTCTTGAGGTGGCCGGTAACGGGATCACGCTTGGCCATGATCGGCGGCGCGAGGTGGAAGCGCAGTTCAAAATCCCCCTCGAAGCGATCCTGGAGGTCCTGGGCGAAACGGCCGTCGGTGTAGAGCCGCGCCACCTCATACTCGTCCTTGTACGAGAGTAGCTTCGCATAATTCCACGCGACCGCTTTGGCGAGCGCATCGCTGCCCGGCATCACCATTCTCTCCGCCGCCGCGACACGGTCCACGAACTGCTGATAGCGCGTCGCCAGCTCTGCATCCTGGTAGCGGGTCAAATGCTGCCGCCGATGCGCCGTGATCTCGTCCAGTGATTGGGGGATGGGAGGCGCTTCATGTGCCGGCTTGGTCGCTGCGGCAACAGCTGCCGGGTCAAGCGCTGCCTGCCGACCCCAGGCAAAGGCCTGGCGGTTGCTCTCGACCGCGACGGCGTTCAGCTTGATGGCCTGGTCGATGGCGTCTGCCCCCACCGGCACCAGGCCGCGCTGATAGGCAAAGCCCAGCATGAACAGGTTGGTGGCGATCGAATCGCCCATCAAGGCGGTCGCGATCTTGGTGGCATCGATGAATTCGATGGCAGTGCTGCCCACCGCTTTGGTGAGAATGCTCTGGAGTTGGGGGGCTGGAAATTCCCAATCCGCATTCTGGGTGAAGTCGCCGGTTGCGATCTCATGGGTGTTGATCAGCGCCTTGGTTCTGCCGGCATCAAGCTTGGCCAGCGCGTCGAACGACGCTGACACCACGATGTCGCAACCCAATAACAGATCCGCATTCCCGGCCGCGATACGCGTGGCAAAAATATCGTCGGCGGTGGCGGCGAGGCGCACATGGCTGAACACTGCGCCCCCCTTTTGCGCCAGGCCCGCCATATCCATCACCGAGCAACCCTTGCCCTCGAGATGGGCTGCCATGCCGAGGAGGGCGCCGATGGTGACGATGCCCGTACCACCCACGCCGGTGACGACGATGTTGTAGGGCCGATCGAGCTTCGGCTGAACCGGTTCCGGGAAGTTGGTGGCATCGAGGATCTTCGGATGCGGCTGGCGCAGCTTGCCGCCATGCACGGTGACGAAACTGGGGCAGAAACCCTCGACGCAGGAGAAATCCTTGTTGCAGCTGGACTGGTCTATCTGCCGCTTGCGGCCGAACGCGGTCTCGGCGGGCGCGATGGCGACACAATTCGAGACCTTGCCGCAATCGCCGCAGCCCTCGCACACACGCTCGTTGATGAAGGCGCGCTTTGGTGGATCGACCATCAGCTTGCGCTTGCGCCGGCGCCGTTTTTCGGCAGCACAGGTTTGGTCGAAGATCAGCACGGTGACGCCCGGCGTCTCGCGCAGGGTTCGTTGCAGGGCATCGAGCTGATCGCGATGCTGGACGCTGGTGCCGCTCGGGAATTGATTGTCGCTGCCGTACTTGTCCGGTTCGTCGCTGAGGATTGCGACGCGCCCGACGCCCTCGGCCGCCACCTGCTGCGCCACCATGGCGACAGAGAGCGGCCCATCCATCGGCTGGCCGCCCGTCATGGCGACGGCATCGTTGAACAGGATCTTGAAGGTAATGTTGACCTTGGCCGCGATCGCCGCACGGATGGCGAGCAGGCCGGAATGATAATAAGTCCCGTCGCCCATATTCTGGAAGACATGCTCTGTCTTCGAGAACGGCGCCTGGCCGATCCAGGTTGCCCCTTCACCGCCCATCTGGGTGAAGGTCGCGGTGTTGCGGTCCATCCATTGCGACATGAAGTGGCAGCCGATACCGGCCAGCGCCCTGCTGCCGTCGGGCACCTTGGTCGAGCTGTTATGCGGGCAGCCGGCGCAGAAATAGGCGATACGCTTGATCGGCGGCGCAAAATTCTTGAGCGCATCTTCTTTCGCGTCGAGGAATTTCAGCCGCTCGGTTATGCGCGGGCTGGTCATGAAGCGTTCGATGCGCTTGGCGATGACGCGGGCAATGCGGGCTGGGGTCAGTTCGTCGGCAGAGGGCAGAATCCACTCGCCGCTCTCGTCGAATTTGCCGATGACGCGTGGGCGGACGTTCTCGTTCCAGTTATAAAGCTGTTCCTTCAACTGGTTCTCGATGAGCGCGCGCTTCTCCTCGACCACCAGGATTTCCTCAAGGCCTTCCGCGAACTGCCGGATGCCGTCCCGCTCCAGCGGCCAGGTCATGCCGACCTTGTAGAGCGAGAGGCCGATCTCCCGCGCGTAATCCTCGTCGATGCCGAGATCGTCAAAGGCTTGACGCACGTCGAGATAGGATTTGCCACAGGTAACGATGCCGAACCGCCGCTTCGGCCCGTCGATCATCACCTTGTTGAGCTTGTTGGCGCGGGCATAGGCGAGGGCCGCATAGAGCTTGTGCTTGTGGAGCCGCATCTCCTGCTCCAGCGCCTGGGCAGTGGCGAAGGCCGAGGCCGGCATGCGGATGTTGAGGCCACCTTCCGGCATGGCGAAGTCGGTGGGAATGGACACGGCAAAACGGTCCGGATCGACTGACACAGAACCGGAGCTTTCCGCCGTGTCGGAGACGACTTTGAGCGCCACCCAGCAGCCGGAATAGCGCGACATCGCCCAGCCATGCAGGCCGTAATCGAGAATCTCCTGAACGCCCGATGGATTGAGGACCGGGATACCGGCATCCATGAACGCATATTCGCTCTGATGCGCGGTGGTGGATGATTTGCAAGTATGGTCGTCGCCAGCCAGCAGCAGGACGCCACCATGCTTCGCAGATCCCGCCAGATTGCCATGGCGCAGGACGTCGCCGCTGCGATCGACGCCAGGGCCCTTGGCGTACCACATGGCAAAGACGCCGTCATACTTGCTGTCGCCGAAGAGATCGGTCTGCTGGCTACCCCAGATCGCGGTCGCAGCGATATCTTCGTTCAATCCCGGCTGAAAATGGATGTGGTGCCGGTCGAGGAAGCTCTTCGCCTGACCCAGCGCCAGATCGATACTGCCCAAGGGTGAACCACGATAGCCGGTGATATAGCAGGCGGTATTGAGCTTGGCGCGTTCGTCACGGCGACGCTGCATGAGTGGCAGGCGCACCAGTGCCTGCAGGCCGGTCAGGTAGATCCGCCCGGTATCGACATCATATTTATCATCAAGCGAAACGGCAGCGAGTTTGGACAAGGAAGCAACCTCCACAGCCAAAGGATGGGGCTTCTTGCGGCCCGTTTCCAGCGACGATCATCCGATTCAGCTTTCTTGTCCAGGGGCTTGGGCGGCATCCTGACAACTAGATCGATTTGGTCGCGTCCGGCCGGCATGATAGCTTGAAGTTGCGCACAGACCGGCTAAAACGGCATGACTATTGTTGCTGCAGCGCGGCGAATGGAGCAGTCCGGCATGGCGTCCAAGGATTCGAAACGGGTCGACAAGCCGCGTGACGGTCTCGGTCTTCATTTCATGGCACGCCAGCGCCTGGTGACTGGCGGGCTCGCGGCGGGTCTTGCCTATCTCGGATTGCGGGCGCTGGACCTCTCCGGCGCGCTTTATGTCGCGCTGTCCTGGGATCTCGGGCTTCTCGTCTATCTCATCCTCTCTAGCGTGATGATGCTGCACTCCACCACGGAGCATTTGACCCGCCGCGCCCGCCTGCTCGACATCAGTCTGGGTGAGATTGTCGGCCTCACCGTCATTGCGGCGAGCTTCAGCCTGTTTGCTGCCGCCAATGTCCTTGGCGCGGCGCCGGCCCAGGACACGGCGATCTACATGACGGCGGGTGTCGGCACCATTGTCCTCTCCTGGTTCTTCGTCCACACGCTGTTCGCGATCCATTACGCCCATGAATTCCATGACGAGGATCGCAATCATCGCGGCAAGCCCCAAGGCGGGCTCAATTTTCCCGGCGAGGCGCAGCCGGATTATTGGGATTTCGTCTACTTCGCCGCCGTCATCGCCATGACCTGCCAGGTGTCCGACGTCACCATCGATCGCCGCGCCATGCGCCATCTGGTAACGGCCCACGGCATTATCAGTTTCTTCCTCAACACCGTGATCGTGGCGCTGGCCGTGGGCATCGCTGCGAGCTTGATCTGAAAGGGCAAGTGATGCAGGCGCGCGACCATTTCCTGAACACACCGCTGGATGCGCTGTTGGCGGAGGGAGACGGCTTTCCGGCTGCGCTGGCGCGGTTCCGCCAGGTGGCGCGCGAGGTACCGGCCTATGCCACGCTGTTGCGGGAGCAGGGCATTGATCC
This sequence comes from uncultured Dongia sp., assembly GCF_936916975.1. Classification (GTDB taxonomy): domain Bacteria; phylum Pseudomonadota; class Alphaproteobacteria; order Dongiales; family Dongiaceae; genus Dongia. The sequence continues at coordinate 123,883 of NZ_CAKZGO010000019.1, read as the reverse complement.
GGCTGCAATTGTGACGCCGATGGATTACGCGCGACTGCCGTTGCTCGACAAAACGAACTACATCCGCCGCTTCTCGCGGGATGAGTTGGTGATGGGAGGCGACCGAGGGCGTTGCGATTTCTACGCCGTCTCGTCGGGCTCGACCGGCGAACCTACCTTCTGGCCGCGGTCGGCAGCGGACGAATATCCGGTCGCGGTCCGTTTCGAACAGGTCTTTCGCGACATGTTCCAGGCCCACGAGCGCAAGACCCTGGCGGTCGTGTGCTTTGCGATGGGTACCTGGGTCGGCGGCATGTTCACGACCTTCTGCCTGCGCGCTCTTGCCGAGAAGGGCTACAGGCTGATGATCGTGACGCCGGGCAACAAGCCCGATGAAATCCTGCGCAATGTTGAACGCCTGGCGCCGGAGTTTGAGCAGACGGTGCTGCTGGGCTACCCGCCCTTCTTGAAAGAGGTCATCGATGCTGGGCGCGGCCGAGGCCTCGATTGGGGCCGCTTCAATCTGCGCCTGGTGCTGGCGGGCGAAGTGTTCAGCGAAACCTGGCGCGAACTGGTCGCAGAACGCGCCGGCGTCGAGAACCTCACGCATTTCGCAGCCTCGCTTTACGGTACGGCGGATGCCGGTGTTCTCGCCCAGGAAACGCCGCTCTCGGTCGCCATCCGTCGGTTCCTGAGTAAACATCCCAATCTGGCGCAGGAGATCTTTGGCGAGGCGCGCCTGCCAACGCTTTGCCAATACGACCCCGCCAGCCGCTATTTCGAGGTCGTGGGCGACACCTTGGCCTTCTCCGGCGACAATGGCGTGCCCTTGATCCGCTACCACATCGCCGATCGCGGCGGCATCCTTCCTTATGCCGATATGCTGGCACGCCTGGCCGAAGCGGGTTTCGATCCCGCCAGCATCGGCATCACATCGCCGCGCCAGCAGCCCTTCGTCTGGGTCTTCGGCCGCGCCAATTTCACGGTCTCCTATTTCGGCGCCAACATCTTTCCGGAAACAGTGAGCCTCGGCCTCGAGCAGCCGGAAGTGCGCAGCTTCGTCACCGGCAAGTTCGTGATGGAAGTGAAGGAGGGATTGGTCGGCAAGCCGGCATTCGCGCTTGCAGTGGAACTTGCTGTGGGCATTGCCGCGTCGGATGCGATCGGGGAGACTGTCGCCTCAACTGTGCTCAGCATTCTGCGCCGACTCAGCAGCGAGTTTACCAATTACGTGCCGGCGGAGTTACAGAAGCCGGCCGTGTCGCTGCATCTACAAGGTGATCCGTCTTATTTTCCGGTCGGCGTTAAGCACCGATACAGTCGTTGAACGGGGGAGCCGAATGCCAAGCCATGACAGCGAGATGCGACTGCCCATTAGGCTGATCCCACGCCGCGGCGCTGTCATTATCGGCGTTGTCTTCGCGCTGGCGTGGACAAGCTTTGTCGCTGTCGGTTTTTCTAACGGGCTACCGGATCTGTTCCATACCGAGACGTATGGCGACTACTTTACGTCACTCAGAATGCCGTCTTTCGTTCTCGCCGTGATGCTGTTGGTGGGTTGCTACATCCTGCTCATGGCAATTCTGCGCGTTTTGCCCGGCAGCCCCTGTCTTCATCTCGAGGTCAGCCAGGCCGGCCTCAAGCACCGCCGGTTTTTCAAACAGCAGAATGTCACCTGGGCCGAGATTTATGAGTTCTCTGTCGTTGAAAGGATGCAACGCAGTGGCAAGTCCAAGAAGCGCCATTGGTGGGTTCTGGCGGAAACCAAAGACGGGGCGACCTATGATATTGATCATCGAATTTCCCACGCGCTACTTGCCTTTGACGCCAATGATCTGGCGCCGATGATGGCGAGTGGAGAGGAGGTTGCCACAACACTGCGGGACAAGCTCGACGATCTTCTCCAAGAGACGCGGCGTGGCAACGCGGTTAACAGGGTAATTCTGCCGCCCATCCTGCGTGAGGTTGCTATCGCGCTCCATCAACCAGCGGTGACTGCCAAAAAGCGACAAGCCAGGGAAGAGACCGTCAAACGAACACCACGCCGGAGCGGTGTCGTGGAACGCTAACTCCGCTCATAGAGCTTCACTAAATTCTGTCCCCACTTTTCCCGGATCTTGTGTCGTTTGATCTTCATGCTGGGCGTGAGCAGGCCATTGTCGATGGTGAAGCCTTCCGGCAGCAAGGCGATGCGCCGGATTTTTTCGAGCGGCGACAGGCTGCGGTTGACGCGGTCGACCACTGCGGCCAGCGCCTTGTGGAACGCCGCATTGCTGGCGAGCTCGACCAGATCAACCTTGGCACCGTTCGCCGCCGCCCATTCGCGTGCAAACTCCTCATCCGGCACAATGAGCGCTACCAGATGCGGGTGCTTGTCGCCATGCACCATGGCCTGCGCGATTTCCGGCTGCAACACCAGGAAACCCTCAACCCGCGCCGGCGAGACATTGTCGCCGCCGGAGAGCACGATGATGTCCTTCTTGCGGTCGGTGATCTTCAGGTACCGGTCGGCGTCGAACTCGCCGATATCGCCGGTGTGCAGCCAGCCATCGACTACCGCCTTGGCACTCGAATCCGGATCGCGCCAATAGCCGTTCATCACGGCCTCGCCCTTGACCAGGATCTCGCCATCCTCGGCGATCTTCGCTTCCAGCCCGTCGAAGATGGGCCCCACCGTATCGATCTTGATCTTGCTCGGCATGTTGGCGCTGATCACCGGCGAGGCCTCGGTCTGGCCATAGCCCTGCAGCAGTCGCACGCCCAGCGCCAGGAAGAACACGCCGATCTCGTAATTGAGTGCAGCACCGCCGGAGACAAAGGCCTTCAGGCGGCCACCGAAGCGCTGCTGCACCTTCTTGCGCACCAGCACATCACAGAGCTTGTTGATCACGCGTTCCGACAGCGTCAGCGTGCCTGGGTGTTCATACGCCTTGCGGCCCAGGCGATAAGCGAGCCAGAAAAGTTTCTGCCGCAACTTGGGCGCCTTGGTAAGTCCCCGCAGAATCTTGGCATGCACCGCTTCATAAAGCCGTGGAACAGCCGTCATGATGGTGGGCCGCACCTCAGCCATGTTGTCGACCAGACGCTCGATGCTTTCGGCGTACCAGATCTCGGCGCCGATCGAGATGGGCAGGAACTGGCCAGCGGTATGCTCGTAAGAATGCGAGAGCGGCAGGAAGGATAGAAACCGATCGTCACCCAGGCCCACATCGAGCAGCAGGCGATAGGCACCCTTGATGTTGCACAGGATCGAGCCGTGACTCAGCATCACGCCCTTCGGCACGCCACCCGTGCCGGAGGTGTAGATGATGCAACAGGTCTCGTGCCGCCGGAGCGCGCTCAGGCGATATTCGATCTCAGCATCGTTATGGCCATAGCCCAGGGCCTCGGCCCAGGAGAGCTGGCTGAACGGCATCTGCGCCGTCTTGTCGAGGGTATCCATGGAAATCAGGAATTTGAGGTCCGGCGCCTGCAGGGCCGCCGGCAGCAGGCGGCTGGCAATGGTGCCGCCGGCGATGATGACGCCCTTGGCCCCACTATGCGTCAGGATATGGCGATGATCCTCGGACGTGTTGGTGGCGAAGGCCGGCACCGTGATGGCGCCGGCACTCATGATGGCGAGATCGGCGATCAGCCATTCCGGACGGTTTTCCGCCACCAGCGCCACCCGGTCCCCTGGCATGACGCCCAGCGTCACCAGGCCGCAGGCCAGCGCCCGGACTTGCCGCGCTGTCTCTGCCCAATCAGCGGGTACCCAGGCGCCCTCCTGGCGGTGATAGGTGAGGGGGCGGGCGCCCAGCATTTCGGCCTGATCAAAGAACAAGCGGGGCAGGCTTGGAATCCGATCATAATCCATGTTTTGGCCGCTCCCCCGGGCAGTTACTGACGTCATGATGGGCGCTTGGCGCGCGCTCCTGAATCCCCATATAAGGGGACCATGACGCAATCAAGCATGCGAGAGCGAGAATAATTATGACTGCTGCACCTGCGAAAGCTGTGGATAAAGCGGATCTCGGCCCCTTGCCGAACTGGAATCTGGCCGATCTTTATGCCGGCACGGCGGACCCGGCCCTGGAACGGGACCTGAAGACCCTGGCGGCCCAATCCGGCGAGTTCAAGCGGGCCTATGAAGGCAAGCTGGCCAGCCTCAGCGGCGCCGATCTCCTGGCGGCCTTGCTCAGCTTCGAGCGCATGCAGGATCTGGCGGGCAAGGTCGGCTCTTATGCCCAGCTCGCTTATGCCGGCAACATGACCGATCCGGAATTGGCGCGCTTTCAGCAGAACATTTCCGAACGCCTCAACCAGATCTCGGTCGAGACGCTGTTCTTCACGTTGGAGCTCAACCGTATTGAGGATGCAGTGCTGGCCAAGCAACTCTCGCACAAGCCGCTGCAGCGCTATCAGCCCTGGCTCGATGCCGTGCGCGCTTTCCGGCCGCATCAGTTGTCTGATGAAGCCGAACGTTTGCTGCACGAAAAATCCATCACCGGGCGGCAGGCCTGGAACCGCATGTTCGACGAGACCATGGCGGACCTTCGCTTCGAGGTGAATGGCGAGAAGCTTACCAGCAACGAGATTCTCAATCTGCTGACCGACCGCGACGGCCCCAAGCGCAAGGCCGCCGCGATGGGCCTCTCCAAGGGCCTCAAGGACAACCAGCGGATCTTTGCCCTGGTCACCAACACCCTCGCCAAGGACAAGGAAGTCGAGGACAAGTGGCGCAGCTTCGCCCGGCCAGTATCGTCCCGCAACCTCGCCAATCAGGTCGAGGACGAGGTGGTCGATGCACTCGTCACCGCCGTGAAGGCGAGCTATCCGAAGCTCAGCCATCGCTATTACAAGCTCAAGGCGAAATGGATGGGCGTCGACGCCCTCGATTTCTGGGATCGCAACGCGCCGCTGCCGCGCGATGACGACCGCCTCATTCCTTGGGCCGAGGCCACCAAGAGCGTGCTCGACGCCTATCATGAATTCTCACCGGAACTGGCCAAGGTCGGCAAACAGTTCTTCGACAAGAACTGGATCGACGCGCCGTCACGTCCCGGCAAGGACCCGGGGGCTTTTGCCCATCCCACGGTGCCATCGGCACATCCATATCTCTTGCTGAACTATCATGGCCGCACGCGCGACGTGATGACGCTGGCGCATGAATTGGGCCATGGCGTGCATCAGGTGCTGGCGGGGCCGCAGGGTGCCTTGCTGGCGGACACCCCGCTGACGCTGGCGGAAACCGCCTCCGTGTTCGGCGAGATGCTGACCTTCCAATCTCTATTGGCGCGCGAGCAAGACCCGGCCAAGCGCCGCATCCTGCTCGCCGGCAAGGTCGAAGACATGCTCAACACCGTCGTGCGCCAGATCGCCATGCATAATTTCGAAACCGTGCTGCATGCCGAGCGCCGCAACGGCGAAGTCATGCCGGAACGCATTGCCGAAATCTGGCTGGAGACCCAGCGCGAGGCGCTTGGCAGCGGCGTCAAGCTGGAGAAGGACAGCGAATACGGCGTCTTCTGGTCCTACATCCCGCATTTCATCCATGTGCCGTTCTACGTCTACGCCTATGCCTTCGGCGATTGCCTGGTGAACTCGCTCTACGCTGTCTATCGCAATGCCAATGAAGGCTTTGCCGACAAATATCTCGACATGCTCCGCGCGGGCGGCACCAAGCGGCATCAGGAATTGCTGGCGCCGTTCGGGCTCAATGCGGCCGATCCGGCTTTCTGGTCGAAGGGCCTCGGCGTGGTCTCAGGCTTCATCGATGAGTTGGAGGCGATGTGAGCAAGCGGGATCTGATCCCGCGCGAGTTCGAAGATCTGCTCACGCCCGCCGGCCGCCGAATCCTTGGCGGCAAAGCGGATATCTGCGGCGCTCTGGCTGATCCCAGGCGCCGCTTTCTCGCCCTAGACGGCATGGTCTCGAAGGCAAAGGCCGAGACGCTCCGCCGCGTGCTTGAAGAACATCTGCGTCCCTTGCTGTCGCCAATGAACGACCCCATCCCACCGGAAACGATCTGGGAGATGGAGCACGACTATGAGGAATGGCTGCCCAAGACCGTGCGCACCCAGACCGCCTATCTCGAACGCAAGCGCGAGGCATCGTCCCAGCGCGCGCAGGAACTGGGCATCGTCGATCTCCTGAAATCGGAAAGCCTCGCGGTGTTTGCCGAACAGCTCGCCGGCCGCAAGCTCGACCGCAAAAGCGGCCAGCAGGTGCTGTGCTACGGTCAGGGCGACTATGCCGGCCCTCATAACGATCATCACCCGGAGAACAAGCGCGCGGCGGAAGGCTATCTCGATCTGCACCTCTCCCTTTCGTCAAAGACTGTCGATCACCAATACCTGGTCTACGCCAAGGGCGGCCATTTCACCGAAATGGTGCCGGTGCATGGGCTGGGCTTCCTCACCGTCTACCGCCTGCCGTTCTGGCACTATACGACACCGCTCCAGGCGAAGCTCGGCAGAGCAGAATCCGCGCGTCGCTGGGTACTGCTGGCGACGTATCTCTATGCGGCGGAAAAGAAGAGTTCGGCGTAGATCGATTTCGGGACCTGCGCTAGCATCCCCGCCGCCGCAGATTTCGCCAGGGGATTTCCATGAGTACCGCCAGCAGCCAGAAGCAATTCGTCCTCGATTGGGTGGCGGACCACGCCCAGGAACTCTCGGACTGGCATCAGATCATCTGGCATTTCGCCGAGCCGGCCTTCCGAGAATACAAATCCTCCGCCTGGTATGTCGCCAAGCTGCGTGAGTTAGGTTTCGAGGTCGAGGCCGGTTCCGGCGGCATGCCGACAGCCTTCATGGCGACCTGGAAGAACGGAAGCGGCCCCACCATCGCCACCTATGTCGAATACGACGCGGTCCCCGGCAATTGCCAGGCGGCGAGCACACGCCAAGAGCCGCGCAAAGGTCTCTCAAAATATGCGCCCGGCCATACCGACCCGCATTCGGCGCTCGGCATGAGCGCCTTTGGCGGTGCGTTGGCTGCCAAAGCTGCCATGGAAAAATTCGGCATCACCGGCACGCTCAAAGTCTTCGGCGAACCGGCGGAGAAAGTGCGCGCGTCGAAGCCGATCCACGCTGCCAAGGGCTATTACGATGATCTCGACGCCGCGGTCTCGTTCCATCCTGCCTACATGCTGCCCATGGTCAACACCACGATCTGGGATACACATTGCGGCGTCGGTTATAATTACATCTACACCTTCACCTGCGAGGCGCCGCAGGATTGGATCGCGTCGGACAAATATAGCCCGATCCCGCAGAACCATCTTGCGGCCCGCGCGCCCGGTGCCAACGATGCCTTGATGCACTTCTATTCATTAAATGAGAGCCTGCGCCGCTCCATGCTGCCCTTTACTGGCCTCTGGAGTTTCAACGAGGCGATCCTGACTGCGGGTCAGGCGACGGCGGACAATCTCACGCCGCAGATTTCGCAGATCAACTACATGCTGCGGACCGATTCCGTCGAACAGGCGGAGATCATCAGCAATGTGATGGACAACAACGCTGCTGCCGCAGCAATGGCGACGTTCTGCAAATGGCAGAAAACCTGGGTCGCGAAAAGTCGCCCGGGCCTTGCCAACCATGTCATCTCGCAAGCGACCTATGACAATCTGGCACTGGTCGGTGCGCCGCAATGGGGCCCCGATGCCATCAAGGTCGCGCAGGAAATGCAGCGCAATCTCGGCCTCGACCCCATGGCAAAGCCGTTTTTGCCGGCGACGGAAGAACTCATCTTACCGCAGGAGTGCGAGCGCCTGATGAGGAAGCAGATGCCGGAATGGCAGCAATACCTGACCTCGGATGACTATCCGGATTACACGTGGCATTGCCCGACCGTGCGCCTCATCGTGGCGCGACCGATGCTCTCCGCGCTCAAGGGCTATACCTATCCGGATTGGGTCCCCAATGCGCTGGGCGGCATTCCGGCCACCATCGATCCGATGATCCAGACATCGGCGAAGACGATCGGCGCCACCTTGCTTGACCTCTTCACGAAACCCGACCTGCTAAAGGCCGCGACCGACGAGTTCGTTGAACGCACCGGTGGTGGTATCGGCGGCACGAAATGGATGGCGCCGCTCCTGCCCAAGGATTTCAAAGTGCCGCACCAATACCGCTGGCCCGAATACATCACCACCGCCCGCGGCGAGGAATGGACCATTCCCTACCGCGATGACGAATGACGCCTAGTTCAACTTCTCTTTCAGTGCCGCGATATGCTCCGGCCCGATGCCGCAGCAGCCGCCGATGATGTCGGCACCGCGCTGCTGCCAATCCTGCGCGAAGGCGAGATAGCCCTTGGGATCGAGATCCGTGCGGATATCGCTCAGCGTGCCATTGGCCTCCTCTTCCTCGTTCCGGGCTGGGAAGGCGTTGGCATAGCAGCCGACCTTGATGTTGGCGCCGAGCCGCTTCAACTCCACACGTGCGACGTCAATGGCGGTTCCCATCACTTCCGGCTGGCTGCAATTGAACAGCAGGGTGGCCGCACCCAGTTCATGGGCGAGCTTCGCTGCCTCGACCACGGTCTCGCCGGAGCGGAGACACGGATTGGCGGGATCGGGATGTTCGTCATGCAACGTGAACGACAGCCATAAGGGCTTCGTGTCGCCTTTCAGGCCCTTGGCCACTTCGCGGGCCTCATCCAAAGCGCTCTGCGTTTCGGCGAGCCACAGATCGACATGTGGCTTCAGTCCGGCAATGAGCGGCGTCAACAGGCCCTGCGCCTGTGCGGCGTTGAAGAGGTCCGGCCGGTAGGAACCGAAGAGCGGTGGCAGGGATCCTGCAACCAAGACCGTCTTGCCAGATTCGATCGCTGCTTGCCGTGCGAGGCGGCCGGCGAGATCTGCCAGCTCCTGGCCGCGGGCGGCAAAGCGCGCATCGCCAATATGGTATGGCACCACCGCATAGGAATTGGTGGTGATGACTTCAGCTCCGGCGTTGATGAAGGCGGCATGCGCCTGCCGCACGAAATCCGGCCCTTCGAGAAGCGCCAGCGCCGACCATTCCGGCTGCTTGAACGGGGCCCCCATACGATTCAATTCGCGGCCCATGCCGCCATCAAGCAAAATGGTGCCGCTTTTCGTCGTCATCTAACAGTTTCCGCCCTGAAAAAAATAAGGGCCGAACGGTAATACGGCAGATCAGCAGGCGCAATGACGGCGTGAGCGTGAGGCGCCCAGGTCGTCTGTTGCTAGGCTATCAATTGCTGGGCGATCAATTGCTGGGCGGCTGGCGTCCGGCATTGTGGACGCTGCTGCCCTTGCCGCCCAGCGACGGCGCTAAGCTGAATTCATGCTTGTCCGGGGTGGCCGGCATGTAGCAAGTCTCCGGTCCTGAGCGCATTTGCCGCAGTTCTTCATCGCTGCAGATCTGGTGCGCGGGCGCGCTGGCCGCATGGATCTGGCTCGCAAAGGCGACCGACGCCCCGCCGGAATCGCTGCTGAGCAGGTACGCACCGGCTGCAACGACCATCAGCATGACGGCATCGACGATCCCGATGTGGCGCTGCGCCCGTTCCAAATATTGATGTTGTTTCGTCATATCCAATCTCCTGGTCGACAGGGGAGCTGCCACGGCAGGCAACCTGTTCCGACTCTCTCAGATGCTGGATATGGGCCCTCACGTGAAGTCCCCCCAATTCATTCGCGAGATATCGACTATCGCTGCGAATGATCTAGCGGGCCTTAGTGGGTGAAGTTTGACGGAAAAGCGGCAAGTATGTGGCCGATGCTCCCGTCGGATCGAAGGCAAATGGAGCGGGTGAAGGGAATCGAACCCTCGTCGTAAGCTTGGGAAGCATATTTTGTTCCGCAATGCACCTCAGGGAACAGAAAATATCAATTATAACAAAGATATATACTGCAACATGATGAACACCAATGCTCTCAGGTTGTCCCAAATTGTCCCAGATATTGCGTGGCGGGGTCGTATGCCGAGGATCTGTATAACTGAAATCGCAAACTGCTCGCAGCATCACGGAACTGACCTGGGTTCTGTCAAGTGGCATCAATTGCCTGATTGGTCCCGGAGACAGTGGATAATCGACTGTTCTCAATGCAATCGATCTTTGCCTCGGCGCCCACCGCACGGTCCAATTCACGGATGCAGACTTCCACGCACTCAAAGTTGACGTACCGATCACTATCGAAATTACCATCGGCGACCTCTACGATGCCCTCAAAAATATCGACATGTATGGGTTGTTCATGAGGGGCTATGACGCCCGCAACGGGACAGTTGACGACGAGCCGAAGAAGACCCTTGAAACCATCCTTAGGCTGGCTCTGATCTCGAGCCTAATTGGGCGCTGACTTCTGCAGTGTCGACTACCAATCTTGTGCGTGAGACCGGCGCAAAACAGGTTCAGGCGAGTAGTTTCAGGGATTTTGACAAGACCGGCTAGGTGGTCGAGCTAGGCTTGCATGGTTGGAAGGCTTCGCTCAGTACTTCGGCGCAAGAGGCGCCGGGCCGCAGCTAGAATCTGCTCTCTACTTTTTTGTGGAGCGGTCACTCCGTTCGGAGAGGATTATTTCGCGGCGGGGATTGTGGTCAACAGAGGGAGCGGTAGTTAAGGCGCTGCGCTAGTGTGCCAGTCCAAGGGTCTCGAGCAGATGGAGGCTCTCCTCAGTCGATATCAACCCATCGCCGTCCGCATCAGGGTCAATGCCCCAGAGATTAATTATCAGCTCAGGCGTAAGACTGCGTTCAGAGTCTGGCGAGAGATTCCGCGTTCTCACAAAATCGGTAAGCGCCCTTGCTGTGCGATCTCCCCATACTCCGTTGATCGGCCCGGTGTTGTAGCCCTGCTCATTAAGCGCTTCTTGGATTTTCATTAAGAGCTGAGGCGTCGAGTTTTGAATGAACTCCGGCTCGGTTACGCCAGCCAGCGCATCTGGAGAGTTTACGCAGATCTTGAAGAAGACAATCAGTACAAGACAAGTGAGCAGTATGCGTTTCATTTCCGACTCCTGGAATGGATCAGGGCTTAAGAAGCGAGGCTGCAGTCCCAACGTCTCGAAACCACTCGTCATCCCCCGAAAACAAGAAAGCATACTCTCCTAGGTCTTGGACCAGCTGTCCGTAGGCCTCATCGCGTGCGTCAGACTTTTCGCTTGCCCTCATTATGTCGGCAACCCGGCCCATAATAAGATACTTGATCGCGCTTACGTCAAATTCGTTCTCGTTTACTGCGGTGAGAAACTGACTGACGCCAGACTTACCCTGCATTTCGCGCGTTAAACCGAGCAGCAAGCTGATATCTATGCGTATTTCGGCGTTGAGATTCTCACTCTGAACAATGTTCTCTAGAAGCATTTCGGCGCCGAGCCAATCTCCGCGAAGCAGCCTTATGTAAGCTGCGGAGAAACTGCTGACGACCGATTGCGAAGCCCATCCAAGAGGAAGTCGCACCCAGCCACGAACACCATTCGACTCAATCTCGGCTCTATCTGGTAGATATTGATATGCACGAAATGCGCCGGCCATTGTGCCCACTTGCTTCGTGAGTGCCGGGTCGCCAAAAATAACCAGCTTCTCGAATATTTTCTCGAATTGACTGACTGCCTCGGGGGATAGCAAAATTGCGGGAAAGCTATAGCTTTGGCGCGGCAAGTCGACTTTCAACTCAACTATGCTTTCACCGCTGGGAACATGGATTGTCCATATTTCTCGATGCTTTCTGTTCGCGTCCTTCAGCCTGAACGGTGTAAAACTAAGGTTTGCTTGAATGCCAACGCCGTCGCTGAAGCTGTAGGCCTTCCCCCAAATCACGAGATGTGCAAGGTTGGTCAAATTCAAAGCGCGCTCGATCGCTGACTCCTCACTGAATGTCTTTAGCGGCTGAGTTCCAAATATGATTACGCCGCTTGTATTTTTGTCCACGTCGCTCAATGTTCCCAGTAACTGAAATCCAAGAACATTTGCGACGTTTTCACCAAGATAGCCCTGACTCTCAAATGGGGGGACAAGTACACGTACTTGCTCTTCCGCCATGACATTCGCTGGATGCAGCAGACAAGCCCATACCGGCATCACAAAGGCGATGAAGGGATTTAGTTTCATGGTGCCGGGTACCTTAGCGATTGCGCTATTGTAGCCATCTCCTTCGAAATAAGTGCTGCGTCGCCGTTTAAGCGGCCACGAAGCTGCAAATCCTGGGAAATGTTATGTGCCATCGCTATCAGGCGAAACACGACCTGGTGGTCTCGGTTTGTACTTAGTGCATCGAGAGTAAGCGCATATATGATGAGGAGAGAATGGGTATCCTGAATGGTGCCAAGCTCTTCCGAGGATATGGGCAAATCGACTCTAAAACTGTTCTTGCTCTGCGTCGGCGATCCGTATCGCTGAGCTAGATCTCCGATATAAATTGTCGACGCAACGGTGAATGCACCGCTGCCTGCCTGTGGTGAAACGAGAATGCCTGACATCAATAGAAGTGCTTGTTCTGTTTGCCAAGCGGCCAGAGGATCTGACAAGTTTTCATTCTGATGGGTCAAATCAATTGCTAATGAGGCGAGATACTTTGCTTCAGTCGTGTCGGATAGAGAACTTCTCAGCATCAAAATCTTATCAGCGACAATTGATCGAAATGAGTCAATTGCATCTTGGCTCGGCGCTGAAATCGCACCACCATACTTCCACACAGACGCTTTCAAAACCGGTTCCTGCGCGCGTGTCTGCTCAGCAAATAACTGACAGACGGCAAACACTGCCGCCAGAGCTCGTAGCTTGATTACTGTGCCGGGCATTTACAGATACCGCTGATCGGTAGCACCGCACCCTCCAGCGTCCTAATCTCGAACGTAAGCTTTAATGTGCAGGCAGTGCCGTCCAACATTGCGGTAGGAAATTTGGTACTTTCGGGGGGAGTGAGCGATACAGGTTCAATTTCGGCAGCCTCGCTTACTCGGTCGTCCTGAGAAAGTTCAAAGCGCATCTTCAGGGTATCGTTGCTCTCAGCAAGAATAATTGTTGGTGTTGAGATCATGGCTGACTGCCCGCCTCTGTTGACAATAAATGCTGAGATCCGATTCGAGGTACACGTATCCATTACCAGAGAAACGTCGGCACTTTCTGGAACGGCCACCTTGTATAGTGACCACGCACTTCCCCAGAGTGGCAGTACTGCCAATAGCGCCGCACCGAGCCCCGTCAATTCGAGGAAGTGCCTACGTCGGCCCTGATAGCTGTCACATTCAGTGCATTTGGCGGCACCTGGCGGCATAGGCTTTCTGCATACAACGCAGGTTGCCATGTCTGTGTTTGTTTCGGCGGCGACTTGGCCACTCATCCGGAGGCCACCCCTCACTGAAAATGGGAGCAAGCGCAAATCTTATGATGCCAAGATAACGTAGTTTGCTAAGAGTTTCAATTGAAAATCATAGTCGTCACTATCGTGGTGGCCGCAGAGTTATTCATTGCGCGTGTCCAGACATTGTTGATCACCAAGATTTCTGCCCTAAAGTGATCTCGCAAAGGTGACCATGAAATCTTGGGATGATCGGCACGACCATTCGATCAGGTCCTGGCAGGAAATCAGTTGTCGGCGGCTGGCCCGTCCAAGACTCCGGGCTACAGTGACAACGCATCCATTGAGATCCAGGAATTGGCTCCGTCGCGCTGAAGGAATTTCGCGCCAACAGCACCGCGGATCCGTCAATGGCCGATGACGTCGCTCGTAGGGATTCCGAGGACAGGTACTTATCTTTTATTTCACTTCCATGGTCTGCTACTCAGTAGCTGGATCAGTGGTCTGAAGTGATAACCCCAATATCCAACGCGCACGTTCGACCTTGTGGGCGTGAAGCGCAATGAACCTCGGCTCGGGCCTAGTCAAAAGAACAAGTGGATCGCTCACGAAGCGGGGCGCGCAGAATATCCATCCGGACCAAGCATTGGCACCCCTGACTTTTTCCAACAAGCCCAGCCGTGTCGGCGGGACGTAAACCGGAATTTCCTTCCCGCGGTAGGTTCGATATCGAGGCGATCCAAACTTATCGTGCGAGTGAATATCCTTAAGCCGCGGTGGTCTCAAATGTGCGGGTCTGATTCTGACCCTTTCAGCGGATTTTGACGCGGTACCGGAACTTTCCACGCTTCTCGATGACGGCCATGCAACAGTTCCTCCGCCAAAATTGGCGGCCGAACTGTCCCAAATTATCCCAAAAAATGCAAGAAAAGTGGAGCGGGTGAAGGGAATCGAACCCTCGTCGTAAGCTTGGGAAGCTTCTGCTCTACCATTGAGCTACACCCGCGGCCCTGACGGACTGCTGCGGGCGATTTATAGGGTATCGCGCTGCCGGGTTCAAGATAGTGGGGTTCCAGGAAACCGGGGCCGTGGCGAAAGCTGAAACTATTTGCCGTTTCGCCCGTATAGAATGGCGCGGCAACAAAGGGAAAACGGCAGATGACGAGCGGTGCGACCCGGCGCGACCTCCTCCTGGGCGGCTTGGCCCTTTCGCTTGCGATCCCCCTGGGCAGCCGGGTGGCGCGGGCGGATCCGGCACCGGCGAGCTACCAGGCGGCGCTGGCTGCCGCCCGCGGTCAGACCGTCTATTTCAACGCCTGGGGCGGCGATCAGCGCATCAACGACTACATCGCCTGGGCAGGCAGCGAAGTGGCTGCGCGCTTTGGCGTCACCGTTCAGCACGTGAAGCTGACCGACACCGCGGAGGCCGTGACACGGGTGCTGGCCGGCAAGATCGCGGGGCAGGGCGATGGTGGCGGTGTCGACCTCATCTGGATCAATGGCGAGAACTTCGCCGCCATGAAGAAACAGGGTTTGCTGTTCGGGCCGATCATCCAACTGCTGCCCAACATGAAATTCGTCGATCCGACCACCAAGCCCACCGTGCTGTCCGATTTCACCGTGCCGACCGATGGTTACGAGTCACCCTGGGGCATGGCGCAACTGGTGTTCTTCCATGACACGGCGCGGCTGCCGCAGCCGCCGCGCTCGCTGCCGGCCTTGCGCGATTGGGCCAAGGCCAATCCGGGCCGCTTCACCTATCCGGCGCCGCCCGATTTCATCGGCTCGACCATCCTGAAGCAATTCCTTCTGTCGCTGTCGCCCGATCGCACGCCGTTCGACCAGCCGCTCGATGCGGCCCGCTTCGACACGGTGACCACGCCGCTCTGGGATTATCTCAGTGACCTCACGCCCCATCTCTGGCGCCAGGGCAAAAGCTATCCGACGTCAAGCACGGCCCTCCGCCAATTGCTGGGGGATGGCGAGATCGACATCTCGATGGCGTTCAACCCCGGCGATGCATCCTCTGCGATCGCACAGGGCCTGCTGCCGGAGACCGTGCGCAGCTTTGTGCTGGACGGCGGCACTATCGGCAACACGCATTTCGTGGCGATCCCGTTCAACGCCAATGCCAAGGCGGGTGCTGTGGTGCTGGCCGATTTTCTGCTCTCGCTGGAAGCGCAGTCGCGCAAAGAGAATGCCGCGATCTGGGGCGATCCCACGGTTCTGGAGATGAACCTCCTCGGCACTGATGAGCGCCGGATGTTCGACGACCTGCCCAAGGGCATAGCCACCTTGTCGCCCCATGAACTGGGCCCGGTGCTGCCGGAACCGCATCCCAGCTGGATGGTGGCGCTTGAGGCGCGCTGGACCCAGCTCTATGGCCAGTAGCACGCTGTCGCGCGGCCAGTTGGCGCCCGCCGCAGCACTGATCCTGCTGGTGGGCTCGATCGGCCTCGGCCTCGCTTTCGTGCTGGCCCTGGGCTTCGGCTATCTGCCGGCGCTCGGTGGAGACACATTCAGCGCGGCCGGATTCCGGCAATTGTTCGGCGATCCGCGCCTGCTGCCGTGCCTGTTCTCAACCATGATCGCCGGCATCGGTGCCACGATCGCTGCCGTGCTGGTCGCCACCGCGCTGGTGGCAGAGTTCGATCCGATGGGCACCGCGTCCCGAACATGGCCACATCGCCTCGCCATCGCCGTGCTCGCGGTCCCGCATGTCTCACTGGCCCTGGGGCTCGCCTTCGTGCTCGCCCCCTCTGGCTGGATTCTTCGCGCCCTTCAGGCGCTCACCCATGCGTGGCCGTTGCCGCCGGACTGGCAACTCGTGCCAGGCGAGAGCGGCCTCGCTCTGGCGCTGGCCTTGTTTCTCAAGGAAACGCCGTTCCTGTTCGTTGCCATGGTGATGGCCTTGCATCAGATCAAGCCGGCGCCGCTCCTTCTGACCGCCCGCACGCTCGGCTATCGTGATGAGATTGCCTGGGTGAAGCTGGTGCTGCCGCTGCTCTATCCGCTCATTCGCTTTCCGATCCTCGCTGTCCTTGCCTATGGCCTGTCGGTGGTCGACATGTCGTTGATCCTGGGGCCTACGGCACCGCCGACCTTGCCGGTACTGATTTTGCGCTGGGCCAACGACCCGGATCTCACACAAAGATTTCTTGCTGCCTCTGCCGCCCTGTTGCAGGTGTCGCTGGTCGCCGGCGCCATCCTGCTGTGGTGGCTGGGGGAGCGGGCCGCAACCTTGCTGCTGCGCGGATGGCTGACCGCCGGCCGTCGTCAAGGACCGCGCGCAGTGATGCTGCTCGGCCGGGCCCTCTTGCAGACGATCTGCCTCGCCGCCGTCGCCATGATCGTGGCGGCACTCTTCGGCCTGGCCATGTGGTCAATCGCCGAGGCCTGGCGCTATCCTGCCTTGCTGCCGAGCGGTGCCAGCCTCGATGCGTGGGGTCGTGCTTTTGCCGGCATCGGGGCGCCACTCATCAACAGCCTCGGCATTGCCTCGGCTGCCACAGGCCTTGCCATTGTCTTGGCACTCGCCTGCCTGGAACATGAAAAGCATCTGCGCGAAGAGCTTGTTGTACGGGCGGAAAAATGGCTGTTCCTGCCGCTCCTGGTGCCGGAGGTGAGCTTCCTGCTCGGCCTCCAGGTTCTGCTCCTTCTGATCGGCCTCAACGGCACCTGGCTTGCCGTTTTGTGGCTGCATCTGCTGTTCGTCTTTCCCTATGTCTTCCTGACGCTCAAAGAACCTTGGCGTGCTTTCGATCCGCGCTTCGAGCGGATCGGGCTGGCGCTCGGCCAATCGCCGTTCCAGATCCTCTGGCGTATCAAGCTGCCGCTGCTGCGCGGGGCCATCGGCTGGGCTGCGGCCATCGGCGGCTCGGTCAGCCTGTCACTCTATCTGCCGACCGTGCAAGGCGGCGAGGGGCGCGTCGTGACTCTGGCCAGCGAAGCGGTGGCGCTGAGTGCCGGCGGCGATCGGCGTATCGTCGGCGTCTATGGCATCCTGCAGGCGACCGTCGCCGGGCTGTTCTTCGTGCTGGCCCTCTTGGCCGCGCGCCGTCCGCGCTGGAGCCGCCGATGAAGGGCATTCTCGCACTGCAAGGCGTCACCCTGTTCAAGGATGGCGTGCGACTTCTAGGCCCGATCGATTGCGACATCGCAGCCGGCCAGCCGACCGTGCTGATGGGCCCGTCCGGCAGTGGCAAGTCGAGTCTCCTCAACTGGCTGATCGGTGCCCTGCCGCCGGCCTTCGCGGCCGAAGGGCGGGTGCTGCTCAACGGAAGGGACATCGGCCCGCTGCCGACCCAGGCACGACGACTAGGAATCCTATTCCAGGACGACCTCCTGTTTCCGCATTTGTCCGTGGCCGAGAATCTGGCTTTCGGTCTGGCGCCGGGCCTAGGGCGAAACGAACGCCAAGCCCGAATCATGGCTGGCCTGGCCGAGGCCGAATTGCCCGGGCTGGGCGGGCGGGATCCGCTCAGCCTCTCTGGCGGCGAGCGTGCGCGCATCGCCCTGATGCGCACGTTGCTTGCCGAACCGCAGGCGCTGCTGCTCGACGAGCCCTTCGCGAAACTGGATGTTGCATTGCGGGGGAGGTTCCGCAGTCTGGTCTTTGAACGGGCCGCTGCGCGCAACCTTCCCGTGCTCCTGGTCAGTCATGACCCGGCGGATGCCGTGGCTGCTCAAGGCCTGGTTATCGACCTCGCGCGACTCGATGGGGCGGCAAATTCTGCCGCCCGCAACCCCTAAGAAACCGCCCCAAAATCAACAAAAATTGCAGTTTGAAGGGAACCAAATCCGGTGTGCCGGCTTTTGACATCGCTGGGACGTTTACCTATAGTGCCGGAGATGTCAGTACTCGGGCTGGCTTCGCCGGGGGATTTCCACAAGTTTTACCGGTTTTTCGAAATCAGCCGAGATTTAAGGCATAAGCCGAAGTCGGGGATGTTGCGAAGCGTCTGGGCGATGCATCGGAACCTGGGGACGGCGCTGAACAAGAGCGAGGAGACAAAAATGAAAGCATTAAAACTTCTGGCGGTTCTGGGGGCAGTTGGATTTCTGGCAGCCTGCACGACCGATCTCGACCGTATCCGTACGACTGAAGCGAGCGGCGGTACGCCGTTCACCCAGGCGCTGACCACCGAATATCGTGACCTGGCCGTGTTCGAAGCCGACGAAATGTTCGATTGGCGTGACGCAGGCTACTTCGCCCGCCGTGGCCTTGCCGCTGCTGGTGGTGAAGTCGTTCAGCCGGAAGATCCGGCCAACCGCGACCTGCCGGCCGATTCGCTTGGCGAAATCACCGACATCCGTGGTCGTTTGCTGGCTGCCCTCGATGGCGGCGCTCGTGACAGCAAGCCGGAACTCGCTGCCCGCGCCCAGGCCCGCTTTGATTGCTGGCTTGAGCAGCAGGAAGAGAACTTCCAGTACGATCACATCAGCGCTTGCAAGGACGAACTCCTCGCGGCTCTGGCCGAACTCGAAGCTGCTCCGGCGCCCGCCGCTGAAGCTGCTCCGGCTCCGAACGTCTATCTGGTGCTGTTCGACTTCGACAAGTCGAACATCAACGATGCGGCCCAGGCCGTGGTCAACCAGGTGGTCGCCGATTTCGGTGCCAACAAGTCGACGGCTATCTCGGTGACCGGTCATACTGACCGCTCCGGTTCCGATGCCTACAACGAGAAGCTCTCCGAGCGCCGCTCTGACGCGGTCCGCGAAGCGCTGATCGCTGCCGGCGTCCCGGCCGAAGCCATCACCACCGCCTGGAAGGGCGAAGCCGAGAATGCGGTTCCGACCGCTGACGGTGTCAAGGAGCAGGCTAACCGCCGCGCCGAGATCATCGTTCAGTAATCGAACTACCACCGCTTAATGCGGAACGGCGCCAGGGCAACCTGGCGCCGTTTTCTTTTCTGCGGAGTGGTTGTAGATTGCCGCCAATAACGCTGATCGACGTCGCGGCCAGATTGGCTTCTGTCGGGTAATCGATCTAAAGTAGCCGCAGTTTGAATTACTTAGACTTCTATTCCGACGCCAGCAGGGCGAACCAGATGTATCAACAGACCACCCGCAGCATTCTCGTCAGCGTGGAGCCGACCTATCTCGACGATCAATCGGCGCCGGATGAGGCGCATTTCGTGTGGAAATATCATGTCCGCATCGAGAACAAGGGCGACCTCACGGTGCAATTGCGCAACCGCCATTGGCGCATCACGGATTCGCTCGGCCGCGTGCAGGAAGTGCGCGGCGCCGGCGTGGTCGGCGAACAGCCGGTGCTGCATCCTGGCGAGAGCTATGAATACACCAGCGGGACACCGTTGAAGACGCCGTCCGGCATCATGGTGGGGACCTATGAGATGGAAAGCGAGACCGGCGAGATGTTCGACATCGTCGTTCCGGCTTTCTCCCTCGACAGCCCCTATCAGTCGAAGCGTCTGAACTGATCCTTCGCGCGAGAGCGCGCGAAGAGCGAAAGGAACATCGCGTGGCCAAGGCCCCAACGAAATCCACCAAAATCGAGTCTGGCAAACCGACCCAGGCTGAAGCCGAAGAAGCGGTGCGCACGCTCATCCGCTGGGCCGGTGACGATCCGACCCGCGAAGGACTTCTCGATACGCCGCGCCGTGTCGCTAAATCCTACCGCGAATTCTTTGTCGGCTACGATGCGGACCCGGCCGAGATCCTGACCCGGACATTCTCCGAGACCGATGGCTATGACGAGATGATCGTCCTCAAGGACATCCGTTTCGAAAGCCATTGCGAACATCACATGGCGCCGATCATCGGCCGCGCGCATATCGCCTATCTGCCCAGGAAGCGCGTGGTCGGCATCTCGAAGCTGGCCCGCCTGCTGGACTGCTACGCCAAGCGCCTGCAGATCCAGGAGAAGCTCACCGCACAGATCGCCAACACGCTCAACGACGAATTGCAGCCGCGTGGCGTTGCGGTGGTGATCGATGCCAGCCATCAATGCATGACCACGCGCGGCGTGCACAAGGCCGGTACCTCGATGGTGACCAGCCGCATGCTGGGCGCCTTCCGCAACGATCCCTCGACGCGGCGTGAATTCCTCGCCTTCATCGGCCTGCCAGCTGCGACGGTCGGCTCCAGCTCATAAGCATTTCGGATCGAGATCAGCCATGACTGGCAGCTTCACCGCCATCCTGGAACGCCTCATCGCGTTCGACACCGTCTCCTCCCGCTCCAACATGGCCTTGATCCATTGGATCGGCGATTACCTCAAGGAACACGGCGCCGAGGTAGAGATCGTGCCGGCGCCCGATGGCCAGCCGAAGGCCAATCTCTGGGCGACGATCGGCCCGAAGCGCGACGGTGGTATCGTGCTCTCCGGCCATACCGATGTGGTGCCCGTCGAAGGTCAGCCCTGGACCAGCGATCCGTTCAAGCTCGTGGAGACCGATGCGCGCTTCGTCGGCCGCGGCACCAGCGACATGAAGGGCTTCATCGCGCTGTGCTTGGCCTTGGTGCCGGAGATGGCGGGCAAGCCGCTGACCACACCGCTGCATTTCGCGTTCTCCTATGATGAAGAGCTTGGCTGCCTCGGCGCGCCGCATCTCCTGAAGGCGATCGGCCAGAATCTTCCCAGGCCGCGCCTAGCCATCATCGGTGAACCCACGGGCATGAAGCTGGGTGTCCGTCACAAGGGCGTCTATTCCTTTGCGGTCGACGTCACCGGCAAGGACGGGCATTCCAGCCAGCCGGAGCGCGGCTTGAACGCGATCGGCCTCGCCGCCGAGGTGATCTCGGAAATGGCGCGCATCTATGACGGCATCCGTGCCGATGGCCCTTTTGATCGCAGTTTCGATCCGCCGCATTGCTCCTACAATATCGGCAGTATCGAGGGCGGCACGGCGGTCAACATCATCGCGCGTCAATGTCGCTTCCTGTGGGACTTCCGCGCCATCCCCGGCGGTCACCCGGACCAGATGCTGGGGCCGCTCACGGCCTTTATCGAGAAGCGCGTGGCGGAGCTGCGCCCCATCGTGCCGGAAGTCGACATTGTCATTACGCCGCGCGTTTCCGCACCGCCCTTGGTGGAAGAGCATGACGGCGCCGCCGAAGCCCTCCTCAAACATCTGACCGGCGCCAACGAGACCGTCAGTCTCGCCTACGCGACCGAAGCCGGCCAGTTCCAGCAGGCCGGCATGTCGGCCATCGTCTGCGGCCCCGGCCATATCGCCCAGGCGCATCAGCCGGACGAGTTCATCGACAAGGAACAACTGGCGGCGGGCGACGTTTTCCTGCGCCGCCTCATCGACTGGGCGCGGGTGAATTGAGCCTGCTCCGACAATATGACCGCTACGGCGCGCCGGACCTTGCGCGCTATCTGCGCTTCGTCGTGGCCGGCCAGCATGTCGGCTGGGTAAAGCCGGCACTCGGCACTGAACTGGCGGAACGCAAGGATGTGTTCCAGCGCGATGCCACCACACTGGCAATGCATCCGACCTTGTCGGACGCAACCGCGCGCAGTGCGGCGATGGCGGATGTTCTTGAGCATCTCCGTGACAAGGGCCGCATTCCCGGTTGGCGCAACGAGCTTTATCCCGTCAATCGCCACTATGACGAGGCGCCCTTCCTGGTGATGGAACGCGCAGCGGCACCGCTCTTCGGCGTCATGGCCTATGGCGTCAACCTCAACGGCTTCGTCGGCCGCGGCTGGGAAATGAAGGTCTGGGTCGCGCGCCGTGCGCCCACCAAATCGGTCGATCCCAACATGCTCGATCTGGTCGTCGGTGGCGGTCAGCCGCTGGGCCTTACGCCGGCCGAGAATCTCATCAAGGAATGCCGCGAGGAAGCCGGCATTCCGGAGAGCCTTGCCGAACGCGCGCAACCGGTCGGCATCGTCACGCTGATGATCGAGGCGGGCGAGGGCTTGCGTGTCGGCCAGCAATTCAACTTCGACCTCGATCTGCCGGAAGATTTCAGACCACGAAACGAAGACGGCGAAGTGGCGGGCTTCGAACTCATCCCGGTCTCTGAACTCATCCATCGCCTGCGTTCGAGCGACGAATTCATGTACGATATTTCCCTGGTGCTGATCGACTTCCTGATCCGCCATGGCTTCATCGGCCCCGACGATATCGACTACCTGCCGCTGATCGCAGGCCTGCGCCGCCCGATCCCGTTCGAGGCTGCCGTATGAGTCTCCTCGATCGCATCAATGTCTGCCACCAGCACGACATCACGCGGTTTCGCCCGTTTTTGGTAGATGGCCGGCAGATCGGCTTCATGCGCCCGGATCTTGCGGAAGAGCTGAGGCGCTTTCCCAGCGTCTTTCGTGTCGAACCGGCCGGCGTCCGCATCGCGCGACATCTCGACACGTTCGACTACCGCTCGGCAGCCATCGATTCCGTGATGCGCGAATTGCGCCTGGAAGGTTTCATCCGGGGCTGGCGCGACGAGTACTTCTCGATCGCGGCGCAATACGGTGCCGAGCCGTTGTTCGATCTCGAACGTGCCGGTGTGCCGCTGTTCGGCGTCAAAGCCTATGGCGTTCATCTCAACGGCTATGTCCGCCGCGATGGCGAGATCTGGCTGTGGGTCGGCCGGCGTGCTGCCGACCGACCGATCGAACCCGGCAAGTTCGATCACCTGGTGGCAGGTGGGTTGCCCACCGGCATCAAGCCGTTCGACAACCTCATCAAGGAAGCGGCGGAAGAGGCGTCCATCCCAAAGGAACTCACGCGGCGCGCACGACCCTGCGGTGCCTTGAGCTATCGGATGGAGTTGGACGGGTGTCTGCGCGACGACACCATGTTCGTCTACGACCTCGAACTGCCAGCCGATTTTGTGCCGCGCAACCATGACGGCGAGATCGCCGATTTCCGCCTGCTGCCCTTGTCCGAGGTGGAGCGGCTGCTGGCGGAAACCACCGACTTCAAATTCAATGTCGGTCTGGTGATCATCGACTTCCTGATCCGCCAGGGCTATCTCACCCCAGATGATCCGGATTACAGCGCGCTGGCCATGGGCGTCGCCCGCAAGCCGTGAGGCACGACTATCGGTGTCGTGCCGTCATCCCCGGGCCAAGCCCGGGGATGACGATCGAGTGAGAGCTCCTTAAGCCCCGTTCACCATCGGCGCGACCTCGGCCCAGCCGCGCCAGATCATATCGCCCGCCACATAAAAGATCACGGCAAGACCGATATAGGCGATCCAGTGGAAGCGCTTCAGCAGGTTGGCGATCAAGGTGGCGGCGAGACCCATCAATGCGACGGAGAGGATGAGGCCGAAGATCAGCACGTTCGGATGTTCATGGGCCGCACCGGCAACTGCCAGCACGTTGTCGAGCGACATCGAGACGTCGGCAATGACGATCTGGATGATGGCCTGGCGCATGGTCTTTGCTGGAGCAGCACCCGGCAAGGCGGATTCGCCTTCCGCCAGCTCAAGCCTCTCGTCCGCAGTCAGGGCCTCGCCGGCGCGCAGTTTTGCCGCGCGATTCTCCCGGCGTTGATGCTCGAGCTCGCGCCAGAACTTCCAGCACACCCACAGCAGCAGGATACCACCGGCGAGGGTCAGCCCGATGATCGAGAGGAGGTAGGTGGTGCCCAACGCAAAGCCAATGCGCATGACGGTCGCCGCGGCGATACCGATCATGATGACCTTGGTGCGCTGCTGCGCCGGCAGGCCGGCAGCTGCCATGCCGACCACGATGGCATTGTCGCCGGCCAGCACCAGATCGATCAGGATGACCTGGCCGAACGCAATCATTTCCGGGCCGGTCAGCAGGCTGATGAGATATTGCATATCAAACATTGAGAATGGCTTTCTTGGGGTGAAGCTTGATCGATGAAGGGGTCGTGATGCACCTAGCCGGGAAACCCGGCCAGGCGGCGTATCTCGGGTGGAGTGAGGCCGTCGGCGCGCAGGTCACGCAGGCTCTTGGCGCCTTGGCGCTTGGCGAGCCGCGTACCATTGCTGTCGGTGAGGATCGGGTGATGCGCATAACTGGGCGTCTTCAGGCCGAGCAACGCCTGCAGCAGTCGGTGGATATGCGTTGCCGGCAACAGATCGTCGGCGCGCGTCACCAGCGTCACGCCCTGCAGATCGTCATCCACGGTGACGCAGAGGTGATAGCTGCATGGTGTCTCGCGCCGCGCGAGAACCACGTCACCCAACTGCTCGGGCAACGCGTCGATCGTACCAATATGTTCGTCATGGAAGGCGAGGGGACCGCTTAGCGCCCGCGCCTTGGCAACATCGAGGCGCAGCGCAAAGGGCGCGCCACTGGCCTGGCGCGCTGCAGCGTCGTCCGGCGACAAGGATCGGCAGGTTCCCGGATAAAGCGGCCCGTCAGGACCATGTGGGGCAGAAGACGCCGCGGCGATGTCCTTGCGGCTGCAGAAACAGGGATAGATCACGCCCAATTTTTGCAAACGCAGGAGGGCCGCCTCGTAATCGGCGAAATGCTCGGATTGGCGCCGTACCGGCCCATCCCAATCGAGGCCGAGCCAGGCCAGATCTTCAAGTAGCGCTGCCTCGAAGGCCGGGCGGCAGCGGGTCTGGTCGATGTCCTCGATACGCAACAAAAACCTTCCCCCCGATTGACGTGCCCCCATCTGGCGTGCCCGGGTCCAGCCGTCCAGCGCCGAAAAGGCGTGGCCAAGATGGAGATATCCGGTGGGGCTCGGCGCGAAGCGGGTTACTGGCGGCATAAAAGCCATAGGTAAGGAGGATGGGACCGTTTCGCAACCATCTGGGACGCATCTGGCGCCCATTTCAGAGGGTTTTTTGCGCCTTATGGGGCGATCTGGGACTTAAGCCCTTCGAACCAGGCGCGGCGGGCGCCGATTTCGCCGATTTCGAGGTCGAGCCAGGACGGCAGGTGGCCGCTGGTGGCGGTCAGCGGCTCATAACTGCGCAGATCGCCCAGGCGTACCAGTTCCTTGTCGCAGGCCTCGATCAGCAGATCGAGCTGCTGGCGCTGGTCGTCCGGGGCCAGGCAGTTGAAGAAGTGCATCTTGAAGGCGACGATCAGCTTGTTGACCTCGCCCATCGGCCCGCGCATCCGCGTGGTCATCAGACGCTGCAGCTCGGTCCGGCCCTCTGCGGTGAGACGCATGATCTGCAGATCGGCCGGCTGCTTCGGGTCGATCGCCTCGATAATGCCCTCGATCTTGAACAATTCCAGCGACGGCCCCAGCAGCTCCAACGACGGCCCCACGATGCGGCCGACGAAATGGCGGATTTCCCGCGCCAGATCGGCATAGCTCCGCTCCCCCTGCCAAAGCAGGCCCAGGGCCGCAAGGCGGATCGCTTCCGAGGGGATCAGGCTGTTGTCTTTATACATCTACGCTCTGGGGCATTTTGTCGGGTCACGCGGGCGGGCCAATTTGCCGCTGGCTAGCAGATCCGAACACTTTGCGTTGTTGGTCATCAGGCCTTACCGTTTAACCGTTTTGACCGGCCAACGGAAGCCATTCACATGTTCCTGCTCACCCTCATTTTCGGCTCCCTGCTAGTCCTCGTCGCGATCGTGATCCATTATGAAGCCCTCCGGCTGGTGGCGACCTTTCTGTTGCCGCGCATCCAGATCGTCTCGCGCCGGGCCCATGTCACGGTCGGCGTCTGCGCCTGCATGCTGGCCCATACCGTAGAGATATGGGTGTTCGCTACCGCCTATTGGCTGACCAGCTGGACCAAGCTCAATGTCGGCTTCTCCGATAAATCCCGCCGCACTTTTGTAGATTACCTGAATTTCTCTGCAGAATCATATACTTCGCTTGGATTCGGCGATGCCGAGATGCTCAGCGCGGATATGCGCTTGCTGGCGGGGATAGAGGCGTTGACCGGCCTGGTTCTGATCGCCTGGAGCGCTTCCTTCACCTATTTCGTCATGGCGCAATATTGGGGCGAGCACCATCGTCGCTGACCTGGGATGATTACGAGGTTCATTTGCGGTTGTGCAGTGCAGCAGGATCGGACAGAATGTTGCCGTTAAACGGCAGGCAACGGGCAGGGGAGGCCGAACGGCTCACCGCGGCCGCCGTCATCAGGGAGGCGAGCATGAGCGTCCACGGTAAGCCGGCGTCGCAGGAAGGCGCCACGTTGAAGCGGCTTTCGGTTCCAGAATTCGCCGCCCGCAAGGGGGCCGAGCCTCTCGTCTGTCTCACCGCCTATACCACGCCGATGGCACAGCGCCTTGATGGCCATGTCGATTTGCTGATGGTGGGCGATTCGCTCGGCATGGTGCTCTACGGCTTTGACAGCACCTTGCCCGTCACCCTCGACATGATGATCCAGCATGGTGCTGCCGTCTGCCGTGGGTCGAAGACCTCGCTGGTCGTGGTCGATATGCCGTTCGGCTCCTATCAGGAGAGCCCGGAACAGGCCTTCCGCTCGGCCGCCCGCATCATCAAGGAAACCGGCTGCCAGGCGGTGAAGCTCGAAGGCGGCCGCGACTTGGCCGACACAGTATCGTTTCTCGTGAAGCGCGGCATTCCGGTCATGGGCCATGTCGGTTTGATGCCGCAATCGGTCAACACACTGGGCGGCTATCGCGCGCGCGGGCGCGGCGATCAGGAAGCGGCGGGTGTGATGGCGGATGCCATCGCCATCGGCGAAGCCGGCGCCTTCTCGATCGTGCTCGAAGGCGTCATGGAACAGATCGCCCAGGCGGTGACAGCGCGCGTGCCGGTGCCGATCATCGGCATCGGTGCCTCGGCTGCCTGCGACGGCCAGGTGCTGGTGGCCGAAGACATCCTCGGCCTCTTCAGCAGTTTCAAGCCGCGCTTCGTCAAGCGCTATGCGGAACTCGGCGACGACATCGAGATCGCCGCCGAACGCTATGCCAATGAAGTGCGTGGCCGGTCCTTCCCGGGGCCGGAGCACATCTTCGGCGCCATGAAGAAGCACGGCTGAGCCCAACAAAGTCTCATCATGCGTGATTTGCCCATCGTCCGCAGCGTTGCCGATCTGCGCGCCAGCCTCAGTGAGTTTCGCCGTGCCGGCGAGAGTATCGGCCTGGTGCCGACCATGGGCGCCTTGCATGAAGGCCACCTCACACTGGTGCGGACGGCGAAGGCGGCAAACACCCGCGTGGTGGCAACGCTCTTCGTCAACCCGACGCAGTTCGCGCCTCATGAAGACCTCAGCGCCTATCCGCGCGACGAGGCTGGCGACCGGGCAAAGCTGGCTGAGGCTGGCTGCGATCTCCTCTTCGCACCCGATGTGTCGGAAATCTATCCGCAGGGCTTTGCGACCAGCGTCTCGGTCGCGGGCTTGACCGATCATCTCGACGGCATTGCGCGGCCTGGCCATTTCGGCGGCGTGGCGACGATCGTCTCCAAGCTGCTGCTGCAGTCGCTGCCGACTCGCGCCTATTTCGGCGAAAAGGACTTCCAGCAGCTGCAGGTGATCAAACGCCTGGTGCGCGATCTCGATATCCCGGTCGAGATCGTCGGCGTGCCGACGGTGCGCGATACCGATGGCCTCGCTCTCTCTTCGCGCAACCGCTATCTGTCCGAGGGCGAGCGCCGCATCGCCGTGATCCTGCCGCAAGTGCTGCGCGAGACGGCGGTGGCGCTGGCGGGTGGCGGCCCGGCGGCACCCGTGCTCGATCGGGCGAAAGAGCGCTTGCTCGCCGCGGGCTTCACCGCCGTCGATTATGTGGCGCTGTGCGATGAAGCGACGATGCAGCCGCTCAGCGCTGCCGTCTCCGGCAGCCGCGTCTTCGTGGCGGCGCATCTTGGACGCACGCGCCTCATCGACAATTGGAAAGTGGGCTAAGCCTAGCGCTTCATCTTGGCGATCGGCTGCGCAAATTGCAGCTCGATGTCCCAGGGAAAATAAATCCAGGTGTCCTGGGAGACTTCGGTCACGAAGGTATCGACCAGCGGCCGGCCGGATGGCTTGGCATAGACCGTGGCGAAATGTGCCTTCGGCAGCATGTCGCGCACCACACGTGCGGTCCGACCTGTATCGACCAGATCGTCAATGATCAGCCAGCCTTCGCCATCGCCTGGAGAATTCTTCAAAACGGTAATCTGGCCTTGCGCATGATCGTCGGTATAGCTCTGCATGCAGACGGTATCGATGAGACGGATGTCGAGCTCGCGGGCGATGATGGCGGCCGGCACCATGCCGCCGCGGGTCACCGCGACGATGCCGGTGAACGGACCCTTCTCGATCAGCCGCCACGCCAGCGCCTTGGCGTTGCGATGCAATTCTTCCCAGGAAACCGGAAAAGTCTTTTGCGGATCGGACATAGTGGATTCCCCCGGGAAAAAGCAGTCATGGAACGCTTGGCAGCGATCATCGTTTGAGCATTAGCCGATGCGGCGCAGAGCGGCAATTGCCGATTGCCGGCGCGGCCTCTAAAGCCACTGCCAGAGAGAGTCAAGGGGGAATATTGCAGTGCAAAAACCCTATTGCACGAGGGACAAGCCGGTGACAGGATGCGCCGCTTTCAAGGGTCGGATGGGCCCATTTCAGCAGGGGATGGAGTTTCATTGGATGTCCGCGCCCGCCGCGCCTAAGTCGGCGGCAAGCGCTGAAGCGACTGGACAGGCAATGCCACCAAGCACCACGTGACCGAACCAAATTTGACAGCCACAAGCCAGGGGCCAGCGTCGTCCCCGGCACCCGATCACGCACCTACGGGCGCGTTGGCGCCGCTTGCCATCGGCGCGCTCGGCGTCGTGTTCGGCGATATCGGTACCTCGCCGCTCTACACCTTTCGCGAAGCCTTTCACGGCGCCGGCGAGGTGTCGGCCAATCCCACCCATGTGTTCGGCATCCTGTCGCTGATCTTCTGGACCATCACGATCATCGTCAGCTTCAAATATGCGCT
Organism: uncultured Dongia sp.; assembly: GCF_936916975.1. GTDB lineage: Bacteria > Pseudomonadota > Alphaproteobacteria > Dongiales > Dongiaceae > Dongia. The sequence continues at coordinate 94,839 of NZ_CAKZGO010000019.1, read as the reverse complement.
GCTGATCCTGCGTGCCGACAACCAGGGGCAGGGCGGTCTCTTGGCGCTCATCGGTCTGGCCATCCAGTCGGCGAGCAAGCCGGGACGGCGGGAAAAATTCCTGGCGCTCGGCATCGTCGGTGCGGCGCTATTCTATGGCGACGGCATGATCACGCCGGCCATCTCGATCCTCTCCGCGGTCGAAGGTCTCAAGATCGCGCAGCCTGACATCGACCGTGATTGGATCGTCGCCATCACGATCATCATCGTCATCGGTCTGTTCAGTATTCAAAGCCGCGGCACGGCGCTGGTCGGTGCCTTCTTTGGCCCGGTCATGATGATCTGGTTCACGACATTGGGTGTGCTGGGCCTTTTGCAGATCGTGCATCACCCGGAGATTCTCTACGCGCTGTCGCCGCATTACGCGCTCTCCTTCCTGTTCCACAATATCGGCATCGCCTTTCCGGTGATGGGCGCGGTCCTCCTCGCCGTGACGGGTGCCGAGGCGCTCTATGCCGATCTTGGGCATTTCGGTCGCAAGCCGATCCAGACTTCCTGGTTCGCCTTCGTGCTGCCGTGTCTCACGCTCAATTATTTCGGCCAGGGTGCCCTCGTGCTGGCGCGGCCCGAGGCGGTGACGAACCCCTTCTATCTGCTGGCGCCCGATTGGTTCCTCTATCCGCTCATCGGCCTTGCCACCGCCGCCACCATCATCGCCTCGCAGGCGGTCATCTCCGGCGCGTTCTCGCTCTCCTGGCAGGCGATGCGCATGGGTGTCTGTCCGCGCCTCCTCATCACCCATACCTCGGCCCATCACCAGGGCCAGATCTACGTGCCGCAGATCAACTGGCTGCTGATGATCTGCGTCATCCTGCTGGTGGTCGGCTTCAAATCCTCGAGCGGCCTTGCCAACGCCTATGGCATCGCCGTCACCGGCACCATGATCATCGACACGATCATCGCCTATTTCGTTTTCCGCTCGCTGTGGCGCTGGAGTCTCCAGCGTACCGCGCTGGTGATCGGCTTCATCCTGCTGGTGGAAGCCTCGCTGCTCGGCGCCAGCTTGTTGAAGGTGCTGGATGGCGGTTGGTTCCCGCTGCTCATCGGTGCGGTGATCATCTTCATCCTCTCGACCTGGATGGATGGCCGGGGCCTCCTCGCCAAGCGTCATGGCGCCGGCTCGCTGACCGAAGAAGAGTTCCTGGGCGCGCTGTCGGAACGTCATCTCAGCCGCGTGCCGGGCACGGCCCTGTTCCTGACCGCGCAGATCGACCGCGTGCCCTTCGCGCTGCTTCACAACATGCGCCACAACCGCATCCTTCATGAACGCGTGGTGATGACGACGCTCATCACCGAGGCGCGACCCTTCGTGCCGGATTCGGAGCGCATCCAGGTGCGTGAGCTCAACCGCGGCTTCTGGCGCATCGTCGTCCATTACGGCTTTGCCGACGAACCCGATCTGCCGGCAGCGATGCGCATGGCGGCACAGCATGGGCTGGTGATGGACCCGGAAGGGGTCTCCTATTTCATCGGTCGCGAGCGCATCGTGCCGCGTGCGAAATCCGCGATGTCCGGTTGGCGCCGCTGGCTGTTCATTCTGCTCTCGGATACGGAAATTTCCGCCTCGGATTATTTCCGCATTCCGGTCGGCCGCATCATCGAATTGGGCGCCCGCACCGAAATCTAGGGGAGCGTCAAATGACCCGCGCGGAATTCGACAAGCTCTGCAAATCACTGCCCAAGACCACCCATGTCGAACAATGGGGCGGCGCCTCGGTCTGGAAGATCGGCGGCAAGATCTTCGCCGTCTGCTCGAACTGGGGGCAGGGCGGCGACACGGACACCAAGATCAGCTTCAAATGCAGCGACATGTCCTATGACCTGCTGCGCCAGCAGAAGGGCATCATCCCCGCCCCCTATCTCGCCCGCGCCAAATGGGTGCAGGTCGAGCGCACAAAGGCGCTCAGCGACAAAGACCTCCGTGCCTATATCGAGACGGCCTATCGCCTGGTCGCAACCAAGCTCACCAAGGCCAAGCGCGCTGAACTTGGCCTCGCCTAGTCGGCGGCCACCGTCTCGCGCGCCACGTCTTCCGGGAAACCAATCCGTCCCAGCCCCGGCACGCGCAGCGCCGGGCGCAGGAAGTCGATGCCGAGATTGAGGCCGAGCACATTGACCTCAACCCCTTCCTCGACACCCAGCGTCAAACCGGCGACACCCAGCAATGAGAGCTGCACGCCGGTGCCGCTCGGCGCATAGGCCACGGGTGCGTCCCAGGCGCGGTAATCCTTACCGATGGCATTGGCTGGAATGTCGAGCCGCAATTCCGGCACCTCGCGCGCGACATGTGCCAGGAACGTGTTGCTGTTGGGCCCCGGCCAGCTGAGATAACGGTCCTTGAACGGATAGGTCTCAATGGCCGCCTCGATGCGGTCGATCAGCTGCTCGGTGCCGGGACCGCGATACTCCGCCATGATGCTGGGCTCGGCGCCGAACCAATAGCCGTCGGGCAGGGCATAGTTCTTCTTCAGTGACGGACCGCCGCCCCAGCCCACCACCTCATAGCGGTCGAACTGCTTGGCGCCAGCGCGCTTGATGATGATCCAGGGATGCGTCGCCACATAGCCGCGCCAGCTGAAGGCGCGGGCGGTATAGATCTGCACCACGGCTTCCTGTGTCTTGGTGGGGTCGGGGGCGAGGCCGGCGGAGTGGCGCGGCGCATCCCGCCACGACCCGTCATAGGCCATGCCGCGGGCGATACTGAAGGCGAGGGGGACGAGGAAGAGGGCAGCCAGGATCCACAGGAAGATGCGCATCAGACACTTTCATCCCCGGCCTTGTCGAGATAGCAGCCGCTGATGCGCCAGGATCCATCAGGCTGCTTTTCCATCATATAGTGCGCAATATAGCTCCTGCCATCGGGCCCGATGACAAAGACCCGCTGCTCCGGCCCGATATCATGCTCGACAATGTCCCGGAACTCGACCGTGCGCGGCCGGTAAACCGGGGCATAACCGCTCTTAACCATCTCCAGGAAGGTCGCGGCCGAACCGAACTTGGCCTGCAGATCAGGCGAGGCGAAGTCGAAGGCGCCGGCCGCGTCATCCGCCTGGAACGCCGACATCTGGGCGCTGATGATCTGCTGGAACATCGCCTTGTCGGCATCGCTGGCCGGGTCCGCCGCAGCGCCCCCGGTCCCCACGAACAGGCTCGCAATGATCGCGATGATGGCGATACGCATGGGTTACGGCCCTCCCGCATCTGGGGGTCAAGCAGACACGATGCTGCCACAGCTCTCTACGCCGTGAAACCCGATCTGGATCGACCTCAAACGAAAACGGCGCCCATTTCTGGGCGCCGGTTCGGTTTATGGGTTGTGTAGAGGATTAAGGCCTTAGATCACCGAACGTAGACGTGAACCTCGTTCACCTGGGCGTTCGGGTCAGTCACCTGGGCGATGCCGACGCGATCGGGCGGCAGGCCCATGTTGAGCAGCGAGCGTGAGACGCGGTTGGCGTTGGTGCGGGCGATGTCGCTGTTGAGGGCGACCTGCGCCGGCTGGCCCATGGCGGGGGCGACGCCGACCACGTCAAAGGCGGCGTTCGGGCGCAATTCCAGGGCCTTCGAGGTGGCCTGATAGAGCGCCTGCTCGTAATTGACGTTGTTGCGGTCGAAGCGGATCACGACCAGCGGACGGCCCGTGCTCATGCCGGCCATCGGCGGCAAGGCAGGCTGCGCCGGCGGGGCGTAGGAGCGGGCGGCGAGCGTCGTGCCATAGACCTGGCCGCTGTTCACGCCGGCAGCTAGCATGGTGAGGTTGCTGCGCTCGGTGGCCATGAAATTGGTCTGGCGCGACATGTCTTCCGACAGCTGGTTGAGCAGGCGGTCGATCGACACGGTCGTCTGGTTGGTCTGGTCCTCAAGGATGCGCAACTGGCGGTGATCCTCATCGACCGCGCCCGAGACCGTATAGGCGGCACGGATCGAATCGAGGAGATAGCTGGAGAAGGCGGCATTGTTGGACACGTCGTTGGAGAGGCGGCTCATCTGGTCGAGGTCGGAGCCGATCTGGTCGAGCTGCCCTTGCGCCTGCTGCCAGGCGCCGGTCACGGCCGGGTTGCCAGGCGTGGTGCCCATCTGCAGCTTGCCGTTGATGGCGCCGACCGTGGTCTGGTAGCCGGCGGCATTGCGCTCGGCGCTGCTGCGCAGTTCCTGGTGCTTCAGCGCCTGCTGCTGCACCGCCTGCTGCAAGCGGTTGAGATCGCTGCGGACTTCGATGACCCGGGTGCCGACCAGCGTGCCGGTGGGCTGGCCCGGCGGCACCTGGGTGCCGCTCGCGACATTGGCGCCGACCGGTGCGCCGGAAACCGACGGCCGAACCGCGTTATTGAAGAACTCGCAACCGCCCAAGATAAGCGGTGCGGCGGCGACGGCCGCGAGCCAGAACTGTTTCTTCATCTTTGCCGAACCCCGAAATACAGCGAACAACCGCAAAGCCCCTACCCACTTCGCATTGCTCAAACCATTACCCGAAAACATTTCTTCGCAGCTTTCAGGACAAGAATCAACAGGCCAAACCGGATCTTGGGCGCCTTGGCGTGCTGTAGCGGTCACAGGGTGGCAGTGTGGCCACAGCTGGCGGGTCAAAGGCAACCGATTCCGGCCCGATCGCGCGAAAAGGTCGCCTGCGGCAAATCCGTCCGCCCGGGCGTGAAAAGCCGCCTTTTCCGATTGAAAACAACCCGCTAACGGAAAATCGAGAAAGGTTAAGCCAACCCCGCCAAAGAGCTTGCAATGGAAGCAGGCTTTGGCTAGTTTCCGCCACCGTTCGGGGGCCGAGACATCCAACTCGGCTGAGGCCCAAGCAATTTGGCCCTCACCCACCCCAAACACACGCACCCATAGCTCAATTGGATAGAGCATCTGACTACGAATCAGAAGGTTGGAGGTTCGAGTCCTTCTGGGTGCGCCATTTCTCTCAACCAACTCAATAGTTTCGGTAGTGCGTCGGGTCGGCTTTGCCGGCCCTTTTCGTTCTGGGGCAACATCGTGGGTAGCGGGGTGAGAAGTACACGACACCCTAGAAAGGCTGCCTCGCGTCGAAGGCGAATGGGCTTAGCGCACCGTTGCAAGAGGCGGGGGGGGGGGGCTGGTCGAGCCATCCGGCGGCAAGAGGTGCGGGCTGACTGACCTACTTCCTCGGGCCCTTGGATTTTGCCGGCTTTGACTTTTTGGGACTGGACTTCGCCGCTACTGGTGCTGTTGGTGCCACATAGCCATGCTCGCCGTGGCGCGGCATTCTGACCAGGAACTTGGTGACGCTCCTGGGTTTGCCGTCGCCGATCACAAACCGGACATCATATTGGCCGAAAGACGGAAGGACGAAGTTCCCGACAGCGAGCCCAAATGGAAGCTCATATCCGGGATCTGATGGGTCCAATGCTACATCCCCGGTCACTTCTACCAACTTTTGCTGCTCAGGTCCGATAATCTGAAAAATTGCCTTGCCATTGATCTTACCGGGTATGGAGATCGGCAAGCGGAAACAAAGCTTCTGCATCGCATGCGGCACTGTCTGAACGACCAGCACGCCATTATAGACGCCAATGAGGGTCTCTTTGCCCATTATTTCGACGCGTGCATCGTCGCAAAGAATAACTGAGCCGATGCGGTATTTGACGTTCATTGGACAGAGTCCGGCATGGTACGTAACGCGACCAGATTTGCTACCTGATCTCCGTACCAGGCCCGAACATGCGGCTCGCCGCCCGTAGTTGCCGCTACGTTTGCCGGCGCGTGTAACCAGAGCGTCGAACTGGAACTGAAGCTGCTATAGACATGGTAGGACTTGGCCGAATCAATCACGTCCTGGGCCACTCCTTTGGCGACAAGCCGTTCATATTTGGCGCTGCTGGCAAGCGGTCGGTCTCCCAGAGCACCGAAATACTCGCAGATTGTGCGCGCACTCAGATTTGCGCCACCATCGAGTTGACGGGAAATGGTCGAAGCACTTTTCTTAAGCCGCTTCCCTATTTCCGAACGCGAAACTTTTTCCTCCATCATGATCCGTTCAATGACGTGGATCAGGTCGCTAATGTAATCAGCGACCAGGATATCGACTTGCTCCTCGGCGCTGTTGGGCTCGACAGTGACGGTCTGATTGCCGATCACGGTTTTGAATTCTTCTGTCTCGTCATTTTCCATCGTACCAACTCCCAAACCGCGTTGCGGCTACCTCGATGTCATTGTCCTGCTTCTTGCCATGGCCACCTTTGCCACGATGCGAGGCAAGAGTGAGGACCATGGACTTGATGCCATTTATATCCTCCTCGCATCCGTAACTCCGCGCGACACCACTCATGTTACATTTGAACTCCGATACTTGGCGGGATCCACATTTGCCCTTTGTTGCGTGATCGCCCAGTCTTTTGAACTTTTTTGGTTGGGGCTCGTCTTGAGTGGTTTTGGCCCGCGCGTATTTTTCCATGGTAGCCAGCATAAACCGGCGCACAGCAACTTGAGGGATCGCGTCGAATTCTTTCCTGCATTGCGTAGTCATCAGAACTTGCCGCCGAACAGACGGATCGCCAGAAACCGCAACTACCGGATGCAGCGTTTTCCGAACAATCATCTAGGCACTCTTGCATTATAATACAAGACGTCGCAACACACTTCGGTGTGAACATTCTGTGAACGGACCTTTTGTCGCTGCCGGTTCGCAGTTGGGTTACCCTCAATCTCACGATGATTAAATATGTACTTTGGCAATTGTTTCGTCTCGAAGGACCGTATCAGCACACCGTCCATTCCCAGGGTGCAGTGCCACTGGAAAACGCGCCGCCTTGTCCATAAGCTCAAATAAGACTGCACCACTGCTCATTCCTCGATGTTCTCCGGTAAAGTGTAGAGGCGCATGGCTACCATGACAATAGACCGCCGCGCAGCCACGGTGCCGATCGCCCGCAACTAGGGAGCCCCCGATGCCTGACTATTTCCGCAAGCGAGCTACCCTAGGCTTCTTTCTCTCGTTGATCCTCGCGTCGATGGCTCCAGGCTATGACGCGCTGGCACAGGATGACACCGCCAAGATATGGGCGAGAATCAAGACCCGAGATGACTTCGCTCGGTTGCTATTGGAACGGACTCCGGGATATTTGGCGGCATCGGAGGCGGGCCGAGAATGCTTGGTGGACGTTTGGGACGAAGTCATGCCTGAAGACGCCATCGCAGCCATCGACAAATTCCTTGCGGACAAGACCGAGGAAAACTGGGCGGGGATTCAAGAGATCGATAGGCAAACGGATTGGGCTGCCCTGGCCCCGAAAATGGAGCAGGCTGGTTTGGACTGCCGCGCGAAGACGGGAGGATGATAAACGGATCTGATTTTTCCATTCAATTTGGCAACGACCCGCGCAATTTGCCGACCCCACCTCAAATCTTCGGGCATCTGCCGAAGAAAATTTCCGCCCACTGCAGCCGCCGCTTTGTCTTCAGAAGACCGTCAACGTAATAGGTCAGCATGATCGACAATCGCCCGCCATCGGCCTCGGTCGTCTTTGGCGCGCTGTGCCAGCTTTCCTTTTCACGGACGGTGGGTGCAGGCCAAGGGTCGCTTTGGCCACAATGCTTCGCGGGGCCTCTCGTCCTGACCTCCCTTATCGACGATACCCTCCTTGCGGGTGTGAGCAGCTGAGAATTCAGCTTTGACACAACGCCGAATTGATCAGCCCCCACAGTCGCCTAGGGTCAAACGCGCAACTTGCGTCACGTAACGGCGCGGAACAGTGGCAGGCTGCGCTCGTTTAGCTTGCAGATCTCTCAATGGGCCAGTGTCGGTCCCACACAAGGATTTGCACAATGGCACACTATCCAACGACACCCAGCGTCGTGGCTTTTCAATACGAACTTCTTTGCCAGAGGAATCTGGAGTTCGCGCGCAACCAACGTCTCTGCGCTGCTTTCGGCGCAGAGGTCGCGCGACTTGATACGGCCGTCTATGATGCAACCGTCCTTTATCTGCGTGCGGTCGCGGCAACACAGTCTCTCAACCGCGCGACACCGAACCCCTAAACCGACGAACGTCAGTCACGATACCGGCGCCAGGGCAGGCTGCCCCCGGCTGCTTCTCACCTCGACGACGATATGCCCAAATAACGCCACCATCACAATCGAGCCGCCAACCAGCGTTGCATAAGACGGCTCGTCGTTCATGAAGACCCATGTCCAGAGCGGTGTCAGCGGCACTTCGAGCGCCGTGAGCAGGCTGGCCGAGGCTGCGGAAATCCGGCGCGATCCCACGACATAGAGTGCGAGACCACAGGCATTCTGGACAACGCCGAACAGGGTGATGAGGCCGAGATCGGCACCCGTCACCGAAGCAAGATCAACAAACCAGACGGTCGACAACGAACAGAGAAACGATGCCGCGGCCATGGCCGGCAGCATCTGGATATTCCGGTAATGCCGCATGACCGTTGCCAATCCGGCGACTGTCAGCGACATAAAAATGGCGAGGCTTTTGCCGAGCAGCGACCCGCCATCGCCGGAGTTGTCGGTCACCATGAACATCACGCCGCAGCAGGCGATGAAGCTGGCGACCAGCGTCGTCCAGCTGGCCTTTTCACGAATGAACAGGAAGGCGATGCCGGCGGTCATGAAGGGCGCCGTGGCATAGATGACCATCGCTTCCGCCGCCGAGGCGTAATGGATGGCCGAGAGGCCCGATATCATGCTGGCCGCCGCCAGGGCCGCCGCGGCCAGCGTCGGCCCCCGCATCGCCAGCAGGATGGGCAAGGCCCGTTCCTTCTCGACATAGAAGAAGATGAGAAGAATCGATGTTCCCGAGACGACACCGCGCAGGCAGACGATGGTCAGCAGATCCGCCTTGATCGACAGCATGAACAGACCCGACAGCGACCAAAGGAGGGCGGAGACGCCGACATAGAAAAGCCCCGCCCGATGCTGTTTCTGATCATCCAACGTCATTCCTGGTCATCCATTTTGTAGCCCGGCGCTCGCTGTTCCGCGATCAGTCCGGCGCCGAGGCCGATCCGATCGCCGCGAAACGGCGCCGCCGTGTTCAAGTCAATCGCGGGTTTCAGGCTTTCCAGAGTTGGACGCCCCAGAGCAGGCTGCCTGCGCCAAATCCAGCGCGGCCAACAGCTCCGCGCGTGTAAAGGGCTTGCTCAGAATAGCATGCGCCCCAAGGCTTGGGACCATTCCCAACATATCACCGGCCAGCGGACTTCCACCTGACATCGCCACGATGGCCACGTCAGGATATTCCGACCGGACGGTCAGTATCAGCTCCACACCGTCTATGCCAGGCATGAACAGATCAGTCACCATGTAGTCGACCTGGTGCTGGGACAGGTATGCCAAGGCCTCGCGGCCATCGGTGAACCCCGCACATAGGTATCCCTTTTCGTCCAACATCTTTTTCGTCATGTTGAGCATGGGGACGTTGTCGTCGACAATGATGACGGCTTTCATTGGGCCAGCCCGGAAATCGTGTCGCTCATGTCGCTAAGTATCCAGTAGTTGACGTAATCTAACGGCAAGATCCGTCTTTCGAAAGGGCTTCAGAAGAAGTTCGTGCTTGGCAACATCGTGACTGCCGTTGGCCATGGCGCGCGCAGTATATCCCGACGTGAGAAGAATTTTGATCTCCGGGTACAGGCTCTGGACTTCCCGGGCCAATTCAGTGCCGGCCATTCCGCCGGGCATGACGATGTCTGTGAAAAGCAACTTAACATCCGGATGCCCGGCCAGCATTTCCAGAGCCGACTTTGCGTCATTCGCCTCCAAGACGCGATACCCGAGTTCCTTCAACTGCTTGACGGTAACCGTTCGAAGGTCGGCGTTATCCTCCACGGCCAGAATTAATTCTCCATTCGCTTGAAGCATCGGCCGATGGAAAGGCTCTGCTGCCGCGACGGCTGAGATGCTGGCACGGGGAAAGAACATCTTGACGCTCGTTCCGTGGCCGACCTCGCTATAGATTTTTGTGTGACCGCCGGATTGCTTGACGAAGCCATAAACCATGCTCAAGCCAAGGCCTGTGCCCTTGTCGGTTTCTTTCGTCGTGTAGAACGGTTCGAAGCAGTGTTCGAGGACCTCCGGGCTCATGCCGCTTCCGGTATCGCTGACGGACAGCATGACATAGTCGCCCGGTTTTACATCGCCTTGCTGGTTCGCGTAATCCTCATCGAGATGCAGGTTGGCCGTCTCAATCGACAGCTTTCCACCACGCGGCATCGCATCCCTTGCGTTGATCGCGAGATTGAGGACTGCCTCGTCTATTTGCGCGGCATCGGCCAGAGCGGCCCATAGACCGCTCGAAGGCTGCAGATCAATGGCAACGTCTTCGCCGAGCGTTCGGCGCAGCATCGTCGCGATATGGGGCAGGCTCTGGTTGAGGTCGACCGCGGTTGGCCGCAGCGGTTGCTTGCGTGAAAATGCCAGAAGTCTGCGGGTCAGATCCGAGCCCTTGAGGGCGCTGGTCAGTGCGTCACGTATCAGCTCACTCAGTTCCGGGTCCGCCGCAGATTTCTCCAGCGCCATGTCGAGATTGCCCACGATTACGCCCAGCAGATTGTTGAAGTCATGCGCGACACCGCCGGTGAGTTGCCCAACGGCTTCCATCTTCACCGCCTGCCGGAGCTGTTCTTCAATCAACTTCTGGTCGGTAATATCCTCTGACAGGCCGAGCAGGTATTCCGGATTGCCGGCTTCGTCCAGGACCGGAACCTTGATGGTGCGGAGCAGGCGTTCGCCGCGGTAGCGCGTCTGGATCGCTTCCTGGGACGTTAGGATGGGCACGCCCGCTCGGAGGATCGCGAGGTCACTCGCGATAAAATGATCCGCCTGTTCCTTCGGGAAGAAATCGTAATCCGATTTACCGAGGAATTCCTGGCTGCTATAGCCGAGCAGCTCTTCGCCGGCCCGGTTGAACAGAACAAATCTGCAATCGGGGAAGGACTTGACGAACAGCATGCTTGGCAGGTTCTCCACGACGGCATCCAGAAATCGTTTGGTGCTCCGGAGCTGCTCGATCAGATTCTGCTGGGTCCGCATTGTGTCCGTACGGGCGGTTTCCTCTGTGGGATGGGCCACGGCATCGGTCACGTCCTCGGCACGATGAATAATCCAGCTGACCTGTCCACCGGAATCCAGAATGGGCGAATTGATCTGCGTCCAGTGCCGTGTCTCAAATCCGCCGCCGTCAGCTGCTGCACGCCGAACGTCGTACTTTTGGGTTGGCATGATGTCTGTTCGGCGAAACTGCAGCACGCGCATGAGAGACGCACGGAGGTTGGACACGCCCGTTGCGGCCGGATCATGTGGATTGTCCGGAAATACAGCAAACACGTGGCGGCCTAAGGCGTCCTCGCGCTTGATCGAGGTTGCCCGGCAATAGGCATCGTTGATGGCGACGATGTTCAGCGCGGGGGTCAGAACCAAATACGGGTCCGGAGCCCCTTCAAAGAGAAGATGAAAATCCGGCGACGGTGTTTCTTCCATCTCGCGTCGACCTCAATTGCGCGGCACACGATTTTCAGGTCGATCTTAGCCCACGGGGAAAAACATGCCATGCGGCAAGTGCCGGTTGCACTGCGGCATGCGTGCGCGTCCCAAGAACCGCAAAGTCGGAGATTGAGCGGGGAATAACCTTCCTCGCCGCTGTGAGCGGTTGCGAATTCAGCTTTGACACAACCAGGAATTGATCAACGCGGACAACCACCTAGGACCAAATGCGCAATTTTCGTCACATATTGATGCAAGGCATCAGGGAACGCAGCAGCGGGCTACTCGTTTGGCTTGCAGATCGCCCAATCGGCCGGTACCGACTTTCCTGAAGGATTTGCGCAATGGCAAACTATCCAACCACGCCAAGCGTCATCGCTTTTCAATATGAACTGGCTTGCCAGAGAACGATGGAGCGCGCGAGCTATCAGTGTGATTGCACCGATGACGGCCCAGATCTCGATCTGCTGAAAACGGCGCTCTACAAGGCGACCCTGCGCTGGCTGGATGCTGTTGCTGCCACGCAGGCCATTCATCGCGCGATGCCGGACGCCTAGATCTCCCGTCCCTCGAACGTGGTAGGGGCATGCAGATCGGCGACCTCGCCGACCATCAAGCCGCCGTAAAGCAGCGCTGGCTCGATATAAAAGACGACGCCCTCGACAAACCTCGGTGGCCGCTCTTTGATCCGGACCACCTGGCGCATCCAGCAGGCGCCGTGCGATGCCGCGCAATCATGGAAAGATTGCAGAACATCGGCGCTGTGATGTCCGTGCAGAAACTCTTCCATGTAATGCCCCTTGACGCTGCGGCCGAACGCCCGGTCGAGAGCCGTGCCGGTCAGGCGCACCAGCAGGCGGCGATCCGGTTCAATCGACAGGACGAAGAGATGCGGCAGGAGACTTGGTTCGACCTCGGCGGGATCAATCAGCTCCCGTCGCCGTCGCGACGCGAGATAATCGGCAATGCGCCGCAGAGCTGGCGTCATAGGGGGGCTGGTGTCATGTGGGTGCTGGCGTCATCTCAGTCCCGCGCCACGCGGGCCTCGGGAAAGCGGATGGTGACCTTCGTGCCGCTCTTGGGGGCGCTGTCGATGTAAAGGTCCCCGCCATGCAGCTTCATCAGCGCCAATGAAATCGGCAGGCCGAGCCCGGTGCCCTCCTGCGACCTGGTAAAGGCGCCGTCGACCTGCGTGAACGGTTCCAGGGCGAGAACGGCCTGATGATGCGTCATCCCCACGCCGGCATCGACCACGCTCACGAAGACGTCACCAGGGTCATTCCGGTGGACCTGGATCTCGATTCGACTGTCACTGTTGCTGAACTTGATGGCGTTCAGGATGAGGTTCAGCAGGACCTGCTTCACGCGCCGCTCATCACACAGCAGTGTCAGCGGAACCCCCTGGCGCGCGTGCCGGATCTCAATCCGCTTCTGCTCCGCCTTCAGCTTCAGCAGGCGGATGGCAAAGGCGATCATGTCGTCGATATCGGCGATGCTCTCCGACAGCGCTACGCCACCCGCCTCGATCTTGGAGTAATCGAGAATGTCGTTGATCAGATGGAGGAGGTGCTGGGCGGAGTTGTTGATGTCGGTCGCATAGGTGACATAGCGCGCTTCGCCGATCTCGCCAAAGCGCTGGTTCTGAATGATGTCGGAAAAGCCGATGATCGCGTTGAGCGGCGTCCGCAGTTCGTGGCTCATATTCGAGAGGAACGCCGATTTGGCACGTCCCCCTTCCAGGGCCTTGCGCAGGGCGACCGTGACCTCTCCCGAGCGCTTCTCGACCTCTTCCTGCAGCGACGCATTCAAGCGGCGATAATCGCTTTCCATCGCGCGCTTGGCATGGAGCGCCCAGGCGAGCTGCATGAACTCGTCCGCCAGAAACGGTTTCTGAAAGTAGAAGAAATTGGCGGAAGCCAGCCGCGCCGCGATTTCTTTGCGCGGGAGATCCGAATAGCCGGTGACGATCACGGTATTGAGCGTGGGGTCGATCGCGTGCATCTGTGCTGCGGCCGTAACGCCATCGATGCCGGGCGGCATGCGCACATCAATGAAGGCGACCGAGAACGGATTCTGATCCAGCTGCGCCCGGCGCACGGCGTCAACCGCCTCGTCACCTTGACCACACACCACCAGATCGAACGAAATGGCACTTTGCCCCACATGCCCGGCGCTGACAGGCGTTGTCTTGTCGGCGTCCGCGCCGAACAGTTCCGACGCCAGGTCGGAATAGGTCTGGGCGCCGGCATCGGGCAAGCTCGCCGCGAAGGCCTGGCGGTAGTCTTCCAGAATGGCCGGCTCGTCATCGACCACGAGCACGCGGCAGACGTCGCGGCGGCTCTCCTGCAGGGCAACTGTGGGACGCCGTTCAGGCTGCATGACGCGGCGTAGTGGGGGTCGGCTGCTGGGCAGTCGCCTGGGGAATTTCGATGAAAATGGTCATGCCCTTTCCCGGACCAGCGCTTTCCGCCCACATGCGGCCACCACAGGCAGCCATGGTATTGGCGCACCAATGCAGACCCTCGCCACCCTTCTGATCCTTTTTGGTCGTATAGCCGGGTCGAAAGATGTCGGTGAGTGAGTGTATCGCGGCCCCAATCCCATTGTCGACAATTTCAAGCCGGACCATGCCGTTTTCTGGCGTTAAGCCGGCCCGCATCAGGACCCGGCCGGCACCGTCGTCACGGGCCTCGATGGCACTCACCGCATTGGCGATGACGTTGTAGATGACATGGATCATCGGCAGGCGCTGGACGGCCACTGGCGGCATGGCCTCGACCGAGGGCTCGATCTCGATATTGGCGGTGGCCAATTGACTGGTGCCGAAGAAGTTCAGGCTCTCTCTGATCAGGAAGGCGAGCGGCAGGCTCTCCGTGCTCGCAGCAACATTCGGCCCCTCCTGCTGATTGAGGATCTGCTCGATCGCGGCGAGCTGCCCGGTCGCCGCCTCCAGCTCGCGGCGGATCGATTGCTGGCGTGCCGTTGCCTGCGACCACGCCGCTGCCAGGAAATCGATGAGGCGCGTCTTGCGGGCAGGCTCGGTGCTCTCATCCTTCAATTCGGCAAAAGCGCGCTCGGCGTGACCATCCTCCGCGCCGGTCAAGGTGGCGACCGCCCGGTGCACCTGATTGGCAAGCGGGCTCATGGCGTTGCGAACGTTGTGGAACATGCCGGTCGCCAGATCGCTGCGCCCGATCTTGAAGGTCAGTTCCAGGAGATCGCGGCGGGCATGCGCCAGCTGCTCCAGCATATGATCGAACTGTCGCGCCAGCGTGCCGAATTCATCGCCCCGATGCCAGCCCAGGCGCTTCTCCAGATCGGCCGAGTTCGCCACGTCCCCCATCGCGAGGTTGATCTGGTGGACCGGCCGGATGATCAGCATGTTGATGGCGAGGGCGAGCGCGATCATGATGAGCAGGATCGTCGAGATCATCAGCGTGATGGCGATGCCGATGGAGGCGTGGCCGAGAAGTCCCGCGTCACGCGGCGTTTCGATATAGATATCGAGGAGCGGGATGTCGTTGACGTCGCGCAGCGTGATGCGGTGCGTGAGAAGTTCTGCGGTCTCGGCGACGAGGATGGGACCGTCCGGCGCCGCATTGCTGCGACCCAACTCATGCGGCTCCGTGCGGAAGTTCACTTCGGTGCGGGATTTGAGATCCCCCAGCAGCGCCTCATCGATCTCGCGGCCGATGGCGAGCGTGCCATGCGACGGACCATTGCCATCGCTATCGAGGATGTCGCCGGCCGATATCAAATAGTTCCGGCCATCCATGACCAGGAGGCCATGGACGGATCGCTGTCGACCCGTGGTAAGCGCGCGCGTCTGGGCAGGGTCCGCGAGCGCAGCGAAGTCCTTCGCTTCTTCATTCGCCGCATCATAGCCGCCGGCCCAGACCGGCTTGCCGCCGGGATCAAAGAACGCCATGAAGCTGACATTGAGGTTGGTCAGGCTGCTCGACTGCAGGTTCGCAGCGATGTAGTCCGGCGAGGCATCCAGGACGAAGGCATAGGTGTCGTTCCAATGCGCCCAATCGACGACCTTCTGGTCGAGCACCGCAAGCTCGTTGGCCAGGCTCTGCTTCACGCGGTTGATGTTCTTGGTCGCCTGCTCCTGATCCAGCTGCTCGAAAGCAGGCGCCACGACCGTCAGCAACACGCCGACCAGAACGGCGAGGGCCAGCAACGACACCGTCGCCAGCATGATGAGGATGCGTGCCTGGA
Organism: uncultured Dongia sp.; assembly: GCF_936916975.1. Classification (GTDB taxonomy): domain Bacteria; phylum Pseudomonadota; class Alphaproteobacteria; order Dongiales; family Dongiaceae; genus Dongia. The sequence goes on along the minus strand of NZ_CAKZGO010000019.1, from coordinate 79,110 downwards.
TTTTCATGATGTCGGCAGCGTCCCTCCATGCCCCCGGTTGCCTCCAAGGGTGTGCCTATCTCCGCAGGATCACGATCCCGCGAAACTCTTAACATAGCCTTTCGGCAAAGAGGATCACGCAGACGGTACGTCCGATGCGGGCATTTTGCCAGAGGCGCGTGGGGGAGGCCAAGACGGCGAGCAAATCGCCTACAGGCGCGGGGGCCGAGCCATCATCCGGCGTTTCAGCGGCTCAGGTGTTGTTGAGCGCGCCGGACGGTGCCCCGGATGGAGCTGTCGTCTCGCTCTTCTGGCCGCGCGGGCCCGGCGCGTCATAGCAGGTCTCCGGGCCGGAGCGCATTTGCCGCAACTCCTCGTCGCTGCACACGGCCTGCTTGACCGAACGCTGCTGCAGCCCGGCAGCCGGTGACGAACCGTCATCGAAATACGCTGACGCCAGATAACCGCCCAGCGCCAAGCCGGCCAGCAGAATGACATCGGTGAAGTTGAGATGCCGAACAGTCCCGAAACTCTCGGCATTGCCGAATTTCTCGGATCGATTCGAGTGATCCATATAGGCCATGGCCATACTCCTTGCGGGGCAAAGACGGCCCGCGCATGCGCTCAAGCAATTCGTCGTTGGAAAGGCCGGATTGCATGACTGCATCGGACCGAGAGGTGAAGCGCCGCTTGGAAATTCTCGCCGCTTCAGGATTCTTTCTGGGCATAGCTTCGTCGATTGGCGGGTCTAGCGCCAATTTATTTACCCGATAACGACTATCGATCAAGGTGATGACAATCAGCCTGACAGCCGGCGATCAGCGTGATGACCCGCGCGGGAATGCTGCTCCGCAGGAACTGGCAACAGTCCTGCGCTGCGCCGATCTGCCGCGCAAATTTACTGCGGCGTGCGGTAGGGAATCTGGCTCGCGCGATCGAGCGCGAAGATCACGCAGTCATCGCCGCTCTCTTCGCAGGCGGCAATCGCCTCGGCCTGGATCTGCGCCGTGTCGCTGCATGTCGCCGCTGCGCACTGCCGGTCGGCAAAGGCGGATGTCCCGTCCTCGGTAATGGCGAAGGCACCGCGCTGCGTGCGATCCATCTTGGTGAGATAGGCCTGGTAGCCCTCCCAGACGTCCTGGCCCAGGACCAGCAGCTTGGGGCCGGTGGCGGTCTCGGCTTCCGTGCCAGCATCACCTGTGTCGCCGGTATCGGAGGCGCAGGCCGCCAGGGCCGACAGCATTCCCGCCACCAAAATAATCCGCGTCCCCCACATACCACTCTCCTGCCCGATTGTCCGCATCGCGGAATTCCCGCATAGATTGCCACATCCGGCCATGGACGCAAAGCCCGGGGACGCAAAGCCCGGGACGCATATCGCTGCTTTGGTATATAAGCGCCTTTCTGTGTGAATCATTCGGTCGGTGCAGCTTTGGAACTCAGGCAATATGGCAAGGGCATCGGCCTCTATCTGGCCGGTGTGGCACTTTTTGCGGCCAATGACGCCCTCGGCAAATGGATGGTGGCCGATTACAGCGTGATGCAGCTGATGCTGATTCGCTCCGTGGGGGCGGGCGTGCTGTTCCTGGGCTTCGCCGTTTTCAGGGGCGCCAAGCTATCCCTGCCAGGGCGATGGCATCTCCATCTGCTGCGCATCCTGCTGCTGGCGGGCGACAGCTTCTCCTTCTATTTCGGTACCAAGGCCCTGCCGCTGGCCGACGTCATGACATTCTACATGTCGGCGCCCCTCATCATCACGGCCGCCTCTGCCCTGTTGCTCAAGGAAAAGGTCGGCAAGCAGCGCTGGTCGGCCATCCTGGTGGGCTTTGTCGGCGTATTGGTGGCCCTGCAGCCGACCAGTGCCGCGTTCTCCCCCTCGGCCCTCATTGCGTTGGCGGGTGCCGCGTCGTTCGCGCTCGCCATGGTGATCACGCGGACGCTCCGCGATACGCATTGGCTGCCGCTGGTGGCGTGGCAGTTCATCGGTTGCGGGATTCTGGGTGCTGCCGGCAGCCCGTTCGGCTGGGTGACGCCAAGCGTGCTCGACTTCTGCCTGATGGCGCTCGTCGGCCTCATCGCCGCCGGTTGCTTCATGCTGATCACCAAGGCACTCAGCCTCGCGCCCGCCTCGCTGCTGGCACCCTTTCAGTATTCGGCAATCCTCTGGGCGGGCATTCTGGGCTGGATCATCTGGCAGGACCCGATGACCACCAACATCATCATCGGCAACTGCATCATCATCTGCAGCGGCCTCTTCATCATCTACCGCGAACGTCGTCTGAACATCGACACAGGGAAACCGCTCGAACCGATCCCGTGATGCCTACAGCGTCAGCCCCGGCGGCAGTGGAACATTGAGCTGGCTCTTCACCCGCGCGTGCGTCGCCAGATCCCGCACCCATTCGTAATACACACCCTTCACCGATGTGCGGATGATCCCGGCCGCCTCCATGCGCGCAAGGCCGAACTCGTGATGGGGCGGAGGAGACGCTGTGGCATCGTCAATCACCGCCACACGGTAGCCCGCCCCCTGCAGCCCCAGTGCCGAATGCGCGATGCAGACATCGGTCTCCAACCCGACCAGCACGAAATCTCGCTTGCCCGTGGCGGTCACTGCTACGCGGATATCCGGCTGGTCATGAAGGCCGAAGACCTTCTTGTCGAACACCTGGGCGCCCGCCGGTAGTTCGGCCATCAGGGCGGGCACCAGCGGGCCGTCCTGGGCGATATCTTCCGCCGTCGCGATGATGGGAATATCCAGGATGCGCGCCACCCGCATCAGCCAGGCGATGCGGGCGACCAGGGGCTCCCGCCAGTCCAGCGGCAGCTTGTCGAGGAAGTATTGCTGGACGTCGATCACGACCAGGCAGCTCTGGCTACGGTCGAGTAAACCGCGCGTATCAGGCATGCTGTTTCTCCGAGAGGGGGCGTAAAGGGGTCTAACCCATTGATCCCGTTTGCCCCACGGCGATCAAGGGCGATCCTTGCCAGACCATCAAAACATTGACTTTTCAGTAGTTTAGATGGTATTCACCGCGCCACTTGGACGGCGATGCCGTCAAAATGGTGCTGATCCTCTGCAAACGGGTGGACGGCAAATTGGCCGCGGGCCGAAATTACGGGCGATGAAGATGGGCTGACGGTGCCGAAACGCGGCGCCGCCCCAATCTGCGTTGCCCCAATAGTTTGAGTTTGGTGCAGGGATATGGAAACCGCGAAGCAGCTTTTCTCTCATCGCAAGTTCTGGGCGCACCGCTTCGGGACAGCGCCTTTCCTGCCGATGACCCGCGCCGAGATGGATGAGCTTGGCTGGGATTCCTGCGACGTCATCCTCGTCACCGGCGACGCCTATATCGATCATCCGAGTTTCGGCATGGCGGTTATCGGCCGCTTGCTGGAGGCGCAGGGTTTCCGCGTCGGCATCATCGCGCAGCCGGATTGGCAGAGCGCCGAGCCGTTCAAGGCGCTGGGCAAGCCCAATCTCTATTTCGGCGTCACCGGCGGCAACATGGATTCCATGGTCAACCGCTACACAGCGGACCGGCGCCTGCGCCACAACGACAGCTACACGCCCAATGATGAAGGCGGCAAGCGGCCGGACCGCGCTGTCATCGTCTATGCCCATCGCTGCCGCGAAGCTTACAAAGACGTGCCGATTGTTTTGGGTGGCATCGAAAGCTCGCTCCGCCGCATCGCGCATTACGACTACTGGTCGGACAAGGTGCGTCGCTCGATCCTCGCCGATGCCAAGGGCGACATCCTGCTCTATGGCAATGCCGAGCGCGCCGTGGTCGAAGTCACCCATCGCCTCGCCAAGGGCGACAAGCCTGGCGATCTCGACGATATCCGTGGCGTCGCCCTCATGCGGGATCGCGTGCCCGCTGGCTGGACGGAAGCGCCGGCTAATGACATTGACGTCGCCGATGAAGGTGCCCGTCAGCTGGGTGTCGATACCGTCGTCCGCCTGCCATCCTTCGAGCAGGTCGAGAAGGATCCGGAAAGCTACGCCCGCGCCTCGCGCGTGCTGCACCGGGAAAGCAATCCCGGCAATGCCCGTGCGCTGGTACAGCGTCACGGTAATCGCGAACTGTGGCTGACGCCGCCGCCCATTCCGCTGACCACACCGGAAATGGATGCCGTGTTTGAGCTGCCCTATGCGCGCGCACCGCATCCCGCTTATGGCGATGCCAAGATCGCCGCCTGGGACATGATCCGCTTTTCGGTCACCATCATGCGCGGCTGCTTCGGCGGCTGTTCCTTCTGCTCGATCACCGAGCATGAAGGCCGCATCATTCAGAACCGGTCGGAAGAATCGGTGCTGAAGGAAATCGAGAACATCCGCGACAAGACCAAGGGCTTCACCGGCATCATTTCGGATATCGGCGGCCCGACGGCGAACATGTATCGCATGGCCTGCAAGGACAAGAAGACGGAATCCCTTTGCCGCCTGCCGTCCTGCGTCTTTCCGGATATCTGCCCCAACCTCAACACCAGCCATGACTCGCTCATCCAGCTTTACAAGAAGTCGCGCGACCTGCCGGGTATCAAGAAGGTGATGGTGGCCTCCGGCGTCCGCTACGATCTGGCGGTCAAGAGCCCTGCCTATATCAAGGAACTCGTCGCCCACCATGTCGGCGGCTACCTCAAGATCGCGCCCGAGCATACCGAGGAGGGCCCGCTCTCCAAGATGATGAAGCCGGGCATCGGCACCTATGACAAGTTCAAGGAGCTGTTCGACAAGGCAGCCAAGGAAGCGAAGAAGGAATACTTCCTCATTCCCTATTTCATCGCCGCCCATCCGGGCACGACGGATGAGGACATGATGAATCTGGCGCTCTGGCTGAAGCGCAACAAATACCGCGCTGATCAGGTGCAGACTTTCCTGCCCTCACCGATGGCGCTGGCGACCGCGATGTATCATTCCGGCGTCAACCCGCTGCGCCCGGTGCGCCGCGGTGCATCGGAACAGGTCGACACGATCAAGGGGCTGAAGCAGCGTCGCCTGCACAAGGCGTTCCTGCGCTATCATGATGCCGAGAACTGGCCGCTATTGCGCGAAGCCTTGAAGAATATGGGCCGCGCCGATCTCATCGGCCCCGGCAAGCATCATCTCATTCCGAATTGGCAGCCGGCCGGCACAGGGTTGGGTGGCGGTGAAGGTAAACGGCAGGGCCGCAAGCATGGCATGCAGACCTTCACCACCAAGGGCATCCTCAAGCGCCGCTAGGCTTGTCCTTGTCCAGCGCGCGCAGGAGCAGAAGCATATCAAGCGGCAACTTGTCGTCGGGAAGCTGGCCTAAGCTACCTTCGATCTGCTGGGCAAACCATCTTTCGCCTGCCGGCAGGTCGGGGTCGACGGGCCCTAGTTTTACTTCATAGATCATAATTTTTTCAGACTGATTGCGCTCAGACCGGCCAATTGGCGCCGACCATGAACAAGGCATATGCGGAGGCCAGTGCGCTGGCGAGGTAATAGCCGATGGTTCGTGTCATGACCGCCCTCCACTCGAATAGTCGTTGATAAGATAAATGGCTCGCAACTCCCCGCTAAGACTGCGGGAGAAGCTGCGAGCCGTTCTTGCCGCGCTATCGTCCGTCGATATTTTCAACCGGACGACCTAGTGTCAGCACTCTTACTGCCAATAGGGCGGCACGCCGAAATGGCCGTGCAAACGCGTGCCCCATTCCGGGTCGACATTGCTGTTGTCGGCATAGACCGGGGTCTGGCGCAGCGTGTCGTCATTGGCGGTCACGACATAGCCGCCAAGATCGGTGTCATAGGTAAGCACGCTCCACGGTAATGCCCGGCGCTCTGCGCCGATGCCGAGGAAGCCGCCGAAGGTCACGACCGCATAGGCCACTTTCCCCGACAATTTATCGATCATCACGCTCTCGACTTCGCCGAGATTGTCGCCGTTGCGGTTGAAGATGTCGGTGCCATTGACCTTGTCGGCCGAGATCAGGCTGCCGGTCTCGTCCCTCTTGAGGGTTTCCTGGCGGTTTTCCATCGCTGACTGCATTTAATCCTCCTGCTTGTTCGATGGGGGTCTAACCGGTGCCGGGTCCGGTTTGTTCCCATCGACTGGCGGAAACCCGCGTAATCGGAGGATATGTCGCCTAAACAGCGACGTGGTAGCGAGTCGCGGTGGTTTGGCCGGCAAGCAGCGCCTTATGCTCCTGAAAGAACGTCACCAGCTGGTCCATCACGGCACGGATGCGCGGCAGGGTACGGAGGTCTTTGTGCACCAGCAGCCATTGATCCGCGCTGACATCCGGCAGCAGTCCACCCACGCGCCGCAACGCCGGGTCCTGATCGACCAGATAGCAAGGCAGGACCGCCACGCCGGCACCTGCGGCCACTGCATCGCGCATCACCAGCCAATCGTTGAACCGGATCGGCGGCCGCTTGCCGCCGAGCAGATCGCGCGTCCAGCTCTGTCCAGGCATGTAGGCATGGTCGTCATCGAAACCGAGCCAGGTCAGCCTGCGCAGTTCATCTGGTGTCAGGTTGCCAAGCTGCAGCCCGGCCGCGGCATAGACCGCATAGGCCGCGCGGCCGAGCTTGCGTGTGACGATGCTGGCCAGATCCGGCACCTGCTCGCGGATAAGAAGATCCGCCTCGCGCCGCGACAGATTGGCCAGCGTGTGACTGGCGGTGAGTTCAAACTCGACACATTGCAGATTCTGCCGCAGGCGCGGGAGATGCGTGGCGATGAAGCCAGTCATCGCCTCCCCGGCCGAGAGCCGCACGACACCCTGCGCCATATCTATGAGGCCGGCACTGCGCCGGTCGATCGATTCCGCCGCCTGCTGCATCTTCCGGCTATCGGCCAGCAACTCCTCGCCGGCAGGGGTGAGGACGAAGCGGTCGGGCAGGCGATCGAACAGCCTGGCCCCGATCGATGTTTCCAGCGCCTTGATCCGCCGGGCGATGGTCGGATGGCTGACATGGAGCTTTTTTGCCGCCGAGGTGAGCTGACCCTCCTCGGCCAAGGTGAGGAAGACTTTGAGGTCGTTCCAGTCGTCGATCATGGCAGAATCCTCCTGTTCATAATCGTACAGTCGGTGATCCAATTTGTCGAATGGCGAACGTTTACGTTCAGTGTATTTTGAGCGAATGAGAACCGTTCGCAGCGTAGGAACCGGGCCATGCATATCGAAAAACGACTCTGGATTTTCACCGACGGCGTCCGCGGTCGGATCGCCTGGGCGACCTTCATCGGCCTCATGGCGGTGGGCTTCGGGGTCCTGCGTCTCGGCCTCCTGGGCTGGCTGATCGGCGCCGTCTTTGCCGGAAGCTCGATCGCCGATCTCGCCAACCCGATCCTCGCCATCGCCGGGGTGATGGTGCTGCGTGGTGGGTTCGACTATCTGCGCATCATGGTGGCGCATGAAACGGCGGGACGCGTGCAGAAAAGACTGCGCCGCGTGCTCTACGACCGCATCGCTGCATTGGGGCCGGGAACGGTTTCGCAGCAGCGCTCAGGTGCGCTCACTTTGTCGCTGATCGACGGGGTCGAACAGCTGGAGACCTATTTCGGGCAGTTCCTGCCGCAGTTCCTCACCGCACTGCTGACACCGTTCCTCATCTTCATCGCGATCGCCTTCATCGATCTGCCGGTGGCGTCGGTGATGCTGGCCTTCGCACTCATCGCCTTGTTCGCGCCGGGTCTATGGCACAAATACGACGTGCGCCGCTCTGCCGACCGGCAGGTGGCGTATGAATCCTTCGCGGCGGAGTTCCTGGATTCCATTCAGGGCCTTGCCACGTTGAAGGCATTCGGCCAGAGCAAGGCGCGCGCCGACAAGCTGGAGATCGAGGCGGATACGCTGTTCCGCCGCACCATGTGGGTGTTGGCGACGAATGTGCTATCGCGCGGCATCACCGACAGCGCCATCGCCTGCGGTGCGGCGGCGGCACTCGCGCTGGGTGCGTTCCGCGTCGAAGCGGGTGAGATGTCGCTCACTGCACTTCTTATTATCCTGATGCTGGGCGTCGAGATCTTCCGGCCGATGCGCGATCTGCGATCCGTGCTGCACCAGGGCATGGTCGGCATGTCGGCGGCACAAGGCATCTATAAGATTCTCGACGGCAAGCCGCTGGTGCCGGACGTTACAGCGAAAGCATTGTCCCAGAAATTGCAACCGACGCTTAGCTTCGAGTCCGTGACCTTCAGCTATCCGGGGACAAAGCGCGCCGTGCATCAGGGCCTCGACTTCAAGGTCGCGGCAGGCGAGCGTATCGGCCTGGTGGGTAGTTCCGGCGGCGGCAAGTCGTCGATTGTGCGGCTGCTGCTGCGCTTCTATGATCCGACATCCGGCAGCATCAAGATCGGCGGCCATGACCTCCGCGATCTGTCCTTCGAGCAGATCCGCGCCATGATCGCGGTCGTGAATCAGGACACGTTCCTGTTTCATGGCACGGTGGAAGACAATATCCGCATGGGGCGGCCGAATGCGACCGGCGCCGATGTCGAGGATGCGGCGCACGCTGCCAACATCCACGACTTCATCCAGTCGCTGCCGCATGGCTATGAAACCATCATCGGCGAGAAGGGTATCAAACTGTCCGGCGGCCAACGCCAGCGCGTCGCCATCGCCCGCGCGCTATTGCGCGATGCGCCGATCCTGGTCCTCGACGAAGCCCTGTCTGCCGTGGATGCGGAGAACGAGGCCACGATCCAGGCAGCGCTCGACCGGCTGATGCAGGGCCGCACCACGCTCATCCTTGCCCACAGGCTTTCCAGCATCATCGGCTGCGATCGTATTCTGGTGCTGGACAATGGTCGTGTGGCCGAGAGCGGTTCGCATGACGAATTGCTGCGGCGAAGCGGCATCTACGCCACCTTGATGGCGGAACAGGTGCGTGAATCGGGCGGCGCGCAGCATGATCTGCTGGCGATCTCCCGGCCGGTCGAGGCGATGTCGGAGGGGGCCGTCGCCAAATCCGTCACCGAAGGTATCCTCAAGGCCGATGGTCTTGGCTGGTATCAGGTGGTGGTCAATCTGATGCGCGTGATCCTGCCGTGGAAGGGCCGTCTCACACTTACATTCCTGTTCGGTGTGCTGCGCGTACTGGCCTTCATCGGTGTCGGTGTGCTGAGCGCACTCGCCGTCGCTGATCTTAAGAACGGGGAGGACTATAGCGGCTGGCTGTGGGCGCTGGCGGTCCTCGCTCCTTTGTCAGGCGTGCTGCATTGGCTGGAATCCTGGATCGCCCATGACATGGCATTCCGGTTGCTGGCCAAGATGCGCCTCGACATCTTCCGCAAACTCGATGCGTTGGCGCCGGCCTATCTGGTGCGTCGTCGCACCGGCGATCTGATGGCGCTCGCCACCAACGATATCGAGCTCATCGAATACTTCTTCGCCCATACCGTGGCGCCGGCCTTCGTTGCCATCCTCGTGCCGGCGGTAGTGCTGTTGGTGCTCGGCTCGGCCAGTCCGTGGCTGACAATCACCTTGCTGCCGTTCCTCGCCGCCGTTGCCTTGTGCCCGTTCCTGTTAAGAGGGCGTTCTGATCGTCTTGCATCGCAGGCGCGGGAGGCAGCCGGCGAACTCGGTGCTTTCGCGGTTGATTCAGTGCAGGGGTTGGGCGAGATCGTGGCCTTCCAGCAGGAAGGCGAGCGTGGTCGTCATCTCGATACGCTGTCCGATCGCCATATCCGCCTGCGCTTGCCGTTCTTCCAGGATCTCACCTTCCAGCAATCGCTGCTGGAAGTGTTGACCGGTCTCGGTGGTCTGGCCGTCGTCGTGACCGGAGGACTGCTCGCGCAAAGTGGCGTCGTCGATGCCGCGAACCTGCCGCTGTTCTCGCTGCTGGCGATGGCGGCCTTCCTGCCGGTCTCCGAGATCGCACAGATCGGCCGGCAGCTTGCCGACACGATGGGGGCGACGCGGCGCATCTATGGCCTGATGAACGAGCCGGTGCCGGTGGAAGACGGCGTGGGCGTTGCCGCCGTATCGGTCAAACGCCATGCGGGGCTGGTGCTCGACAACGTCGCCTTCACCTATCCGGGCCAATCGCAGGCCGCCTTGCGTGGCATCAGCGTTGATATTCCGGCGGGCAGAACGGTGGCGATGGTCGGTATTTCCGGCGCCGGCAAGACCACCACGGCGCAGCTTCTCATGCGTTTCTGGGACCCGGACACGGGGCGCATCCTGCTGGGTGGTGCGGATCTCCGCGACTATAAGCTCGACGAGTTGCGGGCACAGATCGCGCTGGTGGCGCAGGATACCTATCTCTTCAATGACAGCCTGCGCAACAACGTGCTGATCGCGCGGCCACAGGCGACGCCAGCGGAACTCGATGCTGCGATCGGTCATGCGTCGCTGGCCGACCTGGTGGCAAGCCTGCCTGATGGCCTCGACGCGCCGGTGGGCGAACGCGGGACGAGCCTCTCCGGTGGTCAGCGCCAGCGCGTCGCCATCGCCCGCGCTTTCCTCAAGGATGCGCCGGTGCTGATCCTCGACGAAGCCACCTCGCATCTCGATGCCGTCAATGAACAGGCGGTGCGCCAAGCCCTCGATATCCTGCAGGCGGATCGCACCACCATCGTCATTGCGCATCGCCTCTCGACGGTACGGAACGCCGACCTTATTGTGGTGTTGGAAGCGGGCAGGGTGGTCGAGACCGGAACCCATGCCGAACTGCTCGGCCGCGGCGGTCTTTATGCCCAGCTGGTGTCGCGGCAATTGGCCTCGGTCCAGGCACCTGCGGCGGAGTGACTCGAGGGAGGTGTGTCATGCGGTTGAGGATGTTGGTCTTGCCGTTCGTCGGGATGATGACGGCCTGCAGTGCCGGCGCGCCGCAGCAGGCGGATATCGTCGGCCCGGTGTGGGTCGCCGAGACGATTGCCGGCGCACCCGTGGTCGAGGGAACGGACGTCACACTGAAGCTCGATCCCGATGGCCGCTCCGGCGGCAAGGCCGGGTGCAACAGCTATGGTGCGGGTTATCAGCGCGACGGCAGCAAGCTCATTTTTGAGCAGGCATTCTCGACCAAGATGTTCTGCTCGCCGGATGTGTTGATGGCGCAGGAGCAGGCTTATCTGGATCTGCTCGGCCGCGTCACCGGCTATCAGACCCAGGGCGACAAGCTGATCCTGAATGCGACGGATGGGAAGACGATCGTCTTTCACAAGCAGTGATGCATACCAGTTCGTCATGGTCCGCGAAGGCGGACCACCCACGAGTTTGTCTCCACACGAAGAAAGCAATTCGTTGGTGGTCCGCCTTCGCGGACCATGACGAGTGGGGTGGGCGTGGGATGCGTGCAACCGACGCAAACTGCACGATCTAAATGACTACCATAAAACCCATCCTCATCCTCGGCGGCACTGGCGAAGGCATCGCGTTGGCGGAGGCGTTGCACGCATTGCCCAACATCCGCGTCATCTCATCGCTGGCCGGGCGCGTCGCTAATCCGAAGCTGCCGGTGGGCGAGGTGCGGATCGGCGGGTTTGGTGGTGTCACCGGCCTCACCGATTATCTGCGTGACAAAAAGGTCGCCGCGGTGATCGATGCCACGCATCCATTCGCCCGCCGCATGGGCTGGCATGCTGCCGAGGCGACGGCTGCCGCGCGCGTTCCGCTGCTGCGCCTGGAGCGTCCGGCATGGGTCGCACAGTCCGGCGATAACTGGACATTGGTTGATGATTGGGACCAGGCTGTCGCTATTCTTCGCAAGTCGACCAAGCGCGTGTTCCTGGCGCTAGGGCGTCAGGAATTGGCGCCATTCACGGCACTCACCGATATTGCCTTCGTGATCCGCGCGGTCGAGAAGCCCGACGCAGATATCAAATTCGCGGACGCCGAGATCATCCTGGCGCGCGGGCCGTTCAATCTGGCGGATGAGCGTGCTCTGCTGCAATCGCGCCGGATCGATTGCATCGTGTGCAAGAACAGCGGTGGCAGTGCCACAGACGCCAAGCTGGAGGCGGCACGGGAGCTGGGCATCGAGGTAGTGATGCAGCGGCGACCATCGCGTCCCGACGTTCCGCAGGTCGGCGACATCGACGATGCCGTCGACTGGGTGCGGAAGCTCTAGGCTTTCTTGGCTTCGACCGGCTCGGCGCCATACCAGCGCGGAGTATAGACCCAGTCGCTGCCATTTGGCCGCTTGATCGTGCGCGTGGTCGATGAACCGATGATCACCACTGTGCGCATGTCGACCATCTCCGGCGTGAGGTCGCCGAGTGTGAGGCTGGTCACGCGTTCCGCCGGGCGACCGACATCGCGGCCGAGGACGACGGGCGTTTCCGGTGCGCGGTGCTGGCGCAGTAGATCGAGCGCCTCGCCCAACTGCCAGGGGCGCGCCTTGGAGATCGGGTTGTAGAACGCCATGGCGAAATCACCGGCCGCGGCATGGGCCAGGCGATCGAGGATCACCGGCCAGGGTTTGAGATTGTCGGAGAGCGAGATGATGCAGAAATCGTGGCCGAGCGGCGCACCGATCCGTGCTGCTGCAGCCATCGCCGCTGACACACCGGGCAGGATGATGAGATCGACGCCATGCCATGTGGCATCCTCCGAGCCGTCGAGTGCTTCCAGCACGGCGGATGCCATGGCGAAGACGCCCGGATCACCCGACGACACAACAGCGACCGCGCGACCGCTCGCCGCCAGTGCAAAGGCCTGTCGTGCGCGCCACAATTCTTCGCGATTGTCGGAAGCGTGTACGATCTGGTCGGCGCGCAAGGGGCCGGCCATCTTCACATAGGTGTCGTAGCCGACGATGTCCTCGGCCTGATCGAGTTCGCGGCGAACGGCGGGCACCATCATGCTGGCATCGCCCGGCCCGAGACCGACGACGGCGAGACGGCCACGCTTGCGACCAGCCATCTGCACATCTTCAGGTTTGTCGGCGACGGCAATGGCTAATGTCTCGATCGTCACGGCCTGGATCGGCTCCGGCACGGCGGCCAGCACCAAGCCTTCCGGCGTGGTCGTGTCCGTCACATAGCGCAGCGGCACACCAAGCTCAGCAGCTACGGCCGTTAGATGCGCATTGCCTACATCGCGTTCGGCAGCGAGGAGCAGGGCCAGGGAATAGCGCGAGAGCTTCACCTGCGTCAAGGCGGTCAGAATGCGAGCCGCCAGATCCGGCTCGGCGCGGCCGATGCCGACAACGATCGTCGCCGGATGGAACAGCAGTTCATCTGCCGCCGGTTCGACATCGGCGGGCGTGATGCGCGCGGTGAGCGTGCCGGTATCGTCGATCGGCAGTTTTGCCTCGGCGAACCAGGGCGCTTCGCCCTCGACCCGCATCTTGGCGCCGGCCAGCAGATTGGCGATGAAGGTCTTGCCATCGGCGTGGTTGCGCAGGCGATAGCCCACCGGCGGATTGAGAAGGCAGGTACCGAAGCGCAGTTCGCCCGTGGTGGTGATGGCGGGCGGCGTGCCGAGTGCCGCGCCGATCTCGCGCGCCAGCACGTTGACGCCGCGGGTACCGCCCAGCAGCGGCACGACGGCGCTGCCGTCTTCGGCGACGACCAGCACGGGTGGTTCCGCCTGCTTGTTCTGCAGCAAGGCCGCCAGCGACCGGATGACGATGCCTGCCGCGCACAGCGCAATGATGGGGCGGTCGGCGTTGTAGAGATCACGCAAGGTCGGGCCGAATTCATCATAGGTGACGTCGGCGCCCTCGACCCGGCCGGCGAGGCCGTAGATCGCCGCATCCGGCAGCGCCGCCTTGATCCGCTGCGCCGTCGCCAGCGAATTGGCGCCGAGGATGAGGATCGCGGGCTGGCTCATCAGGAATGCCACTTCTTGCCGGGCACGAGCACGATCGAGAAATAGGGGGCACTCTTCGGGTCGACCTCAGCCAAAGGCAGGATCTTCTGATTGCCCATGGTGGCACGCTCGACATAAAGCGCGCGGTCGCCGAGGCCCAGATCCATCACCACCTTGCGCACCTTTTCGAAATTGGTGCCGAGCTTCATGATGGCGGCGGCATCCATGTCGGCGAGGCGCCGCTTCAGCTCTTCTTCCGGCAACACGCCGGAGAGAATACCGAGGCTCTGGTTACGATAGACGAGCGGTGCGCCGAGGACCGAGGCAGCACCCAGCACGGAGCAGACGCCGGGCACGACTTCCGTTTCATAGCGCGTGGCCAGGCGATCATGGAGATACATGAAGGAGCCGTAGAAGAACGGATCGCCCTCGCAGATCACCGCAACGTCGCGGCCAGCATCGAGATGGGCTGCGACCTCTTCAGCGGAGGCATCGTAGAAATCACTCACCAGCGTTTCGTAATTGAGATGCGCGGGCAGCTTTTCCGTGGTGACCGGATAGATCAGCGGCATCGTGATCTGGTCGGGCTTCAGATAGGATTCGATGATGGTGAGCGCGTTGCCCTTTTTGCCCTTGGCCGCGAGATAGGCGACGATCGGCGATTGCTGCAGCAGGCGCACGGCTTTCACCGTCATCAGTTCCGGATCGCCCGGGCCGACGCCGAGGCCGAAGAGACGTCCTGGCCCCGTCGAATTTGTTGGGCTCATAATGTTATTCTTTCTCAGTTGCCAGGGCGTTGACGGCGGCGGCGGCCATGGCGCTCCCGCCGCGGCGGCCGCGCACGATCACGAAGGGGACGCCGCGACTGTTTGCGGCGAGCATGTCTTTCGATTCAGCGGCACCCACGAAGCCCACGGGGAAACCCAGAATGAGTGCCGGCTTGGACGCACCTTCGTCGAGCATTTCGAGCAGGCGGAAGAGGACCGTGGGCGCGTTGCCGATGGCGACGATGCTGCCTGCCATCCGGTCGCGCCAGAATTCGAGGGCCGCCGCAGAGCGGGTGTTCCCGATATCCTGCGCCATCTGTGGCACACGCGGGTCGTAGAGCGTGCAGATGACCTCGTTCTTCATGGGGAGGCGCGCGCGCGTCACACCTTCCGCCACCATGCGGCAATCGGCGAGGACCGGCGCACCGGCCGCAAGCGCCGCACGGCCGGCGGCACCGGCGCCTTCCGAGAAGCGCAGATCCTGAATGACATCGACCATGCCCGACGCATGTGCCACCCGGACCGCGAGTTTTTCGAGGTCGGCCGGAATGCCGTCCAACTTGGCTTCGGCGCGGATGATGGAAAAGGACTGGCGGTAGATTTCCTGTCCATCGCGCTCGTAATTGATCATCACTCTACTCCGGAACCCGCAAAGATTTGTCGGCCAGCAAGGTGGCTGCCTGTTCGATAGTGAGGTCGGCCGCGATCTGCTTGCCGAATCCCGCCGTTTGCCCCTCATTTTGCGCGCAGAAATCGTTTCGCACGAAGACGTCGTAATGACCGGGTGAAATCCCCAGCAAGGTCACCGGGGCAGGGCGGGGCGAAGCACAGGATTTGCTGCAGCCGGTGAGGTGCAGGCCGAAGACGCTGGCACCAGATCCGTCGATCTTGTCCGCCAAGGACAGTGCATCCGCCTTGGTGTCGGCGAGGCCCGATTTGCAGCCAGCACTGCCGGCGCAGGTGATTGTTGCGGCCAGGGTCCGGTCGGGCTGTGTAATGAAGCCAAGGTCGTCCAGCTGCACCACCGCATCCATGAGCGCATCTTCAACGATGTTTGGCAGCAGCACGCTCTGCCACGGCGTCATGCGGATTTCCCCGGCCGAGACCAAATCCGCCAGATCAGCAAGGCCGCGTAGCATCGACGTTTCGATGCGCCCCAGCGGTGGCACGGCGCCCATCGCAAAGCGTCCGTCCGTCTGCTCACGTGCACCGATATGGCCAAGTTGCATCGGCAATTCCCGCCGCCAGTCGGTGATCGTGTCGACCGGGCAGGGCAGGGCAGATGCCAATTCTTGGGCATGTCGCGCCACCAGCAGGTGTCGCATGCGCGTGATCTTGTCACCGTTCGCGTTGGTCTTGCCGATTTCGGCCCCGAACAGGTCCACCAAGGCAAACAAGGCCGCCTCAACGTCCGGCGCGGCGACAAGGCCCACCGGCCTTTCACCGAGGCAGCCGGCAAATCCGAAGGCGAAATGTGCGTCATCAATTGCGGCGAACCAGATGTCGTTGGGATGTGCCAGCATGGCAACACTTTCGCCACCGTCGATCTGGATCGAGAATTTCGGCGAGAGGGCGTGATATCTGGCTTCCGCTTCGAGGCGCGCCAGGATTCGGTCGGCGAGCGGGGTGACGTCGACAATTGCCGCCGCATCGAGGCCGGCGGTGGGGCTCACCATCACATTGCGCACATCGTCGGCGCCGGTCGTGCGGGGGCCGAGGCCAGCATCGACCAGTGCCGCGATCAGCGCGTCCTCGCAACCGGCACGGACACCGCGGATCTGGATATTGCTGCGGTTGGTGGCCTCCACCGCACCGGCGAATTTGTCGGCCGCGGTGGCGATCACGCGCAGTTGTGCCGAGGTCACGACGCCGCGCGGCAGCTTGATGCGGCAGATGCCTCCATCGCGCGAGGGCACGATGCGGAACAGGCCTGGGCATGCGAAGCGGCGATTGGAGCTGCCATCGCCCTCAATCTCACAGGATAGATCCGCACTGGACGCCAAGCGGTCGGTCACGTCGTCACCGGCAAACACCATCGCGGTGAATGGGTGGATCACCTTACACGCGTGACCCGCCACAGCATCGATACGCCCCGACCGATGCATCCAACCGCAACCCCGTTCATCGGCAGGTCTCCTGGCTCGCGGGTCTTTACCTGGCGCCGCCTTCCCGGATCATATCCAGTGGCCGATTGCGCGAGGCTCGCCGCTCACAGTTGCGGGGGCAGCCATGGCTGGGGGAAGCATCCCCTCCCACGTTCCCTCTTAGGCCCCGAAGGGCACCGATGAATGGGCCTCTTCTATAGGAGCGGGCAGGGCAGCGGAAGCGGATTTTCGGCGGGTTTCAGGTGGTGGGGCCACTTGCCGCGCCGCGCCCCATGCCGTATTCAGGCGCAAAAGCGGCCCCTTTTTCAAAGAGATATACGGCATGGCAGCCTGGCTCACCGTGATCGGTATCGGCGAAGACGGCATGGATGGGCTGGGCGCCACGGCGCGTGCAGCGCTCAAGGCTGCCCGGATCGTCTTTGGCGGCGAGCGGCATCTAGGCCTTCTGCCGCCGGATTTCACCGCTGAGCGCCGGCCCTGGCCGGTGCCCTTTGCCGCGGCCTATGACCAGGTCATGGCGCTGAAAGGCACTCCGGTCTGCGTGCTGGCGAGCGGCGATCCGATGTTCTACGGGATGGGCGCCAGCCTCAGCCGCCTGGTGCCGGCGGAGGAGATGCATGTGATCCCGGCGCCGTCATCCTTCTCGCTCGCCGCCGCGCGGATGGGTTGGGCGTTGCAGGATGCGGCACTGCTCACGATTCATGGCCGGCCACTGGAGGGTCTCAACAGCCATCTCCATGATGGCGCGCGGTTGCTCATTCTCAGCCATGATGGTGGTTCGCCGGCGGCGGTTGCAAAGCTGCTCGGGGCGCGTGGTTTCGGCCGCAGCGAATTGACAGCACTCGAACATCTGGGCGGGCCGAAGGAACATCGTGTCGACGGCCTCGCTTCTACGTGGTCAACGTCGGAGGTGGCAGCGCTCAACCTTGTCGCCGTCAAATGCATTGCCGATGCGGATGCGCGGGCGCTCTCGACGCTGGCGGGCCTGCCTGACGACGCCTATCAGAACGACGGCCAGCTCACCAAGCGCGATGTGCGCGCGGTGACCTTGGCGCGCTTGGCACCTTGTCCCGGCGAATTGCTATGGGATGTCGGCGCCGGCTGCGGCTCGATCGGCATCGAATGGATGCGCGCGCATCCTGCCTGCCGCGCCATCGCGATCGAGGCGGACACCGGCCGGCAGCAGCTGATCCGCGCCAACAGTCTTGCTCTGGGCGTGCCGGGTCTTGAGCTCGTCGCTGGGGCTGCACCGGCGGCGCTCGACGGATTGCCCGCGCCGGATGCGATCTTCATCGGTGGTGGGGTGACGGAGCCGGGTGTCCTCGATCTCTGCTGGGCAGCGCTGAAGCCAGGCGGGCGGCTGGTCGCCAATGCAGTCACGGTCCAGAGCGAGATGCTGCTGGTCGCCTGGCAGGGCAAGATCGGGGGCGAGCTGACCCGGATCAGCGTCTCCCAGGCCAAGCCGCTGGGTGATTTTGATGCCTGGCGGGCGGCCCTGCCGGTCACGGTCTTCGTGGGCTATAAATCCAAGTAACTGAAACTAATCACGAAATTCCATATAATGATACGGCTGTGCAAATAACATAAACATATCATTATATCTCGAATCTGTTATGCTGACTTCCGTGTTGCTCATCTCAACCTGGAGCCGCCAGCATGAACATGATGGATCGCCGCGCGCCGCAGGACCACTTTGAGCAGGTCGCGCGGTTACGTTACGAGGCCCGCCAGATGAGTGACCCGCGCCTGACCGTCAGCTTCGAGTTCTTCCCGCCCAAGCAGCCGGCGCTGGCCCATGCCTTCTGGGAAGCGGCCGATGATCTGGCCGCGATTGGCCCCCGTTTCGTTTCGGTCACCTATGGTGCCGGCGGCTCGACCCGCGACCAGACCCGCGCTCTTGTCTCGGAAATCCAGGCGCGTTCCGGTGTGCCGGCGGCAGCGCACCTCACCTGTGTCGGTGCCAGCCGCACGGAAATCGATGCCATCGCCGATTCTTATTGGCAGGCCGGCATCAACCGCCTTGTCGCCTTGCGCGGCGACCCGGCGGCCGGGATCGCGGCGGGCTACACGCCTTCACCCGATGGCTATGCCTATGCCGATGATCTGGTGGCGGGGCTCCGCCGCCTGCATCCCTTTGACATCAGCGTCGCGGCATACCCCGAAACGCATCCGCAGGCGCAGAGCCCACAGGCCGATCTCGATCACCTGAAGCGCAAGATCGATGCGGGCGCCAGCCGCGCCATCACGCAGTTCTTCTTCGATGTCGATTGCTACAAGCGCTTCCTCGACCGGGCCGCGCGCGCTGGCATCGACGTACCGATCATCCCCGGCATCCTGCCCATCCGCAGCTTGGAGAAGACCGCGAACATTGCCGCCGCCTGCGGCGCGCAGATCCCGGACAGCATCCGCGCGAAGCTGGCGGGTCGCGACGAAGATACCGCCGCGCGCATCGCTGTTGAGATCGCCGTCGAGCAATGCAACGCGCTGGCGAAAGCGGGCGTGCGCCATTTCCACTTCTACACGCTCAACCGCGCCGATCTGGTGCGGGACATCTGCGCCGAAATCGGCATCGGCGCGAACGTCGCCCGGCATCGGTAAGCCTTGCCGCTTAACAGCTGCAATCAGCTTGCCTTTCGTGATAGATATGTTATAACATAACATACTAAAAACGAGGCGACGATGAAACTGCTGACTGACGATCTGCAACTGCCACCGCTATTCTCGACCGCGCGACAGATGATTACGGCTGCGTTGGATCGCGGCGAACGCGCGGCCGTGCCGACGGAAACGCTGACTGCCGTTCTGCTGGTGGAGTTGATGCCGCGGCTGGTCGGCGCCTATGGCCATCAGCGCGCGGCGGAGATGCTGACTTGCCTCGCGCGTGAAGTGCTCGCTGATCGCGACGACCATCGCACGCACTGATCTCCGCCCTGGGGATTGTCTTTCAGCGGCCGACCTGATTTGATCCCGCCTTCTTATGCGCATGTATAACAGGCAGGATCATGACCCAATACGCCGCGCCGGATCTTCTTGTCGTCAATGGCGATATCCGCACCATGGATCCGCTGCAGCCACGCGCCCAGGCGCTGGCCGCGCGAGATGGCCGCATCGTTGCGGTCGGCAGCGACGATGAGATCAAGGCGCTTGGCAACGGCCGCACGCGCACGGTCAATGCGGGCGGCAAGCTCGTGCTGCCGGGATTTCAGGACACGCATATTCATCTGCAGGACAGCGGCACGGGCTTTTCCAGCAGCGTCAATCTGGAAGGCGCCAAGACGGTCGAGGAATTGCAGCGGCGCCTGCGCGAGTTTGCCAAGAGCACCAATGAATTGTGGGTGAAAGGCACCGGCTGGTACAGCGGCATTTTCGGCGCGCAGAACCTCAATCGCCAAGTGCTCGATGCGGCCGTGCCGGATCGGCCGGTCTTCATCTTCGCGGCGGACGGTCACAACGCGGCCGTCAACACCAAGGCCTGCGAGATCATGGGGCTCGATTCTAGCATTGCCGATCCGGCCGGTGGTTCCTTCGTGCGCGAAGCGGACAACACACCCACCGGGCTCATCTACGAAGATGCCATCGATTGGGTGCGCGCCCGCATGCCAAAGAGCAATCTCGATGTCTATGCCGCGGGCGTCCGATATGGGCAGAAGCTGTGCAATACCCACGGCATTACCGGTGTGCTCGATGCGATGGTTTGGGAACGGCATATGAAGGTGTACCGGGCGCTGGAGGAGGCGGATGAGCTCTCGGTGCGCCTGTGCGCGACAGCCAAGGTGTTCCCGACCGAATCCGTGAAGGATGCGCTGGGCCGGCTGGAAGCGTTGCGGCGTGACTACCGCTCGGACAACATTGCCGTACATTCGGCGAAGTTCTTTTTGGACGGCGTGGTCGAGAACCGCACAGCGGCGATGATCGAGGATTATTCCGACAACATCGGCGGCAATGCGCCGATCATGTTCGACGAGGATCACCTGAAGGAGCTGTTCGTGGCGTTCGATGCAGCACGGTTCCAGCTGCATATCCATGTCATCGGCGATCGCGCTACCCGCGTCGCCCTCGACCGCATTGAGATTGCGCGGGAGGTCAACGGCGCCTGGCCCAGTCTGCATCAGCTGGCACATGTGCAGCTCATCCATCCCGACGACATCCCGCGCTTACGCGAGCTCGGCGTCGTCACCAACATGCAGCCGCTCTGGGCGCGCTGTGAACCCTCGGTCACCGAAATGACGCTGCCGGTGGTGGGCGAGGCGCGCGGGCGCTGGATGTATCCCTGGCGCACGATCGTCGATAGCGGCGCGCCTTATGCCGTCAGCAGTGATTGGGGCGTCTCGACCTTGAACCCGTTCCCGATCATGCAGACCGCGGTGACGCGCCAGCCCACGGATGTGCGACGGGATTTTCCGATCTTCCAGGAAGCAGAGCGCATGACGGTGGAGCAGGTCGTGCGCGGCTATACCACACGCGCCGCAGCTGCCGCGTGGCGCAGCGACGAGACCGGATCGCTGGCGCCGGGTAAATATGCCGACGTCATTATCCTCGATCGCGATGTGTTTGCGGTTGATCCCTATGAGATCGGTGGGACCGAGGTTGAGCTTACCTTGCTCGGCGGCAAGGAAGTGCATCGGTCGGCAGGGTTCGCGGGGTAATCCTTACCCGTCATCCCCGGGCGCAGACCCGGGGATCCACACGTGCCGCGGAAGGCGTGGATGCCCGGGTCAAGCCCGGGCATGACGATTTCTTTAGCTATCTTCCAGCCGCAATCTTCTCCGCAATCAGGCACAGAATCTCGTACATCAGCGTTGCTGCGACCAGCGCGGTGTTGCCGGTGGGATCGAAGGGCGGCGCCACTTCGACCACGTCGGCGCCCATATAGTTGAGGTGGCGGAGGCCGCGCAGCAATTGCTGGGCTTCCAGGGTGGTGATACCGCCGATCTCGGGCGTGCCTGTGCCTGGCGTGTAGATCGGATCGAGGCCGTCAACGTCGAAGCTGAGATAGACCGGACCGTCGCCGACCACGCGGCGGGCTTCTTTGATCACGGCGGGTACGCCGATCTCGGCGAACTCCTCCATATAGACCACGCGCATGCCGCTTTTTTCGGAGAAGTCCCAGCCATCGGCCGTGGTCTGCGCCCCACGGATGCCGATCTGGATGACGCGCTTGGGGTCGAGCAGACCTTCTTCAGTCGCGTTACGGAACGGCGAGCCGTGTGAGAATTTCGATCCCTGGAACATGTCCCAGGTGTCGGTATGCGCATCGATATGGATCATGCCGACCGGGCCGTCCTTCGCGAGCGCGCGCAGGATCGGCAGCGAGATGGTGTGATCGCCGCCGGCCGAGAGCGGGATGATGTTATGCGCCTTGATCTTGGCAAACACCGTCTCGATTTCGTCCAGTGCCTTGGGGTGCTCCAGGAGATGTTTGAACAGCACATCGCCGAGATCGGCGACGCTCACCAGGTCATAGGGGCTCACCCGGGTGACGTGATGATAGGTGCGCATGAGGGAGGACTGGTTGCGGATCTCGCGCGGACCGTGGCGGGCGCCGGCGCGGTTGGTGACGCCGCCATCATAGGGGACGCCGATGAGGCCGATATCGACCGCATCCCAATCGCCCACCATTGGCACGCGCATGAAGGTCGGAATGCCGGTATAGCGTGGCTGCATCATGGCGGTGGTATCGGTTTTGCGGTTGGCCATGATGGTCCCTTTGCTGGCGGATTCCTAAATGCTGGCGCGGGAGCTTAGCCGGAGCGGATTCGTGCCGCCAGTGTTAACCTCGCGGTAATGATGCGCCGCAATAAGTGCCTGAAGAATGGGCAGATTCGCCGCTTCGAGACCGTTGACTCGGAATTCGGCGGATATGATTTGCCGCTGCCTGGGCGGCCCCGTATCCTTAGCCAATCGATTCATCCAGCGAAAGCTGCTGAGGAAGGATAGCCATCATGGCTGCCGACGATTTGACGGACCATCGACGTCACCGGCGCTTTGAGTTCGGCGGCACCGCGATGCTGGTGTTCGACGGCGAGGACCAGCGCCGCACCCTGGCCATCACCAATTACCAGAACATCTCGCAAGGCGGCGCCTGCATCATGACGCCAGACGTGAAAGGCTTCACGCTCGGCGACCACATGTACCTGATGCCGGAACGCTATCGCCGCAAGCGCGAGGCGGTGGTGGTCAATCTGGGCACCGGCCGGCTGCACCTCGAAATTCCGCAGGCCCAGGCGCTCAGCGAATTCGAAGTGGCCGAGATTCTGGAAGAGATCGACCGGCTGAACAGGGTCGGGTGAGGGCGCGCTCCTATACGTCATGGTCCGCGAAGGAGGACCACCTACGAATTTGCCTGCACCCACTCGGTTGACGGATAGAAACTCGTGGGTGGTCCGCCTTCGCGGACCATGACGAATTGAGCCGGGTCGGCTATTTACCGCACAATGCTGGAAATGATGATCGCGCCCGGGAAGGCCATCGCGATATGCGAGGGGCTGACGCGAACGACCGTGGCGATCGTCGGGCCGACCTTGGGCAGGTCCAGCGAGACCTTGTCGCCAACCGCGACCGGACCGGCGGTTTCGATCAGCGCGCCATTCTCGGAAATGTCGACCAGCCGGCAGGTGACGCGGGCGCCCTTGATCAGGACGTCGGTCGGCAGGTTGACGACATACCGTTGTGCACGGCGCCGGTCAGCATGATCGTCGGTTTCTTTTTGCAGATCGCTCATCTGTCTCGTTCCAATTCCCCATTCCCACGACCTTCTTTACTCAGGTTCGCGGCTCCCCTGTCGGGCAATCTGCCATGATAACCCTTTAGCGCCAAGCCTTTCGGCGTCGCCACCACGTCATTTGCCGGTTTTTTCCCCGTTAAGGATGTTTTGCGGCTGTCGTTTATGCGCGGCAGCGATCGGGCGCCAGGGCGGCTTCGCTCAATCCCTTGGCGGCGAGATCGGCTGGCAGCTTGCCCTCCGTCACCAGCGCGCGGGTGACGCGGCCAAGGGCTGCCGCCAGCATGATGCCGTAGCCACCTTGCCCCGCCAGCCAGAAGAACCCCTCTGTTCCGCGCTCAAATCCCACCACCGGACAATGGTCGGCCACAAAACTGCGCAGGCCCGCCCAGCTATGTTCAATGCGGCGCACGCTGAGATGTGTATGGCGTTCCAGCCAATCGACGATCAGCGCCATGTCGAGATCTTCCGGCTGCGCATCGCAAGGCGGGCTTGGCGTCGCATCGCCCAGCGAGGCCATCAACCGGCCGGCGTCAAGCTTCACGTAAGCCTCGGTAGCGCCGTCATCGACCGCCGGCATGGTCGAAGGGGCAAGGGCCGAGTCACTCGCGATGATGATGGCCGTGCGGCGCATTGGCTGCAGGCCAACGGGCCTCAAGCCGGCCATCTGTCCGACCTCATCCGCCCAGGCACCGGCGGCATTGATAAGAATGGGTGCTTCGAACACTGCGCCGATCGATGTCGTTGCCCGCCACATGCCTTTGGCGCGTTCCAGGCCGACCACGCGGCTGTCGGTCACCAGCTTGCCGCCGCGACCCTTGAACAGCTTCTGGAAGCCCTGATGAATGGCGGTTGCATCCATG
The DNA here is from genome assembly GCF_936916975.1 of uncultured Dongia sp. GTDB lineage: Bacteria > Pseudomonadota > Alphaproteobacteria > Dongiales > Dongiaceae > Dongia. Next base: position 54,941 of record NZ_CAKZGO010000019.1, on the reverse strand, counting down.
TCCATGACATGCGGATCGAGAACAGCCCGCGATACGACCTCTCGCCGCAACAGCGGTGCCAGCTCGCAGGCCTTGTCGGCCGAAATTTCGTGGAGCGGCGTTTCCGCCGTCGCCGCTGCCATGAATTCTTCGATCTTCGCTTCGAAGCCGGCCGGCACGAAGGTCATCGCCTGGCGCGGGGTCAGCAACGGATGATCGGCGAAGCCCGCCGGCGCATTGCGATAGAATTCGGCGCTGGCGGCGATGATCGTGCGCACAAAAGCCGGGCCGTAATTGGGCGTATAGAGTGCAGCCGACCGGCCGGAGCTGTGATAGCCCGGGCGCTCCTCCATCTCGATCATGGTGCTGCTGCCGACCAGCGCCAGTTCAGCCGCGGCCGCGGCACCGGATACGCCGGCACCGACAATCAGGAAATCACTGCGTTCGCTCATCGCCCCATCCTTAGCGCCAAAGTCCTTCCGGTCGCCGGCTGAGCCAATGAAAGCGCCAACCCAGACCCAACGTCGCCACGACCAACGCCGCGATCAGCGATCCGATCAGGGCCGGCACGCCGGCACCCTGTTGAAAACCGATGAGATAGCCCAAGGGAATTCCCACCACGGCGAAACTCACGACATAGACGATGGTCGGGATCAGGGTATCTGCAGCACCACGCAAGGCGCCCATCAGTACGCCTTGCAGGCCATCGACGATGAACAGAAGACTGGTAAGGGACAGCGCCGCGGTGAGCAAGGGCAGCACCAGCGGATCCTGGCTATAGGCGCCGGCAATCTTTGGAGCCAGCAATACGGTGACGCCGGCCATCAGGCACATCACGGCAAATTCGACAGCGACCGCAACCCAGCCGGCACGTCGCAGATCGCCGGCACTGCGCCTTCCGATGGCGTTGCCCACGCGCACCGAGGCGGCTGTCGACAGCCCCAGGGTCAGCATGTAGACGAAGCTGGTGAAATTGATCGTGGCATACATGGTGGCGAGTTCGGTGGTGCCGAGCCAGCCAGCCATATAGATCATCAGATTGAAGCACGCCGTCTCGGTGCCGATGGCAAAGGCGAGCGGCAGGCCGAGGACCATCAGGCGTTGGAGAATCGCCAGATCGAAACTGAACCAGGGGATGACGGCGTATTTGGCGCGGTCATGCATCGTCAGCAGATAGCCGGCAATGGCAATGAGCATGCACCAGCGCGTGATGGTGGTGGCGAGCGCTGATCCCGCGGCACCCATTTCCGGGGCGCCCAGGTTTCCCAGGACGAAGACCCAGTTAAGAACCAGGTTAATGACATTGCCGGTGAGGGCGATGACCATGCCGGGCAAGGGGCGGTTGATGCCTTCCAGGAAAAACGAGCAAGCGCTGAACATCAGGATGGCCGGCAGCGAGTAGCCCAGGATGTTGAGCGCCCGGCCGCCGCCGGCAAAGGTCGACTCGGGTTGCTGGAACAGGCGCAGCAGTTCTTCAGCCGGTAAGAGAATTATGCTGAAAATCACACCTATGGTGAAGGCGATGGTCAGGCCGCCGCGCAGGGCTGCGCCGCATTGGGCATGGTTGCCGGAGCCTGCCGCCTGTGCCGTCAGGATGATGGTTCCGATCAAAAGACCGACCCCAACCACCATCAACGTCACCTGCGGAATGGCGGCAGCACCCAGATCGGCAAGTGCGCCAGTGCCCTGAAACCCGCAGAAAACGGCGTTAACTGTGAACATGATGACCAGCCCGGCCCGTGCCGCCATGACCGGCAGGGCCAGCGCAATGGTGCGCCGGAAATGATAGGCGATCGGCAAAGTCGGGACCGACTCTGGTCCGCCGCCGGTCGCTGGCCCGCGAAACGACGTCATGACGGTCGATTGACCTCAACTTGCGATTTGGGGCTGTGGAAGCTACAGTTAAGTAGTTGATTTGCCATGACTCGGCAATGGGCTGTTTGGGGAAATGAAATCCGGAGCCGATGTGAAAGTGCCGTTTAGGCTGCGCTTGCGCGCCTGGTGGGAAGGCGAGGAAATCCAGCTGCCTGAGCTCGCCGCCCCCAGCGGTGGCGGCGGCCCCAAACTCGCCGCCCCACCGCCCCAGATCACCATTCCCCCGCTAATGCCCTGGGAAACCGAGGCAATCCGAATTCAGGAGCAGGTCTGGGGTGCTGGCTATTACAAGCCGGGCGGTGAGGAACATATTCTCGGCCTCGCCAAACCCTTCGGCCTCAACCCGTCGCTCACAGTGATGGATTTCGGCGCAGGTCTGGGTGGCGGCACCCGTGCCCTGGTCAATGAGTTCGGCGTCTGGGTCAATGGTGTTGAGCCAACGGCCGACATCGCCAAGGCCGGCAAGGAACTGTCAATCAAGGCGGGCCTTGAGAAGAAGGCGGATATCGTCCGCTATTCGCCCGAAGGCTTCGAACCCAAGCAGGGCTCGACCGATTGCATACTGTCCTCTGAAACGCTTTATCTCGTTGAGGACAAAGCGAAAATTCTGAAGCAGTTCGAGTGGTCGCTAAAGCCCCGGGGCCAGGTCTCAATCACCGATTTTGTCCGCAATGATGCCCTGGAGATCGGCGACCAGCGGCTGCAGGGGTTGGGCATGTCGCCGTCCGACCAGACCTTCTTCGCCTCCGGCGCCGAGTATGTGAAGTGGTTCCGGGAGCTCAATTTCGATCTCCGCGTCAATGAGGACATCACCGACCGCTACCGCAAGATGATCATGGACGGGTGGCTGGAATTCACCCAGGCCGGCGGCGAAAAGGCGGCCCATGCCAAGGCTTTGCCGGAAGAGGTGGTCAAGGAAGTCCAGCTCTGGACCCGTCGGGTCGCAGCCTTTGACGCGGGCGACGTCAGGGTCATGCGCTATTACGCCATCAAACTGGGCGGCACCAAACTGATGTCGAACTGGTAACGCCGTTATAAGCGATAGAATTCAAGCGTTTGAGTGGTGCTTGGCAGTGGTTGACAGGCCCAGCCCTGGTCACTATGTTGCGCCACCATTTCAAGACTCGTTGTATTCTCAAGGAACCGGACCATGAAGGTTGTTAATTCGCTGAAGTCGGCCAAGGGGCGGCACAAGGATTGCCGTATCGTTCGCCGCAAGGGCCGGGTCTACGTGATCAACAAGACCAATCCGCGCTTCAAGGCGCGCCAGGGTTGAGCGCTTTCAACTCGGGATTGGGCTACGCTGGCTAGACATTTGTCCGGTCCAGCGCGTTGATCGAGCTGGATCCGACTATCTGATTTGGAAACCGCGCCGGGACTTCCCCGCGCGGTTTCTTTTTGCGCTATAGATTCCGGCATGCTGATGCCGCCGCCCGATTCAGCAGCGCTCAAAGCTGCCCCGCAATTCGTCGCCGCCTTGCGCGATGTCCTGGGCGTGGACAATGTCATGTCCGATCCCCGCGCCATGCGCCCCTATGAGAGCGACGGTCTCACCGCCTATCGTCAGATTCCCTTGGCGGTTGCCTTGCCGCGCTCGACGGCGGAGGTTTCGGCGGCGTTGAAGATCGCCCATCGCTTCGGTATCAAAGTGGTGCCGCGCGGTGCCGGCACCTCGCTCTCCGGCGGTGCGCTGCCCTTGGCCGATGGCCTGCTGCTGGGTCTGGGGAAGCTCAACAGGATCCTCGACATCGATCTTTCAAATCGCTGTGCCGTGGTGCAGCCGGGTGTCACCAATCTGGCGATCAGTCATGCGGTGGCGGGCGACGGTTTCTATTACGCGCCGGATCCCTCGAGCCAGATCGCCTGTTCGATCGGCGGCAATGTCGCGGAGAATTCCGGCGGCGTGCATTGCCTGAAATACGGCCTCACCACCAACAACCTGCTGGGCCTCGAGATCGTGCTGATGGATGGCGAGATCATCCGTCTGGGCGGCAAGCATCTCGACAGCGGACTCTATGATCTCATGGGGTTGTTCACCGGGTCGGAAGGGTTGCTGGGTGTCATCACCGAAGTCACGGTGCGATTGCTGCGCCGACCGGAAAAGGCGCGCGCCTTGCTCGCGGGCTTTGCCACCAGTGAATCCGCCGGTGCTGCGGTGGCTGCCGTCATCGGTGCCGGCATCATTCCGGCCGGGATGGAGATGATGGACCGGCCCGCCATCCATGCGGCGGAAGATTTTGTCCATGCCGGCTATCCGCTGGATGCGGAAGCCCTGCTCATCGTCGAACTCGATGGGCCGCAGGTCGAGGTCGATGATCTCATCGCCCGCGTGAGTGCGATTGCGGTCGCGCATGGCGGCAAGGGATTGCGCATCAGCGAGAGTGAAGCCGAGCGACTGCTGATCTGGGCCGGGCGCAAGGCGGCGTTCCCGGCGATCGGTCGCATCTCGCCGGATTACTACTGCATGGACGGCACGATCCCACGTAGCCGCCTGCCGGAAGTGCTGGCGCGCATGACGCAATTATCCGCGCTCCACAATCTGCGCGTCGCCAATGTGTTTCATGCGGGCGACGGCAATCTGCATCCGCTCATTCTCTACGATGCCAACAAGCCCGGTGAGCTTGAGGCGGCCGAGGCCTTCGGCTCTGACATCCTGCGCCTGTGCGTCGAGGTGGGCGGTGTGCTGACCGGGGAGCATGGCGTCGGCGTCGAGAAGCGCGATCTCATGCCGACCATGTTCAACGAGGTGGATCTCCAGCAGCAGATGCGCGTCAAATGCGCCTTCGATGATGGCAATCTGCTCAATCCCGGCAAGGTATTCCCGACCCTGCAGCGCTGCGCCGAGATGGGCGCCATGCATGTGCGCGGCGGGCAATTGCCGCATCCCGAGCTGCCGCGGTTCTGATGGATTTCCTGCCACGTACCCAACAGGAACTGGTGGAGATCATCCAGGCGGCTTCGGCCGATGATGTGCCGTTGTCGGTTTGCGGCAACGGTACGAAGCAAGGTTGGGGTCGTGCCGTTTCGTTCGAGCGCAATGTTTCGCTGTGCGGTTTCAGTGGCATCATCGATTATGCCCCCGCTGAACTAGTGCTCACCGCCGGTGCCGGGACGCCGCTGGCCGAGATCAAAGCGGCGCTGGCAGCAGAAAACCAGCATCTCGCTTTCGAACCGCCCGATCTGGGGCCGCTGTTCGGTCATGCGGCAGAGAAGGCGACTATCGGCGGCGTGCTGGCGACTAATCTTTCGGGTCCACGGCGACCCTTTGCCGGCGCGGCGCGCGATTTCTTCCTGGGCTTTTCCGGCGTCAACGGCCGCGGCGAGATCGTCAAAGCAGGTGGCAAGGTGGTGAAGAACGTCACCGGCTATGATCTTCCTAAACTCATCGCCGGCTCTTTCGGTACGCTGGTCGCGATGACGGAAATCACCATCAAGGTCGTGCCTGCGCCGGAGACGAGTTGCTCGATCATCGTCGATGGACTCTCGCCCGCAGCGGCGAGCCAGATGATGACAGTGGCACTTGGCAGCACGGCGGACCCCTCGGCCGCTGCCTATCTGCCATCGGCGTCTCAGGCGATTTTTCGGTTGGAGGGGTCGGGCCCGTCGGTCGTATATCGATGCCAGGTGTTGACCGATCTGTTGCGTGCGCCGGTGCGGGTTGTGGCGGCAGCAGAATCGCGCGACTTGTGGCAATCGGTCCGTGATCTGCATTCGTTTCGAGACAACACATCGCAAATTCTGTGGTTGTTGTCAGCCCCGCCGGCGGCGTTTCCAGGTGATATCGACGCGCTGACGCGTGGCTTGCCGGATTGCAGCTATCTCGCTGATTGGGGCGGCGGGCGGATCTGGCTTGCGCATGCCGTCACGGATATCGGCGAAGCCGTGCGGGCCATTCGACGTTATTTGGGGCAGGGTGGGCATGCCACGGTGATCCGCGCACCGGAGGATTGGCGGCAGAGCGACCGGGTCTTCGCGCCCGATGTGCCGGTGGCGCTGCTGCGGAAGGTTCGGGCAGCCTTCGATCCACTGCGTCTGTTCAACCGCGGCCGATTGCATTCGGACCTTTGACATGCAGACCAATTTTTCCCTGGCCCAGCTTGCCGATCCCGACATCGCCGCCGCCGACCGGATTCTGCGGACCTGCGTGCATTGCGGATTCTGTACCGCGACCTGCCCGACCTATGTGATCGCCGGCGATGAGAACGATTCCCCGCGCGGGCGCATCTATCTCATCAAGAACATGCTGGAGAATGATGAACAGGCGGATGCGATCGTCACCCGCCACGTCGACCGGTGCCTGACCTGCCTCTCCTGCATGACGACCTGTCCGTCCGGTGTCGATTACATGCACCTGGTCGATCACGCGCGGGTGCGGATCGAGGAGCAGTATCGCCGGCCGTTGTTGGATCGCCTTCTGCGTGGTCTTCTTGCCAATATCCTGCCGCGCCCCAAGCTGTTCCGGGCGACGTTGATGATGGGCGGCATCACGCGGACGATCGGTCTGCCGGCGCTGTTCAAGGGCCGCTTGCGCGCGCTGTTCGATGCGCTGCCGGCGTCGCTGCCGGCACCCGCCGAGACGGATCGGCCCGGAATCTTCAAGGCGATTGGCCCGCGTCGCGGGCGCGTCGCCTTGCTCGCTGGCTGCGCGCAGCCGGTCTTGAAGCCCAGCATCAATGCGGCGGCGATCCGGCTGCTCAATCGTCTCGGCATCGAGGTGGTGGTGGCGCAGGGTGCCGGCTGCTGCGGTGCGCTCACCCAGCATATGGGCCGCGAGCATGATGCGCTTGAGACGGCGCGCGGCACACTCCATGCCTGGGCGCGCGAGATCGCGGGCGATGGGTTGGATGCGATCCTGGTCACGACATCGGGTTGCGGGACCGCGATCAAGGATTACGGCCATCTCTTTCGTGATGATCCCGATGCAGCGATGGCACGGGATGTGGCGGGGCGGACGCTCGACATCAGCGAGTATCTGTTAAAGCTGGATGCGTTGCCGCGCAGCGAGTTCGGCCAAGGCCTGAAGATCGCCTATCACGCCGCCTGTTCATTGCAGCATGGTCAACGCATTCGCGAGGCACCGAAGGATCTGCTGCGTGCCGCGGGATTTGAGGTCGCTGAAGTGCCGGAGGGGCATCTCTGCTGTGGCTCGGCTGGCACCTACAATCTGCTGCAGCCCGAATTTGCGAATGATCTCCGCGCGCGCAAGATCGGCAACATCCAGAAGACCGGCGCGGCATTGGTCGCCGCCGGCAATATCGGCTGCCTGCAGCAATTGCAGGGTGGGCTCGACCAGCCCATCGTGCATACGGTTGAGTTGCTGGATTGGGCGAATGGCGGGCCGATGCCGGTGGGGCTGGACCGGTTGCGCGGATAGCGAACCGGTGCCGCCAGATCTACTCCGCGGCAGTGGCCGCGAGATATTTTTCGGCATGCCGGCGACCGCCGATGGGCGAGGTGTGCACCGCCACCAGCTTCACGAGATCGGCCTGCCTTGTGGTGCCGGTCTTGGCGAAGATGTGCCGCAGATGGGTCTTCACCGTGCCTTCACCGATGCCAAGAGAATTCGCGACGTCGGGCCCGCCGCCGATCTCGACGATCGCCAGCAGCACGCGAAGTTCGCTCGGCGTCAGGCCATAGGCGAGCGCGATGACGGCCGGTGCCGAATCGAGGTCAAGGGCCGCCCGTTGTACATAGATCGCCGCGACCGCCGATGACGTTGCGCGGGGTCGATCGCTCCCAAAGGTGAGGGGCAGGATATGCGCCATGAAGCGCTCGCCATCCTTGCGGCCGAGCGAGATGACAGTGTTGTCTTGTGTTGACGGTGCGGAATGCCGGCAGATGAAAGTACGTAGCGCCTCATCGGCATTGCGGTCGATGAAGGCAAGGCGGCCGCTCCGCGCAAGGATGAGATCCTCTTGCGCCAAAGCATGATAGGCGACGGCATTTGCGTGCACGATGCGCGCCGTAGCATCGACCAAGACGAGTGCGCCACTGAGGCCGTCGAGCGTGTCTTCCAATGCGGCCATCTTCGCGGATTGCCGATCGATAGTGCTGCCGATGAACACCGCGCGCCGCACATGGGGTGCCAGCAGGCCCATGCGACGCAGCATCGTCTCGTCGGCAATGCCCTGAGCCTCGTGGCGGAACACGCCGAACAGAGCCACCGAGGTCGCGGATCTTTCCAATGCCACGGTGACGAAATCGACCAGTCCCTGGGGGCCGGCCCATTCGCGAAAGAAGCGGCTGTCTGTGAACTTTTCCGGCGCGACGAGACTGGAGACGCTGACCGGCTGTTCGATCCCGGCGAAATCTGTCAGCGCGTTGGCCGGGTCCAGTCTGTTGTAGTGGTTGAAATAGGTCTGGCGATGACTGTCGCCGATGCGGCCATCGTGATGAAACACGGTCCCCTCGATTGGGTGCGAAGTTTTCGAGAAGATGGCGGCGCTGTGTCCGTTGACGAAGCCGGCGATGGTCGCGAGCGACTGCGGCCACAGATCGGGCTGGGTCGCCGCGTCATAGATCTGCTCGATGGTCGAGGACAAGGCCTGGGCTTCGTCCATGTTACACTCCGTGCACCGGATCAGGATATTTTGTGATTATTAAAACAATAATCTTCTAATATTGACTGACATAGCAGATTAATAGGGAAGCCATCTCTCGTCCAGTTCAGAATCTGTAGCGGATTTTCCGACGGCAGCTTGCAAAGCTGCATTGTGTCTGTAGCTTTGCATCGGGGACGGTCGGCTCGATTCTCCGGCGGGAGACGAACCGAATTAAGTGCGCGTGGAGTTATCCAAGTGTGGATTATTCGACTGATCGACGCGGCAGGGCCGAATGCCTTGCGCGCGGGGGTTGTTGTTTGCGCCGCTTTGGCCTGCCTTTCCTATTCGGTGGAGGCTCGCGCGGAGGGCAATTGTCCGGACGGCTTCTTTCCGATCGGTGGCGGCAATGCCGGTTGGGAAGGATGCGCGCCGATGGGGCCGATGGACGATGGTGGCGGTGAAGAGGAGGCTCCGCAAGAAGAGAGCTATGACGATTCCGGCGCCGGCATGGGGTCGGCCATCGGTGGTTTCGTCGGCATCCTGTCGACGGTGAAGGGCGAGCTGGACCAGTTGGCGAGCGATCCCGGCTTTCAGGAATATGCCAAGGGGTCGTGGGAATTTGCCGAAAGCAAATTGACGCCGGGCGAGTTCTGCTCCGCCATCTTCACGAAGGAGGGCGTCGGCCTTGCCTTGATGGGACCTGGCGGCGGGTATGACGGCGCCTTCCTTGTCTTCTTCGGCCCCAACATTCCGCGGCCACAGGCGTTAAGCCAGATCGAGGTCACATTGGCGCAATCGGACTCGCCGGCCCCGCAAACGGTGCGTGCGTTCAACACAGCCATGCCGGGTTGGCCCGATTACGGCGCCATCTTTTTCGCAGTGCCCGAGGCTGAGGCGGCTGTGGCGGGGCTCACGGATACGCTCGGTCTGGATGTGTCAATCCAGGGAAGGTCTGTGGCTAATCTCGACTATCACAGCGGATTGGCGGCGCGAGACCGATTGCAGCACTGCATGGCCAAGCGCAGCTGAGTTTGCTGCGACCGGCTTGCTATGACTGGGTCAACCCTTTCATCGAGCGACCAAGGATGTCCCCCGTCCGACCTCACACGGGATTTGCATAGGGATCTGCGCTGGGCGGGTAGTTTCACCCGCCAAGTAAACCAGCTGTTAATCCAGGGCGTATTATAGAAGCATGCTGAAGCTTCGGAACCCTTCAAAATTCGGCCTTTTGGCCGGTTCGGCGGGCGATGAGCGCAATCAATCGGATGGGCGCGGCACCTTTGGAACAGCGGATGATGGGGATGCATTTGAGTATGGTCGAGCACCTTTGCCGGCTACTCTATCTGGTTGCCGCATGCCTGCTGTTGCTGACCAGTTTGCTGCCGCGCCCGGTAATGGCGGAGGAATGCGCGCGGCCGTTCGTCAAGCCGGTCATAAAGCTCGAGACAACATCCAGTGAGGTAGCCTATGACGCGCGCGAAGGGTTGACGGCGCTGACCAAAAAGGCCGCGGCGGACAAAGCGCTGCCGGCAACGGGCAAAATCTACAGCATGGGCTTGACCGCCGCGCAATGGAAAAGCGATGCCAAGCTGGAACTGACGGGTCGGCCCCTCGACCGCGACACTTATTGCTGGTCCGTGGTGTCACTCAGCATGAGGTTCAAGCTGGATACAACCGTCTTCATTGCCAAGGAAATTCCGCGCGGCAGCTGCGCCTGGAAACAGGTCGTCGATCACGAACACAAGCATGTGAATCTGGATCGGAAGTTGCTGGCGGGACTGGACGTTATGGTGCGGCCAAAAATCGAGCCTGCGCTCCGGAAGACAGTGGTCGCCAAGGATGGCAAGAAAGCTCTGGCCATCCTGCAGGCCGACGCACGCGCTGCCATCAACCGCGCGCTCAAGGACTTCATTGCCCATCGCGAGAAGCAGCAATTGTCCAAAATCGATACCCCGGCGGAATATCAACGGGTCGACGACGCTTGCAGTGACGCGGAATGGGCAGCGATTTTCAAGAAAGCCGGCCTGCAATAGCCGCGCCGAGCAAGTGCTCTGACGTGTTCGCGCCATTGGTGGTAGGATTGCCGGACGGCGATTGTCGCGCAGGGTTATGGGCGGGGTGCAGGGATGTGTGCCAAAGCACTGAAAATGCTCGCGCTGGGTTTGCTGATGAGTGGCCTGACGATGGCACGGGTTGAGGCCGACCAGACCGATCCGCGCCTACCGGCCTTGTTCCAGCGGCTTCATGACACCGACAGTCCCAACATTGCGCGGCTCACCGAGTTCATGATCTGGCAGATCTGGGGAGAGACCGGTGCGCCGGATCTCGACCGCCTGATGAAGGAAGGCGAGGCCGCGATGGCGGCTGAGGATTTCGCGACCGCGGAGGCGCGCTTCACGGCGGTCATCGCCAGGAAGCCGGATTATGCCGAGGGCTGGAACCGGCGTGCCACGATGTATTACCTGCGCGGCGATTATGCGGCGTCGCTCGACGATATCGAGCATGTGCTGGAATTGGAGCCGCGGCATTTCGGCGCCATCTCCGGCCTCGGCGTCGTCAACATGGCGCAGGATCATGACACGGCCGCACGCGATGCATTCGAGCGTGTGCTGGCGCTCTATCCACTCAATGTGCCGGCCATGGAAAATCTGAAAGTGATCAAGCAGAAACTGGATGATAGCGAGATCTAGCTTGGGGCGAGCGCGCTGGGTAATCTCGCTGGGCGTGGGGATGCTGTGGCTCAGCATGCCGGGCGGCGATGCGCTGGCCAATTCTTGCGAGCAGTCGGCGGCCCCGCCGGTGGTCTCGGTGCGTGCGGAGATCAACCCGGCTTCTTATGATTTCACCCGCGGCATTGCGCAATTGTCGGCCGACGGCAATAGCGTCGCTCCTCGGCATCTGCCGGAGTTCAAATACACGCTGGGTACGACGGCGATGGCATCAAATCCGCAATGGGAGACTACTTTTTCGACGCGCACGCGCAGCGACGGTACCCTGTGCTGGAAAGTGGAGAGGCTGCAGATCACAGTCAAGGTCCACACAAAGGTTTATATTGCGACGGAAGCGGTGAAGGGTTCTTGCCTCTGGACTGAAACGATGAAGCATGAGGCCAAGCATGTGAAAATCGACCAGACGATTTTCCCCCGTCTCGCAGATACAATCAGGCCATCGATCGTCCGCAAGATTGCGCGGACCCATTTTGCACAAAACCAGGCCCAGGCAGAACGCGATGCCGACAAGCTGATGCGGACCGCCATCGAAGGCGCTATCGAGTCCTTCCTGCGCAAGCGCAATAAAACCCAGCTCTCCATCGATACGGCAGAAGAATACAGCTATATCAGCCATGTCTGCGGCAATGCGGAAGTTGCAGCCGCGGTCACTCGGGCTGGTCTCCGGTGAGGCTGCGGGAAAACCGCGCTTAAGCGTCGATTGAGCGCTTGAGGGGGCGTTCGCGACCGGTCTATCATCGCAAAGATTGCTCTCTTCAGGTTCCGCTGCAGCCTTAGGATTCGCATGACCGTCATGGAACGCAGCCAGTCGCGACCGCGGGTGATCGAGCCCGGCCTGCCGCGCTGGGACCCGGCCGTTGAGCGCTACCGGTTGGCAGGGCAGGGTGCGCTGATTCTGCGGCTCGAAAGCGGCGACCATCTTGAGATCACAGATCGGGAAGGGCGGCAGGCCTGCGAGATCGCCGCCTTCACCGGGCCTGGCGCACAGCATCATGAAACGCCGCGGCCGGATTTGGGTGCGCTGGGGCTGAAGGGCGATGGTCCGTCGGCGGGCATCACGCAAATCCTGGCCGGCAGGCCGCTCGCGCATGGCAATCCCGACGAGATCATCCAGCTGCGTCATCAACTGGCGCAGTGGCACATGCCCAAGGGTGTCGACGATGCCGCGCGCGTGCTGACCGGCGACACGCGGCCTGGCGACACGGCAAAGATGCAGGCCGAGCGGCCCGTGATCGTCGTCTTGCATGCGCCGGGCAGCGAGATGCTGCCGGAGGATCAGATGCCACCCACCGACCTTAGCGTCGTGGTACGGCGGGCCAATCCGTCGCCCCTGCTGATGCCGCCATTGCCTGCACCTTTGGGCGAGATGGTGGCGGAGTACAGGGTCGATAAATGCACAGCGCTGTCCTACGAGGTTAGGCAAGGCCAGTTCATTCAGATTATCGATGTGGCCGGCCGTCAGTGCTCTGATTTCGTCGCCTTCGATGCAAGGCAGTTGGCCGCGGGGCGCGAGCGCGGTATCGACATGACAACGACGCGGACCATGCTTGGCGCGATCTATCCCGGGCCGGGCCTTGCCTCCAAATTCTTCGATGTCGACATGCAGGCGCTGGTCGAGGTGGTGCGCGATACCTGCGGGCGGCACGATACGTTCGGGCTCGCATGTACGCCGCGATTCTATGAAGATGCCGGTTACCCAGGCCATCCCAGCTGTTCGGAGAACTTCAACTTCGCCCTGGAGAAGTTTGGTTTGGAGACGCGGCGCGGCTGGCAGGCGGTCAATCTCTTCTACAACACCGGCGTCAATGCGGCGAATGCGATCTTCCTCGACGACCCCTGGTCACGGCCGGGCGATTACGTGCTGATGAAGGCAATGAAGGATCTGGTGTGCGGCTCATCCGCCTGCCCGGACGATATCGACGCCACCAATGCCTGGAACCCCACCGACATTCATGTTCGCATCTATGATGCGAAGAACAGTTTCTCCCGAGCCATGGCGTATCGCATGACCCCAGAATCTGAGCCGATCCTCACCCGCGAGACCGGCTTTCATCCGCGCACCTCTGCGCTGACGCGCAACTTCACGGAGTATCGCGGCTTCTGGCTGCCCAATCGTTTCAACAATGCCGGACCGACGGCGGAATATTGGGCGGCGCGTGAAGCCGCCGTGGTGATGGATCTCTCACCCTTGCGCAAGTTCGAGGTATTGGGGGCGGATGCCGAGGATCTGCTGCAGATCGCCTGCACGCGCAACATAAGGAAGCTCAGCGACGGGCAGGTGGTCTATACCGCGATGTGCTATGAGCATGGCGGCATGGTCGATGACGGGACAGTGTTCCGCCTGGGGCAGGACCGCTATCGCTGGATCGGCGGTGACGAGTTCGGCGGCAAATGGCTGCGCGACCTGGCCGAGAAGCGCGGGTTGAAACAGGTCTGGGTGAAGTCGGCGACTGACCAGCTTCATAACATTGCGGTTCAGGGGCCAAAGAGTCGCGACATCCTGAAAGAAATCATCTGGACGCCGCCGGCGCGGTCGCGGGTCGATGAGATCCAGTGGTTCAATTTCACGGTGGGGCGGATCGGTGACTATAACGGTGTTGCCGTGGTAGTCTCGCGCACCGGCTATTCCGGTGAGTTGGGTTACGAGATTTTCTGCCATCCCAAGGATGCACCGGCGGTCTGGGACGCGGTGTGGGCCGCGGGGCAACCGCATGGGCTTTTGCCGTTGGGGCTGGAGGCGCTCGATATCCTGCGCATCGAAGCGGGATTGGTTTTTGCCAATTACGAATTCAACGACCAGACTGATCCCTATGAAGCCGGCATTGGCTTCACCGTGGCCTTGAAGGGGAATGAGGAGTTCGTCGGCCGCGAGGCGATCATCCGCCGCAAGGAACATGCGCAACGCGTGCTGGTGGGATTGGAAATCGACGCCAAGCAGGCGGTCGGCCACGGCGATTGTGTGCATGTCGGCCGCGCGCAGGTCGGTGTGGTCACGTCCGGGTGCATTTCACCCGGTTTGGGCAAGAACATCGCGCTCTGCCGCATCGATGTGACCTATGCCGCGCTTGGCACCGAAGTCGAGATTGGCAAGATCGACGGTCAGCAGAAACGACTGCCAGCCCGCGTGGTGAAGTTCCCGTTCTACGATCCGGAGAAACTGAAGCCGCGGAGTTAATGCCCCTTACCGCCCGGCACTGCGAGCACTTCCTGCAGCTCGCTCATCAATCTGGTGATGCGTTCCGCCGAGGCGCCCGAGGTTGTGGCCAGCGTCTTGATCTCCTGCGCCACTACGGCGAAGCCCATGCCCTGCTCGCCGGCGCGGGCGGCCTCGATGCGGGCGTTCAAGGCCAGCATCTTCAGGGCACGCAGCACTTCGAGGATGTTGCTGGTGTCCTTGACGATGTGTTCGGAAATGCCCGCGACGCGATCGATAAGGGTACGATTTTTTTCCTCGAGCTGCTTCCTTTCGGTGATGTCGATGATGAAGCCTTCGAGAAACTCAAGCTCGCCGGCATCGTTGAAGACGCCGCCGCCGATTTCATGCACCCAAATGGGATCGCCCTGGCGCGGCACAATGCGATAGTCGATGGTCCAATTGCTGTGCGTTTCGAGCGCCTTGCCGACGGCTGCATCGACGGCGCCCAGATCGTCGGGATAGGTGATGGTGCTGTAGCCGCGCACCTTGTTGCCGATGAAATCGCTGGGCGGATAGCCGCTCATGCCCAGGATGCCTTCGCTGATATAGAGCATCGTGTAGCTGGGGTCGTTGCGGCAGCGATAGAGGAAGCCGTCCATCCGCCCGGTGATGCTGAGAAGTGCCGCCAACCGTTCATCGACGGCTCTATCCGGACTGAATCCGTCTCCTGACATCGTCTCGTCGATCATGGCGTTCCCTGATTCATCCAAAGTCATGGCCATCACGCTGCCTTAGGAAAATGGACCGATGACGGGAAAATTAGCCTGGGCTGGTAAACAAATGGTAATCCCGCAGATGCGAAGAAGCCTCATTTTGCCTTCAGATAGCTCTCCAGTGAGTCATCCATCGCCTTCAGCCAAGGCGTGTGATGGGCGGGCGACATCGTGCCGGTCATGACCGAGCGGTAGGAGTTGTCGCGGAAGCCCATGATGTTTTCGGCCTTGTGGTGTTCCCACTCCATGAAGGTCTTGTTGACTGTCTCGATGTCGAAGCTCGGATAGTCGGTGAGGCTGATCAGCTCCTTCACATAATCGCCCTGGAACCAGATCATCTGCTCGGCATCTTCAAGCGTCTCTTCTCGCGCCCGCCAGGCGGCGCTGTGCTTCTGCATCTCGGCCTTGGCAGGCAGAGGCTCCCGGCCGAGGATGACGTCACGCGAGTACCAGGCCTGAGCGTCGAACATGTTGAAGGTATAAAACTGGTCCTGCATGCCGATGTAATGCAGCTTCGGATTGTTCTCCCACACCACGCCGCGATAGAGACCCAGCGGCCACATGCGGTTGGCCGTGCGCAGGCGCAGCTTGTCCTCGATGAAGGGGAAGTGGTGGAGATAGCCGGTGCACAGGATGATCGCGTCAACTTCCTTGGTGCTGCCGTCCTTGAAGAAGGCTGTCTTGTTCTCAACGCGTTGGAGGAGCGGCTTCTCCTCCCAATTGGCCGGCCATTTGAAGCCCATCGGCTTGCTGCGATAGGAACTGGTGATCGATTTGGCCCCGTATTTGTAGCATTGCGAGCCCACATCCTCAGCCGAATAGGAGCGGCCGATGATCAGGATGTCTTTGCCCTTGAACTCGACCGCGTCGCGGAAATCGTGGGAGTGCAGGATTCGGCCGTTGAAATTGCGGAAGCCCGGGAATTCGGGCACGTTCGGCACCGAAAAATGGCCGGAGGCGACGATGACATGGTCGAACTCCTCGGCCGTCACCTTGTCGTTGGCGAGGTCGTGGGCCTCGATCGTAAACTTGCCGGTTTTGTCGTCATAGGAGAGGTGGCGTACGGCCGTGCGGAAGCGGACCCATTTACGGACGCCCGCCTTCTCGACACGGCCCTTGATGTAATCCCACAGCACGGCGCGAGGCGGATAGGAGGCGATCGGGCGGCCGAAATGTTCCTCGAACGTATAGTCGGCGAATTCGAGGCATTCCTTTGGGCCGTTCGACCACAGATAACGGTACATGCTGCCATGGACCGGCTCGCCGAATTCGTCGAGCCCGGTGCGCCACGTGTAGTTCCACAGGCCGCCCCAATCTTCCTGCTTTTCGAAGCATACAACCTCGGGGATCTCGGCACCCTTGGCGGCGGCGGATTGGAAGGCTCGCAACACGGCGGTTCCGGATGGGCCTGCGCCGATGACGGCAACGCGCTTTTTCATGTGGGCTCCCTGTAGCTGGCCTGTTCTTTCAAGCGGTACGCACGATCTGACGTCGAAAGGTACCCATAGAATTACGGGCTTTCAATGCGCTCGTTACCAAAAGCAAACATATTTCAACCAAAGTCGTACCAATTATCCCAACTCGGCTCACTGCGCATCAAGCCAGGCTGTGCGGTAGCCGTCGCGTCGCCAGAGGATCGGGAAAAAACTCTCATCCATGGTGAGGTCGTCACGGCGACGATAGCGGCTGTAAATGTAGCTGATCTCGGTGGGATGAAACTGGCAGTCCGACGAGATGCAGTGTGAGACGAGAGCGCGGCGCGGGACGGTGGCACTGTTGGCGCCGGAGCCGTGCCAGACATGGCCGTGATGGATCACGGCGTCACCTGCCGCCACTTCAATGGGCACGATATCGATTGTGCCACCCACTTCCGCCGCTGCATCGCGCAAGGTGGCGCGGTAATCATCGGGCGCGTGGAACTTGCCCTTGGGCACAGAGAGCGGCCACAGATGTGAGCCGCGTGCATATTCGATGGTGCCGCCATCGGCGCGTGTTGCATCGAGCGGCATCCAACAGGTGATGTAGCCGGCGGGCACGACCCAATGGCAATAGCTGTCGTCCTGGTGAAAGCCCAATGATTTGGCGCCGGGAGGTTTCCACAGCACATTGTCCTGGCCGAGGCGCGCGCCGGGCCAGTCACCCAGCCTTGCGCAAAGCTCGCCGACTTTGGCCGACAGGATGATGCGGGCAAGCGTCCGGTCGGATTTCCAGCCATTGCAGATCTGGCGTGTGCGATCGGCGGGATCGCGGCCTTCCTGCCAGTTCCATTCGTCAGGATAAAGTCCGGTCTCGAATTTTCCCTGAAACAGGGGTTCGATGCGGGCGCGGGCCGTTTCGACCTCAGCCGCGGAAAGCAGGCCGCGGATGATGACGAAACCGTCGCGGCGGAAGGTGTCGATGGTATTGGCGTTGAGCAGATCAGGCATATGCATTCAAAGGAAAAGGGCGGGGTGGTGAGACCCCGCCCTCTTGCCTTCCGTCATTTATTCGAGCGTGAAGATCACGTTCGAGACAAGGACCACGATCACGCCGGCCGCCAGGGTGATATAGGGCAGCATGCCGGCTTTCTTTTCACCAAGATGCCCGATGTCGCGGATGCCGAGATCTTCCAGCATGCGACGCGGGAACTGACCCTTGTCGGTGACATGATGGCGGAACCAGAAGACTGGAATGATGACCGCGGCAAAGCCGATGCCACACCACAGAGCATAGGGATTCCAGATCTTGGCGCCAGCGCCCATGAACACGGCGTTGACGAAGGCGAGGATGGTGCCGATCGCCAGGATGATCGTCGGCGCCTTGTAGGGACGATGGATATGGCCGTTATCGATCCGATGGATCCAGCCGGAATTGAGGTTGAGGAAGTTGAAGATGATGTAGCCGCAATTCGACACCGCGAGGATGAAGAAGTACGACGTCGCATCGGTGGCGGCAATCGCCAGCAAGACCAAGTTCACGACAAGATCGGTCCACATGGCACCTGTCGGGGCACCGTTATGGTTCACATGGCTGAGGAACTTCGGTAACCAGCCATCGACGGAGCCCTGATAGAGCGTGCGGGATGAGCCGGCCATCGCCGTGATGATGATGAGCATCAAGGAAGCGATCATCAAAATCACGAAGATCTTGTTGACGACAGCGCCGCCGCCGACCATCAGGGCCATCGCGTTGGCAACGCCGGAGCCGTCGACGATGCCGGTTTCCAACATGCCGCCCAGGCCGAGATAGCCCTGGAAGGTGATCGGCACCAGGATGAACAGCACCAGACACAGCAGGCCGGAATAGAAGATGGCCTTGAAGGTATCCGTGGCCGGATTCTTGAACTCGCTGGTGTAGCAGATCGCGGTTTCAAAGCCATAGGTCGACCATGCGGCGATGAACATGCCAGCGAGAACCAGGGTCCAGCCGGCAACATTCCAGGTGCCAGGTTCCGGTGCATAGGGTACCGCCAACGGCACGAAGGGCGAGAAGTTCGCGCTGTTGAAGTTGCCGTTGAAGAACGGCACCACACCCACCACAAACAGTGTGATGATGATGACCAGGCCAACCACTGTTTGCACCTTGGCAGTGCCAAGGATACCGCGATGCTGAATGAAGAAAGCGACCAGCATCAGAATGGCGCCGATGAAGAAGGTCGTGTTGAAGGAAAGCGTGACGATCGCCTCGGTGAAGGGTATTGAAATGCCGAAGTACCAGTCATTCAGTGCATTGTGGATCCACATCAATTCTGCTGTGGCGGTCGCTTCATCCATCACATTGCCAGCGGCCGCTGCTTCGGCAATCTTGGCGGCAACGGCTTCGGCCGCCGGTCCTGGTTCGACAATGCCCAGGATATAGCCGGCGGCAATGACGCTGCCGAGTGAGAGCACAGGCGTCCAGGCGTACCAGTTGCACCACACCGAAAGTGGCGCGATGAACTTGCCGTATTTCAGCCAGGCGGCGGCGCCATAGACCGACGCACCGCCCGATTTGTTCGGGAACAGGCCAGCGATTTCGGCATAGGTGAAGGATTGTACGAAGCCCATCAGCATCGAGACGGCCCAGATGGCGAACGCGATGTTGCCGACTGTGCCGGCAATGCCGCCGATCGAGAACAGGACGAGGGCCGGAACGCCGCTCGCTACCCAGAAGGCACCGCGCCAATCAATGGAGCGTACCAATTCGCCCTTGGCAGGGCCCGACATCGTTTCCGCAGACATATCTTTAGTTCCCCTCACTATTGATTATCAGTTTGCGATGCGGGGTATTTTCCGTGCTGTGCTCATACAGCGATCGTGCAGCCCCCGTTGCCGCCGACCAATTTCAATATGCGTCACCTCGTTGACCGACGGCTTGTCGCCAGCGGCTTTGGTTGCGATTGGTCTCTACATCGATATTCGCCAGCAGTGGCGTGCGTGCCGCATGGGGCGCAGAAACGGACCCGGGGGCCGATGGCTCGGCCGCAGGCTGTTCAGTGATTTTTGGCATCAAACGCTGCAATCCCAAGCGAATTTCCCCCTCGCCGGTCACGCGTCGCTACTGAATCAACTCCTATGATGATGCGATAATAGCTTCACCCAATCCAGCACAATTTGAGGAGCGGTGGCCCAGGATTGGTTGCTGTCGCCGCTGCGGCGCGATATCGTAATGGCAAGGGTATAGTGCGAGGCGAGCATGGCGAAGGGTGCTGACAAGGTGGTCCTGATTGGCGAGGCGGCGGCCGCTTTGCGCGAAGATTTTCTGCATTGGCAATGCCGTCTGCGACAGATGGCGATGCGCGAAGGCGGCGGCCGGCCGAGTGCCGGCATGCGCCCGCTCATCTTCTCGCGCGATGACCAGCAGCTCGCCGGCGCCACGGTCGTGCTGCTGCACAAGGCGGAGACGGAAGACTCGACGGCGTTCTTTCGCCATCAGGTGCTGAAGACCCAGGACCCGGTGGAGCGCTGGGAGAAGGCGACCGAGCACATGGCCGCCGGCTATTTCCAGCGCTATCGCGATTTTGATGACACGCTCACGGCCTTGTTCGGGCCGGCATCGCCGCTGGTCGACCAACTGCTCAATCACGGCAAGATCAATCTGGAATTTGCCGAGCTCAGCCAGCGCTTCCGGCTGCTGTGCAAGGTCACGGAGCTTTCCGAGCATGACCTGCTCTATCAATCGACCTATTGGCATAACCGCATGTTCAACCCGAATATTCCGGCCGGCGTGCGCATCCTGTCGTTCGCACCGGATTGGGGCAGGAGCGAAGGAGCGAGCGGGTTTGAGGAGGAGGAGTAACCTCGCTCGTCATGGTCCGCCTTCGTGGACCATGACGATACTTGCAGGGCACAAAAAAGCCCCGCCATGTTGCCATGGCGGGGCAGGACCTTGAGCTCTCAATGTTGCGGAACTAGAACTTCCGATAGGCCTTGTTGAGGTCGACCATCGGGTGCTTCTTCGACATCTGGAATTTGATCAGCAATTCGCGCGCGATCATGTCGCGGTCCTGCTGGTTGTCGGGCAGCTTGAGGTCCTGGGGCACCGTGACCCAGCCGTTGATGTTGCGGTCGAACACCGCGGCGCGGCCTTCCTCGTAACCCATATGGACATCTTCGAGCCAGTTGAGGTCATCCCAGCCCATCGTTTCCAGATACTTCTTCAGGAACGGGGTGAGGCGCGCGTAATCGGGCACGAGGTTGACGTCGTAGCGATAGCCGATGTGCTGGCCGATTTCCTTCTCGCGAGATGAATCGAGCCCATCGCCCTTCAGATACTTGTCGACGTCTTCCTTACCGGCCGGCTTGGCTGCAGCTTTCTTCTCTGCCATCGGTGCCTCCTTAGTAACGGGTCATGTCGGGACGGCCGACAGTGTGTTGCGAACCGGCGAGCGGGACCTGAGCCAGGGCCGAGGCTTCCATGGTGAGGGCCGCGAGATCCTCGGGTTCCAGGGAATGCACATTGGTCTTGCCGCAGGCACGCGCCATCATCTGAGCTTCGATGGTGAGGCAGTGCAGGAAGTTATAGACCCGCTCCGCCGCTTCATCGGGATCGAGACGCTTGCGCAGGATCGGATCCTGCGTTGCGACGCCGACCGGGCAGCGGCCGGTATGGCAATGATAGCAATAGCCCGCCTCGCAGCCGATCTCCTTGGGGAAGTCGGCTTCCGGGATGTCCTTGTTGCAGTTCAAGGCCATCAGCGCCGAGTGACCGATGGCGACGGCATCGGCGCCGAGTGCCAGCGCCTTCGCCACGTCGCCGCCATTGCGGATACCGCCGGCATAAACCAGGCTGATCTCGCCGGTCTTGCCCACATCGTCGAGCGCCTTGCGCGCCTGGCGGATGGCGGCGATGCCGGGAACGCCGGTTTCCTCGGTGGCGATGTGCGGGCCGGCACCGGTGCCGCCTTCCATGCCGTCGATATAGATGCTGTCCGGACCGGTCTTCGCCGCCATGCGCACGTCGTCATAGACGCGGGCTGCACCCAGCTTCAGCTGGATGGGGATTTCCCAATTGGTGGCTTCGCGGATTTCCTGAATCTTCAGCGCAAGATCGTCAGGCCCCAGCCAATCGGGATGACGGGCCGGCGAGCGCTGATCGATACCGGCAGGCAGGGAGCGCATTTCGGCAACCTGATCGGTCACTTTCTGGCCCATGAGATGGCCGCCGAGGCCGACCTTGCAACCCTGGCCGATGAAGAATTCGCAGGCATCCGCCAATTGCAGATGGTGCGGGTTGAAGCCGTAGCGCGACTGGATGCATTGATAGAACCATTTCGAGCTGAAGCGGCGCTCGTCTGGGATCATGCCGCCTTCGCCGGAGCAGGTCGCGGTGCCGGCCATGGTGGCACCGCGCGCGAGCGCGATCTTGGCTTCGAAGGAGAGCGCGCCGAAGCTCATGCCGGTGACATAGACCGGGATGTCGAGCACCAGCGGCCGCTTGCATTTCGGGCCGATGATGGTCTTGGTCTCGCACTTCTCGCGGTAGCCCTCGATGACGAAGCGGGTGAGGGTGCCGGGCAGGAAGGTGAGGTCGTCCCAGCTCGGGATCTTCTTGAACAGCGAGAAGCCGCGCATGCGATAGCGGCCGAGTTCGGATTTGATATGGATGTCGTCGATGACGGTCGGCGGGAACATGAAGCTGTTGCCCAGGCGCGAGGTGTCGCGCGACAGCGGCTTCTTGGTTTTCGGTTCGGTGGCCGGAGCCTTCTTCTCTTTTGCCATCTGGCTATTCCTTGTCTGGCGGATAAGGCTGAAACGATGAGCGCGTGTTGTGCGCGTTACAGGATCAGCTTCTTTTCCGAAGGCTCGAGGTTGTCGTAATTCCACAGCTGCTTGCCGGCAACGATCTTGGTCATGTTCTTGACCCCGTTCGGCGCCTTCATGCCGTAGAGCTTGAGCTTGGCTTCCATCCACTGGCAGTCGAGGTCGTTCATCTCGCCCGGCACGGCATCGACGCCGAGGCCGGCGATCTTGCCACCGACATAGATGGTGCCGTCATACATGGAATCGCCGAGGTTCTTGCCGGCATCGCCGAGCACGACCATGCGGCCACGCTGCATCATGAAGCCGCAGAAGGCGCCGCAGCGGCCACCGACGATGATCGTGCCACCCTTCTGGTCGATGCCCATGCGCGCGCCGACATCGCCCTTGCACACCAGATCGCCGCCGCGAATGGCGGCGCCGAAAGTGGAGCCGGCGTTCTTCTCGATGACCACCGTGCCGGCTAACATGTTTTCGGCGCAGGACCAGCCGACACGTCCTTTGATATGAATATTGGGACCGTCGACCAAGCCGCAGCCGAAATAGCCGAGGCTGCCTTCGATCTGCAGATTGAGCTTGTTGAGAATGCCGACGGCGATCGCATGCTTGGCGCCGGGATTGCGCATGACGATCGTGCCGTAGCCCTGTTTCATCAGGTCGCGGATCTTGAGATTGATCTCCGAGGTCGAGAGCTTGTCGGCGTCGAACTCTGCGCGCTTGTTGAAATCGACGTCATAGGCGCCGGGATAGGTGAAGTTCTCTTCTTCCGAGGGTGAGAAGAAGCGTTGCTGGGTGCGGCCCGAGAGTTTCTCGGTATGCATGCCCATTTCATGTGACTGGGTGCGAAGCGCCATGTTCGGCTCCTGGCTCTCTCTATTGATCCAACTACCGCTTCCAGACCCGCACTTCGCCCTCATAGGGGTCGAAGGTGTCGATCTCGTGCGGGAATACGCTGCGGATGGCGACTTCCTCGGAAGCAAGGCCGATGAAGTCGTCGCTCTCGTAAAGCACCATGGGCTTTGCAGCCATGACGTCCTTGGCCATGCCCAAGCTGTCGGCGGTCGCCACCAGATAGGTGAAGACGCCGTCCAACTCCTCGATGGAATCCGTCATCGCGTCCTTGAGATCGGCGCCCTGCTGCATCTTGTCGGCGAGATAGACGGCAATGAGCTCGCTATCACAATTCGACATGAAGCGGTGGCCGCGGCGCTCCAAGCCACGCCGGCCTGTCCAGTAATTGGTGAGCTGGCCGTTATGGACGACTGAGACATCGGCGAAGGGATAGGCCCAATAAGGATGGGCCGAGCGGATATCGACATCCGATTCGGTCGCCATGCGCGTGTGACCCAGCGCATGGCTGCCCTTGAAGCCCTTCAGCGAATAGGCGCCGGAAACGTCGGCGGCATCGCCCAGATCCTTGATCAGTTCCAGGCCATAGCCCAGCGACAAGATCTCGGCACCCTCAATGTCCTCGATATAGTTGGCGAGCTTTTTCTTGTCGCCGCCGAAATCGAGGGTGTAGCGGAAGGCGTAGTCGGTTGCGTTCTCGGCCTGGACGATAGTAGCGCCCAGTTCCTTCAAACGCTTGTCGACTTCAGCGCGGCGTTCAATGACCTGATCGTTGATCTTGAAACCGTGCTTCATGTCCTCCTGCTCGGCAACCTTGAAGCGCATGATCAAGGTATTGCCCTTTGGGCTGCCATAGAGCGCAAAGCCGGTCGAATCCGGCCCGCGATGCTTCAGGCTTTGCAGCATGGCAGTCATCTCTGTCCCGATGTCGCCGGTCGTGCCGCGGTGGATCAATCCTGCGATCCCACACATTGTCGTTCTCCTTAGTTTATCCGCTGGAGAAGGGGGTAACCCTGCCCGTTAGGGCAGGATGTCCCAGTATTGCTCCAGATCCCAATCGGTGACGGTGGCCATGAATTTTTCATGTTCGTCACGTTTGTAGTGCATGAAGACGCGCATCATGTCGCCCGGCAGTGCCGAGTTGATGACCTTGTCGTTCTCCAGATGATCGAGCGCTTCGCCGAGGCTCATCGGCAATTTCTTGACCTTCTTGCCGGCCGCAATTGCCTCATACATGTTGCGCTCTTCCGGTTCGCCCGGATCGATCTTGTTGGTGATGCCGTCGTCGAAGGCCTTGAGCAAAGCGCCGGCCATGAGATACGGGTTTACCGCGGCGTCGACCGAGCGGTATTCGAAGCGGCCCGGCGCCGAGATGCGCAGCGCGCAGGTGCGGTTCTGATAGCCCCAATCGGCAAAGACCGGTGCCCAGAAGCCGGTATCCCACAGGCGGCGATAGGAGTTCACCGTCGAGGAACCGATCGCGGTCAGCGCATTGAGATGCTTGATCACGCCGCCGATGGAATAGAGGCCGATCTGGCCCGGCTTGCCGTGGGCTTTGGGCGGCATGAAGGTGTTGACGCCACCCTTCCGGTAGGTGAACACGTCCTTCTGGCCGGGCAGCTTGTCTTGATGGAGCGTGTTGATGGTGTCTTCGCCACCGGTCCAGAGCGACAGGTTGTGATGGCAGCCGGAAGCCGAGACGCCCATGAAGGGCTTTGGCATGAAGCAGGCGATGAGATTGTTTTCGCGGGCGACCTGGGCGCAGATCTGACGATAGGTCGTCAGGCGGTCGGCTGTACGCAGGCAATCATCATACATCCAGTTCAGCTCTAGCTGACCGGGTGCATCCTCATGATCGCCCTGGATCATGTCGAGACCCATGGCCTGGGCGTATTCGATCACCTTCATGAAGACCGGGCGCAGGCTTTCGAACTGGTCGATGTGATAGCAATTGGGCTTGGAGAAGCCGCCATCGGGCAAGCCGTTCTCGCCCTTCTTCAGCCACATCATTTCCGGCTCGCAACCGTGCCGTAGATGCAGGCCCTTATGCTTCTTCTTGAACTCGTCATGGATGATGCGGAGATTGCCGCGGCAATCGGAGCTCAAATGCGCGCCCGGATCCTCGCGCTCCTCGCGATTGCGGAAGCAGGTGCAAAAGACGCGCGCCACGCGCTTGTCCCAGGGCAGTTGCACGAAAGTTTCCGGATCGGGAATGCCGACCAGTTCGGATGCTTCCGGGCCGTAGCCGATGTAATTCTTGCGACGGTCGACGAAGAGATTGGCTGTCGAGCCATAGACCAGCTGAAAGCCTTTTTCGGCGACGGTTTCCCAATGATCTGCGGGAACGCCCTTGCCGACGATGCGGCCGGTCACCGAAACGAATTGATAGTAGATGTATTTGATACCGAGTGCGTTGATCTGGGCGCGTACTTGCTTGACGAGTTCTTTGCGCCCTTTTTGTGCGACGTGTGCCTCAAGGTCAGTCATAACCACCCTCCCAAAAACGGCAGAGCCTCAGCCGCCGTTGATCGATGCCGGGACGGTCCCGGCATACCGCGTCAGTTCGTTGCTGCAACAACTCTTCTTGTTCGCCTGGCTGATCTTGATGGTCAGCTCAGGGATCCTTCGCGGGCGATGGGGAATGGGCCTTGTGTCTTTCGCGCTCTCCGTCTTCGACAGTCGTGGTTATCAGGCTGGCGGGTTTGACTGTCGGCGATTGACCGGTTGGCTACCCCACTCGCATAATCCAGTCTTGCATGGTGGTCCTAAGGCTGCCAACCAATTTTTTCAAAGGATCACAATTGGGCCGAATTGGTACATCTGCTGTTGATGCCGGTACGTTGCCGGTCGATTCCAACCGTGGCTCGGTCTGGATCGCCGGGCAATTGCGGCAGGCGATTGTGGCCGGGACTTATCAGCATGGTGAGAAGCTGCCGGCGGAACGGCATCTCGCAGATGCGTTCGATGCAAGCCGCACCACCGTGCGCCTCGCCCTCGATCAATTGGAACAGGAACGGTTGGTGACGCGCCGGGTCGGCAGCGGCACCTTCGTCAATCACCGGCAAGTTTCTGAACTCGACAACATCGCCGATTCGACCTCACCGCTGGAACTCATCGAGGCGCGCCTTGGCATCGAACCGCATATGACGCGGCTTGCCGTCCTCAATGCCAGCAACCGCGATCTCGAAAAGATGAGCGAGGCGATCGAGCAGGCAGAGGCGGCCGGCGATGACGCGGCGGTGTGGACAGAATGGGACACGCAGTTCCACCTGCTGCTGGCGGAGGCGAGCCATAACCGACTCATCCTCTGGCTTTACCAGCATGTGAACGAGATCCGCTCACACGATCAATGGGCCTCGATGCGCGACAAGGTGCTGACCCCGGCGCGCATCGCCGAATACAACCGCCAGCACCGGGCGCTGCTCGGTGCCATTGCCAGCCGCGATGTCGAAGGTGCGGCCGCGATGGTGACGAGCCACCTCCACTTTGCCCGGCGGCAGTTGATGGGGATCGAGGGGGCGTGACCCAGTCGTCATCCTCCGCGAAGGCGGAGGACCCACGAGTTGCTTTCTTCCAACGCATAGAAACTCGTGGGTGGTCGGCCTTCGCCGACCATGACGGATAGGGCGTGCGGTTGCTAACTCAGCTCCACGGGAACGGCGAGTTCGAGGTCGGATGCAGCTTGCCCTCGGCGAAGCGCGAGAAGCGGAACGGGCGCAGCAGCTCGTCGCCCATGCCACAGATATCGTCCGCCACCAGCTTGCCGACGCCGATCATCTTATAGCCGTGGTTCGAATCGGCGATGATGTAGACGTTCTCGGCAAATTTGTCGAAGACCGGGAAGCTGTCGGCCGTGAAGCACCCGATGCCGCCCGAGGGTTCTTTCTTGTATTTCGGCATGGTGCCCATGAAACGCTTCTGGCAGAAGGCCAAAGCCGACACCCACATATGCGCAAAATCGTCGCCGACGATGAATTCCGGGCTGTCCGGGCCGTAGGGGTCGACGCGCACCTTGTCGAGCGCGGTCGGCACCTTGAACGGCATGGCGCCGCCCTGGATGCCGCCGAAATGGAAGTCGGGCTTGTAATAGATGCCCCAGAGCTTGTCGGTGATGAGCGAGCCGTCCTCGTCGGAGTAAAGCGGCGCGTCTGTGTCGACATGGATTACGGGCGGCATCTTGCCGTCATTGGTCTTCTGATGGTCGGGATCGACGCCGAGCGTGCCTTCCTGCAGCGACCAATAGACCCACATCGGCACGTTGTCGTGCACCTTGCCGTCCTTGCCCTTGATCGAGATTGCGTCAGGCAGATCGAGCATCTTCCAGACTGAGCGCACCCAGGGACCCATGCCGGCGATGACGTAGTCGCACTTGATGTCGCCTTGGTTGGTCTCGACTGCGGTGACGGCGCCCTTAGCGTCGCGCTTCAGCCCCTTCAGCTCGACGCCGGTGACGATGCGCACACCCTCGGCCTCGGCTTTCTTGGCCAGGCCATACATGGCAGCGGTGTTGTTGGCATAGCCCCCCTTCTTCTCATGGAGGACCGAGGTGATGCCCTTGGCCTGCCAATCGTCGAAGATGCCCTTCATATAGGTCATGCAATCCTTCTCGCCCTCGATGAAGGTCGAGGTATAGCCGATCTCCTTCTGCTGGGCGTAGATCGAGGCCACGTCGCTGTGCATGATTTCCGGGCTGATCTGCATGTAGCCGACCGAGTGATACGAGAAGGCCTCCGGATCGCTCTCCCATACACCGACCGAATGCGCCATCAGGCGCCGCATGGCCGGCTGGAAGTAGTTGTTGCGCACGACGCCGCAGGCGATGCCCGAGGCACCCGCCGCGATGGCCGTCTTATCGATGATGAGCACGTCAGCGCCCGATCCCTTGCCGGTCTTGCGGAGGTTTTCGGCAAGATGCCAGGCCGAAGAGAGGCCGTGGATGCCGGCACCGATGACGACATATTTGACGTGGGCGGGAAGGGCCATGGGACGGATGCTCCGAGTTTTGAGAATGTCACTGGCGGTGAGATTGCGCCCGAGCCGATCCGGTCGATATCGTATAATCGACACATGACGACAGATATTCGACGTCCGGTGGTGGCTTCCGATGCGCCGAAATAACTGTAAGGTGTTGCGATAACGGGGAAATGGGGAATCGCATGAACTGGGTGGAAAAGATCGGGCGCCGTAATCTGGCTTATGCCGCCTTTGTGGTGGTCCTGCTGCCCCTCGCACTGCTGCTGGAAGCAGGCGGCCCAGGCGGGCCTGATGCCGGCGGCGGCATGATGTTTGGAATCATCGTCTGGGCGCTGGCGTCGCTCGGCTTCTTTGTCGTCAATCTCTTCCTGCTGGTTCGCGCGCTCGCCAAGAACCTGTCGGCGCGCAAGCCGTTCATCGCCTGTCTGCTGCCGGCACTCCTCATCGGCGGCACGCTGCTGGCCGAGGAGATCATGCTGCGCTAGGCAGCGACTGCGCCAGCCACGCCATCTTCGATGACGAAGCTCTTGAGCGTCGAGACGGTGGCATTGGGGTCCGTGACATCGCTGATACTGCGGAAGTCGGTGGTGAGGCGACCGGCCACGATCTCGACCCTGGCATAGCCGCGATGGCGGCTCTCGGCGTAACGGATATGCGCATGTTTGGCGCGCTTGCCGTCAAGATGATCCTGTGGCGGCCCGTCCGAGGTAATGGACGAGGTGATGAACTCGGTCGCGATGGTGGGCGCCCTGTCGCTGAAATCGAGTTTGAGGTCGTTGTTCCAGAAGGAATGAATGTCGCCGCCGAACACCACCGGATTGCGCGCCTGCGCCAGGTGCTGCAGCAGACGTGAACGCGCCGCGGGATACCCGTCCCAGGCATCGGTCCAGGCGGTGAGCTTGCCGTCCGCCTGCTGATCACCCAGTTGTGCCATGATGACGTTCTGCGCCAGCAGGTTCCAGCGCGCAGGGGAGGTCGCAAGATTGCCCTGCAGCCACCTCTCCTGGTCGAAACCCAGCATGCTGCGGGCGGGATCGACCAGTTCCGGGCAGCTCATGCTGTCGACCTGATGCCCGCCACCACGGTCGGGCGCGCCGTAGCAAGCGCCACGCGCGCGATACTGCCGACCATCAAGCAACGAGATGCGCGCGAGGTCGCCGATGGTGACGCTGTCATGGATGCGCAACCCATCCGCGGCTGGGTGCCTGCGCAACGGCATGTGCTCGTAGAATGCCTGATAGGCCGCTTGCCTGCGGCGCAGAAAGATTGCGGGGTCGGTGAGGTTCTCCGACCAGGCACCGGCATAGTCGTTCTCAACCTCATGGTCATCCCAGGTGACCAGCGTGGGTACGGTGGCATGCAGCAATTGGAGATCCGGGTCGGTGCGATATTGCGCGTAGCGGCGACGGTAGCCGTCGAGGGTTGTCGGCACGGCAGCATCGCTATGGCGGCGCAGCACCGGCCGGTTCTGCTCGACCTGTTCGTAGATATAGTCGCCCAGCATCAGCACCAGATCGGGCGCGTCGGCCGCGAGATGGCGATAGGCGGCGAAATGACCGCGTTCGTAATTGGCGCAGGAGGTGAAGCCGAGGCGCAGGCGGTCCGCCGGTCGTCCGGCACGCGGCAGAGTGACGGCACGCCCGGTGGCACTCACCTGATCGCCGAGGCGGAAGCGATACCAATAGGGCGTCGCTGAGGTGAGGCCGGCGACCTCAAGATGGACGGAGAAGGCATAGGCGGCATCGGCCAGCGCACGGCCTTGGCGCACAATGCGGCGCATCGCAGGGTCGAGCGCGATCTCGTAATCAAGGGCGATACCGTCGCCATGATCGCTCAACGGTATTCCGCCGGGGGCATTGGGGTCGGTCGAGAGCGGATGCGGGGCAAGGCGTGTCCACAGCACGAAACCGTCGTCGGCCGGACTACCTGAGGCGACACCCAGCGTGAATGGATCGTCCTGTGAGGCCAGCGGATTGCGGCTGGTGCCGTGGGCATAGAACGGCGCGAAATTGGCAAAGCCGCTGCTGGAAACCGCGACGCCCGCCAGCGTCGAGCCGGTCGTGATGAGGAACTTGCGGCGCGATATCATCCTGACAGATTTACGGATGATCGATGACGATGATGCAGGCGGAGCCGAGTCAGTTATGAGTCAGCGGCGCGACAAGGTGATGACGGGGCTCAACCCCGATCCGAATTCGGCAATCTCCCAAATCTCTGCCGATAGAGCAGCGCGAAATGCGAGGCGGAGCCGAAGCCGCAGGAGAGGGCGATCTCGGTCACCGGCAGGGCGGTCTGCGAGAGCAGGCGCTTGGCGTGGTCGAGGCGCAGGTCGCGGTGATAGGCGACGGGCGTCCGGCCCAGCTGGTTGCGGAACTGGCGCTCCAGCTGACGCTGGGAAATGCCGAGCTCGTCGGCGATGTCGGCGGGTGAGAGGGCGCGGTCGAGGGTGCCTTCCATGCGCTTCACCGCTTCGATCAGCACCGGCTTTGCCGTCCCCAGGCGGTGGATGAGGTCGCCGCGCTGATGTTCGGATGGCACGCGGGCACCGCTGTGGACAAATTGTTCGCCCACCGCCTTTGAAAAGGCCAGTCCGTGCTGATCGGCAATCAGCCGCAGCATCAGATCGAGTGCTGCAATCGAGCCGCCCGACGTGACGATGCCGCGATCAATCACGAATAAGGCGTCGACCAGATTGAGATCGGGATAAAGTTCGGCGAGCGCACCGCGATAGTCCCAATGCACGGTGCAGCGCTGGTCGTCGAGCAATCCGGCGCGGGCCAGGATGAAGGTGCCGGTGGAGACGGCGCCCACATCCTTGCCCAGGCGCCGATGCCGCCGCAGCCAGTTGAGGATGCCGGCATGGCGATAGCGGTCGGCATGAAAGCCGGCACAGACCATCGCCAGATCGAACACCTTGTCGCGTAGGTCGGCGACAGCTTGCGTTTGCAGGTCGATCCCGGCACTGGAGGCGACCGGCCCGCCATCACCAGACAGCAACGTCCATTCATAGAGTGCCTTGCCAGAAAGCCGGTTGGCGATACGGATCGGCTCGATGATCATGGAAAAAGACGCCAGGGCAAAGGTCGGCACCAGGACGATGCCGATCTGCCGTGTACCCGTTTCGCTCATCGGAACAGGATCAGCCGACCTGCTGCCAATGGCATTTGAGGTTGAGCTGCGAGGCGGTGTTACCAACGGTCGCCATGCAGGTCGCCGCCTTCGCCGGCGGTACCGAGATCGCCATGCTGAGCAGGAAGCGAGCGCCGGAATCCGATGGCACGGATTCCGAATTCAGGCGCACGATGTTGGCGCCGAAACTCGGCAGGGCTTCGGAGAGGCGCGCGATGAGCCCGGGACTGTCGTCACCGGTGATCTCGACCCGGTGCGTGACATGCGCCTGCTCCGTCCGCACCTCGTTATATTGGAACAGCGAGACGCCGAGCTTGGCGTCCTTCAACAACTCCAATGACTTCAGTTCCTTTTCAACGTCATTCAGGCCGACGCCCTGGGGCAGCACCGCCACCATGCTCATTTCGGCACTGCCGCTGAGCACGGCAAAGCTGGTGTCGCCGAGATTGACGCCGAGATCGAACAGGCGGCCCGTCACCTCGGCGATCAGGCCGGCATGATCCTCGCAATGAATCGAAATGAGGGCAGTGGTGCTCATGTAACCGGCTCCCAGATTTGTTATCAGTTTCTTGTTTAGCAGTTTCTTTTTTAGACGATGTTCACTTCGCGCAAAGCGCTGCCCGTCAGCAGGCGCTCAAAGCCGAAACGCCGCAGATCGAGGCTGCGATATTGGCCGAACGTCACCAGCTCACTCAAGGCGCGGCCGATCGCCGGCGACTGCTGCAGGCCATGGCCCGAAAAGCCGTTGGCCAGCAGGAAATTGTCATAACCGGGCGCCAGGCCCACGATCGCATTCTGGTCGAACACATTGTAATCGTAATGACCGGCCCAGGCGCGGACCAGCTTGATCGCCTCGAAAGAGGGGACACGGTGTGCCAGCGTCGGCCAGATCAGTTCTTCGAACAAGCGATAGTCCAGTTCGAAATCGAAGCTGTCAGGATCGTCATGTTCCTCCGGCGAGACGCCGCAGATGAACTGCGTGCCTTCGGGGCGGAACCAGACGCCGGTCGGATCGACGGTGAGCGGCACCTTCTCGATCTCGTCGCGGCAGTCGAACACATAGATGAAGCGCTTCCTGGAATGCACCGGCAGATCGATGCCTGCCATGGCGGCGATGGTGCGGCCCTGGGTGCCCGCCGTGTTGATGGCGGCACCACAGGCGATGCTCTCGCCCGATGCCAGCGTGACGCCGGTGATGCGGCGATTGTCGCAGTTCAGGCCGGTCACCGTGTTGTTGATATAGGTGACGCCCAGCGAGCGTGCCTTGCGCTTGAAGGCCTGCAGCAAACTGTAGGGGTCGGTCCAGCCTTCATTGACGGGGCCGAAGCTGCCGCCGGCAAGATCCGTGGTGTTCAGCCAGGGGAAGGATTCTTCCAGCTCGCGCGGGTTGAGGAGCTGTGTCGCAGCCCCCAATTCATGCTGCAGGCGCTGATTGTTGAGCAGAACCTTGAGCCCCGCGCCGGTCGCCAGGAACAGATAGCCGTTCTCGCGGAACTCGACGCCCGCCCCTTCATTGCCGACGGTGAGATGCTCGTCGGCCGATTTGATGAAGGCGGCGCCGAAGGCCGAAATGAGCACGTTCTCGGCTGTCGAGAATTGCAGGCGGACACCGCCGGCCGAGCGCGGCGTCGCCGCCTCGGCATAGGTCGAGTCCTTCTCGATGACGGCGATCGTGCCGTTGAAATCGGGTTGCGCGCTGAGGAAATAGGCGGCCGAGGAACCGACCACCCCACCACCGATGATGACGACGTCGAAGCTTTGCATCTGTGCGATCACGTATTCCTGGGCCAAGTCCTGAAGACCGGCACAAAGCGCCGGTCCGCGCCCGTTATAAGCGGTGGCCCGGCGCCGGTCCACACCCCTTGGCCGAAGGGCTGAGACCGGCTGGGACCGCCGACTGTGGCCCGCGCAATCGGGACCTTTACCACATTTAACTTACGCCTTTGACCTTGACGGCGCGGCACTTCGGCCTAGCTTAAGGCGACAGGGTTGCACGTTATGAGTCGAGTACCGTTATGAGCAGAGCGTTTGTAAAAGAGAATGACGATCAGGCGACGGAATTGCCGGAGCGGCCGCAAAGCCCGCACCCCAATTTTGTGACGTCCCATGGGCTGGACCTCCTCAAGCAGCAGGAAGAGCAGCTGGAGGAGCATCGCAGCCGCCTGATGGCCGATGAGCAATTGCTCGACAAGGAGCAGCAGCTCGTCGTCGAACGCGATCTGCGTTATGTGCAGGAACGTATCGCCAAGGCGATCGTGGTGGATGTCGATGCCCAGCCCCGCGATAGCGTCGATTTCGGCGCGATCGTGGACACGGTCGACGAGAATGATGAGAAGCGCCATTTCCAGATCGTCGGCGAGGACGAAGCCGACCCCACCGCCGGGAAACTCTCCTGGGTGTCCCCGTTCGCTTTGGCGCTCAAGGATGCCAAGGTCGGCGATGTCGTCATCTGGAAGCGCCCGATCGGCAACCTGGAGCTTGAGGTGACGCGGATTACCTATCCGAAGGGGTAACGCCGCGCATCTAGTTGGCGGCGTAGCAGTGACGCACAAAAAAGCCCACCGCGATGGGTGGGCGCACTTCTGACGGCGACCTCTTCGGGAGGTCGCCGCACTCAAGCAGAATGGGCAGCCGGCGAAACCTCAGTCGTCGTGATGATGCCGTGGGCTGCGGCCATAGCCACCGCCCCGGTCGCCGCCGCCGCGATCTCCGCCACCGCCGTAACCACCACCGCCACCGCCGCCGAAATCGCGACGACCGGCACCGCCACCACCGCCACCGAACGGACGGCGTGGTGCTGCCGGTTTTGCCGGTGCAGCTGTCGACGTGTCCAGGTTGATCACACGGAGGACCTGGATCCCCTTGCGTCCCTGGCCCACTTCACAGGTAATGGTGGAGCCTTCGGGCGCATCCTGCAGGCCGGCGTCCTTCAACGCCGAAATATGCAGGAACACATCAGAAGAGCCATCCGCCGGCGTCACGAAGCCGAAGCCCTTCTCTGGATTGAACCACTTGATCTTCCCCCTGAGCTCGCTACCGCCGGAGGACTGGTACTGGTCAGTCATGAGTGCGCTCTTGAAAATCAGGAACAGAGATAAGGCCCAACACCACGACCGCCAATCGAGGATGAGCGGGTCATGCCGAAAAGCCGTATTCAGAATGGGCTGGCGAAAACGGAATTGCAAGACTGGTAATACGCTTTCCGCCAGTTCTTGTTGCACCGTGTTAAGAAAAGCGCGCCGCCGTTTCACGCGTGGGCGTGGGTGTCATTGGCGCTGGCCCGGCAAGCTGCCGCAACGCTCCAAGAGCCAGCGAGCCATCGAATTGCTCACGATCCGCCGTGAATTGGCCGGGCAGCTGCCACCAGGGCAGATGCATCCTGCGGTGGTGCACGCGGTGCATGTTCATGTTGAGGAACAGGGACTGCAATGGTCGGGGCAGGCTGAGGTTATAGGCGTAATCGACCTGATCGAGCGGCGTCCTGAAGTGATAGACATTGTCGAGTGCCGAGACGAGCAGGCCGCGGCCGAGAACGAAGCCGAGGAAGGCTGGCCAGTAAGGCCCCCAGGCGATCAGCCCCGCGATCAGCAGAGCCCAGGCGAGGATCGCGTCCTGGCGGATCTCGGCCATGCCTTTGGCGCCGGCGAGCGCCTGGTCGGCCAGCAGGCGCAGCCGCGGCATCGGCGCCGTATTGCCGGCATAGAGTTTCAGCACCAGCGCGCGCACCCGGGGCTGAGGCATCAGATAGAGGAGCGGCGTCAGCAGCTCGACCACATAGAGACCACCCAGCGCCTCGCCATAAAAGCGGAGGCGGGCGGTGAGTGGGCTGGTCGTAGCGGGGTCGTAGCTGTCCGGTCGGTCAAGCTTGTGACGGTTGAAGCGGTGGTGCATCAGGTGGCCGAAGCGCAGTAGCCTGAAGGACGAGCCCCACAGGATCGCCAGCAGCCGGCCGGCATGGCGGTTGCTGTCGGCGCGGGTCAGAAGCTGACCGTGGATCGCCTCATGTAGCGTCGCCCAATAGCCGTTGGCGACGAGGGCGAGCGGCAACAAGCCCCAGATCCAATCAGCCGACGCCAGGCGGGCGAGAACCGGCAGGACGAAATAGGCGACAAGGCTCGACCCGGCATAGCCGACCAGCAGGACCTTGTTAAGGTTCTGGTAGCGGGCAGCTTCGCCAGTGGTTGAGGCTAATTCCGTCATGACCTTTTGATGACGCAAGACGTTGGAACTGGCAACGTCCTTTGTGACGCAACGGTGAAAGGTGGCCGATGGCGACCGGGCGATGGCGATGGATCTGGGTGATTGGGTTGCTGCCGGGGAACGCAGTGGCGGAGGAGGTGACTCCCCTCAATCCGCATCCCGAACTGATGCGTACCTATTATGACTACGGCGTGGTGGAGTATTGCGGGCTGGTTAATATGCCGGTCCATAACGGCTACGCCCTGTTGCGCAACGACCAGCTGGCGCGCGGCAATGTCCGGCGCGAGGAAGATCGCCGGGCCCGGATCGACGCCATTACCGCGGTCGAATACGAGTATCAGGATCGTGGTCTGTCGGGGCAGAAGGCTTGGTGTGGGACCGAGGGGGCGGAGGCGGTGGCACGCTTTACGGCCTATTTCCGAACCCGCCATCTGCCGTGAGTTTTCACAGTTACTTTGCTTGAATTTCAGATGATTGCAGCGTAACGCTGCGAAGTGAGTTGTGCGTTGTCGCGTCTGCTTCCGGGGGTTGTCAACATGGTGCTGGGTATCGTGATCGGTCTGGCCGTCGCCTACGTGGCGGTCCTTCTCCTGCTGTTCTCGGCCCAGCGCGGTATCGTTTTCAGACCCGACCCCACGCGCCCGGCCCTTGCCGAAACCGAGGCGCCTGCCGGCATGCACGAGGTCAGCTTGCCGTCCAGCGACGGATTGGCGATCACCTCCTGGTATCTACCGCCGACCCGCGCCGATGGTCAGGTGATCGCCTATTTCCACGGCAATGCCGGCCACTATGCCGGCCGCGTGCCGCGCATCCTCCCCTATGCCGCCGCAGGCTACGGCGCGCTGCTGGTCGGCTATCGCGGCTATGGCGGCAATCCCGGCATGCCGAGCGAGGCCGGGCTGTATGACGATGCGCGGGCGGCACTGGATTTTCTGCAAGGTCAGGGTGTTAAGCCGGATCAGTTGATCCTGTTTGGTGAGTCACTGGGGGCGGCGGTCGCCACCCAGATGGCCCTTGAGCGTCCGGCGCGCGCCCTGGTGCTGGAGGCGCCGTTCGCGTCGATCCTCTATTCAGCCCGTCAGCGCTACAAGTTCTTCATCTTCGACTGGCTGGTGCGCGACAAGTTCGACAATCTGGGGAAGATCGCTCGTGTGGGGAAGCCGCTGCTCGTGATTCACGGCGATCTCGACCGCACCACGCCGGCGCAGTTCGGCCGGCGCCTGTTCGCCGCGGCGCGCGAGCCGAAGCAGGGCTTCTTCCCCAAAGAGGCCGGCCATAACGATCTCATGCAGTACGGCATGCCGGAGCGGGTGCTGGCGTTTTTGGCGGGTCTTGACGGCACTCAAACGAGCATGGCGCCGAGATAAGGTGGATAACTTTATCCACAGCCTGTATTGTCTGTGTGTAGTTCAATTTTATATTTAATAATCAATGATATGTGAGATTGATCTTGTGGGTAAGTTCGGGAGAATAAAGATAGAACAAGCGTTGACGAAACGGCGCTGAAAGTGGTTAACTGACGCCTCGATTTTACGCATGAGGATGGACTAAAAATGGCCCAGGTTGCCGCGATTTCCCAGCAGATCTGGGACATGAAATACCGGCTGAAGTCGCTGGACGGCGCGCCTGTGGACAAGACCATCGAGGATAGCTGGCGCCGGGTGGCGGATGCCTTGGCCGAGGCGGAAGCGCCGGAATCCCGGACGGCCTGGTCGGACCAGTTCTTCGAAGCGCTCAGCGATTTCAAGTTCCTGCCAGCCGGCCGCATCCTGGCCGGCGCTGGCGCCAAGCGCAGCGTCACCCTGTTCAACTGCTTCGTCATGGGCACGGTCCCCGACGATATGGGCGGCATCTTTGCCCATCTCCGTGAAGCGGCCCTGACCATGCAGCAGGGTGGCGGCATCGGCTATGACTTCTCGACGCTCCGCCCCAAGGGTGCGCCGGTCAAGGGCGTGGGCGCCGACGCCTCGGGCCCCCTCTCCTTCATGGATGTGTGGGACGCGATGTGCCGTACGATCATGTCGGCTGGCCACCGGCGCGGCGCCATGATGGCGACTTTGCGCTGTGATCATCCTGATATTGAAGCATTTATTGATGCAAAGCAGGTCGCCGGCCGGTTGCGCATGTTCAACCTCTCGGTCCTCGTCAGCGACGCCTTCATGGCGGCGGTGAAGAACGATGAACCGTGGGAGTTGAAGTTCAAGGAGACGACCTACCGGGTCGTGCAGGCACGCGAGCTGTGGGAGCGCATCATGCGCGCGACCTATGCCTATGCCGAGCCGGGTGTGATCTTCATCGACCGCATCAACAAGAAGAACAACCTCCATTACTGCGAGACGATCTCGGCCACCAATCCCTGCGGCGAGCAGCCCTTGCCGCCCTATGGCGCCTGCCTGCTGGGCTCGGTCAATCTCACGACGTTGGTCTCCGATCCGTTCACGCCGGACGCCAAGCTGGACATGGCGGCGCTTGACCGTTTGGTCAGGATGTCGATCCGCATGATGGACAACACCATCGACGTCTCCAACTTCCCACTTGAGCAGCAGCTGGGCGAAGCCAAGGCCAAGCGCCGCATCGGCCTCGGCGTCACCGGCTTGGCCGACGCGCTC
The DNA here is from genome assembly GCF_936916975.1 of uncultured Dongia sp. Lineage (GTDB taxonomy): Bacteria > Pseudomonadota > Alphaproteobacteria > Dongiales > Dongiaceae > Dongia. The sequence goes on along the minus strand of NZ_CAKZGO010000019.1, from coordinate 16,929 downwards.
ATCATGTGCGAGGCGCGTTATGGGGCGCCGAAGGCAATCAAGCTGACCGAGACCTGGATGGCGGCCATCGCCCGCTCGGCCTATCTCGCCTCGACCGAACTCGCCCAGGAGAAGGGGGCGTTCCCGCTGTTCGACCGGGAGAAGTTCCTGGCCTCCGAGACGGTGAAGACCCTGGACCAGGACGTTCAGGATGCGATTGCCAAGCACGGCATCCGCAACGCGTTGCTGACCTCGATCGCTCCCACCGGCACGATCTCGCTCTTTGCCGACAATGTCTCCTCCGGGCTGGAGCCGGTCTTCAGCTTCAAATACACCCGTCATGTCCTCATGCCGGACGGTACCCGTCAGGCGGAAGAGGTGACGGATTATGCGTATCGACTGTTCCATCGCCTGCGTGGTGAGGACGCGGTATTGCCGGACTATTTCGTCGATGCCCAATCGCTCAACCCCCACGACCATGTCGTGATGCAGGCGACGGTGCAGAAGTATATCGACAGCTCGATCTCCAAGACCATCAACTGCCCGGTCGACCTCAATTTCGAGGAGTTCAAGAGCGTCTATCTTGAGGCTTATGAACTGGGCTGCAAGGGCTGCACCACCTACCGGCCGAACGACGTCACCGGCTCGGTGCTGGAAGTGAAGCCCAAGGAAGCGCCCAAGAGCCAGGTCGAACTGCCTTTGGTCTCGCCACGCTCCAGCCAGCAATCGGATGCCGTGCGCCTCGATGCACCCAAGCCCCAGGATGTCTATGAGGCGGGCGGCGTCGTTTACATGACCCAGCCTTTGGACCGGCCGGAAGCTTTGCCGGGTGCTACCTACAAGGTGCGCTGGCCGGAAAGCGACCACGCCATCTACATCACCATCAACGACGTGATCCAGGATGGCCGTCGCCGGCCGTTCGAGGTGTTCATCAACTCGAAAAACATGGAGCATTACGCCTGGACGGTCGGCCTCACCCGCATGATCTCGGCCGTGTTCCGCCGCGGCGGCGACATCTCCTTCGTGGTCGAGGAATTGAAGGCCGTGTTCGACCCTCGGGGCGGGTCCTGGGTCAATGGCCGCTATGTGCCTTCGCTGCTGGCAGCGATCGGCGAAGTGATCGAGCGCCACCTCATCGCCATCGGCTTCCTGCCCGACCCGGCGGTGGAGCGGGCCGAGCTCGAACACATGGTTGCCCGCAAGGTCGCCAATCTTGCCGACGGCCAAGGCAATGGCGATGCGGGGGGGCGCAAGCTCGCCCATTGCCCCAAATGCAACTCTCCCTCGCTCATCCGCCAGGAAGGCTGCGACATGTGCACGTCGTGCGGTTACAGCAAGTGCGGGTGAGGTAGCTGCTCTAACTGCACTGTCGGTTGATCAAAATTACCTCGTCATCCCCGGGCTTGACCCGGGGATCTTGAGCGACTTGGTTCGCCAGCGATCGCTTGCGCGCAGATGCCCGGATCAAGTCCAGGCATGACGATGAGAGCGAGATCGGCTCAACTACTCGCACTCGTGTAATACCGCACGGCGATCCGCCAGGCGGCGACGGACAGGGCAAAGCTTATCATGGCCACCGCCACGCTGCCGCCGACCAACGCCCATGTGGCATGCCGCACCGCTGCCTCGGCGGGGACATTGGTGATGAAGGCAATCGGCAGGACGAAGGTGAACATCAGCCGCAGCCAGGTGGGATAGATGGTGACTGGAAATCGGCTGGCGCCCATCAGGGCATAAAGGATCATCTGGGCATTGCTGATCCGGACGAACCAGAAGGCCGAGACCGTCACGATCGCCCATAGCGCATAGAGCGTGATGAGGCCGGCACCAAGCGCTATCAGCGCCATTATCGCATGGTCCCATGTCAACGTGCCCGCCTCTGCCATGCCGTAGACGACAAGTGCAAATCCGATCAGCAGATTCGGCACATGCCAGATGCTCCAGGCGCGGAGCGAGACCGTGAATTGCAGATTGACCGGCTTCAGCAGCATGTAATCCATGCTGCCCTGCTCGATATACTCGGCAACCTTGTGGAGGCTCGGGCGGAACACCAATCCGGTGACGGCGTCGGCGATGGCAAAGACGCCCAGCAGCACGATGACGGCGTTGAAATCCCAGCCGCCCACCGTGTCGCTGCGCTCGAACATCGCGTAGAGAATAATGGCGGTGGCACCGAGGCCGATCAGGCTGTTGACCATGTTGATGACGAAACTCGTCCGATATTCCAGATCCTGCTGAACAGAGTTGGCCATGAACTGGCCCAACAGGCGGCCGTGCCGGTTCATGATCCGGCCGCCGTGTAACGTCGCAGCCCGCGGCGCCAAAGCCACCTGGCAAAGCTGGCCAAAGCGATAACCCACAGGAGCTGGATGCCCAGCAGATGGAGGAGGGCCGCGCCGTCATGCTCGCCGACCAAAATCTCGGCCGGCAACCCAAAGATATAGCGCCAAGGCAGATAGGAAATGACGTTGCCGACGCTGGCGGGAAACATGGCTATCGGAACCGTCAAGCCCGTCAGCAGAAGGAAGGCCGTCGTATAGAAATTTTCCAGCGCCAGGGATTGGTCGGTCCAGAAGGCCGCCAGTCCAAAGGCAAGCTCCAGATGGAAATGAACCAGCATCCCCAACAGCAGCGATAGGATATAGAGCGGCAATCGGTCGGCATGAAGGAGCGGAAATGCGTCGAGGGCCCACAGCCCCAGCGGCACAAAGACGAGCACGATCGGCAGGCGAATGGCGTTGTCGGATAGTTGCAGACCGATCAGCCGCCAATAGAACGGCACTGGCTTCAGTAGGTGTCGTGATAAATGCCCGAGCCTCACCTGCTCGTCCATGTGGCGGATGAGCCAGATCGGACTCATCTGCCTCGTCGCGAAGATGACCAGGAAATAGGCGGCGAACCACGCCTTGTCGACATCGCCTGTGGCGCCGGCTTCGGATAGCGACATCCAGGCGAACATCATGATGAGCGGCGCCGTGCCGGCCAGCATATAGAGCACGAATTCCGCACGGTATTGCGTATAGCTGGCATAGCCGGCGGCAAAGGTCGCCCCGACCGCCTTCAGCGCGCGTCTCATGCCGACCCCGCGGCGGCCCGGGATTCAGGCTTGGCGCCGGGCGCCGCGAAGAGTGTGCGGATCACGTCTTCGATCGGAACATCTTCGATGGCGATATCTTCCACCGCAAACCCGGCGAGCACGGCGCCGGCGACACGCGCCATCGCCGCCCGCTCCACATTGATCGTCGCCTGCCGCCCATCACAGGCCTCAACCACGCCAAAGCCTTCGAGATCGCGGCGCTCGACGGGTGCCGCGAATTGCAGGCGCAGAACTTTCCGGTCCGCCACTCGCTGCGTCAGGTCGCGGAGATTGCCATCGAAAGCAACATGGCCGCCATCGATGACCAGTACACGAGAAACCAGTGCGGCGATGTCGCCCATGTAATGCGACGTCAAGACGACGGTTGCCTGATGGAGCCGGTTATAGTCGCGGATGAAATCGCGCACGTTCTGCTGCATGTTGATGTCGAGGCCGATGGTCGGCTCGTCGAGAAATAGGATATTTGGCTGGTGCAGAAGTGCTGCGGCAAGTTCGCATTTCATGCGTTCGCCGAGCGACAGATTGCGGATCGGCTTGTTGAGGATGGGGGCGAGTGCCAGCAAGTCGGTCAGCTCGCCGAGGCGTTGCCGATAATCGCCGTCATCGATCGCATAGAAGGCCTTGTTGACCAGGAAGGAATCCGCCGCCGGCAGATCCCAGATCAGCTGTTGCTTCTGCCCCATGACGAGCGTGATCGCGCTCAGGAAATCCGGCGCGCGTCGATGCGGCGTCTGCCCGTTGACCGTGACCGTCCCGGATGTCGGATGAAGCAGACCGGACATCATCTTCAGCGTCGTGGTCTTGCCGGCGCCGTTGGGGCCGAGGAAGCCGACGATCTCGCCCGCCGGGATGTCGAAGCTGACATTATCGACCGCGACAACATTGCGGTAGCGGCGGTTGACCAACGAGCGAAAGCTGCCGACCAGCCCTGGCTCTTTCTCATGTACCTTGAAATGCATGGAAAGATTGCGAAGCGAGATCACCGCCGAGCCCCCGCATCCTTGATTGCCGGGGGACTATTGCATGGTGGGTGATTCGCGGCGAGTCCCGGGTTGCCTCACCCTTTCAACGGCATCCAGATCTCAAACCCGCCCATGCCGGTCAGCGGGCTGAAGCGGGCGTCGTAGCGTTCCAGCACCGGTGAGTCCGCCAAGGTATGACCTGAGCTGGGCAGCCACTGACTGAAGATGGTGTGCAGCGTGCTGCGGATCGTGGCGACGTGGTCGCGATGCGTGAAGACGGCATAGCGCTGTGCGGGGAGGCGCAGGCGCTGCAGTTCGGGTGGCAGGTCGGAATAGTCGGTCACTTCGACGCCGACCAGATAATCCATGTTCCCGGCATCGTCGGTATTGTAGCAGATGCCATAGCTGGCCTTCCCGGTCTCATGCGGCACATGGCCGACATGGGGATTGAAGCGCTGCCACAGAGCGGGAATGCCGCTGGGATTGGCGCAATCGAACCGTTCCGAGAGGCCGGCGATGAGCATCGCCTTGCCGTTTTCGAAACGCGGTGGGTCGAGGGGGACGAAGTTGATCTGGTCCATGCGCAGGGGCTCCACGAAAGGCAGGTTGTCGATCGAGTGCCGGGCGCGCACCTGTTCCGGCGTGAGGCCGAAGAGATCGCGGAAGGCACGGGTGAAGGCCTCGTGGGAGCCATAGCCGGCATCCAGGGCAACACTGAGGATGTCGGGCGATCCATCCGCCAGCGCGCGCGCTGCCTCGGTGAGGCGACGGGCGCGCAGATAGCCGATCACGGAATGACCGGTTGCCGCCTGGAAGGCGTGCGACAGGTAAAAGCGTGAAGCCCCGGCATGATCCGCGATGTCGTCGAGCGATAATGTCTCGGCGAAATGGCTTTCGATGAACCACAGGGCTTTGTCGACCGGTTTCATGGATGCTGTCTCATATGGCGTCTTTCGTGGCCGCCCTCTGAATGCCTGACCGTGCCAGCGGTGGTTTGATCAGTCTTGCTTTTCTGACGCTGACCGCAAGCCCCGGATAGCCGGCTTCCGTGCTCGCCGTCATGCTGGCAACATCAACAGACCGGGAGAAAACTCATGGCAAACGCCCTCAAATTCGTGTCCATGCCGACCGACATCGCGCGCGCCTATCAGGCCGGCGCGCCGGATGCCAATGGCCAAGTGCCGGAGCGGCATATCTCGGATGGGGACGGGATCCCTTGCCGGCATTGCCAGCAGGATGTGGGGGCGGGTGAGCCCTATCTCATCCTCAACTACCGCCCGTTTCCGGCACCGCAGCCATATGCGGAGACCGGCCCGATCTTTCTGCATGCGAAGGAATGCCCGCGCTATCCGGAAGTGGCGGAACTGCCGCCGGTCATCGCAATCCGCAAGCTGTTCCTGCTTAAGGGGTACAATGCGGCCGATCGCATCGTCTATGGCACCGGACAATTGGTGGCACCGGCCGACCTCAGCGCCGCCGCGGCATCAATCCTCTCACGCGACGACGTTGCTTATGTGCATGCGCGCTCCGGCGCCAACAATTGCTATCAGTGCCGCATCGAGCGCGCGTGACCCATCACGGCATTTTCAGATCGGCAACTTCCGGGCCGAAATAAGCCTGTGGTTCCGATGGTCTTGCGCCCAATTCCGCCTCACGTTCGGCGACGCAGGCCTTGGTGCGGTCGAACAGTTCCTGCCATGTGTAGACCCAGGTCCAGGAATCCAGCAGGCACTTGTCGTAATAGGTATAGGTCTCGCCAGCGCCACAGCCGAACGACGGACGGTCAGCGCGGGCCGCGGTGAGGATGATGCGGTTGGGCTGCGCCATCCCCTGTTCGAGGAAGATGCCGCTGTAGCAGGCCGAGACGATGACCACGGTCGGGCGCAATCCACAGTAATTGTCCAGCCAGTGATCGAGGATATCCGGCGGCAGCAAGCCGCCACTGCCATTCGCGCGGGACAGATAGAAGCCATCCTTGGTGCCATGCGAGGTCATGAACACCAGGCATTTTTCCTGCTGCGATTTGGTGATGAAGCCCAGCGATTGGTCGATCGTGCCGGTATCCGCCACGTCTTCGGCGCTGGGCGCGATGCTGGGGTCGGAGGTGAGGCGGCGCAGGTTCACATCCGGCTTGTTGTCGAGGATGCTGTAGAAGCGCCGCGTCGCATTGTCGAACACCTTGATGGAATCATCACCGGCGACGAACAGCGCCGCCCATTCCGCCGGTTTCTTCGGTGTTGCTGCCGCGGGCTGCGGGGCTGGGGCGACCGGTTCCGGAACCGGCGCCGGTGTCGCAGCGGCTATGGCGGGAGCGGCTGGCGCCGCCGCAGTCTGCCCGGGTTCTTCCTGCGGCAAGGCCGTCGCCGTGCCCGGCAGGGACATGCTGCTGCCGGAGCAGGCACCCAGCGAAAGGGCCAGCAGGGCCGCGAGACCGGTTTTGACTGCCTGCATGTTGTGTCCTCTGTTCATGACAACCTTCATCGTAGACGCAGCGCAGCCGCGATGGCCTTGATGCCGGGTGCGATCCTGGCATCGGGGACCGCAGCATAGCCGAACATCAGGCCTTGGCGCTTGTGCTTGCCGACCACATCATAGGCGGAGAGTGGCGACACCGTCACGCCCGCTGCGGCGATTTTTTCGGCGATTTTGGCATCCCCCTGGTCGCGGAGCGATGGGTCGGCGAGCTGCCCGACCAGATGGAGCCCGGCTGCGTCGGGCCGCAACACGATCTGGCCGCCCAAATGCTGGGCGGCCGCCCGCAGCAGCAATTGCTGGCGCCGCGCATAGCGCTTGCGCATGCGTCGGACATGGGCGGCGAGATGTCCGCTTTTGAAGAACTCTGCCAACACTGGCTGCGTCGCCATGGCCGGCTGATCGTCGACCACCGCGCGGGCGCTGCGAAAGGCGGCGGAGAGCGCACGTGGTGCCACCAGATAGCCTACCCTGAGCGACGGAAACAGCAGCTTCGAGAGCGTGCCCACATAGATGACGCGGCCATCCTCATCGAGGCTGCGCAACGCCGCCAAAGGCCGGCCCGTGTAACGGAACTCGCTGTCGTAATCGTCTTCCAGCACCCAGGCCCTGGCCTCCCGCGCCCAGGCGAGAAGGGCAAGGCGGCGCTGCAGCGACATCACGACACCTAGCGGATATTGATGCGAGGGGGCAACACAGGCGATGCGGGCGTCCGGCGCCTGGCGTAGACCCGCTGCTACATCAAGACCTTCCTCGTCGACCGCGACATGCACTAGGCTGCCGCCGGCGGCCCCGATGGCCGCACCGATGCCGGGAAAGCCTGGCCGCTCGACCCAGACCTTGTCGCCGGGATCGAGCAGCAGCCGGCAGGTGAGGTCGACCGCCTGGCGAATGCCGCTCACGATCAGCACGTCCTCTGGCGCGCAATCGATGCCGCGCGCCTGGCGCAGATAGTCGGCGATAGCTTCGCGAAGCGGAGGGTAGCCGCCGGGATCGCCGCCGTCGATGATCGCGCGCGGCGGATGACGCCAGGTCTTGGCGAGGAGGCGCGACCACAGGGCGAAAGGAAAATCGCTACTATCGACCCAGCCCGGGGTGAAGCAGGGGGTGTGCACGCTGGATGGGACGGGGATGCGGGTGCGAGGTGCGTTCAGCAGACTGGTGCCGCGCCGCGCAATCCGGGGTGCAGCGCCGATCGACCCGTGCGGCTTGATCGCTTCCGGCGTGAGGTCGGGAAGGTCGCCGGCGACATAGGTGCCGGAACCGCCACGCATCACCAGATAGCCTTCGCTCAGCAACTGCTCGAAAGCGCCCAGCACCGTGTTGCGCGAGATGTTGAGTTCATCGGCCAGCGCGCGACTGGCCGGCAACCGGTCGCCGGGACGCAGCCGTCCGCCCAGGATCGCCTGGCGCAGCTCGCCGTAAAGCTGGCGGAACAGCGGCTCAGGCCCCAATGGGTCGAGGGTGATATGAAGCAGCGAGCCGATTCCAGCGAGGCGCGGCATGCGGGTCTCCAAAGTGGATCCATAGATTATATGATATCGGATCTTTTGACAGAACCGCTTTCTGGCGATAGTCACGCCAACGCCAATATCCTCATTTCAGAGCGAGATCAGCCATGCCCGATGACAGCCAGCCCCAGGGTGCCAGCTTTACGCCGACCAGCCGCAGCAAGGTGAAACGCCTGCATGAGCGCGGCAAGTATGACGAGGCGACGATCTTCCCGATTCTGGATGCAGCCTTCATCGCCCATATCGCCTATGTCATCGATGGCCAGCCCTTCGTGACGCCGACCGCTTTCTGGCGCCAGGGCCGGACACTTTACTGGCACGGCTCGGCCGCCAGCCGCATGCTGCGCTTCCAGGAAGCCGGTGTGCCGGCCTGTGTTGCGGTGACACATTTGGATGGATTGGTGCTGGCGCGCTCCGGCTTTCATCACTCAATCAACTACCGCTCGGTGATGGCGTTCGGTGTCGCCAAGCTGGTCGATGACCCGGCTGAGGAATCCGATCAGCTCGACCTCTTCGTCGACCGGCTCTATCCCGGCCGCCGCGCCGAGCTCCGCCCCAACGAGAAGCAAGAGTTGAAAGGCACTACCGTTATCGCCATGGAGATTGAGGAAGCATCAGCCAAGATCCGCACCGGCCCGCCCAAGGATGACGAGCCGGATTACGCGCTCGACGTCTGGGCCGGGGTTATTCCGATCATGCAGGTGGTGGGCGACCCGGTTGCTGACCCGCTGCTGAAGGCCGGCGTCGGATTTCCCAAGGGCCTCAGCGGCTACCAGCCCGGTGCCCGGTTCGACGAGTTGCTGACGGCGAATTTGGCGGGGTAGGCCTTACCGCCCAACCCCACGATATTCCGACAGTGGCACCGGGGCCGGCGTGCTCAGCAGCTTGTCGATGTGATAGCCCTGGAACATGCCGAAGCCGAGATCGCGGCCGGTGACATAGCCGTCTTCGTCATCGACGCGGGCCAGCGCCAGCACCACGCCCGATTGGCGCAGGCGGTCGAAATGGGCGCGGCGACGCAGCAGTTCGGGGCCGAGCCCCGGCTGCCAGAACACCTTGATCATGTTCGGGTTCAACTGCGAGAGGTCGATCACGTTGATGATCGAGGGCAGCAACCCATCGATGGCGACCGTACCGCCGCGGCCCTGGATGAGATCGCGCGCCGCCAGGAATTCGTTGAAGTTCTGCATGATGTCGCCGATGCGGAACTCGAAATTGAAGCGGCGGAGCGAGTTCAGCGAGCGCTTCTCGAAGGTCTCGAAATCGCTCGAGAACACGCTTTCGATGTTGATGTTGAGCGAGGCGCGCTGCTCCGGGCGCTTGATGCCCTCGATCGCCTTCAGGATGATGCGATCCAGCGTCACCGTCATCTGGTTGAAGACGTTCTTGTTGTGGCGCATATCGACGCCGATCAGCACATGCTGGCGCAAGGCCGCCATGCTGGCAAAGAACTCGCTCATGACGGGGTGGAGTGGCTTGCCCTCTTCATGAATGGCGATCTGCTGGCTGCGCAGGAACAGATCGGCAAAGCGCGCATCGCCCAGCTGCTTATAGGCGCTCTCGATCTTGGTGATGTGTTCGAGAAGCAGCATGTCCATCATGTTGGACACCTGGTCGACATTGGCGGCCTGTGCCCCCAGGCGGCGCACCGTTTCGAGCGCGCGCGGTCGGTCGCGGCGCAGGTCGATGATCTGGGTCATGCGGTTGACGTCGACGGCGCCGAAATAATCCGGCAATTGCCGGCCGATCATCCGCAGCAGCTGCAGCTTGGTATCAGAGAGAATGCCGGAAACCAGCACCTCCTGATCCGCCACCGTCATCACCAGGCTGGCAAGGCTCAGCCGGTAAAGTCGGCAACCGCGCCCCGAAAAATACTCGTCGAGCCGGTCGGCGAAGGCTTTGAGGAACTCGATGCCTTCCTTGTTCCGCGTGAATTCCTCAAGGTTGAGGACCAGGACATAGGGCACCATGCCGCGGTTGATCGGCGGATTAGAAATCCAGTCTACCAATTCGTCGATCTCGTTCATCTGGCGGCTACCTGTTCTTGTCTCGGCGGCAAGTATGGGGCCGCAACCCGAGTCGTCAAGCGATCCAAAAGTATTGCGCAAATCATGGCGCCGTTGCCACCATCGGTGGCACGAGCAGGGCCGGATCCAGCCGGGTTTCGTTCCAGTTCAGCCCCCAATGCAGATGCGGGCCCGTGGCGCGGCCGGTCTTCCCCACCGCGCCGATCGGCTGGCCCTGGCGCAGGACATCGCCCACGGTCACATCGAGGCGGCTCATATGGAGGTAGCTGGAGTAGATCCCGAAGCCATGGTCGAGGATCACCGTCCCGCCGGTGAGATAGAGATCGGTTTCGGCAAAGCGCACCACGCCATCGGCCGGCGCCACGATCTGGCTGCCCTCGGGTGCGGCGATATCGGTCCCGAAATGCGGCGCCTTGGGTACGCCGTTCAGGATGCGCTGGCTGCCATAGACGCCGCTGATCGGCCCCGTGACCGGCCAGATGAAACTCGTCAGGAAATCGCGGCGATCCGATGGCGTTGCGCGTGCGGCTCTGACCTTGGCCTGGTCGGATTTGATGCGCACCTCGGTCGCTGGGTCCGGCGTCACCATGTTCTGATCCAGCTTGTCGATACGCTGGATCTCATAATCGCGCGGCGCGATGGAGAGCATCTGCTGCTCGGGCTTGCCATCGGCATGAATGATGGTGATCTGCTGCTCCGGCCCCTGGTCGCGGCCAAAGCCGATCACGAAGGTCCCGTCGCTGCCGACCATCACCGGATTGTCGCCCAGTAGAACCGTGGCGCCTGGTTCGACCGTGCCGACCGCAAAGCCGCCGGGCTGCAGATGGCCCTTGAGCTCGATGGCCGAGGCCGGTGCCGTCAAGGCCAGCAGGATGGCAAGCGTCCGCAGGATCACAGCAGTGATCCTTGCGGGGCAGCGGGCGGCGTCTGCCGCTTCTTCGGTTTCTCCGACGGCGTCCCGCCTGCCACGGCATCGACAGTGCCGTCGCGGAACTGGATCGTCAGCGTATCGCCACCGCCGACACCGGCCGCGGTCAGGACCGGCTTGCCGGCTGCGTCCCGCACCAAAGCGAAGCCGCGTTCCAGAACCTTTTCATAGGAGTAGCTGTCGAGCAGCTGGCCCAGATGATCGAGCGCTACGCGCTTCCTTGTGACGAGGTCAGCCAATAGCCTTGGCGCCAGCCCATTGCCGATCCGCTCCAACCCGCGATGCTGCCGTTCCAGCGCGAGATGGAAGGCAGCCCCCAATTTGTTGGCCGTGAGATCGATGGCGTTGCGTACCTCGGCCAATTGCTGATGCGGCGTCTTCAGCTCGGCGCGCAACTGCGACAGGCGATCCTGCCGACCGCGGAAATAGGGCAGGCGCGCATTGGCCCAGCGCTCCAGCCATTGGTCGAGCTGCTGCGCCTTCTCCTGGATGAGGCGCATCGGTTCCGGCAGGCCGCGCGACAACCCGTCGAGGGTGAGGCGCGCTTCGCCGAGGCGCCGGTTCATGCCGCCCGCCATGCGGTGGCCGATCTCACCGATCTGCGCCACCAGCTCGGCGCGCACGGGAACGGCCATTTCGGCTGCCGCCGTTGGCGTGGGCGCCCGGCGGTCTGAGGCGAAATCGATGAGCGTCGTATCCGTCTCATGCCCCACGGCGGAGATGAGCGGGATGGTACTTTCGGCGGCGGCGCGCACCACGCTTTCCTCGTTGAAAGCCATCAGATCTTCGATGCTGCCGCCGCCACGGGCGACGATGAGGAGATCGGGGCGCGGCACGCTGCCGCCGACCTCCAGCGCATTGAAGCCGCGGATGGCGGCGGCGATCTGCGGGGCGGCACCCTCGCCCTGGACCAGCACCGGCCAAACCAGCACATGGCGCGGAAAGCGATCGGCGAGGCGATGGAGAATGTCGCGGAGGACCGCACCCGTGGGCGAGGTGACGATACCGATCACAGCCGGCAGGGTCGGCAGCGCACGCTTGCGCGCCGGGTCGAACAGGCCTTCGGCTGCGAGCTTCTTCTTCCGCTCCTCGATCATCCGCAGCAGTGCGCCGATGCCGGCCAGTTCCAGCCGCTCGATCACCAGCTGGTATTCCGAGCGGTCGCCATAGGTGGTGATGCGCCCGGTGGCGATCACTTCCATGCCGTCTTCGGGCACGATGCCAAGGCGCGCGGCATTCCCTTTCCAGCAGACGGATTTGAGGGCCGCGTTCTCGTCCTTCAGCATCAAATACAGGTGCCCGGAAGCCGCTCGCTTGAAGCCGGAAATCTCGCCCTTGACCCGCACACGGTCGAAGCGGCCCTCCAGCGTGCGCTTGATGGCCTGGGAAAGCTCGCTGACGGTGATTTCCGCCGCATTATGGCCGGTGCCGGGGAGGCCGGCCGGCCCGTCCAGGGGATCCGAATCGATGTCTGTCATGATGAACTATTCTATGGTATCGCAGGCGCCATAAGATAAGCGAAATTGGATTGAAATCGATGCGTATTCTGGTGGTGGGGTCGGGCGGTCGCGAACACGCCCTTTGCTGGAAAATCGCGGCCTCGCCGCTGTGCGACAAGCTGTATTGCGCGCCGGGCAATGCTGGTATCGCGGCGGATGCCGAATGTGTCCCCATCAATGCTGAGGATATCCCGGCACTGGTCGCTTTTGCCCAGACAGAAAAGATCGATTTTGTAGTGGTGGGACCGGAAGGCCCGCTGGTGAAGGGCCTCGCCGACGCGCTGGAGGCAGCGGGCATTGCCACTTTCGGCCCGAGCGCCAAGGCGGCCGAACTCGAAGGCTCCAAGGGCTTCATGAAGGACCTTGCCGCCAAATATCATGTGCCAACCGCGGCCTATCAGCGCTTCCGTGATGCCGCCGCCGCGAAGGCCTTTGCCGCGACTTTGCCGGTGCCGGTCGTCGTGAAGGCGGATGGGCTTGCGGCCGGCAAGGGCGTGGTCATTGCTCAGACACACACGGAAGCAAATGCCGCCATCGATGCCATGATGCTCGACCGCCATTTTGGCGAGGCTGGGGCGGAGCTGGTGGTGGAAGAATTCATGACCGGCGAAGAGTTGTCCTTCTTCGCGTTGTGCGACGGCACGCATGCGGTGCCCTTGGCATCAGCCCAGGACCACAAGCAGGTCGGCGATGGCGATACCGGTCCCAATACCGGTGGCATGGGCGCCTATTCTCCGGCACCCATTTCGACACCGGAGATCGAGCGCCGCATCATGGCCGAGATCATCCTGCCGACGGTCGCCGGCATGGCTGCGGAAGGGCGGCCGTTCAAGGGCGTGCTGTTCGCTGGCATCATGGTGACCAAGGACGGGCCGAAGCTGATCGAGTTCAACTGCCGCTTCGGCGACCCCGAATGCGAGGTCCTGATGCTGCGCCTGAAATCCGATGTCCTGCCGGCCTTGATGGCCGCGCGCGATGGTGGCCTCAAGAATTTCGACCTGCGCTGGTTCGATGCGGCGGCAGTCACCGTGGTAATGGCGGCCAACGGCTATCCCGGCAAGCCGGAAACCGGCACCGTCATCCGCAATCTCGATGCCGCGGCGAAGCTCGCCGACGTCGCCGTATTCCATGCCGGCACCAAGCTCAACGATGCAGGCGAAATTATCGCTGCCGGCGGGCGTGTGCTGGCGGTCTCGGCCACGGGCGTGGATGTGAAGCTTGCCCAGCAGCGCGCCTATCAGGCCGTCGATGCGATCGACTGGCCGGGCGGTTTCTGCCGCCGCGATATTGCCCATCGCGCGATTGCGCGTCCCTGACAGGAGTTTTCCGATGTTCAAGCTGCGTTACTCATCGACCAGCCCCTTCGTGCGCAAGGTGCGCGTGGTCGCTATCGAGACCGGGCAAGACCAGGATATCGAGTTGATCAAGACCGTGACCGCCGACCCCACTTGCGATATTGGCAAGGACAATCCCTTGAACAAGGTGCCGGCTTTAATACTGGAAGATGGCTCCGCGCTCTATGACTCCCATGTCATCTGCGAGTTTCTGGATTCCCGCCATAACGGCGTGAAGATGTTCCCGTCCACCGGCCCGGCGCGCTGGAACGCGCTGCGGCGCGAGGCGCTTGCAGGCGGCATGGCCGATGCGGGCGTCCTGCGCATGATGGAAATCCGCCGCCCGGCCGGCGAGCAATCGCCCGCCTGGATCCAGCGCCAGAAGTTGAAGATGGACCAGGGCTTGGCGGCACTCGAGCAGGAGGCGCATCACTTCGCCCCGGTGCTTGATATCGGCCTGCTGACCGTCGCCATCGTGCTCGATTATTTCGACTTCCGCTTCGGCGCGGAACCCTGGCGCGACAAATGCCCGACGCTCGCCAAATGGCATGAAGCGATCTCGGCGCGGCCGGCCCTCAAGACCACGCTGCCGCACGACTAGCGCGTCTTCACCGCGAACGCTTCAGATAGAGATCGCGCGCCGCCAGGACAGCGCCGCCGACGATGGCGAGGCAGCCGAGCAGGATGGCGAAGGTGCCCTCCGCCTTGCCGGTCAGAATCAGCAGTAGGGTCGAGATCAGCGGCGAGGCGTAGGAGATGGCGCCCAGCGCCTTGATATCGCCCTTCTTGACGCCGTAATCCCAGACGAAGAACGCTGCCCCCACGGGTCCGAGGCCGAGCGCCAGGATGGCGAGCCATTCCCACAGATCGGCCGGCCACACAGTGGTCTCGACCAGGAGATGGCTGATGAAGCCGAGGAGGGCGGTGACACCGCAGAAGGCACCCACCAGATCCGTCGGCGCCGAGCCGAAGCGGCGCGACAGCACCGAATAGATCGACCAGGTGAAGGCGCAGGCGACAGCGGCACCATAGCCCAGCATGTCGCCCACCGGCTGCGACGCATCTAGTCCGTCGCTTGGCGTGCGGTAGACCAGCAGCACCACAGCGCCACCCATGCCGATGAGCGCGCCGACGACGTGTTGCCAGTAAAGTTTCTCGCCCGGCAACAAGGCTGAGAACAGCACGATGAGCAGCGGCCACAGATAGGCGATGAGGCTTGCCTCCACCGCGGGCGCATGATCGAGCGCCACGAAATAGAACAAGTGATAGAGAAAGAGGCCGCCGATGCCGATCGCCCAGACCGGCCAGGGCTGGCGCAAAAACGCAAAGGCGCTGCGGCCCTGCAGGCTCGCATCCCGCATCCATTTAAGTGCGGCGAAGAGGAAGGCGATGGCAAAGGTCATCGCCATCAGCTGGAAGGGCGGGACGGCGCCGGTCGATGACGTGAACAGCGCCAGTGTCGCCCAGAGCAGGACGGCAATGGAACCGATCATCGTGGCGCGGCGGGTGGCAGTCTGTGCGGGCGTTGTCATGCCCGCTCGATATCGCAAGGCATGCGCGAATCGTCAAGCCAGGCGGCTGCCTACGTCTTCGGCGAGAGGAAGACGATGAGGATCCAATTGGCGAGGATGAGGGTCATCACCATGAAGAACAGCAGCACATAGCGGTGCATGTTGCGCTCCCGCTCCGACACCACGCCGCGCACCTGGCGGGTGAGATTGGAGAGGCGGGACGCCATGAGGCTGAGCTTCTCGCGTTCCGAGTTCTGCCAGAACTGATAGATGATCAGCGAATAGATGGCACCGACCGAGACCAGCAGGCTGGTGATCAGGCTGAGCTTGAACAGGAAGCCGCTCTTCGAGGCGTAGTTGCCGATGAGGCCGAGCAGCACGTAGAGCGCCATGGCGCCGGCCAGCGTGCCCCATTGCTGGTGCTTGGCGAATTGAATCTGGTAGGTCGAGGCGCGGTAGAGTTCCAGCATCTCGGCGTGGGTGAGTTCGTCGAGTTCGCTGGGCTCGACGACCAGCAACTCCTCTTCCTCGGTTTCGACTTCTTTGGCAGCTTTCGCCATATCCGTGTCTCTCCATGACTGCCTGAATTCTAGGCAGCTAATGGTTAACAAGGGGTGGAGAAATGGAAAACCGGCCCCAGATTTTGCGCGTCCGGGCCGGTTTTCTTGTCAGATCAATCTGTTACGATCAGGAATATAACCTTAGTACATATGCTGGCCGCCATTGATGGAGAGCGTCGAGCCGGTGATGAAGCCGGCGTCATCGCCCACCAGGAACAGGACACCGCGCGCGATCTCCGATGCCTGGCCGAGGCGGCCGACCGGGATCTTGGCGACGATCTTTTCCAGCACCTGCGGCGGCACGGCCCGCACCATCTCGGTGTCGATATAACCCGGCGCGATCGCATTCACGGTGATGCCCTTGCCAGCACCTTCCTGCGCCAGCGCCTTGGTGAAACCGTGGATGCCGGATTTGGCGGCGGCGTAATTGACCTGGCCATATTGCCCGGCCTGGCCGTTGATCGAGCCGATATTGACGATGCGGCCGAAGCTGCGCTCGCGCATGCTGTCGATCACCGCGCGGCACGTGTTGAAGCAGGAGGAGAGGTTGGTGTGGATGACCGCCTCCCATTGCTCCGGCGTCATCTTGTGGAGCGTGCCGTCGCGGGTGATGCCGGCATTGTTCACCACAACGTCAACGGGGCCGAGATCGGCGGTGATCTTGGCGATGCCGTCCTTCACTTGTTTGAAGTCGGAGACGTCGATCTTGTAGGCAGGAATATCGGTCGCATGCGTGAAGGCCTTGGCCTTGGCCTCATCGCCGCCATAGATCGCCGCGACCTTGTAGCCGGCATCCTTCAAGGCAAGGCTGATCGCCTCGCCAATCCCGCGCGTCCCGCCGGTCACCACCGCCACTCGTTTCATAAATGCCTCCCTGGTTCGTTTTTTTGATTTGCAGTTTTATTTGGGCTCGAGATCCCCGGGTGAAGCCCGGGGGTGGGGGGGTTAATTAAAGGGAGGGAGACCCCGGGGGGGCCCGGGGGGGGGGCGGCGGGCGATCGCCCTGACCCGCGCACCCCCAGCCCAGGCCCCGGGCCCCCCCGCGGCCC
>NZ_CAKZGO010000018.1 GCF_936916975.1 uncultured Dongia sp. | reverse complement strand
GGCCGCGGCCGTGGCGGAATGCCCCGGGAACGGGCCGGTCCGCTAATGGTTGCGGCGGTGCGTTTTGGTGGGGGGGCGCGGGTCGGGGGCGGCCGACCCGCGCCATGGGGTCGAGATCTGAAGTTAAGGCCAGGAGGGCGAGAGACTGTTTCTCTTGAAGGGGGCGTGGCCGTGCCACGGAACATGATTTGACAGAACCCAGCCTCGGCGAGGCCGGCTTGTCCCGCAACACAGATAGTGAAGCGCCCAGATCACGATGGGCGTTATCCACAGGCTTGTTTCTTCTGTCGACCACCGCTTTGGCCAGTATCGGCGCGCTCGCCGCCACCGGTGAGCTATCGATCGGGATTGGCGCTGCCATCGGCGCCACCGCCGGCATGGGGGCCGCAACGCTCGGTGTCCTGTACCGGCGCCTGGCGCCGCCTCAAACCACTTTGGCCGATCGCAACTTGGCCGAGGCTACCGATGCCCGGGACATGTGGCGGTCTGAGATTGCGCTCCGGCGCGCCCATCGCATCGCCAAGCTGGCACATTGGACCTGGATTCCAGCCCGCCCGATCGGCCCGCGCATCGAAAACGATCGGGACGGCCAATACATTTACGCCAATGAGGCCGCGGAAATCTTTGATCTGCCGGTCGCGTCCCTGAATCTGGGCGAGGATGCGCCCTATGCCGCCCTCATCCATGCCGAGGACCGCGCGGCTGCGATGGAGGGCTATCACGCCTTCCTTCGGTCGGACGACGATCATCTGACGCAGGAGTATCGCATCCTGCGCGCAGGCGGTGGCCACCGCCATATTCGCGTCATCTCCGAAAAGCTGCGCAATGCTGCGGGCCACATTACCGAGATGGCCGGCATCGTCCAGGACCTCACCGAACTTCGCCGCGCCGACCTTGCCATGCAGCAAGTGCAACTCATTCTAAGCGCTGCGCACCGGCTGGCTGGCATCGGTTACTGGTTTTGGGAAGAGGCCGGCCACGAGAATGACGAGGCCAAGGCACCGACCCGGAACTTCCATTATTCGCCCGAGGCGCAAGCAATCAGCGGCATCTCGGAAGAAGAAATGCAAGCGCTATCAACCGAGGAATTCTGCCGGCGTTTCGTCCATGAAGCCGATCGTGCGCGGGTGCTCGACGCCCTGATGAGCTTCCGGCGCGGCGAAACCGACCAGTACACCGTCGAATATGCCTATCTCCACCCGCAGCTGGGCGATCGAACGTTGCGCTCAGTCGCCTTGCGCGAGCGTGACGCCACCGGGGCTGCCCTCCATGCGACCGGGATGATCCACGACATCACCGACATGCGACGCGGCGAACATGCCCTGCGCGACAAGGAACACCAACTGGAGACGGCCCATCACCTGGCGCGCCTTGGCTATTGGTCATGGCTGAAAGAGTCCAGCGCCCCCGGCAGCGGCCTGAAAAGTGCGATCTGGTCGAAAGAGGCAGCTGCCATCACCGGTATCGACATCGCGACGGCCGAGGCCGCCATGCTCGATGCGACTTTTGAGCAGCGCTTCCCGCA
Source organism: uncultured Dongia sp. (assembly GCF_936916975.1). Taxonomy (GTDB): domain Bacteria; phylum Pseudomonadota; class Alphaproteobacteria; order Dongiales; family Dongiaceae; genus Dongia. Next base: position 29,570 of record NZ_CAKZGO010000018.1, on the reverse strand, counting down.
TCCTGACGATCGCCTGCGCTTGATGCGCGCCATCGACGATCTGCGCGAAGGACGCCACACCGGCTATGATCTGGACTATCGCCTGCGTCGGCCCGATGGCGGCGAAATCTGGCTGCGCTCTCTGGCGCAGCAGTACAAGGACGCGGATGGGCAAGCCATCGGTGCCTTTGGCGTCATCCAGGATATCAGCGAGCGAAAGAACGCCGAGGCCGATCTGCGCCGCGCGCATCAAAGCCTTGCCAATGCCCAGCGTATTGCCCATGTCGGCAACTGGTCGCGCGTCATGGCAACCGGCGAGGTGACCTGCTCCGACGAGGTCTACCGGATCTTCGGCTATGAGCCGGGCAACAGCGCCTTTTCATTCGAGCGCATGATGGACTCGGTCCACCCTGAGGATCGCGCGCGCCTGGCGAAAGACATCAAGCAGACTACCGAGCGTCCGGCACCCTTCCAGATCGATCATCGCATCGTCTTGCCCGACGAGTCCGTGCGGTTCGTGCGCCAGCAGGGCGAGCCGATGCTCGACAGCGATGGCAAGCTGGTGCGGCTGGAAGGCATCGTCCTCGATATCACTGACGTCAAGGCGCGCGAAAAGCAGCTTAATCAGGCCCGTATCCGCGCCGAGACGGCCGACCGCGCCAAGACCGAGTTCCTCGCCAATATGAGCCATGAGCTGCGCACGCCGTTGAATGCGGTGATCGGCTTCTCGGATATTCTGGCGCAGCAGATCTTGGGGCCGATTCCGGCAAGCTACGGCGACAGCATCGAGGCCATCCGCAGCAGCGGGCGCAATCTGCTGGAGATCATCGGCGATCTCCTGGAAATGTCCCGCATCGAAAGCGGCGAACGCTATCTGCAGGAATTTCCGTTCGATGTCCGCGCGGCGATCCAGGAATGCAGCCGGCATTTTACCAATCAGGCACAGCGCGATGGTATCGCTCTCGCCATCGATAACACCGGCAAGCTGCCTGCCCTCCTCGGCGAAGAACGCGCCTTCAAACAGATCCTCGGCAATCTGCTGTCGAACGCACTCAAATTCACGCCGCGCAACGGGCGCGTCACCATCACCGCCACCAATGATTCCGAAGCTGGCCTGCTCATCGCTGTTTCGGACACCGGCAAGGGCATCGACCCCGCGCTGCTGCCGCAATTGGGCAAGCCTTTTGCACAAGGCGAATCCAGCCTGTCGCGCCGCTATGGCGGCATCGGGCTCGGCCTCGCCATCAGCCGGCGCCTGATGGACATGCATAGCGGCCGGCTTGAAATCACCAGCGCGCCGGGTGCCGGCACCCGTGTCATCATGATCTTCCCGCCGGAACGAGTGATGTCGGAGAATACCCGCTAAGACCTGCCGGCGTGGCTATTCGACCGTGACGCTTTTGGCCAGATTGCGCGGCTGATCGACGTCGGTGCCTTTGGCGATCGCGGCGTGATAGGCGAGCAGCTGTACCGGAATCGTGTAGAGGATCGGTGACACAAAGGGATCGACCTTCGGCAGTTCCACCACCGCCATTGCCTGGTTGCCGAGTTTCTTGACCCCATCGGCATCCGACAGGAACACCACGCGGCCGCCGCGCGCCATGACTTCCTGCAAATTCGAGAAGGTCTTATCGAACAGCTCATCGGTCGGCGCCACGACGATGACGGGAACGCTCTCGTCAATGAGCGCAATAGGCCCGTGCTTCATCTCGCCGGCGGCATAGCCCTCGGCATGGATGTAGGAGATTTCCTTGAGCTTCAAGGCACCTTCGAGCGCCACCGGATAGGAGGTGCCACGCCCCAGGAACAGCACGTCCCGCGCTTCCGCGACCTTCAGGGCGATCTCGCGCAGATGGGCATCGTGATTGAGCACTTCGGCCACCCGCGCCGGCAATTCCATGAGGGCTGCCGACAATTGCGCCTCGCGTGCCGCGTCGATGGCGCCACGCGCCCGTGCTGCCGCCAACGCAAAGCAGGCCAGCACAACCAGCTGCGTCGAGAAGGCCTTGGTCGAGGCGACGCCGATTTCCGGTCCGGCCAAGGTATGGAGTACCAGATCGCTTTCGCGGCCGATGGTGCTTTCCGGCACATTGAGGACCGAGATTACCTTCTGGCCCAGCGACTTTGCATAGCGGAGTGCCGCCAGCGTGTCCGCCGTCTCGCCGGATTGGGAGATCACCAGCATGGCGCCATTCGGGTCCATCGGTGCTTGGCGATAGCGGAATTCGGAGGCGACATCGAGCTCGACCGGTAGCTTCGCCACACTCTCCAGCCAATATTTGGCGACGAAGCCGGCGAGATGCGCCGTCCCGCAGGCAACGATGGTCAGGCGCGTGACGGTCGCAAGATCTATGGGGAGCGGCGGCAGTTGAATGCGCCGTTCCAGCGGGTTCATGAAGGCCTGCAGCGTGTCGCCGATCACCGTCGGCTGCTCGGCGATTTCCTTCATCATGAAATGGCGGTAATTGCCCTTGCCGATGAGGGCACCGGAGAGTGCCGTCTGCTTGACCTCGCGGTTGACGCGGCGGCCGTCGTTATAGATGACGGCACCATCCATGGAGAGGACTGCCCAATCGTCTTCCTCGAGATAGCAGATGCGGTTGGTGAAGGGCGCCAGCGCCATGGCGTCGGAGCCCAAGAACATCTCGCCATCGCCATAGCCGACCGCGAGCGGCGAGCCGCGCCGGGCCCCTACGATGATGTCGGGCCGATCGGCGAACAGGATCGCCAGGGAGAAGGCGCCGTGCAGCTTGCCCATGGCGCGCTCCATCGCCTGTTCCGGGCTGTGCCCATGTTCAAGGTAATGCGTCAGCAGATGCGCCACCACCTCGGTGTCGGTGTCGGTGGTGAACTTGACACCAAGTTGACCGAGCTCTTCGCGTAGTTCCTGGAAATTCTCAATGATGCCGTTATGTACGATGGCAACCTTGTCGGTCGCATGGGGATGCGCGTTGTTCTCGGACGGGCGCCCATGGGTCGCCCAGCGCGTATGGCCGATGCCGATCGTGCCGGGCAGCGGCTGCTTTTCCAGAACAGCGCCGAGATTGCCCAGCTTGCCCTCGGCGCGGCGGCGCTCGATGCGCCCATCGACCAGCGTCGCGATGCCGGCTGAATCATAGCCACGGTATTCGAGGCGCTTCAGGCCGTCGAACAGCAAGGGGGTGACCTCAGCCTTGCCAATGATCCCGACGATACCGCACATACGCTTTAGCTCCCGTCTACTCGCCTGTTCATTGGGGACGTCCGCTTACTTGCGGGCCTTGTCCTGTTTCATCTTCTGGCGCTGGGCACGGAAATCGCGCGCCCGGCCGGCACGTGAAACCTGCTCGGCGCGCGAGACGGCAATTGCATCAGCCTCGACATCGCGCGTGATGACGCTGCCGGCGCCGACAATGGCCCCGTCACCCACCTTGACCGGCGCCACCAGCGCCGAATTCGAACCGATGAAGGCGCCGGCGCCGATGACAGTGCGCGCCTTCACATAGCCGTCGTAATTGCAGGTGATCGTGCCGGCGCCAATATTGCTCTTGGCCCCGACATCGGCGTCGCCGAGATAGGTGAGATGATTGGCCTTGGCACCCTGGCCGAGGATGGAATTCTTCACCTCGACGAAATTGCCGACATGCGCGTCGATGCCGATCTCGGCCCCAGGCCGCAACCGTGCAAACGGTCCGATGATGGCGCCACTGGCGATCTTGGCACCCTCGATATGGCTGAAGGCGCGGATCTCGACATCGTCGGCTACCGTGACCCCAGGCCCGAAGAACACATTGGGCCCGATGACCACGTCGCGGCCAAGCTTGGTGTCGGCGGCAAAGAACACGGAGGCGGGGTCGATCAGTGTCGCCCCCTCTTCCATCGCCAGCGCGCGGCGTTGGTCCTGGAACAATCGCTCCGCGATAGCCAACTCGGCGCGGCTGTTGACGCCCATCAACTCCGCTTCCGGCGCCTCGACCACTGCGCAGGCACGGCCATCGCGGCGCGCAAGCTCGACAATGTCGGTGAGGTAATACTCGCCCTTGGCATTCTTGTTGTCGACACGCTCGATCAGCGACCACAGTACCTTGCCGTCGATCGCCATGACGCCGGAATTGCACAGGGTGACGGCACGTTCCGCCTCGCTCGCATCCTTCCATTCGACGATGCGGTCAAGACCGCCAGCCGTATCGAGGATGAGCCGGCCATATTTTGCCGGATCCGCCGGCCGCATGCCGAGCACCACCACCGCTGGATTGTCCGCAGCAACACGGCGCGCCACCAGATTGCTCAAGGTTGCGGTTGAAATGAATGGGCTGTCGCCATACAGCACCAGCACGGTGCCAGGGAAATCGCCCAGCGCCGCACGCGCGCAGCCCACTGCATGGCCGGTGCCGAGCTGGTCGGTCTGCACGGCGATGGGCAGCGGCGCCACTTCGGCCGCCACCTGGTCCATACCCGGCGCCACCACGACCACATTGGGCTGGCTGCCTAGGGGCCCAAGATTGGCCACCACATGGCCGATCATGGAACGGCCGGCGATCTGGTGCATGACCTTGGGCAGGGCCGATTTCATGCGGGTTCCCTTGCCGGCGGCAAGGATGATGGCGGCGGTACGTGGCTGTGCTGCTGACATGGAGGCGTTGATCCTGAAACATGCCCGCACCCCCCGGTGCGGTCCCAGCCTGTGATCGGCCCGGCTTGCGATTGGGGGCAAAATGCCATATCCACCGCCGGCAATCCAATCCCAAGATGGTGGGCCTAAGATACAGGCCAAAAGGGCGGAATTATGGCGTGGCGGCGATATCTCGTGTTCGATCTGGACGGCACGCTGATCGATTCGGCCCCCGACATCGCCGATGCGGTGAACGATTTGCTGGGTGAACTGGGCAAGGCGCCCCTTGCCCTTGATGCCGTGAAATCGATGATCGGCGACGGCGCCCCAGTCCTGCTGCAGCGGGCCTTGGCCGTCGCCGGTGTTGCTGAAACGGCAGCCGAACTCATGCCCCGTTTCAAAATCCTCTATGAGGCGGCCTCCACCAACCGCACTACGCTCTATCCCAAGGTGCGCGAGATCCTGGAAGAGTTCCGCCGCCAGGGCCGCCAGCTGGCGCTCTGCACCAACAAGCCCAGCGCCGCGACCCAGGTCGTCATCGACCATTTCGGCATGTCGGCGTTGTTCCAGGCGATCATCGGCGGCGATTCCTTGAAGGAGCGCAAGCCGGCCAAGGAACCGCTGCTCGCGGCTATCACCGGTTGTGGCGGCGATGCCGCACGCGCTGTCGACGAGGCGGTGATGATCGGCGACAGCTTCACCGACCTCGCCACAGCGAAGGCCGGCGGCATTCCGGCCGTCATCATCCCCTCAGGCTATGGCAAGCCCGCCGACCGGGCGACGCAGGGGGATTTTTATCAGATCGCCCGCTTTGCCGATCTGCCCGCGATGCTGGCGACTCTAGATCACTGAACCTGGATCAAATCCAGCGTCATCAGCCCCAGCGCGTTCTGCGCTTCAATGCGGACTGGAATTGCCGGCAACCCCTCAATCGCCGGTGCCAGCCACAGCCGTGCCGATTGCGGATAGAATTGCGATTGCGCTGCTGCCGGCGAGAAGCCCTGCAGCAATTGCGGCTCTGCCCGGCATTCGGTCGCCGAGCCGTCGTAATAGGATTGCTGCAAGGGAGCGAGATCGACGAAGCCCCCTTGCGCTAGCTGCAGATCATAGCGCCGCACGCCGTCGAACAGCTTGAAGGTACCGCTGCATTGATGCGTCTTGGCGAAATTGGCGACCAGGGCCACCACGGCGCTGGCCGGATCCATCGTGCCATTGGCAAAACCCTCTGCCGCGGCTTCCTGCGCCTGGCGCGTCAGCGGCTGCGCGTTGATCCCGACCTTGCCATTGGCGCCATAGGTCAAGGTCACGGCCTCCTGCTTGCCCATGATCTGGGAGACGGAGCTGAACTGCTTGGGCGAGGCTGCCTGGTTCTTCAGCGCGCCGTTGGCGTTGATGCTGGCCTGATAGGGATAGAGCAGGCGGAGATTGCCGGCGGTCTGCCCATCGGCGGAAATGCTGTAGCCGCCATTCCCAGGCACGGCGCCTGCGGGCAGCGTCACGGTCGCCGTCATGGTGAAGACCGGCAGGCCTGCCATGTAGCCGGCATAGGTGAGCGTCACGGGCTTCGCGGCGCGGGCCGGTTCGCCCTCGCCCAGAGCAATCCAGGCCGCGCCCAGAACGGCCGCGCCGAGCGCCAGTGCTCGAACGGGCGTCCGAACCGACAATCTTGCGAAATAACGCATTGAAGGACCTCGATCATTTGCGAATACCGGCCCTATCAACTCGGCGCCTGCAGGCCATCTGTCAAGGGCGAGGCGCCCCCGATCACGGCAGATTGACATCGGCTGATTGACATCCGGGTCGGGCGGAGGCTAAACAACGCGCCTTGACGCCAGTGGCCGCCTTCTCGACCGGCCGCGTTCTTGACGGCGGGTGCGTAGCTCAGCGGGAGAGCACTACCTTCACACGGTAGGGGTCACAGGTTCAATCCCTGTCGCACCCACCATTTCGTCCCAGAAAGCCGCCATTTTTGCGGCCCTCCCCAGGGCCAGCGATCAGACTGAATTGGTAATAGGCACCGATCAGTAACCCTAGAGGATGGCCTCGGGCGGCTTGGCCCGGCCGGTTGCTGCGCCTGACGCGAGACGGGAGCGCCCATTCGGACGCTCCCGTGCCGTCGATCGACCCGTTCCGGCGGGACCAGACAACAATCAGACGAAGCTGAAGTTGTCCTGGTGCAGGGCCGCCAGCTTCGTGCCTATCAGGGTGAGCGCGTTGTCGCCGTCAAGGGTGATGGCGACATCGTCGCCGATTTGGGCGGCGTGAGCCACCACATCGGCGAAGCCGTTGAAGAGCCCGTCGGTGAACGCGATCACATCGGCGCCGTAATCGCCGAAGTCGCTGATCGTGTCCTTGCCGAAGCCCGTCGCGAACACGAAGGTGTCGGCACCGCGACCACCGGTCATCAGGTCGTCGCCGGCACCGCCGTCGATGACGTCGGCTCCGTAGCCGCCGTCGAGCACATCGTCGCCGGCACCCGCGACCAGGCTGTCATTGCCATAGCCGCCATCGAGGCCATCATCGCCGCTGCCGCCGTCGAGGGTGTCGCTGCCATACCCGCCTTTGAGGTCATCGTCGCCCGAGCCGCCGGCGAGGCTGTCGTTGCCGTAACCGCCATCGAGACCATCGTTCCCCGCCTTTCCGGTCAGGGTATCGTTGCCGTACCCGCCTTCCAGCAGGTCGTCGCCGGCCCCGCCGGTGAGCGTGTCCGCCCCTGAGCCGCCGACCTGATGCTGGTCGGGCGCCTCGCCGACGAAGGCGAACGATTCCTCGCCGAGGTCGCCCAGGGTCACGCCGACCAGGGTGATGCTGTTCGCGCCGTCCAGGGTGATGACGACGTCGTCGCCCACCTGCTCGGCGTGGTCCAGCACGTCTTCGGTGTCGCCGAACAGCGAACGGTCGAAGCCGAGCTTATCGCCGACCTGGAAGTCCGCGATCGTGTCGGCGCCGAAACCACCCTGGTGATAGAGGAACATGTCGTCGCCCTCGCCGCCGGAGAGCTCGTCCTTGCCGGCGGCGCCGTCAAGGGTGTCGGCTCCCTCACCGCCGTCGAGAACGTCGTCGCCCTCGTCACCGGCAAGGTCGTCGATTCCGGCATTGCCCATCAGCAGGTCGTCGCCGAGGCCGCCTTTCAGCGCATCGTCATCCTCGCCGCCGTCGAGAATGTCATCGCCGTCGCCGCCTTCGATGATATCGGCGCCGTCGCCGCCCATGAGCACATCGTCGGCGCCCAGGCCCTGGATCAGGTCATTGCCCGCAGCACCTTCCAGCACGTCGTCTTCCGGCGTGCCGACGAGAACCAGGTCACCCGTCCCATTGTCCTCGACCGTGAAGTTCCAGGCCGTCGGGTCGTCGATGCCGGCAAAGGGATTGCCGGTGCCGGCACCGTTGTTGCTCGTGCCCTGGACGGCGATATTGTCGATCGCCCACCACCAGTCGTTACCACCGTCGATCACGCCGAAGCTGATCACCGCGTTGGTCGCACCCACGGGATTGTTGAGGGCGACGGTGAGTGTCTCGTTGGTTGCGTCGGCCTTGAAGTCCGGATCCGTGGGATCCGAGGTCCAGCGCAGCAGTTCGATCGGCGCGCCGCCGTCGTAGGAGACCATCAAGACCGCCTTCTGGTTGTCCTCACGCCGCCAGCTGGAGTCGAAGGTGACGGTGGCCGTGCCGGCCACGATGCCGGTGAGGTCGATCGCCGGCGTCTTCATGTGAGCGTTGAACAGATTGGGATCGATATTGGTCGCCCCGTCGTCATATTCGTCGGGATCGGCCACCATCACCGTGCCGCTGGCGTTGGTGAAGCCCGCCCGGCCCTGATTGCCGGCCGAGTTGATCCAGGAGTTCTTGTCGAAGAAGTTCCAGCCATAATACTCGATCGGGCCGCCGGCGGGCGTCGTGTTCTCTTGGGTCCAACCGGTGGGTGGAGTCGCGGTGAAGTCGGTGCCGTCGCCGCCGCTCTCGCCGACGAAGGGTTGCAAAGCGAGCCCTTCGAAGTCCTCAGAGAAGAGCGTGGTGCGCTGGGCGGTATCGCGCAGGGCACCCGGTTCGATTGCGACGTAGTACTCAATGCCCGGCTCGAGATCGGTCGCCGGATCGATGGTCACGGTCTTGCCGTCGATGGTGACATGGCTCGACGTCACATCGATGGTCTGGACAATGCTGCCATCGTCAACCCGCTTGATCAGGATGTTGCCGGTGCCGGCCAGCACCGCCTCATTGAACTCGATCAGCAGATTGCTGTCGGGGGTCACATCGACGCTGCCATCGACCGGCTGCAGGGCGACAATTTCCGGCGCCGCCACGTCGGCATCGGTGGTGAAGTTCCAGGTCGTCTTGTCCGAAATGCCGGCGAAGGCATTGACGCCGTCGGTGAAGGCGCCGGGCTGGATCTCGACGTAGTAGTTCGTCTCCGATGCGAGATGATCCGGCAGGTCGATGGTCGCGATGTCGCCGGATATCGTGACATGGGCCGAGGTCACGTCGACCGTCGCCACCACGCTGTCGTCCGACGTCAGCCTGACGACGATGTTACCGGCGCCTTTCTGGACATTCTCGCTGAACCGCAGCGACAGGTTGGAATCGATGGCGACGCCCGCAGCGTCGTCGACCGGCGCCAGAATCGCCTCGAGGATCGGGGGAATCGGATCGGCAGCGCCCTCCAGGAGGGAGCCGCTCTCCAGCCCATCCGGCGACAGCGTGAACGGGATGTTGAGGTGATCGAGGATGGTCGCAACGACGGACGTCTGCGGCACCGGGTCCGAGAAAGACCCCAGATCCTCGTTCGACGCGATGAAGATTCGCCGCTCCGATGTGGTCTGCCCGCCATGGCTGCTACCAGTCAACGGATCGCGGCCATGATCAGTGGAAACGATCACCAGCCAGTCCTCATCCGGATACGCCGCCTCACGCGCGGCGACGGCGGCCAGAATCTCGCCCACCTGGTTGGAAGCACTGATCAGCGCGTTGTCGTAGCTGTCGCCGAAGCCGCCGGCATGGCCAGCACCATCCACTTCGTCGAGATGCACGAAGGTGAAGTCCGGCGCCTCGGTGTTGATGAGGTTGACGACGGTATCGGTAACGGCTTCGTCCGAGAGGCCGCTCGACACATGGTCGACGATTGCGGGGTCGCCCAGCAGGCCCATTTCGCGGGCGAAATGGCCGGTATTGATCGGCGACCAGTTGACGATCGAGGCCATCGTGGCATTGGGGGAGGCATTGTTGATGTACTCAAAAATGCTGGTCACGTCGCTGGCGATCGGCTGGTTGTTGTTGCTCGATATGCCGTGCTGATCGTCCCACACGCCGGTCAGCAGGGTCGACCAGCCGGGACCGCTCGACGTGCTCTGCTCCGACGCCGTTCCCTGGACGCCGCCCGCATATGCTTCCACGATGTCGAGGCCCAGGATTTCTTCCGCTTCACCCTTCAGACCCAGGAGCATCAGCTGCTCCAGTTGCATACCATCGATCCCGATAAAGACTGCCTTCTGTACCATGGCTTCCTCTTCTTGCCTGAAACTCGACCGCCGGCGAGCGAATGCTTCGACCCGCGATGCGGACGGGCCGGATGCTAGGAAGCGACGATGACAGGTCGTCGACATGCGCATCATGTTGGCCATTGAAACTTGCGATGCCCGGTATCGCACGGGGCGATAGCCGGTCTTTCCGGCCCCCCTATCCAGCTGGCGCCGGCAGGAGCGGCGCACTTGGAACCGTCATGCTGCCGCAACCGAACGGAGACAGAGTCCATTTACATTTCCGGGCATGAACGCAGGGGTGGTCGGAACCTGGAATTGGGAAACCTGAAACATGTCGATGATTCAGCTTCGGGCCTTCCACTTCGTCGCCGTGGCGGGCGGGTTTTCGCGGGCGGCCCGCGAGATGGCCGTCAGCCAGTCGTCACTCTCCGCCCAGGTTCGACAGTTGGAGGCAAGCTCCGGTTTGAGCCTGTTCCGACGCAAGCCGCTGGGAGTCGATCTGACGCCCGACGGCCAGGTTCTTTTCGACGTGACCAAGCGCCTGTTCGCGGCCGAGGCGGAGGCGCGCGCCATCCTCCGCAGTCGCCGTCAGGGGGGCGGCCATCTTCGCGTGGCTGCCGACGCGGCATTCCATTCCGTCCAGATTCTCGCGAGTCTGAAATCCAGCCGGCCCGACCTCACCTTCACGCTGTCGATCGGCAATTCGGGCCATGTGATCGAGCAGTTGGTGAACCATCGCGCCGATGTCGGCATCACGGCGCGGCGGCCGCCCGATCCGCAGCTGCATGTCCGGCCGATCTTGTCGATGCGAATCGGGATTTTCGTCCCGACCGGCCACGAGTGGAGCGCGCGGCGCGAGATATCCACCGCGGAACTTGCCGGCCGCACGATTGTCCTCCGCGAAAAGGGTTCCGTCACCCGTGAGACTTTCGAATCGACCCTGGCGGACCATCATGTGGCGCCCGGAAATATGATCGAGGTCTCGTCGCGAGAAGCGGTCTGCGAGGTCGTCGCGGCGGGTCTCGGCATTGGTATCATCGCGGATCGTGAGATCGGCCACGATTCGCGGCTCCGCTTCCTGCCGCTGACGGACAGCGACCGAACGGTCGACGAATATGCCGTCTGCTTCATCGAGCGGTGCCGCATGCCGATCGTGCGTGACTTTCTGACGAGCGTATCTTCGCTCTCCCCTGCGCCGTGATCGATAATCGTTCGCGACTACATCGGATCGGGAACCACCATCTGCCGTTCGCCTGGATCCAGGACGAAGATCACGAGTAGTTTGGCCGACTCCGTCTCGCTGGCATTTCGTGAAACCCGGTGATGGGCCCCTGGGGCCTCATGCCAACTGTCGCCCGGCCGGTAGACGCGCGGCTCGCCATCGTCAACGGCGCTCACGATCTCGCCCGATAGGACATAGGCGTAAATGAACGCCGATTTCGGATGCGTGTGCGACGGGGTGGCGGCGCCCGGTGGATATTCCACCTCAAGCGCGATCAGCGACTTACCGGGCACGTTCGGGAGCGCGCTTTCAAAGAGAGGCGTCAACGTCTCTTGCAGTCCGGCCGTCTCGTGCGCCTGGGTCGGGATCGAAGCGATGGCAAGAAAGGCTGCGCTCGCTGCCAAAATGATGCGTTTCATGATGGCTGCTCCTTTCCTGCGTCGCTACTGCTTGGCAGCAGCCGGCGTGGCGCGGAAACTGATTGCCATCCGATTGTAGGCGTTCATGAGGCCGATCGCGATGGTGAGGTCGGCAAGCTGCTTCTGGTCGAACGCGGCAGCCGCTGCCTCATATTCGGCATCGGGCACACCGGATTCCGCAACGCGCGTCACTGTCTCCGCCCAGGCGAGTGCGGCGCGCTCGGTCTCGTCGAACAGCGGACCGCCTTCACGCCAGCCCGGGACCAGGACAAGCTTCTCGACAGTCACGCCCTCTTTCAGCAGGTCGCGCGAATGCATGTCGATGCAATAGGCGCAGCCATTGATCTGCGAGATACGAAGATAGACAAGGTCGACCAAGGTCTTTGGCAGGCCGCTTTGCATGATGTAGCCATAGACGCCGCCGAGCGCTTTCATACCGGCCGGCGCCGCAGCGTTGTAATCCATACGTTGAGTCATCTGACGTCTCCTATGCGTTGGTTGTGTTGAAAAGATGAGCTTCTCCCTGGTCATAAAACAGTACCAAGATTGGGAATTCCGGCTGTACCATTGGGCGTGGCCGGCTCGGATCAATCACGCTCCTGGAGGCGCTCATGCTCAAGATATTCGGTGCGGTTGGATCGGGCTCCGTTCCGGTCGAGGCAACCCTGACGCTCCTCGATATTCCCTATGAGGTGATCGAGGCGGTGACCTGGGAGGACGAAGCGGCGCGCAAGCTGGTCGAGCCTGTCAATCCGTTGCGCCAGGTCCCGGCGCTGGTGCTATCGTCCGGCGAAGTCATAACCGAAAGCGCTGCGATCCTGATCTATCTCGGCGACCTCTATCCACAGGCGCGCCTGGCGCCAGGACCTAACGACCCAAACCGGGCTCAATATCTACGCTGGATGACCTATGTGTCGGCAGCCATCTACGCGCTTGTCTGGATCATCGACGATCCGACGCGAATCGTCGCCAGCAAGGAGCAAGCGCCGCACGTGATCGATCGCATCTGTGACCGAAGAGCCGATTGTTGGCGCATGATGGACGAGCAGATCACGCCCGGCCGCTATGTCTTTGGCGACGAACTCTCCATCCTGGATCTCTATGTGGCGGTGGTCTCGCGCTTCGCTCCCGGGCGCGCGCGCTTTTACGAGAACGCACCGAAGATGGCGAAAATCATCCGCCGGGTCGACGCCGATCCACGTCTCAAAGAGTTCTGGGCGAAGCGGTTTCCATTTCATGACGGGTGGGAACGGTAGGGCGCTGCAATGATTGGGTCGTCTCACCCTGATCATAAAACAGTTCCAGCATTGGCGATTCCGACTGTACCATCGGGCATGGCCGACCTTCCCATCGCCCTTGATCGTGCGAAAAAAACGCCGCTGGCTGCCCAGATTTACGGCGCCATCCGGGACGCCATCGAGACGGGGCGGTTCGCCGCGGGCGCGAGGCTGCCCTCCTGGCGGGATCTGGCGGTCCAGCTCGGTGTCTCCCGCGGTACTGTGCGCGTGGCCTATGAACGCCTGATAGACGAGCAATTTGCGATTGGACTGGGGGCGGCAGGCACGCGCGTCGCCGAACGCCCACCTACGTCCTCGAAACCCGATCGGTCGCCCGATGCGTCACCTCTGCCGGGGCTCTTTCATGACTTCGGAACCGCGCCCCTGGCATTTCAGATGGGCGTGCCCTCGCAAGACGCCTTCCCTTTCAAACTGTGGTCACGCGTCCTGACCAGCGAAGCCCGGCGTGCTGCGGCGGCTCCCGTCAGCTATCCGGACCCGCGTGGTGATCCGGGCCTGCGAAAGGAGGTCGCGGCTTACCTGGGCCTAGCCCGGGGCATCCGGTGCACGCCTGCGCAGGTGCTGGTGACGGCCGGGTTTGCCGGCGCACTCGGCCTCGCGATCCGCGGGCTTCAGCTTGAAGGCAAGACTGCCTGGATGGAGGACCCGGGGTTTCCGCTCACGCGCACCGCGCTAGGTTTGGCTGGCATGAAAGTGGCACCCGTCCCGGTCGATGCCGAAGGGCTGGATGTCGCCACCGGTATTCGAGGCGCTGCTGGAGCGGCCTTGGCTGTTGTGACGCCGGGTCAGCAGGCACCGCTCGGGATGACGATGTCACTCCAACGGCGGCTGGCACTGCTGGCATGGGCCCAGGCAACCGGCGCCTGGATCATTGAGGACGACTACCTGAGTGAGTTGCAGTTGAAGGGACGGGCCACGCCGGCGCTTGCTTCCCTCGATCATGGGGGGCGGCTGCTCCACATCGGCAGTTTCAGCAAGACCATCAGCCCGGCGCTGCGCCTGGGTTTCCTGGTGGTGCCGCCGGACCTCGCTCGACGGTTCGGCGAGCTTGCCGCTTGCCTGGCACCGGCGCCGGCCGCCGCCATGCAGCGTGCGGTGGCAGAATTCCTGCGGGAAGGACACTATCTGCGTCATCTCCGCCACATGAAGCGGCTTTATGCCGCCCAACGGGAGATGCTGCTGCGTTGCCTGGCTGCCGTGAGTTCAGACGTCATCAAGGTGGAAGCGACGGCAGGTTTAGGCGTTGTAACGTTGCTCCCCGAATCTATGTCAGACGTCGACATCGCCTTGCGCGCCCTGCCATTCGGCATGGCGCCCGTGCCTCTTTCGCCCTGGTACATGCAGCCTTCCGCGCCACAGGGTCTGCTGCTCGGCGTCACCAATCTTAATGAACGCCGATTGCTGGCAGATTGTCGGCGGCTGGTTGAGTTGGTTCGGTAGCGTCCGTGGATGCGAGACAACGATTTGGTTACCTAGGCAGCTCTCCGTCATTTGCCGTCAAGCCAGAGTTTTGCAAGGTCGTGTGGATGACCGCCGCAAGGTCTTTGGCCGGAGCCCCTGATCTGGCGAGGACGCGCAGGCCCAAATAGGCGTTGGTCAGCGTGAGAGCCGTCCCGGCCTGGCGCTTCGTAGCCCACTGCCTCGCCTGAGCACATTCATGCAGTGCCACCACGACGGCACGTTCCATGCGCTTGATCATGGCCTGAACCTTCGCCTGAACTTCAGGATCCGTGGGTGCCTGGTCCACAGCCGCATTGCACAGAAAGCATCCCCTGCGGTCGTGGCGCCGGACCACGGCTGCGCGCGCATCTTCCAGGAACAGACGGATGCGCGTGGCGCCATCGCCGGCGGCCCGGTCGCGCAGACCATCCACCGTTTGCTGAATCTCCGTCTGGTCGTAGCGGTCAAGGGCCGCGAGATAGATGCTGCGCTTGTCCTGGAAGGCTTTGTACAGGCTTCCCCGCGCGATATCCATGGCCTCGAGCAGATCCTGCAGCGATGCCCCCTCATACCCCTTGGTCCAGAACAGGTTCATGGCGCCCTCAAGCGCCTCGTCGATATCGAATTCTCGCGGCCGGGCCATTTGGTACCTCCAGGTCGGAATATGCCTATTAGGAACCGATCGGTCAATATACGAAAAATTCTTTTGATCTAGTTATTGACTAATCGGTTCCTAATAACAATTTCAGCTGTCAAGACCGGCGCGGTGTCCGATTAGGAACCAATTGGTCCCAATTATTAACCTATATTAAACAAGGAGATGTGTCATGTCTGGTATCAATACCCCTAGCGCTCGCGACACCCGCTCATTCGACCGGCACCTGGCGTCAGTTGAAATGTTCGGCACCGACATCACGAAGTTTGCCGCTTACGGCATTTTTGCCTCGCTGGCGGTCATCTACTTCTGGTTCGGCGGCATGAAATTCACGGCTTATGAGGCGCAGGGCCTGGTGCCGCTCGTCGAGAACAGTCCGATCCTCTCCTGGATGTACGATATCTTCTCCGTGCGCGGCTTTTCCACCTTCCTCGGGTTCGTGGAACTGACGATCGGCCTCCTGATTGCCGGGCGCATTTTTTCGCCCACCTTCTCCGCGATCGGCGGGTTCCTGTCGGCTGGCCTGTTCACCACAACGCTCAGCTTTATGGTCTCGACGCCCGGCGTCATTGAGCCAAGCCTGGGCTTCCCAGCGATCTCCGTGGCACCCGGTCAGTTCCTGCTCAAGGATGTCGGTCTGCTGGCGGCGTCAGTGTTCATTCTTGGCCATTCGCTGTCCGCAATGGGAAGGAGACGGGCTGCCCGTTCAGGCGGGATCGCTTAGCTCCGGCAGATCATGCTGACCGGAGGCACTATGGAAACCTGCCCAAGGACGCCTCTGGTCGACTCTCCACGGCGAGGGGGATGTATCGCCCCCTCGCCGTGCGATCGGATACCGAGTTGACCGGCTCACCTTCTGCCATCGCTCTCTTGAACCCACTCCCGCTTCGGCTTGACTTTGCCATGAATGAAGGCTTTGGATTGCAAACGCGAGGCAACTCGGCCTCTGAGAAATCGATTAATCCGATCACTCAAGAATCGCGTTCGCCGATACCGGGTCGCGTCTCGGACGAGCGGCAGCGGCAGGAGGTTGCCGAATGAAAGGCCGTTTTACCGGCGGATGTTTATGCGGAAAGGTGAGGCTGGCGACAGACGCCGAGCCGAGCCGCGTTGGCATCTGCCATTGCCTCGATTGCCGAAAGCAATATGGCGCAGTTTTTTACACCTTCGCGGTCTTTCCCGACACTGTCGTTACCGTGACGGGCGAAACGGCACATTATGGCTTTCGCCACTTCTGTCCAGTGTGCGGCTCCTCGGTCTTCGACAAAAGAGGATCCGAAATCGAGGTCAATGCTGGGGCTTTGGACTCGGACAACTTGGTCCGCCCGACTTACGAGACCTGGGCCTGCCGAAGAGAGCGGTGGCTGCCCGCCTTTCCAGTCGATCAGAGTTACGAACGTGATCGCGAGTGATTAGCTCTCACGCCACGTAGTCTTCCAAAACTCAGGTACCGTCACGGAAGGTCTTTGGGCGGGAGTATCGGCTTCGGCAAGGGGGCGAGGTCGACCGATTTGGATTGGCCGCCCAGAAAGGCCGGGTCGAGCAATCCGCCGCCTGAGGGATCGCCCCCCGGAGGTGCAGCGGTGTTCACTGGGACAGCGCCCCCGATGCGCGCCTCTTGCGGCTCGTTGCCGAAGAATCGCGACCGGCCGCCTTGTGGACGGCCCGCCTCGATCTCGCCTTGCGCCGCGGATACGCGCCGCGCCAATTCCGTCGAATAGGGCAGCAGATAGGCCCGCGGCACGCCGCTGGGCAGGTTGGAATCGTCCAGTTCCTCCAGCCAGAGATGGATGGCGCCCGGCTTCTCTTGTGCCGGGTTCGGCTCGATGATGCGGGTCCACAGCACTTGAAAGCGGTCCGGCACAGCCACCGGCGCCGACCAGCCGAGCAAGCCCTGCATCGCGAAGAAGACCGCAATGTAAAAGATGCTGGCGATCAGGATGACGGCGATCTTGATCGATCGCGGGATCGACAGCCACGCCATCACCACGAGCAGCAAGACGCTCAGCAGCGCATAGGCGAGGGATAGGCACAGCACGCTGGTCTGCAATCCCATCATTGGGGCGCACCGTTTCGCCATGCTTTGCCGTCTGGCGCGGCGTTGTAAAATGTTTGCAGGATCGATCTTTCGATATGGCTGGTTTCCGTCACCGCGCCGCTCGCATCCAGGGTGAAGCGCGCGGCGGTCTTCTCGACGTTGCCTTGGACGAACTCGATCGTTTCCTTGGCAACGATCGTCACGACAGGGTTGAGTTTCTGAATGGTCACGGTCACCGGCACCGGCCGACCAGTCAGTGCGCTGAAATGGTAGACATTCACCGTATACTCGCCGGCCACGATACCGCGCAGGCTGACCAGCTCCTGCCGGGTCTCCGTCGGTACCTTCTGGCCGTTGACCAGCACAAAGGCGTTGAGACCGCCCCGATTGTCCCGGTCCAGCAGCATGAAGCCGGCCTCACGCCGCCGGAACCAGACGATGTTGCCGATCGGGTCCTGGACGAAGGTATCGAAATCATCGGGATGATTGTCCGGCCAATCGACGCTGATGAGAAACTCCGCCTTGCTGTCGATCTTGCCTTTCTTCGCCTCCGGCGCCACCATCAGCAGCGCAAAGAAGAACAGGAAGGCAAGAACCTGCAGGGCCTTGAACAGCACGACGCTGAATGGGTCGAAGGCTTCCTCACGCGGCAGGAGGTCGAAATTGTCGATCATGCCGTGGCTGGCCCGCCGTCAAGGAACCTGCGTTCCAGCGCTGAGATGACATGGACCTCGGTGAGGTCGACCGCAAAGGCAAAGATCTTTGCCGTAGCGCGGTCCAGCAGGGCGTACTGAATCCGGACCAGGATCGAGCCGACCAGGCCGACCAGAGTCGTGTACATGGCGACCGCCATGCCGTCGCTCATCAGCGACATCGACGACCGGACCGCCTCCCGATTTTCGGGATCCAACCCGGCGATCGGCGCCAGCATCATGATGAAGCCGATAATCGTGCCTAGCAGACCCAACTTCATCAGCGTGTCGCCGGCGAAGACGCCGAACAGGTTCGAGCCGCGCAGCCGGTCGGCAAGGACACGCAGCAGCAGGGTCTGGTCGAGGCGTCCGGCCCCCTGCAGCGCCGCCTTGGTGACAAGATCGCGGATATGGCCGGCGACCAGGCCGGCGCTGCCCGCAACGGGCGCGTTAGTCAGGAACTCGCTGTCCCCAGCAACCGCTTGGGCGGTCTTGACCGCGGCATCGCCCTCTCGCGAGACGATGAGGATGCGCCACAGGCAATGCAGGCTGCTGCCGATATAGAGTAACCCGATGATCGACGAAATATAGGTGCGGTCGCTGGCGACCATCCGTTCGATCAGCCCATAGTACCAAAGGATGACAAAGGCGAAGAAGCTGACACCGGTGAAGATGAGCCAGGCCGGCAACGGATCGCGTCCGGGCAGTTCGACTTTGCGCGTGCTCATGCAGATATGGCTCTCCTGGCTGCCTCGGACGACACTGCTGAGCTTATCGTTCGGTTGGGCCAGGCGCCTGGGCACCGGTCCCGCATCGCCTTGGGCAATTTGCCCGACCCGCTCTCCGGGTCAGCCGCTCATGGCCTCTCTGCTTGCCAGCCAAGGCTCGGGCGACCAGTATGGGCTAGGCCAACTGGACCGAGAGAGAAAAATGAACCTGTTCGCTCATCTCGTCTTGCGTCTCATCGGTGTCGTTCTTGTCTGCCTGGTCTGCGCCGTCGGCTGGGTTCTGATCGACACCCACCGTGCCATCGAAAAAGAAGCGGCGGCGTCTGCCGACCGGGTCGCCGGCACGCTCGAGACGTTGTATTGGCGCGAATTGCTCTGGCGCGGCGGATTGAGCCGGACCCATCTGATACCGATCCCGGACTGGGAAACGATGGCGACCATGAAGACCATCTCGCCGGGTGTCTGCATCACCTTCGCACCCGGCGTCGAAGCACCGCGCCGCCTCTGTAGCCAGTTGGAGATGATTAGCGATCCAGCACCGGCCTGGTTCGAGGCATTCTATGATCATGTCTTCGGCAGCTATGCGCGGGTCGAGCGGCCACTCACACTGCGCCAGCCGACGGCCGGCATGGTTTCGGCCGAGCCGGACCGAGGTGCGGCGGTGCGCCAAGCCTGGCATCAGATCTATGTCGTCCTCAGCGTCGCGGCGTTGCTTGCGGCCGGGATCGGCGTTCTCGCTGCTCTCTTCATCGGGCAGTCGCTGATGCCGGCCCGGGCCATCGTCGCCGGCCTCAGGCGGTTGGAGCGTGGCGATTACAGCTACCGCCTGCCGTCCTATCGCACGGCGGAGTTCAACCGGATCTCCGGTGCGGTCAACGATCTCACTGCCCGCTTGGCGGAGACAACGGCACAGCGCGTCGCGCTGACCAATCGCCTGTTTCAGGTCCAGGAGGAAGAGCGCCGCGCCCTCGCGCGGGATCTTCATGATGAGTTCGGTCAGTGCCTTGCGGCCGTCGGCGCCCTGGCCACCGTCATCGAGATGGAGGCGAAAGCGGACCGGCCGGAGATCGCGCGGGATGCACGCTCGGTGATCGATGTCACCAAGCGGATGACGGCGACACTGCGCGGCGCCCTTGCTCGCCTGCGGTCCCAGGAGGTCGAGGAACTCGGCCTGGAAGCGAGTCTCGCCCAACTCGTCGCTGGCTGGAACGTGCAAAACGACCTGCAGGCGACATTCCATCTTGACGTCGTCGGCGATCTTGCTGGGCTGCCTGAAGCCACCGCCCTCAATATCTTTCGCATCGCCCAGGAATGCCTGACCAACGCTGCACGGCACGGCAAACCACACGACGTCCACCTGCATGTCGCGCGCGTTGACGCGGAAGGGAATGGCGCCGTGGCGCTGAGCGTCGAGGATGACGGCGGTGGCACGCCGGCGCGGCTGAGTTCGGCATCGGGATATGGCATCCTCGGCATCCGCGAACGGGTCGCGGCGCTGGGTGGCAGTTTGCTGATCAGCCAGGCGCGTCGAGGCGTGCGCGTCGCCGCGCTCATTCCCTTGATGGGCGCGCGGGGATCATCTATCGCTACGACGGTGCCGGCATGACCGACCTCACCATCCTGCTGGTCGATGATCACCCCGTCGTGCGCGAGGGCTATCGGCGGCTGTTGGAACGGACGCCGGGCTACCGTGTCGTGGCAGAGGCCGACGATGCCACCACCGCTTATCAAGCCTATCAGAAGTCGAAGCCCGACGTGGTTATCATGGACCTGTCCCTCCCCGGCGTCGGTGGGATCGAAGCGCTGCGGCATATCCGGCAATGGGACCGGGATGCCCGCATTCTCATCTTCACCATGCATAGCGGCGCCGGCTTTGCGCTGAAGGCGTTTGAGGCGGGTGCCGCCGGCTATGTCACCAAAGGCAGCGATGCCGCCGAACTGGTCAATTCGGTTGCGATCGTCGCCAGGGGCGGCCGCGCCATGAGCAATGATGTCGCACGGGAGATTGCCGCTGAACGCCTCGCCCAGCCGAACTCCCCGCTGGACGAACTCAGCCCGCGTGAGACGGAGATTCTCCGCCTGGTCGCGTCAAGCTGGTCGGCCGAAGAGATTGCAGCTTCGCTGCATCTCAGCCTGAAGACAGTCCGCAACTACCATTACCAGATCAAGTCCAAGGTCGGCGCGCGCACCGACGCTCATCTGGTGTGGCTTGCGATCGGCGCCGGCCTCGTGCAGGCCAATCCGCAACAACCCTCAACAGGCTGAATATCCTTCATTTTCGTGCGAAACGGATAAATGTACCGTGCCTTTGCCGGCACCTTTAGGTCGGTGCCGTGTTGATCTCTGCATAACGCAGCAGATCCAGGTGATGGAATGGGCAATGTTTCAGCGCGGCTTGCTGCTGCGGCGGACCGCCAACGCGATTTAGACGGAGCTCTTTCGGATGCTCGGTCCCCTCTCTTCGCACCAGGGCACAATGTTTGGCGCGTGGCGCGCGCGACGCGTACCAGTGTGCTGATCGACGCAGCGGCCTATTTTGAGGCCGTGCGGGCTGCGATGTTGGAAGCGGAACACTGCATCTATATTGTCGGCTGGGATGTCGATAGTCGGATGCTGTTGGTAGGTGCCAGTGGCACCGCGACCGATGGTTTCCCGCTGGCCCTGGGTGACTTCCTCGACGCGCTTGCCGCGCGCAAGCCGCATCTCAAGATTCGCATCCTGCTGTGGGATTACTCGGTCTTCTTCGCCGATGAGCGCGAACCGTTGCCATCGCTGGCTTTGCGCTGGAAGCGACTGCCGCAGATCGATCTGTGCCTCGATGGCACGGTGCCGCTCGGCGCCGGGCATCATCAGAAGATTGTGGTGATCGATGACGGTGTCGCTTTCTCCGGCGGCCTCGACCTGACCATCCGGCGCTGGGACGATTGTGATCACCGGACAGATAACGCACTCCGTGTCGACCCCGCCGGCAAATGTTATCCGCCCTTTCACGACGTGCAAATGGTCGTCGACGGGCCAGCGGCCGAGGCGTTGGCCGATCTGGTGCGAATCCGATGGGAACGTGCCGCCTGCGAGGCACCGGTGCCGTTACCTCAGGTCGGAAAGGCCTGGCCGGCATTTCTGAAACCCGACTTCGAAGACATCACCCTCGCCATCGCCCGGACCGAACCAGAATTCGACGAGCGGCCTGAAATCCGCGAGATCGAAGCTCTGTTCGTCGACATGATCAAGCGCGCCGAGCGGACGGTCTATATTGAAAGCCAGTACCTCACCCTGACGCCGATCGCCCAAGCGCTCGCCGCACAGCTGCGGGCGCGCCCCAAGCTTGAGGTGGTGATCATGTGCCCGTTCAGCTATCACGGCGTCATGGAGCGCCAGGCGATGCTACCCGGCCGCACCGATTTCATCCGCATCCTGGAAGACAGCGAAGCACCGACCCGCTGGCTGGTAGTGGCGCCCTGCGTCGCCGACGTCGATATCTCGCTCCATTCCAAGGTGATGATCATCGATGACACATATCTGCGCATCGGCTCGGCAAATCTATGCAATCGCTCGATGGCGACAGACAGCGAATGCGATCTCGTGGTCGAAGCCGACACGCAGGAGGCGGCTGCTTCCATCCGCCAGATTCGCCATCGCCTCCTGGCGGAGCATTGCGGATGCAGCGTCGCAACCTTCGAAGCCGCTCTCCGGCGGCAGCACTCACTCATCCACGCCGTGCACACCATCTCGGCGCGCACGCACGCTACCAGATTCGTTACTGCCGACGCCGAGGCCGCGAGCATGCCGATCCTGAAATCCATTGCCGATCCTGAGCAGCCGATTGCGCTCCAGCGCTATGTTAGCCCATTTGCCGGCTGGTTGACCGGCAAGCCAGCCGCCTGGGCCTTCCTCGCCGTGATGCTGATAGGATTCTGCGCACTCTCCGCCGCCTGGGGCTTCTCACCACTCAGCGAAACCAGCGAAATCTCCGCCTGGGAACGGTCGCTGTCCGCTGTCAGCGGTCCCTGGGCCGGCTTCGCCGTCGTGGGCATCTTCGTACTCGCGGGACTGATCGCCTTTCCGGTCGTGTTGCTGATCATTGGCACCGTGGCCGTGTTCGGCCTGTGGCCGGGACTAGGTTTTGCCGCGGCGGGCGCCATGGCCAGCGCGATGACGACCTACGCGATCGGCTGGTGGATCGGCAACCGTGCCCTGCGACGGCTATGCGGGCCCCGCCTCAACCGCATTGCCGACGCTTTCCTGGAACGTGGCATCATGGCGGTGACTGTCATTCGGCTCGTGCCGGCAGCCCCTTATACCCTGGTCAATCTCGCGGCAGGCGCGTTGCGCATTCATCCGGTTGACTACGCGATTGGGACGGCCTTGGGCCTCGCCCCGGGCTTTGCTGTGATGGCGCTCATGGGACGGCAGATCATGGGTGTCATCGCCGACCCGACACCGCTCGGCATTGTCGCGCTGACCGGCATCCTTCTGCTGTCGATCGCCGTATCCTATGCCCTGCAACGCGCCATTAGCGCCTTGCGCAAGCGCAGCACATAGGCGGACAGTGACCATCCGCAACGACCGGCTGCGCCTGTTGAGCTGGAACATCCATGCCGGCATCGGTGCCGATCGGCGCTATAATCTGGCCCGCGTCATCGACCTCGTGCGCGGCCACGCCCCCGACATCATCGCGCTTCAGGAAGTGGATTCGCGCGGCCGCAGCGATGCCCTGCCGTTGGCCGCCCTGACCGAGGCACTCGGCGAATACGCTGCCGAAGCCCGCACGATCGTGGCCCCGGATGGGCATTACGGCCATGTCCTGCTCAGCCATTGGCCATTGCATAACGTGCAACTGCACGACCTCTCCGTGCCGAAACACGAAGCGCGCTTTGCCATCGAAGCTGGCCTGGACACGCCGGGCGGCAGACTCACCGTCATCGCCACGCATCTCGGTCTGCGCTACGCGGAATCACGGCAACAGATCGCGCGCCTCAAGGATATCGTCAGCGTCGTCTCAGGGCCGCTCCTGATGGTGGGGGATTTCAATGACTGGCATGGCCTTGTACGCCGTGCCTTTCTGCCGCTTATGCCCGGGCGCACGCGGCACAAGACCTTTCCGGCGCGGTACCCGCTGCTGGACCTCGATGGCATCTATTGCCGACCAGCGCAGGCCTTATTGCACAACTGGATTGATCGCGCTGGCCGACATGCCTCCGATCACCTACCTGTCCTGGCCGAGATCGCCTTCCCAGACGCGGCTTGAACGCCAAATGCGCACACGAAAAGATCGCCAACGCGATTTGTCACCTCGTCGTGACAGGAAACAGGCAGCATTCTCATCCTGCCCACGAAATGTCATCGAACGCGCATTGATAGATCAATGATCCGGCCGCATACTCCCCTCTCGTCCGTCTAAGGGAGGTAAAAATGGCGCTGACATTCCTCAACGAGACGCCGATCTACAATCCTAATCGCGAAACGCTCCGGATCGTCGGCATTGGTTCATCCGGGCATGTGCTCTGCCGCGTCGCCAAACAAACGCTGCTGGCCTATGAGCAGGTCGACGATGCCTCGCCGACGCAATTGCTCAAGATTTTCGCGAAGCATCGGCCCGCATTTGAGTGGGCGGCACGACAGCAATATCTCACCGGCGGCCAGCAGGCCGATGGGTCGATCTTGATTGTGCTGGAGCGCCAGGAAGCGCGCCTTTCCGCGTAAGACTAGTTCTGGGCAGGGACCATCACACTGCCCATCAGGGCATCGCAGGAGACCTCCTCGGCATCGCCCGGCTCGATGAGCGGGATCGGCACGCCTTTGCCGATAGAGATTTCTGGTTTGCGAATCTTGCCCCTCAATTCGACCGGTGCGTCTATATCCAGCAGGCTGAAATCCTTGGCATCCGCCTCGATTTCAATATCGATGGCCTGTGACTTGAGATTGGCGTGCCCCCGGAAATAGAGCACTGAATCGGTGGTATCGATGATGAAGCGGTCGAGTTTCGCATCGCCCTTGTTGAGCGCAATTCGACCTGCACCGCACAGGATGGGAATTCGCTCTTCATCTAGATAAAGGATAAGCGCCTGGCCGATATCGAGGCCGGCCAATTCGATTAACAGTCCACTGAGTGAACCGCCATTCATGCCCAGCCGCACATCCCCCACGGCGGTGCCCATGACCTCGGCCAGCGACTTGCCGGCGCCATCGATATTGACCCTGGCCTGCAACTTGCCGTCGGTCGTTTCGAAATATTCTGACCCCTTGAAAAACGCCGCCAGATCCAAATTAGTCAACGCCAGATCGGTGGTGACGCTGGGCACATCATCGCGTGCATTCAGCACCATTTTTCCGTCGAGGCTGCCATTGGCGATATCCATCTTCAGCGGATCCAGGACCGCGCGGCCATTGTCGATCTTGACATGCGCATCGAGCGACTGGATCGGCAGATAGTTTTCGGCGCGCACCTGCTTCGCATCCAGTGTCACGTCCATATCCATGACGCGCAGCTTTTCCATCTTCAATGGTACGTCCGGGAACAGCTCGCCTTCGGCTTCGAGTTTCTTCGCAGTCTTTTCCTGCTCTGCGGAGGCCGCTTCCTTGCCATCCGTCGCCGGCGGCAAGCCGATGAGGGGACCGAGATCGTCGAAATCAAGGACCTTGGAGACCAGCTTGGCTGTCAGGAACGGTCGCTTCGGGCCGTAGTCGATCTTGACGTCGCCAGCGAGATCGCTGTTGCCGACGATGCCGGCCATCTTCTGGAACTGCCAGACATCCCCTTTGCGTGTCAGATGTCCGGCCAAACTGTAAGGGGGCGTCGCTGGCGCCGGCACGCCGAGGATCGGGAAGATTTCCGACAGGTCCGGGCCCTTCAGTTTCATTTCAAGATCCGCCCCTTCCATCTTGAACGGATCCTCGATGCTGCCTGTAACATCGACCGAAGTCTTGCCGAAATCGATGGCAAGCTTCAGCGGATAAGGCTTCTCACTGTTTTGCAGAAGCTCGATCGATCCACCGCTGAAATCGACTTTGAGTGGCTTGCCTTCCAGCTTGCCTTCGGCATGAAACTCGACCTTGTCCTTGCCCTCCGCTTCACCCGCGCCAATCTTGATGTCGCCAGCCAGATTGAGGTCCTTCTGCCGGTCGATATACGTCATCCTCCCCTTGGTGATGGCCAGCTTACCGATCGTCGGTGCCTCATCGCGCTCCTCGGGGGCAGC
The DNA here is from genome assembly GCF_936916975.1 of uncultured Dongia sp. Taxonomy (GTDB): domain Bacteria; phylum Pseudomonadota; class Alphaproteobacteria; order Dongiales; family Dongiaceae; genus Dongia. The sequence continues at coordinate 3,832 of NZ_CAKZGO010000018.1, read as the reverse complement.
GACCTCGGCTACCGTCGCGAGACCGGGGCTTTCCTTGAAGCTCCAATTTTCGGCGCCGTTCTTGTTGCGCTCCAACAAGATTTTGGGCGCGCCAATTTCAATGCGGGGCAGTACGAAGCTCCCGCTAACGAGCGGCCACAGCTCGATCTCGAAATCGACCAGCTGCGCTTCCAGCATATGCGGTGTCTTGCCCCATTCGGCATTGGCGATCTTTACATCCTGCAGTTTGACATGCGTCGTCCAGCCCCAATCGATTTGGGTGGAGCCAATACGGGTCTCGCGACCTAATGCGGCGCCGACGCGGCTCTGGGCTTCGTTGCGAATGTAGTCCGATTGCAGCAGAAAATAGACGGAGATAACGGTAAGCAGAATGAGCCCGATAAGCGAGCCAAGCACGATGCTGGAGATCTTAAGGAACCTACGCATGGCCGTGCTTTCTGTGACAGTTCGTCTCATCTGAGAAATGCGGTCGCAAGCGAACAGTTCCGCCCAAACGAAATCGGCCCGCGAAGCATCGCGGGCCGACCCTTCTCATCAATACCGAGAGTTAGTTCGGCCAGATGTCCTTGTTGGCGGCGCGGAAGGTCTCGATCTGCTTCTCCGCCTCTTCCTTGGCAACGCCGTAGCGTTCCTGGATCTTGCCAACCAACTCGTCCTGATGGCCTTCGAGCTTGGTGATATCGTCATCAGTGAGCTTGCCCCACTGCTGCTTCACCTTGCCCTTGAGCTGCTTCCAATTGCCGGCGATCTGGTCCTGGTTCATGTCTCTCTCCTTCGCGAATTGCTTCTTGGGGGTCGTACTGAATCAACCCAGAACGAAAATTTTGGTTCCGAGCTTTAGCTCACAAGGGCGCGCAACATCCACACGGCTTTTTCATGAACATGGAGACGGCCGGTGAAGAGGTCAGCGGTGGCCGCATCACCCACGCTATCGGCCAATTCAATCACCTCGCGGAACGAGCGCGACATCGATTCGTGATCGGCAATGAGGGCGTTGATCATGACCTCACCGGACTGCGTACCGTCGGCATCCTTGATCTGGGTCAGCTTGGCGAACTGGCTGAAGCTTGCCGGTGCCGGATGACCCAGCGCGCGAATACGTTCGGCGATCACATCGACTGCATCAGCCAGTTCCTCGTATTGCACTTCCGTCAGTTTGTGGAGGCCGTAGAACAACGGTCCCACGACATTCCAGTGGAAACCCTGCGTCTTCAGATACAGCGCATAGGTATCAGCCAGCGCCTTCGAGACGCCTTCGGCAACGGCTTTGCGGTCGCTGTTCTGAATGCCGGTTTTCACATTCTCGATATGCGTCTTCGCCTGCAGAACTTCTGCACTCATGATGCTCTCCTGTTGTGACGGTTATATTGCCGCACGCGGTTGGCGACACTCATGCATCGAAACAGCTCCGAGCGAGAATGGTTCCCCGCTCGGAGCGCTGCAACAACGCTGATAAAGTTAACGGCGGCCCAGCAAATAACCAGCAACCGCGCCAATAGCCAGGGTTGCTGCCATTGCCGCAATCGGGCGCTCCGAAACGCGGGCGCTGACTTCCTTCACGGCAGCGCCGGCTTCAGTCTGGACGCGCTCGGCACCTTCCTTGATAGCTTCATTGGCATGGACGAACTTGTCGCGCATGACATTGCCGGCAGTCTTGGCGGCTTCGGCAGCAGTATCTTCGATGGTCGAACGGGCGGCGGTATAGTTGTTGCTCATGAGGAAACTCCATCTTCTGATCTCAGGACGTCCGGCGGTCGTCCATTATGATTAGGAACCGCGCGCTTCCGAAAAAGTTGCCAGCTGATTTTGCCGTTTGACACTGTGTCGCAATCGGTGTCCCATCGACCCGAAATCCGGAGAAATTTCCGGAGAAGTTTCGACAGGTTTTGGGGGCAAGTATGGCGCGTCTCAGCATCAACAACGTCAAAAAGAACTACGGCCAGATCGATATCCTCAAAGGTATCGACATCCAATTGGAAGACGGCGAGTTTCTGGTCCTGCTCGGGCCCTCAGGTTGCGGTAAGTCGACGCTCCTCAACATCATCGCTGGCCTTACCGACCTCAGCTCCGGTGAGATCCGCATCGGCGACCGGTTGGTCAACGACATTCACCCCAAGGACCGCGACATCGCCATGGTGTTCCAGTCCTACGCGCTCTATCCTAATATGAGCGTCGCCAAGAACATGGAATTCGGCCTGGAAATGCGCGGTGTCGGCAAGACGGATCGCGCCACCGCCATCGCCAAGGTGGCCCAACTCCTGCAGATCGAGCATCTGCTGGCCCGCCGCCCCGCCGATCTCTCCGGTGGCCAGCGCCAGCGCGTCGCGATCGGTCGCGCCCTGGTCCGCGAGCCCAAGGTGTTCCTGTTCGACGAGCCGCTCTCCAATCTCGACGCCAAATTGCGGGTCGAGATGCGCACCGAGATCAAGAAGCTGCATCAACGCCTGGGAACGACCATCGTCTACGTCACCCATGACCAGATTGAGGCGATGACCCTCGCGTCCCGGATCGCCATCATGAAGGATGGCCTGGTCCAGCAATTCGCGACGCCGGCTGAAATCTATGATCGCCCGACCAACATGTATGTGGCCGGCTTCATCGGTGCCCCGGCAATGAATTTCGTCCGCGGCCAGATCACCCAGGAAAACGGCGCGCTCGGTATCTCAGCCCTGGTGAAGGCCCATGGCGCGCAAGGGCCACGTTTCCTGCCGCTTGGCCAACCCCAGCCGCATTTTGGCGATTGGATCGGCCGCGATGTCGTATTGGGCGTCCGACCGGAGGCGATCTCGATCGCGGGTGGCACGGAGCACCCGCCGTCAACCGCTCAGGTCGAGGCGGAGATCGATGTCATCGAGCCCACCGGCGCCGATACGCTGGCCTATTTCACCATGGGCGGCGCCACCACCGTGGCGCGGGTCCGGCCGCAGGATGTGGCCGGCGCCGGTGGCACAATGCGCTTTAGCCTCGATATGAGCCGGACCAGCCTATTTGATCCCAAAACCGAAGCCCGATTGAACTAAATCACCCCCAATCTGGGCGGGAAATCGAACGAAATCAGGCCATTGCCGCGTATCAAGGCTGGCATGGGGCGGCGTGACGGGGCAAACTAGGGTCGATTCTGAACCGACCCACCCGGTGCACCTCGCGCCGACCATTCCCCTAGGGATTTGCCATGCAGCGTACGACTCTGATTTCGCATCCATTCGACATGATCGTTTTCGGCGGCCGCGGCGATCTCGCCCGCCGCAAGCTCATTCCGGCGCTCTACCATCTCGACCGTGAACGGCGCCTGCCGGATGACGGCCGCATCATCGCCGTCTCGCGCGGTGCCATGACCGACGACGCCTTCAAGCAGATGATGCATGACGATTGCCTCACCTATTCGACCAATGGCAGCGACGTGCAGTTCGACGAAGAATCCTGGGGTCGGTTCGCCAAGCGCCTGACCTATCTCGGCCTCGATGCGACCGACGCCAAGAGCTATGACAGCCTTGCCGCCGCATTGAAGGGTCGCGAGGACGTGGTGCGCGCCTTTTATCTGGCGACGGCGCCCGACATCTTCGGCCCGATCGCTGCTAATCTGAAGGCGCTGAATCTCGTCCCCAAGGAATCGCGCGTGGTGCTGGATGCGCGCGGCGGGGCCGAGTGCTGCTGGCCGCATCCGCAGGTGCTCACCTCCTGGAGCCGCCTGTATGCACTGCTGAAGGCCGCCTTTCCGATCGACCGCTGCCACGCCGGCGTGTCGGTCTACCGGGTCGAGCAGCGTGACGGCTCGGTGCGGGTGCATGCCGCGCCGCCCCCGTGGGCGCCGGTCGAGGTGCAGCGCAACCTG
>NZ_CAKZGO010000017.1 GCF_936916975.1 uncultured Dongia sp. | reverse complement strand
GAAAATCCTCAAGCACCCTGCCCAAAGACCCGCCGCCCGCGTATCCCTTCTTCGACTAATCACAATGACAAATAGCTGCTCAGCGCTTGGTCCAGAACCCGGTGTTACCCAGGCCCCGATTTCTCCCGGGCTGAAACCCGGTGGCCGGTGGGCCGCGTCGAGGGAGCGGCTTATACCCCCGCTTTTCCGACGCTGTCAACGCCCGTCTTAATTATTTTCGTAACAATCCGCGCGAATGGCGGAAAGTGGCGGAAACATTAGAGAAATGGGGATCCGGCAGGGACTTTAACACCCCCGGATAGTGCGTCGGAACGCCGCGAGCGGGAGATTTCTTTGCCAATCGGTCGATAATATTCGGCGGCCGGCCGGATAGCACCACGGTCATCGCACGCGCCTGTGTGGAATGACCCGCCTGCCCGCCGCCATTAACGATATTTTAGGCAGCGCGGGCTTAGACATGATTCATCACATAATGTTTTGATCTCGTTGGGTAATTCTTGGTTGACAAGAGTCCGAGCCGGCAGGCAAGGTCAGAATCGCTTTCATTATCCGGTGCTTATGGTCCTGGGGGATCGCCAAATGTGGTGATTTCGGGCCGGGCAACGGAGGGTAATCAACACAAGTTCGGGTATCTTGGTGACAGTATTGCAAAAGCCGCACACGCATGTTTGGGGCACGCTTCGGCGTTATTTGACCTACACGACCGCCGGCATCGCCATCATGGGCGGCGTCGGCGCTTTCGAAGCGCATCGTCCAAAGACTGTCTCGTCCGCGGCTGCCTCCGATCTTGCGGCCACTTTCTCCGGCACCAATGCCGTCACGCGCGGCTTTGCAGATCTGGGCACACTTGGCAGCGACGAGATCCTGCCCATCTGGGCGCAGCGGATTCCCACCGGCACCAATACCTTCACGGTCGCAGCAGCGGTTGACGACGAAGCAGCACCGGCACCCTTCGTAGCGGCTCCCGCCCTCACCACGCTGATGCCTGGCGGTGCGCTTGAGCCCACGCCAGAAGCCGAAGTTGAAACAGAAACGGCAGAAGCCATCGTGCTGCCAGAAGCTGCGCCGATCGAGCCAGTTCTGATGGCACCGGTCGATACGGTCGCCTCCGAGTTTGGTATGGGCACCGGCAAGCGCGAATGGGACGCCGATGATGCGGTCCTGCGTGAAGCCAAGCTCGACGTGCAGAAGGTCATCGAAGTGCAACGCGGCGATACGCTCTATGGCGTGCTCGTCGAAGCCGGTCTCTCCGAGACGGAAGCCAAGGATACCGTCGGTGCACTCGCCGACGTGTTCTCACCGCGCAGCCTCAGGGCCGGCCAGGAAATCACCCTCAACTTGACCACCGGTGCCGGCGGTGTTGTCGCTGCGCCGCAGCCACAACTTGTCAGCCTCAGCCTTGAACCCTCGGTCGAGCGTGACGTCACTGTAAGCCGCGACGCCAAGGGCACGCTGGTCGCGGAAGCGGTCGACAAGCCGTTGACCGAGAGCCGCGCGCGCGCCGCCGGTGTCATCAATTTCAGCCTCTATGACGCGGCGATGAAAGCCGGCCTGCCAAGTTCGGTGATCGCCGATGTCATCAAAGCCTATTCCTATGACGTCGACTTCCAGCGCGACATTCAACAGGGCGACAGTTTCGAAGTCGTTTATGAGCGGCTCGAGAACGCCGATGGCGAACTCGCCCGCACCGGCCAGATGCTCTATGCGGCGCTGACCACCAGCGGCATCACGCGGCCGATCTATTGGTTCGAGCAGAATGGCGACGGCCAGTTCTACAACTCGAAGGGCGAGGCAGTGCGCAAGACGCTGCTGGCAACGCCCGTCGACGGCGCCCGCATCACCTCGGGCTTCGGTGCGCGCAAGCATCCGATCCTCGGCTACACCAAGATGCACAAGGGCATGGATTTCGGCGCGCCCACCGGCACGCCGATCTTTGCTGCCGGCAACGGCACGATCGTCGAGATGGGGCGCAAGGGCGCCTATGGCAATTACGTCCGCATCAAGCATAACGGCACCTATCAAACCGCCTATGCGCATACCAGCCGCTTCGCCAAGGGCCTGCATAAGGGCGACAAGGTCAAACAGGGCCAGGTCATCGCCTATGTTGGCACCACCGGCCGCTCGACCGGCCCGCACCTCCATTTCGAAGTGCTGGTTGGCGGCGTCCAGATCAATCCCAAGAATGTGAAATCGACCGGCAGCAGCAAGCTCGCCGGCAAGGATCTGAAGGCCTTCAAGGCGCAAGTCGCCACCATCGATACCGATCGCCAGCGTATGCGCGGTGCCGTTGAAATCGCCGAGCGGCCGGATGCCGGCACCGTCGATTGCAACGATCCGCAAGGCTGTCAGAACTAAAGACCCTTCGGGATATCGCCAAAAAGGCGGCGGCGACCTACGGTCTCGCCGCCTTTTTCGTGCCCGATTCAGCGCTGATAAACAGCTTTGATGAAGTGATCCGAGCATTCGATTGGACCCCGGGACGGCGATCACTAGGATCCGCCTCATCCTGGAAATCGAAGGTCTTCCTGATGCGCAACGCCGCCCAAATTCTGCTGCTTCTCACCCACCGCCTGCACAACGCCGGCATGGTCGTCATCGCTGTGGGCGTGCTCGCCCTGATCGCGCATCTGTCGTCGCAGCCGTTGTTGATGGCACCGTTTGCGCCGAGCATCCTCGTGATTCTCACGCAGCCGCGGGCCGCGAGTTCGGCACCCAATGTACTGATCAGCGCCTATGTGGTGGCAGCCGTGATCTCAGTGCTGTTGAAGGATGTCCTGCCGCCCGCCTGGTGGGGCGTAGCCCTGACCACGGGCGGCGCCATGCTGGTGCTTGAAGCGCTCGATATCCTGCACCCGCCGGCGGTAGCCGTGCCGATCCTGGTGATGCTTGGCAATGGTGAGTTCCCGCTGGCGGCCTTTACCATCGGCGTGGTGGCACTGGCGGTCATGGCAATGATAGGACGCCGCCTGCCCCGATTCGCGGTCGGCACGCCCACACAAGCCGTTGCTGCGCCGATGCTCGTTGCGACGCAGGGGCTCGTTGCGACGCAGGCGCAGGTCCCGACACAGCAGAAGGCGGCATGATCGAGCAGACAGGCGGCAAGGCAAATGAGCCTTGCCGCCTCGTTGCTTACGCGCTGCCGGCCGCCGGCATGTTGGCAAAGCTGTCGGATACGGTCGATTGTGACAGCTTCACGCCGCCGATGATGAGCCCCTCCTCGTCAGCCGATACATCGATCACATCGCCTGATTTGAACTTACCTTCGAGGATCAACGTCGCGAGCGGGTTCTGCAACTCGCGCTGGATGACACGCTTCAAGGGCCTCGCACCATAGACCGGATCATAGCCAGCATCGGCTAGCCATTGCTTGGCGTTGGCGTCGAGCTTCAATTCCAGCTTCCGCTCCGCCAGCAAGGCATCGAGGCGCTGCAACTGAATATCGACAATGCCGGTCATGTTCTGCCGGTTGAGGCGGTGGAACAGGATCACCTCATCGAGTCGGTTGAGGAATTCCGGGCGGAAGGCCTGACGTACCACGCCCATGACCTGATCACGCGCCTTGTCCGAATCTTCCCCGTCGCCCAAAGCCACCAGATACTCGCTGCCAAGGTTGGAGGTCAGGATGATGATCGTGTTGCGGAAATCGACCGTCCGACCCTGGCCGTCGGTGAGCCTGCCATCGTCGAGCACCTGCAACAGGATGTTGAAGACATCCGGATGCGCCTTCTCGACCTCGTCGAGCAGCAGCACCGAGTAGGGCTTGCGGCGCACCGCCTCGGTAAGGTAGCCGCCCTCGTCGTAGCCGACATAGCCCGGGGGCGCGCCGATCAGCCGGCTGACGGCATGGCGCTCCATGTACTCCGACATGTCGAAGCGGATCAGCTCGATGCCGAGGATGTAGGCCAATTGCTTGGCCACCTCGGTCTTGCCGACGCCGGTGGGGCCGCTGAACAGGAAGCTGCCGATGGGCTTGTCGGCCTTGCCGAGGCCGGCGCCGCCGATGCGGAAGAACACGTCGTGCAGCACGGTCGGGTTGGCCCGGTGGCGCTGGGCGCTGCCGGCCTGGTGGTGTGGCGAAGCCGCCGCGTGGGCCGACGTGCGCGAGCACCTGGACGACAAGTTCCTGCGCAGCACCTTCCCGGCCGACGGCCGCACCTCGCAGCTGCGCGCGCCCGAGATCACCCAGGTCGAAGCCGACCCGGACGCCCGGAGCTGGGTCTCGGCCTTGGAGATCGCCTATTTCAGCGACTTCTCCCAGGAAGACCTTCTGGAACACGCCGTCCTGGCGCGTCGGGCGGCCGCCCAGGGCGGCGCGGCGGCCGAGGGGCGGGCGGTGCGGGCGGACGCCCTCCCCACGGACGGCGGGAGGGCGGCGGGCGGGGCGGCGCGGGGGGTGTGGTTGATCGTCTGCGGGGCCTTGCGCGCCTGGGCGGTGCCGCCCATGGCCCCGGGGGCGCCGCCGGCCTT
>NZ_CAKZGO010000016.1 GCF_936916975.1 uncultured Dongia sp. | reverse complement strand
AAGACGGCGCCGCCAAAGTCGCCGACGGCTTCCGCTTCGCCAGCGACATCAACACTCAATGGCTCGATGCCAATTCTTTCACAAAGATGATCTGAAATGGCGGAATAGGCTAGGTATCCTATAATATCGTATGAAGTCGGCTGGCCGACGGCCTTGGAGGTTGATCGAGAAGACAATTGCACATCGAGGCCGGCGGGATTCTTGGGACGGCATCCCATCCAACCCGCTGAATTCGGTGGCATTTATCGGCGTAACCATCCATAAACCGACGGGCGGGCGGGCGAATTTGTATCCTCCAATGGACTAGCTGGATGGCCATTATCCGACCCTATTGTTAGCGATGGGGCGGTAAGTCGATCACTGGTTGGCGTCGAACGAGAAACGGTACGAGATATGATAACCCTGCGACCCGTGGAGCCCGGCGATTCAGAGAAATTGTTTCGGTGGCGCAATCTTCCCGAGATTGCCAAGAACATGCACACCGACCACGAGATTTCTCAGGAAGAACACGACGCCTGGTTTGCCTCGGCCATCACCAACAAGACCCGGAAATATTGGATCATCAAGCGCAATGACATCGACATTGGGCTGGTAAATATCTACGACATTTCACCCGAGAACGGCCGTTGCTACTGGGCGATCTATATCGGTGAAATGGTGGAGCGCGGTGTCGGTACCGGTGCCTTCGTCGAAGTTCTGCTGCTGGACCACGTCTTCCTCGATTTGGGCTTCCATAACCTCTGCTGCGAGGTCTTGACCGATAACGAACGCGGCGTTCGTCAGCATGTCAAATATGGCTTCGTGGTCGAAGGCGTCCTGCGTGAGCACATCTTCAAGGACAATCGGTATTTCGATGTAAGCTGCCTGGGCTTGCTCCGCCAGGAATGGCTCGACCGGCGCTTTGCCATCATCAAGAAGCTCGTCGATCGCGGTCACAGCTACCTTGCACGCCCGAGCGATCTGGAAGCTCTGCGCTCCTAGCATGGCAGCAAACGGCCCATGGCTGCCCGCTAGGAGAACTTCCGCTTCCAGGTGAACTTGCGCCGGAGCCGGCTGAAAAGGCTGAGGCGCCGCTCGCCGATCAGCACGACATTAGACCCGCAATCCTGGACCAGGGGCACCAGGGAAATATCCAGCGCCAGACATAGCTTCCGAATTCGTTTCTCGATTTCCGCGTGATCCAGTTCCGGAAACAACGTCGCGCGAACGTTCTTGTCGTCGATGTCCCAGACATATCTGCGGCCGGGCCGCCATCTGCTGCAGAGCGAGCCGCCGACAACCGCATGTGGCTTGCCGACGCTCAGTTCTTCGAATCTATCCAGAATGAAGTCGGCACCCAGGTGATCATCCTCGAATGACATCGACTCGCGAAACATGCGGTACATTTCCGGGGAGTAAAGGGCGTCACATCCCTTGGTCGCCGCTACGGCAACAAGGTCGAGAACTTCGTCAACGGATCTCGCCACCGGATTGACCCGGTTCGCGAGATAACGCGTGTTGATATCGGCATCGATCGTCACCAAGCAAATGGCCGGCTTGTCCAGTCCAATCGCCTCGACGCCAGTGGTACAGTTGGTGTGCAGCAGCATCTCAGCGGCAAGAATCCAGGGCGCTGCAGCACCATCACGCACGACAGAGACCCGGTCGTTGCCGGCAAGCTCGTTGATCCACGTATCAAGCCGCTCACTCGGATGAGGCCGCAGAACGATCCGGTACTGCGGATATCGCTCCGGCAGGCGCCGCATAAGTTCGTGAAGGGCAACGCGGTTCGCAGCCTCCATGGTTTTGCCCTGGTTGATGAACTCGACATGAGATCGATTATCCATGCTGAGCTTGCCGAGCCGCACCTGATCGCGAATAAGCTCGTCGGCCGTACCTTTTTCGGAATTTGTCAGGCCGAGATTGCTGTTGATCAGAATGAAAGGACCGTACTTCTTCCTGATTTCTGCAGCTTGGTCGCTGTAACAATCCCGCAGCTGCGGTCGCAGCATGTCCCAACGCGGATTGAGGACGGCACGAATATGGCTTGCAGCCTTGGGAAAGCGTACACGCATTGAACTGGTGTTATGCGACCCGCTGACAAAAATCAGGTCGGTCGTGGCAACGGCCTCTTCCGAGACCCAACGCAACTCGTCGGGCGCTGCGACAATGCCGGGGAGCTCCTCTTCGATCGCCGCCATTAGGTAGCCGCATTTGCGCGCCTTCGTCATCACGCGGGCATCGCGCTGGGTCAGCGTCTTCGAGAGATAAAAACCCGCCGGCATGGCTTCGATATTGCGCTCGATCAGCCATTTCTGGCCCAGCACCACCTCGAACCCGCGCTTCATCGCCAAGACGGCAATAAGCAGCCGCGAATCGAGCTCCCGGGACGCGATCTCCATAGGCAGATACAGGATTCTATTTGGAAGGCGCGTTGGCAACTCGGCGATCATCGCAGGCTTTCTTTTATTAATAACATCCAGCATGATTATTTCTACTATTTATCTCCCTAGCCAAGCCGCCCCCCGCTTCCGCCCCGCCGTTGAACAATGGGTTGCCTGTCATTGCAAGCAGGTTTCGACGGATTGCCATCCCGGGGCGCAAAATATGCTTTCCAGACATACCCGCCGACGTATGCCTGCGGCGATTGAGCGCGATCGATGATCCCCGCCAATCGGAGAGATTTTGCCCGGAAACGCTAGCATAGGCCTAGGGCAACTGCTATCCAATCGCCGCCGGTGCCTGCCCCGATCGGGCTTGAGTCGACGGGTGGGGCGACAGCCACCGCGATATCGGCTCGAGCTTGGGGTGATTCGCTCCAGGGACTATGATTTCCGCAGTTGCACATCGTCGCCATGATGCACATCCTACGGCACTTCCTCACACGAGCTCAGCACCATGAACACCAAGAATAAGACAGCCATCATCGTTCAGGCACGGCTGGGTTCGACCAGGCTGCCAGGCAAGGTGCTGCGCCAGATCGGCGGCAAGACGGTCCTCGCCCACATCATTGCCCGCCTCGAAGCGGTCAGCGGGGTCGATTGCGTGGTCATCGCCACGACCGACAAGGAAAGCGACACGCCGGTCGCCGAAGCCGCGGCGGCATTGGGCGCCGTCGTCTTCCGCGGCGATGAGGCCGACGTTCTGTCACGCTATCAAGGCGCAGCGCGCGCGGTCGACGCCGACATCATCATGCGGGTCACCAGCGACTGCCCGCTGATCGATCCCGAAATCTGCGAAGCGGTGCTGAAACTGCGCGCCGAGACGAATGCCGATTACGCGGCCAGCAACATGCCGCGCTTGTTTCCGCATGGCCTCGACTGCGAGACCTTTACCCGTTCGGCCCTTGAGCGCGCCGCCATCCTGGCCACCGAGCCTTACGATCGCGAGCATGTGACGCCGTGGATCCGGCGCGCGCCAGATCTACGCCATGCCAATGTCACCGGCCCAGGCTGGCCGGCAAATCAGCATCGCTGGACGCTGGACTATCCCGAAGACCTCACCTTCTTTTCCAACCTGTTCGACAAGCTGCCACGTGATCGCATACCGCCTTGGCAGGAAGTCCTGTCCTTGATCAGCCAGGAACCTGCCTTGGTGCGCGCCAATGCCATGCACCGTGCAGCCAACATCATGTCCGACGACCTCGCGGCGCCCGTCGCGGTGTTCCATTTCGAAGCCAATGCCCAGATCGGCAGTGGCCACGCCATGCGATGCAACACCCTGCAATCGCAGCTTGAAGCCCTGGGCTGGCGGTGCCATTGGGCGGTCGACCAGAAGACCGAGGCCTTCCTGCAGACCAGCATCCCGCCGGCAGCTGTCATTCGCCTGACCAGTGCGGAACCAAAGGCAGCCGCCAGCCAGATTACCGCCGCGATCGGCAAATGCGATGTGCTGTTCATCGACCACTACGGCACGACCAAGGAGTTTGCGAGTGTGGCGCGCAAGTTTGCGCGACGCATCGTCTACTTTGACGATCTCGCCAATCGCGAGATGGATGCAGACATCATCTTGAATCCGACGCCGGGTTTTACCGCCGAACAGTATGCGCCGTTGAATGTGCGCCCGGCTCGCTATCTGCTGGGTCTCGACTACGCCCTCTTGCGTCAGCAGTTTTCCGCCAAGCGCGCAGCACGCCTGCGTGTGCTTGCCGGCCCGCAGAGCAATGAGCGCCCACAACGTGTGCTGGTGGCCTTCGGCGGCGTCGATCCACTGAACGGCACCGGACTGACCCTCGATGTCCTGGCCAAGCGCACCGGCTTCGCCGTCGATGTCGTCCTGGGCAGTTCCGCGCCCCATCTGGATTCCATCAAACAGCAGATTGCCGCCAGCAGCGGGCGCTTCCGTCTGCTGACGGACGTCGCCGATATGGCGGGCCTGATGGCATCATCAGACATCGTCATCGGCGCCCCTGGCTCTTCGACCTGGGAGCGCGGCTGCCTGGGCCTGGCGTCCCTGCTCGTGGGAATCGCAGAGAACCAGCGGCCCAATGCGACGATCGTGGAAGAGATCGGCGCTGGCTTGATCGCCGGCTTCCTCACAACCGAAACCCGCGAGCAGGTCGCGGCAGCCCTTGCCTGCGGCCTCGATCGGCTGATCGACGATCCGGCACTCCGCCGCAAGATGTCGCTGGCGGCGGCCGAACTTTGGGATGGCCGGGGTGCACAGCGCGTCGTTGCGGCCTTGCAGCCCGATATCCCGCTCGATCAGGAACGCAGCCTTCGCCTGCGCCCGGTGGAAATGCGGGATGAAGCGCTGCTGCTCAATTGGCAGACGGCGCCCGAGACGCGGCGCTTTGCCTTCAGCACAAATGTGCCGACACAGGTCGAGCATCATGCCTGGTTGACTGCCAAGCTGGCATCGGACCGCGACTGGCTGTTGGTGGGCGAAGTCAAAGGCACCCCAACCGGCTATGTCCGCCTGGATTGGCTGGGCGAGGATAAAGGCCGCCCCCAATATCTGATCTCGATCGCCACAGCCCCTGATTGCTATCGCCAAGGCATTGCCAGCGCAATGCTGCGCGGCACCCGCGCCTTGGCACCGGGGGCACATTTTTATGCTAAGGTAATGGCTGAAAACATTGCCTCCCTGGCCTTGTTCCAGCGTGCAGGATATAGCTTGGCCAACGGGTATTTTCACTCCCTACCAGCACAGCGCGAGGAATCATAATGCAGCGCGTCACCATTGCCGGGCGAGAGATCGGGCACGGTCGCCCGCCTTATGTCATCGCCGAATTGTCTGCCAACCATAACGGCAGCCTGGAACGCGCGAAGGATATCCTGCGCGAAGCCAAAAAGGCCGGCGCCGATGCCCTGAAATTGCAGAGCTACCGCGCCGATACCATCACCATCGACCATGACGGCCCGGACTTCCGCGTGAAGGGTGGCCTGTGGGATGGCGCGCGCCTCTTTGATCTCTACAAGGAAGCGGCGATGCCCTGGGAATGGCATGAGCCGCTTTTCGCACTCGGTCGCGAACTTGGCATTTCCGTCTTCAGTTCTCCCTTCGATCATACCGCGGTCGATATGCTGGAACAGCTGGGCGCACCTGCTTACAAAATCGCCTCATTGGAATTGTGCGACATTCCGCTGATCCAATATGTTGCCAGAACCGGCAAGCCGATGATCATGTCCACGGGCGCCTCCGAACTCGGTGAAATCGCCGATGCGGTGGCCGCCGCACGAGACGCGGGCTGCAAGGAACTCATCCTGCTGAAATGCACCAGCGGCTACCCGACCCCGCCGGCAGAAAGCTATTTGAAGACCATTCCGCACATGGCCGAGTTGTTCGATTGTGTGGTCGGTCTGTCCGACCACACCATGGGCACCGCCGTGCCGGTGGCCGCCACGGCCCTCGGCTCCGCGTTGATCGAGAAGCACTTCACCCTCGCACGCGCCGATGGCGGGGTCGATTCCGCTTTCAGCCTGGAACCGGCCGAACTGACACAGATGGTCGAGGCGATCAACGTCGCCTGGGAAGCCGTGGGCGCCGTGCATTACGGGCCCACAGCTTCGGAAGCAGGCATCCGGCCGATGCGTCGGTCGCTGTACATCGTGAAGGATGTCAAAGCGGGCGCGACGATCGGGCCAGAGGACGTGCGCTCGATCCGGCCCGGCAAGGGCCTGGCGCCCAAACATCTGCCGGATGTGCTCGGCCGCCGTGCCGCACGCGATCTCAAGCGCGGCACCGCTGTCGATTGGACCATGTTGGCCGCCACCAATTAGAGTCGAAGAGAGATGCCCATGCCGGATTCCAGTGCCTCGCTTTCACCTTGGATTCCGGCAGAGGCCAGCGCCTTCATCGAGCGACACGCCGCGCGCTATGATGGCATGGATCTGGCCACCTTAGATGCCGAAGCACATCGGCTGATCGCGGCACACGAGCAGCTGGTCGATCACGACTGCATCAATCTTTATGCCGGCACAAATATGCCGAACCCACGTGGCTCCGCCTTGCTTGGCTCAACCATCGGCAGCCGCCCGAACCTGGGCCATCCGGGCGCCAAGTACAACAAGGGCATGCAGCACGCCGAACAGCTGGAGGTGATGCTCACGACACTGTTGAAGCGTCTGTTCAACGCGCGCTTTGCTGAGCATCGGGTGGGCAGCGGGTCACTTGCCAACCTCTATGCTTATATGGCGACCTGCCGGCCCGGCGATGCGATCATGGCGTTTTCGGACGCAGCCGCCGGCCACCCGACCCATCATGCGATCGGTGCTGCCGGCCTCTATGGCCTCAAGGTTCATGACGTGCCGTTCGACACCGCGCGGATGGATGTCGATGCTGACGCTCTGCGCGATGCTGCTAAACGCATCCGGCCAAAGCTGATCATCGTTGCCGGCAGCATGTGCCTGTTCCCCTACAATCTCGCCGCGGTGCGTAGCGTGGCTGATGAGGTCGGCGCCTATGTGCTCTATGACGCCGCACATATGGGTGGCCTGATTGCCGGCGGCTGTTTCCAGCAGCCCCTGGCCGAAGGCGCCGATCTGATGACCGGGTCGACCTACAAATCCTTTGGCGGCCCACCATCCGGTATGATTCTCACCAACTCGGCAGAGTTGGCCGAGCGCCTCGACCGGATCGCCTTCCCCGGCCTCACCGCCAATTTCGACCTGGGGCGCACGGCGGCGATGATCATCGCGGTGATGGATCTGCTGGAATTCGGCCCGGCCTATGCCCGCACATGCATTGCCAATGCGCAGGCCCTGGCGGTGGCACTGGATGCTGCCGGCGTTGCCGTGTTCCGTCCCACCGGCCGCGACCAGTTCACCATGTCGCAGCATGTTGCGTTGAACGCGATCCCCTATGGCGGCGGCAATGCCGCGAGTGCCAGGATCGAACCCGCCAATATCCTGTTCACCAGCATCGGCCTGCCGCTGCCTGAGGTGACGGATGACGCCAACGGTATTCGTATCGGCACGCAGGAGATCACCCGCTGGGGCTTTGCCGCGATGGACATGGATGAGATCGCCGGGCTGATTGCGCGGGTGCTCGTGAAGAACGAGGCGCCACAAAACGTGAAAGGCGACGTAATCGCGTTACGTCGCCTATTCCAAAAATTGCATTACATCCGCGAAGCTTAATCCAGCTTCTATTTAGCGCGGGGCGTAGTCCATCGAGGCTGCCCAGAAGCGCTCAAGGCGGCGCAGGGTCAGATTGACGCCATCGAGTTCACCTTCCTTGAAGGTCTCGGTATTGAGCGCCTGGAGATGCTTGTCGTACATGTCATGCATCTTCTGGACGACGGCCAAGGCCTTTTCCGACAAGCGGACATGGACCGCGCGCCGGTCATGGGGCGAGCGTTCCTGGATGAGATAGCCGTTTTCGACCATCTTCTTGACGTTGTAGGAGACGTTCGAGCCGAGGTAATAGCCCCGGTTCGTCAGTTCGCCGACCGACAGCACGTCGCTACCGATGTTGAACAGGATCATCGCCTGAACGTTGTTGAGATCCCGGATGCCCTGCCGATCAAGATCGGCCTTGATGACTTCAAGGCATTCGCGATGCAGGCGCTCAACCAGCGCAATAGTTTCCAAATAGGCTTTTTTCACCGCTAATCCCCAATAGCGCAGAACCGCGCCCAAAATGGTCGCGATTCGGTCTCAAACTAGCTACCCATCGTAAAGCAATGGTTAATCCTGCGCCAGCCTGCTGTCGGGCGGGCTCTATCATTTCCCGCCAAATTGCTGCTTTCGCTGCGTTTAGTGGGCTCCGGTCGACCAGTCCTTGACACCCGGCACGGGGGCAAAATAGCCCTCGACCATGGCCGGGGTGACCGCGGCTGAGTCGGCCGGGCGCCATTTGGGGGCACTGTCCTTGTCGATCAGCAGCGCCCGCACGCCCTCGAAGAAGTCATGTCCGGCCATGAAATGCTGCACCAGGCGGAACTCGGTCTTGAGCACGTCGGCCAGTGTCTGGCCGCGCGCCCGCGTGATGTGGGCGAAGGCGACCTTGAGGCTGGTGGGCGAGAAGCCGCGGAGTGCCTTGGCCGTCTCGACCGCCCAGGCATCCTTGCGGGCGCCGAGCACAGTCATGATCTCGTCGAGGGTCTTGAGCCCGAACACCCGCTCGATATTGGGCAGCATCTGATCGAGACCAGCCGTCTCGATCGGCAGTTGCAGCGCCTCGAGAGTGTCGATGCCAATTTCCGCCACGCGCCCACTTCCAACGAAATGCTTGGCAAGGCCGGCGCGGATCACGCCCGGACCGCGCAGCGTCAGGCCTGTCAGACCCAGCGCCAGCGCCAAGGGAAGGCTGCAACGGTTGAGGAAATGCCCGGCACCCACATCCGGGAACAGGCCAATACGGCATTCCGGCATGGCGAAGACCGTCTTATGTGTAGCGACCGGGTGTGAACAGTTGAACGCGATGCCGGCCCCGCCACCCATGACGATGCCGTCCATGACCGCAATGATCGGTTTGCCGTAATTCGCCAGGCGATGGTTGAGCGTGTATTCGCGGCGATAGAAATCCTCCAGCATGCCGAGATCGCCGCGCTGCTTGGCGGCATGCACCGCCTTCACATCGCCGCCAGCACAGAATGCCTTGTCGCCGGCGCCGGTGATGATGATCGCCTTGATGTCGACGCGCATCTCCCAGGCCGCGAGCTGTGCCGCGATCGCATCGATCATGTCGAGGGTGAGCGCGTTCATCGCCTTGGGTCGATTGAGCACGATGCGGCCGTGATTATTCTCGATGGAAAACAGGACGTCTTGAAATGCGCTCATGATCCGGCCGGCTAATTGGGACAAGGGGCCGGACTCTTCGGCCATGCGGAGGTCGCCGTCAAGCCAGCTTGACAATAAGCCCCGCCCCGGATCATTCTCCGGTCGCGCCGATTTGAAGCTCAGCTTGCGGGCGCGTTATAAATGCAGCTAAAGCGCGGTTTCGGCATGAAACCTGTGTTTTGGCTGCCCGCCCGTCCCTGACGCGGCGGGTTTTGTCGTCTAGGGCCTGGTCCACCGCTATGGACCCGCGGGATTTGAGGGGCAGCTTGCACCGCGTCACCAAGAGCTAAAGCGCTGCAGTGCCTTGGCCCCGGGCTGATTCAGTGACCCAGGAGGGCTGTTTGCGATGACGACCCAGATCGATACCACCATCACCCAGTTGCAAGACGAGATCCGGCACAGTCCACATTGTGCCCAGGTGACGCTGAAGGCGCGCGCCGGGGTCGAGGTTCACGCCAGACGGCCGGAACTCGAGCATGTGCAGAGGGTGCTGGAGGCCCTGGCTGGTAGCCTCGCCGCTAGCTATCGGCACTATGCCGCTGCGCTCGACATCCCACTTAATAATGTTGAAATTCGCATAGAATCCGGGTTGGATCTCAACGGCCTTGCCGCCACGGCGGATCTTGTGAGGCCCGGTCCCGGCAGCATCCGGGCCGAAGCCAGGCTTTCCAGTCCGGCCGACATCTATGCTTTGGAGCGGCTCCGTATCACGGTCGAACGACATGACCCGGTGCTGGATCTGCTCAGAAACGTCACGCCCACTCGGCTTGAGATTTCCATAAACTTACGAGACAATAATTCACTCGCCGCCTGACAAGTCACACTTCGGAGACGTACAATGTCGACCAGCAAACATCCCGAAACGATCGTCCTCCATGCCGGCCATCGCCGCGACAGCGCCACCAATGCGGTCGCCGTGCCGATCTATCAGACGACGTCCTATCAGTTCGACAGTTCCGCCCATGCCGCCGACCTCTTTGGCTTGAAGCAGTTCGGTAACATCTATACCCGCATCATGAACCCGACCACGGCGGTGCTCGAAGAGCGTCTCGCGGCGCTTGAAGGCGGTGTGGCGGCGCTGGCCGTTTCGTCGGGCCAGGCGGCCTCGGCCTTCGCCATCCAGAACATCGCCAAGGTGGGCGACAATATCGTCTCCTCGACCGATCTTTATGGCGGCACCTGGAACCTGTTCGCGAACACGCTGAAGGACCAGGGGATCGAGGTCCGCTTCGTCGATCCGAAGGACCCGGAAGCCTTCGCCAAGGCCACCGACGATAAGACCCGCGCCTATTACGCCGAGACGCTGCCCAACCCGAAGCTCCGCGTCTTCCCGATCAAGGAAGTGGCTGATATCGGCCGCAAGCTGGGTGTGCCGCTGATCATGGACAATACGGCAGCGCCCATCCTGTGCCGGCCGTTCGATCATGGCGCCGCCATCGTGGTCTATTCGACGACGAAATATATCGGCGGCCACGGCACCTCGATCGGCGGCGCGATCGTCGATGGCGGCAATTTCGATTGGGAAGCCAATGCCGCGCGCTTCCCCGGCCTCAACCAGCCCGATCCCTCCTATCATGGCGCGGTCTGGACCCAGGCCGTGAAGCCCCTTGGCCCCATCGCCTATATCATCAAGGCACGCGTCACCTTGCTGCGCGATCTGGGGTCGGCGATGAGCCCGTTCAACGCCTTCCTGTTCATCCAGGGCCTGGAAACACTGCCGCTACGCATGCGCGAGCATGTCAAAAATACGCAGGCCGTGGCGGATTACCTCAATGGCCATCCGTCGGTGACCAAGGTCATTCATCCGAGCCTCGCCACCGGCGAAGACAAGCGCCGCGCCGATACCTATCTCAAGGGCGGCTATGGCGGATTGCTCGGGTTCGAGATCAAGGGCGGGCTTGATGCCGGCCGCCGCTTCATCGATTCCCTGAAGCTGCTCTATCATGTCGCCAATATCGGCGATGCGCGCAGCCTCGCCATCCACCCGGCCTCGACCACGCATTCGCAGCTGTCGCCAGACGAGCAATTGTCGAGCGGCGTCTCGGATTCATACGTCCGACTGTCGATCGGGATCGAGCATATCGACGACATTCTGGGCGATATCACCCAGGCCCTGGACGTCGCGACCGGGACGGCAAAGGCGGCTGAATAAGAGGCGTTCTCATTTGCGGATGGAGGGGCCGGTCCATGGGGACCGGCCCCCTTTCATTGCCGAACTGCGGCGTGTCGTCCATTGCGCTGCGGCCGGCGCCGTTGTATCGGACATCATCCCCCTCTCGACCGGGCAGAGATCATGACCGAGCACAGCGACACCAAACACGCCAAGCGCCAGCCTTTCGGCCAGTTTCCGCGTATCCGCATGCGCCGCAACCGCCAGGAGGATTGGTCGCGCCGGCTGGTCGCGGAGAATGCCCTCACCGTCAATGATCTGATCTGGCCGGTCTTCGTGAAGGAAGGCGGGCCGGCGCGGGAAGCCGTGCCATCGATGCCGGGTGTCGACCGGCTGACGATCCCAGCCATGGTGAAGGCCGCGGAGAAAGCCGCGAAACTTGGCATTCCGGTCATGGCGCTTTTTCCGGTGGTGCCGCGCGAGAAAAAATCCCCCGGCGCCGAGGAAGCGTATCGCGCCAACAATCTGTGCAACCGGGCCGTGGCCGCGATCAAGAAGGCAGTTCCGGAGATCGGCATCCTCTGTGACGTGGCACTCGACCCCTATACCGATCATGGCCATGACGGGCTCATGAAGGGTGGCGAGATTCTGAATGACGAGACGATCGAGGTGCTCATTCGCCAGGCTCTTGCGCAGGCCGAGGCCGGCGTCGATATCATCGGCCCATCTGACATGATGGACGGGCGCGTCGGACGGTTGCGCGACGCGCTCGATGTCGCCGGATTCCAGCGCGTGAAGATCATGTCTTATGCCGCCAAATATGCGAGCGGGTTCTATGGTCCATTCCGCGATGCAGTCGGATCTAAATCCTCCCTCAAAGGCGACAAGCGCACCTATCAGATGGACAGCGGCAATGGTGACGAGGCCTTGCGCGAATGTGCGCTTGACGTGGCCGAAGGCGCCGACATGCTGATGGTGAAGCCGGGACTGCCCTATCTCGATATCGTCTGGCGCGTAAAGGAGGCCTTCAAGATGCCGACCTTCGCCTATCAGGTGTCCGGCGAATACGCGATGATCAAGGCCGCCGCGCAAAATGGCTGGCTCGACAATGACCGCGTGGTGATGGAGAGCCTGCTCTGCTTCAAGCGGGCGGGTGCGGATGGGATTCTCACCTACTCCGCGGTTGAAGTGGCGGAGAGATTGGCGAGGGAGTAGCTCGTTCCATGCCGTCATCCCCGCACTTGGTGCGGGGATCCACGAGTTTCCATATTTCAGATAAAGTCGTGGATGCCCGGGTCAAGCCCGGGCATGACGAGAATCATGCTTAGAGGTCGTTCAACTTGTCCGGCAACATCTCGAGCACGTCCGCCTTGGCGCGGGGACCTGCGAAACCCTCTTCCTTCTTCAGGTCTTCGATGAGATGGACGAAGACGATTTTGCGGGCGCCCTTCTCTGCCCAGCCGACGAACCAGCCAAGTTGCCGTTTCTGCGCGTCCGCCGTCCCATCCGCATTCGTCAGCAAGCTGGTGCCGGTCTTGCCTGAGACAATCCAACCATTGCCAAGGTCGGTCTTCTGCATTGCTTCATAGGTCATGTCGTAGGCGTTCTGCGACACGGCCAGCTTCCGATTGAGCAGCTTGTCGAGGAACTGTGCCTGCTCAAGCGGAGTGATTTTCAGCGATGATCCAAGCCAGGCATTGGTGAGGCCGTTATCCTTGCCGGGATCGCCGCTGAGATCCCGATTGCCGTACTCGAACGCATCGACATAGCTCTGGAAGCGCGCTGTACCCAGCTTCTTGGTCAGTTCCTGGCTGAACCAGACGACGGATTTGTCGAGCCAGTAGCGCGGCGTGACGGTGGTCTTCCAGTTCTCCATCCAATCCGCATAACCTTTCTGGAAGGGCCAGGCAGGATTCTCGGCATCGACCAGGATGCCTGAATCGAACCCCATCACCGCCAATGGCACTTTGAAGGTCGATGCGGGCGTTGCGGCCTTATCGCAATCGCCGGTCTGCTGCAGAATGGCGCCGCCATTGGCATCGACCAGCAGAGAACAGGTGACGTCGGCAGAAGCCGACGCTGTCATGACAAGACCACTCAGCGACAGGGCCGTGGCGAAGATCAGTTTTTGAATCAAGATTCGTCCCCTTGGGATTGATTGACCGGGGGATGAATGGCCAGACATCTTGGCAAGAATATGGCCGCGGCGTGACTTAATGCGCGACGCTCCCCAGAAACCGCAGAAGCGCCATGTCGTACCAGGGGCGGTCGAGGCCCACACCATGAAACCCGACATGGCCACCGGAGACCGGCAGCTTCAACTGCAGATAGGGATTGTCATCCCACTTCACCTGACCATAGGAAGCGACAGGGATCCACGGATCGTCCGAGGCGTGGATGACCATGGTCGGTACACGCACGCCACCGAGCCGGCGCGACGCCGAACATTCGGCATAATACTCCTCGGCATTGCGATAACCGTTCTCCGGCGCCACGATACGATTGTCATATTCAGTGATGGTGCGAATGTCCTTCGCGGCCAAGCCGCGTTCGTTACGCATACCGTCGATGAGATGGGCGTGATAGAGCCGGTTGCGCTTCGAGGTGATGCAATGCGCCGTCGCGCGGAGATCGATCGGCGCCGAAATACTGACGGCACCGAGCAGGTCGGCCGCCGCCGCCCCTTCCGCCTCGGCCAGATATTTCAGCAGCACGTTGCCGCCCAGCGAGAATCCGACGGCAACCACGCCTTGGCGCTTGAGCTTCGCATCCAGTCCCGCCAAAGCGGACGCGACATCCTCGCTGCGCCCGGCATGATAGGTCGCCTTGGCAAAATCGCGGCCAGGCCCGGCGCCGCGCAGATTGAGCCGCATGACCGGATAACCCGCCGCCAGCAGATGGCTGGCACTGACGCGGATGTAATAGCTGTCCTCGCTGCCCGACAGGCCATGAATGAGCAACACCAGAGGGCGCTTGCCGGGATGAGCCGGCCGGTGCAACTTGGCGATCAGGCGGTCGCCGCTGCAATCATTGCAGGTGATGACGTGTCCTTCGCCAGGCCACTGGTCGAGATTGTCCTTGGGCGGCCGGATCCAGTTACGCAGGGTCTGCAGATCGCCACCGCGCCACAAGGGCAGCGGCCGAAATGGCGGAAGATCGATCTTCTCCAATATCCTTACTTGTCCGTCAGCCATGTCTGTAACAGGGCAATCTGTTGTGGGTCCATCAATGCTGGTGCATGTCCCATGCCATTCCAGGTGACAAGCTGGGCATTTGGGCCGCGCTGGGTCATTTCCTGGGCGGTCGCTTCAAGCAGGAGATCAGATTCTGCCCCCCGCAAAACCAGAGTGGGAGATTTGATCCGGTCCCAAATTGCCCAGAGGTCCCAATCCTGCACCGCAGCTTTTACGTTGACGGCAATGGCTGGATCATAGGCCAGACCGAAAGTGCCATCGGGCCGGCGGCGATGGCCATGAGTGACGAGATGCTGCCACTGGGCATCCGTCAGCGGGCCGAACGGCGCCAGAACTTTACGCAGATGCGTTTCAATGGCCGCAATGGACGAGAAGCGGTTGTCGAGCCCGACATAGTCGGCAATCCGCAACAAGGCGGCCTTCGGCACGAACGGCCCAACATCGTTAATAATGAGTTTACGGATTGGGGACCCCGCCTGCGCCGCCAGTGTCAGGCCGATCAGCCCACCCATGGAGGTGCCAACCCAATCGAGCTGCTCGACATCGAGCCGTGCGATCAGCGCGTTCATATCGGCGCAATATTGTGGGTAGCCGTAATGCAGCGGATCGCGCAGCCAATCGCTCTGGCCGCGGCCGACGATGTCCGGACAGATGACCCGGGCCTCCTGCGCCAGTACCGCCGCCAGCACATCGAAATCGCGGCCATTGCGGGTCAGGCCATGGCAGCAGATGATCACGCGCGCGGCATTTGGATCACCCCACTCGGTGTAAGCGACGCGGTGGAAACCGGCAGGGCTCAGGCCCAAAAATTCCTTCTGCCGCATGTTGCTCAAATCACGCTGCCAATCGGCTGGTCGCGGACAACGACCAGCGTCTCCGGTGCAAAGCCGTTGAAACGCGTGGCCAGAGCATTCGAATAGGCGCCGACGCGGTCGATCTCGATCCAATCGCCTTCGTCGATATCGGCCGGCAGCGAGAAAGTCGAGGGCAGCACGTCCA
This sequence comes from uncultured Dongia sp., assembly GCF_936916975.1. GTDB lineage: Bacteria > Pseudomonadota > Alphaproteobacteria > Dongiales > Dongiaceae > Dongia. Next base: position 85,520 of record NZ_CAKZGO010000016.1, on the reverse strand, counting down.
ATGAATCGCAGGTCGGGCCGTTGAGGATGAAATCCTTGGGCGCGCCGGTGAGCGGGCTGGACAGGCGGTGCGCCCGGGCCGGCAGTCGCACCCCGGCATCCACCGTTTCCGACAGCGAGCCATAAACACCATCATTGATGTAGAGCTGGTCGTCCTTGCGCAGTTGCACCTGCGTCACCACCGAGACGGCATGCGCTACCAGCGCGCGGCCCGGCTCGCACATCAGCACGCAATCGCGGCGAAGTTTCAGTTTTTTGACGCCTTCTTCAATCTCGTGAATGAAGTCCTCGAAAGGCGGCAGGTTAGTGCCGAGATATTCCGCTGGGAAACCACCACCGACATCGAGGCCGACAATGTCGACCTTGGCCTTTTCCAGCACCTCGCCAACAATTTTCAATGCGTCGGCATAGGCACCGGGCACCAGGCATTGCGAGCCGACATGAAAGGCAAGGCCGACACGGCAGCCGCGTGAGGCAGCATCGCGCAGCATCGCCGCAGCGTCGTCGATATCGGCGCCGAATTTTGCCGCCAGATGATAGAAGGCACCATCGACCGGTGGCGTTTTCAAGCGCACGAAGATGGTCAGGCCCTCGGCCCCACCGGTCTCGGTCAGGATCTTGTTGAGCTCGCTGGGGTGATCGACGATATAGGTGTCGATCTCATAAACCTTGGCAGCCGTGTTGATGACCGCGCGGCCCTTCACCGGGTGCATGAAATAGCAGGCGGCGTCCGGGAAGCTCTCGCGCACCTGGGCGATCTCCGGCAAGGACGCGGTGTCGAAATGCCGGATGCCTGCGCGATGCAAGGCGCGCAGCACCTCGGCATGCGGGTTGCATTTGACCGCATAGAGCACCCGGCCCGGGAACTGCTCCAGGAAGCGTCCGACGGCCTGCTTGATGATCTCCGGCCGCAGGCAATAGACCGGATAGCTGGGTTTCAGCGTCTCGATCATGCTCCGCACGCTCTCGAATTCCTTCGCCATACCCTACTCCCGAAGCTCACATGCCAGCCTCATGGGCTTCTAGACCATAGCCCCGCTGTTGTCACCCAGGCCCCGGATCAGCTATCTACATGCCCAAGGAACAAGTCATATTAATGACATAGCAGTGTCTGGGGGAATGGGAGATGGCGCAATCGAGCGGGGTGACCGGGGACAAGGCCAAGGGTACGGCCAGTGATACCCCCGGGGGGCCCCTGTCCGGCATCGTCATCATCGACCTCACGCGTGTGCTGGCGGGGCCGTTCTGCACGATGCTCCTCTCAGATCTGGGAGCCCGGGTGATCAAGGTGGAAAATCCCAAGGGCGGTGACGATTCCCGCGCCTACGGCCCCTTCATCAACGGCAAGTCCGGCTATTTCATCGCCCAGAATCGCGGCAAGGAATCGATCGCCCTCGACCTCAAGAACGCGGGTGACCAGGCCATCCTGCATCGGCTATTGAAGCGCGCCGACGTGCTCATCGAGAATTTCCGCCCCGGCACCATGGCGCGGCTGGGCTTTGGCCAGGACGCGCTGAAAGCCCTTTACCCGCAACTCATCTATGCCTCGACCTCCGGCTTCGGCCAGACCGGGCCTTATGCCGACCGGCCGGCCTACGACATCATCGCACAGGCCATGGGCGGCATCATGAGCATCACCGGCCATGAAGGCGGCGAGCCGACCCGCGTCGGGGCCTCGATCGGCGATCTCGGCGCCGGGCTGTTCACAGCACTTGGCATAGTCTCAGCGCTCCATCATCGCACGCGCTCTGGCGAAGGTATCGCCGTCGACGTTGCTATGCTGGATAGCCAGCTAGCGCTGCTGGAGAACGCCATCGCCCGCTATTATTCGACCGGTAAATCACCCAAGCCGATGGGAGCACGGCACCCGTCGATCGCGCCTTTCGAGGCCTATCGCACGCAAGACAGTCATGTGGTCATCGCCTGCGGCAATGACTCACTGTTCAAAACATTCTGCGGCGTGATGGGCCATGCATCCCTCGCCGACGATCCGCGCTTTGCCACCAACGCGAAAAGATCCGAGCATGTCGTGGCGCTGAAGGAGACACTGGAAGTCTTCCTCACCGAGAACACGACCGGCTATTGGCTGGAGTTGTTCAACCGCACGGGCATCCCCTCGGCGCCGATCAACGATGTCGGGCAGGCCATCCATGATCCGCAGGTCCAGCATCGACAGATCGTGCTGCCGGTCGATGACCCCAGCGTGGCGCCCCTCGCTGTCGCCGGTTCGCCGATCAAGTTTTCCGGCTTCACCACGCCGCCGCTCCGTCCTGCCGCACCCGAACTGGATCAGGATCGTGCGCAGATCCTGGCAGACTTCCCCTGACCCAGCTAAGCTCGCTGCCCAAACTGCCACATCAGGAAATCCGTTACATGGCTAAAGGGTTGCGCTGGACCATCCGGATCGTCGTTGGTTTCGTTCTTGTTGTGGCACTCGCTGGGCTAGCAGGTTTTTTGTGGCTGCGCACGAGCCTGCCTCAGACGGATGGCGACGTTACCTTGGCGGGCATTGGCGCGGAGGTGTCGGTGACGCGCGATGAACGCGGCGTGCCGACCATTCACGCGCAATCGACCAACGATGCCTATTTCGCGCTCGGCTTCGTGCATGCGCAAGATCGCCTCTTTCAGATGGACGCCATGCGCCGGCTGGGCGCCGGGCGTCTTTCGGAGGTGCTGGGCGCCGATCTCCTTGAAACCGATCGGATGATGCGCACGCTCGGCCTCTATCGTTCGGCGGAAGCGCAGGTCCTCGCCGCCAGTCCCGCCCTCAAATCCGTGCTCAATGCTTATAGTGCCGGGGTGAATGCTTTCATCGGCGAGCATGATGGCGCCTGGCCGCCCGAGTTCTATCTGATCGGCTACCGGCCGGAGCAATGGCGTCCGGCAGACTCGCTGGTCTGGGGCCGGTTGATGGCGCTCGATCTCTCCAACAACTGGCAGGCGGAGACGAGCAACCGACAGATGAAGCGGGCCTTGCCGCCTTATCTCTACGACCTGCTGGTGACCGCGCCGGCGCCACGTGCCGCCAGCGCCGATGACGACAATGCGCCAATCTGGCGACAGCCGCTGAGTGAGGCGTCAAACAGCTGGGTGGTGGGTCCCCTCGCCAGTGCCAGCGGCAAGCCGCTCATCGCCAACGACCCGCATCTTGGCCTCGGACTGCCCTCGACCTGGTATCTCGCGCGGCTGGAAACGCCGGAATTGACTTTGACCGGCGCCACGGCGCCCGGCCTGCCCTTCGTCATGATCGGCACCAACGGGCATGTCGCTTGGACCTTCACCACCACCCATGGCGACACCCAGGATCTGTTCGAGGAACGCCTCACACCCGGCAAGCCGGACCATTACGAAACGCCGTCGGGTCCGCAGGCCATCATGACGCGGCAGGAAACGATCAAGATCAAGGATGCGGCGGATATCGAGATCACCGTGCGCAACACACGGCATGGGCCGGTCGTTTCAGACCTCGGCGGCGATGACCGCTCGGCTGACACAATTATGGCGTTGGCCTGGACGGCGCTGCTGCCCGACGATCGCACCTCGGAAAGCATTCTCGCCACCAACAAGGCGCGCGATGCGGCGGCACTCGAAGTGGCGCTGGTGGATTTTCACGCGCCCCAGCAGAACATCGTCTACGCCGATAGCAACGGCGTTACCGGCTTCATCGCCGCCGGGCGCGTGCCGCTGCGCCGTGCCATCTTCGAAGACAGCCGACAGCCGGCGCCGGGCTGGAGCGGCGATTATGATTGGGATGGAATTTTGCCGATGTCGTCTCTGCCGCAACTGCGCGGCGAGAGCACCGATTTCATCGTCACCGCCAACAATGATATCCGACCCCTGGGGTATCGCCCCTTCATCACGGCGGATTGGCCGGATGATGCGCGAGCAAAACGAATTCGGGCGCTGCTCGAAGATGCCCGACCGCAGACTCTCGATCGGCTCAAAGCGCTGCAGATGGACAATCATTCAGCCCCGGTGCTTGGCTTCGTACGGCATTGGCAGGAGGTAGCGACAAAGGCCGATCCGGCTCTAGCCAACATCCTCGCCAAATGGGATGGCGCCATGGATCGCAATCAGGCGGCGCCGCTCGTCGCCACAATCTGGATCGATCGGGTGGCGCGCCGTCTGCTGGCCGACGAGATGCGCGGGCATTTTGCCGATTGGTGGTTCTGGCAGGTTGACCGGTTGGAAACGGTCCTCGCCGATGGCCGCGCCTGCGACGACATCGTCAGCCCGGCTAAGGAAAGCTGTGCCGATATCCTCGCATCGGCGCTGCAGGACGCACAGACCGATCTCGCGGCAGCCTATGGCGCTGATGCGACCAATTGGCGCTGGGGCGAAAGCCATCGGGCGCATTTCAGCCATCCGGTATTCCGCAATGTACCGCTGCTGAACGACTGGCTCGATGCCGATCTGCCGTCTGACGGCGATTTCTTTACGGTAAATCGTGGCACCCCGTTGCCGCCGCGCCAAGGCGTGGCACTCGCACATGTGCATGGGCCGGGGCTCCGCTTCCTGCTCGATTTCGCCAGCACCGACAAAGCGCTGTTTGCCATGGCGGGCGGGCAATCGGGCAATCCCCTGTCACCGCATTACGCCGATTGGCTGGTGGACTGGCGCGATGGCGTCTACAGGACACTGGTCGGGGGCGGTCAGGAACAGTTGGTGCTACAACCCGAAAACAAGGCGAATTGAACCACAATTCAAGCCCTTGCCCCGAATCCTAAACCAAGTATTAACTAAAACCGGCCATCTTGAGGCGGGTTCATCAGGGGCGGGTTTCGGCATTCCATGCTGGTCATTGTAGGTATTGTTGTCGTTTTCGGCTGCGTCTTTGGCGCGTATGCGGTGCATGGCGGCCATCTGGGCGTGTTGTGGCAGCCGTCCGAATTCGTGATCATTTTGGGCGCCGGCGTCGGCGCGCTGATCATCGGCAGCACGAAAACCGGCCTGAAAGCCGTCGGCGCGGCGTTCAAACGCGCCTTCAAGGGCCCGGTCTACAAGAAAGCCGATTATGTCGAACTGCTGTCAGTCCTCTACCAGTTGTTCCGGCTGGCCAAGACAAAGGGCATGCTGGCGCTTGAGCAGCACGTCGAAAAGCCGGACGAAAGCACCCTCTTCGCACAGTTTCCGAAATTCCAGCACGATCACCACGCCGTCGAATTTCTGTGCGACTATTTGCGCATGATGACACTGGGCACCGAGAACCCGAATGAGGTCGAAACCCTTATCGATGCCGAGTTGGAGACCCACCACGCCGAACTTCATGTCGGCAGCCATTCCATCCAGAGCATGGCGGACGCCCTCCCCGCCCTGGGTATCGTCGCTGCGGTGCTGGGCGTTATCCACACCATGGGATCGATCACGGAACCGCCGGAGATCCTGGGCCATCTGATCGGCGCAGCGCTGGTTGGTACCTTCTTCGGTATCTTGATGTCCTATGGCGTGTTCGCGCCACTGGCCACGATCGTTAGTGCGACAGATACGGCCGATGCGAAATACTATCAGTGCATCAAGGCTGGCTTGCTGGCACATATGCAAGGCTATCCGCCAGCCGTCTCCGTGGAGTTTGCTCGCAAGGTTCTTTGGTCGACAGAGAGACCTAGCTTCTATGAAGTCGAGCAGGCTGTGAGCGCATTGCCGACGCCTGCCTAACCAAGTCGATGTTGTTGCAAAAGCCCTGACCGCCGTGAAAGGCCGCACCGATGGCGGATGAAAGACCGATCATCATCAAGCGTGTCAAGAAGACGGGCGGCGGCCATCATGGTGGCGCCTGGAAGGTGGCCTATGCCGATTTCGTGACGGCGATGATGGCGTTCTTTCTGCTGCTGTGGCTGCTCGGCAACACCACTGACGAGCAGAAGAAGGCCATCGGCAACTATTTCAGCCCGACCCTCTCGGCCTCGGACGCCGCCAGCACAGTGGCCATCATGGATGGCCAAGCGCAGGTCATGGAAACGACCAGCGGGAGTTCTTCGGCCGAAGTCGATGTCGAAGAAGACGGTACCGGCGCCACGGGTGACGGCACCGGCGAAGGCACCGAGGACGAGCAAGCTGCGGCCGCGAATCAAGGTGAGAAGCCGATCGATGCGAAAGAGGCCGAAGCTGCGCTCAAGGCCGAAGAACAGAAGAAATTCGAGGAAGTGAAGCAGCAGATCCAGCAGGTGATCGCAGCGTCGCCGGATCTTTCAGGCCTGCAGGACAATCTGAAAGTCGACCAGACGCCGGAGGGCCTGCGTATCCAGCTCCTCGACAAGGAAAAGGAATCGATGTTCTCGTCGGGCAGCGCGAACATGGATGAAAAGAGTCGCCGCCTGCTGGGCTTGGTCGCGCAGGCGGTCAAGAACTTGCCCAACAAGCTCGCCATTTCCGGCCACACCGATTCAACGCCATATGTTGGGGCCGACGGCCGCAGCAACTGGGAATTGTCGTCGGACCGCGCCAACGCCGCGCGCCGCGTTTTGGTCGAAAACGGGGTTGATGCCACCCATGTCCGCAATGTTGTCGGCCGGGCCGATACCGACCCGTTCGTCAAGGAAAACCCGGCCGATCCGCAGAACCGGCGCATCTCGATCACGCTGCTGAGTGACGTGCGCGAGGGCGGCGCAGCGACGGGTGCTGCGACAGCTCCGGTAACACCGGCAGCGCCAGCCGCTCCGGTCGAAGCGCCGCAGGAAATCGTGCCACCTTCCGGAACAGAGCCTGGCTCCGGCGGTTAACGATCGCGTGATCTGCCCGATATCGTCGCACGCCAGCCCGATAACGGCCTTGTGAGCGGCAGGCGGACGTCACATATCCTGGCCTGCGCCATCCTGCAGCCAACGCCAAGGGCCTCGACGTGACCGATCGCAAACTGCCATCCATTCAGCTGAGCCGCCTCGAAGCGGGTCGATCCAGCCGCGCCGCGGATGATGACTCCCCGGTTTTGGCCACTGGCGTCGACCTCACCGATCCGCGCCGATTCGACGGCGTTCTGCTGCGTCGCTTTTGCGCCGCCGGCATGGACTTCGTCATCGCCTTCGTTCTCTCTTCCGTGCTGTGGCTGGCGAACTGCATGGCGACCATTGCGACGCTGGGCCTCCTCTCCTTGCCGGCATTGCTCCTGGCGCCGGTGGTGATCCATGTCGCGATGTCGACTTATCTGATGGCTGGCGAAAGCGGCGCCAGCATTGGCATGCGGGCCTTCGGGCTGCGGGTCGTCAATCTGGAGGGCCGCAAGATCGACCATGTCCAGGCCTTCCTGATGGCGGCGATGTACTTTGCCACGGTGACGCTCTTTTTCCCGGTCCTGGCCGTTGGTTTCTTCACCGCGCGCTCGCGCCTGCTCCACGATATCGTGGTCGGCACCGTGGTGGTCCGCTCGGACCCAAGCTGAGCCAGCCCCGAATAGCCCTTCTCCCGTACTGGTCACCCACCTGCTGTTGGCGTAAGATATTGCTATGAGCGTGCAAAGCCGCAGCTTCCCGATCAGCTTCATGGTGACCACTGAGGTCCCGTGTCCTTATCTTCCTGATCGAATGGAAAGAAAGATCATTACCGAACTGGCCGGCGGCCAGGCGACCGAGCTGTTCGAGTTGCTGTCCCGGGCCGGATTTCGCCGCAGCCATTCCATTGCCTATCGGCCGGCCTGTGCCGGCTGCCAAGCCTGCGTGCCGGTGCGTATCGATATTGCGCATTTCAAGCCGTCCCGCTCCTTGCGCAAGGTCCTGGCGCGCAACACCGATCTCGCCGCTGAAATACGGCCGGCGCACCCGACCCAGGAACAGTATCAGCTGTTCAGCCGCTATCTCGACATGCGTCACAATGACGGCGAAATGGTCGGCATGGGACCGCAGGACTACGCCAGCATGATCGCCGACAGCCCGATCGACACGCGCATGATCGAATTCCGCGATAGCCAGCGTAACCTGATCGCCGCCTGCCTCACGGATTGGAGTTCGGACGGGATTTCGGCGGTCTACAGCTTCTTTGCCGCAGATCGGGTACGCGACAGCCTGGGCAGCTTTGTCGTCCTGCGGCTGATCGACCTCGCCCGCCAGGCGGGTCTCCCTTACCTTTATCTCGGCTATTGGGTGAAGGGCAGCCAGAAGATGGATTACAAGCGGCGCTTCCAACCCTTGCAGCGCTACGGCCCGGACGGGTGGCAGGCCCTCGTCGACGAAGCCTGAGTAAGCGCCGATGACCCGGCGGACAACGGGCCGCAGGCCGCTTTCCTTGGCCCGTTCGACCTGATAGTTTCCCGCCCCAGATAGAAGGGGCCGCCGCCAAAAAGTCCGAAAATGGACCGGGTGCCGGGCCCCAATTGACCAGATCGAGGATTGCTTGCATGCGACGTCGTCGCTTTCTGACCGGCGCCCTTACGGCCGGTGCCACGGGCGCTGCCACCATGGGCGGTGCGTTTCCCAAACCAGCCATCGCCCAGGACCGTATCGAATGGAAAATGGTCACGGCTTGGCCGAAGGGCCTGCCGGGCCTGGGCTCCAGTGCCGAACGCCTGGCCGAGCGTATCAACCAGCTTTCCGGTGGGCGCCTGACGATCAAGGTTTATGCCGCGGGTGAATTGGTCTCGCCGCTGCAGGGCTTTGCGGCTGTTTCGCAAGGCACCGCTGAAATGGCGCATGATTTCTCGCTCTATCACATTGGCCAGATGCCGGCCGCGGGCTTCTTCAGCGCGGTCCCGTTCGGCCTCATTCCGTCCGAATTCAACGGCTGGATGAACTTCGCTGGCGGCCAGGAATTGTGGGACGAGCTCTATGATGCCGCCGGCGTCAAACCGTTCCTCGCCGGCAATACCGGCGTGCAGATGGGCGGCTGGTTCCTGAAGGAAGTGAATACCGTCGCCGATCTCAAGGGCCGCAAGTTCAGCGTGCCAGGCTATGGCGGCGAGGCCTTGAAGAAGCTTGGCGTCGACGTCATGCCGATGGCGAGTGGCGAGCTCTTTGCCAAGCTCCAGGACGGTGCCATCGATGGCGCCGAATGGGTCGGCCCCTACAACGATCTCTCCCTCGGCCTCTACAAGATCACCAAGCTCTACTACTGGCCTGGTTTCCAGGAGCCCGGCACCGGGCTCGAATGCATCGTCAACAAGGGCAAATTCTCCGCTTTGCCGGACGACCTGAAGCAGATCGTCGCAGCGGCCTGCATGGCCGAGAACGATCTGACGGCCGCCGAATACAGCGGACGCAGCCCGGCGGCTCTCGCCACCCTGGTCAACGAGCACGACGTGCAGCTGAAGAAATTCTCTCGCGACGTCCTCGTCGCGTTTGGCAATGCGTCGAGCGAAGTGGTCCAGGGTGTGCTCGACAACGGCGACGACGTGACCAAGCGAATCGTTGGCTCCTATCTCAAGTACCGGAAGACCACGTTGAACTGGACCCGGGTCAGCGAAGGCGGTTTCCTCGCCGCACGCGACCTTGGTTTCAATTATCCCACAGGATAATAAATCGTTATATTCCAGCGTGTTGATTCGGAATTGATCGCCTGGTCCGCGCTGTAAGCTCAGCGCTAGACCAATCCGGTTTGCTGTGGCTTGATCCCTTCATACCGATGAGGAGATTGAGTCGATGGCATGGGAAACCTGGGTGGCGTTTGCCGCCGCCTCTGCGTTGCTGATGGTCATTCCAGGACCGACCATCCTGCTGGTGATCTCCTATGCCCTTGGCCAAGGCTGGCGCGCGGCTCTGCCGATGGCGATCGGCGTGGCGCTGGGTGACTTCACGGCGATGACGCTCTCCATGCTCGGCCTTGGTGCCCTCCTCGCCGCCTCGGCCACCGTCTTCACCGTCCTCAAATGGGTCGGTGCTGCCTACATGATCTGGCTCGGCATCAAGCTGTGGCGCGCGGGCGGCTCGCTCAACGCCCAGCCGCGGGCCGATGGCGCCTCGATGGCCAGGATGCTGGGCCATGCCTGGATCGTGACTGCCCTCAATCCAAAGAGCATCATCTTCTTCGTGGCGTTCCTGCCCCAGTTCCTCAACCCACAGGCTGATTTCCTGACCCAGATGGTGGTGTTCGAAATCACCTTCCTGGTGCTCGCATTCGCCAATGCGTTCGGCTACGCACTCATCGCGTCGCGAGCGCGGGCGGCGATCCGAAACGAGCGCGTCGTGGGTGCTGCCAACAAGGTCGGTGGCAGCTTGCTGATCGGCGCCGGCATCCTGACTGCCACGGCCCGTGCCAGCCAAAGCTAGGAACTGATGCCAGACCAAAGTCGACCTTGGCGCCAGATCACGAATGATTGCGTCTGTTCAAGGCTTTAGGTAGGGTGCCGACGAGGCTAAATCAAAAACTGCCGGAATCGGCGACAGACTGGGAGGATAGAGGATGCAGGCTTTGCTTGCCGCCAGCCGCAGCATCGACGCGGTCACGGTGTTCATCGGACGTCAAGTGAAGTGGCTGGTGCTCGTTGCGGTGATCGTCAGTGCCGGCAATGCCATCATTCGCAAAGCCTTCGACAGCAGCTCGAACTCCTGGCTGGAATTGCAATGGTATTTGTTCGGCGCCGTGTTCATGCTCGCGGCCGCCTATACCCTGCAGCGCAACGCCCATATCCGCATCGACGTCGTTTCCAGCCATTTGCAAAAGCGAACCCGGGACTGGATCGATCTGTTCGGCCATGTCGTGTTCCTGCTGCCCTTTGTGGGCATGATGCTATGGTTGTGCATCCCCTTCTTCTGGGAGTCCTACCAATCGCAAGAGATGTCGATGAACTCCGGTGGGCTGATGGTGTGGCCTGCCAAACTGATCATCCTTGTGGGCTTCATCCTGCTGCTGGCTCAGGCGTTTTCCGAGATCATCAAACGCATCGCCATTCTAACCGGCAGGATCGATGACCCTCACGAGCCGTTGAGCATCCCCGCCGTGCTTGAGCCGCAGATATCGGCGGCCGGGCGCGATCCGCACGGTCCCGGCGCGGGAGAAATCCGATGATCGAGCTCATCGCCCACAACCTGGCGCCGATCATGTTCGCGGCGCTGGTTCTGTTCCTGGTCATGGGCTATCCGGTCGCCTTCGCGCTCGCCGCCAACGGTCTGTTCTTCTTCTTCATCGGCGTTGAGCTGGCGCCGATCTCCGGTGGCGAGATCACGCTGTCCTGGCCATTGCTTCAGACATCGCCCGGACGACTGCTGGGCGTGATGAACAACGAGACGCTACTGGCCATTCCCTTTTTCACTTTCATGGGAATTGTTCTTGAGAAGTCCGGCATGGCGGAAGACCTGCTCGACACAGTTGGCCAGCTGTTTGGTCCTATCCGCGGCGGCCTCGCTTACGCAGTGGTGCTGGTTGGTGCCGTGCTGGCCGCGACAACCGGCGTTGTCGCTGCGTCGGTCATGGCGATGGGCCTCATCTCGCTGCCGATCATGCTGCGTTATGGCTATGACCGGTCGCTGGCGACGGGCGTCATCGCCGCATCAGGCACGCTAGCGCAGATCATTCCGCCGTCATTGGTGCTGATCGTGCTGGCTGACCAGCTCGGCCGTTCGGTCGGCGACATGTATGCCGGCGCCATCGTTCCGGGTTTGATGCTGACAGCCATCTACTGCCTCTACGTTTTCGTGATCACCATCATTCGTCCCAAGGCAGCGCCGGCGCTGCCGGCAGAAGCACGCACCCTTGGCAGTGGTACCCTATCGCTCCTCGTCGTTCTCATCGTTGGAACGGCGATCGCCTTTGCCGTTGCCCTGACAATCGGCGACAGCATTCAGAACGGTGCCGGGATCTGGGGCGCCACGATCGGCGCTGCCGTCATCTATGCCCTCGCTGTCGCCAACAAGGCGATGAACCTGGGCTGGCTCTCGCGGCTTGCCCAGGAAGTTGTCATCACGCTGACCCCGCCGCTTGCGCTGATCTTCCTGGTGCTGGGCACGATCTTCCTTGGCATCGCGACGCCAACCGAAGGTGGCGCCATGGGAGCCGCCGGTTCTCTGCTGATGGCGCTGGCGAAACGTCGCATTTCCTGGGCGTCGCTCAGCGACGCGCTGGATGCCACGACGAAGCTGTCCTGCTTCGTGCTCTTCATCCTCATCGGCGCCCGCGTCTTCTCGCTAACCTTCTATGGCGTCAACGGCCATGTCTGGGTCGAGGAACTGATGTCGGGCCTGCCCGGCGGCGAGTGGGGCTTCCTGATTGCAGTCAACATCCTGGTCTTCATCCTAGGCTGCTTCATCGATTTCTTTGAGATTGCCTTCATCATCATCCCGCTGCTGGCGCCTGTTGCCGCCAAGTTGGGCATCGATCTCATCTGGTTCGGTGTCCTGCTCGGGGTCAACATGCAGACGAGCTTCCTGACGCCACCCTTCGGCTTCGCCCTGTTCTACATGCGCTCTGTGGCGCCCGTGGGCAAATGGGTCGACAAAGTCACAGGTCGAACTCTGGCTGGTGTCAAGACGACCGAAATCTATCGTGGCGCGGTCGCCTTCATTCTGCTGCAGGTGCTGATGGTGGCAGCCGTCATGCTGTTCCCGAAACTGGTGACGCATTATCAGGATGAAATATCGACGGTTGATCCCAACAACATTGAGATCACTCTGCCACCCAGCGAAGGGCTCGGCGAAAGCAATGAGCTTGAATCACTGCCGTCTCTCGATCTCACCCAACCACCGGAATTCGACAGCAACTGATCGGCCGCGCCAAAACTAACAACGGCCCGGCACCCCTGGGATGCCGGGCCGTTTGGCGTCGGATCTCAGATGATCAGAGTTGCTTCTTGCGCTGCTGGTTCATCATGAAAGTGTCGAAGGTGTGCTCCGACACCTGGAACCACAGGTATTCATTGGCACGCATCTCCGACATCGCCTCATAAGTCTTCTTGAAGGCGGCGTTGGTGGCGCTGATTTCCTCATAGGCTGCCTTTGCCGAATTGAAGCAGGCTTCCATGACGTCCTGCGGATAGGGCTTCAGCTTCGCACCGCCGGCAACCAGTTTCTTGAGGGCCGTCGGATTGAGAAAATCGTATTTGGCCTGCGTATCATTGGTGACGGCCTGCGCCGCCGTCTTGACGATCGACTGGTACGCAGGCGGCAATGCGTTCCACTTCTCGCTATTGATCATGATGTGGAGATAGGCACCGCCTTCCCACCAACCCGGATAATAATAGAACGGCGCGACTTTATAGAAACCCAGCTTCTCATCGTCATAGGGGCCGACCCATTCAGCAGCATCGATCGTGCCCTTTTCCAGGGCCGGATAGATTTCGCCGCCAGCGATCTGTTGCGGAACCACACCGACTCCTGACATCACCTTCCCGGCGAAACCGGCGATGCGCATTTTGACGCCCTTGAGGTCTGCCACCGATTTGATCTCGTTGCGGAACCAGCCGCCCATCTGTGCGCCCGTATTGCCACAGGGCAGGCCATAGAGATTGTGGCCAGCATAGAACTCGTTCATCAGATCGATGCCGCCACCATAGTACATCCAGGCGTTCTGCATGCGGCTGTTAAGGCCGAACGGCACCGCGGTGCCAAAGGCGAAGGTCGGATCCTTGCCCCAATAATAGTAGCTGCAGGTATGGCAGATCTCGAGCGACCCCTTGGCGACTTCGTTGGCGGCTTCCAGGCCCGGCGCCAATTCGCCAGCCGGAAAGACCTGGATTTTGAACTTCCCGTCAGTCGCCTCGGAGACATATTTCGAGAATGTTTCAGCCGCGCCGTAGATCGTATCCAGGCTCTTCGGAAAACTGGAGGTCAGGCGCCAGTTTAGTTCGGGCGCACTCTGGGCAATGGCCGGGGCTGCCACCGCAGTGGCGGCGACGCCGATACCGGCGCCTTTTATGAAATTGCGACGAAGCATGAAAATCCTCCCAAGTTGACTATGTTTGCAGAGCCCAGACCGGGCCCGGTCATCGAGTCAGATATTTAAGGGACGCTTGTCGCGCTGCCACGAAGACAACGAGAACCATCGCCGCCGCACGATGCGCCGCCCATGACACAATGGGACGATTCCGGAATGGCTTGCAAGCCATCCGAAAGGAGGGGCGGACAATACCTTCGGCACTTGCGAACGAGAGGCAAGGTACCGACCAGGAAAGGCTTGATCGGCTGCGCGCAACGGCTATGAATCGAGGCAGCGGGGTAGGCAATCGGGACGACAAAGGCGGGGATGAAGCGATGACCATGGTGACTGTTGCGGCAACCCAATTCGCCTGTTCGCCGAATGCCGCCCAGAATGTCGACCGGGCGGAAGCCTTGGTGCGCCAGGCGGCCAAGCGCGGTGCCCGCATCATCCAACTGCAGGAATTGTTCGAGACGCCCTATTTCTGCAAGGATCAGTTGGCCGAGCTGTTTGATCTGGCACAGCCGGCGGAAGATCATCCCACCATCGCGCGGATGCAGGACCTCGCCCGCGAGCTTGAGGTTGTCCTTCCGATCTCATTCTTCGAAGCCGCCAACAACGCCTATTACAATTCCCTCGCGGTCATTGATGCCGATGGCGAGATGTTGGGACTTTATCGGAAATCACACATTCCTGACGGTGCCGGCTACCAGGAGAAGTTCTATTTCAATCCCGGCGACACCGGCTTCAAGGTTTGGGACACCGCCTATGCCCGGATCGGCTGCGGCATCTGCTGGGATCAGTGGTTCCCCGAATGTGCCCGGGCCATGGCGCTGATGGGTGCGGAATTGCTGCTTTATCCGACGGCGATCGGCAGCGAGCCCAATGACCCAACCTTCAGCAGCGCCGATCACTGGCAGCGCGCCATGCAGGGTCATGCCGCCTGTAACATGGTGCCGGTGGTGGCCTCGAACCGGATCGGCCGTGAGGATGGGCAGACCTGCTCTCTCACCTTCTATGGCCGCTCCTTCATAGCTGGCGCGCGCGGCGAGATCATTGCCGAGGCCGGCGATGAGGAGGCGATCCTGACCGCGGATTTCGACTTCCAGGCCCTGCGCCGCCAGCGCGCCGGCTGGGGATTGTTCCGCGACCGTCGGCCGGATCTCTACACCGTCATGATGACCTTGGATGGCCAAAATTGGAGCGAATGACCGTTGTAACCAATCAATCACCGCCATTTGTTGACAAAACCACCCTCCGGGGTGCGAAAATGCTCATCGATTGCGTTAACCAACGGATTCTGGGCCATCGGGCCAGTCGGCGCCGCCGATGCCAGCTATCCTATATTTCAACAATAACGAGGAGGCCATGGTGCAAAAATCGAGATTAATCGGAGTAGCCTTTATCTCCGCGCTGCTGCTCAGCGCATGCGGCGAAGAGAAGAAGGAAGCTGAACAAGCCTCCAACACGACCACCACCGAAGCAGCGCCGGCGACCAACACGACAGAGACAGCGGCAGCAGCACCCGCGGCGGCCCCGGCAGCGGAATCCGGCGGCAAGCTCAATGTCTATAACTGGTCGGATTACATCGCCGAGGACACCAAGGCCAATTTCGAGAAAGATACCGGCATCGCCGTTCAGTACGATGTCTATGATTCGAACGAGATGCTCGAAGCCAAGCTGATGGCCGGCGGCACGGGTTACGATCTGGTACATCCGTCCGGCGCTTTCCTTGCACGCCAGATCACGGCCGGCATTTATCAGCCGATCGACCCTGCCAAGATTCCCAACTACAAGAATCTCGACCCCGAAATCATGAAGGTTCTGTCAGCTTTCGATCCGGGCAACAAATATTCTGTGCCGTGGTTCTGGGGCACGACCGGCATCGGCTATAACGTCGCCGAGATCAACAAGCGCATGCCGGATGCACCGGTGAACAGCCTCGACATCATCTTCAAGCCGGAACTGGCTGCCAAATTCGCCGATTGCGGTATCACCATGCTCGACGCGCCGCAGGAAGTTCTGCAGATCGCGCTGAACTATCTCGGCAAGGATCCCTATACGGCGAGTGCTGATGATTACGCCGCGGCTGAGGCTCTCCTGCTCGGCGTGCGCCCCTATGTCAAATATTTCCACAGCTCCAGCTACATCAACGACATCGCTGCCGGCAGCGTCTGCCTGACGCTCGGTTGGTCGGGCGACTTCAGCCTGGCAGCGGCGCGTGCCGAAGAAGCCAAGAACGGTATCGAGATCGCCTATTCGATCCCGAAGGAAGGCACGATGATCTGGATGGACACGATCGCCATCCCGGCCGATGCCGTGAACATCGAACAGGCCTATAAGTGGATCGACTACAACCTCGACGCCAAGGTCGCCGCGGCGAATGCCAACTACGTCGCCTATGGCAGCCCGGTTGCGGCGGCCATGCCGATGATCGACAAAGCCCTGCTCGACGATCCGAACATCTATCCGCCGGAAGACGTGCGCAAGCGCCTGTTCCCGGACAAGGTGGCAACACCGGATATCGAACGCCTGCGGACGCGGACCTGGACCAAGATCAAAACTGGCCAGTAAGCGCTGCCAATCCAGCTGGCGCTGTCATTCGGTGCCATTGACTTGGTTAAACTTCGACCCCGCGGTCAACACCGCGGGGTCGTTTGCATTCAACAAATCGTCGCTTTGTGCATCGCGACGCCAGGGTTGACAGCAGATGCTTCGCCGGGGTCAGATATACGAAATACTCAATAAAACATTAAACAGGGACATGTCCGCATACGTTAATGGCGCTAAGACCATATGGATGCGGGCAATTTTGGCGTGACGAAGGGAGCGGAGATGACGACAAAAAACGGGATTCGCCGATTCACGATTGTCGGCGCGGCTGTGCTGTTGGCCGGGTCGCTGGCCGCAGCACAGGCGCAAGATACCGGTGAACCGAAAGAACTGAACGTCTATAACTGGTCCGACTACATCGGCGAAACCACTATCGCCGATTTCGAAAAAGAGACCGGCATCAAGGTGCAATATGACACCTACACCGGCAACGAAGACCTCGAAGCCAAGCTCGTCACCGGCGGTACCGGCTACGATGTCGTCTTCCCCTCCTCCTCCTTCTTTGCGCGTCAGATCCAGATCGGGCTCTATCAGAAGCTCGACAAGAGCCTGCTGACGAACCTCAAGAACATGGACCCGAATATCATGAGCATCCTTTCCAAGGATGCCGATCCGGGCAACGAATATGCCATCCCCTATATGTGGGGCACCAACGGCTTTTCATACAATGTCGATATGCTGAAAGAACGGATGCCCGATGCGCCGCTCGACAGCCTGGCGATCATCTTCGATCCGAACATCCTCTCCAAATTTGCCGATTGCGGCGTCACCTTCCTGGATTCTCCTGAAGACGTCTTCCCGCTGGCGCTGGCTTATCTCGGCAAGGATCCGACTTCGCAGAAGGAAGAGGACATCATCGCCGCCGCCGAGGCCGTGATGAAGGTACGGCCCTACATCCGCAATTTCGACTCGCAGCAATATCTGAACTCGCTGCCCAACGGCGAGAACTGCATTTCGATGAGCTGGTCGGGCGATTATGCGACCGCGGCGACGCGTGCTGCCGAGGCTGGTCTTAATATCAACCTCGCTTATACGATTGCCAAAGAAGGCACCAATATCTGGTTCGATGGCATGCTGATCCCCGCCGACGCGCCGCATCCGAAGAACGCCAATCTGTTCCTCAACTACATGATGCGTCCCGAGGTGATCGCCGCAGCGACGAACTACACCTACTACGCCAACGCCAATGTGCCGGCGAAGGAGTTCGTGAATAAGGAGATCCTGGATGACCCGGCGATCTATCCGACGGAGGAGGTCCTAAAACGCGGCTTCCCCTCGATGGTCCGCTCGCAGGACCTCGGCCGTGTCATCACGCGGGAATGGACCCGCGTCAAGACGGGTCAATGACAAGACGGCGGCGCTGCAGATTGTAGCGCCGCCGTTTCCATTTCAACCGATCCGAACCGCACAAGCACAAGCAGGAAACATCATGGCGGCTGAACGAGCAAAAGCGGAACCGAGCACGCAAATCTGGAACGATCCGAACGCGGTGCCCTATATCCGCATTGAGAACGTTACCAAGAAGTTCGGTGACTTCGTCGCTGTCAACAATGTCTCAGCCAACATCTACCGTGGTGAATTGTTCGCGTTGCTGGGTGGATCTGGCTGCGGCAAGACCACCTTGCTGCGCATGCTGGCCGGCTTCGAGCAACCGACATCGGGCAAGATATATATCGACGGCGTCGACATGGCCGACATCCCACCCTATGAACGCCCGACCAACATGATGTTCCAATCCTACGCGCTGTTCCCGCATATGACGGTCGAGCAGAACGTCGCTTTCGGCCTGAAGCAGGACAGAATGCCGGTCGATCAGATCAAGAGCCGCGTCGATGCTATTCTCGACATGGTTCAGATGCGCCAGTTCGCGCATCGAAAGCCGCATCAGCTCTCCGGCGGCCAGCGCCAACGCGTGGCGCTCGCCCGCTCCCTGGTCAAGGAACCCAAGCTGCTGCTACTCGACGAGCCCTTGGGCGCCCTCGACAAGAAACTGCGCGAGGCGACCCAGTTCGAGATCATGAACATCCAGGATCGTCTGGGCATCACCTTCATCGTGGTGACGCACGACCAAGAAGAAGCGATGACGTTGTCGACCCGGATCGGCGTCATGAACAGCGGCCAGATCGTCCAGGTCGGGACCCCGAAGGAGATCTACGAGTACCCAAACACCAAGTTCGTCGCCGACTTCATCGGCTCGGTCAATCTCTTCGAAGGCCACATCATTGAAGACGAACCCGGCCATGTACTGATCGACTCCGCCGAGGCGGGCACGCCGATCTATATCGACCATGGCATTTCATCGGCACCCGGCGCCAAGGTCTGGGTCGCTATCCGGCCTGAGAAGATGGAATTGTCCAAAGCCAACGAGGGTATCGGCCGCAATTGCGCGCCCGGGATCGTCAAGGGCATCGCCTATATGGGCAACATGTCCGTCTATCTGATCAAGCTCGACAGCGGCAAGGAAGTGAAGGTGACGATGTCGAATCAGCGCCGCGCTGCCGAGCATGCGATTGACTGGGACGACAAAGTCTATGTCTCCTGGCATGCCAACAGCCCCGTGGCATTGCTGAGCTGAGGACGCATTATGGCATCGGATAATCCTCAGCAAACATCTCTGCCGCTCGGCGGGCAGATCCATCGCCTCCTCACCGCGTTGGGTATTAAGCAGCGAACTGCGGTGATCCTGGTGCCCTATCTCTGGCTGACGATTTTCTTCGTCGTGCCATGCATCATCATCCTGAAAATCAGCTTCGCACAGACGGTCATTGCGCAGCCGCCTTATACGCCGATGTTCGGGCCGGACAGCGTGCCGCACGATCAGCTGTTCGACAACTTCAAGCGGCTGTTCGGTGACCTGCTCTACATCAAGGCCTACGGTAACTCGCTGCAACTGGCGGCCATCTCGACAGTTTTCTGCCTGCTGATCGGCTATCCGATGGCCTATGGCATCGCGCGCTGCTCGCCGTCCACGCGCAGCCTGCTGCTGCTGGCGATCATCCTGCCGTTCTGGACGTCGTTCCTCATCCGCGTCTATGCCTGGATGGGCATCCTCGGCAAGGAAGGCGTCCTCAACGATACGCTGCTGGCGCTGGGCATTATCGATGCGCCGCTGCAGATCCTCTACACGCCGATCGCGATGTATGTCGGCATCGTCTACACCTACCTCCCATTCATGATCCTGCCGCTCTATGCCAATCTGGAAAAGATGGACATGTCGCTGCTGGAAGCGGCGGCGGATCTGGGATGCAGGCCGCTGAAGGCGTTCTGCGTCATCACGATCCCGCTCTCGCTGCCGGGCATTATCGCCGGTGCTTTGCTGGTCTTCATTCCCGCCGTGGGCGAGTACGTCATCCCGGAATTGCTGGGTGGTCCCAATTCGCTGATGATCGGCAAGGTCGTTTATGACGAGTTTGCCCAGAATCGCGACTGGCCAATGGCGTCAGCCGTGGCCGTTGCCATCCTTCTTCTCCTGGTGATTCCGATCATGCTGTTCCAGTACTTCCAGAATAAATCGCAAGAGGCGCCGAAATGACCAACCGCCTCTCATGGTTCATTATCGCGATGCTGGTACTGGGTTTTGCCTTTCTCTATGGCCCGATCCTGGTGCTCATCACCTATTCGTTCAACGCCAACAAACTGATGACTCTGTGGGGTGGCTTCTCGCCCCGTTGGTATCCAGTCCTGCTGCAGGACGCCGCGGTACTGACCGCCGCCAAGAACAGCTTCATCGTTGCGGCGGTGAGCGCCACCTTCGCCACCGTGCTGGGCACGATGGCTGGCTATGTCCTGGCGCGCTATCGCAAGTTCCACGGCCGCGTGGCGTTCAGCGGCATGGTCACGGCGCCTCTCGTCATGCCGGAAGTGATCACGGGCCTGTCGTTGCTGCTGCTGTTCAAGGCGATGGGTCAGTTCTTCGGTTGGCCAGAGCGTATGGGGTTCTCGACCGTTATCCTCGCCCACATCACCTTTTGCATGTCCTACGTCACCGTGGTGATGCAGTCTCGCTTCTCGGTCTTCGACATGTCACTGGAGGAAGCGGCGCTCGATCTCGGCGCGAAGCCATTGAAGACCTTCATGGTCATTACTCTGCCGATCGTGGCACCGGCCGTCGTTTCCGGCTGGCTGCTGGCCTTTACGATCTCACTCGATGACCTGGTCATCACGCTCTACACCAACGGGCCAGGCTCCGGCACCTTGCCGCAGCTGATCTTTTCCAAAGTAAGGCGCGGTGTGGATCCCACGATTAACGCCCTGGCGACGCTGATCATCGCCGTGGTGGCGACCGGCGTTATCACGTCCCATATCTTGATGACGCGCAGCGAAAAACGACGGCAGCGGGATATTCAGGCGGCTCTGCAGACCAATAAATAGGTTCAGCCGACGACACGTTTGGCGGATTTTCGCTGTTCGCGCATGAGATCCAGGCAGGCCGCAACCGGTAGCGGCTTGCCATAGCGCCAGCCTTGGCCGAATTCGCAGCCACGTTCCTTGAGGAGTTTTTCTTCCTCCTCATGCTCGATCCCTTCCGCCACGACCTTGAGGTCGAATAGGCGTGCCAGCTGCAGGATGGCTTCCACCATCTTGACGCCGCTGGTATCGACCGTCATGGCGGTGACGAACGAACGATCGACCTTCAGCGTGTCGACCGGCAGGCGGCGCAGCAGGCTCAATGACGAATAGCCGGTGCCGAAATCGTCAAGCGACAGGCCGACACCGATCTCCTTCAGCCGCTTCAACAGCTTCATGGTCAGTTCGAAATCGCGCATGACGGCACTCTCGGTGATCTCGAGCTTGAGATGTGCCGGTGCCAGCCGGTGTTCACGCAGTGCCTGGCGCACGATCTCCGGCAGAGCCGGGCCGTCCAACTGCCGCGAGGAGACATTGACGCTGATGAAAAGGTCCGAATTGCCTTCCTGGTCGAGCCACTCCCGGCCCTGGCGGCAGGCCTCCTGCACCACCCAGGTCCCGATCGGCACGATGAGACCCGTTTCCTCGGCGATCGGAATGAAGTCCATCGGCGAGATCATGCCACGCTGGGCGTGC
Organism: uncultured Dongia sp.; assembly: GCF_936916975.1. Lineage (GTDB taxonomy): Bacteria > Pseudomonadota > Alphaproteobacteria > Dongiales > Dongiaceae > Dongia. Next base: position 64,095 of record NZ_CAKZGO010000016.1, on the reverse strand, counting down.
TGCCAGCGCACCAAGGCCTCGAACCCAGCCAGACGCCCGGAATTGAGGTCGACGATCGGCTGATAGAGCAGCAGCAATTCATCCCGTTTCAAGGCGAGATGCAGTTCCGCCTCAATCCGCAATCGATCGCGCGCGCGACGCTGCATATCGGGATCGAACACGACTTCCTGTCCGCCGCCCTCCGCCCGCGCCTTGTTGAGGGCAGCCGTGGCGTCGCGGATCAAATCCTCGGCACTCTGATGATGCGCCTGGGCCTGGGCCATGCCGATAGAGAGGCTGAGCAGCACGCTTTCATCGCCCAGCGTGATCGGTTCTTCGGCCGCGGACCGCACACGGTGCGAGACGCGCACCAGATCGGTATCGTCGCGCATCACGTCCAAGAGGATGCACATCGTGTTCTCGCCCATGATGGTGAGCGTGTCAGTCGTGCGCAACGTGCCGACCAGGCGCTGTGCCACGACCTTCTGCACGGCATCGCAGAATACCTGGCCATAGGCCTCACGCATCGTCTCATAGCGGTCGATCTGCAGCAGGATAATGCCGAAATTCGCCGATGTCTTGCGCCGGTTCTTGACGATGGTCTGGTTGAGCCGGTCATAAAGCACGATGCGATTGGGCAGACCCGTCATCGCGTCCGTCAGCTTGCGCTCGCTGATATCGGTGAGCGAGCCGGCGACGCGGAATGCCTTGCCGGTGCCGTTGCGCTGGCCGGTGCCACGCACGAGGAACCAGCGATAGGTCTGGTTCTTGTGCAGCATGCGGCATTCCATCTGCAGGGATAGTGTGATCCCCTCAAGATGGTTTCGCAATTCGACCTGAAACTGGTCGACGTCGTCGGGATGAATGATGGCCAGCCAATCATCGAGCCGCTTGAACCCGTCGTCGCTGTTGCGACCAAGAAGTTCGGAGCAGCGCGCTGACATGAACAGGCCGTCATCGGTGAGTGTCAGGTCCCAGATGCCGTCGCTGGACCCGGCGACCGCGAGAGCAAAGCGCTCGCGCTCCAGCCGGCTCGCAGCAATGGCGCGGGCGCGCGAGAGTTGGCTGCGGATTCGCGCCAGCAGTTCGGCGCCATGAATTGGCACGGTCAGAAAATCGTCACCGCCGCAGGCAAGGCAGTGTTCGATGAGCGCTTCTTCTCCCTCATCGACTAGGAAAACGATCGGCAAGCGGTCGGAGGCATGATGCTGGCGGATACTGCGGATGAAATCGCCATCGGCATCGGACCGCCGCGCCCGCATCAAGAGGAGGTCGGCCGGCGGCTCGCCACCGGTATCAGCAATGAGATCTTCCCGTGATCGCGCCGTGTCGATGTCGTAGCGCCCATCGCCAAACGCGGCCCGGACGGCCGCGCTTTCCGCGTCGTTATCGAGCACACAGACAATATGGCCGTCGTGCATCGTGCCACCCGATCTCGGCCAGGACGCGCGCAGGCGTCCCTGGGCTAGGGGTTGGATTGACCAGAATCGCCGGGGTGGCGCTGCTGATCAATCGCGAAAATGGTCTTCGTTACCTAGAGTGAATTGATTAAAGATATCTTAGCATCGCCCTAGCCCTCTGAAATAGTGACAAAATCTGGCACTTCCGACCTCGCAGGCCGGGTCGGCCAAACTTGCCAGCCAACCAGCGCCCTGCCTATATTGCGCCGCCCATCGCATCGCAGCAGCATGACAGACACAGCCAGCCCATCGCCCCGTTTGACGCACAGCCGGATTCTGGCCGTGGCGATCCCGGCAATCCTCGCGAATTTCTCCGCAGTTCTGCCGAATCTGGTCGACACAGCCCTGGTCGGTCAGACGGGCGATGCCATCGCCTTGGGCGGGATTTCGGTCGGCGCTTCGCTCGCGACCTTCGTATTATGGGCGTTCGCCTTCCTGCGATTGGGGACAGCCGGCTTCACGGCGCAGGCTTTCGGGGCCGAGGACGGCGACGAAATCAAGGCGACCCTCAACCGCGCGCTCGCCCTGGCCTGGATATTTGGCTTTGTTGTGCTGCTGGTGATGGTACCGCTGGCCTTCGTCACGGTGCCGCTGTTCGGCGCCAGTGAGGCGGTGTCCGATCTCGCCGCGCGCTATTTCCATTACCGCCTGTTCAGTGCACCGTTCGACCTCACCAATTACGTCATCTTGGGCTGGCTGCTCGGCTTGCAGCGGATGGGCCGCGCACTGGCACTCCAACTCCTGCTTAACGGCCTTAACGTCATCCTCTGCTACCTGCTGGTCTTCCAGTTCCATCTGGGCGTCGACGGCGCCGCCATCGCAACCGCCATTGCCCAGACGGTGACGGCCGTCGTTGGCCTAGTAGTAGCACGCCGCCTGTTGCGGATCGTGCCGCTCAGCGACACTGCCGGTTCGCTGGTCGATCTCGACAAGCTGTTCGTACTCGTCTCGGTCAATTTCGACATCTTCCTCCGTACGCTCGCGGTCATGTTCATCATGGTCTACTTCGTCGGTCTCGGCGCCCGCATGGGCGATGCCACGCTGGCCGCCAACCAGGTGCTGTTCGTCCTCATGGCGATGATAGCGCAGATTCTCGATGGCTTTGCCCAATCGGCCGAGACCCTGACTGGCCAGGCGATCGGCGCGCGTGACCGTCGCCAACTGCGGGGCGCCGTATGGGGGGCGTTTTTCTGGGCCTTCATTATCGCGGCGGCTCTGTCCGCCGTCCTCTATCAATACGGCGCCATCGTCGTCGGATTTTTCTCCAGCGACCCCGGCGTCATCATCCAGGCGCTGCCCTATCTGCCCTGGCTGGTGGCGACACCGGTCGTGGCGCTGTGGTGCTACATCCTGGATGGGGTCTTCATCGGGGCAACACGCGGCCGTGAGATGCGGAACGGGATGGTGATTGCGGCTCTCGGCGCCATCGTGGCGCAGTATTTCCTCATCCCCGCCTACGGCAATCATGGCCTGTGGGCGTCCCTGATGCTGTTCTTCGTCCTGCGGGCGCTGACCCTCTATTTATGGTACCCCCGCATTCTCAGAGCCTTAGCGCATTGAGTGGTGCTGGCGAATTGACCCTCGGTGTGGCACATTCCCCACAAGATACAGGAGGCTCCGATGCCGTCATTTGACATCGTTTCAAAGACCGAACTCGCGGAAGTCGACAACGCCATCCAGGGCGTCGTACGCGAGATCGCAACACGCTTCGACTTCAAGGGCTCGAAATGCACCGTCGAGCGCAAGGATGAGGTGATCACGATCAATGCCGATGACGACCTGAAGCTCAAGCAGGTTCAGGAGCTAATCAAGGTCTATATCACGCGCCGCAAGCTCGATGCCGGCTGCCTGGAATTCAAGGAAGAGCAAAAGGCGACCGGCAATTCCCGGCGCCAGGAAGTGCTCGTGAAGCAAGGTCTCGATCAGAAGCTCGCCAAGCAGATCGTCAAAGACATCAAGGACAGCAAACTGAAGGTCCAGGTCTCCATCCAGGGCGACGAACTGCGCGTCACCGGCAAGAAGCGGGACGATCTGCAAGAGGCGATCGCGTTCGTCAAAGGTCTCAAGATCGAGCAGCCACTGCAATATACCAACTTCCGCGACTGAAGGTACATCTTGATCAATCCCGTCATCCGTATCGAGAATCCGGACCAGCCGGAGATCCGCGATCTCCTGGCAGCTAGCGACGCCTATCACGCAGCGCTCTATCCGGCCGAAAGCAATCATCTCATCGACATGCAATCGTTGCAGCGGTCAGATACGACCTTCTTCGTGGCGCGGGTTGATGGTGCCGTGCGCGGCATCGGTGCCCTCCTGCGCCAGAATGGCTATGCCGAGATCAAGCGGATGTTCGTCGACCCCAAGGCACGTGGCCTGAAGCTCGGCAGCCGCTTGCTGGCGGCCCTGGAATCGGACGCGCGCACTGTCGGCCTCACCTGCCTACGCCTGGAGACTGGCATCAAGCAGCCTGAGGCCGTGGCGCTCTATCGCAGCGCCGGGTTCCGCGAGATTGGGCCGTTCGGCGCCTATCAGCCGGACGCAAATTCGCTCTTCATGGAAAAGACACTCGCCGCTTAAGGCCCTTACGCAGGAAATACCGTCATGCCGAAAAAGAACCCGCTCAACCTCAACGCCCTGCAGCTGAAGACGCTGACCTTGTTCCAGGCACTCTCCGGCCTTGAAGGCTATGGCGTCCCCGCCGAGGAGGCCGGCCACACCCTCATCCAGCGTCTGCCCCACGCCCATGGCGATCACTTCCATTTGGGCCCTTGGGTGCTTTCCGCCAGCGACGCCACCGGCCTTGGCAACGAGGCCGCCTGGCGCGCCCTGGAGCGCAAGGGACTCATCCAGTCGATGTTCCCCCGTGCCTGCATCCTGACACCCGCCGGCCATAGCTACGATACCGGCATGCGCCAGAGCATGTTGCATGAAGCGCATCATCATTGAGTGACCGGTTGGGGTAAGGATGTCCGTGCCGACGCATCTCGATCTACGTGATCTGACGGTCGGCGGAGCGACGGGGCCGGTCCTCGACGGATTTTCGGCGAGCCTGGAACGCGGTGCGCTCTATGCGCTGGTCGCCCCTGACATGCGTGCGGCTGACGCCGTGATCAATCTCGTCGCTGGCTTCGCGCGACCGCAGCACGGCCGTATCCTGCTCGATGGCAAGGATCTCGGCCTGCGCGGGCCCGGCGAACGCGGCGTGATGACCGTGCGGCCTAATCTCGCGCTCTTTCCGCATTTGAGTTCGCTTGCCAATATCGCCTTCCCGCTCGAGCAACGCGGCCACGACCGCGATGAGATCAAGAATCGCATTGACCGCCTGACAGAGGAATGCGGTATCACGCCCGAGATGCTAGCGCTGCTGCCGGAGGCACTCTCGGCCGAGCAGAAATTGCGCGTGGCGCTGGCCCGCGCACTCGGTGGCGAGCCGGAAGTGCTGCTGCTGGAACAGCCCCTGCATTCGCTGCCGCCGGCAGCACGGCGCGCCTTCCTGCCTGAGTTGAAACGCCTGCATCGCCAATTTGGCCTGACCACGTTGCTTGCGACGAACGATCTTGCGGAAGCGATGGCGGTTGCCGATGTCATATCCGTCCTGGTGGACGGTAAGGAAGCACAGCGCGGCAAGCCAGAAGAGCTGTTCGGCCGGCCTGCCAATGCCGCCATCGCGCGCCTCGCGGGACCGTGTAACCTAGTGCCGATCGAGATCGATGTCCTGGATACCAAAGTTATGCTGCGCAGCGCCATGCTGCAGACCGGCAGCGGTGATGTCGGACGCGATCGCTGTCATCTGTCGCTGAGCAGTGGGCCAGCGCAGATGCTGGTGCGGCCCGAAGCCGTGCGCCTGTTCCTGGGTATCCGCCGCTTTGACATGCTGGCCGAAGGGGCGATCGCCGACGTCATGCCACGGGGTGGCGGCGCCCAGATCCGTGTCACCATCGAGAGCTTCCCGCCAGGTATAATTGCCGACGTCCCGTTGCCCGCACCCTTCCCGTTGGAAATCGGCCGACGCATCACGCTGGGATGGAATCGCGCCGACGCCTTTCTGTTGCCGGCCAACTGATGTCGGCCAACAGAAAGGCAGATTCGCCCTTGCGTGGTCCCTTGGCGGGACTTGCCTGGGTCGCGGTCACCGCGCAGATCCTGCTCTTCGGGGCGCCGCTGCTGCTGGTGCTTTGGCTCAGCCTGCAAGGCGCGCCCGATGCCAATGTCGCGCTGACGCCGACGGCCTGGCTGAGCGTCCTTGGCTCACCCGAAGCACGCATGGCGTTGCTCAACAGCCTGCTGCTTGCTGGCCTTACAGTGCTGGCGTCATTATTGCTCGCAACGCCGCTTGCCTATCTGATCGGCATTCGCGGCAAATTCCTGGGGCGGCTGACTCTCGCCATCGTTCTCATGGTGTGGTTCTTCGATCCTGGCATGCGCATCCTGGGCTGGATGCAGGCCTTCAAATACCTGGCCCTGGTTGATTTCGTGCCAGTGGGCCTACTGGCCGGATTTCCGTCCGAACTGATTGCCAGCCTGCACGCCTGGCTGCCGATGGCAATCCTCTGCCTGGCCTTCGGCTTTGCCCGCACCGACCGCGCTATCCTGACCGCGGCGCGGGAATGTGGCGCCACAACTTTCGTGTTGCTACGGCGCATCCTGTGGCCGCTCAACCGTCGTCTTGTCCTATTCACAGCAGCGATCGTGTTCTGTGGCTCGATCGGCAACTTCCTGGAGCCGCGCCTGCTCGGCAGCGGTGATTTCCAGCAGGCCACCGAATGGCTGCAGCGCGCACTCGAAAGTGAGACCGGCTGGCCTTATGCCGCCGTCATGCTGTTGCTGATGTTCGGTCTGGCCATCCTGCCATTGCTGGTCATGCTGCTGGCCCGGCACAGGCAAGGCGGTGCCGCGTGATCCGTCGCATCAACCATGCACCATCCTGGATCATGCAGATCCTTGCCTTGCTGCTGGCGCTGTTCCTGCTGCTGCCGGTGGCAGCCATCTTTGGTCTCGGGCTCTATTACAGCCTCGGTATCTTCCTCGTCGCCGATACGGGCCAGTTGATGGCAGCCCTCGCCAAGGAAGCCGGTATCATGCCGGCAATGCTGCAAACCCCGCTCATTGCCATCCTCGTGGCAATGCTTGCTTCGGCCTGGGGCCTGTGCCTGTCGTTTCTCTGGCGGCACTGGCTGGCTGAGCGACGCATGTCCCTGGTGGCGATCTCGGCCTTGCCTTTCCTGTTGCCGCGCTTTGGCGTCGGGACACTCTTTCTCCTCGCTTGCCTCAAGCTCGCGCAATGGGGCGGCAATGCGCTGGGCCTCGGTCTTGTGGCCGTGAGCCAGGCTGCCATTGCCGCCCCCCTGGTGGCGGCAATCCTGTGCCTTGGCTGGCGCCAGGTTGATCCGCATTGGCGGGAAGCCGCTCTCGAGGCCGGTGCCGACGAGATCACGATCTTCCGGCGCCTGATTTGGCCGAGCTTGCGCCCATACGCTGCCTTTGGCGGGCTGCTGGCATTCATCCTGTCGCTGGGAGATTTTTATCTCGGCAATGCCCTGTCGGGTGACGCCGTGCTGCTGCCCGGCGCTATCCTCTCCGGTGTCGCCCAGAACGCCTCTCCGCTCTATCATGCTCTCGTTGCCCTGATGGGGTTCATTGATGTGGTCCTGCTGGTTGTGGTGACCCGTCGGCTTCGTCGCCTGCCTCATGTCTGGAATGGATACTGATCGTGACCGATCTCGACCTCTGCTTTACCCCCGCAACCGAACTCGCTGCCCGCATTCGCGCAGGTACCTTGTCGCCCGTGACGCTGGTCGGCAACGCCTTGGCGAGGATCGCGGAGGTCAACCCGGCTCTCAATTGTTTCTGCTTCGTCTATCCGGAAGAAGCGCTGGCGCTGGCCAAAGTGATGGAGGCCGAGGCCGAAGCCGGCAAGTTTCGCGGCCCGCTCCACGGCGTCCCCTACGCGCTCAAGGATCTGACGCCGACCAAGGGCAAGCGTACGACGTTGGGTTCCTTCGCCTACGAGCATTGGGTACCGGATCATGACGCACCGATCGCCGAGGCTCTGGCCAAGGCCGGTGGTATCCTCATCGGCAAGACCACGACGCCGGAGTTCGCCTATTCGAGTTTCACCGAAAGCCCGCTCTGGGGCATCACGCGTAACCCCTGGAATACGGAACGCACCGCCGGCGGCTCGTCGGGTGGGTCGGGCGCTGCGGTGGCCAGTGGCTGCGTGCCGTTTGCCGAAGGCTCAGATATGGGCGGCTCGGTGCGGATTCCAGCCAGCTTCTGCGGCATTGTCGGCTTGAAGCCGAGCTTTGGGCGTATCCCCTTCACCATCCTGCCTAGCCAGTTCGACCAGATCTCGCATTTCGGTCCGCTGGCACGCACGATCTCCGACACCTGCCTGTTTCTGCAGATCACGCAGGGACCGGATGAACGCGACATCCAATCGCTGCAACCGGCTCTCGATTTTGGGGCGCCACTCCCCAGCGATCTCAAAGGTCGGCGCCTCGCCTTGCTGCTCAATGTCGGCAATCATGTCTGGAACCCGGAGGTCGAGGCTGCCGTACGACAGGCGGCCGATCTCTTCGCCAAACAGGGCGCCATCATCGAGGAGGTTTCGCTGCCTTGGGGCAAGGACGAAGACGATCTATGGAGCCAGCATTGGGGCGTCTATCTTGCGACGTTCTTCGGCCACGTGCTGAAGGATTATCGCGCCCAGATGGACCCCAATGTGGTGCGCTTGATGGAAGCGGGCTTCGCCATGAACGCCGTCGAGTTCAAGAAGATCGAGATCGTGCGTACCCGCATGTGGGGCGAGATCCAGCCAATCCTGGCCCGCAATGAGGCGATCCTCACCGGCACGATGTGCCAGCCGGCGGCCAAGGTCGGCCGCAACGATGCCGAATACTGGCAGCTCGACGCACAGGGCCGCTACCATGCCCTCGACTTCACGTCGGTCTGGAATTTCGTCAGTCCCTGTCCGGCACTATCCGTACCCGCAGGCTTCACCAGCGACAAGCTGCCGATCGGCCTGCAGATCATCGGCCGGCGCCATGACGATCTGGGCGTCCTGGGTCTAGGGGCGGCGCTGGAAAAGCTGCAACCTTGGGCCGCCAAACGACCATCCTTGTAATACTACCCTGGCTCTTGCCAAGCAGGCGCAAAAGGCGCTAGCCCTAGCCTGCCTTTTACTTGTCCCTTCTTCCCCAGGTGCCCGATGACCAAGAACGTGAAACCCCGCAATGGCGGCCGAATCCTGATCGATGCTTTGATCGCCCACGGAGTGGAGATGGCATTCTGCGTTCCTGGGGAAAGCTATCTCGCCGCCCTCGACGCACTCCATGATTCCAAGGACAAGATCAAGCTGATCGTCTGCCGCCAGGAAGGCGGTGCCGCCTACATGGCCGACGCCTATGGCAAGCTCACCGGCAAGCCTGGTATCTGTTTTGTGACGCGCGGCCCCGGCGCCACCAATGCCTCGGTCGGCGTTCACACGGCCTTCCAGGATTCGACGCCGATGATCCTGTTCATTGGTCAGGTCGCTCGCGACCAAGTCGAGCGTGAAGCCTTTCAGGAGATCGACTTCCGCCGGATGTACGGCCCGATGGTGAAATGGGTGGCAGAAATCGACGACGCGCATCGCATTCCCGAATTGGTGAGCCAGGCATTTCACCGCGCCGTCAACGGTCGGCCGGGCCCGGTCGTGCTGGCCTTGCCGGAAGACATGCTGACCGATGTGGTCGAAGTTGGCGATGCCGAGCATTACAAGGTGAGCCGCGCCCATCCTGGCGAGGAAGACATGGCGAGTTTCCGCCCCATGCTCGCCAAGGCGCAGCGACCACTCGTCATTCTCGGCGGCGGCGGCTGGGATGCCGAGGCCGTGGCCGACATCCGCATCTTTGCCGAAGCCAACAATCTGCCGATCGGCTGCGCCTTCCGCTGCCAGGATCTCTATGACAACACGCTGCCCAACTATGTGGGCGATGTCGGTATCGGCATCAATCCGAAACTGGCGCAGCGCATCCGCGAGAGTGACCTTCTGATTGCCGTTGGCGCACGCCTTGGCGAGATGACGACCTCGGGCTACACGCTGATCGATATTCCGGTGCCGGCGCAGAAGCTCGTTCACGTGCATGCCAGCGCCGAAGAACTGGGTCGCGTCTATCAGGCGGCGTTGCCGATCAACAGCGGCATGGCGGCTTTTGCCCGTGCCGTGCGGAAAATGGGTCCGGTCGACCACAAGGCCTGGGACAATTGGACGGTGGGTGCCCGCGCCGACTATCTTGAGAACATCAAGCACGGTACCATTCCAGGCAGCCTGCAGATGGGCGACATCATGGCTTGGTTACGTGAGCGCCTGCCGGCAGATGCCATCCTCACCAACGGCGCCGGCAATTACGCGACCTGGAGCCATCGTTTCTACCAGTATCGCAAATACCGGTCACAGCTCGGGCCGACCAACGGATCAATGGGCTATGGCGTGCCGGCCGCGGTTGCGGCGAAGCTCGCGGCACCAGAGCGCATCGTCGTCTCCTTCAATGGCGACGGCTGCTTTATGATGAACGGCCAGGAATTGGCAACCGCCGTGCAATACGGCGCCAATGCCGTGTTTCTGGTGATCAATAACGGCATGTACGGCACCATCCGCATGCATCAGGAAAAGACCTATCCCGGCCGCGTCAGCGGCACTGAGCTTCACAATCCGGATTTTGTGGCACTCGGCAAAGCCTATGGCGCCCATGCTGAGCTGGTCGAGAAGACGGCCGAGTTTGCGCCAGCCTTTGAACGCGCGCTTGCCGCCGGCAGACCGGCGCTGCTCGAATTGCGGCTCGACCCAGAAGCGATCACCCCCAAGGCGTCGCTCACCGACCTGCGTGAAGCAGCCCTCAAGGCACAGAAGGCGTGACCGACCGGCTCTCGACTGAACTCTTCGTCCAGGGCCATGTGCGGCAATGCTTCTCGCTGGGACTGACAGCTGTCGTTGCCCATAAGGGTGACGCCTGGGGCGGCGCCATTCTGATCAAACTCAATCTGCTTGGACCCGGCTGCAAGCTGCTGACGCAGACACGAGACGAAGAAGGTGAAATCGCCTGGCTGCCGGTGCAAAGCGGCGCGCTGATGAACGAAGCGGATGCCGATTCCTACATTGCACGATCGGTCCAGCGCGATCCCGATCTCTGGGTGGTCGAGATCGAAGATCGCACCGGACGCAATCCTTTCCCGGGCAAGATTCTCTAGGCCTCACCCATCCGCCTGAAGTCGCGGCGCAGGCTGAATTCCTGCGAGGTCACCTGCGTCTCCATGGCCCCCGCCCGCTCTTCGAGTTCACGGAATTTTCGCCGCAAATTCGGAAAGCTGAGATCGGGCGGCAGTTCGCCTGCGGCCCAATTGTCCTTCTCGCTCGGTTTCTCCGCAGCACGCTCAGGCATTACATCGATCGGCTTCAGGAAGAGGGTGCCGAGGCCATAAGCGATCAGCGTCAGCATCGGCGCAAAGATCAGCGCGATGACGGCGGCCACGCGCACCCATTTCCGCCTGACGCCCCAATGCACGGCAATGCCAGCGCAGATGCCACTGACCTTGCCTTGCTCCGGAATGCGGTGCAGTCCTCGGAAAGCCCAGAACGGACGCGACGTGCCTGACGAATTGTCCCAACTCATTTATTGTGCTCCCGCCAGCCCGGCGCTTCAGCGTCGAGCAGTTTTTCCAGATTGGCCACGCGGCTTTCAAGCCGCTGGGCCACGCCCCACATTTCCTTGAACGACTTCTCGTCCGCTGCTCCGCTCTGCTTCTGATTTCTCCACATCGTCTTGTAGTGGAAGATCAGCCACAGCGGCGCCACAATGACCATGAATAGAACCGCGGGGACGAACATGAACTCGAGGAAGGCACTCATCTACGATCCCTTTGGGAGGTTGGGCAGCGGGGCTCAAGGCGCATAGCCAGAACATGTTGCTCAGGCCTTGCGCTCGGACCGGAGCCTCTCCTTGAGCGCGTCCAACTCTGCATCAAGGCCGGTCTCGGCTTCAAGGCTGGCAAACTCCTGCTCCAGGGTCTTTGCCTGACCCATATCGTAAACCTCGGCCCGACCTTCAAGCTCGTCGATCTTCTGGTGGAGCGTTTCATAGCGCGCCAAGGCATCGTCAACCCGGCCATCGGCCAGGGTCCGGCGCACCTGGACCCGCTTCTGGGCGGCATTGAGACGGATGAGGAGCGCCTTCTGCTTGGCCTTGGCTTCCTGCAGTTTGGATTGCAGGCGGGCCAGATCCTCGTCATGGCGGGTGAGCGCCTCTTCCACGGCGGCGAGTTCGCCCCGCAGCATGTCGGCGCTTTCGGCGAGCTTGCGCTTGGCCAGCAAGGCGCCCTTGGCGAGATCGTCGCGGCCCTTGCCGATGGCGAATTCTGCCTTCTGGGCCCAATCGGTCTCCGCCGCACCCAACTGTTCAAGCCGGCGCTGAATTTCCTTCTTTTCCGAGATGTTCTTCACGGCCGCCGAGCGCACCTCGACCAGCGTGTCCTCCATCTCCTGGATCATCAGCTTGGCCATCTTTTCCGGATCTTCGGCCCGGTCCAGGAGCGAGTTGAGATTGGCGTTCACGATGTCACTGAGGCGCGAAAAAATGCCCATTTGGCAGTCCTTTCAAGATGGTCAATTCAGAGATGGTGATGGGGGTCAGAACAGGAAATGGCCGATGGCGATGCCGCAGGCGAAGAAGGCCCAATCCGACGCTTTGCGCGTGCTGAGATAGGCCTTGGTCCAATCGACCGCCCGGTCGAGATCGGCGGCGAAGCCGCGGCGGAAACGGGGGTCGGTATCATCGGTCATAGCGGGCTCCTGTAGGCTCAAATACCCGCTTCTTATGGCAAACGTCGTGCCAAGGCATAAATACAATAATTCCAATTACTTAGTTCTATTGGATGTAATAAATTAGCGATAATAGCTATCGATAATCGCCAATATGATCTATTGTCGCCAAATGGAAACGATCTCGACCAGCCAATCGAACGAGCCCATGGTTTTGCTGGGCTCCGACCCCGCTTTTTTGGAGGCGCTGGAGCATGTATCCCGGCTGGCACAGCTCGACCGTCCAGCTTTGGTGATTGGCGAGCGCGGCACGGGCAAGGAGCTGTTCGCTGAGCGCCTGCATTTCCTTTCCCCGCGATGGGAAGGGCCGTTCACCAAAGTAAATTGCGCGGCGCTGAGCGAAACCCTGCTGGAGAGCGAGCTGTTCGGTCACGAGGCGGGTGCCTTCACCGGCGCAAGGACGCGCCGCCGGGGTCGCTTCGAGCGGGCCGACGGAGGCACCCTCTTTCTCGACGAGATTGCCACCGCCTCGGCACGCCTCCAGGAACAGATCCTGCGTGTCATCGAATATGGCGAGTTCGAGCGGGTCGGCGGCGAACAGACCTTGAAGGTCGATGTGCGCATAGTGGGCGCCACCAATGTCGATCTGCCGGATCTCGCCGCCAAAGGCGACTTCCGCGCCGACCTCCTCGACCGCCTCGCCTTCGATGTCATCACGCTGCCGCCCTTGCGGGCGCGACCCAGTGATATCATGGACCTCAGTGATGCTTTCGGCGTCCGCATGGCGAAGACATTGGGCCACCCGCTGTTCCCAGGCTTCACCCAGGAATGCCGCAAGGTGCTGCTGGCGCATGCCTGGCCCGGCAATGTGCGCGAGTTGCGCAATGTGATTGAACGCTCTGTCTATCGCGCCGGTCCGACCGAGCAGCCGATCGCGGAGGTGGCAATCGATCCATTCGACAGCCCCTGGCGGCTTGGCCGTGGCGTGGTGGAAAAGCCGGCCATTTCCCCGCCGGCTGCCTTTGCCAGATCAGTGGCGGATTTCGAAACAGATCTCCTGCGCCGGGCCTTGCGGGCATCGGGCGGTAGCCAAACCGAGGCCGCACAACGGCTCGACCTCAGCTACCATCAGCTCCGGCGATTGCTGAAAAAGTACCAGATTATCTAGAGCCAGCCAGACCGTTTGAAGCGCCAGAACAGAACACCGCAGATGGCGATGATGAACCCAAGCACGCCGAAATAACCGTATTTCCAGGTCAATTCCGGCATATGCTCGAAGTTCATCCCATAGATGCCGGCAACCGCCGTCGGCACCGCCAGCATGGCGGCCCAGGCCGCCAATTGCCGCATCACCTCGTTCTGCTTCATGGCACTGGTCAGCATCTTGGTATCCACAACCGTCTTGATGAGTTCGCGCAGGCTCTCAATGCGATCGAGCAGGATGGTGGCATGATCCAACACGTCGCGGAAATAGGGATGCGTGTTGCGGTCGATCAGCGCCATGTCGTAGCGCATCAGGCGCTGGCAGATTTCCGGCAGTGGCGCCACGGCATGGCGCATATGCAGGAGGTCCCGGCGCAACACCACGATCTCCTCCAGCACATCGAAGGTGCTCTTGCCATCCAGTACCACTTCCTCCAGCCGCTCGATATCGTCCTCGATGCTCTCCACGATTGGGAAGTAGCGATCGACGATGAAATCCATCAGCGCATAGAGAATGAAGTCCTCGCCCTTCTTGAAACTCTCCGGTGTGTGTTCGCAGCGCGCCCGCACTTCAGTGTAGGGCGTCGAGGGACCATGGCGCACGGTGATGACATAGCCGCGGCCGATGAAGAAGCTGGTCTCTCCCATCGCGACATGTGGACCGTCCATCTGCCCGGTCTTCATGACCACGAAGAGCGTCTCGCCATAGAGTTCCAGTTTGGGGCGCTGATGGGCGCGGTAGGCGTCCTCAATCGCCAGTTCATGGAGGCCGAAATAGTTCTGCAGCTTGGCCAGTTCTTCCTGGCTGGGTTCATAGAGGCCGATCCAGATCACCCGGCCCGGCTCAACCCGCATCTGTTCCGGGTCGTTGATATCGAGACTACCGACACGTCGTCCCGCCTCGTAAACCGCACAATCGACGACATGTCCCATACCGGATGCTCCGCCCAGGGTCGTTTTAAGCAAATTTTTCAACCTTATGACCCGCTTATCCCAGGTATCGTCACCTGGCAAGCGGCCTATACAAGCCGGGTCGGGCAGATTACCCTGCCGCCGGCCCATGCTGGGGACCCCGATCCGTGTATTGATGCAGATCGGGATAGCAATAACGGGCCATCAGAACATTGTCTTATTACGGACATTTTCTTGAACCCAATGATGTGATCGGGCGACAGATTGTACAACATGGCAGACGCAGTATGAGACTGGACGCGGGCAATGTGATACCCGACGGAAAGCTCCTGGACGGTATTGCCAAGGGCGACCGGGCAGCTTTTACTGAGTTTTACCAGCGTCATAACCGTGCGCTGTTTGCCTTTCTGGTCAAGCTGGTAAGGGACCGCGAGATGGCGGAAGAGGTCCTGAGCGAGACCATGCTGGACGTCTGGCGCCAGGCCGGTCGTTTCGAGGGCAAGTCGTCGGTCACGACCTGGTTGTTTTCGATCGGCCACCACAAGGCCGTCAGCCGCCTGCGCCGCATGCGCGAGGTCGCCTTGGATGAGGAAGTCGCCGCCAATATCGAAGACGGCGCGCCGACACCGGATATCCAGGCCTCGGACCGCGACATGTCGCGCTTGCTGATCAGCCTGATCGACCGGTTGTCGCTGGATCACCGCGAGATTCTGCAGCTTGCCTATTATCAGGAGTTTTCGGTCCAGGAGATCGCCGAGGTTTTGGATCTGCCGGAGAACACGGTCAAGACGCGTATGTTTTATGCCCGGCAGCGCCTCAAGGTGCTGTTGGAAGCAGCCGGAGTGAAAGGAGCGATCGCATGAGCGCCCAAAAAGATGATAAGCGCCCGCTCAATCTCGAGGATGCGCAGGAATTGCTGCCCTGGTACTTGACCGGCAAATTGTCGCGCGTCGAGACCGATGCAGTCGAGGGGATGTTGAAAGGCTCTGCCGATCTGCGCGAGCAGCTGGATACCGCCCGCGACCAGCGCCGCGCAGTGGTGGAGAGCAGCGACGCCGTCGGTGGCCCCGCGACCGGCAATCTCACCAAGCTGCTGCAGCAGATCGAAACCACCAAGCAGCGCCGCTATGTCGCCGCGAATGAACCCGGCTTCTTGGAACGTGTGCTAGGGCCGTGGTTTGCGCCGCGCCCGGCGCTGCAATTCGCGCTTGTGGCAGCCTGTGCCCTGATCGTGGCACAGGGCGCCTTCCTCTATCAGCTCGGCGCCTTCCCGTTCCAGTCATCCGGTGATGCCGAGACCGGCGAGAATTATGTCTCCGCGAGCGATGGCGCTAGCCTGCCGGTTCCGACCGCGAGCCTGATTGTCTCCTTCCGGCCCGAGGTCACCACGGCGCAACTTTCGCAGATGCTGAGCGAGATCGATGCCACGTTGATCGACGGTCCGAAGCCCGGCCAGACCTTCATCCTCGCCTTGACCGACGCCGCCAGCGCCGACGACGCCATCGCCAAGCTGCAATCGCGGCCCGATCTGGTCGCGAGCGTACAGCGTCGCTAGCGTCATGTGCGGGCGCTGGGGTATCCTTGCCGCAATCCTGATGCTGCTGGCCGGCGCCAGCCAGTCTTGGGCGCAGACCGCACCGCCCGGCCCGCGCACCAACATCCCCACCGTCAATCTGCCGAGCCAGGGGCCGGACGCCTCCGTGCCGGATCTCTTCAACACGCCAGACGATATCGATTCCGACCGCAAAAATGCCGGCAATGAGGCCGATGCCGTGCCCAACGAGCTATGCGTGATATTTCCTCCGGCCGTCGACCCGAATGCGCCGGCACGCTTCGCAGCCGACCTGGACTTGGAGCTGACGCGCGACTTCACCATGACCGGCCTTGGCTTGCGCGTGTTTCTCATGCGCATCGCCGAAGGAGCCGAGCTCGACAAAGTCTTCGACGAAGCGGCGGCCGACCAGCGCCCGCTTTGGGTCCAGAAGAATTTTATCTATCGCACCAGTGTCGGCGACGCCCCCAGTCAGCAATATGCCCTGCAACAAATTCACGCCGATGCTGCATCGATTCAGGCTTCGGGTGGTGCCGGCGTCACCATCGGCCTAGTCGATAGCGGAGTCGATATCGGCCATGAATCACTGCGTGGCGCGAGCATCACGGCGATCGATGTGGTCGATGGCGCCGCCAAGGTAATGCCGGAAACCCATGGCACTGTCATCGCCAGCATTCTGGTGGGCCAAGGACCGCTGGTCGGCGTGGCACCGAAGGCCAATCTCATTGCCGTCCGCGCCTTTCGTGAGGTCGACGCCAAGATTGGCGCCGCAGAGAGTTCATCTTTCCTACTTTCATTGGGGATCGAAACAGCGGTCACGAACGGCGCGCAGATCATCAACCTCAGCCTCACCGGCCCACAGGACAAGCTAGTCTCGCAGATGGTCAACGAGGCCCTGATGCACAAGATCGGCATCGTCGCGGCAGCGGGCAATGAGGGCCCTAAAGCACGGCCCGCTTATCCCGCCGCGCAAGACGGCGTCATCGCCGTCACCGCCACCGACCACAAGGACCAGCTCTACAAGCGTGCCAACCAGGGCGACTATATTTCCGTGGCAGCGCCCGGCGTCGATATCCTCGGCGCCAAGCCCGGCGGCGCCTACGACTTCTTCAGTGGGACCTCGATGGCGACCGGTTATGTCACTGGGCTTGCCGCCCTGTTGATGGCGTCCGACACTGGCCTTACCGTCACCGAGCTGCGCAAGGTGGTGGAAGGTTCCGCTGTCGATCTGGGCGCGCCCTCCCGCGACCCGGCCTTCGGGGCCGGACGTATCGACGCAGCCTCGGCGCTCAAACAACTGCCCTGAACCCATCGAATGGGGCATGCTGGCCTAGGCGGCTGCGGGGCGGTCGGCTACAGTCCCGATCCCATGATCGACGCCCTCCTCTCTTACGCCGCTTCGCATTGGCATCTGCTGGCCATCAGCAGTGCGGCAATTTTCCTGGCCGCCATCGTGCGGGGCTTCTCCGGTTTCGGCTTTTCGCTGCTCAGCATCACCGCCATTTCGCTGCTGCTGCCGCCCAAGGAAATCGTTCCTTCGATCTTCCTGCTGGAAGTGGCCGCCTCGATCAACATGATCCCTAGCATCTGGCGCGAGATCGACTGGCGATCGATCCGCTGGCTGCTGCTTGGCTATGTGATTGCCCTGCCTTTCGGCATATTCGCCCTGTCGCGCTTTCCCGAACCGCCGATGCAGTTGGCAATGTCGATCTTTGTCTTCGTCACTGCCATCATGATGCTGCGCGGCTTCCGCCTGGAAAAAACGCCCAGCGCCACGGCAACAACGATCACCGGCGCTGCCTCCGGCATCTTCAACGGCGCCTTCGGCATCGGTGGCCCGCCGGTGGTGCTGTTCTATTTTTCGACACCGGCCGCCGCAGCAGTCAGCCGCGCCTCGGTCATCGCCTTCTTCCTCTCGACCGATGTGCTCGGCCTGGGCGGCCACTACTATGAGGGGCTCATCACCGAACAGAGCTTCGTTCAGTTCCTCGCCTGGCTGCCGACCCTGCTGATCGGCATTTGGGTCGGGGCGCACTTCTTCCGCCGCGTGAACCAAGCCCTGTTTCGCCGGATCGTGCTCGTGATCCTGATGGGACTTGCCGTCCTCACCCTGGTCAAGGCGCTCTACGATTGGTCGGGTGCATAAGAAAAAGGCGGGTCCGAAAACCCGCCTTTGTATGATCAGCCAACCTGCTGTGGTCGCATATCCTTGGGATCGATCCCGGCCACCACAACGGGCTTCTTCATGGCGTCGCGCCGGAACGGTTCACCCAGTTCCTGGTTGAGGATCACTTCAATGAAAGTCGTGACGCCGTCATCCTGCGCCTTGCAGGCGGTCTGCAGCGCGCTGGTAAGTTCGGCCTGCGTACGCACCTGGACGCCCTTTAACCCGCAACCTTCGGCCAGCTTGGCGTAGCTCAATTCCGGATCAAGTTCGGTGCCGACGAAATTGTTGTCGTACCAGAGTGTCGTGTTGCGCTTTTCCGCACCCCATTGGTAGTTGCGGAACACGACCATGGTGATGGCCGGCCATTCGTCGCGGCCACACGACGTCATCTCGTTCATGCTGATGCCAAAGGCACCATCGCCAGCAAAGCCCACCACCGGCACGTCCGGGCAGCCGATTTTGGCGCCGAGGATGGCCGGGAAGCCGTAGCCGCAGGGGCCGAACAGACCAGGCGCCAGATATTTCCGGCCGCTCTCGAAAGTCGGATAGGCGTTGCCAATGGCGCAATTGTTACCGATGTCTGACGAGATGATCGCGTTCTTGGGCAAGCCGGCCTGGATCGCACGCCATGCCATGCGCGGCGACATACGGTCGGAATCTCGCTTTCGCGCATCCGCGTTCCAGCTGGTGCCTACGTCGTCGTCCTCGTGGTCCATGCTGCTCAGGGCCTGCAGCCAGGCCGATTTCGTGCGGTGGATGAGCGCCTTGCGCTCAGCGCGGCCCTCATTGCCAGCATTGGCCTCGAGCTGTGCCAGGATCTGCTGCGCAACCTGCTTGGCATCGCCGCAGATGCCGACGGTCACTTTCTTGGTGAGGCCGATGCGATCGGCGTTGATGTCGACCTGGATAATGCTGGCGTTCTTCGGCCAGTAATCGATGCCATAGCCCGGCAGAGTCGAGAACGGGTTGAGGCGCGTACCCAGGGCAAGGACGACGTCGGCCTTGGCGATGAGTTCCATCGCCGCCTTGGAACCGTTATAGCCGAGTGGGCCAGCAGCCAAAGGATGGGAACCCGGAAAACTGTCATTATGTTGATAGCCGCTGCAGACTGGCGCATCCAATCGCTCCGCAAGCGCTTGGCAATCCGGGATGGCATTGGCGATGACCACGCCGGCACCCGACAGGATCACCGGAAATTTGGCGGTGGAGAGCAGCTTTGCAGCCTTGGCTATAGCGTCAGCGCCACCGGCCGGACGCTCGAGCCGCACGATCTGCGGTAGCTCGATGTCGATGACCTGGGTCCAGTAGTCCCGCGGCACGTTGATCTGCGCGGGCGCCGATCCGCGTAGCGCCTTGAGGATCACGCGGTTTAAGACCTCAGCGATACGCGAGGGATCGCGCACTTCTTCCTGGTAGCAGACCATGTCCCGGAACAGTGCCATCTGCTCGACTTCCTGGAACCCACCCTGGCCGATGGTCTTGTTGGCGGCCTGCGGCGTCACCAGCAGCATCGGCGTGTGGTTCCAATAGGCGGTCTTCACAGGTGTGACGAAGTTGGTGATGCCGGGACCGTTCTGCGCGATGGCCATGGCGATCTTGCCGGTCGACCGCGTGTAACCGTCGCAGATCAGGCCGCCGTTGCACTCATGCGCCACGTCCCAGAACTTGATGCCGGCCTTGGGAAAGAGGTCGGAAATCGGCATGAAGGCCGAGCCGATAATGCCAAACGCATGCTCGATGCCATGCATCTGCAGGACCTTCACAAAGGCCTCTTCCGTCGTCATTTTCATGGTGGAATTCCATTCCGCTAAAGGGCTTGAACTAGCTACCATCACGATAGGGAGGGCTCTGGCCCCTTCATAGGTCCAGCCATGGGTGCAGCGTGGGGCCAGCTTATCCCGACTACCCTACTTGGACCCACTTAGCCCTGTGCCACTTCTCGCATGGCTTCGGCCAGAAGCTTGATCCCCGGCTCGATCCGGTCGGTCGAGATCGACGAGACGCCGAGGCGGCAGAAATTAGCCGGTCCCGGTTGCCCCAGAAAATGCACGGCACCGGGTTCGATCACCACGCCGCGCCGTTGCGCCGCAGCGGCTATCGCCGCCATATCGCAGCCCTTCGGTCCCTTGATCCACAGCGCCGTCCCGCCGGCGGTGAGGTTAACGGAAAATTCGGGCAGGTGCTTGGCCAGCGCCGTCACCGCCGCTGCCAGACGCTCGCGGTAGACGCTGCACAGGCGACGCAGCAGCGTGTCATGATGCCCATCCGCCAGGAACAAGGCGATGGTGCGCTGATTGTTGGCGGCGGGATGGCGGATCATCAGCCGGCGCAGCGCCCGCAACTCGGCAATGAGCGGCTTCGGTGCCACCAGGAAGCCGATGCGCAGGCCCGGCGCCAGGGTCTTCGACAGGCTGGAGACGAAGATCACGCGCCCGTGGCGGTCGAGGGATTTCAGCGCCGGCTGCGGCGAGCCGTGATGGGTGAGTTCGCTCTCGTAATCATCCTCGATCAGCAGGAAATCCTTCGCCACCGCTGTCTCGAGCAGGGCATGGCGCCGCTCCAGGGACATGGTGACGGTGGTCGGGAACTGATGACTAGGGGTTACGTAAACATAGTCGCAACCACCCAGCTCCGGTCCCAGGACCAACCCCTGGTCGTCGACCGGCAGCGACACCAGCCGGTTGGTGCGCAAGGCAGCGATGTTGCGGGCATCAGTGTAGCCAGGATCCTCGATGCCGAAGGTCGTTTTGTGGTCAAACAGCAGCGCCGACAGCAGATAGAGCGCCTGCTGTGCCCCTACCGTCACCAGAATCTCGTCCGGCCCCACCCGGACGCCGCGGCGCGGCAGCAGCCGGGTGCGGATCTGTTCAACCAGCAGCGGGTCATCCTCGGCAAAGCGGTCCTTGGCCCATTCGCGGACTGCGTTGACGCTCAACGCCTGGCGCGAACATTCCCGCCAGGCGGCGAGCGGGAACAGGTTCTGGTCGATCTGCCCATAGATAAAGGGATAGGGGTAGTCCTGCCAATTGGCCGGCTTCACCACATTGCGTTGCAGCGATGGCCGGCATTTGAAGCGCATCACCCAGTCGGGCTCATCATTCGCCTCAGGGCTTTCGACCTTGGGCGCTGCCGGTGCCGCCAGTTCCTTGGGTTTCGCCGCCACCACGTCCGGGTTGACGAAAAAGCCGCTGCGCTCCTTGGCGATCAGGAACCCTTCCTCGGCCAGATCCTGATAGGCGAGGACAACCGTGTTCCGGGCGATCTTCAGGGATTGGGCCAGCGCCCGGCAGGACGGCAGCGGGCTCCCGGCCGGGATCTGTCCATCCAGGATCGCCGACACCAGCATGCGCCGCAGCTGCGCCTGGAGCGTGGTCGTCCGGTCGGTTTCCAGATGGAACAGGATGGCGCGGCTGTCGTGGCCCAAGCGGATATCCCCCAAGCAGGTATCGATCGGCATTCTACCCGACCAGCATCGACGCCCCGGGCCTCGGCATCAACAGCTTTCTTTGACACGCAGTGCGGGCGGAAAACGACCGGTTTCCTGCCCCCGGACAAGGTATCCCTACGCTATGGCCTCGACCTCATCGCGCTCCGCGATCTGCGCCTGCCGGTAAGCACGGTCGGCGCGGGTCTGCTCCCGGCGTTTGGCGATCTCATAGCCGATGGCGCCTAGCAGCGAGATACCGATGATAATGACCGCCAGCGCCGATAGGGCCGGCGTCGTGCCCTGCCGTACCTCGCCCGCCAGGACGGTCACCAACGTTTTGTCAGCCAATATGGCGAAGGTGGTCGTGTTGTAGTTTTCGAAGGACGACAGGAAGCCGATGACCACGGCCGAAACGACAGCCGGCTTCAGGTAGGGCAGCAGGATGTGCCAGAAGACCTGTGGGTAGGAGGCGCCGAGATCGAGAGCTGCCTCCTCCTGGGCACGATCGAAGCGCGTGAGGCGGGCCATGAAGATCAGCAAGCAATAGGCCGAGACAAAACTCGCTTGGCCAAGGATCGTCAGGATGATGCCTTTGTAGAACAATCCCTTTGTAAGATCGGTGACGCTCATCACGTCTTTCCAGAAAATCACCGTCGAAATGCCGATAATGACCCCTGGGGTCAGCAACGGCGAAATCGTCACCAGATAATAGAGGCCGCGCGCGCGGTGATAGATCTGGCTCATGATAATCGACGCCGCAAGGCCCACCGGCACCGATATGGCCACCACCCCGATACCGATGATGATCGAGTTCTTCAGCCCGTCCATCATGGAACGGTGGTTCCACAGCTTCACGAACCAATCGAGCGTGAAGGCCTCAAAGGGATAGGCCTGCGGATAGTTGGGCGTATTGAACGCGGTGATACCCATTACGGCCAGAGGGCCGAACAGATAGCCGAAGAACAGCAGGATGTAGAACCCGATCATCCCGCGCATGATCATTTTCGAGGTCATTTTATGGCCTCCCCAAGGGATACCTTGAAGAGACGGAGCATGGCCATGACCAAGGCAATGCAGACTATCAGCATGATGAACGCGTAGGCGGCACCACGCGGCCAGTTGAAACTCTGGAAGAAGAAATCGTAGATGACTGCCGTGAACCACAGCGTCCGCGGACCACCCAGGAACTGCGGCGCCGCCAGCGACCCAACCGATAGCATGAAGACCATCGTGCAGCCAGACGCGATGCCGGGCTTGGCATAGGGGATGACGACGTCCCTATGGATGCGCCACCACGGCGCCCCTAAATCGCGCGCGGCCTCGATCTGGTTCTTGTCGAGGCTCTCTATCGCATTGTAGAGCGGGAACATCATCACCAGGAGATAGGCATAAGAAAGACCGACATAGAGGCCGGTATTGTTGCCGAGGAAATCAATCGGCGCATCGGTGATGTCGAGGCCCATCAGCGCCTGGTTGATCAGGCCCCGCGACGCAAGCAGCAATCGCAATGAAAAGGCGCGCAGAATCTCGTTGACCCAGTAGGGCACGATCAGCCCCAGCATCAGCAGACGGATCTTCTGCGGCGTGCCAGCCTGCGCCATGTAGTAAGCAAGCGGGTAGCATATCGCGAAGTTGAGAGCCGTCACCGCGATAGAGGCAATGATCGAGAACAGCAGCGCGCTCATATGCAGCCAGTTGACCGCCCCAATGGTCGGATTGACAACGAAGGAGCTGTACTGCGCGATCGTGACAACATCGTCCGGCCCGCCGCGCTTCATCGGCGGCAAGGCCGGATGGAAACTTTCGACCACCATATAGAGGTATGGCAAGGCGACCAGGAACAGGGTCCAGAACGCCACCAACGCTATGAACACGCTGCCCAGAACGACGCCGTTGCGCTCAAAGAAACCCTTGCGGGTCGGGTCCGGGCGCCGCTTCGCCTCGCGCACCGCCATCACCCAGAAAATGGCGATGACAATGACCGGAATAATGAAGACGAATGCGCGGCTACTCACGGGCAAGCATCCCTTCCGGCAGGACGATACCGAGCTCGGCGTCATAGCAGATGGGCGTCGCCTCGTGCGGTGCAGGTATAGTCATGCTGCTGCGGCGCCCGACAGACACCGTGACATCCTTCTTGCCGATACCCTCAAGATAGACATGCGTCATGTTGCCTTCGAAGGCGACGTTCTTCACGGTCGAGGCGAACGTGGTATCGGTCTCACCTTGGCCCAGCCGCGCCGATTCAGGCCGCACGAACAGAATGGCTTTGTCACCCGCTTTTGCTCCCCGCGGGTTTCTACCCCGGAGCCGGCCGAACGCCGTATCTACGGTGGCATAATTGTCATCGGCCTGGGCAACAATGCCCGGAAACGGATTGTTCTCTCCCACGAATGACGCCACGAATGCGGTCGTCGGCGCATCATAGACCGCCTTGCCATCCCCGATCTGCTGGATAACGCCGTCGCTCATCACCGCGATACGGTCGGACATGGTCAAGGCTTCACCCTGGTCGTGGGTGATGTAGATGAAGGTGATACCCACCTTCTGCTGGATACTGCGCAACTCGCTGCGCATATGCTGGCGAAGTTTGAGATCGAGCGCCGACAACGGCTCATCGAGCAAGAGCACCTTAGGCTGCACGGCAAGTGCGCGCGCGATCGCCACGCGCTGCTTCTGCCCACCTGAAAGCTCGCTGACCAGCTTGTCGCCCTGCCCCGGCAGCGCGATGAGGTCCAGCAATTCGTCGGCCTTCTTCCGGCGCGAGGCCTTATCAACGCCCCGGACGCGCAAGCCATAGGTGATATTCTCGGCTACGGACATCAGCGGAAACAGCGCGAGGTTCTGAAAGATCAGCGCGGTCGGCCGCTTGTTGGGGCCGATGCCGGACATGTCCTGGCCACCAATCCTCACATGGCCATGGGTTGGCTCAAGGAAACCCGACACGGTGCGCAGAATTGTCGTCTTACCGCAGCCCGACGGCCCCAGAAAGGAGAAAAATTCACCGCCCTTGATGTCGAGTGTCGCGTTATCGACAGCCGTAAACTCACCGAAGCGGACCGTTACCCGGTCAAGCTCGACGCCCGCGCTCATATGCTTGCCCTGTCTCTATTTTTTTATTTTATCATTGGGCCGAGTTTCACCCCAAGATCAGGCGAGATCAAGCAGGATCAAACCCCGGCAGATATTCTCGGCAAAAATGAGTCAGCCCCGGCGAACCGGGGCTGACCACATCCAACCTTATCAGGCTTAGGCAGCCTGGAACTGCTGCACGTACTGGCTGCGGATTTCCGCGTACCAGGTCGGCTCGGCCGGCCAATGCCAGACTTTGCTAAGCGCATCGCCCGGGAAGGCATCCTGGAAGTTCTTTTTGTAGACGTCCGAGGTAAACCCGTCAGCGCCGGTGACGACCGGGTTATAGCCTGAGCCCTCTGCCAACTGACCCGAGACTTCCGGGGTCAGCAGGTAGTTGATGAACTCATAGACCTGGTCCGTGTTCTTCGCCGCCTTCATCAGCGACAGGCCATCGAGCCACGCGATGGCACCTTCGGACGGAGCGGTATAGTTGACCGGCTTGCCTTCCTTCTTCAGCGACAGAACCGGACCATCCCAGGTCTGGCCGATCCAGACGTCGTTCTCCATCAGGCCCGACTTCGTGTTATCGGCCGAATCCCAGAACTGCTTCACGAAGGCCTTGTTCTCGGTCGCGAAGGCAAGGATCGGATCCCACAGCTTCTTGAAGCTCGCTTCGTCCTTGTAACCGTCCTGCATGCGGTTGGAGGGCATCTTGCCCGACGCATCCCACCACAGGCCGATGCCGAGCAGGAAGGAGTGACCGCGGCCCTGGGTATGCCCCTTCACGGCTTCATCCCACAGCGAACCGTAGCTGAGCTTGGTGACATCGCCCGGATAGAGGTCTGTGCGATAGGACAGCGCCTCGGTGCCCCAGACATGCGGCACATAATAGAGGCCGTCTTCCCAGGTCCACAGGCTGGCGGCGCTCTCCAGGAACGAAGGAATGACATTACCCGAGTTCTTGATCTTATTGGTGTCGAACGGCGCCAGCACGGCTAGATCCTTGTACTGCGGCGCACGGTTGCGGGTCGGCTGGCAGAGATCAAAGCCTTCGCCCCCGGTCGCCTGCAGCTTGTTGATCTGCTCCTCGTTCTGCGAGAACGGCGTCTGGTTCACTTTGATACCAGTCGCTTTTTCAAAGTTGGGGATCACCGGATCGGGAAACTCGTCCGACCACATCAGCAGATTCAACTCGCCCGACGATGAAAATGCATTCTTGACGAGGAACGGCGAGGTCAGGCCGACGGCGCCGATCGCTGTAGCTGATTGGAGTATTTTGCGACGAGATACCATTGCAGCACGCATCGTCTCTTGCGCGGAAGTTAAAGTCTTTTTTGTCATTCGAACCTCCCTGATGGCGGTGAGCGGAATGCCCGCCGCGACAATCAATTCCCTGTAGATTTGCCAGTAACTCTTACGTTTCGTTTTTTTACCGTGTGGACTGTCTATTATGCATTTCGGGCTGAAAAAGTGAATTCACGTTACGGGGAAGCCGCGGCAACCGGCGAGCGGTCACCACGATCTGTCTCTGCCATTAGCCCAAAAATCTCTTGGTGTTGCGTGATTAGGGATGAACACCCAATCGTGACGCACGGCCCCGGCGATCCAGTCATAGAATGACAAATGCGCCCCCAGCGTCGCCAATTCCCCCATCTTGCGGCGTCGCGAACGTGAAATCTCTCGTCATCGATCTGCCCCCAAAGCGACTATGAGATTTGGATATGACGCTTTTACCGCAGACGCGAATGGCCCGCAAGCGGGGCCAGATTCGCGGAACCTCTTGGGCCAGGACAAGATGTGCCCGCGGCCCCGGCCTCAGGGTCGTCTGTCACAGCCCTGCAACCCAATGCCGATAGGTTATCAAATTTGACCCTGATTGCAGCACTTCCTGGGGCTAGTTAAACTCGCGGCGGCAGCAGGAATTCTTTTGCGGCAGATTTCGGGGGAGCGCGTTCGTTATGAAGATCAAGACACTGGAGACCTTCAGCAACCAAGCTGTGGGTTTTGTCCGGGTGACGACTGACGATGGCCGCCAGGGCTGGGGCCAAGTCTCGACCTATAATGCCGACATCACTTGCCAGATCTTCCACCGCCAGGTCGCACGCTATGCGTTGGGGGCCGACGCGCTCGACATTGAAACGCTCGTTACGGCAATTCCCGAACGCGAACATAAGTTTCCCGGCTCCTATCTGATGCGAGCCCTCACCGGCCTCGACACCGCACTCTGGGATCTGCGTGGCAAAATCGAAGGCAAGAGCGTTTGCGAGCTTCTGGGAGGCAAGCCGCGCCCTTTTCCGGTTTATGCCTCCAGCATGAAACGCGGCGAGATCACGCCCAAGGAAGAAGCCGCGCGCTTTATCAAGCTGCGTGATGCGCACGGGTATGATGCGTTCAAGTTTCGCGTCGGCAAGGAATGCGGCCATGACGAGGATGAATGGCCCGGCCGCACCGACGAGATAGTACCCTTGATCCGCAAGACGCTGGGCGACGACGTCCGGCTGCTGGTTGACGGCAATAGCGGCTATACGCCCAAGAAGGCCATCGAGGTCGGCCGTATGCTGGAGCAGAACGGCATCATTCATTTCGAAGAGCCCTGCCCCTACTGGGAATATCATTGGACCAAAGAGGTGAAGGAAGCTCTCAAGCTGGATGTCACCGGTGGTGAGCAGGATTGCGATCTCGCCCTCTGGCGCTTTGCCATCGATATGCGCGCAGTCGATGTGGTGCAGCCGGACGTGTGTTACCTTGGCGGCATCAATCGCACCATGAAGGTCGTCAACATGGCCAAAGCCGCCGGCCTGCCCGTGACGCCGCATTCCGCCAACCAATCGCTGGTCACCGTCTTCACGCTCCACCTCATGGGCGCCATCGAGAACGCCGGGCCATATGTCGAATATTCGATCGAGGGTCTGGACTATTACCCTTGGGAGACCGGCCTGTTCGACCCGGTGCTGGTGGCCAAGGATGGCAAGGTCCAGATCCCCGAAGGCCCCGGCTGGGGTGTCGAGATCCGCAAGGACTGGCTCGACAAGGCGCAGTATCAGAAGAGCGAGCTTTAGAAACTCGGCGGCGAGTTGGCGGTCACGACTTCGCACTCGTCACCGCCGACATTGCGGAAACGATGCGGCGTGCGGCTGTCGAAATAATAGGCATCGCCCGGCCCAAGTACGCGAACCTGGTCACCAACCGTGACCTCCAGCTTGCCGCGGATGATGACGCCGCCCTCTTCCGCCTCGTGGCTCAGCATCTGGGCGCCGGTATCAGCACCCGGTTGGTAATGCTCGTGCATCACCTGAATGGCTTTGCCTGACATGTCGCGCCCGACCTGGCGATAGGAAACGGCACCGCCGGCCAGCTCGACCAGTTCGGGGGCGGAAAAAAAGATCTGGGGGCGCGGCTTCAGATCATCGGCGAAGAACTCGGCGAGGCTCATCGGGAACCCATCCAGGAGTTTCTTCAACATGCCGACCGAGGGGGAGGAGCGGTTCTGCTCGATCATCGAAATGATCGCATTGGAAACGCCGGCGCGCTTGGCCAGCTCCCGCTGCGAAAGATTATGAGAATCGCGCAGTGCCTTGAGGCGCGCACCCAGGTCGAATCCACTGTTTTCGTCCATCCTGGCCCCCGCTAAATGCTTAACAGCACACGCTCAGTGATAAGTATATTAATCACATAATTCACAGAATCAATGATTTTGGCTGGTATTCTTGTACCAATTGAATTGATCTGCCTGCCGCTTGTTTATTTTCTTTAGCGTGATAATCTCGCGGCAACCCAACCCGCCCGGAAAACCATGAGGGGACCAGCCATGTCCAACCGCACCACGAAGTCGTTCGAAGCGACCCAGTTCAAGCCGACACCGAACAATCTCGAAGCCTTCTTCATGCCGTTCACCTCGAACCGGCATTTCAAGGGCAATCCGCGCCTGTTCGTCAAAGCCGAGGGCATGCATTTCACCAATATCGAGGGTAAGAAAGTCCTCGACGCGACGGCAGGCCTGTGGTGCGTCAATGCCGGCCATGGCCGGCGGGAAATCTCGGAAGCTGTCGCCCATCAGATCCAGGAAATGGATTACTGCCCGCCTTTCCAGATGGCGCATCCCGCCGCGTTTGAGCTCGCCTCACGTGTTGCCGCTTTGGCGCCTACCGGCCTCGACCATGTCTTCTTCACCAATTCGGGTTCTGAATCCGTCGACACGGCGCTGAAGATCGCCCTCGCCTATCAGCGCGCCAAGGGCCAGGGCACGCGGACGCGCCTGATCGGCCGCGAGCGCGGCTATCACGGCGTCGGTTTCGGTGGCATTTCCGTGGGCGGTATGGTCAACAACCGCAAATGGTTCGGCACCGCCTTGGGTGGCGTCGACCATCTGCCGCACACCTACAACGCCAAGGAAATGGCGTTCAGCAAGAACCAGCCGGCCTGGGGTGCCCATTTGGCCGACGACCTCGAACGTCTCGTGGCACTCCATGACGCGAGCTCCATCGCCGCCGTCATCGTCGAGCCGGTCGCCGGGTCCACCGGTGTGCTCATTCCGCCGAAGGGCTATCTCGAGAAGCTGCGCGAGATCTGCACCAAGCACGGCATCGTCCTGATTTTCGACGAAGTCATCACCGGTTTCGGTCGCCTCGGTACTAATTTCGGTGCGGACTATTTCGGCGTAACGCCGGACCTCATCACCTGCGCCAAGGGCCTTACCAACGGTGCCATCCCGATGGGCGGCGTCATCGTCTCCAAAGACATCTACGACACCTTCATGGGCAGTGCTGCGGAAAACGCCATCGAGTTGTTCCACGGCTACACCTATTCGGCCCATCCGGTCGCCTGCGCTGCCGGCCTCGCTGTCCTTGATATCTACAAGAACGAAGGCCTGTTCGACCGCGTGAAAGACCTCACCCCGTATTGGGAAAACGCGATCCACAGCCTCAAGGGCACCAAGCACGTCATCGACCTGCGCAATGTCGGCCTGGTCGGCGCGATCGAGTTGGAATCCCGCCCCGGCAAGCCCGGCGCCCGCGCCATGGATGCGTTCCTCAAAGCCTATGAGAAGGGCATGCTGATCCGCGTCACCGGCGATATCATCGCCATGTCACCGCCCTTCATCGTTGAAAAGAGCCATATCGACCAGGCCGTCTCGATCATGGCCGACGTTCTGAAATCAATCGACTGAGACTTGCACATGCGCACCGGCTGGCTCCTGAAGGGCTGGCCGGTGCGTTTACTATTGGAGAAGACCTATGCTTATCGGCGTTCCTAAAGAGATCAAAAACCACGAGTACCGCGTCGGCCTGGTGCCGGCCTCTGTGCGCGAACTCGTCCATCACGGCCACAAGGTGCTGGTCGAAACCGGCGCCGGTGAAGGCATCGGCCTCGACGACCGCGCTTATAAGGCAGCCGGCGCCACGATTGCCAAGACCGCCGAAGACGTCTTTGCCAAGTCCGAGATGGTGATCAAGGTCAAGGAACCGCAGCCCAGGGAAACCAAGATGCTCCGCAAGGGGCAGATCCTCTACACCTATCTGCATCTGGCCCCGGATCCCGTGCAAACTGAAGGCCTGGTCAAGTCGGGCTGCACCGCAATCGCCTATGAAACCATCACCAGCGCGCGCGGCGGCTTGCCGCTCCTGGCGCCGATGTCGGAAGTGGCTGGCCGCATGTCGGTCCAGGTCGGTGCGCATTATCTTGAAAAGGCCCAGGGTGGCGCTGGCATCCTGCTCGGCGGTGTTCCCGGCGTGGCCCCGGCCAAGGTCGTCGTCATCGGCGGCGGTGTTTCCGGCACCAATGCGGTGCGTATGGCGATGGGCATGGAAGCGCATGTCACCGTCATCGACCGCTCGGTCGACCGCCTGCGCCAGTTGGACGAGATGTTCGGCAGCAAGATCTACACCTGCTACTCGACCCTCGATGCCATCGAAGAGCACGTCATCGGCGCCGACCTCGTCATCGGCGCTGTCCTGGTGCCCGGTGCCGCGGCGCCGAAGCTGGTCACCCGCAAGATGATCAAGCAGATGCGGCCGGGTTCGGTACTGGTCGATATCGCGATCGATCAGGGCGGCTGCTTCGAAACCTCGAAGGCCACCACGCATGCCGATCCGGTCTATGTGGTCGACGGCATCATCCACTACTGCGTCGCCAACATGCCGGGTGGTCTCAGCCGCACTTCGACCTTCGCTCTCAACAACGCGACCCTACCCTTCGCGCTGGCACTCGCCGACAAGGGTGCCAAGAAGGCGATGGCGGACGATCCCCATCTCATGAATGGCCTCAACGTCCATGAAGGCAAGATCACCTACAAAGCAGTAGCCGAGGATCTGAAGAAGAAATACGTGTCGGCCGCCGAGGCTCTCGGCCTCTAAGCCACATCACCCGACTTTGCGAGAACGGCGGGACCGAGAGGTTCCGCCGTTTTTGTTTCAGGGCAGCGTAATCCCACCATCTTCCGTCAACGGAAAGAACGGATTCCACGCGATCTCCCAGGCATGCCCCTCGGGGTCGGCGAAATAGCCGGAATAGCCGCCCCAGAACACATCCTCGGCAGCCTTCAGTAATGTACCGCCGGCGGCCACGGCCGTCGCAATGACACGGTCGACCTCAGCCTTTGATTCAAGATTCTGCGCCAGCGTGATGCCGCCGAAGCCCGAGCCCACATCCGAGATATGTGCATCTTCGGCAAGTGACTTGCGGCTGAAGAGACCTAGCGCCAAACCGCCAGCCAGTTGAAAAAACACCACGTCATCGTTGCCGGCGGTGGACGGCTTCCATCCGAGGCCGCTTTCATAAAACTGTCTCGCTCGTGCGAGATCTCGGACACCCAGGGTGATCAGGCTGATTCTCGCTCGAATTGACATCGCTTTCTTCCTTCACAGATGGACAGCTATCCCGGCACCCGAATTCGTTAATCCGCAGAAGCTCCACGTTCTTCCGCACTTTCCCCTCATGCGACGTGCGCATAACGGCCCGGCTTGGACAAAAGGCCCGTTCTAGGCTAGTTTCTGCGGGCATTGCCGACCCATTTGGTTGGCACACAAGGTCATAGCCGACCATCACATTTGAGATATATGGCTCTTTATCATGAAGTATATAGACGATTGGATTGCTGAACGAAAAGTGGATGAGGTGGAATGCCTCGTCCCCGACATGAACGGAATTCCGCGCGGCAAGATCCTGCCTGCGACCAAGTTCATGAAGGGTGTGCGCGATGACGGCCTGCGTCTGCCGAGCAGCGTGTTCCTGCAAACCGTCACCGGCGAATATCCAGATATCGAAGAGGACACGGTGGGCTCCTTCCAGGACCCCGACGTCTATCTGCGACCCGACCCCAACACCATTCGCATTGTGCCGTGGTATGCCGATCCGACAGCGCAGGTCATTCACGACTGCTTTGACGTCAATGACAAGCCGGTCGAACACGCCTCACGCTATGTGTTGAAGCGCGTACTTGAGCTCTACGATGCCAAGGGTTGGAAACCGATCGTGGCGCCGGAACTGGAATTCTATCTGGTCCAGGTCAACACCGATCCCGACCTTCCGCTGTTACCGCCGATCGGCAAGTCCGGCCGTGCCGAGACCGGCAGCCAGGCTTACGGCATCGATGCGGTCAACGAATTCGATCACATCTTTGAAGACGTCTACGATTACTGCGAACGGTCTGAGATCGACGTCGACACCCTGGTCCATGAATCGGGCTCGGCGCAGATGGAGATCAACTTCAACCACGGCAACCCGCTCGAACTCGCCGATCAGGCGTTCCTGTTCAAGCGCACGGTGCGTCAGGCCGCGTTGAAGCATGGCATCTATGCGACCTTCATGTCGAAGCCCTTGGCCAACCAACCGGGCTCCTCGATGCATATCCATCAATCGGTGGTGGAGAAGCGCACTGGCAAGACTCTGTTCGCGGATTCCAAGGGGCGTGATTCCGCCTTGTTCCGTTCCCATGTTGCCGGCCTGCAGAAGTATCTGCCGCAGTTGATCCCGATGCTGGCGCCGAACGTGAACTCCTATCGTCGCCTGCGTCCGCAATTCGATGCGCCGATCAATGTCCAATGGGGCGTCGACAACCGGTCCTGCGGCCTGCGCGTGCCGGTCTCCAGTGGCCCGGGCCGACGCATCGAAAACCGGCTCGCCGGTGCCGATGCCAATCCTTATCTCGCCATGGCGGCGTCGTTGGTGGCTGGCTATCTCGGTATGACCGAACGTCTGAAGCCAACGAACCAGATCACCGGCAGCGCCTATCGCATGGCGCATACGCTGCCTAAGACGGCGCAGGAATCGTTGCAGCGCTTCATGGCCTGCAAACCGATCCGACCGCTGCTAGGTGACAAGTTCATCAAGGCGCTGTGGATCGTCAAGATGGCTGAGCTTGAAGCCTATCAGGACGTCATCAGCTCGTGGGAACGCGAGCACCTGCTGTTGAACGTCTGAGTATGCGCAGAACGACCGGCAAATATTCGGCCAGCGCCGCCGCCTCGATCGAGGCGGCGGTCAGCCGATTGTCGCGCCGGAGTGAGATCCTGATTTTGACGGCACGTGTGAACTTCAACCCGTGAGGTCTGGCGGACCGAACGTCACCCAATACCCCGTCAATCTTACTGAGGATTTCCATCATGACCGTACAAATGAAGCGCAACAGCACCGCCGAATGGCAAGCCCAGGACCGGCAGCATCTGCACCCGTTCACCGACCACAATGAACTCGGCAAACTGGGTGCTCGTGTCATTGCCAGGGCTGAAGGCACGTATCTGTTCGATTCCGATGGCAACAAGATGCTGGATGCCTTCGCCGGCCTGTGGTGCGTCAATATCGGCTACGGTCGCAAGTCGATCGCGGATGTCGCCCACGCGCAGTTGCTGGAACTCCCCTACTACAACACCTTCTTCAAGACCACCCATCCGCCGGTCGCAGAGCTTTCCAAGCTGCTGGTCGACATGACCCCCAAGCAGTTCAACCACGTCTTCTATGGCCTTTCCGGGTCGGACGCCAACGACACGATCGTGCGCATGGTGCGGACCTATTGGAATTTGAAGAAGCAGCCGAAGAAGAAGACCATCATCAGCCGCTGGAACGGCTATCATGGCTCAACCATGGTGGCAGCCTCGCTCGGCGGCATGAACTACATGCACGAACTCGCGGATCTGCCGTTGCCCGGCCATGCTCATATCAAGCAGCCTTACTGGTATGGTGAAGGCGGTACGCTCAGCCCCGACGAATTCGGCCTGCAGGCAGCGAAAGCGCTTGAGGACAAGATCCTCGAACTCGGCGCCGAGAATTGCGCGGCCTTCATCGGCGAACCGATCCAGGGTGCCGGCGGCGTCATCATTCCGCCGGCGACCTATTGGCCGGAAATCCAGAAGATCTGCAAGAAGTACGACCTTCTTGTCATTGCCGACGAAGTTATCTGCGGCTTCGGTCGGACGGGTTACATGTTCGCCTCGGAGCCATTCAAGATCGAAGCGGACTTCATGACGCTGGCCAAGGGCCTCACCTCCGGCTACATGCCGCTCTCGGCCATCATGGTCGCGGACCGTGTCGCCGAGGTGATCAACTCATTCGGCGATTTCAACCATGGCTTTACCTATTCCGGCCATCCGGTCTCTTGTGCGGTTGCCATTGAGAACATCCGCATCATCCGCGAGGAGAAGCTGGTCGAGAACGTCCATGATGTGACCGGTCCCTATCTCGCCAAGCGTCTGGACGAATTGCGCGACCATCCGCTGGTCGGTGAAGTCCGCTCCATGGGCTTTGTCGGCGCCATCGAGCTGGTCAAGGACAAGAAGAGCCACAAGACCTTCGAGCCTTTGGGCCAGACCGGCACCATCTGCCGCGATCATTGCGTCAAGAATGGTCTCGTGATGCGGGCCACCCGCGACACCATGTTGATGTCGCCGCCATTGACCTGGACCAAAGAACATGTCGACGAGTTCATGAAGCTCGCGACCATTGCCTTGGATGCCACCGCCAAGGATGTCGGCCTGAAGTAGGCACTGACAAGTCGATTACTTGATCCCGCGGCCGTTTGGATTTATCTCCAGACGGTCGCGGTTTCGTTTGGAGCCCTCTCATGCAGGACGATCTCGGTTTCACCTTTACCGCCCGTAAGACCGGCGAGGTTCATATCCATCATCATGGTCGCCTCGCCGCCACCTTGCGCGGCGCGCGAGCCGATGACTTCCTGCGGGAGATGGAGGATTGCGACCACGCAAGTGCCCAGCAAGTAATGGCGCGTCTCACCGGCAATTACAAACGCGGCAACGAACGCAAAGCTGCCGAGCACCCGCGCAATCGGCGCTGACAACTTATCCCCGTTTCACACGCGGTTTTTCTTTTTGCATGGCTCCCGGCTCGCCCCCGCAGAATTGTCGCTTGTCTGAGGCGTCGCCTCGCCTAACTCTCATCTCAACGAAATACTGAAGATGAGGAAAGCTCCTACATGATCGATCTCTATTACTGGCCGACGCCGAATGGCCACAAGATCACGATGTTCCTGGAAGAAGCCGGTCTCGACTATCGCATCGTGCCGGTCGACATCGGCGCCGGCGACCAGTTCAAGCCCGACTTCCTCGCCTTCGCGCCAAACAACCGCATGCCGGCAATCGTTGACCACAATCCCGTCGATGGCGGCGAACCGGTCACCGTGTTCGAATCCGGCGCCATCCTGGTCTATCTCGCGGAAAAGACCGGGCGCTTCATGGCCAAGGATCTGCGCGGCCGCAAGTCGACGCTCGAATGGGTGTTCTGGCAGATGGGCGGCCTAGGGCCCATGGCCGGGCAGAATCACCACTTCGCCATCTACGCGCCGGAGAAGATCCCCTACGCCATCAACCGCTATGTGAATGAGACCAACCGCCTCTATGGCGTACTCGATCGACGCTTGGCCAAACACGCATTCCTCGCCGGCGACGCATACAGCATCGCCGACATGGCCAGCTATCCGTGGGTCGTGCCCTACGAACGTCAGGGGCAGAAACTGGAAGACACGCCGCATCTGAAGCGCTGGTTCGAAGCGATCGCGGGAAGGCCTGCTACGAAGGCCGCTTATGCGAAGGGCCTCGAACTCTCCAACCGCCCGGCCGTGACGGAAGCCAGCAAGAGCATCCTGTTCAACCAGACGGCCGCATCAGTTGCCAGCGCGGCAAGGTAACGCTCTCGGACGGTTTGGCAATTTCAGGCAGGCCTTACCTTGCCTCAATCCGATATGCACAGCACCGATCGCCACCCAGCATATGCTGGGTGCGCGTGACGCTGACATCCTTGCCCATCACGTCCTGGAACAGCTTCAGTTCCGCCCCGCACAGACCTGAACATGCCTTCGCCGCCTGTGCGATCGGGCAGTGGTTTTCGGTCATCAGCCAGGCACCATCCATGTCCTGCCGGCACTCTGCCATATAGCCATCAATGCGACGGAGATCGGTGAGACGGCGGACGCGATCCGCCAGCGATCCGTCGGCCCCCAATGTCGCGCGATAGCGTTGCAGTTGCTGCGCCTCGCGCGCAGCGAGGATGTCAGCAAGGCCATCGTCGCCCTTGGCGATGATGATGGCAGCCAGCAACTCGCTGGCGAGATCCCGGTGGCGGTCGTCGAAATGGGCGTGGCCCTGGTCGCTCAGGGACCATAGACGCTGCGGCCGGCCGATAGCTTGGCGCCGGTCTTCAAAGGTGACCAGCCCGGCGGCGCACAGCCGATTGAGATGCTGCCGCGCACCCACCGCTGTCATGTCGAGATGCGTACCGATACGGGACGCGGTGAGCGCCCCCTCGGCTTTCAGGACTACCAGAACCCGTGTCGGACCAAAATCTGCCATGACC
The DNA here is from genome assembly GCF_936916975.1 of uncultured Dongia sp. Classification (GTDB taxonomy): domain Bacteria; phylum Pseudomonadota; class Alphaproteobacteria; order Dongiales; family Dongiaceae; genus Dongia. The sequence continues at coordinate 27,726 of NZ_CAKZGO010000016.1, read as the reverse complement.
CAAAATATCGCACTGCACCTAATTTAGAAAGCATTTACTTTCCAAGGATCGCCTCCTAAGTTCCGCCTCATGTCAGCAACCCACACATCTTCGGCAGCCGGCGCAGTCGACGCCCCACCTCGCCTCCTCCAGCGCGCGAACATCGCGCCGCTCGCTTTGGTCAATCTCGGCGTCGGCCTTCATGCCGTCATCTGGTACATGGCCGCCACCGCTATGCCCACCGCGATCGGCGAGGTTGGCGGCGCGGAATATTTAAGCTGGGTCGGCAGTCTCTACCTAGTGACCACGATCCTTGGCGGCGCCGTCACCGCGATGCTGAAAGGCCATTATGGCGCCCGCAATGCGATGTTGGGCGCCGGCTTCGTCGTGATGATCGGGGGGCTGGTCTCGGCCACGGCCCCCACCGTCGGCTTCATCCTCGCCGGCCGCTGCATCCAGGGTCTCGGTGAAGGCGTGCTCATCGCGCTTTCGTATGTCATCACGCGCGAGCTGTTCGACAATCGCCTCGTCCCGCGTGTCTTCGGCACACTGGCGGCGACCTGGGGTGGCGCCGTCTTCTTTGGTCCACTGGTCGGCGGTGTCCTCACCGAGCTGTTCTCTTGGCGCGTCGCTTTTTTGGGAGCCGCCCTGCTACCGCTGCCGATGCAGGCCTTGGCCTGGATGATCCTGCGCGACAAGCATGAACGGATCTTCGTCGGCAAGCCGCCGCTGCTGCGGGTTTCCCTGCTGGCCATCGGCGTTATCGGCATTGCGATAGCTGACCGCATCGGCAGTTCGACCCTGGGTGCGCTGGCGATCGTTGCCGGCATCGCCGCCGTGGCGTTGGCGCTGAAGCTCGACCGTCATGCCGCAACGCATCTCATCACCACGGTGTTTCCCAGCCTTCGCCATCGCGTTTCGCTGGGCCTCTGGATCTTGATCCTGATGCCGATGGCGGAGGCCGGTGTGTTCGTCTACACGCCCTATCTCCTGCAACTGGATCGCGACCTGTCGCCCACCTGGGCCGGCTATTTCGGGGCAATCCATGCCCTCACCTGGTCCGCCTCCGCGCTTGCCGTGGCGTGGCTGCCGCCGCGCTGGCACAGCACAGTCATCCTCGCTGGACCCGCAGCGCTTGCCTTCGGTCTCGCCGTCCAATCGATCACGATGACCGGCGGCCCGCTCATTTACGTCGGCATCGCGCTGGCCTTCGTCGGGATCGGCTTCGGCATCTCACATTCCTTCATCAACCAGCGGATCATGGCAGCTGCGCCAGAGGGCCAGGAAGATGCGACCGCGACCGCGATCCCGACCCTGGAATGCCTGGGTGGCGCCATCGGGGCGGCGGCGGCGGGTCTCATTGGCAATGCCGCCGGCTTTGCCGGTCCGCTGACGACCGAAATTGTGGCCCACGGCTCCCTCGGCGTATTCGGCGGCGGCGCGCTGATTGCAGTCCTTGCGACCCTCGCAGCCCTGGTTTTCCTGCGTTCGGGCGCCCGCCACGCAGCTTTGGTCCGGTCCGGCTCGCCGGCAGAATAGAAAAACTTAATACCGACCCTCGATGAATTCGATTTCCTAAATACCTTCCCCTATTGCAGACTGTCTCCCATGATCGATTTTACGAGATGGAATCGGCCCCGGAGTGATATCGGCAGGTGCTATATGGGGTTGAAGTGAGGAATTGAATTGATGACCAAAGTTCTGGTCGACCTTAGCGAAACGGTGCTGGACGGAGTCGACGTGGAGACCTTCGTCGGCGCCATGCGTGTGCAGGCCGCTGCGGTCAACCTGGTGACGTCCGATGGCCCTGGCGGGAAGACCGGTGTGACCGTCAGCGCCATGACCGCCGTCTCGGCCGAGCCACCCTTGCTGCTGGCCTGCGTCAACCGCCGCAGCCCGTCGGTCGCCGCCATCCGCCAGAACGGCGTCTTCTGCATTAATGCCCTCAGCGCCGAGCAAAGCGAGCTTGCCAACACTTTTGCCGGCCGCCCGAGCAATGGCCAGCCCTTCGATTTCTCAACTGCCGAATGGATGACGCTCACCACCGCGGCGCCGGCCCTGGTCGATGCGGTGGCCAATCTCGATTGCGTCATTCACGACATCGTCGAGGCCGGCTCGCACACCATCTTCATCGGCCGCGTCGTGGGGGCTGCCCATCGCAATGTGAAGCCGTTGGTCTATTGCGACCGAACCTATCTCGCCCCCGGGCCCCTGTCAGACTGATCAACCGCATCGGTCCGTATTCAAGGCGTTTGAAAAAAATGGCGCGTGATCCGCGGTACGATATCCTGTTCGAGCCCGTAAAGATCGGGCCCGTCACGGCCAAGAACCGCTTCTATCAGGTGCCGCATTGCAATGGGCAAGGCTATCGCGACCCGTCCGCGGTGGCCAAGATGCGCGGCAACAAGGCGGCCGGTGGCTGGGGGGTGTTGTGTACTGAACAGGCCGAGATCCACCACACCTCCGAGATCACGCCGTTCATCGAACTGCGTCTGTGGGACGACCGCGACATCCCTGCCCTCGCCAAGATGAGCGAAGCGATCCATGCCGAGAATGCGTTGGCGGGAATTGAGCTTGCCTATAACGGCCCCAACGGCTCCAACAACTATACCCGCGAGGTGCCGCTCGGCCCTTCTCATCTGCCGATCGCCACCTTCTATTATGACCCCGTTCAGGCGCGAGCGATGGATGGGCAAGATATCAAGAATTTGCGCCGCTGGCATAAGAACGCGGCCATCCGCGCCAAACGTGCCGACTTTGACATTGTCTACGTCTATGCAGCACACGGCTTTTCTATCATTCAGCATTTCCTCTCCCGCCGGTTCAACCAGCGCTCCGACGAATATGGCGGCAGCCTGGAGAACCGCATGCGCCTGCTGCGCGAAATCACCGAGGACACGGTCGATGCCGTCGGCGACAAAGCGGCGGTTGCGGTCCGTATCGCCGTCGACGAGCTGATGGGCGAAAGCGGCCTTCACACCGCCGAGATCGAGGACGTGATCGGTCGCATGGCGGAAACGCCGGACCTTTGGGACGTTACCCTCTCTGACTGGAGCAACGATTCCCGGACCTCGCGTTTCACGGAAGAAGGTGCCGAGGAAGAATTCGTGCGCGGCATCAAACGCCTTACCACCAAGCCGGTGGTCGGCGTCGGTCGTTTCACCTCGCCCGATCTCATGGTGCGCCAGGTGAAGTCGGGCATTCTTGATCTTATCGGCGCGGCGCGCCCCTCGATCGCCGATCCGTTCCTGCCGCTCAAAATCGACGAAGGCCGCATCGACGACATCCGCGAATGCATCGGCTGCAACATCTGCGTCTCCGGTGACATGACCATGTCGCCCAGCCGCTGCACACAGAATCCCGCCATGGGCGAGGAATGGCGCAAAGGCTGGCATCCGGAATTCATCCGCATCCGCGAAAGCGAGTCTCGCGTTCTCGTCATCGGCGCCGGCCCCGCAGGCCTTGAAGCGGCACGTGCGCTCGGTCAGCGCGGCTATGAGGTCGCTCTTGCGGAGGCCGGTACCGAACTCGGCGGCCGTGTTGCCCGCGAATGCCGTCTGCCAACCTTAAGCGCCTGGGGCCGTGTGCGCGATTGGCGGGTCGGGCAGATCAACAAGACGCCCAATGTCAGCGTCTATCTCGACAGCAAACTGGATGCGGCGCAGGTCCTGGAGTTCGGCTTCGACCAAGTGGTCGTCGCGACCGGCAGTGTCTGGCGACGTGATGGTGTCGCGCACCATCACCTGTCTGCGCTTCCAGTGGCGGCAGATGTCACCGTCCTGACCCCGGACGACCTCATGGCGGGACAGCGTCCCGCCGGCCGGCGCATCGTGCTCTACGACGACGACCACTATTACATGGGTGGGATCTGCGCCGAGCTGCTGGTGAAGGCGGGGCACCAAGTGACCCTGGTGACACCGGCGCCGGAGGTCTCGACCTGGACCCGCAATACGCTGGAGCAGGACAAGATCCAGGCCCGCCTCCTCAACATGGGAGTCGAGGTAATCGTCAGCCATGTCGTCGCCGCAGCTCATGCCGATCACATGGAGCTGGCATGTGTCTTTACCGGTAAGATTCGCCAATTTCCGGCGGATGGGCTGGTGCTGGTGACAGCCCGGCTGCCGCTCGACCAACTCTATCTCGATCTCAAAGCCCGCGAACGGGATTGGCTTGATGCCGGCATCAGCAATGTGAAAGGCATCGGCGATTGCTGGGCGCCGTCGACCATCGCGGCTGCGACCTATGCCGGACGGCGCTATGCCGAGGAGTTCGACGCGCCGGACATCGGCGACGCGCTGCCTTTCAAACGTGAGATGGTCGAGTTGCTGCCGTGATTATTGCCTCGATTCAGGAAGTAACCACACTCCTGTCCCGTCACGGCCGGTTGATGGGATTGGATTTGGGCGAGAAGACCATCGGCGTCGCGGTAAGCGATCCCGGGCATATGATCGCCACTCCGATCACGACCATCCGCCGGACGAAGTTTGCCGAGGATTCAAAGGCCTTGCTGAAGCTGATCGACGAGCGTCAAGTGGGTGGGCTTGTCATCGGCTTGCCGCTCAACATGGACGGTTCGGAAGGGCCACGCTGCCAATCCGTGCGGCAGTTCGCCAGCAACCTCGCCAAGATACGCGACATGCCGATGACCTTCTGGGATGAGCGGCTCTCGACTGTCGCCGTCACAAGGGACATGCTGTTTGCTGACGTGAGCCGGGCCAAGCGTGCAAAAATCGTTGACCAATCGGCGGCGGCGTTCATCCTGCAAGGTGCGCTCGACAGTCTGAAGCGATAATCAAGGAGGGACCGGAGATTTTCACCAGCGACGATCCTGCCCTCTCCCTGGGGCCGACGCTGACGCGGGGCATCGGCAGCTCGCTGTTCCACATGCCGGGTGACCTGGATAACGTCTTCTATTCGGTGACCGATCGCGGCCCCAATATCGACCGCGACGAGTCGACCGCAAAGACCTTCCCCCAGCCGGCATTTGTGCCGTCGATCCAACGCATCGAACTTGGGACCGATGGCAAATTCCGCCTCACGCAGATGATCAACATCTGTGACGCAGCTGGCAGGCCGATCACTGGCCTGCCCAACCCGCTCAAAGTTGCGAAGACCGAGCTCGCCTATGACAAGGATGGCGCGCGCCTGCCCTTCGATCCCAACGGCCTCGATACCGAGGGGCTCGTGCGGCTGTCCGACGGCACGTTCTGGTTGGCCGACGAATATGCGCCGAGCCTGGTGCATGTGGCAGCGGATGGACGGATCATCGAACGGCTGGTGCCGCACGGCCTTGCAGGCGATCTCGCGGATGCCAGCTATCGGATCCGCGAAACTCTGCCGGCGATCCTTGCCAGGCGCCACCTCAACCGCGGCTTTGAAGGCATCGCCGTCTCACCGGACGAGAAGCATCTCTATGCCGTGATGCAGAACCCGCTCGCCAACCCGGATGTCGCTGCCTACAAGCGTGCCAAGGCCATACGCCTGTTCAAGATCGAGACTGCAACCGGGCAGCCGATGGCCGAGTACATCTATGAACTGGAACCTCATACCGACTTCACGGACGATACTGGCGCCAACAAGCAATCCGATGTACGCATCAGCGAGCTATCCGCGCTCGGCCCGGACAAGCTGGTCGTCCTGGAGCGCGTAACGCATACCACCAAGCTATATGCCGTCAATCTGGCCAGCGGCAGCGACATATTGGGGTCGAAATGGGACGACATCGCCACCTCGCCCAGCCTTGAGCAGATCGACCCGGCCCACGCAAGTGTTACGCCGCTCGCCAAGGTCAAATGGCTGGACAGCACCGAACGCGATGATATTCCCAGCAAGATCGAGGGTGTTGCGATCATCCCGCCGGATACGCTGGTGATCATCAACGACAATGATTTCGGGATCGAGGGCGCACGGACGAAGATCCTGCGGCTTAGACTGCCCGTGCCGGTGATTTGAAACGCCAAATCCAGCTTGCTTTTGAGCGCACCGCCCCCGACATTGACGCGAACAATCAATGTCGGGGATTTTCATGTCTGGACCACTCGCCGGTATTCGTGTTTTCGATTTGAGCCGCATTCTGGCGGGGCCGACAGCGACGCAGATCCTGGGCGATCTCGGCGCCGACGTGATCAAGATCGAGCGGCCGGGTTCCGGTGACGATACGCGGAAATGGGGGCCACCCTTCGTCAAGGATGCGGCCGGCAAGGATACCCATGAAAGCGGCTACTATCTCTCGATCAACCGCAACAAGCGGTCCGTCACTTTGGATGTTTCAAAGCCTGAGGGGCAGGCGCTGGCTAAACGCCTGATCGGTCGTTCCGATATCTTCGTCGAGAATTTCAAGGTTGGCGACATGGCCCGTTATGGCCTCAGCTACGAACAGATCAAATACGATTTCCCACGCCTCATCTACTGCTCGATCACCGGCTTCGGCCAGACCGGCCCCTATGCGCCGCTGGCAGGTTACGATTTCCTGGCCCAAGGTATGGGCGGCATCATGAGCGTCACTGGCGATCCCGCCGGACAACCGACAAAGGTCGGCGTCGCCATCACCGATATCGTCTGCGGTATTTATTCGACCGTTGCGATCCTGGCAGCCCTCCATCATCGTCAGATCTCGGGCCGCGGCCAGTTCTGCGATATGAGCCTCCTCGACGCGCAGGTCGGCTACCTCGCCAATGTTGGCCTACACTATCTCACCTCCGGTGAAGTACCGAAGCGGCTCGGCAATGAACATCCCAACATTGTGCCCTACTCTGTCGTACGCTGCGCGGACGGCTTCTTCATCCTGGCGGTTGGCAATGACAGCCAGTTCGAGAAGTTCTGCCAGTTCGCCGGTGTCCCCGAATGGGCGAAGGACGAACGCTTCGTCACCAACCCCGCCCGCGTCCGCAACCGCGTGCTGATCTATGAAATGATCAATGCGTTGACCGAACAGAAGCCCCAGCAATATTGGATCGACGGCCTCAATGCGCTGGGGGTCCCCGTGGGGCCCGTCAACAATATCGATCAGGTCTTCAAGGACCCACAGGTGCTGGCTCGCGAGATGAAAATCTCAATGCCGCATTCTGCGGCCGGTTCCGGCCATGTCGACCTCATCGGCAGTCCGATCAAACTCTCGGAGACGCCGGTCGATTACCGCCTAGCACCGCCGGTCTGCGGCCAGGATACCGACACGGTCCTACGTGAGCTGCTATCCTTGGAGGATGACGAGATCGCCGGGTTGCGGGAACGGAAGATTATTTAGAGACTTGCTGGTCGTAATTTGGCATCTGCACCTGATCCCCAGAGCATGCCCGGCAACGCCGTTCTAGAGCCGGCTCACGGCGTTGCCGCTTCCTTGCGTTCCTGCAACTGGGCGAGGATCAGTTTGTAGGCGATGTAGTATTTGTAGATGTTGCGCACATATTGCACGGTCTCACGACCGATCCTGTCAGCCGCCACATATTCCACATTATCGAACCAGACGTTGGGATCCAGGTCGCGCTTCACTGCCTCGCGCCGCAGGGAGCGGACGCGGCCAGGTCCGGCATTGTAGGCGGCAAAGGCGAACAAGACCTTGTTCTCGTCATCCATTGGTTCATCGGCGTAATAGTTGTCGATCATGAAGCGGATGTATTTGACGCCCGCGTGAATATTGGCATCGATCTCCCGGATATCGCCAACGCCAAGTTCTTTGCCGGTGGCCGGCATGACCTGCATGATGCCGATGGCACCTACCTTGCTGCGAACCGAATGATCGAGGCGCGATTCCTGATAGCCTTGTGCCGCCATCAGCAGCCAATCGATGCCGTATTGATTGCCATATCGCCTGAACAGATCGCCGAAGCTGCGGAACTTGGCCCGCTCTTCCTCAGTGGCGGCATTCTTCACCCATTTCAGCGATTTCAGGTATTTTTTGAGGATAACGTTACCGACCGCGGTGCCGGCACGGTTCTTTTCGATGAAGGGATCCATTTCCGCCTTCAACAGCGGTGAGTTCTTGCGAATGGCAAAGGCGATCTCGCCGCCCTCGCGCAGCACGAGGTCTTCATGGACCGTGATATCCGGAAAAACCTGCTGCCAGAATCTTGCAAGATAACCATCGGCGACGACGATTTTGACCAGGCCGGCATTGGCCATTTCCAGCACGTCTTCCGCCTCGAAATTGCCGGGCGCCGGCTGGAGAATCATCGGTGGTAAATTACGTGTCTGGAAATCTGCGTTCAGCGCCTTCAGGCTTTCATAATAGGAGGTCGTCGGGCGCACGAAGACCTGCTGGCCGGCAAGGTCATCGAGTGTTTTCAGCTCAGGGCCACCGTTGCCGGTGATCACGATCTCCTTCACGCCACGAGCGATCGGCGTGGTGAAGTCGACCAACGCCGTGCGTTCCGGCGTGATGGTGAGGTTGGCGGCGACGATGTCGCCTCTGCCTTCGATCAGGGCGGGGATGAGGTTGTCGCGGGCCAGCGGGATGAACTCGAAGTTGATGCGCAGATTGCCGGTTTTCAGTTTCTTATTGAGAGCATCTTCGAACTCGCGCATGAGGTCATAGCTGATACCGCGCTGATTGCCGCCAACGTCGACGAAGTAGAGTGTCTTGCTGTAGGGGACCAAGACGCGGATGGTGCGCCGCTTGATCATGCCGTCGAGATCGCCGGTCCAGGGTTTGCCGTCGGCGGAAAGGGTAGCGACCGGTTCATCCGCGTCGGCACCATCCGTTAGCAGGGGGAACGCCGCAGCCAACAGAACAGTAAGCCAAACGACATACCGGCAAACTTTGGCCATTGGACCCCCGCTTTCACGCAAGACCTAGCTGATGGTCAGGCTCGGTTACCCACCTGGGGTTGTCAAGCTGCACGGGCGTTTGCGAGGTTTTGGCACCACAGTTTAACCATCCGGACAGGCTCTGAACCCACCCAAACCGGCCCTGAAAATCCTCCACCAGAATCGTTGACCTCGGCCCGAACGCCACTATGATGCCGCGTCAATGAGCGCCGAGACCCGCACGCCCAATCCCTTCTTCCCCCACAGGCATTTGCTGGGCATAGAAGGGCTTTCCGCCGCCGAGATCGAGCGGCTCCTCGACCTTTCCAACCGTTACGCTGACATGACCAAGGACGATTCCACCGCCCGTGCCCTGTTGCGCGGCCGCACGGTGATGAACGTCTTCTTCGAAAACTCGACCCGAACCCAGACCAGTTTCGAACTGGCCGCCAAACGCCTGGGCGCCGACGTCACCAACATGTCGGTCGGTACCTCGTCGATCAAGAAAGGCGAGACCCTCCTTGATACGGCGATGACCTTGAACGCCATGCGACCCGACGTGATGATCGTCCGCCATCCGGATTCGGGCGCCATCAATCTGCTGTCGCAAAAGGTCGACGGCGCCGTCATCAACGCCGGCGACGGCCGCCACGAGCACCCGACCCAGGCCCTACTCGACGCCCTCACCATCCGCCGCCGGCTGGGCAAACTGCAGGGATTGCTGGTGGCGATCTGCGGCGACATCCTGCACAGCCGCGTCGCGCGCTCCAATATCCATCTCCTGACCAAGATGGGCGCCCGCGTCCGCGTCATCGCACCCACCACCTTGCTGCCGTCCAATATCGACCGCATGGGAGTGGAGGTGTTCACCGACATGCGAAAGGGCCTCAAGGACGTCGACATCGTCATGATGCTGCGCCTCCAGCTTGAGCGCATGCAGGGCGCCTATGTCCCGTCGGTGCGTGAATACTTCCATTTCTTTGGCCTGGATTATGAGAAACTCTCGGTGGCGAAGCCAAATGCACTCATCATGCATCCCGGCCCCATGAATCGCGGCGTCGAGATCGATTCCGAGGTCGCTGACGACATCAACCGCTCGGTCATCCGCGAGCAGGTCGAGATGGGTGTGGCTGTCCGCATGGCCTGCCTCGATGCGTTGACGCGCGACATTGTGGGTAGCAACCGATGAGCGCGGATCGAAAAAAATCCGGTCTTCCGCTGCTGCTGGTCAACGCGCGGATCGTCGATCCGGCAAGCAAACGCGACGAGCGCGGCGGCGTCCTGGTCGAGAACGGCGTGATCGTCGATATCGGTCCCCAAGTTACCAAGCAGAACGCGCCGGTGGACGCCGAGATTGTCGATTGCGGCGGACATGTGCTGATCCCTGGTCTGGTCGACATGCGCGTGCAACTGCGCGAGCCGGGCGAGGAACATCAGGAAACCATCGCCACCGGCAGCTTGGCCGCGGCCGCGGGCGGCGTTACCAGCATGGTTTGCCTGCCCAACACGCATCCCATCATTGATGATGTTTCCGGGGTCGAATACATCGCCAGGCGAGCCCGGGAAACCAAGCGGGCCAAGATCTATTGCTACGGCGCGCTAACCCAAGGGCTTGCTGGCCGCGACCTGGTTGAGATGGGCATGCTGTCGGAATTCGGTGCGCTGGGCTTCACCGATGCCCTGCATGCCGTGGCTGATGCCCAGGTCATGCGACGCGCCCTCTATTATGCCCGCACTTTCGATCTCCTCATCGTGCAGCATCCGGAAGAGCCGACCCTGGCCGCGGGTGGCGCCATGAACAACGGTGAGCTCGCCACCCGCATCGGCCTGCCGGGTATCCCTGCCTGCGCCGAGGTCATGATGATCGAGCGCGATCTCCATCTCGTGCGCATGTCGGGCGCGCGCTATCACGTCGCGCATGTCTCGACTGCCGCCGCTGTGGAAGCCATCCGTCGCGCCAAGCAGGAAGGCCTGCGCGTCACCTGCGATACGGCCCCGCCCTATTTCTCATTGAACGAGAACGAGATCGGCGATTACCGCACCTTCGCCAAGTTGTCGCCGCCCTTGCGCGGAGAGAGCGATCGCCGCGCCATTGCTGCCGCGGTGGCCGAAGGCATCATCGATTGCATCGCCAGCGACCATGCCCCCCACGACGTCGAGAGCAAGCGCGTGCCGTTCGTGCAGGCCGCCGCCGGCATCGTCGGATTGGAGACCTTGCTGCCGGTGAGTCTCGAACTCTATCACAAGGGCTCGCTGTCGCTGCTCGATCTGCTCAAATGCCTGACCAGCCGGCCAGCGGAAATACTCGGCCTGCCGCAGGGCCGCCTTGCCAAAGGGGCGCCCGCCGACATGGTGCTGATCGATCTCGATAAGCCGCGCCGCATCGACGTGACAAGCTTCAAGAGCAAGTCAAAGAACTCGCCCTATGACGGCCGGCCCGTGCAAGGCGCTGTGCTGCAGACCTTTGTCGATGGCCGCCTGGTGTTCGCGACCGATGGAGAAGGCTGATGGATCCTGTTAGCGAGCTGCCATCCTGGACCTACGTCGCTGCGGTGGTGCTTGGCTATCTGCTGGGCTCGATCCCGTTCGGCCTGGTGCTGACCAAAGCAGCCGGCCTCGGCGATATCCGCCAGATCGGCTCGGGCAATATCGGCGCAACCAACGTGCTCCGGACCGGCAACAAGCCCTTGGCTCTGGCGACCCTGCTGCTGGATGGCGGCAAGGGCGCTATCGCGGCGCTGATCGCAGCGCAGTTTTCGCCGCTCCTCGCGGTCATCGCGGGTGGGGCAGCGTTGCTCGGGCACCTTTTCCCGGTGTGGCTGCGCTTCAAGGGCGGCAAGGGTGTCGCAACCACGCTCGGCACCTTGATCGCGATCAACTGGATGGTGGGCATCGCCGCCTGCCTCACCTGGCTGGCAGTCGCTTTCGCCTTGCGCATTTCCTCGCTCTCGGCCCTTGCCGCCGTGGCGCTTGCGCCGCTCTACGCCTACATCCTCGGCACGGGACCCCAAGTGATCTTTGCCGCCTTCGCCGCAGCCCTGGTCTGGATCCGCCACCGCGAAAACATCGCCCGGATGTTTAAGGGGACCGAACCCAGAATCGGCAAGAAGAAGGCGGAATAGCCAGTCTCGCGTCGGTTGTCGTTCGCGGTTGATTCTCGCGTAATCATCTTTTAGGCTCCGGCGCATGGAGCAGAAATTGCGCGCCCTCTCAGACAGTGAACGCATGGACTGGCTGCGCCTGGCGCGTAGCGAGAATGTCGGGCCGGCCACCTTTCGCAAACTGATCCAACGATTTGGCTCTGCCAAGACGGCGCTTGAACGCTTACCGGATTTGGCAAAGCGCGGCGGGCAGCGAGTCTATCGGCCCTTCCCCTTGAAAGCCGCCGAGCAGGAACTCGCTAACCTCGCCGCCATGGGCGCCCGTGCCATCGCCTGGGTCGAGCCGGACTACCCGGCAGCCTTGCGCGCAGTCGATGACTCGCCTCCCATACTGACGGCGCGTGGCCGCTTCGACCTCCTCACCCGGTCCCGCCAGGTGGCGCTGGTGGGCGCCCGCAATGCCTCGGCCAATGGAAGGCGCTTTGCCCATGACATGGCCCGGGAACTGTCGGCCGCCGGCATGACGGTGGTCTCCGGCATGGCGCGCGGCATCGATGGGGCGGCACATCTGGGTGCCCTGACCGCGACCGGCAGCACCATCGCCGTGCTGGCAGGCGGGGTGGATGTGCTTTATCCGCCGGAGCATGAAGTACTGTTCGAGCGGCTGGCCGTCGAGGGGTTGATCGTGGCCGAGATGCCGCCCGGCACCGAGCCAGGTGCCCGCCTGTTCCCGCGCCGAAACCGGATCATCTCGGGCCTGTCTTTGGGCACCGTGGTGATCGAGGCGGCATTGAAATCCGGCTCCCTCATCACGGCCCGTTTTGCCAATGAGCAGGGGCGTGAGGTGATGGCCGTTCCGGGTTCGCCCATGGATCCACGCTGCCGCGGCACCAACCGCCTGATCCGTGAAGGCGCCCTGCTGGTCGAGGATGCAAGCCAGGTGCTGGAAGCTATTGATGGGATTATGAGCCTAAAAACACGCCTGCCGGAAAACTTTAATTCCAACGCACACAATATTGATTCTGAAATAGAAAATGAAACAGATGACGTCCGCATGGAGATCCTGACCTTGCTGGGACCGAGCCCGGTGGAGGTTGACGAACTGCTTCGGCAGTGTCATTGCTCCGCTCCCGTTATGGGAATGGTGCTGCTGGAATTGGACTTAGCGGGCCGCTTGGAACGTCACCCCGGCAACCGGGTTTCGCTGCTCGCCAAGGTCGCTTGACCACCTATATATCCCGGCACCCGGACCCGACGGTTTGTTCGTGTCCTTAGATTTATATTTAATCCCGAAAGCGGGTCCATGAAGGTCGTCGTCGTCGAGTCTCCCGCCAAGGCCAAGACCATCAACAAATATCTGGGTGCTGAGTACGTCGTGCTGGCAAGCTTCGGCCATGTCCGCGACCTGCCTGCCAAGGATGGTTCGGTCCGACCGGATGCCGATTTTGCCATGACCTGGGACTCTGAGGGTCGCGGCGCCAAGCAGATCAAGGAGATCGCTGCGGCTGCCGCCGGCGCCGACATGTTGTTGCTGGCAACCGATCCGGATCGCGAAGGCGAGGCCATCTCCTGGCATCTGCGCGAAGAACTCAAATCCAAGAAGAACCTCGCCAAGCTGCCGATGGCGCGCGTGGCCTTTAACGAAATCACCAAGAAGGCGGTCCTCGACGCGATCGCCAACCCGCGCGAGATTGACCAGGAGCTTGTCGATGCTTACCTGGCGCGCCGGGCGCTCGACTACCTCGTCGGCTTCACCCTCTCCCCGATCCTGTGGCGCAAGATGCCAGGCAGCCGCTCTGCCGGCCGCGTACAGTCGGTGGCATTGCGTATCATTTGCGAGCGCGAGGCCGAGATCGAGGCCTTCCGGCCGCGCGAATACTGGACCATCGAAGCGATCCTGTCAGGCCCGGACGGCCAGGCCTTTTCGGCGCGCCTCACCCATCTCAACGGCAAGAAACTCGACAAGTTCGACATCGGCGAAAAGGCCGCGGCGGAAGCCGCGCTGGCTGCCGTCCAGGCCGGTGCGCCCTTCAAGGTCGCCCAGGTCGAGCGCAAATCGTCGCGCCGCAACCCCTACCCACCCTTCATCACCTCGACCCTGCAGCAGGAAGCCTCGCGCAAGCTGGGCTTTGGTGCTGCCCAGACCATGAAGATCGCCCAGCGCCTCTACGAAGGCATCGAGCTTGATGGCGAAACGGTCGGCCTCATCACCTATATGCGTACCGATGGCGTGAATCTCAGCCAGGAAGCGGTCGTTGCCGGTCGCAAGCTCATTGGCGAGCAGTACGGCCAGAAATACCTGCCGGCATCCCCCCGCATTTATAAGAGTGCCGCGAAGAACGCCCAGGAAGCCCACGAAGCGATCCGCCCCACTGATCTATTCCGCCGCCCGGAACATGTGCGGAAATATCTCCGCGACGAGGAAGCCAAGCTCTATGACCTCATCTGGAAGCGCACTTTGGCCAGCCAGATGGAAAGCGCCGAGCTCGACAATGTCGCGATCGATATCGCTTCTGCCGACGGCAAGCAGGTTCTGCGAGCCACGGGCTCGGTCGTTACCTTCGACGGCTTCCTGACGCTCTATTCCGAGGATCGCGACGAACCCGTTGAGGACGATGACAGCGAGCGCCGCCTGCCTAACTTGAAGCAGGGCGACGGCGTCAATCCGAAGGAAATCAAGCCGGAGCAGCATTTCACCCAGCCGCCGCCGCGCTATTCCGAAGCCTCGCTGATCAAGCGTCTGGAAGAACTCGGCATCGGCCGACCCTCGACCTATACCTCGATCCTCCAGACGCTCGAGGACCGCGCCTATGTGCGGCTCGACAAGAAGCGCCTGGTGCCGGAGGATCGCGGTCGCTTGGTGACGGCCTTCCTCACCAATTTCTTCGACCGCTATGTGCAATACGGTTTCACGGCGGATCTTGAAGGCAAGCTCGACGACATCTCCGGCGGACGCGCCCGCTGGAAGGACGTGCTGGCCGAGTTCTGGAACGATTTCAGCCATCTCCATCAGGCGGAAGAAACCACCGGCGGCACGCTCCCTTCGATGCAGGAGGCGGTGGCCTTCCTCGACAAGGGCATCGGCACGCGTTCGGTCGTGATCGACGTGCTCAATGACGCGCTGGCGCCGCATTTCTTCCCGGACCTTGGCAACGGCAAGGCGCCGCGCGCCTGCCCGGTCTGCGGCAATGGCGAGCTTGGCATCAAGCTCGCCAAGAACGGCGCCTTCATCGGCTGCAACAACTATCCCGAATGCAAATACACCAAGCCGTTGGCGGTGCAGACGGAAGAAGAGATCGCGGCGGGGTCGGCCGGTCCCGTCGAATTCGGCAAGGACGCACAGGGCCGCAGCATCACGTTGCGCAAGGGCCCCTATGGCTTTTACGTCCAGTTGGGCGAAGCCGAGGAAGGCTCGAAGCCAAAGCGCGTCTCGCTCACCAAGGATCTCGACCCCAATGCGGTCAACCTTGAGATCGCCGAAAAGCTGCTGAGCCTGCCGCGCGTCGTCGGCCAGCATCCGGAGACAAGTAAGCCGATCATGGCCGGCATCGGCCGTTTTGGCCCGTACCTGAACCATGACGGCAAGTTCAAGTCGATCCCCAAGGATGACGACGTCCTATCGATCGGCATGAACCGCGCCGTCGAGTTGCTCTCCCAGGAGAGCAAGGGCCGCGGTGGCAGGCAGGCAGCACCTGGCAAGGAGATCGGCAAGCATCCGGAAACGGGCGAAACCGTGACTCTCCATGACGGCAAATACGGCCCCTATGTGAAGATGGGTGCAATTAACGCCACCCTGCCGAAAGCCATTGAGCCGGCCGATGTTACGCTCACCGATGCCCTCGGCCTGATCGCCGCGCGTGCAGAGATGGCTGGCAACGGTAAAGGCAAGGGCAAGAAGAAAGCCGCCCCCAGGGCCGCCAAGAAGGCCGTGGCGAAGAAAGCGGTGACCAAGACTGCTGAACCGAAAGCCGCGGTGAAGAAGGCCGCCACCAAGACGACAGCGAAACCCAAGGCTGCGAAAAAAGCCGCCAAGAAAACGGCAAAAAAGGCCACCGCGTAACATTGCGGGCGTCCCCGCTTCTGCGCTGGGAACCTTTTTTGCGAGCCTGGGTTACTGACCGGGGCAGCAGAGTTTTCGTGGAAAATCATGACCGTTATGGGCAACGGCGACGGGCCACAGCGGGTTCTGGGCGGAACTGACGACCATTACCGGATGCTGGTCGACGCCGTCACGGATTACGCCATCTATATGCTGGACCGTCACGGACGGGTCGCGAGCTGGAACCCTGGCGCCCAGCGTTTCAAGGGCTATACGGCTGCCGAAATCCTCGGACAGCATTTCTCGCGCTTCTATACCGAGGAAGATCTGCAGATCGGCCTCCCCGCGAGGGCGCTCGCCACGGCTGCCGGCGAAGGGCGATTCGAGAACGAAGGATGGCGCCTGCGAAAGGACGGCACGCGCTTCTGGGCGCATGTTGTCATCGATTCGATCCGCGACGAGCATGGCGAGCTGATCGGCTTTGCCAAGATCACCCGTGATATCAGCGACAAGAGGGCCGCCGAGCAGGAACTGCAAGCCACGCGCGAGGCGCTGTTTCAGGCACAGAAGATGGAGGCGATCGGGCAGTTGTCGGGCGGCATTGCGCATGACTTCAACAACCTGTTGATGGCGATTCTCAGCAGCCTGGAGTTGGCCCAGAAGCGACTGCCCGACGACCCGAAGCTCAAGCGCTTTATCGACAACGCCATACAGGGTGCCAATCGCGGCGCTTCGCTCACGCAGCGCATGCTGGCCTTTGCCCGGCGACAAACCCTCAGCAAGGAAGCGGTCTCGCTGACTAAGGTGGTAGGTGGGCTGAAGGACCTCCTTCGCCGGTCCCTCGGGCCGTCGATCGAGGTGGGATTCGACTTTCCGGCTGAACTGAGCGACGTCATGGTGGACGTGAACCAGCTTGAATCCGCCATCCTCAATGTCGTCGTGAATGCGCGAGACGCGATGCCAAATGGCGGCGCGTTGTTCCTGTCAGCCCGTGGCGCCGAAATCACAAGCGACAGCGACCACGGCCTCGCTGCGGGCGACTATGTGTGTCTTGCCGTCAGTGACACCGGAACGGGTATGGACGAAGAGACCCTCGCCAAGGCCGGCGAGCCGTTCTTCACGACCAAGGGCGTCGGCAAAGGAACGGGCCTGGGTCTGTCCCAGGTGCATGGCCTGCTGCAGCAGCTGGGTGGCCGTTTCATTCTCAAGAGCACGTTGGGCGTCGGCACCATTGCCGAATTCTGGCTGCCGGCCACCACCACGGTGACTGAGGCCTCCCATCGTCTCGTCGCAGCTGGTGAGCAAGCCATCTCGCCGACGCGCAAGCTGCGCGTGCTGGCGGTCGATGATGATCCTCTTGTGCTGATGAACACGGCCGCAATGTTGGAAGACATGGGACATCTGGTACGAGATGCGACCTCCGGGCGGGAAGCGCTCGACATCCTCCGTCAAGAACCGGCCTTCGACCTCATCATCACCGACATGGCGATGCCGGCGATGAACGGCGCCGATTTCGCACGCCTGGTGAGGGCGGATTGGCCAAACCTGCCGATCCTCCTCGCCACCGGCTATGCCGAACCGCCCGACGATACGCAGCTAAGACTGCCCTTGCTCGGCAAACCGTTCGGCGAGCGGGAACTGGCCAAGGGCATCGGCCTCGCGTTGGGGCATCCAGTTTAGGTTGCGGCTCTCTGGTCGTTTGTAAGGAAGAAAATCTTTAAGCAGGTCGCTCCGTTGGATGACGAAAGAGAAATCAATCCTCCGGTTCGCTGCCCTCTTCCGCGTTGCGCTTGTCGTAGGCGGCGCCGTCGAACTCGGCGCGGCAGGCCTGCAGCATCTGGCCGATGCTGGGCAGCGTCTTGCGGTCGACCTGCGCTGACGGGTCCCACAGCTTGGAGCGGGCCAGAGATTGCGAACAATGCACGTAGCAGCGATCGATGCTGACAATCATGGCTGAGCGCGGGATCTTGCCGTTGATGTCGGCAAACGATTGCAGCAGCTCAGGCTCAACCGAGATCTTGGCCTGCCCGTTGACGCGCATGGTTTCGCCAGCGCCGGGCACGAGGAACAGCATGGCAATGCGCGGATCGGAGACCACGTTGCTGAGACTGTCCACACGGTTGTTGCCGCTGCGGTCAGGCAGGATGAGGGTCTTCTTGTCGACCACCCGCACGAAGCCCGGCGGGCCGCCACGTGGGCTAGCGTCGAGGCCTTCTGCGCCGCTGGTCGAGAGAATGACGAAGGGCGAAGCCTTGATGAAGGCTGCATAGGGTTCGGTCAGAAAGGTCATTTCCTTGACCAGCGAAGCCGGCACCGGCTCACCGTAAAGGTCGCGCAGCACTTCCGGCTGGTTGACCTTCGTCTGGTCGTTCATGGCGTTCCCCTTCACAAAATACAGCGCCCGATCCTATGGGACCGGGCGCTTTCATGGAAGGCAGGAATTGGCTGACCGTTAGGCGGCTAGCCTGCCGAAAGTTACTTCACGCCCAAATACTTCTAGGCATCGACGGGTTCGACCGTCTCTTCGCGCGGCGTGGATTTGGATTCGACAATCTCGAAGGTGAGCTTGCCGGTCGCCGTGTTGAAGTCGACGCGGACAGTGCCACCCTTCTCCAGCTTGCCGAACAGGAGCTCTTCCGCGAGCGGTTTCTTGATGTGCTCCTGGATGGTGCGGGCGAGCGGCCTTGCACCGTAAAGTGGATCGAAGCCGATCTCGGCCAGATGCTTCCGGGCCGCGTCCGACAACTCGATGTTGACGTGGCGGTCGGCGAGCTGGGCCTCCAGCTGCATGACGAATTTGTCGACCACCTGGGCCACCACTTCCGCCGGCAGGTTCGAGAACGGAATGACCGCATCCAATCGGTTGCGGAATTCCGGGGCGAACAGGCGTTCGATTTCGGCGGCGTCCTCGCCTTCACGCTTGTCGCGCATGAAGCCGATCGCAGCCTTGGCCATCATCGAGGCGCCGGCATTGGTGGTCATGATCAGGATGACGTTGCGGAAGTCGACCGACTTGCCGTTATGGTCGGTGAGCTTGCCGTGATCCATCACCTGCAGCAGGATGTTGAAGAGATCCGGATGCGCCTTTTCAATTTCGTCGAGCAGCAACACTGCATGCGGATGCTGGTCGATCGCGTCGGTCAGCAGGCCGCCCTGGTCGAAGCCGACATAGCCCGGGGGCGCACCGATGAGACGCGAGACCGTGTGGCGCTCCATGTATTCCGACATATCGAAGCGCACCAGCTCGATACCCATGACACGGGCGAGCTGCTTGGCGACTTCGGTCTTGCCGACACCGGTCGGGCCGGAGAAGAGGTAAGATCCGATCGGCTTGTCCGGCTCACGCAAGCCAGCACGCGCCAACTTGATCGAGGCGCACAGCGCCGTGATCGCCGGATCCTGGCCGAACACCATCGTCTTCAGATCGCGCTCAAGCGACTTCAGCGCGATCTTGTCGTCCTTGGACACGGATTTCGCCGGGATGCGGGCAATGATCGCCACCACCGCTTCGACATCTTTCACCGTGATGGTCTTCTTGCGCTTCGATTCCGGCAGCAGCATCTGGGCCGCGCCGACTTCGTCGATGATGTCGATCGCCTTGTCCGGCAGCTTGCGGTCACCGATATAGCGCGACGACAGCTCGACGGCCGCACGAATGGCTTCCGCCGTGTAGCGCACGTTGTGGTGCTTTTCGTAATAGGGCTTCAGCCCGCGCAGGATCTTGACGGCATCTTCCTGCGACGGTTCGTTGACGTCGATCTTCTGGAAGCGGCGGACCAGCGCACGATCCTTTTCGAAATGCTGTCGGTATTCCTTATAGGTGGTCGACCCGATGCAGCGCAGTGACCCCGATTGCAGGGCCGGTTTGAGCAGGTTCGAGGCATCCATCGAACCGCCCGAGGTGGCACCGGCGCCGATCACGGTATGTATCTCGTCGATGAACAGGATCGCCCCTTCGAGATTTTCGAGTTCCTTCACCACGGCCTTCAGGCGCTCTTCAAAATCGCCGCGATAGCGCGTACCGGCCAGCAGCGAACCCATGTCGAGCGAGTAAATCGTGCAACCCTTCAGCACATCCGGCACGTCGCCTTTGACGATGCGGCGCGCGAGACCCTCGGCGATCGCTGTCTTGCCGACGCCCGGATCACCCACGTAAAGCGGGTTGTTCTTGGTGCGGCGGCACAGGACCTGGATGGTGCGCGAGACTTCGCTGTCACGGCCGATCAACGGGTCGATCTTGCCGTTCTGAGCCTTCTGGTTGAGGTTGACGCAATAGGCATCGAGCGCCTCGGTGCCGGTCTTGGCCGCCGGTTCGCCCTCTTCCTTCTCAGCCGCCCCGCGCACGCGCTTGGGTTCGGCGCGGCCCGCCACCTTGGCGATGCCGTGGCTGATGTAATTGACCGCGTCGAGGCGCGTCATCTCCTGCTCCTGCAGGAAATAGACTGCATGGCTTTCGCGTTCGGAGAACAGCGCCACCAGGATGTTGGCGCCGGTCACTTCCTCGCGGCCGGACGACTGCACATGGATGGCGGCGCGCTGCACGACGCGCTGGAAACCTGCGGTGGGTTTCGCTTCGGCCTGCTGCTTGCTGATGATATTGGCGAGCTGGTTGTCGACATAGTCGACCAGGTCGCGCTTGAGGCGTTCGATATCGACATTGCAGGCGCGCATCACGGCGATCGCGTCCTGATCGTCGGTCAGGGCCAGAAGCAAGTGCTCCAGCGTCGCGTAATCGTGCCGACGCTCGCTGGCCAGGGCCAGAGCGCGGTGCAGAGTTTGTTCAAGATTGGGCGACAGCATGGGCCAGGGCATCCTTCCTTGACTGACTAGGAACGGTCATACGGATCATTTCCGCCTGCCGCCTGTTCTTTTTCCAACGACTCTCAATCCCCCACAGCTTTTCTTATTCCCCTATTCCTTCTCCATCGTGCATTGCAGCGGATGCTGGTGACGGCGGGCGAAGTCGATTACCTGCGAGACCTTGGTCTCTGCGATTTCGTAGGTATAGACGCCGCACACCCCAACACCACGATGGTGCACATGAAGCATGATCTCGGTCGCCGCTTCGCGGCTCTTGTTGAAGAAGCGCTCGAGAACATGGACGACAAATTCCATCGGCGTGTAATCGTCGTTGAGCAGTAGAACTCGGTACATCGACGGCTTCTTGGTCTTCGGCTTGGCTTTGACGACCGTACCGACACCGGGCCGGCCGTTATTGCCGCCCTGATCGCCGTCGTCGCCATCCTCGGGACCGGAAAGAGCCGGGCCCAGGACACGGATTGCCCGTATAACGTTCGCCGGGGTCAGAACCATCGGGTCGTTGCTCGCTGCAAGGTCGAATGTCGGAGTCGCTGTCATGGGTCTATCATATTGGATGCTAAGGCCGAGTTAAAAGGGGCGCATGCATTATAGGGGGCCTGCAAATTTGCCGGGACGGAAATGCCGGCCATCGATCAAATACCCGCACGGCCGATGCCGTCACTATGGACCGTGATGACAAAAGCGCCGCTGTAATCGCGCCCCTGCCCCTTGGACTGGTCATTTTTGTCCATATAGGTGACCGCCCGCGGCGGCACATAGCCCACCCCGGTGCTGTCATGCTTCAGCAGGAAATCCAGAAAATCCGTACGGGTAAGCGGCAGCGCCCTCGGCTTCTCAGCCCAGGCATTGAACGAGAATTTGCCGGATTCACAGCCCGCCACCAGCCAATAGAAGTCCTGGGAATGCAGCCGCAGGCCATCCTGACTGCCTTGCGCAAAACCGGATTGGTGCAGCAGATCACGCAGTTTTGTCCATTCCGCGGGGGTTAGCGCTGCCTGCGACCGCTGGAAGTTCCACGGCCCCAGCAATTCGTCGAAGCTGTTGAAACCCATTTCGGTGAGGTCACCGCTGGTGCCGCGTGCCCGGGCCACGATCTGGGCGCTGCTCACCTCATAGGTCCGGACGTGATCGTAATATTGGCCATTATAGACAATCCGGTACTGATCCGGCCCGCCGGCGGCACAGGAATTGCGAATATCCGCAGCATCAAGATAGCTCAGCCAGGTGAATTTGCGCTCCACCGGGTTGTCGATTCCGCTGCCCTGACCCACGCGGGCCGAGGAGTTATAGGCGCAGGCGCTCAAGGCAAAGGCCGCAAAAACGGCGGCCAGGCGGGCGGCGCGCCCGCCAAAGGCTGTGAGGATCATCGGGTAGTTACCTGATTCCGTTGAGTCTTGTTTTAGTTTACCAGAAATTAGGGACCGGTAGGCTATAGACAGGATTCTACGGTTAACGTAGGATCGGACACGAAATTGACCACATCTTTTCACCGGCTTAGGGGGAAAAGCACGATGCTGCGGCCGCACCTGCTTACGCGGGGGACGATTATGTCATTTTTGCGCCAAACCGGCGCTACCCTCGCGCTCATGGCTATGGTCAGCGTGACTGGCCTCGGCGCGGCCATTCAGACTGCCCACGCCAAGCCGGTCGCTGCCAGTATCGTGGTAGATGCTGTAACAGGCGAAGTGCTGCAACGTTCCAATGCCGATACGATGACGTACCCGGCCTCGCTCACCAAGATGATGACCCTCTATCTGCTGTTCGATGCCCTCGACAAGGGTACGATCAAGCTCACCGACCGGATCAAATTCTCCGCCAATGCCGCCGGCGAGCCGGCCACCAACATGAACGTCAAGGCCGGCGACCAGATCATGGTCGAAACGGCGATCCTGGCCATGGTGGTGCGTTCGGCCAATGACGTCTCGACGGCCGTCGGCGAAAAGCTCGGCGGCACCGAAGCCGCTTTTGCGAAAATGATGACTGCCAAGGCGCGTGCGCTCGGCATGAACAAGACCGTGTTCCGCAACGCCAACGGCCTGCCCAATCCGGCGCAGGTGACGACCGCCCGCGACATGGCGACCTTGGGCGTCGCTCTGTTGCGCGATCACCCGACCTATTATGGCTATTTCAGCCGCAACAGCTTCACCTATCGCGGCAACACCTATGGTGGCCATAACCGCGTTATGAAGAAGTTCGCCGGCGCCGATGGCATCAAGACTGGCTATATCCGCGCCGCCGGTTTCAACCTCGTCTCGTCCGCTGAACGAGATGGCCGCCGTCTGATCGGCGTCGTGCTCGGCGGCACCAGCGCGCCGGTGCGTGACAAGCAGATGGTGGCGCTGCTCACCAACGGCTTCAAGACCAACCGCGGCATGGGCGATGTGCTGATGGCCAAGGCTCCCGACAGCGCCGGTCCGGCGCGTGTCGTGCCGGTCGTAGCTGCAGTCGATGTGCCGACTGCCAGCGAGCCGACGATGGATGAAGTCGTCGCCAGCGCTCTGGTCCCGACGCCCAAGCCTGCTACGCGCCCCGATGACTCGATCGGCACCGCCATCGCTACCATGGCCAGCGTCTCGTTGGCCCCGGCTGTGGCCTCGCCCGACAATCAGGCCGTGGCCAATGTCTGGAGCAGCGACAAGAACCAGTTCGGCATCCAGGTCGGCGCCTATTCGAAGTTCAAGCCGGCCCAGAAGGCCGCGGAACGCGCCACCAAGGCCGTGCCGACCCTGTTGTCCGATGCGCGCATCGTGATTGATCAGGGCGGCAACAGCAGCATCTACCGCGCCCGTGTCTTCGGCCTTACCAAGGCCGATGCCGACGCCGCCTGCAAGAAGCTGAAAGCCAAGCAGACCGATTGCTTGGTGCTGAAGGCCGATAGCAGCGTAGCCCAGTCCGTTCAGTAAACACTTCGCGGGTTAGATTGTCGGCCTTGCGCCGACCGTTTCCCGCTCACCGGCCGGACGGCCCGACGCGCGCCCGTTGCTGCGCAGCCGGATGAAAGTAAATGCCCGGCGAAGCACCGAACCTCGTCAAAGGTTGGACAGGAACATCTGATAGACGGGGTTTGCCGTCTCATCTTCGTATGGGTAGCCGAGCGTTGCCAAGCGCTCATTGAAGCGCACCCGATCGGCCACCGGCACCTGCAGGCCAGCCAGCACGCGCCCGTAATCGGCACCGTGATTCCGGTAATGGAACAAGGTGATGTTCCAGTTCGACGCCACCTCGTCGAGGAACTTCAAAAGTGCACCGGGGCGTTCAGGGAATTCGAACCGCAGAATCACTTCGTCCTGCAGACTGGCTGTCCGCCCACCCACCATATAACGCACATGAAGCTTTGCCGTTTCATTGGCGCTGATATCAAGCACGTCATAGCCAAGCTGGCGCAACTCAGCGAGGAGCATTGCCTTCTCGCTCCCCTCGCCGCCTAGCTTTATGCCGACGAAGACATGCGCCTCTTGTCTGCTGGCATAGCGGTAGTTGAATTCCGTGATGTTGCGGCTGCCCAGCACCTGGACGAAGCGGCGATAGCTGCCCTGCTTTTCCGGAATGGTGACACCCAGCAAGACCTCACGTGCTTCGCCGACTTCCGCCCGCTCGGCCACATGCCGCAGACGATCGAAATTCATATTGGCGCCGCTGTTGATGGCGATGAGCGCGCCACGCCGTATTGGATTTGCAGCCACATAAGTCTTGAGTCCAGCAAGCGACAGGGCACCGGCGGGCTCAGCGATGACCCGCATATCCTCGAAGATATCCTTCACCGCCGCGCACATCTCATCGGTATCGGCGGTCAGAATATCGTCAAGGAGCGCCTGACAAAGCTGGAATGTCTCGATCCCGGCCTGGCGCACGGCGACACCATCAGCGAACAGGCCGACCCGGTCGAGTGTCACGCGGGTGCCGGCATCGATCGCCGCCTTCATCGAGGCCGCATCGACCGGCTCGACGCCGATCACCTTGATCTCCGGGCGCAGGAATTTAACGTAAGACGCAATACCCGCGGCCAAGCCACCGCCACCCACCGGGACGAAGATGGCTTCGATCGGGTCGGCATGCTGATGAAGAATCTCCATGCCGATGGTCCCTTGACCGGCGATGACATCAGGATCGTCGAAGGGATGAATGAAGATCAATCCCTGTTCCTGCTCCAGCCGCTTGGCATGGATATAGGCCTCATCAAACGCATCACCATGGAGCACAACCTGACCGCCCCAATGGCGCACGGCATCGACCTTGATCGGCGGCGTGGTGATCGGCATGACGATGGTGGCCGCAATGCCGAGCTTCTGTGCCGACAGCGCCACACCTTGTGCGTGATTGCCGGCGGACGCACAGATAACGCCTTTGTCACGGGCCGCTTGCGATAGCCGGGCCATCCTGTTGTAAGCACCGCGGATCTTGAAGGAAAAGATCGGCTGCAGGTCCTCCCGCTTCAGCAAAATCTGAGCGTCCAGCCGCGCACTCAGGCGCGGCATCGCGTCAAGCGGGCTCTGGATCGCCACGTCATAGACACGGGCATCCAGAATGCGGCGGACATAGTCGGTCACGGAATGAGCTTCTTTCCTGAGGCGGTAAGGGCGTCAGGATAATGTGCAGGCGCCGCCCAAGCTAGCTGACATTGGGGCTAGCTGGCATTGGCAAGCTTACCGCCCTGCGCCAGACGATCGCGCACATTGGCCACGATTTCGAACGAGCGCAGGCGCGCCTGGTGATCGAAGATTTGCCCGGTCACCATCACTTCGTCGACCTTGGTCGCTGCCAGGAACTCACCGATGCCGTGGGCCACCGTGTCCGGCGCGCCGACCACGGCATAGGCCAGCGAATGCGAGACCATCTGCTCTTCCGCGGGCGACCAATAGCCGTCCATGCTGTCGCGGGGTGGCGGCAGCGGTCCCGGCGTACCGCGGCGCAGATTGATGAACTGCTGCTGCAATGAGGTGAACAACCGGCGCGCCTCGGCATCCGTTTCGGCTGCGAACACATTCAACCCGGCCATGGCATAGGGCTTGGCCAATTGTTCCGACGGCTTGAAGGTCGAACGATAGATGTCGAGGGCGCGGGTCAGATAGTCCGGTGCAAAATGCGAGGCGAAGGCGAAAGGCAGCCCCATTTCCGCCGCCAGCTGTGCGCTGAACAGGCTGGACCCCAGCAGCCAGATCGGCACATTGAGCCCGGCCCCCGGGACAGCGCGCACGGATTGACCCGGCTGCACGGGCGCGAACCAGGCCTGCAATTCGGCGACATCCTGCGGAAAGCTGTCATCGCTGCCGGTCATGCTGCGGCGGAGCGCCCGCGCCGTGCGCTGATCCGTCCCCGGCGCCCGGCCGAGACCAAGGTCGATGCGGCCCGGGAACAGCGATTCCAGCGTGCCGAATTGCTCGGCGATCACCAGCGGCGCATGGTTGGGTAGCATGACGCCACCCGATCCCACGCGAATGCGTTCAGTCCCGCCTGCCACATGGGCGATCACCACAGCTGTCGCAGCGCTGGCGATACCGGGCATGTTGTGATGTTCCGCCATCCAATAGCGGTGATAGCCCCAGCGCTCGGCATGCTGAGCGAGATCACGGGTGTTGCGGAACGCATCGGCCGCAGTATTGCCTTCGATGATCGGTGAGAGATCAAGGACCGAAAAGGGAATCATGGACCGCACTCCTGCATTCTGGGCGAGACGGCAGGATAGCAAGTCCTCGGCCGCCCATGCGCGGTCAATTGGCCGGGGGTGCATGCCGAGATTGCAGGCCCATGGGGCTGGAAATGCCGCATTGCGGTCCCATGGCGGCGCCAGGAATCATCCAGAAAACCACACTGGCTCAAGGGATGGTTGGCCCTGCCGGCTTGCGATATGCTGGTGACGAGGCGCTAGATGAGGCCGAGTCGAACGCGGCCATTCAGGGAAACCCCGGGGGATCATGAAGCAGATCGAGGTCCGGCTGGCCGTGGTGCTTTATGGCGGTGTTTCGCTCGCCGTCTATATCCACGGCGTCACGCGCGAGATTCTCAATCTCATCCGCGCCTCCAAGCTGCTGCATGCCGAGGATGGGGGCGCGGCAGAGGGCGACAGTACGGCCGTCTATCTCGACCTCCTGAAATCACTGTCGCCGGAAATCGATCTGCGCATCGTCATCGACCTTATCTCAGGCGCGTCGGCTGGTGGCATCAACGGCGTCATGCTGGCACGCGCCCTTGCGCATGACCTGCCGCTTGAGTCACATCGCGAACTGTGGCTGCAGAATGCCGATGTGACGAAGCTCTCGGCGCCTGCCAGTTGGTGGAGCCGCGCGCTGAAGGCGCCGCTGGCACCGATGCTCGACAATCTCCTGGTGCGGCGCTTCGGACCGCAGGTAGGCGATCCGGAAACCCGTGCCAAGGTACGCCGCTTCGTGCAGGCGCGCTGGTTCACGCCACCTTTCTCCGGTCGGCGTTTCTCCGGCTGGATGCTGGATGCCTGCGACAGCATGGACGCGGGTGCCAAGCCCGGCGCCAGCCTGCTGCCGCCCGGACACCGGCTCGACCTCTTTGTCACAGTCACCGATTACCTCGGCCATCGTCACCGCATCACCCTTCACGATCCGCCGGTGGTCGAGGAGACCGAGCATCGCCGCATCCTGGCGTTCAGCTGCCGACGCACGCTCTCCGGCGATTTGCAAAGCGAGTTCGGCCCCGGCCATGTGCCTTCGCTGGTCTTCGCGTCACGTGCGACCGCATCCTTCCCCGGCGCCTTCATGCCGGCAACGGTGGCGGAGATGGACGGCATCCTTGCCGAGCGCGGCCGCGCCTGGCCGGCGCGGACCGCATTGCTCGCTGATAAGCTCGGTGTCGCGGGCGCTCTCGACGCCGCGCACCAAGCGGGCATGGTCCACCGTGACGTGAAGCCCGGCAACATCCTGATCACGCCGACCGGTCAGGTGAAGATCACCGACTTCGGTATTGCTCGTATTGCTGACCAGGTTCCTTTGACCGCAACTGGTCAGGTCATGGGCACAGTTCAGTACCTTTCGCCCGAACAGGCTTCTGGACACCCCGCGTCCCCTTCGACCGACA
>NZ_CAKZGO010000015.1 GCF_936916975.1 uncultured Dongia sp. | reverse complement strand
GGGCCGACTCGGCCGCACGCGCGGCCGCCACCATGGCGGCGCAGCCCACGTGGTAGCGGGCGCCGGCCTCGGTCATCACGTCATAGGATGGAGACACTTTCAACGGCCGGCCGGCCGGAAGCTGCTGGTTGGGATAGGTCATCACGAAACGGCGGGAATAGAACTGGCCGGTGGTTTCCTTGATGTACTGGCGATTGGCGGTGTGCTGTCCGTAGCGGGCGATGTCCATGCCGAACACATCGTCTTCCGGCTCGCCGTGGATCATCCATTCAGCCAGCGCCTTGCCGACGCCGCCGCCCTGCATGAATCCGGCCATGACGCCACAGGCCAGCCAGTAATTCGGCACGCCGCGCGAGGGACCCACCAGCGGGTTGCCGTCGGGCGAGAACACCATCGGCCCGTTGATGGTGCGTTTGATGCCGCCCTTCTCCAGGCAAGGATAACGCGTCATGGCAAATTCCAGCGCCGACCAGATGCGGTCGACATCTTCTGCCAACAACTCATGGCCGAAATCCTGCGGCGTGCCCTTCAAGGCCCAATGGCGGCAATCATGTTCGTAGGTGCCGATCAGCAGGCCCTTCTGCTCCTGGCGCATGTAGCTCTCGCCCTCGAAATCGATGGTCATCGGGATCTCGTGATCCAGCGCCTCGACCTCGGGGATCGCGTTGGTGACGATATATTCATGCTCCATCGGCAGGATGGGCAGATCGATTCCGGCCAAGCGCCCCACCTCGCGCGCCCACAGGCCGCCAGCATTCACCACATACTCGGCCTCGATGGTACCTTCCTTGGTCACCACCAGCCAATGGCCGTTGGGCTTTTGGCGAAGCTCAAGAACCGGATTGCGTAACGAGATGGTGGCGCCCTTGTTCTTCGCGGCCTTGGCATAGGCGTTGGTGACGCTGGAGGGATCGACATGGCCGTCGGCCGGATCGAACATCGCCTTGGTGAATTTGGTGGTGTCGACCAGCGGATTGATCTTCTTCACCTCATCCATGCTGACTTCATGAAGGCCGATGCCGAGATAGTGCGCCTTGGCGAGTTCGGTCTTGAAATAGTCCGCCCGCGCCTCGGTGCCGGCGAGATAGAGGCAGCCCACCCGGTGAATGCCGCAGGACTGGCCTGACTCCCGTTCCAGCTCGTCATAGAGCTTCACGGTATAGGCCTGCAGATGCGACATGTTCGGGTCGCCATTGATCGTGTGCATGCCGCCGGCGGCGTGCCAGGTGGAGCCCGAGGTCAGTTCCGAGCGTTCGACCAACATGACATCGGTCCAGCCACGCTTCACAAGATGGTAAAGTACGCTCACACCGACCACGCCGCCTCCAATGACGACGACCCGCGCCTGTGATTTCATGATGCCGAGATCCCTTTGCGATCAGATAGATAGGTCGAGCCACCGACAGCGGCCACGAATCTCCTAACTATGCCGAGCTGTGTCCGGCGGTGAAGCCTGGAAATCTCATAAATCGGGTGAGTTTTCATGCGCTGAAGATGCGACACTTCTTTTGGGGCGTGTGCCAAAGAAAATTCTCGCAATAATAATATAGGAACATATAGTGTACGCGCTTGATCAATCGGGGGCGACCATGGAAATGCTTACAAGTCTTGCCTTTGGGATCGCGGTGATCGCGATCTCGGCCTATCTCGGCATCACGCGCGACACGACCGGCCGGCGGGTACAGCGCCTGAGCTTCTTGTTCGGCATCATCTTTGTTCTGTTTGCCATGTGGATGGTTGGCGTCTTCATAGTATCCACTCTCCCCAGGTTCATGACCCTGACGCCTGAGAATTTTGAATCGTCGATGCTGATCATGAAGGTCATCATCAACCTTGTTGTCGGCATCCCAGGCCTCGCTCTCGTCACGCGCCTCGTCTCCATGCGCTGCCGGGACGCCGGCTATCGTCCGCGGCTCGCCTATCTCGGTGCCGTCCCGGTGCTGCAGATTTTGTTCTGGCTATGGCTGCTGTTCCCGAGATCAACGACGGCGCCAACCTTGGCGAGCACCGCGTAAATGAAAAGCCCCGCGGGAAAGACCTCGCGGGGCTTTATTCAGCAGGCGGGTAAGATCAGGCTTCGACGAGATTGTCCGCCAGGGCCGGATAATCAGTATAGCCCTTAGCACCGCCACCATAGAAGGTGCTGGCGTCCCATTCGTTGAGCTTTGCACCGCTGGCAAAGCGCTTGGGCAGGTCCGGATTGGCGATGAACAGCTTGCCGAACGCCACCGCATCGACCACCCCATCGGCGATCGCCTGGTCGGCGCTTGCCTGGGTGAAGCCTTCATTGGCGATGTAGACACCGCCGAACGCCTTCTTCAGCTGCGGCCCCAAACTGTCCGGCTTCTGCGCTTCCCGGGCAGCGATGAAAGCCAGGCCGCGATTACCCAATTGCTCGGCCACATAGCCGAAGGTCGCTGCCGGGTTGGAATCGCCCATGTCATGGGAGTCGCGGCGGGGGGCCAGATGCATGCCGACACGACCCGGACCCCAGACCTTGAGGACGGCATCGGTCGCTTCCAGCATCAGCCGGGCGCGGTTTTCCAATGAACCACCGTAATTGTCAGTGCGCTTGTTGCTGCCGTCCTGGAGGAACTGGTCGAGTAGATACCCGTTGGCACCGTGCAGTTCGACACCGTCGAAGCCGGCCTTCTTGGCATTCTCGGCACCAAGGGCGTAAGCGGCGACGATCCCGGGGATCTCATCGAGGTCGAGGGCGCGCGGGGTCACATAGGCCCGCTGCGGGCGAACGAGGCTGACATGGCCGCCAGGCGCGATGGCGCTGGGCGCCACCGGCAGATCGCCATTCAAGAAAATCGGATCGGAAACGCGACCAACATGCCAGAGCTGCGAGAAGATGCGACCACCCGCGGCGTGAACAGCATCGGTCACCTTGCGCCAGCCGACGACCTGGGCATCCGACCAGATGCCTGGCGTGTCGGCGTAGCCCACACCCTGCGGCGTCACGGAAGTGGCTTCGGTCAGAATGAGACCGGCCGAGGCTCGCTGGACGTAATAGTCACGCATCAGATCGTTGGGAACGCGGCCTTCACTCGCCCGGGACCGGGTCAATGGAGCCAGGACGATGCGGTTGGGAAGACGCAGATCACCTACGGTAATCGGATCTAGCAGCTTGGCCATTTGCGGATTGCCTATCTTCTGAGAGTGACAAATTGGGTCAGGTCTGAGGCGGGCCGGCGGTATCACTCGCAGCCCACAACCCCCTTACCCAGCAAGCTAGGAACCCCAACCGCACTGCACAATGCACACCGGCGAGGGGTGGCAATGCTTTGTGTGCAAAGCCTTATTTAACACGAGGTCTGTGGGCAATGGCCGAAAGCCGCTGATTCCGCTAGTTTTCGTAGGTGAAGTTCACCACGCGGCCATCATCCGTCGTCACAGTTGCGACTCCTGCTGCCCGACCCGGGGTCTCAATGAAACGAACGGCACCCGTGCTGGAATCGGCGCAGACGAAATAGCCAACAGCGATTAACTCGGTGGGGGTGCGGGTCTTGGGCGTCGCGGAATACACGCAGACAAGACCGGCCTCCAAGGCCTGATCAGCAGTGCCGCTGAACCGGTTGCCGCAGGTCGACTGGCCGGCAGCGGTGCGCGCATCGGTGAATTCGAGCCGGCCGAGACAGTCGGCAGTATCTCGATCCGGCAGCCGTGCGAACATCTCGTTGGTACCCAGCTGTGTCTCGGAACCGGCTTCCAAAACATCGGTTGCTGTATGCGACTGCGCGCAACCGGCAAGAAGCAGAACGGACCCAACGACAACGGCCCGAATCCGACAACCAGCACGCATCATATCACTCCGGATTGCATCGAAGTCTGAAAATACGACCACAGGTTAACGAGATAATAGTGCCCAAGCAACATGGTCCCCCAGCCATCGCGCGGCGTAACAAGACACCCTCCCAAAAGACTACGAGAGATCATGATCGCAACCTCCACACGTCTTGGCCCGAGCATTGGCCAGCAAATCGGCGCCCTTCTTGGTTTTCTGGCCCTGAGCCTGGCCGTTTCCGCCCTGGGCGGCGCTCTTACCGCGCAATCCATTGCGACCTGGTATCCGACTCTCGCCAAGCCCAGCTTCAATCCGCCCGACTGGCTGTTCGCGCCCGTCTGGTCGCTGCTCTACCTGATGATGGCTGTGGCCGCCTGGCGGGTCTGGCGGGTCTGGCGGGTGGCTGGCTGGCGTAAAGGCGGCCAGTCGCTCTCCCTTTATATCTTCCAGCTTATCGTCAACTTGGCTTGGTCGGCCCTGTTCTTCGGTCTGCAACGCCCCGATCTCGCCTTGATCGACTGCCTGCTGCTGCTAGTCCTTATCGCCTTTACCGCCCTGTCCTTCTGGCGGCATGACAATTGGGCCGCCCTGCTGATGGTCCCCTACGCTGCCTGGGTGGCGTTTGCAGCCCTGCTCAACAGCGCCATTGTCGTCCTGAACTAAACCTTGCTAGAAGGTTGCCGCCAGGGGTCGTAAACGCTTGAGGAACTATCATGCCGTCATTCATGACGCCGCAGCTGACGCCGATTGTCCTGCTGGCCATCTCCAACGTCTTCATGACCTTTGCCTGGTACGGGCATCTGAAATTCACCTCGAAGCCGCTTTGGATCGTGATCATCGCCTCCTGGGGCATCGCTTTCGTCGAATATTGCTTCGCGATCCCCGCAAACCGCATCGGCCATACCGTCTATTCCGCGGCCGAACTGAAGACCATGCAGGAGATCATCACGCTCCTCGTCTTCTGCGTATTCTCCATCACCTATTTGGGCGAGGCGGTTCGCTGGAACCATCTGGTCGGCTTTGCTCTCATTGCTGCAGCAGGCTTCTTCGTCTTCCATAAATGGTGAAAGATTGCCGGACCGCTGGCCTTGCGGCATCATGTGCCGCAATGTCACGGCAAGAACTGGAACGACTTTGACCTCCTTATCACCGGCCGACCTTGAACTGATGTCCGCAGCGAGCGATTTCATCCGCAGCCGCTACCAAGAAAACCGGCATCATATCGGGGCAGCGGTACGCGGTGCCTCTGGCCGCATCTATCTCGGCCTCCATCTCGACACCTATGTCGGCCGCTGCTCGGTCTGCGCGGAAGCCGTCGCCCTGGGCAGCGCCCTGTCCGCCGGCGAAACCGGAATCGAGGCAATCGTGTCGGTGCGCCACCCTCGCCCCAAGGAGCTGCATGCCGAACCCAAGGTCGTCTCGCCCTGCGGTATCTGCCGGGAAATGCTGACTGATTTCGCCCCGGGCAGCGCCGTGATCATGGCGCATCAGGGGGATCTCAAGCGCGTACCCGTGGCCAGCCTGCTGCCGGAAAAGTACCGCCGCGAGCTTTAGACGGGCCCGAATTGGAGCCATTTAGTCGCGGTGTAAGGGGCCTTTCCTTTTGCAGCGGCGGGACTATGCTCCGGCGCCCGAAACGAGAGCCAAGATGAGCGATACCCTGACCAGCACGACCAACCTACCGACTGCCGCGCGCAGCCGATCGGCGCGCCGCAGCGTCGGGCTTTGGCTGCTGCTGTGCTGCGTCATGATCGCCGTCATGGTGCTGCTGGGGGGAATTACGCGCCTGACGGATTCCGGTCTCTCCATCATGGAATGGAAGCCGATCATGGGCGCTCTGCCGCCGATGTCACAGGCGTCTTGGGAGCATGTCTTCGCGCTTTACCGGCAGATTGCCGAATACAAGCACGTTAACCCCGACATGACGCTAGAGGGCTTCAAGAGCATTTTCTGGTGGGAATATCTGCACAGGCTCTGGGGCCGATTGCTGGCAGTGGCCTTTCTGGTGCCCCTGGGCTGGTTCCTGATCCGCGGCCGCATCACCCGCGCCGAGCTGCCGCGCCTCATGATCCTGTTCGCTCTCGGTGGGCTGCAGGGCGCCGTCGGCTGGTACATGGTAGCGAGCGGCTTCCAGGACCGCGTCGATGTCAGCCAGTATCGCCTTGTCGTGCATCTGATGCTGGCACTCGCCATCTTTGCACTGATGCTGTGGTACGCACTCGACTATCTCGACGAACGGCCACCTACCGGTGATCGCACCGCCATGGCGCAGCTCGCGCGCCATGCGCGTTGCATGAACATTGTCATTGCCGTGGAGATCGCGCTCGGCGGGTTGGTGGCCGGCACCGATGCCGGCTTCGTCTACAATGATTTTCCCCGCATGAATGGCCACTGGCTGTCGCCGGACCTCCTGACAATGTCTCCGTGGTGGATCAATTTTACCGAGAACCTCGCCATGGTACAGTTCCAGCATCGCCTGACCTCTGGTTTCGTCGCCATCGCCGTGATCAGCTTCCTGGTGCGGTTGCGCCGGCACGATATCGACCGGGTCATCAAGCGGCGCGCGCTCACGCTGCCCTTTGCACTTGCGGCGCAAGCTTTCCTCGGCATGGCGACATTGATCCTGGTAGTTCCGGTTCCGCTTGCGGTGCTGCATCAGTTGGGCGCCTTCGTGCTGCTGGGCTGCGGCCTGGTCGTGCAGCACGGATTGTTGCGACGGGCACGATCATGAGCGATCAACCAGCGGCCGAACGCCTGCCGGTATCCGTGATTACTGGCTTTCTCGGCAGCGGCAAGACCACCTTGCTGAAGCATCTGCTGGCGCATCCCGACATGGGCGAGACCGCCGTCATCATCAATGAATTCGGTGAAGTCGGGCTCGATCACCTGCTGGTCGAGAAGGCCGAGGACGATACGATTCTGCTCGAATCCGGCTGCCTGTGCTGCACCATTCGCGGCGACCTCATCGACGCCTTGCGCAGCCTGTTCAAGCGGCGGCACAAGGGTGAGATCCCTGCCTTCAAGCGTGTCGTGATCGAAACCACCGGCTTGGCGGATCCAGCCCCAATTCTGCACACGCTGATGCAGGACCCGGTGCTGACCTCGGTCTATCGCCTGGACGGCGTCATCGCCACCGTCGATGTGGTCAACGGTAACATCCAGATGGACCGGCAGATGGAATCGGTCAAGCAGGCCGCGGTCGCCGATCGCCTGCTCTTGACCAAATGCGATCTCAGCAACGACATCAAGATCGCGGCGCTCGAAGCGCGCCTGCGGCGTCTCAATCCCGCCGCTCCTATCGTCCGCGTCGCAAATGGCGTGGTCGATCCGTCGATGCTGTTCAATGCCGGACTCTATAATCCTGAGCGGAAGAGCCTCGACGTACAGCGTTGGCTGCGCGACGAAGCCTACGCTGATCCGCACGACGATCATGAGCATGAGCATCACGATCATGACCATGATCATGACCATGACCATGCGCATGAACATCAGCATGGGTTGGATGTGAATCGCCATGACGCGCATATCCGGGCCTTCTGTGTAATCCGCGACGAGCCGCTCAATTGGGAACGGTTTTGCGCCTGGATCGATATGCTGACGACCACCCAGGGGCCCGATCTACTGCGCATCAAAGGGCTCCTGCATGTCGCCGGCGAGGCACAGCCGGTTGCCATCCACGGCGTCCAGCACCTGTTCCATCCACCCGTCCTACTGCCCGGCTGGCCCAGCGACGACCGGCGTTCCAAGCTGGTCTTTATCACCCGGGACATCGACCAAGCGGCCCTGACCGAATCCATGAATGCCTTCCTGGATGACGCGACCGCGGCTTGACGCTGCGATGCGGTAGTCCAAATTGTGCAATCGCGCCGTGAACTAACCGGCAACCGCCGTTTTTCGGTTTTGCAATCCCCGGAACATTGCTAGCTTTCGCCTTGATCGACGGGAACCGCGCTTCCTGCCCCGGTAGAGTGCGCGCGTCCCATCCGTCGCCAACATCAGGGAGGGGTAAGAAATGTCCATTAAATCCAAACTGGCCGGCACGACCGTCGCGGCTGCCTTGGTTTTCAGCAACATGGCCGCGCAGGCGGAGCCGCTGCAAAGCATCGGCGAGGGCGAGGGTGAAGTCGCCATCGTCGCTTGGCCGGGCTATATCGAGCGCGGCGAGACCGACAAGAATTACGACTGGGTGACCGGCTTCGAAAAGGAGACCGGCTGCAAGGTGACCGTGAAGACGGCTGGCAGCTCGGACGAAATGGTCTCGCTGATGAATGGCGGTGGCTTCGATCTGGTCACCGCGTCGGGCGATGCGTCCGTTCGCCTGATCCGCGGCGGCACGGTGCAGGAAATCAACATGGCGCTCATCCCCGACTACAGCAAGGTCGATCCGCGCTTGCAGAACGCCAATTGGCACACAATCGACGGCAAGCATTTCGGCGTGCCGTGGCAGTGGGGCGCCAACGTGCTGCTCTATAATGCCGACGTGTTCGAGAATGCGCCGCAGAGCTGGTCGGTGGTGTTCGAGGAACAGACCCTGCCCGATGGCAAGTCGAACAAGGGCCGGGTCGAAGCCTATTACGGCACGATCTATCTCGCGGACGCCGCCCTCTATCTGATGGCCAACAAGCCCGAACTCGGCATCAAGGACCCCTATGAACTGACCCAGGCGCAGTTCGATGCCGCGGTCGAGCTGCTGCGCGGCCAGCGCCAGATCGTCAATAAATATTGGTCCGACGTCGTGGCCCAGATGGACGATTTTACCAATGAAGGTGTCGTCGCCTCGACCAGCTGGCCCTATCAGGTGAATGCGCTACGCGCTGGCGGGAAAGTCCGCATCGGCTCGACCGTGCCGAAGGAAGGCGCCACCGGGTGGGCTGATACCACCATGATGCATGCCGACGCGCCGCATCCCAACTGCGCCTACAAATGGCTCAACCACTCGTTGACCAATGTGGCACAGGCCGGAACCGCTTCCTGGTTCGGCAGCGTGCCAGCCGTGACCTCCTCGTGCGAGGATCCGATCCTGGGTGGCAATGGTTGCGTGGTGAACGGCGCACAGCTGTTTGCTCGCATCCATTTCTGGAAAACCCCGGAAAAGGATTGCCCGACCCAGGGCGGCGCCTGCGTGCCCTACAAGGATTGGGTGGCAGCCGTCCAGTCGGTCCAGAGCGGCCAGTAACTCTTTCCAATATCTGATCGGGGCGGATCAGCAATGATCCGCCCCATTTTTATACGAGCACGGAAGCAATCATGACGTCGTCAAGCGGAGCCACCGCAGTCTCGTTCCAGAACGTGTCGCGCCATTATGGCGCGGTCAAAGCGGTGGACGACGTCAACTTCGATATCCGTGATGGCGAGTTTTTTGCCATGTTGGGGCCTTCCGGATCCGGCAAGACTACCTGCCTGCGCCTGATCGCCGGCTTCGAGCAGCCAACCGCAGGCCATGTCGTCGTCCACGGCGTCAACATGAATGGGGTTCCGCCCTATGACAGAGACGTCAATACCGTGTTCCAAGACTACGCCTTGTTCCCGCATATGACCGTGCTGGACAACGTCGCCTATGGCCTGATGATCCGCAAAGTGCCGGTGGCGCAACGCCGCCAACAGGCCGAGGAAATGCTGGAGATGGTGGCGCTGGGTGGCTTCGGCGGCCGCAAGCCGTCGCAGCTTTCCGGCGGCCAACGGCAGCGCGTGGCGCTGGCACGCGCCCTCGTCAATCATCCCAAGGTGCTGCTGCTCGACGAGCCGCTGGGCGCCCTCGATCTCAAGCTGCGTGAGCAGATGCAGGTCGAGCTCAAGGCCATCCAGCGCCGCGTCGGCATCACCTTCGTCTATGTCACCCACGACCAGGGCGAGGCACTGTCGATGAGCGACCGCGTCGCCGTGTTCAACCAGGGCAAGATCGAACAGCTGGCAAGCCCGATCGAGCTTTATGAAAAACCGGCCACCACTTTCGTCGCGGGCTTCGTGGGCATTTCCAATCTGCTGGAAGGTGCCGCGGCGCGGGCCGCGACCGGGGCCGAACAGGCATGTTCCATCCGCCCGGAGAAGATTCATCTGGAGCGCAGCGATGCCGCGATCCCGGCCGACGCCATGACCGCGCGGGGCCGCGTGAGCTCGATTCTCTATCTCGGCGCCAATACGCGCTATGAAGTGGCGCTGGAAGGTGGTGGCGAACTGACCGTCACACTGCAGAACCGCGAAGCCCATGCCGAACCTGCGGAAGGCGAGACCGTGCAGCTATGGTGGGAGGCGCGTCACCTGATGCGCTTCGCCCAGTAGGGGATGGCCATGACGACCACAGGCGCCGCCCGCCCGCGATCACTCAGCAACAGTTTCTCGACCTTCCTCTACCAGCGGCCACGCTTGGTGCTAGCCCTGCTGCTGGTGCCGCCCCTGTTGTGGCTGGGCATCATCTATCTGGGCTCGCTGTTCACCCTGCTGGCGCAGAGTTTCTTCTCGATCGATGATTTCACGGCGCAGACGATCTACGAGCCGACGCTCGCCACCTATGCGCGGCTCTTCACAGCGACCAATCTCAGCATCATCTTCCGCACCCTGGCGATGGCCAGCGTGGTCACCGTCATTTCCGGGATCATCGCCTTTCCGCTCGCCTACTACATCGCGCGCTTTGCCAGCGGGCGCATGAAGGCGCTGTTTTATGTCGCGGTCATGCTGCCGCTCTGGTCCAACTACCTGGTGCGTGTCTATGCCTGGAAGCTGATCCTGGCCAAGGAAGGAGCGATCCATTGGTCGATCAATTCCCTGGGGCTGGGGCCGGTGCTCGACTGGATCCTGACCCTGCCGGTGGTCGAAGGCTCTTCGCTCTCGACCTCCTATATCGGCACGACGCTGACCTTCGTCTATATCTGGCTGCCCTTCATGGTGCTGCCGATCCAGGCGGCACTCGAACGCGTGCCGCGCTCACTGCTGGAAGCCTCCAGCGATCTTGGCGCCCGGCCCAACGAGACCTTCCGCAAGGTGATCTTCCCGCTCGCCATCCCCGGCATAGCCGCGGGATCGATCTTCACCTTTTCGCTCACGCTCGGCGACTACATTATTCCGCAGCTCATCGGTTCGTCGCGGCCCTTCATCGGCCAGGCGGTCTACCAATTCCAGGGCACGGCCGGCGACATCCCGATGGCTGCGGCCTTTGCCATGGTGCCGATCGTGATCATGGCGATCTATCTTGCCATCGCCAAGCGATTGGGGGCCTTCGATGCGCTCTAAGGCAAGCCCGGTATCGGATCGGAGCAAGGGCCAAGCCGGCTGGGGCCTGAAGAGCGCCGCGTGGTTCGGCGTCCTCTATCTCAACCTGCCGATCCTGTTCATCATCCTCTATGGCTTCACCACGGATGATGCGAGCTATTCCTTCCCACCCCCCGGCCTCACCACGCAATGGTTCGCGGTCACCTGGGCGCGTGCGGATTTCTGGGAGGCGCTGTGGCTCTCGGTGCAGGTGGCATTCGCCTCAATGCTGATCGCGATGGTGCTGGGGACCTTTGCCGCTGCGGCCATGTACCGCTTCAAATTCTTCGGCAAGGAGGCCGTGACGCTCCTCATCCTGCTGCCGATCGCACTGCCGGGCATCGTTACCGGTATCAGTTTGCGGTCGGCCTTTTCGCTGGGCGATGTACCGTTCAGCTATTTCACCATCGTGCTCGGCCATGCCACCTTCTGCATCGTTGTGGTTTACAACAATGCGATCGCACGGCTGCGACGCTCGTCGCCGGCACTCATCGAGGCATCGATGGATCTCGGTGCCGACACGTTCCAGACCTTCCGCCATGTGATCCTGCCCAATCTCGCCACCGCCTTGCTGGCCGGTGGTATGCTGGCCTTCGCGCTGTCGTTCGACGAAATCATCGTGACCACCTTCACGGCTGGCCAGCAGGAGACGCTACCCATCTGGATGTTCGGCGAACTCAGCCGGCCGCGGCAGCGCCCGGTCACCAACGTGGCAGCGATCTTCGTTATGATCATCACCTTCGTACCGATCCTCGCAGCCTATTATCTCACCCGGGATACTGATGACGTCGCCGGCAGCGGCAAGTAGTCCGATCACAGGCGTCGTCCTGTGGTTCAAGGCGCAGAAGGGCTATGGCTTCGTGAAGCCGGACGATGGCGGCGCCGACGTATTCGTGCATGTGGCGGAACTCGCGGCGTCGGGGTTAGCCGACTTGCAAGAAGGCCAACGCATCACCTTCCGGCGCGACACCCATGGCGATGGCAGGTTCTTCGCAGTGGGGATAGAGCTGGTCGGTTGAGATGTAGCCAAAAAGAAACGGCCCGGGAAAGTTCCCGGGCCGATCCTCATCTCAATGCGTCGAGACCTACTTGTCCCACCACATGTTTTCGCAGAAGTAATATTCGGTCGGGTGCGGCAGGTAGCCCTTCAGCTGCTTGTCGAAGGGCTGATAGCTCTGACGCCAGAGCGGCTGGACGATCGGGCCCTCTTCCTGCATCAAGGTTTCGATCTCCTTGATCACTTCCTTCCGCGCCGCGATGTCGACGAGGCCTTCCGCCTTGGTCAGCAATTCGTCGAACTTCGGGTTCTTGAAGTTGCTTTCGTTCCATGGCACGCCGGTCCGATAGGCAAGACCCAGCACCATGATACCGAGCGGACGATGGGTCCACACGGTGAAGCCGAATGGTACCTTGGTCCAGACGTCCCAGAACTGGGCCGAGGGCAGAACCGTAAGCTTCACGCGGATACCTGCTTCAGCCCATTGCTGGACCATCGCCTGGCAAGCCGTCGGCTCCCAATCGGGATCCTTCTTGGCATGGAGTTCCACGTCGATACCATCCGGGTAACCGGCATCGGCGAGCAGCTTCTTGGCGGCAGGAATATCCTGCGCCATCGGCATGTCGACGAATTCCGGATGCACCGGTGAAACGTGGTGATGCTGCGCCGGGGTGCCGAGTTCGCCATAGGCGATCTTGGACACGGCGGCACAATCGATCGCGAGGCGCATGGCCTTGCGAACGCGGGGATCATCAAACGGCTTTTCGTCGCAATGCATGCGAGCGACTGCCGTCTGCGCGGTGTTGATCTTGTGCAACTCGACATGCGGCAGCTTCTGGATGCTGGAATAGACTTTGATATCCGCATCGTAGAGGCCATCGACCTGCTTCGAGGCCAAGGCCGCAAGCTTGGTTGCTGGATCGTCGCCAAGATCGATGAATTGCACTTCATCGAGATAAGGACCTTCGCCCCAATATTCCTTGCGTGCCTTCAGGACGGCCTTCTTTTGGACTTCGATTTCAACCGGCTCGAACGCGCCGGTGCCGATGGAGCCCACACCCCATTTGCCATCATCCTTGGGATGCAGAATGAGCGCCGGATAGTGGAACAGGTTCTCGGGGATTGCCAATGTCTCGACCTGGCCGTTGAGCCGGATCGTGTAATCGTCGACCTTCTCGATCGCATTGGCATCCCAAAGTTCGGTGGTCTTCTTCGGGTTGCCGGCTTCGTCTTTTTCGCCGGTCTCGATTTCCTTCAGCATGAAGCCCTGGAACAGGCCAAGCACCGATGAACCGACATTCGGATCAAGCCAGCGGGTGATGTTCCAGATGATGTGCTCGGCATTGAGCTCATCGCCGTTCGACCATTTGACACCCTTCTTAACGTTCAATGTCCACGATTTGAGGTCGTCGCTCGGCGCCCAGCTTTCCAGCAGGATGGGAACAGTGATGCCATCGCCCTGGGTGCGGGTCAGATAGTCATTGGACTGACGCACGATGTTGGAATCGTAGACCCAGGAGAATGTCGCCGGATTATCGGTTGCCGGAACGCGGGCACCAATGCGCAGGACGCCACCTTTTTTCGGCGTCTGCGCGTGCGCAGCACCGATCATATCGCCGCCCAGCACCTTGCCGGCGATGGTATAGGCCGCTGCTGTCGACATGCCGAGTAGCGTCGCCGTCCGCAAGAAATCGCGGCGACCGATGTGCCGCTGCTCCAGCGCCTCGACTAG
The DNA here is from genome assembly GCF_936916975.1 of uncultured Dongia sp. Lineage (GTDB taxonomy): Bacteria > Pseudomonadota > Alphaproteobacteria > Dongiales > Dongiaceae > Dongia. The sequence goes on along the minus strand of NZ_CAKZGO010000015.1, from coordinate 95,943 downwards.
CCGGGGAATCTCCGGATGATAGCCGTCGCCTTTGCCAGATCGAAAAGTCATTATAAACCTCCCTGTGGAAAAACTTCCCTGTGAGGCACACGCCTGCCTGGCGCGTGCCGGCCGCATCAACCGCCGGTTATTTTCGGAACGCCCACCCTGGTTCGTCCCACTTTGTCTTCGTGACGGTATCTCGTTAATCTTAGTTGCAGACAGTCTCGACCGAAAATCATTCCATCGTCAATCGCCCATGCGAAAATCGCATCATGACCTGAGCCTGGATCATCAGGCCCATTGCCGCTCGGAGACGGCATTGGTATGGGATTGGCCGGTCACCTCCCGGACAGGCTTGGGATGAGCTAGGCTTGCGGCAACCGCCGGGACGCGCTATTGCCCGGATTACCCCCGAAATTCTGCCCCACGAGGCCACATGTCCACCATGCTTAACAAAATCGAAGATGCCATTGCCGATATCGCGGCCGGGCGGCCGGTGATCGTGGTCGACGATGAGGACCGCGAAAATGAAGGTGACCTCATCATGGCGGCCTCGAAAGCCACACCTGAATATGTCGCCTTCTTCATCCGGCACACCACCGGCATTCTCTGTACACCCCTGACCCGGACGGAAGCGCGGCGCCTGCAACTCTCGCCCATGGTGGCGGACAATGTGGCGCCTCTGGCCACGGCATTCACCGTCTCAGTCGACTACGCCAAGGATCTGACAACCGGCATTTCGGCACAGGAACGGTGCAACACGGTCCGGGCGTTGGCCAATTCGAATGTTGTGGCGGAGGATTTTGTCCGCCCTGGCCACGTCTTCCCGCTGATCGCGCGTGAGGGGGGCGTTCTCATTCGTTCCGGCCATACCGAGGCGGCCGTCGACATGGCGCGCTTGGCCGGTTTGCCGGCGGTGGGCCTCATCGCGGAGTTGGTCAACGATGACGGCTCGGTCAAGCGCCTGCCCGATATCTTGACCTTCGCTGCGGAACACAAGCTGCTCGTGGTTTCGATTGACGATCTCATCGCCTATCGCCAGCAACGTGAATCCCTGATCACCCGTACCTCGGAAGGCGATATCCAGACAGCAATCGGCCCTGCCCGCGCCGTGGTCTATTCCACCGCTTTGGACGCAGCGCACCATATTGCCGTCGTCTATGGCGATATCGGCGATGGCCGCGACATCGTGATCCGCCTGCAGCAGGAAGAAGCTGTAACCGACGTGTTCGATCCCGAGCGTGGCAGCGTCATGCGCGCCTTGAAGAAGATCAAGGCCGCCGGGCGCGGCGTGATTGTCTATCTGCGCGAGGGCGCCGTAGGCGTCACGCCGACCGCGCCGCATCCGGCCGGCAGCCAGGCATCGCGCCTGGAACAATGGCGCGAAGTTGGCCTGGGTGCCCAGATCCTCAAAGATATCGGTGTGAAATCGATCCGTGTGCTGGCAACCAAGGAGCGGCAGTATATGGGCCTTTCCGGCTTCGGCGTCGAAATCCTCGGCACAGAACGGCTCTGATTCATGCCCCTATCAGCCACCCCGCAGATCGCTTTTGTGACCGGCGGCGCCAAGCGCCTGGGCCGTGCCATCGCCTTGAAGCTGGCCGGCGCCGGCTGGGACGTGGCGATTCATTGCCACAGCTCGCTTGACGAAGCCCACCAGACGGCAACGGAAATCCGCGCATTGGGGCGACGCGCCCAGGTGCTGCAGGCGGATCTAGGCCAAGAGTCAGAGGTCGAACAACTGATCCCCGCGATCTGCCGTGAATTGGGACCGGTGAGCTGCCTCGTGAACAATGCCTCAGTCTTTGAGATGGACAAGGTGGACACGGCGACAAGGGATAGCTGGGACCGGCATATCGAGACCAATCTGCGCGCGCCACTGGTACTGTCACAGGCTTTCGCCCGACAACTTCCTGAAGGCGAACCAGGAAGTGTGGCCGTCGGCAACATCATCAATATGCTGGATCAGCGGGTCTGGAAGCTTACCCCCTACTTTCTGTCCTATACGGTGGCGAAGATGGGCCTGTGGACGTTGACCCAAACCCTCGCTCTGGCATTGGCTCCAAAAATTCGGGTAAATGCGATTGGACCCGGTCCCACTTTGCCCAGTCCACGCCAGAGCGACGAGCATTTCGCCGCGCAATCTGCCGCCATGCCGCTGGGTCATGGCGCGACACCCGATGAAATTGCGGCTGCCGCCCTCTACATCTTGTCCGCATCGTCCATGACCGGGCAAATGATTGCGCTTGATGGCGGCGAGCATCTGGGTTGGCAGGTGCCCAATAAGGGCTTCCAGCCGAAAGAATAGCCAGGGTTGGCCGGAGGGCCTATAATGAGACAACGCATGGGCCCCAGGGTGCGGCCCTCCCATCCACACCAATCGCCCCAGAGCGCGGCGATCTGCGCGGTGTCCCAAGGCGGCTGCAAGCCGTCTCAATGAGGAGGTCCAAGGACCATGAATCCATTGGAAAAAGTCACGCCTTTGTTGAATCTTGCCGTGAGCACCACGATGCGCGTCTTCATTCGCGACCTGGTCCTGCCCTGCAGCATCGGCATTCATCAGCACGAGCGACTGGCCCAACAGCGGGTCCAGATCAATGTTGAGCTGACCTGCATCGAGCATCCCGCCATCAATGACGACGTCGACAACGTGGTTTGCTACGCGACCGCCGTCATGGGCATCAAGGCCGTGGTGGCGGATGGCCACATCAATCTGGTGGAAACCCTGGCCGACCGCGTGGCGGATGTATGCCTTTCCGACCACCGGGTGCTGAGCGCCAAGGTCCGGATCGACAAGCTTGATGTCTTCAAGGAAGCGTTCAGTGTGGGCGTCGAGATCGAGCGGCATCGCGCCGGTCGCTGAGGGCTGTATTTCAGTCGGGCTTTGGGCGAAAAATTTCTGACCGATTCACCAAAAGTTAAGCCTTTCAGGACTCTACCGACCGATTCCTGAGCCAAGTTGTTCACAACGCGTATCCCGAGTCCGAAGGCCCCGGCAGAGTCAAGACTGAATCCCGATCATGACCAACATGTTGCAAGTCTAACCATATAAATCTATATAGTTCAATGACTTGTAGTTTTTGCCTAATTTTTGTGCAGAAACTGGGAATCCCTGATTCCAGGACCAGTCGGGGAAAGCTACCGGCGATATCGACAGACTTATCCACAGAAATGGTGGATATCCCGCAAGTTACCTGATCGACGCTGTCATGCTAGCTTCGGGACGCTCGATCCGGGGCGTGTCAGCGGCCGAATCAGGGTAGCAATAATCCGTTTTACGACAAGCCGATGGGCATGATTGACGACCCAGAATCTCCGCTTTCCGACGAGGCGGACATAGACAACATCGAAACGCCAGGAGACCTCAGCCAACGGCCTCGCGGGATGAGCCGGCTTGCCCATGGCGCCGCCATCATTCGTGCCAAGGTACGGAACCTACCCGCCTCGCCCGGTTGCTACCGGATGATTTCGGCCGGCGGTGAGGTGCTTTACGTCGGCAAGGCCAAGGATCTGCGCAAGCGGGTCACGTCCTATACCCTGCCCAGCCGTCAGCCCATTCGCCTGCAACGTATGATCGCCGAGACAGCGACCATGGAATTTGTCACGACCCATACCGAGGTCGAGGCGCTGTTGCTGGAAGCCAATCTCATCAAACGGCTCCGCCCCCGCTTCAATGTGCTGCTGCGGGATGACAAGAGCTTTCCTTATATCCTCATTACCGCCGACCATGAGGCGCCGCAGATCACCAAACATCGCGGGGCTCGCAATCGGCCGGGCCAGTATTTCGGCCCCTTCGCCTCCGCCGGCGCCGTCAACCGCACCATCGTCGCATTGCAGCGCGCCTTCCTCCTGCGGCCATGTTCGGACTCGATCTTTGCCAGCCGCACCCGGCCTTGCCTGCAGTACCAGATCAAGCGCTGCTCAGCCCCGTGTGTCGCGCGCATCACGCCGGAAGCCTATGGTGAACTGGTCGAGGAAGCCCGCGACTTTATGACCGGCAAGAGCGACAAGGTGAAGCAACGCCTGGGCGCCGAAATGCAGGCGGCATCGGATGCGCTGGAGTTCGAGCATGCCGCCAAGCTGCGCGATCGCCTGCAGGCCTTTGCGCTGATCCAGAGCCGCCAAGACATCTATCTCGACGGCGTCGAGGAAGCTGACATCATCGCGGCCTATCATGAAAGTGGTCATACCTGCATTCAGGTGTTCTTCTTCAGAAACCACGGCAATTACGGCAACCGCGCCTATTTCCCGGCTCATGACAAGACGACGGAAGCGCCGGAGATCCTGGCCGCCTTCATGGCGCAGTTCTATGAAAACAAAGTGCCGCCGCGCCTCATCCTGGTCAACGAGATGCCGGCCGAACTTGAATTGCTGACAGAAGCGCTGACCCTGCGCGCCGGCGCCAAGGTCGAGATCCTGGAGCCTAAGCGGGGCGACAAGCGGAAGCCCGTCGAGCATGCCATGCTGAACGCCAAGGAGGCGCTGGCACGGCGCATGGCGGAAAGTGCCTCCCAGGCCAAGCTGATGACAGGCATGGCGGAGATCTTCGATCTTGAATCACCCCCGAAGCGTATCGAGGTCTATGACAACAGCCATATCTCCGGCACCAACGCCTATGGCTGCATGATCGTGGCCGGCCCCGACGGCTTCATGAAGAACCAGTACCGCAAGTTCGGCATCAAACCCGCCAATGAAGACGCCGGTGAGGCGCCGATCGAACCCGGCGACGATTACGCCATGATGCGCCAGGTTCTCACCCGACGTTTTACCCGCGCGCTTAAGGAAGACCCCGACGACACTCATGCTACCTGGCCCGATCTGGTGCTGATCGACGGCGGCCAAGGCCAACTCAGTGTCACGATGGAAGTTTTCGCCGAACTTGGTATCGACGATGTCGCAGTTGCCGCTATCGCCAAGGGGCCCGACCGCAATGCCGGGCGCGAGCGCTTCTTCATGCCGGGGCGGGAACCGTTCGGCCTCGATCCGAAACATCCGGTGCTTTACTATCTGCAGCGGCTGCGCGATGAAGCTCACCGTTTTGCCATCGGCACCCACCGGGTGAAACGCTCCGCCGACATCGCAAAATCACCACTCGACGAGGTGGTCGGCATCGGCGCCAAGCGCAAGAAGGCGCTGCTGATGCATTTCGGCTCAGCCCGCGCCGTAGCCCAGGCGGGGCTTACCGACCTAGCTTCCGTTCCCGGCATCTCGGAAACGGTCGCCAAGGTGATCTACGACCATTTCCATCAGAGCTGACGAGAAGTCGGGCTCATATCATAATCAGTGAATCTCTGATGCGCGGCTTGAAATCGAGCGAATGCGAATAGACCAGAATCATGTTCACGATCGTCCCATCCGCTGAGAGCGGCAGATAGACGGTGTCTTCCTGCTCGTACCAGTCGTCGGGTGTGACATACGGATCCCTGAAACAGAATGGGCGCCGTTCGCGCGCAACGTACTCGTAGCTCGCCAGGCCAGCTTCCTGGCTCTCCGCATAAAAAGCCTCTCCGACGGAAAGGCCGGTCGGGTCGAAGCCTCGGCCAGCTACTTCATGCGTTCCCACAAGCCGATAAACGAAACGACGCTCGTCGGGGACGACATCAACCAAGATGATGCAAGGGAGGTAGGATTTGAGGTCCGCGGGATCAATATCCACGCGGCGTGGCATCCGACCGCCACCACACTTCTTCCGCCAATAGGCAACAACGGCGCGGACGCTCTCGTGGCTTGATATGATTCTGTGTTCGACTTCCTCTTCGCTCACATCCTCATACATCGATCTGAAGCCTCCGTATCCGGACATGACGGCCGGCAACAGAAACATTGTTTCACAAGTGGCCCTTGAAGGGCAGTTATTCTTGACAATCGCCCCTCCAACCCGCGCGGCACAATGTGCCCTCTACGCCCGAAAATTCAGATTTGAACCGGGTCCTAAGATCCGAGGAGCTCGGTCAGGAAAATGGGTCGATCCGGAGCAAGCCAAACAGCCTCCGCAGCGCTATTCGACCAAATGATTGGGATGGCGCAACTTTGTTGACGAGAGCAGCCGCCTAAACCGAGCTGCGACACATCAGATCACCTTCCCGCGATGCAACCGGGCCATGCGCCTGTCCCCTGTGACACGGGAAAGCGTTCCTGCTATGGTCCAGTCATTCTCTGGACTTGCTGTATTGCGAAAGTTGCCATGCCGAATATTGCCAATATCCTCACCCTGTCGCGGATTGCCGCCATCCCGCTGATCGCAGCCCTGCTGTTCTTTGAACAGCCGGTCTTTCGCTGGTCGGCGCTGGTCTTGTTTGCGGTGGCCTGCATCACCGACTTCTTCGACGGGTACATTGCGCGACGCATGGACCAGGTGTCGGCGCTCGGCCGCTTTCTCGACCCTATCGCAGACAAACTTGTGGTCGGCGCCATCCTGATGGCGATGACGGCGACCCAGCAGATCGACGGCTGGTCGGTTCTACCGGCACTGATCATCATGTGCCGCGAGATCATGGTGTCGGGCCTTCGGGAATATCTCGCCACGCTGAAGGTCGGCGTGCCCGTCACATTGCTCGCTAAATGGAAAACAACGGCGCAGATGGTGGCGCTGGGTTTCCTGATCGTTGGCAATGCCGGCCCGGACTGGTTGCCGGTGACGCTGATTGGCGACAGCCTGCTGTGGATCGCCGCCGTACTTACTGTCATGACCGGCTACGACTATCTTCGCCTTGGCCTCAAGCACATGGCAGACGGGCAGTCGCTCTAGTGCGCGTGAGCAGTCGATGACCATGCGCATTCTGGGCATTGCCGGCTGGAGTGGCGCGGGCAAGACGACGTTGATCGCCAAGCTGATACCGGAACTGACGCGGCGCGGCATCAGCGTTTCCACCCTGAAACACGCCCATCATGAGTTCGATATCGATACGCCCGGTAAGGATTCTTATGTCCATCGCGCAGCGGGTGCCACCGAAGTGATGGTGGCGTCAGGCAAGCGATGGGCGTTGATGCATGAACTGCGCGATGCGCCCGAACCGGATGTGGCCGAACTGGTGCGCCACATGTCGCCGGTCGATCTGTTGCTGATCGAGGGCTTCAAGCGCGAGCCCCATGACAAAATCGAGATCTTCCGCAATGCCAACGCCAAGCCCTTGCTCTCGGAAAACGATCCGACCTATGTGGCGATCCTGAGCGACGGCCCCGTACCGCAGTCCAAGCTGCCCATCATCGATCTCAATGACACCGGCGCCATCGCCGATTTTGTCATGGCGCATTGCCGCCTTGACCCAACCCCGACGGCTTGATGATGGTGACGGCCGCCGAGAACAAGCTGGTAACGGCGCTGGGTACCAAGCTGGCGCCCCTCGGGCCATTCCAGGCGCGACCGATGTTCGGCGGCTTCGGTCTCTATATCGACGGCGCGATCTTCGGCATCATCGCCTCGGATCAGGTCTTCCTGAAGGCCGACGACCAGAACCGCGCCACCTTTGAAGCCGCCGGCAGCACGCCCTTCCGGTACCAAACGGCGCGGGGCGAGAAGATCAGCACCGGCTACTGGCTCTGTCCCGACACGATTCTCCGCGATGCGACGAAGCTGCAGCTTTGGGTGACCGGCGCCCTCGCCGCCAGCCGCCGCGCAAAACTGAAGAAGCCTGCGCGCAAGAAGACCGTCGGCAAACCGACGCGGCAGCGCAACCCGTTCCTGTGAATCGGCCGACCTCCGTTCGCCCGAATCTGGGCCTGGGCCTGGCGCTGTGCGCAGCGCTACTCGCGAACATGGCCGGGTTCAGCGTCTTTGCCGCCCTGCTGCCGACTTTGCAGGCCGCCTGGTATCTCTCGAACACCGAAGCCGGCATCATTGAGGGGGCTTTCCTCATCGGCTATCTGGGCTCCGTACCCTTCCTCGTCGCCATGACCGACCGGCGCGATGCGCGCACGATCTATCTTGCCAGCACGCTGCTCGGCGTGATCGGCAATCTTGGCACGGCTTTTCTCGGCGACGGTATCTGGACCGGCGTGGTCACGCGCCTGATCGCCGGCATGGGCTTGGCTGGCACCTTCATGCCCGGCCTCAAACTGCTGACCGAGCGCCTCCATGGGATCGGCGGCAATCGCGCCATCGCTTTCTACATGGCGACGTTCAGCCTGGGCGCCAGCCTGTCCACCATCCTCGCCGGTCTCATCGGCCATCGCTTCGGCTGGCAGGCGCCGTTCCTGGTGGCCGGTGCGCTGGGCCTGCTGGCGATCCCATTGGTGCTCGGCAATACGACAGCACAAGAGAAACCAGTTGTGGTCTATCAATCGCTGTTGCGGCGCTTGGCGATTGCCTGGCGCAACGATACGGCTCGCGGCTACTCGCTCGCCTATGGCCTCCATATGTGGGAGCTCTATGGCTTCCGGTCCTGGCTGATCGCCTTCCTGGTCATGGCGACAACCGGCAGCGTCGCGGCCTCCGCGGATACCAGCCTCACCACCTGGGGCGGCCTGGTGCTGTTTCTGGGATTGCCGGCCAGTATCATCGGTAATGAGATCGCCTTGCGCATCGGCCGGCGTCGCTGGCTCGGCTTCATCATGCCGGCCTCGGCGGTCTTGAGCCTTGCTGTCGGCTGGAGCATCGATTGGCCCTTCGCCACGGTCCTGGCGCTGCTGGCGCTCTATACCGTCACGGTGAGCGCCGATAGTGCCACCCTGACCGCCGGCGCGGTCGAGAGCGCCACGGCCGAGCTCAAGGGCGCCACCATGGCCCTCCATACCCTGATCGGCTTTGCCGGCGCCTCCCTGGGACCACTGGCCGCAGGCGGGCTCCTTGACCTGTTCGGTGCCGACACGCGGCTAGGCTGGGTCATCGCCTTTGCCGCCATGGGCATCGTGGCCGGCTTCGGGCCGACCTTGATCCGCCGCCCTTCCTAACTGCCGCGAAAATCGCTAGAACGGGGCCATATCACCGTTTTTGACGAGGAGATTAATGATGGCGAAGAAGCCGGCAACGCGCAGTGAAACCGATTCCATGGGCCCGATCGACGTGCCGGCAGACAAGCTGTGGGGTGCCCAGACTCAGCGGTCCTTGCAGAACTTCAAGATCGGCGGCCAGCGCATGCCGGTAGGCGTCATCCGGGCGTTCGGCACGCTGAAGCAGGCGGCAGCGCTCGCCAATATGAAGCTCGGCAAGCTCGACAAGAAGCTCGGCAAAGCGATCGTCGTGGCGGCGGGCGAAGTCTCCGACGGCATCCTCGACGATCATTTCCCGCTCGTCGTCTGGCAGACCGGTTCCGGTACCCAGACCAACATGAACGTCAACGAAGTGCTGGCCAACCGTGCCAACGAATTGCTGGGCGGCAAGCGCGGCGACAAGAAGCCGATCCATCCCAACGACCAGGTCAATTACGGCCAGTCGTCGAATGACAGCTTCCCGACGGCCATGCATATCGCCGCCGTCCACCAGATCGCCAATGAGGTCGTGCCGGCGCTCGATCATCTGGCCGATGCGCTGGAACAGAAGACCAAGGAATTCTCGAAGATCATCAAGATCGGGCGTACACATCTCCAGGACGCGACGCCGGTCACCTTGGGCCAGGAATTCTCGGCCTATGCCGCGCAGATCCGCTTCGGCATCGACCGCATCATGGCGACAGCCCCCCGCCTGCTCTCTGTTCCGCAGGGCGGCACGGCGGTCGGCACCGGTCTCAACGCCGCCAAGGGCTTCGACAAGGCCTTCGCCACCGAACTCGCCAAGCTCACGGGGCAGAAGTACAAATCGGCCGTCAACAAGTTCGAGGGCATGGCGGCCCATGACGTATTCGTCGAAATCTCCGGCGTCTACAATGTCATCGCCGTCTCGCTGATGAAGATCGCCAACGACATCCGCCTGCTCGGCTCCGGGCCACGCTCGGGCATTTCCGAGATCAACCTGCCGGAGAACGAGCCGGGCTCATCGATCATGCCGGGCAAGGTGAATCCGACTCAGGCCGAAGCGATGACCATGGTCTGCGCGCAGATCATGGGCAACAACGTGGCAGTGACCGTGGCTGGCTCCAACGGGCATCTCGAGCTCAACGTGTTCAAACCGGTGATCATTCATAACGTGCTGCAATCCGGCCAGCTGATCGCCGATGCGGCCTTGAGCTTCACCGACAATTGCGTCGTCGGCATTACGCCCAACCTGCCGCGGATTCAGCAGTCGCTGGAACAGTCGCTGATGCTGGTGACGGCGCTCAACACGCATATCGGCTATGACAACGCCGCCAAGGTCGCAAAGAAGGCGCATAAGGAAGGGACCAGCCTCAAAGAAGCTGCGCTTGCCCTGAAGCTCCTCACCGCCGACCAGTTCGACAAATGGGTCCGCCCGCAGGACATGCTCGGACCTAAGTGACCTCGCCCACTGCCCTAAAGAAGCGCTCCGTCAACATCGCCGGGCACAGTACCTCGGTGACGTTGGAGCATGCGTTCTGGCTGGCGCTGAAAGAGATCGCTGAATTGCGGCAGAGTTCCGTGGCGGCGATCATCGCCGATATAGATCGGGCGCGCGGGGATGATCCCGGCGCGCCCAATCTCTCAAGTGCCATTCGCGTCTTCGTACTGGGCGCCCTGCAGGCACGCTAGCGCCTTACTGCGGTGCAACGGCGCCCGGTTCAGTTCCATCCGCCGGCGGGATCAGTTCCTCCGCAGGCGCCGGCGCAGCCTCCGCAGGGGCGGCTTCGGCAGGCGCTGCCTCTGCCGGCGCCGCTTCAGCCGGTGCAGCTTCAGCCGGTGCAGCTTCAGCGGGTGCCGCTTCCGCAGGAGCGGCCTCCGGTTCGATAGCAGGTGCTGCTTCAGCGGGTGCAGCTTCGGCAGGCGCCGCCTCTGCCGGGGCAGCCTCAGCAGGCGCGACCTCCGCAGGAGCAGCCTCGGCCGGTACGGCACCCGGCTCGGCAGCAGGGACAGCTTCGGCCGGGACAGCTTCAGCTGGCGCCAATTCGGCCGGCACGGCATCGCTGGGGACAATCGCGCCCGGTTCTGCTGCCGCCGGCGCTGCGGCGTCCTTCTTCTTGCCACCTAGCAGGTCGCCAACGCCGGGCACCTGGTCGAGCAGGCCACCAGCTGGTGCAGCCCCTGGCTCGCCGGTTGTGGCGTCCGTGCCGGTTGCGCCGGTCAGGCCCGGGATGCCACCGATGCCCGGCAGATTAAGACCCGGGACCAGGCCGCCAGCTCCGGCAGCCGTACCCGCAGCGCCAGTGCCGGAGAAGGCGGGCGTCGGACCGTTCACCGGGCCGGTGAGGTTGATGCTCATGAAAGCCTGCTCCGCCTGCTGGCCGAAGAGATCGACCAGCATGTTGAGCGCCCAGGCGCCTAGATCGACCTGGCCCTTGGCAGTGCCGCGCGCCTTCGGATTGGTGAAGGCGAAGTCCTGCGTGTCCAAGACACCCTTGGTGATATCGAAGGTGCCGGAGAGGACGTTGTCGACGCCGGTATAGGAACCGATGACACCGTTGATGCTATCGGCGATGCCCTTCACCTGCTTGACCTTCTGACCCAGGACACCGAGCAGCGCGGAGCCCACGGTCTGCTCGACCTTGCCGATGATCATCATGGTGCCGCCGAGGTCCCCTTTGCCGGTGAGCGAGCGCATGATCGCCGCTTGGCTTTCGCCGGCACCGGTGAGGTCGAGGTTCAGCGAGAGCGGTCCCTTCAACTGGTTGCCGGCGATACCGCCGCCCAGCAACTGGCCGATCTGGATCTTGTCGACCGCCACTTTGGCGGCGATCTGCGGCGTTGTGCGGGCATCGACCGAGGTGCCGGACAGATTGAACGCACCCCCGTAAATATTGCCGGTGAGTGTGCTGATATTGAGGACGCCATCCTTCACGGTGAGCTTGGCTACAATGTTGTCGATGCGCTGGTCCGGCATGATCAGCGAATCTGCCTTGAAGTCGACATCAGCGTCCTGGCCTTTCAGGGCCGAGAGATCGAGCGGTTCATTGGACCAGGGCGATCCGCCAGCGCTGGAGGTCGTCGTGGGCGCCGCAGCCTTGCCTGAGCTCGGTGCCATGAAGGGCACCAGATTGACGGTGCCACCCACGAGGTTTGCCTTGATCATCGGCTTGGCGCCAGTGGCGTCGTAATCGGCGTCGCCAGTCAGGCTGGAATCGCCCCATTTGAAATCGAGCCCGCTCACGGACGCTTTCTTGGTGCTGCCGCTGGCCTTGGCTTGCAACGCCAACGGCCCAGCCTTCGCGCCTGAACTCGGCATGTCGGCCAGCGCCAGGAGCTGCGTGAACTCGGGATGGTTGGCCTGCAATGCAATATCGAAGGCCATCGGGTCCGCCTTCGCCTTGATGTTGCCGGCGACCTTCGCCGTGGCGCCCGCCGCCTGCAGTCCCAGATCTAGGTTGAGATCGTCGCCGCCGCCCTTCAAGGAGCCTTTCACGGCCAGCGTTCCCATCGCCTGCGCCTTCGGCCCGGCGAGGCCGGCCAGTTGCAGCAACGGCGCCGGACGGTCGGCGCGCAGATCTAGCGTCGTGTCGACCAGGGGTGTTCCTGAAATACCAGTGATCTTGCCCGAAAGCTTGCCGGCACCGCCGATACCGCTCAGCGCGAGATCGATATCGTAGGCAAGATCGTCGGTGCCGCTCTGAGCACTGCCCTTGAAGCTGACCGAACCCAGATTGTCGGCGGCCTTCAATTGCGTCGCCTGATCGGGCCCGGCACCACCCAGCGCCACCAGGGGCGCCAGCTTGTCGATCTTGATGTCGAACACCGAATTGACCCGCGGGATGCCGCCGGCGAGGAGACCTGCAGCGCCGCCCTTGGCGGTCCCGTCGAGCCCGATGCCGCTCATCTTCATGGCGACGTCATAGGAGACTTCGTCGCCACCGCCGGATGCCTTGCCCTTCAGCGTGAGCGCACCGAGCTTGCCAGCAGGTTCTGCACCAGCCATCTGCGCCAGCTTGTTGGCGTCCTTGGCGGTCACGTCGAAATCGAGATCGAAGCGCGGATTGCCTTTGAGCTCGACGATCTGCCCCTTGACGGTACCCTTCCCGCCCATGAGGTCGCCGACCGACAAGTCTTCGATCGTCAGCACCCCGCCGGCAAGGCCGATGAGGGCATGCAGCTTCTTGACCTGCTGCTCGTTCATGGTCAGCGCGCCGGCACGCAGTTCGATATTGGCGTCGAGATCGCCCAGCGGCGCCAGCGCCTTCAGCGGATTGCTGCCGATTTCGGCCGGCTGGTTGGTGGTTGCCGCCGGCGCCGCTTCGGCACCCTTCTTCGGCATATAACCGTCGAGATTCATCTGATCGACCGAGAGACCGACGCCGAACGCCATGCGCTGGCGCTGTTTGCCATCCGGCAGGGCCACCGTGATTCCACCCGCGATCTTGGTCGAATCCAGTTTGGCGGCGAGGTCGGAGAGCGCCACCTGTGTCGGCGTGAAGGTCACGCGGCTGTTGAGCGCAAAGGCACGCAGGCGATCGCCCGGCACGGAATCAACCGCCCCCTTGGCGAAGGCGTCGATCAACGCACGCAAATTGCCGGCATTGAGGTCGAGACCGCCCGAAAACGCCGGCTGGCCGTTCTGTGCCTGCAACGTACCGCCCAATTTGACCTTGGTGGCGCCCGGCAATTGTGCCGAGAGTTCGGTGAGGTTGAGCTTGGCATCAGCGAGCGCAGCCACAACCTTCACCTGATCGATGGCATTCCCCTGAACCACGACCTGGTCGATCGTGACGGTGGCATTGGCGTTGATGCCTTCCGGCAAGGCAAAGGTGCCTGCTGCTGCAGGCGTGGTTGCCGTCGCATTGGCGGCCGGCGCTTCTTCTGCAGGCTTTGCCGCCTGCACCGGCATCAGCTTGTCGAGGTCGAGCCGCCCCATGGCGAGATTGGCATCGACCGTCGTCACATCACCCATCTTGGCGGCGACCGAACCCTTCGCGGTCATGTCGCCAAGACTTGCCGTGAAATTCTTGAGGTCGGCCGCACTCTTGCCAGCGACGATGTCACCATCAAGGGCAAAGCCCTGGGCGAGCGGCCCCTCTTCGGCCTTGCCGCCGGACAGCACGGCAATCAGTTTGGCGACCGAATCGCCCTTGCCGGTGAGCTTGCCTGTCACGATCGGCTGGTCGGCCGTTTCCGCGGCCTTAAGATCGGCCTTGCCCGAGAAACCGATTGTCGCACCAGCGTCTTCGATCTTGAGTGTGAGGTTGATCGGCATCGGTTGCGTGGGATCAAGACGACCGACATCGACGTCGAAGCCGAGCGGCATGCCGATGGCGGTGACGCCACCCGTCGCCTTGAACGGCCCCTGCAAACTGCCCAGCGACAGATCGACGTTGAGATTCTCGACACGCTGCTCGCTTGCCGTGGCGATATCGCGGTAGACCAGCGTACCATCGGTAATACTGGCGCCTTCGATCGAGAGATCGAAATTGCTGCCGCCCGCCTCAGCGCTCGCATCGGCTGCCGGTGCCGCTTCCGTACCGGCGGGCGGCGTCAGTTCCCAATTGCCTTTGCCGTCGGCGAGCTTCTCCAGCACGATCGTCGGCTTGACCAGCTCGATGCTCTTGATCTCCGCCTTGCCGGAGAGGAGCGGCATCAAGGCCACCTTCACCTTGACCTTGTCGATCTCAGCCATGTTGGCGGCGGAGCCTTCAGCGGCATTGCCGAACTTGATACCCTCGACCGAAACCGATGGGATCGGCAGCAGCGAGAGCGAGATGTCGCCATCAATGACCAGATCCCGCCCGGTGGCTTCCTTCGCCTTTTCGGCAATGAGGCCTTTATAGCTGTTGAGGTCGATGAAGAACGGCGCGACCAGCAGCAATACGATGATGACGGCCAGGATGCCGCCGCCAATCTTCAGCGCTTTTTTCATGACGTCGCTCTCCCAATCTACATATGCACGTTGGGGGCCCCTTGAATGGACCCTCGCTTCGGCCCATTATCGCCTTTGGATCAAAGGTGGGGCAAGGTTCGAATGAACCGGCCCAGGTGACAGTTCCGTGAGGTCAAAGTTGGCGGAAATCGTCAATCTCAACCGTTTCAAGAAGGCCAAGGCGCGCGACTCGGACGAGAAGCAGGCGGCGGAGAACCGTGTCCGCTTCGGTCGCAGCAAGACGGGCAAGGCCAATGACCGGCGCGAGCAGGAACGCCGCCAGCTACTGCTGGACGGCAAGGAACTGACTCCGCCGGATAAAAAAGACTAGCGGCCTATAGGTAGATTTGCTGCAAGCCGGCGCCCAGCCCGGCCGCTGCCACCATCATGATCATCGCCGCAATACTCCACCGGGCAAAGGCGCCGCCGGCGCGGGCGACGATGATGCTCTTCACCAAGGCACTTGATGCCACGGCCAGCAGGATGGCAATGATGGCGCTGGTCAAGTTTGCATCGCCAGGCGTATCGCGCGCCACGGACAAGGTGATGGCGTCGAGATCCGCAAGACCGGCGATGGCAGCCAGGACATAAAGGCCGGCATCGCCGAATTTGTCGCTGAGAAAACGTTCAAGAATCTGAATAACCGTCAGAAACAAGGCAAATTTGATCGCCTGCGACAGCTCGAAGGGATTGGCGACGGTCATTTCCTCGCCGGCTATCTTGATGTGCCGGGTGCTGAACCAAAGAAAGCCAACGAAGCCGATCGACGTCGCTGCGGCAAGCCCCAGCGGCAAAGCGAGCGCGAAGGCAAGCGGTGGCGCCAGCACGAATGAGAGGACCAGGACGCGCAGCGCCATGATGGCGTTGGCCAGGATGGCGCCGGCCGCGAAGACTTTGCCCTGCTGCCGATTTTCACCAGCAAGTTTGGCAAAGGAGATCGTCGTGGCGGTCGAGGAGACCAACCCCCCGAACAGGCCAGTAGCAAGTACACCCATGGCAGCGCCGAGCGCCCGAATCGCGAAATAACCGATGAACGACATGGCCGAAATCATGACCACCAGCAGCCAGGTACTACGCGGGTTGAACGCCTCATAGGGGCCATAGCCGCGATCCGGCAGGACCGGTAGGATGACCAGCGAGATGACCAGGAAGCGGACCGTGGCCTTCAATTCGGCTTCGGTTAGTTTGCTGACCAACCCGTGCAGTGTGGGTTTCAGATAGAGCAGTGCCACCACGATGACCGCACAGGCCACGGCGAGTTCGATAGCGCCGGTCGTTGCCAGGACTCCCAGCAGAAATGTGACCAAGGCCGCCACCAGCGTAGTCATGTCTTCAGTCAGCGCGAACAAACCACTTTTGCCCTGGCTGCGGCGGTCATTGACCAGAAGGAGCGCCAGGCCGAGCAAGGTGGCCGGGGCCAACCACGGTCCGAGCGTATCGTGCAGCGCTCCGGACAGCCCGCCCAGCAAGCCCATCAGGCCGAAGGTACGGATACCGATCTTGTGATGGTCCTCGTCATCCTGCTTGCGCCATTCCCGCTCAAGGCCGATCAGCAGGCCGATGGCCAGCGCCACCAGCAACTCGGTCGCCAGCCGCAGGTCGAAATTGCTGAAATCGAAATCCATGCCAGTGCCCGTTGCACTCCCGGCGCCTGCCGCCGCGGTATCAGACTCCATAGCGTGACACCTAAGCGCGACGGCGACGGCGCGGCCGCATGCCAAGTGGCAGGTCGCCAGCCTTGGCGAGCGGCCCAGCCCCTCGCGAGAACAGCCCGAGCGGATTGGGCAGTTGATCGAACATGGCGCGAATCTGGCCCTTGATCTGCGGAATCTTCATCACGTCGGCAATGCGCCGATCGAGGAACTGCCAGGTCGCATTCTGCCGCTCGCTCTTGTCATTGAGCCAATAGAGCAGCGTCGTGGAGTAGACAGCGGCCAGCAACGCGCGTTTGGTGTAGAAACTGAAATCGGTCGACTTGTCGCCGATCGCCAGCCAGATGGCGTCGACCGTTCCATAAAGCAGCTTCGGCCCCAGGGGCGCGTTCTCTGGCAGCAGCAGGAAAGAAAGACCGGCACGGACCGCTTCCCGCTGCGGTGCCGCCAGTTCCAGGCGCAGCCGCACCGCGCGCGCGATGCGGTCGCGAATCTTGGCGCCGGCAATCTCGTCGTGAGCCACGCCAGCAATCATCGTGGCATCGTGGCGCTGATGATTGTAGGCCAGCACCTCGGCCATCCCGCCCGGGAAGGCATTGAGCGCCCGCGGCAGGTCGATGCCGAGATCGGCCGCGCCGGCGCGCAATGCAGCATCCGTCCAGCCGTCAAAAACCACGTGCGGCATGATCGCTTCAACCAACCTGTCACGGTCAGCCTGCCAATCATAACCAGTGGCCTGACCAACAACCTGGCCCTCAGCTTCAATGCTCAAATCCAACACTCCCATTCAGCCGTCGCCTCTTTCCAGGGACTTGCAGCGCGCTATCAGCATGGACCGCAGTTTGCCATGGCCCGGGCTGGATAGCCACAGCCCGGGGGTCGCACCCCGCTTGTGAACCAGTTCACAGGCTGCGGAAACCGGTTCTTCGGCCGCGTCGACAGATCGGGCATGGGCAAGAAACCCATCACATGACTTAACCCGATCCAACGAAACAGGAGACTATAATGAGCAAATATTTGACCCTTATGGCGGCTGCGTCCCTCATCGGCGTCGTTGCCTTCGCTGGCCAGGCGAATGCCGGAAACGGCGGCATTTTCACCTGCAAATCCGGCGGCATCACGATCAAGTCTCTCTCGCCCTGCTATGTCACCACATACGGAATCCATGTTCCGGGCGCGCAGAAATCAGGCGACGGCGCAGGTAATCACAATGGCGGCAAAAAGGACAATGGCCCGAATGGCAAGAAGGGTGGCGGCCTCGATGGCCCGAAAGGTTTCAAGGACAAGCCGGATAAGGGCGGCTTCAATGGTAAGGGCCCAGGGAATATCAAATCCTAACGTACTGCCGCAATTCGGGGCGGCGTCATGCCGCCCCGAATTTTCCTTGACCCAACATTTCTCCGAAAAAAAGCCGGTGCCCGATTCCATGTGAAGCGTTTCACAGGCGGGCTGCGGGCGTCCGGTTATCTCCTGATCATGCCAAGTGCGTTCAACAGCGCAATGGCAAGGGGAATGAACCCCGTGATCTACAGGAGACAGGACATGACATTGCGACTTTCACTGCTCAGCGCCGTTGCCGTGGCCGCGCTTTTTGCGCAGAACACCGCCCAAGCGGAAAACCGGAACTTCGGCAGCTGTGACGGCACCGGCCTCAAGCAGATTCAGTGTGCTCTCAATGCAGAGGGCGGGTTCGGATCATCGCGCGGCCTGCGCGAGAACGACAATGATCATCGCGGCGACAAGGGCGATCCCAAGGGTGGCGACAATAATGGCCGTGGCAACGACGGCGGCAACGGCAATGGCGGTGGTGCCGGCGGCAACGACGGCGGCAATGAAGGCGGCGGTGGCGGGGAAGGTGGCGAAGGTGGCAGCTGATCCCACCGCGACCTAGAACTTAAACTTCGTGTGAGGCGGGCGGCAGAAATGCCGCCCGTTTCCATTCAGTCCTCGGCTTCCTTGTCTTCGAAGCGGCGCAACTCCTCAACGAAACCGAGGCTGGTCATATCGCGCATGCGCATGGGGTACAGCACACCATCGAGATGATCGCATTCATGCTGCACCACACGGGCATGAAAGCCCCGGGCCTCGCGTTCGATCACCGTGCCGTTGGGCGCCATCGCCCGGTAGCCGATGTGGTTGTAGCGCGGCACCGTGCCGGCAAGGCCGGGTACTGAGAGACAAGCCTCCACGCCCTCTTCCATCTCATCCGAGAGAGGCGTGATTACGGGGTTAATAAGTGCCGTCAGCGGGACACCGGCCGGCGGTTGCCCCTCAATCTGGTCCTCAGCGGCGAGTCTTGACCCCGGCACATGAAAAATGACCACCCGCAGCGGCACATGGACCTGTGGCGCGGCGAGGCCGGCCCCACCGATATCGGCCAGAGTATCGACCATGTCATTGATTAACTTGTGTATTTCCAGGGATGTGGGGTCCACGACCGGGTCGGCGACGCGCTTCAGGATTGGGTGCCCCATACGCGCAATCTTCAGGATGGCCATCGGCGGTTCTTTCGCTATTTCAGTGGAATATGGCCATAAAACAGGGGTTTAGGAAGGGGCCATAGATTATCGAAGATGTCCGGCGGGGCTTCACAAGCCGAAAGGGCTGTGGTAGAGCATCGCCCGAGACGGGCTTCCAGATGGCAGCCCGAATGATTTCTTTGTTTTTGTGTTACTCCATTCGGCGAAAGGAGCCGTGGCAAACCGTGCAAGTTCTCGTCCGTGACAACAATGTCGATCAGGCCCTGCGCGCGCTCAAGAAAAAGATGCAGCGCGAGGGAATCTTCCGGGAAATGAAGATGCGTCGTAACTACGAGAAGCCGTCCGAGCGCAAGGCGCGTGAATCGGCTGAGGCGGTGCGTCGTTACCGGAAGCTGATGCGCAAGCGCATGGAGCGCGAGGGCTTCTAGTCCCGCCTTCCCGGCTGCCTTCATCAGCAGCCGCTTCGACGAGAGAACGCATTTTGCTATCGCCCTGCCGGTCCTGCCGGCGGGGCGATGACTTTTCTGGATCCTTCGCTCCAGGGGAATTTTACTAACTAACCTTTTGCCTTGACTATTTGTTCTTCTTTTGTTTCACGTGAAACAAACACGTTGGGGAGCGTGGGTGTGGAGACAGTGATAGATCAGGACCCGGTCTGGCTGGCCAAGGCCAGCGACAATATCCGGCAGCTCTATAGCTATTGGCGCGCGAAGTGCCGGGACAGCCACCCGCCGCGGCGCTCGGATATTGATCCTGTCGAAATTCCGAAGCTGCTCCCCTACATGACCATCGTCGAAGTCGTGCCGGACGCCCGGCGCTACGTCTATCGGCTGGTCGGTACTCAGGAAGTCGAAATCCGGGGCAACGATCCCACCGGTAAATCGGTGGCGGAAGCCTATTACGGCCCCTCGCAAGACGAAGCACATATGTTCTACGATCAGGTCGTCGCAACCGGCCTGCCCGTCTATGACGACTCCCCCTATGTCGGCCAAGACGGCCGCTATAATGACGAAGAGATGCTCTTCCTGCCCCTCTCGGAAGACGGCACGGCGGTCAGCCGCATTCTGCTGATCTGCCGCGCGTCGCTCACCGCCGATTTCGCCTGATCGCTTCGCGATTGTTGAACCGATGGTGCCGTGTCACGATCCTGCTGCATGCGGAGACGGGACCATGGCAAACCACAATCAGGACGATGTGAGACCGCTTCCCGCGGAATCAGGCCCGGTGGAGTCAGGTTTGGCAGAGCCCGCGTGGTTGGCTGGCGCCGGCCCGCAGGTGCAGCACATGTACCGTTACTGGCGCGCGAAGTGCCGGGACGGCAGGTTGCCACGACGCGCTGATCTCGACCCGGTCGATATCCCTCGCTTGCTGTCGCATCTCATCCTGGTCGAAGTCGTTGATGACGCACGGCGCTATGTCTATCGTCTGGTCGGCACCAAGGAAGTCGAAATCCGCGGTCGTGATCCCACTGGGCAATCGGTGATCGAGGGATTTCTGGGCCCCTCGCTGGAAGATGCGCTGTCCTGGTATGACAACACCGTTAAACAGCGGGCGCCACAATACGACAACCGACCCTATGTCTCGACGGATGGTCGTTGGGTGGGTGATGAAACCTTGTTCCTGCCGCTCTCCGACGATGGCGCGCACATCAACCGCGTCCTGGTGTTCGCCGCGTCGGCGCCCAACAAACGACCTTTCCGAAAGGCCTAGCGCAGCCAGCTTTCGATCAGCTGGAATGATTTCGCGCCGCAATCAACACGTGCCCGGATGCCCAGCGGCAGGACCAGTTGAGGATCGGTATGGCCGAAATCCATATTTGAGAAGATCGGCAAATCCGGCCGGCCATATTCGCCGCCGATGATGGCGACCAGAGCCTGATCCAATGCCAGCTTGTCCGCGTCGCTGTAGCGGGCAGCACGGCCGATCAGCACGGCTGAAACCCGGTCCCAGATGCCCAGCGCGCCATAGCTGCGCAGAATGCTGGATACGACCTCGACCGAGGGTGCCTCTTCCGACGTTTCCAGACACAGGATCTTGCCAGTCCAGAAATCGGGGGGCGGCCAGAAGTTGGTCTCGCGCACCATTTCCAAAACATCGAGGCAGCCGCCGAACAGCACGCCTTCGACCACTCCCTGCCCCTGCAGCAGGTGCCAACCGTCTTGCGAACGCAAGGCATTCACCTGCCCCGCCTTCGCCGCATTGCGCCAATCCGGATAGCCGTCGGCATATTGCGCGTAAGGGCGATAGTCATGGCCTGGCGCCGCCACGAACAGCATATGCCGGACATGGGCGGCGTAATCCGGCAACGCGGCCATCTGCGCAAAGCCGGCCATGATCGATGGCCCGTGCAAGGTGACGAGGCCCTGCAACTGGCAAAAGACATGCAACGTCGTGGTATCGGAATAGCCAAGCAGGATCTTCGGATTGGCGGCAATCACCGCGGCATCAAGGTGGGGCAGGATCCGGACACTGTCATTACCGCCGATCGAGGCGATGATCGCCTTGATGTTCGGATCGGCAAAGGCGCGGTTGATGTCGGCCGCGCGCAACTCCGGATGTGCAGCCAGTTCCGCCACTGCCATCCGCGCCGTCGGATACTCGACGACGCGCAGGCCCCAGGCCTGCAGCAGATGAAGCCCAAGATCGTAGATATGCGGAAAGACACTCGGCCCACCCCAGGACGGCGAGACGATGGCGACAGCGTCATCGATGTGCAGGCGTTCCGGTTTCAGCCATGTCATCCAGCCAGCTTCTCAGGTCTTGCCGCGGTGAACAAGCCCGTGCCGAGGCCGGCAAAGGTTTCAAACATGCGTCGCTGCAGCCACGGCATGTGATCGATCATCGGCATGGCGATGTCGCGCAGATCGGCAAGAAGCCTGGCATCCGACTGGAACAACGGCGTAAGGATACGGCTCATCATCTGGTAGAAGCGAATATGTCGAGCCCTCGCATCGGCATAGGTGCGCTGCGCCGCCGGCAGGTCAAACGATCGCTGCAAAGCGTCCGTGAGCGCCGCTGCATCCAGCATCGCCATGGTGACACCGGCCCCCAATTGCGGGCTGGTGGAATGGGCCGCATCGCCGATGAAGACGACCCCCGCCGCGAATGGATTGCGCAACGTGAACTGGGCATAGCGCGCCAGGGCAAATGGCGTGAAGTCGGAGATATTCGCGAGCAACCCAGCCGCGTCTGGCCAGATATCACTGACGCGATTGCGCCATGCCTCAAAACCGCCAGCGAGCAGCGCGCCATGATCCTGTGGCTTCAAGCTCCAGAACAGTGTTACCAGCGACGTCTCGTTCGACGGCAGGTGCCCTACCGGAAGAACGCCGACCATATGGCGGGCCGCCACGTAGCGCTGCACCAGGATGTCGCCCGCAAAGTCCGTATTTGGTAGGCTTGCCCAAATAGCGCCGTAGCGATAGGGGCTCGGTGCCGCCACCGCGCCAGTCAAACGCCGCAGACGTGAATTGACGCCGCTGGCATCGATGACGAGATCCACTGCCGGCAGGGCTCTGCCGTCTTGAGCCACCGGTCGTACGCGTCCGCCCGCGAGCTGGACGACATCGGCAATCTCCGTCGCCGTCTCAAACACGATGCCGCGGCGCTGAGCCGCCTGCAGCAGGACGGCAAAGAGCGAGGCGCGGTGGATGCCGAGGCCGTAAAGGCCACCACGCAAGGCGCCGTAATCAACCTCGACCAGTTGCCGCCAATCTGGCGCCGTCCAGCCACGGAAGCGGGTGATGCGACTGCCAAGAGCCTCGACCCCCACACGGCAGCCGATGCGCTCCAAGGCAAGGAGGCCAGCCGGCTGCAGCATGAGACCCGCCCCCACCGGCCGCGCCTCCGCAACACGTTCATAGATGATGGGCCGGTGGCCGGCATCGGCCAAAAAACAAGCGGCTGCGAGACCTGCCGGTCCGCAGCCGCTGATGGCAATTTCAAGAGATCGCAAGGTGAGATTTAGTGGCCGAAGGCCTTCACCACATCCTCGCACATCTTTTTGGCATCCCCGAACAGCATCATCGTGTTGCTGCGGAAGAACAGCTCATTGTCGACGCCGGCATAACCTGACGCCATCGAGCGCTTGATGAACAACACGGTCTTGGCCTGCTCGACATCGAGGATCGGCATGCCGAAGATCGGGCTCTTGGGGTCGGTCTTCGCAGCTGGATTGGTGACATCGTTGGCGCCGATGACGAAAGCGACGTCAGCCTGCGCGAAGTCGCGGTTGATGTCTTCCAGCTCGAACACCTCGTCATAGGGGACGTTGGCTTCGGCGAGGAGCACGTTCATATGCCCCGGCATGCGGCCCGCCACCGGATGGATGGCGTAGGTCACCTTGACGCCTTCCTTCTTCAGGAGGTCCGCCATTTCACGCAACGCATGCTGCGCCTGCGCCACCGCCATGCCGTAGCCGGGCACGATGATGACAGAGGCCGCGTTCTTCATGATGAAGGCGGCATCATCCGCACTGCCGGCCTTCACTGGCCGATCTGCGGCCTTCGCCCCACCCGCCGCCGCGCCACCGGAATCGGTGCCGAAGCCGCCCAGGATGACGTTGAAGATCGAGCGGTTCATGCCCTTGCACATGATGTAGCTGAGGATGGCACCCGACGAGCCCACCAGCGCGCCCGTCACGATGAGGAGCGGGTTGGAAAGTGTGAAGCCGATGCCGCAGGCCGCCCAACCGGAATAGGAGTTGAGCATCGAGACCACGACCGGCATGTCGGCGCCGCCGATGGGCAGGATGACCAGGAAACCCAGCAGCAACGACACGACGACCAGCGCCCAGAACAAGGGCTGCGACTGGCCGAGGATGAGCGCCACGATCAACGCGACGATGGCGATACCAAGTGCCGCATTGAGAAAATGCTGCCCCTTGAACACCAAAGGCGCGCCGGAGACGAGGCCCTGCAATTTGGCAAACGCCACGATTGAGCCGGTGAAGGTGATGGCGCCGATGGCGACGCCGAGACCCATTTCGATGAGGCTGCCGGGATGGATATCGCCCGGCGTTCCGATATGGAACTCGACCGGCGCATAGAAGGCGGCGGCCGCGACGGCGACGGCAGCAAGGCCGACCAGGCTGTGGAAGGCAGCAACCAACTGCGGCAAGGCCGTCATCTGGATGCGCTGGGCAATGATCGCACCTATGGCACCGCCGATGGCCAGCGCCACGATGATGCCAACATAGGACGAACCGGCGACACTGGGCAGAGCCAGGGTGGTGCCGATGGCAATCACCATGCCGACGATGCCGTAACGCAGGCCACCTTGCGAGGTGGCCGGGCTTGAGAGCCCACGCAGGGACATGATGAAGCAGACCGAGGCGATGAGATAGAGGAAGGCGGCGAGATTCTGGCTCACTTACTTGCTCCCCTGCTTCGGTGTTTCTTTTTTCTTGAACATCGAGAGCATGCGGTAGGTCACCATGAACCCGCCGAAGATGTTGACCGCCGCCAAACCGACCGCAACCAGCCCCATGCCCTGGCTGATCCCGAAAGCTGCAGCGCCCGAAGCAATGAGCGCGCCGACGATGATTACCGAGGAAATCGCGTTGGTGACCGCCATCAAAGGCGAATGCAAGGCGGGCGTCACCCGCCACACCACGTAATAACCGACAAAGCAGGCCAGCACGAAGACCGTGAAGAGCTGCACGAAAGGCACGTGATCGGCGGGCGCCAAAGCAGCGGCGACATCGGCGACCGTTGTTGTCTCATCCATGGCAGTATCCCCTTAGGCCTGGAAGTTGGGATGGATCACCTGGCCGCCCTTGGTGAGGGCGACGCCTTTGACGATCTCATCTTCCCAATTGATTTTGAGCTGCTTGCTCTCTTTATCGATCAGCAGCGTCACGAAATTAAGGAGGTTCTTGGCATATAGCGCCGTCGAATCCGCCGAGAGCCGGCTGGGCACATTGGCATGGCCCACCAGCTTGACGCCGTGTTTCTCAACCACCTTGCCGAGTTCGGAAAGCGGGCAATTGCCACCCTGCTCCACCGCGAGATCGACGATGACCGAGCCCGCCTTCATCGACTTCACCATCTCCTCGGTCACCAGCACCGGCGCCTTGCGGCCGGGAATAAGTGCCGTGGTGATGACGATGTCCTGCTTCTGGATATTCTCGGCGATGAGCGCTGCCTGTTTGGCCTGATAGGCCTCCGACATCGGCTTCGCGTAGCCCGCCGTCGTCTCCGCCTGCTTGAATTCGTCATCCTCGACGGCCACAAACGTTGCGCCGAGGCTTTTGACTTGCTCTTTCGACGCGGGGCGCACGTCCGTTGCTGAGACGATGGCGCCCAGACGCCGCGCGGTCGCGATCGCCTGCAGGCCGGCGACACCGGCACCCATCACCAGCACGCGTGCCGGCGCCACGGTACCGGCGGCAGTCATCATCATCGGGAAGGCACGGTTGAATTCGGCTGCCGCATCGATCACCGCCTTGTAGCCGGCGAGGTTGGCCTGGGAGGAGAGCACGTCCATCGACTGCGCGCGGCTGATGCGCGGGACCAGCTCCATCGCCATCGCATCGACACCCGCGGCGGCGTAAGCCCCGACCTGCTCCTTGGCGCCGTGCGGATTGAGGATGGCGATGAGGGTCGTGCCCTTGGGCAATTGCGCGAGTTCGTCGGCACCTTCGGCCGCCGTCATCGGCCTCTGCACCTTGAGCACCACATCGGCCCCAGCCACAGTGGCTGCAGCATCGGCTGCGATCTTGGCCCCGGCGGCCTCAAAGGCAGCATCGGAGATCGAGGCAGCCACACCTGCCCCGGCCTCGACCACCACCTCGGCGCCAAGGCCGATATATTTCTTCACAGTTTCAGGGGTCGCCGCACAGCGCTTCTCATGCGCGCGCCGCTCCTTCAGAATCCCGATCTTCATGCGCTCCCCAATCTTCTCTGTATCTAAACCGTTGAACCGGCTGAATTAATCTTTGAGAATCGGGACCAGCGCTTGAGCCACAGTCCCCGCCCCCAAGCGGCGCCAAGATTGCCCGCGGATGCGGGGTGAGACAAGCGGCTTTAAGGATGAAAATCGGGGCTTAGCTCCAAGCTATGGGAGATCGGACGCTGCAGGGACGGCTGCAAAAGTCCGTGGTCACAGAACCCTGTCGAACAGATTTCCAATTGCAGGTTTGTGAACGAGCATTTCGACCTGCCTTGCATTATTTGGCGACACTTGCGACAACGAGAAGTGGTATCTTACAATACTACCTTAAATTGCTTTCCTTATGTTACAGCCAGCGTAGCGATGCAAAAAGGTGAGCGGCATGAGCAACCCCGAACTGACGCTAGAAGGCTATATCGAATCCGCAAACGAAGCTGCTGGAACTGCCCAGAACGTCACGACTGCCTTGCTAGCAACAGCCGTCACGTTGGCGGCGACAGTATTGGCCTCCTCTGACGAAGCGATTCTGCGCAACAGCCTGGAAGCGCCTTTTGGCGTGGGCAACGCAATCAATCTTTCCATTGCATATGCACTTATGCCGCCAGTTTTCCTATTTCTGCATATCAGTTGCTTGATGCAACTCTACATCCTGGCGAAACGCTTGAACCTCTTTGAACAGAGGTTGAAGTCCAACATCGACAACCAAGGTTTGGCCGGCAAAGTTCTGAGAGATAAATGGCGGCACCAGCTTTCCGGTTTCTCATTCGTGCAATATTTCACCGACGATGAAGTAGATGAAAAGCACCTCGATTATTTCATTAGTGTTGTTCGCAACTTACTCCTCTGGCTCATCGTCCATTTTACTTTCTCCTGGGTTCCAGTTGGACTTCTTTTTGCGACGCTGCTCGCTTTCCTCCGGTATCAAAGCGACGCTATCAGCACGATCCATCTTGTCGTTTTGCTGATTGATATCGGCTGCGTCATCTGGTTCCAGACCGCCTATACGCGCCTACAAATGCAGCCGATCGACGCGCCAATCGGATGGGTCTGCATTTCTTTGGGCGTACTTTTGCTTTTCTGGCTGCTTAACTTGCCGCTCTACATCGCCGTGACCTACATGTTCGGATGGCTCATAGGCACCGCCTTATTTCTGCTGACTTCGACCGGCGCTATCTCTCCCGATAATCATACTATCTTTGCTCGAGGTATTCGTCTGTTTGCAGATTTCTTTCGCGTATCGACGAAAGCCAGAGTGCTTGGGATCGCTGCAATTTCTTTTATCGCCATTCTGTCAGCATCCGCATACGAAAATCCGACCATTGTTGCAGTTATCGTGTTTTGGGCCGCTTTGCTATTTAGCTATGTCAGGCATTTTTGGCGCGCCCCCGCTCTGGGAAACGATCGCCAAAATAGGCGCCGCGATTTCACGTCCACTTATGCGCGCTTTACGAATCGGCAGCGATTGGGTTGGGCCTTCAAACAGCTCGGCCTCATTGGGCCGGCGATCGCGATTATCGCTGTCACGCAAGCGCATATACCGAACGGCGACGAAGCTGCATGCCAAGTTCGCTGGAACTGGGACGACGCGATTCAACAACATCGCATTCAGGTATTAGATGCCAAAGAGACCTCTGGCACGTTGAAGATTGATGCGAGCGTCGTTAAGAATAAGCCGACCAGTCCAGACATTGATTACTACGATCGGATTTGGTTGGTTTTCGGCGCTACTCTCGGGCCGGTGCTCGGGTTTGGTGAGGTAGGTTGCCTTGAGAAGGATCCACATCTACATCTCTCGGTCGCAACTACGGTCAGAGCAAACCTGTTTGATCGCTTGTTCTGCGCTTATGGGCATTTCGGATGCCGTTACATCAGCCTGCCATCCTCCACTCTCGTAAGCGAAACAGCGGATTCAAGTGCATTGGTCGCTCTCGCTGATGATGTCAGAACAACACGCTTTGATGTCGGTGTTCTACGTTCTATTGGACTGAATCTCAGGTCGCGGAATTTGCGTTTCATTCAACTCGCCAAGAGTCGCCTTTATGGAGTAGATCTTCGGAAGGCAGATCTACGCGGCGCTGAGATGAGCGACACCTATCTTGATGGATCGCTGGCCTCCTACTCTCGGTTTGACCGAGCGCGATTGAGTTCAGGCCATTTACCTTTGATTGATCTAACAAGTGCTTCGCTGGAAGAGGTGAGCATGAACAATGCGAACTTGATCGGCGCATCTCTTGATTCAGCGAACTTTCAGAATGCCAGCTTGAACAATGTCCAATTTCAGGGGGGATGGCTAGAGAGGGCCAAATTTCATGGCTCCAGATTGACAAAATCCACATTCAACGCTGCAAATCTCGACGAAGCGTCTTTTCTCGGTGCAGCTATCGAGAAAACAACTTTCTGGGGAGCGACGGTAAATGGAACTCGTTTTGAAGGTTCTATTCTCTTGGACGTGGACCTATACGGAATCA
Source organism: uncultured Dongia sp. (assembly GCF_936916975.1). Lineage (GTDB taxonomy): Bacteria > Pseudomonadota > Alphaproteobacteria > Dongiales > Dongiaceae > Dongia. The sequence continues at coordinate 67,646 of NZ_CAKZGO010000015.1, read as the reverse complement.
GTCCGGCGCGGGCTTACTGTCTCGGAGCATTACTTCTGAATCGGACGGCACCGCTCGCGAATACGCATAGTGCAACCAAGTATTTTGAGTCCTTTTCGAACCAACTTGGTTCAGCCGGTATCCCGGTAAGAATTGTCGAGCGCATCAAGAAACGCATCGTAATAGACGGGAAAAAGATTATCGGCCTACCCTGCCGTGAATACTATCGGGAACAAGAGACAGTCGATCAATTGCAGATTGTCGCTCTACCAACCGCAGCTATTTGGCGAAATCAGTTGATGCGATTGTGCGAAGACCCTGCCGTCATGCGGTCTTTCCTGAAGGCACTCAGTTCCAATATCTTGCAAGTTTCCGATAGTGGCAACCATAAACTCATCTCTCCATATGCCACAGCTCTCAGCGGTGTGCTGAAGGATAAGAAATCATGTCCCATCGAGACCATTGCGATTCAAGAGTCACTTGGTGAATTGGAACGTAGCCTCCGCACTGTCAGCACGACCTTGCCACCCTCTAGCCCTTGGTGACCTCTATAGCCCAACCTCCTTCAGCGCCGCCTTCTGTCGCTTGGCAAGCGCCTTGACGTCAAAATCTGCGATGAGCTCGTGGAACAATTGGTACCAATTAATCTCGGCTTTGAGGTGCAGGAAAACTGAGCCCAACCCGATCGCTGCGCGGTCCATGAAGACGAATTCCTTGGGCGGCGTCACTGGTCCCAGGCGGCGGAGATCGGCGTGGACGTTCTCGGCCACCTCTCGGCCGTAGATGCCGCTGCTTTCTTCCTGGATCTTGCGGGTGCGGTCCTCCAGCAGCGGGCCATAGACGAATTTGGCCCAGCGGTTGAGGACGTCAATCACCTCCTTGTTGAGGCCCTTGAAGCCCCAGCCTTCGTATGCGTGCACTGCCATGTCCCGGTCGCCACGCTCCAGCGCCCAATAGAGATCGATGACGCCTTTCACGAACTTCGCGTCGAAGATGCGGATACAGCCGAAATCCATGAGGTTGACGGCTCCCGCATCTTTCGATTTCTGCGGCCGCACCGTGTAATTGCCGAGATGCGGGTCGCCATGGATGATGCCGTATTCATAGAACGGCACATACCAGGCGCGGAACATGTTGTAGGCGACCTTGTTGCGGAGCTCGACTAATGGCTTCTTCTCGAGGAAGGTCATCAGCGGTTCACCCTCGATCCAGGTCATCGAGAGAAGGCGCCGGGTGGTAAGGTCGAGGAGCGGTTCGGGGAGATGGACTTCCTTCTCCCGCGCCAGCATCAGGCGATAGAGCGCCATGGCCTTGGCCTCACGCTCGTAATCCAGTTCCTCGCGCAGCCGGTCTGCGATCTCGGAATGGATATGCTCGGTGGCGATGGCGCGGTCGTAGCGTTCATAGAGGCGGAAGATCAGCTTCAGTTGCGAGAGGTCTGCCTCGACTGCCGACTGCATGTCCGGGTACTGCAGCTTGCAGGCAAGTTTGCGGCCATCGAGCGAGACAGCATGATGCACCTGCCCCAGTGACGCGGCCGCTGCCGCCTCATGGCCGAATTCCTTGAAGCGCTTCTGCCAATTGGGGCCGAGTTCCGCCGCCATCCGCCGCTTGACGAAGGGCCAGCCCATGGCCGGCGCATTGGCCTGCAGCTGGCGCAATTCCTCGACATATTCCTTCGGCAGCGCATCAGGAATGGTGGACATGATCTGCGCCACCTTCATCAGCGGCCCTTTCAAGCCACCCAAGGCCGCCGTGAGCTCGGAGGCATGCTCCGCCTTGTCGACTTTGATGCCGAGGTAACGCTGGCCAGCGACACGCGCTGCCAAGCCGCCCATCGCGCGGCCGACCTTGGCGTAGCGCTTCACGCGACCGGAAAGGGAGTTAGCTTCGTTGTCGTTCGCCATATGGTGTCTCTGCACATCCTTCGTAGGGATTGGATCATAGCGGAATTACATGGGCGATAGGAGTGAAAGCCGCCAACAGTATGAAAGTTTTAATCAAATCCTCGCTATCTTCATTTTACGCACGATCATCCAAATACGCCCGCAATCGAGACAGAATTCGAGAGGGGATATTCGATGTCGCTGGAAACGAAGGCCGCGACGACCGGCTTCAGCCTCAAATTCATTCACAAGATTCTGCTGGCCGCGTCGGCGCTGGTGATCGCCACCTTCGTCGCCTTCACCTTGTTCATCGATTTCCAGCAGCGAAGCGCCATCCGCACCAGCCTCGAGGGCCATCTGCGTGATGTCGGTGGGCTCACCGCAACCAGTATCGCCAACTGGCTCAATGGGCGTCTGCTGCTGATCGAGAACGTCGCCCAGACTCTGGCCAATGACGACAGCCAGCCCAATGTCGACCGGACCGTCCAGCAAAAGGTTCTCGGCGACAGCTTCATGTTCACCTACTTCGGTAGCACCGGCGGCAAGATGACCATGTGGCCTGACAGCGAACTGCCGGAAGGCTACGACCCGCGTCAAAGGCCCTGGTACAAGGACGCTATAGCTGCCAAGGCAAGTACGCTGACCGAGCCTTACGTTGATGCGTCGACCGGCGGGCTAATCGTGACCGTGGCCACGCCCTTGTTTCGCGCGACCGAGGAGGTTGGCGTGGTCGGCGGCGATCTCGACATCGGCAAATTGACCGAAATCGTGAACAGCCTCGATCTTGGCGGCATCGGCTATGCCTTCCTGGTCAACGGCGAGGGCGTCGTCATCGCGCATCCGGACAAGCAATGGACCCTGAAGCCGATGTCGGAGGTTTATCCCGGTAATCCGCCGACTATCAAGGATGGTATCGCCGAGGTCGCGCTGGCCGAGGGGGAGCGGCTGTTCGCCTTCTTTCCGATACCCGGCCTGCCCACCGTGAAATGGTATGTCGGTCTCGCCATCGACAAGGATAAGGCCTATGCCAGCCTGACCGAGTTCCGGGAGACGGCGATTATCACCACCGTGATTGCCGTCGTCGTCATCCTGATCCTGCTCGGCCTCCTCATCCGCCAATTGGTCTCGAAGCCGGTGGTCGCGATGACCGACGCCATGAAGCGGCTGGCCGATGGCGATAAGAGCATCGTGGTTCCCGGCGCCGGCCGGCGCGACGAGATCGGCGCCATGTCGGCAGCCGTCACGATCTTCAAGAATAATGCGCTGGAGATGGAGCGGCTGGCGGAAGAACAGGACCGCGCCAAGACGCGCGCCGCCGACGAGCAACGGGCGGCACTTCACAGCATGGCTGACATGTTCGAAACAAGTGTCGGCGGTATCGTGAGTTCGGTCGCCAATGCCGCCACCGACATGCAGAATTCCGCGCGCAGCCTGTCGGCCACCGCAGAAGAGACCAATAAGCGCGCGATTGCCGTCTCTGCCGCGGCAGCCGAAACCACCAGCAGCGTGCAAAGCGTTGCTGCGGCGGCGGAAGAGCTTGCCGCCTCGATCACCGAGATTGGACGGCAGGTCACGCATTCCACGCAAATTGCCGGGGACGCCGTTGCTGGCGTGGATCGCACCAACGCGACCGTCAAAAGCCTGGCCCAAGCGGCACAGCGCATCGGCGAGGTGGTGAGCCTCATCCAGAGTATTGCCGCACAGACCAATATGCTGGCCCTCAACGCCACCATCGAGGCAGCTCGCGCCGGAGAAGCCGGCCGCGGTTTCACGGTCGTGGCTTCCGAAGTCAAGGCGCTGGCCAATCAGACGGAAGGAGCAACCGGCGAGATCAGCAATCAAATCTCGTCCATCCAAGGGGTGAGCAGCGACGCCGTCAAAGCCATGGACGGCATCAGCAGCACGATCCAGAAGATCAGCGAGATCGCCAGCGCCATCGCCGCGGCCGTCGAACAGCAAGGTGCTGCGACACAGGAGATCGCCGGCAGTGTGCAGCAGGCAGCCGACGGCACCAACGAAGTATCGATGAACGTCACGGCGGTGACACAGGCCTCCGGCATGGTCGGCGATGCCGCCGGCAGGTTGCTCAATTCGGCAGGCGACCTTTCGACCCTCGCCGGTCAATTGCGCCAGGAAGTGCAAACTTTTCTGGCACGCGTGCGAGCCACCTAGCTATGTGCGTGAATCTCCGTCTTGCGCTTCGCCACGAAGGCCTCGAGCTCTTCCGCCACGGCCGGATCAAGGGCCGGTTCTTCATAGGTGCGCAGCAGATCCTTCCAGATCAAATGCGCGCGTTCGGTGCCGGTCTTGGCGCCGCTTTCCGACCAGTTCTCGAAATTGCGCCAGTCTGACAGCATCGGCTCATAGAAGGCACTGTCGAAGCGGGACAACGTATGCTGGGCGCCGAAGAAATGCCCGCCCGGTCCCACTTCCTGCATCGCGCTGAAGGCCAGATTGTCCTCATCGACCTTGAGGGGATCGAGGAAGCTGCGCATCAGTTGCAGCATCTCCGCGTCCAGGATCAGCTTCTCGAACGATGCGGTGAGGCCGCCTTCCAGCCAGCCTGCAGCGTGCTCGATGAGGCTGACACCGCCCATGATCGTGCTCCACAGTGACATGCCGCCTTCATAGGCCGCCTGCACGTCGACGCAGTTGGAGGCGGTCACGTTCGACGAACGGAACGGCACATTGTAGCGGCGCGCAAGTTGGCCTGACGCCAGCTGGGCCTTGGCATATTCAGGTGTGCCGAAGGCCGGCGCACCGGTGCGCATATCGACATTGGAGGTAAAGCCGCCATAGAGCACCGGGGCTCCCGGCGCCACGATCTGTGCGAGCGAGATGAGGGCCAGCGCCTCGGCATTCTGCTGTGCCAAGGCGCCGGCGATGGTCACCGGGCTCATGGCGCCAGAGAGGGTGAAGGGCGTCATCGCGACCGGCTGGCCGGCACGCGCCATGGCGCAAAGCCCCTCGCCCATTGGGATGTCGAGGCGCAAAGGCGAGTTCGAGTTGACGATGGTGAGCGTCGCCGGATTGGCCCGCAACTGATCACGTGTTTGCCCCAGAGTGATCGCCAGCATATCGATGGCATCTTCCACCCGGTAGCCACCCAGGGCCCAGCACTGCCAGTTCTTGTCGGTGTATCTGATGGCGGCGAGATAAAAGTCGAGATGGCGTGAGTCTGCCGGCAAATCGGTGGGCTCGCAGGGGCAACCGCCTTCCTGGTGGATGACGTTGAGCGATTGCACGACTTTGATGTAATCGCACATGTCCTGGTAGTTGCCAGCGCGCCGGCCGCGTTCGATATCGTGGGCGAAGGCCGGACCACCGGTCGCAGCAAAGATCATGCTGCCATCGCCGACATGGAGATTCTTCGCCGAATTGCGCGCCTGCAAGGTGAAACTGGAGGGGGCGGTCTTGATCTTTTCCTCGATCATGGCCGGATCGAAGCGCACGCGCTGGTTGGACTCGTCGACCGTGGCACCCACCGCCTTCAGCAGGTTGCGGCTTTCGTCATGCATCACCTCCATGCCGATTTCGGACAGCAGGCGTAGCGAGGCGACATGGATCGATTCCAGTTCGTCGGCGCTGAGCAACGCGATCGGCGGATAGCGGTTGACGACCTTGCCGAAAGGCAGCTGGCGGGGACCGGTCGCGATCGGCCGGCGGGGACGGCGCTGGGTGGCTTCGCGTGACATGGCCTGGATCCCTCTATTTCACAAACACGAGTTCGCGCTTGAACGGGAACTGATCGGGATCGATCACCTCGCCGAATTCGCGCGCCGCTTTATGGCCGGCATAGACCGCATGCACGATGGCACCAGGCACATCGGCATCGCCGATATTCTTGAGTGTTGCGATGCCGGCCTGGGCGCGGCCCGCCTCGTCGGCCTTCAGTTCCAGGAACAACGCATCGTTGGAGACGCGCGACGTAACGGTTACCAGAGTAGTTGCCTCGATGCGCTTTTCCGTGCCGGTGTAATTGCAGGCAAAGGTGCCGTGATCTCCCTGCCAACCCGCCAAGCGATGGGTCAGAACCAGCTTCACGCCGAGCTTCATGAGTCTCGCCTGGGTCTTGAACTGCTCGTCGGTGAAGACCGACCAGGTGGCAACATCGGCGCCTGGTGTCACCAGTATAACGTCGTGACCCTCAGCGCTTAGCTTCTCGGCAATGACGGCGCCCATGTAATATTGATCATCGTCATAGACGATAACCGGGCCGGCCACTTTCTTGCCGGCCATAATGTCATCTGGGGTCAGGACATTGGCGGCGTCCATGCCCACGGCCGGCACATAGACGTTGTGCCCGACGCCATCGCGCCGCCAGGTGGCACCGGTCGCCAGGATGATGTGTCGATAGCCGGACTCAAGCAACGCCACCTTGTCCATCCGGCTTTCGCGGAAGATCTCGATGTTGGGTAGCTTGGCGATCTGGCCCAAACGATAGTCACGAACGCGTGCCCAGGCGGACAAGCCCGGTAGCTTCGGCTCGAAATTAAGTCGCCCGCCCAGCTCGCGCGACGCGTCGGTGAGCGCCACGTCATAGCCGCGCTTGGCGAGGCTCATCGCGCATTCGAGGCCGGCCGGACCCGCGCCCACGATCAGCACCGGGTCATCGCCATAGCCGCTCTTTACGTTCATGAACTCCGGATGCCAGCCACGACGGTACTCTTCGCCAATGGCGGGGTTCTGCGTGCAGCGCAGCGGCACGCCAGAATTGTTCTGCGCGCGGCAAATGTTGCAGCCGATGCACTCGCGGATGTCGTCCTCGCGCCCCTCGTCGATTTTGAGCGGGATGAACGGGTCGGCGATGGAGGGCCTCGCTGCCCCGATGAAATCGAGGATACCGCGCTTCACCTGATCGACCATGGTATCCGGCGAGGTGAAGCGGCCGACGCCCACCACCGGCTTGGTAGTGAGCTTCTTGACGAAGCTGGTGAATTTCTCCTGATGCGCCTCGGCACCGAAACGCGACGAGAGTGAGTCATTGTCGACATACGAGACATTGACATCCCAAAGGTCCGGCAGTTCGGCCAGCAGAGAAATCACGGCCTCGCCCTCTTCTGCCGCCTGGACACCGTCCGGCCCCATCAGTTCATCCACGGCGAGGCGGACAGCGACGGCGCAGCTGTCACCGATCGCGTCCTTGGTATCCTCGATCATCTCGCGCAGCAGGCGCGACCGGTTCTCGATCGATCCGCCATATTCGTCCCGCCGCTGATTCCAGCGTTGGGTGATGAACTGGAATGGCAGATAGCCGTGGCCGGCGTAGACATAGACGATGTCGAAACCGGCTCGCTTGGCGCGTTTGGCTGCCTGCACCTGCCATTTGCGGACGTTGCGGATATCTTCCCGGTCCATGGCGCGACTTTGCATCGGAAAGACCGCGTGCTGGCTGGAGCCCGAGGGCGACATCGGCGTCTCGCGGCTCCAGCGGTTCGGGCTGTGATTGCCGCCATGCCAGAGTTCGACACCGGCCAAGGCACCATGCTTCTTGATCTTCTCGACGGTCAACGACTGTGTCTTCACATCGTTGTCGTCCCACAACGCCGCCAGTCGATAGGGCGCGTCCTCCGACGACCAGTGCATCGAACAATATTCGGTGTTGATAACGCCCCAGCCGCCTTCCGATTTCAGCTCGCGCAGGCGCGCTACGGAATGCGGCAGGTCGTAGCCCATGCCGGTGCAATGCGGCACTTGATAGAAGCGGTTTCGGGCCGTCACTGGCCCGATCTTCACAGGTTCGAACAGGATGTCGTAACGAGGATTGCGCGGCACCGTTGATCTCCCCACCAACGTCCCCGGATATCGCTGGGGACGCTTGTTTTCTCGCTATGTTTCAGAAGGTTGACCAAGCTGTATACAGGTTGATCAAAGGAGTCAATCGGCGGCGCGCGCCAATCTGAAAACAGGACTTTGCACCTGGGGCTCGACGCCACTCACCAGCGGCGCGGGCAGGCGGTCGGCAAAGGTGCTGACATTGACGCCGTAAGAGATACCTACGGCCTGCCCCAGGCCGAAGCCAGCAAAGATGCCGAACAAGGTCGGCTGGCCGGCCTGGTTGACCAGGATAATGGGGCCGCCACTATCGCCAATGCGGATGATGCAGGTGGTGACAACCATATCGACGGCGTAAAGCGGATTGAGTGCCGGATCCTTGACGATCTTGCAGGACGAATGCGGCCGCAATACCTCAGCGACGCCATTGCCGTAACCGGCGGTATAGAGTGTCTCGCCTGCGGCAATACGGGCGAGGATATCGTCTGTGACCAGTGGCCGTGCTGCAATCGGCGACACGCCACGCTGCGGCGGCGCAATCGTGATAAGCGCCCAATCGCGCACGATATCCGACGCCTTGTTAATCGCGGTGACAGCACCGCCCATCGCTCGGACCGTGATTCCCTGCGACGCACCCAGTTGCGGTTCGGCGCCGTGATTGGGCAGAAAGGTAATATCGGCCGCAGTGGCCGGCACCGCATTCTGGTGCAGGCAATGGGCCGCGGTCGCAATGAGATCCGGCGCCACGAGGATGGCCGTACACGGGCGTTCGCTCCCAGCGATCACCAGCTTGCCAATGGCAGCGGTCCAGGGGATTTGCGATTCAGGCAAGCTCGGCGCTGGCGGCACCGCCTCACGCTGTGCGCAACCCGATAGCGCCACGGCGACAGCGAAGACTAGCAGCTTGAATCGCGACGACCGCGGCATCAAAGGGAAACGCGCAGGCATCTGTCAGGGCGTCGAATTGGCGGTGGTTTCAGCACTGATCTTATCGGCGAAATAGATCGAGCTTGGGCCGAAGCTCACGAAATCATTCTTGCTGCGCCAGAAATTCGTCACCACGCCGACGACGGAATGAACGCCGTTGGCATCCGTGAGCATGATTGGCCCACCTGAATCACCCTGAATCACTTCACAGTGATTGACGATGACGTCTTGCTCGTCCTCCAGGCCATTCAGCATTTTGTAGGCATCTGGCATCAGTCGGCAATTGTCGCGGATTTGCAGTCGCTTCCCCGAGAAGGCGCCGTAGACGCCGTAACCGGCATGCGACAACTTGCTGCCCGACTTGATCCGTTGCGAAATACCGTCGACGTCGATTTTTTCAATCGGCAACGGTTTGATGAAGTCGATGGGTGGCGAGATCCGCAAGGCAGCCCAGTCATCTTTGGGCGGGTCGCGCAGCGTTCCGCTGGTATCGGATTTAATCGGCCAGCCCATGGCAATCACCGCGGTCACGGAAACGGGCTTAAGCCGTTCGCGTCCGACGTCGAGCGCCGGCGTGAACTCGAACTCCGTGATCTTGGCCTGGTTGCCATGGCCATAGAGGCAATGCGATGCGGTCAGAATCACATCCGGTCTGATCAACGTCGCTGAACACGACCCGTCCTGTGCATCAAGGCGGCCGATCGCGGCCGTCCAGGGCAGTGGAGCGCTGGGCCGGTCCACCGTGCGGATCGGCGTTGCGCAGCCAGCAACCAACATGGCCAGAATTGCTCCAAGAATGGCGCTGCAGCCCGATGGCAAGGCCCGTTCGAGGGTCGGCAGCGAGGAAGGCGTTGTCCGCATTTATAATATCCTAGGAGAGGGATGTCGGGTTGGGCATAACGTCTCGTCAGGAACCAGCCGCGGCGCGGCGCAGGCCACGCGTGTCGATTGGGATCGAAAGCAAGGCGGCAAAGGCCGGACGGTCCTTGAGGATATCGGCCAAGGTATAGCGATCAAGCACCACCATGAACGCTTCGAGCGCTTCACCCAAGATTCCGGTCAAGCCGCAGACCGGTGCGATCGGGCAGGTATTGTGTTCAGAATCGAAGCACTCGACGATGTTGAGATTGCCTTCCATCTGTCGCACGGTGGCGCCAATATTGATTGCAGCCGGGGCACAGTTGAGCCTCATGCCACCACGCCGGCCGCGCACGGTATCGATGATGTTGAGTCGGCCGAGCTTGTGAACCACCTTGGTCAGGTGACTCTCTGAGATGCCATAGGCGTCGGCAATTTCCTCGATGGTGACCAATTCATCGGTTCGCAGGCCCAGATATATCAGGGTGCGCAACGCGTAGTCGGAGAACTGGGTCAGTTGCATCTCTCGCACCGTATCCTTGTTCAAGCGAAGCTTATCGCCTTGCGGCGGCGGTTGGAAGGCTGCTTTCGCGCTCGCACAACTGCTAAATTACTGAAAATTCGGGGCATTCCGCCGCACCGGGTGACGTTGGCGCCATTATAGGTTAAAAGCCAGCCGAGACGAGCAGGCAAACTGGCAAAAGTGCGAGGAGATTCAGCGTGGGCAGCAAAGGGCAGGTTCTGGCGGCACTCGATACCGTTTCGGTCAATGAAGCGGTGGATTGGGCACATCGGCTGGATGGCGCCGTTGCCGGTGTCAAACTCGGGCTTGAGTTTTTCCTGGCCAACGGCCCGCTCGGCTATCGGCGCATTTCGGCCACCGGCTTTCCGATCTTCCTCGATCTCAAGCTGCACGATATTCCCAATACCGTCGCCGGCGCTTTGCGCGCGATCGTGCCGCTGCAGCCCACCATCCTGACCGTCCATGCTGGCGGCGGTCTCGCCATGATGCAGGCGGCGCGGGAATCCGCCGACGAGACGGCCGACAAGCTGAAGCTACGGCGCCCCAAGATCGTGGGGGTCACGGTACTCACCTCGCTCGACGATCAGGACCTTGCCGCTGTCGGTCAGACACCGCCCGTCGCCGACCAGGTCAAGCGCCTGGCCCTTCTCGCCCGAACGGCTGGCATGGACGGTGTGGTCTGCTCGCCCCATGAGATCGAGGCGCTGCGCCGGGAAGTCGGTAATGATTTTCTGCTGGTGGTGCCTGGTGTGCGCCCGCATTGGGCCGAGAGCGGCAAGCAGGCGGGCGGCGATCAGAAGCGCGTCCGCACGCCGGGCGACGCAGCCAAGGCCGGCGCCGACTATCTTGTCATCGGCCGACCGATCACGATGGCGGAGGATGCCCGCGAGGCAGCCTGCCGCATCGGCCTTGAGATCGACGCGGCCATCGGGCACGCGCCCAACTAACCCACCCAGATTTTTGCTATGACGCCCATGACTCCCTCACATCAGCCTGACCTCCAGCCCCTCGCATTGGCGATCGCTGCGTGCCGTCGCAGTTGGGCCGCGCGCGACGATTTGCTGCGCCTTGGCATCGTGCCGTTCATCCCGCTCTACCTGTTGTTCCGTGCGCTCGAGATGATCCAGGGGCGAATGTATGCCGAGTTGCAGAAGGGTATGGAGGCTGATCCAACCGCACTCATCGACATCATTCTAAGCATGAGCCTCGCCAGTCTCGGCCTCATCGTCGTGGTCGCCATCTTCGGCGTGAATTGGATCCGGCAGATGACCATGGGGCGGGCCGCAGCACCTGGGCTTGGCCTCAACATCGGCCTGCGGCATGTGCATTTCGCGTTCGTGATGATCATGCTGGTAGTGATCGCCTTTGGCTCCTCACTCGTCATCAGCACGATCCTGTCGCTGGCCGGCCTCGCACAGATTGCCTTGCTGGTCTCCATGTTGGTGATGGTGATCGGTTATCTCGTCCTGTTCACGCGCCTCTCCCCCAGTTGGGTCGGCATCGCGCTGGACGCACCGATGCCGTATAAATTGGCTTGGCAGCGCACACGCGGCCAGGGTGGCAGGCTGGTTGTCGCTTTGATGATGATCGCCTTGCCGGCCTTCGTGGCGCAGTCCCTGCTGGCCATGATGTTCGTCAGCACCGGCTTGCTGGCGGCCGCGCCGCTGGCCTTTAGTGCATTGTCCTCGTTTATATCCCTGGCCTACATGTCGGCGCAGCTGAACCTGTTCGTGCTGGCTTACCCGCGCTTTGTATCGGAAACGGTGTGAAATGTCGGTCGACGTCAAAATCTGCGGCTTGAAGACGCCGGCCACGGTAACGGCCGCGGTCGATGCCGGCGCCTTCATGTTGGGCTTCAACTTCTATGCGAAAAGCCCGCGCTACCTGACGCCCAGCTTGGCCGGGGAATTAGGCAAGCTGGTGCCATCCAACGTCACCAAGGTCGGCCTCATCGTCGATGCGAGCGACGATGCGATCGGCGCCATTCTGGCAGAAGCACCCCTCAACATGCTGCAGCTCCATGGCCACGAGACGCCGGCCCGGGTTGCGGAAATCCGCGCGCGCTTCGGCCTGCCGGTGATGAAGGTCGTGAGCGTCGCCGATGCCGCGGACATTGCCACCGCCCATGATTACGAAACGGTAGCCGACCGCCTGCTGTTCGATACCAAGCCGCCCAAATCCATGGCCAACGCCTTGCCCGGTGGGAATGCGCTCTCGTTCGATTGGGCGCTCCTCAAGGGCCAGAGCTTCACGTTGCCCTGGATGTTGGCCGGCGGGCTCAACGCCGGCAATCTCCAGGAGGCGGTGACACGGACCGGGGCCGGTGCAGTCGATACCTCGTCCGGCGTCGAGGATGCCCCGGGCGAGAAAAATATTAGTAAAATCAAAGAGTTCGTTGCACTGGCACGTAGTCTCTGAGGGCCTTGCAGGCGGCGTTAGGGCTTTGACCTTTGCCCGCCGCTATGGTTGATTGCGCCCTTCGAGCGAATCCACTTGTTTTGACCCGATTTTCCCCGCGTTTCGGAGCTTTGATCCCGTGAGCATAGCCGCCGCCACCCCTCCCAATTCCTACCGCACCGGGCCGGACGAACATGGCCGGTTCGGCATCTTCGGTGGCCGGTTCGTGGCCGAGACGCTGATGCCGCTCATTCTCGAGGTCGAGGCAGCCTACAACGCCGCCAAGATCGACCCGAAATTCGCCCAAGAGATGGACTATTACCGGACCCATTACATTGGCCGGCCGAGCCCGCTTTATTTCGCCGAACGCCTCAGCCGCGAATTGGGTGGCGCCAAGATCTACATGAAGCGTGACGAGCTCAACCACACGGGCTCGCACAAGATCAACAATTGCATGGGCCAGATCCTGCTGGCCAAGCGCATGGGCAAGACCCGCATCATCGCCGAGACTGGCGCCGGCCAGCATGGTGTCGCGACGGCGACCGTGTGTGCGCTCTTCAACCTGCCCTGCACTGTCTATATGGGCGCCACCGACATCGCCCGCCAGCAACCCAATGTGTTCCGCATGAAGCTGCTGGGCGCCGAGGTCATTCCGGTGCATAGCGGGACCGCAACGCTCAAGGACGCGATGAACGAGGCCTTGCGCGACTGGGTCGCCAATGTCGAGAACACCTTCTACATCATCGGCACTGCCGCCGGCCCGCATCCTTACCCCTCCATGGTGCGCGATTTTCAATCGATCATCGGTGTCGAAGCTAAGGCGCAGATGCTGGAAGCAGAAGGCCGCCTGCCCGATACCTTGGTTGCCTGCATCGGCGGCGGCTCCAATGCCATCGGCTTGTTCCATCCGTTCCTCGATGACCGCGACGTCGAGATCATTGGTGTCGAAGCCGGTGGTGACGGCGTCGAAACCGGCCGTCACGCAGCCTCGCTGACCGGTGGCCGCCCCGGCGTGCTCCACGGCAACCGCACCTATCTGCTGCAGGACGATGACGGCCAAATTATCGATGCGCATTCGATCTCGGCCGGCCTCGACTATCCCGGCATTGGGCCGGAGCATTCCTGGCTCCATGAAATGAAGCGCGTGAAATATGTTTCGGCGACCGACCTGGAAGCGCTCGATGCCTTCCAGATGCTGGCCAAGGTCGAAGGCATCATTCCGGCACTGGAGCCGGCCCATGCGCTCGCTTACGTGCAGAAGCTGGCGCCGACCCGGCCGAAAGACAACATCATCATTATGAATTTGTGCGGCCGTGGCGATAAGGACATCTTCGCTGTTGCCGAGCGCCTGGGAACGAAACTATGAGCACGCGTATCGAACGCCGCTTTGCCGAACTGAAGGTGGCAAAGCGCGGCGGCCTGGTGGTCTTCGTCACTGCTGGTGATCCCACCTATGAGGTCTCACGTGACATCATTCTCAGCCTGCCGAATGCCGGCGCCGACGTGATCGAGATCGGCATGCCGTTCACCGATCCGATGGCTGACGGCCCGGCCATCCAGGCCTCGTCACTGCGCGCCCTCAAGAACGGGCAGAACATGCCCAAGACGCTGAACCTGGTGCGTGAATTCCGCGCCAAGGACCAGAATACGCCGATCGTGCTGATGGGCTATTACAATCCGATCTATTCCTATGGGGTCGACAAATTCCTGAAGGACGCCAATGCTGCTGGCGTCGACGGTCTGATCGTGGTCGATCTGCCGCCTGAGGAAGACAGCGAATTATGCTTGCCCGCGCTGAAAGCCGGCTTGAATTTCATCCGCTTGGCCACCCCCACCACCGATGACAAGCGCTTGCCGACGGTGCTCAACAATACGTCAGGCTTCGTCTATTATGTCTCGATCATGGGGATCACCGGGACACGCGCCGCATCCGATGTCGATATCACCGCCGCGGTCGGCCGGCTGAAGCGCCACACCGATCTGCCGATTGCGGTGGGCTTCGGTATCTCGACACCCGAGCGAGCTGCTGCTGTCGCCAAGGTGGCGGATGCCGCGGTAGTCGGTTCCGCCGTGGTCAACAAGATCGCCGCCGAAATCGGTGCCGACGGTAAACCCGGACCGCGCGCTGCCCAGGCAGCGCTTGACCTTGTGAAGAGCCTCGCCGCCGGCGTCCGCGCCGCGCGTGTTTGACCGGAGAACAACAAGATGAGCTGGCTCACCAATTTCGTCCGGCCAAAGATCCGCAAACTGGTCCAAAAGACCGACGTGCCGGAGAATCTTTGGGACAAATGCCCCGCCTGCGGCCAGATGATCTTCCACCGCGAACTCGACGCCAATCAGCGTGTCTGCACCCATTGCGGCCATCATATGCGCATCGATGTTAAGACGCGCCTCGCCCTCATGTTCGATGAAAGCAAGTATGAGCGCATCGATCTGCCCAAGGTTGCAATCGATCCGCTGAAGTTCAAGGACCGCAAGCGCTATGCCGACCGCCTCAAGGAAGCGCAGGCGAAGTCCGAGGAGCAGGATGCCATCGTCGTTGCCTATGGCACCATGGCCGGCGCCGATGTGGTGATTGCGGCATTCAACTTCGATTTCATGGGCGGCTCCATGGGCATGGCGGTCGGTGAAGGCTTGGTTGCCGCCGCTGGCCTTGCCGTCAGCCGCAAAGCCGCGCTCGTGGCCATACCGGCCTCCGGTGGTGCCCGCATGCAGGAGGGCATCCTGTCGCTCATGCAGATGCCGCGCTCGGTCATCGCCGTCGATCAGGTCAAGGAAGCGGGCCTCCCCTTCATCGTGCTGCTGACCGATCCCACCACCGGCGGCGTCTCCGCCTCCTTCGCCATGCTGGGCGATATCCAGATCGCCGAACCCGGTGCGCAGATTGGCTTTGCCGGTGCCCGTGTCATCGAGGAAACCATCCGCGAGAAACTCCCCGAAGGTTTCCAGCGGGCGGAATACCTGCTGGAACATGGCATCATCGATCTGGTGATCGCACGCAAGGATCTGCGTGAACAGATCGGTCGCGTCATCTCCCTGCTGACCAAGAGGCCGGCTGCGGCCTAACACCCATGGCGAAGAGCCCGACCAGCGACATCGTTCTAGAGCGCCTGACCAAGCTGCATCCCAAGCTCATCGACCTTGAGCTTGAGCGGACGCAGCGCCTATTGGCGGCCGTCGGCCACCCCGAGCGCCAGCTGCCGCCGGTGATCCATGTCGCCGGCACCAATGGCAAGGGCTCGGTCATCGCCTATCTACGCTCGATCCTGGAGGCAGCCGGCTACCGGGTGCATGTCTATATCTCGCCGCATCTGGTGCGCTTTCATGAGCGCATCCGCCTCAACGGCAAGCTCATCGACGAGAACTTGCTGATCTCGCTGCTGGAAGAATGCGAGCATGCCAATGGCGGCGTGCCGATCACCTTCTTCGAGATTACGACAGTTGCCGCGTTCCTGGCCTTCACGCGCGAGCCCGCCGATATCGTGCTGCTGGAAACAGGCGTGGGCGGCGAGTTCGATGCCACCAACGTGATCGACCAGCCCATTGCCACTGTCCTGATGCCGATCTCCTTCGATCACATGCAGTTCTTCGGCAACACGCTGACACTCATCGCCAAAGCCAAGGCCGGCATCATGAAGCATGGCCGTCCGGCGATCGTCTCGCCCCAACCCGATGAGGCCATGGCCGTGTTCGAGGCGAAAGCCGCCGAATTGAAGGTGCCCATGCATCGCTTCGGCCAGGAATGGACCTGTGATGGCGATCTCAAGAACGCCCTGCGCTTCACCGACAGCCGCGGCCCGCGTATCTATCCGGCGCCGGGTCTGGCTGGACGACACCAGTTCCGCAACGCGGGCTGCGCCATCGCCGCCACGGCGGTGCTGGATGGCTTCAAGATCACCGACGCCCATATCGCGCAGGGCCTGCGCAACGTCACCTGGCCAGCGCGCATGCAGCGCCTGGCGCAGGGCCCGCTGGTCGAGATGCTGCCTAAGGACAGCAAGTGGGAACTATGGCTCGATGGCGGCCATAATGCCGAGGCTGGCGAAGTGATCGCCGCCATGCTCGCCGATTGGCGCGCCGAGGATGGCAAGCCCGTTCATCTCATCTTCGGCATGCTCAACACCAAGGACCCGATCGCCTTCCTAAAGCAACTCGCTCCCCATGCCGAAGACATGGCGGCGGTTGCCATTCCTGGCGACCATGCCAGCCTGTCGATCGACGAATGCGTCGCCGCCGGCGCCGAGGTGGGGCTGCTCAGCCAAGGCTATCGTTCGGTCGAGGCCGCTTTACGCGCGCTGGTCGATACGCATAGCGGCAGCAGCGAATCACGCCGTGTGCTGATCTGCGGCTCGCTCTATCTCGCCGGCACAGTCCTCGCCGAGAACGACTGAGCTAGCCCGCTATCGCATCCGGGAAATGTAGCCGGAAATCCATCTCCTTCGCACGCGCCGCTAGCATGCCAATCTGCTGCCGGACCGCGACATCTCCTGGATCGTGCCGCAGGCGAGCCAATAGCCGTGCGCGGTCGACGATCATATCGACGTAAGGCAGCGGATCAGCCGCGGAGAATTGCGCGAGATCGCCGGCATAGTGCTCGACCAAATTCCAGTCACTGACATGCATCGCCCAATCGATGGCGAATTCGCGAAAGAAGATGTGATTGTGCGCCATGCTGGTCTGGCGCAACAGATCCTCGCCGCGCTCGACCGCCTGGCGCGCTGCCGGCTGATCACCCAGGATATTGGCCCGGAGGGCCAGGATCAGGGCGCCGGCAAAGCCCAGGCCCGTCTCAATTGCCAATTCTTCGGCCTGCTGTGAGAGTGCTTCGGCTTCGGCCGACCGGCCCGCTGCCATCCGGCTCATGGCCAGGATGGTGGCGGTGATGGATTCATAGCGCCGCGCCCCGATCTCCTTGGCCATCGTCATCGCAGCCAGCGCCGGCCCTTCCGCCTCCGGCCAGCGGCGCGCCGTCATCAGGATAAAGGCCGCGGATTCGAGGCCGAACATTTCGCCGAAGCGATCACCGATCTGCAACGCTGCCACGCGCGCAGCTTCCACATCGAGAAGGCCTGCATCGAAGCGGCAATAGAAGATATGGCAGTTACCGATCATGCCGCGATTGGCCGGCAGGATGCGCAGCAGGCCGGCGGCGTCCGCCGTATCGACTGACCGTCTGAAATGCTGCTGCGCCAGGGCATAGCGGCCTTGCAGGTAGTAGGCATCACCAAGCCCGCTCTCGGCTCGCGCCAGCCATTCAGGCTGGCCAGCACGTTGCGCCGCCGCCAGAGCGGCAGCATGGGCGGCCAGGCAGTCGTCCGCAGCACCGCGGGCGAAATGCAGATTTCCGCGCAGATAGCTGATCTCCGCCAGGAGAGCTGCTGCGCCATCGGCTATCGCAATCGGTTCGGCGGCGGCAAGACCCTCCAAGGCGTGGTTGATATCGCCCAATTGCCGATCGCAAGCAGCGAGGCCGATCAGGGCGCGGCACCGCTCCAGTGGGTCTGGTTGGCTTTCCAGAGCGATCTGATACGCATTCCGCGCCGGCTGCGCCTCCCCGATATCGAGATACCGCCGACCTGCGGCAAGACCCAGCCGGCACCGATCTCCCATGCTGCGGGCAAGAGCAAGGCCACGCGCAGCGAGACGTGCTGCGCGGTCGAGATGATGAAGGTCGGCTTCGTGACCCGCAGCGCGGCGATAAACCTCGGCCGCCTCGGCCGCCTCCGCACGGTCGAGATGTTCGGCGTAAAGGATCGGGTCCCGCGCGGCATAAAGTTCCGCAGCCTTCCGGTGCCACTGGCGGCGGCGCTCATGAGTCAGCGCCGAATAGATCCCGTCATGAATGAGCGCATGCGCAAAGAGATAGCCGCCGGGTATCGGGCGCAGCAATTGCCTGCGCAGCATCGAGGCACCGTCAAAAACCGGGCGTTCGAGCAGTTGCGCCAGATCCGTCCCGCTAAACTGCTGACCGAGAACGGAAGCCGCCTGCAACGCCGCACGTTCATCCTCCGGCAATTGATCAAGCCGGGCCAGTACCACATTCTGCAATGAATCCGGTAGGTCGCCGGCATTGCCACTCGATCGATTGCGCAGCAATTGCTCAAGGAACAGCGGATTCCCTTCCGCCCGCAGCACGCAGTGACGGGCAAATTGATCAAGATCAGCTGCGATATGCAGGGACATCTCAAGGGCCTCGTCGGAGGATATCGGCGCCAAATCGATCGTCATGACCTGGCCCAGTCGCAAATTGGCGCGCCATGCCGCATCGATCGGATCCGGATCGACACGGCTGGTCATCAGCAGCAATGCGCGGATCGATGCGACGCAGTCGGCTATGGTGGCGAGCGTGGAGAGAAAACCGGCGTCCGCCCAGTGAATGTCCTCGATCACCAACAGCATCGGTCGCCTCGTTGCCGATTTGGTCAGCAAGCTGGCAAGAGCTTGGGCGCGCACGGCATGGCGGGCGGCATGGCCCATCGCTTGCAGCCGCCGTTGCTGATCGGGTGCAAGCACGCCATCGATCAAGCTGGCCATTAAGGCGGATTGCAGCGGATCAAGCTGGTCGACCTCGCCGGCCGAGGCGGCAAGTGCCCCTGCCAGTTGCCGGTGTGGATCGCGCTCTGCGCCGACGCCAAAATCCAGAATTCGAATGGTGATGACGTGGAAGCCGCGCCGGCGTGCATGCTGCATCGCCTCTTCCGTCAGGCGCGACTTGCCGATCCCGGGAACACCGCGGATCAGCAGCGTCGATCCCGTGCCGCCGGTCCGGCTCGCCGACAGCAGCGTATCGATCTGGGCCACTTCGGCACGCCGCCCGACAATGGGCTTGCGACCTTTGTGCGTACCGACCGCCGGCGCCCCGATCCGGTAGATCATCGACGGTGCGGCAATCCCCTTGATCACCTGTTCGCCGCGCGCCTCCATCTCATAGTCGGGTGTCAGATGCTGGGCGATTTCGGGCGATACCAGCGTTTCGCTGGGACCTGCCAGTTCCATCAACCGTGCAGCAAGATTGACCGCCTGTCCCACCACCGTATAGGTGCTGTGGGCAGCGCTGCCCAAGCCACTCGCCAAGACCTCACCCACCGCGATGCCGATATGTACCGACAGGGGTCGACCGATGCGTTCCGACAGGCCCGGCATCGCCTCATGGATCGCCAGCGCCGCCCCCACCGCGCGCTGTGGGTCGTCGCCATGGGCGATCGGCGCGCCGAACAATGCCATGACATTATCGCCCATATGCTTGTCGATACGCCCGCCGAATTGCAGGATAATCTCGTCGGCAATAGCGAAGAAACTTGCCAACAAAGCATGCGTTTCCTCCGGGTCGACTTTCTCGGCGAGCGCTGTGTAGCCGGTCAAATCGGCGAACATGACGCTGACCGGCCGTCGCTCGGCTGTTGCCTCGCCGGCCGACACTCGACGACCAAGATCGCGGCCGCAGCCACCACAGAACGCATCGCTGGGATCGTTGGCAAATCCGCAGGCGTTGCAGACCTGTGGCAGCGCCGCGCCGCAGGCAGCGCAGAAATGGCGCCCTGTCTTATTTTCAGCCGCGCAGGAAGCACAACGCATGGTCGGACCCGCCGCTCGTCCGTCAGGCCGCCAGCTTGCGCTCCCTGCCCCGGGCCGGCAAGCGCCCAAAAAGAAACCCCGCCGCGGCTTGCACCGGGGCGGGGTTTATCGATCGCGACAGATGAGGCGGTCAGATGACCGAGTTCACCCACTCAAGCAATTTGCGCTTCGGTTCGGCACCGACCTTGGTGGCGGCAACCTGACCGTCCTTAAACAACATCAGAGTGGGCACGCCGCGGATACCATATTTCTTCGGCGTCGCTGCGTTGCGGTCGATATCGACCTTCACGACCTTCAGCTTGCCGTCCAATTCCTGCGCGATCTCTTCCAGCGCCGGTGCAATCGATTTGCACGGGCCGCACCATTCCGCCCAGAAGTCGACCAGCACCGGCTGCGTGGACTTCAGGACGTCGGCATCAAAGCTCGCGTCGCTAACGTGGGTCGTGCTCATCCCGTCTTCCTTCCCAAAGGACTGGCCGACATAACCGGCTGTCCAATTCTACACATGAACGATGCTCTTCGGTGGAGCTTCGTATGGAGGTGAATCTATGGACGCATAGCGGCAGCGTCAAGGTGACCGGGCCGCACAGATAGGCAGATGTGCTTAGGACGCATAACTCTCCAGGGCCGATTCCGGAATCGCCATCAAGCGGGGCTCAGCACTCCAGAGCAGATAGCAAGAGACTGTATGGTTTGGATAAATTCCCATAATCGCAGCGCGGTAAAGCGCCAGCTGCCGCAGGTATTGTTTCGAGACCTGCTCCGGCTGCATGGCTGGCGGCCGGTTGCTTTTGAAGTCGACGATATGGCATTCGGTCGGGGTCACCAGTAATCGGTCGATCTGACCACTGACAATCTGGCTCCCCCCATCTTTTCCTAGCAATTCCGCGACAATCGGCACCTCGGCGCGCGAGTCCGGTGTGAACAGATGTGCGAATCGCCGATCCTCCAGCACTGCCATCACTTCACTCGCTAGCTCGTCGAGAGCGGCGTCCGTCGCCAGCAAGCCGCTCGGCCGATTGATGGCGCCCAGCCAACGCCGCGCGGCCATGCGTCGTTCAGGAATCGGGATATCCGGCAGCAACTGGAACAGCTTGTGAATGACGAGGCCGCGTTGAAAGCGGAAACCCTGATCGCGTCCGAGTGGCGAGAGCAAAGGTCCGTCACTCTCCTTGCCGCCAACGTCGCTGCTGGGCCGTGAGGGAATGAGCGGTCGTGGTGGATCGGGCTCAGCTGTCGCCGGCAACAGCGCCCAATCTTGAAACGGTAGCGAGAGATCGAGCGGCAAGCCGGATTTCGCCGCCATGTCGCGTGGTACATCCTGCTGCGGCGTCGTCACTTGCAACCAGTCGCCATCCCAACCGTCTTCGCCGCGCCAATCACTGGCCCCCAGTCGCGCACCCGCATGATGTTGCCCTGGATCCCCTGAGCGCTGCATGTCCGTCAACGCGTCTGAAACATGATCGTGCCAACTCGCCAGCACCGTATTCTTCTCACCACGCCAGCCGCAGACATAGAGCCGATCCTCGGCGCGTGTCAGCGCTACATAGAGCAGCCGGTTCTCCTCCTCCTGCCCACGCCGGTCGATCTCGCCACGTGCCGCAGCCGTTGCTTCCACATCCAACTCGCGCCGCGCCACCCAGACCGGCAGATCCATCTCGGCCCCCAGCCAGAACAGGCCCGGTCGGTTCGGTTTCTGCCGCCGCTGTTCTGCCACGAACACGATCGGCGCCTGCAGACCTTTGGCGCCGTGCACGGTCATGATCCGTACCTGCCCGCCGCCATCGTCGCTGAGCTCACGCTTGACCTCAGCCTCGCTCACGTCCAGCCAGTGGCGGAAGCTCTGCAATGACGGTGCGTTGTTCTGTTCGAAAGAGAGGGCGAGATTGAGCAATTCGTCGATCGCTTCCCCCACCTGCAGGCCAAGGCGGCCAAACAGTAGCTTGCGGCCACCGCCCGCTGAGAGCAGATCGGCCAGCAATTCATAGGGCGTCAGCCGATCCGCGCGCTGGCGATAATCGCTCAGGCGATCATAGACCGTGCGAAGACGCGGTGACGTTTCCGCCGCTCGCCCCAACTCCGCCCACAGGCTCGACATACCGCGCACGACGCAGAGCTCAAACAGCTCGCCTTCGTCCAGGCCGATCAGCGGCGATTTCAATAGGGCCGCGAGATTTAGGTCGTCTTCGGGCAACAACAAGAAATCGATAAATGACAGGATGTCCTGCACCGCCAGTTCGGAGAGCAGCTTCAATCGGTCGATACCAGATACTTCGACGTTCTGGGCCTTCAGCGCCTTCACCAAAGCCGGCACGAAGGCATTGCGTGAACGCACCAGCACCAGGATATCGCCGGCCCGGATGGGTCTGCCGCGCGCCGGCAATATCTCATTGCTGCGGATCAGGGCTGCAATCTTCTCCGCAATCGTCGCAGCCAGACGCGTGATCGGATCCGTCGGATTGGCATCGATCGCCGGTGTTGCCCATGGCAATGGGATGGTGCCGCCGAGCGGAATGGAAAGCGGCCACGCCTCGACAAGGCCAGCGGCCCCCGCCCGCGATGCCAGATGCTTGACGGGGCCGGCGCCCGGCTCCAATACGCCATCGCGCGCGTCTCCAGCAAAGACACGATCGACCACAGACAGGATCGCCGGGCTGGAGCGGAACGACACGTTGAGATCGATACTGGCGAACGGCGTTCTCGTGTCCACCTTGCCGGGCTCACGGTCCAATTGCGTCGCGAAATGCGTGCGGGCGTCAAGGAACGCTCGTGGCTCGGCACCCTGAAAGCTGAAGATCGATTGTTTGAAATCGCCCACGGCGAAGATCGAGCGCGGTTTGTCGGCAGTCTTGCCAGCTTCGGCGCGCCGCTCCGCACCCTTGCCGGAGATTAATTCCTCGGTAAGCGATTTCAGGATGTCCCACTGCACTGGGCTGGTATCCTGGCCTTCATCGATCAACACGTGATCGATACCGCCGTCGAGTTTGTAGAGTACCCAGGGCGCGATACCGGGTTGCGCCAGCAGGTCGCGCGTTCTGAGGATGAGATCGTCGAAATCGAGCGCCGCGGTCAGCGCCTTCAACCTGCGGAACCGTTCCATGAGGTCGAGGCCAAGCGTCATCAAGGCGGTTGAATCCACCAGGATCTCGACGGCGTGCAATTGCGTGATGATTTCGGTAAGGCGACCGGCCTCTGCGGCCATCACCTCCTTGGCGTTAGGCATGATCTTCACGGCCTTGGCAGTTGCCTGACTCTTGCGGATCTCGCCTTCCTTGGTCAGGAACACGGTGGCATAGGCGTCGAAGCTGGTTATTCGTTCGGCAACTGTCCCCGCCAGCCATTGCGACATGACCTCGCCGCGTTTGACATCGGTGTCCGAGCCCATGAGCAGGGCCGCGACGGCTGATCGCAAAGCGGTACCATCGAACGCCGCTTCGACGACCGCCTCGGCAAGGATCGTCTCGCGACTGCTGACGGGATCAATGCGCAGCAGTCGAGCCAGCCCCTGACGATAGCCGGCGATCCCGCCCATGCGCCGCTGCAGGGCAATAAGCTTGGCGCGCTGACCGAGGAGATCACCAAGCACGCGGTCGCTGGTGAACTCGCCGGCGCGCTCAGCAAGATGACCTAAGGCCGCTGCGAGGTCGGGATTATGACCATCCCGCGCGGCACTCAGCATCGCTTCGCGCGCGCTGAACAGCAGCGCATCGGAATCCCGCTCCTCGATCAGGCGGAAATGCGGCGCGATGCCGGCTTCCAGCGGGAAGCGGCGCAGCAGCGATTGGCAGAAAGCGTGGATCGTTTCGATCCGCATACCGCCCGGCGCATCCAGCACCTTGGCAAACAGCCCGCGCGCGCGGGATTTGAGCGAGGTCAGGCCAACTTCATTCCCGACCAGGTCGCGTAGCTGCCTCTGCAGATCCGCGTCCGGGATCGAGGCCCATTCTGCCAAGGTGGTCGCGACCCGGTTGGCCATTTCGGCGGCACCCGCCTTGGTAAAGGTCAGGCAGAGGATACGTTCCGGTCTCGCCCCCTCCAACAACAGCCGCAAAACGCGATCGCGCAGCACCTTGGTCTTGCCCGACCCGGCTGAGGCCGAGACCCAGGTCGACAAGGCAGGGTCAGCAGCACGGCGCTGGTCGCGTGTCGCAAGCGCGGTTGGCGTCGTCATGCCTCCCCCTCATTCGACCATTCGGCATAACGGGCGAGATGCGCATAGTCGTTGAAGACCAGAGCAAACGACTCCCGCGGTGCGGCCATATAGGCTGCATCGTCACGGCTGTAGTGCTGCACGAGTTCCATGAGGCCCTGATAGGCATCATCCGCCAGCACCATCGGGTCGGCGTCGGTCTTCGTCTCCGGATCCTTCACCGGCACGACGGATGATCCATCGCGGCCACCCTTGAGATGCCAGAACTCAAGCCCCGCCACCAAAGTCGCCGGCAACCCCTTGAAGCCACCCTGCCAGGCAATCGCGGCTTCCAGCGGCAATTGCGGCGAGAAGCCGAGAACGACATCCCGCGGATTAGGCGGCTTGCCGGTCTTGTAGTCGATGATGACCAATTGCCCATCACGCCGCACATCCAGGCGATCCGCCTTGGCGGTCAGCGTGAACGGTGGAGACATTTTGTCGAGCGTGATCTCACCTGTGCCCTCGGTCACGATGCGGGCAAGCCCACCTTCGCGCATGCGCATTTCGGCAACGAACCAGTGTGCCATCTGGCAAAAGCGCGGCCACCAGAATGCCCAGACCGCAGGTCGCGACATATGCTGCTGAAATTCCTCCTCGCCCACCTTCAACAAGTGCGCTTCGGCATCTGGTGGCAACGGCAATGCGTTGTCGCGCAGGAATCTATCGAGAATGCCATGGAAGAGATTGCCGAGATCGACCGCCCCCGCATCCTGGTCCAGGGGATCGAGCGGTTTCAGCTTCAGGATGCGCCGTGCGTAGAGCACATAGGGATCGCGCATCCATTTTTCGATGTCGGTGACCGGCAGGCGGTTGGGACGGTATTTGGCGCCGGGCCTCGGCGCTGGCCGACCGATCGCCACGATCTGTGCCGGCCAATCGAGCCGCGCCTGCCAACCGCGATATTGGCTGGGCCCCTCGATCGGCTCGACCAGCCCGAGCGCCCGCAAAAATGCATCGAGCCGCAGCAACCAACGCGACGGCACGCTTGGCTTGCCGCCCACTCGCTGCGCACGCGTCATCACGACGCGCGCGGCACCCAATGCCTGCTGGAAATCATGCGCCGCCAGGCCGATCTTGCGCTCCAATGATGGCAAACCAAACTGCTTGCGCATCGGTCGGCTGAGCCAGGGATCAATCGCCACATCGCCGGGCCAAATGCCTTCGTTGAGGCCGCCCAGCACCATGAGATCGACCTGCTGCAAGCGCGCTTCGAGCGGTCCCCAGATGAACAGGCGCGGATGCAGACCAAAGCGCGGCCGCACATCGATGCCGGTCATCAATTCTGTCGTCAGCGCCGCATAGCTCGCGGCATCGATCGGCGGCATGCCACGAGCAGCCTGCAACATCTCGGCCGCGAAACTGGCCAGCGCCTCGCCTGCTTCGCCTTGCCACAGGAAGAAGCTGCCCTCCCCCTCCGGCCGCGCCGCCAAGGCTTCTGCAAGGCGAATATGTGCAGAAAGCCGATCCGCCAAGGGAAGCCGTTGATGCCAATCGGCATAGGGTGCGAGCAGCGTCGCCAATTGATCGAGGACCGCCCGTACTGCTTGGCGGTCCGCTCCCTCATAAAGCTCGGCCGCAGTGAAAGCTGCCTCAAGGCCAGCAAGACCGGGCGCTGGCCTCGGCCCGCGCAGGATCTTGCGCTCCAGCGCATGCACCTGTTGCTGGAAGACGACATGCGGCAGGCCGGCTGCGGCCAATGGATGTTTCAGCAAGGCCAGCAGCGGCACCGGCGCCAATTCCTCCGCCAGAGCCTCTGCGATCAAACGAAAGAACAGGCCGGGACCGGTCATCGGCAAGGGCGTGCCGGCCGAATCATCGATGATGATACCCCAACGCCGCAGTTCCGCCGCCACGCGCCGCGCCAAACCACGGTCGGGCGTCACTAGAGCCGCGCGATAAGGTGCCGGCTGGGCTACGGCCTCCCGCAGCATGAGCGCGATGATGCCGGCCTCTTCCTGTTCGGTGCGACAATCGATACGTTGCACGTCGTGCCATGCCAGCTCGGCGATACCTTTCGGTTGTCTCAGGGTCGATGCAATGTCGGACCAGTCGCTGGTGGCATCTGCCGGCAGCAGGGCTGCACTGACGATATGGTTGCGCGTCGGTGGCGCCGCGCGCTGCGGCCCTTCCGGCAAGACATGTGGCCAAGGCCACACCGCATCAGACGATACCTGCAAACGGTCCAGCAATTGCGCGAGGCCGAATTGCGGATGGGCCGGATCGATCGCGATCTCGCCCCAAATCTTTTTGTCGGCATTACCATCGAGACCCGGTAGGATGACGAGACCTTGCGGCAGCTCGGCGATGGTCGCGATGAGGTCAGCACTGGCGGGGATCGAGCCGGTCGAACCGGCAGCGATAACCGGATGCTGCGGCGGCCGCTCGCGCCACAGTCGGCATTGCCGTTCCAGCAGCATGTTGCGGCGCTTGGCGGCGTCGACCGCCCCTTCACTGGCCAGGATCTCCGGCCAGTTCTGCTGCAGGATGTCAAGAAAACGCAGCGTCAATTGCCAATGCTCGGCCAACTCTTCGGGCGCCAGGCCACGGATGTTCGCAAAATCAAGCCGTTCGGTCTCAACCTGGTCGAGGAGGTGTGCAAGCTCGGCGGCCAGCCGCGCTGCCTGATCGAACGACATGTCGCCGCCGCCGGGCAAGGTTGCCGCCGCCGCTTTCTGAACAAGCTGTGCCAGCAGCAGATGTCGCCGCATGCCGGGCATGGCCGGCGGCAATTCTTCGCCGAGGCCCTCGCCCAACGACAGATCGAGGGCGATACCCTGCAGGCCCAACTCGCTCTCGTCGAGATCACCGAGCGGCATAAAGCGCGGCAACATGAGCGCGCGGCCGCCACTGGCCCCGAGCCGTAGAAAGGCCTCCTGCACCGCGCGACAGGCGCGGCGGTTGGGCAGCAGGATCGTGTATGTGCTCAAGGACAGCGGCGCATCGGCCGTCTCGCGCATCAGCCCTAACGCCAGCGCGTCGACGAAACTGACGCCCGTCGGGATACAGCAGATGCGCGAATCTCGGTCGAACAGCCCCATGAGCCCACCTATTCCGGGAGGGGAGCTTGGCTTAGAATTTAATGCCGTGGAAGCTCAAATGCCGCTCGACATCGGCGAGGTGCTGCGGCGTCGAGACATGATACCACTCGCCATCATGGCGCAGGCCGAAGAGGCGATCTTCCTCGATCGCCCGGTCCCAGACGACATTGGTCGAAAAGGCCCCCTGTGGCGGATCACGGAACAAGCGCGGATGGCATATCTGGATGCCGGCATAGAGGAACGGCGCCACTGCCCAGGAATTGCGACGGCGGACGCGACCTTCCTGATCCATGGTGAAATCACCCTTGCCGTCATAACCCACCGCCGACACCGTCGGCTGCAGCAAGAGCAACGCATCCATGCGCGCGTCATCCCAACCGGCCGCCAACCGCTCCAACGCATCGATCCGACCATTGAGCCAGATGATCTTGGCGTTGATGGCGTAGAACGGTTCGTCGCCCAGCAGCGGCAGCGCCTTGACGATTCCGCCACCTGTTTCCAGGATCTCGCTTTCCTCGGAATAGAGAATTTCCAGGTCGCGGCGATCCTTGAGATGCTCGCGGATCTTCTCACCCAGGTGATGAAGATTGATCACCACCCGCTTCACGCCCACCGCCTGCAATCGGTTGAGCACCACGTCGAGCATCGGAACGCCCAGTACCGGCACCAGCGCCTTGGGAACCGTGTTCGTGTAGGGCCGCAACCTGGTGCCGTAACCTGCTGCCATGACCATGGCGGTATGCGGCACTTTCACGTGAGAACTGGGCAAATCGAAATCCTCTATTCGGCCTTGAGTGAAACGCGGTCGGCAAGCGGCAGATGGCGCGCATACCAGGTAGCGACCGGCGCCATCACCGGATGCTGGATATCATGGGCAATCAACTCCCACACCCGTGGCATGAAGCGCTGGTACCAGGGCTTGCCATCGCGTTTCAACAGCCGTGCGAAGGTGCCGGCGATGCGGGTGTTGCGCTGGGCGCCGATGATCGCGTAGGCCGCCATGTAGGCATCGCGATCGATTGCCGGATTGGCGGCGAGATATCGCTCGATCATCCGCGACATGAGATCCCAAGGGACATTGCGCCGTACGTCTTCCAGCAGCGACACAAGATCGAAGGTGACCGGCGCCAGGACGGCATCCTGGAAATCGAGGAGGCCACAGGCAGCAATCCCCTTTCGATCCTTCAACACAAGCAGATTGTCGACGTGGAAATCGAACAGCGCGATGTTCTTCGGCGCCTTCTCGCGCTGCGGCAGCACTTGTTGCCAGGCCGCCACAAATTCGGCACGGATGTCATCGGGCGCCGGAACGCCGAAATGCGCCGGCCAATACCAGTCCAGCACCAATTGCACTTCACGTAACGCGCGGGCGTCTTCGAATACCGGCAAGGTGTCGAGATCGGCTTGCGGCATCACGCGGTGCAGAGCTACCAGCGCATCGGTCGCCAACGCATAAAGCGCCTCGGCATCGCCACCGGCGTCAAGCTCGCGCGTATAGGTCTGGTCGCCTAGGTCCTCCAACAGCAGGAAGCCGGCCTCGGCATCCTCGGCATAAATCTCCGGGGCGCTGAAACCGAGGTCTTTCAGCAAGCGCCCGATGCGGATGAAAGGCCGCACATTTTCCATCGGCGGCGGCGCATCCATCAGCACCGCCGTTCGGTCGCCCAGGCTCAGCCGGTCGTAATGGCGAAAGGACGCATCGCCCGCCAGCAGGCGAATCTCAGCCTTGCCCCATCCTGCCTGTGCCAGGAAGCCATCGCGCCGTGCCATGCGCGCAGCGGCCTCCACCGTCATCGTCGACCCGTTCATATCCCAGCAACTCCCCCGCTCAACGACGCTAACCTCGCCGCCCATTCCGGCCCGCCCGACAAGGTCAGCCGGCGCGAATCGGCGTTCTCGCCCGGCGCCAGAGTCACGTCCAGACGCTTGGCTGGCAAGAGCGAGCCAAGGCGGTCGGGCCATTCGATCAGCGAGACGCCGGTTTCGAACGCCTCCTCGATCCCGACCTCATAGGCTTCCTCGGCCCGTTTCAGCCGGTAGAGGTCGAAATGCCAGATCTCCAGGGGCATTCCTGCAGCGCTCCCAGGGTATGTCTGCACCAGGGTAAAGGTCGGGCTCGGCACCGATTCTGCCGACCTCATCAGGGCGCCGATAAAGCCACGGGCGAAAGTGGTCTTTCCCGCCCCAAGATCGCCCCATAGCGCCAGAATGTCGCCCGACTTGACGATTTGCGCCAAAAGGCCCGCAAAACGTCCGGTTTTGTCCGGATCGGCGAGCTCGATTTCGAGCAGAATATCGGCGGCAACTGGCTTCATGGCGTCGGTTTGTAGCTGCCCGGCGACGTCGCCGCAACGTCCATCGCAGCCGTGGATTTGCCCATTTATTACAATGTGCTAAGGATGCCCCCGCTAGTGCGGTCGGGTAGAACGGCTGGGGAATTTCGGGAGGGTGTTATGAGTGCAGTTCAGCAAACCGATGTCGTAATCATCGGGGCGGGGCCGGTCGGCCTGTTCGCGATCTTTGAATGCGGCATGCTGAAAATGCGCTGCCATGTGATCGACGCGCTGGAAAGCACCGGCGGACAGTGCGTCGCCATGTATCCGGAAAAGCCGATTTACGACATCCCCGGCTACCCGTCGATCGACGCCGCGGCCCTCATCCAGAAGCTCGAAGAACAGGCCGCTCCGTTCCACCCGACCTATCATCTCGGCCAGCAGGTCGAGAAACTGACGCAGCAAGGCGATCGCTGGCTGGTGGAAACCAATACCGGCACGAAGATCGACACCAGGGCTGTGATCGTGGCGGCCGGCTGTGGTGCCTTCGGCCCCAACCGTCCGCCGCTCGACCACCTCGCCGAGTATGAAGGCAAGAGCGTCTTCTATCTGGTAAAGCGGCGCGATGATTTCCGCGGCAAGCGCATCGTCATCGCAGGTGGCGGCGATTCAGCGCTGGATTGGACCATCTCCTTGGCCGACCTCGCAGAGAAGATCTATGTCATCCATCGTCGCCCGAAATTCCGCGGCGCACCGGAATCTGTGGCGCGCATGGAAGCTCTGGCCAAAACCGACAAGGTCGAGTTGGTGGTGCCTTATCAGCTGCACAGCCTTGAAGGCCAGGCGGGTCAGCTCTCCGCGGTGAATGTGGCAACACTTGAAGGCGATATTCGCCGACTGGATGCCGACACCCTGCTGCCCTTTTTCGGGCTCGCCATGGATCTCGGCCCCATCGCGCAATGGGGCCTCAACCTCGAGCGCAACCATATCGCGGTCAATCCTCAGAACTGCGCCACCAGCGCGCCCGGCATTTTTGCCGTCGGCGATATCGCCACCTATTCCGGCAAACTGAAGCTCATCCTATGCGGCTTCTCGGAAGCAGCCATGGCGGCTCATGCGGCCCATCCCCTGGTACATCCCGGCGAAGCGCTGCATTTCGAGTATTCGACGTCGAAAGGCGTTCCCGGTAGCTAACATCGTCGTTTAGGTCTGTGGTCTTATACCCGCGTATAAAAGCGGCATTTATTTTGCCTTAACACTCTTTTGCCAAGGTGAGGGCAAGCGGGCATCGGCTCGCCCGGTCCAGTTGGCCTAACGCCTTGGCAGAGCGGGATTCCAAGCTTGAACACGGCGGTTTCATTTCAGGCCGGTTCTGCGGCGGTTTCAGATGACGATATGGGCAGCGATCGGTCGCGCCCGGCTCCCTGGCATCTCCTGATTGTCGACGACGATCCCGACGTTCACCTCACGACCGAATTTGCGCTGGGCAATGAAAGTTTCATGGGCCGCGGGCTGCAGTTCGTCCATGCCTATTCCGCCGCCGAGGCGCAAAGCATTCTGGCACAACCTAACGACATTGCCGTCATCCTGCTGGATGTCGTGATGGAATCAGATGATGCCGGCTTGCGACTGGTCCGCATCATCCGCGATACTCTGGGGCTCTCGGTCCCGCGCATCATTCTGCGCACAGGACATCCGGGCTATGCACCGGAGCGTGACGTCATCCGCGACTACGACATTGACGACTACCGCACCAAATCCGAACTCTCGCGCGCCAGACTTTACACATCCGTGGCAACGGCTCTGCGTGCCTTTGACCGCCTGCGGCAGTTGCAGGAAGCCAACCAGCGGCTGGAGCGCCTCTCCCGCGACCTCGAAGTGCTCAATGTCGACTATCTGGAACAGCGCGAAGCAGCCCTTGGCGCGGCGCACGCCAAATCGCGCTTTCTCAACAATGTGAGTCATGAATTGCGTACGCCGCTCAATGCGATCGTCGGTTTCAGCGAGCTGTCGCTGCGCGCGGTCAAGGAGCAACGGC
Organism: uncultured Dongia sp.; assembly: GCF_936916975.1. GTDB lineage: Bacteria > Pseudomonadota > Alphaproteobacteria > Dongiales > Dongiaceae > Dongia. The sequence continues at coordinate 36,185 of NZ_CAKZGO010000015.1, read as the reverse complement.
CGATCCCGCCAGCCTATCTCGAAGACATTCTTGAGGCTGGCCGCCGCTTGTCATCCCTGGTCGACGACATTCTGGATTTCAGCCAGCTGGACGCCCGCAAAAGGCAGCTGATCTGGGAACCCGTCAACGTCCAGGAGATGATCGACTATCAGCAAGAACTCTATCTGGGCGAAGCAAATCGGCTGGGCCTGACGCTGGTCGTTATCGCCGGTAACCGGGACGTCATCTGCAACCTGGACCGCTCGTCGCTCAGCAAGGTACTGGGTCATATCATCTCCAATGGCCTGCGCTATTCACCGAGAGGCGCCGCCGTGGAGGTTGGATGGGAATTTGGCAATAATACGCTCAGCGTTTCGATCAGCGATCGCGGGCCGGGTATCCCGAAATCGATCAAGGACAATCTCGACGAGCCGTTCTCAATCGGCCAGGAGGTCCTCACCAAGGATGCGAGCGGTCTTGGCCTGGGCCTTACCATCTGCCGCCATCTGATGACGATGATGGGCGGCCGGATCATGATCCAGGACCGTGACAACGGCGGGACACGAGTGACACTCCTCATCCCCAACCCGTTGACCTAGGTACGGCGGTGAGCACGGTCATCAGAAAAGTCGACGATGGTGCGCCGGTATCCATGGAAACCGTCGCCTTCCTGGCCGAGCTGGCGCGCCTGCCGGACGTACAGAAGGGAGATTTCGAAGCCGTCGCGAAATTGGCATGCGAGCGGTGCCTGAAACTGGTCGCCGCGCGCTATGTCAGTGTCTGGATGCTGGATCCGGCACGGACTTGCCTGCGTAGCGTGATGCGCTATGACAGCTCCACCGGCCGTCGCTGCGCCGACATCAACATTCCAATCGAACACATTGTCGATGAACTTGCGGTCTTGCAAACGGCGGCACTGATCGTCAGCGATGATGCCCTCGCAGATCCCCGACTGATCGGTATTCGTGACGGGTACTTGCGAGAACATGGCATCACCGCGGCTCTGCAACATGTCATTCGCGTCTCTGGTGAAGACATCGGCCTGTTCAGCTTCGAACAGATCGGTACGCCACAGCCCTGGTCACCGGCCGATTCCGCTTTGGCTCGGGGTGTCTGCAGCTATCTTGCTCTGACATCAGTAAATCGGCAGAAATCCGATCTGCAGCAGCAATCGGCCACGACGGCGGCTTTGCAGGCGGCTATTCTCGAGAACGCCGCCCATGCCGTCGTCGCGACCGATGTCGATGGCGTGATCACCTTCTTCAACCGCGCCGCCGAGCAGATGCTCGGTTATCGCGCCGACGAAGTGGTGCACAAGGCGACGCCCGCTTTGTTCCATGACGCCAGCGAAGTTGCCGCCCGCAGTGAGCAGCTGTCCCGTGATCTGGGTCAAGATATCAAACTGGGATTCGGCGTCTTCGTCGCGAAGACACTTGCCGGACTGCCAAACGAAGAAGAGTGGACCTATATCCGCCGCGATGGTGGTCGCCTGAGCGTCATGCTGTCGATCACTGCCATTCGTGGCAAGGACGGCACGATCGATGGCTTTCTCGGCATGGCGTCCGATATCACGGAACGCAACCGCGTTTCGAAGCAGCTGCGCCAATCGGAGGAAATACTGTCACGCGTCCTGCTGCAATCGCCCGACGCCATCCTGATCACGGCGCTGGTCGATGGGCGTATCCTGGAGGTCAACCCAGGCTTTGAACAAATAACCGGATATAGCCGCGCGGAGGCGCTGGGCCACACAACCGTCGATTTATCGATCTGGGTCGATCTCACCGAGCGCAATGCCATGCTCAAGCAAGTGCGCGAAACGGGTGAAGTACGATCGATGCCGGTCCTGATCAGTCGTCGCGGTGGCGATCGTCGACACTGCATTTTGTGGGGGCGAACCTTCGATCACGGCGGCACCGCAGCGCTTTTGACATCGGTACATGACATTACGGACATCAAGGAAGCAGAACAGGCGGCGCGTGAGTCACAGCGGATGCTGCAATCCGTTCTGAACACAATTCCGTCGCGTGTTTTCTGGAAAGACCGCGATTCTGTCTATCTTGGGTGCAATCAGCAATTCGCCAACGGCACCGGATTCGCTTCCCCACATGAGATCATAGGCAAGACCGATCTTGATCTGGTCTGGCGCGACGACGCGCGAAACTTGATCGATGGCGACCGAAGCGTCATGACAACCCTCACGCCAATTCTTGATCGCGAAATGTCTTATATCGGACTGGACGGAGAACGGCGCTGGTTCGAAGTCAACAAAATTCCCCTGATGACGGAGACCGGCGACGTAACAGGCGTCCTGGGCGTTCAGCACGACATCACGGAGAAGCTAAAGCGACAGCGCGAATTGCGGGCGAGCGAAGAGAAGCTCCGATCATTGTTCGCGCTCAGCCCGCTTGGCATCAACCTTCAGGAAATGACCGGCCGCTATATCGAGACAAACGACGCATTTCTGAAGATAGTAGGTTTTACGCGCGAAGAACTCTTCGCTCTCACCTGCTACGACCTAATACCAGATCAGTACCTGGTGGCAGAACCGGATCGACTCCGTTTGCTGCAGGAAACCGGCCTGATCCCAGCCTATGAAAAGGAATACACTCGGAAGGACGGCTCGCTGGTGCCGGTCTCAACTTCTACCGTGTTGGTGTCTGGGCCTGATGGCCAGAACTACAAATGGACAATCGTCGAGGACATCACAAACCGCCGTGTTAGCGAAGAAGCACAGCGACAACTGAATGAGGATCTGGCGCGATTGGTGGCGGAACGCAGTGCCGAACTGCAGGTTGCCATGGAAGGCCTGATGCGCTCGGAGAAGCTCGCCTCTCTCGGCAGTCTGGTGGCCGGGGTCGCCCATGAGATCAGTACGCCGGTTGGCAATGCCAGCCTTGCGACCTCGACTCTGGTGGGCGCGATCGGCGCATTCGAGCAGGAACTGGCTGGCAAGCTGTCGCGATCCTCGCTCGACGGCTTCGTCAAGCAGGTGAAGCTCGGAGTCGATATCGCGAACCGCAATATCGAGCGCGTTGCCGGCCTTATTCAAAGCTTCAAGCAAGTCGCCGTCGACCAGACCAGCTCTCAGCGCCGCCAGTTCCACCTGACAGAAGTGGTCGACGAGATCGTCACCACCATGCATCCCAGCCTGAAGCGCAGCTTCGTGACGATGGATATCTCGATTCCGGCGACGTTGGTGCTTGATTCCTACCCCGGCCCGCTCGGCCAAATCTTGACCAATCTCATCAACAACAGCCTGATCCACGCATTTCCAAAGGATGCACCGGTCAAGGATCAGCCGCGCATCATCGCGATCAAGGCCATCGCCATCGATTCAGCAAATCTTCGGCTCGAGATCAGTGACAACGGCGCCGGCATGCCCGCAACAGCACTCAGTCGCGTGTTCGATCCCTTCTTCACCTCCAAGCTCGGCCAGGGCGGCAGCGGTCTTGGCCTGCACATCGTTCACAACATCATTACCGGTATGCTGGCGGGCGCGATCTCTGTGGCGAGCAAGATCGGTGTCGGCACGACATTCTCAATCGTCATGCCGTGTGACACGCCCAAGCAGCCGGTAGTGGAGACATCGTCATGAGTACTTTGCCGTCCCCCCCGGCACCAGAAGCCGAAAATGGCGCGCGCTGGGCAATCTTGCGCCTCAAGTCGCCCTATGACGACGACGCGATCGACTTCAGAGAGGAAGAGGATTCCAGTAGCGCGGCCAGAGAGTTGGCGCCTTGGTCGATCCTGATCGTTGATGACGATGCTGAGGTCCACCGGGCAATCGAACTGGCCCTGATGATGGTCAAGATTTACGGCCGGCCGCTGCACCTAAGCCATTGCGCATCCGCAGCGGAAGCCCGCGTACTTCTGCTGGGTGGCAGTGAAGCCGTGGATCTCGTCTTGCTGGACGTTGTCATGGAAACGGCCGATGCCGGCCTGACCTTGCTCGATGAAATTCGCGCCGTGCCCGCCAGGCGGGGATTGCCTGTCCTGCTACATACCGGTCAGCCGGGCCAAGCACCGGAACGTAAAGTGCGCGCCGACTACGATATCAGCGGCTATCTCACCAAATCTACCGTAACCCGGCAAAGCTTGATCGGCGCCTTGGAAATCATTCTTGGCGGCTCAAAGCTGGCCGGCTGAACGTCAACCTGCAGCGAGCGGCAGCGCACAGACGATGCGCCTCCCCTGGGGACCGGTCTCGGTGACCAGCTTGCCGCCATGCAGCTCGATCAGCGTGCGCGCCAAGGCGACGCCGAGACCGCGTGTGGAACTGCGTGCCTGGGACGAATCCGAATCCGGCCCTACATCAACACCAAAATCATCCTGAACGCCCTGAACCGCGACACTGATATTCATCGCGTCCTCGGTCCGGTTCGCCGCCACGACGATGGTCCGACCGCCAGGTGCGGCACCGATCGCGGCACTCAGCAGATTGCCGAGCGCCTGTTTGAGACGCTGCGGATCCGCCCGGATGGCGCCGACATCCGGTGCCACCTCAATCAGCAAGTCAATGTTGCGGCTGCGTGCCCGCTGCTGGAATAGCCGCGCGATCGATTCGGTCAGCTGCCGCACATCGACCATATTGGGTTCGAGGTGGATATAGCCGGCTTCGATCGCCGCCACGTCGATGACGTCACCGATCATCAGAATGAGATTCTGAGCGGAATCGAGGATGGCCGAGGCATATTCCAGCTGCCGCTCGTTCATGTCGCCGAAATACTGGCGTGCCAGCAGTTCGGCATAGCCGATGATGGCATTGAGCGGCGTGCGGAATTCATAGGAGACATTCGCGATGAATTCAGACTTCAATCGGTCGGCCGCCATCAACGCCTCGTTGCGCTCGGTCAGTGCCCGCTCCATGTTGATGCTGTCGGTGACGTCGGTGTATTTGAACAATCGTCCGCCATCCGCAAGCGGAATGGCGGCGATGTCGATGATCTTGCCGTCGATGCGTTCAAGGCGCCAGTTCTTGACCTCGCGCTCGGCAACATCGGTGACGATGCGGCGGCGCAGGTCTTCCCAATTGGGCCGGTTCTCAAAGAACGGCTTTACTGCCTCGACGATGCGCCGCACATGCGGTTCGCCCTCAATATCCGCGGAGGTCAGATTCCACAACCGCACGAAGGCCGGGTTATAGAGCTTGAGGCGCGCATCTTCGCCGAACACCGCGATCCCTTCGAACAGATGATCGATGGTCTCCTTCTGCACTTCGATGAGCGTGTTGTAGTTTCGCTCCAGCGCCAGCTTGTCCGTTACATCCTCGAACGTCAGGATTACACCGCCAAAAGGATGCGGCGAGGCCAGCATGCGATAGGTGGCGCCGCTCGGCACATGCATCAGATCCTCGAACGGCGCGATAACCGACATGATCTGCCGGCTCCATTCCTGCTTGAAGGAGCGGAAATCGGCCTGCTCGGGTATCTGGCGCCGTTCGCGCAGCATGTCGAGGACCTGGTCGACATTCGGCTCCTGGCGCAGGAAGACCGCATCAAGGTTGAACATCTCTCGGAACGCGGTATTGAAGAACTTCACCCGCTTGTCCGGACCGAAGATGACGATACCCGTCCCCAGCGCTTGCAGCACATCGTCATGGGCCGCAATGTGGCGCGCGAGTTCGGCGTGGCTTTCTTCAAGTTGTGTCTGGTCCAGAGCGAAGCCGATCACCGAGCTGTCGGGCAGCGGCACTTCCGTGAGGTCGTAGAGCCGGCGCTGGCCCTTGACGACCAATTGCTGGCTTTCCGACTGGGCGAGGCCCACGCGCTGGGCACGTTTGGCGAGCGCCTTGGCTGCGGGGTTGATCTCGCGACCTTCGCTGATGATGCGCTCGACCGGCAGGTCATAAATCTGCGCAAAGGCCGGATTGCACCAGGCAATCGACAAATCCGCCCCGCGCCGCCACACCGGATAGGGCAGTTGTTCAAGAAGTTGCGCCAACGATGCGGCCGTCTTGAGGGCATGGCCGGAGGCCTGTTCGATCGGTTCGACAATATCGCCGACATCGCTGAGCCATAAATGGCACAGATTGCCGGCGCGCACGCCAACCCAACGCAATCGCATACCGATGGTCGGCGCCGGAACGAATGAAAAGTCGCGCTCGTCTCTTTCCAACGCCATGATGGCGCTTAGCAATTCGGCTTGGTCGGCCGGCTTGATCCCGGCCACGAGGTTGGCCCGGGTGCAGTCACCTTCCGGCAAGTTGAGCCATTTGCGAGCTAGCTCATCAACCGTGGCCCGGCCGCCCTTCTCCCACGCTATGTGGGCAAGCGGCGCCGTCGCCCATTGTGCGGCCACGGCCTGCGCCGCAGCGTCTTGGGCTGCTGCGCTGGTTTGAGCGTCGCTCAGCTGTTGCTCAAGCGCGCGCTTGGCCTTGGCCAAACGCCATGCCTGACCCGCTGCGGCGATCAGACCACCGCCGAGCAGCCCGACTCCAACCCAAAGATAAAGCGAATCCTCCATGGGGAGGCACTGTACGAGTGGGTGAATCCTGTGACAAGCCGCCGAAACGGAAAGGGCGCCCGACCTGTCACGGCGGGGCGCCCCTTAAACCTTACGTCATCGCAGCATTAATAGCGGTAATGCTCCGGCTTGAACGGGCCAGAAGCAGCAACGCCGAGATAGGCAGCCTGCTTCTCGCTGAGCTTGGTGAGCTTGGCGCCGACCTTTTCGAGATGCAGAAAGGCGACCTTCTCGTCGAGATGCTTGGGCAGCACATAGACCTCGTTCTTATAGGCCTTGTGGTTGTTCCACAGTTCGAGCTGGGCCAGCACCTGGTTGGTGAAGGAAGCCGACATGACAAAACTCGGATGACCCGTGGCACAGCCGAGATTGACCAGGCGGCCTTCGGCCAGCACCAGGATGCGACGACCGGTCGGGAATTCGACCTCGTCGACCTGCGGCTTCACATTGTGCCATTTGAAATTGCGTAGGCCAGCAATCTGAATTTCGCTGTCGAAATGGCCGATATTGCAGACGATGGCCCGGTCCTTCATCTCGCGCATATGATCGACCGTGATCACGTCGACGCAGCCGGTCGCGGTGACGAAGATATCGCCGCGCGTGACGGCGTCTTCCATGGTCGTGACCTCATAACCTTCCATCGCGGCCTGCAACGCGCAGATCGGATCGGCCTCGGTCACCAGCACCCGGCAGCCGGCATGACGCAGGCTTTCGGCGGAGCCCTTGCCGACATCACCGAAGCCGGCAACGACCGCGACCTTGCCAGCCATCATGACGTCGGTGGCGCGGCGGATGGCGTCGACCAGGCTTTCGCGACAGCCATATTTGTTGTCGAACTTCGACTTCGTCACGCTGTCATTGACGTTGATCGCCGGGACTTTCAGCGAGCCGTCCTTCTGCATCTGATAGAGGCGATGAACGCCGGTCGTGGTTTCTTCCGAGATACCCTTGATCTCTTTCAGGATGTCCGGATGCTTGTCATGGAGGAGGACAGTGAGGTCGCCGCCGTCATCCAGCACCATGTTCGGCTTCCAGCCGCCCGGGCCGGTGATGGTGGCTTCGATGCACCACCAGAACTCCTCTTCCGACATGCCCTTCCAGGCGAAGACCGGAATGCCTTTGGCGGCGATGGCCGCAGCGGCATGGTCCTGGGTCGAGAAGATGTTGCAGGACGACCAGCGCACTTCGGCACCGAGTGCAATCAGCGTCTCGATGAGGACGGCGGTCTGAATGGTCATGTGCAGGCAGCCGGCGATGCGGGCGCCCTTCAACGGCTGCTTCTTGCCGAATTCCGCGCGCAGGGACATCAGGCCCGGCATTTCGGTTTCAGCGATCGCGATCTCCTTGCGGCCCCATTCGGCGAGGCTGAGATCTTTCACCTTGAAGTCGTTGGCGGCGGCCATGGGAGGGTCTCCATCAGATAAGGATTTATTTATATGCGCCGTATAGCAGGCCGCCGTTCCAGCGGCAAGCGCTGCTTTCGGCGATTCTAGGCACCATATAAACATTTGATCACATTAGGGAAATTAGGCCTAGGGGGAGGTTAGTAGACCCATGACCTGGAAAGAAAAGGGCGACCACAGCGCCATTTTCTGACCTGATTCCCGTAGCAATTCGGCAGACCAGACATTGCACGTCCGGAATAATGAGTAGCGGCCATTGGCTGCGTAGAAAGCGTCATAAAGATCGTAACCGCCCAGGGCCGGGATCGGCAGCCCATTGGCCAACTCCAGGCTTTGATCGATGAAACGGAACATCGCCTCGCTACCGGCCCGATCCGTGCGTAACGCCCGACAGTTTTCCCGACCCCGCGGATCGCCGGCATAATTGACGTGCATCACGCTACGATCGATCCAGAACAATGCGCGCAGAACTGGGATCGGCCGGATATCAACCCATGATCGTGTGGTCGCAAAGAACTCCCTGGCGCCCCAGCCGAGGGCGACATGGCTGGCCATTGTGACATCGCCGGCGAAATCACGGGCCGGAAAATAATCAAACCAGTCGCGCCCGCCACCCACCGCCGGCAGCACGATATCGACATGGACGCCGTTGTCGCAGGCGTAGAAGACATAATCCGCCGGTCCCGCCACAGCATTGCCTGCGCTTGGTATCTTGCCCAGCGCCAGGGCCGATATCAAATAAAACAATCCGGCAGCAACAAAACTGCAGCAGGTCCATTTGCACCAGCGCCAAAGCCGCCCCATGCGCCTACACCGCGAGCGCGTTGAAATCGTCCAGCAGCATGGCGATGCGCCCGGTATCCCATTGATCCATGATCAGCCGCGCACAACGGGTCGCTGCAAGATAGTCGATGCTTCGGATGCGCTGCTTCACGCGCGGCAGATTGACCGGCGCCATGGACAGATCCTGGATGCCAAGGCCCAGCAACAGTGGGGCGAATTTCGGATCGCCGGCAATCTCGCCGCAGACGCTGATGGGAATGCGCGCGCGCAAGGCGGCCTCGGTTGCGAACTGGATAAGACGCAGTACGGCCGGGTGCAGCGGATTATAGAGATGCGCCACCTGCTCTTCGCCGCGATCGATGGCGAGCGTGTACTGCGTAAGGTCGTTCGATCCCACGGCAAAGAAGTCAGATACCTGTGCCAGCGCATCTGCCGCCAAGGCGGCGCCCGGCACTTCGATCATGACGCCCATTGGCGGCAACGGGTCCGCCGTCTTGACGCCACGACGCTTAAGGCGCTTGGCGACCTGCAGCAGAATCTCGCGCACCTGCTTCACTTCAGAGAGCGACGAGATCATCGGCAACAGGATACGCGTGGGGCCAAAGGCACTCGCGCGCAGAATGGCGGCGAGCTGCGTTTCCAGCAGTGGCCGTTCCTGCAGGCCTAAGCGAATGGCACGAAGGCCCAGCGCCGGATTGGCCGTCTCGCCAAGACGATCCCGCAAGGACGGCGCCAGCTTGTCGCCACCAACGTCGAGGGTGCGGATTGTGACGGGCTTGCCTTCCATGCCCTCGACCAAGGCGCGGTAGGCTTCCGTCTGTTCGTCTTCGGTCGGCAGATCAATCCGGTTCATGAACAGGAATTCCGAGCGCAGCAGGCCAATGCCTTCAGCACCTGCCGCCAGCGCCATGTCGAGCTCACGCGGCAGTTCGAGATTGACCAGCATGCCGATGCGCCGGCCATCGCGCGTGACGGCCGGCAGCTTCTTCAGCCGCGACAGGATGCGCTCGGTCTTTTCCAACTCCAACTGGCGCCGGCGAAATTCTTCCAGGCGCGCCGTGGTGGGATTGATGAAGATGCGCCCGCCGCTACCGTCAACAATAACGATATCGCCGGTGCGGATCGCCGCGGCGAGGCCAGCGAGACCCAGCACAGCCGGCAAAGCCAGGGACCGCGCCATAATGGCGGTATGGCTTTCGGCACCACCGAGTTCAGTGGCAAAACCCTGAATCCGCTTGGGGTCCAGCAAGGCGGTATCGGCCGGCGTCAATTCCTCGGCAATGACGATCGCGCCTTGCGGCAAATGCTTGAAGGCTTCGAACGGCGTCTTGGTCAGGTTGCGCAGCAGTCGATCACCAACCTCGCGCACATCCTTGGCGCGCGCCGACAGGTAGGGATCTTTGAGATGTTCAAAATCATGGGCGACGGCATCGATTTCCGCCTGGACCGCCGCCTCGGCGTTCCGCCTCGTCTCGGTGATGCGCTTTTCCACACCGCGCACAACGCGCGACCCCGACAGCATCTGCAGATGTGCCTCAAGCAGGAAACCCAGTTCCTCGGCTGCCGCGCCATGCAGTTCGGCGCTCTTCTTCTTCAGCTTACGGAGTTGACGCTCGGATTTGGCCAGCGCCTCGGCAAAGCGTTCCATTTCACCCGTGACCGCATCTGCGGCGATCTCATAATCGGGTACATTGACAACACCGATCTGGACAACATGCGCTTCGCCGATGGCGATACCGGACGAAACACCGAGGCCCTCCAGCAGAATTTCGCGCACGATGGATCTATCCGGCGCGGCCTTTTCCGTCCCGGTTTTGCTTACGCGACGCGGCGGGCGCGGCGCGTCATTCTTCATCGAATTTTCGGTCGATGAGATCGACCAGGGCGTCGATCGCGGCCCGCGCATCGGCGCCCTTGGCACTGATCTCAAGCTCCGAGCCGATGCTGGCGGCCAACATCATCAGGCCCATGATAGAACCGCCGCTGACGTCCATCTCGCCCTTGGAGACTCGAATGTCGGCGGTGAAGGCACCAGCGGTCTTCACGAACTTCGCCGCCGCGCGCGCATGCAGGCCCTTTTGATTGGCGATCTGGGCGCGGACGGTGAGTGTGTTATGACCGGTCATCGGCGTCCCCGCTCAGCATTCACTAGCTTTGAGCAGCTGCGAGGCGACGTTGATATACTTACGCCCCGCTTCCTGCGCCGCCGTAACAGCACCGGTCAGCGGCAGGGTTCCCCTGACGCTTGCCAGCTTGATCAGCATCGGCAGATTGACGCCAGCCACCACTTCGACATTCGCCTTGTCGAGTGTCGAAATGGCAAGGTTGGACGGCGTGCCACCGAACATGTCGGTCAAGAGGACCACACCCTTGCCCTGATCGCATGTCGCGACGGCATCGAGTATCTCGCGCCGGCGCTGCTCCATGTCGTCTTCCGGACCGATACAGATGGCCGCGGCAGCCGTCTGCTTACCAACCACATGTTCCAAAGCAGCGAGAAATTCGGCGGCAAGGTTGCCATGCGTCACAAGGACGATGCCGATCAATTGTGTCTGAACCACGCATACCCCCAAATTCGACAAGCTGTCTTGCGCCGCCTACCCGGACCTTGGTCCCGGAAGCGGCCAGTACAGCCACATATCTCAGCCTCGCTCGAAAGGACGCAGCCCGTCATGATGCTGTCCATCATGACACGGGGCGTCCTACATCCCGATGTCGCAGCGTAACCAACCGACCACGTTCCCGCAGCCATTCGGCCAATCTGCCGGCGACAAAGACCGAACGATGCCGGCCGCCGGTGCAACCGATGGCGATGGTCAGATAGCTCTTTCCTTCGCCCTCATAGCCCGGCAAGAGGGGCCACAATAAGGAAGTCAGGGCTGCAAAGAAACCGGGGAAAGCAGGGTCGGCCTCGATCGCCCGGCCGACCGCCTCATCCTCGCCGGAAAGTGGCCTAAGTGCCGGATCATAATAGGGATTTTCCAAGAAACGAACGTCGAAAACCAGGTCCGCCTCGCGCGGCAGTCCCTGCTTATAGGAGAAGGACAGGATGGTGAGGGCAAGATCAGGCCGGGCAGCGAGGCCGAAATGTCCGATCAGCATCGCCTTCAGATCGCCGATCGCGGTGTCGCTGGTATCGAGCACCAGGTCTGCTTCCGCACGCACCGCGCGCATCAGATTGCGCTCGCGCAGGATGCCGTCGCTCACTGGCCGATCCTGTGCCAGCGGATGGCGCCTGCGCGTTTCGGTGTAACGGCGCCGCAGAACTTCATCCTCACAATCGAGGAACACGAGGCTCACGCGAAAGCGCCGGTCCGCTTTCAAACGGCGCACAAGGTCGATGAACCCATCACTGGAAAATCCACTGGTGCGTGAATCGATGCCAAGTGCGATCGGCTTGCTGAGCGTCGGCAACGTCGTTTGCGCCAGCCCCGCCACCAGATGTGGCAGCAGATCGAGGGGCAGATTGTCGACCGCCTCGTAGCCGATATCCTCCAGGCATTTGAGCGTGGTAGAACGCCCTGCCCCGGCGAGGCCCGTGACCAGCAGAATATGGCGTCGCGTCGGGCGCGCAGCAGCATCGGCTGCTTCTGCTTGATCGGGGGTCATGCTAAGGCTGGACATCGCGTATGTCGGTTCCACGGTCACTCATTCGCGGCCCATTATAAGACCTGGGCCGCACCGAACGGCAAGCCGTAGCTTGGCTGTCGCCGAGAGAGCAAAGGGATCGAGCTTCAGCAAGGGCACGGTGACTCCGAGATAGTCGGTGGAAAGTGCCACCGGCAAACGGTCGATCTGGTCAGCTGCCGCCATATCGATCACCCAGGCAAGCGGCCGGGCTTCGGCCACATGCGCGACGGGCACCAGGCCAAGTCCGCGCGCCTCGATCCGGCCTTTGAGATTCTCCGGCATCATCTCAGGTGCCGTTACAAAGAGGTGCTCGCCATGCCGATGCAACTCGACCTGCTCATCGCTGACCAGCAGCGCGCCTTCATCGATCAACCGCAAAGCAAGATCGGAACGGCCGCTGCCGGACGGTCCGCGCAGCAAAATCGCCTGTCCGTCGATCGCCACCGCCACACCGTCGATGCGAAGTGACAGACCGCTCATGCCGTCATGCCACCAGCAAGGTCACGGTGAAGCGAGCGCCGCAGACGCGTCCCTGCCCATCCGTGCGATTGTCCGCCCGCAACGTTCCGCCATAAGCCTCGACGATCTGTTTCGAGATGGACAGGCCGAGGCCCGAATGAGTACCGAATTTTTCGCCCCGCGGCCGCTCTGAATAGAAGCGCTCGAAGATCGCGTTGAGCTTGTCGGGTGGAATGCCGGGACCTTCATCTTCGACCGTCAAGACGACCTGACGCGCGACGCGGCGCGCCGCCAGCACGATCGCGCCATGGGGCGGGCTGAAGGAAATGGCATTGGCGACCAGATTGCGGACGACCTGACCCAGCCGGCTTTCGGTACCCAGCACGGAAAGCGTGTCGCCGTCCGGCAAAAGCGTCTTGATCTCCGGCGCATCCTCGCGGCCAGTCGCCGTATAGACATCAGCCACGGCAAGTACCAGATCGCGGAGCTTCACCGGCGCCGCCTCCACGCGCGACATTTCGGCGTCGATACGAGAGGCATCGGAAATATCGCTGATCAGGCGGTCGAGGCGCTGGACGTCATCCAGAATGATGCTCATCAGCTTCTTCTGCTGCTGAGGATCCTCGACCCGCGCCACGGTTTCGACTGCGCTGCGCAGGGAGGTCAGCGGATTCTTGATCTCATGCGCCACGTCGGCGGCGAACCCTTCGATCGCGTCCATGCGCCGCCACACGGCCTCGGTCATGTCGCGCAAGGCGCCGGAGAGATCGCCGATTTCATCGCCGCGCGCGGAGAGATCCGGAATGGTCTTCTGCCGCCCCTTGTCGCGGCGTACGCGATCGGCAGCATCTGCCAGGCGGTGGATCGGCAGAGCGATCGTGCTCGCGAGATAAAGTGACAGCAGGATGGTCACGCCGAGCGCAATGCCTGAAACGCCGAGGATGGTAAGACGCGTGTCGCGCAGGGTGGCTTCGATGTCATCGCCGGGCTTGGTCAGCAACAGGGCACCCAGAACCTGGCGGTAGCGCTGCACCGGCACTGCGGCCGATAGGATCATCTTGCCCTTGCCGGCATCGCGCACGAATGTCATCGCCTCGCCGTCCATCGCCTTGACGACTTCCTGGTAGTCCGCGGCGTTCTGCACAGCCGCTTCCTGATAGGGTTGCAGCACACGGCTGCTCGGCAGGCGATCAAAAACCCAATCATAAGCGCCAGCGACCCATTTCCAGACCAGGCTTTCGTTGGGATCGAGCGGCGGCAAGGGCGTGATGGTGACGATGCCACCCGGACCCGACAGCAGGAAACTGTCGGCAACCATCGTCCCGTCCGGCGTGAACAGCCGCGCCCGCGTTTTGGAAACGTCAACCAGCCGGCGGATCGTCTGGCGCGAGGTCTCGGGCACCATCTTTTCCTCGCCCAGCGGCCCGGTGACGACACCGCTCGCCGCCAGCGCGCCGGAAAACAGGGAACCCTCGGTCTTCAGCAACTCCAGTTCCGATTGCAGCAGACTGTCGCGATAGGTCGGTAGATACAAAAGCCCCAGCACCGGCACCAGCAGCGCCATGATGTTGAGCACCAGGATGCGGCGCGTGAGTGGCGATTGCCACAGTGACCGACGCGACGCCGGCAGGCGCTTCGACTTGGCGCTTTCTTTTACGGGCTTTGCCGTTGGCGGTGCCACTACCTCGATCGGTCGGGCGGGCATCGGCCGGAGTTCCGGCTCGGTCCGCACGGGCTTCGCGCGGCGGTGCCAGAAACCCTTCGCCTCTTTCTGCGCCGGTTCGGCGCGCGCCGAGGATAGCGGCAGGCGCCAACGCTCAAGCTCGTCGCTGCGCGAAGCTTCACTCATCGCCGGCGCAGCACGACAGGCATATCAGTTCTCTTTGTAGCGATAGCCGACGCCATAGAGAGTCTCGATATGATTGAACTCGCCGATCACCGCCTTGAATTTCTTGCGCAGCCGCTTGATGTGGCTGTCAATCGTGCGGTCATCGACATAGATGTTTTCGCCGTAAGCGGAATCCATCAGCTGGTCGCGGCTCTTCACATGGCCGGGTCGCTGCGCCAGCGCCTTCAGCAGCAGGAATTCGGTGACCGTGAGCTCGATCGGCTTCCCGTCCCAGGTGCACAGATGGCGCGTCGGGTCCATTACCAAGGGCCCGCGCAGCAATGCCGCCTCACCGGTCTGGGCCGTCGAATTGCGGCTTTCTTCGCGGCGCAGAATCGAACGAATGCGCTCGATCAGCAGGCGCTGCGAGAACGGCTTCTTGATGTAATCGTCGGCACCCATGCGCAGGCCCATGAGTTCGTCGACCTCGTCATCCTTCGAGGTCAGGAAGATCACCGGCAGCGCGGAGGTCTTGCGCAGCTTTTCCAGCAGTTCCATCCCGTCCATGCGCGGCATCTTGATATCCAGGACGGCAAGATCAACCGGCTGGCTCGCCAGCCCACGCAGTGCCTCGGCCCCGTCGCTGTAGGTGCGCACAGTGAAACCCTCGGCCTCCAGCGTCATGCTGACAGAGGTCAGGATGTTTCGGTCGTCATCAACTAGCGCAATCGTTTGCGGCACGGGGCCCTCCTAGGCGTCGGAACAAGTATAGAATTCAGCAGGCCTTGCCAAGATTGACGCCAATGATGACAGAAATGGGGCGCAATCGGCACAATTGCTAGGCCGTGCAAGGATTTGCAAAGATTGTGGCAAGATCAGTGGCCAACCACCAAGAACGAGTGGAAAAATGAGCGAACAGATTGATCCAAAAGACGAAATTGGCCGATTGATGGCCCTTCCCAAGGCCTATTTCGGGACGCTTGCCATGCGGGAGGGCGGTAAATATCCCTTCGTCAGCCTTGTCATACCAGCGCTGGATGGGGGCGGCAGCCCACTCCTGCTGCTCTCCGATCTCTCCGATCACGTGAAGAATCTGGGCAATGACCGCAACGCGTCGCTGCTGTTCGATGGCACCGATGGCCGCGCAGAACCGCTGACCGGGCCGCGGGTAACCTTGCTGGGTACCGTCGCCGTGACAATGTCCGGCGAAGATAAGGATGCCTATCTCACCCGGCGTCCCGCTGCGGAACTCTACGCCGGGTTCGGCGACTTCCGTTTCTACCGATTCGCTCTGCAAGAGGCTTTGCTGGTCGCCGGCTTCGGCCGCATTCATCGATTGTCCGCGAGCGACTTACAGCTCACTTGATGGCATTAGGTGGTTACTGCATTCCAAGCGACAGCGATCAAAAAGGCGAGAATCGCCAGGACAGCTGCGATCTTCAGCAACGCAAACAAACAACCGACGATGGCGTCCAACCAACGCCAATCCCAGTCTCTCGTGCGCCACTTAAATAGCTCGCTTAGCCACGTAAAGATGAGGCCGAACACAAACCCTATGAGACTGCTCTGGCCGTCGCCCATTGCGTGTATTTGGCGACCGTCGAGCACATTTCAAGTCAGGCAAAGAAAAACCCCGCTGCCGAAGCCGCGGGGTTTCTCGGAAAATTCGATTTGGATCAGCCCTTGCTGGCGAGTGCCGAGCCCTGGCGCTTGGCCATGAAGGACTTCGCGGTTTCGACGGCCACGGCCGCGTCGCGGCAATAGGCGTCGGCGCCGACGGAGTTGGCGAAAGCTTCGTTGAGCGGCGCACCGCCGACCAGCACAACATAGTCGTTGCGGATGCCCTTTTCGATCATCGCGTCAACGACGACCTTCATATACGGCATGGTGGTGGTGAGCAGCGCCGACATGCCGAGGATGTCCGGCTGATGGGTTTCGATCGCCTCGAGATACTTCTCGACCGAGTTGTTGATGCCGAGATCGATCACCTCGAAGCCCGCACCTTCCATCATCATCGAGACGAGGTTCTTGCCGATGTCGTGGATGTCGCCCTTCACTGTGCCGATGACCATCTTGCCGACCTTCGGCGCGCCGGTTTCGGCGAGCAGGGGACGGAGGATGAACATGCCGGCCTTCATGGCGTTGGCCGCCAGCAGCACTTCGGGCACGAACAGGATGCCGTCGCGGAAATCGACGCCGACGATGCGCATGCCTTCGACCAGGGCCTTGGTCAGCACGTCATAGGGGGTCCAGCCACGGCCGAGGAAGATGTTCACGGCGATTTCGATCTCTTCCTTGAGACCGTCATAAAGATCGTCATGCACCTGCTGAACGAGCTCTTCGTCGCTCAGGGTCGTCAGATCGAGTTCACCGTCATTGGCCATGGTCACACCTTCGCCTGTGGCATGTTGATTTGAGGGAGCCGGTGGCCAATCTGGACCGCCGATCCTAATCTCTCGTTAAGAGCTGGCGACAAACTGCCTGCTCATCCGAAATTTCGCAACAGGCGTAACGGCTTTCCGGATTTGGAGGCCGCGCCGCCGCGACACCCATTATCCGGGGAACGACAGTCATTTCGCGCGCATGCGCCATCCGGCAGGAGTCGATCACCCCCTGTCATCTAAGCAGGAGAAGAATTCATGTAGTCGCCCGAGCCGAGGTCCGACCAGCGGGGAGAAGTCTTTCAAGCGACAGCGTTGCGAGTCGGATCGACAACTTGTATATACAAGATAAGACAACCGCCTTTTACAGTCCTCCCCGGCTTGATTCTGGGACCTGATTCTGGAGATTTGCCATGACCAAGACCTTCATCCTCGCCCCAGGCCACCTGTCCCTGGTCGACTTGCGGCGAATCTGGCGCGAAGGCGACCAATTGGCGATCGATCCCAAGGCGTTTCCCGCCATCGACGCCTCGGCCGCCACGGTCCAGGCCATTCTCGATCAGGGCAAAACCGCCTATGGCATCAATACCGGCTTCGGATCGCTGGCCCATACCCGCATCCCGGATGACCAGGTGACGGAATTGCAGCGCCGCCTCGTGCTCTCCCATGCTGCCGGTACCGGTCCACTGCTGGGTGATGACATCGTCCGCCTGATCATGCTCTTGAAGATCAACGGCCTCGCCCGCGGCTATTCCGGCATCCGCCGCGAGGTGATCATGGCGCTGGTGACCCTGCTCAATGCCGAGATCTATCCGCTCATTCCCTCCAAGGGCTCGGTCGGCGCCTCGGGCGATCTCGCCCCGCTTGCCCATCTCTCGCAGGCCCTCCTCGGCGTCGGCGCCGTGCGCCATCGCGGCGAAGTCCTGACCGCCGTTGAAGGATTGGAACGTGCCGGCTTGAAGCCACTGACCCTGGCTGCCAAGGAAGGCCTCGCTTTGCTCAACGGTACGCAGGTTTCCACCGCCTTGGCCGTGGCTGGCCTGTTCGCCGCCGAGGATGTGTTCCTGGCCGGCCTTGGCAGCGGCGCCATGACGACCGATGCCACACTCGGCAGCGATACGCCGTTCGATCCGCGCATCCACGCCATCCGCGGCCAGTTGGGACAGATCGAGGTCGCCGCCGCTTTGAAGGCCTTGATGGATGGCAGCCCCTTGCGTGCCAGCCATGTCGATTGCGACCGCGTGCAGGACCCCTATTCCCTGCGCTGCCAGCCCCAGGTGATGGGCGCCGTGCTCGACACCTTGCGCCACGCCGCTGGTGTCATCGGCCGCGAGGTCAATGCCGTCAGTGACAATCCGCTGGTCTTTGCCGAGCAGGGCGACATTCTCTCAGGCGGCAATTTCCACGCCGAGCCGATCGCCATCGCCGCCGACTGCATTGCCATCGCCGTGGCTGAGATCGGCGCCATTTCGGAACGCCGCATCGCCATGCTGACCGATGCCAGGATGAGCAATCTGCCGGCCTTCCTGGTGCCGGAGCCCGGTCTCAATTCCGGCTTCATGATCGCCCATGTCACTGCCGCTGCCTTGGCGTCGGAAAACAAATGCCTCGCCCACCCGGCCAGCGTCGATTCCCTGCCGACCTCTGCCAATCAGGAAGATCATGTCAGCATGGCGACCCATGGGGCGCGGCGCCTGCTGGAGATGACCGATAACACCGCTGCGATCGTCGCCATCGAGATCCTCTGCGCGGCACAAGGCATCGATCTCCGCCGACCGGTCGAAACCAGCCAACCTCTGCGCCGAGTCATGGAGACGTTGCGCGCCAAGGTCGCCTTCTGGGATATCGACCGCGAGATGGCGCCCGATATCGCCGCGGCGAAGGATCTGGTGAGCAGCCCGTTGTTCCGCGAAATCTCGCCGTTGCGCGTAGTGGCGTGACGCGCGTCAACGAGGCCGCATCATTTATCTGATTTCGGCGTGACCGGCAGGACGTGATCCATCTCGGTCAGGCTCAACGTGAGATGCTCGTAGGCGATGGTGTGGTCGACATTCTCGCCGTCATTCGACAGCGGAAAGACGGCGACGCGGTAGGGTATCTCGACATCCGCTGTCCGGAACCGACAGGTGCCGGCGACCGGTTTACGCGCGCTGACGATTTCGCTGTAGATCTTCAGCCAGTCCGTATCGGACTCTGAATCGAAGCGCAATTCGTCGAGGTAGCGGCCGGTATAGTCAAACCCGGCGCTACGTGCGCAAGCGGTACCGACGATGCTGTATTTCACGCGCAAGGGATCATGTTCGATCCGCGCCATGATAATTTGCGGCAGCAATTCCTTGATGTCGGCAGGATCGATATCGGCCCGCGATGGCATGTGTCGATCGCCAAGCTTCGACAGCCAATAGGCTTCAAGTCTTAATAGGGGCTGCGATCCTAGATCGGCAATCTGCGCAGCGCGGATCATGCTTTGGTGCCTTGTATTACATACTCTAAGCCCCCGCCTCGCGCCCAATATCATCGATTGAACGGCCTGCCGCAACCACGACCTTTGGCATGAATTGCCAATGCCGCACCAAGTTGCAGCAACGCCACGGCTCAGCTAGAGAAGGCGGGCCACTCACAATCCGGATGCCAGCACATCATGCAAGCCTTCCTGGTGTCGACCGGTCTCGTCGCCTTGGCGGAGATCGGTGACAAGACCCAGCTTCTCGCCTTGGTTCTGGCATCTCGTTTCCGGCGCCCCTGGGCAATCATCGCGGGCATCCTCGTGGCGACGCTGGCCAATCACGCCTTGGCCGGTGCCGCTGGCCGCTGGGCCAGCACGTTCCTGATGAGCCATATTGATCCCAACTGGATTCGCTGGGGCCTGGCTGCGGGCTTCGTCGCCATGGCGGGGTGGACCTTGATCCCGGACAAGCTCGACGATGACGACAAGCCGCCGAAGAGTTCCGCGGGCGCCTTTATGACGACGCTGATCACCTTCTTCCTGGTTGAAATCGGCGACAAGACCCAGGTGGCGACGGTGGCGCTTGCCGCGCGCTACCCCGATCTTGTGGCGGTGGTAGCCGGCACGACGCTCGGCATGATGCTGGCCAATGCACCCATCGTGCTGCTGGGCCACAAGCTGGCCGATCGCCTGCCAACCGGCGGTGTGCGCTACACCGCAGCGGCCTGTTTCCTGCTACTCGGCATCTATCTGGCGATGGGGTCGGGACCGATCACAGGCTGACCCGAACAACGGCCGCGGATGAATGACACTACGTCTCGCCGCTCAGGCCGCATCCTTCGCCAGATGATGCTGCAGCAGGATCAACCGGTCATTGCCCCAGAACACCTCGCCATCGACCACAAAGGTCGGCACGCCGAAAGCTCCGGCCTCTACCGCGGCGTCGATCGTGCGGCGATGCAGCGCCTCGGTCTCCTTGTCGTCGATCAGCGACACCAGCCGCGCACCGTCGAGCCCCGCTTCATCCGCGAGCCGCGCCAGATCATGATCGGTTATCAGCGTCGCCCCTGCGCCAAAGGTCGCGTCGAACAACCGGCGCGAATAGGCGCCAACATCGCCGACACGAGCAGCGGCCACGGCTGCCATGTTGACACGCCGCCAATCAATGGCCTTCCAGCTCGGCTCACGATAAGGAATGTTGTAGAAGGCCGCCCAGCGCGCCGCATCTTCGGAACGATATTCCGGCATGTACTGCACCGACACCGCCTGTTCGCGAAACGGCGTCAGCCCGCGCGCGCGCATCAGATCCTCGGAGAGCAACGGCCGCCAGCGAATGGCCACATGCCCGATCCCCTCCAGCCGCTGCACCTGGCTCTGCGCCAGATAGCAATAGCGGCTGCCGATCGCATAATAGAAGTCGACAATGCGCGCCATGGCGGGATATCTCCGGGGATGACAATCGGGTTACACCGCTGATCTTTCGCCTCTGGACGGGCAAGGTCAAGGGGCTGGGTTCGCGGACAATGCGCGCTTCAGGAAAGCGTCACCGAAACCTGGCCAAGCCCGGTAAATTCCGCCACGATCGCATCGCCACGTGCGATCTCCAGCGGCGTGATGCAGGTGCCGGTGGTGATGACCTCGCCTGCCTTGAGCCCGCCACCGCGCTTCGACAGTTCGTTGGCAAGCCAGGTCAGCGCCAAGCGCGGATCACCAAGCGCATTGGCGCCCGTACCTTCGGCAGCCGCCTTCCCGTTCTTCCAAACACGCACCGGCTGAGTAGGTAGATCGAGCTCCGCCCAGCCTTCGACTTTAGGCCCCAGCACAAACCAGGCGGCAAAGGCATCGTCAGCAGCGATCTGCGCCGGGCCGATATTGTCGAAGGGTTCGAAACGGGCATCCGGAATCTCGATGGCCAGATGGAGATCGGCAACGGCGGCGCAAACCTCGTCCATCTCATACGCGGCCGCACGCGGACCGAGATCGCGCCCCATGCGAAAGGCGAACTCCGCCTCAATCACACGCATCTGCAAGGGCGCGGCCGGCAGGCTGGCACCATCGCGCAAGACAAAATCGGCAAACAGCCGTCCGGCCAACGGCTCGGTGACGCCGATATGCTTCTGGCCCGCCGCACTGGTAGCCGCGATCTTCCAACCAAAGATCGGGGACCCGGCAAGGACTGCCATCGCGTCCTGGACGGCATAGCCGTCGGTGAGCGTCATTGGCCTGCAATCGGTCGGCAGTGCGGGTAAACGCTCCTGCGCCAGCCGCGCCTGCCACAGAATGCCGGCTGCTTTGTTGATGATTGCGATATCCATAGCCTGGCACCACTCTCTTTTTGCAAACCGCATCATAGCCAAATGGCCTGCACTCGATCAAACAAGTGCCAAAATGGATGAGCAAATTTGCAGTGTTGGAATTTTATCCAAATATGGCCCGCTTGACTTTCTAACTCGTCACTGTGGTTTCTTGTCCGGATCCAGATCGGGATACTGCCGGACAATATGCATCACGAGTTCATAGCCCAGTGCGCGCATAGCTTCGGCAAGACGCCGGCGAACCCAGACCCGTTCGGCTTCATCCTCAATTTGAAGACTAAGATCATCGAGTTTGGAAAATGATGTTTCAGGGTTGCATAAAGCCGCCATCATTGACGTTGCCGTATCCCGCTTCATGGCTGCTCCGAATTGTTCGAGCCATTGCTGCACACCATTAATCAACTCGCAACCCCGTTTCGCCTCGGTCATTCACCCACGCGGGATATCGTGACCCTTGTATCCGGCATCTTCCGGCCAATAGCGCGGCCACCGTTGGCTAGAGGCTGCGTATCCGGGTAGTCGTCGCGCGCTTCATGCGAGGCCGAATAGATGCATGAGGGACATTTTTGGCGATGTCGCCGCGGTGACCCGCGAAAGCAGGCAGCCAATAAGTTTTATTGGTTTAACACGAAGAGAACGTAATCGAATGCCAATCAGTTCTTTTTATCTGGATCGAGATCCGGATATTGCCGAACGATTTGCATGACAAGATCGTAGGCTAGCACATGCATGACCTCTGCAATGCGCCGACGGAAAGCCAATCGTTCTGCTTCGTCTTCGATTTGTTCCGTTGAGTCCAATAACTCATTGATTGTCGGACGTATTTTTAGCAGTGCGCTTAAGACTGTTTTAGCTGCATCTACCTTCATGGGGCGGCGACCTTAGAAAAATCATTGCTCACTCTGTTCTAATAGTCGAAACAGTCGTGCGCTTCCATGCATTCTCGAACGCATCGAACGTATCGTCCGGATTTATCGGATCCTTCTCCGGGCAAGTTATGTGGTTCATTGACAACCATATCGATACATAAGCCTTGGCAATGCTTAAATACTTCATTGCAATCTGGCTTAGCTCTATCATCAGGTTTGCCGCGTAATAGGTTAAGCAACCATTTTTTGATACTTGGAATGATGGCGATGCCATCGTTTATAATTTGCCCGGGTATATTCGGTTGCTCGGCCGTGGCAATATTTGCCACGCTCAGCTTTACATCTGCTAGAGCGATTTCATTAGTATCTTGGTCAATTGTGGAATTGATCTCTTTCGATAGTTTTGTCTCTTCCTCCGTCAGTATTTCTCCTTTTCTAAGTTTAGCGACCAAGGAGATATACGTCTGGTAGTTCGCTAGTAGCAATTTTCTAAGTAGAGAATCTGGCTGGGCCGCTGAGGTACTAGCCTGCGCCGCTGCCCGCTGCATTGCAGCTTGACGGAGATCCTCATCCTCTTGCTCCTGAGTTTGCGTGCTCGATGTCATGAGCGCTGTGAATCCGCCAACCAATGCCGCGAAACCCGCAGCACTTAGAGCTGTGGCGCCAATTGCGACGTCCCCGATAAGAGCAGGCACTGCAGCTGCGGCAGCGCGGGCACTGGCGAAGAATTGGCCGACGCCCCCGAGCGCGGGTAGCGCCGCAGTTGCACCTGTAATTACCGGCGTCATGGTTTCTGAGGTTGCCGCGGACTTGTCCTCTTTTTCTGTCTTTTCTCCCAGCTTCTTTTGTTCCGCCTCGGCAACTGTCTTGAGGCGCGCGATATCCACTTTGTTTATGTCGATTGGTGCCCCAGCATCGCTAAAGGTCGTATCGACTGCTTCTAGGATAGCCTCTTCGTCCTTGCTTAGCAGTTGATCGTTTTGCTTCTTTTCTATCGCGGAGATGAGCATAGGCAGCCGTGAAGGGATCGAAGCAGATTCCTCGGTCGATACCACGGGTTTTTCGGATAGCTTCGCTGGTGACTCACTGGGATTTTTTTGCTGATAACTCCTTGCCACCGCCTCGTCGATCTCCGGATCGTTGTCGTTGGCGACCATCGCTGCGGCATCGCCTTGTGTCGTGGCCTTCTCCTCTGCCAGCTTGCGGCGCAAGGCCTGCACCTCGGTGCTTTCCTTCGTCCCTTCGTTCGCTGCATAGAAAAAGCCGTCGTCATAGCCGCGATAGATGCCGGGGATACCGAGCGGGATCTCAGTGCCATCAGGCGCGCGGGTCGCCTGCTGCAGTTTCGGCTGCTGATCCATCGGCAGGGGATCGCCGTTATGGGCCGATGCGGGATCGACGCCCATCCGGGCGTAATGGAGATTGAGCGCATGGGCATCCGGGCGGTCGTCGCGCGCCTCATGCGGGCGGCCAAAAGGATATTTGAGCGGCACTTTGGTGATGTCGATCAATTGGTCGACCGGCTTGGGCGCGGCGCCCAGATAGACATCGATTGCGTCCTGGCCCTGAGCCTGGTTTGCCGCAACGTGCAGGCCGCTTTTGTAGAGCCGCCCGTTCACCTCGAAATGCTGCTCATCCGGTTTTCGGCCTGTGTCCTGGAAAGCCTTCTGTACGGCCCAGCCGGCCGGTTGGGCTTCGGTCCAGCGTTCCGGACTGATGCCCTGGGTGTGGAGGGAAGTTGCCAGTTTTAGCTTTTCAGCGTTTTCAGTCGCCGCTGCCTCACCGTCAAGAAGTTGTAATTCTTCATTCTTCTTCGTGAGATTTGCTGCAATCTTACTCGGGATTGGTCTGAGCACGATGAAACCTCCCATAGGTTGATATTACGTATAATACAACACGCTAAATGCATACGTCAAGTGAATGTTCGTTATATGTTCTCATTTCTTGACTCCCCCGCTAGATGGAACAAAAAGGGATCATGAAACACGATCTCACTCGCTCCCGACCTGCCCTCGCCGCTGCTCCGCCGCTGGCGGCCGTCGGGCTTGCGGGCTTGCGGCGGCAAGTAGCGCTGCTGGAAAAGCTGCCGCAGGCGAATGCGGGTGAAACGCGCGGCAACCTCACCTGGGGGCTTGGCTCCATCGACCGGCATCTGCCCGGCGGCGGCCTTGCCCTCGGCGCCTTGCATGAGTTTGTGGGGCATGGCCCCGATCTTGAGGAAGCGAGCCTCGCCGCCGCGGCCGTGACGCGCCTCGTCAGCCATCGCCAGCAGCAGGGCAATGGCAGCACGCTGTGGATTGCGCGGCAGCGCGATCTCTATGCCCGTGCCTTGCCGGAACGCGGTTTTGATCCCGACCGGCTGCTGCATCTGCGCATCAATCGCAACGCCGATGCGCTCTGGGCGATGGAGGAAGCGCTGCGCTGCACCGGACTCAACGCGGTGGTGGCGGAGGTGTCTGCCCTCGACCTCACGCAGAGCCGGCGGCTGCAATTGGCGGCGGAAAAAAGCGGCGTGCCGGCCTTCATCATCCGCCGCGGCGGGCGTGCCGATCAGTTGCGGCAGCTCAGCGCGCAGCCGATCGCGGCCGTCACGCGCTGGCGCATCGGGCCGGCGCCTTCGCTGGGCATCGCGGCATTGCCGCACCCCACTTTGCCCGGCGCGGCTCGCTGGCACATCGAGCTGTGGCGCTGCCGCGGTGGGCGTCCTGGAACCTGGCTTATCGAGGAACATGAAGATGGATGGCGAGAAGCGACGTTTCCTCAGCCTGTGGCTGCCGCATTGGCCGACCGATCGCTGGCACCGCCGGCAGCGTCAGTCGCAGCCTCAGAACCCGGCATCAAGCGCGCAGCCGGTTAATTCGCCGCTGTTGCTGGTGCGCAGCAGCGGCAATCTGCGCCTGGTGCATGCGGCGGATGATATGGCCCTGGCGCGCGGCCTGTTTCCCGGCCAGCGTCTGGCCGATGCGCTGGCCTGCGTGCCGGATGCGCGGGTGGAGCCGGCCGACCCTGCGGGCGATCTCGGCAATCTCCATCAGCTGGCGCAATGGGCGACACGCTTTTCGCCGCATGCGACGCCGGATGCGCCGGACGGCCTGCTTATCGACATCACCGGCTGCGCGCATCTATGGCAGGGCGAGGACCGGCTGATGGCCGATGCGCTCGCCCGTCTCGCCCGCCAGGGCTTCCAGGCGCGCGGCGCCATCGCTGGCACCATCGGGGCCGCCTGGGCCAGCGCTAGGTTCGGCGGCGATCACGCCATCATTCCGCCCGGCAGCATCTCGACGGCACTGGGGCGCCTGCCGGTGCGCGCCCTGCGGCTTGACGATGTGACGGCGTCTGGGCTCGACCGCGTGGGCCTGCGCCGGATCGGCGATCTCTATCCGCTGCCGCGCGCCGATCTTACCAAGCGCTTCGGCGCGCGGCTGCTGGAACGGCTCGACCAAGCCCTGGGCTATGCGGCGGAGAGTCTCTCGCCTTTGGCGCCGATGCCCGATCACCGCGTCAGCCTGGTCTTCGCCGAGCCGATCTCGGCGCCGGACTCGATCGCGCGCGCGACCGACATTTTGCTTACGCGCCTGCTCGGCGAATTGGAGAGGCAGGAACTGGGCGTGCGTCGCCTAGGCCTCGTTGCCCATCGCCTGGATGAAACGGCGCCCGGCCTCATCATCGGCACGGCACGGCCCAGCCGTGACCTGAAGCATCTCCTCCGCCTACTGACAGAAAAACTGGACACCATTGATCCCGGCCCCGGCATCGAGCGCATGAGTCTGAGCGCGCTGGTTTCGGAAAGAATGACGGCGACACAGGTCGATTTCGATCGGCGCAATCCCGCCGTCACCGCAGCCGAGATTGCCCCGCTGGTTGATCGGCTCACCAACCGGCTGGGTCCCGGCAGCCTCACCGTGCCCCGCGCCATCACCAGCCATGTGCCGGAACGCGCCGTAGCCTTCGTGCCGCCATTGCAGAAAAAGCAGCCACCCAATGATTGGCACGCTTCTCTGCCGCCGCGGCCGATCCGCCTCCTCTCCCCGCCTGAGCCGATTGAGGCAATGGCGCCGGTACCCGACGATCCACCGCTTTCCTTCCGCTGGCGTCATGTCCAGCACCGCGTCGCCAAGGCGGAAGGGCCGGAGCGCATCCGGCCGGAATGGTGGCAGCCAAGCGACGAGGGCAAGGACACACGCGATTACTACCGCGTCGAGATCGAGGACGGCCGTCGCTTCTGGCTCTATCGTAGCGGTCTGTATGCGCAGGATACCACGCGCCCACCACGCTGGTTCCTGCATGGCATCTTCGCGTGACGCATGCCCGATAGACGCGACAAGAATATTCTCGATTTTCCAGCCCTTACCCAGGCACTGGAAAAGACGGATAGGTCCACGGCCAGCAACCCGGCTTATGTCGAACTATCGGCCATGACCAATTATTGCTTCCTTGAAGCAGCCTCCCATGCCCAGGAACTGGCCTTGACGGCCGCGGTGCTGGGTATGAAGGCAATCGGCATCGCCGACCGCAACTCGCTGGCCGGCATTGTGCGTGCGCATGTCGGTTGCAAGAAGGCCGGGATCCGCCTAGTCGTCGGCTGTCGCCTCAGCTTCCGCGATGCACCGGATATCCTCGCCTACCCCGTGGATCGGCTGGCCTATGGGCGGCTGTGTGAACTCCTCACCGTGGGTCGTCGGCGTGCACCGAAGGGCGAGTGCTATCTCGACTACGCCGATTTCGTGGCCGCGAAGGAGGGTTTCCTGGCCATCGTGGTGCCACCTCTATCCACAGCCGACCCATTTCTCACCTTCATCCGCCGTTTCCACGCCGATTTCGCCGATACAGGCTACCTCGCCCTCACCCATTTCTATCGCGGTGATGATGTACGGCGGCTGCGCGCGCTGCAGCAGATGGCCGATGCGGTGGGATTGCCCACCATCGCCATAAACGAGGTGCGCCACCATGCGCCGGCGCGCAAGGCGCTGTTCGACGTGCTCACCTGCGTACGCCATCATTGCACCATCGACACGGCCGGCTTCCTGCTGGAGAAGAATGCCGAGCGACACCTGAAGGCAGCGGCTGAGATGCGCCGCCTGTTCCGCGGCCTGGAAGATGCCGTCAGCCGCACGGCAGAGATCGCCGCCCGCTGCCATTTCTCACTCGATGAATTGAAATATGAATATCCGGAGGAGATCGTGACTGCGGGTGAAACACCGCTGGCCAGCCTCACGGCATTTATCCGGCAAGGGGCGGCATGGCGCTATCCGGGCGGCATACCCCAGGATATTCAGGAAAAAATCGACCATGAACTGAAGCTGATCGAACGCTTCGATTACGCGCGCTACTTCCTGACCGTTCATGACATCGTCCGATTCGCACGACAGAAAGGCATCCTGCATCAAGGGCGCGGCTCGGCAGCCAATTCGGTCGTGTGCTATTGCCTGGGCATCACCTCGATCGACCCCACCAAGGTCGACCTGCTGTTCGAGCGCTTCATCAGCGCCGCGCGCAAGGAGCCGCCCGATATCGACGTCGACTTCGAGCATGAGCGACGCGAAGAAGTCATTCAATATATCTATGGGAAATATGGCCGCGACCGTGCCGGCCTTGCCGCCACCGTCATCTGTTATCGCTCTCGCGCCGCCTTGCGCGATGTCGGACGGGCGCTGGGGCTCTCCGATGACGTCATCAATCGGTTGTCGAAAACCGTCTGGGGCTGGTCGGATGAGGGATTGACGGATCGTCAGATCCGCGGCGCTGGCTTTGATCCCACGGATCGACGGCTGGCCTTGGCTGTCAAACTGTCGGGGGAATTGATCGGCACGCCGCGGCACCTGTCACAGCATGTCGGCGGCTTTGTGATCTCCAAGGGGCCGCTATCCAGGCTCGTTCCGATCGAAAATGCCAGCATGGAGAATCGCACAGTCATTCAATGGGACAAGGACGATCTCGATGCGGTCGGCCTCCTCAAGGTGGATGTGCTGGCGCTCGGCATGCTGAGCTGCATTCGCCGCGCTTTCGACTTCATGGACCGCATCTATGGTGTTCGGTTCAACCTGGCCACCGTGCCCCAGGACGATGTCCTGACCTATGAGATGTTGTGCCGAGCCGATTCCATCGGCGTCTTCCAGGTCGAGAGCCGCGCCCAGATGTCCATGCTGCCGCGCCTCAAGCCGCGCACATTCTACGATCTGGTCATCGAGGTGGCGATCGTGCGGCCCGGCCCCATCCAGGGCGATATGGTGCACCCCTATCTCAGACGCCGCGATGGCCGGGAAAAAAATGATCCACCTTCGCCGGCCCTGGCGAAGATACTCAAGCGGACGGAAGGCGTTCCTTTGTTCCAGGAACAGGTGATGAAAATTGCCATGGTCGCTGCCGATTTTACCGCCGACGAAGCCGATGAATTGCGTCGGGCGATGGCGACCTTCAAGAAAGTCGGCACGATCCAGAACTATCGCAACAAATTTGTCAGCGGGATGCTCAAGAATGGCTATGAGGAGAAGTTTGCTGAAAGCTGCTTCAAGCAGATCGAAGGTTTTGCGAATTACGGCTTCCCCGAAAGTCATGCCGCAAGCTTCGCCTTGCTGGTTTACATCTCGGCATGGCTGAAATGCCATTATCCGGCTGTCTTTGCCGCCGCCCTCCTCAACAGCCAGCCCATGGGATTCTATGCGCCGGCACAGATCGTGCGCGATGCCGTCGATCACGGCGTCAGGATGCGCAATGTCGACGTCAATTTCAGCAAATGGGATGCCGAGCTGGAAGGTGGCAGCCATCGGAAGCACGGGCATGTTCTTGCCGATAACTATACCGATAACAAAAAGCTGGCCGCACATGGCCCTATCATGCGCTTGGGATTCCGCCAGGTCGATGGCTTGAAACTGGACGAGATGCGACGCCTCGTTGACGCGCGGGGCGGCGGCTATACCAGCCTTGATGATCTGTGGCGCCGTGCTGGCCTGGCGTCCTCGACCCTGGTCAAGCTGGCAGAAGCCGATGCGTTCCGGTCACTGGGGATCGATCGGCGCCAGGCGCTATGGGCGGTGAAGGCTTTGGGTGAAATGCCGCTGCCGCTCTTTGCCGATAGCGAGAGCATCGAGGCGGACCGCGCTCAGCTGCCGGAGATGCCGCTCTCGCAGCATGTGGTCGAGGATTATCAGACCTTGCGCCTGTCCCTGAAGCGCCATCCGGTTCATTTCCTGCGCAGCATCCTCGATCGTCGCGGTGTCCTCTCCTGCAATAAACTCGCCGGCTTGAAGAACGGGCAGCGCGTGTTCGTCGCTGGCCTCGTACTGGTTCGCCAGCGCCCGGGGACAGCCAGCGGTGTCATCTTCGTCACCCTGGAGGACGAGACCGGCATCGCCAACCTCGTGGTGTGGCCACGTATCTTTGCCGAGAACCGCGCTATCGTCATGGGTGCCCGGCTGATGGGCTGCGTCGGCAAGGTGCAGGTCGAGGGCAAGCCGCCTTATCAGGTCGTACATGTCGTGGCCGACCGCGTCATCGACATGGGCGATCTGCTGGCGGGCCTGCATGAAGCCAATAATCCGCTGCTGAAACCACCAACTGCGCGGGCCGATGAGGTGACACACCCCAATGGCGGCGATTCACGCCAGCGTCCGGAAAAGCCCGTCCTAGCCATCCGCAGCCGCGATTTCCATTGAAGGGGTCATTCCGCGGTAAAATTCCACCTTGGCAGAGAAGGCCCCGCGCCCCATATAACGCCAACGCCATTTTCGGCCCCAAGGAGGTCGCCTGATGTTCAGTTTCGCCCGCAAACCCGTCGAAATGCCCAGCGCCGAGGCCGCCTTGCCCGGCCGCGCGACGACGATGCCGCTGCCCAACCCCCATCTCCTCACCGGCAACAAGATGACCCCGCCCTACCCCGCCGGTCTAGAAGTCGCTGATTTCGGCCTGGGCTGCTTCTGGGGTGCCGAGCGCAAGTTCTGGCAACTGCCGGGCGTTTATGTGACGGCGGTGGGCTATCAGGGCGGCTTCACACCGAATGCCACCTATGAGGAACTCTGCAGCGGCCGCACCGGCCATACCGAGGCTGTCCGCGTGGTGTTCGACCCGACCAAAATCTCTTACGAAAAACTGCTGCAGACTTTCTGGGAAAGCCACAATCCGACCCAGGGCATGCGCCAGGGCAACGATGTCGGCACGCAATATCGCAGCGCCATCTATACTCATTCGACGACGCAGCAAGATCTGGCACTGGCAAGCCGCGACGCTTATCAGGCGGCGCTGGCAAAAGCCGGCATGCGCGACCCGATCACGACCGAGATCGCAGCCGCGCCGCCTTTCTATTTTGCCGAAGACCATCACCAGCAATATCTCGCCAAGAATCCCGGCGGTTATTGTGGCCTTGGCGGCACCGGCGTGTCCTGCCCAATCGGCCTCGCGGTCTAAGCCGCGAGTGCCGCGAGGAAGTTGCGGCAATAAGCTTCTGCGGTGCTTGTAAAGACCCGGGCGCGCAGATGCGCCATGCGATCCTGCCGTTCCGTCTGCGGCATGATCAGTGCCTGGTGCATCGCCTCGGTGATCTCGTCTGGGTCATAGGGATTGACGATCAGCGCCTCTGCCAGATCCTCAGCCGCTCCGGCAAAGCGTGAGAGGATGAGGACGCCGGGATCGTTGTGATCCTGTGCCGCAATGAATTCCTTGGCCACCAGATTCATGCCGTCGCGCAAAGGCGTCACCAATCCGACACGCGCGGCGCGATAGAATCCGGCCAATAAATTACGGTTCACCGGTCGGGTCATATAACGCAGCGGCACCCAATCGAATTCAGCAAAGCGGCCGTTGATGTTGCCGGCCTTGCGGTCAAGTTCTCGCCGGAGCGCCTGGTATTCCGAGACGTCTTCCCGGCTTCTCGCCGCCACCTGCAGGTAGCTCACCTTCTGCCGGTGTTCCGGATAATTCTGCAATAGCTTGCCGAACGCCGTGAATCGGTTCGGCAAGCCCTTCGAATAATCCAGCCGGTCGACGCCGATCACCAGATCGCGGCCGACCAGGCTGGACAGCAAGCGCTTTGTCTCTACCGAGCGCTCCGCTTTGGTGGCCATGGCGGCAAACCCGCGGGCATCGATGCCAATCGGGTTGGCGATGGCGCGCGAGATGCCACTAGCCGTCACCAGTTGCCCGTCAGCGTCCGGCTCGATGCCCAGAACCTGCTTCACCGCATCGAGAAAATCACGGCGATGTTCTTCGGTTTGCAAACCCACCACGTCGTAGGCGAGAAAAGCGCGCAGCAAGGTCTCGCCCTGAGGCAAGGCAGCAAACAGGCTCGCCGGCACGAACGGTATATGGAGAAAGAAGCCGAGCCGATTGCGCACGCCCAAACGGCGCAACTCCGCACCCAAGGGAATCAGATGATAGTCATGGATCCACACCACATCGTCGGGCTGCAGTTCCAGCGCCAGTGCTGCGGCAAAGGTACGATTGACCGAAAAATATCCCTCGAGATCTTCGCGTTTGAAATCGATGAGCCCCAGGCGAAAGTGCAGCAGTGGCCATAGCGTCGAATTGGCATAGCCCACGTAAAAACGATCGTAATCCTCCTGACAGAGGTCGATCGTTGCATAAGTGACACCCGCAGCTTCCACCTTGCGCACGGGATTGTGGGTGGTTTTTGAAATCTCCCCACTCCAGCCGAACCATAAACCGCCATCCTTCAGCGCATCGCTGAGGCCCACGGCAAGGCCGCCGGCGCGGGCGCCACGTTCATTCGGCAGCGGTACCCTGTTTGAGACAATTACGACGCGCGCCATAGACCCTCCTCCCAACTCCGGCTCAAACGCATGGCGGAGAGGATCATGCCAACCATAGAGAAGGTCTGTGGAAAATTGCCCCAAAGCGTGCCGTCGACCCCGTCGAGGTCTTCAGACAGCATGCCGAGGTGATTACGCTTGGCCAGAATGCGGCGGAACAGCTCTTCGGCCTGCTCGCGCCGCCCAACCGCGACGAGCGCATCGATGAACCACCAGCTGCAGACCAGGAACGCTGTCTCTGGCCGGCCGAAGTCGTCGGGCTCGTCATAGCGGATGATGAAGCCGTTATGCATCAACCGCTTCTCGATCACGTCGAGCGTCCGCAGGAAGCGCGGGTCGTCATAGGGCAACAACCCGATTTCCGGCAGCATCAGGACGGCGGCGTCGCATACCTGGGAATCGAAGGCGCCGGCGATCCACCCATCGGTGGCCGAGGTTGCCCGCTCTAGAATGGTCGTGCGCAAATCCGCCGCCAGCTTCAGCCAACGCTCTTGATCCTGGATCTCACCCACCCGCCCCGCGATGAGGCCCAGCCGATGCAGTGCGGCCCAGCACATGGCAGCGGAATGCGTGTGCACGCTGACCCGCTCGCGGTACTCCCACAGCCCCGCATCCGGCGCCAGGGCCGATGCCGCAGCAAGGTCGCCGATCGGTCGCAACTGGCGATAGAGATCAATGTCGCCCACGGTCGGCAGGCGCTCATCATAGAACATCTGCGCCGCGGTGAGGATGATCGAGCCGTAGCCGTCATGCTGGCGCTGGATGACCGCAGCATTGCCGACGCGCACCGGCCCCATGCCAAGAAATCCCGCCAAGGCATCGGCGTTTTTCTCGGTGGTATCGCTGCCCGGTACGATCGGATAGAGCGGCACCTCCGGCGAGACGCCGGCATTCAGCACAGCATTCAGGATGAAGCGCACATGGTTCTCCATCGTACGCGTCGCACCCAGGCGATTGAGGGCCGTCACCGCAAAATAGGAATCGCGCAGCCAGCAATAGCGATAATCCCAGTTGCGACCAGAATGCGCCGCTTCCGGCACAGACGTTGTCAGCGCGGCAACAATGGCTCCGGTATCTTCGAAGGTGCACAGTTTCAGCGTGATCGCAGCACGGATCACCGCTTCCTGGAAGTCGAACGGGACCGCGAGATCGCGTACCCATTCCCGCCAATAAGCAAGCGTCTGCTCCAGAAAATCCGTCACCAACGGTGGCACGGCCTCTGGTACAGGATCATCACCACCGATGATGAGATTGACCGGGCGGTCGAGCATGAACTCGACTTCATCGGCAAGATAGCTCACCGGCATGTCGGTTGTGACGCGCAAGGTGCTGTCACCGGCGACGAAACGCAGATGGTTAGATCCCACGATGACCTTTGGCTCGGTCGCCCCATAGTCGAAGGTGGGACGCATCCGCACCGTGATCTTGCAACGACCGCTCACCGGTTCGATCCGCCGGACCAACATCGGCGGGCAGAAGATGCGGCCAAAGCGCGTGAAGCGCGGTGCAAAATCGGTAACACGACAGGACCCACCGTGGGCATCAGTGAAGTTTGTTTCCATCACCGCGGTGTTGCGCTGATAACATTGCGTGGTGGTAGCGACATCGCGAATCACGATATCGGCAAAACCACGCGCCGGCTCGGTGCCGTTCACAAGCGCATTGAACAGCGGGTCGCTATCGAAGCGCGGAAAGCAGAACCACTGATGCCGGCCGGCCTGATCGATCAAGCTGGCCACGGTACCATTGCCGACGACTCCCAGATCCAGTTGTGCCATTCAGTGCTCCATTCCGTCTGGGTGTATTGGCGTCATAGTGGCCAACTCGGCAAGCCAACTGCGGACGCGGGCGGGTTCGCCCTCAAA
The DNA here is from genome assembly GCF_936916975.1 of uncultured Dongia sp. Lineage (GTDB taxonomy): Bacteria > Pseudomonadota > Alphaproteobacteria > Dongiales > Dongiaceae > Dongia. The sequence continues at coordinate 2,004 of NZ_CAKZGO010000015.1, read as the reverse complement.
GCTGTCGGGAACGCGAAGCCCGATACCGCCGAGGCGGCTCGCGGCGTCAATCGCATCCTCGTCCGTCACGTCATCACCGATGAACAGTGGCCGCCGATTGCGAAAGGGCTCCGTCACCATCAAGGTGACCAGCGCATTCCCCTTGTTGATCGATTTATGGCGCAACTCGCGCGCCATCAACGCCGGCAGGACCTGGAAGTCGGCATTCTCATGGGTCAGGCGCTCCAGCAACGCCATGACAGGAATCGCCGCGCCAAGATTGGCGCGATAGTGAATGGCGACACCGTGGGATTTTTCCTCCACCAGCACGCCCGGCCAATTCTCGGCGTGCAGATGAATCTCCTTGCGCCAGTGCTCAGGCACCACCGTGTCAGAACTGGCCTCTACCGCTTCGCCCTCTGGCAGCCGCATGACCGCGCCGTGCTCACCCGCCGCCGTGATCAACAGTGGATGCAGCAGCCGATCAATGGTGCGCAGCGAGCGGCCCGAAAGAATGGCGAGCGCACCAGAGAGATGCGTCCGCAAAGCCGCCAGCGTCTCGATCAGATGCTTTGGAACGAAGACAGAATCGGGCGACGCCGCGACATCGAGCAGCGTGCCATCCAAATCCAGAAATATCGCCCAATCGTTCAGGTTGATCAGACTGGGCCGGGGTGGAAGGTTGTGGCCTCGCTGCAACATCATAGAAAAATATTATTCATTGCCGCACCAATAGGTTCTTGCACTCAATCGTTTGAAATTGCTGTATGCGGTCCTAAACGCTGTAATTAGGTGTCAGTTCCCGCCCGTGGCGGCCAAGGTTTTGCATCGACAGTGATTTTGGCCGAAATGAGCCGCTTTCGGCTTGGGTTTGCGATGCCGGTCGGCTACGCTGCAAATAACACCAAGAATTGAGGTAACAATTAATCCGATGTCGGTCACGCCAACACCCCAAGCTGGCCTTCATGCCGCCAACGCTACTACGGCGGACGCCTTGCGGGCCGGCAATTATTGCGACGACATCGTGGCATTTCATGCGTTCTGGCGCGGCAAATGCCGGGATCGCGAAATGCCCGCACGGTCAGATTTCGACCCAGTCGAAATGACGTCTTTCCTGCCCGGCATTGCCCTGATCGACGTGGTCGATGATGCACGCCGCTTTGTCTACCGCTTGCTCGGCACGCGAGAGGTCGCCATGCGTGGCAGGGATTCGACCGGCAAGGGCGTCGCTGACGGCTTCTTCGCCAGCTCCGTAGATGCAGCCCTTGCCGCATATGACGACGTGGTGATGCGCCGGGCGCCGCGCTTCGAACAGCGCCGCTTCGTGACACCGGACGGTCGCATCGGCAATGAACAGACGGTCATCCTGCCATTGTCGGAAGATGGCCAGGCGATCAATATGATCATCGCCTATACCCATCACTACCTCGTCTAGCAGCGCTAGAAATTATCCTTGGCGGCGCGAATGGCGCCCAGGATTTCCGCGTCCGATACCCCAGCATTGCCAAATCGCTTGTGCAAAGCCGGCTGATCCGCACGCAGGAAGGGATTGCATGCTTTCTCGACACCGAGCGTCGAGGGAATCGTGAATAGCCCCGCGGCCCGCACCCTGGCTACCTCTTCTGCATGCCTTGCCAGTGCCGTATTCTCCGGCTCCGCGGTGAGCGCAAAGCGGCAATTGGATTGCGTGTACTCATGGGCGCAATAGATGCGCGTGTCATCGGGCAGTGCGCGCAATTTCAGCAGCGACGACCACATCTGCGACGGCGTGCCTTCGAACAAGCGGCCGCAGCCGATCGAAAATAGCGTGTCGCCACAGAACAGCGCGTGGTCCCCAGCGAACCAATAGGCGATATGACCCCGCGTATGACCTGGCACGAAGAACACCTGCGCATGCCGGCCACCGAAATCTGCACCGCTCGCTTCGTCGACACCCAAAAAAAAAACAAGAAAAAACTCACAAAAAAAAACCACCCCCAAAAAAGAAAAACACCACAAAAAAAAAATAAAAAAAAAAACACCAAC
>NZ_CAKZGO010000014.1 GCF_936916975.1 uncultured Dongia sp. | reverse complement strand
CCCCGGCCTGCGGCGCGAGGGGCGCGAGGCCGAGGGCATCCCCGACTCCCGATCGGCGTCAGTCACCGACGATCTTGCGCGCACGGATGATCGCGCCGAAGCGCCGGCCGTCGTCGGCCATCTTGGCGGCGAACTGCTCGGGGCTCATCGGCGTGGGCACACCGCCGATGGCGTTCACGCGTTCGCGCATCGCCGGCGTGCCGAGGATGCGGTTGACCTCGGCGTTGAGCCGCGACACCACCGTCGCCGGCGTGCCGGCCGCAGGTGTGGCGGTGGCGAGCTTGATGTCGCGGCCTTGGGCGGCCATGCGGGCGAGCGTGAAGCGCAGCGCGTCGGCGCCGTATTCGTCGATCAGCACATTGAACAGCGCCGATTGCAGCGGGCCATAGGCGCCGGGCGCCAGGCGCGCCATGGCCGAGGCTTCGGCAAGGAAGTCCGGTGCCATCTGCACGAGATAGTGCCGCGCCGCCGATTGCGGATCGCGGGCGTTGATGAGGGCTGCGAGCAGCGGATCGCTGTCGCAGCCCGAAGCCGCATTGGATTTTTCGGTGGCGAGAAAATCCTGGAAATAGGCCAGCGTCACCTCAGGCGACCACGGACCGGTAAGCTCTACGTCACGCTCAAGGCCGGCAAAGGCGAGATGTTCCAATTGCGGGCGCGCCTCATTTGCGAGGCGCTGTGACTGGGCGCCGTAGAAGGCGTCAAAGTCCTGCCAGTCCAGTGGCGCGCGCGGGAGAAAGAGGAGATCGCTCTCATAGGCATTGAACAGCAGGCGGTGGAGAGCGAGGGCCGAATTGCCGGCAAGGCGGTCAAGGCATAGCGGCCGGTCGAGCGGGATGAACGGCAGGTCCTTGGCGCGGGTCGGGCGCCGGAAGGGATTGCCGTTGATGAAGAGTTCCGCTGCCGCCGCTTCGCGCTGCCAATCTAGTGCGGCGAAATTGGTGATGACGCTGGGATCGGGCGTCGCATGGGCCATGGGAACCTCGTCTGCAGTATTGACTACACTTAAAAGTATTACTTCAGATATTTTACTCCATCTATCGGACCGCGCCACAACCGGGCCGCGCAAAATGCAGCTGCCGCCGGATTCCGGCTGCGACAATTTTCGAGATGCGAAAAATCGCTCAGGCTGCCCATAATGATCGCGAACACTGACGCGTCAGCGGCCGCCCGCCCGTATATCGGGGCACGGGCAGCGAGGGGCATTTGCTGTGACACTGCACGGGAACGCGTTGAGATTTCCGCCGGCCATTTGCGACGCCATCGACGCGCAATGGTTCGACGTCGATGCCGTGCCCGTGCCGGTGCTGGTGGTGCCGATCAATTATCCGACCGATTGGCATATCGAGCTGCATCATCATCGCAAGGCGCAGCTGATCTATTGCTGCGCCGGGGTGATGACGGTGGAGACGACCCATGGCCAGTGGGTGGCGCCGCCCAATCGCTGCGTGTGGGTCCCGGGCGGCATGGAGCATGAAATCGTCATCAACCAGGCGGCGGCGATGCGCACACTTTATGTGGCACCGGATGCCCGGCCGGATTTACCCCGCCTGCCCTGTACGCTGGCCGTCTCGCCGCTGCTGCGCGAACTGATCCTGGCGGCGGTGATTGCAACACCCGGAATTGCAAACCTGGCGCCCGACCCCAAAGACTTCGCCCCAGGCACACCCAACGGGCATATCGCCGATGTGCTGCTGGATCAGATCGTGGCGATGCCGGCCAGCGATCTGTACCTGCCCTATCCGAGCGACCGGCGGCTGCTGCCGATCTGTGCCGCGCTCGCCGCCAATCCGGCCGATCGCCGCAGCCTCAAGGAATGGGCCGGGCGCGTGGGCACATCCGACCGCACCATCGAGCGGCTGTTCATGCAGGAAACCGGCCTCACCTTCCATCGCTGGCGCGAGCAGATGCGGGTCCTGAAAAGCCTCACTTTGCTCAGCAGCGGGCGCGCCGTGAAGAACGTCGCGCTGGAACTGGGCTTTGCCAACCCAAGCACCTTCATCACCATGTTCCGCAAGATCATGGGTGTGACACCCGGCGCCTATCTGAAGGGTGCCGAGTAGCGCTGCGCAGCGCCTCAGGCGGCGTTTTCCTGTCGTCGTTCCTCAGCAGGCTGTTCTTTGGGCTGTTCCGCCGCCGGCACCGCAGCAGGTTCTGCGGCGGGTTCTGGGGGGCGCGATTTCAGGACAGGGGTGTCGCCGATCACGTCGAAATCGAAACGGGTCATGGTCAGTCTCCTCGAGGTTGAGAGACCGCCTTCAATCCAGTTCAGCTTTTGCGGGGTCCACGAGATATCCAAATGCAAAGGCCGCCTGGTAGAAGGCGGCCCTGATTTTAGAAGCGTGGATGCAATATCCCTCAGGCCGCCGGGTCGTACCAGCGGTACCAAAATCGCTGACCGAGAGTGGCGGCAGCGGTGAGGGAAAGGTTCGAGTTCATGGGCGGAGATTAGCGTCGGCGGTGGCGGCTGGCAAGAGGGTGTGGGAGTGCGGCTTCCGTTCCTCCTCGTCATGGTCGGGGGGGGGGGGGCCCCCCCCCCGGGGGGGGTTGTGTTGGCGGGCCCGGGGGGGGGGGGGGGGCGCGCCCCGCCCCCCCGCGCCGGCGCGCCCCCCGCCCCCCCCCCCCGCCGTGCTTTTGCCCCGCCCCCCCCCCCGGGGGGGGGGGCCCCCCCCCCCCGACCATGACGATGCGGAGGGGACGGGCCAGAGAGGGTCGTTTCGGCGACAGCCTCGCCACCATCGGCGCAGCGAAGCTTCGGGACCTGCCCGGAGGAGATAGCCATGACCCATCCCGCCCAAGATAACCCGCAGAACGACTGCCAAGGCGGCTGCCTGTGCGGCGCCGTGCGCTACCGTGTGACGGGGCCGATGCGCCCGGTGATCGCCTGCCATTGCCAGCAATGCCGGCGGACGACCGGGCATTACATGGCAGCGACCGCGGCGGCCCACGCGCATATCAGCATCGAGGGAGCTGACAACCTCACCTGGTTCGTCTCCTCGCCCGAGGCGCGGCGGGGTTTCTGCCGGGTGTGCGGATCGAACCTGTTCTGGCAGGGCACGGACCGGCCCTATATCAGCATCACCGCGGGCACGATCGACGGTGCCACGGGGCTCAAACTCGACCGGCACATCTTCGTCGCCGCCAAAGGCGATTATTATGAGATCGCCGATGGTGTGCCGCAGTCGCAGGAATACGAGAACTACGACCCGGTGCCGCCGCGCAGGTAAGTACCGGGGGGCGACAGCGCGGCCGATTTCGGTTAGATCATCGCCATGATCGATCCTGCCCTCGAGACCCTGTTCATGCCCTTTGCGACCGGTGCGCTTGCCTGGCCGGAGGCGGGCGATATTCTGTTCCTGCAGGCCCGCATGGGCGCTGCGTTGCGCGCAGCACCGAAGGATCGGCTGGTCTGTCGGCAGGGGTTTCTGCCCTTTGCGCAAGCGCTGTCGGTGGGCGGGTTTGCGCCCAACCAAGATGCGAAGACCCCCGCTGGACCGTTCCCGATGATCCTCACCCTGCCGCCGCGGCAGCGGGATGAGGCGCGGTTTGTGCTGGCCGAGGCGGTGGCGCATGCCGCGGCTGGCGGCATGGTGGTGGCATCGGTCGGCAACAATGAGGGGGCGCGGTCGATCGAGGCGGATCTGGCATCACTTGCCGGCAGCGTCACGTCGCTCTCCAAGAACAAGTGCCGGGTGTTCTGGGCGCGGATCGACAAGAACAAGACCGACCAAGTATTGCTCGCCGAATGGCTGGCGCTGGGCGAGCCGCGGCGCATCAGCGATGCGCGGTTCCTCAGCCGGCCCGGTCTCTTTGCCTGGGATCGCATCGATGCGGGATCGGCGCTGCTGGCGGAGAACTTGCCCGCCGACCTTGCCGGCCATGGTGCCGATCTCGGTTGCGGGTTCGGATATCTCGGTGCCGAGATCCTGGCGCGCTGCCCGAAGGTGACAGCACTCGATCTCTATGAAGCGGAGCGCGATGCGCTGATGCTGGCCGAACAGAACATCGCGCCACTCGCAGGAAAGGTGAAGCTCGACTTCCTGTGGCATGACGTCACCACGGGTCTGCGGCGGGATTATGATTTTATCGTCAGCAACCCGCCCTTTCATGTGCTGAAGGCCGACCGCGCCGATCTCGGCCAGGGTTTCATCGCCGCCGGCGCCAAGGCGCTCAAAGCCGGCGGCCGCATGGTGCTGGTGGCAAACCAGCATCTGCCCTATGAGGCGACGTTGGGGGCGCTGTTTGCGCGCCACAGCGTGCTGGCCGGCGCCGACGGATACAAGATCATCGAGGCAGTCACCAAGTCATGAAACTGGTCAAGCATCTTGCCAATCTGGGTTACGGCAGCCGCAAGGAAATGATGGCGCTGATCCGCAACGGCCGCATCACCGATGCTGCCGGCGGTGAACTGGATTTCGACACGACGATTGCGCATAAAGAACTGCGCTATGACGGCAAGCCGCTCGACCCGGATGCAAGCGCCGTCGTCATGCTCAACAAGCCGCTGGGCTTCACCTGTTCGACCAAGGACCCCGGCCGCATCGTCTATGACATCCTGCCCATGCGATTCCGATTCCGGAAGCCACCGGTCTCGCCCATCGGCCGGCTCGACCGCGACACGACCGGGCTGCTGCTGTTCACAGCGGACGGCAATTTCCTGCACCGCGTGATCTCGCCGAAATCCAACGTGCCCAAGGTCTATGAAGCCACACTTGCCCGCCCGCTCACGGGCGGGGAGGCAACGATTTTTGCCAGCGGCACCATGATGCTGGAGTCGGAGACCAAGCCTTTGCTACCGGCGGAGCTTGTCGTGACCGGTGAGAAGACCGCGCGGCTCACCCTGCATGAAGGGCGCTATCACCAAGTGCGCCGCATGTTCGCGGCGGTCGGCAATCATGTCGATGCCCTGCACCGCGCGGCCGTGGGCGGGTTGACGCTGGGCGATCTGCCGGAGGGGCAATGGCGCGAACTCGATGCGCAGGAGGTCGCCAAAGTTATTCTGAGCTGAGCCCTTGACGCGGGCCGCCGGCCCGAGGGGGCAGCGGGGGCGACGCCCCCGCTGTAGCAAACAGACTCTCTACTGGTAGAAGTAGGGATCGAGCACGCGCACTTCGGAAATCTTGTTGACCGGCAGATTGGTCTTGCCGGCGGCGCGGCGGATGGCTTCCGGATTGGGGCCGTCATAGACGCAGTAGGACTTGTTCTTGTCGAGGGTGACGTAGGAATGCACCCAGGTCACGCCATCCGTGAGGTTGGCATCGACGACATTGCAGCAGGCCTTGGCACCCTCGTCATTGATGGGAACGATGAGACCCGCGGAAAATTCGCGTTCCACCACATAGCGCGGCATTGTGCATCTCCTTATCTTGGCGCCGGAGCATTCCGGTCGCACCAAAGCTAAAGAGTGCGTGCGCCCACGACATCGGGACTCCTCCCCATTTTTTATGGCCTGCCCCATACTTTAATTTTGCCAGGGATATTTGCCACATTCCTGGTCGATATCGGCGCGCGACAGGCCGAGATCCTTCAGCATGTGATTGCTGAGACCGTGCAGCAGGCGGCGCTGGCGGTTGCGTTCCAGCCACAGGAAGATGGCGTCGATCAGCACAACCGGCCAGCGGAGAAGCGCCCGGCTTCGATCAAGATAACTGCGCGGGCGGCGTGCAACGCGCGGGACGATCTGGCATTTCATGCACCGAGCTCCAGCTCGAAGAAGACGAGCCAGTCTCGGAGGTCATCGCCCATCGTGTAATAGGGCTCGATGCGGCGAAAGCCTGCGCGCTCGTAGAGGCGGATGGCTTCGCTCTGGCGCTTGCTGGTGTCGAGACGCATGGCGCGATAGCCGGCATGTTTCGCTTCGGCGATGACGCGGGCGGTAAGGGCCCGGCCGATGCCCAGTTCGCGAAAACCTTCAGCCACGAACATCCGCTTCATTTCACAGATGCCGACGCCGAGATTGCGCAGCGCCACGCAGCCGGCAGGCTGGCCGTCCTGATAAGCAAGCAGCAGGGCGCCATGGGGTGGCGCATATTTTCCGGGCAGGCCGGCAAGCTCTGTCTCAAATGCCTTGTGATCGAAATAGCGATTGATGAGGGCGATGTCTTCGACATGCCGCGCGCGGTGCCAGGCGACGAAATCGCGCATCAAAGCTCGGGCGTCGTCGAGTTCGGAATCGGAGGTGGCGACAATGATGCCATCCGGCATGGATTCACGGTCCAGAGCGGCGCGCGCCGCCACATAACGAGGCATGGATTTTATCCTTGGCATGGTTGCCGGAAGAATCCGGGAACCTGCAAGTTAGGCGGCGGCCTTCATAGGCACATCGGGAGTTTTCCCTATTTTTTTGCTAGCCCTGTTATTTCCGGGCAACGCGCGGTCCCTCGGCGATTTCGGCAAGACCCAGGCGATGGGCCGCAGCCGCGGCCTCGCCGCGCGAGCGGACGCCGAGCTTAGCAAGGATCGATGAGACGTGGTGATCGACCGTCTTTTCCGAGACGAACAGGCGGCGTGCAATGTCGGCGTTACGGCGCCCTTGCGTCAGTTCCTCGAGCACGCCGAGTTCGCGCGCCGTCAGGCCATGGGGATTCTGCCTGGTGCGTTCCTGGGCGCCGCGCGTGATGCCGCGAATGCCGCCGGCGCGCAATTTGCGCCGCAGAATACCGGCCATGGGGGCGGCACCGAGTTCTTCGAAGATCTTGAGCGCTTTGCGCAGATCGGCCTCGTTGGAGCTGTCCGCCAGGGCCAACGCCATTTCATAAGGGGCACCGATCGACTCCCAGAGCGACGCCGCCTCGGCCCAATTGCCGGCGATCTGATGCGCGAAGGGATCGGCGATGCAGCCGACCCGCTCCAGCGCGCCGTCGCAGCGCCAGCGCCAGAAGGCGAGTTCGCCCTGCATCCACGGATCGGATTGCTTCTGCGCCTGGTCATAGGCCGCGCGGATTTCGTCGGCCATGTCGTTGATGGCGCCCTTGAACCAGGCGACTTCCGCGCGGGCCGCCACGATCGGCCCGATGCGCTGCATTTCGCCCGTGGGGACGGCGAGATCCATGGCCTCATTGAGCGGCGCGTCCGAATCCGGATCGCCGCGGCGGGCGCGCACCAGCCCCAGCACCATCAGCGCCTGGATCTTGCTGATCGGCGCCACGCAGGGGTTGGTGATGACGGCCTGCGCTTCGTCGGCGGCGCGGTCCCAATGTCCCTGTGCCAGGAAGACGACCGAGCGCGCAGCCGTCATGTAGCGGATCCACGCGACCAGTTCGTGGTTTTCGCAATAGGCGATGCCATCGTTGAGATAGCGGATGGCGCAGTCGAAATCATGCAGCCGGATCGCGGTCGTCGCGAGATTGGTATAGGCGCGGCCGGCATGTTCCTGCAGGCCCGCATCCAGCGCCAGCTTCAGGCTGTGTTCCAGGTCGTCATAGCCCTTGAGGTCCATGGCCGTCGCCTTGGCCGTGCCGACATTGTTGTAGGCGTGGCTGAGGATCTCAGTGTCATTCAAGGCGGTGGCGAGATCGATCGCCTTCCGGCCCCAATGCAGGGTCGGTCCGGGCTCGTTGGTCAGCATGTGGAGCTGCGCCCGGTTGCTGTAGGCATAGGCAAGCTCGCGCCCGGGGGCCAACTGCTCCAGCGTCTCGATCGCGTCGGTGGCGTAGCGTTCGGCCGCATCCTTGACGCCGTTGAACCAGGAGAGGCGCGAGAGCCAGCGCAGGCTGTCGCCGATCTTCAGGCGGTCGCCGGCGGCGCGCCATAATTTCAGCGCCGCCTCGCGCGCCTCGATGGCTTCCGGCACATGTTCGATGAGGTAGTATTCGTAAGAAAGACTCTCCAGGAGATCGGCGCGGCATGCATCGGCCCAGGAAGCAGCGTGGCGGAAAGCGGTCTCGTAATGCGCCGCCGCTTCGCGATGCGCACTGAGGGCAGCCGCCCGTTCCGCCGCCAGCGGCGCATAGCGCAGCACGGCTTCGCTGTCGCCGGCCTGGTCGGCGTGATGGACCAGCCTGGTGGTTGGCACGTCGGTGCCGATCTGGCGCAGCAGACTGCGCAGGATGCGGGCGTGGAGATCCTGGCGCTGGGGGATCGGCAAATGTTCTTCGACGGCACGGCGGGCCAATTCGTGACGGAAGGCCAGCGCGCCATCAGGCAAGGCCACCATGCCGACAGACAAACACTCCTGCAGCGCCGCACCCGCCTTGGGAACGGTCTTGTCGAGCAGCCAGCGTTCGGTCTTGCCCGGCACCAAAGCCACCACATTGACGACGGCGCGGGCGGGTTCCGAGAGGCGAGCGAGACGCGCGATCACCGCATCGCGCACGGTGGCCGGCACGGCTGACTCCGGCGTCTCAGGGACAGCCAACGCTTCAGTGACGAAAAACGGATTGCCGCCGGTGATTTCATGCAAGCGCGCCGCCGAACGCCCGGCGGCCTCGGCCAGGGTCGCGACCGCGGCAGCGCTCAAAGGTGCGGGCTGCAGGCGGTGAACAGTGGCGGACGGCAGATCGCCGATGACCGCATGGAGAGGGTGCCTGACACCGACTTCATCGTCGCGGTAGGTGGCGATCAGCATGACACCCAGGCGGGTCAAGCGGCGGCCGAGATATTTGATGAGGTCGAGCGTCGCCTCATCGGCCCAGTGCACGTCCTCGAACACCAGGATGGTCGGCATGGGGCCGCGTGACAGATGATCCATCGTCGCGTTGAAGACGTGCTCGCGAGTCTCGGCGGTGGAAATATGCTGGGTGAATTCGCCGCCGGCCTGCCTTGCCATGTCATAGAGCGGGGCCAGCGGGTGCGGCGTGAACAGCGCCTCGCAACCGCCCCAGAGAACGCGCTTTGCTAAATGCTGCTGGTGGGTGAATTGCTGCAGCAAAGCGGTCTTGCCGATACCGGCCTCGCCGGCGACGAGCACGACGCAGCCGGTGCCGGCCACGGGGCCGGTGGCGATCTGGGCCAGCCAGGCGTTCAACGATTCAAGGGACGATTCGCGCTCAAGCAGGCTCATTCAAGACACGCTCCCCGTTTCACGCCCCCTGCCCAGTTCGCTGGAACTGGGGGGCACCGCCATATCACGACAATGTGGTAATTCACAAGTCTATGGCGAATATATCGCCCGCCTTCGGTCATAATAAGCTGCCATTCACACAAAACGGTGTGGTGACAGGTCAGCTAGCGTCCGACCGGGACGGTGTGAACAGCCGGGAAATGCGCAAAATCGATCGGCTAAAGTGAGCAGGTGCGCATCACCAATGCTGACGCGTGCCGATCCAGGCAGAGATCGGCACGCGTCACTGTGATCTACTTCACAAAAGCGGCGCAGGCTGGTCCTGCGCCGCGCCATCGACCCAGATAGGCTACGTCGCCAGCTGATCGCGGATCGGCAGGGTGCGGATGCGTTTGCCCACCGCGGCGAAGATCGCGTTGGTGAGGGCGGGGGCGATCGGCGGCACGCCGGGTTCGCCGACACCGCCCAAGGGCTGGTCGTAGGCCGTTGGCGGCATGAGATGGACGTGGATCTCCTTGGGGGCTGCATCCATGCGGGTCACTTCATAGGTGTCGAAATTGGACTGCTCGGCGCGGCCGTCCTTGAAGGTGATCTCGCCCAGCATGGCAAGGCTCACCCCCATGATCACCGCCCCTTCCATCTGCGAGCGGATGCGGTCGGGGTTGATCTGCGGCCCGCAATCGACCGCGATGTCGACGCGCGGGATTGTGATTGCGCCGCCCTCGCCCACCGCCACCTCGACGACGGCTGCCACATAGGTGACGAAGCTGCGATGGGCGGCAATGCCGAGGCCGCTGCCCTTGGGCAAGGTGCGGCCCCAGCCGGAGGCCTCCGCCGCCTTGTCTATGACACCGCGCAGGCGCTGCGTGTCGATCGTGTAGAGTTCCGGATCCTCGCCGTAATTCCACATGACGGAGATGTCGCGGGTATCGACCTGACGCGGCGGGCCGATGAGATCGAGGAGATAGTCCTTGGGATCGCGGCCCGCTTCTGCCGCAAGCTCGGCGGCGAAGGATTGCACGGCGAAGGCATGGGGCACGTTGTAGACCGAGCGGAACCAGCCGATGCGGGTATGGGCCGGCGCCTCCGGATTCTCGATGCGCAGATTGGCGATGTCGAAGGGCATGTCGACCAGACCCATGCCCAGCTCGAACGGCGCCTCGGTCTTGGGGTCGGGGGCGAAGATCGAGACAATGGTGGGGGCGGCGCTGCGATGCAGCCAGGCAACCGTCTTGCCGCTCTCGTCGAGGCCGGCTTCCATGCGCTCCATCGAGACCGCATGGAAATAGTCATTGGTGATGTCGTCCTCGCGCGTCCAGGTGAGCTTGACCGGCTTGCCGTCCATGGCCTTGGAGATCAGCCCGGCCTCGACGACATAATCCGGCTTCGACTTGCGGCCGAAGCCACCACCCAGCAGGGTCTGGTGGACCGTGACATTCTCCGATGCCAGCCCCAAACGCTGCACAAGATTGTCGTGCGTCGCCTGGGGCGATTGCACGCAGGCCCAGGCTTCGCATTTGCCGTCCACGATGCGCACCACCGCAGCGGGCGGTTCCATCGTCGCATGGGCGATGTGCGGAATGTAGTATTCCGCCTCGAGGCGTTTGGCGGCAGCGCCCAACGCCTTGTCGGTGTCGCCGGCCTCGCGCACGACCTTGCCGGGCGCGCGCACGGCCGCCGTGATCGTCTCCTTATAGGCGACGGAATCATAGGTCGCGTTGGGCCCGTCATCCCAGACGATCTTCAGCGCCTCGCGGCCCTTGATCGCCGCCCAGGTGTTGGTGGCGATGACCGCGATGCCGCCCAAAGGCTGGAACACAGCGGGTGCGGGCGTCCCGTCGATGGCGACGGTCTTCAGGACACCGGGCACCTTCAGCGTCTCAGTGTCGTCGAAGGATTTGACCGTGCCGCCGAAGACCTGCGGACGCGCCACCACGGCGTAGACCATGCCGTCAAGCCGCGTGTCGATGCCGTATTGCGCCTTGCCGGTGGTGATATCCATGCCGTCGATGAGGCCGACCTCGCCCTTGCCGATATAGCGGAACTGGGCGGGGTCTTTGAGCTTCAAGCTCTCGCGCGCCGGCACCGGCAACTCGGACGCGGCCTTGGCAAGCTCGCCATAGCTCAAGCGCCGGTCAGTCGGCTTGTGCACCACCTCGTGGTTGACGGCCGCCACTTCCGCGACCGGCACGTTCCATTGTTTGGCGGCGGCCTCCTCCAGCATCTGGCGTGCAGCGGCCCCCATGCGGCGGAGCGTTGCGAAGTGATGGCGCATGGAGCGCGAGCCGTCAGTGTCCTGATTGCCGAAGCGCGCCTCGTCGCCCGGCGCCTGCGTGACGCGAACGCGCGCCCAATCGGCCTCCAGCTCATCGGCCACCACCATGGGCAGGCTGGTGCGGACACCCTGCCCCATTTCGGCGCGGTGGCAGATGATGGTGACGGTGCCGTCCTCGGCAATGGCGATGAAGATTTTCGGGTCTTCGCGCAACCCATTCGCCATGCCCTCGCCGGCGTATTTTTCTTCCGCCGCCAGGGCCGGGAAATCGAGGCCGAGCACCAGGCTGCCGGCGGCAACGCCGGTGAGGAAAGTGCGGCGGCTGATATTGGCGATCGTCAGGCTGGGTGTGGGGGCCAGGGATGTGGTCGGTTGATATGTCATTGCACACCTGCCATCTTCGTCGCGGCCTGCTTGATGGCGGCACGGATGCGGGGATAGGTGCCGCAGCGACAGATATTGCCGCTCATCGCGGCGTCGATATCCTCATCGGTGGGGCTTGGCGTCTCGGTGAGGAGCGACGCCGCCTGCATCATCTGACCGCTCTGGCAATAGCCGCATTGCGGCACGTTGATCTCGCGCCAGGCGACCTGGACCGGATGCATGCCATCGGCGGACAAGCCTTCGATGGTGGTGACGGCGACACCGGCCGCGTCCGCGACCGGCGTCTGGCAGGAGCGCGCCGCCGTGCCGTCGAGATGCACGGTGCAGGCCCCACATTGCGCAAGGCCGCAGCCGAACTTCGTGCCGGTCATCCCCAGCACATCGCGCAGCACCCAGAGCAGCGGCGTCTCGCCGTCGACATCGACGGTGTGGTCGGTTCCATTAATTTTGAGCGTGAAAGCCATGGTCTTCTCCTGAGCTAGCGTCGGCTGGCGGGGGAACAAAGGCATCGGGCGTGGGCCGGCAGGAGCGCCCACGCCGTCACCCGGCTACCGCCGGGCGAAAGTCACAGTGAGATGGTTTTTTATAAACAGGAATGCCTTTGCCGGAAAAGCGGCGATGAACAGCGGCGCGGATTTGTAACAAAACCCGCGTTGGCATCGGGGGGAAGAGAACAGTTGCGCCCGGTTGCAGACCTTGCCAGTATGCGCGCCATGATTGTTCCCGATTTACCCAAGCAACCTTAGGCAGCACCCGTGGTCGCTCGCGTTCGCACCATTGCGTTTGAAGGCGTCGATGTGCGGCTGGTGGATGTGCAGGTGTAGAGTGGATTTGCCGGCTTTTACATTCATGAGGCCACTTACAACTCTAGGTGCGAGGTGTCGACGTTGTAAGGCAACGGTCGGATCAGTGGGGCCTAACTGCGTTAACCAATGGCGAATGAGCAAAAGATAGAGACGAGTTGTGATTGCTTTGGTAGGCTTATCGAGTCGGGTCTGGGTTGCGGTATTCTGATACCGCGGGAGCTAAAAGGGCGCGAAAGCGTTATATCTAACATTGAGGAGTTGAGGCTTCACGCTCATGTGAGTGCGGGCGCTTTAACTGTTTGCTAGGTTTTCGAGCACACCATGATCGGTGAGGCGTCGTGGCATTACAGCCTACGACACATTGGAGGAAGAGCGATGCCTGAAACGCAATTGGAAGATCTGGTTTTCCAGGCCATCAAAAGCGGGAAGAACACGCCAGCCGACCTCATTGCCACAGTAAAGAATGCTTCCCGAGAGGCGATTCTTGAAGCTGTCTGGCGCTTGGCTGATCTCGGCGAAGTGGACTTTACGGCCGAACGCAAAATCGTGGCTAAGAAGCGGCTTCACGCCGCATAAGTGACATTCATTACGCTGTCTAACTGAAACTTTAGCGAGGCGCCGCCATCGTGAGTAAACGTGCGTCTAGTATTGCAACCAAGCCGGGAAAACCCACCTTCAGACTTACACGTCGGCATAGCCTTGATCCCGACGACCAGAGGACACCTGCTCAGAAAGACCGAGATCGACTACTTTACAGTGGTAGCCTCCGTCGGCTGGCGGGCGTGACGCAGGTCGCTTCAGCAAATGAAGTCGACATGCTTCATAATCGCCTGACGCACACGCTGAAGGTTGCTCAGGTAGGGCGTCGCATTGCTGAGCTGCTAATAGCCAAGCGGCCGAGCTTGCGTAGTCATATCAATGCCGATGTTGTGGAAGCCGCGGCACTCGCACATGACCTTGGGCATCCACCCTTTGGTCATATTGCTGAAGAGCAGCTCGATGAATGCTTGCAGAAAGCTGGAGCTGGCGATGGATACGAGGGGAATGCGCAGTCATTCCGCATCGTGACCCAGCTGGCCTACAGCAAAAGCAAATTTGTCGGTTTGAATCTGACCCGCGCCACCTTGGCCGCCACGATCAAGTATCCCTGGTTTCGGGAGGCGGACGGTCATCACAATCCAAAGTTCGGTGCCTACCAAAGCGAGCGCGACGACTTCGAGTTTGCGCGAGAGCGCCACGCCTCCTCTACCGAGAAGACAATAGAGGCACAGATCATGGACCTAGCTGATGATATTACTTATTCGATCCATGACATGGAAGATTTCTATCAGTTGGGGATGATTCCATTGGATCGGTTGGCCAAAGATCCAGGCGAACGCGCGGTATTCTTCGAAAACACCAAGCGACGCTGGGGCAGACGCCCAGAGCTCAAGCAATTCGGAGAATACGAGAAAGCTTTCAATGACGTCGCAGACCTGATGCCATTGCGGGGGCCCTACACCGGTAACGCAGCGCAGCGTCGAGCGCTAAAGCCGTTCGTTTCAAAAATGATCAAAGACTATGTGATGCCCATCGACGTCAAAGAGGTAGACAGTCCCGTCAAGTTCAAGCTCGACATTAGCAAGCGACATCTGCGCGAGATCGCTATGCTGAAAGAATTGACATGGCACTACGTTATCCAGAGTGCATCTCTGGCAACGCTTCAGTTCGGCCAACGGAAAATCATTCGTGATCTATTTGAGATATACGCTGACGCGGTAAGCGATAAGAAGAAGCGGAACATCATACCGCCTTGGTTCGCGCTGCCGGACCAGCTCCCTACCAAGGATAGCGAGATTGCTAGGCTTGCGGCCGACATTGTGAGCACTCTCACGGACCGCCAGGCACACGTTCAATATATGCGCCTCAAGGGTATCACGCCGGGGTCCATCAGAGATTGGACATGAGCAGGTTGAGAGAGTCTTGACGAAGGCACCTTTCCGTCAAGAATTGACCCCAAGTCGAGTGCCCAGCAGAACTTCCGAGACCCATATCCCCATCACCCTCAAGCTGGATTGAGAACCGCCCATGGTCGCCCGCGTTCGTACGGTAGCTTTCGAAGGCGTCGATGTGCGCCCCGTCGATGCGCAGGTGCAGGTGTCGGGCGGGATGCCGGCTTTTACGCTCGTTGGCTTGCCCGACAAGGCGGTCGGGGAATCGCGGGAGCGGGTGCGGGCGGCGTTGACGGCGATTGGGCTCGCCCTTCCCCCTAAGCGCATCACGGTCAATCTGGCGCCGGCGGATCTCCTCAAGGAAGGCTCGCATTTCGACCTGCCGATTGCGCTGGGCTTGCTGGCGGCGATGGGTGTCATTGAGGCCTCGGCACTCGATGCCTTCGTGGTGCTGGGCGAGTTGGGGCTGGATGGATCGGTCGCATCGGTTGCGGGCGTTTTGCCGGCGGCACTCCATGCGGCGCAACATGATCTGGGCCTCATCTGCCCGGCGGCGCAAGGTGGCGAGGCGGCCTGGGCGGGGGAGATCAATGTGGTGGCGCCGGGCAATCTGCTGGCGCTCATCCATCACCTGAAAGGTCAGCAGGTGTTGCGCGCACCGGAGCCGAAGATCATGGAGGATGCGGGTTCGACCCTCGACCTCAAGGACATCAAGGGACAGGAGAGCGCCAAGCGCGCCTTAGAGATCGCGGCGGCCGGCGGGCACAATCTGCTGATGATCGGGCCGCCGGGGTCGGGCAAGTCGATGCTCGCACAACGCTTGCCCGGCTTGCTGCCGGGATTGTCGCCGGCCGAGGCGCTGGAGGTCACCATGATCCACAGCCTCGCCGGCAATCTCGCCGAAGGACGGTTGCTGCGCCGGCGGCCGTTTCGCGATCCGCATCATTCGGCCTCGTTGCCGGCCTTGGTGGGTGGCGGCATGCGGGCGCGGCCGGGGGAGATCAGCCTCGCCCATCTCGGCGTGCTCTTCCTCGACGAGTTGCCGGAATTCCAGCGCAGCACCCTGGAAGCGTTGCGCCAGCCGATGGAATCCGGCCGCGTCTCGATCGCGCGCGCCAATGCGCATGTCACCTATCCCGCCCGCGTGCAGGTGGTGGCGGCGATGAATCCTTGCCGCTGCGGGCATCTCGGTGATCCGGCGCAAGGCTGCGGCAAGGCGCCCAAATGCGCGCTGGATTATCAATCGCGCATTTCAGGCCCGCTGTTCGACCGCATCGATCTGCATGTCGACGTGCCGGCGGTGAGTGCAAGCGACCTCTCCTTGCCGCCACCGGCGGAAGGCAGTGCCGAGGTCGCAGCCCGTGTCACCGCCGCCCGCGAGCGCCAGGCCGCGCGCTATGCGGAACACAAACTGCGCTGCAATGCCGAGGTGGACGGCGAATTGCTGGAGAACCTCGCGGCACCTGATGCGGAAGGACGGCGCCTCCTCACCCAGGCGGTGGAGAAATTCCGCCTGTCGGCGCGTGGCTATCACCGCGTGCTGCGTGTCGCGCGGACATTGGCCGATCTGGCCGGTGCTGCTGACGTCAAGGCACTGCATATCGCCGAAGCGCTCGGCTATCGCCGCGTGGCGCCCAGTCGGTAATTCCGGGCCGGTAATTCCGGGGCACGCGCCGGCTGAAGGCGCTACGGTGCGATCATGAATTGCGGATGGCGGGCGGGTGGACACCGCCCGCCATCCGCTACCTGATCAGGTTGCGCGCCGCGCGAAGTCCTGCCGCAGTGATGCGGCCTGCGCCTCCAGATCCGCGGCCATATCCAGGAGAACGCCTGGATTTCTGCTCCGAACGGCGAGATCCGCCGTCACCTCCAGGACGAGATCCCGGATGAGGCGACGCGTTTCTTCGACTAATGCTGCTTCGATGGCTTTCTTCATAGCTATCCCCATTAATGCCGGAAAGCCCGGCGACACCGCCACAACCTTGGGGCGGCGGCGCAATGGTGCAGCTACTACTTTTGTTATCGAAAGACCGCGCCAAGCATCGGCGCGGGTCAGCTACCGTAGGCCTTGGCCATATCGTCGAAATGCTTCCCCGCATTCTCCATGTCTTCGAGCGTGCGCAGCATGTCGATGAGCGTCAGCAGTTCGGATTCGGCGCCGGCGAAGTCCGGATTCACAGCCTCGCCGGAATCCTCGATGGCGGTGATGACCTTTGCCAGCACTTTCGCCGCGGCACGACGGCGCCCCTTTGTGTTCGAGGCGTTCTTCCATTCGGTATCGAACCGGTCACCCATTTTCTTGGGCAGGCGGGCGCGAATTTTACGCCGCAGCTTGTCCACCTCCTTGGTGATCTCCGCCGCGGTGTTCTTCATGATGTCCGCGAGATTGCGGTAGATGGGCCCAAGCGCCGGACTGGCCATGACGAGACTCCTTTCATCGCGATGATCAGGCGTTGCCACGATTGGTCAACGCCAACAGGCAATCATGATGCGGAAATCGCGCGAATGAGACACCGGCCCAAGGCCGGCCCGCGCGCCCTATTGGCGCGCTGCCTGGAGCCGGGATCGGTTCATCCATGGACGATGGGGGTGGACAGGCGGGCGAGTCAAGAACGATTGCGCCCGCCGCAGGCTCATCCGCGGGCTTTGGCCGCCTTCTCCGCGACCTTCGCCTTGAACCTGTCCCAGCGCACCACGGCGCGGTCGTGGGTGCCTTCGCCGATGAGGTCGACCTCATCCTCGGCGCGGACCTGCCATTGCAGCAGCTTGCCCTCGACCTTGGTGCAGGTGACGTGGACCGTGACGAGCATGCCGGGCGGAGTGGCTGCGGTGTGGTTGACGTTGATGGCGATGCCGAGGCTGCCTTCACCGTCGTCGAGATGCGGGCGCAGCGCGTCGATGCAGGCCCATTCCATCAGCCCGACCATGAAGCCGGTGGCGAACACCGACGGCATCGTCGTGAAATCAGCCGACTGGGGATAAAGTGCCGGCACCGTCTGCGCCTCGGTCACCGTGAAGGTGAAGACGTGTTTGTCGCCGACTTTCAGTGTGTCTTTCATGGCATTGCCGCCAGCAGTGGCACATGTGGGGCGGCTGTCCGCGGCAGATGGCCGGCGAGACGCGGATCGTCTGCCACCTCGACCATGAAGGCGTAGGGTACAAAGCCGGCCTTCCGGTAGAAGCCGAGGGCTGCCGGATGATCGAAGGTGCAGGTATGCACCCAGAGGCGAGAGATCGACGGCTTGTCCGCAGCGCGGTTCCAGGCAAGCGCAATGCCGCGGTCGACGAGATAACGGCCGGCACCCTTGCCGATGGCTTGCGGGACCAGGCCGAAGAAGGAGAGTTCGCATTGGCCCGCTTCACGGAAATCGAGTTCCAGCAGGCCCAGCACGTCATCGCCGTCATACAGGCGATAGAGATCGACATCGGGACTGTCCAGGATGGCGCGCAGCTTCTCATCCGCCATGAGGAGGCGCGAGTACCACAGCCAATCCTCGCCGACGCGGCGGAAGAGATCGCGGAAATCAGTGAGCGACGGCCGGACCCAAGGTTGCAGCACAAACGCCTCGTCGCCCGGACGCGCGGGGCGCGGCGGCGGCGGTGCCAGCATTTCGAGGCAGGTCACGACATTGGCGATCTGGCCAGGATCGAGCGGGGAATAACCGAGAGGCAGCGGTGGATTGGTCATGATGAGCGGGCTTTCGAGGACGGATGGGAACGCCCGTCCTCTCTAGCCGGTCGGCCCTGAAATGAAAAGCCACCCGCCGCCGACGTGCCGCGCTACTTGACGACCGTCACCGGCACCTTGGCATGCGAGACCACCGCCATCGCCACCGATCCCAGCAGCAGGCGCGCCAGTTCATTGGTGGTACTGGTGCCCATGACGATGTGGTCGGCCTTGTTCTTGGCGGCATAGTCGACGATGGCATCGGCGACGCTGCTGCCCGACGCGACGACGCATTGATAACCGGTGAACTCGACGGCCTTGGCGATCTTCACAGCCGCTGCCAATTGCTTGTTGGATTGCGCTGCGGCGGCGGTCATGGATTCGGCGTCCCAGTAATGTGTGCGCCGCATGCGCGTGGGCACGACATTGACGACGACGAAGGTGAGCTTCGCCCTCGTCGCCTGCGCCAGCTCAACCGCACAGCCGGCGACACGGCCGGTCACTTTCGAGCCGTCGACGGCACATAGAATGCGCTTGATGGTCATGAGTTTTTCCTCCGCGGCGTCGTGCCGTTGGCACAGCGCCAGCATGTTGTTTCAGTGCACGGAGTCTGCACCCGAACAATCCTTTGGGCTTTGACCTGCATCAAATCGGCAGTGTGGTGCTGCGTCGGCCAGGCGCACGGGAAGCGCGCGGGAAACTCTGAGGTTGCATATACGTGTGATTCGAGTTGTCTTTTATAACGTCTTTACAACCATAGAAAGATCACTTTAAAGTATCATAAATCCGATATTAATAATTTTAACGGGCATATCGGACGAACCGTTTTCAGCGTGACTCGGCATTTTGCGTGGGGGCATCATGGCGGAGATTAAGCGGCTGATCGTTTGCTTCGATGGGACCTGGAACACACCAGAGGACAGCACCAACATCATCCGCCTCTTTCAAGCAATTGGCGACGAGCAATCCGGTGCTGATGATCAACTCAAATTCTACGACATGGGCGTTGGCACTGATGATCGAACAAAGCTGCGCGGCGGCTTGTTTGGCGCGGGCCTCGATGAAAACGTCCGCCAGGGCTATGCTTGGCTATGCCGCAACTTCGTCTCGAAGGGTGTTAACCAAGACGGCTTTGATAATGGCCCGGAAATTTACTTGTTCGGCTTCAGCCGAGGCGCCTTTACCGCGCGCAGTCTCGGCGGATTGATCAACCGCTGCGGACTGGTAAAGGCCGAGCATCTGAAGCCGACGATAACGGCGGAGCAGGCGCGTGACCAGCATGACAAACTGGAGAAAAGCCAGCGCGACAGCAAGCTGATCCGCGAAGCATGGGCGCTGTACCAGAAAGATTTGCCGCAAGGCCGCGCCGATGATGCTGCGGTGAAGTTTCGAGCGAATTATAGCCATAATGTTCGAATCAAGATGATCGGCGTCTGGGATACTGTCGGTGCCATGGGCGTTCCGACGCTACGTAAAATATCGGAGCCGATCCGCACCGCCAACCTTCGATTTCATGATCTCCAACTGAGTCGCACGGTCGAATACGCTTATCATGCCGTCGCAATCGATGAGCATCGCGCTGACTTCAATATCGCATTGTGGGATTCGTTCGATCCTAAATACACGATTGATGTTGAACAACGCTGGTTCCCCGGCGCACATGCCAATGTTGGGGGCGGTTACGAGGATGACAATCTTCCCGACATCTCACTCAATTGGATCATTGGCAAGGCCGCGGCTCTCGGACTGCGATTCATTCAACAGCCTTGGTCGAATATTCGCGACGGTAAGCCACCTGTGACAAAAAGTGACATCCCGAGTTATCTTGCGTTGCGCGGCGACGAGTACGCTGATCCGGTGCGCGACTCTTATGCTGAATTTGCGTATGGCATCTATCAACGTTTGCCAATCGTACATCGTCTGTATCGACCCATGATGACTCTAGGCGTGCGCGAAACGATAGACCCATCGGCTTTGGCGAAGTGGGGTTCGGACTCCAGGTACAGACCGCACAACCTCGCTCTAGCAGGCAGCGAACGAAAAAATGAGTCCAGAACAACAGCTATCCTGAGGAACGCGCCATGACGGTTCCGGCTCTTGTCGAGTTGGCCATTGGCTTGTCATTTCTTTATATGATGCTGGCAATCCTCAGTTCGTCGCTCCTTGAATATATTGCACAAAAGCGAAACTGGCGCGGCCAGTGCATGCGCGAGGGACTGCGTCGTCTGATCGAGGATCGTTGGATCTATATGGCCGTGATCAGGCACCCCATCGTGGCATCACTATACCGAGAAGAAACCGGCCGTGTGCCACCCCCTTCCTATATGCCACCTGAAAGTTTTGCAGATGCACTACTCGATGTGTTGCTGAAGAAGGCGATCGATCTTGACCAGCAGTCAGGTCTCGATCCCAATACGGGACAGAAACTTGATGCATATCACAAGGCAGCCCTTATCTGTGCCGACGCGGGCTATGCGGTGGCCGGCGCTGTCTTGCCTCTGTTGACTCAGGCGCAGTCCCTGGAGGATGCCAAGCTGTCACTTGGCAAATGGTACGATACGACCATGAGCCGGGTCAGCGGCAGCTATAAGCGCGCGACGCAACGGCGCCTGTTCCGCATCGGCCTGCTGATCGCCATCCTGTTCAATGTCGACAGCATCGCCATCACCGTGCAGATGCTGAAATCGCCGACCACCCGCACAGCCATGGCTGATATCGCGACCACCTCGCTTTGCGGGCCAGGCAGTGACACAAGCAACTGCATTCCACCTCCCAGCACCGTCCCGGCCGATCTCCAGGAAGTAAAGACCATGGTCACCGGCACACAGACGGAGCTGGGCCGGTTGGCCGAGACCGGCATTCCACTTGGCTATGCCTGTCTTGGCGGCGTGACAGCCACACCCGACGTCATGAAGGAAGACATGGGGACAACGTGGGATGCCTGCTGGGCCGATTGGACGGAAGCGTTCCGATGGCAGAATTCGGTGGCCCTCATTCTGCACGTGGTCGGCTGGATCATCACCGCGGCGGCGATCAGCTTCGGTGCCGAATTCTGGTTCGCCTTCGCGACCAAGTTCATCAACCTGCGCAGCTCCGGCCCGAAGCCTAAGCCGGCCGTCGAAGGCGCGAACTGAGAAGAGACCCGCCGCAAGCCTGATGGGCAAGGCACATATGGGATGGTTCAACGGCCGGAACATCGATAACACCAATTACAGGGGGCGGGAATGAAAGCAATTTGGGCGGGGTTGCTCGTGTCATGCACACTGCTATCTGGGTGCGAGAGTTGGGATTGGGGGGACCAGGAGGAATCGGACTATTCGACCGCCGGTGCGCGGCTGCTGGATACGAAGTATGAGCAGGTCGATCTCATCGCGATGCTCGACCCGGACGGTGCGGCGAAAGAGAAGTATAATCCAAAGCCTGGAGAGCCTGCGACCTGGGATGAGCTGCCGGCCGGCCGCAAAATCGATCTGGCGTTTGACGCTTATCATGCTGGAGAAACGGGGGTCGAAGACGACCTGCGGAAGCGCAATCGCGACCAGATACAGGAGCGGTTGCTCGGCGCCTCCAATGAGATGTGCTATCGCTACAAGCGGTTCCTGCAGAATCTGAATTCGGATGCAAATTTCTGGCTGGGCACGTTGACCACGGTGACGGGTGCAGCGGGCGCCCTGGTCACCGGTGGCGGGTCGCAGATTCTGTCCGGCGCGGCCTCCGCCTTGTCAGGGATTCGTGCGGAGTTCAACCAGGATTACTATCATAATGTGACCGTCGCCACGATCTGGAAGGGCATCGAACTGCGCCGTGAGCGCGCCTTCAACACGATTGCGCTGCAGGGCCAGGAAAAAGACACGGCGGTTTATCCCGTCGAGGCCGCCGTCAAGGACGCCATCAACTATCACGCCGAATGCAGCCTGGTAGCGGGCGTCGAGGAGCTGGGTGACTCGGTCCAATTGGTCAAGGACCCGGGCTTGGACGCTGTCTCCCGCACCTTGATGAAGCTCAATATCGCCCGCAACATTGTGGAGACAAAATCGACCAACCCGAGCGATCTTCTGGGTGGTTCCGCGCCTGGATCCCCCAGCGCGTCATTGCTGGAATTCGGCACGCCGCGCGGCAGCGGTGGCCAAACAGGCGGGGCGAATCCGATGTCCGCATTGGGGGAACTCTTGCAGAGCATCGGCAAGACTAATACCGAAAGTACTCAGCGTTTGGCTAAATTGGGGCATTGGCCAGATGTCCCCGCCACCGATCCGCTGAGCCGCAGCGCCATCAGCTCCAGGGTGGTAGCGCGAACGGCACTGGCATCCAAACAACTTAATAATTGCCAAACGGCGGCGTCCAATGTCAGCGTCGAGATAGCAAAGGCGGAAGGCGAAGTTGCCGTCGCAGCATCGGAATCTGCGCGACTCATCGCTGAAGGAACGCTCGCTGCGAAACGCGCGCTGGGCAGCGGCGTTGTAAGCGAAATGAACGTAGCTTTGGCTTGGCTTAAAGCAGATATTGACGCTTCCATCGGTCTGCTTGAGCGAGAAAACCAAAAGCTCGCAGAATCCAAAACCACGATCCCTGCGGAAACGATCAAGGCGGCATCGACAACTCTCGACAAGTCCGTGGAAAAGCCAGATGAGAAGAAGCTCACCTGCGCTCAATAGCCCCGGCGCTCAATAACCCTGGGGGAAGCCTCAGGCATGGAATACGGCATCAAGCCACGGATGGCATGACGCTACTGGACAACACGAGATGGTCTCGTGTTGTCCAGAGCGAGTTATCGTCTTACACCCCGGCGAGATTCCGCAGCACGTAGGGGAGCACGCCGCCGTGGCGGAAGTATTCGACTTCCTCGGCGGTATCGATGCGGCAGGTGGCGGTGATTTCTTCCACCTTGCCATTGGCGCGGGTGATGCGGACCGCGACATCCATGCGCGGCTTGATGTTGCCGGCTTTGCCGGGGCCCGCCAAGCCGACGATGTCGAACACTTCGGAGCCGTCGAGGCCAAGTGATTTCCGGGTCATGTCGCCCTTGAACACCAGCGGCAACACGCCCATGCCGACCAGGTTCGAGCGGTGGATGCGCTCGAAGCTTTCGACCAGCACGGCCTTGATGCCGAGGAGCGCCGTGCCCTTGGCCGCCCAATCGCGGCTGGAGCCGGTGCCGTATTCCTTGCCGCCGACCACGACCAGCGGCGTACCCGCCTTCTGGTATTTCATGGCGGCATCGTAGATCGCCATCGGGGCGCCTTCCGGCATGTAGCGGGTGACGCCGCCTTCGGTGCCGGGTGCCAACTCGTTCTTCAGGCGGATGTTGGCAAATGTGCCGCGCATCATCACCTCATGATGGCCGCGCCGCGCACCATAGGAGTTGAAATCTTCCGGCTTCACGCCATGCGCCATCAGATAGGCACCGGCCGGGCCGTCCTTCTTGATCGAGCCCGCCGGGCTGATGTGATCGGTGGTGATGGAATCGCCCAGGATAGCGAGGGGCCGCGCACCGCGGATATCACTGATCGTGCCCGGCTCCTTCGCCATGCCCTGGAAGTAAGGCGGGTTGGCGACATAGGTCGAGGTCTTGGGCCAGGTATAGGTGAGGCCCTTCGAGGTCTTCACCTTGCGCCAGTTGACGTCGCCCTTGAACACATCGGCATAGCGCTTCTTGAAGTCGGAGAGCTTCACGGCCTTGGCGACGGTGTCGGAGACTTCCTTGGTCGTCGGCCAGATGTCCTTGAGGTAGACGGGCTTCCCCTTCTTGCCGTAGCCGATCGGATCCTTGGTGATGTCGATCTTCATGCTGCCGGCCAACGCATAGACCACGCAGAGCATCGGCGAGGCGAGGTAGTTCGCCTTGCAATGCGGATTGACGCGGCCTTCGAAATTGCGATTGCCGGAGAGGACCGCGGCGGCCACCAGATCGCCCTTGGTGATGGCGTCGGCGATCGGTTCCGGCAGCGGGCCGGAATTGCCGATGCAGGTCGTGCAGCCATAGCCGACCAGGTTGAAGCCGAGTTTATCGAGCGGCTTGTTGAGGCCGGCATTCTTGAGATAGTCGGTGACGACCTGCGAACCTGGCGCCAGCGAGGTCTTCACCCAGGGCTTCACGGTGAGGCCGAGTTCCACTGCCTTCTTGGCGACGAGACCGGCACCCAGCATGACGGAGGGGTTCGAGGTATTGGTGCACGACGTGATGGCGGCGATGACGACGGCGCCGTCTTCGAGTTCCCAATCGGCGCCCTTCACCGAGACAGCGCTCTCATTGCCCTTGCGGCCGAACACATCGACGAGATTTGTCTTGAAGCCTTCCGCCGCCGTGGTCAGCGGCACGCGGTCCTGCGGACGCTTCGGGCCGGCAAGGCTGGGTTCCACGGTCGAGATGTCGAGGCTGAGTGAATCGGTGAAGACCGGGTCCGGGCTCTTCTTGTCGCGCCACATGCCTTGCGCCTTGGCGTACTTCTCGACCAGCGCGATACGGTCCGCCTTGCGGCCAGTGGATTTGAGATAGCGGATCGTCTCGGCATCAACCGGGAAGAAGCCGCAGGTGGCGCCATATTCCGGGGCCATATTGGCGATGGTGGCGCGGTCGGGCAGCGCGAGATCATCAAGGCCCGGGCCGTAGAATTCGACGAATTTATTGACGACGCCCTTTTTGCGCAGCATCTGCGTCACGGTGAGGACGAGGTCGGTCGCGGTGGTGCCTTCGCGTAGCTTGCCGGTGAATTTGAAACCGATCACTTCGGGAATGACCATCGAGATCGGCTGGCCGAGCATGGCGGCTTCCGCTTCGATGCCGCCAACACCCCAGCCCAACACGGCGAGGCCGTTGACCATGGTGGTGTGGCTGTCGGTACCGACCAGCGTGTCAGGGTACGCCATGGTCTTGGCGGCGACCTTGCGGCCCTTAACTGTAGTGGCCGGCTCCTTCATCGTCCAGACGACCTGGGCGAGGTTTTCGGTGTTCACCTGGTGGCAGATGCCGGTTCCCGGCGGCACGACGCGAAAGTTGTCGAAGGCCATGGAGCCCCAGCGCAGGAATTCATAGCGCTCGCCATTGCGTTCGTATTCGAGATCCACGTTCTTCTTGAAGGCGCCGGGGCCAGCGAAGAAATCGACCATGACGGAGTGATCGATGACGAGGTCGACCGGTGAGAGCGGGTTGATCTTCTGCGGGTCGCCGCCGAGCTTCACCATCGCGTCGCGCATGGCGGCGAGATCGACCACGGCGGGGACGCCGGTGAAATCCTGCATGAGCACGCGGGCCGGGCGATAGGCGATCTCGCGGTCGGAGCGCTTGTCCTTCAGCCATTTTTTGACCGCCTGGACGTCCTTCACCGTGACGCTGCTGCCGTCTTCGTAGCGCAGCAGGTTTTCGAGGAGCACCTTCATGGAATTGGGCAGGCGCGAGAGGTCGCCGAGGGTCTTCTCGGCCGCCTTCAGGCTGAAATAATCATAGGATTTCGACCCGACCTTGAGGGTTTTGCGGGTTTTCAGACTGTTCAATGCAGGCACGGAACCACTCCCAGTTTGCGGCGCAAGATGAGCGACCCCACTTCCTGGTGCAGCGCTGCTGCGCTACGCGGCTGCAAAACGCGGCTGGCAAGATGGGCCGACCGCCCAGGCTAGCAGGACATAAAACCTATAAACGACGTTCCTCTGGATTGCGGGCCTTGAAGACCGGCCGCGCGAACCGAGTCGAATGGCGCATAATTTACCATGAAGGTCCGGGTCCAGCGAGGGCCAAGCCCCGCAAAGTCTCGGATTCTCAAGGAAAATCAGCTTGGCCTTCCGTCCCGGCACCCCAGCGCGATGTCGTTGAGTTAACAGCGATTAGATGAATTTTTAGCTAACCGAGAGACGGAATTTGCGCGCCCTACCCACAGGAAAAGTTGGGGTACGCCGCCTTGTGTACCTTTCGTGACCCGGGGCCATTTCCTTATTCTTGCCACATTCCGGTCCTAAACGGGACACACCACACATGAAGACTGCTGTTCAGGACGTGAAGGCCATCCCCCTTTCCGTCCTATTGCGACCCAGGTGAATGGTCGGCCCATTTACCCGGATGCCCCTCGAAGGGTTCCTTCTGACCGGTGCCCGCGTGCCGAGCAGTGGAATCCAGGCCGAGAACCGCGCCAATCCCTACCCCCGAGTGGCGCGGTGTGAAGGGCAGGCTGCCGCGCGCCATCCCCATCCCCCGGCGCGCGGCGCCACCTTCTTAAGGTGGGCCAGTTTGGTCCCCCTGAGACGCAGTGAGAGTTTCGATTTTGCAACCGCCACACTGCACCGCGCACCTCAGCCGAGGGAGCGCGGTTCTTTTTTGCGGATTCACTATTCCGCCGCGCTGCGTGTTTCCTTTTCACCCACAGGCTTGTCACTGGCCAGCGGCAGATGCAGCGTCACCGTGGTGCCCAAACCTACATCGCTGTCGAGATTGAACCAGCCGCCGGATAAAGCCGTCAGCGATTTCACGATGGGAAGGCCGAGGCCCGTGCCGGATTGGCGCCGCTGATGGGCGCCGTCGACCTGCACGAAGGGCTTCAAGACTTCCGCGATATCGGCCTTGGCGATGCCGATGCCGGTATCCTTGACCAGGATTTCCGCCTTGGCCGTGTCCAGCCGGCGCGCCACCAATTCCACAAGGCCATCCTTGGGCGTGAACTTCACCGCATTCGAGACCAGATTGGTGACGATCTGCTTCATGACGCGGAGATCGACCAGCAGCGGCGGCAGATCCGGTGCCACCTCAGCACGCAAGGTGATGCCGGCGTTCTTCGCGCGCTCGCGCATCAGGGTCATCGCGGAATCGAATACCTCGGTTACCGCGACCGGCTCGGGGTGCAGTTCCATCTTGCCGGCCTCGATCTTGGAGAGGTCGAGGATGTCATTGATGAGCGAGAGCAGCATCTTTCCGCTGTCGAGGATGTCCTTGGCATAATCGAGATATTTCGGCGTCCCCAGGGGCCCGAACAACTCCATCTTCATGACGTCGGAGAAGCCGATGATGGCATTCAAAGGCGTGCGCAATTCGTGGCTGATATTGGCGAGGAATTCCGACTTGGCACGGTTGGCAAGCTCGGCCTGGTTCTTCGCCTCGCGCAGATTTTCTTCGGCGCGGATGCGATGGGTGACATCGCTCATGATGCCGACGAATTGCACAATGCGGCCTTGTTCGTCGACGATCGGGCTGATGGCGAGTTCGTTCCAGAAGGTGCGGCCATCCTTGCGGTAATTGCGCAAGGTGACGCTGACGGCGCGCTGCTGCGCCAGCGAGCGGCGCAGGCGGTCCAAGGCTTCCGGATCTGTATCACGGCCCTGCAGGATACGGCAGTTGCGGCCGATCATCTCTTCCGCCGGATAGCCGGTGATGCGGCTGAAGGCGGCGTTGACGAAGGTCACCGGATGATCCGGCTTGGTCGCATCGCAGATGACGATGCCGCTGGAGACGGCGCCCACGACGGTCGCCAACACCTCGTTGCGCTGGGCGAGTTCGGTCAAGCGCAGTTCGCGCCCTTTGATCGCGGTGACGTCGGTCATCAAACGCAAGGTGCCGCCATCGGCGGTCTTCGATTCGATCACCAGCAGCGTGCGGCCGTCAGGTCCCGGCATCTCAAAACGCCAGGGCAATTGCCGGTGATGGGCGAGATGCTCGGCGATGATCGCTTCCGGATCGGCCGCACCGCTGGCACCCCGCAGGATGTTGGCGCGCATCAGTTCGGCATAGGTAGCGCCGATTTCGAGGAGTTCGGCCACCAGCGGATTGAGGCGGCGATAGGTGGCGTTGCACGCAACCAGACGATCAGCCGCATCAAACACCGCCACACCTTCCGGCAGATCGGCGATAGTACGGCTGATGAGGGGGGCCGCCTTCAACTCATCCGCATCGGCACGGATTGATGGCAGCGGCATCGAGCGCACGGGCTCATCGCTACCCAGCAGCCGCAGCATGCCGACCAGAGCAGGACCGTGCAGCAGGAAGGCCGCGACAGTGACAGCCAGCCCCAGCGGCGGCTGATTGAGCGCCGCCGGCACCAGCAGCAAGGCCGGCAGATAGGCAAGGGCCGCATAGCGGCGCTCAGCATCGAGGAAATCCCAGCGCTGCAGCAGATAAGGCAGTGCCGCGGCGCTGAGGGCGGCAAAGCCGATCACGATGGCGCCGGGCAGCCCCAGGATCGGCAAGGCTGCCAGCATCGAGGCAATCGCCGCGATACGCCCGAGCAGCGCATCGAAGCGCAAAGCTGCCAGCAGCGGCAACAGAAAGGGTGCGATGAGATAAGCGCTGTCGCGCCAGGCAGCCGCCGGCGCAGAGTCGATCGTCACACCGAGGCGCGCGAGGATGAGGCCCGCGGCAACCAAGACTCCGAAGGCGAGGCCGGCACCGGCGCGGCCGAGCCGCCCGAAGCCGCGCCATTGCAGAAGACCCAGCACGCGAAAGCCAGCCACCAGGGTCAACGCCAAAGCGAGGTTGAGGAGCCCCAAGGTCGGAGACGCGATGAGTGTCGAAACGGTGCCGTCGATCACTGTCGGGTTCTTTCCGGGATCAGCACATGGTCACCAGGGATGGGGCACCTTATACCCAGGTCCGCAATATGGAGCAATCATTGTAATATCAAGCATTTGAGGCAATTTTTTGGCTTCCTGGAAATCCGCCGGAAACTCTGGGCAAATTACTCACTTTTGGGCTGAACAAAATTCCTGCCAATCAGCGCGAACCGCCTTGGCGGCCGAATCAGCGAGCGCCAGAAGCGGGTCGGCGCAGAATTTGGTCCAGCCCTTGGCGCCGGCCCATGCCGTGAGATCGTCGATCGTGGCACCCTGCCGCCAGCCGCTCGCACGCAACTGCGCCCAGGCGATGAGATCGCCCATGGCGCCGACGGCGTCTTCGCAGCGCGCGGTATCGCCGGCGAGATGCGCCACCTCCAGCTTGTCCTGATCGGGCTGCAATTCGCGGAAGGTGAAGGCAGCCTTGCCGATCCTGATGTCGGTCAGGAAAGCGGGTGCTGCCGCCTGCAGATGATATTCGACCGACACGACACGTGCTGCTTCATTGGCGAAGGTCGGCTGCTTGTGTCCCGCCTTGATCAGCGCCTGGACCAAAGCGGAACCGGGCTGCGACTTGAGATCGATGAGCGCCTGCCCGTCCTTGCCGCCATTGCCCTTGATGAGGGCCACGTAACGCGGCCGACCGAGGGCGCCCAACCCCGCCACACGCTGCGCCACGTCCTGCACCTTGAAGAAGTCGGGATGGGCGCGTTTGCGGGCAAAGCGATCCAATGCCGCGGTGACCGTCGCTGTCTCGTCCTTACCGAGCTTGATGGCCTTGCCGGTATCGAAACGCAGGCGCCGCTTGCCGTTCTTGAGCACCGTGCGTTTTTCAAGAAGGTCGGCCTGGCTGCGGCTTTCGAGATCACCCAGAAGATCGCCGATCGCGCCCCCGGCCGTGCGCCGTTCCAGCCAGCGGGGCTTGCCGTCGGAGAGGGCTGCCCAATAGCGTCCCAGGCCATAGGCGGCAAGGGCGCGTGCGGCCTTGCGCGACAGGCCGAGCTCAGGGGCGGCGAGGATGATGCCGGTCACGAAGCGGAACAGATCGATCACCGCGGGGCCGCGGGCCGCGTCATCGAAATCGCCGATGTCGAAATAAGTGAGGCGGTTGTCACCGCGATAGGTGCCGAAGTTCTCGAGATGCATATCGCCGTTGAGCCAGACCGACGGCGCCTTGATGGCCAGCAGCGGCTTCAACCATTGCGCATAAAAGAGGTCGCCGGTGCCGCGATACCAAGCAAAGGCGGATTGCATCATCTTGCGGCGCTTGAGGGCCAGGAGTTCGGCAGTAATGGCTGTCTGTTTCATGGGTGAACTATGCCCTGGGTAGGGGTGGATGGCCATACTGGGATGAGGAGGCGGCTCGCCGTTCTTAAATGACGTCTTCCCCGGGCCCTGTCGGCGCATGCCGACATTCGTCGGCGGGGACCCGGGGATCTGCCGGCAACGGCTTGGCAGCGGAACCTGATCCCCGGGTCAAGCCCGGGGATGACGTTTAAAGCTCGTGGCAGAAAATGCACGATCTATGTCATTGCTGCCATGGCGCGCGCGGCGCAGGATGCGGCACTGCTGAAGGAGCAAACCCATGGCCGCCACCGCCCGCCGCAAAGCACCGCGCCAGATCGTCATGCTGGTCTATGCCCAAGCCCATCTCCTCGATATTTCGGGGCCGATGTCGCTGTTTGCCGCGGCCAATGATTTTGCCGGATACCGGGCTTATGACGTCGCCCTCGCCGCGGCGGCAACGGGCCTGATCGAGACTTCGTCCGGGCTGCAGATACACGCTGTGCGCCGCATCGGGCGGGTGATGGCGGGTATCGACACGCTGTTGGTGGCCGGTGGTATCGGTATCGATGCGCAGATGCAGGACCGCAGGATCGTGAACTGGCTGCGCCGGCAGGCGCCGCATTGCCGGCGCGTCGCGTCGGTGTGCAGCGGCGCGCTGCTGCTCGCCGAAGCTGGCCTCCTCGATGGCAGGCGCGCCGTCACGCATTGGGAGCGCTGCGACCGCATGGCCGCGGATTATCCGGGCATCACGGTCGAGCGCGATCCCATTTTCGTGCGCGATGGCAAATTCTATTCCTCCGCCGGGATCAGCGCCGGGATGGACCTGGCTCTTGCCTTGATCGAGGAAGACCTCGGTGTTGCGGTTGCAGCCGATCTGGCGCGGGAATTCGTGCTCTATATGCGCCGGAGCGGCGGCCAGGCGCAGTTCAGCCCGGCCTTGAAGGCACAGACGACGACGCCCGGCAAAATCGCGTCATTGCAGGCCTGGATCCTGGATCATCTCCATCTGCCGCTGGGCGTCGACGAACTGGCGGCCCGTGCTGCCATGAGCCCGCGCCATTTCGCGCGCCGCTTCCTGGACGAGGCCGGCATGACGCCGGCAGCCTTTGTCGCCGCAGCCAGGGTCGATGCCGCGCGCCAGGCCCTCGCCGACGGGTCGGAGAATATCGACATCGTAGCAGCGCGCCTGGGCTTTGGCAGCGCCGAACGCCTGCGCCGATCGTTCCAGCGGCATCTTGCCGTCACCCCCAGCCAGTTCCGCAGTAATTTCCAAACATCGGGAGCCGAATATGTCGCCTCATGACAAACCCAAGACCGTTGCCCTGCTGCTGTTTCCTGATGTCGAGGTGCTCGATTTCGCCGGGCCCTTCGAAGTGTTCTCGCTGGCGGCATTATCCGTCGAGCCCGCACCCTTCCGCGTGGTGACGGTGGCTGCCACGACCGCGCCGATCAGCGCCATCGGCGGCCTCAAGGTCACGCCGGATCATGATCTCGACAGCTGCCCGCCGGCAGATGTCCTGCTGATCCCGGGCGGCAATGGCAGCAGGCCGGCGATGCGCAACGAAAAGATCCTGGCCTGGCTGAAGGTGCAGGCCGCGGGGGCGGAGATCGTCGCCAGCATCTGCACCGGCGCCCTTCTGCTGGGCAAGATCGGTTTGCTCGACGGCCTGCGCGCCACTACGCATTGGACCGCGATCGAGGAGTTGCGTGCCGTCAGCAGCAAGATCGACGTGCAGCCGCAGACGCGCTTCATCGACAACGGCAAGGTGCTGACCTCGGCCGGTATTTCCGCCGGCATCGACATGTCGCTCTATCTGGTGAAGCGCCTGTGCGGCGAGGCACTGGCCGACATGGTGGTACGCGAGATGGAATATGATTGGCGGATGAAAGCGGCCGGTTAAGCCGCCCCCATCCGCCTGCCCCCACCGATGCGGTCTTGCCGAATGGCCAGAAACTAAATCGCCCGCACCTGGGCGATGAACTGGCCGACTTCGTTGTTGAGCGTGTTGGATTGCTCGCCGAGTTCCGTGGCGGCACCCAGCACCTGACCCGCAGCCTTGCCGGTTTCACCGGCGGCGTGCGTCACGCCCTGGATATTGCCGGAGACTTCGGTGGTGCCCTGGCTTGCCTGCTGCACGTTGCGGGCGATTTCCGACGTTGCCGCAGATTGCTGCTCGACCGCCGCGGCGATGGTGTTGGAGATCTGGCTGATCTCCTGGATGACACTGGCGATACCCTGGATAGCGACGACCGATTCCTCGGTCGCATTCTGGATTTCGCTCACCTTGGCGCTGATTTCCTCGGTCGCCTTCGCGGTCTGTGAGGCGAGATTCTTGACCTCGGACGCCACCACCGCGAACCCACGACCGGCCTCGCCGGCACGGGCCGCTTCGATCGTGGCGTTCAAGGCCAGCAGATTGGTCTGCGCTGCGATTTCGCTGATCAGGCGCACGACGTCGCCGATCGCCTGGGCCGAGACGGCAAGACCCTGGACCCGGCTGTTGGTATGCGCCGCCTGCTGCACAGCCTTTTGCGCAATGCTGGTCGATTGGCTGACCTGGCGGCCGATCTCGGTGATCGAGGAGGTCAACTCCTCGGTCGCCGCCGCCACGGTCTGCACGTTTGCTGTGGCCTGTTCTGCGGCCACCGCCACGGCATTGGATTGCTGGTTGGTTTCCTCGGCCGTTGTCGTCATCGACTGTGCCGAGCTTTGCAATTCGCCGGAAGCCGCGGAAAGCGAGCTCACCAATTCGCCGACTTTGCCTTCGAAACCGGCGATGAGCTGCTCCAGCGCATGGCTGCGTGCGAGCTTCGTTTCGGATTCCTGCTTGGATGCTGCGTCGGCAGTGCGTTGTGCCAGCAGAGCATCCTTGAACACCACCACGGTGCGTGCCATGTCGCCGATCTCGTCGCGATTGGTGAGGGCCGGGATCTCGACATCGAGATTGCCACCGGCGAGATCGCGCATGGTCGCGGTCATCGACTGGACCGGGCGCGAGATGCTGCGCCCGATGAGGAGCGCACAGAGAATGCCGATGGCCAGCGCCACACCGGCAATGATCAGCGTCAGCCGCAGTGCTTCCTGCACCTTGGCGGCCGTCGCGGCGGCCACCGTGTCCATGGCCACCTGCTGGGACGCGGTGATGGTATTGGCAAGTTCGCCGATGCGCTGCGAGGCTGTTGCCATCTTTTCGTTGATGAGGGTGTTGAGGTCGATCGCCTGCGTCTTCATTTCGCTCAGCGTCATCGCGTATTTCTGCATCGTCTGCGCTGCTTCCTGCGCGAGGCGGCGATGCTGCTGGACCTTCAGCTTGCCCTGGAGCGCTGCGATGCTGGAGGAAAAGATCAGCACGGAGCGCGCCGATTCCTCGATGAAGGCGGGGTCCCGGGTGGCGACGAAGCGTTCCGCGGCGATTCTAGCCGTCAGCAGCTTTTCCGTAGCCATCCCGGCATAGGCGCTGACCTCAAAGTCGCGGGCGGAATTTGTCGCCGTCATGATGTCAGTCATGTTCTTGGTGGCCTTCAGGCCGAACTGGGGCAACTCGTCGTTCTGCAGCCAGTCAAGGTCGCTCTTCATCGTCACCGATTGTTCGAAATCGGCGGTGTAGGTTTCGACCGCAGCCAGCATCTCGGCGTATTTCTGGCGCAGATCCTCAACGTCGCTGGCGGCCTGATGTGCCGTCAGGCTGTCCTTGAGGGCCGGCAACAGGCGGCGGACTTCGGTCAATGCCTCCGGCGAACTGTCGCGGATGAAATCCATCACATTGCGCCGGAGCGAAACGACGTCGCGGTCGATCTGCTGCGTGGCGATGGCGCCGTTGGCCATGTTGGTGAAACCGCCCAGGCTCGATCTTGCCGCGGTCAGCGCGAAATAGCTGAAGCCCAGGACGGCGACCAGGATGGCCAGCACGATGACGAAGCCAAAGGTAATCCGGCTGCCGATACGCAAGCGAGCCAGGGCGGATTGCAGCATTGCGAAACCCTATATGTCTGATGTTTCCCCATCGCCGGCCAAGGTGACCAGTCCGGCGACACCAATCTGGTGAGGTATATTTTCCAGGAAAACCTAAACAACAGGTTACTAGGTTGGGTCTGCAATCACATTTTGATGTGTTGTGTCAGTAGCCGCGGCCCCGATCGGCGACATGTTCCAGCGGCAATCCGCCCTCTACGCGCCTGATCTGGCGGCAGATTTCCCTTAAGCCGCTGGCCGGATTCGTGTCGCTGGCATTGTGCGGCGTCACGAAGATCCGGGGATGCGCCCAGAAGGGGTGTCCGGGTGGCAGCGGCTCCTGGGCAAAGACGTCGAGGCTGGCCGCCTGCAGCTGGCCCGAGTCGATGGCCGGAATGAGATCGGCTTCCACCAGATGGCCGCCGCGGCCGACATTGATGAGCGAGGCGCCTAGCGCCAGACGGGCGAAATTCACGGCATTGAGGATGCCGCTGGTCTCGGGCGTCAGCGGTAGCAGGCAGATGAGGATCTCGAGATCGCGCAGAAAATCCGGCAGTTCCCCATCGCCGGCAAAGCTTTTGACACCGGCCAATTCCTTGCGGTTGCGCGACCAGCCGCGGACCGGAAAACCGTATTCCAGCAATTGTGCCGCCGCGGCCTGCCCCAGGGTGCCCAGGCCGAGGATGCCGACTTGCCGCTCCCAGGCGGCAGGATACCAATGCGGTGCCCAGCGGCCCTCCGCTTGTGCTTCTTCCAGTTCCCAGATGCGGCGGTGGTGGCGCAGGGTCTGCCACAGCACATATTCGGTCATGCCTTGCGTCAGGCCTGGCTCGACCATGCGCACGAGCGGTACATGGGAAGGGAGTTCCGGATTGGCGAGCAGGCGCTCGACACCAGCACCGAAGCAGAACACGGCTTTCAGTTTCGGCAAGGCGGCGGGCAGGCCCGGGACCGGGCGCCACATCAGCAAGTATTCGATGCCGGTGAGGTCGACATCTGGGCGGTAGGGAACGAGGTCGATGTCGGGCAGAGAGGCCGCGGCCTCGACGAACATCGCCTGATATTCATCGGCGCCGGCGAACAGCAGTTTTGGCGGACTCATTGACGTACCGTACCCAGTTCAAGTGCTTCGTGATGGAGGGCTGCCGAAAGCAGCGCCTTGGTATAGATCTCGCGCGGCCGTTCGAACACATCGGCGGCCGTGCCGGTCTCGACGACCTTGCCCTGTTTCAGCACCATGACGCGGTGGCTCATGGCCCTGATTACCCGGAGATCATGCGAGATGAAGAGATAGCCAAGCCGGTGGCGCCGCTGCAGGTCGCGCAGCAGATCGACGATCTGCGCCTGCACCGACATGTCGAGCGCTGAGGTGGGCTCATCGAGCACGATCAGCTTGGGCTTCAGGATGAGCGCGCGGGCGATGGCGATGCGCTGGCGCTGGCCGCCGGAGAATTCATGCGGATAGCGATGGCGCGTTTCAGGATCGAGCCCCACTTCGCGCAGGGTGTCGATGACGATCTCCTCGCGCTCCGCCTCGTCGCGGCCGATATTGTGGACGCCAAGGCCTTCGGTCACGATCTCGCCGATGGAGAGGCGAGGGCTGAGCGAGCCGAACGGGTCCTGGAACACGATCTGCATCTCGCGACGCAGAGGCCGCATCTCGCCGCGGTCGAGCGTATCGATGCGCCGCCCGTTGAAATGAATGGCGCCGTCGCTGTTGATGAGGCGCAGCAATGCCAGAGCCAACGTGGTCTTGCCGGAACCGGATTCACCGACCAGCCCCAGCGTCTCCCCTTCATGCAAGTGCAGCGAGGCATCGACCACCGCCGGCACATGACCCACGACGCGGCGGAAGACACCGCGCTTGATCGGGAAGAGGACGGAGAGTTTCTCGGTGCGCAGCAGTTCCGGGGCATTTTTCGGGACGGCATCGGCGAAGCCCTTGGGCTCGGCCGCCAGCAGGTGCTGGGTGTAGTCATGTTGCGGCCGGTCGAAGACGGTGGCGGTCTCGCCCTGCTCGACGATCTCGCCCTGGCGCAT
This sequence comes from uncultured Dongia sp., assembly GCF_936916975.1. GTDB lineage: Bacteria > Pseudomonadota > Alphaproteobacteria > Dongiales > Dongiaceae > Dongia. Next base: position 73,378 of record NZ_CAKZGO010000014.1, on the reverse strand, counting down.
GACGGCGACGCGGGCGGCGAATTTCCGCACCACACCGAGGTCATGGGTGATGAGCAGGATCGCCATGCCGAGGCGCTGCTGCAGATCCATCATCAGCCCCAGGATCTGCGCCTGGATGGTGACGTCGAGCGCTGTTGTGGGTTCGTCCGCGATGAGGAGATCGGGTTCATTGGCAAGCGCCATGGCGATCATCACACGCTGTCGCTGGCCGCCGGACATCTCATGGGGGAAGCTTTTCAGCTTCTGCGGCGCGTCATCGATCTTGACCAGCTCGAGGAGTTCCAGCGCGCGCTTGCGCGCCGCGGTGTCGGAGACCGGCTTGTGGAGCTGGATCGTCTCGACCAGCTGCCGCTCGATGCGGTGAAGCGGATTGAGCGAGAGTGTGGGCTCCTGGAAGATCATGGCGATGCGGCCACCGCGAATCTGGCGGAGCCGGCTCAGCGGCAGCTGCAGCAGGTCTTCCGGCGTGCCGTCCTCCCGCATGAACCGAATGCTGCCGGAGGGGTGCGAGGCGATCGGATAGGGCAGCAGGCGCAGGATGGAGAGCGCCGTCACCGATTTGCCGGAACCGGACTCGCCGACCAGCGCCAGCGTCTCGCCCTTGTTGATGGCGAGGCTGACACCCTTCACCACGACACGGTCACCGAACGCCACGGCGAGGTTGTCGATCTCAAGCAGGGGTTCGGTCATTGCGCGCTGCCCTTGCGCGGATCAAACGCGTCGCGGATCGCCTCGCCGGCGAAGATGAGCAGGATCAGCATGATGCCGATGACGAAGAAGCCGGTGAGGCCGAGCCAGGGCGCCTGCAGATTCTCCTTGCCCTGGGCCAGCAACTCGCCGAGCGAGGGCGAGCCTGGCGGCAGGCCGAATCCCAGGAAGTCGAGCGAGGTCAACGCCGTCACAGAACCGCTCAAGGTGAAGGGCAGGAAGGTGAGTGTCGCCACCATCGCATTGGGCAGAATATGGCGGGTGATGATATGCCAGTCATTGAGGCCCAGCGCCTTGGCCGCGCGGACATATTCGAGATTGCGTGCGCGCAGGAATTCGGCACGGACGACCGAGATGGGCCAGGTCCAGGTGAACAGCAGCATCAGGATGAGCAGCGACCAGAAACCGGGAATGATGATCGCCGCCAGGATGATGAGGATGTAGAGCGTCGGCAGGCTGCCCCAGATTTCCAGGAAGCGCTGGAAGCCGAGATCGAGCCAGCCACCGAAATAGCCCTGCACGGCACCGGCCAGCACGCCGATGATGGTACTCGAAATCGTCAAGAGCAGGCCGAAAAGGACCGAGATACGAAAGCCGTAGATGACACGGGCCAGCACATCGCGCGCCTGATCGTCGGTGCCCAGCCAGTTGACGCCGTCGGGGGCCGTCGGCGCCGGTCCCGGCAGATTGGTCACGACTGAATCATAGGCAAAGGGGATCGGCGGCCACACCATCCAGCCACCAGCTTGGGCGATGCGTTCTTTCAGGAAAGGTCCAGTGAAATCGGCCGTGAGGCCCGGCACGCCGCCGAACACTTCCTCGCCGTAATTGTGGAAGACGGGCCAATACGTCTCATCCTGGTAGGAAACGACGATCGGCCGGTCATTGGCGATGAACTCGGCCGGCAGGCTCACCGCGAACAGGATCACAAAAATAATGAGGGACCACAGGCCGCGGCGGTTGGCGAGGAAGTTGCTCCAGCGCCGCGCCGTCACGGGCGCCACCTTGATGCCAAGAACCTTGTGGGCGCTCATAGCTCGCGCGCCTCGAAATCGATCCGGGGATCGATCAGCATGTACATGATGTCGCCGACCAGACCCATGATGAGGCCGAACAAGGTGAAGATGTAGAGTGTCGCGAACATCACCGGATAGTCGCGGTTGAGCGCGGCCTCATAGCCCAGGAGCCCCAGGCCATCGAGCGAGAAGATGATCTCGATCAGCAGCGACCCCGTGAACAGGATGCTGATGAAGGCGCTGGGAAAGGCCGCGATCACGATCAGCATCGCGTTGCGGAAGACATGGCCATAGAGGACGCGCCGCTCGCTCAAGCCCTTGGCCCGGGCCGTGGTCACGTATTGCAGGTGGATCTGGTCGAGAAAGGAATTCTTGGTGAGAAATGTCAGGCTTGCGAAACTACCGATGACCAGTGCGGTGATCGGCAGGACCATGTGCCAGAGATAATCGAGCACCTTGCCGACCAGGCTCATGCTGTCCCAGTCGCTCGATACAAGGCCGCGCAAGGGGAAGACGCTCCAATAGGTGCCGCCAGCGAACAGCACCACCAGGAAGATGGCAAAAAGATAGCCCGGAATCGCGCTGGCGCCGATGATGATCGTGCTGGTCCAGAAGTCGAACGGCGAGCCGTCGCTGAGTGCCTTCTTGATGCCGAGCGGAATGCAGACGCCATAGATGATGAGCGCCGTCCACAGGCCCAGCGATATTGAAACAGGCATTTTCTCGATGACGAGGTCGACCACTGGCCTGCCCTTGAAGAAGCTCTTGCCGAAATCGAAGGTCAGATAGCTCTTCATCATCATCAGGAAGCGTTCATGCGGCGGCTTGTCGAAGCCGTACATGCGCTCGATCTCGGCGATGAATTTGGGGTCGAGCCCGCGAGCGCCGCGATACTGGGAACTGCCACCAGGCTGCGGCTGGTTGATGACGACCTCGCTGCCGCCGCCACCGGTCACACGCGCCGTCGCGTCGATCGCCGTGCCGCGCAGCTTGGCAATGGTCTGCTCGACCGGACCGCCGGGCGCTGCCTGGATGATGATGAAGTTGATGATCATGATGCCGAGCAAGGTCGGGATCATGAGCAGCAGGCGGCGGATGATGTAGGCGATCATGGGGTCGACGAGCCCATTGAAACACCCCCCATGACGGATACCACGACGATCAAACTCACTTCGCCTTCTTCCGCCGCACGATGGCGACGATCACCAGCACAGCGATCAGGGCGCCGGCGGCATAGAGAACGAAGGTGAGCGGCGAGCTGCCACGGTCGGCGGGGGCTTGGGCAGGCGCCGTTTCGGCGGCGGGCGCGGCGGTGGATGCGGGGTCCGGGACCGCGGGCGCCGGCGCCTGTGCCGTCTTGGCGGCAAGCGCTTTTTCTTTCGCGGGATCGATCCACCAGCCGCTCAAGCCGACACCGTAGGTGGGCTCAGGCAGTTTGTCGGGCCGGCCGAACTTGTCCCAAGAGGCGATGCGCGCGGCACCCATATGCCAGTTCGGCACCACGTAATAATGCCATTGCAGAATGCGATCGAGCGCGCGGCAATAGGTGATGAGCTCGGCCCGCGTGGGTGCTGCGATCAGATCTTCGACCAGTTGATCGACGATCGGATCCTTGATACCGATCTCGTTGCGGCTGCCGGGCGAATCCGCCGCGGCGGAACCCCAGAAATCGCGCTGCTCATTGCCGGGCGAAAGCGACTGGGCAAAGACCGATGAGACCATATCGTAATCGAAATCCTCGCTGCGCTTCTGGTACTGGGCGGCATCGACCGCGCGCAGGTTCAGCTTGACACCTAGGCGCTCCAGCGATTTCGCATAGGGCTGCACGATGCGCTCGAACGCATCGCCCGCCTGCACCAGGAACTCGATCTCGAAGGGCTGACCGTCCTTGACCCGTCGCCCATTTTCAAGCTTCCAGCCCGCCTGGTCGAGAAGCTGTGCGGCCTTCGCCAGGTTTTCGGCATTGGTGCCGCTGCCATCGCTCACCGGCGGGTTGTATTCGGTGGTGAAGACCTCGTCCGGCACTTTGCCGCGCAAGGGCTCCAATATCTTGAGTTCTTCCGGCGAGGGCAGGCCCTTGGCTTCCATCTCGGAATTCTGGAAGAAGCTGCGCGTGCGCGTATATTGCCCGAAGAACAGCGTCTTGTTCGACCATTCGAAATCGAAGGCCAGAATCATCGCCTGCCGCACCAGGACATCGTGGAAGATCGGGCGGCGCTGGTTCATGGTGAAACCCTGCATGCCCTGCGGGTTGTCGGTCTTGATGGTCTCCATCTTGAAGCGACCATCCCGCAGTGCCGGCGAGTCATAGCCGGTGGCCCAGGCCTTGGCGGAATTCTCGACGCGGATGTCAAAGGCGCCGGCCTTGAAAGCTTCCAGGAGAATGCTGGGATCGCGGTAATAGTCGGTGCGGACGATGTCGTAATTGTCGGTGCCGATATTGACCGGCAGATCCTTGCCCCAATAATCGGGCACGCGTTCCATCGTCACCGAACGCCCGGCGTCGAAGCTTTTGAGCTTATAGGGACCGCTGCCCAAGGGCTCGTCGAGCGACGGCTCGTCGAACTTCTTGCCTTCCCAGAAATGCTTGGGCAGCACGGGCAGCTGGCCCATGATGACGGGCAGCTCGCGATTGTTCTTGGTCGAGAAGGTGAACTTCACACGGTGCGTATCAAGCGCCTCGGCCTTTTCGACATTGGCGTAATAGAAGCGGTAGTTCGGCGCACCGACCGTCCTGAGGATATCGAAGGAGAAGACGACGTCCTCGGCCGTGATCGGCTTGCCGTCATGCCAGCGCGCTTCCTTCCGCAGATTGAAGATGATCCAGGAATTGTCCTTGGCCACCTCCATGCTCTCGGCGATGAGGCCGTATTCGCTCAGCGAATCGTCATCGACCTGGCTGGTCAGCGTTTCATAGAGCCCGCCCAGCGCACCGGGATCGCCGCTGACGATAAACGGGTTAAAGCTGTCAAAGCTGCCGAAGCCCGCGCTATGGAGCGTCCCGCCCTTGGGCGCGTCCGGGTTCACGTAATCGAGATGCTTGAAATCGGCCGGGTATTTCGGGGCGTCGCCGAGGGTCAGAGCGTGGGTGGTGACGCTGTCCTGGGCGATGACGGGGAGTGGCGCCCACAGGGTGAATGCCGCCAGCAGCAGCGTGATAACGCGTTTCGACATAGAGGGCCTTCCTGTTCGCCACGGCGTGTTTTGCCGAGAGCATAACGGATGGCCGCCCCGTCAGGGAAGCACCTCAAATGCCGGAAAGGCTAGAAATACTGGGTATTTAAGGGCAACTAGCCGTTGAGGATGGCGATCGCCTGGTCGAGGATGCGGCGGTCGCCGGCTGCCACGACTTCATCGCCCGATGTGGTGGTGAGGGGCTTGCCCTGCCAATCGGTGATATGCGCGCTCGCTCCTTCCAGGATCGGGACCAGCGACAGAAAGTCGTAGATGCCCAGCGTGCGTTCAATGACGAGGTCGATGAAGCCGGTCGCCACCATGCCGTATTGATAGCAATCGCCACCATAAGTCGCGGATTTGACGCGCTCGAAGATCTTGTCATGGCGGGCGCGGTTGGCGCCCTGGAACATCTGCGGAAGGGCCGCCGAGAAATAGGCATGCCCGAGGTCAGCGCAGGCACGCGCCCGGACCGGGTCGCCGTTCAGCGTCGTCTCATGGCCGCGCGCACCGACCCAGGTGTCGTGCAGGATCGGCATGTCGATGACGCCCAGCAGCGGCTTGCCGCCTTGTGTGAGGGCAATGAGCGTGCCGAATGTGGGGCGACCGGTGACGAAGGCGCGGGTGCCATCGAGCGGATCGAGCACCCAGACAAATTCCGCGTCACCTCGTTCGGTGCCGAATTCCTCGCCGATGATGCCGTGGGTCGGGAATGCCTTGGCGATGGCGTGACGGAGCGCCGTTTCGCATTCCCGGTCGGCCTTGGTCACCGGGCTCTCGTCGCCCTTGGAGATGATGTCGAGACGGGTCCGATAATAGCGCTGGAGAATCGGCCGACTGACCTCGACGAGGTTCTGCGCCACCGACAGAAATTCCGGTGGCGTCACAGACGCAGCGGCGAGGTTAGCCATATAAACCGGCCTTATTGCGGCAGGGGAACGGGCGAATCCGACTGATCGCGCAGCCAGCGAATGAGGGCCGCGCGCTCTTCCGGTTTTTTCAAACCGGCAAAGCTCATCTTGGTGCCCTTGGCATAGGCCTTCGGGTTGGCCAGGAACTGATCGAGATGATCATAATCCCAGGTGATGTTGAGGTTCTTGATCACGTCGGAATAGCCGGCAAAGTCGTCCTTATGCGCCGAATGACCACCCAGCACGCCCCAGAGATTCGGGCCGACGCGGTTGGGGCCACCCTTCTCGAAGGTGTGGCAGGTCTTGCACTTGCCCGACGCCTTTTCGCCCATGGCCACATCGGCGGCGGCAATCAGCGGCACCGAGGAAACCGGTGCCGCAGCCGGCGTCGCGGCGGCAGGCGCCGATTCTGCGGCACCCGCTTCGGCAGCACCAGCTTCCGCATGTTCAGCACCGGCACCGGCCGGGGTGCCATAAATAATGTTGGAGACCAGGCCGACCGACAGGGTCAGCATGCCGCCGACCAGGACCGCAGCGGCGATCTTGTTGGCTTCCAAAGACATTCGACTTCATCCCTCATGGCTTGTGCATGTCGGTCCAGCCAGCACCCCCAAAGCTGGAGGCCGGGCTTACCCCGAGCCGACACGCGGTACATTCTGGCTGGTCAAGGGGCCGTAACTCGGGCGGAATTTAACCGCTTCCGCCGCCGCTGTCCAATACCAGCGCCGCAGGTAAGGGCGAACCTGCCGGGATCATTGTCCTTTTTCTGCCCGACACAAGGCGGGCTTTGATTTCCGGTACTTAGCGGCATAATGTCGCGCCCCGCAGGGTGCCGGCCAAGGTTAGACCCTGGAACTGGCCCAAGACCCCCAACAACAGATCGCGCCCATGACCACTGCCGCCTCCCGCCCCAGCCATCCCGTCATCCTCATTCCGGCCCGCATGGCATCGACCCGCCTGCCGGACAAGCCGCTCGCCGACATCCATGGTGTGCCTATGATCGTCCATGTCTGGCGTCGTGCGGTCGAGGCGAAGATCGGGCCGGTCTATGTCGCCTGCGCCGAAAGCGCCATCAAGGCCGCGGTCGAGGCAGCCGGTGGCGAAGCGGTCCTCACCGACCCCAACCACCCGTCCGGTTCCGACCGCATCCACGAGGCGCTCGCCAAGATCGACCCGCATGGCCGCTTCGATGCGGTGGTGAATGTGCAGGGCGATCTGCCGACCCTCGATCCCCATCTGCTGCGCCGCGCCCTCGACCCGCTCGACGATCCGGAAGTCGACATCGCGACGCTGGCGGTGGAGATCACCCGCGAGGAAGAACGGCATGACCCGAATGTCGTGAAGGCCGTGGCCAGCTTCGGCAAGAACGGCATCGCCCGTGCGCTCTATTTCAGCCGGGCGACCGTGCCGGCCAATGCCGTCGCCGGTACGGTCGGGCCGCATTACCATCATATCGGCCTCTACGCCTATCGCCGGGTGGCGCTGGAGCGATTCGTCAAATTGCCTGCCGGCATCCTGGAACAGCGCGAAAAGCTGGAGCAGTTGCGGGCACTCGAGAACGGCATGCGCATCGACGTGGCGCTCGTTGACACCCTGCCGCTCGGTGTCGATACTCCGGCCGAACTCGACCGGGCGCGCGCCATGCTCGCCCCCAGAACCTGATTTCCATTCCCGCATCATCCCCGAAGAGGCGATCTTGAGCGCAGCTGCAAACGACACCATCGCCTTCCAGGGCCTGCCCGGCGCCTATTCCAATCTGGCCTGCCGCGCCGCTTACCCCAAGATGACCGCCCTGCCCTGCGCCTCGTTCGAGGATATGTTTGCAGCGGTGCATGACGGACAGGCGCGCCTTGCCATGGTGCCGATTGAAAATTCGGTCGCCGGCCGTGTTGCCGACATCCATCATCTGCTGCCGGATTCTGGGCTGCATATCATTGCTGAGCATTTCCAGCGGGTGAACCACCAACTGTTGGGTGTGAAAGGTGCAAAGGTCGGCGACATCAAGACCGCGCACAGCCATATCCAGGCGCTGAGCCAATGCCGCAACAATCTGCGTGCGCTGGGCATCAAGCCGGTGATGCATGCCGATACGGCGGGCGCGGCCGCCGAACTTGCCGCACATGGTGACAAAAGTTCTTCGGCGATTGCGTCATCGCTGGCGGCCGAGATCTATGGTCTGGAGATTCTTAAGGCCGATATGGAAGACGCCTCGCACAACACCACGCGGTTCGTGGTGATGGCGCAGGAACCGGTCGATCCCGATGTCGCCAAAGGCCCGGTCGTCACCAGCTTCGTGTTCAAGGTACGCTCGGTGCCGGCGGCGCTTTACAAGGCGCTGGGCGGGTTCGCCACCAACAGTGTCAACATCACCAAGCTGGAGAGCTATATGCTCGACGGCCATTTCAGCAGCACGCAATTCTACGCCGATATCGAAGGCCATCCCGATCAGCGCCCGGTGCGGCTCGCACTGGAAGAATTGTCGTTCTTCTCGCGCGAGGTCCGCATCCTGGGCGTTTACCCGGCATCGCCCTTCCGCTTCGACAACGCGCCGGACGTTGGTGCCCGCTAAACACGTCTATAAACGGGGCCGATCTTAACGAGGCTGGCGCAGAATCTGCAGCACGGTCAGCTTCTTGTTGCCGCCGGAGCGCGTTTCCCATTCGATCGTCTGGCCTTCGCTGAGGCCAATGAGCGCGGCGCCGACCGGTGTCAGGACCGACACCTTCCACGCGGCAATGTCCTGATCCCCCGGATAGACCAGGGTCACGGTATGAGTCTCACCCGAGCTGTTGTCGCGATATTCGACCTGCGAATACATCGTGACGACATCGGGGCCGATGGCGTCCTGCGGCAGGATGGTGGCGCGCGACAGTTCGCGCGTCAGGTAATCGCCGACACCGGGTATATGGTCGACGGCGAGCGCCAGATTGGTGAGCCGTTCGTGATCCTTGTCCGAGATCGTGATGGGCGGCGGCGTCGCATGCAGGTTCATTGTAGTAGCTCCCAGTTATGTGGATGGGGTGATGTTGACCTAACGATAATGTTCTCGAACCGGCGCCTCGATTGTTGAGGCGCGGTGGAGATCATTGCGTCTGTTATGAAGAGAGAAAGAGGCACGGCACCCCGGAATCCGGGCTGCGAGGGGTCCTTAGACCCTGTGCCGAATCCGGGGCGCGATGCCCGTTTGCAGCCGACCCGCGCGAAGCTGGGTGGCGAAGATGTGTGGTCGTGTTGACATGATGCACATTACATAGGTTGCGGCTGACTGGAGTCAAGCCTTGGCGAGAGTCAAGTCGCGAGCAAGAAAACCAGGGGGATTGCTGGACCCTGTGTCCGCGACGACAAAATACTCATCTGCACATCGCGGCGCCGTTGATCGAGGGAGAAAGCTCGATATCAGGTCACTTGCATTTAATCGGATCAGATTTGGCGGTCAGGTGATCTTAAGTGTCGCATCCGGGCCGTCGAGAGTGCTGCGGACAGAAGACGCGATCGCCGCTGGCAGTGTGCGGTGGGCATTGCGCGGTGGCAATCCCTATCGATGATACCGTCTTCTCAAGGATCTGCAGAGCGCTATCACTGCCGCGCGACAGTGAGGCCGCGTTTCAGCAGCATGGTTTGAACGGAATCAGCGCCGGCGAGATGTGCAGCACCGACGGCAATAAAATGCGTGCCGGGCGTCTTCAACATCTCGGTGATCTGCGTCGCCCATTGCTTGTTGCGATCGACGAGCAGGCGATTGTAGAAGGCCTTGTCATGGATCGTCTGGTTTTCGGCGACGAGCAGCATACTGAGCTCATCGACGTTGCCCGCGAGCCACGCGCCGGCGATCTTGTCGAGGTGAGCAGCACCCTCCATTTGCATGTCGATCGTTTGCGACAGCATGGCGAGTTCCATTTCCGGCGGCAGCCCAGCCAGGAATCCGAACTGCTGCTCGACCGTCTCCAATCCCTTGACCGGCTTGTCAGCCGCCTTCGCCGTCATGCGCAATTGGTTATCGACACCAAGTTCCGTCTTGTAGCCCGCCTGTTCCATCGGCGCCGTCCCGAGCACGATCGAGGCAAGCCACGGCCGCATGGATTCCAGTGACACGGGTGGCACGCCGACCCGCTTGGCGGCCTCGCGCAGGCGCTTCCATTCCTCGGGTTCCAATTTGGTGGAGAGGGGATGCGCCGGGTCCTTGCCGAACTTCCAAAGCTGCGCCTCGGTCATGGCGCCCTTGCCACCTTCAGCCAGTTCCAGCCACAGATCGTCGCTGGACTGCAGGGCAGCGTTGACCTTGTCGGACCGCCAATTCATGTCGGGCTTGAGGAGATGGACAGTGCCGAAGAGATAGATCGTGCTGTCGGAATCCTTCACCACCCAGAGAGCAGGTTCGGCAGCAGCAGCCCCGGCAAACGGCAGCAGGGCCATAAAACCGAGAACGGCGCGCCGCGCGGCACGGCGCATAAGCTTTAACCAATTTGGCAAGGTCATCCCCCAAAGGGCGCGGAAGCGGCTTTTGGCTATATGGCGACGGCCAGGATCGATGCCAAGGGGTAATCCACGGGTGCTAGTCCACCTAGGGCTGATGGCGCCAGCGCTTGACGATCTCGGTGAGGTCGGCGGCGGAGAGCTGGTCCTGCTGCCAGGCCGTGGCGAAAGGCGCCGTGCGGCTGTGCGGCTGGTGTTCTTCGGCCAGCCGATCGAAATCGATCCGGGTCGGCAAGGGGACACCCTCGCCCACCGCAATCGCCTGGCCGTTGCGCAAGGATGGCAGCTCGCTCATCAACCCCAGGCTCGATTCCGGCAGGGCCGCTGCCAGGAATTCCTGGTCCTTCTGGCTGGTCATGCGCAGCGCGAAGATGGTGCTGCATTGCGACAGCACGGTGGTGTCCAGTTCCGAAGGACGCTGGCTGATGAGGCACAGCGAGACGCCGTATTTGCGACCTTCCTTGGCGATGCGCGAGAGCGCGCGCTTGGTGGGTTCGAAACCTGCCTTCGTGTCGGCGGGGGCATAGCGATGCGCTTCCTCGCAGACCAGAAGCACCGGTGCCTTCTGCTCGCTCCACAGCGCGAAGTCGAAACTCATGCGGCAGAGCAAGGAGACGACGACGTTGAGAATTTCCGCCGGCACGCCTGAGGTATCGAGCACGGTCACGGGTTTGCCACCGACCGGCACGCGGAACAGGCGGCCGAGAATCTTTGCCATGTTGTCACGCGTGACCATGCCCTGCAGCGCGCTGCTATTGCCACCGGGAAACATGAACGCCAGGCGACGGTCGGCCTGCATATGCGCGAAGCGTTCCTTGATGCGATGATAGGCCGCCATGTCGGCGGGCCGGTCGAGCTTGCCGAGGATGCCGTCGATGATCTTGGCGATGTCGGAGAGGCGATAGGGCGTCGGCGTATCGATGGTGACCTGCAATGCCGCCTCGGCATCCTGGACCATGTTGCGCTTGGCCTGCGTCACCACCTGATTGAGCAGCACCGCATCGGCATCGGGCTGCGGGCTGCCGGTGCCGATCACCATCTCGCGAAGCTCTTCGAAATTGAGCAGCCAATAGGGCAATTCGAGATCAGCCGGTGTCACGATTTCGGCGCGGTCCTTGAAGGCGGCCGCATATTCGTTGTGCGGATCAAGGATGACGATATGCGCGTTGGCATGCTGGCCAAGAAGCGCGCGCAGGATCGTGACGATGGCGCAGGATTTGCCGGCGCCGGTCGTGCCCAGGACAGCAAAATGCTTGCCGAGCAATTCGCTCGGCATGATTTCGGCCGGGATGGTGTGATCCTGATGCAGGGCGCCGATCCGCGCGCCATTACGCGCATTGGGCTGTGCAGTATCCAGCGGACGGGTGAAGACGCGCCGCAGATCATCGCTGGTGGCGCGTGCCAGCACATCATCGAGCGCCGGAAAATTTGAGACGCCGCGCTGGAACGCTGCGTTGGCGCCGCTGCGATGATCGATCTCGCCCACCAGTTCCAACTCTACGCGGCGCAGTTCCTGATCCCGCTGCTGCGGATTATCGATGCTGATCCCGGTTACGAAGCCGAACACGGTCGAGTCGTCGGTCACGATCTTGATGAGTTCGCCGATATGGGGCCCCCGCGTGGCGCCGTCCCGCTGCAGCAGCCCAACGACCTTCGCGCCAGAAACCGCAATCACGCGGCCCATTCGGCTGGCGGTTTCGGTCGCCGCCGATACGGCGACCAAAGGCCCGGTGACGAGAGATTGGGCGGTCATGGTGGGCTCCGTTGAAGAGAGGCGGTTTCAGAACTTTGCCGGTTTGCAATTTTGGCCTGTAGCAAAGCTCAGGCAACCATATACCGACAAGTATTTAAATCCTATTTAAAGAAAACACATAATATTGTGTCGTTAGGAACATAATGATAGTCAACGGCGCCTTTTGACCACCCTTTTTACCAGCTGGGACGAACCTGCTCATGGCACCGCCGCCGCCCGACACCCGAATCATCAAAAACAAACGGATCAACCGCGAGATACTGCAGCGGCTCAATCAGTTGCACGTCGATTGGGTCGTCGGCCGGTCCAGCGGCAAGCGTGCGATGCTGGAGAAGTGCGATCTGAGCGGGCTCGATTTCAGCCATATGAACTTCAGTGACGGTCTGTTCACCCAATGCCACTTCGATGGGGGCGAAGGACGTGGCGCCAAATTCACCGGGGCGATCCTGCGCAGCAGCAGCTTCGATCGTTGCGATCTCACCAACGCGGATTTCCAACGGGCCGATTTGCGTAGCGCGTCGTTCCAGGATGCCACCATGGTCGGCGCCAGCCTGGGCCGATCCGACATGCGGCGCGACGCGCATAGCGAGGATCACTCGTCCTTCAAGGGGGCCATCCTGACCCGCGCCAATTTCGCCGACACCAAGATGAAGGGTGCTGATTTTTCCGGCGCAGTCCTGGCGCAGACCAATCTCAGCAATGCCGATCTGCGCGGCGTTTCCTTCCGTCAGGCAGAGATGAGCGGGGCCATCGTGGCCGGCGCGATGATGGTCGACAGCGATTTTTCCGGCGCGCTCATCGACAAGAACATGGATGGCAAGATCGACATCACGCGCGTGACAGGCCCGTCCTTCGCCAAAATGGATCCGGCGAAACTGGGCATCGTGCTGGATGAACACGCGCGTTGGGTACTCAGTCTGGGCGCAGAGGGCAGCCGCGCCGACCTTGCCGGCATCGACCTTTCCGGCCTGGATCTTTCCGGCCGCAATCTGGCTGCTGCCAATTTCAGCGGCGCAAAACTGGCCGAGACACGGCTCGAAGAGGCTTGGCTGATGGCAGCGGATTTCCGCAAGGCCAATATGATTCGCGCCAAATTGAACAAGGCGGATCTGCGCGGCGCCGATTTCACCGCAGCACATCAGCGGGATATCGACCTCAGCAACTGCCGCATCGGCGCGCTGCCGGGATCGGCCTTGATCACAAAAGGCCTGAGTGCCAGGACCGCTGCTAAAGCTTGACCCAATCTTCGATCAAGCGGCGGGAGATGGAATCGGCGCGTGGCAGGCGGAAGCTCTCGTCTTCCGGTGAGTTCAGCAATTCCATGCGCGTCATCCAGCGCGCCGATTCAATCTCGCCGTCATGGAGATCGAATTTCTCGGTCTCCGCTTCGGCGGTGAAGCCCAGCATGAGCGAAGCCGGGAACGGCCAGGGTTGCGAGCCGAAATAGCGGATGTCATGGACCCGCAGGCCCACTTCCTCGAACACTTCGCGCGCCACCGTGTCTTCCAGCGCCTCGCCGGGTTCCACGAATCCGGCCAGCACCGAATGCATGCCTTGCGGCCACATGCCTTGCCGCGCCATCAGGATCTTGTTGCCGCAGGTGACACGCATGATGACGGCAGGATCGGTGCGTGGAAATTGCACTGTGGCGCAATCCCGGTCGGTGCATTGCCGCTGATGGCCCGCTGCCTTCACCTCGGTAGGTGCGCCGCACACGCCGCAATAACGGTGCCGCTGATGCCAATAGGCAAGGCCGCGCGCGTAAGCGAGCAGGGCACCATCGCGTTGCGGCAGTAACGGCCCGATGCCGCGCAATTCCTGAAAATCGCCGAGCTCGGTGGCCGCATCCTCGTCGAGCACGGAGAGATCAAGGGCAAAATGCGCGACACCGCCCTCGACCCCCAGCAGAATCACCGTTTCTGCGCGGGCAATGAGGTCGGCTTGGGCAATGGGGTCGAGCAGTTGCAATTTGGGCGACTGATCTTGCAACACCAAGTGTCGTAAACGCCACACTGGGTATAGCCGACTGGTCGGGTCTACGAGGCGCGCCTTCAACCAGCCGTGGTCTTCGCGGTGTTGGGTGCTGCGATCGAAATCGCCGGTGGCGTAAAAGTAAGTGTGCATTTGCTGGATTCGTTAATTTGCCGGCGTGCGTGATTAAATTTTATATCTGCGTGACGTCTTGACGGTAACCTTGTCACGACACATTTACCGTAACGGTCAATTTACCGGGTTTGACCTTTTCGGCGCTTCAGTCGATCATGCGGCGATAATTTTTGAACATCAGGTTGATATACTTGCCATGAGCATCACGCGGCGGCAATTGCTCTTGAACATGACCCACACCACGCTCGTCGTTGCAGCGGGCGCGGGCGGTGCCATGTCCTTCGTTGGTGGCAGCCCGGCCGTGGCGGATTCCTTGGCGCCAGATTCACTGGCCACGAGCGCGCAATCCGCGTCAGCCATCGCCGGCTTTCCCTTTGCGCCGCCCTTGGGTCGCTTCATTTACACGATCACCCGCGACGGCAACCCGATAGGTACGCAGAAGCTCGATTTCGTGACGGATGGCGACGACCAGCTGACCGTGATCACCGATGTCGAGATCGATGTGCGGATGCTGGGCCTGAGCTTCTACACCTTCACCCAGCATATCGAAGAGAAATGGCAGGACGGCATCCTGCAGGCCATCTCCTCCGACACGCTTGATGACGGCGAGGAACGCAAGGTCGATCTGCACCGCAAGGGTGACCGTCTGCAGGGCAAATACAACACCAAGAATCGCGACGTGCCGGGCGATCTCATCCCCAGCACCCTGTGGCATCCCGACGCCATCAAGCAGAAGTCGGTGCTGGACACCGTCCGTGCGCGCCAGCATCAGGTGACCGTGACCGACAAGGGCGAAGGCACGCTGGTGCTGCCGGTGGGCGAGGTCGCGGCGCGGCATTTCGCCTTTACCGGTGAGCTCAACCGCGATGTCTGGTACGGACCGGACGGCGTCATCCTGAAAGCCGAGATGAAAGCCAAGGACGGCTCCATCATCCGCCAGGAACTGCTCGATCGTCCCTGATGTCTGGATTTTGCATGGTCGCGACCATGCCGCAGCGAACGATGCTGTCGCTCAAGCTACCAACACTCTGAATCGTAACGATATTTACTTGCGGCAATTGAGCTGTTGCGCAGGGTGGGTGGATTCTTGCTATAAGCTCGCCCGGGAGGTTGGTGGCGGACGTATGTCTCGCCAACCCGGTCAGGTCCGGAAGGAAGCAGCCGTAACGAGTTTGCATGCGGGTCGCAGGCCAGCCTCCCACCCTTTCTTTGTCCCCATATGCCTCTCTTCGTCATGGTCGCGGCATTAAGATTGCTGGCGCCGGTGCGCGATTTTTTGTACCACCTTCCTAGCGCTTTTTCCTTCCGGGCAAAGACCAGTGCATGAGTGAAAACGAGGGGCCAATCCAAGCAGCCGGTGGCAGTGCCGATGGGCATTACCGCGTGCTGGCCCGCAAATACCGGCCGAGCGATTTTGCCGGCTTGGTCGGCCAGGACGCCCTGGTCCGCACCCTCACCAATGCGATTGCCGCCGGGCGCCTCGCGCATGCCTTCATGCTGACCGGTGTGCGCGGTGTCGGCAAGACCACCACCGCCCGCATTCTCGCCCGAGCCTTCAACTGCGTCGGTCCTGACGGCAGCGGCGGCCCCACGGCCAGCCCGTGTGGCGTGTGCGAACATTGCGTCGCCATCGCCGAAGACCGTCATGTCGACGTCATCGAGATGGATGCCGCCAGCCGCACAGGTGTGGGCGACATCCGCGAGCTCATTGATGGCGTGCGCTATCGTCCGGTGAGTGCGCGCTACAAGGTCTACATCATCGACGAAGTGCACATGCTCTCCAACAACGCCTTCAACGCGCTGTTGAAGACGCTGGAAGAGCCGCCCTCGCATGTGAAGTTCGTCTTCGCCACGACGGAAATCCGCAAGGTGCCGGTGACGGTACTCTCGCGCTGCCAGCGTTTCGATTTACGGCGTATCGAGGCCGATGTGCTCGCCGCGCATTTCGCGCGCATTGTCGCTGCGGAAAACGTCACGGTCGAACCCAATGCGCTGGCGCTCATCAGCCGTGCCGCCGACGGTTCCGCGCGCGATGGCTTGTCGCTGCTCGACCAGGCGATCGCCATGGCGGAAGGTGCCGTCACCGAGGCGCAGATCCGCGAGATGCTGGGTCTTTCCGACCGCACGCAGCTGTTCGATCTTTATGAAGCGGTGATGGGTGGCGAAGCCGCGACGGCACTCGATCTGCTGGGTGTCATGTACCGCGCCGGCGCAGATCCCATTGTGGTGGTGCAGGATCTTCTCGATCTCACGCATCTCCTGACCCGCGCCAAGATCTCGTCTGACGTGTTGGCACAACCGACCTTGCCGGAGGCCGAGCGCAAGCGCGGTGCCGAGTTGGCGCAGAAACTTTCCATGCCGGTCCTGGCGCGTACCTGGCAGATGCTGTTGAAGGGTCTTGGCGAAGCGCAGGCCGCACCGCAGGCCTTGGCCGCGGTCGAGATGGCACTCATCCGACTGATGCATGTCGCCGATCTGCCGACGCCGGGTGACCTGGTGAAACGGCTGAGCGCCGGCCAGATGACAGCGCCAGGCGGAACAACATCGGCCGGCAATGGCACGCGTAACGGCAATGGTGCCGGGGCGTCGGCGATTGCCTCCAGTTATGTCGGCAGCAGTAATTCAGGCGGGCCACGGGCGCAGGTGGGCGCGCAGGGTTCGGCCGCGCGCATGGAACTGGTGCCGCAGGAAGCGCCGCCCGCGATGGGCCATACTGCCGCGAAACCCGATGCCGACACGCTCGCCGATCCGCGCAGCTTCGACGAGATCGTGTCGCTGTTCCGCGCCAAGCGCGAAGCCATCCTGCTGACGCATCTTCTCTCTGACGTGCATCTGGTGCATTTCGAGGCCGGGCGGATTGAGTTCCGGCCGTCGGACCGCGCACCCGCCAACCTTGCCAACCGCATTGCCGCCTGCCTGCTGGAATGGACCGGCAAGCGCTGGCTGGTCTCCCTGTCGAACGCCGCCGGCGAAGCAACGCTGAAGCAGCAGGAAGCTGCCGCCGTTGCCGAGCGCAAGCGCCAGGCGTCGCAGCATCCGCTGGTGCAGGCGGTGCTCAAAGCTTTTCCCGGCGCCACCATCGACGAGGTGCGCGACTTGATAGATGCCGCGGCGACACCCACCTCCGATGTCGACGCCGATGCGCCGGATGCGGACAATGCCGGCGCAGACACAGATTTCCCGATTGGAGACGATGCGTAATGAAAAACCTTGGCCAGATGATGAAGCAGGCCCAGCAGATGCAGTCGAAGATGGCTGAGATGCAGGCGGCCCTCGAACAGACCGAAGTGACCGGCCAGGCGGCCGGTGGCATGGTCAGCATCGTGATGACCGCCAAGGGCGAACCCAAGCGCGTGAAGATCGATCCGTCGCTGGTGAACCCGGCCGAAGTCGAAGTGCTGGAGGATCTGATCAGCGCCGCGCTCCGCGATGCGCGCGGCAAGGCCGATGCGTATATCTCCGAAGAGATGGGCAAGGTCACCGGCGGGTTGCCGCTGCCGCCGGGATTCAAGCTGCCGTTTTGATGCACCCCCTCTCCCTAACCCTCCCCCACGTTGGGGGGAGGGAACTTGAACGAGCTCTGTCTTCTTCCCCCTCTCCCCGCAGTCGGCGAATGCCGACATTCGTCGGCGGCGGGAGAGGGTCGGGGAGAGGGGGTCTCTCCACCAGCTCACCGTTTCAAATCCCATGAACGACATCGACAAACTTATCCAGATCATGGGGCGGCTGCCGGGGATGGGGCCGCGATCGGCACGGCGGGCTGTGCTGCATCTTCTGAAGAAACGCGAGGTGCTGCTGCATCCGCTGATCAATGCACTGGGCGATGTCGCGGCGCATGTGAAGACCTGCAGCATCTGCGGCAATCTCGATGCCGCCGATCCCTGCACCATCTGCCGCGATCCCGGCCGCGATGCCGGCATGCTGTGCGTGGTGGCCGATGTCGGCGATCTGTGGGCGCTGGAGCGCATCGCCACCTTCAAGGGGCGCTATCACGTGCTGGGCGGTGTCCTTTCGGCGCTGGATGGGATCGGGCCGGAACAGCTGACCATCGCCCCGCTGCTGCGGCGCCTGGAGGGTAATGAGGTCAAGGAAGTGATCCTGGCGCTGGGCGCCACGGTCGACGGGCAGACCACGGCGCATTACCTGGGCGACCGGCTGCAGCCCTTCAATCTCACCATTTCGCGCCTCGCCCATGGTGTCCCGGTGGGTGGCGAGCTCGATTATCTGGATGACGGCACCCTCATTCAGGCCATGAAAGCCCGTCAGAAGCTCTAAACTCCTTAAATCCGGCCAAAGTGGCCTGATCCTTGCATTTCCGATAGGATAACCGCCGGAAAGCAAGGGACCGCGACATTGGCCGAGCTCGAACCACCAGTGCCACGCAAGGAAAGGCGCGCCCATCGGCGTCCCTTGCCGTTGCCGGAGGTGAAATTCGTGCCGGCCGGCAATCCCAGCCTGCCGACTTTCGTCAGCCTGATGCTGATGATCACCACTTTCATGATCGTCCTCACCAGCATTTCGCTGCATGAGAACACCCGCATGCGCGCCCTCATCACCGGCGTCCGCGATACTTTTGCCCTCACCTCCGGCGAAGGGGCGGCCAGCGCCGAGGCCCAGAGCAAGACGCTGGGCGCCGTCGCCAACGGCTTCCGCCAGGCGATCCCCCTCACCGAGGTCGAGACGGCGAGTGGTGGCAACCGGCTGATCCTCACCATGCCGATCAGCTCTGCCATCGACACAACCGCGGAGACCGCCACGATCGAATTCGAGAGGGGCTTGCAGGCGATGGCCGCTGCCCTGGAGAAGAGGCCGGCTGATCTTCGTTATGAATTGGAATTGCGGTTTAGCGACGGCGCCGTGGCATCAACCTATGCCGGCATCCTCGCCACCGCAGCCAGCGCCGGCGGCATTGTCCCTGCGCAGCTATTCGTCGGCACCGGGCCGGGTGCCCCGGAGACGCTGAGCCTGCTGGTGCGACTGGATCCCCAAGTCGCCCCGACCACTTCTGGCAGCGGGGCACCCTAATGTCCGGGGACAATTTCATCCGCGCCGGCCAGCAGCCGCGTGAAGAGATCAAGCAGCCGGTCTGGCTGATGAGCTTTGCCGATTTCGCCGGCTGCCTGCTGGCGAGCTTCGTGCTGCTCTATTCCCTGGCGCAGACCGATCGCGCGCGCATGCAGGCGGCGTTCGGCATCGAGGCGACGGCGGAAACCGAGGCCGGCAAGGAAGCCGGTGCCGCCGACAAATCCATGGCGACCAAACCCACCACGGATGGGCGCGATACCGATTATCTGGCGACGTTGCTGCAGACCAAGATCGACGCGGCGCCGGCCCTCGCCGATATCATCGTGATTCCATTCCAGGACGAGGTGACGCTGGAACTGCCGCTGGCGCGCATCGGCAGCGATGCCAGCGTGCCCCGCGAGGAGGATCTGCTCTTTGCGCTGGCCGGCTTGCTGGCGGTGACACTGAATGAAAGCGCGCTGCGCGCCGACATACCGGCCGATGCCACCGGCGACAATTGGGACAAGGGCATGGCGCTCGCCAATGCCTTGGTGCAGCGCCTGCGCGATGTCGGGGCGCCGGACACCTTGCTTGCCCGCACGGGACTCAGTACCGATGATGCCGCGCATGTCCGCGTGGTCATATTCCGGGAAGCCGACGAACCCTGATATTTTCCTGCCATTAGCACGCAAACGTGATGGCCGTTACTTGAGCGCGCGCACGCATTTGTCATAGTCTTGCCGCATTCCATCGCCATTTGTAGTTGGCATTCACGACCCTCCCCACCGGGCTACGCCCGGAACCATTCGATGAAGGATTTCCCCATGCGCTCACTTCTCGCCGCCGGCACTGCCTTGGCCCTTGCTTTGACCGCCAGCGCGCATGCCTGGGCGGAGACCGCCGTCACCACCGACAGCCAGACCGGTGTCGCGGTCACGATCTACAACCAGGATCTGGCGCTGATCCGCGATTCGCGCACGATCCCCGTGACCGCGGGCGAGAACGACATCGCTTTCATCGACGTGGCAGCCGCCATGCGGCCGGAGACTGCCTTGCTCAATTCGGCCGGCGGCATCCTCGATGTGCTGGAGCAGAATTTCGATTTCGATCTCCTCACCGCGCAGAAGCTGTTGGAGAAATCGGTTGGCCAAATGATTCGCGTGTTCCGCACCAATCCGGAAACCGGCGAGGACAGTAGCGAAGAAGCCGAGGTGCTGTCGGTGGCCGACGGCCAGGCTGTCCTGAAGATCGGCGATCGCATCGAGACGGCAGTGCCGGGCCGCCTGGTTTATTCCGGCGTGCCGGCCAATCTGCGCGCGCGCCCCACATTGGTCGTGAAGGCCAATGCCGAGAAGGCCGGCGATGTCGCCGCCGACCTTTCTTACCTCACCCGTGGCCTCTCCTGGTCAGCCGACTACGTGGTCGATCTGTCGCCTGACGAGAAGACCGTCAACATCAACGGCCTCGTGACGCTCACCAACCAGAGCGGCGTTACTTATAAGGACGCCAAGCTGCAACTGGTGGCCGGCAACGTCAACCAGGTGCAGCCCTATATGGAGCGCGCCGCCGGTGGCGTGATGGCCATGGATTCCGTCGCCCAGGCGCCGAAGATGATGGAGCAGGCCGCGTTCGAATATCACCTCTACTCGCTCGACCGGCCAACCACGCTGAAGGAAAACCAGACCAAGCAGGTCGCCATGCTGGCGGCCAGCGACGTGCCGGTGGAGAAGCAATATCTGCTGACCAACAGCGCCAATGTCTGGGGCAATTACGGTTACAATTTCGGCGAAGGCCCGCGCCAGAACGCGCAGGTGAAGTTGAAATTCAAGAACGAGGAAAAATCCCATCTCGGCATGCCGCTACCTTCGGGCATCATCCGCGTCTACAAGAAAGACAACGCCGGCAATGCGCTGTTCGTCGGCGAGGATCACATCGACCACACGCCGAAGAACGAGCGCGTCGACCTCACTCTGGGCGAGGCCTTCGACATCACCGCGCGCGCCAAGCAGACCAACTACACCAAGCTCGCCGACGATCTCTATGAGAACGCCTATGAGGTCGAGATCAAGAATGCGAAGAAGGAGAAAGTGACGGTCGATCTGCGCGAAGCGTTCCCCGGTGAATGGAAGATGCTCGACGAATCACAGGCGCATCAGAAGCTCGATTCCAACACCGCGCAATGGCTGGTCGAGGTGCCGGCGGAGGGTTCGACGGTGCTGAAGTATAGCGTGCGGATTAAGTTGTAAGAGCGG
The DNA here is from genome assembly GCF_936916975.1 of uncultured Dongia sp. Taxonomy (GTDB): domain Bacteria; phylum Pseudomonadota; class Alphaproteobacteria; order Dongiales; family Dongiaceae; genus Dongia. The sequence goes on along the minus strand of NZ_CAKZGO010000014.1, from coordinate 51,981 downwards.
GACTGGTTGTAACACCCCCTCTCCCCCACCCTCCCCCACGTTGGGGGGAGGGAGTTCAACCGAGTTCGCTGTGCCAATGGCGTTCAGGCTAGCTAGAATCCCCTCCCCCAACGTGGGGGAGGGTTAGGGAGAGGGGTATCTCACCACCTGCACTCCCCACCCACAAACGCCATCCCCAAACACGTCACAACGTCTTTGCCTTGTACTGGCAGATGTCGTTGACGACGCAGACGGCGCAGGCCGGCGCGCGAGCCTTGCAGACATAGCGGCCGTGCAGGATCAGCCAGTGATGGCAATGCTGCTTGTATTTTTCCGGCACCCGCTTTTCCAGCCGTTGTTCCACCGCCACGACATCCTTGCCCGGCGCCAGGCCGGTGCGGTTGGAGACACGGAAGATATGTGTGTCGACGGCGATGGTCGCTTCGCCAAAGGCGATGTTGAGTACCACATTGGCGGTCTTGCGGCCGACACCCGGCAATGTCTGGAGGATGTCGCGGTCGCGCGGTACTTCGCTGTTGTGGTCCGCCACCAGCATTTCCGAAAGGCGGATGACGTTCTTCGCCTTGGTGTTGAAGAGACCGATGGTCTTGATGTGGTCTTTCAATTTGGCCTCGCCAAGGCGGACCATCTTTTCCGGCGTATCGACGACCTTGAACAGCTTTTCGGTGGCCTTGTTGACCCCGACATCGGTCGCCTGGGCGGAGAGCACCACGGCCACCAGCAGCGTATAGGGGTTGACGTAATTGAGCTCGCCCTTGGGTTCCGGATTGGCTTTTTGCAGCCGCGCAAAAAATGTCTCGATCTGATCCTTGGATAGCATGGCTGGCCTGTTGTGAGCGAAGGGCTGGCTGGTTGTGCCAATTCGGCCAGAGACTATACTCGGGGACATGGAAGCGGAAGACACCATGCCGGGCCCGGACAGTGGAAATGCCGACGACGAGATGCCGGTGTTCGAGGCCCTGCTTTATCCCTATCGCTCGCTGGGGCAACGCGGCTATTTGATTCTGATCAGCGGCACCGGCGTTATCATGGCGCTTTACGGCCTGACCTTCATGGCTCTCGGCGCCTGGCCGATCTTCGGCTTCCTCGGTGCCGAATGGCTGCTGTTCTGGTTCCTGTTCTCGCGCCATTACCGCGGCGACCGGCGCGCCGAGCGGCTGCGGCTCTATCATGACCGCCTGGTGCTGGAACGGCTGGATGCCAAGGGCAAGTTCACGGCGTTTTCCATGCAGCCCTATTGGCTACAGGTGGTCCTCATGCGCGGCGCCGAGCCGGACAACGCGCTTTATCTCCGCTCCCATGGCAAGCATGTCGAGATCGGGTCGTTCCTGTCCGCCCCCGAGCGGTGCGATTTCGCCGGCGAACTCACCCGGGTGCTGGAGCGAAATCGCAGCGACCACACGGCGCCACAGCAAAGCTGAGTCATCATGACCGAGACTTCTCCGCCGCAGGTCGCCAGCTTGCGCCATCCTGGCCTGATCGAATTCGCCCTGCTGCTGTTGCTGGCGCTGGTCTGGGGCTCTTCTTTCCTGTTCATCAAGATTGCGGTCAGCAACGGAATACCGCCGTTGACCCTTGCCACCGCGCGCATTGCCATCGGTGCTGCCGTGTTGCTGGGTCTGGCGCGGTGGCGCGGCCAGTCCTGGCCGTCCTGGTCGCAAGCAGGTGACAGGCCGGACGACATCAAGCAGGGCGGCGCGCGGCTGTGGCTGCGGCTCACCTTCCTCGGCATCATCGGCAATTCGCTGCCTTTCTTCCTCATCGGCTGGGGCGAGCAATTCACCACATCGCAGCTGGCCGCCATCCTGATGGCGACCATTCCGCTCCTCGTCCTCATCCTCGCCCATGTCATGACCCATGATGAAAAGCTGACGGCGCCCAAGGTGATCGGGGTCATCTGCGGCTTTGCTGGCGTCGTCGTGCTGGTGGGTGTCGATGCGTTGAAGGGCCTCGGCGCACAGGTCATCGGCCAGATCGCCATCATTCTGGGCTGTCTCAGCTATTCGCTCTACGGCGTCAATGCGCGGCGCCTGCCGCAGATGGGTGCCGAGATGACGGTCGGCATCATCCTGGGGCTGGGACTGCTTTCCATCCTGCCGATCTGGCTGATCATCGACCGGCCCTGGACGCTCGACCCCACCGGGTCCGCATTGTTCGCGGCATTCTGGCTGGGGCTGCTCTCAACCGCGTTCGGCAACTGGCTGTTCTTCACCCTGATGCGGCGATCGGGTGCGAGCTTTGCCTCCAATAACAACTTCCTGGTGCCGGTGATGGGCCTGGGTTGGGGCTTCTTCGGCTATGGCGAAGTGCCGGGTGTGAATGCTGTGGTGGCGCTCGCGCTGATCCTGGCGGGGCTGGCACTGCCGCGGCTCAGGCAGCGGTAACGCCCCCTACCTCCTTCGCCACCTTCACGATCAGCGCCCGCAGCCAGCGATGCGCCGGGTCGTTGCGATAGCGGACGTGCCAGGCCATCTCGACCGGAAACGTGCCGAGATCGACCGGGGCCTTCAGCACCTTCAGTCGCGGATCGCGCGCAAGATGCCGGCAGATGAGGCGCGGCAGCATGGTGCAGTAATCTGTGACGGCGATCAGCTCCGGCACCGCAAGGAAATGCGTCACCGATACCACCACCTCGCGTTTGAGGCCCTCGCGTTCCAGCTTCTGGTAGAGGCCGGCGCGCAGGCGCCCCGGCGGCATCACGTTGACATGCTTGAGGCGCTCATATTGCGCGCGGGTGAGCTTGTCACCGACCTCCGGATGATCCGCGCGCACGACGCAAGCGAGGCCGTCATCCATCAGATGCTGCACGACCAGATTATCGGGTGCGCCGACGATGCGGCCAAACACCATCTCCGTCGTGCCGGAGATGACGCCCGTCTCGGCCAGATCACTGCCGTAAGGCATCAGGCGCAGTCTGATACCCGGTGCCACCGCGCCGAGCTTGGCCACGATCGCCGGGATCAGCCCGAATTCGACATAGGAGTTGGCCGCCACCGTCACCAGCCGCTCGGCCTTTGCCGGATCGAACGCCTGCTGGCGCATGACCAATTCATCGATCTGTGCCAGTGCCGCGGCGACCACGGGGGCTAGGTCACGCGCCATCTCGGTCGGCTCGATGCCATAGCGCGCCCGGATGAAAAGCTGGTCCTGCATCGTGAGGCGCAGGCGTGAGAGCGCATTGGACAGCGCCGGCTGCGTGATGCCCAGCCGCGCGGCGGCGCGGGTCACGTTGCGCTCTTCCATCAGGGTAATGAAAACAGGCAGCAAATTGAGATCGTAACGCATTAGTTATAATGCCATATGAATATCTAAAATAAAATAAATAAACTTCTGAAATATCTCCTGGCGCCTCATCTTCTGTGCACCAGCAACCCGTGTCCCCGCCGGACGCACCAAAGACAGGAGATAGAGATGAGCACAAAGATCGAAACTCCGGCCGAGCCGACTCGCCGTGATGTCTTGCGCGCCGTGGGCGCCGTTGCGGTCGGCGGCATCGCCGCCCAGACATTGGCAGCACCCGCTTCTGCCGATAATGCGACCAACGTGACAAATGATGTGATGGTCGCGCGTGACGATGCGCCGCTGGGTGCGCGGCTGCAGGGCGTTCAGCATTTCGGCGTCACCGTCCAGAACATGGACCGCGCCTATGAATTCTATACCGAGGTGCTGGGCGGCACCGAGGTGTTCCGCGACGGCGATTTCCAGGGCGAGAGAATCCACAACACGCTCCTCACCGACCAGGAGATCGTCGCCCGCGAACGCAAGGTCAATCCGCTGACGCTCGGCGTTCCGAATCTCAAGGACGGCGAGCAGCGCCTGGATGTGCGCTTCATCCAGTTCGACAATGTCGTGATCGAGCTGCTGCAATATCGCGATGCCGATCAACCGGCGGGCAGCGGCGACAGCTTCGCCGAACCGCGCGATCATATGAGCCCGGCCTTTCCGCGCTCGATGCATATCTGCTTCTATCTGCGTGACGATGTGGACTTCAACAAGTTCATCCGGGACCTCGAGGCGGAATCAGCAAAGCGCGGAATGACGCAGGTGAAGGCAAACCGCATCGTCACCGTGACATCGGAAAAGGAACGTCTGGCTGCTCCGTTGGAATCCAATTCCAACCCGATCACGGAAGGTCTGTCGGACGGTTGGACCTTGATCTATGCGAAGGGTCCGGAAGGCGAGCAGCTTGAATTCGTCAAGGCGTTGGGCCCGGTGAAGAAGCGCTTCGCCGATGCCTTCGAGGCCCATCGCAAGCGCAGCGAAGCGACGGGAGGCTGATATGACGCGGTCTTCCCTGAACGGTCTCACGCTCCTGCTCGGCCTCGCTTTGGCAACACCGGCACTGGCCGGGGAAGGGCCGGGCAAAGGCTATGCCGCGATCCCGCCCGGCGCCTATTCGATTGTCGCCGAGGTCAAGGCGAAGGCCGGCAAGGAGGATGAATTGCGTGCCGTTACCTTGCCGCTCATCGCCCTCGTCCGCAGCGACCCCAAGAACCTCGTCTACTTCCTGCAGGAAGACCGCGAGGCACCCGGTCACTTCATCTTCTATGAGATCTTCGCGACACGGGCGGATTTCGAGGCCCACAACGCCATGCCCTATGTGCTGGACTGGTTTGAGAAGCTCCCCGACCTCGCCGAAGGCGGCGTCAAGGTCATGCGCATGGAGATTCTGGCCGGATCTTCCCAATAAGACTGCCCATGCAACTCGATGTCATTCCAGAAAAGGCAACCGACCCATGACTGCTGACCAGGCACTTTTCCAACCCACGAAAATCGGCGCCATCGATGTCGCCAACCGCGTCGCCATGGCACCGTTGACACGCTCGCGCGCCGACATGGCGGGTGTCCATTCGGATCTGGCCGTCCAGTATTACCGCCAGCGCGCGACCGCGGGCCTCATCATCACCGAGGCCACCAATATCTCGCGCCAGGGCCGCGGCTATGCCTTCACCCCCGGCATCTATACCGACGCCCATGTCGCCGCCTGGCGGCGCGTGACGGACGCTGTGCATCAGGCGGGCGGCAAGATCGTCACCCAGCTCTGGCATGTAGGGCGCATGTCGCATGTCTCCTTGCAGGAGAATGGTGCCGCACCGGTGGCGCCGTCGGCGATCCAGGCCGGCGAGCTCGTCTTCCTCGAATCCCAGACCCAGGCGCCGCCCTCGATGCCGCGGGCTCTGGAGACCGACGAGATTCCGGGCATCATCGCCGATTACCGGCATGCGGCCTTGATGGCCAAACATGCCGGTTTCGACGGCGTCGAGGTGCATGCGGCCAATTCCTATCTCCTCGACCAGTTCATCCGCGACAGCACCAACCGCCGCACCGACCGTTATGGCGGCTCGGTCGAGAACCGCACGCGTCTACCGGTCGAGGTCATCACCGCTGTCTCGGAGGTCTGGGGTTCCGATCGTGTCGGCGTGCGTCTCTCGCCCATGTCGCGCGCGGTCGGCGACACATCCCTGGACAGCAACCCGCAGGCGACTTATGGCCATCTCGCCCGTGAACTCGGCAAGCTCGGCCTGGGCTATCTCCATGCCATCGAAGGCCAGACACGAGGGGCGAATGCGGCCGCGGCTTTCGACTACAAGGCGCTGCACGCTGCGTTCGGCGGCAGGTACATCGCCAACAACGGTTACGACCGGCAACTTGCGATCGATGCCGTCGCGTCGAATCACGCCGACATGATCGCCTTCGGCCAGCCCTATATCGGTAACCCCGATCTGGTAGACCGTCTGCGCCGCAACATGGCGCTGAACGAGAACGACAAGTCCACTTTTTACGGCGGCGGTGCCAAAGGCTACACGGATTACCCAAGCTTGGGCGCGACCGTGCGCGCCTGAGCGGGCATCACCACGACCAACCATCACACCTGGCGAATCCTTCGGCCCATCAGAAAACATCTCAACCAAGGGAGATCATCATGGCCAAGGAGTGGGCGAAAGGCTGGCAGTATGCCGGCGACAAGATGACCGTCTTCTCGGCCACCGAGGAAAAGGTCATCGAGGATCGCCAGCTCATCACCGGTCAGAATCCGCGTTCGGATCATCCGATCGCAGCGAAGTTCGTGGGGGCACTCGACCGTGCGACGGCAACAGCGTAACACGAGGACAACCGGCGGCGTGAGGTCCAGCGCAGCTTACCCGCCGCGCCAGCGTTTCCGCTTTGTGAAAAGGAACAGGGCCATGACGAAACCCGTGAAGATCACGGCGATCCTCACCGCACGGCCAGGCAAGGCCGAGGAACTCAAGGCATTGCTATCAGGCATGGTGGTACCGTGCCGGGCGGAACCTGGCAATCTGCTCTGGAATATCTGGCAGGACCAGGCGGAGCCCGGTCGCTTCGTGCTGGACGAGCTTTACACCGACAATGCTGCCATCGCGGCGCATCGCCAGACACCGCACTTCAAGAACTATCTCGCGAAGGTCACTGACCTCGCCGAGCGCACGGCCCTGCTGCTCGATCCCGTTGAGGTCGCGTGAGAGGCTACTGCCCGCCGTTCGACGTACCGCCGCCCACGCTGAAGCCCAGCACGTCTTTCATCGTATAGAGCCCCGGGCCCTTGCCGGCGGCCCAGAGCACGGCCTTCACCGCACCGCGGGCGAAAAGCTCGCGGCTCGACGCCTTGTGCGTGACCTCGACCCGTTCGCCATCGGCGGCGAAGATGACTGTGTGATCGCCGACCACATCGCCGCCGCGCAAGGCGGCAAAGCCGATTTCGCCCTTGGCACGGGGGCCGGCCTGGCCGTCGCGCCCGCGCTTGGCGACCCGGCGCAAGGTGGTGCCACGACCACGCGCCGCCGCTTCGCCCAAGGCAAGGGCTGTGCCGGACGGCGCATCGATCTTGTGGCGGTGGTGCATTTCCACCACCTCGATATCCCAATCGGTATCGAGGATGCGCGCCATCTGCTCGACCACCATTTCGAGGAGGTTGACGCCGAGCGACATATTGGCGGCCATCACGATGGGTGCCCGCTGGGCGGCGCGGGCGACTGCAGCCTGCTGGTCGGTGTCGAGGCCGGTGGTGCCGATGACATGGGCCGTGCCGTTCTTGGCGGCGTAGCCGGCATGGAGCGCGGTGGCCGACGGGTTGGTGAAATCGATCACCACGTCGGCGGAATCGAACAGCAACGCCGGATCGTCGCCCACGGTGATGCCGAAGGGTTCGGTCCCGGCCAGGGCGCCCAGATCCATGCCGAGCGCCGGCGAACCCCGGCGTTCAGTGCCACCCACGACCAGGACGCCCGGCGCCTGGGACAGCATTTTGAGAAGCATCTGGCCCATGCGACCGGCGCAGCCGGCGATGCCGACACGAGTCGCGCCGCTCAGCTGACGCTTGGGTTTCGGTCCCGCCTTGGCCAGTGGTGCTGCGGGCTTCGCCGCCGCGGGCGCCGGCTTGGCGGTTGGGGCAGGCGCTGGCTTCGCAGGTGCAGCAACGATCTTGGGTGCTGCCGCCTTGAGATTCTTTGTGTTTTCGGCCAAAGGCTTACCCTTGGCAGGCGGGGTCTTCGCCGCAGCATTCTTGCTGCCGGCTGCCGGCGCTGTCTTGGTGGCGGCCTTGGGTGCAGCCTTCGGGCTGGTCTTAATCATTGGCCGCTTCGCCTGTGTCTTCCCCGCCATAATTCCCCCTGGACCAAAGTTGAACGAAATCTAGACGAGGTTTGCCAGGGACGGCAACCCAGGGACGACAAGAGGTGTGGAATATCATCCGATGACCGGCCCGAAAACAGGGGTCAGACGGCGGGCTCTGCGGGGAATAGCGCCGTGATGTGGGTGCCGTTATGGGGCCGGCTCTCCACGGTGAGGCGGCCGCCATGGAGTTCGACCAGATCCTTGACCAAGGCGAGGCCGAGGCCCGTGCCGCGGTGCTGGTGGGCGATGCTGCTGTCGATCTGGCTGAAGGGGTGGAGGGCGCGCTCGATCTCCTCCGGTGCCATGCCGATGCCGGTGTCCGACACCTGGACGGCGCTGCTGCCGTCGGCCTGGGTTGCGACCGCGAGCTTTACCTTGCCGCCGGCCGGGGTGAACTTCACCGCATTCGAGAGCAGGTTGATGATCACCTGCTTGATCGTGCGCGCATCGCCATAGACGGGTTCGGTGGCGGCACTCACATCGGTGAGGAGGGTGACGCTCGCCTCCCGCGCCATCCCGGAAATGAGCCGCGTGCTGGACTCGGCCAAGTCCTGGGCGTCGATCAGGGCCGGCTTCAACTCCCATTTCCCAGCCTCGATCTTGGAGAGATCGAGGATGTCGTTGATGAGGTCAAGCAGCAGCCGGCCGCTTTCGTGAATGAGTTCGGCATAGTCGCCATAGCGCACCGGCTGCACTTCGCCAAAGGTGCCGCGCCGCGTCACGTCGGAAAAACCGATGATGGCATTCAAGGGCGTGCGCAATTCATGACTCATATGCGCCAGGAACCGCGACTTGGCGCGGTTGGCACTTTCGGCTTCCTGATGCGCCAGCTGCAGCTCGCGGGCCTGTGCCTCCAGCCGGGTGCGGCTGTCTTCCAGTTTGGCCTGATATTCCTTCGATTCCGTGACGTCGACCTCGCTCACCAGCCAGGCCGGTGCTCCGGTGGCGGCGTCGGAACAGCTGCGCGCGGTGATTTCGTGCCAGCGCTCGCCGGCGGCGGTCTGAACGCGGGCAATGGTGCGCACCTCGCCGGATTCCTGCAGCGCCTGCACCAAGCGGCGGTGATCCTCCTGCTCCGCGAGGCGCTTGGCCAAGGGTGCCCGCGGGTCGACATGATGGTTGGCCGCCGCATTCCGCGCCGCCGGATTGCTGTAGAGGATATGGCCGTCGAGGTCATAGAGCGTGATCATGACGGAGCTGTGCAGCAAGGCTTCGGCGCTGCGCAGCGCCTCCGGCGTGTCGTTGTATTCAGCGAGGCCCTCGCAGAACATCGCCATGCGGCCGTCCCGGAGGCGGATGCCGCTGAACAGGCAGCGCAGGGATTGCGGCTTGCCTTGGGGATAAAGCGTCCACACTTCGGAGAAGGTGGCGCCACTGTTGACGAAATCTTCCTGATACTGCCGGAGCCTGGCTGCCACCGCCGGCGACATATCGCGGCGGAGGTCGCGGGCAAAGAGCGCCTCAAGACTGTCGGCACGCCAGACGCGGAGGGCCGCGGGATTTGCCCAGATCACACGCGCCTGATCGATGTCGAATATCCACAAAGCGGTACGCAGGCGAGCCGCAAGAGCGACCGAAAAATCGGCCGGCAGTTCAGGCATCGGGGGGCTGCTCATGGAGCCGCCAGCAGACGGTTCCGGATGGACGTCATTCGACACGCCGTTTCCCCTAATTTCCCGCGCCGCCCCCGCCGCATGGTCCGCAATTTGTTTTCGCCAGAAAAGGCCCTGATCGGCCCCTCGTCAAGGGTAGATCAACCTGAGCGCCTTTAATCGGCCTAGTTGCTGCTGCTGTCGAAGAATTCCTTCACGCGGGCGAAGAAGCCTTCGCTCTGGGGTGAATGATTGCCGGACTTCTTACCCTCGGCCTCGAACTGGGCCAGCAGTTCCTTCTGCTTCTTGTTGAGGTTGACCGGCGTTTCGATGGTGAGTTCGACATACATGTCGCCGCGCGCCTGAGAACGCAGGACCGACATGCCCTTCCCCTTCAGGCGGAATTGCTGGCCGGTCTGGGCGCCGGACGGCACCGTCACCTTGGCGCGGCCGCCATCGATGGTGGGGATTTCGATATGGCCGCCCAGCGTCGCCGTGGTCATGGCGAGCGGCACCCGGCAATGCACATTGGCGCCGTCGCGTTCGAACAGGCGATGCGGCTTGATGGCGAGGAAGATGTAGAGGTCGCCCGCCGGCGCCCCCATCATGCCGGCTTCGCCTTCGCCGGCGAGGCGGATGCGGGTGCCCTCTTCGACACCGGCCGGGACATTCACCTGCAGTGTCTTTTCCCGCGCCGTGCGACCGGCACCGTGGCAGGTCTTGCAGGGTTTTTCGATCACCTTGCCGGCGCCACCGCAATGCTGGCAGGAGCGTTCGATGGTGAAGAAGCCCTGCGTCGCCCGCACCTTGCCATGGCCATGACAGGCCGGGCAGGTGATCGGCTGAGCACCCTTTTCGCCGCCGGTGCCGTGGCAGTCTTCGCAGGCGACCGAGCTCGGCACGCGGATGGTGGTCTGCTTGCCGTGGAAGGCTTCCTCGAGGGTGATTTCCATGTTGAAGCGGAGGTCCGAGCCGCGCCCACGGGTCTGGCCGCCGCCACGACGGCCCATGAAGTCGCCGAACATCTCGTCGAAGATATCGGCAAAGCCGCCGGCGTCGAAACCACCGCCGCGCTGGCCGCCGCCATGGCCGTTTTCAAAAGCGGCATGGCCGAAGCGGTCATAGGCAGCACGCTTCTGCTCGTCTTTGAGCACATCATAGGCTTCGTTCAATTCCTTGAACTTGGCTTCGGCTTCAGTGTTTCCGGGATTGCGGTCGGGATGGAATTCCATCGCCTTCTTACGAAAGGCCTTTTTGAGCGCGTCCGCGTCGCTGCCCTTTTCGACCCCAAGCGTTTCGTAATAATCGCGCTTCATGATGACTTCGTCTGGATGAGGTTATCTTTGGATAAAGGTAGAGGCCGGGACATGTATCACACAGATACCGGCCCCGACCTCTCTATCGCAGCGTCCTTAACAACGCGTTAGGCGCTTTTGCCTTTACGCTCGTCGACTTCCTCGAAATCGGCGTCGACCACTTTCTCGTCACTGGCCGAGCCTTCCGCTTCGCCTTCTCCGGCAGCGCCCGCCGCTTCACCGGTAGCACCTTCGGCGGCTTGCGCCTTGTAGAGCGCCTCGCCGACTTTCATCAGCGCCTGCGTGAGGGCCTGGGTCTTGGCTTCGATCGCCTCGACATCCTCGCCGTCCTTGACCGCCTTCAGATCGGCGGACGCGGTTTCGACCAGCGCCTTGTCTTCGGCCGAGACCTTGTCGCCGGCATCCTTGACCTGCTTTTCAGCATTGTGGATGAGCGATTCAGCCTGGTTACGGGCTTCGACCACTTTCTTGCGCTTCTCGTCCTCGGCCTTATGGGCCTCGGCGTCCTTCACCATCTTCTCGATGTCGGCGTCGGTCAAACCACCCGAGGCCTGGATGCGGATCTGCTGCTCCTTGCCGGTGGCCTTGTCCTTGGCCGACACGTTGACGATGCCGTTGGCGTCGATGTCGAAGGTGACCTCGATCTGCGGGACACCGCGCGGTGCTGCGGGGAGACCCACGAGATCGAACTGGCCGAGGATCTTGTTGTCCGCCGCCATTTCGCGCTCGCCCTGGAAGACGCGGATGGTGACCGCGGTCTGGCCGTCTTCGGCGGTCGAGAACACCTGAGACTTCTTGGTCGGGATGGTGGTGTTGCGATCGATGAGCCGTGTGAACACACCGCCCAGCGTTTCGATGCCGAGCGACAGCGGTGTCACGTCAAGCAGCAGCACGTCCTTCACTTCGCCCTTCAGCACCGCGCCCTGGATGGCAGCACCGATGGCGACGACTTCGTCCGGGTTGACGGAACGGTTGGGTTCCTTGCCGAAGAACTCCTTCACCTTCTCGAGGATCTTGGGCATGCGGGTCATGCCGCCGACCACGATCACTTCCTGGATGTCGGTCGACTTCAGGCCGGCATCCTTCAAGGCTTTGCGGCACGGCTCCATGGTGCGCTCGATGAGATCGTCAACGAGAGCTTCGAGCTTGGCGCGCGTCAGCTTGATGATGAGATGCTTGGGACCGTTCTGATCGGCCGTGATGAACGGCAGGTTCACTTCCGTCTGCATCGAGGACGACAATTCGATCTTGGCCTTTTCGGCAGCTTCCTTGAGGCGCTGCAGAGCGAGCTTGTCTTTCTTGAGATCGATGCCGTTCTCTTTTTTGAACTCCTCGGCGAGGTAATCCATGATGCGCGCGTCGAAATCTTCGCCACCCAGGAAGGTGTCGCCGTTGGTCGACTTCACTTCGAAGACGCCATCGCCGATTTCCAGCACGGAGACGTCGAAGGTACCACCGCCAAGATCGTAGACGGCGATGACGCCGCCATTCTTCTTGTCCATGCCATAGGCAAGGGCAGCGGCGGTCGGCTCGTTGATGATGCGCAGGACTTCAAGACCGGCGATCTTGCCCGCATCCTTGGTCGCCTGGCGCTGGCTGTCGTTGAAATAGGCGGGCACGGTGATGACGGCCTGGGTGACCTTTTCGCCGAGATAGGCTTCCGCCGTCTCTTTCATCTTGCCGAGGATGAAGGCTGAGATCTGGCTCGGGCTGTAATTCTTGCCATGGGCATTGACCCAGGCATCGGCATTGTCGCCGGAGACGATCTTGTAGGGGACGAGGTCGATGTCTTTCTTGGTCATCGGGTCGTCATAGCGGCGGCCGATGAGGCGTTTGATGGCGAAGAGGGTGTTTTCCGGGTTGGTGACCGATTGCCGCTTGGCGGCCTGGCCGACCAGACGCTCGCCGGATTCGGTGAAGGCGACCATCGAGGGGGTGGTGCGCGCACCTTCCGCGTTCTCGATGACCTTGACGTCCTTGCCTTCCATGACGGCGACGCAAGAGTTGGTCGTGCCGAGATCGATGCCGATAACTTTGGCCATGGTTTTCATCCTTTCTTGCGGCAAATCCCTGCCCTGGGCCTTCCACGCGAAGCACCCGTCCGGGGGATCCCCGACTTCACAACATTGATCAGAAAATGCCCCGGCGATCGGGTTTCGGCGTCCTTGAGGATCAAGGTCGCCGGCTCGGTCGGTCCTTAGGCATTGGTTTCGAGGGGATATATAGGCGGTTCTAAAAACCACGCAAGATATTGAAAGGAAGAATCTTAACGATTCGGCCCTACCGGGGCGGCTTTTGCGACAATCAGACCCGCCGTTAACCCCAGCAGATGGCTTGGACGGCAAAAATCGGTTAAAATGCGGGCATGGGGAGTTCAAAAACCGTCTTTCGTCGCCTGCTGCCGCGCCGTGCCGTGCGCCGTTTCGAGGAGGATTGGGCGTCTAGCGACAAAAAGGACGCCGACCAACGCCTGGATGTACCGGCCGTCGATCGCCCGCCGGAGCCCACCTTGCGCGAAATATTTGCAGCCATCCGGGGCGTTATAAACGGGGATGACAAGCGGGCAGACCCGGCGCCGGAACGACGCAAGTCGGACCGGGCGGAGATGCCGCAGGCAGCGCGGGGGCGGCCACGCAGCAAAGCCGAGCGCAACAATCTCATGGTCATGGTCCTGCTGGGCTGCGACGTCCTGCTGGGAATCGCCATCGGCCTCCTCGGCTTCTTCGGATTGGAGAGCGACGGCCTTGCGCTGGCGGGTGCGGCACTTGCCACCGGCGGTATCCTGCTGATGCTGATCTTTCAGCTGACCGGCAAAGAACGCTAAACGAATTTCAGGGCGTGGCCGGATCCAGGCCGGAAAGGCCCATCTCCGAGGCAGTGCCCCGCCGCGGGGCCGCCGCCCTGGCAGCAAGGCCGCCGCCCAGTGCCAGCTGGTCACGGAGCGCGCCGGCCCGGCGTTGCGCAAGCAGCGCCAGGATGCGCGACGCCACCATATCCAATTCCTGCTGTGCCAGCTGCGCGATGCCGAAGCGCGGCGCGTCGGCATCCGCCAGCAGAGTCACATGCCGCTCGCGCAGCAAGTGGTTCATGATGATCGGCACATAGCGCGTCGGCTGGGCGCGGGCGGCGCGGACCTCGCCTTCATACCAGCGGTCGAGCCCATCCATCGGCGCGGTTCGGAACAGGCGCTGATTGCGTCGCCGGCCGGCCCATTCGACGAGCGGCCAGCTCGGCTGCCAGAGCGGGCGCGGTGGCCTCACCGGTAGAGCGAACAGTCTCGTTTCTCGCCCTGTGAGACAGGCGTCCGCCACCATAGAAACGCTGTCGGTGGTGACGACGAAGGCGTCGCAGAGCGCCAGCAAGGCCGGATAGGGATTGCGGTCGCCGGCGTTGCTCTCGAATGGAAACAGGCGATGCGGCGAAGGCAGGCCCTGCATCAGCGCGTCCAAAACGTCAGCCGGCGTGCGCGGCGACGTCGCCACAAGCAAGGTTCCCTGGCGTGCTTCAGCAAAAACCAGCGCCTCAGCGACCAGCCGGCGGCCGTCATTGATGCCGAATTGCATCGGATTGCTGGGCCCGCCGACCAGCACGCCGATCTTCGGGCCGCCGATTGCAGCAAATAACGGCGCAAAGGCCAGCGCCGCCTTGGCGAGCGCTGCCTGCTTACGTGCCGTGATCGGCAGGCTGAGATGCAGCACGTTCGCGGCCGCCGGCAGCGCGTATTGGGCGGTGGTCACCAGCAGATCGACGCTGTCGAAGCGGTCCTGGAATCGCCCGAGCTGGATATGGATGCCCTTGGGCTCCGCCCCCATATTGCCTCGTGCCTTGACCCAGCGCGCGACCGGCGCCGCCCGGCGGCCGATGGCGATGACCAGATCCGGCCAGGGATCGGCCGAGTTTGCCCTGATGGAATCGCTTTGCGCGACATTAACGTGCGCCACCGCCTGCGCGATATCGTCGCCGGGGATCGGTCCGGAATGGAATTTGAGCCGCTTGACCACCAGCCGCCAGCCGAAGCGCGCTTCGAGCGCCGCCCCCAGCGCCAGAACCTGCTGGTTGTCGCCCAGGCGCGCGCCCTGGAGCAGCCAGACAACCGGCGACGCAACAGTCGAGGTCACTGGAGAGGGTCGTAGTTCAGCTGGGTGACTGGTGGAGTTGGGCATCTTGGGCTCGGCATAGGATCGGGCGATGAAGAATCGGGCGATGGGTGCGGGAAAGTTAGCCCGGTTTCAATGACAGGGTGCTGACGCCGCCGGGTCGCCAAGGTGACAAGCACCCAGGACTACAAGGAGGGGAAGACAATACCCGACTTCGCCGCGAAATCCCGCGTGGAGATGAGCCTTGGGAAATGAAGTGTCTGGCACCAAAGATGGAAAGATTCTGGCCCAGAGGTATTTTTACCTGCCATACGGCAATTCATTGACACTGTGGCAATCCTGGAGCGGTGGCGCGTCCTGATCTTATTAATTGTCCGGTATTGTGCGGCCCGCGCCATAGACGCTTGCGACGCGACGCAGTCGCCACAGATCGTTGCCAACGTGACCATGGTGCAATCCATTCGCCTGCACGTGCAAGGCGCCCCACTCAACGCATCACGTTCCGGAACGCACATATAAAAGTGGTGCCATGCTGGATTTCTCGCCGTCGGATGCCAGCACCCTGCCTATCCAACTAAAGGCGAAGTTTCTGCATGATCCTTATCCCTGCCGAACACAGCACCAATGAAAGGATTTAACTCTTATACCGAGTTAATTGAACTTTAATTCTCACAACCCAAGGATGGATATCAATGCCTTGAGGATTGAGGACTCATAACAATGACTCGTATGACTCGACGCCGTTTGCTGCAGACCCTGACGGTATCAGGCGCGCTCTGCCCGCTCTGTTCGTCGCTCCTTGGCAGCACGGCCGTGGCGGAGACCGCAACACCACATGCCGGGCCGCATTGGACATATGAGGGGGAGGGCGGGCCGGAAGATTGGGGCCAGCTTTCGCCCGAATTCAAAGTCTGCGAACTGGGCTTCGAGCAGACGCCGATCGACATCAAGGCCGGCATCCGCAGCCAGCTCACGGGTGTCGCGCCCATGTTTCAGCCGATGCCGCTCAAGATCCTCAATAACGGTCACACCATTCAGGTCAATTGCGCGCCGGGTTCGCACAGTATGATCGACGGCCAGCAATTCGACCTGCTGCAATTTCACTTTCATCACCCGAGCGAACATCTGCTGTCCGGGCAGAGCTTCGATCTGGAGCTGCATTTCGTCCACAAATCCGCAGCCGGCCAGCTTGCCGTGCTGGGCGTCTTTATCCGTACCGGCGCGGACAATCCGGCCCTGGCACCGATCTGGGCCGCGATGCCAAAAGAGGCAACACCGGAGGCGGATGCCGGCCAGACCATCGCGCCCGGTGACCTGCTGCCGATGGGGCGCGGCTTCTTCCGCTATCAGGGGTCGCTCACCACGCCGCCCTGTTCCGAAGGCGTGTTGTGGACCGTGTTCAAGGACCCGATCGACGCCTCACCCGCACAGATCGAGCAATTCGCCGCATTGTTCCCGCTGAATGCCAGGCCGGTTCAGGGATTGAACCGCCGCTTTCTGCTCGAATCTCTCTGAACAAGGACCTCATCATGTCACTCACTGCGAACAAGATGCCGGTTCAGGGGCGCACGAGTACGTTCCAGAACCTGAAGATCCTGACCAAGATCCTGATCGGTTTCAGCTGCGTGCTGGTCGTGCTTGTCATCGTCGCAGCCGTCGGCATCGTCGGTTTGAAACGGACCGCAAGTGACCTCACCCATTACGTCGCCGCGGTCGAACTGTTCGGCGATGCCGCCAATATCGAGCGCGACCTTCTGGAATTGCGCGGCCATGTCGACACTTATGTCCGTACCGGCGATAGCGGCGAGATCGCCAAGGTGCAGGCGCTCGAGCAGGCCGTGTCTGCCGATGTCGAACACGGCGTCAAATCCGCCAGCAATGACACCGAACGTGCCGAACTGGCTGCCATCAATGACAAACTGAAGCTGCTGGTCACCGATTTCGAGAAAACGACGGAACTTGAACTCGCGCGCGAGAAGCTCGCCAATGAAACCCTCAGCGTCGTCGGGCCCAAGCTGACCGCGGGTCTTGAAGTGATCATGCGCAAGGCGGTCAAGGAAGGTAACAGCAACGCGGCCATCATCGCCGGCGATGCTGTGCGCGAAGCGCTACAGGCGCGCCTCTACGTCAACATGCTACTCGACCGTCACGAAGCGGCGGCAGCGGAACAAGCGGAAGCCGCCTTCCACGCCTTGACCAAGAGTATCGAGCAATTGGAGAAAGTCGCCGGCAATGGCAGCTTCAAGGCGGAACTCGACGAAGCGAAGACCCTGGTGCCGGCTTACGAGGCCGCGTTCAAGACCGGCGAAGCGCTCGACGAAGAAATCGAAAAACTGGTTCATGAAAAAATGGCCGAGGGCAGCGAGGAAGTCATCGGCGACGCCGAGAAGATCAAATCCGACGCCGAAGCCGAAGAATCGCGTATCGCCGCAGAGATCAGCACCATCGTCACGACGAGCGAATGGACCTCGGTCGGCTTCAGCATCGGCGGGTTCGTGCTGGGCGTCGCCATCGCTTGGGTGATCGGCCGCGGCATCTCGACCCCGGTCATGTCACTTGCCGGCGTGATGCTGCGCCTGTCCAATGGTGAGCGGGACGTCGATGTCGTCGGCGCCAATCGCCGGGACGAAGTCGGCCAGATGGCCAACGCCCTGCAAGTGTTCAAGGAGAACATGATCGCCGCGGAGCGGCTGCGCGCGGAACAGCAGATCGAGCAGGACCGGCAGATCGAGCGCGCCCGGCGCATGGGCGAGGAAGTATCGAAATTCGACAAGGTCATTGCCGAGGTCGTCAATGCCGTGAGCTCCGCCGCCACGGAATTGCAGGGCACCGCGCAATCGCTGGCAGCCACCGCCGAAGAAACCGCGCAGCAATCCAACACCGTCTCCGCCGCGGCCGAGGAAATGACCCAGAACGTCCAGACTGTCGCGTCGGCAACCGAGGAACTGTCCGCCTCGATCCATGAGATCAGCGGCCAGGTCACGGAATCGAACAAGATCGTCGGCCAGGCCGTCACCCAAGCGGGCGACACCAATGCTCAGGTCAAACAGCTGGCGGAAGCGGCCCAGAAGATTGGCGACGTCGTGGTCCTGATCAGCGATATTGCCGGCCAGACCAATCTTCTCGCCTTGAACGCGACCATCGAAGCCGCCCGCGCCGGTGAAGCCGGCAAGGGCTTTGCCGTGGTGGCGTCGGAGGTGAAACAGCTGGCGACGCAGACCGCGCGTGCCACCGAAGAAATCGGCACGCAGATCCGCGCCATCCAGAGTTCGACCGAAAGTTCCGCCGGTGCCATTCAGAACATCACCCACACCATCACCCGGGTGAGCGAGATTTCCTCTGCCATTGCCGCAGCCGTCGAAGAACAGGGGGCGGCTACCCAGGAAATCTCGCGCAATGTGCAGCAAGCCGCCGCCGGCACCAGCGAGGTCACCAGCAATATCGCCGGTGTTACCGAGGCATCGCAGCAGACCAGCGCTGCGTCGAGCCAAGTCCTCACCGCCGCCAGCGAACTCAGCAGATACGGCGCCACCCTGCGCTCCGAGGTCGACCACTTCCTGCATACGGTGCGGAGCCTTTAGCGGCTGGGGACGGCATCTTTGAAGTAGCCCGTCGCCTCTTCGGGGGCGAATGTCGCGCCGCGCTGTGGCCCGTTAGGCGGCAGCAACAATGCCACGCTTGCGGGCCAGGACGTCTGAGGGCCGCTCGCCGAAGCTGCGCAGGAAATCCTTTGAGAAACGGCCAAGATCGCCAAAGCCGCAGGCACAGGCAACGTCAGTCACCGAGGTCGACGGCTGCGGATTTTCCAGCATCCGCCGGGCATGATCCAATCGCAGCCGGCGGGCATAATCCAGTGGCGAACAGCCGCGGCTCGCCTTGAATGTGCGAAACAGGCTACGCGAACTGGTGCCGGTCACGGCGGCGAGATCTTCGATTGTAATCGGCTTGTCCCAATTGGCCTCGATGTGATGTTCCGCCCGCCGGACCTGCCAAGGCGCGACGCTGGCAGCGGGCACATCCATCAGGCTGCGGCCGTCGACCGACACCAAAGAGAGCAGGCCCACCATGAATGCCTGCTCCAGTTCCGCCAAGGCAATCGGCAACGGCATGGCCTCCGTCTTGTCGGCAAGTTGCAGCATGCAGGACATGATCTGCACAAGCGTGCCGGCCTGCGGTGCGGCGAGATCCAATGCCGTCTCGATATGCAGGGCGCTCCCGAGCGGTCGGCCCGTCACTATTGCCAGTTTCTGTTCGATCTTCGCCTTGTGGATACGCCAGCAGATCTGCCCGAAGCCTGCGTCAAAATCGACTTCGGCGGCCGCCGTTGAAACAGATGCCTGATTGCTATCGACCCGATGCGACGTGCTGCCTCGGCAAAGGGCACCAGCACCACTATGCCACAGCCGGACACGCAGAATGTCGTCATCCGGATAGCTCACGGTGACATTCTGGCTGGACCGGCTAAACCACAATTCGCCCTGCGGCAGAAAGCAATGATTGCCGAATACGTCGAGCGCCTTGTCGTCCGCCCGCACCACGCGTGCCGCGTTGTTCGCGCGCAACATGGCGTCAAGCTCTTCGGCGCTGTGCGCAGAAAATACCCGCGAGTTGCGGAGCGGTTCTTGAGTATTCGGCATTGGCCCTCTCTCTTTGCGCTACGGCGCTCGGCAAAACAGATTTTTATCGGCCATCACGCGAGCCGCGCTATGTCATCGCCGGAATTGCCGCAGGTCGGGGGCATCAGCCTCGCCGCGGCGCCGCGCCAGCAGAGCTGAGGGCAATTCACCGAAAGCACGCTGAAATTCCTTGGCAAACCGACCCAGATCGCCAAAGCCGCAGGCAAAAGCGACATCCGTGACAGTGATGTTGTCAGCGGCCCGTTCCAGGATGCGCTTTGCATGCGTCAGACGCAGGCGTCGGACAAAGTCGAGCGGCGAACAGCCCCGGGTTTCCTTGAACGTCCGAAACAGACTGCGCGAGCTGGCGCCGGTCACGGCGGCGAGATCCTCGATCGTGATCGGCTTGTCCCAATTGGCCTCGATGTGATTTTCCGCGCGCCGCACCTGCCAGGGCGCCAGTTTCGCCGCGTCGCCTTCGAGCAGACCCCGGCAATTGTGATCGGCGGTGGCAAGGAAGCTGGCGATGATGGCCTGCTCGAGTTCTGCGACCACGAGATTGGACATCGGAGTCGGCGTGGCGCCGACCGCCTGCACAAGGCAGTTGAAGATGGCAGACAGCGTTGCGCCTTGCGGCGTCGCGAGATCAAGGGTCGTGGGAAATTCGAGCGCGTAGCCGATCGGACGTCCGGTCATCAGGGCCAGCTTTTGTTCCAGCTTGCCCTTAGGCAGGCGCCAGACGATCTGCTCGAAGTCCTCTGCGAAATCGATTTCGATCTTACCGGTTGAGATACAGGCCTGACTCGACGAAATCGCGGTCATCTGGTCATTGCTCGCCCAGGTGGCACCCACACTCTTATGCGGCATCTGCAGCCTGACGTAATCGCTGTCCGGGAACTGAACGGTGAGCGGCATGCCATATGCGCAGTACCAGAGTTCACTCTGTGGCAGGCGCGCGGCGTTGGCGCGGGCATCAATCGACCGCCCATCCCTGGGCAGATGGGTGAACTGAGCGGAGAGCTGCGTTTCGAGGATCCCCGCCAACGAATCGAAATCTTTGGCAACGAAGGCCGGGTGCGCATCCAACGGTCTGTTCAGAATTGGCACGGTAAGAATTCCTTTCGCTGAGGACTGAACAATAGGCCGCTTTTTACTTAACAATCGTTAAATAGGCCGACTGAGTACCTGTGCATTGGTATAGGCATTCGTATAGGTAGCGACTCCAGGGGCTTATATTCTTATCGCAGAGCGCTCTATTTCAATTGCTTGAGGTCTGTTAGCGCGATCCGGCGAGACCACTTTCCCAGCGCACGACCAAGGTCTTTTTTGGCGGTTGCCGCCCAATGATGGCATTCGGCGCGGAGCAGCTGCGCCGGTGTTCACACATATTCCAATCGATCTGAAGTGCTGTGATTGGCGTCCCTGCCGGGGCCGCAGCTAGAATCGAGAGGAGTCAAACGCCATGCAAACACTATCGCGCCGCCGCCTGATTCAGACCCTGGCCGTGACCGGCGCGCTTTGCCCGATCTGCACCACGCTGCTCGGAAAAGGCGCCAGCGCCGAAACCGCCACGGCCCATGCCGGACCGCATTGGACCTATGAAGGTGAAGGCGGACCGGAACATTGGGGCGCGCTGTCGCCGGATTTCAAAGTCTGCGAGCTGGGCTTCGAACAGACCCCGATCGATATCAAGGCCGGCATCCGCAGCCAGCTCACCGGTGTGCAGCCGATGTTCCAGGCGACGCCGCTCAATATCCTCAATAACGGCCATACCATTCAGGTCAATTGCGCGCCGGGGTCGAAGACGTTGATCGACGGCCAGCCCTTCGAGCTGCTGCAGTTTCATTTCCATCACCCCAGCGAGCACAAGCTCAACGGCCGGAGCTTCGATCTCGAACTGCACTTCGTCCATAAATCGGCGGCCGGCCAATTGGCCGTGCTGGGTGTCTTCATCCGCAATGGTGCGGACAATGCCGCCCTGACGCCGATCTGGGCCGCCATGCCGAAGGAAACCACGCCCGAGGCCGATGCCGGACAGATGATCGCGCTCGACAGCCTGCTGCCCGCCGGGCGCGGCTTCTTCCGTTACCAGGGATCGCTCACCACCCCGCCCTGTTCCGAAGGCGTCCTATGGACCGTGTTCAAGGACCCGATCGAGGCATCGCCGGCCCAGATCGCACAGTTCGCGGCCCTGTTCCCCCTCAATGCGCGGCCGATCCAGAATCTCAACCGTCGCTTCCTGCTCGAATCGATCTAACGCAAGGAAATTGTCATGTCCGTCATGTCCGCCACCGGGCTTTCCGAAGCTCCCGCCAGTCGGTTTCAGAACCTGAAGATCCTGACCAAGACGCTGCTGGGCTTCGGTGCCGTCCTCCTCGTGCTGACCATCGTCGCCGTCGCCGGCGTGGTGGGCCTCAGCCGGGTCGCCACCGATCTCACCCACTACATCAAGGCAGTCGAGTTGTTCGGTGATGCCGCGGCCATTGAGCGGGATTTGCTGGAGATGCGCGGCCATATCGACACCTATGTCCGTACCGGCGATGCGGCGCAAATCGGCGTGGTCCAGGAGTTGGAAAAGACCATTACGGCGGATATCGAAGATGGCATTAAAGCCGCAGAGCATGACGAGGAACGCACCGAACTCAATGCGTTGGGAGAGAAGCTCACCCTGATCGTCAACGATTTTGAGAAGACGACCGAGCTTGAACTTGCTCGGGAGAAAATCGCGGCCGAAACCTTGAATGTGGCTGGCCCGAAGCTCGCCAAAGATCTCGAAGCGATCCTCGCCAAGGCCGTCAAGGATGGCAACAGCAACGCTGCGATCCTGGCCGGTGAAGCCGCGCGACAAGCGATGGCGGCACGGCTTTATGTCAACATGCTGCTCGACCGCCATGAAACCGCCGCCGCGGAACAGGCCGAGGCAGCCTTTCACGCGCTTCTGAAAACAATGGAGCAACTGGAGAAGGTTTCCACCAATAGCGGCTTCAAGGCAGAACTCGATTCCGTAAAGACTCTGGTGCCGGCCTATGAAGAAGCCTTCAAGTCGGGCGAGAAGCTGGATGAGGAGATCGAGAAGCTGGTGCATGAGGAAATCGCGGAAGCAAGCGAAGAAATCATCGGCGAGGCCGAGAAGATCAAATCCCAGGCGGAGGCCGATGAAAATGCCATCGCCGCGGAGATCACAGGTATCGTCTTGCAGAGTGAATGGACGTCGATCGGCTTCAGTCTGGTTGGCTTTGTCCTCGGCCTGTCCATTGCCTGGATCATCGGTCGCGGCATCTCCAAGCCCGTGCAATCGCTATCTGCTGTCATGCTGCGTCTCTCGAATGGCGAGCGCGACGTGGCGGTGGTCGGCGCCAATCGCAAGGACGAGGTCGGCGATATGGCCGGTGCCCTGCAGATCTTCAAGGAGAACATGATCGCGGCCGAGCGGCTGCGGGCCGAACAGCAGGTCGAGCAGGACCGGCAGGTCGAACGCGCCCGTCGCATGGGCGAAGAGGTCTCTAAATTCGACAAGGTGATCGCCGAGGTGGTGAATGCGGTCGGTTCCGCCGCCACCGAACTGCAGGGTACAGCGCAGTCATTGGCTGCCACCGCGGAGGAGACGGCGCAGCAATCCAATACGGTCGCCGCGGCAGCAGAGCAGATGACCCAGAACGTGTCGACGGTGGCCTCCGCCACCGAGGAACTGACGGCCTCGATCCACGAGATCGGCAGCCAGGTTTCGGAATCGACCCGCATCGTCGGCCAGGCGGTCCAGCAGGCGGATGATACCAATGCCCGTGTGAAGACATTGGCCGAAGCGGCCCAGAAGATCGGCGATGTGGTGACCCTGATCAGCAACATCGCTGGCCAGACCAACCTTCTCGCCCTCAACGCGACCATCGAGGCCGCGCGCGCAGGCGAGGCCGGCAAGGGCTTTGCCGTCGTCGCGTCCGAGGTCAAGCAGTTGGCAACACAAACAGCGCGGGCGACCGAGGAGATCGGCACGCAGATTCGCTCAATTCAGGAATCTACCGAGAGTTCTGCCGGTGCTATTCTGAACATCACGCATACAATCAACCGCGTGAATGAAATCTCGACCACGATAGCCTCCGCTGTCGAGGAGCAAGGTGCAGCAACACAAGAGATTTCGCGCAACGTCCAGCAGGCGGCAGCTGGCACCAGCGAAGTCACTAGCAACGTCCTGGGTGTCACGCAGGCTTCGCAAATGACCAGTGCCGCCTCAAGCCAGGTATTGGCCGCCGCCACGGAACTCAGCCGCTATGGCGAAACCCTGCGCAGCGAAGTGAACAGCTTCCTGCACACCGTGCGCGCTCTTTGACGTATGACAGCCTGAGCATGCCTCATCTAAGGATCATCGTGCCTGCCCTCGCCGGTCACAACGAAATTGCTGTTCTTGATGGGAACAACACGATCGATCGGATCACCGAAGCCTGGTGACGAGTGCAAGTGCATTGTGCTGACTTCCGTCATTGAAAAAACACCCCCATTCGATGTCCGTATTCTCCGAAGAGATCATGATAGATATTTCGACCAAAGACCTGACACACGCCACGCTGGTTCGGCTGAAGGTGAGCGCCATCCGTGCCAATCGGACGGTCCGGGGAGCTTTCGCGCGCTTGCGGGAGCTTGATCCGTCAAAGGAGATGGCAGCGTGGGTAATAGGCGCCCGGCTCGGGGACATCGATCAGGCTTATGTGGGCCGAGCACGGCTGTTTACGTCGGTGTCGAAGGAAGTGGCGGAAAGGACGGCACTCGTTGCCGATGAATTGCTATTCCTGTGCAGTCTTACCGTATCGGTCGGCCTAGCGGGTGGCCATTTGCGTCGTCAGCTGGCCGCTGCGCTGGAGCAGACCTCAGTGCGAGAAGGCTCATTGGTCAATTTGCGCCAGCAGCGGATTCGCCGCCTGCCGATCAACGAGGCCCTGGAATGCGTGCTCAACACGCTCGATCAGATCTGCGATCAGATTGATGCGCTGTTGCTGACCCTTGCCGAATCGAAGTGCGATGTAATGCGGGACTCTCCCGTTCAATCGTCTCGCTAACGCGGCTGAAAATCGTGGCGCCCGCAGCCCAGGTGTTCGAAACGTCCGGTGGCAACCGGATCTTCCTCCATTGCAACAATTCTTGAATGGTAGGAATCGATATTGAATATCTCATTAGATGCAGGAATATCATCATAGAATTCAGGATTTGTTACTTATCTACGGCATTAATTGACAAGTAATTATCATTATTATACTTTTATATAATAAAATTCTGGCCCGAGTCGGCGGGGCCTGAAGATCAAAAGGATAGACGCTTCGTCTGGTTGTGGTGCGGCCAACGGGGTTTGCTGCCGGCGCTGGTTGTCCAGCGAGATCACCTGTTTCAGTACATCGGTCGAAGTTTGGCCAGCGCGTATCGGATGGATCCAGGCCCCGATATTTTGCGTACCACGCCGTAATTTGGCGGCGCGCTGGCGCTTGTCTGAATTCCGCAGCCTCCCTGCGTTCGTCATCCATCGATAGGCATCCGGATCAGCCGGGCGTTTTACGACATAGGCAAAAGGGGTAGCACATGAAATTTCCATGGTTCCACGGCGATACCGCGGCCAGGCTCTCGGCGCTCGACAAGTCGCAAGCGGTCATCGAATTCAACATGGACGGCACCATCATCACCGCCAATGCGAATTTTCTGAATGCCATGGGCTATACGCTGGCAGAGGTGAAGGGCAAGCATCACAGCCTGTTCGTTGATCCGATTTATCGCGACAGCGCGGAGTACCGTGAGTTCTGGGCCAAGCTAAACCGCGGCGAATTCCAGTCGGCGCAATACAAGCGCGTCGGCAAGGGCGGCAAGGAGGTCTGGATCGAGGCTTCCTATAACCCCTTGATGGGCAGCAGCGGCAAGCCGTTCAAAGTGGTGAAATATGCCACCGATGTCAGCCAGCAGAAATCGGCCTATGCCGATCTCGCCGGCAAAGTCGATGCGATCGGCCGCTCGCAGGCCGTGATCGAATTCGAACTGGACGGCACCATCATCACGGCCAATGAGAATTTTCTGAAGACGCTGGGTTACACGTTAGCCGAGGTCAAAGGCAAGCATCACAGCCTGTTCGTCGAGCCTGCCTATCGGGACAGTGCAGATTATCGCCAGTTCTGGGAAAAGCTGCGGGCCGGCGAATTCCAGGCAGCCCAGTACAAGCGCATCGGCAAAGGCGGCAAGGAAGTCTGGATCGAGGCTTCCTACAATCCGATCATGGATCTCAATGGAAGACCGTGGAAGGTAGTCAAATTCGCCACCGACCTCACCAAGCGCAAGGCCGAGAATGTGGCGCTCGCCAATGATTTTGAAAGTGGCGTGAAGTCGATGGTGCAGACGGTCGCCTCGTCCGCCCACAACATGGAAAGCACGGCGCAATCCCTGGCAGCCTCGGCCGAACAGACCAACCAGCAATCCTCGACCGTCTCGGCAGCTACGGAAGAACTGGCCGCATCGGTGAACGAGATCGCCCGTCAGATCGCAGAATCGACCCGTGTCGTCGGCATCGCCGTGGCCGAGACCCGGAAGTCCGAAGTGATGGTGAGCGACCTGGTTGCTGCCGCGCAAAAGATCGGCGATGTCACCAAGATCATTTCCGAGATTGCCAGCCAGACCAATCTGCTGGCCTTGAATGCAACGATCGAAGCGGCCCGCGCCGGCGAGGCGGGCAAGGGCTTTGCCGTCGTGGCGTCGGAGGTGAAAAGCCTTGCCACGCAGACCGCCAAGGCCACCGAAGAAATCGACCTGCAGATCAAGGGCATACAGGAATCGAGCGCCACCACCGCCAATGTCATTCGTCAGATCGGCGAAATCATCGGGCAGGTGAGCGAGATCAGCACCTCGATCTCGGGCGCTGTGGAAGAGCAGTCAGCTGCAACCAAAGAAGTATCGCTCAACATCAACGGTGTCACCATCGCGGCACAGGAATCCGGGCAGTCCTCGAACTCGGTGCTCAACGATGCCCAGGCCTTGGCCAAACAGGCGGGCACGCTGGAACAGCGCGTCGACCAATTCCTAGCCAGCGTACGGGCCATGTAGCGTCCAAACGGCCGACGATGGCGCCCGCGCCATCGTCGGCCAGCCGTGGCGGCTTAGCTATTCGGCCTTGAGATCAAGCTTTTCCAACTGCTGCTGTGCAGCGCCGGCCACATCGGTCTTGGGCGCCACCTCGAGAACGCGCAACAGGTCCTTGCGAGCACCCTCTTTGTCGCCATTGAGCTGCCGCAGCTTGCCGCGCTCAAGCAGCGCCTGCGGATAATCAGGGGCGATCAGCAGCGCCTGGTCGAGATTGTCGGCCGCAAGATCGAGCTGGCTCAGCGAGATATAAGCGGAGGCGCGATAGGCGAAGATATCGGGACGGCCGGGCAGCAGATCGGCCGCCGCGTTGAGGTCGTCGAGCGCCTCGAAATACATGCCGCTCTCGCCATAAAGCAGAGCGCGGTCGATCAGCAACTCACCGCTTTTGGGCTGCAGCAGGAGACCCTGGTTGAGATCGTGCAGGGCGCGCTCGTCCTTGCCGGCCAGTTTCCAGGCATAGGCTGCCTGCCCGAACACCTCAGCGGCGATCGGCGCCCGTACCTGAGGCATCGTTTCGGCGATACGCTCGAGGAGCACACCGGCATCTTCGTATTGGCGCAGGCCGATGAAGGCCAATGCCTGGCAATGCTGGGCCGCATCGGCACCACCGCGCTTTTCCCACGCCACGGCACTTTCCAGGGCTTCGGCTGGGTTTTTGTCGACCAGCACCATGCAGGCCGAGTATTGCTGCTCGTTCTCGGCACTGGTCAGCGTGTCCTGCGCCCAAGCGGCGCTGGCGACCATCGTTAATACCGCAAGTGAAATACCCAAAAGCCGCATGGTTGATGTTTCCGCCAGTATTGATGTTTCCACGCTGGCCCATTACGACCATTGTCCAGTTTCGTGCAGGATTGATGGAACCGCGGGAAGGAATTTGCAAGTCTCATGACGGCGACAAATCCGCCACGTGATGGAGGCCTGGGGCGCGACCTGCAGCCGGGCCACTTGTTCTGTTTCGGACTCGGCTTTTCGGCGCGGTATCTCGCGGATAGATTGCTGGCGCGGGGGTGGCGCGTCAGCGGCACCTGCCGCAGTCCGGAAAAGCAGCAGGCGCTGGCAGCCCTCGGCATCACCGCGCATCTTTTCGATCGTGACCGACCTGTCAGCGACCTTGTGGGATTGCTGGCGGGCGTCACCGATGTGCTCAGTTCCGTGCCACCGGACAGCGCTGGCGATCCGGTGATCGATCTGCACAAGAACGATCTCGCGCAGGCAGCGTCGCATCTCTCATGGATCGGCTATCTCTCCACCACCGGTGTCTATGGCGATCGCGATGGCGCCTGGGTCGATGAAGCAAGTGCGCTGACACCCAGCGGCGAACGCGGCCGGCGTCGTCTGCATGCCGAGCAGGCGTGGCTGTCCTTGCCGCAACCGGCACATCTGTTTCGCCTTGCCGGTATCTACGGCCCCGGCTCATCGGCACTCGACACCGTGCGCGATGGCAAAGCCCGCCGCGTAGTGAAACAGGGACAAGTCTTCAGCCGCATTCATGTGGCAGACATTGCTGCCGTCCTCGAGGCATCAATGGCGCAGCCCCGTCCGGGTGCGGCCTACAACGTCTGCGATGACGATCCCGCACCGCCTGCCGATGTCGTCACCTATGCCTGCGAGTTGCTGGGCGTCGCTCCACCGCCGGAAGTGCCCTATGAATCCGCCGACCTCTCGCCCATGGCGCGCAGCTTCTATGACGACAACAAGCGCGTGCGCAACGATCTGATCAAGCAGGAACTGGGTATCGAACTGGCCTTTCCGAGCTATCGGACCGGCCTGAAAAACATATTTGATTCAGGTGGTTAATGGTAGTTTGGTTTTCGTCATCCCCGGCTTGACGACTGAGAGCAACCGACCTACGACAGCTCATCCACCGCCATGATCATCCGGTCGAGATCCTGCTGGCGCGACAGGCGATGGTCGCCATCCTTCACCAGAGTCACCACAACATCGCTGCTGACCAGATGATCGGCCAAGCGCAACGAAACACTGAACGGGACATCGGCATCCACCTGCCCATGGATGAGTCGCACTGGCCGATCGATGTTGATGGCGCCTTTCAGCAGCAGATGATTGCGCCCGTCCTCGATGAGTGCCCGCGTGATCACGTAGGGCTCTTCGCTATAGGCGCTCGGCTCTTCGATGCGACCCTCTTTCATAAGACGCGCGCGCATCGTCTCGTCCATCGTGTCCCACATCAGCTCTTCGGTGAAGTCCGGCGCGGCAGCGACACCGATCAATGCGTGAATGCGTTGCGGCCGCGCGAGTGCCGCGAGCAGCATGAGCCAGCCGCCCATCGAGGAGCCGATGAGGATCTGCGGTCCCTGCGTCAACTGGTCGAGCACGGTGAGCACATCGTCGCACCATGCGCCGATCGTACCGTCGGTGAATTTTCCCGAAGATTGTCCGTGACCGCTGTAATCGAATCGGACGAAAGCGCGACCGGTTGCGGCGCAAAAGGCATCGAGCGCCAGCGCCTTGGTTCCCGTCATGTCGGAGGCGAAGCCGCCAAGGAATACGATCCCTGGCAGCTGTCCTTGCAAATTCTTGCCATGGGCGGAGACGTCGTTCGCAGCATGATTGCGTCGGTGATAGGCAATGAAACGCCCGCCACTCTGCGGCAAACGCTCGATTTGGGAGAGCGGAATCCCCGATATCGGCCCTTCTGTTACTCCCCCCAACATTCCCTGGGACATCACGCCATCGTGGCCCTGATGCGCTGCCGATGCATGCAGCGGCACTTGCAATCCGGCGGTGGGGCCTGATAATGGTGACCTGATGACCTGTGGGTTCTTTTTGAACTGCATTGGCGAAGCTCTCCCCGGATAAGAGATGTCAATCGACACCGTTTCCGCGCCTCCTCTTTACACTACCCCTGCCTTGGATCGAAAGGCGCCAACTGTGTTGCAGCTGGTGCCGCATTTCGATGCCGGCGGTGGCTCGCGTCTGGCGTTGGAACTGGCCGGTGCGGTGACGGCGGCGGGCGGCCAGGCGTTTATCGGCTTTGAGACCGCCACCGTGTCGACCCATGAGCTGCCGCGCTATGGCGTGAAGCCGGTCGAGATGAAACTGGCCAGCCGCAACCCGGTGACGACGTTCAACGTTGCCCGGCGCGTCGCCAAATTCGCGATCGAAAACAAGGTCGACATCATTCACGCGCAAAGCGCCAGCCTCGCCGTCATCGGCCATGCTGCGGCGAAGAAGGCGGGCTGCCGCCTGGTCACAACCTTTCATGATGGCCCGGCCAATGTCGGTGCCTTGAGTAAGCGCAGCCTCACCGCCTTTGCCGAATCCGATCTGGTTGTGACGCTGTCGAACGGCACGGGCCAGGAGATCGCCAAGGCGATCCCGACGCTCGGCCATCGGCTCAGCGTCATTCCCTATGGTATCGACCTCACCCGCTTCGACCCCACCCAGGTGACGGCGCCCCGCGTCGTCCAGCTCGCCAACCAATGGCGGGTACCGGACGACCTGCCGGTGATCATGGCCCCGGCCGCCTTCGAGCGGGCCAAGGGCCATTCCCTGCTGCTGGAAGCCCTGGCGCTGATCCGCGATCTTGATCTGCGCTGCATCCTGGTCGGCGCCGAAACCGATGGCGGCAGCTACCGGGCCCAGCTGGAGAAGGAAATTATCCATCACCAGCTGCAGGACCGGGTCCTGATGGCTGACGAGGTCAAGGACATGGCGGCCGCCCTGATGCTGGCCGACCTCATCGTCGCCCCCTATCTGGAGCCAGCCACCTATAACCGGGTGATCATCGAGGCTCAGGCGCTGGGCCGGCCGGTCGTCGCCAGCGACTTCCCCAATGCCCGGGAGGTGCTGGAAGGCAGTTCCATGGCCTGGGTCACCCCGCCCAATGATGCCATGGCGCTGGGCTGGGCGATCCGCGATGCCCTCTCGCTGCCCCTCGACGAGCGCGAAGCCCGCACCCCGCAGGTCATCGACAATGTCCGCCAACGGGCCGACCGGCAGGTCATGACCGACAACATGCTGTCGCTCTACGACCACCTCGTAAACGCCCACCAGGCGGCTTAAGAGCCTGCCCTTAGCCCCCTGGGGGGAAGAACCAGCCCCTCTAAAAATCCAGATCTGCGTAGTGTGGCGGCGGCTGGGTGCCGGGCCAGGTATCGGCCAGGATCGGGCGGAAGCTGGGGCGGGATTTTACCCGGGCATACCATTCTGCAGCTTCCCGGTGCTGATCCCAGGCAACATCACCCAAATAGTCGATGGCCGAGATCTGGGCTGCGGCCGCAATGTCGGCCAGGCTGAAATCGTCCCCCGCCAACCAGTTGCGTCGGTCAGCCAGCCAGGAAATGTAGTCGAGATGGATGCGGATATTGCTTTTGCCGGCGCGGATGGCGCCTGAATCCGGGCCGCCAAGGCCCAGAAGGCGCTTTAGCATCTTCTCGTGAAACAGATTCTGCGTCACCTCGCGCTCGAACTTGCCGTCGAACCAGCTGACCAGCCGCCGCGTCTCGGCCCGCGAAACGGCGTTGCGACCGAGCAACGGGTTCTCCGCATAGACGTCTTCGAGATACTCGCTGATCGCATACGCGCCCGAGACCACCACCCCGCCCTCTTCCACCAGCACCGGCGTCTCACCGGCAGGGTTGAGTTGCAGCAGGCCGTCGCGCCGCTCCCAGGGTTTCTCTGGCACGGGGTCGAAATCGAGCTTCTTCTCGCGCAGCTGAATGCGCACGCGCCGCGATTGCGGCTGAAGCGAAAAATGATGGAGCGACCGCATCTTGTCTCCGAATCGGCGGCGGAGACTATCACTGGCAGGCCGGCTCGGCTAGGCTCACCAGAGGCGATATTTCAGTGATCCCTGGCCGTCCGGAGACGTGGCAAATGCGAGCCGCATTCTATGAAAAAATGGGCCCGGCCCGTGCGGTTCTGCAGGTGGCCGACATGCCCGACCCGCTGCCGCAGCCGGGCGAAATTCGAGTGCGCGTGCACGCGTCCGGCGTCAACCCGTCCGATGTGAAGATGCGGATGGGGACCGGTGCCGCCGCCAGCCAGTATCCGCGCATCGTTCCCCATAGCGACGGCGCCGGCATCGTCGACATGGTCGGCAGCGGCGTGCCGCAAAGTCGCGTCGGTGAACGCGTCTGGGTCTGGAATGCGCGCTGGAACCGACCTTTCGGGACGGCGGCGGAGTATGTCACCCTGCCGGCGATGCAGGCCGTGCCCTTGCCGGAAGGTACCGATTTTGCCGCCGGCGCCTGCCTCGGCATCCCGGCCCTTACCGCCTGGCAGGCGGTCGAGACCGATGGCGGCGTGCAGCCCGGCGATTGGGTGCTGGTCAATGGCGGGGCGGGTGCCGTCGGCCATTACGCCGTGCAGATGGCAGCCGCCAAAGGTGCGCGTGTCATCGCCACGGTGAGCTCTGCCGCCAAGGCGGCCCATGCCAGCGCCGCTGGCGCCGAGATCATCATCGACCGCAAGCAGGAAGACGTTGTGGCGAAGATTAAAGAGATCACGCAAGGCAAGGGTGTCGCGCGCGCCATTGAGGTCGACTTTTCTGGCAACATCGCTTGGCTGCCCAACGTGATGGCCGATTACGGCTTGATCGCCATCTATGGCTCAAGCGCACGGGAAGCGATGGTGGGTTTCGGCCCATCAATTCTGGGCAATATCGGCTATCGCTTTTTCATCGTCTACAATCAGCCGCCGGCCTTGCGCGCCCGCGCCGTCGCGGCGCTCACCGACATGCTGCGCAACAACCGGCTGCAGCACAGCATTGCTGCGACATATCCCCTGGAGGACATCGCCATGGCCCATGAAGCGGTCGAAAGCGGCACAGTGATGGGCAATGTCGTGGTGACGCCATGAAGAAGAACGAAGCAGCCAAGAAGATGGAACTGCGTGCCGCAGACCTCATCACTCCCTATCGGATCGAGCGCGGCAAGGGATTCCGGTTGAAGAATTATGCGACCGCCAACAACGTCAGCAGCACGCTCGACAAGGACAAGGCCGAGGATCTGCTGAAGGAATGCAGTAAAAAGCTGAGCAGCCTGCAGGAGCGCTTGCATGCCGAGGGCCGCTGGTCGCTGCTGCTGATCCTCCAGGGCATGGATGCGTCGGGCAAGGACGGCGCCATCAAGAACGTGATGTCAGGGGTCGATCCGCAGGGCGTCGATGTCACATCGTTCAAGGCGCCGGCCGGCGCCGAACTGGAACATGATTTTCTGTGGCGCTGCAGCCTGGCCATGCCGCGGCGCGGCCGCATCGGCATCTTCAACCGGTCCTATTACGAAGAGGTCGTGGCGGTGCGCGTCTATCCGCACTATCTCGACAGCCAACGCCTGCCGGAAAAGGTCGTCGGCAAGCAGATCTGGGACGAGCGACTTTCCGACATTGCCGCCTATGAAGACTATCTCGCGCGCAGCGGCATCATCGTGCGCAAGATCTTCCTCAACATCTCGCCGGAGGAACAGAAGAAGCGCCTGCTGGCCCGCATCGAAGATCCCGACAAGATGTGGAAGTTCTCGCCCGACGATCTGCGCGACCGCCAGCGCTGGCCGGATTTCATGGCGGCCTATGATGCGGCCATCGGCGCCACCGCCAGCAAGCGTGCGCCCTGGTTCGTGGTGCCGGCCGACGACAAGCCCTATGCGCGGCTGGTGGTGGCCGGCATCGCCATCGACGCGCTGGAGAGCATGAACCTCGCCTTCCCAACGGTGGATGCGGGAAAGGCGAAGGCGGCGAAGGCGGCGGCAGCCCAACTGGCGGCCGAAACGTCTAAGGGAAATAATTCCTCGAAGGCGCTGAATAAGCGCACCCAGGATGATCGCGCGCGGAAGTAGTCATTAATATTACTTATACTATTTCTTTCGGAAGCATCGCCAATCAGCCGTCGTTGTTGGATTCGTTAATACTTCCATGGTTAAGCTTCAGCTCCTGTTGGGGAACAGGGCTGGGGAACTATAGAGAACGATCACCATGGATATGGACATCTTGCGCGCGACGCTGGTCGCGCACCGTCGTTGGCTTCGTCAGGAACGCGGCGGCAAGCGCGGCGACCTTTCGCTGGTCGTGCTGGAGAATTTCGGCCTGCCGGGTGTCGTGCTGACCCGCGCCAAATTGACCGGCGTGCAGATCCTCAATTCCGATCTCAATGATTCCAAGCTCGATGAGGTTGATTTCTTCGCCGCCAATCTCGCCGGCAGTACCTTGCTGCGCGCGGATTGCCGCGGATCGGATTTCCGTGGCGCGCATCTGCAGGGGACCGATTTCAGCGAAGCGCTGCTGACCGGCGCCGATTTCCGCGACGGTTCACTGATGGTCAATGTCGATGGTAATACCGGCCCGGCGCAACGCGCCAATGTCATCACCGCACAAGACGGCACGGGCATGACGCGCGCCAATCTGGAAGGCGCCAAGCTTCACGCCGCCGTCGTGCGCAAGGCCGATCTTTCCGGTGCCATCTTGCGGAACGCCGATCTCAGCCAAGCCGATTTCTCCGGCTCGTCATTGAAGGATGCGGACCTGCGCGGCGCCAATCTGGCCGGCTGCAACCTCACGGGTGCCATGCTCAACCGTGCTGCCATCGAAGGCGCCAAGCTCGACGGCGCCATCCTCAAGGACGCCAACATTTTCGGCGTCGAGATCGAGAAGGCAAACTACACCAATCTCGATCTCACCGAAGCGATCGCCGTCGACGATTCCGCCGAGGCCGCGGTGCGCATCAGCGATCTGGTGACGGCCCATGAGCAATGGGTGGAAAGTTCCGGCGCCACCGGCGCGCGCGGCGATTTTTCCGGCATGGATCTTTCCGGTGTCGATTTTACCGGCCGCAATCTGAGTGCCGCCCTCTTCGTCCATACGCGCCTGCGTTCGACCAGGTTCAACAAGGCCATTCTCGACCTGACTGATTTCACCATGGCGGATCTCACCGGCGCCAATCTTGCGCAGGCCGACCTGCGCGGCGCCAATCTCAGTGAAGCGATTCTGCGCCGCGCCAATTTCACTGGCGCCGATTTGAAGATGCAGACAGCGCATCTGCCCAATGGCATGACACGCGAATTCCCCGTCAGCCTGCGCGGCTGCCGCTTCGGCGAAACAAATTTCAGCGGCGTCGCCTGCGACCGGCTGAAGGCCGCCGACACAGCGCCCGCCGGCATCATCGCCGAGCCCGAATTCCGCGCCCTGTTCACGGCATCTGCCTGATACAGAAACTCCCGGTACAGAAATTCCTGGCCAGCCCTTGCGGTGATCCGGCAGGATGGCGCCCACGTAAAGCTGGGGTCCCGGATGGAGCAGCATGAGCGATCTTCAAAGCAGATCTTGGACTTGGGATTTTAAGAATCCACCCGCAGCGATCTGGCCGTTGCTTGCCGACACCGCTCGCTTCAACGAGGCCGCCAGATTGCCGCGCCACAAGATCACGGAGATTGCTGGTCCTGATGGCGTCGTCGCCTATTTCGGCGAAGTGAAGATCGGCCCGTTCGAGATCAAATGGCAGGAACGCCCGGTCAATTGGGTGTCCGAGCAATTCTTCGAACATATCCGCGACTTTTCAAGCGGCCCGCTTGCCCTGCTCGGCGCGCATCTCAAGATCGAAGGCAACCCAGCGACCGGCGGCGCCACCGGCACCTATACGCTGAGTGCTGCGCCCCGCAACTGGCTCGGCAAGCTGCTGCTGGCAACAAAGTTCTTCGCGTCCTCCGGTGAAACCTTCGGCCGCATGGTGGCGGAAGCCGATCGCTATGCCGCCGGCGAGGCGCCGACCATCTTCAGCTATGCCGCGCCGGAGACAAGCGCCGAAACGCGCACCAAGATCGACCGCATGGTGGCGGAGATCGAGGCAACGCCCAATGGCCATGGCCTCGCCCGGCGTCTTGCCGAGCATGTCCTCACCGCACAGGAAGTGGATCTGTGGCATATCCGGCCGCTCGGCCTCGCCCGCGATTGGGCGGTGCCGGAACGACATGCGATCGAACTCTGTCTGCAGGCGGTGAAGGCGGGGCTCCTCGAACTGCGCTGGGATATTCTGTGCCCGCGCTGCCGTGTCGCCAAAGCCTGGTCGGGCGGTCTCGACCGCCTGCCGACGGGTGCTCATTGTTCGTCCTGCAACATCGATTACGACCGCGACTTCTCGAAGAATGTCGAGGCAAGCTTCCGTCCGGCCGCAGCGATTCGGTCGCTGGAATCAGGTGAATACTGCATGTGGGGGCCGATGTCGGTGCCCCATGTGCGCGCACAGATTCATCTCAAGGCCGGCGAAGTGCGCGAGGTGCCGGGAAGGCTTTTGCCGGGCCCCTATCGTTTGCGCACGCTGGAGCCGGGACCGGAATGCGACATCCAGCATGACGGCCTGAATTTTCCCACGCACATCATCACGGCGGATGAGATTAGCGCAGGCGATGCGGCACAGCCCGGCCTGCTGCGCTTCGAGAATCGCAGCAACCGGCCGCGCATCGCCATCATCGAAAGCCGCCACTGGGTGGCAGATTGCCTGACCGCAGATCGCATCACCGCCTTGCAAGCGTTCCGCGATCTCTTCTCCGAAGATGTCTTGCGTCCCGGCGATGAAGTTGCCGTCGGCCGTGTGGCACTGCTCTTCTCGGATCTCAAGGCATCAACAGCGCTCTATCAGAGGATCGGCGATGCTGCAGCCTATCATCTGGTGCGCGATCACTTCGCGTTCATGGCCGACATCATCCGCCATCATGACGGTGCCGTGGTGAAGACCATCGGCGATGCGGTGATGGCGGCTTTCGCCAAGCCGGAGGATGCGCTCCAGGCAGCGCTCGCCATCCAGCGTGATCTTGCGGAACGAGACGCAGCTGGGAGCGACAAGACAATCATCATCAAGCTCGGCCTCCACCAGGGGTCGAGCATCGCCGTGACGCTCAACGACCGGCTCGATTACTTCGGCTCGACCGTCAACATGGCAGCGCGCCTGCAAGGCCAAAGCGTCGGCGGTGATATCGTGCTGTCGCAGGAGATGGTCGACGATCCGACCGTGGCACCCGCTCTCACTGGCCTGCGACCCCAGGCCGACCGCGCCGCTCTCAAGGGTTTTGCCGAGCCGCTCACCTTCTATCGGATTACACCGTAAATCTGAATTTAACCATAGCACAGTGTGTTATCGGCGCTATCAGCTTGACTTAGTGGTTCTTTTTGGATCATGACGGAAGGTATGAGCGTCACCCAACCACAGGCCGCAGCAGCCGAAGCTGAGCAGCGTTATCGCGCGCTCTGCGCGCGGGCCGTCGGCTCCAACGTCAATGAAAGATCGCTGCTGGCGACCGACTATCTCAACCACATCAACGAAATCGTCATGCTGCTTGAGATCGTGCCGGATGCGCCGGAATGTCTCGATGATTGCAAGGCCTGGGAACCGCTGGAATACACTGACCACTTCCGCCATTCCGGTATTGCCGACCGCGAACTGGCGATCGAGGCCTATCCCCATTCGCCGCCGCAATACAAGGAGCCCTTCGACCAGCTGGTGCGCGAGATGAACCGTCTCATTGCCATCTCGATCAAGCGCCTCGACGTGATCCTCGCCGAAGGTAATGAGGAACAGACCCGCCACGTCGCGGCCCGCGCCTCGCAGAACCTGCAGGACCTCATCGGCCAGGCCTCGGCCATCATCCATGGCGACGACCATGTCATCGACCAGGCGCAGATCGACGCTTTGATGCAGCTATAAGGCTTGATCCCGCGCCACGGCAGCCCACATCTCGATATCATCTTGTGGAGGGATCATGCGCCGACTTCTGCTGGCACTACTGCCGTTCATGCTCTTCACATTGCAGGCACAGGCTGAAACGTCCTTCAAGGTCACCACCCTCACGGACGGGCTGGAATATCCCTGGTCGATCGCGGTCGCCCCGGATGGTCGCCTGCTGGTGACCGAACGGCCGGGCCGTCTGCGGATCATCGATCCGGCGACCGGCAAGGCGCAAACCGTTGGCGGCCTGCCGGATATACGTGTCCAAAGCGAAGCCGGCCTGATGGGCATGGCGCTCGATCCTGATTTCGCCACCAATGGCCAGCTCTACCTCTGCTATTCCACCGGCGCGATGCTGCGCGCCGGCAATCGCCTGTCGCGCTTCACGTTGCAGGACAACGCGCTGCAGGACGAGCTGGTGTTGATCGACGATCTGCCCGGCGCGCGCTGGCACAATGGCTGTCGCGTCGAGGTCTCGCCCGACGGCATGCTCTATGCCAGCATGGGCGATGCGACCGATGCCGAAGCCGCGCAGAATCCATCAAAGCCCCACGGCAAGATCTTTCGCGTGAACCGAGATGGCACAATCCCTGCCGACAATCCGTTTCCAAAGTCGCCGGTGTGGAGCTTCGGCCATCGCAACCCGCAGGGCCTCGCCTTCCGTCCTGATAGTGGCGATCTTTGGTCGACCGAGCATGGACCGGACAGTCAGGATGAACTCAACCGCATCGTGAAGGGCGGCAATTACGGTTGGCCGACATGCCGCGGCATCAATGACTGCAACGGCCTTGCCGATTACCATCCCGCCATCGCCGAGTTCGAGCGGGATTCCACCATCGCAATCTCGGATCTCATCTTCTATCGCGGCAATGCTTTCCCCGATTGGCAAGGCGACATCCTGTTCGTGGCATTGAAAACCGGGCGCCTTTATCACCTCAAGCTCGACGGCGACAAGGTCGCAAAGACGGAGATTCTGATCGACGACGATTTCGGCCGCCTGCGCGACATTGCTGAAGCGCCTGACGGCAGCCTCTATCTCGCCACCACCAATGGCGAGGACCAGATCCTGCACCTGACACCGCGCTGAGCCCCACCCGAGAACCCGGGACCGAGGGGTCGTCTGGACTCCGCCGCCCCCGCTCTGCTACCTTGCGCGAAATGCTGCACTGCGAAAGAATGCAGCTCAGAAGATGCCTGAGGAGGAGTGGACGTGGCGGATTTTCCGAAAAAGACCCTGGCTGACTGGCAGAAGCTGGCCGCAAAGGACCTGAAAGGCGCCGATCCGGCAAGCCTCGACCGCGCCACGCCGGAAGGTATCACGCTGAAGGCGCTCTACACGGAAGCCGACCTCGAGGGGCTGGAGAGCCTGGGCTCGCTGCCGGGCCTCGCACCCTATACCCGCGGCCCGCGTGCCACCATGT
The DNA here is from genome assembly GCF_936916975.1 of uncultured Dongia sp. Classification (GTDB taxonomy): domain Bacteria; phylum Pseudomonadota; class Alphaproteobacteria; order Dongiales; family Dongiaceae; genus Dongia. The sequence goes on along the minus strand of NZ_CAKZGO010000014.1, from coordinate 13,531 downwards.
ATGCCAACCGCCCCTGGACCATCAGGCAATATGCCGGGTTTTCCACCGCCGAGGATTCCAACGCCTTCTACCGCGAGAATCTGCGCCGCGGGCAGATGGGCCTTTCCGTCGCCTTCGACCTAGCGACACATCGCGGTTACGACAGCGACCATCCGCGCGTCATGGGCGATGTGGGCAAGGCCGGCGTCGCCATCGATTCCGTCGAGGACATGAAGATCCTGTTCGACGGCATCCCCTTGGACAAGATGTCGGTCAGCATGACCATGAACGGCGCGGTCCTCCCCGTGCTGGCGGCCTTCATCGTCGCCGGTGAGGAGCAGGGCGTGCCGGCGGCGAAATTGTCGGGCACGATCCAGAACGACATCCTCAAGGAGTTCATGGTCCGCAACACCTATATCTATCCGCCGGCACCCTCGATGCGCATCGTTGCCGACATCATCGAATACACCGCGCAGAACATGCCGAAATTCAATTCGATTTCGATCAGCGGCTATCACATGCAGGAAGCCGGAGCCAATGCGGTGCAGGAATTGGCCTTCACCTTGGCTGATGGTCTCGAATATGTGCGCGCCGCTTTGTCGAAGGGTTTGAAGGTCGACGAATTCGCACCGCGCCTCTCCTTCTTCTTTGCCATCGGCATGAACTTCTTCATGGAGATCGCCAAGCTCCGCGCCGCGCGCTATCTGTGGGCGAAGATGATGGTGCAGTTCGACCCAAAGGACCCGCAATCCTCGGCACTGCGCACGCATTGTCAAACGTCCGGCGTCTCGCTGCAGGAGCAGGATCCCTATAACAACGTGATCCGGACGACCATCGAAGCGATGGCGGCGGTGCTCGGCGGCACGCAATCGCTGCACACCAATGCGCTGGATGAAGCCATCGCCTTGCCGACACCCTTTTCCGCCAACATCGCACGCAACACGCAACTGGTGATCCAGGAGGAGAGCGGCATTCCGGCCGTCATCGATCCCTTGGCCGGCAGCTATTACGTCGAGAACCTGACCGCAAGCCTGGTCGCCCATGCCGAGAAGCTGATCGCGGAAGTGGAAGCATTGGGCGGCATGACCAAAGCGGTCGAAAGCGGCATGCCGAAACTGCGCATCGAGGAAGCGGCCGCCAAGCGCCAGGCGCGCATTGATCGCGGCGAGGACATCATCGTCGGCGTCAACAAATACCAATCCAACGAGGCGACCCATGTCGACGTGCTCGACATCGACAACAGCAAGGTGCGCCTGTCGCAGATCGAACGGCTGAACGCCATGAAGGCGAAGCGCGACCCGGTCAAGGTAAAGGCAGCGCTCGACGCCCTCACCCAGGCCGCCAAGGAGGGCAGTGGCAATCTGCTGGCACTTGCGGTCGACGCGATGCGCGCCCGCGCGTCCGTGGGCGAAGTCTCCAGCGCGCTTGAAGTCGTCTACACGCGCCACAAGGCGGAGATCCGCTCGATCGCCGGCGTCTATGGCGCCGCCTATCGCGACGACGCTGACTTTGCCGCCATCCAGCGCAGCATCCAGGATTTCGCCACCGCCGAAGGCAGGCGGCCGCGCATGCTGGTGGTGAAGCTGGGCCAGGACGGCCATGACCGCGGCGCCAAGATCATCGCCACCGCCTTTGCCGATCTCGGCTTCGATGTCGATGTGGGGCCGCTGTTCCAGATCCCGGAAGAGGCCGCGCGCCAGGCGATCGAGAACGACGTCCACGTCATCGGTGTCTCGTCACAGGCGGCGGGGCACAAGACCCTGGTGCCGCAACTGATCCAGGCCTTGAAGGATCAGGGTGCCGACGACATCCGCGTCATCTGCGGCGGCGTCATCCCGGCGCAGGATTACCCGATGCTGCGCGAAGCCGGTGTCGCTGCCATTTTCGGCCCCGGCACCAATATTCCCAAGGCCGCGGCGGAAATCCTGGGATTGCTGCAGAAACACGGCAGCAAGGCCGCGTAGATCGTCGGCTGATACCGTCACCTGAACGTGATCGAACCCTGTCGCGGGGTTCGTCTGTTCCTACCGTGGAACTTCATGTCGGCGCCCGGATGGCGCTGCTTCAGGGAAGGAACGATCATGTCGATTGCCACGCGCTTTGGCTCCCTCGCCGCCGTCTTGGCCGTGGTGGCCAGCGCCGCACTGGCGACCGCGAGCCCCGCCGCCGCCAAGGAACACAAGATCTACAACGACAGACAGGCTTGGGCTCAGGTCGACCAGAACCGCGACGGTCTGATCAGCAAGAAGGAATGGAAATGGGCCGAAAAGCACGGCTATGATCGGCTGAACGGCGTGCCCAAGAAGCATCTCACCCGGGCCGAATACCAGAGCTACCTCAATGAATATCTGAATCGGCGCTACGCGAGCTACAACACGAGCAAGTCCTGGCACAAAAGCCAGACCGGCAATAGCCAGGGCGGCTGGGATCAACGAGACTGGGACGACGACCGGTATCGGGGCGACAAAAATCCCTTCATCCGCCGGACCGATGGCCGCGACCAAGACCGAAATTGATCCCGGCCGCGAGCGCCCGCATTGCGCCACGTGAGTGATTCTCAACGGCCTCACCCGGATCGGGTGAGGCCGTTGTTTTTACGGCCTTGTCACGCGCCGGCAATTGCACCTGTTGGAACAATGGCTTAGTGTAATCCCTTCATTTACTGCCTGAGCTATGGGTTGGGGTTGCGGCCGCGTCGCGCTCTACATGCAGCATGTTCGGGCGGCCAAGGGCGTGTGAGGGGCTTGTGATGGGTAAAGGGGATCAGGAAACCGGGACAGCGCGCGGCCTGCTGAAAGCGGCTGCGGGCGGCGACCCCGGCACCAAGCACCATCATCGCGCGGTCCTGCTCGGTGCGGTCCTGACATTGGCGTGGTTCGTCACCTATGGCTGGCATGTGGCCGATGCCGTCGGCCTCGAGAACCTCCAGGATCTGCTGCCCTCGGAACTCGCCCAGATCATCATCGCACTATTTGCCCCGGCGGTCTTCGTCTGGGTCGTCATCGGCTATGTCATGCGCGGCCGCGATCTCGAACGCCAGACGGCGCTGCTTGCCCAGCAGCTCAACATGCTGACCTATCCCAACCCACAGGCGGAGCAGCGCGTCAGCAATGTCGCCGACGCCATCCGCCGCCAGACCATCGAGTTGAAGGCTGCGACCGAGGGTGCCGCTGCAGCCCTGTCGCAGATCGAGGGCCGCTTCCAGCACCAGCGCGGCGATCTCGACCATGTAGCTGAGGCCGCCCGCGCCGAGACCCGCGCTGTCGAGGCGCAACTGGCCACGCAACGCCAACTGCTGGGCGAGATGCAAGCCACTCTGGCCGAGCAGAAGGATGCCTTGAAGCGTGCTGGCGAGCAGGAAAGTACCGCCCTTGAGGGCATCGCCACCGAGTCAGTCGACCGCGTTGTGGCTGCCTTCGAAGCGCGGCGCCAGGACATCACGGCCATTCTCGACCGCGTGCTCGACCACGGTGCCACAGTGCGCGATGCGGTGGAGCGGCAGGCGGAGATTCTCGCCGACAGTGCAGAGAAAGCCACAGCAGGCCTGCGCAACGAACTCACCGGTATCGGCCGCAGGCTGGACGAAGCGGGTGAATCGGCGAGGCGCGAAGGGCGCGCGCTCGCGGAAGCCGGCGACCAGCAATTGGCCACCATCAGCGATATCGTCGGCCGTGCCACCAAGGAATTCAACCAGCAACTCGAGCGCCTGGCGCGCGAAGCCGGCGACGCGATCGAAGCCGGCAAGCGCAACACCGCCGATGCGGAAGGTGCGCTGCGCCAGGTGGTCGTCGAGATCACTACCCTGGCCGGGCGTCACGCCAATGACGTGGCGCAGGGCCTGGCGCTGCAGCTGCAAGGCATCAATGCCGCGAAAGCCCAGGCACTCGATGCCGGCGAGGAATTGCAGGCAGCGCTGACGGCGCAGGCAGCACGTCTGGCAGAGCGCACCACCGATGCCTTTGCCCTCATGCGCGGCGAAATCGCCGGCGAGATTTCCAGCCTGAAGCAGGCGGAAGACAAGATTGCTGAGCGTTACCGCCAATTGGACCAGACCATGGCGGGCCATCTCTCCGCGCTCGATCGGAGCTTTGAAGTCGCCGGCGATACGCTGGGTGCCCGTTCCGAGGCCGAGCAGGCCAGCATCGCCGCCGCCACCGCCGCCACCGAGACGCGCATCAGCGCGGTGCTCGCCGCCATCGAACGCCAGAGTCGCGAGATGCACGACCAAGCGGAAGCGAGTGCCGAGCGTTTTGCCAATACGCTCCGCCGTCATCACGAACTGGTCTCCGCCACCGCCACCGCCACGGTCGGCGAAGTCATGCGCAAGACCGCCGAGATCCAGCGCCAGATGCGCGAGGAAGGCGATCTGTCGGTTGCCGCCGCGAAGACCCTGGCGGAGGATTTCGTCACCTCCCTCACCCGCATCGGCGACATCGTCAACGAAAGTTCGACCCGCGCCCGCAGCGACAATGCGGCGCTGGAGGAGACCACCCGCACCCAGGCCGAGCGCCTGACCAGTGCCGCCCTCACCGCCGCCGAGCAATTCCGCGGGTCACTGGACCGCATGTCGGGCGATACCGCCACCATGATCCGTGCACTCATGGACAAGATCAGCGAACAGAATCAGGCGGTGAAGACCGCCTTGCGCGCCGAGGCCAGCGATTTCCAGGACTCGACCGGCCGTGTCGGCGAACAGATCGGCCTGCGCTTTGCCGAACTGCTGAAGGAGATCGAGGCCGTGGCCGGTACCACCGGCGAGCAGACAGCGGCGCTGGTGGGCAAGGTGGATCATCAAGCACAGCGCCTGGCGCTGGCAGCCGATGCCGCCGCCCAGCGCCTGAAGCAAAATATCGAAGCCGAGACGACCAGGATCGCCGAGCTTGGCGCCGCCAACGACCAGCGTCAGGCAGCGATCGTGGCTGCGGTCGAGCTTGCCACCGGCCATCTCGATACGGCGGCCGAAAGCCATGCGGACCGCTTTGCCGTCTTGCTAAAGCGCCAGGAAGAACGACTTATCGTTCTCTCCGATGCGCAGGATGCCGCCAATCGACGCCTTGGCACATCGATTGAGGCGCAGGGCCATCTCCTCGAACAGGCGGCCGACCGTGCCGCCGAACGCCTGGCGCAGCGCCTGCGCGAGAATGAATCCGCCGTCACTGCCAGCGTCGCTGCCATCGTCGCCGAGACCAAGGCCCTTGATAACACCATCGCCAGCCAGCGCGAGCGGTTGCTGGCGGCCGGCACGGAAGCCAGCGGCATGGTGCGCGGCGAATTGGACAAGCACGCCGTCAGCCTCAACGAGATGGCAGCAGGACTTGCCGCCAACGTGGCGCTGTTGAGTGCGGCAGTGGACGCGGAGGGCGTCGCCCTCACCCGGTCGCTACAGGCCGCCGGCGACCAGGCGCTCGGCAAAATGCGCGGGGAGATCGAGCGTCAGCAGGCGGCGATGAGCCAGCATGCCGACAGCGTCGACGAGCGCATGCGCGCCAACGAGACCGCCATAACCGCCAATGTGAACGAGGTGCTGGAACGCGCCACCGCCCTTGAAGCTGCCATGGTGGCTCAGCGCGGACGTCTCGCTGACGCCGGGTTGGCAGCCAGCGACCTTATTCGCCGCGAACTTGCAACCCATGGCGACAGCCTCAACGAGATGGCCGCGGGCCTTGCCGCCAAGGTGGCGCTGCTCAGCGCCACTGTCGGCTCGGAAAGCAACAACCTTTCGGCTGCCTTGCAGGCCAGCACCGATCAGGCGCTGGAAAAACTGCGCGCCGAAATCGAGCGCCAACAAGCTGCGATGGACACCCACGCCAATAGCGTGGATGTGCGCTTGCGCGCCAATGAAGCCGCCATCACCGGCAATGTGACCGAGGTGCTGGAGCGCGCCGCGGCGCTTGAGACCGCGATGGCCGCCCAGCGCGCGCGCCTCGCCGAAGCCGGAATCGCGGCAAGCGATCTCATCCGCGGCGAACTCACCGCCCATGGCGATAGCCTGCACCAGATGTCAGAAGACCTTGCCGGCAAGGTGAAGCAGCTCAGCGATGCGGTGGCGGCCGAGAGCCTCGCCATGGCTGGCGCCGTGCAAAGTGCCGGCGATGGTGCCATCGCCCGCTTGAAGGGCGAGATCGAGCGGCAGATCTCCGGCATGGAAGGCCTCACCGCAACGCTCATCACACGCACGACGGCGCTCGATGGTACGATTCTAAGCCAGCGCGACCAGCTGGTGGAATCGGCGACCGCCGCCGCGGAAGGCTTCCGTGACATCCTGCGACGCCAGGCTGATGAGTTCGTCAATGCCGCCGAAGCCGTCGCCAGCCGGTCGGCAGCGCTGGAAGGTGTCACACATGCCCAGCGCGACGAGCTGATCGCTGCGTCCAAGAATGCGGCCGAGCATTTCGCCGGCGCACTCCGATTGCAGGCGCAGGAAATCGCCGCAGCGACCGCGGCTGCCGTGCAACAGACGGAAGGATTGGGTGCCGCCGCCCGCGTCCAGGCGGAAAATCTCGCCGCCATGATGGCGGAGAGCACCAGGCGGTTCGAGGAAGTGACCGCCGAGCACGGTGAAGCGCTGGCAGGTGCCGGCGAACGTGCCGGCGACACCGTGCGGGCGCGTCTGGCCGATCAATATGCCGAGATCGACCGCCGCTTTGGCGACATCATCACGCATAGCGACAGGCTCCATGCCAGCGCCGACGAACAGGCGATCACCTTGGGCAAGGCCGCGGAACAGGCGGCGCAGGTTGCGATCGCCATGCGTGACGCGCTCGCCGACCAGGCCAAGCAATCCAATCTTGCCGGTCTTGAAATCAACGAACGCGCCCTGGAAGCCGGCCGCGTCATGCAGCGGCAGGCGAGCGATTTGGCCGATGCGCTGCAGGCGATCGTGCAAAAGAATGCCGCCAATCTCAAAGCCGCCACGGAGACTGCGGGGCTGCAGGCCATTGAACTCGGCCAGACGTTGATGCGGCAGAATGACGATCTCGGTGTGGCGCTGACGCGCACCCAGGCCGCGACCAGTGAGATCCGCAACGCGCTGCAGATCCAGATCGATGAATTGTCGGCCGTCACGCAAAAGGTCGAGGTCGAAGCCCGCGTCATCGGCACCGTGTTCCGTACCGAGGCCGACACGCTGCGCGAAGCGGCGACCAAGGCGTCCGGCACTGCGGGTGAACTGCAGCAGCAGATGCGCGAAGGTCTCTCGGCACTGGAAGCTGTCGCCAGCCGCGCGCTTGAAAAATCTGAACTGCTGCACCAGGACGTGACGCGCCAGAGCGAATTGGTCAAAGCCGCTACCGAAGAAGGCGGCAAGCGCACGGCGGAACTGGCCGGTCTTTACGAAGGCCATGCCCGGCAATTGTCGGAAGCCTCCGAAATGGCCCGGGACAAGCTGGAGCAGATGGGCCGCTCACTCACCGCGCAGGCAGAGATCCTTTCCACCATCACCGACCAGGCCGTCGGCCGGCAGCAGCAGTTGAATGTCACGCTGGGGCAGCGGGTCGAGCAATTGTCGGCGGTGGGCAAGGAGGGCCAGCATCAGCTCTCCACCCTCAACATCTCGGCGCAGAACCTCGCTGAGTTCCTGCGCGCGACAACGACGGAGAGCACGCGCGAGGCCAAGGAAACCATCCAGCTGTTCCGCGATGGCGCCGAAGCTTTGTCGCAGGTTACCAAGAAGGCCGCGCAGCAGGTGAGCGGCGTCAAGGCGGCGGTGGCCGAACAGATCACCGAACTCTCCGACCTCTCGGTCAAGGTCCATGACATGGCGGAACAAGTGCGCGGCCAGCTGCGCGCCCAGGCCAAGGAATTCTCCGACGCCGCCTTGTCGGCCAAGGCCAGCGCCGAGGGCGCCCGCGGTGATGCACAGCAGGCGAGCGAGATTTTGAACCGCCAGGTGGAATCGCTGGCACAGGCCGCCGCCCGCATGAACCAGCATCTCTCCGGCCTCGGCACCGATATCGACAAGCGCATCGATTCGATGAGCCGGGCCGCTGAAAATGCTGCCGGCCGCGTCGGTGCCATCGGGCAGAGCTTCGAGCGGCAGGCGGAAGGTTTCGGCCGCGCCCTCGATCTCGCGCAATCAAAGGCCGCCGAACTCGGTGAAGTGTTCCGGGGCCAGAGCCTGGAGCTTGCCAAGACCTCGCAGATCGCGCTTGAGCGCATCGACAAGCTGCGCGAGACCCAGAACAATTCGACCCGCGACAGCTTTCTCCGTGCGGCTTCGGTGATGATCGAAGAGCTCAACGGCCTTGCACTTGATATTCATTCGCTGCTCGACAACGAGATCCCGGAGGACATCTGGAAGCGCTATCGCGAAGGTGACCGCTCGATCTTCGCCCGCCGGCTGTTCCGCAACAAGGACAGCTATGTGATCCCCGCGATCGAGCAGCGCTATCAGCGCGACGAGCGTTTCCACGACATCGTCGACCGCTACATCAAGAAGTTCGAGGATCTGCTCACCCAATCGGCCAAGGCCGATCCAGAGGCCGTGCTCAATGCCGCCATTATCACCGCCGATGTCGGCAAACTCTATCTGGTGATGGCCAAGAGTCTCGGCCGCGGCGGGGAGAACTGACGCGGCCATCTGCCTACTTCATATCTGCCTATTTCACATCCACTTCGGCGAAGGTCATCACCATGTTGACCAAATCGTCGTCATCGGAGAGCGGCAGCAGCAGGCCTTCCTGGCTGCGCATATAGCCCGACTGGCTAACATAGTCCGACCAGTCATAGACCGGCCGGCGCTCGGTGATGACGATATCGTAATTCCGCAGTGATTCTTCGGCGCTGAAGCCGACACTGCATTCTTCGACCGTACGGCCGGTGGGGTTGTAGCCACGAAAACTGACGTCGAGATCGCCCACCAGGCGGTAGACCAGGCGGCGCGGGTTATGGCTGACATCGACCAGCTGTATACCAGTCAGCCAGGGCTTCATCTCGACCGGATCGATATCCCGCCGCGCCGGCATGCGCCGCCCCGCCCGCTTGGAATCCCAATAGGCATAGACCGCCTTGGTGCGCGGCCGGCAGCGGCCCAGCATTAAGGCCATGTCGGTGGTACGGGGATACATGCGGCCTGTCTTAGCGTGGCAAGTGCCGGAGATCAATCGGGCGGGATATCGTTCCCGGCAACCCCGGACTTCACAAAAGTCATTTGCATCAGGGTCGCGATGCGGGATCATGGCGGCCGGCTGATTGGAGAGCTATCGATGACGCAAGACTTCCTGGCACATGTGAACAATACCCTCGAAGCGATCCGGGCCGACGGTTTCTGGAAGAGCGAACGGGTCATCGCGACACCGCAGGGCGCCGATATCGCGCTGGTGGGCGGCGCCCGGGTGCTCAATTTCTGCGCCAACAACTATCTGGGCCTTGCCGACGACGCGCGGCTGATCAAGGCCGCCAAGGCCGGGCTCGACGATCACGGCTTTGGCATGGCGTCGGTGCGCTTCATCTGCGGGACCCAGGATCTCCACAAGACGCTGGAAGGCGACATCTCCTGCTTCCTCGGTACGGAGGATACGATCCTCTATTCCTCCTGCTTCGATGCCAATGGCGGGTTGTTCGAGACCGTGCTGGGCGAAGAGGATGCAGTCATCTCCGACGCCCTCAACCATGCCTCGATCATCGACGGCGTGCGCCTGTGCAAGGCCAAGCGCTTCCGCTACGCCAATAACGATTTGGCCGATCTCGAGGCGAAGCTGAAGGAAGCCGATGCTGCCGGCGCGAGGTTCAAGCTCGTCGCCACGGACGGCGTCTTTTCCATGGACGGCATCATCGCCGACCTCAAGGGCATCACCGATCTTGCCGCCCGCTACAACGCCCAGGTGATGGTCGATGACAGCCATGCCATCGGCTTCGTGGGCAGGACCGGCCGCGGCTCCGCCGAACATAACGGCGTGCAGGACAAGATCGATCTTTTCACCGGCACATTCGGCAAGGCGCTTGGTGGTGCGTCGGGCGGCTATATCGCCGGCAAGAAGCCGGTCATCGATCTCCTGCGTCAGCGTTCGCGCCCCTATCTCTTTTCCAATTCCCTGATGCCGGCGATCGTCGCTGCGACCAGCGCCTGCCTGCAGTTGATCGACAGCGCTGAAGGTGCCGATCTGCGCGCACAGCTGGCCAAGAATGGCCGCCATTTCCGGGAGCAGATGAGCAAGCTCGGCTTCAAACTGGTGCCGGGCGAGCACCCGATCATCCCGGTCATGCTGGGCGATGCCAAGCTTGCCAGCGCCATGGCCGACGCGCTTCTCAAGGAAGGCATCTATGTGATCGGCTTTTCCTACCCCGTGGTGCCGAAGGGCCAGGCGCGCATCCGCACGCAGATGTCCGCTGCGCACAGCATTGCAGACATTGACCGCGTCATCGCCGCCTTCGCCAAAGTCGGCAAAGAACTCGGCGCGATTTAAGGAACATATTGATGAAAGCACTCGTCAAAGACAAAGCCGGTCCCGGTCTCACCCTCACCGACGTGCCCAAGCCCGAGGTGGGGCATAACGACGTCCTCATCCGGATCAAGAAGACGGCGATCTGCGGCACCGATATCCATATCTGGAAATGGGACGAGTGGGCCGCAAAGACCGTTCCGCTCGGTATGCATGTCGGCCACGAATATGTCGGCGAGATCGTAGCGATGGGTCAGGAGGTCCGTGGCTTCGAGATCGGCGATCGTGTTTCCGGCGAAGGCCATGTCACCTGCGGGCATTGCCGCAATTGCCGCGCCGGCAGGCGGCATCTCTGCCGCAACACATTCGGCATCGGCGTCAACCGGCCCGGCGCCTTTGCCGAGTTCCTGGCGCTGCCCGCCGTCAACGCCTTCAAGATCCCCGACAACATCGCCGACGACCTCGCCGCGATCTTCGATCCCTATGGCAATGCGACGCATACGGCGCTCTCATTCAATCTGGTCGGCGAGGACGTGCTCATCACGGGCGCAGGCCCCATCGGCATCATGGCGGTCGCCATCGCCCGACATGTGGGTGCGCGCCATGTGGTGGTGACCGATGTCAATGATTACCGCCTGGATCTTGCCCACAAGATGGGCGCCACGCGCGCCGTCAACGTTGCCAAGGAAAAGCTGTCCGACGTGATGGCGGAACTCGGCATGGTGGAAGGCTTCGATGTCGGCATGGAAATGTCCGGCGTGCCCACGGCTTTCGCCAGCATGCTTGAGGTGATGAATCACGGCGGCAAGGTGGCACTGCTCGGCATTCCACCCAGCAACACCGCGATCGACTGGAACAATGTGATCTTCAAGGGACTGGAGATCAAAGGCATCTATGGCCGCGAGATGTTCGAGACCTGGTACAAGATGGTGGCGATGCTGCAATCGGGCCTCAACCTTAACCCGATCCTCACCCACCAATTTCCGCTGAGCGCTTATGTCGAGGGCTTCCAGACGATGCTGTCCGGCCAGTCCGGCAAGGTGATCCTCAACTGGCCCTGAAGAAAAAACCCCGCCCGGGAGACCCGGTGCGGGGTTGAAGGTCATGGCTGGCAAACGAAATCAGGTAATCTCGAGGGGTATCTCATCGGATCAATGCGCGACCTTGCGCTTTGGTTCCCCAGTATCTGACCCGGTCTCGGATTCCGGAATATTCGCCGTGCCCATTTTGTTGGGTGACGAGGCGGTGTCTTCCGGATGCATTTCAACGCCGAGCCGCTTGATGGCATCGCGTACGCTGCGCAGACGTTCTGACGTGGCACCCGAGCCGGGGCCTGCCATGTTCTCTTCTGCTGCCACCAGCAACAGGCCCAGGTCATAATCCCACTGCTGCAAGAGCTTCAGCTTCTGCTTGCGGCTGAGATCGTCATCGGCAAGCAGGGCTGCAGGGCTGCCGTAAGCCTTGGACACGTCCTGCATCGCTGCGTCGAATTCTTTGTCCTGCATCATCTCTTCCTCCGCATGTGTGTGCTTCGGTCGTGGCAGCACGTCCGAAACATAACGACCGCAAGCTGGATAGGTTCCTCAGCGGAACAGGAACCAGATCAGGATGAGCACAGGAATCGGCACACCGACGAGCCACAACAAACCATAACGCATGTCAATTCTCCGTCTTTTCGAGTCAAAGCCGCACCCCCGCCGCATCGCCTGCGGCGGCTGTGGCACAGCGTGATGTCCGATAACGGTGAATTAACTGGCGACTACCTGAGAAGTTCCCGCGCCGCATATCGCGAACGCCGTCATCCGCCGAACTGGACTGTGAGGTCCAATCGCGCTAAGGTAGCCCAATGCCGGTCATCAAACAGCCGAATCTCCACCTCACCCCCCGCGGCGCCGCAATGCGCTCGCACATTTTAGATGCTGCCGCCGATCTGATCTACGCACACGGGGTAGACCGTACGAGCGTCGACGAGGTATTGGTGAAAAGCAAGACGAGCAAATCGCAATTCTACCACTACTTCACTGACAAGGATGCGCTCGTCCTGGACGTTATCAAGATCCAGACACAACGTGTTTTGGGATTGCAGCAACCTCATCTCGAGGCTCTGAACTCCTTGCCGGCGTTGCAACGATGGCGCGACGCCATAGTGAAGCTCGTCAAGGGGCGCCACCGGGCGGGTGGCTGTCCTGTTGGGTCGCTCGCGAATGAGCTGGCCAATCGGTCCGAGGATGCTCGCACGTTATTGGCCAGCAGCTTTGAGATTTGGCGCAGCAGCATTGAACGCGGTTTACGTGAGATGCAAAAACGCGGGGAACTCGCTGCTTCAGCCAACCCGCACGACTTGGCTCTTGCCATCCTGACCGCTCTACAGGGCGGCCTTCTTTTAGCCAAAACGATGCACACAAGCCGACCCGTCGAAGTTGCATTGGACATGTCGCTGGAACATGTCGCGCGCCACATGACGGCGAGGCAACCGCGGCGCTAAGGGGCCGATATCCTGGTGGCCATCCCGCGCGCGTTTCTGTGAAATCTTCCTCAATTGATCACCCGAGTTATCTATTTGAAAGGGGCCTTAGACGCGCATGTGTGCGACATGACTGGACTAATTCGTCCAGTCATGTCATATGAGAGTGGACTATATGGTCCACTTTATGAGAGTCCCAAAATGAAGCGCTTGCAAAACGGTGAGAATTTCCCGGCCTTTGAAATCCCTGCGGCCGGCGCCCATAAGATCCAGGTCCCTCAATCGCTTGAAGGTTCGTATGGCGTCGTATTGATCTATCGCGGATCGTGGTGCCCTTATTGTCAAATGCAACTCGCAGGGTTTCAGCGCGCTAGCGAAAAACTCGCGAAAGCCGGCATCAAGGTCGTAGCACTTTCCGTGGACAGTGAAGCCACGACGGCCGAAACGATCGAAAAGTACAAACTGAGCTTTCCGGTAGGGCACAGCGCTGATGCCGACAAGGTGGCGGCCATTACTGGGGCGTACATCAATGAAGCGCCAAACTATCTGCAGACGACGGGGTTCTTGTTGGCACCGGACGGCAAAGTTTTGAACGCAGTTTATTCTAGCGGACCGATCGGCAGGTTGGTCGCCGAAGACGTCATCGGCATGGTCACCTACCTCAAATCCAAGAGTTAAAGCCCGGCACCCCGCAGCTGACCGCATCGCG
>NZ_CAKZGO010000013.1 GCF_936916975.1 uncultured Dongia sp. | reverse complement strand
GCCGATGAGGCGCGAGACGGCATGCTTCTCCATGAATTCCGACATGTCGATGCGCACCATCGCCTGGTCGTCGTCGAACAGGAAACTGGCCAAGGCCTTGCACAACTCGGTCTTGCCGACGCCGGTTGGCCCCAGCATCAGGAAGGAGCCGATCGGCCGGTTGGGATCCTGCAGGCCGGCGCGGGCACGCCGCACGGCGAAGGAGACCGCCTTCACCGCTTCGGCCTGGCCGATCACGCGCGCTGAGAGCGCCCCTTCCATCTTGAGGAGCTTTTCGCGCTCGCCGGTCAGCATCTTATCAACCGGAATGCCGGTCCAGCGTGACACGACGCCGGCAATGTCCTCTTCCTTTACCACCTCGTTGAGCATGCGGTGTTCAGCTGCCTGCTCGGCTTCGGCCAAACGCCGGGTGAGATCGGGAATGACCGAATAGGTGAGTTCGCCGGCACGCGCGAAGTTACCGTTGCGCTGCGCCTGCTCGACCTCGATCTTGGCGTGATCGATACGTTCTTTCAGCTTCTGGGCGTCATCAATCTTCTGCTTTTCCGCCTTCCACATCGTGGTGAGCGAGCGCGACTTGGTCTCCAGGCTCTCGATTTCCTCGACCAGATGCTGCAGTCGTTCCTTCGACGCAGGATCCGTCTCTTTCTTGAGCGCCTCGCGTTCGACCTTCAGCTGGATGAGCTTGCGGTCAACCTCGTCGATCTCTTCCGGCTTCGATTCGACTTCCATGCGCAGGCGGGATGCCGCCTCATCGATGAGATCGATCGCCTTGTCGGGGAGGAAGCGGTCGGTGATGTAGCGATTGGACAAGGTGGCAGCCGAAACGATTGCGGCATCGGTGATACGGACGCCGTGATGCATCTCGTACTTTTCCTTGAGACCGCGCAGGATCGAAATTGTATCGGTGACATTCGGCTCAGCCACGAAGACCGGCTGGAACCGTCGCGCCAAGGCCGCGTCCTTCTCGATATGCTTGCGGTATTCGTCGAGGGTCGTCGCCCCCACGCAATGCAATTCGCCGCGCGCCAAGGCGGGCTTGAGCATATTGGAGGCGTCCATCGCCCCTTCCGCCTTACCCGCACCGACCAAGGTATGAAGTTCGTCGATGAACAGGATGATCTCGCCGGCGGCGGCGGAGATTTCCTGCAGCACGGCTTTCAGCCGCTCCTCGAACTCGCCGCGATACTTGGCGCCGGCGATGAGGGCGCCAAGATCGAGCGACATCAGTTTGCGATTCTTGAGGCCTTCCGGCACGTCGCCATTGGCGATGCGCACCGCGAGGCCTTCGATGATCGCGGTCTTGCCGACGCCAGGCTCACCGATCAGGACCGGATTGTTCTTGGTGCGGCGGGAGAGCACCTGGATGGTGCGGCGAATCTCCTCGTCTCGCCCGATGACCGGGTCGAGCTTGCCTTCCCGTGCCAGCTGCGTGAAGTCCCGGGCGTATTTCTTGAGCGCGTCATAGCTGTCTTCGGCACTGGCGCTGTCGGCCTTGCGGCCCTTGCGCAGATCGTTGATCGCCTGATTGAGCTTCTGGGGAACGAGACCGGCTTCCTTGAGGATCTTGCCGCTCGGCGTTTCGGTCGAGAGAGCGAGAGCCAGTAACATGCGCTCGACGGTGACGAAACCGTCACCCGATTTTTGCGCCACTTCCTCGGCCTGGCCCAAAATGCGCGACAGTTCCGGGGACATGTAGACCTGCCCGGCCCCGCTGCCTTCGACTCGCGGATGTTTATCAAGCTCACGTTCAACGCCGGACAAGGCGCGCGCAGGATCGGCGCCGGCCGCCTTCATCAGATTGGCGACCAGTCCTTCCTTATCGTCGAGCAATGTCTTCAGCAGATGCTCAGCGGTGAGGCGCTGGTGGCCCGACCGCATAGCCAGAGTCTGGGCGGATTGCAGAAATCCGCGCGACCGTTCGGTAAATTTTTCCATATCCATAATATAGCCCTCTCTCGGCCGCGCCCTTCACGAGGCACGCAGCCATGGATGCCCTCCAGGTAAATCCTGTGCTTGAACTCCCCTGGTTTCAATATGGAAATATGGAAAAGGTTAACCGCAAAACAAGACCCAAAACGAAAAGGGCCGGGGCAAAAACCTGCCCCGGCCCATATCTGCGCCAAAATGCCGCCCGCCGCCGTTCACTTATCGGCGGCCAGGGGCATCCGCGTTGGCTGCTACTCCGAGCCTTCGGTGACCGGTGCGGGAGCCTCAGGGGTGCCCTCAGCCTCGCCCTCGCCCGCACGTGGCCGGCGAACCCGAAGTCGACCACGTGGCGCACGCGCGCCATCACGAGGCGCCCCGTCGCGAGGAGTCCGGGCACCGTCTGCGGCAATTTCCGTCGCCGCCGGCGGCAGGAGATGTTCGGGATAGTCCGGCTGTTCGTCATTGGTCTGAACGGCTGCTGCCGGGGCTGTGATAACGGGCACGTGCTCGGCTGCCGCCGGAACGGCGCCCGCATCGACCGGCGCAGGCTGTGTGCCCTGCGGGTTGCCATAGGACCCGGTGTTGCGGTTCCCGGGATTGTTATTGCGACCGCGGTTGCTACGATGCGGTGCGGCCTGCGGATAATCACCAGCCCCCTCCCCATCGCCAGCGTTGTTGTCAGCGCCGTGAGTCACCCGGGGATTGTTATCGCGGCCCCGGTTGTCATTGCGGTTGTCGTTACGGTTATCGCCGCGATTGTCACTGCGGTTGTCCCCACGATTGTCGTCGGCATGGGCATTGCTGCCCTGACCATTGCCATGGGAGCTATTTCCCTGGGAACTGCCCCCATTCGAGTTGCCGCTATTCGAATTGCTGGAATTGCCGTTGCTCTGATTGGCATTGAAGCCATCATTATTGCGCGGGTTTCCATTGCCTTGCTGCGACGGGTTGCCGTCGCCGGTGTCCGTCATGTTCGGCTGCGACGGACCGCCGCTATAGAGAGCCGCCGACAGACCCTGGCTGACATTTTGCACATTGACGTCGGCCACCGAAATCTCGCGGCCACCGACGCGCGGTCGCTGCCCGTCGCTCATCGTGGTGATGACGCGGTAATAGTGATCGGCATGTTGCAGGAAGTTTTCGGCCGCGACGCGGTCACCGGCGACACCGGCATCGCGTGCCAGCTGCAGGTACTTTTCCAGCACTTGATAGACATTGCCGCGTACCCTGGTATCGGATCCGCCGCCGTCAAAATTCTGGTTCTTGTTGGGCATGCCGCCACTATGCGGCTTGCGCGGGCCACGATTGCGGCCGCGCCGATTGTTGTTGTTGTTCCCAGGTCTCATGCGTCGATCATTCGCTTCTGTTGCGGCTACGGCCAATCCGCTCGATCCCGTGGTCTGACGGCCACCGCGGACGATCCGAACCGTTGCTGGTAGGACCGCCGATGGCAGGTTCAGACTCCCCGGCTTAAACTTGATGTGCGGAGGCCCAGTGGGGGGCGGTTTGGCCCAATGGCCATCACCCAATTACATCGCCCCGATGCCGCGCAAACCGTATCCGCTTCGCCCCTGAATTCCAACAACTATTTTGCCTCAGGCGCGATCCGGTGATGACAATCCGGTGATGGCGCAGCAGCGGGTAATCGATTGATACAATGACAGTATTTACGATACCCGGAACAGGAGGCAGCGTTCGCGGTTGCCAAGGTCGCGATTGCTGCCAACATAAGTGAGGCCGGCAGTTTGCATAAGCGCGCGCACCGACTCGCCTTGGCCAATGCCGATCTCCAACGCGGCCAGGCCGTCCTTCGCCAGCAGCCGACGCACCACCGGCGCCAAATGACGATAGGCCGTCAGGCCATCTGCCCCACCATCCAGCGCCAGATGCGGCTCGTGGCGCACTACTTCGGGCTCCAGCCCGGCGATGTCGGCGGTCGGGATATAGGGCGGGTTACTGACGATGATGTCGAAAGATGTGGGGTCGGCCGGCACCAGTGCTGCATCCCAGATTCCTTCGCGCAAGATCGTGCGCTGCTGCAGCTGAAGGCCGGCCACATTGCGTTCAGTGACAGCCAGCGCCTCAGGGCTGAGATCGATGCCCCAGCCCTTGGCATTCGGCAATTCATGGAGCAGCGTCAGCAACAGGCAGCCGGAGCCCACACCAAGGTCGAGAATGCGCAAGGGTGCCTGGCGGTCGAACACTTCATCCAGGACGGCCTCGATCAGCGCCTCGCTGTCCGGGCGCGGGTCCAGCACGTCGCTGGTAACGATAAAGGGTAGCGACCAGAATTCACGCCGCCCCAGGATATGCGAGATCGGTTCACGCTCGACGCGCCGCGCAATCAGCGCGCGGTATGCATCCGCCGCGGCAACCTCCACGCTGCGTTCCGGGAACCCGATCATGATGGCCGGTGGCAATTGCGCAGCGACCCCCAGCAGCAGCCGCGCTTCCCGCGCAGCACCTTCGATGCCGGCTTGGCGCAAGGCGCCCATGCCATCGCTCAGCAGATCGGCGATGCGCAGACTGACGCTCACTCGACCTCGGCCAATTTCTCGGCTTGGTCATGGGAGATCAGCGCCTCGATAACGTCGTCCAGCGCCTCGCCCTCGATGATCTTGTCGAGCTTGTAGAGTGTCAAATTGATGCGATGATCGGTGCAACGGCCTTGCGGGAAGTTATAGGTACGAATGCGTTCCGAGCGGTCGCCGGAACCGACCTGGTTCTTGCGGTCCGCCGAGCGCGCGGCGTCGAGCTTCGAGCGCTCCAGATCGTAAAGGCGGGCGCGCAGCACCTTCAGGGCCTTGGCCTTGTTCTTGTGCTGCGACTTTTCGTCCTGCTGCTGTACGACAAGGCCGGTCGGCAAATGGGTAATCCGGACGGCGCTGTCCGTTGTGTTGACCGACTGGCCGCCGGGACCGCTGGACCGGAACACGTCGATGCGCAGATCCTTGTCATCGATCTTGATGTCGACGTCTTCCGCTTCAGGGAGAACTGCGACGGTGGCTGCCGAGGTATGGATGCGGCCAGAGGCTTCGGTTTCCGGCACGCGTTGCACGCGGTGGGCACCGGATTCGAATTTCAGGCGCTCGAACACATTGCGGCCGGTGATGTTCGCGGTTGCATCGCGGTAGCCGCCGAGGCCCGTCTCGCTGATGTCCATGGGCTCGAACTTCCAGCCCTTGAGGGCGGCATAGCGCGCATACATGCGGAACAGCGTGGCTGCAAACAAGGCCGCTTCCTCGCCGCCTGTACCGGCGCGGACTTCAAGAATGGCGTTGCGTGCGTCCGCCTCGTCCTTGGGCAGTAGCGAGACTTTGACCCGCTGCTCCAGATCCGGCAGCCGGCGCTTCAAGTCGCCGAGCTCGTCTTCCGCCAGCGACTTCATCTCAGCATCGGCGGCTGGATCGGCCATCATGGCCGTCAGTTCTTCTATCTCGCGGTCGGTCTTCTGCAGATCCCTGATCGTCTCGACGATCGGCCCCAGGTCGGAATATTCCTTGGAGAGGCGCGCAAATTCCTGCGCGTCCTTCTGCCCGCCGGCGGCGAGCAGGGATGAAAGTTCATCATAGCGCTTGACGACGCGGCCAAGCTTATCGCGGAACGACATGGATTACTCTTGCTTCTCGTTCAGCCCGAACAGGCGGCGGACAGCCTCATCGAGCGATTTTTCCGGTTGCCCCTCTTTAAGGGCGGTAATGGGTCGGTGCAGCAGGCGGTTGACCAGGCGGCGCGAGACTTCCGCCGCATCCATCTGCGGATTCTCCGCCAGAATCGCCAGGCGCTCCGCTTCGAAATGCGAACGCAGATCGGCCACCATGTCCGAGGCGCCACGCTCTTCCTGCAGGCGGAGGAATTTGGCCAGGTCCTCGTCGACGATGGCATAGGCCGCCTGCATCGCCTGTGCCCGCTCCTTGCGGCCGGTCATCGCCAGGCGCTCGAGATCGTCAAAGCCGTAGCGGAAGGCATCGTCGATCGCATCCACTGCCGGGTCGATATCGCCGGGGATGGCCAGATCGAGCAGCAGCATGGGTCGATGACGGCGCTTCTTGAGGACCGCCGCGATCATCGGCGCGGTCACGACATAGCTCAGGCTATCTAGGGCTGCGATCAGGATGTCGGCATCGGTCAGCGCCGTCTCCAGCTCTTCGAGCGTCGTTGCATGCGCCTGACGGCGCGCCGCAAGTTCGCGTGCCCGCGCGGGCGTGGGATGCGCCACCGACCAGCGCTTGACCCCGGCTTCGGTGAGGTGATCGGCCACGAGATCGCCGAGATCGCCATCCCCCAGCAGCAGGGCGCCGGTCTTGTCGAGCTTGCCATGTACCTGGCGGCTGAGCTTCACCACACAAGCCGCCATCGAGACCGATTGCGCCGCGATATCGGTATCGCTGCGCACGCGCTTGGCGGCGGCAAGCGACGCCTGCAGGACCGCGTCCAGCATCGTGCCGGACATGCCGGTACGGCCGGCAAGGCGATAGGCCTCCTTTACCTGACCCAGCACCTGCGGTTCGCCAATGACCTGGCTCTCCAGCGAGGCGGCCACGGCGAAAGCATAACGCAAGGCTGCGGCGTCGCTGAGGTAGTGGAGATGCGGTGCAATTTCCGCTACCGAGCCACCAGCTGCTTCCGCGATGAGCGTGGTGATGTCGGCTGCTGCCCGCGTGTCGTCGGTGACTGCCGCCCAGACCTCGCAGCGATCGCAGGTGGCCAGCACCATCGCCTGGTCCAGTCCCATCTCGCGACAGCGCGAGAGCAGATGCAGTGCATCGGATTCATCGCCCTGCAAACGCTCGCGCAGCAGCAACGGCGCCCGCTTGTGTTCGGCACCGACGACCAGGAATGTGCGCGGCGCTATCCCAAGCGGATCACCGATAGGCGGCGAGCGCCGCCTCAAGTTCATCAAGCCGGACGGTTTTCTGTTCGCCGCTGTCGAGCAGCTTCAATCCGGCTTCGCCACGGGCAAGTTCGTCATCACCCAGGATCACGGCAGCCACCGCATCGATCTTGTTGGCGCGCTTCATGCGCTTGCCCATATTGCCGGAAAAACCGAGATCGACAATGAAGTCTTGTCGCCGCAACCGGCCGGCGAGGATCGTGGCCGTGTGTTCGGCCGCTTCACCCAGTGGCACGATCGCGATCGGCCGCGGCGCACGCGGCGTCTCAGCAAGCAGCATGGCACAGCGTTCGACGCCGCTGGCCCAGCCAACGCCGGCCGTCTCCGGACCGCCCATCAAGCCAACCAGACCGTCATAGCGGCCACCGGCCAGCACGGTCTTCTGCGCGCCGAGCTCCGGGCAGGTGATCTCAAAGCAGGTGTGGCAATAATAATCGAGGCCGCGTACCAGGCGCGGATTGATGCGATAGGCGATGCCCAGAGCATCCAGCCCTGCCTTCACCTCCGCAAAGAAGGCCGTAGCCTCCGGCGTCAGATAGTCGGTGTAGATCGGTGCGTTGGCGACAATCTTCTGATCGTTCTCGTCCTTGCTGTCGAGCACGCGCAGCGGATTCTTCTCCAATCGCTCCAGACTTTCCTTGGACAGCTGGTCGCGAAAGCCGTTGAGGTAGCTGATCAGCACCTGGCGATAGGCTTGGCGGCTGGCGGCATCACCCAGCGTGTTGAGTTCCAACTCGCAGCGATCCCAGGCACCGATCCTGCGCAGAAACTCGACGCCGATGGCGATCACCTCGACATCGCCGGCCGGTTCCTTGACGCCCAGCAGCTCGACGCCGGTCTGGTGGAACTGGCGCAAGCGGCCCTTCTGCGGCCGCTCATAGCGGAACATCGGGCCGACGTAGAAATACTTCAGCGGCAGATGCTGCGATAGGCCACCGGAAATGAGTGCTCGCGCAACGCCGGCAGTTCCTTCCGGGCGCAAGGTGACAGTTTCACCGCCCTTGTCGGTGAAGGTGTACATCTCCTTGGTGACGACATCGGAGGTGTCGCCCAGCGTCCGCTTGAATACTTCGGTGAATTCGAAGATCGGCGTTGCGACTTCCTGATAGCCGAAGCACAGCGCCGCGCGGCCGCAGGTATCCGCAACACGGCGAAAGCGGCGCATGTCGTCGGGCAACAGATCATGGGTGCCGCGAACCGGCTGCAAACCTGACATCGTTGAGTTCCCCAGGTATTCTTCAGTAAGGGATTGTGGTCGGCGACTGCTATTCGGCCGCTTCGGCCTTGGCAGCTTCGATCGCCGCGGCCTTCTGCTCGATGAGCTCGGCCATATGCTCGACGATGTCCTGGTCTTTCAGTCGGTGGTGCTGGCTGCCAGCGAGATAGACCATATGCGTGTTGTTGCCGCCGCCGGTGAAGCCGATATCGGTTTCGCGCGCTTCGCCGGGACCGTTGACGACGCAGCCGATGATGCTGACCGACATCGGCGTGGTGATGTGCGAGACCCGCTTTTCCAGCGCTTCCACGGTCTTGATGACATCGAAATTCTGCCGCGCGCAGGACGGGCAGGAAATGATGTTGACGCCGCGGTGGCGCAGATTGAGCGACTTCAAGAGATCGAAGCCGACCTTCACCTCTTCGACCGGATCGGCCGAGAGCGAGACGCGCACCGTGTCGCCGATACCGGCCCATAGCAGGGAGCCGAGCCCGATCGCCGATTTTACCGTGCCGACGCGCAGGCCCCCGGCTTCGGTGATGCCGATGTGCAGCGGATAATCGCAAGCGTCCGCCAGGCCCTGATAGGCGGCGACAGCCAGGAACACGTCCGATGCTTTCACGCTGATCTTGAACTCGCGGAAATCATGATCTTCCAGAATGCGGGCGTGATTGAGCCCACTTTCGACCATCGCTTCCGGGCAGGGTTCGCCGTAACGCTCGAGCAGTTCACGCTCGAGGGAGCCCGCATTGACGCCGATGCGCATCGAGCAGCCATGATCCTTGGCCGCTTTCACGACTTCGCGCACACGGTCGGCGCTGCCGATATTGCCCGGATTGATGCGGAGGCATGCCGCACCCGCTTCCGCGGCTTCAATGCCGCGCTTGTAGTGGAAATGGATATCCGCGACGATCGGCACCGACACTTGGCGGACGATGTCCTTCAGCGCCCTGGTCGAATCCTCGTCGGGGCAGGAAACGCGCACGATGTCGGCGCCAGCTGCGGCGGCCGCGTTGATCTGGTCGACCGTTCCCGCCACATCGGTGGTGAGGGTGTTGGTCATGGTTTGCACGGTGATCGGGGCATCACCACCGACCAGGACGTTGCCGACACGAATCTGGCGGGATTTGCGGCGCTGGATGTCGCGATAGGGCCGAAGGCTCATAGGTTTCTTCGCTCACAGATGGCTATGGGGCCGCCTGCCCCGCTGGCTTGGGCCGAGCCGGGCTTTCCTGGCGGCTGATTTGGTCCTGAACATGCGCTGCCTGGGGCAAAAGATCAAGCCCCGGGCCACGCTGGGTAGCCCTGCGTCCGCCCGGAATAGCACAATAATTCAGATAGTTACTGGCCGCCCAACGAGACCGGGTCCAGCTTTACGCCACGCTTCACAACGCCGATCGAACCCAGGCTGGGCCGCGCTTTGCCGTCCAGCTCGATTACCACGCCGCCGGCATTGCCGGTATTCATGGTCAAACCGGCCATATCGGGGACAACAAAGGTCTCGCCGGCGCGCAGAATGCGCTGGAGAACAACCTCGTCCTTGGAATCAAAGATTTCGACCCAGGAATCCTTGGTGGCCCGCAGGACGATGCGCTTACCGGCAGCAATCGCCGGCGCCGCGTCGGCCGCAATGGCGTCAGCTTCAGCCCCTTCATCGGCCTGGCTGTCAGCAGCCGCAACCTGTTCATTGCCAGCCGGGTCAAGCTGCTGGGGTTCCGGCGTCGCGTCCGGCACGTTTGCCTCGTCTTCGGCGGCAGGAAGTGCAGGCGGCGCAGTCGGAATCGTCGCCGTGACATTGGCCGCCGCATCCGGCAGCAGAGGCGCCGTAACAGCCGGCTGTTCAACTACCGCTGGGGTGGTTGCCGCAGTAGTGGCCTCCGCGGCGACCTCCCCCGCAACCCCTGTGGTTGCCGGGGCCGGAGCGGAGGCGACCGGCGCGGGCGTCACCGCCTGCGGCGCTTGCGACGCCTGTGCACTCGATGCTGTCGTGCCGTTGCCAGCCGGCTGCGTCACAGCACCCGATTGACCTGTGGGTTCCGGCGCCGGCGCCGCTTCAGGGGCCTCTTCGCTGGTCTGTTTCTTCATGAATTCAGGCACTTGATCGATCAGATCGATCCCCGTCCCACCCGGCTGCGAAGCGAAATACCAGCCGCCATAGAGGGCGCCAAGGACCAGCACGCTGACCACCAGGACAATGCCCCCCGGGAAATGCTTGTGTTCGACTTGGTCGACCGGCCAGATCAGCTGATTCTGACGGGACCTGCGGGCGAGTTCGTCGCGGTAATCGCCGACGATGCTGTTGCCATCGAGCCCGAGATAATCGGCATAAGCGCGCACGAAGCCCACCGCATACGCGGTTCCGGGCAGATCCTGCAGGCGTCCCTCTTCGATGGCGGTGATGTAGACGGCGCGGATCCGCAGCTGGCGCGCCACGGTGGGGACGTCCCGACCTAGCTCTTCCCGGCGGCGGCGCAACAGGGCGGCGACACCGTCCTCATTGCGATCATCGATAAACTCGTTCGGTTCGACCCCGAACATTCCTACTTTACGACTGGCCATACAGCGATCCTGGTTACCGCCCGCGACATCGTGGCCAAGGCAAAAGGCCACGCCGAGTCAACTAGTTATATATCTTCGTCGATGTTTAATCGCAATCGCCTTTAGTGGCTTTCCATCAGTCAGATGGCGAGAAACACACACGGAGGTACGATTGCGCCCCCGCGGAGGCCATCACCAGCCCTCAGAGCGCCACGCCATGGTCACGGGCAAAGGCGCGAAGTGAGCTGCGCATATCCTGCCCGCGTTGCGTCCCCAATGCCGCCACATAGGCCTCCAACTGGCCAAGATCGAGGCTGCGAATCATGGCCCTGAGCGGTCCGATTGCTGGCGGTGCCATCGAGAAGGAGCGCAGGCCCAGCGCAAGGAGCGCCATGGCATCGATCGGGTCGCCAGCCATCTCGCCGCACAGGCCGACAGCCTTGTTGCGCCGCTTGCCGGCCGCGATGATCGCACCGATGAGGCGCAGGAAGGCCGGTGACAGCGTATCGTAGCGACCCTGCAGCTGCGTGTTGCCGCGGTCGGCAGCGAAGACGAATTGCGCGAGATCGTTGCTGCCGATCGAGAGAAAATCGACCCGGTCGAGCACCTCTTCCATCTGCCAGAAAAGTGCCGGCACCTCGAACATGGCGCCGACGCGCACGGATTCGGGCAGCACGCCGCCCTTCTCCTCGGCGCGCTGCAATTCGAGATCGAGAATTTCCTTCGCGTCGTCGAATTCTTCGACCAGCGCCACCATCGGAAACATGACATGCAATGCCTTGCCTCCGGCCGCCATGATCATGGCGCGCAACTGCTGGCGCAGCATGGCGGGACGATCGAGCGAGATGCGGAGGGCACGCCAACCCATCGCCGGATTCTCTTCGGCATCCCGGTGCCAATAGGGGAGCACTTTGTCGGAGCCGATATCCAGCGTGCGAAAGATTACCGGCTTGCCCTCGGCGCCGTCGAGCACACGGCCATAGACATCGCGCTGTCGCGCCACATCGGGAAAGGAATGCGCCACCATGAAGGTGACCTCGGTGCGATAAAGACCGATACCGCTCGCCCCGGTAGCGGCCAGCTGTGGCACGTCAAGCAGCAGGCCCGCATTCATCATCAGTTGGATGGCGACGCCGTCTTTGGTGACGGCCGGCAAATCGCGGTTGGCGGCGTAGCTTACTTGGCGCGCCTGCAGTGCCGTCATGCTGATGGCAACGGCCTGCAGGATATCTTCCGATGGGCGCAGGAAAATCTGCTCGTTCTCACCATCGAGGACCAGGGAATCGCCAGCCTGCACCTTGGTCATCAATCCCGTGCAGTGGCCAAGCAGCGGAATATCAAGCGCGCGCGCGACGATGGCGACATGGGAACTGGCCGTCCCCTCCTCCAGCACGACGCCTTTCAAGCGCTTGCGGTCATAATCCAGCAGTTCCGCCGGCCCCATATTGCGCGCCACCAGAATGGCGTTCTCCGGCAGATCGCGCGCCTCCGGCAGTTCCTGAATACCCAGCAGATAACGCAGGAGCCGGTTGTTGAGATCGTCGAGATCGGACAGGCGTTCGCGCAGATAAGGGTCCTGGATATCGCGCATACGGGCGCGCATGTCGTTCTGGACCTTCTGCACCGCGGCCTCCGCGGTCAGGCCCGTCTCGATCGCTTCGATGATGCGGTTGGCCCAACCGCGATCGTCGGCCAGCATGCGATAGGTCTCAAGCACCTCGCGATGCTCGCCACCCGTGCCGTCATGCTCGGTCAGCAATTCGTCGAGCGCCAACTTCATGGACGAGAAGGCATCGTCGAGGCGGTCGATTTCGCGCAGCGGATCCTCGGCCACCAATTGGGTCAGCGTGATATCCGGTTGATGGAGAACAGCGACACCCAACGCCAAACCCGGTGCCAGCACCTGGGCTTCCAGCCGCTCCGGCAGCACACCGATGCCGGTGACCGGCGACAACTCCTCGCGCCCGACCAGCTCGCCGCCGGCGATCAGTTCCGCCACGACCATGGCGACGGTCTCGAGCGTCTCGACCTCTTCCTCGGTGTAGTGGCGCCGTGTCTTGTTCTGGACGACCAGCACGCCCAGCACGCGACCGGACCGCAGAACAGGGACACCCATCAGCGATTGGTAAAGTTCTTCGCCGGTTTCCGGCCGATAGGCGAACTGCGGATGATGCTGCGCGTCCGCCAGCGCCAATGGTCGCGCATGGCTGGCGATGTCACCGACCAGGCCCTCGCCAACACGTAGGCGCGTCAAGTGGACGGCTTCGGCCTTCAAGCCTTCGGTTGCGAACAATTCCAGGACTTCACCGGCGCGCAGCACATAGACCGAGCAGACTTCGGCCACCATGGCGCCCGCGATGGTCCGCACAACTTCGTCCAGCCGGCGCTGCGCCGGCAGGTTGCGCGCCATCGTCGTCCGGATGCGTTTCAGCAACAGCCGAGCGCCCGTCAGATCACCACCGGGGCCGCCCTGCTGGTTCATGCGGTCATCCCTGCAACGTTTTGGGTCTGTCGGCCGGCGCAGGTGGATGACGCCGGTCGCCCAAGGCTGCGAGGGCGCCATCGATGAAATCGCGGATGATATCGGCGGTCGGCTCTTCTTTCGTCACCATGCCGACCGACTGGCCGGCCATGACAGAGCCGGTTTCGACGTCGCCGTCGATGACCGCCCGGCGCAGGGCGCCAGCCCAGAAATGCTCGATCTCCAACTGCGCCGCCTTCTGGTCGAGTTCGCCGGCATTGACCCGGTCGATCACCTGGCGCTGCATCTCCATGAACTTGCGTGTGCCGTCATTGGCCAGCGCCCGCACCGGAATGACTGGAAAGCGTGGGTCGATCTGCGTCGAGGGGATCGCATCGCGGGCATTGCCGCGCAGGAAGGCCCGCTTGAAATTGGGGTGCGCGATGGATTCGGTGGCACAGACGAAGCGGGTGCCAAGCTGGACGCCCGAGGCGCCCATTTCAAGATAGCCGAGCATCGCCTGGCCACGACCAATGCCGCCCGCCACGAAGACCGGGACGTCGGTGATAACGGGCAGGATTTCCTGCGCCAGCACGCTGGTTGAGACCGGGCCGATATGGCCGCCAGCCTCCATGCCTTCGATGACAATGGCATCGCAGCCGGATTTGACCAGCTTCTTGGCAATCGCCACGGCCGGCGCGAAGCACACCGCCTTGGCGCCGCCGTCCTTGATGCGCTTCAAGGCACCCCCCGGCGGCAGGCCGCCGGCCAGAACGATATGCGACATCTTCAAATCCAGGCAGACATCGATCAGTTGGTCGAGTTGCGGATGAAGCGTGATGAGATTGACGCCGAAGGGCGCATCGGTCATCGCGCGCGTGGCTTTGAGTTCCGCTTCCAGGATATGCGGCGGCATGGAACCCGAGGCAATGACGCCGAATCCACCCGCATTGGAGATGGCGGAGACCAGATGGCGTTCCGAGACCCAGGTCATCGCGCCGCCCATGATGGCATAGCGCGTGCCGAGGAACTCGCGGCCACGCTGCCACAGCTCATCGAGGTGAGCAGACGCGTGGGCACGATCCATGTGGAAACTCCTACTGTTGGGTAGCGTTACTCGGCATCAAGACCATAGGCCGTGTGCAGCGCGCGCACGGCAAGCTCGGTATATTCTTCGGCCACCAGCACACTGATCTTGATCTCGGACGTCGAAATCACCTGGATGTTGATGCCCTTTTCGGCGAGCGCCTTGAACATGCGCTGGGCGATGCCGGCATGAGAACGCATGCCAACGCCGATCACCGAAACTTTCACGACATTGCTGTCGGAGATCAGCTCCTTGTAGCTCAGCGTATTGCGACTGGCTTCCAGCACCTGCTTGGCACGATCAAAATCACCCTTCGAGACCGTGAACGTCATGTCAGTGGTCTGGCCGTCCTCGGAAATATTCTGGACGATCATGTCGACATTGATGTTGGCGTCCGTCAGTGGCCCGAAGATGCCGGCGGCGATCCCCGGCTTGTCAGCGACGCGGATAAGCGTGATTTTCGCCTCATCCCGGCTATAGGCGATACCGCTGACCAGTTCTTTTTCCATGATCTCTTCCTCATCCACCACCATCGTGCCCGGCTTGTCCTCGAAACTGGACAGGACCTGGAGCCGCACGCGATGCTTCATCGCCATTTCAACCGACCGGGTCTGCAGGACCTTGGCGCCCAGCGACGCCATTTCCAGCATTTCCTCATAGGTGATCTTATCGAGCTTTTGCGCCTTGGCGACGATTCGCGGGTCGGTCGTGTACACGCCGTCGACATCCGTGAAAATATCGCAGCGATCTGCGCCAATCGCCGCCGCCAGTGCCACCGCTGAGGTGTCCGAGCCGCCGCGACCCAGCGTCGTCACCCGGTTGTCGGAACCGACACCCTGGAAGCCGGCAAACACCGGCACCTGGCCCTGGGCGAAGCGCTTTTCGAGATCTTCGTTGGCGATCGAGGCGATGCGGGCCTTGCCATGGGCGTCGTCCGTCATGATCGGCACCTGCCAGCCCAGCCAGGACCGGGCATTGACGCCAAGTTCCTGAAGCGCGATGGCGGTCAACCCGCTGGTGACCTGCTCGCCCGACGCCACGACGACATCGTACTCCCGCGCGTCATGCAGCGGCGCCAGTTCCTTGCACCAATCGACCAGCTGGTTGGTGACCCCGGACATGGCGGAAACCACCACAGCCACGTCATTGCCAGCGTCAACTTCCCGTTTTACGCGCAGAGCAACTGCTTTAATACGCTCGATATTGGCGACCGAGGTGCCGCCGAATTTCATCACGATCCGGGCCTTCTTGGACCCAATCTGCCGGACTGCTGCGTTCATCGGGAAGTGCCCCTAAACCTTCGAATAACCGGTAAAATACAATATCGCCCGCTAAACTGGGCCTGCGACATAGAGGCGGGTGAATCTTGTTTTACCGGGCGCGCGTATCCATACTTAACCGGGACGGCGGAAGCAAGCGTCCCGGCCCGATTCTCGGCCTGTTTTTCAATCGTTTGAAGGGTTTTTCTCATGGTCCCCGGAGCGGCTGGCGGCAGCGCCCTCAAAACCACCATTGACCGGTCGGAGATCGAGAAATTCGCCGCTATGGCAGAAGCCTGGTGGGATCCCACGGGAAAATTCCGGCCGCTGCATCGCCTGAATCCGGTGCGCGTGAGCTTCATCCGCGATCGGGTCGCCGCCCATTTCGGCCGAAATCCGGAAGATTTGACGCCTCTTGAGGGGCTATCGCTCATCGACATCGGCAGTGGCGGCGGCCTGCTGACCGAACCCATGGCGCGCCTGGGCGCCCAGGTGACCGGTGTGGACGCGACCCCACGCAATGTCGAGGTGGCGCGGCTCCATGCCGAACAGGCGGGTATCAAAGCCATCTATCTCAACTGCGCCGCCGAGGATCTGGTGGCCCAGGGACAGCTTTTCGACGTCGTGCTGGCGATGGAGATCATCGAACATGTCGCTGATGTCGACGCGTTCCTGGAGGCCTGCAGCCGTCTCCTGAAGCCGGGCGGCATCATGTTCATCGCCACCATGTCGCGGACCATCAAGAGCTACGCCATGGCGATCATCGGCGCCGAATATGTCATGCGCTGGCTGCCCAAGGGCACCCATGAATGGAACCGCTTCATCCGCCCCTCGGAAATGGCCCGCGGCCTCCGCGCCCAGGGCCTCGCCATCGCCGAGCTGACCGGGGTTTCCTACAACCCCTTCAAGGACACCTTCCACCTCAGCCGGGACCTCGACGTCAATTACATGGCGGTCGTCAAACCTGCGTGACCCCGTCAAACCTGCGTGACTGGGGGTCGCAGCGGATTGCGCCACCCCGGGGCCGGGGTTATCTCTGTGCTGACGCCGTGTTCCGAGTCGCCCCTTGCTGGCGGGAACGATCGGCAGCAGCCCGCGTTAATGCCGGCCTTCATGATGACAGGTCGCCCAACCGGGCGTGAACTGGGAGATTGACGATGACGTTCCTGCGGAAATTGACGGTCATGACCGCGCTGGCCTTCAGCCTGCTGCTCGGCCAGGTGATGCCGAGCCAGGCTCTCACCCCCCAGCAGGAGCTGATCGACAAATCGCGCATCTCGTTCGAGAAGCTGATCGGCTCCTATGAGTTCGGCGAGCTGCCCGGCTACCTCAAGCGCGCCAAGGCCGTGATGATCTTCCCGGACATCTTCAAGGCCGGTTTCGTCATCGGCGGCGAAGGCGGTAATGGCGTCCTCATGGTACGCGATCCCAGCAAAGGCTGGAGCCAGCCGGCCTTCTATACCCTGGCCGCGGGTTCAGTCGGCCTGCAGGTCGGTGGCCAGCTCTCGGAAACCGTTTTCACCATCATGAGCGACAAGGCCTTGAACGCCGTGCTCAACGACCAGATGAAGTTCGGCGGCGACATGTCCGTGGCGGCCGGCCCGATCGGTAAGGGTGTCGGCGCCAACACCACCACCAATCTCGAAGCCGACGTCTATGCCTTCTCCAAGACCTCCGGCCTGTTCGGCGGCGTCAGCCTCAACGGTGCCGGCATCCTGCGCAAGAACGATTGGAACGCCGCCTATTACGGTCCGGGCGTCCTGCCGCAGCAGATCGTCATCGACCGCAAGGTCTCAAACCCGAACACCAAGGATCTGGTGAACGCGCTCTCGCCTTATTGATCTATTCTTGATCCGATGACACAAACGGCCGGAGCGATCGCTCCGGCCGTTCTCGTTTGTGGACCAATCCTTCTAGAAATACACGTCCAGCAGGATGACGAAGAACCGCACCGCCACGAGCGCTGCCGCGATCGCGGTCGCCAGGGCAGCGCGGGCGTTCAGGATCTGGCCGCGATTGATGTTGGTGACGATGCGGTTGATATCGTGTGAATCAAGTTTTTCGTCATGGGCAATGCGGCGCAGCTTGCGGCCGCTTGCCTTCCACCAGAACCAGGCGGAAAACGCCGTTGAAAACAGGATCAGGATATCGAGGCCGACGATCAATGCGCCTCAGCCCAGTTGAGGGCTGTCCCGGCATCGGCGATGAGCGGCACGGAGATCTGCCTCGCCGGCAGATGTGCCTGTTCCATGATCGCCCTCGCGACGCGGGAGGATTCCTCGGCTTCCGTCACCGGCACCTCGAACAGCAATTCGTCATGCACCTGCAACAGCATGCGGCCTTTCAACCCGGCCGCGGCGAAGGCCGCCGGCATGCGGATCATCGCGCGCTTGATGATGTCGGCGGCGGTCCCTTGGAGCGGCGCGTTGATGGCAGCGCGTTCCATGAAGCTCTTGCGGGCAGGGTTCTTGTCGTTGATGCCCGGTACATGGCAGCGCCGGCCGAACAGCGTTTCGACATAGCCCTTCTCATGGGCGAATTTCTTCATCCGGTCCATGTAGTCGCGGATACCTGGATAGCGTTTGAAATAGGCCTCGATATAGGCCTTGGCCTCACCCTGCGGAATGCTGAGCTGTTGCGCGAGACCAAAGGCCGAGATGCCGTAGATGATGCCGAAATTGATGGCCTTCGCCTGCCTTCGCACCATCGGGTCCATGCCCTCGATCGGCACGCCGAAGACCTGGCTCGCCGTCATCGCGTGAATGTCGGCGCCCTCGCGGAAGGCCTGCTTCAGCGGTTCGATGTTGGCCATTTCGGCCGCCAGGCGCAATTCGATCTGGCTGTAATCGACCGAGAGCAGGATATGCCCCGCCTCCGCCACAAAGGCGCGGCGGATCTTGCGGCCTTCCTCAGTGCGGATCGGGATGTTCTGCAGATTAGGATCGGTCGAGGCGAGACGCCCGGTCGAGGTCGCGGCCAGCGCAAATGAGGTGTGGACGCGGCCCGTTTCCGGGTTGATCGCCAGCGGCAGCGCGTCGGCATAGGTGCTCTTGAGTTTCGCCAGCTGCCGCCAATCGAGCACCTTCTGCGGCAGCGGATGGCCCGAGGTGATGGCCAGTTCATCGAGCACATCGGCGCCGGTCGAATAGGCGCCGGTCTTGCCCTTCTTACCGCCCGGCAGCTTCAACTGATCGAACAGGATCTCGCCCAACTGCTTGGGTGAGCCGACATTGAACTCGGTGCCGGCGATGGTGTGGATCTCGCGCTCGATCTCGCCCATGCGCTTGGCGAAATCCTGGCTGAGCCGGCTGAGTTCGGCCGCATCGATCTTGACGCCGGCGCGTTCCATTTCCGCCACGATCGGGATCAAGGGTCGCTCGATCGTTTCATAAATCGTGGTGAGGCGCTCGGCCACCAGGCGAGGTTTCAGCGTCTGGTGCAGCCGCCAGGTGACATCGGCATCTTCCGCGGCATAGGCGAGCGCCTTGTCGAGCGGCACATGATCGAAGGTCACCTGCGCCTTGCCGCTGCCCGCCACATCGTTAAACTTGATCGTGCTGTGGCCGAGATGAAGTTCGGAGAGCTCATCCATGCCGTGGCCATGGGCGCCGCCTTCCAGCACATAGGAAATCAGCATGGAATCATCGATCGGTGTCACATTGACGCCATAGCGTGCCATCACCGCCATGTCGTATTTGATGTTGTGCCCGATCTTGAGGACCGAGGGGTCTTCCAGCAGCGGCTTCAGCAACGCGATTGCACGATCGAGCGGAATCTGGCGCGGCGCTTCGGCGCCACCGCCCAAAAGATCGCCGGTTGTTCCCACATGGCCCACCGGCACATAGCAGGCAAGCCCGGCCTCGGTCGCGAGTGATACACCGACCAGCTTCGCTTCATTGACGTTGAGCGAGGTGGTCTCGATATCGAAGGCCAGCTGGCCGGCAGCAATCGCCCGCGCGATCCAGGCTTGTAGTGCTGCCTCGTCCTGCACCAGCTCATAACCTTCGCCGATCTTGGCGATCGGTGCGGTGGGCTGTGATGCCGAGGGAGCCGCATCCACCGGCGTTGCAAACGCTCCAGCGGCCTTCGCTGTCTTGATCGCCGCTTCGCCCAGGCGGGATTGCACCTTGGATGCCAGCGAGCGGAACTCGTTCTGCACCAGGAACTCCAAAGCAGCGCCATCATAGCTGCGCTTGGCGAACTCCGACAGCGGCACTTCCACCGGCACGTCCCGCTTCAGGGTTACGAGTGCCCGGCTGATGCGCGCGAGCTCGGCATTGGCGAGCAGATTCTCGCGCCGCTTGGGCTGCTTGATCTCGCCGGCCTTGGCCAGCAAGGTGTCGAGATCGCCATAGGTGTTGATCAGTTCCGCCGCAGTCTTGATGCCGATGCCCGGCACACCCGGCACATTGTCCGAGGAATCGCCGGCCAGCGCCTGGATATCGATCACCTTCTCCGGCGCCACACCGAATTTCTCCATCACTTCCTGATGGCCGATCCGGCGGTTCTTCATCGGGTCGAATAGCGAGATGCGGTCGCTCACCAGCTGCATCAGATCCTTGTCCGAGGAGACGATGGTGACGTCGGAGCCCATGGCGGCCGCCTGCGTCGCATAGGTCGCCAGCAGATCGTCGGCTTCGAACCCCTTCATCTCGATCGCCGGCACGTTGAAGGCGCGGGTTGCGTCACGGATGAGGGCGAATTGCGGAATGAGTTCCGGCGGCGCTTCCGGCCGGTGTGCCTTGTACTCGGCATAGATCTCATTGCGGAAGGTCTGCCGTCCGGCATCGAAGATGACGGCGATATATTCGGCATCGGAATCTTCGATCAGCTTCAGCAACATGTTGGTGAAGCCGAGCACGGCATTCACAGGCGTGCCATCGCTGCGGCTGAGCGGCGGCAATCCGTGGAACGCCCGGAAGATGTAGCCCGACCCGTCGATGAGATAGACGTGGTCCGGTTTTTTGGAATCAGCGGCCATCAGAATGCCCTTCGCGCAAGGGGCCGCTCAATGGGCGCCGGCGGACGCGCCTTCCTGGAGGACGAAATGCTTGCCGCAATAGGGGCAATCGACATGGCCGTCCTTTCCCAGGTTAAGAAACACCCTGGGATGACCGGACGGGTCGCCACCACCATCACAGGCAATGCGGGTTTTGGTGACGATTTCGGTTTCGATCGGTTCCATTTGGCTACTCGGCTCGACGTTGACGCTTGATATGCCGCAATGATAGGCAGGCGGCATAGGCGAAGCAACCGCCCATCCCTCATATTTGGCCGCAAATTCTGTCATGACCCCCAAGAATAGTGTTTCTTTGCCGGACCTTGCCGTCTCGATCAAGGGATTGGTCAAGATTTATGCCGGCAATAAAAGCCAGCCCGCCCCGAAACTCGCCATCGACCATGTCGATCTGGCCATCCCCCGAGGCGGCATTTTCGGCCTGCTCGGTCCGAACGGCGCCGGAAAATCGACCCTCATCAATATTCTGGCCCAGCTGGTCCGCAAGACCGAAGGCCACGTAAAGATCTGGGACATCGATCTTGACGCCGATCCGCGCCATGCCGCCGCGGCCATCGGTGTGGTGCCGCAGGAGCTGAATATCGACCCGTTCTTCACCCCGCGCGATCTCCTCGATCTGCAGGCCGGCATGTATGGCGTGCCCAAGGCCGAGCGCCGCACCATGGAATTGCTGGAAGCGCTCTCGCTGGGCGACAAGGCTGGCTCCTATGCCCGCACGCTGTCGGGTGGCATGCGCCGCCGCCTGATGGTGGCCAAGGCCATGGTCCACAACCCGCCGGTCCTGGTGCTGGACGAGCCGACTGCCGGTGTCGATGTGGAACTCCGCCAACAGCTCTGGGCCTATGTGCGCGAGCTCAACAAATCCGGCGTCACCGTCCTCCTCACCACGCATTATCTCGAGGAGGCCGAGGAGCTGTGCGACCAGATCGCCATCATCAACCATGGCAAGGTGATCGCCTGCGAGCCAACCTCGACCTTGGTGAGCCGTCTCGATCGCAAGGAGATCGTGATCACCGTCGGTGCCGATCTCACGGAAGCACCGGCGGCTCTCGCCGGTTTCGATCCGGTCCTCGCCGGCCCGCGCCGCCTCAAGCTGCATTACCGGCCGAGCGAGACGAAGGTCGGCGCCGTGCTGGACGCGATCCGTGCAACGCATCTCGAAATCGTCGATCTTTCCACGGTGGAATCCGATCTCGAAGACATCTTCCTCGAGCTGACACGCCGTCAGCCGCAATCGGCCTGATCCAATCATGCGCTTGAGCCGCGTCGTTGTTCTGCTCGCGGCCCTGCTGCTGACGGTAGCCTGCACACCGCAGCTGCAGGAGATAGGTCCACCCGTCGACACGCCGGCCTTCACCACGAAGGCCTTCCACACCGCCGACGGCGTCGATCTGCCGATGAAGACCTGGCTGCCCTGGGACCGCCCGCTGGAAGCCTCGCTTGTGGCCCTCCATGGCTTCAACGATTACAACCGCGCCTTCGACGCACCCGGCAAGGGCCTGGCGCGGCGTGGGTTTGCCGTCTACGCCTTCGATCAGCGCGGCTTCGGCGGCACACCCCAGCGCGGCATCTGGCCGGGCGCCGACCAGATGATCCAGGACCTCGCCACCGCCGCGACGCTCGCCAAGGCGGCACACCCCGACAAGCCGGTCTATCTCATCGGTGAGAGCATGGGGGCGGCCGTCATCCTGGCGGCCGTCGCACAGCATACGGAAATGCCCATCGACGGCATCATCCTCGCCGCCCCTGCCATCTGGGGCTGGCAAACGCAAAGCCCGCTCAACCGCAAACTGTTCGACTTCGCCATGGCGGTGATGCCGCGGGTGCCGGTGCGGCCCAATGGCGTCTACCGCGAGCCGTCCAACAATTACCAGATGCTGCGCCAGATGGGCCGCGACCCCAAGGTCATTAAGGACACGCGCGTCGATGCCGCCTTCGGCCTAGTCGAATTGATGACTCTGGCCTTCGATGCGGGTGCTAAACTCGGGCCCAGCCCACGCTGGCTGATCATGTTCGGCGACCGCGAGGATATCCTCACCACCGACTCAGTCGCGCGCTTCGTGGCGACGCTGCCAGATCTGCCGCCCGCCGAGGGCCGCTTGGCGCTCTATCCGCAGGGATATCACATGATGCTGCGCGACCTGCAGGCCCGCATCATCTATGACGACATCGCCGCCTGGATCCGGGACCCGGCTGCACCCTTGCCGAGTGGCGCGGATACGCGGCCGTAACCTAAATAGCAGCCGATATCAATTCAGATGGATCAACTCGGCAGGCGATGCCGCTGTGTAGCGATCACCGCCGCCTCGACACCGATCTCGGTGGCAAACTCCAGCAGCAGCGGCTCGAACCCCAGCAGATAATCCAGCACTGCGCCCAGCCCATGCGGGTCATGGGCCAAACCCCGCACAGCATTGCCATCCAGCCCGGTCAGGCCAAGAAAGCGCGACAGCCGGTCATCATCGGCCATGAGAAAAGCCAGCCCCTGCAGGGCGAGGGTTTCCGGATCCGGCGGTGGCGCCTTGGGCGATTTGAGGAGCATGGGCAAGACCCTGACAGCGATGCGAGACGACGGGCCTCAGTCTAGCGCCTGAGCCCCGCCCGGCAGAGAGGAATGTGCTGGGAGATTTTGTGCGGCTCCCCAAGCCCTTGCGAACCGCCCGCCCCCCGGTTATGTTCCGCCCCGGAGCCCCCAGGGGCCCGCACAAGGCATGCACCCGTAGCTCAGCTGGATAGAGCGTTGCCCTCCGAAGGCAAAGGTCGTACGTTCGAATCGTATCGGGTGCGCCAATCTTTTCAATGGGTTGGCTGATTTTTTGGCCGATCAAAAATTGCACTTAGAACATTCATCATCAACCATTACTATTGCGACACAGACTACGCGTGTGATGGCAATGTAATGGTGTGATGGGCGATGACAAGCGACGCACAAGATCAGGCTGCAGGTACCGCCGCTGGGCGTGAGACCGCCGCCAAACAATACGTCATCAAGGACATCGCCGGCTTGGCGCGATGGATCCGCTGGCTCCTAATCGCCGACGTCATTCTCGGCGTTGCGGCGATCATTTCCGGTCTGATGGAATACAAGCTCCTCACCGATATTCAGGCTGGCCACTACAGCAACAATCCGGACTTGACGGTGCTGGCCGAAAGGAATGATTTGCGTCAGACGGTGATCGTCTTGACTCAGTTAGGTCTGTTCCTTGTCACGGGTACACTGACACTCATCTGGCTATATCGCATCAACGCTAATCTGCGGGCGAGCGGTGTCAACAACCTCAGCTATAAGCCAGGTTGGTCCATCGGCAGCTACTTCATTCCGATTGTGAATCTGTGGCAGCCCTTCGTGGCGATGAAGGAGAATTGGAAAGCGAGCGGCGACCCGCTCAACTGGAAATCCCAGGATACGCCCGCTATCCTTGGCTGGTGGTGGTTTCTGTGGCTGCTGAACAGCGGGGCTGTTAATGTCGCCAATCGCTACACCAACCGGGCAGAGGAGATCGATGAGCTCCTTCTTGCCAATATCCTGACCAATGCATCGACAGCAACCGGCATTGCCCTCAGTCTCGTCTTTCTCAAGATCGTGGCCGACCTCACCCGCCGCCATATCGACGGGCGCGCTTATTCTGCGTTCTGATGACATGAAGGGCGGCGGTGCGGCGGCCGTACCGACCGTTACGGCCGGCTGAGGCCGTTGCGATGCTTCTTCTTCGCCTTGCTGGCGGGGTCAAAATTCAGCCCGTCGAATTTCGGCTTGGTCGCCCGCCTGATCGAGCGCTTGCAAGCCCGCGGCGTAACGCCTGACCAGCGGTCTCATTTCCACTCTCGCAGATACATGTCGCCGATGCGACCGGCCTGACAGTCGCGACATGCTTAACGTGCACAATCTTGAATCGCTGGGACTTGTCTAGCCAACACCAAGGGCGATTATATAAACTTAGGGAACCGTCCTTCACAACGGAGCTGTTTTTCATGCCCTTCACTGATGCCGGCACATTGTTTCGCCCTCTCGCCATCAAGTCGCTTGAACTCAAGAACCGAATCGTCATGGCGCCGATGACCCGCACGTTCGCGCCGAATGGCGTGCCGAACGAGGCGAATGCCGCCTATTACCGGCGGCGCGCTGAGGGGCAAGTGGGCTTGATTCTCTCTGAGGGAACCGTCATCGATCGGCCCGCATCGCGTAACGATCCCAACATTCCCTTCTTCCATGGCGATCCGGCACTGGCAGGGTGGAAGGGCGTGATCGATGCCGTTCACAGCGTTGGCGGCAAAATGGGGCCGCAACTCTGGCATACCGGTGCCGCCCGCTATACCGAATGGGAGCCGGAGGCTACCGTCGAAAGCCCGTCTGGTTTGGATGCGCCGGATGCGCCCCGCGGCGAAGCGATGAGTGAGGAAGCCATCGCGGATTCGGTTGCGGCCTTTGCCAA
Source organism: uncultured Dongia sp. (assembly GCF_936916975.1). Classification (GTDB taxonomy): domain Bacteria; phylum Pseudomonadota; class Alphaproteobacteria; order Dongiales; family Dongiaceae; genus Dongia. Next base: position 85,144 of record NZ_CAKZGO010000013.1, on the reverse strand, counting down.
AGCAGCGGCAGACGCCAAGCGACTGGGCTTTGATACGGTCGAAATCCATGGCGCGCATGGCTATCTGATCGACCAGTTCTTCTGGTCCGGCACCAACCTGCGCACAGATCGCTACGGCGGCGCCACGATCAAGGAGCGGTCGCGCTTTGCTGCCGAGATCGTGGCTGCGGTGCGCGAAGCGGTCGGCGGAGCATTCCCGATCATCCTTCGCATCAGTCAATGGAAGCAACAGGATTTCAGCGTCCGGCTCGCCGAGACACCGGCGCTCATGACCGATTGGCTGCTGCCACTGGTAGAAGCTGGCGTCGACGTTCTGCATTGCTCGCAGCGGCGTTTTTGGGATCCGGAATTTCCGGAAATCGACGGGGAAAATGGCCTCAATTGCGCAGGCTGGGCCAAGAAGCTGACTGGAGCGGCCACGATCAGCGTCGGTTCCGTTGGCCTGGACAGCGATTTCACGAACGCCCTTGCGGACAAGGGATCGAGGAATATGAGTATTGATAGATTGATCGAGAGAATGGAGCGAGACGAGTTCGACCTCATTGCCGTCGGCCGGGCACTGATTAGCGATCCCAATTGGGCTGCGAAAATCGAGGGAAACGATCAGCAAAGCCTGAAGGGTTTTGACGCCGGCACACTTGCCGAATTGATCTGACCCCGTTTGCCAAGATGGTCGAGCCGCTATCGCCCTAACTGTCGTTCCGTAGCTGTGGTGCGTTTGGAGAAGGTCGCGGCACTCCTCAGCATCAAACCTGCACTACGCCCGAAAGAAGGTGATTGATATCGGTTCCACGACCACCTGATGTCGGTCGAGATGCAGTGGTTTTGAGCTGAGCCAGACCGCTCCGCTCGATCTTGCAAGATTGTTAGACGAAGCGATTAGGGTCGGCTTGGCCCTTTGCGATGCTTCTTCTTCGCCTTGCCGGCTGGGTCGAACTTCGGCTTGTCGAATTTCGGCCGGTCGGTCCGCGGGCCATCGAATTTCGGCTTATCGAACTTCGGACGGTCCGATTTGAAGCCCTCAGCTTTCGGGCCCTCGAATTTCTGGCCAGCGAATTTCGGATTGTTCGAGCGTTTGGCTTCGAAGCCGCGGCCGTCTTTCTTGTACGGTGCCTTGTCATCGCGCGGGCGGGCGTAGCCTTCGGTGCGCTTGGCGGCGAAGGGGCGGTCGCCGCGCGGGCGATCCGGCCTGGCACCAGCACCCTCGCCCGGCGCGTCATACTTGCGCGGCAGACGCTCCGAGGGCGGGCTGTCCTTCGTGAGACGGTCGGCGTTGGAACGGCCGGCATCCTTGTTGAACGGCGTGGTCGGCTTGATGCTGATTTCCTGGTCGCCGGATTTCTCGACGGCGGACATGAAACGGCCGGCGGCGTCCGCCGTGATCTCGAACTTGGTTTCCTTGTCGAAAATCTTGATGAAGCCGATTTCGCGCTTGGTGATGTGACCGCGGCGGCAGATGAGCGGAATGAGCCATTTCGGGTCGGCGTTGTTCTCGCGGCCGACATCAAGGCGGAACCAGGAGACGGGGCCACCTTCACTTCTGTCGCTGCCCCCTCTGTCACTGCCACGGGCGCCGTCATCGCGGCGCTTGCGCTCGCCGCGTTCCTCATAGCGTTCCTGGCGCATATCCGCCGGGCCGCTGTCGAACATGTCTTCGGGCGCCGGCAGGCGCGAACGATAGAAGCGGATGAGGGCGGCGGCGATTTCCTCGGCTGCCCTTCCGGCGAGCAATGCCTGGGCAAGGACCAGATCCTCGGGCGTCGCCGGCTCCTTGATGGCAGGGTCTTCCAGCATGCGTTCCTGGTCGCGGGCGCGGATCTCCTCGGCCTTGGGCGGGTCCTGCCAGATCGCCTTGATGCTGGCATCGGTCAGCAATCGCTCGAGATGTCGGCGGCGCGGGAACGGCACGATGAGCGCGCAGATGCCCTTGCGGCCGGCACGGCCGGTGCGGCCCGAACGGTGCAGCAGCGTCGCCTTCTCGCGCGGCAGGTCGGCATGGATGACGAGGCTGAGATCGGGGAGATCGAGGCCGCGCGCGGCGACGTCGGTCGCCACACAGACGCGGGCACGGCCATCGCGCAAGGCCTGCAGCGCATGGGTGCGCTCCGACTGGCTGAGCTCGCCCGACAGCGCCACGGCGGAAAAGCCGCGTTCCGACAGGCTGGCATGGAGATGACGGACGGCTTCGCGTGTGTGGCAGAAAATGAGGGCCGCGCGTGCTTCGTAGAAGCGCAGCAGATTGACGATCGCATGATCGACGTCGGTCGGCGCCACGCGCACCGCACGGTATTCGATGTCGCCATGGGCCTGGTTGCGCACCTGGGTGTCGATGCGCAGGGCGTCCTGCTGGTAGTCGCGCGCGAGGTTGGCGATTTCGCGGGCGATGGTGGCCGAGAACAGCAAGGTGCGGCGCGACTTCGGCGTCGCGTCGAGAATGAATTCGAGATCTTCGCGGAAGCCCAGGTCGAGCATCTCGTCGGCCTCGTCCAGCACCACGGCCTTCAAGGCGGAGATATCAAGACGGCCACGCTCAAGATGATCACGCAAGCGACCCGGCGTGCCGACGACGATGTGGCAGCCGCCGTTCAGTAGCCGCTGTTCGGCGCGCGCATCCATGCCACCGACGCAGGAGATCACCTTGGCGCCGGTCTCCGCATAGAGCCAGCTGAGTTCGGAATGGACCTGGATCGCCAGTTCGCGGGTCGGCGCAATGATGAGGGCCAAGGGTTCGGCCGCACGCTCGAAGCGCTCGGCCGTGCCGAGCAAGGTGCTGGCCATGGCGAGGCCGAAGGCCACCGTCTTGCCGGAGCCGGTCTGGGCGGAAACGAGGAGATCGCGCTCCGCCGCTTCCTCACCCAGGACCGCCGATTGCACGGAGGTCGGTTCAAGATAGGCGCGCGCGGCCAAGGCACGTTCGAGCGCGGGATTCGTTGTGGGAAAAGGCATGACTGTCCGATCTGAAAAAAGGTGAAGGGGCACCTTTTTCCGGCCCATCCGACGATCCTGGCCCCTATCGGCCTCTGGATCGATTTACTGGATTTATGGCCCGTCGGCGGCGCGCCTGGGGGTATTCAGCCGGCTAAATACCCCAAAGAGCGGCAAAGCGCCAATTATCTTCCTGCGGCGTAACCCCGCATGGCCAAAACCACGGGATTCCATCCTATTTCTTGTAGCCAACGACGGATTCTGGTCAAAGTGGCCGCGTTTAGACGCCAGAATTAGGAAATCCGACACCGTGACCGAAATCTATGTCGATGCCGATGCCTGCCCGGTCAAAGCCGAGATCGAACGCGTGGCGCTGCGCCATGAGATCGTCATGCATCTGGTCAGCAATAGCGGCTTCCGCTCCAGCCACAACCCGCTCATCCGCAACGTGCTGGTGAGCGACAAGTTCGATGCCGCCGATGACTGGATCGTCGAGCGCGCCAAGACGGGCGACATCGTCATCACCACCGACATTCAACTGGCCGATCGCTGCCTCAAGGCCGGCGCCCAAGTGATCGGCCCCACCGGCAAGCCCTTCACAGCAAACAGCATCGGGACCGCGCTGGCCATGCGCGAACTCAGCAGCCAGCTGCGTGACATGGGGGAAATCCGCGGCACCGGCCCCAGCTTCAACCAGCAGGACCGCTCGCGTTTCTTGAATGCGCTGGAACTCGCCATTCAGAAGGCGAAGAAGATCTAGTGGTGGTCGCCCGCCGCGAGTTCCACCGGTGCGCCGTGCGGCGTGTGTTCATAAGCGCGGATCCATTGCGCCTTGCGCGCCGCCAATTGCTCGGCGGTCATGAGTGACGTTTCCTTGACCAAAGCCTCAACCGCCGCCAGCACGGATTGATAATAGGTCGCCGCCGTATCGGGCGCGCCGGCTGCCAGCGCTGCACGGATCTCCGCCCCCAGCGCATCCGACCAGCGCATTGCCGTGAAGCGACCTTGCGCGACCATGGCAGCGGCCAAAGCCACGATCTCTGCCTGCCACGGCTCGGCGAAGATCGGCTTGGCGTCCTGGGACAGCAAGGGGCCCGGTTCGCCGAGATGGGCGAGGAGGTCAGCGCCGCTCAAAATAGCTCTCCCACAGATCGACGAACACGGTGTCGCGGCGGCCCTTTGCTTCCGGCCACAGATCGGCCGCTTTGAACGCGATGGTGTAGAGCGGCTCCGCCACTTCCTCGCCGCGGGCGCCGGCATCGGGCAGCAGATGATTGCCGCGCAGCGCATGCACGGTGCCGGTCTTGTCCATCGCATAACCGGGCAGCCGCGTATGCGCATTGCCGCCAATAGTCTTCGTGTGCACCGCATCGCCGACAGCAAAGATTGGTGGTTGCGTCGCCGGCCGCCTGAAATCCCGGGCGATGCGCGATATGCGCGCGACATCACCGGCCCCCATCGGCTGGCCGAAATTGGGCTTCGGCCGCTGCGCCTTACCACTGGCAATCTCCGCGACACTCGCCACATCCGAATCGACCATCATGGCGGCATAGACCTGCATCCACTGGTCGAAGTAAGGCCGTGTCAGATAGTCTTCCGCCGGAATGAGTTCGCGCACATAGCGCCACCAATCGAGCGTCCAGCCGGGATGACCCTCCAGCGCCTCGTTGATGCCCCAGGCGCGGCCTTCCCAATCGGCCTTGAAGGGTGTCTCATCTTCAGCGACGTCAATGGGCTTGGTAGTCCGCTTGCCACCAACGTCATGAATGCGCGTCATCGCTATCTCCCGCGCGCGATCGGCTGCAGCACATCGGTGCCGATCATCGAATTTCGCGTCACCAGCTGCGCCAACGCCTCTTCACCCAGCCCGTCGCTGCCCTCGGGCCGCAGCGGCAGCACGAGGTAACGGAGTTCCGCCGTGCTATCCCAAACACGGATCTCGACATCATCGCCGATCATGACACCGAATTCCTGCAACACACCGCGCGGATCGCGCACTGCCCGCGAGCGATATTCCTGCAGCCGGTACCAGCCCGGCGAAATGCCAAGCAGAGTGAACGGATAGCAGGAGCACAAGGTGCAGACGACGAGGTTATGAACGGCCGGCGTGTTCTCAACGGCGATCACATGGCCGGTCGCATGACCCTGATAGCCGAGCTCGCTGATCGCCGCCGTCCCATCGGCCAGCAACCGCGCCCTGAACGAGGGATCTATCCAGGCCTTGGCGACGACATGGGCGCCACGCTTGGGCCCGATCTCTTCGGCGTATAGATCGATCCAGGCGTCGATGGCGGCGCTGTCGATCATGCCTTGCTCAACCAGCAGGCTTTCCAGCGCCTTCACGCGCAAGGCGGGATCGCTCGGCAGATCGCTGTGCAGATGTTCGTGAATCTCGACGATCTTCTTGGAATCGTGGCTGGTCATGATGTGAAACGCGCCTGACAGGAATCGGGAAAGCTGGGATTGGAAAAGTCAGCCAGTGTGGCCGCGCAGCTTCAAGAGATCAATCAGGAAACGGTCGCGCTCGGCTTCGAGGTCGGCAATCGACCTGCCGGCAGCCTCAGCCTCGACGCCAGCAACCAACGCCTGCTTGATCTCCGGTGTCAGGCGCATGCGGCCCAATGTTTCCCAGCGCATTTCCTGGCTGGGGCCAAGATGGTCGAGATAATGCCGGATACCACCCTGCCCGCCACCCAGATGATAGGTGAGATGCGTCCCCTGCACCGCCCAGCGCATGGCAGGGCCATGGATGAGTGCCGCGTCGATATCGGTGACATCTGCCACACCTTCAGCCAGCAGATGCACGGCTTCCTGCCACAGAGCAGCGCCCAGACGATTGGCGATATGCCCCGGCACCTCACGCTTGAGGCGGATCGTGTGCTTGCCGAGCGACCGGAAGAAGATTTCGGCCCGCTCGATCACGGCAGGGTCCGTGCCGAACAGCTCGACAAGTGGCATGAGATGCGGCGGGTTGAACGGATGCGCCACGATGCAGCGCGTCTTGTGAACGCACTCGGCAGTCATCTCGCTCAACAGCAAAGACGATGTGCTGGTGGCAATGATGGCGTCACGCGTACTTAGACGATCGATCTCTGCCAGCAGCTTGATCTTGAGGTCAAGGCGCTCCGGCGCCGATTCCAGAACGATGTCGGCGCTGCGAAGTGCGTCCGCCAGACTATCGAAGGCCATGACCTCTCCACCGTGGTCTGGGCGCAGCTTCAGCAATTGGGCACGCAGCCTTGCCACCGTTGGGCCTAATTCCGCGCGGCGGTCGCCGGCCGGGTCGTAGACCCGCACCGTCAGGCCGTAGCTGCCGGCGAGAGCCGCCCAACTGGCGCCGATCAGGCCGCAGCCCACCACAGCGACGGTGCTGATATCTGTTTTGGGTGTCATGTCTTCCGCCGGAATGGAGGGTTGCGTGGTGATGTTCCGGCTACATCAATATCAGTTGATCGGCGCTTGTCCATAACGCCGCTGGATCGCGTGAAACGCCCCATCTTTACGCATCGCCGCAATGGCGTCGTTGATACGCACCATCATGTCAGCAGTACCCGTCACCTTCTTGCTCAGACAAATGAAGTACGGCGAGCTGCGCAGCTCGGTATACGCGATTTCATTGCCCGCGCCCTGTCGGGCGATGAAATCGATCGGCGCACGAAAGGAATAGAGATGATCAAAGCGGTGATTGACCAGCATGTCATAAGCCTGCCGGTCGCCGCTGACCGCAAGATGGGGAATCTTGGCGTCGTCCAATTCTGATTCCAGATTGTAGCCTTTGACGACACCAACGATACCGATATCGCCACTGGCCAGGTCGTTCAGGCTCTTGATGGGTTCCGGCGTCTCTCCGGGCGGATGAAAAATGCCGACGGATGTCTCGCCGATCGCGTCGGAGAAATGAAACAGTGCTGCGCGGTCGGCGCGGTAGGAGCAGCTGCATAGCCCGTCGATAGTCCCCTCGGACGCTTCGGCATAGCCGCGCTTCCAGGGCATGAAACGTGGCGCCAGGTGGAGGCCCGAACGCTGGGCGATTTCAAGGATCGCCTCGACATCGGTGCCGCGCAAGCCATCGGTGCCAGGATGTTCGATCTTCAAGGGCGGGAAATCATTGCAGGCGAGAACAAGCGGCCGGTCGTCCGCCACACCGATGTGGCTGAACCCGGCCAAGCCCGCCACCGTTATGGCGGTGCAGATCAACGCCAACACCGTTCTTCGCATCTTTTCTACCCCGGCAGGAGGCAGCTGCCATCGGGCGGCCTCCGTCGAAGATCCTACTTAGACCCGCGAAGATTAACGAAGGGATAAGGGCGCGCCGCACCGCGGCGCGCGTGATGGCTATCTAGGTATCGCGATTCTCAACCCAGAGTTTCATGCAGGAATTTGACCGAACGCGACCAGGATAGCTCCGCCGCTGCCTTGTCATAGCGGGCAGTATTGGTGTCGTTGTTGAAAGCGTGATTGACGCCCTCATAGGTGAAGATCTCGTAACGCTTGCCCTCGGCCTTCAACGCCGCCTCATAGGCAGCGATGCCCGCATTGATCCGCTCATCGATGCCGGCATAGTGCAGCAACAGGGGCGCCTTGATCTTGGCGACCTCGGTTGCCGCCGGCTGCATGCCGTAATAGGCAACGGCCGCGTCAAGGGTGGGGTCGCTCGCCGCCAACCGGTTGACCAACCCGCCGCCCCAGCAGAAGCCGATCGTGCCGACCTTGCCGTTGCTGTCGGGCCGCGCCCGCAGGGCCGCAATGATGTCGCGCCCGGCAGCCGCGGTCGCCTCGGCATCCAGCGTGCCGATCAACTCCCGCGCCTTGTCCTCATCCGTCGGTGTCCCGCCCAGCGGGCTCAGGAAGTCGACGCCGGCCGCCAGAAAGCCTTCGGCCGCGATCCGACGGGTCACGTCCTTGATATGCGGATTGAGCCCGCGATTTTCATGGATAACCATCACCGCCGGCCATTTGTCGCCCGTGGTCGGCTTGGCCAGGTAAATGCTGTAATCCTTGCCACCCGAAGGGACGGCGATCGTCTCGGTGGTGATCCGCGGGTCACCCTCCGGCAGCAGTTCCGCCTTGGCGTAGTTGTTTTCCAGGGCGGGCAGCAATGCCAGCGCAGCAGCCGAGCTGCCGACCAGAATCGTTAATTTTTCCAGGAACTTGCGGCGATCCATATCGCCATGGGTGTATCGGTCGAAAAGATCGATTACGCGCTGGTTCATGTTCGCGTCTCCCTGCCTGTGTTTGCGATTGGTATTTTGATGGTGAGAATCGATATAGGTGCCTACGTGGCAATATCCAGGATGTTTCGCCCGCTTTTGCGCCAGTTTTATTAAGATACGTAGGGCGCCCTGCCAGAGATCATTGTCCTGAGATCATTGTCACCACGGCCGGGTGGCCATTGCCGACGACGATGGCTGCGGTAACATCGAAGGCCGCGGCGATCAGATCGGGTGTCAGGACATCGTGGATCGGCCCCTGCGCCAGCACCCGGCCGTCCCGCAACATGAGCCCATCGTCGGCAAACCGCAGGGCTTCACTGAGATCGTGGAGCACGGCGACGATGGCGAGCCCACGCCGGGCCAGGGATTGCACGCATTCCATCACAGCCAGGCGCTGCGCCGGATCCAGATTGTTGGTCGGTTCGTCGAGCAGCAGCAACCGGGGTGCGGTGTCCTCTTGTGGCTGCCAGATCTGGGCCAGCACGCGGGCCAGCTGCACGCGCTGTTTTTCGCCGCCAGACAGCCGATGATAGAGCGCATCAGCCAGCGGCGCGAGACCGACCGCTGCGAGGGATTCCGCCACCGCCCTGCGATCGGCGCCTCTAGCTCGACCGCGATAGGGCAGCCGGCCGATGCCAACCAGATCGCACACGCGTACCGGAAACGCCACCTGCGACGCTTGCGGCAGAACGGCGCGCTGCATCGCCAGCGCCGTCCGGTTCCAGGCGCTGAGCGGGCGTGACAGCAATTGAACCTCGCCTGCAATGGGTGCGAGATCGCCGGCGAGGACATGGAGCAGCGTCGATTTGCCCGATCCATTGGGCCCCATCAACGCCAGCACCTTGCCGGGCTCCGCCAGCAACGAGATGTTGCGCAGATTGCCGCGCGTGGTGGCGATGCCCGCGGCACTGATCACGTGGTACCGTGCCGCATCTGACGCACGAGCAGGAAGAGGAAGACTGGGCCACCTAGCGCGCCCGTCACCAATCCGATCGGCAGTTCCGCCGGTGCGACGGCGATGCGCGTCACCAGATCGCCGAACGCCATGATGACGCAGCCGATGAGGGCGCTGGCCGGCACCAGCCAGCGATGATCCTGACCCACCAGCAGGCGCGCAAGATGCGGCGCCACCAAGCCGAGAAACCCGATCATGCCGGAAAACGCGACTATAGCGCCGATCGCAGCTGCAACGGCGATCACGATCCCCCGCTGCAGGCTGGCCACGGGAATGCCGAGATGTCCGGCGACGTCGTCGCCCAACGATAGCGCGTTAAGGGCGGGCGCGATCCGCCAGGCGAAGATGGCAATGATGAAGACCGGGATGGAAACGATGGCCGTTTGCGCCCAGCCGTTTCCTGCAAGGCTGCCCATGCGCCAGAAGGTAAGGTCGCGCAGTTCCTGCTCATTGCTGATGAAGATCAGAAAGCCGATGCCGACTTCCGCCAGGATGCCGATGCCGATCCCGGCCAGCAGCAGCACGATGGTGGCTTCCCCACCGGCGAGATCGGCGAGGCGCAGGATGGCAAATGTCGCCAGCAACGCGCCAATAGCGGCTGCCATCGGCAAAGCGAAGGGACCCAGATGGAAAAACCAGATCGGCAGATGTTCCGCGAGCACGATGGTAACGGCGGCGGCCAGCGCTGCCCCACTGCTGACACCGATAAGACCCGGATCCGCCAGGGGATTGCGAAACAGGCTCTGCGTCAGGCAGCCGCTGACGGCAAGGCCGATGCCCGCGAGCAATGCCATCACGACGCGCGGCAGGCGAATGTCGAAGATGACGCTCTGCTGCAAGTCGCTGAGCGGTTCGCCCAGCGGCAGATGCAGTGCCCAGCCGAGGATATCGAGTGGAATCACATCCAGCGGCCCGACCCCGACCGCGAGCAGCGTGGCGAGGGATGCGAGAATGCCGAGAGCCATGACGATATGCCAGCGGCGGCGGGTGCGCGCCGTTTCCAACGCGGGCATCCCCTCCATGTCAACGACTGTCATTCGTGGACTTGGCGCGCTCAGCCGACCCAGGATCGCGCCGGCAAGCCTGGCCAGTCCTGCGTCGGGTGCAGTTGTGCCGCCAGATCGTAGCAGGCATGGGCCGAACGCGGTCCCAGGGCGAGGAGATAAGGTCCATCGACCGGGATCACCTGTGGGCGCTTGTTTTTCGGCAGGATATCCAGTCCCAATTCCCTGGCCGCTTTCTGTGCCGGGTCTTCGCCGGCCACAGGCGCGTGGTCACTCTGGAACATGGTGAGGACGAAATCCGGCTGCGGGCCGATGATCCCCTCAACTGAAACGGCGCGGTAACTGTCGAAATCGCCGGCCACATTCTCGCCACCGGCAAGTTTGATGACGAGATCGGCGATGGTGCCGCGCCCTGCCATGCGACCCTTGACCGTGCCGAGGATGAACAGCACCCGGGGGCGTTTTTCCACCCGCGCCACCGCCTGGGCCAGCGTGGCGAGATCGGCGCTGATGGCGCTTGCCACCTCCTCAGCCCTTGCGGCACGGTCCAGCACTTGGCCGACAAAGCGGACCTTGTCCGGCACGGCCTCTGCGGAAAGCGGACCTTGGTACTGATGGAGGATGCTGCCCGTCGCCTTCAACTGCGTCAGCACATTGGGCGGGCCTGCATCGCGGTCAGCCAACACGATATCGGGCGAAAGCGACAGCACGCCCTCGACCGCCAGCTGCCGAAGATAACCGATCTTCGGCAGGCTGAGCGCCGCGCGCGGATAAAGGCTGGTGGTATCGACCGCGACCACGTCGTTCCCGGCACCAAGCGCAAAGACGCATTCCGTCATGGCGCCACCGGCGCAGACGATGCGCTGTTGGGCGGCCAGGGCAGCACGCAGCGGCAATGCCGCACCCAGTGCCGACAACAGCAATGTGCGGCGATCCAGCATCGGCGTTACGCCGCGCGCTCAAGCGCCGCGACGATACCGCGCCAGCTTTCCAGTTCCGGCTGGCCGGGCTTGCGCTTGCCGAAGAAGGTGGCGATGCGCTCGCCATCCGCATCGAACAGCTCGACGGAATGCAGGACCCCGTCGCTGGTCGGCTTGCGCACGGCGAAGCTATGCGCGATGCGGTCTTCGCGCAGATGCAGATTGAAATCGGGATCCAGCACGTTGAGCCAATGCTCCAGCCGCACGATGCGCTGCACCGGCCCGGTATGAATCTGGATGATGCCGGCATTGCCGACGAACACCATGATGGGCACCTGCTCCGCGCTGGCGCGGTTGAGGAGGTCGAAGGTGGCTTGGACCGGCAGCCGCTCGGTGTAATCGCCCAGCATCGCTTCCATCGCCTGGAGCGGCTGCGTGTCGTGCCGCTTCAGCATCGCCGGAAAATCATGCACGTCCTTCAGCTTCGCCCAATCATCGCGCAGGGCAGCGCGGTCTTTGACCGGCGGCGCCTTCTGTGCTGCGGGCTCAGGCGGATCGATGGTCAGCGCAGGAAGATCCGACACCGTCAGCGACTGGACCAGCTTGTCCCATGCCTCGAGATCGGTGCCGTCGCCGGCATAAATCTTGTGGATGGCACCGCCAAAGCGGTCGAAGGTCTGAAAACTGCGCCGTGCGGGTGTGACGCTGCTATCGGTGACGGCAAAGAGATGTGCCCAACGTAGCTGGAAGATGCGCAGATCGATATCCGCCCCCAGCACCAATCCAGCATGGGCCATGAACGACGCCGGCTCATAAGTGCCCTTGCGCTCATGGACGCAGTTCTCATTGCGGGTCAGTGCCATGACACGGCCCAGAGCCGGCAGGCCGGCAAAGAAGGCTGGCCAATCCGGCTGCAGTCTCACCGCCTCCGCGCCACATTGCGCGGCCACAAATTCGGCCTCGCTGATGCCCAGTTCCTGCGCCGCCTCGCGGGCCCGCAAGCGCGGTTGTGCGGCGCGCAGCTGCTGCCAGCGGGTGGGCAGCGTACTTTCGGAATCCGGCAAGGTCTGGGCGAGCGTCATCAAGCAGTTCCTGTTTCCATAGACAACACCGACCAGCGCCCGAACGGCGCGCTGGTCGGATCGACGCGTTTGCCGCGGCCTATTTCGTCAGGATCAGGCGGTGATTGCGGGTGATGCGCAGCCGATAGGCGGCGCCATCGAAATCGATGATGGCCTCTCGCGCACCCTTCAGGATCGACTGGATCGTGACCGTCTGGACATTGCCGCGCTGCTCGCGCGGATAGGATGCCGGTGCCGGCACTGAGAGCCGTTCACGGCTGAAAGAGCGGTGTTCGGTGGTGGGGGTTGCCTGCTCGCCAGCTGGTGCTGCTAGCGCAGCGGAACGGCGAAAATCCATTGTTTCTCTGTCCATATCCACTCCCATTCGGCATTGCAGTTGCGAGTCATTCTTAACAACTGCACAGTACCAAAAGGATTTATTCAGCACAAGCGATAATAATTCTCATTTGCAATCTGGCGAAGAATGGCGGTTTTCCGCCAATCCGGATTTACGCATTCTATGACATTGACAATCATTCGCAGAGATATAAGTATCCCCGCAGAGACAGTGCCTCACCCGCGAGTTCAGCACCCGATGTATGTCTGTATATGTAATGGCTATCGCGAGAGCGAGATCGAGCAGACGGCCCGCGCCAGCGGGTTGAACTGCCCGGTTGCCGTCTATCAGGTGCTCGGCAGCGGCCCGTGCTGCGGGACCTGCCTGCCGATGGCCCAGGATGTCATCAATGACGCGCTGAAGAGCCCGGCACGCCCGAAAATCGATCTGGACGACCTGCCGCTCGCAGCGGAGTAGCGCTTAGGAGCCTTCGCCGGGCTCGTATTGCGACTGGATGTAGTTCTGCAGGCCCATCTTCTCGAGGATCTCGAGGTTGGTCTCCAGGAAGTCGATATGCTCTTCCTCTGATTCCAGGATGTCCTTGAACAGCTCGCGGGTGACATAGTCGCCGGCCTGCTCACAGAGCACGATTCCCGCCTTCAAATCGGGATGCGCCATCATTTCGAGCTTCAAATCGCAGCTCAGGATCTCTTTGACGTTCTCGCCGATCATCAGCTTGCCGAGATCCTGCAGATTGGGCAGGCCTTCGAGGAACAAGATGCGCTCGATCAGCTTGTCGGCGTGTTTCATCTCGTCGATCGATTCGTGATAGGTGACCTCGCCGAGCTTCTTCATGCCCCAGTTCTTCAACATGCGGGCATGGAGGAAATACTGGTTGATGGCGGTGAGTTCGTTCTTCAGGACCTTGTTGAGAGCCTGGATGACTTTTTTATCGCCCTTCATGGCAGATCTCCTAAAGACGGCACGGCAGTTTTGCTGGCGCGCACCATACCTACATCTAAGTCATTATAAAAGAACGATTTTATTGCGATTGCAACGCATAGTCAGTCGCGATGGAGCGCCGCAAATGAAAAAGGCCGGGCTATAGGCCCGGCCTTTGACGGTCATGGTTTGGCGCGCGGAGCTAGGCCCAGCGGAAGATGACGAAGGCATAGACCAGGGCAATGACCAGCGGCGCCCAGAGCGGAATACCGAAAAAACCCAGCCAGGCCAGAAAGATAAAGGCACTGCCGAGCAGCGAGATGAACAGGCGGTCGCCGCGTGTCGTCTCGAGCCCGAGGATGCCGTGCCGCTCGGCCCCACCGGGCGAGCGGAGCTCCCACACGGTCATGGCGACAAGACAGGCGATGATGAAGGCGAAGAAGGCCGCCGTCTGCCAAGTCCAGGCCATCCAGGAGATGAGTGAGGTTCCTTGCATCTTGAACGATCCTTGTCAGACGCGGCCGAGGGCGAAGCCCTTGGCGATATAGTTGCGCACGAAATAGATGACGAAGGCGCCGGGAATGATGGTGAGCGTGCCCGCCGCAGCGAGCAGCCCCAGCTCATAGCCCGAGGTGCTAGCCGTCCGGGTCATCGTGGCCACGATCGGCTTGGCATCGACCGAGGTCAGCGTCTTGGCCAGCAGCATCTCGACCCAGGAGAACATGAAGCAGAAGAAGCAGGCGACGCCGATACCGGCCGCGATCGTCGGGATGAAGATCTTGACGAAGAAGCGCGGGAAGGAATAGCCGTCGACATAGGCCGTTTCGTCGAGCTCCTTCGGCACGCCCGACATGAAGCCTTCGAGAATCCACACCGCCAGCGGCACGTTGAAGAGCGTATGCGCGAGTGCCACCGCGATATGGGTGTCGAACAGGCCGACCGCCGAATAGAGCTGCAGGAACGGCAGCGCGAACACGGCAGCGGGCGCCATGCGGTTGGTCAGCAGCCAGAAGAACAGATGCTTGTCGCCCAGGAAGCGGTAGCGCGAGAAGGCATAGGCAGCCGGCAAGGCCACCGAGACCGACAGGAGCGTGTTGATGACGACATAGATGATCGAATTGATATAGCCATTATACCAGGTCGAATCCGTGAAGATCTTGATGTAGTTCTCCAGCGTGAAAGCCTGTGGGAACAGCGAGAATCCGCCCAGGATTTCGTTCGTGGTCTTGAACGACATCGTGACCAGCCAATAGATCGGCAGCATCAGGAAGAAGATGTAGACGATCGGCAGTAGGGAGCGCTTGCGCATCATTGTGCCTCGTTCCGCATCATGAGGGTATAGAACAGCCAGCTGAACAGCAGGATGATCAGGAAGTAGATGAGCGACATCGCACCGGCCGGGCCAAGATCGAACTGGCCGAGCGCGATCTTGTCGAGATCGATGGAGAGGAAGGTCGTCGCATTGCCGGGACCGCCGCCGGTCAGCACCTTGACCTCGGTATAGATCATGAAGCTGTCCATGAAGCGCAGCAGGATGGCGATGGTCAGCACGCGCTTCAGCTTGGGCAGTTGGATGAAGCGGAACACCGCCCAGGCGCTGGCGCCGTCGATCTTGGCAGCACGGTAGTAATCGTCCGGGATGGAGACGAGGCCGGCATAGCACAGCAGCACGACGAGCGAGGTCCAGTGCCACACATCCATGAGCACGGTGGTGAACCAGGCGGTCAGTGGCTGGCGGGTATAGTTGTAATCGAAGCCCAGCGAATTCAGCCCCTTGCCCAGCAGGCCGATTTCCGGGAGCGCGAAGATGTTCCACATCGCGCCCACCACGTTCCAGGGAATGAGCAGCGGCAGAGCCATGAGCACGAGGCAGACCGACACCCAGAAGCCCTTGCGCGGCATGGCCAGCGCGATGATGAGGCCAAGCGGAATTTCGATCGCCAGGATGATGCCGGTGAACAGCATCTGGCGCAGCAGCGCGTCATGGAAGCGCGGTGAATTCAGGACCTGCTCGAACCACTGTACGCCGGCCCAGGTGAAGACGTTGTCGCCAAAGGTTTCCTGAACCGAATAGTTGACGACCGTCATCAAGGGAATAACGGCGTTGAACGCCACCAGGATGACCACCGGCAGGACGAGGAACCAGGCTTTCTGATTGACTTGCTTATTCATGGTTCCTCACTTCACCAGCCAGCCGTCGCTGTAAAGATGCGTATGCGTTGGGTCGAAGCGGACATGCGACGTGACGCTCGGGATGGCATCGCCCTCGGTCACCAGCACCTTGAGCAATTGCCCCTTGTGCCGCGCCTCGACAATGCGGAAGCGGCCGGCATCGGCAACCTTGCCGATCTCAACCGGGATGCCGGTCGTGCCGAAGCTGACAAATTCCGGTCGCACGCCGATTTCCAGGCGACCGCCATTAAGCGCCTCGGCCCGCACATTCTCGATCGACTCGACCGGGGTGCCGAGGAAGGAAATGCCGCCATTCTCCTTGGTCACCGGCAGCACGTTCATGCCGGGTGAGCCGATGAAATGGCCGACGAAGGTATGCTCCGGGCGATCGAAGAGTTCGATCGGCGTGCCGATCTGGACCACTTCGCCATTGTTCATGACGACGACCTGGTCGGCAAAAGTCAGCGCCTCGGTCTGATCATGCGTCACATAGATCATGGTGCGTTTGACGCGGTGATGCAGTTCCTTGAGCTTCGAGCGCAGTACCCATTTGAGATGCGGGTCGATCACGGTCAGCGGCTCGTCGAACATGATGACGTTGACGTCCGAACGTACCAGCCCGCGGCCGAGTGAAATCTTCTGCTTGCCGTCGGCGGTGAGACCCGACGCCCGGTTCATCAAAGAAGGGCCGAGATCGAGCATGTCGGCGATATCGCGGACACGCCGATCGATCTCTGGCGCCGGAAGGCGCCGGTTGCGCAAGGGGAAGGCCAGATTGTCGTAGACCGTCATCGTGTCGTAGATGACGGGGAACTGGAACACCTGGGCGATATTGCGGTCTTCCGGTGTGGCATGGCTGACATCGCGATCATCGAACAGGATGCGGCCGCGCGTCGGCGTGAGCAGGCCCGAAATCAGGTTGAGAAGGGTCGTCTTCCCGCAGCCGGATGGTCCCAGCAACGCATAGGCGCCGCCATCCTGGCAGTCCAGATTCACTTCCTTCAGCGCCCAATCGGCCGGGCTCTTGGGGTCGGCGGCATAGCTGTGCTTGACGCCATCGAGTTTGATACGCGCCATTATTCGGACCCTCCGACCAATTTACCATCCTGTCCGAACAGGAAACTGCGCGCGACATCGATATAGAGACGCGCCGTGGCGCCAACATCGAACGGATGCACACCGTGCGACTGCGAGATCCAGGTGGCGCCGTTGAGATCAAAGTGAAGCACGCTATCCGAGCCGGTGAGTTCCGCGAGCAGCACCTTGCCATCCACGGTGGCGAGATCGGCCGCCTGCTGGAAGGGCGTGATGTGATGGGCGCGGATGGCCCAGGTATATTTGCCGTCCGGCAGGCGCGCGAAATTGGGGCCAACCATCCAGCCGATCCCGTTGCTGAGTTCGATGCGGTTGCCGGTCTTGGTCACCGGCGCCATGTTGAGCGGCGGATCCGAGAAAACCTCGGCGCTCACCAGATCCTTGGGCTTGCGATAGATGTCGCCGGTCTGGCCGAATTGGGTGATGCGGCCTTCGAACAGGGTCGCGGTGTTGCCGCCGAACAGCAGGGCTTCCGTGGGTTCGGTCGTCGCATAGACGACGATGCAGCGACGGCCGGCGAAAAGGCGCGGCAGCTCGTCGCGCAATTCCTCGCGCAGCTTGTAATCGAGATTGGCAAGCGGTTCATCGAGCAGAACCAGATCGCTGTCCTTGACCAAAGCGCGGGCGATGGCCGTGCGCTGCTGCTGGCCACCGGAAAGTTCCGAAGGACGCCGCTGCAGCATCGGCTGCAGGCGCAACAGCTCGCTCACCGAGCCGACCCGGCGGTCGATTTCGGCACGATCCATCCCGGCCACTTTGAGCGGCGAAGCGATGTTCTCGTATACCGACAGATGCGGATAGTTGATGAATTGCTGATAGACCATTGAGACATTGCGCTTCTGGACGGCGACACCGGTGACATTGGCGCCGCGGAACCAGACTTCCCCGGAACTCGGCCGGTCGAGACCCGCCATCAGTTGCAGGAGCGTGGTCTTGCCGGCCAGCGTCGTGCCGAGGAGCACGTTGAAGCTGCCCTCGTCCAGGACCAGGCTGGTTTCGTGGATATGCGTCGCCGCACCCACGGTTTTCGTTACATGTCTCAGTTCAAGGGTCATTCAGGTCACTTTACACTTGTCGCGCCAGATCGACGACCATCGGGGGCAAAACCCGCCCCCGATGGCGCCGTCGTTCGTGTCGTGGAACGGATTACTGGTTTTCCGTCCAACGCTTGATCAGCTCATCATAGGCGATGGTTTCGCCCTTGGGCTTCTCATTGTCGAGCTTGGCATGGGGACCATTGTCCTTGCCGAGCCATTCTGCCGGGTCCTTTTCCGCGTTGAGACGCGGACCGCACCCGCCATAGGTCTTGTTGGCTTCATCGGCCTGCTGCATGCGGGCCATCACCTGGTCCATCTCGCCGGCGAGACGGTCCATGGCTTGCTGCGGCGTGAACGCACCCGAGTTCACGTCACCGATGTTCTGCCACCAAAGCTGAGCCAGCTTCGGATAGTCAGGCACGTTGACGCCGGTCGGCGACCAGTTAACGCGGTCGGGCGAACGGTAGAATTCGACCAGACCACCCAGCTTGGGCGCACGTTCGGTAAAGGACTCATGACGCACGGTGCTGTCGCGGATGAAGGTCAGACCAACCTGGCTCTTCTTCACGTCGACCGTCTTCGAGGTGACGAACTGGGCATAGAGCCAGGCCGCCTTCTGGTTCTCGAGCGGGGTCGATTTGAACAGCGTCCAGGAACCGGTGTCCTGGTAGCCGAGCTTCTGGCCTTCCTTCCAGTACGGGCCGTGCGGTGACGGCGCCATACGCCAGAGCGGCGTATCGGTATCGTCGACCGTGTTATTGCCGGCACTCTTCGGGGCCACCATCGATGCCGTGAAGGCGGTGTACCAGAAGATCTGCTGGGCAACGTTGCCCTGGCTCAACGCCGGCAGCGACTGATAGAAGTCGTAATCGGCAGCGCCCGGAGGTGCGTATTTGCGCAGCCATTCGTCCCATTTGGCGATGGCATAGACTGCCGCCGGGCCGTTGGTTTCGCCACCGCGCGAGACGGAAGCGCCGGCCGGGTTGCAGGAGCCTTCCTCCATGCGGATGCCCCATTCGTCGATCGGACGGCCGTTCGGCAGACCTTTCGAACCAGCACCGGCCATCGAGAGCCAGGCATCGGTCATACGCCAGCCGAGATCGGGCGCGCGCTTGCCGTAATCCATGTGGCCATAGATCTGCACACCGTCGATTTCCTTCACGTCCACGGTGAAGAATTCGGCGATGTCCTCATAAGCCGACCAGTTAACCGGCACGCCCAGGTCGTAGCCATACTTGGCCTTGAATTTTTCCTGGAGGTCCTTGCGGTCGAACCAGTCCTTGCGGAACCAATAGAGGTTCGCAAACTGCTGGTCGGGCAGCTGCCACAGCTTGCCGTCCGGACCCGTGGTGAACGACTTGCCCATGAAGTCGTCGATATCGAGGCCGGGATTGGTGACGTCCTTGCCGTCGCCCGCCATGAAGTCGGTCAAATTGACCGCGCTCTGCAGACGCGAATGCGTACCGATGAGATCGGAATCATTCACATAGCCGTCATAAAGGCTGCGGTTGGTCTGCATCTGGGTCTGCACCGCCTGCACGACTTCGCCTTCGCCGAGGAGTTGGTGGTTGACCTTGATGCCGGTGATTTCTTCGAAAGCCTTGGTCAGGACCTTCGATTCATATTCGTGCGTCGGAATGGTTTCCGACAGAACGTTGACTTCCATGCCCTTGAAGGGTTCAGCAGCTTTGATGAACCACTCCATTTCCTTTATCTGCTCGTCCTTAGAGAGCGTCGAAGGCTGGAACTCCGAGTCAATCCATTTCTTGGCCGCATCCGAATCTGCGAACGCCGGGACACTTCCCATTGCAAGCATCATTGCGGCCAACGACACGGTACGACGGATCGCCATGATCGTTTTCCTCCTCATGTGCGCTTAAAGATTTAACACTCGGCCAGTGCGCACTTTTCCAGCCGAACGATTCACGAAACTGATCACGCCATCATCTGCATGGCGCGCTCACACACGACCGGCCCGGGCCGGCTGCGGGTCACGCGCTAGCAATGACTTAACGAAGTCTTCCAGGGCCGCCTGCTCGGCCGATGTCATGTGCAGGCCAAGTTTGGAGCGACGCCAGACGATGTCCTCGGCGCTGCTGACCCATTCCTGGTCCATGAGATAATTTACCTCGGCCTCGGTCAAGCTTGGACCGAAGCGGCGGCCGAGATCTGCGGCACTGCGCGCCGCCCCCATGATGCGCTCCGCGCGCGTACCGTAAGCGCGCACCAGGCGCCGCGCTTCGCGCAACTCCAGGAAGGGGAACTTCTTGGCCAGCGTGCCCACCTGGGTCGCAAATTCGTTAACCGGAAAATCTCCGCCCGGCAGCGTGCCCGTTGCCGTCCAGGGCGCCTTCATGCCGGGGAAGGTCGGCTGCAGGCGATCGAGGGCCGCTTCGGCCAGGCGGCGATAGGTCGTGATCTTGCCGCCGAAGACGGACAGCAGCGGCGCTTCGCCGGCACGCTGGTCGAGCTTCAGCACGTAATCGCGCGTCGCATCCTGCGCCTTGCTGGCGCCGTCGTCGTAAAGCGGGCGGATGCCGGCATAGCTCCAGCGGATGTTGGCGCGCGTGACCGGCGCCTGGAAATATTCGCTGGCGGCGGAAAGAAGGTAATCGGTCTCGGCATCCGAGATCGCGACCTTGCCGGGTTCGCCCTGATAATCGGCGTCGGTCGTGCCGATCAGCGTGAAATCCTGCTCATAGGGAATGGCGAAGCAGATGCGGCCATCGGCGTTCTGGAAGATGTAGGCGCGGTCATGGTCGAACAGCTTTTCGACCACGATATGGCTGCCCTTCACCGTGCGGATCTTGTCGGGCGCATTCATGCCGACGGCGCCGCCGAGGAAGCTCGAGACCCAGGGGCCGGTCGCATTGACGAGCGCCCGCGCCTTAGCCTCGGTAACCTTGCCGTTGGCGCCTTCGAGGCGCACATGCCACAGATCGCCGACACGTTTTGCCGATGTGCAGCGGGTGCGGACATGAATCTCGGCACCGCGTTCAGCGGCATCGCGGGCATTGAGCACCACCAGGCGCGCGTCTTCCACCCAGCAATCCGAATATTCGAAGGCATGGGTGAAGCCGGGCTTCAAGGGGGCACCGGCCGCGTCATGGCGAAGATCGATGCTGCGCGTGGCCGGCAGTATTTTGCGGCCGCCGAGATGGTCGTACATGAACAGGCCCAGCCGCACGAACCAGCGCGGGCGCAGGCCCTTGTGATGCGGCAGGATGAAACGCAGCGGCCAGATGATATGGGGTGCCGCCTTCAGCAGCACTTCGCGCTCGATCAGCGCCTCGCGCACCAGGCGGAATTCGTAATGTTCGAGATAGCGCAGGCCGCCATGGATGAGCTTGGTGGAGGCGGAGGATGTGCCGCTGGCGAGGTCGTTCTGTTCGGTGAGCAGGACCTTCAAGCCACGGCCGACGGCATCGCGGGCGATACCGCACCCGTTGACGCCACCGCCGATCACGGCAATGTCGAATGTTTCGACGACCCCTGTGGGCATGATCTAACGCTTCCTCCGCATCCGGTTGATGTCGACCCCTATGCTCAAGCCTCTGGAAGGCCGTGAGAGTCGGACTTTGGCTGGCAGGCGGGACCCAGTTCCGCCGGCCGCGTCGTGACAATCATCCGGGTTTCGTTACTTTCGTTCGTGATCGTTAAACGAAACTAAACGAAAGACAAGGGAAAATTTTCAGCCGATTGAGGTTCGGTTGCATCGCAAAGCGATGTTCAAACGCACGAAATGAAGCAGTTCGCTTGCGGATTTCGCAGATGCGAAAGGAACCTAACTCGTTAGCTGGGCTCGGATTCTTCCACCCGATCGTCCACTGGTGGACCACCAGGCGCGATGGCGATGGTGGTGCCGCTGTGGCGACAGATCTCGCCGATCGATTCCGGCGGCGCGCGGTCGGTGACGAAAATATTGATCTCGGACAGATGCCCGATGCGCACCGGGGCAGTGCGGGTGAACTTCATCGAATCAGCGACCAGGATGACGTTGCGGGCGTTGGCGATGATGGCCTGCGCGACGCGCACCTCCCGATAATCGAAATCGAGCAGCGAGCCGTCGTCATCGATCGCCGAGACGCCGATGACGGCGTAATCGACCTTGAACTGCGACATGAAATCGACCGCCTGCTCGCCGACGATGCCGCCATCGGCCCGGCGCAGCATGCCGCCCGCGACGATCACGTCGATGCGCTGCGAGGGCAACAGGATGCCGGCCACATGGATGTTGTTGGTGATCACCAGCAGGCCTTCATGGGCCCGGAGTGCCCGCGCCACTTCTTCCGTGGTGGTGCCGATATTGACGAACAGCGACGAGCCGTTCGAGATGAGCGAGGCCGCATGTTCACCGATGCGCCGCTTCTCGTCGTCGGCCAGATGCCGGCGCGCCTCATAGGCGACGTTCTCGACGCCCGACGCCAGGATCGCCCCGCCATGGGTGCGCGTCAGCAGCCGCTGGCCGCAGAGATCGTTGAGATCCTTGCGGATGGTCTGCGGCGTCACGTCGAATTTGGCGGCCAATTCCTCGACATTGACCCGGCCGTTGAGGCGGGCCATCCCGAGGATGTCGTTCTGGCGTGGTGTCGGCGTGAACATGGCGCGGGGTCCGCAGCGGTTAGTGGTGGCTCAGAGATTAGTCACGGCATGGCGTTCATGCCAATCCGGTTTTGCTGTTAGCGCCTGCGGCGAAGGTTGCGGAGTTCGGCGAAGGAACTGACGCGCAGCAGCAGGATGAGACCGGCAAAGACGGCGCCACCCGCGGCGATGATGGCGACCAGGGCCAGCGCCTGTTCCAACGTGCTCGCAGAACCGCCCGGCCACAAGAGGTCGCCGGCGGCCCAGGTGGCAGCACCCAATCCGGCGCAGCACAGAAAGAGACGCGGCAGCATGCGGCGCAGGCGATCATCGAAGGTGAGGTAGCCGCGGCGCAGCAGGATGGCGGCCAGCAGGATGGCATTCACCCAGGCCGATGCCATGGCGCCGATGGCGACGCCGATATAGCCATAGGTCGGCGTCAGCAAGGCGCTGATGCTGATGTTGATGGCGACACTGATCGCCGCCTGCTTGAAGGGTGTCGCGGTATCCTCGCGGGCGAGGAAGGCCGCGGTCAGCGCCTTGTTGCCGACATAAGCCGGCAGCCCCGCCGACATGATCATCAAGGCCAGCGCCACGGCCTGCGCATCGTCATGGCCGAAGGCGCCGCGCTGATAGACCGTGGTGACGATCGGCAAGGCAGCGACCATCAGGCCGATGGTGGCCGGCAGCGACAGCATCAGGCCGAGCTCCAGCGCGCGGTTCTGCATGCGGAGTGCGGCCGCCGGATCATCGCCGCGCAGCGACCGGGTAAGTGCGGGCAGCAGCACCACGCCGATCGCCGAGCCGATCAGGGCCAGCGGCAATTGGTAGAGCCGGTCGGCGTAATAGATATAAGAGACCGAGCCCGGATGCAGCGAAGCAAGGATGGTCGAGACGGCGAGGTTGATCTGGTTGACGCTGGAACCGATGAGGCCCGGCACCATGAGGATGCACAGCCGCTTCACATCGGGCGTGAAGCGCGGCCAGGGCAGACGGAGTCTGAGCCCCGCCCGGTGGCAGGCATAGGTCAGCCACAGGAACTGCACGAGGCCGGCCAGCGTTACCGACCATGAGAGCGCCTGGCCGACGAAGAAATCATCGCCGCGGATGAACCACATGCTGGCGACCAGGATGGCATTGAGGATGACCGGCGTGACCGCGTTCTGGCCGAACTTCTGCAGCCCGTTGAGCATGCCGCCCTGCAGGGCGCAGAGCGACATGAAGACGATGTAGGGAAAGGTGATGCCGGTGAAGAGGACCGTGGCCGCGAACTTCTCCGGCATCTCGTCGAAGCCGGGGGCAAAGAGATGGATGAGCCAGGGCATGGCGAGTTCAGCGGCGATCGTCGTCACCAGGAGCGCCACGAGGAGGACAGAGAGCACCTGCTCGGCAAAGATCCGCGCACCGTTGACGCCACCTTCGGCCACATGGCGGGTGAAGACCGGCACGAAGGCGGCACTGAAGGCGCCCTCCGCAAACATCTGGCGCAGCAGGTTCGGCAGCCGCATGGCGACGATGAAGGCTTCCGCCATGGGACCCGCGCCCAGGATGCCGGCGATCATCACTTCGCGAACGAAGCCGAGGATCCGGCTGAGGAGGGTCATGCCGCCGACGGTGGCGATGGCGCGGAGGGAGAACATGCGGGTCCGTAAATGGCCTGAAATATCTTGGGAATATGAGGTCTTTAGCATACCGACGCGGGAGGGCACCCGTTTTCCATCGTGCGGACCAATCATGGTCGACTTAAGAAAAACTCGCGGCGCCTTTAAGTTAGCCTCGTTTGTCTACTACATCGATAGAGATTTAGTCTTTCGATTAAGCCAGCACCGGCGTAAGGTTCAGAAGCGAGACGTGCTGGCGAGGTGGAAACCCGCGCCGTGAAGCGCCCACAGGAGGCTTAAGATGTTGATTTCAAGACGTTCTCTCTCAGTTGCCGTGGTTCTGGCGGCCCTCGCCAGCAGCGCCCTGCCGCAGCTGGCCCAGGCCGAAACCAAGCTCCTCAACGTGTCCTATGACCCGACCCGCGAGCTTTATAAGGAATTCAACGCCGCCTTTGCCGCCCATTGGAAGAAGGAAACCGGCGAGGATCTCAGCATCGAGGCCTCCCATGGCGGCTCCGGCAAGCAGGCCCGCTCGGTGATCGACGGGCTCGAGGCAGATGTCGTGACGCTCGCCTTGGCTTATGACATCGACGAAATCGCCGCCAAGGGCAAACTGCTCGATGCCGGCTGGCAGAAGAAGCTGCCGCACAATTCCTCGCCCTATACCTCGACCATCGTGTTCCTGGTCCGCAAGGGCAACCCCAAGGGCATCCAGGATTGGGGCGATCTGGTGAAGGATGGCGTCGAAGTGATTACACCGAATCCGAAAACCTCGGGTGGCGCACGCTGGAACTATCTCGCTGCCTGGGGCTGGGCCCTGAAGCAGCCGGGCGGCAGCGCCGAAACCGCGCAGGCCTTCGTGAAGAGCCTCTATAGTCATGTCCCCGTCCTCGATAGCGGCGCACGCGGTTCGACCACGACCTTCGTCCAGCGTGGCATCGGTGATGTGCTGCTCGCCTGGGAAAACGAAGCCTTCCTGGCTGTCAAGGAACTGGGCCCGGATCAGTTCGACATCGTTGTTCCGAGTGTCAGCATCCTCGCCGAACCGCCTGTGGCAGTGGTCGACAAGGTGGTCGACGCCCACGGCACGCGCAAAGTCGCCGAAGCCTATCTCAATTATCTCTACACGCCGGAAGGCCAGGAGATCGCCGCGAAGAACTTCTATCGCCCGACCGACCCCAAAGTGGCGGCCGCGCATGAGAAGGATTTTCCCAAGGTCAATCTCATCACCATCGATGGCGAGTTCGGTGGCTGGGCCAAAGCGCAGCCGGAACATTTCGGTGATGGCGGGACCTTCGATCAGATCTACCAGCCGACCAACTGATCGATCGCTCATTTAACTGCAAAACGGGGCCCGCAAGGGCCCCGTTTCTGTTTTGGGTGATGGCTTGACGCTACTGAAGACGACCGGCGGCGCACCTACTTTGCGAAGGCAGCGGACACGGCAAGCAGTTTGCCAGCAAGATCGGCGCAGGCGAGGCGAAGATCCGGCACCGCGATGATTTCCCAGAAAGTGCCCTTGGTGATCGGACCGACGGCATGGATGTCCCGCGCGGCACAGCCAAAGGCGTCGATCACCGCGCCGTCCGTCGTGACGTCGATGCCGAGGCCGAGCGGATCGGGATGTACCTGGCCGCTGCTCAGCAATTGCTGGACCAGCGGCTGATCAATCATGGTGGCGTCGGAGCGTGGGCCGGAGCAATCGATGATGCGGTCTACGCTGATCAACTGCATGCCGGCGTCGCCACGCAAACCAATCTCTACTTCCGTGACATTGGTCGCACGCGTGCTTGTGGCGATGCGACCCTTGATGATCTCCAGCTGTCCGCGATCGATCGCTGCCTGAATGCGGCCCGCGACCTGCGGCGCGCTGCGGTGGCGATGCACATCCCACCAGGGTCGCAGATGCCGCAGGAACCTCGAACGTTCCTGGCGCGGCATTTCCTGCCACAGGCGCTGGGTGTGCGGCCGCAAGCCATCAATCGCCGCCCGCCATCCAGCTCCGACACTTTCTGCGGCGGCGCAGGCGGCACGGATTTGACGGAGCAGGCTCACTAGACTCTTCCCATTGGGAGGTGACACGTATTTCCACGGCGTCGGCACGGCGGCATGAACGCGCGGCAGGAGGCCACGCCGCGACAAAGCGTAGATCTTGCCTTGATGACTACGGTCCAGCAGCGAGAGAACCGTATCAATGAAGGTAAGGCCCGTGCCGAGAATGAGAACCGGCGCATCGGCGGGTAGATCGGCGAGGCAGGCCGGATTCCAGGGATCGCCGTAATAGCCGGCGGCGGACTGGGCTGGCGGGAAATTGCCGACGGCAAGGACGGCGTGGTCGATGTCGTAGCGCCGTCCGACGGCGAGCTCCAGGGCCAGGCCCTGCGGCCCGCGATGCAACGCCACGGCCTCGTCAGTTACCAGAAAGAGATTATGGCCCTGTTCTTCCCGCCAGATCTTGTCGCCCAGCAATTGCTGGATGTAATTGCCGAAGACACGGCGCGGCACGAAAGTCGATGCGCTCGGCTCGCCGGCGAGCTCGGCCTTCTCTTCCGGCGGCAGGGCTTGCAGCCAGCGCACGAAATGATCGGGCTCGTCCGGGAAGGCGCTCATATTACCGGCGCGCACGTTCAGCAAATGATTGGGATTGCCGGTGGCGTAAGCAAGACCGCGACCGAAATTCTGATTCCGCTCAACCAGATAGATGCGGTCTTCCGGTTGACATCGCCGCAGCAGATGGAGCGCCAGCAGCGAGCCGCTGAAACCAGCCCCGACAATAGCAATGCGTCGCCCGCGCTGATCACCGACAGCTGCCATGGCCATGAGTCCGATGCTGGAAACGCGGTTGGTTAGAAAGGGCGGTCGCCCAGAATGGTCGCCCGGTGCATCACGCGCCGATGTGGCAGGTAATCCGCCACCGCATAGTGCTGTGTCGCACGATTGTCCCACATCGCCACGGCATTCAGCTTCCAGCGATAGCGGATCTGGAAATCGGGCTTGGCGATATGCGCGAACAGCAGATCAAGCACCGAACGGCTTTCGGCCGCCGACAATTCGTTGATGCGCGTCGTGAAGCCTTCGTTGACGAACAGGCCTTTGGCGCCGCTCACCGGATGGGTGCGGATGACCGGGTGTTTCACCGGCTTGTTCTTGGCCTGCGCCACCAACCATTTTTTCTCTTCCGACGGTGTCGTTGCGTAACGCTCGCGCGGGAAGGATTTGACGAAATCATGCGTTGCCGTCAGACGCTCGAGAAAGGCGCGGTAGGCCGGCGACAATGCCGCGAACGCCGCCTCGTTATTGACCCACAACGTATCACCACCACTCGGCGGCAACTGCTTGGCGTAAAGAACGGAGCCCAAGGGCGGCGTCTCGATGAAGGTGACGTCGGTGTGCCAGGTATCATTGTCCGGCAGATTGTCGACATGGGTGTCGAGAATGAGAATCTCCGGCACGTCTTCGACCTGCGGATAGATCGGATGAATGTGCAGCTTGCCGAAGCTGGCGGCAAAATTGCGCTGCTGCTGCGGGGTGATCGTCTGATCCTCGAAGAACAGCACCTTGTGGTCGAGCAAGGCTTGCCCCAAGCGGGCGCGGCTCGCCGCATCAAGCGGGCGCGCGAGATCGACGCCCTCCACCAGCCCACCGATGACCGGGCTCAGCGCGTCGATCTTGATCCGGTCGGCGATTGTGCGATTGCTCATGCTGGCCTCCTGCTCTGGCTTCCAAAAGGATGTCCGGTGGGGCAGTCTTTGGGGCGCCCATCCAGAGGTCGTCATGGGCTGAACTATAATCACTACCAAACTAGTAGACAAATAAGCGTTTCTCGTGGGCTTGGTTAGTTTTTCTTAACCAAGGCTTATCAATCTCGCCAAATATCAAGGAATCGCAGATGGTTACCGCCAATACCGCGGCGTCCCTCGCCATCGTCGCTCATGACGAGATGAAGTCCCGGATGCGCGACTGGGCCGTTCAACACGAGCGCCTGCTCAGCCGCTACAGGCTCTTTGCGACCGGGACGACCGGCGGCATCGTGGGCGCCGCATGCCGATCGCTCAAGATCAAGAAACTGAAAAGCGGCCCGCTCGGGGGTGACCAGCAGATCGGCGCGCTGATCGCGGAGCGGAAGGTGCAGGCGTTGATCTTCTTCGTCGACCCGATGACCGCCCTGCCTCATGACGTCGACGTCAAGGCGCTGATACGCCTCAGCATCGTTTACGATATTCCCTTTGCCTGCAACGAGGCGACGGCCAATCTTCTCATCGAAGGCATGGCGAAGAGGTAGGCGGCCCCGTCATTCCCTTACGTCATGCCCGCACTTGGTGTGGGCATCCACGAGTTGCTTTGTGGCAAGCAAACTCGTGGATGGCCGGGTCAAGCCCGGCCATGACGTGGTCTGGTTTCAATTGAGCCGTCAGTCGCTCAGCTATACGCCACTTCCGACATCATGCCGGTCGCCATGTGCAGGAGATTGTGGCAGTGGAACGGCCAGCGCCCGCGATTGTCGGCGTCGAAGGCGATGCTGACCGAGCCGCCGATCGGTACCAGCACCGTGTCGCGCACCGCGCCGTTGAGCGCGCGGCCTTGCACCTCGACCACTTGGAAATGATGGCCATGGAGATGCATCGGATGCGCCATCTGGCTGTTGTTGACCATCTCGATGATGACGCGCTGGCCCTCGGCGACCTGCAGCGGCGTGTGCTTGCCGAACACCTCGCCGTTGATCGCCCAGACATAGGGCATCATCGATCCCGTCAGCGTCGCGCGGAGCCTGGCATCCGGTGCTTTCGCCGGAAGCGGGGTGGCGGCCATCAACTGCGTCTCGAAATCGATCGTGAGTGCAGTGGTGGTGGCGTCGCCTTTTTCGGCAATCCGGGTGATCGCCGCATCCGGGCTTGCGAGGATGATACCGGTGCGTTCCACTGCCCCTTCGCGCAACGCCAGGATCGGGAAGGCACCGCCCTCCTTCGGCAGATCGAGGAGGATGTCGAGACGCTGGCCCATGGTCATGGGGAAGCGCTGCCCGGTGACAGGCTGCACCGCATTGCCATCGACTGCCACCACGGTGCCGGTCAGCGCACCGAGATCGATATGGAAGGCTGTCGTCGTGGCACCGTTGATCAGGCGCAGCCGAATGCGACCACCACGCTCAGTCCGCACCACCAGCGGATCGGCGAGCGTGCGGTCGTTGGCAAGATAGGCGTCATAGGTGACGTCGTTGAGGTCCATCGCCATGGTGCCGTGGTCCATGCCCGGCATATCGGCCCCAGGGGAATCGGCGGCGGGCATCTCCATATCACCCATATCCATATTGGACATGTCATGACCGGCATGTGCCATGCCCGCACCGCCGGTGAGTTCGCTGAGGATTTCAACCGGATCGCGGAAGGTGAAATCATGCAGCAGCACGACCACCTCCTGGACGTCGGCGCGCAGATCATCATCGCTGTGCACGATGAGCGGTGCCGCCATCAGGCGCTGCTCCTGCAGCCCGTGATGAGAATGCATCCAATGGGTGCCGGTGCGCGGTTCAAAATCGTAGCGCGCCGATGCACCCGCCGCCAATAAGGGACGGTCCTTGTCGGCAACACCGTCCTGGGCGAAGGGCGGCGTCATACCGTGCCAGTGGATGATGGCGGGTTCGCCGGCATCGTTTGTGAGATCAACCTGGAAGCGCTGACCCGGATCGAGCGCCAGGCCGTGGGTGCCATCGGGTTGCACGATGCCAAAGACGGTGGCGGCCTTGCCGTTCACCTCCAGGCTGCGGCGTGTGATCGCCAGGTTGATCGGCGCTGCCGCCACCGCAAAGCGCGGCAGTGCTGCAAATGTTGTGAGAGAAGCGCTGCCCGCCATGAAGCGGCGACGCGAGATGTGTTGAAACATGTGTCGTTTCCAATCTGCAAGATCTGAATGGGCGCTTCCCGGGCAATGCCAGGAAGTGCTTGAGGAAATTGTTCAGATCAGAGATCGCGGTGGTCGCAGCGACGGCATGCTGGCAAGGCCAAGCTGCATCGCCACGGCCACAGGATGGAGCACCGGTTTCGTTATCGCGAGTTGAGGTGCCGCCTCCGGCAGCATGCCCTGCGCCAGCATCGGACAAAATCCGGCGGCACAGCAATCCATCTTGGCGCGGCCGCTGGGTTCCTTTGGGGCGTGATGGTCGCAATCCTCGCTCTGCTCGGCAGCTGCCACGGCATGCGCCATCTGCGGCGGGATAATGCCGGCCAGGGCGAGCCCGGCCAGGAAGCACACCGTCATCAGCATGAGGAGCAGTTTGCGCAAATCAAGGAACCTTAGCCAGTCGGCGAAGCAGTGTGCTCAAGATATAGAGCGGTGGCCGGCTAAGGCAAGTGGCCGGGGCAAGTGGTGGCCGGGGCAAGCGCCGCCCCGGCCAATTTAACTTTAGCCTTCGATCGTGGCCGGATGAACATGGCCACTATGGGAAGCTTCCGCGGTGGCGACATCGCCGGGCTTGGCCTTGCGGTGGTCGGAAGCGAGGAAGGTGTAAATCACCGGCAGCACGAACAGCGTGAACAACGTGCCGATGGTCATGCCGGAGACGATGACGACCGCGATCGAGAAACGGCTGGCAGCACCAGCACCGCTGGCGAACATCAACGGAATGAGACCGGCCACCATGGCGGCCGTGGTCATCAGGATCGGGCGAAGGCGCAGGCCGGCCGCGATCTCGACAGCTTCGAGCTTCGACTTGCCATGCTTCTCCTGCTGCTCCTTGGCCACTTCGCAGATCAGGATGCCGTGCTTGGTGATGAGGCCGATCAGCGTCACCAATCCGACCTGGGCATAGATGTTCATGGTGGTGACACCCAGTGCCAAGGGGATGAGCGCGCCGCACATCGACAAGGGCACGCTGATCAAAATCACCAGTGGATCGCGCAGGCTTTCGAATTGGGCGGCGAGCACCAGGAAGATGACCGCGAGCGCAAAGGCGAAGGTGCCGTAGAGCGCGTTGCCTTCTTCGATATACTGGCGCGACTGGCCGGCATATTCGATGCTGAAGCCCTCCGGCAGGACTTCATCCGCCGTCTTGGCCAGGAAATCGAGCGCCGTGCCCAGGCTGACGCCCGGCATCATGACACCGTTGATCGTGGCGGCGTTCTGCTGATTGAACTGGTTGAGGGCGATCGGCTGCACCTCCGGCGTCATCGTGATCAGGCTGGCCAGCGGGATGATGCCTCCGGAGGTCGTGCGCACATAAAACTCACCCAGCTTTGCCGGATCGAGACGATCGACGCGCGCCACCTGCGGAATCACCTGATAGCTCTTGTTATAGAGATTGAGCAGGTTGACATAGTTGCCGCCGGTCATGACGGCCAGCGTTTCGGCGATCGAGGCCATGGTCACGCCATAGGCGGCGGCCTTGTCGCGATCGACCTCCACCAAGGTCTGCGGTTTCTGGAATTTGAGATCGACGTCGGTATAGATGAAGAGGCCACTCTGGCCGACCTTCTCCATGAAGCGATTCATCACGTCGTCGAGCGAGCGATAATCGGCGGTCGTGTTGACGACGAACTGCACCGGCGTACCATCGCTGCCCGGCAAGGAAGGCACGCCGAAGACCGCGGCGTTGATGCCGGGAATAGTCCCCATGAGACCGGTCAGTTCCGGGACGATTTCCTGCTGCTTCTTGGTGCGCTCTTCCCACGGCTTCAGCACGGCGACACCAAAGCCATTGCTGGGCCCGTCGGTGCCGTTGATGGTGAAGAAGCCGCTGATCTCCGGAATCTGGCTGACGGCGCCCTTCATCTGCTCCGCGTAGCGGTTCATATAGTCGATGTTGGCGCTGGTCGGGCCCTGATAGGCCATGAGGGCCGCACCCTGATCTTCTTCAGGCGCCAATTCCGTCGAGACAGAGGCGAACAGGAAATAAAGCGAGGTGCAAACAATGGCTGCAAAAACGACTGTCGCGGCGCGATCGTGCAGCGAGCCGGTCAGCATGCGCAGATAGACCCGCTGCGTCCGCTCGAACACGCGGTCGATGAGGTGCGCCAGGCCCTTCTTGTTGTCGTCGCGCTTGAGAATCTTCGAGCACATCATCGGACTGAGCGTTAGTGCAACGACGCCAGAGACGATGACGGCCCCCGCCAGGGTCAGCGCGAACTCCTTGAACAGGGCGCCGGTAACGCCGCTCTGGAAGGCGATCGGGGCATAGACGGCAGCGAGGGTGATGGTCATGGAAATGACCGGCCCGGAAATTTCCCGCGTTCCCACCAGGGCAGCCTGGAAAGGACTCAAGCCTTCTTCGATATGGCGGTGGATATTTTCCACCACGACGATGGCGTCATCGACGACCAGGCCGATCGCCAGCACCAATGCCAGCAGGGTCAGCAAATTGATCGAGAAGCCGAGCATGAGGAGGAACAGGCACACGCCGATCATCGAAAGCGGCATGGTGACTAGCGGAATGGCAACCGAGCGCAACGATCCCATGAACATGAAGATCACGACCATGACGATGATCGCCGCTTCCGCGATCGTCTTCACGACTTCCTCAATCGAGGCGCTGATAAAGATGGTGGAATCATAGGCGATCTGCAGCTTGACGCCAGGCGGCAGTTCCTTTTCCAGCTTCGGCAGCATGTCGCGCACGTCGGAGATAACCGACAGCACGTTGGCGTCCGGCGTCGTCTTGATACCGATGAAGACGGCCTTGTCGCCGTTCACATAAACCGAGGAATCGGTGTCCTGCGGCCCCAGCTCGATGCGGGCGATGTCCGAGAGGCGCACCAGCTGCGTGCCTGCGTGACGCACGACGAGGTCGCGGAACTCCTGCTCGCTGCGCAGATCGGTGCGCGCCGTGGTGCCGACCACGTCGAACAGACCCTTGGTGCTGCCGGCTGCGGCCTGGTAGTTGTTGGCGGCCAGGGACACGTTTATGTCGCCCGCCGAGACGTTGTAGAATGCCATGCGATTGGGATCGAGCCAGATGCGCATCGCGAATTTCTGGCCGCCCAGCAGTTCCGGATCGGCGACGCCGGGCACGGTCGATAGCTTGGGCTGGATGACGCGGGTCACGTAATCGGTGAGCTGCCCGGGGTTCATCTCGGTACTGGAGAACGCCAGATACATCGCAGCAAAGCTGTCGCCGGTCGATTTCACGATGACGGGGTCGTTGATGTCGCGCGGCAGGACCGAGCGAGTCTGATTGACCTTGGCAGTGACCGCGGTCATCGCCGCGTCCGGATCCTCGTTGAGGCGCACATGGACCGACACCACACTGGTGCTGGCCGAGCTTTTCGAGGTGAGATAGTCGATGCCGTCGGCGGTCGCGACCGCCTTCTGAACCGGGTCGGTCACGAAACCCTGCATGAGATCGGCATCGGCACCGGGATAGGTCGTGGTCACGGTGATGACCGTGTTGAACAGCTCCGGATATTGCCGGATCTGCAGCGAGGACAGAGCCTTGGCACCCAGCAGCAGGATGAGCAGGCTGATGACCGTCGCGAGGACCGGCCGTTTGATGAATATGTCGAACATCGCTGGCCTTACTCCGTCGGAATTTCGGCCGGCGTGGCCAGCGGGTTGGTGTCGGAAATTGCCACCTTGGCGCCGTTGTCGAGCTTCAGCTGACCCGATGTCACGATCTGCTCACCGGCCGCGATACCTTCGTCGATGATGATGAAGCCGTTACGTCGCTCGCCGGTCTTGACGATCTTGCGCTCGACGACGTTCAGCTCCGCGCCCTGATCGTCCTTGGTCGTCTTGATGACATAGATGTTGTCGCCATAAAGGCTGTAGCTGATCGAGGTCTGCGGCACGACGATGACCTGCTTACGCGCCGGCAGCAGCACGTTGAGCTTGGCGAACATGCCTGGGCGCAGCTGGCCCTTACTGTTGTCGAAGCGCCCCTGCACCTCGATCATGCCGGTTTCCTGGTTGACCAGTGGCGCGATGGTGGAAATCTCGCCGGTAAAGGTCGCCAGCGGATAGGCGTCGGTCGTCATGGCAATCTCCTGGCCGACCTTCAGGCTCGAGAGTTCGCGCTGCGACACGCTGAAATTGATCAACATGACCGAGAGGTCCTGGATGTTGACGATCGGCTTCCCGACATCGAGGTACTCGCCGACATTCACCTTGCGGATACCGAGGACACCGTCGAACGGCGCGCCGATCACCTTCTTGTCGATCTGGGCTGAGAGCGCCGAGACCTCCGCCGAGGCCACTTCATACTCCGACTGGCGCTGCTCGAGCGTCGCTTTCGAAATATTGTCGCTGGTGCGCAGGGATTCGCCGCGGGCGAGATTGGCCTTGGCCAGCTTCAGCGAGGCCTGGGCGCTCGCCAGATTGGCGCGCTCGACATCGGCATCGAGGCGCAACAAGGTCTGGCCCTGCTTCACGGTCTCTCCGGATTCGAACTGGATCTGCTGGATGAGGCCCGTCACCGACGAGTTGATGTCGACACCGCGATTGGCTTCAAGGACACCGATCGCTGGGACCTGCACCGCCCAATCCTGTTGCTCTGCCTTGGCGGCGGTAACGTTGACGGCGGGCATTGACGCAAACATGCCGGCCAAATATTCCGCGATCGCCTTGTTCTTGAAATTGATCGCAAAGAACACACCACCGAACACGATGAAGCTGCCGATCAGCATGAACAGCATCTTCCAACGGAAGACGCCGCGAACCATCGATTTTGCAACTGTACCGGCGGACATTTGAAGCTCCTGAAAATCTCTAAGTGTCGTCAATGACGGTGGTCTGACTACGCGGTTCGGGCAATTTTTGGATCGCTCGTGCCGCCGGCCGCAGCGCCGTCGCCCAGCAATTCCAACGCCTTCTCACGAATGGCCAGGCGCCGCGTTTCGTCCATGACCGGCGAGCCGACCAGCCGATGCAGCCACAGCCCGTCCATGGCGAGTGCCACCAGGAGGGCCATGCTCGGATCCTCGGAATCAGCGGTAAGTCGGCGAAAGGCGGTGTCGATGGTGCCCTCCAGCGGCTCAAGTAGGCTGGGATTGGTGGCAATCGCCGCCAGCAACGCGCAGCCAGCCGGGTCCATGGTGGGAGCCGCAGGATCGAAGGACGTCGCGACCAGGGCGCGGGCCCAGCGATTGGGCCCCGGCGCCAGTCGGTCGTAATGTTCCTGCTGCAGACTTTCGCACTGCCCGGCCAGACGCGCGACCATGCCCTGGATCAGTGCTTCCTTGCTTTTAAAATGATAAAGCACGCCGCCCTTGCTGATACCGGCGATGCGCGCCGCTTCATCCAAGGTGAGCGCCACCACGCCTTGGGCGCGGACGACACTCAGCGCAGCGTCGATGATCTGTTCGCGCGTACTCATCAGGGGAGAATTCTGTCCAAAGAAGCCGAAAACGCTATTGCAGCGCGGCAAACTATACCGTCCAGACGGTACAGTAAAGTCACATTTAGGAGATTATTAACCTAGATCCA
This sequence comes from uncultured Dongia sp., assembly GCF_936916975.1. Classification (GTDB taxonomy): domain Bacteria; phylum Pseudomonadota; class Alphaproteobacteria; order Dongiales; family Dongiaceae; genus Dongia. The sequence continues at coordinate 49,892 of NZ_CAKZGO010000013.1, read as the reverse complement.
GCGGCGACTTACGAGGAAGTTGGGGCCGCGGCGAGCAAGTCGCGGGCCTGGGCGCTGTTCGATGCCGGCTTGTGCGCTTCATCTGCCGTCGGTTTGATCCGGAACCATGCAGCGTAGAGGGCCGGCAGGAAAAGCAGGATCATCACTGTGCCAACTGCCGTGCCGCCGATCAGCGTGTAGGCCATCGACCCCCAGAACACCGAATGGGTGAGCGGAATAAAGGCCAGGACGGCCGCAAGTGCCGTCAGGATGACCGGACGTGTCCGCTGCACCGTTGCCTCGATGACGGCATGATAGTCATCCAGACCCGCCGCCTGATTTTCCTTGATCTGCTCCGTCAGAATCAGGGTGTTGCGCATCAGAATGCCGGCCAGTCCGATCAATCCGAGAATGGCGTTGAAACCGAACGGCTGATCAAAGACGAGCAGCATGGGTACCACGCCGGCAAGGCCAAGCGGCGCCGTCAATATGACCATGGTCATCGTTGAGAGGCTGCGCACCTGCAGGATGATGATGATCAGCGTGGCGGCGATCATGGCCGGGAATATCTTAACAAGCGCGGCATTGGCCTTGAGAGATTCCTCGATGCTTCCGGCCATCTCGATACGATATCCAACCGGCAGCGAGGCGATCAACGGCTGTAGCGCCGTCATCACCTGCTGAGAAACTTCCGGGGGTTGGGTCGCCTCATTGATATCCGACCGGATCGTGATGGTAGGTGTTCGATCGCGGCGCTTGAGGATCGGTTCCTCAAACCGGATTTCCGAATGTCCGATCTGATCAAGTGGAACCTGCCGGCCATCGCGGCTCATCAGCGAGAAATCTGCCAACCGTGCAGGGTCCAGCCGATTGTCGCCGGCGCTACGTGCTACGACCGGCACATTGCGGATGTCCTCCCGAACCTGCGTCACCGGAATACCGCTCAACAGCAACTGCATCTGCTGGGCTGCTTCGGCGGGCGAAAGGCCAATCAGATTCAGCCGCTCCTGGTCAGGAATAAAGCGAAGGACAGGCGAACGGTTGCCCCAGTCACGATTTGCCTGCCGGACGTCCGGAATACCTTTCATGATGTCGAGGGCTTTCTCGGATATCTGGTACAGCTGCGCAGGATCGGGCCCCATGATACGGAACTCGACGGGAAACGGCGTGTAGGGACCGAATACAAGCTGCGTGACACGCACGAAGGCTTCGGGCGCGAGCCCCTCCGAGACTGCTTGGCGGAGTCGGTGTTTCAACGCCTCGCGCGCCCCAGCGTCAGGAGTCAGCACGACGATCTTGGCAAAGGCGGGATCGGGCAATTCCGGCGCCATGGCAAAGAAGAAGCGCGGCGCACCTTGGCCAATGTAACTCGTGACGATCTTGGCCTCGGACTGATTCTTCAGCCAGCCTTCGACCTTTTCGACCGCTGCAGTCGTTGTCTCGATGCTGGTGCCTTCCGGCAGGCGTACTTCGACCAACACCTCGGGACGATCCGACGTCGGGAAGAACTGCTGCTTTACCGCTCCCATTCCTACGCCGGAAAGAGCAAGCGCGATGACGACGACCGCGCACGTCACGAACTTGTGCTGCACAGTGAATTTAATGACGCTGCGCAGCCGCCGATAATTTGGTGTGTTGTAGATTGCGTGATGGCCACCCTCTACGGGCTTGATCTCCGGCAGCATTTTCACGCCGAGGTAAGGGGTGAAGACCACGGCGACGACCCAGGAAACGATCAGCGCAAAGCCGACTACCCAGAAAATGTTGCCGGCGTACTCGCCGGCACTTGATCTGGCAAAGCCGACCGGCATCAAGCCGATGATTGTCACGAGCGTGCCCGACAACATCGGCGCTGCCGTATGACTCCAGGCATAGGCGGCCGCCTTGATGCGGTCCATGCCCTCTTCCATCTTTACGACCATCACTTCGATGGCAATGATGGCGTCATCGACGAGAAGGCCGAGTGCGAGGATAAGCGCGCCTAGAGTAATGCGGTCGAAGAACCGACCGCTTTCCAGCATGATGAGAAACACCACGGCAAGCGTCAGCGGAACAGCCAGCGCCACCACAATGCCAACCCGCCAGCCGAGACTAACCAGGCTCACGAACAACACGACGCCAAGGGCCATCGCGAATTTCAGCATGAACTCGCCAACCGCAGCGTCGATGTTGACGGCCTGATCGCTGACTTTGGCCAGTATCATGCCGAGCGGCAGTGTCTGGGCGATCGCGCTGGATCGTGCTTCGAGTGCCTTGCCGAGGTCGAGCCCATTCCAGCCCTGCTGCATCACAGCCGCAAGCATGATGGAGGGCTCACCCTCATGGCGAATGATGTATGTCTCCGGATCCTGATAGCCCCGCCGAATGTCCGCAATATCGGAGAGCTTTAACGTACGTCCGCTGGCCACGATCGGCGTGTCGGCGATCGCCTGGATGCTGTCATAGGCACCGTCGAACCGAATGAAGACTTGTGGACCGCGTGTATCGATCGAGCCTGCGGGCGTGACGGTATTTTGTCTTTGCAGAGCAGAGGCGATGTCCTGCGCAGACACGCCGAGCGTTGCGAGCTTGGCGTAGGAGAACTCGACGAAAATCTGCTCCGGCTTTTCTCCAAGAATGTTGATCTTCTTGACGCCAGGCACATGCAGAAGATCCTGCCGGATGACCTCGGCCTGCCGCGCCAACTCGCGCATCGGCATGCCCTGGGCTTTCAGGGCATACAGGGCGAAGCTCACATCGGAGAACTCATCGTTGACGAATGGGCCGAGGACGCCTGGAGGCAGGTTCCGGGCTTCGTCTCCGAGCTTCTTGCGGGCCTGGTAGAACTCTTCCTGGACGGCGGTGGGCGGGGTGCTGTCCTTCAGCGTGACAGTGAGGAAGGCGAAGCCGGGCCGCGTGATGGTCTCGACACGGTCGTACCAGGTGAGCTCCTGAAGCCGTTTCTCGAGCGGTTCGGCGACGAGATCCTGCATCTCGCGCGCCGTGGCACCTGGCCATACGGACGTGACGGTCAGGGCCTTGATCGTGAAGGAGGGATCCTCCGCTCGTCCCAAATTGACGAAAGCGTAGACGCCTGCGGCGGCCAGAAGGACGATGAAGAACAGCGTGACTGCTCGTTCGCGAACCGCAAGGGCGGAAAGATTGAAGCTCATCAGTTCGCCGCCTCTGATTGCAGGCTGGTTCTGACTGGCGCGCCATCCTTGAGAAGATGTGCCCCAAGTGCCACGAGTTCCTGTCCAAGCTCGATGCCGGTGACAATCGCCGTCTCACTGCCGAGCCGCTTGATCTGGATCGGAACGAAGTGCACGGTGGAAGAGTTGCGATTGAGAACCCAGACCCCGGTGCGATTGCCGTCATCCAACACGGCGCCGATCGGCACCGCGACTTCAGACTGCCTTTCGCTGCTGGCGATCCTGATCGTGACCGTCGAACCGAGCGGCGCCGCGGCGGCATCGCCCTCAAGCACGTAACGCGCCTCGTAGGTGCGGGTCTGGGCATCGGCGGCGTCGGAAATTTGGCGAAGATGTGCCTTGCCCTGTTGTCCGTTGCTGCCATAGACGCTGGCTTCGGCTACCGAGCCTAATGCGGGACGGATCGTTTCCGGGAGCGAGACCACCGCCTCGCGCGGCCCGGCATGCGCCAGTTGAACCACTGTCTGGCCCGCCGCGACGACCTGCCCTGGTTCGCCCAGCGCTTCTACCACCGTTCCGTCTGCACCCGCGGCCAGGGTGGCATAGGTCGCTTCGTTCTCGGCGACGTCCGCTTCCGCGTCTGCTACGGCGAGCTGCGCTAAGGCCGTGTCCAGCGCCGCCTTGGCTTGTTCATAACGTTGTGGGGTCGCCGCAAGTCCATTCTTGACCATGGCGGCATAACGCTTCTCGTCCGCCTTGGCCTGAACGAGGGCCGCGCGCGTGGCGGCAACCGCATTGCGCTTGGCGATCAAGGCGAGGCGCAGATCGGTATCATCGATACGCATCAATGGCTGGCCAGCCTTGACCTGCTCGCCGACATCCACCAGTCGTTCGACGATCTTGCCGGGCACGCGAAACCCGAGATTGCTCTGTATCCGCGCCGCAATTGTCCCGGTAAAGGCGCGCTCGACGCCGGCGACACTCGTCGCATTGGCGACTTTGACGAGCTGCGCGGCAATCCGCGGATCGGTAGCGGCGGATGCATCGCCTCTCGGCCATTGCGAAATGACCGCGAATGCGGCGATGCCCGAAGCGACAAGCGCAATCGCGCCCATGAATAGCAGCCGTCTGCGCCCCATCTGGATGGTCCTTGTTGAAAGTGTGGCGTCGCGCGATTTAGATTTTGAACGACATCTATATCAATGTTATATGTCGATCACAATCTAATTATGAAGCTGATAATAAATTACGGTGTAAAAATGGGCGTGGAAACATCAATGAAAAGCAGAGATAAAATCGGTTTATATAGTGATATCAGCTATAAAGACTGGATTAGCTCCAGTTCTGCAGGCAAAAAGAATAGCTTTCATTCGGACTCTATATAGGCTATAGAGCCTAACTACACTCTAAAGATGAGGTCGTCATGCGCGTAAACCGTGCTCAAGCTGAGGAGAACCGGCAAACCGTCATCAATGTGGCCAGCCGCCAGTTCAGAGCGCACGGCTTTGATGGCATCGGACTGAAGGATTTGATGGAAGGCGCCGGGCTGACCCAGGGAGCTTTCTACAAACAGTTCTCGTCAAAGGAGGATCTGGTTAAGCATGCGTCGGCGCGCGCATTGGAACATGCCACCCGTCGGTGGCTCGCCGCGATCGGATCGAACTCTGGGGATCCACTCGGTGCTGTCATCGCGTTCTACCTCAGCAAAGGGCACCGCGAAGAATCGATGGATGGCTGTCCGATCGTAGCACTCGGCTCCGATGCTGCGCGGCAGAGCCCCGAGGTGAAAGCGTCATTTGAAGACGGGATCAAGGCGCACCTGAATGTCCTTCAATCTCTGATTTACGGTTCCGGCGCTGGCGACGGCAAACCGGACCGCAAGGCGATGGCCACTCTCTCGATGATGGTCGGTGCGCTGATACTTTCGCGCGTCGTCAACGACACCGGCCTTGCCGACTCCTTTCTCGATTCGGCAGCCGAATATGTTCGAGAGATTGCTGCTTCCTGAAGGGGAACAGCTGACCGGATCAGGCGTCGATTTGAGCTCGGTCAGCCTGGAGATGTGCCGAATCGACGGCAAGATCTGGTACCCCAGCCTGGGCGACGGGCGTACTGGCTGGGATCAGGACGGTGGCAGTTGTGCCCTCATCCTGCACGCTCGTGAGCGAGATGGCGATCCGGTGCCGGTCGCATAGCATCTTGGTGATCGGCAGGCCGAGGCCAACGCCGCTATTGGCCGCGACATAGGGATTTCGCAGCGATCGCGAGAACGGCACAAAGGCGTTGCGCAAATCCTCGGCACTCATGCCGATGCCGCTGTCGGTGATGGTGATCAAGGTAGCGCCATCCACTTGCCGCGTCGCGGCGAGGCTGACGCGACCTTGCGGCCGCGTATACTTCACGGCATTCGTCAAAAGGTTGGTCAGAATCTGCCGCAGATTGGTTTCGTCGATCCGGACGACCAGATCGGCGGGGATCGTACTGGTCCAAATGATCCGCTTCTCCGCCCATTGCCGCTCCAACATCCGCTTGATGCTGTCGGCCACATCTGCAAGGCGCAAAGGTTCCGACGCCGGGCTGACCGCGCCGCCCTCCAGCTGGGCGTATTCCAGGACCTGCTCGATAAGATGCTGCAGATGCCGCCCAAGGCCGATGATATCGGCAACATAGGTGGCCTCGCGTTCATTGAGCTTGGCAGCGGCGTTCATCTCCAGCAGTTCGGAAAAGCCGATGATGCCGTTGAGCGGCGTCCGCAATTCGTGACTCATATGAGCGAGAAACTCGGACTTCGCCTGGCCGGCACGGATCGCTTCGTCAAGCGCCAGATGGGTCGCCTGCATTTGCGATTGCAGATTATGCGCCATATCGAGGAGGGCTTCCTCGGTCCGGCGGATTTCCTTAAAGCCGCCCTCGGGCAACACCAGATCGGTGAATTGGCCGCTGCGCACCTTTTGCGCATTGCCCTCAAGGCGCTTGAGGCCGCTCACGATCGGTTGCGACAACGCCATGCCGGAAAGCACGGTCACCAGCGCAATGCCGGCCACCAGCCAGACGACCGAATCCCGCACGCCGGCAAACCAGCCGAGCGGCCCGGCCCGCGGCACAGCGACACCAACCAGCCAGGAGAGCCCGTGAAAATCGATCGGCGCTATCTCGGCAAGATAGCTGGTGTCCTGCCAGTCCAGCGTTCGGTAACCCAGCGGCCGCGACCCGGCCGGCGACATGGCGGCCTGCCATACCGCCTGCAGCAGGGAAGCGCCGATATCGGACATTTCCGGCAGCGTGTGAGTCCGGTTGCGACCCAGCGCCCTGATCACGGCACCGCCGGTCATCTCCGATGCGGCAATCACCTTGCCCGCATCGGTCAGCAAGAACGCGCGGCCGCCGATATCCTCTTCCAAACTGCCAAAGAACTGCGATAAATCCGCCAGCGTGATATCGGCGCCGATCACGCAGTTGATGTTGCCTGCGCAAACTGCCGGCCGCGCCACACTGATGCCAGGCTGCCGTGTGGTCCAGAAGATATAGGGCTCGGTCCAACCATGGTTGAGCCCGCGCGTCGCCGCCGCATACCAGGGGCGCAATCTGGGGTCGAAGCCGTCGATCATGCCTTCTTCCGGCACAATGTCTTCGTAGAAGGCGTTGCGCCAGGTCACCTTCACATCGCGGCTGCGCCGCTGCACCTCGATCGACTTGAACATGAACTGGTCGCCGGCGATCGTGTTCACCCGCAGCACATAGTTGAAGCTGCCATCTTCATAACCGACATACATGCCGGAAATGTTGGGTTGCGCCATCAATTGCTGCCACAGATAGCGCTGCAGCGTGGTGCGATCCTGCGACACAACAGTGCCGTCACTGATGCTCCGCGCGACTGCATCGGTCGACCGCTCGGCTTCTGCCAGAAAGCCGGTGGTGCGCGAAATGATATGGCCATTGGCACTTTGCATCAGCGATCGCGCAGCAGAATCGGTGCCGCGCTGCGCGATGACGATGCCACCACTGATGATCGCCAAGGCAGCGAATCCAACCAGCAACGGCAGGGCAATCAGCAGAGCTGTACGGACAGACCAGAACGGGCGCATGTTGAGGACAATACTCCTCAAATTCGAGCAAGATGGCGACAAGTTATCGTATTGGCGACCTTACAGGACCCGCGATGGATCGCAAGTGGGCGATCAACGCAGAATATATATGCACCAATGTCCGGGTCCACGGTCCTACCCTTCGTCGTCTTCGATGTCGATATCGTCCGTGGCGCCCAGCACGCGCTTGGCGAGCGCGAAGCTGAACCCCGCCCTGGCCATGGCGGAGAGATCGCGCTTTGCCTGTACCAGCCGCTGTTCGCCGGCGATGTGGCGGGCGCGGTAGCGACCGAGCCGGCGGCGTTTTGCATAGGCAACCGCAGCTGCTTCCTCGGTATCGCCGAATTCCTCGACCAGGCCGTCCATCGCCGTTCCCTGCATGTCCTGGTTGATGCCGAGTTGTGACAGCTTGGCACCGATCTGCCGGCGCGATGTGCCGCGGCGGGTGAGGCTTGCCGCCTTCATGGCAGCAAAAGCCTGATCGTCAAGGAAGCGGTTGCGCTCGAGTTTTTCGATCACGGCCGGGATCGTCGCCAGCATCTCCGCCGGATCGTCACCATGGAAATGCGCCGATCTGCGGATGCGACGGGTCAGCATCTCCTGCACGCGCTTCTTCGTGGTCGCAAAGCGCGCGAGATAGTCGAGGGCGATCTGGTCGAGATCGGTGATCGCGAGGCGGCGGGGTCGGCGGTCGGCCATGATTAGGGGTTCCTTCACCGCGAGCTTTGCAGATTCCGGCACTTCAGACAAATATCTGCCCAAGACAAATTTTCTGGGCTGTCTGGAAACCGCGCCAAATCCGGTCTATCAATTCCGCGCCCAATTCCTTGGGTTCTGGGGGAGCGTCCGCGACATGTCCGAGTCGATTTTCGCCGCCGATTATAAAAACGAGGCCTATTGGTGGGACGCGGCCCCCCGTCCGGATCGCCGCGCCACAACATTGCCGGCCAAGGTCGATGTGCTGGTGATCGGCTCCGGCTATACCGGCCTGATGGCGGCGCGCGAAACCGCCAAGGGCGGTCGCTCGACCCTGGTGCTGGATTCGGAAGCGGCCGGTTTCGGTTGCTCCAGCCGCAATGGCGGCCAGGTCTCGACCAGCATCAAGCCGACCTATGGCGAACTCTCCGGCCGGCTCAACCAGGAAATCGCCTATGGAATCCGCCGCGAGGGCCTCAATGCGCTCGACTATATCGGCGATCTCATCACCGGCGAAAATCTCTCCTGCGATTGGGAGGTAAGCGGTCGCTTCCACGCCGCGCACAACCCGAAGCAGTATGACGCGTTGGCCAAGAGCCTCGCCGCACAACCCAAGGATCTCTCCAGCCCCTACTTCATGGTGCCGAAGGCCGAGCAGGCGAAGGAGATCGACAGCCCATTCTATCACGGCGGTGCCGTCCATTCGAAACATGGCGCGCTTCACCCCGGCAAGTTCCATCTCGAATTGCTGCGCCTCGCGGAATCGGCGGGTGTGCAGGTGGTCGGCTATTGCCCGGTCACGACGCTGGCGAAGGATGGTCCGGGTTTCATCGTTACAACGCCGCTCGGCAAGGTATCGGCGCGCGACGTGATCGTCGCCACCAATGGCTATACCGGACCACTGACACCGTGGCATCGCCGCCGGGTCATTCCGATCGGCAGCTACATCATCGCGACGGAAGAATTGCCGCTGGAGTTGACCAGCCGCCTGCTGCCGACCAACCGCATGATCTCCGACACCCGCAAACTAGTCTTTTATTATCGCCTATCGCCTGACAAGCGTCGCATCCTGTTCGGCGGCCGTGTCGCTTATAAGGAGAACGATCCGAAGGTCAGCGCGCCGCGGCTTCATAACTGGATGTCGCTGATCTTCCCCGACGTGAAGTCATCGAAGGTCACGCATAGCTGGATGGGCTATGTCGCCTATACTTTTGACACGCTGCCGCATATCGGGAAACAGGATGGCCTGTGGTATGCAATGGGCTATTGCGGATCGGGTGTGTCGCTCGCTACCTATTTCGGCATGAAGATCGGCCAGCAGGTTTTGGGCAAAGCGGACGGGAAATCGGCACTCGACAACGTGCCATTCCAGACGCGGCCGCTCTATGAGGGCAATCCGTGGTTCCTGGCGCCATCGATCCTCTATTACCGGATCAAGGACGCACTGCCGATCTAATCTACCGTCGCGCCCGGAAGAAGCTCCGCAGCAGTTCCGCACTGCGCGCCTCCCCTACTCCGCCGACTACTTCCGGCCGGTGATGGCAGGTAGGCAGGGTATAGATCTTCGGCCCGCTCTCGACCCCGCCGCCTTTCGGGTCGGGCGCCGCGTAGATCACCCGTCGCAACCGTGCGAACGAGATCGCGGTGGCGCACATCGGGCAAGGCTCCAGGGTGACGTAGAGATCGGCGAAGGGTAGGCGCTTTTCCTTGCGGCCCATGGCCACCGCCCGGATCACCAGCATCTCGGCATGGGCGGTCGGGTCATGCAGCTCCTCAACCCGGTTGTGGTCGGCTGCCAGTACCTCGCCGCTCATAGGATCGACTAGGACGGCGCCGATCGGCACTTCGTCGCGCTGATAGGCTGCTTCCGCCTGACGGAAGGCCAAATCCATGAAATTGACAGGTGGATGGGGGGGTAAGTCAGTCATTTCAGCATGTTCCCTTCCCGAAATGTCCCGGTCAAGCGGGGCCGCCCTGCGCGTGACGCCCTTGTATCAGAAGGGGCGATATGAAATAGCTTGCCCTGAAATCCTGCCAGCGCCGCCAATCCTTGAGATTTCAAGGCTTTTCTGGTCCGGCGCGCGGGTGAATTTGGAGCCAAATCATGACCAATCCCCTCATCGGCCTCACTTTGGATGTCGATGCGCCTCGCGGCCTTTCCAAGGCACCGCATTATTCCCTGCGCGCCACCTATACCCAGGCCGTCTCCCATGCCGGCGGATTGCCGATGTGCCTGCCCCATGAACCCGAGATGGTCGAGGCCTATGCCGACACCATCGCCGGCCTGGTCGTGACCGGGGGTGGCTTCGATGTGAGTCCCGCTTTGTTCGGCGAGAACAAGCAGCACGCGACCGTGCGCACCAAGGAAGGCCGCACGTCGTTCGAACTCGGCATCGTGAAGGCGATGCTCAAGCGCAACAAGCCCGTGCTCGGCATCTGCGGCGGCGAACAGCTCATCAATGTCATCTTAGGGGGCACACTCATCCAGCATATCGAGGATGAGGTCACGGATTCGCTGCTTCACGAACAACCCAACCCACGCACCGAGGCCGGCCATAAGGTCAAGCTGACGCCGGGCTCGCTCCTGCAGCGGATCATCGGCAGTGACGAACTGCCGGTGAACAGCGCGCATCACCAGGCGGTGAAGTCGGTCGGTGCCGGTGTCGTCGTCAATGCGACAGCACCCGATGGGGTGATCGAGGGGATCGAGGACCCACGCTATAAATTCTGCCTCGGCGTGCAATGGCACCCGGAACTCAATGTTACGGCGGGTGACGCCAAGATTCTGTCGGCCTTCGTTGATGCGGCCCGTGTTTCATCGGTCGTTGCAGCATGAGCAAGGATCAGAAGCGGATCAAAAGTGCCCATGCCGGCGAGCGTATCGCCAAGGTGATGGCGCGCGTCGGTCTCTGCTCGCGGCGCGATGCGGAGATCTGGATCGTCAACGGGCGCGTCAGCGTCAACGGCAAGGTGCTGACCTCTGCCGCCGTGAATGTCGGCACCAAGGACGTCATCCTGGTTGACGGCCAGCCCTTGCCGGAGAAGCAGCTGTCGCGGGTCTGGCTCTATTACAAGCCCAAGGGTTTGATGACGACGGCCTATGACCCGGAGGGCCGCGCCACCGTCTTCGACAATCTGCCGGCCGACATGCCGCGGGTGATCTCGATCGGCCGGCTCGATCTCAATTCCGAAGGCCTGCTGCTGCTCACCAATGATGGCGAACTGGCGCGCAAGCTGGAACTGCCGACCACCGCCTGGATCCGCCGCTACCGTGTCCGTGTCAATGGCCGCTTCGATCCGAAGCTGCTCGATGGCCTCAAGGACGGGATCGAGATTGACGGCGTGCGCTACGGCCCGATTATCGCCTCTTTCGATCGCCAGCAGGGTGCCAATGCTTGGCTCAACATGGCGTTGACCGAGGGCAAGAACCGCGAAATCCGCCGCATCTGCCAGCATTTCGGCTGGCCCGTCAGCCGCCTCATTCGTGTCGGCTATGGTCCCTTCCGCTTGGAGGAGATGGAGCCCGGCCAGGTCCATGAAGTCAAAGGCAAGCTGCTGAAAGAGCAGCTGCAATTCGGCAACGATTATCGCCATGAAGAAAAAGCCGACCCGGACAAGGCCGCATTGGAAGCCGATAACCGCCGCAATGCGCGGCGCGAGCGCCCCGCCTTCGACAAGGGGCCCGACAAGCGCACCCGCGAGAAGAACATGCCGCGCAGCGAGCGGCCCATCCGCGCCGAGCGCAGCGAACGACCCGCACGGGCTGAAACGCCCACGCCCAGCGAAGGACGGGTTCGCAATCAACGGCCCGGCCGCAACGAACGCATGGCCCGCGAAGATGGCGCGCCGCCGCGCTTCGAGCGACCGACCCGCACCGATAAGCCCAGTTGGGACAAATCACCGCGCCCGGGCAACCGACCGGAAAAGCCGGTCCGGCCCGCGCGGGCAGAGCATGCCAGTCGCAGCGAACGCCCGTTACGGGATGAGCGACCGCGCGACGACCGCGCACCGCGCACCGAGCGGCCAGCACGCGGCGAACGGCCCACCTTTGTGAAGCGCGAGGATCGACCCGAGCGCAGCGAACGACCCGCTTTTGTGAAGCGCGAGGATCGGCCGACCCGCGACGACCGGCCGCGCCGCAGCGACACCGCAGCACAAGGCGCCAAGCCGAGCTGGTCCAAGCGACCGGATCGCGACGAGCAACCGGTCCGCCAGGAACGCGCCCGTCGCAACGATCGCGGTGCGCGCAACGAACAGGCCGCGCGCAGCGATGCGCCCAAGGCCGGCCTGAAGCCGGGTTGGGCGAAGAACAAGCCGACCAAGCCGCAGCCCGGCACAGGCCGCAAGCCGGATCGCGACCGCGCGATCAAGGACGAGCGCTACGCGCGGAGCGAACGCCCAACAGTCGAAGAGCGACCGCGCAAGACATTTGCGAAGCCGATGGGCGACAAGCCCAGGAGCGATAAGCCGAGGGGACCAAAGCCCGCCGGTGGTAAACCTGGGGGCAAACCTGCTGGCGACAAGCCGCGCAGCAAATCGGGCGGCAAGCCGGGATCGGGTAATGCGCGTCGATTCAGGTAGCCATCGCGGTACCCGCCTCGCTGTCCCGGAAGGCAGCGATGTGCGGCCAACCTCGGACCGGGCACGGCAGGCGATCTTCAACATCCTCATCCACGGTCACGATGCGGTGGCGGACGCGAAGGTGCTCGACGTCTTCGCGGGCTCCGGCGCCTTGGGGCTGGAGGCGTTGTCGCGCGGGGCGGCGTCCCTGATCGCGATCGAGAAGGATCGTGCTGCCGCAGATTGCATCAAATTGAACGTGGCTGCCTGCCATGAAGCCCAGCGCACGACGATCGTGCTGAGTGACGCCCTCAACCCGCCAGAAGCGCAGCGCCATGCGCGGTTTACGCCGGCCGATCTGGTGTTTCTCGATCCGCCCTATGGCCAGGATTTGATTGTGCCCGCCCTGACCGCGCTGGATCGCCGCGGCTGGATCGCGGGTAATGCGCTCATTGTGGCGGAGATGGCCGGACGCGACGCCTTTACTCCACCCCATGGTTTCGATCTGGTTGACGAGCGTCGCTACGGCAAGGCGCGCATCGTCTTCCTGCGTCACGAAGCTTGAGGTCTGCGCGGCAGCAGGAACAGCGCGAGCCCCGCGACATTCACAACCGCCGCCAGCATGAAGGCCGTGCCGGCACCCAGTTGATCCCACGCCAGCCCCATCGCCGCCGATCCAACGAAGATGGCGATACCGGCGGCGAGATTGAAGACGCCGAAGGCCGTGCCACGTAGATGCGCCGGCGCGTAGTCAGCCACCAGGGCCGAGAAGATACCTTGCGTGAAAGCAAGATGAAGGCCCCAGATGCCGGCACCGACCCAGACCAGGATCGGTCCGGTGGCCAACGCCATCGCGCCATGCGACAGGATCAACATGGCAAACCCCAAAGCGATGACGCGGTTGCGGCCGATGCGGTCGGACCAGATGCCAGCGAGGGGTGTCAGCGGAACAGCGACCAGATTCATCACTACCAGGGTCATGGGTGCCCAGGCCACATCTACACCGACATCCTGCGCGCGCAGGATCTGGAAGGCTTCGGAAAAGCGCGGCAACAGCAATACGAACAGGAACCCCATCGCCAGCCAGAACGGCTGGCCCAGCTGGCGCAGTTCGCTCAGGCGCAATGGAAACGGTCGTTTCACGCGTGGCTCGATGACAACTGGCTCGCGCACCCCCACCAGCATCACCGCGACCGAGAGGATCGCCGGCACGAATGCCCACCACAGGACCGGCGTCACGTCGCCCAGATAGATCTGCAACAGCAGGATGGCCGCCAAGGGTCCGATCACCGCACCTGCATTGTCGAGCGCCTGGCGCACGCCATAGGCGTAGCCGCGATGTTCAGGTGCCACCCAATCGGCGATCAGCGCATCGCGCGGCGCGCCGCGCACACCCTTGCCGAAACGATCGGCGAAGCGCCCAACGAAGACCATGAGCGGCGTTGCCGCCAGCGGAAAGATCACCTTGGAGCAAGCGCTGAGCGCATAACCAAAGGCCGCGATGTATTTCCGGTTCCGCCAATAATCGCTGAGCGCCCCGGAAAAGATCTTGGTGATCGAGGCAGTCGCCTCTGCCAGGCCATCGATGATGCCGACCAGGAGGACGCTGGCACCCATCGCGTTGACGAGCAGCAGCGGCAGGACCGCATGCACGATCTCGCTCGACGAATCCATCAGCAGGCTGGTGACGCCCAGCATCCAGACGGTTCGCGGCAGAGCCGGCCGCCGCGCTGATCCCATGATCATCGACGCCCGAACAGCCGCTCGATATCGGAGAGTTTCAGTTCCACATAGGTGGGGCGGCCATGATTGCACTGGCCGGAATGTGGTGTTGCCTCCATCTGGCGAAGGAGCGCATCCATTTCAGCGGGCAGCAGCTGCCGCCCGGCGCGCACGGAGCCATGGCAGGCCATGGTGCCGCAGATATCCTCAAGCTTCTCCTTGAGGCTCAAGGCAGCACCCAGTTCGGCGATCTCTTCCGCCAAATCGCGCACCAGTCCCTTGACGTCGCTCTGCCCCAGCAGGGCGGGGACTTCACGTACAGCTACCGCATCATGGCCGAAGGCTTCGATGGCAAGGCCCAGTTCTTCCAGTTCCGCGCTGCGTGCAAGCAGTGAGCCCACCAGCTTGGCCGGCAGTTCGACGATCTCCGGAATGAGCAAAGCCTGGCGCTTCACACCGCTGCCGGCCAGCGCCACCTTCATCCGCTCCAGCACCAGGCGTTCGTGTGCCGCGTGCTGATCGACGATGACCATGCCGTCCTTGGTCTGAGCGACGATATAGGTGCCGAAGATCTGCGCGCGGGCGACGCCCAGCGGGTAATCCTGCTGTGGCGCATTGTCTTGCGTTGTTGCGTGGGAAACCCCTGAAGGCCGATCCATCTCGGGCGAGAGGGGGGCAAAGGCCGCCATCGCCTGTTGCACCACACCGGCATTGAAGCGATTGAGCTGGCCATTGCCGCCATGCATCGCCTGATAGGCGGTAGGCAGTGGTGCGGAGACCCCTGGCGTGCCGCCAAAGCCGAAGGCGGCGATGGCAGCGCCGGCGACCGTGGTCGAGGCACGGTGACCGGCCGCATCCATCGCCCGGCGGATGGCGCCGACGATGAGGCCGCGCACCATGGCCGCATCCTGGAAGCGGACCTCGGCCTTTGCCGGATGCACGTTTACGTCGACCAAATCCGGCGGGCATTCCAGGAACAGCGCCACCAGCGGATGCCGGTCGCGCGCCAGGAAATCCTGATAGGCGCCGCGAATGGCGCCTTGCAACAGCCGGTCGCGCACAGGCCTGCCATTCACGAAGAGATATTGCGACGACGCGGTGGCGCGGTTGAGCGTCGGCAGGCCGGCAAAGCCGGTGAGGTGCAACCCTTCCCGCTCGACCGACAGCGCCACCGCGTTATCGGCGAAATCGCGTCCCATGACATCGCTGAGACGCTTCAGGCGGGCGGCATCCGGCATCTTCATGAGATCGGCCTGTGCCGCATCGAGGCGCAAAACATTCTTGCCGTCATCGGTCACGGCAAAGGCAACATCAGGATGCGCCATCGCGATCCGTTCCAGGATCTCGACGACGGCATTCAGTTCCGACCGTGCGGTCTTCAGGAATTTAAGACGCGCCGGCACCGCATAGAACAGGTCACGCAGCTCGACCCGCGTGCCGGCGGTGAGTGCGGTGGGTTCCGGGCCTTGGCGTTCCCCACCCTCGACGCGGATGATCCAGGCTTCCTCGGCGCCACGTGCGCGGCTGGCGATGGAAAGGCGCCCGACCGCGCCGATCGACGGCAAGGCCTCACCGCGGAAACCGAAGAATCCGATATGAACGAGATCGTCATCCGGCAATTTCGAGGTGGCGTGGCGCTCGATGGCCAGGGCCAATTCGCGCGGGTTCATGCCATGGCCGTCATCGGTGACGCTGATGAAGCTCTTGCCGCCCTCGCGCAATTCCACGACGACGCGGTGGGCGCCCGCATCGACGGCATTCTCGACCAACTCCTTCACCACCGAGGCGGGTCGTTCGATGACCTCGCCGGCGGCGATCTGGTTGACGAGATTGGCTGGCAAAAGACGAATCGGCATGGCCGGCAGTCTAGCACCTTGACGCCCCCAGATTGTACCGTGTCGATCCCAGGCTTGCCCCGCGTCGAGGGCAATGGCTGAATGTCACCCGGTCATAGCCAGAGCGAGCCCAACCGATCATGAGCGAAGCCCAACGCGATTTTCCCAGCGGCGAGGATTATGGCCGTTCTCTCAAAGGGTTCGGCATCAACCTGCTGGTCCGCGACGTGCCGCGCACGGTCGCCTTTGCCCGCGATATCCTGCTGGCGGAAACCGCCACGGCGGATAAGGACTTTGCCGTCATGCGCCACCGGGTGAACGGGCAGGTCCTCGCCGAATGGATGCTGCATGCCGACGGCACCTATCACAGCAATCCGCTGCTCGGCCTGATCGCAGATGGTCAGCCACGTGGTGCCGGGGCGGAATTGCGGCTCTATCACCTCGATCCCGACGCCGCCGTGATCCGCGCCAAGAGGCTGGATTACGTCGTGCTGGCCGAGCCCGCCGACAAACCCCACGGCATGCGCGAGGCCTATATCCTGGATCCCGATGGATATTGCTGGGTGGTGAGTTTGCCGTTGGCGAAGAAGGGTTGAGCGGTTGAGAGACACCCCCCTCCCCGGCCCTCCCCCTCAAGGGGGGAGGGGGTTCTGACCGAGTGGTCGTGACAACCTCGTTCTAGTTCTCTCCCCCCTTGAGGGGGAGAGTTAGAGAGGGGGTATGGTCCGACCGGACATCAATATCCCAGACGAATGTCCCCTACGCCTTCACCACATTCTTCCCCCGCCAACCAGCGCGGGCCATGGTATTGCGCGTGTCGACGATCAGGCGCGCCTGTTTGCCGATACGCTTGAAATCGATGACATCGTGATCGGTGACGATGAGCACGACGTCGGCGCGTTTGAGCGTCGCATCCGAGAGCGCCTTTGAGCGACGGCCGGCGAGATGCGGATGTTCCCGTGACGGCTTGATCTGGGTGATGATAGGATCGTGGTAATCGACCTTGGCGCCTTGCGCTTCCAAGAGTTCGATCAAGGTCAGCGCCGGGCTTTCGCGCATGTCGTCGACATTCTTCTTGTAAGCCAGGCCGATCACCAGGATATGAGCGCCTTTGAGCGCCTTCGCAGAGCGGGCATTCAACGCTTCACCGAGCTTTTCGACGACGTAATGCGGCATCAAGGTGTTGATCTCACCCGCAAGCTCGATGAAGCGGGTGGTGATGCCGAATTCGCGCGCCTTCCAGGTCAAATAGAAGGGGTCAATCGGGATACAATGTCCGCCGAGGCCAGGCCCCGGATAGAACGGCATGAAGCCGAAGGGCTTGGTCTTGGCGGCGTCGATCACCTCCCAGACGTCGATGCCCATCGCATCGAAAATGACCTTCAACTCATTGACCAAGGCGATATTGACGGAACGGAAGATGTTCTCGGTGAGCTTCACGGCTTCGGCCGTCGCCGGACTCGACGCCGGCACCGTTTTCACGACGGCCGCGTCATAGAGCGCCAGTGCGAGGGAGAGTGCCGCAGCGCCATCGCCGCCGACGACCTTGGGAATGGCCGCGGTGCCATATGTTTCGTTGCCGGGATCTTCGCGTTCCGGCGAGTAAGCCAGGAAAAAATCACGGCCGCTTTTTAGAGCCTTGGTTTCCAGGGCCGGACGCACCACTTCATCGGTGGTACCGGGATAGGTACTGGATTCCAGCACCACCAATTGGCCGGCCTTGAGATGCTTGCCGATCTCAGCGGCGGTGTCGGCGACATAGCTCAGATCCGGTTCGCGCTGCTTTGAGAGCGGGGTCGGCACGCAGATGATGATGCAATCCATGGCCTTGAGGCCGCGAAAATCGGCGCTGGCCTTGAGCGAACCGGCCTTCACCAGCGGCGCAATACGCCGCGCCGAGATGTGCCGGATATAGGAACGGCCGCCATTGAGCTTGGTCGTCTTGTTCTCGTCGACATCGAAGCCAGTGACAGGAAAGCCCTTTTCCGCGAATAGGCAGGCCAGCGGCAGGCCGACATAGCCGAGGCCGATAATGCCGATCCTGGCCTTCTTGCCGGCGATCCGTTGGCCGAGCCTTTTGGCCGCTGCATTGGGCCGAGATTTTCGCTGTTCTGCCATGACTTAGCTGCCTTCGGATTGTGTCGCCGCACCCTAGCAAAGGGCGCTTCATCCGTCACATCCTGTTTACCCTTGACCTTCCCATGATTGGAAGGACCATATGTAGCTGGCGCCAGGATAAGGAGATGTCGATGACCGCCAGCGCCACGGAACTAAGAATAGGCATCACGGGCATGACCTGTGCCGCCTGCGCCACGCGCATCGAGAAGGTGTTGCGCCGGACGCCCGGCATCAACGCCGCGGACGTCAATCTCGCGAGCGAAGAAGCCGTCGTCACCGGAGATGCTACCGTCACCCTGGATGTCGTGGCCAAGGCCATCGAGAAAGCTGGTTATGGAATCCGGCTCAAGGATGCGCGTGCAGTGGCGGATCACGAGGCCTGGTTTCTGCTGCTCGGCGCCGCACTCACCTTGCCGCTGCTCGCACCAATGATCCTGGAACTGACCCTGGGCGGCATGTGGATGCTGGATCCATGGATACAATTGGCTTTGGCCCTGCCGGTACAGTTCGGACTCGGCCTGCCGTTTTATATCGGCGCCTGGCGTGCACTTCGCGGTTTCAGCGGCAATATGGATTTGCTGGTGGCGATGGGCACCAGCGCCGCCTTCGGCCTCAGCCTCTATATGATGAACATCAACCCGCATCACCTCTATTTCGAATCCGCAGCCGTCATCATCGTCCTGGTGCGCCTCGGCAAATGGCTGGAAAAACGCGCCAAGAAGCGCACGCTCTCTGCCTTGAGCGCCCTCAATGCGCTATGGCCAGCGCAGGCGCGGGTGCGCCGTGACGGGGTCGAGCGCGAGATACCATTGCAGCAACTCGTGACCGGCGATATTGCCATCATCCGTGCCGGTGAGCGCATTCCAGCGGATGGCAAGATCACCCTGGGTGAGAGCGAGATTGATGAATCGCTCATCACCGGCGAAAGCCTTCCGCGCCTCGTTGTTATTGGCGACCGCGTCATCGGCGGTTCCGTGAATGGCATGAGCGCCTTGGAAATTGCCGTCGCCGCCGTGGGCGCTGAAACCACGCTGGCGCGCATCATCCGTATGGTAACGGCAGCACAGGGCGCCAAGGCACCGATCCAGCGCCTGGCCGACCGCGTCTCGGCGATCTTTGTGCCGGTCGTGCTGGTGATCGCGGCCTTGACCGTGGGTGGTTGGCTGATGCTGGGCGCCGGGATCGAGACGGCACTGATCAATGCCGTGGCCGTCCTGGTGATCGCCTGTCCTTGCGCGCTGGGTCTTGCGACACCAACGGCGATCATGGTCGGTGTCGGCGCTGGCGCCAAGCGCGGCATCCTCATTCGTGACGCCGCGGCCCTGGAAACCGCTGGCGATATCACCATCGTCGCCTTCGACAAGACCGGCACCCTCACTGAAGGCAAACCGCGCTTGCAGGCGACCCGGCCGATGCCTGGCCAAGACCAGAAGACAGCGTTGCGCATCGCTGCCGCCTTGCAAACGGGCAGTACGCATGCCCTAGCCGACGCACTGCGCCATGCGGCGGAAGGCGAGACCTTGCCGCGCGCGGTGGACGCGCGCGTCATTGCCGGGCGCGGTGTCACGGCCACGATCGACCAGCATGCTTATGCATTGGGCACCGCCAAGATGATGCAGGAGAATGGCATTGACGTGACACCCTTGGCCGACGCCGCAACGACGCACGCCGGAGAGGGTGCCAGCGTCTCGTATCTCGCCGAGATCACGCCGCAGCCACGGCTTATCGCGCTCTTCGCTTTTGCCGATCAGATCCGGCCGAGCGCCAAGCCGGCGATTGATGCGCTGCATGCGTTGGGCATCCGGAGCCTGATGCTGACCGGCGACAACAAGGGAGCGGCCGCCAAGATCGCCGCTGAACTGGGGCTCGACGATGTCCGCGCCGATCTGCTGCCGGACGACAAGACCCATGCCATCGCGGCATTGAAGGCGGATGGCGCCAGGGTTGCAATGGTCGGCGACGGTGTCAACGACGCGCCGGCGCTGGCAGCGGCCGATCTCGGCCTCGCCATGGCGACCGGCACCGATGTTGCCATCGAAACGGCGGGGATTGCGTTGATGCGCGGCGACCCGGCCTTGGTGCCACAAGCCATCGGGCTGGCGCGCGCCACCTGCCGCAAGATCAAGGAAAACCTTGCCTGGGCATTCGTGTTCAATCTGCTCGGCCTGCCGCTGGCGGCATTGGGCTATCTCAGCCCGATCCTCGCCGGCGGGGCCATGGCACTGTCATCAGTGGCGGTGGTCACCAACGCCCTCACCCTCAATCGCTGGAGGCCGAAATGAATGATTCTCTCAACATCGGGTCAGCTGCAAAAGCCAGCGGTGTATCGGCCAAAATGATCCGGCATTATGAAAGCATCGGCCTGCTGCCCGCGGCCCAGCGCAGCAATGGCAATTACCGACTCTATGGCCAGCAGGACGTTCACAACCTGCGCTTCATTCACCGCGCTCGGTCACTGGGGTTTCCGCTGGAGACGATCCGCGAATTACTGGCGCTGTGGCGCAACCGGCAGCGTTCCAGTTCCCAGGTCAAGAAACTGGCACTTACCCATGTCGCCGGATTGGAAGCGAAGATCACCGAAATGCAGGAAATGGCCGCGTCCCTGAAACATCTCGCCCACAACTGCCACGGCGATGACCGGCCGGATTGCCCGATCTTGGATGGGCTGGCGTCCGGGAGTGGTGCCGGCAAAGCCAACTGCCATTAGCCGTCAGAAGCGGATCACTCGCTTGAGCAAAGGCAGTGGCGCATCGGTTGCTTCCTTGCCGATGCGGAAGATCAGCGTCTTGCCGCCACCCACCAGGCGATAGACGCCCCCCTGATCGAGCATTTTCCGGTCGGCAGTGATGTCGGCAATGCCGTTCATGACTTTGACCGACCATTTGGTTTTCTTGTCGCGCCAATCTTCGACGGTGATTTCCGTCAAATCCGGCACAATCACGATCGGCCGGCGTGTCTGCAGGGCGAACTTCGCCTCTGCCGCAACGGAATCACCGACGATCTTGTCCGGCTCGCGGAACACCAGCGTCGCACTTTGATTGGCCTGCTCGGGTGTCAATGCCAGCGCCACGGGATCGCAGGAAACTTTGGACCGGGTTACAGCTCCACCGGCCACGTCCGATTGCGTCCTGCCGATGACGACCTTGCCGCCACGGATATTCTCGCGCTGGCAGGAATCGAGATAGGAGATGATAAGGCCAGCACCAGCACTGAGCGCGATCTGCTGGCCCTTGCGCAACAGATCGAGCGGCTCGACGCCGGCAACGGTGCCGCTGGTATCCTCGACGATGGCGACTGCGGGCTCATCCGCCCGCGCCATCTTCGTGAACTGGACGTGCGCCACGGCGACAAACGCCATGATGGCGACGCCCTGGCTCACCTGACGCATGATCATTTGACGCCTCATTTCACGTACTCCCAGACGCCACCCATCTGGTCAGGAGATGCCAACCTTAAAGTGACGGTGATCACCGTCACCCGTCAACAGCGCACAGCTTTCCGCTTTACCGTCCCGGCCTCACGCGCTTTATGGAAGAATTCTGACCAAACGGAAAACTTAAAGAAATCCTTCTGCGCGGGTACGCCGCGATGATTCGGCGTCGATCACGGCATCTTCATCGCCAAAATCGGCTCGGGCGAGATGCGTGGTTGCGGCACGGCCGGGGCGATGGCAAGATTAGCTGTACACAGCAACAATAAGAGCGCCGGAACCCAATACCGGCGCCATGCTGCAAAAAATAAACCCAGGACAGGGAGGGAGTTACGTGATGGAAGCCCAAGAATTTCTGAGCGCGATGAAGAGCGGCCGCATGTCGCGCCGCGATATCCTGCAGATGTTGACCGCCGCCGGCCTGACCATGACCATGATGCCGGTCGGCCGCGCCAAGGCCGCCGACGGCGAAGTCATCTATTTCACCTGGGACAGCTATAACGATCCGGGTTTTCACCCTGGCTATACCAGCAAGTACAATGCTGAGCCGGAAGGTCCGGCCTTCGGTGACGCGGAAGAAGCGTTGACCAAGGTCCGCGGCGGTTTTGTGGTCGACCTCGTGCACCCCTGCAATCTCGACCTCAAGCGCTGGGGCGATGCGGGCGTCATCCAGCCGATCGACACCAGCCGCCTGTCAAACTGGGGCAACCTATTTCCGGGCCTCACCAAGCTGCCCTATGCGCAGGACGCAAATGGCGGACAGATGTTCGTGCCGGTGGATTGGGGCAATACCTCCATCCTCTATCGCCCGGACCTCGTCGATGTGAAGGAAGAATCCTGGAACATGCTCTGGGACGAGCGCTACACCGGGCAGATCTCCATGTCCGCCGATGCGACCGAAGCGGTGCCGATTGCCGGCATCGTCGTGGGCGCCAAAGATCCCTTCAACATGACCGATGATGAACTGGCCAAGGCAAAGGCGCTGTTGGTGAAGCAGAAGCCGCTGGTGCGGTTCTATTGGGACAGCAATGCCGCCGTCGAGCAGGCGCTGGCATCGGGCGAACTGGTGATGGCGACGGGCTGGAACAGCTCGGTCGTGACCCTCAACGGGCAGGGCGTCAATATTAAGTACGCCAATCCGAAGGAAGGCATCATGAGCTATTGCTGCGGCCTGGTCCTGACCAAGGACGCGCCGCATCTGGACAAGGCCTATGACCTGATCGATGCCATGATTGCCCCGGAAGCCGGCAAATGGCTGATCGAAGTCATGGGTTATGGCCATTCCAATGCCAAGTCCTTCGACCTGGTCGATGACAAGACGCTGGCGGAACGTGGCCTGCCGCGTGATCCGGGCGCGTTCTTCTCGAAGGGCATCATCCAGCAGCCGATCATGGACACCGAGCGCGTCCAGAAGGTGTTCGAGGAAGTGAAGGCTGGCGCCTGACGCCAGATTCGGTATCGTGACGATAGGCGGAGCCAGCAGCGGTCCTGCTGGCTCCGACGTCACCCGAGCCTGATCACATGACCTTGCAAGCAGCCCCCACGACAACGGCCGCCAGCCTCCAGACCGCGCGCCCGGAATGGCTCGATGGACTGTGGCTGATCGTTCCGACCTTGCTCATCGTCGTCGGCATGATGGTGGCACCGCTGGCCGGCATCGTGCTGGTCAGCTTCTGGAGCCAAACCGGCTTCGACATCCAGCGGGACTGGAATCTCGACAATTACCGCATTCTCTTCACGGCAGAAGGTGCGCTCTATCGCATCCTCATCCTGAAATCGCTGTGGATGTCGCTCACCGCGACGATTGCGGTCGTGCTGCTGGCTTACCCGATGGCCTATTTCATGGCCTTCCGCATCGAGCGCGCCAAGCTTATCTGGATCATCCTGCTCACCGTCCCGTTCTGGACCAGCTATCTGCTGCGCATCTTCGCCTGGAAGGTAATCCTGGGCTTCAACGGCGTCATCAATTCCGGCCTCAAATTCATCGGAGTCATCGACAAGCCACTGGAATTCCTGCTCTACAACCCCGCCTCGGTAACCATCACGCTGGCCCATGCCTGGGCCGCCTATGCCGTGCTGCCGATCTATGTCAGCCTGGAAAAGATCGACCGCTCCTACCTGGAAGCTGCGACCGATCTGGGTGATTCAAAATGGAAGCGCTTCTGGCGCATCACCTTTCCTCTATCTTTGCCGGGCACGATCGCCGCGACCTTGCTGGTGTTCATCCCGACGGTCGGCGATTACATCACGCCGACCCTGGTCGGCGGCACGTCCGGCATCATGATCGGCAATTCCATCGTGACGCAATTCGGCAAGGCCAATAACGCGCCGCTGGGCGCCGCCCTCTCTTGCGTCATGATGCTGGCGATCACCTTGGCGGTCTGTGCCTTCCTGGCCGTGATTGGCCGCAAGCGCCTCAAAGCCGCGGACATCTGAGCGATGGAGACGCTCCGCAAGCATTGCACCCTGCTGTCGCTGTTCGCCGTGCTGTATCTGGCATTCCTCTATGTGCCCGTGCTGCTGCTGCCGCTGTTCTCGTTCAACGACAACATCTATGTGACCTTGCCGCTCAAGGGCTTCACGTTGAAGTGGTACGAGAACCTGCTGGCTAATTCGAGCCTGCAAGCGGCGATCTGGGCCAGCATCAAGGTCGGCGTTGGTGTCGCCAGTATCAGCACGGTCCTGGGACTGATGGCTGCGCGCGCCATGACGCGCTACCGCCTGCCGTTCCGGCGCTCGATCTATGCCCTCATCATGCTGCCACTGGTCATCCCCTATATGGTCATCGGCGTTTCCTCGCTGGTCATCCTGCGGCGCGCGCTCGATGTTGATCTTTCGCTCTGGACCGTCGGCTTGTCGCATGTGCTCATCACCGTGCCGTTGTCCATGCTGGTCCTGATGGCACGCATGGAAGGCTTCGACCGAAGCTTGGAGGAAGCGTCGCGCGATCTGGGCGATTCGGCCTGGACGAGCTTCCGCCGCGTGACACTGCCATTGGTGATGCCGGGCATCGTTTCCAGCCTGCTGCTGTGCTTCATCACATCCTTTGACGAATACCTGCTGGCGTTCTTCCTTGCCGGCAGCGAAACGACATTGCCCATTTTTATTTTCGGCAGCCTGCGTTTTCCGGCAAAGATTCCGGATGTTCTGGCGCTGGGTTCTCTCATTCTGATGGTGTCGATCGTGCTGGTGGTGTTTGCCGAATGGCTGCGCCGGCGCGGCGTCGCCGGCAGCGATTCATCTGTTATCTGAGGCAGGCATGACGCAACCCGCAAATTCTCGGCCCATGATCTCGCTGCAATCGGTCAGCAAACGCTTCGGCAATTTCGCCGCGGTCGATTCAGCGACCTTCGATATCGCGCCCGGCGAGTTCTTCTCGCTGCTGGGCCCGTCGGGCTGCGGCAAGACCACGCTCCTACGCATGATCGGCGGCTTTGAGCGGCAGAGCGAAGGCGACATCCTGATCGACGGCGAACCGATGGGTATTCGGCCACCCAACCAGCGCCCAACCAACATGGTGTTCCAGAGCTACGCTATCTTCCCGCATCTCGATATCGCGGAGAACATCGCCTACGGCCTGGTCAATCGCGGCTTTGACAAGGCCACCATCTCCAAGAAAGTGGCTCAGGCGCTTGAGATGGTGCGGTTGGGTGGCCTCGGCAACCGCCGCACCAACCAGATTTCCGGCGGCCAGCGCCAGCGCGTGGCGCTCGCCCGCGCCATCGTCTGCGAGCCCAAGGTGCTGCTGCTCGACGAACCCTTGGGCGCCCTCGACAAGAAACTGCGCGAAGAGATGCAGATCGAATTGCGCCAGTTGCAGAAGTCACTCGGCATAACCTTCATCTTCGTGACGCACGACCAGGAAGAGGCACTCTCGCTGTCCGACCGCATCGCGGTGATGGCGCGCGGCCAGGTGCTGCAGATCGATACGGCGACAGCGCTCTATGAGCGCCCCAATTGTCGCGAGGTCGCTGGCTTCATCGGCAACATGAATTTCTTCGAGGGTCGCATCTCCAGCGTAGCCAATGGCGTGGCCGCAATCGAGATCGGGCCAGGGCAGCATGTGCGCGTCGCGGCGAGCGGGAGTTCGGCCCCCGGCCAGGTGGCGATCCTCGCCATCCGGCCGGAAAAAATCGACGCCGCCGCAACCATGCCGCAAGGCAATGGTTCAATCAGTGCCAATGTCATCAAGGCGCGCGCTTTGGCCGGGTCCTATCTGGGTGATCGCAGCCTGATTCTCGCAGAATGGCGCGAAGGGACAGCGCCGGTCTCGGTATCGTTACAGAACCGAAAAGCGCAGATTGGCGCCGAAACTTTCGCTGCGGAGGCGCCAATATGGTTAACTTGGCCTGTCGAAGCGGGGGTTCTGCTTAACAATTAAGTTATTGGTCGAAGGTAGGGTTGCCTAATGTCGCAGTGCAGCGTAAAGAATTAATATGCTTTATCATGCCATAGAGGCTCAGTACCTCGCCCTGACGCCATTCCGCATCGCTGCCGATACGTGGCGCAGCATGTTGGCTCATCCCGGCAATCCGCTGTCGGAAACCACCCTGCATCGCGCAGGTGCTGCCGCCATGGAAATCATGGCACGTGCCGCCCGCAGGCACGGTCGTCCGGAGTTCGGCATTCCGACCGTCGAGGTCGACGGCCAGCCGGTCGCCATCACCGAGAAGCTGATCCATGGCGAGCCGTTCTGCCGCCTTATCCATTTCGAACGCGCGCTCGCAAAGCCGCGCAAGGATCCGAAGATCCTGTTAGTGGCGCCGCTCTCCGGCCACTTCGCCACACTGGTCCGTGACACCATCGAAAGCCTTGCCGCCACCCATGAAGTCTACGTGACCGATTGGCAGGATGCGCGCGAGGTACCGTTGAGCGACGGTCGCTTCGGCTTTGAAGATTATGTCGATGTCCTGCGGCGCTGCATCAGCCATATCGGCGCCGGCGTCACCATGCTGGCGATCTGCCAGCCGGCACCCGCCGCCATCGTCGCCACCGCCCTCATGGCCGAAGCCAAGGACCCGTTGACGCCGCGCAACCTCGTCATCATGGGTGGTCCGGTTGATACACGGCGCGGCACCACCGAGGTGACGCGGCTGGCACAGTCGCATACCATTGCGGCCTTCGAAGCAGCCGCCGTTCATAACGTGCCGCCGTTCCATCCGGGCGCCGGCCGCCGCGTCTATCCGGGCCTGCTGCAATTGTCCGGCTTCATGTCGCTCAACCCCGACCGGCACTTGAAGGCCCATGTCGATTTTCTCTGGGCCCATGCCAAGGGCGACGATCATTTCGCCAAGGCGCATCGCCGCTTCTACGAGGAATACCTCGCGGTCATGGATCTCGACGCGCAGTTCTATCTCGACACTGTCAGTATCGTGTTCCAGGAACATGCGCTGATGAAAGGCACGTTAAAGCATCGCGGGCACCTGGTGGACGCCAGCGCCATTCGCAATGTCGGCCTGATGACGGTCGAAGGTGGGCGCGATGACATCACCGGTACCGGCCAATGCCACGCCGCCCATGAACTCTGTGCGCGCATCCCCGACAAACTACGCCTCGAAGTGACCGAGGAAAAGGTCGGCCATTACGGCCTGTTCAGCGGCCGGTCGTGGCGCGAACGCATCAGCCCCGCCGTCGGCGAGTTCATCCGCCGCAACAAGGTGTCGTGAAAAAGGCCTCTCCCAAAGAGCCCTTCTGGAAGACGACGCCCCTTTCCAAGATGACGCCGTCGGAATGGGAGAGCCTGTGCGATGGCTGCGGCAAATGCTGCCTCGTCAAGCTGCGCGATGCCGACACCAACCAGGTACTGTTCACCAACGTCGCCTGCAAGCAGCTCGATCTGCGAAACTGTCACTGCAAGGACTACGCCAATCGCCAGGACATCGTGCCCGACTGCGTGCAGCTGAGCCCGCGCAATCTCGGCCGCATCGATTGGCTGCCGGAAACCTGCGCCTACAAGCTGGTGCATCAGAAGCAGGATCTGCCCTGGTGGCATCCGCTGGTGTCGGGCGATCCGAAGACCGTCCACCAGGCGGGCATTTCCATCCGCAAGCGCGCGATCTCAGAAACCCGCGCCGGCGAACCGGAAGATCACATCGTCGACTGGATCAGCTAAGCATCGTCCCGGGGTAGCCAGGGAATGCGCGCGACCTCGATACCTTCTTCGGCGAGTTCGCGGTGCTGATCTTCGTTCGCTTCGCCGAAAATGCCGCGGGCATCGGCTTCGCCGTAATGAATCTTGCGGGCTTCCTCGGCAAACTTGTCGCCGACATAGTCGCAATTCTCTTCAACCTGGCGGCGTACTTCGGCCAGTTGAGCCCGCATGTTGCTGGCGAGGACAGCCATGTTCTGGGCCGGGACCTTGTCGCCCTTGGCACCAATACGCGGTGCCATCAAAGCCTTGCCGACCTTGCGGTCTCCGCAATCCGGACATTCCACCATGCCACGCGCCAACTGGCGGTCGGCGGTGTTGCCGTCCTTGAACCAGATATCGAAGCTGTGGCCTTTGCCACAATTGAGCTGAAACACGATCATCGTCACTGCCTCTTATGCGCGGTCATCCCATGCAACAGCCGCGCCAATCTCGATCGGCCTATTCTTGCCGATAATCCTTAAGAATATAGAGACGGTCGGCAAAAATGCTACCCTGCGTCCCGCTATCCCTGTCCGTCCCCAACAATAGTGTGTGATGTGCCGCCCCTTTCCCCGACCACGCCACCATCGCCCTGGGTCGTTCAGTGCAGCGCCCTGATCGATCCGGCCGGGTTGGTGCTCGATCTTGCTGCCGGCAGCGGACGACATACCCATTTCCTGCGGACGAAAGGTCATTCTGTTGTGGCGGTCGACCGGGACGGGACGGCGTTGGCCGCGATGGCGGATCCGCGCGTGGAAATCATCATCGCCGATTTGGAGGATGGCTCGGCCTGGCCCTTGGGCGAGCGACGTTTCGCC
This sequence comes from uncultured Dongia sp., assembly GCF_936916975.1. Classification (GTDB taxonomy): domain Bacteria; phylum Pseudomonadota; class Alphaproteobacteria; order Dongiales; family Dongiaceae; genus Dongia. The sequence continues at coordinate 21,388 of NZ_CAKZGO010000013.1, read as the reverse complement.
GGCATCGTGGTGACGAACTACCTGCACCGCCCGCTCCTGCCACATCTCGCTCGTGCCTTGGCGCCGGGCGGCATACTCATTTACGAGACCTTCGCTGCTGGCAATGAGCGGTTCGGCAAGCCGAGCAACCCCGCTTTCCTGCTGGCGCCGGGCGAGCTGCTGGCCTTTGCACAAGAGCAAGACCTCACTGTCCTTGGGTATTTCAGCGGCGAGGTTGGTCGGCCCAAGCCAGCCATGGTGCAGCGGTTGGCTGCCCGCCTGACCGACGTGGCCGCTACTTAACCGCAGCCGCCCGGTCGCGCAGCTTGAGGAGCAGCACCGACCCCACCAGCAGCAGGGCGCTGACATTGGCAAGGATGAGCGAGGCCGAGCCGATGACGACTCCATAGGTGAGCCACAGCGTCTGGCCGGCAAACATCATCAGATACATGGTAAGCGAGACGTCGCGCGCCGACCCGTTGCGCCAGATGCGTAGGGCCTGCGGCAGGAAGCTGAGTGTGGTCAGGCAAGCGGCGCCTACGCCGATCACCTCGACCCAGAAATCACCGGGATTGGCCATGGTCGGGTCAGCGCGCTTTCCGGGATTTGGGGTGCTCGCCCTTGGCCAGCTTCTCGATCCGATAGCGGCACATCGCGTCGTCAACGGTCGACCAGGCATGGCGCGACCAGGCGGTCTTGGCATCGTCATAGCTGTCAAACGGGCCGAACCACTGTTCGCCGCCGCCCGGCGCCGGTTCCGTGAAAGTGGTGTCGCAATAAGGGCCGCCAACCACCCAGAAGCAGATTTCGCCGCCCTCTTCTTCTATCCGGAAGCGGGCATGGGCCTGATCGACCGTCTCCCAGGCACGCTTTTGCCAGGCGGCCTTGGCATCGTCATAGGTGGGAAAGGGGCCGATCCGCTCTTCCTTGCCGCCCTCTTGAATTCGATCGAAGTTCGTGTCGGCATAGGCGCCGCCAATTACCCAGAAACGGGCCATGATTTTTTTCGGTTCCTTCGCTCTCGGCGGAATACAGACTCGCGCCAAAAAACCATGCTAACCTGCTCATTCTTAACTGGATTTCGAGTCGGCAGCAAAGCATAAATCGCATAACTGCGTGTGCGTCCACTCGCATTCCGGCTCCGATTATAAAAAGCCAAGGTAAAGATGTTATGACCCAGGATATGCATCCGGAGAATTTCAAGGCGGTCTATGACCGTTTTCAGGCGAATGTTTCGCGCTTCGACTGTGGCCGCTTTTGCTCTCCGTTGAACGAAGGCCAGCCGGTCTGCTGCGACACCAAGCATGCCATTCCCGTGGTCGACAAGCCTGAGTTCGAGTTGCTCAAGACCCGGAGCGATCTGTGGCACAAGTATAAGCCGACCGACGCCAACGCCCGCAAGATCGTCGCCGAACTGCACAAGGGTTGCATGGCCGTCGAATGCAAAGGGGCGCGTTTCTGTGAGCGTGACAACCGGACCCTGGCCTGCCGCGCCTTTCCCTTCTATCCCTATTTCGACAAGAAGGGCGAGTTGCTGGGGCTTGGCACCTATTGGATCTTCGCGGACCGTTGCTGGCTGATTTCCAATATGCAGGTGGTCGAGCGGGAGTTCGTCAAGGAATTCATCGACGCCTATGAATATGTCTTCCAGCGCGATTCTGAGGAGAAGGACGCCATGAAGCGCCACTCCGCCAGCCATCGGCGCATTTCCACCCGCTACAACAAGCCGATCCTGCTCATCGGCAAAGAGGGTGGCTTCCTCAAGGTCATGCCGCGCACGGCTGAAGTGCGCATCGCCAGCGCCCGGGACATGGTCAAGACCGGCCCCTATAAGAGCCCCCGCGCCTATGCCCGTGCGGTCAAGGAAGCGGGCGGCGAGATGCCGGCACAATCACCCTTCATTGACTGACCTCTGCGATGGGACACCTCGCCAACACCTTGCAGTCGCTACGGGACTTTCCGTCGACTCTGCGAGCCTTCCTTGATGACACACCGGCCGAGGCATTTGATTGGCGGCCGGTGAGCTGGGAGGGCATCCCCAGCGAAATGCTGACCATCCGCCAGCAGATCTGCCATGTGCGCGATATCGAGATCGACGGCTATATCCAGCGCTTCGAGAGCCTGCTCCACGAAGACGATCCGTTCCTGCCCTCGATCGATGGATACGAATTGGTGGAAAGCAGGCGCTACGACCAGACCGACATTGGTACCGCCCTTGATGCATTTGATCGGGGCAGGTCTCACACGATGAAGCTGTTGGATGCGATAACGCCCAGCGATCTTGCACGCAGCGGTACCTTCGAGGGCTATGGCCCGGTGACCGTGCAGAGCGTCATCCATTTTCTGTGCAGCCACGACCAGCAGCATCTTGCCGGCATTCAATGGCTGCTCGGCATGCAAGCGACCGCAGCGACTGTTCGATAGGTTCTTGACACCCCGCGCGCGGGCCTCCCAATCTGGTGCCAGCCAGATCAGAGCCAGAGCCCGCAGATGTCGCAGTCCTTCCCGCATCTCTTCCAGCCGCTCACCCTGCGTCACAAGACGCTGAAGAACCGCATCGTCTTTGGCGCACACACCGCCAATATGAGCGTCGATGGCTGGCCCAGCGACCGGCATCTCGGCTATTACCGTGAACGGGCGCGGGGCGGTGCTGCCATGATTGTCGTGGAACCCGTGCCGGTGAACAAGGCCGCCGTTCTGACCCGCGGCAATTTCCGCGCCGGCGATGATGGCGTGATTCCGCATTTCCGCCGCATCACCGAAGCCTGCCACGAGCACGGCACGGTGATGATCCAGCAGCTTTATCATGTCGGTGCCCATGGCGATTGGGACAATTCCTTCGAAGCCAACCAGTCGCCCTCCGGCGCGCCATCGATGCATGATACCGATGGCAGCCACCGCATGACGGTGGCGGAGATCGAACAGACGATTGCCGATTTCGCCAGTGCCGCCGGTCGCGCCAAGGCGTCGGGCTATGACGGCATCGAATTGATGGCGGCCTACAACGCCATCATCGAGCAATTCTGGTCGGTACAGGCCAACCGCCGCGACGACGCCTATGGCGGCACGTTCGAGAAGCGCATGAAATTCTCAGCGGATCTTCTGACGGCACTCCGCCGCAAGGTGGGCGAGGATTTCATCATCGGCATGGCAATCAGCCTCGACCCCGGCAGCCCGGCGGCACTCAGCATCGAGCAGCAGATCGAGATCGCCCAATGGCATGAGGCGCGCGGGCTATACGACTACATCACGCTGGGCACCGGCAGCTATTTCGACTTCACCAAGATCATTCCGCCCTTTGTCTATGAAGACAAGATGGGCGCCCCCTTTGCCGAGGCGATGAAGGCAGCGCTGAAAACCGTGCGCGTCCAGGCGGAAAGCCATATCCGCACGCCGGAGAATGCCGATTACGTCATCGCATCGGGACAAGCCGATACGGTCAGCATCGTGCGCGGCCAGATCGCCGACCCGCATCTCGCCAACAAGGCCAAGGACGGCCGGCCGGAAGACGTGCGCGGCTGCATTTCCTGCAACCAGATGTGCTGGGGCCGGCGCTCGCGCGACTATTGGATCTCGTGCCTCATCAATCCGTCCGCCGGCCGCGAATTCGAATGGGGCGGCGACACCTTTACACCTGCACCGAGCCCCAAGACCGTGCTGGTCGTCGGCGGCGGCCCGGGTGGCCTGGAGGCAGCGCGGGTTGCGGCCGAACGCGGCCATCACGTCATCCTCGCGGAAGCGACCGACAAATTGGGCGGTCAGTTCCGCCTCGCCGGCCTGCAACCGCGCCGCGGCCAGATCACCGACCTCATCGGCTGGTATGAAGGTCAATTGACCAAGCTGCAGGTCGAGATCCGCACCAACGCCTATCTCGAACAAGCTGATATTGCCGCAATCGGCGCCGATGAAGTGGTACTGGCAACCGGGTCGCAACCGAGCATGAGCGGCTGGCAACGCAGCCTTGCCCATCGCGATATGTTGCCGGGCGTCGACGATGCCAATGTCTGGTCGGTCGAAGATGTCCTGCGGCGCGACGCGCGGCTGGGCAAACGCGTCTTGCTGCTCGACGATGCCGGCAATTGGCGCGGTCCAGGCACGGCTTGGCATTTGGCGGAGAAGAATCACGCCGTCACCCTGCTCACCGGCGATGCCTATGTCGGACGGGATCTGGCGCGCACAGCGGCCGATTTCCCGATGCGCTCGCGCCTGAAGAAGCTTGGCGTCACCTTCATCACGGATTCGGTGATCCTGGCATGGCATGGGGATGCGGCGACCATCCGAGACCTGTCGACCGGGCTCGAGCAGCGACTGCCCTTCGACTCATTGGTACTGGCAACGACGAACACGTCGGACAGCGCTCTTCAGACGGAACTACAGGATGCGGGCCTTGGCCATCATGCCATCGGTGATTGCCTGGCACCGCGCCATGCCGCGGCGGCGATCTTTGAAGGCCGCCGCCTGGCACTGACACTCTGACCATGCAGCATCTGACTGCCGACCAAATTCATGCATTGGCCGACTATCCCGGCCTGATCGCAGCCCTCAAGGCCATGAACCGGCGAGGTGTCGATGTCCTAGATCGCCTGCTGCTGGGCCAGGCCATGGCAAATGGCACGCAGAATGACTGGCTGCTGCTGCCGGCCTGGACCTATGACAGCTATTTCGGCATCAAGCTGGTGAGTGTTTTCCCCGACAATCCGGCGCGGGCGCTGCCGGCGGTTCAGGGCCTCTATGCCTTGTTCGAGGGCAAAACCGGGGCCGCCATCGCGACCCTGGATGGTGCCGCTCTTACTTTGGTGAAGACTGCCGCCAATTCCGCCATGGCTGCGGACCTTCTCGCCCGGTCGGACGCTGCGACCTTGCTGGTCTGTGGCGGCGGCGCCCTGGCGCCCTATCTCATCATCGCGCATTGTGCGACGCGGCCGATCCGCCGGGTGCTGTGGTGGAATCGGCGACCGGAAATACTCGACGCAGCGCCGCTGCGCGCCCGCGGCTTGCCCGTCGAGATCGTCAGCGATCTGGCCGGCGCCGCGGCACAAGCCGACATCATTTCGACCGCAACCCGAGCAACCGAACCTATCATCCGCGGTGCCTGGCTCAAGCCCGGCTGCCATCTCGATCTCGTCGGCGGCTATCTGCCGGAGATGCGCGAGGCGGACGACGCGGCCTTCAAGCGGGCCCCGCGGCACTATATAGATGCACGTCTCACGACCATCGGCGTTGCGGGCGACGTTTGCGAACCGATTGCAAAGGGCTTCACCGCCGCGGCAGATCTCATCGACATGTTTGAACTCAACCGCGGCGAAAAACCGGGCCGGTTGTCGCCCACCGAGATCACCTGGTTCAAATCCGGTGGCGGCGGTCATGAGGATTTGGCCGTGGCCCAGTACCTTTTTGAAAAGCAGCAACGCTCGACCTGAGGATTCCCGACCTTTTCAGCCATGCGCCGGGTTACTGGCAGTTATGCCACTATTCGATATTAGAGGCTGGCAAGGTGAAACTTTTATGCTTTAGTTCAATCCAAGAGCTACTTCCCGGCAAAGATCGGGACCCGGCGACGGGTTGAGGGCTCAGGGATGGCCGAGGGGACATGCTGGCATTTCTGTCCAAGCGTATAGCTTTGCTTGCGTTCACGATGCTGGTGGTTTCGGCGCTGGTCTTTGCCGCGTTCGAATTCACGCCGGGTCAGGTGGCACGTAAGGTCCTTGGGCCTTTCGCGACCCAGAATCAAGTAGATATCCTCAACGAAAAGATGGGCCTCAATCGCCCCGTCATCGTCCGGTATAGCGAATGGCTCGGCAATACCCTGACCGGCGATCTCGGCTTTTCGACCCTCTACAAGACCGAGGTCAACAGCATCATCTGGGATCGCCTCGGCAACACCCTGCTGCTGGCAGGAACGGCCTTTGCCGTGATCGTGCCCTTGTCGATCATCCTGGGAATCGCTGCCGGGATGCGCGAGGGATCCATACTAGACCGAAGTATCTCGGTCGGGAGTATCGTCACGACATCGGTCCCGGAATTTGCTTCCGGCGTCTTTCTCGCCAGCATCTTCGTTATCTGGCTGGGCTGGCTACCCGGCACATCGTCACTCGACACCGGCGCCGGCTGGTCGCTATGGCAGCAATTGATCCTGCCTGTCACGGTGATGGTTCTCTATGATCTCGGCTATGTTGTGCGCATGGTCCGGGCCTCGATGGTCGAGGTCATGACCCGGCCCTATATCCGCACCGCCGTGCTCAAGGGCCTAAGCTTCCGCGCCGTGATCATGAAACACGCTTTGCGCAATGCGATGATCGCACCCTTTACGGTGATCCTGCTGCAGATCAATTATCTCATTACCGGCGTGGTCGTGGTCGAGGCGGTCTTTGCCTATCCCGGCTTCGGCCGCATGTTGCTCGAAGCGGCTCTCTCCCAGGACGTCGCCGTGGTCGAGGCAGCTGCCTTGTTTGCCGTGTTGGTCTCGGTCAGCACCCAGATCGCGGGCGATCTCGGTTACATGATGCTCAACCCACGCATTCGCTTCAGTTAAGGCAGAGCAGATATGGCTAATGATGGCGTCCTCGCCCTGACCTGGAACAGGGTACGACTTCTCAAGGAATCGCCGGTCGGGATGATCGGCGCGTTCCTGGTGCTGTTCTGGCTATTCGTCGCCATCTTCGCCCCCTGGATCGCGCCCTTCGACCCCAATGCCAACAACATGGACGCGCTGATCGACCCCACGCCAAGTGCCGTCAATTGGCTGGGCACCGACAATTCGGGCCGCGATATCCTCTCGCGCATCATCTGGGGATCGCGCACCGTGTTCGCGGTGGCGCCGCTCGCGGTGCTCTGCGCTTATGCGATCGGCTGCATGATGGGTTTGATGGCCGGCTATTACCGCGGTTGGGTCGATGATCTCGTCAACCGTATTTCCGACATCGTGCTCTCGTTCCCGGCGATCGTGCTCTACATCATCGTCATCATGCGCTTCGGCGCGTCGGCGAATAACATCATTCTGGCGGTCATCTTCATCTCCTCGCCACAGATCACCCGCATCGTGCGCGGTATGACCCTGGAGTTGCGGGAACGCGAATATGTCGCCGCTGCCAAAATGCGCGGTGAATCGGCGCTCTATATCATGCTGGTGGAAATCCTGCCCAATGCCCGCGGGCCGCTGATCGTCGATGCGTGCCTCCGTCTCGGCTACACCACCATCGCTATCGGTGTCCTCGGCTTCCTGGGGCTCGGCCTGCCGCCGCCCGACCCGGATTGGGGCGGCATGGTCAAGGAAACCTATGCCATGATGTCGATCTATCCGCATATGTCGCTGTTCCCCGCCGCCGCCATTTCCTCGCTTGTGGTGGGCTTGAGCCTGTTGGCCGACGGCATGCGCGAGATCAGCATTCGCGACTAAGTGAAGTAAGGACGTGCATCGATGAGCAGCAACGCCGCCGCGACATTGGAACCGAGCGTCGAGACACGCAAAGCCATCCTGGAATTGCGTAACGTCTCGATCTCCTACTTCGTGCGCGCCGGTGAGCTCAAGGTCGTCCCCAATATCAGCCTGACGCTTTACGAAGGCGAGGCTTTGGGCCTGGTTGGCGAATCCGGCTGCGGCAAGTCGACCGTCGCCTTTGCCATCATGAAATACCTCGGCGGCGCCGGGCGTATTACCGGTGGTCAGATCCTGTTCGAAGGACGGGACATGACCAAAATGTCGGACGAGGAACTGCGTAAGCTGCGTGGTGGCCGCATGGCCATGGTCTATCAGGACCCGATGAGCAGTCTCAACCCGGTCATTCCGGTCGGCAAGCAGCTGATGGAAGTCCCGCTCATCCACTCCAATGTCAGCGAGGACGAGGCTTACAAGCGGGCACTGCAGATGCTGCAGGAAGTAAACCTGCCTGACCCGGCGCGGATCATGACCCGCTATCCGCATCAACTGTCGGGTGGCCAGCAGCAGCGCGTGGTGATCGCCATGGCGCTGATGTCGGAACCGTCACTGCTGGTGATGGACGAGCCGACCACCGGCCTTGATGTGACGGTGGAAGCGGCGGTGCTCGATCTCGTGGCACAGCTGCGACAGAAGCATCACAGCTCGATCGTCTTCATCAGCCATAACCTCGGCACCGTGGTGCGCATCTGCGATCGGATCGGTGTCATGTATGCCGGCGAACTGGTCGAAGAGGGGCCCATCGGCGAGGTGTTCCGCGACCCGCGCCATCCCTATACGCGCGGCCTTCTCAACTGCATCCCGACGCTCAATGCCGACAAGCGCAGCCGCCCCTTAAGCGCCATTCCGGGCCAGGTGCCGCCGATCCTCAATCGCCCGCCGGGCTGCATTTTTGCGCCCCGTTGTTCGGATGCCGATGGCCCCCGCTGCACGGCGGCGGCCATTCCCACCGCCACCTATGGTGGCACGGGACAGCATCGCGTGAAATGCGTGCGCGTGGCCGAGTTGCCCAAACATGTGCGTCCCACCTCGACTGCGGTCGATACCGTCGCCAACGAGTTCACGACGCAGCCACCTATTCTCGATCTTGATCATGTCAAGAAAACCTACCATCAGGCGATCGGCATGTTCGGCGGTAGCGGCTATGATGTTCATGCCGTCGACGACATCACACTTGCCGCCCGGAAATCAGAAACGCTGGCGATCGTCGGCGAATCCGGCTGCGGCAAGTCGACGCTCGCCAAGGTTCTCACCGGCATCGAGCTGGCGAGCGGCGGCAAGGTCACGTTGGCCGGCAAGGATATCGGCAATACCGCGGTGGAAAAGCGCGACAGCGATACGAAGCGCTCGATCCAGATGGTGTTCCAGAACCCGGAAAGCACGCTCAATCCCAGCCATACCATCGGCTATGTCATGGAACGTGCCATCAAGAAGCTGAAGCAGATCAGCGGCAAGGAAGCGCGCGTCCAGGTCAATGACCTGCTGAAGACCGTCAATCTGCCCCTCGAATTCGCGGCGCGGAAATCGCGCCAATTGTCAGGCGGCCAGAAGCAGCGCGTCGCCATCGCCCGGGCTCTCGCCGGCGAGCCGGAGATGATCCTGGCCGATGAGCCGGTCTCGGCCCTTGATGTCTCCGTGCAGGCCGCCATCATCAATCTGCTGGTCGAAATCCAGAGAAAACGCGGCTCGACGCTGCTCTTCATCTCTCACGATCTGTCGGTCGTGCGCTATCTCGCCGATCATGTCGCCGTGATGTATCTCGGCAAGGTGATGGAATTCGGGTCGGTCACCGACGTCTTTGCACCACCCTATCATCCCTATACCGAAGCCTTGATGTCGGCGGTGCCGATTGCGGACCCGGACGTGAAGCAGCGCCGCATCATTCTCGAAGGCAATATCCCAAGCCCTCAGAACCGGCCCAAGGGCTGCCCCTTCGCCACGCGTTGTCCGCGCAAGATCGGCGCCATCTGCGACGATACCCCGCCGCCGGAACAGGTCTCGCCCGCCGGCCACCGCATCGCCTGCCACATCCCGATGGCGGAACTGGCAACGGCAACGCAGGTGGTGTTCTAGGTAGCGGCGACGCTTACGCGCCGCCCTCCTCCTCCAAACTCAACAGGCTCGCATTGCCGCCCGCTGCCGTCGTGTCGATGGTGAGGGTGCGTTCGGTCGCAAAGCGGTGCAAGTAATGCGGGCCACCCGCCTTGGGGCCTGTACCAGAGAGCCCTTCGCCGCCGAAGGGCTGCACGCCGACCACTGCGCCGATCATGTTGCGGTTGACGTAGGTATTGCCGACCCGCAGCCGCTCGGCGATGTATTTGACCTTGCCATCGATACGGCTGTGGATGCCGAGCGTGAGGCCATAGCCGGTGGCGTTGATCGAGGCCAGCACGTCGTCCAATTTGTCGGCGGCGTAATGCACGACATGCAGGACTGGCCCGAACACTTCGCGCTGAAGACGGTTAAGGCCATCGATACGATAGGCGACCGGGGCAAAGAAATGCCCCTTGCTGCAAGCCTTATCCAACCCCACGCGATAGATGAGTTTTCCTTCGCGTTCCATGCGCGCGGCATGGGCGTCGAGAACCGACTTCGCCTCGGCATCGATCACCGGGCCGATATCGGTCGCAAGCAGGGCCGGATCGCCGACGCGCAATTCGGCCATGGCGCCCGACAGCATCTCCTCAAGCTTCAACCCGATATCCTGCTGCACAAACAGCACGCGCAAGGCCGAGCAGCGCTGGCCAGCACTTTGGAACGATGAGATCAGCACGTCGCGCACCACCTGTTCCGGCAGGGCGGATGAATCGACGATCATTGCATTCTGCCCGCCGGTCTCGGCAATGAGCGGCACGATCGGCCCGTCCTTGGCGGCCAGCGTCCGGTTGATGAGGCGAGCGGTCTCCGTCGAACCCGTGAACGCCACGCCGGCAATGCGCGGATCGCGCGTCAGCGGCGCGCCGACATTCGGGCCATCACCCGGCAGCAGATGGAGGACATCGCCCGGGATGCCGGCCAGATGCAGCAGCTTCACCGCAAGAGCCGCAATCAACGGCGTCTGCTCGGCAGGCTTGGCGATCACACAATTGCCGGCAGCCAGCGCCGCGCTCACCTGGCCCATGAAGATCGCCAGCGGAAAATTCCAGGGCGAGATGCAGGCAAAGACGCCACGACCCTGCATCAGCAGCTGGTTGCGTTCGCCCGTCGGCCCGGGCAGGACGAGGGGCGTACCAAAATCGGCCCGCGCCCGTGCTGCGTAATAGCGGCAGAAATCCACCGCCTCGCGCAATTCGGCAATGGCGTCACCAATGGTCTTGCCAGCTTCTTGGATGCAAAGCGCCAGCACTTCGCCACGGCGCGCTTCCATGAGATCAGCGGCACGGTCCAGGCAGGCCGCGCGCGTCATGGCGCTGGTGGCCGCCCAGTCCGGAAAGGCGCGGGAAGCGCGTGCAATCGCGTCATCAACATCGGCCTGTGTCGCCTGGACAACGCGACCGACAACTTGATGACTATCGGCCGGATTGACGACATTCTCGGTCTTGCCGGTCTTCTCGACGCCACCAATGATTGGCCCGGAACTGACGAGGTTCGCCGCCGCCGCGGTCACTTCCGCCGCCAGCTTCTGCATCACTTCAGGGTCCGTGAGGTCGACGCCGGCCGAGTTCTTGCGTTCCGACCCGAACATGTTGCGCGGCTGCGGAATGCCTGGATGCGGCTTGGTCTTCAGCTTCCGTACCTGCATGATCGGATCGGCGACGATGGCATCCAAGGGCGCCTTCTCATCGACGATGCGGTTGACGAAGGATGTATTGGCGCCGTTTTCCAGCAGGCGGCGCACCAGATAGGCCAGCAGATCTTCATGGCTGCCGACCGGCGCGTAGACACGGCACGGAATGCCCATCGCTTCCGCCGGCGTCACCTGATCATAGAGCGGTTCGCCCATGCCATGGAGGCGCTGGAACTCAAGCTTCTCCCGTGCCGCCGCCTCGCCGCCTGCCATCTCGATGACGGCGGCCAGCGTGTGCGCATTGTGGGTGGCAAACATTGGATAGAAGGCCTGTCCATCGGACAGCAGCCGACGTGCACAAGCAAGATAGGAGACATCGGTCGAGACCTTGCGCGTGAAGACCGGATAGTCCGGCAGGCCCCGCTCCTGGCTCCATTTCACCTCGCTGTCCCAATAAGCACCCTTGACCAGGCGCACCATCAGCCGCCGCCGATTGCGGCGCGCGCAATCGGCCAGCCAGTCGATAAGCGGCAGGCAGCGTTTCTGATAGGCCTGGATGGCGAGGCCCAGCCCATCCCAATCCTTCAAGCTGGCATCACCTGCCACAGCGTCGATGATGTCGAGCGAGAGATCGAGCCGGTCGGCTTCCTCAGCGTCGATGGTGCAGCCGATGCCGGCCTTCTTCGCCGCCTGGGCCAGCGCCACCACCTGCGGCACCAGCTCCTTCATCACCCGGTCGCTTTGCGCGAATTCATAACGCGGATGGATGGCCGAGAGCTTGATCGAGATGCCGGGGCCAGCGATGATGCCTTTGCCTTTCGACGCCTTGCCGATAGCAGCGATCGCATTGACGTAGGACGCGAAATAACGCTCCGCATCCCTCATGGTCCGCGCGGCTTCGCCCAGCATGTCATAGGAATAGCGATAGCCGCGCTTTTCGGCGGATTCCGCCCGATCGGTCGCTTCGCTGATGTCACGGCCCATGACGAATTGCTTGCCGAGAATCTTCATCGCCTGCGTCACCGCCTGACGGATGACCGGCTCGCCGCTGCGCGTCACCAGGCGTTTCAGCACACCGCGAAGATCGCTGCTGGTCTGGTCGAGCTGCATGATGCGCCCAGTGAGCATCAGCGCCCAGGTGGATGCATTGACGAACATCGAATCCGATTCGCCCAGATGGGCGGCAAAATCGGCATCCTTCAGCTTGTCGCGGATCAGCTGGTTGGCGGTCTCGTTATCCGGAATTCGCAAAAGGGCCTCGGCAAGGCACATCAGCACCACGCCCTCGCGGGACGACAGCTCATAGGCATGCATGAAGGCGTCGATACCGCCTTGTCCCACCCGGTTGCGGCGCACCTCCTCGACCAGGGCGCGCGCCCGGGCGGCAATTCGGTCCTGGATTTCGGCGGGCAATTCCGCCTGCCCCAACAGCATTTCGACGATACCGGTCTCGTCAGCCCGGTAATGCGCGCGCAGGCGTTGGCGCAGGGAATTGGCTTCAGTCGAGGGAGCAGCGAGGATCATCGTCATGATGGCGTCAGGAAACCTTGAAAATTGGCCAGGAACGGGGGCGGGAAATCAGTCCTGGGAGGGGTTGACCGGGAATCGCGGCGCACAGTCTAATCCGTTCCGCGGCAGAAGAAAGTGGGCGGCAAAACCGGCGCGCCCCCACCTATCCGATACTTTGTTAAAGTTTCAGGAGTGGCAGCATGTTCGACGGCTTCAGCCGCTGGCAAGTTCAACTGAATGACCTCAGTTTCAAGGTCATCAAGGGCGGCGAAGGCAGCCCGGTCGTGCTGCTGCATGGCTATCCGCAGACCCATCTCATCTGGCGGCATCTGGCACCACTTCTGGCCCGCTCGATGGCAGTGGTCTGCCTCGATCTGAAGGGATATGGCGACAGCGCAGCCCCTGCCCCACTGGCCGATTCCAGTAATTATTCCAAGCGCCAGATGGCGGCCGAAGTGGTCGAAATCATGAAAATGCTTGGTTATGAGAAGTTTGCGGTTATCGGCCACGACCGTGGCGCCCGGGTTGCCTATCGCCTGGCACTCGATTATCCCGACCGGGTCCATCGTCTGGTCCCGCTCGATATCCTGCCCACCGCGGCCTATTGGGAACAGGCGGACAAGGAGTTTGCCCTCGGCACCTTCCATTGGGGATTCCTCGCGCAGCCCAACGGCTTGCCGGAACGCCTGATCGGCGCCGATCCGGATTTTTGGCTGGAATGGATCATCCGCCATTGGGCGCTCGACATGAGCGCCTTTCCCGACGAGGTCATGGCTGAATACAAGCGCTGCTTCCGGCGGCCGGACGTGATCGCCGCCACCTGTGCCGATTACCGCGCCGGCGCCACGATCGACGACACCCATGATCTTGCCGATTTGAAGGCTGGCCGCATGATCGAATGCCCCACCTTGGCGCTTTATTCAGGCACCTTCGTCGATCACCAGCGCGATCCGTTGAAGCAATGGCAGCGCTGGGCCAAGAGGGTAACGGTCGAACAGGTCCAATCGGGGCATTTCATCCCCGAGGAAATCCCGGACCAGATCATCGGAAGACTGCGCCAGTTCCTGCTGAGCTAGCACCGGCAGCGGGCGTTCAGCAGCCCTTCATATCGGCAAGTTCAATGAGGCGCTGGTTGCGCTGGCGCAGCACGGCCATTTCCTTGGGTGCCTGCTCGCGGAAATCCAAGGTCAGCATGGCCGGCGGCACCATGATGCCGTCGATCACCGTGTAATGGACATTGCGGCGATGCACTTGATCGTCCCGGTCGACGAGCCGCGCGATCGCCAGGTCATTGGCGCCGGTTTCACGCAGCAAATCCATGCAGTCCATATCGCTGTCGGTCGGCCGGATGACTTGCGCCAGCTTTGGTACCTCGCCACCGCAGGCGCCGAGCATCAGCGCGGCCGCGCCCAGCACGGATACGAAGCGCTTCATAACGGACTCCACACCTTGGGATCGGGCCAGCATTCGTCTTTCTGAGCCGTCGCGATGAGATAGCGCGCTCGTGTCGCCAGGGCCGAGCCTTCGATCTCCTGAGGCGATTCGCCGTACTCGCCTTCGACCGTGGGGTCGACCGCGAACCAGCCCGGCGGGAAGGCCAGCGACAGCCCCATGATCATGTCGTTCTTTTCCTCAGCCCAGACGCGGTCACGCACCAGCAGGGACTGAGCTTCGTAATTGCGGGCGACCTCCTCGCGGATTTCGTCGCAGCTCATATATCGGTCATAGATGGAAACCTGAGGCGTCGGGTTCGCCGCACGCCCGCCGCAGCCAGCCATCAGGCCGGCGGCGACCAACACTGCCAAAGCGAGATAATTGTGCCGCATGGATTGTCCCCCTCCCCGACGCCGTGGCCGAGGGTCGTTTCCGTATCTTCCCTATTTTACGCCAGAAATTAGTTAACACAACCTTACGATGCTCATGCGAGCCCAAGGTTCCTGTCGTAAATACCAGGTTCAAAAGCAGATTCAGCCGCCCCTTGCGTGCCAGAGAAGAACCGGGAGGACGGCCCGCCAACAGATGTCAGGCGTAAACTTCGACACTGGTCTGGGAAATGACGAGCGTCTCGACCGTGATTTCAAGCGATGTGCTGGTAAGGACTCCACCATCAAGACTGCTGGCACCAAGGCTGCTGGCGACCGAGTCATTCTGCGGCAGAATCAGTTCACCCAAGGCTTCGCGCTGGCCCGCATCGATATCGTGGAGAGCGCCATCCGCCTCCTCCTGCAACCGGCGGAAGTAGCGATCCTCTTCTTCATCACCGCCGCGCCGTTTGGCGCGCGCGATTTGCGCCGCCAAGGCAATGATGCCCTTGGCCTGCACAACGGCATTGCGCGCATCGGTGCCAAGATCATGGAGCGCTTTGTAGGATTGCTCCAGAGTACTTCCCGCTGCAGCGCCGGCAGCAACAGTCGGGCTGTCAATTCCGCCACTATCAGGAGCGGTACCTTCAAGCGCCGTCTTGCCGGGTGTGCTTTGCGCCGCTGCATTGGCAGCACTCGCCGTCGCCTGCGCGCTACTGGCGTCGCTTGAAACGCTGCCGGCTCCGATGCCTTGGGCGATACTGCGGGCGGCAGCGCCGATTTCCCGCGCCAGACTCGCGGCCTCAGCGGCGATCCGGCGCAATTGGCGCACATCGCCAGTAGCCGCCAGCATCTGCAGCTGACGCCGCAGGCCATCCAATTTCGCTTTGGCCTGACGCATCTTTTCGGCGGATATATCACTGTTGTTATTGTCGGCCATCTTTTCCAGACGCTTGACCATATCGAGCGTCGGCGCGTTCTTGGCCGCTGAGTCCGGGGCCAACCGCCAATAGCTGGCAGCGGCACTTTCATTGGCCTTCAAAGACCATGTCCGCGGATCGGTGCTGGTCTCATTCTGGCTTTTGGCAGCTTGACGATTGTTGCCGGAATTGTTGCCGGTCTGGGTTGTCGCGCGCAAGCTCGCGGCCGTGGCATATAGCTGCCCCCGCTGAATGATATTGAAGATACCACCGGCAACGCCCATCGAGATCACCCGCTAAACGCGTTCTCGCTAGGAATTAGTGTCGCACAAATGGCTAGTCGGCGCAAACAGGCAGAGGTTATCCAGCTAGCTTCGCCTTTAACCGCTCGTTAAGCATAGCCGGATTGGCCTTGCCGCCCATCGCGCGCATGACCTGGCCGACGAAGAAGCCGAACAGCTTGTCCTTGCCGGAGCGGTATTCGGCGACCTTGTCGGCATTGGCCGCCATGATCTTGTCGATCTCGACATCGATCGCCCCGGTGTCCAGCACCTGGCGCAGGCCTTTCTCGTCGACAATCGCTGCTGCCGATTTGCTGGTCTCGAACATCTCGGTGAACACGTCCTTGGCGATGCGGCCGGAGATCGTGTTGTCCTCGATGAGACCGACAAGCTCACCCAGCGCTTGCGCAGAGACCGGGCTTTCCGTGATCGACTTGCCGACCGCATTCAGACGCCCGAACAATTCCGAGGTCAGCCAGTTGGCGGTGAGCTTTGCGTCATGCCCCTTGGCGGCGAGTTCGTAAAAGTCAGCCGATTCCTTTTCCGAGACCAGCACGCCGGCATCGTAATCGGAGAGGCCCAGATCCTTCACAAAACGCGCACGCTTGGCGTCCGGCAGTTCCGGCAGGCCGGCCTTGAGGCTTTCCACCCAGGCGGCATCCAGCTTCAACGGCAGCAGGTCGGGGTCCGGGAAATAGCGATAATCATGCGCCTGTTCCTTGGAGCGCATGGCGCGCGTCATACCCTTGCCCGGATCCCACAAGCGGGTCTCCTGGCGGATGCTGCCGCCTTCCTCGATCACCTCGATCTGGCGGCGCGCTTCATGTTCGATGGCGGCCGCCACATAGCGGATCGAGTTCACGTTCTTGATTTCGCAGCGCGTGCCGAGTGGGTCGCCGACCTTGCGCACCGAGACATTGACGTCGCAGCGCATCGAGCCTTCGTCCATGTTGCCGTCACAGGTGCCGAGATAGCGCAGGATCGAGCGCAGCTTCTTCAAATACGCAGCAGCCTCTTCCGACGAGCGCATGTCGGGTTCCGAGACGATCTCCATCAGTGCGACACCGGCGCGGTTGAGATCGACATAGGTCTTCGATGGATGCTGGTCATGCAGGCTCTTGCCCGCATCCTGCTCCAGATGCAGGCGCGTGATGCCGACCTCGCGGTGTTCGCCTTCCGCCAGATCCAGCACGATCGTGCCCTTGCCCACGATCGGCTGCAGGAACTGGCTGATCTGATAGCCATTGGGCAGATCGGCGTAGAAATAATTCTTCCGGTCGAAGACTGAGATGAGATTGATCTGCGCCTTAAGGCCGAGACCCGTCTTCACCGCCTGCTCGACGCAGACTTCATTGATGACCGGCAGCATGCCCGGGAAACCGGCATCGACCAGGCTCACCTGCGTGTTGGGTTCGGCGCCAAACTCGGTGGCGGCACCCGAGAAGAGCTTGGATTTCGACGTCACCTGCGCATGGACTTCAAGGCCGAGCACGACCTCCCATTTACCGGTGCGGCCGTCGATCAGGTTCTTGTCGTTGATCAGGGTGTCAGTCATGTTCGTCACACTCCCGCCGGCAGGGCGGTGAAATTGGCGGCCTTTTCCAGGGCCTGGGCAGAGCGCAGCAGCGTCTCCTCATCGAAGGCACGGCCGATCATCTGCAGGCCCAGCGGCAAGCCATTGCTGTCGAGGCCCGCCGGCACCGAAATACCCGGCAATCCGGCGAGGTTCACGGTCACGGTGAAGACGTCGTTCAGATACATCTGGACCGGATCGTCCTCATTCTCATGAAAGCCGAAGGCGGCCGACGGTGTGGACGGCGTCAGGATCACATCGACATCTTTGAACGCGTCAGTGAAATCCTTGAGGATAAGGGCGCGAATCTTCTGCGCCTGCAGATAGTAGGCGTCGTAGTAACCGGCCGAGAGCACGTAGGTACCGATGAGGATGCGGCGCTTCACTTCCTTGCCGAAGCCGGCGGCGCGGGTGAGTTCATACATCTCATCCAGCGAGTTGCCAGGCACGCGCAGGCCAAAACGCACACCGTCATAGCGCGCGAGGTTGGACGAGGCTTCCGCCGGCGCGATGATGTAATAGGTCGGCAGCGCATACTTGGTATGCGGCAGCGAGATCTCCTTGATCTCGGCGCCTTGCGCCTTCAACCACTCGGCACCCTTCGCCCAGAGATCGCTGATCTCCTGCGACATACCATCCACGCGGTATTCCTTCGGGATACCGATGCGGAGACCACGGATGTCGCCGGTGAGGCCCTTGCGGAAATCCGGCACCGCCATTTCGACCGAGGTCGAATCCTTCGGGTCATGCCCCGCCATGACGCCCAGCATGATGGCGCAGTCTTCCACCGAACGCGCGATCGGCCCGGCCTGATCGAGGGACGAGGCGAACGCCACGATGCCCCAACGCGAGCAGCGGCCATAGGTCGGCTTGATGCCGACGGTACCGGTCAGGGCGGCTGGCTGGCGGATCGAACCGCCGGTGTCCGTGCCCGTCGCACCCATGGCGATGCGTGCCGCCACCGCTGCCGACGAACCACCGGACGAACCGCCCGGGACTAGATCTGTATTGTCGCCCTGGCGCTTCCACGGATTGATGACGTTACCGAAGTAGGAGGTCTTGTTGCTGGAGCCCATCGCGAATTCGTCGAGATTGAGTTTGCCCAGCATGACCGCCCCGGCATCGAACAGCTTGGTGGTCACGGTCGATTCATAGGTCGGCTTGAAGCCTTCGAGGATGTGCGAGCCCGCCGTTGTCTGCACGCCTTCGGTGCAGAACAGATCCTTGATGCCGAGCGGAATCCCGTCGAGCGCGCCGACTTTATCGCCAATGGCGCGGCGCTTGTCGGATGCGTCAGCCTTGGCGCAGGCGATATCCGGCGTCTCCGTGATATAGGCGTTCAATCCCTTGGCCTGGCCCATCTTGGTGATATGGGCATTGGTCAATTCGCGCGCCGAGAATTTCTTGGCGGCGAGGCCGTCAAGGGCGGCGGCAATGGTGAGATGCGTCAAATCGCTCATGATGCCGCTCCTCACTCGACCACTTTGGGGACGGTGAAAAAGCCATGCGCCGGCTCCGGCGCATTGGCCAGCACCTTATTGGGATCGCCACCGTCATTGACCACATCCGGCCGCCGCGGCATATCGCGCGCAAGCACGCCGGACATCGGTTGCACGCCCGTGGTATCGACCTCGTTCAACTGCTCGATCCAGGTCATGATGCCGGAAAGTTCCTGGGCGAGCCCGGGAAGGTCGGCTTCGGGCACCCGGATGCGGGCCAAAGTGGCGATGTTGGCGACGGTCTTGCTGTCCAATGACATGGCGGGGGATCAGTCCAATCTGTACGGAAAAACGACGAAATCGGGCCGGAAACTAGCATCCGGCACCAGCGGCGGCAACCGCCCGGACGACCTATTGACCGCCGGCGAAATAGGTCCCGGCCAGATGCATCAGCGTATAGAAGCCGAAGGCGACCAACAGGCCGCCGGCGATCCGGTTGAGCCAGATGAAGACCACCTCGGAAATCATATGCCGGATGAGCCCCACGCCGATCGCCAAGGTGAGCCACCAGCCGGCCGATCCCACGAACACGCCGAGGGTCAGCACCGGCATCATGCCAAGCTCGATCCGTGCCATGCCGGGGACGCCGGCAAAGATAGCGATGAAGGACAGGATCGTCACGGGATTGGCGAGGGTGAGGATCAGGGTCTTGGCAAAATCGGCGAAGAGGGTTTGCGGCACTTCCTCGTCGTCGCTGGCGATGATCGGGCGCTTCAAGCCAAGATGGACGCCGAACCCGATCAGGAACAGGCCACCGCCCAATTCAAACCAGGTGCGATAGCCTTCGATCGAGCTTCCGCCGCTGGAGAGGCCAAAGGCGCCAATGATGGCAAATGCCCCGACCGCAGCAAAAATGGTATCTGCCACAGCAGCACCCAGACCACCGCAAAAGCCCGCCATACGGCCCTTTTCCAGCGTCAAGCGGATGCATAGCATGCCGATCGGCCCGACCGGCGCCGCCACGGCAAAGCCGATGCCGATCCCCTTTGCCAGCAGCAGGATTTCGCGCAGCAGCAGGTCCATGATCAAGCGCTTTCTTTGGCCATCTCGGTCGGCAGCACACGACTGTCCTTGGGGCTGGAAAGAGCGATGAGGCTTTGCGTGCGCCGGATGCCCGCCAGGGTCTTGATATGGCTGTTGAGGAAATCCTCATAAGCGCTGGTCGACGCCACGCGCACCTTCAGAAGGTACGAGAAATCGCCCGCGATATGATGACACTCCAGGACTGCGCTCGCGTCCCGCATGGTGCGGAGGAACGCGCGTTCCGCTTCCACGCCGCCCACTTCCACCAGCACGAAGACCATGAGATCGAGCCCCAGGGCATGGGGGTCGATCTCGGCGCTGACCCTGCGGATGACCCCTTTCGCCCGCAATCGCTTGAGCCGATCGTTGATGGTCGACGCAGAGAGGCCCACGCGCGCGCCAAGATCCGCATAAGCGAGAGTGGCATCGGCCTGCATCATCTCGACGATTGAACGGTCAATGTCATCCAGCATTTGCATTTATCCGGATATTTCATGATTATTCCGCATATAATTCGGCTCAGCTGCCGAGTCAACGGATTTGACGGGGCCGGCACCTTACCTTTTCCTGCACTGCCCTCCTTATGCCAATATCGGGATCTATATAATGACGCCTTAGCCGGAGATTGACGTTTGACCACCTGCCTAGCGCGATCAGCATCCAAATTACTGCGCCTGGTGGTGCTGGGCCAGATGATCCTGGCTGGCCTCGTCCTGCCGATCCTTGCGCGGCCGGCCTGGGCGGATACCTCTACGGATTCCCCGGACCTTTCCCCAGAAATCCTCAACGATCTGGCCCCTGACGCCGTTGCCGTCACCGATCCGGCCGAGATTAAAAAGGCGCTGGACGGCCTGACCATCTATGGCCGCTATTACGATGGCCAGGACTGGATCGAATATCACGTCGCTGACGGCCGTACTGCATATGCCGAAAAAGGCTGCGTCTATCCTGGTAAATGGTGGGTGGAGGCCGGCGAGGTCTGCTACGCTTATCCGACCTATCGCGGCGGCGAACCGAACTGCTTTGTCATGTTCCTGCGACCGGACGGCGCCATCCAATTTGTCGCCTTCAGCGCCGACGGCGCACCCTATATGGCCTCCTCCTCCTGGAAGACCGCACCCGGCAATGATGCCCATTTGCCGCTCAGCTCCCTCACCCAATGCCCGACGGTTTAAGACCAGTTTATGTGTAAGGTCTTTAGCTAACACAACCGAAAAGTCGGGCATTTGGCGCACTAAAACCCACCAAATCCGGGCGAAATCGCTCATCATCCATCAAAATTGTGAGTTCGTCACAAATGGTGTGCGCTTGCTATATGTTTGTGTTGGTTAACAGAACGTTAACATGATACTTTTCGTGTTAGGGATTAGGTCTTGATTCGTATGGATCAAGACCGCTAGGTGTAATCGGGCGGCTCGGCCCTGGCTGAATTCGCCCGGTACGGGCCCGTCCGCGAAAGGTTGCGTCGGTGAGGTTTGGTAGGGGGGCGCGGGTCGGGGGCTGCCCCCCCCCCCCCAGGGGGCGGCGGGCCCGCCCCCGCCCCGCCCCGCGCGGGGGGGGGGGGGGGGGGGGGGGGGGGGGGGGGGGGGGGGGGGGGGGGCGGGGGGGCGGGGGGGGGGGGGGGGGCGGGGGGGGGGGGG
>NZ_CAKZGO010000012.1 GCF_936916975.1 uncultured Dongia sp. | reverse complement strand
GCGTAGATGTCCAGCGTCTCGCGGGCGATGCGGGCGCGCTTGTTGGCCGCCATCGCGTCCATCGTGCGCATGTTGTGCAGGCGGTCGGCGAGCTTGACGAGGATCACGCGCAGGTCGCGCACCATCGCCAGCAGCATCTTGCGGAAGGATTCCGCCTGCGCTTCCTCGCGGTTCTTGAACTTGATCTGGTCGAGCTTGGTGACGCCGTCGACGATCTCGGCCACGTCCGCGCCGATGGCAATTGCGCGCTGCCGGCACAACCGGACCTGATCGTCGATCGAGCTATCGCTTTGGAGGTCGCTGCTGTACCTGGCGTAGATCCCGGCGCGCATCTTGCTGGCCCTTAATGTTGTCGTTCGCCCCGTTGTCATTCGCGTTCCCGGTCGCCGCCGGCGGCACATACTGCGACGTGTATGCCTGGCGGGCAAGCAGGCGGGCCAGGGCGCGCAGGGTGGGGTGGGCGGTCAATTTCCGCCCCTATCGTACAAGCATATGGTAGCCCTCAATGGTTGAAAAATCTCATATGTACCTCTTGAACGAAGAGGCGAGACGACCCACCTAGTCCCTACAGGAAGGATAAACCTATGATTGGGATAAACGCGGACTTCGAAGGGCTGAAAGCGAAACAGCGCATGGCGACGCTTAGAATCCTTAAGCGCGGGGCGGCCGATATCTATGATTTTGAAGAGGCTGCGTTCAACGCGGTAAACGCGAGCCTTCACGTCGCAGATATCGACGCTGCTCAAAACGGCTTTGATAAACTTGCGCTTGAGTACGATAGCTTGATCGATGCACACCACGAATGCTCGCCTTGGTCCGACGTCAGTCTGGCAGTATTTGAGCATCGCTTTGCAGCAGCCTTCAATGCAGCTGAGGATGAACGCTGCAAGAACTCCTCGTAATAGATCCTCGTCAGACATCGTTCACCTCGAAAAATCCCAGCTGGCCCTTGAGAGGGCGGAATGGCAGCGGTCGGGCGTTACGCAACACGAGGCCATAGCGACCAAAGAACCATGGTGATTCGCTTTGTTGGACGACGTTGTAAATCTGCGCGATGCCGACAATCCCGCCGCGATCCAGGTCATTGAAAGGTGGCAGCAACAGATCATCGGGGAACGACGGATAACCGTTTCGTTTGATCGCTAGTGCCGTGTCGGCACAACTTAGGTACTCATTCTTCGTCATGCCGGCGCTGGCGTGGATCAGGAAATCACCGCGAAACTTTAGGCCGGGATTCCATGGCTTCCAGTCTCGGTTTTCAATGTTCTTGCCCGCATTGAGTATCATCCAGCACCATGGCTGGCGGATGGACAGGGCTTTCATTTGTTGATCGCCGCGACGCCTGGTGCCATCCGCCGTGACGTTTGGTTTGTCGCGGGCTCCGCAATCTCACCAAGGGATACCGCGCACAAATATCCCTGGACCATGTCCTCGGCCGTCGCGCTGCCGAGCTTGGCAGATTTCTTGATGTACTTAGCGAAGGCCAGCAGATTTGTTAGTGTGGTCTGACGTTCGCGCGCCTCACTCGCTCTCCGGTCTGCGAGCAGGGTGGCAATGGTCTTGCTCGATGCCCCCAACAAGGCGCGAATGTTGGTGTTTGTCGCGCCAGCTAAACGGCGGTCAATACGACCAACTAAATCGTCAGCCCGTTCCGCGACCTGATTCAGCGTCAGTGTGGTCATGACCCGATCTCCTCGAACATCGAAGCTTGTTGTGTGACAGGTGCTGGTGGCGGAGCATCGCGATCTGGCGCACCGCGCACCTTGCCCTTGCGGTCGAGATAGCGCTGCACCAGAACGCGCATGTGGTTGACGTCTGAATGCACCGCCTGCAGTCCCATGCCGGGATCGACGATGGCGGCGGCCTCGGATGCCTTGAGGCCCAGGACTTCCATCATCGGTGGGTCGGACCCTTCGTCGGAGACGAGGAAGATCGCGGTCACGGGGTCCTTCTGTCCGTCACGATCGAGCCTGCCGATGCATTGGTGATGGACGCCCGGCGACCAATCGAGTTCGCCGAAGATCACGGTGGAACTGCGAAACTGCAGACCATCAAGGCCGGCGCCGGAACGCAAGCTGAGGATCAGGATGTCGGTTTCCCCGGCGATGAAGCGCGCCTTGGCATCGTCCTTCTGTTTGGTCGATTCCGTTCCCGTATACATCGCCGGGTGAAGGTCGTGCAGCGCCGCCAACCAGATGTCATAGACGTCGCGGTGCCAGCCAATGAGCACGATCGGTTCGCCACCCTCAACAATGATCCGGGCGAAGGTCGCGACGGCATGGGCCTTGGCAATGCCCGTCTGTTGACGGACCAACAGATCCAACTCGCGTGTCGCCTTGCCGCGATCGGTGAATTCGCCGGTCGTGGCGCGGATCGCCAGCTGATGCGCCACCTCATCGATCGAGCGGATAGCCTCGGCATCTGTGTCGATGTATTCGACGAGGCGGTTGACGGCCGGCATCTGCTGACCGACATCGTGCTTGGTGCGCCGCAGGAAAGCGTATTGCTCGCGGAGATAGGTGCCGAGTGCTGCCGGGTCAGAGATCCGTCCCGAGGGGCACCATTCGCGCATAAAATCCGGATATGGCCCCAGGACATCCGGCCGGAGGAATTCCATGATGGTCCATATCTCATTGCCGTAGTTATAGATCGGCGTCGCGGTGAGGCCGAGGCGGTATCGCGCCGCCGTGCAAAGGGCTTTCGCGGCGATGCCCTTGTTGGCTTCGGTGCCGCGGCGGAGTTCCTGGATCTCATCGAACGCAGCCAGGCCGGGCTTGAGCGTTTTGAAGTAGTCCACCCATCCGTAAAGCTGGGTGTAACGAAAAATCAGTACATCGACGGCCGGCAAGGTGTAAGGCCGCGCCTTCTTGACCTGATGACATGAGAGATTGAGCAGCCTACCCAGGACAGCCGCCCATTGCGATTGCAGATGCGCCTGGCAGACGATGACGGCTGGCAGGGCATCGGGCAGCAGGCAGGCACCACCGGCCTCATAGGTCTTACCCAAGCCAACCTCATCGCCGCATAGCAGGCCACCAGCGCGCCCGAGCATGTCGACGGCCTGGGATTGATATGGGCGGATTTTCTGCCCCGGCCGCAATCCAGCCCGCGCCGGCGGCACATAGTCCGGATGCAGGATGCGTTCCATTTCCGCCTGATTGGCATGGAACAACTCGCGCCCATGGGTCATCGCAACGCGGTCGTTGACCTTGACGGCCAACGGATAGCGGGTCAGGAACCAGTCGAGATCGGCGGCATCGGCCGGCCGGTTGGCGATTCGGAAAGGCGCCGTCGATGCCTTCTGAATGCGCGGGAAGATCTGCTTCAGGCGGATGGCGACGTGCGGTTCCAGAGCGGTGATGACCCAGTCACCAGTTTCAGCATCGAGTTCCATGGCGCCGTAGGTGCGGCTCATAGCCATGCCTTGCCGAGTGAGATTCCGATGACGGGCTTGCGCTGGATTTGGTCGGGCAAAGCTATGGCGGTATTGGAAGCCAGAATCAGCATGTGGACATCGGCGTAGACCGCGTAGCGCGCGAGTTGGCGTAGTATCTTTTTGCGCGGGCAGCGCAACTTCACTTCCAAGGCGATGTGATCGGCAACGAGAAAATCGACGATCTCGCCATCCCCCAAGCGATGTTCCCGGCTGTAACGAACATCGGCCATATCAAGGTATTGGGCGATTTCACCTTGTGTCACCTTCTCGTCAGACAGGTTGAGACGGCGACCAATTAGGGCGCCGTTGATCAACATCATGTTGTACTCGCAGCTGATGCAGTCGAAACTCACTGGGCCTTCCCCATCACGCGCAGCGCGTCGGCGCGGGCGGCACCGTTGCGGGTCAGCTTCTTGTAGAGCCGCCGCTCGTCGGGGGTCATCGGCGGCAGGCAGCCCTTGCGCGCGCGATAAGCGGGGTCCTGATAGAGTTCGCGCATGCGCGCCTTCTGGATGACATTGCGCTTTGCGATGATCGCCGGGTCACTGTTCATCACGGCGCAGATCTGGCGCCCGCGCGCCCTTGCCTTGGCCGCATAGGCAGGATCAGCCATTCGCGCATGCATATGCTCGCTGTGGCGCCGCCGCTGGTCGGGCGTCCAGACCCTCACCACAGATCCTCGGAAAAGAGTTCGTTCTGCGGCTCGGTCTTGCGGATCAGCTGGCCAGCCGCCTTGGCGATGGCGAGGGCTTCGACGCGATCGACGAAGCAGCCGGCGCTGGTAATAAATCCTTGGTCACAAAGTTCATCTGCTGCATAACCAGCACCAGCGAGCGCGTGGATGAGATTGTTGTGTCGTGCCGGCGCTGTCTGGCTGTGGACACGGCCATTCACGCGAATGGCAACACCCGTGATGCAGAGCGGCATGTCGCGGGATTCGAGCATCGTTACCGTGCCATCGGTCGGCGCCGGCACCGCGACGCGTTCGGTGAGGGCGTGCAGGGCGGTCAGAAAGCCCCGCAGGACGATCATGCGCGCGCCGTCTTCGTCCGTCATGAGGCAGGCCATCGACCCGTCGTCATGGGTGACGGCGATGCCGTCCTGGTTCGCGTGGAGTGACCACCCCTCCGGCAAGGTCGCCTGTCCAATCATGTCAAAACTGACGATGTCCGCCGCCATATAGGCGAGCGCCAGGCAGGCGTCATTTGGCCATGTCGGATGCGCCTTCTGGATTTCCACCGCCGCGCGCTGTACCCGGGCTTCGGTGTCCGTCAGAGTGAGGCCAAGACGTGTCACTTGATCGCCCACGCGCAGCATGTTGGCAAGCTCGGCGGCAGACATCTGCGGTGGGGCGGCTTTTACGATCTTGCCAGTCCTGAATTCGTCTTCGGTCATGCCGCGTCTCTCCACAGAACTGGTTGCTGGTCATCCGGTACGCGATGACGGCCCCGCGCCATGGGATGTCGTGGTGATCCGTCACTATTGGTGCCGAGGCAAAAGAGCGGTCGATTGATCGCTTTGATAACCCGATCGAGCAGCCAATCGTTCTGGACGATGTTTCCCCAACAAACGACGTGCATGTCGTAATCAGGGGCAAGCGCTTCGATGAGGGAAAGGTTATGTTCGATGGCAGCATCCACCTCAATGCCACCACCCATCAGCCACGCTCGCGCATCATCCGGTGTACTGCTGATTTTTGGGATAGGGTTCATCCCCAAGTAGCGCGAATAGCCCCAGGCCTTGGTGAAGTGATCCCAACGCATGGACGTCATGTCGTCGCTGTCCGCCCCTGCCTTTGCCGGATTGCCACCAATCCACATCAGACCCTTGCCACCATTGGCAGCGAGTAGGAAGGACCGCGTCAGGGTCCAGCGCAGGTCACCATCGTCTGAAAAGGTGGCGTGGCGTTGGGTGAGCATGTCGGTCATGTCATGCCCTCATCCGCTGCACCATCAGCCGCAGGCGCGGCTCATCAGGGAAGGCAAAGCGCACCGTGGCGCTGCCCGGCACCTTCACGTCCAGGGGCAGCATCGCCAGCTCGACCCGGTCGCCGGCACCAGCTTCCAGGCAGTCGCGCAGGAACTTGGTTTGCAGGATGACGGAGATGGGGGCTGGCGCGCCGCCGGGCTGGCCATCGGTGAGGCCACCGGTTGCGATCTCATCATTGGCTTCGCTGGCGTCGACCCGGGCGGATGCGGCGGCGACGGTGCCGCTGAATTCCACCACCAGGGATTTTTCCTTGGCGCCGCCCGCGAAGGGTGTGAGGCGCGCCACCAGATCGCTGAGGTCGCTGCGGCCCAAGGCGACCTTCAAATTGTGACGGGCGGTGATGGTGAAGACCTGTTCAACATCCGGGAAGTCCGCGTCGAGCAGACGGCTGATCAACAGCGTATCGGCAAACTCGAACGAGATCTGTCCATCCGCCACCTTGCACCCGACCGCGCCATCGGCTTCGGTGAAGCGCAGCAGATGCGCCACCGTCTGGCGGGGGATGATGGGGTGGCGCGTCAGCTCGGCAAAGGCGTCGACCACATCGGCTTCGGCTGCGACATGGGCGGAGGCAGCCCGGCTGCTGTCGGTCGCAAAAGCGCGCAGCACCAGGCCGCCATCGCCCTCGACATCCCGCGCCACGGTGAGGAAGACGCCGTTCAAATAGTACTTGGTGTCATCGGTTGACATGGCATGTGACACCCGGCCGAGCAGGAAGCGGAGATCGGTGGCGGCGATGGTCCAGGCCGTGGCGTCACCCAGATCCTTGCCGGACGGGAAGTCGGCAGCTGGGAGCAAGGGCAGGCGGAAGCGTGCCTTGCCAGCCTTCACCGTGCCGAAGGCGGCTGGGGCGTTGTCCTCTGCTGCCGGTGGTGCGTTGAACTCCACCTGGCTGCCGGGTGCGCAGGCCTTGGCGGCATCCGCCAGCAGGGCCGCGTTGACGACCGTGGCGCCCGGCTGCTGGATCTCGGCCGCCGCCTTCACGGTCAACCAGACGTGGGCATCCAGCCCGGTGATCGCGATCCGGTCGCCCTGCGTCTCGATCTTGACACAGGCGCGGATCGGCAGTTCGCCGCTGCGCTGTGCCACGCGGGTGATGGCGGCCATGGTATCGACGAGGGTACCCCGTTCGATCAGGAATTTCATGCGTCGTCCTCGTCAGTAGAATCGATAGGGGGGGGTACGCGCCTGCTCCATGCATCCCAATCGCTGGCGCTGTGCCGCAGTCCCGCCGCGTGATCGGCGAGACGATCGATGAACTCCGCCAGAATCGCGTCGGGGTCTTTGACCTCGTGTTTCAGTTTGTCGCGGCAACAGGCGACGCCCTGCACCAGGTACGGATAGAACTCTCGCGCCGCTTCGCTCTCACGCAGCAGGTCGGTTACCGCGTCTTCGATGGGCTGCGGCATTTCAGGGAGCCCAAAGAGCGGGTCGCGCGACTCACGAATGGCCTTGGCGAAGTTGCCGAAATCAAACTCGGCCCCATAGGTGAGATCGACGCCAGCCCAGGATGCCGGCAGTTGGCGCGGGAAGAGTTCCGGATCAGCCATTGTGACCGCCACCCTGCCGCCGCTGCAACGGAATGATCTCGGCAGCGTTGTCATTCGCCGATTGATCGCAGCCCGCACCGATGCTGTTGCCGTCCTGGCTGGTGAAGTCGCGCCAGTGGACAAATCCGTGCTGGCAGTGGAAGCCCCATTGGCGGACGTTCGGGCCGGTGATGAAGATGGTCCAGGCCGACATCCCACCCCACGTCTCCGGCACGCCTTCGTCGCGCAGCAGCGCGATGCGGTGCTGGGCGGTGGCACGACGGAAGACGACGGCCCCTGGTGCACGCCAGAAGCGGCCCTTGGGCGTGTGCTCCCAATAGCCAGTCTCCAGCACATAGGACATACTGGCCCACGGGTGATCATGCAGCGCGCGGTCATCGTCGTCGCGCAGGAACTGATGCAGATAGATATTGAAAAGGCGATTCTTGGGGATCAGAAACCAGCGCAGCATGTAGGGCCGGTCGCTGCCGCCAATGACCTGATCCGGCTTGCGCACAGGGACAACGCGATGGCGGATGAAATCAAGGATCGCCGTCCGGATGCGTGCCATCACGCCCCCGCTTTCGTCGACGCCGGTATATAGATGATCCGATGTTCGGCAGGCAGATAGTCGCGAAACGTGGTAACGGCCTCATCCAGGCTCGGATGCCCGTCGCTAAAACCATCCTCGTCCGTACGGGAGCTGAAACTCAGACGCAGATGGCCCGGGTTCCAAGGACTGAGAGCGCACCGAATGCGCGCTTCATGGCACAAAAAGACGAGGCGTGTAAGTTGGTTGAAATCGAATGTTGCAAGATGGCCGCGCCACGACACGGATATGGCGCCTGGTTTTCCGCTTGAATATGGCCGGCCCCAATCAATGCTCTCCCAGACAATGGGCGCATTGTAGATGCCACCACCCACCATGCCGAGGATATCCATCACCTTGACCTGGAAGGGCGAGAGTTGGTCCGGTGCGGTGGCAAATCCACGATCGCTCTTGCGCTGTGTCGCCGTCATCAACCGCTTGCCGGCGACATTGTTCTTCTCAACCCAGCCGGCGTGATCCATGCGTGCATAGCTCATCACACCACCATCCCGACGGCGCGCATGTAGATGTCGAGCAATTCGCTTTGCTCGCTGCGGTCGTTGGCTTCCATCTTCCGTAGGCGGACCAGCTGGCGCATGATCTTGACGTCAAAGCCGGTGCCCTTGGCCTCGGCGTAGACTTCCGTGATGTCGTTCGCGATGGCGGCCTTCTCTTCCTCGAGCCGTTCAATGCGCTCAATGAAGGATTTAAGGTGATCAGCGGCGATGCCGCCCTGGCGATTGTCGCCGTCGCGACTGGTTCCGTCGCTCTGCAAGCTGCCGGGATGGTCGTCGGCGATTTCATCGGTGGCAGACGCCATGTCAGCAGCCCTCCTGGATGGCGACAGGTGCGGGTTGGTGGAACCCGGCGCGCTCGCTCAAGGTGAGGGTGCGGATCGCGTGGCTCTGCTCTATGCCACTGCCGTTGGTGATGACGGCGCGCGGCACACCCTTGTCATCGACATAGGTGCGTTTCACAAAGCCGACGATGTTGGTTGCGGTCCTGACCCAGTCGCCAACCCCAATGTGGGGGAGGGACGCTGCCGATTGATCGGCCGTGGGTTTATCGAACATCGGTTGACCGGTTGCCAGCCGTGCCCGGATGGCGGAGATATCGACCACGTTCGATGCGTTTACATTGGCATGAACCCGGTTGAACGCGGTCGTTTCAAACATCGGTCAGTCCCCCTTGGCTAAATGACGGTCAGGCGATCCGCCAGACGCGGACGAAATCCTCATGGCCCTCTGTCGTGCTGTTGCCGGCGCCGAGCGTGCGAAGCCCGATGGCGGAGACACGGCTCAGCAGCGTCTTGACATCCGGGTAGGATGGAAAGTCGGCGAGCGGCACGTCGAAATACTCGTCGATCTGCAGCGCTTCCATGGTCCGCCGCACCTTGCCGGGCTTCTTGCCCCTGCGCGTAGCCGCATCGATGGGCTTGCGCCGGGGTGGCGGAACGTCGTGACGGATCTGATAGAGATCGCTCACGGCAGCACCTCGTGCCACGCCATCGCCGTGCCGGCGCCATTGGTTTCCATGGCCAGCCAGCGATAATTGACACCGCGCCACGGCAGGATCGCATCGGTGCGGTTGTCGAGAATGAACGAGCCGCGCCAGGTCTGGGCCACCAGCACGATGTGGAACCGGCCATCGGGCAACTGTGCCGTGGCGAGGCGCAGGGTATCGCGCGGGATGCCGGCCGCCACCAAGCGCGCCAATTTGGTGACGACATAGTCTTCGCAGTCACCGGCGACGGGTTCGATCTCCCAGGCATCTATGCTGGGCTCATCGGCACGGAAGGCGATGCCGGCATTCACATCGCGGTTGACGCGGTTGAGTATTGCCATGGCATCGTCGGGCAAAGGCAGGGCCGGCAGGACAAAGGAACACAACGCACGCTGGGCCATACAGAACGCATAGCTGGCGCCCGGCACCTTGCCGCGCAGGCCGACCGGTTCATTGAATTCGGCAACGGGCATGAAGTCGGGTGCTGCGCTGACGGGGTCGCCATAGATAGGCGCCGCCAGGAGCGGGGCAATGAGAGCCAGGATGATCGCGCGGAGGATCATATCTCGGCCTTCCTTCCGACCTTGGCTGGATCGGTGCGGATCTCGTCGGCGTGGATATCGGCCTTCGCGATGCTGGAATGAGCCTCAGCAAACTTCGGCGAGTGCGCGCGCAAGGCGGCGATCCGATCCGGCGACAGGTCGCGCGGCGGGCGCGCGTCGCGCAGATAGGCGTCGGCGTCGAAGGTCGATGCGGGTGCCGGCTTGCGGCGGAAGAGGCCCAGCATCACGCTCACGCGACGCGCAGATTGGGCGCGCGCAAGCGGGCACGTTCAACGGCCCGCGCACCCAGGGCGTCGATGTCGGCCTGGGCAAAGCCCGCCTGCAGCAGATCGGCGGCGGTGCAATTGTCGTTGGCGATCGTGCGGGCCACGATCTCCTCGGCCATCGCGGTGATGCGGGCCTGGAGACGGGCGGCACCATGCAGCGGCTTGCCGTTGGCGGCGCGCGCCTGGTCCAGCGCCAGGGCGGCGCGCAAGGCGGTGAGGTCAGGTTTATCCTTGATGCGGCCGGCGCCGCCATACAGTCGGGACATGGCTCAGCACTCCTCAACAAGGGCAAAAGTGATCGTGGGAAAAAAGGACAGTTGCGCCGCCCGCGCATATGATGACGGCACCGGATCTCGATTCGCCGTCGAGACCCGGTGCCTAACTCCCGAAACCCAAAGAGACTGGAACCCCAAGATGTCGGAAGTATTGGAGTATCGGTTTGAAGAACTGCTTGGCCGTGTCAACGCGATGGAAATCATCAACGAGGAGCTGGCCTGTGCGATGATCCGGCATGGGATCGACCGCACCACCTTGCTCAAGGAAATCCATGATGGCGCCATGCGGCAGGCCAAGGCGGAGTACAGCCGCGAGATCGGTTTCAGCGCGCATTCCAGGTACACGATGCGCGAGAACGTCGAGCAGAAACTGCGGCAGATGGCGGCGAATTTGAACATCCGCACATCGGGGCAGGCGCGCGCCACTGGCAGGTACTGAGCGTAAGGCATAACGATCCTTGATCAGCGGTCCCAGAAAAGCGGCGGCCCCGGTCAGGGAGGGTCCCGTCACGTCCCAGGGAGGGGAGACAGGGAACCGGGGCCGCCGTCGAGTGGAGGGAACGACACTCGCAACCGCTGGGGGAAACCGGCGGTGATCAATAATTACGATATCTGTAATTACGCCGTCAAGGAAAAATTACGGAAGCTGTAATTTTATTATATCCGGGCATGGAATGCGAATTCTCCCAACAGACTAGCCTTGCCAAAACGGCGGCGAGTCGATGCAATGCGAATGCGGGTAATGGGAGGTGACTGTGCGGCTATGGGTGGTGGTGTCGCTTGTTCTGATTGTGTCGGCTTCGATCGCATCGGCCGAACAACCCCAATCCGCGCCGCTACCTGGCTGCATGAAACCGGTTCAACTGGGTACTGATGTTTTGTGCATGGACGAGAAGGGTGTGACTGTGGGCAACGGCGCTCTGCCGCCACCGATCGCTCCGACTAAGGTGGATAAACCAAAGTCAGCACGCCGGGCCACGCCCGCTGAGATTGATAGTGCAGTGGCCGCCTTACCGACCGGTAATGGCTGGAGCGTCGAGCAAGAGGTGTCGAAGATCAGTGACACCGTGAATATTTATCTAAGTTTGTTCTCAGAAAACTATATGTCCGATGATCGCGGCGGAACCGCACGGGCGTTGCTGTTCATTCGCTGCAAGGATGACGTTACGAGCGTGATTTTCTCGATTGGCCAACATTGGTTTCACCGGGAACACTATGTCAAAAGTCGGATCGATAAAAAGAAGTTGCGTGAAAAGCTGTGGGGTGGATCGACAGACAATCGGTCCATCTTTTACCCGGGTGCGATTGTCTTTGCCAAAGAACTAGCAGCCGCCAAAACGCTGCTAATTGAGGTTGCCCCAATCAACAGCGGATCTCTTCTCGCGGAGTTCGATGTGGCTGGATTGGATACTGCTATCGCGCCACTGCGGATGGCTTGTGGATGGCAATAGGAAGTTCTCAGGACGGGAAATCGGAGGAAGGCAAAAATGGTTGAATCACCATACCTGGCTGGATCGTTCTCTTGGACCGGACTTGTCTTGGGAATCGCGATCGGTGCCACTGCTCAATTCGTTAAAGGCAGAACCGGCGCCTATTGGGCCGCCATCACGATATTCTTGTCATACAGCAGTTGGCTTTTTTTCTACATCGTGGTCCACATGATTAATTCGCCTCTCATTTATCGCCCTTACTTCAATGACGCCATTCACGTCATGTGTAGTGGCGGCGCTGGTCTCTTGATGTTGATAGTTGTTTTAACGTTGCCTCGTCGCCCTGAAATTACAATAGCACCCGGGCATTCGGCGGACGATTCGAAGAAATGTCCGCACTGTGCTGAGATCATCCGGCTGGAAGCGAATGTGTGTCGCTATTGCGGCCGCGACGTTCCACCCCATGCGCTGCGGAATGTGGTGTTTTAAGGCTCGTTGGTTAGCCGCTGAGTTACCAATGCAGTGACGCGAATGTTATCGCTGTGCTCCTCAAACTCGCCATCCCCATCCCAGAACGCGGGCACAGGCCAAGCCACGAAGGTGGGATCGGTCGAGCGAGGCACCAGAAATGTTTGACCGTCCTCGCGCACCATGAATTCCTTGACGGTCGTTTCGACGCCGCCAGTGTCATTCGTGCGTTGAACCACAACTCGCTGACCGTTATTTGGTCGCCAACCATCACCGAGATCCATGGCGGGTACGACGATGACATGGCTGCCGTCCGGGTAGAGCTGGTTCATCGACGGCCCATTGACCCTCAATGCGAAACGCCGAATTCCGGGATAGCGCGGGTCCGGGGGCACGTCGACAAAAGGTTGATCCTCGTCCATGGCGAATTCCACCGCTTCCCGCCATTCACCGGCTTCGATTACACCGACGACAGGAACGCGAGTCGTATCGATCAGATCTAGTTCTGTGTCGAGCGGCGGTAAGGACGGGTCCAACATCCGCGCAACCTTCTTCGACGACCATCCAATAAAGGCGGCGATCTTTTCAGATTCGCCCGCCGTGACGCGCCGGTCACCGCGGATGATGTCGGTGATGCGCGGCTCGGGCAGGCCAATGAAATCCGCAAGAGCCTTTTGGGTCTTGCCGATCTCTTTAAGCCGCAATTTCAGCCACTTGTTACGCATCCCGTAATTATACGGGTGCAGACAATCGAATTCTCTTACTGGTTCCGTAAGATCAGCTATTGACGCTGAATTACACAATCTGTAATTATCGGCGTCATGAACATCGCGGAACATGTCATCACGAAATGCGGCCAAGGCTCGCGGACCGATGGGGTGAAAGCCATCGCGCTCTGGGTCAACCGCACGACCAAGACGGTCTATTGCTGGGCCTATCCGCGTGCGCGCGGCGGAACGGACGGCCTTATCCCTGCTGATCTTCAACCAACCATCCTTCGTTGCGCGCGGGCTGCCGGGATCGATTTGAAGCCGGAAGATTTCTTCGGCCTCACCAAGCTGCCTGCACTGGGTGTGCCGGCGAACGACAATGCGCCTTGCGGCGACGTCGTTCCTGACAGCGCTCACCCAGGGGGTAATCCCGACCATGTCGGCGGGGACGCCGCCACCGACACCCTCACCGATCCCGCCATGGTTAACAACGCTAATCGACCTGACGTTTTAGCAGGTGCGTTGCCAAGCGGTGTCACCCCAGACGGCGACGCCACACCGACACCCAATCCCGACAAACCCACCCAAGAGGAGATCCATCATGGTCCGACTGCGTGACGCGGCCTCGTTCGAGGCGGCGGCCCTTGCTGCCATCCATTTTCTCGGTGCCGAACAGGTCGCGGCTATCGCTGATCGCGGCACCGGTTCGGTGCGCAACTGGACCAACCCGGACCATGACGGGCGCCCGACGATTCACAACTGCCTGCAGATCGATGCCGCGTGTCTTGCTGCAGGGAACGAACCACCGTTTCTCTCGGCCTATGCCGAGCAGCTGAAGCTGGTCGGCCGCGGCGACGATCCCAAGCTGCGCGGCGTGATGTTCGAAGCCCTGGAATTGGGCGAGGCCGTCGGTGGCTTTCACGGCCTGGTGTGCAGGGCTAATGACCTTGGGTCCGATGAGGGCGCCTCGATCTCGCCTACCGAGAACGCCGCCCTCACCAAGGCCCTCAAGGTCGCGCAGAAGCAGCTCGACGATGTGCGCGCCGCCATCGCCAAGGCGGCGAAGAACGGGCGGAAATAATTCGGTTCCCGCAAGGGAAGGTCGGCGGCGTGGAAGGCACACGCGAATCCATGGTGGGTGGTCGCGCTCTTGCAGAGCAGGCCTCCGGTTTGCGGCGGTGACGACTGCCAAGAACAAAATATTCACCTAGCCGGTATCAAGGCCGGCCCGATCTATCGCTACCAGTTTCATCAACGGGGAATGCCATGTTCAAAGCAAATCTACTCGGTGCCGCGACAGCAGCTTTACTCTCCATGGCGCCGGGTTTGAGTTTTTACCCGGCCGATGTGGGTCGCGAGCCGTCGGGTCGCCCGACCGCGCGACGGCCTTTGGACAAGAAACATCCTCACAAGGGTCGCGGCGCTGCGGAAAGAGGCGACTTCCAGTTTGTCGTCGAGGCAATGACCAATCGCGAACGCAAACAGTGGGCACGCGCCGGCTATCCCGGACTGCGAGACAAGGACCTCATCAAACTCAAGCCGTTCGCCTTTGCCGCCCTCCGGCGTCGCGCGGTGCAAGACGGGCGAGATCCTGACACCGGCCGCAAATTCATTGCCGGAAACTAGTCGACACTCATCAATCTTGTTCGGGGACTGCCATGCTGCTGCCGGGGGAAATCGTCGTCGATAATTTTGCGGGCGGTGGCGGCGCATCGACAGGGATCGAAGCGGCCTTGGGCCGCGCCATCGATGTTGCCGTGAACCACGATCCCGCCGCGGTGGCGATGCATGCGGCCAATCACCCCCATACCAATCACCTATGCCAATCCGTATGGTCCGTGCATCCGCGCGACGCCACGCGCGATGCCAGCGGCAAGGCCCGGCCGATCGGCCTTGCCTGGTTCAGCCCCGACTGCAAGCATTTCTCCAAGGCCAAGGGCGGCAAGCCGGTTGAGCGGCATATCCGCGACCTCGCCTGGGTCGTGATCCGCTATGCCGCGCTGCCGAAGTTGGAGCGCCCGCGCGTCATCATGCTGGAGAATGTCGAGGAATTCCGCGATTGGGGACCATTGGTCACGACCGATGACGGCAAGCTGATGCCATGCCCGCTGCAGAAGGGCGTTACCTTCCGCCGTTGGGTTGCCCGGCTAAAGTCGCTCGGCTATCAGGTCGACTGGCGCGAGTTGCGCGCCAGCGATTATGGCGCGCCGACGATCCGCAAGCGGCTGTTTCTGATTGCCCGCTGTGACGGCCTGCCGATCGTGTGGCCAAAGCCGACACATGGTCCCAAAGGTTCCGGCCTGCTGCCATACCGCACGGCCGCCGACTGCATCGACTGGGCCATCCCGTGCCCGTCCATCTTCGAGCGCAAGAAGCCATTGGCAGAAAATACGTTGAAGCGGATCGCGCGCGGCGTGAAGCGCTATGTGATCGATGCCGCCGAACCGTTCATCGTGCCCGTGACACATCATGGCGACACGCGCGTCCACCCGACATCCGAACCGTTGCGGACCATCACGACCGCGCAGCGGGGCGAGATGGCGTTGGTCGTGCCGACGGTGGTCGGTTGCGGCGGTCGGGCCGCACAGTCCAGGCCCCGTGGTGGCGATGAACCACTCGCCACGATGACAGCCAAAGCCGATGCTTGCCTGGCGACAGCAACGCTGATTCAGACGGGCTATGGCGAGCGGGAAGGGCAGGCGCCGCGCTCACTCGATATCGAGAAGCCGCTCGGCACAGTCGTCGCTGGCGGCGTCAAGCATGCGCTGGTGGTGCCGCACATCACCAAATTCCGGGCCAACAGCACAGGCCACGGCATCGACGAGCCTATGCATACGGTGACGGCCAACAGCTTTATCAAGCGACCCGGCGGCAGTGCGCCCATCGGCCTGGTGTCTGCACACTTGTCGGCATATTACGGAGAAGGCAGTGGGGGAACGGATCGTAGTGCATCACTAGATGATCCACTACGTACCCAAACGACGGAGAACCGTCACGCCGTCGTTGCCGCCTTCCTGGCACAGCACAATGGCGGCTATAACGAAGGCGCCGGGCGCGCTGCAGATGATCCCGTGTCGACCGTGACGCAAAGCGGCGCGCAGCAGCAAATCGTCGCCAGTCATCTCATTAAGCTGCGCGGCACCTGCAAGGATGGACAACCGGTCGATGACCCCATGCCGACTGTCACCGCAGGTGGTTTCCACATCGGTGAGGTCCGCGCCTTCCTCATCAAGTATTTCGGTAGCGCGGAACACGGTCAGGATCTGTTGTCGCCCCTGCACACCGCGACCGACAAGGCGCGCTTCGGCCTCGTCACGGTGAAGGGCGAGGAATACCAGATCGTCGATATCGGCATGCGGATGCTGACACCGCGCGAGTTGTTCCGCGCGCAGGGGTTCCCGGATTCGTACATCATCGATCGCGCAGCCGATGGCACACCCATTACCAAGACCGCACAGATCGGCCGCTGCGGCAACAGCGTCTGCCCACCGATTGCCGAGGCTCTGGTGCGCGCGAACTTCGCGGAAGCCGGCGCAGCCAATGATGACTTGGCTGCGCCGGGAAGCGAGGTCGCATGAGCCATAAGCTAACCGCAGCACAGTCAAAGGCCGTTGAGTGGATCAAACAACGTGGCAGACAGGGTGTCATCGACAAAGATGGCCATATGCTGGCGATGGGCGAAGTTACCGGCGGGATCGCTCCGGTCACATGGCTACGGCTGGTCGGTCACGGGGTTCTTATGTCCGATGGCCACGGCCGGTTCTTTCTGAAAGGCGAAGTGATATGAGTGGTGTGATTGCAAGCACCCGCCGCTCATTCTTTCGCGATAGGCCTGCTGTTGCGGACCGGGATCAGATCCGGCGTGTCAGGTTCGGCGACATGCGTGACGAGCGCGCGCGACCAATCGACGTTGTACTCTGCGGCCCAGGCGCTATCGGCGCGGATCATCTCCAGCGTACTGGGTTCGGGCAGCGATTGCTGCGCGTCCTGCATCGCCGCCAGATGGTCGGCAAGGGTGCGCCCGGCCGCTGCGGTTGCGGTCACAATGTCAACGCCCTGTGTCGCACAGCATGGCAGGTCCGGAAACAGCACGGTGTAGCCCTTACGGCCATCCGGCATCAGGACTGCGATATAATCGGCCATAGGCTTTCCCCTTCCCAACGGCAACCCCGCAGCCTTTGTGACATGAGCCGCCCGGGATTTGCAATCATCGCGTCTTTTGGCCCGGGGGGGGGCGGCATGATTAAAACCCTCACCGACAGCGTTCTCCGCCTGATCCGGGCGGGCTATGCCGATGCGGCCATCGCGGCGGCGTTCCGCATTGAAGTGACCGAGGTCGCGACCGCGCGCCGGGCCTGCGGCGTCGATCCTGTCGTCGCCCCGCATCGCCATGGCTTGCCGCCCACCCGGATACCGGCGCCGCGACCGGTTCTTACGCAGGCACCCGTCACCAAGTCCGAGGCAGAAGAGGATGGCGGCCCCCTGGAGCAGCCGTCTTGGGCCAATGATCTCTGGCGGGCGGCGTTGTGCGGCGCCCGCTTCACCGACTTCAACATCCGACGGTCGCCGCCGGGCCGCCTGGCGCTGCCGGCCACCTATGTCCCGGCCGGGACGATGCTGGGTGTTGCCGCGGAGGATCGCCCATGAGGGTCAGCTCCATTGCCGAAATCCGGTCCCGTTATATCCGCGATGTAACAGTTTCACGTGAAACCACCGAAGACGCGCGACCGCCGCGTATGCCCTGGAGCGAGGATGACCTCAACACCATGGAGCGCATGCGAACCGAGGGGATTAAGACCCGCGTCATTGCCGATCATCTCGGCCGGTCCCATGGCGCTGTCCGCGCCAAGCTGACGCGCAAGCGGTGGACCGTGCCACATAACAAGCGGGGCGCATTATGCCTGTAAGCACGCGCCTGCTCGATATCCCCCATCAGATGGGCGTCCAGGCTGCGCGGCTGCGGCGGCCTGGGCAAGTCATCGCCTGGTGCCCCTATGACCCGGAGAGCCATGACGGCGCGCGCTGGCTGGCGGGCTGGTATTCCATCACCACCCAGGACCCGGCACCGCGACCGATCCTGCACCGCCCGTCGGAGAACCAGGGGCGCAACGAGCCGTTGAAGGCGGGATCGGTCGTCACCCTCGATATCATGCAGGGCCGCAGTCGCGTGCGGCTGGGGTCCATCGTGGTGACGAGCTATGTCCCGGCGAACGATCTCCAGCCCCGGATCGTCAAGGACCTCGTCGCCCCAAAGCGCGGGCCGGATATCGAGTGGGGTGAGGCCCGCGAATCCTGGCTGCGGCAGTTGCATGGCGACGGGTTCACGATCCACGACATCGCCGGCATCATGGACATACCTGCCAGCGCGGTGCAGTCGCGCGGCTACAAGCTGGGCCTGTCCTGGCGCGGGCGGGGGACGAAGGCATGAGCGAGATCTTCCGCAATCCCGCGAATGACGACGACTACACCGCCTTCCTGCGCAGCAAGGAAGTGAAGGCACCGCGCCGGGGGATGTCCGCTGTGCCGGCCTTGTCATCGCACCTCAAGCCGATCCAGGCCCATTGCGTGGCCTTCGCCTTGGAGAGTGGTGGGTCCGGCTGCTTCCTCGATACCGGCCTCGGCAAGACGCTTGCCGAGCTGGAGTTCCTGACCCATGCCGCGGATGCCAGCAACGGCAAGGCGGCGCTGCTGGCGCCTCTCACCGTCGGTTGGCAGATCCATGAGGAAGCCAAGCGGTTCGGTTATCGGTCGCAGCTGGTGCGTGCCCCCGATGAGGTGCGCGAAGGCATCAACATCTTCAACTATGACATCCGCGACAAATTCGACCTCGGTGTCTTCGGTGCCGGCGGGCTTGATGAGAGTTCGATCATCAAGAACTTCACCGGCAAGACCACCCGCGATCTCATCGACGGATTTGCCGGCCAACGATGGAAGATCGCCGCCACGGCGACGCCGGCGCCCAATGATCATATGGAAATTGGCACCCATGCCGAATTCCTGGAGGTCATGCACAGCAACGAGATGCTGTCCCGGTTCTTCATCAATGACACCTCGACAGCGTCGCAGAACTGGCGCCTCAAGGGTCATGCCGAGACGGCGTTCTGGGATTGGATGGCGAGTTGGGCGCGCATGGCGACCCTGCCGTCCGATCTCGGCTTCGATGATACCGGCTATATCCTGCCGCCGCTCAATATCATCCCACACCGGGTCGATGGCGGCACCCTGCCGATGGCCGAGGGCATGTTCAGCACGATCCAGATGAATGCCACAAACATGCATCAGGTGAAGCGCGCGACGTCGAGCGCCAGGGCAACAGCCGCGGTCGAGATCGCCGCGGCGGATCGCGACGCGTGGGTGTTGTGGGTGGATACCGATTATGAAGCCGATGCGGTCAGGGCCCTGATGCCGGATGCCGTCGAGGTACGCGGCAGCATGACGGCGAGTGAAAAGGAAACCAACCTGCGGCGCTTCGCCGACGGCAGCAAATTGAAGCTCATCACCAAGCCGTCGATCTGCGCCTATGGCCTCAACTTCCAATTCTGCCATCGCACGGGATTTGTCGGCCGCAGCTTTTCGTATGAGCTGTTCTATCAGGCGGTCCGCCGCTTCTGGCGCTTCGGACAGATCAACCCGGTCGACGTCCATCTCTTCCTAGATGAGGGCGAGAAGTCGGTGGGTCGCGTCATCGACCGCAAGGCGGACGATCACCTCAAGATGAAAGTGTCGATGCGCGCTGCTATGCGCCGCGCCATCGGCATCGATGCCATCGTGAAGTCGCCCTATAACCCGCAACACCAGGGAAGGATGCCAGGATGGCTATCCGTTGCTTGAATGAGGCCCATGGGCTGGAGTTTGCCGCCTATCATGGCGATTGTGTCGACATCATCAGCCAGATGCCGGATGCGTTCATCGATTTCTCGGTCTATTCGCCGCCCTTCGGCTCGCTCTTCGTCTATTCGGAGAGTGCAGCCGATATGGGCAACTCGACCGATGAAGAGTTCGCGCAGCACTATGCCTATCTGGTGAAGGAGAAATTCCGTGTCACCAAGCCGGGGCGTCTCACTGCCGTGCATTGCTCCGATCTGCCGATGACAAAATGGAAGGACGGCGTTGTCGGCATCAAGGATTTCAGCGGCGACATCATCCGCATCCATGAAGAGGCGGGGTGGATCTTGCATTCGCGCCGCACGATCTGGAAATGCCCGGTCACCGAGATGACCCGCACCAAGCATGTCGGGTTGCTCTACAAGCAGTTGCAGAAAGACAGCGCCAAGTCGCGCGGCGGCATGCCGGACTATCTCCTGACCTTCGTGAAGCCCGGCGAGAATGCGTCGCCGATCAGCCATCGGCCCGAGGAATTCTCGGTATCGCAGTGGCAGGAATGGGCCT
Organism: uncultured Dongia sp.; assembly: GCF_936916975.1. Taxonomy (GTDB): domain Bacteria; phylum Pseudomonadota; class Alphaproteobacteria; order Dongiales; family Dongiaceae; genus Dongia. The sequence goes on along the minus strand of NZ_CAKZGO010000012.1, from coordinate 52,565 downwards.
CGCCCGTGTGGATGACGGTTAACCAATCCAACGTGCTCAATGTCAAGCTGGCGCGTGAAGGCTCTGACGAGCGTCATCTGTGCCCACTGCAGCTCGACGTCATCGACCGCGCCATCATCCTGTGGAGCAATCCCGGAGACACGGTGCTGTCGCCGTTCATGGGCATCGGATCGGAGGGTCACGTCGCGTTGAAGCTCAAGCGCAAGTTCGTCGGCACCGAGTTGAAGGAAAGCTATTGGCGGCAGGCCTGCCGCACATTGGACGGACAGGACCGGCAGACAGATCTGCTGTCTATCGGAGCGCCCGCTTAGCATGAGCAACGTGGTGTCCTTGCGCCGGGGCGACTATGAGCCGCCGGTTAATTACGATGCCGAGAAGGCCTTTCTAGGCGCGGTCATCACCAATAATGGCGTGTTCCATCTGGTCGACGGTTATCTGCGGCCGGAACACTTCGCCGATCCCCTGCATGGGCGCATCTATGCGGCGTGCAGCGATCTCATCAGCGATGGTAAGCGCGCAGATCCGATCACGTTGAAGCGTGTGTTCGATAGCGATCTCGCGTTGCAGGCGATCCCGGAGTACCGTGATCGTGGCGGCGGCGCTTATATCATCCATCTGGCGCAATGCGTGGTGACGGTGATCAACGCCGACGACTATGCGCGTGAGGTGGTCGATCTCTATCTCCGGCGCCAGGTGATGGATGCGGCACGCGTGTTCGAGGCTGAGGCCGCGATCCCGGACCTCAAGGTCAACGCCAGCAACATTATTGAAGGGCTTGAGGCGCGATTGGCACTGATCGCCGATTCGGCCACGGCGCAGCGTTCGGTGGTCACGGCAGGTGATGCTGCGGCGGAGGCTATGGCGGATATAGAGCGCGCCTTACGTTCGCCCGACCACATCACGGGACTGCCAACCGGCATCGGCGATCTCGACTATCGCTTCGGCGGGCTGCAGCCTGGCCTGATCATCCTGGGTGGTCGACCCAGCATGGGGAAAAGTTCCCTGCTGTTCAACTGGCTGTGGCGGGCTGCCATGCCACGCGACGACGGCACGCCATCCGGCGCGTTTCTCGCCTCGCTCGAAATGGACCGCGCCAAGGTGGGCAAGAAGCTCATCGCTTTGGAGACGGGGATTGCGACCGACCGTCAGGACAGGGGCCAGCTGAATGAAGATGAGGTCCGAGCGGTACTCGCTGCCGTCAAGCGGATCGAAAAGCTCGATATGGAGATTGACGATCAACCTGGACAGACCATCGCCGGCATTCAATCGCGCGCCCGACGATTCAGCCGCAAGATGGTGCAGAGAGGCGGCAAGCTCGCGATTGTGGGTCTCGATTATCTGCAACTGGCCCAACCCAACATCGGCAGTCGTAGCGAAAACCGTGTACAGGAACTGTCGCAGATGACACGCGGGCTTGCCGGCATGTGGAAAGCGTTGGACGCGCCTGTCGTCGCCCTCAGCCAGTTATCGCGCGCCCTTGAAGCACGCGAGGATAAGCGCCCGCAGATGGCGGACCTTCGCGAGAGCGGCACCATCGAGCAGGATGCCGATGCGATCATGTTCTGTTACCGCGATGAGTATTATCTTTCCCGCACCATGCCGCAGAAGCGCGAGAGCGAGGGGCAAGACAAATTCCGCGATCGGATGGATCATTGGGAAGCCGCCATCGCGCATTCCCGCAACGTCTGCGAACTGATCATCGCCAAGAACCGCATGGGCAAGGCGCCGATGATGGTTGAAACGTATTTCAACGGCGAGGCCGGCAGCTTCACCAACCTGCGCCGGGGCGAGATCCAATGAGCCGCATCCGGTCTATTCACGCGGCGTTCTTTAAGGATGATGGTGTTGTTAGCACCTCCGCCTGGGCGCGCCTGCTACTCATCGGCCTGTGGACCCAATCCGACGATCACGGCGTGTTCGAGTGGAAGCCCGGCGAAATGAAGCGCGAGCTTTTCCCGGATCAGCCGGTCGAGATCGTACCACTCTTGGCCGAGCTCATTGAACACGACCGCATCCGCAGCTTTGAGGTGGATGGGCGCCGCTATGGCGTGTCGCGCAATTTCGGCGAGTATCAGAAGCCGAAGAAGCCAGGATATCGCTATCCCCTGCCAGGCGTGTTGGCCGCCTATGCGGGGTTTGAGGGGGAGCAGCCGCCCGGCAAGGGCAAGGGCTCACCCGCCGCCGCCAACGTGAAACCACCCGCCAATGACGTGCATCCCGCACCGGTCCGTCCTGATGGGGCGGCGGGCGACAAGGTCCGCGCATCGGCAGAACGTGACGGGGAAATCCTCCACGGAACAAAATCAGCGACTTACCAGTCATCGAGTTCCCCACCAGTGGGGAACCAGTACCGTACCGGTGGGGAACCAGTTCCCCTAGGAGAGGAGAGGAGAGGGAGAGAAGAAAGAGAATCCCCTGCCACATCCAGTCTGAATGCCGCGCGGCCGCCGGGTGCTGTTGACCGGGTGGTGCATGACCGCGAATGCCGGGTGTTGATCGATGCGTTCGACGCGGCGCTGGTGGCCGAATGGGGGGCAATGGCAGGGCGCGCGCATCCGCATGGTCAGGATTACCCAATCGCTCGGGCATGGGTGCTGGGGGGTGCCGATGCGGCCTTGGTGGCCGAGGTGGCAAGGCGGGAGTTTCCCCGCATGCATCAGCGGAATGTAGTGCCGAAGCTGCTGAAGATCATCGATCCGGAGATGCGCGCGGCCTTGGCGGATCGGGCACAGATCAAATCCGACGGCAGGCCGGACATCGAACGCGACCGATGGGCGCCGCAGATGGTGGCTTGGGAGCGTGGCACGTGGTTGCCGAACTGGGGTGATCCACCGGGTTCGCCTCACTGTCCGATGCCGAAGCGGCTGCAGGATGAATGCTTATCGAAACGCGTGGCGTAAAGGGGATTGTGATGGGTGCGAAGAAGGCCAAGCGGGCTGCTAAGGTAACGGAAACCGAGCAGAGACAGGCTGAGGTTCGGCAATCGTCGATGGCGAAGGCCAAGGCAAGGCGTGCGACGTTGCAGCCAGAGCCGGCGAACGACGATGTGCTGGCAGAGTTGGCGCGGCGCGTGCCCTATGGCCGCAAGGTGCGGATCGGTACGGCCTATAGCAAGGAAGCCGCGAACGACAACCCGATCGCCAGCATGGTGGTACAGGTCGAGGAGATCATCCGCGATGCCGTGAGTGTGGTGACTCGGATGCCGGCAGGTCGCTATGCCTTCCCGTCGTCCGGTGCGTCGGGCATGCCCGACGTCGTGCGGGACTACTGGGAATCAGCCAAGCACGTCGAGAACGAACTGCCACGCGAGATCCCGAGCGAGGATGAGATCGTCAAGGCTATGGCCATCATCACCTTGCTCTACAAGCTTTCTTCGCGGGATCGCAAGATCATCAGCGCCCGCGTCATGGGCTTCTCGTATCGTGTGATCGCCAAGGAATTCCGCTGCAGCTATGAGAAGGTCCGCAGCGAATATCAGACCGCGCTCTTTTCTTTGGCCCTGCAAATCGCAGATCGCGATTGACAGTTTTGACAAAAAGGGGCATTCAGATAGGCAAGATCGAAACAGATGCGCCCGCCGGACAACCTCCGCGCGGGCGCTTCGCGTTTCTGGGCCGACGCTCCAGTCTGTCACCAGAGCTACAGGGCGTTCATCTTCATCAAGATCAACGCGACGGATCATTCATCTTCATCAATGTGAAGGTGAGGGCACATTAATGTTAATCAATGCGCCTAGGCAGCGGGTCCTTCCCAGCCCCAAACCGTATACGGGCGGGCAGGGCGTTTGGGTGCGGCAGTTTATCGGCGAATTTAGAGCCTTAAGTTTAGGGCTTAAGCGGGATTAAGCGAGTAAAGCCATGCAACCTGCGCAGGTCACGACGATGCGCAAGGGAGACTTTGCGCGCCTGCGTCAGGTGTCTGCCGCCCGTGTGTCGCAGTGGATCAAGGAAGGCAAGATCTACGGCGAGGCGATCGTCGGTACTGGCCTCGACGCACGGATCAATGCCGAGGTGGCGAACAGCCAGCTGGGGGCGACGCTCGACATCACGCAGTCGGTCGCGCAAACCCGGCCGAGCTTGGACCCGGCCTTGCCGCCGCTGTCGGATGCAGCGCGACGCACCCAGGATGCCAGGGCCGAGCAGGCGGAGATCGAAGCGCGGCGGTCGCGGCGCAGAGAACTTGAAGAGATGGGGATCTATGTCCGCGCCGATGCGACGTCGCGCGAATGGTCCCGAACACTGGCGCAACTGCTGTCGGGACTTGAAGAGTTGATCCCGATGCTGGGGGATGCGATCGCGGCCGAGTGCCACGCTGATGCCAAGGCAGCGACAGTCGTGTTGCGGCGCGAGGTTCGCGCCTGGCGCGAGCGGCAGATGCTGGCGGCACTTGAGGTTGTGGCCGCCGAGCCGGAATTGATCGAGGATGCGGCGATAGATGCCTGATGGTGACGCGTTCCTCGCCAACCCGCGCCGTATGGCAGCGCAGGTTCTGGCTGAGGTTGTGGCACCACCACCACCCGTCGATCTCAACCGGTGGGCAGTGGATAACATCCGCTTCGCCAATGAGAGCCGCTTTCCAGGTCCATACAATCCGGACCTGTTTCCGTTTTTCGCCCGGCCGCTGGAGGTATTGGGGCCGGAACATCCGGCCCGCGTCGTCGTCATGAAGAAGTCGGCGCAGCTGGGCGGTACCGTCCTGGCGCAGATCTTCGTGGCAGGTTCGCTCGATCTCGACCCCTGCGGCATCCTTTATGTCCATCCGACCGAACCGAATGCACAGCGCTGGGCAAAGCAGAAGTGGCGCCCGATGGTGCGGCAGTCCGATCGCCTGCGCGCGATGCTGCCGGTCGCCAAGGGCCGTGATGTTACGAATTCGATGCTGTACCAGGAGCGCCAGGACGGGCGCGGGTTCCTGCAGATCGGCGGCGCCAATTCCGAATCGTCCCTGTCGATGATCAGCGTCAAGCGCCAGGTGCAGGACGATCTGGCGAAGTGGGAGCAGAACAAGGCGGGCGATCCTGAGACGCAGGCGGACAGTCGGTCGAAGGCCTTCAATTGGGCGAAGATCCTCAAGATCAGCACGCCGCTCATCGAGCCGGGGTGTCGCATCACGCAGGTCTTTGCCAAGTCGACGCAGGAACACTTCCATGTGCCGTGTCCTGGGTGCGGTCACGTGCACCCGCTGGAATGGAGCAACCTACAAGCTTACATCGAAGCACATCCGGATGATGCCCCATGCTTCACCTGCCCGGCCAACGGTTGTTTGATCGAGCAGCATCATCGCGCGGAGATGAACCGCCGCGGCGTATGGGTGGCACACAACCCGGGCGCCAAGTCGATCGGCTTTTATCTGTGGTCCGCCTATTCGCCGCTGGAGGATTGGAGCAGCATCCGCGATGCGTGGTTCACAGCCAAAGGCAATCCACCCAAGGAGAAGGTGTTTCTGAATGACACCGTCGGGTTGGCCTATAAGGCGGCCGGCGAATCGCCACCCTGGGAAGATCTGCGGGATCGCGCGCAGGCGTCTGAGCGTCCGCGCGGGATCATCGAAGTCGGTGCCTTGCTGCTGGCGATCGGCATCGATTGCCAGGGCGACCGGGTCGAATGGCATGCGGTCGGTTTCGGCCGCGAGTTTCGCCGCTACCCGGTCGATTACGGGGTAATTTCCGGCCATATCAGCGACACGTTGACGCGCGAGGCGCTCGATAAGCTGCTGCTGCAGGAATGGCCGGATCGGTTCCGCAACCGCCGCAAGGCCGGCATGATTGCCATCGACGGCAATGCCTGGACCGAGGATGTGTTTTCCTGGGCGAAGCGCCATCCGTCGAGCCGGGTCATGATGGTGCGCGGTGCGAAGTCCGAACTGGCGCCACCGCTGGTCAAGGTGAAGCGCGAGAAGAACAAGGAAGGCAAGTCGCTGAAATACGCCGGGCGTTTCTACAACGTCGGCACGAGCGTCATGAAGATGGCCCTCTATAAGAATTTGCAGAAGACCGACGAGCTCGCCCGCGGTTATGTCAGCTTCCCGGCCGGGTTCGAGGATGATTATTACCAGCAGCTGTGTGCCGAGCGCCGCGTACCGATCAAGAGCAAGGACGGTTTCGAGGCCTATCGCTGGAGCAAGGACCCGAACCAGCGCAATGAGGTGCTGGACACCATGCTCTATGCGGAGGCCGCTGCCTATCGCATGGGCTGGTACATCAAGACGGCCGATGCCTGGGACATGTTGGCAGCCGAATTGGAGGTGCCGCGCCACGGCGGTCAGACGGATATGGAAGATCTGATGGTGGCGGTTGGTCCAGCACCCGCGAAACCGGCACCGGCAACCGCGCCAGTTGTAGAAACGAAGATGAATAAGCTTGTGAAGGGCCTGGCATGACCGATACCGCGACGTTGCAGGTATATCTCGCGCAGCTTGAGGCTGCCGAGCAACAGCTGTTGCTGGGGAAGCAGACGGCGTCTGTCGGTTATGGCGACACGCGGGTTGAATATAACAAGACCGACCTCACTGCCATTCGCGCGCGCATCGTCGAGATCAAGGCACAGCTTGATCCAACGGGCTGCAAGACGCGGCGTCGCGCGATCGGTGTTCGGTTCGGTTAGCGGAGTAGCGAATGGGCGTGCCCTTGATCATCAACCAGGATGGGACGCCGATGCGCCGTGCGTCGCATCAGGTGACGGCGTATCAGGCCGCTGATCCAGCCAGCCAGGACATGGCCAACTGGTGGCCGTCACTGGCATCCGCCGATTATGACCTGTTGCATAACCGTGACCGGATCACGGCACGCATCCGCGACATTGCCCGCAACAACGGTTGGGCCGCCGGCATCGTCGGGCGTGAGATCGACAATGTGATCGGCGGCGGTTTGCGCCTGTCGGTCAAGCCGGACTATGCAGCACTCGGCCTCGATGCCGAGTGGGCGCATGAATGGTCTAAAGAGGTCGAGGCGGCCTGGCGTACCTATGCCAACGATCCTGGATTCTACTGCGATGCCAGCCGGCATTCACAGATGGGTGGGTTGTTCGGCCTTGCCTATCGGCATTATGTGGTCGATGGCGATGCGTTGGGTGTGCTGGTGTGGGAGCCGAACCGCGGCGGTGCTTTCGCGACGGCCTTGCGGGTCGTCGATCCGGATCGGTTGTCCAACCCGAACCAAGGCGAGGATACCGATTTTCTGCGCGGCGGCGTCGAGATCGACCACAACACGGCAGCCATCGCCTATCACTTCCGCAAGCGCCATCCACATGATGTGGGCACCGCAATGGATGCGTGGATCTGGGAGCGGATCGCGCGGGACACGCCGTGGGGTCGCCCGCAGGTCATTCATCACTTCGACAAGGAACGTGATGGCCTGTCGCGCGGCGTCGGCCGTCTGACGCCGATCCTCGAGCGGCTGAAGATGCTCGACCGTTACGACAAGGTTGAACTCCAGGCCGCGGTGCTGAATGCGATCTTGGCGGCCTTTATCGAGAGCCCGTTTGATCACAATCTGTTGCAGGGCATCCTCGAGGACGGACAGGCCGCCAACCTTAATGACTACCAGACCGCCCGATCCGGCTTTCACGAGAACAAGGCCATCACGCTTGGTGGCATCCGTGTCCCGGCCCTGTTTCCGGGGGAGAAGTTAGGCTTTCAAACCGTCACACGTCCGAACTCATCCTTCGATGCATTCCAAGCCACGGTACTGCGCAATATCGCGGCGGGTACCGGTACCAGTTACGAGCAGTTGTCGAAGGATTGGTCCAAGACCAATTATTCATCGGCGCGTGCGTCGCTCCTCGATATGTGGAAAACGATGACCTACCGCCGCGACGACTTCGCACAGGGGTTTTCGACGCCGGTCTATCTCGGTTTCTTGGAAGAAGCGATCGACAAGGGCATTGTCCGGCTGCCCCCAAACGCACCGGACTTTTATGAAGCCCGCGCGGCCTATGCCAAGTGCCGGTGGATCGGCCCGGGTCGTGGTTGGGTCGATCCGGTCAAGGAAATCCAAGCGGCGGTATTGCGCATGGCGGCCGGCATCTCGACGCTCGAGGATGAGGTTGCGGAGCAAGGCGGCGACTATCAGGAAAAGCTGCAGCAGATCATGCGCGAGATCAAGGAATGCCAAGCTGCCGGCATCGTGCATCCCAGCTTGCGGTCCTTCGCCACCCTTATGGTACCGCAACAGGACGAGCGCGAAGGGTCGCAAGCGCCTGGCAACAGCAGCAGCGGGGAGCAAGCAGCATGAGCGAAAAGGGCGGATTGCAATTGCCGCCGGCACCGATTGCCCTGGTGGCCCCCAGCTATGAGCACAAGTTTGTCGAGGTGATGGCGGGCCTTGCCAGCGGCAAGCTGGCGCCGCCAGCCAAATCGGGCGGCCGCATCCTATGGCTGGACCATTGGGATGGCAGCGCCCGGACCTATGATGTCGTGCAGGGTGTTGCCATTATCCCGGTTGCGGGTGTGCTGCTGCAGGAGTTTCCCGTCATCGGATGGGAATACGCCACCGGCTATAATTGCCTGCGGCTGCAGATCGCGCAGGCCATGGCGGACCCGGAGATCAAGGCAGTTGTCCTGTGGATCAACAGCGGTGGCGGCGAGGTGTCCGGTTGCTTCGATCTGGTCGACTGGATCGTTGCCGCCAAGGCTGCCGCTGGAAAACCGGTCGTCGCCATCCTCGATGAAATGGCGTACAGCGCCGCCTATGCCATCGCCAGTGCTGCCGATACGTTGACCGTGCCGCGCACAGGTGGGGTTGGCTCGATCGGCGTCGTCATGATGCATGTCGACTATTCAAAGATCCTCGATGAATGGGGCATCAAGCTCACGTTCATTTTTGCCGGTAAGCACAAGGTGGATGGTCACCCCTATGCTGAGTTGCCGGAAGAGGTCAAAGCGGTGTGGCAGGCGGAATGCGAAGACATCCGTCAGTTGTTCGCGGCGACCGTCACCAAGCATCGATCCGCTGCCGGTACCGCCATCGACATCAAGGCGGTCCTGGATACCGAAGCCGCAACCTTCTCCAGCCCGAGCGCCCTGGCGGCGGCGGTCAAGCTCGGCCTGGCGGACGACATCATGGCGCCGCTCGACGCCCTTGCCGCCGTCATCCGGCAATCAACCGCGGCCCCGGTCTAAACCACCGGCCGCCTAGCCACATAGGAGAGATTCATGAAGCTCAGCCATCTATTCAGTTTCGGCCACCTTAATGCCAGCCCGGCACCTCGTGCCGAGGAAGAAGAAAAGGACAAGGACGAAGGTGCCGAAGGCACCAAGGGCAAGGACGGCGAGAACGAGGAAGACAAGGACAAGGCGAAGTCCGGAGAGGGCGACGAAGATGAGGGTGATGGTGGCGACGCCGCCAATGACGAGGAAGAGAAGGAAGCCAACGCCGCCGCGAAGGCATCTTTCCGTCGTGGTGTCGCCGCGGAACGCAAGCGGATCGGTCAGATCCTGGCGTCGACGGAGGCGGGCACAAATCCCAGCCTGGCGGCACACCTTGCCTGCAACACCGGCCTCAGCCTGTCGGCAGTGGTCACCAGCCTGAAGGTATCGCCCGCGGGCAAGGGCGGCGGCCTCGCCGCTGCCATGGCTGCAAATCCGGCACCGAAGGTAGGCACGGATGGCGGCAAGTCGCCGGGTGCGCAGGTCGAAGCCGATTGGGACAAGGCACTCGCGAAGGTTGGCGTCACTAAGCGCTAAGCACACCACTCAACATTTCATCTAATCACCACCCGCACTCTCGTGAGAGCGGGAACGGACAGACTTGCCAATCCAGTTCCGCCGTTATGGCAGGCGGAATGCACCCAAACTTGAGAGGTAATCATGACGACACTTGTTGAGCGCCCGCATGACGGCGCGTTTGTGATCAGCTGCGCTAACGGTAATCAGTCCTTCGACGGAGTCCTAGTTCGGGCGATTGACGAAAACCAGGAAGAAGCTGTCATCCTGCAGGCTGGGTCCTTGCTGGCGCGCGCCGTCAGCAACACGCAAGTCGCTGCGACTGCCGGCAATTCCGGCAACGGCACGATCGCCGATGTTGAGCTTGGCACGGGCTACAAGATTGGCGCCTACAAGCTGGTCTGTGTTGAACCCGCCGCAGATGCCGGAAATTTTGCACTGTACGATCCTGCAGGCAAATTTGTCGGCAAGGTGGTTGTGGCCGTAGCGTTCAGCGGCGAGATCCAATTCACTGTCGCTGACGGTGGAAACAACTTCGTTGCTGGTGATTCGTTCACCATCTATGTCCATGGTGCAACGATGTTCGGCACGTCAGTCTATGTTCCGTATGCCTACAATGGATCGACCGGGCAGCCTGCCGGTATCCTCTACGGCGAGGTAAGTGTGCCGGCCTATGATGCCGATCTTAATCTGGGTAACGTGCGTGCTGTGATGTTGGCACGTCAGGCCGAAGTTTTTGCGGAGGCATTCGAGGACGCTACCGGCGCCGACATTGCGACCCTCGCCGCGATGGGAATCCTGTTCCGCTAGTCCGAACTAGTACTCTCGCGCTTTTCATCCTTCACTGCCCCGCCGTCCTGATGGTTGCGCGGGGTTTTCTCGTTTCGGCCCGGCCAGGCTTTTGCCTTGCGGGCATTCATTGAAAAGGAGTGCCAGCGATGGCCACGATCGACGTATTCAAAGGCGATGCCTTCTCTGCCATCAATATGACCCGGGCCATCGACAAGATGGGCCATGCGCCGCGCATGCTGTTCGATATGCCAGGCTTGTTCGAGGATGTACCGGTCACCACCACCGATGTGTTTATCGAGAGCCGCGCGGATGGCCCGGCTCTCATCCAGACGTCCCCCCGCGGGGCGCCGCCCGAATCGATGGGAGGTGATCAACGCGAGGCGCGGTCGTTTCGGACCCGCCGCATTATCAAGAAGAGCACCATCCACTCCCATGAAATCCAGAACGTGCGTGCCTTCGGCACCGAGAGCGAGCTGCAGAACGTCATGACCGAAGTGGCGCGCCGGCAGCAGCGTCTGACCCGCGACGTCTACACGACCCTCGAATATCACTGCCTTGGTGCGGTCCAGGGGCTGGTCAAGGATAAGGATGCATCGACTATCTACAACTGGGCGACCGAGTTCGGGCAGGCGATTCCGGCCGAAGTCGCTTTCGACTTTGCCGGCGCGGACGTGGGTGAAATTTTGATCGCCTGCAATAACATGGCGCGCGGCATGTTGCGTGCCCTGGGTGATGGGCAGGTCAACAACGACATCCGCATTACGGCGCTGGCGGGCGATCAGTTCTTTGACCAGCTCACCACGTCCGAGGAAGTGCGCGAGACTTTCAAGGGTTGGCAGGCGGCGCAGGATTTGCGCAAGGGGAGTGCTTTCGGCGCGTTCTCTTACGGCAACATCGACTGGATCAACTACCGCGGCACCGACGACAACACCACCGTCGGCATCCCGACCGACAAGGCGAAGTTCTTCCCGGTCAATGCCGGCATCTTCCAGCGCGCGTGGGCACCCGCCGAGCCATTCGACTTCGTCAACACGCCGGGCAAGGAACTCTATTCCTGGGTGGTCTTCGACAAGGACCGTAATTCCTGGGTCGACGTTGAAGTTGCCTCCTATCCGCTGATGGTCTGCACGATGCCGGGTGCCTTGGGGCAGGGTCGCGCGGGCGGCTGACACCTGAGAACTGACGCATGATCCACCCCGCCGGCGTGATGACATGCCGGCGGGGTCCGTGATGCGCCAACTTCTTGCTGGATGAACAGTGGAGATATCGATGTCGATTGAACAGATGGCAGTCGATGCCGCCTTTGCATCCGACATCGCGCGGGATGCTGACTACTACAAGGCGCCAGGCCCGGCCGTGAAGGTGCGCGTGATCGCCACGTCGCCGGATTATCGGCGCGATGTCGGCAGCATCGCCGTGCAGGGGCAACAGCGGTTGATCGATGTGCGGGTATCTGAAGTGCCGACACCGGCACAGGGCGACACGGTGACGCCCTATATCGAGACAAGCCCCGGCGTCTGGGCACCGGGTGCCGAAGTACTGCAAGTGACCAAGAGGCCGGATCGGTCGGATCGCTGCGCGCTGGTGTGGACCCTTGACCTGGTGAAAATATGACAGCAGTGCGCGAACAGATCCTTGAGGCCATCAAGGCGCGGCTCGGAACCATCGTCGGTTTCCCCGGCCTGGAGGTCCACCGCAACATTTCCTATCCGGAAGATGACGAGAATCTGCCGGTGCTGATCCCGGTCGACGGGGACCAAGAAGTGATCGCGTCAACCGCGTCACTCAAAGAATACCGCATGTCGATGTCGGTCGACGGCATGGTCAAAGCGGGTGCCGAAGGTGCCCAAGGCACGCTCGCCAACGCGCTGTATGTGGCCGTCATCAAGGCCGTGATGGCGGACCCGAGCTATGGCGGCCTGGCGGTCGACACACAGGAAGGCGCATTCGTGGTGGCGATAGACCGCACGCGCGGCGCGCCGTTTGTCGCAAGTTTCCAACTGCAATTGCTGGTCGATTACTGGACGCAAGATAACGCTCCGGATCAGCTGGCGCCGTAAACCCGCAAACATAGGAGAGTTCGATGCCATTCATTCGTTCGCGCAACGCGGCGATGCTGATGAAGCTTGAGTCCGTCGAAGGCGTCTTCGACGCGCCGGACGGCGCCACCGGCGGCATTCTGGTGGAAAGCCCGCAGATCGCCTTCAACCCTCAGAACACCGAAACCAACGAAGTGACCGGTTCGCTGGACGGGCGCGGTCCGTTGGTGGGTGGCATGCAATGCCAGATCACCGGCAAGATCTATCTGAAAGGTCCGGGCGAGCCGGGCGTGGCCCCAGAATGGGGCAAGCTGCTGAAGATCTGCAGCTGGGCCGAAACGGTGACGTTGACCGATATCACGGCAACCACGATCTCGGTGACCGATGTCGATGAGATCAGCGATTCCGGCAGCGGCCTCGCGGCCCTCACCGTCGGCACCCCGATCTTCGTCAAGGGCTTTACGGAGGCCGCGAACGTCAACCGCGAACTGGTGGTGACGGCGTCGGCTGCCGGTGCCATCACTGTTTCCAATGTCGACGGCACCCCGGCCGCGTTGGTGGTCGAGGCAGCGGGCGACAGCGTCACCATCCGCCGCGGTATCGCGGGTGCGGCGGCGACGGGCGGCACCACGATCAGCGCCACGGCGCAGGCGCCCTGGGCAGCCACAGCGCAGCTCTATCGTGGCAAACCGGTGCTGTTGTCAGGCAATCCAGCCACGCCGAAGCTCAGCTTTATCGCCGATTACACGGCGGCCCGCGTTGCGACCTTCACGGATCTGTTCTCCCCCGCGCTCGACAACGTGACGGATCTCGGCATTCCCGCGCACGTCTTCTATCAGCCGATCTCGACGGGCATTCCGTCGGCGTCGTTCGAATATTACATGGACGGTGTCGTCTATCGGTTCGCCGGCGCCCGCGGCAACATCGATTTCACGCTGGAAAGCGGTGGCGCCTGCTCCGGCAACTTCACGATTTCCGCGATGTTCGAAAGCCAGGGCGATGCCGCGGTGCCGACACCGACCTACGACGGCACGCGGCCGCCCACCTGGCGCAATTCGGCCTTCCTCATCAACCGTCAGGCGGCGGCCCTCAGCACGTTCTCGCTGGGCAGCAACGGTCAGTTGACCTTCCCGGACGATCCCAACCAGCAGGAAGGTTTCTCGCCGCCGCAGTTCACCGGTCGCCGCGTCGGTGGGTCGATGGACCCCTTTGCCACCCTCAAGGCCACGCGCGATCTCTTCGCCAAGTTCCGCGCCGGCCTCAACAGCATCCTGCATGGCCGGGTCCAGGGCGGTGCCGCGGCACCTGGCAATCGGATCGGCGTCACCGTGCCGTTGGCCTTCTATGAGACGTTCGCACCCGGCGACAAGGAAGGCCTCTCGACCGAAGCGGTCGGGTTCTTCGCTCAAGGCCAGGATAGCGGCGCGCAGATCGTTGTTTGGTAATTGATATCCAGTTGCCCGGAATTGCCGGGCAACTGGTGCTCCCTCATCGTGTCGGCAACCGCTGGCGTCAACTCTCCACTATAAGGTTTTCTCCCATGACCCCCACCTCTGCCAAGGGGCTGCACCGGTTCACCCCGGACAGCGTCAAGTCCCTGCCATCACCCCCCGTCTATCTGCTGCAGATCCCCACCCGCACCCTGCGCCATATCTATGACCGGGAACTGATCTCAGCTGGCGTCACCCATTACGGCATCATGGGCCTCTATGCGCGCGCGAGAGAGGTTGTTGCCAAGCTCGATATCGATAATCGCGCGGACATACTGGCCATCATCGACCGGTTGACGACTCAAGCGATGCCTGATGGTGACGCGCGGGATACCGACGTTGCTCAACTCGTCAGCGATCAAATGGATTGGCGTGGCATCGACATGATGGTGCGCAAGGTCGATCCACAGATGCGCCAGATGGTGGCTGACAACCGGTTCTATATGAACATGGCGCCGGTCATCGCCACCCGTGTCTTCGTTGCCGGTTGGGAGAACCGCGCCGCGGTATTCAAGCGTGGCGCCGACGACCTCATGGAAGAGGTGTTGGTTGAGGGCATCAGCGACGATGAACTCAACGAATTGTGGACCGAGATCATGAGCATCATGCGGCCCAAGGCGGCCGACGTAAAAAACTCCGAATTGCCGCCACCATTGCCGCCCGACCCGGCGACTTCGCCTGCGGAGAAACCGCCCCAGACGGCAGCGCGTGGGAGATCGGTCAAGACAGCTACACCCGCAACCCAAAGCTAGACCTGCCGCCGATCTATTTCGAGGTGGTCGAGCTCTATCAGCTGTGCCGCGGCGGCATGGGCGAGATGGCGCGGTTGCCGGATGCGGGCGGCGTCAACGATCAATGCAACTGGCTGATGGAAGCGTTTGGGGTGATCGCCGCGACGTTTCACGAGTTGAAGGGGCGGTGATGTCCATCCGCGTCAAGGCAGAAATCATCCCGCCCACGGAAGCACCCCGCGGGCGAGCGACATCGTCGTTTCAGAAGGGCAGTTTCATGTCCGGGATGCGTGTCACCGGCCCGGGTGGCACGGGGCCGTTCCAGGAATGGTTGGCGCGCAATGCCAATATCGCGGCGGCTGCGGTGACGGCCGGTATCAAAGTCGCGACCGAGGGGTTGAAGACAGATCTGCGACGTGCGGTGGTGGCCGGTGGGTTGGGCGACAAGCTGCCCAACGCCATCAGGGCTGAGATGTTTCCGCGCAATGGGGCCAGTTTCGCCGCCGCCGGGTGGATCTATGTCAAGGGTGTCAAGACCCGCGCCATCATCGAAGCCTATGCCAATGGCGCCATTATCCGCGCTAAAGGTGGAAGGTATCTCGCCATCCCGACCGAGGCCGGCAAGGGATTGTTGAAGGCGCGCGGTGGTGCTGCGTTTGTCAGCAGCAGTTACGGGTTGGGGATCAAGACGCGGTTGGTCGTGCCCAAGGCTAGTAATGCCAAGGGCACTTTGTTCATCGTCGCGGATCTTGCAGTCGGGCGCGGCAAGCGCGGCGGATACCGGAAGCCGACGCCGGGCAAGCGCGCGCGGCGGAACATCGAAGAGGATGTGGTGCTGTTCATTCTGGTGCCGCAGGCGACGGTCAAGCGTCGTATCACGATCGACGGGCTGCCCGAATTGTGGGCGGCGCGGGTGCCGGGCTTGATCGATAAAGCACTGCCGGATCTGTAGGGGGCGTTTGATTAGCCCCGTAACAATGGCCACCCCACCAACCCCAATGTTACGGGGCTAGGAACCAAGCAAACATGGCAAAGACGTGGACCTTTCGCATCACTTCGGAGGGGCTCAAGGAACTTGAGCGCGATCTGAAGGGGCTGGGGACCGAGGGCGCCCGCGTCTTCAATAAGCTGCAGGATGCGGCACCGGGTCTTGCCAATGGCTTACGCGGCGCCGATGCGGCCTTGGCGAAGACAAAAGACCGCCTGACCCAGGTTGCGCGGGAATCGTCGGCGACCGGCAAGGCGCTAGGTGCTGCGGGCCGTGAAGCTGCTGTATTCGCCGATGGCTTTGCGCAGCGGCTGGGTCCGGTGGGCGTTGTCATGGGGGCTATTGGCCCGGCTGGGCTGGTGGCGGCGGCAGGGGTTGGCGCGCTGACCGCCGCCTTTACCGCGTCAATTATGGCGGCGGAGAATGCCGAACGCGCACAGCGCAAGATGGAACTGGTGTTGCGGGCAACCGGCAATGCAGCTGGGCTCACGGCCAATCAACTGGGTCAATTCGCTACCCAGATGCAGAACAAGACACTGTTCGGCGATTCCCAAATCAAGGAAGCGTCGGCACGCCTCGCCACATTCCGCGGTATTGCTGGCGACACGTTTAAACGCGTCATCCGAGACGCGGCGGATCTCGCCACCGTGTTCGATATGGATCTCAATAGCGCGGTGCTGAAACTTGGCAAGGCGCTGGAAGATCCGATCTCAGGTTATGACGATCTGACGAAATCCGGCGTGCGCTTGAGCGCTGCGCAACGTGATCTTGTCGTCTCGCTGGTCAAGTCCGGCGAGCTCGCCAAGGCGCAAGGGATCATCCTGGGTGAATTGGAAAAGCGCGTCGGAGGCGCCGCCGAGGGTGAACAGACGGGCTTGACCGGGTCGATCAATCGCCTCGGCGATTCATGGAACGTGTTCATTGAGAGGATGGGAAACAGCTTCGGCGTTATCGGTGGACTGACCGGCATCCTTGACGGGGTAATCGAGCGGTCGGAGCGCTGGGCAAAGGTCGTCCATGGTGCAACGCCCGCGGAGAGCCTCGCGAGCTTGCGAAGTGATCTTGCTAGAGCCGAACAGGATCTGACCGACGCCAAGAAAACGGCGTCGAATGATAAGGTTCATCACCGGTCGTTTGGCGACACCGTCATTGCCGAGGCACAGGCGAATGTCGATGCCATCAAGATGCAGATTGAGGGCCTTGAAACACTAACCCGTTGGACCAAGATCGCGACGACGGCAAGCGAAAATTATGCCATTTCTGCAGGTGAGCAGGCAATGAAAGACGCGGCTGCGGCCGCGCAAGCCGGGGCCCTCGCGGACGAGCTCACAAAAGCCACAACATCTCGAGCAGAAGCATCGAAAAAACTCGATGAATTTGTACACGGGTTGGAGATCGAGCGGTTGCAGATCGGTATGAGTTCGGTCGAGCGCGCGCGACAGAATTCCCTGCTTGAACTGGAAAGCCAGATAAAGTCTGGATTGATTAACATCAATGACAAGGGCATCGCGCAGGCGCGCACGACCATCGACCTAATCGTCAAGGAAACCGAAGAGTGGGAAACGCTCCTTGGGTTCATGGATGAAATGGCGAAGAACCAGAAGAAGGACGATGACGCCGCCAAGGACCGTCTTAAAGCCATCGAAGACATTGCCAAGGAGCAGCAGCGGATAGCGGACAGGCAGGCGGATCTACTGGCGAAGCCGTTTGAAAACGCGCTCGACGGCGTGCAGCGCTCGTTTACTGATTTCTTCGACGACATCTACAACAACGGCATCGACAGCTTCTCGTCGCTGAGCGACGGCGTATTCAAGATGTTCACGCATCTGGCCGCCGAACTCTCTACCCTGCTGATCTTTCAGCCACAACTGTTGGGGGGTGCGACGGGCCAATCGCTTGGCAGTAGCGGCGTTGGTGTTACCGGTGTGAATGGCGGCAATAGCCTGACGGGCGGGTTTAACCTCTCAAATCTACTTAGCCCCGGCACATTCTCTGCTGGCCAGTGGAATACCGGCATCGGCACGATGCTGCTTGGAAATTCAGGTTCCACACTGGGTGCGATGGGCAAAGGTGGTGCTGGTGTCTCCAGCCAGATCGCGCCAGGCACAGCCTCCGCTGGCCTGTTCGGGTTGAATGGCGCTGGGCAACTATCGTCGATGCTCAACAGCCCGATCGGCGGCGGTGCGTTCGCTGGGTTGGCGGCGGGGGCTGCCACCTATGCATCGGGTGGCACGGGGGCGGAGAGCATTGGTGCCGGGCTGGGTGCGGCGGCAGGCGGGATCGCCGGGAGTTATTTCGGGCCGATCGGCACGATGGTGGGGTCCACCATCGGCGGCATGCTCGGCAAGATGGTCGGTGGCCTGTTCGGCAAGAAGGACAAATACAAGAAGGTCAAGTCGACCGTCGGCGCGTCACTCGGTTTCGACGAGTTCGGCATGCTCGACATGGAGAGCAGTTTCGCCAAGACCAAAGGCAAGGGCGTTACCGCCAATGCCGGCGAGGGCGCCAAGCTCGGCGGCGCTGTGGTTGATGCGTTCAATGATTTTTTCAGTGAGCTTGGCGCCGAGTTCGATCCGTCGGCTGATGCACAGGTGCAGGGCGTCTATCAGGCGCGGGTCAAGGGCAAGAAGAAGAAGGGCGAGAAGACCTATTATTATGGGTCGTTCGCGGGCGAGAATGTCGGTACCGCCAACACCGCCGAAGAATTGCTGCCGATGTTCCTGTCGGGCAGCCTGGCCATCGCCGTCGAAAAGGGCCTGGTGACGGGCGTTTCCGACACGATCAAAGCCATTTTCACGAATGTGTTTAATGAGAACAACCGCGTCGGCGTTTCCGATCCGGAAGACCTCACCCGGATGGTCGAGTTCGGCAAGTTCTATGACCGCGTCGATCAGATCCGCAACCCGGCGCAGGCGGCTGCCGAGGCGATCAAGGAACTCGAGCGCAATATGCGCGCCGCCAAATCGACGGCGGATGAGTTCGGCCTGGCGGTCGACCATATCGACAGCGTGTTTCGCGACAACTTTGCCGAAGGTGTTGCCGATGAACTGCTGGGGTTAAAAGACCCGGAGGCACTGGCCCTCAAGGAACTCGAAAAAGAGAAGGCAGCCCGTGTTGCCGTGGCCGAGCGCCTTGGCATCGCCATCGCCGACGTCGAAGAACTGTATGCGTTGAAGCGCCAGGCCATCGTCGAGCAGGGGTTGAGTTCGGTCGGGTCCAGTTTTCAGACCTTCTTCGACGGTCTGGTCTATGGCGCAGATTCAGCCGTGGCGCCCGAAATGCAGTTGGCCGGCGCCAAATCCGCCTATGACGCGGCGGTCGCCAGTGGCGATAAGGGCGCGTTCCTGCCGGCGGCCGATCAATATCTGTCGTTGATGCGGGAGTTCTTCGCCTCGACGCCTGAATTCGTGGCGGCGTTCAAGGATGTGCTGGCACAGACGAAGGCGCTGGGTGGGTTGACATCCGACATTCCGCAGTTTGCCGGCGGCGGCATCGCCCATGGGTTGGCGCGGGTGGGTGAGAAGGGCGAAGAGCTGATCAACATCGGATCGCCGTCGCGCATCATCAACGGCCGGCAGGCAGCACAGTTCGTTGCTGGCTTGGGCGACGGGGGCGACACCCAACTCATTCACACCAACAAGAGTGAGGTGATCGGGCTGCTGCACCGCATGGGTGGATCGGGGACGATCAATTCCCGGAGCGGCCTGCTGGAGTTCAAGTATGGCGCCGATACCAAGGAAGGTGGCGCCACAGGCAAGCAGTCTGGCGGCGCCAACAGCAAGGGTGACGGCAAAGGCGGTAACAAGTCGTCTGGTGGCACGCCCGTCGACAAAGCCTACAAGGAGTATGCGGACAGCATGAAGGCCGCCGGCATGCAGAACACCGGCGATACCAGCCAAAACACGGGCAACGCGGCTGGATCATTTGGCGGGCCCGCCGGCCCGACGCGCGATATGTACCAAGTGCAAGATCAGGTCGCCGCCAATGTCAATGAGGCTGTGCGCGATCAAAGCGGGATTGACGATAGCGTCTTCGAAAAGGTCGTCAACTTCTTCGCCGGACTGGTGGGCTTCAATGAAATGGACCCGACCGCCCCGGGGTACAGCCAACCCAATATGCCGGGTCAAACCGGGCGGGCTAATTGGGGGTGGGATCCAGTCGTCGGGCTGGCATCACTTGCCGGCCTGGTGGCGGGCATTCCCGGGCTTGGTCTTGTCGCCGATCAGATCAGCGATCTGTTGGGGCGACCGTTTGAGATCAACATGGGTGCGGACGTCTTCGGCGGTGCTGGCGCCCCTGGCAGCGCGCCGAGCGGCACGGTGGGCGGATCTGGCAGCTCCGCGGCGGATGCCGCGGCCGTCGACCGGATGTCGTCATTGAGCAGTGCCAATGCCAGCCCGACCCGGGATCTGGAAACACAGCGGGCCGGCAACTCGTCGTTGTTCCGTGAAACCGGTTCCGCGGCGACCCGCCAATTGCAGGCCCTGCAGCGCGAGGTCGTCGGTTTGCGTCAGGACATGTCCAACGCGATGCGCGCCCTGACGCAAAGCACGGCGATGAACAACGCCTATCTCCGTTACGACCGCACATGATTGGGGAATACGTATGATCCGCGACCGCGTTCAACAGATCAGCACCACGTCAGGCACCGGCCCGCTTGACCTCGATGGCGGCGCCGTCGATGGATACCGTGCCTTTGCCGGCGCCGATTACAACAACAACGATCCGCTCATCTATTGCGTCCTTGATGGCCTGTCGTGGGAGGTGATCGAGGGTGTTTTTCTGACGGGCGCGCCGCCGAAACTGACGCGCGTGCGCACGCTGGCGTCCAGCAATGGCGGCTCGCCGGTCAGCTTTACGGGCGGTAACAAGCAGGTCTTCAACGGCATCCCGGCCGAGCTGATGGGGGCCTTGCAGGGCCGCTTGAAGGGTGCCGATAGCAGCAATGTGGCCGATGCATTTGCGGTGGCACTACCGGTCAAGGTTCCGCTGCTGGTCGATTGGATGGACCTTTCGGTGCGCATGAAGGCGGCACCGGCCGGACCCGTGACCCTGGAGGTGGGCGACAGCGCCGCGAAACCCCTACGGCGCGGCCACGACATCCCGATCGTCGCGGACGATTGGGCGATCGACGATGTCTTGAAGATCAGACACGACGCCGGGCTGGATCACCATATCTGGGAGAACGCGCCGGAAAAGTTCGGCGTCAAGACGATCGCGACCAACACCTATACGGTCCTTGCCTCTGATGGCGGGCGTCTGTTGCGCTTTACCCATGCCAGTGGCTGTGCCGTGGCCCTCGATCAGGTCACGAGCAGCAACGCCCTCCGCCGCCCCTGGCATGTCGATTTTCTGGCGGTTGGCGGCGCGCTGGTCTTCACCCCCACCACATCACAGATCGATGGCGCCGCCAGTCTGACGGTGGCCAAGAACACCAGCGGAGAAATCCGTACCGAGGGGACGAACTATTTCACGCGTTCGGCCAGTTCATCCATGCTGGAAGTGCCTGTGCGGCAATGCGTGCTGTCATCGGTGGTTGATGCGAATGGCTTCCCCAATTATATCGCTGCGGGATCGGGTCTGGCGGTCGATATTAATGCCGCCCCGACACCGCTCATCCTCACTGCCGCGAATGGGTGTGATGCCAATGGCGCGGTGGATCGCGTCGGTATTCAATCGGCAGATACGTCGCTCGTGATGACCGCCAGCACAACAAACTACATCTATGGCGATATCGCTGCCGATGGCACGATCACATTCGGTAAGACGAGTGTGGCGCCGGCCGATCAGCGCGGTGGCACCTATTCGATCACCAATGGTCAGTTCACCTTCAACATCGTCGAAATGGTCGGGAAAGTCGGCAACGGATCTGTCGCGACCCAGACCTACCGCGTCTATATCGGCGAGGCGGTGACGAACGGCAGCGGTGTGACATCCGTGGTTCACTATGCTTTGCAGGGTCGATATCAGTCTTCATTCACCGCGACACTGCCATCGCCGTCGACCGCTGTAGCCTTCAACCACAATCTCGGCTGGTCGAATATCCTCGGTCGTCCCCAACTTATCGCCCGGTGCACGACGATAGATGCCAGCTACGCCGTCAACGATCTGCTTTACGATCTTCAGACCAATGACAGCGTATCCTATGACCGACCGTTCACCTTCGTCCTCACCAGCGCAAAGGCCATGCAGATGGCGACCGGAAATGGCGCCGCCCGTGCCGTGCCCAAGGGGGGCGGCGCGATTGTCGGCCTGACGCTGGCAAGTTGGTCTTATGCAGTCAATCTCAGCAGGGGTTGGTAAAATGGCACGGCACTACATCCGAAACGACAACACCTTTGCCGGGACAGGTGTTGATGGCGGGCTGCCGCCCGGTGCGGTCGCGGAAGTTCCGGCCGCGCCGTCGGACGGTCGGCAAGTCTGGGATGCAACCAAGGAAGTCTGGGTCCTGCCGTTGGATCTCATCAAGGTGCAGCGCGTCGACGAAGTCGGCGCTCTCTACGACGCGGCGCTGATCGCCGGGATGGCTTACCAGGGCACGGTGCTGCAGATCCGACCACAGGATCAAGCCAATCTCACCACCATGGGCAATGAGGCGCGTTGGGCAAAGGCGCTGGGTGCCGCATGGCCGACACAGTTTGCCTGGCGCATGGCGGACGATACATTCCTGGCGCTACCGACCGCCGATGACATGATCGCGCTGGGGGAGGCGGCGAAGGCCGAGGTCTATCGCCTGCGCCTGGTCAGCTGGGGCCATAAGGACGCCATCACCGCCCTGGAAACGGCCGAGGCGGTGTTGGCTTATGACATCTCGTCCGGTTGGCAGAACGGGATCTAGCCGATGGCCGACATCGACCCGTCACTGGCGGTCATGGGGCTGCCCGTCATGGGCGTTCCTGATTATGTGCCGCCGACGGAACCGCTTATTGAGCTCTACAAGGACCGGGGCGATGTCGATGTCATCCATCTTGTGGTGTTGCGGCCCTATGTGCCGTCCGGAAACAGCTGACGCATGACGATGATCCTGCCGGTCAATGGTGGCCCGGTTCTGTCGGTACCGCCGGCGACCGGGATCTCCGGCCCGGTTGACTTTCATTTCAGCGACCGGGGCTTCACCACCCTTGCCGTCGATGCGACGTTGCCGAACCGGCACTTCGCGCCGCGCGTGCTGGACCCGCTTACGATCGAGCGCAGCCTGCCGCTCAACCCGTTCTCAGGGTCGCGGGTGCTTCTGCAGCTGGGCAGCATGGCGCTGGTCAATGGCGACGGCGGGTTGGACGGGTTCCTGCGCGATTACCCGATTGACGGCCGGGATGTCGAGATCAAGATCGGCCGGCCGGACTTCGCCTATGCGGATTTTGCGACACTGTTCAAGGGCACGGCGCGGTCGCGGCGGGCGTCCGGCCGCCGCGATGTCGGTTTCGAACTGCGCGATATCACCTGGCGGCTGGAGAAACCGGCACAGACCAATCTGTTTCTCGGTACGGGGGGGCTGAATGGCGGTCCGGAGATCAAGGGCGCGCCACGGCCGTTCTGCTATGGCGGCTGTCTCAATGTGACGCCGACACTGGTCAGCGCCAGTCAGCTCATCTTCCAGGCGAACGATGGGGCCACGCGCCGCATCATCGCCGTTTATGATCGCGGTCTGGCGTTGACCTATGCCGGCGATGTCGCCGATATCACGGCCGCGGTGGTGGCGGCTGGTACCTATGTCACGCAACTCTCCGGCGGTTACTTTCGCCTCGGCGCGGTACCGGACGGCAAGGTCACCTGCGATGTCGAAGGCGACGCCAGCTTCGGGACCTATGTCGACAAAGTGGCAGACATCGCGTTCCGCTTGATCAGCCTGCGCGGCGGCCTCGATGATTCCAATATTGACCCGGCATCATTTGATCTGCTGCGATCCAACCAACCGGCGCCGGTTGGGATCTTCGTGGGTTCCCAGACGGTCTCGGTGGCGGCGGTGCTGGACGTCTTGTTCGCCGGCATTGGCGCATGGTGGGGTCCGAACCGGTTTGATCAGATCGATTGTGGCCGGGTGGAAGCGCCGGCGCTGCGGCCGAAGGCATATTTCAACGCGAACCAGGTCCTCGATTACACGTGGTTCGATCTGCCCACCTCGATCGATCCGCCCTGGTACCGGGCACAGGTCGGTTACGAGCACAATTGGACGCCGCAGGACAGCGACTTTGCGGGTGGTGTCACAGCAGAACGTCGGCAGTTCCTGGCGGCCGAATGGCGTTATGCGCCCTGGACCGACCCCGTGGTGCAGACCACCCATCTGCGGGCCCAGGATGCGCCACCGATGCCGTCGCTGTTCCAGCATGAGGCGGATGCACAGGTCGAAGTCAACCGACTGGGGGCGTTGTGGGGCACGCGGCGCAGCGCCTTGCGCATTGTCACCAAGACCCAAGGCTACCTTCGGAAGCTGGGGGAAACGATCAATCTCGACCTTCCCGTGGCACCGCTTGTGGGCGGCCGCAACGTGTTCATCATCGGGCAAGGGATCATGGCCGCCCGCAACGAATCAACCCTAGACGTGATGTGGTGAGATAGATGGCGAATGCGGGGTTGGCCTGGGTCAATCATTTGATGACCGCGGTCCTGGCGACAAACAGCGAAGTTGCCACGCTGCCGGTGTCCAACATCAAGGATCTGCACGGGGCGACGGTGTGGCGTACGCAGGCCGCGACCGGTATTGAGGTGACCGCGGATCTGGGCGCCGCGCAGCCCGTATCTGTCATGGCAGTAGCCGGTGCCCAGGTGAGTGCCGCGCTGCAATGGCGGCTGCGGCTTTCAACCACCGATGCCCATGACGGCGATCTCTATGACAGCGGCTTGATTGCCGCGGACCCGGCCGAGATCGTCAAGGCGCGCTGGCAGGCCTTGTTGCTGCTGCCGACTATCGTCACAGCGCGCTACATCAAGATCAATCTCGAGGATAGCGGCCGGGTTGGTGTTGGTTCGATCGACATCGGGCATCTGTGGTTGGCGGATCTATGGCAACCCCGGCGCAATTTCAGTTACGGCGCACAGAACATCACCATCGATCCCACGCAGAAATCGAAGTCGATCGGCGGGCAGAATTACAGCGACATCCGCAACAAGTTCCGGGCCGAGCGATTCGAGTTCAACTTCCTGGGCGAGGATGAGGTGGTCGAGATCATCAGCGACCAACTCGACGCCGTGGCGGGCATCAGCGGCAATATTCTCTACATCAAATCGCCGGGTGGCGAGCGCCAGAACCGGCAGATGATCATCGGTCAGATGAGTGAGTTGGGCGCCAACGAGCATACGACGCATCCGGCCCATGCGCGGGCGTTCGAGATATCCGAAGCGTTGTAGCGGCACCTGACACATCACCAATACAGGCCGCCTTTTGGCGGCTTTTTCTTTAGGGGAAAAGATGAAAGTCGTCACGGCCATTCTGTTGGTCATGTTGCTGGCGTGGATATGTCCCGGCGCGCGTGGCAAATCGATCGACAAGGTCGATGGTGGTGCGGCGCTGTGTATCAGCCATGACGCGGTGATCGCCGAGATCCGCGCCGCCAAGGTCAACGCCTCAATGGTCGTCGTCATGGGCGGCGAGGCTCGACGCCTGCTCAACAAGATCAATGGCGAGTTGGTCTGGGGTCCACGAAAACCCTATGTCGGCAACTACGCCATCATCTCGACGCCGTCGCAGGCAGAGGGATTGGCCCGCGCGGATCTGTTCGACGGCGGGTGCGCGACGGTCACGATCTTTGCGCCAACGGAGTGGTTTAAACGCTGGATTGGGGAGGGCGTCTGAGTGAGCAATCAGCAGTTCTTCGAAGGGTCGTTGGGAAAGATCGGCATTGCCGTTGGCGGTGTCACCACATCGCTGGTCACCCAGGGTGTCGAGGTACGTATAGCCGGTCTGACCTTCAGCGAATGGGCCGCTGCCGCGACCTTTGTGTTCATGGCGTGGCAATCCTTGTTGCTGATCCCCAAGACGATCGACGCGCTGCATCGTCGCAAAGCGCGGAAGCTGGCCCGTAAGGGTGCGCTCAATCGCCGGGCAAGCGACCGCGTCAAAGAACTTGGGGATCCGGAACTTTGACGCGCAATAGCCTCAAGTCCGCGGGCGCGGCATTCGCGTTCCTGCTGGTGATCCTCGGTGGGTTCGAGGGATTGCGGCTGGTCGGATACAACGACATCGCCGGCGTGCCCACCTATTGCTACGGCAAGACTGGCCCGGAGGCCATCGTCGGAAAACTCTATCCCCGTGAGCTGTGCGAAGACCTGCTGAGCGAAGAGGGGATGAAATATTGGGAGGCCGTCGACCGCCGCGTCAAATCGGCCATGACGTTGTGGCAATGGGTGGCGGTGACGTCCTGGACCTACAATTTTGGCGAAGGCGCCTTGATGAAATCGACGCTGCTCAAGCTTGCCAACCAGGGCGACTGGCTAGGTGCCTGCCATGAGTTGCCAAAATGGAACAAGGCCCGCAAGGGCAGGGGCGGCGCGCTGGTGGTCGTCTGGGGACTGGTCAAGCGCCGGACGATCGAGATGTTCATCTGCCGCGGCTACATCTTCGATATCGAGTACAGCCCCAACCATCGGCCCGGCCCGCCGCGGTGATCGATGCCGTTATCAACGCCACGATCAACATCTTCGCGGCGATCGGTGCGGCGGTCGTTTTCATCATTTTCGTCCTGGTCGTGATCTGGTGTTCCGACCGCAACCCAAAGGAATATTGACATGAGGTCGCTTCTCCTTGCGTGCTGCCTGTTGCTCGCGGCGTGTTCGGCATCTGGCACCGGCGACGTGCAACTCGGTGACGGCAAGATCGGTTCCGTCGACGTCGGCGACGAACTCGTGACGTTCGCGCGCGAGGATGCACAGGCCGCGCTGGTCGATGCCGAAGCCCATGGCGACATCATCGCGGCGCAGTGCTGGCGCGGCATCATCGACAACCTGCCGGAACTCGGCGGGACCGATTCACCGCCGGGCAGGGGCGTCCTCTCCAAGTATCAGAAGCTGCGCAACATCCGCCGCGCCCGGGAAGGCGGCATGTCGGACGAGATCAAGCTGGCCTGCGGGCCGCTGCTGATCGACGCGCAGGGCAACATCATGAAGCTGCTGGCGAAGGTCGGCACCGGGCCGCTGGGAGGGCTGCTGCCATGACCGACCCGACCCGCGTCGAGATCAACATCCCGGAGACGTCGCCGCGCTGCATCGTGCGCACCGAGACGATCGCCGGCAGTGCCGTGCCGGGCATTCCATTCCGCTTCATGAACCCGGGCGAATCCGAGCCGTTCATGATCGAGGCCGATCAGCGCCTGGTGATCATGGCCCATCCTGAGAAGGTCGAGACATGACCGACATTCTCGCCGGCCTCGGCTACCGCGCCGCCAAGAAATGGATTCTGCCGGCCGTGCTTGGCGGCGGCCTCGGCCTGGCGCTGGGTCTTGCCGCCGCGGCGGGCGCTTGGATCTGGCAGGGCAAGGAGATCACCAGCCTGGAGGGCCAGCTGAAGGGCGTTGCTGTGGAGCGCGACATCTTTGAAGCCAGCGCGAAAGCTCAGGCGGCTGGCGCCCGCGATCAGGCCCGCGTGATCGACGGGCAGAGCCGTCAGATCGATTTACTCACCACAGCCTGGCGCAGCACCCGCGCCGATGCCGAGCATCTCGCCACCCAGTCCAAAGCCCGCGCGACCGTCTATGCCGAGGCCGAGCGGAAAATCAAGGAACTCTCCCATGATCCGAAGGCTGATCCTGCTGACATCGCTCTGCGCAATTTTGAGTGCCTGCGAAAGCTTCGCGAAGCCGGAAGTGCTGCCACCGCCGGCGCCTGTTGAAAAGGTCGTATCCTTCGCGCCGATCGATGGCGCGCTGCTGGATTGCCCCTCGGGCCCGGATCTGGTTGCGGCCATGGCGCAGGTCGAGGCGGTGAAATATGACCCGGCCGTGCCGCCGTCGCAGCGGGCCAATCTTATCATCGGCATTCAGGGCGTCGCGATGATTCGGTACCAGAGCGACCTGATCGATTGCCGGTCGAAGCTCGACACGATCCGAGCGACGCAGAGGCAGGATATGCCGGCGCCGTGATGCGCTGGCTGCTGCTGTCCCTGCTCCTGGCAGGCTGTCAGGTGCCAGTGTCGCCGCGGCCCGAACTGATGCCGTTCGTTGCGTCTGATGGCGGCATCAACATCCCGACAGTGACCTTTTGGATATTCCGGTTCTAACGAACAGCGTCGATTGACGTTGTACTACCCTCAGCAAGGAGAATAGCGATGCATGATAAAAACGGGACGCCGCTCAAAAAAGGTGATGTTGTGATGATCCCCGCCGTGGTGACTGAGGTCAGCGCGACCGAGGAATTCTGCAACGTGAGCCTGGAAACCATCCATGGTCGTCGACCGGACGGTGCCAAAGAGCGGATCAGCGCGATCAATACGGCTGTCACAATCCTGCACGAAAGTGCCTGACGCCTGATCTCAACCGAGCGGCCGAGATGATCGGCCCTCGGCTACAAACGTAAGACCCGCCCCAGCTCGGCTGGGGCGGGTCTTTTTGCGTTTCAGGATTTCTTCTTCATGGTCGAACACGGATTTCGCCGACTGCGACTTCCAACTCTTTCGCGTGCACTAGGCCGCTGACAGAAGGTCGCGGATATAACGCTTCCGCCCGGGATTGTTTGATTGATTTATCCCGCTCTCAACAAGGCGTCTCTCTTGCAAAGACATTTGCTTTTGCGCGACAGACTCAATGGCGCGCGCGACAGCTTCTGTTTCACTATTCGTGAGCTTTTCATTTATGGCGCGTTGTGCAAGAAGTCGGAAATTTGCGTCGTACTCTGCCCGCTTAACCAAGAGACTACGCATCCTTTTCTTAGCTGCAATCGCCCGGACAGCCCGAATAAAGCTCATTGATGCGCCAATCAGAGCGACAATTAGACCAGCGAAGGGGAGCCAAAATTCTAACATTTTCTCAATCTCTTTCCGGAGATGGGAACCTTCTATCTAAAACTATGTGCCACCAGAATCTCTCGAAGAAATGAGTTACCATAGTGCCGTACAGTAAGAGATTAGCGTAACCATCAATGGGCCGGGACGTGCCATCTGTAGATATAACGTACAGGATAAGAGTTACCAGAAAGAGAATAGCATAGATGCTGCGATTAAGTTTGTTTTCAGCAAGACCACCAAATGTGCCCGCCATTACTGCGGCGGTTACAAACGTAGTTTCCGGCTTAATCTGTTGATTCTTAACCAATTCCACTACTAGCGGGATGCATGGAACGACCAAGGAAACCACTATACTTAGACATAGATTTGAAATCTTGGTGAACACCGCCCCACCCCTGCCCACTTTTTATTGCGCTGAGCCTATCACAGACGATTGCAAATATCAGGAGTGGCCTTACTGGAGCTAAGTCCAACCCGGGGGCGACCGGACTTTCATCCCATTGACGTTCCGCTGATGTTCTCATTATCGTGCCGCGAATGGAACAGCCATTTGTGCCGTCATGACCGACCCCTCCGCCCCCGGCCCGATCACCCTCAACTTCGTCGGCGAGCCCGAGATGGCGACGACGTGCCAATATCCCGGCTGCGCGCTCGCCGGCATCTACGGCACTGCGGCGACCTGGGCGCACTTCGGCGTCATGCACTGCGATGAGCACACGGATTGGGCCATCGAGGAGAGCCGGCGCCGGGGTGAGGTGGCCCCAATGAAATGACGGACCCGAAACACCCCTGGCGCGGCCGCGGCCTAGGCACGCTACTGCACACCACCATCACCTGCGCCAGCTGCGGAAAGCCGGCCATCTGGAGCGGGTCCGCCAAGAGCAATCAACTTTGGGCCAGGATGCGCAAGGTCGGAACCGTCGAGGAAGTCCTGGCCAAACTCAAATGCGACTGCGGCGGCCGGGCCAATAAGATTGAGTTCGATCTGTCGCCGCCGGAGATGGGGCTGAGTGATCGGAAGCCGTCGGAATGATTAATATGTTGCTTTTCCAAACTATATCTTGATCCGGATCGACGTCGTTGGCAGCGCGTGATAACGGCCAACTCCCGTTGGGGACGCCACTATCTAAGCCGTTGATATTTCGTTGCTCACGCCGGCTGGATTGCGAGCCAGCGATGTGGTGCGCGTGACGTTCGCGTCAGCCCTTGTAGCGCAGTGCATCCACCAAAAGCTGAAATGCGACGGAGGGCTGGCGTCGGCTGGGGTAGTAGAGGTGGTAGCCATCGAAAGCATCGCACCAGTCTTCGAGCACCCGAACTAGGGCGCCGCTCTTAAGTAGCTCGGCCGTTTGATCTTCCATCACTAAAGCGATGCCGTGTCCCGCCGCGGCCGCGTCAAGCATCAGGCTCACTCTGTTGAATGTAAGCTGGCCCTCAACGCGCACGTTCAGCTCGCGCCCATCTTTCTCGAATTCCCACGCATATGTGCCGCCCGAACTTGTCTGGCGGAGATTAATGCATGAATGCTGTGCAAGATCGTGCGGTGTCTTGGGGATTCCGCGCCGCTTGAAGTAGCTAAGCGAGCCCACGGCCGCCATGCGAAGCATCGGGCCGATCCGGAGCGCAATCATATCTTTCTCGATCCGCTCGCCGAGCCGAACCCCAGCGTCGAAACGCTCGGTCACGATGTCGGAGAATCCAGACTCCACGTTCAACTCGATATGGAGATCTGGATTAGCAGCCGTCAGTCGGTCGGCCACAGGCCATAGGATCGTGCGGGCCGCGTGTTCGGGCGTACTGATGCGGATCGTTCCGGCAGGACGTTCGCGAAAGTCGGATAGGGCGGCGAGCTTGGCACGTATCTCGCCGATCGCGGGGCGCAGCGTGGCCAGCAATTGTTCGCCCGCCTCAGTCGGCGCAATGCTGCGGGTGGTCCTTGTGAGAAGCCGCACGCCGAGCTTTTGCTCCAAGCGGCTAACCGAATGGCTGAGCGCCGATTGCGATATCCCGAGCTTCGCCGCGGCTCTGGTGAAGCTTTGCTCGTCCGCCACGACGAGAAGCAAAGCCAGGCTATCTAGCTCGTCGCGCTGCATATGCTCGTATCAGCTGTGAAAAGTTCCATGACTTGGAGTCATAAGCCCAAGCGATATACCTTGTCTAGTGGGGGCAATAGGAGAGCACTACCTTCCAAACATCAGGTCGTGATGTGCGCTGCGAAGAATTCGCAGCTGTACCGATCTCCAGGAGGTTCCTATGAAAAAGCGCATTTTGGGCCGCAGCGGCCTAGAGGTTTCGGCTCTCGGCTTAGGTTGTATGGGTCTTAGTTACGGATACGGCCCCGCGACGGATCGACTTGATGCCGTCAAGCTGATACGCGCTGCGAATGATCGCGGCGTCACTTTCTTCGACACTGCCGAGGCCTACGGCCAGGGCTTGAACGAAGAAGTTCTCGGCGAGGCGTTGGAGCCAATTCGCGATTCCGTTGTGATCGCGACCAAGTTTGGCTTTGTGAACGGCGTTCCGGCGCAAGGGCTGGATTCACGCCCCGAGCGCATCCGGAAGGTGACGGAGGATGCACTCCGCAGGCTTCGGACCGACCACATCGATCTTCTCTACCAGCACCGTGTCGATCCAAATGTGCCGATGGAAGAAGTTGCCGGCACGGTCCGCGAACTGATCCAAGCTGGCAAAGTGCGCCACTTCGGGCTTTCAGAAGCTGGCGTGGAGTCGATCAAACGCGCGCACGCTGTCCAGCCGGTCACAGCCTTGCAAAGCGAATACTCCATGTGGTGGCGCGAACCAGAGGAGAAAATTCTCCCGCTCCTGGAAGAACTCGGCATCGGGTTCGTACCGTTTAGCCCTCTCGGGAAAGGCTTTTTAACTGGAAAGATTGGGGCCGATGCGAGTTTCGGCGCGCAAGACTTCCGCAGCACTGTGCCCCGCTTTTCGCCCGAAGCCCTCAAAAGGAACCAAGCTCTTGCGGAGCTTGTTGGTGGAATAGCCGAGACCAAGAAAGCCACGTCCGCCCAAATCGCACTCGCCTGGCTGCTCGGGCAGCGTCCCTGGATCGTACCGATTCCGGGTACGACCAAACTGCACAGGCTCGAAGAGAATCTTGGCGCGGTCGATGTAGAACTCTCTGAGGATGATCTTGCGCGAATTGGTCAGGCGCTTGAAGGCATCAAGATCGAAGGAGACCGCTACACCGCAGCCTACCAGACATTGATAAACAGGTAAAAGCGCATGACCAGCCGCAAAATAGAGGATTGATTCCATGACTCAAAAACCCACCAGCGGGTCATCGGAGACCCTGAACCCTAACCGTCGCATATTCCTTGGAGCTGCCGTGACACTTGCAGCGGCGTCACTCATTTCCGGCGCGAGTGCGCAGGCCGCAGCGGACACGACGCTCGGTACAAGCAACGCATCCACGCATGTAAGCGGACGCCGCAAGCTCGGCACTTTGGAGGTCTCAAGTGTGGGGCTTGGGGTGCAGAATATGAGCCGCACCTACCAGCGCACCATCCCGACCCGCGCAGAGATGCACAACATCATCCGCACCGCCTATGATCGGGGCGTTACATTTTTTGACGCCGCAGAAGCCTATGGACCGCATGAGGTCGAGCGGATTCTCGGCGAAGGAATCGCGTCGTTCCGAGAAAAGGTTGTCATCACCTCGAAGTTCGGCTGGGACATCGACTTCAAAACAGGCGAGCGACGCCCCGGTCTCAACAGCAAGCCAGACCATATCAAGCAGGCGGTCGATGGAATGCTTAAGCGCCTCCGGACCGACCGCATCGATCTTCTCTATCAGCACCGCGTCGATCCCGACGTGCCAATCGAAGACGTTGCCGGCGCGGTCACGGATCTCAAAGCGCAAGGTAAGGTCCTGCACTGGGGCCTTTGCGAGATGGGGCCGAACACGCTCCGCCGCGCCCACGCAACTTTGCCTGTCACAGCCGTGCAGAACGAATACTCGCTTATCTGGCGTGGGCCCGAGGATTGGGTTTTGAAGACCTGCGAGGAACTCGGCATAGGTTTTGTGCCATGGAGTCCGCTCGGCGTGCAGTTCCTCACCGGCGGTATCGACGCCAACACGCGTTTTGCGGAGGGTGATATCCGCCAGATCGAGACACGCTTCTCTCCTGAAAACCTACCGCACAATCTTGGCTTGGTGGACCTCGTCAAGAAATGGGCAGAGCGCAAGGAGGCCGCACCGGCACAAATCGCGCTTGCATGGCTTATGGCACAAAAGCCATGGATCGTTCCCATACCGGGCACGACGCAGATGCCCCACATGCTCGAAAATATCGGTGCCGATAGCATCCGGTTCAGCTCCGACGAGCTGCGCGAATTTACCGCTGCCGCCTCCGCCATCGAGATCAAGGGCGCGCGACTCCCCGATGCCGTGCTTGTCCATTCCGGCAGGGAAGCGCCTCCGAAAGCGACACCATGATGGAAGGCGACGATCCATTTCCACGCCGCGCGATGCTGACTGCGATTCTGGCCGTGCCAGCAATTGCCGCGATGACCGGCAAGTCAGCCTACGCGGCATCTGACCAATCGAACCAGATCAAAGGCAGAAAGCTTCTGACCGCGTTCTTCACGCGCTCAGGGAACACGCGTGTGCTCGCGGGAACGATCCACCGCGCGCTCGACACCGATCTTTTTGAGATCAAGGCAGCGCGTCCATATCCTGAAGATTACGAGGCGACGGTCGAACAGGCCCGTCAAGAACGTGATCGCGGCGTAGAGCCCGCACTTGCCGCCACGGTGCCTAGCCTTGGCGGCTACGATGCGATTTTCCTCGGCTTTCCCATCTGGGGCGAGACAGCGCCGCCGATCATT
Source organism: uncultured Dongia sp. (assembly GCF_936916975.1). GTDB lineage: Bacteria > Pseudomonadota > Alphaproteobacteria > Dongiales > Dongiaceae > Dongia. Next base: position 19,086 of record NZ_CAKZGO010000012.1, on the reverse strand, counting down.
CGGTCCTTCCTGAGCGCGCACGACTTTAGCGGAAAAACGATACGACCCTTCATCACCCATGGGGGCTACGGCCTCGGCACCAGTATCGAGGTGCTCGGAAGCCACGCAGCCAAGGCGAGGATAGCCGACCCGTTCGTGTTGGAAGCCGATCAGGAGCGTCGCACGATCGAACAAGTGAGCGCATGGTTGAAACGAATATAGGAGCAATGCATGCTCCAAACTTGCAGGCCGCCAAAATGCCCCTGAAGCGTCATCCAGTCGCTTTTGGAATCTGGTCGTTTGATGCGCCGTCTGGCGCGGTGGTAGCAAGGGGCTTTCTGGCGCGGAGCTATAAGCCCGCGCAGCTTCAGCGTTCCTTGCGGCTTTCAGGATGGCGGCGTTGGTCGCCGGATTCGGTAAGGCGATGAGCGCGGTCAACTCCCGCGCCATGCGCTGCCCCGAGATCGACGTATCAGGCAGGCATTCCCCGGCTCACGTCATCGACGACTTTGAGGATGCGGAAGCGACGGCTATTTGCCGTTTGGTCGAGTTTTGTACATAAACATCAATAGCATAAAAGTTCGCATCTTCTTCCGGAATGCCACGCCAGCGATATGACGCGGCCGTCGGGACCGACATTCCAGGTCCTCAACGGCGATATGGTCGCCGATCTTGTACTTCGTGACATCCGTACCGAGCTCGATAGCGCGGCCGACAATCTCGTTGCCGCAATCGTCAATTTGCCTGCGCGACGCAATTTGCGGCTGGGCGACAACGCATGCGAATATTGAGCGAATGGAAAATTCTCTAAAATTTTCGGAGAAAGCGACTTAGCTCATAAAATCGTGTGGTTACATTTGTAAGACATATATTGTGCTCGACATAGGTGCACCATAGAGTTGCGCCGGGGCAGGGGATTCGCGTTGCCGGGCGTAACAACGCTGGGCGCGACAACAGGGCAAGCCGCGACTCCCCGAATTACATATTTGAACACGATTTCAAATCTGCCATTTGGGGGAGCGGCGATATGGCGACTGATGCCAATTTCAATCATTCCGACAATGCTGATGTGGCGCCGGTCGTTCATGAAAGCGATGTGGAGCGGGTAATTCCGACCCAGAGCGCTACCCAGATCCAGATCGCGGCGGGTGAATCAATCGTCCGGATCCAGGTGACGCCGGGCGAGATCCTGTCCCTGCCCTTCGCCCAGGACGGGATGATGGCCCGCCTTGACGATGGCAACGGCAACCTCGCCGTGAAGGTCGGCGAGGTCACGGTCATTCTGCTGGGTTACACCGCCGCCACGGCGGAAGCCCCGGTCACCCTGCTCGACAAAGACGGAACCACGGTCGACGTGGCGAGCGTGGTCGCGGCGACAGATCCCTCGATCGACATTGCGACGGCGGCAGGTCCCGCCGCCGGCGACCAGGGCAGTGGCGTCGACAACAATGGCGGCCTCTTTGCCCCTTTCGATCCCAATGCCGGCATCGGCGGTCTCAACGCCGTGGGCGGCCTCAGCGCCACGGAACTGCAATACGGCTTGATCCAGCGCGCGTTCGACCGCCTGGAGGAAAACGACGAGATCAATACGTCGCCCACGCTGGTCAGCGTCACCCCTGGCCAGGTCGTCAATGAAGACGACCTCGAACGTAACGAAGAATTCTCGGCGGCCAAGGAACTCGATCCCTACCCCTCCCATGTGCTGATCGCCCTCGGCAAACTCATCGGCGGCCAGCCCAATGTCTATTGGGCGGGACCTGAGGAACAGGGCAACGATCCCTTTGACGCTGACGACCATGAAGATGGCTCGCAGAACGCGCCCAGCCTGCCGGAGCCGTCGCCCGAAGGCGTCGATCTGGACCGCGAGCCGCTGAGCAGTACCGCCGTCGCCCAGGTGAACTTCTTTGGCGACGTGCCGGGGCATTTGAGCTTCAGCAATGGCGGCACGCCGATCATCGACCAGCTCACCGCCCTCGGCCTTACGTCCCATAGCCTAGAGGTGAAGTATGCCGTTCTGCCTGGCGCCACCGGCAGCCATGGCGAAACGTTGGTCGCCTATACCGAAGTCACCTATGACGGCCAGGGCAAGCCCTATACCGTCGTCGAGGTGGTCTTCACCATCAGCTTCCGTGAATTCGAGGGCACCGACCCGATCAGCAGTTTCGACATCGACTTCACCCTCTATGGCGTGGTCGACAATGTCCCCGGCATCAACGATGCCGATGGCAACATTCTGGATGCCCTCGACATCGACGTCCCCTTCTTCATGGTGGACAGCAACAATTCGGTGACCCCAGCACCTGCCGGCTCGGTCGTCTTCACCGACATCGACGACGTGCCTGAGCTCGGCTACCTGGATTACGACTGGGTCGAACAGGGCGAAGGTAAAGGCAGCGTTGTGGTCACCAAGGCCCCCAGCGACACCGGCATCGTCCATGACGAAACTCCCGGCCAGGATGCGCCGGAGGATATCGATCCGCAACAATATGGCTACGAGATCGGCAAGGCACTTGCCGCCGCCGGCTGGCCCGATGCCCAGCCGATCGGTGCCGCCAGCACCTCTATTTCGGTGAGCTTCGGCGCTGATGGTCGCGCCGGCATCTGGGACAGCCAGGCCATTGCCTATGTCGGCAACAAGGAAGCCGGCAAAACCGTCTTTGCCGGCGACAACGGCGCCTATGCCAATGCCTTCCAGTTCTATATCGGCGATGCCGCGGCACCTTTGAGCGGCGGCCTTACCAACTGGACCATCACAGTGGATGGCGTGGAACTGGCGGTCCAGGCCGAGCAGGTCGACGCCAACACGATCAAGGGCTATGCCGAGGACGGCGATCTGGTGATCCCGGTCTTCGTGCTGTCGATCGATCCCAGCCTCGGCCAGGTCATCCTGACCCAGCTGCATCAGGTCAACCAGGCCGACACCACCGATGCCGACGAAGCGACCCTGGGCCTGCAGATCGCTGAGGGCGCCTCGATCATCGTGCGTGCCACCGATTACGACGGCGATTTTGTGGAAACGCCGCTCGACGTCACCATCCGCGACGATGGTCCCACCATCAGCCTCGTCGGCTACACAAACGACCATGATGCCGACGACGAAGGCTCGCCCAACAACGGTGATGGCGTCGGCTATCTCGACGAGGATTGGCTGGGCGGCGGCAACAACGACAACGATCCCCGCTCCAGCGACGATATCGGCGGCACCCAGGCTCTGGCGACGCTGGCCTTCGATGTGGGCGCCGACGGTCCGAACGGTGCCTTCCCGCTCTCGCTCGACCCCGCCACCATCACGGTCAGCGGCAATATCGACGGCGATTTGAAGCGCGCCTCCGATGGCGCCAATGTGAAGCTGGTGGCCACAGGCGATGGGCAGGTCGTGTTCGGTTATGCCGATGCCGACAATGACGGCGTTATTTCGCAGGCCGAGCAGATCGACGACAACAAGATGTTCTCGATCAGCATCGTCGGCAACCAAATCGCCTTCAATCTCTACCAGGCCTTGCGCCATGATGCGGCGGGCGGCGGCCTGGGCGATGGGAATACCGAGAGCGATATCCTGTTCAACGTCCCCGTCACAGTGACCGATGCCGATGGCGACACCAAGACCGTCTCGGTCAAGTTCGATGTCGATGACGATATGATCGTCGCCCATGACGAGACGACGCTCACCGTCGAACATCTCAACCAGAGTATTGGCGGCAACCTTCTTGCCAATGACAATGTCGGTGCCGACCGGCCAGCTACAGTGAAATCCGTCTATATTGACAACACCGTCTATGAGCAGACCGGCAACGGCTACACTTACTATCTCGACGAAGCTGGCCATCTGATCTCACCGCAGCTGGCGATCGGCGCGCTCAGCATCTCGCCGAATGGCGACTGGACCTTTACCCAGTTGAAGAATACGGATGGCGAGGTCCTGCCAACCTTCACCTTCTCCTATACCGCGCAGGATGCAGATGGCGACACCGACAGTGCCGAATTCAGCTTTACGCTGAAGCACTTCCAGCCTGCGACATTCGAGGACGAGACCGCGATTATCGACGAAGATGGCCTGCCGAACGGCAGTTATGACGACCCCGCAGCGCCGACCAATGATGGCACGCCAGGCGATGATGTTGGCGGCCACCAGGTCAACAATCTGCCCGATCCGGCGACCGAAGCCGTGTTCCGCAACACGCTGGGCAACGGCTTCAACTGGAACGGGGATGTCGGCGCCATCACCTTCACTTTCGACGAGGTGCAGATCGCCAAGATCGTGCTGCTCGACGGCACTGTGCTGACACTGGCCAATGTCGAGGGCAACGGCACCGGCCATGTCACCGTCTGGGCCGGCGAGCCCGGCAACAGCGACAAGGTGCTGGAATTCAACGTCATCGACAATGCGACGGCGGTCTATGAGGTAGAGCTGTTCAGCCCGATCAAGCATCCGGCCCAGGACAACCCGCAGACCCAGAATGCCGAGACCTACTTCGAGGACAATGTCCTGCTGCCTGTCACGGTGACCGCGACCAATGGCGGCGGCGCGCCCTCGCATACCCTTACCATGTCGATCGACGACGACTTCATCAAGCAATGGGGCTGGGGTCACGCCGGCCCCGGCTTGATCGAGAATTCCGAGGTCTATCAGTGGATCGATGAGGACTTTGTCGGCAACGGCAACCAAGACAAGGATGCCCAGGGCAATTCGAACTGGGACACCAACGGCGACGATCCGTTCTTCAACGTCAGTCCGGGCTCGGTCATCGCGACCAATGTCGGGAAAGGCCATCTTTCGGCGATCTTCGGCGCCGATGGTCCGGGCGAACTGCCCTATGGTCTGGCGATCATCGCCCCCGGCACCGCGATCGGTGCAAATTACTGGGGTGCCGGCAACCCGCTGGAAACGACGGCCGGTTCCGCGCTCAAAGTCCTGAGCTCAAGCGCCACCGAACTGGTGATCGCCGACAACAGCAACAATCCGGTGATGACCCTCACAATCGACCAGGTGACAGGTACGTATACCTTCACCCAGATCCAGCCGCTCGACCATCATGGCATTGACACCGAGGACAACATCTATCTCCGCTTTGGTGTCAGCTATACCGATGGCGACGGCGATACGCGGCTCGACGATATCGGCTTCGTCATCGATGACGACGGGCCGGAGACGCAGAACAGCACCAGCGGTGTCTCATTCGTGGTTGATGAGGCCACGCCGGCCACCGACGATACCGAAGGCTATAGCTGGATGTTCCATCCGGTGAACTATGGCGCCGATGGTCCGGGCACTGTCAGCTACAGCTTGACCGGGATCGACGGACAACCGTTGGCGGATACGGTCACGACTTACAAGGATGCCGCTTCCGGCGAATTCATCAAGCTGCATCAGGTCGATGCCAACACGATCGAAGGCCGGACCGCGATCGGCGGCGAGCTCGTCTTCGTGGTGTCGCTCGGTGCCCAAGCGGTCAAGTTCGATCTGCAGCGCAGCATCGACCATACCGGCGAGCAGGACAGTTTCAAATACCTCAGCCTGCCGATCCATGTCACCCAGACCGCGACCGATGGCGATGGCGACAGCGCCCAGGCCACGGCGACCGCCAACATGTCGGTGCGGGTGGAGGATGCTGGCCCGGATGCGGTGGATGACGGCACCTACGCCATTACCCAGACCGGGACGTTCGTGACCAATGCCCTCACCGCCAATGACGAGTTCGGCGCCGATGGCCCGGGCCAGGTCACCAAAGTGACCTTCAACGGCACCGATTACCTAATGAGCGGCGCCAGCCTCAGCATCGACGTGACCGGCGGCAAGCTGACAGTGAACAGCGACGGCAGCTGGTTCTTCGAACAGCCGAACAATCTCCCCGTGCCGACGACGCATCAATTCAGTTACACGATCAAGGATGCCGACGGCAGCACCGACAGCGCCACCTTTGCCGTCGCCTTGCGCACGGACATGCCCGTAACGGCCGTCAACGACTGGCTTATCACCAGCGAGACACAGTTTATGAGCATCCCCACGGACTGGCTGGTGCGCAACGATATCGACGATCACAAATACCTGCTGGACATACTCAACGCCCAATCCCCGGGCAATACCCTCCACGTCTCCGCCGTGTCTAGTCACGTCGAATTCGATCTCAATCCGCAAGGGCTCAACCCCGGCGCCAACTCGTATCCCTTCCCCGACTCTCTCTTCACCTACACTGTGACCGATGAAGTGGGGCATTCGGACCAGGGCGGGACATTGGTGGATTATGTCCTGACCTATAACGTCGCCTTCGACAACAACCAGGTCACCGGCACCCACAACGGCGATATCATCATCGGCAACGAGTTTGGCGAGACACTCAGCGGCAGTGGCGGTGACGATATTCTCTATGGCGGTCGCGATCCGGGCTTCCCCGTCACTGACATGCTCGATGGCGGCGGCGGCAATGATTGGCTGGTTTTTGGCCCCAGCGACATACTGCAAGGCGGTCTCGATTTTGACACGGTGCGCTTCGAGAAGTTCTCGTTGGCCAATGTCGACCTCGACCACAGTGGCGCGGACTTCGTCGGCCGCATCCACGACGTCGAGGCCTTCGATCTGCGCACGTCCGGCGCCCCCGCCAATTTCGGCAATCATACCGATGGCGATAACGGCCTCAGCGCCCAGGACGTCATCGACATGACCGATGCCAATGACACGCTCTACATCCTGGGCCGTGGCGATGGCGAGGCGGGTCCGGGCCTCGACGACAAGGTTTATCTGGATGGCGTCTGGAACCAGAACGGCCAGGTGAGCATCGTCGATCCGACTGGTGCCACAAGTGATTACATCACCTTCCTCAAATACACGTCAGGGACGGCCACGCTCTATATCCAGAACACGATCGACGTCGACTAAGTCGAAGAAACGCGCGGTGAAGAAATAGCTGAGGTCGGTGCCGTCACCGCGGCACGGGACGCATTCCCGCGAAGGCACAGAATGCAGCATCTGTATTTATGACTTCATTCTCAGCGCTTTCACTTGGTGATATCTAGAACTAGGTCGGTTACGCGGGGTTCGAGCATTTTCAGCTTCTCCTTGCGGGTCTTGGACGCTTGCATCTTCAGTCGTGCCATGACCTGTGCCGTTATTGGGACTAGTTGACTATGGAGTCATTGCCTCATGCCGGACCATCATTTCTGCCATCTCTTCGGCTTAGAGCCATCTTTCTTTAGCTTACAATTTTCCCCAAGATAGCCGTTCGGGTTGCCGGCCGAGTCCGGGAAATCGTCGATTGGGCGGGGACGATGCAGGTCATCAAGATCTCAGCCGTGGCGCTGGTGCTTTCTCTGCTGGTCGCGGATATCGCGATGGCGGACCAGGTGGATGACGGCCTGGCTGCGCAGGCGCAGGGGGATTTTGCCACGGCCCTGGCGCTGCTGCGTCCGGTGGCGGAGCAGGGCGACGCCCGTGCTCAAAATAGTCTTGGCATCATGTTCGCGCATGGCAGCGGAGTCCCGCTGGACCCCGTCGAGGCCCGGAAATGGTATTTGCTGTCGGCGGCGCAAGGATACGGCGCCGCGCAGTTCAATCTGGGGCAGCTACATCGGCTGGGCCAGGGCGTCCCCAAGGACTATGCTGAAGCTGCCAAGTGGTATCGCCTGGCCGCGGAGCAGGGCTATGTCGAAGCATGTTTCAATCTTGGCGTCATGTATGCGAATGGCGACGGCGTCGCCCTGGATAACGCCGAAGCCGTCAAATGGTATCGGCTGGCAGCCGAACAAGGCTATGCCAAGGGCCAGTTCAAGCTTGGTGTCATGTATGATTTTGGTCGTGGCGTCGCACAAAGCGATGCCGATGCCATGACATGGTATCGCCGCGCGGCGGATCAGGGTCATGCCACGGCCCAGAACAATCTAGGTGCCATGTATGCCGACGGGCAGGGGGTCGGCCAAGATTATGTCGAGGCCATGATGTGGTTCATCCTGGCGTCCAAGAGCGGTGACCCGGATGCGCCGCAGAGCATCGATATGGCGCGGCGCCTGATGACCCCGTCGCAGATGGATGAGGCGCAACGTCGGGCGCAGGCGTGGCAGCCACAGCGTGGCGGTTAGTGATGAGTCGCTGCCGATTTCAGCCATCCCGCGAACCCAGATGTTTCGTGGCCGCGGCGTCACGGAAGCCGGTCCCAGTCCCAGTCTCGGCGAGATCATGCCTGCAGGGATTTACCGGGATCCTTGATGTGGGCAGCCACTTCCATGCGGTAGAAGCGCGCGCTGACGAAGCCGAAAAGGGTCCAGCCGGCAAAGATGCTGAGGCCACCCAGCATCAGGGCTTCGGGACCGGAGCTCCACAGCGCATAGAAGCTGTAGACCGTTCCGACCATGGCAATGGCGTTCGTGATCATGGCTTTCTGCGGTGGTACGCCGGAGACATTCTGGATCGTGATCAGGGCAGCCATCGACATGACATAGGGAACGAGATTGGTGACCACCGCGAGGTTGACCACCTTCTGGAACTGCGCGGTGAGTTCCGGACTGATGGTCATGAGGGAGAGGACGACCTGTGCGGCCAGCAGGATGAGCATGCCGACAATGGGGGTGCCGGTCTTGGTCGCCTTGCCGAAGATCGGCAGGAAGTAGCCGACATCGGCCGAGCTCTTGAACACCTGGGCGACTGTAAACTGCCAGCCCAGAAGCGAGCCGATGCAGGCAATCACCATCAACGCCATGATGATGGTGCCGACCATCGGCGAGAACATGGTGGCAAAGACGAGACCGAAGGGTGCGCTGGATGCGGCGAGTTCGGCGTTCGGGACGATACCGGCGATGACATTGGTGGAGACGATATAGACCACCGCTGCCCCGATCGTACCGCCGAGGACGGCGATGGGGACATCGCGCTCCGGATTCTCGACAGCGTCGGCATTGGCGCAGGCAGATTCGAGACCGAGGAATGCCCATAGAGTGATGGCAATCGAACTGCCGACCGCCGGCCCGAATTCGATGCCATGGGGGTTCCAGGCCGCAGTCCAGGTGCTGCCGCTGAACCAGAACCAGCCGAGGAGCGAAATGACGACCACCGGTCCGATGACACCCCAGACCGTCACGGCACCGATGCGCCCGGTAATCCTGGCGCCGCCGAAATTGGCCAGAGTGGTGAGGACCAGCAGGATGATGGTCCAGATGCAGGTCTGCAGCGGATCGAGTGCCACGTTGAACAGCGCCGTGCCATAGCCCACGGCGGTGATGCCGATGGCAACGTTGGCGATCACCAATGACAGGCCATACGTGTAGTTGGCCATGTAGTTGCCGGCCTTGCCGAAGGCATACTCGGCATAGCCACCCATGCCACCGGGCTTGCGACTGAGCATGCCGCAGCGCGCGAAGGCGTAAGCGAGCGCCAGTGAGCCGCCTGCTGTGATGAGCCATGAAAAAATCGAGATCGTGCCGACTTCGGCGAGCTTGGAAGGGAGCAGGATGATGCCCGAACCCATCATATTGACCGCTGTCAACAAAGTCAGCTGCCAGACATTCATTTTGCTTTGAGCGGCACTCATCTGAAGCTCCTTTCGGAAGGCTGCGCCGTCATGATGCGTTATGACGAGCGAGACAGCTACGGCTTGAGCGAATTACCAACTTGTTTCGGGGCTCGTATTTTTTCTAACTGAGCATTGCCAGATGGATGCAGGTTATCGTTAGGCTTCCGAGCAGTAGGTTTTAATGCGTCGCTGCGTAGTCGAACGGGCGAAAACATCATGCGGCGCGGGAACGGCCAGCGCAGTTGCAGCATGAAAACGATACCCATATCCTGCACGCGCGGGTCCAAGCCCCTGACCCATGCCAACCCGCGCGTCAAAAATCTACACCCAGGGCGTGCATTTGACCATAGCAGGGTTTAATGTGCTTGGCATTGGGTGTCGTTTGAGCAGTGGGTGTCACGCGTGATGCCAGCTCCGATCGCCAATAAAACAGTCTTGGGGGGAGATTATGTTTCCTGTCTCCGAGTGCTTTCGACTCCTCGTGGGCGGTTCCGCTTACCAGCGCATCGCAGAGCTTATCGAAGAGAAAATCAGGTGCCGGACCACGCGCTGCGATTCCGATGTTGCGGCAATCGTCGTCGGGCGGGAGGACGCAGCGGCGACGGTAGCAGCACGCGATACACGCGGCTTCTGCATGCCGGCCCTCATCACGCATGACAAGACTGGATCACAATCGGCGCAAGGCTAAAACGGGCGACGCCAGGCAAAAACGGGAGAAGGCAATGCGGACCAGTTCCTATCGTCTCTTCGGCCTCAAGGCCCTGTTCGTCAATTCCGAAATGACTGCCGACAACGCCGACGGGCGGGCGGCGCGGGCGCTTGCCGACGAGTTGCGGGCGCGTGACGTCGACGTCGTGTCGGTGACGACCTGCGAGGATGCGCGCCTCATCATCGATGGTGATGCCGCCATTCAGGTGGCGCTGGTGGATTGGGACCTGCCCTCCGACAAGAAATACGGCCAGGCGATTGCCCTCCTGAAGGCGATCCGGCGGCGCAATGCCAATCTACCGATTTTCGTTTGCGCCGATCGCAGTGTGGCCTCGACCATTCCGCTGCAATCCATGGACAAGTTCGACGATTTCATCTGGCTGCGGGAGGATACGCCGACCTTCGTTGCCGGCCGTATCATCGCCGCCATGGATCGTTACCGGGCTCAGGTCTTGCCGCCCATGTTCGGCGCCTTGGTGAAATTCGCGCAGGTCCATGAATATTCATGGCACACGCCGGGGCATACCGGGGGCACGGCCTTCCTGAAGCATCCGGCGGGCCGTGCGTTCTTCGAGTTCTTTGGCGAAAACACCTTACGCTCCGACCTTTCCATTTCCGTCGGTGAGCTCGGTTCACTGCTGGACCACAGTGGACCCATCGGTGCCGGCGAAAGGTACGCCGCCCGTGTCTTCGGTGCCCACCGCACCTATTATGTCACCAACGGCTCATCGACCTCGAACCGAGTCATTCTGATGTCCAGCGTCACGCGCGACCAGGTGGCGCTGTGTGACCGCAACTGTCACAAATCGGCCGAACATGCCATGACGCTGTCCGGCACCATTCCCACCTGGATGATGCCGTCGCGCAACGGGTTGGGCATCATCGGCCCGATCCCGCCATCGCGCCTGACCCCGCAGGCGCTCAAGAAATCCATCGCCGACAATCCGCTGGTGAAAGGCCGGGTCGATCCGACGCCGCAGCATGCCATCATCACCAATTCGACCTATGACGGCCTCTGCTACAACGTGACGTCGGTCGAGAAGTTGTTGGGAAAATCGGTCGATCGGTTGCATTTCGACGAGGCCTGGTACGGCTATGCGCGCTTCAACCCACTCTATCGCGACCGCCACGCCATGCATGGCGATCCCAAGGATCACGACCCGAAGGGGCCGACGGTCTTTGCGACGCAGTCGACCCACAAGCTGCTCGCTGCTTTGTCGCAGGCCTCCTATATTCACATCCGCGACGGGCGGCGCCCGATTGAGCATGCGCGCTTCAACGAAGCGTTCATGATGCATGCCTCGACCTCGCCCAATTACGCGATCATCGCGTCGAACGATGTCAGCGCCGCCATGATGGACGGCCCGTCGGGCGAGGCGCTGACCGGTGAGTCAATCCGCGAGGCTATTGCCTTTCGCCAGATCATTGCGCGTCTCCATGCCGAATGCGCCGCAAAGAAGACCTGGTTCTTCAACATCTGGCAGCCGGATAGCGTGAAGGTAAAAGGCAAGAGGATTGCCCTGCATGCCGCCGACCCGGAACATCTGGCAACGGATCCCAGTTGCTGGGTGTTGGAGCCCGGTGCAGCCTGGCATGGGTTCGATGGGCTCGAAGGTGATTGGTGCATGCTCGACCCTATCAAGGTTTCGATCCTGGCACCGGGCATGTCACCGGACGGCAAGCTTGCCCAGACCGGAATCCCGGCCAGCATCGTCACCGCCTATCTCCATCGGCGCGGCATCGAGGTCGAAAAGACGACGGATTTCAACATCCTGGTGCTGTTCTCGCTTGGCATCACCAAGGGAAAGTGGGGCACGCTGGTCAGCAGCCTGGCCGACTTCAAGCGGGATTACGATGCCAATGTGTCGCTGGAGCGGGTGATGCCGGATCTGGTGGAAGCTTATGGCACCCGCTATGGCGGGATGGGCCTCAAGGATCTCGCCGACGATATGTTCGCCAAGGTGAAGAGCCTGAAGACGACGGCCAACATGTCGGCCGGCTTCTCCCTGTTACCCAAGGTGGAGCTGAGCCCGGTGCAGGCCTATGAAAAGCTGGTGCTCGGTCAGGTCGAGACGGTGACGCTCGATGGTATGGCCGGCCGCATCGCCGCGACTGGCGTCGTTCCCTATCCGCCAGGTATTCCGATTCTGATTCCGGGTGAGAATGCCGGGCCGGCCAACGGCTCGATCCTGGGCTACCTCAAGGCGCTGGAGGCCTATGACAGGCATTTCCCCGGCTTCACCCACGACACCCATGGTGTGGAAGTGGAAGACGGGGTGTATCGCATGATGTGCATTCGCAAATAGCGGCAGGGAGGGGAACATGACGGGGCGGCGCAATCACCTTTATCGCCTTCTGCTCGGCACCACCGCACTCGCCGGCCTGCAGGCCTTGGCTGCGGCGACCGCAGCCAGCGACGGCGTGAAGCTGTCGCTGGGCGGGTTCCTTTACAACGCCTTTGGCGCGACCTTCGACGACGACAGCGAAGGTGAGATCGGGGACGACGTCAATACGGTGGGTATCGGCCATGACGGTGAGATCCAGTTCGAGGGCGAAGTGACGCTGGACAATGGTGTCACAGTTGGTGCCCGCTTCGATCTGGAGGCCGGTGATGAAGACGGTGACCAGTTCGATCAGTCGTATGGCTATTTCAGCGGCGGCTGGGGCGAGCTGCGCGTTGGCTTGGTCGATGGCGCCGCTGGCAGTTCATATATGCTGCCGCCCGGTTCTACGTCCAATTTTGGTCCGTACTCGCCGAACAATATCGGCGCCGTCTTGTCACCGGGGCTGTTCGACCCCGAGAACTCGATCACCGTCAGAGATAAGCCGATCAAGCTGGTGTATTATTCTCCGACCTGGAGCGGCTTCAGCTTCGGCGCCAGTTTCACGCCGAATGATGATGAAAAGGCCTATAATGCCGGCGACAATGTCGATGGCTCGTGGCGTGCAAACAAACCGGAAGGTTCGGCGAGCAACAATGTCGGCCTCAATGTGCATTATGAGCACGAAGGCGATGGATGGGGAGTCGTTGCCGGTGCCGCTGCCTATATTGAGGGCGATGTAAACAAGGCAGGACCGGAGGATGCAGAACAGGCCGGTTACAATGCCGGCGTAAATATGTCTCTGGGCAGTTGGACGTTCGGCGTCGCTGGCACCTACTTTACAAATGAGAACGGACAGGACCAGGATCTTTGGCTGGTAGGCACTGGCTTCACCTATGCCTGGGATGCCTGGACCTTGGGTGCCGGCTGGGCCCATGGTACCCGAGACGTCACTGGCTTCAGTGATGATGATCAGTTGGATCGCGCCGGTGTTACCGCGATTTACGAGATGGGGCCGGGCATCAGTCTTGACGCCGGTGTCTTCTATACCTGGGCGGAGGCGGCGGACGACGCCGATGATCCAGCCGATGGCTATGATGCAATCGAGTTCTCGGTGGGGTCGGCGATCGAGTTCTAGGTAAAGCAAGCAGGGAGACGGTCGATGAAGAAATTCGGATGGATTGCTGCCTGCCTCCTTATGGGCGTGATGTCGCCGGTCGCCGCGCAGGAGAACGCAGCACCGCAGGCCCTGACGGTCGGCACCATCGCGGCCACGAAACAGGCGGTGGCAAAATCGGAAAGCTTCGTCGGCCGCGTGCAGGCCGTGGAGCGGGTCGAGATTATGGCCCGCGTCTCCGGATATCTGGAGCAGATCCATTTCACCGAAGGCAGCATGGTTGAGGCGGGAGCGCCGCTCTACACGATTGAGAAGAGCCTATACGAAGCCGCATTGCAGCAGGCGCAAGGCAGCGTAAAGAGTGCCAAGGCATCGGTGGTGCTGGCCCAGCAGCAGAAAGGGCGCACCAAGGAGCTGCTGACCAAGGAAGTCGCCAGCCAGATGAGCATGGATCAGCGCGAGGCGCAGACCCAGCAGGCGGCGGCCGATCAGGCGATGAGCGAGGCGAGCGTCCGCACTGCCGAGATCAATCTCGGCTACACTGAGATCAAGTCGCCGATCACGGGCAAGATCGGCCGGACGGCAGTGACCAAGGGAAATGTGGTGGGGCCGAGCAGTGGGCCACTGACCGTGATCGTCAGCCAGGACCCGATGTATGTGACCTTCCCGGTGAGCCAGCGCGAGTTCCTGCGTGCCGGGATGGAGGCGGGCGCCAAGAAAGAAGACATCCTGGTCAAGATCAACTTCTCGGATGGCAGTATTTATCCCGAAACCGGCAGTATCAATTTTGTCGACGTGACCACCGACCAAACGACGGACACGATCGCCGTGCGGGCGAGCTTTCCCAATCCCGCGGGCACGCTGGTCGACGGTCAGTTCGTCAATGTACTGCTGCAAAGCGCCAAGCCCGAGGATGTCGTGGTAGTACCGCAATCGGCGCTGCTCGCCGACCAGCAGGGCATCTATGTCTTCGTGGTCGAGAATGACAAGGCGGTGGTCAAACGGATCAAGCCCGGTGGCGAGCACGGACCCAACACCATCGTCAGCGAGGGCCTGTCGGGCGGCGAGATGGTGATCGTCGAGGGGCTGCAATTCGTGCGCCCCGACATGCCGGTTCAAGCCGCTCCCATCAGCCCTGCTAATCCGAGCTGAGGGCGGATCATGCTGTCCGCCGTTTTCGTCGACCGGCCACGCCTGGCCATCGTCATCGCGATCGTCACCACGATCGCCGGCCTGCTGTCGCTCTTCGTCATTCCGGTCGCGCAATACCCGGACATCGTACCGCCACAGGTGGCTGTGACGACCAGTTACCCAGGTGCCGCGGCCGCCATTGTCGATGCGACGGTGGCACAGCCGATCGAGGCTCAGGCAGTCGGCGTCGACAAGATGATGTATATGAAGAGCGTCAGCGGCAATGACGGCAGCTATTCGCTGACCGCGTCATTCGAGCTCGGCACAGATCCCGATATCAATACGGTCAACCTCAATAACCGGGTGCAGATTGCCCTCTCGAAACTGCCCGACGAGGTGAAGCGTCAGGGTGTCACGGTCAAGAAGAAGTCCTCGGCGCTGCTGGGTGTCATCGCGGTCTATTCGCCCAAGGGCACCTACGACCCGCTGTTCATCTCCAATTACGTCACCATCAATATCCTCGATCAGGTCAAGAGCACGCCGGGCGTCGGTGACGCGAGCCTGTGGGGGCCGCAGGATTACGCCATGCGGGCCTGGCTGCGCACCGACCGGCTGACCGGCCTCGGCCTTACCGCCGGCGACGTGGTGACGGCCATACAGTCGCAGAATGTGCAGGCGGCCGTGGGGCGGATCGGTGCGCAACCGATTTCCAGCGAGCAGCAGTTCCAGCTCAACATCCAGACCGCTGGCCGCCTTGCCACGGTCGAGGAATTCGAAAAGGTCGTCATTCGCACCAATGCCGACGGATCGGTGTTGCGCCTTGGCGATATCGCCAAGCTGGAACTGGGGGCCGCCAATCTCGATCGCGAGACGCGCTTCAACGGCGCTGCCTCCGCGGTGATGGCCATCTACCAGGCGCCGGGCGCCAATGCCATCAGCACGCTTGAGGGCGTCGAGGCCAAGTTGCGCGAGATGGAGAAGTCCTTCCCCGAGGACCTTGCCTGGAAGATCACCTATGATCCGACGGCCTTTGTCAAGGCGACGGTGCACGAGGTGCAGAAGACCCTGGTCGAAGCCTTCATCCTGGTGGTCATCGTCGTCTTCCTGTTCCTGGGGTCGGCTCGCGCCACCTTGATCCCCATTCTCGCGGTGCCGGTGAGTCTGATCGGCACCTTCATCGTTCTCAACGCCATCGGCTATTCGGCGAATTCAGTCTCGCTGCTCGCCATCGTTCTGGCGATCGGCATTGTGGTCGACGACGCGATCGTGGTGGTGGAGAATGTCGAGCGGGTGATGGAAGAGCATCCCGACCTCACGCCGGCCGAGGCCACCAAGCGCGCGATGGCCGAAATCACGGCGCCGATCATCGCCATCACGCTGGTGCTGCTCTCGGTCTTCGTGCCGGTGGCCTTCATTCCCGGCATTTCCGGCGAGCTGTTCCGGCAATTCGCGATCACCGTTGCCGTTGGCATGTTCCTATCGGCTATCAACGCGTTGACTTTGTCGCCGGCGCTGTGCGGCGTGCTGCTGCGTCGTCATGCCGGACCCAAGCATGGCATCATGGGGCGCGTCATGGGCGGGATCGACTGGGTCCGCGACCGCTATGGCGATTGGGTGACGCGCCTGCTGCGCATCTCGATCATCGGCCTGGTTCTGGCGCTGGCGGCAGGGGCGGGCACGGCGGCCCTCTTCAAGGTGACGCCGACCGGATTCCTGCCTGAGGATGATCAGGGCGCCTTCTTCGTCGTGGTGCAATTGCCGGAAGGTGCGGCCTTGCAGCGGACCCAAAACGTCATCGCCGCAGCCGAAAAGGTCTTGCAGGGGGAAGAGGCGGTTGCTGACTACACCTCAGTGGTCGGCCTCAACTTCATCGACAATTACTCGCAGGGCAATGCGGCCTTTATTGTGGTCACGCTGAAACCCTTCGAGGAGCGTGCCGAGGGGGAAAACGGTGCAGCCGCCATCATCGCGCGGCTCGGCCCCAAATTCCGCGAGATCCGCGGCGGCGTGGTGGTGCCCTTGGCGCCGCCCCCGATCATCGGGCTCGGCACTGGCGGCGGCTTCACCTATGTGCTGAAGGATCTGAGCGGCGGCGACCCCAAGGTGCTGGCGCAGGTGCTGCGCGGCCTGGTCGTGGCGGCGAACCAGGAGAGTCAGCTCAAAGGCGTGTTCACGACCTTCTCGGCCACCAATCCGTCGGTCTTTCTCGACATCGACCGCGACAAGGTACAGGTGCTGGGCATCGCGCTCAGCGATGTGTTCCAGGCCTTGCAGGCCTATCTCGGCGGCTACTACGTCAACGACATAAACCTCTTCGGCCGCACCTGGCAGGTGCAGATCCAGGCCGAGGCCGTCGATCGGGCGCGGATCGACGACATCTACCGCATCAACGTGCGCAACAAGGACGGCAAGATGGTGCCGCTCCGCAGCCTGCTGGAAGTGCGCCTGGTGACCGGCCCTCCCGGCATCATTCGCTATAACAATACCCGCGCCGTGACGATCCAGGGCGCGCCGGCGGACGGCGTATCGTCCGGGCAGGCACTCAACGCAATGGAAGCGGTGGCGGCGAAGACCCTGCCGGCGGGCTTCGCCGGCGAATGGACCGATACGGCATTCCAGGAAAAACGCGCCGAGGGCAAGACCGCGTTCATCCTCGGCATGGCGGTGCTGTTCGCCTATCTTTTCCTGGTGGCACTCTATGAAAGCTGGACCATCCCGGTTCCCGTGCTGCTGTCGGTCACTGTCGGTGTGCTGGGCGCGGTCGGTGCGGTGCTGCTGGCAGGGCTGACCTTCGATCTTTATGCCCAGATCGGCCTTATCGTGCTGATCGGCCTCGCGGCCAAGAACGGCATCCTGATCGTCGAATTCGCGAAGGAGCTGCGGAGCAAGGGCTACCCACTTATGCAGGCGGCGGCGGAAGGTGCCCGGCTGCGCTTCCGGCCGGTGATGATGACGTCTTTTGCCTTTATCCTCGGCCTCTATCCGCTGGTGGTGGCGACGGGGGCGTCGGAACTGGCGCGGCGCGACGTCGGCACGCCGGTCTTCGGCGGCATGATCGCGGCGTCGTTCCTCGGCATCTTCGTGATTCCGCCGCTTTACGTCACCTTCCAGTGGCTGCGCGAGAAGCTCCGCCCGGGCGCGCGACCATCGACCGAATTGGCGCCGCCCGCCGCGCCTGGAGCGCGTCAGACACAATCGCCGAATGAAGCGGCCGATGCGATCACCCCTACGCCTGTCTGATCTGTAGTCTGGCTGCGATATCCCTGCTTGCGCGACGCTTCACTTCAGAATGTCGGCAAGTCCGCTTATGCCCGTTGGCGCCAAGCGCGATTGCAACCCAGTCTGCCAAGCTGTCGCCGCGACAACGAACCCGCCCGCGCGGCAGATTACTGCGGTACCGGGATATAGACCTGCTGGCTGCCATATAATCTCAGCCTGTTCCACGCATCCCTTGAGCCCAGATATTTCGTCGTCTCGGCGTCATTGACGCCGTTCCGATCATAACAAACATTGCGGCTGCGCTCGCAGATCAGACCTTCGCGGGGCGAGAAACGGTTTGCCCCGAGATAGCCGATCGTCGCGGCATCAGGCTGGCCCCAGGGGTTGGCATAGCCGTAAGGCGAGGGGTTGCCATAGGCATAGGGTGATACGTCGATGCCATAGTCGGAATAGACAGGGCGTGGTTGCATGACCTGGGGAGGGGGACTGGCCGAGCAAGCGCTCAACATTACACTGACGAGGGCGACCGACCACCACCTCATGGCATTCCTCCTTATGGAAGACGTCTTGCTCCGAGGTCAGGAACGAGCGCCCGACCGCAAAGTTCCTGATCGATAGGGTGAGGTTGTTCGCGCCAAGATGTCGGCGAAGCCTGCACCTCGCGGCTACCTGTGTTAAGCAGAACAGTTACCGGATCCGGAGTCAACAACGCGGCTCCCAGCCGCAGGGCCGCCGCATCGGTCTATCAGCGGCGTTGCCCGCAAGCGTCGGCACCCCCCCATGGCGGGGCCCATGCGCCGGCCCGGGCCCGCGCGGCGAAGGCGCACTCGATTTCGATGCCGAACTGGCCAAGCATTCGGGCGACACCCTGCCCGGCCCGCTGCCCGGCGCGCAGGATCTGGCCGGCTACTTCCACACCGGCGGCACCACCGGCACGCCCAAGCTGGTGCGGCACACGCACCGCAATCAGGTGTCGCAGGCCTGGGGCCTGCGGCTGATGGGCCTGGCCATGCCGGGCAATGCGGTGCTGTTCGGCCTGCCGCTGTTCCATGTGGGCGGTTCGCTCACGCAATGCCTGTCCGGCCTGGCGCATGGCGGCTGCTTGGTCATCCTG
>NZ_CAKZGO010000011.1 GCF_936916975.1 uncultured Dongia sp. | reverse complement strand
CCCCCCCCCCTTGTGGGCCCAACTTTAACGCCCCTGGGCCCGCCCCGGCGCACCCCCCCCTTTTTTTTCCCCTTTAGCCGAGCAGCCGCAGGTAAATTCGTGGGTGGTCCGCCTTCGCGGACCATGACGCGGGCGAATGCGCCGCCGTCCCCTACGACCGCTGCTCCACCGGCTCCTGCGGAAAGGCATATGTATAGATATGCCGCTGGATATCGCTCAAATGCCGGTACATGCATTCATAGGCGCGTTCCGAATTGCGCGCGGCGATGGCTTCATAGATCTCTTCATGCGAGGCGGCATGGACCGCCTGGCGCTTGAAGCAATGGGCATTCTCGCTGAGGCGTCGCCAGGTCGCATCGCGCCGGCTGGCGCCAAAGGTATCGAACAGCGACAGGAACAGCGCATTGCGCGCAGCTTCGGCAATGATGCGGTGGAATTTCTCATCGGCCTTCTCATAGACCAGCGGGTCGGTGGCGTTCTTCGTCTCCGCCAGGGCACCCTCCAGGCGTCTTATATCGGCCTGCGAGGCGCGGAGTGCTGCGAGGCGCGCAATCACCGGCTCCACGGCCAGGCGCACTTCAGAAACTTCGATTGGGTTGGTGAATTCCAGGATGCGGTCGAACGGGATGGCGGCGAAGGCCGCACCGATCCCGGCGTCAAGGTGGTGCCCGTTGCCGTTACCCTGGCCATTGGCATAGCCCCCATTCGCATGACCATTGCCATTGGTATGCGACATGGCCGGCACCACCGCCACGCTTTCCCGGTTGCTGTTGGCATGGACAAAGGTGCCGCGGCCCTGCTCACGGGTGATGCGGCCCTCCTGCTCCAGGATATCGAGGGCGCGGCGCAGCGACCGGCGCCCGACGCCAAGCTCGTCCGCCAGATGCCGCTCCGGTGGCATGCGGCCATCCGCACCAATGGCACCATCGGTGATCAGCCGGCGCAATTTGTTGAGGGTCTGGTCCACGTTCTGCAGCATCTGTTGGGTCCGTCGAAAATTTGGTCCCATCCCGTCGGGCGCTTATGGTTCGCCGTTGGTTCATGGGCCCAGTTGCGGCATCATGCGCTGATACGAGGCTAAAGTAAAGAATGCGGCCGGTGCGTTCATTGCTGCCGTGAACAATGGTTCAAACATGGCGCACGATATTTTGGACGCATGTACAATAGGTCACGGCGAATTGGTCCGAAAATTGGATCGCTGTTGACGACATTCGGTCGGAATGGTTACGCTTAGGAACACTTGCTGACGCGTAACGAACCAATTTAATCACCGCTGCCGGAAATTGGTCCCACCAAAGACCTGCCGCCGCGATGAGGGAGAGGCGGATGAGTTCGGCACAGAAGCTCGATGGCTCCAATCTGCAGGCGGCGCTGGACGATCTCCATGCCGATGTCGCCGCCCATAACATGGCGCCGTTCTGGGTGGTCGACCGCAATGTCAAGAATGACGAAGACAAGCAGATCCGCGATACCCGCAAGGCAGTGCCGTTCAGCTGGACCTATAAGGGCGATATCGAACCACTGCTCTACCGCTCGGCGGAACTCATCACCACCGAAAGCTCGGAGCGCCGCTCGCTGGTGCTGGTCAATCCCGGCATGGCGCCCAAGCGCGCCGCCGTCTCCACGCTCTATGTCGCCTACCGGCTCAACGATCCCAACGAAATCATGCCGCCGCACCGGCATTCGCCCAACGCTATTCGCTTAGGGTTGACCGGCAGTCAGAATTTCACCGGCGTTGAGGGCGAGAACATCACCTTCGGGCCTGGCGATCTGGTGCTGACACCCCATGACACCTGGCACAATCACGGCAATAGGGGCAATGAGAACGCGATCAACCTCAGCGTCCTCGATCTGCCGCTCGTGGAAACACTCTGCGCCATGTATTTCGAGCACGATTACACGGAAGAAGAGGAGGGCAAGCGCGTCCGCCGCGTCATGCAGTCGGAACGTTTCCCGGAAAACTATTCGCAGTCGATCTATGGCAGCGGTGGGCTGAAGCCGCGCTTCGTCTCGCATAACCGCGGCACCGGCTTTGCGTCGCCCATGTATGTCTATCGCTGGGACATGATGCGCGAGGCGCTGGAACGCGCCAAAAGCTATGACGGCGATCCCCATGAAGCCTTGATGATCGAATATGTCGATCCGACCAACGGACAGTCGATCTTCAAGACCATGACCTTCTTCATGCAGATGCTGCGCCCCGGCGAGAAAACGCTGCCGCTGAAGCAGAATGCCAGCCTCACCGTCTCACCCTTCGAAGGCAACGGCTACAGCATCGTCGGCGGCAAGCGTATCGACTGGTCCCCCTTCGACACCATGGCGGTCCCCGGCGGCGAATGGTGCGAGCATGTCAACACCTCCGACAAGGATCCGGCGATCCTGTTCGTGGCCAGCGACGAACCCACCTTGAAGGCGCTGGCCCTCTATCAGAAACACGGCAAGACCAAGACCGGCGAAACCGTCCGACTGGCCTGAACGGGAATTACGCGCAAGATGGCGAAGAGTAAGAACACCAAACTGATCGGCCATATCGATTGCCCGGGCGGCGGCCAGGTCTGGGTCGAGAACCGCATTCTCTATATCGGCCATATGCGCCAGCCGACCGGCACCACCATCGTCGATGTCGCCGACCCGCGAAACCCCAAGCAGCTCGCGCGCATTGAGATGCCGTCCGGCTGGCATTCCCACAAGGTGCGCGTCGCCAACGACATCATGGTGGTGAACCATGAAAAGCAGGGCCAGGACGGCGATGCCGGTTTCGGCGGCGGCCTTGGCATCTATGACGTCTCTCGGCCCGCGGAACCCAGGCTCATCAGCAAATGGCGCACCCATGGCAAGGGCGTGCATCGCTACGATTTCGACGGCCGCTACGCCTACATCTCGCCGACGGCTGAAGGTTACATCGGCAATATCGCGATGATCCTCGATCTCAAGGATCCCACAAAGCCGGAGGAAGTCGGCCGCTGGTGGATTCCCGGCCAATGGCAGGCGGGTGGCGAGGAATATCCCTGGGACAATTGGACCCCGCCGCGCTGCCATCACCCGTTGCGTGTCGGCAACCGCATGTATGTCAGCTATTGGCATCACGGCTTCTTCATCCTCGATATCGAGGACATGTCGCGGCCCAAGCTGATCTCCGCCACCAATACCTCGCCGACCTTTCCGCATCCCACCCATACCTGTCTCAAGATGAAGCAGAAGCTGAAAGGCCGCGACATCATGATCGTGGCGGATGAGGATGTGGCGAAGCTCTGGCCGGCCGCACCCGCATTCACCTGGGTCTATGACATCACCAACGAACATTGCCCGATCCCGATCTCGACCTTCCAGGTCGAAGGTCTCGACAAGGACGGCTCGCCGCAGCCGCCGATGATGGGCTGCCACCAGCCCTCCGAGCGCTTCAACGGCACGATCATTCCCTTTGCATGGTTCGCACAGGGCATGCGTCTCATCGACTTTGCCGACCCGTTCAAGCCGGTCGAGGTCGGCTTCTACGAAACCGATGCGCCGCAGGGCTTCGATCTCGCATCCTCCAACGACGTCACCATGGACGATCGCGGCATCATCTATCTCATCGACCGCCAGCGCGGTGTCGACATTATCGAGACCAGTGTGTTCTGAGAGAGGGCAGGGATGAGCGATAAAATTCAACCGATCGGAAAGAAGAATCCGAACCTGCCGTTTCATCCGGCTGTCCGTGCCGGCGATTTCATCTTTGTATCGGGACAAGTTGCCAAGGATGAAAACGGAAACATGTGTGCAGGCAATATAGAAGAGGAAACCCGCTGGACGATTGAATCTGTCCGTCGCATTCTGGCGCTCGAAGGGGCTGAGCTGTCGGACATCGTCAAGATGACCATCTTTCTCGAAGATGCGCGCAATTTCGGCCGCTACAACCGAATCTTTGCCGAATATTTTCCCGAAGGTGTGCTGGCGCGGACGACGGTCGAGGCCCGCGCGGTGATCGAATGCAAGATCGAGATGGATGCCATCGCCTACAAACCGAAAGCTTGAGGCGAGTGTATCGATACAACAGGCGCGCATGACAGCGCCGACAATGGGGAGACAGGCAGCATGTTGAGACTTCTAGGTCGGAACACGTCCGGCAACGTGCAGAAGGTGATTTTTCTCCTCGAGGAACTGGGCTTGCCCTATGCCCGCGAGGATTACGGCCGCCAGTTCAACAACACGACCGACGACGCCTATCTCAGCCTCAATCCCAACGGCAAGGTGCCGACCTTGGTCGATGACAAGGTCGTGATTTGGGAATCCAACACGATCCTGCGCTATCTTTGCAACAAGCAGAAGAACACCGAGCTTTACCCGGCGGACCCCGCCGCGCGGACGCAGGTGGAACGCTGGATGGATTGGATGCTGGCTTCCCTCAATCCGCCTTATCTCGGCATCTTCAAGGAAGCGAAGAAGGCGCCGGGCGAACGCGCCGCCAGCTGGGATGCTGATTCCAAGGACCTCGCGGCGCAACTCGGGATTCTCAACAAGGGGATCGCGGGCAAGAAGTGGGCGGGTGGCGACAGTTTCAGCCTCGCCGACATCGCGCTGGGGCCAGTGGTGATCCGCTGCCTGGATTTCCCCGTGGATCTGCCGGAACTCGGCAATCTCGCGGCCTGGCGCAAGAAATTGATGGAGCGGCCGGCCTTCAAGAAGGCGATCGGCGTCTAAGAATAGTCGGACGCCGCAGATAAGCGGCGACGATCAGGGAACAGGCAAAGTTCAAACAGGAGGGATTATGACCAAGGCAGCAATCGTCGGATTGGGCACCATGGGACCGGGCATTGCCCAGACCTTGTTGCGCGCCGGCATGCAGGTAACCGCGTTCGACCTGTCCGAGGAACAGCGCAACAAGGCCGGCGCCGGTTTGACGCTGGCCAATACGGTCCTCACCAATCTCGGCACGCCGGACCGCAGCAATGGGGCGACCGTGAAAATCGCTTCCAGCCTGCAGGAATGCGTCGCCGGCGCCACTTTGGTGATCGAGACCGTGCCGGAGAAGTTCGAGATCAAGGCGCAGGCCTTCAAGGAAATCGACGCGCTGGTCGACAAGACATGCATCATCGCCAGCAACACGTCGGGCATTCCCATCACCAAGCTGCAGGCCAATGTCTCGGCGCCGGAGCGCGTCGTCGGCATGCATTGGTCGAACCCGCCCCATGTCATCCCGATGATCGAGGTGATCGCCGGCGAGAAGACCTCCAAAGCCACCTGCGACTGGATGGTCGAGACGATCAAGGGCCTGGGGCTGCTCCCCGTCGTGGTGCAGAAGGATGTCCCGGGCTTCGTCGAGAACCGCGTGCTCTATGCCCTGCTGCGCGAATGCGTCGATCTCGTCGACCAAGGCGTCATCGATGCAGAAGGCCTCGACACCTGCGTCTCCTGGGGCATCGGCTACAAGCTTTCCGTCATCGGCCCGATGGCCTTGCTGGACGTGGCTGGGCTCGACATCTACCAGGCGGTCGGTTCCTATCTCAACAAGGAACTGTGCAACCGCGATACGCTAAGCCCCTTCGTCACTGAGCGCACCGCCGCCGGCAAGCTCGGCATCAAGACCGGTGGTGGCGTCTTCAGCTATACGCCGGAAAAAATCGCCGCCCTCCAGCAGCAGCGCGCCAAGCGGTTGGTCGCCGTGCGCAAGGCGCTGGAGAGCTGAGACTTCAAGAACAAGAAACGGGATTGCATCTCTATCATGACAACATCCAAGTGCTGGGAACGCCGGATGTTGAAAAAAACAGGAGAGGTATCATGACCAAGACCAAATGGACGAAACTGGCACAGGTGTCGATGCTGGCATTGACCCTGTGCGGTGTTGCGGCCTTCGCCGGTGCGCCGGCCGAGGCCAAGGATGTCAAGAAGCTCGCCATCCTGACGCCGGAAGACCCGACCGATTACGGCTGGAACCAGCAGGGCTTTGACGCCGCGAAAGCGGTCGCCGAGAAGATGGGCATCGAATTCATGCCAGCCACGGGCTTAGGCTACGGCGATGTGCACCCGACTCTGCGTGAACTCGCAGATGATGGCGCCAGCCTGATGATCGCCCATGCCAGCGGCTACAACACCGCGGCCCCGGAAATCGGTGCCGAAAAGGGTGTCGCCGTTGCCATCGTCGACAAGCCGGATGCGATCAAGGCCGGCGAAGTCGCCGACTACACTTTGAGCGGCCATGAAGGCGCCTATCTTGCCGGCATCCTTGCCGCCAAGACCTCGACCACGAAATCGGTCGGCATCGTCGTCTCGGGCGAGCCGCCGTCATGGAACTCGCAGTCGGCAGCGTTTGCGCAGGGTGTCAAGGCGACCGATCCGGCCGTCAAGATCCTCTACGCCGTCATTGGCCCAGCCGCCTATGCGGACGCGGCCGGCGGTCGCCGTGTCACCGAATCGGTGATCGGCGCCGGCGCCGACGTCATCTTCGGCCAGGGCGACGGTGCCACCTTCGGCATGCTGCAGGCGGTCGAGACCACGAAGTCGACCGGTGGCGGCAATGTCTGGTTCATCGATGTCATCGGCGACAAGACCGCGATCGACAAGGGCCACCTGCTCTCATCGGTGGTCTGGAATCTGGTTCCGGTCTATACGGCGATGGTCGAGGATCTGAAGGCCGACAAGTTCGGTACGAAGGCCTATTCGATCCAGCTCTCCGACGATTCGGTGCAGTTGTTGAAGACCAAGAACATCCCGGACGACGTCTGGGCCTCGGTCAACGACACGCGCAAGCAGATTGTCGACGGGTCGTTGAAGATCGAGCCGGTCTGGGAAGCCGAAAAGGTCCGCGCTTTGATGAGCTCGGTCACCGACGCGCCCGCCCAATAAGCCTATGAAGATGGACTCGCTGCCAAGCCCGTTGCAAAGTGGCGAGATGATTGACACGCAGACCATGTCGACAGCGATCAGCACGGGGGCAGGTGGAAATCCTGCCCCCGTTGCTGCAGTCCGGCATATTGGCAAACGCTTTCCCGGCGTCGTCGCGAATGACGATATCTCACTGGACTTCAATGCCGGTGAAATCCATGTCCTGCTCGGCGAAAACGGCGCCGGCAAATCGACCCTGATCGGCATCCTCGCCGGCATGCAGCAGCCGGATGCCGGCGATATCCTGATCGACGGAGCCAAGGTGCGCCTCGGCTCACCGCGCGAAAGCCTCGACCACGGCATCGGCACGGTCTTCCAGCATGTGCTGCTGGTGCCGAGCCTCACCGTCATCGAAAATCTGATGCTGGGTGGTTCTTGGTGGCAGAAGCTGGCCCGCTCCGCGGCGCTTGCGCGCTTCCGCGAACTATCAGATCTCCTCGGCGTCACCCTCGATGCCGATGCGTTGGTTGGCAAGCTGTCGCTGGGCGAGCAGCAGCAGGTCGAAATCATGCGCGCTTTGTGGCGCGGTGAAAAAATCCTTATCCTCGATGAGCCCACCTCCATGCTGACGCCGCAGGGCGTCAAGGATCTGGGCGAGGTGATGCGCCGTCTGCGGAGCAAGGGCGTCGCCCTCATCCTCATCACCCACAAATTGGCCGAGGCCTATGAACTCGGTGACCGCATCTCGGTCCTGCGCCTCGGCCGCTCGGTGGGTGCCATCGCCCCCGACGAGCGACGTGTGATGACCGAGCAGCAGGTCACCGACCGCGTTATCGCCATGATGTTCGGCGCCGCCACACCGACCGATGCAGCAGCGGCGGAACTTCTTGTCGGTCGCGCCGAAGGCCGCCGCGCGCGCCGCGAGGTCGATCGTAGCGGGGCACCACGCCTGCGCGTCACGCAGATTGCCACCGCCGCCGATCGCGGTGCCTGCCCGCTGCACGACGTCACCTTCGATCTCTGGCCCGGCGAAGTACTCGGCGTCGCCGGCATCGACGGGAACGGTCAAAAGCATCTCGCCGAAGCACTCGCCGGTCAGCGCAAGATAACGAGCGGCACGGTTTGTCTCGACGGGGCCGACATCACCGCGGCCGCTGTCCCCGTGCGCCGCCAGGCCGGCATCCGCTATGTGACCGATGAGCGGTTGGGCGAGGGGACGGTCGGCGCCTTCTCCGTCGCCACCAATCTGTTGCTGAAGGAAATCGGCAGCGCACCCTTCTGGCGCCGCGGCATGACCGATTGGACCCGCATCCACGATCACGCGCGGGAGAAGATCCAGGATCATGACATCCGCACACCCTCGGAAAAGACGCCGATCGGCAAGCTCTCCGGCGGCAACATCCAGAAGGTGCTCCTCGCCCGCGAGCTCGCCAATGATGCCGGTGTTGTCATCTTCAACAAGCCGACCTATGGCCTCGATTTGCAGAACACCCGCCTTGCCCATGAGCGCATCGTCGAAAGCGCCGGCCACGGCCTCGGCACCATCGTGATCTCGACCGATCTCGATGAACTGCTCGAGGTAAGCGACCGCATCGGTGTCATGTATCAGGGTCGCCTGGTCGGCATCGTCGAGAACGGGCCGGAGGTGGAACTCGCCATCGGCAAGCTGATGACGGGGCAGGTATCGTCATGAGCATCGACGCGCTCCCACTCACCCAGGATCGCACCCGCGAGCTCCTCGCCGCCATCGCCCGCGTGGCTGTGCCCATCCTGCTGGCCCTTGCCGTCGGCGGCGCCATCCTGCTGATCCTCGGCAAGAATCCGCTGACCTATTATGGCTATGTCGTGCAGCGCGGGTTGCTGAGCTGGGGCGGCTTCCAGGAAACCATGACCCGCATGGCGCCCTTGCTGCTGATCGCCGCCGGCCTCATCGTGGCTTTCCGCGCAGGTATCTGGAATCTGGGCGGCGACGGGCAATATCTGCTGGCGGCTGTGGTGACGGCAGCACTCGCTCCCGCCCTCATCGAGACATTGCCGCGCGGTCTGACACTTCTCATCTGCATGATTGCCTCGGTGGCGGTGGCCGCCGCCTGGTCGCTCATCCCGGCGCTCCTCAAGGCACGCTACGGCATCAACGAGATCATCACCTCGCTGATGATGAGCTTCCTCGGCACCTCTTTCGCCAACGTGCTGGTGAAGCTGTTCTTCCGCGACCCCGCGACGACCGTCCCGCAGACCCGCTCGCTGGAGGTGGTCGACCGCCTGCCGCGCATCTTCGGCACCAATGTCCATAGCGGCATTCTCATCGCGCTTGCAGTCGTCATCCTGGTGCATCTCATGATGACGCGCACCGCCTTCGGCCTGCGTTTGCAGATCGTCGGCGCCAATCCGGCGGCCGCGGTGCATGCCGGGTTGAAAGTGGGCTGGCTCACGGTCGCCACCTTCGCGCTCAGCGCCGGTCTCATCGGCCTTGCCGGCTCGGTCGAGATTCTCGGCGTCTGGGGTACCGTGCGGGCCGATTGGAATCCGGCCTATGGCCTGCTCGTCGTGCCGCTGGTGTTCCTCGCCCGTTTCAACGGCATCGCCGTTATCGGCTTTGCACTGTTCTTCTCCGTGCTCATGATCGGCGGTGAGAGTGCCTCGCGCCGCATCGGCGTGCCGCAGGATTTCGTCCTCATGCTGGTGGGCCTGCTGCTGGTGTTTCTGGCCCTGGTCGAATATCTCGATCATCTCCGCCGCAAGCGGGCAGGGGTGTGAGATGAGCGAACTCCTCACCCAACCCTTCCTCATCTCGCTCCTCTTCGGTGCCGTCACCGCCGGCGTGCCGCTGCTCCTCGCGGGCTTGGGCGAACAGATCTCGGAGAAAGCCGGCGTGCTCAACATCGGCATCGAAGGCATGATGCTGTTCGGCGCCTATACCGGCTTCGTCGCGGCCTATTATTCCGGCTCGTTCTGGATGGGTTTCCTGGCCGGCGGCCTCGGCGGCATGCTGGTAGCGAGCGTCGTCGTGTTGCTCTGCATCCGCCAGGGCCTCAACCAGATCGTCATCGGCATCGCGCTCACCATCGGCGCCGAAGGCCTCACCGCCTTGCTGCATTTCTTCCAGTTCAGCAAGACCTATCCGCGCCTCGACAAGGCGCCCGTCCTCGAAATTCCCGGACTTGCCAGCATTCCCGTGATTGGGCCCGCGCTGTTCAGCCACAACATCGTCGTCTATCTCGCGGTCGGCCTGGTTGTGTTCCTCGGCTGGCTGTTCCGCGCCAGCTATGTCGGCCTCAATCTGGAAGCCGCCGGCGCCAAGCCCGCAGCCCTCGACGCTGCCGGCATCAGCGTGGTGGCGACGCGCTCCATGGCGGTCCTCTCGACCGGCTTTCTCGCCGGCCTCGGTGGCGCCTATCTCGCCAATGTCGGCGCCGGCCTGTTCGTGCCCTTCATGACGCATGGCGCCGGCTTCATCGGCATCGTGCTCGCCATGCTGGCGCGCGGTCGTCCGGTCTGGGTGCTGCTCGGCGCCATCCTCTTCGGTGTCAGCCTCGCCATGACGACGGCGCTCCAAGTGGCCGGCGTCAACGTGCCCACGGATGTTGTCCAGATGCTGCCCTTTGCCATGGTCATGCTGGTGCTGGTGATCTTCGCGCGCCATTCGGTGCTGCCGCCGGCCCTCGGCCTGCCCTATGTGCGGGGTGATCGCTAACGAGGCGTTTTCCTACCAATCGGCAAGGGGAGGGTTGAACATGTCCGACACGAAGGTCCATCTGCTCGACGGCGGTACGCTGGTGATCGACGGCTATCACGCCTTCTGGAATCGTGGTCCGGGTGGCGAGTTGCGCTTCCCCTGCTATTCCGTGCTGATCGATCATCCCGACGGCCGCTACATCTTCGACACGGGCTATGATTTCGACCATGTCATGCGCGTGCTGCCGTTCGAAAAGCCGATCCAGACACCGGAACAGACCTTGCCGGGTCAGCTCGCCAAGCTCGGTCTGAAGCCTGATGACATCAACTATGTCATCAACTCGCATTATCATTTCGACCATTGCGGCGGGAACAAATACTTCACCAAGGCCTGCACCATCTGCCACGGCGCCGAGCTCGACGCCTGCGCGCATCCGCAGCCTTTTGAGCATCTCGGCTATTCGGACCTCTCCTTTTCGCCCGAGATCGCCAAGGCCAAGGGCAAGGACCTGCCGGCCGATCCGGTGCTCGACATGTACACGCCGAAATTCCAGACGCTGAAAGGCGACCAGGAAATCGCCAAGGGCCTCTGGCTGTTCGAAACGCCCGGCCACACCGCCGGTCATTACAGCCTGATGGTGGAATTGAAGGGCCGCCGCCCGATGCTGTTCACGGCCGATGCCTGCTACAGCCAGAAGAGCATGGACATGATGTGCATCTCCAGCTTCCACCTCGATCCGGTGGCCAGCCTCAAATCGATGCAGCGGTTGAAAGACCTCGCCGCCAAACACGACGCCGAGCTGTTCTATTCCCACGATGGCGACAGCTTCAAGAACTACCAGACAGGCGCGAACTACTACGCTTGAGCTTTTTTTGTAAGTCGTCAAGCCCGGCCATGACGATTAAACAGGAAGTATCCAGGTGTTGCCCCGCGCCCTCATCCCCTCTCCCCTCGCGGGAGAGGGTTAGGGTGAGGGGGTGGAACGACCGGACTCGCTGATAGACCCCCTCACCCGCTCGCTTTGCTCGCCACCCTCTCCCGCGAGGGGAGAGGGTTCAATTTTCCGGCTCCTTGCAGTGCGCTTCTCCTCTCAGTTCAGAGGGAGTAACGCGATAGCACCCAGGTCCCTACCACCGCACCATTCCGGCATCGACATTGAGCGTCTGCCCGGTGATCCAATGCGCCTCATCGGAGGCGAGGAACGCCACCGCCGGCACCACATCGTCCGGTTTGCCGTGGCCCTTGATCGCCTGCAGCATCTCGACGAAGCCGAAGGCTTCCTTATGCGGGCTCTGCTGCACGCTCTCTGAATCAACCAGGCCCGGCGTCACACAATTGACCGTGATCTTATAGGCGCCGAGTTCGGTCGCGAGCGCGCGGCTGAAAGTCAGCACGCCGCCTTTCGATGCAACGTAATGCGCCATGTTGGGTGTGCCGGCGAAGATCGAGTTGGAGCAGAAATTGACGATGCGCCCATAATTCGCCTTGCGCATGATCTCCGACCCGGCCCGGCACATGAGGTAGAGCCCGTCGAGATTGACCCGCAGCACCCGGCGCCATTCCTCGAAAGTGAGCTCGTCCCAGGGCACGAACGGCACGATCGCCGCGGCATTGATCTGCACATCGAGCTTGCCGAATTTGGCGACCTCGGCAAACAGCTTGGTGACGGATGCCGGATCGCCGATATCGCAGGCGGCACCGATCGACTTGCCGCCGATCTCTTTCGCCGTCTTCTCGGCACCGGCGCCATTGATGTCGACGGCAATCACCGTCGCCCCCTCGCGCCCCAGCCGCAAGGCGACGGCCTTGCCCATGCCCTGTGCGGCGCCCGACACGACCGCGACGCGGCCTTCAAACCTGTGCATTCTCGTCTCCCTGTTGCCTGGTTGTTTCTTATGCCGCTTCGATGACCTGCAACGCTGCGTTGATTCCGGCGCTGACGTCGATCTTCTTGCCCAGTTTCCGCAGCGCTCCACCCAGTGCCGTCAGTGCCACGATGGCGTAGACCGGTTCCGCGACCATGCCCATATGGCCGATGCGCAGCAGCTTGCCCATCGTGTCGTTGCGCCCGGTCGAGAACACGACGCCGTATAGGTCGCGCGCCGCATCGATGATGGCGCTGTCGGTGACGCCGTCGGGAATGCGCACCGCGGTTGTGGTGGGCGACGCGATGGCTTCCGTCTTCGCCCAAAGCTGCAACCCCATCGCCAGCACGCCCGCGCGCGTGGCCTTCGCAGTCAGCGCATGACGCCGCCAGACCTTCTCCGGCCCCTCGTCGAGATACTGGTCCAGCACGGCATCGAAGCCGTTCACCTCGGCGACCGACGGCGTGAAGGGGAAGGGCTTGTCATGGCGCCAGGCATCCTTCCAATCGAGATAGGACAGGATCGAAGCCCGCGGCGCCTTGGGGTTCGCCTCCATATGCGCCCAGGCGCGGTCACTGACCGCGATGACGCTGATCCCCGGTGCACCGCCCAGGCATTTCCCCGGCCCGGTGATGAAAACATCCGCCTCGCAATCACCCGGATGGATATCCATCCCGCCGAAGGACGAGACCGCGTCGACCAGCAGCAGCGCCCCATGATCGCGCACGATCTTGCCGATCTCGCGGGCCGGATTGATCGTGCCCGACGGCGTGTCGTGATGGACCAGCGACACCACCTTGATATCCGGGCGCTGTTTGAAAGCGGCAGCGACCGCGCCTGGGTCGATCGCCTCGTTGAACGGCACCTCGATCTCGATCATGTCCTTGTGGTACCGGGCGGACCAATATCCGAACCCCTTGCCATAGACGCCGGAGGCGAGGTTGAGCACCGTGTCATTGGGCCCGATGAGCGACGCTGCCGCCGCCTCGATCGCCGCCGCCGGTTCGACATGGAGGATGAGCGCCGGCTCTTTGACGCGCAGAGCTCTCGCCGCCTTCTTGGTGACGCCTTCGTAGAAATGCTGGAAATAAGGGTCATAATCATAGGGAATCGGCCGCGACATGGCGCGCAGCACCCGCGGATAGGCGGCAACCGGCCCGGCCGACAGCGTGATGACGGGTTCCTTGAGGTCGGTTGCGGCCATGATGCGGAAGCTCCCCTTTTGGTTCGGAATGGTGTTTTTGGTTCAGGACATTCTAGACTCGCGCCTGGAAAAGTGAACACAATATCGACCGCAACGATACATTGGTCCGGCGTCTCATGACCCTCGCTTCGGCAGATTGGTTCGATTTTTTGATCATTGGTGCGGGGACTGCGGGGGCGGTTCTGGCGGCGCGCCTCAGTGCCGATCCCACGATCAAGGTGGGTCTGGTTGAGGCCGGTGGCCCCGCACGCAACCCGCTCATCCATGAACCCGGCAAATGGCCGCTGCTGCAGGGAAGCGAGGTCGACTGGGCCTATCGCACCGTGCCGCAACCCCATACCGCGCACCGCATCCATGACTGGCCGCGCGGCAAGGTTGTCGGCGGCTCAACCGCCATCAACGCCATGGCCCATGTGCGCGGCCACCCATCTGACTTCGACGACTGGCAATGTCCCGGCTGGAGTCACGCCGATCTGCTGCCCTATTTCGAACTGTCGGAGCAGGGGCCGCTCTCGCTGATCCGTCCCACCGAACCCAACCCCGTGACGCTCGCTTATCTCGCCGCCGGCGAGGAGCGCGGCTTCGCGCCCATCGCGGATCACAACGCACCGGGTATGGCGGGTCCGACGCTCAACACCCTCACCATCAAGGACGGCAGGCGCCAGACCATTGCCGACGCCTATCTGCCGCTGACTGAGGGTCGCCGCAATTTCATCCTTATGGGCAACACCCAGGTTCTGTCCCTCATCATCGCCGGGGAGCGTTGCATCGGTGTCCTGGTCGATGGCCCGACCGGCCCGCGCGAGATCCGCGCCGAGCGAGGCGTGATCTTGGCTGCCGGTGCCATCGCCTCGCCAATGCTGTTGCTCCGCTCCGGCATCGGTCCGGCGGATGAATTGATCAGCATCGGCATCCCGCCGCGCCACGATCTGCCGGGCGTGGGGCGCAACCTCCACGACCATTTGCTCTCCGGCGGCAATGTCTATGCGGCCAAGCGCCCGGTGCCGCCCTCGAAATACCAGAACTCCGAGGCGCTGATGTATCTGCCGCGCCCCGGCAGCAAGTCTGCAGCACCCGAACTGGTGCTGGCCTGCGTCACGGCCCCCGTCGTCACCGAATGCTTCGAAGCCCCCGCGATGGGCAGTGCCTATACGCTGATGTTCGGCTTCACCCATCCAAAAAGTCGCGGCGTCCTCCGTCTGGTGAGCAACGATCCCCGCGTGATGCCGCTCATCGATCCCAATTATCTCAGCGACCCTTACGACCGCAAAGTCTATCTCGATGCCCTCACCATGGCGCAGGAGATCGGCAGCGCCCATGCCTTCGACGATTGGCGCGCGTCGGAGATTTTACCTGGTCCCCAACATCAGGACCGCGCCAAGTTCCTGGAACAGGCGGCCTACACCCACCACCATCCCGTCGGGACCTGCCGCATGGGCGAGGGGACGGATGCTGTCGTCGGCCTCGACCTCAAGCTTCACGGTCTCGACGGGCTCCATGTCTGCGATGCCTCCATCATCCCCAGCATCACGACCGGTCCGGTCAACGCCGCCATCATTGCCATCGCCGAACGGGCCGCCGATCTGCTATTGGGAAGGCCGGTCCTGAAGCCACGGAAATGATCATGAAGCCTGCCGCCTTGTTACTGACCCTCGCTCTTGCAGCTTGCGCGACAGCGCCTGACAGGGTCGCGATCGTGCAGCTGACCAATACCGGCACCGAACCTTTGAGCTGCAAGATCATCTACGGCCATTGGGTGGAGCGCGACCTGGGACCGCTTGCCCCCGGCACCACTTTCAACATCGCGCTGCGCCAGGCAGCGTCGGACAAGGCGCTCTATGTCAACCGCGATGACGGTGAGCGGCAGATGATGATCGAGAATATCGTCTGCGGGCGCTTGACCGATTGGCTGGGTACACAGGGCCAGATCGATCTCACCAAGGCGCGCCAGCAGGACATCTCCCATCTCGAAGCCACTTGCGCAGCCCCGGCCGGAGCGGGCAGGGTAGCCTGCAACGTGACCGGAATCGGGCTCTAAGGAATTCAGTATCATGACGGATCTGGCGACATTACCCGCCTTGCTGCAGGGCAGTCCTGCGGCCGACGCCATCGGCGCCCCGGAACGCCGCACCCTGACGCGCGGCGAACTCGCGGCACTCATCAACCGCATCGGCGGCGCGCTGCGCGCCATCGGCATCAGCCCCCAGGACGCGGTCGCCATCGTGGCCCCCAACGGCCCGGAAATGGCGGCCCTCTTCGTCGCTGTGGCGAGCTTTGCCGTCGCGGCACCGCTCAACGCCGCCTATCGCGCTGACGAGTTCGATTTCTATCTCGGCGACCTCAATGCCAAGGCACTGCTCATCGTCGGCGGCCCGGATTCGCCGGCGCGCGAGGTCGCAGCCAAGCGCAATATTCGCATCATCGACGTGACGCCGGATCTCAGCGGCCCTGCCGGTGCGCTCACCCTCTCCATCCCCTTCGCCGATCATGGCGCGCCGACGCCAAAGCCAGACGATGTGGCCCTGGTCCTCCATACCTCCGGCACCACCTCGCGGCCGAAGATCGTGCCGCTCACCCAGCGCAATCTCGCAACCTCCGCCCGCAACATCGCGCGGACACTCAGCCTGACGCCCGCTGATCGCTGCCTCGTGGTGATGCCGCTTTTTCACATCCACGGCCTCATCGGCGCGCTGCTCTCGTCCTTTTCCGCCGGCGCCTCAGTGCATTGCCCGCCCGGCTTCAACGCGCTGAAATTCTTCGGCCAGCTCGATGAGGCGGCGGCCACCTGGTACACAGCAGTTCCCACCATGCATCAGACTGTGTTGGCCCGCGCCGATCGCAATCTCGATGTCATCGCGCGCCGCCCCTTGCGCTTCATCCGCTCCTCATCCGCCAGCCTGCCGCCGCAGGTGATGAAGCAACTCGAAGATGTGTTCAACTGCCCGGTCATTGAATCCTACGGCATGACCGAAGCCACCCATCAGATGGCGAGCAATCCTTTGCCGCCTGCGGCACGGAAGCCCGGCTCGGTCGGCATCGCCGCGGGGCCGGAGGTCGCCATTATGGGGCCGGGCGGCGATCTGCTGCCGGCGGGCGGCATCGGCGAGATCGTCATCCGCGGCGCCAATGTGACGCCGGGCTATGCCAACAACCCCAAGGCCAATGAAGAAGGCTTCCGCAACGGCTGGTTCCGCACCGGCGACCAGGGCGTCATGGATGCGGAAGGCTATCTCAGCCTCACCGGAAGGCTGAAGGAAATCATCAATCGCGGCGGCGAGAAAATCTCCCCGCGCGAGGTCGACGACATATTGATGGATCATCCCGCCGTGGCGCAGATCGTCACCTTCGCGATTCCGCACGACAAGCTCGGCGAAGAAGTCGGCGCCGCCGTCGTGCTGCGCGAGGGCGCTGCCGCCACCGAAAAGGAACTGCGGGATTTCGCCGCGACCCGCCTTGCCGATTTCAAGGTGCCGAAGAAGATCCTGTTCCTCGCCGAGATACCCAAGGGCGCCACGGGCAAGCTGCAGCGCATCGGCTTGGCCCAGAAGCTGGGCCTCACCTCATGAAGATCGCGATCTACGGTGCCGGCGCCATCGGTGGTCTCGTCGGGGCGCATCTCGCGCGCACCGGCCAGAACGTGACCTTGATTGCACGAGGCCCGCATCTTGCCGCCCTGCAGGCGGACGGCCTCCATCTCTCCGGCCATTCCGGCGAGTTCACGGTAAAGCCCCATGCCACCGACGATCCGGCCAAGGCCGGTGTGCAGGATTACGTCATCATCGCCTTGAAGGCGCAGAGCGTCCCCGCCATCGCCGAAAAGATCGTGCCCATGCTGGGACCGAACACCGCCGTGGTGATGGCGACCAACGGTGTGCCGTGGTGGTACTTCTACGGCGCGCAAGGGCCGCTGAAAGACGCGCGCATCCCCAGCGTCGACCCGGACGGCGTGTTATGGCGCGTGATCGGCCCCGAGCGCGTCATCGGCTGCGTCGTCTATCCGGCGGCTGAAGTCGTGGCACCCGGCCATGTCAAACATGTCGAGAACGACCGCTTCCCGATGGGCGAATCCGACGGTACGAAATCCGACCGTGTCATGGCGCTGAGTGCGGCCTTCATCGAGGCCGGCTTCAAGGCGCCGGTGAAGCCCGACATCCGCACTGAAATCTGGGTGAAGCTCTGGGGCAATGTCGCCTTCAACCCGATCTCGGCCTTGACCGGTGGCACGCTGGCCGGCATCTGCAATGACCCGGGCACCCGCGCCCTCGCCAAGGCCGTCATGACGGAAGCCGAGGCGATTGCCTTGAAGCTCGGCGTCAAGATGCCGATCGATGTCGAGAAACGCATCAACGGTGCCGCCGGCGTCGGCGAGCACAAGACCTCGATGCTGCAGGATTTCGAACGCGGCCGCCCGATCGAGTTGGAAGCGATCGTCGGCGCCGTGCGCGATCTCGGCCGATTGGTTGAGGTGCCGACGCCAACCATCGACACCATCTACGCCCTCACGCGCCAGAAGGCGCAGTTATTGGGGTTGCTGTAGATTCTTTAGCTCGTCATCCCCGGGCTTGACCCGGGGATCCACACTACCAAGCGAGAACGCGAACGCCCCACCCTCACATCGTCGCCCCAATCTGCCACGGCACGAACTCGTTATCGCCATACCCCAACTGCTCCGACTTCGACTGTTCACCGGAGGCCACGCGCAGGATGAGCTCGAAAATCTCCTGGCCCTTGTCCTGCACAGTGACGCCGTCGAGGATGTCGCCGCAATTGATGTCCATGTCCTCGACCATGCGCTGATACATCGGCGTGTTGGTGGCGAGCTTGATGGACGGTGTCGGCTTGCAGCCATAGGCCGAGCCGCGTCCCGTCGTGAAGCACAGGATGTTCGCGCCGCCCGCGACCTGGCCGGTGGCGGAGACTGGGTCATAACCCGGCGTGTCCATGAACACGAAGCCCTTGGCCGTCACCTGCTCCGCATATTCATAGACCGCGGTGAGGTTGGTGGTGCCGCCCTTGGCGGCTGCACCCAGCGACTTCTCCAGGATCGTCGTCAACCCGCCGGCCTTATTGCCGGGCGAGGGGTTGTTGTTCATCTCGCCGCCATTGCGCGCCGAATACTCTTCCCACCATTTGATACGGCTGATCAGTTTCTCGCCCACATCGCGGTTGACCGCGCGGCGCGTCAGCAGATGCTCGGCGCCATAGATCTCCGGTGTCTCGGAGAGAATCCCGGTGCCGCCATGCTTGACGATGAGATCAACTGCGGCCCCCAAAGCCGGGTTGGCGGTGATGCCGGAATAGCCATCCGACCCGCCGCATTGCAGGGCCAGGATCAACTCGGAGGCCGAGATCGTCTCGCGCCGCACGTCATTGGCCTTCGGCAGCATGTCCTTGATGGCGGCAATGCCGGCCTCGATCGTCTTCCGCGTCCCGCCGGTATCCTGAATCGTCATGGTGCGGAAGGTGTCGCTCTCGACGATGTTGTAAAGCTCCTTCATGCGGCTGATCTGGAACACCTCGCAGCCCAGACCCACCAGCAAAACGGCGGCGAGGTTCGGGTTGGTGGCATAGCCCCATTGCGTGCGCTTCAGGATGTCGAAGCCTTCGCCCTTTGACGCCATGCCGCAGCCGGTGCCGTGTACGAAGGGAATGACGCCGTCGATGTTGGGATAGGCGTCGAGCATGCCGCTCTTGTTGACCGCCTCCGCCATGAAGCGCGCGACCGAGGCCGAGCAGTTCACCGAGGTCAGGATGCCGATATAGTTGCGCGTGCCGGACTTGCCGTTGGCGCGGCGATAGCCCTGGAAGGTTGCGCGCGCTTCGACCGGCAGCACTTCGTCGTTCTTGGCGCCGGCCGCGAATTCGTAATCGCGGTCGAACTCGCCCATGCCGGTATTGTGCTCATGAATCCAGTCGCCAGGCTGGATCGCCTCGGTGGCAAAGCCGATGATCTGGCCGAACTTCAGCACCGGCTGACCAATCTCGATGGGCATGACCGCCATCTTATGACCCCGAGTGATGCGCGCATTGGCGGCGATGCCGCCGGCCGCCAGTGTGCCTTGGCCGATCTCATCCACGGCGACGACGACATTGTCCTTGGGCGATAGGCGGATGCTGCGGGGTTCGGTGGCGACGGCGCTGATCTGGCTCATCTGTGCTTCCGGTGGGTAAAAAGGGGTTGCGTTTCTAGGGCGACATTCTAACATGTTAGTATGAATGTCAAAGCGGAATCCTACGCCTTCCTTGGCGACGTGCGCGGCGCAGCGCGCGGCGGCACCACCGCACGCGTGATCTCTGCCTTGCGCGAAGCCATTGTTTCGCTTGAACTTCAGCCTGGAACGCAGCTCGACAAGGTTGCCTTGTGCCAGCGCCTGGGCGTTTCCCGTTTCCCCGTTTCGGAAGCGCTCTCGAGGCTGCAGGCGGAAGGCTTGGTCGAGATCCGCCCGCAAAGCGGCACTATCGTCTCGCTGATCCGGTTGGGCGATGTGCGCGAAAACCTGTTCCTCCGCCGGGCACTTGAGGCGGAAGCTGTGCGGTCGCTTGCCCGCGAGATCCATCCCGATGTACTCGCCGCCCTCCAGCGCAACATCCGCTATCAGAAGGCGGCCGCCAGTGCCGGCGATCCCGCCGGTTTTCATAAGCTCGACCTCGACTTCCACGACATCATCTTCACGGCGCTGGGTTTCGACCGCGTGAAAGCCACCGTGGAAAGCGCCCGCATGGGCCTCGACCGCATCCGCCGCCTGCTCGCCTCGAAACGCCGCCACAAGCTCACCTATGACGAACATGAAAAGATCGTGACGGCGATCGTCGCCGGCGACGGCGAAGCCGCGGCTGCCGCGATGATCAGCCATCTCGATGCCGTGATGGCGGAACTGCTGACCCTTGCGCATAAGCAACCGGAGATTTTCGCGGATAGGCCGGGCGTGCCGACGCGCGCTGCTGCGCTGGCTGTCAAAGCTCCGAGAAAGCGGAAGCCGTGACGGTATCGACCACCAAAATACTTCCCCCTCCCCCCTTGAGGGGGGGGGCGGGGGGGGGGGGCATTTCTCCACATCTCCGACGCAACGAGACTGAGACGCACCACACCCCCCTCCCGCGCTAACGCGCGACCTCCCCCTCAAGGGGGGAGGTAAGAAGGGGTCCCACCAAACAAAAAGCCGACAGGGGACCACGCAGTCATGAAATCCAAAACCTTCAAAGCACCATCCGGTGCTTCGCTCACCTTCACCGAACTCGGTTTCGGCACAGCGCCGCTCGGCAATCTCTTCCGCGCGCTGCCGGAAGAAGAGGCGCAGGCGACAGCCCAAGCGGCATGGGATGCCGGCATCCGCTATATCGACACGGCGCCACTCTACGGCCTCGGCCTGTCGGAAACCCGGCTCAATCATTTCCTGCGGGGCAAGCCACGTGACTCATATGTCCTCTCCAGCAAAGTGGGGCGCCTCCTCCAGGCCTGCCCGCCGTCGGAACGCACCGGCGTTGGCAAGTTCTTCGACACCCCCTCGCGGCGCGAGATCTATGACTACACCCATGACGGCATCATGCGCTCGCTCGAAGCCTCGCTCGAACGCCTTGGCCTGGATCGCATCGATATCCTGTTCGTCCACGACATCGACATCTTCAACCACGGCACCGCCGCCGCCCGTGACGCCAAAGTCGCCGAGCTGATGAAGAGCGGTTATGGCGCGCTCCTCAAACTGCGCGACCAGGGTGTCATCAAGGCCTTCGGCGCCGGCGTCAATGAATGGGAAGTGTGCGAGATCCTGGCCCGCCAAGGCGATTTTGATCTATTCCTGCTGGCCGGCCGCTACACGCTGCTCGAACAGGAAGCACTCAACTCCTTCCTGCCGCTCTGCGAACAGCGCAAGATCGGCATTGTCATCGGCGGCGCCTATAATTCCGGCATCCTCGCCACCGGCGCCAAGCCCGGCGCGTTCTACAATTACGATCCGGCGCCCCAACACATCCTCGACCGCGTTGCCGGCATCGAGAAGATCGTGACCAGCCACGGCGTTAAACTGGTCGAAGCCGCCTTACGCTTC
This sequence comes from uncultured Dongia sp., assembly GCF_936916975.1. GTDB lineage: Bacteria > Pseudomonadota > Alphaproteobacteria > Dongiales > Dongiaceae > Dongia. Next base: position 37,225 of record NZ_CAKZGO010000011.1, on the reverse strand, counting down.
CCGCTGGTTCATCCGGCCGTCGTCAGCGTCATTCCCGGCGCCAGCCGGCCGCAGGAAGTGGCGCTCAACATGCACACGCTGGGCGCCGACATTCCCTCCGCCCTCTGGGCGGAGTTGAAGGCGAAGGGTTTCATCCGCCCCGAGGCACCGGTGCCCCATGGTCTCGAGCGGGGCGGCAAGTGAGGATCGACGCGCATCAGCATTTCTGGGCGATCGCGCGCGGCGATTACGGCTGGATGGAGTCGAGCCCCCATCTTGGCGTCATCCGCCGCGACTTCTACCCGGCCGATTTCGAAGACTATCGCCAGAAGTATCAGATCGACCGCACGGTGCTGGTGCAGGCGGCCCCCAGCATCGAGGAAACCGAATACATGCTGGGCCTCGCCGATGCGACACCTTGGATTGCCAAGGTCGTCGGCTGGGTCGATTTTGAGAACCCGGATCATCGCCGCCATCTCGAACGCTGGGCGGGCCATGCCAAATTCTCCGGCGTGCGGCCGATGATCCAGGACATCGCCGACGCCGACTGGATGCTGCGCCCCGATGTGCAATGGGCCTATGACGCGGTCTGCGCGCTCGACCTCACCTTCGATGCGCTGGGCGTGCCCCGTCATCTCGGCAATTTCCAGCGCCTGTTCGATCGCTATCCGAAGATGCGCATCGTCATCGATCACTGCCTGAAGCCCGAAATCCGCAATGACGGCTTCGATGCTTGGGCAGGTGCCATGGCGAAGATCGCGGCGAAGACGCCGGTCTATTGCAAACTCTCCGGCCTCGCTACCGAAGCGAAGCCCGGCTGGGATGTGGCGACCTTGAAGCCCTATGCCGACCACGTCATCAACAGCTTCGGTGCGACCCGCGTGATGTGGGGTTCCGACTGGCCGGTGGTCAATCTGGCCGGCGGCTACGACCTCTGGCGCAGCGCCGCGGATGCCATCGTCGGGGCTGCCGACCGCGACCGCATCTTCGGCGGCACCGCGCAGGAGTTTTATCGGATTACGTGAAGTGTTTTTTAGTTCGTCATCCCCGGGTCAAGCCCGGGGATGACGGAATACAGAAGGGACCAACATCGTGACAAACAGACTAACCGGCAAGATCGCCCTGGTGACGGCAGCGGCCCAGGGCATCGGCGAGGCCACCGCGCGTGCCTATGCCGCAGAAGGAGCGGAGGTCATCGCGACCGACATCTCCGCCGCCAATCTTGAGAAGCTGAAGGGCGTTGCCAACATCCGCACGCGTTTACTGGATGTGACGAAACAAGACGCCGTCGCGGCGCTTGCCAAGGAAGAACCGCGCATCGACGTGCTCTTCAACTGCGCCGGCTTCGTCCACAGCGGCAGCATCCTCGAATGCGAAGAAAAGGATTGGGATTTCAGCTTCGACCTCAACGTGAAGTCGATGTATCGCCTCATTCGCGCGGTTCTGCCGGGCATGCTGGATCGCGGCAAGGGCTCGATCGTCAACATGGCCTCGGTCGCCTCCTCGCTCATCGCCGTCCCCAACCGCTTCGTCTACGGCGCCAGCAAGGCGGCGGTGATCGGTCTCACCAAGGCGGTGGCGGCGGATTTCGTGACCAAAGGCATCCGCTGCAACGCCATTTGCCCCGGCACGGTGGAAAGCCCATCCTTGCAGGACCGCATGCGCGCGCAAGGCGACTATGACAAGGCGCGCGCCGCCTTCATTGCCCGCCAGCCGATGGGACGCCTGGGGACACCTGAGGAAATCGCCGCCGTTGCGGTCTTTCTTGCCAGCGACGAATCTGCTCTTATGACCGGAACAGCCCTGGCCGTCGATGGCGGCTGGACCAACACCTGAGGAATGCGATGAAACTCCTACGTTATGGTGCCGTTGGCGCCGAAAAGCCCGGCCTGCTCGACAAGGACGGCAATATTCGCGATCTGTCGCAGCATGTGCCGGACATTGCCGGCGCCGTTCTGTCGCCGGACAGCCTCGCGCGCCTCAAGGCGCTCGATCCCAATTCGCTGCCCAAGGTCGAAGGCCCGGTGCGCTACGGCGCCTGCGTGGGCCAGATCGGCAAGTTCATCTGCGTCGGTCTCAATTATTCGGATCACGCTAAGGAAACCGGCGCCGAGCCGCCCAAGGAGCCGATCCTGTTCATGAAGGCGACCAGCGCTGTGGTCGGTCCCAATGACAATGTCATGATCCCGCGCAACTCGCTGAAGACCGATTGGGAAGTCGAGCTCGGCGTCGTCATCGGCCGCGACGCGCGCTATGTCGACGAGAAGAACGCCCTCGATTACGTGGCCGGCTATTGCGTCATCAACGACGTCTCCGAACGTGCCTTCCAGACGGAGCGCGGCGGCCAATGGGTGAAGGGCAAATCCGCCGACACCTTTGGCCCCACCGGCCCATGGCTGGTGACCAAGGACGAAGTCGCCGACGTGCAGAACCTCTCGATGTGGCTTGATGTCGATGAGAAGCGCTACCAGAACGGCTCGACCAAGACGATGATCTTCGGTGTCGCACATCTGGTCCATTACATTTCGCAATTCATGTCGCTGCAGCCGGGTGATGTCATTTCGACCGGGACACCGCCGGGTGTCGGCCTGGGTCAGAAGCCCAACCCGATCTATCTCAAGGCGGGGCAGGTCATGCGCCTTGGCATTGCTGGCCTCGGCGAGCAGCGCCAACAGGTGATTGCGACCCCGTAAGATGTTCCTGTCCTGCGGCGACGCCCTCTTCGATTGCTTTTCCGTTCCGACCGACGGCCCGGCCACCATCCGATTGGATGGCCGGGTCGGCGGCTCGCCGCTCAATGTCGCGGTGGGTCTTGCCCGACTGGGGCGGCCGGTCGGCTATTTCACCAAGAACTCGACCGACATGTTCGGCCGGCGGATATTGGCTTTCCTGCAGCAGGAAGGCGTCGACACCAGCCTCATCGTGCCGACCTCGATGAACAGCACGCTGGCCATGGTCGAACTCGACAAGACCGGCAGCGCCTCCTACGCCTTCTATACCGGCGGCACGGCGGACCGCTCATTGACGCAAGCCGAGTTGCCGGCGCAATTGCCGGCTGCGATCCGTGCCATCCATATCGGTTCCTACACCACCGCGACCGAACCCACCGCATCGAGCCTCGTCGCCCTGGTGAAGCGCGAGCGCGAACGGCGCTTCATCTCCTACGACCCCAACATCCGCCCGTCGATCGAACCGGATCTCGATGTCTGGCGCGGTCGCATCGCATCACTTGCCGGCACGGCGCATCTGCTGAAATTGAGTTCCGAGGATGCGGAACTGCTCTACCCCAAGCAATCGCTGGAACATCTGGCGCAGGATTGGATCACGCGCGGCGTACGCCTTGTCATCATGACCAAGGGCGGCGAGGGTGCGACCGCCTTCACCGGCCATGGCGTCAGCGCCTCGGTGCCGGGCATTCACGTCAATGTCGTCGATACAGTGGGCGCCGGCGATACCTTCCAGGCGGCGACCTTGGTCTGGCTGGAAAAGCATGATGCGCTGGGGGCTGCGGCCGCGGCGGATCTTGACTCCGATGCGCTCCGGTCGCTTCTGTCATTCGGTGCGAAGGCTGCCGCCATTACCTGCAGCAGGCGTGGCGCCGATCTGCCGTTTGCGGCCGAACTCTAAGGATTACAATGACCTACCGTCTCTTTATCGACAGCGCCAATCCGAGCGATTGGGATCTCGGCATTAGCCGGGGCTGGCTGCACGGCATCACCACCAATCCGCTGATCATCTCCCGCGCCGGCAAGCGGGTCGAGCTTGCGACCGCCACCGATCTGGTGGCCCAGGCAAAGAAGCGCAACCTTGCCGAAATCCAGTTGCAGGTCACCGGCCACACCGCGGCCGAACTCCATAAGAGCGGCAGCCAGCTGCGCGAGCTATGGGACAAGGTCACCATCAAGATACCCGCGACCGCCGCAGGATTCGAAGCCGCTGCACCGCTCTGCAAGCTCGGTTACAGCGTCACCATCACCGCCTGCTACACCGCGCATCAAACGATGCTGGCAGCCAGCATCGGCGCGCAATATGTGGCACCCTATTATGGCCGCATGCTGGATGCCGGGATTGATGCGGATGCCAGGCTGGATGCGATGCTGGGAATCGGCAGCCGCAACAATGTGCGGGTGCTGGTCGCCAGTATCCGGTCGATCGATCAGTTGGAGACCTTGACGGCCCGCGGTTTCGATACATATACGGTGACGTCAGCGCTCGCTGGCCAGCTCGGCCAGGACAAAGACAGCGACGGTGCCGCAGCGGACTTCATGCAGGCCGCAGAAAAATCATTGACATGAGATTTGAAGCTGAATGGACGTTCAACTTCTGAACGTTTATTCAGTCTGAAGCACCGCCCGCGCCCGGCTGATCCCGAGCTCCAGAATCCGGTTGAGAAGGTCTGGATACGGCATCCCGTCATGGGCCGCCGCCGCCGCGAACTCCTCCTTCGAGGCGATTTCGGGATTCGGATTGGCCTCCAGGAAATAGGGGACACCCTCGGCGGTCAGGCGGAAGTCGATGCGGTTATAGCCGTCGAGTTCCAGGGTGACGCAGATGCGTTTCACGATGCGCTGGATGCGGCGCGTCAACTCCGGTGACAGATTCTCGGCACGGCCATAAAAGACGCCGCGCTTTTCCTGATAGTCGAGATCGTGCTTCAGCTTTTCGGTGGCGACCGTGAGCTTGCCTTGCGCGTCTTCGCCGAATTGCAGTTCCCAGACGGGCAGCACGCGCAGGCGATCATTGCCGTAGACACCGACATAAAGCTCGCGGCCATCGATGAACTGTTCGGCGATGGCATCGGTACCGACGCGCTCATGCACGAACTTCACACGTTCGGCGAGCTTCTCATCGCTATCGACCACTGAGGCCTGGGCGATGCCGACAGATGAATCCTCGGTCAGGCTCTTGACGATGAGCGGAAAGCCGAGCTTGGCCGGGCGCTTGATCTTGCGGCCGATCGGGAAGACGGCGAAGGCCGGTGTGGGAATGCGGTGATAGGAGAGCAGCTTCTTCGAGAGCGCCTTGCCGCGCGCCAGCATCAGCCCACGCGGATTGCAGCCGGTGTAAGGCATGCGCAGCAATTCCAGATAGCTCGCCACATTCTGGTCATAGGCGGTTTCGCCGTGGAATTGTTCGAGCAAGTTGAAGACCACATCCGGCTTCCACTCATCGATCGCTTCGCGGATCGGATGCAGTTCGTGCTGCACACCGATGGCACGCACCTCATGCCCGGACTCGCGCAGGGTGGAGATGACGTCGTACTCCGTCTTCCACACATGCTTCTCTTTTTCGCTGTAGCCTTTCAGCGAATCCGGCGGCGTAAAGTCGGGATGCATCAGCACCAGGACGCGAGATGGCTTCATGGATGATCCCAAAGCAGTGTTTTATTAAAGTGCGAACCATTCCCGTCGCGACGGGCTGTAGAGGGAATGTACCGTTTTTGCGGTTAACAGAACGATAAAATCCATCATCAATTGCCGCTGATCGCCGGGTGCACGCAGTTTTAATGCGCGGCAACGGGCAATCATCGAGTCGAGTACGGCGTCAAGGGTGAGCTGATACTCCCCTGTCCAGCGGGCTACCATGCGCCGGATGTGATTGCGGTTGAGGCGCAGGAAGGTCGAGGCCAAGGGCGCGCGGCGGTATTTCGCATCTGCGCTGAACAGTTTCAGCAATTCGCGGTCATAGATCGACGATGTCTCGCTGACATAGAGCGCCTGCTTGCGGGCGTAATGTTCGTCGAGGGTCTGCTTCAGCGTGCTTATGGGATCGACCAGCAGCTTCTTGGTGAGGTGCGGCTTCTCGCCGGCAATCTCGCCCATCAACTCATCCACATATTCCAGCTTCTTGAGCGCCGGCCAATCGGCATAGCGTTTGCGCCAATCGGAACGCGGCCGCAGCCACACGGCAAAGGTCTCGGCAAAATCCTCATCCGGATGGCTTTGCGCGTACCACAGGCGCAGATGCTGGACGTAATTCTTGCTGGCGGGATTGGGGCGGTAGAAATGCGGATAGCGCGTCGAGGAACGGCCGAACAGATCCTGCCAACGGCGACGGCGATGCAGCTGGAAGGCATGCTGCACCACATGACCTGCCTCGTGGCGGAGAATGCGCATACATTCCGGCACGGTGCCGCCTTCGACATCGATGATCTTCCTGCGCTCAAGGCGCATCAGGCGCGGATGCGCCAGATAAAATGGGATTGCGATTCCCGGCGACGTATCGGGGCTGAACCACTCGTCCGAAATCCAGGCATGGGGGCGAATGCGCAGGTCGCGTTCCGACAATTCCTCGTAGAGCCGCTCAAGGCAGGATTCCAGCCAGGTACCCTCGACAGATACCTTGAGGTCCTTGAGACGCAGCTGCATAAGCTCTGAATCTGGCAGTTTTGCCCAGGCGAACCGACCCGCCATGATACTCCGATACTGAAGAAAATGGACTGTTGCGCCGATAGTGGCATCCGATTCCAGGGCTGGCAAGTTCCACCCCAGTCCCGCGCTTGGTCTACCTCTAGGCAACCTTTGGCGAGGTTGCCGGTTCCCTTTCCTGATGTCGGGCCGTGATCCGGCCATAGCGATGAACGGATTGTCCGTGCGACGAATTATCTATCTTTTACTGGGTTTTCTGGCTGTCCTCCTGTTGGTTCTGCTAGGCGGGACCATCTGGCTGACGAATGCCGATTTGAAGCCTTGGGCAGAAAAGGCGGCCAGCGACGCGCTGGGGCGCAAGGTCGTGGCGGCCGAACTTGAGATCACCTGGGGCAATCCCCTTCATGTCGAACTCGCCAATCTCAGCCTGGCAAACGCGTCCTGGGGCAGTGTGCCGGAAATGATCACGCTGAAGAGCTTCAGCGCCGATGTCGACCCGTGGTCGCTATGGCAGGGGATACCGCTTTACCATCATCTGCGTGCCGAAGGCCTGCGGGTGGTGCTGGAGCGGGACGAACAGGGTGTCGGCAATTGGAAATTCGGCGATCCATCATCGTCAGAAAGTTCCGCAAAAGAAGGCGGGTTCGCCCTCATCCCGAAGAACCGGACGCAATTCCCCACTTTGCTCGACATGGTGATGAAAGATGCGCTCATCACCTATCGAACCTATAGCGGCAACATCCTGCGCATCCAGCTCGACAATGTCGCGATCCAGTCGGAAAGTGACGACACGCCAGTCACCTTGAAGGCTTCAGGTGCCTACAACAACACATCGCTGATCCTGGACGCAAAGACGCAATCTTTCATCGTCTTGCGCGATGGTGGTACGCCGTTCGGCACGATACTCAACCTTGCCGGCCGCACGGCGAAGCTCGATTTTGACGGCACAATGATGGAGCCGCTGGACTTTGACGGGGTCGATGGCAGCCTGAAGCTGAACGCCGCTGAACTCGACAATCTGTTGGCCAGTTTCGGTGCTGAGATGCTGGCAGATTATCCGCTGCTGGTCGGTGGCCATCTCACACGCCAGGGCGATCACTGGGAGTTGACCAAGACCAAAGGCCGGATTGCCGACAATGATTTCACCGGCACATTGATCCTCGATGAAGGCAGCAAGGGTGCGCCGGACAGTATCGCGACCGACCTCGCCTTTGGCACGCTCGACCTCAATCAGCTGATCGTCGAAGACCCTAATGCCAAGCAGCAGAGCGTCATGGACATGCGGCTGCTGGCGCCGCAGGATGCCGGCGTCAATCTGGATGCAAAATTGACAGCGGCACAACTCGCCTACGGCAAGCTAAAGCTTGATGATGTGGCGCTGGACGGATTGCTCACGTCGGGCAATGTCGCCTTGAAGAATTTGAGCTTTGGTTATGCCGGCGGCCGCATCTCTGCTGCGACGCGGGTCAAATCGACGGCTGAGAGTTCCGACGTCGTGGCCGATGTGGAGATCAAGGGTATCGAGACTGACCGCTTGATGCAGGCGATCGGCGCCACGGCAGGCGATCTCACTGGCAAGCTCAATGGCGCCGCGCATCTTGCGATGCAGGGCGGCACCCTGGGCGCTGCGTTGAAGACCGCGGATGGTGCGGCGGTCCTCACCATGACGCAAGGAAGCGTCAGCCGCGCGATCATCGAGCAGGCCTCGACCGATCTGCGCGCCTTGTTCCGCGAACGGGAAGGCTCCTCGCCGATCGAATGCCTGGCCGGCGTGGTGATCGTGAAGGATGGCATAGCCACTCTGGCGCCGCTGCGGCTGCAGGCAAAGGATGCCACCCTGATCGGCAGCGGCACGATTGATCTGAAGCAGCAGCGCCTAGAGATCAGCGCGAAATCGGAACGGGCATCGACCGGCTTCTTTGCCCTCGATCTGCCGGTCAAGATCAGCGGGCCGTTCGACAAGCTGTCGGCGGGTCTTGGCGGCGATGCGGAGAAGAAATGGCAGCCGCTGGCGGGGGCGGATATCGCGAAGCTGGACCCGGAGATCAAGCGGCTCGCGGCGGGGAATGCGTGTTTGAAGTAGGGGCGCGTCACGCCCCAATCATGGACTTTTGGCCCTTCGGACGCTAAAAGCTCGGCCACGCAATGGTGGGTTGGAGCTGGGTCAAGATGTCGCATTCGATACTCAACGGTCGCGCGGTGGCGGAGACCATGCTGGCGCAGACGCGCGGGCAGGTCGCGGATTTGAAGGCGACCGGCTGGGCGCCGCGGCTGTGCTCGATTTCCGTGGGCGATGTCAGCGCCGTGCAGCTTTATGTCCGCAACCAGAAGCGCACTGCCGACAAGGCCGATATCCAGTTCGAGGAAATGCATTTCCCAGCCGAGATTCACCAGGAGCAATTGCTGGCGGCGATCCACGGCATGAACGCTGATCCGCGCGTCACCGGCATCATCCTGCAGCGCCCCGTGCCGGCGCATCTGTCGATCAAGCAATTGCAGGGCGCCATCCATCCGCTGAAGGATGTCGAAGGCATGCACCCGGCATCGATCGGCAACATCGTCTATAACGAGTTGGAACTGGGGCCATGCACGGCGATGGCCTCGGTCGAATTGCTGCGCCAGACCGGTTTGGGCCTGGCCGGACTTGAGGTAGTGGTCGTTGGCCATTCCGAAATCGTCGGCAAGCCGATCGCCTTCCTGCTGATGGCGGAGGGTGCCACGGTTACCGTCTGCCATCACATGACGCGGAACCTCTCGGTCCATAGTCGCCGCGCCGATGCGCTGTTCGTGGCGGTGGGCAAGCCCGGATTGATCAATGCGGAGATGGTGAAGCCGGGGGCGGCCGTCATCGATATCGGCATCAACCAGGTGACGCTGCCCGATGGCTCCACGAAGGTGGTGGGCGATGTCGATTTCGCCTCGGTCTCCAACATCGCGGGGTGGATCACACCGGTGCCGGGGGGCGTGGGCCCCGTCACAGTTGCCGTGCTGATGCGCAACGCCGTCATTGGCGCCACGCGCCAGAAGAAGCACTACGAAAGCCTGTTCGGCCCGGCGCATCAAGCGGGCCAGTAGTTTGAAATCACCCCAATGAAGTCTCCGTGCATCGACATCTGCAAGTTCGATCGCCGCAGCGGCTGGTGCATCGGCTGCGGCCGCACCAAGGACGAATGCAAAAGCTGGAAGAAAGCCAAGAAGCACAAGCTGAAGGCGATTAAGGCAGAGCTGCCGGGGCGGCTGGAGAAGCTTGAGGCGCGCGACAGGTCGTAGGATAGGGTGGGTGGGACGATGAGTTACGGACTTTATATCGGCAAGAATCTGACGGCGGACGGCATCGCTTATCTTGCCGGCTATGGCGATGAACCGTCGAGCCATTGGCTGGAGATCGTGCCGCGGCAGCGCCACGCGGCGGGAGCCACCATCACCGTCGGCGTGACGCCGCAGGCCGACATGCCGGGGGTCTTGAGCGAGATTCCGCAGGTGGCGGAGACGGCGCGCAATGTCCGGGTCAGCTATTCCTATTATCTCGGCGCGCCGGCGCCGCTCACCAATGGCGGCTTGAACGAATACGGTGTTGCCGTGCGCGATATCTGGTCGACGTCGCGTGACGAGCTCATCGCCATGACACCGACAGGCCAGACGGGGCCGAATTACAGCGATCTCGCGCGCATCGTGTTGGAACGTGCCCGCTCGGCACGCGAGGGCGTCGACCTGATCGGCGCGCTCATCGCGCGTCATGGCTATGCCGATTACGGCGGCAATTCGCATATCATCGCCGATGCCGATGAGGCCTGGGTCATCGTCGAATGCTCCGGCGGCAAGGGATTGTGGGCCGCGGAAAGATTGGGTGCCGACAGCATCCGCGCCTCGCGGCCGGGCTATATCGGGGTCATCCCCGTCGAGACGCCGGGCCATCCGGATTTTCTGTATTCACCCAACCTTGTGTCATTCGCGGTCGCGCAAGGCTGGTTCGACCCGGCGGCGCAACGGCCCTTCGACTTCAACAAGATCTATGGCGATGGCAAAGGCCGCTGGGACGGGGTTGCCTGGATCGAGGCCGAGATGGCCGAGCGCGCTTTGACGCCGGCGAAGATCGGCCTTGCCGACATCTTCTGGGCGATGCGCACCGAGAAACTGACCGGCGATACGGCCGGCTACGGTCAGGTGGTGCCTTTGCTGGGGGACGTCGCACCGGCGCTACGCATGTTGTGGCACACGCAGATCGGCGCCATCGCGGCCCCCTTCGTACCGGTCTTCATGGGCATCGAGAATGTGCCGGAGGAGTACCGCCAGCATCGCTATCTGACTGTGGGCGAATCAGCGCGGTTTCTCGATCTGCGACATGGGCAGGCGGTTCTTTCCGTCGTGCCACAGGGCATTGAATCGACCCGTTCGGCCACCGCCGTCTTCAAGCGGCTGCTGTATCTGGTGGTCCAGCACGATGCGCTGTTCCGCCCCGAAGTGACGGCGCTATGGGAAGCGATCGAACGCAGGCTCGCCGCCGACTATCCCGGCATCGTCGAGACGGCGCAGACGCTGCTCGACGCCGGCAAACCCGCGCGCGCCGAGGCTTTCCTCACCTATGTCTGCCGTACCGAATTGCTGGCGGTGCTGGAGCTTGGCGAGACTCTCGGCCGCAGCATTGAGGCGCGCACAAGGGCACTGTTCGGCATCAGCACAGATGCCACGCCCAAATCGGCCGAACAGATCTGGTGAGAGGTGGCGGCTATGCTGCCGCCACCTGCACATGCTTAGGCTGCCGCTTCACTGTCAGCACCAGGCCCGCTGCCACCAGGCATAATCCGCCGGCGATGAAGAAGGCCGGGAGATAGGTATCGAGTTCCGTGCGCGACCAACCGGCGCCCTTGGCCGCAGCCGCGGCGCCCAATTGATGGGCGGCGAAGACCCAGCCGAAGATGAGGTTGGCGCGTTCGCGGCCGAAGCGTTCGGCGCAGAGCTTCACTGTCGGCGGCACCGTGGCGATCCAATCGAGGCCATAGAACATGGCGAAGATCGAGAGGCCGTAGAAGGTGAAGTCGGACGCCGGCAGATAAAGCAGCGACAGGCCGCGCAGGCCGTAATACCAGAACAGCAGCCAGCGATTGTCGAAGCGGTCGGAGAGCCAGCCGGAGGCGACCGTGCCGATGAAATCGAAGATGCCCATCATGGCGAGGAGATTGGCGCTGGTCTGTCCCGGCACGCCGTAATCGAGGCAGAAGGGAACGAGATGCGGCTGGATGAGGCCGTTGGTGCTGGTGCCGCAGATGAAGAAGGTAAAAGCGAGTACCCAGAACACCCAGCTGCGCGATGCGACCTTCAAGGCGTTGAGGGCGGCGTAGGTGATGGAGGTATGGGCGGCAGCAGCCTGGGCGGCGGCGGCGGCGGCGACAGAGGCGCCGCTATCGCCATAGGGCATCAAACCGACATCGGTCGGGCGGTCGCGCATGATGGCGGCGACGACCAGCGCAACGACGGCCAACAGGACGCATAAGAGGCCAATCGACCAGCGCCAGCCGACAGTTTCGGCAAGGTGATAAAAGAGCGGAATGAAGACCAACTGGCCGGTCGCTGCACTTGCGGTGAGGAAGCCGATGACGACGCCACGGCGCTGCGTGAACCACCGAGCTGCCACCGTGGCGCCCAGGACCATTGCCGTCATGCCAGTCCCGAAGCCAAGAACTACGCCCCACAGCAAAATCAATTGCCAGACATTGGTCATGGCGAGCGATGCCACAAGACCGGAGATGATGAGCGCCAAGGAAATGAGAATCATGCGCCGCACGCCGAACTTGTTCATGAGGGCCGCGGCGAAGGGGCCCATGAGGCCGAAGAGCACCAGACGCACAGAGAAGGCGTTGGAGATGTCGGAATTGGTCCAGCCGAATTCATTCTGCAGTGGAACGAGCAGGACGGCGGGTCCGCCCATGGCGCCGGCGGTCACCAGCATGGTGAGGAAGGTGGTGGCGGCCACGGCCCAGCCGTAATGAATGTTCCGGCGCGCCAAAGTGGCGGCGAGGGGCGTCGAGATCATGTTATTTACCTACAAGCTATTGATTTAATGATCATTCTGTCTAGGGCGCGGCGGATGATTTATCATGATCATCATCATGATTGTTGTATTCATGATGATGATCATGATAAAAGTCAACCACGCTCACAGCAGGGAAATGGCATGAAGGTCACCCGAGAAAAATCCGCGGCCCACCGCGCGGCGATCGTGAAGGCGGCGGCCGATCTGTTCCGGACCCGCGGCGTGGACGGCGTCGGCGTGGCCGAGATCATGCAGGCGGCGGGCCTCACCCATGGCGGCTTCTATGGCCATTTCGCGTCGAAGGATGCGCTGGTGGCAGAGGCCTGCGGGCTGGCTTTCAACGAAGGCGTCGACCGCGTGGCGCGCGATGCGGACCTTGCCGGCTATGTCACGCGCTACATGTCGCTGCTGCACCGGGACCGGAGCCTCGGCGGCTGCCCGATGGCGGCGCTGGGGGGCGAGATCGAGCGGCAGGACGCGGCGGTGCAGGAGAATTTCACCGACGGTGTCGCGCGTTATCTCGCCAGCGTCGAGGATCTGCTGCGCCGAAGCAGCAACCTCACGCCCGAACAGGCGCGCATTCAGGCCATCGGCACGGTGGCGACGCTGGTGGGCGGCATGGTGCTGGCGCGGGCGACCGCGCAGGCGCAGCCGGACCTCTCGGCGGAAATCCTGCGCGCCTTGCCGGACGCCATCCTGCAATAGCGGCTATTGGACGCTGTACTTGACCTGGATGCGGTCGTTGAGGGCGAAGATGATGCAATCGAACTGGGCGCGTTCCTTGCACTTGGCCAAGGCGAGGTCGCGGTTGTCGCCGCCGCAATTGCCGGTCACGCAATAGGTGAAGCCCCAGCCCCGGCCGTCAGGCGAGACGGCGAAGGTGCCCGTGCCGGAGCCCATTGAGAGCAGATAGAATTGATAGCCGGCCCAGGCCTCCTGGGTCAGGGTGACTGACGTCGGCAAGCCATCGGCCTGCGCCACTTGCATGGCGAGCACAATTGCCAGCAGCCACTTCATGACGCCAGCCACTTCATGACATTCGTGTCCTGCGCCGCCTGCAGCAGCGCGGGTCTCGTGCGAGATTGCCCATCACCAGCCCGTGTCCCGTCTCACTGCCCACAATTTCGGCGCGTGTCGCTACAGTAATGCGTCTCAAGTCCGTGGTGTCAAGGCAATCGGAGCTTTCGCGCGCCGATGTCATCCTATTGCAAGGCATCGATCGTCGATCGTTAATGGTGCGCGGCCATCGGCCCGACTCTGTTGCAGGATGTCGGAATTTCTCCAACTCGGCACGACGCGCGGAACAAGCTGAGGGGTCTTTCGTTCATGCCTGGACAACCCAAACCGATCACGGCAGAGGAAGCAAACCATGGCACAGACCAATACCACAGCATCCGAGACCAAGGCGCGTAACAAGACCGCCAAACCGCAGGACGCGATCCAGCTCCTGAAGGCCGACCACGCCGAAGTGGCAGCGATGTTCGAGAAGTTCGAAAGCGGCCGCATGACCGCCGCCCGCAAGCAGAAGCTCGCCGACGAAATCTGTACGGCGCTGAGCGTGCACGCCCAGATCGAGGAAGAGATCTTCTATCCAGCGGCACGCGAGGTGCTGAAGAAGGCCGATATGGATATGGTGGATGAGGCCGAGGTCGAGCATGGCTCGATCAAGGAACTGGTCGCCGCCATCGAGGCCGGCAAGGAGAGTGAGTTGTTCGCAGCCCAAGTTCATGTCATGGGCGAATGGGTCAAGCATCATGTGAAGGAAGAAGAGACCGAATTCTTCCCGAAGCTGAAGAAGACCAAGATGGATATGGCCAAGATCGGCGCGCGCCTCGCCGAACGCAAGGAAGAGCTGATGGCGGAGATGGGCGACAACGCCTGATCCCGCTGCGACTGTCACCCGCTACGACTGTCAGGGGTGCAAGAGCGGGTGAAAGCCCGCTCTTTGCATGTCCGGGTCAGATAATTGTTGGCTGCACGATGAGGATGACGACGGCGACGAAATGCGTACCGGAGCCGGTGAGCACGCAGCCGTGCCAGACCGGATCGGTCCAATTGCCGATGTCGCGGCCGTAGATGATGGCGCCGATGGTATAGGCAAGGCCGCCGATGGTGAGGAAGATGAGGGACGCCAGCGGGTTGAGGGCGATGAACGGCTCAACCGCATAGAGGAACAGCCAGCCCAGAACGAGATAGAGCCCGACGAAGACGCGGTCATGCCGGCCGCGCAGCAGAAGTTTCAAGGCGATGCCGAACAGCGCCAGCCCCCAAATCCAGGCGAGGAATGAGAGGCCGAACGGGCCCGGGACACCGTGCATGACGAAGGGCGTATAGGTGCCGGCGATCAGCAGGAAGATGGCGCTGTGGTCGAGGTAGCGCAGCAGCCAGCGGCGCGGCGAATCCTCGCGCATATTGTAGAGATAAGAGCAGAGCGAGCAGAGCAGCAGCGTCACCCCATACAGGATGCCGGCGGTACCGTTGCGCTCGGCGACGGGTGAGAGGATCGGGGCCAGTATCAGGATCAGCAGGGCAAGGAGCCCCATGGCACTGAACCAGAACGTGGCGGTCAGGATCAACCGATTGACCTGACGCGCCGTGCCGGTGGGGGATGTGCTCGCCATGACGCCAGTATAGGACATCCGCCCTGCTTGCGAAGATTTATTGTGGCCGGGTCAATGCGGCCGGTGCTGGATTGTGCGGCCATGGGGCGATTGGGTCGACCGGCCGAGACCGGCGAGGCCGAGTTCCAGCGCCTCGCTGGCTAGCGAGGCGAGCAGGGCATCGCGCCGTGCTGTCCAGCTCTTGAGAAAGCCGCGGACGTCATCGCCCGCCATCGGACGGGCGATGAAATAGCCCTGCGCTTCATGACAGCCGAGACGGGCGGCGAACAGCAGCGCCTCCTCGTCCTCGACACCTTCGATGACGCAGCGCATTTCCATGCCCTGGGCGAGGGCGACGATGGTGGTCACGATTACCCCGTTGTCGCGCGAACCATGAAGATCGGTGACGAAGGATCTATCGATCTTGATCTCGCTGAACGGCAATTGCTTGAGGCGCACCAGCGACGAATAGCCGGTGCCGAAATCGTCGATCGACAGCAGAAAGCCTTTCTCGCGCAGGCGCTGGATGGCATCAATGCTGACGGATTTTCCGCTCATCACCGCGGTCTCGGTCAGCTCGATGGTGACCGCGTTGGTGGGCATGTCGGCATCCCGGCACAAATCCGCGAGGATTTCCGGGAAACGGTTGTCGAACGAACAGCGCGCCGAGAGGTTGACGGAGATGTCCAAATCGACGCCCCATTTGCTCCACACTTGGCGCTGCTGCAACGCTTTCTGGAAAACACGTTCAGTGAGTTCGTCGATCATGCTGGTTTCTTCCGCCGCCTCGACGACCTGCTCGGGCGGGATCATCTGTCCCTCAATGGTGCGGCAGCGCAGCAGCGCTTCGACGCCCGTGATCTCGAAAGTATCGAGCGAGAGCTTGGGCTGGTAGTGCACGGAAATGAGGTCCTGGTCGAGGCATTGCCGCAGGGTTTCGGCGCTGAACGTGCCGTGGGTGAGGCGCAGGCGCATCAACTGTTCGGTGAGGTCGTTCTGCCGTGCCGGTTTCTGCTGGATGGCGGCGATCTGAAGCCCCAGCGAGCGCGCGACCAGGCGGGTGTTCTTCAAGGCGCGCATATCGGAACCGCAGAACAGCACGATCTTGGCGGTGGCTCGGCGGTCGACAAGGGCACGCATCGTCTCGACACCCTGCATCGTCGCGAGCTGCAGATCGAGAACGAGGATGGCGGGCGTCGCAACAGTCATGGCGGCCAGCAGCGCGTCGTGATTGACGGCTTCCTCGACTGCGAAACCGCTGGCTTCGCCGGAGTGCCGCACAAAGGCGCGCATCTCCGGGTCGGTATCCATTACAATGAGCAAGGGGAGATTCTGGGTGGATGCGGTCGACATGACAACCTCGTGAGATCGAGTTCAGCGACAGCATGATTGCGGGCGCCATCTCAGCCGCGCGCGGGTCGCCGCACAGGGGAAGGCTGAGCTTCCCGGGAGCGTTGTCACGATGTCGGGGGCGAGCAAAAAGCGCCTAAATCGGCCGTTGCCGAGGTGTCGGAGGTGATCCGAAGGGCTGCCACATTGTGGGGCAACAGGTACTCAACCGAAAGCCGTGTATTTTGTTCCCTAAGTTCTCGTTTGAGGAGTCGTGTGCCAGATCATCCAAGGATTGCCTTTGGCGGCCGGATGGCCTTATTTGGCGGCATTGTCTGCAACAGGAGAACCCATCGTGACTGCCAATATTTTCCCCGCCAATATTTTCGGGGGCTGCATTCCGGCCCTGATGACCCCCTGCAAGCCCGACCGCACGCCGGATTTCGCCGCCTTGGTCAAGACCGGGCAGGATCTGATCAAGGCCGGCATGTCGGCGGTGGTCTATTGCGGATCGATGGGCGACTGGCCGCTGCTGACCGACGAGCAGCGCATGGAAGGTGTGGCGCAACTGGTGAAGGCGGGCGTGCCCGTGATCGTCGGCACCGGCGCCCAGAATCCGGCGCGTGCCGCAGCCCTGGCGGCCCATGCCAAGAAGGTGGGTGCGCAAGGGTTGATGATCATCCCGCGCGTGTTGTCGCGTGGCCCCTCGGTCGCGGCCCAGCGCGCGCATTTTGCCGGCATCCTGGAAGCCGCGGTCGATCTGCCCTCGGTCATCTATAACAGCCCCTATTACGGTTTCGAGACCAAGGCCGATCTGTTCTTCGAGCTGCAGGCCAAATACAAGCACCTGGTCGGCTTCAAGGAATTCGGCGGCGCCGAGTCACTGAGCTACGCCGCCCAGCACATCACCGGCCGCGACAAGTCGCTCACCCTCATGGTTGGCGTCGATACGCAGGTGTTCCATGGCTTCGTCAATTGCGGGGCCGCCGGCGCCATCACCGGCATCGGCAACGCGCTGCCCAAGCAAGTCTTGCATCTCGTCGCCTTGTGCGAGCGCGCAGCAGCCGGCGATGCGCAGGCACGCGCCCATGCCCTCGAACTTGAGAAGGCTCTGTGGGTGCTGTCCAGCTTCGACGAGGGTCCGGACCTGGTGCTGTTCTACAAGCATCTCATGGTGCTGGAAGGCAACCCGGCCTTTGCGCTCCATTTCAACGCCAGCGATGCCTTGAGCGACAGCCAGCGGAACTATGCCGAGAGCCAGCTGAAGCTGTTCAAGGCCTGGTACGCGAAGTGGTCGGTGGGGAAGTGATGCGCGCGGGTCTTCTCGCACCGGCCAGATCACGCCGGTCATGATTTTCCAGATGTAACGACACCGAGGATGGGTTCCAGGGCATGATGAATCACCATGGTCTCAAGGTTGACCCGCAGCTTTCAGACTTCATCACGGAAAGGGCCTTACCCGGCACTGGTGTCGATGCCGAAAGCTTCTGGCGGGGCTTTTCGGATCTGGTCCATGACCTTGCGCCGAAGAACCGGGCACTGCTGGCCAAGCGTGACGCGCTGCAGGCCAAGATCGATGCCTGGTTCCGGAGCCATCCCGATGCCGGCATTCCGGCCCAGAAGGCATACCTCACCGAGATCGGCTATCTGTTGCCCGAAGGTCCCGACTTCAGCATCGAAACCAGAAACGTCGATCCGGAGATCGCCTCGGTTGCCGGCCCGCAGCTGGTCGTTCCGATCACCAACGCCCGTTATGCGGCCAACGCGGCCAATGCCCGCTGGGGCAGCCTCTATGACTGCCTCTATGGCACCGACGTCATGGGCACGCCGGTGCCGGGCGGCAATTATGACAAGGGCCGTGGTGCCCGCGTGGTGGCACGCACGCGGGTGTTCCTGGACGAGGCTTTCCCCATTGAGGGTGCCGCCCACGCCGATGTGCGCCGCTACCATGTGAAGGACGGCGTTCTCCTCATCGACGATCTGCCGCTGATGCAGCCGGAGAAATTCGTGGGCTTCCGCGGCAACCCGCGCGCCCCGGACTCGATCCTCCTCCGCAATAACGGCCTGCATGTCGAACTGGTCTTTGACCGGGCGCATCCGATCGGCAGCCGCGACCAGGCGCTGCTGGCCGACGTGGTGATCGAAAGCGCCCTTTCGGCGATCATGGATTGCGAGGATTCGGTCGCCTGCGTCGATGCCGAGGACAAGGTTCAGGCCTATGATAATTGGCTGGGCCTGATGAAAGGCGATCTCGAGGCCGTGGTGGAGAAGGGCGGCAAATCCACGATGCGGCGGCTCAATCCCGACCGGGTCTTTTCGCGTCCCGATGGCGGGGAGCTTACCGTGAAGGGTCGTGCCCTTCTCTGGGTGCGCAATGTCGGCCATCTGATGGCAACACCCGCGATCTGCGACAAGGACGGAAGCGAGATTCCCGAAGGATTGATGGATGCAATGGTGACAACCCTCATCGCGCTCCATGACCTCAAGAAGACGGAAGGCCCGCGCAATTCCGCGCATGGTTCGGTCTATGTGGTGAAACCCAAGATGCATGGGCCAGAGGAAGTCGCCTTCGCCGACGAGATTTTTGCCCGTGTCGAGGATGTTCTAGGCTTGCCGCGTTATACGGTGAAGCTCGGTATCATGGACGAGGAGCGCCGCAGCTCGGTCAATCTCAAGGAATGCATCCGCGCGGCGAAGCACCGCGTCGCCTTCATCAACACCGGATTCCTCGACCGTACTGGCGATGAGATTCATACCTCGATGGAAGCCGGTCCCTTCTCGCGCAAGGATTTCATCAAGCGCAAGGGCTGGATCACGGCCTATGAAAACCTCAATGTCGATATCGGCCTCGAATGCGGTCTTTCCGGCAAGGCGCAGATCGGCAAGGGCATGTGGGCCGCCCCCGATCTGATGGCGGCGATGCTGGAACAGAAGATCGAGCATCCGAAGGCGGGCGCCAATTGCGCCTGGGTCCCCTCGCCGACGGCGGCGACCTTGCACGCCCTCCATTATCACCGCATCGATGTTTTCGCGGTGCAGAAGAAGCTGGCCGCTGGCGGCCGGCGCGCTCATGTCGATGCGATCCTTGACATCCCGGTCGCGTCATTCCGCAAGTGGACGCAGGAGCAGATCCTGCGGGAAATCGAGAACAACGCGCAAGGCATCCTGGGCTACGTGGTGCGCTGGATCGATCAGGGGATCGGCTGTTCCAAGGTGCCCGATATCAACAATATCGGCCTGATGGAAGACCGCGCCACCCTGCGGATTTCCTCACAACACATCGCCAACTGGCTCCATCACAAGATCTGCACGCCGGATCAGGTGATGGCAACCTTGAAGCGCATGGCGGCGGTGGTCGACTCCCAGAACAAGGGCGATCCCGCCTACAAGCCGATGGCTCCGGGTTTTGAATTGTCGGTCGCTTTCCAGACGGCCTGCGATCTGGTCTTCAAGGGACGGGAACAGCCGAACGGGTATACGGAGCCGCTGCTGCATGCGGCGCGGTTGCGGGTGAAGGGGCGGAATTAGCGGACACTGCTTGCTCGTGCCTGGTTTCAGTGCTCAAGCGTGTTGTACAAAGTATAGTTAGTGAGACGAAGGCCATTGGCTCAGTTCGGCCAGAATTGAATCTTCGACGAAGGCCCCGATCTGGTGCTGTTCTACAAGCATCTCATGGTGCTGGAAGGCAACCCGGCCCTTGCGCTCCATTTCAATGCCAGCGACGCCTTGAGCGACAGCCAGCGGAACTATGCCGAGAGCCAGCTGAAGCTGTTCAAAGCGTGGTACGCGAAGTGGTCGCCCGGGAAATAGTCGCCTGGGAAATAGTCTGGGGGAAAGAAGTAGGCGAAGAGCTGCCGCCAGCTCGCCGCTCGATCACGAGCAACCCGGCGGCGGCGATCATCAGCATGCCGATGATGGTCGCCCCGTCCGGGGCTTGTCCGAACATGACGAAGCTCCAGAAAGCTGCGAACAGCAGATAGCTGTAGTCGAAGGTCGCGACGATCGAGGCCGGAGCCGATTGATAGGCCTTGGCGAGGCCGAGGCTGATCAGGACCATGAGGCTGGCCAGCAGCGCCATGACGCCCCATGCGTGCCCGTCCATCATCGTCCAATAGCCGAGCAGGAACGGATAGTATGAAGCCTGCATTCCGCTGGGCTGCCAGAGCGCGATGAGGGCGGTGGCGGTGAGGCCGACGGCCAGCAGCGACATGTTCACGGCGAGTGCCAGCGCCATCGGCGTTTCGCCGCTGCATTTCGATCGGGTGATGATCGCTGCCAGGGCGTAGAGTATGGCGGCGGCGACGGGGATGAGCGCTGCCAAAGAGAAGTCGCCTGTGGCCGGCCGGAGGACGACCAGAACGCCGAGGAAACCGATCGCGATGCCGGCCCATTGCCGCCGCCCGACCTTCTCGCCGACGAGCAGTGCGGAAAACAGCGCGATGAAAAGCGGCGCCGTGTAGAGCGATGCGGCGATGACGGAGAGGCTGAGTACCGGGGCCGCCGCATAGATCGCGATATACATGAACGCCAAGAGCATGCCGCGCAGGAATGCCCAGCCGGCCGAGGCGAATGCCATGGAGCGGATATCGCGCCGCAGCCACGCAATAGCCGCGAGGGCCGGGATGACCAGGAGAGAGCGCAGGACGTAAATCTGCCAGAGCGGAAAGGCGGCGCTGACATATTTGACCATCGCATCGGCAAAGGACATGGCAAACACAGTCACGATGATGACGAGGATGCCGGTCGGGATGTGTTCAACCCCTGAAGGAATGCTTGTGTCTTGGGTCATGGCGGTATCTCCGGTGGTTGCCAAGCTCCCGGAGACCCTGCCGAATGGGGCTGGAAAGTTATACTCACTAGTCAGTATACTTTGGAGATGGCACGGAATTCAGCCGAGACACGGCGCCGCCTGGTGGAGGCGGCCGACAAGCTGTTTTACGGCCACGGCATCCAGGCCGTGGGGGTGGATGCCGTGGCGCTTGCTGCCGGCGTTACCAAGCGCACGCTCTATTACCACTTCAAAAGCAAAGACGATCTCATTGCCGCCTATCTCGACGCCCGCGACCTGCCGACATTGGGGCGCTATCAGGGCGTCGCTGATGGGCCGGCAGCACCCGCGGCTCAGCAGATCGAGCGCATCTTTACGCAGATGGAAACCAACGCCCGGAACCGCGACTGGCGCGGCTGCAGTTTCGTGCGCGCCGCTTGCGAATTCGCCGGTGTCACCAACCACCCGGCACGCATCGGTGCCGCCCGCCACAAGAAGCGTTTCGAGGGCTGGCTTCAGGACCTGTTGGAAGGGGAAGGCATCAAGGATGCCGCAGCGCTGGCCCGGCAGATCATGATCCTGTTCGATGGCGCGGTAACGCAGATCCTTATTCACCGCGATACGAGTTATGCGCAGGCGGCAGGTGCCGCGGCGCTCACGCTGCTGCAAGCGCATCGGGTGGAAAAAGCGCCCGTGCGGCCGCCACAACGGAAAGGTGGTGCGCGGAAGGCGTGACGGGCCAACAGCGGCGAGAGCCGCTTGCCCTGGCGACTTCCGCGCCCCCTTTATCGGTGGCTTAAAAGGACAGCGTCGCAGCGCCTTCCTTGATCTCGGCATGCATGGCGCTGGCACCGACGATGGTGACGCCGTCGAGCAGATCGGCCTGCTCATAGCCGCGCGATTGGACGCAAGGCGGGCAGGCCCAGATGACGCCACCGCGCTTCTGGAAGTCCTCGATCGAGGCGGCGAGGGGCTGCAGCGGGGCTACCTGTGTCATGCGCTGGCCGCCCTTGCGCACCAGGTCGATGCCGGTGCTCGTCAGGAAAAGCGAGACCTTGAGGCCGGCCGTCAGGCCGCCATTGGCGATGGTGAGGGCGACCGAGGACAGTTCCGATTCGATACCTTTCGTCACCAAGATTACCAGCTTGTCAGTTGCAGCTTGCATTGTAGTATCCTCCAGCATGGGTTCGGGGTTGTAATTTCCGAGTGTCTACAGCTGTGAGGGAGCGGCGTCTTTGGCCGGGCAGCCGAAAGAGTTGATCGGAAATCCGGCCGATTTGACGGTCGGCAGAACGGCAGACGATGACGTGCTGTCGGATGTGCTGCGCAATGTCAGGCTTTCCGGTTCCTTGCAATTCTGCTTCATGCCGACGGGTGCCTGGCAGACGGACGCAACCCCGTCGCTTGCAAGCTCGGCGCCGGCCGGATCCAGTGTCATTCCGTTTCATATCGTGGTCGAAGGATCGTGCTGGCTGAAGATGGACGGCCGCGAAGTCCTTCTTGCGACGGGCGATGTGGTCGCCTTTCCATTCGGCACCGGCCATCAGCTGGGTGCGGGCACTGACGGCAGGCTGATCCTGCCGGGGCGCGACTTGCCCCCCAAGCCATGGCGGGAGATTCCGGTTCTCCGTTACGGTGAAGCGCGCCAGCATGTGCGGCTGCTATGCGGCTATCTTCAATGCAACGCCATCAGCTTTCGCCCGCTGCGGGATGCGCTGCCGACGCTGCTGCATGTGCGGACCCGCGAGACGCAGGACGCCGCCTGGCTGCGCGCGGCGATTGCGCAGATTGTGAGCGAAGTCGATAATCCGCGTGCCGGTGGGCTTTCCATGCTGGAACGGCTGACGGAAATCACCTTCATTGAATTGCTGCGCTACCAGATGATTGCGGCGTCTGCCGGGCCTGCGGGGTCTGGTGGGTGGCTGGCGGCATTGGCCGATCCGGCGCTGGCCAGATGCTTCGCGCTCATCCACAGCGACCCCAACGGTGCGCAATCCATGAAGCATCTGGCGGCCGCGGCCGGTCTGTCGCGCAGCACGTTGAGCGAGCGCTTCGAGGCCATGCTGGGGACGTCGCCGATGCGCTATGTCCGGGATTGGCGCCTGTGCCTGGCCAGCGTGGCGCTCAGTACCACCCGAAAAGGTATTGCCGCGATCGCCGATGAGGCAGGATACGGCACCGAGGCCGCGTTCAATCGGGCTTTCGCCCGCGCTTACGGCGCCCCGCCGGCTGCATGGCGGCAGCGCGCGCGGCAGAGCGTTTAGTCGGGGGTGTTTAGCCGGGGGTGTCTAGCCGGGATACCAGACCTTGCGCGGATCGTCGGCTGAACGTTGATAAGACCAGGCGGCATCGATCAGCTTCTTGAGATCGTAATGCGGGCGCCAGCCGAGTTCGAATTTGGCGCGGCTATTGTCGAGCCAGTTGGAGTGATAGGCGCTCTGGATATCAATCGATGGCAGGCCGCGGGTTTCCCGGAGATAGCTCGCGACCTCGCCGTAATCGACCGGCATGTCCATGCTGATGTTGTAGAGCCGCCCCTTTGCGGCCGGGTTGCCGAGGGCGGCGAGGATCGCGTCGGTCAGGTCGTCGACATGGACGAAGTTGCGCTTCAAAGGTCGCTGATGGGCGTCGCGCAGCAGGGGCACGGTGCCGTCCTTGCGGCAGGCTGCTGCCAGCTCCGGCGTCACCAGCGTTTTCCAATCGGGACCGCCGAAGACATCATCGCCGAAGCTCAAGGTGTAGCGGAAATCGTCCTTCTCCATGATCCAGGGCGCACGCAGGCAGCAGGTGTTGATGCCGTATTGGATGCGGAACTGCTCCAGCATCACCTCTTCCAGTACCTTGGAGAGCGCGTAGCAGCCGGGATAGGCCATATGCGGTGTCGCCTCGGTGATCGGGCCGTCATGTTCGTAGAAGAAATGGCCGATGCCGGCATCGCCGCCGATGAGGATGAATTGCTGAGCAGCAGGTGACTGACGGAAGGCTTCCAGCAGCCAGAAGAGTCCCTTCACCGTCACGTCCATGACGGTCTCCGGCACTTCCTTGCAGGTGGCGAGATGCACGACATGCGTGACACCCACCATGGCCCGGTCGACACTGGCACGGTCGGCGATGTCGCCCTTGAAGACCTCGAGCCGGTCATGGGCCGCGATGCCGCGGCTGTGGCAGAGGGCGCGGATGCGGGCACCACCCCAGCGCGGGTCGCGCAGGAACTTCGCTATCAGCGCCGTGCCGACCTTGCCGGTGGCGCCAGTTATCAGCAGCAGCATCGTTCCTCTCCGTTACATGGCTTTCAAATTGCCGATGGAAGACCGTTCGACCAAGGGACACTCGACCTTGATCTGGGCCGGGCGTTTCTCCGGCCGGCCGGCATGATCGACGATGTACTCGGCGGCGAGCGTGCCCATTTCGAAATGCGGCAGCAGCACGGTGGTGAGGGCAGGCCGCATGAACTGCGCGATCTCCCTGTCGTCATAGCCGATGACGGCGACGTCCGTCGGGATCCGCAGGCCCAACTCCTTCAGCGCCTCGAAGCAGCCCAGGGCCATGAGATCGTTGGCGCAGAAGATGGCGGTGGGTGGATTTTTCAGTTTCATCAGCGCATGGGTCTGTTCGTAGCCCGCCGAGGGTTCCCAATTGCCGGGGCGCACGAGATGGGCGTCGAAGGGAATTTCATGGCTGGCCAGCGCCTGGCGATAGCCCTTGAGGCGGTCGCGCATGGCATCCATCCAGACTTCGCCTTCGATCAGGCCGATGCGGCTGTGGCCGGCGCGGATCAGGCGTTCGGTGGCGGCGCGCCCACCCAGCACTTCACCGGGCGCGATGGAGGGCAGCGAACGGTCGGCGGCGTAGCAGTTGAGGAGCACGGTGGGCAGTCCGGCAAAGGCCGGCGACGGCGTGATCTGGCGCGTCTGGATCGTCCCATAGATCAGACCCAGCAGCGGCTGGTTGCGGAACTGCGCATGAGCTGCCTGTTCCATCTCGGCGTCACCGCGCGTGACCGCGATGCTGACGGTGAGGCCGTATTCCCACGCCTTCTCGCGTACGCCATCGAGGGCGATCGCGCACCAGGGGTCGGTCGACATCTCGTCGACCATGACGCCGATGATGGTGGCATTCACCGCGGAAGGCCGCGCTGCCTCGCGCTTGATCAAACGGTAGCCGAGCTTCTTCGCGGCATCGAGCACGCGCTGCCGAGTCTGGCCGGAGAGTCTTGCGCCCATGGCGTCGTTGAGCACCAGCGACACCGTCGTCTGCGAGACGCCGGCCAATGCCGCGATGTCCGTCATGGTCGGGCCCCGATCTTGAGCGGGACGTTTGAGGGATTTCGCGCCATTCTTCTGCTGCGCCGCGGCGGCTTTTGATGGGGATGGTTTTTTTGCGCTCATCTGCGCCCTTTTATGGCGATTTGCATGGTTGAGTCAGGCTCGTTCCGTGGTTGCACTCATGCGCATATTAGCAGGTGCAACATATTGTTTTTAATGATTTTCGATTTGTATGATATTTCCGGTTGACGAAATATTAGCACCGGTGAAACACTCTTGGAAAGCGGCGCATAGAACGCCGGCTAAGGACGCCCTTAATAATCAATCTCAATGGGAGGACCACCGTGAAGACCATTCTCTCCGCAGCAATTTCGATTGCTCTTGTGCTGTCGGCCACGCAGGCCATGGCGCAGGAAAAGAAACAATTGGCGTTCGTCGTCAATGCCGCATCCGATTTCTGGAAGCTCGCCGAGGCTGGCGTCACAAAGGCGCAGGGCGAATTGCCGAACTACGAATTGCAGTTCAAATATCCGGCACAGGGCACGGCCGCGTTGCAGAACGCGCTGATGGATGATCTCGTCGCAGCCGGCACCGATGCCATCATGATTTCCTCGGTCGACCCCAAGACCTCGATCGATGCGTTCAACCGCATTGCGGGGCAGGTGCCACTGTTCACCACGGATAGCGATGCGCCGGACAGCAACCGCATCGCCTATCTCGGCTCCTCCAACACGCTGGCCGGCGTGCAGGCCGGCGAAGTGGCGGTGAAGGCCTTGCCGGGGGGTGCCAAATGCATGGGCTTCGTCGGCTTCCTCGGCGCCGACAATGCCAAGGAACGCATTGCCGGCTTCCGCCAGGCGGTGGAAGGCAAGGGCATCGAGCTGGTTGACGTGCGCGGCGACGATGTCGATTTCGCCCGGGCGCGCAGCAATGTCGATGACGTGCTGGCCGCCAACCCGGAAATCAACTGCATGGTCGGGTTCTATTCATACAACCCGCCCAAGATCTACGAAGCCCTGCAGGCCGCCGGCAAGCTGGGCCAGGTCACGGTCATCGCCTTTGACGAAGACCCGATCACGCTGGGTGCGGTGAAGGATGGCAGCTTTGCCGGCACCGTCGTGCAGCAGCCGTTCGAATGGGGCTATCAGGGTATGAAGCTGATGGCGGCGTACCTCGAAGGCGACAAGTCGCAGATCCCGGCCGACAAGCTGATCATCGTGCCGACCAAGATCATCGACAAAGGCAATGTCGAGGAATTCGAAGCCAATCTGAAGGCTACTCTCGGCAAGTAAGCTCCCACCTTCGATTTGCCGGGCAGATGTGCTGGCGCGTGTGCGTTCACGCGCCAGCACCCTTCTTGCAACCGCCCCCCTTGCAGACAATCTGGGTATTCATCACTATTACGACCGCACGTGAGGGGCGAACGAGCGATGGTTGACGCGTTCCTGCAACTGACCGACATCACCAAGACCTATCCCGGGGTGACTGCGCTGGCACATGTGTCGCTTGCCGTCGCCCCCGGCGAGGTGATCGGGCTGGTGGGGGAGAATGGTGCCGGCAAATCGACTTTGATGAAGATCCTGGGCGGGGTCGTGGAGCCCAGTTCCGGGCAGATCCATGTCGATGGGGTGGCGCGCGCGGCACTCACCGTACCGGATGCGATCCTGGCCGGCATTGCCTTCGTGCATCAGGAACTCAATCTGTTCGACAATCTGGATGCCGCGGCCAATGTGTTCATCGGGCGCGAGCCGCTCTATGGCGGACCGCTGCGCCTCATCGACCGCAAGGCGCTTTATGCGCAGGCGCGGCCCTATTTCGAATTGCTGGATGTCGACTTCAAGCCGGAGACGATGGTGTCCGAGCTCTCGATCGGGCAGCGGCAATTGCTGGAGATCATCAAGGCGTTGTCGTTGGATGCGCGGCTCATCATCATGGACGAGCCGACCTCGAGCCTGACGCTCAGCGAAACCGAGCGGCTGCTCGGCATCATCGCGGATTTGAAGGCGAAGGGGGTGAGCGTCATCTTCATCTCCCACCGCCTCAACGAACTCACCGAATGCGCCGACCGGGTGATCGTGCTGCGCGACGGGAATGTGGTCGGCCATCTCGACAAGGCGCATGTCACCCATGGCGAGATGATCCGCCTGATGATCGGGCGCGACTTGAAATCGCTCTATCTGCCGCCGGCCAGCCCGCCGGGCGCCAATGTGCTGGAGATTGCCGAGGCGCGGACCGAGACCTATCCGCACCATCCCGTGTCGCTGCAGGTGCGGCGCGGCGAGATTTTGGGGTTGGCCGGCCTCATCGGCGCGGGGCGCACGGAGTTGGCGCGCACGATCTTCGGCATCGACAGGCTGCTGGGCGGCAGGATTTTGCTCGACGGCGCGCCGGTCGAGATCCGCACGCCGCGCGAGGCGATCGCGCAAGGGATTTTCCTGGTGCCGGAGGATCGCAAACGGTCGGGCCTGCTGCTCGATATGTCGATCGCCGAGAACATCTCGCTGCCCGATCTCCTGGAATATGCCAGCCATGGCATGGTGCAGGATGGGCGTGTCACCGCCAATGCCGAGCAGCAGCGCCAGCGCCTCCATATCCGCGCGCCCCATGTCGGGACCGAGACCGGGTCGCTGTCGGGCGGCAACCAGCAGAAGGTGGTGCTGGCGAAATGGCTCTCGATGAAGCCGCGGCTTCTCATCTGCGACGAGCCGACGCGCGGCATCGATGTCGGCGCCAAGACGGATATCTACCGCATGCTGCGCGATCTTGCCGATGCCGGTGTCGCCATCCTGATGATCTCCAGCGACATGGAGGAGGTGATCGGGGTCAGCGACCGCATCGCCGTCATGCATGAGGGGCGCATCAGCGGCTTTCTCGAACGGCCTGAGTTCAACGAACATAACGTGCTGCAACTGGCCGTCGGCCACAGGACCCACTGATGATCAAGAAAGATATCGGCCTTCTCATCCTCATCCTGGTGGTGGGCACGGTGGTGGCGCTCATCAACCCGCTGTTCCTGTCGCCGATCAATCTCGGCAACACGGCGAACCTCGTGGGGTTGTTCGGGCTCTTTGCCATCGGCCAGGCGTTCGTGATCATCACCGGCGGCATCGAATTGTCGGTGGGCTCGATCATCGCGCTCCTCGGTGTCCTCTTCGTCGATCTCATGGTGACCCATGAGATGGCCTGGCCGGTTGCCCTGCTGCTGATGCTGGTGCTGGGCATGCTGTTCGGCCTCATCCACGGCATGCTGATCACGCGGATGAATTTGCAGCCCTTCATCGTGACGCTGTGCGGCCTGCTGATCTATCGCGGTGTGGCGCGCTTCTACACCGCGGACGCGACCGCCGGTTTCGGCTTCGGCGTGAGCTTCCCGACCCTCGAATGGCTGACGACGGGGCGCCTCTACGGCGTGCCGCATGCCTTCATCGCCATGCTGGTGGTGGCAGCCATCATGTGGGTGGTGCTGCACCGCTCGGTGTTCGGGCGCTATCTCTATGCGGTCGGCAAGAATGAGGAGGCGGCGCGCTATTCCGGCATCCCCACCAAGCAGGTGATCGTCGCAGCCTATGTCATCTGCGGGTTGCTGACCGCGATCTCGGCCATCTTCTTTGCCATGTACACGCGCTCGATCTCACCCTCATCCCACGGCAATTTCTACGAACTCTATGCGATTGCCGCGGCCGTGCTGGGCGGCTTCTCGCTGCGCGGCGGGGAAGGATCGATCGTCGGCGTGGTGCTGGGTGCCATCCTCCTCCAGGTGCTGCAGAACCTGGTCAATCTGCTCGGCATCCCCAGCTCCCTCAACTTCGCCGTGATGGGCTCGGTGATCCTGATCGGCGTCCTCGCCGACACCCAATTCGCCGCCTACCGCAAGCGCCGCGCGGCAAAGCGGAGTGTCGGGTAGCGATTGCCCGGCGGCCCCCGTCGCAAGATGCTATGATGCCCGCGCCGCGATGTATGGCGGCGCGCAGGCTCTGCATTTTTGATGGGATAGCATAATGGATTGGATCGAGAAGATTTCCGGCTGCTTCAGCCGTGCGGATCATGCCTTCGCCGGCAACCCCATGGACGACAAGCGCGCGAAGGCCCTGCGTGCCGACCTCATGAAGGCCGGCGTATCGTGGGACGAGGTCGAAAAGGAATTCCAGGAATACCAGGAAGGCGAGGGCGCACCCGCAGATCAGATCGCCACGGAAATGCGGAAGGTCGAGAAATTCTTCCGGCTGAAGCTGTCCAAGTCGAGCAGGTAGGGGCTAAATTGCCAAGGGACGAAGTCAACAGGCCGTTGCCTCAGCTTCACATTCTCATCCAAAAAGCGTCTTGCGAACCCTCCATGCTGGCATGATACTGACGCTCCTTAACTGAGGATAAGAAGCGCAGATGGATGAGGCGATTTACGATGATCTTCCTGACGATCACGAATTGGCATTCGTCGCGCTAGTACAGTATTACAAGGCGAAGTTGGACGCGGCTGTTGAGCAGTCAGAACAAGGTAATGCAATAGCATATTTCCAGCATCGCTATTGCAACGAAGTGATAGCGGCCGCTAGGTCACTCTCAATTGATTACATCAAGGATCACGCTCTGCCTGACGACGAGCGGATGATTTGGGATTTTTACTCTCGGTTTGAAACCGACGTACTGAATTTGATCATTCAGATTCGGATAAATCACTCCCGGCGACGCAAGAAATACAGCGTGGCACTCGATGGTAGTGCGAAGCAAAAGATTAGACACTACATAGAGCAGATTCGCGTCGCTATTGAGGGTGCCGATCTGGGCCCAAATAAGCGGGACGCGCTTTTCAAGAAGCTTAGTGAGCTTACGCTGGAGATCGATCGTGATAGGACGCGATTTGAGATTGTTGCGGATTCGATGCGTCGCTTTGCACGGCTGAGCGGTGATGTGGAACGCGAGGGAGCCGAGCCGTGGTGGAAGTGGGTCAAGTTAATCTTCGGAGAGATAGACGACGCGAAAGAGAACGAGCCAGAGGCGCGGTTACCTTCGCCCGAAGAACGGAAGCGGCTGGATCCTCCGCGCAAACAACTGCCGGCGCCACAGAACGATAGAGGGAGTGGGGATCTAGACGACGATATTCCGTTCTAAGCGAGGGCGATGCCTGCAGAATTCGGAGAGATCGATAACAGCCACCGCAGAATCGATCAGGACCATATCGCTGAATCACAATAGAGGCACACGCGTAAGAGGCACACGCGTACGCGCCCTGGAATGTAGTCGCCGCAACAAGCTTATATGGCCGGAAACACGGCAAAATCCGGCTCCGGCGGTCATCAAAACGACTTGAATAGGGTCGATTTGCACAGCGCTACAGAACCCGGGCAACCGCCCGGGGCTCATTTAGCACGACGCCGACGGCGCACCCGTACCTTCGAAATATCGATCTTTCTCAGGCTCTCAACCGTGAGTGGTTCGTTCTCAGGTTTCTTCGCTCCGCTATCAGCTTCTGTTTCGCCCTTGCTCTCCGTGACCAAGTTGCCTTGGTCGTCAATGTCATCGATGTCGAACGCGCTCACTTCATTTGCCCGCATCATCAGAGCGGCCCACTTCTTGTCTTGCACCTTGCCGGCAAGATGGGCGCGCTTAATGACGTGATAGGGGTTGTAGACTAGCGCATATGTTAGATCGCCCAACGCTCCTGGTTTCACACTGATGAAACCCAGCTCCGCGAGGCGCTGCATTCGGTCTCTCCAGGTCCTCACTGCACGTTGACCTTCAAATCCGGCATGAAAAGCCATCTCGTCAGGCCGCAGCATCAGGAAACTCTCCTCGACGCGAATTCGCGCCCAGAGCTCGAGGTAGGTCCGGCTGACTGGAACGCCTTTTCCTGAGAGATCGTCCATGATGCTAAGCATCAGCGGCATGAGGCGGGGGAGTGCCACCCACCCCTTCTTATCCATGATCCAAAGCAAGCCATCGGTCAGTTCGGGCCAGAGCCTGCGCCGGGCGTCAAGCTGTCGTTGTAGAATGGTTCTGGCAGTCCGAGCCATGGCGACCTGCTGATATCTGAAATGTAAGGCGGGCTCGGGTTTGGACGCCGAGCCCTTCGCTACTCAATCGACCCCGGCACCGCGACGACCAAGGGCTTGGCAGAGATACGGCCGGGTGTGGACCCGCGGCTAATCTCAGGACCTTCACGATGGCCTGAAACGTGCCACAAAGAAGGTTCCTAGTCGAATGCGGACTTTCTAAATCTGAAGCCGAGATAACTCTAAAATGGTCTAAGTGGCAACTTGAGTTGGATCATACAAGCCAATTCAGATATTGAAATGGATAGAATACGCGGCACTATGTGCAATTAGAACAAGCAGAAAAGGGCTTACGACATCTTCCATGGGTATCGCACGGTATCGCGGTATGGAGAGTCTCGCCGTATCGCGGGTGTCGAGGTAATGGGGGTAACGAGGGGGACTTCAGCTTCTCCGACCATCGGGGTCGGCGCCACGCTTGAACAACTCACCCGTGCCCATCCTACTGCCCCACCTTCTATCAATTTTGTGCTCTAGGGCCTCCTCTACGCTCGCGGAATCGATTGATATTGGATCGCCCTGAACTGCTCTGCCGCAAATAAATCGTCTACTTGCGGCTTGAGAGCACGATAAGAAGAATGCAAAGCGCAAGAAACGCCCACTCTGCGACTATGTCATAGCGTACGCCGGATACCCAATTGGTTCGATTGAGAAGGCTTTTCGTGCGACGGCAGCTAAAGCCGGTTTCAACGATGTCACGCCTTACGTCCTTCGCCACACCGCAGCGACCTGGATGACTCAAGCTGGTGCCGCGCTTTGGGGCATAGCGACCTATATCGGTACGCCTTTGAAGATGGTGGAGGAGCATTATGCACATCACCATCTGGATCACATGAAGAAGGCGGTCAAAACGGTTGCTAGGGCCGTGGCGACGGTCAAAAAGAAGGCCGAGCCGCTTTCCTTGCGCAAAGGTCGAAAGAGCCGCACGGAAATGCGATTGCTTGCCGCCGCGAACGGGAATTTAGAGACAGGAGCTCGTGGCAACGCCGGCGCCAATAGCATTGTCGTCGGTGATCAGGTTGGGAACAATCAGCGCCAGATTGTCGCTGCACCACAGGTGCACCATAGCTACGACGAGCGTCCCGTTGCACCACAGCGAGGCGACGAAAAGAAACGCAATGAAATCAGTGCTGAAATAATGGTGGGCGGTACAGGGATTGAACCTGTGACCCCTACCATGTCAAGGTAGTGCTCTCCCGCTGAGCTAACCGCCCGCCTGATCTGCAACCTGGCCCGCCTGGAGTCTGGGGGTGGTTCGCGTGACCGGGCATGTCTGGGATGGCCCGATCAATCGGCGAGCGGGCAAATAGCATCCTGATCCGGGGAATGCAAGCCTTGCCCGCGACCCCAGCCAAAGACGAGCCAAAGACCTGGTCCCCCGCACCGGAATTCCGCAAGGTTTCAAAGGACATAGGCGGGGCGGGCTGGCTCGTCAAATGGGCGGAAAATGCGCCGTTTCATGCCGCCGGCCGTGACAGCGCCGCGAAAACTCACTAAACCTTGAGCGGATGCCAAACGGTGACCTGCATATTGAGCCGGCCAGTCCAGCGCCTTGCGCTGATTCTGGCGAAGCCATCCTCAATCTGGTCCGTCCCCAGGCGTGGCGGGCCCCGCTGATTGTTGCCTCGCCGCATTCCGGCCACCACTACCCGCCGGACTTCCTGGCCAGCACCGGCCTGACTAGGCAGGAGCTGCGGCTTTCCGAAGATTGCTATGTCGATGAGCTGGTGGCGGCGGCCCCGGAACTGGGCGTGCCTCTGCTGGCAGCCCTCTTTCCGCGCAGCTTCTGCGACGTCAACCGCGAGCCGCTGGAGCTCGATCCCGGCATGTTCGCCGACCGGCTGCCGGCCGGCGCCAACATCGCCTCGCCCCGGGTGGCGGCGGGCCTAGGCGTCGTGCCGCGGCTGGGCGCCAATGACCGCGAGATCTATCGCCACAAGCTGACCTTCGCCGAGGCGGAGGCGCGCCTGGCGCGCTATTACCGGCCCTATCACACGGCGCTGAATGCCCTGTGCAATGAGGCGGTGGCGAAATTCGGCGCCTGCCTCATCCTCGATTGCCATTCGATGCCCTCGCCGGGGAGTTCGGGGAGCGGCGATCACCGCGCCTCGGCACAGGGCCGCGTCGATTATGTGCTGGGCGATTGTTTCGGCGCCTCCTGCGCGCCGGCGGTGAGTGCGGCGGTCGATGCCTATTTGCGCGCGAGCGGTGCCAATATGCGGCGCAACAGTCCTTATTCCGGTGGTTATGTGACGCAGCATTACGGGCGGCCGGCGACCGGCATCCATGTGCTGCAGGTCGAGATCAACCGCGCACTTTATGTCAACGAACGCTCGCTGGAGCGCAGCGACGGCTTTGCCGCGGTGAAGGCCAGCATGACTGGGCTCATCAACATGCTGGGCGACCGCGTGGCCGCTCTGTTGTCGTAATTGGGGGTAGTGTTGAGCTTTACCATCCGGCCGGCCGTGGAGGCCGACCTTGCCGTCCTGCAGCGGATCTATGCCCATCATGTGCTGACGGGTCTCGCCAGCTTCGAGGAAACGCCGCCGGATCTCTCCGAGATGATCCGCCGCTGGCGCGCCATTGCCGAGGCGGGCCTGCCTTATGTGGTAGCGGAAGCGGCGGGCGGTGGCGAGATCGCCGGCTATGCCTATGCCGGGCCCTATCGACCGCGCTCGGCCTATCGCTTCTCGGTCGAGGATTCGATCTATCTCGATCCCAAGTTCCAGGGGCGGGGGCTTGGGCGGATTCTGTTGCAGCGCCTGATCGACGATGCGACGGGGTTGGGCAAGCGGCAGATGATCGCGGTCATCGGCGATTCGGCGAATCAGGCCTCGATCGGGGTGCACCGGGCCTTAGGGTTCGAGATGACGGGGACGTTCAAGGCCATCGGCCTCAAATTCGGGCGCTGGGTCGATACGGTGCTGATGCAGCGGGAGCTTGGCCCGGGCGCCAGCTCTACTCCGACTAATTAAGGATTTTCAGCCGTTTACGGACCGCCGTGTGTGCGGGCGTTTTGGGCAGAAAAAAAGGCCGTGCCTAACGGCACGGCCCAAGTTCTGGGAGGAAACGCCCATGAGGGGCGCCTTGCGACGATGCCTGTCAGGGGAGAAATGCATCGTCGCAAGGCCAAAGATGGCGATACCGCAGCGCAATGTCAAGTCTTTAGGCAGTGGTGAATTAAGCGTCATCTTGCTGAAAAAAATAGCAAATTTGTGTTGCTGCTGTGCAACACTATTAGATAGATAGGGTATTCAGCTTTGGGCAGATGCCCAGCAAATGGCGGAAATCCCAGCACATTTGTCAGATGAATGAATTGTTAACCAAGCGG
This sequence comes from uncultured Dongia sp., assembly GCF_936916975.1. Classification (GTDB taxonomy): domain Bacteria; phylum Pseudomonadota; class Alphaproteobacteria; order Dongiales; family Dongiaceae; genus Dongia. Next base: position 2,507 of record NZ_CAKZGO010000011.1, on the reverse strand, counting down.
GATTGCGGGGTCGTTTCGACCCCGGTAACGTCGCTTCATGAGCGAAATTCTTCTTTCCGGCCCCCTCAACGGCACCCAAGTGGCTGCCGCAAGGCTGGCATGCGAGGAAAAAGGTCTCATCTATAGCGTCCAGGAACCCGACTTATTGAAGGCGGGTGGCTTCCGAATCACCGAATTGCTGACCTATCTCTGCGACCGGCAGCCGACTCTGACGCATGGTGATCTCAAGGGCGCCGGCCTCACGCTGTTCGATCTCGAGGCGATCCTCCGATATGTCGATGAGGCCTTTCCGGGGCCGATCCTGCAGCCGGAGGCGCCGCGCGACCGGGCGCTGATGACCCAGATCATGGCGGTGATCCGCGCCCATCTGGTGCCCTCCGCCGTGGGGGTGGTGATTGCGCAGCGGCTGTTCGTGCCGTTCCTGGGCGGTGTGCCGGATCTCCATCTGGTGACGCGCATCTGCCCGGCGATGCAGGACGCGCTCTATGCGGTCGAGCAATTGTCGCTGCTCAGCCATGACGGTGAACGGTCGGAATTCCTGGTCGGGCGCGACCTCAGCCTTGCCGACATCATGCTGCTGCCGATCGTGGGCTATCTCATGGTGACGCCGGAGGGGAAGAGTGCCATCGGCGCCTCGACCAGGCTCTCGCGCTGGTGGATCGCCCTCTCGCGCCGCGCCAGCTGGGCCAGGACCAAGCCGCGCTTGGGATGATGCCGGTTGACAAGGGGCGGGTGCGTCCCAAATCAGGATATCCGCCTATCCTTGTGAGGAGGTTGCCATGCGTTTGCTCGTCGCAGCACTTGCCCTGCTCGCCTTTCCAGCCGCAGCCCTCGCCCATCATGGCTGGAGCACCTATGACCCCAACACGGTGCTCAAGATCACCGCACCCATCGAGACCGCGGCATACAGTTTTCCGCACACGCATATCACGCTCACCCATGAGGGCGCGGTGTGGGAGATCGTCCTGGCGCCGCCCACGCGCATGACGGCACGGGGTGTCTCGGCCGAGCAGCTCGCGGTGGGCAAGGAAGTCACCGTCGAGGGCTATCCCAGCCGGGTGACTGAACATGAGCTGCGGGCGGAGCGCATCACCATCGACGGCACCACCACCGAATTGCGCTGAGCCATCATGGAACATGGCGCGGCGCCCGAAGGATTGCTGGCCATCATCGCCGCCCTGGAGCATTCGGCGCTGGGGGCTTTGATGCGGGAGTCGATGTTCCTCTATCCGCTGATGAATCTGCTGCACATCTTCGGCCTCATCCTGCTGGTGGGGTCGATCGGGCTCCTCGACCTGCGGATCCTGGGGCTTGGCCGCGGGCTGCCGGTGACGCTCTGCGCGCGCTATCTGACGCCGATCGCGCTGGCGGGCTTGGCCACGACGCTGTGCAGCGGCTTTCTCCTCTTCAGCGCGGATGCGGTGCCGCTGAGTAACAGCGCCATCTTTCGCACCAAACTACTGATCATCTCGGCGGCGCTTGCCAATGCGGCGCTGTTCCGCCTCGCCTGGGGATGGCGATTGGCTGGGTGGGACGATGGCGCGCCGCGGTTCAGCCGCGCGCAGGCCGGTCTCTCGCTGCTGCTGTGGTTTGGGGCTGCGACCGCAGGGCGCCTGATCGGTTACGGTTGATGGCTATTCGTTGAAGGCTTCTTCGCGCTTGGCGCGGAGACGAGGGCTTACCAGCAGCAGCAGCAGAATGGCCGCCGCCGCGAGCAGGCAGGCGCTGATCGGCCGCGTCACGAACACGATCGGATCGCCCCGCGAGAGCAGCATGGCGCGGCGCATGTTCTCCTCCAGCATCGGGCTCAGGATGAAGCCGAGGAGCAGCGGCGCTGGTTCGAAATCCAGCTTGACCAGCAGATAGCCGCAGAAGCCGAAGAGCGCCATCGCATAGAGGTCGAAGGCATTGCTGCTGACGGTGTAAACGCCGATGCAGCAGAAGGCCATGATCGCCGGGAAGAGCAGATTGTAGGGTACCGTGAGGAGCCGTACCCACATGCCGATGAGCGGCAGGTTCAAGAGGACCAGCATCAGATTGCCGATCCACATCGAGGCGATGATGCCCCAGAACAGTTCGGGCTCTTCGTTCACCACATTGGGGCCGGGCGTGATGCCCTGGATGATGAGCGCGCCGATCATCAGCGCCATCACCGGGCTGGACGGGATGCCCAGCGTCAGCATCGGGATAAACGAGGTCTGCGCGCCGGCATTGTTGGCGGATTCGGGCGCCGCCACGCCTTCGATGGCGCCCTTGCCGAACCGCTCCGGCGTCTTCGACAGGCGCTTCTCGATGCTGTAGGCGGCGAAGGAGGCGAGCACCGCGCCGTTGCCCGGTAGGATACCCAGTGCGGAGCCGAGCGCCGTGCCGCGCAGCACCGGGCCCACGATCTGCTTCAGATCGGCCCATTTCGGAAACAGGCCGGTGACCTTGCGCACCATCACGTCCCGCGTGTGTTCGTTTTCGAGATTGCGGATGATCTCGCCCAAGCCGAACATGCCCATGGC
>NZ_CAKZGO010000010.1 GCF_936916975.1 uncultured Dongia sp. | reverse complement strand
CGTCGCCAATACCGCTGGCATGACAATTGCGGATCGTGACGTCGCGCGTCTTCAACTCGCAGACGATCCCGTCGCCCTGGACATATCCCTCTTTGCCGTCATCGAGCTTGCGGGTGCTGATGGCATTCTTCATCACCACGTTCTCAAACAGCAGGTTCGCGCCGGAGTTGACGGCAATCAGCTGGCAGACATTTTTGCCGCCGGCATCGAGATTGTTGGCGTCGAGCTCGAGATTGCGCAAGACGGAATCCGAGATGTGATAGAAACGCGCGAACCCCCGGATGATGCCAAAGGCTTGGCAATCGGTGATCGTGATGTTCGACAGTTTGCTACCCTTGTCCGTTTCGATGACCCGGGCAACATCCGTGCCGTGAATATCGGAAAACATGACGTCGCTGAAATTGGCCGTCTGATCCTTCCCCGCCCTGAACTTGAAGAAGCCGTCGCCATAGGTGCCAGCGACCCGGAACCCGGCGAGGAGCAGATGCGACGCATTCCGTTCGATCGCCAGATAGCAAGGTGGACCGTTGACCCTGCCATACCGCTCCACTGACCAAGGCTCGTCGCTCTTGAAGAACAGAGTATCCTCGCCCGTCGGCGCGGGAACGACCGTGCCATCGGGTGCCATCAACCCGGCGACCACCGCAATTGGCTTCCCGGCCTCGCCAGATGCGCGGATGGCGTTCCGCTTGCGCTTTTTCCCCAACGGCACGGGACGGATTTCTGCCGGATCAAAGCCAATCAGGAGCGTCGTTCCCGGTTCTGCCAGGGCCGCGGATTTCGACAGCCATTCCAGCGGCATGGCGTTGGACCAATCCTGTCCGTCATTGTCGCCTGCACCCTTCTGCGTGAAGCGCTTGATCAGGCCGGCCTTGGCGATCGCATGCAGGGTGTCGGGTGAGTATCCGGAAGCCACCTCGGCAAAGGCCGGCCAGCTGCCGAGCTTCGCCAGGCCAACGCCGAGCAACACTTGGGCGATGGCCTGGCGCCGCGTGAGAAAACGACCGCCGCTGCCAGCGTCGAGAAATCTGTGCCGCATGCTCAATTCCTTTAAATGTACCGCGTCAATAAAGTTATGGGTGATTGCCATGCGCTGGGTTAACGCACCAATTTCGCGGAGATTGCCCTTAAACTGGGGTTGCAGACCCGGCCTGTCAACGGGCAACGGTATGTGATCTCTGTGATCGTGGGGCTGTCCTGCCGTCATGGGAATGGGCGCAATTGCTGGCTGTCGAGGTGTGTCGTATTATGCGTGTGTCACAATTCCATCATCGGCACTTTGCCCATCGACTTTTTTCTAACGCGTGGCCGCGGTCCGGCAGACGGTCGCCACCGGCATCATTTCTGGACGGCGACTAAAGTGGATTGTCATCAATGACCGATGGTTTGAATCTGGGGTCGACGCTGCCGTCCTGGCTGCTCTATCCAACGACATTGTTGATACTCCTGGTACTCGGCTATCGCTTCTGGCGTGTTCACAGTGTCGTTGCCGCATTCGCGTGCTTTGCGCTGAGTTTCCGGTATCTGGCGTCGGCGCATCATACATTCACATTCAGTGCTTCGCCGATCGGGCTTTCATGGAATGCACTCGGTTCATCGGCCGTCTTCGTGCTCGGCCTGCTGCTGATCAGAAGCAGGCATCTCCTGATCAAGCAGCTGATACCCTGCTATGTGTTGATTGCGCTGGTTGTCCTAAGCGGCGTCGGCAACCACACCATTCCCCGCGTCGTCGATGTCGGCGTCAAGTTCGGCTACCTTCTCGTCATCACGATCAGCATCTACGAAGGCCTGATCGAGCTGGGCCAGCGGCGCATGACGAATTTGATGCTGTGGGCTTTCCTGACACCACTTGCATTCCAGGCGTTGTCGATCGTTTTCCATGTCGTCAAGGCAAGCGAAGCCGACGGCTCGCTCAGCTATATCGGTGGCTACGGCCATGAGGCCGCTTTCTCTGTGGTGCTGGCGACGGGGCTTTTCATCGCGTGCTTTGCGACCGGTCTTCGGATCTGGAGCCGGCTGACAGTCGTACTGGTTTTCATGGGTGCCATTGTCGCGGCCAATTATCGCACCGCCATTCTGGCTTTTGCGCCGCTGATTGTGACGCAGTTCAACATCGATCTGGTCGGCCGCTTCTCCCCCAAGCAGCGGAGCATTATTGCGGTCGCTTTTCTGATCTTCAGTGGAATCGCCGTCGTGGCTGTCGGCTGGGTGTTCCGGGAACGGTTCCTGGACATCGCCACTGTCTTCGAATCGTTTGACGACCTCATCAAGCCGCAAGCCGAATACACCCATGACCAGAAGCAACTGATGTCCGCCAGGCCCTATATCTGGGCCGGCTATATCGAAGCCTATATCAACGGCTCGACACTGAATCATTTCCTGGGTTATGGGCCTGACTCCTGGATTGGCGTCATGAATGTCTACGCCCATAACACCCTCGTTTCGGCTCTCTACGAATACGGCGTGCTCGGTATCGTGGCATTTTGCTATCTGTGGGCGACGATGCTGTATGCTGCCATGTGCACGCCGCGCGGCGTGCGCGGCAAGCTTGTCGCGGCTCATCTGAGCTTTCTTCTGCTCAACATGGCGACCATGCCGCATTGGATGCTGGAGGGCGATATCTTCTATGGCGTCATCTGTGGCTATACGCTGTTTATGCTGCGGCGACCGACGCCTGCGGTGGCCGCGCAGGCGCCGGCTGAGAGTCAACCGGGCGAGCACCAAACAGGGCCGGCCAAGCGGCCGCACATGCTTAAGCCTCGGCCGAACATCCTGCGGGCCGATTGAGCTTTCCGCGACGGCTTCTGGCGGTAGCCGACCCTATTTGGCGCGCAATGTTTCCGACAGCTTCTTGGCGTCATCGACGCCACGGAAGGTGGGTGTTCCGGCAAGCGCTTCGTTCAACACGCTCTTCGCCTTATCGTCGAGGTTCTTGAGTGAGAGTGCCACGGCGTAGTGATAGCGCATCTGCTGGTCGGTGGGCGCCAGCGACGTCGCCTTCTCCAGTAGAATGGCACCATCGTCGGCGTTACCCAAGCGAACTTGAACCCAGCCCAACGTATCGATCAACGTCGCGTTATTGCTGCTACGGTATTTCTCCACCAGCAATCTGGCGCGATCCAGTTCGGCCTTATCGTTCGGCCATATGTCGGCAATGAGCTGTGCCAGATTGTTGGATGAGACGATATTGCCGGGCCATTTTTCCAGCACAGCCTCATAGGTCGCTTTGGCGTTGTCATAGTCTTCGGCGATCTCGTAGCTGATCGCCAGGCTTTCCTGAACCAAACTGTCGTTCGGGAAGATTGCAGCAGCTTCCCGCAGCAGTGCCACCGTCTCGGCTTTCTGGCCCTTTTTCTTGAGGATGAGCGACAGATTGAGATATGGCGCGCGGTTGTTGGGGGCAGCGGTGACGGCGCGCCGCAATAGATCTTCCGCCTCGTCCAAAGCACCATCCCGTTGGCGGAGATCGGCCAGCAGAATGAGCGCATCGATATCTTGCGGGTTACTCTCGAGGCGATCGGTCAGCAGCTTCTCGGCAGGATTCTTGGCCGGTGTGCCTGTGGTATCACCGGCAGCTGGCTGGGAGGCGCGTGTTTGTGCCTCGGTCAATTTCGGGCCGACCACGGCGAAATCCCGTCCCAGAGCCAAAGCCGCTTCGAACTCGGAAATGGCTGTCGGATAATCCTTGCGGACGAGGGCGGCCTCGCCAAGGACTTGATGTCCTGCCGCCTTGGTCTTGTCATTGGCCAACAGAGCCTGGCCGACCAGTTCACCTTTGTCCCATTGCTTTGAGTAGATAAAAATTTGCGCCTTACTGACGAGAAGCTCGGGCATATCCGGCCGCAAGGCGATGGCAGCATCGAGGTTCTGGACCGCCTCATTCGGCGACTTTATCGCCAACAAACCTGCCAGTTTGATCCGCGCATCGACATTGTCTGGCGCAACAGTGATCAGCGATCGCAACGCACCCGTCGCCAGTTCACGTTCGTTCGTCGCAAGGTAGGTCTGCGACATCAGGCTGAGGGCCATGGCGGAATTCGGATTTACGCTGAGGGCCGATCGCGCATCGGCAATGGTGTCGTCGTATTTGCGATCATTGAAAGAAATGATGGCGCGCAGAATAAGGGCATTTTCGTTGGAGCTGTCTTCCAGCAGGATGGCGTTGAGTTGGGTCAGCGCCTCCGCAGGTTGGCCACGCATCAGCGATACGCGAGCCAGTTCGACGCGGGCTTCCAGTTTTTCCGAGGCCTTAGGGAGTGTGGTGACCAACGGTTCGAGCAACGCAACAGCCTGGTCATATTGCTCGGCCTTCATATGGAGGCGCGCGAGAAGGAGGGCGTAGGTCGCCTCGGTGCCGGACGATTTGGCCAACGCGGCCGTTTCCATGATCGCCTGCTGCACACCGACTGCTTTCTCCAGGAAGTCGGCATAGACGGTGACCAGTTGTTCTGGCGTCTTGCTGGTCTTGATGGCTTGCCGGAATACGTCTTGTGCTTCCGGGAGTTTGTTCTCCTTGTGGAGATTGCTGGCGAGTTCCACGACATAGCGCGGATTGTCAGGCTCAATCGTGATCAGCGTGCGCAGGATATCGTCGGCAGCGGCCATCTGCCCCTGGTCCCGTAACAGCTTCAACTTGACGCCGAGCAGTTGCTTGCTCTTGGCGTGTACCTTCAGGCCGCTATCGATCAGCGCCTCGGCTTCGCTGAATTTTTTCTGCCGCGCCCGCTGGCTGGCGAGCACGATCAGGGCGTCTTCGTCGTTCGGCGCCAGGGCAAGGGCTGCCTGTGCCGCCGTCTCGACCTGGTCCAGCTTTCCCTGCATGAGCAAGGCCGCCGCGCGCATGGTGTGGCCATCCGGGCGCTTTGGATCGAGAGCAATCAGCTTGTCGGCTTGTAGCAGGGCATTGTCCGCGTCGCCGTTCAGCAGCGCATATTGACCAAGCTTCAACTGCGCGTCGCGGTGATTGGGATCCTGGAGGGCCGTTTCCTGAAAGGCGGAGAGGGCTGCCGCCAGATTGCCCTGCTTCTCCAGGATAAGGCCGATCGAATATTTGGCTTCGACACCGGTCGGGTTGATTTGCAGCGCATTTCGGAATTCCAGGATCGCCTTTACCAGATCGCCACTGGCGTAAAGTTCACGGCCACTTTGCAGGTGCCTTGCCTCACGCTCCTCCGGCGAACCGCAAGCCGCCAGGAACAGCAGCGACAGAAAAATTAGCGTCCGAGCGCCGGTCATCATGAGTCGCATGTCTTCCCTGTAGTGGACGCCAAAGCGGGCAATGTTTGGTGCTGTGTCGGGCGCATGTCTTAACGGCGCCGATCGGGCAGGGCGATTTGTCAGCGCTCTGCGGGACTTTTGCAAGAGGCAGCAGCGCGGCCGAATCGCTCCCCTTCCCGGCGGGAACATCAATGGCGCGCGAGAACTGGTTAACCGAGCAGGCAGTCGTATCCCACCACGACTTTAAAGCTGCGTTGTGATGCAGTCCTAGGACTGCTGTCGCAGCGGCGCCTGAGATTGCGGTATTAATAGGGTTAATTGTGGGAGAGCCGCCATGATCAGGCTCGGCGTCACTTTGTGCGGTGCCAAGTGCATGTCCCAGCGGTTCATTCCGGGTATCTCGCTAATGATCTGCAAAATAACGGTTTAAATCAGAACAAGAAAAAAGACCTATCACGTCCATGTGTGGCGATCAGGAAATGTCACAAGAAAAACTCAGAGTCAGCACAATGCTGGGTGCCTGCGCGGTGCTATTTTGTCACGCAGTAGGGAAGGTTTGCAATTGGGCCTTCGCAACTGCAAGATTAACTTGAATTTAACTAAACACCGGCCTAAACAGAAGTAGCTAGCGACTGTTGATTGGGTCGTCCAAATGAAGATATGGGCAGGGAAGTAATGAACAAGATAACCGCACTCCTATTCGCCGCCGGTTTGACGCTCGGAGTTGCCACTTCGCCGGCTTCAGCCTCGAACTTTGACCTGGGCACCTTGAGCTCCGACACGACCGGTTTCGTTGCTAATTTCGGCACGGGCATCCAGACCTTCAGCGACCAGATCGCCTTCTCATTGACTGGCCTCAGCACGTCGCTGGTTGGCAGCATCTCCGACGTCGTCACGACGTTTCTTGGCGCGCCGGTGAACAGCGTCAATTTTGTGCTCGACCTGTTCAGCGTCGGCGATCCCGTGACATCGCTGGGTCACTATGAAGACCTGTCCGGTACCGGTATCGCCTTCAACTATGCTGACCTCGCTGCGGGTGACTACTTCTTCCGCATCACCGGCAGCACCGCTGCCGGTGGCAACTTCTACAGCTACAAATTTGCTGTCACCGAAACCCCGATCCCGCCGGCGCTGCTGCTGTTCGGTACGGCGCTGGGTGGCATGGGCATTGCCGCGTATCGCAAGCGCAAGGCCGCGGCCGCGCAGGCCTGATCTGGTTGCGCGATCCGCTTCGATACGGTTAAATTTGAGTAGAACCCCCAGACTAGTTCTGGGGGTTTTACTTTGAGCTATTTCTGGATTCCGCTTACCTGCCAGACGGTATCGCCATCTGGGTTGGCGCGGGTCGATTTTCAGTCGCCGGCAGGACGAAGCCATCGGGCACGCGTTCCGCGGCGCGCAAATTTTTGAGAGGGTAGGGTATGGCTGTCTTGGTTACGGGTGCTGCCGGCTTTATTGGGTCCAATGTCGCTGAAGCGTTGCTGGCACGTGGCGAAACCGTGATCGGCCTGGACAACCTCAATACCTATTACGATGTCGGCCTGAAGCATGCGCGCCTGGATGCCCTCAAGAAAAAGCCTGGCTTCACCTTTGCGCTGGTCGACATTTCGCAGCTTCCCAATCTGCTTGAGGTAATTCGGCCGCTGCGCGACGAGATCACCGGCATCGTGCATCTGGCGGCGCAAGCCGGCGTGCGTCATTCGATCGATCAGCCGCTCGATTATCTCAATGCCAATCTGGCCGGTCATCTCCATATGCTTGAAGTCGCGCGTCAGTTGCCGCGCCTGGCACATCTGGTCTATGCCAGCTCAAGCTCCGTCTATGGGGCGAGCCAGCGGGTTCCATTCGCATTGGATGACCCTGTCGATCAGCCGGTGTCGCTCTATGCCGCCACCAAACGCGCCGACGAGCTGATGAGCGCTTCCTATGCCAGCCTCTATAAAATTCCGCAGACCGGCCTGCGCTTCTTCACGGTCTATGGTCCGGCCGGCCGGCCCGATATGGCCTATTTCATGTTCACGGCGGCGATCCTTGCCGGCAAGCCGATCAATGTGAACGGTGATGGGACGCAAAGCCGGGATTTCACCTATATCGACGATATCGTCGCCGGCGTCATTGCCGCCTTGGACCGGCCACCCAGTGGCGCGGTGCCCCATCGTCTCTTCAACCTCGGCAACGACCAGCCGGAGAAACTCTCACGGCTCATCGAGCTGGTTGGGCAGGCCTGCGGCCGACCCGTCGAGATTAACTATCTTCCGCCGTCGCCAGGTGACGTACCGGCAACCTGGGCCGATATTTCGACCAGCCGCCGCGACCTCGGCTATGAACCGAAAGTACCTCTCAAAGAGGGCGTCGACCGGTTTGTCGCATGGTATCAGGCGTTTAACGCTCGCTAGGCGATCGGCATCGTTTGTGCCCGGATTGTCACAGCTGGGCAGGCTAGCAACTCGCTAAACAAAAACCCGCATATGACCTTGTGTAGGTCGGATTTATTGATGCAGTGCGGCATCGTGAGGACGGTAAATCGGTGTCCTCTATGGATCATTTTGCAAGTAATGCCGTTCGTACGGTGTCTGGGGTCTTATCAGCGGGGCTCGACCCGGTTATAGTCGGCCTTCGCAGTTGCAGCAATTGGGCGCGACCACTGATCATCGACATCTATGGAGTAACCGATGGAACAGATTGAAAAGGCGCTCGCGCGGGCCCGCGAAACCCGATCGAGCAACCTGAAGCAGTTGCGCCCCGCCAATACATCGACCGTCCACTCATCGGCCAATGGTGTAGCGCCGTCCTACACCGAGACAGTGGTGGCGGCGCCGGATCTGCGCCGGATGAATGAGGAGCGCGTGATCGCCGATGTTCTTGGCCATCCGGTGTCAGACACTTACGGCTTGTTGCGCACTCAGGTCCTGCAGCGCATGCGCGCGAATGGTATGTCGACACTTGCCGTCACCAGCCCGGAGATCGGTGCTGGCGTGACGACGACTGCGGCCAACCTGGCGCTGGCGATTGCACTTGATGTCAATCAGACGGTCCTGCTCGTCGATCTCAACCTGCGCGAACCCGGACTGCACGAAAAATTCCGGATAAAGCCGACGGCCGGCATTGACGACTATCTGCGGGGCGATGTCGAGTTGAAGGATTGTTTGGTCAGTCCGGGCGTCGCCCGGCTGGTCTTGTTGCCGGCGCGCGTTCCCAATGGCGAGGCGGCAGAGATCATCAGCTCGCCGCGTATGACGGCTTTGGCCAAAGAACTGCAAAGCCGCTATCAGGATCGAATCATCATTTACGATACGCCGCCCTTGATTCCCTCCGGCGATACGCTGGGCTTCATGCCGAATGTCGATGCAGTATTGCTGGTCGCTCGCAGTGGCATGACAACCAAGCTCGAAATCGAGAAATCGGCGAATCTGCTTGGGAATAAGCCAATCGTTGGGACGTTGCTGAATGCGCACTGACGTAAGATCCATGCTGGCGGCAATATTGCCGCATCTCGCCCTATCAAGACGATAGCGGCAGGCCGTCATGTACGAAGAATTCTACGGACTTAACGAAAAGCCCTTTTCGCTATTGCCGGATCCCGACTTCCTGTTTCTGAGCAGCAAGCACTCCCTTGCCCTCAGCATGCTGGAATACAGTCTTGCCGGGCAGGCCGGTTTCTGTGCCATCACCGGCGAGATCGGGTCCGGCAAGACAACGCTCATCCGTGCCTTGCTGCGGCGGATCGACCGCGACATCCGGCTTGGGTTGATCTCAAACACGCATAGTTCCCATAGCGACATAGCCGGCTGGGCGCTGTCGGCCTTTGGCCGGACGCCAAAGGGAACGACACGCGCGGAAATCCATCAGGAACTGATGCTCTTCCTGATCGAGGAATATGGCGCCGGAAAGCGCTCTGTCCTGATCGTCGATGAGGCTCAGAATCTGACCATCCAGGCACTGGAAGAGCTGCGATTACTCTCGAACATCAATGCCGATAAGGATTTGCTGCTGCAGATCATTCTCGTCGGCCAGCCGGAACTGCTTGAAAAGCTCCGGCGGCCGGAACTCTGTCAGTTCGCGCAACGCATCAGCGTCTCCTACCATCTGGCGCCACTCACCTGCGCTGAGACGTTGCACTACATCACCCACCGTCTGCGTGTGGCCGGTGCTACAGCGCCGATCTTCAACGACATGGCCGTTGGCGGCATTCAGTATTTTTCCGGCGGCGTACCGCGCATCATCAATTCGATCTGCGACATGTCGCTGGTCTATGGTTTTGCCGACCAGAAGCCGGAGATCGACCTTGACCATGTCTTCCGCGTGGTCGGCGACAGAATGTCCAATGGCGTCTCCTCCTTCGCCGGTGTCGGCGGGCCGGAGGATCCGATGGTCGTCAAGGAAATCACCACGTTGATCCGAGCTGCTGCCGAAGCGCGCGCGACTTTGCCGCCATTGCCCGAACCAGAGCCGCCGGCGCCGAAACCACAAGTGGTCATGCCACAACCGAGAACCAGATTGTCGGCCGGCTATGGCGATGGTCAGGGTGAACTGCGCAGCTTTGCCGCCCATGAGGCCGATCGCCCATCCTGGTTCCGGCGAACATTTCTGCGGGCAACTTGAGAATGCTAAGTCATAAAAAGATTGGGGCGCAAAATGCCTGAGAGACCAGCCGTCAAAACAAAAATTGCCGTTATCAGTCTTGAGTCGGCAATTGATCGACGGGAGAGATTTACAGCGCGTGCCGCAGCAGCTGGCGTCGACTGGCGTTTCTTTCCTGCCTACACGCAATTGCATCCGGCACTGAATTACGTCGAAGCAGAGGTGCTTGCCGTCAAGGGTCGCCCGTTACGCAGTGGCGAACTCGGCTGCTATTCCAGCCATTATGCTGTTTGGGAAGAACTAGTCCAGGGCGACGCGGACCAGTACATCGTGATGGAGGACGACATCATCGTCGATTGGGCCTTCATCGGCAAAATCGTGCAGGACGATCTGCGAAGCCTCGATATCGGCTATCTCCGACTCTATTGGCAACAGCCGGTCAACCACACCAAAGTCATGCGCAACTTCATCGATCACACGCGCGCGATCGTTCAGCTATTTGGTTTTGCCTGCGGTACCCAGGCATATGTCATCACCAAAGAGACTGCGCAGACCTTGCTGGCCTATGCCCGGAATGTGCGCTCGCCGATTGACAATGTGTTGGACAGGTCCTGGTCTCACGGCATACCGAATCTCTCGGTCTTCCCGTTCCCGGTGATGGAGGAATCCGTCCCGTCCGGCATTGGCTACGACCGCTACGACAAGATCGTCATGCCGCCATTGCTGAAGCTGCGCAGCTTCATCCATCGAAAGACGACCCGGTGGCAGATTCGCGGGCACCGGCTTTCGCATGCCGTTCGGCGGACGCTTGGGCTCGCGCGGGTCGTCAATTATGTTGCCGGGCGGGTAGAAACCTCGCCCAAATGATCCTGAATAAATGACTTCGATCGCAGCGGGGAACCCCGCATCGGAAGAGACGCAAGCAAGGCAACCGACTGTGGCAGACGAAGATGGCGATGTTGCCTATGACAGCAAGCTGAAAACGAAGACCCGGAACTCGGTCATCTGGACGATCATTCGACTGGCGTCGAATCAACTCTTCTCCTTTGGCGTGTTCGTCGTCCTGGCGCGTTTCCTCAGTCCGCACGATGTCGGTACCTTCGCCATTGTCACCTTGTTTTCGGAACTCGCGCGGATCATCGCCAATGGCGGGCTGACGAATTATGTCGTCCGCGCCCGCAAACTTACGCCGGAACTCGCCGACACGATCTTCTGGGGCAATATGGGTTTGGCGGTCGGGGTCGCGATCCTGGTGATGGCCCTTGCCTATCCACTGCTGACAGTTTTGGGTCAGCCAACGGCGGTCGGCCCAATGATGGTGGTGGCTGCTCTGCTACCTGTCGTTGCCTCCGGTGCCACCCATATGGCGATCAGGCTGCGCGCGTTCGGTCACAAATCCATGGCCATCCGGTCCATGCTGAGCGGCGCGATCGGCGGTGCCGCGGCGATTGCGGCGGCGTTTGCCGGTTGGGGAATCTGGAGTCTCGTCGTTCAGCGCGTGGTTACGGAAGTCGTCAATGCTATTGTCTCCTGGCATGCCCATCGCTGGCTGCCGGGCCGCTGCTTCTCTTTCGCGACGCTGCGCGAAATCAGGGGCTTCAGCGCCAATCTCGCCGTCACGCAGGTCATCTTTCTCGCCATGACACGGGCGCAGGATGTCATCGTGGGAGCTACCATCGGCGCGGCGGCCGTCGGTATCTACCGAACCGCCTGGCGGATGACCGAGTTGATCACGAACGGTGCAATTCAACCATTTGCTCAGGTAGCGGTGCAGACATTCTCTCGTCTGCAGGACAATGCGCCGGATCTCGCGAAAGCCTATCGCGGCATGGTCTTTGCCAGCTCGATGATGTCGTTTCCTGCCCTTGTCGGCTTTGGCGTCGTCGCACGCGAGGCCGTCCCCTTGGTCTACGGTGAACAATGGCGGGATGCGGGCATTCTCGCACAGATCTTTGCTCTGATGGTGGTGCCGTTTTCCTTGAATTACTTCGCGGCACCGGTGTTGAGCGCCATCGGCCGCGGCGCGGATATGCGTTGGATGGCAACCTTTCAACTCTGCCTGACGCTCGGCCTCACCTGGTTCGCGGCACCCTACGGTATCGTTGCTGTTGCCTGGGTATATGTGGCGCGCGCATACCTGACTTTTCCGCTGCAATTGTGGTTGCTGAAGCGGCGCGCGGGAATCGGTTTTGGCGTCACTTTCCGAGCCACCGCGGCTCCCTTCTCTGCCTCTATCATTATGGGGGCGGGGACATCGCTGTTCATGATGCTGGTCCGTCCCCATATCGGGTCGGAAGCCGTATTTGTGGGCGCGTCTGTCACGGTCGGTGCCGTTCTCTACGCTATCGCTCTACCGGCGATTTCGGCCGAAACCCGTCAGATGCTGGTTCGCCAGTTCAAGAAGCATTGGAAGAAGGGCGCAAAGCAATGATGAAGACGTTCGGCGCGCAGAAGGCCGAGCACGCAGCTTCGCTCGATCGCGCAGCTGTGATCACGGCCTTGCAGGCGGCCATCAAGGCGGCACTCTTGCCGCTCATTCCCGATGGTCGATTGGCACTGATCGATTTCCCGAATCATCCTAACGTCGGCGATTCGGCGATCTGGCTGGGCGAGATCGCTTTCCTGGCCCGCGAACTGCGCAAGCGCCCGGCCTACACCTGCTCAACCGCCACGTTTTCGGCGTCGGAACTGCGCGCCAAGGTACCGGATGGCCCGATCCTGATCCATGGTGGCGGTAATTTCGGTACACTTTGGCAGCACCATCATAAGCTCCGCCTGGATGCCTTGCGCGAGTTCCCCGGCCGCCCCATCATCCAGCTTCCTCAGTCGATTCATTTTGATAATGACGGCGCTATTGCTGAGACCGCCGACGCGATACGGCGGCATGGCGCTTTCATCCTTCTGGTCCGTGACCAAAAGTCGCTCGAGTTTGCTCGCAAGCATTTCGATTGCCCGGTGCATCTGTGCCCCGACATGGCATTCTATATCGGGCCAGTCGAACGGCAGGTTGCCAGCGTCGATTTCCTTTGTCTCATGCGCACCGATACGGAACGCAGGGCGGGTCTGGATGCGCCGCAGGCCCAGGGCAGTCAGATCATTGTTGATTGGCTCGAAGAATCGGCAACGGAATTGCGACGCACGCGATTGCGTGCGCGGCTTTCCTCTGCAATTCGCGGCAACGGAATTTCTGGTCACTCCCCAACGGTGCATGACGCGCTGGCATCGCAGCGCTTTCGCCGTGGCGTGGCGATGCTGTCGCAGGGCCGGGTCGTTATCACCGATCGGTTACACGCACATATCATGTCGCTGCTGCTAGATATCCCGCATGTCGCCCTCGACAATTCCTACGGCAAGCTGGGCAATTTCATCGCCGCCTGGTCGGCAGGGTATAGCGGATTGCGGCAAGCCGGCGACATGCGCGAGGCCATGGAGATTGGCCGACACCTGCTTTCCACCACGGGACCACATCAATGACGAAAAGCGCCGATTTGGGTCGGTTGCCAAAAGGATGCCTCGGTATCGCCTCGAACAGGAGGATGGAATGGACATCTCGCTGGTGATCTGTACCAGGAACCGGGCCGCGCAATTGGGGCCATGCCTGCGTTATGTCGCTGAGCTTGCCTACACAGGGTCGTGGGAATTGATCGTCGTCGACAACGGATCTTCGGACAAGACAGCCGAGGTGATTGCCGACTTCGCGCGCAGTGTCGCCTTTCCCGTTCGTTACGTATTTCAGCCGATCAAAGGGCTGGGCAATGCTCGCAACGCCGGCATAGCTGCGTCAACCGGAGGCATCGTCGCCTTCACAGACGATGATTGCTACGTGTCGCCCAACTTTCTTGCGGCAACGTTGCGGGCGTTCGGCAACCCAAGTGTCGGATTCGTTACGGGACGCGTTACTCTGCATGACCCGACAGACTACCCGGCAACGATCAATGAGTCGCGCGTTCCCAAGTTCTTTCCCAGCGGGCGGTACTTGCCGCCAGGCGCGTTGATGGGCGCCAACATGTCCTTCCGACACGAGACGCTGACGGCGATCGGTGGCTTCGATCCGCTATTCGGCAGCGGTGCGCTGTTCCCGGCTGAGGATTGTGATGCCGCGGCGCGTGCCGGCCTTGCCGGTTGGGACGGTGTGTACGATCCGGACATCGAGGTTGCGCACCATCATGGCCGCAAGGCCGATTCGATCGGCAAACTGCACCGGAGCTATGATATCGGTCGCGGCGCCTATCACACAAAGCTGATACTCAGCTGTGGCGCGGTCGGTCATGGCTTGAAGGGCTGGGGTCGGCTGATCACGTTGCGTCTGCGGCGGCGGCCGGCAAGTGCCTATTGGGAATCCTATGGCGCAATAGGCTATGCGTGGCAGTGGGCTAATGGTCGCGCCAAAAGTCGGCGCGGAATTTCATCGTGATACGCGAAGAACCGACCTCGCTGATGCCGCGGAAGAAGGTGACCTTCATAATCAATTCCCTGGCCGGCGGCGGCGCGGAACGCGTGATGTGTACGCTTCTGCGCGCTTCGGAAACGGAGCGGAACGAGGTCGACATCTCGCTCATTTTGCTCGACCGGGAATCCGCCGCCTACCATGTGCCTAGCTGGGTCAAGGTTGAGCAATTGGACTGTCGGCATTCCTTGCTGCGCAGCATATGGTCGCTGTACGCGATGCTGCGTCGCAGCCGGCCGGATGCGACGCTAAGTTTCCTCACGCGCGCCAATGTGGCGAATGTGATCGCCACTGGCTTGCTCGGCATTCCGGCCATCATCAGCGAGCGTGTCAACACGACCAGCCATCTCGGCAAGGGGCGGGCAGCGGCCCTCGCCAAATTCCTGGTGAAATGGCTGTATCCAAAGGCACGTCGTATTATTGCCGTCTCACCCGGCGTGGCCGACGATCTCAAGACGGCCTTTGGCGTGCCCCAGGACAAGCTGGTCGTGATCAGCAATCCGATCGATATCGACGATATTCGGGCGAGGTCGCAGGAGACCGAGAGCGTGGCGCCGGCCGGAGAGTTCGGCATGGCCATGGGGCGGCTCGTACCCAACAAGAATTTTGGCATGCTGATCGACGCGTTCGCCGCCGCGAAGATCGACGGCCAGTTGCTGATCCTTGGTGACGGGCCGGAGCGGGCCGCCTTGACCGCTCAAATCGACCGGTTGGGATTGACCGACCGGGTCATGTTGCCGGGCTTTTCCGCCAATCCGTTCGCGACGCTTCGCAAGGCGGCCTATTTCACCTTGCCGTCCAATGCCGAAGGCTTTCCGAACAGTCTTCTTGAGGCGATGAGCGTTGGCGTGCCGGTCATTTCGACAAATTGCCAATCGGGACCGTCGGAAGTGCTGGCCGACCTCGCGCGCGAAGACGTGGCCTCGGGCGTCGTCTTTGCCGAGAATGGCATTCTGATCCCGCCAAATGACACGATTGCGATGAAAGATGCTCTGCGTGCCATGAGCGAGCCGGAGCGTCGTGCGGCGTACGGATTGAAGGCGGCAGCGCGTGCTGCGGAGTTCAGCGTCGAGCGCGCCAAGCTGGCCTATTGGAAAGTGATTCTGCCCGAATGCGGGCAAAGCGAGGTTGGCTTCGCGCGCTAGTCGGCCAGAATGAGAGGCAATGGATGAAATATCGGCCCGATATCGACGGCCTCAGGGCGATCGCGGTTCTATCGGTGGTGATCTACCACCTTCACGTCTACCAATTTGGCATGAACATCTTGCCCGGGGGCTTTGTCGGCGTCGACATCTTCTTCGTGATCTCGGGTTATCTCATCACCAAGCTCATCCACGGCGAGATGGTCGAAGGGCGCTATTCGATCGTCGAGTTCTACAGCAGGCGCGCGCGACGCATCTTTCCAGCACTGTTCTTCATGTCGGCGGTCTGTGCCGTCGTCATCCTGATTTTCTGCCTGCCCAGTGTAGTCGAGAATTTCCGCAGCAGCCTCATTGCATCGACCCTGTTCGTTTCCAACATCTATTTTTATGCGACTGCGGACTACTTTGCGCCCGGCGCCGAGATGCAGCCGCTGCTGCATACCTGGTCGCTTGCCGTCGAAGAACAGTTCTACATCTTCTTCCCGCTCGTTTTGCTGTTGATCAGGCGCTATTCGGCGCTGACCCAGACCAAGGTGATTGTGGGAATCGCGCTGGTATCTTTGGCCATATCGGCCTGGCTGGTATGGAGCAATGCCGCGGCTTCCTTCTATCTGCTGCATTCACGTGCCTGGGAGTTGATGATCGGCTCCTGCCTCGCCATGGGTACCGTGCCAGTCATTCGGAACGCCAAGCTGGCGGAAGTATGTTCAGCGCTAGGCATGCTGCTCATCGCCGGCAGCGTGATGTTCTATTCCGCCAGCATGCCCTTTCCAGGGCCGAGCGCCCTGCTGCCATGCCTCGGTGCGGCCCTCATCATCCATGCGGGAGTGCATGCCCGCTCAATGGTCGGACAGCTTCTATCTCTACCACCCGTTCGCTTCATCGGCCTGATCTCCTATTCCCTCTATCTCTGGCATTGGCCGATCAACGTCCTGATGCGACTCATTGGCTATTGGTATGCGTGGGACGTCGATACCCAGCCGTTCAAAATTGTCGCCCTGATGCTGGGCTTTGTGACGGCGACGCTGTCCTGGTATTTTGTGGAGCGGCCATTCCGGCATGCGGCAGTGTTCCGGGTCAGCAACCGCGTGACGTTGGCAATGTCCGGCGCAATCATGGCGGTACTGGTGATAAGTGGTGCGATGCTAACCGTCGCCAGCAAGGAACTCTGGCAGCTGCCGCCAGAGGTGGAACGCATCGTTTCCGTCACGCCAACGACGACAGGACGGGCCCGCGACTTCAAGTCCTGTTTCATCTCGCCGCGTTCGGGCCGGGACGATCTGTTCGACGCGGACACATGCCTGCGCATGTCGGCATCGCAGCAGAACTACATCGTCATAGGCGATAGTCATGCTAACGACCTTGTCAACGGTCTCAAGAAGGTCAATCCCGAGATCAACTTCCTGCAGGCCACGGCAGCCGGTTGCAAGCCGGTCCTGGATCAACCGGGCCAGCGGCTATGCCGCAATCTGATGGAGATGATGTTCTTCAAATTCCTGCCCAGCGCCAAAGTGGATGGCATCATCATCTCGGCGCGGTGGAAACGCGATGATCTTCCCTACCTGAAAGAAACAATGCGGCTGCTGTCGACTTATGCGCCGCGTGTCATCGTGGTCGGGCCGCATGTGGAATACAAACATGATCTGCCGTCGCTGATGGCGTTGAGCGTCCTCCAGGACGACCCTTCGTTGCTCGATAAGAGCCGGAAGACGGGGCAACGAGACATCGATACTCTGTATCAGCGGGAGCTGGCGGAGATGGGCGTGCCTTACTTTTCTCTCTATGACGCCATCTGTACGGCCGGCAATTGCCGCACGGTGAGCGGTGACGGCATCCCGCTGTCCTTCGACTACGGGCATCTGACCGAGAGCGGCGGGATCTATGTCGCGCATAAGATGCGGGAGTGGGGGATGCGGGAGCGGGGCGGCCTCTAGAGTTAGTAGCCGTCCCATCCCCAGGTCGGCAGGGCGTATTTCAGCGTGAGAAAGACGCTGTTCGACATCGCCGAATCGCCGTTGTCTTCATAGAGCTTGTAACGAAAGCGATATTCGGCGAGCAGGCTGACATCCTCGGTCAACTCCCAGGAGATCGCCGGCTTGACCGCGGCATAGCGTGATTCCCGGTTATCATTCTCGGTTCTTCCGCCCAGGCCCGCATAGTCGTAATTATCGACATAATCGAGACTGACGCTGACGCTCGTCAGCGGTGTCAGCTTGTGATTGACTCCGAGGGTCAGGCGGTTGCGTGTCGTCTGGTCACCATCGCTGGACGGTTCTGAATCGTGCGAAAGGGCCAAGCGACCCGATGTGCGATCGTCCAATTTGTATTGCGCATTGAACTTCAGTCGATAGCCGAGACCGCCGTCATTGTCGCCATTCGAGTCGTCGCCGCTGCTACCTGAACCGCTGCCATTGGTGTCTTTCAGGCTGTAGGCAAGGCCGGCCAATCCCGTAATCGACAGGCGGTCCGACGGCTTGTACGAGTAACCACCGAGTACGCTGACCGTGTCCGTCGGTGTGTCATCCGCACGATCGGGAATATAGCGGAAGAAGCTGACATTTGCGATGACGCTGTCGATATCGCTCAGTTGATGATTGTAATCCAAAGTCGAGCCGAAGTACTGGTAGTCGGTCTTCTCTGTGCTGTCATATGAAACGTCGGTGTAGGTTCCGCTGAGGACGACCCGGTCCACCGGCGTGAGCAGATAAGTCCAGCTCGGGCGGGCGTCGAAGGTGGTCGACTGGACGAGCTTGTCGATAAACTTCGACGTCTCATCCTGTTGTTCGGACTTCAAGCTGCTGTCCTGGCTGAAACTGCCCCTGAAGGCCAGCGAACTGCGCTCAGTCAGGATCTTGCCCACACTGAGTCCAACAAACGGATCCTGCGAATTGAATTCCGAATGATTGAGGTATTCGGAGAACTCGTACCGCCCGTTCAGCGCCAAGTTCAGCGTCGGCGAGAGACGCTGCAGCCGCACAGATGGCGTGCTGATCGCCCCGAACGTCTCGATCTCGCGGTCGATGCCCATAAGCAGATTGTCGCTGTAGAGGGCTTGCTGAGACAAGCTGGTGTCCAGCTTCCACTCCTGGGCATTGCCTTCATGGCAAAACCAGAATGAAGACAGCGGTAGTGCCAGGCCAATCAGGAATCGGCGCGCACGCAACCCCGGAAACGCCATGGCCCCCAAAATCTGCATCCCCACTAGAAACCGAATCCGGCCTGCGGCACGACCACAACGTCGCCCCCTTTCAGCAGGATATTGCTATCGAGGCTCTCGCCTTCCTCAACCGCGGAATAGTCGAAGGGAATGGCGGTCTGTTTGCCGGCAGGATCGCGTCGCAGCACCTTGATTTCGTCCTTGCCGGCAAAGGCCGTCAAGCCGCCGGCAAGGCTCAGTGCCTGCATGACATCGAGCCTGGTATCGAAGGCGAAGGTGCCTGGCTGCTTCACCTGGCCGATCACAGAGATCGAATTGCCCATCGCCTTGAGCATCGACACAGTCACTTCGCTGTCGGTGAGGTTCGGGAAATACTGACTCTGACGCAGGCTTTCCGCGATCTTGGCCTGCAGGTCCTGCAGCGTCATATCAAGGGCGTTAATGCTGCCGACGAGCGGAAAGGATACCCAGCCGTCCGGTTGCACGACAACGTCCTGATTGAGGTTCTGTTCGCCATAGACCGAAATGTGAAGCTGGTCGCCGCCGTTGATCCGGTAAACGCCGTCCTCTGCCAGAGCGGGCATGGCAAGGCCTGCCAGCAGGGCGAACAGCGCGATCAGTGTCGTCCTAAACATTCGCAACATCGATAACCTCACGAAAATGATTTGTCCCTGTGGACTGGGCCGAATATGAAATTTCCCCGCGTCGCTACAATCTATCTTCAACATCGGTTGTGCGCAAACATTCCTGCTGTTGCCTTGCCATGTTAAGGCGTCCTTTTTGGTTTCGGCATCGGGGAAAGCCGGAGCCCCATTCAACGCCATGCCGTCGCGTCGTTGCGTGCGATATTTCCGCAATCATCTCTGGGGCAGGTCCTGGCCCGGCGTACCGCAGGGTCTCAGACGACCTGGTGGATGTTGGTCCGCCAAATATTATTGATTGAAATAATGTCGCCCATATAGCTTCACGATACTTGCTGGGTATTGTGCGCCGGCCAGATTAGGTGCCAGCCAGTGTGTCAGGGCAGACACAAATCGATATTTACCGAAGACGCGGAACCAATGGCTACAAGTGTGGTTTGTGTAATCGCGGGACTGCGGTAAATAATTCGACATAGAATTCGTCCGAAAGTCCTATTTTCTCCCAAGGTTGTTACACCCCTTTAGGGCCCGCTTCGAACATCATCCCGAGACGAACAAAAGTCCGAGCCGGGGAAAATGTACTTGGCCGGCGTGTTGCATTGCGATAAGATTAGTTCGCAATTGCGGTAAACTGTCGGGCTGTTGCTGGCGTCGGTTTTGCCAGCAGGGCCAAAGAGCGAGAAGTGACTGCAAATTGTTATGAAAAGTACAAGAAAAAGAACACATATTTCTGCTTCGCTGGGAGGTAGATCAGCTGCTCGGGGGGGGATGACAGGTGTCGCCATGCTGCAACTGCACATTGCTCCAAATTTGCGTTCTAGCCCGGTTGTTTCGTCACCAGCACATCCGGCAAATGTCGGGTCGCTGAACCGCCATCGTTTGCTGCCGCGAGATCCTAAGCTCGGCGGCATATTGTTGGCAGTCTGTGATATTTCTGTGTTTTTCACTGCAATGGCCTTGGTCGCTGCGGTATTACTTTATTCGCACGCAGAATTTCTATCGACAGGCCTCCCGCATTTCTTTGTGACGAGCGCGCTCTGCTTCTTCCTGGCGCATGCCTTTGCCCAGTCCTATAAGGGCGAAAGCCTGTCCCGCATCTCCAAGATCTCGCGCATTCAATTCATTCTGAAGCCGGCCACCTTGACCCTGGCCGCGACTGGCTTTGCCTATGGCGTTGAGGCTCTTTTGGGCCGGAACACGCCGATCGGCGACGTGCATGTTCTGGCGGGCTTCCTGCCACCCGAAGCTCATTTCGTGCTGTTTGCCACCTTCGCGATCGCCATTGAGCGGACGCTCATTTACGGCTTCCTCAGCCGCCTGCAGGCTGCGGGCCATCTCTCCACCAATGTCGTCTTGTTCGGCGCTGATGCGATCGGCCAACGCCTGATGCGCGTGATCCGCGACGACTACGCCGATTCCGTCCAGGTGCGGGGAATTTTCGATGATCGTATGCATCGCGTGCCGAGCGATCTGCACGGGATTCCGGTCCGGGGTGGTATCGATCACCTGATTGATCTGGTTCAGAATACCCCGTCGATCGACAAGGTCCTGATTGCCCTGCCCATGAATGCGGAAGATCGCATTCTTCAGCTGCTGACCAGATTGCGGCACTTGCCGGTCGACGTGGCATTGGTGCCCGAGTTCGTCGGCGTCAGGATCGACAAGCAGGTCATCCGCGACGCGCATCCGCCAATTCTGAACATCAGCCGCAAGCCGCAGTCGGAGATGGATCTGCTGATCAAGCGGACCTTCGATTTTGCGGCGGCACTTGGCGCGCTCGTGCTGCTGTCGCCGGTGCTGGCTGCGGCCGCTTTGGCTATCAAGGTCACCAGCCCGGGGCCGATTTTCTTCCGCCAGCCGCGCATGGGCTTTAACAACAAGCAGTTCCACGTACTCAAGTTCCGTTCGATGTACATGGATTGCTCGGATTTTGAGGCCCGCCAGCAGACGCAGCGCAACGATGCCCGCGTGACCAAAATTGGCGGCCTGTTGCGCAAGACCAGCATCGACGAGTTGCCCCAGCTGATCAATGTTCTGCGCGGCGACATGTCGCTCGTCGGTCCACGCCCGCATGCGTTGGGCATGCAGGTCGGTGACCGGCTGTGCGACGAGATTGTCCGTGAATACGCTGTGCGCCACCGCATGAAGCCAGGTATCACCGGTTGGGCCCAGGTCCGTGGCCTGCGCGGTGCGGTCGACGAGCCGGAAGTTCTTGAGGCCCGCGTCCATCACGATATTTATTACATCGACAACTGGTCGTTCTTCTTTGATCTTCGCATTCTCATCATGACGGTCGTGGAGCTCATTAGGCCGCGCAACGCCTTCTGAGCGGCGCAAGGTCGATGGCAATCTCTCTGCGTGTGGGGCGACCGCTTGGGCTTGCTGCCGTCAAATGACCTTCCTCACGCCGCAGTCGACATCCGCTTGCATCAATTTCGCCTTCTTTCCCAAGCATCCTGCCCGAGCATGTCCGAGTTACTCGGCCGTGCTTCCTGCAACCTTCGAATACCGTCGGCGGATGCCATGATGGGAGGAGAATTGATGTCAACGGGGGTATCGTGACGACATTGTCATACGCCTTGGCACCGCTGCCCGAGACGGCCAATGGCCAGTCCACATCGAGCAGCTTTCATGTCGCGATCATCATGGATGGCAACGGCAGATGGGCGCAAAAGCGTGGCCTGCCGCGCACCATGGGTCATTACTTCGGGGCCGAAACGGCTCGAAAAATTGTCAAGGCAGCTGGTGCCGCGGGTGTCACGCACCTCACGCTGTTCGGCTTTTCCTCAGAGAACTGGCGGCGTCCGAAGACGGAGGTCGATTATCTGATGGGCCTGCTGCGCAGCTATCTTCGCAAGGATGTGCAAAGCCTGCATGAGAACAAGGTTCGATTGACGGTGATCGGCGACCGGGCGGGTTTGCCGACGGACATCGTGTCGCTGATCGTCCAGGCAGAGACATTGACACAAGGCAATCCCGGTCTCCATCTCACCATCGCCCTCAACTATGGTGGCAGGTCGGATATCGTGGCGGCAGCGCGCCGGCTTGCCACAATGGCGGCCGAAGGCGTCGTCAAAGCTGACGAGATCGATGAGGCGAGCTTCTCGGCTTGCCTGCCCAGTGCCTATCTCCCCGATCCGGATCTGCTCATCCGCACCAGCGGTGAGCAGCGGGTGAGCAATTTCCTGCTGTGGCAGATTGCTTATGCGGAGATGCTTTTCGTCGAACGGTATTGGCCTGATTTTACGGCGGAGGATTTTGACTCCGCCCTATTGCAGTTCCGCAGTCGCAATCGACGGTTTGGCGGACATGCTTGATATTCGCAACACGCCCGCGCGGTCGCGCGGTACTCCTAATTGCAAGGTGGTAGTATGAAGATTGCTGTGATCGGCACCGGCTATGTTGGCCTGGTGTCAGGTGCCTGCTTCTCGGAATTTGGCTTCGATGTCGTTTGCGTCGACCAGGACGCAAGCAAGATTGCCATGCTCAACGCCGGGAAAATCCCGATCTACGAGCCTGAACTCGACACGTTGGTGAAGAACAATGCTGATCGTGGGCGCCTGTCCTTCACCACGGACCTCGACAAGGCGGTTGCCGGCGCAGCGGCGGTCTTCATCGCGGTAGGTACGCCAAGCCGGCGTGGCGATGGTCATGCCGATCTCACCTATGTCTATGCAGCGGCGGAAACCATCGCCAAGCAGATCACCGACTACACGGTGATCGTGACGAAATCCACCGTGCCCGTCGGTACCGGCCGTAAGGTGGCCGAGATCATCCGCAAGACTAATCCGGCTGCAAAGTTCGATATGGCCTCGAATCCGGAATTTCTGCGCGAGGGATCGGCGATCGGTGACTTTATGCGCCCGGACCGCGTGGTGATCGGCTGCGAAACCGACGAAGCGCGCGCGGTCATGCGCCAGCTCTATCGCCCACTGTTCCTGATCGAGACGCCGATCCTGTTTACCAGCCTCGAAACTGCCGAACTTATCAAATACACGGCCAATGCCTTCCTCGCTTTGAAGATCTCCTTCATCAACCAGATCTCGGATCTGTGCGATGAGGTCGGCGCCAACGTTGCCGACGTCTCGCGTGGTATCGGACTTGACGGCCGCATTGGCTCCAAGTTCCTGCATCCGGGGCCGGGCTATGGCGGCTCCTGCTTTCCCAAAGATACGCTGGCGCTGGTGAAGACCGCACGCGATGCAAAATCACCGCTCTCGCTGGTCGAAGCGACCGTCAGCTACAACGATGCGCGCAAGCTGCAGATGACGGATCGTATCGAGGCCGCGGTCGACGGTGATTTGTTGGGTAAGACGGTGGCTGTACTCGGATTGACGTTCAAGCCGAACACCGACGACATGCGTGATGCGCCAAGCCTGGTGATCGTGCCGGAACTGGTAAAGCGTGGCGCCAAGGTGCGGGCCCATGATCCGGTCGGGATCGAGGAAGCACGCAAGCACATGCCGAACATCGGCTATTGCGAGGACGCCTACCAAACCATGGAGGGGGCCGATGTGGTGGTCATCCTCACTGAATGGAACAGCTATCGGGCCCTTGATCTCAACCGCATGAAAGATCTGCTGAAATCGCCAACCATCGTCGATCTGCGGAACATCTACCGGCCAGACGAGATGGCGCAATTCGGTTATCGCTATGTGAGCCTCGGTCGCCCTAAAGTTCACTGAAAATTCATTGACCGACGTTTATCGTCTGCTCGTCGATCGGGCTGTCTAGAAGGAATTGACGATCTTGCAAGTTCTTGTCACCGGCGGTGCCGGCTATATCGGCAGTCACACGTGCCAGGCCTTGTCCGCCATGGGCTTCCAGCCCATTACCCTGGACAGCCTGGTGACGGGCCATGAGTGGGCCGTACAATGGGGTCCGCTGGAAAAGGGCGACGTGCGCGACACGGCCTTCGTCCGTCAGGTTCTTGAAAAGCACCGAATCGAGGCCGTGATGCATTTCGCGGCGTTGTCTTTGGTCGGCGAATCCGTCACCGAGCCGCTACGCTACTACGATAACAACGTCTCGGGAACTCTGTCCTTGCTGACGGCGATGGGGCAGTGCGGCGTCTCCAAACTGGTCTTCTCGAGCACCTGCGCAGTCTACGGCGTGCCGCCCTCCTTGCCGATCAAGGAAGACATGCCGACGGCGCCGGTCAATCCTTACGGGCGATCAAAGCTCGCTGCTGAAAATGCCATCTTCGATGCCGCAAATGCAGGAAAGCTCGATGCCGTCATGCTGCGCTACTTCAATGCGGCAGGTGCGGACAGCGAACTGCGCATCGGCGAGGCCCATGTTCATGAATCGCATCTGATTCCGCTGGCCGTTCGCGCAGCACGCCTGCAGTCGGATCCGCTCAAGGTCTTTGGTACCGATTACGACACGCCGGATGGTACCTGCCTGCGCGACTATGTGCATGTGGCCGATCTGGCTGACGCGCATGTCGCCGCGCTCCATTTTGTTATGGGCGCGCGCCGTGGCCACCGCTTCAATCTTGGGACGGGTGTGCCGGTGTCGGTACGCGAGGTGCTGGCGGCCGTCGGCAAGGCGATACAGAAGCCGGTGCCCGTGATCGAGTCGCCACGCCGCGAGGGTGATCCCATGTCACTCTACGCCGCGAATGATCTCGCCAAGCGAGAGCTCGGCTGGACGCCGAAACACCTCGATATCAACGATATCGTGAAAAGTGCCGTGGCGTGGGACGCAAAATACAGTGCCGTAGCGACCGGCCACCATTGATGAGTCGCCCTGCGATCCAGCGCTTGATATTCCGCCTGCTCTGGGTGCTTGGCATCCTGGCCGCTGTCGTCGGGTCACTGTCGTCGGATCTTAAGCCGCCGGCAGGTGGCGTCATCGACAAATTCCAGCATATCGGCGCCTATATGGTGTTGTCGGGGTTGGCGATATTCTCGTTCCGCTCAATGAGCAAGCGCCTGGGTGCCGTCACCTTCCTCTTTCTGCTGGGCATCGCCATCGAGATCGCCCAGGCTTTTGCCGGCCGGGAAGCCTCGGCCCTGGACCAGTTGGCCAATACGATTGGCATCGTGCTCGGGGCGACGTTGTGCCTTGGCGCGGGGCGTCTTGTGCGAAAGCAGATCTGACGCGCCGCGCCCTGCACGCACACCAGGCGACCTAACTTTCACGACTGTGACCGGGAGCACAGGTTTTGGGCCCCTAATATGTTGCGCCGGCGGCATATAAGGCGCTTGGTGAGCGCCTGACCAGATTGACATGATCGCTGGCAGGTACGGAGCAAAGCGGATTTCTGATCCGTCGCCGAAGTGCCGGGCAAACGCAACTGGCTCACCTGAGATGACCATGACTGATTTCAAGGCGATGCTGTGCATCCTTGGTGGCGTTATCGCGATGATGTGCGCGGTGTTCTACGGATTCCTCTTTCTCATCTATCCCAATGGGGCGAACACCTATTAATCAGGCCGATTAATCGGTCTGGGAACGTCGATGCCTGCGAATAGGTGTTGAACGCACCCCCTTCTTTCAAGGATGATCTCCCCGCTTTGCAGCCGGATCGGCCCGCGTCATATCCGACGCCGGGCTGCGGCTATAGTTTCAATTCCAGATCAATGGAATAGATCGCGAGGGGGAGACGATGCTGAGCGAGAGTTTTGAGGTCTTTGACGACCGCTTCCGCCGCTATGTCGGCGGCAACGTCCATCTTGAGAAGCTTTATACCGGGTGCCGCTGGGCGGAAGGGCCGGCCTATTTTGCTGCCGGCCGCTATCTGGTCTGGTCGGACATTCCCAATGACCGGATCATGCGCTGGGACGAGACGGATGGCTCAGTCTCGGTCTTCCGTGCACCCGCCTTGCACACCAATGGCCATACCATCGACCGGGAAGGCCGCATGATCTCCTGCGAGCATCGCGGTCGCTGCGTGTCACGCACCGAGCACGATGGGTCGCGTACGGTCCTGGTGTCGCATTACCAGGGCAAGCGGTTGAATTCGCCCAATGATGCGGTGGTGAAATCCGACGGGACGATCTGGTTCACCGATCCCAGCTATGGCATCGACGGCGAATATGAAGGCGACGCGGCGCCTTCGGAGATCGGCGCCTGCCATGTCTATCGTTTCGACCCTGCCAAGAATGAGTTGACGGCGGTGGCCACCGATTTCGAGAAGCCCAATGGCCTCGCCTTCACCCCGGACGAAAGCCTGCTCTATGTGGCCGATACCGGCGCCACCCATCGCCCGGACGGCGCCCGCCATATCCGGCGCTTTCGCGTCAGCGCCGACGGCAAGTCATTGAGCGGCGGCGAGAAATTCGCCGAATGTGCCATCGGCCTGTTCGACGGATTCCGGCTCGATGTGCATGGCAACATTTGGACCAGCACCGGCGCCGGCGTCGATTGTTACGATCCGGACGGCACGCTCATCGGCCGTGTCCGCGTGCCGGAAGTGGTCGCCAATGTCTGTTTCGGCGGCCCCAAGCGCAATCGCCTGTTCATCTGCGGCACGACCTCGCTTTATGCGGTCTACGTCAACACACAAGGGGCGCTGCGACCCAAAGCCTGAACGATCTTGCATCACGTCTTGAGGGCCCGCCGGCAGCATGCCGACGGGCCCTTTTTCGTTGCGGCGCAACACATCCAAGTGGTGAAGATCGTCGCAAATCACTGACATGTCGTCGCCAGCAGAATGCGCGCTGGCCGCTTGACAACAGGCCGCCCTCGTCTCAGGATGCACACATGTACGAGTCATGAACTAATGTTCAAAGCAAGAAACTCGACAGTGAGGAAGCGACCAAGTGCAGGGAAACGAGCGTAGCCTCGCGGCCAGAGCCGCGTGGCTCTCCTTCATCGGCGGCTATACGCAGGAAGAGATCGCGCAGAAGCTCGGCCTCTCGCGCGTCAAGATCAATCGCCTGATCGCGGAAGCGACCGAGGCCGGTCTGGTGCGCGTGTTCGTCGAAGGAAATGCGGCCGAATGCGTCGCCCTCGAATCCCGCATTGCCGCCCATTGGCAGCTCGATTTCTGTTCTGTATCGCCCACCGTCGACGACAATGCCTTGCCGCTGCGCACCTTGGCCGCGGCCGGTGCGCATTACCTGCACGGCGTGCTGGAGCGGGGCGAGGCCAAGCTCATCGGCATCGGCCATGGGCGTACGCTGGACGAAGTCGTGCGCTATCTGCCGCGCATCGCCCGGCCGGATATCCGCTTCGTTTCCTTGCTCGGCAGCTTGACGCGCCACGCCGCCGCCAACCCCTTCGACGTCATCCATCGCCTGGTCGAGGTGACGGGTGCTGAATGCTATTTCATGCCGGCGCCATTCTTTGCCGACAGCATCGCCGACAAAAAGGTCCTTCTGGCCCAGAAGAGCCTGAAGGACGTGTTCTCGCTGGCCCGTGCCGCCGAACTCTATGTAGTCGGTATCGGCGAGGTGGGCTCGCAGGCGCATATGCTGGCGACCGGCACGGTGACGGAGAAGGAGCTGCGCGAGGTGAAGCGCGCTGGCGCCGTCGGTGAAGTCATTGGCCGCTTTCTCGACAAGACGGGCAAGGCGGTCGCGGCGGAGCTCAATGACCGCGCGGTGGCGCTCAAGCTTGAGGAAATCAAGGGGAAGTCCGTCGTTGCCATCGCGGGCGGCGCCAACAAGATCGAGGCAATCAAAGCTGTTCTGGAAAGTCACGTGATTAAAGGCCTGATCACGGATGAGGCGACCGCAAAAGCCATCGTCGACACGCTCGATGGCAGCGACGTTGCGGCCGGCAAGAAAATGGCCAAGCGATAAAAATCCTGGAGAGGAGACGGTACCATGTTTGAGAAAGGGCATGATCTGGCGGCCGCCTTTGTACGCAAGCAAATCGGTCGTCGAGAGTTGATCCAGCGCGCTGGGCAATTGGGCCTGGGCGTGGCAGCGACCAGTTTCCTGGTCGCCCAAGCTATGGGCCAGGCAATGGCTGCCGATTTCGATTGGAAGAAGTACAGCGGCACCAAGCTGAAGCTGCTGCTCAACAAGCATCCTTACGTCGACGCCATGGTGGCCGATCTTGAGAACTTCAAGATGCTGACCGGTATGGATGTGAGCTATGACGTGTTCCCGGAAGATGTCTATTTCGACAAGGTGACGGCAGCGCTGTCGTCAGGTTCCAGCGAATATGACGCCTTCATGACCGGCGCCTATATGACATGGACTTATGGTCCGGCCGGCTGGATCGAAGATCTCAACGCCTATATCAAGGACCCGGCCAAGACCAATCCCAATTACGATTGGGAAGACGTCCTGCCGGGGCTGCGTGCATCGACGGCCTGGAATGGCGTACCGGGCGGCGAGCTTGGCTCCGCCGATGCCAAGCAATGGTGCATTCCGTGGGGCTATGAACTCAACAACCTCTCCTACAACCAGAAAATCTTCGACAAAGTCGGCGTCGAACCGCCGAAGAACCTCGAAGATATGGTCGGCGTTGCGGCCAAGCTCACCAAGGATGCCGGCGGTCCTTACGGTGTCGGCGTGCGCGGATCGCGTTCCTGGGCCTCGATCCATCCGGGCTTCCTGTCCGGCTATTCGAATTACGGCCAGCGCGACTTCACCGTCACCGATGGCAAACTGAAGGCGGCGATGAACACCGCCGAATCCAAGGCCTATCACAAGCTCTGGGTGCAGATGATCCAGGAATCCGGGCCGAAGAACTGGTCGACCTATACCTGGTACCAGGTCGGCACCGATCTCGGCGCCGGCGCCTCGGCGATGATTTTCGACGCCGACATCCTGGGCTACTTCATGAATGGCGGCGACAATAAGGAGAAGGGCAATATCCATTACGCGCCCTTTGCCGCGAATCCCGCTGCGACCGCGCCAACGCCGAATGTGTGGATCTGGTCCTTGGCCATGTCCAGCTTCTCGGCCCAGAAAGACGCGGCCTGGTACTTCATGCAATGGGCGTCCTCGGTCGAGCATGATCTGTTCGGCGCTAGGAAGATGGATTTCGTCAACCCGGTCCGTGCCTCTGTCTGGAAGGACGAGGAGTTCCGCGGCCGTATCGACAAATCCTATCCCGGCTATCTCAACCAGCATGATGCCTCGGCGCCGGGGGCGAAGATCTACTTCACGGCCCAGCCGCTGTTCTTCGATCTCACCACGCAATGGGCGGAAACGCTGCAGAAGATGGTGGCGAAGGAAGTGCCGATCGACGAAGGCCTCGACCAATTGGCGGCCAGCGTCGACAAGCAGCTGGAAGATGCAGGCCTAGGCGGCTGATTCCCGGCCGATGGGGCGGCGGCCCGACTCCCACGGGTCGCCGCCTTTCTTTCCGTCCTTTCAACCGAACGCGATGACTTTCCTGGATCTGGTCCGCACGCATATGACTGTCGCCGCCCACCCCAATAGACCCCGCCGCCTCACTATGCGGCGCTTTCTGCCCTATCTCCTCAGCCTGCCGGCGCTGCTGGTGTGCATCGGCATCCTCATCCCGTTCTTCACAGCGGTCTATTATTCGACCCTGCGCTTCCGTCTCAATCTACCCATGATGAAAGGCTTTATCTGGGTGGATAACTATATCTCATTCCTGACCGACGCCGCCTTCTGGAATACGGTTCAGGTCTCGTTGGTCTATGCGCTGGTGACGGTGACGGGCGAATTGCTGCTGGGCCTCGGTATCGCACTCCTGCTGGTGCGACCGACCAAGATCAACAATGCCGCCTCGATCATGCTGCTGCTGCCGTTGATGACGGCGCCGGCCTTGGCGGCCCTGATGTGGAAGCTGATGACCAATCCGAATTTCGGCATCCTCAGCTATCTCGTGAGCCAGCTTGGTTTCGACAATTTCAACTGGGCGTCGGATCCGTCGAGCGCGCTCTTTACCGTGGTGCTGGTCGACGTCTGGGTCTACACGCCCTTTATCATGATCCTGCTGCTGGCAGGCCTCCGCTCGTTGCCCAAGCAGCCGTTTGAAGCGGCTGCACTCGATGGCGTGCCACGCTCCTTCGTCTTCTTCCGCATCACCTTGCCGATGTTGATGCCTTACATCATCACGGCTAGCCTATTTCGCCTGCTGGATTCGATGCAGCAATTCGATATCGTCTATTCGATGACCCAGGGTGGGCCGGGTGACACATTGATGGTGTTCCAGGTGCAGGCCTATCTGGAGTTCTTCCAATACACAAATGTCGGCCGCTCGGCGGCACTCCTCATCGTGCTGTGGGCGATCACCTATGCCTTGTCGAACATCTTCATCAAGCATTGGCTGAAACTGCGCGAACGCGCCCACGGACCGGCCTGAGGAGCGACCATGGAACGCAGCTCATCCTTGGAGAAAGCCATCCGCGGCATCTTGATTACCGCCGTGCTGCTGTTCTTCCTGTTTCCGATCTTCTGGATTTTTCTGATGTCCTTCCAGACCAATGAGGACATCCTGCGCATTCCGCCGAGCCTGTTCTTCGAGCCGACGCTGCAGAACTATTCGGCCCTGCTCACCGGCAAGCTGGAAACGGCGGCGGGGTCTCTCGACATCGCCTTCATGCGCAATCTGGGCAACTCACTGCTGCTTTCGACCTTCTCGGTGCTGCTCTCCCTGGCGCTGGGCGTCCCCGCGGCCTATGCTTTTGCGCGGTTCAAGTTCCGCCTGGGTGAGAACATTGCCTTCACCTTGCTGTCGTTCCGTTTTGCACCACCGCTGCTGGTGCTCTTGCCCCTCAGCCTGTTCTTCAAACAGTTGGGGCTTACCGACACCTATATCGGTCTCATCTGGGTCTATCAGCTGATCTGCCTGCCGCTCATCCTGTGGATTGTGCGCGGCTATTTCGAGGATATCAGCCCGGATATCGAGAACGCCTATCGCATCGCCGGCCATTCCTGGTGGCGGACATTCCGGCGCATTGCCATTCCGTTGGCGCGACCTGGAATCGCTGCGGCCGGCTTGCTCGCTTTCATCTTCGCCTGGAACAATTTCATCTTTGCGCTGATCCTGGCCTCCGCCTCGAAGCAGCCGGTGACTGTGGGGGCGCTTGCCTTCGTGACAGCCTCGGGCATCCAATATGGCCAGATCGCGGCGGCGATTGTCCTCTCGGTGACGCCGACCTTGCTGCTGGCGCTCTATGCCCAGCGCTATCTGGTCGAAGGCCTGTCGCTCGGCGCGGTGAAGGGATAACTATGTCCAGTCTTGAACTCAGCAACATCTCCAAGGGCTTCAAATCCGGCATGGTGCTGGAGGATGTCTCACTCTCGGTGAAAGCCGGGGAGATCGTCGTGGTGTTCGGCCCGTCGGGCACCGGCAAGACCGTGCTGCTGCGCATCGTCGCCGGCGTGCAGGAGCCGGATGCAGGCGGGATCACCATCGATGGCGTGGACATGACCGATGCTTCGCCGGAGGCGCGCAATGTCGGCATGGCGTTCCAGAACTTCGCCTTGTTTCCGCATTTCAGCACCCATGACAATATTGCCAGCCCGCTCACCGCGCGGAATGTACCGGAAGGTCGGCTGAAGGAGCAGGTCTCGGCCATTGCCCGCATGCTGAAGATCGACCATGTGCTGGGCCATGCACCGCGCGAGCTCTCCAACGGCCAAAAGCAACGTACGGCACTCGCCCGCGCCCTGATTGGGCAGCCCAAAGTCCTGCTGCTGGACGATCCGCTGCGCAATGTCGATGCGAAGCTGCGCTATGAGATGCGCCTGGAACTGCCGCGG
This sequence comes from uncultured Dongia sp., assembly GCF_936916975.1. GTDB lineage: Bacteria > Pseudomonadota > Alphaproteobacteria > Dongiales > Dongiaceae > Dongia. The sequence continues at coordinate 24,284 of NZ_CAKZGO010000010.1, read as the reverse complement.
CTACTGCGGACGTTCAACAGCGCCGTGATCTATGTGACGCAGGACTACAAGGAGGCCATGGCGCTGGGCGATCATATCGCCGTGTTGCGCAACGGGCGGATCGAGCAATGGGACACGCCCACCAATGTCTACCGCGCACCGGTCTCGCTTGACGTGGCGCGGCTGTTCGGCGATCCGACCATCAACCTGGCACCTTGCCGGCTGGAAACGGTGGGGCAGGGCAGCCAGATTCACGCCTTCGGTCGGGTTAGCCCCGTTTCGGAGGCCTATGCCGAGGCCACCGGCCGCGATCTCGTTGCCGGGCTGCGGCCGGAGCATGTGATCGTCACGGAAACGAACACGCCCGGCAGCGTTGAGTTCGATCTGGATGCCGTGATGCCGGTCAATGTGCGCAGCGTCCTCTATCTCCGTGGCCCGGCCGGCGAAGAGGTCCTGGCGACGGTCGGCGAGAGCGAGGCGGCGCGCTTCGGTCGCGGCCATCGCAAGGTCTGGGTGAGCTTCGCGCCGGACGATATACTCCTGTTTGATGCGGCCAGCGGTCAGCGCCTGGCACCGCGCGTGAATTGAGGCTGGCGATCATGGCAAACCTTTTGCTCGACGATATCTCGAAGACCTACGCGCCGCGCGCCAAGGCACCGATCCGCGCGGTGAAGCAGGTTCGCTTGGACATCAAGGACGGCGAGATCGTGGCGCTTCTGGGGTCGTCCGGCTGCGGCAAGACCAGCATGCTGCGCATGGTGGCCGGGTTCGAGGAAGTGACGGAAGGTGCCATCCGCATCGGTGGGCAGGAGATCCACAACCTGCCGCCCTCGCAGCGCGGTGTCGCCATGGCATTTGAAGGCTATTCGTTGTACCCGCCGCTGAAGGTGCGCGAAAACGTCGCCTTTGCCCTCCTGCGCGAAAAGAAGGCCAATGCCGAGATCGAGGCCAGGGTCCGCCAGGTCGCGGAATTGCTCGAGATCACAGATATCCTCGATCGCTACCCGACCGTCATCTCGGCCGGACAGCAGCAGCGCACCTCGCTCGCCCGCGCCCTCATCCGGCGCGCACCCGTCTCGCTGCTCGACGAGCCGATGTCGCAATTGGAGCCGCAATTGCGCGCCATCGTCCGCGCCCGGTTGAAGGACTATCTGATCGAGCACAAGATGACGACCCTGTTCGTGACTCATGACCAGACCGAGGCGATTGCGTTGGCGGACCGGATTGCGGTGATGGAGAAGGGCGAGTTGCAACAATTTGGGACGCCGGCGGAGATCAAGGAGCGGCCCAACAACCTGTTCGTGGCGAGTTTCGTCGGTGAACCGCCGATGAACATCTTTGACGCTCATCTCGATCACGCCGGCGATCACCTGCGGATCAACGCGCTGGGCGCTGGCGGTCAGGCGGCCTTCAGCCTCAAAGCGCCGCTGCTGGAAAACGTCGCGGGCCAGGATGTGCGAATCGGCATTCGCCCGCATCTCATTACGCTTGGCGCAGATGCCTCGCCGACAAGCGAAGATGCCGTCGCCACCGGCCGGATCATCAGCAATCATTGGCTGGGCGATCAAAGCCATATCTGCCTGGATGTCGCCGGTACCAACGTTGTCTGTGTCACAGAACGGCCGGTCGAAACCGAAATCGGCAAGGCCCTGGCATTGCGTGTCCCGGCGAAGGCGGTTCATTTGTTCGATGCTGTCTCAGGTCGGGCTTTGGCTCATGGCCTCGCGTCCAAGGTGCATTGATGGTGGAGCGTGACCTCATCGTCGCGGTCGATGCCGGCACGTCGGTCATCAAGGCGCTGGTATTCGATCTCGCCGGCAACCAGATTGCCGCAGCGTCGAAGCCGAATGTCTATGAGACGCGCGATGGTGGCGCGGTTGAACAGGACATGGCGCGCACCTGGCGCGACACGGTTGATGTCCTGCGCGAGCTGACGGACAAGACACCTGCGCTGAAGGATCGCGCGGCCTCTCTTGCCATCACGGGGCAGGGCGATGGCACTTGGTTGGTCGACCGCGACGGGCAGCCGGTGGCACCCGCCTGGCTGTGGCTCGATTCCCGCGCTGCTGATCTGGTGCGCGAACATGAAGCGAGCGGCGTTCGTCGCAGGATGTACGCCTACACCGGCTGCGGCTTGAATGCCTGTTCGCAAAGTGCCCAGATGGCCTGGATGCAGCGATACACGCCGGAGATCCTCGACAAGGCGGTGTCGGCACATCATTGCAAGGATTGGCTCTATCTGGGCCTCACCGGGCGGCGGGCGACCGATGTCAGCGAGGGCGTCTTCACCTTCGGCAATTTCCGTACGCGCGAATATGTTCCGGAAATTCTCGACTGGCTGGAGATCGCCAATCGCCGCGACTTGCTGCCGGAAATCGTCGACGGCAGCAAGATGACTCATGGGCTGACCGCTGCGGCCGCCAAGGCGATCGGCCTCCCCATCGGCCTGCCGGTTTCGCTGGGTGCAGTCGATGTTGTCTGCACGGCCTTGGGCGGTGGTCTCTATCAGCCGGGTCAGTCCGTCGGCTGCTCGATCGTTGGCTCGACGGCCATGCATATGCGCTATGTACCGGAGGCGGCGTCGCTCAATCTTGCTGCCGAACCCAGCGGCTACACCATGTCCTTTCCAGTAGCTGGCGCCGCAGCACAGATGCAGTCCAACATGGCAGCGACCCTTAACATTGATTGGATTGTCGATATCGGCCGTGATGCCGCCCGCATCCTCGGCAAGGACGTCTCGCGCCCGGATGCGCTGGCGGCCTTCGATGCCCTGGTGCTGGAGGCGCGGCCCCATGCGGAGATCTATCACCCCTATATCCATGAAGCCGGTGAGCGAGGTCCATTTGTCGATGCCTATGCCCGCGCCCAGTTCATCGGTCTCACCCACCGCACAGGGTTTGCCGAACTGGTCCGCACAGTCTATGACGGCCTAGTACTGGCGGCGCGCGATTGCTACACCGCCATGGGCCAATTGCCGGACGAGATCCGTGTGGCGGGCGGCGCCAAGCGCTCGCGCGCCTTGAAGACCTTGCTGGCGAGCGGTCTCGGCGTGCCCGTCCGGGAGACGGCGCGGGAGGAGGCGGGCGCTGCCGGCGCCGCCATGATGGCGGCAGTTGCCATCGGGGCCATTCCGGATATGGAAAGGGCCGTGGCGGATTGGGTGACGCCCACCCTGCGCGGCACCATTGCGCCAGACCCCGCGCTGAAGGCGCGCTATGACGAACTTTTCCCCATCTATCTCAAGACACGACAGGCCATGCCCCCGCTCTGGGCGGATCTGGCTGCGGCACAACACAGGAAACCATGATGCGTAAGCTCAATGTCGCGGTAATCGGCGACAACTTCATGAAACCGGCCGCCTTCACCGAGGCGCTGAAGAAGGTGCCTGATTTGCTGGTCGAGATTCGCACCAAGGAACTTCCCTGGCCGGATGAGCCAATGCGGCATGGTTATGTCGATGGCGGCCTGGAAGGCCTGCGCGAATATCAAGGCGAGCCGGATGAGGTGGTGGCTTTCGTCAAGGGCGCCGATGTTCTCATCAACCATCTGGCGCCAATCAATGGTGCAATTCTCGACAGGCTGCCGGATTTGAAGTTGATCGCCGTGTCCCGCGGCGGGCCGGTCAATATCGATATCGAGGCCTGCCGTGCCCGCAAGGTGAAGCTGGTCAACACGCCTGGCCGCAATGCCTCCGCCGTCGCCGAATTCACTATCGCCGCGATCCTCTCTGAAACACGCCTCATCCGTGCCGGCCACGAAGCGCTGCGGCAGGGCGTCTGGCGAGGTGACCTCTACCGCTTCGACAAGATCGATGCGGAACTCTCGGAAATGACCGTGGGCCTGATCGGCTATGGCCATATCGGGACGCGTGTGGTCAAGCTGCTGAAGCCGTTCGGCTGCCGTATCCTGGTGGCTGATCCCTACCGCGTCCTGTCACCCGACGACACGGCCGACGGCGTCCAGGCGGTCGATCTCGACACCCTGCTGCGTGAGAGCGACGTGGTCAGCCTGCATGCGCGCGTCACCGATGAGACCAAGGGATTCCTCGCCGCGGCACAATTCGCCCGTATGAAGCGAGGCGCCTATTTCATCAACACCGCGCGCGGGCCCATGGTGAATTACGACGATCTGTATCACGCACTGAAATCACGCCATGTGCGTGGGGCGATGCTGGAGACCTTCTGGCTTGAACCACCGCCTGCTGATGCACCGCTGCTGCAGCTCGACAATGTCACCCTGACGCCGCATATCGCCGGCGCCTCCACCACCACCGTCCGCATCGCCGCCCGCATGATCGCCGAGGAGATCCGGCGCCACGCCGCGGGCGAACAACCTCTCAACCCCTGCTGAAAGCTATGGCCATGACCAAGGAAGAACTCGATATCCGGCGCAGCATCATCAAGGCCTGCCAGTCCATGAATGGCCTCGGCATCAACCAGGGAACGTCGGGCAATATCAGCGCCCGCTATAAGGACATCATGCTGATCACGCCAACCGGCGTTTCTTACGACGCGCTGACGCCCAAGGACATCGCCACCATGCCGATCAAGGGAGAGTATGGCAGCTGGTCGGGACCGCTGGACCCGTCCTCTGAATGGCGCTTTCACATGGACATCATGCGTGCAAGACCGGATGTCGGCGCTGTGGTGCATACCCACAGCACCTATGCCACCACGCTCGCCATCTGCAACAAGCCCATTCCGGCCATTCATTACATGGTCGCTGCAGGCGGCGGGCCGGATATCCGGGTGGCGCCGTATGCCACTTACGGCACCAAGGAATTGTCCGAACATGCCATGAAAGCGCTGGAGGGGCGCACCTGCTGTCTGCTGCGCAATCACGGCGTGATTGCGACAGGCGCCAATGTCGGCAAGGCATTGTGGCTGGCGGTCGAAGTGGAGACCATCGCGCGGCAATACTATCTCACCCTGCTGCTCGATGACGCCCAGGTGCTGGACGACCGCGAGATCAGCCACGTCATCGAGAAATTCAAGAACTACGGCCCACGTCAAAAGCCTGCTGCCGCGCGCAAGCCGGCAGCAAAGGCAAAGCCCAAAGCAGTGAAGAAAGCCGTGGCGAAGCGGGCGCGCGCTGGCTAGAACGGACGATATGGAACGCGTTGACCTTCTCATCATCGGCGGCGGCATAAACGGGGCAGGAATCGCCCGCGATGCCGCCGGCCGAGGACTCTCCGTGATGCTGTGCGAACGGGACGATCTGGCCCAGGGCACCTCGTCACGCAGCGGCAAGCTGGTTCATGGCGGTCTGCGTTATCTCGAATATTATGAATTCCGCCTGGTGCGGGAGGCCTTGATCGAACGCGAAGTCTTGCTGCGAGCGGCCCCGCACATCATCTGGCCGATGCGCTTTGTGCTGCCCCACAGTCCCGAGCAACGGCCAGCCTGGCTGCTGCGGCTCGGACTCTTCCTCTATGACCATCTGGGCGGTCGCCAGAAACTGCCGGGGACGCGCGCCATCGATCTCGCTCGCGACCCTGTCGGCGAGCCGATAAAACCTGAGTTCCACCAGGCCTTTGAATATTCCGATTGCTGGGTGGATGATGCGAGGCTCGTCGTGTTGAACGCGCTCGACGCGCAACAGCATGGCGCCCGGATCCTTACCCGTACCAAGGTCACCAGCGCGAAACGTGCCGGCGATGCGTGGGAAGTCGAGTTGCAAGACGCCGGCGACGGCCACCGTTTCACGGTCATGGCGCGCTGCGTGGTCAACGCGGCAGGCCCCTGGGTCGAGAATATGCTGGGGCAGGTCAAGGGCATCAGCAGCCAACGGCGGGTGCGACTGGTCAAGGGCAGTCATCTCGTCATCCGTAAGTTCTGGGAAGGCGATCACGCCTATCTGCTGCAGAACCACGACAAGCGGGTGATCTTCGTCAATCCTTATGAAGGTGATTTGGCATTGGTCGGTACCACCGATATCGCCGTCGAGGGTCAGCCGGAAGATGCGCGCGTTGACGAAACGGAAATCGATTATCTGCTCGACGTGCTTGCGCGCTATTTCGCCAAACCGCCAGGCCGTGCCGACATCGTGCACAGTTTTTCCGGCGTGCGACCACTTTACGATGATAACGCCGCCAACCCCTCGGCAGTGACGCGCGACTATGTCTTCGATGTCGACCCCAAGGTAGCGACCGATGGTGCACCACCGATTCTCTCAGTGTTCGGGGGCAAGATCACGACCTACCGCAAGCTTGCAGAACACGCGTTAGAGAAGCTCGCCCCTTTCTTTCCGAATATGGACAAGTCTTGGACGGCACACGCAACGCTGCCGGGTGGCGATATTCCTGGTGCGGATTTCGAGCCGTGGCTGGCGGCCTTCCTGCGGGCCTGGCCCTGGCTGAATCCTGGCATAGCGCAGCATTACGCCAGGCTCTATGGCACGCGCGCCATTGATCTACTTGGCGACGCCAAGGCCATGACGGATCTTGGCAGGCATTTCGGCAGCATTCTTTATGAACGTGAGGCACGGTTTCTACTGCGCGCCGAATGGGCACAATCACCGGAAGATGTGTTGGAACGGCGTACCAAGCACGGCCTGCATCTGACGCCGGAAGAACGCGGCAGCTTCGAGCGCTGGTTCTTGAGCCTCAATCATGAGGGACTGACGTCGGCTGAACCGGTCGCCCATGTCTGACGCCGGCACGCTTTGTCTCGGCATCGATATCGGTACCAGCGGCGTCCGCATCAATGCGATCGATGCTGCTGCGCAGGTGATTGCCACCAGCGCGGTATCCATGCCGGCACCGCGCCAGCAGGGCGCGGCGATTGACCAGGATCCGGACATCTGGTGGCAGGCGGTGATGGCCGTCTTGGCGCAGCTCGCCAAGACGTGCGACCTCGGCAAGGTTGCGCGCATCGCCATCGATGGCACATCCGGCACGCTGCTACTCGTCGACGGACAGGGTGCACCGCGCTCATTGGGCCTTATGTACAACGATGGGCGCGCTGGCCAGGCGGCGGCACGAATCAAGGCGGTGGCGCCGTCGGAAAGCGGTGCCCAAGGGCCTAGTGCGGCGCTTGCCAAACTTCTCCATCTCCTGCCGGATGCATCCAGCGACTGCCGACATGCGGTGCATCAGGCCGATTGGATCGCCGGCCGGCTGCTCGGCCGCTTCGATTTCAGTGACGAGAACAATGCCCTCAAGCTCGGCTATGATCCGATCGGGCGGCAATGGCCGGCATGGCTCGAACAGCTCGGTGTTCCGCGCCATCTATTGCCGGACGTCGCTGTGCCCGGCACGAATCTCGGGACGATTGAGGCGGAGATAGCAGCACGGCTTGGCCTTTCGTCGGAGACACAAATCTGCGCGGGCACCACGGATGGTGTCGCGGCCTTCATCGCCACCGGCGCGCAGATGCCGGGAGATGCGGTGACGTCACTTGGCACCACCCTGGTCCTCAAGCTGCTCTCCGACCGGCCTGTCTTCGCGGCCCCACAGGGCATCTACAGCCACCGGCTGGGGGATCGCTGGCTCGCCGGCGGTGCTTCCAACAGTGGAGGGGCCGCATTGCTTGCGCAATTCGACGCAGCGCGCATCGCCGAATTGACCTCGCAACTCGATCCGGCCCATCCTACCGGCCTCGACTATTACCCTTTGTCCAAGCCCGGGGAGCGCTTTCCCATCAACGACCCAGATCTCGCCCCCCGCCTGACGCCGCGCCCGGCAAGCGATGTCACATTCTTTCAGGGCATGCTCGAAGGTATCGCCGAGATCGAGCGCTCGGCCTATGCGCGGCTGACGGAGTTGGGTGCACCAGCCCTGCGCCGTGTGATCAGCATCGGTGGCGGTGCGAGCAACGACGCCTGGACCCAGATTCGCCAGCGCCATCTCAACGTGCCTGTAACACGCGCCCGGCAGACCGAGGCGGCCTATGGCGCGGCACTGCTGGCCTTGCATGAGGGGCCGCCATGACGGCCGAAATGATCAACGGCATTCGTGAAATCGCCGATCAGTTCGACGCGGTCCTGCTCGACCAATGGGGCGCGCTCCATGAAGGGCAGGCCGTTTTCCCGGCGGCGCGCGACTGTGTGGCCAAGTTGCGGGCGGGGGGCAAGAAGATTCTCGTCCTCTCCAACTCCGGCAAGCGATCCAGCGAAAACCTGCGCCGTCTGCAGGATCTGGGATTGCCGGCCGACGAATATGACGGTGTGCTGAGCTCGGGCGAGGTTGCGTGGCGGGGCCTCCGCGACCCTGCTCATGCGGCTTTCCCGGCATTGGGCAAGCGGTGCTATCTCATCACCCGTGGCCGGGATCTGTCGATTGTTGCCGGCCTGTCGGTCGATATCGCCAGCAATCCTTCGGTCGCCGATTTCATCCTGCTGGCCGGCCTCGATGACGACAAATCCGCGCCCGAGGCGTGGCAAGCCATCTTTGCTACGGCGATTTCCCGCCAGCTGCCGATGCTCTGCGCCAACCCGGATCTCACCATGTTCGGCGCCGGCGGGTTGATGCCGGCACCAGGTGCGCTTGCGGCGCATTACGCGGCGATGGGCGGCCGTGTCATCTATATCGGCAAGCCGCATCCGCCGATCTTCGTGGCAGCGATGTCACAGTTGGGAAATCCCGCGCCGAAGCGGGTCGTGGTGATTGGCGATTCCCTCGATCACGATATACTGGGTGGGTGCCAGGCCGGCATGCGGACGGTACTCATCGCCGCGGGTGTTCATGCGCCGATCCTGCGTAACGCGCGTGATGTGCCGAAGGCCGTGCGCGATCTCGCGGCAGGACCGGCGAACGAGCCCGACTGGATCATCGACCATCTGGCCTGGTGAAGGAGAGACCATGAACATGTCGGCAGAACTCGACGGCCTCCGGGAAGTCTCGGCGCGGATCGGCGCCGACATGCATCTCGTGCAGGGTGCTGGCGGCAACACCTCGATCAAGATCGCGGATGCGTTGTGGGTCAAGGCGTCGGGCTTGTGGCTGGCGGACGCGCAGCGTGATGATATCTTCGTGGCGGTCGATCTCGCCGGTGCACGGCAGGCGCTGGCCAATCAGAACAGCGTGATGCCGGTTCTGAGCAACCAAGGTCCGACTAAATTGCGCCCTTCGATCGAGACATCCTTGCATGCGTTGATGGCGCATAAAGTGGTGCTGCATGTCCATGCGGTCAACACGATCGCCTGGGCAGTGCGTACCGATGGCGATGCCGCCTTGCGGGAAAAGCTGACCGGGCTCTCATGGGCGAAGCTACCATATTACCGGCCCGGCCTGCCGCTCAGCCAGGCCATCGCCGCACTCACAGCGGACAAGCAGCCGGATGTGCTGATCCTCGGTAATCACGGCTTGTTGGTCGGTGGTTCCGATGTGGTCGCGGCAGAAGCACTGATGCAGGATGTCGAGCGACGCCTTCAGCTTATCCCCCGCGCTGCCGTATCGGCAGACATCTCGCGGCTAGAAGCCTTGTGCGCCGGCACCGATTATCGCCCCGCCGTATCAGAGGACAGCCATATCCTGGCAACAGATTCGCACAATCTTGCCGTTGCCACTGCCGGGTCGCTCTATCCGGATCATGTCGTGTTTCTCGGCCCGGCCCTGCCGCAGATGCCGGCGGGAATGACGGTCCCTGCCTATCTCTCCACGTTCCAGGACCGTCCTGCGCCGGTTGCATTCCTGGTCCCCGGCGCCGGTGCCTTTGTGCGAAAGGACATCACGCGCGCTGCTGAAGCGATGCTGGAATGCCTGGGGCTGGTCATCAGCCGCTTGCCCCTCGATGCCCCCATCCGCTACTTGCCGCAGGATGAGGAGATGGCGCTGCTTGACTGGGATGCCGAACGCTACCGCAAGCAGCTCACCGACGACCGCAAGAAAGCGCAGGCCTGAGCCAGGCAGCGCGCTAGACGATACCGGCGGATTGCTTGGCCGCTGCCGGGCGTTCGCTCTGCTTGTGCCGGCGATATTGCGACAGGCGATAGACGCCGATGGGGTCGATGGCGCCGCCCTTGCGCTGCCGCGCCATGCCCAGGATCGGCGCCACGTCTGTATTGAAGGCAGCCTTCAGGGTCTCTAGTGCCATCAGCGCGTCGTTCTCGGCCTGTGCCTGCTCCAGCCGGGCGCGGTCGATCAACATCGCCTGGGCATAACGCCGCTGCAATTCCATGGCGCTCGACATCAGGCTCTCGACCGGGTCGGTGACGTTGTGCGATTGATCGAGCATATAGGCCGGTGCCACGTCGAAGGCCCCGCGATCGGCCGCATCAACCAGTTCATTGAAGATCAGGAACAGCTGGAACGGGTTGATCGAGCCGCTGTCGAGATCGTCATCACCATACTTGCTGTCATTGAAATGGAAGCCGCCCAGCTTGCCGAACTGAATGAGGCGCGCGACGATCATCTCGATATTGGTGTTGGGCGCATGGTGGCCAAGATCGACCAGGCAGCGCGCCTTGGGGCCCAATTGCGTCGCGGCAAGATAGTTGGTGCCCCAATCGGCGATTACCGTCGAATAGAAGGCCGGCTCATAGAGTTTATGCTCGATGAACATATGCCAATCCGCAGGCAGCGCCTGATAGATCGCCTTGGCACTTTCCAGGTAGCGCTCGAGCGCGCGTGTGAAATGCTGCTGGCCGGCGAAATTCGAGCCGTCGCCGATCCACACGGTCAGCGCCTTCGATCCCAACGCCTTGCCGAGCTCGATGCATTCGATGTTATGCGCAACCGCCTGATCGCGCACGGCCCTGTCGGTATTGGTGAGGCTGCCGAATTTGTAGGACAGCTTCTGCCCGGCAGCGTCCTGGAAAGTATTCGAATTGACCGCGTCGAAGCCCAGGCCAAGCTCGCTCGCAAATTCACGCGTGGCCTTGATGTCGCTGGGCTTGTCCCAGGGGAAATGCAGCGACACGGTGGGGGTGGCGCGGGTCAGCTGATGAATCGTCCCGCAATCCTCCAGCTTGTCGAAGATGTGGCGGGGCTCGCCCACGCCGGGATAGCGCGCGAAGCGCGTGCCCCCGGTGCCGACACCCCAGCTCGGCAAGGCAACGCCAAAGGCGCCGACTGCCGTCGTGATCGTCTCGATATCGCTGCCGCTGCGTGCCAGCCTGCGGCCGAGGCTCTCATAGTCCTCCTGCAAGGCCGGCCGGGCCTTGGCGTTCTGTGCGACGATGTCTGCTTCCGGGATCCGATAGGTATCAGCCATGGCTGCCTCCCTGGTTAGCGCGTGAACGCGACGGCATTGCCGGCGTCGACATTGAGAATGTTGCCGGTCGATTTCGGCGCATCGGTGCAGAAGAACCGCACCGCCGCGGCGATATCTTCCGGATAGACCGACAGTTTCAGCAGGCTGCGTTGGCGGTAATGGTCCGCCAGCTGCTCGGTTTCGATCTTATACGCGTCGGCCCGTTCCTGCAGCCAATTCCCGCTCCAGATGTTGGAGCCGCGCAACACCGCGTCGGGATTGACCACATTGACGCGAATGCCGAGCGGAGCGCCTTCCAGGGCGAGGCAGCGGGCGAGATGCACTTCCGCGGCTTTCGCCGTGCAATAGGCGGACGCATTGACCGATGCCGCCATGGCGTTCTTCGAGGCGATGAACACCATGCTGCCACCGGCATTCTGGATCTTCATCAGGCGGAACGCTTCGCGGCTGACCAGGAAATAACCCGTCGCCAGCACCGAGATGTTCTGGTTCCAAAGCTCAAGCGAGGTGTCCTCGATGGGTGACGCCGATGCTATGCCGGCATTGGAGACCAGGATGTCGACGCCGCCGAACTGGCGTGCCGTCGCGGCGAAGGCGTCAATCACCGCCTGCTCATGGGTGACGTCCAGGCTGGTGCCCCAGACCCGGTCCTTGCCGTGCTTGCCGCCCAGTTCGGTGACCGCCTGGTCGAGCCGGCCACCGTCGATGTCAGCGAGCGCCACACAGGCACCTTCCGCCAGCAAGGCTTCCGCCGTCGCGCGGCCGATGCCGCCGGCGCCACCGGTGATGAAGGCGACCTGGCCGGCAAGGCTCTTGGCCTTGGGCATGCGCTGCAGCTTGGCTTCTTCGAGCAGCCAATACTCGATATCGAAGGCTTCCTGCTCATCGAGTCCGACATAGCTGTCGACCGTGCTGGCGCCGCGCATCACGTTGATCGCATTGACATAGAATTCGCCGGCGATGCGCGCCGTCGCCTTGTCAGCGGCAAAGGTCACCATGCCGACGCTGGGGATGAGATAGACGATCGGGTTCTGGTCGCGGATGGCCGGGCTGTTGCTGCGCTTGCAGCGATCGTAATAGCCACCGTAATCCGCGCGATAGGCCTTCAGCGCCTCGTCGAGGCTGGCAATTGTAGCCGCCAAGTCGCCGCTGAAATCCAGCACCAGCGGACGGATCTTCGTGCGCAGGAAATGGTCCGGGCAAGACGTACCAAGTTCCGCCAGAGCGCGCGCATTCTTGGCGCAGACGAATTCCAACACCGCCGCGGAATCATTGAAATGCCCGACTTTGGGCTTGCCGCCGGCGATGCGTCCACGAATGGCCGGCATCAGGGCCGCGGCAATATCGCGGCGGCGCGCCTGGTCGAGCGGGGCAACCGCCTGGCCGCCGAAGATCGCAGCCTTCGCGGTCTTCGCCGCCAGCCATGCATCGGCGAGGCGGATCACGCGCAGCGTGTTGTCGTAGCAGCTCTTGGAATTATCACCCCAGGTGAAGAGGCCGTGCCCCGAGAGCACAATACCCTTGAGGTTCGGTTGGGACGTCGCCATTTCGCCCAGTTTCAAGCCAAGATCGAAACCCGGTCGCTGCCAGGGCAGCCAGCCGATTTCCGGGCCGAATACTTCGGCGGTCAACTCCTTGCTGCGTGAGGCGGCGGCGATGGCGATCACCGCATCAGGATGCATGTGGTCGACATGGGCGTAGGGGATGAAGGCGTGGAGCGGCGTGTCGATGCTGGCCGCACGCGGGTTCATGTTGAAGGTGCAATGCGGCAGGTAACCCACCATCTCGTCTTCCTGCGCGAGACCGCGATAGAGCCGCTTCAATCCCTCAAGCTTGTCGAGATAGAGCGTCGAGAAGCCGTCGAGCTTCATGGAGCCGAGATCGCCGCCCGATCCCTTCACCCAGAGCACCGTCGCCGTCTCGCCGGTGAGTGGATCGGGTGTCGGGATCTTGGCCGACGTATTGCCGCCGCCGTAATTGGTGATGCGCAGATCGGCACCCAGCAGATTGGAGCGATAAAGTAGCAGCTCCGGCTCCGTCAGGGCCTTGGCTTTCTGATCGTCCCACAGAGAGGGAATGACATTTTGGGAAGGAATGACATTTTCTGCAGTCACCGGCGGCTCCATCGGATGGCTCGAAACAAAATCGTCAAAATCGCTCACGCAGACTAGTCTACGCTGCCCATTCGGCTCTGAAATAGGCCTGCACGACCTTCAGGTCAACGAAATCCGTCATTTTGCATCGCAGTATTTTGTTTTTGCGATGCAAAATGATCAATCTGTGAGCGATTTTGAAGATTTGTATTTGACGCTCGAACCTGATTCCGGCTATTCCGAAAGGCGAGACTGGGCGGCAGCGCAACGGGGACACATGCTTCAGCGGCAGCGCCATCATCTGATCTGCGAGACTGTCGCGGCCGAGGGCTTTGCGACGGTGCCGGATCTCATGGCGCGTCTCGGGGCATCACGCGCCACCATCGCCCGCGACATCCAGGATCTGGCCTTGGCCAATCGCATCAAGCGGGTGCGCGGTGGTGCCGAGGCGATGCACGGCGCACCGGCCTTGGCGGAACCCAATTTCGACGCCAACCAGATGCGCCACAAAGCGATGAAACGTGCCATCGCGCGCGCCGCGGCCGATTTGTGCCTGACCGGCGATTCCGTGATCATCGATGGCGGCACCACGACCTATGCGATGACCGAGTTCCTGGGCGAGCGTGACCTCCAGGTCCTCACCAATTCATTCCCGATCGCCGAATATTTGATGAAGCGTGGCCAGGCGCGTGTGATCCTGCCGGGCGGCGAGATTTTCCGCGAGCAGGGCCTCATTCTCAGCCCATTCGAGGATGATGCCATTGAGCGTTTCATCGCCTCGAAAGTCTTCCTGGGTGCCCGTGCGATCACACAGCACGGTCTCATGCAGACCGACCCGCTGCTCATCCGCGCCGAACAGAAATTGATCCGCCAGGCGGAAAAGGTGATCGTCCTGGTCGACAGCAGCAAATTCCACAACCGTGGCAGCCTCATCCTCTGCCCGCTCGAACGGATAAACATCTTGATCACGGATGACGGTATCGAAACCAGCACGCACAAGATGCTGACCGATGCCGGTATTGAGGTCATCATCACCCGGGTTTTGAAAGCTGCGTCGGTCGCCTGACTTTTCGCGGCATCAGATCTTCAAGGGTGAGGTGAAACAGGGGAGGCCGATATGGACTCGAATTGCATCGCCGTCATTCGTGCAGCGACCGTCACGGATCGCCTGCGGGCGCATCGCGTCATGGCGCGCTGAGGGCGTTTCAGCATCATGGCGATCGTTGTCTTTGACATCGGAAAGACGAACATCAAGCTCTCGCTGGTTGAGGCGGGCGAGATCCGTCACACCGTGTCGACGCCGGATCGCTCGCTGCCTGCACCACCTTATCCCCATATCGACGAAGCCGGCATCTGGTCCTTTCTGCTGCGCGGCTTGAAGGATCTGGCGGCTGAAGCGGAGATTACCGACATTGTCGTGGTCGCCCATGGTGCTACGGCAGCGCTGGTCGATGCCGAAGGCAAGCTCGCTTTGCCGATCCTCGACTATGAAGTGCCGATCGAGGATTCGGATTACGATCGCTTGGCGTCGCCCTTTGCCGAGACGTTCTCGCCGGCCATGGCGGGCGGCCTCAATCTGGGCCGGCAGATTCATTGGCTGGCGCAACAGTATCCTAATGAGTTCGCCCGGGTCCGATACATCCTGCCTTATCCGCAATATTGGAGCTTCCGCCTGAGCGGCATCGCCAGCAGCGAGGTCACCTATCTTGGCTGCCATACCGGCCTGTGGCAGCCAGCGGCGGCGACCTTCAGCGGTTTCGTCACGCGCATGGGATGGCGCGATCTGTTCCCGCCACTACGCCGTGCCGATGAGGTGCTGGGCAATGTCCTGCCGGAGATCCGGGCACGCACCGGCCTGCCGGCTGATTGCCGCATCCGCGTTGGCATCCATGACAGCAGCGCCTCTTTTCTGCGCCATCGTTTGTTACGGACGTCGCCTTTCGCGGTGGCGTCGACCGGCACCTGGGTCGTGTGTATGGCGGCGGGCGCCGACGTGGCCAATTTGCCCGCCGCCCGCAGCTGTCTCGCCAATGTCGATGTGATGGGCAATCCGGTACCGGTCAGCCTGTTCATGGGCGGGCGCGAGTACTCGACCCTGACCGAGGGCGCCAACGCCGCCGTGGCTGGCGTACCGGATGCCGCCGCGGTGATCGATGCCGGCGCCATGCTGGTACCGCCGATCAGCGATTTCGGTGGCCCGTTCGTGGGCAAGGCCCATGGCGGCGCGCGCGGCACGGGGCTGCGCAAGCAGGAACAGGTGGTGGCGCAAGCCAGCCTCTATCTCGCCCTTATGACTGATTACTGCCTCGATCTTATCAAGGCCACCGGGCCGGTGGTGGTCGAAGGCAGTCTCATCGGCAACGATCTCTATCTCTCTGCGCTGGCGGCCCTGCGTCGCTCGGCCGATGTATTCGTGTCTGACGACGCCACCGGCACGATCAGCGGAGCGGCCCAACTCGCGGGGCAGAAGATCGATGGCAGCAGCCGAACGGTAACGCCGCTCGACCTGCCCATGACACAGTATCGTCAGCGCTGGCGGGAGGCTTTGCCGGCATGAACCTCCGCACGGTCCAGCCATTCGGCAAAGTATTTCTGCAGCCCGGGCACGGACAGCGCGGCGACGCGGCTGCATGTCTCCTGGAACGGTTGCCAACCGAGGCTCTCAAACGCCAGAGCTGCAGCACCCGCCGCCGTGCCCTCCGCATTGCCGCCACGCAAGACCTCCTGCTCCGGACGCAAGGCGGCGAGCAGGCCCAGCAGCGTTGCGTTGTTGGCAAGCCCGCCATCGACGATGATGGCGTTCCTGGATTGCAGCAGATTGAGCATGACGGACATCATGCAGGCAACGTAGAGCGTCGCCAACGCTGCCCGCTGCAATTCGGTCTCGGGTGCCGGCCCCAACAGAGCCCCTTGACCATCAGGGAAGGGGCCGCCGGGCGCGAAGCTCGGCAGGGCGAAGCTGCCGGTGCCGATGAGGTCGGCAATCGCCTCCACCGGCACAACGCAGCGCGCTTGCTGCGAAATGACGTCGAATTCGCGTCCGCCCATGAAACGTGCGGTCGCAATCGGCGCGCCATCGACGGTGACATTCGCCAGCATGTCGCGCGTTTGGTCGAGCGCGCCGAGCGGGCAATCGGTGTTGAAGCCGATCACCCAGGTGCCGGTCGAGATGAGCGAAAACGACTCATATCCGAGGCTGCGATAGAAATGCAGGCAGGCGTTGCTGTCATGGACACCGTTGTGAATCGGCAGCGCGCGCTGCCGGCCATCCATACCGGTCAAGGCGTACTCGCCGATCACCGCGCCAGCGCGCTTGAAAGCCGGAAACTTCCCACGCCAACCTTCGGTATCGACCAGGCTGCTGAAATCATTGCGCGCCGGCGCCCACAGATGCGTATGGCAGCCGAGATAGCTGACCTCGCTCAGGGCCTGGCCGGTGAAACGCCAGTTCCAGTATTGCGGATAGCAGAGGATGGCCTCAGTTCGAGCCATAAGGCCGGGGTCAATCTTGCTCAGCCAGAACACCTGCTTGCCGAAATTGAGGCCAAGCGGCAGATCGGGCGAGTAGGTCTCATCAAAAGGCGGCGCCACGCGGGCGAAAGCCGTTGTGATGTCGGCCGGCAGCGGCGATTCGTAGTCGAGGATCGGGTTGGCGAGTGCATCTTCCCCGATCAGCGCGCAGGTGCAGCCATGGGTCGTCAGCATGATGCCGCGAAGGTCATATTCGGCCGATGCGGCAGCGAGCGAGGCGTTGAGCCACGCCCACAGCCGCGCCTCATCAAGCACGCGGTAGGGACCATGGTCGATCCAGCTCGGGGCTGTGCGCGCCTGCCAATGAATGCGGCCATCGCCTCCGAACACCAGCATCTTGGCGTTGGTCTTGCCAAGATCGATGACGACCAGCATCATTTCGTTGCTCCTGCAATATCTGCCCGGCGCAGGATGGCGCAGGGCAGGCGTCGCCCGCAAGACCTGATCGATGGGGTGCGGTCATGATGCCGGTTGTCGAAGTCAGCAACATCTCCAAATCCTTCGGTAATCTCCGCGTGCTGAAAGACATCAGCTTCGACGTCCGGCCGGGCGAGGTGCATGCGCTCCTCGGCGAGAACGGGGCGGGCAAATCGACCCTCATCAAGATCATCTCCGGCGTGCTGCAGCCCGATGGCGGCGAGATCAAGGTGGAGGGTGACGTTGTCCGCTTCGCCTCGCCTCGCGACGCGCGCCATACCGGCATCGCAACGGTCTATCAGGAATTGCTGCTGTTTCCGGAATTGACTGTGGCCGAGAACGTCTATTTGGGCCACGCGCCGCGCACCAAATGGCGCACGCTAGATTGGCAGGCGATGCGGGCCGGTGCCAGAGCTCTCCTTGATTCGCTCGACAGCCATGATCTCGATGTCGATACCAAGGTTGGGCTGCTCTCGGTTGCCAACCGGCAGCGAGTGGAGATCGCCAAGGCATTGTCGCAGGATGCGCGCCTTGTCATCATGGATGAGCCGACGGCAGCACTCGCAGATGCCGACGCCAAACGCCTGCTCAGCGTGGTGCGGCGTCTGCGTGAACGCGGTGTCGGTATCGTCTATGTCAGCCATCGCATGCCGGAAATCTTTGCTCTCGCCGACCGTGTCACCGTTCTGCGCGATGGCGCCTTTATTGGCACCAAGCCGATCGGCGAAGTCACGGAGGCGTCGCTGGTTTCAATGATGGTCGGTCGCTCGATCGACCAGCTGTTCCCCAAGGTCGCGACAGCGGTGGGCGAGACGATCCTGGAGATGAAGAATGTCAGCTATCGCAACGTCGTCAACAATATCAGCTTGAAACTGCGCGCCGGCGAGATCGTCGGCATCGCCGGCTTGATCGGATCGGGTCGCACAGAGACGGCACTCACCATCTTCGGCATCACACCGGCGACCGGCGGCGAGATCCTGATCGACGGTAAGCCGGTCACCATAGACAGCCCCGCCACCGCGCGCAGCCACGGTATTGCTTATGTGCCGGAGGATCGCGGCCTGCAGGGCCTCATCAAGCCGCAGACAATTCGCGAGAACGTCTCGCTGGCCATTCTCGACCGATTGGCGAAGCTCCTCGTGGTCGACCGGCGACGCGAAGGGGCACTTGCCCGCGAGTCCATCGCGCGTTTCGGTATCCGGGCGCGGGGGGCGGAGCAACTGGTGCGGCAATTGTCCGGCGGCAATCAGCAGAAGGTGGTCTTGGCAAAATGGATTGCAACGGAACCCAGGGTTCTCATCATGGATGAGCCCACCCGCGGCATCGATGTTGGCGCCAAGGCGGAGATCCACGCCTTGATGAGCAAGCTCGCGGGCCAGGGCCTGGCGGTCCTGATGATCTCCAGCGAATTGCCGGAAGTGCTCGGCATGAGCGACCGGGTGCTGGTGATGCGCGGTGGCGCCATCGTCGCTGAATTCGACCGTGCCGAGGCGACACCGGACGCTGTAGGCGCCGCCATGACCGCAGCAGGCAAGCACGCCGTGGCGGAGCTCGCGTCATGACGTCGCCTCTCGCCACACCGCGACTGACCGCACCTGTCCGCCGGCTGGCTACGACCTTGGAGGCCAATGGCCAGGAACTGGTGGTCTTCGCTGTCATCGTCGTGCTGTTCGCGGTAGTCGCCATGATCAACCCGCGGTTTCTGAGCGACACCAACCTCACCACCATTTTCTCCGGCAATGCCTATGTCGCCGTGGCGGCGATCGGCATGACGCTGGTGATCATCTCCGGCAATATCGATGTGTCCGTGGGATCACTCATCGGGGTTCTCGCCACGATCTCCGGCACACTCGCCGTCAACGGCTATCCGATCATCATCTGCTGGCTGGCGCCGCTGGTCGTCGGTATCGCCATCAATGCGTTTGTTGGTGTCCTTGTCGCTTATGTGCGCATTCCATCGATTGTCGTGACACTCGGGATGCTGTCGGTCCTCAAAGGCGGCCTCATCAGCGCCACCGCGGGCGCCTGGATCAACGATCTGCCGCCGGACTTCATGCTGGCGCAGTTCCGCTTGTTCGGCATTCCCTCGCCGATCTATTTCATGGTGGCCCTCACCATCCTGGCCGCCTTGTGGATGCGCCATAGCGGGTTCGGCCGCACCATCTACGCCATCGGCGGCAATCCGGATGCAGCGCGGGTTGCCGGCATCCGCATCGAGCGATCCATCGTCGGCGTGTTCATGATTCATGGCTTCTTCGCCGGAATCGCCGCGGTGCTGTTCGCGACCCAGCTCCAGGTCATTCAATCGACCGTACCCCCCAACCTCGAATTGACCGTGATCACGGCCTCGGTGGTGGGTGGTGTCAGCATCCTCGGCGGCACCGGGACGGTCATTGGCTCGACCCTGGCGGCGATTCTGTTTGCCGCGATCGGCTCGGCGCTGATCTTTACCAACGTCTCAGCCTACTGGCTGCGCGCCGTCCAGGGCCTCCTCATTCTCGCGACCGTGCTTGCCGATATGGCAAGGCGCCGGCGGTTGCGGTGAGGATCCGGCCATGACACTCCGCTCCTTCCTGCGCCACGAGACCATCCTGCTCATTCTGCTGGTGATCGCGCTCATCATCCTGGCGCAACAATCGGACAAGTTTTTCACCACGGACAATCTCCTCAACCAAGGCCGCTTGATGGCGGAGGTGGGGCTGCTCGCCTTGCCGATGACCTTCGTCATCGTGACCGGCGGCATCGATCTATCGGTGGGCTCCATCTTTGGCCTGTCGGCCATCCTGCTCGGCGTGTTCTGGCATGGCTTGGGGATACCGCTGCCGGTCGCCATGGTGCTGGCGGTGCTGGTGGGTGGCGTTGCCGGCCTCGGTAACGGCCTCATCATGACGCGCTTCAACGTACCGCCGCTCATCGCCACCCTGGCCACCCTGGCGCTTTACCGGGGCCTCGCCGAGGGGATCAGCCAGGCGCGCTCGGTGCGTGGCTATCCGGAATGGTTCTTCGTGCTGGGGCAGGGCGAGGTGCTGGGATTGCCCACACAGCTCTGGTTCCTGTTCGGCCTCGCCATTGCAGCGGCTGCGGTGCTCGGCCTCACGACCTTTGGCCGTACCACCTATGCCATCGGTGCCAATGAGGTGGCGGCGCGTTTCTCCGGCCTCAATGTGGCGCGGACGAAACTGATCATCTATGCGACGTCCGGCCTCATCGCCGGCCTTGCTGCCGTCATCTTCGTCTCGCGCGTCTCGACGACACGTTCTGACATGGGCACTGGTCTGGAGCTAGATGTCATTACGGCCGTCGTCCTGGGCGGCACCTCCATTTTCGGAGGAAAGGGCACCATCATCGGGACCATACTTGGTCTCGTGCTGATGCAGGTGATGAAGAGCGGCCTGGCGCTTGCGGGCGTCAAGGGCGATGGCACGATCGTGGTGATCGGCGTGGTGTTGATCGCCGCCATTCTATTGGGAAATCTACTGAGCCGTAACGGCGACGGCTGAGACTGGGAGGAAGGTGTGGGCATCGCCGTCGAGAAAAAACCCATGCCGTAAAAGGAGAAGTCACAATGTATAAGACCATGATACTGGCGTTAGGACTTGCCGTGGGGAGCGGCGGCGTCGCGATGGCGCAATCGGCCTGGACCGGCGGTGATGAACTGCCGACCAATCCGCTTGCCTGCGATGGTGCAGCGGGTGCTGCCGCGGCCGTGCCCTATGACGGTGGCCAGCCGACCGGTGCCCCGGACATGAAAGGGCAGAAGATCACGGTCGTTGATGTGCCGAAGCTGATCGGCATCGGCTATTTCAATGCGACCTCCAAGGGCATCGCCGATGCTGCGGCTGAATTGGGGTCGGTCGATGCCAAGACCGACGGTCCGACCAAGGCGAACATCGACGAGCAGATCACCTTCCTCGACAATTCGATCACCAGCGGCGTCAACGGCATTCTGTTTGCCGCCAATGACCCGGTGGCGATCGCCCCCGTGCTGAAGAAGGCGCTGTCCAAGGGCATCCATGTCGTGGGCTATGACGCCAACTCGACTCCCGATGCCCGCGAATGGTTCGTCAACCAGGCCGAGTTCAACGGCATCGCCAAATCCATGGTCGACAACATGGCCAAGGAAGCCGGCGAGGAAGCATCTTTCGCTATCGTCACCTCGACCTTCACCACGCCCAACCAGGCGCGCTGGATTGCCGAGATGGCGGCCTATCAGGCGAAATGCCACCCGAAGATGAAGTGGCTGGAAACCGTCGAGGCCCAGGAAGACAACGTGCTCTCCTTCAACCAGGCCAGCACGCTCATCAACAAATATGGCGATGAGCTGAAGGGCATCTTCGGCATGACCAGCGTTGCCACCCCGGCTTCAGCCGAAGCGGTAACCCAGGGCGGTAAATGCGGCCAGATTGCCGTGGTCGGTCTCGCGACACCCAATGCCATGAAGCCCTATGTCGCCAAGGATTGCGTGAAATCCGTGGTGCTGTGGAACCCGGTCGATCTCGGCTACGCCGCCATGTATGTGCTGCGCGCCGCGGTGGACGGCGATCTGAAGCCGGGTGCGACCTCGGTCAAGGCGGGCAAGCTCGGTGATTTGCAGGTGATCAACGGCTCCGAGATTCTGCTCGGCCAGCCTTTCACCTTCACCAAGGACAATATCAACGACTTCGATTTCTAAGCTCGGACCTCTGTTTTCTGTCTAACTGCGCGACGCGGGGCCTTCGGGCTCTGCGTCATTCTTTCGGCGCCGGCGCCTATTTCTTAGGCAGCCCACAGGAATCCTCGCTCGCCTGGCGCATATCTTGTCTTACAAATGATCAGTAGACTCTTCAATTGCCGCCGTACTAGCCTCGGCGCTTGGGGTTCTATCGTGGCATAGGGTGATCGGCCTCAGTGCAGGGGCCGAAACCCATATTTTATGGCGTATTGGGATGATTTCTCGCTCTTTAGCCGCACGCCTTGACCAGGAGCGGATCGTCTTGGCGATCGCCGTGGCGGTGTTCGTCGTGGCCGCCATCGCCTTGCCGGGTTTCCTCACCACGGCCAATGTCGTGTCCATCGTGCGCAGCGTGTCGGTTCTCGGCATCCTGGCAGTCGGCATGGCGATCGTCATCATCGGCCGCGGCATCGACCTATCCGCCGTCGCCATCATGGCGATGTCGGTGGCCTGGTATCTCCAGATGCTGGGCGATGGCACGCCCAATGGCATGGCGCTGGCCATTGCCCTCGGCGCTGTGCTGGCGATCGGCCTGATCAACGGCTTTCTGGTCGCCTATGCCGATGTACCCCCGATCTTCGTGACGCTGGCGAGCGGCTCCTTCGTCTTTGGCTTCGTGCGCTCGCAGCTCATCACGCAGGATGCGATCCCGGTGCCTCCCCAGCATTGGGTCGAGGCTCTGGGCCGCATGCGCTGGCTGGGCATCCCAATCGAAGTGTTCCTGTTCTCCGTCATTGTGTTCCTGGCATTCCTCTTCCTGCGCTTCACCAAATGGGGGCGCTATGTCTATTTCGCCGGCGACAACCCGATGGCGGCGCGAAATCTCGGCATTCCCGTCCGGCCGATGCTGCTGCTGCGCTATGTGATCTCGGCGGTGATCGCTTTTGTAGCCGGCATTCTCACTGCTTCAAGCCTGCTCTCGATCAACACCCGCGTGGTCAACTCGACGCTGCTTTATGACATCGTCCTGGTGGCGGTGATCGGGGGCATCGGCCTCTCCGGCGGCAAAGGCGGCATGCGCAACGTTATCGTCGGCGCGCTGCTGATCGGCATCATGCTCAATGCGATGACCATCCTCGACATTCCGAACATTTACCAGAACCTGATCAAATCGACGATCCTGCTGGCCGCCATCATCATCGACGGCTTGCTCAACCCGCGCGACGAGCAGACGGCACAGCAGGGCGATATCTGACCCGAACGAATACCAAAAAAGCAGACAGGAAAGGTGCCACATGAACAGCTTCAAGAAAACACTGGTCGCCGCAACGGCGGTGATGACCCTGGCCTTCGGCAGCGCCGCCGTTGCGCAGGAAGATCCAGGCCCTGCGGCTTACGCTGCGGCCATGAAAGACAAGCGCGTCGTCATGGTGCCGATGGCCATGGGCTTCGATCTGGCCCAAGGCTGGGCAGCCTATCTCAAGAAGGAAATCGAAGGCTTCGGTGGCGTGTTCGAGACCCGCGATCCCAATTGGAGCATCGAGGCCGGTGCCCAGGCGATCACCGAAGCCATCTCCTCGGACCCGAAGCCCAACGTTCTGGTCGTGCATTCGCCCGATCTCAACTCCTATGCTAAGTTGTTCAAGAAGGCGCAGAAGGAAGGCATCTTCGTGGTCGCGATCGACAACCCGGTCAACTATCCGGTCGACGCTTTCATCGGCAGTGATTGGGATCGTCTCGGCCAGCTGGAAGCCGAAGCCGTCATCAAGGGCTGCGGCGAGAACTCGTCGAAGCAGATCGGTCTCGTACAGGGCGACCAGGTCAATGCCTCCAGCCTCTATCAATACGCTGGAATCATGAAGGTTCTGGAAAAGCACCCGGATTTCAAAGTCGTGGCAAAGCCGGATTCCAATTGGGACGCGACCACGGCGCGTAACGTCACCACCACCATGCTGCAGCAATTCCCCGACATCTGCGGCATCATCGATTTCTGGGACGGTGACGCAACCGGCACGGCGGCGGCGATCCGCGAAGCCGGCAAGCAGGACAAGATCTTCCTGGTCACCACCGGTGGCGGCGAGAAGGTCGATTGCGATGCGCTGGAAAACGGCACTTTCGGTGCGGTCGTGATGACTGAACTGGCCGGCCAGTCGCGCGATATCAACGCGATCATCAAATACCTGCTGCAGAGCGGGCAGGCACCCGGTACCGCGTCGACCTATATCTACACGTTGGAAAAGGCGACCACCAAGGCCGATCTGAAGCCCAGCACTTGCTGGGACCTCAAGGCCCTGCAAGCCGCGAACTGATCATATAGACGTGCCGTCGCGGGGCCCCCCCCCCCACAAAAGGCGCCCCCCCCCCAGGATCACAAAAAAAAAGGGAAAACCCAAACCACAAACAAAAAAACAAACCCCCAGCGCGACAACAAAAAAACCCAACAAAAAACAACGCAGCAAA
>NZ_CAKZGO010000009.1 GCF_936916975.1 uncultured Dongia sp. | reverse complement strand
CTCAAAAGCCCGTGCCAGAAATGGCGCGGGCTTTTGCTTGCGCAGCGCTCCAGCACCTACAATCTCGAACCCGTAGCCTTGTCGAAAAGATGGGCCTTGCCGACATCCGGCGCGAGGTGAATGGTCTCGCCGGGCTGAAGGGCGATGCGTTCACGGAAGAGGCCGACGATGTCGTGGTTGCCAAGGCGGACCACGACTTGTGTTTCCGATCCGGTCGGCTCGATGACGACGACCTTCACGGGGATTCCGGCATCGGAGACCGTGAAATGTTCCGGCCGAATGCCGTAGATCAGGGGCTTGCCCGCGGTATCTGAAGGGGCAGCGCTGAGCGGCAGGTGGACACCTTCCGGTGTTACGAAGCTGGGCCGCCCGTCGCTGCCGATTGCCACTGTGCCGTCGATCAGATTCATCGACGGTGAGCCGATGAAGCTCGCCACGAAAAGGTTGGCCGGGCGATCGTAAAGCTCCAGCGGCGGACCGGACTGTTCCACGATGCCGTCATGCATGACCACGATCTTGTCCGCCATGGTCATCGCTTCGATCTGATCGTGGGTCACGTAAACAGTGGTGGTGCGCAACCGCTGATGCAGTTCCTTGATTTCGGCACGCATCTGTACGCGCAGCTTGGCATCGAGATTCGACAACGGTTCGTCGAACAGGAAGACCTGCGGGTCGCGCACGATGGCGCGGCCCATGGCAACGCGCTGGCGCTGGCCGCCTGAGAGCTGCCGGGGGTAGCGGCTGAGCAGTGGCGTCAGCGCCAGGATCTCGGCAGCACGCTTCACGCGGCCGTCGATCTCATCCTTCGGGGCGCGCTTCAGCATCAGTGAGAAGCTCATATTCTCAGCGACCGTCATATGCGGATAGAGCGCGTAGTTCTGGAACACCATGGCGATGTCCCGGTCCTTGGGTGGCAGGTTGTTGACGACCCGGCCACCGATGCGAATGTCACCACCGCTGATTTCCTCCAGCCCGGCGATCATGCGCAGGAGCGTTGATTTCCCACAGCCGGACGGCCCGACCAGGATGACGAACTCGCCATCGGCGACATCGATGGACACGCCATGGATGACATGAACGCCGCCAAAGGACTTGCGGACCTCACGGATTTCTACCGACGCCATCGACCATATCCCCCACTAGTTTCTTTGTACTCAGCGACGATCGACAGGATCGTCCGCCAGAAATGTCCCTATCCCATCATCAGCGCAACGGCCCGATCCGCGATCGCCAATGCCGGCGCATTCGTATTACCGGACGTGATGCTCGGCATCATGGACAGATCAAAAACGCGCAGCTTGTCGACCCCACGCACACGCAGCTTGGCATCGAGGACAGCACTCGCATCGCCATCGGGCCCCATGCGGCAGGTGCCCACGGGGTGATAGGTAGTCTTGACCATGCGCTTGCAATGCGCCTCGAGATCGGCGTCCGATGCTTTTTCGGCGCCGGGGAAGAGCTCGCTTGTCAACATGTCCCGCATGGGCGCTGCCGCCATGATCTTGCGCGCGAAACGGAGGCCAGCGACCTGCAGGCGCAAATCATCCGGATGGCCGAAGAAGTTGCAGTCCACCAGCGGTGGTGCTGCGGGATCAGCGGAACGCAGCTTCACGGAACCGCGCGCCTTCGGGCGCAACACACCAGGCGTCAGGGTGACGCCCTCGCAGGGTGCGATGCCCGAGATATCGCGGTCGAGATAGACGGTGGGCACGCAATAGAGCTGGATCGTGCTTTCATCGCCGTGGTTGTCGGGGCCATGATTGTCGGGATCGATAAAGGCGCAGGCC
The DNA here is from genome assembly GCF_936916975.1 of uncultured Dongia sp. Classification (GTDB taxonomy): domain Bacteria; phylum Pseudomonadota; class Alphaproteobacteria; order Dongiales; family Dongiaceae; genus Dongia. The sequence goes on along the minus strand of NZ_CAKZGO010000009.1, from coordinate 44,897 downwards.
TCGACGCCGGTGGTCGTGACAGGGCCGGATTTGAAGAGCAAGTATTGCAGGCCGTTGCGAAGCATCGCGAGGCCGCGATCCTGGCCGAAATAGCCATAGGGCCCGTTGGCTGCGGCGATGAGTGGAACCTCGTGATGATCCTGCAGGTTCTGCCCCACACCCGGCAGATCGACCTTCGTGGCGATATCATGTTCCTTGAGATGTGCCGCCGGCCCGACGCCGGAGAGCATAAGGAGCTTCGGCGTGATATAGGTGCCGGCGGTGAGGATCACCTCGGCACTGGCGCGAGCCTCGATCGTTTGACCCGCGTGCACATAGCGCACGCCATTGGCGCACCCCTGTTCAATGATAAGGCCCGTGGCACTGGCATCCGTCAGGATGGTCAGCCGCGGATCATTCATGAGTGGCGCCAGGAAGGCGTCACGGGCGCTGCACCGGCGACGGGTGGCGCCGTCGATCGTGTGCTGCATAAAGCCCACGCCGCGCTGCTGGGCGCCGTTGAAATCCGGGTTATGGGGATAGCCCAACCCCTGGACGGTTTTCACGAATGCCTGGCTCATGGCGCAGTGGTGGCCGAGATGCGATACCTTCAGCGGCCCGCCGACACCGTGAAATTCGCCGGCGAGATGGTCGTTGTCTTCCTGGCGCTTGAAATGGGGCAGCAGGTCCCGGTAGCTCCAGCCTGAGCCCTGGCCGAGATAGCGGTCCCAGCGGTCGTAATCGGCCGCCTGGCCGCGCATATAGACCATGGCGTTGACCGCGCTGCCCCCGCCCAGCACCCGGCCCTGCGGGATGATCGGCGCGCGGCCATCAAGCTGGGGCTGCGGCACCGATTTATGCATGGTGAGATAGGCGTCGCTCGCCAGGAACTTCATGTAACCGGCCGGCATGGCCAACACCGGGCTGGGTTTCGCCGGCCCTGCTTCGAGCAGCAGCACGCGTGCGCCATGATCCTGCACCAGGCGGCTTGCGGTGACACAGCCGGAACTGCCACCGCCCACGACGATATAGTCGTAATCCTTCATCGCCGAATTGCCGGCCTTGCCGTCGGGGTCTTTACCAGCACGTGAAGCCGCCATCGGCCAGCACAATGGAGCCGGTCAGCAGGCTTGCGGCGTCACTGGCCAGGAAATGAACGACTGAGGCGATTTCGTCAGGCTTGCCGAGGCGTCCCATGGGTGTGTCGCGCAGCCAGTCCTTCATCATGGCGTCGACGCCCGGCACTTCGTGAACCATCGGCGTGTCGATATAGGTGGGCGCCACCGCATTGACGCGGACACCGCGATCAGCCCATTCGGCACCCAGCGAGCGCGTCAGGTGATGGACAGCGGCCTTCGACGCGTTGTAATAGGCCTGTTTCTGTGGCCGGTTGACGATGTAGCCGGACATCGAGCCGATATTGACGATGGAGCCCCGGCCGGCCGCCAGCATGTGCCGGCCGAAATCGCGGCAGCACCAAAACAGACCATTATAATTGACGTCGTTGACATTGTGCCAATGCTCGTCGGAGAGGTCTTCGGCCGCGATCCCGCTGCGGGCGATGCCGGCATTGTTGACGAGAATGTCGATACGGCCGTGCCTGGCTGCCAAAGTGTCGGCCACCTTGGTGACCTCCGTCGAATTGGTCACGTCGAGCTGCACGATCTCGGCATCGAGCCCGCTCTTCTGCAGGGTCGCGCGGCCGCTCGCTGCGACCTTGGGATCGATTTCGGCGATCACCACCTTGGCGCCCGCTTCGGCGAGAGCCGTGACGCAAGCGAGCCCAATCGCTCTGCCGCCGCCGGTTACAACCGCGACGCGGCCATCAAGTTTCAGCTTTTCGAGATACATGGAAAATCGATCCTCTTCCGATTGGCTCAGTTCGGCATTTCAATCTGGATTTTCACGGAGCCCTGCGGCGGGTGCTTGGCAAATTCGAAGGCCCGGATGCTGTCTTCAAATCCGAAAGTGCGCGTGATCAACGGCTTCAGATCGATGGCGCCGGAGGAAAGCATGGCGACACAGCGTGGAAAGACATGGGCGTAGCGGAAGATATGCTCGACCCGCGCCTCTTTGATGGCCGCCCGTGTGACGTGATAGGAGATCGGCTCTCCCGGCATGCCGATGAAGACAGCGCGACCGCCGGGGCACAGCATGTCGAAGACATCGGGCGCCACGCGGTGATTACCCGAGCATTCGAAGACGATCTCGACGCCCCAGCCATCGGTCTCGCGCTTAACCACGTCGACGAGCTTTTGGGATTTTGCATTCACCGTCGTCACGGCCCCGAGGGTCGCGGCAAGAGCCAGCTTGCTGTCATCGACGTCGCTCACGATGACGCGGGCGCAGCCGGCGGCCAGTGCCGCCAGTGTCGTTACCAGACCGATCGTGCCGGCACCGGTGACCACGGCGATATCACCGGGCTGGACCTGTGCCTTGGTGGCGCCATGCACCCCGGTTGCCAAGGGTTCCACCATGGCGGCCTGTTCAAGCGAGACATTGTCCGGCAGCTTGAAGGTGAAGTCGGCCGGATGCACGACCGTCGGGCGCAGGACGCCATGCACCGGCGGTGTCGCCCAGAAGCGGACGGCCGGATCGAGGTTGTATTTGCCGAGGCGCGAGGCGCGGCTGGCGGGATCGGGAATTCCCGGCTCCATGCAGACCCGGTCGCCTTCCTTGAGTTCGGTGACATCCGCGCCGATTTCGACGACGACGCCGGAGGCCTCATGACCCAGGATCATGGGCGCCCGCACGATGAATGGGTCTATACCGCCATGGGTATAATAGTGGACGTCACTGCCGCAGATGCCGACGCGCCGCAATGCAATGCGTACATCGCGACGGCCCAGCGTCTCGTCGACCCGGATGTCCCGCAGCGACAATCTGTCTTTTTCTTCGAGAACCAGTGCTTGTACCATTTCTGCACTCCTTAACCGCGCGCGACAATGATCCAGCCGATGACCACGGAGAGGATCGTCGCCAGAAAGAGGGGGAGGTGAACCTCCAAAAAACGCATCCAGAAAAGATGCACGGCAACAAAGACGATCGTGCCGATGAAAACGCGATCGAAGGCGTTGGTGTGAATGGGCAGGAAGCCAGTCTTTTTCACACCACTCTGTTTGGGTTGCTCGGCCATGGCGTTACTCCTTCACGGCGCCGAAGGTGAGGCCGGCGACGATATGGCGTTGCACCAGGCCGAGGAAAAGTAACGCTGGCAGCAGGGTCAGTGTTGCTGTGGCTGCCATCTGGCCCCAATTGGTTCCGGTCACCGTCACGAATTCGGCCAATCCCGTGGTGATCGTCCGTGCCTTGACGCTGGTGAGGGTCGCCGCGAACAGATATTCGTTCCAGGCAAAGACCCAGGTCAGGATCGCGGTGACGGCAAGGCCGGGTCGCGCCAAGGGGATGATGACACGCGTCATCACCTGCCAGGTGTTGGCGCCGTCGATCATCGCGGCCTCGTCGAGCTCCTTGGGGATGCCGTCGATCACGCTGCGCAGGGTCCAGATGGCAAAGGGAAGATTGAACACGCAATAGAGCAGGATGAGGCCGATGCGTGTGTCGTAAAGCTTCCATTCGCCGATCGTGAAGGCCTGCGTGAACAGCAGGAACAGTGGCAACAGGAAGACGGCTGGCGGCGCCATGCGGTTCGTGATCGTCCAGAAGAAGATGTTCTCCTTGCCGACCAGCTTGAAGCGTGACAGCGCATAGGTGGCGCACAATGCCAAGGTGGTCACCAGCAAAGCATTGGCCGTGGAGACGATGATCGAGTTGAGCATGTATTGCTGGAACGACGGATCTGTCAGCGTCTTGATATAGTTTTCGGAAAAGAAACTACGGATGAGGAAAGTCGGCTTCCCATACATCTCGACGCGGCTTTTTGCCGAGATCAGGAACATCCAATAGATCGGGAACAGCGTGATGAAGCTGGCGGCAATCCAGAAGAAGAACGATCTCCAGCGGCTTTGCTTGTGCATCAATCACCTTTCGGCAGGTCGCGACGTGCGACCAGCGCCACATAGAGCAGCCAGCACATGACGATCGTGAGGTAGAGGGCGAGGAGGGACATGGCGGACCCATAGCCGTAATCGGTCTTCGGGAACACGACCCGCCAGATGTAGAGGCCGATATAGCGCGTGGCCGCGGCAGGGCCGCCACCGGTCAGCATCCAGACCTCGTCGACCGTGCGCAGCGCATCCATCATGCGAATGAAGACGGTGGCCAGGATCGCGGGCTTCAGCATCGGCAGCGTCACATGGCGGAAGATCTGGAACCTGTTGGCGCCATCTATCTGCGCCTGCTCGAACGGCTCCTTGGGGAGCGAGGAAAGCGCCGCCAGCAGCGTCAGGGTCACCAGTGGCGTCCAATGCCAGACATCCATCAGCACCGTTGTCCAGAAGGCCTGGTCGGCAAAACTGCCGAGCCGGTAGTCGATTCCGAACCAGCGATCGAGATAATAGGGGACGGGGCCGAGGCCAGGCACCGTGAGGAGGCGCCATGTCGCCCCCACGGCAATGGGCGCCACCATCAGGGGAAGGGTGTGGATCGTCCGGAAAAACCCTTTCAGCGGAAAATCCTTCATCATCAACTGGGCCAGGAAGTAGCCCAGGATGATTTCGCTCAGCACCGCGAAGAAAGCGAACCGCAGGGTGATCCAGAGGGAATAGAGCAGTTGTTCGTCGAAGACGAGGTGACGATAGTTCTCCACGCCATAGAAATGCGCGCCGGGATTGGCCGCAAAGGCGTTCCATTCGGTAAAGCCGACCACCAGCACGTAAAAGAACGGCACGAGCCCGAAGATCACCAGGATGATCAGTGTCGGTGCCAGCAGCAACCAGCCGATGCTTTGTGACCGCATCAATTCACCGTCAAGAGTTGGGCTTCCGGACGGACATCTGGTCCAGGAAAAGCATTCAGTGAAAGCCGTAAAAAATATCGGCCGGGACGACACTCACCGTCCCGGCCGAGACCGGATCACTTGCGATAGCCGAGCTTGGTCAGTTCGGCTTCTGCCGCTGCCGCCATCTTGTCGAGGGCGTCGGAGGCCGTCAACTCGCCGGTAATCGCCTGATAGAAGAAGGGTGCCGTCGCTTCCCGAACCTGCGCATGGAACGGGTAGGGAGGAGCACCGGCGAACAGCTTACCTTGGTCTTTCATGAGCGTATAATAGTGGTCGACCTTCGCATCCATCTCCTGGACCTTCGGGTCGTCATAGGTCGCGGTGTGGGTGATGCGCGAACCTGCCACCGCCCAATCCGCCTGCACCGACGCCTGGCCGATATACTCAAGGAACAGCAGCGCGGCCTTCTGGTTCTTCGACGAGTAAGGAATGCCGAAGGCACCGCCATCGTAATAGCCGATATAGCCTTTGCCGGCTTCGGCATCGGCCAGCACACCGTCTTCAAGCGGCGGCAAAGCGACACCGACCTTGCCGACGACGTTGGACTTGTCGGCGTTGGTTGCGATCCAGGCGGCGTTTTCGCCGTAGACCAGGCCTTGAGCAGCGCGGCCCGCGGCGAAGGTGGCAGCGACCTCGTCCCATGTGCTGGTGGTCGATTCCGGCGGCGCAAACTTCAGCAGGCCAAGCCAATATTCAAGCGCTGCCTTGGCCTTCGGGCTGTTCATGGTGCCGCCATGATCCACACTGGCACTCCAACCATCCTGGTTGATGCCCCAGTTGTAGACGCCGAAGGTGGGCGCCACACTTTCAAAGAACTCGTACCAGGACGACGGATGGCCGGTATGGGCCTGGACGGTCGTGCCCCAGAGTTCCTGGTCGGTGTCCTTGCCGACTTGTGCAAAGAACTCGGCGATGTCGCGGTACTGCGCATGGGTCGTGGCCGGCGCCAGGTCATAGCCGTACTTGGCCTTGAAAGCTTCCTTGTTCTTGGCGTCGTCGAACAGATCCTTGCGATAGAGATAGACCTTCAGGAAGGCTTCCATTGGCACGCCATAAACGTCGCCGCTGGAATCCTTGAAGTAATTGATAAAGGTCGTGAAATTGTCGACCTTGAAATCCGGCGAGGCCAGTTTGGGATCGGCTTTCAGTTCCTTGGTGAGATCCACCAGGAAGTCGCGCGACAGATAGCTGTAGATGATGTCCTGCTCGATATAGACGAAGTCATAGATGCCGGTCTTGGCCTCCATGTCCTTGATCGCCTTGTCGTACATCTGGTCCCAGGAGGTCGCCTCGAATTCGACATTGATACCCGTCGCCTTGGTGAAGGCGGGTGCAAGGACGTCCTTGACATAATTGGACGGCGGCGTGCTTTCGGAGACGCCGTGAATGGTGACACCCTTATAGGGCGCGCCGGCGTCGGCCCAGAAATCGGCTCTGGCGCCCGATACTGCCACCAGCATGGATGCTGTGGCGAGGATGGCTCTTAGTGGAAGTCTGGCGTGCATCTATCTTCCCCCCGTAAGTGGTTAAGGTTTCTGATTGGCCGCAGCGCTCACGCCCGGATCCGCCCTGACAAGTTCTTATGGACCGGAGCGAGTTGCTTCTTGTTGCGGCATTATCTGCGCGTGGGTGGTGTGTGCTACACGCTTTTTGGCGGGCGAGTTCGCATTTTTTGTCAGCAAACCAATTTCAAACGCGGCGTTCTGGTCATTGTCGGGTAATCGCTTTCGCGCAGACTCTCACCGACGGCCGACTTCATCACCTGATCCCCGCATTGCGCAAAATGTCTCATCGCTCGGTTTCGCGTTGCAGCATGAACGGCGGCACCCGAGTTCGTTGACCAAGTTTATTGACATGAGCCGCTGATGACTTAACCATTGCACGTGTGATCGAGGGCCGGAGATAGAAGTCGAGAAAAACAGATGGGCAGGACCGGCCTTCCCATAGCCGCAAATGATGTCGAGCAGAGGCCGCGCGGTTCGCGATGGCCGGCGAATGAGCAGGCGGGTGAAGCATGACCAAGCGAAAGTCCACGCCGGATTTTGAGCTTATTGTCGGGGGACCGAGGGAGTCATTTCGTTGGAACGTCCATGGCTATCCTTATGAGCTCGCGAAATGGCATTACCATCCGGAATACGAACTGCACCTGATCCAGGAATCGTCCGGCAAGATGTTCATCGGCGACTATGTCGGTGACTTTTGTCCCGGTACGCTGGTGCTGACCGGTCCCAATCTGCCGCACAATTGGGTCAGCGACATCGCGATTGGCGAGAGCATCCAGGATCGCGACATGCTGGTGCAGTTCAGCGATAGCTTCATGCAGGATGCGATGCGGCTGTGGCCGGAGTTCAAGGAGATCGACGGTCTGCTCAGCGAGGCTGTGTTTGGAATCGAATTTTCGGGCGCCGCTGCCAAGCTGGGCGCCGGGCTGCTTGGCGAAATCGGCAAGGCAACCGCCATGCGGCGGGTGCTGCTGCTGTTCGAACTACTCTATGAACTGAGCCGATCGTCCGAACGAAAAATCCTTTCAAGCCGGCATTATTGTCCGACCCTGGATCAGGGGACATCGGAAACCATCAACAAGGTTCTGGATTTCCTGACGGCGAGCATAGCCGAGGATATTCATCTGTCGGATGTTGCCAACTATTTCGGTATGTCGGAATCGATCTTCTCCCGCTTTTTCAAGCGGAACACCGGACACGGCTTTGTGCATTACCTGAACAGGATGCGGGTCAATCTCGCCTGCGATCTTCTGGCGCAGACCGACAAGCCGATCACCAGCATCTGTTTTGAAACCGGCTTCAACAACATCTCGAATTTCAATCGCCAGTTCCGCAAGCTGTGCGGGCTGGCGCCGTCGGAATATCGGCGGCAGGCCGGCCGGAACATGCAGAAGTCGACTGACCTTTATAAATGCGATCTCAAGCCGGCCGAGAGCACGGTCGTCGTCGGGCAAGCCGCCTGACGACGCTTTAAACGGGCTTGTAGGCGATGCAATCCATCTCGATCTTGGCGTCGATCGTCAAGGGTGATTGCACTGTCGAGCGGGCCGGCGGGACATCCTTGAAATAGCTGGCATAGACCCGGTTAAAGCTGGCGAAGTCACGCGCGTCATCCAGCCAGACATTCACCTTGATGACATCGTCGAGCGAGCAGCCTGCAGCTTCCAGAATGCGGCGCATGTTCTCGATGGTTTGGCGCACCTGAGCGACGATGCCGCCAGCAACAATTTCGTTCTGCGCATCAAAGCCAACCTGACCTGAGACATAGACGAAATCACCGGCGCGTATCGCCGGGCTGAAAGGCAATGCCATCCCGCCCGCGCCTGCCTTCGGTGCGCCAATCGCGACCTTGCGCGCCTTGGCGACGGGTTTTGCTTTGGCATTCGCTGCGGGTTTCGTGACCATGACTGTCTATTCCCTCGTCTTGAATTCATGCCGCCATCGTATGCACCGGCCATTCCGGATCGGCGCGCGACGATCTCCTTGACTCGCTTTCGACTATCATCCGATAGTCCCTCTTGTCTACCACTGTGTAATCAGTTCCAGTATATTGGAATTCGGTAGATTGCCGTTTCACCGCATGAGGGAGGGGATCTATGACCAACAAACTGCGCAAGACGCTGGCTGGGTTGACGATGTTTGCAGCGATCGTGGCGACCGGTTCGCTGTCGGCCAACGCACAGGAGAAGAGCAAGCTCGACGAGATTCTGGCGCGCGGCCATCTCATCGTCGGCACGGGCAGCACCAACGCCCCCTGGCATTTCAAGGACGAAAGCGGAAACCTCGTCGGCTTCGACATTGATATGGCGCATCTCGTCGCCAAGGGCCTGTTCAACGACCCCAACAAGATCGAATTCGTCGAGCAATCCTCGGATGCGCGCATTCCCAACGTCACTACGGACAAGGTCGACATCACCTGTCAGTTCATGACCGTGACGGCCGAACGCGCGCAGCAGGTAGCCGTCACCATTCCCTATTACCGCGAAGGCGTCGGCCTGTTGCTCAAGGAAGGCGGCAAGTTCAAATCCTATGATGAGTTGAAGGCCGCCGGCAGCAGTGCCGTGGTCTCCGTGCTTCAGAACGTCTATGCCGAAGAGATGGTTCACGCGGCCCTGCCCGAGGCCAAGGTCGACCAGTATGAAAGCGTCGATCTCATGTACCAGGCGCTCAACAGCGGCCAGGCGGATGCCTCTGCCACTGACCAATCCTCGGTGAAGTGGCTGATCGTGCAGCAGCCCGGCAAGTATCTCGATGCCGGCTATGGTTGGAGCCCGCAGAGCTATTCCTGCGCGGTCAAGCGGGGTGACCAGCAGTGGCTGAACTTCGTGAACACGGTGTTCCACGAAGCGATGACCGGCGTCGAGTTCGGCACCTATTCGGCGTCGTTCAAGAAGTGGTTCGGCGTCGATCTGCCGGTGCCGCAGATTGGCTTTCCGGTCGAGTACAAGTAAGCTCTGCTAGAAGATCGGCGGGGCCGCTGTCATGGGCTATCAACTCAATTTCGCGCCGGTTTGGCGAGATTTCGACCTGTTGCTGTCCGGGCTTGGGCTCGGACTGGCGATGGCCGTGTTCGCCATTCTGGTCGGATGTTTGATTGGCCTGGCAGCGGCCTTTGCCATGGTCTCGAAGAATGCCGTGCTGCGGCGGGTGGCGTCGACCTATGTGACGATCATCCGGAACATGCCGCTGTTCTTCCTCATCATCTTCACCTATTTCGTCGTGCCGGAACAGTTGGGCGTGCGCATCGGCAAGGTCGAGGCCTTCGTCGCAACGCTCGCCATCTATGCCGGCGCCTATCTGACCGAAGTGTTCCGGGGTGCCTTGCTGGCCCTGCCACGCGGCCTGCGCGAAGCTGGGTTGTCCATTGGCCTTACCGAATGGCAGACAAGGCTATGGGTCATCCTGCCGGTGATGCTGCGCAATGCACTGCCCGCTTTGGCCAATAATTTCATTTCGCTCTTTAAGGACACGTCCTTGGCTGCGGCCATTGCCGTGCCGGACCTCACCTTCTATGCCCGGCAGATCAATGTGAACACGTTCCGCGTGATCGAGACCTGGTCGGTCTGCAGCCTGATGTATGTGACGACCTGCTATCTGATCGCGGCAGGTCTGCGTGTCGCAGAACGACGCTTGGCAATTCCACGTTGATGGTTGCGTAGATGTCTGAACTCAGTCACTTTTTTCCCGAACTCTGGCTCGCCCGTTGGTCAATTCTGCAAGGCCTCGGGATGAGCATGCTGATCTCGGTGTTGGCAATTTCACTGGGCACATTGTTGGGCGTAGGTGTCGGGCTCGTTCTGGTCTATGGCCGCTTGGTGCCACGTATCGCCGTACGGGCCATCCTGGAATATGTCCGCGGGACGCCGGTCTTCGTGCTGATCCTGGCCTGCTATTATCTGCTCTCCAAAATCGGCATTCAGCTGACGGCATTCCAGGCTGGTGTCTTTGCGCTGACCGTCTTCTGCAGCTCCCATGTTGGCGAGACTCTGCGTGGTGCTCTGTTGGCCTTGCCGAAGGGCCAGATGGAAGCTGCCAAGGCGATCGGCCTCACCTTCCGACAGGCCTTTATCTACATTCTGGCGCCACAGGCAATGCGCCAGGCTTTACCCAGCTGGGTCAACACGGCAGCTGAGATGGTCAAAGCGTCGACCTTGCTGTCGGTGATTGGAGCGGTTGAGCTGATGCTCGTAACTCGGCAGATCATTGCACGCAACTTCATGAGCCTCGAGTTCTACTTAATAGCAGGCATCATCTATTTTCTGATCAATTTCTCGATCGAGCGGTTCGGCCGGTATCTTGAGCGCCGGGTCGCGCTGCCGTCATGAGTGAGGAGGCGTCGTTGGAGACACCCGTTCTGCAGATCGAAAATCTGCACAAGAAATTCACCCATGTTGAGGTCCTGAAAGGCGTCGATCTCGCTATGAAAAGTGGCGACGTCGTCTCGGTCATCGGTTCCAGCGGCTCGGGCAAGACCACGATGCTGCGCTGTGTCAACATGCTGGAGGATTTTCAGGAAGGCCATATCCGGATCGACGGCGAGGAAATCGGCTATTTGCCGGGGCCGGACCGGAAGCCGAAGAAAGAGGTGGAGGTTGCCCGCCAGCGGGCGATGACCGGCATGGTGTTCCAGCAGTTCAATCTGTTCCCGCATATGACGGCGCTGGGCAACGTCACCTTGGGTCTGACCAAGGTGAAAAAGCTGCCGCAGGACGAGGCGGTCGCGATCGCGGAGAAATGGCTGGCGCGGGTCGGCATGCTCGACCGGCGCGGGCACTACCCAGGGCAATTATCCGGCGGCCAGCAGCAGCGTGTTGCCATTGCTCGGGCCGTCGCCATGAGCCCCAAGGTCATGCTGTTTGATGAGGTCACCTCGGCCCTTGATCCGGAGCTGGTGAACGAGGTACTGAACGTCATCAAGGCCTTGGCGGGCGACGGCATGACCATGCTTCTGGTGACCCATGAGATGAAGTTCGCTTTCGAAGTCTCCGACCGTGTAGTCTTCATGAATCAGGGCCGGATCGAGGAGCAGGGGAAACCCGAGGAACTGTTCCGCAATCCCCAGTCGAAGCGCCTCGCCGAGTTCCTGAAAAGCGCTCAGTTCTAAGAGGGACCTCCATGCAAAAGACGCCCAATCTGCCGCAATCCAGGGCGCGCCGCGGCATCGCGGCGAAGGGTGTTGTTGACCCCACTGCCGATCGCAGCCCTCGCGCCAGGCCTGCCGCCCGCGCGCCAAAGTCAAAGGCGATCGTGGCAGACAGCGCGTCAGCAGAGGCAGGCCCGCGGGCGCGTGGCATCGACCGGGCCTTTCATATTCTTGAGTTCCTCCAGGAAGCCAAGCGGCCGATGCGGCCGAACGAGATCGCCATCGCCATCGGCGCGCCGAAATCAACCGTCTATGACATTATCGGGCTGCTGTTGCGGCGCCGTGTCCTTGAGCCGACCGATGCCGAAGGCCGCGTCTTTCTCGGCCGGCGCCTGTATCTGTTCGGACTATCATATCTCCATCATTTCGACATCATGCGCTTGGCAGTCGAATATCTTGACCGCCTGTCGGCCAGTACCACGCAGACAGCGCAGTTCTGCATGGTCGAAGATCGCAAATATGTCGTCATGCAGATGAAGGAAGGCGAGCGGCATTTCCGCATCAGTTCCGATGTCGGCGAACCGGTGCCGCTGCCCTGGACGGCCTCGGGTCGGTTGCTGGTATCGCATCTCGATGACGCCGACATCCTGGATTTGATTCCGTCGGAGGATTTTATCCTGCCCCGGGGCAAGCGGCTGAAGCCGGAGGCGTTTCTCGCCGAAGTTCATCAGGCGCGTGCCGAAGGATTTTTCTCCAGTGATGGGGTGGACGGACATTTCACGCATTGCTTTGCCGCCGCCGTGCATGACCAGCATCAGCATTGCGTGGCAACGCTGTGCCTGCTGACGCCGCGGGAAGAGGGGCTGCAGAATCACCGCCGCTATCGAAAGCAATTGACCGATGCGGCCTATGAAATGTCGGCCCGCCTCGGTGGCGTGCGCCCGGGCGCGCGATAGAGCAATGCCGGATAGCAATAACACTGCCGCTTTAGGTGGATTCGACCAAGCGGCGATCAATGCGGCCCTGGCGCGGGCCGGCGCGGGTGCCGTTGACTGGCAAACGAAAGGCTATCCGGTCAATCTCCCTGCGACAACGCTGGCGCAGCTGGGCACGCTCGGCCTCAATGTGCTGCGCGGCGACACGCCCTATCCGGTGGCGGTCATTCTCCAATCGGCCGTCGATCACAATGGCAAATGGATGGCGCAGTTCCTCGCCCATACCGGCGCTGAACTGATGCCGCACGGCAAAACCACCATGAGCCCGCAATTGTTTGCGCGCCAGGCGGAAAATGGTTGCTGGGGCCTCACCGTCGCCACGATCCAACAAGCCGTGGTCGCCGCTGAATCCGGCTGCCGTCGCATTCTGATGGCCAACCAGATGGTGTCGCGGGCCGATGTGCTGGGCGCCATCGCACTGCTTGCGCGCCATCCCGACCTGACATTCTGGAGCTATGTCGATTCTCCTGTGGGCGCGCGTCGGCTTCATGACCTCGCCACCGCTGCGGGCTTTGCCGGCAAGTTGCGCGTGCTTCTCGAGGTAGGTTTGATCGGGGGGCGGACTGGCTGCCGGTCGCTGCAGCAGGTACAAGCCACGATCGCCGCCGTGATCGATTGCCGTGCACGTCTGTCACTGGAAGGACTGGCCTGTTTCGAGGGGCTGATCCACACATCCGACGCGGCTGCGGACGAACGGCAGGTCGGCGCCTTTTTGGACTTTCTGACCGAGGCGGCCATTGCTGCTGACCGGCACGAGGCCTTTGGCGGCGACGAAGTATTGCTGACGGCGGGTGGTTCGGCCTATTTCGACATGGTGGCGCGGCGCTTCGCCGAGATTCGCCTGTCGAAGAAAACGCGGGTCGTCATTCGCAGCGGCTGCTACCTGACCCACGACTCCCATTACTATGACGACATCTTCGATCGCCTGCAGGATCGCATACCGGTGGCGTGGCGCAGCATGGGTCGCCTGCGGCCAGCGCTTTTCGTCTGGTCCATGGTCCAGTCGCGGCCGGAGCCAGGCCTCGCCATCCTCACCATGGGCAAGCGTGACGCGTCGTTCGATATCGATTTGCCGAAGCCGGTGCTGCACTACCGGCCAGGCGATGACGCACAACCACATCCGGCGCCGGCGGATTGGTCGGTCAAGGGCATGAATGATCAGCATGCCTATCTGACGATCGGCGACGGCGAAGATCTGCGTGTCGGCGATCTGGTCTGCTGCGGGATCTCACATCCCTGCACCACCTTCGACCGCTGGCGCGTGATCTATCTCGTCGATGACAATTGGTCGGTGACCGGCGGCATCGGCACACAATTCTGACGCCCCCGGCGTAGAACGCCGCCCTCCAGCTGTCTTCTCTGCCAAAGAACGAGCGCGCTCGGCGCCCCCGGATGCCGGCTTGACACCGGCTGTTTCTCAGTCAAAGCTGACAGATGTCAGACCAATTCTGGGATATTAAGGAATAATATCCTGCACAGAGTGCTGTTTGGGGCTGTATGGCCCGGGGATCGATGGATGGGGGCCAGTATCTGAAGATGCCAGTACCTGAATATGGCTGAGCTGGATGTCAGGCTATTGCCGCTGCCGAAATCCGATCGCGCGCAAAGCGTCATGGCGGCGCTGGCCGATTTCATTGGCCGGTCGCAGTTGAAGCCGGGCGACCGACTTCCGGCGGAACGCGAGCTGATGGCGTCCTTGGCGGTCGGGCGCTCGACGGTGCGCGAGGTCATTCGTCAATGGCAGGCGCTGGGCATGGTCGAATCCCGCAAGGGCAGCGGCACATATCTGCTGCGCAACATTTCGGCCGACACCATTCACTTGCCGCTCTCCTTCGACGTCGGTCATCTGCGCGATGCCTTGCTGCAGACGCTCGATATCCGGCGCGGCCTGGAGACCGAGGCCAGCGTCCTCGCCGCCATGCGCCGCACGCCGGAAGATCTGGCGCGGATCGAAGAGAAGCTGCTGGCCATGGAGGCCGTGCATTACGAAAAGGGCACCGCTGGCCCCGAGGATCTTGCCTTCCATCTCGCGATCTACGACGCCACCCACAACGCGATGTTTCCGCAACTGCTGGAGCAGATGCGCGAGACCTTCAAGAGTTTCTGGGAGCAGCCGTTCGAACGCTGGGATTTCGCCCGCCGCTCCTTCCCGTTTCACCGACTGCTGTTCGATGCCATCGCGGCGCAGGATCTCGATCGCGCCCGGCATATGACGCTCGCGATCCTGGCGATCGTTGAGGAAGACATCAAGGAAATGTCCCGATGACGTATAAATCCCCGACAGTCGATGGCATGGATCCTTTCGAGCGCGCCAGCGGCATCGTCGCCCATGACGACGTCATTGCCTATGACGCCGTCGTGCCGCCGATCGTGCAGACCTCGCTCTTTACATTCTCCAGCTATGCCGAGATGGAAGAAACCTATCGCGGTCTCAAGGTCCGGCCGACCTATTCGCGCGGCCTCAACCCAACTGTTCGTTTCTTCGAGGAGAAGCTCGCTGAGCTGGAGGGCGCCGAGGATGCGCTCGGTTTTGCCAGCGGCATGGCGGCGATCTCCTCGACAGTGCTGACGTTCCTGAAGCCCGGCGACCGCATCGTCTGCGTGCGTCATGTCTATCCGGATGCCTACCGTCTATTCCAAACCCTGCTTGCCCGCTTTGGCATTACCGTCACCTATGTCGATGGGCGCGATCTGTCGGCGGTTGCCGAAGCGCTCGACGGCGCGGCACTACTCTATCTGGAAAGCCCCACCAGCTGGACGATGGAGGCGCTTGATGTGCGTGCCCTCGCGGCCTTGGCGCGGCAAAACGGCATCCTCAGCATCATCGACAACAGCTGGGCGACGCCGATATTCCAACAACCGATTGCGCTTGGCGTCGATCTGGTGCTGCACTCGGCCTCGAAATATCTCGGCGGGCATAGCGACGTCGTTGCCGGCGTGGTAGCGGGCTCGCGCGACCTGATCGGCAAGATCCGCTCGACAACGTCGCCTTATCTCGGTGGCAAGCTGTCGCCGTTTGATGCTTGGCTCTTGATCCGCGGACTTCGGACCTTGCCGATCCGCATGAAAGCACATGAAGCGGCGGGGCTGGCCATCGCCAGGCGCTTGGCCGCACATCCCGCCATCGTTTCGGTCAATCATCCCGGGCTCGGCAACCAATTGCCGGTCGGCCTGCATGGCACATCCGGTTTGTTTTCCTTCACCTTTCGCGACGGGGTGAACGTGCCGCGTTTTGCCGATCAACTGCGTGTGTTCAAGCTCGGCGTGAGTTGGGGCGGCCATGAAAGTCTGATCGTACCCGGCTTGGTCGTGCGGGCACAGGCGGCGGCACCGAACTCGGCGCTGGACTTTGGCATCGACCCGAATTCCGTCCGGCTGCATGTCGGGCTGGAGGGGATTGAATCTCAATGGAATGACCTTGCAAAGGCGATCAACGAAGCTGCCTGAAAACCGCAGCCAAATCTAACCATGACAAAGGGAGGACGACGTGATCAAGAAACTTATAGCCACCACAGCGCTTACCATCGTACTGGCCGGCGAGGCGCAGGCCGAGACGCTCAAGATCGTCGAGGTGATTACCAGCCCCGAGCGTACGGAGACGCTGAAATCCATCGTCAAGGGATTTGAGGCCGAGAATCCCGGCACCGAGGTCGAAATCATCTCGCTGCCCTGGGGCGAAGCTTTCGAAAAATTTGCCACCATGGTGTCGGCGGGCGAGACGCCGGACGTGGTCGAGATGCCGGATACCTGGCTCTCGCTGTATGCCAACAACGGCGCGCTGGAAGATCTTGAGCCCTATCTGGCCAGTTGGGACGAGACCGCCGATCTCAACGATCGTGCGCTGGAGTTCGGCCGGGCGATCAAGAACAAGGCTTACATGCTGCCCTATGGCTTCTATCTGCGGGCGATGTTCTACAACAAGAAACTTTTCGCTGAAGCCGGCGTCGCCGCACCGCCGAAGACCCTGAACGAATTCATGGAGGCCGCCAAGAAGGTCTCGGCCTTGCCCGGCAAGTATGGCTATTGCCTGCGGGGCGGTCCTGGCGGGCTGAATGGCTGGGTGATGTTTGGTGCCACAGCCAATGGCTCGAACGAGTTCTTCAGACCCGATGGCACCTCCACATTCGCCGATCCTGGCTGGGTCAAAGGCCTAGCCTTCGTGATCGATCTTTACAAGAACGGCTATGCGCCGAAGGACAGCGTGAATTGGAGCTTCAACGAAATCGTTGCGGGCTTCTATTCCGGGACCTGCGCCATGCTGGATCAGGATCCCGATGCTTTGATCGCGATCTCCCAGCGCATGAAGCCCGAGGATTATGGCGTGGCGCCGATGCCAAAGGGCGACAGCGGCAAGGCATTCCCGACGATCGGCTATGCCGGCTGGTCGATGTTCGCCAACAGCGAGCATAAGGATCTGGCCTGGAAGTTGATCGCGACCCTGGAAGGCAAGAAGGGCAACATCGCCTGGAACCAGAAGACGGGAGCGTTGCCGGTACACAAATCGGCGGAGAGCGATCCTTTCTACGCCAACGACCAGTTCAAGGGCTGGTTCGAGGAGCTTTCCGACAAGTCGGTGGTGCCGACAGTCATGCCGACCTATTTGGAGGAATTCGCTTTCTTCAAGGATTCGCTGGTGATCAAGACAAGCCAGGAAGCCTTGTTGGGCGATCTGACGCCGGAGGATTTGGGCAAGCAATGGGCTGATTACTTGACCACAGCGCAGCAGAAGTTCTTAAGCACCAAGTGAAGTGGTGGCTGTCGCTGACTCCGGACCGATCACGTCAGGTAGCCTGGGCTGCGGAGACGTCGCCCAGGTTCCGTCAGGTTGGCTGGCCGGTGCATGGAAGGTCCATGCACCGGCGACTTTCCCAGCATGCTCTGGCGCCATCCCTTGGCTCTCCTGATTTGGAAGGCATGACCTCGTCATGAGTCTTGTAGCTTCATCGAGCCGGCATATCTCGGGCCAGCGTCCATTGCTGCAGCGCTTGGCCATGGCGAGCGAGCCTTATCTCTATGTGGCGCCGGCCCTGATTCTGATTGTTGCGGTCATGCTGGTGCCGTTGGTGCTGGGACTTTCCTATGCCTTCCGCGATGTGCGGCTGCTCAATCCTTTCAGTGGCGGATTCGTCGGCCTGGATCACTTCCGCGTCCTGGCCTCTGACGTCGCCTTCGCGCGGGCATTGAAGAATACGCTCCTCTGGGCGGGTGCTTCGGTGTCGCTGCAGTTCACCTTCGGTCTGATCCTGGCACTCTTGCTCGACCGTCCATTTCGAGGCCGTGCTATTGCCCAGGCGTTGGTCTTTCTGCCTTGGGCGGTGCCAAGCTTTCTGTCGGGGCTCAACTGGGCCTGGATGTTCAATCCGGTCGTTGGCCCGCTGCCGCATTGGGCCTTCGCGCTCGGCTTGACGTCGGCGCCGACCAACCTGCTATCCGACCCGACCATGGCGATGTGGGGGCCGATCATCGCCAATGTCTGGTGGGGCATTCCGTTTTTCGCCATCACGCTGCTCGCCGCCCTGCAGGCGATCCCGCGTGACCTCTATGAGGCGGCATCGATCGACGGCGCCAATGCTGTGCAGCGCTTCCTCTCCATCACCCTGCCGTTTCTGGCACCGACCATCGCCATCACGGTCCTGTTGCGGACGGTCTGGATCGCGAATTTTGCGGATCTGATCATCGTCATGACCAATGGCGGCCCGGCCGATCGTACCCAGATCGTTGCGTCCTATATTTTCACGCAGGCGTTCCGGCGGCTGGATTTCGGCTACGCCTCGGCCATCGCCGTGGTGCTGCTTGTCCTGCTGATGACCTATTCGCTGCTCATCGTGCTGTTGCGCCAATCCCTGCTGCGGAGGGCGTGAGGATGCGCAAGCGTCAAATCGCCTCGACCGTCGCCCATCGCACTGCCATTGTGCTGTATATCGCGGTGGCGCTTTTCCCTCTCTATTGGCTGCTGAAGGTGTCGGTGACGCCGAATGACCTGCTCTATACCGAAGGTGTTCGGCTATGGCCCTCGCGCACCGGCTTTGAGCATTACATCTTCGTGCTGAAGCACAGCGATTTTCCGCGCTTCTTTGCCAACAGTCTGATCGTTTCCGGCGCGACTGCGATTATCGTGACCGTGCTGGCTGCAACCGCCGGCTATGCACTCTCTCGCTTCACCTTTCGCGGAAAATACTGGATCGTGGCGTTGATGCTGCTGACCCAGATGTTTCCGCTGGTCATGCTGGTGGCGCCGATCTTCAAAATGCTCTCGCCGCTGGGCCTGACCAACAGCCTGACGGGGTTAGTGATCGTCTACGTCGCCTTCAATGTGCCCTTCGCGACGTTCCTGATGCAAAGCTTCTTCGACGGCATTCCCAAGGAGTTGGAGGAGGCGGCGATGATCGATGGCGCCACGCGCTTTCGCGCCTTCAGGCAGATCATCCTGCCGCTGACTCTGCCGGGGATCGCCGCCACGCTGGGCTTTGTCTTCACTGCTGCCTGGAGCGAGCTGCTTTTTGCCTTGATGCTGATCTCCAGCACGGCCGCCAGCACCTTCCCGGTTGGGCTGCTGTCCTTCGTCTCGAAATTCTCGGTGGATTTCGGCCAGATGATGGCAGCCGGCGTCATGGCTCTCATTCCCGCCTGCCTCTTCTTCCTTCTTATCCAGCGCTATCTCGTGCAGGGCCTGACCGCCGGCGCGGTCAAGGGCTGACGGAGTTATTTCATGGCATCGATCGACATCGTCGGCATCCGCAAAGCCTATGGAGCCCTGCAGATCCTGCATGGCATCGATCTCACCATCCGCGACGGTGAGTTCATTGTCCTGGTCGGCCCCTCAGGCTGCGGAAAATCGACCCTGCTGCGCATGATCGCCGGACTGGAAGATATTTCAGCTGGGGAGATTCGCATTGACGGCAGGCGGGTCAACGATCTACCGCCGCGCGACCGCGATATCGCCATGGTGTTCCAATCCTATGCGCTCTATCCGCATATGACGGTCGCCGAGAATATGAGCTACAGCCTGCGGCTCCGAAAGACCGGTCGCGAGAAGATCGCCGCGGCGATCGACGGCGCTGCCAGCATCCTCGGCCTTAACACGCTGATGGAACGGCGGCCGAAGGCGCTCTCCGGCGGCCAGCGGCAGCGCGTTGCCATGGGTCGCGCCATCGTGCGGGCACCCAAAGCTTTTCTGTTCGATGAGCCCCTGTCCAATCTCGATGCAAGGCTGCGCGAGCAGATGCGGGGCGAGATCAAGAAGCTGCACCATTCCCTGTCCGCGACCTCGGTCTATGTCACCCATGACCAGATCGAGGCAATGACCCTGGCCGACCGGATCGTGGCGCTCAACGGCGGGGTCGTGCAGCAGGTTGGGACGCCGCTCGATCTCTACGACCGGCCAGCCAATCTTTTCGTGGCCGGCTTCATCGGTTCCCCGGCCATGAACATGATCGAGGGACGCTATCGCAGCGACCGTGTCAGCGCCTGGGTTGAGCTGGCGGAAGGATTGATCCTACCACTGCATAAGACGCTGCAAAGAGCCGGTATTGACGAGGAGGAGGCCGCAGACGTCGAAGACGGCGCGGCCGTGACCATCGGTATTCGCCCGGAACATATCTTCTTGGACCCGGGCGTGGGCGGCTTTGAAGCGACCGTCGAATTGATCGAGCCGACCGGCCTTGGCACCATTCTGCACCTGCGGCTGGGTGGTGTCTCGTTCAAGGCCTTCTCGCTTGAGCGCAGCGATGCCGCGATCGGCGACCGGCTTTCGGTTTCGCTGCCGCCGGAACGCCTGCACGCCTTTGACGCCGCCGATGGCGTGCGCCTCATCTGATCACCGCGTCTGCGAAGGCCTGGGGGCTGGCGGCTTGTCGCGACATGACGGGCCGGCTGCCCTATCCGAATGTGAACGCATAGGCGCGGACACCGGCATCGAAGAACTCGATCTCGAAGGTCCGATCGACGACCCGTCCAGTTTGTCGGACCAGCTGATAGAGGCGGTCCTCTTGCACGGTGCCCCACCCTTCAGCATCCACGTCAAAGCCATGATCGGGCCCGGGTGCCGCGCCGTCGATCTTGATGCGAAAGCGAATGGCGTGACCCGGGGTGGCGGGCGCCAGGACGAGGTGGAGGTCGCGGGCGTGGAATCGATGCGAGATGCTGCCCGTTTTGTCATTGAGCGTGGCGAACTCGCCACCGATCGTCCAAACACCTGCCAGGCTCCATTGGTTTAGCGGCAGTGCTGCGACGCCGCGATAGAGGCTGGGCTCGTCTGCCCGAATTCCACCGGGAGATGCGAACCCTGCAGCCTGGGCATAACCGACATAGGTTTCACCCGAGCCCAGGTTCTCTAAATCGGCTGCAGCTTGCGGGCCGATTCCGTCAACGGGGGCGATGTCGCTGGCAACCGGGGCATTCTCTGCTTCCGACAGAAGTTGCTGGATCAGTCGCTCAGACTCATCGTAACTGCCTTCGCCGAGGACGTGATCGCGAACACGGCCGTCTGCATCGATGAAGTAGAGCGCCGGCCATGCCCGATTGCTGAATGACCGCCAGATTGCGAAGTCATTGTCGATGACGACGGGATAGCTGATGCCGAGCGAGGCTGCCGCCTTGCTGACATTGACGGTATCCTTCTCGAAGGCGAATTCCGGCGTGTGGACGCCGACGACCACGAGGCCGCGATCCTGGTATTTTTCCGCCCAGGCGCGAACATGCGGCAACGCCCGCAGGCAGTTGATGCAGGAATAGGTCCAGAAATTCACCAGGACGACCTTGCCGCGGATATCTTCAGCGCGCAGCGGCTGCGTGTTGACCCAGGGTTGCGCGCCAAACAGTGAAGCCAGCGGGCCAGACAAGGCGGGTTCGGGAACGGCTGCCGCAGCGGTGCCTAACTCCAAAGGGGACGGGTTCCGCAGCGTGGTGATGAGACCCTGTTCGATCATGTTGGTGCTCGCCGAAGACCAGCGGGTAAGGGCGCCGGTATCAAATCCGCCCCAGATGAGGGCGGCGCCCGCCACCACAGCCGCACCAAGGATGCGGCGCAGATCATCGCCGCGTCGTACCGATCGCTTGGCGAGCGCCAGAAGACGCCCGCCGAAAAACACGCCTGCGGCGAGCGAGCTTGCGGCACCCAAGCCATACGTCAAAAGCAGCAGCGACGTTTCAACGCTGGGGCCACGCAACGCGGCACCGGTCAGGATCAACCCCAGCACGGGGCCGGCGCAGGGCGCCCAGAGCAACCCGGTCGCGATTCCAAGCAGCATCGAGGAGGACGCCGTGGCACCCTTGGTCGACATGCGTCGCCCTGTCCAGTTCGCCAGCCGCGATCCGATCGCCGTGATCGGCGCCGTCACGCGCACGGCCAAAGCGGGCAGGAGCATCGTCAGCCCGAACAGCGTCATCAGCACCAGGGCGATGGTCCTGCCATGCTGGTTCGCCGCCACCGCCCAGCCGCCCGCGAAGGCTGCGAGGCTTGCCACGATCGCGAAGGTGACGGCCAGGCCAATCAGCATCGGCAAGCCGCCGCGCCGGAAAGGCTCATCGGCGCGGGCCAGGACGAAGGGCAGGATCGGAAAGATGCAAGGCGTGGCGATGGTGAGCAGGCCTGCCAAATAGGCGAGGGTGAGGAGTGTCATCGGTTTACCGCCGGAAAGTTAATATATATCGCGCCCGATTAGTTCGGAAGCGATATATATGATCATAAAACCAGATGTCAAGCCCTTCCGATTTAATCGTATCCGATATATATAGAGCACAAAGGTCAATCCTGACCCCGCGTGAGGACAAACAAATGAGCACCACCGACCCAAAAACCCCGGCGGATTCCAGCTTGGTCAACCCTCGGCTGGCCGACTTTCTGTGCTTCGCAATCTATTCGGCCAATCTCGCTTATGGCCGGGCCTATAAGCCGATCCTTGAGGAACTCGGCCTGACCTACACGCAATACATTGCGATCGTGGCGCTATGGGAAGAAGACAATCAGACGGTCAGCAGTCTGGGCGAGAAGCTGTTTCTCGAATCCAACACGCTGACACCGATCCTCAAGAAACTGGAGAGTATGGGCTATCTGCGCCGGCAGCGCGATGCGACGGATGAACGCCAGGTCCTGGTCAGCCTGACTGATGCCGGCCGCCGCCTGCGGGAGAAGGGCCTCACGATGAACCTCATCAAAGCCTCTGGCCTGACGCCCGAGGAGTTTCCCAAATTGCAGAAGACGGTCGTGACACTGCGCAACAACCTCATCAAGGCCGCGCAGGGCAAGGATTGACTGTCTAGGTGATGGTCAGATGAACCTCATGCGTGATGCCATCATCAAACAGCGGAATCCGAACTGGATGCTCGCTGATCTGTCGTCCGTCCAGCGTGGCTGAAGCGGTGCTGCCTGCTGCGGCCCGTGTGACCACCACCCGATAGCTGGTCGACTTGAACCGGAACGTTGCCTCAAAGCCCGGCCATTCCGCTGGAATGCATGGCTCGATCAGCAGTTCGGCACCACGCTGCTTGATGCCGAGGATGCCCTCGATACCGGCGCGGTAGAGCCAGCCTGCCGATCCGGTGTACCAGGTCCAGCCACCGCGCCCGACATGGGGTGCCACCGAATAGACATCGGCCGGCACGGCATAGGGCTCCACCTTGTAGCGTGCGGTCCCATCCGCCGTACTGGCGTGGTTGATCGGATTGAGCAGGTTGAAGAGGCCCGCTGCCTTATCGCCATTACCGAGCTTGGTGAGCGCCAGCACAGTCCATGTTGCGGCATGCGTGTACTGCCCGCCATTCTCGCGCAGGCCTGGCGGATATCCTTTGATATAGCCCGGATCCGGCAGCGAATGATCGAACGGTGGGGTAAACAGCATGGCCAGCTTGTCGTCGCGGTTGATCAGGCGTTCCTCCAGCGAGGCCATGGCGCGTGCAGCCCGATCCGGTGCAGCGGCCCCGGATAGAACGGCCCAAGACTGCGCGATGGAATCGATCTGGCATTCGGCGCTCTGCGCCGAGCCAAGCGGACTGCCATCGTCGAAATAGCCGCGCCGATACCAATTGCCGTCCCAGGCCTCAGCTTCGAGAGCGGCCTGCAGGGCCTTGGCATGGGCCCGCCAAATCGCCGCACGCGGCAGATCACCGAGGGAAACGGCAAGCTCGGCAAAAGCAGTGAGGGTCGTATAGAGGAACCAGGCCAGCCAGACGCTTTCGCCGCGGCCGTCCTCGCCGACCCGGTTCATGCCGTCATTCCAGTCGCCCGTGCCGATCAATGGCAGGCCGTGCGCCCCGACCTCAAGGCTGCGGTCCAGCGCCAGGGCGCAATGCTCATAGAGCGACGCCTTGTCTTCCGACGTCATCGGCTGGAAGAAGGCATCGTGATCGCCGGCGGCCAATGCCGGCCCCTCAAGGAACGGCAGCACCTCGTCCAGCACGCTGCGATCCCCGGTCGTCTCGACATAATGCGCCGTCGTATAGGCCAGCCAGACGCGGTCGTCGGAAATCCGCGTGCGCACACCTTGGCCAAGCGGCGGCAGCCACCAATGCTGGAGATCACCTTCGCGGAACTGCCTGCCCGCGGCATGCAGCAGATGCGCGCGCGTGAGGCCTGGCCTCGTCACCGCGAGCGCCATGCCGTCCTGCAGCTGATCGCGGAATCCGAACGCGCCACTCGCCTGATAGAAGCCGGAGCGCGCCCAGAAGCGGCAGGCCAGGGTTTGATAGAGCATCCAGCCGTTGAGCATGATGTCCATGGCGCGGTCCGGCGTCTTCACCTGTATCGCACCCAGCACATCGTCCCAATGCCGGCCCACCTCCGAGAAGACCGCATCGAGATCCACCGTGCGGTAGCGCTTGATCACCTCGCGCGCGGCAGCTTCGCTGCCCGCTTCACCGAGGAAGAAGACAATCTCCTCGGCAACGCCCGGCGCCAACTCGATGTCGGTCTTGAGTACGCCACAAGGGTCATAGCCGGCGCCGGCATTGCCCGAGAGCACAAGCCCATCCGTCAATCCTGCGGGATCCTGCAGGCTGCCATTGCGGCCGATGAACTCGCGCCGATCGCCGGTCCATTCGGTTTGGCGGCCCGCCAGATCGACGAACGCCACGCCGGACTGGAAGGCGGCGTTCCAGCCGTTCTGTGCAAAGAGCGCACCGGTTTCGGGATCGAGGGTGGTAACGACGAACGGCGCCGTCGCGCCGCGCTGGGCGCCCAGCACCCATTCGACATAGCCGGTGACCGACAGACGGCGCGGGCGGTCGCTGGTGTTGGTCAGCACCAGCCGGGAGATCTTGATCGAATCCCCCAATGGCACGAATTGCACCAGATTGGCGGCGATACCTTGGGTGATGCTCTCAAATCGGCTGTAGCCGCGGCCATGGCGAACAATGTAGCTCGCGTCTTCGCGGTGCACGGGCAGGGCGGTCGGCCCCCAGATGTGGCCGCTCTCCTCGTCGCAGATGTAAAGCGCCTCACCGGCGGGGTCGCTGACCGGATCATTCGACCATGGCGTCAACTGATGCTCGCGGCTGTTGATCGACCAGGTGTTGCCGGTCCCGTCGGTGGTGACGTTGAAGCCGAAGGTCGGGTTAGCGATGACATTGATCCAAGGCGCCGGCGTCCTTTGCCCGCCTGTGAGCACGGTGGTGTATTCGCGCCCCTGATCGGAAAAGCCGCCGAGGCCGTTGAAGAACTCGAGCGCCGATGTGTCGAAAGCGACTGCGGGCGATGAATCGGCGAGCACAATGCGTGCTTTGCGGGTCGGTGTCGCAGGTGGGATAGCCGTGGTGATCCGATCGAGCTGCGCCTGCAACGTGCCGCGCCGGGCAATGAGCAAGATGCGCGCTGTTGCAGCCAGCAGACTGCGCATCTCCAGCGAGATGATATCGGCGCGCAGGGAGTAGACAGCGCCGCGACCGGGCACCTCGCCCGGTGTTGGCCGCGATTGGCTCGCCCGCACTGCCGCCTCGATCGCCAGCTGCAAATCCTGCGTATAGGACGTGGCCCGCTCGTTGAGAATGACCAGATCGACCGAGATCTGCTTCATCCGCCAATATTCATGGGCGCGCAGCGCCTGGTGGACGACGGCGACATCCTCGACGTCATCGATACGCAAGAGGACGATCGGCGCATCGCCGGAGATGCCTTGCTGCCATAGGCCTGATTGCGGACCGCGGCCGCGCCGGATCATTTCCTCCGTCGGGCGCAGCGCGTTGTTGGCGTAAAGCAGATGGCTGGCGAGCTGCTGGAAAGTGTTCGCCTCCTCGGGATCGATACTGAGGTGCCGCAACTGCACCTGTGCCTGCGTCCAGGCCAGAGTGGCGGCGCGCTGGAAGGCATTAGCATCCTGGTGCCGGTCAATGAGGTCGAGCAGCTTCTCCCGAGACGCGGCAACGATGGTCCAGAACGCCACGCGGACAGTGGTTCGGCCTTGGATACGCAGACGCCGCCGCATGGCGAAGATGGGATCAAGCACGGTGCCGACTGTGCCGGACAGATTGTCCTGGGTCAGCGCGGCAGGAGAGCGCAGATCATGGCCGCGACCCAGGAATTTGGCGCGGTCGGTCTCGATCTGCAGCGTGCCAAGCGTCTGTCCTTCGACAACCATGATCTGGGCGGCCCAGACCTCCGATTCCGATGGCGAACGCCGCCGCCGGGTGGCGATCAAGGCACCCAGATGGGCGAGATATTCGGTCTGCACAAACATCTTCGAGAAGGCCGGGTGTGCTGCATCCGCAGCCTGGGGTGCCAGCACCAGCTCAAGATATGATGTAACCTCGATGTCGCGGGCCTGCCCGGCAGTGTTCGAGATGGAAAGGCGGCGCACTTCCGCATCGTCTTCGGTAGAAACGACGACTTCCAGTGTCGTCGTCAGCGTACCGTCACGGCGCAGGATCTCGGCACGGTCTTCCGAGAAGGCAACACGATATCTATCCGCTTCGGCACCGCTCGGCTGATAGCTGGCTGACCAGCTCCTGCCGTTCCGGCAATCGCGCAGAAAGATGTAGCTGCCCCAATCATCGCGCGTGGCATCCTCGCGCCAGCGGGTGACGGCCATATCCTTCCAGCGGCTGTAGCCGGAGCCGGACGCCGTGAGCATGACGGCGTAGCGCCCGTTGGAGAGCAGATGTGTGTCCGGAATGGCGCTGTGCGGTGAATTGAACCGGCGAATCTTGGCCGGCGAAAAATCCAGGCCTCTGCCCAGCGTTGCGATCTCTTCCACCTTGGGCCGCTCGGAGGCGACGTCGCGCGGCGTGCGTTCCTGCAGCAATAGTTCGGATGCTTGAATGATCGGCTCGGCGTGAAACCGCGATCGCATGGCGCCGTCAAACAGGGCGTTGGCGATGGCAATGATGCTCATGCCCTGATGATGCGACATGAAGGCGCGCACGATCGCCACGCCTTCGCCCATGGGCAGGCGCTTGCGGGTGAAATCCAGCGCTTCATAGAAACCATAGCGTCCCAGCCCGCCAATCCTGGCAAGATGGGCGAAGTTCTCGAGCGAGGCCGCGGGATCGACCATCAAGGCCAGTGCTGTCGCATAGGGGGCGACCACGGCACTTTCACCCAAACCCCGCTTCAGCGCGAGGCTCGGCACGCCAAACGGCGAATACTGATAAGTGAACTCGATATCGCGCACGTTATAGGCCGATTCCGAAATACCCCAAGGCAGCCCGATCTGCTTGCCATATTGGATATGGCGGCGAACGACGAGACGACTGGTTCTCTCCAGCAGCGTCCCAGCGGGCGCACGCATGACCAGAGAGGGCATCAGATATTCGAACATTGACCCTGACCATGAGATCAAGGCTGCGCCCGATCCGACCGGCGTCACGGTCCGGCCGAGCCGGAACCAATGGCTGGTCGGGATATCTCCCTTGGCGATGGCGAACAAACTGGCGAGGCGCGCTTCGGAGGCAAGGAGATCGTAGCAGCTGGGATCGAGCTTGCCTTCGCCGACCAGATACCCGATCGACAACAACTGCCTTTCCTCATCCAGGAGGAACGAGAAGTTCATCGCAAACGCCATACGGCGCGCCACTTCCTCGATCGCCGCGAGCCGGTCCTGGTTGGTATCGGCTGCCTCCGCAGTCGGCTTCAGGTCATGAAGGTGACTCCCGATGAGACGCTTCATCGACCCGATCCAGAAAAGCAGATCGGCGCCGCCTTCCAGACCATCGGCGGCGAGCTCCGCTGCCACCACCACCGGCAGCATTTCGCTGAGCAGCGATGCGATGCTTTCTGGCTCTGCCCTGCCGCGCTGAATGAGGTTCGCCACATCTGCGAACTTGTCGTCAAGCGCCGGCCCCTGATCGAGCGCGCGCAGAGAATCGCGGGCCAGTTGGAGCTCGTCGGCAAGACCATCGAGAAGCCGCTCTGCCCCGAGACCTGGCTGTTCGCGCCATGCTCGGCAGGCATTGGCGAGTGTCACCAGATGGCCAGCGAGATTTCCGCTATCGACCGTCGAAATGTACCTCGGATCGAGCGGCCTCAAATCAGCCGTACCATACCAGTTGTAGAAGTGCCCGCGGTATTTTTCGAGCAACTCCATCGTGGCAAGTGTTTCGGTCAGCCGCTGCGCAGTCTCCTGCAACCCCAACCAACCAAAATCTCGCGCAGATACTGTAGAAAGAAGATAGAGACCGAGATTGGTGGGCGAGGTGCGGTGGGCGAGGGCGGGTTTGGGATCCTCCTGGAAATTATCAGGTGGCAGCATGTGATCGTCTGGCGTCACGAAGGTCTCGAAGTAGCGCCAGGTTCGGCGCGCGATCAAGCGTAAGCCTGGCGTGTCTGCCGCCGGAATGGCGAGGCGCCCGGCATCGGGTGGTGACAAGCTGATCCAATAAGCCGCAACCGGCGACAGCATCCAGCATAGAATGAGTGGAAGTGCTATCAGCAGGGCCGGGGCTTTGATCACCCAGAGCAGGGCGGCGACACCAAGGCTCAGCACCACAGCGCCGGCCATTTGCCGCGCGTAACCCCAGACGCTCAATTTCGGGCCTGTCGATGCCTGGGCGGCTGTCACCCATTCGAGCAGATTTCGGCGACTGATGAACACCCGGTACAGTGTTCGTATGATCGCGTCCGACATCAGCCATGCCTGGTGTGGCAGAAAGATGATCTGGCTCAAAATCTGCAGGACAGTAAGGCGCAGCTCGTTGCCGAGCGCCCATAGATGACTGAGCGGCGTGATGTTGAGGCGATTCGGAACGAGCGAGGACAGCAGCGGCACCAGCGGCGGCACGGCCAACGCCGCCAGCAGAAACAGAGTCCAGATGCCGGCGACCGGTAACGGCAATGTCCAGCCGACGACAAGTGCGGCAAGGAACGCCGGCGCGGCCAGAGAACGCCGCAGATTATCGGCCATTTTCCAGAAGCCGATCGCCGACAGTGAATCTTGCCGCGCCTTGCCGGGTGACATATGGCGCAGGAGCCATGGCAGCAACTGCCAGTCGCCACGCGCCCAACGGTGCTGCCGCGCCGCGGCCACGTCATAGCGTGCAGGGAACTCTTCAACGACCTCGATGTCGGAGGCAAGGCCGGCGCGCGCGAACACCCCTTCAAACAGATCATGACTGAGCACGGCGTTCTCTGGGATGCGCTCCTTGAGCGCCGCTTCCATTGCATCCAGGTCGTAGATGCCTTTGCCGGTGAACGACCCGTCGCCGAACAGATCCTGATAGAGGTCGGATGTTGCCGCCGCGTAGGGGTCGATCCCACCAGGGCCGGAAATGATTCGCTGAAAGAGTGACCCTTCCTGGCCCATCGGCAGGGATGGCGTCACGCGCGGCTGCAGGACGCCATACCCTTCGATGACACGGCCACTGGTGACGTCAAAGTTTGGATGATTGAGCGGATGCGCCATCTTGCCGATGAGGCGCCGCACGGCTTCGCGCGGCAGCTTGGTATCGGCATCCAAGGTGATGACATAGCGGATATCGGGTGGAATCAATGGCGGCAGGTCGCCGACACCCATAAAGCTGGTATCCGCGGCACCCCGCAGCAATCGGTTGAGCTCATGGAGCTTGCCGCGCTTTCGCTCCCACCCCATCCACTGGCCTTGAACCGGGTTCCAGATGCGCCGGCGGTGCAGCAGGATGAATTTTCTTTCATCGCGCACATAGCGGCGATTGAGTTCGGCGATTCCGGCAGCGGCAAGTTGCAGGAGCGCGTCATCACCCGCTTGTTGCTCCGTCGCAGCGTCCCGCCAATCCGACAGCAAGGCGAAGTAGATGCCGCCCTTTGGGCTGGTCAGGTAATGAATTTCCAATCGTTCGATATGTTCTGCGATGGCGGCGGGTGTCGTGAGCAGCGTGGGAATGACGACAATCGTGCGAAGATGATCGGGAATACCCTCGACCAGTTCCATGCCAGGCAGGATGACGGGTGCAAAGCCCTTGGTAACGTCCCGATTGATCAGTGCGGTGGCGAGATCAAGGGCCGGGATAAATCCGAGGCACCCGAGGAGAACCATTATGCTCACGTCGATGGGGTAGCCCGACAACAGGATGATCGGTATGGCGAGGAGCAGCAATGCCAGGAACACGGTGCTGGCGACATAGCCGCCAATGCCGCGGCTAACCAGGAAGCGCCTGAATCGCAGCCGTGCCGGCACGCGGAATCCGATGACGGATTCGAGCGCATAGCGGCCGTCGGCAATCAGGTAGAAGCCGGGTTCATGCTGGCGTTTGACCGACGCCTCGCCAGTTGCGGCCGACCGGGATCTCGCGGTTTCTGCGAGAGCCAGAGCCTGATAGGCGATGTCGATCTCAGGAACCTTGGAGCCCCGCGATAATTCTTCGATGGCGCTGCGATAAAGATTGCGCGTCGGGAAGTCCATTTCCTCGAACTGACCATCTCTTCCCAGGACGGCATCGACAAGGCTGACGCTTTCGACCAAATCTGCCCAGTTCACGCCGGACACCAAGCGCATGCTGGTGATGATGTTGCGTACGGTCAGATTCGAAGCACCTTGCCGATGCTGTTCCTCGCGCACGATCACGTCTGATGACGTACCCCATCTCGTGAAATGCCGATCGAGCCATTCCAGTGCCGGCGTAACCTTCGGGTCCTGGTCGCGCAATCTCTGCACCAACTGGACGGCAAGGGCGGGTGGCAGCATTGACTCATCCAGCTGGCCGAGCACGGTCGCCACGGATTCGCCTTCACGATCCTTGGTGCCGAGCAGTCGGTCCGCCAGGGCATCAGCTTCCTGGCGACCGGCACGCGCGTCCAGGATGCGGACGGCAGAACGGCGCAGATTTTCAACGAGCACAATACGGATCGTGATCGCGATCGCCCATAGCTCGCCGATCGTCAATGGCTGGACACGCTGATAGGCATGGACGAAGCGTTGCAGGGCGATGGGGTCGAAATGACTGTCGGTATGCGCCACAAATGCCCAGGCAAGGCCGAAGACGCGCGGGTATCCGGCAAACGGGCCATCCGCCAATTTTGGCAGCAGGCGATAGTACCCGGCGGGCAGATCGGTCTGGACTTCGCGCACCTGTGCGGCGATGACATGATAATTGTCGACCAGCCACTCAGCGGCCGGTGTGATGAAACGCCCTTCATCCAGCGCCTTGGCGATGGTTTGGTGCGCTTCCAGCAGAACGGCCGAGTTAAGCTTCAGGCGTCGCACCAGCGACGGAACGCGAATCGATTTCGTTGCTATGGCCTGTGCCGCGGCAAGAGTTTCCGCATGCTGTTCCAGGCGATCGACGCTGAACAGTTCTTCCCGAATGGGAACATCGCTGTCCCAGGGGGAAAAACCCCCGACATTCCGGAACGCTGCGAGAAATGATGCAATCAATAAAAAATCCCCTTTGCCTGACGAAGGAAAAGGGCGAATCGCCGTGTGTCCCTCAGGCCATATGGTGGGTTACGAGCCGCGTGCGACGCAGATGTGGTGTGTCGCCATTGACACAAATGAACTCGCGAACGGCGATTCCGTTGCAAGGGATTAAGCCGTCTATGCCGCGAAATATCGGCATTCTCTACTCTCAAACCCGCCAGCGCGCGATTTGAGTTGAATGATTGAAAGTATGGTCACATTCAGTGCCCGAATGGAAACTTTCTTGGACACTGTTCTGTCGCACCTAAGGTGCCAGTTTTTTTTACAAACATTGCGTTCTGATGCTTTGAAGCGCCTGTTGAGGGACTGGTCGCGTTGCAATCGTCGCAGATCGTTGCAACGTGCTGCCCTATCTCCTCCAGCCAGATGCTGCTTTGACCGTCGGCCCATCGCGCCGCCACCGGTTTAAGCCGCTCTCGCGGTCAAACGATTGGAATCTGGCGATGATGCGCACGACCCGAACGACCGTTCTGTTCAAGCATTCTTTCAAGCTGGGTGACTCAGATGAGCAGCATCCGGCGGGCAGTTACGCCATCGAAACTGATGAGGAGTTGCTGCAGGGCATCTCGTTTCCCGCCTATCGACGTACAGCAACGTGGATGCAGCGGGTCAACGATAACAATCCCGCCCGTATCATGCCGACGGCTCTTGTCGATCCCCTCCAATTGGAGGCGGCACTTCTCGCCGACCGGATACCCGAAACACAGCAGAAAGTTCAGTCATGAAGCATTTCACTCCGCCGATCGTCGTGCCGATCGCGCTCCTGCTCTTCGTGGTGGCCATTGTCTACTTCCGGCAGGCCGTCTGATCGGCACTCCATAACAGAACACCGCCCCCTTCCGGTTGGAAGGAGGCGGTGATTTTGACGAAGCCTGTTGTGGCGGCCGGTCTCAGGCAGCTTTGGCATCCTCTTCTGCCGGCGCCAGGCGGATAAGGTAGTCGAAGGCCGAGAGGGCTGCCTTGGAGCCTTCGCCCATGGCAATGATGATCTGCTTGAACGGCACCGTCGTGGCATCGCCGGCGGCAAAGATGCCGGGCTGCGATGTTGCCCCGCGGTGGTCCACTTCGATCTCGCCGCGCGGCGTCAACGCGACCGCGTCCTTTAGCCATTCGGTATTTGGCACCAGGCCGATCTGCACGAAGATGCCTTCCAGATCGATGTGGTGCAAATTGTCCGTGTTGCGATCCTTATAAGTGAGCTGGGTGACCTTGGCGCCATCGCCATGAACTTCAGTGGTGAGCGCCGAGGTGATGACCTTGACGTTGGGCAGGCTGAAGAGCTTCCGCTGCAACACCGCATCGGCCCGCAGCTGGCTGTCGAACTCGATCAACGTCACATGGGCGACGATACCGGCGAGGTCGATTGCCGCCTCGACGCCGGAATTGCCGCCGCCGATCACCGCCACGCGCTTGCCCTTGAAGAGCGGTCCGTCGCAATGCGGGCAATAGGCGACGCCCTTGTTGCGGTATTGGTCTTCGCCCGGCACGTTCATCTGCCGCCAGCGCGCGCCGGTGGCGAGGATGACGGATTTCGACTTCAGCACAGCGCCGTTGGCCAAATGGACTTCCGCAAGGCCGCCCGGTGTCTTCGCCGGCACCAGCTTTTCGGCCCGCTGCAGGTTCATGATGTCGACGTCGTAATCCTTGACGTGCTCCTCAAGCGCGGTGGCGAGCTTGGGGCCTTCCGTATGGGAGACCGAGATGAAGTTCTCGATCGCCATCGTGTCCAGCACCTGCCCGCCGAAGCGTTCGGCGGCAACGCCGGTGCGGATGCCCTTGCGCGCGGCATAGATCGCCGCTGCGGCACCGGCTGGACCGCCGCCGATGACCAGCACGTCGTAGGCCTGCTTGTCTTTCAGCTTCTCGGCCGCACGTTTCTCGGCGCCGGAATCAAGCTTGGCGACGATCTGCTCAAGGCTCATGCGCCCCTGGCCAAAGCTTTCGCCGTTCAGGAACACGGTCGGCACCGCCATCACCTGGCGTGCATCGACCTCGGCCTGGAACAGTGCACCGTCGACCGAGACATGGCGGATGCGCGGGTTGAGAACGCTCATCAGGTTGAGCGCCTGCACCACGTCCGGGCAGTTCTGGCAGGATTGCGAGAAATAGGTCTCGAAATGATAGTCGCCATCGAGCGCCTGGATCTGCTCGATCACATCCTGCGCGGTCTTGGACGGATGCCCACCCACCTGCAACAGCGCCAGCACCAGCGACGTGAATTCATGGCCCATGGGGAGGCCGGCAAAGCGCACGCCGACGGCTGTGCCGGCGCGCTGAATGGCAAAGGATGGCTTGCGCACGTCATCAGTATCACGCCGCACCAGCGTGATCTGATCGGAGAGGGCGGCGATTTCCTCGAGCAGCTCCTGCATTTCCCGGGCGCCGTCGCTGTCGTCGAGCGAGGCCACCAGCTCGACCGG
The DNA here is from genome assembly GCF_936916975.1 of uncultured Dongia sp. Taxonomy (GTDB): domain Bacteria; phylum Pseudomonadota; class Alphaproteobacteria; order Dongiales; family Dongiaceae; genus Dongia. Next base: position 11,203 of record NZ_CAKZGO010000009.1, on the reverse strand, counting down.
CTGCGTGATGCGCTCGAGATAGGCTTTCAGCTGTTCTGTGAGATTGGCGTCCAACATGACGAAGGCTCCCTTAGGTAATTCGATTTCGCCGCATCATCCTGGATCCGAGTGAACTCGGATCCAGGACTTTGGCGAATGGACTTCTGGTTTAGATCTTGCCGACCAGATCGAGGGACGGGGCGAGGGTCTTCGCGCCTTCCTTCCAAGCGGCCGGGCAGACTTCACCCGGATGCGACGCGACATACTGTGCGGCTTTGATCTTGCGCAGCAGTTCCTTGGCGTCGCGACCGATACCGCCGGCGGTGATCTCAACGATCTGGATCACGCCATTGGGGTCGACCACGAAGGTGCCGCGATCGGCAAGGCCGGCTTCCTCGATCAGCACCTCGAAATTGCGGCTGAGGCGGAGCGTCGGATCACCCAGCATCGTGTACTGGATCTTCTTGATCGCGGCCGATGTGTCATGCCAGGCCTTGTGGGCGAAATGGGTGTCGGTCGACACGCTGTAGATCTCGACGCCCAGCTTCTGGAACTCGGCGTAATGGTCGGCCAGGTCCTCAAGCTCGGTCGGGCAGACGAAGGTGAAGTCGGCCGGGTAGAAGAAGAAGACCGACCACATGTCCTTGGTATCGGCTTCCGTGACGGTGATGAATTTGCCGCCCTTATAGGCTTCGGCCTTGAACGGCTTAATGGTCGTGTTGATCAAAGACATGTTTTTGCTCTCCAATTTGATGTCCGCGAAAACGGTAGGCCCTACATACGGGGTCGCGGGATATAGTGAAAATCGATTATTATTTTGAGAATGATCGATTAAGTCGATCAGCGGCGGAAAGCCTGGAGATTTCAGCGGCGCGATGCTGGCGCACCCGAAAACTGCGACAATGCGTCGCATTCGCAGAAAAAGGCGGATTCAAAATTGTACGATCGAAGGCCTTAGCGAAGCGCGCGGCGAACGTGGTTGAACACGGCCCGTAGGCCGTAATGGCCGGCCTGCAACAGCGTGGCCGGCGAGGTGTCGCTGGCAAGTGCCCGCGTCAGATGCCGGAAGGTCGCCGGGGCATTGTGGAAGGTCATGGCATTGAGCCGCGCCAGCGCCATTTCGTGTTCGCCCTTGAGGCGGGGCAGGTCCGGCCCGTTGCCGATCATCTGGTAGACGATGTCGAACACCATGCGGTGGCCGGCCATGACCTTCGTTGGATTGGCCGAGATCTGGCCGGTGCCGTCATAGAAGTAGTCGAGCAGCGGTTCCTGCACCATGCGTAGCGGGCCGACCTGGGAGAGGCGCAGCCACAATTCCCAATCCTGGCAACTCGGCATGTCCTTGCGAAAGCCGCCGGCAGCGAGAAAGGCATCGCCGCGGACGAGGCAGGTGGAGGTGGGGCCGATCAGATTGTGGCCCATCAGATCCCTCTGCGCGATGAGATCCTGCGCGATGATCTTGGTGCGGATCTTGCCACCGCGGTGATAGGCAACGCCGGTGAAGATGGCGGCGGTGTCGCCATGCTGAGACAGAATTTCGACCTGGCGCTTCAGCTTGTCCGGCCGCCAGGCGTCGTCGGAATCGAGGAAGGCGAGGTGGCTGCCTGTCGCGGCGCGGGCACCCATATTGCGGGCCTCCGGCGCACCGACGGATGTGGCGTTCGCGATGACCTTGATGTTGACGCCGCCCTTGCCCTGCATCGCCTGCGCCGCCGCCAGCGTGCCATCGGTCGACCCGTCGTCGACGACGATGATCTCGGCGGGCTTGAAGCTCTGGTTGAGGGCGCTCTCGATGGATCGCACCAGGACGCCTTCCCGATTCTTGGCCGGGATGATGACCGAGATGATCGGCAAACTGTCGGGAGCAGGAATAGTGGTGCCGTTGGTCATCTAGTGGCTAGCGGGCGGTCGACGATTGCATCGTCGCTGCCGTTTCAATGCGGATGTCCTCGTTCCGGACCGGCAGAGGTACCGGCTTCCGATCGGTTCGCATGGTCTGGCGCCAGCGGCGTTTCATCTGCTGAAGAACCGGCAGGTTGAGGATGGCCGCAGATTCGTCGGCATCCTTCTTCGATAGATTTTCAGTGCGAAGCTCATTGGGGTGATCAATGGAGGAACCCCAGAGCGATGGCGGCACATAGGTATACGACGCGCCGTTGTCGCGGGCCTTCAGGATGAATTCCAGATCCTCGCCGCCCCAGGCTGTGATGGTCTGGTCATAGCCACCGAGACGGAGGAACAGATCGCGCGAGACGGTGATACGGCCAGCGAGTCCGCCGCCGGGCGTCGGCAGGCCCAGCATGCGATCGATCCAGCGCTGACGCAGATAGCCCCAGAACGAGAGCAGCCGTGGCGAGGCGATCGTGTTGGGCTGGCGCGTATAAACCTTGCGCAGCCAGACCGAAAAATTCTTGGGCAGCAGATTGTCGGCGTCGACCGAACACAGGATGTCACCCGAACCGGCGAGATGCGCCAGGTTCTTGGCATGCGACATCCAGAAATTCGGGGCTGGGCCGAAATGGGCATATTTGACGCGGCCCGAGGCGATCAGATCGCGATAGGTCTCAGCCAGCCATTCCCGTAAACCATCGTGGCTGTCGTAATCGAGGATGACGAATTCGATGTCGGGGTTGTCCTGCTCAGCTGCCAGATTGGCCGGAAGCGTTTTCTGGAGAAAGCTGAGGCGCCCTTTGCAGGTCGTGCAATACGAAATCTTCATGAAACGGAAATCCACCCAACATTATCTGACCAGTCCAGTCACGATGCCATCCATCGCCGGGAGTCATTTTCGGATGCTATCAAGCGATGACCCAAAATGGGACAGGATGATCGCCCCTCTGTTTAGCACTGTCTCAGCGGCCGATAAAGCGCCTTGGCCTGCCACGCAAGCCAAAGGCCCAGCGGCAGAGCCACTGGGCCTTTATGCTTAACAGATCGGGGCCAATACTCAGACAGTCTGCAGCAGGGCCGTATCGTGTTCAGTCACTGGCGAGGTCGGCGCGAAGAAGGCCGCCACTTCCGGAACCTCATCAGGCGTGTTGGTAATCGTGAGCACCAAATCAGCACCACCGCCCACCGGCGTGTCGTCGTCGACCCCGCCGGGCAGGTCGACATCGCCATCAGCATCACGGGTCCCGTAATGGAACGTGAGCTCAGTATCTGCGGTGACAACGCCCGGCGTGAATGTGTAATCGCCGGTGTCGAAGTGGAATGTCATGCGGCCACCTTCGGTGTCGAAAGAAACATCACGGCCAGAAATGACCACATTGGTGCCACCAGCGCCGATTTGGCTGACGTTCGCCGCCGACCCGTCCCAACTGAACTCGACGTCAAATGCGCTGCCATCACCATCATGGCTGAGCGTGTAGATATGCGTGGCTCCGTTGCCCGGCACGTCGGCATCGCCTGGTGCGGCATTGTCGTCCACGCCGGACGTGTCGCTACCGTCAATCACGTTGCCCGAAATGGTATGGACGTCAATGGTCTCGCCCAAAGCGTCGTCGAGATCCGTCGGGTCGGTCACATAGAGCACGTCATTGGCCGGTACATGATCCCGGTCAGGATCAGCGACATCCACGAGATCGCGATCCGGCGCGGCCGGGCTGCCGACGACGTCATCGCCAATGCCCACGGCATAGACATGGTCGATACCGTTGCTGGGATCTTCCAGAAAGGCATCCCAGGCAGTCTTGTTGGCAGAGGTCAGATGATTGCCATCGGCATTGTTGCCACCCCAGGTCGGCTTACCGTCGGAGACGAAATAAACGACGTTGTTGACGTCGCCCGTAAGCTTGCCGGGATTTTCCCAAGCCGTTTCGGCCGACTGGAGAGCCGCTGTGTAATTCGTCACAGCCTTGGGATCGAGAATGATCGCTTCCATTGCCGCGATCGCATCGGCGACGCTACCCCAGGTAACGGGAATAGAAGCAGTTTTGTTGAATGTAACCAACGTCACCTGCACATCGCCGAGCGTCTCATAGGTATGGAGCAGATTGGCGAGAGCTGCCTTGGCGACGCTGAGTCGGGTCTGGACACCTGCCGCGGCCGAGTCCGCGTCTTCTCGCATCGAGCCCGAGATGTCGAGCACGATCATGACGTTGGTATCGCGGTAGCTGTTTTCCGCGCCCGAATTCGCATCGTTGAAGTTGATGGGGGCGGTGTCATCCTCGTCGGCCACCAGCGGGGCAACGTCGTCCTGCGGATCGTAGACCGTGGTTTGACGCTGGATCACCGTGTAGTTGAGCGCCGTCGCTTCAAGCCCGCCGACCGCTTCAAGGCCGCCGATGCCGGCATTCGGATCAAACGGGGTAAAGACGCCGCCATTGTTGTCCGGCCCATCGCCCGCATCACCCGCAGCGGGACCTGCTGCCGTCTGAATGTCGATGCTGGGATCGGTCGAAGCGATCGTTGCCGCGACATCGACCGGCTCGCCATCGGACCCGACAATTTCCACCGAACCGACTTCGGTCGCGTTGGTGTAACCCTGCAGGATGATCGTGACATCGCCGGATTTGATGGCGAGGTTGCCGTTATCGTCGCTCAGGCGGGCATTGAGGTCATCGGCGGGGAAGGGCAACTGGATGACTTCGCCGGCCGTCACGGGTACGCGGACGATGTTCTGGCCCGCGGGCACGTCGACCTGCACGATCGAAGCCGCAGCCTGGCTCAGATAAACTTGTTCAATATCGTCTTCACGGACCGTGGCGTGATCGGATTTGGTGACCATGTCGATGTTCATAGCTCGCTCCATTCATGGGGAGATGATGAGGGGCGTAACGCAGTCCGGATGCCTGAGAACCCCGACCCCTTTACGGGACCAAAGCTCCCAGATTTCTTTCGCACGTGCGGCAAGTGCGTAGGTGCATTGCCACAATTTTACTAAACTTAGCTAAACGTCATTGGGTGCACTGCGTCAATAATCAGCTCTCCGAAAATGAATAATTAACCATTCTTACCCGTGGTTATTACGCGTTGTTGATAAAATTATCACCGTTATATCGCACTTAACCATATTTTAAATATGGATTTTACGATGCACCTACCACCCGGGTGGAATGTGGCGGAATACCCAAAATTTGCCCGTTTATTATGCAGTTAGAGAATCGAGGCCAGGGATTACACGCAAAAACTCCGTGTGCCGGGAACCACATGGCGGCGAATTGGTTGCACATAAGACGCGATCAGGCGGGTCTTTCTACCGGATTATCACAGACGACAACGTTAATAGACTAAGAGGTGGCTGGCCCTGAGACCGGCAAAGGATTAGCATCTGAATGTCTGTCTTAGTTGATATTGCGCTGCACAAGATTTAATGTTGCGTCGCGGTGCTAGCAGGCCATAGAGGTCGGCGCGAGAGCCGGCAGATCTCCATATTTGAGGGCAGATGGCACCATCATCGAAGACGAAGATATGCGTCGTTGGCTTGCGTGGCGTTCCCGGCGTCATGGGCGGGATCGAATCGCATTGCGAACAGATCTTCCCGCGCCTCGTGGAGATGACGGCGGATTATGACGTCACGATCATTGGCCGGCGTCCCTACGTCACCGGTGATGCCTACGACTATCGTGGCATCCGGGTCGTGCCGTTGCCCGCCGCCCGCAACAAGTATCTTGAGGCGATCAGCAACACGACGCTCGCCGTGCTCTATGCCCGTTTCGTGCTGAAGTCGGAGGTCGTGCATATTCATGGCATCGGTCCGGCTTTGCTGGGTCCGTTGGCGCGACTGCTGGGCATGAAGGTTGTGGTGACGCATCACGGCCAGGATTTTGAACGTGCCAAATGGAATGGAATCGCCAGGGCCGTCCTGCGCCTGGGCGAACAATGCGCAATACGGGCGGCGCACCGCGTGATCGTGGTGTCGAAATCCGTCACGGAGGAATTGCGCCGGCAGAACCGTCGGCGCGAAGCCCGTATCGAATATATTCCGAACGGTGCCACCGAGTTGCCGGCCGATATCGCGGTTGGCGACGAAACGGCGCGCCTGCACGGTCTTGGCCTGGAACCTGGCCGATACATTCTGGCGGTTGGGCGGTTGGTGCCCGAAAAGGGCCTGCACTTTCTCATCGAAGCGTTCAAGAAAGCCAATCCGAACCACAAGCTCGCCATCGTCGGTCGTGCCGATCATGATGACGATTATTCGCGCGGACTGCTGGCGCAGGCCGGCGACAACATCGTCTTCTGCGGATTTCAGAACCACGGCGTCCTGCGCACTCTCTATCGGCATGCTGCCCTGTTCGTGCTGCCGTCGACCCATGAGGGATTGCCGATCGCCGCTCTGGAAGCCGCCAATCTCAATGTGCCGATGCTGCTCAGCGACATTCGCCCCAATCTCGATATCGACCTGGCGCCCATCAACTACTTCCGAAGCGGCGATTCGGATGCGCTCGCAGCAAAGTTGCGCCAGAGTAATTATGACGTGTTCCGGATCGATGCCGGCGACATCGGGCGCCGCTTCAACTGGGGCGCCATCACCGCAGCGACACAGAAGGTCTATGCCCATCTTGCCGCAGTCTGATTACACCGCACGCCCCGCTGTTGACGACTTGGCCGTTGACGAGGGAGGCAGCCTGTCATGGTAGCCCAGTCCCTCGGCGTGAAGCGGGGCCTCTTCCAACCTGCCCTGTTCCGGCAGGAGATGGCGGTATGGCTGATCGTGGCCGTCAATGTGTTGTTGGTGGCGGCCGTTTTCTGGTCGTCGATCGAAAGCACGCTCGACACCTGGATGAATTCGCCGGAATACAATTACGGTCCGCTGGTGCCGGTCATTGTCGCCCTGATGCTGTGGCGCGATCTGGCGCGCAGCCATGCGGTGCGAGAGGGCGGCTGGCTCGGCCTCGGTATCGTCGTGGTCGGACTGCTCCTGGGCCTGATCGAGTTTCTCAGCCAGACCCGCTTCCCCGGCCAGGTCGGCCTGTTCATCACGCTGATCGGCATCTTTATCGCCTGGCAGGGGGAAGCACGCTCGCGCGACGTCTGGCCGGGCTTGGTTTTCCTGCTATTCGCCCTGCCGATGGCCAATGCCATCCAGGTCATCCTCACCGCGGCCTTGCAGCTCGTCTCCTCGATTGGCGCTGTCGCCATCATCCGTGCCGTCGACATTCCGGTCTTGCGCGAAGGCAATGTGATCGATCTGGGGCAGATCAAACTGCAGGTTGCAGAAGCTTGCAGTGGCCTCCGCTATTTGTTCCCGCTCGCCACCTTCTCGTTTCTTTGCGCCTATCTCTATAACGACCATCCGGCGAAGCGCTTGGTGATCTTCCTTTCCAGCATTCCGATCACGATTTCGATGAACATCGTGCGGATCGCCGTGACCGGCATTCTGGTGGACAGCTTTGGGGTAGAGGCGGCAGAGGGATTCTTCCACGATTTCGAAGGCTGGATCGTCTACTGCGCCTGTCTCGCCATCCTGTTTGCCGAAATGAAGGTGCTTTGTTATGTCGGACGCGGCGACCGGTCACTGCTGCGGCGGTTGGATCTGGACCTGCCGAGCGGCCGCACGGGCATTCCGGATCCCTTTGCCGTCACCGTGCCGCGACGGTCTTGGGCGAGCCTTGCGGTTGGTGCCTGCAGCATCCTGGCGCTCCTGGCGATCGTCGCGATCGGGTCGCGGGAAGACGCGGTGCCGGCGCGGTCGCAGTTCAGCCTGTTCCCGCGCGAGATCGGACCCTGGAGCGCTGTCGAAGCGCCGATCGACGCGGAATCTTTGGCGCTGCTCAACGCCACGGACCATCTCAGCCTCAATTTCGTCCGTGACCAGAATACCTTGGTTAACGTGTGGTCGGCCTATTACCAATCGCAATACAGCGGGAACGCCGCCCATTCACCTCTGGTCTGCATCCCCGGCGGTGGCTGGCAGATCGAAAGCAACAGCACCATCCAGCTGCCGATCGCCAGCGGGAACGCGACCACGACGATGCCGGTCAACCGCCTGATCATCGCTCAGGGTAATACCAGGCAGCTGGTGTATTACTGGTTCGTCGAAGGCGGAACCATTGAAACAAATGAATATTTGGCTAAAGCTCGACTTTTTGCCAACTCCGTCCTGAACAACCGGCGCGATGGCGCGTTGGTACGGTTCATCGTGCCGATTGATGGTGGTAATATCGAGGCCGCTGAGGAAACACTCGGTAAATTCGTCGCCGAAATCGTGCCGGTAATGCCTGAATTTCTGCCGTGACGACCCTGCCGTGACCGGCGGTTTGAATTAATTTTTTTGGTTTTCCAGAGAGAATGAGACGCGCTATGGCAATCGATGCGGATGATCGGCTGATCAATATTGACGTGATCGGCGCGCTGCGGCGGCGCAAATGGTATGGCATCGCCGTCGCGGTCTTAGGCGCGATCGCGACGGTCTACGTGGTGATGAAGATCCCGCCGACCTATCGGTCGACAGCAACCATTCTGATCGAAGAGCCGGACGTTCCCGCCGACCTCGTCAAATCGACGGTCTCCAATTTTGCCAACGATCGCCTGCAGGTGATCCAGCAGCGGGTGATGACGACCCAGCATCTCAACGAAATCATCGATCGTTTCGGCCTTTATGCGACCGCGCAGCTGACCCAGCCGCGCTCGGCCATCGTGGCTTCCATGCGCAACAAGGTGACACTTGAAGTCGTCAGCGCAGATCTCTCTGGGTCGACGCCCAATCGCCGGGCACAGAATCAGGCGACCATCGCGTTCAACCTGTCCTTCGACCACGGCGATCCCAGCGTCGCCCAGCAGGTCGCCAATCGGCTGACCGACATCTATCTGGCCGAGAACGACCGGTCGCGGCAGGAGAAGGCCGCCGGTACCACTGTGTTCCTGACCGAGCAAGCCGACAAGCTCTCCGCCGACGTGCAGGGTCTGGAAAAGCGGCTGCTCGAGCTGAAATCCAAATATAACGGCAGCCTGCCGGAGCAGTTCAATTTCAACACCCAGCTGCTCAACCAGGCCCAGGCGCAGCTGATGCAGAGTCGCAGCGATCTGCAGATTCTCTCGGACAAGCGGACGTTTCTGCAGAACCAGTTGGCACTGGTCAGCCCCTATACGCCGATGACGGCGAACGGCCGCCCGGCGACGCCGCAGGCGCAGCTGTTGTCGCTTGAACTGCAATACAGCGACATGTCGGCGAAGTACGGTGCCAAGCATCCCGACGTCATTCGCTTGCAGCGCCAGATCGCCGTGCTGAAAGGCCAGCTTGGCCAGGTCGACAACGCGGCACTCGACCGGGCGAAGTTCGACACGCTGCAGAGCCAGCTCAACGACGCCTTGCTGCGCTATGGCGAGAAGCATCCCGAAGTCCAGAAGCTGCGCCGGCAGCTGGATGAGTTGACCGCGGCCGCCAACTCAGCACCGCAGGTCTCGACCCTCACGGCCCCACAGGGTCCGCCGGACAATCCGGTCTATATCCAGATGGAAGCGCAGCTTTCCGACGCCAATGCCCAGATCAACAGCATCACGGCGCGCATGGGCACCCTGGAAGACAATGTCGAGCAGTTGCAAGCCAAGATCCTGCAGACGCCGGCGATCGAAAGCGAATACAACTCGCTCCGCGATCAGCATACCGCGGCGCTCTCGCGCTATCAGAGCTTCAAAGACAAGGAAGCGGACGCCCAGGTCGCCGAGAACATGGAGCAGCAGAGCAAGGGCGAGACGTTCTCCGTCATTGAGCCGCCGCAATATCCCGATCTGCCGGTGTCGCCGAACCGCAAGCTGCTGGTGGCGGCCGGGCTGTTCCTGTCGGTGGCGGCGGGTGCTGCGCTGATGCTGGCCCTCGATATGCTGGATGCGCGAATCTATGACGCCCGCAATCTGCTGACAGTGTTCGGCGAGATGCCGCTCGTCTCGGTCCCCTACATCAAGACACGCAAGGAGATCAGTTCGCGGCGGTGGAGGTTTGCCGGTGCGGCAAGCCTATTTGTTGTGATCACGATTGGCGTGACATCATTCATCTATCTGAAATACATGCCGCCTCTCTAGTGCGCTATTCGGCTTGGTAGACGCGCAACTTCTGCGGCGCCAGGCACATTCATATATGGCGGTAACGCCATCGACACAAACCGAACCAGTATTTCCAAGGGAGACCACCACTATGGCAGAAGGCGATTTCGCAGCCACGTCCAGTCCGAAATCACTTGATGATCTGGCGAAACCGCATACCAACGGCTGCGCGCGTACCTTCAAGGAGCTCAAAAGGCTGCTGACGGCGGATCTCTTTCGCTATTCCGGGAAAACGAATACCAAGACGTTCCTCCGGCACTTTCTCTTCACGCCGGGCTATAAATATACCGTGTGGATGCGCACCACCGGCTATCTGCGCGTGCAGCCCTGGGCCAAGGTCCTGCTGCTCTATCCGCTGGCGAAATGGATCCTGCTTGGCTGTCGCTACAAATACGGGATCGTCATTCCGGAATACACGGTGATCGGGCCGGGGCTGTTCATCAACCGCTTCGGCGGCATCTACGTGAATGGCGATGCCGTCATCGGCAGCAATGTCAACTTCACGCACGGCATCATGCTGGGCCAGTCGAACCGCGGCAAGTATATGGGGTCGCCGATCGTGGGCGATCGCGTTTTCCTGTCGGCTGGTGCCAAGGTCATCGGCCGCATCACGCTGGGCGATGGGTCGGTTGTCGGCGCAAATGCCGTTGTCACCAAGGACGTTCCCGAGAATGCCGTTGTCGGCGGCATCCCGGCGAAGGTTCTCTCGATGCAGGGGTCAGCGGACTACGTCAATCGCATGGCGCCCCTTTGACGTCCTCAGCGGATGCTGTTGCCGTCAAAGTTATAGGTTTCCGTACGGACTTCTCCATTGACGGCAACATCATGAAGTTCAAGCGTGCCGCCAGCATTTGAGTATGCCAGCGTGGCGTCGTCATCAAGCTGGATGGCGCCGCCCCGCATGCGGACGATCGGGGCTTCATGGTTCTTCTGTTGATTGAGGGAGATGGCGGACGTTCCTTTGCCGGCCTGAAGTTTGGTGTCGACGATCTCGGCGATCCGGTCGAGGGGCATGAACGGCTCGCCGACATGGAAGTCGGCCAGCAGCCGGGTGCGGCCCGAGACATCGATGCGCCGCACCGAGGCCTGCTCGGCGGCGAGGTGCGCGCGCAATGCCGCCACCTGCACCGGCGTGATGCTGGCCGCGGGCTGGTCGGCGGTGATCGCGCTGATGCTCGCGCTGGCGCCCCAGGCGCAGCTGCGCGGCATGCTGTTCTGGCTGGCCGGCGACCTCTCGGGCGTG
>NZ_CAKZGO010000008.1 GCF_936916975.1 uncultured Dongia sp. | reverse complement strand
TACTCGCTGCTTGTGTTGTTTTTTTTTTTGTGTTTTTTTTTGGGGCTCCCGCTCCCGGGTTCAAGCCGGGGTTTTCTGTTAAAAAATTATTGGCTTCCCCCCGGGGTTTCCCCCCGGGGATCTCGAGCAGAACTATCTCCTTACCGCTCTACACACATCGCAATGCCCATGCCGCCGCCGATGCACAAAGTGGCGAGGCCCTTCTTCGCGTTCTGCTTCTGCATTTCATGGAGCAGCGTCACCAGCACGCGCGCACCAGAGGCGCCGATGGGATGGCCCAGCGCAATGGCGCCGCCATTGACGTTGACCTTCGACGTATCCCAGCCGAGTTCCTTGTTGACCGCACAAGCCTGCGCCGCGAAGGCTTCATTGGCTTCGATGAGATCGAGGTCGGAGGCCTTCCAGCCCGCCTTGGCAAGTGCTGCCTTGCTGGCGGGGATCGGACCTGACCCCATGATGGCGGGATCGACGCCGGCGGTGGCCCAGCTCACGATGCGCGCGAGCGGCGTCAACCCGCGCTTCGTGGCCTCCGCAGCGCTCATCAGAACAGCGGCGGCCGCACCGTCATTGAGGCCGGACGCATTGCCGGCCGTGACGGTGCCGTTCTCGCGCAGGAAAGCCGGGCGGAGTTTCGCGAGGCTGTCGGCGGTCGTGCCGTGCTTGGGATACTCGTCCTCGGTCACCACGACATCGCCCTTGCGGCCGGCGATGGTGACGGCGGTGATCTCGTCCTTGAACTTGCCGGCCTTCTGCGCGGCCTCGGCCTTCTGCTGGGAGCCGGCGGCAAAGGCGTCCTGCTGGTCGCGGGTGATCTGCCATTTGGTGGCGACGTTCTCGGCGGTGTTGCCCATGTGATAGCCGTTGAAGGCATCCCACAGCCCGTCCTTGATCATCGTGTCGATGAGTTCCGCATTGCCCATCTTGGTGCCGTTGCGCATATGAACCGCATGCGGCGCCTGGCTCATGCTCTCCTGCCCGCCGGCGATGACGATGCTGCTGTCACCGGCCAGAATGGCCTGATAGCCGAGCGCCACCGCGCGCAGGCCCGACCCGCAGAGCTGGTTGATGCCATAGGCGGTCTTCTCCTGCGGGATGCCGGCAGCAATCGCCGCCTGCCGTGCCGGGTTCTGCCCGGTCCCGGCCGCCAGCACCTGGCCCAGAATGACCTCATCGATCTCACCGGCCGCGACCTTGGAGCGCGCGAGCAGATCCTTGATCACCGCGACACCCAGCACATGTGCCGGAACGGAGGAAAGCGCCCCGCCAAACGCCCCGATCGCGGTGCGGGAAGCAGCTGTGATGACGACGTCTGTGGTGCTGGCCATGGGTTGAGTTCCTCCGAAGGCGTGGTTTCTGGCAATATTGCAATGCAGCAGGAACCTAAGAGAGATTCCAGCAGCCCCGCAAGCGCCGTTTCATGCACCCATCGGAACGGCGAACGGAGGTAAGGTCAAGCACCATATTGCCGCGCGCCCTTGCTATACGGCAGCACAGCGGGATGTTTCCGAATTGTCATGAGCCTTCGGCGCGGCGGCAGGGAGGCCTATGACCGCCCACTCCTCTCTGTTCGTCATGGTCGGCGAAGGCCGACCACCCACGAGTTTGTGGGAGACGGAAGGGAGTAAGTAGGGGATGGGGGGCCGTGCGCGCCCCAGACCCGGAACAAGCCCCGACCCCCCGCACCCCCCCCGGGGGGCGGCGCCCCTCCCTCTCTTCTGGGGCGCGGGCCCCCCCCCCCCCGACCATGACGAGAAAGAAGCCAGTACCCCTCGAACCGACCCCTCTTCTCATGCGACAGTGACGGCATGACCCGCCGCCAGACCCTGTTGCACTTCGCCGCAATCCTCCTCGCCACGACGACAGCGGCGCCGCATGCCCAGGCGCAGGAAGCGCTGATGCCGTTTGAAGACTGGGTGCGCGACTTCTACGAAACCCAGCTCCGCGACCGCGCGGCAAAGGAAGCCGCACCACCGGACGCCACCGCCGAACCCGCACCCGCAACGCCCGACCTGTTCCGCGCCGCCCTCAGCCCGGACACCGGCAAGCTCTATGATGCCACCCGCGGCGCCCAGTTGCCGGCCGGCGAACTGGACGGCCCGATCCTCCACATCGTCTTCGGCTGGGGCGCGCTGCCCAACCGCCCGATCAAACTGATCTCTGTGGAAAAACGCCCCTGGTGGCGCAGCCTCGGCCCCAGCGCGCTGGTCACCCTCGACATCGCCGGCAACACCCGCGAGCTCATCGTCAAAGGCATGTTCAATGAACTCACCTGCCTCTGGCGCATCGACGACATCGACTACGGCAGCGGCGGCCCGGATGAAACGCTGCGGGGAAGGTTGGAACGCGTGGCGAGTTGGGAGAAGCAGGGTTGAGGCGGCGTGGCCGGATCTAAAGGCCGAGCATCCTCACCCCCATCACCTCAACCCATCGTCATGGTCGGCGAAGGCCGACCATCCACGAACTTGAGGGCAATGTGCTCGGTACGGGCTGGAAATATTGAGTATTTCATCTTGTCGGGGGAGATAACAATTCTCTAAAGCCTGCAAATGCGCGCTATCTATCTGAAAACTATTGGCTGTAATATATTGTCTCCTATCAACGTAGCCACGTACGGCGACTTGGAGATCAACCACACATGGAAAGCTCGCCTCTGTTCCCTGCAAATCAAAGGGACAACTTGCTCCAAAGCTTTGAGCAACAGATTAAGGGCACCGCTGAGGAGCAGGACCTCAGCCAAGATCGAGCATTCATACATGTAGCGTTGGACGTCCTTGGTTACGATTTTGACCCATCAGAAGTAACAGATGGAAAGGGCGATTTCGGGATCGACTTTGTCGAGGTCGAAGAGAATAGAGCCAGTGTCTTCCAATTTAAGAGCCAAGAGTTCTCAGATCGAATTTCAAGCGAGTTTGTCGCTGGACCGGCCTATCTGTCAGATCTTCGTCGGATTTCGGATCTACTCAAGAACTTGGACAATCCACCTAAAGAAGCAAATACGAAAGTACGGACTGGTCTAAAAGCACTCCGGGCGGCAATAGACCGCTACACAAAAGCAAACACTTCATCCGAGCCATATCAAGTCGATATCTATTTTGTCGTCATGGCCTCAGCACTATCGAGTCAAGCTCAGGATGAGTTTTCAAGATTCCAATCTGCAAATAGAGTGACCTGGGGTGACGCTGTTATTGCACTCAACTATTACCCCGTGACGCTAGACGACTTGCTTGCGGAAAAATGGAGAGAGTCCAATAGCGATTGGAGAACGTCATCAGGAACAAAAGACGAGCACATTTCTCTGGGCGTTTCTGGTGAGACCATTGAAACGTCAAAGTCGGTGGTCTTTTTTACCAAAGCGAAGGGCCTGATAGAGGCATTCGACAAATTTGGATATCAGATATTTGAGCCGAATGTGCGCTGTGAACTGAAGAGATCTAGGGTCAATGAAGCAATTCGTGCATCTGTAAAATCGAGTCGAGGACGAAAGGAATTTAAGCATTTAAATAATGGGATAACTTTAATTTGCGCCAGTTTTCAAAAGAGAAAAGAGCAAAGCGAAATTAAGGTTCGTCAGCCAGGAGTGATTAACGGTCTTCAGACAGTCAAGTCTTTGCATGACGCATATGATGAACTGACTGCTGAAGAGCGAACTCATTTTGACAAGACTTGCGACGTGCTGGTGAGATTGCATTTTCGAGATGCAGTAGCAGACTATCGAGAGTTGGTTAAGTCCACCAATAATCAAAACCCAATGCAACCGCGCAACCTTCGCTCAAATGATCCAGAACAGCTAAATTATGAAAAACTGTTCGCCGATATTGGTTGGTTTTTTGAACGTAAAGAAGGCGCATGGCAGGCGTATAGGAGCGACCATTCACTTTGGGGGTCATTGAGAGGGCATAAAGCGTCGTCATTTCGTTCGGTCAATTCTTCGATATCAAGAAATATTGACAACTTAGACCTGAGCCAGGCTTGGCTATCGTTTGTCGGATTCTCTGATCAGGCGATCCATAACAAGCGAGAAATATTTGTTGATGATCGCTACTACGATCTAGTCTTCAGAAAGCGCATTTCTAAGCATGGATATGATTACGATTTCAAATTTTTGGATGCGTCTGTGCGAGAAGATGCGTCCGATCAAGCGCCGTCGCACTACATGTTGTTGGTCGCGGTGTTGGCGCATGAAGCCGCAAATCACTTAACGCCATCCCGACGGCAGAATCGAGATGATGCTATCAAGCGACTAAAGGCAGATAAGCTTAAAAAGGAAGACCAAGACGCAAAGCTCTCAGAGGACAGCGTCTATACCAAAGGTCTGGTGTTAGCCGGCGCGAAGTATCTGTTTCCGGAATTCTGCGGGTTATTGCTATTTCGTGCGCTTGGCAAAGAAATGCACACAATTGGACCGAAGTTGGTTGCAACAAAATCAATGAGATCAATGGTGGCGGAAAGAAGCTTCGAAACTATTCGTAAGGCAATAGAAACGGAAGAATTTGAAGACGGCGATTTTTTTGCGATTGCGTGGGCACTATACAATTTTTGTCTCGAACAAATCATTGGTCTGCCATCTTGGCGGCAGCAGTTTGAGCAAGCAGCAGTTCGGTCACGTTTTAATTACTCAGAGTTCAATCGCAGAGAACTTTATAAGCAGCTTGAAGCACTTGATAAAGTCTACCAAAAGCGCCCGTTCCCTGCGCCATGGTCTCAGGGATTTGAAGAGCGCAAAGGGATCTTCGCTTATTTCAAGAAAGCTCTAGCGTGACAAACACACTTTTCAATTACGTCGATGGTGGAGCGTAGCCTAATTAGGTAGTGGACTATGGAAGTGACGTACGGCTACTTCCCCACCGCCCGCGGATTCCTCGCCACGAAATCGCGCTGGTGCCAGTACGGATAGACCGGCGTCTTCTCGGTCACGGCATCCAGCTTGGCGATCTGCTCCGCCGACAGCTTCCACCCAATCGCGCCCAGATTCTGCTTCAGCTGTTCTTCGTTGCGGGCGCCCATGACGATGTTGCAGACGGTCGGGCGCTGCAGCAGCCAGTTCAACGCGATCTGCGCCACGGTCTTGCCGGTCTCCTTGGCGATGGCGTCGAGCACATCGACTACGTCATAGACGAAGGCATCATCGACCGGCGGGCCGCCTTCGGCGCCGCCGCTGGCGATGCGGCCGGACTGGTCCTTGGCGCCGCGGCGGATCTTGCCGGTGAGGCGGCCCCAGCCCAAGGGGCTCCACACCATGGTGCCGACACCCTGGTCGATGCAGAGCGGCATGATCTCTTCTTCGTAATCGCGGCCGATGAGCGAATAGTAGCCCTGATAGACGACGTAGCGGGCGAGGCCGTATTTCTCGGAGATGGCCAGCGACTTCATCGCATGCCAGCCGCTGAAATTGGAGCAGCCGATATAGCGCACCTTGCCGGAGGTCACGAGGTTGTCCAAGGCGGACAGTGTTTCTTCAACGGGTGTCAGCGCATCGAAGCCGTGCATGAAATAGATGTCGATGTGATCGGTGCCGAGGCGCTTCAAACTCGCTTCCGCCGCCTCGATGAGGTGATAGCGCGAGGAGCCTTTTTCGTTAGGGCCGTCGCCCATGGCGAAGGTCGCCTTGGTCGAGATGAGCGCCTTGTTGCGCTTGCCCTTGAGGCCGGCGCCGAGGATCGTCTCGGCAAGGCCCGCCGAATAGACATCGGCCGTGTCGAAGAAATTGAGGCCGGCATCGAGGCACATGTCGATCTGGCGGCGCGCTGCTTGCTCATTGACCGCACCCCATTTGTCGAAGAACTCGTTGCCGCCGCCGAAAGTGCCGGTCCCGAAGCTCAACACCGGGACCTGAAGGCCGGAACGGCCGAGCTGACGATATTCCATCTGGGGGCTCCCTCTGAGGCTGCGTTTCGGCGAGCTTAGCGCGCCGGTCCGTGCGGTTCTACCATGAGGGCGTTAGGGGATTAGGGGCCATCGGCCGCCTACTCCGGCGCCGAATCCTTGTCCGCATCGCCGTTCACCTGGTCGATGAAAGCTTGGTCCGCCACGATCTTGGCGAGGTTGAAGTTCTCGGTGATGATGCCGTTGGCCTTCGCCTCGGTGAAATCGGTCTTCACCAGGATGCAATCGGCGATGATGGTCGGATAGACCACATCCTTCGCGCCCTTGCGCTTGATGATTTCCGGGCTGAGGTCGGCGTTGCGGAAGATGGTGCCGTCGAGATTGCTCTCGGTGAATTTGGCGCCGCACAGTTCCGCCGAGGTAAGATCCGCGCGGGTAAGGTCGGTGCGGGTGAAGTTGGCCAGGTTGCTCTTGGCACCGCGCAGATTGGTGCCGCGCAATTTGGCATCGGTGAAGGTGGCGCCGGTGAGCTTGATGCCGGCAAGATCCAGGCCGGAAAGATCGGCGCCGGAAAAATCGGCGCGCTGACCTTTTTCGCCGCCGGTTTCGACCCACTCGCCATGCGACGTGATCATCGCTTTGAGGCGGATGATGGCATCGGGTGAATCATCCACCAGCAGGCTATGCGACGTATCGACATAGCCCGCCATGGCGCTGGAAAGATCGACGCCGAACAGATTGGCGTCTTTGAGTGTTACGTGGTCGAGCTTGGCGCCGGTGATCTTGGCATGGTCGAGCCTGGCGCCGGTGAGATCACTGTTGGACAGATTGGCGCCGGTGAGGTCGGCGCCCTTCAACTGCGTCCCGGACAGATCGGCGCCGATGATCTCCGCCCCGCGCAGATTGGCGCCGGAGAGATTGGCGTTGCGGATTACGGCGCCGTTGATCTTGGCGCGTTCGAGATTGGCCCCGCTCAGGGTCAGCTGGTTCATGTCCGATTTGTCGCGCAAGGATGTGGCGCCGCCATCGACCAGCAGCGATCCGCTCCTGAGATCGGCGCCGGAGAGTTGCGCCTTGGTGAAATTGGCCCCCTTCAACTGCGCGCCGCGGAAATTGGCGTCGTCGCAATTGGCGCCGGTGAGGTTGCTGCCTGAGAGATCGGCGCCGTAAAGATCGGCGCCTTCCAGTACCGCGCCGCTGAGGTCGCAATTGGTCAGCTTGGCGCCGACCATCTTGGCTTTCGAGAGATTGATGCCGCGGAGCGACGCGCCTTCGAGGTTGAACTGGCTGAGATCGACCCGGCGCCCGCCCTTTTCATTGTTGAGCCACAGGCGGTGCGCGGCCAGCGCGCCCCAGAGTTCGTCGAGTTCCATGTTGGCGCCCGTGGTCACGGCGCTAATCGATTGTGAGGAGCAGCGCCAGCTTGTCGTCGTGCCTGGCGATGGATTTCTTGGCGCGCTTGGCGACCGGAATCTTGCTGCGGATGCAATGTGTCAGCAGCAGGGCGCCCAGGATCTCGCTCTTGAGCTCGATGGTACGGCCCTCCGGCTTGTCGCCGCCCTTGAGGTTGACGGTCACAGAGAGGTCCTGCTCGCCGACAATGGCGATGCGGCCCAGGCTTTCCTTCTCGGCGATCTTGCTGGTCGTCAGCAGGTATTGAAGAATCGCCGTGGCCAATTCGTCCATCGTAAAGACCAAGCGGCGCCATTCCGAAATCATGGTTTTTTCCGAGCCCATCCCGAGCGGTTGATAGCATTAAGCCCCAAAGGATGGCCAGCTCACGCCCCCGCCATCCTGTATGCAGCGAAGGTAGCGCGTGTGACGAGCTATGGGAAGCCCGTCAAATCCCTGAAATGGACCGTCAGCCCAGCAGCAGCCACAGCATCACCGACCCCAGGATGATCCGGTAGATCGCGAAGGGGGCAAAGCCGTGACGGCCGACGAAGCCGATGGCCGTGCGCACGACCAGGAGGGCGGTAATGAACGCGCACAGGAAACCGACCGCGATGATCAGGACGCCATCGCTGTTGAGATCGTGCCAGTTCTTGTAAAGATCATAGACGGTGGCGGCGATCATGGTGGGGATCGCGAGGAAGAACGAGAACTCGGTCGCAGTCCTGCGGTCGACGCCCATCAGCATGCCGCCCATGATGGTGGCGGCAGCACGGCTGACGCCGGGAATCATGGCGACGCATTGGAACAGGCCCACCGCAAAGGCCCGCTTCAACGATATTTCCTCGGTCGCATGAAAGCGAGGGTGCGGGCGAAAGCGTTCGATGAGCAGCATGGCGACGCCGCCCACGATCAGCATGGCCGAGACGATGACCGGCGAGAACAGCACTTCCTTGATCGTCTTATAGGCAAAAACACCTACGATCATCGAGGGGAGGAAAGCGGCGAGGATGACGCCGGCGAAATGTCGCGCGCCTGCCTGGTCATGGAGATGCAGCGCCGTGCCGAGCAGCTTGGCGCGGTAGACCCAGCACACGGCGACGATGGCGCCCAGCTGAATGACGATCTCGAACAGTTTGCCGCTGGGGCCTTTGAAGCCGAGGAGGTCGCCGAGGAGGATGAGGTGGCCGGTCGAAGAGACGGGCAGGAATTCGGTGAGACCCTCGACCAAACCGAGGAGCGCTGCCTGAAGAAGGGTAATGAGATCCATGAAGTATGCTTTGCTGCAGTTGCGAAGAGAGGCAATGCCATGTATCGCGGTCCCCGTCAAATTGGGCCCGGTCAAACCTAGGGAGTCCGAGGACGTCAAATTGTCACGGTTAACCAGTGCGTTGTCGGAGAAACAATTTGCACCGGCCGGCGTTAGGTTTGCACAGCGTTCATCAAGCGCGCTGTAAGAAGGAAAGGATGTTGTAATGGCTAACCAACAGAATCCGCAGAAACCCGAGACCCCCGGCAACGCCCAAAAGCAGCAGAATCAAAGCCCGAACGAGCGCGATCGGCAGAATCAGCAGCAGCAGGGCAATCCGTCTCGCCAGCCCGGCCAGAACCAGGACGCCGAGCGTCAGCGTCAACAGAGCCAGGGCAATCCCGACCGGGACATGCCCGACCGCGACATGGTGGGCCAGGATACCGATGGCGACGGCAAAGTCGTGAAGCCAGGTCAGAAACCCGGCCAGAGCCACGGCACAGGCATCAAGCAGGACCAGAAACGCTAGATTCTAACCTGAAATCAGCCCACGCTTTCCAAGCCCCCCGGAAAGCGTGGGCATTTTTATGGACCTAAGTACCGGCTCGCATCCACTCCGCCAGTTTCTCCCACACGTCCCGCGCGGCGGTGCGGCCAACCATCATGCCGATATGCCCGGCCGTGGGGACCATCTCCTCGACGCGGCGGAAGCGGCGGGTGAGGGCGCGGGAGCTCTCCGGCGGCACGATGCGATCGGCCGTGGGAATGACATTGAGCACCGGCCGGTCCAGTTGCGCCGGATCTACCACCGCGTCGGCGATCTTCCATTGCAGGGCCTGCGGGCTGTTTTCTCCATACCAGCCGATCATGCATTCGCGCGTCACGGGTGCCGCCAGGCTGATGCCGTCATTGAGCCAATCCTCCAGCGCCACAAAGCGCCGCGCGCTGTCGCCGCTCTGGTCGAGCGTGCCGAAATACTGGAATTTCTTCAGCACCTGAAAAGGGTCGAGGCCGGAGAAAAAGGCCTGCAGCATGTCGACCGGCAATTCGCCCAGCGTCTGCAGCACCGGCTCCAACTGCCGCCCGATCTGCCCCAGCATCTGCGCGTGCTGCAGGTTCTCGGCATGAAAATCCCATGGCGTCGCCAGGCAAATGAGCCCGGCGATCTCCGCCTGTCGGCGCAGGGCCAGCGCCAAGGCAAGATTGCCGCCCATGCAATAGCCGACGAGATAGATCGGCCCGCCCGGCTCGCGCTTTACCGCATCAAGGGCCGCTTCCAGCCGTCCGGCGACATAGTCGGTCAGCGAAAATCCGCGCTCTAGATAGCCGGGCCCGTCCCAATCCACCACGAAGGGATCGCAGCCATGAGCATCCAGCCAGCGCAGGAACGAGGTCTCGCGGTCGAGGTCGAGCACATAGTAGCGATTGACCAGCGACGGGATCACCAGTACCCGCGGCCGCTTGGTCGATTTGCCGGATTCTGCCTGCGTGCGGTAGTCGCGCAGTTTGGTGGTCCCCTGATCCCAGAGTACCGGCGCAGGAGCCAAATCGCGGCGGTTGGGATGCTTGCGATAGGCCTCGATGCCGGTCAGCAGCTGACCGAAGCGGCGACGCCCCTCAAGCTGCAGGGCCGTCATCAGAGCCGCCGGATCCGCTGCCTGGATCTGCGGCCCGAGCTCGGCGAGGCTTGCTTGTAGTTGCTTTAGATTTGGCTCTGGGCTTTGGCTTGGATTGCTGTGCGAGTTCGCCAAGGCGCTGCTCAATGCCGGCAAGGCGGCGGCTGAGTTCGCCCAGGTCGCCGCCGCCAGGCTGAGGTGTTGCGGCAGCGGCCGCGGGCCTAGACGGTACTGGCGCGGATGGCTTTGGGGGGGCCGGGTCG
This sequence comes from uncultured Dongia sp., assembly GCF_936916975.1. Taxonomy (GTDB): domain Bacteria; phylum Pseudomonadota; class Alphaproteobacteria; order Dongiales; family Dongiaceae; genus Dongia. The sequence goes on along the minus strand of NZ_CAKZGO010000008.1, from coordinate 7,047 downwards.
GCTCGCTCTCCGGATCTGCCACTCTCAACTCCCTTAAACCAGTCCTGGCTCATCCAATCCTGGGTCATCTTGGTCCAGGCCTTGGTCATGTCCGCCGGGCCGCCATTGGCGCCGGCCTGGCCCATCTGCCCCAGCTGGCTCAGCCACATGCCAGGAAGCGGGGTCGCCGCCATCAGCCGGGCCGCTTGCGTTGCAAGATCGGGGTTGGCCGCCACGGCCGTCAGCTGGTCCTGCCACAAATCCAGCAGGCGCCGTGCCAGTTCATCAAGCTCTGGCGCATCCGCCCCAGGGCGCTTTCCCGGTGTTTCAGTCATTTAGCGACTATAGCGGCTCCCGCCCGACCTGGAAACCCGGGCTTATGCTGCTGCTGCTAAGGGCCTGAATTTCGGATGTTTGCGTTGCAGCGACCGCATTGCCATATGACCCCGTTCTAGTGCTATGCTGCACACAGGCGGCGGGGTTTGAGTCCGTTCCGTTGCTGCATCGCGCAAAAAAATGGCGCCAAAAAGCGAGTGCCAAAGGATATTACCGCAGGGGAGTGAAGAATGGCTGTGCCAGGTGACCAGAACAAGGGCGACCAAGCCAAATCAGGCGACAAGTCGAACCCGGTCCGCATCAAGAAATACGCCAACCGCCGTCTCTACAACACGGCCACCAGTTCGTACGTGACGCTCGACTATCTCGCGCAAATGGTGCGGGAAGGTCTCGAGTTCACGGTCGAGGACGCCAAATCCGGCGAGGACATCACCCGCTCGGTGCTGACCCAGATCATCGTTGAGGAGGAATCGAAGGGGCAGAACATGCTGCCCATCAATTTCCTCCGCCAGCTGATCAGCCTCTACGGCGACAATCTTCAGTTCCTGGTGCCGGGCTACCTTGAAAAGAGCATGGAGAGCTTCGGCGCCAATCAGGACCAGATCCGCGCCTATATGAAGGACAATTTCGCCAACGTCCTGCCGCTCGACCGCTTGGAAGAGATGTCGAAGCAGAACATGGCCTTCTTCCAGCAGGCGATGAGCATGTGGAACCCGTTCAAGGTTGGCTCCACCGGTCCGGGGATGCCGGGTATGCCAGGTGCGGCGGAACCCAAGGCTGATGCCGCCTCGCCGGCGCGCGGCGAAGACCTCAACGATCTCAAGTCCCAGATGCAGGCGTTGCAGCGTCAGCTCGAACAATTGACCAAGGCCGGCCAAAAAGCCGACTGAGAGACTGACGGAACATCATGCGCGCGAAGATCAACGGAACCGAGCTCTTCATCACGGTATCCGGACAGGACGACAGGCCGGCCCTCATCCTCAACCACTCGCTGGCGACCAGCCATCAGATGTGGGGCCTGCAGTTACCGATCTTCGCGCGCCATTTCCGCGTCGTTGCATTCGACATGCGCGGCCATGGCGCCAGTGCCGCACCATCGGGCGCCTACACCCTCGAGCAACTCGCCGACGATGTCGTCGGTGTCGCCGATCATCTAGGCATCAAGACGTTTCATTTTCTCGGCCTCTCGATCGGCGGCATGATCGGGCAGGTGCTGGGCTTCCGCCACGGTGCGCGGCTGAGCAAGCTGATGCTTTCCAGCACGCTTATGGGCGCGGTCGATGCGGCCGGCGCCAAGGCCTGGGACGAGCGCAATGCGCTGGTGAAGACGCAAGGCACGGCCAGCCAGGTTGACGGCACCATGGTGCGCTGGCTCTCGGCGGAATTCCAGCAGGCCGCACCCCAAACGGCGCAATGGATCCGCGATCTCATCAAGGCGACGCCAGCCGATGGCTATGCTGGCTGCGGCGAGGCGATCAAAGCCATGTCACTGACCGCCGATAAGCTTGGCACGATCAAAACACCGACGCTGGTCATCGCCGGCGAGAAAGATCCCGGCGCCACCCCGGCAATGGGCGCGCAGATCGCCGCCGCCATTCCGCACGCGCACTCCTTTGTCGTGCCCGGCGGCTATCACCTGTGCAATGTCGAATTCCCGCACATCTTTTCGGAGCGCGTGCTGGCCTTCCTGCTCGGCCGGGAAAATGGCTGACGGGATCAGCCCTTTGACAAGCCGGCCCGTGACGCAGAAGCCCACCGCACCCGCCGATAACAACCTGTTGCGCAGCGTGCCCGTGGTCTTCGTGCTGCTCTGGGCCACCGGCTTCATGGTGGCGAAATATGCCATCCCCTATGCGGCACCCTTCACCATCCTCACCATCCGCTTCGCCATCGCGAGCGCGATGATGGCGGCGATCGGCCTCATCTTCGGCGCGCGCTGGCCGAAGACGCGCGCCGAGTTCGGGCATATCGCCGTGACCGGCATCCTGCTGCAGGCCGTCTATCTCGGCGGCTGCTACGCGGCGATCTATGCGGGGTTGCCCAGCGGCATGGTGGCGCTCATCGCCGGGCTGCAGCCGGTGGTGACGGCAGCGCTGGCCGGTCCCTTGCTCGGTGAACGGCTGCGGCCGCTGCAATGGCTGGGCGCGCTGCTGGGCTTCGTCGGCCTGACCATGGTGATCTGGCACAAGCTGGTATTTGATGCCGGTCATTTCTGGGCACTGTTCTTCGCCTTCGTGCAATTGGCCGGCATCACGGCGGCAACCCTCTATCAGAAGCGCTACAGCCCCAATGCCGATCTCAAGGCGGGGGCGGCTATTCAATATGCCGCTGCCGCCATCGTGCTGCTGCCGGTGATGCTTTATCTCGGCGTGGGGGAGATCAACTGGCAGCCGGAATTCATCCTGGCGATGGGCTGGATCGTCATCGTGCTGTCCGGCATCTCAATTTCCCTTCTCACCTGGATGATCCAGCGCGGTGCGGCCTCGAAGGTCGCCAGTCTCTTTTATCTCACGCCGCCGGTGGCCGCTCTTGGTGGCTATTTCATGTTCGACGAGCGGCTGGATGCGCTGGCGTTCTGCGGCATGGGCGTCGTGGCGCTCGGCGTCTTCCTGGTGAACCGCAAATGACCGAAGCCGAGATGATCGAGCGGCGGCGCTATCGCCCGAAGCCGGGCGAGGACCTCCATGTCTTCGCCTATGGCTCGCTGATGTGGCGGCCGGATTTCCCCTTCGTCGATATCCAGCCGGCCACACTCTACGGTTATCACCGTGCTTTCTGCATCACCTCGACCCATTACCGCGGGTCGGAAGAACATCCCGGCCTGGTGCTGGGGCTCGATCGCGGCGGGCAATGCCTGGGGCGCCTCTACCGGGTGGCACCGATGGATGCCGAGAAGGCTGCTGACTACCTGCATCGCCGGGAAATGGTGACCGGGGTCTATATTCCGCGCCTGCTCAAGGTCCGCTTGAACGACGGCAAAGACGTGACAGCGCTGTCTTTCATCGCCGATCGCGCGCATGCGCAATATGCCGGCAAGCTGTCGGCCGATGAGGTGGTCGCGAAAATCCGCGACGCTGTTGGGATTGCAGGTCCCAACATCGACTATCTGCGCAATACCGTGCTGCATCTCGACGAGATGGGCATCGGCGATTGTGCGCTGCATCGAATTTTGCGCATGATCGACGACCCCAAAGACGCTACATAGAACGGCCACAATCGCCTGGGAAGATCATGGGTCCGTTCGAACATCCGCAGCAATCCTATTACGCCGCCACCGCAAACCCGTTCGAACGACTGCCGGCATTGAGCGGCAGCGTCACCGCCGATGTCTGCGTGGTGGGCGGCGGCTTCACCGGTTTGTCCGCGGCACTCCATCTCGCGGAGCGCGGTTACAAGGTCGTGCTGCTGGAACAGGCGCGCATCGGCTGGGGTGCCTCGGGCCGCAATGGCGGGCAGATCAATCTGGGCCTGCGCAAGGGGCCGGAGGAGTTGCTGGCAGCCTTTGGCGAATTCCGCGCCAAGCTGCTCTTCAATATGAGCGAGGAAGCGCGTCAGCTGATCCAGGACCGTGTCGCCAGGCACGGCATTGCCTGCGATCTCAAGCCCGGCACGCTCCATGTCGCCAGCAAGCCGCGCGACCAGCACTGGATGGAAGAAGAGGTAGCCTGCCTCGAAAACGTCTATGGCTACAAGGGTACCCGCTTTCTCGACAGGCAGCAGACCCGCGCCGAGCTTGGTTCCGACATCTTCCATGCCGGTGTGCGCGACAGCGGCGGCGGCCATTTGCATCCGCTGAACTATGCGCAAGGATTGGCGCTGGCGGCGATTGCCGCGGGTGCAACGCTGCATGAGCAGAGCGCCGTCACCCGCATCGAGAAGGGCGCCGTCAACCGTGTCGTCACCGCGGACGGCGTGGTGCAGGCGAAATATGTCGTGCTCGGCTGCAATGCCTATCTCGGCGATCTCGAACCGCAGATCGCGGGCAAGATCATGCCGATCGCCAATTTCATCATCGGCACCGAACCGCTCTCGGACAACGAGGCCAAGGATGCCATCACCCACGATGTCTGCGTCTGCGACACGAAATTCGTGGTGAGCTATTGGCGCCTCTCCGCCGACAAGCGCATCCTGTTCGGTGGCGGTGAGCGCTACAACACCCGGCCACCCTCTGATATCGGCGCCTTCGTGCAGCCTTATCTCGCCCGCGTCTATCCACAGTTTGCCCATAAGCGCATCGATTACGGCTGGGGCGGCATGCTCGCCATCACGGCGTCACGCCTGCCGCATTTTGGGCGCATGGGGAATATTTTCTTCGCCCATGGCTATTCCGGCCAGGGCGTTGCGACCACGGGCTTGGCCGGCAAACTGATTGCCGAGGCATTGGCCGGCAGCGCCGAGCGCTTCGATGTCTTCTCGGCCATCCGCCATCAGACGTTCCCGGGCGGTACATTGCTGCGCCACCCGCTGCTGGTGGCTGCCATGCTCTGGTATGCCCTCCGCGACCGCCTATAGCCCGCTCGCTGTGATATCTGGACGCGCTATGGGAACCTTAGTCGCCGGGATGTGCTGCTCTTGTAACCGGCAAACGGACATGGCGGGTGCACGTTGCGCGATATCGCTGTCGCAATCATGGTGGTAACCACGATCGTCGCTGTCGCTGCCGGCTTTTTTGCGGTCCTGCTGCTTTAGAGACCGACAAGCGATCTCCTTATCGGGGCATTTGCGGCATTTCGCCGCCAAATCTGTTGGCATTCGGGGGTGGCCCGGGCGTAAGGTGGCGGCGGATCACACCGCGCCGGGATCGCCATGTCCGACAATGTGTCAGGGTTCAGCTTCATTTTCGTCATCATGGCCGTCGTGATTGTTGGCATCGCCGGCACGGCGTTGATCATGTATCCGGACCTGTTCCTGACATTCTGGCCGGCCAGCTGATCCGATAAATCATACTATTCAATTGTGTCGCGGAAGCGGCCTGTGTCTTGCCATTTTGCGTTACCATACGATATATACACATGAATATAACGATGGTTGAAGATCTGGACTTGGGGCGACCGTTCGGCCAAAGTGCCGCAGCAAATCCGACCCAGCATTCTGCTAGCCTTCGCAGCAGCCAGGCGCCAAATCTTCAGCCTAAAGAATCATCTGACGAGGGAAGAACAGCCATGTCCAATAACCAGAAATTCTACATCAACGGCGCGTGGGTCGACCCGGTGACGCCGAAGACGCTTGATGTCATCAACCCGGCGACCGAAGAGGCCTACACCAAGATCTCGGTCGGCGCTGGCGCCGATGTCGATCGTGCCGTGGCCGCCGCCAAGGCCGCCTTCCCGAAATTCTCGGGCACCAGCAAGGCGGAGCGCTTGGCACTGCTCAAGCGCATCCTCGAAGTCTACAACGAACGCGCCGAGGACATCGCCAAGGCGGTCTCTGATGAAATGGGCGCTCCAATGAGTTGGGCGCGCGATGCGCAGACCTGGGCCGGGCGCGTGCATCTGGAAGCCACCATTGCGTCGCTGGAATCCTACGATTTCGAAGAACAGCGCGGCACCACCCGCGTGGTCAAGGAAGCGATCGGTGTCGTGGCGTTGATCACGCCGTGGAACTGGCCCTTGAACCAGATCGTCTGCAAGGTGGCACCGGCCATCGCCGCCGGCTGCACCATGGTGCTGAAGCCCAGCGAGATCGCGCCCATCAGCGGCATCGTGTTCTCGGAAATCATGCATGCCGCCGGCACGCCGGCCGGTGTCTATAACATGGTCAATGGCGACGGCCCGTCGGTGGGCCAGGTCATGGCCGGGCACAAGGATGTCGACATGGTGTCCTTCACCGGCTCGACCCGCGCCGGCATCATCGTCGCCAAGACTGCGGCCGACACAGTGAAGCGCGTTGCTCAGGAACTCGGCGGCAAGTCGCCCAACATCATTCTGCCCGATGCGGATTTCGAACTGTCGGTGAAGAAGGGCGTCGAAGGCTGCTTCGGCAATACCGGCCAGTCCTGCGATGCGCCGACGCGCATGCTGGTCCCACGCGCCCAGCATGACGCAGCACTTGCCGTGGCCAAGAAAGCGGCGGAAGGACACAAGGTCGGCGACCCCAAGGCCGACGACACGGTCCTCGGTCCCGTGGTCAGCGAGCTGCAGTTCAACAAGGTGCAGGGCCTCATTGAAAAGGGCATCAAGGAAGGCGCCACGCTCGTCACCGGCGGCACCGGCCGTCCCGAAGGTCTCAACCGCGGCTACTATGTGCGCCCAACCGTGTTCGGCAATGTCAGTCGCGACATGACGATCGCGCGTGAAGAAATCTTCGGGCCGGTCCTCGCCATCATGCCCTATGACAGCGAAGAGCAGGCGATCGAGATCGCCAACGACACGGTCTATGGTCTCGCGGCCTATGTGCAGTCGAAGGATGTCAAACACGCCCGCAAGGTCGCCCGTCAGCTGCGCGCCGGCCAGGTCAATATCAACTACCCGGACTGGGACACCTTCGCCCCCTTCGGCGGCTACAAGCAATCCGGCAACGGACGCGAATACGCCGACTGGGCGATCCACGATTTCCTCGAAGTGAAGGGCATCGTCGGCTACGGTGCGGAATAAGCTAACATAGGGTCTGCGGTCAAAGGGCCGCAGACTCACCCCATCCGTCATGGTCGGGGGCGGCCCCCCCCCCCCCCCGTTTGCCGGGGCGGGGGGGGTGTGGGGTGGAAATAAGTGGGTTGTAGGGCATCGCCCCACC
>NZ_CAKZGO010000007.1 GCF_936916975.1 uncultured Dongia sp. | reverse complement strand
CAGGTCAGCCGTCGATCACAACCCGGTTTCGACCGGAGTTCTTGGCCGCGTAGAGTGCGTTATCGGCTCGCGAAATGGTGTGCTCGAGTTGGTCCCAGGCGAACCGCAGGCTCCCACCCAGGCTGACCGTCACCTCAAGATTGCGGTCCGCGACCGAGAACGGAGTGCCGTTGATTTCCTTGCGAATTCGCTCGGCGATTTCGGGGAGCAAATTCGGGTTCAATTCGCGCAGGAGGATAGCAAATTCCTCGCCGCCGAAACGCGCCAACAAGTCATGGGAGCGGATCGCACGCATGCAGCGTTGGGTGAATTCCTTCAGAACGAGATCTCCGGTGGCATGCCCATGATCATCGTTGATCCGCTTGAAATGGTCGATGTCGATCATCACCAGGCACAGATCCGTGCGTTGCTCCGTCGCCTGCTGCGCACGGAACTGGATCGAGAGATCAAAGCTCTTGCGGTTGCCGATACCGGTGAGGGCGTCGGTCAAGGCATCGCGCCTTGCGGCATCAAGCCTCGTTTGCAAGGCGGCTATCTTGCCCGAACTTTGCTGCAGCTGCGCTTCCAATGCTTGGTTCTTCTGTCCGATGAGCTTGGTGGCATTGATCAGCTCGCTGACCAGATCGCGCATGGCGCCCGCATCGATCCGGCCGGTACCGAGCGAGCCGCTGGCCTTGGTCAGCGTCTTGCCGAATTCATTGGCGTCAAGCCCGGCCTGTGTCACCTGGCGGATGACATCGGCCAGGGTGTTGTGCAATTCGTCGCCGGTCTGCTGCAGCCGCTCCTCGGCGCTGGGTTCCCGGAAATACTTGTCGAACAGGTCCTGGATGGTGCTCGACGAAATGGTCTTGCCGCTCAGCAGCAGCGCATCGAGTTCCCGGCGCAGTTCCGGCACGGAACCGGCGAGGTAGTTGTACCAGACGCAGAAATTGCCGGGTGTCGGCGAAATCTCGCGCATGGCCATCTCGGCAATGGCAGTCGCGGCATGTTGAGTCGCCGTGTCGACATCCTCGATCATGAAGATTGGTGCTTGAGCCATGGCGAGTCGTTACCCCTAATATCCCGGCAGCGCGCGAGGATTTCACGAAAACCCTCATGGCGCCAAGAGTTGATTATCTTCCCAAAATCATTTTGGGTGTTGAGCGGCTTCGGTGAGGCGTTGAAGGACAGGTTGGCATGGCACGGATCGCAATCGGCGGGTTTCAGCACGAGACCAATACCTTTGCCCCGGTGAAGGCGAGCTATCAGGATTTCGAACAGGCCGATGGCTGGCCGGGCCTGACCCGCGGCGATGCCCTTTTCGAGACCTTCCGCGGCATCAACCTGCCGCTGCCGGGCTTCATCGACCAGGCCAAGGCACTAGGCCACGACCTTATCCCTCTGCTATGGTGCTCTGCTTCGCCGTCGGCCCATGTCGAGCGCGACGCCTTTGAACGAATCGCCGCCGATCTCCTGCAGCTGATCAAGGCACAGCCGAAGCTGGATGCGCTCTATCTTGATCTTCACGGCGCCATGGTGACTGAGCACTATGAAGACGGCGAGGGCGAATTGCTGGAGCGCATCCGAGCCGTCGTTGGACCGGCGCTCCCCATCGTCGTCAGTCTCGATCTCCATGCCAATCTCACCGAGCGCATGTTGCGCCATGCCTCGGCACTCGTCGTCTGCCGGACCTATCCGCATGTCGATCTGGCCGAAACCGGCGCCAGGGCGGCGGATCTGCTGGACCGGTTGCTGCGTCATGGTCCCTTGGTCAAGGCGATGCGTCGCGCTGATTTCCTGGTGCCGCTGCCCTGGCAATGCACCTTGATCAATCCCGCCGCCGCCCTCTACCGCATGGTGAGTGAGGCGGAAGGAGCAGGGCGCGCGGCGAGTGCTTCCTTCGCCTTCGGCTTCCCGCCGGCGGACATTGCCGAATGCGGTCCCGCTGTCATCGCCTATGCCGAAGACGCGGCGCAGGCGGAGCTTGCGGCGGACCGGTTGATCAGTGCGGTCAATGCCGCGGAAAAGGATTTCGCCGGCAAGATCTGGCAGAAGGACGAAGCCGTGCGCTACGCGATGGCGAAGAGTCATACCGCCGCCCGGCCGATCATCCTCGCCGACACCCAGGATAATCCCGGCGCAGGCGGCAATTCAGATTCCGTTGACCTGCTGGAGGCGCTCGTCAGCCTCAAGGCGGATGGCGCCGTCTTTGCCAATCTCTACGATCCCGAGACAGCGCGCATTGCCCACGAGACCGGATTGCACGGCAGCTTCGAGCGTGGCATCGGTGCCTGGTGCGGCTCGCCGGGGCTGGAGAAATTCCGCGGCCGCTTCAAGGTGCTGGCTTTGGGTGACGGCAGCTTCAAAGCCACCGGCCCGTTCTATCGCGGCAACCACATGCAATTGGGGCCGATGGCGCTGCTAGGGATAGGCGGCACCAAGATCGTGGTGACCAGCCGCAAACAACAGGCGGCTGACCAGGCGATGCTACGCCACGTCAATGTCGAGCCGACGGAAACGAAGATCCTGGCCTTGAAAAGCTCTGTGCATTTCCGCGCCGACTTCCAGCCGATCGCTGAGGAGATCCTGATCGTAGCAGCGGCTGGCGACAACCCGGTCGACAACCGGGCGCTGCCCTATAAGCGCCTCCGCAAAGGCCTGCGCCTGATGCCGCTCGGCGACGCGTTCTAGATTTTTTCCGCGACTATCAGTACGTAATCACCCTGGGCGTGGCTGAAGCCTGCAGCCACCTCACCGAAGCGCCCAGTGCTGATGTCTTCGTCAAGCCGCGCCAATCCCTGGCCCACTTCCTGTGCCAGATCGAGCGCCGTGAAGGCGAAGATATTGCCACGCACCTTGGCGTCGAAATAGACCTCCGGCCGATGCCTGCCGCAATAGAGCACAAAGTCGACCGGGTTCTCCGGCACGTTGAACGGAACCATGTCGACAAGTTTCAGTTTGGCGACCGCAAGCGAGGCTTCAATACGCGCCTGGCTCGGCATACGCTCGACAGCGCGGCGCATCAGTTCTGGGAAATAGGCATTGAGCCAGAATTGCTCGGCCTGCTCTGGCAGGGCCGTGAACGCCACGAACCGGCCACCAGGCTTCAGCACCCGCGCGATCTCTGAGAACACCGCGTCGAAATCCTGCAGGTGATGCAGCGTCATGGTACAGAAGGCGCCGGCGAAGCTGGCATCGGCGAAGGGCAGGGCTTCTGCCTGGCCGGCGACCCATTCCAATCGCGGTTCCTTGGCGCGGGCCCGCCGCAGCATCAGGGTCGATTGATCGAGGCCGATCGTCACCACGTTCCGGTCGGCGACGGCGATGGTGTAGTTGCCGGTGCCGCAACCGATATCGAGCACCGGGGCGGGAAACTCGACGCCGAGCAATTTTGCTATCGCCGTGGCAAGGGTCGGGTCCGCCCGGCGCGTGCGGTCATAGCCGCTGCCGATGCGGTCATAGATGGCGGCAGATGGTCTTGTATAGTCGGTCATGAATCCAGCAAGCCAATGACTGCCTGTGTGAGCGGCGTCGTGGCATCTGCCAGATCGCGCGTGATCGAGAAATGATGTCGCCCGGGCATGATCATGAGATCGCTGGAAACGCCCGCGGCAAGGAGCTTGGCATGATAGTCCCGCGATTGGCCGATCCACATATCCGGTTCGTTACCACCCACTGCCACCAGGCAAATTGCCGTCGAGCGGACAGGCAGCTTCATCGGCGACAGACGTTCTACGTCGTCCGTCGTCAATCGGACTTCCTGTTGCACGGCAATGCGAGGAACGGGAGTTAGGTCGTAAATACCGGTGATCAGGGCTGCGGCGCGGATAGAGTCAGCAGTTCCACTGTCGTCCGGCCAATCATATTGCAGGGCCATGGCGCAAATATGGGCGCCGGCGGAATTTCCGGCAAGGATCAGCCGGTCGGGATTACCCCCCATTTCCGCCGCATGCCCACGCACCCAACGCAACGCAGCGCGGGTCTGCGCCAGCAGTTCCGCCAGCGTCACCGTGGGGCAGAGGTCGTAGCCGACCAGCACCACCGCAGCGCCCGCTGCCAGCAACGGCGGCACGACGGTCGTGTAGTGATCCTTCGACAACGCCCGCCAATAGCCGCCATGAATCCAGACGAGGATCGGCGCGCCGGGTTTCTTCGCCGGAAAGATATCGAGGACCTGCCGCGGGCCCGGCCCGTACGGCACGTTGAGCCGCCCGCCGAGCTTGGCCCGCACCTTGGCCGATCGATCGAGATCCTCCGACAGCCACTTTTCGTGATCGGGAACCGCGATTCTGGGCATAAATTGCTGGTTCAGCGTCTCATCCGAGAGCGCTGCGAGGGTCACTTTGGGCACCGTCCCTACCTTAAGTGATTGATTTGCAGCATAATTGACGGGCGTCCGGAAAAAGTCCAGAACTCCATAAGGATGTATAGTGGTATCTGGATACCGTTTATGTAAGTTGTTGATATTGTTGATGGACTGCGTCGCCAGAAACAACAAAGCCGTTGACACCCGGCGCTACTCCCTTTATCACCCGCTGCGAGAGCGAAGGGGCGGTCCCTTCGACGGCAATAACGCTTGAGTGAAGTGTCATGAAGACCTTTTCCGCGAAGCCTGCCGAGGTAGTGAAAAAGTGGGTTCTGATCGATGCCGAAGGCGTCGTTCTTGGCCGACTGGCGTCGATCGTCGCCAACCACCTCCGCGGCAAGCACAAAGTCACCTATACGCCGCATGTCGATTGCGGTGACAACATCATCATCATCAATGCGGAAAAGGTCCGTGTCACCGGCAACAAGCTGGAAGACAAGATCTATTACTACCACACCGGTCATCCCGGCGGCATCAAGGAGCGCGCCTGGGGCAAGATACTCAGCAGCAAGCACCCGGAACGCCTGATCATGAAGGCCGTCGAGCGCATGGTCCCCCGTGGTCCGCTCGGCCGCGCCCAGATGAAGAACCTGCGCGTGTATGCCGGTACGGCCCACCCGCATGAGGGCCAGACGCCCGTGACGCTCGACGTCGCCGGCATGAACCCGAAGAACAAGAGGACTGCGTAATCATGGCGCAAGAACCGCAGAAGATTACCGACCTGAAGGATCTCCGCACCGCCGCCCGTGGCGTCGTCGCTGAGACCGTCGCCGCGCCGAAATATGAGCGCAAGGTCGATGCCCAGGGCCGCTCCTACGCGACCGGCAAGCGCAAGGACGCCATCGCCCGCGTCTGGATCAAGCCGGGTTCCGGCAAGATCGTTGTCAACGGCCGCGATGTGACGACCTATTTCGCCCGTCCCGTGCTGCGCATGATGATCAACCAGCCGTTCGGTGTCGTGAACCGCAATGGCCAGTTCGACGTCGTCTGCACCGTCGTCGGTGGTGGTCTCTCGGGCCAGGCCGGTGCCGTGCGTCACGGTATCAGCAAGGCGCTGACCTACTTCGAGCCCGATCTGCGTGGCGCGTTGAAGGCCGAGGGCTTCCTGACCCGCGATAGCCGTACCGTCGAGCGCAAGAAGTACGGCCGTGCGAAAGCCCGCCGCAGCTTCCAGTTCTCGAAGCGCTAAGCGCCGTTACCAGCCAGGTTTGGCAAAAGGGGTGCGCATTGCGCACCCCTTTTTCTTTGGGCAATATCCACGGCCACATCGCAGAGGATCAGATGGCAAAGACGGCCAGCATTTTCATCGACGGCGAAGCAGGTACCACGGGCCTCGGCATCCGCGAGCGCCTGCTTGCGGTATCGACCATCGAACTCAAGAGCCTCACCGGCGACAAGCGCAAGGACCCGGAAGCGCGCCGCGCGCTGATGGCGGAGGTCGATCTGGTCGTGCTTTGCCTGCCCGATGACGCAGCCAAGGAATCGGTGGCACTCGCCGACAGCCTCGGTGACAAGGCGCCCAAGATCCTCGATGCCAGTACCGCCTATCGCGTGGCGCCGGGCTGGGCCTATGGCTTCCCCGAACTCGCCAAGGGCCATGCCGAGACCATCGCCAAGGCAAACAAGGTCAGCAATCCCGGCTGCTATCCGACCGGTGCCATCGCGCTGCTCCGCCCGCTGGTCGATGCCGGCCTGATGGCCGCGGATCATCCGGTCACCGTCAATGCGGTCAGCGGCTATTCCGGCGGCGGCAAATTGATGATCGAGGCCCATGAACGCGACGGCGGCCCGGCCTTCGAACTCTATGCCCTCGGCCTCGGGCACAAGCATGTGCCGGAACTGATGGCCTACGCCAAGCTCACGCGCCGCCCGATCTTCGTGCCGTCGGTGGGCCATTTCCGCCAGGGCATGCTGGTCTCGATCCCGCTTCATCTCGACACGCTGCCGGGCAAACCCAAGGCCGCCGACCTCAAGTCGGCGCTCGCAGCCCATTTTGCCGGCGCCAGGCTGGTGCAGGTGCTGGATGCCGAGGCCAACGGCAAGCTGGAGCCGGAGGCTCTCAACAACACTGACCAGCTCGAACTGCGCGTCTTTGCCAACGAAGCCGAACGCCAGGTCGTGCTGGTCGCGCGCCTCGACAATCTCGGCAAGGGTGCCTCTGGCGCTGCCGTCCAGAACATTCATCTGATGCTGGGGCTGTGAAGATGAGCGCCGTGATCCTGCCTTATGAAGGCGTGCTGCCCAAAATCGCGCCCGACGCTTTCATCGCCTCGACCGCCGTCGTCATTGGCGCAGTGGAGATCGGTGCCGAAGCCTCGATCTGGTTCGGCTGCGTGCTGCGCGGCGATTCAAACTCGATCCGGATCGGCGCACGCACCAACATCCAGGACGGCACCATCATCCACGTCAATCACGAGCGGGAAGGGGCCGCCGGCACCAAGACCGTGATCGGCACGGACGTCACCGTGGGGCACATGGCTCTGCTGCATGCCTGCACTGTTGAGGATGGCGCCTTCATCGGCATGAAGGCCTGCCTCATGGATGGGGTCGTGGTGGAAAGCGGCGGCATGGTCGCGGCGGGTGCCCTGGTCACGCCCGGCAAGCGCGTGCGCAAAGGTGAACTCTGGGCCGGCTCGCCCGCCAAATTGATGCGGCCCTTGAGCGACAAGGAAATGGCCTACTTCGCCTATTCGGCCAAGCATTACTGCGAAGTGGCCGCGAGCTATCGCAAGGCGTAGCTGTCGCCTCAGAACATCTTATGCGCGCCATGGAGCGGCGGGATGACGGGCGTTGCGGCACCTTTCAGCGGCGTCGCCTGGAATTCCCCATTGATCGCGGCGACCCAGGCCTTCGCACGGTCGGTCAGTTGCCGGTCATCGGTCTGGAAACGGCCACGCGATACCAGGATGCCGAGATCGGCACCGTGATAGCGATAGTCTCCGCCGGTATAGACCCGCAGGTAAAAGGCGTCGTCCTCGCCAGCCACCAGGAACCAGTCGATCGATTTCCGCGTCAGCGTGATCTTGCCGTCATCGCCCATGCTCCAGATGCCAGAAGACGGCGCCTTGGTGATCATCTCGACCCGGTCGACCGGGTATTTGAGGATCAGCTGGCTCCAATTGTCGAACTCTGCCCAGCGCTTCTGCACCTGGGCGAGGTCGAGCTCCCAATCGACATCCATGAATTCCAGCAGATGGAACATGTAGATCGGGCAGCCGCCATAAGTCGAGGTAATGAGATTGGTGAGCGGCGAGGCGCCGGAGATGCGCGGATTGATCTCTCCCAGATACACCTTGCGGGTATCGGTATCGATCAGGAAATCCATGCAGAATGCGCCCTTGTAACCGGCCTTGTAGAGCTGGTCGCCAAGCTTCTGCGCCATTTGCAGAACGGCCTTCCGCTCCTTCTCATAGCCGCCGGTGAAGACGTCGTTGCCGCACCAGCCGCCCTTATAGGGCGTCACCTCGGGAAAGCCGGTGATGTCGGTCTGCATCGGCCCCACCAGCGTGCCATGCCGGGTCGCCACCGCTTCCAGGGTGCCGGGCAGGTGATTGATGCGCCGCATCACCTTCAACTGTTCCTTGCGCAGGTCGCCGGCGTATTTGTTCCAATCCGCTTCCGACTTGATGAAGAAAGTGGTGCGGCCGGAATCGCCATAGGGCGTCTGCACCACGAGGTCGGCGCCCAGCCTGGCCGAGCGTGCCAGTTCGATCAGTTCGCCATAGGTCTTCGCCTTGCCCATGACATTGGGTGCGCTCTGGATGCCGGCATCGTTGCCAAGTTTGGTGGTGGTGATCTTGGAATCGATATGCTTGCGCAGTTTGGCTGGGGGGAGCGCGATCTTCTGGCCCAACTCTTTCGCCAGCTGCTCGGTCTCCTCGTCGAACATCACCAGCATCAGATGGCCGGGGCCGCGCTCCTTGAGCCGCGCGCGCACTTCCTTATGCCGCAGCAGATAATTGTTCACATCCTCGATCGATTTGAACTCGTGATTGCCGAATTCCCGCGGCACCGTGATCTTCGGGTGGGTGCCATCGAAACTGTCGAAGAAGTTGATGTATTCGAATTTGTGGATCCAACGGCCAAGCCCGAGGAGGTTGTATGGGGTCGGCGACAGGAAGGTGATCGGCGTCTGGTTTTCACGGAAAAAAGCATAGATATCGGATAGCGACGTCAGTTTCCTGGTCGTCGTTTTCTGGCGACGTGCAGCTTTAGCCATGTGCCCCCACCTTTGATCTTTTGCGTATTGTCCGCAACCTGCCGGCCTTGGCAACAGCATTCTTGTTTGGGGGCGGCGGTCACGGAAATGTTGCCAAAAGAAAAAGCCGACATCGGGGGCGATGCCGGCTAAGTCGCTTTAGGGGGTCGAGATAATCGGTCGAACAACTGGCGACAGGGCGGGATCGATCCCAAGACCCCATCGCGACAATGCCACTATAACAGGTAGAGGGTCTAAAATGGATAGTCCGCCTTGCATCATCGTGTGCGGAAATGCACGGGACGTCAGTCCAACCCGCTGATCACCTGGTCCAGGCTGGTTTTCATGAGGTCGACGATCGTGGCCAGTTGATCACGCGTGGCGATATAGGCCGGGGACATGATGGCGATATCGCCGGCCTGCCCATCGACATTGCCGCCGACCGGATAGCAGATCAGGCCGTTGGCAAAACAGCGATCGCGCAGGCGCTGATAGACGGCGAACGCCGGATCGAACGGTGCCTTGGTGGCGCGATCCTTGACCATCTCGATGGCCCAGAAGAAGCCACGGCCGCGGATGTCGCCCACCTGCGGGTGATCGGCAAAAGCCGCACGCAGCAGGCTTTCCAGATGCTTGCCGTCCTCGCGCACCTTCTCGACCAGATGATCGCGCAGGATGACCTTCTGCACCGCGACCGCGGCAGCACAGGCCAGCGTGTGGCCGGTGAAAGTGTGGCCGGTCAGCAGCCCGCCATCCTTGGCGAACATCGGGGCTTTCAGACGGTCGTGATAGATCGTCCCGCCGATCGGCACATAGCCGGCCCCCAGGCCCTTGGCGACCGTCATGATGTCCGGCTCGACACCGTCATGCGCCAATGCCCGCCAGGTGCCGGTGCGCCCGGCACCGCACATCACTTCGTCGGCAATCAGCAACACGCCGTACTTGTCGCAGATGGCGCGCACCAGCTTGGCATAGCCGGGCGGGGCGGGGACACAACCACCGGCGGCACCCACCACGGGCTCAAACACGAAGGCCGCGACCTTGTCGGCGCCCAGTTCCAGGATATTGTCTTCGAGTTCCTGGGCGCAATAGGCGCCGACCGCCACGGGATCGATTGGCTTCCCGGCATTGGCGGCAAGGTATCCGGCCGGCGGGCGGTAGGAATTGGCAGCCGACAGGAGGTGCGAGGGCATCAGCGCTCCCTCGAATGCCGCCCGGCGGGCCTTGAACCCCGAAATCGACGTCGCCCCCATGGTATTGCCATGCCAGGACCGCTCCCGGCTGACGAACAGGCGGCGGCTCTTCTGGCCGATGGCGGTCTGGTATTGAAGGGCGATCTTGATGGCGGATTCGACCGCCTCCGAGCCGCTCGAGTTGAACGTCATGTTCCGCAAGCCGCCACCGCAGCTCGCCGCCACCATCGCCGTCAGCTCCTCCAGCGGATCGCTGGTAAAGGTATAGCGATAGCCATGGGCGATGCGGTCGAGCTGCGCCTTGATCGCCTCGTTGACCTCGGGATGGGCGTGACCCAAAGCATAAACTGCCGGTCCGGCCGAGCCATCCAGATAGCGTTTGCCGTCGGTGTCAAAGATGTAGCAGCCCTGGCCGTAATCGACCTTTGGCAACTGGCCCGGCTCCCAATCCATTTTCTTTTGGCTGGCCATGACTTTGTCTTTTGTGGGCGAAACTGACATGCGGGCTCCGTTTACAGCGATCTGGATGCGGCTTTTGCTGCCTGATAGTGCGCCATCCTACGCGACCGCCGCGGCCAGTTCTCTTGTAATCTGAACGCTATATGCCCTAGCATCATCACCAGCAGAAATGGGGAACACATGGTTGCAGCAAGCGGCGAACTGGACATCCTGCTGGCGAAACTGCGGCTAGTGGCCGGCAAGGACCTTGACCGAGCGACCGCAATCCCACCGGAACTCTATCGCAGCCAGGCGATGCTGGACCTTGAGCGGGAACGTATCTTCGCGCGCGAATGGATGTCGCCGGGCCGGGCGGCGGACCTCCCCAATCCCGGTGACTACATCACCTTTTCGATCAACGACCAGCCGGTCTTCACGATCCGCGGTCGTGATGGCAGCATTCGCAGCTTCTCCAATGTCTGCCTGCACCGCATGATGCGACTCCTCGATGGACAGGGGCATTGCTCGCGCATCGTCTGTCCCTATCACGCCTGGACCTATGACACGGACGGTACGCTGGTCGGTGCGCCGCATATGAAGCGCTCGACGGATTTCAATCCGCGCGATCACAGCCTGCCGGAAATTCGTACCGAGATATGGGAAGGCTGGGTCTACATCACGCTCAACAACGACGCGCCGTCGGTGGCAGATTCGCTGGCATCGCTGCTGCCGGTGGTCGCTGATTACCGGATGGCTGATTACATTCCGTGCGTCACCGAAGACTTCACCTGGAACACGAACTGGAAGCTGCTGACCGAGAACTTCATGGAAGGCTACCATTTGCCGGTCGCCCATCGGAAAACGGTCGGCGCCTGGTTCCCGGCAGAGGAAACCGGCTTCCCTGACCAGCAGTTTGATGCCTTTACCTATCAGACCTTCATCAAGGACCAGACCGCGAAATATGGTCTGGCACATCCGTCGAATATGAGGCTTGAAGGCCGCTGGCGATACACCTCCGTGATGCCGACTGTCTTCCCGACCCATATGTATGTTCTGGCGCCGGATCATCTTTGGTATCTGTCGCTGCGGCCGAAATCCTTGGGCGAAGTCCAACTTCGTTTCGGCTACGCGCTGGCGCCGGAGGTCTATCACAGCCTCACCGACCGCGACGCCTTCATCGCCGAGACCAACGCCTTCTTCGATTTGGTCAACGATGAGGACAAGCTGGTGGTCGAGGGCATTTATGCCGGGGCGAAGGCGCCGCTCGCAGCCGGCGGGCGCCTCAGCTGGCTGGAGCGGGAGATTCACGACTTCATGAATTATCTGGTGCGCCGGCTTGATCTTGGCGAAGCTGAAACAAAGCGTCGTCCGGCACTCAGGGCCGCAACCTGAAGTCTTGGCCACGCGCACCATCAACCAATTGGATAGAGTTTAGATGACCATACTTTATGCGGCGGAGCCGGAAGAGGCGACGCAGTGGACGGACTCCTTGGCAGCACTCGACGCGCAGCTGCCGGTGCGTTTCTGGCCGGACTGGGGCGATCCGGCGGACATCGACTTCGTCATTGTCGGCGGTCGTTCGCCAGGCGATCTTTCGATCTTCCCCAAGCTGAAGGCGATCCAGTCGACCTGGGCCGGGGTCAACCACCTGCTGCGCTCCGAAGGACTGCCCGCCGGCGTGCCGATCGCCCGCATGGTCGACCGCGGGCTCACCGGTAGCATGACCGAATTCGTGGTCTATCAGGTCCTCGATGAAATCCGCCAGGGGCCCGAACTACGGGCGGCGCAGAAGGCCGGCATTTGGCTGGAGCAGATCGCCCGCCAGGCGCGGGATGTGACGGTCGGCATTCTCGGCCTCGGCACCCTGGGGTCGGATATTGCCGCCAAGCTCGGCAGCCTCGGATGCAACCTGCGGGGCTGGAGCCGGTCGCCCAAGGACGTGCCCGGCCTCACGAGCTTTGCCGGCGCTGAGGCGCTGCCGGCTTTCCTGGGCGGGCTCGATATCCTCATCTGCCTGCTGCCGCTCACCGGCGACACGGAAAACATCCTGGATGCAAAGCTGTTCGCCCATCTGCCCGATGGTGCCGTGCTCATCAATGTCGGCCGTGGCGCCCAGCTCAACGAGGCCGATCTGATCCAGGCCCTCGATAGCGGCCGCCTCAGCCGCGCCGTCCTGGACGTGTTCCGCGAAGAGCCGTTGCCGCCCGACCATCCGTTCTGGCGCCATCCCGGCATCACGCTCACCCCCCATGTCGCCGCGATTACCCGGGCCGGCACGGGCGCCGGTGACATCCTGGAGAATTATCGCCGCGCCATGGCCGGCGAACCGCTGCTCAACAAAGTCGATGTCATGAAAGGATATTGATCCTGTTCAGGGGTTTAACCTCACCTTAACACGCGCCGCGCCATGCTGTAGGCGACCCCGGCAATCGCGTTTCGGGGGCAGGTCAGGAGCGGGTCGGTTTGGCGATCAGGCGGCATCATCTCATCGAAGAGGCCAAGGCGGAGCTCGATCTCGCTTATGAGGAAGTAAAGCGGGCCGAGCACGCCGTGATGGAGCTTGAGTTCGAGTATAACGAACGCCTGCGTGACATCCCGCAATCCAGCCCCGACCAAGCGACACTGATCGCCGAAAAAGAGCAGAAACAAGAGGCCCATACCCTCGACGCCCTCTACGAAATGCAGAACGAGACCGCCCAGCGTTTCGCCCTGGTCAGTGCCGCTTTTGCCATCGTGAGTTCGGTCCCGGACGAGGACATGTCCCTCGATCTCATCAAGCGGATTCTGTTCCGGCGCGATTTCCTGCGCCGCAACAAGATGGAGGTCGATAAGCATATCCGCGGCTTCCACCGCGGCCTGCGCGACTACATGCGCAAGGAGAGCAGCCCTGAATCCGACTCGAAAGTGCGCGAATCCTGGACTGAAATCGAGCGTATGACCGCCCTCCAGGCAAAAGACGCCAAGGCCGCCTGAGCCGACCCCTAAGAATGTAAATGCGAATGAGTTGCAAAGTCCAATAGCTTAGGCTAGGACCTGCATATGCGTCGCATTTCCAACAATGTTTCCAAGAGGGGCCAATGACCACACGCCAGATGATGTTTGCGGGCCAGAAGAAGTTCACGCGTCCGGCGATTTTGATCGCCTTCGGCGTGGTAGCCGCCGGTTGCGCCACTGCCAAGGCGCCGGACACCACCGCGGTCCTCACAACCTATGCCGATGTCGCTGAGGCGATGTTCGGCGACGCGATCTCGACCGCCGGGAATCTTCAGGTCGCCATCGACAAGTTTATCGCCCAGCCGACCGACGCCAACCTCAAGGCCGCGCGCCAGGCCTGGATCGATTCCCGTCCGTCTTACATGCGCACCGAAGGCTTCCGCTTCGGCAATCCGGAAGTCGACGACCTTGAAGGCCTGGTGAATGCCTGGCCCCTCGACGAAGGCCTGATCGACTATGTCGACACCTCGTCCTACGGCACGACCTCCGACGCCAACCCGTTCTACACGCTCAACGTCATCGCCAATAAGGAACTGCAGATCGGCGCCGACAAGGTCGATGCGACCGTGATCGACAAGAAGCTGCTGCAGTCGCTGCAGGAAGTGGGCGAGAACGAAGCCAATGTCGCGATCGGCTATCACGCCATCGAATTCCTGCTCTGGGGCCAGGATCTCAACGGTACCGGTCCGGGGGCGGGCAACCGTCCGGCCAGCGATTATGACACCGCCAATTGCACAAACGGCAATTGCGATCGCCGCGCCGCGTACCTGAAGGCCGCCACCGAATTGCTGATCGACGATCTCGGCACCATGCACGGCATCTGGGCCAGCGATGGTGCCGCACGTCAGCGTCTCCTCAAGGGAGACGCCAAAGAAGGCATCGCCGGCATCCTCACCGGTCTTGGCAGCCTCTCCTACGGCGAACTTGCCGGCGAGCGTACCAAGCTCGGCCTGATGCTGCATGATCCGGAAGAGGAACATGACTGCTTCAGCGACAACACCCACAACTCGCATTATTACGACCAGGTCGGCATGGTCGACATCTACAACGGCACCTACACCCGTCTCGATGGCACCGTCGTGTCCGGCCCCAGCGTGAAGGATCTGGTCGCTGCCAAGGACAAGGCCGTGAATGACCGCGTGGTCGCCGCCCTCGCCACGACCAGCAAGGCGATGCAGGTCCTCAAAGACGAAGCCGACAGCGGCAAGCAAGCCTATGACCAGATGATCGGCGCCGACAATGCTGCCGGCAACAAGATCGTCCAGGATGTCGTCGACGGTCTCGTCGGTCAGGCCCATGCGGTCGAAGCAGCTGTTGCGGCACTTGGTCTCAAGATCACCGTCGAAGGGTCGGACAGCCTCGACAATCCCTCGGCCGTCGGTCAGTAATAGGGGCATAGATCGCCCCCAGAACGACCGCGCCAACGGGACGATCGCAGGATGGATCTTGCGAGAGATGTTTAAGAGACCGGGTCATAAACCCATCAACCGCCGCCGAGCGATCCTGTCGCTCGGCGGCGTCGTTATGGGCGCCAGCCTCGGTCATTTTGCCGCACGTGCTGTGGCTGATGCAGGCAAGGGTGCCACGCAAACCTATCCCACCGCACCCGCGATGCCGGCCGGCGCCAAGGTTCACAAAATCTCACTCACCGCGAAGGCCCACAAACGCCAGCTGAAACCGACGCCCGTCGCCGCCAGCGATATCTTCGACTACGCCGACGACGATGGTCCGCTGGTCATCCGCATGCAGCAAAGCGAGTGGCTGCAGGCAACTCTCACCAACCAGCTCAAGGAACACACGACCATTCACTGGCACGGCATCCGACTGCCGGCGGCGATGGACGGCGTTCCCTATCTCACCCAGAAGCCGGTCCTGCCGGGCGAGAGCTTCACCTATCAATTCCAGCCGCCCGATACCGGCACCTTCTTCTTCCATCCCCATTGCAACACCGTCGAGCAGCTTGGCCGCGGCCTCGCCGGTGTGCTCATAATTGAGGGTGACGAGACGCGGCCCCATGATCACGATCTGGTCTGCGCCTATCGCGACTGGCGGATCGATGCTGCCGGCAAGTTCACGCCGATGATGACGGAAGCTGGAGCCAGCAAGGCCGGCACCTTCGGCGATCATCGCACCATCAACGACCAGGAACATCCGGTCTTCCAGGTTCCGGCGGGCGGCGATATCCGCGTTCGCTTCCTCAATCTCGACATGTCGCGTGTGGTTGATCTCGGCGTCACCGGCACGGACGCCTGGGTGATCGCCACCGACGGCAACGCCTTGCCACCACAGAAGCTCAAGAGCTGGCGCCTCGGCCCAGCGATGCGTGCCGATCTCACCTTGCGCACGCCAGCGAAACCCGGCACCCGGATTCAACTTGTGAATTACTACGCCGCCCAACCGATCGTGATGGCGGAACTGGAAGCGACCGGCCCGGTACTCGACCGCCCGACCTTCGTGCCGGCGCCGCTCAAGCCAGCACCCATCCCGGAACCGGTCCTGGAGGGCGCCGAGACCTTCACCTTGCGCCTCAGCGCCAGTTCTGCGTCCGCCAATCTGCCGCCGGATTTCGTGCTGCCTGACGGCTCCGTACTGCGCTATGCCGATGCACTGTGCCTGACGCCTAACACCTTCTGGGCGTTCAACGGTCAGCCCTGGCCCAGCCAATCCCATGAGGTTCTGCCGCCGCCCTTGGTGACCTTTCAGAAGGGCCGCACCTACATCATCGAGCTGATTAACCAGACCCCGCATATCCATCCGATCCATCTCCACGGCCACACCTTCAAGGTGCTATCCTCCAGCAAAGGCGATGTCGTTCCGCATTTCGCCGATACCACCATCGTTGCCCCTAAGGAACGCGTGAAGATCGCGCTGGTGGCCGACAATCCGGGGGATTGGATGATCCACTGCCATATCATCGAGCACCAGGAGACCGGCATGATGGGAATCTTCCGTGTCACCTAAACGCCTCGCCCTCGGTCTTGCGCTGCTCTTGCCGGCGGCCGCCGTCTTCCTCATCGGCAACAGCCTGCCTGCGCGCACGGACGACACGACGCAGATCCACAAGCGCAACCACGATATCAAGGTGATCCGCGATCCTGCCCTCGGCGAAGATGCGGTGGCGCGGATGGAGAACGTCATCGGCCAATCCATCTTCGAACGCATCTGGGTCTCGGCGCCGTCCTCGACGGAAGCGGCCGATGGGTTGGGGCCGATGTTCAACGCGCGCTCTTGCGTTGCCTGCCATCCCGGTGGCGCCCGCGGCAGCGTCTTGAACAAGGACGGCACCATGAGCCCGTCGCTGCTGGTCCGGTTCGGCCGCAACGACGATGGCGCCGCCGATCCGATCTATGGCCACCAATTGCAGACCGATGCGGCGAGCGGCGTCCCGGCGGAGGGCCGGTTCACGGTCACCTATGCCAAGGCTGCGACCAAGCTCGCCGACGGCACGGTGGTCGAGCTGCAGCGACCGGTCGCCGAGGTCGCCAATCTCGCCGACGGTCCGCTCGATGCCGCGACCCGCATCGGCCTGCGCCTTGCCCCGGCGATCCATGGCATCGGCCCGCTCGACAGCATTCCCGGCGAGACGATCATTGCTGCCGCCGACCCCGACGATCACGACGGCGACGGCATTTCCGGCCGCGTCAGCTGGTTGGACGCCGAGCACAAAACCTTCGGTCGCTTCGGCTGGAAGGCGCAACAGCCAACCATGGAAGCGCAGAACGCCCATGCGTTCCTCGCCGACATGGGCCTCTCGACGCCGCTGTTCCACGACGCCTATGGTGAATGCACAGCACTGCAGACCGCCTGCCGCAGTGCGCCCAGCGGCGCCTCGTCGCAATTCGAAGCTCTCGAAGTCTCGAGCATGCTGATGAAGGTACTCGACCGATTCGTCGGCGAAGCCGTGCTGCCGAATGGGCCGAAGCCGCGCGCCACCACGGACGAAATCAATCAAGGCCGCAATATCTTCGCCGCCGCCGGTTGCCTGTCCTGTCACAAGGATAGCTACGACATCGTCTGGCCCGCGGGCAGCACGAAAACGCGCCGCATCTCGCCCTATACCGATCTGCTGCTGCACGACATGGGCGATGGTCTGGCCGAGGAGTTGAACGAGGGTGGCGTCAAGGGTGCCGAATGGCGCACGCCGCCGCTCTGGGGCCTGCGCTGGGCCGTCGATGACCAGGGCCATGCATCGCTGCTGCATGACGGCCGCGCCCGCAATCTCCTTGAAGCGATCCTGTGGCATGGCGGCGAGGCGTTGCCGGCGCGGGATCACGTTGCATCGCTGTCTGCCGCCGACCGGCAGGCGCTGATTTCCTTTCTCTCCAGTTTGTGAAGGCCTGACATGAGCGACAAGCGCAATGACAAGATCACGCGGCGCCAGACTTTGGCTGCCATCCTTGCGGCCTCCATGGTGCCGGCGATGACGCGGCACGCGCGTGCGGCCGAACCGGATTTCGGCGCGTTCAACACGGCCTTTGCTGCCAAGGTCATCCTGCCGGCTTTGGACAATCTGGTAAAGGTGACGGATTCCTTCGCCGCGACCGCCGCAGCCTTTGATGCGGCGAATGGTGCCGGCGACTTCGATAAGGTCAGGCAAGGTTTCAACAATGTCGCGGACGCCTGGGCGTCGGCACAGCAATTCCGCCTCGGCGCCTTGGCACAGGAACAGCGCTCCGAACGCTTCGCCTATTGGCCTGAGCGCCGCAACGTGGTGGACAAGCAGTATCGCGCCCTTCTCGCTGGCAAGGGCAAGGAAGGGTTGGAGGCGGCACAGTTCGCAACTGGCAGCGTCGCGGTCCAGGGGCTCCCGGCATTGGAACGCCTGCTCTATGAATCGGTCTCGGCGGATGGCGATCAAGCAAAGCGGCGCAGCGCCGTTATCCTTGCCATCGCGAACAATCTGAAGAGCATCGCTGCCGAAGCGAAAGCCGTCTGGGAAAAGACGCTGCAGGATCCGGCCCTGGCCGCCAATACCTTTGCCGCGAACCCGGCCGAGGGCACGGCACAATCCTATACCAATCTCCTCACCATCACCCAGGTGATTGCCGACCAGAAGATCGGGGCGCCTCTGGGTGGCGATGCCGCGGCCGCCAAGCCCAAGGCCGCCGAGCAGTGGCGTTCCGGCCGCTCGATGCGCAACATCGTCCTCAACCTGACGACGGCACGTGGCTCCGTGCTGAACCCGGGCGGTTTTGCCGATCTCCTCGGTGCCGACAAGGCGGCACTCAAGGCCGACCTCACCAAGGCCTTTGACGATTCCATCGCCGCTGCAAAAGCCGTCGGCGACAATTTCGCCGAGGACATCGCGCATCAGGAAATGCGCAAGCCGGTGACGGCCCTGCTGGTCAAGATCAACCACCTCCGCGATCTCCTGCGACAGCAGGTGCCGCCGGCGATCGGCATCACGCTCGGCTTTAATGAATTGGATGGCGACGGGTCTTAACGCTTCGCAGAGGATCAGCATGGCTAGCCAGATGACGCGCAGGCAGGTTCTAGGTGGTACGGCGGCCATTGGGATGATGCCGTTCGTACCGCATCGCGCGGCTGCTGCCATGCCTGACTTCGCGGCATTCAATGCATCCTATGCAACTGACATCGCGCTGCCAGCGTTCACCAATTTACGTAAGTCGTGTGCCGTTTGGGCAGACAATGTCGCTGCATTCGCGTCGTCATCTTCTGGCGCCAAGCTCGATCTCGCGCTTGATGGCTTCGACCCGGTGTCCGATGCCTGGATAGGTGCCCAGCAGTTCCGCATGGGGCCGTTGACGTCAGCAGGGCGCGCCGAGCGATTTTCCTGCTGGCCTGAACAGGACGATGTCATTGCGGCGGAATTTTCGCGGCTGCTCGCAAGTGATGATCCTTTGGACCTCTCGCCCAGCCGCTTCTCCACAGAAAACATCGCCGTGCAGGGACTGCCGCTGTTGGAGCGCATGATCTACGGCTTTGGGCAGCCGCGTAAGCTCCGCCATTTCTTCATGGATCTCGTGCAGGATTTCATGGTGAGCGATCGCGCTAGGCGGCGTTGTGAAATATTCCGGGCAATCACTGCCAATCTGCATGCAATCGCCGAAGAGGTTGAGGTTGGCTGGTCCGACGCGATTGCCGATATCGGCGCATCCGAGATGCCCTTCTCCAGCAGCCCGATTGAGGCGACAACACGCTTCTATGTCGACATGTTAAATATGCTGCAGATCGTTACCGAACGGAAGATCGCGGTACCATTGGGTGCTGATGTTGCCTCGGAAAGGCCAGAGCTTGGGGAACAGTGGCGCTCCGGTCGCTCTTCTGAAAATATCAGGATCAATCTGACGGCGATATCCCGCTCGGTTCTGTCATCGGCCGGCTTCGTCAAATTGTTGCCAGCGGATCGTCAGGATCTCGCTAACCATGTCCGCGACGCATTTGCCACTCTCCGTCTTCGTCGCAACCTGAATGTCCAAGTCGGCGGCGAGTCGATCATGCCAACGCCGGAAGAGCGACATGCGCACCAGCTCCTATGGCTTGGTGAGATCAATCGATTGCGCGATATCTTGGCGCATGAACTGCCGTCAGCGATCGGGATCAAACTGCCATAATGCGCAAGATGATGGAGATTGCCTTGACCAGTCTGGACATAGGGTGCCCGAGCCATCTCGCCGCCTGCGGTGTGAGCGCCAGCTTTGCCGCTGTGGCCCTCGATCGGCATGGAATTGCGCTCTGGCAACACGACCTCGGCTATCGCGCCCATGACATCGTCGCCGATCCGGCGCGCCAGATCTGTGCTATCGTCGGACGCAAGCCGGGGCCGATGGTAACGCTGTGCGATCTCGCGACCGGGACCAGCCTGCGCGGCCTCGATTCCTTGCCGAACTGCACCTTCGACGGCCATGCCGTGTTTTCCGCCGATGGCGGCAAACTCTATACGACGCAAAGCCAGGGCAGGGCGCAGCTCGGCCATATCGCCATCTATGACGTGGCGACCGGCGCGCTGCAGAGCAGTTTTTCCACCCAGGGCATCGAACCACATGAGTTGCTCTGGTCGGCGGACGGCCAGCAGCTCGTCGTCGGCAATGGCGGCATCGTCGATCGCCATGCCACCGATCCCATTCACTCCAGCCTGGTGCGGATCGACGCGACCACGGGCAATTGCCTTGCGAAGACGGTCCTCGACGAGGATCTGGAAACGCTCTCCTTGCGGCATCTTGCGCTGCTGCGGGACAGCCGCGTCGTCTTCGGTGCCCAGGACCAGGATCCGGCGACCGATCTGCGACCGCTCGTCGGCATCATCGACGATGCGGGGACGGTCGAGTTTCTCGACATGCCCACCGACATCCATCGCCGCATGGCCGGTTATATCGGCAGTGTCGCGGTTGATCGCAGCGGCGCCGTGATCTGCGCCACCTCACCGCGCGGCGGGTTGGCAGCCTTCTGGTCGAGTGGCGGTCGCTATCTTGGCGCCGTCGATCTCGCCGATACCTGTGGCGTCGCTGGCGGCATAGCGGATGGCACCTTCCTGCTCACATCCGGCCATGGCCATCGCCGGGAGGTCAGCGTTTCGGACCGCGTCATCACCATCGCGGCCATGCAGCCCGCCGATCCGCTGCAATGGGACAACCATCTGTCACTCATCCGCGGCGGCTGAACGGCCATGGTCATCCTGGAAACGAACCGGGTCATCCTGCGGCGCTTGCAACCGGATGATCTCGACGATCTGGCGGCGCTCTATCAGGACCCGGATATCCGCCGCTATTTCCCGGAAGGCACGCTGACCCGCGCCGAGACAGCTAAGGAACTTGCCTGGTTTACGAACGGTGACGATCCGGCCCATCCGCGCCTCGGCCTGTGGGCGACCATTCATAAGGAGACCAAGACCTTTATCGGTCGCAGCGGCCTCATTCCCTGGGAGATAGAAGGCCGCACGGAAATCGAGATCGCCTATCTTGTTGCGAAATCGCATTGGCGCCAGGGCCTGGGTGCCGAAATCGCTACGGCGCTCGTCCACTACGGCTTCGAGGAACTAGGGCTATCCCGCCTCATCGCGTTGATCGATCCGCAGAACGAAGCCTCGCGCCGCACGGCGATCAAGGCCGGGCTGCGGTTTGAGCGCGACCTCATTCTCGATGGAACAGCCTGCAGCGTCCACGCCATCCAGAAATGACTACTGACACGCAGTTGTCAGGAGGCGCTGGTTACCCTTGCCGCGGATCAATTCGCTTACAGGGGTGACCATAATGTCGACAGGTTTTGAAACCGCCTCGGTTCGGATGGAGCCGTTTCTCCAGATCACCGTGCTGGCGCCGCCGGAAGATGTGGACCGTATCATGGCGGCGGTGGTGCGCATTGTGCCTTTGGTGATGGGGAAGTACGACAACAACGCCTTTGTCTCTGCGTCGGGCATCGAACGCTATCGCCCGTTGCAGGGCGCGGCGGCCGGTCCTGAGAAAGAGGTCCGCCAGCGCCCCGGCGTTGTCGCCGTGATGTTCGAGATCGCCCGCGACCCGGCTTTGCTGAATCAGATCGTCGAAGCCATCTTTCAGATCCACAGCTATCAGGAACCGCTGATCACTGTTCAGGAAGTGCTGGCTAGCAGGTCGAAGGGCATGGATGACAGCAAGAATCCGCATCGCTGGTGGAACACGACCGGCGACTGGAAGAAGGCCAGCAAGGCGGTCTAGCGCTTCGCACGCCGCGCCTGTGCGAACGATGCGCTGATGAGGACAATCGGTACAGCTATGACCGAGATCCAGGCCGCAAACTCCGCTGCCCACATCCAGCGGAATCGCCACTCAATGAATTCGGGCAGGCCGTTATCCTCAAAATACGGGTCGATGCACAGTGCCGTCATGGCCAATCCGTATGATAGCAAGAGCCCGACGCCGACGGCTGCAAAAGACCACACGGGTCGCCCGCCGCGCCGCCCTATCATCCACCCGGCGCCGGTGACGATCAGTGCCAGCAGATAGAAGGTCGCCATCACCACAGGCTTACCCTCTGACCCCGTCGCGCAGGGCCGCCATGCGCGCCAGCATCATGGTGATGTGGTTGCGCCGGATATAGCCCACGGCCTCGAAATCGTTGATCTCGAGCGCGCGCTGTGTCTCCTCGACCTCGTGCAGGAAATGCGTCACCTCGGTCCGCGTATCGGCTTCGCTCATCCAGCCGAACCAGAAGCGATCGGTCTGGTGATAGAGGATCTCGATGAAGTCGCGCAGCATGCGCGACCCGATGACATTGTTGACGATGTTGTGGAAGCGCTCGCACAGCTCCGAGAAATCGGCGAGCACTGGCGCACCGCGGCGTGCGAGCAGCGCCTTCACGCCGGCCAGCACATCGGCAAGGTCGGCAAGATCATCATCGCTTAGCGGACGTGGTGCCGTATGGCCGATCATCGCCGCCAGCTCGCAGCGCAGGTAATAGGCCTGGTCGATCTCAACCCGGTCGAGATCCGTGACGGTGACACCGACCCCGTTCTTGATGCTGACCAGCCCGTCCGTCGCCAGGCGCTGCAGGGCCTGGCGCACCGGGGTCCGGCTCAAACCGAACTCTGCCGCGAGGTCGGATTCGCTCAGGCGCGTGCCTGGCGGATAGCTGCGCGTGGCGATCCGCTGACGGAGTAGCTCATAGATCTTGGCGGGCGAGACGGCAGGACGGGTCGCGGTGGCAGCACCGCTTTTCTGGCCGGCGCGGGCACGGCCTTTGCGGCGGGTGATGGGTGTTCTGGGCATGGTGTCAGGGCAACCTATCGGACTGCGGAATTTCCCATCCTCTCTATAGCGCCCGCGGGCACTGTCAATACCGGGCCAGGGGGTTCCGCAAGCCAGGGCTGCGCAAGACTGTGCGCCATATCACGCCAGACCTGTGTCCCCGGTCACTGCGCAAAAGAACGCGATGCCCTAGTTCTTAAGGCAACGGGGCCGGTCGCGATGACCTGGGACCCCCAAGTTGAACTAATTGGGTTGAACCGGTTGGGAAAGGGATCAGATCATGAAACACTTTATTCTTGCTGCCTCGCTGACGGTCTTGAGTTCGGGCGCTTTTGCCCCCAGCAGTTTTGCCCAGGGCAACTACAACCAGGACCTGGCCGAGTGCCAGAGCTACGCCAACCAGGTCAGCCCGGTCCAGGATGCGGCCGTGGGCGCCCTGGGCGGTGCCGCCGGCGGTGCGGCACTCGGCGCGCTCTCAGGCGCCTTGTTCAAGGGTGTCAGCGTCGGTGAGGGTGCGGCGTATGGCGCTGCCGCCGGCGGCGTTCTTGGCCTGGCGGGCGGTGCCTATACCGGCACCCAGAACCAGAAAGAGGTGCTCAACAACTGCATGCGCGGTCGCGGTTACAGCACTTACTACTAAAACGGCCCCAAATCGGCCGTTCCATCGACCCCCAATCCCCGCCGCTCACTTAAAATTGAGTGTTCGAGGGGGCAGGGAACCGATCTATAATACGTGAGATTTATGGCTATCTGGCATTTCCCGGTCCTTTGGGCCGGCTGCCGGAACGAGAAGCAGAAAGGGACTGAACATCATGAAGCGCATTGTGGCGGCTGTTTTGACGGCATCGATGCTGGCGGCGTGTTCCAGCTACAGCCAGCCGATGGTCGACACCAAGGGAGTGGATACGACGCGCTACTCCCAGGATAATTACGAGTGCGAGCAATATGCCAACCAGGTGAGCCCGGTCGGCGATGCGGCGGTCGGCGCCTTGGGCGGTGCCGCGGCTGGTGCGGCGCTCGGTGCGATCACAGGCGCCCTCGTGGGCGGCGTCAGCGCCGGCACGGGTGCTGCGGTGGGTGCGGCCGGCGGCGGCGCCCTGGGCCTTGGCGGCGGCGCGGTCAGCGGCGTCTCCAACCAGCGCGAAGTCTATCGCCGCTGCATGGCTGGCCGTGGCTATAACGTCCTGAACTAACACGGCGTTTTTCTAGAAACCCCACCGCTGGCCTGCCGGCGGTGGGGTTTTTTTGTGACGATTGCCGCAGGCGGCGCTTTTTTGTTGCGAAGTGGGTCGATTGGTCTTTATTTGCACTGCAGCATAACGTGCCCAAACGGGCGCGGCAGACCGAAAGAGACCATTATGGATATCAGCAAAATCAAAATTGGCGAGAATCCGCCTTACGACCTCAACGCCGTCATTGAAATTCCCCTCGGCGGCACGCCGGTGAAATATGAACTCGACAAGGAATCCGGGGCGATGTTCGTCGACCGCTTCCTCTATACGGCGATGTTCTATCCCGGCAATTACGGCTTCATCCCGCACACTTTGGGTGGCGACGGCGATCCCCTCGACATCATGGTCCTGGGGCCGACCCCGGTTGTCCCCGGCGCCATCGTGCGCTCGCGTCCCGTAGGCTGCCTGATGATGGAAGACGAAGCCGGCGGCGACGAAAAGATCATCGCGGTGCCGGTCGACAAGCTGCACCCGTTCTACTCCAACGTCAGCTCCTACCGCGATCTGCCGGAAGTGCTGCGGGCACAGGTCCAGCATTTCTTCAGCCACTACAAGGATCTGGAGAAAGGCAAATGGGTCAAGTTTTCGCGCTGGGCCGAGACCGAGGAATCCCTCGACATCATCCGCAAGGCGATCGAGGACGGCAAGAAATAGCGTTGGTTTTGTCTCGCAATAAATGAAACAAATATTGCGCAATATGCGCATGTTTATTGCGTATTTCTTGACAAAGAGAGCCCTCCATGCCATATGGGGAGGGAGCGTTTCTGGGATCTTCCAGCGCCGCATCCCTTCGCAGGAGAACGGGATTGCTGGCTTTGCGGAAGGTGTTCCGTCCACCTGCAACAGGAGGGTGATTAAGAAACATGACTCCACCGGCGATATGTTCGCACAATCTGAAACTGACAGCAGATTGAGCACTCAGCTCTCAACCTGAGATCCAGGGATTCCGACGGGTCCGTGATGGACCTTAGGGTTGGCTCGCGAGGCGGGGGTTCTCCCCAATTCCGGCGCAACCCAGCTAGATCCCTGCGACACACACAAAGAACGAGACCCGCCGGGCCAAGGCCGCGGCGGGTCTCTGTTTTTGTGGCTTTTGGGGCTGAGGAGATTCGTTTTGCAGCACCCCTGTCCCTAACCCTCCCCCACGTTGGGGGGAGGGGAGAGGGGGCTGATCGGCCAAGCTCGCTCTCACCCTTTCACATCCGCTCCCCCTCCAGGCATAGTGCTCCCAGAAAAAGAATACGCAGGGGCATTGATGGCGGATTTTGATCTCACGGGCGAGGTGGCGCTGATAACCGGCGCTTCCGGCGATCTCGGGCGCCATTTCGCGCAGGTCCTGGCCGCAGCCGGTGCCGCGGTCGTACTGATGGCAAGGCGCGGCGACCTCGTCACCGCCGAAGCCGAACGCCTGCGCAAGGAAGGCTACCGCGCCGCTGCCGTCACCGGCGACATCACACTCTCGCAGGGCCTCAACGCCGCCTTCGCCGCCGCCGAGAGTGAACTCGGCCCCATCTCGCTGCTGGTCAACAATGCCGGCATCTCGCTCACCACGCCCTCGCTCGATCTTGCCGACAGCGATTGGGACGCGGTGATCGACACCAACCTCAAGGGCGCCTGGCTCGCCAGCCGCGAGGCGGCACAGCGCTGGGTCAAGCAGAAGCGGCCCGGCAATATCATCAACATCGCCTCGATCCTGGGGCAACGCGTCACCAGCCAGACGCTGCCCTATGCCGTCTCGAAGGCCGGCCTCATCCAGATGACCAAGGCGCTGTCGCTGGAATGGGCGCGGCATAACATCCGCGTCAATGCGCTGGCGCCAGGTTATATCCGCACCGCCCTCAACGATGAGTTCTTCAGCACAGAGGCCGGCGCTGCACTGGTGAAGCGTATTCCGCAGCGGCGCCTCGGCCAATTGCCGGATCTCGATGGCCCGCTCCTCCTGCTGGCCTCGGCCGCGTCATCCTATATGACCGGCACGGTGCTCACCGTCGATGGCGGCCATCTCAATTCCAGTCTGTAAGGGGCGAAAGCCATGGATTTCTCGATCAGCAAACGCGCCGAAGACTATGTCCGACAGATCGACGACTTCCTGGACGAGCATGTCATCCCGCTGGAAAGCGACCGCGCCAATTTTGATGCCGGCGAAAATATCCGCGAGGAACTCCTGCAGCAACTCCATGCCAAGGCGCTGGCCGCCGGCCTGTGGAATTTCCAGCTTCCGGAAAAGCTCGGCGGCAAGGGCCTTAAATTCACCGAGCTGGTGCCGATCTACGAAGCCGCCGGCCGCTCGATCTTCGGCCCGGTCTGCTTCAACATCGCGGCCCCCGATGACGGCAACATCCATCTTCTCTCCCGGGTCGCGACACCGGAACAGCAGGAACGCTGGCTGATGCCGATCGTCCATGGCGAGGTGCGCTCGGCCATCGTCATGACCGAGCCGGCCCCCGGCTCCGGCTCCGACCCCTCGGGCATGATGCGCACGACGGCCGAGAAGGTCGGCGACAAATGGATCATCCGCGGCCACAAATGGTTCATCACCGGCGGGGAGGCTGCCGAGCATTTCATCCTGCTGGCGCGCACCTCCGACGATCCGCGCCGCGGCCTGACCGCGTTCCTGTTCGATAAATCCGCCCCCGGCTGGCATATCAAGCGGCGCATCCCGATCATGGGGCCGGAGGAACATGGCGGCCATTGCGAGCTCATCTTCGACGGCCTCGAGATTCCCGACAGCGACCGCCTGATGGAAGTGGGCGAGGGGATGAAGGCGGTGCAGATCCGCCTCGGCATCGCGCGCCTCACGCATTGCATGCGCTGGCTCGGCCTTTCGAAGCGCGCCCTCGACATTGCCGGCCGCCATGTGCAGAAGCGCGAGGCCTTCGGCACCAAGCTGATGGATCATGAGGGTGTGCAATGGATGCTGGGCGAGGCCGCCTTGCAGGTGCAGATGGGCCGGTTGCTCACCTTCCACGCCGCCTATCAGCTCGACCTCGGCCGCCGCGCCCGCAAGGAAGTCTCTATGGCCAAGATCGCCGTCGCTGATTGCCTGCACAAGGCGGTCGACACCGCCATTCAACTGCTCGGCGCGAAAGGCTATTCCAAGGACACGATCCTGGAGTGGATGTACCGCTATGCCAGGCAGGCGCGTCTCGTCGACGGCGCCTCGGAAGTGCATAAGATGGTGCTGGCGCAACATCTCGGCCTCGAAGGCCGCGACTTCTGGAAGTGGGGTTGATCAGCGTGCTTGCCAACAAGATTGCCGCTCTCGAAGGCTTCATTCAACAACAGACACAGGCCGCCAAGGTCACCGCGAAACTCATCGGTCGCTTGGGCGGCGGCGCCATCCAGGAAAACTGGGCGCTCGATCTCGACATCGACGGTACCGTGCATGAAACCGTGCTGCGCGCCGATGCACCGAGCGGTATCGCCGAAAGCTGGGGCAAGGCCGAGGAATTCGCATTGCTCAAGGCAGCCCACGCCGCCGGCGTGATGGCGCCGCAACCACTGTGGCTGGAGCCTACCGGCGCGGTGATCGGCCAACCGTTTCATATCACGCAGCGCCTCAAGGGATCCGCCGATCCACGCAAGCTGGTGCGCGCCTTGGAAGAAGAGGCGGGTGACGCACTGGCCCATGAACTTGGTGTCGAACTCGCCAAACTGCACAAGGTGACGCCGGCCAGCGCCCCCAAGGATCTTTCGTTCCTGCCACCAGCGCCCGGCGATCTCATCGCATCGCGCATCGCTCGCTTCCGCGGCCAGCTCGACCGCCTGCCCGAGGCGCAGCCGGTGCTGGAATGGGCCATTAACCGCCTGGAAGACGAAGCGCCGAAATATGCCCGCGACACAGGCGTGGTGACGCTGTGCCATCGCGACTTCCGCACCGGCAACTATCTGGTGCTCGACGAAAAGCTGAGTGGCATCCTCGATTTCGAATTCGCCGGCTGGTCCGATCCATACGAAGATCTGGGCTGGTTCTGCGCCCGCTGCTGGCGCTTCGGCATGGCTGGTGCTGAAGCCGGTGGCATCGGCAGCCGCGCCGCCTTCTATGCCGGTTACGAAGCCGGCGGCGGCGCATTTGTTGACGACGCACAGGTCCGCTTCTGGGAACAGATGGCAGCCTTGCGCTGGTCGATCATGGCCCTCGAGCAGGCCGAGCGCCATCTTGGCGGCCGCGAACGTTCGCTCGAATTGGCGCTGACCGGTCTTGTCTCGCTGGAAACGGAATACGATCTGCTGATCGATCTGCGCTTGCCCGGTTTCAAGCCGGCCCCAAAGAAAAGCCACGGAGCCGCCTCATGAAACGACGCCCCGGCGCCGATGCGCTGCTCGACGCAGCCCTCGCGACCTTGCAGGAAGACCTCCTGCCGACTCTGACCGGCCGCCAGAAATTTCTCGCCGCCATGATCGCGCGCGCAGTCTCCGTGGCAAGGCAGGACATCGCCGGTGCGCATGAATCAGCACAGGCCGAACGCAACAGCCTGGCGCGCCTTTATGGGCAACCGTCCGACGACGACCTCGCCACCTTGCGCAAGCAACTCGCCACCGACATCCGCGCGCGAAAGTTCAAGCCCGGCACACCGGACGAAAACAAATTGATCGATCACCTGGTTGAAACCACGGCCGCCGAACTCCGCATCACCAACACCAAATACCTCGCGCAAAGACAACGCGGGCGAGGGGCGGAATCGGCCGTCTAGCCGCGTTCTCTCCCAGCAGATGTAACAACGGAAAAATCGCTGTTTTCAGCCATTGTTGCGATCAGTGGGCGTGGCAATTTATCCGAATGGCATTGGTATCGACGCGATATTTACGGTGCCTTAACGACTTAGAGATGTACACTAACTCGGATGAACGTCTGATTGGGACTGCATTCCCGCGATGAATGATCTCAGCCTTCCGACAACAATCGCATGCCTCACACGAGCGGAGGCGCGCCGCGACTTTGGCACGAATGCGCATGCCCGTCGGGTGGCGGCTGTCGTCGAACGACTGGCGCTGCAGGTCGGCGTGTCACTGGGTGAAAGCCGCAAGATCGCCCATGCGGCGATCTTGCATGACATCGGCAAAATGTCTGTGCCGATTGACCTGCTGCAGAAATCGACGCCGCTGTCGGTCGAAGAATTCGCTCTGATCAAGACACATTCCCAGGCCGGTCATGACATCCTGGCCACGACCGGAAACACATTGATGAATCTGGCGGCGGATATAGCGCTGCATCACCACGAAAAATATGACGGGTCGGGCTATCCGTTTGGTCTTGCGGGGGACGCCATTCCGCTGCCGGCTCAGATCCTCGCCATTTGCGACACGTACGACGCCCTACGACAGGACCGCCCCTATCGCCGCGGCATGACCCATGATGCTGCCGTGCACATCATCGTCAACGGAGACAAGCGGTCCACGCCGGCCCATTTCGCTCCCTGTACCTGGAACGGATTCCAGCAGATCAGTGAATTTGCCAGACAGGTCTTCGATGGCGGTGCGGACGCCTGACCCGCACAGTGCAGACGCTATGCTGACACCTTCTCCGCCAGATAATCCGCATAAATGCGCTGACTGTAATCGGCATGCATGATGCGGAAGCCGGCGCGTTCGATGAGTCCGGCCATGACCCAGGAATAGGTGCTGTGCTCTTCGCGGATATGCTGCGCCACTTCCGCGCGTGAGTAACCGGTATTGCTGCCCATCCAGCTGATCCAATTTTCGGCGACCTCCGGCACTTCCGCCGGGTCGCAGGAAAACACCACGTCGCGGATGAACAGCCGCCCGCCCGGCTTCAAGCTGCGATGCAGCCGCGCAAGGGCGACGCCTTTCCAGAGGTCCGGCAGATGATGCAGCGCGAATTTCGTGGTGATGAGGTCGAGCGACTCATCGACGATCTGGTAGCTGAGAAACCCGGCCTGACGTACCGTGAGGTTGGCAAGGCGCATCGCCTTCGCCCGGGCGAGCGTTGCCCGCAACATTTCCGCCGAGATATCGACGGCATGGACAAACCCGGCAAGCTTCGCTGCTTCACAGGCCAGCATGCCGGTGCCACAGCCGAAATCTGCCACCACCTGTGAGGCACCCACACCCAGTTGCGCGAGCAACGCCTGATCGTCGGCAGGATCGTCGGCCTGACGCTCGTCATAACTCTCGACCTGCGCTATGTCGGCAAAATCGAGGCCGACCTGCTTGAGGTCGATATAATACCAGTCCGGCCGTTCCATAAGGCACCTCCACGCGGGCGATCGACAACGCTAAGAGCGGCGGCGCCTCGACGTCAACGCAGCAACCTGTGCGCGCGTCGCATGCCTATCGGCGGTGAATGCATGAGGAGGACCGAGTTGGTCTTGATCGATCCCCCTCTCCCTAACCCTCCCCCACGTTGGGGGGAGGGAATACCAGCCAGCTTGAACTCAGCACCCGATCCGAACTCGATAGAGTCCTCTCCCCCCAACGTGGGGGAGGGTTAGGGAGAGGGGGGGCGCGCGTAGCGCGCGGCTTGCCATTGACCATTCCCACCGCGCCCAATACCGTCGCTCAAGCCATACACACCGTATCGAAAGTGGAGAGATCCCTTGATGAACTACCTTATCGTTTTCATAGGTGCCGGGATCGGCGGTGCCTTGCGGCACGGTGTCAACAACGTCAGTGCGCGGCTGCTCGGGACGGGGTTTCCCTGGGGTACACTGACCGTCAACATCGTGGGGTCGCTGGCGATGGGATTGCTCGCGGGCTATTTCGCGTTCAAGGGCGAGGCGGCGCAGGCCTGGCGCCTGTTCCTCACCACCGGCATCCTAGGCGGCTTCACGACGTTCTCCGCCTTCTCGCTGGATACCGCGATGCTTTATGAAAGAGGCGCCATGATGTCGCTCGCCATCTATGTGCTGACGTCGGTCGTGCTCTCGATCCTCGCCGTCTTCATCGGCCTCGCCGTCATCAAATCCGGCATGCGGTAAAACTCACCCGAACACCCCGTGTTCGAACAGCACCTTCACACCGATCGCGATCAGTCCAACCCCGCCCACGAATTCCGCCCAGCGGCCCAGGAGCGGCCCCGCTGCGCGGCCGATGAGCACGCCACCGAACGCCATGGCAAACGTCACCGCACCGATCAGCGCGATGGTCATCGGTATGTGCACGTTCATGAAGCCAAGTGTCACCCCGACCGCGGTCGCGTCCACGCTGGTGGCCATGGCGGTGGCGATAAGAGCAAGCGCGCTGTGGCGGCTGGGCTTGGGGGCATCGTCATCCACACTGCCCGCCCAGGCGAGATAGGACATACGTCCACCCACCACCAGCAGCAGACTGAACGCGATCCAATGGTCGACCGCCTGGATATAACTACCGATGCTCCAGCCCAAAGCGAGGCCGACCAAGGGTGTCGCCAGTTCGAAAATGCCGAAATAAGCGCCGATGCGGGCCGCTTCCCGCATGCCCGGACGGTGCAGGCTGGCGCCTTTGCCGAGCGAAGCTGCAAAGGCATCGGCCGAGAGTGAGAAGGCGAGAGCGAGCGAGGTGCTGAGGGTCATCATCAGGGTTCCGGCGCCAGGTGTTGAGAGCAGCGGACACGAGCCTCTTCCCCTGGCGTGCAGGAAGAACGCGTGCCACTGGTCTCGCCCGGGTCCTGGCTACCGGTCCCGCAAAGGCTGCGGACCGATGGCTGGGAAACTGCGCATACCATGAAGGCTGTCGCCTTCAAGTATGTTGATATGCGCCCTGCGGAAGTTGCAGGTGGCTACTCCCCAATGAGTAACGTGGGCTTAATGCCCAGCCGCTATCATGTCAAGTCGCTGCACCTTGTGAGATCGCAAGCCTGTAGGACATTACACCTTGGCGAGCGTTTCTTTCGGAGAATGCTTCTGCTTCTCAGGTTTCGCGGGCCAGTTTATGATTTCTGGCTATAATTTCTGCCTATACTTTCTGCAGGTCTAACTGACGGGAGCTTGCTGGGTGCGTTTGTTTTCATTGGGCAGGCTGGTGCCGCTGGCGGCGATCATATTTGTCGTTGGCTGCGCTATGTCCTCGTCATGCCTTGCCAATGATTTGCGGCCCAATGATTTGCGTATTGTCTTTGTGACGCACGGCCAGTCGGCAGACCCGTATTGGAAAATCATCAAGAACGGATTGAACGACGCGGCTGCGACCTATGGTGCGACGGTCGAATATCACGCCCCAGCTACTTTCAGCACATCCAAGATGCGCAGCATGATCGACACCGCCGTGGCATCGCGCCCCGATGGGCTGGTCGTTTCCGTGCCTGACGAGGTTGCATTGGGCCCGGCGGTCAAGGCTGCCACCGCGGCCGGGATTCCTGTCGTCATAATTGATTCCGGAGGACCGACCTTAGCGAAAAGTCTGGGCGCCCTGTTTTTCATGGGACAATCGGAATTCGGGGCTGGCCTGGAGGCAGGCCGCCGGGCGCATGATCTCGATGTCAAACGACCGGTCTGCGTTGACCACGAAATCGGCAATGTCAGTCTTGAAGCGCGCTGCCATGGCTTCAGCAGCGGCCTCGGTTTTCCGGTTCCGGTGCTGGAGACGAACCTGGATCCGGCAGCCGCCAGACAACATCTGGAACAATATTTGACGACAAATCCTGACACGGACTTCATTCTGACCTTAGGGGCTTCCACGGCCGAAGTGGCGCTCGCCATCGCGGGCGGGATGCCGGCGGCGGTAAGGCCCATGCTGGGTACCTTCGATATTTCGCCCCAGGTACTCGACGCGGTGGCCGATGGTCGGATGCTATGGGCCATCGACTCCCAGCCCTATCTGATGGGCTATGTGCCGATCGTGACGTTCAGCCTGTTGAAGAAGTACAAGCTGATGCCGGTGCGGACAGATCATTTCTATCCAACCGGACCGAGCTTTGTGGAAGAGCATGATGCGCTGGCGATGAAGGCCTTGGCCGAAGCAGGAATCCGCTAGGCCTGGCTTACGCCCATTGTTCCTTGGCACCCTGGCGCTTGCCGTGGCGGATTCCGTTGCCGGTTGCGGCCGGGATCTCCGGAGCCGGCCTGCCATAGAGCCAGCCCTGGCCTAGATCGACGCCGAGATCCAACAGGCATTTGTGCTGGTCTTCCTTCTCCACCATCTCCGCCACGGTCTTGATGTTGAGGCAGCGGCAGGTGGTCAGCACACCCTGGACGATCGCACGTTCGCGCAGACTCTCGGTGATGCTCTTGATATAGGCGCCATCGATCTTCACGAAATCGACCTGCAATTGCTGCAGATAGGGCAGGGACGACGCACCGGCGCCGAAATCGTCGAGACAAACGTAATGCCCGGCACTGCGCAACGTGTCGACCGCCCGCGCCGCTTTCGGCAGATCGTCGAGCTTGGCCGATTCCGTGATTTCGATGATCAGCCGGTTACGGTTCTTGCCCATCCGCTCTGTCAACTGCTCGAACATGGTGAGGAAGGTATCGTTGAGCAGGGATCGCGCCGACATGTTCACGGCCAGGCGTAATTCTTGCCCCTTGGCCTCGGACTTTAGGATGCGGGCGATGGCGCCATGAGTGACGGCAAGGTCGAGCTCATGGACGATGTTGATTTCCTCGGCGAACATCACGTCGGCGAAAGGCGAGCGGCCATCCTCGAAGCGCAGCAGCACCTCGTAATGATGCGGTGTCCGGTCCTGCATATGTATGATTGGCTGGAAATGCAGGTTGATGCGATGCTCGTGAATGAGATCGCGCATGGCGACCACCCGGGTCAGCACCTCGGCGGTCATCCGCTTCAGGTATTGATCGGCCGTCGCGCCATCAAAATTGACGATCCCCTCGGCACTGAACTTGCCGACGACATAAGAGAGGATGCTCTCGACATCATCATCCGCGAGTGAATTGCCGCTGAACGAAATCGTCTTGCCGGTGGCGTGAATGGTTTCCGGCGTCACATCGAAATTATCGCCGACGCGGTTGATCGCCTCGACGATGGTTTCGGTCGTGGTGCCGTCCAGATGGGTGACGCCGAACTTGCCATCCCCCAGTTTGGCGGCGGTTTCGTTGTCGATCGCGTGCAGCTTCAACTCTGCGCCGATCTCCGCCATCAGCGCCTCGGCGCGCGCAGCACCCATGACCCGGTTGAGCTCGTCCGTCTCGCAGATTTCCAACAGAGTGAGGCAGGCGGATTTGCCGGATTTGCGCGCTTCCTGCACCGCATGGGTGGCGGCATAGGTGAACTCGACTGCTTCGGCAAGGCCCGTGACCCGGTCCCGCCGTCGCGCACCGCTATGCGGGACCGCATTATAGGCGGCATTCATCATGGTCAGGAAGTAATGAGGGCTGTCTTTCTTGAGCGACCGGTTGATGCAGGTCGAGACAATGTGGCGCTTGTCGGCGCCGCTATTGGTCCCCGAGCCACTATGATCGGCTGCTTGCTCCTCGCCGCCCAGCAACACCAGATTGAGATCGCGGCGGCGTTGTCCCAGGCCCAGATTGCGCAGAGCGGCTTTCAGCAGGATGCCATCGGCGGTCGCCAGGATGCTGGTCAGCGGCTTGCCGGTCAGATCTGCGTTGTCGATGCCCAGGATCGATTTGATGGCGCCGCCGGCCCACAGCACCTTGCTGGTTTCATCCAGTTCCAGCAGCACATCCGCATTCGAGAATGCGAAGCCGACAAAGCGGTCACGTTCCTCGCGCAGGCGATTGGCCACCGTAGCTGACATGCAGGTCCTATTTGGGGAATTTTAACGTGAAACGGGCCCCGATAATCGCAATTCACGAATTTTATTCTTGGCGAATAGTATTAATAATTAGTCAAATTCGGCAGAGGACATACTATCGAGCGTTCTCAGTGATATAAATGCCCGTGGATCGGGGGCGGCGCACCGTGCTTTCCCTTGGCAGGGCGGTTTTGGCGCGCTATCCATGACAGAAATCAGCCACAGGGAGACTTCAAATGCGCAGAATGCTGAACGGCTTCGCCGCCGCAATCATGGCGGCTGCCATGGCCATGCCAACCCTTGCCGCCGCGGATGACGCAAAATCCTTCCTCGACGAGATCCTGGAACGCGGCACCCTGCGGGTCGGCACCACCGGCGACTATCCGCCTTATTCCGAGTTGGATCAGGCCGCCAACACCTATAAGGGCTATGAAATCGACGTCGCTACCCAATTGGCGGCCGATCTCGGCGTGAAGGTCGAATTCGTGCCGACGACCTGGGAAACACTGGCGGCCGGCATTCAGGCCGGCAAATACGATGTTGCGGCGTCGGGTATCACTTTGACGCTCGACCGTTTGAAGAGCATCGGCTTCTCCGACGCCTATCTCGATGCCCCGCTGGTACCGCTCGTCCAGACCAAGGACGGCGCCAAATTCGCCGCCTGGCGTGACCTCGACAAGGCCGGCATCCGCATCGCCGTGCAAAGCGGCACTTCCGCCGAAGGCTCCGCCAAGGCGAACTTCAAGAACGCCGAAATCGTCCCGATCATCGCCCCGGCCCTGGATTACCAGGAGTTGCTGTCCGGCAAGGTGGACGCCGCCATCACCGACACGATCTTCATCCAGAAGGCGCTCGCGCAATATAGCGACAAGCTGGTCGCAGTCGATCCGACCCACGCCATCGAAGGCCAGCCGATCGCCATGATGACCGTGCGCGACGATCCCACGTGGCAGCGCTGGCTGAACACCTGGGTCGCCCTGAAGAAGCAATCCGGCTTCTTCGACGCCCTGTTCGCCAAATGGATCGCGGCCAGCTGAGTTTTTTCTAGATAAGATCTAAGGAGCGGCGCTGGCATGGCCCGATCATCGACATTGGGCCGTACTGGCGCCGTTCTGATTCTGCCGCTGCTCCTCACCGCCTGCGGTAACTGGACGCCGATCATCCCCGGCACGCCGACCGGTGATCAGAATTTCTGGATCTTGGTCGCTGGCATCCAATACACGCTGCTCATCTCTCTCTATGCCATTGTCTTCGGATCGATCATCGGCCTCACTGGCGCGATAATGTCCCGCAGTCGCTTTCGGGCTGTGCGACGCGTGGTATGGCTCTATGTCGAAGGCTTTCGCATGGTGCCGCTCTTTGTGCTGCTGCTGTGGATCTATTACGCGCTGCCAATCGCCATCAATGAGCTTCCGCCGGAATTCGGCGAACTTCCAGGCATGGATATTTTCCGCCAGATGACGCCCTTTACGGCGGCGACCATCGGCCTCTCGGTGAATGCGGGTGCCTTCCTGGTGGAAATTTTCCGCGCCGGCATGGAATCCGTCTCCCGGCAGCAGATCGATGCCGGGCTTGCCTTCGGCATGTCGCGGCCGATGCTGATGCGGCGCATTATCCTGCCGCAGGCGGTCCGCCGCATGCTGCCGCCGATGACCAGCCAGTTCATCTCGATCGTGAAGGATTCATCCCTGGGCGGCGCCATCGGCGTAGCGGATGTGACTCGCCGCGCGATCCTGTTGCAGACACAAATCCTGCATCCGATGGAGATCTATTCGTTCCTGGCGCTGGAATACATCGCCATCTGCGCGCTGCTGACGGCGCTCGCCCGATATCTCGAGCGGCGCTATCCGCAACACAATTAGGCCAGCAGCTTTTCCGCGCGGTTCATCGGTTCGTCGGCGGCCTGGATCAGCGCATCCAGGAATGCCCGCAACTGTTCGCAGCGCAGGGCAGAGGCTTGCAGCAGGATGCGGCTTACCACCCGGTGGCGAGCATGGAACTGCACCAGATCGACTGATACCTCGCGCGGCAGCGAGCTCAGCCGTGCCGCATTGGCCTCGAACACCGTGGCCGGCGGCAAGGCAAGGCCCGCCAG
This sequence comes from uncultured Dongia sp., assembly GCF_936916975.1. Taxonomy (GTDB): domain Bacteria; phylum Pseudomonadota; class Alphaproteobacteria; order Dongiales; family Dongiaceae; genus Dongia. The sequence continues at coordinate 225,215 of NZ_CAKZGO010000007.1, read as the reverse complement.
CTGCGCCGTGGGTATCGGCAGATCCTGAATGAGAGGTGCTGTGGTATCGAACGCCGCTTGCGCCGCCGCCCGAATGGCCAGCACTTCGCCCAGCAGCAGGGCCAGCAGAGCCTGCATATCGGCCTCGGCCTGCACATCGCGGGCGCGCTTGCGGCTGCCGGCTGCGATCAATGCGACGATACCTGCCAGGCCAAGGAAGAGGAGGAACGGCGCCTGGATCAACCAGCCGCGCAGCAGATCACGGTCCATCGTCGCTTCGACGACCGGTGCGGGTTCGACAGCAATTTCCTCCGCTGCCGGCGGCTTGGTCCAGAGGCCAAGATCGCGTCCGCGCGCTTCGGTCTCCGCTGCATCATAACGCGCCGCCCGTTCGCGCGAGGCCGCATCGGTATTGACCGACGGGCGATAAACCGCCGCCATGCCGCCAGCCAGCATCGCTTCCGCGACATCATCATCCTCGATCTTGCACACGCCGGAGAGATGCTGCGCATCGATACCGCGGTCAATGACATCGCAGGTCAGGCGCTGGCCATCGATCAACGCTTGCAGCGCCACGCGCGCTTCTGGCCCCAATGGCACCGTCATGAGGGGCGCTGCGATTCCATCCAGCCTGACAATGACATCGCCAATCGCAATCTCATCACCATCGATCGCCTGGCCGGTACCTTCCAGCACGGGCGGGGCAGGGGCATCGAGGGGGACTGAATCGACGTCACCCACCGGCACCGCCGGCGGGGGTGGTTGCAGGGGATTCTTCTGCTTGGCCAGCGCGGGGTCGGCCACCAGGGTGAGGCAGAACAGGGCCGTGGTCGCCAGCCAGATATTAACCTTCATTGAAATTCCTAGTCTTTTTGGGCGTCCCTGGGGTCTTGGTAAAGGGGCCGGTCGGGCAGGTCAATGGGCCATCCAGAATCTCGCTAGACAGGCGATTTGAAACTGAATAAGCATTCAATAATTGAATGATCATTCAGTTTCGAGGGCGGGATTCCATGGCAACCAAATACGACGCGATCGTCATCGGCGGCGGTCATAACGGCCTCGTCACCGCCGCCTATCTCGCCAAGGGCGGCGAGAAGGAGGGGAAGAATAAACTGAAGGTCCTCGTCCTCGAGCGCTATCACAAGGTCGGTGGTGCGGCGATGTCGGAGGAGATCTATCCGGGCTTCACCTACTCGACCTGCTCCTATGTGTGCTCGCTGTTGCGGCCGGAGATTTTCAGGTTCCTCGATCTGCCGCGCCATGGATTGCAGGTCATTCCCTACGAGATCAATTCATCGCCCAATCATGAGGGCGAGGGAATCGTCACTTATTCGGATCATGACCGCACGCGCGAGTCACTGCGCCGGCATTCGATCAAGGATGCGGAAGCCTATGATCATTATGCGGCCGAGATCAGCCGCCAGTGCCGTTTCATCAAGCCGCTGCTGATGGTGACACCACCCGATCCCACCAAGTTGAACCCATTCGCGCAGAACAAGATCAATCCCTGGGGCAAGCGCAACGATCTTGAAGGTCTGCTGAAGATCGGCCGCGAATTCGGGCGGATGGGTGAGAAGCAGATGTATGAGATCATCCGCTTCTGGACCATGTCGATCGGCGATTTCCTCGACGAATATTTCGAACATCCGAAATGGAAGGGTTTCTCGGCCGCCTCTTCGATCATCGGCACGGCACTGGGGCCCTATTCGCCGGGTACCGCCTATGTGCTGCTGCACCATTATATGGGTGAAGTCGACGGTCAGATCGGCGCCTGGGGCTTTGCGCGCGGCGGGATGGGATCGGTCTCGAAGGCGATTGCCTCGGCCGCCACGGAAGCCGGCGTCGAGATCCGCACCAATGCCGAGGTCGCCAAGGTCATCATCCGAGGCGGCAAGGCGGTCGGCGTGACGCTCGCCAATGGCGAGGAGATTTACGCGCGCACCGTCGTCAGCAATGCCGACCCTAAGCGCACCTATCTGAAGCTGATCGAGAAATCGGACCTCGACAGTATCGATCCAGATATCCACGCTTATGCGAAGAACTTCAAGATCCGTGGCTCTTCGGGCAAGCTGAACATCGCGCTCGACGGCCTGCCGCAATTCGCCGGTCTGCCCAAGGAATCCGCCTGGGGAACGATCGATATCGGCGGCGATTTCGACTACATCGAGCGCGCCTATGACGATTACAAATACGGGTCGTGGTCGAAGCGGCCCTTCCTCGACATCGTCATCCCAACGACGGTCGATCCCACGATGGCCCCGCCGGGCAAGCATTTCATGTCGGTCTTCGTGCAATACGTCCCTTATAAACTGGGCGAACAGCCTTGGACGCCGGAGATGAAATCAGCCTTCGAGAAGGATGTGCTCGACACCATCGAGATGAATGCGCCGGGCTTCAAGAACCTGATCCTGCATTGCCAGACGCGCACGCCGTGGGACATCGAGAATGAAGTAGGCCTAACCGAAGGCAATATCTTCCAGGGTGAACTCACCCTCGATCAGATGCTGTTCAACCGGCCATTCCCGGGCCTTGGCCAATATCGAGGGCCGTTCGATAATTTCTACATGTGCGGATCGGGCACGCATCCCGGCGGCGGCGTCATGGGGGCGCCCGGCGCCAATGCGGCCCGCGAAATGCTGCGCGACTTCAAGCATGGGGTGGTGTGATGAGCGCCCAGAACTACGACGTCATCGTCATCGGCGCCGGCCATAACGGCCTGGTCACCGCGACCTATCTCGCCAAGGCAGGGCAGAAGGTGCTGGTGCTGGAAGCGGGCGAGCAGCCAGGCGGCGCCGCGCAGACGCGGGAATTCGCCAAGGGCTATCGCACGTCGGCCGTTGCCCATATCCTGCATGCGCTGCATCCCAAGGTGATCAGCGATCTCGGCCTGGAATCCCACGGCCTGCAGGCCACGCAGCACCGTATCGGTACCTCCGCCATGCTGCCAGGTGGAGGTCGGCTCGACATCACCGACGACAAGGCAACGACCCAGGCCTCGCTGGCGCGGTTCTCGCCGGCCGATGCCCAGGCCTATCATCCGCGCATGGAACGCTTGGTGAAGCTGGCGGGCGCACTCGGCAGTTTCCTGCTGAAGACACCCCCCAGCCCGTCGCCGGCCGCCAATGATTTCCAGACCAAGCTGGCGCTTGGCATGTTCGCGGTGCAGCTGCGCCTGATGGGCAAGAAGGACATGCTGGAAATGTCCCGTATCCTCACCATCAATGTCGCCGACCTCGCCAACGACTTCTTCGAAAGCGATATCATCAAAGGGTTGCTGGGATTCGAGGCGACGCTCGGCGTCTATCTCGGGCCGCGCTCACCCAACACCGTCTTCAACCTGCTGTATCGCCTGGCCTCGATGAATGTGAAGCACGGGCAGGGTGGATTGTTCCTGCCGCAAGGCGGCATGGGCGCCGTGGTGGACGCGCTGCTCGGGGCGGCGAAGGCTGCCGGTGTCACCATTCGCACGCAGGCGCCGGTCGGCCATATTCTGATCGAGAAGGAAGTGGCCGTCGGCGTGGTGCTGGCGAATGGCGAGGAAATCCGCGCGCCGATCGTGGCGTCGAGTGCCGATCCGCAACGGACGCTGTTGCATCTGGTCGAACCCGGCAATCTTGACACCGAATTCCTGCGCCGCATGCGACACCTCCGGATGAACGGCTGTGTTGCCAAGGTGCATCTGGCGCTGGACAGCCTGCCGGATGTGTTCAAGCAGGCGCAGGGGCGCATGGTGGTGGCACCGTCGACCAATTATGTCGAGCGCGCCTTTGACTGTGCGAAGTATGGCCGCGTCTCCGACAATCCGGCGCTGGAGATCGTCATTCCGACATTGACCGATCCAAGTCTGGCACCGTCAGGCAAGCATGTGGCGTCGATCCTGTGCCAATACGCGCCTTATAAACTGCGCGAGACGACGCAGGATGCGGCGCGGTCGCAGGTGCTAGAGCGCACGTTGAACGTGCTCGATCAGGTGGCGCCGGGCGTGCGCAATCAGGTGACGGCGTCGGAGGTGCTGACGCCGCATGATCTCGAAACCAAGTTCAATCTCTCTGGCGGCCAGTGGCATCAGGGCGAAGTGACCCTGGATCAGGTGTTCTTCCTGCGACCGGCAGCATCGTTCCAGCAATACAAGATGCCGCTGCCGGGGTTGTGGCTGTGCGGCGCGGGCGCGCATCCAGGGGGCAACGTCTCAGGGGCGGCAGGCGCCAATGCCGCGCGCGAGATCTTGAAGGATATCCGAAAGAGCACCGCCAGGAAGGGAGCTGCCTGATGACCCATGTCCAGCATCTGAAGCCGTTCCTGAAGAAGACGCCGTTCCATGATGCCATGGAAGCCATGATGCATGGCGCAGGTTGGATTCGCTGGCAGGGCTATTATTCGCCGGCCTTCTATGATTCCACACAGTCGGAGTACATGGCGACCCGCAACGGTGCCACGGTCTATGACGTCTCGCCGCTGATCAAATATGCGATCAAGGGGAAGGATGCGGCCAAGTTCGCCAATTACCTGGTGACGCGCGACCTTACCAAGGTGGCGCCGATGAATGTCGCTTATACCGCCTGGTGCGACGATGACGGCCGCATGATCGAGGAGGGGACGCTGTTCCGCCTGGGGCCGAACGACTTTCTGCTCAATGCGGCGCTGCACCAGTTGCATTGGTTGAATGAGAGCGCCTATGGATTCTCGGTTGAGATCGAGGAGATCTCTGATCAACTGGCGGGGCTGTCGCTGCAGGGACCGAATTCGCGGGCCATTCTGGAAGTGTTGGGTGTGCAAGCGATCGGCAAGCTGCCGCATTTCGGCATCATGGAGACGAGTATCGACGGGCATTGGCTGCGCATCGACCGCGCCGGATTTACCGGTGATCTCGGCTATGAGATCTGGGTGAAGCCGCACGATGCGCCCTGGCTATGGGAAAGCCTGTTTCGCCTGGGCGATCCCCACAAGATCGCGCCGATGGGTGGCCATGCATTGGAGATGACGCGGATCGAGGCCGGCTTCATCCTGGTCGATGCGGATTACATCGGCTCGCATCATGCGGTCCGGCCGACGCAGCGTATCTCGCCTATCGAGGCCGGGATCGGCTGGGCGGTGGCACTGAAGAAGGATGCCTATTTTGTGGGTAAGCGCGCACTGCAGAAGGAGAAGGCTGAAGGATCGTCGCGCTTCATCCTCTCAGGTATCGAGATCCAGGGTCGCAAGCCGGCACCAGGCGCCTTCCTCTACGCCGATCAGAAGGGCACCAAGGAGCTGGGCCTCACCACGTCGGCCATGTGGTCGCCCCTGTTGAAGAAGAACATCGCCTTTGCGCAGATCCCGCCGGCCTTCACGAAGCCCGGTACTGAAATGTGGATCGAGATCTGGTATCCCAAGGAGAAGAAGATCGAGCGCAGCATGGTGAAGTGCTGGACCCGGAACCGGATGTTCTTCGATCCGCCCCGGAAGAAGGAGATTGTGTGAGGTGACTCCAAATCGTCATAGTCCGCCGTCGGCGTATGCCGACATTCGTCAGCTGGGGCGGACCACCCACGAATTGCTATCTTCAGTGGCCGACAAACTCGTGGGTGGTCCGCCTTCGCGGACCATGACGGTAGGTTAAATGGCCAAGAACATTCCCATCCGCAGCAATCGCAAGAAAGAGCTGGTCGAGGCGACCATCGCGGTCATCGCCGCCTTTGGCTATCACGGCACGACAGTGAGCCGGGTGGCCAAATCGGCGGGCGTGTCGATCGGCTTGATGAACTTCCATTTCAAGAGCAAGGACAAGCTGTTCGAGGAGGTTTTCAAATATCTTGCCGAGGAATATCAGCTGGTCTGGAACGTCCGCGTCAAAGCGGCACCGCTTGATCCCTGGCTGCGGCTGCAGGCGATGATCGAGGCCTATTTCGACCGCGACGTCTTTACCAGCGCGAAGCTGGCTGTGTGGTTCAGCTTCTGGTCGGACCCGCAGTTGCGCGACAAGTTCCGCGATGCTGCGACGGCCGTCGAGCGGCGCTATGTCAAGGAGTTGGAGCATCAGATCTATAATCTGATCATCTCCCAACCCGAGGCGATCAAGGACGCGAAGAAGGTCGCCATTCGTGTGGCCGGCGCACTTTCAGCAATGATCGACGGATTCTGGCTGCAGGCGCTGCTTTACCCAAAGACCTTCAAGACCAAGGATGCCGTGCGGTCCTGCATGGCGTTCATCAAGCTGCTTGATCTGTATTATGTTCAGCGGGAGAAATTGAACAAGCTGGATAGCGAGAAGACCCCCTCTCCCTAACCCTCCCCCACGTTGGGGGGAGGGAATCCTAGCGGACTTGAACGCAATCGCCTGAGCGAACTCGGTAGAACTCCCTCCCCCCGCAGTCGGCGAAGGCCGACATTCGTCGGCGGTGGGGGAGGGTGGGGGAGAGGGGGCGAACCCTACACCAGAAAGTCGACATTCTCTGCCGTCAGATCGGACCTGGTGACCCCGGCCAGCAATAGCGTCGAGGCACTGTCGCTGCTGGTGAGCAGCAGGCCTGCCACTGTGTCCTGGGCGTGGGCCATCAGGTCGGCAAAGCTGTCGTGGTCGTCATCCTGGAAATCTGCCCCGATGATGATCATGTCGCCGTCGGCAGCGCTGAAATCGGTGACGACGTCCTGTCCCTGGCTGAAATAGAAGCGATCCGAGCCGGCATCGCCGCGGAGATTGTCGTGGCCCTGGTCGCCGTAAAGCTGGTCGTCGCCGGTGCCGCCTGCCAATGTGTCATGGCCGAGCCCGCCGCGCAAAATGTCGTAACCACCATGCCCGTCGATGAGGTCATCGCCGCCGCCACCGGAGACGAAGTCGTGGCCTTCGCCGAGGTGGAGCGTATCGCCGGCCGTCGTATTCTCGCGGTAGATGTTGAAGGTTTCGAAATTCTCGAAGGTGAGGCCGGTGCTGGAATAATTGCCGGCGGCATTGAAGGTCACCGCATCGCTGCCATAGAAGCGCAGGCCGACGACGTCTTCGGTGCCACCCCCACCATTGACATAGCCGCGACTGCCGACCCAGACCTGGTCGACGCCATCGCCACCGACATAGGTGTCGAAGTCGTCGAAATCGCCGGGATTGAGATCGGCGTAGTTGTGGTGCCCCGAGAGCTGGACGATATCGTCGCCACCTTGCGTGTTGACGTAGTTCATTTCGGTGCCGCCGATGATGTGGTCGCCGCCGCGAGCCGTGGTGACCGTGAGGTCTTCAAAATTGACGAGGACATTGACGCCCGTGGCGAAGCTCGTTGTGAGGTCGACGAAGATGTCCTCGGTCGTGTTCGGGTCGTAACGCAGTTCGACCGCATCACGGCCGTCGCCGCCATTGAGGGAATCGCCGATGCCGCCCAGGAGATAATCGTCACCGCCGCCGCCGCGCAACACGTCGCCGCCGCTGGTGCCCATCAGGAAGTCGGACCATTGCGTGCCGGTGAGATCGACCCGCTCGAAATTGACGGCGCCGAGATTGTAGCCGGCAGGCGGGTCGTAATCGCTGTAATAGCGGCTCGACAGCGCGCCCGTGCTGTCGATATAGACTTCGACCCCGTCATAGGGGTCGCGTTCGTCGAATTGCACCACCAGCGTGTCGAAGCCGGCGCCGCCATCGGCAAAGCCGTGACTGCGGGTGGCGATGGTGTCGTCGCCGGTCATGCCTTTGAGGAGGTCGTTGCCGCCTGCGCCGTCGAGATAATCGTTGCCGGCATCGCCGATGAGTTCGTTGGCGCCGCTGGTGCCGACGATGCGGTCGTCAGCGGTGCTGCCGCGAACGTTCTCGATGGAGACCAGTTGGTCGCCCTCGGCATGGCCGCCGGATTGCGTGGCACGGGCAAGATCGATATCGACACCGCTTGAACCGCGGTAATCGACGAAGTCGCGGCCACCGCGGCCATCGATCTGATCAGCGCCGAGACCGCCGCTGAACTCGTTTCTGAGATCATTGCCCGCAAGGCGGTCATTATGATCGGAGCCAGTAATATTCTCGATGTTCGCAAGTGTATCCCCCTGGGCATCGCCGCCCAGCTGCACGGCCCGTGCGAGGTCGACATCTACAGCGAAAGCGGAGTGGGCATAGCTGGCGCGGTCGGTGCCACCACTGCCGTCGATCTGGTCGGCACCTTTGCCACCGCGGATCGTGTTGTTGCCGTCATCGCCGATGAGCGTATCGGCATAGGCAGATCCAGCCAGATTCTCTATGGAGATCAGTTGGTCGCCGGCCGCATCGCCGATGCCGGTTTGCACGGCGAGGCGCATGTCGACAAAGACGGCGCCTGGCCCATAGCGATAGTCGGCGGTGTCGATGCCATCGCCGCCGTCGAGGATGTCACCGCGCTCGCCGCCCCAAAGAATATCGTTGCCACCGAGGCCGCGGATGATGTCCGCCAAATTGCTGCCGTAGGAAATGTAGTCGTCGCCGTTGGTGCCGATGATCTCTGCCATGACGAGCTCCCCTGACTTTGTCGACGTGATGGGAGTCGATAGTTCCAGGCGCTTGCTGGTGGGTCAAATGCTCATGTTCTTCAGCATTTTGGCAGATATTACATCGCGAAAATTATCGGCAATTTCGCTTATGACGACAGGGATGTGCGCTGATGAAGAAGCGCGCCGATGCTTAGGAGCGAAACACGAGCAATCCCGCGCTCCCGACAATAAGTGAGATGCCGGCCCAGGGTGTCATGGACAATTGTTCACCGGACAAGAGCACGCCGAAGAGGGCGACGCATACCACAGATAATTTATCGATCAGGGCCTGCTCCTCACTACAAACAAGAACGGCGCCGTATTGCCACGGCGCCGTTGCTGCCTTCAGGTCGATAGGGTCAGCCGATGACTCAGCCAATACCTGGCATCAGCTTGTCTTCGGTCTCGCGGCCTTGGCCGAGTTCGTCGAGGGTGAGGTCGACGGCTTCCTCGAACTTCAACAGGGTCTCGTCGAGACACTTCTTGTCGTGGGCCGAGGAGATGAACCAGGGTTCGCGGCTGTCCGGTTCGCACATGACACCCATGTCGATGAGGATGCCGGCCATGGTGTCGTAGAAGGTGTAGTCGGAGAGCTTCCAGTTGCGATAGGTGGTCGGCGCTTCGGCGCTGAAGAACAGGCCGGACATCGACTGGTGGCCGGTGAAGCTGTGCGGGATGCCGCGTTTGCTCAGCACCTTGTGCATGCCGTCCTGCATCGACTGGCCGTAGCTCGCGATATCGGCCAGCGCGGTCGTGTCCTTGAGGATGGTCAAGGTAGCTTCCGCCGCGGCGAGGCTCATGGCTTGCGCGGTGTAGGTGCCGCCATGGGCAACGCCCTTGCCGTATTTGCGCAGGATCTCTTCCTTGCCGCCGATCGCCGAGATCGGGTAGCCGTTGGCCATCGCCTTCGCCACGGTGAAGATGTCTGCCTGGATGCCATAGAGTTCCTGGGCGCCGCCCTTGGCGACGCGGAAACCGGTCTTCACCTCGTCGACGATCATCAGCACGCCGTAGCGGGTGCAGAGTTCGCGTACGGCCTTGATGAATTCCGGCTTCGAGGGAATGCCGCAGCAATTGCCGAGGATCGGTTCGATGAGCACGGCGGCGATGGTGTCATGGTTCTTCTTCAGCACGTCTTCGAGGCGCTGCGCGTCGTTATACGGCACCTGCCAGAACAGCTGACGGACGGCAGCCGGAATGCCGAGGCCATAGGGAATGACGGCCGGATCCTTGCTCTGATCCTTCATGTCCTCGGGATCGGCGGTCCACATGGTGGCGTCGAACAGGCCGTGATAGGAGCCCTCGAACGTCACGTAATTGTCCTTGCCGGTATAGCCGCGCGCGAGGCGCAAGGCGGCCATCACCGCTTCGGTGCCGGAATTCGAGAAACGCACCAGCTCAGCAGCCGGCATCATCTCCTTGATCAGCTTGGCGACGGTGACTTCCTTTTCGGTGCCGAGCGCAAAGACAGTGCCGATCGATTGCGCCTCATGGGCGGCCTGGTCGACGATGTCGTTGCAATGGCCGAGAATCGCCGGGCCATAGCCCAGGCGGTAGTCAATGTATTCGTTGCCGTCGATGTCCCAGAGGCGGGCGCCCTTACCTTTTTTCACGAAGACCGTGTTCTCGTCGCCCCAGTAGCGGAAGTTGGAGCTGACACCGAGCGGCATATGCTTGATGGCCTCTTGGAAATGGGCCTGGCTCTTATCCATTTTGCGACGATCTGTTTTGATCGTGGTCATGTGAAAATCTCCATTGGTCTCAAAGGTATGCGGGAAGTCCCGCGTCCCGGTTCGGCAGAAATCACGCGCCTGTTACCGTCCGGTCATTGAATGTTTGTATAAAAAATCTATCATGCGATTCAGAAAATGACAATATCACTGAATGAACATTTAATGTTGCGAGCGCAGCAAAGTTAAAGATATCATGAGGTTATGCCGATTCCCGTAAGTGGCAGTGAAAAGGTTAAAGCGCCAATGGCCAAGGCCGAAGCCGTCAAGGAAGTCCGTCGTAAGCAGTTGATAGATGCGACAATTCGCGCGATTGGGAGGGTCGGCTACGCCAATGCGACTCTGACCCATGTCGCGTCCGAGGCGGGCCTGTCGCCGGGCATCGTCAATTTCTACTTCAAGTCCAAGGAACAGCTGCTGATCGCGACCTTGGAGCAGATTGCCGAGGAGTATTCGGCCTTCTGGCAGGCGGCGATCAACAAGGGCAAGGTGGCGCCGGCCGCCGGGCTTGAAGCCATGATCGAGGCTGATTTCCATCCCACCGTGTGCAATGTCGAGAAGGTCTCGATCTGGTACGCGTTCTGGGCAGAAGCGCGCGGCAACCAGGCCTATCACGACGTGGTGCAGCGCCTGGAGCAGGACTATCTCGCCCAGACCGAGACGCTGTGCCAGCGCATCATCCAGGAAGGCGGCTATGAGGGTGTCAGTCCTGCCGACATCGCGACTGGTTTGAATGCGATGATCGACGGCATGTGGTTCGACTGCCTCATGGAGCCCAAGACCTTCAACCGGTCCGAGGCCAAGCGCATCTGCCGGCAGTATCTCGCCTCGGTCTTCCCCGCGCATTTCGCGGGTGGCGTGAAGAAGTCGAAGAGCGACAATGATAACGGTGTGGTGCTGGCGATCGACCAGGAAGTGCAGGGCCGCAACGCCCATCGCGCGCGCCTGGCCGCCGCCTTGCGCAAGCGCATGGAACCGGTGGGACCGCTGCGCCGGGAGATCCTGGCGGCAGCGGCCGGCATCTCGGTGAAGATTTTGGAGAGCTGGCTGGATGGCCGCGCGGAACCGACCTCGTGGCAGGTCGGGCGATTGATCGTCGCCACCGACGCTCAATTGTGGATGGAGGTCTATGGCCCCATTCATGAGGAAGCGCAGCGCCTGTTCGAGGCGAGGCTCGCCAATGCGCAGGAGCAGGCGATGCGGGACAGGGCCGCGTTGGCGACGCTGGCGGGGAAGAGGGATTAGAAAGTAACCCTCCCCCTTCAGGGGGAGGGCAGGGTGGGGGCGAAGTGACGGGTGGTGCCGGGTTCGCCGGCAGGCCCCCCTCCCGACCTCCCCCCTGAAGGGGGGGAGTGAACTGGGATGGCACATAAACTGGATCGGCTGTTGCGGCCGAAGAGCGTGGCGCTTGTCGGTGCCAGTCCGAAGGCGGGGACCGTCGGGCGCGGGATGATCACCTCGACGGGCATGGCGGGCACGCCGTCAAAGATTTATTTCGTCAATCCGGGCTATGACGAGATCGACGGGCAGATATGCTACAGATCGCTCTCCGATCTGCCCGAAGTGGTCGACATGGCGGTGCTGGGCATCGCCAATGCGCGACTTGAAGCGGCGCTCGACGAGATCATCAAATGCGGCATCGGCGCCGCCACGATCTTTGCCAGCGGCTATCTGGAAAACGATACCGAACCCAAGCTGACCGAGCGGATCTCGATGAAAGCCAGGGCCGCCGGCATTGCGATCTGCGGCGGCAACGGCATGGGCTTCTATCACCTCGATTACGGCCTGCGCGTCTGCGGCTTCCCGCCGCCGGATTGGCTGCGCAAGGGGTCCGTCGCGTTCATCACACATTCCGGCTCGGCCTTTTCAGCGCTGTGCCACAACGACAAGCGCATGGGATTCAGCCTCGCCGTGTCGGCGGGGCAGGAGCTGGCAACCGATGTCGCCGCCTATATGGATTTTGCCCTCGATATTCCGGCAACGAAAGTGGTGGCGCTGTTCCTGGAAACTGTGCGCGATCCGGCGGGCTTCAAGGCGTCGCTTGCCAAGGCGCGCGCGAAGAACATTCCGGTCGTCGCCCTGAAGGTCGGCCGCACGGCGGAGAGTGCAGCGCTTGCCGTCTCCCATTCCGGCGCCATCGCCGGCAACCACGCGGCCTATCAGGCGCTGTTCGATCATTACGGCGTCATCGAGGTCGCCAATATGGATGCGCTCAGCAATGCGATTCATTTCCTGGCCGGCGATCGCCCGTTAGCCAAGGGCGGCCTCGCCACGGTGCATGATTCCGGCGGCTTCCGAGAATTGGTGATGGACCTGGGGATCGAGACCGGCGTGCCGTTCGCGAAGATCAACGAGGCGACGCGCGATAAGCTTGCGGCGCGGCTGGATTACGGGTTGGAGCCGATCAATCCGCTCGATGCCTGGGGGACGGGCGCCGATTGGGAGGGCATCTTCGAGGATTGCCTGCAGGCCCTGGTCGATGATCCCGACACCGCGATGGCCTCGCTCTGCGTCGAGACGCGGGATGGCTACTATTTGACCGAAGGCTATGGAGACATTTTGCGCCGCGTGCGGGCACGGACCACCAAGCTGGTGATGCTGACGACCAATGTCGCCAGCAATTCCAGTGACGATGTCGCGGTGCGCTTGTCGCATGACGGCGTGCCGGTGCTCTCGGGTGTTGAGAATATGCTGGGCCTGGTCAAGAAGCTGATGGCGGAGCGGGACCGTAAGGCGCTTGGTGCCGATAGGCCTACTGCGGCGCCGGTTGGATTGCGTGCCAAATGGCAGAAGCGGTTGGCGCCAGGAATGGCGTTGTCCGAAGCCGACGCGCTCGATTTGCTGGCGGATTACGGAGTTCCGGTGATCGCGCATGCCCACGCCGAAAGTTTGGAGACGGCCCAAGCGGCCGCCGCGAAGATCGGCTATCCGGTCGTCATGAAGACGGCGGAACCGGGCATTCTGCATAAATCGGATGTGGGCGGTGTGAAGTTGAATCTGGCCGATGCGGCGGCACTGGGTGTGGCCTATGCCGACCTCAAGACACGGTTGGGTGCCCGCGTGCTCTTGATGCCGATGGCGGGGAAGGGGATCGAGATCTCCTTCGGCATGATCCAGGACGAGCAATTCGGCCCGATCGTCATCGTTGGCGCCGGTGGCGTGCTGATCGAGATGATGGCTGACCGGCGCTTCGTCCTGCCGGCTTTCGGCGCGGTCGAGGCGCGACGGCAGATCGACCGCCTGTCACTGCGGCCGCTGCTGGATGGCAAGCGTGGTGCGAAGCCAGCGGATATTGAGAGATTGGCGCAGGCCTTTGCAGCGTTCTCGGTGATGGTCGCGGATCTTGAAGGCTTGATCGCGGAGATTGATGTTAATCCGCTCATTGTGAACGAACGTGGTGCCGTGGCCGTGGATGCGTTGGTTGTGGCGGCAGTGGGTTAGCTGAAACACCCCTCACCCTGACCCTCTCCCGCGAGGGGAGAGGGGATGAGATTTGTCGGCAATACTCGTTTTGATTTTCTAGAACTTGCTGCGCGGGCGAGGCTCACGCCCCTCTCCCCTTGCGGGAGAGGGGTTGGGGTGAGGGGGCTCCTACGCTGCTTCGCGGTTAAGCGGTTGGCACATGCAGTGGACGCCGCCGCCGGCCCAGGTGAACATGGTCATGTCCGGGTCGTAGACGGTGAAGCCATTGGCCCGCATCTTGGCGTTCAAATCCTTGGCGCCCAGCGTCGAGAGGATGCGGTCCTTGCCCAGCGCAACGACGTTGCAGCCGAGCGCCATGGTTTCCTTGAACGTCGCCGGGATGATCTCGATCTTCTTCTGTTTCAGGAAATCGATGACATCGTCCTCGGTCGTCTCCAGGCACACAGCGGCGACATGCTCGTTCAGCATGCAGACCATCAGATCGATATGGACGTAGAACTGGTCGATGGGGGCGAATTTGATTTCCCAGCCTTCATCCTTCATCCATTCCGAGATCTGGCGGGCGGAAATTTCTTCCGAGCGGTGGTCGGTGTAGCCGATGAGAGCGGTCTTGTCGGCGATGATGTTGAAATCGCCGCCTTCGAAATTGCCTGAGCTCACCATGTCGTATACGGGGATGTCGTTCTCCAGATAGAAGCGCAGGCATGACGCGTATTCGCCGCGGCGGCGCGGATTGGCCATCTGGCAGATGACGGCGCCATAGGGCGTCATGAACGAGGAATCGCGGGCGTAGACCTGATAGGGGTTGTGCTCGTCGAGCGGCAGGAAGTGGCAGTTGACGCCGGCATCTTCGTAGGCGTTGACCATCTCGCGGTGCTGGCGCATGGCGACCTGCTTGTCGAACTTGTAGCCCTTGCGCATGGTGTCGCGGACCAGCGACGACCATTGGGCGTTCTCCAGGCCCATCCAGCGGAAGCCTTCGGCCGGCCCGAGGAGTACGTCCTTGAGGGCGCCGGATTCCGAGGCGAGGTTCCATTTCTTCATGAGCGGCGTGCCGCCGCCGACAACACGGCCGCGCAACGGAGTCTGGGTGGTAGTCATCGGAGTATTCCCCATCTGATGTGATTTGATGGGGCGAGACTAACAGCAGTGGTCACGCCCGGAACAGGGACTAAAGTTCCGGGTGTGGTCCACTATTTCTCACAGGCGGGCGCCGCTTACGCGGCACGGACGCCGCTGATGAAGTCGACAATGTTCCGGCGCAGGGTATCGGTCTGCAAGGTGAGGCCGTTGGCGGCGTCGAGCACTTTGCCGGCGCCGTCCGCCGTGGTCGCAGCGGCAACCGAGACATGGCCGATGGATTTCGCCACTTCCTGGGTACCCTGGGCAGCTTCGGTGGCATTCCGGCCGATTTCCTGGGTGGCGGCGGTCTGTTCCTCGATGGTGCTGGCGACCGCTGTCGCCATTTCGTTGAGGCGATCGATAACGGTGGCGATTTCACTGATCACGTCGGTGGCCGAGGTGATGCTGCTGCGCATGCTTTCGACCTGGCTGCGGATGTCCTCGGTCGCAGTGCCGGTCTGGGTGGCAAGAGATTTCACTTCGGTAGCGACCACGGCAAAGCCGCGACCGGCTTCGCCAGCCCGCGCCGCCTCAATGGTGGCGTTGAGAGCGAGGAGGTTGGTCTGGCTGGCGATGTCGTTGATGAGGCCGATCACATCGCCGATGCGGGTGCCGGCTTCCTCGAGATTGCGCACCATGCTGCGGGCTTCCTGGGCACGGGCAGCCGCATCATTGGCAACCGTGCGGGCACCAGCCATCTGCTGGGCGATTTCACGGATCGAGGCCGACATCTCCTCGGTCGCCGCGGCGACCAATTCGACATTGCGGGTAGCTTCTTCGGACGCGGCCGCGACGGCCGTGGTCTGATGCGAGGTTTCGTCGGAGGCGTTGGACAAGGTGCCGGCGGTCTGGTTCAACGTGCCGGCAGCGGCATTGATGATGCCCAGCACATTGGTGGTCTGACCTTCGAAGGCCTGGATCAGCTTCGCCACGCGCTCGCCCTGGGCGATCTTCTCGCGCTGCTGACGCTCTTCCTCAAGCGCGAGCTTGGCCCGCGCCTCGGCGTTTTCCTTGAAGGTCGCCATGGTGCGGGCAATGTCGCCCACTTCGTCGCGGCGCTCGGTGCCGACGACCTCGACGTTGAGATTGCCGTTGGCGAGGCTCTGCAGCGCTTCGGTGACTCGGCGGATCGGGTTCACGATGCCGCGCTTGGCGACGATGTAGCCGACCAGAACGCCGAACACGATGCCGACGAGGGCGACGACGATCTGAACCCATTGCGCGTTGGCGGACAAGGCAAGAGCGCCGTCGCGCATCGCCGTCATGCGTTCGGCGGAATAGGTGCTGTAGATCTTGACCGTGTCGGTGACGACTTTCTGGGCCGCGAGACCGTCCTTGAGGGCGGCGTCGATGGCCGCCTTGTCACCACCCTTGGCGGCGACGTCGACCAGCGCGCGGATTTTGTCGAAATAGGGGGCAAGGACACCTTTGACGGCATCCAGCTGAGTCTTCTGTTGCGCGTCGGCGGCGGCGTCGAGGATGGCGAAGCGTTCCATCATCTCACCGGTGCGGCGCTCGGTTTCCTTCTGGAAATCGGCCGCCTTCTCCGGGCTTTGCGCCAACTGATAGGTCATGCGGCTGATGGCGATGATGTCGAGGCGCAGATCCATCGCCTCGCGGGCCGCGGATTCGACCGTGCCGACATCTTCCAGCGTCTGACCCATGCGGCTCATGCCATACCAGCCGGTGACGGCGATAACGGCGGAAAGCCCCGCCAGCATCATGACGAGCATGATTACTTTTGCGGATATGGTGATGTTTTTGAGGGTCAAGGTGCGCTCCGTGGGGCGAGGGATAGATCAGTATCGATGACTTATCACGAAGCAGTTTCTATTCAGTTAAGACGGCGGAGATTTGTCTTACAAATTGGTGTGGGATAATGGGTGTGCGGGCCTAGGTTGGGCCAATGGACGCGGCCATCTCCGTCTCCAGCCACTCGGCGAAGGCGCGGGCGCCGGGCGAGACAAGGGGTGGCAGGATCACAAAATAGGCGCCCAGATGCTCGATCGATTGAGGGAATGGGCGCAGGAGTTGGCCGTGCGCCAGATCCTCGCCGGCGGTGATCTGGTCGGCAAGGCATAGGCCCAGCCCCTGTTTCGCGGCGGCCAGCAGCAGGTTGAAGTCCTGGAAGTAGATGGTGTTGGGCAGGTCCGGCTGAGTCAGGCCGGCGCGGGACAGCCATCGCTGCCAGTTGGCACCCTGCGGGTCATCCAGCAGCAAGGTGTGCTGCAGGATATCGGCCGGGCTTTTGAGGCTGCCGCCCAAGGCCGGGCTGCAGACGGGGAAAGAGCCGACATGAGAGAGGAGTCGCGCCGTTCCGTCGCGCCAGACCGGCTCGCCAAACCGCACGGCAAGATCGAGGTTGTCGCCCAGCACATCCTCGCCGGCCCGGTTGTAGCTGGCATTGGCCGAGAGCAGGACCAGCTTCAATCCAGGCACCATTGCAATGAATTTGCCAAGGCGCGGGATCAGCCATTTCTCGGCAAAGGCCGAGGGGATCGAGACGCGCAATTCGCCGTCGATAGAGGCTCCGTCCAGCCGCGCGATCGCGTCGCCGAGCTGGTCGAAGGCCGTGGTCGAGGCCTTCAGCAGTTTCTGTCCCTGTTCGGTGAGGACAAGACGATTGCCGATGCGCTGGAACAGGCTGAAGCCGAACTGGTCTTCGAGATTGACGATCTGCTTCGAAACGGCGCCATGCGTCACGCCCAACTCGTCCGCCGCCTTGCCCATATGGAGATGGCGGGCGGCGGCTTCGAAGGTGCGCAGGGCGTTGAGTGGCGGGAGATGGCGTTTCTGCAAGGTCTGCACTGTTTTGGGATGCCTACCCTGGAGACTAACCTTCCCGGTGCGGAGCGGCAAATATTCCGCATGATCGGGAGGAAATTCGCAAAGCAGCGTAAATCAAGGCTTTGTGAGGGGCGTCACAGCGAATGGACTAGTCCGCACTGGGATTTTCAATCGGCCGAGGCTAGATTGTCCTTACCGCCGCGGACGGGCGACGGACGTCTTCATTCATGGGAGCTTCAATATGAATATGCGTAGCCTGATCGCCGCCGCCGCGGCGCTGATGATTTCTGCTGTCCCGGCCTTTTCGGCGTCGGGCGTCAATGTTGGTTCGCTGAGCTGCAATGTAGCCGGCGGTATGGGCTTCATCTTCGGTTCGTCGAAGACGATGTCCTGTGTGTTCACCCGCCCGGACGGTTCCGCCGAAGTCTATAACGGCGAGATCAACAAATACGGTGTCGATATCGGTTTCACCAAGGAAGCCCACATGATCTGGGTCGTGTTCGCGCCGGGCAACGTCGCCCCGGGTGCGCTCGCCGGCCAGTATGGCGGCGCCACGGCGGATGTCGCGGCCGGCCTCGGCCTCGGCGCTAATGTGCTGGTGGGTGGCGGCAACAGCCAGATCGCCCTGCAGCCGGTGAGCGTCACGGGCAGCGTCGGCATCAATGTCGCCGCCGGCGTCGCGCAGATCGAACTGCGTCCGGGAATTTAACGTCCTTCAGGTCGTAGAAGAAATGGGCCGCGATGCGAATCGCGGCCCTTTTTGATTCACGAGATTAAAGCGCGCGCACGTCGCCGATGAAGCGGCCGACTTCTTCGTTGAGGGTGGTGGATTTGTTGCCCAGTTCGGTCGATGCACTCAGTACCTCGCCGGCGGCATGGCCGGTCTGGCCGGCGGCCATGGTGACCTCGGCGATATTGAGCGAGACTTCGGTGGTGCCTTGGCTTGCCTGTTGCACATTGCGCGCGATTTCGGCGGTGGCCGCGGTCTGCTGTTCGACGGCGCTGGCGATCGAGACGGAGATGCTGCTGATTTCCTCGATTACCGCGGCGATACCCTGAATGGCGCCGACCGATTGATCGGTCGCCTGCTGGATCTCGGCGATCTTGGCGCTGATCTCGTCGGTCGCTTGCGCTGTCTGGTTGGCGAGATTCTTGACCTCGGACGCCACCACGGCAAAGCCGCGCCCGGCGTCGCCAGCACGGGCGGCTTCGATCGTTGCGTTGAGGGCAAGGAGGTTTGTCTGGCTGGCGATCTCGCTGATCAGGCGGACGACGTCGCCGATCGCCTGGGCAGCGATAGAAAGCCCATGTACTTGCTCGTTGGTATACGCGGCCTGCGCCACGGCCTTTTGTGCGATGCTGGTCGATTGACTGACCTGGCGGCCGATCTCACTGATCGAGGCACTGAGTTCCTCGGTTGCAGCAGCCACGGTCTGGACGTTGGCAGTGGCCTGCTGTGCGGCAGTGGCGACGACAGTCGACTGGCGGTTGGTCTGATCGGCGGTGTCGGTCATCGATTTGGCCGAGAGCTGGAGCGCCCCGGAGGCGGAGGATAGCGACGCCGCGAGCTCGCCCACTTTGCCTTCGAAGCCGGCGATCAACCGATCGAGTGCTTGGGAGCGCGCGAGCTTGGCAGCTGCATCGGCCTGGATGGAAACGTCGGCATCGCGCTGGGCGAGGAGGGCATCCTTGAACACCACGACAGTGCGTGCCATGTCGCCGATCTCATCGCGATGCGTCTGCGCTGGTATGTCGGCATCGAGGCGGCCACCCGCGAGATCGCTCATCGTCGTTGTCATGCGGCGGATCGGGCCTGAGATGCTGCGTCCGATCAGCCACGCGCCGATTCCGCCCAAGGCGAGGCCGGCAATAGCGATGCCGATGGTGATGCGCCGGGTGTCACCCATGGCGGCCTGGGTGCGCAGCTTGATGCCGTCGAGGAGGCTGGTTTCGGAATCGCGGATCTGGTCGGCGAGGGCTGCAATCTTGCCGGCCTTCTCAGGCATGGCGACGTCAATCAACTGGTGGGCTTCGTCGGCGCTCTTGGCCAATGATTGCAGGGCCTGGCCATATTTGAACAGGATCATGGTGACGTCCTGGGCCGCCATGCGCTGCTGCGGTGTGGTGAGCTTGCGCTGCATCTTGGCGATGCTGGTGGTGAACTTGGTGACATATTGCTTGGCGGTGGCGATGAGCTTCGGGTCCATCTCCGCCAGATAGCGCGTGGCAGTGAGGCGTGCTGCCATCAGCGCGTCGGAAGCGACGCCGGCGAGTGCAGCACCCTCGAAATTGCTTTCCGCCAAGGCGCCGGT
Organism: uncultured Dongia sp.; assembly: GCF_936916975.1. Taxonomy (GTDB): domain Bacteria; phylum Pseudomonadota; class Alphaproteobacteria; order Dongiales; family Dongiaceae; genus Dongia. Next base: position 205,405 of record NZ_CAKZGO010000007.1, on the reverse strand, counting down.
GACGAGGTCGCTCATGGTTTTGCTGGCAGCAGCGCCAACCGGCGCCAATTGTTCGGCCACGATCTTGTCGCGGGCAGCACGTAGCGCCACCGATGTTTCGAAATCCGCCCCATAGGCCGTGATCAGGCTGCGCATTTCTTCGAACAGCGCCTTCTGGCCGTCACTGCTGGCCTGCTCGATGCGGGCCTGTAAGGCGGCATCCAACCGGGCCAGGATGGCGCGGGTGGCGTCGGCAGTTTCCGGCTTGGGATCGCGGGCGAAGGTCAGGATCTCGCTGCGCAGGAGGGCGACATCGCGGGCGATCTGCTGCACCTCGATGGTGGCAGCGGAGATGCCGGCATAGGCGGCGACATTGTCCTCGGTCCCGCCGGCAGCGATGACGCTGTAGGTCGAGGTGCCGGCAAGGAGCAGTAGAAGCGCACCAAATCCCAGTGCGATTCGGTTGCCGATCCGCATTCTGGTCAGAATTCTCTCGAGCATCGGTGGCCTTCCCCGGTTTCGCATTCTTGTGTCCATAATGATTTGTCATATAAATCATGAAAACTGCGTTAAGGCTCGGCGCCGTCGAGGAAAACTGCAGGCGGCACGCGGCAGTGCCTGTGATGCAGCGCATGGTTAGCAATCTCTTAAGTTTTGCCGGTGCGTCCGCGGCTTTAGGTAGGCACCGGCTTATTGAGCACAGGAGAGATCGCGATGAAATTCGGTTTTGTCGTTACAACAGCGACGGCCATGTTTGCCAGTCTGGTGACAGGCGCCAAGGCGGATGACCAGGTAGCGCGAGGCGCCTATCTGGCGCAGATCATGGATTGCGGTGGCTGCCACAATACTGGCGCATTCACGCCCGATCCCAATGTGAAGACACCTTTGGCCGGATCCGACATCGGTTTCGAGATTCCGGGGCTGGGGATTTTCTATCCGCCCAATCTGACGCCGGACAAGAAGACGGGCCTGGGCGAGTGGACCGATACCGAGGTGATCGCCGCGTTCACCACCGGCGTGCGGCCTGACGGGCGCATGCTGGCGCCGGCGATGCCGTGGATGTCCTATGGGCATATCAACAGGGACGACGCTGCGGCGCTGGTCGCCTATCTGCGGACGTTGCCGGCAGTGGATCACAAGGTGCCGGGTCCCTTCGGCGCGGATGAGAAGGCGACGGCGCCTTACATGAGCGTGGTTATGCCCAAATAGGGTCCTGCGCTCTCTATCGCTCCCCGGGATTTGCCCAGGGGAGCGATGACAGAGTATTACGTCCGGTACTTCACACCCGGCATCACACAGAGCATTTCGTAGAGCAAGTTTGCCGCCAGGAGCGCGGTATTGCCGGTGGGATCGTAAGGCGGCGACACTTCTACCAGATCGCAACCGACGAGATCGAGGCCGCGGCAGCCGCGGATGATCTCGATGCCTTGGATGGTGGTAAGGCCGCCGATCTCGGGCGTGCCGGTGCCGGGCGCCGAGGAGGGGTCGAGGCCGTCGATGTCGAAGGACAGATAGACCGGGCCTTTACCGAGTTGTTCGCGTATCTCGGCCATCAAGGGTGTCAGCGATTTGTACCAGCATTCTTCGGCCTGGACGACGCGGAAGCCCTGCGCGCGCGGCCAGTCGAAATCTTCTGCGGCATAACCGGTCGCGCGCAGGCCGATCTGCGCCACGCGCTTGCCGTCGAGCAGGCCTTCCTCGACCGCGCGGCGGAACGGCGTGCCATGAGCGATCGGCTCGCCGAACATTGAATTGTTGACGTCGGCGTGGGCGTCGATATGGACCATACCGACAGGTCCGTATTTCTTCTTCATCGCGCGCAGGATGGGGAGGGCGATGGTGTGATCGCCACCGATCGTCATCGGCACGCAATTGTGGCCGAGGATATCGTCATAGGCAGCCTCGATGATGCCCATGCTCTTCTGCAGATTGAAGGTGTTGATGGCGACGTCGCCGATGTCAGCCACCGAGAGGCTGTCGAAGGGTGCTGCGCGGGTCGCCATATTGTAGGGGCGGATGAGGCAGGATTCAGCTCGGATCTGGCGCGGGCCGAAACGGGCGCCGGCCCGATTCGAGGTGCCGATATCAAACGGAACACCGACGAAGGCAGCATCAAGGCCGGCCGCACTCTCCTTGGCGGGGAGACGCATCATGGTGGCATGCCCACCGAAACGTGGCATCTGATTGCCGCCGAGCGGCTGGTGGAAAATCTTGTCTTGCGTAACCTTGTTCATGATCTGCCTCACTTCATAGGTATCTGACGAAACGCCGTTAGGGCAGGCGAAACGCCGATCTGCGGTGCTGGGTACATGCGGATCGGTTTAACCGATCTCGTTTCAACTGTCGGGTCAAGACCTTCCTTGACCGCGTCTCAGCAGGACTCTACCTCTTGGTGGAATTAACCGGCACAAAAATCAACAAGTGCCCTCACTGTTGGGGTTTTGGAATGCGTTACTCACGATTTGTCGATCGTATGGCAGGCGAAGGTGCGGCGGCCTGGGACCTCCATGTCGAGGCGCTGACGCAAAAGCGCGCCGGGCGCGATGTCATCATCCTCTCCATCGGTGATCCGGATTTCGACACGCCGCCGGCCATTACGGAGGAAGCCGTCAGGTTGCTGCGCGATGGCGATACGCATTACGCCGACATCCTGGGCCTGCCGCGTGCCAGGGCAGCGGTTGCGGCACAGCATACGCGGCTCACCGGGCAGACGATCGGGCCGGAGCAAGTGGCCATCATGTCCGGTGCGCAGAGCGGGTTGTTTGCCGCCGCCATGAACATCCTCGATCAGGGCGACGAAGCCTTGGTGCTGGAGCCGATGTATGTGACCTATGAGGCAACCATTCAGGCAAGTGGCGCCAAGCTGGTGCGCGTGCCGCTGAAGGCCGCCAACAATTTTCGTCTCGATCTTGCCAACCTTGACGCCGCGATCACGCCGAAGACGCGGGCGATCTTTTTTGCCAGCCCGAGCAATCCCACCGGCGTGGTGTTGAACCGTGCCGATCTTGAGGGCATTGCCGCTTTGGCGAAGAAACATGACCTGTGGGTCGTGTCGGACGAGGTCTACAGCACGATCATTTTCGACGGTGAGCATGTCAGCATCTGCGGTCTCGACGGCATGGCGGAGCGGACGGTCACCATCAACAGCCTCTCCAAATCCCATGCCATGACCGGCTGGCGCTTCGGTTGGCTCGTGGGGCCGGAGGAACTGATCGGTCATGTCGGCAATCTGGGCCTCGCCAATATGTATGGCTTGCCACCCTTTATTCAGAATGCCTCGGCCGCGGCGCTCGAAAGCGACATTCCGCAGGTTGAGGAAATGCGCGTCATTTATCAACGGCGCCGCGACATGACGATGGCGGCCCTCGGGCAGTTGCCTGGCATCATCTGCCGCAGTCCGGCCGCTGGCATGTTTATGATGGCCGATGTGCGCGGCACCGGCATGAGCGGCAACGACTTCGCCTGGGCGCTGTTCAGGGAGACCGGTGTCGCGACCTTGGATGCGACAGCGTTCGGGCCGAGCGCAGAGGGTCATCTGCGTATTTCCTTCGCGATCGATGAGAAGAATCTGAGCGAAGCGTGTCGGCGCATCGCAGCGTTTACGCGGGGGTTGGTGGGGAAGGTGGCCTAACTTCACCCGGTCGATTCCTACCCCCCTCCCTACCGATCAAACTCGCTCAAAAAATCCTGAATGATGACCCGCATACGGTCTTGGCCGAAGCTGGGATAGTGGCCGCCATGAACCGTGCGGACCGGCAGGTTCAGGAGCCGCTTCATGCTGGCGACATATTGCTGCATCTTGACCTTATCGTCCGCGTCATAGGCGAGTTCGCCGTCATAGATGACGTCGCCGGCGAAGAGCGTTTCGGTGGCGCGTTCGTAGAGCGCAATCGAACCATCGGAATGGCCGGGCAGGTGGAACACCTCGAACGGCCGGTCGCCGGTATCGACGATGCTGCCTTCATTGAGCAAGGTCTGGGCAGGGGCCGGTTTCACGTCATAGGCCTGCGCATGCCAATCACCCGGCGGCAACGCGGTGAAGATTGAATCATCGGCCACATAATAGTCCGCGAACGTGTTTGCGCGCGTCGGGTGCGCCAGAATTTCTGCTTCCGCCGGATGGACCGCGCGGTCGGCAAATTCGTGATGGGTCCCGATATGGTCGAAATGGGTGTGCGACGCCACGGCCAGAATGGGTCGTCCGGCGAGGGTGGAGACCTGCTCTCGCAGGCTCACCACACCCATGCCGGAATCGATCAGCAGATCCCGGTCGCGGCCGCGCACATGCCAGATGTTGCAGCGATAGTATTCCTTGATGAAGGGCTCATAGATCCAGGTGATGCCGTCGCCCATGGCGCGGGTCGCGTACCAGGTTTCCGGTGTGGCGATCTTCATCTCAGGCGCGCTTTCGTTGCGATGCAGCTTCCGTCGCCAGCCCGCTGCACAGCAAGGTCACCTGTTCGCGCAGTTTGGCATGGAGCGCTGCCTTGGGCATCGCGTCACGCGCCACGAACTGCATGAATAGGCCATTAACGACGGTGAAGAGTGCGCTGCCGGTGACAACCGGGTCAATGTCGGCGCGCAGTTTGCCTTTGGCCTGGAGGGCCGTCACCAATTCGCCGACCTGTTCGGCGAGCAGGCGGTCGTTTTCGAAATAGCCGGTGCCGAAGGGTGAATCCGCCTGGGTGACAGCGGTCGCCATGGCGTTACGCCAGAGTTCCTTGGTGAGATGCACCAGGGAGTGGTCGACATAGATCGCCAGCAAGCCATAGAGCGCTGTGGCGGCGTCGCCGCTGACGCTAGCGATGTAGCGTTTGCCCTTGGCGCGCACCTGTTCGCCGTCGAGAGCCACCAGGGCCATCAACAGATCGCCCTTGGAGGAGAAATAGTTATAGACCGTACCGGTGCCAACCTCAGCCAGCGCCGCAATGGCTTCTACCGAGGTATCGGCAAAACCATCCTTGCGGAACAACTGGCTCGCGGCGGCGAGGATGTCGCGGCGGCGGCCGGCTTTCTGTCTTTCGCGGAGACCTGTCATGGGCGGTCGATAAATCCTGGCACAATATGAATTGACTTTATTTTGGAGTTCATTCACCTTTTTGGCAACAAGAAAACAAACCGGCTTCTTACAGGGAGACAGATGATGATCAGTTCAATGGGTCGACAGGCCATCTCGCGCCGGCGTGCCTTGCAGGCCGGTGGTGCCGCCTTGGCATCGCTCAGCTTCATGCCAAAGGGCGCGCGCGCGGCGGACGAACTCAATCTGCTGGTGTGGTGCGACCATACGGGTCCGGGCCTGCTGGATCCGTTTGCGGAAAAGCACGGCATCAAGATCAACAGCAAGGAATACGATCTGCCCGGTGTCGCCTACAGCATCCTGGAACAATCGCAGCCAGGGGATTGGGATGTGTTCGTGGCCGATACCGGCGACATTATGAGCGCCGTATCCAAAGGCTATCTCGGCGAATTGCCGGATGCCGACATGCCCTGGGCGGACATCTTCCCAGACCTGAAGCAGCCGGATTCGCACTACAAGGATGGCAAGCTCTACGCCGTGCCGGAGAAGTTCGGCTACAACACGATTGCCTTCAACAACACGAAGGTGACCCAGGAGGAAGCGTCGCACGCCGCGGTCATGTGGGATCCGAAATTCGCCGGACGCATCGCGATCTATGATTATTACATCCCGACCATGGAAATGGTGGCAATCGGCCTCGGCATCAAGCCGCAGGAGATCACCAAGATGCATCTGCCGGCCATCAAGGAAAAGCTGGTGGAGATGAAGAAGCTGTCCTCGCTGGTGGGTGACGTGCCGACGACCCAGAATGCGCTGGTGACCGGTGCTGCCGACATCATCGTCGGTGGCGGCGAGTTCGCGGTGGCCGGGTTGATGGCGGAGAAACCGGAACTCGATTGGGTACTGCCCAATGAAGGTGGCGTGCGCTGGTCGCAGTCGATCGGCATCTTCGCGGATTCCACGAAGAAGGATCTCGCCACCGAGTTCGTCAAATACATCGTCTCGCCGGAAGGCCAGGGGCGGCTCGCCACGGCGGATTGCTATTGGGCGATGCCGGCCAATTCCAAAGCCAATCTCGACGACGACCAGAAGAAGCGCCTGCGCTGGGACCAGCAACCGGGCTTCATCGCGAAATCATATCCGTATTTCTTCGGTGATGCGGAATTGGATGCGGCGATGCAGGAAGTGTGGACGGAAGTCCTGGGGGCTTGAGTTTACGCGGTCGGTTCGCAGTGCTTCGAAAACCCCCTCACCCCAACCCCTCTCCCGCGAGGGGAGAGGGGCTTTTGCCATGCGTGTTGATTTTAGATCCCTTCTCAATGGCTGGGTCTTGCCGGCAAATCTCATTCCCTCTCCCCTTGCGGGAGAGGGTCAGGGTGAGGGGGAGTGACTGATGAAAGGCTGGAATTTGAAAAACTGGGGCCATGCCCCGGCCCTTGCCTGGACGGCAGTGTTCTTTGTGGCGCCGCTCATTGCCATGCTGGTGATGAGCTTCTCGGCGCGGATCGACGGCAAGATCACGCTCACCTGGACGCTCGACAATTACCGATCGTTTCTGACGAGGGCCGACGGTACCTTTGTCGGCGCGTTGTGGAACTCGATCGAGGTCACGGTTCTCACCACCATCATCTCGGTGCTGGTGGCCTATCCGCTGGCCTATATCCTGGCCTACCGGGTGCCGAAGAACTGGCAGCGTTTTGCGCTGGTGCTGACCGTCCTGCCGTTCTGGACCTCCTATGTGGTGCGGTCCTATAGCTGGCTGCTGGTGCTGTCGGAGAACGGCATCATCAATCAATTCCTGCTGTGGGCGGGCATCCTCGATACACCCATCGGCATGGGCAACAGCCGCTTTGCGACCGTGCTGGGTTTCGTGCATTTCTTTGCGATGCTGCTGACGCTCACCATCTACGCCAACCTGGTGCAGATCAAGGACAGCTACCGCAAGGCCGCCAACGATCTCGGCGCCAATGGCTGGCAGGCCTTCTGGTACATCACGTTGCCGCTGAGTGTGCCGGGTGTTGCGGTCGGCGCGTTCCTCACCTTCGTGCTGGCGATCGGCGACTACATCACGCCGCAGATATTGGGCGGGGCAAAGGAGATGCTGCTGCCGCAGGCGGTCATGCTGCAGATCGGGCGACAGGCGGATTTCCCGCTGGCCTCGGCCTTGTCGATGATTCTGATGCTGGTCATCACCGCGGCGTTCATGGTCTTCGCCAAGCGGCTCAAGATGGAGCGGGTGTAGCGCATGACTGCACTTTATCGCTGGGCACCGTGGGTCTATTTCGCTGCGGCCCTGCTGTTCATCTTCCTGCCGGTGCTAGTGCTGATCCAGTTCTCGTTCCAGAGCGGATTGGCACCGGTTCCGCCATTCGATGGGCCGAGCCTCAAATGGTGGGCTAAGGTGCTCGCCAACCGCAAGATAACAGACGGGCTCACGAACTCGCTGCTGGTTGGACTGGGATCGGCGTTCGTTGCCACGGTGCTGGGGTTCCTCGCGGCCTATTCTCTGGCCCGGAAGCGCCGACGCTTGAGCGGGTTCTATCAGTTTCTGCTGATGGCGCCGATCACGGTGAGTTACCTCATCATCGGCATGGGGCTGCAGATCACCTTCAACTATCTGGGTTTGGGAAAGTCGCTGTGGGCGATCGGCATTGGCCATGTGGTGATCAACCTGCCCCTCACCTTCGCCATCCTCTATTCGCAGCTGGGTGAGCATCAGGCCAATATCGAGCGGGCAGCCTATGATCTGGGTGCCGGCGATTGGCGGGTGGTGCTGGAGATCACGGTGCCGATGCTGTGGCCGAGTTTGCTGGCAGCATTTTTCATCGCCGCGACATTGTCATGGGATGAATTTGTCATCGCGTTCCTGATGAGTCGCTTCGACGTCACCTTGCCGGTTGTGATCTGGAGCATGCTCCGGTCCGGCCTGTCGCCGGAACTGAATGCCACCGGCACGCTCGTCTTCATCATTTCAATTCTGGCCGTCGGCGTGGTCGAATTCCTGCTGTGGCGTTCAAGGAAACATCATGCCTGAGAAACCTATATCGCCTCGGGTCGAACTGCGCCGCGTGAGCAAGGTCTATGAAAACGTCACCGTGGTGGAGACGCTTGACCTGACCATTGCGGCGGGCGAATTCGTTGTCTTGCTGGGACCGTCGGGCAGTGGCAAGACGACCTTGCTCAACATGATCGGTGGCTTTGCCAATCCGAGTGCCGGGCAGGTGCTGATCGATGGCGAGGATGTGACTGATTTGCCGCCGGCCAAGCGTCCAACCGCGACGGTGTTCCAGGATTACGCTTTGTTCCCGCATATGAGCCTGCTGAATAACGTCGCATTCGGCCTGCGTATGCGGAAGGTACCGAAGGCGGAACGCCTCGCCAAGGCTGCCGAAATGCTGCGTCTGGTAGGGCTGGACGGCTTCGGCGATCGCGGCATCCACCAATTGTCGGGCGGCCAGCGGCAGCGTGTGGCCCTTGCCCGCGCCATGGCGGTCGAGCCCAAGGTCTTGCTGCTCGATGAACCCCTGGGTGCGCTCGACCTCGCCTTGCGCCGGCAGATGCAGGAGGAACTGGTTCGGTTGCAGCGGCGCCTGGGTGCGACCTTCGTCCATGTCACCCATGACCAGGAGGAGGCGATGTCGATCGCCGACCGGATCGTGGTCGTGAACAAGGGCGGCATCGAGGATATGGGACCGCCGGACCGCGTGTACCTGAAGCCCGCCAGCCTGTTTGCTGCCAAGTTCATGGGCGAAAGCAATGTGCTGGGCGGCCGCGTGGTCGAATCTCTGGGCGGCGACGTGAAGGTTGAAACCGCGCTCGGCGCCATCATTGTACCTGGCAACAGTGCAGCGGGCGCTGCCGTCCATATCGCCCTGCGGCCGGAGCAGCTGCTGCTCGCACCCCATCCCGATGGCGTCAGCCTGGGCCGCGGCCGGGTGGAGGAATTGTCCTTCCAGGGTACCCATTGCCGCTGCCATTGCCGGGTCGCCGGCCAGGACCTGATCCTCAGGGCGCCGGTATCGGTAGGCTTGACCCCAGGCCAGGAAGTGAGCCTTTATGCAGCGCGCACCGATGTGGTGCTGTTGCAGCGGTAGGTAATATGCTCACGGGAATCAATGAGTTCGGTCGGTTGAAGCGTCTCGCCATGCGCCGGCCGGAGGATGCCTTTGTCGACGATGCCAAGATCGACAAGGAATGGAAGAATCTCAACTACCATACGCGTCCGGACTTCAAAAAGGCCGTGGCGGAGCATCAGAACTTTGCCGACATCATCAAGAGTGTGGGCGCAGAGATTCTTTATCTGCCCGCCGACAAGAAGCTCACCATGGACAGCCTTTATGTCCGCGACGCGGCGGCAATCTGCCCCAAGGGCGTCATTCTCGCCAATATGGGCAAGAAGCAGCGCGAGGGCGAACCGCCGATCCACGGCCATTTCTTCGAGGAAGCGGATATTCCGGTGCTGGGCTCGATCTCCGGCCAGGGGCGGCTGGAAGGTGGCGATCTCATCTGGCTGGATGAAAAGACCGTCGCTATTGGTCGTACTTATCGCACCAACGATGCCGGCATTCGTCAATTCAAGCATCTCATCGGCCCGGACGTGCATGTCGAGGTGGCGATCATGCCGCATTACAAGGGCCCGACCGATGTCTTCCACTTGATGTCGGTGATCTCGCCCTTGGATGACAAGCTGCATCTGGTCTATTCGCCCTTGATGCCGATCCCGTTCCGCGAATGGCTGCTCGCCCGCGGCGATGAGATCATCGAGGTGCCGGACAGTGAATTTGCCAGCATGGGCTGCAATGTCTTGGCCATCGCCCCCAGCGAGGTCGTCATGGTGAAGGGCAATCCGGAAACCAAGGCGCGCATGGAAGCGTCGGGCGTCAAGGTCCATGTCATCGACGCCGATGCCATTTCGGTGCCGGGCGAGGGCGGTCCGACCTGCCTAACCCGTCCCTTGGAGCGTCACTGACGCCAGCTACTTGCTCAGAAATGAGAATTCCAGGCCCAATGGATGAGAAAATGACGCCATCGCGACATTGACGGCGGCGGGAAATCGACAAAAATCGGTCGCCGGTAGGCAGATGAGGAACCGGATTCGGACCTAGTCTCTGCCATCGCGTCCGGAAAACATCGGGTTGCCCGGGCGCCCGTCAAACGTCTTGATCCAATAGGGGAATCTCCATGTCCAAGAAGGTCGGCAGCGATATCGAAATCGCGCGCGAAGCCAAAATGAAGCCGATCCGCGAAGTCGCGGCGAAACTCGGGATCAAGGAAGAGCATCTGCTGCCGTTCGGCCACACCAAGGCCAAGATCTCGATGGATTACATCAAGAGCCTGAAGGGCCAGAAGGACGGCAAGCTGATCCTGGTCACCGCCATCAACCCGACCCCGGCCGGTGAAGGCAAGACCACGACCACGGTCGGCCTCGGTGACGGCCTCAACCGTATCGGCAAGAAGGCCATCATCTGCCTGCGCGAACCCAGCCTCGGGCCCTGCTTCGGGGTGAAGGGTGGCGCTGCCGGCGGCGGTTACGCCCAGGTTGTGCCGATGGAAGACATCAACCTCCACTTCACCGGCGACTTCCACGCCATCGGTTCGGCGCACAACCTGCTTTCAGCGCTCATCGACAATCACATCTATTGGGGCAATGAGCTGGGCTTCGACAGCCGCCGCATCACCTGGCGTCGTGTCATGGATATGAACGACCGCGCTCTGCGCCAGATCAACAATTCGCTGGGCGGCGTTTCCAACGGCTTCCCGCGTGAAGACGGCTTCGACATCACTGTCGCCTCGGAAGTCATGGCGATCTTCTGCCTGTCGACCGATCTCGCTGATCTCACCAAGCGCCTGGGCAGCATCATCGTTGGCTACACCCGCGACAAGAAGCCGATCTTTGCCCGTGACCTCAAGGCCGACGGTGCGATGACGGTGCTGTTGAAGGACGCCATTGCGCCCAACATCGTGCAGACGCTGGAGAACAACCCGGCCTTCATCCATGGCGGTCCGTTCGCCAACATCGCCCATGGCTGTAACTCGGTGATCGCCACCACCACCGCACTGAAGCTCGCTGACTATGTCGTCACTGAAGCCGGTTTCGGTGCCGATCTCGGCGCTGAGAAGTTCTTCGACATCAAATGCCGCAAGGCGGGTCTGAAGCCGGCCGCGGCCGTCATCGTCGCCACCGTCCGTGCACTGAAGATGCATGGCGGTGTGGCCAAGGAAGATCTTGGCAAGGAGAACATTGCCGCCGTGAAGAAGGGTGGCGAGAACCTCGCCCGTCATATCGAGAACGTGAAGAAGTTCGGCGTGCCGGCCGTGGTCGCCATCAACCGCTTCATCGCCGATACCGATGCGGAACTGGACGCCGTGCGTCAGCTCTGCGCCGAGCTGGGTTCGGAAGCGATCGAGTGCAACCACTGGTCCTCGGGTTCGGCCGGCATCGAGCAACTGGCCAATGCGGTCGTCAAGCTCACCGACGGCCCCAGCAACTTCAAGCCGCTCTATCCCGATGACATGTCGCTGTGGGACAAGACCCGCACGATCGCCCAGAGCCTCTACGGCGCCCAGGGCATCATCGCCGACAAATCGGTGCGCGATCGCTTTGCAGAGTATGAGAAGGCCGGTTTTGGCCATTACCCGGTCTGCATGGCGAAGACGCAGTACAGCTTCTCGACCGATCCCAACCTCAAGGGCGCGCCGTCGAACCACGTCGTGCCGATCCGCGAGATCCGCCTGTCCGCCGGCGCCGAGTTCATCGTCGTTGTCTGCGGCGAGATCATGACCATGCCCGGTCTGCCGCGCGTCCCGTCGGCCAACCATATCCGCCTCAACGACAAGCATGAGGTCGAGGGTCTGTTCTAAGGCTCGGCTTCGATAGCGAATGTGAAAAAGCCGGCTGCGAAGCCGGCTTTTTCTTTGGGCAGGTTAGCGTGTGGCGCCACCACCACCGCCGCCGTTGTTGCCACCACCATTGCCACCACCATTGCCACCACCATTGCCACCACCGTCGCGACCGCGGCCGACACGGTCGAAGCCGGCAGACACGGGGTTCGGGTTCACGATATCCGGCGGCCCAGGCATATCGTCGTCGAACAGCCCGACATCGCCGGTGTTGAGGTCGTCGCCGTCTTCGCCATCACCCTTGCTCTTGCCGCCCTTTTTAGCCTGTCGCTTGAGCTGTTCGGTCGGGCTGCCATTGCCGGGCGTAAAGCCGCCACCGCCGCCGCCAAAGCCGCCGGTGTCCTCGTAACCGACATCCGAGGGGTTGTGATAGGGGTCGATCAGGTTGCCGTTGCGCAGCAGGACATGCCCCAGCGGCGTGCCGGCCAGATTGGTGCGACGTTCAAGGGGGGCACCGTGCTTCTTCAGCAGATCGACGAGATGGTCCCAATTCTCTTCGCTGCCGCTGCCTTCCTCGGGGTTGGGATTGTCGAAGCCCACGGCGATGTAGTGAATCGTCTCGCCATCCTCGATCACGAAGATAAGCTGGTGGCCCTCATCATCGGACCAGAACTCGACCCAGTCGCCCTCGTCGTCGAAATAGTCGACATGGTCGACATGCCAATCGGCTTTCGCCGGATTGAGTGCTGCCATCGAAAGAGCCAGCGCCGTGGCGCCAGCCATCAGAAGCTTGGATTTCCACATGACACAGTCCTCGCGAACCTCGAGGGCCGGGATGGACCCTCATCTGAAGGATTAGGTGTCATGTGCAAGGTAGGGGTTCGCTGGATCGGCGCGACAATGTGATGTCGCGCACGAAATCAGCCAAGTGCCGCTGCGGGCCAGAAGCATTTCCCGCCAATCACGTATCGGAATGTATCGATCCGTGCGCGCTCAGAGCCGCCTGGCACGATGCTCGCTGGGCGTGCTGCCGAATACACTGCGGAAGCGGCGGACGAAGTGCGAGCGCGAGGCGTAGCCGGCGGCCTCGGCAGCGGCTGTGACATTGCCTTCGCCGCGTTCGAGCAGATTGCGCGCGATCTGCATGCGCGCTACGGCCAGAACCTCACGCAACGCCGTGCCGTCATGGGCCAAGTGACGGCGCAAGGTGGACGCCCCCATGCCGAGCTTCGTGGCAATCGCGTCGGCGGTCCAATCGGCTGACGGATCCACCGCGACCATCCGTCCGATGCGCTCACGCAGGGAGACGTCGAACAGGCAGCGCGCGGCCGGATCGTCGCGGAGCAGCATCAGCACTTCCGCCAGGCGATGCTCGGCCAGAATCTGCGCATGGTCGGAGGTCGCCAGCGTCAAGGCGGCATGCGCCAGGGCGTCGACCAGTTCGGCGGTCAGGGTCACGTCATGCTTGACCTGCCGGTCGCTCGCCTTGGTGACATCGGGCATGGCGGAGATGGCGGGCGGTATGTTGCGGACCTCGACGATCAGCGCCTCATACCGGCCCTTGCGTTCATCGGGGATATTGACCACGTCGAGTTTCGCGCCGGCCGGCAGGACGAAGACCTGGCCGGCGGAAAACCGCTGCCCGACATCGCCGAGCCAGAACTCCTTCTCGCCATTCAGTACGATGCCGATGATGGCGCGGGGCGGTTGAAAGGCGGCAATGCGCTCGGTCGTGAAGCAGCAATAGCTGAAGAGCTGGTTGCTGTGCGTATGCATGCCATGTGTTTTCTCGGCGCGATCCGGCACCAAGGGGCGCAGGCGCTCCAGCAGCAACTTCCGCAGGGCTTCTTGGGGTGTGGGGATGTCCATGGCGCGATCCTAGCGTTGACCGCCAAACCGGGCAAACGACAAGTGAGCGTTTCGGGCTCAATTGGTAGCAGTTCCGGCGCATGTCAGGCGCGTCGACCGGCCATAGTCCGCGTCACATCACCCGATTGGAGAGAACCATGAAGATCTCGACATTTATCCTGGCCCTGGCCAGCACCCTGGCAACTGCACAGGCGGCCGCGGCTGCCGAGGTCAAGCTGTGGCGCCTGGATTGCGGCTCGGTCAAGGTCAAGGACCTCAGCTCCTTTTCCGACACCTATGACTATGCGGGCACGTCGCGGACGCTGACCGATAGCTGCTACCTGATCCAGCACGACAAGGAATATTTGATGTGGGATACCGGCCTGCCGGCCGGCTTGCTGAACGCGCCGCTCAACGACGACGCGATGTCACCCACGCTGGCGGTGACCTTGCCGACGCAGCTCGAGAAGATCGGCGTCAAGCCGGCGGATATCGCGACCGTCGGCATCAGCCATTACCATTTCGACCATATCGGCCAAGCGGCCGATTTCCCGAAGGCAAAATTGCTGATGGGCAAGGGTGACCTGGATGCCCTGAAAAGCGAGCCGTTGCCTTTCGGCGCTGCGCCGGATCTGCTTGCCCCTTGGTTGAAGAACGGATCGCCGGTTGAGGCAGTCGTCGGCGACAAGGACATCTTTGGCGATGGCTCGGTCGTCATGTTGGCGATGCCGGGCCATACGCCGGGAAGTTATGCTTTGCTGGTCCGCCTCGCGAAGATGGGAGCGGTCCTGCTCAGCGGCGACATCGTGCATTTCGAGGAGCAGTTCAAGAATGACGGCGTGCCGCCCTTCAACACGGACCGTGCGCATTCCCTGGCCTCGATGGATCGGATGCAGCACATGGCCAAGACGTTAAGGGCGGTGCTGGTCGTTCAGCATGACGCCAATGACATCAAGAAGCTGCCGGTATTTCCGAAGAGTGCCGAATAGCTGCCATCAACGCCCGGCGCGCCGGTCCATGGTGACACCATAGGGCAGGGCGCCGCGGCGGCGGTGTTCGGGAACCATGGCGCGGTAGGGAAGCTGCGGTTCCGGTACGGATATCTGCACTTGTCGTTGATCTGCCAGGCAGATCTCCTCAACGCAATCGTCGAGCGCCTTGCGCCAATCAGGCAGGCTGAGCTGGAACAGACCTTTGGCGCGGCTGCAATCCAGTTCGGTACGGCGCGCGGGGGCGCCCGTAACGCCAAAGCGGTTCGGCGTGATCGGCACCAGTTCGGGCGGGCGCTGATAGGGTGCTGCATGCCGCAGGGCGTGGGTCGCGAAATCGAACCAGGTGGCCGAGGGCGTGCCGCAGAAATGCAGGATGGTGCCGCCGTCGACCTCGCCCGCCATCAGGCTGAGCCCGACGCGGCGCAAGGCGGCGCACAACTCGCGGACTGGCGTGGGCCCAGCGATATGATCGTTGGGGACATGCACGCGGCCACCGCGCTTGCCCAAGGACAGCATGGTCTTCAGCATGTTGTGGCCTTTGGCGCCGAACAGCCACCCGGTGCGCAGGATCGCATAATTGCGGCAATGAACCGCGATTTCAGCCTCGCCAGCCGCCTGGGCCTGACCGAAGACACTGATCGCGTCCGGCTGGTCGGTCTCGAGATAGGCCGTGAACTTGTCGCCGGCAAACACTTGGTCCGAGGAGAGGTGCAGCAGGGGAATGCCGTTCCCACCCGCCACTTCCGCAAGATCTCCCACCGACCAATGACTGCGAGCCTGGGTCAGGGTGCGGTGATTTTCGGCGCTGTCGGGCGACGCATAGCCGATGGTGTTGATGATGAGCGCCGGCGCCAGCACGTCGAGATTGTGTCGCAGGCGGTCGATGTCGAGCAGGCCAAGCTCAATCCCGGTCAACGTGCGGACTTCATAGCCCGCCGGCCAGATCATCTCTTCCAATTCCTGGGCCAGAACCGCGTTGCGACCGGCTATCAGGATGAGCTTGCTGTCATTCATCGAACCGCTCCTTGGCCTCGATCCCAATGCCGTCGGGGCCGGGTGAGTCGCTCCGATCAAGATAACACCGGGGTGAGGGGTCGAAAAGGCGTGTACAGAAATATAACAGTATAATCAATGGGATAAGGCTATAATTTGAGCGAAATGCCGGTTGACGCGAGGCAACAAAAAAGCCGCCGGGGCAGATGCCAGCCGGCGGCTTTTCTGACGTTCAAACCCGATCAGGGATTGGGTGCACGGGCACCGATGCAGGCAGCCGAGTAGTCATTGCTGCGCAATTCGACATGGCGCCAGTAATCGTTGGTCGGCGCTGCACCGCCAGCCTCGGCGATGTCCACGTAGTCACCGCCCAACAGGGCAGCCACTTCCGGGTCAACGGCGACGGTCGGGCTGTTCTTGTAGACTTCGGCCGCGATCACGGGCTCGGCGCCGCTCAGCGTCGCCAAGGCGGTCTCGGCGTTGCCGCAGAGGCCCGAAACCTGCTGATGCAGTTCGTATTGCGGTTCCACGGCGCATGCGGTCAGCGCGAGGGCGCCCAGGACGGGCAACAAAATCTTCATCATGCGAACTACCCCTTTTAAGTGATGTCTGTTGCCGGTTAACAACCCACACGTCACCGCGTGAGCCCCCGATTCCGGCAGAACCCTTCATGACCAATCAAATCATAATAATATGTTAACCGCAAGAGTTGAGGTGTGCCGACCGTTCGCGGCCGGCACACCTCAACATCTGGTATAAAACGGCAAATCCTCTTAGAAAACGAGGTGCTTAGCTTGCTGCACCTGGGCCAGATCCTGGACCTGTTTGAGCAGCGAAGGGGGCATCGGGCCATCGATTTCCACCAGGGCGATTGCATCCCTGCCGGGTGCCGATCTACCCAAAGCAAACGTCGCAATATTGATCCCGTTATCGCCCAGCAAGGTCCCTAAACGGCCGATGAAGCCGGGCTTGTCGTCATTGGTGACGTAAAGCATATGCGGCCCGAGCTCGGCGTCGATCTTGATACCCTTGATCTCGACCACGCGTGGGCGCTGATCGGCAAAGAGAGTCCCAGCGATCGAGCGCGACCAGCGTTCGGATTCCACCGTGAGGCGGATGAGGGTGTGATAATCCCCCTCGCGCTCATGCTTGATCTCGGTCAAGTCGATGTTGCGCTCCTTAGCGACCAGTGGCGCATTCACCATGTTGACGCTGTCGGAGAGGAGGGGCTTCAGAAGACCCTGCAGCATGAGGGCGGTCAGCGGACGCGTGTTGAGCGCGGCGACCTGGCCCTCATATTCCACCGTCACCTTCATGATTCCGGTTTCCGTCGCCTGACCGGCAAAGGCACCGAGCTGGTCGGCAAGCTTCATATAGGGTCGCAGGCGCGGCGCCTCTTCGACCGTGACCGAGGCCATGTTGAGCGCATTGGTGACGGCGCCATGCAGCAGGAAGTCCGACATCTGCTCGGCAACCTGGATGGCGACATTGAGCTGTGCCTCCGTCGAGGATGCGCCAAGATGCGGCGTGCAGACGACGTTGGGATGACCGAACAGGATGTTCTCGGTGGCTGGCTCGGTCAGGAAGACGTCGATCGCGGCGCCGGCGACATGGCCGCTGTCGAGGGCTGCCTTGAGGTCCTCTTCAATGATCAGGCCACCACGCGCGCAATTGATGATGCGGACACCCGGCTTGCATTTGGCGAGCGCCACCTTGTCGATGAGATTGCGTGTCTGGTCAGTGAGCGGCGTGTGCAGGCTGATGAAATCGGACCGGTGGAGCAGGGTGTCCAGATCGACCTTTTCGACGCCGAGATCGACGGCGCGTTCCGGAGAGAGGAAGGGGTCATAGGCGATGACCTTCATCTTCAAACCCTGCGCGCGGTCGGCGACGATCGAGCCGATGTTGCCGCAGCCCACGAGGCCCAGGGTCTTCGCGTAAAGCTCGACGCCGACGAAGCGCGACTTCTCCCACTTCCCGAGATGGGTCGAGCTATTGGCTTCCGGGATCTGGCGGGCGAGCGCCATCATCATGCCGACGGAATGCTCGGCGGTGGTGATGTTGTTGCCGAACGGTGTGTTCATGACACAGATGCCGCGGGCGGTCGCGGTCTTGACGTCGATATTGTCGACACCGATACCGGCGCGGCCGATGACTTTGAGTTTCGTCGCGGCGGCGAGAACTTCCGGTGTCACCTTGCTGGCAGAGCGCAAGGCGAGGCCGTCGAACTCGCCGATCATGGCGGCGAGTTCTTTTGGTTTCATGCCGGTCTTTTCAACGACCTCGATACCGCGCTCCTTGAATATCTGGACGGCGGCGGGGGACAGTTCATCGGAGATAAGAACCTTGGGCATGATCAGGCTTCCTTGGCGATATTCGTCGCATTCTGTTTGACACCCGCATAGGCCCAGTCGAGCCAGGGCAGCAGCGCCTTGATGTCGTCGCTTTCCACGGTAGCGCCACACCAGATGCGCAGGCCCGGCGGTGCATCGCGATAGGCGCCGATGTCGAGACCGACACCTTCCTTGTCGAGCAGCGACACGATGTCCTTGGCGATTGCCTGCTGCCGGTCGGGATCGAGGCCGGTGAACCACGAATCCTTGATGGCGAGGCACACGCTGGTGCAGGAGCGCGTCGCCGGATCCTTGGCAAGGAAACTCGCCCAGTCAGAGCTTGCCACCCAATCGGCGATCAAGGCGGCGTTGCCTTCGCTGCGGGCGATGAGGCCTTTCAAGCCACCAACTGAGTCAGCCCAACGCAAGGCATCGATCTGGTCTTCAACGCATAGCATGGAGGGCGTGTTGATCGTCTCGCCCTTGAAGATGCCTTCGATGAGCTTGCCGCCCTTGGCGAGACGGAAGACTTTGGGCATCGGCCAGGCAGGCGTGTGCGATTGCAGGCGGGCCACGGCATGGGGCGATAGGGCAATCATGCCGTGGCCGCCTTCGCCGCCAAGGACCTTTTGCCAGGACCAGGTGACGACATCGAGCTTGTTCCAGGGAAGATCCATCGCGAAGACCGCGGAGGTCGCGTCGCAGATGGTGAGGCCGGTGCGGTCATCGGCGATCCAATCGGCATGCGGCATGCGCACGCCGGACGTGGTGCCGTTCCAGGCAAAGACGATGTCGTCGGCCGGATCGATGGCGCGGAGATCCGGCAGGATGCCGTAATCGGCACGTCGTAATTTCGTCGGCAGATGCAATTCGTTGATGATGTCGCTGGCCCATTCCTCGCTGAAACTCTCAAAAGCCAGGACGGTGATCGGCTGCGGCCCCAGCAAGGACCAGAGCGCCATCTCGACAGCGCCGGTATCGGAGGCCGGCACGATGCCGAGGCGATAATCCGCCGGGATGCCGAGCAGACGGCGCGATTGCGCGATCACCTCGGCGAGGCGGTCCTTGCCGGGCTTCGAGCGATGCGAACGGCCCAGGGTCGAAATCTTGGGGTCATCAGTATTGAGGAGGGTGGGGGTCCAGCCCGGGCGCTTGGCGCAGGGTCCGGAAGAGAAGAGCGGCCGAATCGGCCGCTGGAGCGGTCTTGTCATATCGTTCCTCCCAGAACGAAGCGCTCCGTTGGGGGAGCGTGGCCCGCCGCCGATATGACGGATGCAGCGGCCCATGTCAAGCGGGGGACAAAAAGCGTCGCTTCCTGACCGATTGGCCAGCAACTGGCGGCGCGGCGTTTCGGCCTTTGCCTTTCCGGGGCGCCTGCCGTAATTTCCGCGGCGATGGTTCTTGGAGTCCTGGCGCGAAAACGTCAGGGCCCGGGATTAATAGGGAACGCGGTGCGATACCGCGGCTGCCCCCGCAACTGTGAGCGGTGAGTTGCCAGCCGATAACGCCACTGGGACGTCAAACGTCCCGGGAAGGCCGGATGGGAACGATGAACCGCAAGCCAGGAGACCTGCCATCACTTGTTGAAACTCACGCGACCGGGCGGCGGGCCTGGCAGAGGTAGAAGATGATTCTAAATTCCGAACTCCCCCTCGATGCTGCGCAATTGAACGCATCGCTTCTGGCACTCGACACGCAAGTGAACGAGCCTGTGCAGATGAAACTTCTGGCCTGGGTCATGGGCCTGCCATCCGGCATCGATCCCGCAATAGCGGCGCGGGTTGTGATGCAGCAGCAGGTTATCCAGCCAGAAGAAAAAATCTCCGTACCGCTGATGAAATTGATCGAAGCAGTTGCACAATACCCGCGCGAGCGGCTGGTGCTGCTGGCGGCGGGGCGCCGTCGGACATCGCTGAATTGTCGGGCGTCGCTGAACTAGCGACCCGATGATTCTTGACGACGTAATCCTCGAACCAATTTTCAGGTCTTCGCAAGTCACTCGGCGCGAATTCCATCAGCGTCCATTTATCAGGTGCGGGGCTTATTTCTTTTGAAGGCTTTGCCCCAAATCGTTCGAAAAAGCGGAAGCTCTCACGGGTCGCGCGAATGCGGATTTGTGGGATCTGCTCGATATGCAGCATGCCCGCCATGAACGGGAAGAGGCTCGATCCCAGGCGCTGGTTTCGGACTTCCGGCGGAACGTAGATTGCTTCGAGCGACGGCTCGCCATCTAATGCGATGACGAAGAACGCGAGAGGGTCACCCTCAAATCGTCCGAGGCCGATCAAACTCTGCGCGTTGCAGCTCACGCCATTCAACGCATCCACGAGTATTCTCTTATCCTCCGGAAAGAGGTCGATAAGGCTGTGGATGAACATAATTAACTCGTCGACCTCGTCCTTGGTTGTCACGGCTGAAACGACGAAAGTTGGCGTGTCCATATTCTGCCTCAGAATGCAATGACTAGTAGAATATACCGTAAAACGAGTACTTCAGCCATAAAAAAAATGACGCAGATCTCTCTGCGTCATTTTTTGCGTCAGTCGCCGGCGATCAGTGCGGTCAGTTAAGCCAGCTTCGCTGCGATCTTGGCGACATGTTCGCCCTGGAAACGGGCCATGCCGAGCTCCTGTTCGCTGGGCTTGCGGCTGCCGTCGCCACCGGCGATCGTGCTGGCGCCATAGGGCGAGCCGCCTTTGATTTCATCGAGGCCCATCTGCGCGGCGCAGGAATAGGGCAGGCCGACAATCACCATGCCATGATGCAGCAGCGTGGTATGGAACGAGGTGATGGTGGTTTCCTGGCCGCCATGCTGCGTCGCGGACGACGTAAACACGCTGCCGACCTTGCCGATCAGGGCGCCTTTGGCCCAGAGGCCACCGGTCTGATCGAGGAAACTGCGCATCTGCGAGGCTGCGACACCAAAGCGCGTCGGCGCGCCGAAGATGATCGCGTCGTAATCGGCAAGCTCATCCACCGTAGCGATCGGTGCCTTCTGGTCGAGCTTGAAATGGCCGGCCTTGGCAACTTCGTCGGGTACCAGTTCGGGAACGCGTTTAACGGTGACGGTGGCACCGGCAACCTTGCGCGCGCCTTCGGCGACGGCTTCCGCCATCGTCTCGATATGGCCGTAGGTGGAGTAATAGAGGACGAGAACCTTAGTCATGAGAGCCTCTTCAAAGTCTGGGGAGCGTGAATGGGATTCTGCGAGCGGAAAGGATACCAGCGTTATGTTGAGCGCGTGGCGCCCTGGATACAATGAGGCCGATTGTGATAAGATCGTTCACTATTGGATGACAATGGGTGAGCTTCATGGATCAGTTGACCGCCATGCGGACCTTTCGGCGGGTGGTGGAACTGGGGAGTTTCACTGCCGCGGCGCAGGGTCTTAACCTCAGCAAGGCCGCGGTCTCGAAGCAGGTGGGCGAGCTTGAAGCGCATCTTGGTGCGACACTCATTCATCGCACGACGCGGCGCCTGTCAGTGACTGAAGTGGGGCACGGCTATTTCGAGCGCGCCGTGCGGTTGTTGGATGAGTTCGAGGCGGCGGAGGCTGAGGTGCGGCATCTGCAGGCGGAGCCCTCGGGCTCGCTGAAGCTCAGCGTTCCAAACGCATTCAGTGTCACGCAGCTGGCGGCGACGATAAACGATCTCGCCACACGCTACCCGAAACTGCGCCTCAACATCGAAGCCAGCGACCGCTTCGTCGATCTCATCGAGGAGGGGTATGACGCAGCCGTCCGTATCCGAACCGAGCTACCGGATTCGACATTGATCGCACGGCGGCTGTGCACCTTCCCGCGTTATGTCTGCGCGTCACCCAAATATCTCAAGAAATACGGCGAACCGAAGCGGCCGGAAGATTTGAAGAACCATGATTGCATCGTTTACACGCAATCGCCGGCACCCTTCGATTGGGCGTTTCGGACACCGCAAGGTCGCAAGACGGTCCGCGTATCCGGTACCTTCCAGAGCAATCACGGCATGCTGCTGATGGAGCCATTGCTTGCCGGCCGCGGCATCGCGATGCTGCCGATCTTTGCGGTCGAGGAACATCTGAAGAAGGGTCGCGTCAAACGATTGCTGACCGAGTATCCGAGCGATGCCGTTTCGCTCCACGTCGTCTATCCGCAGAACCGACATCTCTCGCCCAAGGTGCGGGTGTTCGTCGATCTGATGGCGGAGCATTTCGCAGACAGCTGAAGGTCAGGAAACTTTCCCACCGTCAGTCAGAGAGATGACAGAGAGGCTGTCTAGGTATGGCGCCTGTTCAACGCCGTTCCGGCAACACTCACTGGGAGTTCATTCTATGACGTTTGGGAAATCATTTCTTGCTGCTGTATTCATCACCGGTAGCCTGATCGGTGTCAGCCAGATGGCCTTCGCGGCAGACAGTTGCGAAATGCAGACCAAAGCCCTGTCGCCCATGATCGACGCGCTGACCGATGCCGCCACGAAGGAGAAGGCCAGCAAGCTGCAGGAGAAGGCGATCGACGAGGCGACAACCGAAGCAGACGAAGACGAATGCATGGACTATCTGAAGGATCTCAAGGCGGTACTTGGCGTCAAATAGTCTTGGTTTGACGGGAATTCTCGCCACCCCAACACCAAGCTGGACGGCCTGCCGGGAACCTGCAAATGTTTCCGGTAGGCGATGATCGCGGATAGGACGTGATGAAAAAGCGGTTCATGTTGGGGGTGGTGATCTTCGGTGCCGCTGCAGCGGCGGGGCTGCTCTTCGCCTCGGCCGCCCAGCATACCGACAGCGCCAGTTTGCCGACGCATGTCGCCGACGCGGCCAATGGTGAGGTGCTCTATCATATCGGTGGCTGCATCTCGTGCCATCATCCACCCAAGGATAGCGGTGCCGACATGGCGTTGCCATCCGGCGGTACGCCCTTCGTAACACCGATCGGGACACTCTATCCACCCAACATCACACCCGATGCGGCGACCGGCATCGGGGCATGGTCGGACGCGGCTTTTGTCGATGCGGTCCAGCACGGCGTTTCGCCAACTGGCGAACATCTCATCCCGGCCTTTCCCTATATTTCCTATGGCCGGATGAAGGTCGAGGATGTGCTGGATATCAAGGCATACCTGATGAGCCTGCCGGCTGTCAGCTCGCCGCCAAAGCCAGCGGACGTGCCTTTCACATGGGTGGTGCGCCGTGGCCTGGGCTTGTGGAAACGCGTGGCGCAGTTGCCGCCGATCGAGCCGGATAGTTCCCAATCCGCCAGCTGGAATCGTGGCGCCTATCTGGTGAACGGCCCAGGGCATTGCGCCGAATGCCACACGCCACGCAATTTGATGATGGTGATGGATCAGGCACGCGCCTTTGCCGGCGGGCCGCATCCCGAAGGCCGAGGCGAGGTGCCGAGCCTGCGCGACCTCATCGGCCGCAAGAAGTTCACCGATGCGGCTGACCTGGCGACCGGCCTGAAAGAGGGCGAGGAAGGCTTCTACGAGGACCTATCAAAGGGTGGCATGGGCGATGTGCAGCAGAACATCGCCAAGCTGCCGGACGCTGATATTCGGGCCATCGCGGACTATCTCAGCACCCTGAAATAGCAAACGGCAGCCCGGCGTGATGCCGGACTGCCGCCAAGAAGCACTCTCGGTGTGTCAGTTCTTCTTTTCGCGGAAGGCCTTGTGGCAGGAACCGCAGGCGCCGCCGACTTTCTCGAACTGGGCGCCGACCGTCGCCATATCGCCGCCGCCGCCGGCCGAGGCGAGGAGGGTGGCTTCATCGCCCAGTGACTTCGCCTTTGCCGTAAACTCGTCCCAGCTTTCCCAGATCTTGGCGCTGGCTTCGTCATCAGCGGTATCGGAGCCGGCCGGGAACAGGTCGGGAATCTTGGCCGCAATCTCGGCAATTTTCTGTGCCGGCGCCACGACATCCGCTGCAGGGCCGCCGGCATCGATGACCCCCTTGATGGCTTTCATGTTTTTGCCGATCTCCTTCATCGCGTCCTGGCGCGGCGTTTCGGCGGCAACGGTCGCAACGACGCCACCCATGGCAAGGACGATGGCGGCAGCACCAAACAGCAATTTTAGGCGAGTCATATGGCTTTTCCCTCCGATTTCAGAGTGATGGCTGAAAATTTGACCGGTGGAGTATGCCGTTTTGCCGCAGACAAGGCAGCTTCATGGGACCAGATCACGGAGTTGTGAAGTGGTAGGATTATTTTGACCTGCCGAGGCGGACTGTCATCAAACCGTCATTTTGACGGCCGCTTCATGGTGGTTAGGATCGCGCCCAATACGGTTGGGGACCATGAAGAACCAAGAAATTGAATTGAAGCTGACGCTGCCCGCGGGCGCGGCGAGGTTGCGGCCGGTTGCGCTGCGCCGGCTGCTGGCAGCGCCATCGCCGGCGCGCATCCACGAATTGGAAACGACCTATTTCGATACGCCGGACGCCTGGTTGAAGAACCAGGGCATGGCCTTGCGCGTGCGGCGCATCGGCACCAGGCGCGTGCAGACCTTGAAAGTGCCGGGCGACGGCCTCGATGGTCTGCAATCCTATCTGGAATATGAGGCGGACATCAAAGGCACGCGGCCGATCCTTGCCGCCATTTCGGATACCAAGCTGCAGCGGCGTCTGGCACGCAATGGCGTCCTGGAAAAGGTGCGGCCGGTTTTCACGACCCGATTCGAGCGCGCAGCCTGGCTGATCAAGCGCGGTGACAGCGAGATCGAAGTGGCACTCGATATCGGCAGCATCGAAACGAAGGGTCGCAAGACGCCGATCGCGGAAATCGAGCTGGAGCTGAAATCGGGACAGCCGGTCGAGCTCTTCCACTGTGCCGAACATCTCGCGGAAGATCTGCCGGCGCGGCTGGGCTCGGCCACCAAGGCCGCCCGCGGCTATGCCCTGGCTCATGACATCAAGGCTGAGCCAGTCCGGGCCGAGCCACTTGAGCTTGCGCGCAAGGGCAGTGCCGGCGATGCGTTCGGCGCCATTGTGCGCAATTGCCTGGAGCAGTTGCGCGCCAATGAATCGGCGATCCTGGAATCGGAAGATGACGAAGCCATTCACCAGTTTCGCGTCGCCATCCGTCGCTTTCGCGCGGCCATCGGCGCCTATCGCGAATTGATCGATGACGGCGCCCATGCCGCGATGTCGATTGACCTCCGATGGCTGCAGCGCCAGTTTGGCCCGGCGCGCGATCTCGATGTGCTGATTGCCGACACATTGGTGCCGATGCAGGCGCGACTGCTCGAGCAGACCGCGATCGGTCCGTTGCTGGAGACCGCCAAAGAGGCCCGCGCGGAAGCCCGGCGCCGAGCGCACCAGGCGCTCGACAACCCGCGCTATGCGGTGATGCTGCTGCAGATCTATCGCCTGTTGCTGACGGATGATTGGCGTGGGCGCAGCGCAGTGGCGCAGTTCGGGCTCGATCAGCCCGTGCGTGCCTTCTCCGATGACTGGCTGAGCAAGGCCCATAAGCGCCTGGTGCGCCTGGGCGGCGAGCATGCTGAATTGTCGGAGGCGGAACTGCATCGGCTGCGGCTGCTGGCCAAGAAAATGCGTTACGGCACACAGGCCTTCGCCTCGCTCTATCGCAGCAAGCGGACTGAAAAGTATCTGCTGCACCTCGCAGCGATTCAAGATCATCTCGGCTCGCTCAACGATGCCGTGGTCGGGCGCCATCTCCTGGTTGATCTGATCGCCCGGCTAAGCCGGGACCGCGGCCTCAGTGCTGGGGATACAAGTCTGCTGCAGGGGGTCGTGCTGGGTTGGCAAACGCGCCGCATCGCGCAGGACCTCGGCGGCTTCCAGGCGACCTGGGAGGCCTTCCGCGCCCAGAAGAAGTTCTGGGGCGAAGGCTAGGCCCCAGGATTCATGTCCCGGACTTCATGCCTTGGGTAGATCCTTGGGCGTCATGAACTGACGCAAGGTGCCCTGTTCGCCGTCCAATTCCTTCCACGTCGCGATCTCAAAATCGATCACCGCGATTCCGGCCGTCGGGAACTTGTCGCGCATGCGCTCCAGTGCCCGCTTGTCGCCCTGGCCGGAAAGCCAATGCGCCAGGCTGCCGATGCCGGGATTGTGGCCGATCACCATCAGCGTCTCGACCTTGTCCTTCTCCTTGACCTTGGCAAGCACGGTCAGGATTTCCCGTGGCAGCGCCATATAGAGTGCTTCGAGCGCCTTCACTGGCGTGCCGGTGGGGAGGGCCGGCTGCAGCAGGGCCAAGGTGTCGCTCACCCTGGCTGCGGTTGAGCAGAGCACCAGATCGGGTTTCAGCTTCTGCGATTTCAGCCACTGGCCCATGGCGGGTGCCGCCTCACGCCCGCGATCCGATAATATTCGGTCATGGTCTGCAATCTGGCCGGCCTCCCAGGAGGATTTGGCGTGGCGCATAAGGATCAGTGTCTTCATTCTGTCATCAAATTGAAGTAATTGATTTATAAGGAATACCCACCACTAAGCGAGTGTTCTATACTGTAAGGAAGGTGGCCATCTTTAGCTAGCGCCGGTTCCATGGCGCTGGTGGACAGATGGGGTATGGAACACGCTCGGACAAGTACAGGAAGCTGCCCGTGGACGATGCACAATTGGTCGAACCGAAATACCAGCATGACGCGCTGAACCGCTTCATCAACCGCGAACTCTCATGGCTGGCCTTTAACGAACGGGTGCTGGAGGAGACCGGCAACAGGGCCCATCCGTTGCTCGAACGGGTCCGTTTCCTGTCGATCTCCGCCAACAACCTCGACGAGTTTTACATGGTGCGCGTGGCCGGCCTGCGTGGCCAGGAGCGCGCCCATGTCAACGTCATCTCCGCCGACGGCCTGACGCCGGTTCAGCAGTTGGCCGCCATCAACCAGCGTTCCGGCGAGCTGATGCGGGCGCAGCAGGAGCATTGGCGCAATCTGCGCGATGATCTGCGCGAGAACGGCATTTCCGTGATTGAACCATCGGAAGTGACCGGCTCGGAAAAGGAATGGCTCGACAACCATTTCATGGACCAGATCTTCCCGGTGCTGACGCCGATGGCGGTCGATCCGGCACATCCGTTCCCGTTCATTCCCAATCTCGGCTTCTCAGTTGTGCTCGAACTGCGGCAATTGAGCGACGGCAAGCCGATGCGGGCACTCATTATGCTGCCCAACCTGCTGCCGCGCTTCATCCGGCTGCCTGGCAAGGACCCCTACAATGTCCGCTTCCTCACGCTGGAGGCGGTGGTGGGGCTCTATCTCGACCGGCTGTTCCCGGGCTTCGAGGTGATCAGCAACGGCTATTTCCGCCTCATCCGTGATAGCGAGATCGAGATCCTTGAGGAAGCAGAGGATCTGGTACGGCACTATGAATCCGCGCTGAAGCGCCGCCGCCGCGGCCTTGTCATCCGGCTCAAGGTCAATGCCGAGATGCCGGAGGATTTGCTATCCTTCATCATCGACGAGCTTGATGTCGACCGCGAGGATGTGTTCGTGCTGGATGGCCTGCTCGGCCTCGGTGCCACGTCGCAGCTCATCGGTGACCGGCCGGACCTCAAATTCCAGCCGTTCAATCCGCGTTTTCCGGAGCGCATCCGCGAGATGGGCGGCGATTGCTTCGCCGCCATCCGCACCAAGGACATCGTCGTCCATCATCCTTACGAAAGCTTCGACGTGGTGGTGCAGTTTGTGCTGCAGGCGGCTCGCGATCCCAATGTCGTCGCCATCAAGCAAACACTTTATCGCACCAGTGACGACAGCCCGATCGTCAAGGCGCTGATCGAGGCGGCAGAGGCCGGCAAGTCGGTGACGGCACTGGTCGAATTGAAGGCACGTTTCGATGAGGCTGCCAACATCCGCTGGGCGCGCGACCTGGAGCGCGCCGGCGTGCAGGTGGTCTATGGTTTCGTGGCGCTCAAGACACACGCTAAGGTCTCGATGGTGATGCGCCGCGAAGGCGGCAGCCTCAAGACCTATGTGCATTTCGGCACCGGCAACTACCATCCGATCACGGCCAAGATCTATACCGATCTCAGCTTCTTCACGAGCGAGCCGGGCCTGTGCCACGACGCAGCAAAGCTGTTCAACTACATGACCGGCTATGCGCGACCGCAATCGACCGAGAAAGTGGCGTTCGCGCCGACGACACTCCGCTCGACGCTCTTGAAGTTGATCGATGATGAGATCGAACATGTCAAGGCAGGTCGGGCAGGGGCGATCTGGGTCAAGCTCAATTCGCTGGTCGATAACGGCCTCATCGATGCGCTCTACCGGGCCAGCCAAGCCGGCGTGAAGATCATGCTGATCATCCGTGGCGTCTGCTGCCTGCGACCCGGTGTGAAGGGGTTGTCGGAAAATATTCGCGTCAAAAGCATCATCGGCCGTTTCCTCGAACATTCGCGCATCATGTGCTTTGGCAATGGCCATGCTTTGCCGTCGCGTCATTCCAAGGTGTTCATCTCCTCGGCTGATTGGATGCCGCGCAACATGGATCGCCGGCTTGAGATCATGGTCCCGGTAGAAAACCCGACTGTGCACCAGCAGGTGCTCGATCAGATCATGATGGCGAATCTGAAGGACAATCTGCAAAGCTGGGAACTGGATTCGGACGGTGTCTATCATCGGCTGGCGCCGGCCGAAGGTGTGGTAGGCTTCAGCGCACACACCTATTTCATGACCAATCCGAGCCTGTCCGGCCGTGGTTCGGCCTTGAAGAAGCAGAAGAAGATTTCGAAACTGGATTTGCCGAAGGCGTAATAGTGACAGCATCTCTCCGCAAGGCCACAGCCACCGCCAGGGCCACAAAGTCCGGGCGCGTGGCGGTGATCGATATCGGTTCCAACTCCCTCCGTCTGGTCGTCTTCGACAAGCGTTCGCGCTGTCCGGTGCCGGTATTCAACGAGAAGGCGCAGCCCGGCCTCGGCAAGGGGCTGGAGCGCCACGGCATGCTCAATCCGGACGGCACCCAGGCGGCACTGATCAACATTCGGCGCTTCGTCACCATGGCGGAAGCAATGGATGTCGACAGCATCACCTTGCTGGCGACCGCGGCGGTGCGTGATGCCAAGGACGGCGCTGCCTTCGCGGCACAGATCGAAAAGCAGACCGGCCGCAAGGTACAGATCGTCAGCGGGGAGGACGAGGCAAAGCTCTCGGCCCTCGGCGTGCTCGCCGGCATTCCGGAAGCCGATGGCCTGATGGGCGACCTTGGCGGCGGCAGTCTGGAACTGGTGCGCCTGCAGGCGGGACAGATCCGGGAGCATGTGACCTTGCCGCTAGGCCCGCTGCGCCTGGTTGAGGCGACCAATGGCAATATCGAGGAAGCACAGCGCCTCATTGACCGGCAATTCGAGAAGCTGTCGTGGCTGTCCGAGGTCAAGGGCAAGACGCTGTATCCTGTTGGCGGGACCTGGCGATCGCTTGCACGCATCCATATGGAACAGACGCACTACCCGCTGCACGTGATTCATGAATACCGCATGTCGCGCAAGCAGAGCGAGGAACTGGCGAATGTGCTGGCACATCTCGGCAAGAAATCGCTCGCCAACATTGTCGGCATGTCGCGCCGGCGCACGGAAACGCTGCCCTATGGTGCCCTGGTGCTCGAACGCCTCATCAAGGCGGTGAAGCCGGAATGCGTGCTTTATTCAGCCTATGGTCTGCGCGAGGGCTATCTCTTCAGTACGCTCGATGCCGCAGCACAACAGGGCGACCCGTTGCTGGTTGGCTGTGCTGATCTTGCCGGCGCGGATGGGCGGTTCGGATCGGTGAGCGATCTGCTCGACGATTGGCTGGCGCCCTTGTTCCGGTCGGAAGGCAAGCCGCGTGCCCGGTTGCGCGAAGCTGCCTGCCTGCTCTCTGACATCGCCTGGCGCGAACATCCCGATTACCGCGGGGAGCACGCCTTCCTGCGCGTGCTTCGTCTGCCGGTCGCGGGGATCACGCATCCTGAGCGCGTCGTGCTGGCCCTCATCATCGCGGCGCGCTACGGCGACAGCCCGGACGCCTCTTATATTCAGAACCTGCCCAGTCTGCTGGAAGACACAGACAAGGATTTCGCCGCCCGCGTCGGTGCGGCCCTGCGCCTTGCCTATGCCCTCAGTGCCGGCACAGAACATATGCTGAGTTTGACCTCGATCGAGAAGCGCAACGACCGGATCGAGCTGCACTTGCCGCAAGACGCCGGCGCACTGTTCGGTGAAGCCGTGCAGCGCCGGCTCGATGCCGTGGGCAAAGCGTTCG
Source organism: uncultured Dongia sp. (assembly GCF_936916975.1). Classification (GTDB taxonomy): domain Bacteria; phylum Pseudomonadota; class Alphaproteobacteria; order Dongiales; family Dongiaceae; genus Dongia. The sequence continues at coordinate 175,214 of NZ_CAKZGO010000007.1, read as the reverse complement.
GCATGCCGGTCGCGATTGTTTGATGGTCGCCTAAGCCCCTCTGCCCCTAAACGTCATCCCCGGGCCCTGTGGGCGCATGCCGACATTCGTCGGCGGGGCCCCGGGGATCCACGACTTACTGTTTGACGGTGCTTCAAACTCGTGGATGCCCGCACCAAGTGCGGGCATGACGGCTTAGTGATGTGAACTTCTACGCGATCGGATCGATCAGCGGCTTGCCGGCAAAGAAGGCGTCGAGATTGTCGAGCGCCTTGAAGCCCATCGCGTTCCTGGTGTCGATCGTGGCACTGCCGAGATGCGGCAGCAGGAACACATTGGATAGCTCGCGATAGGCCGGGTTGAGGTTGGGCTCGTTCTCAAACACGTCGAGGCCGGCGGCGAACAGCTTGCCCGATTTCAGCGCGGCAATCAGCGCATTGTCATCGACGAGGCCACCGCGTGCAGTGTTGACAACGATGGCGCCGTCCGGCATCAGGGCGATGCGTTCGGCGTTCAGCCAATGCTGGGTGTCGGCACCACCCGGTGCATTGATCGACAGGAAGTCGCAATGCGGCAGCATGTCCTCAGCGGTCTTGTGATAGATGGCGCCCTGTTCCAATTCCGGCGAGAGGCGGCTGCGGTTGTAGTAATGAATCGGCATGTCGAAGGCGCGGGCGCGCTTGGCAACGGCCTGGCCGATGCGGCCCATGCCGAAGATGCCGAGACGCTTGCCGGTCGCGTGGACGCCCAGCATGTAGACGGTCGACCACGACTTCCAGGTGCCTTCGCGGACAGCACGTTCGCCTTCATAGGCGCGGCGGGCGGCGCCCAGCAGTAGCAGGAGGGCGATATCGGCAGTGGCGTCGGTCAGCACGTCCGGCGTGTTCGAAGCCTTCACGCCACGGGCCTTCAGGGCCGGCACGTTGATATGCTCGTAGCCGACCGAGAACGTTGCGATCATCTTGACCGATGCGGGCAGCTTTTCGACCAGCTCCGGCGTGATCTTGTCGACCGGGGTGACCAGCAAGGCATCCTTGCCGGCAGCCTTGGTCAGCAGCTCGTCTGCCGACATGACATGGTCATCGGCGTTGAGTTCGACGTCGTAATGGGCATTGACGCGCTTGGTGACGGCATCGGGCAGGCGGCGGGTGATCAGCAGTTTCGGCCGGGCGGTCATTTGGTTCCCCTGAGGTAAATATGCGCGGTAAAAAGGTCCACTCGGTCGCCCAAAACGGTCAGGCTGTCCACGAGATTGGAATTTCGCAATTGGTGCGGTCTATCATGCAAAGGGACCGCGTGCCATACTTCCTAAGAACGGCTTTAACTGCCCCGTGAACGACAAGAAAGGGCGATGGTTTTGTCGATTTGCCGCATCTGCCTCCCGGTTTTCCTGGGCCTGGCTCTTTTAGTGGGGGCCGCAGTACCTGCCCAGGCGGACTTATTGCCCCATCGGGTGGTCTATACTTTGGCCCTTGGCACCAGCGGCACCCTGACCGGTGGCAACGGCCTGATGACGTTCGAAATCAAGGACGTCTGCGACGGTTGGGCCATGGATCTGAAGGCCGAGCTGTCGCTGGCCGGCGAAGATGGCCAGATCCACCGGCTGGGCTGGAGCCAGGTCAGCTGGGAATCCAAGGACGGCAAGCGTTACCGTTACTTCACCCGCGAATTGTCCGATACCGAGGAGACCTCCCGCCGCCGAGGGGAGGCGCGCCGCGACAGCCCGGATGGTGTTGCCCAGGTCGTGGCCGACCTGCCCGAACAAGCGGAATTCACCCTGCCGGCCAAGACCATGTTCCCGGTGCAGCATACCGAGGCCCTGATCAAGGCCGATGCCGCCGGCGAGGCATATGTCCTGGCCAATCTGTTCGACGGCTCGATTGGCAACGAGGCGATTGAGGTCGGCGCGGCACTCGGGCCAGGCGCACTCGATTGGACGCCGTCGGCGAAGGCGATTGCCGATCTCAAGGGCGTGCGTTCATTCCCCGCCGCCTTGGCCTTCTTCATGAGCGGCTCACCGGAGGGTGTGCCCGACACCGAGCAGAGCATGCGGCTGTACAGCAATGGCGTGGTGGGTAATCTCACCTTCGCTTTGGGCGATCTCAAGGTACATGCCAGCATGGATGAGTTGACGCCCCTGAAGCCGGAAGGCTGCTGAGCCTATTTCAGCGTCTTCAAGCTGCGGCCTTTGACGATGGCATCCTTGCCGAGCTTGGCGCGAACTGAATCCATGGCAGCTTCCACGCGGCGGCGGCGATCTGAATCCGGGTCGGCGAGATCGATCGGGTCAGCGTCTTTGGCGTCATGAAGTGAATCCACACCGATCCCGATGAGACGATACCAATCACCGGTCACTTCCTTCTGCAGGAGGCCGAGCCCCGACCGATAAAGGCTTTCAGCCAATTGCGTCGGCGCCTGCAGGCGGACTTGACGGGTGATCAAACGGAAACCGGCAGTCTTCAGTTTTATATGCACCACTTGGCCGGCAAGGCTTGCGGCCTTCAATCGGAAGGCCACCTTTTCGCAGAGCGGCCATAATTCGCCGGCCAGCGTATCGAGATCGGCGATGTCGATGTCGAAGGTGGTCTCGGCGGAGATGCTCTTGGCAGCGCTGTCTGGCTCTACCCGGCGCTCATCAAGGCCGCGCGCGAGATGCCAGATGTGGGAACCCATGTTGCCGTAACGGCGCAGCATACCGTCGAGCGCCATCTGCTGGATCTGGCCCATGGTGAGAATGCCGTCCTTGGCCAATTGGTCGCGCATCACCTTGCCGACGCCCCAGATCAGGCCAACAGATTTCCCGGCGAGGAATGTCTCCGTTTCCGCCTTGCCGATGACCGAGAAGCCGCGCGGCTTGTCGAGGTCGGAAGCGAGCTTGGCCAGAAATTTGTTGTGGCTCAGCCCGACCGACACGGTGACGCCGATCTCGCTCTCCACCCGCTTGGTGAGGTGGTTGAGGGATTGGGCCGGGCTCATCTTGTGGAGCGCGCTGGTGCCGGTAAGGTCGAGGAACGCCTCGTCGATCGAAACGGGTTCCACCTGGGGTGTCAGCGAAAACATCAGGGCGCGGATGTCCTCGGCGACACGCCGATACTTGGCCATGTCCGGTGGCAAGATGACCGCCTCCGGGCATAATTTCTTGGCGGTGAACATCGGCATGGCCGAGCGGACGCCGGAAAGACGGGCAATGTAGCAGGCGGTCGAGACCACCCCGCGATGGCCGCCGCCGATGATCAGGGCCTTGTCGCGCAATTCCGGCCTGTCGCGCTTCTCCACGGCGGCGTAGAAGGCGTCGCAATCGACATGGCCAATGGCCAGTGTATCGAGTTCGGCATGCTGCAACAGGCGCGGCGAGCGACAGACCGGGCAGCGCGGCGATGGCCTGGATGGCTCATTGCTGCTTTGCGGTCGTGGCTTATCCGTCCCGGCTAGACGGGATTCCGAAAATATTGCCTCGCATTCGCGACAAAAGCCGGCCACTTCGCGCTCCGAACAGCTGGCCTTAAATATTAACACCAACCCGATTCACAGTTGGTATTTTTGTAGAACATTTACTAATATGGCATTGAAAAGTAGGCGGGAATAGGGTCGAGTGACACTCGTGCCGATCCTATGAGTCGGATTATGGGGATGCCGGATTCTGAAGGCCGGTGGGAGGATGCATGGCAGACCAGCTTTCGTCTGAAGAAAAGCGGAAAAAAGCAGCAACCAAGACGATCCTGATCGTCGAGGATAACGAGCTTAATATGAAGCTTTTCCACGACCTCATCCAGGCGCAGGGTTACAATATCCTGCAGACCAAGGATGGGATGGACGCACTTAAACTGGCGCGCCAGCACAAGCCCGATTTGATCCTGATGGATATCCAGCTGCCGGAAGTGTCCGGGTTGGAAGTCACCAAATGGATCAAGGAAGACGACAATTTGCGTTCCATTCCGATCATCGCCGTCACGGCCTTTGCCATGAAGGGCGACGAGGAAAAGATCCGCGAAGGCGGTTGCGAGGCCTATATCGCCAAGCCCATCTCTGTCGTCCAGTTCCTGGAGACGGTCGATCGCTTCCTGCAATAATCGTAGGTAAAGCGAGTAAATGTCGGCACGTATTCTGGTCGTAGACGATATTCCAGCCAACGTTCGCCTGCTTGAAGCCAAACTGGCCGCCGAATACTTCGAGGTGGTCAGTGCCGCCAGCGGCAAGGAAGCGCTGGAGCTGATCGACAAGCAAATCCCCGATATCGTCCTCCTCGACGTGATGATGCCGGAGATGGACGGCTTCGAAGTATGCGCGCGCATCCGCGCCAATCCGAAGACCCATTTTCTGCCCGTCGTCATGGTGACGGCGCTCAGCGATCCCAGCGACCGTGTGCGCGGGCTTGAGGCCGGCGCCGACGATTTCCTGACCAAGCCCGTCAATGATTTGGCGCTGTTCGCCCGGGTGCGCTCGCTCGTGCGCCTGAAGATGATCATGGACGAATGGCGGATGCGCGAGCAGACGTCCGGCGCCTTCGATCTCCTCGGCACCAACGAGCCGGAGATCAACGAGGATCGCAACGCCTCGGTCCTGCTGGTCGAAGGTTTCGCCCCGGCGGCGCAACGTGTCGTGCAGGTGCTGTCGAAAGATGGCGATACGGTCGAGGTGACCGACAATCTTGCACGCGCGCAGGAGCTGGCGGCGCATACGCGCTACGACCTCATCATCACCAACATCCAGGTTGGCGGCGAAGACGGCCTGCGTCTGTGCTCACATCTCCGCTCGCAGGAAGAAACGCGGCAGGTACCGATCCTCCTCATCGTCGAAGAATTCGATATGCCGCGCTTGATCAAGGGGCTCGATATCGGCGCCAGTGACTACCTGATGAAGCCGATCGACCCCAATGAATTGCTGGCCCGCGTGCGCATCCAGGTGCGCCGCCGGCGTTACCAGGACCGCCTGCGTACCAATTACGAACGCAGCCTGTCGCTGGCACTCACCGACAGCCTGACCGGCCTTTATAATCGCCGCTACGCCATGCGCCATCTCGACGGCTTGATGGACCGGGTGAAGGAGTCCGGCAAGGCGTTGAGCGTGCTGGTCTGCGATCTCGATCGCTTCAAGAACGTCAATGACAGCTATGGCCATGCCGCCGGCGACGAGGTGCTGAAGCAGTTCGCGCTCCGCGCCACTGCGGCGATGCGCAATTTCGACATGGTGGCACGCACCGGCGGTGAGGAATTCGTCTGCCTGCTGCCGGATACCGATGGTCAGGCGGCCCTGAAGGTCGCCGAGCGCCTGTGCCGGCGGGTTGGTGATACGCCGATGAAGGTCGAGGGAGCGCCGGATGGTGATCTCATCGTCACCGTCTCCATCGGTCTTGCTGCGACGATGAAAGTCATGCCCGGCGAGGATCTGCTGAAGCTCGCCGACGCTGCGCTCTACCGGGCTAAGCAGAACGGCCGCAACCAGGTCATGGCGGACCCGAGCGCGCTCCTCTAGGCCACATCCGCGCCATAGAACAGCGTCACGACATGCCGCGCCTCGGCAAAGAACAGCCAGCGTTCGGTCAGCGTACCGACGGCATTGGCCAGCACTGCCAGAATGAACAGGAACAACGTCGCCTGGGGCATCAAAGCCGCGATCAGAATGGCGAGCACCGGGGCTGCGAAGCCCAGGAGCAAGGCGATGCGGCGCAGCTTCAGCGCATGCTTCCGCGCGATCTTGAAGCCCATTTCCTTGAGGAGATAGTTCTCCTCGGTATGCGGTGCGGCGAACAGCTTGACCTTGCCGAAGCGGCCAAGACCCGTGGCGGATCCAGCCGTGGCATTGCCGGTCTCGGTATCGACAAATCGCCAATAGCCGAGCTTGACCAGACTGGCGGCAAAAATGCTGATGAGCGCCAGCCAAAGCAACGGCTCGCCGCGGATCTCGAACACGGCGCAGAGCAGGCACAGCCACAGGACGCCGCTGGCAAATGCCATCGTGAGATAGCCGGGCAGGGTCCAGCCATTGCGCCAGCGCCGGACGGTCTTCAGGCTGGCATAGATCATCGCGGTAGCGCAGATCGTCGTGATGGCGAGTGCCACCAACAACAGCGCCGGCAGCCACCAGATCTGTTCGAAGAACACCCAGCCCAAGGCCGTGAGGCCGGCCGGCACAAAAGTCGCGACGGCGAGGATACCTTCGCGCGACAACCAGGATGAGCGCCATTGCGAAAAGGCGCGCCAGGCGCGTTCCGGGCGGCCGAGATGGTAGGTCGAGGAGAGGAGGCCGGCCGTGACCGCGATCAGCCCGATGAGGAAACCGGTGAAGCCGAACCAGCGTTCAGCCGGCAGCACGCCGAGGACGGCCAGCAAACTCAGCAGCACCATCAGCGCATAGCCAGCGCCCGATGCCGTGGTGAAGAAGATAACGGAATAGGCTGGATACATGCGGCCTCAGCGCGTCAGCAGCCGGTCGACCCAGCGCAAGAACGGATGGTTGGTGAGCGTTGCGGCATCGACGACCGGTTCTGTCGGCGCGCTCTTGCTGCCGCAGCTCGTCGAGCCATTGCGGCGTGGGCGTGGCGGCAGATATTTGTTGGTCGGGCGATAGCCCATCTCGGGCATCAAATCGTAGCCCTCGCGCTCCGCCACCAGTTGCGAAACGCTGGATTCCGGGTCACCTAGATCGCCGAAATGCCGGGCACCCACCGGGCAGGTCGACACGCAGGCCGGCACACGCTCCACTTCGTCCAATGTTTCATTGTAGATGCGGTCGACGCAGAGCGTGCATTTCTTCATGACGCCAACGTCTTCGTCGTACTCCCGCGCGCCATAGGGGCAGGCCCAGGAGCAGAGCTTGCAGCCGATGCACATGTCCTCGTTGATAAGGACGATGCCGTCCGCCGCGCGCTTGTAGGAGGCGCCTGTCGGGCAGACGGTCACACAATCCGGCGTCTCGCAATGCAAGCAGGATTTCGGGAAGTGAACTGTGCGGCCGTCGGCGCCTTCGCCGGCCTCGAAGGTATGGATGCGGTTGAACCAGACGCCACTCGGCTTTTCGCCGAAGGCATCGAAATCGGTGAGCGGGGCCATATGCCCGCCGGCATTCCATTCCTTGCAGTTGACGGCGCAGGCATGACAGCCGACGCAGATGTCGAGATCGATGACCAGGCCGAGACGCCGGGTTGCTGGTTCCGTCGGCAGCGAGGTCATGACGCTTTCCCTTTGCCCATGCCGGCACCATAGCGCAGCGTCGATGCGGGCTCACCGCGCCGGGGCACGGCCGTGAAGCTGGGTGACGTCTCGTGCGCCTCATCCGCAGCGCATTTCACGAGCCGGATTTTGAGATCGAACCAGGCGGCCTGTCCGGTCACCGGATCGGAATTGGTATAGCGATAGCCGTCGGCTCGCGCGGGCAACAGCTCGCTGATGACATGGTTGAGCAGGAAGCCGGTCTTGGCCTCCGGCGCCTGGGGCGTCAGGTTCCACGCCCCCTTGCGCTTGCCGATCGCGTTCCAGGTCCAGACGGTGCCCGGATGCACGCCGTCCATCAACTTGACCTCGGCCTTGACGCGCGCATGAGCGCTTTCGATCCACACCCAATCGCCATCGACGAGGTCAAGTTCGGCGGCCGTTGTGTGATGAACGAAGAGTGGGTTGCGCGATTGCAGCTGCCGCAGCCAGGCATTATGCGTGCCCCAGGAATGATACATGTGCATCGGGCGTTGCGTCAGCGCATGCAGCGGGAAACCATCGCTCGTCTCTGCTTCGCCAAACGGCGGATACCAGATCGGCAGCGGATCGGCAAAGGCCTTGAGGCGCTCGCGGTCGGCCTCATTGGGTGGCTGCCTGCTGCCGAAACCTTCGGCTGCCAGCTGGAACTTGCGCATCGGTTCGCAATAGAGCTGCAGTACCATTGGGTCCGGGCTGTCGATCAGGCCGCGCGCCGTCGACCATTGCAGATAGTCCTGATTGCCAAAGCGATAGAAGCGCGCGTTCTCAGGGATCGGCATTTCGTTGAAGCATCCCTGGGCGATATAGCGCTGGATCTGGTCGGGGTTGGGCTTGCCGCGCCCCATCTCCGCCCCATCGGCGCCGCGGAAGCCGCTCAGCATGCCGATGCCCGGCTTGCGCTCGTGCTTCAGGATGTAGTCGTGGAGGCCGCCCGGATAGAGCGCGCTGCCGTCTTCTGCCACGATGCCAGGCAGCTTGAGGCGCGTGCCCAGATCGAGCAGCACATCCTGGAACGGCCGCACATCGCGGTCCGGTTTGATCACCGGCTGGCGGATGGCGTCACCCGCTGCATCGGCATGGCTGATCGGCCGGTCGAGCAGTGAGATGCAATCCCAGCGTTCGAGATAGGTGGTATCCGGCAGGATGAGATCGGCGAACGCCACAGTCTCGGAGTAATAGGCGTCGCTATAGATCACATAGGGGATCTTGTATTGGCCGGTAACCGGGTCCTTGTCTTTCAGCATGTCCATGGTACCCGCCGTGTTCATTGACGAGTTCCAGGCCATGTTCGCCATGTAGAGAAAGAGCGTGTCGATCGTATAGGGATCACCCTTCCAGGCATTGTGGATGACCATGTGCATCAGACCATGGAGAGCGAGCGGTGCCTCCCAGGAATAGGCCTTGTCGACGCGCTGCGGGCGACCGAGGGCATCGACCAGCAAATCGTTCGGCCCTTGCGGAAAGCCAAGCGGCATGCCGGCGAGGGGCTGGTTTGGCCCGACCATGGGCGACGGCGTCGGGCCGGAGCCGGGCACGCGCGGGAAGGGCGGCTTGTAGCGCCAGCCGCCGGGGCAATCGACGCTGCCGAGCAGCATCTGCAGCACATGGATGGCACGGCAAGTCTGGAAGCCGTTGGAATGTGCCGACACACCGCGCATCGCATGCATCGAAACCGGTCGCCCGATGAAGCTTTCGTGGTGTCGGCCGGCCCAATCGGTCCACGGCGTCTTGATCTCGATGGTCTGTTCGAAGGCGACATCCGCCAGTTCGGCGGCGATGCGAATGATGGTCTCGGCTGGAATGCCGATCTGTGATGCGACGGTCGCAGGCGCATAAATCGCGTCACGATAGCGGGCCACCATCAGGTCCAGCACCGTGCGGGCAGGGCGGCCGTCAGGCAAGCTGACCGGGCCGATGAGATGCGGACGAACGCCGGCGCGCAAGGCGTCGACGAAATCACCGCTATCGCGATCCAGACAGAGCGGATCGCCTTCCTGGTTGCGATAGATGAGGCCGTGTTCTTCAGTTTCCGGTGCATTGACGATCAGCCAGGGCGCGTTGGTGTAGCGCACCAGGAAATCGAGATCGATCTTGTCGTTGCGCAGCAATTCGTGGATGAGCGACAGTACGAACAGCCCATCGGTGCCCGGCTTGATCCCCAACCACTCATCGGCAATGGCCGAATAGCCGGTCCGGATCGGGTTGACCGAGACGAACTTCGCCTGGTCAGCGCCCGAGCGGCCTTTCAGATGACCGAGGCCGATCTTGATCGGGTTGCTGTCGTGATCCTCGGCGACGCCGAACATCAGGAAATATTTGGTGCGCTCCCAATCCGGTTCGCCGAATTCCCAGAAGGCGCCGCCGAGGGAATAGAGACCTGCTGCCGCCATGTTGACGGAGCAGAAGCCACCATGCGCCGCAAAATTCGGCGTGCCGAATTGCTTCGCCCACCAACCGGTCAGGGCCTGGCTCTGATCGCGACCAGTGAAGAAGGCGAGGCGCTTCGGGTCGGTCGCACGGATCCTGGCCAGGCGTTCGGTGGCGAGGGTGAGCGCTTCTTCCCACTCGATCTCGACAAACTCGCCGGCACCACGCTCGCCGATGCGCTTCAACGGCTTGGTTAGGCGCGCCGGGGAATATTGCGTCATGATCCCGGCGGAACCCTTGGCGCAGAGCACACCTTTATTTACCGGATGATCGCGATTGCCTTCGATGTAGCGGATCTTGCCATCCTTCATATGCACCTTGATGCCGCAACGGCAGGCGCACATGTAGCAAGTCGTAGTTTTCACCTCGTCGTCGGCCGGAACCGAATAGTCGATTTCCTGCTCACCCGCCCGGTGGGCAGGTGCGGCGATCGTCTCCGCGAGATAGCGGGGCTTGGTCATAGAACTATGCGTGACCTGGCTGTGATGGGCACATCAATATTCGCTGAACACGTCCTTAAAGATACGCCAAATTTCGTCGATGTCAGACTTCGTAGCGACCAAAGCGGGCGCGCAGATCCCGGCATCTCCGGTAAACTTGATGTGGAGGCCCTTGGCAAACAGCCGCTTGGTGGCGTCGACGCCGCGCAAACCCGGCCGCGCGGCAGGTGCCAGATCGATGCCGCACAACATGCCGTAGCCGCGGATGTCGGTCACAGCCTTGACGCCCTGTAGCGAATACATCCGGTCGAGGAAGTAAGGGGACATCTCGGCCGCACGCTCGAACAGGCCTTCTTTCTCATAGACGTCGAGCGCAGCGATGCCGGCGGCGCACGCGGCCGGATGGGCCGAGTAGGTATAGCCGTGGAAGAATTCCACGGCGCCATCAAGCGCCGAGCTCGTGACGGTGTGATAGATCTTCTCGCTGACCGCCACGGCACCCATCGGCAGCGCGCCGTTGGTCAATGCCTTGGCCATGGTGATGATGTCGGGTGTCACGCCGAAACTCTGCGCGGCGAACGCCTTACCGGTGCGACCGAAGCCGCAGATCACTTCGTCGAACACCAGGAGGATGCCGTTCTTGTCGCAGATCTCGCGCAGGCGTTCGAGATAGCCTTTCGGCGGAATGAGCACGCCGGTCGAGCCGGCAATCGGCTCAACAAAGCAGGCGGCGATGGATTTGGGGCCGTAGAGATCGATGAAGCGCTGCAGATCGTTGGCGAGATCGGCCCCCTGTTCCGGTTGGCCGCGGGTAAAGCGCGCTTCCGGCTGCCAGGTGTGGCGGAGATGGGCGACACCCGGCATGACGGCGCCGAAGGTCTCGCGGTTTCGCACCATGCCGCTCAAGGACACGCCACCGATGTTGACGCCGTGATAGGCGCGCTCGCGGCTGACGAAGCGGGTCCGCTGACCCTCGCCCTTGGCGACGTGATAGGCGAGTGCGATCTTGATCGCGGTCTCGACCGCCTCGGAGCCCGAGTTGCAGAAGAAGACGTAGTCGAGATCGCCCGGCGTGATCTTGGCGACCTTCTGGGCGAGCTCGAAGGAGGAGGGATGGCCGAGCTGGAAATGCGGCGTGTAGTCGATCTCTTTCATCGACGCGTGCACGGCCTCAATGATTTCGGTGCGGCCGTGACCGGCGGCGCAGCAGAACAGGCCGGACGATGCGTCGATCAGCTTCTCGCCCTTGTGGTTCCAGTAGTGCATGCCCTGCGCCTTGACCATCAAGCGCGGTTCCGCCTTGAAGTCCCGGTTCGAGGTGAAGGGCATCCAATGGTTTTCGAGGGTGTTCGCGGTGTACTGCATCACAGGCTCCCGATTCGCGCCGCCCGATTTCACAGGCTTATGTGCGACAATCTAGGACGCATAGGACCGGAAAGCCAAGGGGGCAGGCAGTCCCAATACCCGGTGCCAGCAGGAGAAATTGGTCTGACGCCATAAATCGGCGGTCAGGCGGTTCCTTCGCGCTTGCGCAGGATGGCACTGACCAGCTCGTAATCAGCCGGCTTGTCGACATCGATCGGCGCCTCGGCGAATGGCATGAGCACGGGCCTGATGCGGGCGCCGGTCAGGCGGGAGACATGCGCGAAGGCATCGTCGAGGCTCAGTTGCCCAAGCAGGATCCGCAGCAAGGCCATTGGCCCGACCTGCCACACCAGGCGCCAAGGCTTCTTGCGATGGCGCTCCATCTGCTGCCAATAGGCGGCGACCTTCCGGGCGTTCTCGCCGCGGGCGAAGAACAAATTACAGCCACTGAAGCGCCGACCCTTGAAACGATAGAAGGTGCGGATAGCATCCGGATAAGTGGCAATCACCGTATCGGCCTCCGCAAGACCGACACTGAGATCGGCATCGGCCGGCGCTTCTGCCACCATATGCGAAACCATCTCGACACTTAGCAGCGGATGATCGGCTGTCGTGACGAGGAGCGGCCGCTGTAGCCCGATGGCGTCGAGCGCCAGCGCGACACTCGCCGCAGGGCTCTCCGCCGGTGGCACGATGCGCAAGCCACCCGTATCGCGGGCCTCCGCCAACTCGGCGATGCTGTCCAGCAACGTGGCATCGTCAATGCAGACATAGATGTCCGCGATGCCGGGGCAGGCGCGCAGGGTGCGATAGAGCCGCTGCAACATGGGCACGCCATTGATCGGCGCCAGCGCCTTGTGGCTGACGCCGGTGAGCTTAGCGACACTGTCGCCCTCGCGCCGATTGCCAGCCAGGATCAAGGCGTTGAAGGTTGCCATCAGGTCAGCGATTTTTCGTAGAGGCGATAGGTCTTGTAGGCCTTGCCGCCAATACCTTCGATCACGCGCCGCATGGGCAAATTGTCTTCGAGAATCCAGGACATCTCGACCCGCTCCAATTCGCGCTTCAGGAACGGTTCCTTAAGACGATCGAACATGAGGGGCAGCAAGGTAGCGCCCAGCACCGAGCCATGATGCTTGCGACGGATGCCCATCAAGGGAATACGGCTGGTCTTCAGCTTCTTGCCCTTCAAGCGATAGAGCAGCTTGACGACGTTGAACGGCAGCAGGCTGCCGTCAAAGTCGCGGATCGCTTCCATGAGATTGGGCAGGCAGACCAGCATCCCGGCTGGCTCGCCCTTCACCTCGGCGATGATGACGAGGTCGGGATCGATGAGCGGCTTCATCGAAGCCGCGGCTGCGGCGATTTCGGTGGCGGTGAACGGCACCATGCCCCAGTTCTCCGACCAGGCATCATTGAAGATGTCGAGGATGATGCTGAGATCCTGGGTGTAATTCTTCATGTCGAGCCCGCGCATGCGGATGGTGCCATCCGATTGCAGCTTCTCCAGCATGCGCGATGATCCCACGGGTTTGTAGGCGCTCTTATCGAGATCGTAGGCCAATACGTCTTTCAGTCGTGCCAGATCGGCAGCCTCGACGTGTCTGCCGGCATAGGGCGCGTGATAGGGCATCAGCAGCATCGGGAGGCTGTCGAACCCCTCGACCAGCAGGCCGGTTTCCTCATTGCTGGAAAAGCTGAACGGGCCGACCATGCGAGTCGATCCTTGCGCGCGCAGCCAATCGGCGGCGGCGTTGATCAGGGCCTGATAAATGGCCGGATCATCCTCGGCATCCAGCCAGCCGAAATGGCCGGTGCCGGGGCGCAGTTTCTGTTCCAACTCGCACATTTGGGCCGAGATGCGGCCGACCACCTTGCCATCCCGCGTCGCCAGAAACAGCTGCGCCTTGGCGTGGGTGAAATAGGGATTTTTCTTGGGCGAGAGGACTTCGCCGCGTTCCATGTCGAGCGGGGCCACATACCCTTTGTGACCACGATAGAGCCGCTTGGGCAAGGCAATGAAGGCCTTCAGCCCAGCCTTGTCGGTGACTGGAACAACGTCGATCGCCGCCATGAGCGTCTGCCTATCAGTGATATGGAAGGACTACGCGGCGGGGCCGTTATCCGCGGCGTCGGCACCCGTGCGGAAGCGGCGTGGATTGCCGTCGCCACGCGTATTGTTCGACATCTGTGCCACCCAGGGATAGCGCTCCGCCATCTCTGCGGTATAGCCGATGTTGAACACCGTCGGGCTCTTCGGCACAGCGCTGGCCTTGGAATAATAGGTGTTGCCGAGCCGGTCCCACAGAAAATTAGTGATGCCGAAATTGCCCTGCTCGTTGTGGAAGTGATGCCACATGTGCAGTTGCTTGATGCGCTTCATGAACTTGGTCTTGGGCGCGGTGTTGAGATGCTGCACACAATGGGAGAATTCGTAGAAGCAGGTGGTGAGCAGCCCGGTTGCAAACGCCATTGCGGCACCGGCAAGGCCACCGACCGCGTAGCCGATCGGCATGGTGACGATGGCGATGGTGGGGATGGTCGTATAGAGCGCCCCGAACAGCACGACGAGATTATGCGGGTCCTGGTGATGGTCGAAATGGATGCGCTTCCACACCTTGGCGGTCAGCGGTGATTTGTAGAGGAACTGGCTATGCAGCACCCAGCGATGGAGCGCGTACCAGACCAGCGGGTAGATGACGATCGCAAGGCCCACCGCCACGGCGAGCGGCGCCCAGCCGTCATACCAGCGCACGACCAGATAGAGGCTGACCGCGGCAAGGCCGATATAGGCGTGCACGGAAGGATAGGTGGCGAATGCCCGCACCAGATCCTTCAACGACATGCGGTCGAGATTATGGGTCCGGTCTTTCCAGAAGCCGAAACGGATCATTGCGGGCGACTCGCTACCTGAGGTGATGGGTGCTGAATGGGTTGCCGGTAATCTAGTCGGATCAAGGAATTACGGCAAGCAATCGATCATTATGGATGGCGTTTGGCCGCAGGGCGATAAGTCCCCAGGATCCAGATCGTGCGCAGGCCGTGATAGGTGCAGGTCAAGGCCTGCCACAAAACCACCACATAAAACGCCTCGACACCCCACCCCGCCGCATAAGCTACTGTAAATAAAGGAAGGTTGATATTGCGACGCGAAATAAACGTGCGCACGACTGCGTCCATCGGCGCATGGGTATGGAGACCGCGCTTATATTTCGCTCGGTAGACGGCGAGGATCAGCCGGTCGAGCACATAGAGCGCCATCATGATCCAGGCCGCCTGCCACAGCGGTTGGTTGAAATCCGTGACAGCCCAGCCGCCCAGCAGCCCGATCGCCCAACCGAAATACCAGAATGGCGGATGCACGATATCGAGGCCATGATCCAGCACATTGCCGATAGCTGAATCGGTGAAGGTGAGGCGCGCGAGCTTGCCATCGACCGAATCCAGCACGCTCATGCCATAGGCGCAGGCAAAGCCCCACCAGAAATATCCCGTGGCAAACAGTGGCACCGCGAGCACCGTGAGCACGATGCTGACCAGCGTCACCGTATTGGGATGAACCCGCGCACGCGCCAGCGGCGGCACCATGGCCCAGACCAGCGGCGGGTAGACATACTTCGTGAAGAAATCGGTCGAGCCCTTGTAGTTCGACCAGAACAGGAAACGCTCGACCGATTTACGTTCCGCCGGATTGGTGACGGAGAAAAGGTAGAAGGGCAGGGCACGCCGCAGCTTCACGACAAAGGACGGGAACTCGTCCTGGGAGACTTCGGCAAGATGCCCGATGGCGGCGTCGAGCGTTGGCGCCGAGAGAATTTTCTCCGCATCCGCCGGTTCGACACGGCCGATGGCCGCCTTGTTGGCGCGGACGGCGGCACTCCCGGTTCGATCTGCGAGATAGCGATAGAGCCTGGCATCGGCGAGGGTCGCCGCATCGCTCACCAGCAGCACCTCGCCGGCCGCAAGCGCGCGCCTCAAGCGATCGCCGCAATTACCGCTGCCGCTTTCGACGCGCACGGGACAGCCGAGGCGCGGCTCGCTAGCCCAAACGGGGGCAGCACCGTCGCCGACATCGATGATGACTTCGCTGAGCTCAAGCTTCTGATGGCGTGCGGCCTTCAGATGGCGTTCGATCAGATCCATGCCAAAGACGTGCTCGGCGCCGTCCCGCCCAGCGCTGGTGCGCCCGGCATCGATCCACAGCTTCATGGGATCAATAGCCTTCTTGCTTGATCAGCCAGGCGCCACCAATGGCGGCGAAGAGCAGGATCGGCAACCAGGCAGCAAGGAATGGCGGGACGGCCCCGGACTCACCCAGCGACAACACCAGGCCGTCGGTCAGGAAATAGAGAAAGCCGAGGCCAAAACCAATCGTCATGCCGGCCGCCAACCCACGCTCGCGCCGATGCAGCGAATGCGCCACAGGTGCGGCGAGCAGGATCATCAGGATCGAACTCACCGGCAACGCGATGCGCTTCTGCTGCCATGTCTCATAGAAATAAGTTGGCCGCACGCCGACCTGGGTTGAGGTCACGAGGCTCCTCAACTTCATAAAGGTCATAGCCTGCGGCTTCTCGACGAGGTCGGAGAATTCGGCGGGGGTCAGCTGGGTTTGCCATTCCTGCTTATCTACATGTTCTGTCTGCGCAGCACCGCCAGCCGGAACCAGCGTCGTCCAGACATTGGTGAGGACCCATTTCTCGGTAGCGCTGTCGAAGTGAGCGTCATTCGCGAAAATCTGTTTAACCATCTTGCCGGTATCATCACGCTGATAGATCCGCAGGTGGCTGAGGATGACACCGTCCAGCCCGACCGCGCCGGCTTCGATGACCGAATTACCTTCCTGGACGAACAACGGATCATTCTTGGTTTCGTTCTTCGATTTGCTGCGCTCGGCGATCAAATCTCGCGACACCAGTGTCTGGATCGAGATCGGCACGAGCTGGTCCGCAAGGAAGAAGTGCAGGAAAGCAACGATACCGACGGCAGGCAGGAAGGCCCACAATACGGTGAAGTAGGGGGCACCAGCCGCCTTGAAGGCCATGATTTCGTTATTGCGCTCCATCCGCCCCAGCGTGATGAGCGCACCCATCAGCACAGCAAAGGGAATGAGGAACGAGGCGATCTCGGGCAAGCGTAGCGCCGCGTATTCCGCGACTGCGCTCATATCGCCCAAATGATCCTGCAGGATATCGGCGCTGTTGTTGAGAAGGTCAAAGAGCTGCAGCAGCGCGGTAAAGCCGATCAGCAGCAGCGCAAACTGCCACAGGAAGCTGCGCAGCACATAGCGGCTGAATGTGTTCATTCTGCGATCTCTCGTTTGCGGCGCGGCCACAGGCGCCGCAGCTTGGCGACGACCCAATCCGACCCATCGGAAATGGATTCGAAGACATGCGCCAGTGGATCGGCACCGGGACGGGAATTGGCGAGATGGAACAACCACAGACTGACGCTGCCGAAGATGGCAAAGGGCAGCCACAAAGCCACCAGCGGCCCGAGGATGGCGCTGCCGACAGCATCGCGTCCGAACTGCAGGATCTGGAAATAGGCGACCAGAAACAAGATTCCGACCAAGAGGCGCAGACCCTTGGACGTGCGCCGAGACGAAACCCCGATCGGCATGGCGAGGAGCGGTAGGAAGATGATGGATACCGTGCGCACCAATCGGCTGTTGAGTTCTGCCTTGATGTCTTCGATGTGCAAAGTCGGCGGTGTGTTGAAATAGGCCTGAATGAGCTCAACGAAATCGAGTTCGCTCTCACGCTCGCCACGATTGCGGAACGGTTCGGGCGTCACAGATTCCATCGGCAGCTTGAGTTCGGTGAACTCGACGGCCTCGGCCTGGTCGGTGCCCGGTGTGACTTCGGTTCGCACGCCGTTATAGAGGGTCAGGATCAGCGTCAGGTCGCGGCCGCGGTCAAGCTGCCCAGTCTCGGCGGTGATCACGAGGTCTTGGCCGTTCTCATCAACTTCCTTGACGAAGATCTGCGAAAGCTTGCGGCCGCCTTCGGAAATGTCGCCGATCAGAATCGTCTTGCCACCAAAGCCAGTGAAAAATGCCCCGCGCTCGATCGCAGAATCCCAGGCCGTCTCGACGACGAGATGCACCAAGGCGCGATAGCCGAAACGGGTATAGGGCTGGAGAAAGCCGATGAGGTAACCGCTGACGATGACCAGCACCACGGACAGTGCCAGGATCGGTGCCATCAGGCGGCGCAGCGACAGGCCGCTTGCGCGCATGGCATCAAGTTCGCTGTCGGAGGAAAGGCGCATGCTGGCATAAAGCACGCCCACGAAGAGCGCCGCCGGCACCGCAATGCCAAGATAATGTGGCACCAGATTGGCCAGCATCTTGATGACAATGTTCATCGGGCCGCCGCGATTGGCGAACAGATCCAGCAGGCGGATCAGCCGCTCAAGCAGCAGCGCCGCCATGGCAACGCCCACAGTCGCCAGCAGCGGCAGCGCCACGCGCTTCAGGATGTAAAGATCGATGCGAAGAAACTTCATGAAACGGTGGTTGCCTCAAGCCATGAGATCGGCGCGGGTAAACATCACGCCGCCGTCCCGGCAGCCGCGAAAGTCTTTGATGATATCAGGGGAATCGTGAGCGCCATACCACCTTGATGTTCAAAGGCATTTTCGGTGGCATTGAGGCCGCGAACATCAACGTCGATCAGCCAGGATTCAGTGCCACGGCGGATCTTGTAGAGGTGATAGCGTGACGGATCCTTGTGTCCCGCAGCGACCGCCGATGCTGACGGCACGCCAATGACAGGAATTGGTCCCTGTGCGGCGGGGATTCGGCCGAGGCCCGAGACATGGGTGTGGCCGTGAAGCACCAGTTCGGCGCCTGCTTCTGCCAGAACGTCCTGGAATGCCTGGGCGTCGAGCAGCGATTTTCGCTTGTAGGCGCCACCACCAAAGGGCGGATGATGGATCAGCACGACGCGAAAAGCTCCCTCGGCGCCCAGACGCTTCAGTTGGTCGCGCAAACGCGCCAGTTGGCTCTCGCCAAGGCGACCTGCCGCGATGAAGGGCGGCATCGGCACGGCCGTCGACGTACCGACGAGCGCAATCGGCCCCAGTCGGCGAATGAAGGGGAAGTCCTCTGCGCTGCCGGGCAGCGTCTCTGTGCCAGTCGTGCCCCGGGCGCCGCGCATGTAAGGCGCCCACAAAGCCAGAGACTCGTCCCAGGGCATGTCGACATAGGCGTCATGATTGCCCGGGATCACCGTCACGTCGTCGGGGCCGCCAACAGTTTTCAGCCAGCTTGCGGCGGCAGCGAATTCCGTCGGCAGCGAGATGTTCACGAGATCACCGGTGATCGCGGTGTGGTCAGGCGCCTGGGCCCGTAAATCGTCCACCAGCAGTTTGAGAACGGCCGGCTTGTGGATCCGGACCCGGTTACGCGACCAGGAAAAGAAGCCGGACAGCCGTTTGTTGGCCAGATCCCGCCAGCCGATGGCGGGCAGGGGGCCAAGATGCGGGTCGCTGAAATGGGCCAGTGTGTAGCCGGTCACGGCGGAATCCTTGCATGAGACGCCCCGTTTGCGGCGCCTGATCTCCGGGTGCCTTATCTGGGCTGATAATCACGCTTGGTCAAGCTTCTAACACTCGCTATGGCTGTCTGCCGATTTGGCTAGACGCCGTGGCCCAATCGGGGCTAACAAGGCCCAGGCAAGCCGCGAATATTTATAAAAACACATGACAATTCAACTAGATAGAAGGCTGGAAGTGGTCTTCGTCAACGAGTCGGCCGAGATTGTCTGGGGCCTGACGCCGCGCCAGCGCCTGGAGCGCGCCCTGACCCGTGCCGCAGTGGCGGGCGACATGCCTGATTCGCCGGGCCTTGTGTTCCGGGCTGACGCCATTTTCGATGAAGCTCTGGTCAAGGCGCTTCTGCAGCAGCCGGGCAAGGTGCTGACCAACAATGACGGCCAACCTATGGCTGGTCACGCCGACGACCCGTCCTTGTTGCCGGGCATGACCGCCGCCATTAAGGCCGGCGATCAGCGCCTGTTGCCACCTGGCTTCACGATCGTCGACGCCGCGGGCCTCGCCAGCAATTACAACAAGGCGCTCCGCCGCAAGGGTGCGCCCTATCTCTACGAGATCGGCAAGCTGCCGACCGCGGAGATCGAGCGCCGCATGTATATGGAATCCTATAAGGGCGTCACCGACGTGGTGACCAAGCATGTCTGGCCGGTCCCGGCGCTCTATGTCACGCGTTTCTGCGCCCGGTTCGGCATCTCGCCCAACATGGTGACGCTGGTCAGCTTCATCTGCGTGCTGCTCGCCACCTGGTGGTTTGCGATCGGCGCTTTCGGGGCGGGCCTCATCGCCGCCTGGGCGATGTGTTTCCTGGACACGGTCGACGGCAAGCTGGCCCGTTGTACGCTGACGTCGAGCAAATGGGGCAACGTGTTCGATCACGGCACCGACCTGGTGCATCCGCCTTTCTGGTATTGGGCCTGGTATGAAGGGCTGGGCGGCGCTGCAACCGTGGCGCCCTGGACCTTCTGGGTGATCATCGCCGGCTATTTGCTGGGACGCGGCCAGGAAGGGTTGTTCATCTGGCGCTTCGGGATTGAGATGCATATCTGGCGACCGCTGGATTCAGCGTTTCGCCAGATCACGGCGCGGCGCAATCCGAACCTCCTCATCCTCAGCGCTGCCGTCATTCTAGGGGCACCCGATATCGGTTTTGAAATCGTCGCCTGGTGGACGATTCTCTCGTTCATTTTTCATTGCGTGCGGATCGGCCAGGCCTTCATCGCCCGCGCCCGCGGTTTGCGCCTGCAATCATGGCTGACCGAGGCATCGTGAACATGGCCCAAATAGCCATGACCCGGGTGCCCATGGTCCGGATCGGCGTCATCAGCAATGCGCATAGCAAGCGCAACAAGATGTCGATGCGCGAGATTCATGCCTTGCTGGCCGATCATCCGCAGGTTCTGCATCGCAGCTTCCAGCACATCCTAGAACTGCCGAGCTGCCTCGCGGAAATGGCGGCGGCGGAGGTGACACATCTTGCCATCAGTGGTGGCGACGGCACCGTCCTCGCGGTGGTGTCGGCACTGCTGAATGACAGTCCGTTCAAGACGCAGCCCTGCCTCAGCCTGCTCTCCGCTGGGATGACCAATGTGATTGCTCATGAGGTCGGTCAGCCTGGATTGCCGGCGACGGGTCTGAAGCGCCTGGTATTGCGCGCCGAAGCGGGCGAGACCGGCGAGATCCTGGAACGTCCGGTGCTGTCGGTCGATTTTGGCGATGGCCGCGTCATCGAGCGCGGTTTCCTGATCGGCGGCATCGGCTTTTATCAGGGCACTCAGCTGGTGCGGCGCGACATCCATACCCTGGGTGCCAAGCAGACCTTTGCCGCCAAGCTTGGCATTGCCTGGTCGATCCTGAAGATTCTCGTTTTCGGGCCGGGCCCGCGTTCTGGTTTCCATGGCGAAGACATCGGCCTCACCATCGATGGGCAGGCCGAGCGACGCGATTGCTTGATGTTTCTGGCGTCGACCCTGCAGACCGTGTTGCCCGGTGTCGCACCGTTCTGGGGCGAGGGACCAGGTCGCCTGCAACTGACCACGATCGATTCACCGCCGCGCCGCTTCGCCTCCGCGGCCCTCGCGGTTCTGCGCGGCAAGCCGAAGCCCTGGATGGCGGCGGCTGGTTATCTCAGCCGCCGGATGGAAAAGCTGGTGCTTGATATCAGTTCACCGGTGATGATCGATGGCGAGAAGTTTGAGGCACCGGCCAGCGGCCGCATTATCGTCACGGCCGGCCCGGTCATGCGCTTTCACCGGTTCTAGCAGGAGGTAGCCAGGAACATGGCGTCGGATGCTCTTGCCGCATTGATCGCCAACGAACTCCATGTTCCCGTGGGCCCGGCCGCGCGTGCGATGGCCGAGCATTGCCGGCAGCGTCACGGACGTGCGGTCCTTGGCGTCCTGTTCTACGGGTCCTGCCTGCGGCAACCGGATCAGGCATTGACTGACGGCCTGCTCGATTTCTACCTTATTGTTGATGACTACAATGCGGCCTATGGCAATCCGCTGCTGGCTTGGGCCAACGCGTTACTGCCGCCCAATGTGTTCTATGTCGAACTGCCGTGGCAGGGCGCCCATCTGCGCGCGAAATACGCCGTCATGTCCCTGCGACAGTTTTCAGCAGGTTGCGGCCGTGACGCACGCAACGTCTCTATCTGGGCGCGCTTCTGCCAGCCGGCGCGTTTGATCTGGTCGCGCGAACCCGTGGTCGATTTGATGCTGGCCGATGCGCTGGCACAAGCCTGCCGCACGATGTTCGGCAACGCGCTGCCGCTGCTGCAATTGGGCGAGAAGGTTGACCCGCTGACTGTGTGGCAGCGTGGCTTCATGGCAACCTATGCGGCGGAGCTCCGTTCTGAATCGAGTGATCGGGCGCTCGCGATCGTGGCGGCAGATGAAGCGCGCTATCGGCAGATCGGTATGCTGCTGTTGGCGCCCGCACAGGCGGAAGGCGTGACGCGGGAAGAAGCCATGCAACGCTGGCGCGGCCGGCGCCTGCTCGGCAAGACGCTCAACTATCTCCGCCTGGTCAAGGCGGCTTTCACCTTTGATGGCGCAGTCGATTACGTGATGTGGAAGGTGCGGCGCCATTCGGGCGTGGTCATTCCGGTGACCGACTGGCAGCGTCGACACCCGCTGTTGGCGGCGCCGGGTTTGGCGTGGAAGCTCTATCGGCGCGGCGCATTCAGGTAGCAAGCCCAAGGCAAGCGAAGGAGTGGTCATGACATCGGGGGCTGGTCTCTACTTTCTGGCGATGGCGCGGAACAATGCCTGGGCCAACCATCGCCTGTTGAAGGCCTGCGCGGGACTGTCGGCCGATGCGTTTGCGGCCACGCGCACCAGTTTCTTCCCGTCTGTGGTCGCGACCCTCAATCATATCCTGGTGGTCGACTGGTTCTATGTCGATGCGCTGGAAGGCGGCACTCTCGGCCCGAAGGCCTGGGAGAACGAAATACCTTGCCCGAAATTCTCCGATCTGCGCGCGGCGCAGACGGCGGTCGATCAACGCCTCATCGCGTTCTGCGAGAAGCTCGACGATGCCGCGCTGGCGCTACCGGTTCATATGCATCGGGCGACACATGTTCAGGTCGACCGCGCCGATCGCATCCTGTTACATCTCTTCGAACATCAGATTCATCACCGCGGCCAGGCACATGCCATGCTGGCCGGCACCGATGTGGCGCCGCCGCAGCTCGATGAATTTTTTTGTGCGGGCGACGCCAAATTCCGCAGCGAGGATTTCGCCGAGCTAGGCTGGCGCGAAGCCGATATCTGGCGCGGCCTGGAACCCAAATAAGAAAAGGGCCGGTGCGTTGGCACCGGCCCTGTTAGACAGGCATCGCAACGTCAATTGTTATTCTGCAGCGACGGCACGGGTCTCGTTCTTGAGGATGCCGATTTCGCGGCCGATCTGGCTCAGGATCGAGACGACCGTCTCAAGCTGTTCCGTGCTATGCGCGGCAGAAACCGAGCAGCGCAGCAGCGCCGTGCCCGACGGCGTCGCCGGCGGCAGGGCCAAATTCACATAGACACCATTGAGCAGCAGGGCACGCCACGCACGCGCCGCCATGGCCGGGTCGGTCAGATGAATGGCGACAACCGGGCCCTTTTGCTTGCCGACAGAGAACCCGGCAGCCTGGACGCCGTTGTAAAGCGTATCGACATTGTCCCAGAGCTTGTTCATCAGGCCCGGGTTGGCGCGCAGCTTCGCCAGTGAGACGCGCACCGAGGCGACGGTCGCCGGCGGCAAGGATGCCGTGAACATGTAGGGACGGCAGGAAACGCGCAGGATTTCGAAATCCGGATCGTTCGAGACCAGGAAGCCGCCGATGGCGCCCATGCTCTTCGAGAACGTGCCGGTGATGAAATCGACCTGATCGAGCACGCCGTCATGTTCGACGACGCCTTGGCCGGTCTTGCCCATGACGCCCATCGAGTGAGCTTCGTCGACCAGGATGTAGGCGCCGTGCTTCTTGCTGACGGCGACGAATTCCTTGAGCGGGGCATGATCGCCCAGCATCGAATAGATGCCTTCGACGACGACGATCTTGTTGCCGGGCTGGTCGGCCAGGCGGCCCAGGCGGCGATCAAGATCGGCCGGGTCGTTATGCTTGAAGCGGATCACGGTGGCCGAGCCCAGCTTGCAGGCATCGTAGATGCTGGCATGGCTGTCGGCGTCGATGATCAGGAAATCGTCCGGGCCGGCGAGGGTCGAGATGGCGCCGAGGTTGGCCTGATAGCCGGTCGTGAAGACCATGCAATGCTTCTTGCCATAGAAATCGGCGAGATCGGCTTCGAGGGCCTTGTGATCGTTGTAGGAGCCGTTGGCGATGCGCGAGCCGGTCGTGCCGGTACCGCAGGCATCAAGCGCGTCCTTGGCAGCCTGGATGCAATCGGCATCGAAGGTGAAGCCGAGATAGTTGTTGGAGCCGCAGAGGATGGTGCGGCGGCCTTCGACCAGGGCTTCGGTGGAGGACAGAATCTTGTCCATCTTCACGCCGAACGGGTCGGCACCGCAGGTCTTCACGGCGGCATGCAATTCGCGCTGCGCCTTGAAACGATCCATCAACCCCATAACTACGCCCCCTTCTTCGAATCAATCACGGTCTGGGCAAGCTGGCCGACCGTTGAAATCTCCGGCACCATGTTGAGTGGGATGGAGACATCGAATTTGTCTTCGAGCTCCATCAGCAGATCCATCACCGCGAGCGAGTCCATGTTGAGGTCACGGGAGATATCGGTGGTCGCCGTGATCTCGATCTCGGACTTCTTGAACGGCACCAGCGCTGTGGCAATTTCGGCCACGACGTCATGGAGAGAGAAACTGGAAACCTGCGCTGCACTAGCCGCCACGATGTCGGACCAATCTTTTCTTGTTATCGAATCTGTTAACAATGGGAACCCCTTAGGCAGGGAACGACTCGCGCCGCATCTCTGCCAGGAGGTTGTCGTAAATTTTGGTGCTAAAGTTAAATGACGAATTGTTACCGTATGTAACAAGTCATCGATTCCAAGTCCTTAGGACAGGAATCTAACCTCACAAAAGAGATTGCGAGCGGTACCAGCGCAGGGTGTCGGCAAAGCCCTTGGCGAGGTCGAAGCGCGGCGCCCAATTAACCATGCTGGACAGTTTCGGCCCTTTTGCGACCCAGTCGGGGTGATAAAGCTCCCCCAACTTGTGCGTTGAGAGCACCTGCGGGCGGCCTGAAAGGTTGGAGAACAGTGTCACCGCCGCGGCAATCGGCGTCATCAGGGGCCTGGGCAAGCGCCATGCGAGTGGTTGGCGGCCAAAGCACTGCCCCAGGATCCGGACAATTTCGGGCCAGTCATGACCGCCGGATTTCTCGTCATCCAGCTCAATAATTCTGTGAGAATAATTAGCATTCTCACAGAATTTGACCACCGCAGCTGCCAGATCTTCGACGTGAATCGTGGACACCCGGGCACCCAATTCGGCCGGGTAAGCGAGGAGGCCGAGCTTGGCTGCCTTGAACAGCAGCAGCAGTTCATGGTCGCCGGGACCGTAGACAGCGGGCGGGCGCAGGGCGATCCAGTCCCGCGCGCCGGCCAGCGCAGCAAGCTTGGCCTCAGCCGCATGCTTGCTGGAGGCGTAGGGGGAAAGCTGTGGTTCGCGGGCGGCCAGAGACGAGATATGGACGAAGCGGGCCGTGGGTGCTGCCGTCGCTGCTGCTTCCAGGAGATGGGCCGTGCCCTGTTCATTGACCCGGAAGAATTCAAGCGGTGTCAGTGCGCGGACCAGGCCGGCACTGTGGACGATGGCATCACAGCCGGTGACCAGCCGTTCCAGGCTGGCGCGGTCATCCAGGTCGCCGAGCACGACATCAATCCGGTGATCCGGCATCAATGCTGCTTGCGGCATGCGCCGGGTGAGGATGCGCACGCGCCAGCCAGCTTGCGCTAGATGATGGACGGTCGCGGCGCCGACGAAGCCTGTGGCGCCGGTCAGGGCAACGATCCCTGGCATCAGTGGGCGACCAGGGGGCGGTTAAGCACTGATGCCGAGATCGGCATCGGCATAGACGCCTTGCTGGTAATTGGCCTTGGCCTTCGCGCGGGAGAGCTTGCCAGAGGAGGTCTGCGGCAGGCCCTTGGGCGGCACGAGCTCGACGCGCGCCTCGACACTCATCGCGCGCTGCAGGAGTCCGGCCACGTCCTGCTTCAGCTTGGTGCGCGCAGCGAGGTCGGCCAGGCGGCACTGCACCAGCACCACGACCTGCTCCTGCTCGTCGTCGCCGACGATCGAGAAGGCGGCGGCGTCGCCCCGGCGCAAGTCCGGCAGCGTTTCCGCAGTCCATTCCAGATCCTGCGGCCAGATGTTGCGGCCGTTGATGATGATCAGATCCTTGGCGCGGCCGGTGATGACGATCTCGCCCTTGAGCAGATAGCCGAGGTCGCCAGTATCAAGCCAACCGTCGCTGCTCAATGCCTCGGCGGTCAGTTCCGGCTGGCGGAAATAGCCGGTCATGACGCTGGGGCCTTTGAAGAAGATGCGCCCGATGCGGCGTTCCGGCAGCGCCTTGCCGGCCTCGTCGCGCACCTCGAAGGCATGACCCGGCAGAGCGGGGCCGCAGGCAACCAAGGCGCGGGCGGACTTGCCCGGCGCGGTCGGTTCGGCGCTCTGATTTTCGAGTGCAGCACGATCAACGTGATCGACTGTGTAGTCGACGTCGAGCGGCGCAAAGCTCATGGCCAGCGTGGTTTCGGCCATGCCGTAGCTTGGCACGAAGGCTTTGTGCTGGAAGCCGAACGGAGCAAATGTATCGCTGAAGCGGTGCAAAATCGTGTCCTGCACCATGTCGCCGCCGATGCCGGCGCCACGCCAGCTCGAAAGATCGCCGGCAAAATCGGTGTCACCGCGCATCCGTTTGACGCACAGCTCGTAGCCGAAGGTCGGCGAATAGGCGAGGGTGCCTCGGTTTTCGGAGATCAGCTTCAGCCAAGTCAAAGGCCGGCGCGCGAAGTCACGCGTGGCAATGTAGTCAATTGAGATCTGTCCCGTGACCGGAACCAGGAGGAAACCCACCAGACCCATGTCGTGATAAAACGGCAGCCAGGACGCACAGCGATCGATCTCCATGATCGACAGGCCGTCATGGGTGATGGCGTGGGCATTGGCCATCAGCACGCGCTGGTGGATCTCGATGCCTTTGGGGAAACGCGTCGAGCCGGACGAAAACTGCAGATAGCTGGGCTCATCGGCGGCGAAGGGGCGCACCACGGCCTTGTTGGCGGGCAGCGCCATGAAATCGGCGAATGTCCCCGTCATGCGCACATGGTCGAGACCGGCGGCGGCCTCGGTGAGGAAGCCCATCAAAGCCTCTGGTCCGATCGCAATACTGGCCTCGCAACCCGTGAGCTGCTGGCGCAACTGGGCGATATAAGCCTCGCGGCCACCCAAGCTGGTCGGGACCGCCACGGGTACGGGCAGCAATCCCGCATATTGCGTGGCAAAGAAAGCCGTCACGAAATCGGCATCGGTGTCGGCAATCAGCACGATCCGCGATCCGCGCTCCAAGCCCAATCCGGCGAATCGCTGCGCCAGATCGCGGGCCCGATCGCGCAATTCGGCGTAGGTGAGCACATTGGCCAGGTCGCCCTTGGCCGTGTAGAAATTCAACCCGGTCACGCCGCCGGCAGCATAATCCAGCGCCTCCCACAGCGTTTCAAACGTGCTGCGGCGATGTTTCAGGCCGGAATTTGTGGTCGCGGTCGGTTTTGAGGTCATCTGCACTGGGCTAAAATTGTAGAATAAATCTAGGTTTCGTGGGACCTTAGGTCGCAGTCGGATGAATTGCGCGATAGTCTGGCGACGCCTAGGATTTCGCGGTCCATAGCAAATGTCCGGACCGCGGACAAGGCATTGCACATTCGGCGCCCGACGTGGACGATGGGTGGAGCGCCTCAGTTTTAGGGAAGTTACCTAATGAAGACCTCGGATCTGGAACTGTCGGCGGCACATCGTTCCGGTGCCAAGGAGAGCAAGCCGGGCCTGTTTGACTGGCTTCTGCCGAAGACGAAGAACAAGAAAAAGAAGTTCAAGGCAGGTACGCCGCCCAGCGCGCCGGTTACCGATACCAAGACTAAGGTCAGCCAATCGATCGCCGATGTCCTGCGCCTGTTGCGGGCCGATGGCGCACGCCGTGTCGGGGTCTATGGCGACCAGGCGTTCTACGACTCATTCCGTGTCGAAGCATCCGGTATCGAGGCCGTCTGGATGTCGACCGACATTATTGGCGATCAGCCCAAGGGTGCGAAGCCGGTTACGGCCGACACCATCAGCGATTGTGATGCTGTCGTCGCTGGCGGCCCTGATGTTGCGACCAAGTTCCGCTACAGCCTGCGCCTAATGCAGGCCACCGCGCCGACCAAGCCGGTGCATTGGGTAGCGCAGAACTGGGAGTTCTGTGCAGGGACAGCTGCGATCCCGCTTGAGATCGACGATGTCGATGCGCTGACATTCAATCATTTCGAAGAATTCTTCGGCATCAAGGATCCGATTCAGTTCCGCTTCGAGATCATCGCCGAGGGCGAAATCCGACGGTCCTATCTGGTGCTGGGGCCGAGCCAGTCGGTTAACCTCAACCTCAAGACACTGATGCCCGAGCGGAAGGGCGCAGTCTGCATGAAGGTATTTGTCGCACACCCCTTCCTCACGCGTGGGCGGCACTACCGCTTCCGTGTCTGCGGCGATGTCTTCTGGAAAGACAGCTTCACGATCATTCATGGCTCTCACCAGTTCTTCAAGAACCCGAACAAGGTGCAACCATTCCGCCTCATCGATTCCGTCGTGCGCAATGGCGAAGTCGTGATGACCGTGCCCAACTACGATCTCGACATGGGCAGTGACGATGAGGTCAAGATCGGCACCGGCGCCAATAAATCGGCGATCAAACGCGCGCGGCAACGCCCGGTCGAGGAGGTGCATTTCAAGCGCAGCGGCACGCCATCGACAGACCGCACCTATTTCGCAGCATCCTATGCAGGATATGGCACATCCTTCTGGTACGCGCTTGATCAGGGCTTTTCGCAACAGCCGGGCAAGGTCGCCTCGATCGCCGCCAATCATCTTTGCCGCGTCGGCGTCGACAACCGCGACGACATCCTGTTCAAGCCGGAAGAGCGGGCCATCGTTGAAACGGCGATCAAGGCCGGCTTCATGATTCACGCCTGCTGCCTGCCCGTGACAAATGCCAACAACCCGCTGTCCTTCGGCTTCAACTTCGATGCTTCCAATCCGCCGTTCGATGATTACTGGCTGCGTTTCTACGACCGAGCTGGGGGCTTCGTGGGCGAGATGCGCTACCGCAAAGATTTTGTCGGGCCGGCTTTCGTGGATGAGGTGCTCGCCGGTTTCTCCCATCCGCGCAAAGCTGAGATCACGATGGCGCTGGTCTGTCCGGACCACCTCAAGATCGGCTTGGCGCCGCAGCGCTTGGTGACGACCTCGGACATGGCTGTGCGCCACCGCGTCACCGGCGATCAGGATTTCACCGAGTTCCAGTCTTCCTGGCGCAATGTTGGCACCGATATCCCCACCTTGCCGCATTGGCTGCACCCGTCGATCGGCATCATGGGGCGCACCAACGTGATCGGCCGCGTGCGGACACGGGACGGCTTCAGGACCGGCGTGTTCGTGGCCAACGCCAGCGGCAATCTCAATTACAGCATGCCGGCGAAGATCGAGATTTCGGCGATCAATCATGCCGGCGACCGTCTCAGCCATGCGCTGACATTGCCAGCCTTCGGTGCTGAGATCGTGTGGCTCGACGACGTGTTGCCCACATTGAAGCAGCATGTCGGCCCGACCGGCATTGCCGCCCTGCAGGTAAAATCGGCCGACGCCGATCTGACTGCACATGTGCTCGGCCTGTCGCCGCAAGGTGCTGTCGGCCTGCAGCATCTGTGGGGGTACTGAGCCGGTATGGCCATATGGGGGGAGGGGGTTGGGCGCGTCCTCGCCCCGGTCACGATCAAATTCTGGACGTCGCTCGATAATCCCGCCTGGAATTACGGTGCGGCCGCAGAGCGCGAGCTAGGTGCGGCCCTGAGCGTATCGGTCGATCCCAGGCGTATCCGACGCAAGTTGGTTGCAAAGGCGGTGGCGCCGCTCAAGGACAGGTTCCTGGTCGACGGGCTTGGTGCCCTGCCATCAGAGCCGATCGAAGACCTCTACACCTTCACGGACATGTCGGATATCGCCCGGCACGGCGACAATCTGCCCGCGACACGGCTTTACCAGTGGCTGAAGGCAAGCTGGCTGGCTGGCCGCCCGGTCGAAGGCCGCGGCCGGGTCTTTAACAGCGAGTCCAGCATCGACGCTTATTGCCGGATCTATCTCGACCTCTATCGGTCAATGGAGCGGGACGGCTACCGCTACAGCGGTGACGACGAGATTTGCCTTGGCCTCGGGGCGGATGGCGAGATTATCCATATCCGGCGCGGGACCCATCGGATGGCTGCCGCGCAAATACTTGAGTTGCCAAGTGTTTCGGCACGGATTACCCATATCGACCGGGCTTTTGCAAAATCCGCCGTCAAGGCCGCCGGGGGCGATGCCCCGGGCGCGCTGCAACGGGCCATCAAATCAGCGACGAGTTGACTCTGTGCGAGACGTTTTTCGAATTTTCTTTGATACCGGCTGGCGCCTGCAGATCACGATCCTGGCGGCGCTGCTGGTTTCCGGCGTGGTCGAGATTATCGGCATTGCGACCCTGTGGCCAATCATCGGCCTGATCGGGGGCGAGACCCACTCCAAGAGCCACGTCATCGATGAGTATATTCAATGGGGCCTGGCACAAGCGGGATTGCCACTGACCATCGAAGTCCTGCTGCTGGTGGTCATCGGCGCGGCGACGTTGTCCTTTGTATTCGGTACCGCCGGCTCGGTCTTCGTCGGCCGGTCGGTCGCCAATTTCGGCATCAACGTTCGACTGCAATTGATCGATGCCCTGGTGCACGCCAAGTGGAGCTACTTCGTGGCACAGCCGGTGGCGCGCTATACTGCTGCCATCAATTCCGACGCCGATCGTGCCGCCGTCGCCTTCAAATCTGCGGGCCTGTGCCTTGCGGGATTGGTGCAGACCGCCGTGCTGATGACCATGGCTCTCTTTGTGTCATGGCCGTTCTTCCTCGGCGCCATTTGTGTCTCGGTGGTGCTGTGGATGGGCGTGGGGCGCTATATGCGTATGGCCAAGAAGGCTGGCCGCGGCAAGTCCAAGCATAACCTTGCATTGCTGCATTCTGTCACCGACGCCCTGACCAATGTGAAGGCGCTGAAGGCGATGAACCGACACGGCTTCATTGGCCATACCTTCGCCGTCCATGTCGACCGTTTGCGCCGCGCAACACAGGCTGAAACCTACAGCACCAGTGCCGTCAGAGCAGTGCAGGAGCCGCTATTCACGGTTCTTATCCTGGGCGGTCTCTACATAGGTCATTCGGTCCTGGGCATGGATCTACGCGTCATGCTGGGCTCGACCCTCCTGCTCAAGCGCGTGGCCGATGCCATCGGCAGCGTACGCTCCAATTATCAGCGCGTGATTCTGGAACGGCCGTCCTATTGGCAACTCCAGCAATTGCTGCGGGAGGTGCGCGGCAATCGCGAGCACCTCGCCACCGGTACTTTGCCGACGCTGCCCGCCACCATCGAGCTCGACCATGTCGGCTTCACTTATCCCGGCAAGCGCGTGATGCGCGACGCCGAGTTGACGATGCCGGCAGGTGAACTCACCACGGTGATCGGTCCGTCAGGCGCCGGCAAGACCACGATCGCTGATCTTGTCGTCGGTCTTCATATCGCTTCCGAGGGGACGATTCGCATCGGTGGCATGCCGATCGGCGATATGGATATGGCGGCATGGCGCCGCCAGCTCGGCTACATTCCCCAGGACAGCATCCTGTTCAACGATACGATCCACAATAACGTAACATTGGGCGATCCCAGTATTTCGCCGGGCCAGGTCGAAGCGGCGCTGAAATCCGCCGACGCCTGGAGCTTCGTGTCCAAATTGCCAGGCGAAATGGCGTTCACGATCGGCGTACGCGGCAGCCTTCTGTCCGGCGGCCAGCGGCAGCGTCTCGCCATCGCCCGCGCCCTGATCGGCGATCCCAAACTTTTGATATTGGATGAGGCGACCAGCGCGCTCGATCACAAGACCGCACGTGAGATCAGCCGCGCGGCGCGTGCGCTGACCGGCAGTCGCTCAATCCTCGCCATCACGCATCAAGCCTTGTGGGTCGATGCAGCAGACCGGGTCTATGAAATCCGCGATGGGAAAGTAACAATTGCGCCGGTCGTCGAAGCCTGAGCAGGCCGGTTGGACTCGGCGTCTTTGTTGATATCCACGATGCTGCCCTGCTCAATGCGATAGACCTGGTCGGCAAGCTCAACCCAGGCCGGTTGGTGGGTAATGGCAAGGACGGTAAGTTTGCCGCGTTGCCGGGCGACGGCAGCACAGATTTCCGCCTCTGTTTCAGGGTCGAGAGCGCTGGTCGCTTCATCGAGAATGAGCAAGGCCGGCTCCGTCACCAAAGCGCGCGCCAGGGCGATACGCTGGCGTTGGCCGCCAGACAACAGCACGCCGCGATCGCCCACAGTGGTGAACAGGCCTTTGGGCAACTCCGCCACAAATCGCATGGCGCCGGCCGTCTCCAATGCGCGCACAGCGGCCGCTTCGCTGATGGCGGGATCGCCCAAGGTGACATTGGCCAGGATCGTGTCATTGAACAGAAGGATTTCCTGCGGCACATAGCCGACCTGGCTGCGCCATTGCCCGATATCGATCTCCTTCATCGGCACGCCATCCAGAGTCACGCGGCCTTGTTCCGGCTCGAACAGGCCAAGGATGAGGTCCGCCGTGGTGGTTTTCCCCGAACCTGACTCGCCCACCAATGTCGTGATGGTGCCAACGTTGAGGTCGATCGAGACATTCTTCAGGACCGGCGCCCTGCCATAAGAGAACGTCACGTTCTCCAGACGGCACGCGGTCTTGAGACTCGGTGCCGCACGGCCTTTGAAAGTCTCGGCGGCAGCGTCCGTCTCCCGCAAGGTATCCATGAAAGACCAGTAGCCAACTTCGGCATGGGCCGATTCACGGACTGAACGATGTACCTTGGCAACCGACCGCGTGAGCCCCAGGATAAGGAGGCCTGAGACCAGCATGCTGGAGAGATCGAGGTGCAGCACGCTCACCGCGATATAGGCGATTGCCGCCAGCATCATGATGATAAGAAGATCCGGCAGCTGTCCGGCCAATTGCTCCAGCAAGACCAACTCGCGCAACGATTGGCGCAAAGATTTGGTCTCGTTGCGCAATTCGTGGATCAGGGCTTCATGCCGGTGCATTGCCTTCATCGGCTTGAAGCTGACGACCACGTCATTGAGATCGGTGACGATGGTGCGGCTGGTCATCAGCATCCGCCGCGCAAAGAGGCGCGAACGTCGGATGAGAATACGCATGGTGATGCCGACGACGAGGGCCATACCCGAACCGATCAAGGCAACACGCCAATCGACGACGAAGACGATGACGACGAACACGACCGCCTGAACGGTGGCCGTCATCAGGTTGAGCGACGTCCGATAGATCGCCGCCCCCCAATTGGCCTCGGTCGTGATACCGCCGGCAAAGCGGCCGATAGGGTTGACGGTGTAATAGGACCAGCGCGCTGCCAGCATGGCGTCGATCATGCGGGAACGCATCTCGGTGGCGATTTCCGCCACCAGGAAGCCGACGTAACGGGCGACATTCAGCGAAATGATCGCTTTCAGGATGGCGAATGCACCCAGCAGCAGGATCAGCGCACCCAAGGTCGGAGGGATGCGTAGGGTCTCGAACGTCATCAGGATCAGCCGTTCGACCTTGTTCGGCGTCTCCGTGGCATCACCGGAAACGATGGTCAGGATGGGGAACAGGCTAGCGACACTGAGGCCCTCCAGCAGGCTGGCTGCCATCACGCCGATCATGACCGGCACCTGCCGCCATAGCCCGTGTTTGCGGATCACCCGAAAGGCGTTGGTCAGCGCAGAGGGCGCCTGTTTCGGATCCAGAATATTGCTTAAGTCGCGGTCGGATGCGCCCAAGGGGTACGCCTTCAGTCTGAACTCTATGGCCGACAATGGGTCGACAATTGTCCTGTGATAACATTCAGGTGCGGGATGTCAATTGGCTGAGGGCCGGCCGCGGGCTGAATTAACCTTGCTGGATTTGCGGCAAATCGGCGCATTATCAAGAGGTTCGGTTGCTGGCGGCATGCAACATGACTATCATCGCCGGTGACGGGCAGGGAAGCTTTCGGGACCCGTGAGAGGGGGTAGTTTCGTGGCGTACAAACTCTTCATCCAGTCCAACGACGAACAGTATCTGGGCGCCCTGGTTGCGAGCTATGCCGCAAAGCGGAATAGCCGGCAGCCCGAAGCCTTCGATGTCGAGATCATGCATTTCCGTGATTTCCCGTGGCTCCGCGCCCGGGTCGGACAGAAGTTCCTGCGTGGGCTTGAGCATCGGGTGTGGACCGATGCGGATCTGCAATCCTTCACCCCGGTGCGGTTCACGCCGCCCAAGACCATGGGCTACGAGGGCCGTGCGGTCGTGATCGACCCGGATTGCTTTGCCGTTGCCGACATCATGGAGCTGTTCACCCGGGACATGCAGGGTGCCGGCGTCATGTGCCGCATCCGGCCCGGCCTCAAGGAAATGCCGCCCTACCGGGCATCCAGCGTCATGCTGCTGGAAAATGCCAAGCTCACGCATTGGGATGCGGAAAGGACCTTCGGCGAGTTGTTCGAATTCAAGAAGGACTATCTGAAGTGGATCAAGCTGGAATATGAGGCCGATGCCAATGTCGGCCTGCTTGAGCCGGAATGGAATGATTTCGATCACCTGACCCCAGCCACCAAGATTCTTCACACCACCTATCGCCGGACGCAGCCTTGGAAAACCGGTCTGCCGATCGATTTCTCGATTCGCGAGAAGCCGCAGAAGGGGCTGTCCGTGGTCGGCAGCCTGGTGAAATCCATCAGAAAGAGTATTGGCGTTGCAAAACCGCCGCGCACTGTGAAGGATGGCTTCTATCAGCCGCATCCGGATCCAAGTCAGGAGCGGCTGTTCTTCAACCTGCTGGGCGAGATGCTGCAAAAAGGCATCGTCGATCAAGCCTTGGTCGAACGTGAAATGGCCCTCAATCACGTGCGTCACGACGCCTTGGATTTGTGCCGCAAGATCGCGGCCTGATACATGGCGACGGAACGTCGCTGCGGCGGGTTGTCAGATTGTTAGTTGCTACCGCAGCGGGCAAGCTGCTGATGTTCCGAGAGCAAGTCTCGGCGAGGGGCAGGATGGGAGACAATGTTGATGTTGGCAGCCACGGTTGAACAGCGCGCACCGCATTTGCTTGAGAGCGTTGCAGCCGATCAGGTCGTCACTGAACCCTACACGCATCACGCGCGCCAGAATGCCGTCCCGGCGGAGGTCTACCGACAGCTGGAGGCCGAGTTTCCGAGCCTTGAGGCGATTCTCAATGGCCGCAATGAGACCGGCAGCAACGTCGCTGTCCGCCTGACGGTGAAGCAGGTGCTGGGCGATCGGCGCATTTCGCCGCTGTGGCGCGAGTTCTTCGAATACCATACCTCGGGCGACTATTGGCGCCACGTGACACGCCTGTTCGGCGATCATCTGCGGCGCGAGTTTCCGGGGCTCGAGGAGCGAGTCGGGCGGCGTTTCGAAGACTGGCGCGTCGTGCCGCGCGGCTTTGCCGGCGATGCCGACATCCGCCTCGATTGCCAATTCGTCATGAACACGCCGGTCAGCGAAGTGACCAGCGTCAAGACACCCCATGTCGATCTGTGCGACAAAATCTTTTCTGCCCTGTTCTATTTCCGCGATACCGCCGATCAGGTTGATGGTGGCGATTTCGATCTTTATCGCTGGAAACGTGAGCCGCGCTTCATCAAGCACCGCTCGATGGACCGCGACGTCGAGCTGGTGAAGACGCTGCGTTATACCGCGAATTCATATGCCTGCTTCGTCAATTCGGCGCGCGCCGTGCACGGCGTCAGCCCGCGCGGCATTACAACCATTCCACGGCGTTATATCAACTTCATTGCCGAACTGCCGTTCAAGGCATTCGAGCCGAAGCAGCTCAACCGACTGCAGAGAATGTGGTACGCCAATGATGTGCGTGAAGCCGTCCAGGACGACAAATACTGACGCTGCGCATCTAACGGATTGAGAAACGCCGCCCGAACGGGCGGCGTTTTTCGTTTCAGTCGATCTGCTTCAAGGCGCTGGCGACGTCGGTCGGCCGCCGGTCCTTGAGATGGGCGCGGTCGATGACAATGATCCAGAACGTCCGCACACCGTGATAGGCGGCGGTGAGGATCTGCCAGGCGACGATGAAATAGAACGCCTCCGTGGCAAGGCCCAGCGCATAGCCCAGGATGAACATCGGCAGCGTGATGTTGCGCCGTGCGATGAAGGTACGCATGCGGCCATCGAGCTTGGAATGCGTGTGAAAGGCGCGTTGGAAGTAGGTGGGGTAGACCTTCAGGATCAGCCGGTCGACGACATAGAACACCATCACCAGGATGGTGGCGATGCCGAGCGTCGATCCCCAGCCGAGCGTGGCGAGCCCTATTCCGTAGGCCCAGGACAGGTACCAGAACGGCGGGTGCACCATGTCGAGGCCATGGTCGAGGAAATTGCCTAGCCGTGAATCGGTGAAGGTGAGTCGGGCGAGCTTGCCGTCGACGGAATCAAGCACGCTCATGCCATAAGCCATGGCAAAGCCGGTCCAGAACGACCAGGGTTCGCCGATCGCCCAGATCGGAATGGCACCCAAGGCGAGGATGATGCTGAAGATCGTTACCGCATTGGGATGGACGCGCGCGCGCGCCAACGGCCCAACCGAGATCCAGACCAAGGGCGGATAGACATAGCGGGTGAAGAAATCGGTCGAGCCCTTGTAGTTCGACCAGAACATGAATTTCTCGACCTTGGCAGCCTTGTCGGCCGCTTCGACCCGGAACATGTAGTAGGGGATCGTGCGCCGCAGCTTGCGGATAAAGCCGTTGAACTCATCCTGGCCATAGGATCGCACGGTGCCGGCGGTGACCAGCTGTTCCGCGAGG
Source organism: uncultured Dongia sp. (assembly GCF_936916975.1). Classification (GTDB taxonomy): domain Bacteria; phylum Pseudomonadota; class Alphaproteobacteria; order Dongiales; family Dongiaceae; genus Dongia. The sequence continues at coordinate 138,610 of NZ_CAKZGO010000007.1, read as the reverse complement.
GAGTAAAGGTCGCCAGCGTTGACGGTCTGGCCAGCAAGTCCGCCTTCAAGGCGGATCATGGCGGCGCGCTCCTGATCCTTGGGCGCCAGCACGGCCACGGAATCGGTGAGGGCGGTGAGCGAGGTGTGGAGGCGGGCATCAGGCAGGGTGGCGCCGTCCAGCAGCAGCACCGGCTGGGTGCCGGTTTCGGCGAGAAAGGCATTGAGGCGCGCAGCGAAGTCCCCGGTGCCTTGGCGCCATTCGATCGGGAACGCGTCCTTCAGGCTGGAATCGACGGTCGGCTTCTGCCCCTCGGCGCCGAGATCGACGACGATCCGGGTCGGGCGGGGCAGGGAGCGCTTCAGCGCCTGCAGGTGCCGTTCGACCAAGGTCAGGCCAAATATCTTCGGGATCCGCCCACACAGGGCGGCGTCAATCCAAACCAGCATTTATAGGGATTCCTGGGGAAATTTCATCGGGGCGTCATATCACGCGGCTTGCATGGCCCTCAAGCATTGGCTGGGCGTCGATGCGGATATTAGTCCTATTTCGACGCCTTCTCGCGCCACAGGCCTTGGATGCGGGTAAGTATCCCGTCGATCTCCGCCCGCAACACATCGAAAGCCGGCGCAGATTCGTCGCCAGCGGCATCCAAGGGCTGTGCCACGCCGAGCTCGATTAATCGATTCTCCAACTGGTCGATATCGCGCCGTGGGCGTGCTTTGCCGCGCCGGGTCCAGAAATCATAGAGCTTATCGAGCGGATCGGCTGGCGCGTCGGCATCCTGCCGGGCCTTTCGCCGCAGTCGCCAGTTGCGCGACAGCGCTGATTTGAGGCCGGGCTTCACCTTAGGCGGAATCTTCGGGAGGTGGAAAAGGTGGATCGGTTTTTGCCGTGTCGCGGCCTCGGCCACCATTGAGGCGCTGTCGACCGACACAACGAAATGATCCGCCAGTGCCAGCATAGCCTGATAGGGATTGTCGGTTCCTGACCGGAAGGGCATGAACAAATGCCGTCCGAGCGCCATTTCGGGCAAACCTGCCTGCAATGTTGCGACCACGGCAGCTTCCGTGCGGGGCGAGGTGGTCACCAACAGGCTGCCGGAACGTTTGGCGCGGAAATCCGCCAGTTCCGTCAGCAACCGCTGCGCCTCGCCGACACCAAAGGCCAGTTGCGGCGTCGGTCCGCCGACCATCACCGCCGTCCAAGGGCGAGGCAGGGCGGCAAAGCGTTCATGCCAGGCTGCGGCTGCCCGGCCTAATTCCTCGGCCTCAACGGAAACAAGGGGCAGCGTGATTTCAATCACATTCGCCGCGTCCGGGAGATTGTACTGAGGTGTCGTAATCACGAGGTCGAACAAGCTGAGATCAACCCGAGGGCGTCCGAGATGAATATGGAGTGGCGGTCGCGCCGCCTGCGTCCGGATCCAGCGCGCGACCGGAACCGAGCGGCGGCCGATGGCGATGATCGCATCCGGCCAGGGCGCGCTCAGCGGGTCGCTGCGCGCCAGGTCGATGCCGGTGAGAGTCGCACCGCGATCCTTGAAATCGACCGTGCAGCTGTCGTCGTAATGAATCTGCTTGATGATGCCGGGCCAGCCGAGGGCGCGTCCCAATGCCAGAACCTGGGCATTGTCGCCGGTGCGCTCGCCCAGGATCAGCCAAGTGTTGGGCCGAGTGTTGGATGGGGCGATCGATTGGTCTTTGGTCGGTTCGCTCATGACCGGCGGACCTTATCAATGGAATCGTCGAGCGCCAAGGCGGCGAAATTTTTCTTCGCGCCACCCGGAAACGCCCAAATCCTGTCGCAATCATCGGGTATCAAATCGTTCCGTCGACGCTATAATTGGTCGCTGCGGATTCTTGCGGGACGGTCCGCCGTGCTGAGACGTCGACACAACCTCCAGACAAACTCGTTCATGCGGGAATACTGACATGCGTGCCCCCATCTTCCGCCTTGGCTTCCTCCTCCTGCTCGTCCTCCAATTCCTCCTCCCTCAGGCAGCACGCGCTGCCGACCTCACCGACATCGCGCGGGAAGCCGCCGCCTATCGTGCGGAATTGCTGGCCGCGGCCAAGGGAGAAGATCCGCGCCGCATCGACGTGCTGGTGCAGCAATCGAAATCCGAAGCCGATGCGCGGCGCTTCAGCGAAGCGGCCGCCCTCCGCGCCCGGGCACTCGGCCTGGGCGATGAGAGCTATGACAGCTGGATCACGCTGGCCAGCCTGCTCGAAGGTGCCGGCGAGAAGCGCAAGGCCGCACTGGCAGCCTACCGCGCCTTTGTCGAGACCGACCAGTACGAGTTGCAGGCCGCATCCCTCAACATGATGGCCAAGCAACTCGATAATCTGGATGAGAAGCGTCTGGCGCTAGCTGCCTATGAAGAGGCGCAGCGCTACAATTACGACGAACAGGCCGCCAACCGCGCCGAACAGCTGCGCCAGATGCTGGCCTTCTCGCTCACCGGCAGCAAGCTCAACACCGAAGGCGAAACGCCGGAGGCCTGCCTCGACTTCCGCGGCGACCTTGCCACGCCGGACACTGTGAACTATCAGGATTACGTCCGTATCGAGCCCGACCTGAAGGCTACCTATCGCGTCTCCGGTGCGCAATTGTGCGTCGGCAATCTCGGCTTCGGCGAGAACTACAAGATCACCGTGCTGAAGGGCCTGCCGGCGCTTGACGGTCAGAAGCTGACCGAGAACGAGGAATGGGCTTTCTCCGTCGGCGACCGCGCGCCCAGCATCGGTTTCCGCAACCAAGCCTATGTCCTGCCCAAGATCGGCAGCACCGGCGTGCCGCTCATCACGGTCAATGTCGACAAGGCCAAGCTGCGCCTGATGCGCATCAACGACCGCAATCTGATCAACGAGCTTTATCAGGGGCGTTTCCTCAACAACCTTGAGGAATATGACCGGGACAGCATCGCCGAGAAATCCGGCGAGGAGATCTGGACCGGCGAGATGGATATCGCCGCCGACCGCAACAAGCGCGTTGTTACGGCGTTTCCGATCGATGAAGTGGTGCCGGACACGAAGCCCGGCATCTATATTCTGATTGCTCATGATGCCGCTGATGAAGAATCACAAGATGATTACTCCTGGCGCTGGCGGCCGCAATCGACCCAATGGCTGGTCGTGTCCGATGTCGGCTTGACCGCGTTCAACGGTACCGATGGCCTCAACGTTCAAGCGCGCTCGCTGGAAAGCGGTCGGCCGATGCACCGACTGGAGTTGCGCCTGATCGCACGCAACAACGAGGTGCTGGCCAAGGAACTGACCGATACCTCCGGTATGGCGCATTTCGACCCAGGCCTGCTGCGCGGTGCCGGCGGTCGCACTGCGACGGCGGTGATGGCGTTCCGACGCGATGGCGATTTCAGCTTCCTCGATATCAGCGGCCCGGCTTTCGATCTGTCGGATCGGGGTGTTGGCGGGCGTCACATGCCCAACGATATCGATATTTTCTTCTATACCGACCGTGGCGTATATCGGCCGGGTGAGACAGCGCATGTCATGGCCTTGTCGCGCGACCCGGCGACCCAGGCGCTGAAGGATCAGAAGCTGACTTTCCGCCTGGTGCGGCCGGACGGCATCGAAGCGAAACGCTTTGCCGATGTGGCCGATACCGGTGGCGGATACAGCGTCGACATTGATTTGCCCAGTTCGGCGCGCACCGGGACATGGACCCTCGAGGCGTATCTCGACCCCGAAGGCGATGCGATTGCCAGCGGGCAGTTCCTGGTGGAGGACGTCGTCCCTGCGCGGATTGAGGCAAAGCTCACGGCGGCGGCCGATGTCTTGAATCCGCCCGAGCCTCTGCCGGTCCAGATTGATGCCAAATACCTTTACGGTGCGCCTGCGTCCAATCTTGTGGTGAAGGCTGAGGTTGTCATTGCCGCGGATTACGCGCCGTTCCCGACCTTCAAGGATTATCGTTTCGGCCTCGCCGATGAGAAGGTTGAGGCCGAACGGTTGGTTTATGACGACAACACCACCGACGATAAAGGGTATCTGGAACTCGATATGTCCTTCGACACGGTGCCGGAGGCCCAGGTGCCGCTGGCGGCCACGTTGCGGGTTGAGGTCTATGAATTCGGCGGCCGTCCGGTAATCGAGATGATCACCCGGCCGATCCGCGACCGCGATCTCTATCTCGGCATCAAGCCGCTCTTTGCCGATGACCAGACACAACAGGGCGCCACGGCGGAATTCGAAGTGCTGGCAGTCGGCCGTGACGGCAAGACCGTCGCCCAGCCCGATCTCTCCTATCGTCTGGTGAAAGAAGACTGGGATTACGTCTGGTTCTATCGCGACAACCGCTGGGACTATGACTATGTCGTGCGCGATGCGGAATCGTCGACTGGCGCCGTAGCAGTGACGGCTGATCAACCGGGCAAACTTGCGCTGCCGGTCGATTGGGGCCGCTATCGCCTGGAGGTATTCGATGCGGCCAGCGGGACAGCCAGTTCCGTCCGCTTCTATGCCGGCTGGTGGTCGGCACCTGGTACTGGCGGCACGCCAGACAAGATGCAGGTGGTGGCCGACAAGGAACTCTATGGCGTTGATGACACGGCCGAGATCCGCCTGAGCGCGCCGTTTGCTGGCGAGGCGCAGGTGACGATCGCCACCGATCATGTCATCGACAGCTTCGCCGTCTCGGTGCCTGCAGATGGCAAGACCATCAAGATTGATGTCGACAAGAAATGGGGCGCCGGCGCCTATGTGCTGGTGAATGCCTATCGTGCCGGCAAGGCGAACGAGCATGGTCCCGGCCGGGCCATCGGGCTTACCTGGCTCGCCATCGATCCCAAGCCGCGCGAATTGCAGATTTCGATGACCGTGCCGGAGAGCATGAAGCCGCGTCAGGCGGTCGAGATACCGGTGACCGTCACCAATCTTGCCGGGAAGGACGCTTATGTCACCTTGGCTGCGGTGGACGAAGGCATTCTTCTGCTGACCGATTTTGCGACGCCGGACCCACTCGATCATTATTTCGGCAAGCGTCGTCTTGGGGTCGAGATCCGCGACCTCTATGGCCAATTGATCGACGGCAAGGAAGGCAAGCGCGGCGTCATCCGCTCCGGCGGTGACGGCGAAGGCCTCGCCAAGCGCGGCGCACCCAAGGAAATCAAGCTGGTGGCGCTGTTCTCCGGCATCGTCAAGCTGGATACCGAGGGCAAGGCGCTGATCAAGTTCGAGGTGCCGGACTATAACGGTCGCCTGCGGTTGATGGCGGTGGCCTGGGACGAGCAGAATGTCGGTGCGACTGATGCCGATCTTATCGTCCGCGATCCGGTCGTGGCATTGGCATCGGCGGCACGCTTCCTGGCGCCCGGCGACAACAGCGCCGTGTCGTTGTCACTCCAGAATGTCGAAGGTGCGGCGGGGACGTATGAAATCGATCTCACGGCCAGCGCCAATCTGCGCCTCACCGGAGAGACGCATCTCACGGTCGATCTCGCCAAGGGGGCGAGCCATGACTGGCGCATCGGTATCCAGGGCCTCAGTGTCGGCGAGGGTCATGTCACCGTCGCCATGAAGGGGCCGGAGGGCTTTGCGCTGACGCGTGACGTCAATCTGCCCGTGCGTCCGTCGCAACCGGCGATCAGCCAAACACTCACGCAGCGATTGTTGCCGGGGGCGCCGCTGAAAGTCTCGGCCAATGCCTTGGCAGACTTCCTGCCGGAGACATCGGATCTGCGCCTGTCGTTCAGTCCGCATCCCAATCTCGACGTGCAGAGCGTGCTGGCCGATCTCTATCACTATCCCTATGGCTGCCTTGAGCAGACAACCAGCGTTGCGTTCCCCTTGCTCTTCACCAACGAGGTGGCGGAGATCTGGAGCCTCGAGAACAAATACGCCAAGAGCGATCCGAAGGAAGTGCAGGGTGCCATCGGCCGGGTTCTCGAACGCCAGCGCAGCGATGGGCTATTCGGCCTGTGGACCAGCTTCAGCCCGCCGGAGAACTGGTTGTCAGCGTTCGCCATGGATTTCCTGACCCAAGCGCGCGCCCGCGGTTACGAGGTCTCCGACATTGCCTATAACCACGGCCTCGACGGGTTGCGTTATGTGGCGACCGATTACAACAATGACAGCGCCGACAATCTCGCGGCACGGGCCTATGCGGTCTATGTGCTGGCGAAGGCCAAGGAAGCCAAACTCAGCGAACTGCGTTATCTCGCCGACAACTATCTCGACCGCATGCCGACGGGCCTTGCCTTGGCCCAGCTTGGTACGGCACTCGCCCTCAACGGCGATATCGCCCGCGCCAATGGCGCGTTCGATGCAGCCTTGCTGGCAGTCAACCGGGCGCGGCGGCATATGCGAGACTACGGGTCGGATCTGCGCGATCTTGCCGCCATCGTGACGCTGCTCAGCGAAGCGAAGCTGCCGGGCCGTGATCCCACGACCTATCTCGACACGCTTGCCAATATGCAGGCAGGGCGCGGTTATCTCAGCACTCAGGAGCAAGTCTGGATTCTGATGGCCGCCAAGGCGACGACGGCATCCGCTCAATCGGAGATCAGCATCGGTCGCGATGCGGAGGCGAGTGTCAGCCAATCGAAGCCCTATTTCCTGCATCTCGCGGGCAATGATCTGGGCATGGGGTCGATCTTCACCAATAACGGGACTGAGCCGGTCTATGCCAAGGCGACGGTTGTCGGTGTGCCGATCGCCGAACTGCCGCCGGAACAAAGTGGCTTTGAGATCACGCGTGTCTACTACACGCTGACCGGCGAGCCGGTGGATCTCAAGACCGTGCGACAGAACGACGTACTGGTTGCGGTCATCAGCGGCACCGTCAAGGCCGCCGATTATCGGCGTGCCCTGGTGGTCGATCTGCTGCCGGCGGGTTTCGAGATCGAGAACGAGCGCCTCACCGATACGCGGCGCACCGGCGATCTGTCCTGGCTGCCGACCTTGACCTCGCTTACCTATAGCGAGTTCCTGGACGACCGCTATATCGGCGCGCTCGATGTCGATGCCAACAGTGAGTCCGGCACCTTCAACGCGGCCTATATGGTCCGCGCGGTAACCCCCGGTTCCTATACCGTGCCGGCGGTGCAGATCGAGGACATGTATGCCCCCGACGTTCGCGGTCGTGGTGGCCGCGACCAGTTGACGATCGCGGCCTACTGACCGCGGTCGCCATGATAAGGCAGCGCCAGAGGCTCAGACATATAGGCATCATCGCCAGCGGGCTTGTCCTGCTGGCGATGGTGGCCGGGCTGGTGGTCGACCAGATCTATCCGCCGTTCATGGGGCGGCTGCGGGATCATTCGACCTTGGTGCTGGCATCGGATGACAGCGTGCTACGGGCGTTTGCGACCGCAGACGGCGCATGGCGTTTCCCGGCCAAGACCGGCGAGGTTGATCCGAAATTCCTGCGCTATCTGAAAACCTTCGAAGACGGCCGCTTCGGCTGGCATCCGGGTGTCGATCCGCTGGCGGTGATACGTGCCGGCTTTCAGGCGGCAACGGCGGGGGAGGTGGTGTCCGGAGCATCGACCCTCACCATGCAGACCGCACGCCTCCTGGAGCCGCGCCCGCGCGGGCTGGAGGCGAAGGCGATAGAAGCCTTGCGCGCCTTGCAGCTCACCTGGCGGCTGGGCGGCGAGGGTGTGCTCGATATCTATCTGACGCTGGCGCCCTATGGCGGCAACCTCGAGGGCGTGCGTGCCGCCAGCCTCGGCTATTTCGGCAAGGAGCCGCAATATCTGACCGAGGCCGAAGCGGCCTTGCTGGTGGCCTTGCCGCAGAGCCCGGAGCGCTTGCGACCTGATCGTTTCCCGGAGGCCGCCAAGCGCGCGCGTGACAAGGTCCTCGCGCGACTGCTGGCGGAAGGCGAGATCGATCAGCCGAGCTATGAGACAGCGCTGGCTGAAAAGATTCCCGTGCGGCGCATGCCGGCGCTCAGCGATGCGCCGCACCTTGCCGAACGCCTGCGGCGTGCGTTGCCCAACGACGCGGTCATTCACACCACCATCGATCATGAGCTGCAGCGGAGATTGCAGACCTTGCTGCTGCGCCGGTCGGTCAATCTGGAACCGGGGGCCACGATGGCGGCTCTGGTGGTCGCCAATGACGGGCGCCGGGTGTTGGCCTATCTCGGTTCGGCCAATTATTTCGACAGACGCCAGTTCGGCCCGATCGACATGGTTTCCGCCGTCCGTTCGCCGGGTTCGGCCTTGAAGCCGTTCATCTATGGCATGGCATTTGATGAGTTGGTGGTGCATCCAGACACGATCATGGTCGACCAGCCGATGCGCTTCGGCGATTGGGCGCCGGAGAATTTCGACCATATGTTCCGCGGCGAAATTTCCGCCCGCGAGGCGTTGCAGCTGTCGCTGAATTTGCCGGCGGTCACCCTGATGGATGCGATCGGCGCACCGCCCTTCGCGCAGAAGCTGACCGATGCCGGTTTTCCGCTGCATCTGCCCAAGGATGCGGGGCGGCCGGGCCTGCCAATTGTACTGGGCGGTGTCGGCGTCACTTTGGAAGAGATGGTGGCGCTCTACGCCTCATTCTCGGAGGAAGGCCAGGTGCGCGCACTCAATTTTCTCGCCGGCGCGCCCAGCGCTGAAGCCAAGCCCTTCATCGGTGCGCTCGGCAGTTATTATGTAACGCGCATTCTGGAAGACACACCGCCGCCGGCGTCATGGCTGGCCTCCGGCAATCGGCGGCAGGCGAGCCGCATCGCCTACAAGACCGGCACATCCTATGGCTACCGCGATGCCTGGGCAATCGGCTACACAAGGGACTACACGATCGGCATATGGGTCGGACGGCCGGACGGCTCGTTTTCCGGCGGCCGCATGGGGCGCGATGCGGCAGCACCTCTGCTGTTCGAAGCCTTCGACCAATTGCCGCCAAGCGAAAGCGCCTTGGCGGGAACACCGCCAGCCGGTGCTCTGCTGGTCGGCAATGGCGGGCTGCCGGCCAATCTGCGGCGATATGATTCCGGGCCGATGATGGCGGCGGCACAACGCGCGCAGAACAATCTGCGCATCGCCTTTCCGCTCGACGGCTCGACCGTGCCGGTTGCCGAAAGCGATCCGCTGCTGCCGCTGGTGCTCAAGGCCGAGGGCGGTAACCTGCCCTTACGCTGGCTGGTCAACGGCAAGCCCGTGAGCTCGCCGCCTTATCTGCGCCAGGCGCAGTGGGATCCGGACGGCAAGGGCGCGCAGCGCGTCACCGTCATCGACGCCGGCGGCAAATCCGCCAGCGCCGAGATCTGGCTCAAGTAATCAGGCATTCCACAGCCCTTCGCGCTTGAGATCATCCATCACCTCGACGATGCCCGCCCGCAACGTCTCGACCGCAAAGTCGATCTGCGCGCGGTTGATGATCAATGGCGGCGACATGACGATGAGATGGCCGAGCGGTCGCACGAGCAGGCCCTTTTCCTGGCATTTCTCGAAGATGCGCTTGCCGACATTCCAGTCGGCCGGCGGCACGGTCTTGTTCTTCTTGTCCGACGTGTACTCAACGCAGACCATGAAGTGGCTGCCGCGCACGTCGCCGACCATGTCGAGCGCGCTGAGTTCGCGGAGCCGCTCATGAAAGTAGGGGCCTGTTTTGCGCACATGGCCGCAAATGTCTTCGCGCTCGAAGATATCGAGATTGGCCATGCCGGCGGCACAGGATACCGGATGCGCCGAATAGGTATAGCCGTTGGCGAAAGTCTGACCGCGTCCGGCCTTGTCAGTTAGCGTCGAATAGAGCTTGTCCGAGACGATCATGGCGCCCAGCGGGACATAGCCAGAGGTCAGACCCTTGGCGCAGGTGATGATATCCGGCTCGATATCGAATACTTCCTTTGAGGCAAAGATATGCCCCAACCGGCCGAAGCCGGTGACGACTTCATCCGAGATATAGAGCACGTCGTACTTCTTGCACACTTCCCAGGTGCGGCGCTGATAGCCGGGCGGTGGCACGATAACGCCACCCGACGCGAGCAGGGGCTCGGCGATGAAGCAGGCGACGTTGTCGGGCCCCAGAGCCAGAATCTTGTCCTCGAGCTCCTTTACTTTAGCGTCGCAGAATGCCTCCATCGACATGCCGTCAGGCCTGCGATAGGGATTGGGGGCCGAGAGGTGATGGATGAAGCCGGTCTCCAGATCCATATTGCCGCGATCGGCGGGCTTGCCAGAGACGGAGGCCGTCAGATAGGTCGAGCCGTGATAGGCGTATTCCCGCGTGATGATCTGCTTCTTCTTCGGTCGACCGTGGAAGTTGTTGTAGAAATGGACGAAGCGCAAAGCTGAATCGACGGCAGTCGAACCGCCTGTCGTGAAGAAGACGTGCTTGAGATCACCCGGCGTGTGCTGTGTCAGGCGATGCGCAAATTCGATCGCCGGAGGGTTGCCGATGACGCCGAAGGGCGAAAAATAGGCCATCCGCCGCGCCTGGTCGGCCATCGCATCGGCGATCTCGCCACGGCCATAGCCCGCATTGACGCACCACATGCCGCCGATGCCGTCCAGCATCTTCTGGCCCTGCACGTTGTAGACATAGGCGCCTTCGGCTGCTGACACGATCAACGGTTCGGTGTCTTTGACGAGGCCGAGATCGACCCAGGGGTGGATGAGATGCGCGCGGTCCTTGGCGGCAAGATCGGCCGCATCGAAGGCGAGGTTGGTGGTCATGGGGGAACTCCGGAAAGAGGCGGTCGTCAGTTTTTCTTCTTGGACTTCTTGGCCAGCGCCTTTGCCGTGGCGATGTCGGCAGCGCTCATTTCGCTGGCCACCGTATTGAGCAGAGTCTTAGCCTGCAAATTGCTCGATTGGCTGGGGTCGCTGGCCATACCGGCAGACGGCCCTTCCGCCGCCAGGGTCAGCCAGCGATAGGATTCGATCAGGTCCTGCGGCACACCCTGACTGCGATAATAGAGCGCGCCGGCCTGATACTGGCCCTTTGGATTGCCGCGCTCGGCCGCCATCAGATACCACTGCATCGCCTGCACATCGTCCTGCGGCACGCCCTGGCCATAATCATAGATGTTGCCGACGATCACCTGCATGTTGGTGTCACCCGCTTCACCGAGAGATTTGAAGGTCGCGAGGGCCTGTTCGTATTGCCCCTGCTCGAATGCCTTCCAACCGGCGGCGGCGGTTGCATTGCCGACCACCGGCTCTTCTGCGAGTGAGTATTCGCTGGTGGTTGTTGGGGCTGCGGTGCTGGCTGCCGGGGTACTTGCAGCAGGTGCTGCGCTGATGATCGGCGTGGCTGCCGGCACCGGCGAGGGGTCGGCGGCAACGGGCGCAGCGGCCGGAGCCGCAGCACTCGCTGCCTGCGTCACGGCAGGTGCAGGTCCGCAGCGGCGATAGGCGATCCCGAGCAGTGACTTCGGCATCGAGGTCGGGATGCTGACGATGATCATCTTGTCGGCGCCGCCGCGCTGATAGGTGTATTGCTGCGGCACGCCATCGCCGCCGGTGGCGGTGACGACGATATTGTCGCCGGCAATCTGATAGGTGGAACTGAGCCGCACGGCCACCTGGCCATCGAACCAGCTCAGCGTCTCAGTATCGGTGAACTCAACGCCGCCCGCCTGCGGACAACCGAGCGACGGTCCCTGCCATTGGCCGATCAGCCAGTTGCCATCGGTACGGGTGCTGGGGGCGACCGGCGTTACGGCCGCCTGTTGCACCGCAGCAGGCTGCGCGGCTACCGGCTGCGCCGGGGCAGGTTGGGGCGTCGTTGCCGCACCTGTCGCCGGCATGGTGACAGTCTCGCTCCCCAGATCGAGGGCGATCGGCGCGTCGGAAACAGGCGCGGCGGGCGCAACAGTGGGCGCATCCGCAATGACAAGATCGTCGCTGCCCGAACTGTCGGCGATCGAACTGGTTGCCTCAGGCGCAACGGCAGCCTCGCCTGGCTCTGCGAGATTGCCCGTGACGCTCGGCGTGGTGAAGGTCGGGGTGACAGCTGCCGCAGAAGCGTCCACCGGCGCCGTCGATGGGCGCAAATGATTGAGCAGGGCGACCGATTGCTGGTCGCCGGCAGCCGCCGCGCGCTCATACCACTGTTTGGCCGCCTCGAGATCGTATGGCAGACCATGGCCGGTCGCGTATTGGGTTCCCAGATTGCGCATGGCGAGCGGCATGCCCTGTTGCGCCGCCATCTCATACCAGCGTGCCGCCTCCAAATTGTCCTCGGTGACACCCAGACCGTGATCGTAAAGGGCTCCAAGGCTGTTCTGCGCGACCGCATCTCCGGCCTCCGCCAACGGCAACCAAGCATCATAGGCAGCCCGGAAATCACCCTTGTAATAGGCGTCGACGCCACTCTGATAATCGGCCCGAGCGGGCAGGGCGGCGAAGACAGAAGCCCCCGCCAGGACAGCCAGGCTCAAAAACCCACCGACCATGAGATTGCGCGTGATTCGGATCACAGATACCCCCAAAACCCTTCCAATTCCGGAAGCTTACCGTCGTAAACCCCCGGAACAATGCCTATAACGCTTGCGACTTGTCGCAGACTCATGTCTTAACATCCAACCCCATTTTGGGATTTGAGGGAAGTATGTTGCTGAAGGCTTCTGCGCGGTGGATTTGGGCCATTCTCGCCCTATTTGTTGGGCTTGCCGCGGTACCGGCAGCAGCCCGCAATGTCAGTGTCCTGGTGGATGCGACGGACGGCGCCGTGCTACGTGCCGATGGCGCAAATGCCCTCTGGTACCCCGCCTCGCTCACCAAAATGATGACGGCCTTCATGGTGTTTGAAGCTGCCAAGTCGGGCAAACTGCAATTTGCCGACAAGATCACCGTCTCTGCCGCTGCCGCTGGTCAATCGCCGACCAAGTTCGGCCTCAAGACCGGCCAAAAGATCACGGTGGAACAAGCTCTTACTGCAATGATTGTGGTTTCCGGCAATGATGCCGCTGTGGCGCTGGCTGAAGCGATCGGCGGCACGGAGGAGCGTTTTGCCAGCATGATGACCCACACCGCGCATGCCATCGGCATGACCCGGAGCGAGTTCCGCAATGCTTCGGGCCTGCCCAATGCTGGCCAGGTGACGACCGCGCACGACATGGCGCTGCTCGCCATGCGGATTCTGGACAATTACCCGGAGCACTATCATTTCTTCAGCAAACGCTCGGTAACCATCGCCGGGCGGACGCAGCCCTCGGTCAACGGCATCCTGTCTTCCTATCAGGGGGCGGACGGCATGAAGACCGGTTTCACCTGCGGCTCCGGCTACAATCTGGTGGCGTCGGCCAAGCGGAACGGCCGTCGCCTAATCGGCGTCGTCCTGGGCGGCAGCAATCGCGGCGAACGGGCAGCACTGATGACGAAGTTGCTCAATGCCGGTTTTGCCGAGGACGGCAAGGGCGGAATCAAGCTGAAGGACATGCCCATCAAGGTCTCGACCGCTGAACAAGGCCCGCCGCCGACCTTGCTGAAAGGTGGTGATTGCAACCAACGTGTCGTGGAGGAAGGCAATTCGACCATCACCTCGACCGCACGTATTTCCGGCTGGGGTGTTGTCTTCGGCGCCTTTCCGCAAAAAGGGCAGGCTGAGAGCACCATTGCCGGCATGAAAGTGAAGCTGAAGGACGTGATCAAGAAGGGCCGCCCCGCAATTATCCAGCGCACCTGGGAAGGTCTGACACGCTATTCGGCCCTCCTGGTCGGCCTCGATCAGGCGGAAGCGGGTAAGGCCTGCAAAAAGGTATGGGCGGAGAAGGGTTATTGCCTTGCCCTCAGCCCGGCTGTCCTCGCCAATCCTGACGCGGAGTGGCGATAAGAATCCGATCACATTTTCTTGAGTGTACCATCCCGTCCGGAGCCGATCGTGGACGCCGGTGTTATATTTAGGCCATGAAAATACACCCATTCCACATGTCCGTGCTGGCGACCGCAGCTCTGGTGCTCGCCGCCTGTACAACCCCGGCACCGCCGCGCCCGGCCATGCAACCGCTATCTGTCGCCGGCAATTTTGGCTTCAGCGATCGTAATGTTGATGACGATACGGTCGAGGTCACCTATCGCGGTGCCGAGGTGACGGTTTCTTCACGCACCCCGCGCGAGGACGCCCGCATCAGCGCCGAAAAGGAAAAGGTCCATGACCTCGCCTTGCTGCGTGCCGCGCGCATCGCCCAAGAGCGCGGCATTCCCGCCATCCGCATCGTCAGTGAAAAAACCGACAGCGATGTCGATGTGCAATCCTACCCGCGCTGCCGGGCCGCGCCGTTCTGGGGTGCGCCCGGCTTCTGGGGCTATCCGGGTTACGGATATGGATATGGTGGATATGGCTATGGGTATCGCCATCATCGCGGCTATTACGGTTGGCCGGACGATTACGCCTGTTCCGAAACGCGTTCGGCGAAGGGCAAGGCGACATCTGTCCTGACCGTTGATCTGGTGAAGGCTCCAGCAGCGTCGGACGCGGTGCTCTCAACGGCCGAGACGATCACGCGGCTGGAAAAAATCTACGCCACGTCAACCTATCCGTAGAGTTATTGCGGCGCGGGCTCACCCTCTTTGCTTTCCGGTTTCGGATTGCGGATTTGTATGACGCGTTCGGCCGCCTTCACCGCACCTTCCTCGAGGCGCGCCTCCAGCTCTTCAACCAGATCATAGGCCTTCTTCGAATCCTGCCCTGGCTTCAGGCGTTCGGTGGCGATCCGCGCCCAAACATAAGCTTCCAGATCGTTCTGCTCCGCGCCATTGCCGGCGGCATAGAGTTGGGCCATCAGCAGCGCTGCCTTCGCGTTGCCGGCATGGGCCGCTTTCAAGGTGTATTCCGCGCCCTTGACCGGATCAGCTTGCAGACCGTCGCCACCCACCAGCATGCGGCCGACTTCGTATTGGGCGGCGGCATTGCCGCCATCGGCCGCTTTCACGATCCATTTCAGCGCTTCCATCTTGTCTTCCGGCACACCCTCGCCATCCTCATACATCAGGCCGAGGAAGTATTGGGCGCCCAGATGACCGCGTTTGGCCGCCTCGTGATACCAGCCGGCCGACTGCTTGAGATCGCGTTCGACCCCATTGCCTGAGTAATAGAGATTGGCAAGATTGAACTGCGCATTGGCAAAGCCGATTTCGGCGGCACGCCGATACCAGCTCGCAGCCATGGCTTCATCCTGCTCGACGCCGAGACCTTTATTGTAAAGGATGCCGATGTTGTTCATCGCCTCGGCATCGCCGGTTTGCGCCTTCGTCGACCACTCCTGCAGAGCCAAGGCGTAGTTGCCGCTCATGAAGGCCGCGGAACCGGGATCGACTGGGCTGGTCTGCGCCTGCGCCATCGGCGCCAGCATGCAAAGAACAGCAATCAGCGATAGCATCAGACGGTAGGGCATCAGGGCGCAACTCCGTGATTGAGAGGTAGGGCAGTTAGCACCGAAATGCCAAGGGATCGATCTCAGCGCGAGTCGGGAAGGCGCGGTCGCCACGCAAGCTTTCCCAGATGTTTCCCACGACCGCAATCACCGCGAACTCGACCTGATCGCGCGCTGCGAAACAGACCAGCCCCTCGATCCAATCCAACTAAGCCATTTCGGGTGCCGATATCCGGACAAATACCAGTAAACACGAGCGATTCTGCCGGAGTTGCGCCAACGGGGCCAGTGCTATTTGATAGGGCCGATTTTAGTGATGGAAAGGTACGTTAGATCATGAGCCAGCCGGAGAACCCGCAAATGCCGGGCCCCGACTCCCCCTTACCATCCTTGCCGCCGGAGGATCTGCCGCCAAGACGCGTGGCGCGGCTGGGCCTTGGCGTGCGCCTGCGCAACTACTTCCTGGCTGGCATTCTCATCACCGCGCCGGTGAGCCTCACCATCTATATCGCCTGGCTGTTCATCAGCTGGGTCGACCAGACCGTGCTGCCTCTGGTCCCGCCGGAATACAATCCAGAGAACTATCTGCCGTTCTCGATTCCAGGGATTGGCCTCATCATCGTGCTGCTGGTCCTTACCCTCATCGGTGCCGTCACTGCGGGCCTGTTCGGGCGCCTGACACGGCAGTTGATGGAGAGCATCCTCAACCGGCTGCCGATCATCCGCAGTATCTACAGTGCTATCAAGCAGATCGTGGAAACGGTGCTGGCCAACCAGTCCTCGGCCTTTCGCGATTCCGTGCTGGTGGAGTTTCCGCGCGCCGGCGCCTGGACCTTGGGCTTTGTCACCGGTACGACGCCGCCGGAAGTGGCAGCGGCCATCGGTGGGGACGCGCTCACCATCTTTGTGCCGACGACGCCGAACCCAACCTCCGGCTATCTCATCTTCGTACCGCGCAAGGATGTCATCTATCTCGACATGTCGGTCGAGGATGGTATCAAGCTGGTGGTCTCTGGCGGCATCGTGGCACCCGGCAAGGCCGTGGTGAAGGCAAAGCCATCAGCCTGAACGGATGGTCTTGACGACCGCGTCCTTCTCGAAGAGATAGAGGAGGATGCGCAAGGCGAGACCGCGTTCGCTGACCAGTTCCGGATCCTTCTCCAGAACCAGTCGCGCGTCATCGCGCGCGATCTGGATAAGATCGGCGTGCGCCACCAGATCGGCGAGGTGGAATTCCGGTAGGCCGCTCTGCCGCGTGCCCAGCAATTCGCCGGCACCACGCAGGCGTAGATCTTCCTCAGCGATACGGAAGCCGTCCTCGGTCTCGCGCATGATGTTGAGGCGTGCCTTAGCGGTTTCGCTCAGCGGCGTTTGATAGAGCAGCAGGCAGCTCGATTTAGCCGATCCGCGCCCGACACGACCGCGCAACTGATGGAGCTGAGCCAAGCCGAAGCGTTCGGCATGTTCAATCACCATGACCGTCGCCTGGGGCACGTCGACGCCTACCTCAATCACGGTGGTTGCCACGAGGATGTCGATCGAACCTTCCTGGAACTGTGCCATGGTCTTGTCGCGGTCGGCAGCCTTCTGCTGGCCATGCACAAGTCCCACGCGATCGCCGAACAGCATCCTCAACATCTCGTGCCGCTCAGTCGCGGCCGCGAGATCGATCAGTTCCGATTCATCCACCAGCGGGCAGACCCAGTAGACCCTCGATCCCTGTGCTGTCGCGCGCCGCAGCCCTTCCGCCACCTCGTTCAAGCGATCAAGCGGAATGATGCGCGTATCGATCGGCTGCCGCCCCGGCGGCTTCTCGGTCAAGCGCGAGACATCGATATCGCCATAGGCGGTGAGGGTAAGTGTGCGGGGGATCGGGGTCGCGGTCATCACTAGGAGATCGACACCCTTACCCTTTTCAGAGAGCGCCACGCGCTGCTGCACGCCGAAACGGTGCTGTTCGTCGACCACGGCCAGGCGCAGATCATCGAACACGATGCTCTCCTGCACCAAGGCATGGGTGCCGACCACCAGCTTGGTCTCGCCGGAGGCGAGGTCGGCGAGGATCTTGTCGCGGGTCTTGCCCTTGTCGCGGCCGGTCAGCAGGCGCAGTTCCAATCCGGCGGCGCGCAGCAGTGGCTCAAGTGTCGCAAAATGCTGCCGTGCCAGGAGATCCGTGGGGGCGAGCAAGGCCGCCTGGCCGCCGGCCTCCGCCGCGATCAGCATGGCAAACAGCGCCACCACCGTCTTGCCGCTGCCGACATCGCCCTGCAGCAGGCGCAACATGCGTTGCGGCGACGCCATGTCGTTGGCGATCTCCTCGATTGCCAAGCGCTGCGAGGCGGTGAGGTCATAGGGCAGCCGTGCCTTGACGCGGGAGGTGAGGGCGCCGGTCGCCACACATGGCCGCCCGGCAAGGCGACGGTTGTGCTGGCGCACCAGAGCGAGCGCGACCTGACTTGCCAGCAATTCGTCATAGGCGAGACGCTGGCGCGCCACGGTGCCAGGCTCGAGATCGGTAGCACCCGCCGGCCGATGTACCGCTTCTACTGCGGCTTTCCATTTCGGCCACTGATGCCGCTTCATGACATGGGCATCGATCCATTCCGGCATGTCCGGCGCGCGGTCGATGGCGGCCGCCACCGCCTTCAGGACCAGTCGCGGCGTCAAGCCGGCGGTGAGGCCATAGGTCGGTTCCAACCGCTTGATCTCCGCGATGCGCTCGGGCGGCAGGATGTAATCGGGATGCACCATGTTGAGGGTGCCGGCATAGCGCTCGACCCGGCCGGACACGATTCGCCATTCGCCGGGCGGCAGCAAATTCTGGATGTAGTCGACCCGCGGATTGAAGAAGACCAGATCGACCGCGCCGGTGTCGTTCACGCAGGAGACCCGATAAGGCTGGCGGGGACGCAGCGGCGGCAGATGGATCGTCACCTGAACCTTCAGGGTCACCGTGGCACCGTCGAGCACTGTGTCGATCGGTGGTTCCTGCTGCCGGTCGAGCAATCCCGTCGGCAGATGCCACAGCAATCCCGACACATTGGGACCGGTCAATTTTTCGAACAGCTTGCCGAGCCTGGGCCCGATGCCGGGCAGGCTGGTCACCGGGGCAAAGAGCGGGTAAAGGATTTGCGGTCGCAAGGGATTCCGGGTCCGGCTGCTGCTGGAAACGGGGGGGACTCTATGCGCCAAACGTAAAAGAGGGAAGGGTATCGGCATGGAGGAGGTGGAGCGACAGCGCAAAAAGCTGATGTTCCAATGCCGCCATCGTGGAACCAAGGAACTCGATCTGGTCCTGGGGCCCTTCGCCGACGCCAATCTCCCGACCATGAATGCGGACGAATTACGGATTTTGAGTGCCTTTTTGAGCGAAATCGACCCCGACATCTATGATTGGCTCTCCGGCCGCGAGACCCTGCCGGACCATTTGCGCAGCCCGGTCACCGACCGGTTGGTGGCGTTTGGCAAATTGCGCCTGTCCGGTATCGGAGAGGCCTGATGCGCGAACCCTTACCGTTCGATCTGCCGAAGGACGCCTCGGCCGCTGGTCGCCAGGACGTCGGCGGCGTGCCCGATGGCCATGACGCCCAGCTGGTGGCCGGCATTGCCCGGACGCGGTCACTCCACGGCGTCCTCCACGTGGCGCGCGATGATCTGCGCATGACACGGATGGTCGAAGCGTTGCGCTTCGTGGCGCCCGAACTCCCGGTCCTGGCTTTCCCGGCCTGGGACTGCCTGCCCTATGACCGTTCATCGCCACACCGCGACATCCTGGCAGCCCGTATCGAGACACTGACAGCTCTGGCCACCCTTGGCGCCAGCGGCCAGCCGATGCCGATCGTCGTCACCACCGTGGCGGCGTTGCTGCAAAGGGTGCCGGCTGCATCGGCATTCAAGAACAGTGGCCTCGATCTGACGCGGGGCAAGACCCTGAGCCAGGAGGAGGTCGTGACCTATCTCCTCGGCAACGGCTATCTCCGCAACGCCACCGTCACTGAATCCGGCGAGTTTGCCGTGCGAGGCGGCATCGTCGATCTTTTTCCGCCGGGAACGCCTCAGCCGCTGCGCATCGATTTCTTCGGCGATGAGATCGAGGATATCCGGCAGTTCGATCCGCTCACGCAGCGCAGCCAGGAAAAGCTCGACACGTTTCAGATCAAACCGGTCAATGAGATCACGCTGACGCCGGCGGCGATCGAGGCATTCCGGACCGGCTACCGCGAGACCTTCGGCGCCAGCGGCTCAGACGATCCGCTTTACGAGGCGATCAGCGCCGGCCGGCATTATCCCGGCATGGAGCATTGGCTGCCTTTGTTCGGCGCGCCGCTGGTGGCGCTCGACGGGTATCTGCCGCAGGCCGTCATCACGCTCGATCACCAGGCCGACGAGTCCAAGCGTGCCCGCCTCGATACGATCGCCGATTTCTATGCCGCACGTAAAGACTTGCAGCGGGCTGATGCGGTTTACAAGCCACTGCCGCCAGGCCAACTGTATCTTACGGACGCAGATTGGAAGAACCTCGCTCGGCGTCACACCATCTTCGCCTTCCATCATTTCGGCACTGGTACCGAAGGCGGGTTGCGCGCCACCGGTGGCCCCGGCTTGAACTTCGCCGAAGCGCGCATCAACCCGGATATCAACGTCTATGACGCGGCGGCGAAAGCGATCCGTGCAGAACAGCAGGCCGGCAAGCGCGTGCTGTTGACCGCCTTCAGCCAGGGCGCCGTCGAACGCATCGGCCATTTGCTGAATGAACATGGCCTGGTGAAGCAGGTCGCCATCGACCGCCTTGCCGAATTCATGGCCTATCCGCGCGACACCTTGGGCCGCGCGGTGCTGGCGCTGGATCAGGGCTATGCGGCCGAGGGCCTGCTCGTCGTTACAGAGCAGGACATCCTTGGCGATCGCCTCACGCGGACTGTTACCCGGAAGCGCAAGACCGAGACGTTCCTGGCAGAACTCGCCAATTTCAGCGCCGGCGATTTCATCGTCCATGTCGATCATGGCGTTGGCCGCTATGAGGGGCTCGAGACTTTGGACGTTGGTGGCGCGCCGCATGACTGCCTGCGCCTTACCTATGCCGGCAATGACAAGCTCTATGTCCCTGTCGAAAACATCGAAGTCCTCACCCGGTATGGCGGTGAGGATGCCCATGTCGAACTCGACAAACTGGGCGGCGCTGCCTGGCAGGCGCGCAAGGCGCGCGTCAAGCAGCGCATCAAGGATATCGCACAGCATCTGCTGAAAGTGGCCGCCCAGCGTGCCATCCGCGAGAGCGATCCTCTGACGGCACCACCTGGCCTGTTCGACGAATTCTGCGCGCGTTTCGCTTATGCCGAGACCGAAGATCAGCAGCGTGCCATCGACGATGTGCTGACCGACCTTGCCGCCGGCAAGCCGATGGACCGCCTGGTCTGCGGCGATGTCGGCTTCGGCAAGACCGAGGTCGCCTTGCGCGCCGCCTTCGTGGCTGCGATGAGCGGCAAGCAGGTCGCGGTCGTGACCCCGACGACCCTGCTGTGCCGCCAGCATTTCAAGACATTTACCGAGCGGTTCCGTGGTTTCCCTGTTCGAGTGCGGCAGCTCTCTCGCCTGGTGGGTGCCAAGGAAACAAAAGAGACCAAGGCGGACCTCAAGGATGGACGGGTTGAGATCGTCATTGGCACACATGCCTTGATGGCGAAATCGGTCGAATTCGCCGATCTCGGCCTGCTGATCGTTGATGAGGAGCAACATTTCGGCGTCAGCCAGAAGGAACGCCTGAAGGAAATCCGCGGCGACATCCATGTACTGACCCTGACCGCCACGCCGATCCCGCGCACCTTGCAGCTGGCGCTGACCGGCATTCGCGAGATGAGCCTGATCACCACACCGCCGGTCGATCGTCTTGCTGTCCGCACCTTCGTGCTGCCCTTCGATCCCGTGGTGGTGCGCGAAGCGATCCTGCGCGAACAGTTCCGTGGCGGCCAGATCTTCTATGTCTGTCCCCGCATCGAGGATCTCGAAGCGGTGGCAGAACGCGTGCGTAAGCTGGTGCCGGAAGTGAAGATCGTCACCGCCCATGGCCAGATGTCGGCAACGGCGCTCGAAAAAGCGATGACCGCTTTTTATGACCGCAACTATGACATGCTGCTCGCCACCAACATCATTGAATCCGGCCTGGATATCCCCAGCGCCAACACCATGATCATCCACCGCGCGGACATTCTCGGCCTATCGCAACTCTATCAGCTGCGCGGCCGGATCGGCCGATCGAAACTGCGTGGCTATTGCTACCTGACGACGGTGCCAAACAAGAATCTCACCGAAACCGCGCAGAAGCGGCTTCATGTCATGCAGACGCTCGATCAATTAGGCGCCGGCTTTACCCTGGCCAGCCACGATCTGGACATCCGCGGTGCCGGCAATCTGCTGGGCGAAGAGCAATCCGGCCAAGTGCGAGAAGTGGGTGTCGAGCTCTATCAGCAATTGCTGGAGGATGCGGTTGCCGAGGCCCGTGGCGATCTCCGTGCCCTGCAGAAGCAGGAATGGGCGCCCCAAATCAATCTCGGCACGTCCGTCCTGATCCCGGAAGACTATGTCGCCGACCTCTCGGTCCGTCTCGGCCTTTATCGCCGTATCGCCACCTTGGAGAACGACCAGGAAGCTGAAGCTTTCGCCGCCGAGATGATCGATCGCTTCGGTGCCTTGCCGAACGAGGTCGAGAACCTGCTGAAGATCGTCGCGGTGAAGCGTCTGTGCCGCGCCGCGGGCATTGAGCGCATCGAAGCGGGGCCGAAAGGTGCTGTGCTGAGCTTCCGCCAGAACCGCTATGCCAAGCCCGATCGCTTGATCGACTACATCTCGAAACGCTCCGACATCATGTCGGTGCGCCCCGATCAGAAACTGGTCTATCGCCAGGACTGGCTGGATGCCGATGCCCGCGTGAGCGGCGTTCGTAAACTGATGGATAAGCTCGCCGACATGGCGGCGTAGGGTTCAAAGGTGATCTTTGAATGAGACTCTGTCTTCAAATCGCCGAATGAGCTGCGAAAGGCAGTCCGCTGTTATGTAAGCCGTCGGTCGATCCGCTGGGATTCGTTTTTCCCGATCCACAACTGAAAGCGCGAAGAGATTCAACACAGTCGGAACTGGCCCATAGCGCACCTCAACAACATGCGTGAAGTCCGACTGAATCTTGGACGACCCGTGTGTAAAGATGAGTACTCCACTGTCGTTGAACGTCAGGACATTGGGAAACTGATTTTCCCCCACGAACTCCTGGCTGGTAACGACGATTGCTGAAGGCGAGGCCTCGCACGCCACCTTTGGCACGCCCATGCGTGCAAATGAAGGCGCAGCAAATGCAGCGATCAGCACCAGTGATCCAAAAGCGCCCAGGCAGTACCTCACGAAGCAACCCGCTCGCCGTCATCCTCGCGGGCGAGGTCGAACATCGAATAGAGTACTTCCGGTTCCTGCGCGCCCGACAAACCGAAGCGCCCGTTGAAGATGAAATAGGGCACGCCCGTGATCCCCAGGCGCCGCGACTGGAAATCCTCCGCCAGCGCTAGATCTATTTCCGGGATACCCTCGACGGCCGCGCGCGCGGTCTCTACTGGCAGGCCGATATCCTCGGCGAGTTTGATCAGTTTTTCTGGGTCGCCGATATCCACCCCATAGGTGAAATAGCTGACGTAGAGGCGGTCCAGCAGCGCGCTTTCGCGGCCGATCTTTGCCGCGGCCTGCAGCAGGCGGTGGGAGCGCAACGTGTTGGGCGTGCGCTGGATGTGATCGAAATAGAAATTGATGCCTTCGTTGCGCCCGACACGTGCCACGCTGTCGAACACACGCTGCGCCCGCTCCAGGCTGCCAAATTTCGCGGTCATATATTGGGTGCGGTCGATGCCCGCCATCGGCATGCCGGGATTGAGCTGAAAGGCCCGCCAGCGAATGACCAGATCCGGCTGCGGCCGGTTGGCCAAGGCACGCATCAGCCGGCGCTTTCCGATATAACACCAGGGGCAAACGGTATCGGCGAAGATTTCCAGCAGCATGGCGGTATTGTGGGAGCCCGGGCCGGATATGGCAAGGGGTGGCGGAAATACCTTTTAGGCAAACGGCTCAGGATCCAGAAACCGCCGCAAGACATTCAGCGTCAGCCGCGAAACATTGTTGTCGTAGCCATTGTGGCTCAATGAACTGGCCCAGCCGATCGAGCCGGTCGAAAAGACGGCGCCGCCTGACGGTGTCTCAAAAAACACGAGCTCCGCGCGGCATTTCGCGTTCTCAATCGCGTCCAGGCCCGGAAAGCCAGCCAGCATTTCTTCCGGCGTCAGCAGGAAGACATTCGAGTGCTCGACGGACGAGGCGAGGATCAAAGCGTGAGCAGGCGTCCCCAGTTCCGGGTCGCTGGCGTCGAGCTCCAGCCCGGCGGCACCGCCAAGGATGCCGAAATCGCCGATCCGGTCGTCCGGCCCGATGCCATCGAAGATGAAGGCCGCACGCGGATCGAAGCTGTCGGCGAGGCGCAGGTAATAGGAACTGGCATCAAAGCCCTCGGTCACGAAGCCGACGCCCAACATCTTCTGCGGCGCCCGGCCCTGGCTGCGCCACAAGCCGCCGAACTCGCCGGTGAAGGCGTGATAGCGCTCGCCCGGTGGCAATTCGTAGCAGCGTGTCCCGGCTTCGCCTCGGCGCAGTTCGATCGCCGCCGGCCATGCCGGATTGGTCGCAATGCGCCAGTAGAAACCATTGCCGCCGAGATAGATCAGCCGCCCGCCATCTTTCTGGTAGCGCTCGAACGCATCCAGCATCGCCGTGCTGTGATACTCCGGATGTGTGCCGGCAATCACGCAGCGATAGTTCTGCAAAAGCTCGACGCCTTCGGCGTGGATCCGGTCGTCGGTAATGATGTCATAGGGCTGGCCGATCGCCTGCAGCCAGTCGGTGATGTGGAGATCGGCATTGAAATTCCAGATCGTCCGCTTTGGCCGCGTGTTGAGGATCGGCCGCAGCCAGGAAGAATAGCAGCTGCCCGACCCATCGCGATGACGGTCATAGAGCGAGACACCGAAATCGCGCCGGTCTTTCAGAAACTGCTCGGTCGGCCCCAATTCCAGGAGCGCGCCATAGCAGACCTCCGACAACGCATCCTCATAGCCATGATGCGAGTTGGCATAGGCGAGGTATGTATAGGTGGAGGCGAGGAAAGCGACCGACGCTGTCACCTTGCCCTTGGGTGGCAGGACGAAGAACGGCAAGATGTCTTCGCCGCCATCCTTGGTGGTGAGCTCGCAGGCATAGATCCCGCTCGCGAGGTCGTTTGGCAACTCCCAGGTGAAATCGGTCGCCCAGCCCATGTCATAGAGATCGTCGCTATGGAAGTGGATGGCGCCGTAGAGATCAGGCCGCTCGCGCCAATTGGTCGTTTCGCTATGCCAGTTGGCGCCGGTCACCGCGCGGTTTGGCAGGTTGATCAGTTCGCCATCGTGACCGTTGCCACTCTGGTCCTTGACGATCTTGGCCGCGATGTCGCGGCTGAAATCCCAGCGCGCGATACAGGGGATTGGTGCCCAGCTCGGGTGATTGATCTTTGTCGGATCCAGATATCCGGCATAGATCGCCGGCGCCTCGATCTTACCGTCAAAATGATGTTGTGACTGCCGTCGATCACTCAAGCCAGGCAGCAATGATGCACCGATGGTCAAGGTCGCTGCCGTCATGTCCGGCAAGTTAAACGGGATGACGGCTGATCCCTCGCTGATCTCGGGCTCGCCAAACTGACGGTCGAGCGGCCGCTGGATCACGGTCAACCGTCGGTCATTGGCGTCATAGCTTGCAGCCAGCAGATACCAGTGCTTCGGCAGCAGCGGCCGCCCCGTGCCGAGTGTGATCTGGCCGCGTCCATCGCCGACCGTCACAGCGCCAGCGCCGGACCGGTCGAGACCCAGCGCAACACCGCGCACGGACCCGACATGTCCCAGATCATGGCAAGCCAGCACGACTTGTGGCGCTTCCTTGTCGACCCAATGCCCTTGCACGATGGCGGCAAGCGTGAAGCCTGCCGAAGCGTGTAACGTGACTGGTTGCTGCGTCAGCAGATAGGAGCCGACATCGATCTTCTGCTGACGTCCGGGATAGCTGCCATTGACCTTCGCCTCGACCGGCACGACTTTGTAACCAGGGCTGATCGGACCATCATCGCCACAGATCAGCCGCACTATGCGCGAATCGAACGAGTTAGCACCGCCTTCGCACGATACCTTGAAATCGAGTTGTTCGCCGGGCCGCGCCGAGGGGCGATCTGTATAGCCGACGATTTTCAGCATGATGCACTCAACATGGGGTGATCAATCCAGCGGCAGTTCTTGGCCCGTCAAACGCTGCCAGCGCAGCTTGAAGACAGCCCATTCGGCCTGATGGCGATCATCAAAGATATGGCCGGTCAAAGTCATCGGGTCCTGCGGCCGGCGGCCGAGTTGTGCCAGCTTCCACGGCCCGAAGCGACCATCGCGCAGCAGGACGTAATGGCCTTCGAAGGGTTCCGAACGCATGCGGTTAAGAATGCGCTGCAGATCGGCGCTATGGCGGCCGAACGGCTTGCGCTTGAATTCCTGGGCCAGATCGAGCCGGCTGGAGTCAATCTCGAACATGGGGCGAGCCTATCAGAAGAGCGCGATTCGACCGCAAGGATTGTCCCTAAGCGCGCGCCATGAACGCATCGAGCCGCTTCAGGGCCTCATCCAGGGTCTCGAACTTTTTGGCGAAACAGAAGCGAACTACGCTGGTCACCGATTCCTCCGCATAGAATGCACTGACCGGGATCGATGCCACGCGCGCCTCCTCGACCAGGCGGATGCTGAAGGCATTATCGGTCATGCCGGCAAAGCGCCCCTTGGTCAGATCGACATTGAGGAAATAGGTGGCGGAAGAGGGAAGTACCGACAGACCCAGCTTCTCCAGCCCCGCAGCAAAGCGGTCGCGTGCGGCCTGGAAGTCGCGCCGCGATCCCACGAAATAGCCGTCGTCCTTGTCGAGACCATAAGCCACTGCCGCCTGCAGGTTGGGCGGCGTGGTGAAAGTTACGTATTGGTGTGCCTTTGCCACCACCCGCAATATCTCCGGCGCGGCGCAAACGAAGCCGACCTTCCAGCCCGTGAGAGAGAATATTTTGCCGGCGGACCCGATCTTGACCACCCGGTTGCGCAAACTCGGCAGCGTCAGTAGGGGCGTATGTTCAATATCGTCGAACAGGACATGCTCCCACACCTCGTCGCACACCACGATGCAATCGTGTTCGACGACGTAACGGGCCAGCAAGTCGAGGTCTTCGCGGAGAAATACCGATCCGGTCGGATTGAGCGGATTGTTGAGCAGTACCACGCGCGTCTTCTTGTTGAAGACGGCCCGCAACTGTTCCTCATCAATACGCCAATGCGGCGGCCGCAAGGTGACGAAACGTGGGATTCCCCCGGCGCGCTTCACCAACGGCAGATAGGCGTCATACATCGGCTGGAACAGCACCACCTCGTCGCCGGGTTCGATCAGGGCGAGAAGGGCGCCGGCCAAGGCTTCGGTAGCCCCCGACGTCACCATCACCTCGTTTTCCCAATCGAGGTCGAGCTGGTGGAAACGCTTGTAGTGCCGTGCGATCGACTGGCGCAGTTCCGGTATGCCCATCATCGGCGGATACTGGTTCCAGCCGGTCATGACCGCATCGGCCGCCTTCTGCCGGACATCCTGCGGCCCGGGATCGTCCGGAAAGCCCTGGCCCAGATTGACGGCATCGAACTGCCGCGCCAGGCGCGACATGGTTTCGAAGACACTGGTCGCGGTCTGGGCAAAAATCGGGTTCATGATGGACTGCAAATCGTGGCGGAAAGGGCTGACTCTTGTGCGCTGGCCCGAATTTCTTGTCAATCCACTGTTCTATCTGGCAATTTTGCCGACTTGCGGTGTGGTTCGCTGTATTTTTTCCGATTGAGTAGACCCGAACAGACCGTTGCGCCGTAACACAACCGGTCTCGCAGCCGAATGGATCGGCATAGACTACTATCTGACGCAACAGCCGCCTGCGGGCGGCGAGGGAGCAGAATTTGTATCCTTGGCTTGACCGTGCTGGCCAATTCTCCTGGCTGAAAATGGGTGTCTTTCTCGGCGTTCTGCTGCCAGGCAGCTGGGCGGCGTTCGCCTGGGCATTCGGCCAGCCAACGGCATCGCCCACCCCGAGCGCGTTGGGAGCCGCCGTCGGCGGTACCAACGCCATGCCGGTGACCGCAGCCTTGCACCTCATAGGCCTGTGGTCGGTGCGCTTCCTATTAATTACCCTCGCCATCACGCCTTTGCGCCGCATCGGCGGCTGGCCGCGCCTTGTCACCCTGCGCCGCATGATCGGTGTCGCCGCCTTTGCCTATGTAGCGATCCACTTCACCCTCTACATCGTGCAGCAGAATTTTCGCATCTTGTTCGTGGTGAACGAAATCATCCTGCGCATCTATCTCACCATCGGCTTCGTGGCGCTGCTTGGACTGCTCGTGCTGGCGCTGACCTCGACCGACAGCGCCATGCGCCGTCTGGGGGGCAAGAAATGGCAGCGCCTGCATTATCTGGTCTATCCGCTGACCATGCTGGGCCTGGCACATTTTTTCATGCAGTCGAAAATCAATGTCAGCGAGCCGGTTCTAATGAGCGGCATCTTCCTCTGGCTGATGCTCTATCGTCTCGCCTATCGCTGGAATGGCGAACGCGCACTTTCGCTCTGGCAGCTGGGCAGCCTGGCACTTGCAGCAAGCCTACTCACCCTGTTGGGTGAGGCGGCGTGGTATCAGTTCGCAACCGGCATCGGCGGCGAGCGCATCCTGCGAGCGACCTTCGATCTCCGGCACATCCGCCCGGCCTGGTGGGTGCTGTTGGCGGGCGGCGGTGTGATGGTCCTTAAACTGGCGGCCGATCGGCTGTGGAACCAGAAGAAAGGGGCCGGGCGGCGCCAAATGGTCGCCGCCAACTAGCGAGGCTGTTTCTTCCGGCGTCATATTCTGTCTAAGCTGTGCCGATGCGTCGGCGGGACAGATGGGATGACTCGGAAATCGTGGGACAGGACGACGCATTTGTTCAGCATCCTTCACTCAAAACGCTGTTTTGGTATTGGCGCAGCTTGTCGATAGGCGGCGCCATCCCGCTGCGCCGCCACATCGACCCGATCGCTTTGCGCAGCATCCTGCCCCATCTCTATATACTGGATGCTGGTGCGACGCCGGATGACCTGCGCTATCGGCTAGCCGGCAGCCTGATCGTTCAGGGCTTTGGGTTTGAGCCTGCGGGATTGACGCGCGCAGAAATTCGCCAACGCCATGTCACGACCGAACGCCAGGCGGATTTCAACCAGACCAGCCAGGAGACGCACCGCATCGTTAGCGCAGGCGTCGTCGCCTACAGTCATGACCATATGACATCCTATACCAAGGACTATTTGGCTTACGCACGGCTCAATCTTCCTATTTCGGAAGACGGACGCACTCTCACTGGCGTATTTGGCGCGATCTTCATGTCGAACGATGGCCAGCCGTTCTGGCGCAACTTCACCCATACGCATGTCGAGATTCCACTGAGCCACTGTCTCAACGACGTTTAGGCGGGCATCACGCTTGCTGAATCATGTCCTCAAACGTCTCATCGACGCCAAACCCGATATCGATAAGGTCCCGCCGCATGACATTGGCGCCCTGGAGCTGCAGTCCGGAATCGAGATAGTCGGCATCCCGTTCGATGGACTGGTCAGCGAATAGGATGAAGCCGTCGATTCCCGACTCCTCTGAGCGCAGCGGAAAGCCGGTGGCCTCGATCATCAGCGCGATATCGCCGGAATAGCTCTGCTGAATCTCGGCCCGGAAAGCGCACGGTGTCTCGATCACCATATGCATGGCCCTGGCGGCAAAGGCACGCCGTTCTGGCGGCACGAAATCATAGTAGTTGCGGCCAGCCATGTTGAAGCCAACACGCTCCTTCAACCGCTCGCCGGCGATGCGATAGATGCACTTGTCCGGCTTCGTAACCGCAACCAATGCCAGATGCGGCATGGCACGGACAAATACGCCGAGATCCAGTTGGTGCTTTGTCGGCACCGCCCCGCCGGACGCAGCCAGCATCGCGCCATACCCTTCAGCGAGGGTGCGGCAGCCGGGCGTGCGGTAATGCGATAAGGCCTCGTCAAGACCACCGACGCAGCGCGGCTTCAAGGTGGTCCAGACCATGTCGTCGCTTTCGTCAGCCTCGGTTGCGCCGTCGCAACCTTAGCTGTCGATACCGCCGCCGCCAATGGCGTTGGACCTAGCCAAAAGTCTAGGCTGCAAGACCTAGGCCGAGGTGAGTTTTAGCCCGGCGACGCCGCCGACAATGGCGAGGGCACAGACAATCTTGGCGATGGTCAACGCTTCACCAAGGAAGGCAAACCCCAGCACCACGGTGCCCAGCGTACCCACTGCCGTCCAGATCGGATAGGCGACGCTGACCGGCAAGGTTTTCAGGGCCAGCGTCAGAAAGCCGATGCCGCAAATGACGGAAATCACCGTCACGATGGTGGGAGTGAGCCGCGTGAAACCCTCGGCATATTTCATGCTGAGGGCAAAGATGACCTCGAAAACGGCAGCCGCGCCCAGATAGACCCAAGCCATGTGGCAACTCCTTACTATAGATGATGTGAAATCATCTTTGATTGATGTCGGCTTGATATTGCCTTGACGAGCGTCGCCACAAACGCGAACTTCTCAGGCAATAGATGATTGCAATTCATTTATGAGGATCAATCCATGCGCCAGCTGCCGCCGTTGGGAGCCTTGCGCGCTTTCGAGGCCGCCGCACGCCAGGAAAGCTTCAAGCGCGCCGCCGCCGAACTGGGCGTAACGCCAACCGCCATCAGCCACCAGATCCGCCAGTTGGAGGAGGGGTTGGGTGTCGCTTTGTTCGTGCGCCAGACGCGCCGGGTCATGCTGACCGAGGCGGGCAGGGCGCTCTATCCGGCGATGCGCCAGGCGCTGGACGGCATGGCGACTGCCATTGACGCGCTCAGGCAGCGCCCGCAGCGCCAAGTGGCGACGTTGTCGGCGACCGTCGCCTTCACGGCCAAAATCCTGGTGCCCCGCGTCGCCCATTTCCGCGCTCTCAATCCAGGTTGGGATCTGCGGTTGCACGCGACCGATGATCTGGTCGACCTTGAGGCGCGCGAAGCGGACGCCGCCATCCGTTATGGCCTCGGACACTATGCCGGCCTCACCGCGCTACCCTTGCTCGCCGACAATTTCGCGCCGGTTTGCAGCCCGCGTCTCACCATCCAAAAGCCAGCAGACCTCGTCGGCGCGACGCTCATTCATTTCGACTGGGGACCGATGGCGAGCAAGATCAGCGTCCCCGCCTGGGCATCGTGGCAGGCGCAGGCGGCCGTCAACGGATTGGACCCCGACGGTGGCATTACCTTCAATGACGAGAACAGCGCCATCCAGGCGGCCATCGCAGGGCAGGGCGTTGCACTGCTCAGCCTTTCGCTCGTGGCCGAGGAGCTAGCCTCCGGCGCACTCGTGCAGCCCTTTGGTCCGATCCTTGAGGGTCTGCGCTACTATCTCGTCTGTCCGACCGGTGCCGATAACCGGCCCGAGGTTGCCGTTCTACGCAACTGGGTCATGACAGACGTAGCGCAAGGCAATGTAGCCCCGTAGTCTTGAGCCAGAACTGTCGCCACCCGGCGAGCAAGGGGACACCAGATGGCCTTCGTCATTCCGTATCGCGGCTGCAAAATCAAGCTCACCACCGGCATTTGGGAAGGGCCTAAGGAGTTCGCCAGCTATGAAGTGAACGGCTCCAACCCAGCAACCAAGCGGGCTCTCGGGCTCAAGCCGATCAAAGGGCGGACGACGGCGGACAAAGCGCTCGATACGGCCAAGCACCAGATCGATCAGCTGCTGGGGAAGGCGAAGTAGCAATCCTCTCACGGTGCTGGCAGCGGCCCGCCGGTGCGGACCGCTGCGTCCAGGGTTATCCTTTTATGAAAGCAAGAATGTCGGGATTGAGAACCTCCGGATGGGTCGACAACATGCCGTGAGGGAGCCCGTCATAGGTCTTCAGGGTGCCGTGCTTCAGCAGCTTGACCGCCAACGGCGCTGAATCCGCATAGGGGACAATCTGATCGTCGGTGCCGTGGGCCACGAGGACCGGGACGTTGATCTTCTTGAGGTCCTCCGTGAAGTCGGTCTCGGAGAACGCCTTGATGCATTCGTAATGGGCGTTGGCCGCCCCCATCATGCCCTGCCGCCACCAATTGTCGATCAGCCCCTGCGAGATTTTGGCGCCAGGCCGGTTGAAGCCGTAGAACGGACCTGTCGGTACGTCGATGTAGAACTGCGCGCGATTGGCGACGAGGGCCGTGCGCAAGCCATCAAAAACGTCGATCGGCAGGCCGCCGGGATTGCTGGCCGATTTGACCATGACCGGCGGCACCGCGCCGACCAGCACCGCCTTCGCGACGCGACCCGGCTTGGCGCGTGCAACGTAGTGCGCAACCTCACCGCCGCCGGTCGAGTGCCCGATATGAACGGCGCCTTTCAGATCCAGCGCGTCCGCCAGCGCCGCGACGTCGGCGGCATAAGTGTCCATTTCGTGACCGGTTGCGGTCTGGCTGGAACGACCGTGCCCGCGGCGGTCATGCGCAATCACCCGATAGCCCTGCGCCAGGAAGAACAGCATCTGGTTATCCCAGTCGTCGGCACTGAGCGGCCAGCCGTGATGGAAGACGATCGGCTGCGCGTCGCGCGGACCCCAATCCTTGTAGAAGATGCTCGTCCCGTCCGTCGTAGTGACAGTGCTCATTGCTGA
This sequence comes from uncultured Dongia sp., assembly GCF_936916975.1. GTDB lineage: Bacteria > Pseudomonadota > Alphaproteobacteria > Dongiales > Dongiaceae > Dongia. The sequence continues at coordinate 106,495 of NZ_CAKZGO010000007.1, read as the reverse complement.
TCCTTTCGTGTGAATTTCATGCGGCCACTGTGGCGATGAACTGGAATGGCCACGCCGACCCTAACTTGGGCATACAATAGCCGTCGACAACCACCGGACGGCCATTCCGGTTTGGCAGCATCCGAGTAAATTCGAAGTCTCGTTCAACAAGGGCGTTGCCTCGAAACGATGATTCAAAGATTAACGTGCTCACGCGCTACCCGACAAACGACCACTAGGCGATCCGTAGCCCAAAAACTCCACAGATGGAGCGCGCATGAGAGATGTAGACAACAGATCTATGCTCTCTAGGAGATCATCGTACGTAATCAATTTAGCGCCCAATGTAGTGCCTTTCAGTTTGCGAAGGCGCTCTGCGTCATAGGGTCCGTCTCTCCCCATAACCACGACACCTTCAATGTTGGCAACGTCGTCCTTGCTCAGACCGAGTCCATCGAGAAATGCACCGCGATGCTCGTTTGCATGATGCAGCCAATCAGTAACCTGATCGATTGCATGATTGAGATCGCCCGCCCTATCGCCGCCCTTCACAAGCAATCTCCGCGACGGCGCCTCGATCTCGATGAGATATAGAATCTTTTGTGGTGTCAAAATTGCGAAGTCGCACTTGTATTTCGTTAGTACTGGTGGCTTGACCCACATCTTCTTGGCGGGAATTTGATGCAGAAGGAGAGGTTCATGTTCGATAAACTGCTGAACAACTTCCTCTCTAGGATCGCTGTCCAACAACTGCCGAAAAGATGTCGAAATTCGTTTGATGTCTTCTGGAAGGTACGCCGGCTCGGCTACGAACAGTCCGTCACTGAAAGAGGACGCCTTTAGATAGACGTGAAGATTCCGCTTGATCGATGTCAGGTCGGGAGAAAATCGACCGCAGCCACAGTGGAACTTGTCTGGTAAGTCCCTGAACCAATAGAAGCCCGACGCCTCTAATTCAGGATTACGCTCTATTCCAACATATGCGCCCACTCGGTCAAGGCACGATTTACAATGCAGAACAATTCGCACTAGCTTTGTTGACCGCGGATCGAGTTTCAAGGCAGCAAGAAAGGGCTCTGAATATTCCTCGCCCTCGGCTTGCACAAATTCGCAAAGACCGATGTTTACCTCTGATCCGTCGGGCAATGTCTGCTTTAAGATAGCCTCTCCCGGGTGGTCAACTGGCAGACTCTTGATCGATAGCGGAATCGGCATCATCGTCCACGGCGAAAACTGGGTATCGCTCACTTCTCGAACTTCACCCTCAGGCTCTAGTGTAAAAGACCCAAGTACCTCTCCACTTGACCATACAAAAGTGAGCTTCACCGGGTCTGTCGGCACGCCACGTATCGCAAGGACCATGAAGCGCCCATTGAGGTCGAACGGAAAGATGTACGTAGCCAAGATCGGACTCAACCCAACGAGATTGAGCTTTGTGGTCGTCGGGTTCATCAATGACTTATCCGCGAAACCCAAAAATGCGATGTCGCAGGCCATGCGGTACGTCTCCATGAGGAAACCTGAAGGGTCTTTGGCGGAAGGGGTGGGATTCGAACCCACGGTGAGCTTACACCCACGCCAGTTTTCAAGACTGGAGCCTTAAACCACTCGGCCACCCTTCCCCACGCACAGAAGCGCAATGGGAGGTGCTTATCGATCCTGCCGCCGCAAATCAAGCAAATGAGACAGGACAGCTTTCTTGACCGACATGCCGGTGGCGGAAACCCACCTTTTGGCTAATTTTCCAGGAAGCGATTGCGCTGCCTGACAAGGGGTTTAGATTGGATTCGCGGCATGAAAGCCGCCGGTGAGGAGCCAGAATTGGCCCCGCCACGAAGGTCACCCGAGCCAACGGGGGGCCAGCAAACAGGCTCGAATGGGAGAAACGCCATGTGCCAGGTTTTCGCAAGCCAGGATCCAGACATTTACCGCACCGTGACCCGCTCGGTCCGGCTCGACGGCTTCAGCACCAGCATCCGCCTGGAGGCTCTGTTCTGGTCGATCCTGGACCAGATCGCTGAGCAGGAGGGCATGTCCACCCCCCGCTTCATCAGCACGCTTTATGGCGAGGTGCTTGAGCGGCGCGGCGAGGTCGGCAATTTCACGTCGCTGCTGCGGGTCACCTGCGCCGTTCACATCGAACGCCAGCAGGGCCACCAGCCGGTGGCGCAGGCCAAGCAGAATATGGGTATCGGAACGCCCGATATCACTGCCGCTCCTGCGAACCGCATTCCGGCGGAAAAGGAACTCCGCGCCGTCGCATCGTGACCTTGTCAGCGTAGTAATCGGTTAACACCCGGCGCCGGAACGGCGGTCCTAGACTCTCGGTCAACAACAACGACCGAGGCATGGATGGCCAAAGCGATTCACACCATGATCAGGGTGCGCGATCTCGACGCGGCCCTGTCCTTTTATGACCGCGCTTTTGCGCTGAAGCCGGCGGACCGCTACGATTTTGACGATTTCTCGCTGGTCTATCTGCGCAACCCGGAAAACGATTTCGAGATCGAGCTGACCTGGAACAAGGGTCGCGCCGAGCCCTATACCCATGGCGACGGTTATGGTCATGTCGCGGTCGCGGTCGACAATCTCGACCAGGAGCACAAGCGCTTCACCGATTTGAATCTCAATCCGCTGCCAGTCAAGGAATTCCACCGCGACGGCGCCTTGATGGCCAAGTTCTTTTTCGTGCTCGATCCTGACGGATACAAGATCGAAGTCCTGCAGCGCCACGGACGCTATCGCTGACGCAGCACCGAGACCCGCACTCATAGCCACGCCAATCGACGCATGACCGCGAAAACGCGGCATCAACCCTTGGGAGGGAAGCAAATGAGGCAAGCCAAACTGAACCGCCGGGATTTCCTGGCCGGCACGTCCGCCGTCGTCGCCGGATCTGCCATGCTCGCCACCGCCGGTGGCATCCTGATCGGGCCCAACGCCGCCTGGGCGATCGCACCGCAGGCCGTTACGACCGCAGAGGCAGCGACCCTGGTCGAAATGACCCGGGCACTTTATCCCCATGAAAAACTCGACGATGCGATCTACGCCAAAGTCGTCGCGACACTAGATGAAAAGGCGGCCAAGGATCCGGCCATGAAGACCATGCTGCAAGCCGGTGTCGCCGAGTTGAAGGCCGGCAAATGGGACGACCTCAATGCCGATGCGCGCGAGGCCGCACTGAAGACCATCGACACCACCCCGTTCTTCCAGACGGTGCGCGGCGAATGCGTCACCGGCATCTACAACAACCCCGATGTCTGGAAGATCTATGGCTATGAGGGCGCCTCCGCCGAACTCGGTGGCTATCTCCATCGCGGCTTCGACGAAATCACCTGGCCGGACCAGGCGTGAAGGGGAGGGACTGACTCATGGCAAGTAAATTCGAACTCAATGATTCCAGCGTCGTTGTCGTGGTGGGTTCTGGTGCCGGCGGCGGCACGGTCGCCAATGAATTGGCGCAGAAGGGTGTCAATGTCGTGGTACTCGAAGCTGGCGCCCGGCACGAGATTGAGGATTTCGTCAACGACGAATGGGGCAGCTTCAGCCAGATCTCCTGGCTCGACAAGCGCACCACGTCGGGCAGTTGGCGCGTCGCCAAGGATTTCGCCGGGCTGCCGGCCTGGATCGTGAAGGCGGTGGGTGGCTCGACGGTGCATTGGGCCGGAGCCTCGCTCCGGTTCCAGGAGCATGAATTCAAGACCAAGACCACCTATGGAGAACTCGCCGGCGCCAACCTCCTCGACTGGCCGATCACCCTGGCGGAGATGGAACCCTTTTACGACCGCGCCGAGGACAAGATGGGCGTCACCGGCACCCATGGCATCCCGCGTTTGCCCGGCAACAACAACTACAAGGTCCTGGCAGCCGGCGCCAAGAAGCTCGGCTACACCGACTTTCATACGGGCAACATGGCGATCAATTCGGTGCCACGCGACAACCGTGGTTCCTGCCAGCAGATCGGCTTCTGCTTCCAGGGCTGCAAATCCGGTGCGAAATGGTCGACGCTCTATACGGAGATTCCGAAAGGCGAGGAGACCGGCCATCTCGAAGTGCGGCCCAATTCCCAGGTGCTGCAGGTCCAGCACAACGACAAGGGGTTGGTGACCGGTGTCCTCTATGCCGATAAGGATGGCAAGCAGCATGTGCAGAAGGCACGTGTCGTCTGCGTCGCCGGCAATTCGATCGAGAGCCCGCGACTATTGCTCAACTCAGCATCGGCCATGTTCCCGGATGGCCTGGCCAATTCATCGGGCCAGGTCGGCAAGAACTACATGCGCCACATGACAGGCTCGGTCTACGCCATCTTCGACAAGCCGGTGCACATGTATCGCGGCACCACCATGGCCGGGATCGTGCGCGATGAAGCCAAGCTTGATACCAAGCGCGGCTTTGTCGGTGGCTATGAAATGGAGACGCTGTCCCTGGGCATTCCGTTCATGGCGGCCTTCCTCGATCCCGGCGGATGGGGCAAGAGCTTCTCCAGCGCCATGGAAGGTTATGACCATATGGCCGGCATGTGGCTGGTGGGCGAGGACATGCCGCAGGAGACCAACCGCATCACACTCCATGCCAGCGAGAAGGACTCATACGGCCTGCCGATCCCGAACGTGCATTTCGACGACCATCCCAACGACGTCGCCATGCGCGAGCATGCCTTCGGCCGAGGCAGCGCGCTCTATGACGCCGTTGGCGCCAAGCGTACGCTGCGCACACCGCCTTATCCCTCGACGCATAATCTCGGCACCAACCGGATGAGCGCCGAGGCCAAGGACGGCGTCGTCAACAAGCATGGCCAGACCCACGACATCAAAAACCTGTTCGTCTCCGATGGCAGCCAGTTCACCACCGGCGGGGCGGAGAACCCGACCCTCACCATCGTGGCGCTGGCCATCCGCCAGGCGGAGTTCATCGCCGACCAGATGCAGAAAAAGGAAATCTGAGGCCCCAAGGAGAACGACCGAAGACCTGAACCTTGGGCGGCCACATGAACGAGTGGCCGCCCGTTTTATTGAGCAGATGGCGTCGATCAATTTCCCGAGAGCAGGACCCTCAAAACCAGGTGATTCCCGCCCGAATCACTTTCCGTTCTTGCCTAAGATCGCTCGGACGGATAGGTTTAAGTCCGCAAAATTTCCACAATATCTAGATGATTCAAGGGTCCGGGCGGTCCAGATGCAGCGGTTTCGTCGGTTTTCACGTTATCTGGCTCTGTTCGGCCTGCTGACGCTCCTCGCTGCTTGCGCCGAGGCCAATCTGGCGGTCGAGACGACCAAGGTCGTCACCCGCAAGAATCCGGACGTATCCGGCCCGTACAAGATCGGCAAGCCCTACCAGGTCAAAGGCGTCTGGTACTACCCGCAGGCCGACTACAATTACAACGAGACCGGGATCGCCTCCTGGTATGGGCCAGGCTTTCACGCCAAGCAGACCGCCAATGGCGAAACCTATGACGAGAACGACCTGACCGCGGCGCATAAGACCCTGCCGATGCCGTCCCTAGTGCGGGTGACCAATCTTGAGAACGGCCGCTCGATCGTCGTGCGGATCAACGACCGCGGCCCCTTCGTCAACAACCGCATCATCGACATGTCGCGGCGCGGCGCCCAGCTCCTTGCCTTCGAGCAGAACGGGACCGCCAAGGTACGCGTCGAGTTGATGAAAGACGAAAGCATGCTGCTGGCGGCCAAAGCATCGTCCCAGGGTGGCGACACGGTGAGCCCGGCGCCCGCTGCTGCCCCGGCCGGCGCTGTCACTGCCCAGGCCTTGCCGCCGGCCGGCGGTGCTGCGGCGGCCCCGGCGGCGCCCACCAAACCCGCCCAACAGAGCGCCATCGGTGCCATCAAGACACCGCAGGTCACCGGCCAGGTTTCGGTCGTCCCCGTCAAGGCCAGCAACATCTTCATCCAGGCCGGTGCCTTCCTGCGGCAGGCCAATGCCCAGCAGCTGCAGATGAAGCTCGGCAGCCTCGGCCACCAGACCCGTATTACCCCCTTCATGCTTAACCAGCAGCGCTTCTACCGCGTCCAACTCGGCCCGATCGCCTCGGTCGAGGAGGCGGACAAATTGCTGCAGCGGTTGATCGATACCGGCCATCCGGATGCCCGGATCGCGGTCAATTGAAGCGGCCGATGGCGGGGGATGGGATGTCCCTTGACGTTACCGGGTCCGGGGATCAATTTGCCGCCCTACGCGCCAAGGGCGCGAATCCAAACAAGAAAACTGAGGTCGAGACATGCGTCGCCAGGTGAAATTTCTGATGATCGGGGTGATCGCCGCCGGCCTTGCCATCGCCGGAGAGGCCGCCAGCCTCCGGCCGGCGCAGGCCGAGCCGCTCACCACCAATGCCGCGCATGCCTACATCATCGACTTCCAGACCGGCGCCGTGCTGTTCGACAAGATGGCCAGCGAACGGCTGCATCCGGCGTCGATGAGCAAGCTGATGACCATCTACATGCTGTTCGATGCGCTGAAGCGCGGCGACGTCAAATTGACTGACACCTTCCACGTCACGGAAAAGGCCTGGTCGACCCAGGGTTCGAAGATGTTCGTCGAGATCAACTCCGAGATCCCGGTCGAAGATCTGATCCGCGGCATCATCATCCAATCAGGCAACGATGCCTGCGTCGTGGTGGCCGAGGGCCTGGCCGGCTCGGAAGAAGCCTTTGCCGACCGGATGAACAAGAAGGCCAAGGAGATCGGCCTGACCGACAGCAATTTTACCAACGCCTCGGGCCTCCCTGATCCCAACCACCTGATGACCGCCAAGGACCTCGCCACCCTGGCGCAACGCCTGGTCGTCGATTTCCCGGAGTACTACCCGTACTTCTCCGAGCATGAATTTGTCTGGCATGGCATCAAGCAGGGCAATCGCAACCCGTTGCTCTACCGCACCGGTTCTGGTGTCGACGGGCTGAAGACCGGGCATACCGAGGAAGCTGGCTTCGGCCTGACCGCATCGGCGGTCCGCGACGGCCGCCGTGTTATCATGGTGGTGCACGGCCTGACCGGCATGCAGGAACGTGCCGACGAAGCTGGCGGACTTCTCGATTGGGCCTTCCGCGAATACGGCAATTTCACCATCGCCACCCCCGGCACCGTCCTGGGCGAGGCAGAGGTATGGATGGGTGCTGAGAAGACCGTGCCGCTCACGGTGGAATCCGATCTGCTGGTGACCCTGCCACGCTCCGAGCGCCAGAAGATCGTCGCCAAGGCGGTCTATCAGGGTCCAATTTCGGCGCCAATCGCCAAGGGCCAGGAAGTCGGCGAACTGGTCATCGACATTCCCGGCATGCCGCAGGCGAAGGCCAAGCTGGTGGCAGCCAAGGATGTCGGCGAACTCAGCTTCGGTGGTCGTATTGCCGCGGCCTTGCAGCACTTCGCCTTCGGATCGAACTGACCCCATGGCCGCTGGGCCCTTGCGCTTCGTCACATTTGAAGGCGGCGAGGGGGCCGGCAAATCCACCCAGATCCGTCTGCTGGCCGACGCCTTGCGGCAGGCGGGCGAGCTGGTCGAACTGACCCGCGAACCCGGCGGTACCAAAGGCGCCGAGGAAATCCGCAATCTGCTGGTCGAGGGAGCTGCCGGCCGCTGGCAGGCGGAAAGCGAGGCGCTGCTGCATTTTGCCGCCCGCGCCGAACACCTTGCCCATGTCATCCGCCCGGCACTCTCCGCCGGCAAATGGGTGCTGTGTGATCGCTTTGCCGACAGCACGCTCGCCTATCAGGGTTATGGCCAGGGGCTCGAGCTCGATTGGCTGTGGACGCTGCGCCGTCACATCGTCGGCGCTACCGAACCCGGTCTCACCGTCATCCTCGATCTCCCCGTCGAGCGCGGACTTGCCCGTGCCGAAACGGAACAGCGTTATGAACGCATGGGGGTCGATTTCCACCGCCGCCTTGCCGACGGCTTCCGCCAGCTTGCCAAGACCGATCCAACACGCTGTCGCCTCATTGATGCCGCCCGCGACTGCGAAGCAATCGCGGGTGAAATTGCCGGCTTGATCAGGACCCGCTTCGGGGTCAGCCTCTGATCCCATGGCGGAAGAAAGAACTTTCCCGGCACCGGAAGCCACCTCCCATCTGCTAGGCCATGACGGGGCGGAAGCTTCCTTTCTAAGGGCCTATCAATCTGGCCGCATGCCACATGCCTGGCTGATCACCGGGCCCCGCGGGATTGGCAAGGCCACCTTGGCCTTCCGCATGGCGCGCTTCCTGCTGAGCCATGGTCTGGTAGCGCCGGCCGCTGAACCAGCCGGCATCAGCTTGTTCGGCGATGCGCCTGCCAAGCCCACAATGGCGCCTGAGCTCACCAGCCTCGATATCCCGGTCGATCACCCCATCTTCCGCCGGGTCCGCGAACTGTCACATTCCGATCTCCGCGTCCTGCGCCGGACGCCGAACGAGAAGACCGGCAAGATGCGCAGCGAGATCACCATCGACGAGGTCCGTGGCGCGATCGAATTCCTGCATATGACGCCGGGTGAATCCGATTGGCGCGTGCTGGTCGTGGACGCCGCCGACGAACTCAACCGCAACGCCGCCAATGCACTTCTGAAGATCCTTGAAGAACCGCGCCCACGCACTGTCATCCTGCTGGTCTCGCATGCACCTGGGCGATTGCTGCCGACCATCCGGTCGCGCTGCCGCAAGCTGGCGCTGGAGCCCTTGCCGCCGGCCACCATTGCCGCCGAAATGAAGCGCCACGGCATCGATTTGGGCAGCGCCGAACTGGCGCTCTGCACGGCGCTGTCTGAAGGCTCGCTCGGCCGGGCGCTGGATTTCGGTAGCGATAGTGCCGGTCTCGATCTTTTCCAGTCCATGGCCCAGTTGTTGGGTACCTGGCCCAATTACGACCCTGCGATGCTCCATAAGCTCGGCGACAAGCTGGCAGGGAAGGGAGGCGAGGGCAGTTTCGAGATCGCGGTCAATCTGCTGGACTGGTGGCTTTCCCGGTTCATTCGCTGGTCGGCCACTCAAGACCTTCAGTTTGCTGAGGTTTTTCCCGGTGAATCCGGCCTCATGGCACGACTGCAAGGGGCCGCCAGCCTTGATCACTGGCTGCAATCATGGGAAAAGATCAGCCGATTGTTTGCCAGGGTCGCCAGCGCCAATCTCGACCGTCGGCAGGCATGGGCGACCGCCTGGCTGGTCTTAGCCGCGCCAGGCCGGTAGTTTCCACTCCCGGTCGTCATGGTCGGCCTGTTCTTGAACAGATGAGGCCGACCAGCCACGAATTTGTGGACAATTGAAGAAAGAAACTCGTGGATCCCGGCCTTTGCGGGGATGACGAGAAAAGTAGGGCGACTGCCTTAATTTGGGTTTGAAAAAGATATGTCGAAAGAAACCTTCTACATCACCACGGCCATTGCCTATCCCAATGGCTTACCGCATATCGGCCATGGCTATGAGCTGATCGCGACAGATGCGATTGCGCGTTTCATGCGTCTCGATGGCCGCGACGTGCTCTTCCTCACCGGCTCCGACGAGCATGGGCAGAAGATGCAGCAGACGGCCGAGCGGGAAGGGGTGACACCGAAGGAATTGGCCGATCGCAACACGGCGCGCTTCCGAGAGATGGGCCCGGCCCTCAATTCGTCGAATGACGACTACATCCGCACGTCCGAGGCGCGGCACTACAAGACCTGCGCTGCTCTCTGGGAAAAAATGGAGGCCGCTGGCGACATCTATCTCGACAAATATGCCGGCTGGTATTCGGTCCGCGATGAAGCCTATTACGATGAGAGCGAGCTCACGCAGAATGCCGATGGAAAGCGCCTGGCGCCAAGCGGTACGCCGGTGGAGTGGGTCGAAGAAGAGAGCTATTTCTTCCGCCTCTCCAACTATCAGCAGAAGCTGCTCGACCTCTATGAGAGCATCCCGAACTTCGTCGGGCCGGATGCTCGCCGCAACGAGGTGATGAGCTTCGTGAAGGGCGGATTGAAGGACCTCTCGATCAGCCGCACGACCTTCGATTGGGGCATCCCCGTGCCGGGCAATCCCAAGCACATCATGTATGTCTGGGTCGATGCGCTCACCAATTATGTGACCGCGACAGGTTGGCCCGACACGACCGGACCGCGCGCAAAATTCTGGCCGGCGGATGTGCATATCATCGGCAAGGATATTGTGCGCTTTCACACGGTCTACTGGCCGGCCTTCCTGCTGTCGGCAGGGCTGCCGCTGCCCAAGCGCGTCTTCTGCCACGGCTTCCTGTTCAACAAGGGCGAGAAAATGTCGAAATCGGTCGGCAACGTGATCGACCCGTTCAATCTCGCCAAGGTCTATGGCATCGACGCGATGCGCTATTTCTTCCTGCGCGAGGTGCCGTTCGGCCAGGATGGCAGCTACAGCCCGGAAGCGATCGTGCAGCGCATGAACGCCGATCTCGCCAATGATCTTGGCAATCTCGCGCAACGCTCGCTCTCGATGATCGCCAAGAACCTCGACGGCCAACTGCCGGAGCCGGGCGCGCTCGATGATGGCGACAAAGCGATGCTGGCCGAGGTGGACGCGCTCATCGGCAAGGCGCGCACCAGCATGGGCGACTTTGCGCTTCACCAGATCCTGACCAACACATGGTCGGTGATTGCCGAGGCCAACCGCTATTTCGCCGGCAACGAACCTTGGGCGTTGCGGAAGACCAATCCGGAACGTTTCGGTACCGTACTCTGGGTGACAGCAGAAGTCCTGCGTCAGGTCGCGATCCTGACCCAGCCGGTCATGCCGGAAGCGATGGCGAAGTTGCTCGACATTCTGGGCGTGCCCGCTGATGCGCGCAGCTTTGCCGAACTCGGCGGCAAGGCACGTCTCAAAGCTGGTACACTGCCGGCTCCCACCGCGATCTTCCCCCGCTATGTCGAGCCGGAAGAGGCCAAGTCGTGAGCGTCTCCCTGGTCGATAGCCACTGCCACCTCGACTTCGATGACTTCGGCAGCGACATGGAAGCCGTCCTGGCCCGTGCCAAGGAGAATGGTGTCGAACGCATGCTGACCATCTGCACGCGCGTGACCAAGTTCGACCAGGTCCTGGCGATCGCCGCGGCTCATGACAATATCCGCTGCACCGTCGGCATTCATCCCCATGAAGCTGAGCACGAGCCGGATGTTGATGTCGCCAGGCTGGTTGAGCTTGCCAAACACCCTAAGGTCGTCGGTATCGGCGAGGCTGGCCTCGACTACTTTTATGACAAGAGCCCGCGCGAGCGGCAGCAGCAGGTCTTTGCCACCCATATCGAAGCGTCCCGCGTTAGCGGCTTACCGATCGTGGTCCACAGCCGCGATGCCGACGAAGACACCGTACGGCTGCTGCAGGACGGTGCCAGAAAGGGCGGCCTGACCGGCGTCATCCATTGTTTCACGTCCACGCAATACCTCGCTGATGCCGCGTTGGAGATGGGCTTCTATATCTCGCTCTCCGGCATCGTCACCTTCAAGAGCGCTGGCGCACTTCGCGACGTGGCGAAATCTATCCCGCATGACCGCCTGCTGGTCGAGACGGATTCGCCTTATCTGGCGCCGATCCCGATGCGTGGGAAGCGGAACGAGCCATCCTTCGTGCGCCATACGGCAAGCTATGTGGCAGATTTCCTGGGCCTGTCGCTACCGGATCTCGCACAGACGACGACGGCCAATTTCGACCGCCTGTTTGCGAAGGCGGCATGAAGGTCACGATACTCGGCTGTGGTGGCTCCGGTGGCGTGCCCCTGATCGGGCCCGGCTGGGGTGAGTGCAATCCGGACAATCCGAAGAATCGCCGCCGCCGCGTCTCGATCCTGGTTCAGCAGCAGCACACCAACGTCATCTGCGACACCAGCCCGGACTTCCGCGAGCAAGTGCTGGACGCCGGGATCCATCATCTCGACGCTGTCCTTTATACCCACGACCATGCCGACCACACCCAAGGTATCGACGACCTGCGCTTCGTGCGCAGCAAGGACAAGACCATCGCGAACCGCGTACCGGTCTATGGCTCTGCCGAGACGCTGGGCACTTTGCGCCACCGCTTCGGCTACGCCTTTGCCCAGAAGACTGAGGGGTCAGGCCATCTCTACAAGCCATTCCTGGAATCGATCCTGATTGGCGATCATACGTTCCAGGTCGCGGGCCTGGACGTGACACCTTACGAACAAGCTCACGGCTTCGGGACCAAGACCACCGGCTACCGCATCGGCAACATGGCTTACTCGACCGATTGCGTCGAACTGCCCGAAGCCAGCCTCAGGCTGCTCGAAGGCCTGGATCTCTTCATCGTTGATTGCCTGCGCTTTGAACCACACATGACGCACGCGAATTTCGACCAGGCGATGGCCTGGGTCGACATGCTGCGCCCGAAGCACACCGTGCTCACCCACATGAATCACATGGTTGATTACGACGTTATCAAGGCCCGCTGCCCCAAGGGCGTCGAGCCGGCCTATGACGGCCTGGCTATCGAGATACCGGATGCGCCACGCGCGCAATAGCGCAACCCAGCTTTGATAAGGTGCGAGGCATGTCGGCTCCGATTGAAATTTTCCGTTTAGCGGCCTTGCCGTCGGTCCTGCCATTCTGTTCTGCCGCACGGGTGGGGGACACGGTCCATGTCTCCGGCCAGATCGGCCATCTGCCTGGCGAGTTGAAGCTGGTTCCGGGCGGCTTGGAGCCTGAAGCACGTCAGGCACTGACCTACATGAAAGAAGCATTGGCCTCTGCGGGCGCCAGCCTCGATCGTGTCGTGAAATGCACGGTGTATTTCGCCGACATGGCCGATTTCATGGCCTTTAATCGAATTTATGCCGAGTTCTTCGGCGCGCACCAGCCAGCTCGCTCGGGTGTTGCCGTTGCAGGTCTTGCCTTGGGTGCGCGCATCGAGATCGACTGCGTCGCAGTCCTCTAGCCGAGATCGAAATAGACCCGGCCTTCCAGCCGATCGACCCGATCACGTTTGGCGTTGAAATCCGAGCGGTTGACGGCGATCGCGCCGATCACGGCATCCAGCGCATCGCCGCCTTGATTGTCGAGCAACCTCCTGCGCAAGCTACGTTTGGGTGGCGCCAGGAATCCGTGCGCGATCAGCAGATCAAGAATGCGCTGGCGCGCCTTGCGGTGAGCGAGCGTCCGGCCCTTATAGGACGGATAACAATCCAGGCGGATGAGGCTGCAGGCCGCACACACCTCGACGATTGTGGGCCAGCCCGCACGCTTGTTCATCTGCGGCCAGATCGTGGCTGAATCTGCCGCCACCAGCGGTGCCAGCAGATGGCCAATACCCCACCAGGTCTGCCGGTAGAGCCGCAGATTGAAGGAGTTGAATGGCGTTCGGTCCTCCCGATCGGTGCGCCGCTTTACCTCGATGCCGCCGGTCGCCTGGTGACAGAGATCGTGAAAGCTCAGCGGATCGACGAAACGGCGGGTGAAGTCGAGCGCAAAGCTGCGCCAGTCTTTGGCCTGGACTAACTCGACCGGCAGACTGAACGGAAAATCGCAGCCTACGATCGTGTCGCGTTCTGCAACGACGTGGCGAGCGAGGGCGGCAATAGCGATGTCAGGCTTCGCGCTGCTACCGGGCAGGTCGATCGCCGGCCGGCAATCGTTGATGGTGAGCGGCCCATCATTGCGCCGCGCCTCGGCGACCCAGATCTTGCGGCCGGCGTCCTGGGCACCGCTGAAATCGACACCCAGGATACGGGTCAAGGCTCAAGGATCGCGGTGGCGAGATGGGCGAGGGCGCGTGTCACCGATTGCGCCCTCACGCCGTCACGATCGCCAGAAAACAGGCAGCGCTCGACCTGCGACCAGCCATCCTTGCGCGCCAAGCCGATGAAGACGAGGCCGACGGGCTTCTCCGCCGATCCACCGCCCGGCCCGGCAACGCCGGTGATGGACACTGCAACATCGGCCTGCGATCGCCGCAGCGCGCCACGCGCCATGGCTTCAGCCACCTCTGTACTCACCGCGCCCTTATCGACAATGATCTCCGGCGGGACGCCCAGGCTTTCGCTCTTGGCTTGGTTGGAATAGGTCACCCAGCCGCGTTCGAAGACATCCGACGAGCCGGCAACCGCGGTCAGGCTCGCCGCCACCAGTCCGCCGGTGCAGCTTTCCGCCGTGGCGATCTTCAAGCCCTTCTGTCGGTAGAGATCGAGGAGGCCGGCGACATCCATGTGCACAACCTCATTCGGCTAGAGGCAAGGCAACGGTGGCAGTTGCCTGGGCAGCGATGCCTTCGCCGCGACCGGTGAAGCCCAGCTTCTCTGTTGTGGTGGCCTTGACGCTGACCCGGTCGATCGTGAGACCGAGTATTTCAGCGAGCTTCGCCGCCATCGCGCCGCGATGCGGTCCGACCTTGGGCTGCTCGCAGATGAGCGTGATGTCGCAATGGGCGATGCGACCGCCCTTGTCGGCCACCAGCTTCGCGGCATGCGCCAGGAACTTCCATGACGCGGCGCCCCGCCATTGCGGGTCGCTGGGCGGAAAATGCTGGCCGATATCGCCGGCGCCAATGGCACCCAATATGGCATCGGTCAGCGCATGCATGCCGACATCGGCGTCGGAATGGCCTTCCAGCTTCTGGTGATAGGGGATGGTAACCCCGCACATGATGACGCCGTCACCAGGAATGAGGCGGTGCACGTCGAAACCATTGCCGGTTCGATATTCCATCTGTTGGCTCATCATGCGCTCCGCACGTTCGAGGTCGGCCGGAGCCGTGATCTTGAAATTGTTCTCATGCCCCATGACCAGGGCCACTTTCAATCCGGCCGCTTCGGCGACCGCGGCATCGTCGGTCATCTCCGGCCCAGTTGCCGCCGCGCGATGCGCGTGCAGCAGGGGCGCAAAACGGAAACCCTGTGGCGTTTGAGCGCGCCACAAACCGCTCCGATCTACCGTCACGCCGCTGAACGTCGCGCCATCGGCATCCGCGCCGCGTTTCAGGGTATCGACCACCGGCACGGCAACCAGCGCGCCATCATGCGCGGCCAGCGTATCGATCGTGCGATCGATGATCCCTGCGTCAATGAACGGCCGCGCCGCATCATGAATCAGCACGAGGTCGGGATGTTCTCCGGCCAGGCTCTCAAGACCCAGCCTCACCGAATCCTGCCGCTTCCGACCGCCCGCCACGGGCGCCATCAAATCAAGGCCGAAAACAGCCGCATCATAGAGGTCGCGCAGGCTCTCATTGATGACAACCCGTACCCCGGCAATCCGCGGATGATTGCGGAAGGTTTCCAGGCTGTGGCGCAATACCGTCTTGCCGCCGAGCCTTAGATATTGCTTGGGCAAATCCTGGCCCATGCGGCTGCCGCTGCCGGCCGCGACAATGAGGGCGATAACCTTGGGCTGTTTTGCTTTATGATCTTCTGACATGTTCGCTCTCTAGGGCATCCAATCTGGTTTGCCAAGGGGGCGACGCCTCACCATAATGCGCGCCATGTCGAGCTCCCTCCATTTGCAATTCGCCGGCCTTCTCACGCTGCTTCCGTTGGCCATCCTCGCCGTCACCGCGCGGCTGCAACGCAATGGCCTTTTTTGGCTGTTCCTGGCGGCTGCCATCGCGGGCAGTTTCGGCGTGTTCGGCCAGTCGTTGCAGGGTGGCTGGCAGGCCGGCTTCAGCGCCAATCTCTGGGCCAGCTGCGCCATCTCGTTAGTGGCTTTCGCCGCCTTAAATCTGGTGAACGGTGAGGCGTTTCGGTTGGCGGCACTCCTGCTGCCGTACCTGATCATCTTTGCATTGCTGGCGCTGCTGTTTGCTTCCTTTGAGGAGCCGGCGCCGACCATCGCCTCGGAGGTCTGGTTCCGCACCCATGTGCTGCTTGCGGTGGCGAGCTATGGCATTCTCACTTTGGGCGCTATTGCCGGTCTTGCCGTCCTTGTGCAGGAGCGGGCATTGAAGCGTCGGCGAACCGGCTGGGCGGAACTGGCCCTGCCGCCCCTGCTGGTGGCAGAGGACCTGCAAATCAAACTGCTCCTGTGGGCAGCCCTATTTATGGCAGCAGCGCTCGCCAGCGGCTTCGCTACCACTTTCATGGAAACCGGTGCACTGCCCCAGTTGACACATAAAGTATTGTTATCATTGCTAGCTTTCGCTGTTTTGGTTGCTCTTTTGGTGATCCACAGGGCGACTGGACTCCGCGGCCGCCGTGCCGCGCGCTGGGTCTTGGCGGGCTATCTTTTACTGACTCTGGGCTATCCAGGCGTGAAGTTCGTCAAGGATGTATTGCTGGGCTGATTCTTCGGCCGGAATCGCCTTTTGTATTGCAATTGCGAACGAAAAGTTTAGTAATCGCCTAAGAAATAGGCAAAGAAATCGGCTGCCCGAAAAATGAGCATTCAGATTGGTCCAATCAAGATTGAGGATCCCGTCATCCTCGCCCCGATGTCCGGCGTTACCGACATGCCGTTCCGCCGGCTGGTGAAGCAGGAGGGGGCAGGGCTGGTCGTCTCCGAGATGATCGCCAGCGAGGCGATGATCCGCCAAACCCGCCAGACCATGAAGATGATCACCAATTGTGCCGAGGAAGCACCGATGTCGGTGCAACTGGCCGGCTGCGAGCCCAAGGTGATGGGCGAGGCGGCCAAGCTCAACGCCGATCGGGGTGCAGCACTCATCGACATCAATTTCGGCTGCCCGGTGAAGAAGGTCGTGAACGGCCATGCCGGGTCGGCCCTGATGCGCGACGAAGTCCATGCCGGCAAGATCCTGGAAGGGACGGTGGGCGCCGTCGACCTGCCCGTGACCTTGAAGATGCGCATGGGCTGGGACTCGACCAACCTCAATGCGCCGAGCCTTGCCAAGATCGCCGAGAACAGCGGCATCAAGATGATCACCATCCATGGCCGGACGCGCGCCCAACTCTATAGCGGCGAGGCTGATTGGGGTTTCGTGCGCCAGGTCAAGGAAGCGGTCTCGATCCCGGTCATCGTCAATGGTGACATCACGACGGTCGACAAAGCCAAGGAAGCGCTCGATCTCAGCGGCGCTGATGGCGTCATGATCGGCCGCGGCGCCTATGGTCGCCCCTGGTTTCCCAATCAGGTGATCAAGTTCCTGAAGACCGGTGAACGTTTGGGCGATCCGCCGCTTTGGCGCCAATACGAATTGCTGATGTCGCATTACGAGGCGATGCTGGAGCATTACGGTGCCGATACCGGCCTCAAGATCGCGCGCAAGCATGTCGCCTGGTATTCCAAAGGCCTCGCCGGATCAGCTGAATTCCGTGTGCGTATCAATTCGCTTGAGACACCCGAAGGTGCCAAGGCCGCCATCCGCGAATTCTACGAACCGCAACTTGATCGGCAGGCAGCATGACCCGCGCATCACCCGCGGCAGCACTTCCGACACTGGCCTTAAGCCCGGGGACACGAAGTATCGCGAAGCTTCCGGATGCCCTGGCGCTGCTGGAGGCCTTGCCCCTGGCGATCCTGGCACTCGATGCCGATAATCATGTGGTGAGCGTCAATGCTGCGGCTGAATCGCTGCTCGGCCTCAGTCGCTCGCAATTGGTCTCCAAGCCGCTCAACGAACATATCGCTGCCGACTCACCGCTTTTTGCGCTGATCGACGCTGCCCGCGCAGGCGCCAGTGCCGTGGGTGAATCGGACATGTCGTTGTCCGGCCCGCGCCTCACGATCGAACATGCCGCGGTCGATGTAGCGACGTTGAGCAATCCGGCCGGCCATGTCGCATTGTTGCTGCAGGATCGCGGCCTCGAATGGCGCCTTGCGCAACAAGCGGTCAGCCGCGACGCCGTACGCTCCGCGAAGGCCATCGCCGCCATGCTGGCCCATGAAGTGAAGAATCCGCTCTCCGGTATCCGTGGTGCCGCGCAATTGCTGGAATCCAAGGTCTCCGCTAGCGACCGACAGCTGACACAGCTGATCTGCGAGGAAACTGACCGCATCGTCGGTATGGTCAATGGGCTCGAAGTCTTCACCGATTCACGCCCGGCGCAGATGCAGCCGGTCAACATCCACGAAGTCCTGGAGCATGTGCGTCGCTTGGCGCAAGCGGGCTTCGGCCGCACGGTAGCGTTCCGCGAAGAATATGATCCATCGCTGCCGCCGGTGCTCGGCAACCGCGACCAACTGATCCAGGTGTTTCTCAACCTCTTCAAGAATGCCGCCGAAGCGCTGCCGCCTTCGGGCGGCGCCATCGTGCTCAACACCCGCTATCGCCCAGGCCTGTCGGTCAGTGAACCCGGTGCCGCCTCGCGTCGCCGTCTTGGATTGGTCATCACCGTGCAGGATAATGGCGCCGGTGTACCTGAGGCGCTGAAAGCCCAGCTCTTCGAACCCTTCGTCAGCGGCAAGGCCGGCGGCAAGGGCCTAGGCTTGGCACTGGTTGCCAAAATTGTCACCGACCATGGCGGTCTGATCGATTGCGAAAGCCAGCCCGGCCGCACAACATTCTCGGTCATTCTGCCGATTGCAGATGCCCGTGGGGACGCATGAACTTATGAGCAAAACCGTCCTGATCGCCGATGACGACCGCGCCATCCGCATGGTGCTGAGCCAAGCGCTCGCTGAACGCGGACACCTCGTCAAGACCGCCGCCAACGCAGCCACACTGTGGCAATGGGTCAAGGGCGGGGAGGGCGATGTCATCGTCACCGATGTCATGATGCCCGATGGCGACGGCCTCGATCTTGTCCCACGCATCAAGGCCGAGCGGCCCGACATTCCTATCATCGTGATGAGCGCGCAGAACACCATCCTGACTGCCATCAAGGCGACGGAGCGGGGCGCCTTCGAATATCTGCCGAAGCCGTTCGATCTCAGCGCGCTCACTGCTGCAGTCGAGCGTGCCCTGACGCGGCCGCGCGATGGTGGTGTCACCCCCCCGCGTACGACTATCGCCGAGGAAAAGCTTCCAATCATCGGCCGCTCTACGGCGATGCAGGAAATCTACCGCGTCGTGGCGCGCCTGGTCGGTACCGATATGACGGCGCTGATTCATGGCGAATCCGGCACCGGCAAGGAGCTGGTCGCCCGAGCACTCCATGATTTCGGGCGTCGGCGTGAACGGCCGTTCATCGCCGTCAACATGGCTGCGATCCCGCGCGAACTCATTGAAAGCGAACTCTTCGGCCATGAAAAAGGCGCCTTCACCGGCGCTGTCCAGCGCGGTATCGGCAAGTTTGAAGCCGCTTCCGGTGGGACCCTGTTTCTCGACGAAATCGGCGACATGCCGTTGGAAGCACAGACGCGTTTGCTGCGCGTGCTGCAATCCGGCGAGTTTACGCCGGTGGGTGGCCGTACCCCGATCCGCGCCGATGTCCGCATTGTGGCGGCGACTCATCGCGACCTCCGCCAGCTGATCCAGCAGGGCCGCTTCCGCGAGGATCTCTATTACCGCCTCAACGTCGTGCCGATCACGCTGCCGCCCTTGCGCGATCGGGTCGAAGATATTCCCGATCTCGCCCGCCATTTCCTGGAGCAGATCGCTGCCGAAGGCCTCGCCCTCAAAACCCTGGATCCGGAGGCGCAAACCCTCCTCAAGCGCCATCGCTGGCCGGGGAATGTGCGCGAACTCGAAAATCTCATGCGCCGCATCGCAGTCCTCTACAGCGAACCGGCGATCGATGCCCGCATCGTCAACGAACAGCTAAAGGCGCAGGAGCAGGCCGCCAATGTCGGCGCGCGAGCCAGCGACGAGACCTTGGGTCAATCGGTCGAGCGGCATCTCCGCGCCTATTTTGACGCCCACGAAGGTGCACTCCCGGCGCGCGGTCTCTACGACCGCATCCTCCATGAAATTGAGCGACCATTATTGGCGATCTCAATGGAAGCAACCCGTGGCAATCAGATCCGCGCCGCCGATCTCCTCGGCCTCAACCGCAACACACTCCGCAAGAAACTCAAGGAACTGGAGTTGCAGCCGACGCGCGGGGGCCGGTGAATCGTGGCCGAGGATGATCCCAAGGCAGCTGACGCCGCGACGGTCAAGCGTGCTCACAAGCGATCCCTGACCAAGGCCTTCCGACAATGGTCCAGGGTCGTGGATTTAGAGCGTATCTTTGCTATCGCCTTGATGTTTATTGGCGCTGTCTTAGGTCTTTTTACTTACCTCGCTCTGACCGATGTCTGGGATACAAACGAACAGGTTCGGACGGTCAGGTGGCTGCTGATCGGCGATCTCGTTGTCGCGCTGGCATTGGCGATCATCATTGCCAGACGGTCGGTCTTACTTTGGCTGGGACGCCGCAAAGGATTGGCCGGCACCAAGCTCCATGCACGCATGGTGCTCATGTTCGGCCTCATTGCCGTCATACCGACCATTGTCGTGTCGGTATTTTCAGTGGCATTTTTGGATTTTGGCCTAAATACCTGGCTGTCGGATCGGGTAAAAAACGCCATTGAATCCTCCCTCAACGTCGCCAATTCCTATCTCGCGGAATCTCAGCAACGTATTGGCGCAGATACGACGGCCATTGCCGCCGAACTGCAGCTGAACGGCCTTCTCGATATCGGCGACCCGGAGCGTTTCCAGGCAATTTTCGACCGCCAGCTAAACCTGCGAGATTTGTCGGAAGGCGTGATTGTCGATCGCCGCCTGCAAATCGTCGCGCGCTCCAGCTTTAGCGTACTGATGGAATTCGACCTCAACATACCGCAGGAGTCTTTCGATCAGGCGGACAGGGGCGAAACAGCAATCATCATTTCGCCGACACGAGACAGAGTCCGTGCGCTGCTGTCGCTTGATCCCATTGCCGGTCTATATCTCTACACCGGTCGTCTGATTGACGATCGCGTCTTGAATGCGGTCCGCGGGACGGAGGATGCCGCCAGGATCTATCGTAAAATAGAAAGAGATCGCTCGTCCCTGCAGATTACCTCTGGCGTCATCTACGGCGTCCTAGCTCTGCTGATGCTCTTAGGCGCTATCTGGTACGCGATTTCCTCGGCGAGCAAACTGGTGAAGCCCCTCTCGCGCCTCGCCTTGGCAGCGCAGAAAATTGGCGGCGGCGATCTCTCGGCCCGCGTCAAGGTCGGCGCCCGCGACGACGAGCTCTCCGCTTTGAGCCGGACTTTCAACGTCATGGTCTCGCAGCTGCAAAGCCAGCAGGCAGCGCTCATTTCTGCCAACCGCGACCTCAACGACCGTAGTCGCCTGACCGGCCTCATCCTGTCCGGCGTCTCGGCCGGCGTCATTGGTGTCACCGAGAACGGCATCGTGGATTTCGCCAACCGGTCCGCTTCAAACCTTCTTGGCCAGGAGCTCGACCACGGTATTGGCCGGTCGCTCGACGAATTGGTTCCGGAGATGGCCGAATTGCTGGCCCAGGCGCAGGGGCGCGCCTCGGGCACCGCCGACGGCCAGATCTCGCTGAGCCGAAACGGCGCCACCAGCACTTTCCATGTCCGCGTCGTATCGGAAGGGGCGGCGGACGACCATACCCGCCTGGTCGTCACCTTCGATGACGTGACCGAACTCCTGTCGGCGCAGCGGAAGGCCGCCTGGTCCGATATCGCCCGGCGCATCGCCCACGAGATCAAGAACCCGCTGACCCCGATCCAGCTTTCGGCGGAGCGGTTGAAGCGCAGATATCTGAAGCAGATCACCGACGATCCGGATACCTTTACCGTCTGCACCGATACCATCATCCGCCAGGTCGGCGACATCGGCCGGATGGTCGATGAATTCTCCGCCTTTGCTCGCATGCCGGCGCCGGTGCTCAATCTCGAAAGCCCGGTGGCACTCGCCAAGGAACTTGTGTTCCTCCAGCAAAGTGCCCATCCGACCATCGAATACTCGGTTGAGTTGCCGGAAACGCCAGTCACGATTCAATGTGATTCTAGCCAGTTCAACCGGGCATTGACCAACCTGTTGCAGAACGCTGCCGATGCGATCGAGGGGCGGCTCGAAGAGGGGCGTAACCGCCACGCTGAAGAACTCTTGACGCCGGGTCATATCCATTTATGGATAAGACGCGAGCCCAATGCGCTGCTGCTGAGCGTTGCCGATAACGGTAAAGGGTTGCCGAGCGAAGGTCGCGAACGCCTGACCGAGCCTTATGTTACCACCCGAACCAAGGGCACGGGGCTGGGACTCGCGATCGTCAAGAAGATCATGGAGGATCACGGTGGTCGTTTGTCTTTGGCGGATCGCGCCGGCGGTGGTGCTGTGATCACGTTGTCCTTCCCGATCGATGCGCAGCAATCCCAGGAGCCCAATTCTGCCCAACCCACTGACCAGACCGCCGAAAACTCGGCGGCCGGTCTGCAAATCGCCAGCAGATAGAAGCGAGGCAGCGAAGCATGGCGCGCGACATCTTGATCGTCGACGATGAAGCGGACATCCGTCTGCTGATCAGCGGCATTCTCGGCGACGAAGGGTTCCAGACCCGCGAGGCTGGCGACAGCGACCTCGCGCTGGCACAATTGCGCAACCGTCGCCCCAACCTGATCATTCTCGACATCTGGCTCAATAACTCCACGCTCGACGGCATGGGCCTCTTGGAAGTCCTCAAAGTCGATTTCCCCGAAGTGCCCGTCATCATGATCAGCGGCCATGGCAATATCGAGACCGCCGTCACAGCTATCAAGAACGGCGCATATGACTTCATCGAGAAGCCGTTCAAGTCCGACCGGCTGCTATTGACCATTGAACGCGCGCTTGAGGCTGCGCGCCTGCGCCGTGAGGTTGAGGATCTGAAGCAACGTACGGGCGGGGAGGGTGACCTCATCGGCTCATCTCAGGCAATCCTGCAACTGCGCCTTGCCATAGAGCGCGTCGCACCTACCGGGAGCCGCGTGCTGTTTTCGGGTCCCCCGGGCAGCGGCAAGGAAGTGGCCGCGCGCCTGCTGCATCGCCGTTCCAAGCGCGCCGGCGGTCCGTTCATCGTCTTGAATTGTGCCACCATGCATCCGGATCGCCTCGAGACCGAGTTGTTCGGCCTGGAGCGCAGCGGGGAGGCCGAAGGTTCGGCTAAGATCGGCTTCCTGGAACAGGCCCATGGCGGTACCTTGCTTTTGGACGAAGTGGCCGACATGCCCCTGGAGACACAGGGCAAAATACTCCGTGTCCTGCAGGAACAGACCTTTGAACGTGTTGGCGGCAAGACTCGCGTCGAAGTCGATGTCCGCGTCATCGCCGCCACGGCCCGTGACCTGCAATCGGAAATGACCGCCGGCCGTTTCCGCCAGGATCTATTCTATCGCCTCAACGTGGTGCCGATGCGCCTGCCGCCATTGAAAGAGCGCCGGGACGATATCGTCGACCTGCTCGATTTCTTCATGGCGCGTGCTTCGGAACAGACTGGCTTGCCGGCGCGGAAACTCGCCGAGGATGCGGTGGCTATTCTGCAGGCCTATGAATGGCCTGGCAATGTCCGGCAATTGCGCAATGTCATCGACTGGATCCTGATCATGACCGGCGGCGCGCCGGACGAGGCAATTCGTGCGGACATGTTGCCGCCCGACATCGGCTCGGTCTCTATCGCCCCGGCGTCACTCGCCGAAGGCACGGAGGTGATGTCGCTGCCGCTGCGTGAAGCGCGTGAAATTTTCGAGCGGCGCTATCTCGAAAGCCAGGTCGCTCGCTTCGGCGGCAATATTTCCAGGACGGCGCATTTCGTCGGCATGGAACGGTCGGCGCTGCACCGCAAGCTGCGCTCGCTCGGCATCACCACCAACGACCGCGCTGACAGCCCCAGAGCCGACGGCCCCCGAGCGGATGGTCTGAAACCCGAAGGCGCATAAGACCACGTAACATGAGGATCATCTGAAAATGGGCCGTCTTGCCTATGTCAACGGCCGCTATGTGCCCCACGGTCAGGCCAGTGTCCATATCGAGGATCGTGGTTATCAATTTTCTGACGGCGTCTATGAAGTCGTCCCCGTTGTTGACGGCGTTCTCGTCGACGAAGAGCCACACCTTGATCGCCTCGGCTATTCCCTGGGCGAACTAAAGATCGCTTGGCCGGTCAGGCGCCCGGTGCTGAAACTGATCCTGCGGGAATTGATGGCCAAGAACAACCTCACCCGCGGCATAATCTATTTCCAGGTGACCCGCGGTGTCGCGCCGCGGGATCACAAATTCCCGGCCAGCGTCAAGAGTGCGCTCGTCATCACCACCAAGCGCCTCAACCCGCCCTCGGCGGCCATGATCAATGATGGCGTGGCCGTTTCCACCCAGCCGGACATCCGCTGGACGCGCCGCGACATTAAATCGATTTCGCTACTGCCTAACATTCTCGCCAAGCAGGCCGCCGTTGAAGCCAAGGCATTTGAAGCCTGGCTGGTCGAGGCGGATGGCACGGTCACTGAAGGCTCTTCGACCAACGCCTGGATCGTGAAGGGTGGGGAGGTGATCACCTATCCGAAGACCAACGACATTCTCGGCGGCATCACGCGCCTCTCGCTGCTCGATCTCGTAAAAAGCACCGGCATCAAGCTTGTCGAGCGCAGCTTTACGCTCGACGAGGCCCGCACGGCCGACGAAGCCTTTCTCACCTCGTCCTCTTCCTTCGTCGTCCCGGTGACCAGGATCGACGGCAAGCCGGTCGGCACCGGCAAGCCCGGCCCGATCACGCAGAGACTGCGTGAGATCTATGTCGAGAATGTCGACCGCCAGATCCGGGCCGCCAAATGACCGCGACTGGACCGATTGCTCGCCCCACTGTCCTGTTGTTCGACTGGGACAACACCCTGGTCGATTCCTGGGGCGTCATCCATGCCGCCATGAACGACACGCTGGAGGCCATGGGCCATCCACGCTGGTCCCGCTCAGAGGCCGAAAACCGCATCCGCGCGTCGCTCCGCGACAGTTTCCCGGGCCTCTTCGGCGATCGTTGGCACGAGGCGGAGAAGATCTTCTACGACGCCTTCGAGCGCCTCCATCTCCTGCAGCTTGAACCGCTGCCGGGTGCGGAGGATCTCCTTGCCTGGGCCGCCGGTGCCGGCTTCTACATGGCAGTGGTCAGCAACAAGCGCGGCCCGTACCTCCGCAAGGAAGCGGCCCATCTGGGCTGGGACAAGTATTTCACCGCGCTCGCCGGTGCCGGGGATGCGGCCAAGGACAAACCAGCCCGCGAACATGTGCAACTGGCCCTCGATCCGGCCAAGTTGCAGCCCGGCCCGCATGTCTGGTTCATCGGCGATACTGATATCGACCTCATCTGCGGGCACAACAATGGCTGCGTGCCCGTCCTGATCCGCCCCCAGGCGCCGCAACGTGGCGAGTTCGGCGAGGCTGTACCACAGCACTATTTTCCTGCACTTTCAGGACTTCAGGCCGCGCTCAAGGCTCTTTAAGCCGATTCCGCACACCGACCCGGACTGACAGAGATTTCATTCTGTCAAGTTCTGTGTTACCCAACCTCTAGGTCAGGGCCATCATTGCGGCCGGGATAGTCGTGCCCGGGGCGTATGATGGAATACCGCCAAATAACGAAATGGCCCAAAACAGGCCCAACGAGAAAAGGATAGGACGATGGCAAACGAAAAATCACAAAGCGTCCAGGACGTCTTCCTCAACAATATCCGCAAGAACAAGATCCCGGTCACGATCTTCCTGGTCAATGGTGTGAAATTGCAGGGCATCGTCACATGGTTCGACAATTTCTCCGTGCTGCTCCGCCGCGACTCCCATGTCCAGCTGGTCTACAAGCACGCGATTTCGACCATCATGCCGGGTACGCCGATCCAGCTGTTCGAGCCCGTGAAAGAGGGCGACGAGGCCTGAGAGGCGTTTTAGCCACGAAAGTTGGAAATTGACGGCAACCATTGAACAGACCGGCGGGGCACATCTCGACCTCGACGGTATCCGCCATGGCGATCGCACGCTGGTTATCCACCCGGTCTTCAAGACCGGGCCGCGGGCGCAATATAGCGGCGGCCGCACCCCAGAATCCCGGCTTGAGGAAGCTTGCGGTCTGGCTCGTGCCATCGACCTCAATGTCGCTGCAGCAGAATGCGTGCGCATCAACGATCCCAAGCCCAATACCTTGATGGGCTCGGGCAACGTTGAGCGCATTGCCGAGCGTATCACGGCGGACGAGATCGACCTCATCGTCTTCGACGCGGCGCTGACCCCCGTGCAGCAGCGCAACCTGGAGACCGAATGGAAGGCAAAGGTCATCGACCGGACCGGCCTCATCCTGGAGATCTTTGGCGAACGCGCCCGCACCCGTGAAGGCCAGATGCAGGTCGAGCTCGCGGCGCTATCCTATCAGCGCAGCCGGCTGGTCCGTTCCTGGACCCATCTTGAACGCCAGCGCGGCGGCTTCGGCTTCATCGGCGGCCCTGGCGAAAGCCAGATCGAAATGGATCGCCGCTTGATCGACGAGCGCATCGTGCGCATCAAGAAGGATCTGGAGGATGTGAAGCGCACCCGTGCGCTGCATCGCCAGGCGCGGAAGCGCGTGCCCTATCCAGTGGTGGCGCTGGTGGGCTACACCAACGCCGGCAAGTCAACCTTGTTCAACCGCCTCACCAACGCCTCGGTGATGGCGGCGGATCTGTTGTTCGCGACGCTCGACCCCACCATGCGGCGGGTACACCTGCCCTCGGGGCGAGAGATCATTCTCTCCGACACCGTGGGTTTCATCTCCGACCTGCCGACCGAACTGGTAGCGGCCTTCCGGGCGACGCTCGAAGAAGTTCTGGAAGCCGACGTCATCCTCCATGTCCGCGATGTGGCCCATCCGGAGACAGATGGTCAGAAGGCCGATGTCGAGGCGGTGTTGGCCGGCCTCGGCCTCGGTTCCGAGATCACCGAAGCGATGTTCGAGATTCTCAACAAGACCGATCTTCTCGACGAACCAGCCCGCGAAGCCCTGCTGGCACAGGCCAGCCGAGATGCGCGCCAGATGCCGATCTCGGCTCTCACGGGTGCCGGTGTTGACGCACTGTTGGCCGCGGTCGATGCACGCCTGGCCGCACAGCGGACCGTCGAGACCTACCGCCTCGGCCATGACGAAGGTGCAGCGCAGGCTTGGCTCTACAGTCATGGCGAAGTGCTGGGCCGCGTGGATGAGGAAGATTTCACCGACATTACCGTGCGTCTGGCGCCCGAAGACGTGCAGCGTTTCGAACGCCAGCGGAGCGACAAAGCCGGCGCCGATAGGGCCAATAGCTTGAACAAGGAAGATCGTTGATGACTGGAATTCCGGTACCCACGCATCAGGAGATCGTCGATCTCCTGATGGCTGTGCTCGAGGGCACCAGCAGCCGCCTCGCCGCTGCCGAATGGGCTGCCGAGGTCCAGGAGAATATCGAGAGTGAAGATCCGGAAGCCGTCGATCCGCAGATGTGGCACCTGCTGCGCCTGGCAGCGAGCCTCGATGTGAAATCCGGTGACGCCTATCTCCATAGCGAGAACGACATCAAGGAATGGATCGAAGGTCGCAAGTGACGAGTGACGCACATCCCAAGGTCGACAGGGAAGCTGTCGCGACGCTTATCCGTGAAGTAGCCGCCATCGAGATTCTGCCGCGCTTTCGCAATCTGAAAGAGGGCGACACGCGCCAGAAATCGCCTGGCGATTTTGTCACCATCGCCGACGAATCCGCCGAACTGGCACTGACGCCAGGACTCCTCAAAATCCTGCCCGGCTCTGTCGTGGTCGGCGAGGAAGCGACGGCCAAGGACCCTTCCGTGATGCACGCTCTCGCTGGTACTGCGCCGGTTTGGGTGGTTGATCCGATCGACGGCACCGGCAACTTTGCCAGCGGCAACGAAGGCTTCGTCTCCATGTTGGCGCTCATCCTCGCCGACGATATCCTGGCGAGCTGGATCTATCACCCGATTACCGGCCAGATGACCATCGCCGAGAAAGGTGCCGGTGTCACCATAGACGGCAGGACCATCGCCCCGTTCAAACATGTCCCGGAACCCAAGGGTGTGCTCGCCTACGGCTCGCGCGGCGTCCCCGGCATTGCGGCACTGGTCGACCAGCGCCGCGACCGCCTCACACAGGTGAAAAGTGCCCGCGCTGCCGGCATCGACTACGTCCGCATGGCGCAGGGCGAAATCGACTTCACCTTTTTCAGCGGCATCATGCCCTGGGATCATGCACCGGGCGCCATGATCATCCGCGAGCTCGGCGGACATATCGGCTATATCCGCGGCGACGAAAGCTACCGACCGAGCCAGGCGCTGCAGGCCGCCGGCATCCTCGCCGCCAGCAGTCACAATGTATGGCGCGACGTGCACACGAAGCTGTTCGGCGAAAAGTAGGGGCAGAAAATGAAAGTCACATTCCTGGGTCTCGGTGTCATGGGCTTCCCGATGGCAGGGCATCTCAAGCGCAACGGCCATGACGTCACGGTCTACAACCGCTCGGCCGCCAAGGCCGCGAAATGGGTCGAGACCCATGGCGGCACCTCCGCTACTACGCCGGCTTTGGCCGCCAAGGGTGCGGAGATCGTGTTCGCCTGCGTCGGGAATGATGACGATCTGCGCTCCATCGTCTATGGCGAGAACGGCGCCTTCGCCGGCATGGGCAAGGGCACGCTGTTCGTCGATCACACCACGGCATCCGCCGAAGTGGCCCGCGAAATCAACGAAGCTGCAGGCAAGGCCGGAATCGGTTTCCTCGATGCGCCGGTCTCCGGCGGGCAGGCGGGAGCCGAGAATGGGAAGCTCACCGTCATGGTCGGCGGTGCACAGAAAGATTTCGACCGTGCCAAGCCGGTCATTGATTCATACGCCCGCGCCTGCGTCCTGCTGGGCGCTGCGGGCTCAGGACAACTCGCCAAGATGGTCAACCAGATCTGCATCGCCGGCCTGGTTCAGGCTTTGGCCGAGGGCATGCATTTCGCGCAGGCTGCCGGCCTCGACGGCGCCAAGGTGGTCGAGGTGATCTCGAAGGGTGCCGCACAATCCTGGCAGATGGAAAACCGCGCCCTCACCATGCTAGAGGGCAAGTTTGAGTTTGGTTTCGCCGTCGATTGGATGCGCAAGGATCTCGGCATCTGTCTCGCCGAAGCCAAGCGCAACGGCGCGCAATTGCCGGTTACGGCCCTGGTCGATCAGTTTTATGCCCGCGTCCAGAAGCGCGGCGGTGGCCGCTGGGATACGTCGTCCCTTATGCAGCCCCTGTCGAAGCCGTGACACACTTGCCTCGTTAGGTCGCCAATCCCTGAAATCGTCATTGCTTGTGACGACAATCTTGCTCCCTCGCACCCCAATGAGACTCACTAGGAACGGCGGGCTTCCTTCCTATTGACGCTGCGCCGCAGGTCGCTGTTCCATATCCTCTGCGCCGGCAATTCAGTGCGTTGTCATCTGATCTGCTCGCTCGCAAGATAGGGGAGGAAGGCATGCGCTACTCGCCTTATGTATTGTTGCTGATCTTCGTCATTGGCCTGGCGGTCGAAGGCTGTGCCCCCGAAAGGCCCGACTGGCGCTCTGATCGAGGTGGAATCGGCGGCGCCGTCCGCGATCCGCTGACCCACGAACTCATCGACTGATCTGGCGCGCAAGTCAGGTCCCTCTGCAACGCGCATGATAGACATCCTTGCCTGCGACGCTTAGGCTTGCGCCGATTTTGGCAGCAACCGGCGGCAGGAAAATGTGATGAACGACGATACCAGCCAGGAATTCCTCGATGAGTTGCTGGCGCAGGAAAAGCGGCTGGTCTTTGCACTTTTTGACAACGACACCGCAATCGCCCTGGGCACGTTGCTGCTGGAAATAGCGCGTGAGCGGTCACTGCCGGTCGCCATGGATATCACCCGCGCCGGACAGCAATTGTTCCACGCCGCCCTTGCCGGAAGCTCGGCCGACAATGACGAATGGATCAAGCGCAAGGTCGCCACAGTCATGCGCTTTGGCCATTCCTCCTTTTACATGGGACGCTCTACTGCGGCGAAGGGCGTCGACTTCTGCACGCGATATCTGCTCGACCCGATGCGCTATGCGCCCCAGGGCGGGTCATTTCCCATCGTCGTCGTTGGCACCGGCGTGGTTGGCACTGTTACCATCTCCGGCCTGCCGCAGGCGGAAGACCACGCCCTGGTGGTCGAGGCCCTGACGCGGTTTCTAGCTTGAGATCGATTCAGGCGACCTCAAGCGGCAAATAGCTGTGCTGCTTTTGCCAAGGCGGCGTTATCCGCGATGACATCGCCGGGCTTGTTGCCATAGCCCTGCAGCGATCCACCCCAGCGCATGCCAAGATATTTTGCGGTCCATTGCAGGCTGCCGAGCAGCGGCTCGGCCTGCGCAGTATCGTGATCGCTGAGCATGGTAATCGCCCACATCGTCTTACCGGCCATACGGGCACGAAAATCGACGCCCGGCAGACGCATCCAGCCACTCCAATGATCGAGATAGAGCTTCGCATCGGCCGGCAACGCATACCAATAGACCGGTGCCACAAAGACCAGATCCGTGGCGGTGAGGGTCGCATCAAGCAACGCAAGGGCATTTCCCGTGGGCATTGGATAGACACCATCGCCCGCGTGCCGAATATCATCGAATTCCGGCAGAGGCAGATCGGCATGCCGCAGCCAGGTCTGGCAACTGCCGGCCGGCAGGGATTTGCCGGCCTCCCGCGCCAGCGTCTCGGTATTGCCATCCAGGCGGCGGCTGGATGAGAGAAACAGAAAATGGCGCTGGCCTTGGTGACCGGTCATTTGAACGCTCCTGGAAACTGAAAATGCAGAGTGCAATGTCCCTGCGAGGCCGCAATTTAACAAACGACTTTCCTTGTCTCTCGGGATAGTTTTACTCACCTGAAATCCACGACTGCCGACTGAGCCAAATCTCGCATGCGCCAGCAAAATCGCCTCTCATCTCTGCCCCTGAGCGCCCTGCGCGCTTTCGATGCCGCGGCACGCAGTGGCAGTTTCAAAGTAGCTGCCGCCGAGCTCGCCGTGACGCCGGCGGCAGTCAGCCATCAGATCAAGACACTGGAAGGGCGCCTCGGTGCCAATCTGTTTGAGCGCCTCAATCGCAGCCTACGTTTGACGCCAGTGGGCGCGCGACTGGCCGCCATCACCGCGGACTCGTTCGGCCGGCTGGAGCAAGGCCTGCGCAACCTGGAGTCCGCCGGCCTGTTGGCTGGTCCATCTACTCTGTCCATCAGTGCGGCCCCATCCTTCGCTGCCAGGTGGCTGGTTCCGCGGCTGCATCGCTTTCAAACGGCCTATCCGAAGATCGACCTGCGTCTGCAAGCCGGTGATCCCTTGGTCGATCTGGCGAACGGCGCCGATGTCGACGTGGCGCTCCGCTATGGCTCAGGCACCTATGGCACCGGCGTGACGGCGGAAAGGCTTTGGCCACAGGGCACCATTATTGCCGTTTGCGCGCCGTCGCTTGCGCAATCCGGCAAACTCAGTGAGCCGGCAGATGTCTTGCAGCACCCTCTGTTGCGCACGGCAATTCCGGCCACACAGCAGCAGCCGGGCAGGGAGCCCATCGGTATCGCCGACTGGGCGGCATGGCTGCATGCCGCCGGGGTGGTGGGCGCCGAAAGCGCGCGGGCGGTGAAGCGCGGCCCGCTGTTTGGCACCTCACAACTGGCGCTCGAGTCCGCATTGGCCGGGCGCGGTCTGGCGCTGGTACCGCGCATCCTCGTCATCGACGACCTGGTAGCGGGTCGTCTGATCATGCCATTTTCGGCTGCTGTCACCGATCCTTACGCTTACTGGCTGGCCTATGCCACCAGCCGCGCCGAGGAGCCACGCATCCGCGCGTTCATCCGCTGGATCAGGGACGAAGCACTGGCGACGAAAGGCGCATAATGGGCCGCCAACTCACCACGATCGGCTTCGATGCAGACGACACACTCTGGCAGAACGAACAGTTCTTCCGGCTCACCGAGGCGCGTTTCGCAGCGCTCCTCGCCGATCATGTATCGGCTGAGGTAATCTCAGGGCATTTGCTGGAGGTTGAACGGCGCAACCTGCAGTTCTACGGCTACGGCATCAAGGGCTTCACCCTGTCCATGATCGAGACGGCGATCACTTTGACCGGGGGCAGGGTGCCGGCACCGGTCATTGCCGAGATCCTGTCGGCCGGCCGCGAGATGCTGACCCATCCAGTCGAAACCTTGCCCCATGCGCGCGCGACGCTGGAACAACTGGCAGGCGGCTTCAAGCTGGTGTTGATCACCAAAGGTGATCTCTTCGACCAAGAGCGCAAACTGGCGCAGTCCGGCCTCGGCGACCTGTTCGATGCGGTCGAGATCGTTTCCGAAAAGACGGCCGCCACCTATCAGGCCGTCTTCAAGCGTCATGGCGACGGCGCTGCCCATAGCATGATGGTCGGCAATTCCTTGAAATCCGACATCGTGCCGGCAATCGAGGCGGGGAGTTGGGCAACCTACATCCCGCATGACCTGACTTGGGCGCACGAACACAGCGAAGCACCATTGTCGGCGCCGCGCTTTCGCGAGCTGAAACACCTTGGAGAATTGCATTCTGTGATAATGGAAATTGATACATAGTTAATCTAATAATTTAGAAAGATACTTTATCTATATGAAATAGAAATATAAATAATTATCAACAGGGTGATACTTTTCTTCCTTGACTAATGCATGCGTCATGCATATAAATGGATACATCAGATCCAGCGAGCGAGTTGTGTCATGATCGCCAGCATAACCTCCAAGTCACCCTTTGCCCTGATCGGCGTGCCGATTGATTCCGTCGGCGGCGCGGGCGGTACGGAATTGAGCCCCGGCCATCTGCGCGAACTAGGGCCCTGGGCCAGCGTGACGAAGCATGATCGTGGCGATCTCCCCATCAATATCCGCGACCGCGTACGCGATGCCGATACAGGCATCATCGGATCACGCGACGTCATCCATGTCACGGAAGTGCTCCGCCGAGAGGTGGCTGCATGTTTGCGCGAAGGCTATCGCCCGATCCTGCTCGGTGGATGCTGCAGCCAGGTCGTGGGTGCACTTGCCGGTGTTCGCGATGCGATCGGCCGGGCAGGGGTCGCCTATCTCGACGGCCATCTCGATCTTTATGACGGTGTCACCTCGCCAACCGGGGAGGCCGCCGACATGCCGCTGGCAGCCGTCCTTGGCCATGGCTCAAAGAAGCTGATCGATGCCGCCGGCGGCGCCAGCTTGCGGCCTGAGGACGTGGCACTGCTGGGACCGCGCGATGTCGAGGACGCCGCCAGCCGCGGCTCTATCCTGCCGGAAAACTTCACGCCGGCCATCCCGATGTGGACCAATGATGACATCGCCGCCGAAGGTGCCGCGCAAGTCGCAGCCGACGTTCGCGCGAGCTTCGAGGCCGCGGGCCGGCCGTTCTGGCTGGCGGTCGATGTCGACATCATCGACCAGGTAGCTTTTCCGGCAACCGACTACCTCATGCCCGGTGGCCTCAGCTGGGAGGCCTTCGCGAGTCTTTTCAGAGGTTTGGCGGGCTCTCCTCAACTGCTCGGAATCTCGCTTGCCTGCTACAATCCGGAAAAGGATTCGGGGCTTCGCGACGGTAGGCGCCTCGCCAATCTGGTGATCTCGTCATTGCAAGGGCAGCAGCCATGAAGAAGTCCGACACCCGCACCGCCAATCTGCTCGGCGCCCTGTCGCTGATGATGATGGACGCGGTCGGCAAGGAGCTCGGCGAGCTCACCGACATCTGCGACAGCGATTGGGCGGCCCTAATCGTGCTTGAGCAATCGCCGGGCATCACCGTCGATCGCCTCGCCCGCATTGTGCGGCTGTCGCAGCCCGGTGCCGTGCGCATGATCAACCGCCTGGTGGAGGAGGGTCGGGTCGAACGCCAGCAAGGCGTCGATCGCCGCGCTCGGCCACTTGCGCTGACACCGGCCGGCCAGCGCCTGGTCCGCGCTATGTTGCTCGGCCGCGAGAAGGTTCTCGCCCAAGCCCTTGATACGCTTGGTGCCGACGAACGCCAGACTCTCGGCAATCTACTGGAGAAGATGCTGGCAGGATTGACCACCGACGAGTTGTCATCAGAGACCGCCTGCCGTCTTTGTGACGAGCATGCTTGTCCGCAGGAGAGCTGCCCGCTGACCCCGGGCTGCAGGTCCGCCGCGCAGTAGCGGCGCCGTCTATCTGACATCCGAGTTCTAACGCAGAGGAGAATCTGCCATGGGACATCTTGCCTTCGCGTCAGCCATCGAAGCGCTGATCAGAGTCTTGATTTTTAAAGATAATCAAAACTCTTCCGGCTCAGCCGCGCCAAAGACTGCAACCGAGCAGAACCAATCTGCGGCAAGGTATTGTCGGCGGTCAAATGCCACCAACCTGCCGCGTAACGACTGCTTAAATAATTCCGCCTAGCCTCATAAGTTCGACCTGCGGGATTGGTGCCAGCTCGCATTTCACCAGCGTGTATGGAGCTTGGAGGGTAGTAGGCGTGTCGGCGCGGGGTTGGTGCAGCGGGCTTCTTGATCGATCGCGCGCGGCAATCCTGCGCGCAGGTTGGGCGCCGGCGTTCCTTTTCACGTTCGTCGTGCTTGCAGCGGTCTGGCTTGCGATTGGCGGCTATGTCTTTCAGGTGCATAGGGAGACATATCACGAGGCGGAAGTGGAACTGCGCGGTGCAGCCAACGTGATGAACGCGCATGCCAACCGCACCTATCAGGCCGCCAAGGGTATCCTGGTCGTGGTCGAGCACTGGTTGACAGATCAGAATGACCGGATCACTTACCGCGCGCTCGACGACCTCGCCAGGTTGCTCGACGCGCTGCAGGGTACCGCTCACGAACCATTTGCTGTGCGGCTGATCAATGCGGCCGACACGGGCGTCTGGCGTCATCCGAAAGCAACCTTGAACGCCGATAATTTTCTTGGTGACCGCGATTATGTGAGCCAGTTGCGGGTTGCGCCGCCCGGTATGTTCTTTCTCGGCACCCCGGTTCTCGGCCGGGCCAGCGGCACCAAGGTCTTGCCGGTGGGCTATCGCGTTGCCGCCAATACACTGGGCATCAAGTACGCATCAGCGATCATCAAGGAAGCGAACTTCGCCAACGCCTATAGCGGTTTGACCGATGTGGCACCCTCAACTGTCGGCTTGATACGGGCGGATGGCACTGTGCTGTTCGTTTGGCCTATCGACGAAAACATTAAGGGCAAGGTCATGTCCGGCATGAGTGACGTCGTCGCCGCCAAGCCGGCTGGATCTTCCGGTCTGCTGACCCTGCCGTCGCTGGATGGCGACGGGCAGTCGCTGGTCCATTACGCCCGCTTCGATGGAGAGCCTTTGGCCGTATTCGTTGCCATGAAACTTTCCGACATCGAAATAGCATGGCGCGATGCGATCGCCGTACCGATGTTGCTGGCGGTGATGGCGACGATTGTCGTGATGATCCTCGGTAGCTGGCTGATCGGCCTGATGCGCCGCAACGCGTCCAAAGCCCTGGAACTGGCGACGGCTCTGGCCAAGGCAGAAGCCGCCAATGAAACGAAGATGCACTTCCTCGCCAATATGAGCCACGAACTCCGTACGCCGCTCAATGCTGTTATCGGCTTTTCAGAAGTATTGGAGAACGAGCTATTTGGCCCACTCGGCGCCAAGGCCTACCGCACCTACGCCAAGGACATCGGCGATTCCGGCAGGCATCTCCTCGGCATCATAAGCCAGATATTGGAAACGGCTAAGCTTGAGTCTGGTACGCTGGCCGACGCCGATACCGTTGCCGATCTCGCCGAACATCTGCCAGCTTGCTTGCGCCTGCTCGCAGACAAAGCTGCATCGCAGCAGGTGCATTTGGCGCCGTGCCTTCTGGTCGATCTGCCGCCGCTCAAAATCGACCCGCTGCACCTTCGGCAGGTGCTCATCAATCTGATCGGCAATGCCATCAAGTTCTCTCATCCCGGGGATACCGTCGAAATCGACGCGCTTGTGAAGCCCGGTGGCATGTTGCGGCTCGAGATCCGAGACCAAGGTGTCGGCATCAAACCGGAAAACATGACGGAACTCTTCAAGCCCTTCTCGCAGGTAGAAACGAGCCTCAGCCGGCAACATGGCGGCGTCGGCCTGGGGCTCGTCAACACCCGCTGGCTGGTCGAAGCGTATGGTGGCCGGGTCTATCTCGAAAGCGTTTACGGGCAGGGCACGACGGCAGTCGTGGAATTGCCGATTCAATTTAAAAGCCCTTAGTTGCGCTCCTCCGCCTTGACCTGGTTCCAGGCATCTTCCATGCGGTCGATGCCGGCGTCAGTGGGATCAATGCCCTGCGCCCGCAGAATCGCCTCGACGCGGCGGAAGCGGCGCTCGAATTTGGCATTGGCGCGGCGGAGCGCACCCTCTGGCTCGATATGGAGGTGCCGCGCGAGGTTGGTGACCGAGAACAGCAAATCGCCGATCTCCTCATCAATCGCCTGCGGGCGTGCCTCGCCATCCAGTTCGGCGCGGATCTCTGCCAGTTCTTCTTCGACCTTTGCCGTCACCTCGGCGGCATTTCGCCAGTCAAAGCCGATACGGGCGGCGCGCTTCTGCAGCTTGTCAGCGCGGGCAAGGGCCGGGAGCGCTGAGATGACGCCGTCGAGCGCCGACGGTGCCCTGCCGGCAGCGGCCGCAAGCTTGGCGCGCTCGGTTGCCTTCTGGCTTTCCCAGGCGACCGTCTGGGCGGCGGCGGAGTTGATCTCAACGCTCGAAAATACGTGAGGATGACGCTCTATCATCTTGTTATTAATTGCATCTAATACGTCGGTCATCGCGAAATCGCCCACCTCCGACGCCATCTGTGCGTAGAATACGACCTGGAACATGAGATCGCCCAACTCCCCCACCAACGCCTGCATGTCGCCGGCCTCGATGGCGTCCGCCACT
Organism: uncultured Dongia sp.; assembly: GCF_936916975.1. Taxonomy (GTDB): domain Bacteria; phylum Pseudomonadota; class Alphaproteobacteria; order Dongiales; family Dongiaceae; genus Dongia. The sequence goes on along the minus strand of NZ_CAKZGO010000007.1, from coordinate 69,825 downwards.
TCGTAAGCTTCTTCAATGGTATGTGGGACGATGCTGCTGAAATTCTGTGCGAGGTCCCACGGGCAACCCGATTTCGGATCACGCAGCCGCGCCATGATGGCAAGCAGCTGGTCGAGAGCGTCGGCGGCATCGGACATAGGCGTTTCCAGAATAGGCAAAGCGGCAAAGGACAAATGGCCGGGCACTATAGCCAAAATTGGATAGGGTGATCGACAAAACGCGCTTGTCCAAACGGTGCGCGCGGTTAGCCTGGACGCCATGATTCCGATCATCGATGCCAGCCCGCTTTTCGGCCCGCCCGGTTCTGCCCGCAATTCGACGGATGCGGCAATCCTGGATGCCGCGACCAAGAGCGGCTTCATGACCCTCGGCAACCTGCCGGCACATGTGCCGATCACCGCGCCGGAGATCGATCGGCTGCTGCGGGTTTTCAATCTTCCTCAAAAGGTTACGCAGCATCTTTGGCGCCAGAAATTTGCCGCCGAGCAGGCCAACGTCTATCGCGGCTGGTTCCCGCTGCAAGATGGCCATCCGACCTATAAGGAAGGCTACGATCTCGGTCCCGACATCGCCTATGGACCATCGCGCGTTGATCCCGCAGATCCGCTGAAGGAGGCGACACCGCTGCCGCCGACGGACCTGCTGCCCGGCTGGCAGGATGAAATGGCCGGATATTACAGGTCGATGGAGCAGGTGGGGGCGGCCTTGCTGCGGGCAATCGCACGCGGTCTGCATCTGCCTGAAGATACATTCGCACCAGCATTTGCGGATGGCGTCTCGACGTTGCGGCTGTTGCATTACCCGATCCGCCCACCGCATTCGTTCAACGGCGTCAACGCGGATGAGATATGGACCGAGCATGCCGGCCGCAAGGTCGATCTGGTCGGCAAGGCGCATGTCGATTCCGGCTTCGTGACACTGCTCTGCCAGCACGGCATCGCCGGCCTGCAAGCCCTTGGCAATAACGGAGAGTGGCTCGACGTGCCGCCGCGCCCAGACAGTCTCGTCATCAATTTCGGCAAGCTGCTCGAGCGTTGGACGGCGGGGCGCATCAAGGCCACAAGGCACCGCGTCATCGGCGGCGGCAATGTTGCGCGCTACTCGGTGCCGTTCTTTTATGAGCCTGGCGTCAATGCCGTGATCGCCCCGATTTCCGCCCTCGGCGGCAGCTTCGAGCCATTCCTATACGGCGATATGCTGTGGGAGGCGATGATCCGCTTCGTTGAATTCGAAGGGCTGGATCACCTTCGGCAAAAGCGCGCCTGACCCTTCAGGTCGACGGCTCGACGCGGTTCCGACCGTTCTGCTTGGCTGCGTAAAGCTGGGCATCAGCCGCCGCCAGCAACGCCTCATAGGTATCGGCTTTACGGAGATCGCTGAGGCCGAAGCTGATGGTGACAGCAAGGCCGGCCGCAAGGTGCGACCAGTCGTGCCCTGCGATCGCCAACCGCATCCGCTCGCATACCTGTTGCGCCGCCTCCGGCGTGGCACGGGTGAAAATGAGGAGGAATTCCTCGCCACCCCAACGGGCAACCAGGTCGGTTGGGCGGCTGCTATGTTTCAGGATCGTCGCCACTTCGCGCAGCACGGCGTCGCCGATCGGATGGCCGTGGCGATCGTTGACCGTCTTGAAAAAGTCGATGTCACCCAATGCGACGCAAAGTGCGGAACCACTCGCCAGTGCAGCGGCGAGGAGGCCGGGAAACTCCGCCTCGACATGCCGCCTGTTCCATAACCCGGTGAGCTTGTCCTGATGGGCCTGCCGGTCGAGATCGCTGGCGCGCCGCTGCAGCGCCAGCTTCTCAGCCTCGAGCTCGCTGCTGCGCTGACGATGCTGTTCGACTTCCTGCCGTGCTTCCTCGAGATCGAGATGCCCGGCCAGAAGCCGTGCGCGGGTATCGGCAATGGCGGACTTAATTTCGCTTTCCAGATCGTGATACTGCTTGAAATAGTCAAGTGCCGCGCGGAAATCGCCAGCCTCCTGATGGGCCTTGGAGAGCGCCTTCAGCGTGCGCAAAATGACCGGCTTTTCGCCCACGTCGATCGCTGATCGGAGGATGGCGGAAAGCTCCGCGACCGCCGCATCGAAATGGCCTTCCGCTTCCTGGACCAGTGCTGCACCCAGGATCGCATCGAGTTCAAGCGATCGGTAGCCGTGCTGGACCGCAATCGCCCGCGATTCAGCGAGGTAGCTCAGTGCCCGGTCGTACTCCCTGTTCAAGGTCAACAAGCGCCCAAGATTGCTGAGCGAGATTGCTTGCCGATAGGGGTGGCGGGCCTCCTGCGCCAAGGCCAGCGCATCCCAACCGTTCTGCAATCCGGGTATGAGCGCCTGGGCCGCCGCAGCGTCATCCTTGCGGTCGCGGAGCAGGGTCACCAAGCCAACCGCATTGTCGGCCAGATTGTTGAGGATACAGAACTTTTCCTGGGCATCGAGGTTGTTGGCGAAGGATTTGGCATGGAGCAGGAACTTGTCCGCCTGCTGGAAATTTCCGAAATTCGCGTGGATCGTCCCGGTCCGGTTATAGACCCAGTACAGCAATTCGTTGTCGCGCAGCTTGCTCGCCAGCTCCAGACTGGTCGACATGGCCGAGAGAGCCTCTTCATGGAGTCCCAGCTCCATCAAGGCGAAAGCCTTGACGTTGAGGGTCCGCGAGGTCCCGGCGTCGTCACCAAGGCTCAGGCAGATGAGGAGGCTGGCTTCGGCCGCACTGACAGCTGCCTCATAATCGCCGAGGCAGATCTGCTGTTCGGCGAGCAGCCGCAGGGCCACGGCCTCGCTGGCCGGATCATCCTGCGCGCGGGCGAGGTCGGCTGCGGCATGGGCGTGCAGGGCGCCCGATTTGTAATCGCCGGAACTCTTCGCGGCAGCCGCCAGGGCGAGCAGTTCGCTGACTTTCGCCGGGGCTGAATTGCGCTGTCTTGCCGTGCCGTCGCTCGCGTTTCGCATACGCCCAATCTATGGCCACATCTTTAACATTTCATTGCCTGCGGACCGATAGGCCGAGGCGGGACAGGCCCAAGAAAGACCCGTTTCTGTGGGGTTTTTGTATATCCGTCAGTCGCATAATATATATTATGGAAAATATTGAATAGTAGCGGGCCGGCTTGGCGATCGGGCACTTCGCTGGCACTCTCGGCGCCATGAAAACCGCCGACTTCCAGCTCCGACCATACCGGGCTGCTGACTACGATTGGGTGCTCGAATGCGAGGTCGCCCTGCAGACGCATGAGCGGACCCTGAGCGATACCAGGCTGCCAGGCCTGCCACATTCCAAGGACTATCTCGCCATGCTGTTCGCGACCCTGGCGGAGTCCCACGGCGTGATGCTGATCGCCGAACGAGATGGCCGGCGTGTCGGACTGGTCGCCGGCCATGTGGTCGACGAACCCTGGCCGATGGAGACAGCGGATTCCACGCGCTACGCCTATGTCTCCGACATCTTCATCGTGCCGGAACAAAGAGGCACCGGGTTGGCAGGCATTCTGCTCGATGCGCTGGCCGATCATTTCCGCGGCCTCGACCAGGGTCTGACGCGCCTCCGCCTCAACGCCCTGGCCACCAACCAGCTCGCCTGCAAGGCCTATGCGAAGGCCGGCTTCACGCCCTATGAAGTGATGTTCGAACGCAAGCTGTAACGCGTTATGCGCGCAGGATCATGGCTGTGCCGGCAACGACAAGTGCTGCCCCGACCCAGGCCAAGAGCGGCGGCCGGTTGCGTGTGCGGAGCCAGATCATAGGAAGGATCATGACCGGCACGGTCGAGCCAAGGACGACGACCACGCCGGTGTCGTAGCTGGCAAGGGCATAAAGCAACAGCGACGAGGCTACGACATAACCAAGGACACCAGGTGGAATCGCGCGCAGCACCAGGGCGCCGCTCGGCTGGGTGAGCGGCGCGAAAGCTCTGGCCGGCCATAACGCAACAACCACCAGCGCCACGGCACTGATGATCACGCGGATCGCGGATGCGGCCAGCGGGTCGGTGCCAGCGAGCAAGGCGGGCTTTGCGGCAATGAAGCCGATCGCCTGACAGAGGCCGGACAGAACACCAAAGAACAGCATCGGCCAGATCGATCCCGTGATGATTTCCAGCGCATCTTCGGCGGCAGGCTTATGACCATGAAGAATGGCCAGGACGATTCCGGCCAGGACCAATGCGGCGCCAGCGATCGATAGCAGGGAAAGCTGCTCCCCCAGGACCGCATAGCCCAGCATGGCGGCAATGGGCGTGTTCATGGCGAAGAGAAATTCCGCACGGCGCGGGCCACCACGTCTAAGGCAGACGACGAAACAGAGATTGCACAGGAGAACGCCGACCAGGCCGCTTAACGCGAGGCTTGGCAAAAAATCCCACGCGATTGTTTCCCAATTGCCTTGCCAGGTGACGATCAATGCCAGCAGCAGCGCCGCGCTTATGAGAGTGACCCGCGTGAACTCGAACGGTCCCATCAGGGTTGCCGGCTTGTGCGCCAAGAGTGCGCCAGCCGCCCAGATCATGGATGCCGCGAGAGCGGCCGACACGGCGATAAGGGGCATTCCGGCCTCGGCGATGGTTGTGGTAGCGGCAAATCCACCCGCTACTGAAATAATAGCTCTCGGCTTGCGTAAGGCAAGAAAAAATGCTACATTATACGTAGCAATGAGATTGGAGAATGAATGGCCACCTTCCCCACCCCCGGCACGCCGGTCCGCGGCTCACGCTCAGGCAAACCCATCATGGCGCTGTTCGATCTGCTTGGCCGCAGTTGGTGCCTGGGCGTCCTGTGGACCTTGTGCAAAGCCGGCCCCTGCACCTTTCGCGACTTGCAAACCCGGTGCGAGAGCATCTCGCCGACAGTGCTCAATGCCCGCTTGAAGGAATTGCGCGAGGCCGTGCTCGTTGAACACGCCGAGGGTGGCTATCAGGCCACAGCAACGGGTCATCAGCTCTTTGTGTTGCTTGAACCGCTGGGAAAGTGGTCGAACTCCTGGTCCAAGCAGATCACCGGCCGGGACTGGCGCGGGTAGAAACCTAAACTCAATCGACCTTCGGCAGATCTGCTAGAGCGCCACTCCAAAGCGCACGTGACGACCAGAACACGTGCTTGGTCGGATGCTCGCCCGGGTCCGTATCCAGTGTTCCGGTTGGTACGATGACGCGGCTGCCGCTGCGGGTCGCGTGCGGCTGCTGCGAGCCGCAATGCCGGCAGAAGGCGACCGCGAAGCTCCGAGCTTCTGGCAGATCGAAGCGCACCACCTCCCCGCGCAGCCAGCGGAATGCCGCCGGCAATACCGTGGCGTTGGCCGCGTGGGCACTTCCGTTAGCCTTGCGGCAGCGACTGCAATGACAGTTCACGTAGGTTTCGAACGGCAGGTCCACTTCATAGGAGACCTGCCCGCACAGGCATGAACCTTGACATGTCGGCATACGTCCCTCCCCCTCTTTTGCGAGCTTTAGTGGCCGTGCTAGGAATGGTCCAGGGAATATTGGAGACGGGTCATGAGCCATCAGGAGAGTTTCGCGATCAACCAGGCGCGCTGGGACGAGGTGGTGGCGATCCATGTCGCCTCCCCCTTCTACCGCGTGCGCGAGTTCCTCGCCGGCGAAGACATCCTGCTCCCTATCGAAGCGGCCGAAGTGGGCGATCTGCGCGGCAAGTCGCTGGTACATCTGCAATGCCATTTCGGCCTCGACACGCTGGCTCTCGCACGCCGCGGCGCCACGGTGACCGGGCTCGATTTCTCAAAGAATGCCGTCACGTCGGCGCGGGATCTCGCGGCACAAGCCGGGATCAAAGCGACCTTCGTCGAGGGCAATCTTTACGACGCCCCTGCCCTCATCACCGAGCGCTTCGACCGCGCCTATGTCACCTGGGGCGCCATCAACTGGCTGCCGGACATCCGCGGCTGGGCCAAGGTGGTGGCGGCAATGCTGAAGCCCGGTGGTGAGCTCTATCTCCTCGAAGGCCATCCGTTTGCCTTCACCCTCGACCAGCCCGACCGCGACGCGGGCAGCACGGCCAGCGGCCCGCTGCTGCCCACCTTCGACTACTTCCAGGCAGCACCCCTCATCTTCGATGCTGACACGACTTATACCGGCGAGGACATCAAGCTCGCTAACACGCGCACCCATGAATTCATACACGGCATCGGCGACATCCTCAGCGCGCTGATGGACGCAGGCCTGATGCTCACATATTTCAAAGAACATGACAGCCTCGCCTGGGCGATGTGGCCGAAACTGGTTGAGGGCCCGGACCGGATGTTCAGGATGCCGGCGGGCGAGCCCAACTTGCCGCTCAGTTTCTCGGTGAAGGCGCGGAAGGGGTGATGAGCGTGGATGTGCCGGAACTGGGGTCGCAGGTCATGGCGCGCAAGGCTCTTTATGTCGCTGGCAGCACCCACCCCAACCCTCTCCTTGAAAGAAGAGGGAGCTGAACGGCGCGCTTGATCCAGATCAAAGTGCTTCTGCCGGGACGGCCTAGGCTTATCGAAGCTGCCATAGGAGGATTCCATGCGCGCTTCGATTTTCGGCGCTGTCGTCGCTGCCTTGCTCACCACATCCGTCGCCACCGCACAGCAGGCCCCGCAGGGCATGATGGGTCCCGGTATGATGAACGGGGGCATGCCCACGATGGGCATGATGCACGGGGTCCAGCATATCGAGGGACAGCTCGCCTTCCTGAAGACCGAGCTCAAGATCAACGATACCCAGGCGCCGCAATGGAACGTCTATGCCGAGGCGCGCCGCACTAATGCCAAGCGCATGAATGAGCTCATGAACGGCATGATGAAGAGCGGTATGATGGGCCAGGGCCAAGGGATGGGAATGGACATGATGAACCAGGGCGGCATGATGAAGCATCATGCCGCGTCCCTGCCCTTGCCGGAGCGGCTCAAGTTGATGGATCAGCATATGATGGCGCATATGGAGATGATGCAAGCGATCAAGGGGCCGACTCTCGATCTCTATGCCGTACTCTCCAAGGAGCAGAAGCTGACCGCCGACGAACTGCTTCTGGGCCATATGGGCATGATGTGAGGTGAAGCTCAGCGCATCGGCGCGCCTCAATCACCCGTCTTGAGCTTATCCCCCGGCAACGGCACTGCTTCCGTGGCGATCGGTTCAAACGAGTATTCCCAGTCTTCGATGGCGATGGCTTGCCTTGTGGCACCCGCCACCTTCAATGGAAACATGGCGAATTTTACGCTGAGATGGCCGCCGGAGCGGGTCGGCCACGGATAAGAACTGAAACAAGGTGCACTGGTTTCCCAGCAGCGGCGGTAATAGGCCTGGATATGGGCAGCACCACCACTCGAGTCGTCCTTGAGCAGCTGGTCAAGATAAGTGCCGGTCAGGTTGAAACCGTTGAACTCGTCGACCTTGGTGCCGGTCAGCCGGTAGTACACCCGGAATGGATTATCCTCGAAATCGACGATGCAGATATACGGCAGCAGCAGCTTGATTGCTGCGGGGTCGATCTGGCTTCTGTCAGGCACAGCGCCACCCGCGAGGCTTTGCCAATAGGTATGGAGGCGCTGAATGCTGGGGATGTCGTCGTGTTCTTCCGTCGCCACCATGGAGTCCGATTGTTTGAATATGCTAATTTACATCGATAAACTGCAGTCATTTCGCGACTGCATCAAGGCATATTTGCCGAAAGGTGAAGTGGCAAACCGACGCGCAGGCACATGACGTTGGACGCGCGTCGATCCTCAGGCTCCGGGTTCCCGCCTTTGCTCCCTTTCTGCTAGGCTGTGCACAGCACGTAACACCAGGAGAGCTCGATGTTCCTGAAGACCATCGCTGAGGCCGACGCCGCGGGGCGGGTGGCGGAGATCTACGGGGCGCAGAAGGCGCAGCTGGGTTTCGTCATGGAAGCGATTCAATGCTTCACGGCGCGGCCGGATCTGCTGCCGATCTATGCCGATTTTTCCGACAAGATCCGCGCCGGCTTCTCGCTTGGCATGCGGGAATGGCGGCTCATCACACTCATTGCCGCCAAGCAGATTCCCTCGACCTATTGCTCGCATGTTTACGGTAAGCAGCTGATCGGCGAGCTGGGATCGAAGGAGCGCGTCCTTGCTGTACACAGCGACTTCCGCAACGCGGGGCTCAGCGCGAAGGACGTCGCCATGCTGACCTATGCCGAGAAGATCGCCACGGACGCCTCCAAGATCACGGCGGCCGATATCGCGCCGTTGCGTGCGGCGGGGTTCACGGATGTGCAGATCTGCGACATCGCTTTGTGTGCGGCATTCCGCTGTTTCGTCAGTCGCTTTTTCGACGCCATGGGGACAACGCCTGAAGCGACGTTCCTCGACAGCGATCCGGATTTTCGCGCGGCGATGAGTCTTGGCAAAGCGAGTTGAGGAGCCCTTCATGCTGTTCATGGTGATCGAGCGTTTCAAGGACAACGACATGGTGCCGGTCTATCAGCGCGTGCGCGAAGGCGGGCGATCGTTGCCGGAGGGGCTGCGCTATGTCGACAGCTGGATCGAGCCCAATTTTGCGCGCTGCTTCCAGCTGATGGAATGCGCCGATCTCACGCTCCTGCAGGAATGGGTCCTGTCCTGGCGCGGCTTCGGCGTCATCTTCGAGATCGTGCCGGTAGTGCCGAGCAAGGACACCCGGGCGGTGGTGGACCCGTTTCTGGATAAATGATGTCGATGCCGGGATCGGGACTAGGTCTGGTCGAGGGCTATTTCGGCACGGCATGGGATTGGCCGGCGCGTATGGCGACCATGCGGTTCCTGGCTGGGCATGGCTATCGCTTCTTCATCTATGCGCCAAAGGCCGATGCGTTCCTGCGCCGGCGTTGGCGCGAGGCGCATCCCGCGGACGAGGCGCTGGCCCTGGCGGATTTTGCTGCCGCCTGCCGCGCGGCCGGTGTGCAGTTCGGTGTGGGCCTGTCGCCGTTCGAAGCCTACCTCGAAGATGCGGCCGGGGTGCGGGCGGCGCTCGACGCCAAGCTCCGGTTTCTTGACGAGATCGGCTGCGAGACGCTGGCGCTGCTGTTCGATGACATGCGCGGCGACGTACCGAACCTGGCGCAGTTGCAGGTCGAGCTGGCGCAGCATTGTGCGGAGCATAGCAACGCCAAGCAGGTGATGCTGTGTCCGAGCTACTATTCCGACGATCCGATCCTCGACAAGGTGTTCGGTGCGCGGCCGTCGCGTTATCTCGAAACCCTGGGTGCCGGGCTCGATCCCGCCATCGATATCTTCTGGACCGGTGACAAGGTCTGCTCGACGACATTCGATCCAGCGGATCTCGCCCGCGTTGCGGAGCAGATGCGCCGCAAGCCGTTCCTGTGGGATAACTACCCGGTCAATGACGGGCCGCGCATGTCGCAGCATCTGCATCTGCGCGGATTTACCGGGCGGCCCGCCGCCTTGGAGGCTGTAGTCGCGGGGCACGCGGTCAATCCCGCTTTGCAGCCAATCCTGACGCGCATCCCTGCCCTCACCCTCCGCGACAGCTATCGCTTGGCGGACGCGTATGATGCGACGGCGGCATTCGATGCGGCGGCGCGGATCGTTCTGGGGCCGACGCTTGCGGCGATGGTGACGGCAGATCTCGATCTGCTGCAGGATTGCGCGCTGAGCGACATGGGGCCCGCGAAGGCGCAACTACGGGCACGCTATGCCGCCAACGACCACGCTGCCGCACGCGAGATCGTCACCTGGCTCGATGGCGGCTACGGTGTCAGCGCGGAAATGGTCCAGACGCAGTGAAAGCGATGCTCACGCCTTCTTGACGAACTCGGTCCTCAGCACCAGGCCCTTCACCTTCTCGACATTGCATTCGATTTCGGCCGGGTCGCTGGTGAGGCGGATGTTCTTGACCCGCGTGCCGCGCTTGAGGGTGATCGAGCTGCCCTTCACCTTGAGATCCTTGATGAGGGTCACGGAATCACCGTCGGCGAGGATGGTCCCGTTGCTGTCTTTGACATCTTCCATGGCTGGGCTTTCTGGCTGCGATTTGCTGGACGCCCTTATAGCGCCATGGCGCGCCGCGAGCTAGCCGCGCGGGGCCGATTCACGCCCCTCACCCACTTCATCAACCTTCTCGTCAGGCCTTTGACCAAACCAGGCCGCAATCTCGTCGCGGCCGAGATGACCTTGCCAATCGGCGGCACGGGTAATCTCCGGACGGTCGGGATACAGCGCCAGCAGGCAGAAATCCGCCTCCTTGCCGTCGGATGAGAACGGCAGGATCAGCCGGTGATAGCCGAAGGTCTTCACCACCAGCCAGAAGCGGGCATGGCGATAATGCGGGCGCCGCTCGCGGACCACGCCGCGATAGGCCTCGATCACCTCGCGCCGCACGTGCCGTGAGTAGAGCTCGTCGACATAGCGGCCGGTCAGTTCGTGCCCAGCCAATTCGGTGAGGCTGGTACCGACCAGCCGGTAGCGGATGCGGAACGGATTGCGCTCGATCTCCGCGATGGCGAGATGCCCGAGCCACGGTCGCAAAGCTTCCGGCGTGATTTCGCTCCGCTGCGGCAAGCCACCGGCCGCCAGACCGCACCACAGGCGATACAGCCGCAGCAGGGCGGGATGGCCGATATCCGGCGCACTGCCCGCCACTGCCACCGTCAGGGGCAGGAGTTGGCCAGGCCGGGTAAAGGGCAGGATCTTGGATGGCATGCGGCCAGGACGATCCTTCTGTGGTGCCGCTCCAGGCTAGGACCCATGGCGGGACGCGGTACAACGCCAAAACTGTGACTTAGTTTCCTGGTTCCGGTGATTTTGCCGTAGCCCGCCTGCCGCATTGATGATGACAAAAGGAAAGGCCGGGCCGCTCATTCAAGAGCGGCCCGGCCTTGCCAAAAACGATATCGCCCGTGCTTACGCGCCGGTTGAGGATTCGCTGCGGCGGTCGGTGTAGATGTAGAGCGGCTTGGCCTTGCCATCGACCACTTCGCGGCTGATGACGATGGCTTCGACACCGTCGAGGCCGGGCAGTTCGAACATGGATTCAAGGAGGATCGATTCCATGATCGAGCGCAGGCCACGCGCGCCGGTCTTGCGGGCGATGGCACGACGCGCGATGGCACCGAGGGCATCTTCCGCAAATTCCAAGCGCACGTCTTCCATCTCAAAGAGACGCTGATACTGCTTCACGAGCGCATTCTTCGGCTCGGTCAGAATCTTGATCAGGGCCGGCTCATCGAGATCCTCAAGCGTCGCCACGACCGGGAGACGGCCGACGAATTCGGGGATGAGGCCGAACTTCAACAGATCTTCGGGCTCGACCTCTTTCAGGATCTCGCCGGTACCTCGTTCATCGGGGCCACGCACGTCGGCACCGAAACCGATCGCAGAACCCGACCGGCCGCGCGCACCGATGATACGCTCAAGCCCGGCAAAGGCACCGCCGCAGATGAAGAGGATGTTGGTGGTGTCGACCTGGAGGAATTCCTGCTGCGGATGCTTGCGGCCGCCCTGCGGCGGAACGCTGGCAACCGTGCCTTCCATGATCTTCAGCAGCGCCTGCTGTACGCCCTCGCCCGATACATCGCGGGTGATCGACGGGTTGTCCGACTTGCGGCTGATCTTGTCGACTTCGTCGATATAGACGATGCCGCGCTGCGCGCGTTCGACATTGTAGTCGGCCGATTGCAGCAGCTTCAGGATGATGTTCTCGACATCTTCGCCGACATAGCCGGCCTCGGTCAGCGTCGTCGCATCAGCCATCGTGAAGGGCACGTCGATAATGCGTGCCAAAGTTTGCGCAAGCAAAGTTTTACCGCAACCCGTCGGGCCGACCAGCAGGATGTTCGACTTCGCCAATTCGACGTCGTTGTTCTTGCCGAGATGCGCCAGGCGCTTGTAGTGGTTGTGGACCGCCACGCTGAGGATGCGCTTGGCATGCTGCTGGCCGATCACGTAATCGTCGAGGACCTTGCAGATGTCTTTGGGGCTGGGAACGCCGTCGCGGGACTTGACCAGGGTGGTCTTGTGCTCCTCGCGGATAATGTCCATGCACAGCTCGACGCATTCGTCGCAGATGAACACCGTCGGACCGGCGATGAGCTTGCGCACCTCATGCTGCGACTTACCGCAGAAGGAGCAGTAGAGGGTGTTTTTGGAGTCACCGCTGGCGGATTTGTTCATTTCCGATCCATTCGAGCTTCGGGCGGCCTTGATTCAGTTGGCTGAATCGCCCTGTTCTTGGTCAATTTAGCCCCCCGGTTCGACACGACACAACGTGTTTCTGCGGTGCACTGGGCTTTATGCGGGGCCATGAGAACAAAACAAATCCTCTCAGTGCCGCGTCGTACCCACTTTAGATAGGTTTTGTCCACAAAAGGTTAAGGCCCGGATCGCGAAATCGAGGCGATCCGAGCCATGACCGTAACGGGAACACGGAGATTAAAACTGACCCAGATCAGTTGCTGGGATCAACTCTTGGCCTTGTCCTTGAGATCGTCGGGCAACGGCCGCTCGGCCACCACCACGTCGATCAGGCCGAATTCCTTGGCCTCTTCGGGGGTCATGTAGCGGTCGCGTTCCATCGCGTTCTCGATGACCGACAGCTCCTGGCCGGTATGGCGGACATAGATCTTGTTCAGCCGGTCGCGCGTCCGCAGGATTTCCTTGGCGTGGATTTCGATATCCGTCGCCTGCCCCTGATAACCGCCCGAGGGCTGGTGGATCATGATGTTCGAATGCGGCAGGCTGAAGCGCTTGCCCTTGGCACCCGCCGTCAACAGCAAGGAACCAGCGGATGCCGCAAGACCGATGCAGACGGTCGACACTTCGGGGCGGATGTACTGCATGGTGTCGTACATCGCGAGGCCCGATGAAACCACGCCGCCAGGCGAGTTGATGTAGATCGAGATTTCCTTGGCAGGGTTTTCCGATTCCAGGAACAGCAGCTGGGCGCAAACCACGCTCGCCATGCCGTCATTGACCGGGCCGACCAGGAAGATGATGCGCTCTTTCAGGAGGCGCGAATAAATGTCGTAGGAGCGTTCGCCGCGATTGGTCTGCTCGACCACCATCGGCACGAGGTAGTTGTTGTAGATCTCGACGGGATCTCTGTCTCTCATCTTCCACTCTCAAGATGGGGCTAAGCGACCATCCGCGGCGCGAATGGCGACTCACCCAAGTGCGTAAAGCGCGATCTTAGCGAGCGGAGGGATTCTGGCAAATCGTTCCGACAGATTGGTCGGAACGATTTGCCATCTCGCAGTCACTTAGTCGCGGCGGCTTTTGAGTTCCGCCTCGCCTTCGGCAGCGAATGCCTCGGGCGAAATCTTGCGCTCGGAAACCTTGGCGCGCTCGAGGATGTAATCGACGACCTTTTCCTCGTAAAGCGGCGCGCGCAGCTGATTGAGGGCTTCCGGCGAACGCTGGTAGTACTCGATCACCTGCTGCTGCTGACCCGGATAGCGCTGCGCCTCCTGGATGAGGGCGCGGCTCAATTCCTCGTTCGGGACCTGGATATTGTTCTGGCGCCCGACTTCGGACAGCAGCAGACCCAGTTTCACCCGGCGTTCGGCGATCTCGCGGTATTCCTTCTTGAGCTCGTCTTCCGACTTGCCCTTGTCTTCCTCGTCCAAGCGGTCCGCTTTCAGATCGGCTTCGATCTGCTGCCAGATGGCGCCGAACTCGGCCTCGACAAGGCTCTCAGGCAAGTTGAAATTGTGATTGTCGGCGAGGATGTCAAGGAGCTTGCGCTTCACGCGCGCGCGCGCGACGGCGCCATATTCCTTTTCGATGCGCTCGCGCGCCTGGGTCTTCAGCTCGTTGAGATCGGTGAGACCCAGCGATTTTGCCAGTTCGTCATCGACCGGCACATCCTTCAGGCGGCGTACTTCCTGCACCGTCACGGCGAAGCTGGCTTCCTTGCCGGCGAGGTCGGCATTGCCATACTCGGCCGGGAAGGTCACCTTCACCGTCTTCTTGTCGCCCTTCTTGGCGCCAACCAGCTGCTCTTCGAAGCCCGGGATGAACGTGCCCGAACCAAGCTCGAGATAGTGACCATCGGCCTTGCCGCCCTCGAATTCGACACCGTCGATCGAGCCGACGAAATCGATGACGACGATGTCGCTGTTGGCAGCGGCCACATCATCAGCGGTCGGCTCGGACGCGCGCTGGCGCTTGGCGATGCGCTTCAGGCTGTCTTCGACTTCCGATTCCGGGACCTCGACACCGACACGCTCAAGGCTGACCGTGGTGAAGTCCATCGGCGTCACTTCCGGAATGACTTCCATGGCCATCGAGAATTCGAGGTCGGCGCCGTCCTTGAACTCGCCAACCAGTTCGACCTTGGGCTGGCCTGCGGGGCGCAGATTGCGCTCGGTCAGGAGCTGCTGCGAACTCTGCTGCACGCTCTCTTCCAGCACTTCGCCCATCACCGACTGCTCGTAGCGCTGCTTGAGGAGCGACATCGGCACCTTGCCGGGGCGGAAGCCGGGGATCTTCAGCTTGTGGCTCAGTTCGACCAGCTTGCCATCGACCTTCTCGCGCAATTGGGCGGCGGGGACGGCGATCTTGTATTCCCGCTTGAGGCCCTGGTTCAGGGTTTCGGTGATCTGCATGGCAGCACTCTTTCAGACTAAGGGTTCAGCAAAATCCAAGGAACGAAGCAAGGTCACGGGCCTCGTGGCATCAGCGAAACGACCAATTTCGAGCAGCATTGGTGCGGGCGGAGGGACTTGAACCCACACGACTTGCGTCACAGGAACCTAAATCCTGCGCGTCTACCAATTTCGCCACGCCCGCAAAGGTCGTTCCGAGCCGCGCCAAAGCAATAGCTCGTAGCCCCGGTATCGCACCGGTTCCGGGCCGGGGATGTACCCCACCCCACCCCCAGCGACAAGCGAAAAAGGCCCCGGCACAGCCGGCCAATCGGCTAGAGGACCCCGCCGGCATGGCGCAGGCGCCACCAGGGGCCGGTGGCAGCCACGCCCTCCCCAACCACGCGCCAGCCATAACGCGCATAGAAAGCATAGGCCCGGGCGTTGCCTTTGTCCGTTTTCAGTTCCATATCGCCCCGCGCGGCCCGCAACACGGTGCGCAGCAGGGCACGGCCGGCACCCTGCCCTTGATAAGTCGGCAACACATAGAGACTATGGATGAAGTTAGTCGGCCAATATACTGAAATATAACCGATTATCTCATGACCAACCAATGCAACCCACTGCTCTTCCCCGCGCACGCTGGCGGCGTAGGCCTCCACCGTCCGGCCCTCGGGCGGCTCGTTCGGAAAGGTCGCTCCAACGGTCGCCACAAAAATCGCCGCGCAGGCCGCCTGATCAGCCGGGCCGGCACGCCTGATACCGGCATCTCCCGCAGCCATAGTCAGCGCCCCAAGGTTCGGAGCAGGCCAGGGATCTGCCCCGCCAGATCCTCGGCAATCAGCCCTGCGCCCAGGTTGAGCCCAGCCTGGGCATGGCACCAGATCCCGGCAGCTGCCGCCTGGGGAGCGGGCATGCCCTGGGCGAGCAGGCCCAATATGAGGCCGGCCAGCACATCGCCCGAACCGGCGGTGGCGAGATACGGGCTAGCTGCTGGGTTGATGATCACTTGACCATCCGGCGCCGCCAGCACCGTATCGGCACCCTTGAGCACCACGACAGAGCGCGATCGGGCAGCCGCCAGCCGGACGCGAGTCAACCGGTCCTTATCCGGGCCGAGATCGGGGAACAGTCGGGCAAATTCGCCCTCATGCGGCGTAAGCACCACGTCGCTCCGGCCCAAGGTGAAGAGATCGGCCGGCCGGTCGGCAAAGGCGGTGAGGCCGCCGCCATCCACCACGGTAGGGCGGCCGGCGGCGAGCGCGGTCAGCACCGCCTCGCGCGCGGCAGCATCCGGCACCAGGCCGGAACCGACCAGGACACCCGTGATACGGCGGTCCATCAGAATCTCGACATAATCCTCCGGCCGCGAGGCTGGGCGCGCGATGATGCCGGGCTGGTCGGCCATATAGAGGGGTAAGGTGGCGGCGGGAGCAGCGACGCTGAGCATGCCGGCGCCGATGCGGCGCGCGGCGAGTGAGGCCAGCCGCCCTGCCCCGGGCATGTCACTGCTGCCAATAACCAGCGCATGGCCGCGGCTGTATTTGTGATCGAGGGCACCTGGCCGCGGCAACGCGTGCAACCAAGCGGCCGGTGCGTTGACCCAGGTGTCGAGGTTAGATGGGAGCAAGCTTGCGTCCAGGTCGATCGGCGCCACGATCAGTCGACCGGCATATTCCTTCCCCGGCAACAGAAGGTGGCCGGGTTTGGGCCAGCCGAAGGTGACGCTATGGTCAGCGCGGATCGCAGAGCCCAGAACGCGACCGCCATCGGCGTCGATACCGCTCGGGACGTCGACCGCCCAAACCTCAGCGTCGGCGCGGTTGACGAGCTCGATCACAGCGGCGACGTCTCCCTCAAGCGGACGATCGAGGCCAATGCCGAACAGAGCGTCGACGACGATCGTCTGCGATGGCAGCAAGCTGGCAATCTTGGCGGGATCAGCCGCAATGACCTCGCCCGGCCACAAGGCGGCTGCGCGCGCCGCATCACCATGATATGCGGTGCGCGCGCGCAAGGCGGCGACTTGCACCTGCCAACCGGCTTGCTGCAGCAAGGTCGCGACGATGAATCCATCGCCACCATTATTACCCGGACCGCATAGTACGAGGGCGGTACCTTTGGCACCCGGATGCGTATCATCGATGGCTGCCGCAACTGCAGCGCCTGCTTCCTGCATCAGCGCGAAACTGTCTTTGCCGCGGGCGAAAGCCGCCTGCTCGGCCGCGCGCATTTCAGCGGCGGTGACGATGGCTTGGCGTGACATGCTGGCCTCGATTTTCGCAGGCAGCGTCAATTCTGGCAGCGTCAATTGATGACGGTACGGCAGAACTGTCCGCTGTCGCGCGAGCCGATATTGTCGCACATCGCCTGTGCGTCCTTGAGCGTCGCGAACGGCCCGATATAGATCCGGTAGGTGGTGCCGGTCGTGCTGACGAAGGTCCGTATTTCCAACTGCAGCTTGTCGAGGATCGGACGGAAGGCGAGTTTCAATTTGGAGAACTGCGTCTCGGCTGACGGTTTGGTCCCGCGCTCATCGAGCCATATGCGATAGACCTTCTCGCGCGGCGACAACGTTTCCGCCAAGGGCAATTCCGGCTTCACCCCATCCTCGACGATCGCTTCTTCCCCGGCCGCTTCTTCTCCAGCCGCATGTTCCTCGTCTTCAGCCGGCGCGTCACCTTCGGCATGCTCCTCGGCTGGCGCATCGGCATCGCCTTCTGCGTGTTCGTCCGGCGTAAGTTCGTCGGCAGCATGTTCCTCGGCGGGCGCTTCGCCTTCCGCATGTTCATCCATATGCACCGCCTCTTCTGCCGGCGCTGCGGCCGCGATGTTGGCCGCGGCAGCGCCGGCTTCAGGCTCAGCGGCATGTTCATCATGTGCTGCGGGAGCAGCTTCGGCGGATGCCGTCTCGGCCGGCGCCTCAGGCGTATGACTCTCAGGCACATCGGCCGCAGGGGTCTCGGCTTGAGCTTCAGCGGCATGCGCATCTGGCGCTGGCGCTTCGACAGCATGGGTTTCTGCCGATGTCTCTTCGGCCGCTTTCTCGTCGCTATGAGACGTGGCAGCAGCCTCTTCCGTCGCGTGAGCTTGCGGCGCCGCGGCGGCGTGACCGGAAGACTCCGTCGCCGCAGAATTCTCTGCCGGCGCAGCAGTGTGGCCACTCTCTGCAGCTTGCGCTTCATCTGCCGTATGGGCTTCAGGCGCGTGCGCCTCGGCAGGTGCGGCTGTCGGAGCCGCTGCTACAGCGGTCGCTGCAGGCTTGGGCTTCGGCAGTTCGGTCAGTTTCTGTTTCGCCTTGAGGCTACCAGCGGCGGCGGCCTTTTCCAGCCAGTGATATGCCTGGTCCGGATCTTTGGAGACGCCGCGGCCGGTGCGATAGAATTCAGCCAGATCGATCTGCGCTTCGACAAGACCGTTCTCGGCCGCCTGGGCGATCCAATGCGCCGCCTGCTTTTCGTTCTTCTCGACGCCGTCGCCGCGATCATAGAGCAGGCCGAGATTGTACTGCGCCTGAACATTCTTGGCCTCGGCCGCCTTGGTCCAGAGGGTCACAGTCTGCTTCTGATCGCGCTCGACACCCTGGCCCAGCATGTACTGAACGCCAAGATTGAACTCGGCTGTGGCGTTACCGCCCTCAGCGGCCTTGGTCCAATAGGCAATCGCCTTGTTCTGGTCCTTCTTCACGCCCCGCCCTTCGGCATAGAGCATGGCGAGGTTGTTCATGGCCGGTGCGAAGCCCTGTTCGGCTGAGGCTTCGTACCATTTCAACGCCTGGGATAAATCGGCCTTGGTGCCGCGACCGCTCTCAAACAGCAATCCCAAGGCGTGCTGGGCGCGCTTGTCGCCGCCCGATGCCGCTTTCTGCCACTCGGCGAAGGCCTGCTCGAAACTGCCGGCATTAAAGGCATCAAGTCCGGTACCGTAATCGGCGCGCGCTGGCAGCGTCGCCGCAGCGATGAGGATGACGGCCATTAAGGCGCGCCGCAGGATACGACTCAGCTTCATGGGGGTTAATATGCCGTCCGCGGCCCGCCCGCGCCAGAGGTCTGCACCTGGGGCCTGCATTAGTGGCGGGTGGCCTGCCCGGGATCTTGCGGACGGGCACCCTGCCGCGCGGTAGTCGGGATTATCGGCCCGCCCTGGTGATGGATCATCCGCCAGGCGCCGTTCTCCTCAGCATAGAGGTTGGTGCAGGCAAACTGGCCGTTGCCGATTACCTCAAGCCCGCAGGCGACGCCGATGCCGCCGACGATCTTCATCTGCTGGGGCACAAAGGTGATGTCCGCGGGGTGACCGTGGATGAAGATCTGCCGCCAGGAATCGAGGATTTCCGCCCTGCTGAGCAGGGGTATTGCCCCAGGATGGCAGCAGGAAACCGCAAAGGATTCTGCCCAAAGCCGGCTCATCCCGGCGAAATCCGCCCGGGCGAAAGCCCGGTAGAAGGCGTCGTTGGCGGCTTCGAAGGCAGACTGGCTAGGCATCGCGGGATCCTCTGGCAGGCAGGATCCCTACTTAGTCGAAGTTGGCCCATCCGTCGATCGGGGCGTAGATAAGGCTCGTCGCCATTTTACAAGTGGGAAGGGCCATTAGAGCCGCTAGAGCCGCGCCCCTTGGGGCTACTGTCCCGTTCAGGTCGGTTACTGTCCTTGCCCTCGCCGCGACGGCCGGTTCCGCCCTCGTCCGACGTATCCTTGGCCTCACGTGTCGGCAAGCTGAGCGCCGCAACGCCGGCGGGCAGAACCGGGGCTGCGGCAACCTGCGTCGAGCAATTCGGCAACACAGTGATCTGCATACCGGTCATAGCCATTTTGCCAGCGCCGCCAGCACAGGCCGAGACTTCCACCGCGCCCGAGATCACGTTCACTTCGGTACGGCCATCCGGCCAGACATAGATAACCAATTCGGTGCCGCGGATCACCATGGTGGCAGTCGGTGTATGCAAGCGAATGTTCTGCTCGGTGGTCATCTTGCCGCCGACATAGCGGAAAGCCCCCACTGCGAAGGACAGCTGCCCGGCGCCCTCTGTGGTGTTGGGGTCGTAGACGAAGTCATCAAGGCGCAACTGTGCGCCGGCGCCGACCTCGACCGTCGTCTGGTCGAGAAATTCGAGTGCGGTCGTGCCAGTTGCGCCGGTTTTGACCGTATCGAGCGCGAAGACATCGTCCTTGAAAAGAATGGCGCGGCTGGCCGGTGAACCGTTTGGCTCGGCAACGGCCCCCTTGTACTCGCGCTGCACGACTTCGCCGATGCGTGGTTCAGCCCAAGCGGGCATAGCGATGCAAGCCAGTGCTGCAACAACGAGATGGCATGTAATCAATGCGTTCTTCATGGTGTGCTTCATAACTCCGACCGTCCTTGGACATTGGTCGCAGTGTGTCCCGGTTTGGTTCACCGGATACGGGCTCTGGCGCACGCGAACGGCGCAAGAGCCGTTCGGTCCTAGTCGTACATAGTGGGAAGATCGGCGAGATCGGCGTCACCAAAGCTGGCCACCGATTGCGTGCCGAGGGACGCAGTAGCGTCATGAGGCAAGTTTACCACGACCCCCAAACCCAACAGGAGGGCGACGAGAACCCAGGCATAAGCGTGCGTGTCGTGGGACATGGAATCGACCATCTTCAGTGACCGGTGCTCCAGTGCCCGGTGCATGAAGATGAATTTAGGCGCCCCGCCCTGCCCGCGCTGTGACGCAAGCCACAGCTTGGGCGAATATGGCAGTCGTCAATGTGTCAAATGGCGGGCGCTTGGGCCTGCTTGCGGTTGCGACGGCGCGCCAGCACGCCAAGACCGAGCATGGCTGTCGCGAAAAGCGGCAAAGCCGCCGGAATCGGTGTCGCGACAACATTGGTATACTGCAGGTCGTCCATGACGAATTGCCGACGATGTCCGGCCGGAAATTTCGTGTTGGTCCCGCCATACGACACGAAGGTGATCTGATCGAGATCAAACCAGTTCAAAAACAGGTTGCTGTAGAGCTCAGTCGTGAGAGTGAGTGTCGTGCTATAGATTTGCACACCATCGCGGAAACCAGCGATATCCAGCTGGAGATCGTCATACCAAGCCGCGGTAAATGCCGCGCTAATAAAATTGAAGTTCGTGGCGCGGCTTATCGAAGCCGGATCAGCAAAGTGATTAAAGGCTACATACTCGCCCGAAACGGTGCCGTTGATATATCCGCTATCAGGTTCCGAACCCCATTCAGTTTGAGCGTCAAGGGTATCGAAGTTCTCCCAAACAAAGCCACCATAACCGTTGGGGATCACCGTGACGGTTCCCAAGCCAGGCTCGACTACTCCACCAGTGTTCTCGAAATCGATTGTCGCAGCTTCGGCATGCTGGACCATAACGCCTGCGGTGATGCTCGCCCCAAGAGCAAGCGAAAGGGCAAGACCCCTAAATCGAGCAATAGCCTTCAATGCATCCCCCACCCGGTTAACGGTTCGACGCTCCAGCGCTCAATCAAAGACAATTTTTAGTAAATTTAATATTGTCGGACTTTATTGCGCCCGCACAAAGTGGTCAAGGCGTGATCACGCCTGTATACACGATCTTCGAGTGCATGTGGCGAACATGCAACGTCATCAACCTTAACAAGACGAAACCGCCGGCGCGCCTGAAAGCGCGCCGGCGGAACTCAACCGTGAGACGTCCGGCTATTGTCTAGTAGCTAGGATTGCCCTCTTCGCCGCCTTCGTCGGGATCCGGCTCCGGAGCCGGACCCGGATCCGGCGCGGCGGGTTCTGGATCCGGCTCGGATTGATCACGGTCGTTCTTGCGGCCACCGCGATCGTCGCCGCCGGGGCCGCCATCATCGCCAGGTCCGCCCTCGTCGCCACCGGCTGCTGTTGCGAAATCGCCGAGATCGTCAGGTACGTCGAGGCCCGCGAGATCTGTCGGCACCGGACGCGCCACTGTGACGCTGGCGCTGCAGGTCGGCGGAATAACGACGCGCTGGCCAACGGCGGCGGGAACGACTTCCGCCTTGTCGCAGACTTGGACATCGATAGAGCCATCGACCACGTTCACTTCGGTGGTGCCGTCGAGACCGACGTAAATCACCAGTTCAGTGCCGCGGATGGTCATCGTCGCGGTCGGGGTGACAAGCTTGACGTTCTCGTCGCTCTTCATCTTGCCGCCGACAAAGCGGAAGGCACCCACGGCCATCGAGATCCTGCCAGCGCCCTCGGTGCTTGCCGGGTCGAACACGAAATCGTCGAGCTTCACCATGGCGTTCGGCCCGACATCGAAGCGCGTTTCATCAAGGAACTGCATCGAGGTGGCGCCACCGTCACCGGTCTGCACTGTATCGAGGGCCGAAACCTGATCTTGAAAGCGGATCGGCTTGGGCTCCTGCACGCCATCGGGTGTCGCAACCGCGCCGCGATAATCCTGCAGAATGACGCTGCCGATGACATCGGCAGAGGCGCTCGAGGTCAGCAACGCCGCGAAGGTTGTGAAGGCGACAACCAGCGTTCCCGGCGTCAATAACCTGGATGCAGTAGATCGGCGGACATTCAGCATAGCTCCGGGGTGGCGGGTCATAGCGTACCTTCCATTCATGGCGGACTGGGCCTAAGGCGGCCACGTTGTCGCGTTCTAATTTTTAACGAATTGATAACGAATTTTAGCTAAGGGCCCGCCAGAAATCCAGGGGTCGCCTAGGACTGGCACCACACTTATTTGTGGGTGGAACCCCTTTCTGCGACATTTTCGTATTCTTTTAGGATTGCGCCGGCCTGCGGCGATGTGCCTGCCACCATGGCAGCCCGCGCAACTTGACCAATATGACGCTGCGCCGCACCATCGCCACCGAATCAGCCCTGTATTTGGGCCCCCATCGGAAAGGACCCATCGATGATCGGCCGCCTCAACCACGTTGCCATCGCCGTGCCGGATCTTGACCAGGCTACGGAGCTGTATCGGACGACCTTGGGTGCCAAGGTGTCGGCGCCTCTCGAACAGCCGAAACACGGCGTCAGCGTGGTGTTTGTCGAACTCGGCAACACCAAGATCGAGCTGCTGCACCCCTTGGGTGCGGATTCTCCGATTGCTGCTTTCCTCGGCCGTAATCCGGCGGGCGGGGTGCACCATATATGCTACGAAGTGGATGATATCCTGGCTGCCCGCGATCAGTTGAAGGCGACCGGCGCTCGGGTGCTGGGCGACGGCGAGCCCAAGATCGGCGCTCATGACAAGCCGGTCCTGTTCCTTCACCCCAAGGATTTCCTGGGCACGCTCATTGAACTGGAACAGGCGTGAGTGCGTAATTATGTCAGGCATTATGACGCAAATTTTTATGTTCCTGGTCATCTGGTGGCTGACCCTGTTTGTGGTCCTGCCCTGGGGCGTGCGCCGCTCAGAGAGCCCGGATCCCGGACACGACCCCGGTGCACCCAGCAACCCGATGCTGCTCAAAAAAGCACTGATCACAACACTGGTCGCCACCGTGATCTGGGGCGCAGCCTTCATCACCTTCCACGTACTCGATTTCTCGCTCCTGCAACTGATCGGCGCTTAAGGCCATGAGCAGCTATTGTGCGGTGGCGCCAGGGCATGAGTTCCACGGCCCCTATCACGACCATCACTACGGCTACCCGATTGCCGATGATGACCAGTTGTTCGAGCGATTGGTGCTGGAGATCAACCAGGCGGGCCTCTCCTGGCTCACCATCCTGAAGAAGCAGGACGCCTTCCGCGCCGCCTATAGCGGCTTTGTGATCGACAAGGTGGCGCGCTATGGCGACAAGCAGCGCGACCGCTTGCTGAATGACTCCGGCATCATCCGCAATCGCCTGAAGGTCAACGCCGCGATCGAGAACGCCAAGCGCATCCGAATGCTGCAGAAGGCCCATGGCTCGTTCGCGGCCTGGCTGGCGGCACAGCATCCGTTGCCGAAAGCGGATTGGGTGAAGCTGTTCAAGCGGGAATTCGTTTTCACCGGGGGCGAGATCGTCGGCGAGTTCCTGATGTCGATCGGCTATCTGCCCGGAACCCATGCCGAGGATTGTCCGGTCTATAAGAAGATCGCCCGGCTGCAGCCGCCCTGGCTTACCGCCCAGAAGGCCGGGATGCGCTACTAGCGCCCGCCCAACGCATCCGGCCCAAATGGCCAAGCCCAAATGGTAAGAGGCAGACCGTTGCGGGTCTGCCTCTTAATGGACCGAAGAAGGTCCCTCCCCCACCGAAGTCTATTCTCGTCGTGTCGTCCCAGAACTTGGACCGTGCGGTCTCTTGCTTCTTGTCGTCTTGCAGCAGTCGCTAGCTCCCCAGCCAGCGGAAGGAACCCTAACCAAAATTTTCCAGGAAGTCACTGCGGCTTTTCACAAAAGCACCATTTTCAAAGCGCGCTGCGAAAGTAAATGGAAAGCGCTGCGGCGAACACGCCATGGCTTTTTTCTAAGTAATTCAAAGAAATTTCGAGACTTTTTGGGCAGCTTGCAACCTGTTCGCAGATCGCCAAACGAAAGTAATTTTATGCTGCAGCGCAGCACGCCATCCTCGTGCCGCCGGCGATGCACCAGCGACTCAAAGTCGGCTCGCTCAGTTGGTGTGCCGGCGAGGTGTCATGGCAGACGGCGCTTTCAGAATGATCGGTCGGCGGTATTTCACCTACACCGATCTAACCGCAGCCGCCTTACAGCCGAAGGGCTTACCGATCTAGCGCCTGCCTCACGGTAGCTTCAAAATCCAGGGCAGCCTGAGCATGTAGCTGCAGAGAGCGCCGGATGCCGCCGCTCTAGCGCCGGAAAAATCTTCTAAGTTACTGAAAAGACTGGGGCGAGTGACGGGACTTGAACCCGCAACCTCCGGAATCACAATCCGGCGCTCTAACCAATTGAGCTACACCCGCCATCGCGGCATGGACACCGACAGCGCACCCGATAGCATCGGGAGGCGCGGGCAGCGATGTAACCGACCCCCGCCACGCCGTCAAGGTTCATGGGGCAAGGACCACCCGATCAGTTATGTCGGCCGGTCCGGCGCAGGATGACGTTTTCACCGTCTTCAACGGTGAAACCCGGGTGGGTATGCAGGAACTCGTCCGTAGCGACATGGCAACCGCCATAGTCATGGTAATCGTCGATCAGGATGACGCCGCCTGGGCTGAGGCGATCGGCCACGCTGGCTAGGCAATAGGTCACCGGGTCGTACCAGTCGCAGTCGACATGTGCGAAGGCGATGCGTTCCAGGCCGGCCTTGGGCAGAGTGTCCTCGAATAGGCCTTTGTGGAGCGTTACACCCGCGCCATCGGCGTCAAGGCCATGATTGTGGAACGCGCTGCAAACATCGCCGTAAAGGTCATCGCGATAGCCGTAATAGGTGTCGCTGCCGATACCCTTGGATTGGCCACTGGCAATCTTCTGGTATCGATCCTTGGATTTTGCGTCATCCTTGTCTGACGTTGGCGGCGGAATCATGGCGAAGACATCGAAACCATGGAAGCTGCGCCCATGACGCTTGGCGCCTTCGGCAAGGATGATGGCGCTGCCGCCCAATGCCACCCCAAACTCCGCAACATCGCCAGGGACGTCGCGGCCAAGCACGTCATCCAAGGTGGCTTCCAATCGCCTCAGTTTCTTGAGCGAGAGATATGTAAGGCCATCCCGCCGCACCGATTTCGCCGTGGCGCCAAGCGCCGCGAAATCCATCAGATGGCGGATATGCCCCAGAATAGAGTTCATGGCACAATCCTCTCTCGGATAAGCCAAGACCAACTGTCCGAGCATCTACCCGGGGACGCAACCTTTGATTAGGATGTCAGGCGCCCTGGTTGCGTTTTCGGAGCAATGTTCCAGCTGTCGCCCTGGTGTAACTATTCGTCGCCTAGAGCCTGTCAGGGGTTGGTGCCGGACCTAAACTGCCGAACCGTTCCGGCCTTCGGAAATTCGGGGCCGGTAAGACATTTTGATCGGGGAATGACCAATGCTTCAGCTTGCCGGCGGTATGAGCCGCCTCGGGACAGAATCCGCCTTTGAGGTGCTGGCCCGCGCCAACGCCCTCCGGGCCCAGGGGCGCAGCATCGTCGCCCTCTCCATCGGCCAGCCCGATTTCCAGACCCCGGCCCATATCGTTGAGGCCGGCATCAAGGCGCTGCGCGACGGACATCACGGTTACACGCCGGCCAACGGCATTCCCGAAGTGCGCCAGGCGGTGGCCGACGACCTCAACAAGCGCCATGGCATCACCACGGTCGACCCCAACAACGTGCTGATCGTGCCGGGCGGCAAAGTCACCATGTATTTCGCCATCATGATGTTCGGCGAGCCGGGTGCCGAGATCATCTACCCGAACCCGGGTTTCCCGATCTATGAATCGACCATCAAGTTCTCGGGCGCGACACCGGTGCCGTTGCCGCTCCTCGAGGAGAACGGCTTTGGCTTCAAGGCGGAAGACGTGCTCTCGCGCATCACGCCGAAGACGCGCCTCATCATCGTCAACTCGCCCGCCAATCCGACCGGCGGCATCGTCGAGAAGGATGAGATCGACAAGCTGGTGAAGGGGCTGGAGAAGCATCCCAACGTCGCCATCATGTCGGACGAGATCTATTCCGAGATGCTCTATGACGGCAAGGTTCACACCAGCCTGCTGAAGTATCCGCAGATCGCTGATCGGCTGATCATGCTGGACGGCTGGTCCAAGACCTATGCCATGACCGGCTGGCGCATGGGCTATTCGGTCTGGCCGAAGAGCCTGATTGAGCATGCGACGCGCCTGTGCATCAATGTGCATTCCTGCGTCAACGCCGCAGCTCAATGGGCGGGCGTCGCCGCTCTCACCGGCCCGCGCGACGACGTCAACAAGATGATGGTGGCATTCGACGAGCGCCGCCGCTTCACGGTCTCCGAGCTCAACAAGCTGCCCGGTGTGTCGTGCATCGTGCCCTACGGCGCGTTCTACGCCTTCCCGAACATCAAGGGGACCGGCTTCAAGTCAAAGGCGCTGGAAGTGGCTCTGCTCGATGAAGCCGGTGTCGCCAGCATCGCCGGCACCAGCTTCGGCTCCTTCGGCGAGGGTTACCTGCGCATCTCCTACGCCAATTCGATCGAGAATATCGGCGAGGCGATCAAGCGCATCGGCAGCTTCCTGGAGAAGCGCAAGGCGGCTTAACCCCTTCCATCCCTCTTGCATAGCAAAGGGCGGCCCCACGGTGGTGGGGCCGCCCTTTTTATTTGGCGGTAACTCAGGCGGTAACGGCAGCACCCGGCTGCTTGCCGTAGTCATTGGCACCCGAGGTGCCCGGCAGCAGCAGGATGGCAAAACCGACCAGCATCTGCACGACGCTCAAGCCAAGGCCGACGCCCTGCAAGGCCTCGACGAACTGCAGCACGCTTGCCAGCAGGCCGAGTCCGATCACGGCGATCGCCCATTTGCCCGGCTGGTTGAAATCCTGCAGGCGCTTGGCCATCAGGCAATAATAAGGATAGGCGATGACGGCATAGCTGGCGAGAACCAGGATTGAGCCAAGGGCGCCGAGCAGGCTGACCAGCAGGTAGGCAAGCAGCATGTAAGGAATGGTGAGCGCTAGGCTGTAGCCGAAGTATGGCAGCCGCGCGATACGGCCTTCGTTGCTGAGATAGACTTGGCGGAGATCCATGTTGGTTTCCTTCGATGGTCGAGCCCGTCCACTTGGCCCAATGAGGAAGTCGGGAAATTTGACATGCAGACGTGCGAATGGGTCGCGCGGCGCGTGGAAAAGGTTCATGGCCGTTTCCGGTGACCGCGTTTGTGTGCAGCGGGTCACTTCCCCTGCCCCGCTGCATTGGTTATGAGTCGAGGGTATGAGCATCCTCTCGACCTTCAGCCAGCAAACGATGCCGACAGAGGCCGACGCCGTGGTGATTGGCGCCGGCATCCAAGGCTGTGCCGCGGCTTATTACCTCGCCAAGCGTGGCGCCAAGGTCGTGGTGCTGGAGAAAGCCCGCATCGCCGGCCAGCAATCGGGCCGTGCCTGGGGTTTTGTGCGATCGATGGACCGGGATCCCGCGGAAACGACCCTGATGCTGGCCTGCCTCAAATTGTGGCAGGGATTGGAAGCCGAACTCGGCAGCGACCTCGAATGGTGCCAGGACGGCAACCTGTTCCTCGCCCGCGACGAAGCGGAACTGGCGCGCTACGAAATCGGCGCCGCTCGTGACCGCGTGTTCGGCGTCGATACCAAGGTCATCACGCCCAAAGAAGTGTCCACCCTCATCCCCGCTTTGGTCGATCCAGGTATCGGTGGGCTGTGGGGCCCAAAGGAAGGCCAGGCAGAGCCACGCAAGGTCTCCCATGCCTTTGCCCGTAAGGCGACGGAGTTGGGAGCCCAATTTTTCGAAGGCTGTGGCGCCGTCGGTATCGAGCGGCAAGGTGGCGCCGTCACCTCCGTTCTGTCGGAGGCAGGCACGATCCGAACCAAGATTGCTATCATCGCCGCCGGTGCCTCGTCGTTTCGTGTCATGAAGGGCCTCGGCCTCGATCTGCCACAGCAGATTGCGCGTTTTACCTGTTCGCGCACCAATGCGCTGGCGCCGCTCAGCACGATCGCCTTCTATGGCCATCACATCGGCTTCCGTCAGCGATCCGACGGCACGCTCAATCTCGCCGAGGAACTGCAGGTCGATGTTGACATCACGCTCGATCGTTTCCGGGCCTTGAAATGGTTTCTGCCCTCCTTGTGGGAGAACCGCCACGCGACATCATTCAAGGTCAACGGCGTCACGGCACGAGATCTGCTCCATCGGCTGCCGGGTCGGCCGGAGTTGCAGCAACCGTGGATCTATGACCGTGACCCGATCGTGCCACCGAACATGAATCGCGTCCGCAACGCCGTCGCCAATCTGGGCAAGCTGTTCCCGACGGCGATGGGTGTCCAAGCAATCGAAAGCTGGGCGGGGCAAGTGGATCTTATGCCGGACGGCATTCCTGTGCTGGGACCGGTTGCCGAAATTCCTGGTCTGCTGCTGGCCACCGGTCTCACCGGTCACGGCTTCGGTATGGGGCCGATCGTCGGCAAGCTGATGAGCGAGCTGGCACTGGATGGCAAACCGAGCATCAATCTTCACGCTTTTCGCTTCAGCCGCTACACCGAGGGCAAGGTCGGTCGCTCGACGACGAAGTACTGAGATAACCAACATGAAATTCGCCGCAACCACTGCATGCGGCTGGCGTGTCGGTACGCGTCATAATATCATTTCACGAATACTCAAAGGCGCCGGCCGCCGGCCGGCCTTTCCATAATCCGTGCCGCGCGCACTGACATTTCCAAGCAACAGCCGGACCACATGGCTGACCCAAGCAAATGTTTAGAACAGGGAGGACATCATGCTGATCAGCCCACGCAAGGTCTCCGTGAAGCCGGCGCGCATGAACATCGTCAAGGGGCGCAAGCTCGACGCGCTGAAGGACGTGCCGGATATCCGTGACCGGATCTATGAACCGACGCTGGCGCCGCTGCCGCCCCAGGTGCCGGCACCCACCGGCCTGACGATCCTCGACCAGGGCAAGGACGGCGCCTGCACCGGCTTTGCACTCGCCGCCGCGATCAATCTGCTGCTGGCCACCAATACGAAGCTTGCAGCCACCGAGCGGGCGCGGCGGGTCAGCGCGCATATGCTCTATGTCATGGCGCGCCAGCATGACGAATGGCCTGGTGAAATTTATGAAGGGTCGAGCCTGCGCGGTGCTTTGCGCGGCTTCTTCAATTGCGGCGCCTGCCTGGACAAGCTTTGGAAAACGCCAACGCTGAAGGAACTCTCGCTGCAAAGCGCACAAGATGCGCGTAACACGACGCTCGGCGCCTATTTCCGCCTGCGGCCACATCTGCCGGACTATCACGCGGCGCTGAGTGAGACCGGCGTCATCTTCGCCTCGGCAACGGTGCATCGCGGCTGGGATAATCCGGTGAAGGGCAAAATCACCACCGGCCAGGGCGTGTCGCTGCACGCCTTTGCCATCGTCGGCTATGATCAGGAAGGTTTCTGGATTCAGAATTCCTGGGGCAAGAGCTGGGCCGACAAGGGGATTGCCCACTGGCCCTACGAGGATTGGGCCGCCAACATTCAGGATGCTTGGGTGCTGCAACTGGCCGTTCCGGCGCCTTGCGCCTTTGGTCTCGGTCGCGCGCGGGGTCAGGGCCGCACCGGCGCCGATATTTCACGCACCAAGCGGGTGGCGCCGGCGCGCACCGACATCGCCGGTCACTTCGTCCATGTCGACAACGGCAATTTCTCGAAGACGCAGCCCTATTGGAGCGATGAACGCGACGTGGCGGCGACGGCCGAGCTGATGGCAAAGACCAAGGAATACCAGCACTTCCTGTTCTATGCCCATGGCGGCCTCAACGCGCCGGACGAAGCCGCCATGCGCACGGCGGCGATGAAGGATGTGTTCAAGGAAAACGGCATCTATCCCTACAGCGTGTTCTATGACACCGGCCTGATGAAAACACTGAAGGAGGTGATCCTCGGCCGTGCCGACGAGATCAACACGCGCACTGGGGGCCTGCTCGACCTCACCGATGCGCTGATTGAAAAGGCGATCGGCAGCGTCGGAACTAAATTGTGGAACGAGATGAAGGCCGATGCGCGGCTGCCCTTTGACAAAAATCGGGACGGCGAAAAGGCACTCAAGCTGTTCGTCGATCAACTGACCGCGCGCGCCAAAGCCGGCCTCCCGCCGCTTCAGATCCATCTTGCCGGGCATTCGACCGGGGCGATCCTGATCGGCCATCTGCTGAATGCACTCGACCGCGTGCTGCCAGCCGCCGTTCATGTGCAATCCTGCTCGCTGATGGCACCGGCCTGTTCGATTGGGTTCTTCCAGGAACACTACAAGCCCCGATTGGGTGCTACATCGAAAGCGCAGACTAGGATCGATCGATTGAAGATTTACTGCCTCCAGGATCCGGAGGAGCAGGACGACACGGTGACGCCGCTCTACAACAAATCGCTGCTCTATCTCGTCTCGAACGCCTTTGAGAACGAGCGCAAGCTGCCGATCCTGGGCATGGAGAATTTCAAGAAGGAGGCCGGCGTCACGCTGTCCCACTTCGCCTTTGCCGACAAGGCTTCGACCGAGACGCGGGCCAAGACCCATGGCGGGTTCGACAACGACCCCTTCACCATGAACGACATCCTGCGAGAGTTGCTGAAGAAGGCGCCGAAGCGGCCATTCTCCGAACGCGACCTGGATTTCTAAGCTAGAGTTTGGCGGCGAGTGCGGCAGCGGCCGCCTCGGCACTCGACATGGCACCTTCGAACCAGCCGGCGGCATCGAGGGCTAGATCGGATGTCGCGAAGGCAAGGCGCCCGGTGACGCCCCAGGTCTCCGGCGTAAGATCGGAGCCAGTGGCTGGCATCGACAGCCAGGTGCCGCGGGCATGGGGATCGGCGCACCAATCGTGCCAATCCCACCCGACAAGCTCCGCCTGGGGCAGCATCTTGGCCAGGGCTGCGGCGACATCCGCGCGGCGGCCGGGGTGCCAGCTGCCGTCATCAAGACCGAAGCCGACAACCAGAGTTGTGTCCCCTTCCTGGGGGTACGGAGCGAACAGCCACTGCAGTCCGGAGAGCCCGCCGGTCGCCAAGATTCCAGCGCGAATGCCTCTCACTCGCAGCCATAACTTGACCGCCCGACCGTCGTGACCGCGCTTGGCAGCTGCCCTCTGAGGGGCGGTCAGAGAGCTGCCAAAATCGATCTCACGCAGCACATTCACCGGTAGTGCCACCAAGGCGGCCTTTGCCTGCAGCGACCGACCATCGCGTGCCCTAACGGTCACGCGATCGTTCTCTGTCGAGATGCTTGTGACCGGAAAACCCAGCTGCAACTTGGCCTTGGACGCCGTGATCATACGGTCAACCAGGGTCGAGACGCCCGGCGATAGCGTATGTGTCAGCGCCTGCATGATCCCTTCCGGCGTACCGTCGATATAGCCGCAGGAAGCCAGCAGCTCCCCTGCCGACACCGTGGCCGGATCACCTGAGCCGGAGACCACCCACCACGCCATCATCTGCGCCTGCGCGAAGACCGGTACGCTATGGCGGATAAAATACTCAGCCAGGGTGATCGATAGGAGTGGCCGCCCCGCGCGGTCGGAATTGAGCCCTTCTTTCAGGCATTTGGCATCTTCCACCACCTGGGCGATGACGCGGTCATAGGCTGGCCGATCCGCAGCGCCAACGGCAGCGTCGCTGCGCAGGGTGGTGCCGTCATGCCACAAACGTTCGGTTACTGGGATGGTCGGAACCAGGTCGATGCCGTGGCGCCTGCAGGCGGCCTGCATCCGTCCGTGCCAGGGGGTGATCCAGGAGCCGCCGAACTCCAGGGCCGGTCCCTGCCCGCCAAAGCCGCGGGTGAAGCCACGGCCGCCGATCCGGGTGTTAGCTTCGACGATGAGGGTCGAATGGCCGGCTTCGGCCAGCTTTTCGGCGGCATGGGCGCCCGCGAGGCCTGCGCCTATGATGAGAATCTCGCTTTGCATGCGGGCGATCCTGCCCGGCCGACGACGCGGCCTCAAGGGGCATTTCGAGAGTGCCTAATAATTAGGCAATGCCGCCCACGGATCGGGCATGCCGTTTTGTTGGGTTAATTTTTGCTTCATGATTCCAGGGGTTTGGGTCCTGGCACGCGCCTTGCTGTATCGCGCCCGCAGCCTCGTCGTGGCGCAAGAAGCACCGGCAACAGCATTGCGTAACAACATTGGGGAATCCCATGAAGAAAATTGAAGCCATCATCAAGCCGTTCAAGCTCGATGAAGTGAAAGACGCCCTCCACGAGGTTGGCATCCAAGGCATTACCGTCACCGAAGCCAAGGGTTTCGGTCGCCAGAAGGGCCACACCGAACTTTACCGCGGTGCTGAATACGTCGTCGATTTCCTCCCCAAGATGAAGATCGAAGTCGTGCTGGACGATGCCTTGGTTGAACGCGCCATCGAAGCCATCCGCCAGGCGGCGGCAACGGGCCGGATCGGCGACGGCAAGATCTTCGTCATCAATATCGAAGAAGTTGTCCGTATCCGTACTGGCGAGCGCGGCCTCGACGCTATCTAAAGCCCATCAGAAACACACTCCAAAAAACGATACGCAAGGAAACATCCCATGTCTGACATCAAGACGATCCTCAATCTGATCAAAGAACAGGACGTCAAATACGTTGACTTCCGCTTCACCGATCCGTTGGGCCAGTGGCATCATCTGGCGCACCATGTGTCGACGGTGAATGAGGATCTGCTCACCGAAGGTGTCATGTTCGACGGCTCGTCGATCGCCGGCTGGAAGGCGATCAACGAAAGCGACATGACCCTCGCCCCCGACCTCTCGACCGCTGTGCTCGATCCCTTTGCCGCGCAGACCTCGCTGATCATCTATTGCGACGTCCTTGAGCCGCTCACCGGCCAGAACTATGGTCGCGACCCGCGTTCGATCGCCAAGCGCGCCGAAGCCTATGTGAAGAGCTCGGGTATCGGCGACACCATCTATGTCGGCCCGGAAGCCGAATTCTTCGTGTTCGACGATGTGCGCTACACCGTCTCGATGCAGAAGACCTCGGTCGAGTTCACCTCGGAAGAAGCGTCCTATGTCAGCGACAAGAAGTTCGACGAAGGCAATCACGGCCATCGCATGAAGGTGAAGGGCGGCTACTTCCCGGTGGCCCCGCTCGATTCCGCCGGCGACCTCCGCGCCGAGATGCTCACCACCCTCGCCGCCATGGGCGTCGAAGTCGAAAAGCACCACCACGAAGTGGCCCCGGCACAGCATGAGCTGGGCGTGAAGTTCGGCACGCTGGTTGCCTGCGCCGATGCGATGCAGAAGTACAAGTATGTCGTGAAGAACGTGGCCCATGCCTATGGCAAGACCGCGACCTTCATGCCGAAGCCGGTCAAGGGCGACAACGGTTCGGGCATGCATGTGCACCAGTCGATCTGGAAGAATGGCCAGCCGCTGTTCGCCGGCAACGGCTATGCCGATCTTTCCGAAATGTGCCTCTATTACATCGGCGGCATCATTAAGCACGCTAAAGCCCTCAACGCCTTCACCAACCCGTCGACCAACAGCTACAAGCGACTGATCCCGGGTTTCGAAGCGCCGGTGTTGCTGGCCTATTCGTCGCGCAACCGCTCGGCGTCGTGCCGCATTCCCTACACCGCGAGCCCGAAGGGCAAGCGCGTGGAAGTGCGCTTCCCGGATCCGACCGCCAACGTCTATCTCGCCTTCTCCGCGATGGTGATGGCCGGTCTCGACGGTATCGCCAACAAGATCCATCCGGGCGACCCGATGGACAAGAACCTCTATGACCTTCCGCCGGAAGAGTTGAAGCAGGTGCCGACAGTGTGCGGCAGCTTGCGCGAAGCGCTTGAATCGCTCAGCGCGGACAACGGCTTCCTGCTGAAAGGCGATGTCTTCACGAAGGACTTCATCGACTCGTATCTCGAACTGAAGTGGGAAGAGGTCTACGCCCTCGAGCACACCCCGCATCCGATCGAGTTCCAGATGTATTACTCGTCTTAAACAATCCTTGCGGCAGTACCAACTGAGCGGCTGGGGCAACCCAGCCGCCTTTTTTTGCGCCGCACACAGGCCGTCATTCCCATCTTTTCTGCTTAAGGAACAATTCACTAAAATCCTGGATGATCGCGGAAACCTGTGCATTTGTCGGGGATCTGCATGACCAAAAAAATGTCTCTTCGAGCGCGACTGCTGATTGCTGGCGTTGCCGCAGTGGCGGCGGTCCTCATCACTGCCGCTTTTGGCCTTTACGGCATGACACGCAGCAATGATGGACTGGATATCTCCATCACCTCCACAAGCGCGGTCCTCAACCAGAAGCAAGCCGATATGATGCATGATGCGCTTCGCGGCGACGTGCTGTTCGCGCTGGTCACTGGTCCCTATGGCATGCCTGAGGATCAGGAAGCGATCAAAACCGATCTCGCCGACCACGTGACATCGTTCGAGGAATCGATTGCGCGCCTGCAGGCCTTGCCGCTCTCACCCGATATTCGCAAGGCCGTCGAGGATGTGGTCCCACCGCTGCAGGCCTACATCGTCGCCGCCAAGGAGATCGTCGCGCTTGGCTTGACCGATACCGTCGCCGGGCGGGAAAGATTTCCCCAGTTCATGACGGCCTTCACTGATCTGGAGGGTCGTATGGAAGAGCTGGGCGAGCTTATCGAAAAGCTCGGCAATACTGCCGGTGCTGATGCGCAGGCAACCAATGGCAAGCTGATCATGATCATCGCGGTCGCTTCCTTGCTGGCGACGATCGGCCTTATCGCCATCAACTGGTTAATCGCCGGCAGCATCACCCGCCCGATCCGCGGCATGGTGAGAGCGATGGAGCAACTGGCCGGTGGCGACCGAAACGTAGAAATTCCCGGTCTTGACCGCGGCGATGAGGTCGGCCAAATGGCGCATGCCGTGAAGGTCTTCAAGGACAATGCGATCC
This sequence comes from uncultured Dongia sp., assembly GCF_936916975.1. Lineage (GTDB taxonomy): Bacteria > Pseudomonadota > Alphaproteobacteria > Dongiales > Dongiaceae > Dongia. Next base: position 34,883 of record NZ_CAKZGO010000007.1, on the reverse strand, counting down.
AGTCCGATGGGCTGGCGGAAAAACAATCGCAGGATCAACAACGGCGCGCAGAACGCACGCGGCAGATCGAGACGTTGTGCCAGGATTTCGACCGGCAGGTGACGAAGCGGCTGGAGACGGTGATCGGTGCGGTAGCAGAGATGGAAACGACCGCGCAATCGATGTCGCGCGTGGCGGAACAGGCTGCCGCCGAAGCGATCCATGTCAGCAACACATCCGAAACCGCATCCGGCAGTGTCAATGCAGTGGCTGCAGCGACGGAGGAACTTGCTGCCTCAATCGGTGAAATCGGCTCGCAGATGTCTCGCTCCCGCCAGATCGCCGGTCAGGCCGCCAATCAGGCTGTCGCGACCAATGCCCAGATCAAACAGCTGGCGGAAGCGGCTCAGAAGATCGGCGCCGTGGTGCAGCTCATCACCGACATCGCCAGCCAGACCAACCTTCTCGCCCTCAATGCGACGATCGAAGCTGCCAGGGCCGGGGAAGCCGGCAAGGGTTTTGCTGTGGTGGCATCGGAGGTCAAGAACCTGGCCAATCAGACCGGCAAGGCCACAGAAGATATCTCGCTGCAGATCAACAGCATTCAGAACGAGACCGGCCAGGCCGTACAGGCCATCGAGAGCATTGCCGGCACGATCAATGAGATCAACGAGATTACCGCGGGTGTGGCGGCCGCCGTTGAGGAGCAGAATGCCGCCACCAAGGAAATCGCCCGCAGCGTCGAGCAAGCGGCGACTGGGACGCGCGAAATGTCAGCCAGCATCCAGACCGTCACCAGTGCCGCCGGCGAGACTGGCAACGCCGCCGGTCAGATGCTGGGGTCAAGCAGCGCGCTATCGGGCGAAGCCACGGCGCTGCGCCAAGAAGTCGAGCAGTTCCTGTCGACGATCAGAGCGATGTAGGCGCCTGATCTCCGAGGTTACCGCTATCGGCTATTTCACCATGCTGCGGCGCATCTGCAGTGTGGTGACGTTGGTCGGCGCCGGTTCGTCGACGCGGCGTGGCGTGGCAAGGACGCCGAGGCTATCGAGATAGCCGGTGTCAAAATTACGCTGGTAGACTGGGAAATCGGCCGGGCGGTCACGGAAGCTCTTGGCCATCTGGCCAAGGCCGCGAATACCGCGTTCGCGCGAACGGCGCACCTGCTCTAGGTCGATCTCAATCGGGATGATCTGTTCCGAATTGTCGGTACGATGCAGGGCACGGCCGGCGGGGTCGAACACGCAGGATTGGCCATTGCCACCGGCGCCGAGGCCGTTCACGTCAAACACATAGCATTGCATCATTGCCGAGGTGGCGTGGCTGATGGCGATGTCAACATCGCGGTCGATGGTATGGGTCATCACAGGGTGCAGAATCACCTCGACGCCCATGGCGGTCAGCTGGCGCGCGGTTTCCGGGAACCAGATATCGTAGCAATTCAGAATGCCGAACTTGCCAACGCCTTCAATATCCCAGGTGAAGAACTCGTTGCCTGGCTGCACGCCCTGCTCCAATGGCAGGAACGGAAACATCTTGCGATAGCGGCCGACGATCTCGCCTTCCGGGTTGATGATCGAGGTGGTGTTGTAGATGGCGCCCTCGCGCCGTTCGTACATCGAGCCGTTCACCAGCCAAATCTTGTGCTGGCGCGCCATCTCCTGGAACGTCGCTTCCGACGTACCAGGCAAAGGCTGCGCATGCTGCAGCAGCGGGCCATAGACCGCGAGTTCCGAAAACATCACCATCTGCACCCAGGGATAAAGATGCATGGTGAGGTCGATGCGCTGGCGCATCGCTTCGATGTTCGAGCCGTGGTTCAGGTGCATCTGAATTCCGGCAATGGCAAATGGCTTCAAGATCGTTACCTCCGCGTTATCCGCGATAAGGGCGCTTAAATCCGCCCGTAAGACTCAAATCCTTGATCCGAGTCTTAACAGTGAAAAGTAAACAAACCGCACATATCGGCGTCTGTCCACCCAGGATCAACCCCCTGGGTGTAGGTCCAGACAATTGTATCTATGTGGAAAGCGTTGTTAACATTGCCGTATTCTTGAGTGGCAAGGCTGACATGCGCCATGAGGTCGCTGGGGTGTTTTGGTGCGACGGAGAAGAAACGCCGGTGCGGCAAAGTTGGTTCCATCGCCCGCATAACCACCAAGCACAAGGACCTGGCACAAGGATGACAACCCAACGTGCAGACTGAAGAAAACCCAGTTGCCGCAATCCGCCCCGCCCGTGCCGCTGACGCGGCCGGCATCGCGCGCGTGCATGTCGAGACCTGGCGCGACGCCTATGCCGGGTTGCTGCCGGAAAAGCATCTGCTGCGGCTCAACGCACAGAGCCACGCCCTGGCCTGGACGCGCAACCTCAGTCGCGCCGATGGGCCGCGCCATGCGATGGTGGCCGTCGTCGAGAACGAGGTCGTGGGCTTCGTCAATTTCGGTGCGGCACGCGAGGGACGTCCCAAGGATGAGGGTGAGGTGTTCATGCTCTATGTTGCCACCGACTGGCGGGAGCAAGGTATCGGCCGGCAATTGATCGGCGGCGCTTTTGCAGCGCTCAAAGACCGCGGCTGCGCGGCTACCAGTATCTGGTGCCTTGCCGAGAACACCGCAGCGATCGGCTTCTATCAGCGCCTCGGCGGCAGCCGCATCCCGGAGAGCCGGCAGGAGAATGTTGGCGGGGCGATGTTTCCGGTGATTGGATTCAGGTGGGCGCTGACGTGAAGCGCGTAGCCACAAAAGAAGAAACCCTCCTTCGCCATTGGCTCCGGAGGGCATCCTGCTTCGCAATTAGATCGCGGCACATCCTGCGAAGCGCGTAGCGCGAAGCAGGATGGTGGGCGATGACGGACTCGAACCGCCGACATTCTCGGTGTAAACGAGACGCTCTACCAACTGAGCTAATCGCCCCCAGTCCGGATCCCCCGGGAATGCTCCCGGGGAATAAGTCCTAGTTGATTGCGTCCTTCAGGCCCTTGCCGGCCTTGAACTTCGGCTGCTTGGACGCGGGGATCTGAATCTCCTCGCCCGTGCGCGGATTGCGGCCGACGCTGGCCTCGCGCTTGGCGACATGGAAGTTGCCGAAACCGACCAAGCGCACTTCCTGCTCGGACTTCAGCGAGCGGGTGATGGCCTCGAATACGGAATCAACCGCCTTGGCGGCATCGGCTTTGGACAGGCCTGTATCCTGGGACACTTCGGCAATGAGATCGTTTTTATTCACGGATAACCCCTTTTTCTTTCTGGATCGCGGAAACCTGCTCGCCCATCCCCTGCCAACAAGGCGGGCGGATAATAGGGCGGTGTTTACGCAAAAATCAATCGCGGCACCACGGGTTTTTCCCGCAATGCCGCGATTTTATTGAGACAAATCAGCCCAGGTTAATGGGTGACAATGCCCCGGTCGTCATCTTCGCCGTCTTTTTTGACGGTATGGTCGACTTCGGGCGGCTCGACCCATTCGATCGGGACCAGCGGATTAACGAGGGCGTTCTTCAGCACCTCGTCGACCGTCTGGACCGGAATGATCTGCATACCCTTCTTCACGTTCTCCGGAATGTCAGCGAGATCCTTTTCGTTTTCACTAGGGATCAGCACCGTCTTGATGCCGGCGCGCAAGGCGGCCAGCAGCTTTTCCTTCAAACCACCGATCGGCAGCACGCGACCGCGCAGGGTCACTTCGCCGGTCATGGCCACGTCACGGCGCACCGGGTTACCGGTGAGAACCGAGACAATCGTGGTGACCATGGCGATACCCGCCGACGGACCGTCCTTGGGTGTCGCCCCTTCCGGGACGTGGACATGGATGTCCCTGCGATTGAACAAGGTCGGTTTGATGCCGAATTCAATCGCCCGGGACTTCACAAAGGATTCGGCGGCCTGCACCGATTCCTTCATCACGTCGCCAAGCTTGCCCGTCGCCGTCACACGGCCCTTGCCGGGCAGGGTTACAGCTTCGATGGTCAGAATCTCGCCGCCCACTTCAGTCCAGGCGAGACCGGTGGTGACGCCAACCATGTCGGTGAGCTCAGCTTCGCCGTAGCGGAACTTGCGCACGCCGGCATATTTGCCGAGGTTGCGGCGGTTGATGGTGACCTTCTTGAGATCCTTCATTAGGATCTCCTTGATCGACTTGCGCGCGAGGTTGGCGATCTCACGCTCCAGGCTGCGGACGCCGGCTTCGCGCGTGTAGTAACGCACGAGGTCGCGAACGGCATCTTCCGACAGTACCCATTCGCCCTTCTTCAAGCCATGATCCTTGATCTGCTTAGGCAGCAGATGGCGCATGGCGATCTCGACCTTTTCGTCCTCGGTGTAACCGGGGATGCGGATGATCTCCATGCGATCGAGCAACGGCTGCGCCATGCGCAGGCTGTTGGCGGTCGTGATGAACATGACATCCGAGAGATCGTAATCGACCTCAAGATAATGGTCGTTGAAGTTGATGTTCTGCTCAGGGTCCAAGACCTCAAGCAAAGCAGACGACGGATCGCCACGATAATCCGAGCCGAGCTTGTCGATCTCGTCGAGCAAGAACAGCGGATTGGACGATTTCGCCTTCTTCATCGCCTGGATGACCTTGCCGGGCATCGAGCCGATATAAGTACGCCGATGGCCGCGGATTTCCGCTTCATCACGCACACCGCCGAGGCTGATGCGCGAGAAGGTGCGGCCCGTGGCGCGGGCGATCGATTTGCCAAGCGACGTCTTGCCGACGCCGGGAGGACCAACGAGGCACAGGATCGGCCCCTTGATCTTCTTCTGGCGCTGCTGAACGGCCAAGTATTCAAGGATGCGCTCCTTGACCTTCTCGAGCCCGTAATGGTCTTCGTTGAGGACCTTTTCAGCCAAGCGGACGTCGCGCTTCACCTTGGTCGGCTTGTTCCACGGAATGGACAGCAGCCAATCGAGGTAGTTGCGCACAACCGTTGCTTCGGCGGACATCGGGCTCATGGTGCGAAGCTTCTTCACTTCGGCCAGGGCCTTTTCCATCGCCTCTTTGCTGAACTTGGTCTTCTTGATGCGATCTTCGAGCTCGGCCACTTCGTCGCGGCCTTCCTCGCCCTCGCCGAGTTCCTTCTGAATGGCCTTCATCTGCTCATTCAAATAGTACTCGCGCTGGGTCTTCTCCATCTGCCGCTTCACACGGCTGCGGATGCGCTTCTCGACCTGGAGAACCCCGATCTCGCCTTCCATGAAGGCATAGACCTTCTCCAGCCGCTCAGCGACCGTGGCGCATTCCAGGATCTCCTGCTTCTCAGGGATCTTGAGTGCCAGATGCGAGGCAACTGTGTCGGCAAGCTTCGCCGGGTCTTCGATCTGGTTGATCGAGACCAAGACTTCTGGCGGGATCTTCTTGTTGAGCTTGATGTACTGCTCGAACTGCGAGACGACCGAGCGCGCCAGCGCCTCGATTTCCTTGCCTTCGATTGGACCATCGACGACCACCGCCGCCTCGGCGATGAAGAAGGCGTCGTTGTCGACAAACTTGGTGATGCGGGCACGCTGGCCGCCTTCGACCAACACCTTCACGGTGCCGTCGGGCAGCTTCAGGAGCTGGAGGACCGTGCCGACCGTGCCCACTTCATAGATGTCGCCGGCGCCGGGATCGTCCTGGGCAGCGTTCTTCTGGGTGGCCAGCAGGATCTGCTTGTCCTCCTTCATCACGTCTTCGAGGGCGCGGACGGATTTCTCGCGGCCGACGAAGAGCGGCACGATCATGTGGGGGAACACCACAATGTCGCGCAACGGGAGGACTGGGTAATTCTGAGTCTTTTCAGCTGTATCTGACATGATGGATTCTTGCGCCTTTCTCGATAAGCAGCAGACTATCCCTGGGACCTACGACCCGCAACCGCGCAGCCATTAGCCTCACTCGTTCGAACACGTGGCCATTTAGCAGGTGGCCGGCGCAACGTGGCTTCGAACTCTCGGAACAGTACCGCCCTTCCATTAACAATTTGGGCAACCGTTAACGCGCATTCAAGTGTCATCCGCACGAAGCGGCAGCCCTTTGAAATCATGACCCTATTTTCTACGCAATTCCTGGGCCTACGGATGGCGGCTGGTGCGACTCCGCCTCGCGCGCGCTTTCGGCAGCCCACCAATATCCTTTAGGAACAAAGGGAAATAGCGCGAGCCTGGACTGTGACGTCAAAGAGAATTCGGGGGAATTACCGGAGCGCTGGGCCGTAGAGCTGGCGGGCGCGGCTCTCGAATGCCGCCACCATGCGCTTTACTGCCTCATGAAAGAGCACGCCGATCAATTTCTGCAGCATAATGTTTTTGAATTCGAATTCGAGATAGAAGCCGATCCGGCAGTGTCCATCGCCTGTATCGGTGAAGGTCCAGTGGTTCTTTAGGTAGCGGAACGGGCCGTCGATGAATTCGACATCGATCCGCATATTTGTGCGATCGAGCCAGACCTTGCTCGTGAACCTTTCCCGCACCATTTTGAAACCAATCATCAGGTCGGCGAGAATCATATCCGCCGTCTGCTCGCGGATGCGTGCACCCGTGCACCAGGGCAGGAATTCAGGATATTTACCAACATCGGCCACCAGATCGAAAATCTGGTCCGGGCGATAGGGGAAGATTCGCTCTTCGGTATGTACGCGGGCGGTCATGATCGAACTATATCAGCTTGCAGCGGCCAGCTGTGCTTCGCGCGCGGCACGCAGTCGCTGGAAATCATCGCCGGCGTGATGCGAGGAACGCGTGAGCGGCGAAGATGCCACCAACAGGAATCCCTTCCCCTGCCCCATCCGCTTCATCTTGCCGAACTCATCGGGCGTCACGAAGCGGTCGACATGGTGGTGCTTCTTAGTTGGCTGGAGATACTGGCCGATGGTCATGAAGTCGACCTCGGCCGCGCGAAGATCGTCCATCACCTGGCCGACCTCCTCCAGCGTTTCGCCAAGGCCAACCATGATGCCGGATTTGGTGAAAAGCGACGGGTTGATCTCCTTCGCCCGGTTGAGGAGACGCAGCGAGTTGTAGTAGCGGGCGCCCGGCCGCACATTGCGATAGAGGCGCGGCACGGTTTCGAGGTTGTGGTTGAAGACGTCGGGCGCTGCATTCGCCACGATCTCGATCGAACCGGGCTTGCGAAGGAAATCCGGCGTCAGCACTTCGATCGTCGTCGAGGGTGTGAGTGCGCGGATGCGCTGGATGGTTTCGGCGAAATGTGCCGCGCCACCGTCTTCGAGATCGTCGCGGTCGACCGAGGTAATGACGATGTGTTTGAGGCCGAGTGCCGCGCAGGCTTCGGCGACATGGGCCGGCTCATGTGGATCGAGCTTGTCGGGGCGGCCGGTTGCCACATTGCAGAAAGCGCAGGCACGCGTGCAGACTGAGCCCAGGATCATCACTGTCGCGTGCTTCTGCGACCAGCATTCACCGATGTTGGGACACGCCGCTTCCTCGCACACTGTGTTGAGGCCGAGCTTGCGCATCAACGCACGGGTGTTGTTGTACTCCTCACCACCCGGCGCCCGGACGCGGATCCAGTCCGGCTTGCGCAGAACGGGCGTATCCGGCCGGTTGGCCTTTTCGGGATGGCGGAGTTCTGGCGTGGCGGTCACAGCATTTTCCTTCGCCTAGATATGGATCGCCCGGCCATAGGCCGCAAGGACTGCTTCGTGCATGGTTTCCGAGATGGTCGGATGCGGGAAGACAGTGTGCAGCAACTCGGCCTCGGTCGTCTCCAGTGTGCGGGCGATGGTATAACCCTGGATCAATTCCGTCACCTCCGCCCCGATCATATGGGCGCCCAGCAATTCGCCGGTCTTGGCGTCGAACACGGTCTTGACCAAACCCTCAGATTCCCCCAAAGCGATGGCCTTGCCGTTGCCGATGAAGGGGAAGCGACCGACCTTGACCTCATGGCCCTTATCCTTGGCAGCCTGTTCTGTGAGGCCGACGGACGCCACTTGCGGCATGCAATAGGTGCAGCCGGGGATGTTGGTCGTGTCGAGCGGATGCACGTCTTTGACGCCGGCGATCTTCTCGACGCAGATGACTCCTTCATGGCTGGCCTTGTGGGCGAGCCAAGGGGCGCCCGTGAGGTCGCCGATGGCGTAGACGCCGGGCTCGCCGGTGGCGCCGTAGCCATCGGTGATGATGTGGGTTTTCTCGACCTTCACCTTGGTGCCTTCGAGACCGAGATTTTCAACATTGCCGACGATACCGACCGCCAAGATCACGCGGTCGACGGTGATGTCCTGGGTCTTGCCGCCAACCTCGATGGTCGCCGTCACATTGTCGGCGCCCTTCTTGAAGGCCTTCACATTAGCGCCGGTCATGATCTTCATGCCCTGCTTCTCGAATGCCTTCTGGGCAAAAGCGGAAATTTCGGCATCCTCGACGGGGAGAATGCGCGGCATGACTTCGACCACTGTCACCTCGGCACCGAGATTGCGGTAGAAGCTCGCGAACTCAATGCCGATGGCACCGGAACCGACGACCAGCAGCGATTTCGGCATGATCTTGGGCACCATCGCCTCGCGATAGGTCCAGATCAGCTGGCCGTCCGGTTCCAAGCCCGGGAAGCTACGTGCACGGGCCCCGGTCGCGAGGATGATGTTCTTGGCGGCGAGATCGGCGACCGGCTTGCCGTCCTTCTCGACCTTGATCTTGCCGGCGCCGGCGAGTTTCGCGTGGCCGTCGAAGACGGTCACCTTGTTCTTCTTCAGGAGATGCTTCACACCGCCCGACAGCTGACCCGCGACCTTGCGCGAACGATCAACGATCTTGGCGAGGTCGAAAGTGACCCCGGTCGCCGAGAAGCCATAGGCATCGGCATGCTTCAGGAGATGGCCGACCTCGGCCGAACGCAGCAGCGCTTTCGTCGGGATGCAGCCCCAATTGAGGCAGATGCCGCCCAAATTCTCACGCTCAACCACGGCGACTTTGAGGCCAAGCTGGGCCCCGCGAATGGCCGCGACATAGCCGCCGGGTCCACCACCGATCACGACGAGGTCGAAGGAATTGTCTGTCATGGCGTTCATCCCCTTTTATTGGGCGGTCTTTTCCTGGAGGCAGGCCAGCTCGGCCGCATCGATATCACTCTCCGGCACATCGCTGGGCCGGATCTTACCGGCCACGGCGTGGCTTTCAATGATGCGTTCTACAGCGCAACCACAGACCTCATGCATCTCGTTCGGCTGCAGCGTGCGATTCAACTGCGCCGTCTTCATCACCTCAGGCAGTCGTACCTTGCAGCCCAAGGTCATCGCCTTAACCAGCTCCGCGCGCGCCTCAGGTGCAGACACGTCAATCTCCCGCTGCATGGCCCAGACAAACACCAGCGCGGAAATAACAATGACGGCCACGATGGCAATGAGAAGATAACGTGCGACCTTTCTCATACGACTGTCGGCAATCCTACTTGCCCTGGCACTTGGCAAAATGCGGCGTCATCTTCGACGCCGCCGGCTCTGCCTCCGGGTTATTGGCAAAAGCGATGATTTCGCCGGGACTGAGATAGCTCACCACCGCCTGTGATGTACATTTGCAGTAATTGCCGATGCTCTCACCCAGGTTGCCTTGGTCGAGCTTCTTGCCCTTCGAGCGCGCCTGTGTTTCCAGCGCACTGACGCATTGCGTCGTGAAGTAGTCGAAGAACTGCTTCTCCAGAGGTGGGCGCAGTTCTTCGGCCTGGGTCGGCATGGCCGTGACAGTCGCAAATACCGCGACGAGGGTCAGTTTGCGCAAAATCACACCAGCATGCCGAGTGGATTTTCGATGAGCCGCTTGAAGGCCGCCAGAAACTCGGCCCCCGTCGCCCCGTCGACCACGCGGTGATCGACCGAAAGGGTGCAGGTCATGACATTGGCGACGGCCAACTGGCCCTTACGGACCACAGCCCGTTCCTCGCCAGCACCCACGGAGAGGATGCAAGCCTGAGGCGGATTGATGATGGCACTGAAATCCTTGATCCCGAACATGCCAAGATTGGATACCGAGAAGCTGCCGCCGGTATACTCCTCCGGCTTCAGCTTGCCCTGCTTGGCGCGGCCGGCCAGTTCCTTGATGGCGCCTGAGAGGTCGGATAGGCGGCGTGTATCGGCGTTCCGGAGGATCGGCGTGATGAGGCCGCCCGGAATGGCAACCGCCACCGAGATATCGGCCGATTTGTACATCTTGACGCCGTCATCGGACCAGGAGGCGTTGGCAGTGGGCACCTGGATGAGCGCAAGCGCGCAAGCCTTGATGACGAAATCGTTGACCGAGAGCTTATAGGCGCCGGGCCCTTCCTTTGGGGCTCCGGCATTGATCTCCTCGCGCACCTTCAACAGGCGATCGATCTCACAATCCACCGTAAGATAGAAATGCGGCACGAACTGCTTTGATTCCTGGAGCCGTCGCGCGATGGTCTTGCGCATCGAGGTATGCGGCACGAGATCAAAAGCCGGCTCGCCGAATTGTGGCGTGCCGGAAATGCCGGGCGCTGCTGCTGGCGCTTTTGCTGCGGCAGCCGCTGTCGGTTTCGCAGCGCCCTTGGGTGCGCCGGAAAGATCGGCTTTCACGATGCGACCATTGGGGCCGCTGCCGGTCAAGCTGCTGAGGTCGATGCCCTGCTGCTCGGCAATACGCTTGGCCAGCGGACTGGCAACAACGCGACCGCCGGTCTTTGGTGCAGCAGCAGCTGCAGCAGCGGGTTTTGTTGCAGGTGCCGCTTCGGCCTTAGTCGGTGCAGCGGCAGCCGCCGCGGTGGCTGGCGCCGGCTTTGCGGCTGGTGCAGCGTTTACAGCGCCAGCGTCCTCGCCCTCTTCCACCAGAACGGCGATGACGTCGTTGACCTTGACGCCCTGGGCGCCGCCGGGGACGACGATCTTGGCCAGCGTCCCTTCATCGACGGCTTCCACTTCCATGGTCGCCTTGTCGGTTTCGATCTCGGCCAGGATGTCACCGGCCTTGACCTTGTCACCTTCATTCTTCAACCAGCGCGCCAGATTGCCTTCCGTCATGGTCGGCGAGAGGGCGGGCATCAGGATATTGATCGGCATCTTTGACCCTCCCCTTGATCAGCGGTAGCAGACGCGCTTGGCGGCATCGACGATCCAATCGGGCTGCGGCAGCGACAGCTTTTCCAGATTGGCGGCGTAAGGCAGCGGCACATCGGCGCCATGCACGCGGGCGACAGGCGCATCGAGATCGTCGAACGCAAGTTCCATCATCAGCGCCGAAAGTTCGGACCCGATGCCAGCAAAGGGCCAGCCCTCCTCGACCGAGACGAGTCGGTTGGTCTTCTTGACCGAGGCGACGATGGTGTCGGTGTCGAGCGGTCGGATAGTACGAAGATCAATGACTTCCGCCTCGATCCCTTCCTTGGCAAGGATGTCGGCTGCCGCGATAGCAGTACCGACCATCTTCGAGAAAGCCGTGATGGTGACATGCTTGCCGGTACGCACGATGCGCGCCTTGCCGATCGGCACAATGAACTCCGGATCGGTCGGCACCTCGAACGATTGCCCGTAGAGCATTTCATTTTCGAGGAAGATGATCGGGTTCGGATCGCGGATGGCTGATTTCAGCAGGCCCTTGGCATCAGCTGCCGAATAAGGCGAGACAACCTTTAGACCCGGGCAATGCGCATACCAGCTGGCATAACATTGCGAATGCTGGGCGGCGACACGGGATGCCGCACCATTGGGCCCACGGAACACGATCGGGCAGCCCATCTGCCCACCAGACATGTAGAGCGTCTTGGCGGCGGAGTTGATGATGTGGTCGATCGCCTGCATGGCGAAGTTGAAGGTCATGAATTCGACAATCGGGCGCAGGCCGCCGAAGGCAGCGCCGACACTCATGCCAGCAAAGCCGTGTTCGGTGATTGGTGTGTCGATGACGCGCTTAGGGCCGAATTCTTCGAGAAGACCTTGGCTGACCTTGTAGGCGCCCTGATATTCCGCGACTTCCTCGCCCATCAGGAACACTTTGGGATCGCGGCGCATTTCTTCGGCCATCGCATCGCGCAAGGCCTCGCGGACGGTGTGCGTGGCCGTAGCGCCGGTATATTCCGGCTCGGCGGCAGCGGCCTTCACGATCATCGGGGCCGCGACTTGTGATGGTGCAGCCGCGGGGACCGGTGCATCAGCCTTCGGTGCCGGTGCCTTGGCGGCAGGTGCTGCGCCTGCTGCTTCATCTTCACCGCGCAGAATGGCGATCGGCGCGTTGACGGCGACATTCTCGGTGCCGGCTTCGACCAAGATCTTTTCCAGGATACCTTCGTCTACGGCTTCCACTTCCATGGTCGCTTTATCGGTTTCGATCTCAGCGAGGATATCGCCGGGTTTGACGGAGTCGCCGGCGTTTTTCAGCCATTTGGCCAGCTTGCCCTCGGTCATGGTGGGCGACAGGGCGGGCATCAGAATCTCGGTGGGCATATGCGCTCCCTCCCCTTCAGGCTTCTACCAGGATGTCGGTCCACATTTCCGATGGGTCCGGTTCCGGTGAGGATTGAGCGAATTCAGTGGCGAGCGAGACGATATCCTTGATCTCGCGGTCGATGTTCTTGAGCCCCGCTTCATCGATTATCTTCTCCGCGAGAAGGCGTTCGCGCAGCCGATCGATCGGGTCATGTTCCTGGCGCATCTTCGCCACTTCTTCCTTGGTGCGGTACTTCGCAGGATCGGACATGGAATGGCCGCGATAGCGATAGGTGTTCATTTCGAGGATGAAGGGGCCGTCGCCGGAGCGCGCATGCGCCAGCGCCATCGCCGCAGCTTCCTTCACCTTGACGACATCCATGCCATCGACTTGCTGACCGGGAATGCCGTAGGCGGCGCCACGATCGCAGAGCTTGAGACCGGCAGCAGAACGCGCCACCGACGTGCCCATGGCGTATTGGTTGTTCTCGATCACATAAACGACCGGAAGCTTCCACAAAGCCGCCATGTTGAAGCTTTCGTAAACCTGGCCCTGATTGAGCGCGCCATCGCCGAAATAGGCCATGTTGACGCCGTTATCTTCGTTGTATTTGTGCGCGAAGCCGAGGCCGGTGCCGATCGGCACCTGGGCAGCGACGATGCCGTGGCCGCCGTAGAATTTCTTCTCGCGGCTGAACATGTGCATCGAGCCGCCCTTGCCCTTGGAGTAGCCACCGCGGCGCCCTGTGAGCTCCGCCATGACGCCCTTGGGGTCCATGCCGCAAGCCAGCATATGACCGTGGTCACGATACGAGGTGATGACGCTGTCCTGCGGCTCGGCCGCTGCCTGCATGCCCACCACCACGGCTTCCTGGCCGATATAGAGGTGGCAGAAGCCGCCGATGAGGCCCATGCCGTAAAGCTGGCCAGCCTTCTCTTCGAAGCGACGGATCAGCAGCATGTCGCGATAATATTGAATGAGATCTTGCGGAGTTACCTGAACGCCGGCTTTGGATGCCGGACGTGTCGCTGACTTGGCCATTAGACCCCCCTGACTGGGTTTTGGCTGATTACTATAGGCCGTTGTCTCGACCTGTCGACCTTCAGCGTCGCCCGCGGCGCCTTGTTCGATGGCCGGATTATCGTGGTTAATCCGGTACAAATCAACATCGGTTAGTGCATTGATTTTACTGTATAAATTTTAAATTAACTGATTAATAGTTAATCTACCGCGAAACAGCTACATCCACCACGTGGATTTCCCTACCCACACCTGGATGTCGGCCAAAAACACGTGGACGATCCGCCTACGCAGACCATGACGATTGAGGTCGCTCGGGGATACTGGACTTAATTGACCGCGCGAACGCCGGTCTGGTCCGTGTCGGCCTGATTGAGGAAGATGATGAGATCGTCAGGGTGCGCGTAGTTCAGCATCACCCTGGCACGTTCTTCCAGCATGTCGAGATCGAGAGAGGTATTGGACAGCAAGGTCACGCGGCGTTCCATGGCCTGGCGGTTCGCAGTGGCCTCGGCCGCCTCGGCAGTGGCGATTTTCAAATCCTGGTTGAGACGAAGCCAGGCCAGGATACCGCGATCGCCATGAATGGCATGAAACACGAAATAGGCAGAGAGGCACGCCCCCAGAAGAGGCAGTGCAACTTGGCGCAAGCGACGTCGGATTTCGCGACCGATTTCCATGCGTCTAGCGAATCACACTCCGATTCCACCCGTCAATAGAAAAGCGATTCAAGACGTTAGAAACGGTGGTTTGAGTCGAATGTGAGGGCTCCAGGCTCACTTGGCGATCTTTTCGATGGCGGAGCGCCCGGCATAGCCGGCGGCCGATCCCAGGCCCTCTTCGATCCGCAGCAGCTGGTTGTATTTGGCGATCCGGTCGGAGCGGCTGAGGGAGCCCGTCTTGATCTGCCCGCAATTGGTGGCGACCGCGAGGTCGGCAATGGTCGAATCTTCCGTCTCACCCGACCGGTGGGACATGACGGCGCGATAGCCGGCCTTGTGGGCCATTTCGACCGCTTCCAGCGTTTCGGTGAGAGTCCCGATCTGGTTCACCTTGACCAGGATGGCGTTGGCGACACCCTTTTCGATGCCAGTCTTGAGGCGCACTGGATTAGTGACGAAGAGATCGTCGCCAACCAACTGGACGGTGCTGCCGAGCTTGTCGGTCAAAGCCTTCCAGCCGTCCCAATCATCTTCCGCCATGCCGTCTTCGATGGTGACGATCGGATAGCTCTTCGCCAGCTTGGCGTAGAAGTCGACCATGCCGGCGGCGTCCAACACCTTGCCCTCGCCTTCCAGATGGTACTTGCCATCCTTGTAGAATTCGGTCGAGGCTGAATCGAGGCCGAGAGCGATGTCGGCGCCGGGCTTGAAGCCGGCCTTCTCGATCGACTTCACGATGAAGGCCAGCGCCTCATCGGCACTTTTGAGATTGGGGGCAAAGCCGCCTTCGTCGCCAACATTGGTGTTGTGGCCGGCGGCCTTTAGCTGCGCCTTCAAGGCATGGAACACTTCCGCCCCCCAGCGCAGCGCTTCGCTGCCACTCTTGGCCGCCCAAGGCAGGATCATGAATTCCTGGAAATCGATCGGGTTGTCGGCATGGGCGCCGCCGTTGATGATGTTCATCATCGGCACCGGCAGCGTGCGTGCCGAGGTGCCGCCGACATAGCGATAGAGCGGCAGGCCCGCATCGGCCGCAGCGGCCTTGGCCACAGCAAGACTGACGCCGAGAATAGCGTTGGCACCGAGGCGCGCCTTGTTGGGCGTGCCATCGAGATTGATCATCAGGCGGTCGATCTTGACCTGGTCCTCGGCATCCAGGCCGGAGATTGCTTCGAAGATTTCGCCATTTGCCGCTTCGACGGCCTTGAGGACGCCCTTGCCGAGATACTTCGTCTTGTCGCCATCGCGCAATTCGACCGCTTCGTGGGCGCCGGTGGAAGCGCCCGAGGGCACCGCCGCACGGCCGCTGGCGCCGCTTTCCAGGATCACGTCGACCTCAACCGTGGGGTTGCCGCGGCTGTCCAGAATCTGGCGCGCGTGCAGGTCGATAATGGCGGTCATGAGCGACTCCCTAAATTGGCTTCCGACAACAATCTCCGCCGATTTATAGGGATGTCGCGCTGCATCATAAAGCGAAAATGGCGCTTCCGCTCAAATTGCGCCGATGCCCTTGAGGGCCGACGCGACTGTTTCGTCGAGCGCTGCCTTCTCGGTCTCGGCGATGCGCCGCATCAGAGGGTCGACGAGCGGCACGACTTCTTCGACCGTCTCCCCCAAGGCGATGCCCAAATGATGGCACACATCATGGATGGTGAAGCTGTTGAGATCGCGGGCCAGGATCCACCTGCCGTTATCGCTGCGTGCGATGAGGCGGTGCGTCTTCAGCATCTCAAGCAGCCAGACCAGGCGGCCCGGGTCTGCCGCCAAGGCATGCACAAGCTGTTCCGACTTCACGCCGGAGCCATGGGATTGTGCCTTGGCCAGTTCTGCAAAGGTGCCAAGGGCGAGGCTCAGCAGATCACCGCGGCGCAGGGATTCACCGATTGAGCGGCGACCGGACCGCCACTCCGGCAAGGCGGCGGCGATCTCCGCGCCGATCAGCACCGTGACCCAGACCAGATACATCCAGATGAGGAAGATCGGGATCGTGGCCAGTGCGCCGTAGACCAACTGGTAGGAGCCGAAGAACTGGAGGTACAGACCAAAGCCGCGCTTCAGGACCTCAAACAGGATCGCGGCAAAGACGGCGCCGGTCATCGCGTCGGTAAACCGCACAGGCCGCGTCGGGATGAGCCGGTAGAACAGCGCAAAGCCCGCCGTCTCCAGCAAGAACGGCAAGATCGCCGTGACGATCTTGAGACCAGCGGAGAGGCCGTAGAAATCGCCGTTATTGGCCCGTGAGAAGACATATGTCGAGATCGAGATCGACGCGCCGAACAGCAGCGGGCCGAGTGTAATCAGGGCCCAGTAGACCGGCAGGCGATGCAGCATATGCTTGTGGCTGGTGACGCCCCAGATCTTGTCGAATGCGGTCTGGATGGTATTGACCAGCAGGATGGCGGTGACGCCGATACCGATGACACCCGCAGCAGAAGTGCCGCCGGCATTGTTGATGAAGGTGCCAAGATACTCATTTGCGATGGTGGCGAGATCGGGCGCCAGATTCTGCGCGAGCACGATGATGAAATCGTCCCGTATTTCGGCAAAAGCCGGAAAGGCCGCGAACATGGCAAGGCCGATCGCCAGCATCGGCACGATCGCCAGCAGCGACGTATAGCTGAGTGCTGCCGCAACACCCGTGCAGCCATCGGCCTGGAAGCGGCCCCAGACGTAGGGGAGGAAGCTTGAGGTGGCGCCCTTGGCACGCAATGCCAGTTCTCGTGCCCGCTCGGCGGCGGTAGGGCTTGGCGGCTCTGCAGCAGCCCGTGGCGGCTCCGTTGCAACCTGTTGATCCGACCCCTCCGCCATGCCCGATCCTCTTCAGCGCCCTGATTCTACAATTTATATCACGCAACCTGCGGTACGCGCGATCAGCCTGTTCAATGTCAAAATGCGATCATTGTTCCTTGGCGACGCTTTGCTTGTAGCTCTCAAAACGGGTATTTCTATTCTACACTTGGATAAATCTCATTTATAATTTCCTAGGAATATCAGCCGCTTCGCGGATGCGTAAGAATATCTTTACGATTTCGGTTTTTATTAAAACACAGCCCATCGATCAAAGAGCAGAACATGTATCAGGAATATCTCGCCCATCATCGCCGCGCCCGTGCCGTAGGAATAGTGGCCCTCCTCCTGGCATGCTCACCCATTGCCGATCCGGTTCTGGCACAAGAGACAGCGCCGGCCGCTACGCCAGTTGACCCAGTTGCAGCGCCAGCGGCTGCAACGCCAACAACCGATCCGGCAGTGGCGCCGGCCGCCGCAGCGCCGGCAACTGACCCCGCCGCAGCGCCAGCCGCTGCCGCACCTGCGCCTGCGCCGGCGGCAGCCACCGAAGTTGCCGCTACCGGCGCAGCTGCGACACCGATCGCCGCGGATATCATCACCCCCGACGTCATCAAGGACATGCGCGAGCGCATCGTGCAGCAGGTGACCATTCTGTCGATCACGGCGGCCAACAAGGCCCATACCGGCGTCGACCAGGCCACGATCGACAAGATGGACGAAGCCTGGAAAGCGGAAGCGAAATCCGACGACCAGCCTTTTATCGCCGAAATTCTGAGCAGCCCACTCTCCAACTACCTTCTCTACATCCAGGCGAGCTCGGCCGGCCTTTTCACAGAGATCTTTGTGATGGACAAGTTCGGCCTCAATGTTGGGCAGAGTTCCGTCACCTCCGACTATTGGCAAGGCGACGAAGACAAATACCAGAAGACTTTCGCCGTCGGTCCGGATGCAGTCTTCGTCGACGAGCCTGAGTTTGACGACAACACCAAGACCTGGCGCACTCAGGTAGACTTCACGGTGGTTGATCCGGCTACAAAGGAATCGATCGGCGCGGTCACCGTTGAATTCAATCTCACCGAATTGCAGCGCCGGTTGCAGAGCTGATAGGGACGGAGAACAAAAAATGAAATTCGCCAATCTTTCCGTTGCCAAGAAGCTTATCATTGCCTTCTCGCTACTCGGCCTCGTCATTGTCGTTTCGGGTGTCATCTCGATCATGCTGACCGCGCGCATCGATCGCGCCAACGCGGTAAGCGATGCCGCGGAACGTCAGGCAAGCTCGATCAATGCGAGCCTCGCGATCGCGGCGAAGATGCAGACAGCTATTCGCGGCCTGCTCGTCACCGGCAGTTCGGAATACTCGCGCAACTATCAGGCCTTCAGTGAAGGCTTTGACCAACTACTGCAGGAAGCGGTCACAAATGCCGCCGGCGACCCCGACCTGATGACGCCGTTAGGCGCCATCGGCGATGCGGTTAATGAATGGCGCAGCGGCCCAGTCGCGACACAGCTCAAGCTCATGCGTCACCCATCGACAGTGAATGAAGCTCGCGCCATTGAAGTGACCGGTGCTGGCGAAACCCTGACTGGGAAGCTGGAAACCGCCGGCAAACAACTGGCCGACGCGATCAGCGCCAATTCCGCAGCAGCGAACGCTGAGATCTCCGCGGCGTTGTCGTGGACGTTGCGCACCGTCATCACAAGTGCCGTGGTCATGCTGGTGGCTGCAGTCCTCTTCTTCTTCGTGTTGTCACGCCAGATCGGCGCGCCGATCCGCATGATCACCGATACGATGAAAGAACTGGCTTCCGGTAATACGGGCGTCAACATTCCCTATGCCGAGCGCGCCGACGAGGTCGGCAACATGGCTGGTGCCGTCGCCGTGTTTGCCGATAACATGCGCAACAATGAACGTTTGCAGGCGGAAGCGGCCGAACAGCAGCGCGCCCGTGAAAGCCGCGCAACGCAGATGACCAACCTTGCCCGTGGCTTCGACCAGGAAGTCGAAGTCATTTTGCAGGCGCTGGTCAAATCCGCTGACGAACTCGATCACACGGCGGAATCGCTAACCAAGCTCTCGACCGAATCTCTCGAGCAGGTACAGAAGGTGGCAGCTGCCGCGACCGAAGCCAGCGCCAATGTCGGCACGGTCGCCGCCGCTACTGAGGAATTGTCAGCCTCTATCCTGGAGATCACGCGACAGGTCTCGGCGCAGTCGGAGATTGCCACGGCATCGACGCATGCAATCGACGAAACCACGGAGCGGGTTGGCCACCTCACCGAAGCCTCAACCAAGATCGGCGATGTGGTCCGCCTCATTACCGAGATTTCCGCCCAGACCAATCTCCTCGCGCTAAACGCGACGATCGAAGCCGCCCGCGCCGGGGAAGCCGGCAAGGGTTTTGCCGTCGTTGCCAATGAGGTCAAGAGTCTCGCCAACCAAACGGCGCGCGCCACCGAGGATATTGCGGTTCAGGTGCAATCTATCCAGTCGTCGACCCAATCGACCGCGGAATCAATCCGCGCCGTGGGTGATCAGATCCGCCAGATGAAAGAGATTTCGGGCGGTGTCGCCGTGGCGGTCGAGGAGCAGAACTCCGCCACCAAGGAAATCTCGCGCAACATCCAGGAAGCGTCCGCCGGCAACCAGGAAGTCTCAGAAAAGGTCGTCTTCGTCGCCCAGGCAGCTGGCCAGACCCAGAATGCGACCGCGACCGTTCTATCGGCCGCCAAGCAGCTGGGCCAGAACACGGCGACGATCCGTACCACCATCGAACGCTTCATCAACGACGTACGCGCGCTTTAACCACCGACAAAGAAGAAAGCCGGGCACCCCACATGAGGGGCGCCCGGCTTTTTCGTTTCAGCTCAGATAGAGCGCCGAGATGTCAGGCAGCCACGTCCTTGAAGACGCGGTTGTAGAAATATCCGGTCGCGGCCCCGAGCACGGCCCAAAACAGCAAGCCCACAATGGTCGCCGCCACGATGAAGCGGTGAGCCAGAGCCTCCGGCGCCAAGCTGACATGCTCAGCCGGCTGCGGCGCGCCATAGGCGTGCGGCAGCACGATAAGCGCCAAGCCGAGTGCCGCCCACCAGTAGCGCTTGCCGAGGAAGATCAAGGCAAGGCCAACGGCCGTCAGAACAGCCGTCGCCACCCACCAGATCTGGCGATCAAGCAGAGGTGCGGCTTCGGTCCCTGGCACTTCGGGCGGCAGGCCCAGATTGGGCGATGCCACGATGGCCGCAAAGCCAGCCAATCCCCAATAGAGGCCCGTGCGCCACGTCATCTGGCCACCCCAGATGCGATAAGCTGCCACCAGCAGAAGCGAGAAACCGATTCCAGTGAGGATGTCGGCAAGCCCGGTATAGAGCGTGCGCTCGAGCCCATCCGCAGGGCCCCAGGCTTCGGCGCTATGTTCGTGTGCCAAGCCATCGGTATGCGTATGGGTCGTACCCTCAGCGGATGCTGCCGGATCGGTCGCGGGCGCTGCTTCCGCAGGCTCGCCGGCGGTCTCATAAACTTCGGCCGCCAGAATGAGCTGTGTCGTGCTCACCTGGTGGACGAAAGTGATGAAGATCCCACTTATCAAGCCAGCAAGTGCCGCGACGATGAAAAGTCGCCGGAACGTTTCCATGAACCTACCTCTTAGTGGCAGGGGAAGGCGTTGGCATGGCGTGTGTCGTGGGCGGCGTTGTGGACCGCTTCGATATGCGAGAAGCCGACGCCCCAAACCAGGACGACACCGAGAATGGCGGCCATGAAGGCGCCAGTCAGCGCTTCGGCGCGGGTGCTGGTCTTGGTGCTAAGGGCGGTGGCGGACATGTTATTGGTCTGCATGATAGATCCCCTTGGTGTTCGCTCCGCCACGGCATGTGACGAGGCAGATCGGCGCAGGAAGGGGTGCAGAATCGATACCGAAAATAGTCAGCACCGCGTGGACACCCCGTCCATAAATACGGATTCGTCTTGTCGCTGGCAGGTCTCCTGACTCACGAGTTGCGCGCGGCACCAACCTTCCCAGTCGTTCCCTGGCATGCGGCCAAGTCTCAACCAGTGGTCACTTCGGCGTCCGCTCCTCGCTCACAGTTGCGGGGGCAGTCACGGTTTTGGCCCCTTTTGGGTCGTCCGCACCGTGTTCCCTATTAATCCCCTGGAGTTCATCCGTTGGGGAACCTTCGACGCCAGGAACATCGCCCCCACCCTGCCCTGGCGTCAAGATGTTTGCTTTGGGATCCCGGCAATGCGGAAAATTTGTTCCAAAGGCGACGCATGCTGGGGTGTCCGCGACGCCAATCCCGCAGGGAAAATGGGCCTGGTCCCGGCTATCACCCGAGTCATCCCCCGGCGGAAACGCGACAATCAGATGGCTGGCCGGTGGCCCCAGCGTTTGGCCTGGGCGAGGCAAGCCTGATAGGTGTCGACCGCAGCACAGGTGGAAAGACCGCGCAGCGACATGGCGGCGGTGGCATGGGCCAGTTCCAGCGCCGCGTCGACACTCCAGCCCTCATGGAGGGCGTAGATCGCACCGGCAGCAAAGGCATCGCCGGCGCCGTTGGCGCTGACGATTTCGGCTTGCGGGATGCTGACGGAGGAAGCCGTCCAAATCTGGCCATCGCGGGCGATTGCGACGGCGCCAGCCGGAAAATGCACCACGACGAGCCCCATGGCCCCCTGCGCCAGCACCTGGCGAGCCGCCTCGACACAAGCCGTCACCACCGCAACGCCGTCATGGGAGGTTTCCTTGCCGGCGATAGCGCCAATCTCCAGATCATTGACGATGAGGTAGTCGAGATGCGGCAGACAGGGACGGATCATGGTTGCGATGCGATCAGGCGCGATGCTGAACAATTCGAGATTTGTCTCCAACCCGACAGCACGCGCCTGCCGCAGGACCGTTACCCAGCCGTTTGGATCATCCCGCCACGGGGCATCCATCTTTCTGTGTGCGCCGGGCAGGCCAAGATGAAGTATCCGGCCCGTGGTACGCACGAGATCGAAATGGTCGGGTGTCAGGAGAGCGCTCGCCCCCTGATAAAAGATGTGCGTACGGCGCCCAGTCGTCTTTGAAACATAAGCATCGGTAAACTGCGTTTCGGCCCCTTCGACAGCAATCAGCTGGGTGCGGTCGATACCGTGGGCGTCCGCCTGCGCCAGCAGGAATCGCCCGTCGTCATCATCCCCGACGAGACCGATCGTCTCGACCGGGAAAGATGGATCAAGTTTCTTGAGATCGAGCGCCATGTTACAGGCAGAACCGCCACCGTAAATTTCGATGCCGGAAATTTCGGCCACACCGTCTTCGTGCGGCCATGCATCGATCGTTCTGTTACGATCAACACACCACATCCCCCCGGTGACGATGCCGCGACGAGCTTTTGTCATGTCATCTTCTTACAGATGGACTTGTCGGGAATCCAGGGGGCAGTCGGGCCTATTTGGCTTTCAGCAGGGCCGCTTCGGTGACCGCACTATCGTCCTCAAGTCCCCGCATCGGCTTGATTCCGCGCTTGCCGAGTTCACCATGATAAGCGCGAACGGCTTCCAGCGGCGTCATGGTGCCATCCGCAACCTCGCGCATGAAGCGGACGATCTCCAAAGGATCTTCGGCCAAGTTGATCTTGCGGCCGAACAGGGCCACACGGGCGCCATAGCGCTCCGCCTGACACAATAGCTCGAAGCAGTCGCGTGTGGTGCCGGCCCCACCGCCCAGCACGCCGACAATCATGCCGGGGTCGTAGCTTGCCAATTCCTCAAGCGCTGCCGGACCGTTATAGGCGATCTTCAAGAACTCCGGCCGGTCGGCCTGATGTACTCCGGCCAAGCAGCGTACGATGCAATCATTGACGAAATGCGGCATGATTTCCGGCGCGATATCGCGGCCGGCATTCGGGTTGAACACCTCGAGGAAATATTTGAAGCCATGGGTGGCAGCTTCCGCACGAAAGTCGGAGAAGGCCTCAAGGGATCTGAAATCGGCATCCAGATCATTGTTGAAGGTGACGGAATAGAGACCGAGATCCGTGCCTGTCACGGCGGCATTGCTGCGATGCGCGCTCCCGCCATGCAACACGCGTGACAAAGATGCTGAGCGGAACGGCCGCGATGGCTGTTGATTATAGGTGCAGCCACGACCGACCCAGATATCGGTCGTGTCGTTCGCCCGGATGGCCGGTTTGACGGGACTTTTTTCAAAGATGCCCTCCCCCGCCAGTTGTTCCAGATTAGAGGCCGAGAGCAGCATGATATCAACCACGTCCTGCGCCACGATCGCCCGCACCTGGTCAAGAAACTCCGCCCGGGTACGATAGCGCGACCAGCTGCCATCCGGTTGCCGCAATGGGCCGGTGGAAGGGATGCTTGGCCCCATATCGCCATCCTTCGCATCGGCGATAATGAAGTCGTTCCGGGTGTATTTGCCGGCACGGATACGCGCGAGCTTCTGGTCCAGGCGGGTCGTCATGAAAATTGGGCTCCAGCGTTGGCGATATCTTCTAAGCTGCACCGACCAGGGCGATACGGCGCAATTCAGGCAAAACTGCGGCCAGCGGCGTCATCGCTTCGACGCCACCGAACCCGCGATAAAGATCCCGAAACATAGCATAGAGGCGTTCGTAGACTACGCTTGTGGAACGCTCGGGTGTGCAAATTTTGTAAGGTAAGCACATGGCCGCCTGCGCAGTCGCGACATCAGGATAGATGCCCGCTGCCATGCTGCCGAAGATGCCGGCGCCAAACCCGGTGGGGACACCGTCAGGCACCAGCACCGGCTTGCCGAGTACATTGGCATAGACCTGGTTGAGGACTGGATTGTGCTGCGGGATGCCACCGCCATTGATGATGCGGTCGATCGGCACGCCACCTTCGGCCATCCGCTCCAGGATGAGGCGGGTGTGGAAAGCCGTGCCTTCGATGGCGGCGAACAGCTCGTCCTGCGCGGTGTGCAGCAGGTTCCAACCCAAGGTGATGCCGCCGAGATCAGGACGCACCAGCACTGTGCGATCGCCATTGTCCCAAGTGAGACGCATGAGGCCTGTCTGGCCCGCACGATAATTCTCCAACCCGCGCGACAGATCAGCAATGCGCGTGTTGGAGCGCTTGGCGATGGCCTCGAAGATGTCACCGGTCGCGGACAAGCCGGCTTCGATCCCCATCAGATGTGGGTCGACACTGCCCGGCACGATGCCGCAGAGGCCGGGGATCAGGCCGACATCCTTGGCCGTCGCGATGATGCAGGTCGAGGTTCCGACGACGTTGACGACATCGCCGATCTTGCAGCCGGCACCCAACGCGTCCCAATGTGCGTCAAAGGCACCGACCGGAATGGGGATGCCGGCTTTGATGCCAAGGCGTTCCGCCCAGCCAGGGGAAAGATAGCCAGCGATCTGATCCGAGGTGCAGAAGCTGCCACCGATCATGGCACGGATGCCGTCGAACAGCGGATCGACACGGGAAAGAAAAGCCTGCGAGGGCAAACCGCCCCAGCGCGGATTCCACATCCATTTGTGGCCCATCGCGCAGACACTGCGCTTGACCAAGGCGGGGTCCGTGACGCCGGTGAGGGTCGCCGCCACCATGTCGCAATGCTCAAGGGCTGTGACGAACTGGCTGCGCTTGCTGGGATTGTGCCGGAGCCAATGCAGTAACTTCGCAAAACCCCATTCGTGAGAGTAGACGCCGCCGCACCAATTGATCGCCTCAAGGCCTTCCTTGTGCGCCTGTTCGGTGATTTCGTGCGCCTCGGCCTTGGCCCGGTGGTCGCACCAGAGGTAATAATCGTCGAGGGGCTGCAGCCCTTCGCCAACCATCACCACACTGGAGCCGGTGGTGTCGATGGCGAGTGCTATCACGTCCTGGCCGGAAATACGGCTCTCGCCCAGCGCCTTGCGCATAGCCGTAGCCAGAGCGTTCATCTGGTCGTCATGGGACTGCGTCGCATAGTCCGGATCATCGCGACGGCGATGCAGCGGATATTCAGCGCTGGCATGCCCCAGCGCCTTGCCTTGTGCCGAGAACAAGGTCACGCGGACGCTCAAGGTGCCGAAATCGACGCCGGCGACGACTGAAGGCATTAGGGCTTCGCCTGATTGGGAATGGATTGGCCGTAAGTGGCCGCGGCGCCATGCTTACGGAAATAGTGCCGGTCCAACAGCGCCTGCGAGACGCCGGCGGCATCCGGCCGCAAGGACATAGTATGGAGCGCCATGCGCGCCACGGATTCCAGCACGATGGCATTATGCACGGCGCCGGCAGCATCAGTGCCCCAGCAAAAGGGGCCGTGGCCGGCGACCAAAGCGGCCGGCATCGACATCGGGTTTTTGTTGCCCAGGGCCTCGACGATGACGACACCGGTGTTGAGGACGTAGTCGCCGTTGACTTCGGCGTCGGTGAGCTTGCGCGTGACCGGCACGGGCCCATGGAAATAATCGGCATGGGTCGTGCCGAGTGCCGGGATAGGCCGACCGGCCTGCGCCCAGATGGTCGCAAATTCGGAATGCGAATGCACGACACCGCCCACAGCAGGGAATGACTTGTAGAGCAAGAGGTGTGTGGCTAAGTCCGATGACGGCTTCAACTCGCCGAAGATCTTGGTGCCGGCGAGATCCGTAACAACCATATCATCGGCCTTCATCTTGTCATACGGCACACCACTCGGCTTGATCACGACCAGGCCTTGTGTGCGATCGATGCCGCTGACATTGCCGAAGGTGTAGAGGACGAGCCCGCCACTCACCAGATCGAGATTGGCTTCGAGTACCTGCTCGCGCAACGCCTTCAGCATTATCTTCCCTTAGAAAAGAAACCGCCGGCTGCAACTCCAAGAATCGCAGCCGGCGGGCATTAAGATTTAGTGCGAGGTCCAGCCCTTGTAGGAGCCGAGGTTCTCGGTGGTGATCAACACCGGATCGAGCAGGATCACATTCGGATCCGGCTTCTTGCCCGCAAGGATACCGGCAGCCAGTTCGAGCGACTGGCCCGCCATGGTGTAGGGATCCTGCGATGACGACGCCTTGACCAGCGACGTGCCGGACTTCAGCTCGGATTCGATATCTGGCGCACCATCGACGGCGGTGATGATGAACTCGCTACGGCCGAGCTGCTTCGCCGCCAGGCCGGCACCGATGCCAGTCGGGTCGTTGATCGCGAAGATGCCATCAACCTTCGGGAAGCGGGTGAGCAGACTTTGCGTCACGGCAAAACCGCCGTCGCGCGAGCCCTTTGCATCCTGGTCATCAGAAAGAATCTTGATGCCGGGGTTGGCAGCAAAGACTTCCTTGCAGCCCTTGACGCGATCGGTCACCGAGGTCACCTGCGGGCCATTGACGATCAGCACATCGCCTTTGCCCTTGAGGTGATCGACGATGTATTGGCAAGCGAGCGTGCCTGCCTTGACGTTGTCGGTCATGACCGTGACATCGGCGCCATTGGCACCGACATCAAACGCCGCGACGACGATACCAGCGGCTTGGGCTTTCTCAATGGCAGGAGCGACGGCGACCGGATCAACCGCATTGATCATGATGACATTAACGCCGGCAGCAATGAAATTGTCGATCTGTGTAACCTGCTTGTTGAGATCATAATCGGACGAGACAGAGATGACTTCGACATCCGGGTTGATTGCCTTGGCCTTGTCTTCGATGCCCTTGATGGTGGCGACGAAGAACGGGTTGCCGAGCGACCCTACCGAAATGCCGACTTTCTTGAGATCCTGGGCGACGGCCGGCGCCGCGACGCCGACGGCAACCACCAGCCCGAGAGCGAGACGAGAGAGTTTCATGTTTCCTCCTGTTGGATTTACGTGACCTGACCGTTTACACGGTCGCGGGCACGGCTTTCTATCCAGCGACTTCTGTGAGCGCCGGCAACCATGGCCCCGTCATGTGCGTCCACCTTCCCGCAAGCGATAGCGGTCGAGTGCCACGGCACCGATGATGACCAATCCCTTGATGATGTACTGCCAAATGTCCGAGATCCCGAGCAGGATCAGTCCATTGGTCAGAATGGCAATGATAAGCGCGCCAATCAGCGTGCCCCAGATCGACCCGATGCCGCCGGTAAAGCTGGTCCCGCCCAGGATGACGGCGGCAATGGCATCGAGCTCGTAGCTCTGCCCCAGCTGCAGTCCGTTGGCGGCATAAAGGCGCGCCGCCGACATCGCGCCACCGAGGCCTGCCAACAGGCCGGCCATGGAATAGACGAAGAGCAGAACTCGCCATACCTTGATACCGGCAAGGCGTGCGGCATCCGGATTGCCGCCCACGGCATAAATGCGGTTACCGAGCACCGTCCGTCGCAGAATGAACCAAGAGATAATGACCACGGCAAAGGCGATGACGACCAGCCAAGGCACACCGAACAGCGTGCCGTTGCCGATGAAGGCGAATGGCAGTTCCGGGTTGAAGACCGTCGTATCTTCGCCCATCAGGCGCGCGACACCACGAACGGCTGTCAAGGATCCCAATGTCACGATAAAGGGCGGCAGCTTCATGGCCGCGATGAGGACACCGTTGATGAGACCGAAAATGAGACCGATCAAAAGCGCCGCTGGGACGCCGAGTAATCCGTAATCAGGCACTTTCGAGACGATGATGGCGATCATGGCCGAGGCGGCGAGGATGGAGCCGATCGAGAGGTCGATGCCGCCGGTCAGGATGACGAAGGTCATGCCGGCGGCGAGCACGATGTTGATCGCCGCCTGCTGCGCCACGATGGACAAATTCATCCAGCTCATGAAGCGGTCGGTCGATACTTCGAAGAAAATGGCGAGGATGATGAGAATCGGCAGCATGCCGACGATCTGCAGCACCGAGCGCATCTTCTGCTTGCGCGCAAGAGAGGTCTTTTCTGACTCCTGAGCGTTTCCGTCCAATACTCTTTCGCTCATACTCAATCCCTTTTACTAACGCAGTGCCATCAGGCAGCGCGAATGGCCGCCGTGCTGGTAGCGATGTCCATGATCTTCTCCTGGGTGATTGGCGCGTCCGGTTGCCCTTCCACCTCACCCACGATGTGTCCGTCGCGCATCACTAGGACCCGGTCGGAAATGCCGACGATCTCCGGCAACTCGCTGGAAATCACTAGGACGGCGGCGCCATTGCGGGCGAGCGCGTCGATGATCTGATAAATCTGCGATTTGGCGCCGACATCGATGCCGCGGGTCGGTTCGTCGAGCAGCAGGACACGCGGCTTTGTCTCCAGCAGGCGCGACAGCAGCACCTTCTGCTGGTTGCCACCCGACAGCGAGCCAACGATGACGCTGCCGTTCAGCGTGCGAATCCCCAGAGACTTGATGGCTGCCGCGGCGCGTTCTCGCGCCGCTTTGAGATTGAGGATGCCGCCCGGCAGCGCATCTTCATCGAGCACACTCACCGCGATGTTCTCGCGGATCGTCATATCGAGGAAAAGGCCCAAGGCCTTGCGATCTTCAGTCAAATAGACAACGCCGGATTTGATCGCCTGCAACGGCGTGTCGATCCGGCACTCCTTGCCGTCGACCAGGATACGGCCGCCGGCTTTGAGGTCGGCACCATAGATCAGGCGGGCAAGCTCGGTTCGCCCGGAACCAACCAGGCCGGCAAGACCAACCACCTCCCCTGCCCGCACCGAAAAGCTGCAATCCTTGATGAACTTGCCGTCGCCGATATTCTCTACCTCCAGCACGGCCTTGCGGTCGGCAGAAGGATGCCGGTGCTCCTTGGTGTAGAAGGACGACAGCTCGCGCCCTACCATCATGCGCACCAGCGTTGGCGCTGTGATTTCTTCCTTCTTGAGCGTGCCGATCAAGGTGCCGTCACGCAGGACGCTCACTCGGTCGGCCAACTCATAGACCTCGGCCATGCGATGGCTGATATAGACGATCGCGATACCTTCGCTCTTCAACTGCCGGATAATGGCGAAAAGGCGCGTTGCCTCACGCGATGAAAGGCTGGTCGTAGGTTCGTCCATCACCAAGATGCGCGGGTGTCCCGCGAGCGCGCGAGCGATCTCCACCAATTGGCGCTCGGCGATCGACAGTTGCGCGACCCGGTCGCTGACAGCAAAGGGCGCGTCGAGACGGGCCAGCAACGGCTTAGCCGCGGCTTCCATGGCCTTGCGATCTATGAAGCCGAAGCGCTTCTTCTCTTCGCCGAGGAAGATGTTCTCCGCAACACTGAGATTGGGGGCGAGCGAAAGTTCCTGGTAAATGACGGCAATGCCGTGCTGACGTCCGGCCAATGGGCCGTCGATCGCGACCAGTTCGCCCCGCAGGCGGATCTCACCGCCCGGGTCGGCACGGTAAGCGCCCGACAGAATTTTCATCAGCGTCGATTTGCCGGCTCCGTTCTCACCCATCAAAGCGTGAATCTCGCCACCGCGCACAGAGAACGAGACGTCGGACAAGGCCCGGATATTGGCAAAGCTCTTGCCGATGTTGCGCATCGCAAGTTCGGGGACAACATCGTCCACGCCAGCAGGCAGCTGGATGGAGACGTCCTGCGTCGCCGTCATGAATAAGTCCCTGTCATCACGCTTCCTCGCGCCTCGGCGGCTTTTGGATTGCCACTCGATTTGTGATATAGAAACTTCCGTATCGAAAGTCGATTGTCAAGCCTGATTGAAAAACGATGGAATATTGAAGCATTTCCCCTCTACTTGACGGGCGCGCGGACTTTCGATTTCCATGATGGCCGGTAGAATGGACTGGACCAATGACCGCCGAAACACTTGAGGACCCTTTTAGTGCCGCGACAGCAGGGCCTGAATCATCAAATTCCGACCTGCGCCGGCAGCAGCTGCTATCCTTCATCCAGGCTCATGAGTTCGCCAGGATCTATGATCTTGCCCGGCAATTTGGCGTGTCCGAAGTCACGATCCGCAGCGACGTCGACATTCTGGCGCGCACCGGCGGCATCCGCCGGGTTCGCGGCGGCGCCATGCGCATTGTCGAAGCGGTACCCGAGGTGGATTATGAAGCGCGCGCCGCGAGCTATTTGCCGGAGAAGCGTACGATTGGGCAGGCGGCGGCGGCCATGCTGTCTCCTGGCGACAGCGTCATTCTGGATGTCGGCACCACCGCGATGGCAATCGCCCATGCCATCGTCGACCGACACGACCTCACCAATCTCACCATCTTCACACCGGGCCTCAACATCGCGCTAGCCCTAGAGCGCGCTATCCCACGGGTCGAGGTGGTGGTGACAGGAGGCACGTTGCGGCCACAGCAGCATTCTCTGGTCGGGCCGGTGAGCACGCTGATTCTTGATCGTATTCGCGCCTCCTTTGCTTTCATCGGTTGCAATGGTGTGGATCCTTCCTTCGGTATCATGGGATTGAGTCTGCCCGATGCTGCGCTGAAGCAGGCGATCCTGCGCGCTGCCCGGCAAGGCATTGTCGTCACCGACGCCAGTAAGTTTACGCAGACTTCCTTGGTGCGTGTCTGCGGCTTCGATGACATCGATATGATCCTGACCGCCGGCGCGCCCGACCCTGCCGCTGTCGCCGCTGTGCGTGAGTCTGGCGTTGAACTGCGAATCTTAAGCGCCGAGAGGGCCTGAAATATGCGGGCAGCTGTGTTTGACCAGTTCCGCGGGCCTCTCGTCGTGCGCGATGTGGCCGATCCCGCCTGCCCGGCAGATGGTGTCGTCATCGAGGTGAAAGCCTGCGGCGTCTGCCGATCAGATTGGCATGCCTGGAAAGGCGCCGATTCTGACGTGGCCCCGCCCCATGTGCCCGGGCACGAATTTGCCGGCATCGTCGTGGCGGTTGGTACCGACTGTCGAACTTTCAGGAACGGTGATCGCGTCACCGCGCCCTTCATCATCGCCTGCGGCGATTGTCCGGATTGCCGCGGTGGCGAAGCGACCATCTGCGCCCATCAATATGTCGTTGGCTTTTCCGGTTGGGGGGCCTTTGCCCAACTCACCAGTATCCCGCATGCTGATTTCAATCTGGTGCATTTGCCTGACGCGATCGGCTTTCCCGAGGCGGCCGCCATGGGCTGCCGTTTGACAACCGCCTTTCGCGGCCTGGTCGATCGTGCCGATCTGCGGCCCGGCGAATGGCTGGCAATCCATGGCTGTGGTGGCGTTGGCCTTTCGGCGGTACTGGTCGCCGCAGCGATCGGTGCCCAGATACTGGCTGTCGATGTCAACGAGGAGGCCCTCGCCCTGGCACAATCGTTCGGCGCCACCAAGACGCTCAATGCCGCGACCTCACGCGATGTTGCGGAGGAGGTGCGCGCCCTCACCGGTGGCGGCGCGCATGTCTCGATCGATGCTCTGGGCATAACAACAACGTTCCATAACTCCATCCGGTCCTTGCGAAAGCTGGGACGCCACGTCCAGATCGGTATGCCGCTGGAGGAACATGCGACGCCACTCATTCCGCTGCTTGAAACGGTCTATTCCCGTCAGATCAGCATCATGGGGACACGCGGCATTGCAGCAAGCCGTTTCCCGGCCTTGTTCGGTATGATTGCCGCCGGCAGGCTCAACCCTACGCTGCTCGTGACGCACCGCATCAATCTGGCGGACTGCGGCGCAGCGCTGGCGGCCATGGACCGGTTTCAGGGCGCCGGGGTCACTGTCATAGACCGCTTCTAGGGTCGATCGACCCAAGTTTCCGGGAAGCCAAAAGAAACATTGCTGGCCAAACATGTCGCGCTAGCCACATGATCAAGGCCGTGCCGGGGCAGTCCGGCAGCAACATGTCGGGGGATAACCATGTTGTCGATGTTGCGCGTACTGTCGACCGTGACGACCGCTTTGATTCTGGCTTTGCCCATCGGCGGCTGCGCCAACATCTTCCGACAGCCTGTGCCGGTCGAGACCGCTGCGAAAGCAACTGTCCACGACTTAACCAACATTCGTTACCTGCCTTTGACAGACCCTGCGCCAATCCGCGAAATGCTGCGCACGGCATTTACCGCGGAAACGTCGGAAAACTATGAAATCCTGCCCGATGGCAGCAGATCCTATAGTTATCTATCTGTCTCAGGAGGCGGATCAGACGGTGCCTTTGGCGCGGGACTTCTCAATGGTTGGACCAAGACCGGCACGCGGCCGCACTTCAAGGTCGTCACCGGGGTTAGTACCGGCGCGTTGATCGCGCCCTTCGCCTTTCTTGGCAAGGATTATGACGAGACACTGAAGAAATCCTATACGACCGTCGATGCAAGTCGCATCTTCATTTCGCATTCGCTGCTGGCCCTGCTGTGGGCGGAATCAGTCACCGATACCGGCCCACTCAAAGAAATGGTGGCAACCTTTATTGACGCCAAAGTCCTTGGCGACGTGGCCAGGGAGCATGCCAAGGGTCGACGTCTACTTGTGGCGACGACAAACCTCGATGCCGAGCAACCGGTCATCTGGGATATGGGCGCCATCGCCAGTAGTGCCGACCGGAAGAAGCTGGATCTGTTCCGGTCAGTGCTCGTGGCCTCCGCCTCAATACCCGCAGTCTTCCCACCGGTGATGATGGACGTGAAAGTCGATGGCAAGACTTATGACGAGATGCATGTTGATGGTGGTGTCTTCTTCCAGTCATTCTCCATCGGCAGCGTCATAGATCTGCCGGCGACGATCCGTGCGGCGCACCCCGACTATGCCGGCAAGTTTGTGCAGCGCCTTTATGTTCTGCGCAACGGTCGCATTACCCCGGATCCAAAACAGGTCAGGCGCGCACTCGGCGGTATTGCCTTCCGCGCGATCGGGACCTTGCTGAAGGTGTCCGGCATCAACGACCTCTACCGGCTTTATCTATCCTGCCTGCACGACGATATCGAATTTCGCTTCATCGCCATTCCGATCGAATATAAGGGCACCACGGAAGAGCAGTTCAACGAGGCCGAAATGATCCGGCAGTATGAATATGGGGAAAAGATGGCGCTGGACGGTATTCCCTGGCTGACTGTGCCGCCAGGCTACGCTCCGAAGTGACTCTATTGCAGTCCGGGATAACAACGCCATGAAGCGACTCCACAAGCACCGCGCCGGCGTGCATGGCATTATTCGCTGCTGCGCCATTGGCTTGCTGGTCCTGCTCCTACTGTTGTTGGCCGCCTGGTCGGTTGCAGCGCTCTATATAGATCTTCCCAAGAGATGGCAGTTGCCGGCCGCAAGCGTCTGTTGCGTCGTTGTGCTGATCGGGGTAGCCCTGCTGCGTCCCTGGTATCTGAAAGGTCTGTTGGTGGTCGGCTGCTTCGCTGTTGTCCTGACCTGGTGGCTCAATATCGCACCATCCGATGAGAAGGCTTGGCAATCAGATGTTTCCCGGACCGCCTGGGCGGATCTGAACGACAATCTCGTAACCATCCACAATCTGCGCAACTTTTCTTATCGTACCGAAACCGACTACATGCCGAACTGGGAAACCAGGACGATCGATCTCAACAATTTGCAAGGGGTCGACATTTTTCTCACTTTCTGGGGGTCGCCCTGGATTGCACATCCTATCCTGAGCTTCCAGTTTGCTGATGGCAGCCATATCGCGTTCTCTGTCGAGACCCGCAAGGAAATCGGCGAGGAATATTCAGCGGTACTGGGATTCTTCCGACAGTATGAGCTGATTTACACCGTTGCCGACGAGCGAGATCTGATCCGTCTGCGCACCAACTATCGCAGCGGTGAAGAAGTCTACCTCTATCACACGACGGCCACCGCTGCCGAGGCCCGCGCCGTGTTCATGGACTATCTGCGCAGTCTCAACGCCCTGCACGACGCACCGGCCTTCTACAACGCGCTAACCAGCAACTGCACCACCAATATCCGCATCCATACCGCAGCAGCAGATAACGGCAAACTACCGGCATGGGATTGGCGTCTGCTCCTGAATGGCAAGAGCGATGAGTTTGCCTATCAGCATGGCCGCCTTGCTGGTGGCCTGCCTTTTGATGAATTGAAGCGTCGCGCGCATATCAATGATGCTGCTCATGAAGCTGGCGAAGCCGCAGACTTCTCGACACGCATTCGCATTGGTCGGCCGGGTTTCTAGCGCGTAGATGCGCTACGGGTTCGAGATTGTAGGTGCTGGAGCGCTGCGCAAGCAAAAGCCCGCGCCATTTCTGGCACGGGCTTTTGAGTTGGACTGATTGGTTGCGGGAGTAGGATTTGAACCTACGACCTTCAGGTTATGAGCCTGACGAGCTACCGGGCTGCTCCATCCCGCGTTAAGTCTGTCGTGCTGTAGAAGCACGAAAGGCGCGCTTTTTGTTTGAGCGCGCCTTTTGAGTGTTTGTGATTGTTGTTCTGATGCGTGTTGCATATCCGGACTTTGAAGACCTGGCGGCGACCTACTCTCCCGCGTCTTGAGACGAAGTACCATTGGCGCTGAGGGTTTTCACGGCCGAGTTCGGGATGGGATCGGGTGCAGGCCCCTCGCCATAACCACCAGGTCATCGAAGGCCGGATTGCAAACTCGTGTTTGAGACGAGCGATTACCAAGATGAAGTGCTGAATGTGCCGAGGCCATTCGGTTTGAACTGCAGTGAAGCAGTGCCTTGCAAGGATGAAGGCGAAGATCAAGCCAGTGGAGCGATTAGTACCGGTTAGCTCCGTACATTACTGCACGTCCACACCCGGCCTATCAACGTGATGGTCTCTCACGGCTCTCATAGGGAGTATTAGTTTTGAGGTGGGTTTCCCGCTTAGATGCTTTCAGCGGTTATCCCGACCGTACATAGCTACCCGGCGATGCCGTTGGCACGACAACCGGTACACCAGAGGTACGTTCACCCCGGTCCTCTCGTACTAGGGGCAAATCCTCGCAATACTCCAACACCCACGGCAGATAGGGACCGAACTGTCTCACGACGTTCTGAACCCAGCTCACGTACCACTTTAAATGGCGAACAGCCATACCCTTGGGACCTGCTCCAGCCCCAGGATGTGATGAGCCGACATCGAGGTGCCAAACGACTCCGTCGATATGGACTCTTGGGAGTCATCAGCCTGTTATCCCCAGCGTACCTTTTATCCGTTGAGCGATGGCCCGTCCACGTGGGACCACCGGATCACTATGACCGACTTTCGTCTCTGCTCGACTTGTCAGTCTCGCAGTCAGGCGGGCTTATGCCAT
>NZ_CAKZGO010000006.1 GCF_936916975.1 uncultured Dongia sp. | reverse complement strand
TCATAGGCCGTGAACGTCGCACCGCCCGACTCTGCCAGAACCTTCGTGATCGCCGCCGTCAGCGACGTCTTGCCGTGATCAACGTGGCCAATCGTGCCGACGTTGCAATGCGGCTTGTTACGCTCAAATTTAGCCTTCGCCATGTCCGTACAATCCTAAAAACCAGAATTGAAATCGTATCTTAACTACTTTGCCGTAAACCGGTCAGGGACCGATCCACCGCGAAACTCTGGAGCGGGTGACGGGAATCGAACCCGCGTAGCCAGCTTGGAAGGCTGGAGCTCTACCATTGAGCTACACCCGCCCGCTCACTAGCGAGTTCACACCCGCCAACACCTCGCAACATCGCGCCACCAACCAATAAACACATGCCATAACAGGCAGAATGCTCATCGGGGAGCTTGGTGGAAGGGGTAGGATTCGAACCTACGTAGGCCGAAGCCAACGGGTTTACAGCCCGTCCCCTTTAGCCACTCGGGCACCCTTCCATCTCGCTCGACTCCGCTCAGCGGAGACGCGGACTTATGAGCATTTAACCACCCGTGTCAACTTGAAATCACAGCAAAAACTCCCGTTCGCGCCGATTTCGATTCCGGCCCGAAGGGAGTTAGGGTAAAGCTCTCGTCTCATTCAGATCATAGAGTCCGCCATGTCCCCGCGCAAGCCGCCAAAGACCCCAAACTCCCCATCTGACAAGTTCGAAGGCCGGCGGTCCGGGAAATTCCGTGGGGACGGTCCGCGACAGGGTCGGAATCGTGATGATCATGCGCGCGGGAGTGAAACAAAATTACCGCCTGAGCTGTCCGGGCATGCTGGCGGTGGGTCCGGCAGTTACTGGATTTTCGGGCATCATGCGGTGGAAGAGGCACTTAAGAACCCGAAGCGGCGAATTCATCGTCTGATCGCCGCCGGCGACGCTGCTGCGGCGTTAGGACGCGGCACCCAACTGCCCGCCGTCGAGACGGTCGAGCGGGATGTGATCGACAAACTGGTTGGCCGCGACGTCGTTCATCAGGGCATCGCTGCCCGTGTCTCCCCCTTGCCCGAGACCGACATCTACGAGATCTGCGACCTCGGCCGCGCTCGTGAGCAGGTCTGTGTGGTCGTCCTCGACCAGGTGACCGACCCCCATAATGTCGGCGCCATCCTGCGCTCGGCGGCGGCCTTCGGGGCGATCGCAGTGATCCTGACTGAGCGCCATGCAGCGCCGGAAAGCGGGATCCTTGCCAAATCGGCCTCCGGCGCCCTGGAACATGTTCCGCTGGTCCGCGTTACCAACCTCGCCCGCGCCATGGAGGAACTAAAGGCTGCCGGCTTCTGGTGCATCGGTTTGGCGGCGGAGGCAAAACAGACCCTTTCCAGCGTCAAATCGGGCGGCAGGGTGGCAATGTGCCTCGGGGCAGAAGGCGCGGGGCTGCGTCGCCTGACCCGTGAGAACTGCGACCTCCTGGTTCGGCTGCCGACCGCGGGGCCGATCGATCACCTCAATGTGTCGAATGCCGCAGCGATTTCGCTCTATGAATTAGCGCGTTGACCCTAAAGCTTTTGCGCAAGGAAACCGGGATGAAGACCTATCTGCTCCTCGCCATTCTGGCGGTAGCGACCACGGCAGGACCAGCTCTTTCCCAGAGCGCCCCTGATTTTCGCGCGGCTTATTTCAATCGACTTGATCAGAAGAAGACTGGAGGTTTCACGCTTCAGGATCTTCAGCGCATTTCGGCCAAGGAATTTAAGCGGATCGACGATAACAAGGATGGGGGTCTGTCGTTGGACGAATACACCTACGGCATCCCCTCCTCGCGCCAGGACGCGGTCGACTTCTTTACCGCGCGCTTCCAAAAGTCGGACTACAACGACGACGCCAAGGTCGACTTCAACGAAGACCAAGCCTATTGCATCGACCTTGTTACACTGGCCGACGGCAATAAGGACGGCATCGTCACCAAGGAAGAGTTCCTGGCGGCCACCGCCCAATAGCCCCTCCCCTTGAAGCATCAAATCATCCAGACTATATCCTGCATCTGCGAGTTATTCTGACTTGCAGTTGCAAAAGCTGATGCTTGGGGGATCCAAATGGCCAAATTCCGCACACCATCCTTGTCGCGCCGGCAATTCGCGGCCGCATCTTTGGCTGTCATGGCAATGCCGATGGTCCGCAAGGCTTCGGCCGCCTCCGGCGAAGTGAACATCTACAGCGCCCGGCACTACCCTGCCGACGAAACGCTTTACGGCCTGTTCACGCAAGAGACCGGTATCAAGATCAACATCATCCAAGGCACCGCTGAGGAATTGATGGAGCGCGTGAAGTTGGAAGGTGAGAGTTCACCGGCCGATGTCTTCGTGACGGTCGATGCGGGCAATCTGTGGCGCGCACAGGAGGCTGGCGTCTTTCAACCAACGAAATCCGCCCTGCTCGACGAGAAGATCCCCGCGCACTATCACGAACCCAATGGTCACTGGTTCGGCTTCTCGACACGCGCCCGCGTCGTCGTCTACGACAAGACCAAGGTGAAGCCGGAAGATCTCAGCACCTATGAGGATCTGGCCGACCCGAAGTGGAAGGGTCGCATTCTGATCCGCTCATCCAACAATATCTACAACCAGTCCCTGCTGGCTTCGATCATCGAACACGATGGCGCCGACAAGGCCGAGGCTTGGGCCAAAGGCCTGGTCGCCAACTTCGCGCGCAAGCCCGAAGGCGGTGATACCGACCAGATCAAGGCGCTGATCGCTGGCGAAGGTGATATCGCGATCAGCAACACCTATTACTTCGCGCGCATGCTGGCGAGCAAAGACGAAAATGCGAAGAAAGGCCTGGAAAACCTGGCTGTCTTCTTCCCCAACCAACAGGATCGCGGCACCCATGTGAATGTTTCCGGCGCTGGTGTCGCAACGCACGCGCCCAATCGCGAGAACGCCGTCGCCTATCTTGAGTTCATGGCGAAGCCGGAAGCACAGGCGATCTTCTCAGGTGCCAACTACGAATATCCTGTCGTTGCTGGCTCCAAGGTTTCCGACGTGGTCGCTTCATGGGGCGATTTCAAACGCGACGAAGTCAACGTCTCAGCACTCGGCCACAACAACGCTGCAGCGGTGATGATTATGGATCGCGCCGGCTGGCGCTGATCTCCATTCGCAGAAAAAAGCCGCCGGTGAAAACCGGCGGCTTTTAACTTGTCGGAACGACAGCGCAACTGCGCGCCGCGCAAACTCGCGATTAGACCGTGATATCGAGGCGCCGTTCGCCAGCACCGCTCGCAGGTGCGCGATCCGAGCTTTCCTCGACCACTTCGGTCTTCTTCAGATCCGTTTCCTCGGCAACGCGATTGTTCTGCCGCTGCACAGCCGTGGAACTGGCGGTCTGACTGGATTGCTGCACGCCTGCAAATCTGGCTGCTTCAACACCTGCAGCGACGGATCCAATTTGGGTGATGCTCATCGCACACCCTCCTAGTTCTGGTTTCAGTTAGCTTCAACATTGGACCGATTGGCCCATAGCGCAAGCATTATCGATTACGAATTTAATCGAAGTTTAAGTAATTTCCTTTCGTATCAACGACTCCGTGCCTCGACGTCTGGGGCGGAATGGCGATATGTTGGGCTTGCCTTAACCAATCAGATGGGAACGCGACCGATGTCCCTGGCATTAACTAAGTCATTGAGTGAGCTAACAGATACTGACCGCGACACGTTCTGGCGCGACGGCTGCCTAGTGGTTAAGAACGCACTCAGCCCGATTGAGCTCGCGGCTCTCCAGAACGAGTTCAACGGCTGGGTCGCAGAAAGCCGGCAGCATGATAAACCTTGGGGAGAGATCGCCGATGGCCGGCCGCGCTTCGATCTCGAGCCCGGGCACAGCGCAGAGCGACCGGCGCTGCGGCGGGTAAATTCTCCGACTGAGATCTCCGCCGCCTATGACCAGGTGATGGCGGAAAGCCGCATTCCGGCCCTCGTTGCCGATCTCATCGGCCCCAACGTCAAATTTCACCATGCCAAGATCAATTCGAAACTTCCGGCCGCCGCGACGCAGGTGAAGTGGCATCAGGATTTTCCCTTCACCCCCCACAGCAACGACGACCTCGTCACCGCGCTGATCTTCGTCGATGACGTCACCGCGGAGAATGGTCCGCTTGAAGTATTGCCCGGCTCGCATAAGGGGCCGCTTTATGATCTGTGGCATGACGGCCGCTTCACCGGGGCCGTGTCGACGCTGCTTGAGAGCGAGATGAAGGCACGCTCCATTCAATGCGTCGGCCCAGCCGGCAGCGTCTGCTTTATGCACACCAGATTGCTGCACGGCTCGGCGCCGAACCGATCGCAGCAGGCGCGGACACTGTTCATCTGCGTCTATTCGGCCGAGGACGCGATACCGCTCTCGCCCAATCCGCTGCCGAGTTCCCATGAAGGGCGCATCGTGCACGGACAGCGCACCGGTCGTGTGCGGTGCGTGGCAAATGAGCTGCTGCTGCCGCAACTGCCCAAGACGGCCTCTTTCTTTGGGCAGCAAGCCGTCTCATATGATGGTTGACGTCAGGTAACCAGGATTCCCCACATCATGACCGACACCGTCAGCGATGATTTGCTGCGCCGCATTCTGACCCGGACCAAGATCATCGCTCTGGTCGGCGCCAGCCCGAAGCCGGACCGCCCCAGCCACGGCGTCATGCGATACCTGCAGCGCCATGGGTATCGTGTCATTCCGGTCAATCCCGGCCTTGAGGGACAGACACTGAATGGCGAGCGTGTCTATGCTCGGTTGGCAGATATTCCTGAAGCCAAGGACGGCCGCATCGATATGGTCGACATATTCCGCAATTCCGAAAGTGCCCTGGAGCCGACGCGCGGGGCGATCGCAATCAAGGCTCGAACGGTGTGGATGCAGCTTGGCGTCATTAATGAC
Organism: uncultured Dongia sp.; assembly: GCF_936916975.1. GTDB lineage: Bacteria > Pseudomonadota > Alphaproteobacteria > Dongiales > Dongiaceae > Dongia. The sequence goes on along the minus strand of NZ_CAKZGO010000006.1, from coordinate 302,764 downwards.
ATAGCCGCCGCCGAAGCGCGGGCTGCTGGGCTTGACGTGATCATGGATCATTGTCCGGCGATCGAAATACCACGACTTGGTATCGGGCCGCGCCAATAACTTTTCGACAACTTAAAGCGCACTTGCCGCAATCCTTGGCGCTGGTCGTCGATTGCGTTATTGTTGCGCCATTCGGGGATGAGTACTGAGGGAAGTAATGACGCGGGTAACAAGTACCGCCAGCGCCGCCGAGCGGCCGACAGATGTCGAGCTGGTTTGGCTTTCAAAAGGCTTGAAGCAGCCGGGTGGCAAACTGCCATTGTTCGATGAATGGGGTCAGAAGATCAACGAGCGCACGATTCGCGCCTGCATCGATCATGGCTGGGCCGAACCATGGTTCACCAATCCCCTGAAGCCCGACTGGCTGGTCTGCAAATTGACCGATGCCGGCAGGCGCGCCGTGGAAACCACCAGCCACTAAAACTTGTCAGATCGCGTAACTCGAGCGCAGCAACTCGAGATGCAGCGGATCATCACTGGGATTGAACAGGCTGCCAGTCACGGCGGTGCGCATAGCACCTTGACCATTTTTCAGGCCTTGGCCGTTTGACAGGCCATTCGCCGACAGGCGATCGGACTTGTTGCCCTCGTCATCTTCTTCACGCGCGACCGGCAGCGCTGCCAAGGTCACCAGCATCAAGGGCGACAACAGGCTGCCGACCTTGCTGAGGCCGCTGGGTGCCGCCGTCGTCGGCGCGCTTGATGCCGTGCGGAAAGCGGACAGATAGGCAGCATTAGGGCTGGCCGGCAGCGACGACCCGGCATCTGCAACGAGCGTCGCCGGTGCCGCCGAACCTTCAAAGGCCGCATAGGTCGCCATATCCGCATTCATTGAGGCCGCAAATTTGTCGTAGATCTCGGACACCGTCTTGGCGCGGCCGCTATCGGTGTAAAAGACGTTCTGGTTCGCTGCAGCCGCCTTGGGAAACAGGCTGGCGCCCGTCTTCTCCGGGCTGTCTTCCATGTTGCGCAGGAATTTGAGCGCACCACTGATGCCGAGGAAATGTGCGAGATAGAGATCCGTCCCGGTGACATCGCGACCCAGCTTTTCCTGCAGCTTGGCCTCGTTATCCGCAGCGTGTTCCGCTGCCATGGCGGCGGCAAAGGTTGGATCACGGCGGAGGTTGAGAATTTCCTTCCGCAACGCCGCATTCTCGACCGTGAAATGCCCATCCGAGCGGCGGGTGATTTTGTCGGCAAGGTCGCCCTGCCCATACTCGGCGCCGTGGTTCTTGACCACACCCAGCCATGTCTGCTCGACAAACTGATAAAGACCGGCAGCCGACGAGGTTTTGGCCTGTGCTGCGGGATCAAAGCTGCTTTCCCGATTAGCCTGAGCCATGAGATAGCCGAAATCGATACCGGTAGATTGGCTGGCCTGGCGAATGCCAGCCAGCACATCGGTCCGGATGGTAAGGTCCTGCCCAGCAGCGCTGGTGACGGTTACCAAGGGGGTCATGGCGTCACCTGCCCGGCTATGGCCAATGGACGCAACTGGGCCGTCAATACCGCAGACGCGGCATTTTTTACCTGGTTCGTCGTTGCAATGATGTCGATCGCAACCATGGGAATGGTGCTTTCCGCCTTATTGACCCGTCATGTGAGGATATGAGCAAGCGGCATGCCAACGCGCTGACAGCCGGCCGGCCTACCCCAGGAACTGGTAACATGACTGTCCATATTCGCTGTCTAGGGGTACCATTGCCCGGGACTGAGAACTTAGTCTTAGGAACGTCGTGAAGCCCGAAGAATTCCATCGCATAGTCTTCGAGAGCGTGGATATCGGCATCTACATGACCGCCCATGCCGGCCGCCTCCTGTCCGTAAACGATGCGCTGGCTGTGATGATGGGCTTTAGCTCCGCCGAGGAGATGCTCGCCGACGCCGGTGACAATGCCGCGCGCCTTTATGCCGACCCGATGCAACGCGCGAAGCTCTTGCGGAAAGTTGCTGCCACCGGCCGCCTCGCCAATGAAGTGAGCGAGATGGTGCGGGCCGACGGCCGACGGCTTTGGATATCCGAATCCGCCTCCATGCATGCCGCCGCCACCGATCAGGCGGTCCTGATCGGCACTGTCATCGATATTACCGCGCTTATTGAGTCGCAGCAGGCTCTGCGCGCGGCCGAGGAGCGCTATCGCGGCCTGTTCGAGAACGCTTTGGACGGCACTTACATTTCCAGCCTCGACGGTCACATGATCAGCGCCAATCAGGCACTCGCGCGCATCAATGGCTACGACACGCCGGAAGAACTGATCCGCGCGGTCAACGACATTGCCGCTGAATGGTACGCCGATCCGAAGCGCCGTAGCGAATTCGTCGCCGCCGTTGAACGCGACGGGATCGTGCGCAATTTTGAGTCCGAGATCTATCGCCACAAAACACGTGAACGGATCTGGATCTCGGAGAACGCGCGGTTGGTGCGCGATGCGCATGGGGTACCGCAGCACTACGAAGGAACGGTTGAGGATATAACTGAGCGCAAGACCTTCGAACGGCAATTGATGCTAGCGCGTCGCGACGCGGAAACGTCCAATCGGGCCAAGACCGAATTTCTCGCCAACATGAGCCATGAACTGCGCACGCCGCTCAACGCTATCATGGGTTTCTCGGAACTGATCGCGATCATGACTCGCGAGAGCACGAGCGAGGCTCGCGTCAATGAGTACGCCAAGGATATTCACTCCAGCGCGCGGATCCTGTTTCGCTTGATCGAGGAAATCCTCGACTACTCCAAACTCGAATCAGGCAAGGCTCATATCGACGAAAATCAGGTCGATCTTGCCGAGATCGTCAAGCAATGCACCACCATGGTGGCAACACGGGCGCGCAAGGGACAGATCGATTTGGAGATGAAACTGCCGCCGCATCTGCCCTACGTCCGCGGCGACTATCGCCGACTGCTCCAGATTGTCCTCAACTTGATGACAAACGCCGTCAAGTTCACGCCGCCGGCCGGCACGATTGCGGTGCAGGCCGTAGCTGAGGATGATGGCGGATTGAGTCTTACGGTAAGCGATACGGGGATAGGCATACCGGCGAAAGACATCGAACGGGTGTTCGAACCATTCGTCCAGGTCAACCGCTCTGCCTTCCATCAACAGGAAGGAACTGGTCTCGGCTTGGCCATATGCCGCAGCCTTATCGAACTTCATCAGGGGCGAATCGAGATCTCCAGCCGCCCAAACCACGGCACATCGGTCCGAGTCACCCTGCCGGCGTCACGCGTCCTGAAGGCCGATGCCGCCGCCCGCCAGTCGGACGCACCCGAACGCAGCGCGCCGACCGACGGATAGCGCATACATGCAATTAATAAGGGATTAGCGCGTGCTCCATGGCCCCGCGTAGGGGTGCAGGGTATCGGTGCAGTATCCAGCATTCGTGATCATACCATTGCCGCTGCAATTGGTATCAAAGATGCGGCTTTCCGCACACGCTGCGAGAAGCAGCAGGCCGGCAACAAGGAAAAGTTGTGAACGCTTCTTCATATGAACCTCCTAAATAATTCTTTTAGTGCCTCGCGCGGACATAGCCTGCAAGATCGCGGCACTATTTAAGAACAATGTCAGTAACGTCAGTTATGGGTGAAGGTTGCGTTGAGGATGAAATAGATCGTATAGCATGATAAATTAGGAATATTTAGTGACAGGGACGATGCGCAATCTACCTGAGGGATCAAGAACATCTGTTTTGATATGTTCCTGCCCCCCAGGCCATAGAACGCCGATGGCTGGATGACCAAGATCGACACCGAGTTGCCGTTTGATATCCCTGAGCCGCGCTTGCGGTCGCTCTATAATTATTGGCACAGCAAGATGCATGGCGAGGATCTGCCGGCACGCACCGATATCGATCCTCTCGAAATGAAGCAGTGGCTGGGAAACTTGATGCTGATCGAGTTTCACGGCGACGTCACCAGCTACCAAATCCGGCTTGATGGCACGAACCTCGAGCATTACTACGGCACGCGACGCACCGGGTTCGGCGTTGAAAAATTGACCTCGGACGATGAGCGGCGATTGCTCATGGAGCAATACAGCACGGTACTTGATGAAAAGCGTCCGGCCTATTTTGAGGCCGACTTCACCAACAGCGATGGCGTCTATTCTCGTCAGGCCAAACTGATCCTGCCGCTGTCAGCCGACAAGGACCGCGTTGATATGGTGCTTGTTGGGATATACTTCCGCGCTACCGACCAATCGGACGCCTTCTAGAACCTCAGCCGCGCACGATGTAGTCGCGCAAGGATGCGGCCTCCCGTTCGGCGTCCTCGACGCGCCTCTTCACCACGTCACCAATCGAAATCATGCCTATGATACGGCCGTTGCTTCGCACCGGCAGATGGCGAAAGCGGCGCTGCGTCATCATCGCCATGGTGCTGGAAACCGAATCCTCCGGCGCACAACACAACACGTTTCTTGTCATGATCGAACTGACCGTGCGTGCCAAAACGCCAGCACCTTCGCGGGCGATCTGACGAACGATATCGCGCTCCGAAATGATGCCAGTCATGTCACCCTTGGCATCCAGCACCGGCACGGCGCCGATATTTTCACGGGTCAGTATCTCGGCAACATCGCTGAGCGTGCTGTCTTCCTGGACCGATATGAGCCGGTCCGGCTTTTCCTTGAGGATGCTCGCAACCGTCATCGCAGCCACCTCTTTCTGCGGCCGATATGTCAGCCGTCAAGAATGAGCCTAGCGCGGATTCCGCTTAACGCAATGCTTTTGCTAAATGACCCTAAGTCTGTCGGCAGAAATCCGACGAAAGCACAAGAGATTTAGGAGTTTTCCGCAGCGCGCTCTGAGCGACGGCCGCCTTCGGTGCCGTCATCTGGCTCTTCCGGGTCCTCGTCATCTTCGTCGCCGGATTCGCCCTCGTCCCCGTCATCATCGTTATCGTTATCGTCATCGTCATCGTCATCGTCCGTATCGACGATTTCTTCCGCAGGTGCGAAGGCTTCCGCGGCCGCCTCTTCTTCGACACGGGCCAGGAGCTCCGCCTCGTAATCATCATCGGCGACCGCCTCGCCTTCAGGCGTGATCTTGACAACAGCACCGCCCTCTTCGGTGATTTCAAGTTCGGGCTCGCCGCGCAACTCAATCGCGGCAGCTGCCTCGTCGTCTTCTTCACTGCCATCGGCGCGCAGAATCTGCCCGGCACCCTGTGTGCCGAGAGTCGAGATGGCGGAGCGCGCATCCAGCAGACCCGATGCACGCAGCTCCTCGACACCCGGCAGCGCCTCGCAGCTCTCCAGGCTGAAATGTTCGAGGAACCCGGTGGTCGTCCCCCAGGTCACGGGCCGGCCGGGTGTTTCGCGACGGCCCTTCGGTTTGATCCAGTCGGCTTCAAGCAGCGAATCCAGCGTGCCCTTCGAAATCGCTACGCCACGGATCTCTTCGATCTCAGCGCGCGTCACCGGCTGGTGATAGGCGATGATGGCCAGCGTCTCGACTGCGGCACGGGTGAGCTTGCGCACGACCTTGCGCTCGATCGACATGCGATGCGACAGATCGGGCGAGGTGCGGAATGCCCAGCGATCCTCGAACTGCATGAGCACGACACCGCGATTGGCATAGTGCTCCTTCAACTCCTCCAGCAGCCCCTTCACGTCGGCATCGTCCGGCAGACGGTGCGCCATGACCTTTTCGGTCAGCGGTTCGGAAGCTGCAAACAGCACGGCTTCCAAGAAACGCAGGGTCTCGAATCTCTCTTCACTCATGATCGGTCACTTCACTCGGTGGGATAGCCAAGGCCGGGTCTGCCCGCTTCATATAGATCGGACCAAAGAGGCCATCCTGGCGCAGATTGATGATGCCGGAGCGGGTCAGTTCCAAAGACGCCGCAAAGGTCGCCGCCACCGCCGCGCGGCGCTGCAAAGGCTGGCGAAGACCATCAGGCAGGAAGTTCTGCAGGATGGTCCAGTCCAAGGTCCGGCCGATGATGTCGCCGATGCGCTTCAAGGCATCGTCCATCGAAAACAGATTGAGCGGCTGGATCTGCAGCATGCCGTCCCGCTTGCGGCCAGGATGCGTGCCATAGGCCTTGAGCAGCTCATAGAGCGAGAGCTCGAACACCGGGATGTCGACCACCTTGAGCGGCTCCGGCGAGCCCCGCATGAAGGTATCGCGGCCGAGCTGCGGCAGATTGAGCATCGCCTGCCCGGCCTTCTGCATCGCCTCGAGGCGCTGCAGCTGGAAAGCCAGGGCAGCTGCCAACTCGATGCCGGTGGGTTCGCCATCTGCCGGCGGCTCTGGCAATAGCAGGCGGGACTTCAGATAGGCCAGCCAGGCCGCCATGACCAGGTAGTCGGCAGCCAGTTCCAGGCGCAGCTTGCGGGCGTGATTGATGAACGACAGATATTGGTCGGCCAGTTCCAGGATCGAGATCTTCTTCAGATCGACCTTCTGGTCACGCGCGAGTGCCAGCAGGATGTCGATCGGGCCCTCATAGCCATCAAGATCCAGGCGCAGTTCGGCATCGTCGTTGGCCGCGACGGGCCGGTCATCATCGCCGTCCCCAGGCACTGTTGGCTGGTCCCCGGACTCAGCGCCGCTGTCAGAGGTGTTGTCCTCTGGCGTGCTTTCGTCATCCGGCACGGCTACGCTCTCGGCGACAATCGGTGTCTCCGGCGCATCCGTCTCGTCGTCGGCGGTCCAAGGCGCCATCAGCTTTTAAGCCCCGTCAGGGTTACAATAAGTTGCACGAGATAGTCGGAAGCCGGCCCCAAAATCCAGCCCAAAATATTGAGATCCACGCCCAGCTGACTGCCGATAAACGGCAGGAGGAAGATCAGCGCAAGCAGGATGATCATGCCGTAACGTTCGGTGCGATAGAAAGGCCGCGCCAGCGATGGCGGCAGCAGGCCGGCGAGTACACGTCCACCATCCAGCGGCAACAAAGGCAGCATGTTAAATATCGCCAATATCACATTGAGAATAATGGAATTCTTCAAAGTCAAAAAGGCCCATTCAACCGTGGACGGAGGTGCGTATTCGAGTAAATGAAGGAGGAGGGCCGAGATAATTGCGAGCGCGAGATTGGTCCCCGGCCCAGCCGCAGCCACAAGCATCATGTCACGTCGAAAATGCTTCAGACGCCGGAAATTGACCGGCACCGGCTTGGCGTATCCGAACATGAAAGAGCCAGGAAGCAAAAAAAGGAGTGCCGGCAAAATCACCGTACCGAACGGATCGATATGCTTTAGCGGGTTGAGGGTTACCCGCCCCTGCAGGAAGGCTGTGTCATCGCCCAGTTTCCAGGCAGCGAAACCATGTGCGGCCTCGTGCAGGGTAATGGCGAGCAGGACTGGCAGGACCCAGGTGGAGGCCACCCGGATAATCTCGCCGATATCGGCTTCGTTCACAGCAAACTCCTAGAATGAGCGATCCCGCTGATCGGATGCCAGCCCGCACAATTCCAGGCTAATCATTCAATATCAGGCCATTAACGCGGAAAGCTCTTCGACAAGGTCCGCCTGATCAAAGTCAGGCTCGGCATTGAGGCGCCTCTGGCCCTGTTCATATCGGGCGAGTCCGACCGCTGACAAGGGCTTTGCACCCCGCACCACCTGCTCCATCTCGGCCATGTCGCCATTGCAATGCAAGACCACGTCGCAACCAGCCTCCAAGCTGGCCTGAGCCAACTCATCAAGCCGACCCTTCAGCGCCTTCATAGACAGATCATCCGACAGCAACAGCCCGGCAAAGCCAATTTCACCCCGGATGATCTCCGCGATCACGGTCGGGCTCAGGGTAGCCGGCAGGACGGCGTCCAGGACGGTGTAAACGATGTGGGCGGTCATCGCCCAGGGAATGTCGTTGAGCGCCCGGAAGGGCACGAAATCGGTCTCTGCCAGGGCATCGAAATCAGCGTCGACCCGCGGCAGATCAAAATGGCTGTCGACCGCCGACCGGCCATGCCCCGGGATATGTTTGATGATCGGCATGACCCCGCCTGCCATCAGCCCCTCTGCCGCAGCACGGCCAAGATCCGCCACCAGATAGGGGTCCGTGCCGAAGGCGCGGTCGCCGATGATGTCATGGGCGCCGACCGCCCGCACGTCGACCAGCGGTGCACAATCGACATTGAGACCGAGACTGCGGAGTTCGCCGGCCATCAGTTCGTGGTTGAGGCGCACAGCCTGTGCAGCCCGCGCGCGGTCCTGGGCGGCGATCGCGCCGAACCGGTCCGCCGCTGGCGGGTGCCGCCAATGCGGTGCTTTCAGACGGGCGACACGGCCACCTTCCTGGTCGACCAGGATCGGCGCATCCGGCCGGCCAATGCTGGCCCGCAGATCTGCCGTCAGGCGCCTGGCCTGGTCCGGGTCGACCAGATTGCGGGCGAAGACGATGAAACCAAGTGGGTCCTGGGCGCGAAAGAAGGCCGCTTCCGCCGCCGTCAATTCAGGACCGGCGCAGCCCAAGATCGCTGCCAAAGGCATAGTTTTCTCCCCGATGTATCGCTTTAATTAGCGACGATACACGCTTGATCTTTTTGTTTTAATTGAGCGCAAATTTGCTTGGCGCTGGCCTTGTCCGCAAATGGTCCGGCCTGGATTCGATAGAACGTCTCGCTGGCCGATTTCTCGAATTTCTCGACATGCAGCGTGAGCGGACCCAGGACGTCCGGGTGCATCTTCTGGAGCCGTGCCCACTCCTTCTGCGCCGCAGCTTCGGTCTTCACCGCCGCAAGCTGAATGCGCGCCGAGCCGCCGGTAGCGGGCTCAGCGGTTGCCGTCTGCGCAGGCGCGGCAGCCGTCGGAGCAGCCTCCGCAGTCGTGGTCGCATCTGCGGTGGCCGGTGTTGTTTCTGACGTCGTCGCGGGTGCAGGCGCCGCCTCAGCCACGGGCGTTGCACCGGTGTCGGCAGTCGTTGTATCGGCGGGTGCTGGCACGCTCGGGATCGCATCGACGGATGGGGCTGGAACCGATGGAATAGCGATCTCGGCATTGCTGCTGGCAGCTGGATCCGTGGCTGGCGCCGCTACCTCTGGGGCTGGTTCCAGCACGACTGGGGGTGTCGCCGGCTGCTCTGGCGCTGGCAACACGGTTTCGCCCTCAGCGGGGACCGTTGAGTTTTCGCCGTTCAGGATGGCGACGTCCTGGTTTGGCACTTCAAGGCCGCCCTCATCCGCCGGCTTCACCTTTTCCGGCGTGCTGTCGGCCGTGATCACTGGAACCGGTTCGTTGGTGGAGTCGCCACCACCGCTCAAGAACCAGAACGCGCCTAACGCGATGATCAGCGCGCCACCGGCCAGCAATCGGTTGCGGAAACGCCGCTTGCGATGCGCCGCCTCAGCTTCGGCATCCGGCAGATCTGCCAGCGGCGGCGGTGTCGTGCCAATGCTCGCCAGGAGATCAGGCTGTTCCGTTGGCTTTATCCCGGTCATGCGGGCAAAGGGACTGTCGGTCATATCACCACCGGACTTGCCGAGATTGAGCGCCATGCTGGGATCCGGCGCGGACAACCCAGCGCCTGTTTCGTAGGCCGGTTCACCCGCAGCGACGGCCTGATCAACCTCGTTCGGCTTCGTATTGGCGTCAAAATTCGCCCCAGGCGCCGCACCCGGCGGTGTCGGTGCTAACTCGCCGCGCAGCCGGCTGAGGGCCGCGGCGACATTGGCCTGGATCTGATCTGGGCGGGGTGGTTCCGTCGTCATTTAACGCTGTCCTTGACGCCATAACGCGCGCGACGGCGAAAACACCGTCCGAAGCGTGAATCAAACCAGCAGAGACCCGAGTCGGTCAAGACAAAGCCCTGTGATCATCCCGCTTAACGCCAAGATTCGCTTAGGATTTTTCTGAAATAACCAGCACGCCGCCGAGCAGTCGCGCATGGGTTTCGAGGGCGAATTTGTCGGTCATGCCGGCAATGTAATCCGCCACCACTCGGGCGCGCTGCCGGCGGTTAGCGCCCTCGGTCTCGCGTGACCATTCTGCGGGCAGCAGATCGGGCTGGTCGAGATGCAGCCGGAAGAGATCGCCGACCACCTCCTTCGCATGCGCCATGGTCTTGTTGATCCGGTCATGCCGGTACATGCGTTGGAAGAGGAAACGCTTCAGGCCGACATCATATCCCCGCATCTCGGGCGAGAAAGAGATCACCGGTTCATCGCGCGACCTGACATCCGCCACCGACCTCAACTCTGCAGCAGCGATCCGGCGCTGGCTTTCGGCTAGGACGTCCGACACCATCACGTTGATCATACGGCGCACAGATTCATGGATCAGACGCGTCGTTTCCAACCCCGGGTAAATCGCCGCAACCTCCGCAAACACTGGCCCGGCCAGCGGCACATCATGCAGGTCTTCGATCGCAAAGAGGCCAGCCCGCAGGCCATCGTCGATATCGTGGTTGTTGTAGGCGATGTCGTCGGAGAGGGCCGCGACCTGCGCCTCGGCGCTGGCAAATCCATCCAGTTCGAGCGACCAGTCTCGGTCAAAATCGGCAATGGTCTGCGGCACGCCGTGCGCCAAGCTGCGCGCCCCTGCCCGGCTGCCGACCAGCGGCCCGTTATGCTTGACGATGCCCTCCAGCATCTCCCAGGTCAGGTTGAGCCCATCGAACAAGGCATAGCGCCGCTCGAGATTGGTCAACACCCGGAATGTCTGTTCGTTATGGTCGAACCCACCCAACTCCACCATGCAGGCATTGAGCGCCTCCTCGCCGGCATGACCGAAGGGCGGGTGGCCAAGATCATGAGCCAGCGCCAAAGCCTCAGCCAAATCCTCGTTGAGACCGAGTACGCGCGCGATGGTGCGGGCGATCTGCGCCACCTCCAGGCTGTGGGTCAGGCGGGTGCGATAGTGATCGCCTTCGTGATAGACGAAAACCTGGGTCTTGTGCTTCAGCCGCCGGAACGCCGCCGAATGGACGACGCGGTCACGGTCACGCTGGTAGACCGAGCGCATCGGGCTTTCGGTCTCGGCCAGCCGCCGACCGCGAGTCTGATCGGGATGGGACGCATAGGGTGCAAGCTGCATGGCGCGACCGTATCAGGCGATCTGGGGCCAAGCCACTAGGATTGGATGCGGCAGCCACGGACTGCCTGGCGCCTTGTTCGAGTTGGAAAAATTGCCGATCGACCCGAAAAACACAATTGGTGTAAGGGCATAGATGCCAGCCATGCGCTTCTGACGTTTGACATTTCAGCCCAACGCCCTAAATACTCATCCCAACAACGACATGAGCCGAAGTGACAACCATGGCCGACACGATTGAAGCGCCGAACAAGGTGACCGTCAGCGACAATGCTGCGAAGCGGATCGCGACGCTTATCCAGATGGAAGGCGATGCCGATTTGATGCTCCGCCTGTCGGTTTCTGGCGGCGGCTGCTCGGGCTTTCAATATGGGTTCTCCTTCGACAAGTCCCAGCAGCAGGACGATCGCGTCTTCGAACGCAACGGCGTCAAGGTCGTGATCGACGACACCTCGCTGGAACTCTTGGCCGGCGCCGAGATCGACTTTGTCGAAGACCTTGTCGGTGCGTCGTTCCAGATCAAGAATCCGAACGCCTCCTCCAGTTGCGGCTGCGGCAACTCCTTCTCCGTCTGATACCGGCTAGCTTCAGGTGAAGATCGCGACCTTCAACGTCAACTCGTTGCGTGCACGCATCGCGAACGTCTTGGAATGGTTGCGCGAGGAGCAGCCGGATGTGGCACTCCTCCAGGAAATCAAATGCAGTGATGCGGAATTCCCACGCCTGGAAATCGAGGCGCTCGGCTACCACGCAGAGTCTCACGGCCAGAAAAGCTATAACGGCGTTGCGATCCTGTCGCGCACGCCGATGCGTATTGAACATCGCGCGCTTGGCGGCGGCGATGCCGATGAACAGGCGCGCTATCTCGAAGCTGTGGTTGAGGTACCGACCGGTGAACGCTGGAAGCAATTGCGCGTTGCATCGATCTATCTGCCGAATGGCAATCCCGTCGACAGCGAGAAATATCCCTACAAGCTCGCCTGGATGGAACGGCTGCGCAGCCATGCGGCCGACTTGCTGCAGCTGGAACACCCGACAGTGCTGGGTGGCGATTACAACGTCATCCCGACTGACAAGGATGTTTACGACCCAGTCGGCTGGGCCGGCGATGCCTTGGCGCTGCCGCAAACCCGCGCCAAGTTCCGCGAGATCCTGAACCTCGGCTATACCGAGGCGTTCAATCTCCTGCACCCCGAGGGCCATCGCTACACCTTCTGGGATTACCAGGCCGGCGCTTGGCAGCGCGATCACGGCCTGCGCATCGATCACCTGCTGCTCTCACCGCAGGCGGCCGACTGTTTAGAAAAATGCGATATCGACAAGAAACCCCGCGCCAAAGACAAGCCCAGCGACCACACGCCCATCTGGTGCGAGCTGAAGCTTTAGTCACGCCGGCGCCGCGTTTGACTCCTACGCTTCATTTGAATCGCCATCCCCGGGCTTGCCCCGGGGATCAGGAGCGACGGAATGCGCTGTTCATCGGTTGCCCGCAGATCCCCGGATCAAGTTCGGGGATGACGCGTTCTACTTGGGTGAATCAGATTGTCGCAGGCAAGAGATGACAATAGGCCCTTAAAACTCCGTCACCAGCTGCGACACGCGCTCGTGGTCGGCGGGGAAATCCACCTCGCCCCACAGCTTGCCTTCAATGCTGCAGGTTTCGACCTGATGATGCTCGGCGATCTGGCCGATGGCGCGCAGATACCACCACTTCACGCCGTCCGGCGTGTACATGAGGGAATCGAGCGTGTCGGTGAACAGCTTCGGGCCCTCATCACGAAACAGCAGCATGCCGATCGACTCACCATTGGTGCGTTCCGCCGGCAGCGTCTTGCCGATCTCCAGCAGACGCGTACCTTTGAGGTGCACCTTCATGTCGTCGGAATCGTAGGATTCCTTCTTGTCGATGGTGACGGTGATCGGCGCCTTGGGGCTCGCCATCAAAGTCTGGAAGATCTTCGGCTCGATCACGGTGTCACCATTGAGGATGACGAAATCGCCAGTCATCTCGTGGCGGGCCATCCAGCAGCTGGCGAGGTTGTCGGCCAGTTTGTAGAACGGATTGTAGATCGTGCGGATCTTGAGCTTCGGGCTTTCGAGCTTCTTCAGCAGCGCCACGACATCCTGGGCATGGTAGCCGACCACCACCGCGATCTCGTCGACGCCACCCTGGGTCAGCGCCCAGATCTGCCATTCGATCAGCGTCTTGTCGCCCAGCGGCAACAGGCATTTCGGCCGACCCTCGGTCAACGGCAACAGTCGCGAACCCTGGCCCGCGCTCAAAATGACGGCCTTCATGGAAACTCCGATGGCTTGGCTCACCCGTGCGGATCGCTCGGGTCTCTCGATTGGCGCCGGAGAATCGTGAATGTAGAGCCCGGTGTCAACCCCCGCTGCCCCTGGGTGTGACAATTCGTTGCGTCAAAAAGGGGTGCGGAATCAGGCGTTTGACGATATCGCTGCCGCTTAAGAAAGCTATTTGCAGCCAGCCGAACCATCTGCTATATGCTGCCCCAACGCGCCAGGTTGTTAAGGCCCAGGCAGTGTTATTCCTCGATAGCTCAGTTGGTAGAGCGTCGGACTGTTAATCCGCAGGTCGCTGGTTCGAGTCCAGCTCGAGGAGCCAATTTGAGACTAGGCCGCGACAGCGCCCCGGTCCGCACATGAAACACCCCCGGACGCGCTGAGCGCCCGGGGGTGTTTTTTTGGCAAGGTGGGTGGCCCGGCCCTGACGGGAGTTGCCGCCAACGTGATTCAGTTCAGAAACCCGCGATCCAATCCCATCTGATCGACGAACGGCCTTTCCTGCGCAATCGCCCGGCGGAAAACGTCGAGGTCAAGGATGCTGGCCAGATATCGAGACAGCTTCGGATACTGATCCGGCGGGATGGGACATCCGAGATATCTGTATGTCAGCAGATTCGACGCCACCGCCAAATCGGCCAGTGTGAGCGACGGGCCGACCAGGAATGGGCCATCGATCTGCGATTCCAAGTAACTGAAGATCTTCGGACGCACCTGCTCCAACACCGTGTCGACAATCGCCTGGTCGGTGGCAATCTTCCTGATGCGCGGCGCGACGATGATCTGATGAAACAGTGGATGAACGATTTGCCGGAATATGGTTCCGCCCGCATAGGCGTCGAACCATAATGCTCGCCCGCACATTTGATTGTCTGCGGGCAAGAGTGGTGCATTGGGATGTTTTCGTTCCAGATACAGGCAGATCGCCGTTGAATCAGCCAAGGTGAATTCGCCGTCCCGCAGTGCTGGAATGAGGCCGGTCGGACTCAGCGTTGGCCAATTGGCTGGCGGGCTGTCCGGAATGACCGGTATCACGACCTCAAAATTGTGATCGAGATTCTTGTGCATCGCCGTCATGAGCGCCTTTCGAGTGTGAACCGAAAGTGGCACCCCATAGATCGTCAGCATGTTTGCTCCTTCTCCAATCGCGGGATTTTGCGCGCAGCCGCCCTCACTGGCGCGCCGCGTCACGCCGGTCCGAGCAAACAAATGGAATTTGATTTACGCCGCCGGGCGGACCGGGAATTGGATCTCGACCAGTGCCGCGTCAAACCCAGGCGGCCCCGTCACAGATTCGAGAAATACCTCGCGGCAAGGCCCCGCGATCTCAAATCGGTTGGCTTCAATCCAGGTGCCGATTGCGCTGAAAGACATATGGCTTTCGGCATTGGTTCCTTGGCGCACGATCGTTGCCATCGTTTCAACAGAAGGCAATTCGCCGACATTCAGAACCAAGTCATTGGCCAAGCGCACGATGTCGTTCGATTTCCGGCTCAACGAATAGCCAATCTCGAGATCAAGCACCTCAGCCTGTGATTCGTTTTGCGACACGACAATCAGCTTGTCGCGAAGGGTGGCGCGAATAAGCCTGGCGCCACCTTCCGCAACGGTCCTCACCATCTGCACGGCCTCATCCATGCCGGTGCAGACATGGCGCAGCGAGAGGAATGGCATAGCCGCCACAGATTTGATGACGACATCGTAGCCGTCGATTGTTCCATGCTTATCGATCTGGGAAATGCGCGACTCTATCTGCCGCAGGCGGGTCTCTTCCTCCCGCAACGCCTGCTCGATTTGCGCCCGCTTCATGATGAGCATGCCGCGCAGCGCCGACGGGCTGACATCATCCTTCAGCAACGGACCGATCTGGTCCAGGGATAGACCCAGATCCTTCAATGCCAGGATACTGTTGAGGCGCGGTAACTGCCTGATGCTGTAGAATCGATAGCCGGTCTGCTGGTCGATATGCGCTGGCTGCAGCAGGCCCAACTGGTCATAAAACCTGAGCTGACGACTAGACACCTGAGCGATCTGCGCAAATTCGCCAATCCGAAACATTACCAACCTCCTCCAACGTTCCGGCAACTTGTGTAGAGGGTTGACGCAGCGTCAAGGTCAAGAGGGAAAATACGCGGCCGGCCATCTGGTCGTATGCCAACCCAAGAGCCTAAGCCGTTGATGAGCCCGATATGAGCCATCGAGGCCTTCTCAATTGGGCCTGAACGGCACCATGTCGACCCGCACATTGCGCTCAGTCACCAGCATCTGGCCGGCGGGGACCTCATGCCAGCAGCGCTGGTCGTCGTCGAGCGGTTCCGAGACGATCAGCAGTTGGTCATTTTCATAGCGCCAGTACAGCGACGGTGGAGTCTCGTCAGTCGCAAAGCGGATCGCATAGATCGCGGCGCCGTCGGTGACGACGGAGGTGAAACGCAACGGCTCGGCGATGTCGGCCTGCTTCATGATCTCGGTCACTGCGCCTAGTGTACGCTGGATGGCGTTGACCGGATCCTTCGCTAGCCCCAGCGACAGCATGAGATAGAAGATAAGTTCGCTATCCGTCGTCCCCAGCCGATGGACATAGTAGCTGTCATCGACCAGGGCCTCGACACGCCGGCGAATGCGATCGTAGCCGCCGATCTGCCCGTTATGCATGAACAACCATTTGCCGTGGCTGAAAGGATGGCAATTGGCCCGCGACGTTGCTGTCCCGGTCGAGGCACGCACATGTGCCAGGAACAGGCCGGAGCGGATCTGATGCGCGATCGAGCGCAGATTTGCGTCGTTCCAGGCGGGCAGGATATCCCGATACGTCCCAGGCACCGCGCGTTCGGCGTACCAGCCGATGCCGAAGCCGTCGCCATTGGTGGTGATATGGCTTTGCCGTGCCCGCATGCTCTGATGGATGAGCGAGTTTTCCGTCTCAAAGATGATCCGGTCGAGATAGATCGGGTCGCCGCAATAGGTCAGCCAACGGCACATGAGTTACAATTCCCCCAGTTGGGTGCGTTCAGTTCATCCAGCACTTTCGTAGTGCGGAACCTCGATCAGACGGCGCGTTCCCGCCCCGACATCGTAGATGTGAAATGAATCCATGTTGCGCCCATAGAGGTGAAGGCTGACGCAGGTCTCCCGCTCGACCGGCACGCCCGTCATGTGAATGTGATCCGGGTTGGGCACAAAACTCGAGATCGCCGACGGATTCAGCAAGGTCACGCCCCCGCGCTTCAGGCCGATACCGCTGTCGCCATGTATCTCGCCTGCAACGGACATATAGGAGCGCTCCTCCAGCATGCCGCGAACAACGCCGACGACACCCCAGCTTCCGTGATCATGTACCGGCGTCCATTGGCCAGGCAACCAGACCAGGGAAAAGAGCGACAGGTCCCCCTTCGGGCAGAGGTAAATGGCATTGCGCGCATAGTGGTCGGGGTCGGACCTGAAATGCTCGTCAGAGAGAAATTCGTCGGCGTCGGCGATCAGCGCGTGCATCAGCGGTGCTATGGCCGTGACGCGATCATGCGCCTCCGTCATTGAAGCAACCACCGCATTGCACTGTGCGATGAACCGAGTGAGAGACTCATGCATATTAGACCCCAGTTTGATAACCACCGACGCGGCACGGACTGCTTGCTGACCAGGCAAAACCCGCCCCGATCAGGCGGAGGATCGCCGGCGGCGAAGCTCATTCCGTGCCTAGCGCCCCTTCTTTGCCCGGCAATTTGAAGAACCATCCTGATTCACGCAAGCTTATATGTAAAATAGTTAACGCGATATCAAAGGGATAGGCAGGCCTTGGTCCAGGGAGCGACTGACGTCACGTCTGGCATGCAACATGCTTCTTTATGGCGGATCTAACCCGTTTGACCGAGGCTGACCCCATGCGGACCACCTTCCTGCCCCTCTTGCTGTTGCTGGCAACGGGCGCTTGCACCTCGACCGGTATCCTGGCCAAGCCGGACATTACCGCCCGCCTCGACCAGACCCCGGACGTCATGGCGAACTGCCTCGCCGGCGCTCTTGCCAACGAGTTCCGCGGCACCCAGCCGGATCTGCTGTTCTTCGGGCCGAAAGCCGAAATCAGCGTCTACGCCCCCCGCGGCGGCCTCGTTGCGTTTGTCACGGTTGAGCCGCACCCCAATAACAAGGCGCTGGTGAAGTTCTATAATGGCGACCTCTATTGGCCGACCCATCAGGTGAGCGGCGTGTTCCCAGATATGGCGCGCGACAACTGGCACCGAGGCGATGCCGCCATTCGGGCCTGCGCACCAATGGCCGCTGAAATGCGAAGTGATCCGCTTGCGGCCCCGGCCTCCTGATTCCCGACCACCAGACTTCCTGCTTCTCGATTCCGGGCGTCCCGATCCCCGGTTGCAGCGCCATGCCCGATCGGTCAGGATCGAGCACGCAACACCGGTTGGGGAGAACGCCGTGATCGGCAAAGAAATGCTGGCCGCCTTGGGCCTCTATGTCGTCATTCTGTCTTCCGGCCAATTGCTGTTCAAGAAGGCAGCACTGAGCACCGGCACGATCAGTGGACTGTCCGATATTCGGATGCTGTTCCAGAATTACTGGCTTTGGCTGGCTCTCATTCTCTACGGTATCGCCACCGTGCTGTGGGTAGCGATCCTGCAGCGCGTACCGCTCTCGACTGCCGTGCTGTTTAACGCTTTGTGCTTCGTGCTGGTGCCCTTGGCAGCAGCAGCGTTCTTCGGCGAAGGCCTCGGCTGGCGCCATGCCGGCGGCATCGCTCTCATCGTCACGGGGCTCGTCGTCGTCGCGCGATGAAGGGCGACCTTGTTGTCCGGCGGCTTAGGCCCCTGGACGAAGCCGACATTCGAGAAGTCGCCACTTGTCTCAGCCGTGAATGGGGATTGGCGCTTGGCTACACGCCGGATGAGACTCTCGATTGGTGTCAATCTGTTGCAGGCACACAGGATCAGTGCATTCTCATCGCCCACCGAGATAGCGCCATGGTCGGGATTGTGATGGTTGTCGACAACGATCTTGAGATCGAGACGGACCGAACGCCCTGGCTCAGTGCGCTCTACATCACGCCGGGTCATCGCGGCCAGGGCATCGCCCACCATCTCATCGACGCCGCACAGGACTTCGTCAGAAATGCGGGTGGGACCGAACTCTATCTCTACGCCGCCAAGGGACGCCTCATAACATTCTACGGCGAACTCGGCTGGCAACCGCTGGAGACCTTCGTTCAGAATGCGACGGATTTCGTCATCATGAGGAAACCCCTCGGCTGACGCACATCAGACGAGGGCATGTTCCTGCTGCATGGTTGTGAAATCCAGCCCCTGGTCCGGGCCGGACACACCATAGACCGAGATCGCCGGCAGACTATTATAAACGAAGGGCGTCGAGAAATAGTAAGCGGCGGTGTCATGCAGCATGACGAAATCGCCCGGCTCAAGCAGCGGCAAGGCGCGGGCATGCGCGACGACATCGCCGGCAAAGCAGCACGGCCCCGCGACATCCTGCACAACCTTCGGCCCCTTCTTGGGACGCGCCTGCGCATCCAGGGCACTGACGCGGATCTTCCACAGATCTGGCATGAACACTGTGCGGGTCGCCACCTGTGCACCGGCATGGGTAATCGCGATCGGATGGCCGCCCTGCTCCTTGGTGTATTCGACCCGTGCCAAGATGAACCCGGCCTTGGCCAGTACCGACCGACCAAACTCGGTGACGACGCGGAATTCGCCCGCGAACAACCCCGGGATACCGGCCCGCAACGCGGCCACGTAATCGCCGAAGCTTGGGGTCACGACGTCACTCTCGAAATTGACCGGCAGGCCGCCGCCGATATCCAGCGTGGTAATCTGCTTGCGACCCAAGCTCGCATTGATCTCCTGCGCCAGCGCAAAGGTTTTGGCGATGCCGGCGGCGATGAGATCAAGCGGACAGCCCTGTGATCCGACATGGGTATGCAAGCAGGTGAGCCAGGGCCGACTGGCGTAGGCATTGATGATCTGCTGACGGTTGTCACCGTCTTCCAAGCCGATGCCGAATTTGGAACTGAGCGTTGCGGTGCTCATGGCCGCGATGGCCCCGCCGCCCACTTGCGGGTTGATGCGCAAGCCGATGATGGATTTGGACTTGCCTTTGGCGAGCCAGGCATCGACCCGCGCCAATTCCTGGAAATTGTCGATGTTCAGCGTTGCGCCGTGGCTCAGTGCCGCATTGATTTCCCAATTGGTTTTTGCGGGGCTGTCGAACACGATCTCGCCACCGGTGAAGCCGGCCCTCACGGCGGCCTGATATTCTCCTGGGCTCGCAACTTCGCAGCTCATGCCCCAACCGCGGATCAGGTTCAACACCGCCGGCATGGTGTTCGCCTTGGCGGCAAAGGCATGCTGAAAAAAGTTTGGGAAGGACGAGCGGAGATCGTCGATCGTGCCGCGTAGGGCGTCGGTATCGATCACGCCGATCAGCGGGGCCTCTTCGATCAGCAGGCCATCCTTGAAGGCACGCGCGGCAATGGCGGCCTTGCGCGGTGAAACGGTGTCATCCATCCCGGGAATTCCTTGAGGCGCGTGTCCAGAACAACGCCATAGAGACCGGAAAGGGGTCGAAAAGGCAACCCTGTTGACGTAATCTCAGCCTTGCAGCGACGGCATGGCAGCCGGGTTAGCCATCAATGGTCGCTTGGATGTGGCGGCCGAAATCCGGTGCGCCCATCAGCGTCTTGCAGCGCTCGAAACGGCCCACGGCATATGCCCAGAAATCGTCGGCCGGGTTCTGATTGACATGCTGGATGATCCCCCACAGTGTCCACAGCAGATCGCACATGGCCTTGTAGAGCACCATCCGAGCGCGATCGCTGGCCGGAATGTAGCCGTCGAAATAGGCCTCCAGCAGGGCAGCGTCCTGGTCCGGACCGAAGCCAGCCTCGACCGACAGATCGCCCAGATCCCACATCGGGTCGTTATTGCCAGCATATTCCCAGTCGATCACATAAACCGTCTGGCCGGTATCGAGGAAGTTCTCCGCCAGAGGATCGCAATGGCATGGCACTGACGGCAGCGGCCGGGTGGCCAGCGCCCGCCGTACGCTCTCGGCTTCGCGCTTCACATCGTGATAGCCGTCCGGCAAGGTCGCCTCCTTGCGCGTCAAGATGTCCAGATAGTCATCGATCATCTGGAAGAGCTCGAACCGATTGAGGAACGGCTTATCTGAACCATGCACCTTGCGGAGCGACAACGCTGCCCGGCGCACCGACCCCAGATCCTTGAACCGATCACCATTCATGGTCTGTGCGCGGTCGATGAATTGGGCCAGCTGTACGCCGTCGCTCTCATCAAAGAAGATCAGCGGTGCATTGACACCAATATCAGAGGTGATCTTTGCGGCATGCGCCTCGTTCTTGCGGGAGATGTACTCGCCAGTTCCCTCGCCCGGAATGCGCAACACGAACTTGCCCTTGGGCGTTCCCAGGAGGAAATTCTTGTTGGTGAGGCCGCCCAGCCGCTCGACCGTGATGTCGCGCGAGCCAAACCGCGCCAGCAGCGGAATCCGCAGCAGTGTGTCTGCGATCCTCTTGCTGTCTTCCTGCTCCACCATGTTGCTTTCCCCTCAGGCCTTCAGGCGTTCATTCTTCGCATCGTAAAGCGCTCCGTCGTGACGTGTCGCCCGCGATTGCTCAGTGAACGATTCTACGACAAAGTCTTGCGCAACGGACAGCGCCAGCGGCAGATATGCATAAGCGACCGATTTCTGCATCGTGTAGCTGAAGTTCCCGCTGGTAGTGACACCGACTACCGTGCCGTCATGGATCACCGCTTCACCGCCATAAAGTGGTAGCGGTTGTTCCAGCGTGAAGGTGCAGAGCTTCTGTTTAACGCCCTCCGCTTTTTGCTTCGCCAACACATCGCGGCCGATGAAATCGCCCTTCTTTAGATTGACGCGGAAGCCGAGCCCAGCCTCATAGGGTGAATAATCCGGCGTGATATCGCTCGACCAATAAAGATAGCCCTTCTCCATGCGCAGGCTGTCGATGGCCCGGTAGCCGACATCGCGGATGCCGAACGCTTCGCCGGCCTGACGCAGCACCTCATAGACATGGGTCGCATACTCCGTCGGGATATGTAGCTCCCAGCCCAACTCGCCGACATAGCCAATGCGGATTGCCAGCACCGGCGCTGCCCCCACCGTGATCTGCCGGCAGGTCGAGAATGGAAATGCCGCGTTCGAGACATTCTCTTCAGCCACCAGCGCCAGAACATCGCGGGCTTTCGGTCCACAGATGTTGACGACGGCGCGGGCAGACGTGACATCCACGATCTGCGCCGACCCGTCGCCCGGCAAATGACTTTCGATCCATTGCCGATCATGGAGACCGAACGCACTACCCGTCACGAAATAGAAGCGATCCTGTGCTACGCGCGAGAAGGTCAGGTCGCATTCGATGCCGCCCCTTTCGTTGCACAGTTGCGTATAGATCGTGCTGCCGACAGGCCTGTTCATGTCGGAGACCGCCAGCTTCTGCAGCGCAGCCAGTGCGCCCGTGCCGATAATCTCGAATTTGGCGAAAGAAGTCTGGTCAATGAGGGCGACACCCTCTCTTACCGCCTTGTGCTCGGCCCCGACATGGGTAAACCAGTTGGTCTTGGCGCGATCGAAGGCTGGTTCGTCGACCGGTTTCACGCCGGTTGGCGCGAACCAGTTCGGTCGCTCCCAACCACCGCGGGATCCGAAGACCGCACCCCTGCCCTTCAACGCCTCGTAGAGCGGCGAGCGACGGATGCCGCGCATTGTTTCGTGTTCGTCGCCGGGCCGGTGCAGCTTGTAGTGATGGCCGTAAAGTTCAACGGCGCGCGGATACATAAAATGACGCGTATTGTGATGGAAGTTGAACCGCCGCACATCAAGCGGCCACAGGTTGAGGCTGGGTGATCCGTCCGCGATCCATTCCGCCATCATGCGGCCGGCGCCGCCGCCAGCAGCGATACCATATAAAAAGCCGGCGGAAACAAAGAAGTTGTCGAGCTCCGGTGACTTGCCCATGACGAAATCGGAATCGGCCGAATACGGGATCGGCCCGTTGATCAACTGCCGGACACCGACCGTGTTGATGATTGGCGTGCGCTTGCCACCCAGTTTCGCGAGCAACTCGAAGCGCTCAAAATTGCCGGGCAATAATTCCTGGGCGAAATGTTTCGGGATACCGCCCGGCGCGAAGGGCACTGTGTCCGGCTCGTAACCGCCGATGACCAGCCCCCGCACTTCCGGCTTGTAATAGACCAGATGGTCGGGATCGCGCATGGTTGGCATACGCTTGGGCACATCGGGCAGTGGATCGGTGATCAAATACTGGTGCTCGACGGCGAAGCTCGGCACGCGGATGCCGGCCATCTCGCCAATCTCATGGCCCCACATGCCGGCGCAATTGACGACCAGATCGCAGGTCCACGTACCCTTGTCCGTCTGCACGCCGACGACCCGACGGTTCTCGACCGTCATGCCGATGACACGCTCGCCAACGATGATACGCGCCCCCTTATCCTTAGCGCCCTTGGCAAGGGCCTGGCAGACACCGGCCGGATCGATATAGCCATCGGACGGTATGTAGACTGCCGAGCGCACATCTTCGAGGCTCATGATCGGGAACAGGGCCTGGGCCTCCTGCGGCGACAGCTCCTGCATTTCCAATCCGAAGCTCTTCGCCATGGTAAGCGATCGCCTGTTCTCCATCTCGCGCTCGGTCGAACAAGCAAGGCGCAGGCTGCCATACTTCTTCCAGTCGATCGCCATGCCCGTCTCGGCTTCGAGCTTGTCATAGAGCTCGACCGAGTGGCGCAGCATGCGCGTCACGTTCCGCGATGAGCGCAGCTGCCCGACGAGACCGGCGGCATGCCATGTGGCGCCGTGGGTGATTCCGCTCTTCTCCAGGATCACGACGTCTTTCTTGCCCATCCGCGTGAGGTGATAGGCGATCGAACAGCCGATGATACCGGCACCGATGATCAATATTTCCGCGTGTTGCCGGACACCCATCGTCTTACTTCAGCTCCATTCAATAGTCCCAAGGCACAAGACGCCTCAGACAGCGCCGGCGACCAATATCTCGACGTCATGGCGATCCAACTCATCACTCAGCGGGCCAGTTGGCTTTTGGTCCGTCACCAGCAAATCGACATCGGCAAAGCCCAGGGCCGAAACCAGGCAGCGGCGGTTGAACTTGGTGTAATCGGCACCAACGATCACCCGCTCGGTATGCCCGATGACCGAGCGCGAGACATCCGCTTCGCACAGATGGTTGTCCATGACACCAAGATTGGCGTCCAAACCGGAGGCGCTGATGATCGCTGTCTTGACCATGAATTGCTGCAGGAACGCGATCGCGGCGGGACCGAAGGCAGCGCTGTCGTCGGCACGTAGTTCGCCGCCGGCGAGATAAACCCGGTTGCCTTCGCCGGTGCTCAGATGCTGCGCTATCGGCGCGGAATTTGTGACGACCGTCAAGTTGCGGCGGCCTTTCAATGCCTGCGCCACGTAGATATTCGTCGACCCCGTATCGAGGAAGATCGATTCCCCGTCGCTGATCTCATCGGCGATCGCGCGCGCGATACCCTGCTTTGGCGCCATGTTATCCAGCAGGCGCCGCTGCAACGGTTGGTCCTCGCTGCGATCCCGCCAACGCACATTGCCGTGGCTTTTCTCGACCAACCCCTTGGCCGAGAGTAGTCGCAGATCGCGTCGGATCGTCTCGCCCGACACGTCGAGCGCCTCGGCCAACTGTGTCACTGCCAGCAACTGATCGCGCCGCAGCACTTCCAGAATCCGCGCCTGCCGCGCATTCAACCTCAGATCCGACATAACTTCCGGCGACTGTGCCATGACACCCCTCATTCAGCTCATTGTTCGTCCGGCAGACCCAGCCGCCGCCGCGCGCGCTTCGCCGCGGCGACGATCAGTCGATCGGCGACGATACCCAGAAAGGCTACACACAGCCCCGCCACCATACCGCGACCGGCATCTGCCTTGGCCAGGCCAATATAGACCTCTTGGCCAAGATCCCGCGTGCCTACCAGCGCGGTGATCACCAGCATGGCAAGAGCCATGAGCAGCGTTTGATTGATACCCAGCATGATCTCCGGCGAGGCCAGCGGTAGTTTGACGCGCCAAAAGATCTGCCGGGGCGTGCAGCCAACTGCCACCGCCGCCTCGATTAGATGGCTCGGCACCTGCCGCAAACCATGGTTGGTATAACGGATCGCCGCGGCGACGGCGAACAGAACGATGGCGATCATTGCGCTCACATCGCCGATGCCGAACAGCATAACGCCAGGAATGATGAAGACCAGGCTCGGCATCGTCTGCAGCGTGTCGATGATCACGGTCACCACCCGGTTTCCCCAATCCCGTGTCGACGCCCATGCCCCGATCGGAATGCCGATCAGCGCAGAGACGAAAGTCGAGATGGCGCAAAGATAGACGGTGAACATGGTCTTATCCCATAAGCCGACAATCACCGGGAACAAGATCAGTGGCGTGACCAACAGTGCAAGGCGCCAGCCGCTCAGTTGAAAACCCAGCAAGCCGGTCGCTGCGACGACGGTGACCCACGGCAAATCGACCAAAAGGTTCCTGAATGGGTTCAGGACGTTGACCAGAAGCCAGACTTTGACGGCCTCAATAGCATCATGGAAGTTGATATTGATCCATTTGATGATCTCGTCGAAAAACGTCTTGGTCGAAAATTCAAGCCAATTTGGCACATCGGCGAAAGCGTCGATGCCAACGCCAAGCAGTGTCGTAACCGCGAGGCAAGCTGCGGCCATCACCACATACGGATGCCGTTGCGCCCAGTTGGCCTCCGCCGGTGGCCGCCAGCGCCTGTCTTCGTGAGCGGCTGCAACACTCATCCGATCGAGGGCAATGGCAACCACGACAATGGCGAGTCCCGCCTCCATCGCCGGACCGATCGCCAGCCGGCGCAGCGCCGTCAGCACATCGAAGCCAAGGCCGCCGGCGCCGATCATCGAGGCGATGATGACGAAGTTGAGCGTCATCATGATCACCTGATTGATGCCGATCAGCAGCAGTGGCTTGGCGGTCGGGATCATCACCCGCCAGAGGCGCTGCCGGCGGGTGCACCCAAACATGTCTGCCATGCTGGTGATTTCTTCGGGCACCTGTTCGAGGGCGAGCTTTGTCGCCCTCACCATCGGCGGT
The DNA here is from genome assembly GCF_936916975.1 of uncultured Dongia sp. Taxonomy (GTDB): domain Bacteria; phylum Pseudomonadota; class Alphaproteobacteria; order Dongiales; family Dongiaceae; genus Dongia. Next base: position 277,247 of record NZ_CAKZGO010000006.1, on the reverse strand, counting down.
GTCGCAAAGATGACCGTGGCGATCATGGCCGGGACGGGGCCGAAACCGAACAGCAGCAAGATGGGTACCAGATAGGCAAAAGCTGGCATGGTCTGGGCAATATCCAGCGAAGGTCTGAGGACCCAATCATCGAGCCATTTGAGACGAAAGGCGAGGATACCAAACAGCAATCCGCAGACGACCCCGATCGGCACGCACAGCACGACCGAGGCGAGGGTCAGCATGGCGCTATCCCATTTGCCTACGACCGCAATATAGAGAAAGCAGAAGAAGCTCAATATACCGGTCCGCCAGCCCCCCAGCGCATAACCGGCGATTGCCATGGCGCCTATGATGCCGATCCAGGAGAAGCGCGGAAAGACGACCTCCTGGCTGACATTCATGAAGCCCTTGGCGATAAGCGATATCGCCAGCTGGAAAGGAACATCGATAATGGCGGCGATCGCCCGGGTGAAGACGCTGAGATTGTCGACGCACCATTTCGAGACGGCGCTGATCCAGGCCATCAGTGGCACGATCATGCCGCGCGGATACTTGACGAGGCCCTTCGCCAGCTCGGGCTGCGACCACAGCACGTAAGTGGCCACGACCAGTAGCAACCAGAGCAGCCAGTAGTAAGATCGCGGCGCGCTGCCGAGCCTGAGCGCCAGCGTCGTCATGCCCGCCCGTCTCGCCCGATCAGTGTATCGATCACGGCTTGCGGCGCCAGCGTCCCAATGATCATGCCGGACTCATCAATCACCGCCATCGTCTTGCCGGCATTGATGACGATCGGCGCCACATCGGCGATCTTGTCCCCGGCGCGCACGCCATCCCCGGCAATCATGCCGTTGACCGGACCCATGATGCTGCGCGCGGTGAGCACCTTGGCGCGTTGCACGTTGCGGGTGAAGGCGGCGACGTAATCGGTCGCTGGGCGCATCACCAGTTCTTCTGGCGTGCCGATCTGGATGATCCGGCCATCCTTCATGATGGCGATCCGATCAGCGAGCTTAATTGCCTCGTCAAAATCATGCGTGACGAAGATCATCGTCTTCTTGAGTACCCGCTGCAGGCGGATGAGTTCGTCCTGCATTTCGCCCCGGATGAGTGGGTCGAGGGCCGAGAACGGTTCGTCGAGGAACCAAAGCTCCGGCTTCACCGCCAGCGACCGGGCGATCCCCACACGCTGCTGCTGACCACCGGACAGTTGTCGCGGGAAGGCGTTCTCGCGGCCGCCCAGGCCAACAAGTTCAATCACCTCCCGCGCCCGCTGTTCGCGTTCCGCCTTAGCGACTTTCTGGATCGCCAGCGGAAAGGCCACGTTATCGAGCACGGAAAGATGGGGCAGCAAGGCAAAGTGCTGAAACACCATGCCCATCTTGTGGCGGCGGATATCGATCAACTCGGCTTCGCTGGCCTTGAGGAGATCCTTGCCTTCGAGCAATACCTCACCGGCGGTGGGTTCGATCAGGCGAGACATGCAGCGCAGCAAGGTGGATTTTCCGGACCCGGACAGGCCCATGACGATAAAGATCTCGCCTTCGCCGATCTCAATCGACACGTCGCGGACACCAGCCATCAACCCGGCCCGCGCCATCGCATCGGGCGTCAGCATCTCTGGCGATGGCTTCCCTGCCAGATAGGCCTCTGCCCCGCGGCCGAACACCTTCCACACGCCGCGACAGGCGAGCTTCACCTTGGCGACGTTCTTCATCTGCCTCGTCTCATGACCTGCTGGGAAAGGGCCGCGCCGATGCAACTTGCACCGGCGCGGCGATCGCACTTGGTCAAACTACTGAGCCCAGGCGTCGACTTTGGCCTGGTTGGCAGCGATCCAACCGGCCGCCACCTCCTCGATCGTCTTGCCATCGAGGTCAACCTGCCCGGAGAGCGCATTGAGTTCGTCGGCAGTGATCGTATAATTGGCCGCGATCTTGTGGGCGCCCGGCCACTTATCCTTCATCCCGGCCCACGCGTATTTCCAAATCTCGCCGAACGGCTTCCCGCAATCGTAAGCCATATCCGGGTTCACGCCGACCGACGGGTCTTCGTAGCAGGCTTTCGAGAACTCAGGGAACTCAACCCACTCGCCCTTGTATTTCGCCGGCGCCCAATGCGGGCTGTAGATCCACAGCATGATCGGCGCCTGCCGCTGATAGGCTGATTCCAGTTCGGCGAACATCGCCGCATCAGTGCCGGCATGGATCACTTCGAACGGCAGTCCCAGGGCTTCGACGCGCTCGTCGTCAAAGCCTTCCCAGGTCACCGGGCCGCCGACATAACGACCCTTGGGCGCGGTTTCGGGTGTGGAGAAAGCCTCGGCGCATTTGGGATCCTTGAGCGCTTCCCAATTCGGCAGGCCGGGGCACTTCTCCTTCATATAGGAAGGGTACCACCATTCTTCCTTCGCCTTGGGGCCGAGGGCGCCCATCTTCTCGGTCTTGCCGCTGGCGTCGGCCGCGGCCATGGCCTCGCCCGCGGTCGTATCCCAGAACTCCATGCCGATGGTCAGGTCCCCGGTCTGCAAGCCGGTCTGGAGACTGGACAGATAGTCAGAGGTTACCAATTCAACATTGTAGCCCTTGGCCTTCAATATCTGCGCGAGGATGGTCGCGTTGAGGTTCACACTGGTCCAGTCGAACATCGCGATCTTGATCGGATCAGTACTTTCTTGTGCGAAAACGGGCGTCGTCGACACGCCTAAGCCGAGGCCGAGGACAATGGCCGCACCGAACGCCGAACGGCGGAACGTCTGCTTCATCTCACCTCTCCCTGTTGCCTATGGAGCCCCTTATGGACTGGGGCATTTTTTTATTGAGGCACAAATCTATCCACAGGGTTTGCAGGGTCGCAAGCCAAATGTTCGGTTTTCGTGGAAATGATGTTGAATTGACCAACCGGAAAGGTCCCGCCCTCACGGTCACCGGCATGAAAAAAGCCCGCCGACTTGCGCCGGCGGGCTTTCTCGAACATCGCTGGAAAGATCAGGCAGCCTGGCTGGTGCTGACACCCTTGTCCTTGAGCAGCTGCTGCAACTCGCCGGACTCATACATTTCGCGGACAATGTCACAGCCGCCGACAAACTCGCCCTTCACATAGAGCTGAGGCACAGTCGGCCAGCTGGCGAATTCCTTGATACCCTGGCGCAAGCTGGGGTCTTGCAGGATATCGATGCCTTTGAACTTCACCCCGACATGGCTCAGCACCTGCACAACGGCGGCGGAGAAGCCACATTGCGGGAATACCGGGGTGCCCTTCATGTAGAGCACGACGTCGTTGCTGCCGATATCGTCGCGAATCCGGTCGAAAACGGGGTTGTCACTCATGGGCGGTAATCCTTTCTGCCTTTGCTCGCGATATGGCGGCAATCAGTTGGAAAGTCAATTGTCGAGGCTGATCACAGGCTCAGCCAGCACCGGGGCATTTTGCCGCCGCCAGGCCGCTGGCACCAGCAGGAATACAGCGCCCGCGGGCCAAATGGCCGCAAAAGTGATCGCCATCAAGCCAAAACCACAAGGCGGTCAGGCTGCCGGGGCCGAGGTCTGTAGTGCCAGAGCGTGCAACTCGTCGCCCATCTTGCCCTTCAACGCGGCATAGACGATCTGATGCTGCTGCACCCGAGACTTGCCGACGAAGGCGGATGACACGACCTGTGCCGCGTAATGATCGCCGTCGCCGCGCAGATCCTCGATCGTGACATCGGCATCCGGCAGAGCTTCCTTGATCAACCTGGCGATTTCGCTTGCTTCCATGGCCATGGCAATAACTCCCGTGATCTTACGCCGCACCCATCAGGGTCGGCAAAAAGGCTTCATGCGATTGACGGAGATCGCTGATCGGCATCTTGCGGCCATCAAGTACCACCGCATCGCCGCCGGTCTCCCCAACACGCGAAACCGGCACTCCGGCTGCCTTCGCCTTGGCGTCGATGGCCGCTGCATTGGCGGCGGGCACGGTGATGACATAGCGCGCCTGATCCTCACCGAACCAGTAGCCGTGGCTGGGCACATCAGACTGCGGCGTCGTCAATTTGACGCCGACATTGCCTGCCATCGCCATTTCGGTCAGGGCCACCAGCAGGCCACCGTCGGAGACATCATGACAGGTGACAACGTCGCCTGCGACGATCAGCCCGCGCACGAAATCGCCGTGACGGCGTTCGGCGGCGAGATCGACCGGCGGCGGCGCGCCCTCTTCTTTGCCTTGGGTCTCACGGAGGAAGATCGACTGGCCGAGCCAACCTTTGCTCTCACCCAGCACCAGCACAGCTTCACCGGCCTGCTTGAAAGCAACCGTCGCCATGCGGTCGACATTCTTCATCAATCCCACGCCACCGATCGTCGGTGTCGGCAGAATGCCCTTGCCGTTGGTCTCGTTATAGAGCGAGACGTTGCCGGAAATGACCGGATAGTCGAGCGCGCGGCACGCGTCCGCCATGCCTTCGATCGAGAGGGCGAACTGCCCCATGATCTCCGGCCGCTGCGGATTGCCGAAGTTCATATTATCGGTAATGGCAAGCGGCGTCGCGCCGACTGCCGTAATGTTGCGCCAGCTTTCCGCCACCGCCTGCGCCCCGCCTTGCTTCGGATCGGCAAAAACATAACGCGGCGTGCAATCGGAACTCATAGCGAGCGCCTTACCCGGCACACCCGGCACGCGCACGACAGCGGAATCGCCACCCGGCCGCTGCGCCGTCTGGCCCATGACCAGATGATCATACTGTTCCCACACCCAGCGACGGCTGGCGAGATCGGGTGAGCCGATCATCGACTTCAGCGCACAGAGAAGATCATTCGGCGCCGGCACGTCCTTGGCGTCGATCACCGGCTGTGCCGGCGTCGGAATCCAGGGCCGTTCATAGACCGGCGCCTTGTCGACCAGCGGTGCCACCGGCATGTCGGCGGCAACTTCGCCGTCCTTCTTCAGGACCAGATGGCCGGTATCGGTGAGCACGCCAATTACCGCAAAATCCAGCTCCCACTTCGTGAAGATGGCGCGCGCCTTCTCCATCGCCGCCGGCTTCAGCACCATGAGCATGCGCTCCTGGCTTTCGGACAGCATGATCTCATAGGCGGTCATACGGGTCTCACGTACCGGCACTTTGTCGAGATCGAGCTCGATGCCGAGCCCCCCCTTCGACGACATTTCGACCGATGATGAGGTGAGGCCGGCAGCGCCCATGTCCTGGATCGCGACAATCGCATCTGTCGCCATCAACTCGAGGCAGGCTTCCAGCAGCAGCTTTTCGGTGAACGGATCGCCGACCTGCACGGTCGGGCGTTTTTCTTCCGAATCTTCGGTGAATTCAGCTGACGCCATGGTGGCGCCGTGAATGCCGTCGCGCCCCGTCTTGGCGCCGACATAGATCACCGGATTGCCGATACCGGCAGCCGCCGAATAGAAAATCTTGTCGGTGTCCGCGAGACCGACGGTCATCGCGTTCACCAGGATATTGCCGTTATAGCTGGCGTGGAAATTGACCTCGCCACCCACGGTCGGCACACCCATGCAATTGCCATAGCCGCCAATGCCGGCAACGACACCGCTGATCAGATGACGCGTCTTGGGGTCGGTCGGTTCGCCGAAGCGCAACGCGTTGAGATTGGCGATCGGCCTGGCGCCCATGGTGAAGACATCGCGCATGATGCCGCCCACACCGGTCGCTGCACCCTGATAGGGTTCAATGAAGCTCGGATGATTATGGCTCTCCATCTTGAAGATGGCCGCCTGCCCGTCGCCGATATCGATGACGCCGGCATTTTCGCCAGGACCCTGGATGACCCATGGTGCCTTGGTCGGCAGCTTCTTCAGATGCACGCGGGATGACTTGTATGAGCAGTGCTCCGACCACATGACTGAGAAAATGCCAAGCTCGGTCATGCTTGGCTCGCGCCCCATGATCTCCAGCACCAGCTTGTATTCGTCGGCGCTCAGGCCGTGCTCGGCAACGATCTCCGGGGTAATTTTGGTCTGCACGCTCACGACACGGTCTCCACCAGGCTGTGGAACAAGGCCTTGCCGTCGGTCGAGCCGTGCAGCGGTTCGATGGCGTTCTCAGGATGTGGCATCAGGCCCAGCACATTGCGCTTTTTGTTGAGGATGCCGGCGATGTGCCGGGTCGATCCATTGGGATTGTAATTGCTATCAAGACGGCCTTCGGGCCCGCAATAGCGGAACGCGATCCGATCCTCGGCTTCCAACTCATCCAGCGTGCGCGCATCGGCGAAATAGTTGCCGTCATGATGCGCCACCGGAATGGACAGCACCTGGCCCTTCTTGTAGCCGGAGGTGAAGCGCGAATTCGAGGTCTCGACCCGAAGGCCCACATTGCGACAGACGAATTTGAGGTTGGCGTTGCGCAGCAGCACGCCCGGCAGCAGGCCGGCTTCGGTAATGATCTGGAAACCGTTGCACACGCCGATGACCGCCATGCCCTGCTCGGCCCGCGCCTTCACTTCGCGCAAGACCGGCGAATTGGCCGCGATGGCGCCACAGCGAAGATAGTCACCGTAGGAGAAGCCGCCGGGGACCAGGACCAGGTCGACCTTGGGCAAAGACGTGTCACGATGCCAGACCATGACCGGCTCGCTGCCCATCGCCTGGGTCAGCGCCGCCTTGGCATCGTTTTCGCGATTGGAACCGGGGAATACGACGATTGCCGCCTTCATCGCTCAATCCACCAGATCGATGCTGTAGTTCTCGATGACGGTGTTGGCCAGCAGCTTGCCGCACATCTGGTCAACGGCCGTCTTGGCCTTGGCCTTGTCGCTCTCCTTGAGATCGACTTCGATATACTTGCCCTGGCGGACATCATCGACATTGTTGAAGCCCAGCGCATGCAGCGCGCTGGCGATGGCGCGGCCCTGGGGATCAAGTACGCCGGATTTGAGGGTGATGTGGATGCGAGCCTTCATAACGGTCCCTTTGTCGCAAGAAATTCAAAATCAAAACCAAAACACCTGCCGCGAACAACTAGGGCGCCAAACAGGCGCCCTAGAAATCCGGGCAAAAGCCCTATTGCATCGTACTCGGGCCCTTCATGTCACGAGGGCCTCCTTCCGGCAGAATGCCCAGACGGCGCGCCACTTCCTGATAGGCCTCTTCCACATTGCCGAGATCGCGGCGGAAACGGTCCTTATCCAGCTTCTCGCCGGTCTTCACGTCCCACAGGCGGCAATTGTCCGGGCTGATCTCGTCGGCCAGCACGATGCGCATTTCTTCGTTTTCGTAGAGCCGGCCGAACTCCAGCTTGAAGTCGACCAGGCGCAAGCCAACGCCCAGCAGCAGACCGGTCAGGAAATCGTTGATGCGCAGCGACAGCGCCAGCATCTCGTCGAGATCCTGCGGCATGGCCCAGTTGAAGGCGGTGATGTGCTCTTCCGAAACCATCGGATCGCCGAGCTCATCCGACTTGTAATAATATTCGATGATCGAGCGCGGCAGCTGCGTGCCTTCGGCAATGCCGAGGCGCTTGGCCAGCGAACCGGCAGCTACGTTGCGGATCACGACCTCAAGGGGAATGATCTCAACCTCGCGCACCAGCTGCTCGCGCATGTTGAGACGGCGGACGAAATGGGTCGGGATGCCGATCTCGCCCAGCTTCACCATCAGATATTCGGAAATGCGGTTATTAAGGACGCCCTTGCCGGTGATGGTGCCCTTCTTTTGGTTGTTGAAGGCGGTCGCATCATCCTTGAAATATTGCACCAGAGTACCTGGTTCCGGCCCCTCGAACAGGACCTTGGCCTTGCCTTCATAAATGCGGCGACGGCGCGACATTTTGGGGTTCTCCAATGCTACTCGACGCAGACGGGTCGACTCATGTCCGCCGCGCTATCGAGATTCGGCCTTCTTCTAGCAGCATGGGCCCGGCAATACAATGACAGCGGCCCATCCGAGCCACTCGGCGAATTGATGAAATTATCGTTCCACAGCAACCTATTAGGGTGCGATATGCGTCACCAGACTACCTACCAGCAGAATGCTGCCGATGCCGATCACAAAAACCGGACCCGCGAGGGCCAGCCACCGGCCAGCGCGGCCACCTTCCGGCAGCCGCAGCGCCACCTGTTGGCGCAGCAGGATACTGGCAATACCGAGGCCAGCGAGCGTCAGACCCATGCCGAAAGCGATCGCCCCCGCCATCGCGATCCCCGCGACGATCAGATTGTTCGCCATGGTGAAGAGCAGGATCAGAATCGCGCCCGAACAGGGCACAAAGCCTGCCGCCAGTGCCAGCAGCCGCTGCTCCATAGGCGCCCGCCGATCTAGCCAGGTCGTATCGCCGACATGGCAGGCATGGCTATGATCGTGCCCGTGGTTGTGGTCGTGCCCATGTTGGTGATGTCCGCCACGCGCCCATTCGCGCAACATGAACAGGCCGACCAGGACGATGGCGCCATAGCTGGCGAGACGCAGCCACAGGAACTCGTTGGTCGGCGACACCAGACTTCGCGACAGGATGACATGGGCAATGCCCACTATCACCACTGCCCCCAGCACATGGCTGGCAGCGATCCAGGCCGCCATGCCGACGCCACGCCAGGGCCGGGCCGCCCTTCCCAGAAAATAGCCAATGACGACCGCTTTGCCATGGCCTGGCCCCAGGGCATGGAATACGCCATAGAGGAATGCGACCAGCAGGCCGCCCAGAAGGGCTCCTTTGTCCTCGCCACGCTTGATCGCCATCAGGCGCGCATTGATCGCCCGATTGACGTCACGCTGCAGCGTCACAAAGGTGCGGCCGACCGTCGTGAACACGCCCGGGCTCGCTTCCGGCGCTGCGGCGTCGACAGTGGCGGCGGATGGGTTGCTGGTAAAGGGCGACGCACTTTCCTGGGCCGAGGCCGTCGACAGCATCAAGACCGCAAAGAGCAGGCAGGCGAAGATCGCGATAAGTCTCATGGGCAGGCGACCGCAACAACCTGAGGAATGACGAAGCCGCCGTAATAGGCGTGATCGGGATCATCGGCAACCGTCGCCTGGCAGCCGCCGGCCTCACCCTCGATCGCCAGCGGATTCTTCTCCGCCATTAACACCTCGACATAATATTCGCTGTCGTAGATCGAGATCGCGAGCTTGCGTTGATGCGGATCAACCGGCTTTGGCAGCGCGTAGGTGAACACAAATCGCGCCGCGCCATCGACGATATCAGCCGCAAAGTCTGCCGGTTCGAGTTCGCCCAGATCTTTGCCGTCGAAATAGACATAGGTGAAATAGTGAAAGCCCTTCAGATTGGGCAGCGTTCCATCCCTCACCTGCTTGCTCTCCGATGGGCTGAATGCGCCGTCCCCGTCTGCGTCGTACTGGGCCACCAGATCCTCGGTGAATATCTCGTCAAAGCGCCATTCCGTGCGAAAACCTGTGACCGCACCATCGGCAAACAATAGCGTCACGCGGTTATCGATGAAGACATGCGGGTGCGCCATGGCGGCATGCGGAATCGCCATTGCTATCAATGCCACGAGCCAGACGAGGACGCGCATCGTGCTTTAAAAGCTGATGTCGGAGGTGACCTGCATGGAACAATGGCACAGTGGGCAAACGACAACCTCGGTATCGACCGCCGTCTTCACGCCACGTTTGATTTCGTCATTGAGCAGCCATTTGGCATCGGCGATCAATTGCTGATGAGAGGCGACACCGCCGCAACCCAAGGCAAAGGCCTTGAGGTCCTCGGGCGCCATCGGTTCGCTGGAGAGTGCCATCGCGCGCACCCCGCCAATAGCTACCACGGACGTCCCGGCCGCGGCGCCCAGCAGAATATCCCGTCTCGACAACATGGCCTGCTCCCAGAACTTCGTGTGCCCGAACGCTATGTTATTGCAGGGCTTTGATCAATTCCTTTTGGTTATGACGGAAGAGCGACAAGAGGTCGCTGGCCGGGCCGTCTTCGGCCGACAATGCATCCGAATAAAGATCGCCGCCGACCTTGATACCCGTATCGGCTGCGAGCGTCTCGATGAAGCGCGGATCATTCATGTTTTCAATGAACACGGCTTTGATCTTGCCCGACTGGATCTGTTCGACAATGTGCTTGAGGTCCTGTGCTGAGGGCTCCGCTTCGGTGCTGACGCCCTGAACACCAATGAATTCGATGCCATAGGCGTGACCGAAATACTGGAAGGCATCGTGCGAGGTCAGGATACGCTTCTGTGCTGCCGGTAGCTTGCCAAGCGTCGCGGTCAGCTCCGCATCGAGCGCGCGGAATTCCTGCTTCAACGTGTCGGCATTCTTGCGGAACTCTGCAGCATGGGAGGGTGCCGCTTCTTCCAGGCCCGCAGCGATATTCTCGATATAGGTCAGCACCAGTTTGGGGTCCTGGAAGGCATGCGGGTCGACCGCGTCGTGGACGTGTTCTTCGCCTTCATGCGCCTCGCCTTCGGCTTCGTGGTCATGCCCCTCCTCCTCGCCCGTCCAGGCCAAAGGCGTTATCCCGCTGGTCGCCTCGACCAGCTTGCCGCGAAAGGCTGCGGCATCGACCAGCCGGTCGAGCCAAGGCTCGAAACCAAGCCCATTCACCACCAGCACCTTAGCTCCCGCGACCGCGCGCTGCGCATCCGCGGTGGGATCGAAGGCATGGGCGTCCTCGTTGGGCCCGACCAGGGTGGTCAGCGAAATGGCGTTCCCGCCGATCTTCTGCGTGAGATCGCCAAGAATGCTGAAAGTCGCCACCACCGGCAGTTTTTCCTCCGCTTTCGCCGGGAAGCCGCTGGCCGAGACCAGCGCTAGGCCGACTAAAAACAGAAGCGCAAATGACCATTTGGACTGCATTTTCGTCTCACATGATATGTTATACTATAACATTCATAGCAACGAACGATCCGGGCGGCAAGCCGAAACGCCCGCATCAGCTCAAATCGACATCGATCCAGGAAATCGTCTCAGGCCGCCCACCTAGGAAACGCCAACGCGGCAGCAGGTCGGAATGGTTGACCGAGGGCAATGCCATCAGCGACGAGGAGATTGTCCCGAAGCCGGTGTTGGAGACAATATGCATGGCGTCGAAGACATCGCCCCCCGGCCCATACTCGCGCGACTGCAGCACTTCGACCCAGGATTCCCATTTGCCGGCCCCCGGATCCGGCGCCTCGGCCGCCTGCCAGCGCGGCAGGTAATGCCGCGTCCGCGCGCTCTCCATGTCGTTGAGGTCCATTGCGGTGATCATGGAAAGCCCCGGCAACAGCGGCTGCGCCTCGATTTCCTGGCCGGTATTCCGCAGCCAATAGGCATGTGTATTGTCGGCCACCACCATGTTGAACGGGCGATAGGCCTTGGCATCCAACTCCTGCAGCATGGCGACAGCCGCTTCAGCATCGGCGAAATCAAGCGCGTCCAGCACCAGCTCGCCACGTGAGCGCTTGCCTTCCTGCGGCCCCAGCGTGTTGCGGCGATTGAGAATGCCGGCCACCACGCCGAAATCATTCATGCCGAGCCAGGAACCGCCAGCCAATTTGTCGCGCCCCGCCACCACATCGGGCCGATCCGGCCAGTGCCGCCCCGGCGGATCCCAGGGCCGCTCATGCATCTCGTCGCGATTGCTAGCGATGAGGATCGGCCAATCATGGTCCGGTCGGGAAAGGATGATGACGCTGCACATGGGCCCAACCGGCAATAGACGGTGAAAGTTGTCAGTCGACGAAACTCGCCCTATTAGACTTGACTGGAGGGCTAGGGCCAACCATTTTTCAAGCGAGTTTCCTCCGCCAAAGAACCAGTCAAGGGATTGCACGGGTATGACCACTTTCGACGAGCGCGAATCCGCCTTCGAGAACAAGTTCAAGCATGACAAGGAGTTGGAGTTCAGAGTTACCAATCGCCGTAACAAGCTATTGGGTCTTTGGGCGGCACAACTCCTCGGCATCGACGGCGCCGAAGCAGAGGTCTATGCCAAGAGCGTGGTGGCTTCCGACTTCGACACGCCGGGCGATCATGACGTGCTGCTGAAGGTTCTGGGCGACTTCAAGGCCAAGAACGTCGAGATGAGCGAGCACCGTCTGCGCAAGCACATGGACGAGTTGCTGGCGACGGCCAAGCAGCAGATCATGACTGAAGTGAAGCTCTGATCCGTCAGAAGCGGCGGATCAACACCGTCACTTCCCTGTCGATCTCGAAATTACAGCGGCGATAGAGCTCTATCGCCGCTGTATTCGTATCCACCACCGTCAGCGTCATCGGCGGCGCGTTTCCGTTTTGCGTCAGGCAGCGCCGGGCCTCATCCATGATTAGGCGGCCGATGCCGCGCCCACTCTGCCCGCCGGCACGTACCACAGCGTTGATATAGTTGTCCGGTTCGGTATAGCGCAGCAGCCCGATGGCGCGATCATCTTCGATCAGGATGCGTGCGCGGATGTTCGACTGCGCCAGATAGCGGCGGATCTCCTCCGGCCGCGGCACGAAGGCACCCGGTACGTCCGCGAAGCCTGTGGTCAGCACCTCGATATAGGCCTCTATCCAATCCGGCGCGGCATCAGTCCAGAAGGCCCCCTGCGGCAGTGGCGCATCCGGCCCCCATTCTGCGTTGCGGCAACTCATGTCGCAGTCGCTGTAGGAGTGCGCATAGCCGAGGGACTGGGCTAGTTGTTTGTGGGGCCGCCAGATCGGCGTGAAGGCCAATTCGTTGGCACGCGCCCCCAACATCGGTGCGCGGCGGGCAAGTTCGTGCAGAAGATCTTCCGCGAGAACCGACGGCAGGCTGACGCTCGCCAGGCCGCAGATCTCGAACGGCACCGTCTTGTTGCCGCCCATGACAGAATCGAGCAACACCGCGACCACACCGCGCTCACGCCAATCGATGATCGCCTGCGGTCCGGTATTCAGCCGGCCGAGGAAGCGCGGCGCGTCGGTATCTGGTACCGGATGTGCCGCACAAAAACCGATCAGGGTTTCAAGAGCGGCCGAAGACGCGCTGGAAGATGTCATCGACATGCTTGAAATGATAATCGAGGTCGAAACAGACCTCAATCTGCGCCGGCGTCAGCAGCTTGGTGACCTCGGCATCGGCTTTGAGTTCGGTCAGGAAGTCTTTTCCCTCCAGCCACACCTTCATCGCATTGCGCTGCACGGCCTGATAGGAATCCTCGCGACTCATCCCCGCCTGCGTCAGTGCCAGCAGCACGCGCTGCGAATGTACGAGCCCGCTATAGCGGTCGAGATTGGCCTGCATCGCCTCAGGATAGATGATCCACTTGTCGACCAGGCCGACGAGGCGGTTGAGGGCGAAGTCGAGCGTGATGGTGGCATCCGGCCCGAACACGCGCTCGACCGAGGAGTGGCTGATATCCCGCTCATGCCACAGCGCCACGTTCTCAAGCGCCGGATTGACCGCCGCCCGCACGACGCGGGCAAGGCCCGTCAGATTCTCGGACAAGACCGGGTTGCGCTTATGCGGCATGGCGCTGGAGCCCTTCTGCCCCGGCGAGAAGAACTCCTCCGCCTCACGCACTTCCGATCGCTGCAGATGCCGCACCTCGATCGAGAGATTCTCGACCGAACTCGCGATCACACCCAGCACCGCAAAGAACATGGCATGACGGTCGCGCGGGATGACCTGGGTCGAGACCGGCTCGACCTTCAGCTCCATCTTGCGCGCAACATGCGCCTCGACCCGGGGATCGATATTGGCATAGGTGCCAACCGCGCCCGAGATGGCGCAGGTCGAGATATCGTCGCGGGCGGCAACCAGGCGCTGCTTGGCACGCGCAAAGGCCGCGTAATGCGAGGCGAGCTTGAGGCCGAAAGTGGTGGGCTCCGCATGGATGCCATGGCTGCGGCCGATGGTCGGCGTCAGCTTGTGCTCGAACGCGCGCCTCTCCAGCGCCTTCAGCAGCCGATCCAGGTCTTCCAGCAGCAGATCCGCCGCCTGGCGCAGCTGCACGGCAAGGCAGGTGTCCAGCACGTCCGACGAGGTCATGCCCTGATGGACGAACCGGGCCGAGGGGCCGACATATTCTGCGAGATTGGTCAGGAAGGCGATGACGTCGTGCTTGGTCTCGCGCTCGATCTCATCGATTCGCGCGACCTCCCACTTCCCCTTGGCCCAGATTTCCGCCGCCGCTTCCTTGGGGATGACGCCCAATTCCGCCAGCGCATCGCAGGCATGCGCCTCGATCTCGAACCAGATGCGGAACCGGTTCTCCGGGTCCCAGATCTTGGTCATTTCGGGGCGGGAATAGCGCGGGATCATGGGAACCTCGTCGGAGAAGCGTGATTGGCGCCAAATCAACGGCAAAGCCCCCCAAAGTCAACCTCGTTTTGCCGGTCTGGGGCCAATTCCGGGCAAGATCGGCCTTCAAAGCTGTGTGCAGCCGGGATAGGTTCGCCAGGACCGTCCCCGCCAGTTCCCGCCAGTTGAGCAAACGAGCCGAACATGACCACCAACACCGCCCGCCTGTTCCAGCCCTTCGACATCCGCGGCTGCCGCATCAAGAACCGGATCTTCTCGACCGGCCACGACACCACGATGCCGACCCGGGGTGTGCCGAACGAACCGCTGGTCGCCTATCACAAGGCGCGGGCCGAGGGCGGCGCCGGCCTCATCATCATGCAGGTGGCCGGCGTCCACGAGACCGCGCGGTACACCTCGCATCTCATCATGGCAACGACAGATGATTGTATCCCGGGCTATGAGGCCGTGGTCGCCGCCTGTAAGCCCTATGGCACCAAGATCTTCAGCCAGCTGTTCCATCCTGGCCGCGAGATCATGGAAAGCCAGGACGGCACGGCACCCGTCGCCTATGCGCCCTCGGCCGTGCCCAACGAACGTTTCCACGTCATGCCGCGGCCGATGTCGAAGCGCATGATCAAGGAAATCATCGACGGCTATGCCGCAGCTGCCGAACGCCTCCATCGCGCGGGCCTCGATGGTGTCGAAATCGTCGCCAGTCACGGCTACCTGCCGGCCCAGTTCCTCAATGAGCGCACCAATCTGCGCACCGACGAATATGGCGGCAGCTTCGAAAACCGCCTGCGCTTCATCCGGGAAGTGGCCGAGGCGATCCGCACCAAGGTCGGCCCCGACATGATCGTCGGGCTGCGCATCAGCGGCGACGATCACGACCATAACGGCCTGCAGGAAAGCGAGAGCCTTGCCGCCATCATCGCCCTGGACGATGTGATGGATTTCTTCAACGTCATCGCCGGCTCGTCGGCCACGTTTGCCGGCGCCGTCCATATCGCGCCACCGATGGCCTTTGCCAACGGCTATGTGGCGCCCTTTGCCGCGGCCGTGAAAGCCAAGGTGAAAGCTGCCGTCTTCGTCGCCGGCCGCATCAATCAGCCGCAAGATGCTGAAAAGATCTTGGCCAGTGGTGCTGCCGATATGATCGGCATGACCCGCGCGATGATCTGCGACCCTGACATGCCGCGGAAGGCTGAGGCCGGCAAGCTCGACGACATTCGTGCTTGCATCGGCTGTAACCAGGCCTGTATCGGCCATTTCCATCTCGGCTATCCGATCTCCTGCATCCAGCATCCGGAGACCGGCCGCGAACTCACCTATGGCACGAGGAAGCCGCTCGCAAAGAAGAAGAAGATCCTCATCGCCGGCGGTGGACCTGGCGGCATGAAAGCCGCCGCGGTCGCCTCCGAGCGCGGTCATGAGGTGATCCTGTGTGAAGCAGGCGAGCGCCTTGGCGGCCAGGCGTTGCTCGCACAAATGCTCCCTTCCCGCGCCGAATTCGGCGGCATCATCACCAATCTTACCCGTGAAGTGCAGATGGGCGGCGCCGAAATCCGCACGCGCACGAAAGTGACACGGGCCCTCATCGAGGTGGAGAAACCCGACGCCCTCATCATCGCCACCGGCGCCAGGCCACGCAGTGCATTGCAGGCCGGCATCGAAGGGGTAGAAGGCGGCCATGTGGTCAGTGCCTGGGCGGCCTTGCGCGATGAAGTCAATATCGGCAGCTCCGTCATCATCGCCGATTGGCGCTGCGACTGGATCGGCATGGGGTTGGCTGAAAAGCTGGCGCGCGCCGGCTGCCGTGTGCGCCTGTGCGTCGATGGCTACATGGCCGGCCAGCGTATCCACCAATATGTCCGCGATCATTGGGTGGGTGAACTCCATAAGCTGAATGTCGAGATCATTCCCTATGCCAGGCTCTACGGTGTCGATGGCGACACCGCTTACTTCCAGCACGCCACCAGCGGCGAACCGATCATCTTCGAAGGCGTCGATACGGTGGTAGCCTCGCTCGGCCATGACAGCCAGAGCGAGCTGGAGGGCGAAATGGACGGCTGGGGCGGCGAGATTCATGTTATTGGCGATTGCCTTACCCCGCGCACGGCAGAGGAAGCTGTGCTAGAAGGCCTCAAAGCCACAGCGGAGATCTGATCCGGGATGCAACTGCCGTTCTCGCCACCAACCCGCGCCCGCATCCTCTGTCTCGTCCTCGGTGCGGCCGGTGGTTTCGTGTTCCTGCTGCTGCATCTGCCGCTGCCCTGGATGATGGGGGCGATGACCTTCACCACCATCGCCGCCGTATCCGGAATCCGCGTCGCATTGATGCCACGCCTGCGCATGATCTTCATCACCGTGCTCGGCACCATGCTGGGCAGCGCCTTCACGCCCCAGATCATTGATCACCTGCAATACTGGGCGATCAGCTTTCTATGGCTCGGTCTCTACGTCATCGTCACCACGTATGTGGTGCGGCTCTATTACGTCCGTGTCGCCGGCTACGATCCGGTAACGGCCTATTTCGCGGCGGCACCCGGCGGCCTCTCCGAAATGATCCTGGCCGGCAGCGCCTTTGGTGGCGACGAGGCACGGATATCGCTGGCGCACGGCTCGCGTATCCTGGTGGCGGTCTTCGTCCTCTCGTTTGGCTATCGCCTGTTCGGCGGCTATGCCCCACCCAGCGGCGGGCTCATCGTCAACACGGTGCCGATGGAGTGGATCGACGTCCTCTGGCTGACCGGCGCGGCGATTGCCGGCTTCTTCGGCGCTCGGCTGCTGCGGCTACCGGCCTATGCCTTGGTCGGGCCGATGACGGTGAGTGCCGCGTTGCACGTATTCGGCGTCACGGCCTCAAAACCGCCGGGTGAACTTGTCGCCGTAGCCCAGATCGTCGTGGGATCGATGATCGGCGCGCGCTTTACCGGTCTGCCCCTGAAGCTCGTCCTGCGCGGCATCCTGCTCGCGATCGGCGCCACGACACTCCTGCTGGTCGTGGCAGTTGCTTTCGGCTTCGCCGTCGCAGCGACGGCCGAGATGCCCTTCGGCTCCGCCCTTCTCGCCTTCGCACCCGGCGGTTTGGCCGAAATGAGCCTCATCGCCTTGGCGCTGGGCATCGACGCGGCCTATGTCTCCAGCCACCACGTCGTGCGCATCTTCATGATCGTGGTGGCAGCCCCCTTGGTCTTCCGCCTATTGGGCCACAAGCGTTAGCGCCATCGTCTTCAGCCGCTTGAGATCTGTCTTGCCGGTCCCCAATACGGGCAATTCCTCGATGCGATGGAGATCGGCTGCCTTTGGCACCCAGATCTTCGGCAGGCCGGAATTGTTGAGTCCTTGCCACACCAGTTCCGGCGCCATGCTCTCATCCGCGGTATAGAAGCCGACCAGCCGTTCGCCTTTGGCAGCATCCGGTATCGCCGTCACATTGGCGCCGTTGATGCCGGGGATCTGGAGCATCGCCTCCTCGACCTTGAGGTGCGGCACCATCTCACCGCCGATCTTTGAGAAGCGCGATAGCCGGTCGGTGATGCGGATGAATCCGTCCTCATCGATCACGGCGATGTCGCCGGTGACATACCAGCCATCCTTGATGACCTCCGCCGTCTTCACCGGGTTGTTGAGATAGCCGACCATGCGGCCTGGACCTTTTAAGAGCAGCAAGCCTTCCTCGCCTTCCTTGAGGTCAGCCAACGTATCCGGATCGACGATGCGCGCGGCCACGCCCGGGACCGGATGGCCGACCGTGCCCGGCTTGTGCCCGGTCTGGCTCTCGCCGGCCTGGATCACATTGGGCACATTGACCGAGACCACCGGCCCCATTTCCGTGGCACCGTAACCTTCCAGCATGTCGATACCGAACTTCTCCTTGAATGCCGCCGCGAAGTCAGGCCGCAACCGTTCGGCACCCACTACGACATGCCGCAGGCTCGCGAAATCCTCTTTCGAACAGATACGCAAGTAGGCCTGGCAGAAGGTCGGCGTCGAGATGAGGATCGTCGCCTTGAATTTGCGGACGAGGCCGCCAATGGTCTTCGCATCCAGCGGATTGGCGTGATAGACGGCGCCCAAGCCTACGACCAATGGCAGGCACAGCGTTCCCGTGAAGCCGAAGGAATGGAAGAACGGCAACACGCCGATCACCCGGTCGTCCTTCTGCACCCACAGGATCTGCGCGATCGCCTCGAGGTTCGAGACCACGTTATGTTGCGAGAGCATGACGCCCTTGGGTTCCCCGGTGGAGCCGGAACTGAACATGATCGTGCACAGATCGTCGACCGACTGGCCCTGGGGACCCGCCCACCGCACCAGCAACGATGTTGGCGTCAGCAGCGTCGCCACATACATGAGAAGCTGCGCTGCCTTGCCTTGAGCAGCGAGCAGTTCCTCGACGAAGATCATCCCCGGCCGTTCCTCGATCTTCGCCTTGGTGAGGAAAGCTCGTGCCGTCACGATCGTCTTGATGCCGCATTGCTCGATCGCTGAGTCCATCGCGGCAGCACCGATGGTGAAGTTGAGGTTGACCGGCACCTTGCCCGCCAGCATCAGGCCCATATTGACCAGCGCTCCCGCCACCGAGCTTGGCAGCAGCACGCCGATCATCTTGTCGGCCGCCCTCTCGCGTGCAAACCAGCACCCGAGCAGGCGCGAGCCCGTCAGCGCCTGACCGAAAGTGAGCTCGCGTCCAAGCGAGTCCGCCAGCGCCATGCGGAACCAGCGCTTCTTGGCGGACTGGATGAAGCGGTTGGCAACCAAATCGTCCTTCTTGCGGCGGATTCGGAAGGCGTCACCGCCCAGCTCCAGCAGTTTCTGCCGAACCTGCCAGGCCTTGGCCGTTGAGGGCAGCGGCTTCCCGAATGTGATGGTGACGGGATAGAACAGGCGACGCGGCCATTTCCAGAAGAACTTGCCGTCCTTGAAGCTGAAGATCGAACCCCAGAGCTGATCGAGATGCACGGGGATGACCGGCGTCTCGATGCCGTCGATGATCCGCTCGAAGCCGCGCTTGAAAGGCAGCATATTGCCAGTACGGCTGATGGCGCCCTCGGCGAAGATGCACACGACATGCCCGCCCTGCAGTTCAGCGCGCGCCTTCTTGATCGGCTCCAGAACTTTGCCGCCGCCCGTCGGAATGGCGCGCATCAATTTCAGAAAGCGCCCCAGGCCCGGGATGTTGAAGAAGGGTGCATAGACCATGAAGCGAACGAAACGTTGCACGCAAGATCCCACCAGCAACCCATCGACAAAGGACAGATGGTTGCACACCAGCAGCGCCGGCCCATTCAACGGCACATTCTCCGCGCCGACAATGCGGATGCGATAGATCGAATGCGCCAGCAGCCACAGCACAAAGCGGATGAAAAAGTCCGGCAGAAGGAAGAAGATGTAGCCTGTGACAGCGAAGCTCAGTACGCCGCCGACCAGGATCACCTGGTCCGGCGTCAAGGCAAGCACGCTTCCCAGGAGCAGGTTCGTGCCAAAGGCCAAGGCAATGGCGAGGAAATTGAGAAAATTGTTGGCGCCGATGATGCGGCCACGCGATGCAACAGCCGATTTCTGCTGCAACATTGCGTTGAGTGGCACCGTGTAGAAGCCGGCAAAGAAGCCGAGCAATCCCAGGCAGAGAACCGCCGACCATGTGTGATCCATCGTTACGAGAAGGATCGCCGTAACACCCATGCCGACGGAACCAATCGGCACCAGACCGAACTCGACCTTGTGCCCGGATAGCCGTCCGGCGACCAGACTGCCGACGCCGATGCCGATGGCGACAGCCGCCCACAGACCGCCTGTCGCACTCTCGCTGAGGCCGAGCACCGTGGTGCCATAGAGCGGGATCGATATCTGGACCAGCGCCGCCAGGAACCAGAACCATGAATTGCCGAGGACCGTGAGCATGAGCCGCCGGTCGCCCAGCAATTCCCGCATGCCGGAGCCGATACCGGCAAGCGGGCTGAAGCTGAACTTGGATTTCTGCACCGGCACCGGTGTCCGGCCGATGCCGAAAGCGGCCAGCGTGCCAACCACAGCAATAACCAGCGGCACGATTCCCATGACGAGCGGATCATGCCCCACCGTCTGATAGAGCGCCCCGCCCGCCCAGGTGCCGATGATGATGGCCAGGAAAGTGCTCATCTCGATGAGCGCGTTGCCACGCGACAAATCGTGCTGCGGCAGCAGTTCCGGCAATGACCCGTACTTCGCTGGGCTGAAGAAGGCGGAATGCGTCGCGATCAGGAACATCACGACCATCATCAGAGTGAGGTCCTGCTGCATGAAGGCATAGAGGCCGAGCAGCATCGCAACGATTTCGACCGATTTCGTGACGATGAGAACCATCCGCTTGGAATAGATGTCGGCAAGCTGGCCCGCATAGCCCGAGAAGGCAAGAAAAGGCAGCACAAAGAGGACGCCGATGATCGTGATATAGGTGTTGGCCAGCATGCCGTCCGGTTGCTGCAGAGCGAGATCGATCGCGAAGAAGGTCACGACATAGCGGTAAAGATTGTCGTTGAGCGCCCCCAGGAACTGGGTCAGCAGCATCCAGGCAAAGCCGGGATCGCGCACGAGGCGCAGGTAGGAGCGGTCGTTCATATTTTTTCTTTCCCCAATTTCTCATACAAAATCAGGGCTCGGGCACCTCAAAGTCAAGACGCGCAGCGCGAGTCTTGTTCACAATCGACCGTTGTCCCTCTACAATGTGTGGATCATGACCCAGAAAACCATCATCAAGACCACCTGCCCGCGCGATTGCTACGACGCCTGCGGCATCGCCGTCGTCACTTCCGAGGACGGCCGCATCAAGGTCCTGGGCGACCCGGATCACGCGGTGAGCCGCGGCGCTTTGTGCGGGAAATGCGCCATCGCCTATAACGGCGCTTATCTCGACCCCAAGGCACGCCTCACCCAGCCTTTGCTGCGCAGTGGCCCCAAGGGCAGCGGCCAATACAGGCCGGTCAGCTGGGACGAGGCCGTCCAGATCATTGCAGAACAGTTACAGCAGATCGTCGCCGAAAGCGGCCCCGAAGCCATCTGGCACACCCATTACACCGGCACCTGCTCGGCCATCGCCGGCGGCTTTCCGCAGCGTTTCTTCCACAAGCTCGGCGCCAGCGAGGTCGATCCCGACAGCATCTGCAACGCCGCCGGCCACGCCGCCCTCGGCTATCTCTATGGGACGTCGAGCGACGGCTTCGATCCGCGCATGGCCAAAGATGCTGCCTGCATCATGGTCTGGGGCGCCAACCCGTCGGCCTCCGCACCGCACCGGCACAAATATTGGCTCAAGGAAACACCGGCCAAGGTGATCGTGATCGATCCCGTGCGCCATGAAACTGCCGATCAGGCCGATCTCCATCTGCAGCCCTTCCCCGGTTCCGATGCAGCACTCGCCTACGGCCTGCTGCATGTGCTGGTGCGGGAGAAGCTGATCGATCAGGCCTTCATCGATGCGCATACGATTGGCTGGGATGAATTGGCGCCCACCATTGCCAAGGCTGATCCGGCCTGGACCGAGGCCGCAACCGGCGTGCCTGCAGCTGATATCATCGAAGCCGCCAAAATCTATGGCGGCGGTCCCGCTCTGTTGTGGCTGGGCCAGGGCCTGCAGCGCCAGCCCATGGGCGGCAACATCTTCCGTGCTATCGGCCTGCTGCCGGCAGCAACCGGCAACTTTGCGAAACCCGGCGCCGGTCTCCTCTATCTCAACGGCGGCGCCAAGCGCGGCACTGACGGCGACTATCTCGAAGCGCCGCATCTGCGCAGCAACGAGCGCCAGGTCGTGAGCCATATGGATCTGGTCGATCTGCTGCGCGACCGCAGCCGCGCGCGCGCCTTGTTCACCTGGAACATCAACATCGCTGCCTCCAACCCGCGCCAGGCCGATCTGCGCGAGACGCTCAACAGCGATGACCTGTTTCATGTCGCCATCGATCTGTTCCCGACCGACACGGTCGACCATGCCGACATCATTTTGCCGGCGGCCTCGTTCCTGGAATTCGACGATCTGGTCACCTCCTATTTCGACCTCACCGTCTCGCCCCAGGTCACCGCAAAAGCGCCGATGGGTGAAGCACTTCCGAACCAGGAAATCTTCCGCCGCCTCGCCAAGGCGATGGGCTACGCTGATGCCGAGTTGTTCGAGCCCGATTCGGCGATCCTCGACAATCTGGCCCGGCAGCTCGGCCAGAAAGACTTCACGGCATTGAAAGTGTCCGGCACCGTCCAGCGCTGGGCCCAGCCGGTGATGCAGTTCCCCGATCTCAAATTTCCGACGCCCTCCGGCAAGATCGAGATCGCCAGCAGGGCTGCAGAGGAAGCTGGCTTTCCACTCGTGCCAGCAGCGACTGTCGACGCGCGGCCCGCCAAGGGGCACTTGCGCCTGCTCTCGCCGGCGTCCAAATGGCTGATGAACAGCTCCTATCACAACGATCCGAAGATCGGCGCTAAGCTCGGCCTGCAGAACGTCGCGATGCATCCCGATGACGCCGCCGCCCGCGGCCTCACCGCGGGTCAGCCGGTGCGCGTCTCAAATTCGACCGGCACCATCGATATGGTGGTCGAACTGGCCGACACGCTCCCGCGCGGCGTGGCACTTGCCGCCAAGAGCCGCTGGCCAAAACTGGGCGGCCTCACCGTCAACGCCCTCAACCCCGGCACCAAGAGCGACATGGCGGAGAGTTCAAGCGTGCATGGCATCGAAGTGGAGATTGCCTCGATCTAATTAGGCCTTCACCCGCTCCATCTTCGGATCATAGAGCGGCTGCAGGCTGACCCTGGCCGGATAGCGCTGGCAAGCGATCTCCAACTCATAGGTGCCGTTCAGCACGTCCTCGGCGCTCACACCATTCTCACGGTCGCGCACATAGCCGATACCGATATTGGTGCCCAGCGTATAGCCGTATCCGCCGGACGCCAGCCAGCCGACCTGGTGGCCGTTGCGAAAAATCGTCTCGCGGCCCAGCAGTACGACGCTCTGGTCATCGACCGAGAAGCAGGCCAGCAGCTTCGGCAGTTTCTTCGCAGCCAGCATCGTCAGTGCCTCTCGCCCCAGGAACGGCACATTCTTCTTCAGCTTCACCGCCCAGCCCATACCGGCTTCCAGCGGCGAATGGTCCGGCGTGATGTCCGACGACCAGGCCCGGTAGAACTTCTCCAGGCGCAGACTTTCGATCGCGCGATACCCCGCATTGGCAATGCCATGTGCCTGCCCCGCCGCCCACAACGCCTCATAGACCGCGACCATGGTTTCGACCGGAATGTGCAGCTCCCAACCCAACTCACCCACATAAGTCACGCGCAAGGCCCGCACCACCGCGCCGGCAATCGAAATTTCCTGCGCTGTGCCGAACGGGAATGCCGCATTCGAGACATCGCTCGGCGTCACCGCGGCCAGCACATCGCGCGCCTTCGGTCCCATCAGCGACAGCACGCCATATCCTGACGTGACGTCGATCAACCGCGCATCCAGCCCCGCCGGGATATGCGACGAGATCCAGTGGAAATCATGGGTCGCATAGCCGGTGCCGGTCACGATGTAATAGGCATCCTCCGCCACGCGCGTCACCGTGAGATCGCATTCGATGCCGCCGCGCTGGTTCAGCATCTGGGTATAGATGATCGTCCCCGGCTTCTTCGCGACATCGTTGCTGGCAATCCACGACAAGGCGGCTTCCGCATCACGCCCCACCAGCATGAACTTCGCAAAGGACGTCTGGTCGATCAAAACCACGCGCTCACGTGCAGCCTTGTGCTCCGCCCCGACATGCTCGAACCAGTTCTGCCGCTCGTAGGAGTATTCGTCCTTTGCTGCGACACCCTTCGGTGCAAACCAGTTCGGTCGCTCCCAGCCGAGCTTCCAGCCGAAGACGGCGCCCTGCTCCTTCAGCTTCGCATAGAGCGGCGAGACCCGCACCGGCCGCACGCTCTCCAACTCCTCATGCGGCCAGGCCATCGAATAGTGGTGGGCATAAGCTTCCAATGTCCGCGTAAGCACCCAGTTCTTGTCCCGGTGCACCGAGCCAAAACGACGGATATCGACCGGCCACAGATCCATCGGCGGTTCGCCCGCGGCCACCCATTCAGCGAGCGCACGCCCGGCGCCACCGCCGGATGCGATGCCGAACGCGTTGAACCCCGCACCGACATAGAAGTTCTTCACCTCCGGCGATTCACCCAGAATGAAATTGCCGTCCGGCGTGAAGCTCTCCGGCCCATTGATCATCTGCTTGACGCCAGCCGTCTCCAGCGTGGGCACGCGCGCCAGTGCCTGTTCCATCAACTGCCCGAAATGATCCCAATCATTGTCCAACAGCTGGAACGCAAAATTGCCCGGCAGTGCAAATCGATCCTTCCCCGGCAGCCAGGGAATTGGGTTGTGCTCATAGCCACCCATCACCAGCCCACCCACCTCTTCCTTGAAATAGATCAGGCGGTCGGGATCGCGCAGGGTTGGCAGGTTCTTCGGCACACCGGCCATGGCCTCGGTGACGATGTATTGATGCTGCACCGATTGCAGCGGCACATTGACGCCGGCCAAGGCGCCGATCTCCCGCGCCCATTGCCCGCCGCAATTGACGATGACGTCGGCAGCAATGCGGCCCTTATCGGTCACCACGGCGACCGCGCGGCCCTTCACCACTTCGATCCCCGTGACGGCAACCTCCTCGACGATCTTCACGCCAGCGAGCCGCGCGCCTTTGGCAAGCGATTGCGCGATGTCGGCAGGATTAGCCTGGCCATCGGTCGGCAGGAACGCCGCCCCGACCAGATCGCCGATATCCATGATCGGCCACAGATCCTGCGCTTCTTTGGGTGACAGCAGATGCATCTCCAAACCGAAAGAATGCGCCGTTGTGGCTTGGCGCTTGATCTCCGTCATGCGCGCCTGGTTGCAGGCGAGGCGCAGGCCACCATTCATCTTCCAGCCGGTCGCAAGGCCGGTCTCGGCTTCAAGCTTGTTATAGAGCTCAACCGAGTACTTCAGCAGTTGCGTGATATTGGCCGACGTCCGCAGCTGTCCCACGAGCCCTGCCGCATGCCAGGTCGAGCCGCTCGTCAGTTTGTGCCGCTCAACCAGCACCACATCCTTCCAGCCGAGCTTGGCCAGATGATAAGCGGTCGAACAGCCGATAATGCCGCCGCCGATGATGACAGCACGCGCTGACGTCGGGATATCGCTCATAACAAACTCCTCACATATTCCGGAAGTCGCCAAGAGCGCGCTCGAAGCGCGCCAGATTCTCGGCGGTATAGGCGGGATAATCGAAATCCAGGGTGGAATGGATTTCGGAAATCATCGACCACATGGTTTCCCGCAGCAGCGAGGCGCATTTCATCGCGTGATAGCGCCGCAGCAGGTCCGCATCAGCCCTGCGCTCGAAATAGGCCTCCAACAGCCGTGTTTCGTCGTCGGCAGGCACTTCATTGTTCGAACATAGATTGGCGAGATCAAAGAGCGGCGAATTGAAACCTGCATAGTCCCAATCGATCAGCCACAGCTTCGTGCCGTCATCAATGAAATTGGTCGGCAGCAGATCGTTATGCCCATAGACGATCTCGACCGCACCCACCGCCTGCTCCAACTCGGCAGCAACCCCAAGCAAGCGTGGCAAGGCGGACAGATGACGACTCTTCCCCGCTTCCAGCGAATGCCCGTAATCGCGCAGCACGTGAAAAACCCAGAAGATCAGCGCCGGCCCGGTCACATGGAGCGGCATCTCCCGGTGGCATTTGCGGATGAGCGGCAGAATGCGCGCCAGCATCTCTGGTTTGCGCACGTCTTCGGCTGCCAGCGTCTTCCCCTCGATGAACTCGAACACCAGCGCGCCAGGCGCTGCATGCACCACCTTGGGCGACAGGCCGCAGGCCGCAGCCGCCTGACTTGCCGCCAACTCGTTGAAACGCATCACACCATGAACGGGAATGTCGTCGCCAATGCGCACGAAATAGCGCCGGCCGGCATCCTCGACCCGGAAATTGGCGTTGGTGATGCCGCCCTTGATGATCTCAGGCGTAATCTTGCCCGACCAACAGGCCAGGGCCTGAACCCGCCCCATCGCCTCCTGCATTGCCTGCCCCCTTGACCGCATATTGGCTCTTCATTCGCCATTGATCGGGCCAAAAGTCAACAATGAAGGCTCGCTATTTGTTGATTCTATGTTGCAATCCCACAAAAAAAGTCCTGCACGCCGGCCACCGCCATATTTTTCAATCGGTTATGACGCCCAATCGCCTCAGAGCACGCGCACATCGTTGAGGAACCCCTTCACCAAATGATCGAGCTGCGCCGATTGCCGCGCCAGTTCGCCCGCCGACGCCTTGACTGTCGTGGCCGCCTCATTACTGGCCCGGGCGGCATTGCTGACCAGCGAGATGTTCTGCGTCACCTCTTCGGTGCCCTTGGCAGCTTCCTCGACATTGCGCGCGATCTCGCGGGTGGCCGCCGTCTGCTCCTCCACCGCCGCAGCGATCGTGGCGGAGATTTCATGACTGCGCTTGATCGTGTCGGAAATCTGCCGGATGGCGCCAACGGCCGTTGCAGTTGAACTTTGCACATCGCCGATCTGCTGGCCGATTTCCTCGGTCGCACGGCCGGTCTGTTGCGCCAAATTCTTCACCTCGCTCGCCACCACGGCAAAGCCACGTCCCGCCTCGCCGGCGCGTGCCGCTTCGATCGTGGCGTTCAGTGCCAGGAGGTTGGTCTGGTTGGCAATGTCCTGGATGAGAGTCACCACCTGACCGATGCGATCTGTGGCTGCGGCGAGACCGGTCACCACATTGCTGGTGCGCTCCGCCTCGCTCACGGCATCCTCAGCCACCTTCGTCGACATGGTGACCTGGTTTCCGATCTCACCAATCGAGGCATTCAGCTCTTCTGTGGCCGCGGCGACGGTCTGCACATTGGTGGATGCCTCTATGGCGCCTGCCGACACGGCTTCAGCGCCGGCGCTGACCGATTGCGCAGATTCGGCCATGCTCTGTGCCGTGCGTTCCATCTCCTCGACCGCATGATTGACTGTGCCAAGGGCAGCGGCGACATCGCGGTCGAAACTGCGGGTCAGTTCCTGCATCCGCTCACCGCGCTCCAATTGCTGGCGTTGTGCAGCGGCCTGCTCGGCGGCGAGGCGCTGAGATTCAAGCATCGAATTCTTGAACACCTCCACGCTTTGCGCCATATGCCCGATCTCGTTGCTGTAATCTGTCGCCGGTATGACAATATCCTGCCGGCCGCCGGAGAGCGCCAGCATCGCCTTGGTCATCGCGGAGATAGGGCTGACGATCTTGCCGCCGATCATCGCGGCAACGATGACGGCGATGATCGCCACGATCACGATGGCGATCGCGATCCACAGACGCGTCTTGGCGCTGAGCTTCTCGGCCTCCTCGCTGGCCGCCGCAAATTGCTGATTGATGCGACCGATCATGTCGGTCACGACCGGATCGACCTTGGCAAACGCCTCGGAAAGCTTCTTCTCATCATCGATCAGCTTGAGCCGTGTACCAGTCACCGATTTGAAATCAGCAGCATAGGCTTCCATCAACGCCTTGATCTGATCGCGGTCGGCAGCAGCAACTGTCGTCGCCTGCAGATCGGTGATGAACCCCGCCGCCGTCTTGGCATGTGTTTCGATATATTTCGGGTCGAGCCGCAGCAGGAAATCCTTCTCCGCCCGGCGCAGCATCAACATCGTGATCGTCAGCTTGTCGAGCGACAGTCCTTTCAGCCGTTCTTCAACGTCATGAACCGATTTGCGCAACTTGCCCCGGAGCCCCAACTCGTCATTGAGCCCGATGCCGACCCAATCCGTGGTCGTGGCCTCAAAGGCGTGTTGATACTCTGCGACGCCGGCGCGGATGGCCGCAATCGCGTCCTTGTAGGCGCCGTCCGCATCCGCTGCCTCGAGCTTGCCAAGATGCTGGTCAATCACCTGCATGACCTCCGCATGCTGCGCCACATATTTCTCGTCGAGCCGCAGCAGAAAATCTTTCTCGCGCCGCCTTGCATTCAGAAACTCATAGCGAAGATCTTGCGCGATGACGAAGACCTCAGTCGCACGATTCGCCCGCGCCTGTTCTGCCCCGCGCGCGCCATCGGCAATCAGGTAATAGCCGAGAATACCGAGGAAGCCGATCAGCGCCACGAGGCTGACCAGTTGAATCTGCCATGAGATTTTGAAGCTCTTGAAGACGCGCGCCATTCATCCCTCCTGCCAACTTGTTCTTCACGCACCGTGCGGAGCACGGGTGGTCAAGCTCGTGGTCTGGTCAGGCTGGCGAAGCAGTCGTCGCGAAATCAGGATCTTCGCCAACTGTCGACTTAGTGTGGGCGTGGATTACGTCAGCATTTCACTAAAATGCTTCTTATCTCTTAATGGCTTGTCGCGGCTTCCGGTCCTAGCGGCCAATAGAGTCCGCAACGCTCAGCACCGCGAAAAACGTGGTGTAAATTGAGGATAGCTCGCGCCTGACTTAAGATAGGCTCAATTGTCTATCTATCTGATAGAGATTAAGTCTGCTTTCGCCGACACGACTTTTCCATGCTGCGAGTCTCGTTTTTGGATCGGTCGTACATCAAAGGGAGAGCCGACATGTCGCGACCCATTCGACGATTGCCATCGCTGAACGCCTTGCGCGCCTTCTGGGCCGCCGCCCGCCATGGCAGTTTCGTTGCCGCCGCAGAAGAACTCCACGTTACCCCCTCCGCCGTCAGCTTGCAGGTACGCCAGTTGGAGGATGAATTGGGGCAGAAACTGTTCGAGCGGACGCCGCGGGGCCTCACCCTCACCGCCGATGGTGCGCAGATATTGCCAGGTGTGAACGACGCCTTCGCGCGCCTGCAGGAAACGCTGATTGACGATCCGCTCGGTGCCGATCAGCAGACACTGACTCTGTCGGTAGCACCCTCCTTCGCCACCAAATGGCTGCTGCCGCGCCTCGACAGTTTCTGCACGCAGCATCCGGCCTTCGATGTGCGTGTGATGGCGACGCATGAACTCACGGATTTCGCCAAGGAGAATATTGACCTCGCGATCCGCTATGGCCGCGGCGGCTATGCCGGCGTGGCTAGCGAAATGCTGATGCGCGAATCCGTCTTCCCGGTCTGCGCGCCGCGTCTGCTGGAAAGCCATGCCGATGCCGACCTCCGACAATTGCTGCGCACCTTGCCCCTGCTCCATGACGACAGCCCGGACCAGGACGAGACCTGCCCCGACTGGAAGAGCTGGTTCAAGGCGGCCGGTATTCTCGACGTCGAAACGCAGCGTGGGTCGCGCTTCAATCAGTCGATCTTCGTGCTGGAAGCCGCCGCCAATGGCCTTGGCGTGGCGCTCGCGAAATCGTCGCTGGTGCAGCAGGATCTTGCCAGCAACCGCCTTGTACGGCTCGGCCATGATGACGTGCCGATCGAGTTCGCCTACTTCCTGGTCTATCCGCCGGAGCGCAACAAGCGACCTGCGATCGCCGCCTTCCGCAACTGGATTCTGGCAGAGATCGCCGATCATCAAGGCAACGTGACTCGTACCTCTATCGACAGCAAAGGAATACTCGACCTCGCACAGAGTTAATCTCGTTTGTGAGACTCTGCCGACGCCTTCTAACATCCATTCATCAACTGACCTGTGAAACATATCTGTGAAACAGGTCCGCGGCATTTGACGGGAGCAGCTTGCACCGCGACATCAAAGCTAAAGCGCCACGACTGCGGTCGTGGGTTCCCCTTGCGAAAGGAGTCCCCGATATGAACACGCTGCCAATTCCTGTGACATCCGCCAGCTGCTATTGCCGCATGGGAACCTGTTGTTGATCGACCGGTTTCGATCGCGTCTCGCGAAGCACGTTGCTTCATCTTGCTGTCACTGATCCCGGCTAAGACATCTCCTGAAAAGCCGGTGAGGAGGTTTCCCGTGTCCAACGTTTCCATCAGCCGTGCCGCCGCCAACGAAAATATCCCCGCCTTTGCCATCGAGATCGGCGACATCTCGGCGGGTCTTGCCTTGCGTGAGCGCGGCGGCTTCAGCTTCTTTGCTGCAGATCCGCGCTTCCGTGTTCTTGACGGCAGCCGCTTCCGGCGCCTTGCCCAGCTTGAGGAAGCAGCCCGTAATCTCGCTCGCGCCACGGGCGTCTAGATCAGCGCGCATTAACGTCAAAACAAATACGGGTGCGGATTTTTGAATCCGCGCCCGTTGCTTTTGGTACTGCGACGTCGCCTTCAGGGCATACTTAACGCATTGTAGTCGTGTGTTTTATGATGCGATCAGCGAATAGCTATGGCGCGTGGAGGCCATATCGCTTGACATAAAAGATAATACCACACTAATCTGATAGAGATAATAGGTAATCTACATAGAATTGGGAGGATTTGATGCCGGAAAAGACTCGCCGCCTGCCGCCATTGAACTCCTTGCGCGCCTTTGCCGCCGCCGCCGAACGCCTCAGCCTTGCCGCAGCGGCCGAAGATCTGCATGTGACGCCCTCTGCGGTCAGCCTGCAGATTCGCCAGTTGGAAGATCACCTCGGCATACCCGTCTTCATCCGCACCGGCCGCGGCCTGCAGCTCACCAATGAAGGCAAGGCGATTCTCCCCGGCATCCTTGAAGGCTTCGATCAGTTGCGCATGGCGCTGTCCCTGATCGGACCCAAGGGCGAGGAGAATGTGCTCACTTTGTCGGTGGCGCCCTCCTTCGCCGCGAAATGGCTTTCACCGCGGCTCGATGCATTCACACAAGCCTTTCCGCATATCGACATTCGCATCCTCGCGACCGACCAGCTGGTTGATTTCGCCGTCGACGATGTCGACATCGCGATCCGTTATGGCAGTGGCGTCTATCCCGGCCTCACCTCTGAACACCTGCTGGCCGAGCGCGTCTTTCCGGTCTGCGCGCCGCAATTGCTGGAAGGTGCCGGTGGTCACGCGCTTGATCTGCTGCGCAACCAGACCCTGTTGCATGATGACAGCCCCGACCAGGACAAGACCTGCCCCGATTGGCGCATGTGGCTGCGCGCAGCACGCCTGAGCGGCGTCGATTGGCGCCGCGGTCCGCGCTTCAATCAATCAAGCATGGTATTGGAAGCAGCCGTCGCCGGCCGCGGTGTTGCCTTGGCGAAGGCTACCTTGGCGGCAGCAGATCTGGCCGCCGGTCGTATCGTCAAGCTGGCCGAAATCGACCAGCCGGTCGAATTCGCCTATTACCTGGTCTATCCGGCCGAGCGCCGCCAGAGCGCCAAGTGCAACGCATTCCGCGAATGGGTCAGCGCGGAAGCAAAGGCCGCAACAGAAGTCGCTGCTTAAGGCCCCATCAACTTCAGCATGAGGTTGATCAGCCGCGGCATCATCATCGGCCGCAGCAGCCGGCGATCGTATCCCGCCATGCGCCGGTCATTTTCCTTCAAGCAAAGCTCAAAGAAAGCGCGCTTGCTGAAGCCGCCCGCGACCGACGTGGCACCGGCAGTGAGGAAATTTGATTTCACCTTGGTACGCCGCCGCCGCCGCGTCTCGATCGCCATGCCGATGCGCGAGGCGAACTGTTCGCCGATCGCCACCAGGCATTTGAGATCGAACCAGGTCCGCGCCACCACATTGAGTTCCGCGCGGCGATAAGCAACATAGTTCACGAAGAACATGATATGCCGCGTCTCTTCCTGGATAACCGGCTCGAAGGTATCGACCAAAGCCGGCGGGAAGAAGCCTGAGCTCCGCGCCATGTCAAACAGGCCGAAGGCGAAGAACGAGTTGATACATTCGCCAAAACCCGTGCGCAGAAAGCCGAATTCTGGATCGCGTGGCGGCAGATAGACCGGCTCATCTCCCAACTCTATCCGGTAGAAGGTCAGCATGTTGTGGAGCACTTCCTTGTGCCGGCGCTCTTCTGCGGCATTGAGGTTCAGTGCCGCGGCAATCTGCCGGTCCTTCAGCCGGTTGGCCTGCCATTCCATGCGCAAGGATGCGCGACCCTCGATCGCGACGGCGGTATCCCAGAACGGCAGCCCGGCCAGGCGTGCCAACTCCTCCGACGACAGTTCCGGCCAAGCGATGACAGCGGGTTTGTAGGGGTTGTATGTGTCGGTGAGCAGGCGGCAGAACGCGTCGCGATGCGCGTCGCTGCCGGGAACCAAGCCACCCTTATCCGGATACGACCAATTGTAGTAAGGGGTCGGATCGTAATGAGTCATGTCGAGCATGTCGGCTTCCAATTCCGCAAAAAACTGGACCGTCCGCACCCCGCCCGGCCATGCATCTCACCCAGATACGCAGCCGGCATTCCCCTGGTTCGGTCTGACTTGCCAAGAGCGCTTATGCCACGGCGCCCATGCGCCGACAAGAACCGGCGGGACCACCCGTGACAAACTGGCGCAGCGCGACCTACTTCCCCTTGGCGAGCGCCTTGTCGCCAAGTTGCGTCAGCACGTCGATCACCTCCGGCACGTATTTCTGCCCGAAGCCCGCGCCATTCGCCATGCCATAGAGCTGGTGGATAGCGGACGCCACGAAGGACGGCATCGGCAGGCCTTCCGCCATCTGCAGGAAATAGCGCAGATCCTTCTGCGCATTGGCGATGGCAAATTGCAGCTGCGTGTTGTCGCCGTCGATCTGATAGGCGGCGAGGCGCTGGAACATGACGCTGTTGGCACCACCCGCCGTCACGATCTGGCGGAGCGCATTGAGATCGACGCCGGATTTCTTGGCCGTCGCCAGCGCTTCCGCCGTCACCGCCGCGTAGCCCAGCGACAGCATGTTGTTGATGAGCTTCGCCTTATGTGCCGCCCCAACGCCACCGCAATGCACGATCGTGTCGGCAAAGCACTCCAGCACCGGATGAATCTCGGCGAGCGTCGCCTTGTCGCCGCCAGTCATCAATCCCAGCTTGCCGGCCTCGGCTTCCTTCGGTGTCCTTGTCATCGGGATATCGACGAAACGGCCACCCTTCGCGGTGATCTCGGCCGCCAGCACCACGGTCGAGTCCGGCTGCGCGGTGGTCGCATCGGCGATGATCGTGCCCGGCTTCAACCCGGCGATCAAACCGTCGGCGCGGCGCACGATATCTTCCATCTGCAGCGAATTGCCGACCACGGTGATCACCATGTCGCAGGACCCGGCGAGTTCCTTTGGGCTCTTCGCTTCCTTGGCACCCTTGGCGATGAGGTCATCGACCGGCTGCCGGTTGCGATGTGCCAGCACAGAAAGCTCGAAGCCCTTCGCCAGGATGTTCTTGCCGATGCCATGGCCCATCAGGCCGACACCGATCAAGCCGACAGTTTCGATCTTCGCCATCTCAAATCTCCTTACTTGCGCGCGAGCAGGCCGCGCTGTGCCAGATTTTCCATGAGCGCCCCGGTCCCGAAGGTCCACGGCGCCACCTCATTCGTGTAGCGCACCCGGTTGACCAGCGCGCCCAATTGCGGCGTCGCGATCGTCACGATGTCGCCGATCTTATGCGTGAAGCCCATGCCCGGTGCGTTGCGATCCTTGACCGGCGCAAACATGGTGCCGACATAGAGCACCAGCCCATCGGGATATTGATGGTTCTTGCTGAGCGTCTGGCCGGCCAGATCCGTCACATCGCGGCTGATCTGGTTCATCGACGATTTGTCGTCGAGCACGAACTGGTCCAGCCCGGCGACCTTCACGCTGAGTTCCGCCTGTCGCAGATGATCGACCGTGAAGGTCGCATCGAACAGCCGGATGAACGGCCCGAGCGCTGCCGACGCGTTATTGTCCTTCGCGCGGCCGAGCAGCAGCGCCGAGCGGCCCTCGAAATCGCGCAGGTTGACGTCGTTGCCCAGTGTCGCCCCGACAATCTCGCCGCGCGGGTTGATCACCAGCACGATTTCAGGCTCCGGATTGTTCCAGCTCGATTCCGGATGGATGCCGACATCGGCCCCCGTCCCCACCGCCGACATCGGCTGCGATTTGGTGAACACCTCGGCATAGGGCCCGATGCCGACCTCGAGATACTGCGACCACATGTTGCGCTCGATGAGCGCCTGCTTCAGTTTCTCCGCTTCCGGCGAACCCGGCTTGATGCGCCGCAGATCGCCACCGATCTCCTTGGCGATCACCTGCCGGATGCCGTCGGCGGCCGTGGGATCGCCCTTCGCGCGCTCCTCAATGACGCGCTCCAGCATGCTGGCGGCAAAGGTGACACCACAGGCCTTGATTGCCTGCAGATCGGTCGGCGCCAGCAGATAGGGCTTCGAAGCATCCCGCTTGTCCGGCGGCGTATTGGCAAGGCAATCGTCGAGGCTGCACAGGACCGGCGCTTTGACCGCCGCCGCACGCAATGCCGCCACCGGATCGGCTTCGGCCAGCAGCTTCGACATGGTGGCAAAGCTGCCGGAGAGATCCTTGAGGTCCTTGCCGCTCACCAGCACGACGCTGGGGCCGGCGGGATTGCCCGGCACCCAGGCGCGGCCGATAAGCGTGCCGGCACTGCCATCGACCGGCAGCACATTGGCGGAAGTGAGCGTGATATCCATGACGGTTCCTATTCTTCTCTAACGCTTTTGTTCGCCGCTGCCCGCGACCGTGATCACGGCGATGATGATCACCCCGGTCATGATCAGCCGCAAGCCGGCACTGGCGCCGAATGTGTTGAGCATCGTGACCAGCAGATAGAGGAACAGCGCTGCTCCCCAGATGCCCGGCACATTGGCGCGCCCACCGGCGACCGACGTCCCGCCGATCACCACCACGGCGATCGAGGCCAACAGGTATTCCTCGCCCATGTTGAGCGACGAGCCGCCGGAAAAGCCGGAGAGCAGCAGGCCGCTCAAACCCGCCAGCATGGCGCTCAAAACATAGGTGACGAGCCGCGTGCGCTCGACCGGAATGCCGGCGAGCCACGCCGCGCGCATGTTCTGGCCCACCGCCAGGACAGAGCGACCGTAGAAGGTTCGCGCCAGCACAACACCCATGATGATGGTGAACACCACGCCGCAGATCGAGAGGATCGGAATGCCGCCGATCTCTGCGGTCGTGAAATCGGCCAAGGCAGGCGGCGGCTTGATGCGCAGGCCCCGGCCATAGGCGATGGCAGTCGACTGCACCAGGAAGCTTGCCGACAAGGTCGCAATGATCGGCGGAATGCGCAGCAGGCGGATGAGCCCGTAATTGAACAGCCCGACCGCGAGACCCACCCCCAGCGCCACGGCGAAGCCGGTCAGGATCATGCCGTCCTGCGTATCCATGATCTTGGTCGTGATGGCCCCCGACAACGCCATGGTGGCCGGAATCGACAGATCGACATTGC
The DNA here is from genome assembly GCF_936916975.1 of uncultured Dongia sp. Lineage (GTDB taxonomy): Bacteria > Pseudomonadota > Alphaproteobacteria > Dongiales > Dongiaceae > Dongia. The sequence goes on along the minus strand of NZ_CAKZGO010000006.1, from coordinate 241,844 downwards.
CGGGCCCGGTGGTGATGACGAACATCTGCCCGATGCCGACGATGATGGTGAAGGTCGCGAACGACAATGCCGCCGTCAGCATCTGCCCGCCGCCATGGCCGCCGGTGAACAGGATCGTGGCGATCCACACCATTGCGGTGGCAACGAAGGACCAGATCCAGGCCCGCGTCCGCAGGTAATAAAACACGCCGCCCAACGATGTCATCGCCGTTCTCCCCGGCTGATGAGCGCACGCAAGGCCAGCACGATAATGAGGATGGCCCCCTGTGCCCCGATCTGCCAATCCGGCGAGATGCGCAGAAAAATGAGGAATGAGCCGGTCAAGGTGAGCGTCAAGGCGCCCAGCACCGCCCCCACCGGCGAGACACGGCCACCGACGAACTCCGCCCCACCCAGGATGGCGCCGGCGATCGAATAGAGCGTGTAGCGATCAGCGATATGCGCGTCGCCTGACGTGGTGAGCCCGATGAGCGACAGGCCCGACAGCACGCCGAAGAAACCAGCGAGTGCGAACATCGCCATCTTGATCTGCAGCATCGACCAGCCGGCGCGTGCCAGCGCCTTCGGGTTTCCGCCGGCCCCGCGCAGGACAGCGCCATAGGATGAATGCATCAGCCCGGCCTGCACAATGAGCGCGATCACCACCGCCGCGACGATCGGGAACGGGACGGCTGGGATCTTGAGCGCCATCAGCGCCTTGATCACATCCGGCGATTTGCCGCCCGGCGTCGGCAGGATGAGAACCGCGATCCCCAGCCACACGAAGGACATCCCCAGCGTCACAACGATGGACGGCAGATTGCGCAGCTGAATGAGCGCACCCATGCCAGCATAGACAACGATGCACCCGGCCAGCATCAGCAGGCCGAGGCCCGGTGTATCATGCAGATAGGTGGCTCCGATGCAGGCCACCAGCCCGACAAAGGCACCGATCGACAAATCGAGATCGTTGACCGTGATGACGAACATCTGCGCCAGCGTGGCGAGCGCAATCGGCACGGCATATTGCAGCATCAGATTGAGGCCGAAATAGCTCATCGCATTGGGCTGGATGATGAAGATGGCAACCAGCAGCACGCCCAGTGACAAGGCCGGTAACGCACTACGCAGCAATTGCGCGTTCAGAAAGACAGGCAGCATCGTCACGCCGCCTCATGGAACGAGGCGCGGAGCACGCGTTCTTCGGTCAGTTCGGCGCGCGGAATGTCGTCGACGATCTGTCCGTTGCGGAACACATAGACATGGTCGCAATTGCTCAACTCATCGATCTCCGTCGTATACCACAGGAAAGTGCGGCCACCCTGCGCTTCCTGCTTCACCTGTTCATAGACCTCCAGCTTGGTACCGACATCGACACCGCGCATCGGATCGTCCATCAGCACGATCTCGGCATCCGAGCCCAGCGCACGGGCAAACAGTGCTTTCTGCTGGTTGCCGCCGGACAGCGACAGAATGTTGTGATCCATATCGGGCGTCTTGATGCGCATACGCTTCTGCCAGCTCTCGGCCATCGCGCGGCTGGCCGTCCCGTCGACCAGCAGATTCTTCACCAGCCTCCCCAGCGATCCCACCGTCACATTTTCGGCAATCGACCAGAGCGGAAAAATGCCATCGCTCTGCCGATCGCCGGCAATCAGCGCCACGGGGGCCGCGACCTTGGTCTCGGTATAGCGCTTCTTCGCATTGGCAAATATCTGCAGCAACATACGCGTCTGGCCGTGCCCGGCGAGGCCGGCCAGGCCGACGATCTCGCCTTTATGCGCAATGAGCTTGCGTGCATCCATCTGCGCCGCCGGGCGCGCATCGATCATGGCGGTGCCGGACTTACGGAAGCCGGTCGCTGATATCTGCTGCTCGCTCTTCGCGGCAGCGACCGTGCCCATCGCCGCCACCAAAGAATCCCTGGTGAAGTCGCCGGCGGCACGTGCCGCCACAACGCCGCCATCCTTCATCACGACGATACGACTGGAACTGCCCAGCACTTCGCCCAGCATATGGGAAATCAGAATGACGCTAAGTCCGCTTTGCACCTCTCGGCGCACGAAACCCAGCAGCTGTTCTGCCGTCACGGCATCCAGCGAAGAGGTCGGCTCGTCGAGGATGACCAGGCGCAACGGCGCGTCGGTCACGGTAAAGGCGCGGGCGATTTCCACCATCTGGCGGCGGCCGATCGGCAGATCGCCAACAATGTCGCCAGCGAGAATGTCATGTCCGGGGAAAATCTCGTCGAGCTTGTCCTGGATGAGTTTCGCCGCCCGCTTCTTCCACCCGAACCCCTTCAGGGTACGGTGAAAGATGCGTGCATTCTCCGCCACGGTCAGGTTCGGGCAGAGCGACAATTCCTGAAACACACAGCGAATTCCATGATGATGCGCCACCACCACCGAGTATTGCTCGGAAAGATCGACGCCGCCCACGGCGATGCTGCCGCGATCCGGGATAAGGGTGCCGGCAAGTGCCCCCATCAGGGTCGACTTGCCGGCACCGTTATGTCCCACCAATCCCAGGCACTCGCCCATCCCCACCACCAGATCGACGCCAGCCAGAGCGCGGACGGCGCCATAGCTTTTGGCGACACCCGCCAGATTGACGATCTCTTCAGTGGTGTTGGTCATGCGCTTGCCTACGGAACGGGTCTTATTTGCCGGCGATCACTTTTTGCGAATCCTCAAGCGAGTATTCGACATTGGCGACGCCGCCCTTTTCCGTGGTCTCCAGGCTCTTCTCCAGGTCAGCCTGGTTGATCTGCAGGAACGGGACGGTCAGATCCTTCGGCACTTCCTTGCCGTCGAGAATCTGCTGCGCGACCCAGAAGGCGAGCGTCGAGACGCCCGGTGCGATCGAGACCGACATGGTCTCATAGCCATTGGCGTCCTTCTGCTCCTTCCACCAGGCGAGCTCATCCTGGCGGTTGCCCATGATGATGAGCGGCGTCGGACGACCGGCGGCCTTGAACGCCTGGGCGGCGCCATAGCCGTCACCACCCTGCGTCACCACCGCCTTCACCTCGGGCAACGACGGCAGCACGCCGGCGACCGCCTTCTGCGCCACTTCCTGCGCCCAATCGCCATGGACCGAACCCACAACCTTGAACTTGCTGTGCTTGGCGACACCGGCTTCGATGCCGGAATGAATGGCGTCATCGACGAACACGCCAGCGAGGCCGCGGATCTCGAGAAGATCGCCGCCTTCCGGCAGACGTTCGGCGAGATAATCAAGCTGGATGGCGCCCATCTGCTTGAAATCGACGGCGATGCGCCAGGCACAGGGCTCTGTCACGATGCCGTCGAACGAGACGACGATGATGCCGGCATCGCAGGCCTGCTTCACCGCGCCGTTGAGGGCATCGGGCGAAGCCGCGTTGATGACGATGGCGTTATAGCCCTGCAGGATCAAATTCTGAATCTGCGCGGCCTGTTCCGTTACCTGGTTTTCTGAGGTCGTGAAGGCCGAAGCCTCCGCAACCACGCCGTCCTTCACCGCTTGGCCGGCGACTTTCTCCCAGCTCTTCAACATTGCCTGACGCCAGGAATTGCCGGCGTAGTTGTTGGACAGCGCAATCTTGGACGCGGCGGTATCCGCCAGCGCCGAACCGGCACTCAAGCAAAGGCCAATGGCTGCGACAGACAGCAGTTTCACGCGAAAGCTCATATCATTCCTCCACACATCTTGTTGATCATTGGTCATCTGGAAGTCCCCTGAAACCTGATCGGCGAGATGACAACACCGACCCTGAAAACCGTTTTGAGATCCTGCGATACAGGCCGCCTAGTGGCGCGCTGGCAGCGCCGCATCGCGCTTGCGCATGAATTCTTCGATACCGCTCCAGGCCTCATCGATCAGCACGGCCATCGCACGTCTCGCCCCTTCGGCATCGCTTGCCTGGATTGCTGTCAGCACGTCGCGATGTCGTGGCAATGAGTCACTGCACGCACCCTCGATCTGGCTCGACAGCTTGAAGCTGAACAGCAGCGCAGATTCGATCACATGGCCGGTCGACGCGATGAAGGGGTTGCCGGTCGCCTCCAGGATGCCCTGGTGAAAGCGCAAATCGTGGACGATGTGCTCCTGCGTATCCTCGGGGCAGGCTTCCATGCCGGCAAAGGACTCAGCGATCCTGTCGATCTGCTCCGGTGTCGCACGCAAAGCCGCTATGGCGGCTGCTTCCGGCTCCAATACCCGGCGCATTTCGGAAATATGGATCGCGTATTGTTCCGCCTCGCGTGATGCAAAGCTCCAGGTCAGGATGTCGGGGTCGAGCATGTTCCACTGCTCGCGCAACCGGACCCGCGTACCGATCTTGGGCCGCGCATCGACTAGGCCTTTGGCTGCCAGCACCTTGATCGCCTCGCGCATCACGGGCCGGCTTACCTTGAATTCATCGGAAAGGGCGTTCTCGCTGGGCAGGATGTCGCCCGGCATAAACACGCCGCGTAAGATTCGCTCGCCGACCTCATGCAAGATCTGATTATGGATGCTGCGTCGCACAAATGGACGAGCCCGATCGCGTTTGCTGAGCACCCTGTCCTCCTCCTTGCATTGACCGATCTTCTGCCTAGGCCCTAAAGCGCCGGTTTGATCGGTGGCGACAGATGCTTATTTTGCAGGCGCGAAGACGCCGCCACGTCTCGCGTCATTTTTTGTCATACAATATGTCTTATTGCCCCACCGGCGGAGATAAAGTCAAGATACCGTGGATGAACTTCTCCGTATCGGACTCACGCCTCGGTCGGCGCGGGCGCGGCGAGATCGAGCACCTGCTTGGCTGCTGCTGACGCGACATGCTCGCCGCCACCCGCCACCTGCACGGTCGGCTGCGCGAAGTTGATGCCGTTCGCGTTGAACGTCTGGCGAATGAGTGCCAGCGCTTTCCGGCGAATGACGAATTGCTCGCCCGGCTTGGTCATCATCTTCATGCGGATCTGGATCGCGTAGTCACCGAACTGCTCGACACCCTGCATCTTCATCGGCTCCAGGATGTGCGGCGCATATTCCGGATCGGCGGCGAGCTGCTTGCCCACTTCCTTGATCAGCTTGCGCGCCTTTTCAAGATCGGTGTCATAAGTAACGCCGATCGTCATCTTGTCGATCACCCAATCGCGGCTCATGTTCTGCACCGCACCCAATTCGCCGAACGGTACCGTGTAGAGCGGTCCGCGATGATGACGCAGCTTGACGGAACGCAGGCTGAAGGATTCGACCGTGCCTTTATAGCTGCCGCTCTGGATGTACTCGCCGATACGGAAGGCGTCGTCGAGCAGGAAGAACATCCCGCTGATGACATCCTTGACCAGCGTCTGCGCGCCGAAGCCGACCGCGACGCCGACCACACCGGCACCCGCAATGAGGGGCGCTATCTCGATCCCCATGGCGGAAAGAACCATGAGGACGGCGATCACCAGGATGATGACAAACAGAATGTTGCGCAGGATCGGCAGCAGGGTGCGCAGCCTGGCCTGCTTGCGGACATCTTCACTGTCGACGATGCCCTCGGTCTGTCGGCCGGTCAGCTTCGCATCTATGAGTGCCCGCACAAAATGCCACAAAAACTCTGCCACCAAGGCGATAACGATGGCGCTGAGAAGCCCACGGGTCAGCCGCGTGGTGATCGTATCCTGCATGGTCATGGCAACAAGATCGACATGCCAAGCGCGCGCCAGCAGCAACGCCGCACCAATGATGAGAAGTGCGCGCAAGCCGCGCTCCAGGCACACTTCGGTAACGCCCGGCACACTGCCTTTAGCAGTCGAGGCACCGGCCGGCCGCAGGATGTGATTGACCGAGCGGCGCGTTCCCGTGATCGCCGCCGGTAAGGCCACCAGCGCCACAGCAAGCCAGAAGGTCGGCATGGCGGACGCCACCCACAGCAGCCACAATGCCACGAAATAAACGGTGACCAGCCAATTAGTCAGGCGTCGATGCTCACTGGGCGCCATGGCCTCCGGATGCAGCGATGCCGGCGGACGGCGCCAGCAGGCCTCGATACCGATGGCGAGCAGCATCAGCCCCAGCACATAGGCGATGAGCCCGCGCGAACTCAACGACAGGCCAAGCGTGCCCAGCAAGCCCACCGTCACCCAGCCGATGGCCAACCACCCCACGGCAAGACAGATGCGGCGATACCAGAACCAGGCCGCTTCCGTGTTCATCGGCACCAGGCGAAAACGCTCGCCGCCGGGGGCCAGGACGAAACGGCCGAAGACCAGCGTGATGCGCAGCACCAGGAAGGCACTGAGATAACCCAGTACAATCTCGCGCAGCAAAGGCGGCCAGGTGAAGGCCAGGAACGCGCCGACGCTGCCCACGGCGAAAGCGATGACCAGCCCCATGCCGAAGCACAGGCGGATGCCCGCCGCGCGCAGCCGATCGCTGACCGTGTTGAGCGGCACGGTGATGATCCAGCGCTGCAGGTGCCGCGTCGCGTAGCGGAACAGCCATTCGATCAGAAAGCCAAGTGCCAGAAAGCCGATGATCAGCGAGACGATCTGGCCGATGCCGCGATCCTCGAACTCTACCATCAGGATATCGCGCGCACGGGCAAACTCGCCGGGCAAATTCGGCACGGCGGCGATGAGGTTCGAGATATGCCGGCGAATATCGATCAGCCGTTGATCCATATAGCTGCTGGGCGTCATCTCGTCGGCAACCGGCATCGGCGTCGCGGCCGGCGCCTTCTGCGCCGCCACCCAGTCGCGAATGACGGGATCATCCAGCAGGCGCAGCAATTCCTGCACCTTTGGCGGTGCTTCAGTCGTTTGCGCAAAGGCAGGTGCGATCGCGATCAGGCCGACCATCATCGAAAGCAGGAACAGCAGCCGGCGCAACATGGGGTGATCCTTCGTCATTTTGATTTCTGCATGCTGCCCGTTTTTCCGTCCCAAGCCCAGGGGGCTTTGGCGAAGCGGCGGCTGAGGAAGTCGATCAGCACCTCGACTCGCGCCGGGCGGATACCGCTGGGTGGCGTTACCAGGTTGAGCGAGATGGGACGCGGCGCCCATTCCGGCAGCGCCGTTTCCAAGGTGCCGGCAGCAAGATCCCGCCAGACCAGGAATTCCGGCTGCAGGGCGAGGCCCAGCCCGGCATGGAGCATCGGCATCAGGGCATCAGCATTGTTGACCCGCAGCTGCGAACGGATGTTCACCGCATAATCGCCATGCGTCGCATGGAAAAACTGCCACGCCCCGCGCGAGCGGCCCAGCGTGTAGAACAGCGCCGCGTGATTGGCGAGGTCGCGCGGATGCTGTGGCCGGCCATGCTTCTCGAAATAGGCCGGCGACCCCACCAGCACGATCCGCACCTCGCACAAACGCTTGGCGATCAAGGACGAATCGACCAGCGTCGCAATGCGCAAGGCGAGATCGTAATTGTCGCTCACCAGATCGATCTGGCTGTCGCTGAAATTGAGATCGATCGCAATCCCCGGATAGAGCGCGAAGAAGTCCGGCAGAGCGGGCGCCAGATGCGCGATGCCGAACGACATCGGCGCCGCCATCCGCACCCGGCCGGAGGGCACCATCGACCGTTCGCCCATATCGGCCTCAAGCGCCAATCCCTCCGCCAGAATCCGCTCCGCACGGTCGACGGCGAGGCGGCCGCTATCGGTCAGCGAGAGCTTCCGCGAGGTGCGGTGGAACAGCGGTGTCGCCAGCATTGTCTCCAATCTGGAGACCGCTTTTGAGACGGTTGCCTTGGACAAATGGAGGTCCAAGGCAGCCCGGGAGAAGGAACCCATATAGGCGACTTTGGCGAAAATTGCCCAGGCCTCGAAATCCGGAATGCGTCTCATTCGCAATAACTCGCTGTTTTTCATTAGATCAATATCAGAAACAATCCGTTTCGTTAATTTCTATTTTCATCTTGATCGAGGCGCCCCATCTTGTCCCCTAGAAGCCAAGAAAGGACCCCCCATCATGATCGACATTCGCCCCTTCGACTCTCTCGGCGCCGCCAACCATGGCTGGCTTGACGCCAAGCATCATTTCTCCTTCGCCGAATACTATGAGCCCGAGCGGATGGCCTGGGGTGCGCTGCGTGTCTGGAACGACGACACCATCGCCGCCAATAGCGGCTTCCCGGCCCATGGCCATGCCGACATGGAGATCATCACCTATGTCCGCGAAGGTGCCATCACGCATCAGGACAACCAGGGCAATCAGGGCCGCACGGTGGCGGGCGATGTGCAGGTGATGAGTGCCGGCACCGGCATCCGCCATTCGGAATACAATCTGGAGAGTGCCACCACGCGCATCTTCCAGATCTGGATCTTGCCGAACCAGCGCGGTGCCGCACCGTCCTGGGGTGCGAAGCCCTTTCCGAAGGATGATCGCTCCGGCCGTTTCGTGACACTTGCCAGCGGCTATGAGGCCGATGTCGATGCTCTGCCGATTCGTACCGATGCGCGGGTGCTGGGCGCCACGTTGAAGGCGGGCGAGACGGCGGAATATGCGCTGGGCGATCATCGCCACGGTTATCTCGTGCCGTCGAAGGGCGTCGTCGAGGTGAACGGCGTCAAGGTCGGCACACGCGATGGCGCCGCCATCCAGCATGAGCCGATCATCCGCGTCACCGCGTTGGAAGATGCGGAACTGGTGATGGTCGATTCGGTCTGATCCCATCTGGGTAACTTGATCTCGGGAGGGGGCTAGGTCAGATTGCCGGGCATGTACAAATTGCCCGTCACCGCGACCGCCCCCTTCTGCCCGTCCGAAGTCCGCGGTTCCATCTTCATCGATCCATCGCTGCCGCTGTGGCAGCGGGCGATGAAGTTCGCCGGTCCCGGCTTGCTGGTTTCCGTCGGTTATATGGACCCTGGCAATTGGGCGACCGATATCCAGGCAGGTTCGCAATACGGCTACGATCTGCTGTTCGTCGTGCTGCTCTCAAGCCTTGCCGCCATCGTCCTCCAGACGCTGGCGCTGCGGTTGGGCGTCGTCACTGGCAAGGACCTCGCCCGCGCGACGCGTGATGCTTATCGCCCGGCGGTCGCCAAATTCATGTGGGTCTGCGCGGAGATCGCGATCATCGCCTGCGATGTCGCAGAAGTGCTGGGCTGTGCGCTGGCGCTCAAGCTGCTGTTCGGCCTGCCGCTGGAATGGGGCATCGTGCTCACCGGCCTCGATACGGTCATCGTGCTGGGATTGCAGGGGCGCGGCTTTCGGCGACTGGAGGCGATCGTGCTGGGCCTCATCATCACCATCGCGATCTGCTTCCTGGTCGAGCTGATATTGGTCGGGCCGGATTTCGGGCTGATCCTCGGCGGGCTGGTGCCGTCAACAACGGTCATCACTGACACAGGCGCGCTTTATCTCGCCATCGGCATCCTTGGCGCCACGGTGATGCCGCATAACCTCTATCTGCATTCCTCGATCGTGCAGACGCGGGTGATGGGCGAGAGTGTGCCGGCCAAGAGATCGGCCATCAACCTCGCGACACTCGATGTCGGCGTCTCGCTGTCACTGGCCTTCCTGATCAACGCCGCGATCTTGATCCTGGCGGCCGCCGCCTTTCATCAGACTGGCGCTACGGATGTGGCCGATATCGAGGATGCCTATCGTCTGCTGGAACCGATTGCTGGAACCGTGATGGCCAGCATCCTGTTCGGTATCGCCCTCTTCGCCTCCGGACAAAGCTCGACCTTTACTGGGACGATTGCCGGCCAAGTGATCATGGAAGGTTTTCTCGATCTCAAGATTCCCTGCTACCAGCGGCGCCTGATCACGCGTGGCCTTGCCCTCATCCCGGCGCTGGGCGGCGTGCTGTGGCTGGGGGAGCATTCGGTCGGCAAGCTGCTGGTCTTCACGCAGGTGGTCTTGAGCGCGCAGCTGCCCTTCGCGATCTATCCGTTGATCCGCTTCACCAGCAGCAAGGCGATGATGGGGCCGTTCGCCAGCAAGCTACCGCTGCAGTTGCTGGCCTGGCTGCTGTTCATCGTGGTGGTGGCAGCCAATCTGTGGCTGATGGTCCAGGTGTTCGCGGGATAGACGATATCTCAATCGCCGATGCGGGACTTCTGGATATGGGCGCCGATCGGACCCAACCGTTTCAGGATATCCGGCACGCTCATCCAGGTCATGTCGGAGTTGCGGGTCAGTACGATCTTCGCGTCGACCGCCGCCGGAAGGGCCTCGCGCAGGGCCGCGACAACCCGGGCGGGAGCGACCAGAATGAGCTGGTCATAGCGTGAGCGCCCACCGGTGAGAAGGTCCGCGACCCGGCGCACGAACAACGCCTTCTCATGCTGCTTCAAAGATTGGCGCGGTTCGATGCCGTAGCGGGCGGAACTGGCGCTGCGTTGTCCGCGCGGCAGAGGACCCGCAGCGAGCTTGCCACCCGTCAGCCTGGCATCGGAACTGAGGTCGAGGCGGACGGTGACGCCGGCATGTGCCGCCTCGCTCTCCAGGATACGGGCCTGCGCACCGTCGGCGACCACCACCCAGACCCGAGGATTCCGCTTGCCGAGTGCAGCGGCCAGGGCCTTCCCTTCGGATTTAGCGGTCGATTTTCCGTGCGCCATGGCCATTCTCCTGTGGATTCCGAAAGCAAGCCTAGACCCGCAAGGAGATGGCGCCTTGATGCAGGTCAACGACGTGCTATCTCCTGGCTTGCTAGCTTTTGACGATGGAGACAGGAGTCCGTGTGCCGGCGCAGGTCGATCAGAGCATCGTCATCGAGTTCCTGTCGCAGCCAGGAAGCTACGGGTCAGGGCGTGATCCGGCGCAGATAACCGATGTCCAGGTCATCACAACCCACGCCTCGGTCATCTTCCTGGCCGGCGCGTATGCCTACAAGCTGAAGCGTGCGGTCACCTATTCGTATCTCGACTACAGCACGGTCGCACAACGCCAGCAGGCCTGCGCCGAGGAACTGCGCCTCAATCGCCGTACCGCGCCGACCCTCTATCTGGACATCTGGCCGATCCATCGCGGGCCGGATGGCAGGTTGAGCCTCAAGGGATCGGGAGATGTGGTCGACTGGGTCGTAGTGATGCGGCGCTTCCCGCAGGAGAATCTGTTCAGCGCGCTGGTCGATCATCACCTTTTGACCAATCCCCTTCTCAACCACCTCACCGACCGCATCGTCACCTTTCATGACACGGCCGAGGTGGATCGCGGTTTTGGTGGTGCTGCCGGCGTTACGGCCGTCATCGATATCAATGATGAGAATCTGCGGCGAACCCTGACGGACCCTGAATCGGCCCGCAAGATCGATGCCCTGCTGGACGCGACGATGGCAGCCTGGCGGCAATACCGCCCCCTGCTCGACCAGCGCCGCGACGATGGCCGCGTGCGGCAGTGCCATGGCGATCTGCACCTGGGCAATATCTGTCTGGTCGACGGAACTCCGACGCTGTTCGATTGCATCGAATTCAGCCGGCTCATCAGCTGCATCGATGTGCTCTATGATCTCGCCTTCCTGCTCATGGATTTGCGGCATCGCGGCCTGACGCGGCAGGCCGGACAGGTCTTCAACCGGTACCTGGACCTCACGCGTGATGACGATGGCCTGCCGCTGATGCCCCTGTTCATGTCGCTGCGCGCCGCCGTCCGGGCCCATGTAACTGCGGCAGCTGCCGGACCCGCGCAGGACGGCTCCAAATTAGCCGAAGCGAAAGTCTATCTCGACCTGGCACTGGAGCTGTTGCAACCGAAGCCGGTGCGGTTGATTGCGATCGGTGGCTTGAGCGGCAGCGGCAAGTCGAGTGTTGCGGCAGCCTTGGCCGGTGAATTTGGCAGCGGTGCCGGGGCGCGTGTCTTGCGCAGTGATGTCGTGCGCAAGCAGCTGTTCAACGTGGCGCCGGAGCAACCGCTTACATCCGAGGCGTATCGACCGGAGGTCAGCAGCGAGGTGTACCGGGAATTGTTGCGGCGTGCCGGCGATGTGCTGCGTGGCGGGCAGAGCGTCATCATCGATTCCGTGGCGGCAAGGCCAGCGGAGCGGGACAGCATGTCGGCGTTGGCAGCAGAGCTCGGCGTCGGGTTCAGTGGAATCTGGCTGGACGTTGCGGGGGAGACAATGTTGCAACGGGTGGCGGAGCGTGGGAAAGATGCGTCTGACGCCAACGCGGCCGTGGTCGAGCAACAGCTCGGCTATGATCTAGGGCCGATGGCCTGGCACCGGCTCGACGCCAACGGCGCGCGCGGCGCCGTGGTCGACGCCGTGCGGGACTATCTAAAGGATGGCGAACCAGGTCATGCCATGACTGGATCGCGCACTTCCGCCGAATAGCTGAGGTTTCGTTCATGGGCGGCGGGCTTCTCCGCGGCCAATGTCTGCTGACCTTCCCGCGTCAAACTGTAGCCCCCATCAACAGGCTGGATCAGCCCCATGCGGCGCAATTCCTCCAGACACAGGCCATCGACCGGCGCATGCGCGGGATTGATCGTCAACGCGCTGAGCGCCGCGACATGCTTGCGCTGGATGACAATGTCGCGTTTGGCGGTGGTGAAGGTCATGCCTGGTCTCCTGGATCCCATGAACCAACCAAACGATCCAGGCTCCGCCAAGTTCCATTGCGCTGCACAAGATTTCCTGAATACAGGCGACAGATTTGCTGCGCGTCATTTCCCCGACTTTATACTCACATCTAGAGCTGCGGTTCGCTGCGCAATTGCTCACGGAACTTTTCCAGGCGCGCGCGGTATCCGTCGGCGTCGCCATATTCGAGGAATTCATAATAGCGCCGGTGCGGATCCGGCACACGGAGCGCGCTCTTGATCGGGCACCAATACTGTTCGGTGCGGCTGCCGATTTCGCGGACATAGCCGATGACACCATTGGCATAGCCGCAATAGAGGCAATTGAAGGCCTCGATCCAGTTCAGATAGGCGAGATGGCGGCGATCGAAGGTGATGTAGTCGGCCCGCTTGACCCGCGGAATGCGATACACGCGAAAGCAGATCGCCTGATAGGCGCCGGCCCAGAGGTCGAGAAGGACCATGGGCACGATCAGCGAATAGATCACCGGCACGCTGAGATAGGTTGCGACCGGCGATTGCGCCAGGAAACGCGGGATGCTCTTGCGCAGGCGGCGATGTTCGATGGTGATACCGCGTTCAAACTCGATGAACTTCTGCTTCACATGCCAGCCCAGCTCCTTGCGCCGCCCTTCGATTTCGCGATCGAGTTCGGCGTGGAGCCTGACGATCTCGTCCGCCAGTTCCTGCATGCGACTGGTCATGGACGGGTTCCTTTGAGGTGTGGTGATTTGCAGGCCTTCCGGGACGAGCATATCAGGCTTTGGCGGCCCTCAACGCATAACCGTTGCCGTCGGCCACCAATTGCGTGGCAAAGCGGAAATCGGTCGGGTGGGCGGCATGGATGCGGTAGAGCGGCTCGCCCTGTTCGACCGGGTCGCCGACCTTCTTGAACAGGTCGATGCCGGCACCCTTGTCGGTCGGCGCGCCGGCAATGCGCGCCAGGCGGGCGATGCGGTAGCAGTCGATGCTGGCGACGATGCCATCCGAGTCCGCCGTCACCTCGTGGGTGAATTCGCCCAAGGTCACAGCGCCAGGACTGGCGCCCTGGGCGGCGATGATGGCCTGCATCTGCTTGGCTGCGGCACCCGAGTCCAGCAGGTCCCTTGCACGGTCGCGACCACGCCCGCCACGCAGGGCCGGGTCGAACTCCAGGATATGGCCGGCCAGTAGCAAGGCGCGCTGGCGGAGGTCCTGCGGTGCCGCGGGATGCCCTTCCAGCACCTGCATGACATCGCGCGCTTCAAGCTTGGGCCCAATACCGAAGCCGACCGGTTGCGACCCGTCGGTAATCTCGACATTGAGGGTCAGGCCCAACTGGTCGCCGACAAATTCAAACAGCTTGCGCATGCGGATCGCATCCATATGCGACCTGACCTTGGCGGTCGGTCCCATGGGGATGTCGATGATGAGATGGGTCGATCCCGCCGACAGCTTCTTCGACAAGATCGAGGCCACCAGCTGCTCGCGAGTGTCGATGCCGAGCGGACGTTCGACAGAAATGAGGATATCGTCGGCCGGGGCAAGATTGACATGGCCGCCCCAGACGATGCAGCCCCTGGCCCGCTCAACGATGTCCCGCATTTCGTCAATGCCGATCTCGACCCGCGCCAGCACCTCCATCGTATCGGCGGTGCCGGCCGGCGAGGTGATCGCCCGCGACGAGGTCTTGGGGATGGTGAGGCCATGCGCCGCCACGATGGGGACAACGATCATCGATGTGCGGTTGCCGGGAATGCCGCCGATGCAATGCTTGTCGACGATCGGGCGTTGGGGCCAGCTCAGGCGGTTGCCGACCGAGGCCATCGCCTTGGTAAGGCCGAGAACCTCACCGGTGGTGAGGAAGCTCGCCGAGGCAATGAGGAAGGCGGCGATTTCCATCTTGGAATAGCGGTTGGAGGCGATGTCGCGGATGATCGCCTCGAATTCGGCATCGGTCAGCGTCTGGCCCAGGACCTTGGCGCGGACGGCATCATGGCTGAGCGGCGGCCGGGCTTGCGCGACAATCACCGTCTCCCCTTCCGGGATGCTCAACTGGCGGAAACTCTGTTCCGAGAGGCCCAGCTCATCCCGCCCGAGCAAGGCCGGATCATCGACGATGTTGAGGACGGCGAGGATCGAGCGGCCGTTCTTCGAGACCTCGATCTTGGCCAGGCCCTGGAACTTTTCGGCGCGGTAAAGCGGGCAATCGCGCGACAGATAGGCCACGTTCTCGCGATAGGTATCGATGGCGACGCGGCGCAGCTTCAGCATGATGGGCGGCCCCTCCTTCGCCGCCCCGGCAGTCTGCGCGGTGGCATGTCCGGCCCGGTTGACCTGGATCAAAGCTCCACGCACCGATTAAGGAGATTGTCCGGCTTGAAGGCGCGCGGTCAGCGCGTTCCGAAGGAGTATTGTCAGCACGGTCCAAAGGAGTGCTCCGCACATGGCGTCGGGCCGGTTGATCTATCTGATGGGGGCGTCCGGGGTCGGCAAGGACAGCGTGCTCGGCTATGCGCGAGCGCGCATGAACGGGCGCTATCAGATGCTGATCGCGCATCGCTATGTCACGCGCGCACCCGATCCGGCGCATGAGAACTACATCTCGCTCAGCGAGGGCGAATTTGCGCTGCGCAAGGGCAAGGGCATCTTCTTCTTCGACTGGCAGGCGCATGACCTGCACTATGCCGTGGGGATCGAGGTCAGCATCTGGCTGTCGCGCGGCCTGTCGGTAGTGATGAATGGGTCGCGCGCGCATTTTGCGAAGGAAGCGTCGCGCATGCCGGGCATCCTGCCGGTGATGATCGAGGCGCGCCCGGAAATGCTGCGGCAGCGCCTCGAAGCGCGCGGCCGCGAAGGACCAGACGCCATCGCCGCGCGGCTTGCCCGGGCCGGTTCATTGTCCATCCTGCATCCGGCCCTGCTGCGGATCGACAATTCGGGCCCGCTTGAGGCTGCCGGGGAAAGGCTGGTTGACGTTTTAAGCCGGGCAGCGCCGTGACTATTGGGCCGTGACTATTGGCAGGCTTCGCGCGCGGCAGCCAGGATCGCCACCGCTTCCTGGTCGGTGACCTGCGCAAAGTCGGTGTAATAGGAACCGACCGCGTCGAAATGGGGCGGCAGTTCCAGACAGATCAGCTCGTCCACTTCCGCCCGCAAAGCGTCCACGGCCTCCGCCGACCCCACGGGCACGGCAAGAACCAGATGCTGCGGGTTCTGCCGGCGCATGGCGCGGATGGCGGCGCGCGCCGTGGCCCCGGTCGCCAAACCGTCATCGACGATGATGGCGACACGGCCTGTGGCAGGCTCGGCCTTGCGACCGGCGAGATAGATCACGCGGCGGCGCTCGATCTCCTTGAGCTCCAGTGCCGCCGCCGCCTGGATCGCCTCATCCGTGGGTTGCAGGCTGCCGGCAAAATCGTTAAGCACGATCTCCGGATGCGCGCCATCCACCACCGCGCCAAGGGCCAGCTCCGGCTGGAAGGGCGCCCGTATCTTGCGCACCAGGATGATATCGAGCGGGCAATGCAGCGCCTTCGCCACCTCGCACCCGACCGGCAGGCCACCGCGCGGCAGCGCATAGACAACGACATTCCTGCCGGCAAATTTGTGCAAGGCCTTCGCCAGCGCCTGGCCCGCCTCGCCCCGATCCAGAAAAGGCATGGTCCCACCTCACCCGCTGCCGCAAGATGTCCTGAAATATTCTTGGCTGGCCGATGATCGGTCCGCGTGCGGGCGGCGACCTTGATCTAGATCATTGGCCAAAGAATGGTCAGGCCGCTATCCAACCATTTCCAGCTTTTCTTTTTTGGGGGTAGAGTGTCGCTATTGCGCAATCTTTGGAGGCAGGCAGATGGATCTTCTCGAACTGGTCCCCAAACCAAGCACCGACACGATCAATGTCGGGTTGAAGAGTGCGGGCGCCGCGGCGCTTATCGAACTGCTCGGCAATCCGCGGAAGAGCTATACCGGCGATTGCCAGCCGATCACCAATCCGAGCCTCAAGGCGAAGATCAAGACTGAGTCCGTGGGACCGTTCAGGGCGACCGGCCATGTGACGGCATTGCAATCACTGCGCGACATCTTTGCCGCCGTCAAAATTGAGGTCCCCGAACTCCATGCCATCCTGGGTTCCGCAGGCATGGAATGTGCGCGCCTGGTACGGCTCAAAGGCAAGCTCGGCACAAACCCGTCGAACCATTCCTGGGGCCTCGCCATCGATATCAAATTGAAAGGCAAGCTCGACCCGCAGGGCGACGACAAGGTGCAACGCGGCCTGCTCGTCCTGGCGCGCTACTTCAACGCGGCAGGCTGGTATTGGGGCGCTGCTTTCAAAACGGAAGACGGCATGCATTTCGAACCGTCTATCAGTCTGCTGAAGACCTGGCGGAAAGACGGCAAGATCTAACCGCATGCGCTAACACCTGTAATTCCCGATAGGCATAGCTACGTTTGCGGGCCCCAAAAAATGGGGAGGATTCCCGATGTGCCCCCTATGCCACCGCTCTACGGTGCCGCCGGACTGGCAAGCCCAGCAACGGCAACACGTGGAGGAAAAATTGATCAGACTTACAGGCATCACAAATTTGGCGACGATGGCGGCGTTTTTCGTCGGCACCGCCTGTGCCATGGCGGCGGATGGCACCACGCTGCAGGACAGCGTGCGCAAGGCCAATGACCGGTTCAAGGACGTGGCGGTTGCGGTCAAGGAAGGCTATGCGCCGATCCCCTGCGCCAGCGGTATCGAGGGCGGCGCCATGGGCGTACACTACGTCAATGCCAACCTCATTAACGACACCGTCGAACTCGGCAAACCCGAAGCGGTCATGTACGAGCCGATGAAGGACGGCAAGATGAAGCTGGTGGCCGTTGAATATATTGCGACGAAGGGGCCGGCCAATCTGCAGGGGCATCTGTTCAGCTTTGCCAATGCGCCGAACCGCTATGGCCTGCCCGCCTTCTACGAGCTGCATGTCTGGGCGTGGAAACACAATCCGAGCGGCACCTTCGCCGACATGAATCCGGACGTCTCATGCGACGCGATGACGGATATGACTCACTAGAGATCTGGGTGATCGATCGATCAGCGACGGCGCCGGCACTCACCATGCTCGGCGCCGTTGCCGTTGGGCGCCTTGGCCGGCAGCGGGGCAATTGTTAAGCCAGATAGCTCAGCGTCGAGATGACCAGGGCGGCCGCTGCGACGATCGACACCACGCTCCAAGCGCTGCCGATCAAGTGATGGCTGGATTTGGATTCGTGCAGAACTTCATTGTAGCTGTTCGGGATGAACATGGCGCCCTCCAGTGGATGAATATGCGTACGAATTAGGACGCGCTGGAAAAGGTTCAAGCGCTGCCGCCCCCAATTGCCAGCCTCTGTGCGCTTCGTCACAGGCTGAGGGCGGTTAAGAGCCTGGCGCGGCAAAGAAATCAACCAAAAGCTACATTCCCGTGAGGGCTGTTAACCTGGTTGCGGCCCTTACTGGCGATCGGGAAGGAGGCCTGTCTCATGATCTGCAACTGATAGTATCGAGACGACAGAACGGTTAAAGTGCCTGCTGAACGGGCGTGCACATTTGAAATGGGGAGAAATGGAATGACGATCAGGTTGGCCTGCTTGCATGCAGCTGCTCTCACTGTGTCCTTTGTCCTGGCGGCCACTTCGACGGCAGCAGCCGATGTTCTGGACAAGATCAAGAAGGACGCCACGATCCGCCTTGCGGTCCGGGCAGATGCGCCGCCTTTCTCCTCCAAGGGAGAAGATGGCACTTTCACAGGCTACTCCGTGGCGCTTTGCCAGGCTGTTGCCGCGCAGATAAAGAGCGATCTGAAGCTGCCCGATCTCAAACTCGACTATGTGCCGGTGACCGCCGAGAACCGTTTCGAGGCGATAGCAAAGGGCGAGGCCGATCTGCTCTGCGAAGCGACAACGACCACCTTGAGCCGGCGCGCCGACATGGATTTTTCGCTGCCCACCTTCGTCAGCGGTGCCGGCCTCGCTATTCTCCCCGACGGTCCGAAGGATCTGGGTGCGCTGGCCGGCAAGAAGATTGGCGTGCTTGACGGCACGACGACGGAGGAAGCCCTGCGCACGACGCTCAAGGACAAGAAGATCACCGCTGATGTGGTGCTCGCCAAGAGCCATGACGAGGGGCTGGCTGCCCTGGAAGCCGGCACCACCGCCGCCTATTTCGCCGACCGCACGATACTGATGTATTTGTTGAACGCCCGTAATTCGCCGCAGAAGCTGCTCCTGGCCGATAGCTTTCTGACGATCGAGCCCTATGCGTTGGCCTTGCCGCATGGCGACGATGGCTTGCGCCTCGCTGTGGACCGGGCGCTCAGCCACCTTTATCGATCCGGCGCCGTGATCAAGATCTTCAAGGCCGCGTTCGGCGAAAATGCCAAGCCGACCACGCTGCAGCGGGCGCTCTATACGGTTTCGGGATTGCCGGAGTAGGGTGTTCACGCGGGCAATAACCGGGGAATTGACCCGTAAATAGGAATCGACCGGAACCAAGTTCTGAATGTGCGGTTACCTGGACCAAAGCGGGAACTGATTCCTGCTTGGGGTCTGTAACTTCATCATGTTCGGGAGATTTCCATGAAACGCGCCATGGCCTTATGCGTAATGGGCCTCATATCATCGACAGGCGCAGCGATGGCCGAGGAATCCGCTGTCGTCCAGATCGCGCAGGCGAATGCCGGCGGCTTTGTCGTTCACTTCGGGTTCGACCAGGCGACACTGGATTCTGAGGCGGTCGGCGTGATTGCTGCCGCGGCGCAGGAATTCCAGCGCAGTGGATCGGCCCGGATTGCGGTCCGCGGTCACACCGACACCTCGGGCAATTCCGGCTATAATCAGGCGCTGTCGGAGCGCCGCGAACAGGCGGTCGCCGACGAGCTTGTCCGCCAGGGCGTGCCGCTGACCGCCCTGACCACCGAGGCACTGGGCGAAACTGATTTGGCTGTCGCAACCGGTGACGGGGTGCCGGAACAAGCTAACCGCCGGGTCGAGATCGTGATCGATCAGCCGCCGGCCCTGGTCGCCGTCGCCCCGGCACCAACACCCGTCCCGGCCCCTGCACCAGTTGAAGCCGCGCCGCCGCCGCCGAAAAAGCACGACCGGATCTTCAGCCTCGGCGCATTCTATGGGTTCAATCTTGAGGACCAGGCGGGCAACACCAGCCATCTCGGCGGACTGAACTTCGCAGTCGATGTCCCCGTCATGCCGTGGCTATCCTTGGGCGTCGAGCAGGCCGGCTTCTATCATTTCGACACGCCGAATGACGGCTTCGGCGGCCGCACCGTCGCCAGCGCGGACTTCACCTTCGGCGATGACGATAATTTCCGTCCCTATATCGGCGGCAATATCGGTTACCTCTATGGCTCGGGCTTCAACGACGATTTCATCGCCGGTCCGGAAGTGGGCCTTGCTTCCGGCCCGTTCATCGCCAAGCTTGCCTATGACATCCCCTTCAACCGCGACCTGGATGAAGGCATCATCAACACGACCATCGGCATCCGCTTCTAAGTAGCCTTGCCAAGTTGACTAGCACCGCGCCGACTCACCCCGGCGCGGTGCTGCGTTTCAGCGGCGCGCGGCGATGTGGGCGGCGAGATAATCGGCATCGTGCCAGACGCCCCAGATGAAGGCGGAGGCGCGCCGCGACAGCCAGCTCAATCCCAGAAAATAGAGACCCGGCACCTCGGACACACCGCGCTGATGGAGCGGTGTCCCCTTGGCGTCGTAGCTGCCCGCGTTCAGCCAGCTGAAATCGAGCGCAAAGCCGGTCGCCCAGATAATCGAGGTGATCCCGGCCTCGCGCAGATCGAGTGACAGGATGGGCTGGGTGACGCAGGCCGGATCCGGTTCCATCCTGCGGGCGTCGGGCTCCGCCGGCAAGTCGAGGCCCTTCTCCGCGACGTAAGCGTCGGCCGCATCCAGGACCGAGAGATAATTCGCATCGCCCTGCGCGATGTTGCGCGCGAGATCAGGCGCAAACTGCAGCGCGCCATCCTTGAACGCTCCTGCCCGGCCCAGCAGGGTCATGCCGCGCGCGGCAAAGCGGCGGAAGTCGACGGTCTGGCCGCCATGGGCGCCGCTCACCGAGATCGTGACATGCTCCATGCCGGGTGCCCGCGCGGTGGCGTCCCACAGGCCGAGCGCGCCCAGCCACCAGCAGAAATCCTTGCCGCGATACGCCCGCGGCGGGCGGTCATGCGGGCCGATCGAGAGATAGACCCGCCGGCCCGCGCGCAGCAATTCGTCGGCGATCTGCCCGCCCGACGAGCCGGCACCGACCACCAGCACGGCACCGGCCGGCAACTGGCCGGGATTGCGATAGGCGTTGGAATGGAATTGCGTCACACCCGCCTCCGGCGGCACCACGGCTGGCATGAGCGGCCGCTGGAACGGCCCGGTCGCAGCGACCAGATTGGTGGCCTCGATCACGCCGGCCGAGGTTTCGACCCGGAAGCCCGACCCGTCTTCCTTCCGCTGCGCCGCATTCGCCTCGACACCGCAGCGGATGGGCGCTGAGATCTCCCTGGCGAAATCCTCGAAATAGGCGACCACCTTGTCCTTGGCGGCGAAGCTGTCCGGATCGATGTCGGCGAAGGTCTTGCCGGGAAAGCGGTCATGCCAGGCGGGCCCGTTGGCGACCAGCGAATCCCAGCGCTCCGAGCGCCAGCGCTCGGCAATCCGATGCCGCTCGAGGATCAAATGCGGCACGCTGCGCTTGCCCAGATGCTCGCTCATCGCCAGCCCGGCCTGGCCAGCGCCGATGATGAGGGTATGGATGTGGTTGGGCAGGGATTTGTCGGTTGGCATGCTGAAGTCCTTATGTCCGAGACGATCCCTGAGCCATCGCCTCAGGGAAGCAAGTGGCACTCGATATCATTGCAAGGGATGGTCGGGCGCCAGGTATCCACGCGGCGCTGCCCTTCGACGCGTTGTGCTGGGGTCATTTCACGTTCGCTGGCAGCAATATCGGTTTGGACATATTGCTTCATCGTCGCCAGAGCGGGATGATCGTGGCGACTTGCGAGTGTCAGCCACATATAGGCTTCCACGAGATCGCGCGGCGACCCCTGGCCCCTCAGATACAAGCGACCCACACCCGCTTGGCCATAGAACTGCCCCTTCGCTGCCGCCAGGCGAAATAGGCGCATGGCCTCCCCGTAGTTTTGCTCCACGCCGAAGCCGACTTCATAAGTACGTGCAAGCATCGCCTCTGCCGGCCCGTAGCCTTGCGCGACAGCGCGTTCTGCCCATGCGATCGCCAGACCAGGGTCTTTGGGCAAGCCGAGGCCCATTTGGTACATGCCGCCAATCTGAAGCTGGGCTTTGGCGTTGTTCTGCGCCGCAGCCAGTCTAAACAGCTCTAAAGCCTTCGCCGGATCTTTCTGAACACGATTTCCCAGCAGATACATCGTGCCCAATTGGGCTTGTGCGTCTGGGTTGCCGCTTTCGGCCAACGGCGCGAGCAGGTCGTAAGCTGTCTCAAAATCCCGCGCGAGATAGGCCATGTAAGCCTGTTCCAGCTGGCTTTCCACCGTCTGCGATGAAACGCTCTCCGCCTTTGCAGGGTGCCCTGCCACAGGAGCGCAACCGACCAAAGTCACCGCCAGCACGATGATAAAAGCAGACCGAATCAATTTGGCCCCCGCACGGAGTTGGATCCACGCGGAATGTACGTTCTGCATCGCCAGAAAGGCTATTTGAAATGATGGCGTCCCCAACGGGATATAGCCGTTATCACGGGGCGCCGAGAACGTCGATCCGCGTTAGAATACAATAGATTACCTATTTACTACCGGCAGCTTCCCAAGACCTTCAGGGCAGTGGATTCCTTCTGGGGTGCCAGATTTGAACTGGGCCAGACTTTGGTCTGGCCCAGCTTTCGTCAATGCAGTCTATTGTGCATTCAATGCCACGCGGCGGCCAGGGTTGGCGTTAGCGATTGGAGAGTTGTCTGGTCGAGCACCATCTGACCTAACGGCGGTGGGCTGAAGGATGCCATTGCGGATCGCAACTGTTCGACGTCGCTCGCTGTCGCGTACTTCCCATCCGACAGCTGGATCCGGTCAAGCTTTCTGTCTGCGGCGCTGTACCACCCCTGAACCGTTACCGTGTCGTCGGTGCCGATGATGCTCATGATGAGATCATCGCCGGATTGGGCGAACCAAAGCTGCTCCTTGGCAACGGTGGAGGCGATAGACAATTTGTCCGCCCCGCCATCGGTATCATAGGCGTCTACGACATCTGCCCCCTGCGCACGACCAAACTGGAACTCATCTGCACCGGATCCACCCACCAAAGTGTCACTTCCGGCACCTCCGGAAAGCACATCATTGCCAGCGCCGCCGTTCAGCACGTTAGAACCATCGTTGCCCACAATCTGATTGTTTAGAGAGTTTCCAGTGCCATTGAGAGTTGCTGTGCCTGCCAATGCCAGGTTTTCGACGTTGGCGCCCAGCGTATAGCTGACCGAGCTCCGCACCGTGTCCGTCCCCTCGCTGCCGAGTTCCGTGACGACGTCGCCGGCGTTGTCGACCACGTAGTTGTCGTCACCAGCACCACCGATAAGCGTGTCTGCGCCAGCACCACCATCAAGAATGTCGTTGCCAATGTAACCGCTTAGGCTATTGGCGTTCATATCGCCTGTCAGGCTGTCATCAAAATTTGAACCAGTTAGAGTCTCAATGCTGCTGTAGGTGTCGCCAGCAGCGTCGCCAGTGTTGCTGGCAGGCGCCAACAAACTCGCGGTAACGCCGGTAGCGGATGTAACATAGGACGCACCGTCAGTTCCGCTACCACCACTTAGAGCGTCCGCACCGGCGCCGCCACGAAGCCAGTCATTGCCGGATCCACCATTGAGGACATCGTCCCCTTCGCCACCATCCAGAAAATTGCTCGCCGTATTTCCGGTTAGGGTGTCGTTGAACGTAGAGCCAGCCAGGTTTTCGATCGTTGCGTATGTGTCTCCCGCTGCATCCCCCGTATTTGAGGCAGAGGACAGAAGACTTGCGGTTAAACCAGCAGCCGCATTCACATAGGATGCGGTGTCGCTGCCATTGCCGCCCACCAGGGAGTCGGCCCCGACACCGCCAATCAGAATGTCGTTGCCGTCGCCACCAGACAGCGTGTTGGCGCCAGCGTTGCCAAAGATTTGGTTTTCTAGTGAATTTCCTGTGCCTGTGAGGTTGCTGCTGCCTGTCAAGCTCAGGTTTTCGAGATTGGCGCCAAGTGTGTAGCTGATCGAACTCTGAACAGAATCGATGCCTTGATTGGAAGTCTCCGTGACCACATCACCTGCCTGGTCGATCACGTAGGTATCGTCGCCTGTTCCACCGACTAACGTGTCATTGCCGACGCCACCATTAAGGGTGTTGGCCGCCGTGTTACCGGTCAGCACGTCGTCGAAGTTGGATCCAGTTAGACTCTCGATCGTCGTATAGCTGTCGCCAGCCGCATCGCCGGTGTTCGTGTTTGGGGTCAGCAGACTTGCCGTGATCCCTGTCGCCGCGGTCACGTAGGACGCCGCATCGTTGCCATTGCCACCCACCAGCACATCCGCACCAGCACCGCCGATCAACGTATCGTTGCCGTCATTGCCGGTCAGCGTATTGATACCGCTATTGCCGGTCAGCACGTTGGCGCCGGTATTGCCCGTGGCATTGAGCGCGGCGCTCCCGGTGAGCGTCACGTTCTCCAGATTGGCCGCCGCCGAGATATCGTAGCTGATCGCCGCATTGACCGTGTCGGTACCTTCCGAGGCATTCTCCGTGATCGTCTCACCGGCCACATCCACCACATAGGTGTCGTTGCCCTTGCCGCCGATCATGATGTCGATGCCGGCGCCACCATCGATGACGTTATCCCCGTCATTGCCGGTGATCGTGTTGGCCAAGCTATTACCGGTCCCGTTGATCGAGCCCGTTCCTAGAAGGGCCAGGTTCTCGACATTGGCGCTCAGCGTATAGCTCGCCGACGCCTGCACCAGATCCGTGCCCTCGCCCGCCGTTTCCGTCACAACGTCACCAGCTGCATCCACCACATAGGTGTCGTTGCCAATGCCGCCCACCAGCGTGTCGTTGCCCACACCGCCATTCAGAACGTCATCGCCACCACCGCCGGAGAGGCTGTCGTCACCCAGATGGCCGTAAATCAGGTTCGCCGTGGCGTTGCCAGCCAATGTGTCCGCACCCATCGTCCCTTCGATGATGTTCCCAGCACCGAACGTCCGGCTGCGCACCGTCCCGTCGCTCGACTGCCAGCTCACCGTGAAGCCGCCGTCGGGGGTCGACAGGACCGCCGTCGCTGTCTGCTCGCCTGCCGTTGTCGTGTTGATCACGAACTCCTGGCCAATGACCTGACCCGTTGCGTCGAAGCGCTGGCCAAGAATATCCCAGGTGCCGGATGCCGAGCTTTGCCAAGTGACAACAAAGCTGCCGTCCGAGAGCCCAGTCACCATTGGAAGAAACTGCTGACCCGTGAGGGTCGTATTCACCCGGAAGACATTGCTGCTGGGCTGGCCAGCTGCATCCAGGACCCGGGCATAGATATCGTAGGTCGAGCCGTTCATGGCCTCGGCGCCGGTATACCAGGCCGCTACATAGCCACCACCCGAGAGGGTCGCAATGCTCGGGGCACCTTCATTGACACCAGTAGCGGTAGAGATGGCAATTTCGTTACCAACCTTCACTCCGGCGCTCGTGAAGACTTGACCAACAATATCGTACTGACTGGCGACCGCACCGCTCTGCCATGTCAATAGGAAACCGCCGCCCGGCATTGCCACCACCGCGGACAGCGTTTGATAATCGGTCGTCTGCGTGTTCGCCTGGAACGGTGATCCAACCGGCGAGCCGTTAGCTGCATAAATCTGCGCGAATATGTCGTTCGTGCTGGTCCCAGTGCTGTTCCAGCTGACCACATAGCCGCCATCGGCCAGTACGGCGACACTCGGAATGCCTGTCGTCGTATAATAGGAGAGTCCGGTTACCGTCTGCGTGCCGTTCGCCTCCCCGTTAGACTTATAGCGCGTGACCGTCAAGGTCGCCCCGGTGATGCTGGCGGTGACAAAACCACCGTCCGGGTGTACCGGACTACCGTCCGGGTATAGCAGATTGGTCGGGAACGCCGCCGCGCGGACCAAGCCACTCGTCGTTCCCAGCGACAGGACCGAGCCCACGATCTGATCATTCGCATCCAGAATCTTCGCCTGCGTCGTCGAGCTTTCGTTCCAGATATAGAGCCGGTTGCCGTCGGCAAGCCGGATGAGGCTGTTCGATACAACCCCGCTGAAAGTGGCGATGGTGAGCTCATTGCCCGAAGGCAATGGCACAACATCTCCGAGGAACCTGATCTTCTCGATCCCGGAGATCTTGTCGGTGCCATCCGGTGCGCCGGTGCGCAGGTCGCGCACCTGGGTGACGCCATTACCCAGATCGGTCAGTTCGTAATCCGTCCCCTTGCCGCTGAACACCGCCGTATCAGTGCCCTCACCGCCAGCGAGGATGTCGTTACCAGTCCCGCCGATCAGCACATCGTTGCCGAGGCCACCGTCCAGGTTGTCATTGCCGGCACCACCGTCCAGCGTGTTGGCGCCGGCATTGCCGATGATCTGATTGTCCAGCGCGTTGCCCGTGCCAGCCACATTCCCGCTACCCGTCAGCACCAGGTTCTCGACATTGACCGCCATCGTGGCACCCAACGAGTAGCCGATCGACGTCCTGATCGTATCGATCCCGGCAGTGGCCGCCTCGCTGATCGTGTCGCCTGCCTCGACATTGTCATAGACATCGTCACCAAGGCCGCCCGTCAGCGTATCATTACCAGCCCCACCATCCAGCGTGTCCGCGCCATCACCGCCGGTCAGCACGTTGGCGGCACTGTTGCCGGTGATCACGTTGTTCAATGTGTTGCCGGTACCGTTGACCGCTGCAGCACCCGTCAGGGTCAGGTTCTCGACGTTGGCACTCAGCGTGTAGGTGGCGCCGATGTTGACCGTATCGATGCCCTCATTGGCATTCTCCGTCACCACGTCGGCCGCCACGTCCAGCATATAGATATCATTGCCAACACCGCCGATCAGCGTGTCCGTCCCGGCCCCGCCGTCCAGCGTGTCATTGCCGACGCCGCCCAACAGAACATTGGCTGCCGTGTTGCCGGTCAGCACGTCGTCAAAACCGGAACCCATCAGGTTCTCGATTGAGTCAAAGATATCTCCCACGGCCTCGCCGGTATTGAGGGACATGTTGGCAAGACTCACAGTGATACCCGCCGTCGCACTGCCATAACCGGCAGTATCGTTACCGCCACCACCGTTGAGAACGTCGATGCCGGCACCACCAGTGAGAATGTTGTCGCTGGCATTGCCGGTGAGCACGTCATTAAAAGTCGTGCCCACGACGTTACGAACCAACGTGTACACGTCACCCTTCGCCGCGCCTGTATTGTTCGCATTCGTGGTGAGATCGACCGTAATACCCGACGTTGCGGTGATGTAGGAGACCGTGTCACTGACCGTGCCATCCTGCCACACGCTTCGCGTGACCTGACCGGACTCGATGCTACGACCGAGCGCATTGAGCACGTCGGCCCGCGTCATGCGTCCTGCTGCGAGTTCGCCGACATAATAGTCGCGCAGATCCGCAGCAGGCAGGTGTCCAAGGGCATTCGTGAACAGGCGAATGACGAATGCCGCATCGGTCATCGTGCTGTATTTGGTGGTGAACTCGGTCGACGCCAGGATGTTAGTAGCAAGCAAGGTCTCGTTGAGCGTGCCCCCCTGGATGTATTGCGCCAGGACCTGCCGCTCATCCGACGACATTTCGCGGCTGAGAGCTGCCGAATAGAGATTGGTGGCGCGGTCGAGATAGAGCTCCTTGGTCGCCACGTCGATCTGGATCGAGCCGGTCGCAGCGAGGATCGGCATGGAAGACGTCTGCCCCCAGAGACTGGCCGAGACGATGTTCCAGCTCCAAGTCTCCACATTGTTCGCATCGATGAAATGCGTCGCCGTTGCGGCCTGTGCGCCCGATACCGTACGCACCCACTGATTACTGCCATTGTTACCGACGAAGATGGTGGTCGTATCGAGCACTGTGTTGGATTGGACTTTGTAGACCCATTCAATCGCCGCGGAGGTATTATTGTCCCGCGAACTGTTGGTAAGAAAGCTGAGAGCGGCCTTCTGGTTGCCCGATTGCAGAACCGCCACTATCGAGTCATAGGCATAAGCGGATACTTCGCCGAGGCCATTCGCGGCGATATTGATCGTGTTCTGCGTCGTCTGCGTGCCAGTCGCGTTGTCGAAGGCGGTAAAGACATGGACGATGCTGCCATCCGTCGCCACGGTGGTGACGCTGGCGCGTTCGTTGATGCCGTTGCCGTCAAGATCGAGCGAGGTGCTGGTGACCGAACCGTCGGCGTTCTTTACCGTGATGCGGGTCGAGCTGGGGACACCGCCAGCGAGGGTAAAGGTCTCGGTCTCGGTTGTGCTGCCATCGGCATTGAGGGTGATGGTCTTTTTCGATTGCTGATCGACGATGTTGTCGCCATTGATATCGAACGTGACCGCTTGGTTCAGACCGCTAGCATCGGTCTTGCTTGACGTCTTGCCGACCAGAACGCCGGCGCCGTTGAAAAACTCCGTGACGATCTTTTCGCCGCCATCAATATCGATTTCGATCCTGCTGATCTGGCTATAGGCCGGAACACCGCCCAAGGCAGCGCCCGTTCGCGTCTCGGTGACGCTGCCATCTGCGTTCCTGACCGTGACGATGGTCAGATCGGTCGCGGTATCGCCATCGGAATCGCGCTGGGTCGTCACCGTCCGACCATCGGTGCTGGTCGTCGTCACATCCTTGCGCAACAGGACCGTGCTCCCGGCCTTGCTGAAGGAGGTGGTCTCCAGCTTGCTGCCATCGGTGTTGATGACAGTGCTCTGCGTGACGTCGGTCTTACCGTCGCCATTGATATCAAGGGCCAGACTGCGCGACAGCCCATCGTCCGAGGTCGTGATGACCGCGTTGTTTCTGGCGGAATTGTCACCGCCCGTGATCGTGATCGTTTCCGTCCGGCTACCATCCAGATTGAGAACGGTCTTGTCGAGCGTCTTGGCCGTGCTGGTCATAACACCAGTCATGGTCGTCTGAACGTTCCGGGTAAGGCCGTCGGCACTGACCGTGGTCACGGTGTTGCCGTCCACGGCGCCGTCTTGGACAAGCGTCTCGGTGCGGCTGCCATCGGCATTCAACACGATGGTCGTGGTCTGGGTATCGATGATCGCGCCGGCGCCGTTCTTGGTCTGCATGATCTTCGAGAGACCATTGGCGCTGGTCGTCGTGGTGACAGTGCTCAGCACCGTGCCGGCGGCGTTCTTGGAGATCACCGTATCGACGGTATCGCCATTGGCCTGCAACTGGATGGTTTCGTTCTGGACGATGTTGCCTGCCAGCGAACGAACAACAGTGACGGTCTTCTTGTCGCCGCTGGTGGTGGTGATCGTCTGAGCGCGGCTGCTGCCATCGGCGTTTGTCTCGGCGACTGTCTGCGTTGTGCTGCCATCGGCATTCAGCGCCGTGGTGCTGAGACGCGTGAGATCAAAGGTGCCATTGCCATTCCAGTCCATCTGTTCGGTGGTGCTGAGGCCATTGGCGCTCACCGTCTTGACGGATTTTGCATAGACACCGGCTGCGTTGCTGCTGGTGAAGGTCGTAACCTTGCCGCCGTCGAGATTCAGCGCCGTAACGGCGAGGTCCGTGTAATCGACGGTGCCGTCACCGTTCTGGTCGACCTGGCTGGTCACGACGAGCCCGTTGGCCGAGGTCGTCGTGATAACACGGTTGATCAGCGCACTCGTCACGGCATTGAGATTGCTGGTCGTCTCGACGATGTCGCCGTCTGCCTCGACCACACGCGTATAGCTCCGCTTGGTGTTGACCGAGCCGTTCGACAGCGAGCTCTGCGTCACCGCGCGCCCATCGGCACTGGTGATTGTAACGGACTGGTCGCGCAGGCCATGGACGTTGGTGTTGGTAACAGTCCGGGTGGTGCTGCCGTTGGCGTTAAGAACGATCACATCGCTTGATGTGAGGTCGACAACCGTGTCGCCGTTGACATCGAGCTGCTGGGTCACCGACAGACCGTCATCGCTACTGGTTGTGACGGCGCGCGCACGTAAAGTACCATTGGCGTTGGTGTCGGACAGAGTCCGAGTACGGCTGCCGTCGGCATTGAGGGTCACCACGTCCGCTGTCGTTAGATCGACCACGGAATCGCCATTGATGTCGGATTGCAGCGTTGCCGTGAGGCCATTGCCACTGACCGTCTTAGTGACTTCGGCAATCTTGGTCCCATTGGCCGCCTTGTCGGTAGTGATCTCCGTGCGGCTGCCATCGGCATTCAGAGTCACGACATCGGTCGTGGTCAGATCGACGATATTGTCGCCGTTCCAGTCATTTTGTGTTGTCTGGCCGAGTCCGTTGGCGCTTGTCGTGACGACCACCCGGTCGACAACAGTCCCATTCTGAGTGAAAGCGGCCGTTGAACTGACGATCTCTCCGTTCGACTGACGCAGCGATGTGCGCGTCTTATCGACGGCTCCATCTCCATTCAGATCCCATACCTCCGTCGAGGAATTGCGATCAGCGCTTGTCGTCTTGGTGTAACGGCCAGCGAGCGCATTGTTCCCATAGCTTTCGGTCACGACATTGACCTCGCTACCGTCAACATTAAGGACCGTGACGTCGGTTGTCATGAGGTCGAAAGACCCGTTTCCGTCGCGATCGACCTGCTCGATCTCTTCCAACCCATTACCGCTTGTCGTCGTGACGACCTTTTCTCGCAGGGAGCCATCACCATTGACAATCGTTTCGGTAACCGTCGTGCTACCGTTCATGTTCAGCGTGGCAATAGAACCTCGCACAGTCTCAAAGCTGCCATTGCCGTCGGCGTCAATCTGAGTGGTTCTGACAAGGCCCGTGGCAGAGGTTGTGGTCGCCACCTTATCGATGAGTCCATCGCCGGAAGTAAAATTACTCGAAGTTTCAACAACATCCCCGTCGGCCTCGACGATGCGCGTGTAAATCTGCTTTGTATCGCTACCGTCCTTGTTGGTGGTTGTGCTGGTCACCGTGCGACCATCGGCGCTCGTTGTCGTAACCGATTGCTCACGCAGCCCGGCGGCATTCAGGTTGCTGACTATCCGGGTGGTGCTGCCATTGGCGTTCAGTGTCGTAACATCTGTCGTCGTCAGATCGACGGTTGCGTCACCATTAAGATCATACTGGGTAGTTTGCGAGAGGCCATCGTCACTGGTGACGGCAATAACACGCGCGCGCAACGATCCGTCGCCGTTCGTATCGGACAGAGTCCGGGTGCGGCTGCCGTTCGCATTGAGGGTGGTCACATCCGTCGTTGACAGATCGATGTCACTGTCGCCATCGAGATCGGCCTGTGCGGTCGCCGACAAGCCATTTCCGCTGACGGATTTTGTTACCTGCGCACGAGTGAGCCCATTGGCAGCCTTGTCAGTAATAGTTTCGGTACGGCTGCCATCTGCACTGATGACAACAATATCAGTCGAGATCAGGTCGTAGACAGCATCCCCATTCTCATCGACCTGCGTCGTCTTGGAGAGGCCGTTTGCGGTTGTCGTCACGACCATGCGGTCGATCACAGCACCGTTGCCAGCCACATTGATGATCGTATCGACGACATTGCCGTTGGCGCCGCGCACGAGCGTCTCTGTCTGGTCGATCGCACCGTCACCATTAAAATCGCGTGAAGCAGCGATATTGTTCCGATCTACACTGGTCGTGGTTGTGCTTTGACC
Source organism: uncultured Dongia sp. (assembly GCF_936916975.1). Lineage (GTDB taxonomy): Bacteria > Pseudomonadota > Alphaproteobacteria > Dongiales > Dongiaceae > Dongia. Next base: position 210,542 of record NZ_CAKZGO010000006.1, on the reverse strand, counting down.
GGCGAGTCCGCCATTTCCAAACGCGGCGGTAACGGTTTGCACATAACTGCCATCGCCATTGAGAACGGTGATATCGGAACTCGTCAGATCGAACGAACCATTCCCGTCCCGGTCCGACTGCTTTGTGATAGCCATGCCGTCGGCGCTGGTCGTCGTGATGACTTTGCCGCGCAGCGTCGAATCACCGTTGATGACCATTTCCGTGACGGTCGCACTGCCATTGCCGTTTCTGACCGTTATCGAGCTCGCCACTGTCTCGAACGACCCGTTACCATCGGCATCGATCTGAGCAATGCTTGACAGGCCATCAGCACTTGAATTGGTGATGGATTTTGCCCGCTGGCTTCCATCGGTGTTCAATTCCTGCACCGTGTCGAGGCTCGTTCCGTCTCCGGCAACCACGATGGTCTCCAGGCGATCATAGTTGCCATCGCCGTCACGATCTGTCTGGATATTGCGCCCACGGCCATCGGCACCTTTGACGATAATCGTTTTGTCGCGCAGCGAGCCATCCGCATTCGTTTCGATGACTGTCTGGGTCCGGCTGCCATCGCCGTTAATCACTGTCACGTCAGACTTTGTCAAATCATAGAAACCATCGCCATTGGCGTCGATCTGCGTGATGATAGTGAGACCATTGGCACTGGTGCTGGTGACGGATTTGTCGCGGACCGAACCATCTCCGTTATAATTGGTCTTGCTCGAAATATAGGCGCCGCCTATGGGCGCCGTCACGTCGACCATCGAGGTCAGATCTGTCGTACCATTCCCGTCGAGATCGGCAGTGACGGTGCGATCCTCGCCCGTCGCATCGGTCACTGTGACGGTACGGCTGATCAAGGTGCCGTTGCCACTTGTCTGCGTCACGGTCTGAGTGCGGCTACCGTCCCCGGCCACAACCGTCACGTCGGAGACAGCAAGATCGGTCGACCCATTGCCATCGATATCGTAGGAATCGTTGCGCGTCAGTCCATCGGCGCTGGTGGTCGTCGTCTTTTTGGTAATCAGCGAACCGTTGGGGTTGAGCTTCGACAGAGTGAGGGTGAGACTGCCATCGCCTGCGGTCACTCGCGTCTCGGCAGCGTCAAAATAGCCGCCGCCCCGCGTGTCGCGGGAGATCGAGACGGAATTGCCGCCGGCACTGGTCGTCGTGACCGTGCTGTTGAGCAGCACATTCCCGCCATTGCGGTTGGTGATGGTCTCGGTTCTGCTGCTATCGCCATTCACGACTTTGACGATGGTCTGAATCTGATCGACGACGCCGTCACCATTGTAATCGAAAGTGTTGTTGCGAGTGAGACCATCGGCGCTGGTCGTCGTCACCGTCACGCTGGCAACACCACCGTCGGCGTCGCGCGCCGTGTTGGTGATGGTGGTGGAACCATCCGGATTGACGACCGTGCTGTTGGCAACTGCATAGCCCTGCGCTTCCGCCGCGAAAGTCACCGCCGCTACCTTGCCAACAGAATCGTCAGTTCGGGTGAAGGTTGTCTGGCCATCGATTGTGGAGCCGTCCGACAGAACTATCTTAGTTGCATCCGTTGTCAGATTGATTGACTTGATGCCGAGTTCCGTCAGCGTCTTGACGCTCGTCGTGCCATCGGCATTGGTAACGACGACGCGGAACTTCGAGAACTCGGCGTCGGACGCGTCGAGCTTACCGTCATTATTGGTATCGAAAACGGACCGTAGCGCCGCCATATCGTCCTTGGCACTTGGATCCCAGTCCGTGAAAACAATCTCGTTGCGTTCGGTAATTTTGCCATCGCCGTCTGCATCGATTGCGAGCACGCCGTTGCCGACGCCTGCCCAGGCAGTGCGATGTCTATAGCCATCACCAGCCGTGTCGAAGAACTGATTTGATGATGATAGTTCGGTGATGTCGATTCCGCTGCCAGTCAGATCAAGAACGATCGGAAGTCCGGCTTGGGTGACGATATGTCTGGCGGCATCTTCAGCGACATCACTCGCCACGCCACTGACGTAAGCAATGATTCCAATTTCAGTAATAACTGCCGCAGCAACACCAATTGCCGGGACACCAGTCGCGAAAGCAGCAATGCTTCCCACCGCTGCGCCAGCCGCGAGAGCAGGTCCGGCAACTAGCGCTGCCACGACGATACCGCCTACAATACCTGCTGTTGCGATAGTTCCTGCACCAGCAAAGGTGTGTTGATCCAACTCTTGGGCAAATGTAGCGGCCGCATCGACCACTGCACCAACTGCCCCAATTGCTCGGCCAATTCCCGCGACACTCACCGAGAGCTTTGATTCGATAATTCCATACTTGGCCGTGACATCAGAAACAAGATCGCCAAACTGAGTCGAACGGGTGGTGGGATCATATCGGTGCTTGAAGGGATGTTGTAGTTCGACCTTAGAAATTTCAATTCGACGGTCTTTCAGAGGACCATTTTCGAGCGCGTCGGCGATCGCCTCTATGGTGCTAAATGCAGCTGTCTTGGCGTTGGTAATGCTATCTACTACGGAGTCAATTAACGATTCAGATAGTGTAGGCATCGTAGAGCTCGCAATAGGAGACGCCTGTCCATCGTTCGAAGAGCCCGGAGCCATGTCGGTGGCGGCGCCATCTCGGCCACCCCCTCCCAGTCTGTCATCATGACCAACGCTGTCAGTCTTTCCTGCACCTGCCCTCGAAACTGAGGGGCCGGGGTTCGTTGAACCGGGGCTTTTCGGCGATTCAATGTTTCTATTGCTGGTTCCAGCATCGCCGCCAGCAGCCCCATCATTGCCATTGTTTGAGCCAGCCGACGTACCTTGCCCGCCTGCTCCAGCAACAGCTGGTCCAGCTGGTCTCTTTCCTGTCGTTATCTCAATAACGCGTTCTTTTGTTCGATTCATGTTGGGGTCTTTGATTTGAACCTCAACATAATGTTCCGTTATCTTGGCGCCCCCAACCCTCCAACCTTTGTCTATCAACTCGTTTATCTTCTTTGTCGCGTCGGCAGTAGTCGGATTGGGCATATTGAAGCGCATAGGACCTTCATAGGGGCCGTAGTATGAGGTCGAATTGAACATGTCGTCAGGAGTAGGAATCCCCGATGGCCAACCGTTCCATGAGGTTGGTGGAGGTGCTACCTCAGGGGTTCCAGCGGAGCTTGTTCCGCCACTTCCACTTTTATTGTTGCCGGCGCTTTTCCCACCAGTTCTTGCGGAACCGTCTGTCGCATTGGGAGAGCCTGGAGCATCCCCACGTCCCCATCCACCTTCACCTGACATTTCGCTCTCCATTTATCTGAACATGTTTTTGCGCTTATGAGTCACGGGCAAACCAAAAGGAAGAGGATCCCTAGAACTGATGCGACCCGCAGATTGCATCGTTCAAATTTGGTATTCCGAGACTACGTGGAAAAGTTCTATTCATCCGAGGGCACAGCGCCACAGACTAGTTTAAGAGACGCATTTTTTACGGGAAACGGTAGCATTTTCTGCTTTCCGGATCAGGAGGAAGTAGAACTGTAGTAGCAATGAACACAACGACAGCAATCCGAAGAAGAGTCCAAATCGCCAAGCGATAGCGAATATTCCTCTTATTTGGTTGTCGGATCGCAGAACCGTAATATCGCAAAGCATTCCGAAGAAGATCAGATCGAGCAGAGCAAGTAGGAAGAAGCCAATAGAATACGGCAATACGACTCTGATACTCCGAGGTGCATCCGCCTGTTCTAGTGCTTCGACTACCTTGACAGGGTCTTTATTAAAATCGATCTGGGAGTGTGCATACTTGGTCACTGTCACCCATGTCACGATGCTGTGCAGAAGAAAGAATGCGATATCAAAAAATAGAATCAGCTTGGTGAACTGAATATTTCTCGCAACATCCTGGCTGCGGAGAAAATTCTTCACATCAAGGAATAGCGTTGGCGCTGAATGGGGTCCGGCCACAAAGTCAAAGATGAATTGCACTCGCGACACAATGCGCCCAACCACGAAATCAATAGTAGACTCTTGCAGCTCAGAGCAGAGCACGATGAGTATCCCGCCAATGAGAGGAGCCAACGGCAGGAGTAACATGGCCCACGCCATCACAGGCGTTGCCTGTGTCATTGTTGGCATAGACTCCCCTAGAGATTTTGAGCTGAGCCATCTCATCTTGTTCTACCGGCTCGCCATCAGAATGGCTTTCCTTCGAAACCCAAGAATCTTCCCTCGCTAACACGTGGCGCCAATAGAGTAATCGAGGTATCCTGTAAGCGATGCGTCTTAAGATATTCCTTCGCATCATTTACCTGAGCGAATGGGCATATGAAATCCACCACCCAGCAGTTATCCCCCGACCGCCACTCATCTACATGAATATTAAGTGTGGTAGTTGCAAGAAGACGCGCTACAGCCTCATCTGACAGTAGTGCCCACACCGCATACCCAATCGGATTCGATATTGTGCCAAATATTTCAATTTGGCGGAGTTCGATAGGAGGAAGGATTAGCCACTCCAGACTCTCAAGCAATAGCTTACGATGAGATGGAGACTTCAGCATGACGCTGCACACTGCGCCTAACAAGCATTCTGGAGCGGTTAAGCTGTGCTTTAAATTCATTTCGTTTTTGTCCATGTATTGAGGCAGCGCTAAGTTCGATAGAAAAGGGTTATCAGGTTTATCGCCTGGTGAATTCGTCGAAAGTTTGTGAAGCTTCGTAACGCAGTTGAATTAATTAATCACCTCTCCCTCCCCGCCTCGCCGCCCATCTTCATGAGCGGCGAGAGGACGAACTCGATGAGCTTTCGTGTGCCGGTCTTGATCTCGACGGCGGCGACCATGCCGGGGGAGAGATGCACGTCTCGACCATCCACATTCATGATGTCCTTTTCGAGGCGAACGCGTGTCGTGTAGATGAGACGTGGTGGCTGACCGTTGCCGCTCTGCTGTTCGACGGCGTCGTTCGAGATCGTCACCACATGGCCGATGAGCGTGCCGTAGCGCGTGAACGGGAACGCATCCAGTTTCACGACCGCTTCCTGGCCTTCTTCGACGAAGCCGATATCCTTGTTCTCGATCTCGGCCTCGATCTCGATGCCGGCATCTTCCGGCACGATAACCATGATCGGTTTGGCCGGCTCGACCACGCCGCCGATGGTGTGAAGCTGGAGCTGCTGCACGGTGCCGGCGACCGGCGCCATCAGGCGCTGGAGTGACTGGCGCTGCGTCGCCTTCTTCAATTCCTCGGTCAGCTGACCGACCTTCTCTTCTGCCTCGGTCAGTTCCAGGAGCCGGTCGCGGTCGAACTCTTCCCGGACCTGCGCCATCTGGCGCTGGGTGCCGGCGATGGCGGCCCGCGCCTCATTCATGTGGGCTGCCGCCATATGGCCCTCGCCTTCGAGGGCAATCAGTTCCTGCTGCATCTCGAGGAATTGCTGGCGGGGTGTTAGGCCCTTTTCGAGGAGGCCGCGGCGCGCCTCGACCTGTTCCTTCTTGAGGGGCAGCTGCGCCTCTATCTTGGCGATCTCGGCCTGCGCCGAGGCACCGCCGGCACGCTGGCGCTCCAGCTCGCGGGCGAGGCCGGCGAGTTTCTCCGCCTGTTCGCCCAACTGCGTCGCGCGCAAGGAGCGGGCCAGCGCCAGGGTCGCCGGATCGAAGCCGGTGACCTCGCTGTCCGGCGCATCCAAGACCTCGCCGCCCGGCAGCCCCAGGATGGATCGGAGCCTCGCCACCAGCAGCGCCTGGCGCTGCAGATCCTTGGCCAGGCGGTCGCTGTCGGCGCCGGTCGAGGTCGAATCCAATTCGATGAGGAGATCGCCCTTGGCGACCTTCTGCCCTTCTTCCACCGCGATCGTGGTGACGACACCGGTCTCGAAGGCCTGGATTACCTTGGTGCGACCCGAGGGCACGATCTTGCCCTGGCCCACGGCGACGATGTCGATCTCGCCGATGCAGGCCCACAACAAAGCGATGGCGACAAAGGCCGAGATCGCCAGGGCGACCATGCGGCCAAGGGGCGATGGCGGCGTTTCCAGGACCTCGACCGCCGCCGGCAGGAACTCCCGCTCGTGGTCATTGCTGTTGAACATGCCGCCGAGTTTGCCCATGGCCTCGCGCACCCGGCCGGGCGGCAGGGCAATGACGTTATCCGCGGCCGTCACATCCCCCGCTGTTACGTCACTGGGCGGCATGCAGCCCTCCCGTCCCGTTGGGAGTGGGCGCCGCGGCCCCGGCATCGGCGATCTGGTAGTTATAGAGCTGGGCATAGCGCCCCTTGCCCCGCATCAGCTGCTCATGGGTTCCGTCCTCGACCAGCCGGCCCTTCTCGATGGTGAGGATCCGGTGACAGGAGCGCACCGCCGAGAGCCGGTGGGCGATGATCAGCACCGTGCGGCCCTTCGAGATCGCCACCATGTTGTCGCGGATGATGCGCTCAGATTCGTAATCGAGCGCCGAGGTCGCCTCGTCGAAGATCAGGATCTTCGGGTTATTGATGAGCGCCCTGGCAATGGCAATGCGCTGGCGCTGGCCGCCGGAGAGGCTGGCGCCGCGTTCGCCCAGCACGCTGTCATAGCCCTGCGGAAGTTCCAGGATGAAGTCATGGGCGCCGGCAAGCTTGGCGGCGTTCACCACCCGGTCCATGCTCATGCCGGGGTCGGTCAGCGCAATGTTCTCCCGGACTGTGCCGCTGAACAGCACATTCTCCTGCAGCACCACGCCGATCTGCCGCCGCAGCCAGGCGGGATCGATGAGGGCGAGGTCCATGCCGTCGACCATCACCCGGCCCCGCTCCGGCACGAACAGCCGCTGCACCAGCTTGGTCAGCGTGCTCTTGCCCGAGCCCGAGGAGCCGACGATGCCGATACTCTGACCGGGCTGGATGTCGAGGGTGAGGTCGCTCAGCACCTCCGGCCCATCGGTGCGGTAGCGGAAGATGACGTGATCGAAGGTGATGCGCCCGGCGAGGCTGGGCGGCGTCGCCTTGTCGGCGCGGTGCAGCGGTTCCGTGGGGGCATTGAGGATATCGCCCAGCCGGTCGACCGAGATGCGCACCTGCTGGAAGTCCTGCCACATCTGCGCCATGCGCAGCACCGGGCCATGCACCTGCCCCGCCAGCATGTTGAAGGCGACGAGCGCACCCACGGTGAGGTCGCCGGAGAGCACTGCCTTGGCGCCGAGATAAAGGGTGAGCAGGATGGTGACCTTGTTAATGAGCTGCGCCGTCTGGCTCGCCGTATTGCCGAGCTTGGTGACGCGGAAGGCGGCCGCCACATAACCCGCGATCTGCTCTTCCCATTTCCGCTGCATGCGAGGTTCCACCGCCATCGCCTTGGCGGTCTCGATGCCGGTCACCGATTCAACGAGGAAGGACTGGTTCTCCGCCCCGCGGGCGAACTTCTCATCCAGGCGCCGCTTGAACGCAGGCGTGACCAGGACGGAGAGGGCCACGTAGAACGGGATCGCCGCCATCACCACCAGCGTGAGGGTCGAGCTGTAATACCACATGACGGCGAGGAACACGCCGGTGAAGACCAGGTCGATCACGAGGGTCAGGGCGTTGCCGGTGAGGAAGGAGCGGATATTCTCCAGCTCACGGACCCGGGCCACGGAATCGCCCACCCGGCGCGCCTGGAAATAGGAGAGCGGCAGCGACAGCATGTGGCGGAACAGCTTTGCGCCCAGCTCGACATCCACCCGGTTGGTGGTGTGGCTGAAGATATAGGTGCGCATGCCCCCCAGCAGCACCTCGAACAGCGTGATGACGGCCAGGCCCATCACCAGCACGTCCAAAGTGGTGAGGCCCTGATGCACCAGCACCTTGTCGATGATCACCTGGAAGAAGAGCGGCGTCACCAGCGCAAACAGCTGCAGCACGAAGGAGGCGATCAGCACTTCAGCGAGAATACGTTTGTATTTTAAGATCGCGGGCACGAACCAGGCGATGTCGAACTTGGTAAACGCCTCACCGAGCGAGGCGCGCTTGGTCATCAGCAGCAGACGACCGGTCCAGATTCGCTCCAACTCAGGACGCGAGATCGCCATCGGGCGATTCTCTTCCGGGTCGTGGACCAGCGCTTTGGCTTGGGATGTGCCATTTTCTGCCGGTTCGCCGGCTGCTACCTTGGCGAGAACGAAGTAGCGGCCGTCCTTGGTCTCGGCCACGGCCGGCAGCGGTGTTTTGGTTAACCGCTCCCAGCCAGTCCTAACCCAGCGCGCCTTGAGACCCGATTCCCGTGACGCTCGCAGCAGGTCGGCGTCTTCAAGACCCTTGGGGCCTGGCGCGAACCGATGAGAGAGTGCTTTAGCGTCGACCGCCAAACCATGGAAGCGCAACATCAAAACCAGGCAAAGAAGCCCAGTATCAACGAGTTCTGGTGCTTTGACAGCAGCACCATCCTGACCGATGGACGTCGCCTGCTCGATCACCCCTACCCCTATCCGCATCGCCGTACTGGACGAACCCCTTCGTCAGCACTCCGTGGCAAGATATGTCTGAAGACCTAAATGTCGCAAGCCAGTTCTCCATCATGAGGCGACCGTTCTAAAAAATGTCACGTGCAAGCTGTATGCAGCTTGTACAACTTTTAGTTTAGAAAATTTTAAGCGACCAGAAAACTATCGCCGCACCTTTGAGCCGGGCCCGTCGGCTGAGCGTCGTTATCGGTAGCCGGCGGATGAGCAGATGTGACGCCAGCTTGCGATGCGGTCGATAGATCGGCGACCACAACCTCGCAAGGCTCCGGGCAGTTGGATTGTTGTAAAGAGTGTGCTTCGCAGCCCCGGTCCCGACGATGATCAAGTGCGGGCGGCGGCGGCCCTGCTCAGCGGAGGGCTGATGAAGGACATAACCGGACTGCAGAAAAATGGTGGAGCCAGTACTGAAGCGAAGAAGAAAAAATGGAGAGCGCATCTCGCACTGACCAGCTGCCGCACCGCTTGGACTCAGTGCTCCGGGAGTGCCTCTTCTCACCGAAGCAGAAGCAACCGATCTGCTAGACAGACTGAAGACGACCTAGAAACGATGACGGCAGAGAATGATGGCGTCCCCAACGGGATTTAGGCGTTGTCAGGGTTTGTTGACGATATCATTCCGCCTTAGATCCTGCGCGAACTCAAGAAGTCGGGCATGGACAACATTTGGGCCCGGCCGCGCCGCTTGGATTTGTGCACTTGCCGTGATTTCCAGCATATACGGAAGAACTTACTTGGAGCATCAGGGCAACAACACCGAAGAATATTATCGGTGCATACGGAATGTAGACAAAAGGTGCCTTCATTCTTTGCCATATAGACGGCAGGTACTTATATCTAGCGTACCAACTTGCCAACCATGCGGCAAAAATCTGAAAAGGCGGAATGTCAGAAGCATTTTCTTTCTCGAACCACGACTCAATCAGCGTGATTCGGTCGATATAGCAATATTGAAAGCACTTCCAGATGCCTTCCAGAACCCATAGGCAAAATGCCGCAAGAATTGCCGCGAGAATTAGAATGATCGAATCCTCCTTGTAGCCGACGCCGACGCCACCTGCGAGCAAGGGTGTTGCCCAAGATTTGATCGTCAGGGCTCGCGCATCGAAGGCTTCATATTGATTCTGCAGAAGTGCGTACTCTGCCTTGAGATCGTCGCGCCGCGAACCTGTCATGGCCTTTCCCCTGCAGCTGCAATTGGCCAACCACTTAAATACAAATGCAGCACGAATTCGGCAGGTGATCCGCGATCCAAGCAATCATACCCGCTTGAGGCGGCGACCGCACTTGCCGCCCAGCTGCAGAGCTGGTTGGGCGTTGTATATTTATGAGTGTAATATATTGCTGTATTCAATCATAGAGAATATAGATGGATTTGTCCGATGCTACATGACTGGGCTTTATCGCCTGGTGCATTGTCGACACCAGAGCGGGGCTAATTTCGCGAACAATTATTGGTGGCATATGACCGACCAACAGCCTGACGAAATGACGCTAAGTTGGTTTGTTGAACAGGCGCTACTCGATATTTGCAAAGCTGTTTCAAATGCGCAGATAGAAATCACAAAGCTTCGCACGACAGGTCAATCCCAAGCCGCTATCAATCCAGTTCCAATTGATCCATCGGGATTCAACTGGAAGGATGTCGAGCGGGAGATAGAGTTTGATATCTTGGTCACCAATGAGTCAGGGAATACGGGTACCGCAAGCGCAGGGCTAAAAATGTTCAACTTGGGGGCCGGCCTAGGAACTGAACGAACTAAAACATCAAGCATAGCCAATCGACTAAAATTCTCGGTGCCAGTGATTTTTACTGGAATGGAGATTAGAGATTACCAATACAAGCCAAGACAACCTTAGTCCGCAGCTATAAATCGGCTCCGCGAATTCTGGGGCTGAGAAGAGTGGCGTCCCCAACGGGATTTGAACCCGTGTTACCAACGTGAGAGGCTGGTGTCCTAGGCCACTAGACGATGGGGACGCAGAGGCCGGCGATTTGTGGCGGTCGCGGCGGCGGAACTCTTAAAGGATCGTGGCGGGGCGATCAAGGGTTCATATAGACCTTTGTCCCGCAAGGATATTTGGTGCCCGGCAGGCACACCTCGCTGGATTCCGCAGCGACCGGCCGAGCCGGCCTCCACCGATTCATTTGATGGTTGCGAACGGTTCGCAATTAACTTATCAGCCTTCCGGTGATGAGCCTTCGATAGGATCGGTCTTGAACACCTGGCGGGACAGGGTGACGGCGCTGTTCATGGCGCATAGGGCGCGGCTGGAGACGCTGGTCGCGCGCCGCTCGGGGCAGCGCGAACATGCCCAGGATCTGGTCCAGGAATCCTTCGCGCGGCTGTTTGCCGCCGGCAGTTCCGGCTCGCTCGAACAGGATACGCGGATGCTCTATGCCATCGCGCGCAATGCCACGATCGATAGCACCCGATCGCGGCAACGACGCACGGCCGCCCTCTCCGGCCTCGCGCCGGAGCAGGTCCAGACGCAATCGCCCTCCCCCGCCGACATTGCCGAGGCGCGCGATACGCTGCGGGCGCTGGACGCCATCCTGGCCTCGCTGCCGGCCCGCACCCGCGATGTCGTCCTCCTGCGCCGGGTCAATGGCCTGTCCTATGCCGAGATCGCGCAGGCCCTGGGCATTTCGGTGAGCACGGTCGAAAAACATCTGGTCCGCGGCCTTCATGCCTGCGCACCGCTGATGTCGGCAAACGACGAATCCGGTGGCGCTTCATGATCTGCGGCATGTGGATTCCGGCGCGCCAAGCGTCTCATAAATGGGTGCAGACCGGAGAAAGCGCGTGAGCGAGCCAGTGACAGGGCCATTGATGGGGCCGATCTCGGCAATCCAGCAGCCGACCGATGCCGATCGGCGGGCGGCAGCGGCCTGGTTCGTGCGCCTCGACCAGCTCGGCGCCCATGCCAGCGAGCGGGCCGCCTTTGCTGAATGGTGTGTCGCCGATCCCAACCATCAGGTGGCTTTCGACGAGGTGAGCAGGCTCTGGGGTCAGTTGGCTGCACCTGCCGCGGTTCTTGCCGCGGCTGAGGCCCCGCGTTACGCCGCCCTGATCGCCAAGGGCCGGCCTTCATCCGTGCCCCGTGCGAGTTGGTGGCTGCGGCCGGGATATGGTTTGGCCGCCGCGATGGCGGCCGTTCTCGTCACCCTCGCCTGCTGGCTGGCCCTGCCGTCCCTCGGCGGTGTCGCCCAGAACATGATGGCCGATGCCAGTACCGGACCCGGTGAGCGGCGTGCGATCGCCTTGCCTGATGGCTCGATCGTGGAACTCGCCGGTAATAGCGCCATCGACATCTCCTTCGACGCGACACAGCGGCAGGTCATGCTGCGGCGGGGCGAGGCATTCTTCGAGGTGCGGCCGGGCCTTGCCACACCTTTCCTGGTCGATGCGGGTGCCGGCTGGGCGCGTGTCGTCGGCACAAGCTTCGATGTCCGGCGTGATGATGCTCGTGTCACCGTGACGGTCGCCACCGGGCGGGTCGCGGTGGGTACGACCGGGCGTGATACCAGGGATGATACTGGGGATGATACTGGGGGTGATACCTGGGCGACGCTGACGGTCGGCACCCAGGCCAGTGTCGAGACCGGGCCGAACGGGGACACGGTGCTGTCGGCGGTCATGCCCGCCGATCTCGACCGGACTCTTGCCTGGCGGCAGGACCGCCTGATCTTCAAGCGCGAAACGCTGGCCGCGGTGGTGGAGGAACTTGCCCATTATGCCGATGCGCGCATCGTCATCTGGCGGCCGGAACTCCGCGACGTGCGCATTTCCGGCACGTTTCCCACGACCGATACCAGCGGTACGCTCGACGCCATCGTCGACACGCTGGCGCTCCAGCGCCTGGATGTGACGCCCTGGCTCACGATTCTGTATTAGAAGCGGTCGTTCAAAAAAATCGACCGATCCAAATAAGATCGATGGGTTTTCAAAGTTCAGTCGTCTTACAGGTTGGGGACAGCGCAGCCATTCATCAGCCAGCCGCTTTCCGTTGAGCGGAATCGACTGACGAATGGGGATGCGACGATGGAATTCATGACGCCGCTTCGGCGGCAGCGGCGCCATATCTGGTTGGCTGCAACAGCTATGCTCACCTGGAACGTGGCGCCGGCCTTTGCCGACACGGCACCTGCGATTCAAGCTGCACAGGCTGCGACATTCACTTTCGATATTCCCGCAAAGAGCCTCGACCAGGCCCTGGCCGATCTTGGCACGGTGACGGGTTTGCGCCTGATCTATACGGCCGAGCTGCCGGCCGGCACCAAGACCGCGCCGCTCCAGGGCAGCATGACGGCAGAAGCGGCCTTGCAGCGCCTGCTGGCGGGTTCCGGCTTCACCTTCCAGTTCACCAACGCGACGACCGTCACCCTGATCGTGGCGCCCGCAGATGGAACCACGCTCACGCCGCTCACGGTCGAGGATAGCTATCAGGCCGAAAGCGCCTATGGCCCGGTCGAAGGGTACAAGGCCGGTCAGGCATCCACGGCGACCAAGACGGACACACCGATCATGGAGGTGCCGGGATCCGTGCAGGTGGTGCCGCGAGATGTCATCGAGGACCAGGGTGCGCTCAATCTCAAGGACGTTTATGAGAATGTGAGTGGCGTTCAGCAATCCGGCAACACGCTCAACGCGCAAAGCGAGGTGCTGCCGGTCATTCGCGGGTTTGAATCGCCGACATTGCTGCGCAACGGCCTACGTTCCACCCAGGTGGGGTCCGTCGATCTGGTAAACGTCGAGCGCGTCGAAGTGCTGAAAGGCCCAGCCTCCATTCTGTATGGCTCGCTGGAGCCAGGCGGTATCATCAACTATGTCACCAAGAAGCCGCAGGCCGAGGCCGCCTATAGCCTGACGCAGCAGGCCGGCAGCGAGGATACTTATCGGACGGCGGCGGATGTGACCGGGCCGCTGGTAGAAGATGACTCGCTGCTCTACCGCCTCAACCTCGCCTATACCAACAGCGATTCCTTCCGCGATGACATCGATCTTGAGCGTGTCGCGGTCGCGCCCAGCTTCCTGTGGGCGCCCACTGAGCGGACCGAATTGCTGCTGGATTTCTCCTTCCTGCAGGAAAAGCAGCCCTATGACACCGGTATTCCGCTCGACAGCAACGGCAGTGCGCTGGTCTCGCGCGATACGTTCTTTGGCGATCCGGATCTGGATGGCAGGAACATTCATGATTATGTCGCCAGCTATCAGCTGACGCATGAGTTCAACGATGTTTTCAGCCTGCGCAATCAGTTCCAGTTCCATCGCGCCGAAGCCGATAACGAGGCCTTGCGTCCGCGCGGTGTCGGCGGCGTGCCAGGTGCCGAAACACTGCTGCTTCGTTATCAGAACGAAGAACGGCAGGACGATGAATTCCAGTTTGTGCTGGATGGCACGGCAAAGTTCGCGACCGGCTTCATGGATCATTCGGTTCTACTCGGCGCAGAACTGTTGGCACAGGATTCCGATTTCCGGCGGTTCCGCCAGAATATTCCCTCAGTCGCTATTTCGGATGACGCGGATGTCGATTTCTCGCCACCTGACAACCAGCCGAAATCGGTGACGCTCGGCAAAAGCCGCCGCGCCGGATTCTATCTGCAGGACCAGATCTCGTTGCTCGAGGACGGTCAGCTTAAATTGCTGCTGGGTGGGCGCTACGATCTGGTCCACACCGAAAACGAGGTGGATGGGGTCTCGTCACCCAACGTGAACGACGACGCCTTTTCGGGTCGCGCCGGTTTGCTCTACGAGTTTGCCGATCAGTACTCGGCCTATGTGAGCGTCAGCCAGTCTTTTGACCCACAGAATCCGGGAACCCTGGATGCCAACGGGGTGCCACTCGATCCTGAGGAAGGGTTGCAGTATGAAACCGGCTTGAAGGGTTCATTCCTCGATGACCGGCTGCTGGCGACGGTTTCTGTGTTCCAGATCGAGAAGACCAATGTCGCCGTTACCGATCTCGCACTGTTCAATGCGACCGGGCAGATCGCCTCTCTGCCCGGCATCAAACAGCGAAGCCGCGGCGTGGAGCTCGATGTCAGCGGTGCGATCACGGACGAATTGCAGATCATCGCCAATTACAGCTACACCGAGACAGAAGTACTGGAAAACCCAAGCGACCCGACGATGATCGGCGACCCGATGGGTGGCGTGCCCAGGCACAAGGCCCGCCTGTGGCTGAACTACGAATTTGCCGAAGACACGTCGCTCGAAGGTTTGGGATTGGGTGCCGGTATCCGCTATGTGGGCGAAAGCACCGCTCAGTTCAACACCGACTTGAAGCTAGACCCCTATGTCGTTGTCGATGCCGCCGTCTGGTACGAGTGGCAGGCCCTGAAGGTCGGCTTCAACGCCTATAATCTTTTCAACGAAAACTACATTGTCCGCGCCAGCGATCAATCCATCGCGCATCCGGGAGCACCCTTTACGGTGCTGGGATCCGCTTCGCTCAAATTCTGACGTCATAAGGTTGCCTGCATGGCGGAGGCGCGCCGCAAGATCCTGTTCCGCATCCACGCCTGGATTGGTCTCAATCTCGGTTATCTGCTGTTCATCATCTGCTTTTCGGGAACCATGTCGGTGTTCAGTTCGGAACTGAACTGGCTCGCCGATCCGGCGCTGCAAGTTGCTGCACCGGCCGAGGATCGCACGCCCATCTCGTGGCAGCAGATGAAGGAGGTGGTTTCGACTGCCTATCCACAGGCGCTGCCGCTTTATCTGTCAGCGGCCGGTGACGATCATTCGGTGGCCAGGGCGCTGATATCCTATGGGCCGTCGGATTACCGAACCGTGCTGATCAACCCCTATAGCGGCGACGTGCAGGGGCTCAAGAGTGGCTTCAATCTGGTCAGCTTCTTCCGGATCTTCCACAAGCAATTCTACATTGTGCGATCAGATTTCGGCTTTCACGGCACGCTGATCGTCGGCACTTGCGCCATCCTGCTGCTCGGCGCTGTGATCACCGGGCTCTTGTCGATCAAACGATGGTGGCGTGCCTTTCTGACTTTGCGGATCGGCCGCAGCCCGCGCCTGTTCTGGTCAGACCTGCATCGCCTGACCGGCGTATGGGCGCTGCTGATCGGCATCCTGCTCAGCCTCACGGGGATCTGGTATTGGACCGAGCAGATCCTGACGGACACCGGCGTTGTCATTGAGGAGGCGCGGCCCATCCGACTGGAAGCAGCGGTGCAGCGACGACTTCCGCTGAGCATCGCACCGCTGGACCTCGACCATGCCGCAGAACTGGCGCGGGCAGCCTATCCGGACCTTGTCATCACGCAGGTGGCTTTGCCGGCACAGCCTGGCCATCCCCTCACCTTCAGCGGCCATGCCGGTGCCTGGATCGTGCGCGACCACGCTGACCGGGTCGAGATGGATCCCTATTCCGGCGCCATCCTCGACATCAGACGTGTCGCGGATCTGGGGGCGTGGCCGCGCTGGATCGACACCGCCGATCCACTTCATTTCGGCACCTTCGCCGGAGTGACGAGCCAGATCATCTGGCTGCTGGCCGGCCTGCTGATCTGCAGCGGAATTCTGGCCGGGCTTTATGGAACATGGCTGCGGCTGCGCCAGAAGGGTGTGTTGCGGAGACGCCGCCATGTCGCTGCACTTGCCGTTGCCCCCACACTGGTCGTTTTGTGTGCCGGCATCTTAGGCACGTGTCTTTATGGCGGCCACACACTGTCCACGGCCCAGCGCGCCCTAGCCGCGGCTCCCGCGGCGGGGACTGAGTTGGGGCCTTGGCGCTTCTCCATCCTGCTGTCGGAGGCCGCCGACGAACTGCCTGAGGAGGGCAACGCGAGCCTCATCTTCGACGGTCCAGGGCAGCCGACCTTTTCAAATGCGTTCTTCTGGGTGGGCAATGAGCCGATGCCGGCCAACCCCCGGCCAGCGAAGAGAGTCGTCGACCGCATCTTCGTGCAGATTCCGCAATCCTGCGTCGACCGTCCGCCAACGTGCCAGCTCAATCTTAGTGTGATGGATTGGCGCGGCAATTCGCACGCGACTCGTTTCACGCTTCCCGCGCCTGCAGCAGCGAGCTGGACCGTCGTGCCGACGGCCGATGGCGTTACCCTCGGCGAAGCAACGATGATCGGTTTTTTCGTGCTGATCTCGCTGCTGCCGCTGCTGGGATGGCTCCGGCTGCAGATGGTTTAGCCCTACGGTCAAAAAAATGGCCGCCATCGGGGGATGGCGGCCAAGGGATCTCTCGAGACGTACTCAATCGCAAACGATCGACGGATCGCCGCCGAACCTAGATCAGAACTTGATCGAGGAACCGACGGAGAATTCGATCGCGTCGTAATTGTGGTCATTGAACGAGTTGAAGCTGTCGTCCGCAGCAGCATCTTCGTCACCCGCATTGGCCCAGGTGTAGAAGACGCCGGCATCAAGATCGATGCCGGGGCCCATCGCATACGAACCGGTGAAACCGGCGCGGTCGATATGGTCCTTGGCGTCGGTGCCGGGGACTTCGCCGACAACATGCGCCCAGCCCGCACCCACGGTCCAGGCATCGATATTGTAGGCAAGGCCCGTACCGATGACCCAGGTATCGTCACCGTCGCTGTTGGCGCCGGTCACGGTCGTGTTCTTGAGGTAGGTACCGGCGACACCGACGGTGAGACCGCCGAACGCCAGATTGACACCGGCGTTATAACCGGACTGTTCCTCCGTGCCCGGGGCAGCTTCCTGCACGTCGCCTTCGAAATAGGCGGCAGCACCGGCCGACAGGCCCCAGCCATCACCTTCGTAGTCGTAATGCGCGCCGAGACCGATATTGCTATCTGCGTCACCGGCATCGCTGTTCGCACGCCATTGAGCGTCGGCATTGTCGCCGTTGTTATAGTCTTTCTCATTGTCGTTCGGCGTGAAGGCAACGCCGAAGCTGAAACCGGACCAGGTCGGCGAGTAGTAGACCAGCTTCTGCGACTTATCCTGGTTCGCCTGCATGCCTTCGATATCGAAGACGCCCGGCGACAGGGCGGCGCCGGTCGTGTTCGGCGAATACGGGCCGAAGTTGGCTGTCGAACCCGGCGGCAGCATGTACATGTTGCCGGCCGCACCCGTCTGCGCACCGATGCGGATGTCACCGAAGCCGCCCTTGAAATAGGCATAGGCCTGGTCGATCTGGTCGTTGTTTTCGTCGCCACCTTCAAGGTCGAAACGCGCGCCAACGGTGATGCCGTTGTCGAGCGTCACGCTGCCAAGGAAGTAGATTTCGGCATCGGTACCAACACCTGTCGTGTTGATGTCGTCGCCGTTTTCGCCGGCGTTGTCGTCATCGAAGGCCACGCCGAAGGCGTTGGTGATATAGCCACCGAGTGACAGCTTGACGCCGTCCGACGCCATTGCCGACGTGGCCAGCAGGCTCGTCGCGCAAAGAGTCGTCGTACCGAGAAGAGCGCGTTTTACCGCTTTCGCCCCCATTTTCATCGCGAGTATTCCCATGTTGCGGACGCAGCCCGTTCTTCGGCGGCCTGTCCATAGTGTGCGTTAAACGTGATCGCTTTAGATCCGTCACCCATGCCGTAAGAGAGGTGGCCGATCGAGTGTTTGGTATAAGGTCGATACCACACCCCCTGCTGAGCGAAGCGTCGATGACACAAACGATCTGCAGGTGTGCCGCACGTTAAATGACGAGAGTCTGATAAGAAAAGCACCTATCTGTTTAATGCCGTACTGAGAAAAATTCACGAATGGCAGCGGCCTGCCTTCACGCTGCATTGAACGGATTGGCGATGGAGAGTTGCGCCGGCACATGTGCATGCACGCGGATCATGTCGATAAGCGCGCGCAATGCCGCCGGCATCTGCCGATTGCTCGGGTAATAGAGGAAGAGCCCGTCCAAGCAGGGCGACCATTCCTCCAGTACGCGCACGAGCTGGCCTGAACGGAGGAACGGCTCGGCCTGCGCCTCGATCGCCAAGGCGATGCCAAGTCCGTCAACCGCGGCACGCACCGCAAGCTCAGGACTGTTGACCATGACCGCTCCCTCGACCGCGATCTTCTGCGACTCATCGCCGCGCCGGAACGGCCATTCCAGCACCGCACCATCGGCCGCAAGGCGATATTGTACACAACGATGATGACCCAAATCTTCAGGGAGACTCGGCTTCTTGCGGCGCGCGAAGTAAGAAGGCGCGCCGACCGCAGCCAGTCGCACCGGCCCGGTCACACGCACGGCGACCATGTCGATTGCCGCACGATCATGAGTCCCAATGCCCGCATCGAATCCCTTGGCGACGATATCGATCGGTGCTTCGCCAACCTGCAGTTCGAGATGCACATCGGGGTAGGTCGACAGAAAGCGTGACCAGATCGGCACGACGACGGCCGCGATGGCAACTTGGCCCGCGTATATCCGCAAGCGACCGAAGGGTCTTTGCCGCTCCTGGTTCAAATCTTCCAGCGCTTCGTCGATCTGCTCGATCGCCGGGCGCAAGCGCTCCAGCAAGCGAAACCCTGCATCCGTCAGAGACATGCTGCGTGTCGTGCGGTTGAGCAGGCGCACGGCGAGGCGCTCTTCGAGCTGCCGCATGGAATGACTGAGTGCAGATGGCGTGATTCCAAGCCGCGACGCCGCGGCGCGAAAGTTCAGGTGATCGGCAACCGCCATGAACGCGGTCAGATCGCCGAGGTCACTGCGATGCATTCCTGAATTCTCCTCAACACCGAATGCAACAGATTGGGGGTTCTCATTTTCGGCCTGACACAACATCTAATACCGGAAAGGCGATGATGCCGATCATCAGTCTCAATGATGGTGATCATCATTGTTAATAGAGAAGAGGATCTTGATTCCAATGCCACCCATGCATATGCGGCCTTCGGAAATGGATTGCTTGATCCTGCTCAAATGATTGCATGATCCTGCACGCGATCACGTCGCCCGCTTCAAACCGTCGCAGGGGTCGTCGCAGAATCTGCCATCACCTTCATGTTTGCCGTCGGCCCGTCGTTCCGTCCCCCATTGAGGGAACGCAGGCCGATCAGCCCCGGCGCTCATCTCGAGGGGCGTCGGGGCCCCCTCCACACTGCTATCTCCAGCAATGCTCGCGGCTATGCCATGCGCCTGACCGCGCGTGCGCATGGCGCAGCGCCACGTCACCAGCGTCATGTCCAGATATACGATCGTGCTAGACCCAGAGGATTATAACGAGAGGCTTGGTCAAGCCACACCGCGTCACGCGGCGCGCGCGACCTGGCTGCTCATCGCACTCGCAGCTCTTGCCCTGCTGAGTTTTGATTTTGCGACGGACGATGCGGATGCGACCGCCTGCCGCCAACGCTTGATCGCACCCGAGTCTTACGCGCTCGATCCCGACGCCCACGGCGAGCGCATCGATCGGCTCGATTGGGACCGTGAGGGCTACGAGCGAAGCGCCACGGGCGGACGGCGGACTAGCGCGCCGCCCTGCCCCTCTTAACTGGCGACCTTGGCCAGACTGTTCGCTTTCATGATAAAGGCCGCGACATCTTCGGCTTTGGTGGCAAAGCTCGTCACCAGGCGAATGGTGCCGGGCGCAGCACCTGGCCAGTCATAGAAATCGAAGCCGGCCTTGCGCAAGCCCGCCACGATGTCCAGCGGCAGGCGGATGAAGATCTCATTCGCTTCGACCGGATACAGCAGAGTGACGCCCGGAATGGGTTTCAGGCCACCGACCAGCTGCTGCGCCATGCTATTGGCGTGGCGCGCCAGCTTCAGCCACAGATCGTTCTCGAAATAGGCATCGAGCTGGGCCGAGACGAAGCGCATCTTGGAGATGAGGTGCCCGGCCCGCTTGCGGCGGAAGCCGAAGCTCTCAGCCAGCGCCTTGTCGAAGAACACCACCACCTCGGCTGCCAGCGCGCCGTTCTTGGTGGCGCCGAAGGAGAGGACGTCGACACCCGCCTGCCAGGTCATCTGCGCCGGGGAAACGTTGAGATGCGCCACCGCATTGGCAAAGCGGGCCCCGTCCATATGCAGCTTCACTTTGTGGCGCTTGGCGATCTCGCCGATAGCGCCCACTTCAGTTGCAGTATAAGTGGTGCCGCATTCGCTGGCTTGCGTAAGACTGATGGCGGCCGGCTGCACGTGATGCACATCACCTGCGCGCGCGTTGTCCAACGCATGTGCTACGGATTTCGCGCTGAGCTTGCCATTGTCGCCGGCGATCGGCACGAGCTTGGCACCGCCGGTATAGAGCTCCGGCGCGCCGCATTCATCGACCATGATATGCGCTTCGGGGTGGCAGTAGATCGCGCCGTAAGGCGGTGTCAGTGTCGAGAGGGCGAGCGCATTGGCGGAGGTGCCGGTGACAACCGGGAAGGCCACCACATCGCGCTCGAAAATCTCAGCGAGGCGTTGCTCGACACGCGCGGTGATCGCGTCGGCACCGTAGGACGGCATGGTGCCCTGATTGGCCTTTTCGATCGCGGCCATGATTTCCGGGGTGATGCCCGCCACGTTGTCGCTGCAGAAGTTCATGCTCTTGCTCTCAGTCAATAGAATGAGTTGTTCAGGGGTTTTGAAGCGCGAACTGACCGATCAGTTTGCCGCTCTTCATATCGGTGATCAGGACGCGCCGGCAATCGCCCCCATCAATTAACCCGGGCCCGCCGATGGAGAGGATCAGACGGTCGCCCTCGGCGGTCATCTGCTCGACGCGGCAGCCGTCAGGGACCGGCAAGGTGGCAAGATCAAAGCCCTTGCCGCCCATCCTGTTGGCGCCAAAAGCGATCAGAATGACGGCGGCCACCAGCAGGAGGATCGCGAAGCCGATCACCAATGTCTTGAGTACCAGCATCTGCCGGGGTACTTCCCTGCTGACATGATCCATATGGCACCCTGAAAATGAACGATTACCCCACCCCGCTCCAGCTCACGATTCCGCAAGAGGCTACCGGCGAACGCCTCGACCGGGCGCTGACAGCGCTCGTCCCGGAGATGTCGCGCAGTCGCATCAAGGCCTTGATCGAAGGGGGTAATCTACGCTTTGGCGAAACCGGCGCGACCATAGACGACGCCAGCTACCGGGTCAAACCGGGGCAGGAATTCGCCCTCACGGTGCCAGACGCCACCCCCCCGGTGCCGATCGGGCAGCATATCGACCTCACCATCGCCTATGAGGATGCCGACATCATCGTCATCGATAAGCCGGCCGGCATGGTGGTCCACCCTGCCCCCGGCAATCCCGACATGACGCTGGTCAACGCGCTTATCGCCCATTGCGGCGACAGCCTGTCTGGCATCGGCGGCGTCAAGCGACCTGGCATCGTTCACCGAATTGATAAGGATACCAGCGGCTTGCTGATCGCGGCGAAAAACGACGCCGCGCACCATGCGCTCTCGGAAGCCTTCGCCGCCCATGACATTACGCGGGCCTATAAATGCGCTGTCTGGGGGCTGCCCAGCCCCAAGGCCGGGACGATCGAGACGCTGATCGGGCGGCATCCCGTGCATCGCCAGCGGATGGCAGTGGTGAACCGGCTTGGCAAAGAGGCGGTCACGCACTACCAGGTCGAGCAGGTCTATGGCCTCGGCGCCTCGCTGGTCGAATGCCGGTTGGAAACGGGGCGCACGCACCAGATCCGGGTCCATATGACCCATATCGGCCATCCGCTGATCGGCGATCAGACCTATGGAAGGGCGACCATTGCCCGGCGGGCGCAGCTCTCCGATACGGCACGTGCGGCTGCCAAGGCCTTTCCGCGCCAGGCGCTTCATGCGGCGATTCTGGGTGTAACCCACCCCCGCACCGGTGCGTATATGGAGTGGGAGTCGGATATTCCCGCCGATTTGTCCGCATTGCTGGAGCAACTTGGAACGAAGTAACGCTTTGAAATGTTGAGTAAATTAGTGGGACTTGAAAACCGACTTCGTTAACCTATCTTAATTATATCGATAACCGACTTGCCCGGTAGGACTTATGGTGGTTTAGGGCGCTAAATGCCTTAAAGCCGCCAAGATTGGGCGCCACAGTCGGGGCATCGAATGGTGGATTGGGGATAAAATGGCAAGCACGACGACGACACTTCCCGCCCTTGTTGGCGAGAACAGCCTGGGCCGCTACCTCTCGGAAATCCGTAAGTTCCCGATGCTGGAACCGTCGGAAGAATTCATGTTGGCCAAGCGCTGGGAAGAACATCAGGACCCGGAAGCGGCACACCGCATGGTGACCAGCCATCTGCGGCTCGTGGCAAAGATCGCCATGGGCTATCGCGGCTATGGCCTGCCCATGTCTGAAGTCATCTCCGAGGGCAATGTCGGCCTGATGCAGGCCGTGAAGCGCTTCGATCCGGACCGCGGCTTCCGCCTGGCCACCTATGCCATGTGGTGGATTCGCGCGGCCATCCAGGAATACATCCTGCATTCATGGTCGCTGGTGAAGATCGGCACGACCGCGTCGCAGAAGAAGCTGTTCTTCAACCTGCGCCGCGTCAAAGGCCAGATCAAGGCGCTGGAAGAAGGCGACATGACGCCGGAGAACGTCACCGAAGTGGCGACGCGCCTAAAGGTCTCGGAAGAGGACGTGATCAACATGAACCGTCGCCTCATGGCGCCGGATCATTCACTGAACGCCCCCTTGCGCATCGATGGCGAGGGCGAGTGGCAGGATTGGCTGGTCGACGAGACCGAGAGCCAGGAAACCCGCGTCGCCGACGACCAGGAATTCGGCATGCGGAAAAAACTGCTCGACAAGGCGATGCTTTCGCTCACCCCGCGCGAGCGCAAGATCCTGGTCGAGCGCCGCCTCAAAGATGAGCCGACCACGCTAGAGGATCTCTCGACCGAGTTCGGCATCAGCCGCGAACGCGTCCGCCAGATTGAGGTTCGCGCCTTCGACAAGATCCAACGCGCGATCCGCAAACAGGCGATCGACCAGAAGCTGATCGGCGAGATGGCGTAAAGCGTCGATGGATATAGTTTTAGACTGACATCAACCCGCCCTCGATACCGAGGGCGGGTTTTTAGTTGGAGTGAGGTAAGTAGCGCTTCCATCGACGTCTCCACTTCAGGTGGAGATCACGATCTGAGCGTGACTGAGTGCCTTTAGCGACTGCAGCATCGCATTGCCTCACTGTCTAATCGGCATAAAAAGCTAACGCCGCGGCCAACTTTAGGATTCTCGACGAAACATACGGAATCGTCCTCGTTGCTCCCCGAGCTATACCTGGGTAAGTTTAGATTGCATATACGCATCAGGGAGCAATCAAACATGGCAGAAATCACCCGCAGAAGAACCGGAGAACTTCTTCGCGCGCTGTTTGCGATCTTAGAAAAGCACCCCGATGGCCTGCCGGCGCGGGTAGCACTGCAGCAGCTCGTCGATGCAGTAACGCTGAGCGAATATGAAGCAGGAACCTACGAGTCAACAGGAGCTCGCAGATTCGAAAAAATCGTAAGATTTGCCACAGTTGATTGTTCCAAGGCGGGCTGGCTGACGAAGCATAAGGGGACTTGGTTTGCCACAGACGCTGGATTAAGCGCCTACAAGGCGTTCAGGGACCCAGAAGCCTTCTACAAGGAAGCCGTACGCCTTTATCGTGTTTGGAAAGCTAGCCAACCTAGTAAGGAAGATAGTGACACCGTTCCTTCTGACGATGGGCCAAATGAATCAAGTTCGGCAGCGATAACCTTCGAGCAAGCAGAAGAGCAAGCATGGGCCGAGATATCACGGCATTTGAGCAATATGCCACCCTACGAGTTTCAGGATCTTGTTGCGGATCTCTTGCGGGCTATGGGTTATCATGTGTCTTGGGTATCCCCGCCCGGTAAGGACGGCGGTGTCGACATTATCGCCTACACTGATCCACTCGGCGCAAAACCACCTCGGATCAAAGTACAGGTTAAGAGGGTCGCGCAAAAGGTCGATAAAGATGGGCTGAAGTCGTTCTTGGCTATCGTCAATGACCACGATGTGGGCCTATTCGTTTCTACTGCCGGCTTCACTCGTGATGCCGAAGATTTTGCACGTTCACAGGAAAGACGTCAGATCACTTTGATCGACTCTGAAAGGCTATTCGATCTATGGACGCAGCACTTCGCGCATCTCAGCGATTCAGCAAGGGCGCGCCTACCTCTAACTCCCATCTACTTCTTGACACCTAAGAACTGACTACTTCTCTGCGCGATATAGCGGGCTAATGCGAGGGCATGAATAGCGGCGCCCGATCTACTCAGTTCATGCACAACAACGGAAACACAAACTCCTGCGCCGCCTTCACTATCTGCTGAGGCTTCTTTGTCTTCGACGAAGTTTGAAAATGTGGCGCCAACTTGTTTTCGGAGAGAAATACCAACAGTTCCGAGGTTTTGATCGCGAAGTTCACATTCTGACTGGCGTCTTCTTCAATGCGGCCAACTGCCACGCCAATGACTGCCCCATCTTCGCCAAAGACGGGACCGCCGGAGTTCCCATGCTGCATAGGAGCGGTCGTCTGCAGATAGCGCGGATGGCCTCCCGGCCCTTTAAGCGATGCGACGATCCCATCAGTGATGTTGATATCGAGCAGCGTCCCGAGCAACGGATAGCCCACAACATACGATGGCGAACCAACCTCAGGCGTGTCCTTTGCCAAGCGTGCACTCGGGGTGTCGATTAACTCTGTGCGAATGAGCGCCAAATCGATATCTGCGTCAGAATCTAGCACCAGCCCGGGCCGCATCCCGTCCTCGGCGGGATAGGCGATCCACTTGCAACCTTCTACAACGTGGTGATTCGTGATCGCGTAGCCGTCTTGGTTGACGAAGAACATTGTCCCGCTCTGGGTCGGCTTGGCCGAAGTCGGTATAGGCGGCAGGCTGAAGACGGGCTCGACCGGTTGGGCAGGCGCCGCGATCACCGGCTCGGCTTTCTTTCCGGGCAATACCGGTGCCATAGCCGCTTCCTGAACTGGTGACTTAATCTGTGCTGGTGGATCTTTCTTTTGGGCCGCTTCTTGTTTGCCAGAAGGTATAGGCGGGCTCTTGTCAGCTACCTGCTTCTTCGTTGGCTCGGATTTTGTCCGAATATCGTCAAACTCGGCCCGCGAGACGCGGCGGTCAGATCCGACGCACGGGCCATTCTTTGCCTGATAGGCCAGGCCAAATTTCTGATCTAGACAATATAGTTCGCCCTTCGCTAGGGCGTTATGAATATCGGCCTTATCATGCCGATATTGCTCCTCGCTGATCTTGCGATGCCCTGCCGCGCACTTTCCATCCAACGCTTCATAGGGAGTCGTATCGGCGGCCGGCGAGCAGAATGCCGACAGAATCACTGGCTTGTTTTTCTCCGCCTCACGCGCCGCACGCTGCGCATCGTATTCACCCTTGCTAATCTTGACGTCGGCGTTGCGGCAGGCGCCGCTGGCGGCCGTGTAAGCAATGCGCAGCTTTGAATCATGGCAGTAGGTAGCTGCTTCGACGCTCGCCGCCAGCTTCTGCCGATCAATATTGGGCGCATAATACTGGGCCGAAGTAATCGCCTGATCGCCAGTCTCGCATTTGCCGTTGCGCGCCTGATAGCCCTGCGCGCTACGTCCCTTCAGGCAGTATTTGTCCGGCGCCGCAGTGGCATTTGACGCTGACGGTGTGCTTGGGCTGTCATCCGTGGCCGCGTCGGCAATGGCTGCGACGCCGGCGATTACTAGACGACCACCCAGATCGATCACCACTGCTTCCCAGCACCCCCCGAGCACAATAGGCAGAAGCAGTACCGCACAAGCGCGCAAACTGAACATCCCCAACCTCATTTCCCCTATGAGTTGTTCCAACGCTAGGGGAGAGGGCAGTCGCCGTCAAATCTTGGTCCACGAGCCGGGCTGAGCTCCATTCTTTCCGAATTGCGATTAGGATTTTCATACTAGAGAGAGGCCGCACTCGAAAATCCTGATACTTGCGCAGAATTCCATTGTTTGCCTCAGCTAGACTGCGGCTTGCATAGATCTATTGCTCACAAAACTAACGAACCCAAACCGAGTGGGCTGATTGGACTGGCGCGGAGCGATGAGGATTTCTTCGAGTAACGGAAAGTAACTCGTGGGTGGTCGGCCTTCGCCGACCATGACGATTTGGAGTGAGGCTGGCCGGCCGCAGCTACTTTACTCCTCGCCCTCTTCCTTCACCGCCACTTGCACGCCGTAGATGCCGCGGACGGATTCGCCCCATTCCTTGACCAGGCGGTCCTGATCGCCGGTGATGCGGCGCAGACGCACGGCGGTCTGGGTGCGGGCGATTTGGGCGATGATGGACGGCATGCTGCCGAAGACAACCCAACCCATGCCGGCGCCGACCAGGGCCGCGAGCCAGCCGAAGCTGTCACCGAGCACGATCGGAATATCACTGACACTGTGACCAAGCGCCCAGATGCGATTGAGGAAATAGAGACAGCCGACAAAATTGAACGACGCCACGGTAAGTGAGAGCCGGTGGCCGGGGGACGTGTCTACCACGCGCGCGACGATCGTCGGCAACATGCCTGCGGCGATCACGGCACTGCTCGGCAAGAACACCAGGCCGATGAGCAGGACCGGCGTGATGAGGACCCAGGGCTTCACACCAAGACCGGATGCCTTGACGTTCGCGTCGCTATTGCTGGCCACCTGTCCCCCTCCTTTCCATCAGAATAACACGGCGTAGACGCCGTAGGCAGCGACGCACGTGCTGCTGAAGAGTGCCGCCGTGATCGCCGCGGCGCGCTGGGCGATGCCGCGCACGCGCGTTATTTCGGTGAGGCCGCCATTGGCGAGCCAGGAACGGCCGCGCTCCAGATTGGCAAATTCCTGCACGGCGTGGGCGAAGCCGTCATTATCGGCCCGGCGCAAGGCACCGTCTTGGTCAAGGAGCAGCAGCATCTCGTCGAAGCGGCAGCCTTTGGCGTGTTTCTCGATCTCGCTGCGGATGTGATCGCGCATGCCGCTGTTGTGGAATGCCAAGATGACCGGTTCCAGCATCTCGACAATCACCTGCGCCAGGCGCGGCAGTTCATAATTCTGATGGACCCGCTGCACGATGGCGATGAGGCGCAGGATCGCCGTGCGATAGCCGATATCGTCGGTCTTGTTGGCAAGGCCGAGCAGCTCGTTATCCATCGAGCGCTTCATGTTGACGGCAATGAAGGCGGCGATATGCCGGTCCATGGGCAGCGTGCCGTGGGGCGCCCCTGGAATGGCTGCATCGATGGCCGGTAACAGATCGACCGAGGTGAACACATAGTAATCGGCGATCAGCGCCGATTTACAGGGGGTGCCGCGATCAAGCTCATAGAGCACACGCTCGATGCCATAGCCGGGCCCCTGCCGGTCGATGACCTTGTCGATCATCTCCAAGGCGCGGCGCAGCTGCATCTGATCGGGACGCAGATTGGCCTGTTCCTCGAGCCAGGCATGGGGCAGACGCGCCTGCATCATCTCGGCGATCTGCTGCACCTTCTCGGAACGTTCGAAATAATGCGACAGCATCGAGCCCATGCCCATCAGGCTGGTGCGGATGTCCTTGTAGCAGAGCGGCAGATGACCGCCCATCAGGATGATATAGCGCGACACGGTGCGGTCGCGGATGCCGGAGGCCGGGCCATAGGCGTTGGCGAGACCGGTCACGCGCAGCATCTTGTCGCCCGCCTTTTCGTCACCGAAGCCACGCTTGAACCAGTTGTCGAAATCACCGCCGGTCAGCAGCACCATGGCTTCGTTCCAGTGATGCGACATGGCATGGGCCAGCGCCGGCTTGTTGAGATATTCACCACCGCAGAATTTCAACGGCCGCGTCGCGCGCTGCGGAATGCTGGGCAAGGTCGGGTTGAAATGGGCGCCGGTCATCCAGCCTTCGAGATGCTTGATGGTCCAGCGGTCGGCGACCTTGTCGCACAGCAGGCCACGGAACATCTCGGCCAGGCTTGGCGCCAGTTTCTCGCCACCGGCCAAGGTCGAGAACGACCCCATGTTGATCTTGGCGTTGATGATCTGCTCGTCCGTCGACTGACTGACCGGATCGCGGCCCAGATAGAGCATGAGCGCCGTGGCGCCGATCGCATAGAGATCGTCGGCGACCGAACCCACGCCGCGACCGACAGGATCGGAAATCGCATTGTCCACCGTCTCGCAGGCCACCGGCTGCGCGGTCCCGGGCGGCGAGGCCAGGCACTCGCCGAACATTAGATCGCCGGAATTGCCGCTCTGATAAAAAAGATTCTGCGGCCGGATGGCGCGGTGCGGGCAACCCACCAGGATGAGATCGCGCAGCAGATGGATGGCCGGCTGAATGAACGATTTGATGAGCTGCGATTCCGACATCTGCGGCATCTGCCCATTGGCGCCGACCAGCCTCTCGCCGGCGGGAATCGCATAGATGAAGGCCGGCCGCCGGCCCCACAGCACCTCGCCACCATCGATGCCAACCGGCCAATCAACGATGCCCGACGCCACCGGCCACATGAGATAGGCACCGGCGGCATTACGTGCCGGCGCGATGGTCAGCCCGCGGATGGCGAGATGGCCTGGCGAGACCAGGCAGAAGACCTTGGTCGCCGGGTCGACCCGGTCTGTCGCCACATAGGCCTCGGCCATGCCGCTGTCGAAGGCAGGCAGCCGCTGGCTCGGCGCAATCTCGTAGCGCTCGCCCAGTTCCACCGCTTCCTTGACGCTCAACACCGCCATGACGCCCAACCGCTCCAGATCCCGGGGCCTGATTCCAGGCAAAAACTGCCGCCCCAGATTCGGAGTCCGGGCGGTCCAACAAGTTCAATGCAGTTTTGATGCCGGAGTGGTTAATAAGGGGTTAGGGACGATCAGACCTTTCAGTCACAGCTTGCTTCTGGCCAAGCCTCTCACCTCCTCCAGCCACCCCGCACGCTGGTCGAACGTGCTGCCGGACATCGGCCCGTACATGCGGCGCGTGACATCCTCCACGCCGCAGAGCGGAAAGACGCAGCGGGTCCAGATGTCCTGGAGTGGGTCGCCGAAGGTGTCGCGTTCCCGCTCGGGTGGCGTATTCGAGGTGTTGAAGACGAAGGCCGCGCGAGCTTTCAGCAGGCCGATGGGCACACCTTCATAGCCGGTGCCGGGCGGATAGCCATAAGCGGTGTCGAGGCGGAGCACGCGGTCGATCCAGCCTTTCAGGATGGCTGGCGGCTGGCCCCACCAATTGGGATGGAAGATCAGGATGAGATCGGCGGCCTGGAGATCGGCGCAATGCTGTTCGACGAGCGGATCCGCTGAAGCCGTGTTGCCGGCCTCGCCGGTCGGCTGCACCGGGTTGAACTGCTCGGCGTAAAGATCATGGGCGATCACGGTGGCGCCGTGCGTGGTGAGCGTTTCGCGCGCGGCATCGGCCATGGCGTGGCTGAAGCTGGCATTGCCCGGATGGGCGATGATGATGAGGGCCTGTATGGGCATGCTGTCTCCCTGCGCTGGCGGGAGAAGATGGCGTCAGATTTGCGACAGCGCAAGCTGCGGTCGTTGCGCCTGTTTACTTGCCGGGCGCCAACGTGACCTTGGTGACACCGGCTGCCACGTTGACACCGATGCTGCCACTGACGCTGACCGGCTGCAGCGCGATCTGGTTGTTGCCGCCACCGAACAGCGCATTGGCGCCGACGCCGAGGCCCGCTGCGACATCCGCGCCGGCACCACCATAGGTGCCGGCCAGCGCACCGCGCGCCACATTGCCGGGCGCCACGACACCCCAGAACATGCGCGTCTCGCGCGTGAAGCCGATATCGAGACCGTAGCGATCGATCTCGCCGCGATAGTCTTCGCGCGTGCCGTCCGCCCGCTTGAACACACAGGCCAGCGTCTTGTTCGAACCGACCAGATAGCCGACGCTGCCGCTGACATGGCAGTCGAGGACGCCGACATTGACGCCACCCTCCGCCTGAGCCGCGAGCGGCACGGACACCAAGCCCGCAGCCAGGATCAAGGCGGCAACCGGCGTTCGAACGGACATGCGACTCTCCCACAGAATTGAGCGCTACCTTATAGCCTTGGCCGCGCCGGCACCCACGTGATTTTCCTGAACCAACCCGCCTGATCGGCAGGTTATTTAGCCAGATCAAGGCGATAGAAGTTCTCGGTCCGGCGATAGGTCCGGTTGGGCAGCCCTGCACCATCGCGACCCAACATCACGCCGCAGATATCGTTCCTTACCTCCGGCACCAGGCGATAGTACTGGTGCCATTGCGGATCGAGGCGCGGTGGATTGGCCTGCCGGCTGCGCGGTTTCAGTTCTGGATTGGCCGCCGAGCAATTGATGAAACTGATATTGCGGGTGCGAAAGCTTGGCTTGTCTGCCGGACCGTCGACCCCCAAGCGCCCGACGCCGTGGATCGGCCGGCTGATCGTCTTCAGCGGGATATCCTGGTTGTTGTAATAGAGCGCCACATGGCCGGCGATGTCCGGGGTCCAGCGCAGGCCGCCGGGGCTGGAGAGCGCATCGGCATCCTCATCCGAGGCGACGAGGAATAGTTGGTCGATGAGGCCCGCGAAGCTCGCCGTGGCGAATTGCCCGGGCGCCGTCCCGATGGCGGCCGTGAGGCCGGCATGGAGGAAGTGGTTGCCCATGCTATGCGCCATCAAGCTGACGCGGCGCGTGGCCTTTGCTGCACGGTATTCCTGCAGCAGCGGCAGCAATCGCGTGAGGAAGCGGCGGAAGGCGCCGGCGGAAGCAGCGGCATTGCGATAATCGGTGCGATAGGCGTCGAGATTGAGGCTGCCCAGCGATGGCCAGCTGAAGGCGATGATTGTCGATGCCACGGACGGCTTGCCGCGGCGATACCAGTCACTGAGGAAACCGGCCCGCATCACGGTTTCGCGGAAGCGATAGTCGAAGCCGTGGAGATAGATGAGGAGATGGTCGGCGCCCTGCCCCACGATTGCCTGACGCAATGTGGGAGAGAAATCATCCGGGCTCAGCGCGTCGATGGAGAGGTTGGAATTGCCGAGCTCGCTTTCATCGGCAACTGATTTCAGGACCGCCCGACCGAAAACCAGTGCGCCGTCGACGTTGAAATCGGTGCCGAAATTGTTGGGCACCGGGCTTTCGATCTTGTTGCGGTTGGTGGCGAAATAGACCGGGATGCTCATGCCTGCCTCCTTCTTTGCCGGGCGAAGCATGCGCTCGGCGGACGTGGCCGGCAAGACCGTGCCGGATTTGGCGATCCACCCCCAAATTTCCAGAGGGGATTTCCCGAGGGGAATCACCTAAAAGGGATTGTCCCATTAACGAGGCACCTTCATGTCGCTGGAATTGAACACGCGCGCGGATATCACCTTGGATGCCTATCGGCGCGTGGCCTGGGAAAAACAAGCCGTCCGGCTGGGCGCTGGCGCACTGGCGCAGATGACGGAAGCCCGCCGCGCCTTCATGCATCTCCTGGATGCCGACCCCAATGTGACGATCTACGGCGTTACCAGCGGATACGGCCAGCACGCCAACAAACGCTATACCGGCGAGGCACGGCGCCAGCACGCGCAACGGCCGCCGCGCAGTGCTGCAGTCGCCTTCGGTCCGGCAGCGCCGGAACGCGTGGCGCGCGGCATCATTCTCTCGCGCCTCGCCAATTTCATTGAGGGCCATGCGGCGGTGACGCCGGCTCTCGCTGAAGCGGTGGCCGGTCTGCTCGGCGGCGGCGATCTGCCGAAGGTTTCGATCGCGGGTCAAGGAGGTGCTGGCGAAATCCTGTGGATGGCGCCGCTGATTATCGAACTCGCTGAGAAATTTCCCTTGGGCGAGAAGGATGCGTTGTCGCTGATCAACGGCTCGCCCGCGGCCAGTGCGCTCATCGCTGATGCCGCTATCGCCATGCGGCGGCGATTGGAGCTTGCCGAACGTGTGTTTGCGCTATCGGCCGAGGCGATCAAGGCGCCGCTCGAAGCCTATGACGCGGCATTCGAGGATCTCTGGGGTGACCCATATGAAGCAGCAGCGTTGCATCGGCTACGTAGCCTGCTGCAGGGTGGCGCTACAGAGCGCCGGCCATATCAGGCACCGGTTTCCTATCGCATCCTGCCGCGGGTCCTCGGACAGCTGCGCCGCGCTGTAGCGCAGGCCGAGGAAATTGCGCAATCCTCATTGCAATCTGTCACCGACAACCCGGTCTTTCTGCGGCCCGATGCCGCGCATCCGTTGGGCCGTGTCTACAGCAATGGCGGCTATCACAATGCGCGCGCCTATCCGGCACTCGACAATCTGGCGGCGGCCTGTGTTGATCTGTGCATCCTGGCCGAGCGGCAGAACACCAAGCTGCTGGATGGGCGCTATTCGCTCTTGCCGGACCAGCTGCAGGGCGCGGATGAGGCCTATATCGGCATCGTCGGCTTCGTGCAGGTGGGCTATGCTGAGCAGGCGCGGCGTGCGGCACAGCGCACCTTCCTGCCCGGCAGCGAGGCGGGCGGCTTCGGACAGAATGATGTGGCACCGATGACCGGGCTTGCCTGGAAGGCACAGGAAGAAGTCGGCATTTGCCTGGAAGCGGCGCTTGCCATGCTCGGCGCCGTCGCGTCGCAGGCGTTTCATATGACCGACCGGGCAGCACCCCCTGCCCTGCAGGCAACGCTCGAGATGATCCGCGCGAATTTTCCGCCGATGACGGCATCGCGCGTGTTCGGTCCGGATCTGGGCGCGCTTGCAGCGACCTTCCGCGCGGAGATCTACAAGGCTAGTTAGGGCCGCTCGATCGCAATCGCAGTAGCTTCACCGCCGCCAATGCAAAGAGCGGCAACACCACGCTTGAGGCCATGATGCTGCAAGGCATGCAGCAAGGTCACGATCAATCGCGCGCCGGTGGCACCGATCGGGTGGCCCAGCGCGCAAGCACCGCCATGGATGTTGAGACGCTCGCGTGGGATGGCGAGGTCGCGCTGCGCCGCCATGGCGACGACGGCGAAGGCCTCGTTGATCTCGAACAGATCGACATCGCCCACTCTCCATCCCATCTTGTCCAACACCTTGCGAATGGCCGGGATCGGCGCCGTGGTGTACCAGGCCGGCTCCTGCGCATGGGTCGCGTGGGCCCTGATCTCGGCGAGAACGGGCAGGTTTTCACGTTCCGCCACTGAGCGGCGGGCGAGCACGAGTGCCGCCGCGCCATCGGCATTGGCCGACGAACTCGCGGCGGTGATCGTGCCATCCGCCCGGAACGCCGGCCGCAATGACGGGATCTTGTCCGGCGAGACCTTCATCGCATGCTCGTCATGCTCGATGAGCCTGTCGCCACCCTTGGCCGGCACGGAGACCGGCGTGATCTCCGCCTTGAACGCCCCACCTTCGATAGCGGAACGCGCCCGCTGCAATGTCTCCATCGCATAGGCATCCTGATCGGCGCGGGTGAATTGATAGGCGGCAGCGGCGGCCTCGCCAAAATCGCCCATCGACCTGCCTTGCTCATAGGCGTCTTCGAGACCGTCCAGCATCATGTGATCGAGCACGCGGTCGTGTCCGACCCGGTAACCGCCGCGCGCCTTGGCCAGCAGATAGGGCGCGTTCGACATCGATTCCATGCCACCCGAGACGGCAATGCTGGCGGACCCGGCGAGGATGAGATCATGGGCCAGCATGGTAGCTTTCATGCCCGACCCGCAGACTTTGTTGACGGTGGTCGCCCCAACTGCATCAGGCAAGCCGGCGCCCTTGGACGCCTGTCGCGCCGGGGCCTGTCCCAGGCCTGCAGGCAGAACGCAGCCGAACAGCACCTCGTCGACCCGCTCTGGTGCCAAGCCGGCCCGCCCCAGCGCGGCGCGGATGACAAGGGCCCCCAAGGCGGTGGCAGTCAGCCCCGAGAGATCACCCTGGAAACGTCCAAGCGGGGTGCGCGTCGCAGCGACGATGACGACAGGATCGGCAGTGCTCATGGCGGAATCCGTTAATTTCTTTCGTACCGAAGCATATGGATATTGAACGATATGATGATCGTCATATATATTGTCAAGGATAGAAGTATTAACCCGGAGAGAAGATTGAAGGTCAGCCGAGAACAAGCGGTCGAGAACCGTGCCCGGGTGGTCGAGATCGCGGCGCAGTTGTTTCGCGAGCGCGGTTTCGACGGCATCGGCATTGCCGATCTGATGAAGAGCGCCGGCCTTACCCATGGCGGCTTCTATGCGCAATTTGCCGGCAAGGATGGGCTGATGGCGGAGGCTTGCGCCAAGGCGTCGGCTGACACGGTGGCCGGCTGGGTCAAGGCAATCGAGCGCTCAGGAGATCCGCTGACGGCATTGACCAAGACCTACCTGTCGACGGCCCATCGTGATCATCCCGGCCAAGGCTGTTTGATGGCAGCGCTGGGGCCGGAGGTTGCGCGCCAGGCGCCCGCGGTGCGCAGTGCGGTCACCGCCGGGTTCAGGAACGTGATCGCGACGCTCGCCGGTCTGTTGCCGGGCAAGACCAAGGCCGTCAAACAGGAACGTGCGCTGGCCTATTTTGCCAGCATGGTCGGCGGCGTGGTGCTGGCGCGCGCGGTCGATGACCCGGCCTTGTCCAAGGAAATCCTGCACGCGGTCGCCGCGTCCTTGCCCCGGAGCACAGCATGACCGAAATCGGATTGTTCCTGGAAGACCTGTCGGTAGGTCAGAAATTCACCAGCGACACACACACGCTGGATGCGACACAGATCAAGGCGTTCGCACAGCAATTCGACCCGCAGCCATTTCACCTCGATGATGCGGCAGCCAAGGAGACGTTCTTCGGCGGCCTCGCCGCCAGCGGGTGGCATACGGCGGCCATCACGATGAAATTGCTGGCGACCACACGCCCGGGCATTGCTGGCGGGCTGATCGGTGGTGGCGGCGAGATCACCTGGCCGCAGGCGACGCGGCCCGGCGATATCCTGCAGGTCACCAGCGAGATCCTCGAGATCAAGCCATCCCGCTCCCGTCCCGAACGCGGCATGGCAATTATGCGCAGCGAAACGCGCAACCAGCACGGCGACATCGTGCAGATCCTCACCTCGAAGCTGGTCGTGCCGAAGCGGAATCCGGGCTAGGCCTTCAAGACCCGATCGACGAGCTGCCAATGCTATTTCTCAGCCTGAAAGAATGAAGGGCATCATGTCCAGCGACCTTGCCGCCACGCAGCCGATCCGCCTGCTATCACGCCCACCCGCAATGACGGTCTTCGCGGCGATCAGCCTTGCGGCCATCCTGGCCGGGTCGAGTGCGCCGACCCCACTCTACCGGCTCTATCAGGAAGCGTGGGCCATCTCGCCATTGGTGCTCACCATCATCTTTTCGGTCTATGCGATCTGCCTGCTGTTCTCGCTGCTCACAGTGGGCGCACTGTCGGACTACATCGGCCGGCGTCCGGTCATCTCGGTGGCACTCCTCCTCAGCGCCGCCGGCATGGTGCTGTTCATCGAGGCCGAATCAGCAAGCTGGCTTATCGCCGCACGCGCGGTTCAGGGCTTGGCGACCGGCGCCCTCACTAGCACTCTCAGCGCCACCGTACTCGACACCAATCGCGCCAAGGGACCGATGATCAACAGCATCACGCCGTTCCTCGGCATGGCGCTGGGTGCCTTGGTGACCAGCGGGCTGGTCGCCTACGGTCCGGCGCCGATGCAACTCATCTACGTCATCCTGCTGGTACTCTTCGTAAGCCTGGCTCTGGTTGTTTGGCAGATGCCGGAAACAGCGAGCGCGCAGCCGGGTGCCTGGGCTTCGCTGAAGCCGCATGTCGCGGTGCCGCCGCAAGCACGCCTGCCCCTGCTGATGGCGACGCCGGTCAATATTGCCTCCTGGGCACTGGGTGGGTTCTATTTGTCTCTGATGCCTTCACTGTTCCGGGTTGCAACGGGGCTCACCTCGCCTTTGCTGGGTGGCGGCATCGTCGCATCGCTGACGCTGAGCGGTGCAGTGGCCGTGCTGCTGGTCCGGCAATGGCCGGCGCGGCGAATCATCATCGTGGCCGCGATCGCGCTTATGGGCGGTGTTGCCGTCACTCTTGCCGGTGTGCATGAGCAGATGGCGCCGCTGATGCTGTTGGGCACGATCATCGCTGGACTGGGATTGGGCGCCGGATTCTTCGGCGCTTCGCGCAGCATCATGCCGCTGGCCGAACTGCATCAACGCGCAGGATTGCTCGCCGCCTTTTATGTGCAGAGCTATCTGGCGTTCAGCTTGCCCGTCATCCTGATCGGCATAGCGGCACCCCATCTCGGGCTGCCCGTTTCTACTTATATCTATGGCGCCGTCATCATCCTGCTCGCCCTCGCCTCCCTCGCAGCGACGCTGCTGGCAAAGCCGCGCTGATCAATCCGCGAAGGGATCGGTCACCAGGATGGTGTCGTCGCGCTCCGGGCTGGTTGAAAGCAGCGCCACCGGGGCTTCGATCAACTCCTCGACACGGCGGACATATTTGATCGCGGTCGCCGGGAGTTGTGCCCAGGAGCGAGCTCCTTGTGTCGATTCAGACCAGCCTTCGAGAGTCTCGTAGACGGGCTTGGCGCGCGCCTGCAGATCGGATGCAGCCGGCAGATAGGCGTAAGGCTTGCCGTCGATCTCATAGCCCGTGCAGATCTTCAATTCCTTCATGCCGTCGAGCACGTCGAGCTTGGTGAGCGCAATACCGCTGATGCCGGAAACTTTGGCGGCGCGACGCACGAGGGCGGCATCGAACCAGCCGCAGCGGCGCTTGCGGCCGGTGACGGTGCCAAATTCACGCCCGCGCTCGCCCAGCAGCTGACCGATCTCGTCCGTGAGTTCGCTCGGGAACGGACCGGAGCCGACGCGCGTCGTATAGGCCTTGGTAATACCGAGCACATAGCCGATGGCCGATGGCCCAAGGCCGGAGCCGGTCGCCGCCTGCCCTGTCACGGTGTTGGACGAGGTGACGTAGGGATAGGTGCCATGATCGATGTCGAGCATGACACCCTGGGCGCCTTCGAACAGGATGCGGTCGCCACGACGCCGCGCAGTGTCGAGCATTTCCCAGACCGGCTTCACGAAGGGAGCGATCTGCGGTGCGATGGCGCGGAGCTTTGCCAGCAATTCAGCACCGTCGACCGGCTGGGCGCCCATGCCTTTGAGCAGCGCATTGTGGTGGCGCAGCAAATTCTCGACCTTGGCATCGAGGCCCTTGCTGTCAGCAAGGTCGCAGACACGAATGGCGCGGCGCGCCACCTTGTCTTCATAGGCCGGGCCGATGCCGCGGCCGGTGGTGCCGATCTTGGCTGTGCCTTCAGCAGCACCCTCGCGCAGCAGATCGAGCTGGCTGTGGAGCGGCAGGATGAGGGCCGCGTTTTCGGCGACGACCAGATTGTCCGGCGAGATGGCTACACCCTGCCCGCGCAGGCCTTCCATCTCCTTCACCAGATGCCAGGGATCGACGACGACGCCATTGCCGATGACGGAGAGCTTGCCCGGCCGCACGATGCCCGAGGGCAGCAGCGAGAGCTTGTAGACGACGCCCCCAATGACCAGCGTGTGGCCGGCATTGTGCCCGCCCTGGAAGCGCACGACGACATCGGCGCGCTCACTGAGCCAATCGACGATCTTGCCCTTGCCCTCGTCGCCCCATTGCGAGCCGATTACCGCTACATTGGCCATGATATTCCTCTAGAGATCAGTTGCCGGTAGCCGTGGGACGGCCATCCTGCAGAAAATGAGAGCAGTGCAGACGCTTTGCTTCGGCACTTGGGTCGGCAGCGTGAAGTCCCTGCACCGTCACCCAGCCCTCTTCGCGCAGCTTGATGGCTGCCGTCGCTTCAGCACCGAAGGGTACGAAGACTCGCTTCGGTCCCGCCGGCATCGGCAAGGTATTGAGCAAGGTGTCGAGATAGAGCGAGAAGCCGGTCGCCGCCTCGCCCGCATGGTTTACATAGCGGCCGCCGCGGCCGAACTCGCCGCGCACCCCGCGGCCGAGAAAGGTGAAGGCAATGCCGCTGTGATATTCGAAGCCGCGATGGTCCGTGGCGTCGATGGTGAGGGTGAGATCCGGCGCCGATTTTCGGATGAGCGCGATGGCAGCGGCGAGATTGGCCCGCACCTCCGCACCTTGGCTCGGCAGCGCCAGGCTTTCCAGCACCGGCAACGCTGTTTCAACCGGCCCGACCGCACGCAGCAAGCCCTGCAGCAGCTTGGCTTGGTCGCCGGCGAGTTCGGCAACCTTGGCGGTGTCCTTGCGGTCGAGGGCGGCGATGAGGTCAGCGCGGCGTTGCGGCGGCAGGTCCTGGAGGATGCTCGGCGCCAGGCGTGGCACGTTGAGATCGACGGCGAGACCCGGCACGCCCAGCGCTGTCAGCGCCTCAACCGCCAGCAGTACGACCTCGGCGTCGGCAGCGGCCCCTTCGGCGCCGATCAGCTCGACACCGACCTGGCCCAATTGGCGTTCCGGGCGCATCTGTTCGCCCTTCAAGCGAAGGACCTGGCCGGCATAAGAGAGGCGCAAGGGGCGCGGCGCGTTCTGCAGGCGCGAGGCGGCAATGCGGCCAACCTGCGGCGTCATGTCAGCACGCAGACCCATCATGCGCTGCGAGACCGGATCCATCAGGCGGAAGGTGTGGGCGGCCATGGCTTCGCCCGGGCCGGCGAGGAGCGAGTCTTCGAATTCGATGAGCGGCGGCTTCACACGCTCGTAACCCCAGCGGGCGAAGCTCGCCAACAGGTGTTCGACGATGGCGGCTTCAAAGCCCGCTTCCGGCGGCAGGCCATCGCCCAGCCCCGCGGGCAGCAGGAACTTTTCACCGGCGTTATTCGTGGGCGCGCTGGTCATGAAGGGCTCGGCTCGGCAAAACTGGGGGCTGTTCCCCAAGCCGATAAAAGCCGTGTGGTCAGCAGGACCAGTTGGCATGACCGCTTGGGCAAGGGCTATTAGCGCAAAGCCTTCGGCGGTGCAAGAGCGGCAGGCGTCGCAAGGCGGTCCGGTTGGCCGCGATGCGCAGAGTTAACACATTAATTTAATTCGATTTCTCCGGCCAGCACGCAGACCGCATAACCGGCGATTTTGAGCCGGTCGCCAGCAAGGCTCAGCCACAAATCGCCACCCCGGCGGGAGACCTGGCGGGCGTGGAATCGCTGCTTTCCGGTGAGCTTTGCCCAGTAAGGCGCCAGGACACAATGCGATGAGCCGGTCACCGGGTCTTCCGGAATGCCATGGAGGGGTGCAAAGAAACGGCTGACGAAATCAACGCCCTCCCCTTGGCCATCGGCGGTGATAATGAGGTCGCGACCGAGCGCCTCGATGGCGGCGAAATTAGGTACCGCCGCGCGTACCGAGGCGACATCGGCAAGACGTGCGAGATAGGAATCGTAAACCGCACTGACGACGACATCGACGGGTTGCTGGCCAATCGCCTTTGCGATGCGCGCGGGCATCGTCGCATCGGTATTGGCTTCATGGCTCAACACCGGGAAATCGAGTTCGAAGCGGTCGCCATCGACGCGCACATGCAGCGGGCCGGACAGGCTGTCGAAGCGCATCTCCTTAATCGTCGGATCGATCCGACGATTAAGCACGAAGGCCGAGGCCAAGGTGGCGTGGCCGCACAGCTTGACCTCGACCGTCGGGGTAAACCAACGCAGGTGATAGCCGCCCGCGTTCGGCACGAAGAAGGCGGTTTCGGCCAGATTCATCTCGGCAGCGATCGATTGGAGTTGCTGGTCAGGTAGCCAGGTCTTGAGCGGCATCACCCCAGCCGGATTCCCGGCGAATGGTTTGTCGGTGAAGGCGTCTACCTGATAAATCGGGTGTTTCATTTTCCAGCACTCCAGATCGCCCTCAAGCGCTCATCGTCATCGCCAGAATGGGCGCGAAACTTCAGCGTCGACGTCGCAGCGGGTCAGGCCGATATCTTTCAGCATGTGGTCATCAAGGGCCGCCAAGGCCTTACGCTGACGGTAAGTCTCCAGGCAATCGAGGAGAAAGGTCACGACGAAGCGCGGAGCGGTGGCTTCGTCGTGGGATTTAGGTCGGCCGAAGAGAGAACCACTACTCATGGGTGGCGACTTGTATCGAGACATTTTGGACAATCCTTCTGTCATATTTGGCTGCATCCGGTACATTGTTCTATATTGTACCCGCGCTGGCATAATTGTTTTGACAACGATCCAAGTCAATCGATACATTGTCACCATGACAAACTGGCAGCCCGATCTTTCCATTTTTCCAGGACCGCGCTATCTCGCGATCGCCGATG
Organism: uncultured Dongia sp.; assembly: GCF_936916975.1. Classification (GTDB taxonomy): domain Bacteria; phylum Pseudomonadota; class Alphaproteobacteria; order Dongiales; family Dongiaceae; genus Dongia. The sequence continues at coordinate 170,030 of NZ_CAKZGO010000006.1, read as the reverse complement.
CGCTGTCCGATGACATTCGTCAGCAACGCATGGCACCCGGAACGAGGCTGCCGACGCATCGTGAACTCGCCTTTCGCCTGGGCGTCACGGTCGGCACAGTGACGCGCGCTTATGCCGAAGCCGAGCGCCGCGGCCTCATCGGCGGCGAGGTCGGGCGCGGCACCTTCGTGCGTCCGGATGTGCGCCGCAGGCCAGAGATGCCGGTCGAGCGCGAAGTCGAGATCGAAGAAGGTGGCTTCGTCGACCTCTCCATCAACTTCCCGACGCCGCGCGCCAATGATGCGCTGCTGTCCAATGCGCTGCAGCGGATCGCTGCGCGGCCGGGAATAGATTCACTCTTGGATTATCACCATCACGTCGGCATGCCGCGTCACCGCGCGGCCGGCGCTCAGTGGTTGAGCGAGCAGCGCTATCCGGTGCCCGCGGAGCGCGTGATTGTTACCGCCGGCGGCCAGCATGCGATGACGGCTGCCCTGGGTGCGATCACCGAACCTGGTGATGTGGTTGTTACGGAATGTGTCACCTATCCGGGCCTGCGGCGCCTCGCGGACTTTCTGCGCATCCGGCTGCATGGCGTGCAGATGGATTCCGACGGCGTCGATGTCGAAGCCTTTGAAGCGGCCTGTATCAATCTGCGCCCCAAGGCGTTCTATTGCGTCGTCAACATGCACAACCCGACCGGCATCGTCGTCTCGGTCGAGCGCCGACGGGCGCTTGCCGAGGTCGCGCGCAAGCACGGCGTCAAGATCGTCGAGGACGACGTCTATGGCTTCCTGCTCGGCACACGCAGCATCGAGCCCCTCTCGGCGCATGCGCCGGAACTGGGGCATTACTTCACCAGCGTCTCCAAATCCATGGCACCGGGATTGCGCGTGGGATACCTCGCCATCCCCGAAGGCGCCCTCGACATGTTCGCCCAGGTCGTGCGTTCAACGACGTGGATGGCGGCACCCCTCACCGCCGAGATCGCGGCCGACTGGGTGGAAGACGGCACCGGCATGGACCTTGCCGAAGCGCACCGCATCGAAGCCATCGCCCGCCAGCGCATGGCGCGCCGCATCCTCAGTGACGTCGAAATCTGCGGTGATGAATCGAGCTATCATATCTGGCTGAAGCTGCAGGAACCCTGGACCGCGGACGGCTTTGCCCTGCAGGCGCGGCTGAAGGGTGTCGGCGTGTCACCGGCCACAATCTTCTCGCTCACTCGCAACGCACCCAACGGCGTGCGCCTGTGCCTGTGCGCGCCAGCCGATCGGCGCATCCTGGAAAACGCCCTGCATCGCGTCGCCGATATCCTCCGCACCCGCCCCGGCGGTTCCTACGGCATCGTGTGATCTGATGAGTGATTTTGCGATGAGCGCCACGCCGGGCGCACGGGCAGAGTTCGGGCGCGGTCTGGTGGCGACTCTGCCGCTGATGATTTCGGCGATACCCTTCGGCGTCATTTTCGGCACGCTGGCGACCGGTGCCGGCCTGTCACCGCTGGCCGTCATGAGCATGTCGCTGTTCGTCTTTTCGGGCTCGGCACAGTTCATCGCCATTCTGCTGCTCGGCTCCGGCTCGCCACTCGGCGTGATCTGGCTGGCGACCCTGATCCTCAATCTGCGGCACCTGCTCTATGCCGCGACCTTGGTCGATCATGTCCGCAGCCTGGGTCACGGCTGGCGTTTCTGGCTTGCGGCGTGGCTGACCGACGAGACATTTGCGATCATGGAGCGGCGCTACCGGGTTGAGGGGCGCGGTCCGCAGGCGCATTGGTACTATCTGGCCTCTTGCCTTGGCATGTATCTGAACTGGCAGTTCTGGACCTATATCGGGATCGTGCTCGCCACCGAATTTGAAGAGATCAAACATTGGGGTCTGGAGTTCGCGATGGCGGTGACCTTCATTGGCATCGTCATGCCGGCCTTGCGCTCGCGCCCGTATTGGGTCGCAGCCATCGTCGCGGGGCTGGTGGCAACACTCGGCAACGGCTTGCCCTATAAGCTCGGCCTGATGCTGGGTGGATTTGCCGGTATCCTCGCCGGCTTGGCTTTGCAGGAGTGGACGCGCCGAAGGAATCGTGGGGAGCGGGTGCTGCCATGAGTGAACTTGAGATCGCACTGATGATCGGCGGCATGGCGGTCATCAACCTCGCCATCCGCTGGCCGGTCTATCTGTTTGCCGATCATGTGCGCTTTCCGCCGCTGGTCGAGCGGGCGCTGGCCTTTGTGCCGGTGGCCGTGCTGACCGCGATCATCGTCCCGGCCGTGCTGTATCCGAGCGAGGGCGACATCCAGCTGACCTGGCGAAATCCCTATCTGGTCGGCGCCGTGGTCGCCGCTGTGGTGAGCTGGAAATGGCAGAAGCTGATGCCGACCATTCTCATCGGCATGGCGGCGTTCTTCCTGGCGCGCTGGCTGATCGGCGCCTAGCGGTCGCGGATCATGGCGGCGAAGGTCGCCTCGGCCACCACCTGGCCATCGACCTTGGCCACACCGATGAAGCGCCAGACCGGACCACGGGCGCGGTCCTTCTTGACCTCCAGGCGCAGCTGGTCACCCGGCGTCACCGGCCGGCGGAACCGGCAATCATCAATGCTCATGAACAGAACGATCTTGCCCTCGGCCTCGGAGCCCAGGGCGTGAACGGCGATGACGGCTGCGGTCTGTGCCATCGCTTCGACGATGAGGACACCCGGCATGACAGGTGCCCCGGGAAAATGCCCTGGGAAAAACGGTTCGTTGACGGTCACGTTCTTGATGCCAGTGGCGCTTTCGCCCGACACGACATCGATGACACGATCAATCAACAGGAACGGATAACGGTGCGGGATCATGCGCATGATCGCCGCAATATCGATGACCCCTCCTGTCGGCAATTCCTCCGCCATTCAGCTTCCCTTTGTTCCGCAATCCGTTGACTGGTTCTACCCTGACAGCGCAGCCAATCCGGCGCCGCGCGGCCCTGTTCGATCGACTGCCGTGTTACATCTTGACGGCGGGCAGGACCTTATTGAGCTGTGTCAGAGCGGAATCGCTGATGTCCCAGGCCTGGGCACTGACGATTACCACGGATTTGTTAAGAACCAGGGTCAGTCGCTTCTGGACGGCGATTTCGCCGATCACCTTCTGCAGGGTCTCGAAGATCTGTTTCTGCGCCTTGTTGTAGGCACCTTCGAACGCCTTCTGCTTCTGCTCGGCACCCTGGCGCCAGGCATTGAGCTTTTGCTGGAACGCCTGCTGCTTCTGGGCGAATTCAGCGGGCGCCAAGGTCGCACGCTGGGCATTGAGCTGATCGTTCTCAGTGCGCAGCTTCTTTTCTTCGGCCAGGATCTCGGTCTGGTTCTGCTTGCGGCGGGCATCGGCCTGCTTCTTCAGCGACTGGCCGGCTGTCGACTTCGCCACCACGGTCTGGACATTGACGATACCGATCGCAACCGGAATCGGGGCGGCCGCAGGGGCCGCTTCTTGGGCCAGCGTCGGCTGGATTGGCGCCATGACGACCATCGCCAGGCCTAAGGCCATCGCGGCCTTCGTCATCAATCGGAATTTGAACACGCGCATAACTCCACTAAACGAAACGGTTGAAACCTAGAAAGACGTGCCGACGCTGAACCGGAAATATTCCGTGTTGTCGTAGCTTTCTTTCATGAGCGGGTAGGCAAGGTCGACGGCGATCGGCCCGAACGGCGAAACCCAGGTGAGGCCAATACCCGCCGAGGCACGCAGGCTCTGATCATCATCGACGTCAACGTCGACATCGTTGTCGAGGTCGGTGCCGGTCAGAATGCCGAAATCGGTGAAGGCGCGCCCGCGGACATTGAATTCTTCAGGCAGGCCGATCGGGAAGCTCGCCTGAATCGTGCCATCGAACAGGTATTGGCCACCCAGCGAGTCATTGGTATCGGCATCGCGCGGGCCGACACCGGAAGTCTCGAAACCACGCAGATTCTGACCACCCAGCGTGAACGCGTCGGTCACGCGCAAATGGTCGCCAAATAGCGGCTTAATTTGGCCGGCCTCGGCCGAGAAGCCGATCGAGACATCGTCATTGACTGGGTAGAAATAGCCACCGCGAACAAGCGTCTGCAACGCCGTGACTTCACCGCCCGCGCCGATGAAATCGTTCGACAGACTGAGGAAATAGCCGCTACGGGGGTCGTTTGCATTGTCGCGTCGATCATACATGAGATCGGAACTCAGGGTTGAGCGGACGGTGTAGCCCTTCTCGTCCCTGATCGCTTCCGACAGGTCGTCATCGACGTCCGAAATCTTGTCGACGCTGAGGCGGTAGCCCAGGGTCTGGCGCAGGTACTCAGTGAGCTCATAACCCATGCGCAGGCCGAAACCAGTCTGCGAAAGATCGTAGTTGTCGCCACGGACGTCGTTGTAGCGGCGGTGGAAGAGATCGACGCCCGCCGACAGATCCTTGTCCATGAAATACGGATCCGTGAAGCTCGCATCTACCGTCGAGCGCTTGCCTGATAAGGTGAAGTTGGCACGCAGATCCTGACCTTTGCCAAGCAGATTGCGTTCGCGGACACCAATGTTGCCAAGCGGGCCGTCCTGGGTCGAGAAGCCGGCGCCGAAGGTCAGTTCGCCAGTGGACTGTTCCGCCACCTTCACCTTGATGACCGTCTTGTCCGGCGCGCTGCCCGGCGTCGTCTGGATATCGACTGCCTCGAAGAAGCCCAGATTGCGCAGGCGCTGCTCGGTGCGCTTCATCTTGGCGGTCGAGAAGGCGTCGCCTTCCGCCAGGCGGAATTCGCGACGGATCACCTTGTCCTGGGTGCGGATGTTGCCGGTGATTTCGATGCGCTCGACGTAGACCTTCGGCCCTTCCTGGATGTCATAGGTCAGGGTCAGGACATGGTTCTCGGCATCGCGCTTGATACGTGGCCGGACGTCAACGAAGGCATAGCCCAAGCTGCCGACACGGTCGGCAATGGCCTGCACCGACTTGTCGACCAGCGTGGCGTTGTACCAATCACCCTCGGCAGTCAGCACGTCACCCCAAAGCGATTCCGGGTCGAGGTCCTTCAGTGACGATGTGATGTCGACCTTGCCAAGCTTATAGCGCTCGCCCTCTTCCACCGTGAAGGTGATGAAGAAGGCCTCCTGGTCCGGTGACAATTCAGCAACCGCGGAGATGACGCGGAAATCTGCGTAACCTTCTGAGAGGTAGTACTTGCGGAGATTTTCCTTGTCGACCGTCAGGCGGTCGGGGTCATAGGTGTCACTGGTCGAGAGAAAGCGATAGAATGCGCTTTCGCGCGTGATGATCACGTCGCGTAGATCGTCGTCATCGAAGACTTTGTTGCCGACGAAATCGATACGCTCGATTTCGGTGGTGTCGCCTTCATTGATCTCAAAGACCAGATCGACGCGGTTCTGATCAAGCTTGATGACCTTGGGATCAACGGTGGCAGCGAACCGGCCATTGCGACGGTAGAGATCGAGCAGGCGCTTGACGTCCGATTGCACACGCGCCTGAGTATAGACAACGCGAGGACGCAGCTGGATTTCGCTCTGCAGTTGTTCGTCATCCAGCCGATCGTTACCTTCAAAGGCGATACGGTTGATGATCGGATTTTCCGTTACCTGCACAATCAGCGAACCGCCTTCGCGGCGGAAATTGACGTCGGCGAACAGGCCGGTCGCAAACAGGTTCTTGAGGGCCTTGTCGATCGCCTTGGCGTCGAAGGCATCGCCTGGATTGATCGCCATGTAACTACGGACAGTGTCCGGCTCGATTCGCTGGCTACCCTCGATACGGATTTCCTGAATCGGGTCGCCCGAACTGATCGACTGGGCCAAAACCTGCTGTGACGCCAAGCCCAGCATCGGCAGCAGCAAAACGGCCGCCATCAACGTGCTGCAAAGCCACTGGCGAGGCCGAAACATCCTGGCAATCGCCATTGGGGCGCAAAGCAGCGTACGCAAAAAAGCCATTTTACGCATCATCCGATCAGGTGAAAAGCGAACGGAAATAATCGACGACTTTCAGATAAACCAAGTCGTTCCATGTGGCAAATAACATGAGGCTAAGTACCATGGCGAGGCCGATTTTTAGCCCCCATTCCTGGGCGCCCTCACTGAGCGGACGGCCGCGCGCGGCCTCGACGGCGTAATAGGCCAAATGCCCCCCATCCAGCATCGGCACCGGGAAAAGATTAATAAGCCCAAGATTGATCGAGAGCAGAATGGCGAGGAAGGTGAGCTGGTAGAAGCTGACCTCAGCAACAGCACCTGAGACCGTCGCTATGCGCAGAACGCCGCCGATTTCGCTCGCCGGCCGCACCCCGGACACCATCTGCCAGAGCCCCCGGAGCATATCTCCCGTCTTCGTATAGGTGTAGTTCACCGCCTCGCCCACGGCGTCGATAGGCCCGAGCTTGACGACCGGCCCGCGGTGATTGCTACCGATTCCGAGCAGAGCGGTTCGTACTTCCTTGCCAAGAAGGTCTTGCCGAACCACGATTTTGGGGCGGGCGGCCACCGTCATCTGGGCACCGTTACGCTCGACTGTCAGCTCCATCGGCTGGTCAAGATTGACGAGAATGAAGTCAGCAACTTCCTCAAACGCCGTGATCCCACGGCCGTTGAGAGCGAGAATTTTGTCACCCGGCAGGAGGCCCGCCTCAGCCGCCGCGGAGCCCGCGCGGACTTCGTCGATCACGGGTGAGGTGAATTCCTTTCCGACGATACCGAAGACGCCTGCGGCAACGATGATGGCGAAGATGAAATTAGCAGCCGGACCGGCCGCTACGATGGCTGCGCGACGGCCGACACTCTTGTGCATAAAGGAGACAGCCTTGTCCTCAGGCGACATGGGCGCCGGCTTGACGCCACCTTCCAGCTCATTGGGCGCCTGGCCGAACATCCGGACATAACCACCCAGCGGCAGCAGGCTGAACTTCCAGCGGGTGCCGTGGCGGTCGGTAAAACCAAACAGTTCGCGGCCGAAGCCAATCGAGAACACCTCAACCCGGACGCCGCACAGACGGGCGACCAGGAAATGGCCGAGCTCATGGATGAACACCAGCGGTGTCAGCAGAACCAGGAACCAAAAGCCGTTGCGCGAGATTTCCGCGACGATATCCATGCCAGTTCCGCTTCCCTATTCCCTAGGCCGTATTCTGTCGGCCGATTGTGACGACCGCTCGGTTAGTGACTGCTGTTCTTGCGCCGCGCGGCGACCTGGGATTTCGCGGCAATGCGCGCCTCCCCATCGGTTTCCAGTACATCATCGATGCTGGCGAGCGACCCGGCTGGCATTGATTCCAGTACCGCCTCGACCACGGCGGCGATATCGGTGAAACGGATACCACCTTCCAGGAATGCCGCCACGGCAATTTCGTTCGCGGCGTTGAGAATGGTCGGGGCACGGCCACCGGCCTTGAGAGCGGCGCGCGCCAGGCGCAGTGCCGGAAATCTCACAGGATCAGGGGCTTCAAAGGTGAACTGCGCAACCTTGGCGAAGTCCAGACGCGCCGACGGCGCCTCGATCCGATTGGGCCAGCCCAAGGCAAAAGCGATCGGCGTGCGCATGTCAGGGGTGCCCAATTGTGCCAGCACCGACCCATCGCGATAGGCGACCATGGAATGAATGACCGATTGCGGGTGGACCAGGATCTCGATCTGGTCCTCGGGTAGGCCAAACAGGTGATAGGCCTCGATGAGCTCCAGGCCCTTGTTCATCATGCTGGCGGAATCGACCGAGATCTTGGCACCCATCGACCAATTGGGATGGGCGACGGCCTGGGCCGGCGTCATGGCCGACATTTCCTCGACCGTCTTGGTGCGGAACGGGCCACCCGAGGCGGTGAGAATGATCTTCTCGATCGCCTCGACGCGGTCGAAATCGAATACCTGGAAAATGGCGGAATGCTCGGAATCGACCGGCAGCATGGTGGCCTTGTGTTTGGCCACCTCCTTCATCATCAGGCTGCCGGCGCAGACCAGCGTTTCCTTGTTGGCGAGGCCGATGAGAGCACCACGGCGCACAGCGGCGAGGGTCGGTTCAAGGCCGGCGGCACCGACGATTGAGGCCATGACCCATTCGGCTGGACGCTGCGCCGCTTCGATGACAGCGGCACGGCCGGCGGCGATCTCGATCCCCGTGCCGGCAAGACCGGCCTTCAGGGTGTCGTAATTGTCCGGATTGCCGCTGACGACGAAGCGCGGCTTCAGGCGCTTGGCCTGCTCGATGAGGAGGTTGACGTTGTTGTGGGCAGTCAGCGCCTCGACCCGGTAGGCGCCCGGGCTGCGCTCGATCATGTCGATGGTGTTGCAGCCGACCGAGCCGGTACAGCCCAGGACCGTGACACTGCGGGGCTCAACCTTGGGAGCGCGCAGCTCCGTCACCGTTCTGCTCATAACCATGAGAGCACACTACCTTCGCCAAAATAGTCCAACGCCGCCACGGCAACCGATACCGCGAGCAGCCCATCCACCCGGTCAAGCACGCCCCCATGCCCCGGGATTATATGGCTGCTGTCCTTCATGCCAAAGCGCCGTTTGAAGGCGGATTCGAGAAGGTCGCCGACCTGCTCTATCACAGCCAGCCCGCTGCTCAAAATCATTAATTTCCAAACGCTTGGCAGGTGCAACAAAAGCCCGAAAACCAACCCAACCAGGGCTGCCGAGGCCATTCCGCCCAGCAATCCCGCCCAGGTCTTGTTGGGCGAGATGCGCGGCGCCAGTTTCGGCCCACCGATCGACCGTCCGGCGGCATAGGCGCCGGTATCAGTGGCGATGACCAAAGCCAGGATCCAGACGAGGGTCATGACGCCCTGCCCGGTCGCCGGATCGTCCCGGACCCAGAGCATGGCCATGGCAGGTGTGGCGACATAGAGCACGCCGAGCCCAAACCAAAGCGACCTTCGCCCGTGGGCCGGCCAAGTGGCAAGGATAGTGACGGAGGTGCCGACCAGGATTAAGGCCCAGCTCGGCAAAAGCGCTGGGATCGCTTCTGGGAAGCGATCGAGAACGAGGGCGGCTACGACGACGCCGATAACCAGGAGGCTCGCTGGCGCAGTATCGCTCACCGCGATCCTTGCCGCGGGGCTGGGATCGAGCGGATCCCGCTTGCGTCCGGCGATGCGCGCCCATTCCCAGGCCATGACGCCCGCGAACAGAATGACGAACAGATCGAACCAGGGATGGCCGAGATAGCCGACCGCGAGCACGATCGGGATCAGGACCAAGGCCGATATGATCCTGACCGCCAGATTGCTGGGCTTCTTGGTGGTCGTGGCGCTACTCGGCGGCGCCATAGCGCCGGCTCCGACCGAGGAATTCCGTGATGGCGGATTTCAGATCATCCTGGCCGAAATCCGGCCAGTGCTTGTCGACAAAAATGAACTCCGCATAGGCGCATTGCCACAGCAGGAAGTTGCTGATGCGCTTCTCGCCACTGGTGCGGATGAGGAGATCGGGGTCCGGCATGCCGGCGGTCAGCAGGAAGCCGCCAAAGCGTTCCTCGTCGACATCCTCCAGCTTGAGATCGCCCTGCTGCAACGCGTCCGCCATGCGCTTGGCCGCCAACAAGATCTCAGCTCGGGCGCCGTAGCTCAGCGCGATGGTGAGGGTGAGGCGCTGGTTCGCGGCGGTACGGACTTCGGCCGCCTCGATCAGTTTCACCACGTCCGCCCCGAGACGGGAGCGGTCGCCGATGATCTGGACCCGGACGCCGTTCTGATGCAGTTCCTCGATCTCGCGCCGCAGATAGAGCTTCAATAGCCCCATCAAATCGTCGATTTCCGCCGCCGGGCGTTTCCAGTTCTCCGACGAAAAGCCAAACAAGGTGAGGTATTCGACACCGCAAGCGACAGCGCCCTTCACAGCCTGGCGGACAGCCTCGGCGCCGCTGTTATGTCCCACTGTCCGCGGCAGGCCGCGCGCGCGCGCCCAACGGCCGTTCCCATCCATGATGATGGCAACATGACGCGGCGGACGCCCTGCCCCGTTGGCAACGCGCAGTGCTGGATCGCCGCCCGCAGCGGGCTCGGCTATGAGGCGCGGCTGGCTCACATCAGACCTGCAGGATTTCCCTTTCCTTGATCGCCAAGGTTTCGTCGACCTTCTTCACATGCTCATCGGTGAGCTTCTGCATCAGATCGGCGAGCTTCTTATGCTCGTCCTCGGTGATCTTGTGGTCCTTTTCCTGCTTCTTCAGGAAATCCATGCCGTCGCGGCGCACATTGCGCACGGCTACACGACCATGTTCGGCGTATTTATGGGCAACCTTGGTCAGTTCCTGGCGGCGCTCCTGCGACAATTCGGGGAGCGGCACACGAACGGTGCTGCCGTCGGCCGCCGGGTTGAGGCCGAGGCCGGAATCGCGGATCGCCTTCTCGACGGCACCGACCATGCTCTTGTCCCAGACTTGGACCGAGATCATGCGCGGCTCCGGCACGCTTACCGTGCCGACCTGGTTGAGCGGCATGTTGTTGCCGTAAGCGCTGACTTGGACCGGGTCGAGCAGGCTGGCCGAGGCGCGGCCGGTGCGCAGACCGCCGAACTCCTTGCGCAACGCTTCGATCGCCCCATCCATACGACGTCTGAAATCTTCCAAGCGCGGATCACTCATGGGAAACCCTCTTTTCGCGATTAGCCCGAACGTACTTCAAGCCGACAATTTTTCATGCCGATTGCCGATCACCGTGAAGCGGCCACGATCCTGCAGGACCTCGGCGAACATGCCCGGCGAATGGATCGAAAAGACGATGATCGGAATACCATTGTCACGCGCCAGCGCGATGGCAGTGGCGTCCATGACCTTGAGGTCACGCGACAGGACATCCTGGTGACTGAGTTGTTGATAGCGCTCGGCATCCTTGTGCACCTTGGGATCGGCGCTGTAGACGCCATCGACCTTGGTACCCTTCAGCAAAGCCTGGCAGCCCATTTCCGAGGCACGCAAGGCGGCGGCCGTATCGGTCGTGAAATAGGGGTTGCCGGTGCCGGCCGCAAAAATCACGATGCGGCGCTTTTCCAAATGGCGAACGGCGCGGCGGCGGATATAGGGCTCGCACACGGATTGCATCGGAATGGCTGACAGGACGCGGGTGTCGACACCCAATTGTTCGAGGGCGTTCTGCATGGCCAGCGCGTTCATGATGGTGGCCAGCATCCCCATGTAATCGGCCGAGGCGCGCTGCATGCCCTCGGAAGCGCCGGCAATCCCACGGAAGATGTTGCCGCCGCCGATGACGAGGCAGCATTCGACGCCCAGGGCATGGACGGCCTGCACTTCCTTGGCGACACGGTTGACCGTCGCCGGTTCCAGGCCATAGTCGCGCTGACCCATAAGGGCTTCGCCGGAAATCTTCAGAAGGACGCGCTTGTAGAGGAGGCCGGAGGGCGCGGTCGATGGCGCATGTGCGACGGCGGGATGATCAGCTGTTGCGCCCGTCGACGATGCACCTGCATTGGACATTCGCAATACTCCCGCCTCGTTTGTGATCGTCGCCCGGCCCCCTGAGGAAAGCTAGGCGGTTGGCGAGCGCAGCTCTGTCCCGTTAGGGAGCAGCAACGCCCGCCGAACTATACCCCGATTCGGCGGTGCTGGAAGCAGCCACCGAAGCGTCGATTTAAGCCCGGAGCTGGGCCGCAACCTCGGACGCGAAGTCCTTTTCTTCCTTCTCGATGCCCTCGCCCAGCGCCATGCGCGCAAAAGCCACGAGCTTCACCGGGGCGCCGATTTCCTTGGCGGCCTTTTCCACTACCTGCTTCACGCGGCTTTCGCCGTCGATGACGTAAAGCTGCTCAAGCAGCACGATATCTTCGTAATACTTGCGCAGGCGGCCTTCGACCATCTTGCCGATGATCTCTTCCGCCTTGCCCGAGGCGCGGGCCTGTTCGGCCAGGACCGAACGCTCGCGCTCCAACAGGGCCGGATCGACCTGGTCGATGCTCAGCGATTGCGGGTTGGCGGCAGCCACATGCATGGCGATCTGCTTGCCCAGGGCCTGCAGCTTTGCCGCATCGCCGGTCGATTCCAGCGCCACCAGAACGCCGATCTTGCCCATGCCGGGGGCGGCGGCATTGTGAACGTAAGATGCCACCACACCATTCGGCACCGACAGGCGGACCGAGCGGCGGACGTTCATGTTTTCGCCGATGGTGGCCACCAGGTTGGTAACCTTCTCGGCGATGGTGCCACCGTCCGGATGCTTGGAAGCCTTCAGGGCCTCGACATCGCCATGAGCGAGTGCCGCCTTCGCAGCAGCGGACACCAAGCCCTGGAACTGCTCGTTACGGGCGACGAAATCGGTTTCGGAATTCACTTCGACCAGCGCACCGGTCTTGCCATCGGCAACAGCGCCGACCAGACCTTCGGCGGCGACGCGGCCGGCCTTCTTGGCAGCGGCGGCAAGGCCCTTCTTGCGCAACCAGTCGATCGACGCTTCGACGTCGCCATTGTTCTCGGCCAGCGCCTTCTTGCAGTCCATCATGCCGGCGCCAGAGGCTTCGCGCAGCTCTTTCACGAGCGCAGCAGTGATCTCGGCCATGGTCTCTTCCTTCCGTCTAAATTCGGTATCTTCAGGTGGTGTTTGAATGTGGCAATGGGGTCCGGGGCTTTCAAGCGCGCCCCGAACCCCATTCAACGCCAGAACGTCTTAGGCCGAAGCGGTGTTCTCGGCGCCTTCGGCGACCGGGAGCTGTTCCGCCGGCAGCTCTTCGGATTCGCCGATATCGGCGCCCGAAGAGATCGCTTCCTGCTGCAGACCGTCGAGCACGGCGCCCGAGAACAGGTCGCAATAGAGCGAGATCGCGCGGATCGCATCGTCATTGCCCGGGACCGGGAAATTGATGCCTTCCGGCGAGGAGTTGGAATCAAGGACGGCCACGATCGGAATGCCAAGCTTGTTGGCTTCCTTCACCGCGAGCGATTCCTTGTTGGTGTCGATGATGACGAGGATGTCGGGCTGGCCGCCCATGTCCTTGATGCCGCCGAGCGCACGCTCAAGCTTGTCGCGGTCGCGGGTCATCATGAGGAGCTCTTTCTTGGTCAGACCAACGGTGTTGGTCGAGAGCTTCTCTTCGATTTCGCGCAAGCGCTTGATCGACTGCGAGATGGTCTTCCAGTTGGAGAGCATGCCGCCCAGCCAACGATGGTTGACGTAATACTGGCCGCAACGCTTGGCAGCTTCCGCGACCTTGTCGGCGGCAGCGCGCTTGGTGCCCACGAACAGGACACGACCACCGGCCGCAGCGACATCGCGCACGGTCTTGATCGCCTGCTCGAGCATCGGGGCAGTGAATTCGAGGTTGATGATATGCACGCCATTGCGGACGCCGAACAGATAGGGAGCCATCTGCGGGTTCCAACGACGGGTGTGGTGACCAAAGTGAACGCCAGCTTCCAAGAGCTGGCGCATGCTGAATACTGGCAGCGCCATGTCAAAAGTCCTTTTCCGGTTGAGCCTCTGCGGGTTTTGCGGCCCAAAAACTGGACCACCGGAGCGAAGCGAGCGGGATGTCTCCCCACCCGCGCGCGAACCCGCATGCGGTTTTTAACGGGCGTTTGGTACAGGGTTCTGGCGGGAATGGCAAGGGTTGGCCAGGGACCGCGGCGGGAGAGACTTGACCAGGACAGTTTGCCTTTATATGAATTTCCCTGGGATGCTAGGGGGTGGGGGACTAACTGGATGATTCGGAAGGTAATTTTACTCGCAAGCTGCTTTGTCGGCTTGAGTTCGGTCCAGGCCGCGGCGCAATCCGCTTCCGAGATCGATTGGTCCGGGGTCAGTATCAGCGCCCTGGCCGGCGGCGGCGTCCTGACACCCGAGACCGAAGCCGAGGGCGTAAACGACCCCAACACCTATTTCAGCGCCGCCAGCGACCTTGACCAGGTTCAGGATGCCGGGAAGGGAAGCCCGACTGATTGGGATTGGTCGGCCAGCCTGCAAGCGGGCTATTCGCACCAGATCGGCAATCTCGTTCTCGGCATCGGTGCCACCGGCGACTTACTATCTTGGGACGAAACGCGCCGCAGCAGTCAGACATGGATCAGTGTTCCAACCTCGAAATTCAGGATGACGCAGCGGGTGCAGGCCGACTGGATGGCAACATTGCGCCCCCGCATCGGGTGGGCGCAGGACAATTGGCTGGTTTACTTCATGGCCGGCCCTGCCCTCAGCCGGATCAAGGTGGAAACCGATTTCTCGGACAATCTTGGCACCGGCGCGGACGGCCACAGTTCGGATTCTGAAACGCAGTTCGGCTATGTCGTGGGCCTTGGCAGCGAGTATGCCATCGGCAAGAACTGGTCGGTCGCCGCGCAATATTCCTTTACCGATTTCGGCAATGTGAATACGCGCACGCGTGTCATCAACCCGGACTCACCCGCCAACCCAGGCGATATCGACAGTTCGGTCGATCTTTCCAGCCATATGGCGATGATTGGCCTCACCTATCGGTTCGACACGTTCAAGTGACACAATACGAACCGGCGCTGATGCCGAAGAGCCATCCCATTGACTCTGAATTATTTTTTCGCCTGCACATCCGGAATTACCAGGTTCGCAATATGGCCGGCACCCGGCCGACCAGAAGGGACCGCCAACGCTCGCGATCCTGAGGGAGCCGGTCTTCCTTCCGGCCCGGGAGGACAGTGAATAATTCTATCGGAGATGGTTGATTTTGGTTGATGCGGCCTATATACATCGTACACGATCTAAGCGGACACGATGTTACTATCTGACCTGAAGCCACTCTGAAGGAGACACATGATGAAACGGCTTGCCGGCATATTCGCCGCCATCATCGCGCTCGCCGGCGCGGCGGCCTATTTGGCACCTGCCGCCGGGGAGGACGAGGGCCAGGTTGCCCCGGTCTTCGGCATCAAGCTGCCCGACGGCTATCGCGACTGGCGATTGATCTCGGTTGCTCATGAGGAAGGCAAGCTCAACGATCTCCGCGCCATCCTCGGTAATGACGTGGCGATCGACGCTTACCGGTCGGGCAAGCTGCCCTTCCCCGACGGCACCATCATTGCGCGGCTGGCTTGGGACTATGAGCCGTTGCCGGAAAGTGAGGCGGCGTTTGGACAGGCCCAATCCTATGTCGCCGTGCACCCCAAGAATGGCGTGCAGTTCATGGTGAAGGATTCAAAGAAGTACGCCGCGACCGATGGCTGGGGCTATGCGCATTTCAACGATGGCAAGCCGGCTGACGAGAAGGTGCACAACACCTGCCATGCCTGCCATCAGGCCACCAAATCACGCGACTTCGTCTTCAATCACTACGCCCCGTGATTGCGCACACATCAAAGGAGAGATGACATGACCAGAATCATCAGGACATCCGCCGCCATCGCGATCGGCATCGTCATCGGCCTGGCCGCTTTTACCGAGGGCGCCTATCTCATTTCCTGCGCCTTTGCCCAGAGCAGCACCCCGTCTCTACTGCCCGTCGCCAATGAACCCGCGCCAACGCTAACGGTCGAGGCACCGCTGCCAGGCCCGCTGGCACGGGGCGCCGTGCTGATCCCCTATCGCGTCGAGAATCTCAAGATCCTGCCGGTGCTGGGTGAAGCCGCCACCGACGTCTCACCGCGGGTGGGGCACCTCCACGTCACGGTCGACGACCTGCCTTGGCGCTGGGCCGAGTTCAACAATGTCGGCACCATCGTCGTGGTCGGCTTGCCAAGCGGCTCCCATAAACTGCTGATCGAACTCGCGGGGCCGGAGCATGGCGTCTATCTCGGAAAGACGGTGACGTTCACCGTGCCGGATACGGCGGCTCACCAGCATGGCTGATGGACTTTGGCCCTACGTATCCATCACCTCGGCCACGCCGGGGATCGCGCGGATGGCGCCGCGCACAGCCGGAGACACCGCGATCCGGTCCTGAAGCGTGATGTCGACTTCACGCCGCTGTTCGGGAATATCGAGCACGAGTTCGATCCGCCCGCGGCCACGTCCGGCCTTGCCGAGGATCTGGCGGATAGATTCCACCGGCCCCGGATCTTTGAGGAAAATCTTGAGGCCGGCGGCCGTGGCCGCCGCGGCTTGATCGAGGCTGCTGACCTCGTTCACCATCAGGCGCAGGCCGCCCTCTTCATCCTGGCGGCAATCGACATTGAGCAACAGCGCCCTGCCCGGCTCCAGCATCTCGCGCGCCGCGGTCAGGCGCTCCGAGAATATGGTCGCTTCATACATGCCGCTGGCATCAGTCAGCTGGATGAAGGCAAAACGGTTGCCCTTGGCGGAGGTACGCTCCTGCTTGCCGACGACGAGGCCCGCGACACGTGCGCGGCTGGCGCCCTTGGCCTTCAGCCATTGCGGCAGATCGGCGAAAGAGATGACGTCGAGCCGCTTCAGGCTGGCGCCGTAAGAATCCAGAGGGTGAGCCGAAAGATAGAAGCCGATCGCCGCAAACTCATGCTGCAGGCGTTCCATCGGCAGCCAATCCGGCACAGGCGGCAAGGTCAGCCGCACCTGCGTTGTCTCCGCAAACATGCTGGACTGATTGCTGCCGCGTGATTCAAAAGTCGCCTGGGCCTGGCGCAGCATCTGCTCGACGCTCTCATGCACCTGATGGCGGTTGGCATTGATGCTGTCGAAGGCGCCGGCCAGCACCAGGTTTTCGACCTGCCGTTTATTGAGACCCTTCGGGTCGATGCGTTCGCAGAAATCCTCGAGACTCTTGAACGGACCGCCTTCTTCGCGCGCCCTGACCATGCCTTGCACCGGGCCCATGCCGACATTCTTCACCGCACCCAAGGCGTAGCGCACGGCAAGCGTCCCATCGACTTGGCTCTCGACCACGAAGGTCGGTTCCGATTTGTTGACATCCGGCTGCAGCAGCTTGATGCCGAGACGATTGAGTTCCTGCCTGAAGAGGTTGAGCTTGTCGGTATTGCCCATATCGTAGGTCATCGACGCCGCGAAGAACTCGACCGGATAATTCGCCTTCAGCCAGGCGGTCTGATAGGCCACCAGCGCGTAGGCTGCGGCATGGCTTTTATTGAAGCCATAGCCGGCGAATTTGTTGACCTGGTCGAAGATCTCGGCGGCCTTGTCGGCATTGACCTTGCGCTCGACCGCGCCGTCGACGAACAGTTTGCGCTGCGCCTCCATCTCCTCCTTGATCTTCTTGCCCATGGCGCGGCGCAAGAGATCGGCGCTGCCGAGGGAATAGCCGGACAGGACCTGGGCGATCTGCATCACCTGTTCCTGATAGATCATGATGCCGAAGGTTTCCTTGAGGATACCCTCCAGCGAAGGATGCAGGTAATCCGGCGCTTCACGCCCGTGCTTGCAGTTGATGTATTTTGGGATGTTGTCCATCGGGCCGGGGCGATAGAGCGCCACGACCGCGATGATGTCTTCGAATCTGTCGGCCTTCAGCTTGCGCAGGACGTCGCGCATGCCGGAACTTTCCAGCTGGAACACGCCGGTTGAATCGCCGCGTGCCAGCATCTCGAAGGTGTTGGCGTCATCCAGCGGCAAATGATCGATGTCGAGTTCAATGCCGCGCTTCCGGAGCAGCATGTCGGCGGTGCGCAGGACGGAAAGTGTCTTCAAGCCGAGGAAGTCGAACTTCACCAGGCCAGCCTTCTCGACATCCTTCATGTTGAACTGGGTGACCGGCATGTCCGAGCGCGGATCACGGTACATCGGGACCAGTTCATCGAGCGCACGGTCGCCGATGACGACGCCGGCCGCATGGGTCGAGGCGTGGCGATAGAGGCCTTCCAGCTTCTGGGCGATTTCCATCAGCCGCTTGACGCTGGGGTCCTCATCCATCGCGTTGCGCAACTGCCGCTCGCCCTCAATGGCTTCCTTGAGCGTGACCGGATTGGCCGGGTTGTTCGGGATGAGCTTTGACAGGCGATCGATCTGGCCGTAGGGCATCTGCAGCACACGGCCGACATCGCGGACCGCGGCGCGGGCCTGCAGCTTACCGAAGGTGATGATCTGCCCGACCTTGTCGCGGCCGTAACGTTCCTGCACGTGACGGATCACCTCTTCGCGGCGGTCCTGGCAGAAATCGATATCGAAATCGGGCATCGAGACGCGCTCGGGATTGAGGAAGCGTTCGAACAGCAATCCCCAGCGCAAGGGGTCGAGATCCGTGATGGTCAATGCCCAGGCGACGACGGAGCCTGCACCGGAACCACGGCCGGGACCGACCGGAATGCCTTCTGCCTTGGCCCATTGGATGAACTCGGCAACGATCAGGAAGTAGCCGGGGAAACCCATCTGAATGATGACACCCAGCTCAAAATCGAGGCGGTCGTAATAGGGTTTGGCGGCGTCGCCGGTGACGTCCATGCCCTGCAGGCGTTCGTCGAGACCCTTGCGCGCCATCTCGCGCAACACGTCGTCCTCGCTCTTGCCGTCGGAAAAGGCCGGCAGGATTGGCTTGCGCGCCGGCGGCATGTAAGCGCAGCGCTTGGCGATGGCCAGCGTGTTGTCGATCGCTTCGGGCAGATCGGCAAATAGCGCCTTCATTTCTGCGCCGGATTTGAAGCGATGTTCGCGCGTCACCTTGCGGCGGTTGGTCTCGACCACATAGGTCGCACCGGCGATGCACAGCAGCGCGTCATGGGCGAGATACATGCCCTCATCGCTAAAATAAACATCATTGGTAGCGACCAGCGGCAGCTTGTGCGCATAAGCGAGGTTGATCAGGCTTTCCTCGATGCGGGCCTCTTCTTCGAGGCCATGGCGCATCAACTCGACATAGAAGCGCCCTGGAAAGAGTTCAGCGAGACGGATCAGCGCCTGTTCCGCTGCGGCGTCCTGGCCCTCCAGCAGCAATCGGCCGACGAGACCCTTCGTGCCGCCCGAGAGTGCGATGAGGCCGTCGGTATGAAGGGCGAGATCGGCGAAGGAAACCTGCGGCGATGTACCCGGCTCGTTCTTTAGATATGCATCGCTGGACAGCTTGGAGAGATGGCCGTAGCCGATCTCGTTCTGTGCCAGCAGGACGATCTGGTCAGGCGCCGGGATCTGTGTCTGATGCGGATCGCGTTCACGGGCGAGGCCCAGCTGGCAGCCGATGATCGGCTGAATGCCGGCATCCTTGGCGAGGCCGGAAAACTCCATCGCCCCGAACAGATTGCCGGTATCGGTAACCGCAACGGCCGGCATGTGGTTGCGGCGGCAGAGATCGACCAGCTGCTTGTTCTTGATGGCGCCTTCCGAGAGCGAATAGGCGGAATGGACGCGCAAATGGACAAAGTCAGCGTGCGACATGTGGTTATCAGCGGAGTCGTGGATGGGTCTGCCGGACTCTAGGCGAGCGACTCCGCCGGGGCAAAGAAAAAGCCCTCCGTTGACAGGACGGAGGGCCCAAGTGAAACCGAGACCGATCGTTCGGGGGACAACCTCGGTATGACCCGGACAGGTTTCCGGGACGGGAAATGAAGGAGAAGAATGGATTAGCGCGGTTTATTGCCAGGGTTCGGAAAATAAGGCGGCAAGGCCGGTCGGCATCTGCTCCGCCGCTGGAGCACCAAAACCGTAGCTCATCGGCGCATCCTGCTCCGCCCAGGCAAAGCGGCGCGCCTGCGGATAGCGGTGATGACCGATATTGGGCGGAGTGAGGTCGAGGGTTAGCGGCTCCTTGCCGCCGGTCGACACCATGCGTAGGCCACCTTCGGTGCGCAGCGGTGACAGCGCGAAAATCTGGCGCAGCGGCGTGGCGCCCAGGCGCAGTGCCTCCTGGCGAACCTGGCCGACATCGGCAGCGGTCGTGACCGGCACCCATTCCAGGATGCCATTGGCCGCAAAGCGCGCTGCGGCCACTTCACCCGATGAGATCAAGGCCGCTAGGCCCAGATGGCGCTGCAATTCGCGGGCGGCGACGACGCGATAGAGGAAAATCTCAGGCCCCACGTCAACGGCGTAAGCGAGCCCGTTGGCGACATCGACCAGCGCCATGCCGATTCCGAGGCGCTGGCGCGCCAAGCGCTGCCAAGCAAGATCGGCATCGTGATCGGCCAAGACGACTTGGGCCGACAGGCTGATCGTGGGCGTCGATTCCGGCCCGTCGAACCAGCGGTCGCGGCGCAAGGCAACGATTTCCGGAAGGCCCGGCGACAGGCCGATGGCCGGACTGACCGATTTGTTCTCAATCCCGGTGACTGTCGCGTGCACGGTCATGGCGGCGTCTCCCTAAATCCTGCGATGCTCCAGCCCCAACGGCAAACCTTGCAGATTTGCCGTTGGGGCCGGGCACCCTCTCTGGAAATCAACTTCGCCGATTCCCGTTGCGCGCTCCTTGCAGCCCCATGACATATCCATGACGGCCGCAGGAAGCACGCCGGGCATCAGCTGCCGATCTCGCCACCATCCTGCTTGGTGATGGCGACGACCGAGGGGCGCGGCAGGCTTTCGCCGAAATCCGGCCAGCGCGTGGTGAGCTTGTCGAGGTTTTCCGAATTCTCGGCCGGATGCTGGACCGAGACGAACAGCGTCTTTCCGTCCGGCGTAAACGCTGGGCCGCACAATTCGGCACCTGTCGGGCAGGCAAAGAAGAACCGCGGCAGGGCGCGACCGTCGCCAACCGTGTCCGCGCCATAAAGACCATCAGCGATGTCGAAATCATTGGCGCCGTCGCTGGCGATCCAGATGCGGCCCTTGGGATCGAAGGCGATGTTGTCGGGCGCTGCGAACCAGCCATTGGCGCTGATCCCGGCGTTGTATTTCGCCCCCTCCTCCGGCTTCGCTGGATTGCCGGCCAGCAGGAACACGTCCCATTTGAAAGTGTCGGCGGTATGCTCGGTGTTCTTGCCTTCGCCCGGCGGCACCATTTCCAGGATATGGCCATATTGGTTGTCGGGGCGTGGGTTCGCTGCGTCGACTTCTTCCGGCGTGCGTTTCTTGTTCTTGGTCATCACCGCGTAGACGCGGCCAGTCACGGGATTGGGCTCGATATCCTCAGGACGGTCCATCTTGGTGGCACCGAGGATGTCACCAGCAAGCCGCGTCTTGATCAGAACCTCCGCCTGATCGGCAAAGCCGTTCTCAGCCGTGAGCCCGTTCTGGCCGTGAATGAGCGGGATCCAGCTCAGCGTACCGTCATCCGCAAATTTCGCGACTGAGAGCGTGCCATCGTCGAGCAGGTTCTTGTTGGCCGCGCGATCGGCCGGATCGAACTTGGCCGAACTGACAAAGCGATAGATGTATTCGAAATAGTCGTCGTCACCGGTATAGACCACGACACGGCCATCGGCACTGACGACGCAAGTGGCCGCTTCATGGCCAAAGCGGCCGAGAGCGGTGCGCTTTACCGGCGCCTCGTTCGGGGCATAGGGATCGATCTCGACCACCCAATCAAAGCGGTTGGATTCATTGGGCTCCTTGTCGAGTTGAAGACGATCCTCTACCCGGGCGAAGCCGTAAAAATCGGACCCATCATAACCATAGCGCTCAAGCAGCTTGGGGTCGGTCGCCTTGGCCGGATCACCACCGAAGGTATCCGAGAGGCCCTCTTCACAGGTGAGGATCGTGCCCCAGGGCGTGACACCGCCGGAGCAGTTGTAACCGGTGCCATAGACTTTGGTGCCAGTCGGGTCAGCCGACGTCTGCAACAGCTTGTGACCGGCGGCCGGGCCGGAGATGGCAATCTCTGTCGTGCCGGTGATGCGGCGATTAAACTCGCCGCCCTTCACGATCTGCCACTTGCCACCTTCCTTCTTCACTTCGACGATCGAATGACCCCAGGATTGGAAGATCGCCTTGATCTGGTCCGGCGTCATGGTTTTGGCGGCGTCATCCTCAGTCATGCCGGGAAACATGATGTGCGGATCGGGATATTCGTTGTTCACACAGAGCAAACCGTGTTCGCTGCTGTCCGAACCCAAAGGCAGCGGCAGGTAGCCTATGAAGTCGCAATTGTAACCGAACTGCTTCGCCTGCTCGGCGGCGTTCTGGTTGGCTGCATCAAGATCCTTGCCGCCGGCAATGATCGCTTCGCCCCACCGTACCAGAATATCGGCGTTGTAGCCTTCGGCCACATGATGCGTTTCGTCATAGATCTTGGTGAGTTCCGGGAAAGTCAAGGTCGAGCCAGTCGTCGCGGCACCGGCACTCGGAATGCGCAACGTAAAGGCTGACGCCGCGGCAGCGCCAGCGGCGCCCAATAGCATCGCGCGGCGGGAAAAGCGCGCGGCAATCAGATCGGCATAAGTGGGTATCGATTCAGTCTTGGTCGAATCAAGCATCGAAGCCTCCTCCTTTAAATGGGAGGCTCCAGATAGCGCTGGTCCGTGACGGCCGCGGGCCGGATTTGTGAAGGATCGATGACAGCTGTAACGTATAGAAAAGCCCGGCTGAGAGGAGCTCAGCCGGGCTTTGATCGAGTCAGCTTACCCGAAGATCAGGCGCCGATATCGCCGCCGTCATCCTTGGTGATGGCAACCACGGTCGGCCGCGGCGGCACACCGTCCTTGAAGTCCGGCCAGCGCGTCGTGGGATTGGCGAAGTTGCTGCCATCCTCGTCGCCCGGATGCTGGACCGCCACGAACAGCGTCTTTCCATCCGGCGTGAACGCCGGGCCGCAGAGTTCGGCACCACGCGGGCAGCCGAGGAAGTGACGCGTGATCGCCCGCCCCTCGCCTTCGGTCTCGGTCACCCAGAGACCGTCATGCACGCCATGATCAGGAAAGCCATCGGTCGAGATCCACAAGCGGCCGTTTGCGTCGAATGCAACGTTGTCGGGATTGGCAAACCAGCCGGCATCCGTGACCGCACCACCATAGGCAGCGCCTTGAGCTGTGTCGGCCGGGTTGCCGGCCTGGATGAAGGCGCTCCAGGTGAAGCTGGTGGCGGCATGGTCCGCCTTGCCGTCGACCATCGGCGGTACCATTTCGACGATATGGCCCCATTTGTTTTCGGCGCGCGTATTGGCGGCGTCAACTTGGTCGGCCTTGCGCTTGTCGTTCTTGGTGAGGACGACGTAGACCTTGCCGGTTTTGTCACTGGTCTCGATGTCTTCCGGCCGATCCATCTTGGTGGCCTTCAACAGATCGCTGGCGCGGCGCGCTTCGATGAGGACGTCCGCCTGACTCTTGAAACCGTTGGCCTCGGTCAGTTCGCCTTCGCCATGCACGAGCGGCATCCAGGTCACCTTGCCCTCGGCGTCGAGCTTGGCCACGAACAAGGTGCCGTCGTCGAGCAGCGCCGAATTGGCGCGGCCTTTGGCGGCGTCGAAAGTGCCGGTGCTCACGAACTTGTAGATATACTCGAAACGCTCATCGTCACCGGTATAGACCACGAGACGGCCGTCGCTGTTGATCACCGTGGTCGCAGCTTCATGTTTGAAGCGGCCGAGCGCCGTATGCTTCACCGGCTTCGACGCCGGGTCATAGGGATCGACCTCGATGATCCAGCCGAAGCGGTTGGGCTCGTTGGGTTCTTTTGAAACATCGAAGCGGTCGTCGAACTTGCCCCAGGCATAGGAGGGCTCGCCCTTGATACCCATGCGCTTGGCATTGGCGGCCTCGGCGGTGCTGCTGGGATCGCCACCGAAATACTGGTGGGTGTTCTCTTCCGCCGACAGGATGGTGCCCCAGGGCGTCCAACCGCCGGCGCAATTGTTCATTGTGCCGAACACCTTCGTGCCGCTGGCATCGGCCGAGGTCTTCACGCGATCATGGCCGGCAACCGGGCCAACCAGCTCGAATTCCGTGGCCAGCGTGATGCGGCGGTTGAGCTTGCTGTCCTTCACCAGCGTCCAACCTGTCGCCTCTTTCTTCACCTCGACGACGCTGAGGCCATGGCCTGCCTGTTCATAGGCCGCCATTTCTGCTGTTGTCGCGGCAAGCGCTGCCTTCCCGTCGGCAAAGCCCGCGAAGATCATATGCGCATCGGTGTATTCGTGGTTGACCACGAGCAGGCCATGATCGCTGGCGTTCGAGCCTTCCGGCAGCGGCACGAAATGCACGAAATCGCAATTGTAGCCGAATTGCTGCGCCTGGGCGGCGGCATCGCGCGTCGCAGCGTCGAAGTCCGGCGCGCCGGCGATGATCGGCTCACCCCAACGCAGGAACGGGTTGGCCGTGTAGCCTGCCGGAATATGCAGGTTCTCGTCAAAGGCGTGGGGAATCTCAGTAAAGCTCAGGCCCATCGCGGCCTGGGCCGGGCGAAGGGCGCCGGTGCCGACACCGATGGCACCGAGGGCCGCACTCGCGAGCAGACCTTTCAGGGCCGTGCGGCGCGAGACGCGCTGGGCGATGAGGTCGGTCATCGTGGGACCGGCGCTGGGATTGGACGGGTGGTTGTCGTCTTCGTTGTTGATGGTTACCGGCATGCGGTAATGACGATCAGTCATCGCGTGAGCCTCCTGTTGTCTGAGCGATCATGGCGCTATAGCGGTGTTTCATGACACTTTCGGGTCAACCGCGTGACGACACCAAGACCGCCCAAAAGGCGTCAACCAGCGACGAGTTCTCCGTCTCGCAGCGTCACCACCCGATCCATCCGACCGGCAATTTCCAGATTGTGCGTGGCAATCAAAGCGGCCACGCCGAAGTCGCGCACCAGGTCGCGCAGCATCGCGAACACATCTTCGGCCGTGTGGTGATCCAGATTGCCGGTCGGTTCGTCCGCCAGCAGGATTTTCGGCTCGTTGGCCAACGCCCGAGCGATGGCGACGCGCTGTTGCTCGCCGCCCGACAGTTTGCCCGGGCGGTGATCGAGACGCTTGCCGAGGCCGACACGGGTCAGCAATTCCTTCGCCCGCGGTGTCGCCGTCTTGCGTGACTTGCCGGCAATCATCTGCGGGATAATGACGTTTTCCAGCGCCGAGAATTCCGGCAGCAGATGATGGTGCTGGTAGACGAAGCCCATCGTGTCGCGCCGCGCGGCCGTCTTGGCGTCATCGCCCAGCGCCTTCATGGCATTGCCAGCGATGACGATCTCGCCGGCCACGGCCTTTTCCAGCATACCGGTGATGTGCAGGAGGGTTGACTTGCCAGACCCCGACGGACCAATGAGCGCCACCATCTCGCCGCGCCGCAACGTGAGATCGGCATTGCGGATGACTTCGAGAACGCCGTCCGCCTGGGGGAAGCTCTGGCGAATGCCCTTCAGCTCGAGGACGACATCGCCATTGTTGGCGTGGCCCTTACTCATAACCCCATTACTCATAGCGGAGGGCCTCCACCGGATCGAGGCGGGCCGCTCGCCACGCGGGATAGATCGAGGCCAGCAAGGTCAACACGAGAGACATGGTCGAGATCAGCACGACCTCCATGGGATCAACGATCGCCGGCAGCTTGGAGAGGAAATAGATCGTCTCGCTGAAGAGATTGGTGCCGGTGATGCTTTCCAACCCACGCCGGATGGTTTCGATATTGGCAGCAAATGCGACACCGAGCAGGCAGCCGAAGATGGTGCCAACGATGCCGATGCTGGCGCCCGACAGCAGGAAGATGCGCAGGATCATGCCTTGCGTCGCCCCCATGGTGCGCATGATGGCGATGTTTCGCGCCTTGTCCTTCACCATCATGATCTGGCCGCTGATGATGTTGAAGGCGGCCACGACGATGATGAGTGTCAAGATCAGAAACATGACATTGCGTTCCACTTCGACCGCGGTGAAGAAGTCGCGATTGGCTTCCTGCCAGTCGCCGATATGAAAGCCCGGTCCGATCGCTGCGATGATCTCGTCCTTCGCCTGGGGCAGGTCATTGATGTCCTTGGCCATCACCTCGATATTGGTCGCCCCCTGCCGCACCTTGAAATAGATCTGTGCCATTTCCAGCGTCGAGAAGGCGATGGTGTTGTCGTACTGATACATGCCGACATTGAAGATTCCGACCACTTTAAAGGTCTTCATGCGCGGGATGGCGCCGCCGATGGTGACGTTGATATCGGGCGAAATGGCGGTGATCTCGGTGCCGATGCCGGCCTGCAGGGCACGCGCCATGGCAGAACCGATGATGATGCCATCGCGATCGCGCAATCCATCCAATGTTCCGGCCACCATGCTGTCGGCGATGAGTGCCTTCAGCTTGATGTCCTCCAGACGCACGCCGCGCAGCACGGCACCCACGCCACCGTCGGCACCGGTGAGAAAGACCTGGCCTTCGACGATCGGCGTCGCCGACGCAACACTGGGCAGGCTGCGCAGCTTGTCGGTCAGTTTGGCGAAATCCGAGATCGACGTGCCGTTGGCGCTGATCGACAGATGCGCATTGAAACCGAGGATTCGGTCGAGCAGCTCGGCCCGAAACCCGTTCATCACCGACATCACTACGATCAGCGTCGCGACGCCGAGGCCGATGCCCAGCAGCGAGAACAAGGCAATGACGGAGACGAAGCCTTCCTGGCGGCGCGCGCGCAAATAGCGCATCGCCACCAGGCGTTCGAAGGCCGAGAAGATCATGCGCCGAGCTTCTTCAGCGCCGCATCGGCAGACATGGCTTCGACGGCACCGGTCTTGCGGTTCTTGAACTCGACCTCGCCCTTCACGGCACCGCGCGGACCAACGACGACCTGCCACGGCAAACCGATGAGGTCCATCTCGGCGAACTTCTCGCCGGCACGGGTATCGCGGTCGTCATAGAGCACTTCGACGCCAGCCTTCTGCAGCTTGGCATAGATGTCGTCGGCCAGACCCGTCGAGGCCGCGTCGCCGGCCTTCAGATTGATCAGGCCCACCTTGAACGGCGCCACACTCTCCGGCCAGATGATGCCTTTGTCGTCATGACTGGCTTCGATGATACCACCCACCAGTCGCGACACGCCGATGCCATAGGAGCCCATATGTACCGAGATGGATTGACCATCCTGGGTTTGTACCTGGGCCTTCAGCGGGTCGGAATATTTCGTGCCGAAATAGAAGATGTGGCCGACTTCGATGCCGCGCGCCTCGACCTGGCGGTCCTTCGCGAGTGCACCGAACTTGGCAGCGTCATGCTTTTCGTCAGTGGCCGCGTAATCGGTCGTCCATTGCTGCACGATCGGTTCGAGGTCGGCATTATAGTCGACATCCATCGAGAGCACGTCGCGCTCAATGAAGCTGCGGTCGCAGAACACCTGGCTCTCCCCGGTGTCCGCAAGGATGATGAATTCGTGGCTGAGATCGCCGCCGATCGGGCCGGTGTCAGCTGCCATCGGAATGGCCTGCAACCCCATGCGGGCGAAGGTGCGCAGATATGCCACAAACATCTTGTTGTAGGCACGCTTGGCGCTGGCCTTGTCGATGTCGAAGCTGTAGGCGTCCTTCATCAGGAATTCGCGGCCGCGCATCACCCCGAAACGGGGGCGCACTTCGTCGCGGAACTTCCACTGGATGTGATAGAGCATCTGCGGCACGTCACGGTAGCTCTTCGCCGAATTGCGGAAGATCTCGGTGATCAGTTCCTCATTGGTCGGGCCATACAGCATCTCGCGATCGTGACGGTCGGTGATGCGCAGCATCTCCTTGCCGTAATCGTCATAACGGCCACTTTCACGCCACAGATCGGCGGACTGGATGGTCGGCATCAGGACTTCCTGACAGCCGGCCCGGTCCTGCTCCTCGCGGACAATCTGTTCGATGTTTTTCAGCACCTTGAAACCCATCGGCAACCAGGAGTATATTCCTGCGCTGGCCTGCCGCACCATCCCGGCACGGAGCATCAGGCGATGCGAGACGATCTGGGCTTCCGAGGGGTTTTCCCGGAGGGTCGGCATGAAAAACTGGCTGGAACGCATGGAAAGGCCTTGCTGAAAAAAGGAACGTGGATGGGATATCGGATAGGCGGCGGACTTTAGGCAAAGCCCCCCTTCCTGTCCACAGGGGCAACTGTCCAGCGCCCGGGCGATAACGGGGGGCGATAGCGGGGCTATTTGGGTGGCAACTGCTCGCGGCAGAGCTGTTCGAGGGCGGCGGTCTCCGGATCGCCGAGAAGCTGCCCTTCGTAATAGACCTGATCGCCTTTCACGGTCACCACGCCAACCTGGGCCTTTGCGTTCCACAGGACGGAATTGGTGGGGATGTTGAAGCGGTCCTGGATCAGGACCTCGATCGGGATGACGATGGTTTCGGGGGGCTTGATCTGATAGCCGCCGCCGAGATCGGCCGGCGCCACGGGCCTGCCATGAACATCGACGCCGGGTTGATACTCGACGCCGGGGGCGGGCTGATGCTTCACCAGCCGATCGCAATCCCGGCGCGTGACCGCGATATCCGCCGCTGCTGGAAATGACCCGGCGAAGCAGGTAAGAATAATAGGCACAATACTAACTATCGCGACTCGGGATGGGGCGATAGCGCGGACGGTGACGGGGCGTTGGTTGGGGACGGATAGCATAGCTGCAGTCTAGCAGTTTGATGGCCGGACGGCGAATAACGCTCTGGTGAGAATCTCGATTGTACAGTTGGCCGTGGTTTCACACGGGCAAGGAAGCCGGAGATATCGGGATGTTGGATCCCCTTTCGGACGAGCCAGCGACCAACGCGATGACCCGCCTGCGCCAGATCGCCTTGGCGACGGTCGGTCTGGGCGTGATGATCGCCGATTGCCTGCCGATCATGCGGCCGGACCTCGCACCGCAGCCAGTGCCAGTTGCGATCGCCTGGTTGGCCTTGGCCTTTCCGCTCCTGGTACCCGCCACGATCATCGACCGCCTGCCCGCCTTTCGCAGCATTGCGCGGCGGGATTTGCTGGTCGGCCCCGGTATCATTCTGGCACTGGTCCTCTTCCCAGTCTTGACTGCCTTGGGGTGGGTTGGCCTGGGGCTTGCTGCTGCTGCCACGTTGATCGCCCTCATCGATCATCTGGTCGCCTGCATCGATCGCCACGGCATCAACCTTCTTTGGCTATGGATTCCGGCGATTGTGCTGGCCGGGATCGCCATCGCCCATTTTGTGGCCCAACCAGCAATGGAAGCCGCCTTTGGCGTTTGGGTCGACGTGCTGCAGGTGCCTGGCGCCGAAAGCGATGCCAGGATCATCTTGCTCGTGGTGGCGTTGCCCTTCCTGGTCGCGTGTCTGGCCATGGCGGGGATTCTCATTGGCGGGACGTTGCGCGAGCACAGCACGACCTCAATCGTCTCCCTGCTGATGGCGCTGTTTCTGGCGGTTACCTTGCCATCGCTCGGTCTTGGACCAAGCGGCCTCACCAACGGGACCATGTTATTGGCGGCAGCCGTCCTGTCGCTCGGCATAGCGCCGCTCTTCGTCCTCGCTGCCGACCCCGGCGCGGAACCGCCCGTACCGGAAGCCGTGATCTGGGGTTTCGCTTTGGCACTGGTGTTGATTCTCTCTTTGCTCGACAGCGCCGTCGGCCTTACCTGGGCGATCGTCCTGTCGGCCTGGATCAACCGGCATTATGGATTCCGAGCGCGGTTCTTCCAGGTCATGTTGGGCGCTTCCTTGCTGATCTGGGCTGTGGTCGAGACGTTCATGGGCGGCTGGCAAGTGATTGACGGCGCAACCCCCTTCGCCACGCCATTCGCCGTGACCTTGTGGCAGGAAGGGCGGACCGCGGTCCTGGTCAGCAGTCACCTGATCGTCATCGCCACCTTGATGCTGACTGCCATCGGTTTCCAGCGCGGCGCTGTCGATGTGCGCAAATATGCGATCCTGACTTTGCTGGTCGCCCTGGTCGCAATCGATTTCCTGGTACTGATCACCGGCCTCACCGAAGCGCAGGCCTTGCGGTTCCTTGCTGCCTCCGGCTGGCTCGCCACGCCATTCCTGCTGGCAGAAATGTTAGCCCTTCTACCGGCCGATCCGATCGTCTACCTGTTCGGAGCGAAGCGGTCATTTACACGCGGATGACGTGGATCTTGGTCACCGGCTTCTTGTCGTAGTTCTTGTGAAACCAGCGACGTGCAGCGAGGCGCGCAGCTTCATTCACTTCGGCATCATCGCCGCGCTTGGCGTGCGGCAAGGCATCCAGGGCGCTGTCGATCGCATTGCTGATCTTGGCAATGACATTGAGCGCCTCCTCCCCCTCAAGCAGGCCGTCGATGGAAACCTGCGGCGGCGCAAGTAAGCGGCCAGCGCGGTCCACCACCACCGACCCCATGATGACACCATTGAAGCCCATGCGATGGCGATGACGGATCGCCTCGCTATCGGCGGAGACAAGGGCCTTGCCATCGAGCGCCAGGCGTCCCGCGGGAACCCGCGCGATGATCTCGGCAGGTCCCGGCGCCAATCGAATGAGGGTACCGTTTTCCGGTGCCAGCGCTTCCGGCACCTGGCATGCCCGGGCAAAAGCAACATGTTCCTTGATATGCCGCAACTCGCCATGCACCGGCAGGGCGATACGCGGGCGGACCATATGGTACATCTCCGCCAGCTCATCGCGCGCCGGATGCCCGGAGACGTGCACGTCCTCGTCGCGGTCCGTGATGATCTGGACTCCGCGCCGTGTCAGATCGTTGTGCAGCCGATTGATCGAATTCTCGTTGCCGGGAATGACGCGCGAGGAGAAGATTGCGGCGTCGCCCGGTTCCAGGGATATCTGCGGGTGTTCGCCGCGGGCAATGCGGGTCAGCGCCGAGCGTGGTTCGCCTTGGCTACCTGTGCAGATCATCAGGATATTCTCGCGCGGAAAATAGCCGATGTCGTGCTCCGTCACGAAGCGGGGCAGATCGGTGAGATAGCCGTTCTCCTGCGCCGATTCCAGCATCCGCCACAAAGAGCGGCCGATGAGCGCGCAATGGCGGCCATGTGCTTCGGCAACGCGCGCGATGGTTTCGACGCGGGCGAGATTGCTGGCAAAACATCCTACGGCGACACGGTTCTTGAGCTCGCCCACCACCTCCATCAGCGAATCTCGCACATCGGCTTCGGAACCGGACGTGCCTTCGACGAAGACATTGGTTGAATCGCAGACCATGGCAAGAACACCGCCATCGCCGAGGCGCCGCAGCGCAGCGACATCCGTGGGTTCTCCCAGCAGCGGCTCCGGGTCGAGCTTCCAGTCGCCGGTATGCAGCACTGCGCCATGCTTGGTGCGGATGACGACGGCGTTGGGCTCGGGGATCGAATGCGTGAGCGTAATGAGCTCGACATTGAACGGGCCGATATCGCGGCTGCCGGACATGGGAATGATCGTGATCGGCGCCTGCTTCTCCAATCCGACCTCCGCGAGCTTGCGCTTGAGCACCGAGGCCGTGAACGGCGTCGCATAAAGGGGACAGCGCAGGCGCGACCACAGATACGGCACGGCGCCGATATGATCCTCATGAGCATGAGTGAGGACGATGCCGACAAGATCCGATGCGCGCTCGGTAATGAATTGTGGATTCGGCATGACGACGTCGATGCCCGGCGTGCTGTCATCGCCGAAGGAGATGCCGAGATCGAGCATCAGCCATTTGCCGTCATGACCGTATAGATTGAGGTTCATGCCGATTTCGCCGGATCCGCCCAGGGGCAGGAACAGCAATTCGTCGGGGCCTGGCTTGAAAGGATCGCTCATACGCGGTTCCGGCGGTAGATCTCGACCAGACCACGCATGGTGATGTCCGGGTCGAGATGGGTGATGACGGGTGTCTGACCGTGGAATAATGGCGCAAGACCACCCGTCGCCACGACATCAAGAGGGCCGCCGAACTCGTCCGAGATACGACGCACCATACCCTCCACCAGCCCGACATAACCCCAGAAGATGCCGGACTGCATCGCCTCCGTGGTGCTCTTGCCGATCACGCGCGCCGGTCGTTCGACCACGATGCGCGGCAGCATGGCGGTGGCGCTGTGCAGGATCTCGACGCTGAGCACGATGCCCGGAGCAATGGCGCCGCCGATATAGTTGCCGTCCTGGTCGACTACGTCGAAGGTCGTCGCTGTCCCGAAATCGACGACGATCAGTGGCTTCTGATAGGTGAGATGGCCACCTACCGCGTTGGCCAGGCGATCGGCGCCGACGGTCGACATCGGGATATCCATCTTGACCTCGATACCGAGCTTCACCGACGGATCGCCAACCACGAGCGGCTTGGTGCCGAGATGCGTCTCGCACAGCAGGTTGAGATGAAACAGCGATTGCGGCACCACGGTCGCGATAATCGCGGCGTCGATCGATTTCAATGACAGGCCTTTCATGATCATCAGCTGATTTAGCCACACGACATATTGGTCCGCGGTACGGCCAGCCTCGGTCTTGATGCGCCAGTCGCCAACAGCTTTGGCACCGTCATAGACGGAGAATTTCACATTGGTGTTGTTGGCGTTGATCGCGAGCAGCATCAGCTTCTTCCCAGCGGTTTGACGCGCATTCTAGTGGCGGGCGACAAAGATATCACCGGCGGTGATCCGGCGCTTGGATCCGTCGGCAAGGCCCATGATGAGGGTCCCATCCGCATCGATGTCATCGAAACGGCCGGTGACTTCCTCTTGTTCCAGACGCGCCAGCACCGTCTCGCCGAGCCCGGTGCATTGCGCCAACCAATCGTCGCGCAAGGCGGCAAAACCCTGCTGCTCCCAGATGTCGTAGAGCGGCCTGAACTCCGCCAGTAGCAGATCCATCGCCTGGTCCGGCGTCAGATTTGGACCTCCGGCAGCCAGCAGATCCGTCGTAGGATACAGGCTCTCCGCCGGATGGTGGCGCAGATTGACCCCGATACCCAATACCAGCCAGTCCACCTTGCCGCCCGTGATGCCGCCGGATTCCAGCAGGATGCCGGAGATCTTGCGGCCGTCGACGAGGACGTCGTTCGGCCATTTGTGCAGCACCGAGACTGGCAGCACCGCGCGGAGCAGGCGCCCCAGGGCAATGGCAACGACAAATCCCAAGGTCGCCGCTTCGGCGGGAGACTTCACCGGCCGCAACAGAAGCGACATGTAGAGATTGCCTGGATCAGAAACCCAATTGCGGCCGCGCCGGCCGCGCCCAGCGGTTTGCAATCCCGCGCGCAAGACGGCACCGGCTTCCGCACCGGCAAGCGCCCGGCGCTTCAGCTCTTCATTGGTGCTGTCGATTTCCGCAACCGTCTCGACGCGGAAGATCAAACTCATTCCGCGAAGAGCACGCTCGCGGCATTGGCCGAGAGATCAAAGAACGGCGAGCCAGCGATGAACCCCAGGCTGATGACGAAAACGGTCGCGATCAGAACGATCCGCAAGGTTGGCGTCACCCGATCAAAGGCTTCGGTCGGCTGGTCGAAGAACATCACCTTGATGATGCGGATGTAATAGAACGCCGACACCACGCTGGCGAGCACGCCGATTACGGCAAGGACATTCAACCCGGCCTGGATCGCCGCCAGGAACACGAACCACTTGCCAAAGAAGCCGGCGAAGGGCGGAATGCCGGCCATCGAGAACATGAAGATCGCCAGTGCCCAGGCAAGGCCCGGCTGCGAGCGGCTGAGGCCGGCGAGATCGCTGATCTGTTCCACCGCTTCGCCCCGACGGCGCATGGCGAGGATCACGGCGAAGGTGCCGGTCGTCATGACGACATAGATCGCCATGTAAATGAGTAGGCCGGAGACCCCTTCCTGCGTGCCGCTGGCGAGACCAACCAGGGCGAAACCGACATTGCCGATCGAGGAGTAAGCCATCAGGCGTTTGATGTTCTTCTGGCCGATCGCAGCGACCGCGCCAAGAATCATCGAGGCGATGGAGATGAAGACAATGATCTGCTGCCATTGCCCGACCAGGTCGCCGAAGGGACCGACCAGGACGCGGGCAAAGAGCGTGATGGCAGCAACTTTGGGCGCCGCTGCAAAGAAAGCCGTGATCGGCGTCGGCGCGCCTTCATAGACGTCCGGCGTCCACATATGGAACGGCACCGCCGAAATCTTGAAAGCGAGACCCGCGCACAGGAACACGATACCGACGATGAGACCGAGCCCGGCATCGCCGGTAAGCGTTGCAGCGAGGACCGAGAAGCTGGTCGAGCCCGTAAAGCCGTAGATGAGCGACGAACCATAGAGCAGCATGCCGGAACTGAGGGCGCCCAGGACGAAATACTTCAGGCCTGCTTCGGTCGATTTGATGGTGTCGCGCTTGATTGCGGCCACGACGTAAAGTGCCAAGGACTGCAGTTCCAAGCCGACATAAAGCGAGATGAGGTCATTGGCCGAGATCATCAGCGACATGCCAAGTGTTGCCATCAGCATGAGCAGCGGCAATTCGAACCGCGCCATCCCTTCCCGCTCGGCGTAGTCCAGCGACATGATGATGGCGAGCGCCGCCGCACCAAAGGACAGCACCTTGGCATAGCACGCAAAATCATCCGCGATGAACAGGCCATGGAACGCCAGGCCATCCGCTTTATCTGAAATCGCCAGAACGATAGCAATGACAAGTGCTGCAACACTCGCCCAGGCAATGAGGCGCGTGTGGCGATCACCCAGCGACACACCGATGACCAACAGCGCCAAAGCGGCGATGGCCAGGAAGATCTCCGGTCGGGCCAGACCCAGGTTGAGATCGATGAACGAATTCATGGCAGTACTATCCTTGCCTTACGGATTTGTCGCAGCGGGATCAGCCGCGACCGCTTCCATGCGCGGGCCGTAATCCTGGATGAAATCAGTCACCGTCGGCCCGAAGATCGAGGTGAAACTGATCGGATAGATACCCATCCAGAACACGAGCAGCAGGAGCGGCGCGAAGATCACCTTCTCGCGCAACGAAAGATCGAGCATGGTCTTCAAATCTTCCTTGACCAGCTCGCCGAAAATGATGCGGCGATAGAGCCACAGCATGTAGGCGGCACCCAGGATCACACCGGTCGCAATAAGCAGCGCCACCCAGGTGTTGTCCTTGAACACGCCGACCATCACCAGGAACTCGCCGATGAAGCCGCTGGTACCCGGCAAACCGACCGAGGCCATAGTGAAGATCATGAATACCACGGCGTATTTCGGCATCCGGTGCACGAGGCCGCCGTAACGCGCAATCTCACGGGTATGCAGGCGGTCATAGATGACGCCAACGCACAGGAACAGCGCACCCGAGACGACACCGTGGGAGAGCATCTGGAACAA
Organism: uncultured Dongia sp.; assembly: GCF_936916975.1. Lineage (GTDB taxonomy): Bacteria > Pseudomonadota > Alphaproteobacteria > Dongiales > Dongiaceae > Dongia. The sequence continues at coordinate 135,139 of NZ_CAKZGO010000006.1, read as the reverse complement.
GGCGCCCTCGAGACCTTCCTGGGTCATCGAGAAGATGCCGGCGGTCACGAAGCCCATATGCGCCACGGAGGAATAGGCGATGAGCTTCTTCATATCCTCCTGTGCGAGCGCGATGAGCGAGGTGTAGATCACCGCCACCACGCTCATGGCATAGACCAACGGCGTGAAATAGGCGGACGCCTCCGGCAGCATCGGGATGGAGAAGCGCAGGAAACCATAGGCGCCCATCTTCAACAGCACACCGGCCAGGATGACCGAACCCGCGGTCGGCGCTTCGACATGGGCGTCCGGCAGCCAGGTATGAACCGGCCACATCGGCACCTTCACTGCGAAGGAGGCGAACAGCGCCAGCCACAGCCATTTCTGGATGGCGGGATCGAAACCATAGGCCATCAACGCCGGAATGTCGGCCGTACCAGTGATGCTGTACATCGCAAGGATCGCCAGCAGCATCAACACGGAACCGGCCAGCGTAAACAGGAAGAACTTGATCGACGCATAGACGCGCCGCGGCCCGCCCCAGATGCCGATGATTAGATACATCGGGATGAGGACCGCTTCGAAGAAGATATAGAAGGTGACGAAATCAAGCGCACAGAAGGTGCCGACCATCAGCGTCTCGAGGCCGAGGAAGGCGATCATGTATTCCTTGACCCGCTTCTCGATCGCTTCCCAGCTGGCCAGGATGCAGATCGGCGTCAGCAGGGTCGAGAGCATCACGAAGGTCATCGAGATACCGTCGACACCCATGTGATAGCTGATGCCGAGCAGCGGCAGCCAGGCCGTCTTCTCCTCGAACTGGAAGCCGACGAACGACCGGTCGAACTGGAACCAGATCACCAGCGAAACGGCAAAGGTGACGAGCGATGTCCACAGCGCGATGTAACGCGCGTTGCGCGCGACCGATCCCTCGTCACCCTTGAGGATAAGGATGAGCACCGCGCCCAGAAGCGGCAGGAAGGTCGTCAGGCTGAGGATGGGCATGCTGCCGCTCATCAAATCTCTCACTTACCAAAGGCAAAGATGTACCAGCTGACCATGGCGACGATGCCGATCAGCATGACGAAGGCGTAATGATAGACATAGCCCGATTGCAGCGCGCTCGCCCGCTTGGCGAACCACTCGCCAGTCAGCCAGGCAAATCCATCGACGGCACCATCGACGATCGCCCCATCGCCCTTCTTCCACAGGAAGCGGCCAAAGACCTTGATCGGGTTCACGAAGATCGCGTCATAGAGCTCGTCGAAATACCACTTGTTATAGGACATCAGGTAGAGCGGCTTGAGGGCACCGGCGATTGCGGCGGGCAGACCCTTCTGCACGAGATAGGCATAGGTTGCAAAGAGAATGCCGATGAGGCCGGCCGCCAAGGGCAGCAGCTTCACCCAGAGCGGCACATCATGGGCGTGATGCGGCACTTCGTTGGTTGAGGCGAAATGGATCGCCTGGCCCCAGAAATGTTCCATCTCACTGCCCACAAAGCTCTCATGCCAGACGAAGCCGGTAAGGATGGCACCCGCCGCCAACACGAAGAGCGGCGCCAGCATCACCCACGGGCTTTCATGGACATGATGCATCACGTCATGCGAGGCGCGCGGCTTGTTGTGAAAGGTCATGTAAATGAGGCGCCAGGAATAGAATGCCGTCATCACCGCACCGATGATGCCAAGCCAGAAGGCGTACATGCCCACACTGCTATGCGCGGCGAAGGCCGATTCCAGGATGCTGTCCTTGGAATAGAAGCCGGCAAAGCCGAACACGCCCGGAATACCGACACCGGCCAGGGCGATGTTGCCGATCCACATCAAGGTATAGGTGGTGGGAATGAGCTTGTAGATGCCGCCCATCTTGCGCATGTCCTGCTCGCCCGACATCGCATGGATGACCGAACCCGCGCACAGGAACAGCAGCGCCTTGAAGAAGGCGTGGGTGAAGAGGTGGAACATGGCGGCGCCATAGGCACCGACACCAGCTGCAAAGAACATGTAGCCGAGCTGCGAACAGGTCGAATAGGCGATGACCCGCTTGATGTCGTTCTGGGTGAGGCCCACCGTCGCTGCGAAGAAGGCGGTCGAGGCGCCGACAACGGTCACGACTTCCTTGGCATAGGGCGCATATTCGAACATCGGCGACAGGCGGCAGACCATGAAGACGCCGGCGGTCACCATGGTCGCCGCATGGATGAGGGCCGACACCGGCGTCGGGCCTTCCATCGCGTCCGGCAGCCAGGTGTGCAGGAACAGCTGCGCCGACTTGCCCATGGCGCCCACGAACAACAGCAGGCAGAGCGCGGTCAGCGTGTCGACCTCATAGCCTAAGAAATTGAAGGTCGGCGGCGTCTGGCCGGCGATGATCGTGTCGAACAGCGGCTTGAACTCAACCGTGTTGAAGACGAGATAGACGCCCATAATGCCGAGCGCGAAGCCGAAATCGCCCACGCGGTTGACCAGGAACGCCTTGATGGCGGCCGCATTGGCGGTCGGCCGGTCATACCAGAAGCCGATGAGGAGGTAGGAGCTGAGGCCCACTCCTTCCCAGCCGAAGAACATCTGGATGAAATTGTCGGCCGTCACCAGCATCAGCATGCAGAAGGTGAAGAACGACAGATAGGCCATGAACCGCGGCACCGATTTGTCGTGATGCATGTAGCCGATGGAATAGACATGGACCATGGCGGAGACGGTCGTCACCACGATCAGCATCACGGCCGACAGCTGATCGATGCGCACCGCCCAAGCGGCGCGGAAGCTGCCGGTCTCAAACCAGGTGAACAGTTCCGTGGTGCGCGTGTTGCCGCTACCGGTCACGTCGAAGAAAGTGATCCAGGAAATGACCATCACGGCCAGCATGAGGCCGGAGGTGATCCATTGCGCGGCATGATCGCCGATATGGCGATTGCCGATCCCGGCGATGAGAGCGCCCAGCAGCGGAAGGGCGACGATGGCGACGTCGAGAGTCATGTCAGCCCTTCATCATGTTGACGTCCTCGACGGCGATCGAGCCGCGAGTCCGGAAGAAGACCACAAGGATGGCGAGGCCGATGGCGGCCTCAGCCGCGGCAACCGTGAGGACCAGCATCGCAAAGACCTGGCCGGTGAGATCGCCGAGAAAATGGGAGAACGCCACGAGGTTGACGTTGACCGAGAGCAGCATCAATTCAACCGACATCAGAATGATGATGACGTTCTTGCGGTTGAGGAAGATGCCGAAGATCCCGATCGTGAACAGGATCGCCGACAGGGTCAGGTAATGCTGAATGCCGATCGTCATCATTTGACACCCCCTGAAGCGCCGTCGCCGGTCTTCACCTTGGTGAGCTGCACCGAACTACGGTTGCGGTCGACCTGATCGGCAATACGCTGGCGGCGGACGCCGACGCGTTCGCGGTGTGTCAGCACAATGGCGCCCATCATCGCGACCAGCAGGATGAGGCCGGACACCTGGAACAGGTAGAAATACTGGGTGTACATGATGTTGCCGAGTGCTTCGGTATTGGTGACCTGGGCAATGGCCGGCGTGGGTGCAGCCGGTGTCGCGGTGCCCAGCGCCGTGCTGCCGACGACAAAGATCAACTCGGCGGCCAGGATGACACCCACGACAGCGCCGATCGGCAGATAGCGCACGAAGCCCTGGCGCAGTTCGACGAAATTGATGTCGAGCATCATGACGACGAAAAGGAACAGCACGGCCACGGCACCGACATAAACGATGACCAGCATCATCGCCAGGAACTCGGCACCGATCAGCACGAACAGGCCCGCGACGTTGAAGAAGGTCAGAATCAGGAACAGCACCGAATAGACCGGATTGCGGTTGCCGACCACCAGCAGCGCCGATACGACGGCGACTGCGGCAAAGACATAAAAGGCGATGGTCTCGACGATCATCTAGCTGTTCTCCCCCACCCTATCGCGATCAACGATAAGGCGCGTCGGCGGCGATATTGCCGGCAATTTCCGCTTCCCAGCGCTCGCCGTTCCGCAGCAGCTTGTCCTTGTTGTAGAACAGCTCCTCGCGAGTCTCGGTGGCAAACTCGAAATTCGGTCCCTCGACGATCGCATCGACCGGGCAGGCTTCCTGGCAGAAGCCGCAATAGATGCATTTCGTCATGTCGATGTCGTAACGCGTCGTCCGCCTGCTGCCGTCATCGCGCGGCTCGGCCTCGATGGTGATGGCCTGCGCCGGGCAGATCGCTTCGCACAGCTTGCAGGCGATGCAGCGCTCTTCGCCGTTGGCGTAGCGGCGCAACGCATGCTCACCGCGGAAGCGCGGGCTGATCGGCCCCTTCTCATAGGGATAGTTGATCGTCACCTTCTCCTTGAACAGGTAGCTGAAGGTGAGGACCATGCCGGAAAGCAGTTCCTTGAGGAGGAAGCTGTTGAGCGTGCGGCTAATGGCGGACATGGGTTCAGCTCCTCAATTGCTGGCCGGCGCGGTGGTATCCACCGCGGGGGCTGGCATGACGGTGCCCTTCTTCGGCAGGCTGTCCGTCGCGAGCAGAACGCCCGCGGTCAGGATTACCATGATCAAAGAAAGCGGCAGGAAGACTTTCCAGCCCAGGCGCATGAGCTGGTCGTAGCGATAGCGCGGGAAGGTCGCGCGGACCCAGACAAAGCTGAAGGCGATGAAGCTGGCCTTGCCGGCGAACCAGATCCAGCCGGGGATCCAGGTGAAGGGCGCGATATCAAACGGCGCCTGCCAACCACCGAGGAACAGGATCGCCGTCATGGCGCTCATCATCCAGATATTGGCGTACTCGCCGAGGAAGAACAGCGCGAAGGTGAAGGCCGAGTATTCCGAGAAGTAGCCCGCGACCAGTTCCGATTCTGCTTCCGGCAGATCGAAGGGCGGGCGGTTGGTTTCGGCAAGACCGGAAATGTAGAACACGATGAACATCGGCAGCAGCGGGATGCAGAACCACAGATTGGCCTGCGCCCTGACGATGTCGTTGAGGTTGAGCGAGCCCACGCACAACAGCACCGTCACCAGCACGAAGCCGATCGAGACTTCGTAGGACACCATCTGCGCAGCCGACCGCAGGGCACCAAGGAACGGGTATTTCGAATTCGATGCCCAGCCGGCGAGCACGATGCCATAGACGCCCAGCGACGAGATGGCGAAGAGATAGAGAATGCCGACATTGAGGTTGGCCAGCACCACGCCATCGTCAAACGGAATGACCGCCCAGGAAATCAGCGACAGCACGAAAGTGATCATCGGCGCCACGATGAAGGCGACACGGTTGGCGCCCGACGGGATGATCGTTTCCTTGAACAGCAGCTTCACGCCATCGGCAATCGGCTGCAGCAGGCCAAAGGGACCGACGACGTTCGGACCGCGGCGGATCTGCATCGCCGCCATGATCTTGCGCTCGGCCAAGGTCAGGTAGGCAACCGCCAACAGCAGCGGCAGGATGATGGCAACGATCTTCAGCACCGTGAAGATGGTGGTGCCGAGATAAATCCCGAAGGTCGATGTGAAGAACTCAGCCATGGGTGCCCGTCTTTCCGCCCGCAACCGGCTGCACGAAACGTTCGGTGCACTGCGCCATCGTCGCCGAGGCGCGGCTGATCGGGTCGGTCATGTAGTAATTGGCTATCGCGGGACGGAACTGGTCGCGCCCGACCTCGCCTTGGCCACCGAAGCTCGTCCAGGCAGCCGGCTCGATCGCCCCCAGACGCTGGAAGCGCGGGAAGGCCTGATAGAGCTTGCGGCGCAATTGTTCGATCGTGTCGAAGCCGAGCTTCTTGCCGACCGATTCCGACAGTGCGCGCAGGATGCTCCAATCCGCCTTGGCATCGCCCGGCGGGAAGATCGCGAGGCGGCCCAGCTGGGCTCGGCCCTCGATGTTCATATAGGTGCCATCCTTCTCGGTATAGGCGGCGCCGGGCAGGACGACGTCGGCGCGATGGGCACCACGGTCGCCGTGATGACCCTGATAGATGACAAAGGCGGAGCCCAGACGGTTGGTATCGATCTCGTCGGCACCGAGCAGATAGACGATCTCGATCTCGCCCTTCTGCGCACCATCGAGGATGCCGTTCACATCACGGCCGCCAGATTGCGGCACGAAGCCGAGTTCGAGGCCGCCGACGCGAGCAGCAGCCGTCTGCAGCACGTTGAAACCGTTCCAGCCCTCGCGCACGACATTGGCCGCCTCGGCCACCTTGCGCGCCAGACCAAGCACCGCGGCGCCGTCGGGACGCGTGAGTACACCCTGGCCCACGATGATCATCGGCGCCTTGGCATTCTTCAGCGCATCGCTGAAGCTGTTACCGCCCGACGCAATCTGGCTCAGCGTCTCGGCCCCTGCCCCCAGCATCTCCACCGGATAGGTGAGATCGCCGACAGCGCCCACGCTCGCGACCTTGAGGCCGCCCTTGAGATGCCGCTTGCGGATACGGGCGTTCAGCACCGGCGCTTCCCAGCGCGGATTGGTACCGACCAGCAAAATCACATCGGCCTTGTCAATGCCGGCAATCGTGCTGTTGAAAAGATAAGAGGCGCGGTTGGTGGCATCGAGTGCTGCGCCATCCTGGCGGCAATCGAGGTTGGGCGACCCCAGCGACGCCATCAATTCCTTGAGCGCGAACATGCTTTCGGCATCGCATTGATCGCCGACGATGGCGGCAATCCGCTTGCCGTCAACGCCTTTGACGCGCGCAGCGATGGCGGCAAACGCCTCACCCCAGCTCGCGGGCTTGAGCTTGCCGTTTTCACGGACGAAGGGACGATCGAGGCGTTGGCGCTTCAGGCCATCGACCCAGAAACGGCCCTTATCGGCCATCCATTCTTCGTTCACGTCTTCATTGAGACGCGGCAGCACGCGCAGGACTTCGCGACCGCGTGAATCGATGCGGATATTGACGCCGACCGCATCCGCCACATCGATCGATTCCGTCTTGGTCAATTCCCAGGGGCGCGCGGTGAACGCGTAGGGCTTCGAAGTCAGCGCACCGACCGGGCAAAGATCGATGAGATTGCCGGACAGTTCCGAGGCTATGCCCTTTTCAACATAGGTCGTGACTTCCATGTGTTCGCCGCGCGAGGTGGCGCCCAGCACTTCGACGCCGGCCACTTCGGTCGCAAAGCGGATGCAGCGCGTGCATTGAATGCAGCGCGTCATCTCGGTCCGCACCAGGGGGCCGAAATCCTTGTCGGTGACGGCGCGTTTCTCTTCCTGATAGCGCGAGAAGCTCTTGCCGAAAGCGACGGCCTGGTCCTGCAGATCGCATTCGCCGCCCTGATCGCAGATCGGGCAATCGAGTGGATGGGTGATCAGCAGGAATTCCATGACGCCCTTGCGGGCCTTCTGCACCAGCGGGCTATCGGTCTTGATCACCATGCCTTCGGCGACCGGCATGGCGCAGCTCGCCACCGGCTTTGGCGCCTTTTCCTGCTCCACGAGACACATGCGGCAATTGCCGGCCACGGACAGGCGTTCGTGATAGCAGAAGCGCGGGATTTCCTTGCCGGCGAGCTCGCAGGCCTGCAGGACGGTAATGCCGCCCGGCACCTCGATCTCGACACCATCGATCGTCATCTTCGGCATGATCTTGGATCCCTACTCCCCAGCCCTATTCGGCCGCTTGACGGCCACGGAAGTCGCGCATGCGCTGCTCGACCACCGGACGGAAATGACGCATCAAACCTTGGATCGGCCATGCCGCGGCATCGCCGAGTGCGCAGATCGTGTGACCTTCGATCTGCTTCGAAATTTCCAGCAGCATGTCGATCTCGGAAGGATCGGCATCGCCCTTCACGAAACGCGTCATGATGCGGAACATCCAGCCGGTGCCCTCGCGGCACGGTGTGCACTGGCCGCAGCTCTCATGCATATAGAAATGCGCAAAGCGCGTGATCGCCTCGATGAGGTCGGTCGACTTGTCCATGACGATGACCGCCGCCGTGCCAAGGCCCGACTGAACGGCGCGCAGCGAATCGAAATCCATCAGCACGTCGTCGCAGATCGACTTGGGCAGCATCGGGACCGACGAGCCGCCGGGGATGACGGCCAGCAGATTGTCCCAGCCACCACGCACACCGCCGCAATGCTTGTCGATGAGCTCGCGCAGTGGAATGCCCATCTCTTCTTCGACGTTGCAGGGCTTGTTCACATGGCCCGACACGCAGAACAGCTTGGTGCCGACATTCTTGGGCCGGCCGAGACCGGCAAACCAGGTCGGACCGCGGCGCAGGATTGTCGGCGTGACCGCGATGGTCTCGACATTGTTGACCGTGGTCGGCGAACCATAGAGACCGCAGGCAGCCGGAAATGGCGGCTTCAGGCGCGGCTGACCCTTCTTGCCCTCAAGGCTCTCGATGAGTGCTGATTCTTCACCGCAGATATAGGCGCCGGCGCCACGATGCAGGAAGACGTCGAAATTGTAGCCCGAGCCGGATGCGTTCTTGCCGATGAGGCCGGCGTCATAGGCCTCGTCGATCGCGGCCTGGACGTGCATCGCCTCCTGGTAGAACTCGCCGCGGACGTAGATATAGGCAGCGACGCAGCGCATGGCGAAACCGGCAATCAGGCAGCCTTCGATCAGCATATGCGGATCGAAGCGCAGGATCTCGCGATCCTTGCAGGTGCCGGGCTCGGATTCGTCGGCATTGACGACGAGGTAGGACGGACGCCCGTCGGATTGCTTGGGCATGAAGGACCATTTCATGCCGGTCGGGAAACCTGCGCCACCGCGGCCGCGCAGTTCGGAGGCCTTGATGTCGTCGATGATCTTGTCTGGACCAACGTCGAGCAGCGCCTTGGTGTTGTCCCAGATGCCGCGACGGCGCGCGCCGGCCAGGCGCCAATCGTCCTGGCAGTAGATGTTTTTGAAGATGCGATCCTGATCCTGCAACATCGCTCAGTCTCCCGCCATGTCGTAGGTCAAGGGAATGTCCTTGAGCGTGGTGGCGCCACCTTCTGCCATCGAACCGCGACGGCCGTTCTGCGGGCCCTTCTTCGGCTGCTTGCCGGCAGCCAGATCGTCGAGCACCTGGCCCAGCAATTCCGGCGTCAGATCTTCGTAGAAGTCATCGTTGATCTGCACCATCGGCGCATTGCAGCAGGCGCCGAGGCATTCGACTTCCATGACGCTGAACATGCCGTCCTTGGTGACTTCCTTGAAACCGACGCCGAGCTTCTTGTGGAGAAAGCCGGAGAGCGAATCCGACCCGCGCAGCCAGCACGGCGTCGTGCGGCAGACCTGGATGAGGTATTTGCCGACCGGCTTCAGATTGTACATCGAATAGAAGGTCGCGACCTCATAGACGCGGATCGGCGCCATATCGAGCATGCCGGCGATGACGTCCATCGCGGCGCGCGGGATCCAGCCATGCTGGCGCTGCGCCATATCGAGGAGCGGCATCACCGCCGATGGCTGACGTCCATCGGGGTACTTCGCGATGATCTTCTTGGCTGCTTCCAGATTCTCCGCGGTGAAGGCGAAGCTGTCCGGCTGGACCACGTCGGTGTTTGAAGGAGCACTCATCTGTCGATCTCGCCGAAAACAATGTCGAGGGAGCCGAGGATCGCCACCGAATCCGCCAGCATGTAACCCTTGCAAAGGAAATCCATGGCCTGGAGATGCGGGAAGCCGGGTGCCCGGATTTTGCAGCGATGCGGCTTATTGGTGCCGTCGGACACCAGATAGACGCCGAACTCGCCCTTAGGCGCTTCGACGGCGGTATAGGTCTCGCCGGCCGGGACGTGATAGCCCTCGGTGTAGAGTTTGAAGTGATGGATCAAGGCTTCCATCGAATGCTTCATCTCGCCGCGGCTGGGCGGCATGACCTTGTGGTCGGTCGAACTCGCCGGCCCGCCAGGCATCTGCTTGATGCATTGCTGCACGATCTTGAGGCTCTCACGCATCTCGGCGACGCGGACCAGATAGCGGTCATAACAATCGCCATGCTTGCCGACCGGAATGTCGAACTCCATCCGGTCATAGACCATGTAGGGCTGCGACTTGCGGAGATCCCACGGCACACCCGACGCGCGCAGCACGGGGCCGGTGAAGCCCCAGGCAATGGCGTCTTCCGCCGTGACCGGGCAAACGTCGACCAGGCGCTGCTTGAAGATGCGGTTGTTGGTGAGCAGGCCTTCCATGTCGTCGACGACTTTGGGGAACTTCTCGCTCCACGCCCAGAGATCATCAAGGAGTCCCGCCGGCAGATCCTGATGCACGCCGCCCGGGCGGTAATAGGCCGCATGAAGCCGCGCACCGGACACGCGCTCATAGAATTCCATCAGCAATTCGCGCTGCTCGAACACCCACAGGAACGGCGTGATCGCGCCGACATCCATGGCATAGGCCGGGATGTTGAGCAGGTGATTGAGGATGCGGGTGATTTCATCGAACATCACGCGGATATACTGGCCGCGCAACGGCACTTCGAGACCCAGCAACTTCTCGACGGCCAGCACGAAGGCATGCTCCTGGCACATCGGGCTGACGTAATCGAGGCGGTCGAAATAGGGAATGGCCTGCGTATAGGTCTTGTATTCGATCAGCTTCTCGGTGCCACGGTGCAGCAGGCCGATATGCGGATCGACCCGGCGCACGACTTCGCCGTCCATCTCCATGACCATGCGCAGAACACCGTGAGCCGCAGGATGCTGCGGCCCGAAATTCATGGTCATCGGTTTGATATGCGTTTCGGCCATCAGTTTGTCTTCCCTGCCGGGGCGCCGGCTTCACCGGCTTTTTCGTCACCCGGCAGCACGGGCCGCGGCTGCAGCATGCCTTCCCACGGTGACAGGAAATCGAACGAGCGGAATTCCTGCACCAGCTTCACCGGTTCGTAGATGACCCGCTTCTGCGTCTCGTCGTAGCGGACTTCGACATAGCCGGTGAGTGGGAAATCCTTGCGGAACGGGTGCCCCTCGAAACCGTAATCGGTGAGAATGCGGCGCAGGTCCGGGTTGCCATCGAAGAAGATGCCGTACATGTCGTAGGCTTCGCGTTCAAACCAACCGGCCGCGGGATAGATTTCGACCGCGCTCGGCACCGCGTCATCTTCGCCGATCGCGACCTTCACCCGGCAGCGCTGATTCTTGGTGAGGCTGAGCAGGTTGTAGACGACGTCGAAACGCGCCGCACGGTCCGGGTAGTCGACGCCGCAGACATCAACCAGCATCTTGAACTGGCATTTCGCATCGTCGCGCAGAAATCCGAGCACGCGCTCGAGGCGCGACGCCGGCACATAGACCATCAATTCACCAAGAACGACTTCCGTGCGCAGCACGGCGTCACCGAGGGCGGCTGCGATATGGTCGCCAAGCTCGCGATAGACATCTGTCATGATGGTATTGTCCCTACCCTTCCCCTAAGCACGCTCGATACCCCGCGCCTTAGCGCGCGATCGTCGATGTACGTCGGATCTTCTTCTGCAGCTGCAGAATCCCGTAAACGAGCGCCTCGGCCGTCGGCGGGCAGCCCGGAACATAGACGTCGACCGGCACGATGCGGTCGCAGCCGCGTACCACGGCATAGGAATAGTGATAATAGCCGCCGCCATTGGCGCAGGAACCCATCGAGATGACCCAGCGCGGCTCGGCCATCTGGTCGTAAACCTTGCGCAAGGCGGGCGCCATTTTGTTGGTAAGCGTACCGGCCACGATCATCACGTCGGACTGGCGCGGAGAACCACGCGGCACGACGCCGAACCGGTCGAGGTCATAGCGCGCCATATAGGCATGCATCATTTCGACGGCGCAGCAGGCGAGGCCAAAGGTCATCGGCCAGAGCGAACCGGTCCGTGCCCAGTTCACCAGCTTGTCCATCTGTGCGACGACGAAGCCCTTGTCCTGGAGTTCGTTCGTCACGTCGGTGAGGATCTGGTCCTGGAGCGGGCCGGGACGCAAAACACCACCTGAATTAGCTGGCACCGAGAGGGGCTGGCTCATTTGGTTTACTCCCATTCCAAGGCGCCCTTTTTCCACTCGTAGATGAACCCTACGGTGAGGACGCCCAGGAAGATGATCATCGACCAGAAACCGAACATTCCGATATTGCCGAGCGAAACAGCCCAGGGGAACAGGAAGGCGACTTCAAGATCGAAGATGATGAAGAGAATCGAGACGAGATAGAAGCGGACGTCGAACTGCCGGCGTGCATCGTCGAAGGCTTCGAAGCCGCACTCATACGGCGACAGTTTTTCCGAATCGGGGTTCTGCTTGCCGAGAACGAGAGACGCCGTGACCATCACCAGCGTCAGCGCCGAGGCGACGATCAGAAAGATCAGGATCGGCAGATATTCTTTGAGGAGGTCGTCCATCCCTAGATGCTTTCCTACGCTCCATCACCCAATTCGATCCCAGGCACGGCGCGGAGCCTATCTGGGGCGCATCCTCAACCGGATTTGCACCGGTCGTTTACGCCATTTTTTCGCAGCGCAAAAGACCCTGATCGCAAACAAAATTACGACTCCGGACCGGCGCCACTATAAAGAGGTTAATTGGGCCAAGGAAGGGTAAAAACCACCCTAAAACGCCGTGAATTGCCCGTGAAACGACAAGCAACTAGTTGAAATTTCATTAATTTTCCGAAAAGGAGAATGGCGCGAGTGACGGGACTTGAACCCGCGGCCTCCGGCGTGACAGGCCGGCGCTCTAACCAACTGAGCTACACCCGCGCAAGACAGGATCGAAGCCTTTGATCAGGCTCGTCTGTTCGGCGGGGCAGCATGTACTTCAACCCTGCACTGGCTGTCAACACGAATGACAGTATTAAGCTCTTTGCCTCGCCTTTGCCGCAGCTTTCGGCGCGCACGACATGCAGTTTGCCTCACGCCGCATGATGCGGCGCAGCATTTTGAGGCTTCGGTCGGCCGCTATTTTAGGCGTATGCTCTTTCTGCTGCAGGGTTTTAGGGTCATCGCCGTGTAACCCCAAGCGCGTAAGGACGGGCGCCTAAGGAGTGTCGCCAAAAGACGCCATTTGAGCCTGATGGCCGGTTGATCCTGATGGCTGGCCCAATCGTAGCCAAATTGCCGACACAGCTAACTTTATCTCTAGCCAAACGATTTGGACGACAGATCACCCGATGAAAAGAAGCCAGAAACGATCCCGCTTGCCACGCTTCCTTGCCTTGCTCTCGCTGGCGGGACTGGCTGGCGCGCTTTACTGGGGCCGTGACCATTTGCCGGCAAACCTGCTGCCGGCCGGCCTGCTGCCGAGTTCTGCTGCCTCCCAGACGCCGGATGCGCCGGCAAAGGGGCCACCGGTGCCGGTCTACGTCGCCAAGGCAACCGCCGAGACACTGACGCGCCAATCGCGCTCCGTCGGCACGCTCACCGCCTCGGACACCGTGACCGTCAGCCCCGAGATCGCGGGTCGCATCGTCGGCGTCTCCGAAGCACAGGGTGACAAGGTCGCCAAGGGCGATGTGCTTGCAGAACTCGACACCTCGATCTATCGCGCCCAGGTCGCCGAAGCAGATGCCAAGACCAAGCTGTGGCGGGCCAATGCTGAACGCACCAACAATCTGATGGCAAAGGGTGCCGGCACCCAGAAGTCGGTCGACGAGGCAACCTCCGAACTCGGCATCGCCGAAGCGGCCCTCAACCTGGCGCAGACCAACCTCGCAAAGACCAAGATTGTCGCCCCCTTCGGCGGTGCGCTGGGCATGCGCATGGTCAGCGTCGGTGAATATATGACGCCAGGCCAGGCCATTTTTACGCTCAGCCGTATCGACCCCCTCTATGTCGACTTTTCCGTCCCGCAGACGGAACTTGCCATTCTCAAGCAAGGCACCGGTGTCGCCATCCGCACCGATGCCTATCCCGGTGAAACTTTCACCGGCAAGATTCTCGCCATCGACCCCAAGCTCGATGCCGCGGCACGCGCCGTTTCCGTGCGCGCCGAAATCGACAACAAGGACGGCAGACTGAAGCCGGGCCTCTTTATCGAGGTCGAAATTGACGCGGGCACCATCGAGAATGCCGTCGTGGTTCCCGAACAGACGCTGATCGCGCGCGGTGATCGGGTCTTTGTCTACGCCCTGCAAGATGGCAAGGCTGAACTGAAACCGGTCAAGACCGGGCTGCGACAGGCCGGCAAGGTGCAGATCGTGGAAGGCCTCAACGTTGGTGACGTCGTGGTCACCGATGGCCAGATGAAATTGCGGCCCGGCGCGGATGCCGTGGTCGTCGAGCCGTAGGAGCCCAGGGCATGCGCTTGCCAGAGCTTTGCATCCGCCGGCCCGTCTTCGCCACGGTCATCAATCTCGTCATCCTGCTCATCGGCATCATCGCCTATCAACGCCTCACCGTGCGCGAGTACCCCAACATCGACGAACCGGTCGTCAGCGTTTCCACCACCTTCCGTGGTGCGTCGGCCGAGATTATCGAACTGCAGCTGACGCAGCCGCTGGAAGAAAGTCTTTCCGGTATCGAAGGCATCGATTTCATCAAATCGACCAGTCGCGCCGAATCGTCGCGTATCAGCATCACCTTCCGTTCCGACCGCGATATCGATGCCGCGGCGGCCGATGTCCGCGACCGGGTCTCTCGCGCGCGCGGCAAGCTGCCGGACGATGTCGAGGAGCCGGTCATCGCCAAGGTTGAGGCCGACGCCCAGCCGATCATCTGGATGGCCTTCACCAGCGAAATGGATTCCTCGCTCCAGATTTCCGATTACGTCGATCGTTTCGTGAAGAACCGGCTGCAGACGCTTACCGGCATTTCCGAAGTGCGCATCTTCGGCGAACGCAAGCCCGCGATGCGTATCTGGTTGAAGCCGGAACGTCTCGCCGCATTCCGCCTCACGGTGCAGGATATCGAAGACTCGCTCCGCGCCCAGAACGTCGAGATTCCGGCTGGTACCATCGAAAGCCAGGCGCGCGAGTTCTCAGTCCTGTCGGACACCGGCATCAATTCGCCGGAGGAGTTTTCTGCCATCATCGTCAGCAAATCCAAATCCGCTTTGGTGCGACTTGGCGATATCGCCGATATCGAACTGGCGCCCTATGACGACACCGTACGAGCCCGCATCAATGGCAAGACCGGTGTCACGCTCGGCATTATCAAGCAATCGACCGCCAACCCGCTCGACGTATCCGACGAGATCCGCGCCGCTCTGCCGGCCATTCAGCAAGCGCTGCCGAGCGGCATGAAGTTGGAACTGGCCTACGATTCGTCGACCTTCATTGCCCGCTCGATCGACAATGTTTATCGTACCATCGGCGAAGCCGTGGTCCTGGTGCTGCTGGTCATTGTGTTTTTCCTGCGGTCGATCCGCGCTACCATCATTCCGCTGGTTACCATTCCTCTGTCGCTGGTCGGTGCCTGCGCGCTCATGTACGCGCTGGGCTTCAGCCTCAACACCCTCACGATGCTGTCCTTCGTGCTCGCCATCGGGCTAGTGGTCGATGACGCCATCGTCATGCTGGAAAACATCCATCGCCATATCGAAGAGGGCCTTTCGCCCCTGAAAGCCGCCCTCGTCGGCAGCCGGGAGATCGCCTTCGCCGTGCTCGCCATGACGATCACGCTGGCCGCCGTCTATGTGCCGGTCGCCCTGCAGACCGGCCGTACCGGAAAACTGTTTGTCGAATTTGCTCTGACACTGGCCGGTGCCGTGCTGATCTCTGGTTTCGTCGCCCTCACCCTGGCGCCGATGTTGTGCGCCAAGTTGCTGCCGGATCGTGAGCACGAAAAGCACGGCCTCATTTACCGGGCCATCGAGTATGTGCTGGTGGCGCTGGCCAATGGTTACCGCAGCAGCCTGGAGTTCTGCATGAAGCTGCGCTGGCTGGTCGTCCTGCTGGTGATCGGTGTTGCCGGGTCCGCCTTCTGGCTGTTGACCGGTCTGCGCTCGGAACTGACCCCAGTCGAAGATCGCGGCCTGCTGTTTGCCTCGGTCACTGGGCCCGAAGGTGCGACGGTCGACTATACATCCGCCTATGTGCAGAAGATGGAGGCGCTGTTCGCGACCATTCCCGAGGTCAGTGCCTTCAACACCGTGACGGGCAATCAGAGCCCCTCGCAAGCGATGGCGCCGATCCGCCTGAAGCCCTGGGAAGATCGCGAGCGCTCGTCCAAGGAAATCGCTGCGTCGCTGCGGGAGCCCCTGGCGCAACTCCCCGGCGTGAACGCCTTTGTCAATGTGCCGGCATCTCTGGGCGGGCGTCCCAATCAGAAAGCAGCCGAGATCGTCATCCTCAGCACTGGCACTTATGAGGAATTGGATGCGACCGCCCAGGCTGTCGTCGATGCGGCAATGGATGACCCGCGTTTGGCCAATCCGGAATCGGATCTCAAGCTGTCAAAACCAGAAATCCGCCTCACCGTCGATCGCGACAAAGCTGCCGATCTCGGCATCGACATCGACCGCATTGGTGCCACGATCGAATCACTGCTGGCGGGCCGTGATGTCACCCGCTTCAAGCGGGACGGCAGGCAATACGACGTCGTGGTGAAGGTCGATGACCGGTCGCGTAGCACGCCGGACCAGGCCAAGCTGATATATGTTCGCGCCGCAGGTGGTGCGATGATCCCATTGTCCAATCTGGTCAGCATCCGCGAAACAGTGGCGCCCAAGGATCTCAATCGCTGGAACCAGTTGCGCGCTGCCACGATCTCGGCCAATGCGGCGCCCGGCATCACCTCCGGCGAGGCCCTGCTGGCCCTGCAGGAGATTACCGCCCGAACCCTTCCCAGCACGATGCAGATCGACTATTCAGGTCAGTCGCGCGAGTTCCTCGCCTCCAGCCAGAGCGGCGTCACCGTGTTCATTCTGGCCCTCGCCTTCATCTATCTGGTGCTCTCCGCGCAGTTCGAAAGCTTCCGCGATCCCTTCATCATCATGCTGACGGTGCCGCTCGCCATGACGGGCGCGCTCATTGCCATGCACCTCACCGGCGGCACCCTCAATGTCTACAGCCAGATCGGCCTGGTGACGCTGATCGGCCTGATCACCAAGCACGGCATCCTGATCGTCGAATTTGCCAATCAGCGCCGCGAAGCGGGCGCCGACCGCATCCAGGCGGTGATCGACGCCGCCGTCTTGCGTCTGCGGCCGATCCTGATGACCACCGGCGCCATGGTACTAGGCACGATCCCGCTGGCGCTGGCCGAAGGTGCCGGTGCTGAATCCCGTCAGGCGATCGGCTGGGTCATCGTTGGCGGTCTGACCTTCGGCAGCTTCTTTACGCTGTTCGTGGTGCCGGTCGCCTACAGCCTGATCGCCGCCAGGTTCAGCGAATCAGTTGATCGGCAATTGTCTGATCAAGCCCCGATTGCGACAGGTGCTCACGGAACCGCGCCAGCCGAGTGAAGACGTCCTCGAAGCCAATCTGCTGGCCGGCGGCGTCGGTATAGACCAGCGAGCCACGCGTCACAAAGAACGTGCTCATGCCGCGCTTCTCGTCGGCATGCAACGTGTGCACCTCGCCCGGCGGCTCGTAGATGAAGCTGCCGGTCTCGGCCACCCAATCATGCTCCAGATAGCGCCAGGCGCCTTCCAGCACGAAGGCATGCACGGGTGCGGTGTGATAGTGGCAGGCAAGGCTTCCGCCCGGGGTCACCTTCAGCACATTCGACCAGGCACCGTTCGAGCAATCGAACATCAGCGGCCGAAATTGCACCTGATCCGTGATCGGCACCCATAGCGGATCGTCCGCCGAGACATGCTGCACGATCTCGGTCATTTCGTTGACGCTGGTAAACTTCATGGCTTGCCTCTTGGTTACGGCTGGCTGGTCGCAGGTGTGGCGCGGCGGACAGTGACGACGGCGATGGCACCCAGGATGAGCGCGCCGCCCCAGAATACATCCAGCACCGGAACTTCGCCATGGACCAGCCAGACCCAGAACGGGTTGAGGAACGCATCGGCCAGTGAAATCAGCACCATCTGCACGGCCGGCACATAGCGCGCACCGCGCATGTAGAGTACCAGCGGCAACGCCAGTTGCACTGTGCCCATGCTGGCCAGGATCAGAAAGTCCTGCAGGCTGATCGGCTTCAAGCCAACGGTCAGGCTGACAACCACAAAGATCCCGAAGCCGCCGACGATCAGCGATGGCGCCATCTCGACCGAATGATAGCGCCGCAAGGTGACACTCTGCCCGGCAAAGCACAGTGCCACCAACAGGGCGATCAGCGACCCATGCAGCCCATTGATCGAGGCTTTGTCGTCGCCGAGAGCGACGATGGCAACACCGGCCAGCGCCACGAAAATCGCGATGAACACCACGAGCCGCGTCCGCTCGCCGAGCCACACCCAGGCCAGCATGGCGGCAAAAAGCGGTGAGGTCGCCGCGACGCAGGAGACCGCGGCGACGCTGGTCATCTGCATGGCCAGGATGTAGAGCGACGAGCCGATTCCGAAGAAGCCGGCCGTGGCGATCAACGGGATCGGCGTCGCCTGTCGGAAGTGCGAAATGATATCGCCTCGATACCGAACCAGCATCCACAGCAGCAGCGCGCAGCTCATGCTGGCGCCACGATAGGCGTTGAACGTCCAAGGGTCGACAGTGGGGACATAACGGACGAAGACTCCACTGAGGCTCCAGCCGATCGTCGCCCCGATCGCCAGCAGCACACCCTTCATTTCATTCGACATTTGGCCCCCACCCCACCCGAATTGACAGGCACCTTATACATCCTTTGTTCGAGTATCCAGCGTCCGCGACAACTCATGCCTTGGCTGTTGTCCAACGGAAACGAGCATGATATTGTCCATACATGTATATACAAGTTAACGCGACGGAGTGACGCCATGAACGCCCCGACCAACCAGCGGATTATCCGTGCCCCGCGCGGCACCAAGCTCAACGCAAAATCCTGGGCCACGGAAGCGCCGCTGCGCATGCTGATGAACAATCTCGACCCCGAGGTGGCCGAAAATCCGGGCGAACTGGTGGTATATGGCGGCATCGGCAAGGCGGCGCGCAACTGGGCCTGCTTCGACAAGATCGTCGAGACTCTGAAGAAGATGGAAGGTGACGAAACGCTGCTTATCCAGTCCGGCAAGCCGGTCGGTGTCTTCCGCACCCATGAGAACGCGCCGCGCGTCCTCCTCGCCAATTCCAACCTCGTCCCGCATTGGGCGAATTGGGAACACTTCCGCGAGTTGGATGCCAAGGGTTTGATGATGTACGGCCAGATGACGGCCGGCTCCTGGATCTATATCGGCAGCCAGGGCATCGTGCAGGGCACCTACGAGACCTTTGTCGAAGCCGGCCGCCAGCATTACGGCGGCGACCTCAAGGGCCGCTGGATTCTGACCGGTGGCCTCGGTGGCATGGGTGGCGCGCAGACCTTGGCTGCGACCATGGCCGGCGCCTCGATGATCGCTGTCGAATGCGAACCCTCGCGCATCGAAAAGCGGCTTGAGACGCGCTATGTCGATGTCAAAGCCAATTCTCTGGACGAAGCGTTGGCCATCCTGGAAAAGGCGAAGAAGGACGGCAAGGCGATCTCGATCGGCCTTCTCGGCAATGCCGCCGAAATTTTCCCCGAGATTTACAAACGCGGCATCCGCCCCGACATGGTCACCGATCAGACCAGTGCCCATGATCCCTTGAACGGCTACCTCCCCGCCGGCTGGTCGCTGGCCAAGGCCGCCGAGATGCGCCAGAAGGATCCGGCAGCGGTGGTGAAGGCCGCCAAGGAATCGATGAAGGTTCAGGTCCAGGCGATGCTGGACTTCCAGAAGATGGGCGTCCCCACCTTCGATTACGGCAACAACATCCGCCAGATGGCCAAGGAAGTCGGCCTCGAACACGCGTTCGATTTTCCGGGCTTCGTGCCGGCCTATATCCGCCCCCTCTTCTGCCGCGGGATCGGTCCGTTCCGCTGGGTGGCGCTCTCCGGCGAGGCCGAGGACATCTACAAGACCGATGCCAAGGTCAAGGAGTTGATCCCTGACGACAAACATCTCCACAACTGGCTCGACATGGCAGCGGCGCGCATCAAGTTTCAAGGCCTCCCCGCCCGCATCTGCTGGGTGGGTCTGGGCCAGCGCATGAAGCTCGGCCTCGCTTTCAACGAGATGGTGCGCAAGGGCGAATTGAAGGCGCCGATCGTCATCGGCCGCGACCATCTCGATTCCGGCTCCGTCGCCAGCCCCAACCGCGAGACCGAAGGCATGATGGACGGCTCCGACGCCGTCTCCGACTGGCCGCTGCTGAATGCGCTCCTCAACACCGCCTCGGGTGCTACCTGGGTCAGCCTCCATCACGGTGGTGGTGTCGGCATGGGCTTCTCGCAGCATTCCGGCATGGTCGTGCTCTGCGACGGCTCGGAAGATGCCGACCGGCGCCTCCGCAATGTGCTGACCAACGATCCCGGCACCGGCGTCATGCGCCATGCCGATGCCGGCTATGAAAGCGCCATTGAATGCGCGCACGAACAGGGTCTAAATCTGCCGATGCTCAATAAGTAAAGAACTGGCCCCTTCATGACCTGGGACGTCCTGCTGACCGATTGCCGCGCCGCCACCATGGCGGAGAACGGCCAGCCTTATGGTGCCATCGACGATGCCGCTGTGGCGATCACCGGCGGCAAGATCGCGTGGATCGGCAAGCGCGCCGACCTCCCCTCCAGCGATTCCAAGGAGACCGTCAAGCTCGGCGGCCGCTGGGTGACGCCGGGCCTCATCGATTGCCACACGCATCTCGTCTATGGCGGCGACCGCGCGGCGGAATTCGAGCTGCGCCTCAAAGGCGCCACCTATGAGGAGATCGCCAAGGCCGGCGGCGGCATCGCCTCGACCGTGAAAGCCACCCGTGCCGCCAGCCTCGATGATCTCGTGGCGTCCGCCGGCAAGCGCTTGGCGGAACTGACCGCGGAAGGCGTCACCACGATCGAGATCAAATCCGGCTACGGCCTCAGCCTCGAACATGAACGCAAACAACTGACGGCCGCGCGAAAACTGGGCGAGAGCAATCCGGTCACCGTCCGTACCACCTGCCTCGCGGCCCATGCTCTGCCAGCCGAATTCGCCGGCAACAGCGACGGCTATATCGACCTCGTCTGCAACGACATCCTGCCGGCAATCGCGAGGGAAAATCTCGCCGACGCCGTCGATGCGTTCTGCGAGAAGATTGCCTTCTCGACCGCCCAGACGCGCCGCGTGTTCGAGACGGCAAAGCGCCTCGGCCTGCCGGTGAAGCTGCATGCGGAACAACTTTCCGACCAGGGCGGCACTGAGCTCGCCACCGAATTCAACGCTCTCTCCTGCGATCATCTGGAATATGTGAGCGAGGCCGGTATCGACGCCATGGCCAAGGCCGGCACGATTGCGGTGCTGCTGCCCGGCGCCTTCTACGCGCTGCGCGAAACCAAGCTGCCGCCGATCGACGGTTTCCGCAAGGCCGGCGTCCCCATCGCCATCTCCACCGATCATAACCCCGGCACTTCTCCCACCTTGTCGCTGCTGCTCATGCTCAGCATGGCCACCACATTTTTCCGCATGACGCCGGAAGAAGTCCTCCTCGGTGCAACCCGTCACGCCGCCAAGGCGCTCGGCCTGCAACAGAGCCACGGCATGCTGAAGACCGGCATGGCGGCAGACATCGCGATCTGGTCGGTCGACCGGCCGGCGGAGCTCAGCTACTGGTTCGGCGGCAATCCCTGCGCCGGCATCATCAAGTCAGGCGCCTGGGTGAAGCAATGCGCATGAAACTCTACGGCGCCAAGAATTACCGCCGCATGCCGTGGAAGAATGGCGGCGGCTCGACCCTCGAACTGCTGCAGGACCCGGCTCCCGACGGTGGCTTCAACTGGCGCCTCTCCATCGCCGATGTCGCAACACCCGGTCCCTTCTCGACCTTCGAGGGCATCGACCGGCAGATCATGCTGGTGAACGGTCACGGCATGGTGCTGAGCTTCGATCAGGAAGCGCCGCCTGTCGTCATCTCGAAACCGCTACGCCCGCAGGCCTTCAAGGGCGAATGGAAAACCGATTGCCGGCTGATCGACGGCGCCATCCAGGATTTCAACGTCATGGTCCGGCGCGATTGGGGCATGGCGGCGGTCAACGGCTTCGATCTGGTCAAGGACCAGCGTCTGACCCTGGCCGTGGCGCCGCTCACCATCCTCCATCTGCTGACCGGCAGCGCCGAGTGTCAGGGACAGAAACTGCAGGACGGCCAGACCTTGTATCTCGAGAGTGAGACAACGGAGACCACCACCTTTGCCGTGAGCAGCCCAAAGGCGCGGCTGGTCGCCATCTCGCTCAAAGCACATGGCAGCGAGGCGGCATGACGAGCCACGCCTACGACTTCATCCCAGGTTCGTCACCGCTCCTCATCAGCATGCCCCATGTCGGTATCGAACTGATGCCCGAAGTGGCCGCTGGCCTTGCTGAGCCGGCCAAAGAACTGTGCGACACCGATTGGCATCTGCCGATCCTCTACGACTTCGCCCGCGAAATGGGCGCCAGCCTGCTCATCGCGCGGTGGTCGCGCTTTAACATCGACCTCAACCGCCCGTCCGACGACAAGCCGCTTTATACGACGGCCACCACCGGCCTCTATCCCGACATCCTGTTCGACGGCCAGCCGTTGTTTGTGCCCGGCAAAATACCAGGCGCTGAAATCCGCGCGCGGGCGCTCGACGAGATCTGGCATCCCTATCACAACCGCATCGGTGCCGAGCTTGAGCGACTGCATAGCGAGCACGGCCATGCGGTCCTGTTCGACGCGCATTCGATCAAAGGTTTCGTCCCCCGCCTGTTCGACGGGCAGTTGCCGGATTTCAACCTTGGCACCAATGACGGCAAGAGCTGTGCCGCAGATCTCACCGCCCGCCTCGCCCAGGCCTGCGACGCGCCGGACTACACCCATGTCGTGAACGGCCGCTTCAAAGGCGGCCATATCACGCGCCATTACGGCGACCCGGCCCACGGCATCCATGCCGTGCAGCTTGAGCTGGCACAGCGCACCTATATGCGCGAGGAACCACCTTTCAACTACCAAGCCGCGCTCGCCGCCCGTGTGCAAGCGGTCCTGGCGCGTTTTGTGGAGACCATGGTCAATTGGCGGCCAGTCTAAATGCCCAGCTTACTCTTATTCAATAAATTACATTTTATATCTCTCCTCTTAGTAGTATTCATTCGCAAGCAGCGATTTGACGTGAGGAGACACGGTCATGAGGGTGATCATCAGATTCTCAATTGATAATGAAAAAGACGGTGCCCTGCGAAACAAACTCGCAACGAAGTTGAGGGCTGCCAAGTTTGGCCTCCTAAAGCACACGGCCACTTGGTCTAACACCACTATATCGGAACACAGATTAGCCCTAACTCTAAGTGCATTCTGGAGGACTGCAGACGGACATTCTGGTCCGGGCCGCCTCGACCATTTTTGGCTATATAGTGATCGTTGGGCACGCGGACCTTACAAGAAAAAGACAGCCGGAAGGCTGACCGTCAGGGCCTGAAGGTTTTCGATCTTGCTGTCCTAACTGCGCGCACGTAAATAGAACCGCATGCGGGCTACCAACTTTCTCAAACCTCTGCGCCGCCGGTCGCTTTGGCCGATCCTGGCGCTGGCCTACGCGCTGCTGTTCCAGACTACGCTGGGACAAGCGGCGGCGAACGCCCATGCCTTCGCGATGGCGCAGCATGAGGCGCTTGGCCTCGGCATGCTGTGCTTGGAGGATGGCCGTATCGTCGTGGCCGATCCTGCCAAATCGGCACCACAGGATCAGGCGCCCGATGGCGATTGCCTCGCCTGCAAGATCGCCTGTGCCGCCGCGATCGGCATGCCGGTCTTGCCGCTGCCCGAAGCCGCCGCCCTCTTCATTGTCCCGTCTTCGGCAACGATCGCCCCGACACCGCGTGTCGCCGGCATCGTTGCCCGTGCTGCCCTCTTCCCCTCCGACCTCGCCGCACAGGCACCCCCGGCTGCCCTGATCTGAGTCTCGTTTCATCTCGATCGGTTGCGCGGCACTTGCTGCGCGCATTCAGCTATGGGGTATCTCCATGTCGACACCGTCCACTGCGGCGCTTTCGCCGCTCTACCGCGCCATCTGGCGCTGGCATTTTTACGCCGGCCTGCTCGTCTTGCCGTTCCTCCTCAACCTTGCCGTGACCGGCGGCATCTATCTCTTCAAGGATGAACTCAACAGCCTCATCTACGCCAGATACCTGCATGTCGAACCGCAAGCCGAAGCTCAGCTATCGCCCGACGACATCATGGCGCGCGCCCAGACGGCCTTGCCCGGCACGGCCACAAGTTTCCTGCCACCGGACGCCGCCGATGCCTCCGCTGTCGTCACGATCAAGAGTGATGCCGGCAAGCAACGGGTCTATGTCGATCCATACTCGGGAGACGTGCTCGGCGTCTTGGATGACGGCGGCGCCGCGCGCTCGCCGATCATGCTGCTCATCCGCAAGATTCACAGCCTCGACTATTTCGGGTGGCTCGCCAATCGCGTGATCGAGCTTGTCGCCGGCTGGGCCGTCGTGCTGGTGGTCAGCGGCATCTATCTCTGGTGGCCGCGCAACAAGGGCGTCGGTGTCTACAAGATCCGCAGCGGTGCCGTGAAGCGACCCTTCTGGCGCGACCTTCATGCCGTCACCGGCCTCTATACCGGCGCCTTCATCGTCTTTCTTGCCATCACCGGCCTGCCCTGGTCGGGGTTCTGGGGCGACAAGGTCAACGCCTATGTGAACCAGGCCGGCATCGGCTATCCGACCGGCTATTGGGAAAACGTGCCGGTCTCAACCGTGCCGATGAAGGACGCAATGACGGCGGTGAATTGGACGCTGGAAAACGCGCCCATGCCAGAATCCACACCCACGGGAGCGCCGGCCTTCAGCCTCGCTCGCGCCATCGCAACCTTCGACCAACTCGGCATGGCAAAGGGTTATGCGATCGATCTGCCGCAGAACCCGGAAGGTGTCTACACGGCCTCGGTCTATCCCGACAGCATCGCCGACGAACGGATCATTCATCTCGACCAATACAACGGCAAGATCCTGTTCGATGCCGGCTTCAAGGATCTCGGCGCCGGCGGCAAGGCCATCGAATGGGGCGTCAGCGTCCATATGGGCCAGGAATTCGGCCTGGTGAATCAACTCGTGATGGCGGCTGCCTGCCTTGCCATCGTCTTGATGTGCGTCTCCGCCATCGTCATGTGGTGGAAACGCCGCCCAGCAGGTTCGCTCGGCGCGCCGCGCTATCCCAGCGACTATCGTGTTGCCAAGGGCGCCATCCTCATCCTGGCTATTCTCGGGATCGTCTTTCCGTTGGTCGGCCTGTCGATCTTGGTGGCCCTCGCGATCGACTTCATGATTCCACGCGACTGGCGGACAAAAACGGCCTAGCCCACCGGCGCCCGCCATATCGTGGCGATGCTCCGAACGTCCCCGGCGATCTTCGGCCAGACCTCCGCCAGCACGCGCGCCAGATAGGCCAGCGGCAGATGGAGGATGACGAGGACCGCCGGCAGGGCGATTTCTATCGGCAGGTCGAGCGCGTCTGCTTCACCGAGCAGGCTGTCGAATAGGGTACGGGCGTTGATCGCGATGGCCGCCAGCACGGCAATGGCGATCACAAGCTTCAGCCAGCCTTCCCCGGTCAGCGTGACATCCTGCAGTTTCAGGCGCCGCCTCAACCACTCAAGACAGGCCGCAAGCAATGCTGCACCGAGTGCCGCAATGAATGGCCAGACGAGTTTGAGCAACTCGTCCCATGAGAACAGCGCCGGCAGGAACAGCAGCACGACCAGGCCATAGACATACCAACGCCCACCCGGCCACGCGCGGGCCCCGCCTGTCTGCACATCGCGCAGGCGAACACCCAGAATTCCGAACGCGATACAGAACAGCGGCTGCTCGGCATGGACCCACAATCCCCGCTGCGCCAGCAGCAGGGACCCCGCATTGGCGATCGCCAGGAGAATGATCGTCACGACGAGGGCATAGCCGATGCCACCGTATCCCAGAAGATAGCCGGCCATGAGTGCGGCCAGCGGCAAAGCGAGATACTGGCCGTAGAGACCAACATAGTCGGCGCTGGGCGGCAGTTCGGGCAGGAAAGCCCAGGTCAGCTGCGATAGCACGGCAAGCAACACGAATCCCGCAATCGTCAGATAAGGATGCTGCCAAGGATTACGGGTGTCATCCATGTTGGCAACAATGCGCCCCGCGAAGAAATAGCCAAGACCGGCCGCAGATGTTGCCAGATCGTCGAGATGATATCGCACCTCCATACCCCCCGCCGGCAGCAATTGGCCGATGCCAAGAAAAATGCCGATGAGGGTCGCTGCGGCCAGTCCACCCACCACCCATGCCGTCCGAAAGCCGGCTAGCCCATGGATGAAGAGGGCGAAGAAAAACAACGAGAGCATCGAAATATAGACATCGACGACGATGTCATCCTGCAGATCATGCCGGCCAAAGAACAGGCTGAGCGGGAGAAGGATGACAACAGCGGCGAACACCCAGGGCGAGCGCCAAAAGCTGTTGTTCCCGATCAGCGCACCGACCGGATCGTTCGAAAGCGCCGCGCGGCACACCCAGACGGCGATGAGATAGATATCGATGCCGCCGCCGAACGTCCCGCCCGACGTCTCCAGATACGGCGCCAGAGCCAGCACCCCACCCAGCAGCACCGTCATGAATCCGGCTGTTCCGTAGCGCCGGCCAAGCAGCGCTGCGATCGGAATGAACAGATAAGGCAAGGAGAGTGAAACGCCCGCGAAGACGGGCGAACTGTAGAGGAGCAACGGCAGGATCGGCACCAGCACCCACGGCATAACGACCCTCCCTCGTTCGAAAATGCCATCGCCCCTAAATCATCACCCCTACTCGTCATCCCCGGGCTTGACCCGGGCATCCACGCCATCCACGGCAACAGTGGATCCCCGGGTCGTCGCCCGGGGATGACGACTGTATTATCGGACCATCTAACTCAAACCACCGCCTTCACCGCCGCGGCGAAGGCGCGGCCTGCCTCGATCTCGTCGCCATGGCGCCCATCTTGCACGACCCAATCGCCGCCCACCATCACGTCCTTCACCATCCGGTTAAGGCCGGCGAACAGCCAGCGACCGAGGATATCGTCGCCGCTGACATGCGCCAGCAGCGGATGCTGGCCATCGAGCACCACCAGATCGGCACGGTGGCCGACCTTGATGGCGCCCATCTTCTGGCCCAGCGCCTGCGCCCCACCCTGCAGCGAGGCGCGATAGAGATGGCCGGCGACATGCTTGTTGGCGCCATAGAGCCGGTTGCGCCGCTCATGCTTCAGCCGCTGGCCATATTCCAGCCAGCGCAATTCCTCGACCACGCTCAGCGAGACATGGCTGTCCGAACCGATGCCGATGATCCCGTCTTCTGCCAGGAACTCGACCGCCGGAAACAGGCCGTCACCGAGATTGGCCTCGGTCGTCGGACACAGGCCGGCCACGGCACGGCTCTTTGCCATTGCCGTGACTTCATCGGCTTCTGCATGGGTCGCGTGAATCAGGCACCAGCGATCATCGACGGCAACATTATCATAGAGCCATTGGATCGGACGGCGCCCGCTCCAGGCCAGGCAATCATCCACTTCCTTCTGCTGCTCGGCGATATGGACATGGACCGGGCGGTCGTCTTGGGCGCTGCCCATGACTGTCTTGATCTCGTCCAGCGTCACCGCGCGCAGGGAATGAAAGCAGAAGCCGAGCCGCTTGCCGGGACCGTCGCAATCCTTGGCCAGAATCTCCTGCAGCTTCAAATACTGCTCGGCGGAATTGATGAAGCGACGCTGGCCATCGGTCGGCGCTTTGCCGCCAAAGCCGCCATGAGCGTAGAGCACCGGCAGCAGGGTAATGCCGATGCCGGCGCGGTCGGCGGCACTCAGCACCCGGCGCGACATCTCCGCCGGATCGGCATAGGGCTTGCCGTCCAACCCATGGTGCAGATAGTGGAACTCCGCCACCGCCGTATAGCCGCCCTTCAGCATGTCGATATAGAGATAGCGGGCGATATCCTCGACCTGTTCCGGTGTGAGCCGCCCGACCAGCCGGTACATGAGGTCGCGCCAGGTCCAGAAACTGTCTTCCGGGTTCAGTGCCACTTCCGCGAGACCCGCCATCGCCCGCTGAAACGCATGGGAGTGAAGGTTCGGCATGCCGGGCAGCACCGGACCGCGGCAGTGATCGGCGCCAGCCGCCGGCTTGGCGCCTGCCTTGACGCTGGTCACCGTCCCATCGTCATCGAATTCGATCAGGACCTGCTCGGCCCAGCCCTCCGGCAACATGGCGATGGGGGCAAAAACGGCTTTCGGCATGGGACTTCCCGGCTGGCTGTCTATACATGTATATATATCTTGGATTTTCCGCCCACTGTCGAGTCCAACCGGGACGTCGGGACGCCAAATGAACCAGCAACTCGTGCCGCATTACCAGCGTGTAAAACGGATGATCGCCGACCGTATCGCGGCCGGCAGCTGGACGCCCGGCGACCGCATTTCATCCGAGGCAGAGTTGGTGAAGGCGCTGGGCGTCAGCCGCATGACCATCAACCGGGCGCTCCGCGAACTGACGATCGAGGGCGTGCTCACCCGCGTTCAAGGGGTCGGCACCTTCGTTGCCACGGCAAAACCGCAGGCGGCCCTGTTCGAGGTGCGCAACATCGCCGAGGAGATAGCCGAACGCGGGCACCAGCACCGGGCCGAAGTCCTGACCCTCAAGGCCGAACCGGCGCCGGAGGACATCGCCGCGACCTTCGGGCTGAAGCCGGGGGTGAAGGTCTTCCATTCGGTGCTGCTGCATCGGGAAAACGAGCTGCCGGTCCAGCTGGAGGATCGCTATGTCGACCCCCGCCATGCCGCCGATTACCTGCAGCAGGACTTCACCCGCCAGACACCCTATGTCTATCTGACCGCCATCGCGCCGATCTCGGAGGCGGAACACATCATCGAGGCTGTGCTGCCCAGCGCCGCGGAGCGCAAGCTGCTCAAGATCGACGCCCACGAGCCCTGCCTGCAACTGACAAGGCGCACATGGTCCGCCGGCAAGCCGGTGAGCCATGTGCGCCTGATCTATCCGGGCAGCCGCTATCGCCTGTCAGGCCGCATCGCCCCCAAACGGGAAGGCTAAGCGCGGATTACCAGCAAGGTCTGGCGGATTCCGTCCACTTCAGTATCGGTGAGCGCATCAAAGCTGATCTCGGCCTTCGGCGCGTGACTCCGGGCGACCTTCTCCAGCAGGCTGCGCGGGCTCGCCCACGCAAGGCCGGAAAGCTTGCGCCGTTCAGCCGTTTCCGGAAAATGCACCAAGGCAATGCTGCCCGGCGACAGCAGCGAGACGATATTGCCGATATAGGCGTCCAGGCGCGCTTCCGGCACCTTCGAGCAGACATGCCAGGACCCGATCAGGCGGGGCCTATCGGCCTTCACTTTGGCCAGCGTTTCGGGGTTGATGACACCCAGCTTCGGTGCCTTCTGCTGCAGCCAGGCCGGGTCCATCGCCTCAAGCCCAAGCTTGTAGAACTCGTCAGTGATATCGACGCCCCAGAATTTTCCCGGCTCAAGGTAATCGATGACCGCGCGTCCGAGGCGCAGGGATCCGCAGCCATAATCAACCGCAACATCAGTTGGTTGCAGCCCATATTTCTGAAGAAACTCGAGCAATTCGGAATGCTCGCGTACGGGCCTGGAGGCCGAGCCGATGGCTGGATGGCCGCTGCCCTCGCGGATCTTCTTCATCACTGAATGGACGTAGTAGTCCTCATAAGGGGCAAAAGGATGCTTGAGGCGCCAGCCGAGGTAACGCTTCAACTTGCGCCACCAGCGCTTCACCGTGAATTTTTCCGCCACGCCGAACCCCGTCAAAAGAAACCGTGTGCCGGCGAACCCGCCAGTCAGGGCCGGGAACCTATCCAGATTCGCCCCGCGCGCCAAGGAAGATTGCTGGCGGCCGACACCGACTGGGGCCGGCTTCTGCCGGCCTATTTGAGATTTCGCCACCATCTGAATGCCGCGACGGGAATGTGACCCCAGTCACAGACGCCGGGGCGCCGGCGGACCTAGATTGTCCGTCATGAAGCGGGGCTCACCCAACCGTCCCCATCTCCGCTTCGTACCGCGGGCGTCCGATGCCATCCCCATCGGGCGCCCGCACTGATTCCAGCCCAGGTTCAGTGCGGGAACTTGTCGCCTTTAACACTTGCCCTGGGACACCGCCCGAGGCTAAAGAAGCCGGTCTTCATAGCCGTGCCGGCGTAGCACAGTGGTAGTGCAGCGGTTTTGTAAACCGAAGGTCGGGGGTTCAAGTCCCTCCGCCGGCACCATTTTTCCAGCCCGTTGGTTCAGCGACGCGCGAGGCGCCACATCACCGGCAGCAGCGCGCAGGCAAGCGCCACCTTGATGCCCTCACCCGGCAGGAAGGGTAACAGGCCGGCCGACAAGGCCTTCTCCGGCCCGAACAGGATGGCAAGCCAACCGGCGCCCAGCGACAGGATAACCGCCTCGCCAACCAGGAAGGCGACGAGTGTCGTCATGACCGACCGGCCATGGCCACGGTCGGCAAACCAGCCGACAAGGGTCGCTGCTGTCAGGAAGCCGACGAGATAGCCAGCCGTCGGCCCCGCCATATAGGCCAGACCGGCGCCGGTCGCGAAGACCGGCAGGCCCAGCGCACCCTCGATCAGGTAGGCCAGCACGGTGGCTGCAGCCAGGCGCGCGCCAAACGCGGCGCCGATCATCAGCACGACGAAGGTCTGCATGGTCATCGGCACCGGCCAGAACGGCACCTGGATATGGGCCGAGACGGCCAGGGCCAGGGTGCCGATCAGGGCCAGGGCGGCCTGCTGGAGACGGCTGCCGGCAACGCCGGCCCAGAGGGTTTCGACCAGTGTCGCGTTCATTTTGGGGGTCCTTTGGGGCAGGAAATCTGTGCGCGTTTTCTGTGCGAATGATTATCAATCGCACAGAAAAACAGGCTGAGAATTGGTGGGCCGGGCGGGGATCGAACCCGCGACCACTCGATTAAAAGTCGGGTGCTCTACCGCTGAGCTACCGGCCCTCACCATATCTGTGGCGGCGATGAAATCCCATTATCCTGGGCAAAAAGCAAGCTCCCATCACGCCGCGGCAACTGCTCGACATGCTGCGCGAAATCGGAAAATAACTTACTTTAAATTCAATCGCTTATCGGCCAGAGCGAAAAGCTCGCTGGAGGTGCTCATTGACCCGGGGCGAGACGAATTCATCGATTCGACCGCCCAGCCGCCCGATCTCCTTGATAAAGCGCGACGAGATGAATTGCTGCCGCTCGGATGCCATGAGGAACACCGTCTCCACATCGGGATCCAGCCGCGCATTCATGCCGGCCATCTGGAACTCGTACTCAAAATCTGACACCGCCCGCAAACCACGGATGATGAAATGGGCGCCCATTTCCTCGACGAAGTGCATGAGCAGGTTGTTGAAGGCGCGGACTTCGATCTTGGCCTGGTCGAGGCCGTTCTTGGGGTCGGCGAGCTCGGCCTGCATGAGGTCCATCCGCTCCTCGATCGAGAGCAGCGGGCCCTTCCCGGCATTGGTCGAGACGGCAATGATCAGCCGGTCGGCCAGCAGGCTGGCGCGGCGGATGATGTCGAGATGCCCGTTGGTGACCGGGTCGAAGGTGCCGGGGTAGACGCCGATCCGGTTAGCCATTCTCCCCCTCCCCCTCAGTGACGTCAGGCGCCGCGGTTTCGGCGGCCGGGTTGTCCCCGGTCTCGGCCATCACCTCGGTATCCTCGTCCTCATCGCCGATATCAGCGACGGCGACCGCCACGACCTGCTCGTCGCCGGCGACCTTGAACACCGTAACGCCCTGGGTCTGGCGGCGGGCGACACGGATGTCATGGACCGGGCAGCGGATCATCTGGCCGCCATCGGTCACCAACATGATCTGGTCGCGTTCCGTGACCGGGAACGACGCCACGACGGTGCCGTTGCGGGCCGAGGTTTCGATATTGGCGATACCCTGCCCGCCGCGCCCGGTGACCCGGTATTCATAGGCGGAGGTGCGCTTGCCAAAGCCCTTGGCGGTGATGGTGAGGATGAGTTCGTCCTTGCCTTCCAGCTCGGCCAGGCGTTCCGGGGACAATTGCACGGTTTCGGCAGCCGGCGCGTCGCCGGGGATTTCCGCCGCGACCTCACCGGTACCCTCTTCGACCTCCGAGCCTTCGCGGCGCTTCTGGGCGGCATAGCGCAGATAGGCGTCGCGTTCCTCGGTCTCGACCTCGATATGGTTGAGGACCGACATGGAGACGACATTGTCGCTGGCTTCCTGCAGCTTGATGCCCCGGACACCGACGGAATCGCGGCCGGCAAAGACGCGGACATCGGTCACCGGGAAGCGGATCGCCTTGCCGCTGCGAGCGGCCAGGAGAATGTCGTAATCATCGGTGCAGACGGCGACGCCGATCAGCTTGTCGCCCTCTTCCAGCTTCATGGCGATCTTGCCGTTGGCCTTCACATCGACGAAGTCGCTGAGCTCGTTCCGACGCACATAGCCGCTGGCGGTCGCGAACATGACATGGCTGTTGCGCCAGCTTGCCTCGTCCTCGGGCAACGGCATCAGGGTCGAAATGGTCTCGCCATCGCCCAAGGGCAGCATGTTGACCAGCGCCTTGCCGCGCGCCTGCGGGTTGCCGAGCGGCAAGCGGTAGACCTTGGTCTTGTAGACCATGCCCTTGGTCGAGAAGAACAGCACCGGGGTATGCGTATCAGCGACGAACACCTGGCTGACGAAATCCTCGTCACGGGTCGACATGCCGGAGCGACCTTTGCCGCCACGCCGCTGCGCCCGATAGGCCGAGAGCGGGACGCGCTTGATATAGCCGCCATGGGTGACGGTCACGACCATGTCCTCGCGCTGGATCAGGTCTTCGATATCGTGTTCGAATTCGGATTCCTCGATCGTCGTCTTACGCGGCGAACCGAACTGCTCCTTGATGAGCAAAAGGTCGTCGCGCAGGATGCGCAAGCGCTTCGGCCGGCTTTCCAACGTTTCAAGGTGATCGACGATCTCCTTGGAGAGCTCATTGAGTTCGTCAGCGATCTTGTTGCGTTCAAGCCCGGTCAGGCGCTGCAGACGCAGATCGAGAATGGCCTTCGCCTGGGCATCGCTGAGGCGATAGGTATCGCCTTCGCCCATCGGGTGTTCGGGATCGTCGATGAGGCGGATGAGCGCCTCGACATCCGCTGCCGGCCAATCGCGCGCCATCAGGCGCTCCTTGGCGACCACCGGATCCGGCGCCGTGCGGATGGCCTGGATCACTTCGTCGATATTGGCGACTGCAATGGCGAGACCGACCAAGACATGGGCCCGTTCGCGCGCCTTGCGCAGATCGAATATGGTCCGGCGGGTGATCACTTCTTCGCGGAAGGCGACGAAGGCCACCAGGACGGATTTCAGCGACAGCATCTCCGGCTTGCCGCCGTTGAGCGCCAGCATGTTGACGCCGAAGGAGGATTGCAGCGGCGTGAAGCGGAACAGCTGGTTCAGCACCACCTCCGCCATCGCGTCACGCTTCAGCTCGACGACGACGCGGACACCGTCGCGATCGCTCTCGTCGCGCAGATCCGAGATGCCCTCGATGATCTTCTCGCGCACGCATTCGGCCATGCGCTCGATCATGCGCGCCTTGTTCACCTGATATGGAATCTCGGTGATGACGATGGCGTCGCGATCCTTACGGATCTCCTCGATATGCGTGCGGCCGCGCATGACCACCGAGCCACGGCCCAGGTGATAGGCCTCGCGGATGCCGTTGCGCCCCAGGATGGTGCCGCCGGTCGGGAAATCGGGTCCCGGCACATGCGCCATCAACTCGTCGATCGTGATGTCGTTGTTGTCGATATAGGCGCAGGTCGCGTCGATCACTTCCGACAGGTTATGGGTCGGAATGTTGGTCGCCATGCCGACCGCGATGCCGCCGGCGCCATTGACCAGGAGATTAGGATAGCGCGCAGGCAGGACCACCGGCTCCTGCTCGCGACCGTCGTAATTGTCCTGGAAATCGACGGTTTCCTTTTCGATGTCGTCGAGCAGCGCTTCGCCGGCCTTGGAGAGACGGGATTCCGTGTATCGCATGGCGGCGGGCATATCGCCGTCCATCGAGCCGAAATTACCCTGGCCATCGACCAGAAGCAGGCGGAGGGAGAAATCCTGTGCCATGCGGACCATGGCGAAATAGATCGATTGGTCACCATGGGGATGGTATTTCGCCATCACCTCACCGACCGCGCGGGCCGACTTCTTGAAGCCCGCGGAGGACGAGAAGCCGCCCTCGGACATGCCGTAGAGAATGCGCCGGTGCACCGGCTTCAGGCCGTCGCGCACATCAGGCAGCGCACGGCTGACAATGACGCTCATGGCATAGTCGAGATAGGAGCGTTTCATCTCCTCTTCGATGTTGATCGTCGTGATATCGAATCCGGGTGTCGTCGGCGTCTCGGTCACTTTAAATTATGCCTTATTGGTCAATGCTTTATGGCGAGTCGCGGAAGCCCCCGAAATCGCGTCGCGAAGATAGCAGATCGGCCCTCCGGTCACAACAAATGCCGGGTTCCGTTTGCTTCGAAAAAGCCAATAAAAACAAAGGCCCGCCGCGATCTTGCGAAAGCGGCAGGCCGGAGTCAGGGATGGTAGGGAGATTCAGGTGCGGATCGGGGGTGATCCGGCCTGTTCGGAGTGCTTGTTCGGACGCCGTCAGGCGGCCTTGGGGCCCCCAAAGTCATTGGCAAACTTGGTCACGTCATAGGCATAGAATTCAGCGGGCGCGCGCATCAAATTGTTCGCCGGATCGCGCAGCAAGCCCATGTCCTGCAGCAGATGGCTGTCGCAATCCGACAGGACCACTTCCAAGCTCGGCGCGATCGCCTTGGCACGGCTGCGGAGGAACAAACGGGTCAACATCTTAAGTCTCCACTAGTTTAGCTGCTCAGCGTTTAGCTGATCTGCGGCGCACAAGCCGGCCTTCCGGTTCATGCCGCTCTGCAGCATCGATCTGATATGGCTAAAATAGGGCGTTTGAGGCCGCTTGACACGCGATATGTATTAACGATTATGTTTAGTTATGCTAAATCCTCTCCCGCCCTTCCTCACCCGCCGCATGGTGGCACTGCCCGGCCTGCGGGCATTCGAAGCCGTGGCGCGCCTCGGCAGCGTCCGGCAGGCTGCGGCCGAGCTCAATGTGACACCCGGTGCCGTCAGCCAGCAGGTGAAGGCCCTGGAAGCTGAAATCGGCCGCGCGTTGGTGCAGCGCCAAGGCACCGGCATCGTGCTCACCCGCATGGGCCAGGAGGTGAAGGACGACCTCACCGCCGCCTTCCGGTTGTTAGGGCGCGTCTCCGATCGCATGCGGCAAGGGCTCAAAGGCCTCTCCTTGCGCCTGCGGATCGAGGACCCGGCGCTGGCCGCCAACTGGCTGCTCACCCGCCTGCAGCGCTATCGCGCGCGGCCAGACAGTGTCGATGTGGTGCTGGAAACGGCGACCCATTGGGCGCAGTTGGAGCCTGATGCGTTCGACTTCGATATCCGATTTGGCCTCGGCGACTGGCCCGATGTAACGGCGCATCGCCTGTTCGCGGATGAAGTGTTCCCAGTGTGCAGCCCGCGCATCCTGCAGAAACATCCGCTGACCGAGCCGCGCGACCTGCAGCACCACACCCTCCTCCATCTCGACTGGACCGGGCAATCGGTCATCTGGCCGGATTGGCCGGCCTGGTTGCGCGCGGCCGGGGTGCCGGATGTCGACACCTCGCGCGGCATCCACTTCACCGATTTTGCCCTCTGCCTGCAGGCCGCAGCGGCGGGTCAGGGTGTGGCACTGGGCACGACGGGTGTCGTCGCCGATCTGCTGACGGATGGGCGCCTGGTGTCGCCCTTCGAAAAAAGCATCATCACGCCGTTTGCTTATTACCTGGTGCATAGCCCCGACGTGCTGAAGCGGCCAGAGGCGCAGGGGTTACTGGACTGGATCCTGGAGGAAGCGCGAGCGACGGAAGTGTGACTGAGATTGTTTCATCTCGTGGGACATGGCCGCGGATTGGCCTCACCGGCGGCTCGTCAACCACAGGACAATCCATGCCGCCGCACATACCCACGTGATGGCGCCGACACGTCCAAAGGGCATCTTACCGCCGCGCTTCCATGCAACGAAGGCCAAACCGATCACGACGGCGGCAGCCATTGAAAGAAACAGCAGGTCCCTCACCAGTCTCGCCTCATCGTTCATGATGCCAATGCCATCAGTTTCACTGCCATCGCCGCTGCATCTTCCGGCCGCAACCGTGGCCAGTCTTCTCCCAACAGCGCCCTCAATGCCGTCGCCGTCTTCTCGGTGAAGATCACGGTGCCATCCTTCTCGATGGCGGTGATACCGTCGAAGGTGAGCGCTGCCGCGTTGATGCTGAGCGCGTGTTCGAGCGTCCAGTCATTGGGGAGATCGATGACGACACCTTTGCGGCTGATGGTGACCGGATAGCCGCCGACCAGACCGTTGGGCGCCGGCGCATGCAGCGCGTAAGGTTCTTCACTGAGCAACGCCGCGAGCACATCAAGGCTGGCCGAAGCCGTGATGCGGTTGATGTCGAGGTCATGGACGACCGGCATCTTGACGCTGCGTAGCTTGTCCTTCACCGCCAAAGAAATGTCATGGCCGTGCCATAGGACCTGCAGCAGGAAAGGCGGCAATTCCTTCACCGCCTCCTGCCCGTAGAACAGCGCGGAGAGCGCATGACCGCCGACCAGCTTGATCGCCAGTTCAGCGATCGGCGCACCGGTATGCTGGGCCGCGAGGAAGCGGATCTTGGGCAGGCATTCGCTGATATTGCCGATACCGATCGTGGGGCCGGCGCCGGTCATGTGCAGGATGGCGTTGACCACGTCGGGATAGGTACCGGTTACCCACGGGCAGTGCAGTTCGGATTTCTCCCACGCGGCACGCAAAGCCAGCATGGGTGCGAGATGGCAGGCGAGCCAGCCGGCGAAGGGCAGCGATTTAAGCTTCGTGTTGGTGCTGAAGGCGGCCTTCCACCAGGGCAGCAGGCAAGGTGCGGCGAACATCAGATCGGGCTGGATCTTGCGCAGAATGTCGGCGGCATTGGGTGCGTTGAAATCGAACGCCACCACATCGATGCGCGGATATTCACCCTCCAGCGCTGCACCGATACGGGCCGCATTGGCCTTGGCGCGGGCATGTGCCACATCGCGCGTCGCCACGATGATATGCGGGAATCGGCCATCACGCGCCGCGGCTTCCAGCACCGCACCGGTCAGCTTGCCCAGCGATATCAGCAGCAGCTTGCTCAATGCACCCCCGATTCCAAGAGAACGAGAGCGTAACCGCTAGACCGAGCGTTGGCGATACCCCCTCACCCTCTCCCCTCTCCCGCGAGGGGAGAGGGGAGAGGGGATGAGGTGCCGCCGGCAACGACCAGCAAAACTGAAGCCTATTGCACCGTGCGCACCGAGCCCCTCTCCCCTCGCGGGAGAGGGGTTGGGGTGAGGGGGCGCTCGCGACGGGCCTACTTCTTATTGAGTCCAGCCTTCGCCAGCGCCGCCGCCATCGCGCCGCCGAAGGGGGAGTCCGATTTCGCCGCCGGCTTGTTGTCCTGCATGAACTTGCGGTCGCCGCGGGCCATCGGACGGTCTTTGGGCGCCTCGGTCTGCTGGCGGGTGGCGGGGGTGTCGCCGGAGCGCATGGTGAGCGAGATGCGCTTGCGCTTGATGTCCACTTCCAGCACGCGCACGCGGACCACGTCGCCCGGCTTCACCACCTCGCGCGGGTCCTTGACGAAGCGGTCGGCCAGAGCCGAGACATGGACCAGGCCGTCCTGGTGGACGCCGATATCGACGAAGGCGCCGAAGGCCGCGACGTTGGTGACGACGCCTTCCAATTGCATGCCGGGCTGCAAATCCTTCATCTCCTCGACGCCTTCCTTGAAGGTCGCCGTCTTGAACTCAGGGCGCGGATCGCGGCCGGGTTTCTCCAGTTCCTTGAGGATGTCGGTGACAGTCGGCACACCGAAGGTCTCGTCGGTGAATTCTTCCGCCTTCAGGCTGCGCAGCAAGGTGCTGTCGCCGATGACCGCACTCATCTCGCGGCCCGTCACCGCCATGATGCGGCGGACGACCGGATAGGCTTCCGGATGCACCGATGAGCGATCGAGTGGATCTTCGCCGTCGCGGATGCGCATGAAGCCCGCTGCCTGTTCGAAGGCCTTGGGCCCCAAACGCGGCACGCTCAGCAATTGCTTCCTGGATTTGAAGGGGCCATTGGCATCGCGGAAGGCGACGATGTTCTGGGCGAGGCTTTCACCGAGGCCGGAGACACGCGCCAGCAGTTTGGCCGAGGCCGTGTTGATCTCGACGCCGACCGCGTTCACGCAGTCCTCGACCACCGCATCGAGTGCCTTGGACAAGCGGAACTCGGCAATGTCGTGCTGGTATTGGCCGACACCGATCGATTTCGGATCGATCTTCACCAGTTCGGCGAGTGGATCCTGCAGGCGCCGCGCGATGGAGACGGCACCACGGATGGTCACATCGAGTTCCGGCAATTCCTTGGAGGCATATTCCGAGGCCGAATAGATCGAAGCGCCGGCTTCCGACACCATCACCTTAGTGAGTGTCAATTCCGGGTGGCGCTTCATGAGGTCATCGACCAGCTTGTCGGTCTCGCGGCTGGCGGTACCGTTGCCGATGGCGACCAGCTCCAGCTTGTGACGCAGGCAGAGTGCTGCCAGCACCGCGATCGACTCATCCCATTTGCGCATCGGCTCATGCGGATAGATGGTGGCAAATTCCAGCACTTTGCCCGTGGCGGCGATGACGGCCACCTTGCAGCCGGTGCGGATGCCGGGGTCGAGACCGAGTGTGGCGCGACCGCCGGCCGGCGCCGACATCAGCACGTCCTTGAGGTTGGACGCGAACACGCGCACGGCCTCGTCTTCCGCCGCCTGGCGCAGACGGCCCATGAGATCGAGTTCCAGGCTCAGCTTCAGCTTCACGCGCCAGCACCAATGCACGACATCGATCAGCCAGCTATCCGCTACGCGGCCCTGATCGGCGATGCCGGCGCTGGCGGCAATCGCGCGCTCGGCTTCATTGAGCGCCTTGCGGTCTTCCGGCTCGTCGATGGCGAGGTTGAGGGCGAGGATTTCTTCCTTCTGTCCACGGAACATGGCGAGTGCGCGGTGTGACGGCACCTTGTTGATGGGTTCGGCCGCGTCGAAGTAATCGGAGAACTTGGCGCCTGACTCCTGCTTGCCTTCCATGACCTTCGAGACGAGGCGCGCCTTTTCCCACATGAAGTCGCGGAGACGGCCGAGGAGATCGGCGCTTTCGGCAAAACGTTCGGCAAGGATGTCGCGGGCACCTTCGAGGGCTGCCTTCACATCGGCGACGTTCTTTTCGGCATTCACATAGGCGGCAGCTTCACTTTGCGGATTGCGCGTGGGTTCCGCCAGCAGCAGGTCGGCCAGCGGCTCCAGCCCGGCTTCGCGCGCGATCTGCGCCTTGGTGCGGCGCTTCACCTTGTAGGGCAGATAGAGATCTTCCAGACGCGCCTTGGTATCGGCGACCGCGATTTCCAGCGACAGCGCGTCGGTCATCTTGCCCTGCTCGTCGATGCTCTTGAAGATCGCGGCACGGCGATCCTCGAGTTCGCGGAGATAAGAGAGGCGCTCCTCCAACTTGCGCAGCTGAGTGTCGTCGAGGCCGCCGGTGACTTCCTTGCGGTAGCGTGAGATGAACGGAACGGTCGCGCCACCATCGAGCAATTCGACCGCCGCCCGGACCTGCACATCACGTGCGTTCAGTTCCTCGGCAATCCTGGCTTCGATGGATTTCATGCGGTCTCTCCCGAATCGGTCTAGGGCGGCCCAGACCATGACAGCCGGGGGCGAAAGGCGGGCCTTGTAGCGGAGGCATGAGTAGGGTTCAATGGCTTGACGTGACGATAAACCTTGCTCTAGCCCGCCAGCCAGTTGATTCTACTGAAAGATCACATAATGCCCGCAAACGCCACCTCCTCGCGCCCCGCAGCTGTCGGGACGGTCCAGGTTGATAACGAGCGCGTTCTTGTCACCGAATGGCGCTTCGCGCCGGGGGCCGAGACGACCTGGCACCGACACGGCTATGATTACGTCGTCGTGCCGATGAAAAACGGCCGATTGCAGATCGACGATGGCAAGGAGCAGCGCATCGTCGAACTCGTCGCCGGGAAATCCTATTACCGCCCGGTTGGCGTCGAACACAATGTCATCAACGCCAACGATTACGAGTATGTCTTTGTCGAAATCGAATTCAAAGCCGCCCATCCCGCCAACTGACGGCAAGCCCGCCAAGCCCACACCTTCGCGGGGTCCACGCAAGGATTCGCGCGCGGCACGCAAGGACAAGGCGCGGGCGGCAGAAATCAGTGGCGGCAAGGCCGTGCCCTTCCCCACCAAGGAACAGGTACTGGAATTCATCCGCAGCTCGCCGGTACCGGTCGGCAAGCGGGAGATCGCGCGGGCGTTTCATTTGCGCGGCCAAGATCGCATTCCGTTGAAGGCGCTGCTGAAGGATCTGGAGCAAGGCGGCGCCGTCGATCGCGGCAAGGCACGGCGCCTTGCGGCCCCGGGCGCGCTGCCGGAGGTCGCGGTGATCCAGATCATCGGCCCGGATGCTGATGGCGATATCTGGGCAAGGCCGATCGACTTTCCCAAGGATGATGCCGAACCACAGATCATCATCATCGAGGACAAGAAGCTCGACCGGCCGTTGGCTGCCGGCGACCGTGTGCTGGCGCGCCTGGCACGGACGGATGCCGATATCTATGAAGCGCGGCCGATCCGCCGCCTGCAAAGCCGCGCCGAGCGCGTGGTCGGCGTCTATGAGAAAGGCCCGCATGGCAGCGGCCGCCTGATCCCCACCAGCAAGCGCGTGAAGACCGAGTTCACCGTCGATCCGAAGGACAATGGCGGCGCCAAGCCCGGCGAGATCGTGGTCGCGGAGGTCGAACCGGCGAAGCGCCTCGGAACGCCAAAGGCGCGCATCGTCGAGCGCATCGGCAGTGTTGGCGAAGCAAAATCGGTCAGCATCATCTCGATCGCCGAGCATCACATTCCATTCCAGTTCCCGCCGGCGGCGCTTGAACAGGCGGAGACGGCGATCGCGGCACCGCTCGGCAACCGCACGGATTTGCGCCAGGTGCCGCTCGTCACCATTGATGGCGACGATGCGCGCGATTTCGACGATGCGGTGTGGGCCACGGCTGACGATCATGCCGACAATCCCGGTGGCTGGCGCATCATGGTCGCCATAGCCGATGTCGCCTGGTATGTGCGACCTGACGATGCGCTCGATCGTTCGGCCAGGGATCGCGGTAATTCGGTCTATTTCCCGGACCGGGTCGTGCCGATGCTGCCGGAAGAACTCAGCAATGGCTGGTGTTCGCTCAGGCCCCATGAAGATCGCCCGGTGATGGCGGTCGAAATGGTGATCGATGCCCAAGGCAAAAAGCTGCGGCACCAGTTCATGCGCGGGTTGATGCGCTCCGCGGCGCGCCTCACCTATGAACAGGCGCAGGCGGCCATGGATGGCCAGCCCAATGACCTGACCGGGCCGCTGCTGGAACCGGTGATCAAGCCGCTTTATGGCGCGTTCCAATCCCTGCTGAAGGCGCGTGAGGCGCGCGGCACCCTGGAGCTCGATCTGCCGGAGCGCCGGGTCTTCATCAGCAAGGAGGGCCAGATCGACCGGATTGAGGCCCGTGAGCGCCTTGATAGCCATCGGCTGATCGAGGAATTCATGATCGCCGCCAATGTCGCGGCGGCGGAAGCGCTGGAGAAGAAGCGCTGGCCCTGCATGTACCGCGTCCACGACCAGCCGGATGCGACGCGGATCGAGGCGTTGCGCGAATTCCTGGCCTCGCTCGATTTCAATCTTGCCCGCGGCCAGGTCCTGCTGCCCAAGCACTTCACCCAGTTGCTGCAGAAGGCCAAGGACACGCCCTATGCCGAGATGATCAGCACGCTGGTGCTGCGCTCCCAGGCACAGGCGGTCTATGCGCCGGAAAATCTCGGCCATTTCGGGCTGGCGCTGGCGCGGTATGCGCATTTCACGTCGCCCATCCGGCGCTATGCCGATCTGCTGGTCCACCGGGCGCTGATCGGTGCCTACGATTTCGGCGACGGCGCGCTCGACAAATCGGCGGTTACTGAGTTCGCCGAGACCGGCGTTCATATCTCTGGCACCGAGCGGCGCGCGGCGGCGGCCGAACGCGATGCGGTCGATCGCTATGTCGCGGCCTTCCTCGCCGACAAGGTGGACTCGGAATTCGCCGGGCGCATTTCAGGCGTGGCGCGGTTTGGCCTGTTCATCAACCTCCGCGAGACTGGGGCGGATGGCATCATTCCCATCTCCACTTTGCCGAACGATTTCTATGACCATGACGAACAGCGCCATGCGCTGGTCGGGCGCCGTTCGGGTCGCCGTTATCAGCTTGGCCAATCGGTCACCGTGCGGCTGGTGAGCGCCGATGCGCTGACCGGCGGGATCACGCTGGAAATGCTGTCGGCCGAGCCGCTGGCGGAAGGGGCGGATCGGTTTACTGGCCGCACCTCGCAGCGCCAAGCTCAGAAGGATTCGCGCCACAAAGGCCCCGGGCAGGGTCGCCCGAAAAACCTTCGGCTGGGCAAGAACGGGCCCGGTTCGGGCAAAAAAGGAAAAAAGCCCGCAAATAAAGGTAAGAAACGCCCCTGATTCACACATCAGAGCCCCTAGCCTAGGGCAGGAATTCTGCTAGATTGGCCGCGAACAAGGGGTTACCGGACGGCGCGATCGGGGCAGCGTGTCGGCACTGGGATGCAGTGGATACCAAACCGATTGAGTGCGTTTCGTCCTGAGGGTGCGGTTACCGGGTGGCCTGGCAAGCAGGTGGCACGCCGGCTCGTATTTTTGCCCCTTTTGCTCGGGCTTTACGCCTGCGCCAGCACCGCCAGCAAATCACCGGAAGACAAGATCGCGGCGATGGACCGCGACATGCTGCAGACCGGTCTTGCCGACATCGACTCGATCTACATCAACAAGCCGGACATGCCCAAGCTGACGCTGAGTGGCATGCAGCAGCTTTCCAGCCTCGATCCCGATCTCTCGGTCGATGGCGACAGCGACGAGTTGAAGCTGCTCCTGAAGAAGATCGTGATCGAGACCGAAAAGGTCGAAGACGGCGAGGAAGCCACCGGCAAGCAGTGGGGCAAGGCTGCCGCCAGGATTCTGCGCGAAGCCCGTGAAAAATCGCCCAAACTGGCTGCGGTCGGCGACGAGAAAATCTACGAAGCCATCTTTACCGGTATCGTTGGCAAGCTCGACGGCTTTTCGCGCTATTCCGGTACGGAAGCCGCCCGCGAGGAACGTGCCGCCCGCGATGGTTTCGGTGGCATCGGCATCCGTATTTCGGTCGAGGATGGCGAGGTACGCATCACTGCCATCATGCATTACACGCCGGCGGAACGGCTTGGCCTCAAGCGTGACGACATCATCCTGAAGGTCGACAACAAATCGGTCGAGGGCTGGACCCAGCAACAGGTCATCAACGAATTGCGCGGCGAGGTCGACAGCCGCGTGACCCTGACCCTGCTGCGCGACGGCAAGGACGACCCCTTCGACATCAGCATCAAGCGCGCCCATGTCGTGCCCGAAACCGTGAGCTATCGGCGCGAAGGCGACATCGCCTATTTCCGCATCTTCAGCTTCAATTCCGGCACCGCCACCAGCCTGAAGCGGACGATCAACGATGCCAAGGACGAGATCGGCAAGAAGCTCAAGGGATATATCCTCGACCTCCGCAACAATCCAGGCGGGCTTGTACCCCAATCGGTGGCGACGGCCGACCTCTTCCTGAACGAGGGCCGCGTCATCTCGGTGCATGGACGCCACCCCGACAGCCACCAGTATTTCGAATCGACCGATGGCGATATCGCCAAGGGCAAGCCGCTGGTCGTGCTGATCGATGGCAATTCCGCTTCGGCGGCCGAGATCGTCGCCGCGGCCTTGCAGGACAATGGCCGGGCGGTGCTGATCGGGTCTAATTCCTATGGCAAGGGCTCGGTCCAGAACATCCAGCAATTGCCCAATAGCGGCGAGATCAAGATCACCTGGGCGCGCTTCCATGCGCCGTCCGGCTACACGCTGCATCATTTGGGCGTGCTGCCCACCATCTGTACTGCGGGCAAGCATAGTTCCGACGCGTTGATGAACGAACTCCGCCTCGGCGAAT
Organism: uncultured Dongia sp.; assembly: GCF_936916975.1. Taxonomy (GTDB): domain Bacteria; phylum Pseudomonadota; class Alphaproteobacteria; order Dongiales; family Dongiaceae; genus Dongia. The sequence goes on along the minus strand of NZ_CAKZGO010000006.1, from coordinate 90,933 downwards.
TACCAGAAGTGCCGATGATAAAGCGCAATGCCGCGAAACCGGATGACACCAAGGCCCTGGACGCCTTGCGCCAGTCTTGCCCGGCACGGAAGAGCGAAGATCCGGTCGATCTTGAACTCGCACTGAAATTGATCGACCAGCCCAGCCTCTATGCCAGCGCCGTCGATCTCGCCACGCCGCCGGAAGCGGCACAGGTGGATGACGCCGCCGAGGCATTGCTGCCCTTCATTCCCTGATCTTGGGCACGTCGGCCCCCTCGCCGCGCCGCAGCCCGGTCAAACCGGTCGATGCCGCGGGTCTCGTTCTAATTCGTGCCACCAAATCCGGCGAGCCTGAAATCCTGCTCGGCCGCCGGCCGTCGCGCATGGGCTTCCTGCCCGGCATTCACGTGATGCCGGGTGGGCGGGTCGATCCACCTGATTCAGCGCCGAGCGGCTTTCCTGGCGCGCCTCATCCCGCCGTGGCCGTGGCCCTCGGTGGCAAGCGGCCACCGATCGCCTTCCTGCATGCGGCATTGCGCGAGACCTTCGAGGAGACCGGCCTCCTTGCCGGGATTCCCATCGCTGGCACCGAGGGCAGGCCCACCTCCCCCTTCTGGCAGGCATACCGAGACGCAGGCTTGGCGCCGGATTATGCCGGGCTGGATTATCTGTGCCGGGCGATCACGCCGGTAACCTCAAAGCGCCGTTTCAACACCCGATTCTTCCTCGGCAATGGGAATCACGTCGGCGGGAATTTGGCCGGAAACGGGGAGTTGGAGGATCTGGCCTGGCATCCAGTCGCCAAACTGGGGGAACTGACGCTGGTGGACGTGACCCAATATGCCCTGGAGACCGCCCTCGCGCGCTGGAAGGCACAATCCGCGATCGGGTCCAGCGCAGCTAAGCTATTGAATTACCGAAAGGATATCATGACGCTCAGCCGTCAGCGTCGGCCGCCCGGTTAACCATGCCCCATTAACTTGACATTCGGCGTTTCCCCGCTATTTTGCGCCATCCTTTTGCAGCGACACGCATTTTATTGAGAGACGGCCATGGCCAAGTCAGCGACCATCCTTGTGAAACTCGTCAGCACCGCTGACACCGGTTTCTACTACGTGACCAAGAAGAACCCGCGCTCGACCACCGAGAAGCTTGAATTCCGCAAGTATGATCCGGTCGTGAAGAAGCATGTGGCCTTCAAGGAAGCCAAGATTAAGTAATCTGGCTGTTCCACGACGCTATTTGAACGGGGCGCTTCCCATCGGAAGCGCCCCGTTTGCATTTGCCTCGTTTGCGATTTCAGGCAGCCCTTAGCCCCAACAGCGCGCGTGCTTCGGCGGTTGTCGCCGGATGGCGATCATATTTACCGCAGAGGTCGGCCACGCGCTTGACCAGTTCGGCATTGCTCGCGGCGAGCCGGCCCTTTTCGAAATAGATATTGTCCTCGAGCCCGGTGCGCACGTGCCCGCCGCGCTTCAGCGCCCAGTGATTGGCTTCCAATTGCTGGCGGCCGATGGCGGCTGCGGTCCAGGTCGCGTCCGGCAGCATCTCGGTCAACTCCTCAAGCATGAAGTCGACGATCTTCTCGCGCGCCGGCAAGGCACCGGGAATGCCCAGCACGAACTGCACATGGGCCGGGCCTTTCAGGAGGCCGCGATCGACCAGCACCTTGGCGTTGTAGAGCATGGCGAGATCGAACAACTCGCATTCCGGCTTCACGTCATATTTCAGCATGTCGTTGGCGAGGTCATCGATCAGTTGCGGCGGGTTCTCATAGATGATCGTGGCGAAATTGACGGAGCCGGTGGCAAGCGATCCCATATCCGGTTTCAGGGCCAAAGCGGCACCGCGCTCCGATGCTTCACGGCCACGGCCGCCGGTCGAGAACTGGATGATCATGCCGGGGCAATGCTTGGCGATGCCCACCTGCACCTGGCGGAACTTTTCGATGTCGGACGAGGATTTGTCCTGATCATCGCGCACATGGATATGAACGAGACTGGCGCCCGCTTCATAAGCGGCATGGGTACTTTCGACCTGCTCGGCGGGCTGCGTCGGCACTGCCGGATTCTGCGCCTTTGATGGCTGGCTGCCGGTGATGGCGACGGTGATGATAGCTGGCGTGCTCATGATCTTATCTGTTCTCGCTTGCTAAATGTGCCCCAGGCAGCGCGCCGAGATGAGGCGCCAGATGTTGAGGCCGGAGGGCGCTGAACTGCCCGCCGCAAAAGGATCGTAGCCGTCGCGGCGCAGCCGCTCAAGCTGTGCCGCGGCAAGGCGTCCCGGAAAGAGTGCCGCGATGGCTTGGCGTGGCAGACGTTGCTTCCGCGCTGCAGCAAGGAGACCGGCAGCACGGCCTGACACCTGCTCCAGCACGGGCCGGATGGCCGGGCCCGGTTTCATCTCCAGCAGCAAATCGGGGGACAAGCCGGCCGCTGACATTTCCTGGGCCGGCAGCATGATGCGGCGATGACGCACCAGGTAAGGCGTCGCCCGCGCTATGCCGACGAGGCCGTAAGCGGTGCCGGCCAAGCGAGCGACCGCGCGCCATTCTGCCTTCGGCTGCCTCACGCAGATTTCGAGAGCGAGTTCGCACAGCGTGCCGGCGGTGGCGGCCGCATAGGTTTCGAGCTCAGCGAGATCAGCCGGCTGCCGCGCCTCGACATCCCGCTCACGAGCATCGATAAGGCTATTCAGCAGACCCAGCGTCAGCTGGTGCCGCGCCGCGAGTTCGGCAAGGTCCTGCACCAGATGGTGGCGATGGCCGCGGCCTGCCGCGACATCGGCCAGGGCATCGCGCCACCATTGCAGGCGGATCAGCCCCAGCATCGTTTCCGACACCTTGTCGGCGATCCCTGCCAGTTCCGCGTTGAAGGCATAGAGCGTCACCAGATCCGCACGCAGCGCCGCCGGCGCCGCCAGCGCGCAGAGATAGCGGTCGCGATCGGCACGCTGCAGGTCCCCGAGCGCCCGCACCTGATATTCGGTGATGGCAAACGAGTCGCGATTGGCAGGAGCTGGATTTTCGACTATCGGTTCCACACTATTCCCATAATTTTCCAATGGATTAGGGGGAATCAGTTTCTATGGCACAGGGCATCCTATAGAATGCGCCCCATAGCCACACCGCTTTTGCTTGGAGGGGTTAGCAATGAGCAAAATTCTCGAGAATCTTCACAGGACACTGGCGGCCGGCGTGGTGCTGGCCATCGTTGTCTTCGCAATCGTCAATCTGGGCGGCTTCGATGCCGGTCCGTATATGGCGTTCCTGTTCCGCTTCATCCACGTCTGGTTCGGCATCCTGTGGATCGGACTGCTGTATTATTTCAACTTCGTGCAGATCCCGTCGATGCCCAAGATTCCCGACGAGCAGAAGCCGGCGATCGGCAAGGTCATCGCACCGACCGCGCTCTATTTCTTCCGTTGGGCGGCGTTGGGCACGATCGTGTTCGGCCTGATCACCGCCGCGCATAACGGCTACATCCTGGAGGCGTTGAGCTTCCAGCCCGGCTTCCGCACCATCGGTATCGGCATGTGGCTGGCGCTGATCATGGGCTTCAACGTCTGGTTCATCATCTGGCCGAACCAGAAGCGTGCGCTGGGCATCGTCGATGCCGACGCCGACACCAAGAAAAAGTCGGCCCGCATGGCGATGTTGACCTCGCGCGTCAATACAATGCTGTCGATCCCCATGCTCTATTGCATGGTGGCCCAGCAGCAGGGGATCGGTAACTGATCTTCCGCTGACAGGTCTGCAACAAGAACGGGGTCCTTCGGGGCCCCGTTTTTTTTGTGGCAAAACGCCGCAGCAGATCGCGGAACCATGACCCTGCCTGCCGGTTATGTTGGAACTAGCAGCCAGTGCCGTCCCTGCCAATGCGGATGTGGCGGCCTGCCAAGCTGCCGTTCCCGCAGCAGAAAGGTTTCATCATGGCCAAGATCACCCTCCCCGAGCTTCCCTACGCCATGGACGCACTCAGCCCCCATATCTCCAAGGAGACCCTGGAGTTCCATTACGGCAAGCATCACAAGACCTATGTCGAGACCCTCAACAAGCTGATTGCCGGCACCGAATTTGAAAACAAGTCGCTTGAGGAGATCGTCAAAAAATCCTCCGGCAAGATCTTCAACAACGCCGCTCAGGTGTGGAACCACACCTTCTATTGGAACAGCATGGCCCCTAAGGCTGGCGGCGAGCCGGATGGTGTACTGGGTGAAGCGATCGAGAAGAAGTGGGGTCCGTTCGATACATTCAAGACCGAGTTCGGCAAGGTCGCAGCGGATACCTTCGGTTCCGGCTGGGTCTGGCTGGTGCAGACGCCCGATGGCGGGCTCGATCTCAAGAGCACCAGCAACGCGCAGACGCCGCTTACTACGGCGGACAAGCCCTTGCTCACCTGCGATGTGTGGGAGCACGCCTATTACATCGACTATCGCAACAAGCGGCCGGATTATGTCGGCGCATTCTGGAACGTCGTGAACTGGAAGTTTGCGGCTGAGAACATGGCAAGCGGTGCCGCCGACAAGGCCGGCATTCGCAAGGCGAGCTGATTCTTTCTTTCGTCATGGTCCGCGTAGGCGGACCACCCACGAGTTTCTAACGGATGAAAGTAAGTCGTGGGTGGTCGGCCTGCGCCGACCATGACGACGTCTTTATAGCTAAACCGCGATCAAGGCCGCCGCAACCCGGCGGCCTTCTGCCATCAGAACGTTGAAGGTCCGCGCGGCTGCACCGGTATCCATCGGCTCCAGCACGACACCTTCGGCGCGAAGCGCCGCGCGGAGGTCGCGCGGGATCATCGCCATGCGGGCGCCGCAACCGACAAGCAGCAGCTCGATCTCACCCTTCTTCGCCGCGTCCGAAACGGCGTTGAGCGAGGCAGCAGTCAAACCGGCCATGTCCGCGACCGGCCAAGCGAGCGTCTGGCCGGGGAAGACCAGCACCGATCCCTCATGTAAAGTGTTGGCGATGCGGAAACGGCCGTCGCCATAGGTCTCGATGATCTGGCGACCAGCCGGAATCAGGGGCGTCACATCCATGAGGCCCTCCTCCGCAGAGTTAAGGTCAGGCTTGCGCCTCGACCTCGGCAGTCTTGCCCTTGTCCGACCCGATATTACGAATGTTCATATAGAGCAGCATCGGCGACGCGACGCAGATGGTCGAATAGGTGCCGATAAGGATGCCCCAGATCATCGCAATCGAGAAACCGCGCATCGCCTCGCCGCCCCAGATGGCCAATGCGAGGACTGAGAGCAAGGTCAGGCCCGACGTCACCGTGGTACGTGCCAGCGTCTCGTTGAGCGCCTGGTTGATCAGCTGTGAGAGCGGCATTTTTTTATAGCGGCGCAGATCGTAGCGGATGCGGTCATAGATGACGACGGTGTCGTTGACCGAATAGCCGGCGATGGTCAGGACCGCAGCAACCGTGGTGAGGTTGAACTCGAGCCCGGTGAGTGCAAAAAATCCGACTGTGGTGACGCAGTCGTGGAACAGCGCCAGCACGGCATTGATGCCGAACTGCCATTCATAGCGGAACCAGATATAGGCCATGATGCCGAGCATGGCGAAGATGGACGCCCAGACGGCGCTGCTCTTCAACTCGTCGCCGACCTTGGGGCCAACCGATTCCGTGCGGCGGTACTGCCAGTCGCTGCCGAGCGATTCCTTGACCTTGGCAACGGCGGCTTGGGTCGCCACTTCGCCGCCCTCCTGCTGCGGGATGCGGATGAGCACGATATCCGGCGCGCCGAATTCCTGGAGCGCGATTTCGCCGAGCTCCAGATTGTCAAGTTCACTGCGCATGGAGGCGAGGTCGGCCACCGGTGTGGAACTCTTCACTTCCATGATCACGCCGCCGGCAAAGTCGATGCCGAAATTGAGACCCTTGGTGAAGACCAGGGCGAAGGACCCCAGGATCATGATCACCGAGATGATGAAGGCGATCTTGTGCGGGCGCATGAAGTTGATGCGGGTGCCGGCGGGAACGAGATGGATCGGTTTGAACATTTTTATATCCCTCGCTTTACAACGGCAGCGCTTTGGGTCGCGCCTGGCGCAGCCAGATCGACGTCATCAGGCGCGTCACGACGACGGCGGTGAAGACCGAACTGACGATGCCGATGAGCAGCGTGATGGCGAAGCCCTTGATCGGGCCGGAGCCGAAGGCGAACAGGAACATGGTCGAGATGGCGTGGGTGACGTTGGCGTCGAAGATCGTCGCCTGCGCCTCGCGGTAGCCGGCTTCCATCGCGTTGACCGGCGAGCGACCATTGCGCATCTCCTCGCGCACACGCTCCAGGATCAGCACGTTGGCATCGACCGCCATGCCGAGCGTCAAGACCATGCCGGCAATGCCGGGGAAGGTCAGCGTGGCGCCGATGGCGGACAGGAAGCCCAGCATCAGAACCGCATTGAGCAGCATCGCGATGTTCGCGAACACGCCAAAGAGGCCGTAGAGCAGGATCATCGCCACGGCAATGAAGACGACCGCGATGAGGCAGGCGCGCTTGCCGGCCTCGATCGAATCGGCGCCGAGGTCAGCACCGACCGTGCGCTCTTCCAGCACCGTGAGCGGCGCCGGCAAGGCGCCCGCACGGAGCAGGATCGAGAGGTCTCGCGCCGATTCAGTCGTGAAGTTGCCGCTGATGACGCCGCTGCCGCCCAGGATCGCGTCGCGGATGACCGGGGCGCTGATGATCTGGTTGTCGAGCACGATCGCAAAGCGCTTGCCGACATTGGCCTTGGTGGCGTCGCCGAATTTGCGCGCACCCACCGAGTCAAACTTGAACTGGACGATCGGCATGCCGCCATCGAAGCCCTGCTGGGCGTCGGTGAGGTTCTCGCCGGACACCATCACCGGCTTGCGGATCCACAGCTTCTGACCCGGCGAGCCATCTTTCTCGATGACCGGCAGCTGAACCGAGGTGGCGGGACCGTTACCGGTCGATTCCGCCGTTTCATCCACCATCTTGAATTCCATCTTGGCGGTCTTGCCGATCAGCTCCTTGAGGCGCTGCGGGTCGCCGAAGCCCGGGACCTGGACAACGATGCGGTCTTCACCCTGGCGGATGATGGTCGGTTCCTTGGTGCCGGTCTGGTCGATACGCTTGCTGATGATCTCGATCGATTGTTCGACCGCGTGCTTCTTGACCTCGGTCAGCGCCGCTTCGCTGAAATAGACGCTGACGCCGCCATCATCGGCGATATCCAGCTGCAAGCCGGTGGTGGTGGTGGCGAGCGCCGCTCGCGCGGTGTCGATAGCGCTGAGGTCGCGCAGCTTGAAGGTGATGCGGTCGCCCTTCACGCCAAGGTCGGTGTAACCCAGCTTCTTGTCGCGCATCGCGCTGCGGATTTCATCTTCGACCGCCTCAAGCCGCCCTTTGACCAGCGCTTCGGTATCGACTTCATAAAGCAGATGCGAACCGCCCTGTAGATCGAGGCCGAGACTGACGGTGCGGGCCGGCAGCCAGGAGGGCAGACTGGCGATATGAGCTGCGCTGAACAGGTTTGGCAGCGCGGTATAGAGACCGAGCAACAACACCGCCAGGATCAGCGTGATTTTGTATTTTGAGAACTGCAGCATATCGCCCTATGTCCTTGACGTGGCGCGGGGTGGCCCGGCCGCTTTAACAAGCAGATGGCCCGCCATAGGCTGGCAGGCCATCATGCATATGTTCAGGCGTCGTTGGCGCCTTCACTCTTGGTCTCGACCGTCTTGGCTTCGACAGCCTTGCCGCCTTTGCCCGCCGGCATGGTGCGGTTGAGCACATCCTGAATGGCAGAGCGCAGCACGCGCACTTTGACGCCGGTGGCGATTTCGACTTCGACATCGTTCTCGCCGTCGACCGCCTTGGTGATCGTGCCGAGGATGCCGCCATTGGTGACGACCTTGTCGCCCTTCTTCGCCGCACTCACCAGCGCGCGATGTTCCTTCATCCGCTTCTGCTGAGGGCGGATCATCAGGAACCAGAACACGACGAAGATGAGGACCAGCGGCAGAAAGCTGGTCAGCATGTCGGTGGCACCCGGTGCGGGTGCTGCCGCCTGAGCGTAAGCTTCTGAAATGAACATGAAATCTCTCCCTGCAAATTTTGGCCGTCAGGGTACGGCAAACCGCCCCAACCTTCCCGAAAGGCGGGACTATAACCATCGGGCAGGGAAAAGCAATCGAGCGCTTTTCCTTATATTATAGGTGGTTACCGTGTATCAGCTGGCCGCGCGGCGGCGCAGTTCGGCAAGCAGTGCCTTGGTCGCGAATCCATCCGCTGGAAGTCCGGCCTGAAGCTGGAAGGCGCGGATCGCCTTGCGGCTCTTCAGACCGATGACGCCATCGACGCTGCCGGCGAGCAGGCCACGATCCACGAGGCGCTGCTGCAGCTCTTCGCGCTCCTCGAGCGAGAGCAGCGGCTCGTCGACCGGCCACTTCGCCACCACGCCCGGACCGCCCATCACGCGCTGGCCAAGATAGGCCACTGCGAGGGCATAGGAGGTCGAGTAGTTGTATTTGAGGATGGTCTTGTAGTTCTTGGTGACCAGGAAGGCCGGGCCCTTATAGCCGGCAAGAATGAGGATCGACGTGCCACCGGGCAGATTGGGCAAGGCCGTGCCGTTGATGGTTTTGACGCCCTTCTGCTGCCAATGGCCGATCGGCTGTTCGATATCGAGTTCGGCTTCCTGATAGGCAAAGCCCTGCGGCAGCTTCACTTCAAAGCCCCAGGTGAGGCCGCGCTGCCAACCATCGCGCACCAAGTGATTGGCGGTCGAGGCGAAAACATCCGGCATCGAGGTCCACAGATCCGGGGCACCCGAGCCATCGCGGTCGACGGCGATGGTGAGGTAGTTCGAGGGCAGGAACTGGCTGTGCCCCATGGCGCCGGCCCAGGAGCCGATCATCTGGCTGGGCTGCACCTTGCCAGCGGAAACGATCTTCAGCGCCGACATCAACTCGTTGCAGGCAAAGTCCTTGCGGCTGGTGCCATAGCCCACGTTGCTGAGCGCTTCGAACACGTCGACATCGCCGAAATTGTTGCCGAAATCGGTTTCGATCCCCCAGATGCCCATCAAGGTCGCGTCGCTGACCCCGTAATCACGTTCGATATCGGCAATGAGGGCACGCACTTCCGGCAGCTTGGCCTGGCCCTTGGCGATGCGCTCCGGCGAGACGGCGCGGTCGAGATAGGTCCAGACAGGGGTCACGAATTCGGCCTGTTTGCCGGCGCGGTCGCGGATCTTCGGGTTTTCGGTGACGTTGGCAAAGGCCGTACGGATGACCGGTTCCGCCTGCCCCTGATGGAGCGCATAGGCGCCGAAGCGGGCCACCCATTCAGCATAGCTGGGCGTCGTCCCCGGGCAGCTCGTCTGGGTCAGTTGGGTGAAGTCCGGAACGCCGGGTACCGGTGCCGCAGGTGCTGGAGCGGGCGCCGGTGCCGTCGCCACAGGCGGCTGCGTCGGTTGTGCCGCGCAACCGGTGAGGAGTGCTGCCAGCAACGCGGCGGAAACGATCTTGCCGGAACGCGCCTGCGAACTTGTCTTACCCGTCAACGCGTCCATGAACTGCCCTCGCCGCTTTCGAATCATGGGCCGCAGGATAGGGCGCAATGCGGCGAATGTCACCGCCAGACGGCGGGGGCTTACATCATCAAATAGAGGCCGCGCGCCAGATACACACATCCGACGGTGACGCCCAGCCAGCGTGTCCACATCAGGAATGCCCTGTTGGTCAGCCGTTCCAGGGCGAGGCGCGCCAAGCTCGTCCCCGCCACCGCACACACGATTGAGACGCCGAAGACCCAGATGGGAATTTCGGTGTTCACGTCTGAGTGAGTCGCCACCAGGGTGAAATAGGTCAGCCGAAAGACATGGCCGATCAGCTGTGAGAAAGCCTTGGTGGCGACGATCTGGCGCCGGTCGAGATCGGTGCGGAAGAAGAAGATGTCGACCAGCACGCCGGCGACCCCGGAGAGCAGTTGGATGCTCATCACCAGGAAACCGAGAATGGTCGAGGCATAGGGCCTTCGGATATCGGGGGCGATATGGGCTGGCACGGCAACGGCCAACAAGGGCACGATGCCGAGACCGATATAGACCCAGGCGGTCGGCGGCTGGAAACTTACCCAGGCGAGAATGCCGAAGGCAATGGACGAACCAAAGATGTAGCCCGGCATCACGCGCCATAGAATGAGCCGGTGCCACAACAAGGCGCGCCACCCGTTCGAAGTCATCTGCGTCACGGCATGAAGGCTCATCGCCGCCGGCACCGGCAGCACCAGAAGCAGCAGGCCCATCAGGATCAGGCCACCCAACATGCCGAAAATGCCGGACAGGAACGAGGTGCTCAGCACTGCGATGACGACGGCGATCAGAGTGGCGGCGACGCTCACGGCAGCGGGTTCCCCAGATAGGTCTGTCTTGGTCTGCGCCGATGCGGCTTTCCCTGCCAGCGCCATTATGACAGACTAGCCCAAGTTTTTGTTATGGTAGAATCAGAATGATGCCATCTCTCAAGGGGTTAAAGGCGGTTGAGGCTGCCTTGCGCTTGGGCAGCTTTGTCTCCGCGGCCAGTGAACTCAACGTCACCCAGACGGCGATCAGCCGCCTGGTGAAGCTGGTCGAGGGTCAGATCGGCCAGACCCTCTTTGAACGCCATGCCAATTCGCTCATGCCGACGCCGGCCGGCAAGAGCCTCGCCCCCCTGCTGGATGACGCGTTCCGGCGGCTTGAGGCAGCGGTCGACAGCGTTCAGCGAAACACCCTGCCCGGCCTCTCGGTCGCAGCCGGCCCGACCTTCGCCATGCGCTGGCTGATACCAAGGCTGCAGCATTTCCAGCGCCAGCATCCCGGCATCGAGGTACGGCTGGTGACGGCGATCGACGATCATGTGACCTTGCGGCCGGATTGGGCAGCAACCATTCGCCTGAGCGCCGCGCAACTACCCGGCCTCATCACCGAGCGGCTGTTCGGTGCCTCGCTGTTCCCGGTGGCGGCACCTGCTTTGGCGGACAGCATCAAGCGGCGCGCCGATCTGCAGCAATATACGCTTTTGGAAGTCGCGCATTCACCCAAGGAATGGCCGCGCTGGCTTGCCGAAAGCGGACTTGACCCGGCTCGCTTCCGACGGCGCCTGTCTTTCGACTATTCCACCTATGCCATCCAGGCTGCGCTGGATGGCCTCGGCATCGCGCTGGCCCGTGCGCCATATGTGCAGGATGACCTCAAAGCCGGCCGATTGGCGCGCCTGTTCGATCTCGAACTGGTCGATCCGGGCATGGCCTGGCAGCTCATCTACCGGGAAGAGACGTTGGCCGACGCACCTTTCGCCGCCTTCCGCAGCTGGCTGCTGGCGGAAGTGCAACGCAGTACCATCACAGACAACTAGGCCGCTGCATATCTGCCATGAGACGGCACACCCTTGTGGTGAATGCTGTCCTCTCTATGCTGCGGATCGATATTTTCGGGGGAAGATTCTTCATGTCGGACAATGCCGCCTCACTGCACCGCAAGGGCACCCTGCTCGTCGTGGCGGCTGCGATCTGCTGGAGCCTCGGTGGGCTGATCGCGCGGCAGATCACGGTCGAGCCATGGGTCACTGTCGGTTGGCGCGGCGCCATCGCCGCCGTGGCGCTGCTGATTTTCCTGCTGATCCGTGACGGGCGCCAGACCTGGAGCCATTTCCGCAACATGGGTCCCGGCGGCATCGGCGTCGGCATCTGCTTCGCGACCGCCTCGATCTCCTTCGTCATCGCGCTTGAGCATGCGACCGTCGCCCTCATCCTGGTCGTGCAATCGACGGCACCGCTCATCGCGGGCCTGCTCGCCTGGGTCTGGATGGGCGAACGTCTCGGCTGGCCCCGCGTGATCGCGATGCTGGTGGCACTCTCCGGCATTCTGCTGATGGTCTCCAAGGCGGAGGGGCACACCGATGCCACCGGCATGATCCTCTCCGGCGTCATCGCCATCAGCTTCGCCTGCGCCACGGTACTCACCCGCCGTTACAGCCATGTCCGCATGACGCCAGCCACCTGCCTGGGTACCGCCATCATGGGCATCATCGGCTTCTGTATGGCGGGCGTAGAGAGCTTGGACGTCTCGACCAGCGATCTCTTCTATCTGTTCCTGTTCGGCGCGGTGCAATTGTCGATCGGGCTCATCTTCTTCACCACCGGCGCGCGGTTGATCCCAGCAGCGGAAGCAGCGCTCATCTCGCTGGTGGAAACGGTGCTGGGCGCCTTCTGGGTGTTCCTGTTCCTGGGCGAGAACCCGGGCGTCTTCGCGCTCTATGGGGGTGCGCTGGTGCTGGCAGCCGTCGCCGGCAACACGCTCTATGACCAGCGCCGCGCCGCACGCCAGCCACTCAACGTCGCATGACACCGCTGACACGCAGCACGCTGCTGCGCGCCCTCGGCCCCTTCGCCGCGGGCTATTTCACGTCCTATCTGTTCCGTGTCGTGAACGCCGCCATTTCCGACGATCTCATCGCCGAACTCTCGCTCAGCAATACCGATCTCGGCTTGATGACATCGATGTATCTCTACGGCTTCGTGCTGTTCCAGCTACCGCTGGGATTGCTGCTCGACCGCTTCGGACCGCGGCTTGTGCAGACATGGCTGTTGCTGTTGGCGGCAAGCGGTGCCGCCTGGTTTGCCATGGGTGAAACGACGGCCAGTCTTGCTGGGGCGCGGCTGCTGATCGGCATCGGCCTTGGCGGTTGCCTGATGTCAGCCTTCAAGGCCAATGCGATGTGGCTGCCGCCGGAGCGACTGGCGCTTGGCAATTCCACGGTCGTCACCTTTGGCGGCCTCGGCTTCCTATGCGGCACGTATCCTGCGAACCTTGCCGCCGACATCATCGGCTGGCGTGCGCTTTTCGCCGTGCTGGTTGTCTTCACACTGTGCGTCACCGCCTCGATCTACTTCCTGGTGCCCAAGCGGGACGACGATCATCGGCCAGTCGCGCTTGCCGCACAGCTGCGCGGCTATCTCGGCATCTTCAAGGATCCGATCTTCTGGCGCGTAACCCCGATGGTGGCCGCAATCTCCGGCACCTTCATCGCCGTCCAGACCCTGTGGGCGACGCGCTGGATGACCGACGTGATCGGCCTCGATCGTCATACCGCCGGCCAGCAATTGATGGTGCTGGGCCTTGCCTTTGCCATCGGCTCGCTGCTGACGGGCATTATCGCCGACCGAGTGCAGCGCCGTGGTATCGGCCTCAAAACCGTCGTGGCCGGCGCCTTTTCGCTCTATGTCGCGGCACAGCTTGCGATGATCTTCGCCCTGCCCGTGCCATTGCCGGTGATCTGGATCATCTACGGCTTCACCGGCCAGGCCGCCAATCTCGGCTACGCAACACTCGGCGCCCATTTCGGACGCGACCTCGCCGGCCGCGCGCAATCCGCCGCCAATCTGATGCTGTTCCTGGCCTCCGCTCTGTTCCAGTCATCGATCGGCTGGGTGCTCGATCATCTGGGGCACGGATTTTCCCAATCGCCGACGACGAGCTACGCCATCGCCTTCGGGGCACTTCTCGTTCTGCAGCTGCTGGCCTTCGCCTGGTATGTGACGGGCCGCTACGCGGCACCTCACCGCAGTGCGCCGGCTCGCTGAGCCGCCATATTCTTCAGAAGATGGTCAAGCGATAGCTTCCCCGCCCCAAACTTGATGAGGAATAGCAACGCCACGGCCCAGACCGCATGGGTGTCGAAGGCGTTCGGATAGACGAAAATCTCGATGACCAGCGTCATGCCGAGAAGCGCCAGGGCCGCAAAGCGTGTCGCCAGCCCGGCGAACAGGAACATCGGCATGGCGAGTTCCATGGACATTGCCAAAGGTGCCGCAAGTTCGGGCGGAATTAATGGCAGGTGATACTCGCTCTGGAACAGGAACAAAGTGTTGCCATTGCTCCAGCCCTCGAGCTTGAGAAGGCCGGACCGCAGAAAGATTGTGCCGATGCCGATGCGGGCCAAAAGCGCAATCAAGTCGTTGGGAATGCGCGGGAAGAGATCAAACATTTGCTTAAGAGACATCGCTATTTCCATTTTGAGCATTGATGGCATGAAACCCCGAGAGCGCCTGCACACGGAACAACAGCGCCAAGGCGCCGGCAAGATCGAACCGGGTACTGGCTGCTTGTGCCAATGCGGCGGCTTCAGCCAGCGCAGTCCCCTGCTGAAGATGCGTCACAAAAACGTCGATACCGTCAGTCAGCGGCAGCAGCAGCACGACATTGTGCGGGCGAACCAGCATGACGGTTTCGCCCGGACTGCCGGCCGCTATCTCTTGAGTGACGGTATCGAAAGTGTTGGTGCGCCAGATCGACAGGATCGGATAAGGCGACGCCAGAATGTGGCATGTCGGATGCAGGCTGAAGGTGAGACGATCCATTTCCGCCAACGGCAATGTCGCGAGCGCTGCGGTGTCCAGCGGCTGTGCGTCGGGACCATGCTGTGCCACATGATATTGCCATTCCAATTCCGCGACCGGAGCCAGATACGGCAGATGACGGATCGGTTCGAACGCCGCCAGAAAACCCGGAAAATCGGCGCCATACTCCATCATTACCGGTGACAGCGGTGGCTGCCGTTCGACAAAGATGCCGGCACATCGTGCGAAGAATTCATCCCCAACCAGACGCTGAACCACTGGAAAGCGCGCCTGCAGGCTCTTGATCAGACCGGCATAGACATTGTTCCGGTAGACCGCAAAATTCCGCTGCGGCGAGATGCCTGCGGGCACGTCTCGTTCAGGTGCCCAAATGGCAGCGGCGAACGATGCCTGCATTGTCTCACGCGACGGCACGGTCACGCTCCTGCTGCAGTATCCGATCGGCGGAAAGGGCTTCGCCTAGCAGCGCGTCCCAAACCGGCATCTCCTGGTCCCATTCGATCAAGGTCGGCACCGCGCCCATCTGCCGGACCATACGACGATAGAGTGCCCAGACCGCGTCGCAGACAGGGCCGTCATGGGCATCGATCAGCAGGGGGCGTCCAAGCGCATCGGATTCCGTCGCATGTCCGGCAAGATGTATCTCGCGCACATGCTGCCAGGGAAAGGCGGCAAGATAGGCTATGGGATCGCGGGCAAAATTGATGCTGGTGACGTATGCGTTGTTGATGTCGAGCAACAGGCCGCAGCCGGTCCGTTGCGCCAGGGTGTTCAGAAATTCCGGTTCAGTCATGTCGCTGGCAGAAAACTGAACATAGAGCGACGGATTCTCGATCAGGATTTGCCGGCCGAGCGCCTCCTGCGTCTCGTCGACATGACTGACGAACCGGTCGAGTGTCTGCTGCGTATATGGCAAGGGCAGCAGGTCATTGAGAAATTTTCCACCATGGCTCGACCAGGCGAGATGCTCTGAGAACAGAGCCGGCTGATAGCGATCGATCAGCACGCGCAGGCGCGCAAGATGAAGTGCATCAGGCCGCGCCTCGCTGCCCAGTGACAGGCCGACGCCGTGAAACGAGAGCGGATATTGTGCGCGGATCTGCGCAAGCGCGTCGTGTTGCGGCCCGCCCGCACACAGGTAATTTTCAGGATGTACTTCGAACCATCCTAGTGGCGATGGCGCGCCAAGAATGTCGGCGTAGTGCTGCGGCCGCAACCCGACCCCAGCAGATGCTGGGATCGGGTTCCTGCCATCCGCACCGAGGGGACGGAGCGCGGTCACGGCGGTGAAACTATGACGGCGTGAACTTACGAGCCCATCGGCATCAAGGTGCCGGCGCGCTCAGTGCCATCCGGCAGCTTCACCATCGTAGTTTCGCAGGTGCCCTTGGGAACAGCCTTCCAGGCGGCCTTGTCGAAATCGGCCTTGGATTGGCCGGCACAGGAATTGTTGCCCGCGGACGCGCAATCATTCTTGCCCGCCATGGCGATGCCAAAGCACTTTTCCTTGGTGTCATCGGCGGCAGCAGGTGCGCTGGACATGGCAAGCGCGGTCAACAGGGAGCCGGCAATGGCCAGGCTGACAGTACGACGATCCATGGTAATTTCCTCCTGATGTCATGGGCCCTGATTGGCCCTGCCCAGACCAGTTCGGCGGCATGGTCGGCGTTGTTACAGTCGACACGACCGCCGAGCTCGGTTTACCGTCAAAACGGCGTTCGTCACGATGCTATGGGCAGCAAGTAACAATGACGTCCGGTCGCCGTATGTGGGGATGCAGGTGTGAGTGATTTGGAAGACGAACTGGCCGGTTGGATGCGCGCGGCCCAGGCGGGCGATGCGGTGGCCTATCGGCGCCTGCTGACCGCCTTGGCCGATATGCTGCGCCGCTGGGTCAGGCGGGAACTCTCGCGCCAGGGTTATGAGATCGCGGAGGCCGAGGACATCGTGCAGGAAACATTGCTGGCCATCCATCTCAAGCGCGGCAGCTGGGACGCCGACCGAGCCATCCTGCCCTGGTTGCGCGCGGTCACGCGCCACAAGCTGATCGACAATCTGCGCCGCCGTGGCCGCCGCATCATGGTGCCGGTCGATGATCTGCTCGAAACGCTGGCAGCGCCGGAGCCCGAGCAGACGCTCTCGACCGAGGCGCTGGACCGGCATCTTGCAACCCTGCCGCCGGGCCAGTCCCAGGTGGTGCGGGCGATTTCAATCGATGGCCTGTCGCCGGCCGAGACTGCAAAGCGCCTCACCCTGAGTGAAGGTGCTGTCCGGGTGGCGCTGCATCGTGGGCTGGCCGCCCTCGCCGCGGCGGCCCGAAGGAGCGAGACATGAAGACCGACGATCTTATCGGCAGCCTGGTCGCGGATCAGGACCGCCCACCCACGTCGTCCCGCCGCACCTTCGCGTTCGCCTTGCCGCTGGCCTTGCTGGTGGCTTATGGCGTCTTTCGGACGTTCCTGGAAATGCGGCCCGATTTCGGCGACGCGCTTATGACCTGGCGCTATGACTTCAAGATCCTGGTCGCCGCCAGCGTCGCCGCTTTCGGAACTCTGTTGCTGTTCCACATGGCGCGCCCACAGACGGCGCCCAGGACGGCGCTCAAATGGATATTGCTGGCCTTGGTGCCGCTGGGGCTGGGGTTGCTGTTGGAGATGGTGATGTTGCCGATGGACCAGTGGCCAGCCAGCGCCATGGGCTTCAATCCCGTCTATTGCCTGACCATGGTGCCGCTCATGGCCGTCGGTCCTCTTGGGGCGGCGCTATTGGCGCTTCGTCATGGCGCGCCGCAATCGCCGACCGTGGCCGGCGCAATCGCCGGTTTTGCCGCCGGCGGTATCGGTGCCCTCCTCTATGCAGTCCATTGTGACAATGATTCGCCGTTTTATGTCGCCATCTGGTATCTGGGCGCCATCGGGATCGTCACCGCGGTCGGAGCCGTTCTTGGCAGGCTGTGCCTGCGCTGGTAGATCAGGTTGCCGTTCACGATGAGTTCCATCGCATCGTAGCACCACCGCATTATCGGGTGCTGATCGGAAAGAGTGCATTCTTAGCCATCATTGCCGCGGCCGGTTGGCGCGGCGAAACCTTTCGATTATGCTGCCCGCCATGGGAACGACTCAGACACAAACCGTTGAACGCACCTTGCGCGCTTTTGCGCTGCTTGAGGGCATACCGGAACCTGATTTGAAGGCGCTGGAGGCCCGCTGTCGCTGGCGCATATGTGACAAGGGACAGACCGTCCTCGACAAGGGTGCCAACTCCCGTGAGGTATTCTTCGTCCTCAAGGGGTCGGTCGCTGTGGTCACGTTCTCGCCATCCGGCAAGGAAGTCACCCTGGCGACGGTCAAGCCGGGGGAATCCTTCGGCGAACTGGCGGCGATCGATGAACAGCCGCGCTCGGCCAGCGTGACGGCGATCGAAAAGTCCGAACTCTGCATCATGCCGCCGGAAGTCTTCATGGATCTCGTGCGGACAAATGCCGTGGTCTCGTTCCGGCTGCTGCAGCGCATGGCGCGCCTCGTGCGCCAGAGCGGCCTGCGCATCATGGAACTCTCGACCCTGCAGGCGGCGCAGCGCGTCTATGCCGAATTGCTCCGCATGGCGCAGCCGGAAGCTGCTGTCCCCGGCCTCTGGGTCGTGCGCCCCTTGCCGCCGATGCACGAAATCGCCGGCATCACCAGCACCACGCGCGAGACCGTCAACCGCGCCGTGAGCCAGCTTTATCCGAGCGGCCTGCTCAAGCGTAAGGGCCGCAATCTTTATCTGATGGATAAGACCAAGCTCGAAGAGCTGGTGCAGACGCTGCAGGCGCATCACAGCCACAAGTAACTTCAGGCAGCAGCCCGATGCTAAGGACGCAATGTCCGTAACGTCGTTGCGATACGGCTGAAGGTGGTGAGCCAGCAGAGGCCGCCAAATATCCAGGCAAGCGTGGCAAAGGCTTCCGGCCATAGCAGCATGGCAACGAAGACGAAGATCGTCTCGGTGCCCTCGGTCAGGCCGCCGAGATGCGCAAAACCTTTCTTGCCGCCCACATCAACCGGCCAGTTGCGCTGTGCCGCGATGATGGCGAAGGCCAGAAAACTTGTCCCCGTGCCGACGAAGCTGAAGATGAGGAAAGCCGCAGCCAGCGTCGCCTGGGGCTGTGCAATCGCGCAGGCAAAGACAAAGCCCGCGTAAAACAGGAAATCCAACACGATGTCGAGATAGGCGCCGCGATCGGTCGGCCCTGTCAGGCGCGCCACCGCACCATCGAGCCCATCGCACAGGCGATTGGCCAGCAGCAGGATGAGGCCCACGCCATACCAGCCTTGCGCCACGGCCACCATGCACAGAAGGCCGATGGCAAAGCCCGCCCAGGTAATCTGATCAGCACCAATGCGCCGATCCTTAGCGGCGCCGGCAATCTGTTCGAGGAAGGGATCGATGCGCCGCCGGACGGCGCGGTCGAACATCAGTCGTGATCCGTATCCACCGGCACGGCGCTCGGCGTCGGCGCTGGCCGCTGCGCCTGTAGCCGTCGCTGCGTCCGATAGGCAACCGGCAAGGTCCCGAGATAGGCGAGCAAGGTGAAGAACAACGTCGCCCAGGGCACGCTCACCAGCAACGACGCATAGACAACGACGCCGATCATGGTCGGCAGGACCCAGGCTTGCGTCACGCGGACACGCTTGAACGAGAAGGTCGGCAGTCGGCTCACCAGCAGGCCAGCGACGCAAATCAGAAACAGGCCGACAAAAGCCGGCGCGCGTAGGAAGTCGGCGCCATATTCCAGCCAGGCGATAAGCGGCATCAGAACCAGCCCGGCGCCGGCCGGGGCGGGCACGCCAGTAAAGAAGCGGCTGGTCCAGGCAGGCAGATCGGCGTTGTCGAGCTTGGTGTTGAAGCGCGCCAGACGCAGCGCCATGCAGGCGCTGAACGCCAGCGTCAGGGCCCAGCCGAAACCTTTCACTTCCTGGGTACTCCACAGGAACATGATCATCGCCGGCGCCACGCCAAAGCTGACGAAGTCGCTCAAGGAATCCAGCTCGGCCCCGAACTTGCTGGAGGAATCCAGCAGGCGCGCGATACGGCCATCAAGCGCGTCGAAGATGGCCGCGATCAGAATGGCGAGGACCGCCAGTTCCCAATGCCCCAGCAATGCCTGGCGGATGCCGGTCAATCCAGCGCATAGCGCGGTGATGGTCAGCATGTTTGGGATGAGTCGGTTGATCGAGTGGTCGCGCAACCTGTTGCGTCTGATCCTCACCGCATCCTCCTCTTCAAATGGTCCTAGCGCATCTCGCCGAGACGGGCCGCTTCTTCAGAACGCAAATCAGCGAGAACGGTTTCACCGGCGATCGCAATTTGGCCGACGCTCACCATCGGCTGCACGCCATCCGGCAGATAGACATCGACGCGGCTGCCAAACCTGATCATACCGTAACGCTCGCCCGCGCGCAGCTTTTGCCCCGGCTTGGTCCAGCACAGGATGCGGCGGGCCACCAGGCCGGCGATCTGCACGACACAAATGTCCTGGCCGTCGCTCGTCCGTAGGTGCAGCGAACTCCGCTCATTCTCGTCACTGGCCTTGTCGAGGGCGGCGTTGACGAATTTACCGGGACGATAGGCACTGCCGATCACCTCGGCGTCGATCGGCGAACGATTGATGTGCACGTTAAAGACATTCATGAAGACGCTGATACGCGTCCGCGGGCGCTGGTCGAGGCCAAGTTCCGCCGGCGGTACCGCGGGCTGGATCATCTGCACCACACCATCGGCCGGGCTGATCACCAAGCCAACCCGGTTGGGAGTCACGCGATCCGGATCCCGGAAGAAATACGCACACCATAAGGTAAGAACGAGGCCGATTAGGCCGAGCGGTTCGGCAAGCCACCACAACAAGGCCGTGGCAGCCGCAAAACCGGCAACAAAAGGCCAGCCGGCACGATGAATCGGACACAGAACTTTAGGCGTCAAAATTATCCCTCACTGGATCGTCGCCGAGATCGCACCAATAGGCGCGCTCCGTCAGCTAATCCCATGATTTGCCACATATTGGACACCACGTCACGGATGAAATCCCGCGTCACAGTGGCACTTTTTCTGCATCCGACTGTTAAGTTTTTACACATCGTTAAGCGGGACCACCTAGCATCGGGCGCGACGAGGGCAAGGGATTCGGTATAGTGACCATTGAGATGTTAGCCAATAACACGCTGCCGCCAGATGTAGATCAAATGCACATCGACGCTGCGGGCGCAGTGCGCATCGGGCGCGGTGGCGGATTGGTTGAGTTCGGCTTCCGGTACATGGACGTGCGCTTTACGGCCAATACGCGCCAGATTCAGTCCGGCCCCATCGTCCAGATATCCGGCGAGATCGCGCCACTCCCCTACTCCGCCGAAGGTGTCGCCATTCGCCGCTCGGCCATGGCCATCATCGACGCCAGCCAGGAACTGACCCATACGCGTCTGGCAATCAGCAAGCAGAAAACCATTTTGTGCGTCGGCAAGGCGCCGGTCGTCTCGCCCTGGACCCCCACCGATCTGATCGCGGCCACGGTGAGCGTCATTCTTGAGGTACGGCCATTCCTGCTGATCCTGGCTGAAATCCTGCCGACCTGGCCCAAGCAGCAGACCGAGGGTTGAGCCCTCTCTATTGCGGAACGACCAGCACTTGGCCGGGATAGATCAGGTCCGGGTCGCGCACCCGCTCCTTATTGGCCTCATAGATCACGCTGAAGCGCAATCCGTTGCCATAAGTGCGACGCGCCAGCCGCCACAGTGAATTGCCGGGCTGCACCACGACCTGGGCCCCCGCCGGCATCATCGCTGCAAAATCGGGCTGCTCGATCGGCTGCACGATGCGGGCGATCACTTTGCCGGCCGTATCGACCTGATCCACCCGCAACTCATGTCGACCCACGGCAAGCGTATCCGGGGGCACGAAACTCCAGCGGCCTTGCGCATCGGCATCGGCCGAACCCAGCAGTTTGTCGTCGAGATAGAGCGCAATCTTGGCTTCGGCGGGCGCGCGGCCGGCCAAGGTCATGCGGCCATCCTTGTCGAAATCGATGACATCGAGCGTTGGTGCCGTGGCCGGTCCCACCGGGATGTCGGCCGAACTCGAAGAACTCGGCATATTGAGTATCTGGCTGGCGCCGTCGCCGTTCTGCGGGACCGACAAAGCCAAGGCGCCGGCCGGTGCCGCCACGGCGTTGCCGGCGATATCCTTGGCAGGCGCAGGCACCACAACGATCACCATGCGCTCGGATTGCTGCGCGACCCCATCTTTCGTCTGTGCCTGCAGAGTAAATTTATGTTCGCCTGGCGCTACCGCGCTGTTGGGGAGCAACACCCAGTCGCCGCGGTCGTCGGCCTTTGCCTCCCCCACCACCTTGCCGTCATCAAGCAAAGTTACGGTAGCGCCGGGAACGGCGCGGCCGGCAATCACAGCGTCGCCGTTGGGATTGATCCGGACCACGTCAAAGCTGGGCGCTGTCGCCGCGTCGCCCGACTGGCCCGCCGCGTTGGCAACGACATTGGCGGTGGGCGCCGCTGTCGAGGCGGTTTGCGTGGTATTGCCCGCCGGCGCTGCATCGCCAGTGGCTGTACCAGTGGTCCCGCCCGAGGTTGCCGCAGCAGTGGTCCCCTGCGCATTACCGGTGCCGCTATCGTTTCCCGGCGTCGCCGTGCCTTCGCTCGTCGCTGTGGCCGGTGCCGGGGGATTGCCAGCATCCGTGGCATCGTCGCCTTCCTGCTGGGCGATCGCATAAATCAGACCGGCCGCGAGGACCACCACCGCGGCGCCCGTGACACCAATCAAAGCCAGCCTGGACATCTACCTGCTACCTTCCCCGTTTCTTAAGACGCGGCCTGACCCCTCAGGCCCGTTTCATGCAGGCTAAACCCATGTCCTGCCTCAAGCAATCGCCGCCATCGCCCCCTGGCGAGGGGTCCGGCCACCCGGATGGTCATTGAACTGTCGCCGAAGCTGGCTCATATTGGCTGTTAATGATCATCTGTTTTCCCGCCTGCCGCTTGGGCGTTCCAGTCCAGGGCCACAATCTTCCCGGCAAGACCGCGTATCGTCGCGGCCATCCAAAAGATCACAGGTCCATAATCAACAGGAGTAACTAATCGGAATGTCTCCGATCTCATCCCTTTGTGTCTATTGCGGGTCCTCGCGTGGGGCCAATCCCAATTTCGTACCCATGGCCACCGATCTCGGCCGCCAGATGGCGGAGCGCAAGATCCGCCTGATCTATGGTGGCGGCCGGGTCGGCCTGATGGGTGCCTGTGCCGATGGCGTCATGGCCAGTGGTGGCGAAGTTATCGGTATTATTCCGCAGCATCTGCAAGATCGCGAAATCGGCCATAGCGGCCTCACCGAGCTGAAGGTGGTCGACAACATGCATACGCGCAAGCGCATGATGTTCGATCTCTCCGATGCCTTTTGTGTGCTGCCCGGCGGGCTTGGCACGCTTGAGGAATTGTTCGAGGTCGTCACATGGCGGCAGCTCGGCATGCATGACAAGCCGATCGTCGTCCTCAACCTCGATGGCTATTGGGACAAGCTCGTCGGCATGATCGACGGCATCATCGACGACGGTTTCGTACAACCATCGGCCCGGCAGTATTTCTCGGTCGTCAATTCGATCGGTCGCCTGTTCGACATTCTGGCAGCGCCGCCCGAGACCCAGGAACCCGACCATCCAGAACGAATCTGACGGGCTGCCTTTCCGCCGCACTGGATTTAGCGTATTTGTACGCCTTCAGCGCTGCGGAATCGGGCGGGCGTTTGGTCCAAATTCCTTCAAATCGGGCGGTCTAACCACTAGACTGCGCCCGAATTTCGCCTCCTGCGCCAACCGGCGCCCCCGCTAGAAGGAAAGCTGCTTCATGGCAAAAATTAAGGTCAAGACCCCGGTCGTCGAGCTCGATGGCGACGAGATGACTCGCATCATCTGGGCCTTCATCAAGAACAAGCTGATCCTGCCCTATTTGGATATCGACCTGAAATATTACGATCTCGGCGTCGAAAGCCGCGACAAGACCGGCGACCAGATCACCATCGACGCCGCCAACGCGATCAAGCAGTACGGCGTCGGCGTCAAATGCGCGACCATCACGCCCGATGAAGGCCGCGTGAAGGAATTCAACCTCAAGTCGATGTGGAAGTCGCCCAACGGCACCATCCGCAACATCCTTGACGGCACCGTGTTCCGCCAGCCGATCATCTGCAAGAACGTGCCGCGTTTGGTACCGGGCTGGACGCAGCCGATCGTCATCGGCCGCCATGCCTTCGGCGATCAGTACCGCGCCACCGACTTCATCGTGCCCAGCAAGGGCCGGCTCACCATGACCTTCGTGCCGGAAGACGGCAGCGCGCCGATCGAGAAGGAAATCTTCAAATTCCCCGGCGCCGGCGTCGCCATGGGCATGTACAACCTTGATGATTCGATCCGTGGCTTCGCCCGCTCCTGCTTCAACTATGGTCTGATGCTGGGCTGGCCGGTCTATCTCTCGACCAAGAACACCATCCTCAAGGTCTATGACGGCCGCTTCATGGACATCTTCCAGGAAGTCTTTGACAAGGAATTCGCCGACCAGTTCAAGGCGAAGAACATCCGTTACGAACATCGCCTGATCGACGACATGGTTGCCTCAGCCCTGAAATGGTCCGGCGGCTTCGTCTGGGCCTGCAAGAACTATGACGGCGACGTGCAGTCCGACACCGTGGCACAGGGCTTCGGTTCATTGGGCCTGATGACCTCCGTCCTGCTCTCGCCGGATGGCAGCGTGGTCGAAGCGGAAGCGGCCCACGGTACCGTGACCCGTCATTACCGCGAGCATCAGAAGGGCAAGGAGACGTCGACCAACCCGATCGCCTCGATCTATGCCTGGACCCGCGGCCTGTGGTATCGCGGCAAGTTCGACAACAATGCGGACCTGCAGAAATTCGCCACCGACCTCGAGAAGGTCTGCGTCGACACGGTCGAATCAGGTTTCATGACCAAGGACCTCGCCTTGCTCATCAGCCCGGACCAGAAATGGCTCTCCACCACCCAGTTCCTCGACAAGCTCGACGAAAACCTCAAGAAAGCGATGGCCTGATATCATGTTGAAACGCATTCTATTGGTGCTGGCCCTCCTGCTCGGAACCAGCATGCCTGCCCTCGCCCTCGATCTCGAAAATACGCTCTATCTGGATTTGAAAGATGGCCGCGTGGTGATCGAGATGCTGCCACAGGTGGCGCCAAAGACCGTCGCTCGCATGAAGGAACTGGCACGCCAGGGCTTCTTCGACAATACGCCGATCCACCGCGTCATCCCCGGTTTCATGGCGCAGATGGGCGATCCGACAGGGACAGGAACTGGAGGTTCCGGTCAGAACCAGGAGGCCGAATTCAGCTCCATGAAGCATGACCGCGGCATTGTCTCCATGGCGCGGTCGCAGAGCCTGAACAGCGCCGACAGTCAGTTCTTTATCTGCTTTGCCCCGGCGCCGTCGCTCGATGGTCGCTACACCATCTGGGGTCGCGTCGTCGACGGCATGCAGTTCGTCGATCGCATCAAGGCCGGCACGGAAGAAGAAAACGGCATCGTCATGATGCCGGACAAGGTTGTTAAGGTTCAGGTCGCCGCCGACGCACAGTGAGCGTTTTACGGCGAGACTGAATTCGGGCGGCGCGAGGCAATCTCGCGCCGCCCTTTTCTTTAGCGAAAACTCCGCGTCGGCCAGGCTTCCAGGCGGTAGGCCGCATCCCAGAACATCCATTCGAACTCGACCGAGCGCTGGAACAGCGCCAGCATGCGCCGGCGCAAAGATGGGCTGGCCTCGGCGGCTGCACCTTCGGCCGCGGCTTCCGCCGCCATGACACTCACCTGGAATTCCGGCGAGGCGTAGGTGTCGATCCAAAGCTGGAATGGGTTGTCCTTAACCGCCTGCGCTGCGATAGCGGTACCCACTTCGGCATAGATGCTGAAACACGGCAATACCGACGCCAGCAAGGTCTCATAAGATCCAGTCTGAGCCTCAGTCAGCATGAAGCTGGTATAGGCGAGGCAGGTTGGCGATGGCTCGGTACCGGTCATCACGACACCGAAGCCATCCAGATAGTCACGCTGCATCGCCTGCTCGAACAGAACGGCCCCCGCTGCCGCCTGATTGAACTGCACCATGATTTGCGCCGTGGGCGCCTTTACGGCCAGCATCGACAAGGCCCGTGCATAGGCCGTGAGATAGAGCGAATCCTGAACCAGGTAATGCTGGAAGCGATCCCGCCGCAACACCCCCTGGGCGAGCTCGCGGTTAAAGGGCAGATCGTGAATCGCCCGCCGTAATCGCGTTGTCTGCGCGCGCGCCTCTTCGAGAAATGACGTCATGAGACCGATGCCCCGCAGGTTTTCCATAGTTGATGAAAGTGATGCACCGGCCCATGACCATGACCGACATCCAGTTGGTCGCTGGCCGCAATCGCGCCAGTGATGTAGTCCTTGGCGGCCCGTACGGCGGACATCATGCCAGCGTGCTGTGGCAGAAGTGCTGCAATCGCTGCCGACAATGTGCATCCGGTACCATGCGTGTTCGACGTCTCGATCCGGTTTGCTTCGAGACACGTCATGACCCCACCGACTTTGAGCAGATCGGGACTGACGGTGCCGGTGAGGTGCCCGCCTTTCAGCAACACCGCGCCGCTGGTGAAGCGTGCCGCGGTCGCTTCCATCGCCGCCCAGTCGGTTGCGACCGGCAGATCCATGAGTGCCGCTGCTTCCGGGAGATTGGGCGTCACCAGGCTGGCCAGCGGCATCAATTCATCCCGCATAGAAGTAATAGCCGCCTCGTCCAGCAGGCGGTGGCCACCTTTCGCCACCATAACAGGGTCGAGCACGATCCAGCGCGGCTGCCAGGCGCGCAGGCGTTCGGCCACCACGGCGATGATGTCGGCATTTGCGAGCATGCCGATCTTCACCGCATCGATCCGGATATCCGAGAAGACAGCATCGATCTGCTTGGCGATGAAGGTCGGACTCATCAGTTCGACCGCATCGACGCCGCAAGTGTTCTGCGCGGTGAGCGCGGTGATGGCGGATGCGCCATAGCACCCCAGCGCGGAGAAGGTCTTGAGGTCGGCCTGGATGCCGGCGCCGCCGCCGGAATCGCTGCCGGCGATAGTGAGGATATTGTGGATCATGTTTGACCTCCTCTGACGATCTGGCGGAGGTCGCGCGCGGCGCGTGCTGGATCCGGCGTACCGCAGATCGCCGACACGACGGCAACGCCATCGGCACCTGCCGCCATCACGCCGGCGATGTTGCCAAGATTCAGACCTCCGATCGCCACGACCGGCAGGCCGACCCTCTGGCGGAGACCGCGAAAGCCGTCCAGCCCCAGTGCGGGTGCCGCATTGAGCTTCGTCGTTGTCGCAAAGACCGGACCCAGCCCGACATAGTCCACGACGGCAGGATCGGCGCTGGGAAGATCGGCCACCGACGTAATCGAGATACCGACGATCTTCTCCCGCCCCAGCAACTGACGCGCAAATGCGGCCGGCATGTCGTCCTGTCCGACATGAACCCCGTCCGCCTGCACCGCCAGTGCGATATCGACGTGATCATTGACGACAAACGGAATGCCGTGATGCCGCGCCACATCGCGCAGGGCGATCGCATCATCGAGCAGCTGCCGGAGATTGTCGCGTGGACCGCGAAGCTGCAGCATAGTAACGCCGCCCCTGATCGCCGCTTCTGCCGTGGCAACCACTCCCATCGCGCCACACAGGATGGAATCCGTCACGAGATACAGCGACAGATCGAACTTGATGCTCATACCAGCCTCGCTTGGCTGCAGAGCTGATTGCCATCCAGGTGATAGAGGGCATCCAGGAAGGCGACCTGGAACGTGCCCGATCCGATGGGCGAGGCGCCTTCTCCACCCATGACAATGTCACCAGCGACGCCCATGGTAACCATCGCGGCGATGGCGGCCTCGAACGGGTCCTCCAGGACCGCGAGATAGGCGCCGGTCACAGCGCTCGCCGTGCATCCCATCCCGGTCACACGCGTCATGATCGCATGTCCATTCTCAATCCCGACCACGCGCGCGCCGTCTGTGACGTAATCGACCGCACCACTCACCGACACCACGCTGCCATAGCGCAGCGCCAGTTCCTTGGCCGCGGTGATGGCGGCATCGGAAGGCAGCAGGCTGTCGACGCCCTTGCCGCCTGCTGCCATACCGGCCAGCGCCATGATCTCGGAAGCGTTGCCGCGGATGACGGTGGGATGGCTTTCCAGCAAGTCGCCCGCAAGCCGCGTGCGATAGCCGAGCGCGCCGACTGCTACCGGGTCCAGTACCCAGGGTGTGCCCGCTTGATAGGCGCTCTGCACTGCCAGCCGCATCGCCGCCGCCCAGGCCGGCGAGATGGTGCCGAGATTGACGACCAGCGCACCGGCAATGGCCGCCAGTTCAGTCACCTCCTCGGTGTTCTCCACCATGGCCGGCGAGGCGCCCAAGGCGAGGAGCGCATTCGCGGTGACGTTGGTGACGACGATATTGGCGATGTTGTGGATGAGCGGCGCGCTTGCCCGGATATCGGCAAGGGCGATGGCGAATCGTTCGGTCGGATGGTTTGGCATCGGTGTCTTTGCTCCCGGTAACAGCGAGGGGAAAGACACCAACAGACAAATTACCGCTCAATGCGAAGGGTCGTTTGCCGGGCGGTGCAACGATCCCTTCGCTGGCATGATCCAGATCAGGTTCTTCGGGTATGATCTCAGCCCGCCCCAATGGACGGACACCCCGCGTTACAACGCTGCGCAGTTTAGGGAAAACGACCCCGCTGTCAAATCCGCAGCCAGTGACCCGATGCTGTCCGTATCTGCGTCGGCAGCTTCATCGTCATGATCACGCCAAAAGCAGCCGGGAACGTGGCGATCACCATGAGCCAGCCGCCTTCAAGCGGATCGACGTTGAGCGCCTTTATCACGCCGATCAGTGCCAGCACCCCGGCGCCAACAATCATGGCCCGGCCGATCCAGCGCCAGATACGCAGCTCGCTGGCGACAGGCGGATGAAGATCAATGTCGGGCTGAGCGCGCAGAAAGACCTCGATCATTTCCATGCGCCCCGCCCAAATGGCAGCGGCGGCTGAAATCAGCACGGTGACCAGATAGAGACCGAACAGCGCCTCGCGCAGACTCCGCGGATCGCTGATCGGCAGCTCATCCATGGCGTCGAGAGCCATCAGCGGAAAATCGTAGAAGCCATGCGCCAGGATGGGCAAGCCCAGCGCCAGGATCAGCGCGGCCGGTGCCAGGATGTCCTTGCGCCACCACCAGGCGAGGAACACACCCATCATCATGCCGTCGATCGTGTGGCCGGGGACCGCCATGGCGCCACGCAGCAAGCCGGTCATGACCCAATTGGCTGAGTTGAGGAGATAGAGAATGTTCTCAAGCAGCGCAAAACCGAGGCCGACAAGGGCCGCGCCACAGAACAGGTCGCCGCCGGAATCGCATTGCGGATGCCGGCGAATGTAGAACCAGACGATCAGGAACTTGGCGATTTCTTCGGGGATCGCAGCGCCCATCCACGCCTTGGTGGCGGCACCCCATAACCCTTCGCTCGGAAAACCAAGGCGGGCAAGCAGGACCGAAAAGCCGATCGCCAGCGGCGCCGATATCATGCCGCCGATGACCGCCTTGACACCCAGCCCCAGGCCCAAGCGATGCCGGAAATGCGTGAGGAAGAACGCGACGAGAAAGAGCGGCGGGATAATCGCCGCACACATCGTCAGGATAAATGTCATTGCGCCCCCGGATTTCAGAAAGTCGCGGGAAGTGCGGCGTGGTCCGCGGCAAGCCGCAATCTGCGTCGCATCACGAACACGCTGACGATGGCGGCCCCGATGACGCTGGGTATCAGCACCATGGCGAGAATGAAGTGCGCCAGCAGCGCCTCCATTTCGGCTGGATTGAGATCCTTGCCGCGATCGAGCACGGTCAACACCGGCACGATCAAGCCCCAATCGACGGCCGTATGGCCAATCACCGCGGCGGTGAAGCCGGCAAGCGCCGCCGCCCAATTGATGCCCGGACTGTCGACCATGCGCGCAAAAAACAGCCCCATCAGGCAGCCAAGCGATGCATGCAGCAGGCTGGCGGCAAGCGAACGCACCAGCGGTACGATGAGCGGATTGCCGATCTCCTTGCCAACCATCTCAATGACTGCGGTATTGAGGCTGTAGCCGATATTCTCCACCGCCGCGAAGGCGAGGCCACACAGGATCGGCAAGCGAAACGCCGTCGCCTTGTCCATCTGCTGATGAAAGACCGAGAAGTGCCGCAGGATGAGGAAAGCCACGAGCACCGCGACCGACTTAACCAGTTCTTCCGGCAGGCCCGCCATGGTGAGACTGATGAACAAGGCGTCGACCAGATCCGGATCCTTCGGCAACACCAGCCGGTCCTTGAGGTGGAACATCAACAGCAAAGGCAGCGGCGACAGAGCGCCGAGTCCCAACGCCAGGGCGACCACGCGCCACTTGGTCTTGATCGGCAACAGGCATTGCGCGAGCCACACCCAGCCCGCGGTGATGACGAGGATAATGGCAATGGCGGCGATGGTCAGGCCCATGATGACATCGCCGCCTTTGATCTTTGCTTAAGCTGCTTTGACGCGGTCGCGTAGCAAGTTTTCGACAGCGCTCAAGGCTTCCTGGGCGCGGCCGCCATCGGGGCCGCCGGCCTGGGCCATGTCGGGTCGACCACCACCACCCTGTCCGCCGATCGCCGCCGCCGCCGCCTTCACCAGGTCAACCGCGCTGAAGCGGCTGGTGAGATCGTCGGTAACAGCCACCACGATGGAGGCCTTGCCTTCCGCAGTTGCCACCAGGGCAACCACGCCGGAGCCCAGCTGTTTCTTGAATGCGTCTGCCATGCTCTTCAGTTCCTTCGCCGGAACCCCGTCGAGCACGCGTGCCGACAGTTTGATGCCACCGACGTCCAACACCTCGGACGCGCCGCCAGTGCCACCGGTTGCGATCTGCTTGCGGGCCTCAGCGAGATCACGCTCCAGTTTCTTGCGCTCCTCGATGAGGCTGATGATGCGCGCAGGCAACTCCTGCGGCATGGCCTTGATCGCCGCCGCCGCTTCCAGCAACTGCTTCTGCTGCTCGGCGACGAACTGCTCCGCCGCAGCACCCGTCACGGCCTCGATGCGGCGCAGACCCGCGCCAACGGCGCCTTCCGACACGATCTTGATGAAACCGATATCGCCGGTCCGGTGCACATGGGTCCCGCCGCACAATTCGGTCGAGAATTCCTTCACTTCCTCATCAGCGCGGCCGCCCATCGAGACGACGCGCACTTCCTCGCCATACTTCTCACCGAACAGCGCCATGGCCCCGGCCTTGATCGCATCGTCGGGCGTCATCAGATGTGTCGCCACATCGGCATTGGCGCGGATGCGGCGGTTCACCTCATGCTCGACCCAGGCAATGTCCTCAGCCGTCATGCCCTTGGTGTGGGAAAAGTCGAAACGCAGGCGATCCGGGGCAACCAGCGAACCTTTTTGGGTCACATGCGTGCCCAAGCGGCGGCGCAAGGCCTCGTGCAGCAGATGGGTCGCCGAATGATGTGCGCGCAGACCCGACCGGCGCGCATGGTCGACCTTCATCTCAACCGCATCGCCGTTCTTCAAGACGCCCTTGGTGACCTTGCCGAGATGAACATGGAGATCGCCGAGCTTCTTCTGCGTGTCGGAGATTTCGATTTCCGCGCCGGTGGCGGTAATCAACTTACCACCATCGCCCATCTGGCCGCCGGATTCGCCATAGAAAGGCGTCTGATTGGCGATGACCGCGACCTCGTCACCGGCTTTCGCCTCAGAGACTTCCGCGCCATTCTTCACGATGGTCAGAACCTGGCCTTCAGCCTTCTCCGTCGAATAGCCGAGGAAGTCCGTGGCGCCCAGCCGCTGGCGGATCTCGAACCAGATCTTCTCGGTCGCCGCTTCGCCGGAGCCACCCCAGGCGGCACGACTGCGCTCGCGCTGCTTTTCCAGTTCCACGTTGAAGCCGTCGAGATCGACCTCGATCCCACGGTCGCGCAAAATCGACTGGGTGAGATCGAGCGGGAAGCCGCGGCTGTCGGACAGCGCAAAGGCGACGCTGCCGGATAGCTTGCCGTCTTGCGTCAGGCCCGATTTCGAACCGATGGCGATTTCCAGTTCCTTGAGGCCGGTATCGAGCGTCGTCTTGAAGCGCGATTCCTCCAGCTTCAATGTCTCGGTGATCGCACTCTCGGCACGGCCCAGTTCCGGATAGGCGAGGCCCATCTCGGTGACCAGGGCCGGCACCAGCTTCCACATCAACGGGTCCTTGCAGCCGAGAATATGCGCATGACGCATCGCGCGGCGCATGATCCGGCGCAGCACATAGCCGCGACCTTCATTCGACGGCATGACGCCATCGGCGATGAGGAACGCGCTTGAGCGCAGATGGTCGGCGATGACCCGATGGCTGACATTCATCGGCCCGTCGGGATCGGTGTTCGAGGCATGCGCCGACGCTTCGATCAGCGTGCGCATGAGGTCGATATCGTAATTATCGTGCTTGCCCTGGAGGACAGCCGCCAAGCGCTCCAGACCCATGCCGGTATCGATCGAGGGGCGTGGCAGGCTTACGCGCTCGGCCTTCGTGACCTGTTCATACTGCATGAAGACCAGGTTCCATATCTCGATGAACCGGTCGCCATCGGCATCCGGCGAACCTGGGGGGCCACCGGCGATCTTGTCGCCATGGTCATAGAAGATTTCCGAGCACGGCCCGCAGGGGCCGGTATCGCCCATCGCCCAGAAATTATCGGAGGTCGGGATGCGGATAATCTTGGAATCAGAGAGGCCGGCAATGCGCTTCCACAGGCCATGCGCCTCGTCATCGTCGACATAGACGGTGACGGTCAGCTTGTCCTTGGGTAGGCCGTACTCCTTGGTGATGAGGTTCCAGGCCAGTTCGATCGCGCGTTCCTTGAAATAGTCGCCGAAGCTGAAATTCCCCAGCATTTCAAAGAAGGTATGATGCCGCGCAGTATAGCCGACATTCTCCAGATCGTTGTGCTTGCCACCTGCCCGGACGCATTTCTGGGCGGTAGAGGCACGGACATAATCGCGCTTTTCCTGGCCGGTAAAGACGTTTTTGAACTGGACCATGCCCGAATTGACGAACATCAAGGTGGGGTCGTTCCGCGGCACCAGGGGTGACGAGGACACGATTTCATGGCCTTCCCGGCGGAAGTAATCGAGGAAAACGCGGCGGATATCGTTGGCGGTCTGCATGGTCTGGGTCCGAAACTCTTACCTGGGCGCACAAAAGGGGCCGTCATTGCTGCGGCGCGAGGGGCGATTATTTAGAGTTTTTCCAGGCTAAACAAGGCATTTGAGCCTGTTAGACCCCGGTTTCCCGCGGTTTCGGCGGGCGTCTCGCGCATGGCTCGCCCGCCCCGGCAAAATCCCTGTCGGTTTTGGGGAGGAAATCCGTGAGCCGCCGTCCTATATTCAAAGGATGAACAGCCCGCTCGCCAGTTCCAGCACCCCCATGATCGACCCCTTCGGCCGCAAGATCAGCTATCTCCGCGTTTCCGTGACGGATCGCTGCGATTTCCGCTGCGTTTATTGCATGGCCGAGGACATGACCTTCCTGCCCAAGGCCGAGATCCTCAGCCTGGAGGAACTCGATCGCCTGTGCAGTGCCTTTGTCGGCGTGGGTGTTAAGAAGCTGCGCCTGACCGGGGGCGAGCCGTTGGTCCGCAAAGGGATCATGCAACTCATCCGCAACCTGTCGCGGCACCTGCAGACAGGCGCGCTGGAGGAACTAACTCTCACCACCAATGGCAGCCAGCTCGGGAAATACGCCCAGGAACTGGCTGAGTGCGGCGTGCGCCGGATTAATGTCTCGGTGGATTCTCTGGATCCTGACAAATTCACCCGCATCACCCGCTGGGGCAAGTTGCAGCCGGTACTCGACGGCATCGCCGCCGCCAAGGCCGCCGGGATCAAGGTGAAGCTCAATACCGTGGCGCTCAAGGGCGTCAATGACGATGAGTTCTATCGCCTGGTCGAATGGTGCGGCGAGAATGGCCACGAGATCACCTTCATCGAGGTGATGCCGATGGGCGATATCGGTGGCGAGAACCGGCTCGACCAGTTCTATCCGATCTCCCTGCTGCGTAGCCATCTCGGCAAGCGCTGGACGTTGCAGGAAAGCGGCCACAACAGCGGCGGCCCGGCGCGCTACGTGACCTTGGCCGAGACCGGTCAGCGGGTAGGCTTCATCACGCCCCTCACTCATAATTTCTGCGAATCCTGCAACCGCGTGCGCCTGACCTGCACCGGCACACTTTATATGTGCCTGGGCCAGGACGATGCGGCCGATCTGCGCGCGCCGTTGCGCCACAGCGAGTCAGACGAAACACTGCTGGCGGCGATCCGCGAAGCAATCGCCCGCAAGCCCAAGGGCCACGATTTCATCATCGACCGCAACCACAGCGGCCCGGCGGTCGAGCGGCATATGAGTGTGACGGGGGGCTGAGCCCCTCAGTCGATGATGACCTGATGGCAGAACTTCTTGCCGTCCGAAATGGTCACCTGGGTGAACCCCAGCAGCTTCAACAGGTCAAAGAATGTCGCCTCTTCCGGCTGGGTATTCTGCTGGAAGAACGGGGTGGAGCGCGCGATCAGCGTCATGCTCGCGAACAAGGCGCGGGCGCGATAGATGGTGTCGAGCGAACCATCATGCAGGCCGGTGATGATCAGCTTCTGCGCCTCGTCGCCCTTGGCGAAGATGGCGTAATCCGGCGCGTATTGACCCGAGACGAGCTGCCGCGCCATGCCGATGACAAAGCCCTGGCGGCGGATTTCGTCGCTGTCCGGCAGCGTGACTACCCGGCTGCTATAGTGTTCGACCGTCTGCGGGGCGGGGTAATAGTAGCCCTCGTGATGATCGCCGATTTCATCCTCGCCGGCGATATCGAGCGCTATGGGCTGCTGGGTCGCATCTTCCTGGGCCCGCACCGGCAGCGCCCCGAATTGCGCCGTCCCGACCATGCCGATCAACACCAGTTTCACCAGCCGCATCTTGTCCCCCGGATTCCCCTGATTTCGTAGGGCTAGACTGCAATGTGGCAGCGGCTTTGGCAAGCGTCGCCGCCCTCGCTATACTGCCGCCCGCAGCAGACCGGAGTGAGACCACTTGAACACCGCCAATACCGTGCCCAGCATCGCCTTCGTGGCGGCCGAATCGCCCGATGCCCGGGCGGCCTTTGCCGAACTCAGCGCCCGCTATGGTGCCGGTGATCCCTCAGTAGCGGACGTGGTGGTGGTCCTGGGTGGCGACGGGACCATGCTGCGCGCCCTGCATGACACGATGAACCGCCGCGTGCGCATTTTCGGCATGAATTGCGGCACGGTGGGGTTCCTCATGAACCGCTACGACACGAGCGGGCTCATCGAGCGGGTCCAGCGGGCCGAACAGGTGGTGCTTCACCCCCTGCAGCTGACCGCCAAGACCGGCGACGGCCAGGAACATCGACTGGTCGCCATCAATGAAATCTCGCTCCTGCGTGAAACCGCCCAGGCCGCCAAGATCACCATTGAGATTGACGGCCGCGAGCGGATGAACGAGCTGGTCTGCGACGGTGTCCTGGTCGCGACACCGGCCGGCAGCACGGCCTACAATCTTTCGGCCCATGGCCCGATCCTGCCGCTGGCCTCGGGCGTGCTTGCCTTGACGCCGATCAGCGCCTTCCGGCCCCGCCGCTGGCGTGGCGCCATCCTGCCGCAGCGTGCCAAATTGCGCTTCATCATCCGCGAGGCTGACCGCCGCCCGGTGAGCGCCACCGCCGATTTCAACGAGATCCGTGAAGTGACCGAGGTGACGGTCTGCCAGGACCCGAATACGGCCCTCTATCTGCTGTTCGATCCCGAACATCACCTGGAGGAACGGATCCTGCAGGAACAGTTCCAGGCCTAGGGTCTCGCGATCTGCCCGTTCGCGAAAGCACAGATTTCCGCGATCAGCCGGTCGATACTGCGCTTCAACTCGCCGAATCCGTCGTGTTTTTCGATGCGGTCCTCATCCATGTAGAGGCCGCGATTGACTTCGATCTGCAAGGAATGGCGCCCCTCCAGCGGGCGCCCGAAGCGTTCGATCAGCTCGGCGCCTTTGAACGGGTGGTTGATCTGCACGGAATAACCCATGTCCTTGAGCCGCGCCGCCACGAATTCGGTGAAGCCGGGATCGCAGCTTTCCCCTTCCCGGTCACCCAGTACAAAATCGTCGCGCGGGATGCTCTTGCCCTGTTGTCGTCCGGTGGTGCGCATCGAATGGCAGTTCACATGCCAGACCGCACCATAGGTGGCGACCCGAGCATCCAGCATGGATTCCAATTCGGCGTAATAGGGCCGGTGGTAGCTTTCGATGCGCGCCATGATCTCGCCCACTGTTAGCGGCCGATCGTAGATATGGACACGGCCCTTGATCAGACGGCGAATAAGGCCGAGCCCCATCTCCGACTTTTCCGTAACGCGAACCGGCCGCGGCCAAGGCTCGCTCAGCATGTCGCTGTCGATCTCGTCTTCATGCCGGTTGGGATCGATATAGGCCCGCGGGAAAAGTGCCTTGAGAAAGCCAGCGCCGGCGCCCGGCGCCCCCTCATAGAGATCGTCGACAAAGGCGTCCTCGGCTCGGCGCAGCACTTCCCGGGGTACGACATGGTCAAAATCGCCGGGATAGTCGTAGCCGCTATGAGGTGAATCAAACACCACGGGCGCTGGCTGGACGCCTTGCGCCGGTTCATAGCGAACCAGAATGCCCGGCAGATGCGTATTGCCCTGTGTCAAATTAACCTGTGCCAATTCTGTACCGGCGATCCTTGCCATTCTTCGCTTCCCCGGTATGCTTTCCGCAACAGTTCGTCAATACTGCTCAAAATCCTTGGGAGTTTCATCTTGGCGCCACGCCCGCAGAGCCTCGATCTCATCCGCCGCCTGATCGCATTCGACACGACCAGTCGGAACTCGAATCTCGAGCTGATCGACTTCCTGCGCAACTATCTCGGCGATCATGGCGTCAAGAGCGAGCTGATCTTTGACATCACCGGCAAGAAGGCCAATCTATATGCAACGATCGGCCCGGACGATCGGGCCGGCTATGCACTCTCCGGCCATACCGATGTGGTGCCGATCGACGGCCAGGATTGGTCGAGCGATCCCTGGACGGTCAAGGAGGAAGGCGACCGCCTGTTCGGGCGCGGTACCAGTGACATGAAGGGCTTTCTCGGCGTGGTGCTCGCCGCCGTGCCGGAACTCGCCAAGCGCAAGCTCTCGACCCCCGTGCACTTCCTCTTCTCCTATGACGAGGAAGTGGGCTGCCTCGGGGTCCGCCGTGCGCTCGAGGTTATCAAGGAATTGCCGATCAAGCCGAAGGGTTGTGTCATCGGCGAACCCACCTCGATGAAGGTCGCCATCGCCCATAAGGGGAAGACCAGTCTGCGCTGTCATGTGCATGGCCTGGAATGTCATTCTTCGCTTGCGCCAAAGGGCGTCAACGCGGTCGAGTATGCTGCCGAGGTGATCAGCTACCTGAAGCGCATGGGGCGCAAGTTCGCGGCGCAAGGCCCGTTCGATCACGATTACGACGTGCCGCACACGACCGTTCATACCGGCATCGTCAAGGGCGGGACAGCGCTCAACATCGTGCCGAAGGATTGCAGCTTCGATTTCGAGTTCCGATATTTGCCCATGCAAAACCCGGCCGATTTGGTGGCCGACGTAAAGCGTTTCGCCGATGAGGAACTGGCCAAGGAGATGCGCGCCATCAACGGCGAATGCGGCTTCACCTGGCAGCCGATCTCCGCTTTTCCCGGTCTCGACACGGCAGAGGATGCCGAGATCACAGTCCTCGCCAAGGCGCTGACCCAAGCCAACGACACGATCAAGATCGCATTCGGCACTGAAGGCGGCCTCATTCAGCAGATCGACATCCCGACTGTGATCTGCGGCCCCGGATCGATTGAACAGGCGCATAAGCCCAACGAATGGGTGACGCTGGAACAGATAGCTCTTTGCGAGGCATTCCTGGAACGGTTGACGGCACGGGTGTCTGCCTAGAGGCTGTGCCGCTTCCGCCAATCCACCGGATAGAGCGCATAGCAGACAATCGCCTTCTCGCCCTCATAGGTGATCGGCGTTTTCTCAGGCAGCCAGATGACATCGCCAGGGCCGGCTTCAATAACGCCGCCCGGGTGCTTCAAGCGGAACCAGCCTTCGATCACGATGATCATCTCGTCATAAAGCACGGTCCAGTCGATCGAGCAGCCATCGAATTTTGCGATGCCGACGCCCATGCTCGAAGACAGCTCCGGTCCGACCAGGCGGCTGATCTCGGCCGTGCCCGGTGGACCGCCATAGGCCTCGAAATTCATCTCGGTGCGTTTGTAGTGCTTCACGTCGGCCATGCTCGTCTCCCTCAGGTCAGGTGGGCGGATTGAAGTGCTGGGTCCGGCTTCTTCGATTTCAGCATCTGGAGTTCAGACAGCACGATGCCGGTAATGACCAGAATGCCACCGATGATCTGCATGAAGGTCGGCGGTGTGCCTGTAATCGCGAATATGCCGATGGATACGACCGGCACCAGATTGAGATAGAGGCTGGCGACCACGACGCCCGTGCGCTTTACACCGAAATTCCAAAGATAGACCCCGAAGGCCACCAGAACGATCGTCATCCAACCAAGAACAAACCAATCCGTGGCGGTAACCGGCAAGGGCGGTGGGAAATGCGCGACACCCAATAGCGCGGCAGCCGCAAAGATGATGGCCAAGCCTACACTGCCGGTGCTCATCGTGACGGTGGTAATGCGTAGTTGCGACCAGCCCCGGCACCATTTCTGCGCTGCGGTCGAATACCATGACCAGCAGCCGAAGGCCGCGACCATCAGAACCTCGCCGCCGCGAAAATCGAACATGTTACCCGGCCCGAAATGTACGGTCGCCAAGGCGCTGCCGACGATCGCGAGCGCAATGGCCGGTAGCATGCGCCGATCAACCGGCACCTTGAACACAATACGATCGACGATAGCGGCGATGGCAGGCGAGGTGGCGCTCAGGATGGCAGCCGTGATCGGGTTGCAATGGTAGACACCGATCGTAAAGAGGGTTGCATAACAACCAATCCCGATGATGCCCAGTGGCCAAATCCGCCAATCCCCTCCTGCCCCCTGCCCGCTCGTCGCGGCACCGGTCGCTGACAATTGGCGGCGCTCCAACAGCGATAAAGCCACCCACATGATCGGCAAAGCGCCGATGTAGCGGAAGGCTGCCAGAAAATAGGGGTCCCAACGCTGCAACAGATGGGCCACGGCGGGCACCATTGTGCCCCAGAGCAAGGCGAGCAGCGCCAAGCCGAAATAGCCGATCCATTTCACCATGATTTGGTAACAATCCGAGTCGTTAGTGGGAAAGCGCTGTCAAAATCTTGCCTCGACACTATCTGAAAGCTTGCTTATGGTCGTCACGCTTGTGATGCGGAGCGACCAATTCATGAGTTGAGCGACGCGCGGCACGACCACTGGGGGAGACCCCCAGCAATCCGACATCCATCTATCGCACCTAGGCGACCATTAGGGGAGACCCCTAAACGACGAAACCCAGGAACGGATATTTCTCATGCATGAGGATGCAATCGACGACGGCGACATCAAGATCGATGGCGCCATCTCCCGCAAGAGCCCGTATGGCCTTGCCTATGAACCGACCTTTGCCGGCGTGCTGTCCTTCATGCGCCGCAGCTACAGCAAGAATCTCAAGGGTGCCGATCTGGTTATCAGCGGCGTACCGCTTGATCTTGCTGTCACGCATCGGCCAGGCGCCAGGCTCGGGCCGCAGGGTATTCGGTTGGCATCAGCAGAAGTTGCTTCCCTTAAGCCCTATCCCTGGGGTTTCGATCCATTCGAGAACCTCGCTGTGATCGATTATGGCGATTGTTATCTCGACGTACACAATCCGATGACGATCCATGATGCGATTGTCGATCATGCGCGTCATATCCTGAAATCCGGCGCGCGCATGCTGACCTTCGGCGGCGATCACTATGTCACCTATCCGCTCCTCAAGGCCCATGTGGAGAAGTTTGGCAAGCCACTGTCGCTCATTCACTTCGACGCACATTGCGACACCTGGGCCGATGACGTGCCCGGCTCGCTCAATCACGGCTCGATGTTCTACAAGGCGGTAAAGGACGGATTAATCGATCCGAAGCATTCCGTGCAGATCGGCATCCGGACCTGGAACGACGATTTCATGGGCATCAACATCCTGGATGCCGCCTGGGTACATCGGCACGGCACCGATGCCGTGATTGCCGAAGTGAACCGCATCGTCGGCGATCGTCCGGCCTATTTCACCTTCGACATCGACTGCCTCGACCCGGCATTCGCACCCGGCACCGGCACACCTGTGTCAGGTGGCCTGTCCGCGGCCCAGGGCCTGGCAATCATCCGCGGCTTCACCGACCTCAATCTGGTCGGCATGGATGTGGTGGAAGTGGCCCCGGCCTATGACCAGAGCCAGATCACGGCACTGGCCGCAGCCCACATCGCTTGCGACCTCATCTGCCTGTTCGCCAAGCGCAAGGCTGAGGGCAAACTGAAATAGATGGCAAACTGCAGGCGTGCTTGCTCATGTTAAGGCAAGGGCACGGCGCGCCTGCAGGATGCGCCATTCTGAATAGACGATCCCCAGCAGCACCAGCAGGCCACCGAGTAGTTGCTGCGTCGTGGGCTTGGCGCCCTGCATGAGCACCAGGATGGCGATGGCGACGACCGGCGTGAGGTTGATGTAGAGCGAGGCCGTCACGACGCCCACAGCGCGGACGCCGGCATTCCATAACACGACGCCCATCACCATCACGGTGACGATGTACCAGAGCAGGCTGAAACCCTCGATGGGCGCTTCCGGCCAGGCTGGCGGAAAATGTGCCGGGCCGTTGATCGACAGCACGAGATAGAGCGCCGTCATGGCAAGGCCGGAGGTCGCCATGGTCACGAAGGTGATCCGCACTTGTGACCAGTCGGGGCACCAACGCTGTGCCACAGTCGAATACCACGACCAGCAGATAACGGAGAGCAAGATCAGGACCTCGCCACCGCCAAAGGCGATACCATCCTCACCGGCGCCGGGATCGATCGAAGCCAGCGCGCAGCCGGCAGCGCTGGCAATGAGACCCGGCACCATCAGGCGATTGAAAGG
This sequence comes from uncultured Dongia sp., assembly GCF_936916975.1. Lineage (GTDB taxonomy): Bacteria > Pseudomonadota > Alphaproteobacteria > Dongiales > Dongiaceae > Dongia. The sequence continues at coordinate 50,282 of NZ_CAKZGO010000006.1, read as the reverse complement.
CAGCTTGAAGAACACGCGGTCGGTGACAGCCGCCACCGCCGGACCGGTCGCCGTGAGGATCGCGGCCAATATCGGATCGCTGAACTGGACGCCAACTGTATAGAGAACCGCAAAGCCGCCATTGCCGACGACACCGAAGGTCCAGATGCGCCAGGTTGCCACGGGCGACGGTTTTATACGCTCGCGGTCGGTCCACATCATCAGCAGCCATAGCAAAGGAGCCGCTCCCAGCGAGCGTATGGCCACCAGAAAATAGGGATCCCAACGCACCAGCTGGTACTTGGTCAGCGGGATCATGCCGCCCCAGAAGAGAGCCACCAGCAGCAGCCCCCCGACACCCATCCAGCGACCCATCATGCCCCCAAACCAGAATCCCCAGGCCAGATTCGCCAATTGCGAGCCTGCCGCCCTGTGCCAGGGCGCCGCACTCTCCCAGATGGTCGCCTGGGCCGTCAATCGCTGCACCTGCATGACGACCGTGTGCCGGCCACATGGCGCTCCATCGGCCTTGCAGATTGACAGCACCGGCACGAGGCTCGACATTCCCAACTCCTGAAATGCCGAAATTAGGGGATCATCTTGGACCAACCGAACGCCCTGCCCGCAAGCGCCGATGTCGTGATTATCGGGGCTGGCATCCAGGGATGCGCCAGCGCCTATTACATGGCCAAAGCCGGCATGAAAGTGGTGCTGGTCGACAAATCGCGCATCGCCGGCCAGCAGAGTTCGCGGGCCTGGGGCTTTGTCCGCGTTCAGATGCGCGACCCCGACGAAATCCCACTGATGCAGGAAGCCAAGAAGCTGTGGCGTGGGCTGGAAGCGGAGCTTGGCACCGATCTCGAATGGAACGAGGGCGGCGCGCTTTACGCCAGCGGCTCGGCGGATATCGTCGCCTATCGCGAGAAGTGGTTCGAAACAGCGCGGCCGTTCGGCCTCGATACGCGGTTGTTAAGCGCGGCGGAGGTGAAGAGCCTGCTCCCCAACCTTGCCGGCCCCGTGTCCGGCGGCCTCTACACCAAGAGCGACGGCCATGCCGAGCCGCGAAAGGCCGCTGCCGCTTTCGCGCAACGCGCCCGAGAGCTCGGCGCCGTCATCCTTGAGGGCTGCGGCGCTCTTGCGATTGAAAAGGCCGGCGGCACTGTCAGCGGTGTTGCTACAGAATGGGGACAGGTGGCAGCGAAAATTGTACTGCTTTGCGCCGGTGCCAGTTCATGGCGGTTGCTGAAACCGCTTGGCGTGATGCTGCCGCAATCCTATGTGCGGGGATCCGTCGCGCGCACCAATATCCTCCCGCATATCACTGATGCCGCCTTCGTCGGTGACGGAATCGCTTTCCGCAAGCGGCATGACGGGTCGCTCAACATCGCCTCCAGCATGCATGGCGACGTCGATGTCAGTCTCGACCATTTGCGGCTCACCTCCTGGTACTGGCGGGCCTATCGTGACAGCGCCAAGGGCCTGACGCTCCATGCAGTAAAACCTCTCCTCCAGGATCTTTGCCAGCGCCTGCCCTGGCGCGCGGAAGTGCTTCGGCCAGCCATTCATGTGCGCGAACCGATGATCGATCCGCAGCAGGAGCGATTGCAGAACGCCGTCCGTCTGCTGGAGCGCGCCTTCCCGCATATCGGCCGCGTCGGTATCGCCGAGCAATGGGCCGGAAACATCGATACATTGCCCGATGGCATTCCGGTACTTGACGCGCCGTCGGCCGTCCCTGGCCTGCTGGTCGCCACCGGCTTCTGCGGCCATGGCTTTGCCTTGGGGCCGATCGTCGGCAAGACCATGCACGCGCTGGCGCAGGGAACGAAGGCCGGTTTCAACCTTCGTCCATTCCGCCTATCACGTTTTGCCGAGGGCGACGTCAAGCAACCGCTCTCGATCTGGTAAGGAGATGCCCGTGACTGAGTTGAACGCCGCCGCCATCACCTTCATCGATGGACTGACCTTTGATGCCGACGGGCTGATCCCGGCCATCGCCCAGCAGCATGATACCGGCGAAGTGTTGATGATGGCCTGGATGAACCGCGACAGCATTCGCGAAACGCTACAGGGCGCGCGCGTCGTCTATTGGTCGCGGTCGCGAAAGGCTCTCTGGCGCAAGGGGGATTCCTCCGGTCAGGTACAGCGCTTGATCGAGCTGCGCGTGGATTGTGACCAGGACTGCCTTTTGCTCCTGGTGGACCAAATCGGGGTCGCCTGCCATACCGGCCGCCGCAACTGCTTCTTCACCGCCATTCGGGACAACAATCCCATTGTGATCGCAGACGTCGTCATCGAGCCGGAGATTTTGTACAAATCCTGACGTCTTTCTATCAGGCTTAACGCGATGTTAAAGCCTCGGAGTTAGATCATTAAACGACGGCAACCACTTGATGTTCCATCTGCCGTTGGAGAATGATCATGTCATCCCGCAAGGAGAATGAGCAGCGTACACTCGATATCGTCGCCGGCCGCGGCGACACGCAGAGTGCTGCTGCGAAGCCGGCGAAATCTAGTCTTGGCGGGCTCGAGCTTGCGGGCATCGCGCTCTGGCTTCTTGTCCTGGTCGGCGGCGCATTGGTCGCCGTTTATTACTTCGTGCTCGCGCCGCAATAGAGCTTCTTGCCGTCCGGGGTATCGTCGCTTAGGCTTCGTTACCTAGAATCGCCGCCGGTCCTGCATGCTCTACGACATCTCACAAACTTTGCGAAACGATCTCCCGGTCTGGCCGGGCGATACGCGTTTTGATCTGCGCCGCACCTGGGCCATGGGGCCCGGCGTGCCCGTGAACGTTTCAGCCTTCACCTTATCGACGCATAGCGGCAGTCATGCCGATGCGCCGTTTCACTATGACGCCGACGGAATTGCCATCGACGCGGTTGATCCCGACATCTATCTCGGCCCCGCACAGGTGGTGGATGCACGTCACGCACGCGGTATCGTCACCGCTGAACACATCCTGCCGCAATTGCGGCCAGACACGACACGGGTACTCATTCGCACTTATGAACAAGCGCCGCAGCAGAAATGGGATGATGATTTCATTGCCGTCGCGGCATCGCTCGTCGATGCCCTCGCCGCGCGCGGCGTGCGGCTGATCGGCGTTGATACACCGTCGCTCGATGCGCAGGATTCGAAGACGATGGAGGCGCACCTTGCCGTGGCACGTCATGGCCTAGCCATTCTCGAGGGCTTGGTGCTGGATGCCGTACCTTTTGGCGCGTATGAGTTGATTGCCTTGCCGCTGAAGATCGCCGGCGCAGATTCGAGCCCGGTCCGCGCCATCCTCCGGAGCCTGTGACATGAGCTTGATCGATCGCGCCCAATGCGTGGCGCTAGATGCCGAGGACCCACTCGCCTTCGCCCGCACGCGTTTTGAGATTCCAGAAGGCATCGTCTATCTCGATGGCAACTCGCTGGGAGCACTTCCCAAGGAAACGGCAGGCCGCATCGACACGGTCATCCGTCAGCAATGGGGCCGAGACCTCATCACCGGTTGGAACAAGCATGGCTGGGTCGAGTTGCCGCGCCGGCTAGGCGCCAAGCTCGCCAAGCTGATCGGAGCCGAAGCCGATGAAGTCCTGATTTGTGATTCCACCTCGCTCAATGTCTTCAAGCTGCTGAGCGCCGCCCTGGCGTTGCGGCCGGATCGCAAAGTCATCCTGTCCGACACCGGCAATTTCCCGACCGATCTCTATATGGCGGAAGGCCTCGCACAACTGTTGAACAGCGGTCATCGCCTGGAGCTCGTCGCACCCGACAAAGTAGCTGAGCGCATCGCCGCCGATGTCGCCGTGGTGATGCTCACAGAGATCGACTATCGCACAGGGCGTCGACACGACATGGCCGCAATCAATGCGCGCGCCAAGGCGGGCGGCGCTTTGACCGTGTGGGACCTCGCCCACTCAGCCGGTGCCATGCCGGTCGATCTCAATGGCACGGGAGCCGATTTTGCGATCGGCTGCGGCTACAAATATTTGAACGGTGGCCCTGGCGCTCCAGCTTTTTTGTTCGTCGCCAGTCGCTGGCTCGCTGAGACGCAACAACCGCTGTTCGGCTGGTTCGGCCACGCAGCACCCTTCGCCTTTGAAACAAACTACCAGCCCAAGGCAGGGATCGGCCGGTTCCAGGTCGGGACGCCGCCGGTGCTCAGCATGGCGGCGCTGGAATGCGGCCTCGCCACTTTCGACGGCGTCGATCTCGGCATGGTGCGCATGAAATCCCTCGCTCTCGCCGATCTGATGATCCGGCTCGTGGAGCAGGAATGCGCCGGCTATGGGCTCGCCCTCGCCAGCCCGGCCGATGGAGCCCAGCGCGGCAGCCAGGTCAGCTATGCCCACGCCGCGGGCTATGCCGTCATGCAGGCGCTCATCGGCGGCGGTGTCATCGGTGATTTCCGGGCGCCCGACCTGATGCGCTTCGGCTTTACCCCCCTTTATGTGCGCTATCAGGATGTCTGGGATGCGGTCGCCACCCTGAAGAACGTGCTCGCTACCGCGGAATGGCGGAAACCAGCCTTCAACGAGCGCGCAGCGGTTACTTAACCGTCGTTACTTCACCCTCTGGCCTACGGGACTGGATTTTGCCGGCCGCCCGAGGCAACATGCGCCCTACCCTTCAGGAATCAGGGAGTGGAGCTTCATGCGGCCAATTTTCGTCATGGTGAAATGCGAACCAGGCAAGGCCTATGACGTCGCCGAAAAGGCGCTCGATACCGTGCAGCAGATCGCCGAGCTCTATTCGATTTCCGGGCAATACGATCTGCTGGTCAAATGCTATTTGCCTGCCGACATGGATGTGGGTCGCTTCGTGACGTCGGAGTTGCAAACTCTGCCTCATGTCAAGGACACGCTCACCATCATCACCTTCAACGCCTTCACCTGAACCAGAACACTTGCCACAAGGGGGAATACGCTCATGACCACCAGACTCTCGCTGATGAAGCGGGTCAGCCTCGCCGCCATGCTCGCCTCAGGCCTCAGCCTCGCCGCTTGCGGCGAGGAGAAGAAGGAAGAACAGGCAGCCGCTACCAATGAAGCGACCACGACGGCAGCGGCACCTGCTGCTGCGCCTGCCCCCGCGCCCACGGGCGACACCAAGGTCGGCATCCTATTCGACGTCACCGGCCCGATCGCCAGCTTCATTCCGCCGATGATGGATTCCGTGAAGCTCGCAGAAGCCGAGATCAATGCCGGTGGCGGACTGCTCGGCGGCAAGATGGTGACCGTCGTCGGCGATACCACCGGCGCCACACAAGGTGCGGTCGATGCCGCGACCAAACTGGTAAATGTCGAGAACGTGCCTGTCATCGTCGGCGCCCTGATGTCCGGCACCACGCTGGCGGCCGCCAATGCCGTCACCATTCCTTCCGGTGTGCTGCAGATCTCCCCGACTGCCACCTCACCGGACTTCACGACTTTGGATGACAAGGATTACGTCTTCCGCATTGTCCCGTCGGATGCTTATCAGGGAGTCGTGCTGGCCAAGCTGGTACTCGACCAGGGCATCAAGACGGTGGCGCTCACCTATGCCAACAATGATTACGCGACCCCGCTGGCGACGGGCTTTGCCTCGGCCTACAAGGCCGGTGGCGGCGTCATTACCGCCGAAGTAAAGCATGAGGAAAAGCAGCAGAGCTACGCGGCCGAGCTCGGCACGCTGGCCAAGGACAAGCCAGAGGCCCTGGTACTGATCGCCTATGCCGGCGATTCCGGAACGACCATCGTCAAGGAAGCGCTGGAGAACAGTCTCTTCACCCGCTTCATCGGCACCGATGGCCTGCGTGACAACAAGCTGATCGAGCAGATCGGTGCCGACAATCTCAAGACCTCGTTCTTCACGTCGCCGTCCGCGCCGGAGAGTGATGCTGCCAAGAAGTTCGAAGAACTCTACACCGCCGCCTATCAGAGCTCGAAGGACAAGATCTTCATCGGCCAGACCTATGATTCGGTCATGCTCGCGGCACTTGCCGTCGAGAAGGCCGGCTCGACAGACCGCGTGAAGGTGCGCGACGCGTTGCGCGAGATCGCCAATGCACCGGGTGAGAAGATCCTGCCCGGCGACTGGAAGAAGGCGAAGGAATTGCTGGCCGCCGGCAAGGACATCGACTATTCGGGTGCTACCGGCGAGATGGAATTCGACGCCAATGGCGATATTCCTGGCGTCATCGGGCACTTCGTGGTCGATGGTACCGGCTACAAGCAGGTCGGGCTCGTCACCCCGTAAGCTGATCAGCCGCACTATGTCAAAGGGCCCGCCGTACCGTACCGGCGGGCCTTTTCTTTTCACCCATCTATCCGACGCGGCGGTTTCTCCGGCAGCACGCCCTTGGCGAAACGCTGCAGCACGACGATCAGCAGGATCCCGATGAGGAGTGCGCGCATATAGGACGAGCGCGTGATCCATTCCGCCGGCAGCCGGTTGGTGAGGAGCTCGGTCCCTGACCAGATCAGCCAGACGAGCCCCGCCCCCACCATGGCGCCGCGATTGTTGCCGCTGCCGCCGATGATCAGCATGACCCAGACCAGGAAGGTCGTAAGTAGTGGCTCCGTGGCGCTGGAACCGATGAACTTGAAATACATGGCCGAGAGCGCGCCACCCAACCCCATCACCATCGAGCCGATGACGAAAGCCTCAAGACGGAAGCGCACCACATCCTTGCCGATGGCGGCTGCAGCCAACTCGTTATCGCGGATGGCCCGCATGGCGCGGCCCCAGGGCGATATCCAGGCGCGCTCCGCGGCAAGATAGAGAATGGCCATCACCAGGAGGACAAAGCCGAGAAACGCAACATTGCCCCATGGCTGGCCCAGGCTTTCAAACGGCCGTGGCACCGTTGAAATGCCCATGGTGCCGTTGGCCAGCCAATCCTCATTTTTGAGGATCAGGCGGATGATCTCCGAAATGCCGATGGTCGCCATGGCGAGATAGTCGCCCTTGAGGCCAAGGCAGATGCGCCCGACCGGCCAGGCGATGAGGCCGGAGAGCAGCATGGCGATCGGTAATGCCAGCAAAGGCGGCCAGCCGAAGCCACCGAGATAATTGGGGCTCTCCGGCGAGGTCAGGATCGCTGTGGCATAGGCGCCGACGGCGAAGAAGCCGGCGATGCCGGCGTTGAACAGACCGGCAAAACCCCATTGCAGATTGAGCCCGAGGCATAGCACCCCATAGATGCCGAACATGGTGGCCAGCGAAATCGCATACATGATAAGGCCGAAGAGTTGCATGTCCATCACAGCACCCGGCCCCTGAAGATGCCGGTCGGCCGCCAGATCAGCATGCAGACCATGACGAAGAAGGCGACAGCATTCTTGTAGGCCGGTGGCACCAGCGGCAGATCGCCGATCCAGGGATAGGTTGCCACTTCCTGCGCCACACCGATGGCAAGGCCGCCGACGATGGCCCCATAAGGCTTGCCAATGCCGCCCAGGATCGCTGCGGCAAACAGGGGCAGCAGTAGATCCCAGCCGACGCTGGGATGCAGCTTGGAATTGATGCCGGCAAAGACGCCTGCGGCCGCCGCTAGGCCACCACCGATGAGCCATGTCCAGCGTACCACGCGCTCGGTATCTATGCCGGAAATGCGCGCAAGGTCAGCATCGTCGCTCATCGCACGCATCGCCTTCCCCATTCGGCTGCGGCTCAGGAACCAGTGCAACGACGCCGCGATGACGATAGACACCACGATGATGATGATGTGCTTCTGTGCCATGCGAAAGTCGCCGATCAGCGGGACGGGCATGCGGATGCCGGTCTCGTAATTCAGGACGTCGACGCCCCAGAACAATTGGATGAGCGAGCGCACGACCAGCATCACGCCGAACGACGCGATGACCACGATAATGCCTGGACTGCGGCGGAACGGCTTATAGGCCATTTGATCAATCAGCACGCTGGCCAGCGCCCCGCCCAATACCGCCAAAGCCAAGGCGACGTAGACCGACCAGCCGAGGGTCGCCACAAGACTGTAAGCCAGATAGGCACCCAGCGTCATGACGTCGCCATGCGCAAAATGCGCAAAACGGAGGATGGCGAAGATGAGCGAAATGCCCACCGCGCCCAGCGCATAGATGCAACCCACGGCGATGCCGGGGAAGAAATAGAGGTTGCAGAAATCGGCCAAGGCTTCCAATTCACCCACCCAAAAACGACTGGCCGATTTCGGGATTGGCCAGCAACGCCTCCGCTGTCCCGGTGAATCGATTGCGGCCGGTGGCGAGGACATAGCCGCGATGGGCGATGGCCAGCGCCTGGCGCGCATTCTGCTCCACCAACAGGATGCCGATGCCGGCCTTGTTGACTGCCACAATGCGATCGAAGATCTGTTCCATCACCAACGGTGACAGGCCCGCCGTCGGTTCGTCCAGCATCAGCAGCTTCGGTTCCGTCATCAGCGCGCGCCCCACCGCCACCATCTGACGCTGGCCGCCAGAGAGTTCGCCGGCTGGCTGCGCGGCCTTTTCCTTCAGCACCGGAAACAACGCGAAGACTTGCTCCATCACGCGGGCCTGTGTGCCTGGCTTCAGGAAGGCACCCATTTCCAGATTTTCCCGCACAGTCATCGTGCGAAAGACATTGCGCTCCTGCGGCACATAGCCCATGCCATGAGCGACCAGGGCATTGGGCACAGCGCCAGTGATGTCGGCGCCGTTCAACGTCACCTTGCCGGCGCGCAGGTTGATCAATCCGAACAGTGCTTTCATCGCGGTTGATTTGCCGGCACCATTGGCGCCGATGATGACCACAATTTCCCGCGCCTCGACAGCAATATCGACACCGTTGAGAATGTCCATACCGCCATAGCCACCGACCATCCCGGTCGCCTCAAGCAGCGCCATGTCTGACCTTTCCACCACCGAGATAGGCTTCGATGACTTCGGCATTCTGACGGATTTCCTGCATCGAGCCCTGCATCAGCACGCGACCTTCCGCCATCACGATCACCGGCGAACAAAGGCGCGCAATGAGATCCATATCGTGTTCGATAACGAAGAAGGTGTAGCCGTGATCGCGGTTCAGTCGCTCAATCTCGCCGGCAATATCCGAGAGAAGTGCGCGATTGACGCCGGCACCAATTTCGTCCAGCAGCACGACCTTCGGCTGCCACATCATCGTGCGCGCCAATTCGACTAGCTTCTTTTGTCCACCGGACAGGTTGCCAGCGAGTTCATGCTTTACATGATCGATGCGTAGCTGCGAGAGCACCTCCTCCGCCCTGCCACGGATCTTGGCTTCCTCCGCGCGGACGGCCGACCATCGCAGCCAAGCATTGATGATGCTTTCGCCGGATTGCCCACCAGGTACCGCCATCAGGTTTTCCAGCACCGTCATCCGGCCGAATTCATGGGCGATCTGGAAGGTACGCGCGAGGCCCTTACCGAACAGCCGGTGCGCCGGCCAGCCGGTGACATCCTCGCCCGCCAGCTTGATCGTGCCGGCATCGGGCCGCAGCAGGCCGGCAATGATGTTGAACAAGGTCGACTTGCCGGCTCCATTGGGGCCGATCAAGCCCGTGATTGAGCCCTGGGCGACGGACAAGCTGCAGCCATCGACGGCACGAATGCCGCCGAAGCGCCTGACGATGTTCTCGACGGTGATCATGGGTGATGCAGGTGGCCGGTCATGCCTTCTTGCGAGCGGACGACTCCGCCGGCAGGTAATTGGCAAAATCGCCCTCGATCGCCTTGGCATCGAAGGCGATGCCGTTGATGACGCCCGATGCCATGCCGCCGGGATAGATATCCTCCATCCGCGCGCGAAGGCCCTGGATGAGCGCCTCGGCCACCTGCAGCGGCCGCATCTTCATGCCTTCGAAGCCTGGCGTCATCGGTGTATCCACTGCACCCGGCAGAACGCCCATCACATGGGTGCCCTGCTGGCGAAGTTCGGCGCGCAGCCCTTGCGTCAACGACAGCAAGGCCGCCTTCGACGCGGCATAGGTCGACATCACGGGCAGATTGCTGTGTGCGACCACGGTGATGAGATTGACCAAACCGCCGCCGCCATTCTTCGCCAGTACCGGCTGGAACGCGCGAGAGAGTGCCAGCGTGCCGAGGTAATTCGTTTCCATCTCGCGCCTGGCATTGTCGAGCGCACCCGCGCAGAACAGGCCCTCATTGGAGTTCCAGCCGGCATTGTTGATCAGCAGCGTGACGTCCTTACAGGCCGCTGCTGCTTTCGCGACGCTGGCTGGATCTGTGACATCGAGTTGCAAGGGGATCAGTTTGTCCGACGCCACCGAGGTGAGCGTCCGCAAGCTGTCGATCTGCCTTGCGCCGCAGTAGATCTTGGCCGCCCCAGCTCGCAGGAGTGCGCGCACGGTTTCGCTGCCAATGCCGCCGTTAGCGCCGCTTACCAGTGCCACGGCATCCTTGACCAGATCCGGGCCCGTGCCGAGGCGCGCATGCTTCACAGCACCCTTGGCCGGTTCCTGAATGAGGCTCTGATCATAGGCCAAGACCACCCATTGGAAACCCTGCGCCCGCCGATCGGCGGCGAAGCTCGCATAGGGCGTGAAGATGCCGCAGGTCTTACCGGCAGCCTTCGCCGCCGCCAGCACGGATTGCACCGCTGCCTCATGCTTCGGCCCGAAATCCGGAAACGTGCCGATCGACATGGCAAGATCGAATGGTCCGATGAACAGCATGTCGATGCCGGGAACGGCTGCGATCTCCGCCGCATTGGCAACCGCGGTCGCCGTTTCGATCATGACCGCCACGATGATCTCATCATTGGCAGCGGCCATATAGGATTTGTAATCCAGCATTGGCCGCGTCCCACCGCCGGAACGACCACCGGCCGGTGGATACTTCGCCGCTCGTACCACGGCACGGGCCTGATCCGCCGTATCGACCATCGGTACGATGAGCGCGCGTGCACCGGCATCGAGCACCATGCCGATGGCATGATCCGACGCATCGACGCTACGTACGGTGGGTACCGTCTTGTGGCGCACGAGGCCGATCGCATATTCGAGGCTCAAGCGGTCCCATAACCCATGCTGCATATCGAACACGATGCAATCCGGGCCGGATTCCGCGAGCAGCTCGGCCACCGAGGGTGAGCCCAGTGTTGCCCAATGGCAGGTAATACAGCCGCCGGCGGCGAGCTTGTCTTTCAAGGGGTTGCTCATTTACTTGCCCGCACTTTCCGACCAGCGTTTCATCAGGGTATTCGACGGCAGCGTTTCATCGACCAGCTTCTTCGCGGTTTCGACGCCCGCCGTCGGCAGGTTCTTCGCATCCAGCAAACCGATCTGTACCAGCACGGACGCCTGGTCCCAATAGATATGCTCGTTGTAGAGCTTGTCGCCGCGGAAGCAGATGATGGCGACCAGCGGAATCTCGACATATTTGCCGGTCGGTTTCACACCCGGCAGCATCCAGTCGATCTCGGTATCGTGCGTGAAGCAGAACAGCATCTCGTCGACCAGGCGATCGGCACCGACCGTGCGCGAGATGGGCACCAGCTTGGTGTCTTTCGGGTTTCCGTTGACAAAGTGGTGCTGGTAGAAGCGCGCCAGATCCTTCTGCCCGACACCGCCCGTCATGGTCGGGACGTGGTTGACGTAAGGCTCGTCGACCATCGTCTTCATCGTGGCGGCAACATCGCGCGCAGCAAATTCATGATAACAATGCGCATCCCACAGCGCCGAAAGATCGTAGCGCGGGCCGATCGCCTTGCGGAACAACGCGATCGAGCGCGAATGCGCGAGGGTTGCCGCTGGCTTGTTGTAGTGATCACCCAGGGTACGCGCAAACGCGTGATCGACGCCAGGATAAGTGTAGATATCGATCTCCGCGCGGTCCTTCAGCGCTGCCTTGATCTGCTCGCGCGCCTCCGCGCCACAATACTGATCGAGCTCGGCGAAGTGGAGCACAGTCGGGCATTTGATGTTCTTGGCTTCACCCAGCGCCCCTTCAATACCCACGCCGTAATAGCCGACCGCCGCATCCACATCGACGCGGGCAGCAGTGAGGTAAGCGAGCTTGCCACCCAGGCAATGGCCAAGCACGCCAACCTTGCCGGTGCATTCCGACCGAGCCCGCAGCACCTTCACCGTGGCGGCGATATCCTTGATGCCCTGGTCGACGTCGAATTTCTGGAAGAAGCCGAACGCCTTCTGCCACTCCTCCGGCGAATAGCCCATATCGACATTAGGCTCCATGCGCCAGAACAGGTCGGGGGCCAGGACGACAAAGCCCTCCTCAGCATAATAGTCCGCCGTTTCACGGACATAGGCATTGATACCGAAGATTTCCTGGCACAGCACGATGCCCGGGCCCTTGCCTGATTTCGGCACTGCGAGATAAGCACGGAACTGACCGCCATCTGCTGCGTTCACTGTGATGTAGCTGCCGGCCATGATGCTTGCTCTCCCTGGTAATATTTATGCCTTGGCTGCACGAAAACTGCCCGATCAGTCCGATCTTGGCAACTATATGTGCAAATAGCAGCGCAATAAGAGTCGAGAGCGCGCAGGCGCAACCAGCAGTCTGTGACGGCTTGTCGCTGCCGCATTGCAGCGATCAGGACCCATATAAAGCTATCAGAATCATGCCTCATTGGACGGAATGAGAAATTGAAGAAGAAAGATATTTCAGCGGCAATCCTGGAGGACGACCTAATTCGCCCGGAGCCGAAGCCTGATGAAAGCGCATCGACGCAAGGCGGCTTGGCGCTGCTGGGTCTCGCCTTCGCTGCGTTCGCCCTCATTGCCATCTACATCAGCACGCCGATCGATTCCCCCGAATGGCCGGACTGCCCGATCCAGGCACTTGGCAGCTGCGGCGAGAAATAGACCTAGCCGCCCGCCAGCAGGCGGCGTTTTTTGCGCAAGGCCGCCGACATGAAATCGATGAAGGCCTTGATCCTGGCAGCGCGCCGGAGATCCGGATGCGTCAGGATCCATAGGTTCGTGGCAAACCCTGCATCGATCGGCTCTAACCGCTGTAAGAGCGGGCTGGTATCGCCCGCAAAGCATGGCAGCACGGCCACTCCCATCCCCGCTTCGGCCGCAGAAACCTGCGCCAGCAGTGAATTACTGCGATAGGCGAAGACTGGCCGCAAGCCGCGGCTACGATAGAAGCCACCGAAACGGATCGTCTCCGCGCCATCCTCCCAACCAATCCACGGCAGGCTCGCAATGTCCTGGCCACCGGCAACCAGGGTCGCCAGAGGCGGCGTCGCATAGAGCGTCATGTTCAACGGACCGATATTGATGCCGGTCATTGCCTCGGGCGCTGCCAAGGTCGGACGCAGCGCAATATCCGCCTCGCGTCGTGACAGATTGAGGAAGCGGTTATCGACGATGACCTCAAGCTCGATCTTCGGATAGCGCGCACGGAAATCAGCAAACATTGGCAGGAGCAGGCGCTGCACCATGTCATCAGGTGCCGTCACGCGGATCGTGCCGGTGAGGTTGAGGTCGCCCCCCGCCATGCGCCGCTCGGCGGCCAGCGCCTGCACTTCCATGGCCTCGGCCGCTGCAAGGGCCACCTCACCCACCGCCGTCAGCCCATATCCGCTGCGATGCCGGTCAAAGAGCCGCGCACCCAGCCTGGCCTCCATGGCATTCACCTGGCGGAAGACTGTGGCGTGGTTAACGCCTAACGCCCGTGCCGCCGGCGCCAATCCACCTGTTCGCTGAATCGCAAGCACGATGCGATAATCGTTCCATTCCAATGAATTAACGGACATGCCTGTGCGCTTCTGCAATACTAATCGACCGATCTTGCTCAGTTTATATCAGCAATTCAACAGGTGATATTGGTTTCACACTGCACTCCCCATTCCGCACCTAAAAGGAACGAAACCATGATCGACCAGAAGAACGCGCCCTATGCGGCGCTCATCCTGCGCGTCTCGCTCGGCCTGATGTATCTGGCCCACGGCGTGATCCTGAAGTACTTGACCTTTACCCTGGCCGGCACTGCCCAGTTTTTTGAATCACTGGGTCTCCCGGCGGCGCTCGCCTACCTCACCTTTGCCGGTGAAGCGTTGGGAGGCATCGCGCTCATCCTCGGCTTCAAATCGCGCATCGTCTCGGCCGTGCTGATCCCGATCCTCCTCGGGGCGCTCTGGGTTCACAGCGGCAATGGCTGGGTCTTCAGCAACGCCAATGGCGGCTGGGAATACCCGCTGTTCCTGATCGTTATCTCCGCCGTTGTCGCCATGCTCGGTTCCGGCGCCTATGCGGTCGACAATGTGATCGGCAAGGCGTCGGGCCAGCCCGCCCGCGCCTGATCACCTGCACGCAGAAGGGCGGCAGCGAGATGATCGCTGCCGCCCTTTTTCATGTGTGCATCATGGCGACCCCGGCGTGACTCGAACACGCAACATCCTGCTTAGAAGGCAGGTGCTCTATCCGGTTGAGCTACGGGGTCCAACTCGTTCAGTCGCTATCAGTGCGTCCAGCGGCCGACACGATCGGCGCGGAAATTGTCGGCATAAGCCTTTGGCGTGACGCTACGCTGCTGCGGCTTTTCAATCTCATAGGCGATGCCTTCGCGCGTCGCATAAGCCACGGCCTCTTCCTGCGTGGGAAAGGTCAGGCGCAATTGACGGCGCGTGTCGTTGCTCGATGTCCAGCCCATGAGCGGATCCGCTTCGCGCCGCGATTCTGGCGCGTATTCCAGTACCCACTCACTGCTGCGCCCGGAGCGGCCCGATTGCATCGCCGATTTCGCCGGCTGATAAATTCTCGCCACCATCGCGTTGCTTCGCTCCTCTTTCGCGCGCCTCGCATGGCCTCTTATTCAGGTCCTGCGAGACCACGCCCAGGCCATAAAACGCCGCCCGGGCTGAAATCTTTCTGTGTCGACCATTCGGTAAAGTCGACGACGATAGTCGCATCCAAGCTTGAAATAACCCGTTAACACGGGCTGCGGATTGGTCGGGGCGAGAGGATTCGAACCTCCGACACCCTGCTCCCAAAGCAGGTACTCTACCAGGCTGAGCTACGCCCCGATCCCGCAAAATCAAGCATTTCCAGCCGTTTTATCAAAGCCCACGGAAACTGCAACGGGTGATTTGATGAACGACTGGACTGGTGCCTGACTGGCTGATGCCACCGCTCAATGGGACACCAGTCAGTTCGGCAGCCCCGTCATTGCGCTGCAGAAAGGCCCGCGTCAAGCGGATTTCTATCGCCCCAGGGTTGCTTTCTTTATTTGCGACTCATTCCCGCCGTCGTTATGCTCCCGCCCTGGGAATCACCTGTGACAGAGGGGCTTACAATGGCGAATGCACCAACAAAGGCCGCACCACAAAAGACCGTGACGTTGAAGCAGCTCGGCACCGATCTGGCCGAAAAGCATGAACTGTCGAAGAAACTCGCGAACGAAATCCTCGGCGATCTCGTTGGCTTGCTTGGCAAGCATCTGAAGAAGGGCGACAAGATCCGCATCCCGGCTCTTGGCATCTTCCAGGTGCGCAAGCGCCCGGCGCGCATGGGCCGCAATCCGGCGACCGGCGAAGCCATCAAGATCAAGGCCAGCAAGAAGATCGCCTTCCGCGCTGCCAAGGAATTGAAGGAATCGATCTAATCGATTTCTAACTCGTCATCGGATATTCGAGAACGCCGCGCCCCTCAGGAGCGCGGCGTTCTCATTTTGGGCACTCAATCGAGCACTTCCTTTACCTTCGTCGCCAGCTGTTTCAAGGTAAAGGGCTTCATCAGGAAATGCGCCTCCTCGCCCGCGTCGATCTTGCGGCGGAAGTCATCCTCGGCATAGCCGGAGATGAAGATGACCTTCAAATCAGCTCGCCGCTGCCGCACTTCCTTGATCAAGGTCGGCCCATCCATCCGCGGCATCACCACGTCACTGATGATGAGATCGATTTCGTTGAGCTGCTCATTGATGAGTTCCAGCGCCGCCTCGCCGCTGCGCGCTTCCAGCACCTTGTAGCCCTTGTTGCGCAGAGCCCGCGCCGAGAACAGGCGCACCGCATCCTCATCTTCGACCAGCAGCACGGTGCCGATGCCAGTCAAATCGCGCGGTTGGTCCTCGGCATAATCGGCGCGGGCCGTCTGGTCCGACAGGGCGGCATGCTGCGGCAAGTAGATGCGGAAATTGGTGCCCTTGCCCATCGTGCTGTCGACAAAGACAAAGCCGCCGGTCTGGCGCACGATGCCATAGACCGTAGAGAGGCCAAGTCCCGTACCGGAGCCCACTGCCTTGGTGGAGAAGAACGGCTCGAAGATGCGGTCGAGGATGTCGGCCGGAATGCCGGACCCGGTGTCGGCGATTTCGATGAGGACATAGGGGCCGGGCGGCATCACTTCGACGCCGCGGCTGATCGGCTCGGTGGTAATCATGTTGCGGGTACGGATGAGCAGACGCCCACCTTCGATCATGGCGTCGCGCGCATTGACGGCAAGGTTGATAATGACCTGCTCCAACTGGCCGGCATCGACACGCACGAATTTGAGGTCGCGGCCGTGCTCCATCATCAGTTCGATATTCTCGCCGATGAGGCGCCGCAGCAGATGCGACAATTCCGCCAGCACGTCGGTGACGTCGAGAACACGCGGCTGCAACGTCTGCTGGCGTGAAAATGCCAGCAACTGGCGCACCAAATTGGCAGCGCGGTTCGCGTTCTGCTTGATCTGCATGATGTCGGCAAAGGACTGGTCGCCCGCCTTGTGGCGCAGTAGCAGCAGATCGCAGAAGCCGATCATGGCAGTCAGCAGATTATTGAAGTCATGCGCGATGCCGCCGGCCAGCAGCCCCACCGCCTGCATCTTCTGCGATTGAGCGAATTGGGCCTCCAGCCGCTTTTGTTCGGTGGCATCGATGAGATGAACGATAAGGCCGATCGCGCGCCCCCGATCCTCGCGACGCGAGGCATAGATCGTGACGGAACGCTGCTTGTCGCCAATGAGCCGCACAGTGAGCGGCTGCCCAGCCCGGCCCTCCGCCATCACTTGCGCGAGATGCGCCTCGGCCGCTGGTCGCTCTTCCGGTTGCACCAGGTCCACGAACCGCGCTTGCGCCCATTCAGCACCAATGAGGAGATGCTGGAAGGCTGGGTTGGCCTGCTCCACCCTGCCCTTTTCATCAAGCAGCAGAATGCTCGCCGGCGCTTCCTCGAAGAAGCGTTGAAAATACTGTTCCGAGACCTGCAACGCGCTTTCAAGTTCGCGTTCGCGGCTGAGGTCGTGGACGACCGAACGGGTCCGCAACCGAATGCCATCAGCGCCCGGCGACTGCACCGTCGCGACATCGTGGCGGATAAACGCCTGGAAGGCACGGTCATTGGGGCCACGCAAGGTGACCTCGCCACTGCGCACCTGCGGGTCTCGAAAGGGGCTGTAAAGTGGGCCATCTTGTGGCCCCATCACCAGATCATGCAGAGTCTGGGCATAGCCACCCTCATTGTTCGGCAGCAGCCCCAGCCAACTCGCCAGGGTTGAATTCACGAACAGGAAGCGACCATGTTCGTCGACCGAATAGAAACCGATTGGAGCGTGCTCGATAAGATCGGCGAACTTCTCATGATCGGAGCGGATGAAATCTTCGATCTGGCGCTGCGCCGTGACCATCTCGGCACCCCACAGCACGAAGCCTGGAAAGCCGTCGATGCTGCGGCCCGAAACGTCGAACCAGTCGGTCGTTCCTTCGCCCAACGGAATTTCGATCTCGGTGCGCCCACGACCGCCTTCAGCGACGGTCAGGATCAACTGTCGCAGTATCTCCGCCGCATCGGAGCCGGCACTGACTCGCTCCAGGAGCAGTTGTGGCAACGGCGCCTTCGCGCCATCGAACAACTGGTGAAAGGCGTCATTGGAGAGGACCATCCGCCCGGCCGGGTCGATCAGCTGACGGGCCCGGCTGGTGGCATTGAGGCTCCCCAGAAGCAGGTCCCGCCGCCCCAGCGTTCGGCGCCAGAGAACAGCCAGCGTGATAAGGGCGCCCAGCAGGGCAATAATGACGCAGATCGCCAGGATGAGCGGCCAATCGCTTTCGGGCGCTGTCTCGACCGCCGTCTGGGCAAAGGCTGGTGCCACACAGGCCGTCGATCCGGCCAGGAGGGCACCGCGCCAGATGGATTTTCCCCGAAACTGCATTCACTGCCCCGACTACGCTGCCAAACGCCCCACCCCATATCCGGGGTCACGACGGAGTGTAGCTGATCTGACCTTCAAATCCAGCTTGCGGTCCGGGATCGATTTGACATCCCCTGCCGGCTTCTAGCGGCGTTTCTTCAGTTTGAAGATGTAGGAGATCAGTTCCGCCACCGCCTTGTAGTATTCCGGCGGGATCTCCTGGTCGATATCGACCGCGGCATAAAGCCCGCGGGCCAATGGCGGATTCTCGATCACCGGCACCTCAGCCTCCTCCGCCACCTCGCGGATGCGTTGCGCCACCTTGTCCGAGCCTTTGGCCACGACCTTGGGGGCTGCCATAGCATTCTGGTCGTATTTCAGGGCCACGGCATAGTGGGTCGGGTTGGTCACCACGACATCGGCATTGGGCACCTCGGCCATCATGCGGCGCCGTGCGCGTTCCATGCGCAACTGGCGTAGGCGGCCCTTGACCATCGGATCGCCTTCAGTTTGCCGGTACTCGTCGCGCAGATCCTGCCGCGACATGCGCAGGCCCTTGGTATGTTCGTAACGCTGATAGAGGATATCCCCGGCGGCAATCACAGCCATCACGGTGAGGACGCCGATCAACAGGACATTGATCTCCGTCATGATAGCCCCGAGGAGCTGCACCATGTCCATGCCGATCAACTGATGAAGATCGCCGATGCTCGGCAAAACGAAGTAACCGACAACGGATGCCACCACCGCGATCTTCAGGATACCTTTCAGCAATTCAGTGACCGACCGCAGCGAAAAGATGCGCTTGAAGCCGGCCATGGGCGAGATCTTGTTGAGCTTGGGCATCAGATTTTCGGCCGACCAGAGCAGACCGAACTGCAGATAGGCTGCGCCGAATGCCGCCATGAAAGACAGCACCAGCGGCGCAACGCCCGCCAACAGAACCAAGCCCAGCAAACGCCAGGCGATATTCACGAGGTGCCCCAAATCGGTGGGGATTTGATCGGGTGCCTCGAAGAAAGGCAGCGACATGTTGGCGATTTCCGTGGCTGCATGGCTGCCGAACAGAATCACCGCCAACGCAAGAGCCAAGATCATCAGCAGGTGATTGAATTCCTGCGACTTCGGCACATTGCCTTCGGTACGCGCTTCATCCAGGCGCTTGGATGTCGGGTCCTCGGTTTTTTGTGAGTCGTCGTCTTCTGCCATCTGGTGCCGCCCTAACCCGCAAAGCCGGCGAGGTGGTCACGATAGACTTCGAGAAACCAGATCATGGCGGCAGAGATCGTCACCGCCATCAATCCGAAGCCGACCAATAGCTGCAATGGCATGACGACGAAGAAGACCTGCAGTGTCGGCATCAGACGCGCGATCAATCCCATGCCGACGACCAGCACGATGCCGTAGACGAGAAAGGGCGCGGACATCTGCAACGCCAGCAGAAAAGAGTCCGCGGCCACGCGCGCGATCATGTTGGCCATGTCTTCGAACTGTGGCAATTCGCCGGGGTGGAACACGCCATAGGTACCCACCAGTGCGCGCAGTGTCACATGATCCAGATCCGTGGCAAAGATCAGCACTACCGCCGTCGCCACCAGGAAGTTACCGGTGACAGCACCCTGCTGCGCCGTCGTGGGATCGCTGGACAGGGCGTTGGCGATGCCGATCTGCAGGGCAATCACCATGCCGGCCGACAACGTTGCCATCAGAATAAGCCGACAGATCAGCCCGAAGAAAATCCCGATCGTGATCTCGCCCAGAATGAGGAGGCCCATCGTAGCAGGCTGCGGCGGCAATACTGGGACCATGTCCTTGAGCATTGGCAGGAGAACGAAAGTGAGTAGTAGAGCGAAAGCCAGGCGGGCACGCATGGAGACATAGACCTCGCCAAAGCCTGGTATGAGCGAAATGGCCGCGCCGATGCGCGCGAAGATCAGCAGGAACTGAAAGAGCGAACTGGTGAGGAATTCTTGGATCGACATCGGCTGGCCTCAACCGGCCGCGCGCGACATGATCTGCTCGGTAAAATCGGTCAGCGCATGCAACATGAAGGGCGCCAGTAGAAGCAGCGACATGAACACGATGATGACCTTCGGCACGAAGGTCAGCGTCGCTTCCTGGATTTGGGTCAGGGCTTGGAATAGCGAGATGATCAAGCCGACGATCAGCGAGATCAACATGATGGGTGCGCCGACCTTGAGGGTCACGATTACGGCGTCACGGGCAATCTCAAGAAGGGCTGCCTCATCCATGAGCGAATACTAGCACAGAAACCGGTCGATCCGTTGGGTCAGATCGGCATCCGCATGATTTCCTGATAGGCGGAGATAACGCGGTCGCGCACCGCGGTCACGGCCTGCAACGTGACTTCCGCCGAGGAAACCGCCGTTACCACATCGGTGATGTTGGCTTTGCCCGCTGCCGCCAGCATGGTCTGCTTTTCATCGGTCTTGCCGGCTTGAATTGAGTCGGTCTTGATGTTCTGCAGCAGCTCGCTGAAGCTGGGGCCAGCATTCTCGCGCGCCTCCAAACCGCCGGTGCCAAGGGCCTTGGCCGCGGCGTTATAGGCATTGACGGCATTACTGATGACTGGATCGGCCATGATGCTATTTCCTCAGTCTTACCGCAGCACGTCGATGGTGCGCGTGAGCATGTTGCGCGACGCCTCGATTACTTTGAGGTTCGCTTCGTAGGAGCGCTGCGCCTCGCGCATGTCGGTCATTTCGACCAGCGCGTTCACATTGGGCAGGCTGACATAGCCAGCGTCATCGGCGGCCGGATTGCCGGGGTCGTATTTCTTACGGAAGTCGCTGGGGTCGGTGCCGACCTTGGAGACCTTCACCAAGTCCACGCCCATCTCGCGGTCGAGCTGGTTACGGAAGGTGACGACCTTACGACGGTAAGGATCTGCCCCTGCCGTTTCGGCGACGGAATCGACGTTGGCAATGTTCTCGGCGATCACGCGCAACCGCTCGCCCTGCACGCGCATGCCGGAGGCCGAGATAAACATTGTGTCAAACAGTTCCATTTTTCGCTCCTAGCGCAAAATCAGGCGCCGCCACGGCCGATGGCGGTTTTGAACAAATCGATATGCTTGCGATAAAGGTTGACCACCATGTTGTAATTCATCTGGGTCTCGGAGACCTTCATCATCTGCTCTTCGATGACAACCGAATTGCCGACCGGGGCCGCTTCATAAGTCTTCTTCGATTTTTTGGCATCGAAGTCGCCGACCGGGGCCACGGTCCCGACCAAATGCTGCTTGTCGGTCCTGGCCGGTGTAACCGGCTCCAGCTTGCGCATCTCCGCGTCGAAATCGAGCGCCTTAAGATCTTTGGGCTGATAGCTCGGGGTGTCGGCATTGGCGATATTCTGCGACAGTACGCGCGTGCGCTGACCGAGCCAGTTCATGCGCTCTGTCAGTCGCTCAAACAACGGGATGTTGGTGAAATCCATCCGATCCGCTCCCTCGCTCGCAAGCCCACGGATCGTCTTCGATCCTCGGCCGCGCAGCTTCATCGGTGATTCTCGACCGCCGGCCTTAAGATCTCGTTAAATTACCTAAAATGCTATGAAAAATCTCGGCAAATTGGCCACATTTCACGACTAAGAGTGTGAGGGGTGCGGAACACATTGATTCAGCATCATATTGCAGCACCGTTAAGGCCTCGTTAAGCAACTGCCCACATAGTATAAGGATACGGTGGTTGTCCCGGCGGGCTCAGAATCACCCCCGAAGGAGCAGAAGATGGGTGCCAGCGACGAGGACGAGATCGGCCCCCGCCGCCC
Source organism: uncultured Dongia sp. (assembly GCF_936916975.1). Lineage (GTDB taxonomy): Bacteria > Pseudomonadota > Alphaproteobacteria > Dongiales > Dongiaceae > Dongia. The sequence continues at coordinate 28,465 of NZ_CAKZGO010000006.1, read as the reverse complement.
CCGATGGCAGAAGCCAAAGGAGCGGGTGCCTGTTGCTGTCGCCCTCGATCACAAACCCAAGATGGGTGCCCCTGGCACCCAGCAATCCGCCAAGCGCGGGCCACGGGTGGTTGCCACCGGCCGCGGCAGTGTCGCCGAGCAGATACTTGAGATCGCCTTTGCCAAAGGTGTTCCGGTACGCGAGGACCCGGATCTGGTCGAATTGCTGGCGGCGGTCGAACTGGACGCGGAAATCCCGGTCGATGCCATCGCCGCCGTGGCCGAGATCCTCAGCTATATCTATCGGGCCAATAGCCACGCCCAGGACGACACCCCATGAGCACCCAGACACACCTGCCTGACCATGAGGATCTCGGCTCCGCCATCGCCGAACTCTCCGCCATGATCAATGACACCAGGGTGATGGTCGAAGCCGGGCAGATCGTCGAACTCGATTTGCTGGCCATGCGGATCGCCGTGCTGTGCGACGCCGTGGGTTCGCTCGGCATCGACATCGCGAAGCCCCTGCGGCCGGCGCTGGAGACCCTGATGGGTGAATTGGACCGGCTCGACTACACCTTACGGCGACGCAATGTCGACCTCTCGCTCGACCTGCAGCAGGCGGACCGTCGCTTACGGGCGCAGATGGCCTATGCTGCGACACCGCGCAAGGATCCCGGTCCGCCTGCCGGACGCAACTGATCCGATGCACCCAACTGACACAAGCAGGGTTTGACGGTTCCCTTTATGGCGTATGATTCCTATCTGCAGTTCGCCCTTGCCCTGCTGCTGGTCCTTGGCCTCATCGCCATCCTGGCCTGGCTGCTGCGCCGCTTTGGCATGGGCGGCGCGCTACGTCCTGGCGGGCAACGCCGCGTCCAAGTGGTCGAAACGACAGCGGTTGGTCCCCGCCACCGCCTGGTGCTGGTACGGCGTGACCGTGTCGAGCATCTGTTGCTGCTGGGGCCGCAAGGCGATGTGGTGGTGGAGCGTGGCATCGAGCGCGCCGCCTTCGACCAGGAAATGGCCCGCAAATCCGCCACCAACCTGATACCGCCGCGCGATACGCCCCGCCAGGAGCCGCCAGCGTTGCTCAATCCGACCGATGCCACCCACCCCGTGAAAGACAGCCGCATATCATGATCGGTTCATTGCCAAAACGGCTGTTCAAATTCGCGGCGATGTTGCTGCCGTTTCTGCTGTTGAGCGCCGCACCCGCCGCCGCGCAAAGCCTCAACCTCGATCTCGGCGATGGACCGGAGGGCGGCACGACGGGTCGCATTATCCAGCTGCTGGCCTTGATGACGGTGCTGTCCTTGGCTCCTGGCATCCTGATCACGGTGACCAGCTTTACGCGCGTGGTGATCGTGCTCTCGCTGCTGCGCTCCGCCCTCGGCGCCCAGCAGACGCCGCCCAACATGGTGCTGACCAGCCTCGCGCTGTTCCTCACCGCTTTCATCATGGCTCCCACCTTTCAGAAAGCCTATGACGATGGCATAGCACCTTTGATCGCCGAGAAGATCACGGAGGAGCAGGCCTTCCCCCTGACCGTGGCGCCGTTCCGCACGTTCATGCTGTCCCAGGTGCGGGAAAAGGATCTGACCCTATTCATGGATATGGGCCAGGTCGATGAAGTGGCGACGCCGGAAGAAACGCCGCTCAAGGTTCTCGTGCCCGCGTTCATGATTTCCGAGCTGCGCCGCGCCTTCGAGATCGGCTTCCTGGTCTTCCTGCCATTCCTGATCATCGACATGGTGGTTGCCTCGGTGCTGATGTCGATGGGTATGATGATGCTGCCACCAGTCATGATCGCGCTGCCGTTCAAGCTGATCTTCTTCGTCATGGTCGATGGCTGGTATCTGGTGGCCGGCAGCCTGGTGCGCAGCTTCGGGACCGGATAATCAGGGCGCCGGCGTTGTCGTGGTGGGGGGCATCTCTGGCGGCGGCGCGGCATCAGGAGTGGTTTCCGGCGCGCTCAGGCTTTCTGCTTTCAGCCGGGTACGATAGTCGTCGACGAAAGCACCCAGCTGATCGACGCTCTTCATAGCGGCGCCGATGCTGTCGGAAAGACTGCTCGTCGGCGATGTCAACGTCTCGAACGCGGTCGCATAAGGCCCTTTCGCCATCTGCACGCCATGCGCCTTCCCCAGCATGCGCAATCCCGCTCGATCGTTAGACAGCGACAAGGCGATCGCCTGATTGAGGATCAGCGGCGCCAGTACTTCGGTGAATTGCGCATCGCGCTTCGCGGCAGCGGCACCATCATCGGCAACCTCGGCCAATGCTGCAGCGGGATCGACACTGAGATCCGCCGGCGGCCGCATTGAGGGATCCTCAGATTGCAGCCGCTCCGTTTCTCCGGCGATAAGATTTTCCAGCGCCGTCGCCGCGGCGGACCATTCACGCATGCGCCAACTGAGATCCGCTTTCAACCACAACCCGTCGAGGCTGTTGTCGTCGCGCACCATCGCCATGCCCTTCAACGTGTCGCCGGTCTCGAACAGAGCGCGACCCTGCAGGCGACGACGTTGTGCCGTGACATCCGGCGGAATATCGGGCACTTCGCTGGCCTTAATCGCGTCGAGCGCCAGATCCGGCTTGCCGTCGAGCAGGCGAATGGCCGCCAGGCGCGTGCCCGCCTTGGCTTTATCGAGACCGCTCAGGCGCTTGTTAATTTGGTTCTCCAGCAGCCGGGAAGCCCCATCCAGGAGATCGACCTTCACCAGGCGATCGGCCAGCGCGGTCACCATCCTGTCGCCATCGGGACCACTCGGCGTCAGTTCGCGGAATTCGTCGTAAAGCGCCACGGCCGTCAATGGCGCCAGCCGATCCGCCTTGTCGCCGAGATAAAGATCGTAAAACGCCTTCGACATCTCTTCGGTGGCGTGCTTGGCCTTCGGGTTCTTGGGGAAGTTGGTGGCCGCCTGACGCAGCGTGACCAGTCCTTTCCGCGGCAGGTCGGCGGCGATGTAGAGCCCGCCCAGACGATCCAGCAAATCAAACTCGAAATCGGTGCCGCGCCAGACAAAGCGCAAAGCTTCAAGCTGCGTCGCCGCCTTCCTAGTGTCGATCTTGCCTTCCGCCAACTGCAATTCGGTGAGATCGAACTGCGAGCGGGCATGCACTTCGTCGACGGGGCTATCGGCCAAAGCAGCCCAGGCCTTCATCGCCTCTTCCTTGTTGCCGGCCTGCGCCAGCTGCAGCCCGGTCAGATAGTCATGGAACGCCTGATCCTCGACACTTGGCATGTCGAGCTTCATCGCGTCGAGAAAGGCTTGGGCCGGCAGCGAATTCCCACTGCGGAGCAGAGCTTCGGCGGCCGCTCGACGGATCAACATGCGCGCCGATTTGGGATAGTCGTCGAGCAAGGGGATCGGCGCAGCGAAGACCTTGGCCGCCGCCGGCCAGTCCTGCTCGCGCGCCGCGACGTAGCCGCGGAACAAGGCTCCCTCCGGCACATCTTCCATCTCCGGACGATCGAGATCGGCATGGGCTTCCTTGCCGCGCTCCGCCAAGGCAAGCGTGGCGCCGCGCAAGGCCAGGACGTCCTTGTCACCATCCTCAGCACGCTTGTCGAGCAACACCATGTCGTCCAGCGCCTCAGGATAGCGGCCATGAGCAAAGTGAAATTGAGCGAGCGCCAGTCGCGCCAGCGGCTTGTCGTTGTTCGAGGCTTCGTCGATCGCCTCTCGCAACGCCGCTTCATCCGTGCTGAAATTGGCCTCGCCGCCACGCCGCCAACGCGGCAGATCGAAAATACCCTCCACAGGTTCCATCGCCACCTGTTCGATCGCGGCCGACGGTTCCCCATGCGTCGAAGGAGCGGCGTCCGGCGCGCTCGCGACCAGCGGGGGTGCCTCCGGCTCAGCCGGCGGTGGCTCAGTTTCCGAAATCGGCTTGGGCACGACTGGGCTGGGGCCACCACCTGGGACCCCATCGGTCGTCACCACCACGCCATTGGGCAAGGCTTCTACGCGTGTACGATCGCTGATCGGCACCACCACCACGCCCTGGAAGCTCGGCAGCACGCGGAAGTCCGGCCAGGCAGCGCCATCAGCAATGCCGGACCCTGCCGTCAGCAATGGAATGATGGAGATTGCGTCGCCGGCTTCGGGATCGCTGAGATTGATGACCGGCCCCGGGCGCGTCGCCTGCAGCAAGAGAGAGGCACCGCCATTGGCCAGCGATTCGCGGCGCTGCTCGATGCTCTTGGCAGGCCGCATATCGCGCCCGCGGCCAAGGCTGATCTGCCAGTGTCGGCCATCGCCGCTGATCTTGGCTCCCGCATCTCCACCACCCAGTTTCTCCAGCGTCGGCAGGCGCAACACGGTGGCATAGGGTGTCTCGACCCGGGTGATACCACTTAGCGCTGGCGCGGCTTTGACCAGCTCTGCAAGATCGATCGGTCCCGGACGATCGAACACCAGCCACAGCGCATCACCACGCTTGAAGACGGCAAGGCCCGTAGCTTTCGGGAAGGTAAGATCAAGCACCGCGCCATTGTCGGCCGGCGCCGCAGTCACCGCGATCTCGACCGGCGCCGGTGGCTTTGCCGGTACCGTAATCGCGGGTTCCTTGGTCACAACCACGGGTGGCGCAATTTCGACCGCGGGCACATCCGCTGGCTTAGGTAGCTCGACGCCAACCGGGGGCTCCGATTGAAGTTTGGGGGCGGACCGGTCAGATGCCGTGGGTGCTTCAGCAACGATCGGGGCCAAGGCAGATTCGCCCTGTGCAGGTTCAGCAGGCACAGCCTCAATCGCTGCCACCTCAGGCGGCACAACCACAGCCGGCGCTTCTGCCTGCACGGATGCCGCAGGTTCGGTCGGCGCGGGCGCGGCGGGTGCAGCAGCTGGCTTGCCATCGACGAGGTCGATGACGACCGTGCCGCCATTGCGAAAGGCATTCAGGCCGACATTGGGCAAGAGCTGCAGTTCGAGCGCCAGCCCGCCGGTCGCGGTTGAGCTTGCCTTGACACCGCGCAGACGCGGCGGCAAACGCGTCGCGGTATCGAGGCGACCCGGCTTGGCAAAGCTGATGATCGCCTTATCGCCCACTTGCTGCAGCGTGAAATCAACACCGGGCCAATCAATGGCAAGGCGCGAATAGCCACTATGTTCGCCACTGCGCAGCTTCAAATTGGGGCCGGACGTTGGCGCCGGTGTCGCGGGGGCGGCAGCGGTCTCCACCGCCTTCTCTGCTGGCTCCACAATTGGCGCTACTGTTGGCGTGGCTTGCGCGGTCCCAGTAGCCTTGTTGGGCAACACCGCCTCGCCTGGCTGCGCCAGATCGAGCTGCAGGCGGCCGTTGGCGCGGTCCAGGCGATAGGTGACCGGCTTCTTCAGCGCCAGTGACAGCGTCCTGGCATCGGCGCTCAAAGACGCGCTGCGGATATATGCCTTGAGATTGGCACGGACTGCGGCGGGATCGAGGCTGACAGGGCGCGCAAAGCGCAGCGTCATTTCCGTGTCGTCGAGGGCGATCTCGACGTCCGGAACCGGCGCCTTCGCCCAGTCCAGCGTCAGGCGGCCAAAATCATCGAATAGCTGTCCTTTGGCGCCGACCGTGTCTTGCGCCAGCGCCGGCTCTAGATGCGCCGCCAGCAGCCAGCCCGCCAGACACAGGGCGGCGCACATCCTGGCGGCCAAGCGGCTACACGGCCGCACGACCGAGACGGCATGTTGGCGCCACCTCAGCAAAGCGACCGACTCCAGATAGAAACTGAACATGGAGAGAAGATAATCGGGATTGGGCGGCTTCGCCACCAGGGCCGGGTCCATATCATGATCCCCGGCCTCATGATCTAGGCGCTAGCCGGCGGTGGCGGACAAGCTCAGTCGAAGCTCGCCAGCAAGGCGTCGATTTCTGCCTGTTTCGAGGCATCGTCAGGCAATTGCGGGCCATTGAGAAGGTCGGCATCGGTCGGCGCCTTCTTCTTCTCGTCCTCGGGCGTTTCATCCGATTCGGGATGCGCCTTTTTGTATTTGGCGATCTCGTCACCAAAGGCTGAGACCAGGGCCTCAACCTTTTCTTCGATATGCTTGAGCGTATTCACAACCTTGGTAATGCGCTGCCCGGTGATGTCCTGGAAATTGCAGGCCTCGTAGACCTGGGTCACCGCCTCATTGACCTTGTCACCGAATTCTCCGGGCAATTCGCCGGCGATCGCTTCCAGGCTTTCCATGGCGCCGAGGATCGAATTGGTCGCTTCTTCCGTGGCACCGACAATGGCGTCGAGCTCGTCCGTTGCCTTGGGCAGATGCCGCGCCGTGATCTCGTCCGGGCGCAGGGCAGCAATTTCCGATTTTGCCGCGAGGATATAGTTGGACAGCGATTCCAGTTCGGCGAACACTTTGAGATTGCCGTCGGAAAGATCCCCTTCCATGGTCGCCAGCAGGCTGGTCACGACATCCGCGATTTCCTCGCGACTGACGGTCTGCATGCGGCCCTTGAGTGCGCTCAAACGATGCACGAGCTCGGGTGGAACTGTTGCTGTCATACCGGCCCCCATTGAACTGATCCCTTTCCAATCGGCCTAGAAAGTACCGAGGACGGTGACCAGCTTGGTCTTGAGCGTGGCGGCGTTGAACGGCTTCACGATGTAGTTGTTCACACCAGCTTCCTTCGCGGCGATCACGTTCTCGGTCTTGCTTTCGGCCGTGATCATGATGAAGGGCAAATTCTTCAGTCTGGAATCGGCGCGGACCTCGCGGAGCAATTGGATGCCGGTCATCGGCTCCATGTTCCAATCGGAGATGACCATCCCATAGTCCTTGTCGCGCAGCTTCTGCAGCGCCATGGAGCCATCGGTGGCTTCGTCCACGTTATTGAAGCCCAATTGCTTCAGTAGATTACGGATGATGCGGAGCATCGTCTTGTAATCATCGACGATGAGGACTTGCATATTCAGATCGACCGACATCAGTTCCCTCTCACTCCAACTTTTTCCGTCTTATGAAGCAGATTTGCCCCGTCAGTGTCTTGAATTTGCAGCAAATAGGTTAAACCGGGGTTAAACCGCGGAAAACAAATTTGCCAATAAAATCAAGGCGCGAACGGGAGCGTCTTCTGCTGTGCTAGCTCGAAAGTCAGTTCTTTGACCTTGGTTGGCGACACCAGCGCCAGAATGGGCGCCGCCCGGCTGGTCTTCATGCGGCTGACCAGGTCCGCCAACAGATCCATATCCATTTCCTCGAATACCTGCGCGGCATCCTTCGGTTTCATCTTTTCATAGGTAGAAACCAGGGTTTGCAACTGCTTTTCTTCCTCGTCGGATCGCTTCGTGAGCAGATCCTCGACAGTCGATTGCAGCGCTTTGAGCTCGGCCATTTTCTGTTCCATCCGCTGCTCGGCGGCAACCACCATTGCCTCGCGCTCATCAAGCTGGCGGGATTTCAGTTCCAACTCCTCGCGGCGCTTCGCCAATTGCTGCAGCACTTCGATTTCTTCATCGGTGTATTCAAGCGGATCCTTGGCAGGTGGCGGCGCGGCAGGCTCGGTCGCCGTGCCGTTCTCCGCCGCGGCTCCTTCAGCCGGCGGTGTCGCATTTTCTTCTGGCGTTGCTGGTTGCGTCGGCGCCGCATTCTCGGTCGGTGCGGCATTGGTGGCCGGCGCCGATTGAGCTTGCGTTTCGCTACCGACACCGACCGACAAATGCTGCCACATGTCGCCCACGCGAATGGTCAGCACCAGTATCATGACGCCGACCAGGAGCGGCAGCAGACGCACCCGCGTGCGGGCAGTTGCGCTGCTGTCTAAGGTTGCTGGCAAAGGAGTCGATGGCATCACTAATTCCTAACGGATGCGGCCGAGCGCCGAGAGCAAGGCTTGCGTCTGTGCATCTTGCACGGGACGCGGCTCCGGCTCCGATCGCGTACTGCCGGCAAATCCTGATGACGTGGGGGCGGAGGACGCTGGCGACTGTCGCGACGTGCCTAACTGAACTTCGAGCTTGTCCGCGGCATTCTCGGCGCGGGCGATCAGCATCTTGAGATCATCACTGCTGCGCTGCAATTCGCCAACGACGCCCTGGCCGCGTTCAATGCCCTTACCTAGATCTTTGCCGATTCCATCGGCTGCGCCGCGCAACTCCGCGAGCGATCGGTCCGCTTGGCCAGTGGCGGCGGAGAAGTCCTGGATCAGCTTCTGAAAACTGTCGCGATCCTTTTGCAACTCGTTCAGCCGCCGCAACAGGCGCAGCACATAGAACAGCGTCGCCACCAGGAGGGCGACCAGAATGAAATCGGTGATGAGGCCGAACGACATCATAGGGTTTGCGCCTGCCTACCCTGCTATTTGATCAACCGGTCCTGAAGCTTGACCGCAATGTGCTGTCCCTTGCGACCCATCTGGCCGCGGAACAGTCGGACATCGCCGCAGCGCAGCTCGATCATCGAATCGGGTGTCACTTCGAGATCGAGGCGGCTGCCCGGTTTCCAGTTCAGAACTTCATTGAGCGGCACGGACACTTCGTCGAGCACCGCATTGATATTGACGTCCGTCTGCCATAATTCGCCGGAAAGATGGGTTTCCCAGATCGAATCGCGGCCAAATTTTTCGCCCATGAACATCTGCAGCAGCAGCTCGCGCACGGGTTCGAGGGTGGCATAGGGCAGCATCAGTTCGAGGCGCCCACCGCGGTCTTCCATATCAACCCGGAGCCGCGCCAGAATGGCGGCATTGGCCGGCCGTGCGATGGCGGCAAAGCGTGGGTTGGTCTCAAGACGCTCAAATCGGAAGGTGACCGGCGACAGCGGATCGAAGGTTGCCGTCAGATCGTTGAGCACAACATTGACCAGGCGTTCGACCAGATTGCGTTCGATGGTAGTATAGGGCCGCCCCTCGATACGCATCGCCGCGGTACCGCGCCGGCCACCCAGCAAGACGTCGACGATCGAATAGGTGAGCGAAGAATCGACCATCAGCAGGCCGTAATTGTCCCATTCCTCGGCCTTGAACACGCCGAGCATAGCGGGCAGCGGGATGGAGTTCAGGTAATCGCCAAAACGGATGGCGGTGATGTTATCGAGCGAGACTTCGACATTGTCCGAGGTAAAGTTGCGCAGGCTGGTGGACAGCATGCGCACCAACCGGTCGAACACAATCTCCAGCATCGGCAGGCGTTCATAGGACACCAGCGCGCTGTTAAGCATCGCTTGGATGCCCGAGGTCTTTTCCTCGCCTTCTTCGCCCTTTGCGATACCGAGCAGGCTGTCGATTTCGTCCTGATCGAGGACGCGGTTCGACATCGGCCCTTGCGGCGCTGCACCATCAGCGGCGGCGTCGGCCCCTTCTTCGGCCATGTCGCCCCAAGCCGCGGCAGCAGCCTTTTCTTCCTCGGACAGCTCTTCTTCAGGATCGTCGATCATGCTCTACCTCGGTCCGTCGCAATCGCATGGTGCATCTTGCCATATAGGTGGCTCTGACAGCCCATATTATTGCTGAACCAACATCTCCTTAAAGAGAATATCTTTAACTTTGGCCGGTTTGGCCGCTTCCTTGACTCGCGTCAACAGCTCTTCGCGCAGGCGCTGCAGGCCGGCGGCACCTTGGACGTCCTCTGGCCGCAAGCTGCGCAGGTAAGTTACGATCTCGTTCTCGATTCGCGGCTGCACTTCCTCGACGATCTTCTGTTCCTCGGGCGACCCCACCTCCAGCACCATTGTCGTCACCATGAAGGGCTGCTTCTTGCCGGTCATGATCAGGTTGGCCTGCATCTTTGGGAGTTCGACGAAGACGGGGACATGCCCCTCTTCTTCCGCCGCCTCTTCCTCATGGGCCGCATCGCCCTCGGCGCCATGGGCCGCGGCAGCCTCGGGGTCTTCCTTGAACAGCAGGAAATAGGCGGCAGCCGCCCCCCCACCCAGCAGCAGTAGCGGCAGCACGATAAACAGCACCAGCTTCTTGCCGCTCATCTTCTTCTTGGCGGTGACCTCTACGCCTTCTTCAGCCATCTTTCCTCAGCATCCCGACTGGCCCCGCTGAACACCCGCAGATCCCGGGCACCCTTCAATGGGCGGTTTTAATGGGCCGCAACGCCGTAACGCGGAAATATGCAGCCGAGTGATGGGGTTAAACTAGGCGAGGATGGTTAACATCCGGTGAACCATCTGTGGGCCGAGGACCGCAATTCGTGCCGGGCGGCGGGCCGATTTTCGCCCGGCATTTTATGCACAGGCCGATCTGATTTCTATTCAACTATATGATATATAATAATAATTTATCTGGCACGAAGTCTGCATACTGGTAAGCACCGGCCGCAGAGCTGGATGTAATTGACCCTTTGAGGGCATCGTCATGGAAACGCCGACCTATATCGTGCTGTCGCGACAGCTCGGTCTGTCTCGACAAATGGACGTGGTGGCCAACAACCTGGCCAACACGAATACCTCCGGATTCAAAGCCGAAGGCATGGTTTTCAGCGAATATCTGATCCGCGCCGAAAAGCCGGTCAAGCTGTCCTATGTCCAGGATCTGGCAAGCTACCGCGACCTGTCGGAAGGCACGTTGCAGACCACCGGGAATGACCTGGATGTCGCCATCCAGGGCAAGGGCTTCTTCGTATTGGAGACGCCGGACGGACCGCGCTACACGAGAAACGGCCGTTTCCAGCTGAACGCAGCAGGCGAGGTCGTGAACAATTCCGGCTTCCGGGTCATGGCTGGCGGCGCGCCGCTCATCCTCAATACGGATGACGGGCCCATCAATATCGCCGCCGACGGCACCGTTTCCGCCAACCGCACCCAGGGCGGCAACACCCCCGTCATCTACGGCAGGCTCGATGTCGTGGCCTTTACCGATGACAATGCCCTGAAGCCTGGCAATGGCCAGGTGTTCGGCAGCGACCAGGTGCCGGCGCAAGTCGACGTGGCCGATTTCAAGCTCCAGCAACGCATGATCGAGGGATCGAATGTCCAATCGATCCGCGAGATGACCAGCATGATCTGGGTGCAGCGCAATTACCAGTCGGCACAGAAATTCCTGGAAGGCGAGCATGAACGCATGCGGCGCGCCGTCAACTACATCATCCCCAGTTCTTAAAGCCCCATTCTTAAAGATCGGGCGGGAGAGAGAACCATGAGATCCCTAACCACCGCAGCGACCGGCATGTTCGCCCAGCAGCTGAACATCGACGTCATCGCCAACAACATCGCCAACGTGACGACGACCGGCTTCAAGCGGAGCCGCTCCGAGTTCGCCGATCTTCTCTATCAGGATCAACGCCGCGTCGGCACGCAATCCTCGGACACGGCGACAATCGTGCCCGCTGGCGTGCAGATCGGCGTCGGCGTCAAGGCGGTTGCAGTCTATCGGATCAACGAGCAAGGCTCGCTTGTGCCAACCGAAAATCCGCTCGACATCGCCATCAAGGGACGCGGCTATCTGCAGGTGGAGTTGCCGGACGGCACCACCGCCTATACCCGCGACGGTACATTGCGCCTCTCGAATGACGGCACGCTGGTGACGGCAGATGGTTTTGCCATCATTCCCAACATCACGGTTCCCAATAACGCCACCGACATCACCATCAACGGCAACGGCCAGGTGGAAGTCACCATTCCCGGGCAGATTACGCCCACCTTGCTGGGCCAAATCCAGATGGCAACGTTCATCAACGATGCCGGCATGCAGCAGACGGGCGACAATCTCTTGCTCGAAACGGAAGCCTCTGGCGGCCCGACGACCGGCAATCCCGGTGCCGTGGGCTTTGGCCTGCTGCAGCAGAACTTCCTGGAGCAGTCCAACGTCAACATGGTCAGCGAGATGACCGATCTCATCTCCGCACAGCGTGCCTATGAGATCAATTCCAAGGTCATTCAGGCCTCGGACGACATGATGGCAACCGTCAGCAACATCCGTTGAGGAGGCACATCATGAACCGCCGACTCATCAACTATCGACTGGCATTGCGTTCCACCGTTCTCGCTTTCTCCCTGCTGGCAGGTGCCCCGGCTGGTATTGCCGGTGCCGACAGCCTCGCCTTGCTCGACAGCAGCGAAGAAGCTGTGGAAGGCCTCAGCCTACGCAGCAACATCATGGTCGATGATGATGTCGTCCGCCTCGGCGATCTGTTCATGGAATCGCTGTCGGTCGGTGACACGCCGATCGCCCAGGCCCCTGGCCCCGGCCAGACCATTTCCTTCGATGCGCGGTTCCTGAGCCAGCTGGCGCGGGCCTACCGACTCGACTGGCGTCCGGATTCCAAATTCGAGAAGGTCCTCGTCGGCCGCATCAGCCACCGGGTTGGCGCCGGCACTGTGCTTGAATCGCTAGCTAGCGCCTTGCGTGAGCGATCCGGTACTGACGCGCGCATCGAACTGGTGCTCGATGGTGGCGATGTCGAATTCGTCCTGCCAACCGATGTCGCGGCCTCCGTCGCCGTGCAGAATTTGCAGTTTGACCCGACCGGCCAGCGCTTTGCAGCTACTCTGGTGGTTCCGGCCGAAGGTCCCACGTCGCAACAGCGCAACGTTTCCGGCTCAATCTACGAGACGATCGACATTCCCGTCCTAAATCATGCGGTCGGTGCCGGCACCACGGTGCAGGATGCCGATCTGCAATGGATCTCGGTGCGGACCGATCGGCTGATCGGCAATGTCATCACCGATGCCAGGCAGTTGGTTGGCATGACGACCAAGCGACCGTTGCGCACAAGCCAGATGCTGCGCGGCAGCGATCTTGTCATGACACCGACCATTCGCAAGAACAGCCTCGTGACACTCGCGCTGCAGACCGGCCAGATGAACCTCACCGTGACCGGCAAGGCGCTGGAAGACGCCGCCATCGGCCAGGCCATCCGCGTCGTCAACATCAACAGCAAAAAAGAACTGACTGGCATCGTCCGGGATGCGGGCACGATCGTGATCCCGGTCGCCGGCCAGCTCACCCTGAATTGAAGGAGGCCCCCATGGCTCATCCCAGACTTCATCGCAGCCGTGCCATCAGCGTCACGCTGGCGACCCTGCTCAGCGCCGGCCTCCTCAGCGGTTGCGGCAATATGATCGACCGCGTCGCCGGGATCGGCAACGAACCCAAATTGGATCCGATCGAGAATCCGCAGAACGATCCCAATTACCAGCCGGTCAGCCTGCCGATGCCGGCGCCGATGGCGGATGTCCGCCAGGCCAACTCGCTTTGGCGCCAGGGCAGCCGGGCCTTCTTCAAAGACCAGCGCGCCGGCAAGATCGGCGATATCCTCACCGTCGTGATCGAGATCGACGACGAGGCCAAGCTCGACAACCAGACCGACCAGAACCGTGACGGCAGCAACAGCGCTGGCCTCGACAACTTCCTCGGTTACGAGACCATGCTGGCCGATATCTTCCCGGACGGCATCGATGCCGGCAATCTGGTGAATTCAAACAGTGGATCGACCACCACAGGCTCAGGCTCGGTCGACCGGTCCGAAGCTATCAAATTGCGCGTCGCAGCGGTCATTACCCAGGTCATGCCCAATGGCAATATGGTGCTCCAGGGTACGCAGCAGGTACGCGTGAATTATGAACTGCGCGAGTTGACCGTGGGCGGGGTCATCCGTCCGGAAGACATCTCCAACGTCAACGAGATCCCCTACGACAAGATTGCCGAAGCGCGGATCGCCTATGGCGGCAAAGGCACCTTGTCCGATCAACAGCAGCCCCGCTACGGGCAGCAGGTCTACGACATCTTCTTCCCGTTCTAAGTCTGCGATCCCCGATAAGTTTGCGATAGTCGGCGCATCCGGCAACGGATGGCTCGACGACAGGTTTCATGACGGCAACTTCCCCTCCATCCACCCGGATGGAGGGTTCTTTTTTGCGTCCCATGTTCGCTGCCGGTATTGTCCCGCCATGACAGATCTCGTCACCGCCGCCCTTGCCAATCCAATCAACCGCGCCATCCTGACCAGGCTGCCGATGCTGGGCGTACCGGATGCCTGGCTGGTCGCCGGCAGCATCTATCAGGCCTATTGGAATGCCTTGAGCGGACAGCCGGTCACGGCCGGGATTAAGGATTACGACATCTTCTACTGTGACCCGAGCGACCTGTCTTATGACGCGGAGGATGCCGTGCTGCGCCGCGCGGCTGCCATCTTCGCCGACCTCGACGGACTGATCGACATCAAGAATCAGGCGCGGGTGCATCTTTGGTACAAAGAACGCTTCGGCGCGGAGTGGCCGCCGGTGACGTCGACGCGCGAATCGATCGGGCGTTTCCAGGTGCGCTGCACCTGTGTCGGCGTGCAGCCCAAACCGGACGGCACGCTGGAACTGCATGCACCTTATGGCCTGGATGAACTCACGCGCGGCGAACTACGCGCCAACGCGCACTGCCCCAATGTCAACGATATGCGCAAAAAGGCTGAGAGCTATCGACAGAGATGGCCCTGGCTAACGATCGCCTAGGCCGATCGGTCAATCGTCGCGGTGGGTGCGTTCCATGCGCTCGTGGCGTTCCTGCGCCTCGAGCGAGAGCGTCGCGATCGGACGAGCTTCCAGGCGCTTCAAGGAAATCGGCTCGCCGGTCTCCTCGCAATAGCCATAGGACCCGTCTTCGATACGCCCCAGCGCTTCGTCGATCTTGGAAATCAGCTTGCGTTCACGATCCCGGGTGCGCAGTTCCAGCGAACGATCTGTTTCCAGCGAGGCGCGGTCGGCCAGATCCGGCTCGGACAGGCTCTCTTCCTGGAGATGGCTCAGCGTTTCACCGGATTCCCGCAGCAACTCGCCCTTCCAGGCCAGCAGCTTCTGCCGGAAGTATTCGAGCTGCACCGGATTCATGAAGGATTCTTTGTCGGTGGGGCGGTAATCTGGCGACAGCAATGGCTTCATGCGTGGTCTCGACTTGTCGTTGCCACTTCGCCCCGTAGACGTGTGAATCGGGAGCGAATTTGGCGCGGAGTATAGGCAAAAGGCCGCGCCCCGCAAGCGCGATTTATCGCACGAGCAAGACCACAACGCATTGAAATCATTTAATTCTTGTCCAACGATCCGCCGGTCAGCGGCTGAGTTTGGCCAGTTCGACCGCCGCGCGCAGTTCGATCTCGTCGAGAATCGCCGTCAGCTTGGGATCGTCAATCTGCTCCCGTTTGGCACGAACCATCTGTGCCAACTGCTCCAACCGTTCTTTCGGGATGACACCCATGAGAAGCCCGATCCGGATCTCCTCCAGGAAGTCGAGCATCTTCATGCCGCGGTCACGAGCACGCTGCTTCGCCCGGCCCTTCGCGGCATCGGGGGTCTCTTGGACTGCGAGCACCACCGAAAGCGAACTGACGCTGAGCGACATGGAGACCTGCTGGCTCTGTCCAGCATGGCTTTCGCCCAACGCCTTGGCGAAATCCCCGCCCGAGGCAGCCGTGGACGGTCCACCAACACGACGATTGGCGGCGACCGGCTTGGGAGAAACTGGATCGATCTTTATGGCCACAAACTCACCTGGATCGGGACTGCCGATTCACCCTCATATAGTAGCATGCGAGGCTAACAAAAGATTAAAGGAATTAACAACTTGAGACGTATCGGGAGACTTCCCTGGCGGCAAATTCTGCCGCCTTGCCCGTAGAATATGGGAGCCAAATTCATACTTTGCCCCTAATCCTGACCGAATGACACCTCGGATACATACAGAAACAATATAATTCATTGATTTAATTACATAATATCCGTGGCACGGAACTCGCATTGATACTGGCTGGATAAAGATCCAACCCAGGACCCATGCGAGCGATGACGAAAAATCTTCATAAGCGCCCCGCAAGAAGCCGCCGTCGGTTGACCAGTCTGGTCACCGCCTGCGCGCTGCTGCTGACAGCCATCCTTCCCGCGACACCGGCCGTGGCCCTGTCGCGGATCAAGGACATCGCCGAATTCGAAGGCGTCCGCGAAAACCAGCTGGTCGGCTACGGCCTTGTGGTCGGTCTCGACGGCACCGGCGATGACGTCAAGAAGAAGTCCCCCTTCACCCGGGAAAGCCTCATCGGCATGCTCGAGCGACTGGGGGTCAAGGTCAACCAGGCCAACGCTGATCTCGAGACGAAGAATGTCGCCGCCGTCATGGTGACAGCCAACCTGCCGGCCTTTGCCCGCCAGGGGTCCGAGATCGACATCACCGTCTCCTCGCTTGGCGACGCCTCCAGCCTGCAAGGCGGCACACTGCTCGCCACGCCGATGCTGGGCGCCGATGGTGAGGTCTATGCCGTTGGGCAAGGCCAGATCACGATCGGCGGCTTCAAGGTGACTGGCGCCGCGGAGACCATCGTGCGCGGCGTCCCAACCTCCGGCCGCATCACCCGCGGCGCGATCGTGGAACGCGAAGTGCCGTTCGATTTCTCGCAATTGCAGTCGCTTAAGATAGCACTCCGCAACCCCGACTTCACCACGTCGCGCCGCATTGCCGACGCCATCAACGAATTCGTCGGTGCCGGAACGGCTTTCGCCCTGGACTCAGGCACTGTGCAGCTGAACGTCGCTCAATACGGCGGCGAGCCCACGGCCCTCCTCACCGATATCGAGCAGTTGCCGGTCGAACCCGATCAGCAAGCGCGGGTCGTCATCGACGAGAATACCGGCGTCGTCGTGATCGGCCAGAACGTGCGCATCAGCAAGCTGGCGATCGCTCAAGGCAACCTCACCATCCGCGTCACAGAAACCCCACAAGTCTCTCAGCCTTCGCCATTTTCCTCGACCGGCGTAACCACCGTCGTGCCCCGAACCAATATCGACATCCAGGATGATCCGAACCGCAAGCTAGCCGTGCTCAATGACGGCGTCACGCTGGAGGAACTGGTGGCCGGGCTCAATTCGCTGGGTGTCGGGCCGCGCGACCTCATCTCGATCCTGCAATCGATCAAATCCGCCGGCGCCATGCAGGCCGATATCATGGTGCAATGATCATGGCCGAAATCAACAGCCCCCTCATGATCGACCCCGCGCTGCAAATCGGCAGCGCAACCGCGCCCAGCAAAGTGTCGCAGCGCGATGCCGCCGGCATCGCCAAGGTGGCCGAGGATTTCGAGGCCTTCTTCGCCGGCCTGGTGTTCGACGAAATGTCTTCGGATATTGAACCCGACCCCGTCACCGGTGGCGGCCAGGGCGAGGCAATGTTCAAGTCGCTCCTCAATCAGGAATTCGGCAAGAGCGTCGCCCGCACCCACTCGCTGGGAATTGCCGATGTCGTACAGCGACAATTACTTCAAATTCAGGAGATTCAGTGATGGACAAGACAATGCGGATGACTGAGTTGCTCGCCATCACGTCGCAATTGATCGGCTGCATGGAGCGCGAACTTGAGCTCATGCGCAGCATGAAACCGACTGAACTGAAACAGCTGCAGATGGACAAGGTCGCCCTGGCAGATGCCTATCAAGCCTTCACCATGGCGCTGAAGGAACCGGGCGACGATGTCAGCAATGTCAATGCGGCTCTGCGCGACGAACTCACCGAAGCGACCGAACGCTTCCAGTCGGCGGTCCAGGACAATCTTCGCGCCCTTAAGGCAATGCGGGACGTTAATGAGCGCGTTATGCGCGCGGTGGTGCAGGCGCTCGACGAAAAGCGAGCCGCAGTAACCGGCTACAACAACCGCGGCTCGGTTACGAAATCACGCCGCCAAACCCCGGCCTGCCCGGTCGCCGTACAGCAACGGGCCTGACGCAAACGGAAGAGCCAGGTCACCGCCAGCAGTCCGGCCGGGCGCAGCGGCACCGTGATTGGCAGCCGCGAACTGCTCAACTCAACACTTCACCTTTATCGCTTTCGGAAATTTCAGATAGTGACGTCGACCCGAGGCGCCGAGGCGCTTACGCCAGCGCTGGGCAGTGCCGGCGCGGACGGGACAGAGGGTGCAGCGTCAGGTGCCGGGGCACTGACAGTTTGCCCAGTTGCTTCGGTGGTCGGCGTCTTTGCATCGGATTTCGCCGCCGACTTTGCAGCCCCGTTATCTTCTGCGCTGCGGGCGGCAACGCGCTGCCCATCAGCATATTTGCGAAGGTAGTATTCGGATGGGAACTGCTGGACAACCTCGCCGGTATCTGGCCTCTGCCGCAACAGCACGATCTTGCCGAAATCCTGGCGATAGGAAAACTCGAAGCTGTTGTAACGGTAAGCTTGCCCTGCCGCGGCCACAACTTGGTCGGCGGGCTGGGCAGCAACCGCTTCCGCAGTGCCACTAGCGACCGTGGATTCCGCAGACAAGACAGCAGCAGACGGAACGCGCGCAAACTGCGCGGCGCCGCTAGCAACTGAACTTACTGTCTGTGATCCGTTTACCATTCAGCAACAATCCTCAACTATGGTCCCCAGCAGATCGACCACGTCAGATCGATCAATGGGGGTAGCAAGCCAACATATGAGGCTCTGGTTTCAGGACATCAGCCAAAAGACTGATAGACCTAGACCAAGTTAGAGTTACCCAGATTCCAGGATATGTTTTACGGGTAAAATATGCAATAGGCTTAATAGCCTAGACACACTCCCATGCGAGTGCGTGGGACTCTGGTCTCTTTTGCATCCGAAAATCTGCCCTCACCGCGCAAAACCCCGCCATCATCAACTTCCCTACGATGCAGAAAATTCCGCCTTGGCCGGTCGTAACCTGCCATACCCGGCAGACCTTACATACCGGGCAGACTCTCAAAAATCCATTTTTATTGTTTAATATCAATATTTTATAAACTGGCACAGTAGCTGCATAAGTACTCCCGAGACGTGGCGAATGGCGCCGCAGGTGATCAAAACGATCACCGAAGTCGCAATAGACATTCGGGAGAACCCAGATGGCGACCAATGACATTCAATTAACCGGTGGTATCCGCAGCAACCTTCTGTTGCTGCAACAACTCTCCGGCAAATTGGACAGGACCCAGCAGCGCCTGGCGACTGGCAACAAGATCAACGGTGCGATCGACGGCCCAGTGGCCTTCTTCGCTTCGAAAGGCCTCAACCGGCGCGCCGATGATCTCGCGACGCTGAAGGACTCGATCAACCAGTCAGTCTCGACCATCAAGGCGGCCGACACCGGCATGACCAAGATCGAGACACTGATTGAGCAGGCCAAGGGCCTCATTACGTCGGGGTATCAGAACCTCGGTAGCGACGCCAATTCCGTCGAACTGCGTCGATCCTTGGCAGAACAGTACAACACGCTGCTGCGCCAGATCGATAAGCTGGCCGAAGATTCGAGTTATCAGGGCAAGAACCTGCTGATTGGCAGCGGCCTCCGCCTTGACAGTACATCATCGTCCAAGAGCGCCACCAATGCCCTGCCAGGTGTCACCGCCTCGCGCGTCACCAATGTCACCAAGGTCGACGACTATGTCATCGACGTAGCAGGCGATGGCAAGATCTCCGCCAATGCCAGCGACGTCGCCGATGCGGAGCGCGATCGTGGCATCAGCAATCTGGTGGTCAGTGGTTTCCAGAGCAAGACAGCCGGCAACCTCGACGCCATCTCGATCCGCTATACCGGCGGCAAGGGCAAGGCCAAGACCTTCACCATCACCGAAGGTGATGTTGCGGTCACCAAGACCTTTACCTTGCAGCAATGGCAGAATGCCAAATCCACCGGCCAGGTCCTCAACTTCGACCATCAGTTTGCCAGTGGTACGCACGTCAATTTCGATATCGACTTTGACCAGATCGACGACGTGGCCGATACCAATGGCCTCGGCACCTCGGTAATCGAAAAGCTGGTCGACCTCGGTGTTAATGTCGCCAATTTCAACGGTGTCGGCCAGACCATCACCCGTTCGGCCGGCAATCTGCTCGGTCAGCAGAAACTGGCGGATGGCGAAAACAGCTGGAACTTCGATACCGGCACACCGCGTTTGACGATTGACGAGCATACCATTCTGCAATCGTCTGCTTACAGTGCAGCGACCGGTGAATCCTACGGTCGCGCTGCCAGTGGCATCGTGGGCACGCCTGTCGTGTCTGCCACCGGCATCTCCAACGACTTCACCTACAACATTACTGCTGCGGGAGCGCCCGGAAACTTCAACTTCACAACCGGTCATTTTGACGTCTACACCGTCACGGCGACAGGTCCCTTCTCGACCGTTGCCCTGTCGATCAGTGCCGACGGCATCGTCAATTTCAGTTCGATCGCCGACAACGGCCAGGGCGTCGACATCAATCTGCTGCGCAGCGGGCTCAATGGCATCACCGTCGCTTCCGCGTCGGATGCCACACAGGCCAACGCGACTGAAAACGTCACGGGCGGTGCCGTTTCTGCCGGCAATATCACGCTCACCAGCATTTCCGGCATGGCCGGCAATCTGGCGCACAAGATCACCGTCAATGTGAAGACCGACGGTTCCGCCTCGACCTTCATCCTAGACGACGGCTATGGCGGCAAGGCTCTCATCACCGGCGATCTCAATTCCGCCCAGGTGCTGAGTTTCGTCATCAGCGGCGGCGTCAACAGCGGCGCCATCGTACAGCTGACCGTCGGTACCTCGTCATTGCGCGCCGATGCGGAAGCAACGCTGAGCTACAATGCGATCGGCGCTTTCAGTGCACCGGACGAATTGCGCTTCGACGTGCGGGCGGCGCAGACCGGCTTCACCTCGGCGCTCAATACCCTGCAGGTTACCGACGGTACCGAACAGAACAACCTCACCGTCCAGCTCAACGAGACCAATACCAACCAGGTCACGGTCATCAGTCGAAACGTCAAAACGGACGGACAGGGATTGGCGGTCGATCTTGCCCAGAACGGCTGGCTCGATCGCGCCGACATCGACAATGCCGCAGCAATGATCGACGCGGCAAAGATCCGGCTGCGATCTACCGCCGGTGCACTCAACAACAACCTCGACGTCATCACGACGAGGCTTGAATACACCAAGGAGTTTATCGACGTGCTGGCGGAGGGTGCCAACAAGCTGGTGCAAGCCGACCAGAACGAGGAAGGCGCCAACATGCTGCAGCTGCAAACGCGCCAGCAGCTCGGCACCATCTCACTCAGTCTTGCCAATCAGGCGCAGCAGGCCATCCTGCGCCTGTTCTGAGGGCCGATCCCCCGATCGGCGCTTAGCAAAGCCGGCCCAGCGATTCGCTCCCGCTGGGCCGGCATTACTTTGAAGGCCAAAGTTCGCATACAAAAACGGCGCCGTGTTTCCACAGGGCGCCGTTTTTCGTATCCGCGATGGCCGTATGACGCTCAGCCGATCTTCAGCACCGTCAAATCGACGATACCGGTCGCTGGGTCCGGCTTGGCCGGCTTCTCCGTGGGTTTCTTTGCCTCTGCGGCCACACCATTGAGCGGCTCATTGTCAAAGGTGATCATCAGATCGGCCGTTGGCGTCGCCGCGGGCGCGGTACCATCGCCGAGATGAAAATCCCACATGACGGGCGATTGCTTTGCCGCCGGTGCAATCGAGGCACCAGCAAGCGGGTTTTGCGCCGCCTGAACCCGCCGCAACAGATCCGCTGCGCTGGGATGGCCGGGCGCCATATCAACAGCACGCTTTGCCGCCACCAGCGCTTCTTCCAGGTTACCGTTCTGCAATTGCAGTTCACCAAGATGCTGCCAGGGACCCATGGCGCGATGGTCGATCGAAGTTGCTTTACGGAACCAACGCAGTGCCTTTTCCGTATCGCCCACCGCTGCCAGGGCACGAGCATAATTGTAGGCAATCATCAACCTGTCGCCATGCTTTTGTGCCGCGGCCTCGAGATGCACAACGGCTTCTTGGGCACGTCCCTGCGCCAGCTGTACCGCCCCCAGATTTGACTGTACTTCAGCGTCATGGGGATCGAGCGCCAGAATCTCCAACAAACGCTCTTCGGCAATAACCAGTTCGCCGGCATTCATCAAACAATTTGCCAGCCGCTTCATTGTGACGACGTCGGCGCCCTTCAGCGCCAAGGATTTTTCATAGGCGATGCGGCCACCGGGGAAGTCTTTCAGTTCCATCAAGGCATCACCCAAACTATCCCAGGCTATGCCATAAGCGGAATCGATCTCGACTGCCTTTCGCGCCGCCTCCGCCGCGTCACTGTATTTGGCGATGGCACTATAGCAGACCGCTAGATTCTGCCAGTAAAGCGCTTCCCGCGGCTTGAGCTCTGTAGCCCGGCGCAACGGGTCTATACCCTCAGTCGCGCGGCCGGCGCGCGCCAGCATCATGCCCAGTTGATGTGCTGCCTCGGCGTGATCGGGGTTGGATTCCAGAACCTGGCGCAGAGCCTTTTCGGCCACCGCCCACTTCTTGGCGTCGGCATCCGCCATCGCTTTGGCGATGATCATGTCGATCGTCTGTGCGGATGCACCAGCGATATCGGCAGTGCGGATTTGCTTGGCGGCAGTGCGCCGTTCCTTACGATTCATCATAGTCACCTCGCGGCTGCCTTCATATCGGCGCCAGATTTCTATTTGCGCACAGTCGCGATCACCGCAGCTACCAGTTCGCTGGCTGTGTCATCCACACCTTGGAATACGGCACGCAGATTGTCATACCACATTTGAGGATTGCTGTCCGACCCCCAACACCAATGGTCGATCACCGAAACCACCTTGATAACGGACTTGCCAAGCAGCGCAGCCAGGTGTGCTGTGACATCGTCAATGGCGATAACCACATCCAGCGACGCGAGCTGAGCCAGATAGGCTGCAAGATCGGCTTTCGCCCGGGGGTCGATGATCATGTCACGACCAGCCGCAGCAAAATCGTTAAGCTCATCATCCTTGGCATCGCGCTGGACGCTGACGATCCCCAGTTCCGGCAGGTCGAACAAGGGCAACCAATCCTGCAACACTGTCTTCGCTCCCCCTTCGCCACCGCGCCATGCCAGGCCGATCAATTTTTTGCCCGGCATCACCGCGCGGTAATCGGCCAGAAACTGCTCGACCAGATTATGGTCGGGTTTCAGTAAAGCCTCAGCGCCGTGGGGAAATTTGGAAGAGTCCGCCCGGTAACGCGCCGCGAGATCCCCCAAACTGCTGACGATTTGCGCGCGTTCGTCGATCAAGCCCTGCGGCGTCAGGAAACCGGCCGGGACCATCTTGATCTTGGGGAACACCGCCTGCAACAGCGGCAAGGCCGTTGGTTCGCACTCGACCAACAGACTGCGCGCTTCTTCTTCGGCCTCCGCCAGCAGCGGCGCAAAGAGCAATTGCTCCGCCAGCGAGCGTTCTGCTCGCAGGAACACGCGCGTCCGCCTCAAATGACCGCCTTCCCAGGATTTCGGGTATTTTTTCGGGTCGATGGTTTCAAGGTGTCGTGGCAGCAGGCCGGGCTGGGTGCCGAAGCGCCAACCCCAATGCGGCCATCCATTCGCATAATCACCGCCACGGAGATTGGCTTCGGCGAGACCGACATGTGCGATGGCCGAGGTCGGCGCAAAGGCCAGAGCTTTCTCGAAATTACCCCGCGCCAGCCCCCATTCTCCCTGAGCGGCCTGCAGCCTAGCCAATTGAATACGCGAGAAAATATGGTCTGGCTTCTGCCGCAAGACACGCGCATAGAAGTCGGTGGCTTCGCCCAGTCGATTCTGGCTGGCAAGAACGCGGGCAAGACTGATCAGCGCGCCTTCGTTTTCGGGATATTGCCGCACCGTGTCGCGGGCCAGTTTCTCAGCCTGACGGGTTTGACCGGCGGCATCAAGGGCAACAGCGAGATCGGCCTGTAGTTGGCCCCGCTCCGTCGCCAGTTCGACGCCGCGCGCCAAAATGCCGACAGCTTCGTCGGGCCGGCCGACTGCGAGCGCCGAGAGTCCGATGCCGCGCAAAGCGATATCTTTATGTTCACCAAGCTCCAGCAGCATCCGACAATAGTCTTCCGCTTCTGACAGACGGCCATAGCGCAGCAGCGTTTCGGCGCAGCGTTTGAGCATGGCGACATGCGCGGCACCAAGACCTGCACTATCCACGTCGCGCAGCTGCGCCGCCATTTTATCGATCAGCGTCTCCCAGAGGTCGCCCCTCTTTTGCCGGTGCAGATCCAGACTGTCATACCAGACGGACTTCATCCCTTCGGTCAGCCAGCGCCAGTCGGAATTGACCGGGAGCATCGCCCAAACCGGTTTGCCCAAGGCGGCCGCATAATGAATCGTACTGTTGTCGACGGAAATCACAAGATCCATCGCCGCCACCTGGGCGGTGAAGGGATCCATGTTGCCCATCGGGTTGATCGTATTATCGACCAGGATTTCGATGCCGTATTGTGATCGCATCTCGGCGACATCGGCGCTGACATCGCCATATTGCAGGTTGACGAAAGCGGCGTTCGGAATGCTGAGAATCGGTAGCCAGTTGAACAATTCCAACGACCGCGCAGCGGCACTGTCACGATTGCCGGAGCGCCAGGAAATCCCAACCAGCAGTTTACCGGGATGGCGCGCCTGATACTTTTTGCGCAGTTTACCGAGCCATTCGGGGCTGGGAATAAGGAAACCTTCGCGTCCCGGCAGATCACGATAGTCGAGCGACATCGCGGGAACCAGATCGGCCGCCGCGACCTTGGCCCGCACCTCATTGCTGCGCCAGCCTGCCGGCAGATTTGAGCGGTCAACGACCTCGAAATCGGGGAAGCTGCGCTGGAACAAGGATGTCTGGCGGCTGGTGATTTCAAACACGACATGCCGACACCGATCGCGCAACGGCAGCATCTGACCACCATACATGACGTGGTCGCCGACACCCTGCTCTGCGTAGACCGCGAGCTTGCCATCGCGAATTGGCGCGCCATCCCAATTGGGCACCGGCAAATCCCATTTGTCGCCGGCCCCTTTGCGCCCCCAGCGGCTATCCATTTCCGCAGATGCCAGATCAAAATTGCCAAGGCGGAAATTGTTGAGACAGCGAGACATGCGCAGATTCTGATGGTCAGGCAGGCGCGCAGCCATTTTATCGAGGATCACTTGAGCCGACACAAAATCGCCGTCGCTCATGATCGTCTGCAACAGCAATCCCTCGGCATCGGCATCCGTCGGGTAGACCTGCAAATATTCCTGGATCATCTGCGCGGCGACATCATAGCCATCGGCCAGCAGATAGAATTCCGTCAGTTTCTTGAGATCGTCCAGCGTGCCGGCAACGACCATCCCTTGCAATTTAGAGCGAATGGTCGCAGCCAATTGCTCGTCGCCCTGCGCAACAGCCCAGCGCTCCAAAAGGACGTTCGCATTGATCGCGTTTGGCCCAAGCGCAAGCGCCCGATCAAGTGCCGTTTTCGCCTTTTCATGCTTCGAGCCTTGTTTCAGGCATGTCCAGGCAAGATAGCAATAGACGTCAACTTCGATGTCCGAGATAGCCAGGATGCGTTCGCAAAGAGTCTCTACCTCGCGCAGCTGCCGCATCATGATCCGCGAGCGCAGCAGATTGATAAGAACCGGGATGCGGTGTGGCGCCTTGAGTAGTGCCTTCTCATACACCTTGATGGCCGACAGAGTATGCTTGGCACCGAACAACAAGTCGCCAAGGCCTTGATAAGCATCTATATTTTCTGGATTGGCTTCTATTGCGCGACGAAACAGCGTCTCCGCCTCACTGCGCTTATCATCATCTCGCTCGATGACGGCCAGATTGTACAGTGCCGTGCCGTGCTTTGGATCCAAGGTCAGAATTTCTTCGAGGGCCGCACGCAACTTCTTGCTTTTACCGTTCTCGAAGGCCGAGGTCGCGACCAATACCAGTTTGTTGATTTTCTCTCGTACTTCCGGGCTTAGACTGGTGGGACCAGTTTGTTTTACGGGAACCGGTGCGCCTGACAGAATAGGCGCCATGCCTTTAGGCGCAACGCCGCTACCGCCGGTGAAGTCCAGCAGGTCGATCAAGCCGGTCATAACGCTTCGCTCCTGGGCCGCCATCAATCCCTGCCTTCTTGCATGTTTTGTACCAATTTTGGCCCATTCCAACGCCCCGATATTAACATCTTGTTAATCCTAAGTCATTGAGGAATCGGCAGTATTTTCCGCCCGACCAATCTTGCCTAGGCAACAAATGCCGGGTTCGGCAGTTTCTGCCGGGCGTATGCGCGTTCGCCTACGCCAAAATCGGCCAAATTGCTGGGAATACGAAAAAATTGCCGACTGGCAGGGAAATTGCTTCCCCATACGAGCCGCCTGCAACCCGCAACGGCCGACGAAACAAAGTTTCGCCGCTTACATAGGTCTCCAAAGGAGCACTTAAATGGCTAACGAAGTCCAACTTAATGCTGGTATTCGCAGCAACCTGTTGCTGCTGCAGAACACCACCGTGAGCTTGGAGCGCACCCAGCTCCGCCTCGCGACCGGCAACAAGATCAACAGCGCCCTCGACGGCCCGGCGAGCTTCTTCGCCGCGAAGGGTCTCAACCAGCGCGCTGGCGATTTGAACGGCCTCAAG
The DNA here is from genome assembly GCF_936916975.1 of uncultured Dongia sp. GTDB lineage: Bacteria > Pseudomonadota > Alphaproteobacteria > Dongiales > Dongiaceae > Dongia. The sequence continues at coordinate 2,179 of NZ_CAKZGO010000006.1, read as the reverse complement.
GACGGTATCGGCCAGGCGATCAGCACGATCAAATCAGCAGATACCGGTATCACGAACATTGAAAAGCTGGTCGAACAGGCCCGCGGTCTCACCACCCAGGCTTTGGGTTCGTTGGGCAATGACGCCTCGTCGGTGTCGCTGCGCAACAGCCTCGCCAGCCAGTACAACAGCATTCTGCGCCAGATCGATCGCCTGGCGGCCGACTCTGGCTATCAGGGCAAGAACCTGCTGGTCGGCAGCGGCCTGTCCATCGATGCCACCTCTACCTCGAAGACGTCGGTCAATGCGCTCGCCGGTGTCAGCGGCGCGCGTGCCACCAACGTCGTCACTGCCGACAATTATCTGATCGAAGTGACCGGCGATGGCGCCATCTCGGGTTCGTCGAACGACATCGCCGAAGCCGAGCGTGATCGCGGTATCGCCAACCTTCAGATCAGCGGCTTTGCCTCAACCAACGCAGCCAACTTTGATGATATTTCGATCAAAGTCAGCGGCGGCACGGGCAAGGACAAGACCATCACCGTGACGGAAGGCAATGCGACCGTTACGCAGACCTTCACGAACTCGGAATGGGACGTTGCCAGCTCCAACGGTACCACGCTGAAGTTCTCGCATTCGTTCCAGAGCGGTACGAATGTGTCCTTCGACATCGATTTCGATTCAATCGAAGAAACACCTGACACCGCCGGTGTCGGTACGTCGATCATCGAAAAGAACGTCGATCTCCAGGTGGCGATCACCAATGAGAACGGCGAGAAGATCACTCGCGACGGCCTTAGCCTGCTCGGCCAAGGCAAAGTCTCGGACGGTGAGAATGCCTTTGCCTTCGATTCCGGCACGGCGCGCATCACCGTTGATGAACGCCAGATCCTGCTGACGTCGAAGTATGCGGCTGCAGCCGGAACATCCTATGGCACCGGCGCCGGTGCAATTGTCGGTACGCCACAGGTGGGCACCACGCCGATCAGTGTCGATGAAACCTTCACGGTCACAGGCGCGGCAACCTCGTTCAACTATGCCACCAACAACTTCAACACCTTCTCGCTGGCGATTGAAGGCAGCGGGTCGGCCGGTGCGGTCAACCTTGGTTCCATCACTGGCACCGATACTCAGGTACAGAACTCGGCGGCTGCGGTTGGTCTCAATGACCTCAGCTTCGTCATCAATGTCAATCCGGGTGAACTGAAATACGCCGTCTCGGCAGCTGCGGCTGCCGCTACGGAAGTTTCAACCACCGCGGTCGGCACCGATATCTCCTTCGGCGCCGGTGGTGTTGGCCTCAGTGCGGTCGGCAGCTTTGCCGACAACACCGTTACCAGCGTCCAGATCAAGATCACCGCTGCCAACAGCACGTCGGCCACGTTCCAATATACGGACGAGTTCGGCGGCACGGCATCGGTGACTGTGACCCTCAGCACTAACGGTACGTTGATTTCCGCTGCTGGCCAGAGCCTCGTGTTCTCGGTCACGGGCGGCATCAACAGCGGCGCCGTGATCGCGTTCAACCAACCTTCGGCTAACAATACCGAAGTCAATGTTGGCGCGACACTCGATCTCAAGGTGCGAGGTGCCTTCACCTCGACCCGTGAAGTCAAGTTCGACGTCCGTGCCGCCAATACGGGCGAAAGCGCGGTGCTCACCACCAAGCAGGTAACCGACGCGACCGATGCCAACAATCTGGCAGTGCAGCTGAACGAGACCAACACCAGTAACGTGACGGTCATCAGCCAGAACGTCCAGACCAACGGCCAAGGCCTGAAGCTCGACTTTGCACAAAACGGGTGGAACGACAGAACGGATATCGACGCTGCGGTTAAACAGCTCGATGCCGCCAAACTATCGCTCCGCTCGGCATCGTCGAATCTCAGTACCAACCTCAACGTCATTCAGACTCGAGAAACCTATACGGCTGAATTCTCGAACGTTCTGATTGAAGGCGGGAACAAGCTGGTCCAGGCCGACCAGAACGAAGAAGGCGCGAACATCCTCACGCTGCAGACAAGGCAGCAGTTGGGTACGATCTCGCTTTCTCTTGCCAATCAGGCGCAACAGGCCATCTTGCGGTTGTTCTAATCGCAAGAGCTTGGGTAGGATCGGGCAGCGGCGGTTACGCCGCTGCCCGTCCCTCCCCACGGACCCCTTTACCCCCGGAGAGTTGCCGGAAGTTCGAAGGGATCTT
>NZ_CAKZGO010000005.1 GCF_936916975.1 uncultured Dongia sp. | reverse complement strand
GCCGCGACGCCACCCCCCCGCCGCAGGCCGGGGACGACCGGTCAACGCGCGCCGTCCGCAGCCCGGACAGCCCCGAGTCGGCCCACACGGCCCGGCACAGGCTTGAGCCCACCGGCGACCAGTTCACCAACCCCCCCCCACCGGCCCATCTGGGGGTTTTACCACGCCCACGCGCTGGGGTCGGCCGGGCCCGCGGGTTATCCGCCGCCCCCCGTCCGTCCCCAGGGACCACTTGACCACCGGAGAGTTGCCGGATGTTCGATGGGATCTTAAGCGGCGTACAGGCACCTGAGTTCATAAGGAGCCTTGAAGTGCCGTTGAAATTTACCCTTCGCCCCGGCGAAAAAGTGATCGTTAATGGTGCTGTGATCGGTCGAGGCGAAGAGCCAGGCAGTTTCTACCTCTTTAACAAGGCGAATTTCCTGAGGGGCCGCGAGGTCATGAAGGACGGTGCCGCCGATACGATTGAGAAGAAGCTCTATCTGGTTATCCAGCTCATCTACCTCTTTCCGGAGAATGCGGCCGAAAATCTTGGTAAGTTCGAAACCATTCTCACAGAGACTATGCGACACCGAGCCGACGATTTGGAAGCCCTGACGGAAGTGGCACGCTTAGTGCATAGCGGTGACTACTACCGGGCTCTCAAGGCGACGGCGAAGCTCTTCTAGCGTATAATAGAAGATAGATGCCAAGTCGGCACTTCCATCGATCATCGACTGGAAGGGGCCACGGAGGAATGCAATGAAACCGGCGACTGGATACGCAAGTCAACCCAAGGCAATGGATCCGCGCAGCACCGAAGCTTGGGCGCTTGCGGAAGCGTCGCGGCGACTCATATTGGCGGCCCGCGTGACCGACGATAAAGGCGAAGCCATGCGTGCGGCCCTGGTGCTCAATCAGCGCCTGTGGTCGATTTTCCAGGCATCCTTGATCGATCCGGCCTCCGAACTGCCCAAGGCAATCCGGGACAATGTCCTGGCGTTGTCGGTCATGGTCGATCGCCATCTGATGGCGCGCCTCGGCGACCTCGATGGCAGCAAGATCCAGCCGATCATCGATATTAACCGGTCGATCGCCGAAGGGCTGTCGATGACGCCGGAATTGGCGGCTGACGCAACGATGGCGCCCGTCACACCGGCACAGGCCAACCCCGCCCCGGCCACCGGCAAACATGCTCAACCCTTCATGAATTTAACGGCGTAAGGCGTCAGCGGAGACCGAAGCTATGGCGACCATCAGCCCAAGTGCGCTCGCAGCCAGAGAACAAGCGGCCTTGGTGGCAAAGAATGCGGCCGTATTAAAGAAAGCTGTCGCCGATACGGCGGCCGCCATTGCCGCAAGCAATGAAGCGATGAAGGAATCCACCACGGATCTTTCGGACATCAGTGATCAGATCACCGCTGAGGTCGACCAGATAAAGCTGCAGCAGACGCTCACGGTCGCAGAATTCGAGAAAGAGACCAACGACGTCAAAATCGACAACAATATGACGGCGCGGGATATCGGTGTCCTGCGCAAGAATGACAGTCGGCTCAATCTCTTCAGCGCATTGTCTGCCGGCGATTCCGTCGATGTATTTCGCTTTAAGGTCGCCACCACCGGTAACGTCAAAATGGGCTCGTTGATCGCCGATCCGACCGACAAGGGCCTGTTCCGCGCTCAGATTTTCTCGAAGAGCACCGGCCAGGTGATTGCCGATCAGGATCCCAATTCCGGACAGGCCTACACTAATTTCCAAAAGCTGGAGGCTGGCACGCTTGAACTCGCCCAGGGCGACTATGTCATGCGTCTCTCGCGCTTGGGCGGCCAGGACCCGCAGTCGAAGAACGAAGTTCAATATGCCGTGCAGCTGACGCAGGGCGTTTACAAGAACGACTACGACACGATCGAACAGGGCACCTCGGCAGATCAGGACGCGTATGGCTTTGCCACCAGCCTGGGCGTCGGCACCGACAATTTGGTCAGTAGCCTCAGCTCTGGTTATTCCTTCATCTCCAATCTGCCGGCGATCGGCACCTCAGCCACCAGCAAACTCAACGGCGTCCTCTACGATTCATTGTTCTAATTGGATAATTCGATGTCAGGCCAGACTTACGAGCAACCGTTGCGCATTTTCATCGGCTACGATCATCGGCAAGCCGTCTCCTATAATGTACTGCAGTTCAGCATCCTCCGGCGTTGTTCAAAGCCGATCGCCATCACCCCGTTGGTGCTGCCGACCCTGCCGATCACGCGCTCCGGCCTGACGCCGTTCACTTTCAGTCGCTTTCTGACGCCCTGGCTGGCCGGCTATCAGGGCTGGGCCATGTTCATGGACACGGACTACCTATGCCTTGCCGATATGGCGGAGTTGTTCGCGCTCTGCGACGACCGCTACGCTGCCATGGTCTCCAAGAACGTGAAGAAATTCGAATGGGCGTCAATGATCATGTTCAACTGCGGTCATCCGGCCAATCGGGTTCTGACGCCGGAATATGTCCAAGACCCCAAGCAGGCGAAGGCGCCGCACGGCCTTGACTGGCTGCCCGACCAGCTCGTCGGCGACCTGCCACGGGAATGGAATCACCTCGTCGGCTACGACAAGCCGCGCGCCGACGCCAAGCTGGTGCATTACACCCAGGGTATGCCGGTCTTTGAAGAGACCAAGGGCAGCGAATACACCGCTGAATGGCTGGCCGAGCATCAGGCCTCGAACCAGACCAAGACCTGGCAGGAGCTAATGTCGAATTCGGTACACGCCGCTAAGACGGCGAGCGGCCGCAAGGTCGCCAAGCTGCATCACGAAGCGATTCTGCCGCCAGTGTAACCTGCTGATAGAGCTCAGAAAAAAGGCCCGAGAAGATCTCGGGCCTTTTTCATTGGTACCGTTCCGGACTTAGACCGGCTCGACCAGAACCGGCTTCTCGGGTTTGCGCTCAACCAACACCCAGAAGCCCTGCGGCATCTTCTGGAAGACGGTAAGCTCAAAGCGCTCCATGAATTTGGGCAACCACCAGGCCGGCGGCTCCTGGATGAGATGCGCGTTACGTCCGTCGGGCAGGATCTTGATCGCCGGACCGGTATGAACCGTGAAAAAACCGCGCTTCATCACCAGCCGCTTCAGATGGTCGAGCACGTTGTCCAGGAAATCGGGCTCGATATGCTCCAGCACGTCGATGCAGCACACAAAGCCGCAAGGCTGCGGGTCGGCCGCCCATTCCGGCCGTGCCGGGTCGTAATGATGTATATTGAGCGGTGTGCTGAACATCGGCCGCAGAGTTTCGCCAAGGCGGCCCTTGCCGGCGCCATAATCGAGCAGTTCGGCGGTACCAACCTGCTGCATGATCTTGGCGACCACCGGCGCGTACTGCACCGAAGCCACGCCATAATTCGGGTTCTCATGCAGCTTTTCCTGCATGCGGCGATATTCTTCGCTGATCTGTCCGCCTGGGTTTGCCATGATTTCGCTCCATCTCGCTGGCCGGGCTATCCCCGAAGTAGTAGCAGTTTCCGTGCCATTACGCCGGAGATCCTGCCGGAAGGCACCATTAACCGTCTATGGCACAGATTATGCTCACTGTTTCTGGACATTTCCTTAATGGCCACCTACCGTCAGGCAGAAATATGATCCCGATGTTAGCAGATGCGGAGCCGAGGGCGACTAAGATGCAGATCGATCCGCGCGTTATCGACGCCGTAAAAAAATACGATGCCGGCATGCCGGTGATCGCCATTCCCTATAACGGCAAGAAGCTGCGCTACGCCCTGCCCGGCAAGACGCCACTTTGGCGCGTGCAGACCTTGTTCACCAAGGAGCCATCAACCATCCAATGGCTTGAGGCTATCGAGCCGGGCGCAGTCCTGCTCGACGTTGGCGCCAATGTCGGCATGTACACGGTATTTGCCGCCGTCATCCGCGATGCGCGGGTTTTCGCCTTTGAACCGGAATCCCAAAATTACGGCCTGCTCTGCCGCAACCTGGTGGCCAACAACCTCTCCGACCGCGTCACCGCGTTCTGCTGTGCGCTCTCGGATGAGGCAAAGTTCAGCACGATCCATTTGTCGCAGTTCACGATCGGCGGATCCTGCCACAGCTTCGACGCCTCGGTCGACTTCAAGCTCGAGCAACGCGAATCGCCCTTCGTACAGGGCTGCTTCTCGGCCAAGATCGATCAGCTGGTCGCCGATGGCGTGATGCCGATCCCCAACCATATCAAGCTCGACGTCGATGGCTTTGAGCATAAGGTCATTGCAGGTGCGGCTACGACGCTGCGGCACCCGGACGTGCGTTCGCTGATCATCGAGATCAATCCGCATCTGCCCGAGCATCGCCAGATTCTCGACGATCTCGCGGTACTCGGTTTCCACTACGATCCGGCGCAGGTCGCAATCGCTGAGCGGACCGAGGGGGCGTTTACGGGAGTGGGCGAGTATGTTTTCCGACGTTAAGTTCCATTTGATTTACAACATCGCCAACGCCCCCATCCGCAGCTATCCATTTCCGCATATCTATGTGCGGGATGTTTTTCCCGAGGGCTTCTTTGCGGAGTTACGGCAGAATTTGCCGGCGCATGACGGCTACACGGTCCTCCAGGACAGCGGCCGCGTCGGCAAAGGCTATTCTCGGGCGCGGCTGTCGTTGTTCCCAGCCGACCTGGACAAGTCCAATTTGCAGCCGGCGCAGCGCGATTTCTGGCGCCGCGTATTCGAGACCCTGGGCGATGGAGAATTTGCTGCCTGCGTGTTCGACCGTTTTCGCGCGCAGATCGAACAACGCTTCATGACCAGCGACGGCACCCGTCGTGGGCTGAAGGTCTGGCACGAAACGTTCCTGATGCGCGATCTTGATACCTACTCGCTGGGACCCCATACCGACAATGCGGCGAAGCTTGTCTCGATGTTGTTCTATATGCCGCCTGATGATTCCGCCGCCGAGCTCGGCACGGCGCTCTACGTGCCCAAGGAGCGTGGCTACACCCATGAAGGGGGGCCGCATCTCGAGTTCAAGGATTTCGACCACGTCTTTACTGTGCCCTATGCGCGCAATGTCGTTACCGCTTTCCCCAAGACCGCGGCCTGCTTTCACGGCGTGGAGCCGGTGAAGGGCGCCAACAAGCAGCGCGACATTCTGTTCTTCGATCTCAAGGGCAAATTCAAAGACTGAGCACGCAGCACAGCGTAGCGATCTGCAGGCGGCGGCATCCAAACGATGCCGCCGTTATCGTTTGCGCCTAGGAAATTCTCGCCCCGTCACCTCGGCAAGGCTTGCGTCGCGGACGACGCCGATTGCCATGCTGCCCGCGCCACAACGCCCCTAGACGATTGATAAAATTAGATAAAATCGCTGGCCCGGAACTTGCTTTAACAGATCAACGAACAGTTTTACCAGCGACAAGAGGCAGCAAGATGAGCATCCTTGGGGCAATGTTTACGGCAGTAAGTGGTGTAAACGCCCAATCCAAATCCCTCGGGCACATCTCCGACAACATCGCCAACTCCCAGACCACCGGCTACAAGAAGGTCGATACGCGTTTCGAGACGCTGATCACCGTCTCCAACGCAAATTTGCACCAGCCTGGTGGCGTCGTCGCGTCACCGTATTTCTCCAATTCGCTGCAGGGCAACGTCAATCAGACACAGACCCTGACCAACATGGCGATCAGCGGCCAGGGCTTCTTCGTCGTGAGCCGCCCTGAATCGCAAACAGCCAATCAGACGCTGTTCAATGATCTGCCCTACTATACCCGCGCTGGCGATTTCGAAGTGAATCGCGACGGCTACCTGGTCAACAACGGCAATTACTACCTCAATGGCTGGACCGTCGACGAGACCACCGGCATCGCGGATACGGCGACACTGGCGCCGATCCAGATCACGCAGACCATCGACGAACCGACCGCGACCACTGAGATGGAATTCGTCGGCAACCTGCCGGCCTCTTCCGTTACTAATCCGACGCCGCCGCTGGCACCGACCAACATCAAGATTTACGATTCGCTCGGCAATCCGCACACCGTGTCGCTGGTCTGGGCAAAGCGCGCAGATAATCTGTGGAAACTCGATATCGTCGCTGCTGACAGCACCCTCGATCCGGTCTCCGGCACCCTGGTCGGCGTCAACGACCAGGCCATGGCGGTCGCCAACTCCACCGCCAACGTGCCCGCCATCGCGCAGGTCGACACCGTTACCGTGCCTTCGGACGGGCTCGGCTTCGGTCAGTCGCTGACCTTCACCATCGGGTCGAATTCGGTCACCGTCACGGCCCCCGTGGGTGGCTACACCCAGTCGCAGGCTGGTGCTGCCCTGGTTGCCGCCATCAACGGCAATGCCGGCCTCTCGGCCCAGGTCACCGCCGGCAACCTCACCGCCACGACATTCGACGTCTCCGCCGACGTCGGCGGCACGCCCTTCTCGATGACGCTGGGCGGCAGCGGTTCCGGCCAGACAGACACCATCACCATTCCGGTGACCGGCCTTGCCGCCGGCGACACCATCAGCGCCACCATCAACGGCACACTCATCACCTATACAGCCGCCGGCGTTGAAACCGCGCAGCAGGGCCGCGATGGCTTGATTGCGCTGATCAATGCGAACGTGACGGTTAACGGCCAGGTAACCGCAACCCCCGGTGCGACCAACACCATCCTGATCAATGCCGACGCAGCACAGGGCACCTTTACCAATGTCGTCTCAGACACGTTGACCGTCGGTGCCCTGGTACTGGGTACTTCCGCCGGCATCACCTCAGCCAACACGACAGCGAATGGCCTGCCCATCGCCCAGGTCGATACCGTGACATTGTCCGGTACCGTCGGGCCAGGCGAAATCGGCGATGCCTGGACCGTCAACATCGGCTCGCAGACCATCTCCTACATCGCCAATGGCACCGAAACCAGCCTCAACGACGTAGCCGTCGGCATGGCGGCACAGATCAACGCGAATTCGTCGCTTGGTGTCACCGCGGTGGCCTTAGGCAGCACGGTCGCCTTGACGGCGATCAATGCCGGCACCGCTTTCTCCTCCACCGTCAATGCCTCGAACGGGTCGACCGACTCCTTCATCGACGTGCAGTTCGGCACCTCGACCGCAACTGCCGGCAAGTTGGTCGGCATCAGCAATGCCTATAACCTGAATGGCAATGCGACGTCGCCGACCGCGCAGAGCGCCGGCGACGACGCCATCATCACCTTCCAGGTCGATTACGGCGTCGGTCCCCAGACGATCGAGCTCAACCTCGGCTCTTTCCAGACCACCGAAGGGGCAACTCAGTTCGCTGGCGAGACGATCGACGTCCGGCGTTTCACCCAGGACGGCGTCCCGCAGGGCATCTTCAAGGATCTCAATATCCGCGACAATGGCGATGTCGAACTCAACTACGACAATGGCCGCAGCCGCGTCTTCTTCAAGATCCCAATCGCCCAGTTCTATGACGGCAACAGCCTGAAGCGCGAAGGCGCCCAGGCCTTCACCGAGACATTCGACAGTGGCTCGGCCCGCATGTCCGGCGCCGGCGAGAACGGCTCGGGCACCTTGCGCGGCTCGGCGGTGGAAGGCTCCAACGTCGATATCGCCGAGGAATTTTCCAAGATGATCGTGACCCAGCGCTCCTACTCCGCCAACACCCGTGTCATCACAACGGCGGACGAAATGTTGCAGGACATCATCAATATCAAACGGTAATTGAAGCAAAGATCGGGATAGGCAGTCATGTCACTGACAGGCGCCCTCAACGCGGCCGTCGCCAGCCTCCGGGTCAACCAGGCCAGCATCCAGGTGCTGTCGGCCAACATCGCCCATGTCAACGATCCCAACTACACCAAGAAGACACTCAATCGCGAATCCCTGGTGCTGGGGGAAACGCAGATCGGAAGTGTCGGCATCGCCTCCTATTCGACGGCGGTGAACGAAAGCCTGCGCAAGCAGATGGAAAGCCTGATCGCCCGCAACGGCACCAGCGGCGCGCAGAACGAATACATGTCGCGCATCCAGCAGTTGCTCGGCACCAGTTCGGACCAGGCGGCCCTGCCCAACCTGTTGTCGCAGTTTACCTCCGCCTGGCAGACCCTTCAGGCAACACCGGAATCGAAGGCCGCCCAAACGGCGGTGATCCGCTATGGCGAGCAACTGAGCGACGAAATCTCGCGAGTCGCCGCCGGCATCGACGCTGTCGATTCCGAAGCCAAGGACGACATCAACCAGTCGGTGGGCCAGCTCAACGGTCTCCTCGAACAGGTCTTCGAGCTCAATGTGCGCTTGCGCTCGGCCAGCGAAGTCGGCTCCGAGCGAACCGAATTGCTGGACCAACGCGATGCCTTGGTGCGGGAAGTCGCGAAATATGTCGATGTGCGCACTGTGGAGCGCGACAACGGCGCCATTGCACTCTTCACGCCCGCCGGCCTCAGCCTGGTCGACGGTCCACCGTCGAAGCTAAGCTATGACGGCACCAATCTGTTTCGTAGCGAAGATCCTGCCACCCCGATCGACGCGATGCTGCGTGACGGCAAGATTCGCGCGCTGCTCGACTTCCGCCTCGACAACACGGGCAAGGCTGTACCGGTCAGCTCCGATCCGGGAACCGAAGTCATCCGCAAGATGCGCTCGCAGCTCGATGCGGTGGTCAAGGCGCTGACATCAACCGTTGGTTCGACCTTCAGTTCAGTCTATGACGCTGCGGGGACTTCGTTGCGCGTCTCCGCAGCGTTCGAAACCACGGTCAAGGCCCAGGCCAACTCGGCGCAATACAGTACCGTCCGCCTGACCGGCGATCTACGGCCCGGTGACGTATTCGAGGTCGAGATCAACGACCGCATCTTCAGCTACACCGCCTTGGAAACCGACACGACCTTGGACGGCATCGCCGCCAAGCTCGCCGCTCTCGTCAACGGCGACACCACTTTGGGCGTCACGGCACTCGCTGGGGCGTCGTCCCTGCAATTGACCGGCACGACGACCAACACTGCCTTCTCCGTGAAAACGCGGGTCAACGGCGAGCTTCCGGAACTTCTGACGGGCTTCTTCACCGGCACCGACCGCTTCACTTTCCAGGTCAACCAATCGTTGCTCGATGGTACGCAACAGCTCAAGAAGAACTCAGCTTCCGACGTGGTCAATTCGCTCACCAGCACCGACCGTACCTTTGTCGCCGCCGGCCTCGCGATCAGTGGCGTATCCTATAAAGGCATGTTGACGGGCCTCACCGGCACCGCGATCGCCAACGCCAAGTCCATTTCCGACGTGGCCAAGTTCAATACTGAAAGCCTGGCCCAGACCGAGCAGCGCTATCAGGCCGATGTCGGCGTCAATCTTGATGATGAGCTCGCCAATTTGCAGGTCCTGCAGAACGCCTATGCCGCGTCGGCCAGGCTGCTGACCGTCATTCAGACGCTGTTCGACACGCTGCAAGCAGCGGTCAGCAGATAGGTCGAGGAAAGAGCCATGAGCATCAACGCCTACAGTTCCTACGCCACCTATCTCGGCAATGTTGCCGGCTTCAAGAATCTGCAGAGCTCGCTGACACTCCTCACGCAGCAGCTCAGCTCCGGCAAAAAATCGACCAGCCTGGTAGAATATGGCGTCCAGGGTTCGCGCCTCCTCGATCTCCGCGCCGACATCGAACGACGCGAAGGCTACCTCGATGCGATCAAGGCGGTAACGCCGAACGTCAAGGCCTATGACAAGGTCTACACGAGCATGGAGAAGCTGGCTTCCAATATGTATAGCGCGTTTCTGAGTCCGCTCACGGATCCGCCGACCACGCAGCAGAACACCATAACTTTTGGCGGCGAAGTTGCCGATATCGGCGACGTCGGCGACATTTACAAAGTGACCGTGGACGGCAAGCTCTACTCCTACATCACCAGCGGGCTTGAGGGCAGCCTCGACGAGGTCGCCGGCAATATCACCGACCAGATCAATGCCGAACCGGATACCCGCGTCGAAGCCAAGGTCGTCAACAACCAGATCGTCATCACGGCAAAAGAGATCGGCGTCACCTACAACGTGACGGCCACCGTCACCAACGTGACGGGCGGCGCCGATAACAGCGTGGCTACGACGCAGAACCGGACTGGAAAAATTTCGCCGATCGTCGGGCAGATCGACAGCTCCATTAACCAACTGCGGTCGCTGCTGAATGAACAGATCAATGATCGCTATCTGTTTGGCGGCCTGACGGCGAACGATAAGCTGCCGGTAGTGGATCTCGATCGCCTGCCGGACCCGTCGGGCAGCGCCAATTCGGCCACCTCGTCGACCGCCCAGCAGTTGGCCGCCGGCACGACTGTGCAGCAGGTGCGGATCGACATGGACTATCTAGGCGCTCTGCAATCCGAGACCTTTACCATCAACGCGCAGAATTTCACCTTCAACGGCCCGCTGACGGCTCAGGAACTGGCAGATCAGTTGCGCACCGCCATCAACGGCTCGGTGCCTTTGGCCGGCGTCGTGACTGTCAGCGATGTCGATGCCTTCGGACTCACCATCACGGCAACGACGCCTGGCACGGCTTTCAGCACTGTTATCACCGGCACCGACCCGACACCGTCCAAGGCGACGACAGTCCAACCGAACGTGCCGATTGGCGCGACCCAGGTCGATCTCATTCAATTGGCCGGGCCGGTAGGCACGATCAACGAGACCTTCAGCATTACCATCATGGATCCACCCGCACATACCTTGCCGGTGACCATCTCCTATAAGACGACGGGCAACGAGACCAGCCTTGACGACATCGTCAACAAGCTGATCGACAAGGTCACTGCGTATCAGCCGCCCTTCTCCGTTACCGTCACGGCACCAGGCAATGGCCAGATCCAAATCGCCTCGACAACAGCCTTTGAATCGCATGGTGCGGTCCAGGATGCCGGCACGGTCAAGACCACACAGCGCACCGTGGTCGCTGTTGCGCAGGAAGACGAGATCGGCTTCCCCGGACCGTTCGGTGATGCCGGCGACGTCTACACCATCAACTTCACAGCGCCGGTTGGCGGCCCCTTTGCCGTCACCACGACATCCGTGGACGATGAAAAATCCGTGGCCCAGAAATTCGCCGGCTTGATCAACGCCGGTGGGTTCGGTGTCACGGCTTCCATCAAGAACAACAAGCTGGTCGTTGAGTCCGACACCCCGGGCACGGCGATGGCTTACACCGCCGTACTCACGACCGATGTCGGCGCGGTCACCGCCGCACCGACCACAACCACGATCGTCGCCAATATCGCGGCCGGTCCCTTGCCGCAGATCGATACGGTCAGCTTGTCGGGGCCGATGGGCCGCAAGGATGACGCCTACGAATTGACGATCAATGGCCGCACCGTCCGCTACAACACCACCGGCGGCGAACGTGATATGGATGCGATCGCCATCAACCTGGTGGCCCTGGTCAATGCGGCGGTGCCGAGCATGGGTGTGACCGCCACGGCCGGTGCAACCGGCACCGGCACGTTCACGCTTACGTCGAATACCCCGGGCGTCGTGCTCGAAACCTCCATGAAGGTAATCCAGCCGGTCGTCGTCCCGTATCCGGTAGCGCCGATCTACAACGAACACCAGGAACCGCTTGATTCGGCAAATGCCTGGGAACGCGGCAAGATGACGATCGCCGACCAGCTGACCATTCGCAGCACCTTCTCGGCCAACGAAGCGGCCTTCCAGAAATTGCAGCTGGCGTTGCGCTATGCGAAATCCGCGGTAGAAGATACCGATAACTATCAGGCCAAGATCGAGATCGCTCGGGGCCTCACCAATGACGCTTTGACCGGGATCCGTGCGCTGCATGCCGACAACACCGTCAACGACGCGGTCATCTCGGCGACGACGTTGTCGCACCAGACATCAATCAATCTCTTCACCGAGGGTACTGCCAAGATCGAAGAGATCGATCGCAGCGAGGTCGCGGCCAAACTTGACGTGGCGCAGACACAGCTGCAGGCGATCTTCGCCGTGATGGGCACCACCAATCAGATTTCGCTCGTGAACTTCCTGGCCTGAGGACCGATAAATGGAAACCACCCGGATCGACAATTTCTTGAGCCTCGCCAGCAAGAACACGACCGCCAGAGCAGACCCGGGCGCGGCTGCTGGTGGCTTTGCCGATATGCTGTTCGGGGCGATGAGCCAGCACAGCGATGCGATTGCCGCGGCTCAGAGCCAGGTTCGATCGACCCAGTCCTACCCGTCGTCCTTCACCCCACGGCGGCGGTTCGATGACCTTCCGGTCAACAGCGTGCGTTTCGACGACCGACTGAACGCAGTCCGCGACCAGCATGCTGACGACAAGACGGGCCGCGTGGCCCAGCCCGAAGGCATTGCAAGCAGCAAGACCGACCAGCCGATGGGCGATCATCTCGGTCGGATGGAACGCAAGCTCGACTTGGCCCACAAGTCCGGCGGCGATGATCTGCGCGTTAGTGAAACCGAAGCCGGCGACGCCATCGATTCCGCCGAGCCGACAGAGAGCACGGCGGAAAGCGACCTCACCGAGGATGGCCTTGATCTGGCGCTTGGTTCCGAGAATGGCGACAGCGAGGCCGGGACCAATCAGGACGATGCGGCAAACCCCGACACCGACATCGCGATAGCAATATGCGGCACCGCCGTCCCGGATGAGCTTGTCATGGTTGCCGCGCCGAGCGCCGCAGTAGCGCCACAGGTCGCGGTAGCCACGGCGGCGACCGGCGATGCAAAGGTGGCCGTGGAAGACATCGACCAGGCGGCAGCCTTGGTCGCAGCGGCGACGTTACCGGAACTGGCCAACCTCGCCGGCCCGGGTGAAGAAGCCATGCCAGCCATTGCAATCCCTGCAAGTCCCACGTCCGACCAGGATGGGGCGGCTGACACCATCAAGCCAGCCGTGACCTTCGGCCAGGTTCTGTCCGCCAGCGAAGGCAGTGACGCCGCGCCGGCGGATGGGCAGGCCGCAGCTCTCACCGCCGAGAACGAGCGGCGGCTCGAAGATGCAGGCAGTTCGTTTCGCCGTAACCCCGGCGCCCACCGTAGGGCCACACCCGTCAGCCAGGGGGCCACCGGAAACACGGCTCAGGCCAACCAAACCAATGCCACCACACCCCCCGATCTCCACGCCGCTACGATCCCCAACGGTATGAATGCGGCTGCCGGCAGCGCGCCCGCCCTGAGCGGCTTGGCGCCGGCTGGCTTCGACACCGGCTTTGGCAACGCCATGGGCTTGCCGGGCTGGAACCTCAATCTGGCGCAAGGCGCTGCCGCGCGGCGCGGCGATTTTGTCGCCAATCTTCGCCAGCACCTGCAGAATTTGCCGGTCCACGACCAGGTGGCGCTCAGCATCCAGCGCTCCGTACGCGATGGCGGCGGCAGCATCACGCTGCAGCTCTCGCCCACAGAACTGGGCCGCATCCACCTAAAGCTCAATATTGATGAGGAAAATAACGTCCAGGCCGCCGTCGTGGTCGAACGTCCCGCCACCCTGGAGCTTCTGCAGCGCGACATGAAGGCGTTGGAACGGGCCTTGCAAGATGCTGGTCTGAAAGCCGGCCCAGGCGACCTTTCCTTCAGCTTGCAGGGGGGTGACGCGGAAGCTTTTGCCCGTGATTTTGGCTCCGGTAACGGGACCGGATCGGGCGGCAGCGGTCGAGGGACGGATGACGGGGTAGAAGACATACCCACAAATACGGCCGCCACGGTGATCGCGACGGGTGACGGTTGGGTGGACGTTCAGGTCTAGAATTTGGAATTGGAGTAAGACGCCATGGATATTCCCAGCATCAGCCAGACGCTCGCCGAGAACACGGCGGCCAATGCGGCAAATGCCAATTCGACCGGTAATGATGCCCTCGGCAATCTCTCCGATACCTATGACAACTTCCTCACCTTGCTGACCAAGCAGCTGCAGAACCAGGATCCATTGTCGCCGATGGATACCTCCGAATTCACGCAACAGTTGGTCGCCTTCTCCAATGTTGAGCAGCAGATCCAGTCCAACAAGAACCTGGAAAAGCTGATCAACCTGCAATCCGCGACCAACGCCTATTCGGCGGTGAGCTTTATCGGCACCAGCGTCGCCATCGATAGCGACAAGGTCATGCTGCAGGACAAGAATGCGCGCTTCGACTACACAATCGACAAGGCCGCGACCAAGGCCACTCTGACCATCCGCGACAAGAACAACCAGGTCGTCATGATCACCGATGCGGATGGCAGTGTCGGCACGCATCCGGCAAAGTGGGATGGCACCGACGTGTTCGGCAATCAGCTGCCCAATGGGCAATATAGTGTGTCCGTCAGTTACGAAGATATCGCCGGCAAGCAGTACACGGCCGACATCACCAGCTATGGGGTCGTCGATTCGGCGGATATCGAAGACGGCGCGGTTTACCTCAATGTCGGCACCATTCGCGTGCCGCTCGACAAGGTGCAGCACATCACCAAACCGGTGAAGGCTGCCTAAGGCGATCAAACGATTGTATTTTCAATGAATTTTACAGGTTCTGGCGCAATGCCGGAAACTTCCTTGGTGGACTGTTTAGGACTTTTTTAAATGGCCGTGGCGTATGAATGGTCCGGACCGAGATCATAGTAACGGGAGATCCTGATTGGGATGCCCAGCATGGCCATGGCAGAATTGAGACCGTCGCAAAACAGCATTATCGATGCCCAGCCTAAAAGCATTGATGATTTGCCGCCGCCCGGCACACGCCGCTGGGTCATCCGTCGCAAGGCGGAGGTGGTTGCAGGTGTTCGCGCGGGCCTGATCAGCATCGAAGAGGCCTGCAAACGATACTCACTCTCAGTCGAAGAGTTCCTCTCCTGGCAGCGCGCAATCGATCGTCATGGGCTTCGCGGCCTGCGAACGACCCGAATTCAGGATTATCGTACTATCGATCGGGTGGAACCTGAGGATGAATCCCCACACTCATGAGTGCTTCCGGTAATAAATCTTAACGCCTGTGGATTACTGAAGAAATATTAACCATATCAAAGCGCTAGCTAGGCAGAATCTTCTCATAACCTAGGCAATTTTTTCCGCCGTTAATCTCTCTTTAAATCCTGAACCCTATTCTGACCCTCGTTTCCGCAGCTATTCCGGCCCGAACCCAAGCAATTCGTCGAAAATTTTAGTATATAAAATTTTAGTCGAATTGGTCGGGCCGAGTCGGCAAAAGCTGCCCATCAGGAGCGAGTGGCTAACGTGAATCCATTTCTGCAGACATTGCGCAATTTGGGCCCTGTGCGACTTGCCAGCCTTGCTGCCGTGGCACTGGCCCTGATCGCCTTTTTCGCGTTTATCGGCACCCGACTGACCACCCCGGGCATGGCCCTTCTATATGGTGGCCTCGACGCCACGGATTCGGCCGCCATTGCTGCCAAGCTGGAAGAAACGCAGGTCCCCTTCGAAGTGAAGGGCGATGGCGCCCAGATTTACGTGCAGGATGATGCGGTCGGTCGTATCCGCCTCGCCATGGCCGGCGAAGGCCTGCCCAACGGCGGCTCCATCGGTTATGAGATCTTCGATCGGGCCGACGCCCTCGGCACAACCAATTTTGTGCAACAAATCAATCAGTTACGTGCCCTCGAAGGCGAGCTGTCGCGCACGATCCGCTCGCTCCGCCAGGTCAAGGGTTCGCGCGTCCATCTGGTCATGCCGAAGCGCGAACTGTTCTCGCGCGACAAGGCTGAGCCGACCGCCTCCGTGGTGGTGACCCTGCAGGGCAGCCTGGAAAAAGAACAGGTCGCCGCCATCCAGCATTTGGTCGCCTCCTCCGTTCCCGGCATGAAGACGGCCAACGTCTCGGTGATCGACGACAAAGGCCATCTGCTGGCGAAGGGCGGTTCTGAAGAAGAGCTCAGCACCGCCAATGCCGATGAGATGCGCCGCAGTTTCGAATTGCGCATGACCCAGGCGATCGAGGAATTGCTGGGCCAGACTTTGGGTGCCGGCAAGGTGCGCGCCGAGGTTACCAGCGAACTCGACTTCAACCAGGTCACCACCAATACCGAAAGCTTCGATCCGGAAGGCCAGGTGGTGCGCTCCACTCAGACGGTCGACGAGAACGAGCAGAGCAACGAAAAAAGCGCCAACAATAATGTCTCGGTCGCTAACAACGTACCGAACCCGCCGGCAGCAGCTGGCGGTGCGGGCGATACTGCCAACAGCTCGACCCAGCGCACCGAAGAGACTGTCAATTACGAGATCTCCAAGAAGGTGCAGACCGAGATCAAACACAGCGGCGACGTAAAGAAGATGTCAGTCGCTGTCCTCGTCGACGGCACATACACCGTCGCCCCCGATGGCACGCGCGCTTATGCGGCCCGGCCGCAGGCGGAACTCGACCAGATCTCGACCTTGGTCAAATCCGCCGTCGGCTTCGATGCGCAGCGCGGCGATGTCGTCGAAGTTATCAACATGCAATTCGCCGAGCCGGAAGTGCTCGAAGAAGGTATCAGCATCCTGGGGCTGGAGAAGGCCGACCTCATGCGCATCGCCGAACTGGTGGTGCTGTCGCTGGTCGCCGTCCTGGTGCTGCTGCTGGTCGTCCGCCCGCTGCTCAATCGCCTGCTGGCGATCCCCGGTGCTGCTCCCGAACAATTCGCCATTGCCGGCCCGGGTGGCGTCGCCTTGCCGCCGGGTGCCGCAGCCGCCCTCGCCTTGCCTGGCTCCGGTCCGGTCGACATGGCGGCACTGACCAGTGGCCAGCCGACCAGCATGGGCGAAATCACCAATATCGCCAATGAGATCGAGCAGATGATCGATATCAACCAGGTCGAAGGCCGGGTCCGCGCCTCGTCCCTGAAGCGTATCGCCGATCTGGTTGACCAACACCCGGAACAGGCAGTGAATATCATGCGTCAGTGGATGTATCAGGAAGCCTGACATGCGCAGCAAGGATGATTATAGGTCCCTGACCGGCGTACAAAAGGCCGCCCTCCTGCTGATGTCGGTGGGCGAAGAGAGCGCGTCGAAACTCGTCGCCATGATGCATGACGATGAGATTCGCGAAATCTCGCAGACGATGGCCAATCTCGGCACCGTAAGTGCCACGGTGGTCGAACGCCTGTTCGTCGAATTCGCCGACAGCATTTCCTCGACCGGCTCGCTCACCGGTACCTTCGAATCGACCGAACGCTTGCTCGCCAAAGTGCTCGACAAGTCGAAGGTCGACCAGATCATGGAAGAAATCCGTGGTCCCGCCGGCCGGACCATGTGGGACAAGCTCAGCAACGTCAACGAAAGCGTGCTGGCAAACTACCTCAAGAACGAATATCCGCAGACCGTTGCTGTCGTGCTCTCCAAGATCAAGCCCGACCATGCCTCACGCGTCGTGGCCTTGCTGCCGGAAGCCTTCGCCATGGAAGTCATCATGCGCATGCTGCGCATGGAATCCATTCAGAAGGATGTCATCGACGACGTCGAACGCACGCTGCGCAACGAGTTCCTCAGCAACCTCGCCCGCTCGTCGAAGCGCGATGCCCACGAACTCATTGCCGAGATCTTCAACAATCTCGACCGCAACACCGAACAGCGCTTCGTGACTGCCCTCGAAGAACGCAACCGCGATTCCGCCGAGAAGGTGAAATCGCTCATGTTCACCTTCGAGGATCTCGCCAAGCTCGATCCGGGCGGTGTGCAGACCCTCATGCGCGGCGTCGACAAGACCAAGCTGCCGATCGCCCTAAAAGGCGCCTCCGAGACCTTGCGCGACCTGTTCCTCTCCAACATGTCGGAACGCGCCTCGAAGATGCTGCGGGAAGACATGGCGGCGATGGGTCCGGTGCGCCTCAAGGATGTCGAAGAAGCACAGATGTCGATGGTCAATCTCGCCAAGGAACTGGCGGCCAAGGGCGAACTGATCCTGGCCGACAGCAAGGGCGACGACGAGCTGATCTACTGATTTGAAGAAGCAGGAAAGCAATAGCTTGAAACCCGTGCGCAAATTTCTCTTCGAGATCGATTTCGACGACGCGAGTGATGCGCCGCCGCGCGGTCCCGTGCGCAAGGCAAAGAGCGAACCAGCGCCTGTCGCCGAGCCACCGCCGCCGCCAGCACCGCCACCGGAGCCGACCTATAGTGAGGCTGACCTCGCTGCGGCAGGCGCCACCGCCCATGCCAAGGGGCTGAAAGAGGGCATCGCCAAAGGCAAGGCTGAGGCGCAAGCTCAGATCGAGGCGCAGATTGCCGCGGCCCTTGGCGCGATCACCACCCAGGTGACCGCGCTCACGGCCAGCTTTGCCGCAGACCGTGCGGCCATCCTTGGCGAAGCAGCCGGGCTGGCTTTGGCGATGACGGCCAAGATGCTGCCGGAGCTCACCCGCCGTGGTGGCCTTGCAGAGGTTGAGGCCGTGATTGGGCGTTGCCTTGTCGACCTGCGCCGCGAACCGCGCCTGACAGCGCGGGTACCCAACGCCTTACTGCCGGACCTGCAGGCGAAGATCGACACGCTCGCCGCCGAGAAGCATTTCGAAGGTCGCGTCAGCCTGATCGGCGACGCCGGCTTGACTGGTGCCTCCTGCCGGATCGAATGGGCCGACGGCGGCTTGGAGCGGCATGGCGACGCCATCTGGCAGCAGATTTCGGCGGCGCTTGAGCGCTGCCTGACTTTGCAGGGCATCGAACCCGTCCTGCGCGATGAGACGGCCGCCCCGACGACGGTGGCACAAGACGACAAACCAGCGGCAAGCCCAGCACAGAATGCGGGCGACGAGAATGTCGGCGGCGAACGCCAGCCGACCCACCAAGGAGCGGAAAATGGGTGACGAAGAGAACCTGCAATTGCAGGAATTCGATGAGCAGAGCGCCGCTGGCAGTGGAGCCGATGCCGCTGCCGAGGCCAGCCGCGTACCCACCAACGCCAAGGAGCTGGATGCCGTCTATGACGTGCCGGTCCAGGTCTCGGCCGTGCTGGGGCGCGCTACCATGCAGGTGAGCCAGCTGCTGAAACTCGGCCGCGGCGCGGTTGTCGAACTCGACCGCAAGGTCGGCGAGGCGGTCGACATCTATGTCAACAACCGCTTGGTGGCCCGTGGCGAGGTCGTGGTGGTCGAAGACCGCCTCGGCGTCACCATGACCGAAATCATCAAATCCGATCGCGGTTAATCACGCGTCCAGGAAACGACATCATGTCCGATACCGCCAACGACCCGATCCAGAGCTTCACGGCCAAGAGCGACCTGCCCTTGCGCTTGGAGCCAGCACGTCAAAGCCTCGACATGGCGACCATTCTCGGTCTCCTCGGCGCGGTGGCGCTGATCGGCATCGCCATCGCGCTCGGCGGCAATTGGACGGCGTTCATCGATGTGCCGTCGATCCTGATCGTCATCATCGGCACCTTCGCCATCACCACGGTGTCGTATTCCTGGCGCGAAGTCATGCAGGCACAGCCGCTGATGATGCGCACCGCCTTCAGCCGCGGTCACAACCCCAATGAAGCAGCTGCCAAGGTGTTGCAGCTGGCGGAACGGGCGCGCCGCCGCGGCCTCCTTGCCATGCAGAACGAACTCTTCAGCCTGAAGAATGAGCCCTTCCTGCTGCGCGGCATGACCATGCTCGTGGACGGCATGCCGATCGAAGAGATCGAGCGCAACCTGACGTTCGAAACCCATGCCATGGCACAGCGCCACCAGCGCTCGACCGGCATCCTGCGTCGTGCCGCCGAAGTTTCACCGGCCATGGGCCTGATCGGCACGCTCATCGGCCTAGTGCAGATGCTGGGCTCGCTCGACCAGCCCGAAGGCATCGGTCCGGCCATGGCGGTGGCATTGCTCACCACATTCTACGGCGCTGTCCTAGCCAACGTCGTCTTTCTGCCAGTTGCCAGCAAGCTCGAACGCAATTCAGCCATCGAGCTCCTGATCAACCAGATCTTCATCCTTGGCGCCCTGTCGATCGGGCGCCAGGAAAATCCGCGGCGGTTGGAACTGGTGCTCAACACCATTCTGCCAGCCAATCAACGCGTCAAATATTTCGATTGAACGGAGACTAACCGATGCGACTTCTCATCGTCGGATCCCTTGATGGCCACATTACACTGGCTGGCAAGATCGCCATCAGCCGGGGCGCCAAAGTGGCACATGTCGATGGTGTCGACCAGGCCATGAATGCGTTGCGCAACGGCCAGGGCGCCGAGCTCATCATGTTCGATGTCAGCCTGGACATCAGCCATATGATCGACAGCCTGAAGCGCGAGCGCATCAGCATCCCGGTGGTCGCCTGCGGTATCGGCACCTCTGCCGAAATCGCGGTCCGTGCCATCAAGGCCGGCGCCAAGGAATACATCCCCCTGCCGCCGGATGCGGAACTGATCGCCGCCGTCCTCGCCGCCGTTACGGAGGAAAGCTCAGCTTTTATCTTCAGCGACCCCATCATGAAGGCGACCTTGAAGCTTGCCGACCAGGTGGCGCCGTCGGATGCCAGCATCCTCGTCACGGGCGAAAGCGGCACCGGCAAGGAAGTGATGGCGCGCTACATCCACACCCATTCCAAGCGCTCCAACAAACCTTTCGTCTCGGTCAATTGCGCCGCCATTCCGGAGAACCTGCTGGAATCCGAATTGTTCGGCCATGAGAAGGGTGCCTTTACCGGCGCCATCGCACGCCGCATCGGCAAGTTTGAAGAAGCCACCGGCGGCACCCTGCTACTCGACGAAATCAGCGAGATGCATCCGCGCCTGCAGGCCAAGCTGCTGCGTGCCGTGCAAGAACGGGTCATTGACCGCGTCGGCGGCTCGCAGCCGGTCCGCGTCGACATCCGCCTCATCGCCACCTCCAACCGCGACATGCAGGAAGAAGTCCGCAAGGGCACCTTCCGCGAGGACCTCTATTTCCGCCTCAACGTGATGTCGCTGGAACTCCCGCCCCTGCGCGAGCGGCCCGGCGACATTGCGCTCCTCGCCGAGCATTTTGCGCACAAATATGCCGCCGCCAACGGCGTGCAGATCGATTCCATCGCTCCCGACGTGATCGACACCCTGAAGGCGCATGAATGGCGGGGTAACGTGCGCGAGCTCGAGAACACCATGCACCGCGCAGTCCTGCTCACCCACAGCCCGATCATCGAGCAGGACGCCATCATGCTGACCGGCGGCCGCGGCCTGCCTGCGGTCGGTGCCGGCATGCTCGCCGTCAGCTCGCCCACCGACAGTGCCGTCGCGAAGGCGGCCGCCGTCGCTGCAGCCGGAACAACTGCCCTGGTCGGCCGTACCGTGGCCGCGGTGGAGCGTGACCTTATCATCGACACGCTCAGCCATTGCCTGGGTAACCGGACCCATGCTGCCAACATCCTCGGCATCTCAATCCGGACCCTGCGCAACAAGCTCAAGCAATACAACGACGAAGGATTCGCCGTACCGCCCGCCCATGGCGAAAGTGAAGCTGCCAGCGCCTAGTGATCAATCGACTGCGTGAGACGAAGGGGTAACGGTCGATGACTGACACGACAACGGGCGAAAATCCTGGCAACGGCATGGGCGCGCTGAACCAGGCCATCAAGTTCATGAAGCGCGGCGAGATCGCGCTGGCCTTGGGGCTGGTCGCGGTCTTGTCCGTGTTGATCTTCCCGATGCCGGCATGGCTGCTGGACATCTCATTGGCGTTCTCGATCACCCTTTGTATTCTCATCCTAATGACGGTGCTGTTCATCGAGAAGCCGCTCGACTTCTCCAGCTTCCCCACCGTGCTGCTGCTGGTGACGATGCTGCGCCTCGCGCTGAACCTCGCCTCGACCCGCCTCATCCTGACCCATGGTCATGAAGGGACCGATGCCGCCGGCCATGTCATTCAAGCCTTTGGCGGCTTCATCATGGGTGGCAATTACGTCATCGGCATCATCGTCTTCGCCATCCTTGTCCTCGTCAACTTCGTCGTCATCACCAAGGGTTCCGGCCGCATCGCCGAAGTATCGGCGCGCTTCAGCCTGGATGCCATGCCCGGCAAGCAGATGGCGGTCGACGCCGATTTATCCGCCGGCCTGATCGATGAAAAGGAAGCCAAGCAGCGTCGCAAGACGTTGGAGGACGAAAGCAACTTCTTCGGTTCCATGGACGGCGCTGCGAAGTTCGTCCGTGGCGACGCCATCGCGGGCCTCATCATCGTCTTCATCAACGTCATCGGCGGCATCATCATCGGCGTGGCCCAAGAAGGTATGTCGATGAGCGAGGCGGCGGCCACCTACACGCTGCTCACCGTCGGTGACGGCCTGGTGTCGCAGATTCCGGCCCTCATCGTGTCGACCGGCGCCGGTATGCTGGTGACCAAGGCCGGCGTCGCCGGCTCGACCGACAAGGCGCTGTTCAAACAACTGTCAGGCTATCCGGCAGCCTTGGGTCTTGCCGCCTTCCTCATGTGCCTGCTCTCCTTCATGCCGGGTATTCCTACCTTCCCATTCATATCGCTGGCTGCTGTCACCGGCACCATGGCGTTCCTGGTGATGCGCTATCAGGCGAAGGCCGTGACCGACGCCGTCCAGGCCCAAGTGACCGAGCAGTCGCATGTGCCGGTGGCCGAGGAGCCGATCTCGACCGCGCTCACCCTGGACGCCATCCGCCTCGAACTCGGCTATGGCCTGCTCGGTCTCATCAACACCGAACGCGGCCACCGTCTGACCGACCAGGTGAAGGCGCTCCGCCGCCAGCTCGCCGGGGAAATGGGTTTCATCCTGCCGGCCGTGCGTATCCAGGATAATCTGCAGATCAACGCCAACTCCTATGTCATCCGCATCAAGGAGATCGAGGCCGGGCGTGGCGATCTGCGTCCCAACATGATCCTGGTCATGGATCCGCGCGGCGACAAGATCAACATGACGGGCGAAGAAACCACCGAGCCGACATTTGGCCTGCCGGCCATGTGGGTCGATCCGAGTGCCCGCGAGGAAGCCCTGTTCCGCGGCTATACCGTGGTCGACCCGGCAACGGTCATCACCACGCATCTCACCGAGCTGGTGAAGGACAACATGCAGGAGCTGCTGTCCCATTCGGAAACGCAGAAGCTGCTCGATGAACTGCCCAAGGAACACCAGAAGCTGGTGGCCGATCTCATTCCCGGCCAGATTTCCGTGGGTGGCGTCCAGCGGGTACTGCAGGCCCTGCTCACCGAGCGCGTCTCGATCCGCGATCTCTCCAACATCCTCGAAGGCGTCGCCGAGGCTACCGGCTATTCGCGCAATGTGAATGCCATCGTCGAGCATGTCCGCGCGCGCCTTGCCCGCCAGATTTCGGATGCCAGCAGCGACAGTTCCGGCGTCATTCCCCTGGTCACGCTGTCGCCGGAATGGGAACAGGCCTTCGCCAGTGCCGTCCGCGGCGATGGCGAGGAACGGCAATTGGTGATGGCGCCGAGCGACCTGCAGCAATTCATCCAGACCGTCCGGCAGACCTTCGAGCGCTTCGCCATCATGGGTGACAGCCCGGTGCTTCTTACCAGCCCCGGTATCCGCCCCTTCGTGCGCTCGATCGTCGAACGCTTCCGCCCCGCGACGACCGTCATGTCGCAGAACGAGATCCACCCGAAAGCCAAGATCCGCACACTCGGGCAGATCTGACGATGGTTGCGTCTCCACATGTCCTCCAAAGCGTCATAGCGCGAACATGCATGAGGCGCGTCTGACATGCGCCTGCGCAGCTTCAACGCGCCCAGCATCGCGGCCGCCCTTGCGCTGGTGAAAGCGGAGCTTGGACCCGACGCCATCATTCTGAATACCGAACAGATCGGCGGTGCCTTCAAGGTCACCGCTGCCCTCGATCGCGATGCCATCCTGGCACAGCGGACGCCGGCCTCAGCGCTCGAACCGCTTGACGCCATCGCCCAGGCGCTCGAGTTCCATCGTGTGGCGCCGGCCTTGGCCGAACGCCTCACCCATCAGGCTGCCACCGTCCTGCTGGAGAGCCCGCACCAAGCCCTGGCTGCTGCGTTGCGCGCCCGCTTTCCTGTGCAACCGCTGACCGACCGCCAACCAACGCGACCGATCATGCTGGTGGGCCTGCCCGGTGCCGGCAAGACCGCGACTTTGGCCAAGCTACTGGCGCGCGCCAAGCTGCGCCGATGGTCCGGGGTCGCCATCACCTGCGATGTGATAAAGGCAGGTGCGATCGAACAATTGGGCACTTATACCAAGGCCCTTCAGGTCCCCGCCTACCGCGCCAAGGATGCAGCGACCCTGACGCGCGCCGTGGCTCAGGCGCCGGCGGGTGCTTTCGTCATCATCGATACAGGCGGTTGCAACCCGCTGGACGCCGGCGACCTCGCCCATGTGACGGCCCTCGCCGAGGCCGTGAAGGCCGAGATGGTGCTGGTCATGGCGGCCGGTGGCTGTCCCGTTGAATCGGCCGAGCTTGGTCAGTTGTTTGCGGAAGCAGGTGCCACGCGCCTCATCCCCACACGGATTGACGCCGCGCGGCGCTACGGTGGTATTCTGGCAGCAGCGGAAACGGGCCGACTTGCCTTCGCGGAGTTCGGGGTATCGCCGGAGATCGCCAATGGGTTGGAGATCATCGGCGCCGACCGGTTGGCGGATTGGCTGCTGGAGACGACGACTTCGCGGTCTTCCACACCAAGCCTACCGCCGGACCAGCGCCGGCAAGCATATGGGACAAGGTCATGAGCGAACTCGGTCAATCTGGGCATGCCGCCACCAAGCTGGAGACCGGCGTGATCCCGGGTGCCATTGCCATCGCGTCGGGCAAGGGTGGTGTCGGCAAGACCTGGCTGGCCATCTCGCTGGCACAGGCGCTTGCCCGCAACGGCGAACGCGTCATGCTCTTCGACGGTGATTTGGGCCTTGCCAATGTCGACATCCAGCTGGGCCTGACGCCCGCCATCGATCTCGGCACGGCGCTGGAACGGCAATTGCCGCTGTCCCGCGCAGCCACCCCCTGCCCGGCCGGCTTCGACGTCATCGCGGGGCGCTCCGGCTCAGGCGGTCTTGCCAACATGCCTGCGCATCGCCTCGCCCTCCTGACTGCGAGCCTGCGCGATGTCGCAGCCAATTACGACCGTGTCATCGTCGATCTCGGCGCCGGCATCGACCGGCCGGTGCGGATGATGGCGGCACTTTGCGCCACCACCATCGTCGTCGCCAATGACGAACCGACCACGCTCACCGATGCCTATGCGCTGATCAAGATGCTGACCAGCGACCAGGCACCATGCAAGATTGGCATCGTCGTCAATTCGGCCCAGGACGTGACGCAGGGCGAGCACACCTATGCGACGCTGTTCAAGGCCTGCCAGAATTTCCTGAAGCTCAATCCACCGCTTCTTGGCATCATCCGCCGTGACGCCAAGGTAAAGGACGCGATCCGCCACCAGACACCGCTGCTCACCCGACATCCGGCTGCCATCGCGGCCCAGGATGTGGAGGCCCTGGCCAGCCAGATCCCGCTCATCAACCTCACATGAGCGACTTTCTCAACCCGCTCGGCGGCCGCTTCGTCGGACCTTCCGGTCCGGTGGCGCCCAGCGCGGTTGCTGGCACCGTGCCGGACCCGCCGCGCGCCTTTCAGCAACTCGACCCCGGCACCATCATCAAGGGCGTGGTCCTCGGTCGCGAGAGCGACGGCCTGACCGCCATCGCCACCGACAAGGGCACGATCCGCGTCGCCAGCAACGCGTCCCTACCGGTTGGTACCCATGTGACGCTCGAAGTGCGCCCAACCGGCGATCGGCTGCAAGTCCTGATTCTGGCCAACGACGCCCTCCAGCGCGGGACGCCCACGAATACGCCGGCAGCCTCCAGCGCGGCAGGCGCTCAAGCAGCACAGGTTGCCACCGGCCAACCGAGTGCGACAGCGGCCGGCACGCATCCGCAGCTGCCCGCCTTGCCCGCAACCTCAGCCGCGGGTCCTGATGCGCGGGGTCCCGATCCACGCCCGGCCGATGCGCGCAACGCGGCAACGACTGCGACCCCGGCCACCCTCCCGCGCACCGAACCGCCAAGCATCGAATTCGTCGGATCTAGTTTGCGTGCCGTCGTCGTACAGTCACCGCCGCCGCAGCAACCCCAACCTGCTCAGCCAACCCCGTCACCGACACCAACGACGCAAACACCGGTGCAGGCACAGCCAACACCGGTGCCGACACCACTTCCCGCCATATCGGCGCCGCCGGTACAATCGCAGCCGATCCCAACTGCGCCCACCCCCATGCCCCCTCCAACTCTGCCGACACAGCCAGCGCAAGGACAACCGACACCAGCGCCGATAGCTGTTCCGCCCGCGTCATCGCAGCCCGTGCCGCCGCAGCCACCGTTGCAGCCGGCACCGATTGCTGCTGTGCCAGATTTACCGGCACCACCGATACCCACAACCCCGGCGCCAACAACCCCGGCACCTGTGGCTCAGACACCCGGTCAGCCGGCTCCAGTTCCGCCACCGGTCGTGGCAATTCCGCCGGCACCCGTTGAATTGCCACCCCTGCCCACCGGCACACTGCCGACAATACCGCCGTCAACGACAACCCCGCCGCCGACGACGACGCCGGTGACCACGCAACCGGTCATGCCACTGCCGCAAGGTGTGCAGCCTGTGCCGCCCGGCATCCCGCTGCCGAACGTGCAGATGCCGGCGGCGATTCCCAATGTCGCTAACATGCAGGCGGCCCTCATTGCCGCCACAGCGGAGAAGAAGGACAAGAGCGGCCAATCAGTGGGAACGCTTCCAACCGGCATCCCGACGTCGCGAAATGCCGGGCCGACTCCACCAGCCCTTCCGGCGACGCCAATCCAAACGCCCCAGGCGGCGGCAGCGCCCAGTGCACAGCCGTCAGGCAGCCTCCAGCAAGTGCCGGCCGGTAGTGCACTCAGCGCCGATACGCGGCTGCGCATCCTCGCCCTTTTCGCCAGCGCCGCAGCGACGGCCGAGAACAGCCAGCACGCTGCCACCGATGAAGCCCAATCGGTGACGGTGCCGATCACAGCCAAACATCCCGCCCAGCCGCTACCGTTGGGTGCCGAATTAAAGCTGCGCGTGCTTGCCGTCCAGATGCAGGCCCATCAGCAGATCGAAATCGACCCCATCGCGGTCGACCCGCATGAAGCACATGGCCAAGTCATATTTGGCCGGGTCGTCGCGATCACCCCGGCAGGGCACGCGGTTATCCACACCCCGCTCGGCGATATCATGCTGCAGAACCGATCCAGCCTGCCGCTGGGTGCAAAGCTTGCGCTGGCGATCGACACACTGGAAACCGCGCCACCACCGGCAATGGCTGCAGCACCCATCATACAGACGCCGCAGCAGGCCTTGCTGTCACTTGCGCAGAGCTGGCCGACGCTGGCTGATCTTATTGCCGTGCTCCAGGGAGCCAACTCGACCAACGGCAAAGCTGGCGCCATAGATCCCGAGATCGCACACCAAGCCCTCGCCTTGCTGCCCCATGCCGGCAACAAACTCGCAGCCGGCATGATGAACGCCATGGCGGCACTGCGCGCAGGCGATCTTGGCAAGTTGATGGGATCGATGTTTGCCGCGAAAGGTGCGGGCGCGGAGCGCGAAGAACAGGTGCGCCGCCTGCGCAACGAGTTCACCCAACTCTCCGCCCTTGCCCAGGAGCGGCCGGAGGTCGATTGGCGTGCCATGTTCCTGCCGGTGATCGACGATCAGGGCCGCGTCACTCAGGTCAATCTGTTCTATCGCCGCCCGAAGAAGGGCGAGACCGAGGACCGCGCGGGCGGCACCGGCACGCGCTTTGTGGTCGAGGCCGATTTTTCCCGCCTGGGGCCGTTCCAGCTCGATGGCCTGATGCGCCAGCAGCGCTTCGATCTGATGATCCGCAGCCGTGCCCGGCTCACTGACCGCATGCGCCGCGATATCGAAACGATCTACGAAGAGGCCCGCGGTCTCACCGGCTTTGCCGGCAGCATCGCTTTCCAGACAGTCGATGAATTCCCGGTCATTCCGCTCGATGAACTGAAGCGCGGCACGCCCACGGTGATGGTCTAAAGGACCTACAGGCTGTGGCAGGCTCCACCGTCGACCCGCATCATGCTACCCGTGACATAGGCTGCTGGCTGGCTGCATAGAAAGGCTGCAGCGGCACCGAACTCATCCGGGCGACCATAGCGACCGACGGGAATGCCGGCTGCGGCCAGCCGCGCCACATCTGATTCTGTCATCCCGTCGCGCTCAGCCTGACGGCGGTCTATCGACGAGGTCCGGGCAGTGGCAAAGCTCCCTGGCAGCAGCATGTTGACCGTCACACCGTCGCCGGCCACTTCGCCCGCCAGGGTTTTGGACCAACCGGCAATCAACCCCCGCAAGCCGTTCGAGATGGCCAGTTCCGCAATCGGCTCGACGACGCTGGTCGAGGCAATATTGACAATACGGCCCCAACCTCGTTTCCGCATCGACGGCAGCAGCAAATCCGTCAGTTGGAAGGTCGACAGAACCATTTGCTGGAACTGCGTTTGCCAGAGCGCGGCATCTGCGCCTGCTGCCATGACCGGCGGCGGCCCACCGCAATTGTTGATGAGAATATCGATCGGTCCAATCTGCGCCTGGGCGCTCATCACGGCCTCGGCAATCGCGATAGGGTCCGCGAGGTCGGCAACAACGGCCACGGCTTGGCCCTTTGCCCGGCCATTGATTGCATCTGCCGCCACTTTCAGCGCGTCGGGTTCGCGCGCCATCAAGGCAACCGACACGCCTTCGCCAGCTAAAGCCTCGGCGACGCCCTGCCCCAGACCTTTACTGCCGCCCACGACCAATGCGTTGCGCCCTGCGAGCCCAAGTTCCATCTAGATTTCCTCTGTCAATGACCAGGTCGCTGCGCGATGCCGCTGAGCGCCATGCAGAGCTCGTCGATCTCGCGCTCGGTGTTGTAGACATGCACCGAGGCGCGCAGAATTTCACTGAGACCCCGAGCCTTCATATCAAGTGGCGTATAGGCCGCACCACCGACCGATATATTGATCTGCCGTGCAAAAAGCCGATCACGCACGTCGACCGCCGGTAGCCCGTCGAGCGTGAAGGAAACGATTCCGCTTTGGCGCAACCCCTGGTCGCGCAGCAGCACCCGATCTATTCCGGCCAGCTGACGCCGTAGATACGCTGCCAATTCCGTTATGCGTGTCTCGATAGCATCGAGGTCCAGCGCCAGCGCGTAGCGAATGGCGGCGCCAAGACCGAGCCGCAGCGCACGCGCATTCTCGTTTGTCTCCAGCATGCGGGCATCGCGGACAAAGACGATCCGCCCATCATCACTCAGCGCGCCTGATGAATTGTCGAGCAGGACTGGCCGCATCTTCTCGAGAAGCGATTGGCGGATGTAAATGAGGCCCGTGCCGCGTGGGGCGCGCAGGAATTTTCGGCCTGGTGCCGTTAGCATGTCGCAACCGATGGCCTCGACATCGACCTTCATCTGCCCAACCGATTGCGCGGCATCGAGGAGGAACGGGATACCCGCGGAGCGCGCGATAGCTCCCACCTCCGCTGCCGGATTGACCATGCCGCCATTGGCGGCGACGTGGGTGAGTGCTATCAACCGGACCCGTTCGTCGACCATTTCGCGCAACGCATCGATGCTGGGGGTTCCATCAGGGCCGGTCGGAATGAGTTCGACCGTTGCACCCGCGGCCCGCGCAGCGTCCAGCAAGGCGATGTAATTGCCGGCCCACTCGCTGGCAGAGGTCAGAATTCTGTCCCCAGCACGGAACATGCCGTTGCCCAGGGCAAAATGGCTGAACGCCGTACTCCAGGCGCGTGACCCGCTCTCGGCGATGGCGATCTCCTCGGGCCGGCAGTTCAACATCTCGGCGGCCGCGATATAGGTGTCATCGAGCGCCGCACCTACGGCGTTTCCGGCTTCGACCGGTCCCTGCAGCGCCTCGCGCTGCAGATGGGAGATAACCGCATCCAGGACCGGCCGAGGTGGCAGCGACCCCCCCGCATTGTTGAAATGCCGCACCAATTCACAACCCGGCGTGTCGGCACGCAGCTGGACTACATCTATCGCCATGGTACCCATCTCCCCTCTCTCGACATCGGCCGACGATCAATCGGCGATCTCAAAGATGCCGTCAACTTCGACTGCTGCGTTGACCGGCAGATTGGCGACGCCGATCGACGTGCGCGCATGACGGCCGCGATCACCAAAGAGTGCCACCATCAGATCCGAGGCACCGTTCATGACCTCCGATTGCTGGTCGAAGCTGGGGATGCAATTGACGAACCCGCCCAGGCGCACGCAGGCCCGCAGCCGGTCAAGATTGCCACCCAACGCGTGGCCCAACTGCGCCACGAGGTTGAGCGCGCAGAGTTCGGCCGCCTTCCGCCCATCGGCCACTGCCAGCTCGGCGCCGAGCTTGCCGGCATAGGTGATGTCATCGCCGATGGCGGAGATCTGGCCAGAGATATAAAGCAGATTGCCGGTGCGTCGGCTGGGCACGTAATTGCCACCGCTGCCGCCGACCGGCGGCAGTTCCAGACCGAGTTTGCGCAACTGTGCGAGATATTGGTCAGTCATGAGTTTCCTCCGTGTGAAGATGGAGGGCACGCTAGGGGGCCGGCGGTGGCCCGACAAATCAGTCCTGGGCCGTGGGTCGGTGAGTGAGACTCATGCGTCTGCAGCAGGCAGGCTCGCTGCTTCGTCCAACAGCCAGTTGCGGAAAGTGTCGATCGATTTGTCGCCGCGCCGTGCCGGCAGTGTCACCAGATAATAGCCCATGGCATTGCGCAAACTCTGCACCAGCGGCTGCACCAATTCACCCGATCTCAGCCGCTCCTCGACCAGAATGCGGCGGCCGAGCGCCACCCCCATGCCGTCGAGGGCCGCCTGCAGGACCAGGTTATAGTCGTAGAGCATCGTCTGGCGCGGAACTGATTGAAGGTCGAGATCGGCCGCTGCCGCCCATCCCTCCCAATCGGAGCGCGGTCCCGACAGCAGCAGGTTGTGATGCACGAGATCCGCCACTTCTTCGAGCGGGGGGCCTTTGGCAAGCAGAGCCGGACTGCACACTGGAAAGACTTCTTCCGACATCAGGGCGGTGGCATCCAGGCCCGGCCAGCTGCCGCCGCCATAGCGGATCGCCGCGTCGATGCCTTCTGCCGACAGATCGATGATCTGCACACTCGGCTCAAAATCGATCCCGATCTCCGGATGCGCTGCCGTAAATCGTGACAGGCGCGGCAGCAACCAGTTCGCCGCAAAGGAGGCTGTGAGGGCGACCTTGAGACGGATCTGCGCCCGCGCCGCGCGGACCTGCCGGCTGCCCGACGCCAGCAGATCGAACGCCTGCCGGACTGTACTGAGATAGGCCGCACCCTGCGGGGTCAGCTCCATGCTGCGGGCACGGCGGTGGAACAGTTTGACGCCGAGCTCATCCTCGAGCCCGCGTACATGGCGGCTGATGGCACCCTGGGTCAGGAACAGCTCTTCGGCCGCCCGCGTAAAGCTCAGATGCCGGCCGGCCGCTTCAAAGGCCCGCAGGGCCAAGAGGTTGGGTAGTTCGCGCGCCACGTCATTCTAGCTTTCGCGCTTTGTCTTGCGGCGATGTTGCTCGAGGCCCATTTCATCGGTCTCGGCCTGCTCCCGCTTGGCCACTGCCTGGCGCTTGCGCTCCAGCCGGTTCTCGATGGTCTGCTCGGTCTTCTTGATATCGCCATAGGTCTCGGCGATCTCCTCCCGCACCCGGTCGAGTTCCAGTGTCACGTCCGCTACCGACTGCTCGAGCCGTTCGCGGCGCTTGGCCATCATGTCGCGGTAGGGTGGCAGATGCCTGCTCGCTTCCAGATCGGTACGCGCCACCTCGATCTCGCGCGCCACCTCTTCGTCGAGCTTGGCGATGTCGCTCTGTAATCGCTCGATCAATGCCACAAGATCGGCCGCTTGGCGCCGCTTCTCGTCGAGCGTCCACTTCTGCAGGCGGAGGAGTTGGTTGAGGCCGTTCATGACGGCGCCGCCTCACCGCTGGGCGGCGGCGTATCGTCAACCACGCCGAGGATGGCGGCGAGGGTCGTATAACCGCTGGCGAGATCCGATCGCTCTTCACGTCTTTGCAGGAGAAATTTCTCGATCTCCGGATAGAGCTGGATGGCCGCATCGACAGCCGGATCCGTGCCGCGGCGATAGGCGCCGAGGCGAATGAGTTCCGCCATGTCCTCATAGACCGACATATGGCGGCGCGCCTCGCGCACCACCTTGTTCTGGAAATCGTTGTTGCAGCCCGGCATGGTTCGCGACAACGAACGGAGAATATTGACGGCCGGATAGCGACCACGTTCAGCGATCGAGCGTTCCAGCACGATGTGCCCGTCGAGGATGCCGCGGCAGGCATCTGCAATGGGCTCGTTGTGATCGTCACCCTCGACGAGGACGGTGAACAATCCCGTGATCGACCCCGATCCAGCGACACCCGGCCCGGCACGCTCGAGAAGGCGCGGCAGTTCGGCAAAGACCGACGGCGTATAGCCCTTGGAGGCCGGCGGCTCGCCGACCGACAACCCGATCTCCCGCATGGCCATTGCAAAGCGGGTGACGGAATCCATCAGGCACAGCACGTTCTCGCCCTCGTCGCGGAAATATTCCGCCAGGGCCAAGGTCATCTGCGCGGCCTGGCGCCGCAGCAAAGGTGATTCATCCGATGTCGCCACCACCACCACACTGCGCGCGAGACCCTCGGCGCCCAATTCGTCCTCGATGAATTCCTGCACCTCGCGGCCGCGTTCACCGATCAGGCCGATGACGTTGATGTCGAGCGAGGTATAGCGCGCCATCATCGACATCAGCACCGATTTGCCGATACCGGATGCCGCAAAAATACCGAGGCGCTGCCCCTGGCAGACGCTGGTGAACGTGTTGATCGCCTTGATGCCGAGATCGATTTTGCCGCCCACGCGCGTGCGCGTATGGGCAGGCGGCGGTTGATTGCGGATACGGCAAGGGTCGATGCCCTGCGGCAACGGTCCTTTACCATCAATGGGTTCGCCGAAGGCATTCACAACGCGTCCCAACCAGGCCCTGGTCGGGCGCACGACTGGATCGCTATCGACCAGCACCACCTTGCTGCCCAGACCCACACCCTCCAGCGAGCCATAAGTCATGGCCAGCGCCAGTCCTTCTCGGAAGCCGACGATCTCGCACAGCACATGGCGTTCGTTGCGGTCAACCAGCGCACAACGCGCGCCGATCGAGAGCGCACTTTCCATGCCGCTGATCTCGACCAGCATGCCGACCACGGCCGCGACGCGGCCATAGATCCGCGTCTCGGGAATGCGCTCGAGCTCGCGATGGAAGGCGTCCAGTTCGTGCAGATGCGCGCTCAACTCGCTTTAACTTCCTTACCGTTGCCTGACGCCCGATTTGGCCATCTTTGCCAGCACACCAGATTACCGTCACGCCGTTAAATAAGTGGTTAAGACAGTCTTTATGGCGCTCCAGTCGCCGAAAATCCGGTTAACACTCTGTTCTTATTGAATTATAGGCGAATATTCCTTTTTAAGAAACCTTCATCTGCCATCTTCAAAGTTAACGCCAAGCGCTTTACATAAGGTGGTATTAATGGTTAAGATTCACATATCAATCGGCTGCGGTCGAGAACCGAATGAGGTCCTTGCCATGCGCGTGCTAGTCGTCGAAGACGATTCCAACACCGCCCAAAGCATCGAGCTGATGCTGAAAGCCGAGGGCTATATTGTCGACACCACCAATCTCGGCGAAGACGGATTGGAAATCGGCAAGCTCTACGATTACGACATCATCATCCTCGATTTGATGCTGCCGGATATCGACGGCTACGAAGTGCTGCGCCGCCTGCGTGCCGCGCGTATTAACACCCCCATCCTGATCCTCTCGGGCCTCTCGGAGCTCGATAGCAAGATCAAGGGTTTGGGCTTCGGTGCTGATGATTATCTGACGAAGCCTTTCGACCGCCGCGAATTGATTGCCCGTCTGCAGGCAATCGTCCGCCGCTCGAAGGGCCATTCGGATTCCGTCATCAAGACCGGCCGTCTCACCGTTAACCTCGACACCCGCACTGTTGAGGTTGAGAGCCAGCCGCTGCATTTGACCGGCAAGGAATACGGCATCCTGGAGCTGCTCTCCCTGCGCAAGGGCACCACCCTTACCAAGGAAATGTTCCTCAACCACCTCTATGGTGGGATGGACGAACCGGAACTGAAGATCATCGACGTGTTCGTCTGCAAGCTGCGCAAGAAGCTCAGCACGGCGACCGGTGGCGACAATTACATCGAGACGGTCTGGGGCCGTGGCTATGTCCTGCGTGACCCCGAAGACAGCACCCTGCCAGCCAAGACGGCTGAGAGCGCGTAATCTCTCAGGTCGGCGAACACGAAAATGCCCGGGTCTTGCCCGGGCATTTCTATTTCTGCTGACACCGAGAACTGCGCGCCGTTACGCCCGCGGCGCAACGACGCCAGGCGTGCCGAATGCCGTCGGCGTCTTGATGCCGCCAGTGAGGCCATAGATGCCGCGCTGACCCGGCAGCAACTGGAACTTGTCGGAAATGCCCAGCACGGTTTCCGCGCCGCCGAGGAACAGATAGCCATCGTCCGGCATCTGCTTGGCAATGCCGGCCAGCACTTTGGTCTTGGTCGGCTGGTCAAAATAGATGAGCACATTGCGGCAATAGACAATGTCGAATTTGCCCAGCGGTCCCGGATCGTTGAGCAGGTTCCATTCGCGGAACTGCACCTTGTTGCGGATCGCATCGGAGATCTTCCAGCGATCGCCGGTCTGCTGGAAATATTTCACCAGCAGGGTGATCGGCAGGCCGCGCTGCACTTCGAACTGGGAATAGAGCCCGTCCTTGGCGCGCTGCAGGATTTCGCCCGATAGATCTGTGCCGATGATCTCGATCTTCCAGCCGGCGAATTGCGCGCCCATCTCCGAAAGGATCATCGCCAGTGA
Source organism: uncultured Dongia sp. (assembly GCF_936916975.1). Lineage (GTDB taxonomy): Bacteria > Pseudomonadota > Alphaproteobacteria > Dongiales > Dongiaceae > Dongia. The sequence goes on along the minus strand of NZ_CAKZGO010000005.1, from coordinate 244,103 downwards.
ATAGCCTTCCTGGCCGGACGAGCAGGCCGCGGACCAGATGCGGATCGTTTTGCTGGAAGCGCGCGCCTTGAGCATCGCCGGCAGGCAGATCTGCTTGAACTGGTCGAACGGCTTGGTATCGCGGAAGAAGAAGGATTCATTGGTGGTCATGGCTTCGACCACGTCGCGGATTACCGCTTCATCGTTCTTGGTGCGAATGAGGCGCACGAGATCGTCGAACGTGGCGAGCTTCCACTTGCGTGCGACAGGCAGCAGGCGGCTTTCCAGCAGGTAGGCTTTGTCGTTGGTCAGCAGCAGGCCTGACCTGGTCTTGAGGATCTGGCAAATGAAGTCGAAGTCCGTGATCGTCATCGACGTCTGCCTCATGCCACGCTGCGGGTGATAGCCTTTTTGACGAACGGCCCGATATCCGCGAGCGGTAGAACCGCTGAACACAGACCGGCAGTCGCCACGGCACCGGGCATGCCCCAGACTACGGAACTAGGTTCGTCTTGAGCGATCACCGTTCCCCCGACATTGGTAAGTTCTTGTGATCCCTTAAGGCCATCCTGCCCCATTCCCGTAAGCATGACAAACAAAGTCTTGTTGCCATAAGCCTTTGCGATGGAGCGCAGCATTGGGTCGACCGCCGGACGGCAAAAATTCTCAGGTGGATTCTTGTTGAGGCGGACCACGCGCTGCGCCGCGTTGCCATCAACCACCATGTGGAAATCGCCGGGCGCCACATAGATGCGGCCAGCGACGACGGGCTCCCCATCTTTCGCTTCGGCAGAGGGCATACCTGCAGCCTGGCCCAGATGTTCCGCGAGAATGGTGGTGAAGGTCGCCGGCATATGCTGCGTCACGAACACCGGTAGATGCGTGATCTTGCCGATCGCCTGGAACACCTTGAACAGCGCTTGCGGCCCACCGGTCGAAGACCCTATCGCGAGGCAATCTGGCTTCAGCAAGACCGGCATATCCCGCAACTTGATCGGCTGACCACTATAGAGCCGCTTGGGCACTGCTGGCGTGGTCGAGCCAGGCTCTGCAGTGGGCGATGGTGCGGCGATGCCGCGCTTGCGCCTGCTGGCCTGGGCCCAGGACTTGACCTTCTCGACCAGTTCCGCCTTGAAATCCGTGGCTGCAGAAATGGCGCCCGTCGTCGTCGGCTTAGGCACATAGTCCGAAGCGCCCAGCGACATCGCCTTCATCGAGACCGAAGCACCCTTCAGCGTCAGCGTCGACGCCATGATGACGGCCACACCCGGCTTGGTCTGCAACAGGCGCGGCAAGGCGGTAATCCCGTCCATCACCGGCATCTCGATATCGAGTACAATTACTTCGATATCGGAATCCGGACGACCCAGCGCATCGATCGCCAACTGACCGTTGCCGACCGTGGTGACGACTTTGATGGTCGGATCTGATTCCAAGGCGCGTGTCAGCAGGCCACGAATGACGGCGGAATCATCCACCACCATCACGCGGTAGGGACCGGCCTTACTGCCGCTGGCGCCGATTGCTGCTGCCTTGAAGGGTGTCATTGCGCGAACCTATCCCAGCCTGCTTTTCACAGTAATGGGCGCGATCACAACAATCCGACCTGAGAGAACTTCGATTCGATGATCTCGCTGTCGAACGGCTTCATGATGTACTCATTGGCGCCGGCCGTGATGGCTTCCTGAATATGCTGAATGTCGTTCTCGGTGGTGCAGAACACAACGATGGGAGTCTGCCCACCATCCATCTTGCGCAAAAGGCGCAGAAACTCGATACCGCTCATGACTGGCATGTTCCAGTCCAGCAGGATCGCGTCCGGCATGGCCTTGGAGCATTCCTCCATGGCCAATTTGCCGTTCTCGGCTTCGACGATCTGAAAGTTAAGGCCCTCGAGGATCTTTCGGGCCACCATGCGGACGACTTTCGAATCGTCAACGACCAGGCAAGACTTCATTCAGAAACTCCGTTCGTCGAGCGTACCTACTTGCGACCGTCCAGAAACCTGCCAACGCCGCGATGCAAGGCCTTCTCTCTAATCAATAGTCAGCCAGCACCGGGTCCGTCAATCGTCGTACCACGGTTTTTAGCCGAATTCCCTATATCGAAAGAGATTCTCCCATCGTACACACGCCGCCTACCCCCAGATGCCGCCCGTCTCGCAAATTCTACGTCTTTATTCTACGAGCGACAGCTGGCACCGCCCGCACGTGTTATCTTCAGGCCACGTCCGCGCGATTGCCGAAATCGAGCAATGACCCGACGCTCAACACCACCAGCAACGATCCATTCAGCCGGTAGATACCGTCGGAGAATTCTCGCAGGCGCGGACTGAGCGTTGGCGGGTTGCGCTGGTAGTCGCGCGCGTTGAGGCTGAGCACCTCGCCCACGCTGTCGACCAGCAGGCTGTAGAGTTCGTTTTCATGCTCGACCACCACCGACATGGCGGCCTTGCCACCTTCGCGCGTCGGCAGACCCAGGCGTGGGCGGACATCGATCGCCGTGACGATGCGGCCACGCAGATTGAGGCTGCCGGCAACTTCCGGCGGCGCCAGCGGCACACGGGCGATGTTCTGCGGCCCCAGCACGTCCTGTACGGTGAGGACGGGGATGCCGAACATCTGATCGCCGATCGACATCGTCACATAGTCGCGCTGCTCACCGCTGTTGGTGCTGGAGCTGCTTGTGCCGGCTTCATGGTCGACACCGTTGTTCATACCGCTCATGCGGCACCTCGCACTTCAGAAAGGGCTTCGTTAAGGGTATGTACCAGTCCCTCGCGATCGTATTTGGCGACGTAATCGTCGAACCCGACCTGGCGGCCTTTGGCCAATTCCTTCGGGCTGGCATGAGACGACAGGGCAATGATCGGTGTGGTCTGCCAGCGGCCGCTCTTCTTGACCGCCTCGCAGAAGGCAAAACCGTCCATGCCCGGCATCTCGATATCGGAGATGATCAGGTCGAATTCTTCGCCGGCTTCCGCCAGTTCCAGGGCTTTGTCGCCACTGTCCACCGCGGTGACCGAGAAACCAGCCGCCGACAATTGCGGTGCCAGCAGGTTGCGGAAGAAGGCACTGTCATCGACCATCAGCACGCGCTTCGTCGCATCGCCCGTCGCATCAGCGCGGCTCGAACCGAACCAATCCGAGAAGGCTTGTGACAGGAAGAAACCGGTATCGATGATATCGGTCGCCTGGCCTGCGATGATGGCGCTGCCCAGACGGCCCGGCGTATCGGCCGCCAGATCGACATTGAGCTTCGCCTCGACGATGTCGACGATCTCGTCGACCATCAGGCCCATGGAATGCTCGCGGTCGGAGAACACCAGCACCGGCTGGCGGCCTTCGCCGACGTTGAGATCGGGATAGCCTTCGAGCGGCACCAACGGCATCAACTGGCCGCGATACTGCACGACAAGTCGATCGTTCGACCGTTCGATGGTCTTGCGTTCGATTTCTTCGAGGCGCGCCACGAGCGCCAGCGGCACAGCCTTGGGTGCACCCGTACCGGCACGAAACAACAGCAACGGCACCGCTTCGTCGCCATGGGCGCGGCTGCGCAGAGCCTGCTTTTCGGCTTCGCCCGCATCGCCCATGCTGATCTGACCCGAGGTGGCAGCAATGCCGTTGGGATCCAGGATCATGATGACCGAGCCATCGCCCAGGATGGTGTTGCCCGAGAATACTTCGATATGGCGCAGGATCGGTGCCACCGGCTTCACGACGATTTCTTCGGTGTCGAACACGCGATCGACCATGATGCCGAACTGATAGGTACCGACCTGCGTCACGACGATGAAGGTATCGTCGCTGCTGCGGTCGGATTTCGCCTCCAGCTTCAGCTTCTCGCGCAAGGAAACGAGCGGCAGCAGCTTGTTGCGCAGACGCAAGATCGGCGTGTCGTTGATGCGTTCGACCTTCAATTCGCCGGTCGGGCTGGCACGGACGAGTTCGACGACGCTGATCTGCGGGATGGCAAAGCGTTCCTCTGCGCATTCGACCACCAGGGCCGAGACGATCGCGAGGGTGAGCGGGATCTTGATCGAGAAGCTGGTACCCTTGCCTTCGACCGAACGCAGCTCGATGGTGCCGCCGATCTTTTCGATATTGGTACGCACGACGTCCATGCCGACGCCGCGACCCGAAACCGAGGTTACCTTGGCGGCGGTCGAGAAGCCGGCTTTGAAGATATATTGCTGGATCTGCTGATCCGACATGTTCTCCAGCTCGCCTTCAGTGGCGAGGTTGTTCTGGAGAATCTTCGCCTTGATCTTGTCGAGGGCGAGGCCCTTACCGTCATCGTTCACTTCGATGATGATATGGCCGCCTTCGTGATAGGCGTTCAAGGTGATCTTGCCGGTTTCCGCCTTGCCGGCTCGGCGGCGCTCTTCCGGAATTTCGATCGCGTGATCGGCCGAGTTGCGCACCATGTGGGTGAGCGGGTCCTTGATCATCTCAAGGACCTGGCGATCAAGCTCGGTATCCTGACCGATCATGATCAGGTCGATCTTCTTCTTCAGTTCGTGGCTGAGGTCGCGGATGATGCGCGGCAGCTTGGCCCAGGCATTGCCGATCGGCTGCATGCGCGTCTTCATGACGCCTTCCTGCAACTCCGACGTGACATGGTTCAAGCGCTGCAAGGGGGCAGCGAATTCGCTGTCCTTGTGCTTGCGCAGGATCTGCAGCACCTGGTTGCGGGTCAGCACCAATTCGCTGACCATGGTCATCAGATTTTCGAGCAGCTCGACGTTCACCCGGATGCTCTGGTTGGCAATGGCCGATTCCTTGGCCTCGCCATCGACCGGCGCTTCTTTCTTGGCTGTCGCCGCCTTGGCAGGCTTGACCTCGGGAGGCGGTGGGGCTGCTTCGACCGCCTCGGCGGCTGCGGCGGCGCTGCCAGTGGCTTCCTCACGACCGGCGAAGATCATGCCCATGACCATCGCGGCGATCTGCTGAGGAACTTCAAGCGTGTTGAGAGCCGCCTGCAGATGACCGGAGAAGGCATCGAACTGGGCATCCGACATGGCGCGACCGGCCAGTGGGTTGGGGGTGTTGGAATCCGGACCACCGCACAGCTTCGCGAGATACTCGCGCATATGACCTTGCAGGTGATCGATGCTTTCGCCGTCGAACACGGATTTGACGCGGAGATCGCCGGTGATGCGCGAGAACATGACCTCGACCACGGCATCGACCGTGCCCATACCGCCGATCTGCTCATAGATCGTGGCGCCGGCCTTGGCGGGCGGGCCGGCCGGCGTCGGCGCGGCAGCTGCCGGGGCCGCAACCGGTGCCGGTGCAGCAGCCTTGCCACCATCGGCGAAGGCATTGAGGCTCTTGATGAGTGCCGAATCGTCGCCCTGCGGCTCCGTGCCGGTCGCCTCAAGATCGCCCATAATGGTGCGGATGCGATCGAGGCAGCCCAGGATCAGGGTGACTGCTTGGGAATCGACTTCCAATTCGCCGTCGCGGACCTTGCCGAGCACGTTCTCGCCGGCATGGGCGACTGATTCAAGGCGCGGCAGGCCGAGAAAGCCGCACGTGCCCTTCACCGTGTGCACCAATCGGAAGATGTTCGACAGCAAATCGATGTCGTTGGGATTTTGTTCGAGCTTTACCAGCTCGACGTCGAGTACGGCGAGGTTCTCGTTGGTTTCGGTCAGAAACTCGCTTAACAGATCGTCCATGGCGCCTGCCCCACTCCGTTTGCCGATATGGCCAGCGAACCTTCAGCCGATCGGCCGATTTCGCACCCTGATATTTGGCGAAAAGGATTAATATTGCGTGAAGCCGCTGTACCTTAGTTAAAACTCTGAATTATTTAATCAATCAGACGTCCCACGAGTCCCATTGCTGAGAATCAGGCGGTCGCCGTGGCGGTAAATTCCACACGTCCCGGGCCACTTTGCGCGACCCCGATCGTCATGCGGATGCGCTTGGCCAGCAGGCCGGTGAGATAGGCCAGCACATTGCGGGCATCAAGACTGGCGGTGGTGGCATCGGCGGCCAGCAAGGTCTTGTATTCGTCGGCCAGCACGATCTGCTGCCCTTCGGCAATGAGTCTGAATCCAGCGCCCGGCCCCTCGCCCTCGGTCACCAGCAACAGGTCGCCGCCGCGGGCCAGGGTTTCGGACATGAGGATGACGCTGATCAGCAGCAATTTGGGAAAGCCGGTCTGCAGGTCGCTGGGCGAGATTGCCGGGATGCCAGCCAGTGTCACCCGGCCGCCTTCCAGGAAATCGCGGGCAAGCTTGACCGCCTCGCCGAAGCCGAAACTGGCCTGGTTGCCGGCGTTGCCTAAGGCACTGCGATAGGCCTGCAGCAGGATGCTGGCGCGCCGGGCGGACCGCGCGGCCAGCGCCCGGGCTTCCGCCATCAAGGCCGGGTCCTGCTCGTCCTCCAGGAGTTCGAGCCCGTTATTGACCGCCCCGATCGGGCTGATGAGGTCATGGCACAGGCGCGAGCAGGTCAGTTCCAGGACAGCAAGATCTATTTTCATGGGCCGGGTCCGTATAGACTCTGGGGATGAGCGACTCTCTCTCAGCCGCCACTCTCGCCCCTGGCGGCTTCGTACGCAACCCGAACCAGCCGGAATGGGGCCTCGGCCGCATTCAAACTGTCGTTGGCGAGCGCGTCACGGTGAATTTTGAACATCTGGGCAAGGTTGTGCTCGACCTGAAGACCGTCACCCTCATTGCAGGGGAACTGGACTAGTCATCCGACCGGCTGGTGCGCAGGCGCTTGACGTCGCCGCGCTTGGCCTTGCTGTTCATGCGCTTTTCCTGGGACGATTTGGTGGGCTTGGTCTTGCGGCGAGCCTTGGGAACAATGGTGGCGGCCCGGATCAGCTCCAGCAGCTTTTCCAGCGCGTCCGCCCGGTTCATTTCCTGGCTGCGATGGCTCTGCGCGGTGATGACGATCTCACCGCCCAAGGTCAGCCGCCGGCCGGCCAGCTTCATCAGCCGCTCGCGCACCCCCTCCGGCAGCGAGGGCGAGTTGCGGGCGTCGAAGCGAAGCTCGACCGCCGACGAGACCTTGTTGACGTTCTGCCCACCCGGCCCCGAGGCGCGAATGAAGCTCTCTTTGATCTCGCGCTCGTCGAGACTTATGCGCCCGGTGACCTCAATCATGGATCGCAAACTAGCAAATATCCTTCGAGGTCGGGGAGGATTTTGGCCTTATTTCGGCAGCTCGACCCCATGCTGGCGGCACGCGGCGACCAGGGTGCTGTGGAGCAGCATGGCAATAGTCATCGGCCCGACCCCGCCCGGGACCGGCGTGATCGCCCCGGCCCGGCCGATGCAGGACTGGAAATCGACATCGCCGACCAGCTTGAACTTGCCGTCCTTCTCGATCCGGTTGATGCCGACATCGATCACCACGGCACCTTCCTTCAGCCAGTCACCCTTGACCATTTCCGGACGACCGACGGCCGCGATGACGATATCGGCGCGACGCACTTCCGCCGGCAGATCCTTGGTCTTCGAATGCGCGATGGTGACGGTGCAGCTCTCGTTGAGCAGCAGCTGCGCCATCGGCTTGCCGACGATGTTGGAGCGGCCGATGACAACCGCGTGCTTGCCGGCCAGATCACCCAGGCGGTCCTTCAGCAGCAGCAGGCAGCCGTAGGGGGTGCAAGGGACGAGACCCTGCCCGCCGGTGGCGAGGCGTCCGGCATTGACGACATGAAAGCCGTCGACATCCTTGTCGGGATCGATCGCGTTGATCACGGCCTGGGCGTCGATCTGCTTGGGCAGCGGCAACTGCACCAGAATGCCGTTCACCTTGGGGTCCTTGTTGAGCTGATCGATGAGCGAGAGCAGCGTCGCCTGCGACGTGCTGGCATCCAGCTTGTGCTCGAAGCTCGCCATGCCGGAGGCCTTGGTCTGCTCGCCCTTGTTGCGCACATAGACCTTGCTGGCCGGGTCTTCGCCCACCAGCACGACTGCCAAGCCCGGCGTGAAGCCGTTATGCTTCTGCAGGCTGGCCACCTGCTCGGTAATCTTGGTGCGGATTTTCTCGGCGAAGGCTTTGCCGTCGATGATCTTCTGGTCGCTCATGATGCGCTCGCCCCGTCCTTCAAAACGTCGTCTTTCAATGAATCAGCCAGCCAAGCTTCAAGTGCTGCCACGAGCGCCGCCGGATCGCCCCGAATGTCCACCAGCTTGCGCCGGTCTTTTGCCCCCGCGGCGACCGAAATGGCCGCTTTTGCGACAGGGAGATGTTTCGCCAGCAGCGCAATGACGGCGGCATTGGCCTTGCCATCTTCCGGCGCCGCACTGATGCCGAATTTGAGCGCGACACCGGCGGCGGCATTCCCCTCCGCCGGCAGATCGACAAACCCCTGCGGCCCTGCGCGGCGCGATTTGGGCGTCACCCGCAAACGCAGGCGGATACCATCCGGCAGCGGCTCGTAGCAGCCCCGGATCAACCGATGGATCAAGTGATGACGTATTCCCACATCAGATTGCGCGCAAATTGCAGCAGCAGGATAAGGACGATTGGCGACAGATCGAGCCCACCGACACTGGGGATCACGCGGCGGATCGGCGCCAAGGCCGGTTCGGTAAGCCGATAGGTGATCTGGCCAAGCCCGCGCACGAAGGGCTGGCTGGCGTTCACGATGTTGAAATGGATGAGCCAACCGAGCGCGATGTTGATGATGAGGACCCAGGTGAAGATCCAGATGACTGTATCGATGAGAATGCCGACTGATTGCATGGGAGTTTCCGTCACCGCTGGTTGAGCTGTCGCCGGCAAGCTAAGCCAGCCATCCCCGACAAGGCAAGCAGGAGACCGAATGAGCCCGGATAGGGCTTAGGACGCCGCTTCTGCCGGGGATTCGGACGGGCTCCCGGCGGCCCCGGCCCGGTGGCCTGCCGAAGACCACCCCGAGATGGCGATTTCGGCCCGGAATTCAAGCCCTTAACCTTCTCTTGACAGCGCCCCTCCCCCCAACCATATTCCCGCCCGTTCCGGCCGCGCGCCGGAATCCCAGCGGGTGGGCCCGTAGCTCAGTTGGGAGAGCGCCTCGTTCGCAATGAGGAGGTCGTCAGTTCGATTCTGATCGGGTCCACCAATTGTTTCCCTATCGCTGCGCTTTCCCTGGGATACCGGGATCGACCAAGGCTCGCCTGCGTAATTGCTATCAGCACTCTCGGCGACGATCGCCCTTAGTGGGCTAGTGCTATAAGATCATCAGATACAAATTTTCGTGCCGCGCTGGGATCATTGATGCTCAAGGTCTGGCGTCCAGTAGGAACAAGGGCCGAAAAGCCCTCGTTGAGATTCCCCGCTTATCTAAAAGCGAACGCTCTATCGGGCGCTCGCTCAACTTGCCCCTCGTAAACAAAAGAACGGCTCTCCAAACAAGCGCAGCGACGAACCGTGCTGGTTGTGGAGACGAAGAGAAAGTTGGCAGTGACACCTGCGTCGCCAGGCTCTGCCGCGGTCGGCGTGAATCGGCAGATCCAGCCCTCGCGCAAACTGCGAAGTTCAGCTTTGAGACCAATACCGAACAAAGCAGTCGTCAAACGATGAAATTCTACCTTGAGTCGGCCCTCACGGCTGGTGACCGACTGAGAAGACTCATCGGGGCGCCCAAATAATGCCTTTATTCCGTTCTAATTGTTAAATTCCGGGCGGGGCCTACCGTGGCGTCTTGAATCTTTATATATTTGCCGAATACTCACCTTTCAACTATACAGAGCTATTGCGGAGCAGATAGGCGCCGCTTCGTTGACTGGAGAGCCCGTGCAGATTGCTGCGTTGATTGCGGCCCACCACAAACCACACCTGCTGGAAAAGCTGCTCGACCGTCTGTCGGCACCGCTTTGGCGCCCCTATATTCATCTCGACACAAAATCGAGCCTATCGGGCTTCATCCACCTGAGGGGCAAGGGTGCTTTCGTTGAGGATAGGGTCAACGTCCGGTGGTCCGGCTTCAGTCAGGTGGCAGCGTCGCTGGCGCTGTTGCGCAGCGCCTATGCCGATCCGGCCAATTCGCATTTCTATCTGATGAGTGGTCAATGCTTTCCCGTCAGGTCTGACAGCGATATTCGAGCCGCGCTGGCGGCGGGTCGCGGAGATTTTTTTGATGCGGTCAAGATGCCGGCACCGACGAAGCCGCTCCGGCGTCTAGAAGAGTGGCATCTCGCCGACATGAAGCCATCGCTGTTACGGAGGGCGCTCCAGAAATTTCTGTCACGCTTATTTCCACGGAATGTTGGCAAGTTGCTGAATGGCGTTCAACCTTATGGCGGGTCGAGTTGGTGGCTGTTCAGCCGCCCATCCGTGAAGAAGATGCTGGACTTCCTCAACGAGAACCCTTGGTTTGTCGACGCCTTTCGCTTTACCCTGTGCCCAGATGAGATGTTCTTTCAGACGCTGGCGCTGCATCTGGGCGTTGCTCCAGAGCGTGGAACCCCGACCTTTACGAAGTGGCGACAAGGCTTCCCTCATCCCGCAACCGTCACGCTGGAGATGCTGGACGAGATCGATGGCACGTGGTGCCTGATGGCGCGAAAATTCGACGACCCAGTCTTGCTGGAACGATTTGCGGCTAGTGATAGTGCCGTCGCACGGCATCCTTGATGACCACCGCCGCCACGTCATCGACGCTGCCCGGCACATAAGCGACAGACCCCACATCCGTTGCCGATAAGAATCCGTAGATCATCAGCGCCGAGAGATAGCTGCCATGGATCGAGGGGTGATTGGTATCGTGATAGAGCGGCATTTTGGGATCACGTGACAACACGTCTTCCCAGACGATGGCCGTGTTGATCAGGTCAACGCCGGTCTTCTGCGCGAGGGTGCGATAGTCCTCCTGGATGCGGGCGAGATAGAGTGCGCGGCTGCCGGCGGGGGCGTCGGCGAAGAACGGCGCGGCGTAGACCCAGTTGACGATCACGGCGACAGGAGACTTCGTTGCTTGCGCGGCCGCGATCAGCTTGGCACCGTTCGTTTGAAAACTGACGCGGCGGGTGTCGTCGCCATGAGCGGCACTTTCGGCCTGCAGGATGACGTGATCCCAATGCTGGGTCAGGAGCTGTCGGGTCTCGGCATCGTTCCAGTTCTGCTCGAAGGTGGCGCCGGCCCAGGCGCGCACCGTCACGTCGTAGCGGACCGGCAGATTGGCGGAGTCCGCCATCTCGTCCAGCATGTCAGGCATGTCGTTGTAATAGGCGCGGCTGTTGCCGATGACGAGCACGGTCTCGACTGGCCGGCCGTCGAACATTCCGGTGACCGAGAGGAATGCCTTCTCGAAGGCGGCATGGACAGACGGCACCATGAAGACGGCGAGCGAGATCGCGACGGCCACGACATAGATCAGAATGAACGACCGGAATTTCATCGACTGCTTCTTTGCCCAAAAGCACGTTCCGCAAATTGGCCGAATCGTGAGCACCTCCGACCTTACAAGCGGGCACTCAGATACGCGCGCTTTTTCTCTTGTCGCTTCGAATTTTCTCGGCATAATTGCCGCATCCTGATGACACCCGTGAGGCCCGACCTTGCCGAAGATCTGACCGATCTCAGTGAACCCGCGCTCCCCCTCTGCTTTCGCCGTTGCGCGTGAGCCTGGGGGATTGTCGTGCTGCTGCGGTGGGCTGGGATCGGTTGTGGCAAGAAGCGCCCGACAGAAATGCCCCGCAATCCCGCCCCGCCCGGCAATTCCATCGACCGCCTTCCTCCTTCCCTCGCGTCACGCCAAGCCGACTTCCCATAGATCTTAAGGTTGATCCAGACCTTGCCGCACAGCACTTCCCGATCGGAAGGCTGTCATCGGTATGTCCATCTCGACCAACGCTTCAATTGCCCATCTGCAACTTCGCCTGACACCCACGGACCAGCCACACATCCAACGCCCCTGTGCCCGCTGCAAGAGCCGCCAGACTTTCACCAGCAGCGGCAAGTTCCGCGTCAACGCCAATGGCAAGGCAATCGACGTCTGGCTGATCTATCGCTGTGCCACCTGCGACCAGACCTGGAACCATGCCCTTCATGAGCGGCGCGCGGTGAAGAGCCTGCCCGCCGACGAACTCAACGCCTTCATGCAGAACGACGCAGCACTTGCCAAGCGGCATGCCGCTGACGTCGAGCGGTTGCGCGCCGCGGGCGCGGTGGTGATTGCGGCGGCAGATGTCGCGATCGAGCGCGTGGTGCTGCAGCCGGCGACGATGGAGACCGCGGAGATCGTCATCTCGATCGCCCTCACTTCTCCCTGCCACATCAGGCTGGACCGGGTGCTGGCCGCGGGCCTCTGCCTGCAGCGGCCTGCGGTGGTGCAACTGGCTGAGCAGGCGATGATCGGGAACCAGATGGTATCCGCAAAAGCGCTCAAGCGCGCAGTGCTGGACGGCCAGGTGATCCGCCTCGACCTCACGCGCTGCGGCGGCATGCGCGCGGCCATATGCCACGCTTTGAGCCACTTTGAGGTCACGCCTTGTTGAGGGGAACCTAGCGGATTCGGAGGAACATCCCTCTTTGGCACCCGTTGTCCTCACCAGATGCACTGGGTGCATAGCAAGAAAGAGAGTGATGATGAAGCTACGACATATCTTTAGCATGACTGCGGTGATGGCACTGGCAAGTACCGGCGCTCTCGCCCAGCAGAACAGCCCACCTACCGATCCGACATCGCAACCCGCGGGCTGCACGGGTTTTCCCGGCGATCCCGTGGAATGTCCGCGGACGCAACCGAACGTGACCATCCCGGAACAGAACGCACCCGACGTCAATACGCAGTCCGGCGACGAGGATCCGCTTGCCACGCCGGAGAGTGACGGATTCCAGCCAAACGAGGGCAGCTCGGGCAATCCGGCAACCGATCCGGATTCTGCGAATTAACTGAAACCAGGCTTAGCTGCCTGAAAGACGTGGCTGCCGGCTCGCCTGAGAAGCGGGCCGGCAACCACCTGCGTTGTGCTAAGCGCGGCACGCCATTCCCCCGTCGCACGCTCTCTTGTGACGCCTGTCACTTTCGATCCACCCCCACCACACGACTTACCGGAAGGCAGTGGTCCTCCCTATTGGCCGCTACTCCGCGATGGATACCCGCAGGGTGCCGCGCCTGCAGATCGATCTGACAGGAGAATGTCATGCCAACTCCCTTTGAGCTGCCGCCGATTGATCGCCCGATCTACTGGGACCCACGTTGGTTGTTCGGCTCGTCGGGCAACGATGTCATCCGGGGTGGGCCGGGGCACGATATCATTCGCGCCGGCGCCGGTGCGGACGAGGTTTATGGTGGCGACGGCAATGACGGCATTTATGGCGATTCCGGCGATGATATGGTGCTGGCCGGTGCGGGCGACGACTATGTCTCGGGCGGCAGTGGCAATGATAATATCTCCGGCGGGGACGGTAACGACGTTCTCGACGGTAACGATGGCAATGACGTCATCCATGCCGGCAGTGGCAACGATGTGGTCATTGGCGGCGCGGGCAACGACTACGTGACCGGGGCTGAGGGCGACGATAGCGTCTTTGGACAAGACGGAAACGACCACTTGTTCGGCGCTGACGGCAATGATGCTCTCGTCGGCGGCAATGGCAATGACCAGCTGCAGGGCGATGCCGGCGACGACCGACTCATGGGCGGCGCAGGTGACGACGCCCTCACAGGCGGCAGCGGCCACGATATTCTCTATGGTGAAGAAGGCAATGACAGCATGGTCGGCGGCAGCGGCAATGATGTGATGTATGGCAGCGTCGGTGACGATACACTGGGCGGCGCCGAAGGAGACGATCACCTCATCGGTGGGCTCGGCCGCGACTCAGTCTATGGCGGTGCTGGCAATGACACGCTCGATTTCAGCTATTCTGCCGACCGGTTCGACACCATCGATGGTGGCAGCGGATACGATAGGCTGCATTTCACCGACCCAAGCCTGTGGTTGAGCGGAGGTCAAGTGGCCGATGCCGCCAATAATATCGAATGCCTGGATTTCAGCAGCAGCGGCGCCGTGCTGTTCTCGATTGCGCCGGAAGATGTTCTCGACCTCAATGACAATCGGACGTTGACCATCGAAGGCCATGAGGGACAGGCGCTGTTCCTCGATGACAGCTGGGTGCGCAACGGTACGGCGACGTCCATCGTCAGCGGCGAAACCTATGACGTCTATGCTGCGATCGCCCCAGGCGCCGGCATCGTGACCCTGCTAGTAGATCAGGAGATGACGATCGGCTGAAGTAGCCGCGCCCGCGCCGATCTCAGGAACTGGTACGGGCTGCGATCTTCTGCGCGACCAGTTCCTGCAACTGCCAGAGATGGCGATCGTGGATGCCCTTGGCTTCGAGATGCGCCACGGTGTGATAGAGATATTCGGCACCCGGCCCCCAATGGCCGCAGGAATAGCTCAGCACATCGGCCACCTCATCCGGCGAGAGCTTGCCGGCATAGGCCTTTGCCGCGCGGTTCATCACGAAGGCGATGGCTGGCACCGTTCCCTCCGCGGTCGCCACGGTGATCCAGCGCGGCCGGCAGTTCGGCGGCTTCACCGTGAACTCGCGCCGGAACAGCTTATTGACCTGGCCGGGCAGGTCATCATTCCCTAACCGATAGAGCATACCGCCGCATTGGCCGCCGCGGTCGAGTGCCATCATGAGGCCGGGTTCGGCGCGGGTCCCGCGGAAGCGCGTCACGCGAAAGCAGAATGACCGGTGCCAGCCGCGCGCGGTCCCCCGCATCTCGGCGACATGCGGGATCTCCGGCTTCCAGATCAGCGAACCATAAGCGAACAGCCAGCAGGCAGAACCGGCAGGCTTCTGCGCCAGCATATCAGCCGTAATAGCGGCATAATCCGCATCGTCGTGATAGGTGAGGCCGGGGTCGGGCCCCTCGTCCGTGAGATCGCGGTGAACGCGCGCCACCAACTCGGCGCTCAGCGCCATTTGGCGCGGCTTTGGTGTGGAAATTGACAGGAGAGCCTCGCAGAAGCGGAATGCTGCACAGCACAAATTGCAGGGGACATCGTCGCCGGGCTTGGCGTAGAAGTGCAAGTGACGATTTCTCACCGCTGCGGTGAGGCGCTCCCAGGATGAGGCTGATGAAGACTGCCCTGCTGTTCGATCTCGACGGAACCCTGGTCGATACCGACCATCTCCATTTTGATGCCTTCAACCAGCTGTTTGCCGAGCTCGGCTTCCAGATCGACCGGCCGACCTATACCGCCAGGATCATGGGCCAGCCCAATAGCGGCATCGCCGAGGCATTCCTGCCGCATCTGCCCCACGCTGACGCTCGGGCGCTGCTGACGCGCAAGGAATCGGTTTATCGCGACATGGTGGACACGCCGGCCATCACCTTGGAACCGATCGCTGGCCTCCTTGATCTCCTCGACTGGGCGGATGGGCGAGGCATTCCCTGCGGTGTCGTCACCAACGCGCCGCGCGACAATGCCGAACTGGTGCTGGCATCGCTAGGGCTCACCGACCGGTTCCAGACGCTGGTGATCGGCGATGAGCTGGCGCACGCCAAGCCGCATCCCCTGCCCTATCTCACCGGCCTTGAGCGGCTGGGCGCCACGGCCGCGCAATCGGTGGCCTTCGAGGACTCACCTTCGGGCCTGCGCGCGGCGGTGGCGGCGAAGATTCCGGCAATCGGCGTCATGACCTCGCTGGCCGAGCCCGCCATCCTGGCGCTAGGCGCCACCCTCGGCGTGCCGGACTTCAACGACATGCGCGTGCGCGACCTCATCCTGCAGCGTATGGCCGAAGCCGCCTGAGCACTAGCGTTTGGCGACCGGGTCGAGGGATTCCCGTTCCAGGAGGTTGAGCGGCTCATAGTCTTCGGTGGCGATGCATTGCGTCACCACCCGGTCATCCTGTGACAGCGGGCAGATCATGAACTCGATCCAGCGCGTGGCATTGCCCTTCACGCGCCAATGCGACAGCCCGATGCCCGGCCCGCCCGCATCCGCCACCTGCCGATAGCAGCCGGCATAGTCGAACGTGTCCTCGTCCTGGAATTGCAGCGCATCGGCATATTGGTTGGTGAAATCGAACTGCGCGAACGTCACGATCTCGGTCCCGACCAGGCGATAGCGCGCCCGGAACGGCTCATAGGTAAGCTCCGTCATCATGATATGCGGCAGCAAATCCGGAATTTCGGTGGGATCGATATCGGACCGTGACGGCATGCGCCGCGCCCCACGCTTGCCCAGCCAATAATCCAGCAATTCCCGATTCTTCGGCGCGCGGCAGCGAAGATCGGTCAAATCAGCGGGGCCGAGCAGGCGAAATCCCGAATCCGACATAGTGATAAGGTTAGGTGGTCGCCGATGGCTTAGCAATATCGATCAGCGCCTGGACCGTGCGACGGCGGCGGCGCGGCTTGAGGTAAACCAGCGTGTTCTTGTTCGAGCCGCGCAGTTCGCGCAACGGGACAGCAACGCTGCGCGGATCGCCATTGGTCTCGCGCTCAAAAATGAAACCGATGCCGATCTTGCGTGAGACCGCCTCGATCATCGCCTCCCTGCTGCCGACCACCAGGATGGGATGCAGCTCGAG
Source organism: uncultured Dongia sp. (assembly GCF_936916975.1). Lineage (GTDB taxonomy): Bacteria > Pseudomonadota > Alphaproteobacteria > Dongiales > Dongiaceae > Dongia. The sequence continues at coordinate 227,610 of NZ_CAKZGO010000005.1, read as the reverse complement.
GCCAGCCTTTTTCAGGCGCCGCTCCAGCGTGCGCTGGGTGTTGGAGCCGTGCTCCCGGAAGATCACCTTCTGGTCAGCAAGGTCCTTGAGGCCGACATCCCCACGCTTGGCGAAGGCGTGGCCGCGCGGCACAAGCACCATCATGTCCTGCTGCGCCACCGGCACATAGCCGACGCGAACATCCTCCGGCGGATTGGCGAGGATGGCGATGTCGACCGCCGATTGCAGCAGCGCGGCCCATGTCTCCGTCGCGTTCCCCAGCACCAGCTCCAGCGTCACGCGCGGATAGAGCTTGCGGTACTGCGCCACCAGATCGAGCGCCAGATGCGGACCATCCGCACCGAAGCGGAGATGGCCGCGCTGCAGCGTCTCGGCCGATTCCAGGAAATCCTCGATCTCCGCTTCCAGGATGAACATCTGGCGCGTCAGCGCAAACAGCCCCTCGCCTTCACTCGTGAGGCCGAGGCTCTGGCCATTGCGCTGGATGAGGTCGGTACGATAGGCGCGCTCCAGGGCCGCTACCTGCAACGACACCGCCGGCTGGGTGACACCCAGCATCTGGGCCGCACGGGAAAAACTGCCGGCCCGCGCCACGGCGTCGAAAGCTTTCAGCTGGCTGTAGCGCATGATGACACTATAAGTTTTACTATGTTTTATAGTGATGAATACAAATTTGATTAATGTCAACGATCGACGGATGTTAGGCGGTCGCTGAACCCGCCGGAGACCGAAGCCCATGGATATCGCCGCCCCCAATTTGAAACCCCTCGCTTCGACCATGCCGGACATGCCGGTCCACAAGATCCCGCTGGTGCTGGCGACGCCGGAGAACCTCAAAGGCTATGGCGAGATCATCGACAACCCGAATGCCCGCGAGGTCGAAATTGTGCGCTGGCCATCTTTGGGCTGGCGCAAGGTCGAGCCCGGTACCGGCGATCAGGGCGGCACCACGGAGGGCGAGTTTGCTTTCAAATGGCATGGCGATGTACTCCGCGCGCGCAACGAGGCGGTCAATGATGACTACGTGCTGGGCTGGTCCTGCCAACCGTCCCAGGCGCGTGAAGACCGCAAGACAGGCCCGCGCGAGGATTTGTTGCTGTGGCGCTGCAACTATCATCCCGATGGCGGGCAGCTGTTCTTTCCATTGGAGCCGGGGCCGTTCGTCACAACACTTGCGTTGCCGGGCGACGACATCACGCCGGAGAGCTTCGTCGCCTTCTGGTCCGATGGCGGCACCGGCCTCTACATCCATCCCAATGTCTGGCACGAGGCTCTGTGTCCAGTGAATGACAGCTTCCGCTTCTTCGGTCGTCAGGGAAAAGTGCATGCCCGCGTCGGCTCGAACTTCCCCAAGGAATTCGGCTGCTATCTCTCCGCGCCACTGCGCAAGGAGGCGGCGCGGGCGAAGCTCTAGCCTCGCTTCGGCCGCCGCAGCACCGCATCTGGATCGGGGAGATCAGCGCCGTAATTGCGGTAATAGGCGTTCGCCGCATCCTGGCGCGGTTCGAAATCCCAAGGCGCGATGCGGCCTTTCACCAGCGCGTCATGCACCAGCCGCCGGCGGCGCTGGCTTTCCAGCACGCGCGCCCGGAGGTCATCGAAATCCCAGCGTGATTCCGCCTCGGCGATAAGCTCGGCGATTTCGACCGAACAGGACGGATCGCGCGCAAGGTTGTTTTGTTCGAGCGGATCAACACCGAGGTCATAGAGCGTTGCCCCGTCGTCGCGGGCATAGGTGAATTTGCGATTGCCGCGGCGGATCATGACCGCCGGTTGCGCGTAGCCCTCGCCCATATATTCCGCGGCCACCACGCCCACTGGCGGCGCCTTACCACTGAGGCTCGGGAACAGGCTGTGCCCATCACCCGTGAGGCCTGCAAATGGACTGGCCGTCAGATCGGCAAAGGTCGGCAGCAGATCGAGATGCGAGACCGGCGCCGCGACGCGCTTGGCAATGCCGATGCCGGGGCCAGCAAAGACCAGTGGCACGCGGATTGCCCGGTCGAAGAAGGTCATCTTGTACCACAGGCCGCGTTCGCCCAGCATGTCGCCATGGTCCGAGGTGACGACGATGATGGTGTTGTCGAGCACATCCAATGTCGTCAGCGTCTCGACCAGCCGTCCCAGCAGATCGTCGCAATAGCTGATCATGGCGTAATAGGCATGGCGCGCGTTGCGGATCTGCGCCTCCGACAACGGAATTTCGCCGCGGTCATAAAGCTGATACATGCGCTTGCCGGCGGCATCGCGTTCCTGCGGTGCCTTCGGTTTCACGGCCGGCATGTCGATATCGGCGTGATCGTAGAGATCCCAGAACTTGCGCAAAGCCTGATACGGATCGTGCGGGTGCATGACAGAAAGGGTCAGCATGAACGGCCGGCCATCCGGGCGGTCGGCATGCTGGTGCAGCCATTGCTTGGCGCGGAAGGTTGCATCCTCGTCATATTGCAGCGAGAGCGAATAGTCGCAGGGGCCGGCCTCTGCCACGGATTGCAGCGTGTGATACCAGGGCTGCACCGTGTCGGGATGATCCCAATCCGGCGTCCAGCCGAGATCGGAGGGCGACAGATCGGTGGTCAGCCGCTCCTCATAGCCGTGCAATTGGTCGGCGCCGGTGAAATCCATCTTGCCGGAAAGGCAGGTGCGATAGCCGGCGCGGCGCAGCACATGAAGGAAGGTAGGAATGCTTGACGGCAATTCGCTGGCATTGTCGAACGCGCCGATCTTGCCCGGCAATTGCCCGGTCAGCATGCCGAAACGCGACGGCGAACAAAGCGGTGCTGCGCAATAAGCATTTTCGAATAAGGTGCCGCGTGCGGCCAAGGCATCAAGATGCGGCGTCTTGACCAGCTTGTGGCCATAACCCGGCAGCGAGAGAGCTGCCATCTGGTCGAACATCACGAAAAGAATGTTGGGCTGCGTCATCGGGATCACCTGACGCCAGACTTGACGCCCGCGCCATTAAGAAAGTTTAAGGCGCGGGCGCCCAAGGGTTAGGATCGGCGGTCAGGAGCGGTTCAGGAGCGGATGCGGCGATAGATGAACAGCAGGATCAGCGAACCCGCCACCGCGATGAGGAAGCTTCTGATATCAAAACCGGTAATGGCGCCAAGGCCGAATTGTGTCGCCAGCCAGCCACCCAGCATGGCGCCGACGATGCCGATGATGATGGTGACGAAGATGCCGCCGGGATCGCGCCCCGGCATGATGAACTTCGCGATAATGCCGGCGATAAGGCCGAACAGGATCCATGCAAGCCAACCCATGTTGATATTCTCCGCTTTTCGTGATGGTGCGACAGACTAGCCAATATTCGGACATTCCGCCACTGGTGACATCATCGTGCGAAATGGCAGACGACTTCACCGCATTGTCACCGCGCGGGGCAGTTAACTGGGGAACGATGCCTACGCCACACCATTTAGCTAATGAGCGGAATGGTCCCACGCTGCGATCACCATGTTGCGATCACGGGCTACTCCCTCGGAAATGAAATGTTGAAGGAGAACGTCATGATGAAGCGCATCGTTTTGCTGGCAACCGTGGCATCACTTTCCATGGGGCCGATCGCGGTTTCGAGCGCTCTCGCGGACGATACCACGATCACACCACCACCGGCCGAAGGCACGGCCCCCGCCGATCCAGCGGCACCGGCAGCAGAGAGTACTGCACCGGCGACTGATAGCGTCGGTGCTGTCGCGGCCGAAGCCCCGGCCACGCCACCACCCAGTGAAGCCGTCATCCCGGCACAGCGCGCCAATGAAGTGAGGGCGGAAACGTTGATCGGCGCCACCGTGTTCAGCCCTGAAGGCGACAAGGTCGGCACGGTGAAGGACATCCTGTTCGACACCAACGGTCAGGCGACCGGACTCGTACTGTCGGTTGGTGGCGTCATGGGGCTCGGCGCAAAATCGGTCGGTCTGACTTGGGACGAGGTTGACGTGCAGCCGGATCCGAAGTTGCTGCAGGTGAAATACACCCAGGATCAGCTGGAAGCGGCGCCAACCTTCAAGACGCAGGAAGCGCAGCAGGCTGAGGATGAAGCTGCACGTGTGCAGTCGCAGGAGCCGGCACCTATGACGCCGGCGCCAGAGCCCGCGGCCCCTGCTACAGAATAAACTTGTGTGCTGTTAAAGGAAATGGGAGCCCGACGAAGGAAACTTCGCCGGGCTCTTTTTCTTAAAGATGGACGGTTCGCGCCGCGGGGAATGACACGGTCACCGTCGTGCCCTGCTGCGGGGAACTGCTGACGGCGATCTGCCCTTCATGGGCTTCAACCAGTTTCTTGGTGATGGCCAAGCCAAGCCCGGTGCCGCCATAGCGACGGGAAACCTTGGCATCGACCTGATAAAACGGCTGAAACAGTTTCTCCAGAGAGGCCGCTGGAATCCCGATGCCACTATCGCTGATCACCAATTCGATGCCGCCTTGTGCATTGAGACGGGCAACTACCTTGGCTTCGCCATTGGGTGGCGTGAACTTCACTGCATTCGACAGCAGGTTGAGCACGATCTGTTTCAAGGCGCGCTCGCCACCCATCAGCGGCGGCAGGCCGGGGACGATTTCCGTCACCAGATTGACACCGCCCTCGCTGGCTTTGCGGGCTACGAGTCGCTGGCTGCTGGCGATGATGGCCGGCAGGTCCAGCTCTCGCCCCTCCAAATCGACGTGACCTGATTCAAGCTTCGCCATATCGAGGATGTCGTTGATCAGTTGCAGCAGCAATTGACCACTGTCGAAGATGTCGACGGCATAGCGGCGATAGGCCTCCAGATCACCGCCGATTCGCTGATCGCGAATGATCTCCGAGAAGCCAAGGATCGCGTTCAAGGGCGTCCGCAACTCATGACTCATATTGGCGAGGAACTCAGACTTGGCGCGGTTGGCCAGTTCCGCGTCGTTCTTGGCGTTGATCAGATCCGCCTCGAAACTGCGCTGCTCGGTAATGTCGAAACCGATACAGACTAACAAGGAGATGCGGCCCTTGGCATCTTTGAGCGCCACGTTCGACCAGCGCAGCAACCGTCGTTCGCCGGTGCGGCTCACCCAGTAATTCTCGTTGATGATCGGATAGTCATCGGCCCGGCGGCCGGCGACGATCGCCGTCACCTGCTCATAATCATCGCCCGGCAAAATAGCTCGCCAGGTCGCATCCTCGTGCAGCTCGGCTGCGCTGTAGCCGGACAGGACTTCAGCCCCCTTATTGGCGCGCAGCAGCTTGCCCTGCGCGTCATAGACCGTAATGGCCGCATCAACTGAATCGAGGATGAGGGCGACGAAGGCTTCCTCGTAGACAGGCACGTTCTTCCTGAGGCGGACCGCCATCCCGCAAACGCCGACATTGGCAAGCAGAACGATGCCGACGACGGCTGGCCACAGCCATCCTCCGACCTGCGAACCCGGCAAGCCATGCAGGACGAGCCAGGCAATTAGGCCGACGCACCCCACAAGATTGGTCACCAGCAACGTGGATGCGATCGCCAGACGACGACGCAACATCATACCTGCAGTACCGGTCGGGTTCGCTTTCACGCTGTCAACCACCTGTCTACATTCTGGCCTTGGGATCCATTGCGCATCCGCCCCCAGCCCCGTTCCAGCATTGAATCGGAGTGTCGGCCCGAATGGTTAACAAATGTTCAAGTCGCACAATTTGTCGTGCGATTCGCGCGGTTTACCTCAAACAAAACGGCGGGCACCAACAGTGCCCGCCGAGATTGCCGATAAACTGATCCTGTCCCAGGTAATATTTCCCAGACGTCTATTTCCGGGCTGTCTATTTCCAGGTCACCTATTGGTGGTGCGTGGTCTTCAGAAAGCCCTTGAGGCGTTCGGAGCGCGGATTGGCAAACACCTCGCGCGGATTGCCTTCCTCCTCGATACGCCCCTGATGCAGGAAAATGACCTTATTGGCGACTTCGCGCGCGAAGGCCATCTCATGAGTCACCACCAGCATGGTGCGCCCCTCCTCGGCCAATTGCCGCATGACGCGCAGGACTTCGCCGACCAGTTCGGGGTCGAGCGCCGACGTCGGTTCGTCGAACAGCATCACCTTGGGTTCCATGGCGAGCGCCCGCGCGATTGCCGCGCGCTGCTGCTGACCACCGGAAAGGTGATTGGGATAATGATTGCGCTTGTCGGCGATGCCGACTTTGGCGAGGAGCTTTTCCGCCCGCTCGATCGCCTCTTTTTTGGGCAGCTTCAGCACATGGACCGGCGCTTCAATGACGTTCTCGAGAATGGTCATGTGCGACCACAGGTTGAAGCTCTGAAACACCATGCCGAGCGTGGAGCGGATACGGTCGACCTGCTTCCAATCTTCCGGCGTGGCGTGGCCGTTCTTGAGGGCGCGCATGCGGATCAACTCACCACTCACCGTCACCTTGCCGGAATCGGGTGTCTCGAGCAGGTTGATACAGCGCAGCAAGGTGCTCTTGCCGGAACCGGAGGAGCCGATCATCGCGATCACGTCGCCGGTATTGGCGGTGACCGAGACGCCTTTCAAAACTTCGAGTTCGCCGAATCGCTTGTGCAGATCTTCGACCTCGAGCGCGGATTGCGCCATGTAGTCCCCCTTGCCTGTCCTGGAAATAGCTATTTGACGAGACCGCGTTATCCGGCCCTTGGTCAAAGTTAAGCCCACTTTCCGCCGGATCGCCAAGGAAAAATCAACCTTCTCGCCCTAATCTGGCCGTGTTGGTCGGTTGAGATGACGATGGAGACTGGTATTTGACTTCAAATCAGGGCTTCGCCAAAGTCGCCGGACGGCCTGGGGTAGGCTACTTATTCGGGAAAAACAGTATGAAAGTATTTGATACTCAAGGTCGAAATCGGGGTTTGGCCTTGTTCCTATCGTCGGCGCTCCTGGCCGTTGGCTTGACATTGTCCGCCGCGCCAATGGCCGCCGCAGAGGGAGAGGTGGAGTGCGATTCTATCCGTGTACAGATGAAGGCCGATGGCTATGACACCACCTGCGAAGACGGCAAGGGCCTAGATCACGCCTACCAGACGCTGGAAGCCAATTCGACCGATGGTACCCACTTTCTGGTCATCGGCGACCTCACCACGAACAACGGCTATATTTTCAATGGCGGCAGTCTGCGCGAAGGCCTCACCGACGCTTTCGAATCGCTCGAGCCGAAGGAGTGGCACAGCGGCAAGGGCGAACAGGGCCTGACCACCGCCGAATTCGTCAGCGAATACAAAAGCATGGATTCGGCCTGTGTCGGTTTCCAGAAATATGTCCGCCGTGAGCCATGGGGCGGTTGGCGGCGTCATATCATCGGGTTTGGCTGCAGTCGTGTGGGCGACCGGTCGCAGGTCTATCAGGCCCTGAAGCTCGTGGATTTCCCCAACTGAGCAGCCCATCCGGCCGGTCGCGATGCTTCCCCGGCCGGACCGCTTACTGGTAGATTGCCGGCATGTTCGAGATCGAAAATCAACGTGCCATCGTCGACCGCCGCACCCTCATGGCGGAGCTGGATGCGCTTGCCGCAAAACTGCCGGATGCGGCCAGTCCAGGATCGGAGCTGGTCGACATTCTGAAGCACCATCTGCAGGCAGGGCGCGACGAGATTCAGGAGCGCTTCGCCAGCAACAGCCGCGGTGCCCATGCCGGCCTGACCAGCGCCCATGAGGCGAGCTTCCTGGTCGACCAGCTGCTGCGCGGGTTGTTCGATTTCACCACGACCAAGGCGTTTCCCCTCAGCAATCCCACGGTCGCCGAAAAACTGACCTTGATTGCGGTGGGCGGCTATGGACGTGGCGAACTTGCCCCCTACTCCGACATCGACCTGCTGTTCCTGCTGCCCTACAAAATGTCGCCCTATTGCGAGCAGGTGGTGGAGTTCATGCTCTACCGGCTGTGGGACCTCGGCCTCAAGGTGGGCCAGGCGACGCGCTCGGTCGAGGAGTGCATTCGTCAGGCGGAAGGCGATCTCACAATACGTACCAACCTGCTTGAAGCCCGTTATGTCTGGGGCGACCAGGATCTTTACGAAAATTTCAAGGCGCGCTTCCAGAAGCAGGTCGTCAAGGGTCATGGCGAGGCGTTCTACCAGGGCAAGCTTGCCGAGCGGAGCATGCGGCACCAGCGCAATGGCGGATCGCGCTATACGCTGGAACCCAACATCAAGGAAGGCAAAGGCGGCCTCCGCGACTTGCAGACATTGTTGTGGCTGGCGCGTTTCGTCTGTGGCGTCGACAACATGCAGGCCTTAGTCGACCAGGGTATGCTGACGGCCGCCGAGCGCGCCTCGTTCGACAAGGCGCTCAATTTCTTTTGGACGCTGCGCTATCACCTCCACTATTTGACGGGGCGCGGCGAGGAGCGACTGACGTTTGACCTGCAGCCGGAGATCGCGCGGCGCCTCGGCTATACCGACCACGCCGGCACTAAGGGTGTCGAGCGGCTGATGAAGCACTACTTCCTGATGGCAAAATCAGTGGGTGGCCTCACCCGCTATGTTTGTGCCGCGATCGAGGCCAAGTCATTCAAGAAGCCGCTGCTGCGCATGCCTGTACTCGGCATCATGCGCAAGGAACTGGGTGGATTCCCGATCGAGGGTGGACGCCTCACCATTGCGCGCGCGGACCATTTCACGCAGCACCCAATCGACCTCCTGCGCATCTTCGCCGTGGCGCAGAAGCACGACGTAGAAATTCACCCAACGGCGATGACGGCCACGTCGCATTCCCTGCGACTGGTCGACCGCCTGCGCGACGATCCGGCCGCCAACGCGCTGTTCATCGAGATGCTGATCTCGGAGAAGAGCCCGGAAGTCACCCTGCGGCGCTTGAGCGAGGTCGGCATCCTGGGCCGCTTCATTCCCGATTTCGGCCGTGTCGTGGCGCAGATGCAGTACGACATGTATCACTCCTACACCGTCGACGAACACACCATCTTCGCGATCGGCATTCTCTCGCGCATTGAAAAGGGCGAGTTGAAGGACGAGGCACCGATCGCCAGCCAGGTCGTCTCCGAAGTGCTGTCACGGCGTGTGCTTTATCTCGCTGTCCTGCTCCACGACATCGCCAAGGGCCGCGCCGGCGATCATTCCGTACTGGGGGGCGACGTCGCGGAAAAGCTGGGACCCCGCCTTGGCCTCACCGCCGAGGAGACCGAACAGGTTGCCTGGCTGGTCCGCTATCACCTGCTGATGAGCAATACCGCGTTCCGCCGCGACATCGACGATCCCAAGACGATCGCCGATTTCGTCGATCTGGTGCAATCGCCCGAACGTCTGCGCCTGCTGCTGGTCCTCACCGTGGCCGATATCCGCGCCGTGGGGCCGAAGACCTGGAATGGCTGGAAAGCGCAGCTGCTGCGCGAACTCTATCGACGCGCGGTCAATCTGATGCTGGGTGGCCTCGACACCACGCAGGAAGACCGCGCCGCCTCCGTCATCACCATCCTGAAGCAGGAACTGACGGATTGGCTCGATGAGGATCTCGAAACCCACGCCGCGCGCGGGCATCCGGCCTATTGGCTGGCTTTTCCGCCGGCGGCCTTGGGTCGTCAGGCGCGCATGATCCGTGCTGCCGAGGTCGAGCAGCGCCCGCTCTCGGTCGAGTTCAATGTCGATCGCTGGCGATCGATGACGGAGGTCACGATCTATACCGCCGATCGTCAGGGCCTGTTCTCGCAACTGGCCGGTGCCATGGCCCTGTGCGGCGCCAGCATCGTGGACGCGCGCATCTTCACCCTGCGCAATGGCAAGGCGCTCGACACCTTCTTCGTCCAGGACAGCGAAGGCGGCCCGTTCGATCGGCCGGCACGTCTTGCCAAGCTGTCCTCGACCATCACCCGGGTGCTCGAAGCCCCGGAGCAGACGCTCGCGCAATTGCACGACCTGCCACCCCTCGCCAACCCGGCGGCCCGCAACTTCCCGGTCATCCCGCGCGTCCTTATCGACAACCGCGCCAGCGCCACCCATACCGTGGTCGAGGTCAACGGCCGCGACCGCCGCGGCCTCCTCTATTACCTCACCGCCGCCCTCACCAAGCTCAACCTGCAAATCTCCAGCGCCAAGGTTTCTACCTTCGGCCACCGCGCGGTCGACGTGTTCTATGTGAAAGATCAGTACGGTTTGAAGGCCGAAAACGAGGGCCGTATCAGGGTCCTGCACACTGCGTTGATGGCAGTTTTGGCGGAGACTGAGCCTGCGATTGAGAAGCATTCGCGGGTAATCACGGCCGATTCCTGGCCGCCGGTAGCGCCCTCTTCGGCGGCGCAATAGGCGCTATTCGTTGCGGAGATAGGGGGCGGCGCGGGCACTCAACGCGCGCCAGGAACCGGCGAAACCGAGACCCAGGGCGAGTATCAGGCTGATCCCCAGGATGCCTAAAGCGAGGGGCGCGTCGAAGGTCCACTGGCTCTCCATCACCTGGGTGAGGAAGAAATAGGCCCCGATGCTGCCGACGACGAGGGCGATGAGCGCGCTGAGGCCCGCCAAGACCGCAAATTCGGTGACGTAGCCCAGGGCCACGTCGCGCCTGGTGCCACCCAGCATCTTCAGGAGCACCGCTTCGTAGATCCGGCGCTGCTGCCCGGTCGCCATGGCGCCGGCGAGCACCAGGGCACCGACGACGAGGGCCACCCCAGCTGCGGCACGCACGGCCCAGCCGACGGCATCGAGGACGCGGGTCGCGGTCGAGATCGCATCCTTGACCCGGATGGCCGAGATGTTCGGATAGCGCGCGGCCAGTTCCGTCACCAGCGCGCCTTCGCGCGCGGGGTCGACATGAACCGTGGCGATATGGGTCTGCGGCGCACCTGAAATGAGGCCGGGTGAGAACACCATGACGAAGTTGATGTCGAGCCGTGCCCAATCAATCTCCCGGAAATTGGCGAGACGGCCAGTGAGTTCGCGGCCCAGAATGTTGACGGTGAGATGATCGCCGATCTTGAGGCCGAGGCCGCGGGCGGTTTCGACATCGAGCGAGATCAGCGGTTCGCCACTGTAATCCGCCGGCCACCATTCGCCTTCGACGATGTTGGCCTTCTCCGGCGGCAGGGCCGACCAGGTGATGCCGCGATCGCCGCGCAGAACCCAGGCGATATCGGCTGGCGCATTCACTTTCTCGGACGGCGTGTCGTTCACCTTGACGATGCGACCGCGCAGCATCGGCACATGTTCAAGGCCGGTTGAGCTTGGATAATCGGTGAGGTCCTTGGTGAAGCCCGCTAATTGTGCCGGCTGGATGTCGATGAAATAGAAACTCGGCGCCTGGGCCGGCAGCGTTTCCTCGATATCGCGGGTGAGGCCGCGCTGGATGAGGCCGACCGCGACCAGGACCGTGAGACCCAGCCCCAATGAGATGACGATGCCCGCCGCCGGTGCTTGCGGCCGCACCATGGCGCCGAGCGCAAAGCGGATCGGCTGCGGCCAGGCATTGCGCTGCGCTCGCTTGCGCAGGACGATTGCGAGCTTGCGGATGCCGATGGCGAGCAAGCGGAACAACGCCAAGGACGCGATCGAGGCGACAATGAACCACATCCCCAGCATGCGGTCCTCGCTGCCCAACAGCACAAGACCGGCGAGCACGATGCCGATCAGCCCCAGGGGGACGGCATCGATGCGCCGGACGGCACCCAGTTCCAGCGCCAAGGCACGGAACAACTGCGCCGGCCGGATGCGCTGTGCGCGCAGCAGCGGCAGCAGGGAAAAACAAGCTGCAGTCAGCAGACCAACTGCCGTCGCGAACAGCAGTGGCGCGGCATAGGCGCCAGGCAGAATGCGAAGGCCATAGCCGCTCAGGGCCGATTGCGCGGCGAATGGCAGGGCCACGCCAATGGCGAGACCGATGACCACGCCGACCGCCGCCATGGCGAGGATCTGCATGCCGTAGATGGCGAAAAGTAGATTGGAGGTAGCACCCAGACAGCGCAGGATCGCCAGCGATTGCGCACGGCTTTCGAGATAGGCACGCACGGCATTGGCAATGCCGATGCCGCCGATCAACAAAGCGGCAAATCCAAGCACGTTAAGAAACTGCGCCGTGCGGTCGATGAAGCGGTTGGCGCCGGAAGCAGCGTCGCTGAGATCACGGATACGCCAGCCGGCCTTGGGCAGGTCGGCGCGGAGCTTGTCGAGGAAGGCAGGCCCATCCAGCGTCGGCGTGTAGGCGACGCGGTAAAGGTGATAGACGAGAGCCCCCGGCTGCAGCAGCCCGGAACTGTCCAATGCCTCCGGCGCCGCCAAGAGGCGCGGGCCCAGCGAAAAGCCGCGAAGGCCGCGATCGGGTTCAAATTTCAGCAAGGCCGTCAGGCGATAATTCGCCGTGCCGATGGTGAGCTCGTCGCCGATCTTGATGCCGAGGCGATCCGCCAGAGCGGGTTCGGCAACTGCGCCATAGAGTCCGTCGCCCCCTCTCGCCAGCGCCTGCGCAAGGGGAATGGCGGGTTCCAGTTCGGGCGTGCCATAGAGTGGATAGGCGTCGTCGACAGCCTTCAGCTCGGAGAGTGTCGGGGGCACATCACTGCCGGCCACCTTGACCATGGCGCGAAGTTCCATGGCGTGGGACACGCGGCCGCCGGCAGCCAACGCTGCCTGCTCGGTCGCATCCGCCTCGCGGTAGGCGAGCCGGAATTCCGCATCGCCGCCCAGAATGGCGCGGGCGTCCTGGGCAAAGCCCGCCTCGATCGAGGCCGAGAGCGACCCCACGCCAGCGATAATGCCAACACCCAAGGCTAGGCTGGCGATGACGATGCCGAAACGTTTGAAGCCACCGCGCAGTTCACGGCGCGCGAGATTGAAGGCCAGTTTGACGTCCACCATGTTTAGGCCGCGAGCCTTTCATCGCTGACGATGCGGCCGTCGGCCATGCGCAGTGCGCGGTCGCAGCGCTTTGCCAGGGCCGGATCATGGGTGATCAGCAGCAGGGTAGCCCCCACCTGCTCACGCAGGCGGAACAGCAATTCGATGATGCGACCGCCCGTGTCGAGATCAAGATTTCCGGTGGGCTCGTCGGCCAGCAGGAGTTTCGGCTTGGGCGCGATGGCGCGTGCCAGGGCGACGCGCTGCTGCTCGCCACCCGAGAGTTGCGAGGGGTAATGGGTCAGGCGGTGACCGAGCCCCACTTCCTCCAACGCCTTCGAGGCGATGGCAAAAGCATCCGGGATGCCCGCCAATTCGAGTGGGATGGCGACGTTCTCGGTGGCGGTCATGGTGGGAATGAGGTGGAAGGATTGAAAGACGATGCCGATCTGCTGGCGGCGGAACAGCGCCAGAGCGTCCTCGCTCATGCCCGAAATATCGGCACCATTGATGCGGATCTTGCCGGAACTGGCACTTTCCAAACCGGCCAGCAGCAGCATCAGGCTGGTCTTGCCGGAGCCCGATGGCCCTACAAGGCCGACGGTTTCTCCCGCCGCAATTGATAAATCGATGCCGTTAAGGATATTGACCTCGCCAGCGGCGCTACCCAGTTTAAGGGCAACCTGAGATAATTCGATCATGCCTTCCTGTTCCGGATTCCCCATGTACCAACGCTTAGCAGCAGTCCTCGCCCTCACTTTCACGCTGATCACCGGCCTTTCCGGCGCTGCCGTAGCGGCACCGGTACGAATTCTGGCCTTTGGCGACAGCCTGATGGCAGGCTACGGACTGCCCGAGGGTGATGGTTTCGTCCCCCAATTACAGCAAGCCCTGGAGAAGATGGGGCGTGAGGTGACGGTAATCAATGGCGGCCTCTCCGGCGATACCACGGCAGGTGGCCTTTCCCGGCTGGACTGGATGCTGGCCGACAAGCCGGATGTCGTCATCCTGGAGCTGGGTGCCAATGACATGCTCCGCGGTTTGAACCCCGATGAGGCGCGGGCCAATCTGGATGCCACCATTCAGCGTATCAAGGAATCGGGCGCAAAAGTGCTGCTGGCAGGCATGCTGGCATCGCGCAACATGGGCGCGGATTACCAGGAGCGCTTCGATGCGATCTATCCAGACCTCGCCGCGACCCATGCAGTGCCGCTCTATCCGTTCTTTCTGGAAGGCGTAGCCGCGAAACCGGAACTCAACCAGCAGGATGGCTTACATCCGACCAAGGATGGCATCGCCGTGATCGTCGGCAACATCTTGCCGTATGTCGAAAAGCTGCTGGACGCGCCCCATTCATGAGCGACCCCCTTCCACTTTTTGCCAGTGCCCACGCCAGCGGCACGCATTGGGCCGACATCACGCGCGCCTGCCTTGCCGACCTCGGCCCGGTGCCACGTGAAAATACGCTGGGCTTCATCTATGTCACCGACCATCTGGCGCAGGATCTGCCCGCTATCGTTGACCAGCTGCGCCTGACCACCGGGCTGGAGCAATGGGTGGGCACGGTCGGCATCGGCATCACCGGCCAGACCGCCACGGCGCCGGCACAGGAATATCTCGACCTGCCGGCGATCAGCCTGATGGTGGGCAGCTTTGCCCCGGACAGCGTCCGCCTGCTAGAGCCCGAGCAGGGCGGCGTCGGCAGCCGCCTCCGCGCCCTGCAACCTTGGGTACAAGCCAGAAGCCCGGGGGTTGCACTGGTGCATGCCGACCCGCGCAATGCCCAATTGCCCAATCTCATCCGCCAACTGACCGCTGAGTCCGGCCTGTTCCTGCTGGGCGGCCTCACCTGCTCGCGCAACGGGCTGCCCCAGGTGGCCGGCAGTGTAGGAGATAGCGGACTGTCGGGTGCATTGCTGGCCGGCGATGTGGCGCTGGTCACGGGATTGAGCCAGGGCTGCTCGCCCATCGGCCCGCAGCATGTGATCACCAAGGCGCAGGAAAACATCATCATGGAGATCGACGGGCGGCCGGCGCTCGATGTCTTCCGTGAAGAAATCGGTGAGGTCCTGGCAAGGGATCTGCGCAAGGTCGCCGGCTTCATTTTCGCCGCCTTGCCCGTCGCCGGGTCGGATACCGGCGATTTCCTGGTGCGCAACTTTACTGGCATCGACAGCAACAGCGGCTGGATTGCGATCAGTGCGGAAGTTGCAGATGGCGATGCCATCATGTTCACGCGCCGCGACCGCGATTCCGCCCTCGCCGATCTAGAACGCATGCTGGAGCGCCTGAAACAGCGCATCGACCGGCCGGTCCGCGGTGGGCTCTATATCTCGTGCATCGCGCGCGGGCCCAATCTGTTCGGACCGGATTCGACCGAAACCAGACTCATCGCGGAGCATCTGGGCCAGTTTCCGCTGACCGGCTTTTTCGCCAATGGCGAGATCAGTCACGATCGCATCTATGCCTATACCGGCGTGCTCACGCTGTTTCTTTAATTCATTTCGTTTGGGGGAATTTCTATGGAGTACCGTCGTCTTGGCCGCAGCGATGTCAAGGTCAGCGTCATCTGTCTCGGCACCATGACCTGGGGTGAACAGAACACCGAAGCCGAAGGCCATCAGCAGATGGATCTGGCGCTCGATCGCGGCGTCAATTTCTGGGACACGGCCGAGATGTACGCCGTGCCGCCACGCCAGGAAACCAGTGGCACCACTGAGACCATCATCGGTACCTGGCTAAAATCACGCGGCAAGCGCGACAAGATCGTGCTCGCCAGCAAGATCGCCGGACCGGACAAACGCCTGACATTCCTGCGCGACGGCAAGCTGCCCTTCGACGCGAAGAACATCAGCGCCGCGGTCGACGCCAGCCTCAAGCGGCTGCAGACGGATTATATCGATCTCTATCAGCTGCATTGGACCGAGCGCACCACGAATGGCGCGGCGCGTTTGGGCTATGAGCATCATCCGGAAGAGACGTTCACTCCGTTCGCCGAGACTCTGCAAGCTCTGCAGGATCAGGTGAAAGCCGGCAAGATTCGCATGATCGGCATCTCCAACGAGACCGCCTGGGGCGCCATGCGCTGGCTGTCGGAATCGGAGCGCCTCGGCTTGCCGCGCATAGCCTCGATCCAGAATGCCTATTCGCTGCTCAACCGCAGTTTCGAAGTCGGCCTCGCCGAAGTTGCCTGCAGGGAGGATTGCGGTTTGCTCGCCTATTCGCCGCTCGGCATGGGCATTCTGTCGGGCAAGTATATCGGCGGCGCGGCACCGGCCAGTGCGCGGCTCAACAAGTTTCCGCAATTCCTGCGCTATCGCGGATCGATCGCCGCCACGGTGACGGAAAAATACGTGGCGATCGCCCGCAAGCACGGGCTCGACCCGGCGCAGATGGCCCTGGCTTATGTCAATTCGCGCCAGTTCGTGACCGCCAACATCATCGGCGCCACGACCTTGCCCCAATTGGAATCGAACATCGCCAGCATCGACATCAAGCTGTCATCGGATGTCCTTAACGAGATCGAGGCGGTTCACAAGGAACACACCTATCCTTGTCCCTGATTCTGTAGAACTTGGGATTCTGTAGAATTTGGGATTCTGTTGGATTTGGATCGGCACGGCAGTCCCAGGAGTTGGTATGGTCGAGGCGGGGTATCGCTGGTATGATGAATCCTCGTTCGATTCGGCCGTTTTTCCGGCAGGTGAGTGATGCGCCTTTTCGTGGCCATTTCGCTGCCCGACCAGGTGCGCTGGCAGTTGCGCCTGCTTTGCGGTGGCCTGCCCACGACCAAATGGGTGCCGCCGGAGAATTTCCATATCACTTTGCGGTTCCTGGGCGACCTTGATGGGCGCGACCTGGATTATGTCGATGCGGCACTCGCCGGCATCCGTGCGCCAACCTTCTCATTGCGTCTGTCGGAAGTCGGGCACTTTGCCAGTGGCGGGCGCGTGAAGACCGTCTGGGCCGGTGTCGCCAAGGAGCCCGCCCTCACCCATCTCCACGACAAGGTCGAGTCAGCGGTGGTGCGCGCCGGGCTGGAACCGGACCGGCAGAACTACCGGCCGCATGTCACCCTCGCCCACCCGAAGGACCCGCCGCCGCACAAGCTGCAGCAGTACCTCGCCATGAATAATCTGTTCCGCTCGGAGAGTTTCGAGGTCACGCATTTCACGCTGTTCTCAAGCCATATCGGCAGCGAGACGCCGATCTATCACGCCGAGCGGTCCTACGATTTGTCGTCCAACCTGATCCGGTATGCGGCACAAAGGTGAATGCGCCGTGCTGCCCGTCTTCCAGGCCGTCATCCAGGCCGTCATCCTCGGGCTTGACGGGAAAAGTGGGTGTCGAGAAATCACTCTGCCGCTGGCACGCGACCATAATCCGCCCAGTACTTCGCGCCGAGTGACAGCACACCCAGAATGGCAAAGCCGATGCAGAGCGGCAGTACCGTGCCCTGATAGGCGTGGCCGATGATGGCACCGGTGCCGACCGAGATGAAGGTCGTAACCGCACCGATCACCGCAGCACCAACGCCGGCGATGTGACCAAGCGGTGCCATCGCCAACGCATTGAAATTGCCGAACAGCAGGCCGACCATGAAGAAGGTCAACATCAGATAGGTCATCAACAGGGCGAAAGGCGGCTGCCCTTCGAAATAGATAGCGATCCCCGCGAAGATCACAGACATGACCGTATGCGACCACAGGGCACTACCCGAGAGACGGTGCATGCCAAAGCGCATGACGAGCTTGGCATTGACCAGGGAGGCGAGGCCCAGCGTCGCCGCAAGCGCGCCGAAGCAGAGGGGAAACAGTTTCCCCATGCCGTACATTTCCTGAAAGATTTGCTGGGCGGAGGTGAGATAGCCGATGAAGGCGCCGAACACCAGGCCGGTCGCGCTCATGTAACCGAAGGCCACGCGGCTGCGAAAGGTTTCCGCCATGGCGCGCAGGACGCGCGTGAAGGAAAGCTCGCGGCGCCGTTCGACGGGCAATGTTTCTTCCTGCCGCCAGGCAAACCAGATTGTGGTGATGATACCCAGCGCCAGCAGCATCCAGAAGATGGCGCGCCAATCGCCGACCAGGAGAATGCCCTGACCGATGGAGGGCGCCAGCACCGGCACCAGGATGAAGACCGACGTCACCAGCGACATGATGCGTGCCATCGCGCGACCTTCGTAACGGTCGCGCACGATCGCGACGATGACGGTGCGCGGACCGGCCGTGCCGACGCCCTGCAGGAAACGTCCCACCAGCATGGTATGGAAATCCTGCGCCAGCAGGCAGATCAGGCTGCCGATGAGAAAGATGCCGAAACCGGCATAGATCACCGGCTTGCGGCCGACGCTGTCGGAGATTGGGCCGTAGAGGACCTGCGCGATCCCAAAACCGGCAAACAGGATGGTGATGACCATCTGGCGGTCATTCGCATCGGTGACGCCGAGATCCCGCGCGATGTCGGGCAAGGCCGGCAACATGGTGTCGATCGACAGTGCCACCAGCGACATAGTGAGCGCCATCAGCACGACGAACTCGATGCGTGGGCGCTCTTCGTTGACGGGAATAGGTGCATTGGTCACGGTCGCCGCCTCGCTTGAAATGCCGCAGGCCGCCAGACAAGCCGGCGGCCCGTGACTTCAGTATCTCTGAGGCAAGCTATATCCCGGGAGGCGGGCGTGAAGCCAGCATCGTCACCGTATAGGTGCTATGCAGGCGGGGTCGGCACTGCGCCTATTAAACGGGCGTGCGCAGCAATGGGCGGAGGATTCTCTTAACCCTATTCCGCCTTCACCCGCTTCATCTTGTAGATCATGTTGTCGAGCGCGAAGACGGCGATGTCTTCGTCGATGAGATCAAAATCCATGCCGATATCGGCGTCGCCCGAAATGCAGGCCATGCTGAGTTGCAGAATCTCGCCGCCTTTGAAGCCGAGCTCCTTGGCCTGACGCACCGGCTCGGTCAGGCCACCCTGGAACAGATATTCCGGCGGCACCTTGGCGATCTCGTAATGGGCCTTGTCGCAATTGAGGAAACCCGGTCCCTGCACCGAATCTGCCATGAAGGTGATACGACCACGCGCGATCTCTTCATTGAGCATGGGCTGGTTGTCGGACGTCTGGGTCACCCAGGGTGCCGGCTGCACATCGACCACATCCCAGGAGCCGGCAAAGGCTTCCTGAGCCGAAGCAGGGCCAGCTTTGAGGATCAGGCCAACACCGGCAGCCACGACGGCCATGCCGAGCACGGCCATCACAATTTGAATTCGCGTCATCTCTCTCGACTCTCCCGCCGGCCACCCAGCCGGCGCTTGGTTTCTTGTCCCCTGGAGAATGTCCTACAACGCGAAGGGTCCGGCTGGCAACATTGCGCCCTGTGCGCACCGTCACGGCCTAGTCACATTCCTGGCATCAGCGTTGGGCGCGCGGGAGGAGCCGGCCGGATTTGATATCCGGCAGAAACACGGCGAGCAGTCCCAGCGCCGGCAGGAAGGCGCAGAGATTGTAGACATAGGAAATGCTGGTGAGATCGGCGAGGTTGCCGAGCACGGCGGCGCCAATGCCACCCATGCCGAACGCGAATCCGAAGAACAGCCCGGAAACCATGCCGACCTTGCCGGGGATCAATTCCTGTCCATAGACGATGATCGCGGAGAAAGCCGAGGACAGGATCAGTCCGATGGGCACGGTGAGCACGATCGTCCAGAACAGATTGGCATGCGGCAGGGCCAGCGTGAATGGCAGGACACCGAGGATCGAGCCCCAGATCACACGCTTGCGGCCGATGCGATCGCCAATCGGCCCGCCGAGAATGGTGCCCAATGCTGCGGCGCCGAGGAAGATAAACAGATAGACCTGCGCATGCTGCGTTTCGACACCGAACTGGCTGATGAGGTAGAAGGTGTAGTAGCTACTCAAACTCGCCATGTAGAAATATTTCGAAAACAGCAGGCCGAGCAGCACGGCGATGGCGACACCGATCCGGCCCTTGGACAAACCGTTCTCCGCCACCGCTTCGCGCGGTCGATTGGCGCGCGCGGCGCGATGCGCCTTGTACCAGAGACCGACACGCGAGAGCAGGATAACGGCCGTCAAAGCCGCCAGCGAAAACCAGCCGACGCTGCCTTGGCCGTAGGGCTCAATTGCATAGGCCGCGACCAGCGGGCCAATTGCCGTGCCGACATTGCCGCCGACCTGGAACAGCGACTGGGCGAACCCATGGCGCCCGCCGGACGCAAGCCGTGCGATGCGGGATGATTCCGGATGGAAGACCGAGGACCCCATCCCCACCATGGCCGCGGCGATCAGTACCAGGGCATAGCTGTTGGCGACCGCCAGCAGCAGCAGGCCGCACAGGGTGAAGCCCATGCCGATCGAGAGCGCAAAATTCTGCGGCCGCTTGTCGGTGTACATGCCTACCAAAGGCTGCAGCAGCGACGCCGTTACCTGGAAGGTCAGCGTGATGAGGCCGATCTGCGTGAAGCTGAGATGAAAGTCCGCTTTCAACATGGGATAGAGCGCCAGGATCAGCGACTGCATCATGTCGTTGAGCATGTGGCAGAAGCTGATGGTGAACAGGACGGCAGTTCCGGTCTGTTCACCCCGGTGCGGGCTGGCAGTCGCCAAGGCGGTCAATTTGGTCTCCTGGGGGGCCTTGCGGCGCCCAAAATGGCTCGACAGGCACAGAATAGCCGATAGAATTGGGCCTGCATTCCATAATGGGTCATATATTTTCGAGATTGGGCCATGGTTCGTAATGTCAGAGGCACCGAACTGGATAGCGCGATCCGGCCCGTGATCGCGTCGGGCAACGACTATCCGCATGATTACGAGATCGCACCGCATCACCATGCGCGCGGCCAGCTGCTGCACGGCGTCCCCGGCGTCATGACGGTGCGGACCGAGCACGGCGCCTGGGTTGTGCCGCCGGACCAGGCGGTCTGGATCCCGCCGCAGATCGAACATTCCGTGCGCATGATGGGCGAGGTCGAGACGCGCTGCGTTTTCGTTGACCCCGCCCATGTCGACGGCCTGCCGGAGAAATGCCAGGTGCTCAGCGTCTCACCGCTCATGCGCGCGTTGATCCAGGCGGCAGTCGATCTACCCCTGGATTACGCACTCACGGGGCGCGAGGGCGAGATCATGGCCTTGCTGCTCTCGGAACTGCGCGCTTTGCCGGTGCTGCCGCTGTCGCTGCCTTTCCCAGCCGACCAGCGGCTTGCCGAGCGCTGCCAGACCTTCCTGGCAAAACCGGCCGCGCACCAGACGATCGATGATTGGGCAGACAGCCTGGGCATGAGCCGGCGCACCTTCACGCGGCATTTCAAGCGAGAATGCGGGTTGAGCTTTGCCGCCTGGCAAAGACAGGCCTGTCTGTTCGCTGCCCTCCCGCGCCTGGCGGAGGGCGAAGCGGTCACCACCATCGCCCTCGACCTCGGCTATGACAGCCCGGCGGCCTTCACCACCATGTTCCGGAAGACGCTGGGCTTTCCGCCGAGCCGCTATCTCACCGCGGCTGCCGCTTAGAAACCCTTCAGCGGAAGGTCTTTCCTGCGTCGCAGCCAGTTGTCGGCGGGATAGGCGCTGGCGCCATCGATGACATGAAGCGTGTAGGCGTGGCGCGACCGTGTCGAGCGGTTGGCCGAGCTGTAATGCGGCAGCAAACCATGAAGCACGACGAGCGAGCCCTTTTTCGCGTCCAGTTTGACGGAGCGATGCCCCGGAAACGGGGTTTCATCCAATTTTTCCGTCACGAGGGAATCATCCTTCAAACGGCGAAAGCGTTCCCGCAGCGGGCCCTTATGAGCGCCTGGGATGGCCAGCATGCCGCCATTACTGCTGTCGGCATCTTCGAGGGCGAACCAGAAGCCGATGCAGCTCAACGGCTCGGTATAGAGATAGGTTGAATCCTGATGCCAGGAGATCTCGCCACCAATGCCCGGCTGCTTGAAGATGTACATCGACTGCAGCAATAGCGGGTCACGGAACAAGTCCTTCGCCAACGCCGCCAAGCGCGGCTGGCGCGAGAAATCCGAGAAGACCGGATCGAGATCATGCATCGCATGGCCGATCTTGTTGATCGCCAGATGCTTCAGTCGAGTGAGATTGCCGGAACGATCGACCGCCCCCTCCTCCAGGAAAAAGTGGATGGCGTCGCCTGATTCCTTGAAATACGCGTCGGCCGCGTGCGCCACCGACTTGGTCGAGAAGACCGTTCGGTGGGCCTTCTCATCAAACTCTTCGACCAAGCCATTGGCGCGCGCGATCAGCCGGTCGCACAAAGTCGGGGCAGCAAAGTCTTCGATCAGCAGATAGCCGTCATCCGCGAACGCGGTACGCATTTCGGGCGTCAGGCCATCATCACTTGCTTTGAAGCGGCGCGCATCGGCCATCAGAAGCATCCCTCCCCATGTGCCAATGGCGCAATACCCAGATGCCCTGCAATCGTCTGGCCCATATCGGCAAAACTTGCGCGGCGCCCCAGTGACGCTTGCGGCGCCGCGGGGCCGAAGAACAGGACTGGGACATATTCGCGCGTGTGATCAGTGCCGCCGGTGGTCGGATCACAACCGTGATCGGCGGTGATCAACGCGAGATCGCCCTCACGCATCCCCGCCAGGAACTCCGGGATGCGGCGATCGAACGCCTCCAGCGCCGCCGCATAACCTGCCACATCGCGACGGTGGCCGAACAGCGTGTCGAAATCGACAAAATTGGCGAAAGTGAGGCTGCCATCCGGCGCCTCCTTCATGAGGTCCAGCGTGACATCGACCAGCGCCGCATTGTCCTCCCCCTTCACCTTCTGCGAGATACCGCGATGGGCGAAGATGTCGGCGATCTTGCCGACCGAGATCACCTCGTGCCCGGCATCTGTGAGGCAGTCAAGCAGGGTCGGCTCGGGCGGCGGCGTGGTGAGGTCGCGGCGATGCGAGGTCCGCTTGAACTGGCCGGCCTTCTCACCCAGGAACGGCCGCGCGATGACACGGGCGATGCGATAGGGCTCCAGCAACCGCTTGGCGACGGCGCAGATGTCGAGCAGGCGATCGAGGCCGAAATGTTCCTCATGGGCCGCGATCTGGAAGACGGAATCGGCGGAGGTGTAGCAAATCGGCTTGCCTGTGCGGATGTGTTCCTCGCCCAACCTGTCGAGCACTTCGGTGCCGGAAGCATGGCAATTGCCAAGGATACCGGGCAGCTTGCAGGCGGCAATGAACTCGTCGAGGAAGTCGGGCGGGAAGCACGGCTCCGACTTGGCGAAATAACCCCAATCGAGCGGCACGGGACAGCCGGCCATTTCCCAGTGACCGCTCGGCGTATCCTTGCCGGCGGAAAGCTCAGCAGCAGCGCCATAGGCCGCCGTCACCGCGTCGGTCTCAAGGCCGATGGGGACACTACCAGTCGCCAGTTCCGCGGCGCGGCCAAGGCCGAGACGCGCGAGATTGGGGAGTTTCAACGGACCCTGGCGCAGACCCGCGCGATCAGCCTTGCCGGCAGCACAATAGGCCGCGATATGGCCCAGCGTATCGGCGCCGACATCGCCAAAGCGTTCGGCGTCGGGCGCTGCACCGATGCCAAAGGAATCCATCACCAGGATGAAAGCGCGTTTGCTCATCGTGCCACTCTACCTCACCGCAGCTCTTCGATCACCACCGGACCGATCCTGGTCGCCTGGCCTGTGACACGGATGGCGCGGCGGAGAACCTTCATGGCAGCATCGGCAGCGTCTTCGCTCGCGGCATGGACCATCGCGATCGGATGCTCCGGGCCGATCGCCTCGCCCAGCCCGACAATATCGGTGAGGCCGACACGGTGATCGATGCCGTCGGTCGGCCGCGTCCTGCCACCGCCCAGCGCCACCACCGCCATACCGATCGCGCGCGTGTCCATGGAGCGAACATGGCCCGGCTCGTCCGGAAAACAAGGCTTGATCACCGGCGCCGCGACAAGGTGACGTTCGGGGTGATCGAGAATATCTGCAGGCCCACCCAGCCCCACCACCATGCGCCGGAAATGTTCCGCGGCGCGCCCGCTCTCCAACGCTCGTTCAGCCAGCCGCCGGCCCTCGCGCGCGTCATTGGCCTTGCCGCCGATCACCAGCAGTTCCGCCGACAGCGCCAAGGTGCAATCGAGCAGGCGTGGTTCGGTCGCCTCACCTTTGAGACAGCGGATCGATTCCAGCATCTCGACCGCGTTCCCGGCAGTGCGGCCCAGCACCTGGTTCATGTCGGTGATCAGGGCGCTGGTCTTGACCCCGGCACCGTTCGACACCTGCACGATGGAATCAGCAAGTTCGCGCGCCATTTCCATCTCGGCGGCGAAGGCACCAGAGCCGGTCTTCACATCCATCACCAAGCCCTGGAGGCCCGCTGCCAGTTTCTTCGAGAGGATCGAGGCGGTGATGAGCGGCACGGATTCGACCGTCGCCGTCACGTCGCGGATGGCGTAGAAGCGCCGATCGGCCGGGGCAAGATCGGCCGTCTGGCCGATGATCGCACAGCCGGCTTCCTTCACCACACGGCGGAAAGTATCGAGGTCGGGCGCCGTCTGATAGCCGGGGATGGCGTCAAACTTGTCGAGCGTGCCGCCGGTGTGGCCGAGGCCCCGGCCGGAGATCATCGGCACGTAGCAACCGCAGGCCGCCACAATCGGTCCCAGGATCAGCGAGGTTTTGTCGCCGACACCACCGGTCGAATGCTTGTCGACGACCGGGCCGTCGAGCTTCAGGGCGGCCCAGTCGAGCACGATGCCGGAATTCATCATGGCGCGGGTCAAGGCCACGCGCTCAGTCATGTCCATGCCACGGAAGAACACTGCCATGGCGAAGGCAGCAACCTGCCCTTCGCTGACGGCCCCTGAGCTAATGCCAGCGACGAAGAATTCGATCTCGGCCGGTGTCAGCCGCTGCTGGTCGCGTTTCTTGCGGATGATTTCCTGCGGCAGCATCATGGCTGTGAATCCAGAAAGGCCAGCAGCAGGCGCGTCAGCTTCTCGGCAGCCGCCGCCATCTGCGCCATGGTATGTTCGTGGCTCAATTGCTCGTCGCTCATGCCGGCGCCCATATTGGTGATGGCGCTCACTGCCAGCACTTTCATGCCGAAATAGCGCGCGAGGATTACGTCGGGCACGGTCGACATGCCGACCGCATTGATGCCGAGGCCACGCAAGGCACGGATCTCCGCCGGCGTTTCGAATTGCGGGCCAGCGAGCCAGGCGTAAACACCCTCATGCAGTGCAATGCCGAGCTTGTCGGCACAGGCTTTCAACTGCCGGCGCAGATCGGCATCATAGGCGCCGACCATATCCACGAAGCGCTTGTTGGTCGCGATGCCGAAGAGCGGCGAACCCTGCACGTAGTTGACGTGATCGCTGAGTACCATGAGGCCGCCGGGCCCGACCTCCGGCATCAAGCTGCCGGCGGCGTTGGTGAGGATCAGGCTTTCGCAGCCAAGTCCATGCAACGTCTCGATCGGCGTCTTCATCGCGGCGGCATCGCCGCGTTCGTAATAATGGATCCGCCCCTGGAGGACAGCGACGCTCACCTTCCCCAGGCGACCCAGCACCAGGCGGCCGGCATGGCCACTGACGCCGGATTGTTCGAAACCGGGCAGATCGGCATAGGGCAGCACGATTTGGTCGCGCACCTTTTCGGCAAACTCGCCCATGCCGGAACCGAGCACCAGACCGATATCGGCGCGAAAACTAGGCGCCCTGCGCGCAATAACATCCAGTGCCACGTGGCTCATGCGAGATTTTCCTGAGCAAAGGCAGCAGGCAGCAGTTCACCCAGCTTGAAGCTCCGCCGCAGACCCTCGACACCGCAGATATGAACCGGCGTCTCCGCAGTTGCGAATTCGGCGATGCGCTGGCGGCACCCGCCGCAGGGCGTCGTCAGTTGATCGCCGGGGCCGATCACCGCGATCTCGCGAATTTTCCTGACGCCACCTAGCACCATCGCCGCGATCGCCGAGGTTTCGGCGCACCAGCCCTCCGGATAGGATGCATTTTCAACATTGCAGCCGGCATAAATGACACCGTCATCACCTAGAATGGCGGCGCCGACCGTGAATTTTGAATTGGGGACATATGCCTTGGCCATCGCCTGGCGTGCGGCATCGAGCAAACGAGGATCCATGTTCAGCGTTCCTTGATATAGGGCAGGCCGATGGCCTTGGGTGCGATGGCCTTGCCGATGAAGCCGGCCAACAGCACGACGGTAAAGATGTAGGGCAGCGCCTGGATGAGCGGCACCGGCACATGGCCGATACCGGGCACGGAGACACCCTGCAGGCGAATGGCAATGGCATCGAGGAAGCCGAACAGCAGGCAGGCGAAGAAAGCGGGCCAAGGACGCCATTTGCCGAAGATCATCGCCGCCAAGGCGATGAAGCCGCGGCCGGCGGTCATTTCCTTCTGGAAGGCGGCGTTCTGCGAGATCGACAGGAAGGCGCCGGCGACGCCACACAGCAGCCCCGCCAGCATCACTGCCGAATAGCGCAGCCGCACGACCGAGATACCGGCGGTATCGACCACCGCCGGCGCTTCGCCCACCGCGCGCAGGCGCAGGCCGAACCGCGTGCGGTAGAGGACGAACCAGACCAGCGGCACCAGGGTCACAGCCGCATAGGTGAGGATGCTGTGGCCGCTGATGATGTTGGCATAGATGGGGCCGATGATCGGCACGTCGCGCAGCGCGTCGGCGCCCGGCAGGCTTACCGGCATGAAGCGCTTTTCCGGGGCGAGATCCGGTGTGTTGCCGCCACGTCCATACCAGGCATGTCCCAGCACAACGGTGAGACCGGCCGCCGTGATGTTGACGGCAACACCTGAGACGACCTGATCGCCACGATGGGTGATGCAGGCAAAGCCATGCACCAGGGACAACAGTATGGCGACGATGACAGCCGCGAACAGGGCCAGCATTGGCGAGCCGGTCTCGGCCGCAACGGTCGCAGCGGCAAAGGCGCCGGCCAGCATCTTGCCTTCGAGCCCGATATCGATGACACCTGAGCGTTCCGAGAACAGGCCGGCCATGGCGCAGAAGATCAGCGGCGTCGCCATGCGGAGGGTAGCAGCCAGCGTGGAGATGACGACATCATCCATGGGACGGCACCTCCCCTGCCCGCGGTGCCGCGAGCCATAGATAGATGCGCTCGACCCAAGGCCGGTTCATATAGGCGAGCGCGCCGGAGAACAGGATGATCAGGCCCTGAATGGTGATGATCATCTCCCGTGTGACGGTCGGGATCTCAAAGGCGAGTTCGGCACCGCCCTGATAGAGCGCGCCGAAGAGGATGCTGGCCAGGATGATGCCGAAGGGATGGTTGCGGCCCATCAGGGCGACGGCGATGCCGGTGAAACCGGCACCAGCCACGAATTCCAGCAGGAGACGGTGTTGCACACCGAGGATCTCGTTGACACCGACACAGCCGGCCAGCGCGCCGGAGATTGCCATGGCGATGAGAGTCACATGGGCCGGCTTAATGCCGGCATAGATGGCGGCGCGCGGCGACAGGCCGGTTGCGCGGATTTCATACCCCAGGCGGGAGCGCCAGATGAAGACCGTCACCAATGCACAGCAGATGAGCGCCCAGACGATCGACAGATTGAGCGGCGTCGATGGGATCTTGATGCCGAACCAGCCGAACACCGCGGCGATCTCGGGCAAGGTCGCTGCTTCGGTGAAGGTGCGGCTTTGCGTCGACATCTGGCCAGCGTCGCGGAACACGTCGACCAGGAGATAGACCATCAGGGATGCCGCCAGGAAATTGAACATGATCGTCGTGATGACGATATGGCTGCCGCGATAAGCTTGCAGATAAGCGGGCACGATGGCCCAGGCCGCGCCGAACACGCAGGAGGCGAGGATCGCCAGCGGCACCAGGATAGGTGCAGGCAGGATATGGTCGAAAGCGAGCGCCACCACGCCGGCGCCGAGGCCACCGATGACAGCCTGCCCCTCCCCACCAATATTGAAGAGCCCGGCATGGAAGGCCACCGCGACGGCAAGGCCGGTGAAGATGAAACTCGTGGCGTAGTAAAGCGTGTAGCCCCAGGCGTAGCCGCTGCCGAAGGCGCCCTTGACCAGGAAGACGATCGCCTCGAACGGGTTGGCGCCGATGGTCCACAGGATGAGGCCGGCAACAATGAGCGCCAGCAGCACGTTGAGGATTGGCAGAACGCCGATCTCGATCCAATGCGGCAGCTGAGCGGGCCGGGCGCTCATGACGCCACCGCCTGCTGGTCGGCGCTGCCGGTCATCATCAGACCCAGCTGTCGCTCATCCGCCTGGTCGCCGGCGATCTCACCCACGATGCGGCCCTGGTTCATCACCAGGATGCGGTCAGCCAACGCCAGGATTTCGTCGAGCTCGACAGAGACCAGCAGGATGGCGACGCCTCGGTCGCGCAAGGTCACGATTTCGCGGTGGATGAATTCGATGGCACCGATGTCGACGCCGCGCGTCGGCTGGCCGACGATAAGAATCCTGGGCTGGCAGGCCATCTCGCGCGCCAGGATCAGCTTCTGCTGATTGCCGCCGCTGAATTTGCTGGAGCCCAATTGCGGCTGCGGCGGGCGGACGTCGAAATCCTGCATCATGCTCTCGCAACGCGCGGTCATCGCGGCGCGGTTGAGCAAGAAGCGGCCGCCGAGATCCGCGTCGCGCTGATAGCCGAGGGCTGCCGATTCCCAAGCCGGGAATCCGGTGACGAGCCCCAGGCGATGGCGATCTTCCGGCACATGCGCCAGGCCCAATTGCCGCATGGTCGCGGGATCGCCGGGCTGGGTCGCTGAAATGGTCGCAGCGCCGATCCGCAAACTGCCGGAACTGGGCGCCCGGATGCCGGCCAGCACTTCCAGCAGCTCGCTCTGCCCGTTGCCCGAGACACCGGCGATGCCAACGATCTCGCCGGCCTGAAGCGAAAAATTGAGATCATTGAGGCGCTTGACACCGCGATCATCGACCAGCGACAGATGCTCGACGGTGAGTTCCGCGGCTTGCGGGTTCGCGATAGACTTCTCAAGCTCAAGGCGCACCTTGCGCCCGACCATCAACTCGGCGAGGTCGTTGGCGTTGGTGTCCGCGGTGCGGCGATCAGCGACCACCTGCCCTGCCCGCATGACCGTCACATGGTCGGTGATCGCGAGCACTTCCTTGAGCTTGTGGGTGATGAGGAGAACCGTGACACCGCGCGCGGTGAGGGCGCGCAGGATGCGGAACAGCTGGTCGGTTTCCTGCGGCGTCAGCACGCCGGTCGGTTCATCGAGGATGAGAATGGCGCAGTGGCGGAACAGGGCCTTCAAAATTTCGACCCGCTGCTGATCGCCGACGGGCAGGTCGCCGACGCGGGCATCGGGATCGACGCTGAGGCCGAATTCCTGCGCGAGGCGCATCAGTTCGGCGCGCGCCTTGCCGGCGCCCTCCTTCAGCAGCGCGCCGCCTTCGGCACCCAACATGACGTTTTCCAGAACTGTGAAACTGTCGACCAGCATGAAATGCTGATGCATCATGCCGATACCAGCCGCGATGGCATCGGCCGAGCTGCGGATGGTGACTGGCTTGCCGCCGATTTCGATGGCCCCGCTATCGGCTTCGTAGAAGCCGTAGACGATCGACATCAGGGTGGATTTGCCGGCGCCATTTTCACCGATGATGCCGTGGATCCGGCCCTTCTCGATGCGCAGGGAGACGTCGCGGTTGGCTTGAACAGCACCGAAACGCTTATTGATTCCGATCAGCTCGATAGCAGGCGGCGGCATCTGGCCCGAATTGACCGGATCTGACGCCGCCGCTGTCTCTATCGCCTGATCCGGCCCGGTCGGGACGGGGGGCATGACTTAAAATCGATCTGCGCGTTAGTAGGTGCAGGCGTTGTCGGCCATGTAGTCATGCACCTTGATCTTGCCGGCAATGATGTCCGCCTTGGCGGCCTCGACCTTGGTGTTCATGTCCGGCGTGATCAGCGCCTTGTTGTGGTCGTCGAGCGCCCAGCCCACGCCGTCATGCGCGAGATCCATCACGGTCAGGCCCGGTTTCCAGCTGCCATCCTTGACGGCCTTGGCCGAGTTGTAGACGGCCACGTCGACACGTTTCACCATGGAGGTCAGCATGGTGCCGGGATGGATGTAGTTCTGGTTGCTGTCGACGCCGATGGCGAACTTGCCGGCATCCTTGGCGGCCTGATAGACGCCGGTGCCGGTGCCGCCGGCGGCGGCGAAGATCACGTCGACGCCCTGGTCGAACTGGCCCTTGGCGAGTTCCGTGCCCTTGGTCGGGTCGTTCCAGGCGGCGGGCGTGGTGCCGGTCATATTCTCGGTGACCGCCACGTCCTTGTTGGCGAACTTGGCGCCCTGCTCATAGCCGCAGGCAAAGCGGCGGATGAGCGGGATATCCATGCCGCCGATGAAGCCGACCTTGGCGGATTTGCTGGCCATCGAGGCCAGGATGCCAACCAGGAACGAGCCCTCATGCTCGTTGAACACGATCGACTGCACGTTGGGCAGATCGACCACCATGTCGATGATGGCGAAATGCTTGTCGGGGAATTCCTTGGCAACCTTGGTCAGCGCATCGGCCTGGCTGAAGCCAATGCCGATGATCGGGTCGGCGCCTTTTTCTGCCATGCGCCGGAACGCCTGCTCGCGCTGTGCATCGGTCTGCACTTCGAATTCGAGATAGGCTTCGCCCGTCTCGGCCTTGTACTTCTCCATGCCGTTGAAGGCGGCTTCGTTGAAGGATTTATCGAATTTACCGCCAGCGTCATAGACCACGGCAGGCTCGGCCGAGGCAGTGCCGGCCGCAAACATCAGGGCCATCGCCGTCGCGGCCTGAAGCAGGAACTTGTTCATGTCACGTCTCCCAAAGTTGGCCTTTTGGCCGTTTCTTATCGCCAGACCAGATGGCCGGAATCTATTGGCCATCCGCCTTGGGGGGGATAATGCTGACCCTTTGGACAGGAATCAACATGGATATCCCCCGTATCGGTCAAAGATGAGCCACCGCCGGGGTATTTTCAAAGAAAGATTGGGTGTCACGTCAGTGTAAGCTGAGGTGATCGACAACAGGGGGCGGCGGCAGATGACCTATCCACGCGATTTGATCGGCTATGGCGCCCGGCCGCCGCGGGCGAACTGGCCGGGCGATGCCAGGATCGCGGTGCAATTCGTGCTGAACTATGAGGAAGGCGGCGAGAATAATATCCTGCATGGCGATGCCGCCTCGGAAGCGTTCCTCTCGGAGATCGTGGGCGCCCAACCCCTGCCCGACCAGCGGCATATCAGCATGGAATCCATTTACGAATACGGCAGCCGGGTGGGCGCCTGGCGGGTGCTGGATCTGTTCGCCCACCACAAGATACCTCTGACCATCTTTGCCGTCGGCATGGCGGTCGAGCGGCATCCGGAGATCATCCGGGCGATGCACCAGGCCGGCCACGAGATCTGCAGCCATGGCTACCGCTGGATCAACTACCAGAATGTCGACGAGGCAACGGAGCGCAATCACCTGCAGCGCGCGATCGCAGCCATCCAGGCCGTGACCGGCGAACGGCCGCTTGGCTGGTACACCGGCCGCACCGGCCCCAACACCCACCGCCTGGTCGCCGAGGAAGGCGGCTTTCTCTATAATGCGGATGATTACAGCGACGATCTGCCGTTCTGGTCCACCTTGCAGGACAAGCCGCAATTGATGGTGCCCTATACGCTCGATGCCAATGACATGCGCTTTGCGACGCTGCAGGGTTTCAACAGCGGCGACCAGTTCTTCAGCTATCTGCGCGACAGCTTCGATGTGCTTTATGCCGAGGGCGAGCGGACGCCGCGCATGATGTCGATCGGCCTGCATGGTCGTCTGATCGGCCGGCCGGGGCGCCTGAGGGCGTTGGAGCGGTTTATTGAACATGCCGCCGGACACGATAAGGTCTGGTTCTGCCGGCGGATCGACATTGCCCGGCATTGGCGCGAACATCATCCCTTTGGAGCGACCGCATGAACACGGATGAACATCCTTTCGGCGCAGCTGTCGTCAATCTGCTGGACCCGCGGCTGGGTGCAGAGGCGGTCTCCGCCAGCGACGATTTTTTTGCGCCCAAGGAGCGGATGCTCAACCCAGATCCGGCAGTGTTTGTCCCCGGCAAGTACGATGACAACGGTAAATGGATGGATGGATGGGAAAGCCGCCGCAAGCGAACCGAGGGCTATGACCATTGCATCTGCAAGCTGGGCCTCGCGGGTCGCATCAGCGGCTTCGACATCGACACCAGCCATTTCACTGGCAACTATCCACCCGCCGCGTCGATCGATGTCTGCAATGTCACAGGCACCCCGGATGCGAAGACCGAATGGACGACGATCGTGCCGGCGACTTCTTTGCAGGGCGACAGCCATCACTTCGTGCCGGCGACGCAGGACGGTGTCTTCAGCCATGTGCGGCTCAATATCTATCCCGATGGCGGTGTCGCGCGCCTGCGTGCCTATGGTCGACCGACGGTGGATTGGCAGGGCTTGGATCGATCGCAGCCCTTGAATCTGGCGGCAATCGAGATGGGCGCCTACGCTGTCTCCTGTTCCGATCAGCATTACGGCACGCCGATGCGGCTGCTTTATCCCGGCCGCGGCGTGAACATGGGCGATGGCTGGGAAACGCGGCGGCGGCGTGAGCCCGGCAATGATTGGTGCATCATCGCCTTGGGACATGCCGGGCGGATCTCGAAGATTGAAATCGATACCGCCCACTTCAAGGGCAACTTCCCGGACCGCTGTTCCATCCAGGCGGCGCTGGTCGCGTCGTCCACTGACCAATCCGTCGTCACGCAATCGATGTTCTGGCGCACCCTGCTGCCGGAACAGAAGATGGCGATGGACAAGCAGCACCTCTACACGGGTGAGATCGCAGATCTGGGCTTGGTCAGCCATGTACGTCTCAACGTCATCCCCGATGGCGGCGTGTCACGCCTGCGGCTATGGGGGCAGCCTGCATGAATATCAGAATCGAGGCCCTGACCCGCGCCGCCTTCGCCCCATTCGGCGATGTCATCGATTGCGATCGCGCCGCCAAGCATTACACGATCAATGAAGGCTATGCCGAGCGCTATCACGACCTTGCCAAAATCGATGTCGTGGCGGAAGGCGGCCGGCCGCTGCTCAACATCTTCCGCGCCAAGCCGCGCATCCTGCCTTTGCGGATCACTATGATGGAGCGGCATCCGCTCTCATCGCAGGCGTTCGTGCCTTTGGCAGCACGCCCGTTCCTGGTTGTGGTCGCAAAGCCTGGCGCGGCACCTGGTCCTGCCGATTTGCGTTGTTTCCGGACTGAGGGATCTCAGGGCGTGAATTATGCCCGCGGCACCTGGCATCATCCACTGATCGCGCTCGATGAAGCGCAGGACTTCCTGATCATCGACCGCGGTGGCAGCGGCGATAATTGCGACGAGATCGCTCTCACCGAAGACGTCTTCGTGACCTGCTAGGTCGCCAGCGGCAGGCTGATCGTCACTTCGAAGCCGCCTTCCGGCCGGTTGCGCGCGGCGACACGGCCACCCATCAGCTCGATATTCCGCCGCACGATGGCAAGACCCAGGCCGAAATGCGGGCCGCCGGAAGCGCGAGCACCGGCGCCATTTGTCTGCGGGCGATGCGAGACATGCCGTTCGAAGATCGCCGGGAGCAAGTCAACCGGCACGCCCGGCCCCTGATCGATGACGGCGAGGCGCGCTCGCCCCCCACCTTGCTTGAGGTCCAGGCGCACGGTCGAGCCGGGTGGGGCAAAGCTCACCGCATTGTCGACCAGATTTTCGATGGCTGTCTCCAGCGCCTCTTCGCTCGCCGCCACCTTGATGCCGGGTTCGATGCTGGCCACGATCTTGACGTTGTTGCCATGAGCCTCGGCAAAGGCCCGCGCGGTGTTTTCGACCATCGACGAGAGCTTGATCGGCGAGGCTGGCGCGTCAATCATTTCGGCGATCGCTTCGTCGATCCGTCGGGCCGAGGCCACCAGATCTTCCATGCGCTCTAGCGCCCGCTCGATCGTCTCCACGGCACGCTTGGCGCGATCGTCGTTGGCGGCATTGGCAACACGGCGAATGGGTTCGACCGCCTGCGCCATGGCGGCGATCGGCGCCTTCAGGGCATGGGCGTTCTCTTCCGCCGCTTCACGGATCGAGCGCGCGGAGGTCTCCAATGTCGTGACCAGGCTATCGAATTCGACCGCGACCGGTTTCAGTTCGGGCACCGGCGTTGCGTTGGCAAAGCTGATCTGGCGGCGACCGGGCACACGGCGGATGAGGCGTGCGAGACGCGCGAAACGGCGAAGCCCGAGGGCCACCGACACGGCGACGGCCAGGATCAGTAACGCCATCATGGCGTAGAAGATGCCGGCCCAGCGGACTTCCGGCGCCGAAGCGAAGGGTCGCGCCAGCGTGGTACCGGCTGGATCGCTCTCGGCATAGGCGGTGATCACTGCCCAGCAGCCGACTTCGGTATGAAAGGGCGAGATCGAGGTCAGGATTTCGATGGTGCCGGTGGGGCCGGTAAAGCTTTGGCTGAGGCTGCGATTGCCGGCGCAACTCTCCTCGACCTTGCCAAGAATGCCGGTCGCGACCAGCGCCTGACGCTCGGCATCGAGATAGGCGGTGTCGATCGTTGGGAATGCCGCCACGTAATAGAAACTCTGCTGCTCGCCCACCGGCCGCATCAGCAATTTGATGCGCAGGCTGCTGGTGCCGAGCCGCGCCACCCAATCCGCGGCGGCCACCGGCGCCTTGGCACCCTCAGCACGCAAGGCCAGTTCCAACCCCTGCGACAGCAGGTAGCCCTGGTTCTGCAGATTGTTGAGCAGCAATTGCTGGCGTTCTTCGTCGACGGTCGCAAAACGGCCATAGAGGATCATCGGCACGCTCAGGAACACCAGCCCGAGCAGCACCAGTTTCACCAGAACCGATCCGAATAACGCGCGCAGCATCCCTTCCCCCGAACGGCCGAGCTCTAATCCATGGCCTTATGGTTCCTTGCCGGCCGCGCGCCAGCGATAGCCGAAGCCCGGAAAATTCTCGATCGCATCAAAACTGGGATCGACGGCGATGAATTTCTGCCGCACCCGCTTGATCAGCGCGCGCACATTGGCGCGGTAGCCGTCCGGCCCCTGCCCTGCGGCAAAATTCTCACCACGCAATGCGTCATAGATTTCCCGGTAGCTGACATCGCGTCCCGCGCGAACCATCAATGCTACCGATTTGAACTCGCCCAAGGTCAAGCTGACCTGCCGTTCCTGCCACGTCACCGCATGCGAACCCGCATCGAGCAGCAGCGGTCCGGTCTGCAGCACGCCATCAGCCGACGCTTGGCCATCGGCCTGACCATCGACCGCTTCCGACCGGCTCAGCGCCAACTCGATGCGGCGCTGCAGGATGGCGAAGCTGCGCGTCTTGCCGACGAAATCGATAGCACCCGCCTTCAAGGCCGCTTCTTCGTAAATGACGTCGTCCAGCGAGGTCAGAAAGATCGCCGGCGTCATCAAACCGATCTGGCGCAGGCGCTGCAGCAATTCGAGCCCGGTCAAGACCGGCATCTTCCAATCGAGGATAAGAAGATCGATGGTGGATTCCGGCGCGACGCTCTCAGCGCTCAGAGCTTCGAGGGCGACGTCGGGTGCGGAAAATTCGCGCACATTGAAGCCGGCCTCGGACAGATTTCCGACCAGCATGGGGCGAAACAGATCATCATCGTCGACGACGACGATTCGGGTGGCCTCAGCCATTGTTTTCGTTCCGATTCTTATTGCACATGATGCGCCTCTTTCAGGGCCTTGTAACAACTCTGCGTGACGTCATACTCGGCCCCCGCCGGCAGCATCTCATAACTAAGGGCGCGGCGCTGATTATCCGCCACGTCCAGAAAGAAATAGACATCTAGCGAACAAGTTCCCGCGCGGTAGGTCCAAACCGTGCCTGTTCCCTCGCTGCGGGTTGTAACCGGGCGGCCCAACAGGGTCACGACCTCAGACTCCGCTTTGCTTTTGAGCTCGTCCGGCGATACCAGCTTTGACACGGGTTCAGGTTCCGACTGGATCACCGCCGGCGCGGACGGCACAGCAGCAGCCACGGCACCGTCCGACATGTTAGCAGGGTCAGAACCGTCGCTCGGATCCGCGGTGCCCACGGTGGGTGGTACCGCCTCCGTCGTGGGCGCCGGCATGCCCGGCGCCTGCTGCTCAATCAATTGCTGATGATTATCCGGCACCGTCGTCCCATTGGCCGCCGCCGGCGTATCTGCCGGCTCAGGTTCGGAGAGTCTCGGGGAAGCTGGCGCCTTTTTCTGTGTCTTCGGTTTCAGTTTCGGAATGATCGGTTCTTCTTGTGGGGCCGCAATGACCACTGGTTTTGCCGCAACAATTGCTGGTTGCTTGCGATCCTGCTCGCCGACGGCACAGGCGGAAAGCAGCATTACCGCGACAAATCCGTTAACTAGCTGCGAAATCACGCGTGGGGTCATGCTTCTACTCTTGGCGTCGCTGGAATTGTTTTTTGGCGCTTCTCGGCCTGCTGATAGCCGTCAATGACGATCGCTACAAGATAGTGATGATGCCGCGGCAATGGGGCAACACCAGAATGTGGTGAAATCTCGCGGTCTTGAGGCTTATTGACCTATCGAACCACAGCGATCTAGATAAAATGTCACAGAAATCACACCATTTAATGGCAATTGGGCATTTGACCCGACAATGTGGCCCCCGACAATGTAGCCCTGGCGGCGTGGCTATAACTTGCGGCTGACCGGCGCCGACCAGGTGATCATCTGCGTGTCGGGGCTTATGCCGGTATAGTCCTCGATCGACAGGCACTGGCGGATGACGCCATCCACCTTCAAAGGGAACAGGCCGAACGCGATCTGCTTCATGTAGCCGGCACTGGACTTCCAGTCATACAGGCCATGATAGGGGATTCCGGTGGCCGCGCATTCCCGGTAACCGTCCTCCAGATGGAGGATCGTCGCCTCACCGTCTCCATAACGGAATTCGTCAAGGTAGCGGCCAGTCAAGTTCATGCCAGTGAGCTCGTCTACCCTGGTACCGGTCAGGCGATAGCGGACGCGGAACGGATCGTGGGAAAACTCGACCAACATCAGATAGGGCAGCAGCGGCACGATATCCGCCGGGTCAACCAGTTGCCGTTCCGGCGTCGACCCGCCAGCCAAGCCCTCCCAGTAAGTAAAGAGCCGCCGCACGTTCGGTCGCATGGTGGCCTGGTCGGGAGCCGGCAGCATATCTTGGAACCTTCAGAATTCTGCTTAAAAACATAGCAGAAGGTTAGGACGAGATCATTTGCCAAACCTTCGCCATCAAACGATCGCCATAGGGCGATCATCTGGCATGCTCGGAAATTCACCTCTTGTTCATTCCTAGCGCTTATGTGCTATGCCACGGCGCCGCGGGAGACCACGGCCAAGCAAACAACTTGCGCATTTCGAGGTCGGTACCATGGCTTTCCTCACACGGCCCCTTCCAGCCTTGGCGGGCGCCGCCCTGTTCCTGCTGGCCGCATGTGATTCGCCGGCGGAGCGCGAGGCGGAGCATATCGCCCGCGGCAAGCAACTCCTGGAAAGCGGCGACACCATCAAGGCAGCGCTCGAATTCCGCAATGCCCTGCAGATCAACCCGGTGGGTGCCGACGCAACTTATTCTCTCGCCCTCATTGCCGAGCGCCAGGGCGATTATCAGGCCGCCCTGCGCGGCTACCGGGCGGTTGCCGACCAGAATTCCGGCAATATCGATGCCCAGTTGAAGACAGGCCAGCTGGAGCTTTTTTTCGGCGATGCGGCCAGTGCCGCCTTTCGTGCGGGAAAAGCCGTGGAGCTTGCGCCTGACAAGATCGATGGGCACATCTTGAAGGCCGGAGCGCTAAGGCTCCAAGGCAAGCTCGATCAAGCCGATTCCGAGCTGGCGGCAGCGCTGAAGATCGCCCCCGACAACGCAGATGCCCTGGGCATCCTGGCCGAGATACGGTTGCAGCAGGACCGCTTCGATGACGCCCTGCAACTGGTCGACCGCGCTCTGGCGGCGGAACCGGATAACACCAACCTGCTGACCTTCCGGCTGGCCTTGATGCGCGAACGCAAGGACAGCGTCGAGAGTCTGGCGATCATGAAGCGGTTGGTCGAAGTGGCGCCGGAAAATGCCGATTATCTTGGCGACCTTGGCGAGGCACTGGCCGACAGCGGCAAGATAGATGACGCCAAGGCGCTCTTCGAAACGGCCATCCGCAGCCAGCCGCAAGGTGAGCAGTTGGTGGCCAGATATGTCGCATTCCTGGAAAAGTACATCGGCGTCGATCGCGCGTTTGATGCCATCAAGCCATTGACCGAGGGAGCCAACAGCAATCCGCGACATCGTCTGCTGTTGGCGCAGCTGTCGATCCATGCCGGCCAGCTGGAAAATGCCGAAGTGATCCTGAAAGAGATCGCAAAACAGCCGGCCAGCGTCAGTGACGGTCATGAAGCACAGATTGGCTTGGCGCAGATTGCATTGCTGCGCGGTGACCTAGCGGATGCGCAAGCGATGGTGCAAGCCGTGCTGCAGCAGGATCAGCGCAATGAAGGTGCGCTGTTCCTGCGCGGTGGCCTGTTGATGGAAGAGCAGATGTTCGACGCCGTCGTTGCCGATGCGCGCATGATCCTGCACGGCAATCCGGAATCGCGGCCTGCCCTCTCGCTGTTGTCGCGCGCCTATATGGCGACCGGAGATAAGGAACTGGCCGCGCAGACGCTGCGTACGCTGCTGCAGCTCGATCCCAGCGATGTGCAGGCGCATCTTGACATGGCAAGCCTGCTTGCCCCGCGATCGCCGACAGAGGCCATCAAGGAACTGGATGCCGCCATCGCGCTGCGGCCGAATTCAAGCGAGGTTCTGGCGCAAAAGGCACTCTATCTCATCCAGCTCGGCCGTCCCGACATGGCCGAGCTCATCGGCCGCGATATCGTCAAAGCCGATGCCAAGGACGCGCGTGGGCATCAGGTGCTGGGCGATGCCGCTCTGGCACGCAAAGACGACACGATTGCCATTGGCGCCTATGTGACGGCGCTGGAAAATGGCGGCGATTTCGCCGTCCTCGGCCCGAAGATCGTGCAGGCCTATGTCGATGCCGGCAAACTCGCAGAAGGCGAAGCCTATTTGAACACGCGGTTGGCGACGGCGCCCGCGGATGGCACCATCCTTGTCCTCCTCGCTTCGCTCAAGCAAAGAGGCGGCGACCTGACCCAGGCGGTGGCGTTCCTTGACCGGGCCATCGCGGCACAGCCCGACAGCGCCAGGCCCTATCTCGCGAAAGCGCAGTTGCTGGTGAGCCAGGGGCAGATTGCCAACGCGGCGCAGACTCTCCGCACCGCCGCCAAACGCCTGCCCGGCAATCTCGATATCGCGCTAAGTCTGGCGGCTGCCGAGGATGGCGCCGGCAACATCGAAGCGGCACGTACCGCTTATGAAACCATCCTGAAGAAATGGCCGAGCAATCTGGTTGCCATCAACAACCTTGCCACCTTGATCGCCGATGGATGGCGGACGGATACCGCGCTGCTTGGCCGGGCACGCGCGCTGGCTGAGCGCTTCCGCCACAGCGGTAACGCCACGCAGATCGATACGTTAGGCTGGGTTCTGTTCCGCCAAGGCGAAGTCGACGACGCGCTGGCTTTGCTCGCCAAGGCCACCGCGCTGGATCCACAGGACCAGTCGATCCTCTATCACTATGGGGCGGCCCTGCAGGCCAAGGGGCTGGACGAGAAAGCTCGGCAGGCATTGAAAGCCGCCCTTCTCGGCCAGCCGAACTATCGCGGCGTCGATGATGCCCGGAAGGTGGCTGAGGAGCTCAAGTAGGCCGCGCTATCGGGGGTTTTCTCGCGCTGCGGCAAAAATGATAGTTAATAAAAAATTTATATGACAACATCACAATAGTGTGAGTATTTGTGATTCATTGCTAGCACTTGCAGCAAACTTTCCCTAGATTTGGATCGAATTCTTAGACGGTCATTAGGGGAAACTTGCATGAGCTTGCGATCGATTATTCCGGCTGGCGCCGCCGCTGTCATGGCGACCCTGCTCGTGGCGGCAACGCCTGCCATGGCTGGCCCCGTGAGCGCCCAGGACATCCTCAACACCTATAACGTGGTCGTCTTTGGCGACCTCACCAGCAGCTCGCATGTCGACGGCAAGACCTTTGTCAGCGGCAATGTCACTGGCGGCGATTACGGCCAGCATTTCGACCAGCTGCCGGTTGATGGCGTGCCGACGCTCACTGCCGGCGGCAACCTCCAGGGCAGCGTCAACATGAACGGGTCAGGCCTGGTGGTCGGTGGCAACATCGCTACCAGCAACCTCAACCTGAACAAGGGCGGCGACATCAAGGTGGGTGGTAACCTCACCAGCAATCTCAACGCCAATTTCAACGGCAACGGCACGCTCTACGCCAAGGGCTCGGTCACCAACAACGCAAACGTCAACGTCAATGGCGGCAGCATGTATCTGGGCGGCACGGTCCAGCCCGGCAGCAATGCCAATGTGAACGGCGGCACCAAGAACCTGAATTCACCCGTGCCGGCCAGCGTGATGCCGGATGTCGCCGCCCAGGCAACATCGCTCCAGAACACGCTGACCGCCTATTCAAGCTATCTCGGCAGCCTGACCGCCAACAGTGCTACTGCGGGTGCCGGGACCGTTGCGTTCAATGCAGCGCCGGACGCCGATGGCGTGGCGGTGTTCAACATCTCCAACGCCGTCGCCTTTTTCAGCGGTGCCAGCGAATTCCAATTTAACCTCAATGGCGCCAAGTCCATCGTCATCAATGTCACTGGTGCGGGCAATAATGCGCTGACGATCGCTGCCAACTTCCTCGCTGGCATCGCCACCACGCTGGCGCAGAACACGGTCTGGAATTTCATCGACGCCAAGGAAATCGTGATCAACAGCCAGTTCGGTGGCTCGGTCCTGGCGCTGCTGGCGCATGTCACGAACAATGCCAATATCGAAGGCACGTTGATCGCCGGCAAAGTCACTCAGAATGCCGAGATCCACTACAATGGCCCGACCACAGTGCCGTCGGTGGCGGAGACGCCGATCCCGGCCACCCTGCCGCTGTTTGCAGCAGCACTGGGCGGCCTCGCCTATGTGCGCCGTGTGCGGGCCCGCCGCGCGCAAGAAAATGCCAATCTGGGGAATGCAGCTCTCGCTGCCTGACCCCTTCTGCCGCGTATGTGAGAAAGGCCCGTACGTTTGCGTACGGGCCTTTTCTTTTGTTCGACGGCAACACGCCACCGCGTTGAGCCTGTCAAGATTCTTGGACTTCTCTCTCCGCTGCATTCGAAAAGGCCTTCTGAGCCAGTCGAAGGGCGTCGAAATATGACCCCTCAATTGTCAATCGATCCAGGGAATTGACGTGCCGATCGGCGGCGAAATCCCACGCCGAATCACAGTTTGCGACGCTGAAACACAACCGCGCTTCAATGGGAATCCCATTTATGAGTACAGAGCATTATCCTATATCCAGCTTTCACTCAAGGTATTTAATCCTATTTGCGACGAGACTGGAGCGCCCCATTCGCCGCCTTGCAATGTCGGCTCCCCTGATTAGAATGCGCGCCGCGCCGTAAACCAAAGGGGCAATACTACCTAAAGTCGCCAACGCCATTCCTTGTAACTGCAGAGTAACCCCGGGACGATTTTCATGGATATGCGGTTCATTCGCCTAGCATTATTGCCGATATTGTTCATTGTTTTTGCCAGCGCGACACTTGCCTGTGCCGGGACTCCGGTCGACCAAGCCGTCATCGCATCGATCTATCTCTGCTTCGGCGTATTGCCGATAACGGCCTTCCTAAGTCTTGGTCGGGTTCTGCGGGACGCCCCCCTGTTCATTGGAATGGTCGC
This sequence comes from uncultured Dongia sp., assembly GCF_936916975.1. Lineage (GTDB taxonomy): Bacteria > Pseudomonadota > Alphaproteobacteria > Dongiales > Dongiaceae > Dongia. The sequence goes on along the minus strand of NZ_CAKZGO010000005.1, from coordinate 185,951 downwards.
GGTCGGCTTCGTGCTCGCCGGCTGCGTTAGCACGCTTGCAAAGGTACTCGGTCTGCCGCCCGAGCCGATTGTCTGGTCATATCTTGCGATCGGCGCGGTCGGCACGGTTGTGCGGGTTTATCTGACCCACCATGCCAACGGTGGCAATCCGGCTGACAACGGCAGGGGGGCGACGTCTACCCGCGCGCTGTCGTTGGCGGCGTTCGTGCTGATCCTGATATTGATCGCGGTCCGCCTGGTCTATGGCGTCCGCATGGGGTCGGGAGCCTATCCGACTGTGTTTTATGGCGTCGACAATGCCTATCTGCTGTCGATCGTTCGTGGCCTGGTGAGCGACAATCTCTTCCCCCCGCGATCCCTGACATTCGTGGGCCAACTGGGCGCATATCATTATGGCACGCTGGAATCGGCGGCCATATTGACGCGCATTTCCGGGCTTCTTCCACATACGTCGCTTTTCCTGGTCGGCTCCTCCGTACTGGCGCTGGGCGGGATTGCCTTTTGCTGGCTGATTGCGCGAACGATAGCGGATGGATGGCTGCGCCTCGGCGTCCTGGTGATTCTCTATGTATCGACGTTCAACCAATTTTATTGGAAGCCCGCCAAGCGCGTCGGCAAGGCGCTGCTGATGCTGATGCGCGGAAATGACGACCGGCAATTGCCATTGTCGCTCGAATTCGAGCACGTCGTCTCGCAGGGCGGCATGGTGCTGGTGCTTTGCTTCGCTTATCTTGTCATGGCTTATGCGCCCGGCCGTCGGTCGATTGCGATTACCCTCCTGGCCAGCATTCTCGTCGCCGCCTCTGTCGTCGTCAAAGTCACGTTCTTCATTCCGCTGTGCCTCTGGATCGGTGGCATGGCCGCCATCGGGTTTGTCCAGGAACGGCCTTGGCAAGGACCCATGAGGAATGGGTTGGGCCTGGCCGTGAAGCATGCCTGGCCCGTTTTGTTTGCCTTCCTGCTCGGATTGGCGGCCATGCGCACGCTCAATTTTGCCGGCAGCGACCGCGTATTGGTCTTGGCGCCCTTTGCCGACGAATATGTAAACAGCAATCTTGTCGAAATCCTCACCTACGGCCTGTTCTTCTTTATCCCCGTGATCACGGCCCTGCTTCTGACGAAAGGCCGCTGGCGAGCTGACAATCGCATATGGATCGCTGGCGCATTCGCACTTCTGCCGCTGGTCCTGGTTGCTCTCACTGCCTTGACCAAATCGGGCGGCAATGAAACGGATTTCAACTGGTTTCAGATAACCACTCCGGCCGGCTTAGGCATCGGGATATGCGCCTCACTGATCCTGGCTGGGACATGGCCGTTGCTGGGCAAGAAACTTTCCTGGGTTGTTGTCGCAGCTATCGTCGCGGCGATGGGAACCCAGACATTGCGGTTTCCGCTGATGGCGATCGATACCGCTCTCCACCTGGATCACGGTGCAGAGGTGCTCGACAACCGCAGCCTCATTCCGGCTCTGCAGGCAATCCCGCTGGAAGCCACCGTCTTGGTGACGAACGATCTGCGCAGCCCGGCGGAGAACTACAAGCGACCGGATCGGCAAACCCAGCTTCCCGGCATTTTTGGGCACCAGGGCTTCCTGATAACGCCGGCTTACGACCAAACCTTGCCGGATCTTGCGGAAAAGAAAGCGGCTCAGGAACTGCTGCAACTTCCAGAATGGGAACCAGCTATCACGGATGCGGCGCGACGCTATGGATGGACACATTTCCTGGTGCATAAGAACGCTCCGTTCCCGCGCGACATACCTATAGAAAAGCTATATGAGTCAGAGAATTACGATGTTTATCGATTCCCACAATAAAGCATTGCAAATTCTCCAGAGCCGAGATTTAAGTCCGCTTGGTTCTTTATGGACCGGGCGAAATGCCCGACTGACCAATTTTCGTATCGGATAAACGCCCATATGGCCGTCAGCTTTAGAAAACCGTTTTTGGTCGGAAAGGAACTGGAAAACCTTCGCCTCAGCCTGGAGAGCCTGCATCTTTCCGGCGACGGTCCCTTTACCAAACGATGCCACGATTGGTTGCAAGCACATTACAATTGCACCGTGCTGTTGACCCATTCCTGCACGGCTGCACTGGAAATGGCCGCGATACTTGCGGATATTGGTCCCGGCGACGAAGTCATTATGCCGTCCTATACCTTCGTCTCCACCGCCAATGCCTTTGTGCTGAGAGGGGCGGTGCCTGTTTTCGTCGATATTCGGCCGGACACCCTCAATCTGGATGAGCGCCTGCTGGAACAAGCCCTTTCGCCGCGGACCAAGGCCATCGTTCCTGTGCACTATGCCGGCGTCAGTTGCGAAATGGACACAATTCTGGATTTTGCCCGTCAGCACTCTCTCTTCGTCATCGAGGACGCAGCGCAGGCCCATCTCTGCACATATAACGGGCAGGCCCTAGGACGGTTGGGAACGTTCGGAACGTTGAGTTTCCATGAAACCAAAAATGTCGTCGCCGGCGAGGGCGGCGCATTGCTGGTGAACGATCCGGCCTTCGTCGAACGGGCGCATATCATCCGCGAGAAGGGCACCAACCGTACGCAGTTCCTGCGCCGCGATGTCATGAAATACGAATGGCTGGATATCGGCTCGTCCTACCTGCCGAGCGATCTTATCGCCGCGGTTCTCTTTGCCCAACTGGAAGAGGCGGAGAAGATCAATGCCATGCACCGTGCCGCCTGGGCCCGCTATCATGAAGCCCTTGCGCCGTTGGAGGCACGGGGTTTGCTGCGTCGACCGACGATACCAGTGCATACCCAGCACAATGGACACATCTACTACGTGATCCTGCCCGACGCACCGACGGCGGAAGGTCTGTTCCATGTGCTGCGCAAGCAGGGGATCGGCGCCACGACACATTACGTCCCCCTTCATTCTGCGCCGGCGGGACGACGGTTCGGCCGAACGATCGGCAGTATGGCGATAACCGACCACGTGGCGTCCTGTCTTGTGCGCCTGCCGCTCCACGCAGCCATTAGTGAGGCCGAGATCGACCGTGTGGTCACAGCGGTCGACGCAACCCTGATGAATGCATCTGCCGTCAGCCTTTAGCTGCGCGGTATGCCGGAACGAAGCAATGAAGCGGTGTCTCTCCTGCCATACTGATTTTGCCGGCGCTGAATGGGCGTGTCCGAATTGCGGTCGAGGGCCCGAGATTCGCGACGGCGTCCCGTCATTCGCGCCGGAACTAGCCATCGAGAACGATGGCATGTCGCCAGACGCCCATGATGCGCTGGATCGGCTGCAGCATGGCAGCTTCTGGTTCCGCGGCCGCAACCGGTTGCTGACTGATATGGTGCGGCGCCACGTCCCGGCGGCACGCTCGTTGATGGAGATCGGCTGCGGTACCGGTTACGTGCTGGCGGCTCTTACCACAGCCTTGCCCGAAGCCGAGGCAACCGGCAGTGAGATATATGCCAACGGCCTCGGTCATACAGCACGTCGTCTTGGTGGCAGGGCCAAATTGCTGCAGATGGACGCCAGGAGCATTCCGTTCACGAGTGAATTCGACTTGATCGCAGCCTGCGATGTGCTGGAACACATCGAGGACGACAAGCGAGCCCTATCCGAAATGCATCGTGCATTGCGCCCAGGCGGCAGCATACTCCTCACCGTGCCGCAGCACCCTTTCTTGTGGAGTCAAAGCGATGTGGCGGCGCGCCACAAGCGACGTTATCGCGTTGAAGAGTTGGCGGAGAAGGTGCGCGACGCCAAGTTTCATATTGTCCGCGATACGTCGTTTGTCACGATGCTCATGCCGCTTCTGCTTCTTCAGCGGCTAATCCAGGGGCGAAAGCAAGATTACGATCCGAATCAGGAATTTGCCCTACCGGGATACCTCGACCGCGTCCTGGAATTGCTGATGGAAATCGACCGGTGGCTGATTGGCATCGGACTTTCGCTGCCGATCGGTGGTAGCCGACTTATTCTGGCGAGGCGTCAGTGAAAGCCGATATGCAAGAGGCGCCGGTAAAATCGGGCAAGACCGCTCTTATCACGCAATCCAACTATATCCCCTGGAAGGGATACTTCGATCTCATTGCCTCGGTGGATGAGCTGATCCTGCTTGACAGCGTGCAGTACACGCGACGCGACTGGCGCAATCGCAATATCATCAAGACACCATCGGGGCCTCTGTGGCTGACAATCCCAGTCAAGGTCAAAGGGCGCTATCAGGAAGCCATTGATGAGATCCGCATAGCGGATACGTCCTGGGTAGATACACATATCCGCAGCATTTCGTTGAACTACAAGCGAGCAGCCGGCTTTCAGAACATCTCGCCTTGGCTCTTCGACAGCTTGGCGGCTGCGGCCAATAAGGAAAGTTTGTCGGAAGTAAATGAAAGCTTGATACGCTCCATTTGCAGCCAGCTTGGCATTGCCACGCCGATCCGGCGCTGCACGGATGTTCTTGATCGGGCATCGATGCAGAAAATGGAGCCAACGGAGCGCCTTTTGGAGTTGTGCCATAGTGTCGGCGCAAAGCGCTACGTAAGCGGGCCTGCCGCCAAGCAATACCTGGATGTTGCTAGGTTCGATCAGCTTGGTATCGACGTCGAGTGGGCTGATTATGGGGGCTATCCGGAATATCCCCAGCTCTGGGGTAGCTTTGATCACTACGTGTCCATAGTCGATCTGCTTCTGAATGCCGGCCATGATGCCGGGAAATTCATGAAATACATGTGAGAAATCTGCCGTGAAGCTCTCCATCGTCACCACGCTCTTTAAGTCGGCGCCATACATAGACGAGTTCTATCGGCGAGCGGTTGCGGCAGCGCAGCAGATTACCGACGCGTTCGAGATCATCTTCGTCAACGACGGATCGCCCGACGAGAGCCTCGAGAAAGCGATTAAGTTGTATGAAGCAGATCCGCGTGTCGTCGTCGTCGATCTCTCCCGGAATTTTGGCCATCACAAGGCCATGATGACTGGTCTCGAGCATGCGTCCGGCGAACTCATCTTCCTGATCGATAGTGACCTAGAGGAAGCGCCGGAATGGCTGCTCGACTTTCACCGCGACATTGTCGAGAAGAATGTTGATGTCGTTTTCGGCCAGCAGCAGAAGCGCAAAGGCGGCTGGTTCGAACGCTGGAGCGGGGAGATCTATTATTCGGCACTGAACATTCTCGGCAATGTTGAGCACCCAAGAAACATCGTGACTACCCGCCTGATGAGCCGGCGCTATGTAGATTCGCTGCTCAGCCACCGCGAACGGGAACTCGTCATCTCCTATCTGTGGGTGATCACCGGCTTCAAGCAACATGCCAGACCGGTGCAAAAAGGCACGAAGAGTGCCAGCACGTACAGTCTTGCCAGGCGCATCGGTCTTGGGGTGATGACGATTTCGTCTTTCAGCGACATGCCGCTGAAGCTGGCTTTCTATACCGGTTTCTTCATCCTGTGCGGTGCCGTCGTCTATACCGCCTACCTGCTTGTGCTGCGGATCTTCCTGTCGCAGATGCTGGATGGTTGGACGTCGGTTATGGCATCGATCTGGATGCTGGGCGGCCTCATCATCTTTTTTATCGGCCTCATTGGTCTCTACTTGGCCAAGATCTTCAATGAGGTGAAGCAGCGGCCTTATACGATCGTCAGAGGGATCTATGGACAATCAAAGTCGGGACATCAACGCTAGCTACGAGAATTTCTACGCACGGCGGACCAGTCCGAAAGTCTACCCGACGGAGTTTGTTGTCCGGACCTTCTTGGCCACCTATCCGCAGCTGCGCTTCAAGAGGCCCGCGCCGGGCGAGCGTGTGCTCGATGTCGGCTTCGGTGACGGGCGCAATACCGCCTTTTTGTGCGACCAAGGATTCGCGGTAAGCGGCATCGAGATCACGCAGGGCATTGTCGATCAGGCGCGAACGCGCCTCCACACGCTGGGGCATCAGGCCGATCTCCGTGTCGGCCGCAACAGTTCGATTCCCTTCGGCAATGCTGCGTTTGACTATATCCTCGCCTGCCATTGCTGCTATTATTGCGATGAGGGAGATACATTTCTCGATAATCTCAAGGAATATGCCCGTGTGTTGAAGTCCGGCGGCTATCTCGTTGCCTCTGTCGCCAGCCGGGATTCGTACATTTTCAAGGATGCTGTCGAGCAGCCGGACGGATCCTTGGCGATCAGGAATGATCCTTACGGCAACCGGAATGGCTATCGCCTGCACGCCTTTTCCGCAAGCCGGGATATCGAGGCATATATGTCGCCCCTGTTCTCCAATTTTTCCTTTGGCATGGCGGATAACGACTATTATGGCATATCCGAGCGCGTGTTCTGGGTGGTCTGTCAGAAGAGCTAAAGAATGACATCGGTTCCCACATACGGCTGCCCGGAGGCAGCATGTTACTATGCAAAGCTCACGGCTGATAGCGATGGCCTGCATTGCCCGAACGGCCATGTCTTTCCCTTTGCGGCGAGCGGCAAGGTGCCGGTCTTTGCCCGTGAGGCGGAAGGCGCCAACGAGTACGCGCAGAAGGACGCCGCCAGCATTCACGATAATGCTTTGCGCTGGGTATTCTCCACCTTCGGCATCGATGAAGCGGATTTGCGGCGAAGCCTCGTCGGCCGGCTCGGTCTTAAGCCAGGCATGAAGGTTCTCATAACCGGCGCAGGCGCCGGCAACGACCTTCCCTATCTTGCCAGCGCGCTCGGTGGCAGTGGCGAGATTTACGTTCAGGACATCGCCGAGCAGATGCTTCTTGCCGGCGTTGATCGCTACGCACCCGAGGTTGAGGCCGCCGGGGTCACGCTGCATTTCTCAGTCAGCGATGCCATGAACTTGCCCTTTGTCGGGCAGTTCTTCGATGCTGCCTACCATTTCGGCGGCATCAACCTGTTTCCCGACATCGCCAAGGGCATTGCTGAAATGGCGCGTGTGGTACGTGCTGGTGGCCGAATTGTGATCGGTGACGAAGGCTTGGCGCCATGGTTGGAAGAGACGGAGGTGGGGAAGGCCCTCGTCTGCAACAATCGCCTCTACGCCTGTAAGCCGCCGCTCGCCCATCTGCCGGAGACGGCCCGCGCGGTTGAACTGAGTTGGGAGCTCTGCAACACCTTCTATGTCATCGCCTTCACAGCCGCCGACCACCCACTGCCCATTGATATCGATGTGCCGCACGTCGGTACTCGGGGCGGCTCCATCCGCAGCCGCTACTACGGTCAGATCGAAGGCATCGATCCCGTGCTCAAGGAGCGGCTGTATGTCGAGGCAGTCCGCCAAGGGACCAGTCGCGTCGCCTTGATCGAAGGCCTGTTGCAGCAGGGGTTGCCCAAGGAATGACAATGCAGCGCTTTCTGGACCGAAACACGCCTTTTCCCTGGGTGAAGAAAGGCCAACTATTTGCACCCAACGGTGACTTCAGTCATGGTTCGCATCCCTGCGCGATACATTATAAGGACGATCTCTTCGTGATCGCCTTCACGCGCCGCGATGCCGGCCAGCGTTCGCATATCTTTCTCTGTTATGCCGAAATCGCCGAAGGCAGCGTGCGCCTGTTGAGCGAGCCGGTCATGGCGCTGGCCTATGGCGAGCCGGGGCGCTTCGACTGCGAGGGCGTCATCAGCGTCTGTTTCGTCGAGCATGGCGGTCGCATCTATCTCTATTACGTCGGCTGGCAGAACCTGCCAGACTCTCTCTGGATCTGCGACACGGGGCGCGCCGTGCTGGATCCTGCGCAGCTCACCCTGACCCGCGAGTTTCCCGGCCCCGTTCTTGGGCGCGACAAGGACAACCCTCTCTTTGCGGCCGCGACCGCTTTCCATGTCGACGGTGATCGCTGGATGACCTGGTATAATTCCGGCATCAAATGGGAAAAGACGGCCACAGGCTGGAAACACTATTACGGCATCCACTACGCCGAATCGACCGACGGCGTCGCCTGGAAGTCGTATCCGGGCATGTGTCTACCTTTTGCCGACGAATACGAATATGCCTTCGGACGTCCGACCGTGTTCCGGCAGGAAAGCACCTATTTCATGTGGTTCGCCCATCGCGCGACGCGGGACGTTGACACCTACCGCATCGGCTTTGCGTCGTCGCGGGATGGCCGCAATTGGCAGCGCGCCGATGCACTTTCCGGCATTGATGTTTCGCCCGACGGCTGGGACAGTGAAATGATCTGCTATCCCTACGTCATCGCCCACCGCGGAACCATGTACATGCTCTACAACGGCAACGGCTATGGCAGGACCGGCTTTGGCCTTGCCGTGATGGAGGCGGCATGAAGAAGGTCATTCTCGCCGGCAATGCGGTAACAGCCGAAATCCTGAAGGCCTACCTTGATAGCGATGACCGCTATCAGGTCGTGGGCGCTGTCGTTGATGACGACTTTCTTCAATCCGGTACGGTCGCGGATCTCCATTGCGTCGGCATGTCGGGCCTTGCCGATCGGTTTCCGGCAGGGTCTGTCTCGGTCGTTATGGCCATGGGCTACAACGATCTCAACCGCGTACGCGCCTCGATGTTCGACCGCCTGAAGGTGGCCGGCTATGCCATCGAGACCTATGTCCATCGCGATGCGCGGGTTCATACGCGTCATCCCCTGGGTGAGGGGGCGATTATTCTGCCAGGTGCGGTGGTGGAGCCGCACGTGCGGGTTGGCGCCAATACGTCGGTCTGGTGCAACGTCACCTTGGCGCATCACAGCCAGGTCGGAGAACATTGCTGGATTGCCTCCGGCTCCGTTATCTCCGGCAAGGCGCAAGTGTCGCGCAATACCTTCGTCGGCGTGAACGCGACGATCGTCAACGAATTGGTCGTGGGGGAGTTTTGCGTCATCGGTGCCGGCGCGCTCATTACCAAGAATACCAAGGCAAACAGCGTTCATCTTGCTCGGTCGGCCGAGGAATGGCGGTATACCGCCGATGAATATGTGAAGTTTTTCGGAGTCTGACATGAACAAGCGCGTGGCCGCAATTCTGGCTGACGTCTTCCGCCTGCGCGCGGGCGATGTGCATCCCGGCCTCAAGAAGGAAGACGTGGGTGGTTGGGATTCACTGACCCAGATGGATCTGGTGATGTCGGTGGAACGAGAATTCGACATTGAACTGGCGATCGGCGATATCGTGCGCCTGGTATCGGTCGCCGACATCATCGCCGTGCTCAAGGAAAAAGGTGTCTCGCTTGAAGATTGATGGTGCCGTCGCGCTGGTGACCGGGGCCGGGCGTGGACTTGGCTTCGCGATCGCCGGGCATTTGCAGGGGCTGGGTGCCAAAGTCGTCGTCTGCGACCGCGACCGCGAAGCTTTGTCGCAATTGCCCAGCGGGCTACAGGGCCTGCCCCTCGACGTGACACAGCTGGATCAGGCCAAGCTCGTCGCCGGCGACATCGTCGCGCAGCACGGCCGCATCGATATCCTCGTCAACAATGCCGGGGTGATCTACAGCGAGCCTATGGTCAACATCATGAACCCGGCGGGGATCATGCATGATTACGGCCGCTTTCGTGATGCGCTGACGGCTAATCTCGATTCCGTCTTCATCATGACCTCGGCCGTGGTGGAACAGATGGTAACGAAGCGGACCAAGGGCGTTATCGTCAACATCAGCTCCATCAGCGCCTATGGCAATGAAGGGCAGACCGCCTATGCGGCGGCCAAGGCGGCGGTCAATGCCATGACGGTGACCTGGGCCAAGGAACTGGGGCGCTGGGGCATCCGCTGCAATGCAGTGGCTCCGGGCTTTATCGGCACGGAATCGACGCGGCGCGCGCTTAGCGATTCAATCCTGAAGCATATCGAGAGCAATACGCCGCTGCGGCGTCTCGGCACCGCCGGCGAAGTGGCGCAGGCGGTCGCTTCCGTGATCGAAAACGATTTCATCAACGGTGCTGTGCTCGACGTCAATGGCGGGCTCACGATCTGACATGGTAAGGCTCGACCGTCCAGATGCCGCGGCCGCGCACGCGCTCTATCGAGCCAATGATGCCTATTTCCCGCTCATCGGTGCCGTCCTGCTGGGGCTTCAGGACGGCTGGGTCTATGCCGATGCTATCCTCTCGCCACGCCGCTTCTACGTCGAACATTCCTTCGGCTTTGCCCAGTTATTCGGCGAAGAGAACGCCGCTTTCGATGCTACGCTTCAGGCCTATCTGATAACGAACAAGGCCTTTCAGGCACAGAAGGTGCGGCTCTATACGCCGATCGAGCCGGGCTTCCTGCAGGGGCCGGCTTTCGCCGCCCAGCGCGCCGAGCGCCAGCGCTTTCGGCTCGATCCGGCAAGGCACGCGCCCTCCGACGGGACGAATCATAAGATCGTTGTCAGAGACGTCGTGCCAGCCGAGATCGATCGTATCGAGGCGGCATTCGATGTGGTCAGCCGCTTCTGGTGCGGCCCGGCGGATTTCCTTGCGCATGCCGGTGCGGTTGCTGCCTGGCACGGCCACCTTCCGGTCGCAATCTGCTACGCCGCCGCCGCGGCCAATGGCATGGCCGAAATCGACGTGGCGACGGATGCCGCCTATCGCCGCCAGAATCTTGGGCGCCGTGTGGTCGACGCCTTCGTCACGCGTTGCCGCGGCCAAGGGTTGCAACCCGTATGGGATTGCTTCACAAACAATGCAGGGTCAATGAATCTATGCCGGGCAGCGGGTTTTGTATCGGTGCGTCCACCTTACCCATTCTATACCTTGGCCCGCTAGATCCAGAGGTGATGTCATGACAAAGCATCATTACAATCTGTGCATGCTGCTTGATGAGGTGTTCACGGCCTTCGCGGGTCGTCCCGCCTTGCGCTATGCAGAAGAGGAACTCTCGTACCGCGATCTCGATCAGTTGAGCGGGCAACTTGCGACGCTTCTGCTGGCGCGCGGCCTCCGGCAGGGGGACGTAATTGCGATTGGCCACAACAAACGGCCGCTATCCTACGCACTCATGCTGGCGGCGCTGCGGCTCGGCATCCCCTATGTGAATGTCGACGTTGCTTCCCCGCTCCCGCGCAATCTCCTGATTTTGCAAACGGCGCGGCCGGCTTTGATGTTCTTCGATGACGAGGCCTACCGGGAGCAGATGGCCGAATTGGCGGCAGCCTATAACGGCCCGCTGCTGTTGCTCGAGCGGGATGCCTTGCCACCGGTCTCGGCTGAGGAACGGACGCGGCTCGCTGACCTCGCCCGTACCGTCGACGGGGCCAGCATCGCCTATGTCATGTTCACCTCCGGCTCCACCGGTACGCCAAAGGGTGTCGCGGTCACGCATCAGAACGTCCTCCATTTCATCGCCTGGGGCCAGTCCTGCTTCTCGGTCTCTGCGGCAGACGTCTTCGCCAATCTCAGCCCGATGTATTTCGACAATTCCGTGTTCGATTTTTATGTTGGATTGTTTTCTGGCGCGGCACTTGCGCCGGTGTACCGTGATGTGATGGCCAAGCCCTACGATCTCGTTGCCCATGTCCGCAGTATGGGCTGTACGATCTGGTTCTCCGTTCCCTCGCTATTGATCTATCTCACGGCGATGAAGGCCATGGCGGCCGAGGCGCTGCCATCACTCCGTGCTATCGTGTTCGGTGGCGAAGGCTATCCGAAGGTCGAATTGAAAAAACTCTACACGAAGTTCAGTCCCCAGGCGCAATTGGTCAATGTTTATGGCCCCACGGAATGCACCTGCATATGCAGCGCCTATACCTTGACCGATACCGATTTTGCCGATCTTGAGGGCCTGCCAACCCTTGGCTATCTCAATCAGAATTTCGACTACCGCATCCTGGATGATGATGAAAAGGACGCTGAGAGCGGCGAGCTCTGCCTGATCGGGCCGAATGTAGCCGCCGGCTATTTCAACGATCCTACGCGAACGAATGCCGCTTTCCATACTCTGACCGACGCGCGGCGCTATATGAAGCGCATGTACCGGACTGGCGATCTGGTGCGCGAGGAGGAAGGACGGCTCTATTTCGTCGGCCGCAAGGACAACCAGATCAAGCATATGGGTTACCGCATCGAACTTGAGGAGATCGAGCACGCTTTGGCGAAGATCCCCCATGTCAACCGCGTGGCCGTGCTCTATCAGCGAAGCCAGACTGCCTATGGTAAAATAATTGGTTTCGTCTCCAGCACCGAAGCGCTAGATGACAAGGTGGTCCTCGCCGCCCTCGGGAAGCTCGTGCCCGACTACATGGTACCGAGCCGCTTGTTGGTGATGCCCGATCTGCCAAAGAATCCCAATGGCAAGGTCGACCGCCATAAACTGAAGGCTCTACTCGAGAAGGAAGGCGTCACCTGAGGCGACGTTCTATTTGCGGGAGAAGGAATTTTAGACGCTGCGGCGTTATGCGCTGGTTTCCTCGCGCAGGCTGACCTGATGGGATGGACGGCCTCCGCATCGGCATCTGGGCACTGACTTTGCGCAGCGGGCGCCGTCCATATCACATCAGGTCAAGGCGAACCAGGTAGTCACGGTACTCGCTGGGCCGCAGGCCACCGATAATCTTTTGCAATTCGCCTTGTGTTATGAAGCCCATGCGATAGGCGACCTCCTCCGGACAGGCGATCTTCAGCCCCGTGCGCTGTTCCATGACTATCACGAACTGGCTCGCTTCGAAGAGAGTTTGCGGCGTGCCGCCGTCCAGCCAGGCACTACCGCGTCCCATCATTTCGGCGTGTAGTTGGCCGCGCTTGAGGTATTCGAGGTTGAGGTCGGTGATCTCCAACTCGCCACGCGGCGATGGCTTCAACCCGCGCGCTATTTCCAGGGCATCCTCGTCGTAGAAGTAGAGGCCGGGAACGGCGAGATTGCTCTTTGGCGTCTTCGGCTTTTCCTCGAGTGACAGCACCCTCCCCGTTCCGTCCAGCGTCACAATGCCGAAGGCTTCTGGATGCAGGACAGGATATGCATAGATTGTGGCGCCGTTCGCACGGCTGACCGCCCGCTGTATCTGAGTCGAAAAGCCCGTGCCATAGAAAAGATTGTCGCCGAGGATAAGCGCCGTGGGGTGACCGGCGATGTATTTCTCCGCCACCAACAGGGCCTGCGCGATTCCGTCTGGTGACGGCTGGGCAGCATATTCAATCTGAATGCCCCACTTACTGCCATCACCTAGGCATGTCTGGAATTGTGGGAGCGCCTGTGGGCTGGAAACCAGCACGAATTCCCGGATTCCCGCCAGCATGAGCGTGGTCAGGGGGTAGTAGACCATCGGCTTGTCGTAGATTGGCAGCAATTGCTTGTTGATGGTGGTGGTCAGGGGATAGAGACGGGTGCCGCTGCCCCCGGCCAGAATGACACCCTTCCAGTTTCTTCTTCCAGCCGACATTCTCATGCTCTTCGGTCGTTTGCCGTGTCGTTCAATCCCAGTCTGTGGCCATCATAGGAGTCCCGACGATGGCGTTGCCACCATTCGCGGTTCTCCAGGTACCATGTCACTGTGCGTTGGAGGCCGCTGGAAAGCGTTTCCCGCGGTGCCCAGCCAAGCTGCCCGCGTATCTTAGTATCGTCAATTGCATAGCGAAAATCATGGCCTGGCCGATCAGGAACGAATTCGATGAGTTTCCGATGAGGCCGGTGCGGAGAATGGTTCAGCGCCGTATCAAGCAGGTCGCAGATTTCGTGAACCAAATCTATATTGGTACGCTCTGCGCGCCCACCAATGTTGTAGGTCTCGCCCGGTACTCCTCGGTCGAGAACACAGCACAGGGCCTGGACGTGGTCATCTACGTATAGCCAATCTCGTATGTTCGCTCCGCTGCCATAGACCGGCAACCTCTTTCCCTCCAAAGCGGCCAGTATCATGGTCGGGATAAGCTTCTCGGGAAACTGATAGGGGCCGTAATTGTTTGAGCAATTGGTGACGATCACGGGCAGCCCGTACGTCGCATGCCAGGCACGGGCCAGATGGTCGGAAGCCGCTTTGCTGGCTGAGTAGGGTGAACTCGGTCGGTAGGGGGAGGCCTCATCGAACAAGCCGACAGACTGAAGGCTGCCATAGACCTCGTCCGTCGAAACATGCACGAAGCGGAATTTCTTGGCTTCAGCACTCGGTAATCTTTGCCAGAAACCGCGTGCCGCATGCAACAAATTGAAGGTGCCGAGCACGTTCGTCTGGACAAATGCCTCGGGGGAGTCGATGGAACGGTCGACATGCGATTCAGCCGCAAGATGAATCACGGCGTCCGGCTGGAACTGATGGAAGCTTGCTTCAACAGCAGCAAGATCATTGATGTCGACTCGATAAAAACGGTAACGCGGATCATGTGCCAGCATGACAGCATGGCTTTCGTCGCCCGCATAGGTCAGCTTGTCGATGTTGGCGACCTGCCGGCCTTCGGTGCCAATCAAATGGCGCACCAGAGCCGACCCGATGAATCCGCACCCTCCAGTCACCAGAATTCGACCGTGTTCGATATTGCGGCCCGTCACTGCTTCAACCTCTTCGCCACTGGTTTCACGCACGCGCAATGACGATCAGGCCGAGGATGACAAATCCGATACCGATCGTTTGTCCGAGTCTGACTTCTTCACGGAAGAAAACGATGCCGACGATGGTCACCAAGACGAATGCGAGGCTCGTGAAGGGATAAGCTAGGCTCATAGGCAATCGCGTCATGGCCGCCATCCAGCAAAGGCTTGCTAGGAAAGCCCCGAAGAAGCTGCTGATGATCCAAGGGTCAAGCAGAAGCTTTACCAGGAACATGACCTTCTGCTGCAAACTGTCGCCCACGGGGTCAGCCTGCAAAATGCGAAACTTAATCACGACCTGTCCGTAAACCGTGAAAACCACGGTCATCGCGACGGCGATCCATGCGCTAACGAGCGACACAGTAACCAACCGAATTCAATAGATTACACAAAGCCACAGTTGCCAAACTCACCTGCTGTCCCTGGCCCCGAACCGGCTCAGCTTGCTGTCAAGCACCTGGGTCCTGACGCCCTCCACCCCGAGCCAACGGTGTCAGTGTTAGGATAGAAATTCGGCTAATGGAAGCGTTTATTCGGCCTAAGGAAAGACTAGCGAATTCAGGTCAGCGCGGTCAGGGCTGTGTCGCGCTGGAAAGGGCACATATCAAAGGCAACACTTTATCCGTCACTCAGCTGAAGACTGGCGAACGTGTTTGGATCCCTATCACGAATGAGCTTGTTGAGGCACTTGATGCTTGGGATCATGCGCAGCAGGTTTGGGCAACAAAACGCACGGCAAAGACGAAAACAAATCCTAAGCCTCGCCGGTTCCAATCGATGTTCAGAAAATGGTGCTGACAGGCGACCGCGGCCGGATACTTATGGCTGACGCATTTCGGCACACCATGATCGACGATAAAGAGGTACCGGAGCTCAAGAAAAGGCAGGGCCTGGCAATCAATGGCGTCACCACGCGTGGCCTGCGCTATACCGCCGCAACGCGCCTCATGACACCATCGAAATGGTCCGGAAGTATGCTGACAACAAGCGCCTTGCTTCGCTTGCGATCGACACTCTGAATGCTGCTTCGGATGCACGAAAATCGAACGAAATGCAAAACCGCCTTACGGCGGTTTCGTCACATTCTAAATCTCCCCATGATTCTAGGAAGATAATGGTGGGCGCAGTAGGACTCGAACCTACGACCCGCTGATTAAGAGTCAGCTGCTCTACCAACTGAGCTATGCGCCCGCGAAGCCATTCGCGGCCTCAACCAGAATGTCCGGTCGGCGCGCGGTATAGCAAACGCTCCGCGGCCTGTCGACACCTAAATTTTCTTGGCCGGACCGGTACTTACCACGTTGTTCGCAAGGCCTAATTTTCCTCGCGGCCAGTGCGGCCGATCTTGGTATCCCGATGCACATAGGCCGACATCATCAGGCCGAATCCTGCCAGCACCGTCATCATTGCCGTGCCACCATAGGAAATCAGCGGCAGGGGCACGCCGACCACGGGAATGAGCCCCATGACCATGGCCGTATTGATGAAGAAATAGGTGAAAAGATTGAAGCTGAGGCCAAACGCCATCATCTTGCCGAACTGGCTGCGACAACGCAGCGCGATCACCACGCCATAGAGCACCAGCATCGAATAGAGCGTGAGGAGGACGATGCCCCCCACCAGCCCCCATTCTTCGGCAAACATGGTAAAGATGAAGTCGGTCTGGCGTTCCGGCAGGAAATCGAGATGGCTCTGCGTCCCTTGCAGGAAGCCCTTGCCCCAGACGCCACCTGACCCCAGCGCGATCTTCGACTGGATGATGTGATAGCCGGCCCCCCGCACGTCGGATTCCGGATCCAGGAACGTCCAGATGCGCGCCTTCTGGTAGTCGTGGAGCAGGTCCGAGTTCCAGGCGAAATAGGCGCCAACCAGACCCAACGCGATGATCACGGCAAACTTCCACCAGCGCACGCCGGCGGCAAAAAACATGGCACCACCGACGATCATCAAGGTGACGGCGGTGCCGAGGTCGGGCTGCTTCATGACCAGGCCGGCCGGCGCCACCGCCAGCAGCGTCGGCGGAATGAGGACCCACGGTTTGCCGATCGCCTCCCAGTCGACGCCGTGGAAATAGCGCGCGAGGCTGAGGACCAGCGCCACCTTCATCATTTCCGAGGGCTGCAACTGGATGAAGCCCAGATTGATCCAGCGCTGCGCGCCCATGCCGATCTCGCCGAGGAATTCGACATAGACCAGCAGCACGAAGGCCATGGCATAGAAGGCGTAGGCAAAGCGCATGTAGTAGCGCAGGTCGATCAGCGCCAGGACCAGCATGCCGGCAACGCCGAGCGCAAAGCGCTTCATCTGCGCTGCCATCCAGGGATCCGCGCTGCCATGGGCGGCGGAATAGAGCATGGCGAAACCGATCGAGGCCACGGCAGTCACCAGCAGCACCAGGCTCCAGTTGAGCTGCAACAGCTTCTCGCCCAGCGTCACCTTCTTTTGCTTATTGCCCATCGGCGTCATGGCAAACATGTCAGACGCCCTCGGTCGGCGGGTTAATGAGGAACAGGACCTGGGTCATGGCATTTCCCGCCTGCCGCCTTCGTCATTCGGATTGCGGCGCGCCGGATCGCGGCGCTGGCATTCGATGAGGATGTCACGCGCGATCGGTGCTGCGAATGTCGAACCACCGCCGCCATGTTCGATCACAACCGAGATGGCATAACGCGGCTGATGCACTGGCGCATAAGCCACGAACAATGCGTGGTCGCGTTGTGGCCAAGGCAGGTCTTCATTCTTGCGCACACCGGTCGCCCGTTCCGACATGGTGATGCGCCGGACCTGGCTGGTACCCGTCTTGCCCGCCATCTCCATGCCGGGAATGTCGATGCGGCGACGATAGGCGGTGCCGCGCTGGTCATTGGTAACCAGATCCATGCCGCGCCGGATGAGTGCCAGATGTTCCGGCTTCACATCCATCAGCGGCGCTGCATCAGCCCCCTGCCCCGGATTGACCGAGGTGAGGACGGGCTGCTCTTGGCCCGCGCCTGCAGCGCCATAGCGCTTGAACATGCGCGGCGTAATCGCGTAGCCGCCATTGGCGACACGCGCCGTCATCAAACACAACTGCAGCGGCGTCGTCTGAATGAAACCCTGTCCGATACCGGCGACCAGCGTTTCGCCTGGATACCATTTCTCACCCAGGGTCCCGATCTTCCACGCCTGATCAGGAATCGTGCCCGAATTTTCACCCGGCAGATCGATCCCGGTGACTGTGCCAAGGCCGAATTTGCGCGCCATTTCCGCGATCGCATCGATCCCGACACGCTTGGCGATATCATAGTAATAGACGTCGCAGGAATGCTTGAGCGCGTCCGCCATCGAGACGTGGCCGTGGCCTTCTTTCTTCCAGCAATGCAGGCGCATCGGCCCGAAAGTATAGAAGCCGGGGCAGAAGACGCTGAAATTCGGGCTGATACCAGCTGCCTGCGCCGCCATAGTCGTGACGATCTTGAAGGTCGATCCCGGCGCGTAGCCGTCAGAGATCGTCTTGTTGGTCAGCGGACGGAACATATCCGAATTGAGCGAGCGCCATTCGTCGCCGGATATGCCGCGATAGAACGAAGCCGGATCGAAGCTTGGCGTAGACGCCATCGCCAGGATCTCGCCGGTGAAGATGTCCATCACAACGGACGAACAGGATTGTTCGGCGGCAATGCGCTGCTGGGCGAATTCCTGCAGGCCGATATCGATCGTGGTCACCAGATCGGCGCCTGGCTTGCCCTCGACACGCGATAATTGACGGATGATGCGGCCGACCGAATTCACCTCGATCTCGCTCTTGCCCGCTGACCCGCGGAGCGATTTATCATAAGTCCGCTCAAGCCCGTTGCGGCCGATGCGGAAGCCCGGCAGCGTCAGCAAAGGATCGGCATCTGCTGCCACTTCGGATTCCGACGCCGTCTGGACATAACCGAGGAGATGGGCGGTGAGGCCAGCAAAGGGGTAGTAGCGCTTCTGGTCTTCCTCGATCGAAATGCCGGGGAGTTCCGGCAGATTGAGCTCGACCTGGCTCATCTGCTCCCAGTTCAGATCTTCCTTGACCGGGATCGGCGTGAAGGCCCGGTTGCGCTTCAATTCGCGCATCACCTTGTTGCGCTCGCGCTCCGACAACGGCACCAGGCGCGCAAAATCGCCCAGCGTCTGCTCGAGATCCTTGGTCTGCTCCGCCACCAGGATCGCGCGATAGTTCGGGAAGTTGGCAGCAAGCGGCACACCGAAGCGATCGAGGATGAGACCGCGCGACGGTGGCAGCAAGCGCAGGTTGATGCGATTTTCATCCGCCAGCAGCCGATACTTCTCGGATTCGATGACCTGGAGGTAATAGAGCCGCGCCATGAGCGTGCCGACCAGCGACGCCTGCAGGCCGCCGAGGATCATTGCCCGGCGAGAAAATATTTTGGCCTGATTCTGGGCCTGTTGCTTGTTACCAGCCATGGAACATTCTCAATCGGTCGGCAGCAATCGACGCTCGATCCATGCAAAGATATAGGCGAGCGGCGGATAGCAGAGAAATTCGAGCAGGAACAGATTGAACGCCTGGCTCGGATTGACCATGGTCTCCTGCAGGAAGGAAACCAACAGCCAGGTAAGGAACGTCGCCCCTGCCGCCACCACGCCGAACAATGCCCAGATGAGCAGGAACGGCATGCCGATAAGCGCCTTGCGCTGCCAGATCGCCACGCCGTGCACGATCAGCAAGACCAGCAGCCCGACGCCAAACGGCGCCAGCGTCATCAAATCATGCACCAAGCCGATCGACAGCACGCCCCACATGGTCATCAGGCCGGGCTGATGCAACGTCCAGAAGAAAACCGAGATCAGCACCAGCGCTGAGGCAATGGTGCCCAGCCGGGGCACGTGCCAGGACAGCAACGCCACGAACAACAGCAGCATCGTGAGACCAACCGGCAGGGACGCACGCCAGGCAATGTCGGCCTGCTGGCCTAGGGTCGGTCTGATCACTCCGCCGCCTCGGGCAAGATCGATCCGCTCTTGCCAGGCAAGAGTGCCTTGGTGGTGTCGATGCCAAGATCATTGAGCAGAATGCCCGGCAGGCTGAAGTCGATGAGCCGGATATTCTCAAGTCGGCTGAAATCGACATAGGGCCGGGTCAGGACATGGCCACCATCGACCGACACGACCTCACCAACCGGCAGGCCGGCGGGAAAGACGCCGCCCTGTCCAGATGTCACAATGCGGTCGCCGATCTTCACGTCGCTGTCACGCGACAGATAGAGGAGTTCCGGCAGATCGGAATTGCGACCGGCGAGCACTGCCTGGTCGCGGCTGCGCTCGGCCACCACCGGCACGCGCGCATTGATGTCGGTAATGAGGAGGATCCGCGCCGAACGCTCACCAACCTCCAGCACGCGGCCGGCAAGCCCACTACCCGTTACGGCGGCCTGCCCCTTGGCGACGCCGGCACGGGTACCACCCAGCACGATCAACGACCGCACGAAGCTGGATGACGTGTCGGCGACGACACTGGCGGTGACAAAGCTGATCTTGGGACCCGGCTGGTAGTTGAGGAGCCCCCGCAAGCTGGCATTCTCCGCCTGCAGCTCGCGCGCAACGCGCTGCCATTCCAGCAACGTGTCGTTCTGCATCTTGAGGGCTTCGTTTTCCGCTTTCAGCGCGAAGTAGTCACGGACATCGCTCGCAGTCTCTCTGGCCGCATCGATCGGCCTTGAGACGGCATTGATCATCGGCGCTGCAATGTCCATCATCATCATACGGACGCGGCTCACCAGGACGGAATCCGGCTTGCCGATCAGCATCAGACCAAAGGCAAAGGCGACCAAAAGAACAAAAGTGAAACGATGGGTCCATGAGCGGGTCGCAGCAGCGGCCCCGATCGATCCCATACGCTTGTTCACCTATGATTCCTCCCAGGACTAAGGAGATTGCCATGACTCTTAGGGCAATCAATCACTTAGGGCATTTTTCCACAGGCGGGGTTAAAGCGCAATTAATAAGCGGGTGTAATTCCGTGAGAAATCACCAAACTTCCCGCTACCAACCTCAATACATGTTGATGAGGACGTGACGGTGCGCCTTGATGTCTTCGAGGCAGCGCCCGGTGCCCAGTGCCACGCAGGACAGCGCATCGTCGGCGATCGAGACCGGCAGGCCGGTCGCGTGGCGCAGAACGAAGTCCAGATTGGCCAGCAATGCGCCGCCGCCGGTGAGCACGATACCCTTGTCGACGATATCGGCCGCAAGTTCCGGCGCCGTATGCTCGAGAGCCACTTTGACGGCCTCGATGATGGCACCGACCGGCTCGGCCAGGGCTTCCGCCACCTGGCGTTCGGTGATCACCAGTTCCTTGGGCACGCCGTTCATCAGGTCGCGGCCCTTGATCTCCATGACCCGGCCCTCGCCATCTTCCGGCGGGCAGGCTGAACCGATTTCCTTCTTGATCCGCTCGGCAGAACCTTCGCCGACCAGAAGGTTATGATTGCGGCGGATATAGGCGATGATCGCCTCGTCCATCTTGTCGCCACCGACGCGGACCGAACGCGAATAGACGATACCGCCGAGGCTCAAGACCGCGACTTCCGTCGTGCCGCCGCCGATATCGACAACCATCGAGCCCGTGGGCTCAGTCACCGGCAGGCCGGCGCCGATCGCCGCCGCCATCGGCTCCTCGATCAGGTAGACCTTGCTGGCACCGGCTGATTCAGCCGATTCCTGGATGGCGCGGCGTTCGACCGCGGTGGAACCCGACGGGACGCAAACGATGATCTGCGGGCGGGCAAAGCTGCGGCGGTTGTTGTGCACCTTGCGAATGAAGTGCTTGATCATCTCTTCGGCGACTTCGAAGTCGGCGATGACCCCGTCGCGCAAGGGACGGATGGCCTGGATGTTGCCCGGGGTACGGCCGAGCATCAGCTTGGCTTCATCACCGACCGCGAGAACATGCTTCTTGCCCTTCACGTCGGCGATCGCCACCACGGACGGCTCGTTGAGCACGATGCCGCGGCCCTTGACGTAAACCAGCGTGTTGGCGGTACCGAGGTCGATCGCCATATCGGCGGAGAACATGCCCATCAACTTCGAAAACATCAGTACCACCTGCTTGCCGCATCACGCGGCGTTATTGTTCGTGACCGGCATGCTCTTTCGAGCATGTTCGGAGATAAGACCCGCAATTCCCGGCCTGCATTCCTCTTGGAGCAAATCGCGAGCTTTCAGCCGATCATTTGGCTCAACCCGGATCTAGGGGGAATATTCCTTGGATTGTCATGCCTTAGCGGCCCAGAACACGCCCGACTCCAGAGGCTTGCGCAGCCTCGTCCGGGCTTGCTTTTACCGCCCGACCTTAACCGGGACAAGAGGATTTGTAATGGAATTCCAAACGAGTGCCGGACGTTTAGGGGTTTGCGGCTGCGCTCGACTCCCCTTACGTTCCAACAATGTTACCTGCTGATCACAAAACGCAGCGGAAGTTTTCGCGCGGTTCCGACCAATTGCCGTGGAGCGATTCCGGCAGCTGCTGTGCCGCGCTGCGCTCTTTGGGGAGGAATGAAGCCATGATCATATCCACCCTGACTCCATCCTGGGCGAGCGGAAGTCCAAGTCTCTTCACGTAATAATAGTCTTTGCTGACCAGCGTGAGGCGGCTCGCGAGGAAGATCGGGCGCCCGGTATTGCTGATCTCCTCAAGCGCCTCACGCACTGGATCCGTGCGATCCGGCGGCGCCAGTTCGTCGATATAGGTGCCCGTCACCTCGCGACCGACAAGATCGACAAAGCCGGTCGACGCCAGGCGGAAGCGAAAACGCAGCCGATCCGGATGACGCTCGACATCGAACAGCAGCATGTGCCGCAGGATGGCATGCGGCAAATCAGCCGGGTCGAAATCGGCGCGCGACGGCAGACGGCCACTGCGGACCTTTGCGCGCCACAGCTCGTAGATTGCTGTGAACTCCGGTTCGTCGGCCTCCACCGGCAGCGGCTTGAATGACACGTGCATGCAGTCGCGTCCTCATCATCGCAAAGCAAAAGGACGGCTCGCGATGAGCCGTCCTTTACTTGTCTCGCGAACGCCGCGGCGTCCTTTAGTTCTTGGTCTTGTCGACCAGACGGTTCTTGCCGATCCAAGGCATCATCGCGCGGAGCTTGGCGCCCACTTCTTCGATGCCGGCTTCGGCCTGGCGACGGCGGGTCGCCTTGAAGCTCGGCTGGCCAGCGGCGTTCTCCAGCACGAAATCGCGCACGAAGCGGCCCGACTGGATGTCCTCGAGGACGCGCTTCATCTCCTTCTTGGTCTCGTCGGTGATGATGCGGCCACCGGTCACGTAATCGCCATACTCAGCAGTGTTCGAGATCGAGTAGCGCATGTTGGCGATGCCGCCTTCATAGATCAGGTCGACGATCAACTTCACTTCATGGAGGCACTCGAAATAGGCCATTTCCGGGGCATAACCGGCTTCGACCAGGGTTTCGTAGCCAGCCTGGATGAGGGCGACGAGGCCGCCGCACAGCACGACCTGCTCGCCGAACAGGTCGGTTTCGCATTCCTCGCGGAAATTGGTCTCGATGACGCCCGAACGGCCGCCGCCGATGGCGCTGGCATAGGAGATGGCGAGCTCAAGCGCGTTGCCGCTGGGGTTCTGCGCCACGGCGACGAGGCAGGGCACGCCACCACCCTTCACGTATTCGCCGCGCACGGTGTGGCCCGGGCCCTTCGGCGCGATCATGACGACGTCGAGATCGGGACGCGGTTCGATCAGCTTGAAATGGATGTTGAGGCCGTGGGCGAAGGCAAGTGCCGCACCCTGGCGCATGTTCGGTGCCAAATCTTCGGCATAGAGCTTAGCCTGCAATTCGTCGGGCGTCAGGATCATGATGAGGTCGGCCCATTTCGCCGCCTCGACCGCCGTCATGACTTCGAGGCCCTGCGACGTCGCCTTGGCGGCGGAAGCGGAACCCTTGCGCAAAGCCACGCGCACGTCCTTGACGCCACTGTCTTTGAGGTTGAGCGCATGGGCATGGCCCTGGCTGCCGAACCCGACCACGGCAATCTTCTTGCCCTTGATCAGGTTCACATCGGCGTCACGATCGTAATAAACACGCATGGTCGTTCCCTTTCAGTAAAACAAGTCAGTACCAGCTTGCTGGCTGGAGGATTAGTTGGCTTCGCTGCCACGCTTCATGGCGACGATCCCGGTGCGCGATACGTCGGCCAGACCCAGAGGCTTCATAAGGCCGATAAAGGCGTTGAGCTTCTCGGTGGAACCGGTCATCTCGAAGACGAAGGATTCGATGGTCGCATCGACCACGCGGGCCCGGAAGATGTCGGCAATGCGCAGCGCTTCAACACGCTTCTCGCCGGTGCTCGCCACCTTCACCAGCGCCATTTCCCGCTCCAGCGACGGACCTTCGACAGTGAGATCCGTGACGCTATGCACGGGGACCAGGCGCTGCAATTGGTTCTTGATCTGCTCGATGATCATCGGCGTGCCGGACGTCACCACGGTGATGCGCGAGACATGCTGATCAGCATCGACCTCGGCCACCGTCAGGCTCTCGATATTGTAGCCTCGGCCGGAAAACAGGCCGATGACACGGGCGAGGACGCCGGCTTCGTTGTCCACCACCACCGACATCGTATGGCGTTCGATCATTGCATCTTTCACGCTTGCAGCCTCCCCGCTCAGCTTTGCGCTGCCGGCAAATTCGGCCGGCACGCCTGAGACAATTCCCAAACTACGACGTTTTGCGTCACTCATGATCAGACCAGCACCATGCCCTCGTCGGAGACCGGCCGGGCAGACTGGTCATCGGGACCGAGCAGCATTTCGTTATGCGGTGCGCCGGACGGAATCATCGGGAAGCAGTTTTCCTTTTCGTCGACGCAGACATCGACCATGACCGGCCCCTTGATGTCGATCATTTCCTTGATGACGCCATCAAGATCGGCCGGCTTTTCCGCGCGCAAACCGGAGGCGCCGAAGGCTTCAGCCAGCTTCACGAAGTCCGGCAGCGCATCGCTGTAGGATTCCGAATAGCGCCCGCCATGCAGCAGCTCCTGCCACTGGCGCACCATGCCCATCCATTTGTTGTTCATGATGAAGATCTTCACCGGCAAGCGATACTGCACCAGCGTCGCCATTTCCTGGATGTTCATCAGGATCGAGGCTTCGCCGGCGACATCGATCACCAGCGATTCCGGATGCGCCACCTGCACGCCATAAGCCGCCGGCAGGCCATAGCCCATGGTGCCGAGACCGCCCGAGGTCATCCAGCGATTGGGCTTCTCGAATTTCAGGAACTGGGCAGCCCACATCTGGTGCTGGCCCACTTCCGTCGAGATATAGAAATCCTTGTCCTTGATCGCCGCATAGAGCCGCTCAAGTGCAAACTGCGGTTTGATGATCGTGTCGTGTGGCTTGTATTTGAGGCAGTTGCGGCCACGCCATTTGTTGATCTGGTCCCACCAGGTCGCCAGAGCCTTCTGGTCGGTCTTGATCTGGCGCGCTTTCCAGATGCGCATCATTTCTTCGACCACATGCCCCACATCGCCCACGACCGGAATGTCGACGCGCACACTCTTGTTGATCGAGCTGGGGTCGATATCGACATGGATCTTCTTCGATCCCGGCGAGAAGGCGTTCAAGCGGCCGGTCACGCGGTCATCGAAGCGCGCGCCGATATTGATCATGACGTCGCAATCATGCATCGCGTGGTTGGATTCGAACATGCCATGCATGCCGACCATGCCGAGCGACAAGGGATCGGAGGCCGGGAAGGCGCCGAGGCCCATCAAGGTCTGCGTGCAGGGGAAGCCGGTGAGGCGCACGAAATCGACCAGCATCTTGCAGGCAAGCGGGCCCGAATTGACGCAGCCACCACCGATATAGAAGAGCGGACGCTTGGCGGTGGCCATCAACTCGACGGCCTTTTCCACTTGCGAGCGGTCCGGCTTCTGCACCGGGTTATAGGTGCGGTGACGCTGGCCAGCATGATTGACGTATTCGTACTTCGCCTGCTGCACATCCTTCGGCAGATCGAGCAGCACCGGGCCGGGACGGCCGGAGCGTGCGACATAAAAGGCCTCATGGACCTTCCGCGACAGATCTTCGACCGACTTCACCAAATAGTTATGCTTGGTGCAGGGGCGCGTGATGCCGGTCGTGTCGGCTTCCTGAAAGGCGTCGTTGCCGATGAGATGCGTTGGCACCTGGCCGGTGAGGCAAACCAGCGGGATCGAATCCATCAGCGCATCGGTCAAGCCCGTGACGGCATTGGTGGCGCCGGGGCCGGAGGTCACGAGCACGACGCCGACCTTGCCGGTCGACCGAGCATAGCCTTCCGCCGCGTGAACAGCCGCCTGTTCGTGCCGCACAAGAATGTGTCGCACCTTGTTCTGCTTGAAGAGGGCGTCATAGAGCGGCAATACGGCCCCGCCGGGGTAGCCGAAAATTACATCAACCCCTTGATCAATCAGTGCTTTGACGATGATTTCTGCACCGGTGATAGGTTCTGCTGCCATGATCTGATCCTCAGTTTGCGCCCCCTTGGGCACAAAGAATTCCAATCGCAGGGCGGTTTTCGCGCTGCGGTGGCCGGACCTTAGTGTCTGCTCCTTAAGGGGTCAACAGGAAATCGCGAATTTTGTGGCGCGTTTCCGCCGTATAACTTTGCGAAAATTTCATAGCTGGCAGGTCAGGCGATATAAAATGAGTTTCGCCCATTTGGTGGCGAAACCAGGTGAGCTGCCGCTTGGCATATCGGCGGGTCGCCTGCTGCGCTGCGGGGACGGCTTCTCCCAGCGTTGCCTCGCCGCTGACAACACGCGCGAGCTCAGGATAGCCGAGCGCCTTGCGGCCGCCGGCGACGACCTTGCCCGGCAGGGCCTCTGCTGCCGCGACCTCGGCCAAGGCGCCGCGTTCGAGCATCGCCTCGAACCGGCCATCGACCGCCTGATAGAGGCCGGCGCGTTCCGGGTTGAGGACGAGACTGAAAAAGTGATGCTTCGTCGGTGGAACGGGCGCCTGCGCCTGCCACCAGGACAGCGGCCGCTCGGTCGCTTCCAGCACTTCCCAGGCGCGTGCAATGCGCTGGCGGTCGGTCGGCTTCAGGCGCGCGGCGATAACCGGGTCGCGCTCGGTCAGCCGCGCATGGATGGCGGGTGCTCCCTCCTCTGCGACCAGCGCGCGGGCCGCATCCCGTATCTCGGCCGGAATTTCCGGCAGCGGGCTGAAGCCCGTGGTGAGAGCTCGGAGATAGAGGCCGGTGCCACCGACCAGGATGGGGATACCGCCGCCGGCCAGCACCGCCGCGATCTCCGCCACCGCGAGACCGGCCCAGCGCTGCGCATCGCAGGCATCGTCGAGATCGAGAAAACCGTAAAGCCGATGCGGCACACGGCCAAGATCGGTTGCATCCGGCTGAGCCGTCAGGACGGGGAGGTCGCGATAGACCTGCATCGAATCCGCATTGATGATGGTGCCGTCCAGCGCTTCCGCCAGATCGAGCGCCAAAGCGGACTTGCCCGACGCCGTGGGGCCGGCGATCACCACCACGCGGCCGGCCGCCGGCGGTACCTTGTCCTTGGCAGCCATTTCCTCTATACGCCCGACCGTCATGAACCTCGTACTCACCCTCGTTTCAGCGCCCGACAAAGCGCGGCTCGATCCAGCCGCGCTGTCCAGCATCGCGGCCGCCCTGTCCCGTGCCGGCGCCAACGTCGCGGCACCCGACTGGCTCGAGCCCGGTTTTGCCTGCGATCTTGGCTTCAGCGGCCTCAATCCCGCCAGCGCCCAGAACATCGCCCTCGCCATGCTGGGTGGCGATGCTGTGGATTGTTATGCCCAAGCCTCTGCCGGGCGCAAGAAGCAGCTTCTGCTCTGCGACATGGACGCCACCATCGTCACCGCAGAAACGCTCGACGATCTCTCGGTCTTTGCCACCGACAAGGCCGAAATCGACGCCCTCACCCAGAAATCCGTGAAGGGCGAGATCAATTTCACGCAAAGCCTGATTGCGCGTGTGGCCCTGCTTGCCGGCCTGACCGAAGCCGAATTCGCCGCCGCTTATCTGAAAGTGGAACTGTCGCCTGGCGCCGAAACACTCATCCACACCCTGCGGCGCGACGGCTGCTACACGGCCCTGGTGTCCGGCGGCTTCCGGTATTTCACCAGCCGAGTGGCGGCCCGGGTCGGGTTCGACATCGATATCTCGAATGATTTCGAGTTCGAAGGGGGCAAGACCACCGGCAAGCTGATCCCGCCGATCGTCGATCCGGATGGCGAGTTCGGCAAGCTCGGCCGCCTGCGCCATCTGACGGCTGAGCTGAAGCTAACCCCGGAGCAGACCGCTGCCATCGGCGATGGATCCAACGATATCCCGATGCTGAGTGCAGCAGGGCTCGGCTGCGGCTACCGCGGCAAGGCCAAGGTGAAGGCAACCATCGGCTGCCAGCTGAACTACGCGGACCTCACCGGCCTGCTCTTCTATATGGGCTATCGCCGAGCTGAGTTTGCGGAGCCCCTCTCTTAATCGTCATGGTCCGCGAAGGCGGACCACCCACGAGTTTGTCGCCTCACGAAGAAAGTAACTCGTGGGTCCTCCGCCTTCGCAGAGGATGACGGAAGAGAGTGCTTACTTCTTCCCGATCTTCACTGCGACCCATTGGAAGTCGCCCTGGCGGTTGATCAGCAGAGTGACCAGCCGATAGCCGTTCTCCTGCGCTGATTTCACCCGGTCGCGCACATCGGCTGGCGATGCGACCGCCTTCTGGTCGACTTCGGCAATGACGTCGCCGGGCCGCAGATCCTTTTCCGCGGCCGGGCCATTGTCATCGACGGTGAGGATGACGACACCCTCGGCATCCTGCGGCAGTTCGAACTTGCCACGCGCGTTGTCGTCGATCTTGCCGACCTCGACACCCAGCAGCTCGATCTTGTCGCCCTTCTCCGGCGCCTGTTCAGGCTCGCCTTCCGGCTGCGTGGTCTGCAGCGCGGCTTCAGCCTTTTCATCGAGTTCGCCCAGTTCGACCGTGACCGTGGTCTTGGCGCCCTTGCGCCAGATCGAGACCGGCACGGATTTGCCGAACTGCGAATCCGCCACCAGGCGCGGCAGCGCCTTCATGTCGGCGACTTCGCGGCCATTGAATTCCAGGATCACGTCGCCCTGGCGGATACCGGCCTTGTCGGCGGGTCCACCGGTCGACACACTTGAAACCAGCGCCCCCTTGGCCTGCGGCAGGCGCAGGCCTTCGGCGAGTTCCGGACTGACGGTCTGGATACGGACACCCAGCCAGCCGCGCCGCGGATGGCCGAATTCCTTGATCTGGGCGATGACGCCTTTGGCGAGATTGGACGGGATCGAAAACCCGATGCCGACCGAACCGCCCGACGGCGAATAGATCGCCGAATTGATGCCGACGACCTCGCCATCCATGTTGAACATCGGACCACCGGAATTGCCACGGTTGATCGAGGCATCGGTCTGGATGAAATCGTCATAGGGGCCGGCGTTGATGTCGCGCTGGCGGGCGGAGACGATACCGGCCGTCACCGTGCCACCCAGGCCAAACGGATTGCCGATCGCCAGCACCCAATCGCCAATGCGCAGCTCGTCTGAATCGCCCCATTTCACCGCCGGCAGCGGCTCCTTGGTCTCAACTTTGAGCAAGGCCAGATCGGTCTTTTCGTCCCGGCCGACCAGCTTCGCCTTTAGTTCTTCATTGTCGTGGGTGATGACCGTGATTTCTTCGGCATCCTCAATGACGTGATTGTTGGTGACGATATAGCCGGTAGCATCGATGATGAAGCCGGAACCGAGCGAGGTAGCCTTGCGCGGCTTGGGCCGCTCGCCGTCCTGGCGGTCGAGGAACTCGCGGAACATATCGTCCAGATCCTGGACCTGGCTGTCGGGCGACACCATCTGGGTGGTCGAAATGTTGACCACAGCCGGCAGCGATTTTTCGGCGAGATCGGCAAAGCTCTCCGGCGCCGAGCGCGCATCGGCGAGTTTCAACCCGGCCAGCATGGCCAGCAAAGCGACCAGCAATGCGAGCCCCAGGACACGTAGCTGCTTGGCACCCATGACCGGCTGCGCCATGGCAATGGCCCGCGCGCGCGACCTGTTCCGATTCCTATGCATTGCCTTGGTCACCCTCACCTGATTGCAGCCACCGTCTTTACGCTTTCGCGGGCCGGCCGGATTTCGTTACCCATTATAACGCAAAAACCGACCGGGCAAGCTGCCCGATCGGTCAATGCCAACACATCAACAATGCTGTCGCAGGAAGGTTTCCACCAGAATCTTACTGCGCCGGTGCCTTTTTCAGCTCGGTGCCGAAAAAGCGGAAGAAATCACCGGTCGGCGGACCGACATAGGTGGTCGTATCGCCCCGCAACCCTTCCTGCATCGCCTGCAGCGACCGGTAGAAATCGAAGAAGGCAGGGTCGCGGCCGAAGGCCTCGTTATAAATACCAATGGCTTCGCCTTCGCCCTGGCCGCGCAGGATTTCAGACTGCTTGCGAGCTTCGGCCACCACGACGATCCGCTGCTTGTCGGCTTCGGAGCGCTTTTCGCGGGCCTCTCTGGCGCCCTCGGCGCGGATACCGGCCGCTTCCTGGGCACGCTGCTTGCGCATGCTATTGAACACCGCCTCGCTGTTCTGCGCCGGCAGATCGACGCGCTTGAACCGCACGTCGACGATCTTGATGCCGTAAGGCTCTGCCGCCTGGCGCGTCAGCTCGCTGCGGATCTGCCGCATGATGTCGGCCCGCTTCGGCGTCAGCGTATCCACGAGGGCGACGTTGCCGATGACGCTGCGCAGGGTCGAGCCCAGCACGCTGCGGATCTGGCTTTCGGCGTTCGAGTAAGTCCGGCCGACCTGATAGAATTTCAGGCTGTCGACGATCTGATAGCGCACAAAGGCCGAGATCACGACGCGCTTCTGGTCACGCGTCAGCAATTCCTGCGCCGGTGCGTCGAAGTTCAGCACGCGGCGATCGAGGATCACGATATTGTCCGCGATCGGCAGCTTGAGCTTCAGCCCCGGCTCTTCGATCACTTCCTGCGGATTGCCGAAACGCAGCACGATGGCCGATTCAGCCTGTTGCACCACGAAGGTCGAACTGTAGGCCACGATTGCCAGCAAGACGACGATGATGGCACCTAGAATGATCTTTCCCTGGCTCATTGCGAGGCTCCCGTAATGCTACCGGAGGCCGGCGCTGGATCGGTATTCGTCGTGTCTGGCGCCTGCTGGCGCGATTTCAGCAGCTGATCGAGTGGCAGATAGGGCACGGCACCGCCGGCCCCGGATTCGTCGATCAGGATCTTGTTCATGCCGCCAAGGATGCCGGCCATGGTTTCCAGATAAAGCCGCCGCTCAGTGATATCCGGCGACTGCTTGTACTGGTCATAGACCGAGATGAAGCGCTGCGCGTCACCCTGGGCGATGGCAACCTTCTCCGCCTTATAGGCTTCGGCCTGCTTCACGATCTGTGTTGCCTGGCCCTTGGCCTCTTCTGTCACCTGATTCACATAGGCCTGTGAATCATTGATCGCTGCTTCACGGTCGGCCCGGGCTTTCTGCACGTCGCGGAAGGCGTCGATGACTTCGCTAGGGGCATCGACCTTCTGCAGCGACAGCTGCTCGATGGTGATGGCACCGGCCTTGCTTTCCTCGGCCTCGCTCTGGGGCAAACGGTAGCTGTCCAGCATCTGCTGCGCGAGTTCCCGCGCCTTGATCTCGATCGAGCCCCGGCCTTCGGTGATGGCGAATTCAAAGCTTGATTGACCGATGATTTCGCGCAATGCCGCTTCCACTGTGTTCTTCACGCTGGTCTCGGGATCGCCCATGCCGAACAGGAACTGCTCGACATTGTTGATGCGCCACAGCACGACGGCGCGCACATCGATGATGTTCTCATTGCCGGTCAGCATCAGGCTTTCTTCCGGCACGTCGCGATCGGAACCGCTGGCGGTCTCGGCCCGGA
The DNA here is from genome assembly GCF_936916975.1 of uncultured Dongia sp. GTDB lineage: Bacteria > Pseudomonadota > Alphaproteobacteria > Dongiales > Dongiaceae > Dongia. Next base: position 154,576 of record NZ_CAKZGO010000005.1, on the reverse strand, counting down.
AGCCAACCTCGACACGGTAGCGCGTCGCAACGTCCGGCGTGTAGTGATCACCAATCGGCACCGGCCAGTTCCACCGGAGGCCCGGCGTGGTCTGGCTGACAAAGCTGCCGAACAGCATATTGACACCGACCTGGCCCGGATTGACGACATAGAACCCCGTCACCAGCCACAGCACGACGGCCGCGGCCGCAATGAGGGTCAGCGCCCGTCCGGAGCCGAACCCGCCCGGCAGCATGGATTTCATCCGATCCTGGCCGCGTTTGATCATTTCTTCGAAATCGGGGGGTTGATTGCCGCCGCTACCGCCGCCGCCGCGACCCCAGGGGCTCTGCCCGCCGCCCCAGGGACCGCCCTGATTATTCCACGCCATAAGGATCCTCGAGACTGATCAATGAATGAATGAGACCGCTGCCGGCCAGCGCCCTTTTATTGGTCGCGCCAAAGCCTTATATGACAGCCGCCGCACCACCGCAATCAAAGGACCATAAGAGATTCGGTCTTTTGCAACGATTGGATGGCGCGCGCATCATATCGGGGCGGGAAGAGGATATTTCAAGGATGGCCAGCATCACCGAAGCGGAAATTCGCTCGATTTTATCGACAATTACCGCTCCTGACGCCCAGGGATCGGGGGGAAACATCATCGACCGCGGCATGGTTCAGGGTCTGGTCCTGCGAGAGGGCCATGTCGGGTTCACGATCGAGGTCGACCCGGCCCTGGGCGACAAGCTGGAACCGCTCCGTAAATCCGCCGAAGCAGCCGTCATGAAGCTGGACGGCGTCCTCTCCGTGACCGCCGTCCTCACGGCCCACAAAGCCCCCGCTGCAGCACAGCAACAGCGCCCAGCCGCCGCGGGTCCTGGCCAGAAGCCGGGCGGCGCCAAGGCCCTGGTCCCTGGCGTTAAGCACATCATCGCCATCGCCAGCGGCAAGGGCGGCGTTGGCAAATCGACGACCGCCACCAACCTCGCCCTCGCCTTCACGACGCTGGGCCTCAAAGTCGGCCTGCTGGATGCGGACATCTATGGCCCGTCGCAGCCACGCCTGATGGGTTTGAGCGGCCGGCCGGAAAGCAAGGATGGCAAGACGCTGGAACCCAAGCAGAGCTTCGGCGTCAAGGTCATGTCGATGGGATTCCTCATTGAGGAAGATACCCCGATGATCTGGCGCGGGCCGATGGTCATGAGCGCCATCACGCAATTGCTGCGCGAGGTCAATTGGGGCGAACTCGACATCCTGGTCTGCGACCTGCCGCCCGGCACCGGCGACGCGCAGCTGACCATGTCGCAATCCGTCCCGCTCTCCGGTGCGGTCATCGTCTCCACGCCGCAGGATATCGCCCTCCTCGATGCCAAGAAGGGCCTCAACATGTTCCGCAAGGTCGATGTGCCTGTCCTCGGCATCATCGAGAACATGAGCTATTTCAGCTGCCCCAATTGCGGCCATCGCACCGACATCTTCGCCCATGGCGGCGCGCAGCGCGAGGCAGCCAAGTTCGGTGTCGATTTCCTGGGCGAGATCCCGCTCGACATCAAGATCCGCGAAACCTCTGATGCCGGCACACCGATCGTCGCCAGCGATCCGACCTCGCCGCATTCGCTGGCCTATGGCGAGATTGCCGCGAAGGTCTGGAACAAGCTTGAAAAAACACCGCAGCGAGTCGCGCCCAGAATCGTCCTGCAATAGCATCGTGCTGCAATAGGAAATGAGATCATGAAAGCCCGCGTAACGTGGATCGAGAACAGCACTTTTCTGGGGGAGAGCAATAGCGGCCATGCCGTTGTCATGAATGCGGCGTCGACACCCGGTGGCCCGACCATCGCGCCGTCGCCCATGGAATACCTGCTGCTCGGTACCGGCGGCTGCACCTCGGTCGATGTGGTGTTGATCCTGCAAAAAGGGCGCCAGGATGTCAGCGGCTGCGAATGCCGGCTGGAAGCTGAGCGCGCCACCACCGAGCCTAAGGTGTTCACCAAGATCAACATGCATTTCGTGGTGACGGGCAGGAATCTGAAACCCGACACCGTCCAGCGCGCGATTGATCTGTCGGCTGAGAAATATTGCTCGGCCTCGATCATGCTGGGCAAGACCGCCGCCATCACGCACAGCTTCGAAATCGTCGACGCGGCATAGCGTTTAAGTCCCCAGTCGCCTACGCGCGACAGTTGACAGCGGCCCCTGCCCCTGCGCCAATTGGGGTCATGTCAAATGTCGCGGGGTCTATGGGGCGGTGGCGCGACCAAAGTGGAACACGCTGGCTGTTGTCGCCGCGGCGATTGCTGTTGCGGCGCTCGTATTCTTCATAGGCGAATTTGCCTATCGTCGAGATATCGCCCTGGCGGCAGAAGCGCGTACCCGAAGCCAGCTGGAAGCTCTGGCCAATCGCTTTCTCACTGAGATCGCCGCCGGCACCGACCTGGGGCTGGGCCTCGCCGCATTGGTGGCGGCGGAACCGACGATCGGCGAGCGGAAATTCACCGCCATCTGCCGAACCATTCTCGCAGCGCAGCCGAAGGTCCGCAACATCGCCCTTCTGATCGGCCAGTCCGTCAAATACAACTGCCCGTTCGGCGCAGCACCCCTGCCGGCCGATCGGACGTTCAAAAGCGCCGATGAAGGCTGGGACTCGTTCGACCAGCTGATGCAATCGGATGATGCAGTCGTTTCCGGGCCGTTGCGTCTGCAATCGGGCAGTTGGGTCATCGTCGTTCGCATCCCGATCCGTATCAAGGCCGAAACCGGTCTGCTCACCTATTGGGGCGCCATCAGCCTTCCGTTAAAATTAGAGGGCCTGTTGCAGCAATCAGGCATTTCCGATCCAAAGCTCGGGCTCGACATTGCCATCCGCGGCAATCGGGAACCGATGCGTGCGCCCGCCATCATTTTTGGCGATGCCGCGGTCTTTGACAACGACCCTGTCGAAGTCGCCATTCCGCTGCCGGAAGGTCAATGGTTCCTGGCCGCGCGCGCTGCCCTCCGCGCACCTGATCATCAGCAGACATTGCAGCGCTTGTTCATGGTTATCGCCGCGATTTTCTGTGGCGGCGTCGTGCTGGTAGCCGTGCCCTATGTCGAGCGCCGGCGGCGGCTGGAAATTGAGGTTAACCGTAACCGCGATCTGCTGCGCGCGTTGATGCGCAACTCTCCCATTGCCATGTACGTCAAGGACCTGCAAGGCCGCTATCTTGATCTCAATGAAGAGGCCTTCCGCGCCTACAAGATCAGCGACAAGGAGTTCCGGGGGCGTACAGCCGAGGATTTTGTGCGCCCGGATCTCGCCATCGAGCTTGCCCGCGACGATGCTCGCACCTTGCAAGGGGAAGTCGTCCGGACGGAACGGAGATCGGATGAGTCCAGCGCCTATGTCTGGGAGCGCGAGATCAAGTTTCCCGTGATCGACGGCGCCGGCAAGGTCATCGCCATCGCTGGTTACGTGCTCGACATCTCCAGCCAGAAGCAGGCGGAAGCGCGCATGCTCGAAGCCTTGCGGCGGGCGGAGGCTGCCAATCGCGAGAAATCCAAATTCCTCGCCACGATGAGCCATGAACTGCGCACGCCGCTCAATGCCATCATCGGCTTCTCAGACATCCTGCAGCGCGAGATGTTCGGGCCGATCGGCAACACGGCCTATAAAAGCTACTCCGGCGACATCCACAAGAGCGGTCAGCTGCTCTATGAGTTGCTCGGCGGCATCATGGATCTTTCCGCGGTTGAGGCCGGCCATCTCGACATCAAGTCGGAAGCGCTCACGCCGGAGCGAGTCATCGAAGACTGCCGCGCAATTCTCGACGCGCTGGCCCACGAGCGCGGCCATACGCTGGACATTCGGGTCGATCCCGGCAATGCCTGCTGGGGTGACCGGCGCCTGATGCGGCAGGTGATCATCAACCTGACCAGCAACGCCGCCAAATACACGCGCAAGGGCGGTCATATCGAGGTGATCGTCGAGCCGATCGACGACCAGATCGCCTTCCGCGTCAGCGACAACGGGATCGGCATGGAGCCTGGCGATATCGAACTGGCCCTGCAGCCCTTCACCCGTCTCGGCGACCCGATGCGGGCGGAAGTCGGCGGCTCGGGCATCGGTCTCGCTCTGGTCAAACGACTGGTCGAAGCCATGAGCGGCACCTTGACCATCACCAGCGCGCCCGGCATTGGCACGACGGTCGAGGTCCGCATCCCGCGCGCCCAATGACACCATGGATGGCGCCACTCCTGTAAAGCCGTTTCCGCGCCATTGTTGACAGCACCGCCCACCCCTGCCCCAATAGACTGTCTTCTCCGGCCAAGGCAGGACCGATCACGTGACTGTGTCGCGCCAGCTCAAGCAGGTACTGATCGGCGTTACCGCTCTGGCGATCGCAGCGGCCGTGCTTTTCATCGTTGAGTTCCTCATTCGGCAACGATCGGAAATTCTCGCGCGCAACGACCTGCAGACGAAACTGGAAATCCTGGCAAGCCGCTTGACGTCGGAGATTGACGCCAGCGTCGATCTTACCCGCGGCCTGGCGGCGGTCATCGGCGCACGTAAAGGCATTACCGAACAGGAGTTCATCGATAGCTGCGAAGGCCTGCTCGCCCAGGAACCCAAGATCCGCAACATCGCCCTCATCGTGGGATCGGTCATTACCTACAATTGCCCCTTGCCTCAGAACAGCGCCTCCATCGGCGTCGATCTCCGTCAGCGCGCCGACCAATGGCCCTCTTTCGAGCGCATGCGCGCAAGCGGACAGGCGGATATCGCCGGCCCGCTCAACCTCGTGCAAGGTGGCTGGACGATCGTCGTGCGGGTACCGATCTTCCTGGGTGATGGGAAGAGGCCGCCAGTGTTCTGGGGTGCGCTCAGCGTGCCTTTGAGGATCGACGGCCTGTTCGAGCAAGCGGGAATTGCTGCGGCTGCCAAGGAATTCGACATCGCCGTCCGCGGCAATCGCAATGCCAGCTTGGCGCCGGAGTTCCTGCTCGGGCACGCCGCCGTGTTCAAGGACGATCCCGTCATCGTCGAGATTCCCTTTCCGGACGGGGCCTGGCACCTCGCCGCTCACCCCCCACCTCTGGATGCGACGTTTACGGACGATCCGGTGCTGCATATCGCAACGCTGCTCCTCGCGGTGATGGGCGGCAGCGTGTTCTTTGTGCTCGCCATCCATGCCGACCGGCGCCACCGGCTTGAGGCCGAGTCCAACCGCAACCGCGATCTGTTGCGCGCCTTCATGGAGAACTCACCGATCGCCATGTATGTCAAAGATCTGGAGGGCCGCTATATCGATCTCAACGCCGAAGCACGCAGTGCCTTTGCCATTGGTGAACGACCTTATCTTGGTCGCACGATGGTGGACTTTTTCGACGATGCCATGGCCGTCCATCTCGCTGACGACGATGCCCGCGCAAAGGCAGGCGAAGTCGTGCGCAGCGAGCGACACACCGGTGGGCGTCAAGCCTATCCCTGGGAGCGCGAAATCAAATTTCCTGTTGTCGACGCGCAGAAAAAGGTCATCGCCATCGGCGGCTATGTGTTCGACATCACCGCCAGCAAGGAAGCGGAAGTGCGCTTGGTGAGGGCGCTACGCACCGCAGAAGAAGCCAATCGCGCCAAATCCGAGTTCCTTGCCACGATGAGCCATGAATTACGCACGCCACTCAACGCCATCATCGGCTTCTCCGACGTCATTCGCAGCGAGCTATTCGGCAGCATCGGCAATCCAATTTATCAGAACTACATCAACGATATCCATGCCAGCGGGCGTCAATTGCTGGATCTTCTCGGCGGAATCATCGATCTCTCGGCGGTCGAATCCGGCCATATCGAGGTCAAGCGTGAATCCGTGGCGTCAACCGATCTCATCAACGATTGCCGCGCCATCATCGAGGCCCTCGCCCATGAACGGCAACACCAGCTGACCATCGTCGATGCGGCCCAGTGTTCGTGCTGGGCGGATCGGCGGCTGTTGCGGCAAGTCCTCCTCAACCTTGCCAGCAATGCCACAAAATACACGCGCAAGGGTGGCCGCATCGAAATCGCGACGCGTGACGTGGCGGACATGGTCGCCTTTCTTGTCACCGATAACGGTGTCGGGATGTCGCCGGATGATATCGAGCGCGCCACGCAGCCGTTCACGCGGCTGGGCGATCCGATGCGCGCGGAGGTGGGCGGATCCGGGATCGGCCTCGCTTTGGTCAAGCGCCTCGTGGAATTGATGCATGGCCGATTGACGATCACCAGCACACTTGGCGCCGGCACTACGGTCGAGGTCTGCATGCCGAAGGCAGCAGAGACCTCACTCGGACCTGTCTGAAGATCAGGGCTGTTTGAAAAAATCGTCCGGCAATTCGGAGATATCCGGCGGCACCGTCAATTTGGGCACGAATTGCAGCGACCGCTTCTGCGCAGCTTCCTGCTGCGCTGGCGTGAGCAAAGCCCCGACCGCGTCGCGACGCTCGACCATTTCGCGGCGTTCCTTGCCCTGCGGCAGCTGCGCCACGGCGATGTTGTACCACATATAAGCTTTGCCAGGATCGGCGATGGTGCCGTCACCCCGTTCATACATCTGCGCCGTCGGCGCATAGGCTTCGAAGCAGCCCTGATTGGCCGCCTTCTCAAACCAGGAGAGCGACGTCCGGTAGTCGAGCGGCACACCCTGGCCGAAAAAATAGACGATCCCCATCAACCGCTGGGCAACCGGGTGGCCCAACTCCGCCAGTTTTGCAAAGACGGGGACCGATTTGGGAAATTCGCCATTGCTATAGGCAACCCAGGCGGTGTCGGTGCCTTTTTCGAGTTTGTCCCAGGTGTAGGGAATGTCCTCGATAATCACCACCTTCTTGCAGGCGCGCGGATCATTGTCCGGTATCGGGGGCGGTGTCGTGGCCAGAGTCGGATCGTTGATGGCCGAAGGCGGCGGACTGCCCGGCGGTGGCAAGGGTGTCGCCTCCTGCGCCAGAGCGAAAGTTGCGGTGGCGCCGCCAAGGATGGTCGCCAGGACAAGTGAATGGATGATGGATCTGATTTTCATGGACCGAAACGTCAATTTTGCAGCTTGAGATTAGCATTTCCCGGGCCAGTTAGGCTCACAATCCGTTTATAAGTGCTGAATTCGGCTCGATCCAGGGCCTGGCGCCCTTGCGTGGCGCGCTCCAGGACCCCATTTCCCAAAGCCAATGGCCCAAAGTGAGTTGCAAGGGAGGGTATCGTGGCCGATCCGTCGACATCCGATTTCGAGAAGGTCGATTCCGACAAGTTTGAGCGGGATCGGGCGAAGGTCGAGCAAGGCTTCTGGCCAAAATTGCGCCGGCTCGCCAAGCGCACGCCTTTTCTGGATGAGCTGCTCGCCGCCTATTACTGCGCGTCGGACCCCGCCTCGCCGTTGAAGGTGAAGGCCGTGCTCATGGGGGCGCTGGCCTATTTCGTCCTGCCGCTCGACGCGGTGCCGGACTTCCTCGCCTTTTTCGGCTTCGCTGACGACGCCGCGGTGCTCTATGGCGCGGTCAAGATCGTGGCCAAGCACATCACCCCGGAACACCGCGCCAAGGCCGTGGCGACCATCGCCAAGCTGGATTCCTGAGGCGCCTTACGCGCCGGGCGTCTTTGCCGGCGCCCGGCCCAGCCGCGCTTCACGTTGCGCGATATAGACCGTGCTGCCGATGATGAGGCCCGAACCGATCAGCGTCCAATGGTCCGGCAGCTCGGCAAAGATCATATAGCCGACAGCACCCGCGAACAGCAGCCGCAGATAGTCGAACGGCGCCACGACCGACGCCTCCCCCGCCTTGAAGGCCAGGATCCACCAATACTGTGACAGCGCACCCGTGGACCCAATGGCGAGGAGATAGAGCCATTGCTGCCCCGTCGGCCATTGCCAATTGTAGATCGCGAAGGGCGCGATCATCACCGTGCCGATCAGGCCGTAATAGAACAGCATCACCAGCGGCGTCTCGCTGGCCGGCAGGCGTTTCAAAATGGTGATCAGCAAGGCGATCGATAAGGCATCGCCAAGTGCCAGCAGCGCCCAGACATTGAAGCTGCTGCTACCCGGCTGCATCATCACCAGCACGCCGATGAAGCCGACGATGGTCGCCGCCCAGCGTCGCCAACGAACGTCCTCCTTGAGGATGATCACGGCGAGAATGACGGCAAAGAGCGGCTTGGTGAAGCTCAGCGCCGTGTAGGTCGCAAGCTCCAGCTTGGCGATGCCGATATAGGCGCAGATCATGGCGATGAAGCCGAGCACAGCGCGCAAGGTATGCGCGCGAATGTACTGCGTGTGCAGCGAGCTCAGGCCCGCCTTGGCGACAAACGGGGCCAGCATCAGAAAACCGATGAGAACGCGGAAGAAGGTGATCTCGAAGATGTTGAGTTGCGACTGGCCGGCCAGCTTGACGAAAGCCGCCATGATCGAGAAGCCGAGGCCGCACAGCGCCATCCAGATGCAGCCACGAGCATTGCCGGAGAGGTTGAGGAATCCGGCTCTCATAGTTCGTCCTTGGATTTTGCGGCCTGCGTCGCCACGGCCTCGGTCGTCTTGGAGCGGCGCAGGAAGGCTTCGCGCTGCGCGATATAGAGGCCGGCCGCGATGATCACCGCGGAGCCCACCCAGAACCAATGATCGGGCTGTTCCCCGAACCACGCCATGCCGATGCCGGTCGTAAAGATCAGCCGCGAGTAATCATAGGGCACCACGGCCGAGGCGTCGGCGATGGCAAAGGCCCGCGTCCAACAGAGATGCCCCATCGTGCCGAAGAAGCCCAGCGCCACGACATAGGGCCAGGCGTCCAGGGCCGGCCACGACCAGTAGAACAGGGCCGGCACCAAGGCCAAAGGCGTCGACAGCAGCACCATGTAGGTGACGATCGCCTGCGAACTCTCGCTACGCGACAAGGTCTTGACGATGACCGTGCCGGTCGCCGTCAAAGCAGCGCCGATGACGGCCAGGGTCTCGCCCAGGCCGATGCCGCCGGTCGCCCCCGGCTGCAGCACGATCATGACGCCGGCAAAACCCAGCAAGGTCGCCGACCAGCGGCGCAGCCGCACCTTCTCCTTCAGGATCAGCACGGCAAGTATCGTGGCAAACAGCGGCGCTGTGAAGCTGAGCGAGGTGGCGCTCGCGATCGGCAGATAGGCCAGCGCCGTGAAGCCGCACATCATCGAGATGACGCTGATGCTGGAACGGAACACATAGGCGCCGAGGCGATCCGTTCGCAGGCGGCCGAATCCATGCCGCCACAGCCAGGGGACCATGAACACGAAGCCGAAGAAATTGCGCCAGAAGACGATGACGAAACCGTGCATTTCCGTGGACAGGTGCTTCACGGTGGCACTCAGACAGGCGAACAGCACGCAGGCGGCAAGCGCCAGAAGGGCTACCAGCATGGGCTCCGGCAGGCCGCTCTTCTTGTGGTCGGAACTTGTCATGTGTATGTCGGGAATCGTCTTGCCAGGAAGGGCGCGCCCCCAGAAGATGCGCTGTTTGCACAGTAAGGGCCGCGTCGCGCAATAAAAAGGCTCGACTTCGCGGCCAAGCCTTGCAATTTCCGCAGGTCGGGTCAGGTTAGCCATGCTGCACTGCGGCCACGATCTGACTTGGGGCCTGCTGCGCCGAGTGTGCTTGGGAGAGGAATTGAGGATGGACGATCTATTGTGGCAGCCAAGCGAGGCCGTTATCGCCGGCGCCAACATGACCAGATTTCGCACCCAGGTTGCCCGTGACTGGCAGGTGAACCTGCATGACACCGCGGCTTTATGGGAATGGTCGGTCGCCGAGATCGAGAAATTCTGGGTTTCGCTGTGGCGCTATTGCGAGGTCATCGGTGACGGCCCCGGCCAGCATGTGCTGGTCGACGGCCATCTGATGCCGGGCGCCAAATTCTTCCCCGATGCCAAGATCAACATCGCCGAAAACCTGCTGCGCTTTTCGAAGGCCGGCAGCAGCCATGACGCCCTCGTCTTCTGGGGCGAGGACAAGGTCAAGCGGCGCCTCTCCCACGGGGACCTTCACGACCGCGTCGCCTCGCTTGCCGCCCATTTCCGCGGCATGGGGCTCAAATCCGGCGATCGGGTCGCTGGCTTCGTGCCCAACATGCCGGAAAGCATCATCGCCATGCTGGCCGCTGCCTCGCTGGGCTGCGTCTGGTCCTCCTGCTCGCCGGATTTCGGCGTCCAGGGTGTCCTCGACCGCTTCGGCCAGATCGAGCCGCGCATCCTCATCACTGCCGACGGCTATTGGTACAACGGCAAGAGCCATGATTGCCTGGAACGCGTCGCCGAGTTTCTCGCCAAATTGCCCAGCGTCGAGGAAGTGCTGGTCATCCCCTATATCAGCGAGACGCCGGACGTCTCCAAGATCCCCAACGCGCGCAACATCGACGATGTGATCGCCGCCAATATCGGCGCGGCGTTGCAGTTCGAGCGCGTGCCGTTCAACCACCCGCTCTACATCATGTTCTCCAGCGGCACCACCGGTGTCCCCAAATGCATCGTGCATGGCCAGGGTGGCACCTTGCTGCAGCATCTCAAGGAACATCGCCTGCATTCCGACGTGAAGCATGGTGACCGCGTGTTCTATTTCACCACCTGCGGCTGGATGATGTGGAACTGGCTGGTCTCCGGCCTCGGCTCCGGCGCCACTTTGCTGCTCTATGACGGTTCGCCCTTCGCGCCCAACGGCAACATCCTGTTTGATTTCGCCCAGGCTGAGAAATGCACTTTCTTCGGCACCTCGGCGAAGTATATCGACGCCTGCCTCAAGGCCGGCATCGATCCGATCAAGACCCACGACCTTTCCGCCATGCGCACGATTGGCTCGACCGGTTCGCCGCTGGTGCCGGAAAGCTTCGACTACGTTTATGAGCACATCAAGAAGGATGTGTGCCTGTCCTCTCTTTCCGGCGGCACCGACATCGTCTCCTGCTTCATGCTCGGCAATCCCACCGGCGCCGTCTGGCGCGGCGAAATCCAGATGCGTGGCCTTGGCCTCAAGGTCGAAGTCTGGGACGAGAACGGCAAGCCGGTGAAGGGCGAAAAAGGCGAGTTGGTCTGCACCCGCCCCTTCCCCTGCATGCCGATCGGCTTCTGGAACGATCCTGGCGACAAGCGCTACAAGGCCGCCTATTTCGAACGCTATCCCAACATCTGGCACCATGGCGACTATGTCGAGCTGACCGAGCATGACGGTATCATCGTCTATGGTCGCTCCGACGCTGTTCTTAATCCCGGCGGTGTTCGCATCGGCACGGCCGAGATCTATCGCCAGGTTGAACAGCTGCCGGAGATTCTGGAAAGCATCGTCATCGGCCAGGACTGGCAGGGCGATGTGCGTGTCGTCCTCTTCGTGCGCTTGCGCCCCGAGGTGACGCTGGATGAAAAGCTGGAAAAGAAAATCAAGAACCAGATCCGCGCCAACACGACGCCGCGCCATGTGCCGGCGAAGATCATCGCGGTGACCGATATCCCGCGCACCAAGTCGGGCAAGATCGTCGAGCTTGCCGTGCGCGACGTCGTCCATGGCAAGGATGTGAAGAACAAGGAAGCGCTCGCCAATCCGGAAGCGCTGAAGCTCTATAAGAATTTGGCGGAACTGAAATCATGAGTCTTGTTGCCAATCCCTGGCTGGCCGCGGTTGCCATACCCCCCATTGCCGAAGCGCAAGGCTGGATCGAGGGCCGCCAGTTTCCAGCCGAGAAGCCGCTCATCGACGTCTGCCAGGCGGTACCTGGTTACGCGCCGCCGGATGCTTTGATCGCGCATATGGCCGAGGCACTGAAATCGCCCTCGACCCACCGCTATACCGATATCAACGGTCTCGAAGATCTGCGCGCGGCGTTGGCCGCCGACATCAACCGCGTCTACGGCCCCGCCGACCGCGCCGTGGTGACGGCCGACAATGTCATGATCACCGCCGGCTGCAACCAGGCCTATTGCCTGGCGACCGCGGGTCTCGCCAAGGCCGGCGACGAGATCATCCTGCCGCTGCCCTATTACTTTAACTACCAGATGTGGCTCGACATGATCGGCATCACGGCGAAGCACGTTCGCTTCCGCCCGGAAGCCGGTGGCTTGCCGGATCTCATGGAAATCCGCGACGTGATCAACGCGAAGACCCGCGCGCTGGTGCTCATCTCGCCCAACAATCCGACTGGCTCGGTCTATCCGGCGGAATTCCTGCAGGCGGCGTTGCAGCTCTGCAAAGAAGCCGGCATCGCGCTCATCCTCGATGAGACGTACCGGGATTTCATGCCGCATGACGAGGCACCGCACAGGCTCTTCCGCACGCATTGCTGGGAATCGAACCTCATCCACCTCTACAGTTTCTCGAAGGTGTTCTGCCTGACCGGTCACCGCGTTGGCGCCCTCGTCGGTGATCCGAAACTGCTCGATCAGATCGGCAAGGCAATGGATTGCATCGCCATCTGCGCCCCGCGCATCGGCCAGATCGCCGCGAAGCACGGTCTGGTAGCACTGAGTGATTGGCGCCACGGCAATACCGGCCTGATGCGCGACCGCCTGACCGCATTGACAGCGGCCTTCGCCCGCAACGACCTCGGCTACGAAGTGGTGAGTGCGGGTGCCTATTTCGCCTACCTCAAACACCCGCATCGCGGCCAACCGGCGACCAATGTGGCAAAGCGCCTCGCCGACAAGCAGAACCTGCTCGCTCTGCCCGGCTCCATGTTCGGCCCCGGCCAGGAAGACTTCCTGCGCGTGGCGTTTGCGAATGTCGATGCGAAAGCGATGCCCGAGATCGCCGCGCGGTTGGCGGCAGATGCTGCGGATAAGGCTTGGTAAGTTGTTTTGACGTTGCTCGATAACACCCATAATTCCGCCGTCATGCCCGCACTTGGTGCGGGCATCCACGAGTTTGAACCCGTCACAAGAAAAGTCGTGGATGCCCGGGCCAAGCCCGGGCATGACGGCTGAGTTTAAAATGATATGACGAGCCAAGGCGGCTGGGTCTACATGGTGACAAACAAGCCGAATGGTATTCTTTACGTCGGCGTTACCAGCGATATCGCCCGCCGCGCCTGGGAACATCGATCAGGCGCAATCGACGGCTTTTCCAAACGCTATGGACTGAAGCAGCTCGTATTCGCGGAGCGGCACGAAGATATCCGTTTTGCCATTCAGCGCGAAAAGACGATCAAGCATTGGTCTCGCGCATGGAAGGTGCGGCTTGTCGTAGCTACAAATCCGGATTGGAGCGATCTCTACGACTCGCTCTAGCTACCTCTCCGCCGTCATGCCCGGGCTTGGCCCGGGCATCCACGAGTTTGGATCCCACGATAAGCCGACTAAGGCCTGATCTCAATCGGTGTCCCCAGCGCCACCGCCGACCAGATCACATCCATCGCCAGATTGCTGACCCCGATGCAGCCATTGGTGAGCGGCGAGCGGTTGAACCACCGCCACCACTGACGCTGGCCGTGGATCATGATGCCGCCACCGGCAGCCTGGCCATTGGCCACAGCACGCGCCGCCTGCTTCTTGGTCGGGTAGGACACCAGCAGCGAACGATGATGCGTCGAGGCATCATTGCCCCAGATGAGTTTATAGACACCTTCCGGCGTCCGCTGATCGCCTTCGCGGCGCTTCTGGCCGGTCGGATTCTTGCCCAGCGAAACCTTGGTGCTCCACACCGCCTTGCCGTCGCGCAGCAAGGACAGTGTCCGCGCGCTCTTGTCCACCAGCACCTTGTCGACCGGCCCGATCACCAACGCCATCACGGGACCAGGCAGCGTGGCAAGTGCCATCCAGATGAACGCGCCAATCAGCGCCGCCAGCAAGGCATGCCGCCGCCAGCGAATGAAATTCGCCCGCGCGCGCGGTGCGTCCCGCCAATCGGCTATATCGAGAGCAACGTCGGTCATGCTTTATCGAGCAGCGCCTGCAGTTCGGACCACTCGCGGCGTGCAAGGCCGCTGTTTTCCTGAGTCACCGTTTCGCCGGCCAACCGCCGCTTCACCACCGCCAGCGCGTTCTTCGACAAGGTCACCGAATTCAGGCGATGCTGGATGAACGCCTCATAGGTCATCGGCATCCAGCGCTTCAGCATATCGAGCATGGCTTCGGCATAGACGCGGATTTCATACTGCGCATGCGCGTCCGCCCGCAGCGACAGGAAATGCATGAAGTTGTTGAGGTCGATCTTCCAATACCACTGGGTATAGAAATTGAGGCTGAGATTCATGCGCGCCAATTCGCGCGCGAGGCCCGGCTTGTTGGGATCGATCGGCTCGCCGCTCTCGGTCTCGTTCAGCATCTCGGCGTAATGATCGTAGACCTGGGTCGAATCCTGCTTCAGCAGATCGAGCACGCGCTGCGCCTCGGCACCTTCCAGCACCTCGCCGCGCCCCTGCCGGTTGACCGATGACTGCGCTGCCAGATGTTCGGGGGCCGGAATATAGAACTCCCGGTCGAGGATCGAATAGCGCGCCGAATATTCATTCACATTGGCGGTGCGGTGGCGGATCCATTGCCGCGCCACGAAGATCGGCATCTTCACATGGAACTTGATCTCGCACATTTCGAACGGCGTCGAATGCCGGTGGCGCATCAGATAGTGAATGAGCCCCTGGTCTTCCGAGACCTTCTTGGTGCCGCGGCCGTAGGAAACGCGCGCCGCCTGCACCACGGCATTGTCATCGCCCATATAATCGATGACCCGGACGATGCCGTGATCGAGCACCGGGACAGCCTGGTAAAGGATTTCCTCGAGCGCCGGTGAGACAGCGCGGCGCGTCGGATTGGACTGCGCGCGCTGTTCGTCAATTGCCGCCAGTTGCTCGGGTGATAAGGGCATGCCGGGTCCCGTCTGATGATGCTGCACCGGAAGGCGCTGATTCGCCGCCTCCCCCAGCCGAGGCCGGTCGCGCGTTTTACCGGGAACCGGTCTTGAGGACAAATCCGAACTTATTAACGAGAGATTGCCGCGGGACTTTCACATCCCGCCCAGCACGCCTATATTAGGGATGTCGGGAAACCGACTATGGCGATAAACGCCTTGTGAAATAAGCGTTGCGGACCCGGGGGCGGTACCCGGCGCCTCCACCATAAACCCTTACTGTTCAATAGCTTAAAGATTGACAGCCAGGCATCATGGGGGCGAAACAGGATCGACGTGCGCGGTAAAGACATGGTTTTTGCTCGGTATGATACCCGCCGTTATCGGGTCAAACCTAGAGATGCCAACGACAACGTTGCATCCGATCTTCGTATGGCTGCCTAACATCCCTAACGGGCTGTAAGTAGCTTACAAAGAACGCGGTACCAGGGGGGCGCCGGGCAACAGAAAGCCCCCCACCTGATTTCCGGCGGCCAATTGCTGTCCGGTGCGGCGTGGGGACCAACTAGCCGGATCAGGCCTAAAGAGGGGAGATGGGACGGCACTATGGCGAAAGATTGGTTGCGGTACGACCAGATGGTGGAAGACGCCCTGCGCGGCGTCGTGCGGCGCGCTTTGACCGAAGCTGCGGTCAGTGGCCTGCCGGGCGATCACCATTTTTATGTGACCTTCCGCACCGACAATCCGACCGTGCGCATTCCCCAGCACCTCAAGGCCCAGTATCCGCGCGAGATGACCATCGTCCTCCAGCACCAGTTCTGGGGCCTGGAAGTCACCGATGACAGCTTCACCGTGACGCTGAGCTTCGGCGGCAAGCACGAGCCGCTGTTCATTCCCTATGACACCATCGTCAGCTTCGCCGACCCGTCGGTGAAGTTCGCCCTCCAGTTCGATTCCGGCGAAAACGCCGGCGACGATGACTCGGAGAACGAAGATCTCGAATCGCACGAGCCCACACTGGCGCTCACCAAGCCGGACATCAGACCTGCCCTCCCCGACCAGCGTCCCGCGGCAAAAGCCGATGGCGATGCGGAGGCGGCGCCTGCCACCGGCACGGTCGTCGCCTTGGACGCTTTCCGCAAGAAGCAGTAGGCATCGCGGCCACAGTCCTGCGCCAAATTTGCATCGATACATTTTCATGGCTTGACGGGCGTGAGTCGGCTGCGTATTTTCGCCGCACCTCTCGAACAAGGAGGAGGACCGTCGAATGAATTATGTCACCCGAAAGAGCTGCCAAGCAGCCTGAGATTCGATGTCGGCCGACATGCCGATGGCGTGTCCCATGACCCTTGTTCCCACCGGAAATCTCCTTCAACTCTAACCCCGTAACGTCGGAATTTCTCCGTCGCTGATCGATTCCTCGTCGTGAGGATGTCGTTGGCGCCCAGACATATTCGTCGCTGCGTATTTCCGTCACTTTCCGGATCTTTCAGGGTCATCCGCACGCCACCGCCGCCCAACCTATCGGGCGGTTGTCGATCCGACATCGGATCTCATTCACAAACCCCAGCCTTTGATGCCGGCCGATCGCCATCTTTTGGATGCGTTCGGCGGACCGGTGAAACTTTGCCGGCGTCAGGGCGATATGAAGAAGAAGGAAACTTCATGATGCCGATTCAACTTCCACTCTGGTCCCTGATGCTCGGCCGTTGGCTGAACCGCTCGCTGCACAGCGATGGTTTGACCACCGTCGATAGTAGCCATGCTGCATGGGACCGCAGTGATGGTGAAAAACCGAGGCGAGGTCAGGCGCCACCGCTTGATCTCGCCCGGTTGTCGCAGCACATGCGCCGCGACATCGGACTCGATTTCGATCGCGTCTAGTTAAGAAGGAAGGGGGCGAGGATTACCTCGCCCCCGGATTCTTCCAGTCGCGGCAAACAAGGGGATTGACGAGCGCCGTTGCCAGGTGCAAAGTGATGATACAGACCTGTCTCATCACATCGAGATATCGCCATGCCGACACCCGATCCAGCGACCAGCAAACGACAGCACATCGTCGAAACGGCTTACCGGCTGTTTAAACGGGTGGGGTACCACGCCACGGGCATCGATCGGATCATTGCCGAGGCGGATGTCGCCAAGATGACCATGTACCGGAATTTTCCCAGCAAGGACGGGCTGATCGTCGAAGTGCTGCGCTATCGGGCCAGACGCTTTGCGGCCCAACTTGATCGCCTCGCGGACGAGGCGGCAACACCCAGGCAGAAAATAGACACAATCCTCGACTGGTACGAACGCTGGTTCCGGACAACTGATTTCCATGGCTGCCTGTTTGCCCATGCCCTGGCTGAATTCGGTGATCCCAGCCATCCCGTCTTTGCAGCTGTTGCCGAACAGAAAGCCGATTTCAAACGAAGATTGCGCCGTATTCTCGAAGCGACACTGCCGCGGGGTCGCGCCGAAAGCGCTGCGGCCGCCCTTTTCATGCTGCTGGAAGGCGCCACCCTTCTTGCCCAGATGGGGCAAGGCGCCGAGGCCATCCGGAACGTGCGCAAGGCGGCTGCCAGCATCCTTGAGATACGATGAGCCTCTCCGTCATCGCGCTGGCGCTCTCCGCAGCGGTCCTGCACGCAACGTGGAACGCCGTTCTGCGCACCGGCGCTGACAGGCTGTGGACTGTCACGGTGATGACCCTCGCCATGACGGTCGTCGCCATTCCATTTGCGCTCATCCTGCCCCTGCCGCCCGCCGGCGCCTGGCTTTATCTCATCCTCTCATCCTGCCTTCAGGTCGGTTACAGCGTCTTTCTGGTGGCCGCATACCGACATGGTGAATTGGGGCAAGTCTATCCCATCGTCAGAGGCAGCGTTCCGCTGCTGGTGACGCTTGGCGGCTTCGCGCTGGCCGGTGAGCGCCTCGGCGTCCTGCCGATTATCGGCATTGCCCTCGTCGCCCTCGGCATCATGAGCCTTGCTCTCGGCAAGGGTCGGGCCACGACGACATCCATCCTGTTGGCGCTCGCGACGGGTCTATTCATCGCCAGCTACACGACGGTCGATGCGATCGGTGTGCGCGAGACAGGCAATCCAGCGGTGTACGCAACCTGGATCTGCTTGATCTACGGCACACTTCTGCCAGCGACCTTTGTCATCATGCGCGGGAAGCTCACGCTGGATCTCCGCTCACCGGAAACGCTGAAGGCGATAGCAGGCGGCATGGTTTCGCTTCTGGCCTATGGTGCCGTCATCGCGGCATTCGCGCTGGGGCCTGTCGGCCCCATCACCGCGCTACGGGAAACCAGCGTCGTCTTCGCGGCGCTGATCGGCCGAATATTTCTGGGCGAAACCTTGACGGTGACACGCGTTGCCGCTTGCATCGTCGTTGCGGTGGGGGCTATCTGCCTCGGTTATTCACAGTAAGTCGCCGGCAACACGCGCGAGCCGTTGACTGGCCGTCAGCGCGATCTGCAAGATCTGTGCGCGGCGTCGGTTGCCGTTGAGCGGTGTCGCCGCGGATTCGCGAACGATGGCGCCGCCATGCCGGTCGGCGATGATGAGACCGCATTCGCCGGGTAGTATCTCGCGTGGAAACTGCGCAGAGACGGCGAAGAAGAAGCGGTCGCAGAAATCGAGATACTCTGGCCATTTCTGGTCCGCTCGGAAATCTGCGCGGCAGGATTTGATCTCGACGATGATGATCTCGCCCGCATTGTTGAGCGCCACGATATCGGCCCGCCGCTTCACCCTGAGCGGAAACTCCTGCAACGCCGCATAGTCGAGATCGGCAAAGAGCCGCATCACGCCACGCGCAATGCCGGCGGCAACCAACGGGTTGGTGACGGTTTCATCAGGTATCGGGAACAGGCTACCCGGGGATTGGCTATCTGGCATGGCGGAACTCCTCATATCCCAAACTTGCATCCGCGTTCCTGTTTTGTCCATAGCCCCGCCGCTTGCTTGAGTAGGCTTAGCCAGATATCCAGGGCCCACGCCTAAAGCGGGGGGATGACGAGGGGCAGGATGATTGGGGCGGAACCTGTAAAGAGATCGAGTTGGCTGCGCCGCGCCTGGCGCATGTTGATGCGCGTGACCGCCCTCTTCCTGCTGATTTCCGTGGTGATGACCGCGGTCTATGCCTGGGTCCCGCCGCCGGTCACCTGGCTCATGCTGTGGCGCGTCGTCGAGGGCAATTGGATTCACAAGAACTGGGAATCCTACGACAACATCTCGCCCAATCTGGTCCGAGCCGTGATTGCCGCCGAGGATGCGAAGTTCTGCGAGCATCGCGGCTTCGATTGGGAATCGATCAAGAAGGCCTGGAAGCGCAACCAGAATGCCAAGCGCATCCGTGGCGGCTCCACCATCAGCAACCAGACCGCCAAGAACGTCTTTCTATGGCCGGACCGCACCTATCTCCGCAAAGGGCTGGAGTTCTATTTCACCGGCCTCATCGAACTCACCTGGTCGAAGAAGCGGATCCTCGAAATCTATCTCAACGTGGTTGAGTTCGGCCCCGGCATCTACGGCGCCGAAGCCGCGGCACAAGCGCATTTCGGAAAATCCGCCAAGGACCTCACCCGCCGCGAGGCGGCACTGTTGGCCGCGGTCCTGCCCAATCCGATCCGCTGGTCCGCCTCGAAGCCCACCAGCTATATCCGCGGCCGCGCCGGCACGATCCAGGCCCGCATGAACGACGTTGCCGATCCCAAGGGCGACCCCTGCGCCAGGGCTACACCCGCCAATTAACCAAGACACGGCCGCGCGACAGTCGCAAAATGGCGGCCATGTCCACGATCGGCAGCCTCATCAATAACGGCCAGGGCCAGGTGATCGGCAAGGTTCCGGGCGGTGCGCCCGGCACCGAGACGCTCGTCGTGCGCAAACTGGCGCAAGGCGAAACGGCCAGCACAGCCGCACCGGCCAATGTCCCCGGACAACTCTCCGAAAGCGACCGCCGCGTCATCGCCGAATTGCAGCAGCGCGACCGCGAAGTGCGCAACGAGGAAGAACGCCACGCGGCAACGGCCGGCCAATTCGCCGGCGTCCCGCAATACACCTATAAGCGCGGCCCGGACGGCAAGCTCTACGCCGTCGAAGGCAAGGTGCCGATCAACGTCAATGTCTCGGGTACAGCGGAAGATCAAGAGAAAGCGCTGCGCCGGGTGCAAGCCGCAGCGGTGTCGGTGCAATCGCCGTCATCGGGCGATACCGGTGCGGTTGCGGGTGCCGCCGCGGCATTGGTCGCGCAAGGTGATGGCACAGAAACCTCATCAGCCGAACGACGCCAGCAGGCAGAGAAGGCTTATCGCCAAGGCCAAGAAACACAACGCGCCGCCGACCTCGCCGCCCAGATCTTCGGCGCGATCGCGGATCAGCAGATCTAACTGCCACGCTTCAGTCGCGCCAATATTCTTAGAGTTATGTTGCCCAGGAGGAGTGCGATGACTCCGACGAAAACAAAATAGATCAACATCGAGAATCCGTTCGGATCGAGCTGAACGACGGACAATATAACGCCAAACAGAAACTGACAGGCCAGGAAGGTGACGTAAAGAAAGCCAGCACCAGTAGAAATCATCAAAATTGCCAGAAAGCAGCGCTGTGCAAGGCCGTCGGGGCTGGTTCCGTTAGTCGACATGGAACTCTCTCTTGGTAATAGCGACATGCTTGAGAATTGCACTGACCTGCTGCTGGTCAAAGATGCAATACGAGAGACTTGTTCACATTTCGACTGGTGGGCGGATTAGGCATCCCCCGTGACGTCGTATCCGGCATCTTCAATCGCCGCCACGACCTTGCCCCGGTCGGCGCTACCCGTGACCTTCACCGCGCCGGTCGGAATATCCACCGCGACCTCGGCCCCAGGGGCCGCCACGGCCAGCGCCTTTTTGATGGAGTTGGCGCAGCCGCCGCAAGTGATGCCTTCAACCTTCAAATTCAACATGTGCCGTGTCTCCTGCCTGATCGCGTTCCTGGCCTGAATATGGGTCTTCCCATCATGGGAAGGTCAAGGCCGCCGGAAATTTTCTGCGGCACGGGACTTGAAACAGACCGTATTTAGATATATCTAAATTCCGATATATCGAAACAGAAAGGACAGATATATGTTTTTCAAACACTTAAAGGAATGCCGCGAGAGGCGCTTTGCCCGCGACGAGCTCGGCGGCGGCCGGGGTTTCGGCCATCGCCATGGTTTCGGCGGCCGTCACGGCTTCGGCGGTCGGGGCAAATTCGCCCGGATCTTCGATCACGGCGACCTCCGCTACGTCATCCTGCAGATGATCGCCGAGAAGCCGCGCCACGGCTATGAGGTCATCAAGGCGATCGAGGAAAAGCTGGCCGGCGCCTATACGCCCAGCCCCGGCGTCGTCTATCCGACCCTCACTCTTCTCGAGGAAACCGGTTACGCCACGGTGACCGAAGCTGAAGGCAACAAGAAGCTCTACGCCATCACCGATGCCGGCAAGGCGTTCCTTGCTGAAAACCACTCGATCATCGCCGCGATCTTCGACCGCATCAGCGAGACCCACGCCGCCCATGGCGGTGGCCCGGCCCCGCAGATCCTCCGCGCAATGGAAAACCTGAAGGTCGCGATCCGCCTCCGCCTCTCGCAAGGCCCGCTCAATGACGAGCAAACCCGCGCCATTGCGGCTGCCATCGATGCGGCAGCGCAGGCGATCGAGAATGTAAGATGATGGTGATGATGATGGCTGAATCCGTGGCGACCAAATTCACCTCGATGGCGCGCGTGCCGACCACCTCGCCCGCGCGCTATCTTGGGCAGTTGTGCAAGCACTTCGCCCACAAGATTCCGGCAACCCATGACACCGAGACCGGACGGATCGAGTTTCCGTTCGGCCTCTGCGAACTGGCGACCGGCAAGGACGTCCTGGTCATGTGCGTCTCGGCGATCGATGTCGACTCGCTTGCCCGGATGGAGGACGTGATCGGCAGCCACCTCACCCGCTTCGCCTTCCGCGAGCCGCTTGAGGTCAGCTGGACCCGCGGCGAGGCGTAAGGCTTTACTGCGCCTGTTCCTTCACCTTGAGGAAGCGCAGTTTCGGGTGATCCTTCTCGGCCCGGTCGAGATGCCAGGCATTGCGCGCCAGGAACACGTGATCGCCATTGTGGTCCTTGCCGACACTGGCCCGCGTCTCGTCGAGGAAGGTCTTCAGCGCCGCCGGATCGTCGCTTTCGATCCAGCGCGCAGTATGAAGGCTGGTCGGCTCGAACCGGACCGGCAGGCCGTATTCGGTCCGGATGCGGTCGGCCAGGATCTCGAACTGCAGCGCGCCCACGACCCCGACGATATAATCGGTGCCGATCTCCGGGCGGAACACCCGGGCGGCGCCCTCTTCCGCCAGTTGCTCCAGCGCCTTGCCGAGATGCTTGGCGCGGAGCGGATCATCGGCCCGCACCGCCTGCAGGTGTTCCGGGGCAAAGCTCGGGATGCCCACAAACTGCAGCGGCTCGCCCTCGGTCAGCGTATCGCCGATGCGCAGATTGCCGTGGTTGGGAATGCCGAGGATGTCGCCCGCATAGCCCTCTTCCGCGATCTCGCGGTCCTGGGCCAGGAAGACGACCGGGTTATGGAGGTTGATCTGCTTGCCCGAGCGGACATGCAGCATCTTCATCCCACGCTCGAACTTGCCGGAGCACAGGCGCGTAAAAGCAATACGATCACGGTGCTTCGGGTCCATGTTCGCCTGGATCTTGAACACGAAGGCCGTGGTCTTTTCCTCGGTCGGCTCGACCATCCGGCTCGCCGCTTTCTGCGGACGCGGCGGCGGCGCCATCTCAGCGAGGCCCGAGAGCAATTCGCCGACGCCGAAATTGTTCACCGCGGAGCCGAAATAGACCGGCGACAGATGTCCCTCGCGATAGGCCTCGAGATCGAACGGCTTCATGAGGCCGCGGGCCATCTCGATATCGTCGCGCAGGCGCTGCACTTCGTCCGGCTTCAGGTTGGCATCGAGCTTGGGATCATCAATACCTTTAATTTCAACGACATCCTCGTCCTGCTTGCCGCCGCGCTCGAACAGGATGAGCCGATCCTTCATGAGATCGTAGCAGCCGCGGAACGTCTTCCCCATGCCGATCGGCCAGGACGCCGGCGTCACGTCGAGCGCCAGCTGGTCTTCGATTTCCGACAGGAGATCTAGCGGCTCACGGCTCTCGCGGTCCATCTTGTTGATGAAGGTGATGATCGGCACGTCGCGCAGGCGGCAGGCAGCGAACAGCTTCAAGGTCTGTGCTTCGATACCCTTGGCAGCATCGATCACCATCACCGCGCTATCGACGGCGGTCAGGGTCCGATAGGTATCCTCGCTGAAATCCTCGTGGCCCGGCGTGTCCAGCAGGTTGAAGGCGCAGCCTTTGTATTCAAAGCTCATCACCGAGGCGGTGACCGAGATGCCGCGCTCGCGCTCGACCTTCATCCAGTCCGACCGCGCGCGGCGCTGCTCGCCACGCGCCTTGACGGCACCGGCCAGCTGGATGGCGCCGCCGAACAGCAGCAGCTTTTCTGTAAGCGTGGTCTTGCCGGCGTCAGGGTGCGCGATGATCGCAAACGTCCTGCGCCGGGATACTTCATTCGGCAGATTGGCCATTAATCTCTCGGGATGTCGTAAGGGTACGGATTGGTGCGCAATCTAAGCAATTCGGGCGGATTTTCCACCCAAATCCTCTCTGAGGTCAGATTCGCAACTATTTGATTTTCAGGCTTTTTTGGAACTGACCAGCATGACCCCGCCCAGCACGAAGGCGGCACCCACCATCTGCTCGATCGAGACATCCTCACCCAGGATCAGCCAGCCGAAAAAGATGGTGGCGACCGGCCCGATCGACCCCACGATCGAGACCTTGGAAGCACCGATCAATTGGATGGCTTTGGCGGTCAGGAAGATCGGCAGGATGGTGGAGAGGCCCGCCATCCCGGCCGCATAGGCATAGACTTGCCACGGCTGTTGCACGGCCTCGACGATCGGACTGGCCAACACGAAATGGATCATGACCGAGACGGCGGCGACGCTGGTCGCGAGTGCTGCAAAGCGGGTCGACCCCATGCGGTTGGTCATCTGCCCGCTACCCACGAGATAGACGGCGTAGGTGATCATGCACAGGAAGACCAATCCGCCGCCAATCAGGGTGGCGCGGTGGTCGCCGGTGACTTCGACGTCATGCAGGAAGGCGATGCCGATGCCGATATAGGACAGCACCATGGCGAAGATCGCCCGCCGGCTGATGCTCTTGCCGAACAGATAGACCGAGATCAGCACGACCACCGTCGGATAGAGGAAGAGGATCAGCCGCTCCAACCCCGCCGAGATGTAGGCCAGACCCAGGAAGTCGAGCAGGCTGGAGAGATAGTAGCCGACGAAGCCCAGGAAAATGATGTTGCGCCAGTCCCGGGCCGTCAGCTTCAGTTCCGAGTTCCGCCCCGTCCACCAGGCCGCCACCAGCAAAGCCGGCAGGGAAAACGCCATGCGGAGCGCCAGCAGCAGGACAGCGTCAACGCCATAGATATAGGCAAGCTTGACGAAGATGGCTTTCATCGAGAAGGCGGCGGAGGCGAGAAACGCCAGCAAAACACCGCGATTGGTGAGCATGATGTAGTTCCGATACGAAACGCGTGAACTCGTTTCAGACCCTAGCCAGCCAGACCACCCCTGAGTAGCGCGAAACCATTGCCCCATCGCCCGGAATTCGCATGGCGGGCCGCACGTCACTTGCGCCCCCTCACCCTATCCCTCTCCCGCAAGGGGAGAGGGAATGAGATCTGCCGGCAACAACCAGTCTGGCAGAGTTGTCTCGTCGGACTTGCGTGGCAACGGCCCCTCTCCCCTCGCGGGAGAGGGGTTGGGGTGAGGGGGATTTTTGCCACCCAAAACCTTGATATCCGCCCCCTGAATCCCCATATACGCCAAGGGCTTGATATGGGAATCCGGCCCCCTCACCCATCCATGTAACGAACCCGCGACGTGAATCCATGCCGCACGCCACGCCGCTTATTGCCACCATCGTCGGCAGCCTTGCCTTGGCCTTTGTTTTCGGCACGTTGGCGCATCGGCTGCGCATCTCGCCGCTGGTCGGATATCTGCTGGCCGGTGTGATCGTCGGTCCCTTCACCCCCGGCTATGTCGCCGATCAGGGACTGGCGCTGGAACTAGCTGAGATCGGCGTCATCCTGCTGATGTTTGGCGTGGGGCTACATTTCTCACTCAAGGACCTGCTGTCGGTGAAGGCGATCGCCATTCCGGGCGCTGTCCTGCAGATCGCCTTTGCGACCGTCTTGGGCTGGGGTCTCGCATGGGCGCTCGGCTGGCCGATGGCCGGCGGCCTCGTTTTTGGCCTCGCCCTCTCGGTCGCCTCAACCGTGGTCCTGCTGCGGGCGATGCAGGAACGTCACGCGCTGGAGACGGATCGCGGTCGCATCGCCATCGGCTGGCTGATCGTCGAAGATTTGGTCATGGTCTTCGTCCTCGTCTTGCTGCCGCCCTTCGCCGCCGCCTTGACCGAGGGGCAGACCGCCGGTTCCGAGGGTGGTGCCGATTTCCTCATGCCGCTGCTGATCACGCTGGGCAAAGTCACCGCCTTCATCGTGTTCATGCTGGTGGTCGGGCGGCGGGTCATTCCCTGGATCCTGCATTACATCGCCCATACTGGATCGCGCGAGTTGTTCCGCCTCGCCGTGCTGGCCATTGCGCTGGGCGTCGCCTTTGGCGCCTCGGCCCTGTTCGGCGTGTCCTTTGCGCTCGGCGCCTTCTTTGCCGGCATGGTGCTGGCGGAATCCGAACTCAGCCACCGAGCCGCCGAAGAATCCCTGCCGCTGCGCGATGCCTTTGCCGTCCTCTTCTTCGTTTCGGTCGGCATGCTGTTCGATCCAACGATACTCATTCGCAGCCCGCTGCTCGTCGCCGCCACCTTCGGCATCATCGTTTTCGGGAAGTCGATCGCGGCCTTTCTCCTCGTCCGGCTGTTCCGGCATCCGACCGGCACAGCCCTGATCATCTCCGCGAGTCTGGCGCAGATCGGCGAATTTTCCTTTATCTTGGCGGCCTTGGGCGTCGAGCTCAATCTGATGCCGCAGGAAGGGCGCGACCTCATCCTGGCCGGCGCCATCCTCTCGATCCTCGCTAACCCGGTCCTCTTTACGGCGATCGATCGCTTCACCGGGAAAAATACCAAGAATGCCGAGGCTCAGGAAATTAGAGCCTCAGCGGACCAGCTCACCAGGACCGGCCTCAGCCAGCACACCGTCATCGTGGGAGGTGGCCGGGTCGGCAACGCCCTCATCGACTATCTGCGCCGAGCGGGACTGCCATTCCTGGTGATCGAAGATCGGGCGAATGCCCTGAAGCGCCTGCGCGCGGACGGGATCGAAGTCATCGCCGCCAATGCCGCGGATCCCAATGCCATTGCTGCTGCCAACATGACGGGGGCCCGGCGATTGTTCGTGGCGATCGACAATGCGTTCGAGGCGGGGCAAGCCGTCGAGCAGGCGCGTGCCGCCAACCCATCGCTGGAGATCATCGCCCGCGCCTTCTCCAGCGACGAGATCGACCATCTCAAACTCCACGGCGCCGACCGCATCGTCGTCGGCGCGGAAGCCATCGCCCAGGGCATGCTGGGCACAGCCTTCGGCAATCAGGCCGATATCAGTTCAGCGCCACCTCAGACAGCTGGCTAGATTAGCCGACAGCCTGCAGCGTTTCCGGTTCCGGCTGGTCAATGCCCCACATCTTCTCCAGGCTGTAGAGCTGGCGCACGTCCGGCCGGAACAGGTGGATAATGATGTCGTTGCCGTCCACCAGCACCCAGTCGCCCTGGCTGATGCCTTCGATACCGATCGGCTTCGCCCCGGCCTTGCCGAGCTTTTCGGCAATGTGATGAGCCATGGACGCCAGCTGACGGGTGTTGCGACCGGTGGCGATCACCATGTAATCGGCAATCGCCGATTTGCCGGACAGATCGATCGTCACGACGTCCTCAGCCTTGTCGGCATCCAGGGATTTCTCGACGATCTTCAGGAGATTGCGCGACCACTGGTCGATCGGCCGCGATGCCGTCGGTGCAATGGCCTTCGTGCCAACCGCCTTTACCGCGGGCTTCTTGCCCCCGGCCTTTGGCTTTGTGACAGTCTTGGATTTTGTTGCCACCTTCGACTTCACTGCCGTCTTCTTCTTGACGGCGGCCTTCGCTCCCTTGGGAGCAGATGCCTTCTTCGGCGCGGCCTTCTTCGTGGCGGGTTTGCTTTTGCCGGTAGATTTAGCTGCGGTCTTCCGGCCAACCGCGGTGTTCTTTTCGGAAATGGCGTTAATCCTCCTAGAGGCCGGCGTTACAGATCAATCGTCATCGGGGCGTTGTCGGCTGCCGCCCCGAGGTTGGACTCTCCTGGACCCGTCTCACCCCACAGCCGCCTACGGCGGATTTCGGTGGCTGAGATCGGGTTCAATCGATGATGCACAAATGTCCACGCCGGCGGTGGCGATGTGACCAGCGTTCGGGCTGCTTGCTCCCGCGCCCGAAAACAGGCGAATCGCCGTGCCGCTTTAGCGGCCAGTGCACGGTAAGTATATGTCGGACGGTCAAAAACCGCAATTGGCACCGTATGAAAGATCTGTTGCCAATCCTTCCACTGATCCATGCCGGCAAGGTTGTCGGCACCCATCAGCCAGACGAAACGAAAGTCGGCGAACTTGCGGGTGAGGCGCCGGAGCGTGTCTGCGGTATAGCGGGTGCCGAAACGGCGCTCGATATCCGTGACCCGGATGCGGGGATGATGCGCCACCCGTTTCGCTTCGGCCATTCGGGCGGCAAACGAAGCCATGCCATTGCTGCTTTTCAAGGGATTCTGGGGCGCCACCATCCACCAGACTTCGTCGAGGCCGAGATAGGCCAGGGCAGCCAGGCTGATATCCCGGTGCCCGTCATGAGCCGGATTGAAGGAACCGCCCAGGATGCCGATCTTGCGCGCGACCGTGCCCACGCTTACGGCCGTACCTGGCCGTCGCCGCGCACGATGTATTTGTAGGAGGTGAGCTGTTCCGCCCCCACCGGCCCCCGCGCATGCAGCTTGCCGGTGGAAATGCCGATCTCGGCGCCCATGCCAAACTCGCCGCCATCGGCGAACTGGGTCGAACTGTTCCAGATGACGATACCGGAATCGATCTCGTTCAGGAAGCGCGCCGCGGTGGCCGCATTCTTGGTGACGATCGCCTCGGTGTGATGCGAGGAGTGGCGCTCGATATGTTCGATCGCACCACTCACCCCATCGACCACGCGCACTGACAGGATCGCATCGAGATATTCGGTATCCCAATCTTCCGGCGACGCCGCACTGACGCGCTTGTCGAGCGCCTGGATGGCCGCATCACCCCGCAGCTCGCAACCGGCCTTGATGAGATCGTCGAGGATGGGCTTCGCAAAGGCCAATGCCGGCCGGTCGATCAGCAGAGTTTCGGTGGCACCACAGATACCGGTGCGGCGCATCTTGGCGTTGACCGCAATCTTGCGTGCCATCTCGGGGTCGGCTTCGCCATCGATATAGGTGTGGCAAATACCGTCGAGATGTTTGAGGACCGGGATGCGGCTTTCGTTAGCCACACGTTCGATGAGACCTTTGCCACCGCGCGGGATGATGAGGTCGATGCTCTCCGTCATGCCGAGCATGATGCCGACGGCCGCGCGATCAGTGGTGGGCAAGCGCTGGATCGCGGCCTTGGGCAGACCCGCCGCGCAAAGACCTTCCTGCAGGCAATCGAGAATGGCGGCAGCGCTATGGGCACTTTCCGATCCGCCGCGCAGGATGGCGGCATTGCCGGATTTCAAACACAGGCCGGCAGCATCTGCCGTCACATTGGGGCGGCTTTCATAGATGATGCCGATGACACCGAGCGGCACCGAGACGCGCTCGATCTTCAATCCATTGGGCCGATCCCAGGCGCCGAGCGAGCGGCCGACGGGATCGGGCAATTGGGCAATTTCTTCAAGGCCTGTCGCCATGCCTTCGACACGCTTGGCATCAAGTAGCAGCCGATCCAGCAAGGCACCGCTGAGGCCACGCGTGCGCGCCGTGTTCATGTCGCGCTCATTGGCGGCCAGAATCTTCGCAGCCTGCGCACGGATTTCAGCGGCCATGGCCTTGAGCGCCAGATCCTTCTTCTCCCGCGGCGCCTGGGCGAGCTTCGCGGAGGCGGCCTTGGCCGCACGCCCCAGCGCCAGCATCTCATTCAACAGCGTATCGCCACCAACATCTTTCTTGAGCGCGGTCATATCGTGTCCTTAGCTGACGACCAGATCATCCCGGTGGATCATCTCATCACGCCCGCGATAGCCGAGCAAGGCCGCAATCTCCTTCGATTTATGGCCCATGATGAGCTTGGCGTCGGCGGCGTCATAGGCGGCGAGGCCACGGGCGATCTCATTGCCGGCATTGTCCACCACGAGCACTGCATCGCCGCGCTCGAAACGCCCTTCGACCCGGATAATCCCGGCCGGCAGCAAGGACCGTCCGCCCTTCAGTGCCGTCAAGGCACCGTCATCGACCACGAGCTTGCCCTTGGCTTTCAGCGAACCGCCGATCCAGCTCTTGCGCGCGGTCTTCGGGCCGCTCGCCGGCAGGAACCAGGAACAGGTGCCGCCATCAAGGATCGCCTGCAGCGGGTTCATCTTCTTGCCGCTCGCGATGACCATGCGGCAACCGGCCGACATGGCGATGCGTGCCGCGGCAATCTTGGTGACCATGCCACCCGACGAATAGCCGGCCGGCGCCACGCCGGCCATGGCTTCGATATCCGCGGTGACTTCGGTGATCTCGCCGATGAAGGCCGCGGATTTGTCCTTGCGCGGATCGGCGGTGTAAAGGCCATCGATGTCGGAAAGCAGCACCAGCGTATCGGCGCTGATCATGGCACCGACGCGGGCCGCTAAGCGGTCATTGTCACCAAAGCGGATCTCGCTGGTGGCCACCGTGTCGTTTTCATTGATGACCGGGACGGCGCCCATCTGCAGCAGTGTCGCCAAGGTCGAGCGCGCGTTGAGATGGCGGCGGCGCTCCTCGGTGTCGTCGAGGGTAAGCAGCACCTGGGCCACGGTGATGCCGTGACGGGCCAGCGTTTCCTGATAGGCGTGTGCGAGACGGATCTGGCCGGTTGCGGCAGCCGCCTGTTTTTCCTCCAGGCGCAGGACCCCTTCGGTCAGGCCGAGGTGGCGGCGGCCGACGGCGATGGCACCCGACGATACCAGCAGAACTTCCTTGCCCTGTTCGCGCAAGACGGCGACATCGTCGGCGAGCGCATCGAGCCATTTGCGGCGAATACCGCCGGTCTCGTCATCGACCAACAAAGCCGAGCCGATCTTGATGACGATCCGCTTGGCGCTACTGAGCGACCGTTCCTTGGATTGTACCCGTTTCTTCTCACTCATGTCAGCGCCCCCTTACGCTGCCCTGATCCTTACGCGTCGGCGTCGATCTCGATGCCTTGGCTCATATCGTTCGCTTCTTCGACTTCGCGCGCTTTATCCGTATCGATGATGCCCAGCATCGTGCGCATCAATTCCTTGACGTTGATACCGGCAGCGCCAGACACACGGTAAACAACTTGCCCCTTCTTGAGCTTCGCCGCTTTCTTGAGAGCGGCGGCCTTTTCTTCGATTTCTTCGTCGGTCAGGGCATCGCATTTGTTGAGCGCCACGAGTTCCGGCTTTGCCGCCAGCACAGAGCTATAGGCCTTCAGCTCCTTGCGGATGGTCTTGTAGGCGCCGGCAACATCGTCCTGGGTTCCGTCGATGAGATGGAGCAGCACGCGGCAGCGCTCGACATGGCCCAGGAACTTGGTGCCGAGGCCGGCGCCATCATGGGCGCCTTCGATGAGGCCGGGAATGTCGGCCAGCACGAATTCGCGCTCGTCGACATAGACGACACCCAGCTGGGGCTTCAGTGTCGTGAACGGATAATCGGCGATCTTGGGCTTGGCACGCGACACAGCGGCCAGCATGGTCGACTTGCCTGCATTGGGCAGACCGACGAGCCCTGCATCGGCGATGAGCTTCAGGCGCAGCCAGATCCAGCGCTCTTCACCCGGCCAGCCCTGCCCCGCCAGACGCGGCGCCTGGTTGGTCGCGGTCTTGAAATGCGCGTTGCCGAATCCGCCATCACCGCCACGGCACAGCACGATCCGCTGACCCGGAGTCACGAGATCGAACAGCAAGGTTTCCTTGTCTTCATCGAAGATCTGCGTGCCGATCGGCACCTTCATGACGATGGTGTCGGAATCCGGACCGGTGCGATTCTTGCCGCTGCCGTGATAGCCGCGGCGCGCCTTGAAATGCTGCTGATAGCGATAGTCGATGAGCGTGTTCAGATTCGCCACGACCTCGACAATGATGTCGCCGCCGCGCCCGCCATTGCCGCCATCGGGGCCGCCGAATTCGATGAACTTCTCGCGCCGGAACGAGACGCAGCCAGCGCCGCCGTCACCGGACTTCACGAAAATCTTGGCCTCGTCGAGAAACTTCATTGTATTGGTCTTTCACCAAGATGCTGGCAGAAGCGCAGCAAATATCCATCAGGGTCCTGCACCAGGAATTGGCGCTGACCGGTCTCATAATTGTCGACGCGGTACCAGCGATCCACGGGCTCGCGAAAAAACGCGCTGCCGGCGCGTGTCAGTTTCGCCGCGAGTTCATCGAGATCGTCGATCTCGATCTGCAGATTGATGCCGCGGCCATAGGGCTGCGTCATCTCGCCCGTGAGCCACGAACCATCTTCGCTGAACTGCTCGATCATGAGCTGGGCTGCACCGCGTTCGAGATAGGCAAACAGATCTTCCGGCCGCTCATAGGCTGGACGAAAACCCAGCAGGTCGACATAGAACGCCCGCGACCGCGCGAAATCGCTGCAGATCAGTTCCGGCACCAGGGCGTTATAGGCAAACTCACTCGGCTTCATGATCAATTCCGAAAACGAAAAAGGGGAACGGCGTTTCCGCCATTCCCCTTTAAACCGCTTCAGCGAATGGCCGCGCCCTCAGGGGCGCAAATGGCTCACTCGGCTGCCGGGAGTGCCACAGGCAGTACCGACACGAAGGTACGCCCGCCAGCGCCGGTCTTGAACGTCACACGACCAGCCGCCGTGGCGAACAGGGTGTGGTCCTTGCCGATGCCGACATTCTGGCCGGGGTGAACCTTGGTGCCGCGCTGACGGACAATGATGTTGCCCGAGACGATCACTTCGCCACCGGCCTTCTTCACGCCCAGGCGACGGCCAGCGCTGTCGCGACCGTTGCGCGAACTACCACCGGCTTTCTTATGTGCCATTTGGAATCTCCCTAAATTCTATCCGGCTGGCCCTCAGGCCGCCTGGATGCCTTCGATCTTGAGCACCGTCACGAACTGACGATGGCCGCGCTTGCGGCGGTAGTTGTGGCGGCGGTTCTTCTTGAAGATGATGACCTTGTCGCCCTTGCGCTGCTCGAGCACCTTGGCGGTCACCGAAGCGCCAGCCACATTCGGCGCGCCAACGGTGATGTTGCCACCTTCGCCGACCATCAGCACATCGCCCAGGGTGACGCTCGAGCCTTCATCGGCTTCAAGCTTCTCAACGAGGATGATGTCGTTGGTTGCGACCTTGTATTGCTTGCCGCCCGTCTTGATCACTGCAAACATAATTGCCGTCCTAAAGGCGGGTCGCAGGGGATCCCCCACGCAGCGCCATTTCATGCCAAAAGCTTCGGGCCGCCGAAGGGCGACCCGTTCGAGGTGGGAAATAGACGTTATCGCCCCTGCCTGTCAACCTGATTCAGGCCCAATCCGGGGCAGAAAATCCGCCGGCCGGCGCCAGCGCCGGTTTCGCCGGGGACACCTTAAGCCCTTGGTTTCAGGCCCTCAAGTCGCAGAATCTGGGTTGCCGGCACGGCGCTTTGCCCTTGCTGCTCCAGCCCCTGGACCACAAAGGTCCCGGCGACGCAGTCCATCATGGCCGCTAAACGGCTGTATTTATTAAGAATAGGGTATTGCAGCCAGTCGAAACGATCCGGCAGGGCCGTGAGATTGCCGGCCACCACGCAAGCATCGCGAAAACGGCCACCGCTATCGACGCCGCGCAGCCAGCCGGCCGGCCAATCGGGCGGCGACTCCGCCAAAGACGGCCAATGATTGGCGATGGCGACCGGGCCGGGGCGCAGCCTCGCCCGCGTCTCCAGCCGCTCGATCACAACCGACTGGCCATCGGCCCCGGCCAGGCTGAAAAGGGCTGGAATCGCCAGCTCGGTCTCGCGCAGCATGGTGGCTGCTTCGTCAAAATTGCGCGCCTTTTCAAATACCTGGCGCAGGAGATGGGTGGGCGGGATCGCGGTCCGGCGGTCGACACCGATCCGCTCGATGACCCAATCCAGCGGCTTTATCCCGCTCCGCCGGCGAATGGGCGGTTGGTTATAGGAGGCGGCAAAGCGGCCCGGCGCCATGCCGGTCAGCACGCCGACGAATCCCGGCCAGGTCGCCTGCCACCAGGCGCCGACGGCCGCATCATGGCGGGTGACGGTCAAGCTCGGTCCCATGCCATGGAGCGGCCAATCCAGGGTCCGCATCAGGCGGCCGCCATGAACCATGCTGGAACAGGCCCATTCCGTGGAGATATTGAGCGCGTACACGCCGGAAATACCGGGCAGCGCCGCGACCCGGTCGATCTCCGCCTTATAAGGTGTGACGTTCCGGTTGAGCCAAGTCTTGGAACGGCGATCCATCCAGGCCTGCACCGGGGCGGTGGTCAGCGCCCGTCC
Organism: uncultured Dongia sp.; assembly: GCF_936916975.1. Lineage (GTDB taxonomy): Bacteria > Pseudomonadota > Alphaproteobacteria > Dongiales > Dongiaceae > Dongia. The sequence continues at coordinate 121,024 of NZ_CAKZGO010000005.1, read as the reverse complement.
CGCGGCTGCCAACATCTGCACCTTGTCAGGCGCCAGAGCGGCCAAATGGTCGCAGGGTGCGGCACCCAGATCGATTACGGGGATTATGGGCAGATCGTCCGGCGCCATCTTCGGGCCACTCCTTTAGAGTACGGGCCGGAGGATCGACGTTAACCCTGAACCGGGTCAAGCCGGACTTGCGAAGACCGATTCACTTCGTTAGGTTCCGCGCGCGTCAAACGGCCCGGATCGAGCGATCCCCTGCGGAGGGGTGCCAGAGTGGCCGATTGGGACAGTCTCGAAAACTGTTGTACGTGCAAGCGTACCGTGGGTTCGAATCCCACCCCCTCCGCCATCACTTTGCTTATTTTGGTATGCCCTTGCTAAGCCACGATGAACATCGGCGAAGGGGCTAGAAGTCCGATCTCTGACTATGGGCTCCAGTCGCGCGTTAAAATACTTGCAGAGAGCCCACGCGCCTCAATCTTCGTGCGAAAACTATCTACATGGTTAGCCCCGCATATGAAGAGTACAGGCCAACAATCCAACGTAAGAATTTGATCTAGCCAGTATTGTTCCCGAAGATCATATGACTCTTGGATTAGTTGGCGCACTCTTTCCTCGGAATGATTGGCGAAAGAGGCAGCTATCCGGATTTCCGCCTCTTGTCGGACTCCAAGGCGATTACGCGTCTGACTGTTTGGATCGCAATAGAGATGACGAATATCGCGTTGGCACGCTACTTGACTACCAACTGACTGGGCAGTGCCTTGCTCCGACAAAGCTTCGCAGCTCATCTCTTCTGCAATTGCTGTAAAGGTCGGCGAGTCCAAATGGGACATAATAAAGCGCTCGAAGACATCTGCGCCTGGCTTCCCGCAATGCTGATACTCGTGACTCGTACCGATGAGGACGATTTGGTTCATCGTGCGCTGTCCGGGGAAAATTAAGTAATTTACCGACTTGGGAGTGAGCCGATTATATCTCGATTCGCACCTCTGCGCTCATCGCCATCGAAGGCGTTCGCGCACCGGCAGTGCGTGAGATGGCACGCCGGAGCACAGCAGGCTCCTTGCGTACGCGCTACGAGCGCAGCCCTTCGCTCGGGAGCAAAGTGTCCAGACGGCAAAGCGTGCCAAGTTGATCAAATCGGCACACGAAATGCCGGATTATCTGAAGTGGAGCCGTGCGGCCGTATCGGGCAGGCGTGTTATCGCCGCAGCCCCCTGCAACAGAGAGGGCATCATGCCGGCGAGCGCCATGATTCCGGCTTGGCCGACATCGTTCTGCATGCCGGCCGACAGGAATTTCGCGCGGCGGATTTGCGGGCCGATTTCCTGGCGCATGCGGTGGTGATAGGCGTTGGCGTCGTATCCGGTGAGATAGGCGTCGACCGCAGCAAAGGCGGTGTGCAGAGCGATCGACATGCCGTCGCCGGAAAAGGATGGTGTCACCGCCAATTGATCGCCGAGCCGGAAGAGGCCGGCAGCATCGCCCGGCGCCGGACGGTGAAGGAAGCCGTAGGGAATGCGCGCGATGGCCAAGGGTCGGTCGAGCATGTCTGTGGCACCCGTCAACCGCGCGGACAGATGCGTATTCTCCGCCATCAGGCTCGCGAGCAGGCCTTGCCAGTCGTGATCAACGGCGGCAAATCGCGCGCGCCGCACCAACAGACAGAGATTGGCGCGGTTTCCCTCGACCATCTGCAAGCCAGCATAGCCGCCTTTGAACAGGATGATTTCAACATGATGCCGCAAGGCGTTGTGCTGCGCCGGCGCAAGTCTGAAATAGCTTTTGAGGCCGATGAGATCGTTGGCCTGCGCCCTCGCCTCACGCGATGCGCCGCGCACATCATGCTTGCCGCTGGCGAGGAGGAGCGTTTCGGGCGAGATATCGCCGATGCCATCGACGCTCAGGCTGAGAGGAGAGTCGCTGATTTCGCGAATGCTGTGACCGCGCAGCACGTCTGCGCCGAGTTCCTCCGCACGGCGTAGTAGCGCTTCGTCCAGCACCTGGCGCGAGAGGCTACGCCCCAGGAACGGCAACTTCGCCGTCACCACCTTGTCCCGACGAGCAAGACGCAGATGGGTGATCGGGACAGCCCCCAGGCCTGCAAGGTCGATGCCAAGGCGACCAAGATATCCTTGTGCCTCGCAGCTCAGGAATTCGCCGCAGACCTTGTGCCTGGGCGCCCGGTCGCGCTCGATGAGTTGGACCGGGTGACCAGCGCGAGCCAACAGACATGCGGTGGCTGATCCGGCAAGGCCACCGCCGGCAACGACGACTGGTCTCATCAGATATGTCCGACGCAATAGCGGAATGGCATATGCCAGCGAATGTCCCCGGACACGGCGGCTTGCTGCAGCAATCGCTGCCAATCATCCCGTCGGAAGCTGCGCGCGATCGACACCGGACCATCGTGACGGACGAAGCGATGCCAGCCAGCGAGGGCCGATAGCACCCGGAAGGCGTGATAGGAAACCGCGTGACGGTGGAGGTCGTTGACGAACCACCCACGCGCTGCGTGCTGCTCCATCCAGCGCAGGAACGCCACGATCTGCATGTCGCTCATGTGATGCGTGACCAGGGAGCTGATGACAAAGTCGTAACGCCGTGCGCTATCGATGGCGAAGATGTCGCCGGTCTGGAAACCGATGTTCATGTGCGGTGGCGTTGCTTGTTTCGCGGCGGCCGCGCTGAGTGGATTGAGGTCGATACCGTGCAAAGCGACCTTCAACCCACGACGCTGGCTCCAGCGCCAGATCGCCCGCAGCATGTCGCCATGACCAAAGCCGACGTCGAGGATCGATATGGTGCTGCCGGCGGGGAGACCACGCGTCGCCTTGGTAAGCCAAGCCAAAGTCGGGGGCTTCGCCATGGTCAGGGTGTTGACCACCGACAGATCGGCAAGGCATCGCGCAAAATCCTCCGGCGTGACGGTCTCTGTATCCATCAGTTCGGAAGCCTGGCTGCGCCGGGAGAAGTCCATCGGCTTCATCCCGCGACCGAGAATCTCGCCGACTCAGCGACCATGCCGGGACCGAAGGCCAGCAGCATGCCGCGAGCCCGATCGAGGCCCCCGCGCATCATGCGCGCCAGCACGAACATGACGGTGGCCGACGACATGTTGCCGTAATCATGCAGCACGGCGCGGGAATGATTGAGCGCATCTGCCGGCAGCGACAGTCCGGTTTCGACGGCGTCGAGGATGGTGCGGCCGCCGGCATGCACGGCCCAGAGATCGATCGCCTGTGTCCCCTCGCCGCGCAGGATGCCGCCGGTGTCCGAGCGGCCGAGTTCCTGGCGCAACGCCTGATTGATGCGGCCTGGTACCTGGCCGGAGAGATGCATGTCGAACCCCTGATCGCCGATCTTCCACGTGATGAGGTCTTCGGATTTCGGAATGATGACCGACCTGAAGTCCTCCAGCGCGATGCCTGTTTCATCGGCAGTGATCAGTGTCGCGGCGCAGCCATCGCCGAACAGCAGGAATGACAACACGGATTCCAGATCCGTCGTCTCCTGCAGATGCACGGAGCTGAGTTCGAGATTGACGACGAGGACCCGCGACGAAGGTTCCGAGCGCACGATGTGATGCGCTGCACGGAGTGCTGGAATGGCGGCCGAACAGCCCATGAAGCCGATCATCGTCCGTTCAACCGTTGGGCCGAGACCAAGCCGGTCTGCCAATTGAAGATCAAGCCCCGGCGCGCTGAAGCCGGTGCAGGATGCGACGATCAGATGGGTGATGCCGACCATCTCCGCCCCGATATCCAGTCGGTCGATCGCCTGCAGCGACAGCTTCAGGGCCTCCGACGCATAGAGCGCCATGCGCTGCGCCGTGGTCGGGAACGCGCCCCAGCGATAAAAATCGACAGCATCGACCGCGCCGCTGCCAAGTTCTCCTATGGGCAGGAAGGAGAAACGATGCGCGATGCCGCTGCGTCGCGCGGCGCGGTCGAACAGTCGGCGTTTGATGTCGTCGCCCAGCATAGCGCCGGCATGCCCCAGAAATCCGGCATGGATGTCATGGGGTGGTGTGGCGAGGCCGATGCGATTGATATGGGCCTTGGCTGTCATGGTTGTTGTCGTCACTTGCCTGGTTACCTCTTGATCATTCTTCGCCGGCTACCGGATCCTTGTTACGATCACACCCGGGTCTCTGGACCTGCGCGGCGACATGACGCGGCAGCGGCGGCATCTGGAAATCCCAGAATTCGAGGCTAGACTTAAGGCAATGTTGCCACTCTGAAAGCGAAGTGGTTCACAATTTCTGTCAAATCACAACGTTATGATGGACGCAGAATCAACCTGCAAGGAGACGCACATGACGGCCTATTGCATTGTTTACGAGCATATCGACGACCCCGAGATGTTCGAGAAATATCGCTCCCAGGTCATGCCGACGATTGACGCTTTTGGTGGGCGATTTGTCATTCGCGGCGGCAAATTCACGGTTCTGGAAGGCGAGATGCCGTTCGAACGGATTGCGATGCTGGAGTTTCCAACGCGCAAGGCAGCGGAGGATTGGTACAACTCGCCGGAATACCAGCGCATTCTACCCTTCCGCCTGAAATCGACGCGCTGCCAGTTCCTGGTCGTGGATGGGTTTACCGGCTGACGGCAACCTGACGCTTCAGCAGCAACGCCACCAGGAGTGCTGCGATCCAGAGGGTCGCCGCCGCCAGGAAGGACACCGTGGCAAAGCCGGCTTCGGCATAGACGGTGCCGTAAACGGCACCACCCAGGCCGACGGCCACATAGGTGATGAAGGAGAACAGCCCCATCGCCGTGCTGCGGGCCGCCGGTGGTGCCGAGCCGATGAAGGAGACCAGCACGTTCAGGCAGACATGGTTGGCAAGCCCCCAGACAAAGGGAAAGGCCAATACCGACCAGAACGACTGCATGGCAAACGGCAAGATGATGTAGTTGATGCCGACCGCGACCAGTGACAGCGCCATCAGCCGTACTGGTCCCATGCGATCCAGCCATGCGGTGCACAGGATGGCGGCACCAAACCCCACACCATAGGAACAGGCGACGACACCACCCAGCCAAGCGCCCGCCTGATGCAGGTGCCGCACATGATCGCCGATGAAGGTGTAGGTCTGATAGAAACCGATCATATAGGCGAAGGTTGCGACGAAGCAGAGCTTCATACCGGGAACTTCGAAGACGCGCAGATAGGAGATCCGTTCCGCGGCAATCGTACCGCTGCCGCGCGGCACGAAGCCGATGAGCGCCACCATCAGCGCGCTGATTCCGGCAATGAGGCCGAAGGTGCTGCGCCAATCGATGAGATCGGCGAGGAAGGCTGCCAGCGGTATGCCGCCCACCATCGCCACCGACCAGCCGAAGATCACCTTGCCGATGGCCCGCGAGCGCATGTCCGGCGGTGACAATTCGGCGGCGAGGCCATAGGTCGCGGGCAGGATGATGCCCGCCGACAGCCCGGTCACGAACTGCCCCACCACCAGCACCCGCCAATCCCAGGACGCACCGCACAGTGCCAGGCCCAGCGTCATGATTCCGAAGGCAAGCTGGATCGCCAGCGCCTTGCGCCACTGGCCGAGCCGGGGTGCCGCGAGCAAAGCGGCCAATGCGACACCCACGCCATAGGCGCCGGTGGCAAAGCCGATCTCGCGGGGCGATGCGTGTAACGCGGCGGCAATGTCCGGCAGCAAAGGCGACAACATCAGTGCCTGGATGCCGACCGCGGCGATGGCGCACATCAGAATCAGCAAGCTGCCATCGACGGACAGGGTGGGCTTGGTCAGGCTGATATCGGACATTAACTAACCTCGTTGTGCCTATTTTAATAAAGGCCGTACTAGGTTATAAAATCATTCGCAATCGGCAAATTTTTGCCCCTAATTCCGTTCGAAAAGCTGACCTCATGGACGCTACCGACCGAAAATTATTAGGCCTGCTGGCCGATGATGCCACCATCGCCTATCGCGACCTTGGCGAAAAGCTGGGCCTGTCCGCGCCATCCATTTTCGAGCGCGTCAAGAAACTGAAGGCACAAGGCGTCATCAAGCAGACCACCATCGCCATCGACGGCGAGGCGATCGGCCGCCCGCTCATGGCCTTCGTCCATGTGATGACCGAGGGCTGGGGCAGGACGCCGGAAATGATGGCGCTGGAAGCGGACCCGCGGGTGGAAGAAATCCATGCGGTGGCCGGCGACACCTGCATGATCCTGAAGGTGCGCTGCGAAGGTACCCGCGCCCTGGAACAGCTGTTGAAAGCGGTCTATGACATCCCCGGCGTCAAGGAGACGCGCTCCTACATTGCGCTCAACACCTATCTTGAGCGCAATGTGCGGATGGAACTGGTCGAGAGCTGAGGTCAGTAATAGCCCTCAGTAGTATCCTTCGGCCGGCCCCTTGAATTCCTGCAGCGAATTGCCGCCATCGACCACGATCATCTGACCGGTGATGTAGGAAGCGCCGTCGCTTGCCAGAAATGCCGCGGTGGCAGCGATTTCCGACGGGCGGCCGGGCCTGCCGATGGGTGTATGTTTGCCAGCAACGATCTCCGCTTTCGAGGATGAGCCGGTTTCGATCCAGCCCGGCCCCACGGCGTTGACCGTGATGCCCTTGCCAGCAACCTCGATCGCCAAGGCGCGCGTCAGGCCCATCATGGCAGCCTTGGCGGTGGAATAGCGGGTGCTGCGCGGATTGGTGACGAGCGGGCCGGTCACCGAGGAGATGTTGACGATGCGGCCATATTGCCGGCGCAACATCTGCGGGACGATGGCCCGGCTGACATGGAAGCAGGTGTTGAGGTTGATATCCATCGAACGCAGCCATTCCTCCGGCGTGATCTTGTGAAAGAGCTTTGACTTCTCCGGCTTGCCGGTCTGGACCATGCCGGCGTTGTTGACCAGGATGTCGATCTTGCCGAGCGTCGCGTTGATCTCGGCGACCAGATTTTCGGCCGCAGCGGGATCGGTCAAATCGGCGATCAGGGCGATATGCTGCCCGTCGCCCCCAAGCTCCCGCAGTCTTTGCTGGATACGCTTGGTGGTTGACGTGATGGCGACACGGGCGCCCGCCGCCGCCAATGCCCGTGCGGTCGCAAAGCCGATCCCGTCGGGACTGCCCGCACCTGTTACCAGGGCAATCCGCCCTTTCAATGTCGTCATCTCAATTCCCCCATCCGCTGCGACATTTCCGCCGCGCCTTTTCAATTGACAGTCTTAGGCACGAGTCCTACCACACCAAAGATTGGCAGGCACCCATCCCGGCCTGCCAGCCCCTCAAGGAACCGTCACATGAACCGGGCACAATCCACCGCTGCCGAGCCTCCCAGTAGGGGCGTGAAGCACACCACGCGGACCATTACCAACCCGGTCTCATCCGCAAGCACAGGCGCTCGCTAACCACCACCGCCTGTTTTTGCCGATGCCTTCGGGTCGAACGTCATATTCGTTTACCCTAAGGAGGCCGGCATGATCACCGCCTATGTCCATCAAGATGAGATCCTGACCAAGACCGTCGTGAGTGGCCTTGCCACGCGCGCCGTCGTCAACGACCAGCCCGCCGCCGAGATGCTGCCGAGCCGCCTGCAGGATGCGGCCGATCACGCAGCGGAAACAATGCCGCGCGATGCCATCTGGGTCGATCTCCTCGAACCGACGCCCACGGAGATCCACGCCGTCGAAACCGCCTTCGCGATCGAGGTACCGACGCGTGAAGAGATGCATGAGATTGAAGCCAGCAGCCGACTTTATAGCGAAGACAACAGCCTGGTGATGACGGTCCCGGTCCTGCACAAGGCCACGACCGAGCATCCGGAAAGCGGCGCCGTCACCTTTATCCTGACACCCACCGTCCTGATCACCGTGCGGTTTGTCGACCCCCTGCCCTTCCCGGTCTTTGCGCGCCGCGCCATGCGGCACCCGAATATCGCCACCGGTGCGCAGCCGATCCTGCTCGGCCTGCTGGAAGGCATTGCCGATCGCCTGGCCGATATCCTGGAACTGGCGGCCGCCGACATGGAGCAGGTCTCGCGCGATATTTTCTCGAAGCAGACCGGTGGCATGAGTTCGAGATCGCGCGGCAAGCGGCATGGCGCGCAGAAAAGCAGCAGCTTGCAGGACGTGTTGCAGCGGATCGGTCGCAACGGGGACCTCGCCACCAAAGCCCGCGACTCTCTGCTTGGCCTCAGCCGTGTGGTGCTGTTCCTCAATGCGCAGAACAATATGAAAAAGGACGCGAAGACGCGCATCAAGACGCTGTCGCGCGATATCGCCTCGATCGCCGATCATGCAACCTTCCTTGCCGGCAAGATCAACTTCCTGCTGGATGCGACGCTGGGCCTGATCAATATCGAACAGAACGCCATCATCAAGATCTTCACCGTCGCTGCGGTTGCGTTCTTGCCACCGACGCTGATCGCCAGCATTTACGGCATGAATTTCGAACACATGCCGGAACTGTCATGGGATTACGGCTATCTCGTCGCCATCGGCTTGATGGTGCTCTCCGCCGTGTTGCCCTTCTGGTATTTCCGCAAACGCGGCTGGCTGTAAGCTACGCCGCCTTCGCAGCTTTACGCGCGATTGCTGGCGCCGCTGCATTGCCGCGGTGCAACAGCCCGTTACGCCTCAAGGGCTTAGGTCCGCCCCTTGCTAATCCCCCTGGGCAGTCGCTATCAATGGCGCCTCTTTGGCCGGTTGTGGCCGCAGCAGAAGGACAGAGTGCACGCATCATGGAATTATCGGAAGCCGGCTTGCCGAAAGCGCAGGTCGAGGCGATGACAAAGCGAGAGACCGACCGCTATATCCAATCCAACCCGATTTCGCAGCAGCTGGGCGAAGACGCCCGGGCCAACTGGATCAAGGGTGTACCGCATCATTGGATGCTGGATTGGTCGACTCCTTTCCCTCTCTTTGTCGCCGATGCCATGGGTGCCACACTCACCGATGCCGACGGTCACGCCTATGACGATTTCTGCCTGGGTGATACCGGGTCGATGTTCGGCCATTCGCCGGAACCGGTCGCCCGGGCCATCGCCGCGCAAGCATCGCACGGCCTCACCTATATGCTGCCGACGGAAGACATCATTGCGGTCGGGCGGTTGCTCGAACAGATGTTCGGCCTGCCGCAATGGCAGGTAACGACAACAGCGACAGATGCCAATCGCTTTGTCATCCGCTGGTGCCGCGCCATCACCAAGCGCACCAAAGTGCTGGTCTTCCACGGCGCCTATCATGGCGCGGTCGACGACACGTTCGTACGCCTGAAGAATGGCAAGGCCATTCACCGGCCGGGCCTCATCGGGCAGGTCTATGATCTCACCACACATACCAAGGTGGTGGAGTTCAACGATGTGGCGGCGCTGGAAGCGGCACTCAAGGATCGCGATGTTGCCTGCGTCATCACCGAACCGGCGCTCACCAATATCGGCATGGTGCTGCCGCAGCCGGGCTTCCTGGATGCGCTGCAGGATCTTTGCCGCAAGACCGAAACGCTTTTGGTAATCGACGAGACGCATACCATCTCCACCGGTTATGGCGGCTATACCCGCACGCACAATCTGAAGCCCGACTTCCTGACCTTGGGAAAGCCGGTGGCCGGCGGCCTGCCCACCGCCGTTTTCGGCTGTACCGCCGAGATCGCCGCCCGCATGCGTGTGGCGGAACAGGAAGCAGGTTCCGGCTACAGCGGCATGGGCACGACGCTGTCGGCCAATGCCCTGCAGTTCAAGGCGATGCGCGCCAATCTCGAACATGTCATGACACCGGCCGCCTATGATCACATGCTGCCGCTGTCGGAGAAGCTCGCCCGCGGAATCGAGGCCGAAATCCGCAAGCGGGATATCCCGTGGCACGTCTCGAATGTGGGTGCGCGCGCCGAGTTCGTGTGCGCGCCCGAGCGGCCGCGCAATGGGACCGAAGCGCAGGCCGCCATGCATGGTCCGGTGGAACTCGCACTCCATCTCTATCTGCTCAATCGCGGCTTGTTGATCGCACCCTTCCATAACATGACGCTGGTCAGTCCCGTGACGACGCCAGCTCAAGTGGAGCGTCTCGTTGCGACAATCGGCCAGTGTCTTGATGAATTGGCTGCCTGATCAGGCGCCGCTTATCGTTTGGGAGTTACCATGAATAAGAATGTCAGCAACGTCGCCGAATGCGATGCCTTCCTTGCCGCCCATCCGGACGTGAAGTTCGTTCAGATCTTCTTCACCAATCAGTCCGGCGTGCCGCGCGGCAAGAACTTGCTGCGCCAGGACATCCGGCCGATCTTCGAATATGCCCGCTTCCTGCCCGGCACCATGCTGGCCCTCGATATCACCGGCGAGGATGTCGAAGAATCCGGCCTGGTCTGGGCCGATGGCGATGCAGACCGGTTGGGCAAGCCGGCGCCGGGCGGCCTCACCTTGGCGCCGTGGCTGGGCGATGATTTCGCGCAGATGATGCTGTCGGTCTATGAACTCGACGGCACGCCCTGCGATGTCGATCCGCGCCATGTGCTGAAATCCGTCATCGACCGGTTCAAAGAATTCAACCTGACGCCGGTTGTCGCCTGTGAGATGGAGTTCTACCCGATCGACCGGCAGCGCCGCGCCGATGGGACGCTGCAGCCACCCGTTTCCGCGGTCACCGGCAACCGCTCCTGGGATATCCAGGCCTATGGCCTGCGGGAGCTCGACGATTTTGAGCCGTTCTTCCGCGACGTCTATGCGATGGGCGAGCAGATCGGCCTGCCGCTTGAATCCGCAATCTCCGAATATGCGCCGGGACAGTTGGAACTGGGTCTCCGTCACCGCGCGGATGCGCTGCAGGCCTGCGATGAGGCGGTCAAATACAAGCGCCTGGTGAAGGGCGTCGCCGTCCGCCACGGCTTTGAAGCGACCTTCATGGCCAAACCACATAGCGATATCGCCGGATCCGGCATGCACCTGCATGTGAGCCTTGCCAACCCGGATGGCAGCAATGCCTTCGCCAGCGAAGATCCGGCCGGGACGCCCCTTCTCGCCCAAGCCGTGGCCGGCATGCAGGCGATGCTCAACGACTCGATGGCGATCTTCGCCCCCAACGCCAACTCCTATCGCCGCTTTCGGGCAAACTCCTACGCGCCGGTGGCCCCCACCTGGGGTATCAACAATAGAACGGTGAGCTTCCGGGTGCCGGCAGGGCCGCCGAAATCGCGGCATATCGAGCACCGGATCTGTGGCGCAGATGCCAACCCGTATCTCGCCGTCGCGGCCATGCTGGCAGCCGTTCATTGGGGATTGAAGCAGAAGCTGGATCCGGGTGCCCCCATCGAAGGCAATGGCTACGCCAAGGCCCAGGAAATGGGCCTAACTATCCCCACCAACTGGCAGGCGGCCATCGATCTTTTCACCCGGTCGGCGCGCATGAAGGAATATCTCGGCGAGCGTTTTCACCACGTCTTTAGCGCCGTCAAACAGGCCGAGTATGACCGCTTCAACGCCCGGGTGACCGAGCTGGACTACGCGTGGTATTTGCGCAACGCCTGACGGATCGCAAATAAGGTCACAGCATTGATGGCGCGCGACCTTGTTCGGGTCGGGTTCAGATGGTACGTTCCCGCCCGAATCAAGGTCATAGCCGCCAAGATCCCGGTCACTTTCGGGGGCCGAATCGGCCGGCGGCCGGCCTGTTAACGATCGCTGCCAGACGAGCGCACAAGACATGGGCCTGTTCAGTTCCAAGAAAGACACAAGGGTAACGGTCGGCGCACGTTATAAGTCCGCCGATACGAACCTGATTACCTGGGAAGTGGCATCGATCTTCAACGGGATTGACGGCACGCCTTACGCGCATATTTTCTGCGTCCAGGACCAGTCGCGGCGCAAGACCGTCGCGCAGAGCTCGCTTGAGGCGGGAGTCCAATACGTGCGCCTGCCAAATCGCCCGGCCTGAACGCGCGCCCATGGGCAAGCAACTCCAGGTCACCGAACGGCTTTATAACTACATCCTCGAATTCGGCTTTCGCGACGATCCGCTGCTGCAGGAACTGCGCGCGGAAACTGCCAAGCTGCCCGCCAGCATGATGCAGATCTCGCCCGAACAGGGCCAGTTCATGGCGCTCCTCGCCCAGTTGATGGGTGTGAAGAAGGCGATCGAGATCGGCACTTTTACCGGCTATTCCAGCCTCTCGGTTGCTCGCGCCCTGCCCGCAGACGGTCGGCTCATCTGCTGCGACGTCAGCGAAGATTATACCGCCGTTGCCCGCCGCTATTGGGCCAAGGCCGGGGTCGCTGGCAAGATTGATCTGCGCCTGGCGCCTGCGCTGGAGACCCTTGCCGCGCTGAAGAAGACCGATGCCGCCAGCTTCGACATGGCTTTCATCGACGCCGACAAGACCAATTACCAGAACTACTACGAAGCCGTGCTCGATCTGCTGCGTCCGGGCGGCGTCATGCTGATCGACAATGTGCTGTGGGGTGGCGATATCGCCGACCCGGCCGCCAAGGACGCCGAGACATTGGCGCTGCGCAAGCTCAACAGCTTTGTTGCCACAGACAGCCGCGTCGATTTCTGCCTGCTGCCGGTCGCCGACGGACTCACCATCGCGCGCAAGCGCTGATCCCCAAAAGAACCGATCAGGGCGTGGGCTCGGTCGCCCGCATCGGCCATTCGATGAGGTCGCCGGGCTTGATGCCAAGCTGACCTGCCGACCCGCCCAGAATCTCCAGCACCGCTTTGGCCGGCCCACCCGAACTGATCGGGCTGGTGTCGAAGGGCTTGGCCATAGCCGCCACGTTGATGATGCGACCCACGCCGTCGATGAAGATCAAATCCAGCGACAGCGGCGTGTTCTTCATCCAGAAGGACACCGGCTTTGCCACCGGATAGAGAAACAGCATGCCTTCATTGGCGGCGAGCTGCTCACGGAACATCAGCCCCTGTGACCGCTCCTCAGCCGTGTCGGCGACTTCCGCCACGAACTTGTAGGTACTGCCGCCGGCATGGATCAGCACCGGCACCTGCTCAGCTGCCCAGGCCGGCAGGCCGCCGAGGGCCAGCAAAGCGACCAGAAGAACGCGTAAGTATTTCACTCAATCCTCACCGAACGACCTGTACCATCGATCAGGTTAGATTGCCGGTCCCCCCTTGATTTGTCGATCCCGTTGACAAGATGTGCCCCACGCGCCCTATGCTGGCGTGATGTCAGGCAGGAGAGTGCGTCATGGAAATTTCCGGTGAATACCCGATCAAGGCGCCGCGCACCGTCGTCTGGGCAGCGCTCAATGACCCTGACGTGCTGAAGAGCGTCATCGCCGGCTGCGAAGAACTGGTGCGCGATGGTGATGGATTTACCGCGACCGTGGTTGCCAAGGTCGGGCCGGTCAAGGCCAAGTTCGGCGGCCGCATCACCCTCTCTGACCTCGACCCGCCCAATGGCTATACCATTACCGGCGAGGGCCAGGGCGGCGCCGCGGGTTTCGCCAAGGGCAGTGCCAAAGTGGCCCTGACCGATGACGGCAGTGGTGGCACGATCCTGAAATATACCGCCGGCGCGCAGATCGGCGGCAAGCTCGCGCAGATCGGCTCGCGCCTGATCGAAGGCACCGCCAAGAAAATGGCCGATGACTTCTTCAGCGCGTTCTCAGCAGCGGTTGCGTCTCAGTCACAAGCGACGGACGCTACCGACGCGCTGATCTCCGATGCCACTGTACCGCCCTCGCCCGTCGTCCTGCCGCCAGTGGACGCCGCGCAAAAGGGTCTTCACCCCGCGGTTTGGATCGGTGGCTTGGTCGCCGTTCTTGGCGGCGTCCTCTATTATTTCGTCAAGCGCTAAGACTTCGGCGCTCTATCTGACGCATCGCAGCATGAACAATAAATAGGCAGCGTATCGTCATTGTCTTGTCACGAGGTGCCGGCATATCCCGGCAAAAATTCTAGACCTTGACATTCAATTGACCGCGCAAGCTTAATTCTCTCATTCGATCACGGCGAACCGGCGCTTGACCTGTGTCAATGCCGGCAAGGCGCAAAAGGCAGCTAGTGGCGGCAAGCCACAGCAACTCAGGGAGGATCGTTATGCCCACCGTTAAGATGACGGTGAACGGCAAGGCTGTTTCGGCGGACGTCGAAGCGCGGACATTGCTCGTTCATCTCCTACGCGACAAGCTAGCACTCACCGGCACCCATGTCGGCTGCGACACCGCGCAATGCGGCGCCTGCACCGTGCATGTCAACGGCAAGGCGGTGAAGTCCTGCAATGTGCTGGCAGTTCAGCTGGACGGCGCGCAGGTGACGACGATCGAGGGCCTCGCGACGGGCGACACCATGCATCCGATGCAGGAAGCCTTCCGCAACAATCACGGTCTGCAATGCGGCTTCTGCACGCCCGGCATGGTGATGAGCGCCATTGATCTGGTGCAAGGCAAGCCACCCCTGAGCGAAAGCGAAATCCGCGCCGGTTTGGAAGGCAACATCTGTCGCTGCACCGGCTACCACAACATCGTGAAGTCCGTGAAAGCGGGCGCAGAAGCGATGCAAGCTGGGAAAGGGAGATAAGCCATGGCTGACTCTGGACAAGCGACCGGCATCGGCCACTCACCCAAGCGCAAGGAAGACTTCCGCTTCCTGACCGGCCAAGGCAATTACGTCGACGACATCAATCGCCACGGCCAGACCTACGCCTATATTCTGCGCTCGCCCCATGCGCATGCGGAGATCGTAAAGATCGATACCGCGAAGGCCGCGGCGATGCCCGGCGTGGTGGCGATCTTTACCGGCGCCGATTACGACAAGGGCGGCGTCCCCTGCGGCTGGCAGATCCACAGCAAGGACGGCAGCCCGATGATCGAGCCGCCGCATTTCCCGCTGTGCAAGGACCGGGTCCGCCATGTGGGTGACCAGGTGGCACTGATCATCGGTGAGTCATTGGCCGAAGCGCGCGATGCCGCGGAAGCCATCAACGTCACCTATAAGGAGCTGCCGGCGATCGTCTCGACCGCCAATGCCGACAAGGCCGGTTCCGCCCAGGTCTGGCCTGATGCCAAGAACAACACCTGCTTCGACTGGCATATCGGCGATAAGGCGGCGGTGGATGCCGCCTTCGCCAAGGCGCATCACGTCACCAAGATCGACCTCATCAACCAGCGTCTCGCCCCCAACGCGATGGAACCGCGCGCGGCTGTCGGCGATTACGACCGCGCCACGGGCGAGTACACGCTCTATACCACCAGCCAGAATCCGCATGTCATCCGCCTGCTGATGGGTGCCTTTGTGCTGCAAATCCCGGAACACAAGCTGCGTGTCGTAGCGCCGGATGTCGGCGGCGGCTTCGGCTCGAAGATCTTCCACTATTCGGAAGAAGCCTTGGTGACCTGGGCGTCCGAGAAAGTGCGCCGGCCGATCAAATGGACGTCGGACAGGTCGGAAGCCTTCGTCACCGACGCGCAAGGGCGCGACCATGTCAGTCACGCCGAAATGGCGCTCGACAAAGATGGTAAGTTCCTGGCCCTCCGCGTCAACACCATCGCCAATATGGGCGCCTATCTGTCGACCTTCGCACCTTGCGTGCCGACATATCTGTCGGCAACGCTGCTGGCTGGCGTCTATACGACGCCGGCGATCTATGCCGAGGTGAAGGCGGTCTTTACCAACACCGTCGCCGTCGATGCCTATCGCGGTGCCGGTCGGCCGGAAACGACCTATCTTCTCGAACGGCTCGTGGAAAAGGCCGCGCGCGAGACGGGCATCGACCGGGTCGAGCTGCGGCGTAAGAACTTCATCCCGAACGATGCCTTCCCCTATCAGACCCCCGTCGCTCTGCAGTATGACAGCGGCGATTATGGTGCCACCCTCGACATCGCCTTGAAGCTCGGCGAGTGGAGTGGTTTCGAGGCACGTCGTGCCGAAGCCAAGTCGCGCGGCAAGCTGCGCGGCATCGGTATCTCGACCTATCTCGAGGCCTGCGGCATCGCACCGTCCGCAGTTGTGGGCTCGCTGGGCGCTCGTGCCGGTCTCTATGAATGCGGTTCCATCCGCGTGCATCCGACCGGCTCCGTCACGGTCTTCACCGGCACGCACAGCCACGGCCAGGGTCATGAGACGACCTTTGCCCAGCTGGTCTCCGACACGCTCGGCGTTCCGTTCGAGAGCGTCGAGGTCAGCCATGGCGATACCAACAAGATTCCCTTCGGCATGGGAACCTATGGCTCCCGATCGCTGGCAGTCGGTGGCTCGGCCATCATGAAGGCGATGGACAAGATCATCACGAAGGCCCGGCGCATCGCCGCCCATTTGATGGAGGCCTCGGTCGCCGATGTCGACTTCAAGAACGGCGAGTTCACCGTGAAGGGCACCGACAAGAAGGTGACCTTCGGTCAGGTGGCGTTGACGGCCTATGTGCCGCACAACTACCCGATCACCGAGCTGGAGCCCGGCTTGGAGGAAACGGCGTTCTACGATCCACTGAACTTCACCTATCCCGGCGGCACGCATATCTGCGAGGTGGAGATCGACCCGGAGACCGGCGTCACCCAGGTGCTGAAGTTTACCGCGGTTGACGATATCGGCCGCGTGATCAACCCGATGATCGTCGAGGGCCAGGTGCATGGTGGCGTTGTCCAGGGCATCGGCCAGGCGCTGCTGGAAAGCTGCACCTATGACGAGGTGACGGGCCAGCTCCTCACCGGCTCCTACATGGATTACACCATGCCGCGGGCCGATGACGTGCCGAACATCACCGTCGCCAACCACGCCACGATGTGCACGCACAACCCCTTGGGCTCAAAGGGCGTGGGCGAAGTGGGCGCCATTGGATCACCGCCGGCGGTCATCAATGCTGTTCTCGACGCGCTGCTGCCGGTGGGCGTCACCGACATCTCGATGCCGGCGACACCGCACAAGGTGTGGCAGGCCATTCAATCCGCCAGCAAAGCCAAAGCGGCAGAGTAAGGGAGGAAGCCCATGCATAACTTCGCTTTTCACAAGCCGGGCTCTGTCGCCGATGCCGCAAAGGCCATCGGCGCCGCTAGTGACGGCAAGATCATCGCCGGCGGCCAGACCTTGCTGCCGACCCTGCGCCAGCGCCTGGCGGAACCGAGTGATCTCGTCGATCTCGGGGCGATCGCCGATCTCAAGGGTATCAAGGCGGAAGGTGATGGCGTCACGATCGGCGCCATGACGACCCATGCCGAGGTGGCAAGCTCGTCGGTGGTGGCGGGCGCCATTCCGGCACTTGCGCACCTCGCCAGCCATATCGGCGACCGGCAGGTGCGTCATCGCGGTACCATCGGCGGCTCGCTCGCCAACAATGATCCGGCGGCAGACTATCCGTCGGCCGTGCTTGGGCTCGGCGCCACGGTGCGAACCAACAAGCGTGAGATAAAGGCTGACGACTTCTTCCAGGGCATGTTTACGACCGCCCTGGATGAAGGCGAGATCATTACGGCGGTCCATTTCCCGAAGCCGGAAAAGGCCGGTTATGAGAAGTTCGTACAGCCAGCCTCACGTTTCGCGCTCGTTGGCGTCTTCGTCGCCAAGACCAAGGGTGGCGTGCGCGTCGCCGTGACGGGTGCCGGCCAGGAAGGTGTCTTCCGAGCCAAGGAAGTTGAAGCGGCGCTGGGCGCCAATTTCAGCGCCGATGCGGCCAAGGGCGCCAAGGTTTCGGCCGATAGCCTCAACAGTGACCTCCACGGTTCAGCCGTCTATCGCGCTCATCTCGTGAGCGTGTTGGCGGGGCGGGCAGTCGCTGCGGCGAAGTAGGGTTTTCCTCCGACCAAGCGGAAGCGGGCGGGACCCTGGTCCCGCCCGTTTTTTGTAGACTCAACCGGCGCGGATCTTGGCAATGAAGGCGTCGACCTCGCGCCGCAGCGCCTCCGACTGTTGCGACAGTTCGGATGATGCGCCGAGCACTTCGCCCGCAGCCCCACCCACTTCGTTGGCCGCCTGATTGACGCCGCCGATGTTGCGCGCGACTTCATCGACACCGAGGGCCGCCTGTTGCGCATTATTGGAGATTTCCTGCGTTGCCGCAGATTGTTCCTCGACGGCCGCGGCGATACCGGACGCGATCTCGTTGATCCGGGCGATGGTCGAGCGGATATTGCCCATGGCGCCGGCGGCACTGCGCGTGACCTGTTGCATGCCGCTGATCTGAACGGAGATGTCCTCGGTCGCCTTGGCCGTCTGGCTGGCGAGGTTCTTCACCTCAGATGCCACCACCGCGAAGCCCTTGCCGGCTTCGCCGGCCCGGGCCGCTTCGATCGTCGCATTGAGGGCGAGCAGATTGGTCTGGCTGGCAATGTCGTTGATCAATTGGACGATGCCGCCGATCTTTTCCGCCGCTACCGCCAGGCTTTCGACGGTCTCACCGGTCTTGGTCGCCTCGTCAACAGCGGATTTCGCCACCGCAGAGCTGTCAGCCACCTGCCGGCTGATCTCGGTGATCGAGGAGGAGAGTTCCTCGGCCGCCGCCGCCACCGTCGTCACATTGGCCGAGGCCTGCGTGGTAGCCGCAGCAACAGCCGTCGATTGCCTTGTGGCTTCGCCTGCCGTGCCCGACATGGACGTGGCACTGGATTGCAGCTCCGTGGCGGCAGAGGAGACACCCTCCACCACACCTTTGATGGCCGCTTCGAAACCGTCAGCGAGATCCAGCATGGTCTTGCGCCGTTCATCGGTGAGCCGCTGCTCGGACGCCTTCTGCTCGTCCCGCAAGCGATCGACCTCGATCAGCTTCTCCTTGAAGAAGTCGATCGCACGGGCCATGACGCCGAGTTCGTCCCGGCGCGCCGTCAGCGGAACGTCGAGGGCGGTGTTGCCACTTGCCAACCCCTCAACAGCCGCCGTCAGCGAACGGACCGGGTTCGCGGCCAGATAGCGCACCAGGAATGCGATGATGATTCCCAGCAACACCACGATCACGCCAGCGACGATCAGTACTGTCCTGGTCAGCGCGGCGACCGGTGCCTCTATCTTGTCCTGCGGCAGGTTGACCAAGACCGACCAGCGATTGCTCGACAGTCCCGCGGTCACCGGCATGAAGATGCGCGTGACGTCGCTGTCGAGCGAGTTCGAGTGGTCTGCCATATCGAAACGTTCGCCACCTTTGATCGCGGCAAGCGCGGCGCTGAGGGTGGGCGACGTCTCGTTGATCGGCTTGCCGAGTGCCGCCACGTCGCTATAGGCGGCCCACAGGCCGGCATTGGAGATGAGCGAGACCGACCCAGTCTCGAACGGTTTCATTTCACCGAGCAGGCCGTTGAGGCCTTCCAGCAGCAGATCGATACCGGCGACGCCGATGACCTTGCCATCGACGACGATCGGCACCGCAGCGCTGGTGATCAGCACGTCCTTGCCATTGACCGCGTAGAGATAGGGCTCCAGCAATTGTTCCTGACCGCTGTCGCGGGCCAGAAGATAGTAGTCGCCCAGACCCGGTTTTTCATAATCGGTGAGTGCACTGAGGCTGGAGCCGTCGCCGTCCCGCGCCACATAAGGGACGAAGCGGCCGGTTGCATCATGCCCTTCGGTAGAGATGAAACTCGCATCCTGTCCATCAAACGCGTTGGGCTCGAATGCGACCCAAGTCGCCAGCAGGTTCGGATTGTCAGCGAGGAGCTTGCGCAGGGAAGCGAGCATACTGGCGCGATTGGCCGATTTGCCCTCGACCTGCCCCACGGTGTTGGCGGCAGTCGCCCGCGCCGACGCGAAGGCGCCCGCGATGACATTCTCGACCTTGTCGGCGGCGGACGTCGCCACTTCGACGCCGAGATCATTGCTGAGCGTACCAACCGTCTCGCTGCTTTGCGAAACCGTCACCCAGGTGGACAGACCGAGACCAAGCAGCAGCGCCGTCAGAATCGGCAGCAGAATCTTGACCGCCAGCGAGCCGCCGGAGATTACCTTCGCGAGCATGGTGTTTCACTCCCCTGAAACAATATTTATTACGAGGAATGTCCACCTTAACCCTTAACAATTGATGAATTTAATCCTGTCACTTCCGGCAGATGCGGCCTGCGGAAACTGCGGGGAAGGGCTTGGTCGCGCCGGCCACATAATCGCGGAAGGCTTCGAGATCGCCACCGCCCTGCACTACATGGCGGCCTTCCTTTAAAATCACGAACCGGTCGCCGCCTCCAGCCAGAAAATTGTTTACTGCAATGCGATAGGTAGTGTTGGGGTCGATAACCTTTCCCTCCAGCCGCATTGTTTCCGCCAGAATCTTTTCACCCTCAGCGCGCGCATCGTCGTAGCAATAGCTGAAGCCGGCTGAGATTTGCAGGATGCGCGGCTTGCGATCTTCCGGCTGGCCGACCCATTGCTGTTCCAGCAGCAGCTGCAACTGCGCGCCGGTGACATCCATCGCCACCAGATTGTTGCCAAAGGGCTGCACCGCGAAGAGATCGCCGAGACTGACCGCCAATCCCTTCGTGGGATCCCCCTTCGTGGAATCGCTGGGTAGATCCTGGCGGATGCCGCCGGGGTTGGTGAAGGCGATCCTGGCCCCCAGCCCTTGTGTCGCTGCCAGTTGAGCGTCAGCGATGATATCGCCCAAGGGTGACTCGCCGGCAGCATTGGGCTTGCGCGTGAGTGCTGCCGACAAGGTCGCCACTTTCTGTTGGCGGATCGGCGCTGTCGCTACCTCGGCGCGTTGCAGCTCTGCGAGGATGTTCGCATCCGGCGGCAAGTCGCGTAGGACGGGGACGTTACGCGCAGATACCACCGTGGCCTCGCCCGCCGCGCGATCCAGCGACAAATCGATGACGCTCAGCATACGTCCGTAATTTCCAGCCTGGGTCACCAGCCGACCATTGAGCTTGCAGGCATAGCTTTCATGGGTGTGGCCGGAAATGAAGAGGTCAATCGCCGGGTCCGTTCGCGCCACGATATCGTTCAATGCTCCGGTCAGACCGGTACAGGCCGACCCATCAATCGCGGTTTCGGTCGTCACGCTGGAACCTTCATGGAGCACGGCCACGATGGCGCGCACACCCTGCTGGGTCAACTCGGCGGCGTAGCGATTGAGCGTCTCGGCCTCATCGAGAAATGTCAGACCAGCGATGCCATGCGCCGCGACGATAGTTGGGGTCTCGCTCGTCACCACGCCGATGAAGGCAATCTTAACGCCATCGAATTCCTTCACCACATAGGGAGCGAATAGCGGCTTGCCGCCATTAGTGTCGACGACGTTGGCAGCCATATATTGGAAAGCCGCGCCCATGAAGGAATCATCCGGGCAAAAAAGGCGCGTCTGGCAGTCGCCTATCGATTTGCGTATCAGTTCGGCCCGGCCATAGTCGAACTCATGATTGCCGACAGCATTGAGATCGAGGCCGATCCGGTTCATGACACGGATGGTAGGTTCGTCATTGAGAAGCGCCGAGAGCATCGGGCTTGCCCCGGTCAAATCGCCGGCGCTGATCAGCATGTTGTTGGGATGGCCGGCACGCTCCTGCGTCACCAGGCTGGCGAAATAGGCGGCGCCACCTGCATCGACCATTTCAGCCTTGCCATCCTTGACGATGGGGACGCGGCCCGGGCTGGGCTCGGCCGATTGGATATTGCCGTGGAAATCGTTGAAGGCCAGCAGGCGAAGTTGGACCGGTCCGGTCGGCTGGGTGGCGCAGCCCAGGGTCAGCAGGGTGAAAGCGACGCTCCATGACTGAAAACGCATCCTCTACCTCCTTGATTCCATCGGTCAGTTATTTGGTCTCATGCTTCTCGACGGGCAAATTCGGGGTTGTCGACTTGGATTTTTCGGGCGCCGTCGGCGTCTCGTCTTCGTCTTCCGGCAGTTCGGTGCCATCATCGGTGAAGAGATCGCGGATGAAGCCTGGCGCCAAGGCGGACCATTCGTTGACATCGATTTTCGGCTCATCGAGATTGCCGCTGACCGCGTAGGTCGCCGCGAACAATCCTTCGCCCTCGCCACCCTGGATGATGGCGCCGATCAATGGAATATTTCCGAGCACGCTGTTGATGGCATAGGCCGGTACCAGCGTACCTTTGACGTTGATGAGATTCCGGTCGAGATCGACCTGCCCCTGCGCCGTCATGCCGACCGACGGACCGGCGCTGCGGAAGCGCTTTATTTCAATGAGCCCGCGGGTCTTGGTGAACCGCCCCTCGCCACCGCCGAACAGGAAGCCTTCGCCCGTCACTGCGTCGACCACACCGGTGATCGTCGCCACGGTCAGAAAGCGGGCAACGAAGGGCGTGTTGATCACGCGGAACGACGACATGGCGATCTTGCCGCGCAGCGGCCGCCAGGGCTGGTTGTCCTTGACGGTACCAGTGATCGACAAGGTACCGCCCTTGATGGAGTCGTAGAGGTCGAGCACGCGGAGGGCGCCGCCGCCGTCTTTCGTTTGAATGTTGAGCGCATGCTGGCCGGGCTTGCTGGGCCGATAGTCGAAGGTGATCGGCTGCCCGCTCGGCAACGTCGCCTGGAAACTCACCACGTCCCACCAATAGGGATCGTGGACAGCTTCGATCGTGGCGTTGGCAAGCTCCCGCCCCTCACCCATGCGCAAGGTGGCCAACTGACCCTTGAGCGTGAAGGGGCGCTGCTGCGTCGGTCCGGTCTGCGCCAGTTCCTCCGGCGTCAGCGTCGATTGATCGCCGCCCATCCAGGGTTCGGCATCCAGCGTTCCGCCCCCGACCGTGACCAGTGTCCAGCCTTCCTTCAACTCGGCATCGAAGCCGATGAGATGATTCACGCCCATCTTGAGATCCGGCAAGGTCACGCGTGAGATCGATCCGTCAGCGGCAAACTGCAGCGCGCCGCCGGTCACGAGGTCACCTGCCGAGACCATGAAACGGGGCATCGACACCGGTTTGTCGTTCAGCATCTCCAGCGTCAGCTCAGCCCGCCCCGGGACGTTGGCATCCTTGTGCCACTTGGCGGCCGGCACATCGAGCACGACATTGGTGAGATCGAACACCCCTTCCAGCGTCGCGCGGCCGCCGGCGAGCTTGGTATAGGTCACGTCACACTGGCAAGTACCTTCCGCCCAAGGGCGATAGTCGAAGCCAAGCGCTGCCAGTTGCTCGGCAGATGCGGCGCCGTTGACATGGAGCTTTTCATCGAAGGCGGCATCGTCCGAGAAAGTCTGGCTCCAATCAAGAATGATCGGAATGTCGGCAAAGACGATCGGGCCGGCGATATTCATGCCCTTCTCGTCGAGATTGAGCTTCAACACACCCTGGCTGACATCCTTGCCGAAGCGGATCTTGGCGATTTTGACATCATCCATTTCCGCCGCCACCTTCACCTTCACCTCGGCGAAGGTCAGTTTCTTGGCGGCCGGAAAGTCGAAGAGGATGTTGGCCGTGGCCGATCCGCCGGCTGTCTTCGGATCGATGCTGAGTTTCTTGGCATAACCCAAGCGCGGGTGGTCGAGCAGTTCCAGCGCGTCCTTGAGCGGTGCTGCAACGTCACCGCTGATTTTGATGAACTGATCCTCAACGTCCAGGCCGTTGATCAGCAGGTCGCCGCCCTTGACCTTGATGTTGCCGACTTCGCCGCTGATGATCTTGGCGCGAAAATTCTGGGCATCGAACTCCGCGGTCGCGACTCCCTTGGTGATCGGCGGCATCGGGCGCAGATAGTGGACGGTCATGTCGCTGGTCTTGAGGATGCCCTTGACGGATTCGACCTTGGCCCCCGCGGCATCGAGCGGCAGGCGCAGCGTGAGGTCGGCACCTGCCTCCTCCACCATGCCATCGGTGATGTTGGGCACCACCCAATTGCGCGTGTCGCTGGCAACGCTTTCAGGCCAATAAGGATCAAGCAGCTTGGCCGGCAGTTTCGTGACCTTGAGGGTGGCAGTCAGCAGCGGAGCCAGGCCGTCCTTCGCTTTGCCGCTGAAGGCGCCATGCCAGTCGGCCTTGGCCGTGATCCGCGGCCCGCCAATGTCGAGATCAAAACTGCTGATCGACATGAAGTCTTTATCCCGGTCCAAGCGGCCCTCGACATTGAGACTGGCAACCGGGATGGGTTCCTTGGTGAGGCCGGGAAGATCAAGAGCGCCGGCGCCGCTGGCCAGGGCAAAATCGACCTCACCGATATCGCCGAGATGCTCGCTGGCGATCTGGATCGAGGTCTTCACCTTGGCGGTCACGGCAAGATCAGCGGTCGAAAGATCAGCCAGCGCCGGCTCGATCAGCCCCAGCGACGACAGCTGCAAAGCCGCGACCGTGGCATCGATCGACAGCTTGTCCGTCGCGCGGCGGTAATCGAGCTTGGCGCTGACGATGGCGGGATCGCCGAACTGCGGCATGGCGGCGAAGAGATCGCCGACCAATCCACCGACGTCGCGCCGTGCCTCCGCGCCGAAATTGTCAGCCTGCCAGGTAAGGCCAGTCACGTGATCGATGATCTGGACGCTGCCGTTGAGGATAGCGGCGGATGTCAGATAGCCCGTTGGCTTTGACCGGTCTGGGGATTCCAGCATGTCGCTGGCCAGCAGCATCAACGCTTCGAAGCTGCCATCGGAGTTTTTGGTGGTCGGCGAACTCGTGACCCCGCTGGGTCCAAATGCCAGGGATCCATCCTTGTTGCGGATCAAGGTCAGCTTCGGGCCGATGATCTCGATCTTGCTGGGCGCCACCAGCCCCTTGAACATGGCCCGGGCACTGAACGTAATCGACACTTCGGGCAGGTTGGCCAGTTCGCGCCCTTCAGGATCGCGCACACGCAGATTGATGGCGCGGACATCCAGGGCGCGGTCCCAGCCTGCCCAGGTCAAGACGGTGTCATCAATGGCGATGCGATAGGGCTGGTCGCTGCGGATCAGCGCCTGCTCGACATAGGGCGACAGAAACCGCAGATGGATCGGGCCTTCCTGGGTCAACCGCCATGTCAGGAAGGCAAGAATAATCGCGGCACCGGCCAAAGCGGCGCCCAACACTTCGAGGGTTATTTTTGTCGTCCGACGAATCACGCGCGGTCAGCTCCGATCAGCAAACAATACGGGCAGAAGCAATATCCTGCCGAAGCAACAACCAGCAACGCCAAGGGTTTCCGTTCATAACGCAACCATTGGCTTGACCGGAACCAGATGCTTCAGCAGTGTCTCGGTTTCCCCGCTGACAACAGCCAGACAATGCCCCTCGCAACCATTGCCGCCATTGACCCCGCCGTACTGCCGCGCCCGAGTGATCCGCGGCAGGTCGAACTTCATCTTGAACAGTTGGCACAAAACCTGACGCCGGCAGCAGCCACATCCCTGGCAGCGCCCGCAGCACAGGCCTTGCTTGCCGCCCTGTTCGGCAATTCTCCCTTCCTCGCGCGCTGCCTTTTGGCTGAAACCGACGCTTTTCTTGAACTTTTAGCGCAGGATATCGATTCTGTCTTTAACAATGTCGTGAACAGCATATCGCCCAAGGCATTGGAAAATCTGGACGAAGTTGCTCTCATGACAGCCTTGCGACGGGCCCGGAGACAGGTCGCCTTGATTGTCGCCACAGCTGATATTGCCCATCTCTGGCCGCTCGAGAAAGTTACCGCGGCGCTCAGCCAGTTTGCCGAAGTGGCGTTGCAATCGGCGATTTGCCATTTACTCCGGAATCTGGCGGCCAACGGCGACATTTCGCTGCCGTTTCCCGACGATCCGGAACGGGATTGCGGCTTGATCGTCCTCGGCCTCGGCAAGCTCGGCGCCCGGGAACTCAATTATTCCAGCGACATCGATCTCATTCTGCTCTTCGAACGGGACAAGGTTCGTTACACGGGGCGCAAGACGGCGCAGGAATGCTTCGTGCGCCTGGCACGCAATCTGGTGCGATTGCTGCAGGACGCAACGGCGGACGGCTATGTCTTTCGCATCGATCTGCGGCTGCGACCGGATCCGGCCTCGACGCCGCTGGTCATTTCGACCCTCGCCGCCGAGACCTATTACGAGGGCATGGGGCAGAACTGGGAACGCGCTGCCATGATCAAGGCGCGTGTCGTCGCCGGTGATCTCGTCGCGGGCGACCTCTATTTGTACCATCTGCGCCCCTTCATCTGGCGCAAGCATCTCGATTTTGCGGCAATCCAGGACATCCATTCGATCAAGCGGCAGATCTATGCGGTCAAGGGCCATCGTCATGTCGCGGTCGCCGGCCACAACATCAAACTCGGCCGTGGCGGCATTCGTGAGGTCGAGTTCTTCGCCCAGACCCAGCAGTTGATCTGGGGCCGGCGCGCCAAGGAACTGCGCAAGCGGGCGACCTGCGCTGCCATCGAAGGTCTGGTCCAGGTCGGCATGTGCAGCCGGGAAGTGGCTGATGAGCTGATCGCCGCCTACCGATATCTGCGGCAGGTCGAACACCGCCTGCAGATGATCGAGGACCAGCAGACGCAGACCTTGCCGGATTATGGCCCGGCGCTGGACCGGGTTGCGATCTTCATGGGCCATGCCGACACGGCGGATTTCGAAGCGACATTGCGCTTTCACCTCGGCCGGGTCGAGGATCATTACGCTGAACTGTTCGAGGAAGCGCCGACCCTGGGTGCGGCGGAGGCTGGCATCGCCGGCAGCCTGGTGTTCACCGGGACCGAGGACGATCCGGAGACGGTGCAGAATCTGGAGCGCATGGGCTTTCCCAACGGCAACGCTGTCGCCACGCAGATTCGCGCCTGGCATCATGGCCGCTACCGCGCCACGCGCAGCGCCCGCGCGCGCGAATTGCTGACCGAGTTGATGCCTCGCCTGTTGACGACGCTGGGCCAGACCGCCGACCCGGATACGGCTTTCCGGCGCTTCGATGATTTCTTGCGCGCCCTTCCCGCCGGCGTGCAGTTCTTTGCGCTGCTATACTCGAACCCTGCTTTGCTGGATCTCATTGCCGAGGTGATGGGCACCGCGCCGTTATTGGCCGAACAACTGGCGCGGCGGCCCGCCCTGCTCGATGGTGTCCTCGCGGCCGGCCTCTATGACGCCAATGCCGATCGGGCCACACTGACTGCCGACTTGGAACGGCAACTCGATCTGGCAACAGATTTCCAGGATGCGCTGGACGTACTGCGCCGTTGGACCAAGGATCAGCAATTCCAGATCGGTGTGCGCATTCTGCGCGGGACGCTGGACGGTGACGCCGCCGGCTTCCTGCTGTCGGATGTGGCTGATTGCGCACTCTCGGCATTGTTTCCACGTGTTGCTGCCGAATTTGAAATACAGCACGGAAAGTTGCCGGGCCGCGGCATGGTGTTCCTGGCGCTGGGCAAGCTCGGCAGCCGCGAGATGACGATCACCTCAGATCTCGATCTGGTCTTTATCTACGACGTGCCGGGCGACGTCAGTGACTGGGATACTACCTTGTCGAACGGACCCAAGCCCCTGGCGCCGATCCAGTACTACGCACGCCTGGCACAACGCCTCATCAATGCGATTACGGCGCAGACCGCGGAAGGCCGGTTGTTCGAAGTCGACATGCGCCTGCGCCCCAGCGGCAATTCCGGCCCGATCGCCAGCGGCCTGGGACCGTTCGAGAAATACGAACTGACAGAAGCGTGGACCTGGGAACATATGGCGCTGACGCGCGCCCGCGTGATTGCCGGCGATGCGGGCTTGGCTGCAGACACGGTGGCGATGCTCTGTCGCGTCCTGCGCCAAAAGCGTGATCCGGAAAAATTACGCGTCGATATTCTGGCCATGCGTCGACGCATGGCCCAGCAATATCGCACCGACGATGTCTGGGATCTGAAGCATTGCCGCGGCGGCCAGGTTGATATCGATTTCATCTCCCAGTATTTGGTCCTGAAGCATGCCGTCGATTTCCCGGATATCATTGCCGGTGACCCGGTCATAGCGCTGGCGCAGGCACATCTGCTGGGCTTGATCGATCCGGTCACCGGCGATCGCCTTATCTTCGCCGCCCGCCTCTGGCATCGGCTGCAGCAGGTCATCCGGCTCATTGTCGGTGGCAAGCTGGAAGAGGAAAAGTTGGGCCCAACCGCCCGGAAGCACATGGCGCAGATCACCGGGGAGCCCGATTTCGGCGCCCTCAAGGCGCTGGTCATGGAGCAGGAGGCAGCAGTCTTCGCCTGCTTCGAGGCAATATTCGAGATTGAACCGACAACCGACTGAGGGAGACCAGCATGGCACTCGATATCGGCAGCAAGGCACCGGCCTTTTCCATGAAGACCGACAGTGGTGGCAAGGTCAGCTTGAGCGAACTCAAGGGCAAGAATGTCGTCCTCTATTTCTATCCCAAGGATGACACCAGCGGCTGCACCGCCGAAGCCTGCGGCTTCCGCGACAAGCTGCCGGCGTTCAAGAAATTGGATGCGGTCATTATCGGCGTCTCGCGCGATTCCGTGGAAAGCCACGACAAGTTCAAGAAAAAGTACGACATCAATTTCGCGCTGGGCTCAGATGAAAGCGGCAAGGTGACTGAGGCTTACGAAGTCTGGGTCGAAAAGAGCATGTATGGCCGCAAATATATGGGCATTGAGCGCGCGACCTTCCTGATCGACGGCAAGGGCGTCATCCGCGGCCTCTGGCGTAAGGTGAAGGTGCCGGGCCATGTCGAGGAAGTCGCCAAGGCGATCAAGCAACTCGATTGATGCTGGATCTCGCCCAGGAAGCTGTCGGCATCCTGTCGACAGCCGACGCAGTGGAAAAGGCGGCGGCGGCGCGTGCCCTTGGTGTCGCCTGGCGCGAGGGACGCGCGGCCTTCTTGGCGCCCGCTCAACCGCCTGCCCGGCCGGCAAGGCCGGCGCGCCCCGAATTGCGGCGCCCTGGCGATATGCCCAAGCGCAAGGCTGGCGGCAATCTGGAAAAACGGGTGGCGCTGCTGCATGCGCTGGCGCATATCGAGCTCAATGCCATCGACCTAGCCTGGGACCTCATCGCGCGTTTCGGCACTGCCGATTTGCCGCGCAGCTTCTTCGACGATTGGGTCCGCGTCGGCGATGAGGAAGCATTGCACTTCACCATGCTGGTTTCCCGCCTCCGCGAACTCGGTGCCGAATATGGCGACCTGCCTGCACATGACGGGCTATGGCAATCCGCGGAAGAAACGTCGCACGATCTCCTCGCCCGCCTCGCCATCGTGCCCCTGGTGCTGGAAGCGCGGGGGCTCGACGTCTCGCCGGCGACCATTGCCGAGTTGCGGCGTTCCGGCGACGAGGCGTCAGCCGCCGCGCTCGAGATCATCTATCGTGACGAAATTGGACATGTGGCAGCGGGCAAGCGCTGGTTCGATCACGTGGCACTCGCCCAGGGCCATGACCCGGCGACGATCTGGCAGCATCTGGTAGCTAAGCATTTCCGCGGCCGGTTGAAGCCGCCCTTCAACCGCGCCGCCCGGGATGAAGCCGGCTTTAGCGCCTCCTTCTACGAACCAATCGCCCTCATTTAGGCGGCAAGGTGCCGAACAGTAGATTATCGAGCCCGCGCACGAGGCCTTTCAGCGCCACCACCCGGCGCGCCGCCAGCAGCGTGCCCGCGACATAGG
This sequence comes from uncultured Dongia sp., assembly GCF_936916975.1. GTDB lineage: Bacteria > Pseudomonadota > Alphaproteobacteria > Dongiales > Dongiaceae > Dongia. The sequence goes on along the minus strand of NZ_CAKZGO010000005.1, from coordinate 91,653 downwards.
GGCCGGCCGATGTGCCGGCATCGTGACGGATGGTCAGCCGTTCGCCATCCTTGCCGAAGATCGTCTCAACCGCGAGCACGTAGCTCGGTAGCCGCACGGCATGGACGCGACCGCCGCCGACATCGGCACCCCGCGCTTCCTGCGGGCCGATGATGTCCTTGATGGGGTAGCCCGGGACGCTTTGCTGGATGGCTCCCATGCGCTCCGCCAATTCTCGCGCTGTGCCGGAGGGTACGTCGGGCTTGGTCGATTTGGCGTAATCGATGATTTCGTAATCGGGCACATGTTGTGCCGCGAGCAATGAGAAGCGGGTGAGCAGGCTGGCGGTGATCGAGAAATTGCCGCTCGCAACGACGCCGAGACCCTGGCGGTCGGCGAACTTGGCGATCTCGTCGTAATCAGCGGCGGCGAGGCCCGACGTGCCGATGACGGCCGGCACACCCAGCTCCAGCGCCTTTAGCACATTGGCTTTCACGGCCGAGGGGTGGGTGTAGTCGACATAGACGTCGGTGGGTTGCGCCTTCAATGCTTCTTCGACACTCGGCGAGATGGCGACCTTGAGCGCGTCACCGCCGGCAACCGTGCCCGCATCCTGGCCGGCAGCCTTGCGCGCCACAGCGCCCGAGAGGGACAAATCCGCGGCAGCGGCAACCCCTGCCACAAGAGCCTTGCCGGTCCAGCCCGTGGCACCACCGATGCAAATGCGAAGAGACATCCCTAACCCCTTTAAAAAAGTATGATTTTTGCCGAACTGCGACGGCATGCCCCACGGTCTTCATGGGGTCCGGGCTTTGACTTCCCCTGAGCGACAGAGGATATTGGTATAAGCGTCATTGAACCAGCCGCCAAGGATGGCAAACGGCTGGTCTTTTTATGTTTGAAACAGGAAAATCATGACCGCGAGACCCAATTCGCTTGCCGCGCGCGATGGCGCCTATCACTTTCACGGCTATACCAACGCCTTGAAGAACGAGCAGGATGGCGGTTTCGTCGTCACGCGAGGTGACGGTCCCTTCGTATACACTGAAGAGGGCAAGGAATATTTCGACGGGCTTTCCGGCCTGTGGTGCTGTTCGCTGGGCTTCGGCCCACAGCCGCGCCTAGTCGAGGCTGCCAAGAAGCAGATGGAAACGCTGCCCTTCTATCACACCTTTACGCAGAAGGTGGCGGCACCTGCCGTCGAACTGGCGGAGAAACTGGTGCAATTGGCACCGGTGCCGATGTCGAAGGCCTATTTCTGCAATTCCGGTTCGGAAGCCAACGATACCGCGGTCAAGATGATCTGGTATTTCAATAATGCGCTGGGACGGCCGCAGAAGAAAAAGATCATTTCGCGCGTGAAGGCCTATCACGGCGTCACCGTCGCCGCCGCATCATTGACCGGGCTGCCACCGCTGCACAATCAGTTCGACCTGCCGATCGCCGGCATCCTGCGCACTGATTGCCCACATTACTATCGTTTCGGCGAGGCTGGCGAGAGTGAGGAAGCGTTTGCGACGCGCTGCGCCCAGAACCTGGAAAACCTGATCCTGGCAGAAGGTCCGGACACGATTGCCGCCATGTTCGCCGAACCCGTCCAGGGTGCGGGTGGGGTCATCATCCCGGCCAAGACCTATTGGGACAAGATTACGGCGGTCCTGAAAAAATATGATGTCCTGCTGGTGGCCGACGAAGTGATCTGCGGCTTTGGTCGCACCGGCAATTGGTGGGGCACACAGACCTTCGGCCTGCAGCCCGACATTATCACCATGGCCAAGCAGCTCTCCGCCGGGCAATTGCCGATCGCCGCCATCCTGATCAATCAGCGTGTCTATGAGGGCCTGCGCGACCAGTCCAACAAATTGGGTGGCTTTGCCCATGGCCTCACCTATTCCGGTCATCCGGTCGCGGCCGCAGTGGCGTTGGAGACCATCAAGATTTACGAAGACCTGAATATCGTCGAACGGGTCCGCGATCTGGCGCCGCTGTTCAAGCGCGAGATGATGGCCTATGCCGATCATCCGCTGGTAGGTGAAGTGCGCGTTACCGGCTTGGTCGGGGCCATCGAACTGGTCAAGGACAAGAAGACCCATGAGAGCTTTGACGCCAAGCTCGCGGTGGGTCCGACATTGGTGAACAAGTTCGCCCATGAGCACGGCCTGATCATTCGTCCGGTAGCTGACGCGGCTTGCTTCTGCCCGCCCATGATCTGCACCGAAGCGCAGATCACCGACATGTTCGGCCGCTACGGACGAGCCTTGAAGGACACGCATGATTGGCTGAAACGAGAAGGTCATGCCTGATTTGACGACCGACTTTCCGGCCCTGTTCGCGGCACGGCTCGATGCTCTCAAGACCGAGGGTCGCTATCGGGTCTTTGCCGACCTCGAGCGTATCGCCGGCCGATTTCCCAAAGCGCTTTACCGCAGCACGCCCGGTGACGCGCCCTGCGAAGTCACCGTCTGGTGCAGCAACGACTATCTTGGCCAGGGCCAGGATCCGAGCGTCATGGCCGCGATGCAGGATGTCATCGCGCGCACCGGCACAGGGGCCGGCGGCACGCGCAACATTTCCGGCAACAGCCATGAACTGGTCGAGCTGGAACGAGAGCTCGCAGCATGGCACGGCAAGGAAGCGGCGCTGACATTTACCTCAGGCTTCGTCGCCAATGAAGCCGCGCTAAGCGTGCTCGCGCGGCAGATTCCGGGCTGCATCATCTTTTCCGATGCTTGCAATCATGCCTCGATGATCGCCGGCATTCGCAACAGCCGGGCCGACTATCACGTCTTCCGCCACAATGACCCAACGCATCTGCGCGAACTGCTGGCGGCAGCACCTGCAGATCGACCGAAGCTGGTGGCGTTCGAGAGCGTGTATTCGATGGATGGCGATATCGCGCCCATCGCCGCGATCTGCGATGTCGCAGCGGAATTCGGTGCGCTCACCTATCTCGATGAAGTCCATGCCGTCGGTCTCTACGGTTCCACTGGCGCCGGCGTGGCGGAGCGCGAAGGCATCGCCCATCGATTGGACGTGATCCAAGGAACTCTCGGGAAAGCCTTTGGCCTGATGGGCGGCTACATCGCGGCCTCAGCACTGCTGGTCGATTTCGTCCGCAGCTTTGCCCCCGGTTTTATCTTCACGACGGCGCTGCCGCCGGTCATCGCCGCCGGCGCACGGGCTAGTCTTGCCCGACTTATCACCGCGCAGGATCTGCGCGCGCAGCATCAGGCCCATGCCGCGCGGCTGAAACAGTTGCTGGCAGCTGCAGGCCTGCCGGTGCTGCCGAGTGAAAGCCATATCGTGCCGGTCATGGTCGGCAATGCGGACGGCTGTCGCAATGCCGCGCGCCTTCTCCTGGAGCGGCATAAAATATATGTCCAACCGATCAACTTTCCCACCGTCCCGCGTGGGACAGAACGCCTGCGCCTGACGCCGACGCCCTATCATGACGAAGCGGTAATGCTGGTGTTGGTGGCTGCGATGCGGGATGTCTGGCGCGAGTTGTTTCTGCCCCTTGCGGCTTAAGGTTGTCGAGCGCCACCCATGATAGCTGCTCGAAATATGAGCATCAGCGTTTTGCATTTGACTCATTAAGCTCCGTTGCTTTAAACGCGAATGGCGGGAAAAATTCCGCGGCCGCGAAGGCGCCCTTGTGGGTGCACTTGGCGACGATAAAAAATGACAAAAACAGCGAGTGATGTGACCTGTCAGGGTTACTCAACGGGGGCTAATTTAGGGACGATGGGAACGACCAACGATCCGTTTGTCACATTTACCGATGTCCAGAAAACCTATGACGGCGAAACTCTCGTCGTCAAAAACCTCAATCTGTCGATTGAGCATGGGGAATTCCTGACCCTGTTGGGTCCGTCGGGTTCTGGCAAGACGACGACACTCATGATGCTGGCAGGGTTCGAGGTTCCGACCCATGGCCGCATCGAAATGGGCGGCGCAGAAATCAACAATCTGGCACCGCACAAGCGCAATATCGGCATGGTGTTTCAGAACTATGCCCTGTTCCCGCACATGACGGTCGAGGAAAACCTCGCCTTCCCGCTGCAGGTGCGCAAGCTCGCCAAAGACGAGATCGCCAAGAAGGTCCAGCGCGCGCTCGAAATGGTGCAGATGCCGCAACTGGCCAAGCGCCGGCCGGCACAGCTGTCCGGCGGCCAGCAGCAGCGCGTGGCGCTTGCCCGCGCCCTCGTCTTCGACCCGAAGCTGGTCCTGATGGATGAGCCCCTGGGCGCCCTAGATAAGCAGTTGCGCGAGCATATGCAGATCGAGATTAAGCATATTCACGAACGCCTCGGCGTCACGGTCGTCTATGTCACGCACGATCAGTCGGAAGCGCTGACGATGTCGGACCGGGTTGCCGTCTTCAATGACGGCATCATCCAGCAATTGGCCAAGCCCAGTGACCTTTACGAGCGGCCCGAAAACTCATTCGTGGCGCAGTTCATTGGCGAAAACAATCGCCTGAGCGGCAAAGTAGCCTCGGTCAATGGCAAATCCTGCGGCGTCACCATCGCTGATTTCGGTCTGGTCAATGCCATTCCCGTCGGCGTGCAGAGTGTTGGCAGTCCGACCACCTTGTCTCTGCGCCCCGAGCGTGTCCGTATCAACCCGGATAGCGGCGCCTATGCCAACCAGTTCGACGCCGAGGTGCAGGAGCTTATTTACCTGGGCGACCACACGCGCTGCCGCGTCTCGGTCCTCGGCAATTCGAACTTCATCATCAAGGTCGCGAATGCCGAAGGTATCCCAAGCCTCAGTCCCGGCGAAAAAGTCCGGGTCGGCTGGAAATCCGAAGATTGCCGCGCCCTCGACGCGTACTAACGCAGAATTGTTTGGACCGCCGCTCGCAGCAGTCGTCAAAATGCGGCTGTTGCCACGTTCAATAAGCAATTACCGGGCCCCGTCTTTGTGCCACTCCGGCAGGGACCCGGCGAAGTTGGGGACAATCAGGAGAGGCTCCGCACAGCCAAAAAAACTGGCGGGCAAACAGGGAAGGTAAACGGATATGAAATTACAACTTATGACCATGGGCTTCGTTGCTGCGGTGATCACCGCCGGCGCGATCGCTCCGGCAGCTGCCGAAGGCACGCTGACGGTAACGTCCTGGGGCGGCTCCTACTCGGAAAGCCAGCGCAAGGCGTATTACGAACCCTGGATGGCCGCGACCGGCAACAAGCTCGTCGAAGAGGAATATGACGGTGAGCTGGGCAAGCTGAAGGCCATGAAAGAAGCCGGCAGCGTCACCTGGGACGTCATCGACGTCGACTCTGCGCATGCTCTTTCGGGCTGCGACGAGGGCCTCCTGGAAAAGCTCGACTACAGCAAGATCGGTGACCAGTCGAAGTTCCTCCCCGGCACCGCGCTGGAATGCGCCGTCGGCACGATCGCCTACTCCACCATCTTTGCCTTCGACACCTCGGTTCTGAAAGACGCCCAGCCGACGACGCTCGCTGATCTCTTTGATACGGCGAAGTTCCCGGGCAAGCGCGGCCTCCTGAAGAAGCCGTTCGGCAACCTCGAATGGGCTTTGATTGCTGACGGCGTTCCGGCTGAGAAAGTCTATGAAACCCTGAGCACGCCGGAAGGCGTCGACCAGGCGTTCAAGAAGCTGGACACCATTAAAAAGGATGTCGTCTGGTGGGAAGCTGGCGCGCAACCGCCGGAACTGCTGGCCAATGGCGAAGTCGTCATGACCAGTGCCTGGAACGGCCGCATCGGCAAGGCGATCACGGAAGGCAAGCCCTTCAAGATCGTTTGGGACTACCAGGAATTCGATTGGGATTTCTGGGTGATCCCGGCCGGCTCGAAGAATATTGAGCTTTCCTACGACTTCATCAAGTTTGCCAGCGACCCCAAGAACATGTCGCAGCAATCGAAGTACATCGCCTACGCGCCGACGCATGTCGACGCCATCGGCCTGGTCGATCCGGCGATTGCCCCGACCCTGCCGACCTACCCGGACAACATGAAGACGGCCATTCCGACCGATCTCGCTTTCTGGGCAGATAACAACGAAGAGCTCACCAAGCGCTTCAACGCCTGGCTGGCTCAGTAACCGACCGCGACGCGCGCTGGATGGACTTGCCATCCAGCGCGCGCTTTTTTTCCTTTCGATAAGTGATCCTGTCATATGGCTGCAGTTGACGTCCCGGGCATCCTGACCATCGACGGCGTTCCACTCAAAGCGAAGCTGGCGCGCGCCGACCGAACCCGGAAACTACGGGCCCTGGGCTTGGTCCTGCCGCTCTTCGCCTTTATCCTTCTGACCTTCTTGATTCCGCTCGCGGTCATGACCTTCAAGAGCGTGAAGAATGACGAAACCTTCGGTCGCCTCGACCGTACCAAGGAAGCGCTGGCGGATTGGGACCAGCAGACAATCCCCGGAGAGGCCGCCTTCGCAGCGCTTGCTCAGGATCTGCAAGACGCGCAGAAAATGCGGCAGGCCGGCGAAATCGCCAAACGGGTAAACTACGAATTTGCCGGCGCGCAGTCGAAGTTCAAAGCGATCGCGCGCAAAGTCGAAAAGATGCAGGCGGGGCCTTATAAGGAGGTCTTCGTCGCCACCGACAAGGTGTGGAGCGACATCAGGCTGTGGCGCATCATCCACAGCGCTTCGCAGCGCTTTACGTCCTATTACTGGCTATCAGCCCTTGATCTGCGCGAAGGTGCCGATGGCATTGAGCGGGCGCCGGCTGATCAGGCAGTCTTCGTTGATGTTTACGGCCGTACTTTCTGGATCGGCGGCATCGTCACGATCTTGACGCTGATCCTGGGCTTTCCCGTCGCCTACCTGCTGGCAACCCAGCCGGTTCACCGTGCCAGCATCCTGATGATCTTCGTGATGCTGCCGTTCTGGACGTCGTTGCTGGTCCGCACCACGGCCTGGTTCGTGCTGTTGCGCACCGAAGGACCGCTCAACGATCTGGCCGAGCTTATCGTCGGCATGCGCTTCGACATGATCTTTACGCGGTTCGGCACGATCCTCGCCATGACCCACATCCAGTTGCCCTTCACCCTGCTGCCGATCTACAGCGTGATGAAGACGATCCCGCCGAGCCATATCCGTGCCGCGAGATCGCTGGGCGCCGGGCCGTTTCATGCATTCTGGCGCGTCTACTATCCGCAGACAGTGCCGGGTATTGCCGCCGGCTGCCTGCTGACGTTCATCCTGAGCCTTGGCTATTACATCACGCCGGCGCTGGTGGGCGGACCGCGCGACCAGATGGTCAGCTACTACATCTCCTACTACATGAACAACGTCATCAATTTCGGCCAGGCATCGGCGCTTGGGGCCACATTGCTGATCATCACCATGGTTCTCTACTGGCTCTACAATCGCCTGGTTGGCATCGACAACATGAAACTCGGTTGACCGGAATGAACATGCTCCCCCTGCTCGGCCTGCCGCCCTACGCCTCGACCATGGAACGGGCGTGGCGCCTGTTCTTTTTCGTGTTCTGCGGTGCCGTGCTTCTGTTCCTGATTTCACCGATCCTCATCGTCATTCCGATCAGCTTCAACGACACATCGTTCCTGTCCTTCCCGCAAGGCAACTGGTCGCTGCGCTGGTATGAGGAGTTCTTCCAGAGCGAGCGCTGGAACCAGGCTATCAAGAACAGCATCATCATTGCATTCTTCAGCACGATCCTGTCGACGACGCTCGGCACCATCGCCGCATTGGGCCTCTCGCGCCCCTATTTCCCGGCCCGCGCCCTGATCATGGCTGTGCTGATTTCACCGATGATCGTGCCGGTCGTGATTACCGCAGCGGCCGTCTATTTCTTTTATGCCAACCCGCTGGGCATCGGCGACGAGCCGCTTTTCGTCCTGAACAACACGCATCTCGGCGTCATCATGGCGCATACGCTGCTTGCAACGCCCTTCGTCGTGATCACGGTGACAGCCACGTTGACCGGCTTCGATCAATCCATGATCCGCGCCGGCGCCAGCCTGGGCGCCACGCCGACGACGGTCTTCCGCCGCGTGATCCTGCCGCTCATTTCGCCCGGCGTCATCTCCGGCGCTTTGTTTGCCTTTGTGACGTCCTGGGACGAAGTCGTGCTGGTCCTGTTCATCGGCGGTACCGACCAACGCACCTTGCCGCGGCAGATGTTCAGCGGCATTCGCGAAATGATCAGCCCTACGATCACCGCAGCCGCCACGGTGCTGGTGGCGGTCGCCGTCCTGATGCTGCTGGTGGTTGAGTTGCTGCGCCGCCGTTCAGAACGCCTTCGCGGCATTCGGACTTAACCGTCTGTCGCCGGCACGCGGTCTCGCGCCGTCATAAGCTGGGCCACGAGCAGATCGGTCAACTTGTTGACGGCATCACCCTGTCCATCGGCGTGGCGATAGACTGCCATGCTGACACTCCCGAGCTCCGGCAGGTCGGCACTTTCCAGGATCACAAGTTCAGGTGGCACTGTCGAGCGTGCGACGGCCGTAACCCCAAGGCCAGCTTTTACCGCGGCCACCAGGCCTATATGTGATTCCGTCGTCATAATGAATCTGAAGACCCGCCCGGCGGCCGATAGGCGTTCTGACATTCTCTTCCGATAGATACAACTCTCCGGATGGGCGATGACCGGGAGGACTTCCCGTTGGAAGGGCTTCTTTCGAGCGTTCGCGGCGCCGACCCAGACCATCTCCTCTTGCCAGATCTGGCTGGCGCGCGCATCCGGCCGATCCGATGTCATCGCGATAACCAGATCAAGCGCGCCGCCATCCAACCCGGCGAGCAAGTCAGCACTCAGTTCACAGCGGATTTCCAGTGCCACGTTTGGCTGCGAATCGGAGAAGCGCGCAAGCGCCCTCGGCAGCAGGCTTTGGGCAAAATCGCTGGGAATGCCGACGCGCACCGACTGAACCGACTGGGCGCTCGCAAGCTCGCGCGTCGCTTCGTCCCGCAGCCGCAGAATTCTGCGTGCATAGGGCAGCAAACATTCGCCGGCTTTGGTCAACTTGATGGGGCCCTTATGACGCAGCAGTAATTCCTGCCCGAATTGATCCTCCAGCCTGCGCAATTGCAGGCTGATGGCCGGCTGGCTTCGCGCCAATGCGGCTTCGGCACGCGCAAAACCGCCTGCATCGATGATGCAGACAAAGGTATCCAACAGGTCGAGGCTGAACTGTTTCATGACCTATCATAGAAAATATAAATGATACCATCAAATCAATAAATTTTATTAATGTATCAATTGTGTCTAGTTTTCCTGCGACAGCATCTCAGCAGTTGGCCGTAGCAGAAGAGCAGGATTATGAATCTCGAAGAGACGAAGATCATCCGCAACGGTACGCCGGTGCCGCACACATTCTCCGAGGCCGAGTATGCACGGCGGCAAGCGCAGCTACGGATCGTGATGCGCGAACTCGATATTGACGTCGCACTCTTCACCTCGATTCACAACATCAATTACTACAGCGACTTTCTCTATTGTTCCTTCGGCCGCAGCTACGCCCTGGTCGTCACGCGAGACGACGTCGTCAGCGTCAGCGCGAACATCGACGCCGGCCAGCCATGGCGCCGGACGGTCGGCGGCAATATCGTCTACACCGACTGGCAGCGCGACAACTACTACCGTGCCATCAAGCAGATCGCCCCTTCTCCGAAACGCCTTGGCGTCGAGTTCGATCATCTTAGCCTCGATCGAAAGAGCAAGATCGAGAGCTTCTTTCCCGGGACGACGCTGGTCGATATCTCCCAAGGTTGCATGAGCCAGCGCATGATCAAATCGGACGAGGAAATCACCCTCATCCGCCACGGCGCGCGCATCGCGGACATAGGTGGATTTGCCTGCGTCGAAGCCATGGGGCAAAACGTGCCGGAATACGAGGTGGCGCTGCAGTCAACGCAGGCGATGGTACGCGAAATCGCCCGCACATTCCCCAGCGCCGAATTGATGGATACCTGGACCTGGTTTCAATCTGGGATCAATACAGATGGCGCCCATAACCCGGTGACGTCGCGCAGAATGCAGAACGGCGACATCCTGTCCCTCAATTGCTTCCCGATGATTTCCGGCTACTACACGGCCTTGGAACGTACGCTTTTCCTGGACCACGCCAGCGACGCGCATCTCAAGATGTGGGAGGTCAATGTTGAGGTGCATCACCGCGGCCTCGAACTCATCCGGCCCGGCGCGCGCTGCAAGGACATCGCTCTGGAACTCAACACCATCTATGAACGCCACGGACTCCTCGCCAACCGCACCTTCGGCTACGGCCACAGCTTCGGCATCCTGTGTCACTACTATGGCCGCGAGGCTGGCTTGGAATTGCGCGAAGACATTGAGACGGTCCTGACGCCGAACATGGTGGTCTCGATGGAGCCGATGATCATGATCCCGGAAGGCCAACCCGGCGCCGGCGGCTACCGTGAGCATGACATCCTTGTCGTCACTGAGGCAGGTGCCGAGAACATCACCAAATTCCCGTTTGGACCGGAGCGGAACATCATCCGGAAATAAGCGCTCTGCCAGATCGGCAAAGGTGCCCTGCGATCTGTTGCAGCGGCACATCCCATTCGGTAGCTTGTTCCCGAATGATGGATTCACCATGCAGATACAGATAAGTGCCCCATGGGCCGGGCGGTGGCAGCTTGCCGCCATCGCTGTGCTTGGCCTGTCGCTGGCAGCTTGCGCGCAGCCGCCGGTTCGGCCGCAGCCGGGTGTCGCTGCGTCGCATATGGCCTATGGTGATCACCAAATGGTCGCTGTGTCACATCCTGCAGCGGCCCGGATCGGGCTCGACATTCTTCGGCAAGGTGGTTCGGCGATCGATGCCACCATTGCCATGCAGATGGTCCTCACAGTGGTTGAACCGCAGGCGTCCGGTATCGGCGGCGGTGGGTTTCTTCTCAGCTATACCGCGGACGGCAAAAAGCTGGAAAGCTATGACGGTCGCGAGAGGGCGCCGGCGGCTGCGGCCGGTGATATGTTTCAGGGACCTGATGGTCAGCCACGGTCATTCAAGGATGTCATGCCCGGCGGCCTCTCAGTCGGCGTCCCGGGTGTCGTGCGCATGCTGGAACTTGCGCATCTGGAGCACGGCAGGCTGCCGTGGCGCGATCTCTTCCTGCCGGCCATCCGCATGGCCGAAGACGGTTTCGAAATCTCACCGCGCCTCGCCCGCCAGATTGCGGAGGATGAACTCCTCGCCCAACAGCCGACGACCAAATCCTATTTCTTCGATGAAGACGGGCAGCCACTAACCACTGGTGCCAAGATCAGAAATCCAGCGCTCGCGAAAACATTGCGCGCAATTGCCGACGGTGGCGCCAACGCTTTCTACGAGGGCGCCATCGCCAAGGCGATCGCAGAGGCCGTCGCCACGGCAACACCACTCAAAGGACAGATGACGGTGGATGATCTGGCCGCCTACCGGGCGCAGAAGCGGCCGGTGCCGTGCCTTGATTATCGCGACAGCAAGGTCTGCAGCATGGGGCCTCCGTCATCCGGCGGCCTGGCCGTTCTGCAGATCCTGGGCCTGCTGCGCCGCTTCGACATGAGCCGTCTGGCGTCTGACGGTGTTGTCGCGGCGCATCTCATCGCGGAAGCCAGCCGGCTCGCCTTTGCCGATCGTGAACGCTATGTCGGCGACCCAGATTTCGCGCCCGTCCCCGTCGAGCGCCTGCTGGCACCGGAATATCTCGCCGGCCGGGCCGGCGAGATCAACCCCGGTAAATCAATGGGCGAAGCCAAGCCCGGCCGCCCGGCGGATTCCGCTTTGCTGGGCGAAGCCCAAATCGTATCGCGGGCTCCGGAACCACTGTCGACCAGCCATATGTCCGTCATCGACCGCGATGGCAATGCGGTCAGTTTCACCACCTCGATCGAGGGTCCGTTCGGCGCCCATGTCATGGTAGGCGGCTTTCTCCTCAACAATCAGCTGACCGATTTTGCCTTTTCCCCCGCCGCCAACGGCCGCCCGGCCGCCAACCGGGTCGAGGCTGGCAAACGGCCCCGTTCCTCTATGGCGCCCACATTGGTGTTCGACCGCAAGACCGGCAACCTCACGGCTGCCCTGGGATCACCTGGCGGTGCCAGCATCATCGGCTATATCACCCAGGCGCTGATCGGCCTCATCGACTGGCATCTGGACCCCTACGCCACCATCACCGCACCCCACGTGCTCAACCGCAATGGCCCGACCTTGGTCGAAGCCGGGCGCGACCTTGAGCCGCTGGTGACCGAACTTGAGGCGATGGGGCACAAGGTTAAGGTGCAGGAACTTGAGAGCGGTGCTAATGTCATCGTCGTTCGCGACGGGCAATTGATCGGCGCCAGCGATCCCCGGCGCGAAGGTGTCGCCCTGGGTGATTAATCCATCCGGGCGTGTGACGCTCCCGTCCCGCCACCTTATCAGACTGAAAAGACAGGATTTCTTTTATGACGAAGCGGCCCACGATCCATTTGAAATCGGGCGAAGAACGCCGTGTGCTTGGCGGCCACCCCTGGGTCTATTCGAACGAATTGCAGGCTGGGCCGGAGCTGAAGGCGATCAAGCCGGGCGCCATCGTCACCCTGCGCCAAGCCGACGGACGGCCCATGGGCCTTGCCTTCTTCAACCCGAAATCGCTCATCAGCGGCCGCGTCATTACCCGCGACCACAGCGTCGAAATCGACGCGCAGTTCTGGCAGCGCCGTCTGGAGCGTGCCCTCAAGCTGCGCGACCGGCTGATCGGGGTGCCATATTACCGCCTGGCCCATGCCGAAGCCGACGGCCTGCCCGGCTGCGTCATTGATCGCTATGGCGACGTGATTGTCATCAACGTCTCGACCGCTGGTATGGACGCTGAAATCGACAATCTGGCGACGGCAATCGATAGCCTGCTGAAGCCGCGAGTGATTCTCGTTCGCGGCGATGGTCCGGCCCGCGTGCTGGAAGGGCTTGAGCCGATCACCCGCCTCGTCAAGGGAGAGCTCGACGGCCCGGTTGAGATCGAAGAAAACGGTTCACGATTCCTCTGCGATCCGCGCGAAGGACAAAAGACCGGCTGGTTTTTCGATCAGCGCGACAACCGCGCCTTGATCGCGCGCCTCGCCAAGGGCGCCAAGGTCCTCGATGCCTATTGCTATATGAGTGGCTTCGGCAATCAGGCCCTGAAAGCCGGTGCTGCCAGCGTGCTTGCGCTCGACAGCAGTGCTCCGGCACTGGAACTCGCGCGGAAAGCTGCCGAACTCAACGGGTTTGCGGCACAACTTGAGACACGCCAAGGCGATGCCTTCGATGTCTTGCCGGAAATCGCCCAAAGCACGGCGCGATTCGATATCGTCGTCGCCGACCCGCCTGCCTTCGTCAAATCGCGCAAGGATTTCAACATCGGTTCCAAGGCCTATCGCAAACTGGCGCGCTTGGCGGCGAGCTGCGTGGGCAAGGAGGGCATCCTGATGCTCTGCTCCTGCTCACACAACATGCCGGCGGAGGAACTGATCAAGCAGACCGATCGCGGTATCCAGGAAGCCGGGCGTTCGGCACGGCTGCTCTACCATACGGGTGCGGCACCGGATCATCCGGTCCATCCCGGTCTGCCGGAGAGCGCCTATTTGAAGGCGCTGACTTTCGCGATCGAATAGCAGCAGCGAGTCAGTGCGCCACTCGCTTGCCCTTTGAGATGGCATAAAACAGGATGCCGACGCAGAACGCGCTGAAGCCAAGGCCGCCCCAATAGGGTGTGCCATGGCCGGCGCGGGCCGCGACATAAAGAGCGGCCACGGCGAACAACGCCACCAACCCCATGAATACGCAGCGTTCGATTTCGGCCTTCATCCCCGGTCTCCCAAAAATACCTGATCAGGTCCCAGTATCGCCAAGAAAGACCGATTTTTCAATCCGGCACGCTGTTGCTGTCCGGCAGGTCGAGGGCAAATACCGTCCCTTTGGCGCCGCTCTCGAGGAGGCGCAGGTCGCCGCCCTGCCCGCGCATCAATTCCCTTGCGATGGCAAGGCCAAGGCCCGTACCACCGGCCCGGGCCGAGCCCTTGAACGGGACGAACAGATTCTCCAGCGCTTTCGGCGGTAAGCCAGGGCCGTCGTCAGCGACCAGAATTTCAAGGCTGCCCAGCCGCTGTGCCCCGGTCACGGTCACGGATCTGGCGCCCATCTGCAGGGCGTTCTCGCCGAGATTGCGCAGGATGCGATTGAGCTGGCCGCGATCGGCGCGCACCGTCATCGCCTCTGCGAGCTCATTCGACCATATCCTGCCGGGTTCTAGCAGCTTGGCGAGACTCTCGCCGACTTCATCCACAAGCTCGTTGAGCAGGAAGTGTTCGAATTCCGGCTTGGGCGGCCCTTCGCGCGTGAAATTGAGGGTATCCGAGCAAAGGTCGACGGCGCGATCGAGCGAACGCAACAAGGCGGGCGCTGCCTTGCGGACCTCGGGGTTGTCGCTTTCGGCCAGCCTGTCGGTAATAAGCCGCGCGGTCGCCAGAATGCCGCGGAGATCGTGATTGATCTTGCTGACAGCGGTGCCCAATGCGGCGAGGCGTGCGCGCTGCTGCAACGACTGTTGCACCTTGGTCTGCATCTCGGCGAACTCGCGTTCGGCGACACCGATCTCGTCGCCCCGGGTAGTCGCACCAAAGCCACCCAGCGGTGCTTCGGGCTCCTGGCGAAAGGCGACCATGCCGCCGGTGAGGCGCCGCATCGGCCGAATAATCAGCCATTGCAACGCACCGAAGACCAGTGCCGCGGTGATCAGCGAGATAACGACGGACAGACCCAGCACCCGCCACGAATAGGCGATCATGGCCTGGCGCAACGGCCACTCATCGAGCACGACATCGACAACGACGTCAGCAGCACGGGGTGAATAGCCCTTCACCCGCAGCACGCGGTTGCGCGACTGCATGAGGGTATCGATGCCGTCCTCCAGCAATTGCACGAAGCTGCGTTCGCCAAGGTCCACGGTCACGTCGACCAGCAGAGGCGGCGTCGTGCCGCGCATGATCAGATTCTTGCCGTCGCTGCTGCGCAAGCCGATCAGCCGCGCACCGACATGGGTCAGCAGCCGGACCTCAAGCTCCGGATCGATCATGTAATCGGGCGTCGCTTCCAGCGCGAGGATGGCAAGATGCGCGGTGTTGAGTTTCTCCTCCAGCCAATCGAGGCGAAAGCGCGCGATTGAGGGAGCGTAGATCAACACCTCGCTGACCAGAACAAAGAGAATGGTCAGCAACAGGACCCTGGCCGAAAGGCCGCGGCCGAAGGTCGGCAGCTTGATGTTTTCAGCGGTCATGGCAGTCTGAGCAGCCCGCGCACCAGCGCGCGCACGCCCGGGCTGAACAGGCGCGGTGCATAGTAATTCCCGGCCACTCGTTTCGAGATTTCAGAGAGCGTCGGATAGGGCAGCAGCAGGCCAGCCATGGTGGACAATTTGAGGCCACGCGCGATCGCAAGGCACCAGGGCGCCAGCAACTCGCCGGCCTGCGGGCCGACAATCCCCACCCCAAGGATCTGACCATTGCTGCGCAGCACGACCTTGATCAAGCCGCCGGTACAACGTTCGGTACGGGCGCGATCATTGGCGGAAAAATCCAGCTGCTCGACGCGAACATCCTTGAACCGCCCGCGCGCGGTGAGGTCGCTCAAACCCACATAAGCAAGTTCAGGATCGCTGAAGGTGACCCAGGGAATGATGTCGGGATTTACCTTGGCCGGGAGACGGAAGAGGATGTTCCGCAATACGACACCACCATGATAGCCGGCAACATGCGTAAAGGCGGGTCCACCGGTGCAATCACCGATCGCGAAGATGTTGGGGTTGCTGGTCCGAAGGCGTGCATCGACCTTGATTGCCGCCCCATTGAGATCAACACCGGCCTTATCCAGGCCAAGGCCTGTTGTATTGGCGCGCCGGCCGACCGCGACCAGAACATGGCTTGCCGTCACCGTCTCCGTTTGGCCGTCATTCTGCGCCAAATGGATGGACAAGCTGCCTTCGGTCTTTTCGATCCGCACGACACTGGTGCCTTCACAAAGACGGATACCATCGGCGAGCAACGCGCGGCGCACATAGGCGACCAGATCGGCGTCGTCCTTGGGCAGCAGGCGGGCCATTTCGACGAGTGTCACCTTGGCACCCAGTCGTGCTTGTGCCTGAGCAAGCTCAACGCCGATGGGACCACCGCCGATCACCACCAGATGCTCGATCGGCTCCGTGACGGCAAAGATGCTTTCGTTGGTGAGAAACGGCACCAGATCGAGCCCGGCGATCGGTGGAACGAATGGCCGCGATCCCGTCGCCACAACAAAGCGCTTGGCTTTGATCCGCTTACCGCCGGCTGCGACTTCATCTGCGGCAACGAAGACGGCGCAGTCGCGGATCACCGTGACGCCAAGACCTTCAAAGCGCTCGACGGAATCATGTGGCGCAATGCCGGCGATCACCTCGGCGATATGCTTGGCAACACCGGCATGGTCGATCACTGGTTCGGAGAAAGAAATCCCGAATTTGCCGGCTGATTTAGCGGTGGCCGCCGTGTGTGCGGCAGCCAGCAGGGATTTGGAGGGGATACAGCCATTGTTGAGGCAATCGCCCCCCATTTCTCCGGCCTCGATCAGCACCACTTTGGCGCCGAGTTGGGCAGCGCCCGCCGCCACGGTCAAGCCGCCGGAGCCGCCGCCAATGACACAAATATCGGGCGTCAACTCGACTGTGTCAGTCATGGGATTGCTTTCGGCGCTTGAAGGCAATCGGCAGGGCCGACAACGCCGCCAAACCGAGGAGACCGACGAGGAGGCCCGGCGACAATGCCGCCTGGAAATTACCCCCGCCGGCGACCACGTCGCCAAGCCCCGTGCCGATCAGCGCATAGATAAAGGTCGCCGGCATGATCCCGAAGAACGTGGTGATCGCAAAGCAGCGCAGGCTGACGCCGAGAAAGGCCGGCACCAGATTGACCACAAAGAATGGGAACAATGGCACGAGGCGCAGGATCAGCATGTAACTCCAGGCATTACGTTGAAAGCCAGCCGACAGCTTTGCAAGCCACGGCCCCGCTCGCGCCCGCAGCGGTTCGCCCAGCGCGGAACGGGCCGCCAGAAACAGGATGACCGCACCTGTCGTCGCGGCCACCACGATGTAGCACGTGGCCGCCAGCGCGCCAAACATGAAGCCACCAGCCAGGGTCAACACCGCACTGCCCGGCAAAGACACCGCCACGACCAGTACATAGACAGCCATGAAGAGCAAGACCGCCGGCACGTAATGGGCAGTTACGAAGTCTGTCAGTTGCAAATGCCGTCGCTGCAGCTCATCAAGGCTGAGGAAACGGTAGCCATCAAAAACGACGAACAGCGCGATGCCGACGGCGATCAGCGCCACTGGCCACAATCGCCAGATCGACCACGACATCTGGGCCATCATGCGAGCTCGGCGCAGCTGGCGGCGGACCAATAGCTGATCGGCTTGTCACGACCCCGTACCGGCTGGTCCCGTCGCGAGATGAGGCCCTTGATGAGATCATCGCGCCCGAGAGCCCGGACAGCCGACACCATGTCGTCGGAGATCACCAGGATGGTCCCGGTGGCCTTGGCCGCGGCTTCCAATCTGCTGGCGACATTGACTGTGTCACCGGCGGCGGCCAGCTGTGCCTGATGCCGCCCACCGAGCTGCGCCATGGCGACCGGCCCAT
This sequence comes from uncultured Dongia sp., assembly GCF_936916975.1. Classification (GTDB taxonomy): domain Bacteria; phylum Pseudomonadota; class Alphaproteobacteria; order Dongiales; family Dongiaceae; genus Dongia. The sequence goes on along the minus strand of NZ_CAKZGO010000005.1, from coordinate 74,026 downwards.
AATGAAGGCCGACCCGCGCCGGATTGTTCGGCTGCCAGCGCGCGAGACGCAGCAGCATGTCGCGCGCGCAGGCCAAAGCAAGGGCCGCATCTTCGGCACGGGGCTGGGGCAAACCCCAGAGCGCCAGGGCGCCATCGCCTAAGAACTGCGCCACAATGCCCTGATGCGCGGTCACGACATCTTCCAGTTGGCCGTGAAACTCCTTCAAAAAATGCGCCGTATCCGCAGGTGAGCGGCTCTCACTAGCATGGGTAAAGCCCTGCAGATCGACAAACAGGACGGCTGCCATCTGCTCACGTTCATCGAATGCCGGCGTCGCGCGGTCGGCCAGCGTGTCGACCATCGTCGGTGGTACGTACTGTGCGAGATTGCCGCGCTGCCGTTCGACCTCGCTGCGCAAGCGGCGTTCAAGCACCATGCGTGCGATAGCACCCAGAGCGGCGCCCATGACAATGGCCATGCTGGGGCCTGCGACGGCAACCCATCGATGTTCCATCACAAACATGATCTGAGCAAAGGCCAACCAGCCCGTCAGCAATAGCGCATTGAACGCCAAACCCCACCGCGGACCGGAACTCCTGAGGCCAAGCCACCAGGCCAGAAGAGTCAAAGCGACGATGACCACGGCTTCAACAGCACGCTGTTCATTGGTCCGAATCAAACTGTCGCCGTGGAGCAAATTGGCAACGCCCGTGGCGAGAGCTTCGACGCCGGGCAATGTGGGATCAAAAGGGGTTTGGAAAGTATCGCCAAGAGACGTGGCGCTGCCTCCCAACAAAACAACGCGGTTCCTGAGCAACGCGTCCGGTATCCGATTTTCCATCAGATCCAGGAACGAGTATGTCATGAAAGTGCCAGCCGGGCCGAGGTGATTGAGTGCCAATCCCAAGTCATAGTCCAAAGGTATCGACTCTTGGCCGATCGACAGTTTCCCATCCAAGGAAAGGGCGATTGCGTCGATCGGAAGGTCCTGTTGTGCTGCTGCCACCATTACCGGGAACGATGGAACGAACCAGTCTTCGAATGCTATGACCGGATACTGGGCGCGTGTAACACCGTCGCCATCTGCCTGTTGATTGACCTGGCCAACGGTAGCGACTTGTTGAAATTCCGGTAGCGGCTGCAGCAGTCCATCAGCCGTCAATGGCTTGACCGCTCCAATGGCCGGCTTGGCGACCACACGCAAAGAAATATCGCTCGCATCCTGCCCAGCACCTCCGGTAGGTGAGCCATTATTGAACAACATCGCCATGGCCAAGACGACACGCCCGTGGCGCTTGAGCGAGGCTATCAACTGGGCCTCGCCCGGCGTGAGTCTATTTGTTGACCCGGTCAGCTCACCTTCATGTTCAGACATCAGAATATCGATGCCAATCGTCTTCGCGCCAGCGGTCGTGAGGCGGTCAACCGCTTCGGCGAGCTTGGCACGTTTAAAGGGCCACTGCCCATAGCGACCTAGTGACTGGTCATCAATGACAACGATGGCAATGTCATTCGGCGGCGCCTGCGGACCTCGCAATCGGAATCGCCAGTCAAGCGTCGCACCCTGTTCGACAGATTCTATAAGGGGATTGGCAGAAATATGCAGTGTCGCAATACCTAATCCGAACAGAAATGCGAGAACGAGGCCAAGCCAGCCTCGTTTCGCTTTCTTTCGGCCATCCCCCGAGGCGACCATGATCTGTGTCTCGCGCCGTGCCTAAGGGAATGTCACGCGCGCGAGGGCCTCGATCTTGCGTTTCAAACCCCAGAACCTGACGACCGGTTCGACGAACTCCGCTGTCATGTCGACACCCTGCCCTTCGCGCAGAACGACCGTGCCAGCGCCGGCTCGGCTGGAGACAGCCACGCGGCCTTCGGAAACGAAGACCGAGCTCTTACCGGGCAATGCCTCGACCAGATAGTCCGTGCCACGCACCGAAGCGACGGCGGTGGTGGTGCGAACTTCGAAGCGACCCCAGGCGGTGGCCTTGTTGACCGTCATTCGGGCAATGCCCGACACTAGGTCGAGGATGGCGCTGGATTCACTGGCCTCCGGCGCGAAGAACGAGACAGCGATGTCGCTTTCCGGCCCCACGGTGAGGATCGACCCATCGGTGAAGGTCACTTCGGCGCGACTGTCCGGACCCGTGCGGATGGAATCGGAAACCTTGATCTGCTGGCTGATTGCCAAGGCGGTTTCGCTCCCATCCCGGACCAGGACGGCCGAGCCGGCAAGGCGCGTGACCTGGCCGGCGAGCCCATCTTGTGCCGAGGCCGGACGGGACCGGACGAGGCCATAAAGCAATGGACCCGCCATTGCCACCATCGGCAGGCCGAGCAGAAAAGCACGTTTCGTAAGAACCATCTTCATCTCCTTGCACGGACCACCAGCCTCGGCGAGGCTTGGCTTTGCAGGCTAAGTAGGTTGCCTGAAAGCCTCAAGCGGCTTGATGTCCATGATGTGGTCGCTCAGCCGACCATCGCTGTGAACCGGATCACGATTACCTGACGTCCTGAGCAACGAATAAGGTGATGCCATTTAACGTATTGGAATATTTGATATTTATACGATAAATGAGATTTCGTCCAGTAGGCGGACAATATTTGGGTCGCAGGCGCGTTCTGCCCTTTCCCCGCGATGATGCGGAATAATGGATCGATTCGGCGTTGAGCCTGTCGACGCCCCCGTCTGCGCTATGGTCCACGGACGCACCGCTTTCCCACAGAAATCCGGCCTTGGGCGCTCAACGATCGCTCGAAAGGCGCATAACCAAAGGTAGGATCGCCAGGAATCAGTCGCTCCGTGCTTCTCAGGCTGGATTTGGGCCGCTAAACTGCCGCCAATGACCGGGCCCGATTGGCGGGCTGCGATCGGGGGAGATTTGACCATGAATGTACGCGGCCTGCTCATCACCGCGCTGATGAGCGCCACACTCCTTGCAGGCTGCGAGGGAACGCTCATGCCCTGGGATGGCGGCGCCAGTGAGCCGGTCCAACCGGTGGCCCCTGTCGTGGCGTCGGTCCCGCAAGCTCCGGCGTTGATGAATGTGGCGCAGCCCAACGAACTCATCGGCTCGTGGCAGATGGTCCAATTGCCGCCGAGCTTCATCCAGCCCACCCGGCCAACCGCGCCCTTCAGCAACCCGTGGCAGTGGTTCATCATCAGCCCGATGGACGGCACCGGCGTGGGCAGGATCGGCCTCGTCACTCGCGCTGATCCGCCGAAGGTTCCGGTCAATGACCGGATCCTGGCCGACGCCTGGGCGCAGGCGCCGATGTTCGACACCTACCGCATGGCGGGCGGTGTCATGTCCATCACCCCGGTTGCCGTCACCGGCTGGTCAGCCCAGGGTACGCAAACTTGGCGGCTCTATACGGTGACCAATGCCGGGCTGATGCTGGGCATGCAGGCGATGCCGGGCGATGTCCTGATGACGCTGACGACCCCGGATAACAAGCCGCTCTACTATCGCATGCTGCGGCGCATCCCGCGCGTCCAGCAGTAAGGCCGTCTGCCGGTATCGGCGCCGAGGCGATCTGGCTTGCAGCGATCCGGCAAATGGGGTACTTCACGCCGCTGTTCGAGATAATATCTCCGACAGAATACGTTCTCAGGGCGGGGTGTAATTCCCCACCGGCGGTGATGGCACGAGAGTGCACAAGCCCGCGAGCGCTCATCGGGACCGTTGCTTTTGCAGCATTCGATGAGGTCAGCAGATCCGGTGTGATTCCGGGGCCGACGGTCATAGTCCGGATGAAAGAGAACGGGATATCGCCAGCATGACTGGGCATGGCCCGGTTATGGATAAGCCCGTTGCCCTGATTCCCAGGTCCCATGGTTGAGGAACCAAGATGAATCAGAGCCTTCGAACTGCCAATCCCACCAAAGAAAATACAACTTCCTCTGACGGCCGCCGCGTCGCCTTTATCCAATCCTCCTGGCACAAGGAGATTGTCGATCGCTGCCGCGAGTCTTTCGTGACACAGCTCGGCAAGCTCGGTATCGATGCGAGCGGCGTGGATATCTTTGCCGTGCCGGGCGCATTTGAGATTCCCCTGCAAGCCAAGCTGCTCGCAAAGAGCGGCCGCTATAGCGCCATCGTCTGTGCCGGCTTCGTGGTGAATGGCGGCATCTATCGTCATGAATTCGTCGCACAGGCCGTGATCAGCGGTCTGATGCAGGTGCAGCTTGAGACCGAAGTGCCGGTCCTATCGGCCGTGCTTACCCCGCATCATTTTCATGAGCATGACGAGCACCAGAAGTTCTACTTCGACCACTTCGTCGTCAAAGGCGTGGAAGTCGCCAATGCCTGTGCCCAGACCCTGACCAACATCCAGCAGCTCAAACTGGTCACCGCCTAACGGGCCGCACTGTGGACGGCCGGCCTCGGTTATCCCGAGGTCGGCGCCCCCCGCAGCATCAGGACATGATCAGACCGCCATCGACATTGATGGTCTGGCCGGTGATGTAGGAGGCGTCATCGGACGCCAGGAAAGCAACAAGCCCTGCCACATCCTCGCCGTTGCCGGCCCGACCGATGGGGATGTTCCGCACCCATTCAGCCATCAGTTCACCAGGTGCATAATTGCCGAGAAGCTTGCCCCAGGCAGCATCGTTATAGGCCCACATATCGGTTTCGATGATGCCCGGGCAGAAGGCGTTCACGGTGATGCCTTCCTTGGCCACTTCCTTTGCCAGCGACTGGGTGATGCCGACGACGCCGAATTTCGACGCGGCATAGTGTGGCGTATAGATGAAGCCCTGCCGGGCCTGGCCCGATGCGGTGCTGATCAGTCGCCCACCGCGACCATGCTTGCGCATGCGGGCGATGGCCTCCTGGCAGCAGAGAAATACGCCCTTGGTGTTGACGTCCATCACCTTGTCCCACTCGACCTCTGTCATCGCCTCGATCTTGGCGATGGTGATAACGCCCGCATTCTGCACCGAGATATCCACCTGGCCGAAGGCTGCCTCTGCCGCATCATATAGGGCGACAACGCTGGCCTTATCGGTCACATCGGCCAGCACGGAGATGGCCTTGCCGCCTTTGCCGCGGATCGCCTCCGCGACCGTATCGACCAGCGGTTCATTGGCGGATACCACCACCGACGCCCCTTCGGCGGCGAAACGATGAGCAATCGCGGCGCCGATACCGCGGCTGGCGCCAGTGATGACGACGGTCTTTCCTGCAAAACGGGGCATGTTTCCTCCTGGTGGATTTTCTATTAGCCGAGCGGTGCGGCAACCAGCTTTTCGGCGGTGAACTTGTCGGTGATCAACACGTCGAGCCAACCACTGAGCAAGGCACCGCGGATGGCAGCGACCTTGCGCGCGCCGCCCGCAACACCGACCACGCGTGGCACGGCGCGGAGTTCGTCGAAGGTCATGCCGATGACGCGTTCGTCCAGTGGCCCGCCCACCGGATTACCATCGGCATCGAAGAAACGCAGGCAGACGTCGCCGATGGCCCCCCGCGCTTCAAGATCATGCAATTCTTCTTTGGTGAAGCTATTGCCCGAATTGGCCAGCATCACCGATGGCTGGGTCGCGCCGATCCCGACGAGCGCCATCGTGACCCGGCGAAATTGATCGGTGGTAGCGCGGACATAGGAATCGCCCAACATCACCAAGCGCGCCGCCGAAGAACCGGCGACACCTTGTGCGGGCAACAGCATCGGCTCGGCGCCGGTGAGTGCCGCCAGTCGCGTGGTCAGCTGGGTGGCGTGGCTCTGTACCGACGGATTGCCGATCCCGCCCAGAATCTGCACCACGCGTTCAGCCTTGATCCTTTTCAGCGGGTGGATCGCATCGACCATGCGCAGCAGCGACGTGCTCCAGGAGGAAATCCCGATCACCTCGCCGTCCGCTATCGTGGTCTCAAAATAGTGCCCGGCCGCGGAGCCGATGGCACTCAAGATGGCTTCTTCGCGATCTTCGAAACATTCGGCCACGATCACCTCGCCGATGCCAAACCGGCTGCGCAACCCGGCTTCCAGTTCCAGGAAAGTGCCGCGCGGAACGGTGATGGTGATCCGCACGATGCCTTCGTCCTGTGCCTTGCCAATCAACCTGGAGATGGTGGCCTGCGAGATATGGAGCATCGATGCGATCTGCGACTGCTTGAGACCATCGCCATAATACAATTGGGCGACACGGGCGATCAGGCGCAGTTCGTGGACGCGACTCATTTGACTTGCACTCTGGTTGGGGTCATCGGTGGGAAGTGAAGCCAGACATTCCAGTATTTTGCATAAATATTCTATCTTGAATTGTATGACTGCCTTCTAAATTCTTTCGCTCCTGCAACCTTGATATTCCTTTTTTCTGCACCGCAACATAGCTCTCCGCGGCACCGCAGAACGGAATCCGCCCTTGACGGACATCTCACCGTAACTCTAACATGCAAATTAATCCAATAGTGAATAATTATTCTACGAGAGTCGACCAGTGAGATATTCCTCCTTTACTCGTCCATTCCCACCAATCCCCCAATCAGGAGAGTTGGCGAAGCTGTCACCGATACATCGGGTCGAACGGTTACAGGTGTTGGCGCAGGCTCTGCGCGGATCCGTCGTCGAGATGATCGGCACGGCGCGGGCCGGGCATATCGGCGGCGATCTTTCGGTAAGCGACATTCTCGCCACGCTCTATTTTTCCGTCCTGGATGTGGATGCCGCCGCGCCGCTCAAACCCACGCGGGATCGGTTCATCCTGTCGAAGGGTCATTGCGCCGCGGCCCTGTACTCCGTCCTCGCCATGCGCGGCTTCATCGATCCGGCCCTTTTGCCGAGCTTCATGCAGCCGTTGTCGGTGCTGAACGGCCATCCCAACCGCGGCAAGGTCGCCGGCGTCGAAGCCAATACCGGTCCGCTCGGCCATGGCCTGCCGATCGCCGTGGGCAGTGCGATTGCAGCACGCCTGTCCGGCACCGGATGGCGCACGTTCGTGGTGCTGGGCGATGGCGAATTGCAGGAAGGCTCCAATTGGGAAGCTGCGATGGCAGCCGGCCATCGGGGGCTCGACAGCTTGACCGCCATCGTCGATCGCAACCGCCTACAGCAGGGCGCCCGTACCGAAGATACCAACCGGCTCGATCCACTGGCCGACAAATGGGCGGCCTTCGGCTGGGAGGTCGCCGAGATTGACGGTCATGATCATGGCGCTCTGTTCGATGTGTTCACACGGCCGCGCAACGGCAAGCCGCTTTGCGTGATCGCCAACACGGTCAAAGGCAAGGGCGTGTCCTTTATCGAGGACCGTGTCGAATGGCACCACAAGGTCCCCTCGCCCGAACAGGTTGTTCTAGCACTCGAGGAGTTGGCTCGATGATCGCCGAAACCACTACCGCCGCGACCTTCGACTGCCGTCAGATCTTTGCGGAAACGCTGATCCAATTGGCACGCCAGGACTCCCGTATCGTTGCCGTGTGCAATGACTCGGTCGGCTCGTCCAATCTGATCGCCTTCCAGAAGGAATTTCCCGATCGGCTGATCAATGTCGGCATTGCCGAGCAGAACATGGTGGGCGTTGCGGCCGGACTTGCCAATGGCGGCTTCGTGCCGTTCGTCTGCTGCGCGGCACCGTTCCTGACCGGTCGCGCCCTGGAGCAGATCAAGGCCGACGTGGCCTATAACGGTTATCATGTCGTGCTATGTGGCATGAGCCCCGGCGTTGCCTATGGTGAATTGGGACCAACCCATCATTCCATCGAAGATCTGAGCTGGCTGCGCGCCATTACCGATCTAGCCATCGTCATGCCGGCCGACCCCGATCAGACCCGTGCTGCGGTGCAATGGGCAGTCGCCTATGGCAAGCCCGTCTTCATGCGCGTCGGCCGCACCAAAGTGCCGTCTGTCAGCGCTGGCCAGAACGAGACATTCGCCTTCGGCAAAGCCAATCTGCTGCGAGAGGGCCGCGATCTCACGGTGATTGCGACCGGCGGCATGGTCGGACGGGCGCTTGAGGCCGCTGATGATCTTGCCAAAGATGGCATCAACGCCCGAGTGCTCAACATGGCAACCATCCATCCGCTCGATGAGGCGGCCGTGATCGCGGCAGCTCGAGAGACCGGTGCCATCATCACCGTTGAGGAGGCCATGGTGCAAGGTGGCCTTGGCGCCGCTGTTTCCGGAATCGTGGTCCAGAATGCGCCGGTGCCGATGCGCATTCTCGGCATACCCGGCTTCGCACCAACCGGCAGCGCTGAATTCCTGCTCGACCATTTTGGCCTCAATCGGGCAGGCATCGCTGCGGCCGCCCGCTCCCTGAAGGGTGCGTGAGGCCATGACTGGCCCGCTCCTGCTTGCCATTGATCAAGGCACCAGCTCGACCAAATGCCTTGTCATTGACAAGAGCGGCTCGGTGGTAGCGCGCGGTCAGACAGCGGTCGGGCTCTCTACCCCGCAGCCCGGCTGGGTGGAGCAGGACGGGCTTGCCATCTGGGCCAGCGTGCAACAGGCAGTTGCCGTCGCGGTGACGGCCGATCTGGCACCACATGTAATCGGTATCGGACTCAGCACCCAGCGCGAATCCTGTGTCATCTGGGATCGGCAGAGCGGTGCGCCGCTCACCCCCGTATTGTCCTGGCAGGATCAGCGCACCGACGCTTTGTGTGCCGGCCTGCATACCGGCGGGCATGGAGCCATGGTACGTGTGCGCAGTGGATTGCCACTTGATCCGATGTTCTCGGCCGCCAAAATCTCCTGGCTGTTGAATCAGATTGATCCGGATCGCAGCCGTGCGGCCAAGGGCGACATTTGCGTCGGCACGATCGATTCCTTCCTGCTGTCGCGCTTCGGTGGTCCGCATGTCGTGGAGGCCGGCAATGCTTCACGCATGCAGTTGATGAATGTCGCACGCGGCGCATATGACCAGGATCTGCTCGATCTCTTCCGCATCCCTGCCGCCTGCCTCCCGCAGATCGTGCCGTCGATCGGACCCTTCCAGGCGGCGCGCGATCTAGCCCCACTGCCCGATGGTGTACCGATTCTGGCGGTGTTGGCTGACTCCCACGCCGCCCTCTTCGCCCACGGTGCTTTTGCGCCAGGCCCCGTTAAGGCCACGCATGGCACCGGATCTTCGGTCATGGGATTGTTGGACCGGGCGGCAACGCAGGATGGCTCAAGTCTGCATCCGGGCCTGTGCGTGACACTCGCCTGGTGGACAGACCAGCCCTACCTCGCCTTCGAAGGCAATATCCGCTCGGCGGGTTCAACGCTGGTCTGGGCTGCCGATCTTCTTGGTGTCAGCCTTGATCAACTGGCGGGACTGGCCGCAACGGTCGATACCGCCAGCAAAATACATCTGGTGCCTGGATTCAACGGCCTTGGCGCACCCTGGTGGGATGCGGAGGCGGTCGCCACCTTGTCCGGTTTCACGATCGGATCCGGACGCGCGCCGGTGGCACGGGCGGCACTCGATTCCATCGCCCATCAGATCGCGGACCTTGTGGAGGCAGTGAGTGCCAGTGGTGTCACCGTCGACCGGCTGCATGTGGATGGCGGGCCCACACGCAACAATCAGTTGATGCAGTTCGAAGCCGATATGATCGGCCTTCCCGTCCACCGCGCGGAAACGGCCGAACTGTCGGCCCTGGGTGCCGCACATCTGGCGGGACATGCCGCTGGCCTGTTCAGCCTTGAGCAGTTGAAGACTCTTGCGCGTAACGGAACGACGTTCCTGCCGGCGTTGCCGATGGCCGAGCGCGAGCAATGCCGGCGCGCCTGGAAAACTGCGGTTGGACGGTCGCTTGCACCGCACAACCGGTGATGATCAGACAAAAAGAAAAGCGGGATCACCCGCAAGTTCGTGGAGGATATGAGTAATGGCGTCAGGTGGAACTTCACCAGAGAAGACCGCGGGGCGGTTCAGGATCCGTCTTGGCAGCGGCGCAACGGGGCCGTTCCTCGGCTTGATTGCGATGTGTATTTTCCTGTCGCTGGCCACAGACACATTCCTCAGCGGCCGCAATTTCCTCAATGTGATGGACCAGATCACCGTGATCGGCGTGATGGCCATCGGCATGACCTTTGTCATCCTGATCGGCGGGATCGACCTCTCCGTCGGCTCGGTTCTGGCGTTGTCGGCCATGGTGATGGGTTTTCTCGGCAACGAACTGGGCTTGCCGTTTGGCGTGGCCATCGTCATTGCGCTGATCGTTTCGGGCCTGTGTGGCGCGGTTTCCGGATTGATGGTCACGCGTCTCAACATGCCGCCCTTCATCGCCACGCTGGCCATGATGTCGATCACCCGCGGGATTGCCTCGATCATCACTGACGGAGAACAGATCGTCGGTTTTCCCAGCTGGTTTTCCGATCTCGCCATCACCCGCCATTGGGGCGTGATCAGCGCCACGGTCGCCGTGATGCTGGTGCTGACCGCAATCGCCTGGGTGTTCCTGAAATTCCGTCCGGCAGGCCGGGCTCTCTACGCCATCGGTGGGTCGAAGGAAGTGGCACGGCTTGCTGGCGTGCGCGTCGAGGGCGCTACGATCTGGGTCTATACCGTCTGCGCGCTGCTTGCTGGTCTGGCCGGGGTCATTCTGTCGGCACGCCTTGACTCGGCGCAGCCTTCGTCCGGCCTAGGATATGAACTCGACACCATCGCCGCCGTCGTGATCGGCGGCGCCAGCCTGTCGGGTGGTGTCGGTGGCATCGCCGGCACGGCCGTCGGCGTGTTGATCATCGGCTTCCTGCGCAACGGACTGAACCTTCTGCACGTCTCACCCTTTGTTCAACAGGTGATCATCGGCTTAGTGATTGCCCTGGCGGTTGCCGGCGACTCCATCCGGGCGCGCAATCGCTGACGTCAAATCCGGGGTGCGAACCAAAGGCGGCTCGCACCCCAAATCTTTCGTCCGCGAGGCGGGCGAGAACTGGTCCGCAAGGACACGCTTGAAGCCGGGAAAAGCCCGGCCTGGCGGAGGCTTTAACTAACTGGAGGAAACGAAAATGCTTTCACGTCGCGTAATTCTTTTGGCAGCCGCTGCCACACTGGCCTTCGTTGGGACGGCTGATATGGCCTCCGCCAAGGAAGCCAAGAAAATCGGCCTGGCTGTTGCCAATCTGCAGGCCAATTTCTTTAACCAGATCAAGCAGTCCGTCGAAGCCTATGGTGCCGAGAAGGGGATTGAAGTGATCACGGTCGACGCCAAGGGCGATGCCGCTACCCAAGTCAGCCAGATCCAGGATCTGCTGGCCCAGAACATCGACGCGCTGATCTATATTCCGGCCGGTGCCACCGCCGCCGCTGTGCCGGTAAAGGCCGCCAAGGCAGCCGGTGTCCCGGTCGTGAACATCGACCGCAACGCCGAAGGCGCGCCCGGCGACACCTTCATCGCCACTGACTCAGTGGCCTCGGCAAAGACCGTATGTGACCACATCCTCAAGCAGGCGGGTGGTGCCGGCAACATGGTCATCATCCACGGCCAGAAGGGTACCACGCCGGAAATCGACCGCTCCAACGGCTGTGGTCAGGCGATCGCCGCCAATCCAGGCGTCAAGGTGGTGAACGAGCAATGGAGCCAGATGTGGTCGCAGGATGAAGGCTTCAAGATCGCTCAGGACATGTTGCAGGCCGATCCGTCGATCTCGATCATCTTCGCCCAGGCCGATGGTCTCGCTCTTGGCGCGGCACAGGCCGTCAAGGTCGCCAATCTCGACCACAAGGTCTGGGTGGCCGGTTTTGATGGTGACACAGCGGCGCTCGAAGCGTTGAAGGAAGGTGTCTTCGACGTGACCGCCACCCAGCAGACCCAGAAGATGGGTCGCCTGGGCGTCGATGCCGCGATTGCGCTGGTTAAAGGTGAATCCGTGCCGCCCATGCAGTTGCAGGACGCCACGCTGACCACCAAGGAGAATGTGGAGCAATTCATCGCCAACCATCCCTAAGCCCCGCACCTTGCTTTCCAACCTCCCTGGAAGGCTTTCTTCTGCAGCGGCGCCAGCCTCCCTGGCGCCGCTGCACCCTTTCTTCTGCCGGGCATGCCCATGACACAGTCTGCTTCATCCTCGACACCCGAATCTGTCCTTGAGCTGCGCGACATCGGCAAGGCTTTTGGCCCGGTGACGGTCCTGACTGGGGTCAGCCTGGACATAAGGCGCGGCGAAGTGCAGGCCTTGATCGGCGAGAATGGTGCCGGCAAATCGACGCTTTCTGCCATCGTCGCAGGCCTCGTGCGGCCCAGCACCGGCAGCATGCGTTGGTTGGGGCAAGACTATGCACCTGCGTCGCCGGCCGATGCGTTGTCAGCCGGCATCGGCCTCATTCATCAGGAAATGCGGTTACTCCCGGATCTCTCTATTGCCGAGAACGTCTTTGTCGGCCGCCTGCCGGTCCGGGGTGGCCGAATCGATCGGGCGACCATGAACGCCCGGGCTGCGGAACAGCTGCATCGGCTGGGCCTGGATGTGGCGCCCACCACGCTGGTGCGCGACCTGCGGATCGCGGCGCAGCAACAGGTGGAAATCGCCAAGGCCTTGACGCTCAATGCCCGCCTGCTCATTTTCGATGAACCGACGGCAGCGCTCGGCGCCGAAGAAACCGACCGGCTGTTCGATCAGATCGCCCAGTTGAAGGCCGACGGCGTCTCGTTCGTCTATATCAGCCACCGAATGGACGAGATCGCCCGGATCGCCGATCGGATCGCCGTGCTGCGCGACGGACAGTTGGTGGCAACCCATGAAACGGCCCAGGTTCCGGTCAAGAGATTGGTCGAAGACATGGTCGGCCGGCCGCTCGACCGCATGTTCCCGCCCATCGAGAAGGTGGCGGGCGACACCTTGATCGAGGTTGAAGGGCTGACCGCGCTTGATGGCAGCTTTGCGGATGTCAGCTTCGCGGTGCGCGCAGGCGAAGTATTTGGCATCGCCGGCATCATTGGCGCCGGCCGCACTGAACTGGTGCGGGCGATTGCCGGCGCCGACCGGCGGGCTGCTGGCCAGGTGCGCATGCAGGGACAGGCCATTGTGCCGGCCGATCCGCGGGACGCGCTTGCGGCGGGCATTGTGCTGGTGCCGGAAGATCGCAAGGCACAGGGCCTCGTCCTCCCCCATACCATCGCCGACAACATCGCCCTCGCCAACTACGCCTCGATTGCACCAAAGGGTTGGGTGCTGCCAAGCGTTGTCGACCGCTTTGCCCGCGACGCCATCAGCCGGTTCGGTGTTAAGGGTCAAGCCGGGCAGCGGGCAGATGAACTGTCGGGCGGCAACCAGCAGAAGGTCGTGATCGCCAAGTGCATTTCACGCGGCCCACGCGTAGTGATCCTCGATGAGCCGACCCGCGGCATTGATGTGGGCGCGCGCGCTGCAATCTATGAAGTGATCGCCGAACTGGCTCATGCGGGCATGGCCGTCATCGTCGTCAGTTCGGACCTCGACGAAGTACTCGGCCTGTCCCACCGCATCATGGTGCTGAACCGGGGCCGCAATCGCGGCATCCTTTCCCACCAAGAGGCGTCCCGCGTCGCGGTGATGGAACTGGCGACCACTTGACCCCGATCATCGTGCGTTTGTCCGCAGGCACGGTGCCGTGAAGAAATGTAGGAGTGAGATAATGCAGATGTTCAGCTTGGCCGGAGAAGTCGCTTTTGTCACCGGTGCCGGCAGCGGAATTGGCCAGCGCATCGCCATCGGCCTCGCCGAAGCGGGCGCCAACGTAGCTCTGTTTGACCTCGCCGCCAGCAAGGGCGTCACGGACACGGCCGCCGCTATCGAAAAACTGGGCCGGCGCGCGCTGATCACCAGCGGTAACGTCACGGACCCGACTGCGCTGACCGACGCCTGTGCGAGGACCGAAGCCGAATTGGGCGGCCTGACAGTCGCGGTCAACAGCGCTGGCATTGCCAATGCCACTGCGGCCGAAGACATGCCGCTCTCCCAGTGGCAGACCATGATGGACGTCAATCTGACCGGCATCTTCCTGTCCTGCCAGGCCGAAGCGCGCATCATGCTGAAAGCCGGCCGGGGGTCGATCGTCAATATCGCGTCCATGTCCGGCTCGATCGTCAACCGGGGCCTGCTGCAGGCCCATTACAATACGTCGAAGGCCGGCGTGGTGCATCTGACCAAAAGCCTTGCCATGGAATGGGTCGGCAAGGGCATTCGCGTCAACGCCATCAGCCCGGGCTATACGCTGACGCCGATGAACCTTCGTCCCGAAGTGGCCGAGCAGCGCAAGATCTTCGAGCGAGAAACACCGATGCAGCGCATGGCGACTGTCGACGAAATGGCCGGCCCGGCCGTGTTCCTGTCGAGCCGTGCCGCTTCCTTCGTCACCGGCGTCGACCTGCTGGTAGACGGTGGGTTTGAGTGCTGGTGATCGGCGACTGCCTCCTATCAAGCATGTTGCCTCAACGGGTTAACACTCTCCCCGCGCTGTCAGCGGGTCGACCGGCCAAGGACTATTCTGTAATAATACGAATGTGTTAGTTGACATGCGTTCTCTTAAAGACTTCAATCCTGAAAAGGTTTGGTTCTCGGGAGGGACGTTTCATGATGACGGTGCTGGTCGCCGACGACCATCCTTTGTTCCGGGAAGCCATCGTGGATGCCTTGCGAGGCATGCGCGACGATATCGGTGTGCTTGAATCCGGCTCATTGTCAGAAGCCTTCGACCAGGTGGCCGGCAGCGCCGACATCGATCTCATTCTGCTTGATCTGCGCATGCCAGGCGTCAGTGGCGTCAAAGGTGTCCGCGCCCTCCGAACACGACGGCCCGATATACCCATCGCCGTGATCTCGGCCTTGACCGACAGCGTGGTTATTCGCGAGTGTTTTGACGCTGGCGCGGCGGCCTACATTCCCAAATCCTTGCCCCGCGCCCATTTCGCCAGTGCCATTCAGACGGTCCTCGATGGGGGCATCTACACACCCACGGACGAACATGTCGTCACGGCCGTAGAAGACGACGGGGAAATCGACGACTCACTACTTTGCCGATTCGAGTTGCTGACCAATCAGCAGCGCAAGGTTCTTGAGTTGATGGCGCAAGGCATGCCGAACAAGTGCATCGCCTATGAGATCGACGTGCAGATGACGACGGTCAAATCCCACGTCTCGAGCCTGCTGCAGAAGCTCGGCGTTTCAAGTCGGACTCAGGCGGTCATCCGCTACGAGAAATACAGCCGTCACCTGTCAGCGCCGAACCGACGAGATCAGAGCTCGTAGTCGCGCTGGCTTGATTGGCTTGACCAGCAACGTCGCTCCCAGCTGTTGCGCCAGATGCTGAATTTCCGGATTGCGATCTGCGGTGATCACAGCCGCTGGGATGGCTGCGTTGCATTGCTTGCGAATGGCGGCGATGACATCCGTGCCGACGCGGCCGCGATCCAGATGGAAATCCGCTAGGATGATATCTGGACAGATACCACGCCGGGAAATCTCAGCCAAAGCCCGCGATTGGTCTGGCGCCGCAATGACGTCGCAGCGCCAAGCATTGAGCAGGCCGGCCATGCCATCAAGCACATCTGGCTCGTTTTCGACAACAACGACATGGACACCTTCGACACTGGCGCGCTCGGTGACGGCCGGCGGGCCCACGTCGACCGGTTCGCTGAAATCGGTCGCCACCGGCACCAGAACCGAAAACATCGATCCCTTGCCCAGTTTTGAGCGCACCTGAACCGGGCAATTGATCAGCCGACTGATGCGCCGCACGATTGAGAGGCCGAGCCCATATCCCTCGCCACCGATCTCAGTTAAGCGGCGGAACTCCTCGAAGATTTCATTGAGCTTGTCCTTCGGGATACCGATGCCGTTATCCAGCACCTGCAATTCAACAAAGGTGCCGCGTCTGCGGGCACCAAAGAGGATCCGCCCATTGGGCGCGTAGCGGCAGGCATTAGTAAGGAAGTTCTGCAACAGGCGACGCAACAGCGGCACGTCGGTTTTGACGCTCAGAGAACACGGCATGAGCGTCACAGTGAGGCCATTGCGCTTGGCCAGTGGCGCTATCTCCTCGAAGAGAGCCGCCATCAGCGCGACAAGTGGCGCACGCCGGATATTCACCGCGACCTTGCCGGCGTCGAGTTTGGAAATGTCGAGAAGGATGTTCAGGATATCCTCGACATTCGAGAGCGCCCGATCCACCCGACTGATGAGACGCAGCAAATCTTCCGGGACCGACTGATCCTGGATCGCGGCCACAAAGAGGCGCGCGGCGTTCAACGGCTGCAGAAGATCATGACTGGCGTCGGCCAGGAACTGGGTCTTGCTCAGATTGGCGCGGTCGGCCTGGATCTTCGCCAACTGCAGTTCCGCCGCGATCCGCCGGCGCTCAACCACTTCACCCAACAGGGTTTCGTTGAGCTGTTGGAGCGACGCCGTGCGTTCGTGAACGCGTCGCTCCAATTCTTCATTTGCGGCCTCCAGGATGCGCTGCGCCCGCCGTCGTTCGGTGATGTCCTGAACCAGGGTAAAGAATCCGATCACGCGCCCATTGCTGTCGCGATGCGGCACATAGGTCGCTAGCCCGAAACGAGGCTCGCCATCGGCCGATGGCAGCGCCAGTTCGAAGACGACGGTCGATCCACTCAGTACCCGCTCAATATATGGCCGGCGAAGATTGTACTCCTCCTCCCCCAGGACAGCGCGCATGCGTCGCCCCAGGATCTTCTTGCCGTTCCGTCCGAACGATGTGCGGTAGGCCCGGTTCACAAATTGATACTGCTCCTGCTCATCAATGAAGCACATCATCGTCGGCATGGCGTTCGCAAACAGGCGGATACGTTCTTCCCGGTCGTGGACGGCCTCCTCCGCCAGCCTGCGCTCCGTGATCTCAGCGCAAGACAGAACAAAACCGCCATCCGGCATTGGGTCGCGTTTGATCGCAAACCATCTGCCGTTGACGCTGACTTCCGCTGGCGTCGTCGAATGGGTTGTGACGATCGGCGAGGAAACGCCGAGTTCGGGAACATTCCGAAGATCGTTGAAGCGCTGAAAAGCATACAATGTGGCGCCGACCGCCAGCAGATTCGGGGGTAGCTCGAGCAACTCACCGTATCGCTGGTTCACGGTCATCAGGCGCTGTTCCTGGTCGAACACAGCAACGCCGATCGACATGCTCTCAAGCGTCGCCTGCAGGTGACGAGATCGTTCAGCCAAGGCCTGCTCGCGTTCCTGGCGCTCCGCGTCCTTGACGTCGGTAATGTCAGTGTACACCGAGGCAATACCGCCTTCGAGGGAGGGACGGTCATTGACCTGGATCCAGCGACCATTCGACAGCGCATAGACCCAGCGATTGATACCGCCATGCTTGATCTCTTTGCGCTGCGCCAACCGGTCAGCAATCCATTGCTCGACCGGACAATCGGCAGGCGTCACGATTGAGCCGTTCTTCAAGGCCAATCTGATCAGTGCCTCGAACGTCATGTCAGTATGAATGTCGCCCTTCAGATTTGGCCAGAAATCCAGAAATCGCTGATTGCACAAGATCAATTGATCCGCGGGGTCGAAAATCGCAAATCCTTCGGAAATACTGTTGATCGCGTCGCGTTGTCGATTCTGCGCGGTCATCCCCATTGCGACCGCTTCGTTCAGCTCCCTGTTGGTGCCGGCCACGGCCTCCAGCGCGTGTTCAAGTTCGCGCGTGCGCTCCTTCACCATCCGGTCCAGCAAGATAGCGGTCTGGAATAAGTGGTAGGCGTTGCCCTGGAGATCGAGACTGTGTTCAACATGCTGCGTCAAGGCACGGTTGATTTCCCGCAGCTTGGACACTTCCCGCCGCAGCTTGACGACTTCGTCGTTGTCAACCCGAGAGATAAGCTGATCTTGCATGTTACTTCGGGCCGCCGAAAGCGATGCCGGTGAATGTCTGGCTCATATGCATGGTGCCGAACTGCTCGCCATATGTATTGAAACCGACAACATTGTTGAGATCGTGCAACCTTGAGACGTCGGCCAGCATATCGCCTTGCTCCATTTCCAGATAGCGCAGGATACAATCAAAGCCGATCGTCGCCTGCACCGATCCGAGGTCATCGCGGAGCTTGGAGAAAACGGCCTCCAAATCGGCTACCAGATCGCCACTGCGCGCGATACTAAGAACGATTCCCTCGTCAATCGCACAAAAGAACTGCAGGCTGTCGTCGTCATTCACTTTCTGAATTGACCGGGCATAAAATCTGCCGCCCGCGCGCACCACGAGCGGATGCAAGGCGAAGACCTGAGGCGTTAGATTGGCCCGCGTCAGGCCCAGCAGCCTCGCATATTCCTGGGCGGCCGGTTCCGCATTGATCTGCATGACCACGCGGCGCGATGGATCGGCGCGGGTGATGACGAGTTTTTGCGCGAGCGCCTCGAAATGCTGCGTCTGGAATACGCGAAAGTCGAGATCTGTAGACACAAGCATCAGTACGGCGGAGTTCGTGAGCACCCGCCCCCCCAGAAACATGTTCGGCTCATTCTTGACGGCGCTGATGCCAGCGGACCCGCCGACAAGCGGCACGTGGCCCAAGGCATTGCCAAAGGCGCTGGCGATAGCCTCCTCACGCATCGACAATCCATCATTGAGCAGGATAGCAAACGCATTCGGCATTGATGCATGAAAATCGGCCGCTTCATGCTTGGTCAGAAGCGTGCGCGCTGCCGAGAAGCCATCAGCGAGATCAAACTGTGCAAGCTGCTCGAACAGCTGCAATGAGAGACTGAAATGCGCCTTGGGCAAACTTATTCCCGTGATCGTCCCGTGCTGATACCCGTGTGGCGTGATTTCGCCTGCCGTGGTACAGCCGACAACCGGCATGGTCCCGCCATATTCGGCCACGGCAGCGGCGATTTCGGCGATCTGAAATTGCGGTGAACAGAACAACAGCACGAGCTCACTGTCGTCCCTGGCGATGGTGGTCAACAGCGATAGCACGATCTCCCTGACGGTCTTCGACTCGTGGCGCGATTCCACCGACCAGAGAATGCCGCAATGCTCATCATTGCGGCCCGGCATGTGCGGCGCTTCCAGAACAGCCATCTCAATCCTCCCCAGTGCGAAGGGTCACATTGATTGGTTCGGCGACGCTGGTTCGCGTCGCGCTGTTATTCCTCGCCTCGGCATTATCAGGGATTGCGGCCTTGATCCAAAGTCCAATTTCCGACGTGGCCAAGTTCTCGATAGCATTTCCATTCTATAAATCGGCTCGCGCCTGCAGCATATGGTGGGCGATGCTGCCAGGGTATGTCCCTCAAAGGCAGGACATATCCCTCAAATGGATGGGAAACGATCATGAAAACGCGGGCAGCTCTGGCGACACAAGCCGGCAAGCCGTTGGAAATTGTCGATGTCGAGCTTGCCGGTCCAAAGGCAGGAGAAGTTCTGGTAGAGGTCAAGGCGACAGGCCTTTGTCACACCGATTGGTTCACCCTATCGGGGGACGATCCCGAAGGCATCTTCCCAGCCATCCTGGGGCATGAGGGCGCCGGCGTCGTGGTCGATGTCGGGCCCGGCGTGACGTCGCTCAAGAAGGGCGACCACGTCATCCCCCTCTATACGCCGGAATGTCGGCAGTGCGAGTACTGCCTCAGCCGCAAGACCAATCTGTGCCAGGCTATCCGGACGACCCAGGGTCAGGGCTTGATGCCGGATGGTACCAGCCGTTTCTCCATCGGCGGCGAGAAGATCTTTCATTATATGGGCACATCTACCTTCGCCAATTTCACCGTGGTGCCGGAAATCGCCTTGGCGAAAATTCGTGAGGACGCCCCCTTCGACAAGGTCTGCTATATCGGCTGCGGCGTGACGACGGGTATCGGCGCCGTCATCAACACGGCCCGGGTCGAAATCGGCGCCAATGTCGTGGTCTTCGGGTTGGGTGGCATTGGCCTCAACGTGATCCAGGGCGCGCGCCTCGCCGGCGCCAACATGATCGTCGGCGTCGACCTCAATCCCGGCCGCAAGGCTCTGGCGGAAAAGTTCGGCATGACGCATTTCGTCAACCCGAAGGAAGTCGAGGGTGACCTGGTGCCCTATCTAGTCAATCTGACCAAAGGCGGCGCCGATTACAGCTTCGAGTGCATCGGCAATACCAAAACCATGCGGCAGGCGTTGGAATGCTGCCACAAGGGCTGGGGCGTCTCCGTTGTCATCGGCGTTGCCGGTGCCGGCCAGGAGATTTCGACACGGCCCTTCCAACTGGTCACGGGTCGCGTCTGGAAAGGTACCGCATTTGGCGGCGCCC
Organism: uncultured Dongia sp.; assembly: GCF_936916975.1. Taxonomy (GTDB): domain Bacteria; phylum Pseudomonadota; class Alphaproteobacteria; order Dongiales; family Dongiaceae; genus Dongia. The sequence goes on along the minus strand of NZ_CAKZGO010000005.1, from coordinate 53,876 downwards.
GCGGCCGCACCGATGTCCCGAAGATCGTCGACTGGTACATGGATGGCAAGATCAACATTGACGACCTGATCACCCACACCATGCCGCTCCAGGACATCAACAAGGGATTCGAGTTGATGAAGGCGGGGACCTCCATCCGCAGCGTGGTACTCTATTGACCGATGCCCTACCGCAAGCCGGCGCGGGCCAGATGGCCATGAGCCAGATAACGACAGTGCCGATCGAGACCTTGTCGCGACAGAGATGTTTTGGCGGATGGCAGGGGTTCTATCGTCACCAATCGCATGAGATCGGCCTGCCGATGCGGTTTTCCGTGTTTCTGCCACCGCAGGCGGAACATCGGCCGTGCCCGGTTTTGACATTTCTGGCCGGACTGACCTGCACGGAAGAGACCTTTATGATCAAGGCCTCGGCACAGCGCCTGGCCGCGGAATATGGGCTCATCCTGGTCTCTCCCGATACCAGCCCGCGGGGCACTAATTTCCCGGGGCAGGCAGATCATTGGGACTTTGGCGTCGGTGCGGGATTCTATGTCGACGCCACGCAGCAACCCTGGGCGCGCCATTGGCGGATGTATAGTTATGTCACCCGCGAATTGCCGGAAGTCGTCGCGGCCCATTTTCCTGCCGATCCGGCACGTCAGGGAATCTTTGGTCATTCCATGGGCGGTCACGGCGCCCTTGTCGCCGCCCTCCGAAATCCCGGCCGCTACCAATCGGTCTCCGTCTTTGCCCCCGTCGCGGCGCCCAGTCGATGCCCCTGGGGGCAGAAGGCGTTTCGCAACTATCTCGGCGCGAATGCTGCGGATTGGCGCGCCTATGACGCAAGCGAGCTGGTCAAGGCACATCGCCATCCCGACGAAATTCTGATCGATCAAGGATTGGATGATCAGTTCCTGGCGGAACAGCTGCATCCGCATCTCTTTGAGAAGGCCGCACTGCAATCCGGACAAGCGGTCGAATTGCGGCTGCATCAGGGCTATGATCACGGCTATTACTTCATCCAAAGCTTCATGGCCGATCACTTCCGACACCACGCGCAGCGGATCTGCTAGAAATTCGGCCTCAGGAGACGAGCATGGCGAGATCGCTGGGCCGCATATTGGTAGGATTGTTGGTCAGCCTGTTGCTGACGGGTGAGGCATTGGCGGCCGATCTACCGACGGTGCGGGTCGGCAATCTGAAATTCGGTACCGTCAACTGGGAACTGCAACTGCTCAGCGACGGGCTCGACCGGAAGCATGGCTTTATCCTAAGCCAGTCCGTGCTCGCCGATAAGGACGCCACCAGCATCGCGTTGCTGGCGGGCGATATCGACGTCATCGTGACTGATTGGATCTGGGTGGCCAAGCAGCGCGCCCTCGGTCGCGATTTCACTTTCGTACCTTTCTCACGTTCCGTGGGCGCGGTGATGGCGGATCCGGCAGCCGGCATCAACTCGGTCAGCGACCTCAAAGGCCGCAGCATCGGTGTGGCCGGCGGCGCCTCTGACAAGAGTTGGGTGTTGCTGCGGGCCTATGCCCTGAAGACAGCCGGCATGGATCTCGGCAAGGATGTTGACGCGCAGTTCGCAGCGCCGCCGATGCTGAATGAGTTGCTGTTGCGCGGCAAGCTGGACGCCGTTCTCAATTATTGGCAGTTCAACGCCCGGCTGAAAGAAAAGGGCATGGTGCCGGTTATTTCCATCGCCGACATTCTGCCGGACCTGGGCATCGAAACTCCACCACCGCTTCTCGGCTGGGTCTTCAGCGAAAGCTGGGCAGTGGCCAACCCGACCGCCGCGAAAGGCCTGATTGACGCCTCTTATGAAGCAAAAAGCGCCATGAAAACTGATGATGCCGTCTGGACTCGCCTGCGTCCCCTCATGGATGCCGAGGACGATCTGGTCTTCGCCGCCCTCAAAGCCGGCTATCGCGACGGCATCCCGGATGGGTACAGTGCCGCCGATGTCGCAGCGGCGGGCGCCGCCTTCGAGCAGATGCGGGCCATCGATCCAAATGCAGTCGCTGATCTTCCAGCCCTGCCCGAGGGTACTTTCTGGCCGCATTTCCGCCCATGACCCGTGCCACTGTCACGCTCCCGGCTGCAGGTTTGCGCTGGTCGAGATGGCCGTCTTTGCTGGCGCTCGTGGCGCTTTGGTATCTCATTGCCCTATTGATGGATGATCCGGTTCTGGTGCCCTCGCCGGCGGCAACCTTGGCTGCCTTCTATCACCACCTCGTCGAGGGCGATCTGATCACCAGCTTGGCCGCTACCCTGGCGCGCGTCGCTATAGCCTTCACGCTTGCTATGGCGCTCGGCAGCATTCTCGGCATCCTCCTCGGCCGTTCGCAGATGATGGACGATATGTTCGGGGGGTGGCTGGTCATTGCCCTCAACATGCCGGCACTGGTGACCATCGTCCTCTGTTACGTCTGGTTCGGCTTGAATGAGAGTGCGGCAATCCTCGCCGTCACTATCAACAAGGCGCCGCTGGTCGCTGCCATCACACGTGAAGGCGCCCGCGCCATCGACCGGTCACTGCTGGAAATGACCCGGGTCTTCGCCGTGCCGCGACTACGGGTGCTGCGCCGGGTAATCCTTCCGCAAATCGCCCCCAGTTTCATGGCCTCGGCGCGTGCCGGTCTGTCGCTCACCTGGAAAATCGTGCTGGTGGTCGAATTGCTGGGACGGCCGAATGGTGTCGGTTTCGAGATTCGTACTTTCTTCAATTACTTCGATATCGCCAGTATCTTGGCCTATTCCCTGGCATTCATCGCTATCGTCATGGCCATCGAAGGCTGCATCCTGCAGCCGCTTGAGCGGCGCGTGGAACGCTGGCGGCAGCCATGAAGGGCTTCGAGCTTCAAGGTATCACCCGTGATTTCGCACACCCCACGCCGCATGCCGTCTTGCGCGGCATCGACCTGACCGTGACGGCCGGAGAACTTCTGAGTCTGGTAGGCCCATCGGGGTCGGGTAAGACCACGCTTCTACGGATCATAGCCGGCCTCGATCGCGTCTTTGGCGGAAAGCTGATATGGCCTGACGGACGGCGCCCGACGACTGCGATGGTGTTCCAGGAACCTCGCCTCGTACCCTGGCTGAGCATTCTCGACAACCTCCTGCTCGTGGCTGGGGAGGCTTCTCGTGATGAGGCGACGGTAGCCCTTGCGGAGGTTGAATTGGCCGGCAGCGAACATGCATTTCCGGGGCAATTATCTGGTGGCATGCAACGGCGCGCCTCACTCGCACGCGCACTGTTGACGCGCCCCGCCTTACTGCTTCTCGATGAACCTTTCATTTCGCTCGACGCCGCCTGCGCCGGCCGGATGCGGCGACTTCTCGCCACCTACTGGCAGAAACATGGGGTCACGATTGTCCTTGTCACTCATGATCTTCGAGAGGCGGTAGAACTTTCCACGCGCATCGTGGCGTTGTCGCCCCAAGAGGGGCGGCTGATGAAGGAGGTTCCCCTTCCTCTGCCCCGGCCTCGTGCCGACGCCGCTATCGACGAGGCTCTAGCGGGCCTACGGGCCCTCACCGATGGCTGGCCGCAACCATCGGACTCCTCAGACTCGGCGTCCGCACGCTGCGGCCCCACTACCGCGCAAACTTCTCATTTCAGTCGGGCGCGATCCAGGTTTCTGGCTTTGTCGAGATCTATCGCCTGATCCGCACCGATTAGGCCAATCAGTTTGGCCGACGCGACGTCAGCCTGATTGAAATTGGCTCCAGCGATAGTGGCCCCGCTGAGATCGGCGCCGGCAAGTTCGGCCAACATCAAATCAGCGCCGGACAGATTTGCGCCGGTCAGCTTGGCAAATTCCAACTTCACACGAGACAGTAGGGCACCAGACAAATCTGCACCGGTCAGATCGGCCGAGGAAAGCGTCGCACGCATCAGCCCCATAGATTGATTTTTCATATCGGCGGAGAGATCGGCATCCACGAGTTTGGCGTCGCGGAAATTTGCCCGTGTCAGATCCGCCGTGACGCGGGCACGGGATAGGTCGGCGGATGCGAAATTGGCATCCCGCATCTGCGCACCGAAGAGTTTGGCTCCGATCAGGCTTGCATGACTGAAATCGCTGCGCAGGGCCCAGACCTGATCGAGAATAGCGTCATCGAGCTTCGCGCCATTCAGTTTGGCATTATTGAGATAGGCGCCGCGCAGATTGGCACCGCGAAAATCCAGGCCAGAGAGATCGAGGCCGTTAAGCCGCTTGCCCGACAAGTCGATCGAGGAGCCGAGCTCCGCCGCTTCGAGCAGTGCGGCAAGCTCGTCACGCGTCATCTCTGCCGTTGTGAACGCCGGCGTCGAAAGATCAACCTGGTCCATCATATCCTGCGCTGATGCCAAGCCGCCTTGCACGCCGGCCAGGATGAACGAAGCCCAGAGCATCGTCGCCGTCATTCCCTGCACGGCTTTCATGGGTGTCACCCTTATTTCACGGGAACCACGGCGTTGAGCATGGTCGGATATCCTGCCGCGCTCCATTCCTGAACGCCACCCGGAAACCAATAGACGTTCCGGTAGCCATAGCCCAGGGCGCGTTTGGCAGCATTCCACGACATCCAGCACCGCTCCTCACAATAGAAGACCAGTCGGCGTGTCTTGTCGCCTAGGGCGACGCTGTCCAGAGCCTCACGGAAATATTGGTCCATTCCCACCGATAGATTGCCATAGCCGACATTGGCCAGCCAGATGCTGCCAGGAATGTCGCGCCGTGCCGGTGGGTGCCAGTACGTGGCCGCCGGCAGTTCCGGCGGCCGTGGTGGTTGCGGCAGAACATCTATCACGACGGCGGCTTCCCGCAGCATCAAGCGATGGAGTTCCTCGGCGCCGATCACACTGGCGCCACTTAATGTCTGAGGCGTTTCGGCGCGGTAATCATCCAGCCGATACCCGCTCGGCTCAGCCATGTCGGCGCTAGCTGCCGGCACCAGAGTACTAAGACAGCCGATAGCTATTAGCCATGCGCAAAAGCGAGCAGTCGGAGCCATCATGGCACAAGGTTGCGCCGGGCATCGAGCGTGGGAATGTGATAGCTGCGCAGGATCGCGCTGATCTCCTCCTGATTCTCACGAATAAGGGCGTTGATGTCATTCTTCCAATTGTTCTCACCCGGCCGCACCGCCATGGTGATATAGAATTCCATCCGCGAAGTCCCTGTCTCTTTCGTCAAAGGCATCATCTTCAATTGGTCGCCATGGGGTGCCGCAAAATAGCCGGCGATCGGCCCCCACAGCAGGGCCACATCGATCTCTTTATCGATCAGATCCTGAATCATATCCTTGCCGGGCGATTCATATCGTGTATCGACCATCAGATTGTAGGGACGGGTCCGCGACGCCAGGCCGCTTTTGGCGACGATATCCGCGGGTGGCGCACCGGCAGTGAGGCCGATCCTGATATCTTTCTGTAGCGCCTCGATCGTGTCCGCCGTGATGCCGTCCTCGGTGCGAGAGACCATGACGTAGGTTGAGCGATAATAGGGATTGGTGCTTTGCACCATCTCCGCACCCGTGACGATGCCGAGCACCAGATCGCACCGGCGCGCGCGCAGGGTATTACGCAGGAAGCCAACTGTGTTTGGGTACCAAGTATATTTAAGAGGAACGTTGAGCTTCGCAGCCAGCAGTTCGGCGATCTTGTTCTCAAATCCCTCACCCTTGTCATTCGAGAACGGAAGATTGCTGGGATCGGCGCAGACGCGCAAGGTCGAGCGATCAACCGCTTCCGGATTCTCCGTAGCGCTTGCCGACGTACTCATGGACAAGACAAGACAGAGGCCCGCCAAGCGAGCCATGACGTTGCGGCAGATCGGGAACGCCCTGAGCGTCCTCCTCACGCGATAAGATCCTTACCTAGTTGGCCATACAGGCCGCTTCCGCTTCGGCAGCCTCGGGCGGTTTTGCGTCATGTTTTGCCGGTCGCCCGCCTCCAAGCGCGCCGTCCGAGCGTGCCTTGAGATAGGCATAGATGTCATCAATATAGCACATGACGTTACGGTCAGTGCCAAGAGCGGGCATTTTCAGCGTGGTTGCCGTATTGACGTCACTCTTGCCATTTACGACGGTCTCGAAGAACTGCTCGTAAGACAGTCTTTTCAAGGATTCCATAAGTGCCGGGCCGAAGGAACTGCCTGCACCATCGGGCCCGTGGCATGCCAAGCAGTTACCATTGTAGCGTCTGAAACCGTTGAACGTCGCCCAGTCCGTTGTGCCGTCCGGATCGATACGATAGGGCTTTTCGGCAGCATCGGCAGTACCACTGTCTTGCGCATGGGCGCCGGGGGTTAGGCTGATAAGTGTCGCCATCGTTGCAACGGCGATAAATTGAAGATAGCGACTTCCATTCGACAGCATTCATCGTCCTCGGTTCGATTTTGATAAAGCTCACCCACCGGCTAGTCAGAAAGATGGCGGGGATACGGTAAACCGCATCCCCGCCAGCCGGCAAATCACTTACTTGGGAAGCGCGAAGACGGTCAATGTTCCGCCGAGCGCGGTGTACTGCGAGAGAGACTGGTAGGCACCCACGGCGCCCAGGCCCTCTTGCGCACCGGTCAAGCCTGCAGCCATGCCGATACCGGCCCAGCCACCCAGACCCGAGAGCACGGCAACATACTGGCGCCCGTCATACTCGTAGGTGTTGACATTGCCAATGATGCCAGACGGGGTCTTGAACTTATAGAGCTCCTTACCAGTCTCGGCATCGACCGCCTTCAGATAGCCCTCCAGCGTACCGTAGAAGACCACGTCACCAGCTGTCGCCAAGGCACCGCTCCAGACCGAGAAGGGTTCCGGAACCGACCACTTGATCTTACCAGTCGTGCCGTCCCAGGCGATGAAGTTACCGAGGTTCTCTTCACCCTTGGGCGGATACATGCTCAACGTCGCGCCAACATACGGCTGACCGGCGGTGTAGGCGACCTTGTAGGGCTCGTAATCCATGCACACGTGATTGGTGGGCACGTAGAACAGACCCGACTTGGGTGAATAGGCCGACGGTTGCTGATCCTTGCTGCCGAGCGCTGCAGGGCAGATATTTTGGGTGTTGGTATCCTCGCCGCCAGCTTCGGTCGAGAACTCCTTCACACGCTCCGGCAACCCGGTCTTAAGGTCGATCTTGGTCGCCCAGTTCACGGCCGGATCAAACTTCTCGGCAACCAGCAACTCACCAGTATCCCGATCCAACGTGTAGCCGAACCCGTTGCGATCGAAGTGCACGAGCAATTTGCGTTCTTTGCCTTTGAACTCCTTGTCGACGAGGATCATTTCATTGACGCCGTCATAGTCCCATTCATCATGGGGCGTCATCTGGTAGACCCATTTCGCCATGCCGGTATCGGCATCACGGGCGAAAATGGTCATCGACCATTTATTGTCGCCGGGGCGTTGCACCGGGTTCCAGGTGCTGGGGTTGCCGGTACCGTAATAGACGAGATTGAGTTCCGGATCGTAGGACATCCAGCCCCAGGCCGTGCCGCCACCGGTCTTCCACTGATCGCCTTCCCAGGTCGTGATGCCGGAATCCTTGCCGACCGGTTTCCCGAGAGCGGTGGTTTTCTCGCCATCCATCAAGGTATCGGAATCGGGTCCGACGGAGTTTGCGCGCCAGAGCTGCTTGCCGGTCTTGGTGTCATAGGCCGTAACATGGCCGACCACACCGAATTCGGCGCCGCTATTGCCGATGAGCACCATGTTCTTGATAACCATCGGCGCAGACGTGCCGGTTTCACCCTTGGTCGGATCACCGTCGACGGCAGTCCAGGCCACCTTGCCGGTCTTCGCGTCCAGGGCCACGAGCGACGTATCAGCCTGATGCAGGAAGATCAGTCCATCGCCATAAGCAACGCCGCGGTTAACGGTATCGCAGCACATGACAGGGATGACGTTCGGATCCTGCTTCGGTTCATACTTCCAGACGATCTTGCCGTCCTGGCTCAGATCCAGCGCAAATACAGTGTTGGGGAACGGGGCGTGTATATACATCATGTTACCGATCACCAACGGACCGCCTTCATGACCGCGCAACACGCCTGTTGAGAACGTCCACGCGACCTGCAGGTCCTTCACGTTCTTGGCATTGATTTGGTCCAGCCCGCTATAGCGCGTGCTCGAATAATCGCCCAGCGGCATCACCCATTGCTTCGGGTCCTTCTGCAGACTGAGCAATTCATCGTTGGCGAACGCGCTTACCGACCACAATGTCGCCATTGCGGTCAAACCCAGCACAACTCCTGAAACAGGATTCATTCTTGCCATGGTTCCCTCCCGATAAAGATGAATGGCCCAGTCGCCTCGGCGTCTTTTTTCCCTGACCTACCGAGCAGCCATATATTTGTCGACCGTCATACCTTGCCTGAAGAAGCGAGCCGACAATCCGACCGTGTTCAATTTTTAAAAGATGAACTTGGCCGGACAATCCGTTGGATACCCTGCAGGCCACGATAACGATTGATAGAGTGGGGCGACCGACCATTTGTCGTCAATCGACAAACGCAACACAACCATCGTCCTTTGGTACAACTTAGTCCGCAATCCCCGCCATGCCACGGTAGATACGATCATTTCTGCTTCCATGCGTTCTTAGAATTGGCATGCCGCAGCGATGCCGCGACTCAACTCGCCGCGACAGCCGCGGTCGTTCGCCGCCGATAGAGAAACGGGGGAGACGGCAGGTTGGATGCAGCTTCCGCCAATGCGCGCATCTCGCCGTGCATTGGCGACAGCGCACAGGCGGGATCCGTGGCGCCCGCTGCACCTGCGATGGCGAGCGCCTGACACCGACAGCCGCCCCAATCAACCTCGCGCTGCGCGCAGCTTTGGCAGGGTTCCGGCATCCAGTCGGTGCCGCGGAATTTTTCAAAAGCAGACGAGGTTGCCCATATCGCCGCCAAGGATTTGTCGCGGACGGAATCGAAAGAAAGCTCCGAAATCGTTTCCGCTGCATGACAAGGCAGGACACGCCCCGATGGCGTCACGTTGAGGAACTGACGCCCCCAACCACCCATGCAGGCTTTCGGCACACGGGCATAGTAATCCGGGACAACGTAGTCGATGACGATACGTCCACGCAGCCGCTCCCGGGCCTCCTCGACCCGAACAGTAGCTTGTTGCAGATCCGCCAGGGTCGGCATTAAGGCCGCACGGTTCTTCAGCGCCCAGCCGTAATATTGCACATGCGCAATCTCGACGCGGGCCGCATTAAGGCCGACAGCAAGATCGATCATGTCGTCGATCCGCTCGATATTGTGGCGATTGACGATAATGTTCACCGTCAAAGGTAGTCCCAGCTCGCGAACCCAGCCAGCAAAGGCGAGCTTTTTCGCCTGTGCGCCGGCATAGTTACCAATCCGTTCGGCTGAGTCCGCGCGCGAGTCCTGAAAGCTGAGCTGCGCGTGATCGAGGCCAGCTGCCACCAGATCGGCAAACCGCGTCCGATCGATGGCGACGCCGGATGTTATGAGATTGCTATAGAGGCCGCTTTGGCGAGCATGGGCGATAAGGTCGACTAGGTCGCGCCGCACGGTGGGTTCACCGCCGGAGAAATGCACCTGCAACACACCAAGCCTCGCTGCTTCCCCGATGACGCGGCGCCATTCATCTGTCGACAACTCGTCTCGCACCTGATCGAGTTCAAGCGGATTTGAGCAATAGGGGCATTGCAACGGGCACCGATGCGTCAGCTCGAACAGGATTGCCAGCGGTGGCGCGGGTGCGTATTGAACGCTCATATCTGCAGTACCCGCTTTTCTATAAGACCGGATAGCAGCGACCTGACATCGCCATCAATCTCGGCACGATCCGCGCTATAGGCCTGCGCGAGGCCGTCGATCAGTGCTGTGACTTGTGTGGCACCATCGCAGCGCTGCACGATATCGAGTGAGGTCTCGTCCAGCATCAAGACACGTTCCGGCGCCAGCAGCATCCAGGCCTGGCGCGTCTCGTCGAAATGCAACCGTACACCAGGCGCCAGACGCGGCATCGAGTCGACGGCGAGCGCTGTTTCGCTCACGCCGGTTGCTCCGGCGTAAATGCCCCCGGCGACACATAGCCCGGTGTGACATAGGCGTAATAGAGAGCATCCAGCTGAGCCCAGAGCACGTCGCATTTGAATGTCAGTGCACGCAGGACCGACTGCTGTTGCTGCGGTAGCCGCGCTTCTCGCTTGACATAATCGAGCGCGAAACTTGCATCGCGCGGCGCCTGATGGAGCCGCTTGTCGAAATAGGACAGCGCCACCCGATCGACGAAATCATAGTTGGTGAGCATCCCGCTAACACGGTCGCTGATGATGGCTGGTGCAAACATTTCAGTCAGCGACGACGCGACCGCCTCAAGCAGGCTCTGGTCGCGGACAAAGTGGAGATACGCCTCAACGGCGAAGCGGGTGCCGGGGAGAAGACCTGCACCAGACACGACATAATCCCGATCCAGACCGACGGCATCTGTCAGACGGAGCCAGCGTTCGATACCGCCCTCGCCGGAGTCGCCGCCGTCATGGTCCTCAATGCGCTGACGCCAGGCACGGCGGAAGTTGCGATCCGCCGAACGCCCCAGGATGGCTGCATCCTTCATCGGAATGATCGACTGGTAGTAATAACGGTTAAGCGCCCAGGCCTGGACTTGACCGCGTGTAAGCTTGCCGCTGTGCAGCAAGGTATGGAATGGGTGGCGATTGTGATAGCGCACAGCACCGATCGCGCGCAAAGCAGCTTCGAGTCCGTCGGCGTCCAGCAACTCGCTCACAACGATATCCTCATGCCGTCTTCTGCCACTTCCCATCCCGCGGCCGTGAGGGTCGCGCGTTCCGGCGCGTCTTCAGCCAGCACCGGATTCGTCGTATTGACGTGAATAAAAATCTTGCGGTTGATCGCCATATCCGCGAATGCCGCCAGAGTGCCGCCAGGCCCGCTGATGCTCATATGTCCCATCCGTGCCCCGGTCTTCACGCTGATGCCAAGATCGACGAGCTCGTTGTCTGACCACAAGGTTCCATCGAAGAACAAAAGGGATGAACCCTGCAACTGGTTGCTCAGCTCCGGCGTTAGCCTCGCGCAGCCCGGGATATAGTGGAAGCGCGCCGTGCCACAGCTGATTTCAAGGCCGATCGTATCCTCAGCACTGCCGGCGAGATCACCGGGATGTCGCGATTCCAAAAACAGCGGCACTTTACCAGGAACCGGAAACGCGCGCACGGTGATGCCGAGCGGCCCCTGATGACCCTCGACTGCAACCGCTTCGCCCAACGGAAAACGCCCACGCTCGACATAGTCGGGCGACAGAGCACCGAAGATCGGGTTTTCGGCCAGAATTTCCAACACGCTGCTGGTGGCCCAAAGTCGGAATGGCTGGCTTTCACGCATCGACAGCAGACCCGCCACATGATCGATCTCAGCGCTGGTCAACAGGACGGCTTCAATGGGCGTGTCACGTAACCCATGCCGCGGCCAGAAGACCCGGTTCTGCAACAGTTGCTGACGCAGATCAGGCGACGCGTTAATGAGCAGCCACCGATCGCCATCGGCGCTGACGGCAATCGAGGCTTGCGTGCGCACTTTCGCACGACCAGCACCGTCCCGCGCAGCTCTGCTGGTCGGTGCATTGCAATTCCATTGGGGAAACCCACCACCGGCGGCGGAGCCGAGCACAATCACTTCCATGACGAATGTCGTGGCCGTGACATTGCTAAGCCCTACCGCGCGGTGATCGGCATCTGTTACAGGCGTGCGCTAGCGTAGCTATTGATTTCCATGCCGACGCAAATTTCGCGGATACGCGGGGCTGTCCATTTCTTCACGATCAGTCCTCCCAATTTAGAGCGATTGTTGAACTCGCACTAACAGTCGGCATCTCCGACCAAATAGATCGTATCGCGACTCCCACATTGCGACAATAACACGCTGGCCTGATAAGCTCATCCTTAGGATCGAGTTTGCGCGCTATATCCGTTCATCTCGCAATGCAGCAGGCATTTGTGCACTGCAAGTGCCTGTTGGCGCGTTGTTCAACAGGCAGGAAAGACGGGTTTTGCGCCAAGGCGTGCAATCTCCGACGATAGCACCCGCATCGTGGGGGCCGTATCGCGCAACCAACGTAGCTGGACGTCATACGCTTCATGCTCGCGTTCATTCCATTCATGACAATCCATCGGTACGCTCAACGCCGCGCCCAACGGCTTGCTTGCGTCACCTCGCACCACTGCCGCATGGAGTTGGAGGAAGTGAGTGAGTTCGTGAACCAGAATGCTGGTCGCCCGCGGATCGCGACCCACCGCCAAACTGTCGTCCAGAAGAATCCGACCTTCCGGCGTTGTAAAAGCGAGAATGCCACAGGGCCGGCCGCAAACCTCTTCAGCGAGATCGGCATGTGTCAGTATCACAATCTCAGGCGGGGTTGCTGGGATTGCGTATCCGGTATAACCGGCAACTACATTCAGCAGTGATGCAATCAGCTTGGCGGTTATCACGGCATATTCTCCAGCCAAGTCTCGTACATGGATTGCACGGCGCTCGTCATGCTGTTGACCCCAAAGCCAATTGACGCTCTGCCGGCCGTGTGTTTTTCTGGCGCCGATCGGCCCCTTCCATCATGCTGGAGTTCACGTGATGTTGCGCAGATGGCTCCTCGGCACTGTGATGGCGTTGTTGTTTCTGGCGCCGCAAGGCACCCTCGCCAACGATTATCCGACGCCGGTTGTCACCGATTACGTCATTGGCTGCATGGCGAGCAATGGCCAGAATCAGGACATGCTGCGGCGCTGCGCCTGCAGCATCGATACCGTTGCCTCCATCATGCCGTATCAGACGTATGAAAAGGCCGACACCATCATGCGCATGCAACAGGTCACCGGCGAAATGACCGGCATGTTCCGCGAAATGAAGATGCTGACCGATATCGTCAAACAACTGCGTCTGGCCCAGATCGAGGCTGATTTCCGCTGTTTCTAGAACTTCCGTCACGTCGTTACCGCGACCTTGCCGTTAGCTCGCCGGTGGAATTGGCCAGGCGGCCTGATAAGAGCGGCCATTAGAGTCCTTGACGCCGACCTCAATGCCGCCTCGCTCACCTGTCGGCAACCGAAACTGGATGGCCGGGTTCTCACTTAAGGAAATGTTGCCCTCCACCGATAGAACCAGCTTGCCGCCGGAGCGAATGTCGATCGTCTCAAGATAGTCGGCGGGGATGTAGTTGCGTGTAAGTTGATCCATTTGCATGCCGGTGAAGTTCGGATGACGGATGAGGATTTCTAGCGGCCCGTCACGTCCTTCCTCGGCCAGCCGCTTCAATCTCATCTCGCCGCGATGCGCTTCGGCTTCGCCCGGCGCCTTGTTCGCTGGCGCCGAACAGCCCCCCGCAGCCTTGACGAACACCGCGATCTCAAACAACCGGCCGTCCGTCGCCTCCGCCACCGCATGCACATTGGTATATTCGTTGACCCGGACGCGCGTACCCACCGAAGGATCCAGGTTATCTGTTGGATAATGGAACACTGCCGCCACGGGCACCGGATTCTTGTCGACGATCAAGGTCAGGCTACGCACCTTTACGCCATCCATCCGGGCGGCGTCGAAATCGATCTGGACCGGGACCACGGCGGCATCATAAGCCCGTTCCGGCGCAGTGAGATGCATGAAGGAAGCGCCGCTCACAATAGTCTGGCCGGGAAACAGCGCTTCTTTCAGATCGGGCCATAGGTCGTCATCGGCACCGGCCGGCGCACTGCACAGAAGGCCGATCGCAACCAACAGCAGACGCATGCGCCATGGCTTGGCCGCATATCTGGTCACGGGTCTGATCACCAGTTTCATCGACGCCTCCATCGGGTTGCCAGCCGACCGAACGCTATTCCCATTCCAACTCAGTATACGCCGCCGTCACATTGCGCGCATTATACGAGTCAAACAGCCGCCAGCGGTTTTTCTCAGTCAAACCCACGCTGGCCGTCGCCTCTTGCAAGGTGCCACCTTTTGCCAAAATTTGCCGTGTTTCCTGGGCGATAAGCTCCAGGTAACGCAACTCGTCGGCCAATGCTGCCGGCCAGGCTGCTGACGCCGGACCATGGCCGGCCACGACCCGCCGGGCGGGGACGCCCTTCAGACGATCCAGGGCGGCTAGCCAGCCGACGATGGACCCATCGATGGCCGGGATGCGCTCGAGGAAGACGAGATCGCCTGCAAACAACGTCCCCGTCGCCTCATCCAGGACCGTGAGATCGCTATCGGTATGCGCTGTTGGATAGGCTTCCAGAACAAGGCCTCGACGCCCGAGATCGATCACCTCCCGTCCGGAGACGAGATGCTGGGGTACAATGAACCAGTCCTCCGACGCGATCGATCCCAGAACTTCTTGTGCACGTGCGAGATAGCTTGCCTGCCTTGCACGCAAGGCAGGCGGCAGGTTCACATGGCCGACGAAAATCGGCCTCTCGGCAACAAAGGCTGCGTTGCCGAGAATGTGATCAGGGTGAAAATGGGTGTTGATGACATACTGGATCGGTAAGTCCGTCACTTGCCGAATGGCAGCGAGCAGCGCCTGTCCCACCATAAGGCTGCCGCCCGTGTCGATGACGGCCACGGATTGATCGCCGACGATGAAGCCGATATTGGCGATCCCGCCGGCATTCTCTGCGGTCGCCTCCGCATCGGCGCCGCGGTAGACATAAACACCCTGTGCTATCTGGCTCATTGCCAATGGCGCTTCGGCAGTTGCCGAACAAGGCTGCAGGCAGATGGCAAAGGTAAGCGCGATAAACCACCCGGCGAGACCAGCCACACGACAACGACGCAAAACGGGACACGTCATATCGATCTCGCTCCTCCATTGTACTTTAGTCGTAAGCCAGTGTTGAATGCTTGTGGAGTGTGGGATCGATTCCTAATATTCCACCCGTTGATCCAAGCCGCCATCTGCCAAATGTGCAGATTATAAGAGCGGCCACGAAGCCTATCACGTGCAACAAATTTCTGGGAGCTTGTGCATGCCGCGTTCTGCTATCGTCATGGCCGCCACCATACTGGCCTCTGTCGTCATTTCCCTGTGGGCGAGCGCCGCCCACGCCGAAGAAAGTGGCGACCCGGCCAAAGGCAAGAAACTCTTCGCACGTTGCGCCGCATGCCACTCGGTTGACGCCAATGTCAACAAGATCGGCCCTTCCCTGCATGGGATCATCGGTCGTCCCGCCGGTTCCGTTGCCGATTTCAAATATTCAGATGCGATGAAGAACAGTGGACTCACCTGGGATGTAGCGACGATCGACAAATATATCACCAAGCCGAAAGAGCTCGTTCCCGGCAACAAGATGATTTTCCCGGGTATGCCGAAACCGGTGGATCGCACGGATCTGATTTCCTACCTGCAAGAGGCTGCGGGCGCGGCGCAATGACGGGGAAGGTGGCGCTTCCGACATCCCTCGCAAGATTAATCGTCTATCTTACCTTCGGCGCGGCAAGCGTTTTTGCCGCGCCGGCGACCACGGCCGATGCAGACCCGCTCGTCGTGAAAATCGGCTATCTTGGCGAAGCCGTCCCGGAACGGGAGCCGTTGTCATTGGTCGAGGTCGTCGCACCGGACAAGGGGGTGGCCGGAGCGAAGCTCGCGATCGACGATAACAACACGACCGGGCGGTTCCTCAAGCAATCCTATGTCCTGTCCGAAACCATTATCCCTGATAAGGGCGACCTCCATCAGGCTGCGCGCGATTTAAGCGCTGCCGGTGTCAAGTTTGTCGTAGCTGCTCTCACCGCCGACCGTTTGCTGGAATTGGCTGCGTTTCCAGAAATGCAGGATGCCCTCATTTTTAATATCAAGGCACAGGATGACGGCTTACGGCTGGCCGATTGCCGCGCCAATGTCTTCAACATCATCCCGAGCCGTGCCATGAAGGCAGACGCGCTGGCGCAGTACCTGATCAGCAAGCAATGGCCACGCTGGGTTCTCATTTCCGGCGCGCTCCCGCCGGACAAAGCCTTCGCGGATGCCGTGCGGCGTGCTGCAAAGCGTTTCGGCGGGGACATTGTCGAGGAAAGAACTTACGAATTCGAAGCAGGCTCGCGCCGCGCCGATACCGGCCAGCAGCAGATCCGCAAGCAGATGACGGATCTTACCCAGCGCCTCCCCGAATATGACGTGATGATCGTTGCGGATGAGAGCGAGGTGTTCGGCGAATACCTACCCTACCGAACCTGGTCGCCGCGGCCCGTGGTGGGCACGCAGGGTCTTGTCCCGACCGCCTGGCATCGCAGTCAGGAACAATGGGGCGGTACACAGCTTCAGCGCCGCTTTACCAAGGCAGCCGGGCGTTGGATGCTCGAAGAGGACTATGCCGCCTGGATGGCTGTCCGGACGATCGGTGAGAGCGTTACCCGTGTTGCCAAAGGTGACCCCGAGAGCCTGCGCCAGTTCATGCTATCTGACACGTTCCAATTGGGCGCATTCAAGGGCCAGGGCCTGACCTTCCGCAAATGGGACCAGCAATTGCGTGAACCGATCCTGCTCGCCTCGCCGACGATGTTGGTATCGGTCTCGCCGCAGGAAGGTTTCCTGCATCAGCGCACGCCTTTGGACACCTTAGGCTACGACGAGCCGGACTCGCAATGCCGGCTGAACCCCTGATCACTGTCGACGGAAATCGCGCAACATAAACATTTTGGGAGGTCGGGATGAATCGCTTGTCTGCTTACGCGATCGCGTTACTCACCCTCGTCATGGCTCCGCCGGCCATGGCATACACGGCCTATGTTTCCAATGAAAAAGGCAACACGATCAGCGTCATCGACTTGACGACCATGGAGGTAACAGCGACGGTACCGGTCGGTGAGCGGCCACGTGGCATTACGCTCAGTGTCGACGGCAAGCATATCTATATCTGCACCAGCGATGCGGACCATATCGAGGTTTTCGACGCAGACTCGCTGACGCTGCTCCGCACCCTGCCGAGTGGGCCAGATCCAGAACTCTTCGCTTTGGCGCCGGACGGCAAGCTGCTCTACGTCGCCAATGAGGACAACAACATGGTGACGGTGGTGGATGTCGGCCCGGGTGCTGTCGCCGCGGAGATCCCGGTCGGCACGGAACCCGAAGGCATGGGCGTCAGTCCGGATGGCAAATGGCTGGTCAGCACATCGGAAACCACCAGCATGGCGCACTTCATCGACACAGCCACCTTCGAAGTGGTGGACAGTGTGCTGGTGGATGCCAGGCCACGGTTCGCCGCTTTTACGCCCGATGGCTCACAGGTCTGGGTGTCATCAGAAATCGGCGGGACGATCAGCGTGATCGATGTCGCTTCACGCAAGATCGTCCAAAAGATCGCCTTCGAGGTGCAGGGGCTGCGCAAGGAATCGATCCAGCCTGTCGGTATCTCGATCACCCCTGATGGCAAGACCGCTTTCGTAGCTCTCGGGCCGGCGAATCGTGTGGCCGCTATCGACGTCGGCAGTTTCGCGGTGAAGGAATATCTGCTCGTCGGGCAGCGCGTCTGGCAATTGGACCTCACGCCCGACGCCAAGTTTCTGCTGACAACGAACGGCGAATCCAACGACGTCTCCGTTATCGACGTCGACGCTCTCAAGGTCATCAAATCAATCCCGGTGGGAGAGCTTCCCTGGGGCGTTGTGATCCGGTGACATGATCCCATTGGATCATGTCGTGGCAGATAGCCGCGAGACCACACTGCTACAGCCGCCGAGTCACCATGACCCGGCGGCCTTGTCCGTCAACGACCTATCCCATCGCATCGGTGATCGTACGATTCTGGATGGCGTCAGCCTGCAGGTACCGGTAGGCCGGTTTGCCGTCCTGCTCGGGCTGAACGGAGCTGGCAAAACCACTCTCTTTTCGCTCATCACCCGGCTCTATACCGCCCAGCAGGGCTCGATCCGCATCTTTGAGTCGGATTTACAGCGAGAAAGCTCAGTAGCGCTATCCATGCTGGGGGTTGTGTTTCAGCAGCGCGCCCTCGATCCCGACCTCAGCGCCCGGCAGAACCTCTGGTATCACGCGGCACTCCATGGCATGCCCTGGGGGCAAGCGCGCAGGAGAATAGCCGAAGAACTGGCGCGGGTTGGACTTGCCGAAAAAGCTGATCGAAAGATTCGCGCCTTTTCCGGCGGCGAAGCGCGGCGCGTCGAACTTGCGCGCGCCTTGCTCCATGATCCGCGTCTGTTGCTGTGCGACGAGGCCACCGTCGGCCTCGACATCAAGAGCCGCGGCGAGATCATCGTCGATGTCCGTGGCCTGGTCACGGCGCGCGCCATGAGCGTCCTGTGGGCAACGCATCTCATCGACGAGGTACAGCCTGACGATCTCACCATCATTCTCCACCGCGGACGAATTCTGCGGATCGGTGTTGCTGCCGACATCGTGCGGGAACTTGGCGCCGTAGATATCAACGACGCGTTCCGCCAATTGACCGAAGGCGCCCAGACATGAGTCGCGGACTGCCCGCCAGCGCCTGGTTTCGCTGCTTCTGCGGTATCGTCTGGCGCGAGGGATTGCGGTTTATCCATCAGCGCAGTCGCTTTATTTCCGCGCTGGTACGGCCACTCATCTGGCTATTCGTGTTTGCTGCGGGCTTTCGCGCCGTGCTGGGCGTGTCGATCGTACCGCCTTACGAAACCTATATTCTCTATGATGAGTACATCGTTCCCGGCCTGATCGCGATGATCCAGCTCTTCAACGGCATGCAAAGTTCCCTGTCGATGGTCTATGACCGCGAGGTCGGCAGTATGCGCGTCTTGTTGACCAGCCCTCTCCCCCGCTGGTTCCTGTTGCTCTCAAAACTGGTCGCCGGAACGCTGCTCTCCTTGCCTCAAGTCTACGTCTTCCTGTTAATCGCGCGCCTCTATGGCATCGACGTGCCGGCGCTGGGGCATCTCGTGGTCCTGCCGGCACTGTTCCTCTCTGGGCTTATGTTGGGCGCCCTTGGCCTTCTGCTGTCCTCACTCATCCGCCAGTTGGAGAATTTCGCCGGCGTGATGAATTTTGTCATTTTCCCGATGTTCTTCGCTTCCTCCGCGCTGTATCCGCTGTGGAAGATCGAAGAGGCGAGCCCGCTGCTTCGCGATGTCTGCGCCTTTAATCCCTTTACCTATGCAGTCGAACTCATCCGCTTCATGCTCTATTGCAAAGTGGATTTCTTCTCAGGCCTGATGGTGCTTGGCTTTACCACCTGCTTTCTGAGTGCCGCCATCATGGCATATGACCCGTCGAAAGGCCTGATCGCGCGCATGCGCGCAGGCATTGGAGCTTGAAGGGAGAATGGCATGCTGATCCAGCTTCACAGAACCCAACCCAACAGGTTGCGCTCCCAAATCAACCTGGCTGCTGCGGCCGGAGCGGTATGGCTCGGCTTGGCTGCCGGCCCGACGTTGGCGCAAGAGGCCACGCCGGCCGGAACGCCCGACACTGATTGGCCCTGCGAACAGGCTCTGCGGCCCGAAATATCACTTGGAGCGATCTGGTCCGGGCCAGACATCACCAGCGCAGAAGAGACATGGGACGACACACCTGCCGTGGCCACGCTGGTTGCCCAGATCGCCCCGCGCCGGACCCCGCAAGAGGAGGCAGTCGCAACCGTGCATCGTTTTGCTGCCGGCTATACCAGCGACCGATCGGCGATCATGACCCAGGTTTTCGCAGGTCTGTTCGACACGCTGAACCACGAACGCAGTGACATTATCCGCGGCATACGCCGCTTCAATGAACGCCAGGACAGCCTCTCGAAACGGATCGAGGAAGGGTGGCGCACTCTGGACTCCCTGGATCAGAATTCCACGGATGCCACCATTGTCGAGCGGCGTTTTGCTTTGCAGCAAACGATCGACTGGGATTCGCGTGTTTTTGATGACCGGCAGAAACTGCTGTCCGAGGTCTGCCGGCAGCCGATCGTCATCGAACAACGCCTGTTCGCCCTGTCGCGGGCAATTCAGGAAGACATCGCCAAAGGCCAATAGGCCTGCAGGGAGCCAAAGGCTCTCATCCTTTGGAACAACGCTGCTTTCGAGCCCTCGACTAACGAAATTGATCGAGGATATAACCGAACGGTTGTGTCGATAGCAGGGTGCGCTTTGACCTGTAACATGGTGGCGCCCGCTGCTGCAGGGGCGCCCAAATTAGAAGAATTTTGGAGGAGGCGAGCATGGCTGTAAGTATTCATCCGTCCGTGGACAACGGCGTCAAACCAGGGTCGAAGACCTTCTCCGGAGGGACCTTGACGTGCAAATGCGCGACAGATCCCGTCACCGTGACGGTCGGCGCCCAAACGGCCCATAATCACGTCTGCGGTTGCACCAAGTGCTGGAAACCGGCGGGCGCGGCATTCTCTCAGGTTGCCGTCGTGTCACGTGACGCCGTCAGCGTCACAAAGAATGCGCAAAAGCTAAAAGTGGTTGATACCAACGCCGCCATTCAACGCCATGCCTGCACGGGTTGCGGCGTTCACATGTATGGGCGCATTGAGAACAAGAATCATCCGTTCTACGGCTTGGATTTTGTGCATACCGAACTCTCCAAGGAGACAGGTTGGTCGGCTCCAGAGTTCGCCGCCTTCGTGTCGTCCGCGATTGAATCGGGGGCAAAGCCCGACCAAATGGCTGGTATTCGGTCGCGCCTGAAGGAGTTGGGCCTTGAGCCCTATGATTGCCTCTCGCCGCCCCTGATGGATGCCATCGCCACCCATCTGGCCAAGGCCTCAGGCGTTCTGAAAGCCTGACGGACGTCGCTCCGTTGACGCGGCTCGGTTGACACCTGACGATCGAGACATTTGGACTCCCTGTGTTTTAGGCCTGCTGCTGACAGTCGTCGGCAGCAGGCTTTTCTTATCCGCTGCTGGTGGTGCAGCGCTTCTTGGGCGCCGCGCGCACCAACCGATCCGTGATGGCCGGCGGTAACGCGCCGAGCAGCCAGGCAATGAAGGATGTCGGCGCGGGGAAGGCAATGCGTGGCCGGTTCCGCGCAAGGCCACGCATGATAATAGCGGCGGCCCGTTCCGGCGACATCAGGAATGGCATCGCAAAATCATTGACTGCCGTCATCGGCGTCGTAACAAAGCCAGGCATGATGACGCTGACACCGATACCCTGCGCCGCGAGATCGCCGCGCAACCCCTCCCCCCAGACCTTTACCGCGGCCTTGGATCCGCAGTAAGCGGGGGCGCCCGGGAAGCCGCGATGGCCGGCGAGCGAAGCCATAATGCCGACCTGCCCTCGGCCACCAGCCAGCAGCGGGATGGCAGGCAGCACCGTGTTGAAAACCCCATCCACATTGACCGCAAAGATGGCGCGTACCTGGGCACCACTCTCTGGACCGCCGGAGGTCCCACCTGAAATGCCGGCATTGGCGATTACGAGATCCAGCGCGCGCGTCTGATGCGCCTGCCCTATCCAGGCCGCCATGTCATCGGCACCGGTGACGTCGATCGTCCGCTCCGACACGTCCGCCCCCTTGTCGCGACACGATTCCGCGACGGCCGCCAAGAGATCCGCGCGACGGGCGCCGAGATGGAGGTGAACGCCTGGGGCGGCATAGGCCCGGGCGAGTGCCGCGCCCAGCCCGGAACTGGCGCCGGTAATCAGAATCGATTTGAATTCCTTGGTCATTTTGCCCTTTTACGTCCCGAATCCGCCTGCCGGATCACCCGCCCCCGCTTGCCAGCGGGCTGAGCTTCCTTGATGATGGCGCCACTTTACAAGGGGGTATGCCGTGTCGATTGCCAGCATGACCGGATTCGCGCGCACCAGCGGCGCGGTCGGCGATTTTCTGTGGACCTGGGAGCTGAAAACCGTCAACGGCCGTTCACTCGACGTGCGTTGCCGTGTGCCGCAGGGCTTCGAGGCCATGGACGGCCTAGTCCGCCAAGCTGCCGCCCAGCACCTCAAACGCGGCAATCTGTCAGCCAACCTGGCGGTTGACGAGGTCGCTAGCCGAGGCCGCCTGACCGTCAATCGCGTTGCCCTCGACCAGATACTGTCGCTTGTCGGCGAACTCCAGAACAAGCTCGATGCACGGGCCCCCAGCCTTGACGGGTTGCTCAGTCTCAAAGGCGTCCTCGAGGTCGAAACGCCGCCGGTAGATCCCGACGTGATGGCCAAGCGCCAGCAGGCAATTGAGGCCGGCCTGCAGCAAGCGATGTCTGAGCTTGGCGCCATGCGCCGCGTCGAGGGAGCAAGGCTTGGACAGTTGGTTCTCGGCCATCTCGACGAGGTGGAGCGGCTGCGCGTAGCGGCCGTAGCGACAGCTGGCGCCCAGCCGATCAACATCCGACTGCGTCTGGAAGAGCAGCTGAAGAAATTGATGCCTGAGGGCGTTCCCGTAGACCCTGAACGCTTGGTCCAGGAACTGGCCATCATCGCCGGCCGCGCCGATGTGCGCGAGGAGATTGATAGGCTGGCTGCTCATGTGGGGGCGGCGCGCGATCTTATCGCCAAGGGCGACGCAGTCGGTCGCAAGCTCGACTTCCTCTGCCAGGAGTTCAATCGCGAGGCCAACACCTTATGCTCCAAAGCGGCCGATCTTGCCTTGACCAATCTCGGCATCGAGCTTAAGGCAGCGATCGAACAGTTGCGCGAGCAAATCCAGAATATCGAGTGAGATCTTACCTTGTCCGATACCGCCCCAAACAACTCAGGCTTCATCGATATCCGACGTCGCGGCTTGATGCTGGTCCTGTCCTCGCCATCCGGCGCCGGCAAGACCACGATCTCGCGCCGCCTGCTGGAGTTGGAGCCGCAGATAGCGTTGTCGGTCTCGGCGACGACACGCGCCAAGCGGCCGGGTGAGACGGCCGGCGTCGATTACCATTTCGTCGACCCAACCGAGTTCAACCTGATGATCAACCGCGGGGAGTTCCTCGAATACGCCAAGGTGTTCGACAATTACTACGGTACGCCGAAAGCGCAGGTTGCCAGGGAAATCACGCAGGGCCGCGATATCCTTTTCGACATCGACTGGCAAGGCACGCAGCAGCTCGCCCACAATGCCCGCGAGGACCTCGTTAGCGTTTTCATTTTGCCGCCATCGACCCGCGAGCTTGAACGTCGCTTGCATACCCGCGCCCAGGACAGCGCGGAGATTGTTGCAAAGCGCATGGCCAAGGCCTCGGACGAGATGAGTCATTGGGCCGAATACGATTACATCATCGTCAACCACAACATCGATTCCAGTGTCGAAAGCGTGCGCGCTATCCTGCGCGCCGAGCGCTTGCGCCGGCAGCGTCAGGTTGGGCTGACCGATTTCGTGAAAGGCCTCAGAGAGGGGCAGTAGTAGGGCGACTTGCCCGCAACGACTTGAATTCCCGTGCCAGCGCGCAGAACTGTTCCACACTGAGTTCCTCGCCACGGGCGGTCGGCGCGATGCCTACCGCGACCAGTATTTCCTCGGCCCGCGGCGACACCTGGCGCAACGATTGCCGAAGCATCTTGCGGCGCTGCCCGAAAGCGGCAGCAGCCACT
Source organism: uncultured Dongia sp. (assembly GCF_936916975.1). Lineage (GTDB taxonomy): Bacteria > Pseudomonadota > Alphaproteobacteria > Dongiales > Dongiaceae > Dongia. The sequence goes on along the minus strand of NZ_CAKZGO010000005.1, from coordinate 30,436 downwards.
TTCTCCAGCATCTCGGCGTCGGCCGGAAAGAGCGGTTCGGCACGCGGTATCAATTGGACAACGGTCGAGGTCACTTTGGGCGGCGGGGTGAAGGCGCGTGGTGGCACGTCGAACAGCCGCTTAACCTCGGCACGCCATTGCGTGGCGATACTGAGGCGACCGTAGTCCTTGGTCCGCGGCTTGGCGATCAGACGATCCGCCACTTCCTTCTGAAACATCAACGTCAGGCTGGTGAATGCCGTGCCAGCTTCCAGCCAGGCCAGCAGGAGGGGCGTCGCCACGTTATAGGGCAGATTGGCGACGATCCGGCGCGGTGCGCTGCCGAGTTTGGCGACATCAACCTTGAGGGCGTCGCCATCGATGATCTGAAGCCGGCCAGGATAGGCGGCGGCGATCTCGGCCAGAATGGGTTGGAAACGGCGATCACGTTCAATGACGATCACCTCGCGGGCGCCATGGTCGAGCAGCGCGCGGGTCAATCCGCCAGGCCCCGGCCCGATCTCGATCACGCTGCCGGCGTCCAAAGGAGCTGCGGATCTCGCGATCCGTCCGGTCAGATTGAGGTCGAACAGAAAGTTCTGACCGAGCGCCCGATTGGCGCTCAGCCCATGGCGGGCGATGACATCGCGCAGCGGCGGCAAGGGTGGTACGGCACTTGGCGCTCGGTGTCCGGCCGAAAAGATACCGGACACTTCCTCGGCGTCGTCATCGCCGAACTCGTCGTCGCCAACATCATGGCGAGACCCGGTCATAGTCGGATGTCGATCACCGCCGCACGGCGCAGGTCAGAGAGATAACCGCGCGCCAATGTGTCGAGGCGCTGGCGGCCGAGACGATCCGCAACGCTGACGCGCGACAATGCAGCATCATCTCCGCCACCGCGGTTACAGACGACGTAAATCCCGACGCCGCGGTTAGTGCGCAGCGGCGGGCTCGGCTCGCCGATCGGTTGGTTGAGCGCATAGGGCTGCACTTCGGCCGGCAAATCGTTCACCAGCACATTGCCGAGATTCCGATGAATCCCAGGCGCTGCGTCCGGCGCCACCGTATTCATGTCGACACAAGACTGCACGCGTGGAATGAGAGTATTGGCCTGCGAAATGGCCTTTTCAACCTCGGACTCTGCGGCGTTGCTTGGCAGTGACCACAGTATCTGCTCCATCTCGACCGTGCCGGCAGCAACCGCACGCGCATCAATGACCCGGCTCGCCCGGACCATCACCACATAATACCCGCCAGCGCCCCGCACGGGCCCACCTATCTGGCCCTCCGGCAGGGATTGCACGACCTGAGCAACCGGCGCATCGAGCATATCGAGCCTCACCCAACCCCAATCGCCCCCGCGGATAGCGCCCTGGTCCTGGGAAAACTCGGTCGCCAGCGCCGCAAAATCGGCGCCTTGTTCAAGCTGCTCTTTCAGCCGCTGGGCAGACTGCTGCACGCTCACTTCGTCGCCACTGCCAGATGAGAGGAAAATCTGCGACAGGCGGTATTCGGTCTGGCCTTGCGCCGCTTGCATGGCGGCGAGCGCCTGATCGATCTCCTCATCGGTAATCTTGACCTGGGAGCGCAAGCGGCGCTGTACCAAGCGTGCCCAGCTCAACTCGGTCTTGATCTGATCGGCTAGGACATCGACCGTGATACCATTCTGCTCCAGCGTCTGCGCAAACTGGTCGGTGGTAATGCCGTTGCGCTTGGCCAGATCGTCGATGCGCTGCTGTACCTCCGGCGTCGATACGGAGATGCTCTGCCGCTTGGCTTCCTGCGCCTTCAGGCGCTCGTCGATCATGGTCCGCAGCAAGGTCGGCAGCAGGCGCTGCCGGGTTTCCGGCGTGTCGTTGAGCTTCGCCGAAATCATGGCAAGCCGCATGCGCATGAAAAGATCGAGCTCAGTGATCACGTCTTCATTGACGACCGCCACGATCTTGAGTGCGTCCTGCGCGGCTGCAGGAACGGTCGGCAGCAACATCGTGACTAGCAGACAGAGCATGCCCATCACAAATGCGCGAATTTTCGTCGTTCTCGTCGTCATGCCGTATTTGTCCCAGGCTGCGGCAGCATTCGCGGCCAGCAGCCAGCTGTTAGAAATTGGATCCGATATTGCCTAGATTGGTGAAACGGAACTGCACCATGGCCGTGAAATCACCGCTCGAGTCGTCTTCGTCGCTTTCCGGAGCGTAGGACGCGTTCAGCAGCATACCGAAGCATTCGTCCTGATACTCCAGCAAGGAGCCCACGGCGAGGAGTTCGGAATCGTGGATGTCATAAGTCCCTTGCGTACCGACGGTCCAGAACTCGCCGATCTTCGCCCGAACGCCGGCGCTGACCTGCTCTTCCTTGCCGTTATCAACGTCGCTCTCGATCTGGATATAGTGCAGATCGACGCGGAACTCTTCCGGGCCAGCCGCCAAACCGAGATCCTGGCGGTTCATGTCGAGTGAGTCGAGATCGAGGCGAAAACGATAGGTCATATCAAGCCAGGCCGATGGCACCACGGCGATACGGCCGACCAAGTCGGAAAGATCGTCATCGATACCGCTGCCGTCACGCAATTCATCGCCGTCGTTCCAGAAACGCAAGCTCTGACCCAGGAACACGTCAGTATACCCACCTTCCGGTAAATATCCGGTCCATTGGAAGCCATAATTGAAGCGCGAACCGGAATCGACGCGATCCAAGCCCGAGAAGCGATCCGGGTCGAATACTTTGGTGTCGTCCCATTCAAAGGCACGGCTATCGTCATTCGGAATCTCGCCGGCATTGCAGCAGTCGGGAGCCAAGACCAACTGCGCGATCGGCTGGAACACCTGGGTGATCGTCTCACCCGGCCGGACAAACGGATAGCGCCACTTCAAGCTGGCTTCCGGGAAAAAGCGGCCCGCCACGCCGTCGAAATCGCCACTTTTACCAGTGACGTCGTCAGAATCAGTATCGACGTCGTTCACGACGTAGAGGTCGCTCTGGAACGACAGTTTCAGTTCATAGATATCGCCAATCGAACTGGTATAGGGCAGCGTCCAACTCGGGCTGACGGAGAAGCGCAACGAATCGCGATCTTCCTCGCGCACAATATTCATCGTGTTAACGTTGAGTCCCCAATAGGCGCCATAGCTACCTGGTTCACCGACATAGTTATAATTGATCGACGGCAGCACCATCGGCGCATTGTCGGAATCGAAATCGCCGTCGGTCGACTGAAAGCCGATGGTGCGGGCATCAAAATACGACCGGCCAAAGAAACCCTCCGCCCAAAGCTGGTTCTCGAGCCAGTCGGGCGAGCCCAGATGGTACTGCCTGAGATATGATTTATCACTGGTGAGTTTGGTGTTGAAACCCCAGCGCCAGTCGCGGTTGAGCTGGAACAGGCCATCGCCTTCGATATGGCCGCGCAACTCGTTGTTCTTGATTATCGAGCTATCTTCGTTGCCGACACGATCTTCATAGGTCCCAGAAACCTCCAGCCGGAAGGCGCCATTCCGAACGCGCTGGCGATATTCGAGATCGCCGACGGCACCAGCCGAATCCGGATCGCCGCCGATACGGACGATCGGCGTGACCGTCAAATCCTTGTCCGGCCCGAGGGTCACAAAGTAAGGCTGTGCATATTGATAGCCTGCGCGCCCCGAGGATGCTGAAAAACGCGGCTCCAACAATCCCGACATCCGTTTTACGCCGGGGGCGGGGTGCTGAAAATACGGCGTCCAGAAGATCGGCAGCCCCCACATTTCCATCCAGGCGTTGTGGTAGGTGATGGTCTGTGCCGTGTCGTCCTGAACGACGTCACGCGCCTTAACCTGCCAAACTGGCTGGCGGGTCGGATCGGTCTTGCAAGGCAGGCATGGCGTATAGACGGCATTCTTCAGGATCATCTTGTTGCCGCCGACCCGCTGGGCCGACTGCGCCGCCAGGCGCGACTTGTCCTTGAAGAGGCCCTTGAAGCCCTGGACGATGCCATCGTTGAAATCTTCACTAACGTCAGCGTAGTTGCCGAACAGCGTGTCGCCATTGGGCATCAGCATGGCGACGTTACCGTTGGCGGTCACGGTCTTGGTGCGCTCGTTATAGGTCAGCGTATCGGCCATGATGATCTTATCAGCGCGTTGCGCCTCGACATGTCCGCGCGCAACATAAATGCCGAAATCCTCGTCATAGCCGACTTCGTCGGCGACCAGATGGACCGTGTCATCCGCCTTGGCGACACTGATCGTCGCCACGGCCATGAGAGTGCCGTAGAGGGCAGCGCCGAAGGCTGAACCCAACAAATCAAACCGCGCCAAAGTCGCTACCCCCAAACCGCCCTGCTGAATCTTTTAAGCCCCAGCCTTTGGCCAGCCGGGAACCGGGGGTAAAGTACCACGCCAAGACTATTCGTCCACAGATTTCAGTAGGTTGGCACATATCGGCCGTGATGCGCAGGCATTGGCGGCGCAAATCCGTTTGTGCTAAGGCTTCACCCTATATCATTCGGCGAATCGTCCCCAGGAATGGCTGACGCGACGCTGCAGCCAGGCAATTTCCAGCCGCCTTCGCGGCCCGATTTCGGGGCTGCGGCCCCGGGAAAATTGCGAAAAAACGGGAGAAATCAAGATGAAGGTTGCGTTTGCCAAGCCGGAATTGCCCAGCCAGGGTGCCTATATTGTGGGCGTTCTTGAAGGGCGCAAGCTGACCGCCGCCGCCGCACAAGCGGAAAAGGCGACCAAAGGCGCCGTCTCCCGTGCACTCAATGCCAGCCGGTTCAAGGGCGGCCAGGATGAACAACTTATCGTGCTGGCACCACAAGGCCTGGACGCCTCGCGCCTGATTCTGAGTGGGTTCGGCAATCCGGCCAAGCTGGATGCCTTCGCTTTCGAAGCAATCGGCGGACGTCTGGTGGCAGCGCTCAATGGTGCTGGCGAGCGCGAGGCGACGATTGCGGTCGAGAGCCTCGCTGGCAGCAACCTGACAGAAGGCGAGATTGCGGCACGTATCGCCACAGGCGCACGCCTCCGCTCCTACCGGTTCGACAAGTACCGGACCAAGGAAAAGCCGGAACATAAGCCCACTCTCAAGAAGCTGACCATCACGCTCAGCGACCCCGCGGCGGCGAAAAAGGCGTTCGATCCGCTTGATAAGATTGTCGATTCCGTGATCGTCACCCGAAACCTCGTCTCGGAACCCGCCAACATCATCTATCCGGCAACCTTGGCGAAGGAAGCCAGCGAACTTGCCGATCTCGGCGTCACGATCGAAGTGCTCGGCGAGAAGGAGATGAAGAAGCTCGGCATGGGCGCTCTCCTTGGCGTCGGCCAGGGCTCGGACCGCGAAAGCCAACTCGTCACCATGCAGTGGAACGGCGCAGCTGATGCCAAGGCGAAGCCGGTCTGCTTCGTCGGCAAGGGCGTCACCTTCGATACGGGCGGCATCTCGATCAAGCCCGCCGCCGGCATGGAAGACATGAAATGGGATATGGGCGGCTCCGGCGTGGTGATCGGTCTGATGCGGGCCCTGGCGGCGCGTAAGGCCAAGGTCAACGCGGTCGGTGTTATCGGCTTGGTGGAAAACATGCCGTCGGGCACAGCGCAGCGCCCCGGCGACATCGTCACCTCGATGTCCGGCCAGACCATCGAGGTGCTGAACACCGATGCCGAAGGCCGTCTCGTCCTGGCGGACGCTCTTTGGTACGCGCAGGAGAACTTCCGCCCGCGCATGATCGTCGATCTCGCCACCTTGACCGGCGCCATCATGGTGGCGCTCGGTACCGAGCATGCTGGCCTTTTCACCAATGACGACGATCTCTCGGACAAGCTCGTGGCCGCCGGCAAGGCGACCGGCGAGCTGCTGTGGCGGATGCCCTTGGCACCTGCCTATGACCGCCTGATCGACTCTCCGGCCGCGGATATGAAGAACATCGGCGGTCGCTATGGCGGCTCGATCACAGCCGCTCAGTTCCTGCAGCGCTTCATCCAGAAGGGGACGCCTTGGGCGCATCTCGACATCGCTGGGGTGACCTGGAGCGAGAAGGACCGGGCGACGACCCCCAAGGGCGCCACTGCGTTCGGCGTGCGTCTGCTTGAGCAATTGGTGGCGCGGGACTACGAAGACAAATAGCACCCAGATGGCGGAGATCCGCTTTTACCATCTGACACGATCGCGGCTGGAGGAGGCGTTGATCCGCCTCCTCCGCCGTGTCATCGACCGGCATGATCGGGTTGTCGTGATGACCGGATCGACTGAACGGGTCGAGGCACTCAATGCCCATCTCTGGTCGTTCGACCCGGCGAGCTTTTTGCCCCATGGGTCAGCGCGCGACGGCAACGCTGCCGAGCAACCGATCTATCTGACCGCCGTCGCTGAAAACCCGAATGGCGCCAAGCTGCTGATGCTGTGTGATGGTGCCGAACCACCGGCGCCAGCCACACTGACGGCGCAGGGTTTCGACCTGGTGTGCACCCTGTTCAACGGGCAGGATGACGAGGCACTCAGTGCCGCCCGCGCGAGCTGGCGGAGCTACAAGGCAGCACAGCAACAACTTGTTTACTATCAGCAGGATGATGACGGCGCCTGGGTTGAAAAGGCCCGGCATTAAGTGCGCCTTTGGCGCCCAACTTCTTACATTATCGTGCAAGGCGAGGCGTTCTGCCAGCCCTGCCCCCTGGACATGCGGAGCCATTCGCCTATCCTTTAGGCGTAACGAAACGTTAGCTGGTTTGCGCGTAGTTTCATGTGCCTAGCATACCGGCTTGGCTGTCTGACTTGACGGCGGAACTGCAAACAAAATGCGATTAATTGAATCTATCTGCCAGCGCGTTTCCGGCCGTCGGCGCCTCGATGATCGCGGCGTCGCGATCGTCGAATTCGCGATCGTTTTTCCCGTCCTGTTGCTGATGACCTTCGGTGCCATTGAAATCGGCATGATCATGGCAACGCAGTCGACACTCGAAGGTGGCCTCAAAGAGGCCTCGCGTTATGGCATCACCGGCCAGGCGCCCTCCGATACAACACGCATCGAGAAAATCCGCACAATCCTCGATAAGCACGCACTGGGCTTGGTCGACATGAGCGAGGCGACGTTCATCGTCAAGACCTATGCCAGTTTCTCGCAGGTGGGCGAAATGGAACCCTTCAACGATACCCCCGGGCCGACCGCCGGTGAAGATCCCGATCCCTGCCACGACGGGCATTTTGACGCTGGGTGCATCGGTGAAACCTTTACCGACGTCAATGGCAACGGCTTCTGGGACGCCATCGGCGAGGATAGCGCAGGCGTCGGTGGGGAGGTCGTAGCTTACACCGTCACCGTGCCATGGCACATCATGACGCCATTTGCTGGCACCCTAATGTCAAAGACCGGCACGATAAATTTGACGGCAACGATCGTCGTGCGCAACGAACCCAACCTGTATTGAGGCACCGAAGAATGGCCGTCCATGCAGATCCCATTCGCAATAACATTTATGGCGCTAATGAGAGCGGCTCTGTAGCTGTCGAAATGGCGTTGTTTCTCTTCTTCTTTTCGACGCTGTTCCTTGGCGCCTTCGAAGTCCCTCGCTATCTTCTCATCGGACAGAAAATGGAGCGCGCATCGTCGACGATGGCCGATCTGGTTGCCCAAGTCGATCCCGCCCTTGGCAACGTCGCAGGCAAAATTGACGATCTGTTTGTCGCGGCAAACCGCCTTCTCAGCCCATATGACATGACGACAGAAGGTCGCGTCATCATCACGTCAATCGGCAATCCGGGCGGCAACGGCGCAAAGGTCATGTGGCAGAAAACGAGCCCAGGTTCATTTACGGCCACGAGTAAAATCGGCGCGCAGGGTGACACGCCAAATCTGCCCGCTGGCCTGATCGTTCGAAACGGCGAGAACATCATTATCGCCGAAGTCATTTTTCATTACGAACCACTTTTTGCGTCCTTGATCTACGATGAACGAACGCTCTACACGCGGTCTTTCACACGGCCGCGCTTCAGCAACCTGACCTCAACGCCAACCAATAACTGACATTTTTCCGGCTTGGCTCCATTGGGCGTGACCGACGGTAGCGCCCGGGCCAGCAGCCAACGTTGACCTGTCTATTTTTCCAGACGCAAGACAGAGAGTGTGGCCGCAATCTGCAGGAAGGCATCCTTAAGTGCCGCATCGTCACCGGCCAAAAAGTAGTATGGCGCGTCGCATTTCGTCGCCACCAGCTGCAGCAAGTCCTTCAGGCTCGCATCATTTGCTTGGTATTGCACAACAAAGATCTTCACGCCCGTTTCCGGGTCATCCCCCTTAATGGCTTTGGCCAAGGCATAGAGACGACCATTCAGGTTGTTGTTGACAGTGAAAGGGGTAGCGCCATCACACTTCATATCCCCTGTCCGTAGGCTTCCATGATCATCCGTTTTGTTGGCTTCCAAATTCGGGCCAAAGACTCCTTTATAGGCGTCGCCATTGACCCCGGTACTTTCGCCATCTGTCAGAAGCACAATGGCCTGCGTGCGGTTGAAAGGCACCGACGCTTTGGCCTGATCGAAGGGCTCGCCCGGCATCAGGACTTCCCATGCCCAGAACAAGCCTTGCGCAGCACCTGTACCACCCTGCAACCTCGTACCCGTGTACAGTTTGTCGACGGCGTCATCCACGACATCTTTGTCAATTCCGTCTTTGACAGGAAATAGTGGCAGGATGCCTTGCTTCGGCGCCGGCGAGCACTCGTTGCTCCAGGCATTGCTGAAATCAGAGGGGTTTGCGACCGACTCCTTTACCGGATAGGCCTTGGTCCACCAGGACGGCGTATCCGGAACGACAATGGGATGGTTCTTCGGATCGACCAGTGAATCGTTGTAGTAGGCGGAATAACAATTCCGCGTCCGTCGGGACGGATTCGATGTAGTCCAGTTCGTAATGGTAGCCGCAGGCAGAGGCGGATACAGACCGCCTGTCGTCATGGTATAGATAGGGCCGTTATTGGGCTCGCCCTCTGCCGTTGTGATTGGTTCATAGGCCACCCAGTCTTTGCCGCCAAAAGTGCCATAACCCAATTTCATATCGGCATCGTCGTTCTTGTCGAGGCCCGTATCTATATAGCGTGCATAGACGCCGCCCTGCCAGTTAGGCCCCGGATCGTACAACAGATTGACTTCCGAATTGTTGGCTCTCCAGATTTTCGGTTTGGCCACCCCCGTAATCGGATCGGTGTATGCTTGGGTAAAGCCATCAGCGTCGTCGGCGTCGTTATAGGCCTCATACTTATCTTCATACGCCTCGTTATAGGTGACGTTGACTTTGCTGTTCCACGGCACCAGGCCAATATTTAGAAGATTGTAGGAAACACCCTCAATCGTAACCACCTTCGGCGCATCACCTTTGTAAACCGTGTCGATCATAATCTTCGCGGCACTTTGCGCACTTTTTATCTTCTCACAGGCATTGGTTTCGCACATGGAGCCGGAGACATCGATGGCAATCACGACATCGAGGCCTTGGAGGCCGCGTACTGCCGTGGCTTCCGCTGCCACCGTCATCGTCTTGAATCCGAGCACCGACATTAATGTCGTATCAATGGTTGCCGTGGCGGCAAGCTTAATGGTGTTGTCGGTGCTGACCTGCGCATCTGGATCTGCCGGTGTCATGATCGGCCCGGTCACCACGGCATCAAACTCCTCCGCAGGGAAATTTGCCTCAAAGAACATCTCGATGTCTTCTTTGACATGGCCGGACCCTAAGGATTTGGCGCCGGCCAGAGCGGCCGCGTCGAGCGCCTGGGAAAGTCGCGCCTTCACCATGTAGCCGCGTGCCGTATCCACCGCTAAGCCACCGCAGCCGATGAAGACGGTGAGAGAGAGTCCTACCCAGACGGCGACCGCACCGCGCTGGTCATCAGCAAAGCGACGCAACCAGCCGGCACGCATCCGATCGGCAGATTTGACATCCAGCAATGCACGCATCGTGACTACCTCTCAATTCGGCGAAAACACACAAGCCTGTCCGCCGCCGGAACGGGTACGCGCTCATAGATCAGGGCCACCGCCCTAAGCGGTGCCATCTTATGCAAAAGCAGATGTCGCGCCGACGGCCGGCCAGGAGTACCTCAGTAAGGAACGATGACTCCACCGGCTTGACCACCGACGTCAGAAGCGCCCTTCGCCGTCGCGCTGTTACTCTCGCTGACGCCTTTTGCTGCCTCAGTCATGGCGTCGGCAGCGGCATTGTTCTTTTCAATCATCGTGTCGATTTGACCGCCAGCCGTACCGGGTTTGACCGATGCGTAGGGCGTTCCGCCCGGCCCAAGCACCTGGACGCACCGGGTCAGGCAAGTCCAACTCCGCTCGCTGATGACGTCGCTCCCCGGCGAGATGATGGACACGACGCGGTCGTCTTCCGGCATCACAACGACCGACGCATTGAACAGCACAGTCCCGTCCGAGCCGAGGACCATCATATTGGTTTCGCCGGGCACCTTGCCGAAGACAATGACCTGGCCGGATCCCTCAAGCGTCACGTCAACGACGCTGGGGTCGCCGATGATGATGCTGCTGACACCGCTGCCGAACGACATGACCTGCGCTTTGCGCCAAGTGACCGAAACGACGTCTGCGGCCTCGGCGGTCGACACGAGGGGACCGAGGGTCGCCCCAACGGTTCCCAAGGTGAGCGTGGCAAGTGTCGCCAGGACGATCGCGCGCATGAGTGACCCCGATCAATTGCCTTGGACAGTGGCAGATGAAGCTGCATTCTAGCGCCAATCACGTTAACGCTCAATTAAATTTCCTATGTAATAGTTGGATTTAGCGTGGATTTATGCAAAACTGCATGAACGCAAATGACGCTGCGGAGATAGCTGAATGATGGTCGCAAACAGTACGGCGCGCTTACTCTTGCAGGCAGCGGTGAAGGGCGTGGCAATGATGGGCGTCATGGCGCTGGTGAGCGCCTGCGATACACTCAGCGGCGACGGCAAAGCCAAGCCCGCGCATGCCGCCCAGGCGGCAGATGGCACGACAGATGCGGCCACAGCAGGCAAACCCTCCGGGATCGACCCTCAGATCAAGCTCGCGGCCCAGCAGGCGGAAGCCAAGAACAATTACCTTGAGGCGGCGCAGCATTACCAGTCGCTGCTGATGCGTGATCCGGAAAATCTTGAACTGGCCATGGGGCTGGTGCGCAATCTGCGCTTTGGCGGCAGCACCCCGCAGGATATCGACATCCTCAATCAATTGATCGCCAAGTACGGCCGGACGCAGCCCTTGCTGACCGAACTCGGCAAGTCTTATGTGGCTAGTGACAAAATGAATCTGGCTATCCCGATCCTGCAGGAAGCCTGCGCAATGCCGGGCGCTACGTGGGACGCGTTCTCCACCCTGGGTGTTGCTCTCGATTATCAGGGAGACTTCGATCGGGCGCGGCAGAATTACTCCCAGGCCTTGCTGCTCTCGCCGAGCAACCCCGATGTACTCAACAACCTTGCCTTGTCGCAGGCCCAATCCGGCGATCTCGACGGCGCTATCCAGACACTCAGCCAAGCTATCGACCAAGCCAGCGCCTCGCCACAGGTTCGGCAGAACCTCGCTTTGATGCTGGCCCTGAGAGGTGACATAGCCGGCGCCGAGCGGTTAGCGCGCAAAGACCTGCCGAAGGATCTGGCCGACGTGAATGCCGAATACTATCGCTATCTCGCCAGCAGCAATTGAGCTGGCAGCACTTGCGTGGCGCGCGCGGCTAGAATGTCGCCGACACTTTGATGACGATCGGCACGATGATGACGATGAACAGCACGGGCAGGAAAAACACAATCATCGGCACCGTCAGTTTCGCCGGCAGGGAAGCGGCCTTCTTCTCCGCCGCCATCATGCGCTCTTCGCGGTTCTCAAGTGAAATCGTGCGCAGACCGACCGCGATCGGGGTACCATACTTCTCCGCCTGAACCAGCGTCGTAGAAAGCGATTTGAAGCCGCGAAGGCCGGTGCGTGTGGCCATATTCTCGAAAGCCAGCCGGCGATCCCCCAGAAAAGCCAGTTCCGCTGCCGTGATACCAACCTCCTCGGCCAACTCCGGTGCGGATTCCGCCATCTCCTCCGTGACTTTCTGGAATGCTGCCTCGATCGACATACCGGCCTCAACACAGATAACCATCAGATCTAGCGTGTCTGGAAAAGCCCGACGAAGGGCGGCCTGACGCTTGAGGATAGTGTTCTTCACCCACAAATTCGGGGAAATATAACCGAAGGCCGCGGCGGCAAGAGAGATGCCAATATGCATCTCCGTGGATTTTTCTGGCAGGGCGACCGTCACATAGATGTATCCCCCGATCAGCAAGACAATCGGTGCGGCAATGCGTGCGAAGATGAAGCGGACCGGCGTCGAGGGATGACGCCAACCAGCCTGCTGCAACTGCAGGCGAAGCTCTTTTGCCTGCAGCAAGTTCTCCATCTTGAACAAATTGATAATGGCGCGCATCGCGCCTTCCTGACGCGTCGGCAGCAGGCGCTTGCGTTGCTGGAACTGCTCCTGCTGCTTCACCCGCAATTCCTCGCGACGCGCCGCAACGGATTTCAACCGGCTGGCAAAGCTGTCACGCATGACAAAGGGCAATGCCACGGCCATGACAGAGGCGAAGGCCGCAACAAAGGAAATCAAGATGATCAGCGACGGCAGATTCAAGCCTAATGAGATATCCTGCATCGGCGACCTCAGAAATCGAAATTAATCATTTGGCGCATCACTAATGACCCCACCAACATCATCGCTATGCCGATGCCGATCCACAAATTCCCCGTCGACGTCGTGAACAGCAGGCTGATCAACTTCGGTTGCAGCACGGCAAGGGCACCGCTCAGAATAAAGGGGAGCGAGCCAATGATAGCGGCAGATGCCTTTGCTTCGCTCGACATGGCTGTCACTTTGTCGCGCATGCGCTTCCGGGCTCGCAAGACATCAGACAACTTAGAGAGCGTTTCCGCCAAATTGCCACCCGTCATCTGCTGCGTTATCAGCACAATCGTGAAGAAGCGAACCTCCGGGGTTGGCACGCGATCGGACAGGCGTTGCAAAACGTCGCCCATGGTCATGCCCAGCCTGATGCCTTCATTGACCAGCGTAAATTCAGGCCCGACCGGCACCGGCATTTCACGCGCGACGATATTGAGACACTCGCCAACCGTGAGACCGGAGCGCACGCCGCGTACGATGATGTCGATAGCATCGGCAAAATACGTCGTGAACTTGTGCTTGCGTCGCTTGATCAGAAAGTTGAGCACAAGCTTCGGAACCCCAAACATGCCGATCGGCAAGACAATCAACCACAGCAATGGCGTGACACCAAACAGCCAGGCCAGGAAGACGAAGAACAAGCCGTTGGCGGCAGCGATCAGCACAAATCGCCGTGGAGATATGGTAAGGCCGGCATGGATAAGCGTTTCGCGCAGGCGTGCGCCGCGACGGCGCTGGCTTAACGCTTCTGCTTCTTTCAGCTTCGCGGCAACCTGCTTCTTGCGTCCGGAAAGCTGGTGATCTTTGCCTGTACCCTTAGTTTCAGCCAAGTTTGTCCCGGTTCCGACGACGGCAGCAATGCGTTTTTTCATACGCGCGCGGGGAGCGCCCACCACAGCCACGACTGCAACGATCACCAAGGTCAGGGCAATTCCTGCGGTCCCGGCAAGCAGCATGATCTGCGGCAGCATACCGGCAATTTGGTTAGACACTGCTCTCCTCCATGACGTCCGCCAGATCGCGTTCCTTGCCAAAGTAGCGTACGCGCTCATAGAAGGCCGGGCGCAGGCCCGTTGAGCGGTGCCGGCCGACGATCCGTCCCTGGGCGTCTTCACCTTGGATTTCGTAGATGAAGAGATCCTGCAAGGTGACCACGTCGCCCTCCATGCCGACGACCTCGCTGACATGGGTGATCTTGCGTGATCCATCGCGCAAGCGTGACGCCTGGACGATTACGTTTACGGCGCCGGCAATCTGTTCACGCACGGTCTTGGCCGGCAGCGTATAGCCGCCCATGGCAATCATGTTCTCGATGCGCGAAATGCATTCGCGCGGATTGTTAGCGTGAATTGTGCCCATTGATCCGTCATGCCCCGTATTCATCGCCTGCAGCAGATCGAAGGCTTCGGGACCGCGGACCTCGCCAACGATAATCCGCTCCGGGCGCATGCGCAGGCAGTTGCGTACGAGATCGCGCATGGTCACCTGGCCGACACCTTCCAGATTGGGCGGACGGGTTTCCAGACGCACGACATGGGGCTGTTGCAGTTGCAGTTCGGCTGCATCCTCGCAGGTGATGATGCGTTCATTGCGGTCGATGTAGTTAGTCAAACAATTGAGCAAGGTGGTTTTACCCGAACCGGTGCCGCCAGAAATGATCACGTTGAGGCGACAATGCCCGATGATTTCCAACAACCGCCCGCCGGCGTTCGAAATGGTGCCGAACTTCACCAGCTTGTCGAGCGTCAGCCGATCGCGTTTGAATTTACGAATGGTGAGGGCTGGTCCATCGATCGCCAAGGGTGGGGCAATCACATTCACACGCGAACCGTCTTGCAATCGGGCGTCGCAGATAGGGCTGGATTCGTCGACGCGCCGGCCGACGGCTTGCACGATCCGCTGGCAGATGTTCATCAGTTGCTGATTGTCGCGAAACTTGATGTCGGTCAGCTGGATCAGGCCGTCGGTCTCGATATAGACCTTGTCATAACCGTTGACCATGATATCGGCGATATCGTCGCGCGCCAGCAGCGGTTCGAGCGGGCCAAGGCCCAGAATATCATTGCAAATATCGGTAATTAACTGCTGCTGTTCAATGGCCGACAGCATCAGATTACGCATGTTGATGATTTCGCCGACGATCTCTCCGATCGCCTCGCGCACCGATTTATGATCCAGCTTGGCAAACTCGCCAAGATCGACCGTCGCCATCAGATCGTTAAAGACGCTGACCTTCACCTCGCTCAGCCGGCTGTCCATGTCGGCGGATCTGGTATTAGGCGCCATCGAGACGGTACCGGACGAAGCGGCGGCCGTGGCCGTCGCCACTGGCAGCGCAGCCGACGATCCGCCAGGCACGTCCGGCACTGGCGACTGCTTGTCGCTCGTTGTTCCGATAGGCGTATTTCGCTTGCCGAACATGCCAGCTTTCCCGGCTCGTAGGTTACCCGAAACTACCGCGGGATCATTTGCTGCTCTTGGCCGGCCGCTTCAGCCAGTTCAAGAGTTTCGGCGCCGATGACGAGCGCGCGGTCCCGCCCTTTCGCCCGGCCAATTGATGCGCAAACTGGCGCAACTGTTCATTCAGCCGGTGCGATTTGGCTCCCTCGCCAACCATCTGCCCATTATTCGCCAGTTGCGCAAATAGCGTCGGGTCGAAGCCGATGGTCAGACTTGGAGCCTGCCCAAGCGTATCCTGGAAGTCCTTAGCCGACAATTGGTTCCGCTTGGCCACGTCCGCCTTGTTAAGCACGAGGCGGCTGCTGGTATTGCCGCGCCGACTCTTCAACCAGTCGAACATCATCTTCGCGTCGCGCAGATTGGCGATGTCGGGATTTGCCGTCAGCACAATCTCGTCAGATAATAGCAGCACTGCACTCGCCCAGGAACTCCACTGCCGCGGCAGGTCGAGTACCACGACCTGCGCCATGGTGCGGCAGATATCAACCAGCCGCTCTATCGCTTCCGTCGACGGCTCCGCCATTTCCTTAAGGGAACCGGTCGTCGACAGAATGGAAAAATGCGACCCGTGTTCGGTCATGAAGCGTTCGATCAAAACCGGGTCGATGCGTTCGGCCTCGGTCAATGCGTCGAACACTGCTTGCTTAGGGTCGAGATTGAGCGACAGTGCCATGGTACCGAAATTAAAATCGAGATCGATACCAATGACCTCCTCTTGTGTGGTCTGCGCCAAGGTCCAGGCGATGTTGGCAGCCAATGTGGAACTGCCGACACCGCCACGGCTACCGAGGAACGAGATTACGCGTCCCTTGGGAGTTGAGCTGGCGTCCTTGATGCAGCTTATGATGGCTGCCGCAATATCCGCGGTGCTGACCGGCCCAACGAGGTATTCGCTGACGCCTTGGTTGATAAGGCGACGATACGCCTGCACGTCGTTGATACTGCCGATTACAATCACCTTGCGACCCGGCTCTACCACTTCGGCCAGGGCTTCAAGGCCCTTTTGAATTTCGTCCGGGCCGCCATTCTCCTCGACGAGGATGAATTGCGGGCTGGGATTGTCCACATAGTGCTTGGCAGCGCGTGCCATGCCGCCAAAGTGAATCGTCAGCTTGGTCTTTGCGAATTCACGCTCGCTGGTCAATCCGGCCAGTGCCGCCTCGGTGTCCTTGGAGAGCGGAAACGCCTCGATGCTGAAGCGATGAATCACTTATTGGCCCCCGGTCGTGGCATTTGGCAACATCGCCGGCGATTCAGGTGAGGCGCCGATCTTGCCACCCACAATGTACTTTCCGACAACATTGTCCGCGCGCGCCGCAAGCCGGCCGGTCGGTGCCGCGGCATCTACCAGGTCGAGCGGATTGACTACCATCGCGGCGATATTGCGCTGCATGGAGCAGCCAAAATTGTAAGAGTTCTCGTTTTCCGGCATGAATTCCGGGCGATCTTTCCAAGTGCCGCACTCATCCGCAAGGGCAACATAGATCGGATACTCCATTACCGCCCGGCCGTATTTGGCCGTCTCCGGATCAGTGGCATAGGAGATTTGAATGGCTGACGCCGGGATGCCTCGACTGAGCAAGACCTGAGTAACGTCGTTTGCAAATGCCGTCGCAAGCGGGTCGGTCGCCGAATTGGCGCCAACTCGTATCATAATGCCACCTGCCGATCGGTTGCCAAAATCGCGGGCAAATTCATCAATCTCAGGCGCATCCGCTATCTTCACGCGGCCACCCGCAGCGGGCTCAAGGATCAAGAGCGCTGTGCGCGTTTCGACCTTAATTGGATGATTCTCAGCGTAGGCATGATCGCTCATATCCGCCTCGCAGGCGGCGAGGCTCAACGAGCAAAGAATTGCAGCAACCAGTTGGCGCGTCATGACACGGCACCTCCTAACGAATGATATAGCCGATCGGTCCTTGAAGCTGAGGGATCTGTTCCTTGGCCGAACCGCGACGGTTAGTGTAAATGTTCTGCAAATGACCAAGCAGATACATATCGAGATCGCCCGCTGGCGCAAAGCCGTCAGTGGGTAGTGCAAGCACGTTCGGATCCGTCGGTTGTACGATAAAGGCGCGTGCGACGATCACCAGTTCAGACTCTTGCCGCTGAAAGGATGTCGAGCGGAACAGCGTACCCAAGATCGGTATGTTCATTAACCCCGGCACGCCACGCATCGCTTCATTGATATCGTTGCTAAGAAGCCCCGCCATCATAATGCTGCCACCGCTCGGTAGCTCAACGGTTGACGTTGCCCGACGCACGATGAAGCTGGGCAGAACAATGTCGCCAATCGAGACGGCGTCTGTGAAATTGGCCGCGCTGACTTCTGTAGCAATCTTGAGGCTTATGCGTCCTCTGTCCAGAACAATGGGCAGGAAAGTCAGCGATATGCCGAAAGGCTTGAACGTGACCGTGATGGTATTGTCGTCCTGTGCGGTCGGGATCGGCACCTCACCACCCGCCAGCATCGTGGCATATTCCCCGGAAACGGCGACCAGGTTGGGCTCGGCGAGGTTGTGAGCCAACCCATGCTGCTCAAGGACTCTGACCACTGAATCGATCGCGCCGGGGCCATCGATAAACAACGCGCCCGCGGGGAAGGCCGTGGCCGCACTCTCCGTGATCAGGGCGCCAAAGCCACCGCCAATTGCCGCGGTCGCGCCACCGGTAACGCCGGCAATGGCCAAGTCGCCGATTGTCGTCGGACTAATGAGATTCTCCAGGCCCAGTTCCTTAAGCACGGATTTCTGAATTTCGGCCACCGATACCTTGATAAGAACCTGCTGCTCGGCACCCAGGCGCATCATGTTGATGATTTGCGTATCGCCGGCGACAAAGCGCCGGGCAATGCTGGATGCTTGGCGTGACGCCACATCGGAACTTGCCGTGCCATTCAATACGAGGGAATCGCCGGCACCCGTGACAGTGATCCGTTCGCCGGGCATAGCATCGGCGATCGCGGATTGCGCAGCAGTCGAATCAGGATGGATCGAAATCTGAAAATGATCAATCATCTTGCCGCTGCTATCGAGCAGGAAGAGATTTGTTGAACCAACCGTCTTACCAGCGATGAACAGCCGGGTTGGTGAGCGAATGATCACGTCGGCTATGTCGGGATTGCCGACAATGATGTCGCGCACAGGCTCTGCGACGGTCATTTCCCGGGTGTTGTTGACTGAGAGCTCAATGCGCCGATCTGCGGGCGGCACGTTCAGGGTTGGATCGTTCAGCGGATTTGCTGGCTGTATTGGCGCCAATACGTCTTGTGCTTGCGCGACATTGTTTGCCGCGATCCCAGCCAAACCAACTGCGATGCCAGCTGCAATCAGACGGCATATTCCAGAAGACCGCAACGAACATCCCTGTTTCATTTTCGTCCGATCGTCATGCCCAGGTCCATCACTGTCCGAGGCTTTCCACAGTTACGGCACCGCCGCGATTGATTCGAATTGTGTGCGCAGAGATCGCCGGCCCGATAGATTGCTGCGTATCTGTAGATTGCTGCGCGTCTGTTTCGGCTGGCATCGCGAACAGATCGTCCTTGAGGCCACCGCGCATAAGATCATCAAGCACTTTGCTGGTGTTGCGATCGGTCACAAAAATTGGCGCCTTGGCGTCTTCGGCTGCGGCAACGTCATTTCTGGCCCAGCTGCGCAACGCCAGCACCAACTGGCCGAGCTGTGTCGCGACCAGGATCTTCTGTGCCTGCTCCGACGTCACTTCCATGGTCACGGTCTGCGAATTCATACCGGGCCCAGTACCATCCGGGTGGGTCAGGCTCTGGTTGATGGCAAGAACTTTAATGTCACGCATGATGGCTTCGACGGCCACCTGACTGAGTAGATCACGGCCGACATCCTCGGGTACGCCGGCATAGTCGCGAATGTTCGTTACCATAAAGACGTCGACGCGATCATTGGGCAGGATCAAACCTGCAGCACCGGTCCGAGGTGATACGTCGATCGTCACGGTACGCATGCCGGGCGCCAACACGGCTGATGTCACGCCGGCATCCCCACGCTTGACGATGGCGGCATTGGTCAGAGGTTCGCCGAGCATGATCTGGCGGCGCGCCATGGTGTCGCGAAAACCGGCCAACGAATCTTCACCGGCTGCACTTTTCACAACAAAACGTTGATCAATCACGCTTTTGGGCCATTGTTCCCAACGGAAATCGGTATCCACCAAAACGTCGCCAGGATTGATATCACGGGCCGCAACGAGCACTTCTTCCACACCGCCAACCGCCGCCTCAGGCGTCGCCTGGGCAGGCTGCTGCTGCTGCTGCACAGAGGCGAGGAAACGGGTCGCCAGGAAGGCCGTCAGAACCGCCGCCCCCAGCGCCACCACGATCAATACAATAACAATCGGTCGCATGGCCCCTCTTTCCTGGCCCGCTGACTACACCCAAGGCTTGGGCGATTCATTTCGCCGCGTCTGTTCCCCGTAAACCATTATTACCAATTTTTGGTTAAGAAGCCAGTCATTTTGCCCGAAAAGGGCCATGCTGCATTGCGATTCAGCTCTTTGAGTCAAGCCGTTGCAAAGTTTTCTAGATATTTAACAGGAACTAACGGCCTTAACCTGTCAGTTCCGACTATAGGGAGGATTGCGGCCGCTTAGGAATTAGCCAGAATCATAAGATCCTGGCTCAGCTGGCCTCGGCGGAACCAGAAATCGAGGCCCGCCGCGGCAATGGCAACCCCGTAGGGCAGGTGCCGCTTACCGTCTCGTAGCCCATAAGCTGGCTTCAATCGACTGAGCAGCAGAATAAAGATGGCCAATAAGCCGCCAATGAAGCTTGTCAGCATCAGGAACCGCACCAAATCGACGCTTAAGCCAATCCAGAGAGCCAGCCCGGCCAACCATTTGACGTCGCCGCCCCCCAGCATGTTGAAGCGGTAAGCCAGCATCCCGGTGGCTAACATCGCCACCCCCGCCACCGCATGAAGCAGAATGTTGCCGAATGATGGCGTCGTCAGGGCCACCCACACCACCGCCACCACAGCGGTGGCAAGTGTCAGCCAGTTTGGCAACTTGAACCGCAAGATGTCCTGAATAGCCCCGCAGATCAGCAGTCCCAGGAGCAGAATTTCAGACGTAAAGACGACCATGGTCTGCATTCAAACTGACGCCCAGCAATATAATGCCCAAACAAACCGCGCCGGCCCTTTGGTGGGCCGGCGCGCTCTAAACCAGAAAAACTAACTGGTCTCGACTTAGTTCTCGGCCTCGGTAGCAGCTTCGTTCATCTGCGTACCGATGACCTGGAACATACGGTTGAGACCGTTACCAGCCATCTGCGCACCGACGAAGATCGCCAAGGCGACGAAGGCCGCGATCAGCCCATACTCGATAGCTGTCGCGCCGGATTCGGACGAAAGCAGTTTGCGGATCTTGTTCATGTATTCATCTCCAACTTTAAAGAGGACATTGCAACCTCGAACGCGCTTTGAGTATCGCGATCGATAATTCTTTTTGGTGCTTCTTCACGCCACGCCTTGACGCAGGCACTAAGGAACATCATCCAACGCGACTCTTTGCTTCGCAAGTCATTCGAAGACAGCGCCTTCACAAAATAGTGTGTGCTACTGGCCTGTTTGGCGTGTTTCGTGCCGACAGGCGCCACACAGTTCTCGCCGACAATACTTTATTAAGGATTAATGGCCGGAATTGGTCGGCGCATTTATTTGGATCCATCCACCTTATGACCTCATCCATCAGCCGCTGGCGTCACGTCGCCGACCCCCTGGTTATTGCGGCGGCGACCTTTGCACTTCATGCAGCCATCGCGCGGCAGAGCGGCGTCCTCAATGACGGCAGCCTGCGCGACACGGACGCATTCATGCGCCTCATCAGGGTGCAGGAACTGTGGGTGTCGGGAAACTGGTATCAGAACGTCACGTCGACGCTGGGCGCTCCTGAAGGGCTGTCCCTGCATTGGACGCGGCCCCTCGACGTCCTCATCCTGCTCCCTGCGCTGCTGCTGCATCTTGGCGGCATGGCGATGGAGCGAGCCGTTTATTGGTCCGGTGCGGCCTTATCGCCGGTCCTGCATTTCGCAACGTGTCTTGCCGCAGCCAGCGTGGCACGGTTGATCTGGGAACGCCACGGCGCCTGGCGCATCGCCGCCTTGGCGATTCTGTTCAACGGTGCCGCCATTTCCTATTCCATGGTTGGCCGCCCGGATCATCACAGTCTCGGCTTGCTGTTGGCGGTGATCGCCGCGGGCCAGACCATGCGAGCTGTCCTCGATCCCGAGACTCCCCGCAGGAGCTGGTTGGCCGGAGCTTGGTCCGCTGCCGGGATCTGGGTCAGTCCGGAAGCCCTGATCGGTGTCGCACCCTGCCTCATCACCTTCGGTATATTATGGCTGACTGACAAGTCCGATGACCCGACACAGCCATCCGCACGCTGGGCGCGCCTCGGCCGGTTCTTTTGCTTGGGCATGGCAGCGGTTGTCCTGCTGGCCATCTTGATCGAGCAACCTCCCAGCAATTGGCTGGTCCCGGAATACGACAAGGTATCGATCCTGCACCTCGTCATTGTCTTGACGGCGGCGGCCGATTTTCGCCTTGCTGAAGCGTTGCGCTGGAAAGGCCTTCCGCAGGTGGCGATGGCCGGACTCATCGCCGTCTTGTCCGCCTTTGGCTTGGCGCTGCTCTTTCCGCATTTCTATCTTGGACCACTTGGCAACATCACGGATCAGGCTGCGAAGGTCTTCCTGGACGATGTCAAAGAGATGAGCCCGCTCTGGCCCACAAGCGCTGTCCGCGCAGATCAGTTCTTTTCCATGATAGGCAATAGCCTCGCAGCGCTGCTGGTCATTCCTTATTGCCTCTGGCGATGGCGTGGCACGCCGCCCTTCCGCGCCGCACTGTTCCTGTCGTTATCCTATGGCGTGGCATTGATTGGTGCATTGTTGCATCAGCGCCTTGCAGTCCCGCTCGGTGCCTATGGCGCGCTGCTCGGTTGCGGCCTGTTCTCAATCGTAGCTGAATTCGCCGAGCGGAAGCGGCCCCTCACCCGTATCACGATGCGCGTTGCTGCCTGCATGATGGTGGTGTTTGTCGGACAAATCTGGATGATTTTCTCCACCCCCCCCGAGGGAAATGCATTCGTCCAGGCCTGCGAACCGAAACCTGTCGCGGAATGGCTCAACGCCAATCATCCAGGAATCGTGACGCCAGGTCCGAAAGGTGCGCAACGTCATACGCCTATCATCCTGACGGAATCGATCAACTACACCCCAGACCTCGCCTATCGCACCGATTATCGATTCGTAGGTGGCCCCTATCACCGCGGCATCGACGATATTACGGACATGTTCAACGCGGCGACGGGAACTGATGACGCGTCCGTCCACGAGATTGTCGCACGCCGACAGGCAACCTTTGTGCTGATTTGCATCAAGGAGGTGCCAAAGGCGATCGGTGAATCTGCGCCCGATTCGTTGTATCATCGGTTACTGAAAGGCCAGCCACCGGCCTGGCTGCAGCTGATACCCATGTCGCCGGAAGCGAGCCGAGAGTTCCGACTGTTTGCCGTCACGCGCTGAGAAGCGGCGCGTTGCTTCGATCTAGGCATCACCAATTTTCGGTGGTAGAAGAATCAGAGGACGCGTTTGCGACAGTGGGTTTTCACTGCCGACTAACCGGAGATAGAAGACGAGATGGTGCGCGAAAAAGACCTGATCCTGGTAGTTGATGATTCGCCCACCAATTTGGCGATCCTGAACGTCGTGCTTCGAGATATCTACCAGGTCATTACAGCTAATAATGGGTCGGACGCACTGACCCTCGCCGCCTCGGAAGAACCTGACCTCATCATCCTCGACATCATGATGCCGGGCATGGACGGCTACGAGATCTGCGACCGGTTGAAGTCCAATCCCTTCACGCGCGACATACCGGTGATGTTCGTGACCGCGATGGACCAGGAACGCCAGGAGGCCAAAGGTCTTGCACTTGGCGCCGTGGATTACATCGCCAAGCCCGTGAGCCCGCCCATCGTGCTTGCCCGGGTCCGCAACCAGCTTGAACTCAAGAAGCAGCGTGACTATCTGCGCCGCCTTTCCGCCATCGACGGCCTGACGGGCATCGCCAACCGTCGTGCCTTCGAGGAAGATTTCGACCGCGAGTGGCGCCGCAGCATACGCCTCAAATCCAGCATTTGCGTCTACCTCACCGATATCGACAATTTCAAAGCTTACAACGATGCCTATGGCTTTCTGGCCGGCGACGATTGCCTGCGCATCCTCGCTCAAGCAATGTCGAAGGCGCTGATGCGGCCGGGCGACATCCTGGCGCGCTACAGTGGCGAAGAATTCGTCGGCCTGATGCCGGACACCGATGCCAGTGGTGCCGCCATCGTCGGCGAGAGATTGCTCGGCGCGACGCGGGCTCTTTCTATGCCCCATTCGCATTCCGGGACGGAATCGATCGTTACGATCTCGATCGGCGCTGCGGTCTGCCGTCCTGCGCCGAGCAGCGATCGCACCAGCTTGTTCAAGCTGGCGGGCGATGCGCTCTATGCCGCAAAGAAGGGTGGGCGCAACCAGGCCAGGGTGTTCGAGATGCCCGATCCGGTCACGGCGATCTAGCCGGCCAGGTCGGCTCTGGAATGGCGGGGTCGCCACCCAGCCAGTCCCGTACCGTCTCGGCCTCCATCGTCAACTCGGCGCCGCGCGACCAGACGATATGGAAGGCGAGCCCTGTCACCCAAGGTCGGTCGAGCGGATGGACAAGAAGCCCGCGCGCCGCCAGATGGTCGGTCTGGTGCCGCCAGCCCAGCGCGATCCCCTGACCCTCCAGCGCCGCTCCCACCACCAGCGCATAATCGTTGAGATGCAGACCTGAATCATCCGGGGTGAGGCGTTCACCGGCCGCTCTGAAGTAATCGGCCCAATTGGGTCGCGGCCGGAACGGCTCATCCAGATGGATCAGCCGCTGCCGCTTAAGGTCCGCCAGGGTCGCGATCTTGCCGGCGCGCTCCAGATAGGCCGGACTGCAAATCGGGATAATGGATTCGTCCACCAGCTTGGCTGCATGGCAGCCAGGATATCGGCCATCCCCGCGGCGGATGGCAAGCGAGATGCCCTCCGTATCGAGATCGATATCCTTGTCCGTGGTCTGGAGACGTAGATCGATGCCTGGATTGTCCTGGCGAAACCGCGCCAGACGCGGCAGCATCCACCAGGAAGCAAATGCCGTGGAGCAGGACAGTGTCACATGGGTGCCGCTCTGGCTCCGCCGCAAAGTCTCGGTCGAACGCCGCAGATGTTCCAGCGCCAAGGTGACGTCCTGATGATAGCGCCGCCCGTCTTCGCTCAGGCGGACGCGCTGATGCTCGCGCCGAAACAGGGGAACGCCCAGGGCGTCTTCCAGCTGCTTGATGCCGTAGCTGACCGCTGCTTGGGTCATATTGAGTTCTCGGGCCGCCTGAGTGAAGCTCGCCAGCCGCCCGGCCGCTTCGAAAATGATCAACCCGTTCAAGGGCGGCAGTTGCAAGCGCAATGAGTTCATAAGCAAATTCTATCAACTTCCTCATTTTTTTCCAGGATTACATGTAGTCGGTAGCAGCTAGCATGATCGATGAGGCAGCCGACAGCGACGCTGCCAGGGGAGTAGAATGACATGAGCGCGCCAGCAGAGAACCCTCAGCCCGCCGCAAAGCCGCGGAATCGCAGTCGGGTACGACCGACCGTGGCCGCCCCCACCTTTCTGCGCCGCCAGATCCCGACCTATGCCCTGCTGCAGCCGGACGGTCTTGACCGCCTGCATGCCCAGGCCGAGCAGATCCTGGCTGAGATCGGCGTCGAGTTCCGCGGTGATGACGACGCACTGGAACTGTGGCGCAAGGCCGGCGCCAAGATCGAGGGCATGCGGGTGAAGTTCGAGCCCGGCCAAGTGGTGGAGATCATCCAGAAGACCACACCCCGGACCTTCATTCAGCATGGCCGCGACGGCAACCATGCGGTCGAGATCGGTGGCGATGCCGTGGTGTTCGCACCGGCCTATGGTTCGCCCTTCGTCTATGACCAGGAAAAGGGCCGCCGCTACGGCTCGCTCGAAGACTTCAAGAACTTCGTCAAGATGACCTGGATGTCGCCCTGGCTGCACCATTCCGGCGGCACCATCTGCGAACCGGTCGACGTGCCGGTCAACAAGCGCCATCTCGACATGGTCTATGCCCATATCAAGCATTCGGCCAAGCCTTTCATGGGGTCGGTGACGGCGCCCGATCGCGCCGAAGACTCTATCGAGATGTGCCGTATTCTGTTCGGTGCCGATTTCGTCGACAAGAACTGCGTCATCCTCGGCAACATCAACACCAACTCGCCGCTCATCTTCGACGGCGTGATGTCAATGGCGCTCCGTGCCTACGCCCGCGCCAATCAGGCCGCCGTCGTCGTGCCCTTCATCCTCGGCGGCGCCATGGGTCCGGTGACGACGGCAGGTGCCATTGCCCAGGCGCATGCCGAAGCCATGGTCGGTGTCGCCCTCACCCAGTTGGAACGTCCCGGCGCGCCGGTGATCTACGGCAATTTCCTCTCCTCCATGTCACTCCGCTCCGGCGCCCCTACCTTCGGCATGCCGGAACCGGCGATGGCCTATCTCGCCATCGGGCAACTGGCCCAGCGATTGGGTGTGCCGTTACGCTGTGGTGGCTCGCTCACGGCGTCGAAAGTCGCGGATTCACAGGCGGCTCAGGAAAGCGCCGACTCTCTCTGGCCAGCTTTGCTGGGTGGGGCCAATTTCATCCTTCACGCCGCTGGTTGGCTCGAAGGCGGCCTCGTCATGGGTTACGAGAAATTCATTCTCGATTGCGACCATCTCGGCATGATGCACAAATTGCTGGCTGGCCTTCCGATGGACGAGAACGCCCTGGCCATGGACGCTTTCCGCGAAGTGGAACCCGGCAAGCATTTCCTGGGCTGCGCGCATACGATGGCGAATTACACGACGGCCTTCTACGACGCCGATCTCGCCGACAATGACTCGTTCGAGCAATGGCGCGATGCAGGCTCCCGCCCGGCAGATATCCGCGCCGACAAAAAATGGCGTGCGCTCCTCGCCAGCCACACCGATCCTGCCATCGATCCCGGAATCGACGAGGCGCTCAACGACTTCATGAATCGCCGCAAACAATCCATGGCGGACGCCTGGTACTGACGGCACGCAACCAGCCACACATTGGAGCCTCTGAATGGCCGATCCTTTGCTGCAGCCCTATCGATTGAAGAATCTCAATCTCAAGAATCGAATCTTCTCCACCTCCCATGAGCCGGCCTATTCCGAGGCTGGCATGCCGGGTCTGCGCTATCAGCTCTATCACGAGGAGAAGGCAAAAGGCGGCGCTGCCATGACCATGATCGGCGGCTCGTCGGTCGTCGCCAAGGATTCGCCCCAGGCCTTCGGCAATCTTTTCATTCACGACGATGCCATCATCGGCCATTTCAAGGCCTTGGCGAAACGTGTTCACGCCTATGACTGCGCCGTGATGTGCCAGATCACACATCTCGGCCGGCGTACGTCCTGGAACAAGGAGAACTGGTTGCCGGTCATCTCTGCCTCGCATGAAAGGGAGCCGGCACATCGCAGTTTTCCAAAGACCATGGAGGATTTCGATATCGCGCGCGTGGTCAAGGCCTACGGCGCTGCCGCGAGGCGATGCCAGGACGGACATCTCGACGGCCTCGAGATCGAGGCCTATGGCCATCTTTTCGACGCGTTCTTTTCGCCGCGAACGAACAGCCGCGAGGACAATTACGGCGGTAGCCTGGAGAATCGCATGCGCTTCGGCACCGAAGTGCTGATGGAGATGCGCCGCGCGACAGGTGACGATTTCATCATCGGCGTGCGCATGGTGGTCGACGAGGCCGAAGAAGACGGTCTTCATTTTGACGAAGGCATCGAGATCGCCAAGCGCTTTCACCAGGCCGGCCTCATCGACTTCCTCAACGTTATCGTCGGCACGATCGACACGGATGAGGCGCTGTCGCACGTCATCCCCTTGATGGGGACACCCGCCGGGCCAAATTTCGCGAAGGTAAAGGCCACGCGCGCCGCCTTGCCCGGTCTGCCGATCTTCCACGCCGCACGCGTCAACGATCTTGCCACCGCGCGGCACTGGGTTGCCGACGATGCAGTCGACCTGATCGGCATGACCCGGGCCCATATGGCCGACCCGCATATCGTCGCAAAGTTGACGCGCGGGGAGGAAGAGCGCATCCGTCCCTGTGTCGGCGCCGGCTATTGCATCGACCGCATCTATCAGGGTGGCGAGGCCCTGTGCCTGCACAATCCAGCGACCGGCCGTGAAGAAACAATGCCCCATGTCATCGCGCGCAGCGATGGTCCGAAGAAGCGCATCGTTATTGTGGGTGCCGGTCCTGCAGGCCTGGAAGCCGCGCGAGTCTCGGCACTGCGCGGCCACAAGGTGACGGTGTTCGAGGCGACCAGCCGCGTCGGTGGCCAAGTCGCCATCGCGGCCACAGTCGGCCGCCGCAAGGAACTGGTCGGTATCACGGACTGGCTCTACGCCGAGGCGCAGCATGCCGGTGTCGATTTCCGCTTCAACGCCTATGCCGAGGCAGCAGACATCGTTGCTGAGAAACCGGATGTTGTGATCATCGCTACAGGCGGCACACCCAACACGGCACCGTTCAAGATTGGGTCAGATCTCGCGACCTCAACCTGGGATGTGCTCTCAGGCCAGGTGGCGCTCTCCGATGATATCATCCTCTACGACGACGAAGCCGGGCACGAGGCCCTCTCCACAGCCGAGTTTCTGACCAGCAAGGGTATTAAATTCGAGCTCATCACGCCGGAACGCATGATCGGCGCGGAAGTGGGTGGCCTCAACTACCCCGCCTATTACAAAGCATTCTATGCTGGCGGAGTGACGCTCACCATCAACCAGCGCATGACGAAGATTGCCAAGGTCGGCAACCAGCTGGTGGCGACGCTGTTCAACGCTTATGACAAATCGACATCGGAGCGCCGCGCGCAACAGATCATCGTGGCGCACGGCAATCTGCCGGCCGACGCGGTCTATTTCGATCTGAAGGAACAGAGCGTCAATCGCGGTGAGATCGACATAGACAGCTTCATCGACGGTCGCCCACAGTCTCTTAAGACGAACGCGGCGGGATCTTTCCAGCTGTTCCGCATCGGCGATGCCGTCGCTGCCAGAAACATCCACGCCGCGATCTATGACGGCCTCAGGTTGTGCAAGGCGCTCTAAGAAATCTACCCCTCCCCGGCCCTCCCCCTCAAAGGGGGAGGGGTTCACACCGAGTTAATCAGAGACTCGTTCCAGTCCTCTCCCCCCTTGAGGGGGAGAGTTAGAGAGGGGGGAGCGAGTTCGCTCGTTACGCCGCTGGCTTCACGCCGAGCAGGTTGAGGGCCTTGTCGATGGCCTGGGCGCCAGTCGCATCCTTGTTGGCCTTGCACATCTTGATGCCGGATTCGGCTTCCTTCTGGGCGACCGAGAACTTGGCATGCGTCTTGTGCGTCAGCGCGACCTCATTCCATTGCGTGGTGAGGGCGGTACACTTCGCTGCCGGGGTCGTACCCGCGGCATAGGCAGCGCCGGAAACCAGCATGGTGGCAGCAAGAGCACTCAGCAGCAAACGGGTCTTCATGACGACTCTCCTCGTATCGGACGTCTGTCGAGCGGTGGTCGGCCGTCTTCATGGATCGGTCTAGGCCGTCGCTCGTGAGGAAGAGATTGCCTCCATCCGGTAACGTGAAAGTGTCGCGAGAAGGGCAAAATGGAAACGGCGCGTGTCACCACGCGCCGCTGTCATAAATCGTTACAAGATTCTCTCGGTCAACTGCGCAAGCGAGCGGAGCTGGGGTCGAAGGGCGCTTCCTTCAGACGCGATGCCGGCACGCGCTTGCCCATCACCTCGATCTCGAAGCTGTCGCCGGTCATCGGCAGATAGGCAAGTGCCAGCTGCTTGCCGGTCCAGTGACCGAAATACCCGGACGTGACGCGGGCGACCGCCTTGCCGCCCGCGAAGATCGGCTCGGCACCCATGATATCGAGATCTTTCGACGCGACATTGAGCAAAGATATCTTGCGGATGAGCGGTTCCTTGAACTGCTTCTCGGCTGCCACCCGGCCAATGAAATCGCCCTTGTCGAACTTCACAAAACGACCCCAATGGGCTTCCGCCGCATTGTAATCGGCGGTGAAGTCGCGACCCCAGGAACCATAGCCCTTCTCCATCCGCATCGAATGCAAAGCACGGACACCGAACATCTTCAGGCCGTGCTCGGCACCCGCCGCGCGCAGCCGTTCATAGACATGGATGAGATTATGCGGCGCCACGTAAATCTCATAGCCGAGCTCGCCGGTGAAACTCGCCCGGATGACCAGCGCATCAGCAAGTCCGACATGGATCTGCCGTGCATGCAGGAACGGGAATGCGGCATGGCTGAGATCGGTTTCGGTCAGTTGCTGCAGCACATCGCGGGCCTTGGGGCCGGTCAGCGACAGGCCGGAATAATCGCTGGTGGCGCTACGGATCGCTACTCGCTCGCCCTTCAGATTGGCATGGAGCCAGCGCGTGTAATAGACCTCTGCACCACCGGAGCCGATCATCAGGAAGGTGTCTTCACGGGTACGCGTCACGGTGAGATCGCCGAAGATGGCGCCACTGGGCGACAACATCGGGCACAGCACCGTGCGACCTAAGGCAGGCAGCTTGTTACTGACGATGCGATCGAGGAATTTGGCGGCATCGGTGCCGCTCACCTCAATCTTGCCGTAGCTCGACGTCTCCCAGATGCCGACATGCTCGCGCACCGCCTTCACCTCAGCCGCCACATGGGGGAAGGCGTTGGAGCGGCGATAGGTCGGCTCCTCCTTGGGGTCCGTACCCTTGGGCGCGAACCACAGCGGATACTCCCAGCCGAAGGCCACCCCGAATAGCGCGCCTTCAGCTTTCAGATGCGGATAGATCGGCGACGTCTTGAGGGGCCTTGCCGCCGGCAGTTCCTCATTGGGGAAGGTCATGGTGAAACGGCGGCGATAGTTTTCCGTGGTCTTCTCAAGGGTGAAGGCGCGGTTGTTGTGAACACCGAAGCGCGCCACGTCCATCGCAAACACATCCATACCCGGCTCACCATCGATGATCCAGTTGGCGACCACCATGCCGACACCACCACCTGCGGGGTGGTCATCGACCGTGCGGTGACGGTCGGTTGCAAAGGTTCGGATATCCTGTGCGGTGAGCGACCATTTGCCGTCCGTCAAGGCCCGGCCCGCCAGCGAATGCCCCAGTGTTCCCGG
>NZ_CAKZGO010000004.1 GCF_936916975.1 uncultured Dongia sp. | reverse complement strand
GCAAACGTGAAAGGCCCCGCTTGGGCCGACTGAATCGTCACCCCAATAGGCCATGTGACGCTTAATCACACCTTCATTTTTCTTCGCTTGTGCTTCAACGCTCTGCTCATCAATTGAGAGATTGAGGCGCCCTGATGATGCGGCGAACATTTCGGGCAGATGGGACTTGAGACGCGATCCCAATATGTCATCGGTCAGAAAAATATTGTGCCATTCGAATTTCATGCGCGGCATCTGGCGTTCCTTAAAATAGCGACGAAAAGCTGCTGTGATGATGATGTAGGGGAACCCCATGATGATGACATGCCGCCAAGGTGGCGTTGATGGTGCAGGATCTGCCTGACGGGGGAATAAGTGATTTGCTGCTACGACGGCGCCCATGCTGAATGCCAGCAGGTTGTATTGTGCCTTGGGATATTGAGCCTGCATAAACTTGATGACTTCGCCAATCTCCGCCGTAATCGCCGCTTCCTTTTCTCTGGCCAAAAGATAGCGAGTCACACCGAAATATTCACGGCCAATCCCCAGAAATTTTTGTGGCCACCGCACGGGCACGAGAGAAATCACGAAGGTGAAAACAGCACCTAGCACCGCCAGAATGATTACAGTATCGGCAAAGTTTGGCGACAGTTGTGGTAGTTCGCCCAGCATGAATCCCGGCAAATGCAGCCTACACACCACGCACTCCAGGAGCTGCTTCTGGATAGTTCCAAGCCCGCCTTTGATGAGCGAGAACGCCAGCGATCCGATGGATACAAGTGCAAGGACGCTGGCGGCATAAATGAAGGCTACAAATAGACGATGGACCGGCTTTAGCTGTGTATGTCCAGCGGGCAGATGCAGACAGATCAACCGGCCAACGGTCGGTGTCATGCGCAACGCCAACCATAAGAACTGCAAGACCTGCGATAGAACGCCGTTATCGTTGAGAGTAGCAGCAAGTCTTGGTGTGTAATCATACTCCAAGATGTCTATCGTCTGAGTGTTGTCTGCTGTGCCGCTCAGGCGACGACGCTTAAGCTCTATCCCCGGCTTTATCACCAGTGTTTCTGCAAGCCCATCAGCCCGATACTGGTTGCTGCCTTTTATCGACAATGCATTGGCAAGATGATGTGCAACCAGGTCGATTGATTGGTCAAAAAAAGCGCGCATGGTCCCGGGCAGATAAAGAATGACATGTCTCTCAGCCGTCATCCGAGCCTCCCAACTGCCGCCTTGTGAGGTATGCGACTGTGGCGGGTAATAATCTTCCTGTAAAGTCTCTTTAATTGAACAATTGATACTCCTATGATCGTTAGCAAGGTACGCGCAGATTGTTGCAGCACCTCCGGCTTACAAGGCTGTGAGCTACCATTGATGAGGAATTTGTCATGGAAACCAAGATCGCCGAAATCGCGGATGGGATCTTCCGGCTCTCCACCTATGTAGCGGACATCGCGCCGCCAGCCGGTTTTGTCTTTAACCAGTTCCTGATTTTGGACGAGGAGCCATTGCTGTTTCATAGCGGACCGCGCCGGATGTTTCCGCTGGTGCGGGCAGCGATGGCGAAAATCATGCCGCCCGAATCCCTGCGCTGGATCACCTTCGGTCATATCGAAGCCGATGAATGCGGTGCGATGAACGACTGGCTGGCTGTGGCGCCGCGTGCCGAGGTGGCGCATGGGCGCACCGCCTGCTTCGTCTCGCTCAACGATCTTGCCGACCGGCCGCCGCGCGTGCTGGCGGATGGCGAGGTCATCGATATCGGGCGCGCAAAACGCCTGCGCTATCTCGATACGCCGCACGTACCCCATGGCTGGGAAGCGGGCTTGTTCTACGAGGAATCGACCGGGACATTGCTATGCGGCGATCTCTTCACCCAGCTTGGCAACGGCCCGGCCCTTACCACAGGAGACATCGTTGGCCCCGCCATTGCCGGCGAGGACATGTTCCATGCTTCGAGCCTGCATCCGAGCTCGGCGGCGACGGTGCGGCGCCTGGCGGAGTTGAAGCCAAGCAGGCTAGCGCTGATGCATGGGCCGAGTTTTGCGGGTGACGGCGCCGCGGCATTGCAAGCGCTGGCCGAGGATTATGATCGGCGCGTGGGAAATATCTGACGGAAGATGAGATGAACGGCCGCCGGCATCCCACCGGCGGCCCGTCATGTCTTACGGTTGGATCAGGATCGGCTTCTTGTTTACGCCGCCGTTTAACTTGCCCGGCTTCATCTGCCCGATCGCCTGTTGCTGGCCGATATTGACCTTGCCCGGTTTCACCTTCACCGGGTTGAGCCCGTTATTTGGCTGCTGCGAGATCATCACCGGGCCGCCGGGATTTATGACGGGGTTCTCCTCGACCAGGATCGGCACATCGTTGGGGTTGATGCCGGGCTGCGGCTGTGGCTGCAGCTTGCCGACCAGACCAGGGTCGAGCTGAATGCCGCTCCCATTGCCATTGCCCTGGTCCTGGGGATCGGGCTGATTGGGGTCCTGGGGATCCGGTTGCGGGTTCTGTTGCGGCGGATTGTTGGCGCTGTTCATGTTGCCGCCGCCATTCTGGGCGACGCAGCCGGACATCAGCACGGCAATGGCAAGGATGGTGGCGCCGCTCAACAGGGATTTCTTCATGGCGTGATCTCCATCGATCCGTGGCGGGGCGAAAACCCGGCCTTCATGATCTTGGTCGACCCGCCGCGCTCAAATGTTCGCGGGAGTGGCGCGCAACTGTGATGGCGGCCACCCTGATTAACGTCAAGCAATCCGCTAAAATGCGCGTGTTCTTACGTCTAGAACCGGCCCTCGAAATTCATCATCTCGCCATTGACCCAGCCTTGGCCGGCAGCGATGGCACCCTTGCGGTTCATCACCAGCCCGACATATTCCAGCTTCGATTTCCGGGCACGCAGGTAAGAGAGGATGAAGAGGTCGCGCCAGTCGGTGGCGACGGTGCCGCGCCATAGCTGGGCGTTGCGCCAGCAATCCTTAAAGGCGGTACGGCCTTGGGGCACGGCCGCAAGCTCGTCGCAAATCGCGTTGAGGGCAGCGGCAGGCCCGCCGGAATCGCTCGTGAATTGCCGTACATCGGCGAGGGTCAGATTCTTCAGGCTGCCATTCTGCGTCACCAGGTCGAAGCACCAGCAGAAATCGCGTTTGCTATAGGGCGCCGTGCCGCGCGACGCCGCCCAGTTGGTGGCGACCCGGTCGGCGGTCCTGGCGACCGACCCCGCGGCCTTCATCTGCTGCGCTACCATCGGCCCTGAGACCATGAAGGCCATCAGTTCCGCCTTCACATCCTTGGGCAGCTTGGCGCCGCCATTCTGCCAGCCATTGACGATGGCAAGGCCGGCACTCTTGGTGCCTGTGCAGGCGCGCCAGAAATCGGCGCCGAATGTCGGCATCGTCGCCATCACGGCCGGCTGTCCCGCAGCAATGACCAGGGGCTGCAGCGACGATGAGCCGATGTTCCATTGCAGAACACCGCAGGAGATGCCCATCTTGTCGAAATTCCCGGTGACCCCGCCCCAGGGATTGCCGGCGGTCTCGAAATCGCCGGTGGTTTCCAAGGCTGTCGCCAGCCAGTCCTGATTGACCATACTTCCCTCCCGCAGCCCGGATGGGCGATGAAACCGACCGTGATGCTACTCTTGCGGGCAGAGGGGGACAATGCCCAAAGAGCAGGTCTCCGGCGGATCTGGGCGCCTGATCCAGCCCCTCAACCTCGTCGCCAATCGTACGAACCGCGCAGCGGCCCTTTGCCGGCAGCTAGGTCTGTAGATCTATCATATTGAATCAGCTGGCTTTTTCGTCGGTTGATTATACGGTGCCCCACCCCTATCTTGCGCCGCGACCGAACCCCCTTAAATCGTGGCCAAATGACCGATCTCGCGCATATCCGCAATTTCTCCATTGTTGCCCATATCGATCACGGTAAATCGACCCTCGCCGACCGGCTGATCCAGGCCTGCGGTGGTCTCACCGACCGTGAGATGACCGAGCAGGTGCTCGACAACATGGATATCGAGAAAGAGCGCGGCATCACCATCAAGGCGCAGACCGTGCGCCTGACCTACAAGGCCGACAATGGCGAGACCTATCAGCTCAACCTGATGGATACGCCGGGCCATGTCGATTTCGCCTATGAAGTTTCGCGCTGCCTCGCTGCCTGCGAAGGCTCGCTGCTGGTGGTGGATGCGAGCCAAGGCGTCGAAGCGCAAACCCTGGCCAATGTCTATCAGGCGATCGAGCATGGCCATGAAATCGTGCCGATCCTCAATAAGATCGATCTGCCGGCCGCCGAACCCGCGCGCATCCGTCAGCAGATCGAAGACGTGATCGGCATCGACGCCTCGGAGGCCGTCGAGATTTCCGCGAAGACCGGCCTCAACATTAAAGGTGTGCTGGAAGCCGTGGTGACGCGCCTGCCGGCGCCCAAGGGCGATCGCGACAAGCCGTTGAAGGCCATGCTGATCGACAGCTGGTACGACCCCTATCTCGGCGTCGTCATTCTGCTGCGTGTCATCGACGGTGTCGTCAAGGTGAAGACCGTGGCGCGCATGATGGCAGCCAACGCCGCCTATGAAATCGACCGGGTCGGCTGCTTCACGCCGAAGCAGACCATGACCGGCGAGCTTGGGCCGGGCGAAGTGGGCTTCATCACCGCCGGCATCAAGGCGGTGGCTGATTGCCGCATCGGCGACACCATCACCGACGACAAGAAGCCCTGCGCCGAAGCGCTGCCAGGCTTCAGTCCGTCGATCCCGGTGGTGTTCTGCGGCCTCTTTCCCATCGACGCCGCCGATTTCGAAACGCTGCGCGACAGCATGGGGCGCCTGCGCCTCAACGATGCGAGCTTCCAGTATGAAATGGAAACCTCGGCGGCGCTGGGCTTCGGCTTTCGTTGCGGCTTTCTGGGCCTGCTGCATCTCGAGATCATCCAGGAGCGGCTTGAGCGCGAGTTCAATCTTGACCTCATCACCACGGCGCCCAGTGTCGTCTACAAGATCCATATGCAGAATGGCGATTTGATCGAGCTTCACAACCCGGCCGATTTCCCGGACATCGTGAAGATCGAGAAGATCGAGGAGCCATGGATCAAGGCCACTATCATGGTGCCTGACGAATATCTGGGCTCGATCCTGAAGCTGTGCCAGGAACGCCGCGGCACCCAGATCGACCTCACCTATGCCGGCGCCCGCGCCATGGTGGTCTATCGCCTGCCGCTCAACGAAGTCGTGTTCGATTTCTACGACCGCCTGAAATCGATCAGCCGCGGCTATGCGAGCTTCGACTACCACCTCGACGGCTATGAGGAGAGCGATCTCGTCAAGCTCAACATCCTGGTCAACAACGACCCCGTCGATGCGCTTTCGTGCATCGTGCACAAATCCCAAGCCGAAAGCCGCGGCCGCGTGCTGTGCGAGAAGTTGAAGGACCTCATCCCGCGGCAGCTGTTCAAGATCGCCATCCAGGCGGCGATCGGCGCCAAGGTCATCGCCCGCGAGACGGTCTCGGCGATGCGCAAGGACGTGACGGCGAAATGCTATGGCGGCGATATCAGCCGTAAGCGCAAGCTCCTCGACAAGCAGAAAGAGGGCAAAAAGAAGATGCGCCAATACGGCAATGTCGAAATCCCGCAATCAGCCTTCATCGCCGCCCTCAAGATCCACGAGTAGCGCCGATCGGTGAACGGCGGGTAGCGGGCGCTCAGTCTTGACTGCGCCGACCGAATACCAGCATCAGCAGCCCGAGAATGCCGAGCAGCACCCAGCTCGGCAGCATGAGGATCGGCAGCAGCAGTTTCTGCCACAGCAGGACCGAGACGCTGTCCTCGATAAAACGTTGGAAGCCCTGCAGGCTGAGCGGCGACATGACCGACCACAGATAGCCGAGGGCGACGCCGTTCCAACTGTTGGACAGCATGCTCTGCAGCACATCAAGCACCAGCAGCAGGGCTGCGGCGGCAAGAAGGACCAGGGCGATGACGCGGATCGGATTCATGGCCCAGATTTATGCCTGAGCGGCAGGGCCGGGTCGAGCGGTGCTGCAGCCAAAATCGGCTTTGGCCCACCATTTTGTGGTCGGAATTCACTTATAATTCGCCATTTCGCACCTGCAGCGGCGCGGCGGCGTTATCCGCACTTGCCAGGAATGGGGCCCTTCGCTAGGTTCCCGCCCGCGCTCCACCCCTGGGCTAGATGCTAGTCCGGCTAGATGCCAGGGACCCTGCAGCGAGCTGAAGACATCCGGAGGGATGGCCGAGTGGTTTAAGGCACACGCTTGGAAAGCGTGCATAGGGGTTAAACCCTATCGTGGGTTCGAATCCCACTTCCTCCGCCATAATCCAGCAGCGCCCGGCGCTAGAGACGCCCCACGCCTCCAGATATCACGGGCCTCAAGACATCACGCCTCGCCCTCTGTCGGTGTGGCCGGCCGGTGCTGGCCTAGCTCGATCGGGGACGGCTTGTCGCCCTGCCGGCTTCTTTCAAGGGCGTCCTGTATCGCCTTGTATTGCGACGCATAGCCGTCATCCGCGCCGGCGGCCTGGTCATGCGCGCCCACATTGCGGGCACCTGCGTGCGGCACAACCATGGCTCCGCCGGGAACGATGATAATTTTGCCCGTATCCGGCTCGATTTCGATCCGCGAGACGTCAATGCCCGCTGCTCGCACCGCCTTTATCGCGCGCGTGAGGTCTGATTGCTTGAAGCTGATCTTTCCCTTGGCCACCGACAAATCCTCCTCTTGGGTCGTTACCGACCTGCGGTGCAATACAGCATAGGCCAAACATGGCAGATCCGGTGATCGCCCAACAGTGAACGCCGCATGTCAGTTCCGCTGGCCACCGACGCTTGACTTGGCGGTCAACCACGCCTGCAATGGTCGCTGATCAACGCGGTGCCCGTTCGGGGTAGCCGTCCCGTGGAATCAAGATGTCAAACACCAGCCACACGCCCGTCGCTGCCACGCCCTACCCCCGCCTGACGTCGATCGACTTTCTGGAGCGGTGTTCCGTCCACGTGGCGTCGTTCTATCGTCATTGGGACGCCAAGCGGCGGGGGCGCAAGATGCCGTCGCGCGCCGATTTTGATCCCCTTGAGATGAAGGAATGGCTGCCCGGGATCATCCTGGTTGATGTGGAGCACAATCCGCGCAAGCTCACCTATCGTCTGGTCGGCTCGCGCTCGGTCGCCTTGCGCAAGAGCGACGTCACCGGAAAGACGGTCGAGGAAGGCTATCACGGGTTGACCCTGGGCGAGGTTCTCGAAAACTACCGCCTGGTGGTCGATGAGCAGCTCCTAGTCTACGACCATGACGGCACCAATTCACGCAGCGGCCTGATGCGGGATTCGGAAACCCTGATGCTGCCGCTCTCCAGCGATGGCGTCACCGTCGACAAGGTGATCGTCTATCTGGAGATCGAGGAACTGCCGCCGAGTTGAATGGGCAGATGTTGGCGTCTGCCGCCGATACCCCAGTGATGTGTCCGGTGATGTGACGGGCGATGCTTCAGGGATTGATGGCGGGGAAATCGGTCTCGGCGATCGACCGCGCCGTTGCCATCACATCCGCATCAGCGGCGTGCGATCCGGCGCTACGGCACACATCGATCACCGTATGGGAGCCGTCGGCATTGGCAGTGGCGGCATCCAGACAGACCATGGTGAGAGATATTTCGGATACCTCAAACCTGGACACGACTGCGTCGTGCTTGACGCCGGTCAATGCCACCGGCAGGGCCTCTGGCATGTTCCGGAAGTCGTCGACATTTTCAAATGTATTTGCGTCCAGGCCTGGTACGTCGGCCTGACCATAATAGCGGAAGATAAGCACCCATAATTGGTGCCCCGATGCCGCCGGGGATGACGCGGCCTCGCGACGAACAATGCCGCCGATACGGAAGCTCTCATAATACCCCTGGCCGCCCGGATGATACTTTCGTTGGCAACCAGGTATGTCCTTCATGGATTTGATGTCGAGGTCGAGCATCGAACTACCATCGACGAAACTCTGGCAGGAAAGTGGCGGCTTCGTGCCGCTCTGCATGGTTCCACCATTCTGTGTACAGCCGGCGACAACAAGAGCCAGCAAACCCGTGACTAATGGCAGGTGAAGATTCATAGGTGACTCCGAAGAAAGAATGAGGGATCAGGATTAGGTTGCGACTATGCAACAGGCGTCGGCCGAAGACCATTCTGCATTGGCGTCGATGCACCGGTGCCGCGTCATCTGGAAATAGATCGCGGCCCATGGCCGCGCCGACCTTCACATCGCGGCTTCATCAAGAACGATGGTGATGCCCGGCATCTCGATCCCCTCAAGTAAGATGTCGATCCGCTCGCGTATCTCGTCTGCCATCGGTCGCAAGCCGTCGCTGATGTCGAGCACGAGGTAGATCATGCGCGCGGCGTTGGGTGCGTCGCCTATCGCGTCCAGTTGTTCGATGGCATCACCCAGCCGTTTGGCGAGTTTCACAGGAAGATTGCCGGCAAGGCTGTCCTGTCGGCCGAGCCTCAGTGTCTTCACTTCGCAGAGCAAAACTTTGCCGTCGCGTGTGGCGTGCAGGTCCGGTGATTTCGCGTGCACCTGCGCGGGCAAGAATTCGACGTTGTGGTAACCTTGCCGCACAAGATGATCATGCGCGCGTGCTTCGTTGAGCAGTGGAATTGCCTGCAGCCAGCCTCGCGCCGGATGACGGAGATCAATCTGGCAGAGGACGGTCGCTTTCAGAGATTGCCATGCTGCGTCCGGCAATCGGATGAGTGTCGCCTCGATGTGTCGCCAGCGCCGCTCATCCGCCACCATGGTTTTCTCGAAATCCCGCTCCCAGGCTTTGCGCTGTTTGGGTAGCGCGATACCAGTGATGAGATCCCGGAGCCGGAGAAAACTGCCATCATCAGCGCTAGACATCGGCCAGCTTGCGCGCGTGATCGCGGATGTCGTCGGGCCAGCCTTCGATGAGCGAGATGAACGCCGCCTGGTCATCGGCATAGAGGGCGCGGATCGCGTCTTCGAAATGGGGAAGATTGCCGGCCATCGCCGACATGAAGTGATAGGCGGCGTCCTGTGCCGCGCGGCGGCGCTGCCGATCGCTGCCTTTGCTGCGCGCGTCCTCGACCAGTTTGCGCAAGGCGACCGAGGCGCCGCCCGGTTGTTTGCCCAACCAGTCCCAATGTCGCGGCAGCAAGGTCACCTCGCGGGCGATGACACCGAGCTTCGGTCGGCCTCGACCACGTGGCTCAGCTTCCGCCACCGGCAGAGGGGTGTAGCGCGCCGTCACTTCAGCGTCATCGCCGCGCAGATCGAGGTCGATGGCGCGGCCGGTGCTGTCGTCATAGATGAGGACCGACGCCGCGGCATCGGTCACCAGGGCGCGTTTGGCGGCCAGCGCGATCTCGGCTAAGGCGCCGGCAGCGAGGCGGCGCTGGCCGTGGAAGGCGGTATAGCTGGGGAGGGTTTCAGTCATGGCGGCACTCGATCTTGGATGGGAAGCGCCCTTTAATATCCGGGTAAAATAATCTTGTCAATATTACCCGGGTAATAAGCCCATTAGCCCTCGGCCTGCAGCAAACCAGCTGCCAGATGTCGGAAGGTCTCGACAGCCTTTGCAAAAACCGCGTGAGGATCCTCAGCTGCGGCAATCCAGAGCGAGGCGCTGAGTGCTGCGCCATTGAGCAGCCTGGCGGCAGCTTCCGCATCCACTGGCTTGACCGTCCCAGCGTCGATGAGCGCCTGGATCGTTTGTGCCGTCCGGCGCAGGCAGGCTGTCTGGTTGGGCCATTGCGATGGATCGCCCAGTACGGCCGGCCCGTCCAGCAGCATGATGCGCTGGATTTCCGGCTCCAGGGCCATCTCGAGATAGGCGATGCTCTCATCGAGCAGGCCCGTCCAGGCGGTCGCCGACCGGTCTCGCGCCATTTGCATGCGCACCAGCATTTCCGCGTCGATCTGGTCGATCACGGCTTGCAGCAGGCCCTTTTTGTCGCCGAAATTGTGATACAGCGCGCCGCGCGTCAGGCCGGCTTCGGCAGTGAGATCGTCCATTGACGCCGCTGCATAGCCCTTGGCGGCGAAAGCCGTCCGGGCGGCTCGAATGAGCTTGGCCCGGGTTTCCTCCACCATCTGCGCCCGCGTTTTCGCGACCACCACCATCTCCTGCAAAACACATACGTTGCGTATATTAGTTGACATACGTCCTGTATGCGCCAATATAGGGGCATACGGGACGTATGTCAAAGCGCGACCCGGCAATCAAATGACCTAGGAGCGAAACAATGACCAGCAAACGCGATGCAGTTTTCCCGGCCGGAAGGCAAGCGCTTTACGAGATCAACCGCTATTCAGCGGCGATCCGGTCGGGCGATTTTCTGTTCGTCTCCGGCCAGGTCGGCAGCCGCGAAGACGGCTCGCCCGAACCGGATTTTGAGAAGCAGGTCCAGCTTGCCTTCGACAACCTCAAAGCGGTGTTGAAGGCCGCCGGCTGCACCTTCGACGACGTGGTCGACGTGACCAGCTTTCACACCGACCCGGCCAAGCAGTGGGCGGCAATTGATGCCGTTCGCCTGAAGGAGATCGGCGACCCGCCCTATTCGAACTGGACCGCGGTCGGCGTGAACTGGCTGGCGGGCTTCGACTTCGAAATCAAGGTCATCGCGCGTCTTCCCCAATCGACCTCGACGCCGGCCGCCTGAACCGTGGCCGCCTGAACGGTGGCTGCCTGACCGGCGGTCGGGAAGTTGCCTTGACGGAATTGAGCATCCCGGGCGGCGCTGCATGAGCACAGGCCCGCGCCGCAGCAGATGGGCCTCCGAAAAATGGGACTGTCCAGCGGGCAAACCGTCAAAGTAAGCTCGCCCCATGAATCGACGTGGCTTCCTGCTAAGCGGCGCTACGCTTCTTTCTGCGCTGCCCCTGGCAGATCAGATGGGTGGGTGGGATGACGCGTTGGCGGAAACGCCGGCCAGTGATCCGGCGGGTGATCCGGCGGGATCTCCGGCGCTTGCGCTGAGGATCGCCTATCCGGACAAATCGCCGCCCAGCTCCTGGCAGAACGTCGATCATCGTATGCAGGGGCTGCTGGTCGACATCATGGCTGACGTGGCGGCCACCACCGGCTATGCCTTTCGCCCCTTGCCACGGCCGCTGCCCCGCGTGCAGCTCGAAGTTGAA
This sequence comes from uncultured Dongia sp., assembly GCF_936916975.1. Classification (GTDB taxonomy): domain Bacteria; phylum Pseudomonadota; class Alphaproteobacteria; order Dongiales; family Dongiaceae; genus Dongia. The sequence continues at coordinate 905,878 of NZ_CAKZGO010000004.1, read as the reverse complement.
AGCGGCGCGGCGGACGGCATGTGCCTGGTCGTGACTCCGGCACGTCTCGAATATGCCGCTGCCAGTGCTGAACCGCTGATGACCGGCCCCATCACCATGTTCGCGCGCCGCGACAACCCGGCGCTTGAACGTCTCAAGGCGGTGCGGTCGCTGGACGATCTCGCCCGGGCGGACATCACTGTCATCGCGTTCACCGGCAACGGATGGATCAAGCGGAATGTTGAGGACCGCGGCATCCGGACCGAACATGCCAGCGGCACAGTCGGCACAGTGCGCATGTTATTGGCCAAAAGAGGCGACGTCATCGTTGACATGTCGTCGCAGATCAACTGGATTCTGAAGTCCGTCCCGGGTGCATCGGACGTCGTTGAACTGCCGACCGTCATTGAGCGCGTCGACTGGCATCTTCTCATCAGTAAACGCTCGCCTGCTCTTCGCGACCTGCCCAGGTTCGACCAGGCCATCAGGGCGCTCAAGACCTCGCCTCGCTATGCCGAGATGCTACGCAAATACGGCATGGACGTGTAACGAAGAGCGTATCAGCGGGTGCTGCCGACTGAGAAAGCCTCGTGACTTACCTCACCCGCGTTCGCTGTCGAGGTGCGCCATCTGGGCCGGGGCATAGCGCTCACCGGCGACGGCATCCTGGGGCACGGCGCGTTCGATGGCGGCAAGATCGGCCGGTGTCAGCGTCAGGTCGAGGGCACCCAGCGATTCCTTGAGCTGGTCGCGGCGGCGCGATCCCACCAGCGGCACGATGTCGTCGCCTTGGGCTGCCACCCAGGCAATGGCGATCTGGGCGACACTGGCACCCTTGGCCGCGGCGATCGTGCGCAGCGCTTCGACCAGCGCCAGGTTGCGATCGACATTGCCGTCCTGGAAGCGCGGGCTGTGGGCGCGGAAATCGCCGGCGCTACTGGCGGCGTCTTTCTTCCAATGGCCGCTGATGAGGCCACGCGACAGCACGCCATAGGCGGTGATGCCGATGCCAAGCTCACGGCAGGTCTTCAACACGCCATCCTCGATGCCGCGCGAGATCAGTGAATATTCGATCTGCAGATCGGTGATGGGATGCACTTTGGCCGCGCGCCGGATCGTCTCCGACCCCATTTCGGAAAGCCCGATATGGCGGACATAACCGGCCTTCACCATCTCGGCGATGGCGCCGATCGTCTCTTCGATCGGCACATTGGGGTCAAGCCGCGCCGGCCGGTAGATGTCGATGTAATCGACGCCCAGCCGGTTGAGCGTGTAGGCTAGGAAGGTCTTCACCGCCACGGGCCGCGTGTCCATGCCGATCCAACCCGCGGACGGATCGCGCAACGCGCCGAACTTCACGCTGAGGATCGCCTTGTCGCGCTTGCTGCCGCCTTTCAGCGCCTCGCCGATCAGCAGCTCGTTATGGCCCATGCCGTAGAAATCGCCGGTGTCGACGAGTGTGACGCCGGCCTCGAGCGCGGCATCGATGGTGGCCAGACTCTCGGCGCGGTCGGACGGGCCGTACATGCCCGACATGCTCATGCAGCCCAAACCCAGGGCCGAGACGCTGAGGGTGGATCCCAAATTGCGGTGTTGCATCGCTGATCTCCTGCCGGCACCCGAAGGGGTGCGTTCTGTGTTGCGCTGATCCTTATTATGGGGGTTAGGCCCGCGTGCGATAATCCGATATAATCGTGACAGCCTGTACGGAATTACGCACAATGACTAATATCGACCTGGCCGATCTTGATGCTTTCGCGGCCGTCGCCCGCGCGCGCAGTTTCCGCGGAGCCGCCGGCCTGCGTAACGTGTCAGCCTCCGCGCTGAGCGCCGCGTTGCAGCGGCTGGAGGCGCGGCTCGGCGTGCGCCTCCTCAACCGCACCACGCGCAGCGTGACTTTGACCGATGCCGGGGCGCGGCTGCTGGAACGGCTGACCCCGGCCTTGGGCGAGGTGGCGGCGGCCCTGGATGCGGTCAACGATTTCCGCGACACGCCCACCGGCATACTTCGCTTGAATGTGCCGACCATTGTCGCCCGCTATGTGCTGCCGGACATCGCCGGCCGGTTCCTGGGCGCCCATCCCGGCATCACGCTGGAGGTCAGCGCCAATGACCGCTTCATCGACGTGCTGGCGGCGGGCTTCGATGCCGGCATCCGCTATGACGAGGCGCTGGAGCGCGACATGATCCGCCTGCCCATCGGCCCGCGGCGGCAGCGCTTTATCCTCGCGGCAGCGCCCGCTTACCTCGCCAGCCACGACGCGCCAACACATCCCCGGGACATCGTCCAGCATGCCGCCATCCGCCACCGTTTCGACAGCGGCGCCATGCCGCAATGGGAATTCGAGCGCGGGAATGAGGTGGTGAAGGTCAGCCCGAACGGTCGGCTCATCGCCGGCAATGCCGATCTTGAGGTTACCGCCGCGGTGCAGGGTCTCGGCCTCATCTACGGCTTCGAGGAATTCTTGGGGCCATCCCTGGCCAGCGGCACGCTGGTACCGCTGCTGCCCGATTGGTGGATGAGCTTCTCCGGGCCCTTCCTCTATTACCCCAGCCGCACCCACATGCCGGCCCCCTTGCGCGCCTTTGTCGACTTCGTGAAGGCTGATCCACCCCCCGCCTGAGCCGCCACCCGCTCTGTGACCCCACCATTTGTGACGGGGGTCACAGACGCCTTGCCGGAGTGGGGATATGGTCCCTCACATGAAGCGGGGCTCACCCAACCGTCCCCATCCCCGCTTCGTATCGCGGGCGCCCGATGCCATCCCCATCGGGCGCCCGCAGCTATTTCAGGGCACCTTGCTTTAGGCTGGCCGCATCGCCATCTTGCAAAGGATGGAGGACGCCATGCAGCCCAAAGCCGCCGCCGACCAAACCTTTCCCGTGACTCGTACCGATGCCGAATGGCGCCAGCGCCTGACGCCGGAGCAGTTTCATGTCATGCGCGGCCATGGCACCGAGCGGCCGGGTTCCTGCGCCCTCAATTATGAAAAGCGCGCCGGCGCTTTCAGTTGCGCCGGCTGCGACCAGCCTTTGTTCATCTCCGGCAGTAAATTCGAAAGCGGTACCGGCTGGCCGAGCTTCAACGACCCGGTGCCGGGCTCGGTCGAGACCACGGTCGACCGCAGCCATTTCATGACCCGCACCGAAGTGCATTGCGCGACCTGCGGCAGCCATCTCGGCCATGTCTTCGAAGACGGCCCGCCGCCCACGCATCTGCGCTACTGCATCAACGGCGTCGCGATGAACTTCGCGCCGGATGAGGATCGATAACGCAGTTCAACGGCTCAGTTCGTCCGCGTATAGGAAATCAGCACGCGGTCGTTCTCGGCGAAGCGATGTTCCGCGGTCGTCTGCGCCCTGGCGCCGAGATAGCTGCGAAAAGTCGCCTCGTCGTAATCCAGGAACACGTCGTCGCGGTGCTGCAGCATCTGCCGGACCATGGGGTCTGATTTCGGCACGAATTCGATGATGCCGTGGGGTGCGAGGTCGACAAACCAGTCGACGACGGCGCGCAGCGGGATGTTCCGGCCGATGGCCATATGGTGCACGACAGCCAGGCCCAGGACGGCGTCGATCCTGGCGCGTGCCTTCAGGCCTCTTCGCTCCGCCTCATCCCACCCCTGGCTCGGCGTCGGGTCGGCGCAATCCATGAACAGCGGCAGCAGGTTCGGATGGCCCTGCAGGCGCCGGCTATAGGCCTGCTCAAGAGAATCGAGATCGCCATCGAGCACGACGGCATGTTCGGCACCGGCGGCGAGTGCTGCTGCCGCATAATCGCCGGTGTTGCCGCCGATGTCCCACAATGACCGAATCTGGTTGCGGCGCACGAGATCCTGCACGAAGGCACTTTTGACCGACTGCATCTCGCTCGAATAGGTGTTCACATGGGCATAGGCGCTCCAGAAGGTCGGTGCCCGTCGCGCGGATTGCAACGTGGCGACGAAGGCGCGCATTTCACTCAGCATGGCGCGAAAGCGATTGGCGGGCAGGGTGACATGGCGGCCGGCGGTGGCATTACCGGTGCTGCTGCGGCCACGACTTGCCCGCTCCTGCAGCGTCACATGCATAAGGCCGGAGAGCGACAGGTAGCGCTTGGTGAAAGGCAGCAGCTTGACCGCATCGACCAGCGTCATGCCATCGGTCTGACCACGCAGCATGGCTTGGAACGGCACGCCGCGCCAAGCCTCGAGCAGCAGGGGCAGCAGGAAGAGGCGGGTGAACTGGTTGTAGCCGACCCAGATTTCACCCGGGCGATAGGGTCGCAGCGACAGCACGTCGATATGAACCACGCGGCCTTCGAAGAACTGCATGTTGTAGGGCGTTGCATCGGACAGCACGAGGCCAAGATCGAAGGCAGCGATCTGCAGATCGAGATGCGCCAGCGCCGCATCCTTGAGTTGCGAGAAGGTCCATTCGAACGGATAGGAAATCATCGGCACGCGCGGATGCTTGATCACCATTGCAGGGACCTCGCCGCGCGGTCCGGCGAAGCGGGCACCGCCGCGGGAATCCAGCTCGCGCGGGTCGCTGCGCAGAAGCAGGCCGCGTTCGCCCAGGGATGCCAGGGCGCCTGTCGCCAGCACGGCCTTGAAGGCCTCCATGGCGGCAGGATTTACGCTGCGCCAGACATCCTCTTCGTCGATGAAGACATAGCCCGAGGGATCACGAAACGATCCTGGGTCGCGCCGAATTTGATCAGACAAGGACCGCTCCCGATTTGCGGCGACAGACTAGCTAGCGAGAGGATTCTTGGCAAATCCCCGTCCGGCCCGCGCCAGCAGGTGTTTCGTACCTCGCCGGCAGAACCGCTGGCGGAAAGATTACTGCCATTGCCCGACAGTAATCACGCTCATTGACAGACTTCCATGCCGCATAGTGGAATAATCTTCATGGATCGCCATGAAACCATGCGGTTCTTCGTGGCCGCGGGGTCGGCGCCGACTTTGCGGTCGAGCAGCTGCGTGCGGAACCCGCTCTCGGTTTCAAGGGGCGCTGACTGGATGCGCCTCGTTCGCCTCAGTTTCGTCTTGCTGCTCGCGGCCTGTGTGACACCCGCCACGCCACCCGCAGAGGTCGCCGGCAGCTACCGGCTGGACTACAGCGGCGTCTATGGCGTGGGGCGGGTCGACCTGCTGCTGCAAGACGGACAGGTGAGTGGGCTCAATCCGAAGGCTGGGGCGATCACCTATCGCGGGCTCTACCGGACAGCCAAGGACGGCCGGAACGTGACCCTCGACCTCATCGCCCATTTGCCGCCGGTGACGCAAGCCGTGGCCGGTGTCGCGGTGGTGACCACTGCCCGCGATATCCCGGTGCGGATCGATCTGCCGCCGGATCTGGCGCCGGGCGCGCATTGGCTGGTCCGGATGGAGACCCAATCCGGGCCTATCTCGGCCATACTCACACGGCTCCAAACGCCTTGATTATGTTGCGCAGCAATCCAATGATATCAGCATCTTAATCATAGCTGAGCGGCGTCGCCTTGCCGCGGAAGACATGATAGCTCAGCGCCGAATAGGCGATGATCGCCGGCAGCACGACGAGCGCCCCATAAAGGATGATGAGGAGGCTCTCCGGCGCGCTGGCGGACTCAAAAATGGTGAGCCGGTCTGGCACCACGAAGGGATAGAAGGAATAGGCGAGACCGCAGAAGGCGAGGATGAACAAGCCGGTGACCGCGGTGAAGGGCAGATGCCGGAAGCGGTCGGTTTCATGGGGCAAGCGGCGCAGCAGCACAATGAGCGCGAGGAAGATCGCCGCCGACCCGATCGGCAAGGGGGCGAGGTAAAGAATCTCCAGCCCGCCGAACCATTTCTCGAAGATGCGCGGGCTGACCAGAGGCGAGGCCACGGAAATCGCCGCCATGCCGATTGCTGCAAAGACCAGCGCGCGGCCTGCCCAGTCGACGGCGCGCTGCTGCAATTCGCCCTCGGTCTTGATGATGAGCCAGGTTGACCCCACCAGCATATAGCCCGCCACCAGGCAGATCGCGGTGAGCAGGCCGAAGGCGACATTGGGCAAGCTTTGTTCCAGCCCCATCACATAGACGCCCAGCATGTAGCCCTGGGTGAGGGCCGTTGTGAGCGAGCCGCCGATGAACACGCGGCTCCAGATGCGTTTCGCCTTTCCATCGGATTTCGCGCGGAACTCGAACGCGACGCCGCGCAGGACCAGGCCGATCAGCATCAACGCGACCGGTAGATAGAGGGCACCGAGGATGACACCGTGCGCTGCCGGAAACGCCACCAGCAGCAGGCCGGTCGCCAGCACCAGCCAGGTCTCGTTGGCATCCCAGAACGGCCCGATCGACGCCATCATGCGGTCCTGCTCGGACTCGTCACCCAGCGCAAACAGCATGCCGATGCCCAGATCGAACCCGTCGAGCACGACATAGATCAGGATCGAAATTCCCATGAGCCCGGCAAAGGCGAGCGGCAGCCAGATCGCGGGATCGCCGAAGAGGTTGAGCATGATTTCTACTCCGCCGCTGCAAATGTACCGGCGGGGGCCGGCGCATCGGGTGATGGCTTCTGGCCCTTCGCCGCTTTATGCGCCATGCGCGTGATGACCGCCATGTAAGCGACGATGAGCACCGCGTAGACGGTGAGATAGAGGACGAGACTGAGGCCGATCATCGGCGCCGGGACAGTGCTCGCGGCATCGGCGGTCTTCAGGATGCCGGTGACCAGATAAGGCTGCCGCCCGATCTCCGTCACATACCAGCCGGCGAGCGTTGCCACCCAGCCGGAGAAGGTCATGCCGATGAAGACACGCTGCAGCAGGCGCGGCATCTCAGCGCCGCGCCAAAGCAGGAAGGCGCCTGCCCAAGACACTGCCAGCATCAGGAAGCCAAGCCCCACCATGACGCGGAAGGCGAAGAACAGCGGCGCCACCGGCGGATGATCGCCGGCATAATCATTGAGCCCCGGCACCACACCATCGGGCGCATGGCGCAGGATCCAACTTGCCCCATCAGGAATCGCGATCTCGAAATGATTGGACCGCGTTTCCAGATCCGGCCAGGCGAAAAGCAGCAGGGGCACATGACTGCTGGTCTGCCAATTGGCCTCCATCGCCGCCACTTTCTGCGGCTGATGCTCCAGCGTGTTGAGGCCGTGCAGATCGCCGGCCACGATCTGCAGCGGAATGAGAATGGCGGCGAGATAAACGCCGGTCTTCAGCGCGGCGCTGAGGTCCTTAGAGCGCTCGCCCCAGAACCAGCGCAGCGACGACACGCCCGCGATGAGGAAGCTCGCGGTGATGCCGGATGCCAGCAGCACATGCACCAGACGATAGGGAAAGCTGGGGTTGAAGATGATGGCGACCCAGTCGTCGGCATGCACCACGCCGTCGCGGATCACATGGCCCGCCGGTGTCTGCATCCAGGAATTCAAGGCGAGAATCCAGAAGGCCGACATGGTCGTCCCGAATGCCACCAGAAACGTGGCGAGGCTATGCACCCAGTTCGGCACGCGGCGGAAACCGAACAGCATGATGCCGAGGAACACGGCTTCGAGGAAGAACGCGGTCAGTACTTCATAGGCGAGGAGAGGCCCGGCAACATTGCCGACCTTCTGCATGTAGCCCGGCCAATTGGTGCCGAACTGAAAGCTCATGGTGATGCCGGAAACGACACCCATCGCGAAGGACAGCGCAAACACCTTGATCCAGAAACGATAGGCCAGGATCCAGCTATCGTCGCCTGGTGACGTCAGCTGCAGCCGGTCATGGCGCAGCTTGAAATAGAGCAGCACCCAGCCCAGCGCGATGGTGATGGTCGGGAACAGGATGTGGAACGAAATATTGGCGGCGAACTGCATCCGGGCCAGGATCACGGCATCCATGGGGGGAACTCCTGCTCACCATTTCGTCCAGCGTAAATCTGGAATCACTCTAACAACTATTGTCAGTTGCGGCCTAGCTGGCAATTGGCCGCATGCGGCGCAATGTCCTAAACAGTGGCGTCTGCCATCGGCGCGAACAACTCTATCGGCGCATCGACGCCGCGCACGTTGCGGGCGCCGAGTGTCCGCATCGGAGCCGGCACCGTTGCGGCGAACTCGCCGGATGCCAGGATCGGCTCATGCAGCTCTTTGGTCAAATCCTGGATGCGGCTGGCGTGATTGACGGCGGGGCCGATCACGGTGAAGTCGAGCCGCGCCTTGGTGCCGATATTGCCGAAAGCAACTGAACCAGCGTGTAGCCCGATGCCGAAATCGATCGCCGCCTGGCCCTCATCGCGCAACGCGGTGTTCAGCGTCGCCAGATGACCGCGTGCCGCGATGGCCGCCTTCAGCGCCTCGCCATAGATCGCAGCGCGTGCGGCGCCATCGCTCACCGGAAAAACCGCCAACAACCCATCGCCCATGAATTTCAGGATCTGCCCGCCATGCGCCTCGATCGCCTCGCCCAGCGTGTCGAAATAGCGGTTGAGCAGCGCCACCATCGCGATCTCGCCCAACGCATCGCTCATATGCGTGAAGCCGCGCAGATCGGCGATCAGGATCGCCGCTTCAATCGGCTCGACGGCCCCGCGCTCGATCTGCCCGGCATACACGCGGGCACCGGCGATCTTGCCGACATAGGCGTCGAGCATGTTGAGGGCGATGATCCGCAACGCCACGCGCTCGACATAGGGCGTCATCGCCCAGGCGATCCGGCGCAGCAACCCCAGCCCCTGCTCGTCGCCGCCCAGATTGCCGAATCCGCCCGGCCGTTTGGTGGCAAAGGACATCGTGGTGGTGCGGCTGGTGTCCTGGATCGGCAGTGGGAACAGGCAGTAATCGGTGACACCCTGCCCGTGCAGCTCCTCGATCAACGGCATGTCCGGCACCGCCTCGCCCAGCCGCCAGCGCCACGGCCGGTTGGTCTGCTCCACCACATAGACCGGGCTGCGCAGATACTCGTCATAGACCAGGATGCCGGCGCGCGTGATCTCCCGCTCGGTGATCTTGCCCTCATGCCAATACATCGAGCCGCCGGACAGTTCCGGATGCAGCACCTCGATACCGAGCGAAATGCGGCTGAACGGCCCGATCCAATCGTTCAAGCGATCGCAGAACCCGGCAAACACATCGATCAAGGGCAAAGCTCCCAGATTGTTGGCCAGCTCCCCATCGCTCCGCTTACCGGTATCGCCCAACGCCGCCGTCGCAAGCCAGGCAGTCAGGCGGCCGAAGCCGGCATCATCGGTGGCGGGGGTGGTGCGTGTCATGGGCTGGGAGGATAGCGATTGGATTCGCGGGTCGCAAATACAAGCACCCCCCTCTCCCCGACCCTCCCCCACGTTGGGGGGAGGGGGGTGCCAGCCAGCTTGAACTAAAAATCCGACCCACGCTCGATTGAGTCCCCTCCCTCCACAGTCGGCGAAGGCCGACATTCGTCGGCAGTGGGGGAGGGTTAGGGAGAGGGGGTCACCTCAGTCTCTTACGACAACTTCAACGCCAGCCTTACCGCACCCCAATGCTTGCCACCTGCCTTGATCGGCGCGTCGATCTCTTTCAGCACGACGAACTTGCCGCCGCCCATGTCGCGGGCATAGGTCTGCACCACGGTGCGCGTGGCGCGGCCAGCCAGCGTGCCGGCGCGGTCGGTGTAGATGCGGCGGTTACGGGAATTGGCGGTGTTCCATACCGTCTCGCCCGGCTTCTGCGGCAAAGAGTATTTCTTGTTGTGGGCGGCGATATAGCCCTTGCGGTCGATGATGCAGCAGAACACCAGGCGCGAATCCTTTTCCAGCGGCGGCTCGATGAAGGGCGGGAACAGGCGTTCGACCAGTAGCGTGTGGCGCGCCATGACCTGCTGCGGATCGGAGCCGGCAATGGGTTCGTATTCGGCATCGAACAGATCATCAAGCGAGATGCTGCGGTCCTTCAGCGCTTGTTCCAGGGCTTCCGAGGCGCGGCCAGCGACCTCACCGGCCAGCGCCATATAGGGTTCGTCATCCTTGCCCGCCTGCACCAGCTGCGCTTCCAGCGCCGCGATCTCGGCAGCACCCGGCTCGATGAACTGGATGTGAATGCCGAGCGGATCCTGACTGATCAGGCGCGCCTTGAACTGGCCAACATTCTTCAACTCGCAGCTGCCCTCACCCGGCTTCAGTGTGACATTGCCATCTGCCACCACCAGCACGCCGCTGGTCGACACATCGCCGGTAAAGCCGGTCACCACCTGGCCCGCAAATTCGCCGCGGAATGCGATGGCCGCCGTGCGCCGCGGCGCGCCCCGGCGATTGCCGCCGACCGAGGAACGCAGGATGACATAAAGCCGCTGCTGCAAGGCTGAGATGTCGCGGTTGACCAGCGCTGAAAGATCGTTGACCTCGCCCGCGGTAACACCGGTGAGCTCGACCCCCTCCAACATGCGCCCGACATTGTCGGCGACCGAACGCGTTGACGCCGCGGCCTGGCCGGCGCTCTGCATGATCTCCGCGGTGGCGGCGCGCTGTTCCTCGCTGGCGCGCGCGACCTCGACCGTGACGGCATCGATGTCGCGGATGCCGCCGGCTACGGATTCGACGATGCCGACCGCCTTCGCGGTGGATTGCGTGATCTCCTCGGCCTGGGCGTTGACTTGGGCGATGCCTTCCTCGGTCTGGCGGGCGAGGCTCTTCACTTCATCTGCCACCACGGCAAAGCCCTTGCCCATCTCGCCGGCGCGCGCCGCCTCGATCGTGGCGTTGAGCGCCAGCATGCGGGTGCGCGCTGCAATGTCCTGGATCATGGTGACGACATTGCCAATGCTGGAGGCGGTCTGGGCCAGGCCCGCCACCTGGGTGTTGGCAATCTCCGCCCCATCGCGTGCATCGGCGGCAAGCCGCGAGGAATTGCCGATCTGCGCGGAGATCGAGCGGCTTGAGGCTTCGAGTTCCTCGGTCGCACTCGCCACGGTCTGGACATTGCGGCTGGTCGTCTCGACCAGATTGTTCACTTCCGTCGCCATCTCACGCAGATCTGTGGCGGTGCGCGCGAGCTTCAAGGCGCTTTCCGACAGTTTGTTGGATTGGATGGTGATGTCGCCGACCGTCTCCTTGACCTCGTTCTCCAGGGTCTCGGTAAGCTGCAGCATCTCCTGCTTCATCGCCGCATCGGCCTGCGCGCGCGCCGCTTCTTGGCTCTGGCGCAGTTGGTCGTTCTCGCGGGCATTGTCGCGGAACACCTGGACCGCATGCGCCATGGCACCGATCTCGTCCTGCCGTTCCGAGAACGGAATCTCGATATCGTTCTGCCCTTCGGCGAGGCGCGTCATCACGCCCGTCATGCGGGTGATTGGCCGGACGACGCGCAAGCCGATGGCGGCGATGCCGGCTGCCACCACGGCCAGCACGACCAGCGTGACCAGCCAGATGATGGTGACGAAATGACTGTCGTGTTCTGCCGCCGCTGCTTCGGTCGCTGCATTGGCTGTGTTGGCACCCGCGACGATCCCGTCGATCACCTGGCGGTGCGCCTGATAGGCAGCGCTCACTTGCGCATAGGCTGTATCGATCGCCGCCTGGTCGCCTTTCTCAATCGCCGGCAGCAGCGCGTCGATGGCGGCGAAGAATTTGATGACCTCGGCATGGCTGGCGCCGGTCAGCTGGTCGCGCAAACCGGTGTCGTAATCCGCGGTCAGCCAATATTCGTGGCGCAGATCGTAATCCTTGCGCAGCTGCACCAGCCGGTCGCGATGCGCCGCCAGTTCGGCCGGGTTCTTCACCGCTAGCGTCGCCTCGAGATAGGCTTCGATGACATATTCCGGCGGCGGCAGGATGTCGGCGATGAGGTCCTTGCCCAGCACGATCTGCCGGTAGAGCGGACCACCCACTTTCAGCTCGCGCATGGCCAGCGTATTGGTGATCAGCACACAAGCGAAGCCCACCATGATCAGCACGCCAAACAGGAGGATGGCCTTGGCCACGTTGAGGCGCATGCGCATGGGTCGTCCAATTCGAGTCAAGGGGTTCGTCGTCGTGGTGCCGCCAGTATCGATCTCGCGGCTTAATGGTGGGTTAATTGGCGCGGTCGCGGAATACCGACGAACGTCGTAGCCGCTCCTTAATATCCTCCTGTGCAGCTGCGAAAAGAAAAGGGCAGCGGCACCTTTCGGTACCACTGCCCCTCACCGTTCGCGGGTAGAAAGTTAACGCTGGATCAGCCTTGCTTTAGCGCTGCCGCGACTCCCTTGGCATAATCGGGATGGATCTTCTCGAAATGTGCCAGCTGCCGGTCGATGATCTCCTTCGGCACGCCGCCCATCGCCGCCGCGATATTGGCAAACAGGCGCTGCTTCTGGGCGGCATCGAACAGGTTGAACAACGCGCGGGGCTGGCTGTAATCGTCATTCCCCTCGCGGTGATTATACCGATCCGCATCGCCCGAGATCGCCAAGGCCGGCTCGCTGAAATCCGGGGCTTGCCTGGGCCCGCCCATCGAATTGGGCTCGTAATAGGCATCGGCATTCGGCATGTTCGGCGTGAAGCGCATGGCGCCATCCTTGTGGTAGTGATGCACCGGGCATTTCGGCGCGTTCACCGGCAAGGCTTCGTAATGCGTCCCCAAGCGATAGCGATGTGCATCGGCATAGGAGAAGATGCGGGCCTGCAGCATCTTGTCCGGCGAGAAGGATATGCCGGGCACGACATTGGAGGGCGAGAAGGCCGCCTGCTCGATCTCACTGAAATAATTCTCCGCATTGCGGTTGAGTTCGACGGTGCCGACCTCGATCAGCGGGTAATCCTTATGCGGCCAGACCTTGGTGAGGTCGAACGGGTTATAGGGCGTCTTGTCGGCGTCCTTCTCCGGCATGATCTGCACGCAGAAGCGCCATTTTGGATATTCACCGCGCTCCAGCGCACCGAAGAGATCGGCCTGGGTTGACTCTCGCGTCTGGCCGACAACCTTTTCCGCCTCGGCATTGGTCCAATGCCTGTGGCCCTGGAGGTTCTTGAAATGGAACTTCACCCAGAAACGTTCGTTCTTCGCATTGATGAAGCTGAAGGTGTGCGAGCCGAAGCCGTCGATATGACGCACATCCGTGGGCAGGCCGCGATCCGACATCAGGATGGTGACCTGGTGCAGGCTTTCCGGCGACAGTGACCAGAAATCCCACATCGCGGTGGCTGAGCGCATATTGGTCTTCGGATGGCGCTTCTGCGTGTGGATGAAGTCCGGGAATTTCAAGGGATCGCGCACGAAGAAGACCGGCGTGTTGTTGCCGACCAGATCCCAATTGCCTTCCTCGGTATAGAACTTCACCGCAAAGCCGCGCACGTCGCGCTCGGCGTCGGCCGCACCCAACTCACCGGCGACGGTCGAGAAGCGGATGAGCAGATCGGTCTTCTTGCCGACGGCGCCGAACAATTTGGCGCGGGTATATTTGCTGATGTCGTTGGTGACGGTGAGATGGCCGTAGGCGCCCCAGCCCTTGGCGTGGACCACGCGCTCCGGGATGCGCTCACGGTTCTGGTGTGCGAGCTTCTCCAACAAATGCACGTCCTGCAACAGGAGCGGTCCGCGTGGGCCGGCGCTCAGCGAATTCTGATTGTCAGGGACGGGCGCGCCGCCGGTTGTGGTCAAAATCGGGGGTTTGGTGGTATCGCTCATGGCTGGCTCCCTTGGGTCATGTGGCCTTGGCTGGCTGCAAGCATCATGGCGCGCATCCGCGAGCCGGGGAAATTGATCTTCCTGGAGTCAGTAATCGGAAGAAACGATCATTAAATCGCAGTAGCGCCCAAAAAATCGATCATATCCGCCGTCAGACCGGTGTAGGGATAGCCGGAACGAGCTGCCCCCACCCCTGTTAGGGTCAGACAGCTTCGCGGCGAATGAACGGATGAGAGAGATGAGCGCGCAAAATGGGTCGTGACATGGCTGCCAACGACCGGTCTCAGATGACCGATGACGAGCTCGCCGCCGAGATCACACGGCGGATGGAGATGGCGCGCCGCGCGCTCAATCCGGTGCAGGCCCCCATCCTGCGCGACCCCGTCCTGCGCGATACCGGGCGGAGCGTGCGCGCAGACGCCCCGCCGGCGCCTGTCGAGTCCGACGCGCCCGTCTACGACCCGGCCCAGCCCGAAGCGCCCGCCGCAGAACCCACCGCGGATTTCGGCCAACTCGACGGCAAGCGGATGTCCGCCGATGAGATGGCGGCAGAGATCACGCGCCGTCTGGAGCGTTTGCAGGAAACCCGTGGCGAGGCTGCTCCAGATATGCGCGCGGAGCCGAGTTTCGCCAGATCTCCCGAAGTTGAGAACGCCGAGCAGGACTATCTTGTGGTCAGCATCCCCGAGGACCGGGTGGTGCCGCCCAGCTATTACGAAAAATACGAAAAGAAGATTCGCGCGACACCGGCGCGCTCACCCCGCCGCAAGCTCCCCTATTTCATCATCGCCGCTATCGTGGCGATCGCCGTGCCGGGTTCCTGGAACGTGGCCTCGCGCTATCAAGGTTCGGTGCCGGCCGCTGCGACGCCGCAGCCTGCTGTATCGAACACTCCATTAAACTCCACTGCCACGGTCGTACCGACGCCACCTGCCACGCCACAAGCGGCCCCAGCAGCGATTCCGGCGCCGACGCCAACAGCGGTCACACCCGCTCCGGCAGAACCGCTGCCGGCGCCCGCACCGGCTGCCGCTGAAGCGCCGTCGCCTGCGCCGATTGTGCCCGAACCGATCGTGCCCGAACCGATCGTGCCCGAACCGATCGTGCCCGAGTCAGTACCGGCTTCCGAGATGTCCGCCGAGCCGGCGGAGGCCGCCCGGGTAGAACCTGCACCCCAGACCGCAACCGTCCCTGCAACGGAATCAGCGCCGCCGACAATCAACAAGGCGCCCGCACCGGCCAAGGTCGTGTCGAAACCGAAAGCCAAGCCGCTGGCGCCGTCTGTGGATGCGATGAAGCCAAAGCCGTTCGAACCGTCGACGGTCACGCAGAAACCGAAGCCGCTGGCACCTTCCGGCAGCCTGCCGAAATACACACCGCCGGCCACCGATACCTGGCTGAAGCCGAAACCGTTCGAGCCTACTGCACAGTAGTTTAAACGGGGACGACCCAACTCAGCGCCAGTCCCGCGAGCGCGGTGATGGCGAGCGTCCTGCCCAATCCCTGTCTTAGACCGAACAGAGACACTGCCGCCAAGGCGGCAAGCGCCAGCACCGCGGGATCGAGGCTGGCGAGCTGCGGCACATCCAGCGTAATGGGCCCGAGTGCCATCCGGCCCACCTGCCTGAACATCACATGCAGGCCGAACCACAAGGCGAGGTTGGCGATGACGCCGACCACGGCCGCGGTGATGGCGGCAAGCCCACCGGCCAGCAGGCGATTGCCATGCAGGCGCTCGATCACCGGCGCACCCAGGAACACGAAGCCGAAGCAGGGCGCAAAGGTGACCCAGAGCGTCAGCAGCGCGCCGGCGATGCCGCCTGAAATTCCGTCCGCGCGAAAGCCGGCCATGAAGCCGACGAATTGCAGCACCAGGATGAGCGGCCCCGGCGTGGTCTCGGCGAGGCCGAGGCCCGTCAGCATCTCCGCGGATGTCAGCCAGTGATAGGCCTGCACGGCATCCTGCGCCACATAGGCCAGCACCGCATAGGCGCCACCCACCGTCACCACGGCCATCTTGGAAAAGAAGCCGGCAATGTCGCCATAGGTGCCACCGACGAACAACGTAATGACAGCGACCGGCACCAGCCACATCAGCAGGGCGACAATGCCCGCGCGCTGCGCGCCACGCGCCATCGCAATCGCGCGCTGCGGTTCCCGTTGCAGCAGCGCATCGATGAGCGCCGGCGGCCCGCTCTCTTCTGCATCATGCCAACGATGGGTGAAAGCGCGCGGCAGGATGAGGCCGATCGCACCCGCCCCCAGCACGATGATAGGAAACGGCACGTGAAACAGGAACAGGCCGACAAACGCCGCCACCGCCATCGCATATGACGGCACGCCCTTCAACGCGCGCCGTGCCACGCGCAGCAAGGCCTCAACCACCAGCACCAGCACGGCGCATTTCAAGCCGAAGAACAGCCCGTTGATCAGCGGCAGAGTGCCGAACAGCACATAGACGAGCGTCAAGGCCAGCATGACGACAGCACCCGGCAGGATGAACAGCAGGCCCGCAGCGAGCCCGCCCTTTACCCCATGCATCAGCCAGCCGAGATAGGTGGCAAGCTGCTGCGCTTCCGGCCCCGGCAGCAGAGTGCAGAAATTGAGCGCATGGAGAAAGCGCCGCTCACCCACCCAGCGCAACTCATCCACGACCACGCGGTGCATGAGCGCGATCTGCCCCGCCGGTCCGCCGAACGATAGCAGGCCGATCTTCAGCCACACGCGGAACGCCGTGCCAAAGCTCGGCAATGCCGGCGCTGCCGGCCGCTCGCTGTTCATGATTCGCGCGGGCCAGAGTTGGGCCAGTTATGCGATTCCGCCACGGCGTCGCGGCACCAGCGATAGAAGGAATCGTAAAGCGACATGGTGGCATCCAATTGTTGCAGATCATCGCGGTACATGCGCGAGAACCCGAGCGAGGCTGCCAGCAAGCCGGCAGCCTGCGGTGCGAGATCGAGCCGGTTGGTGTCGGCCCCGCGCACGATTGTGGCCAAGCGAGCCAGAACCTCCGACGACAAGCCAAATTCCTGCAGCATCACATCGAAGGTGCAGGCATCGCCACGGTGACTCCAGAACACGCCGTCGATGTCGAACGGTGTGGCGCCAAAGCGTTCGGCCACCGCCGGCACTTCCGATTGCGCGACATAGAGAAAGACGGCGTCGCGGTCGATGAAGCGGCGGATGAGCCAGGGGCAGGCGATGCGGTCGATCTTCGGCCGCGCGCGGGTGACCCATACGGTGCGGCCGTCTTGACCCCCAGCTGGCAGCGCCTCGTTGCGCACCAGCAAGCCCTTGTCGGCGACCCAGGCTTCATGCCCGCCTTCCAGGCTCTCGGCACCGGCGCCTGCCTGCCGCAGCCAGGCGGCGACCCCCTGGCTGAGCTTCAGCCCACGCTGGCAGGTGACAATGGTGGTCTTGCCGGCAAAGCTTGGCGCCCAATCGGCGACGCTGCGATAATCGCGGCGAATGGCCGTGGGCACGGATCTGGGATCGCTGGCGTAATCCTCATCGTCGCGCACATCGATGATGATCGGCGCATCGGGCAAACCGATGCGGCGGGAAAGCTGGGCTGTGGTGATGCTGTCGGGACCGGCCATGTGACGTCCACTCCTATAAGGGAGACAGGACGCGATTCTCTAGCCAAGGCCTCACGGGGCGATCGCGGTCAACCCCTTGAGCAGGATCATCCGGGAAACGGCACCCATTTGTCAAGATTTCAGAACTTGTTGATTGGCAGCTTCAAATATCGCGTGCCGTTGTCTTCCGCATCCGGCAGGTGCCCGGCGCGCATGTTGACCTGGACGGCCGGCAGAATGAGGCGCGGCATATCGAGCTTTTTGTCCTTGGCCGTGCGCATGGCGACAAATTCATCTTCAGTGACGCGCTCATTGACATGAATGTTGTGACGCTTCTGCGCGCCGACGCTGGTCTCCCAGCAGATTTCCGTTCGACTGCCCGGTGCCGCGGCCGGCAAATAATCATGACACAGATACATGCGCGTCACGTCTGGCAGCGTGAACAGGCGCCGGATCGAACGGTAGAGCTGCCGGGCATCGCCGCCCGGGAAATCGCAGCGCGCCGTCCCGTAATCCGGCATGAACAGGGTGTCGCCGACGAACAGCGCATCCCCGATGAGATAGCTCATACAGGCAGGCGTATGGCCGGGCGTATGCAGCGCGGTCACATCGATCGAGCCGAGGCTGAAATGCGCGCCATCGGGGATGAGCGTGTCGAACTGGCTGCCGTCGCGGGCAAAGCTCTGACCGGCATTATAGATCTCGCCAAAGGTCTGCTGCACCGTTGTCACATGCGACCCGATCGCAATTTTGCCGCCAAGCTTCTCCTGCAGATAGGGAGCGGCCGACAGATGATCGGCATGCAGATGTGTCTCGATGATCCACGCGACCGTGGCGCCGTTCGCGCGCACGCAATCGATCAGCTTGTCGGCGGACACCGTGCTGATACGCCCCGACGCCTGGTTGAAATCCAGCACCGAATCGATGATGGCGGCTGCCTTCGTTGCCGGATCGATCACGACATAGGAAATCGTCGCAGTATCGGTGTCGAAAAAGCCGTGGACGGCGGGGGCGCTGGGCATCGGAAACTCGCTCGCGGGATTTAGCACACCGCGAGTGTATAACCGCTTATCGCAAAGAAGCTACCCTTCCTTGAATCCTGGGAACTGCATCGAGAACAGCGCAAGGCTGATCGGTGACAGGGGTTCGCGGTCGGGCACGACGAGGCCGACTTGCCGGCTGATATCGGGCTCCGTGAGGTCGAGCGCAACGGCGCCGGACGGCATGCCCAGCACCTGGATCAGCGATTTAGGCACGATGCTGGACAGCCTGCCCGACCGTACATGGGCGCAGAGATTGACCACGGAATTGGTCTCCAGCTGCGGGCGCGGGTTGCAATCCAGCGATTTGAAGATGGCGTCGATGATGCGCCGGTTCTGCATGTTGGGGGTGAGCAGGCACAGCGGCAACTCCGCCGCCTGTCGCCAAGTGGCTGTCCGTGCCGTGCCGAGCGGCCCATGTTCCGGCGTCAGGAGCACATAGCGCTCGGTATAGAGCGGCCGCTGCAGCACGCCCTTCAGCGGCTCAGATTCCAGATAGGTGATGCCGCCCTCAAGCTCGAAATGATCGATGCCCTGCTGGATCTCGGCGGAGCTGGTCGACCATACCGTGACGCGCACCTGCGGATGGCGGTCATACAGCGGATCGGTCACCAGCGGTACCAAGGGCAGCGCGGATGGAATGACGCCGAGCCGCAACGTGCCGGTCAGGCTGCGCTTGGCGTTCTGAATGCCCTGACGCAGGCTGTCATAGTCAGAGAGGATGCGCCGCGCCCAGAGCAGCACCTCCTGCCCCTCGGGCGTGAAACCCTTGAAGCGCTTGTCGCGATCGACCAGCGGCACGCCCAGCTCTTCTTCCAGCTGCTTGATGGCGGTGGAGAGGGCCGGCTGCGTGATGTTGCAGGCCGCCGCTGCGCGGGCGAAATGCCGCTCACGGGCAAGGGCTGCGAGATAGACGAGCTGGCGCACGAGCATTTAGTGACTCATCGGCGACAGCGGAGAGATCACGCGCTCTTCGACAGATTGCTCTGCGTCTCCGCGAGATGCTGCAGCGCCTTCACGGTGAGCGGCTTCAGCCCCGCGCCACCGGTATTGAGATGGGCGAAGATGCCCCGGCGCATGCTGGGGTCCCAGAACTTCAGGATATGGACGGAGACGCCCTCGACGGCTTCGGCTTCCGGATAGCTCTGGAAGAAATCAGCAATCTGGTTGGCCATCGAAATCAGGCGGTCGTTGTTCAAGGTGGCAAACTCCTAGCGCGAAAGTCGGTGGGGATGGGTGACGGCGAGCGCGCTGTCGTCGCGCGCGAGCGCCAGCAGGGTGATGCCGGCCTCTTCCGCCGTCCGCTTGGCCATTAGGGTCGGCGCCGAAACGGCAACCAGGATCGGCATGCCGGCGATGACCGCCTTCTGCACCATCTCGACCGAGCAGCGGCTGGTGATGACGCAGAAGCCACTCGCGGGATCGATGCCGGCTTTGCCAACCGCGCCAATGAGCTTGTCCAACGCATTGTGGCGGCCGACATCCTCGCGCACGATCAGCAGATTGCCATCGGCATCGCAATAGGCGGCGGCATGAAGCGCATGGGCCTGTTGATTGTAAGTCTGCGCTGCCGGCAATGACGCCAGCGCGCGGCGGATGGCACTCAAGGCGATCTGCCTGTCGCTGCCAACCTTGGGTAGGTCGCGCGCGACCTGTTCCAGACTGTCGAGACCGCACAGGCCACAACCGGTGCGCCCAGCAATGGTGCGGCGGCGTTCTTTCAAGCGCCAGAAGGATTCCGGTGCCAGATCGATGATGAGCTCGATGCCCTTCTCATGCGGCACAGCCTCGACATCACGGATCTCGGCGGCACTCTCGATGATGCCCTCGCTCAAGGAAAAGCCGCGGGCGAAATCTTCGAGATCGGCGGGGCTCGCCATCATCACGGCATGGGAGACGCCGTTATAGACAAGCGCCACCGGCACCTCATCGGCCAGCATGTCGAGCCGGTCGAGCGATGTTCCGTCATAGCGCAATTGCTGCAGAGTTACAGGCGAGACGACCGGTGGCAAATCGGCCACCGGTGGTTCGCTGTTATCCTGCTGCAACCTTTTGGTCATGCGTTACTCGGCTGCCTTGCCGATGCGGCGCGATGCCTGGCGGAACAGGGCGTTCTCACGCTGCCATTCCGACTGATGGTTGGAGAGGCGCACTTCCACCGCCGTCACCTTGTATTCCGGGCAATTGGTCGCCCAATCCGAGAACTCGGTGGTGATGACGTTGGCGCCGGTGCCGAAGTGATGGAAGGTCGTATAGACGACACCCGGCTGCATGCGCTCCGAAATCACGGCCTTCAACGATGTTTCGCCGACACGGCTGACGATGGCGACATTGTCGCCGTCGCGGATGCCGCGTTCCTCGGCATCATGGGCATGGATTTCCAGAATGTCTTCCGGATGCCAGGCGATGTTGCCAGTGCGCCGTGTCTGCGCGCCGACATTGTACTGGCTGAGGATTCGCCCCGTGGTGAGGATGAGCGGGAAGCGCGGACCCACCCGTTCCTCGGTCGGCACGAATTCGGTGATCATGAAGCGGCCCTTGCCGCGCACAAAATGGTCGATATGCATGGTCGGCGTGCCGTTGGGGGCCGCGTCGTTGCACGGCCACTGGATCGACCCCATTTCGTCGAGGCGCTTATAGGAGACGCCCTTGAAGGTCGGGGTGAGATGCGCGATCTCGTCCATGATCTCCGACGGGTGGCTGTAATTCATCTCATAGCCCAGCGCCTTGCTGAGCATGATGGTCACTTCCCAATCGGCATAGCCCGGCACCGGCGGGATGGCCTGGCGCACCATGTTGATGCGGCGTTCGGCGTTGGTGAAGGTGCCGTCCTTCTCCAGGAACGTGGTGCCCGGCAGGAACACATGGGCATAGTTCGCGGTCTCGTTGAGGAAGATGTCCTGCACGACGACGCATTCCATCGCCTCGAGACCGGCGGTCACATGCTTGGTGTTGGGATCGGATTGGGCGATGTCTTCGCCCTGGATATAGATGCCCTTGAAGGTACCATCGACCGCGGCATCCAGCATGTTGGGGATGCGCAGGCCCGGTTCCGGATCGAGGGTGACGCCCCAGGCGGATTCGAACTGGTGCCGCACGGCATCCGTCGCCACATGACGATAGCCGGTAAGCTCATGCGGGAACGAGCCCATGTCGCAGGAGCCCTGGACATTGTTCTGTCCGCGCAGCGGATTCACGCCGGCGCCGACATGCCCGACATTGCCCGTGGCCATGGCAAGGTTCGCCATGCCCATGACCATGGTCGAACCCTGGCTGTGCTCGGTGACGCCAAGGCCGTAATAGATCGCGGCGTTCTTGACGCTGGCATAGAGTCTCGCGGCAGCGCGCACTTCGGCGGGATCGACGCCGGTATATTGCGCCATCTCCTCGGGCGAATGACGCTTGTCCGAAACGAAGTCGCGCCAGCGGTTGAATTCCATCAGGTCGCAACGCTCGGCGACATAGTCCTCTTTCACCAGGCCTTCCGTCACGATGACATGGGCCAGCGAATTGATCATGGCGACATTGGTGCCGGGCTTCAGCGGCAGATGATGCTGCGCCTTGATATGCGCCGACTTCACCAGGTCGATGCGCCGCGGATCGATGACGATGAGCTTGGCCCCTTGGCGCAGGCGCTTCTTCATGTGGCTGGCGAACACCGGATGCGCATCCGTCGGATTGGCACCGATCACCAGGATGACGTCGGCCTCGCGCACGGAATCGAAATCCTGCGTGCCGGCCGAGGTGCCGAAGGTGGTCGACAAGCCGTAACCGGTCGGCGAATGACAGACGCGGGCGCAGGTATCGACATTGTTGGTGCCGAACGCGGCGCGGATCAGCTTCTGCACCAGATAGGCTTCTTCATTGGTGCAGCGTGAAGACGTGATGCCGCCAACCGAGGTGCGGCCGTATTTCTTCTGGATGCGTTTGAATTCCGATGCGGCATGGCCGATCGCCTCTTCCCAGGAAACTTCCTTCCAGGGGTCGGTGATCTTGGCGCGGATCATCGGCTTGGTGATGCGGTCCTGATGGGTGGTATAGCCCCAGGCGAAGCGGCCCTTGACGCAGGAATGGCCATGGTTCGCCTGACCGTCCTTATAGGGCACCATGTTGACGACTTCAGTCCCGCGCATCTCGGCTTTGAACGAGCAGCCGACACCGCAATAGGCGCAGGTGGTGACGACCGAATGTTCCGGCTGGCCGGCTTCGATGATGGACTTCTCCATCAGCGTCGCGGTCGGGCAGG
Source organism: uncultured Dongia sp. (assembly GCF_936916975.1). GTDB lineage: Bacteria > Pseudomonadota > Alphaproteobacteria > Dongiales > Dongiaceae > Dongia. The sequence goes on along the minus strand of NZ_CAKZGO010000004.1, from coordinate 883,449 downwards.
CCTGCACGCAGGCGCCGCACGATACGCATTCGGACCCTAAGAAATCTTCCTTCTGGCCCGCGGAGACGGTGGAGGCAAAGCCGCGGCTGTCGATGGTGAGGGCGAACGTTCCCTGCACTTCCTCGCAGGCACGCACGCAGCGCGAGCAGACGATGCATTTCGACGCATCGAAGGTGAAATAGGGATTGCTCTCATCCTTCACGGCATCGAGATGGTTTTCGCCCTTGAAGCCGTAGCGCACATCGCGAAGACCCACCACACCCGCCATGTCCTGCAATTCGCAATTACCGTTGGCAGGACAAGTCAGGCAATCCAACGGGTGGTCGGAGATATAGAGCTCCATGATATTGCGGCGGAGCTTGGCGAGCTTGCCGGTCTGGGTCCAGACCTTGAGGCCGTTCTCGACCGGCGTCGTGCAGGAGGCCGGAGTGCCCCGGCGACCTTCGATCTCGACGGCGCAGAGGCGGCATGAGCCGAAGGCTTCGATGCTGTCGGTGGCGCACAGCTTCGGCACTTTCGTGCCCATCTCTGTCGCGGCGCGCATGATCGAGGTGCCTTCCGGCACGGTCACTTCCTGCCCGTCGATGGTGAGCGTCACCAGATTGGTGGAGAGGCGGATCGGCGTCCCGTAATCGGTTTCTTGGATCAGCATGGTCTATCTCCTACTCAGCCGCCGCGCGCCCAGCAGAACGCTGCGGTTGCGGGCGGTTGAAATCTTCCGGGAAGTGGCGGACGGCGCTTTGCACCGGGAACGGCGTCAGGCCGCCCAATGCGCAAAGCGACCCATCCAGCATGGTGTCGCAAAGATCCCCGAGCAGAACCATGTTCTTCTCGCGGTTCTCATTGTTGATGATGCGGTCGATCACTTCGACGCCGCGGGTCGAGCCGATGCGGCAGGGCGTGCACTTGCCGCAGGATTCAATGGCGCAGAATTCCATCGCGAAGCGCGCCTGCAAGGCGAGATCGACACTGTCGTCGAACACGACGATGCCGCCATGGCCCAGCATGCCCTTGGCGGCTGCCATCGCCTCATAATCGAGCGGCGTATCCAAAAGCGACGTCGGGAAATAGGCGCCAAGCGGCCCGCCCACCTGCACAGCGCGGATCGGTTTGCCGGTCGCGGTCCCGCCGCCGAAATCCTCGATCACCTGGCGCAATGTGATGCCGAAGGCTTTTTCGACCAGGCCGCCATGGCGGATATTGCCGGCCAATTGCAACGGCATCGTGCCGCGCGAGCGACCCATGCCGAAATCTTTGTAGAACGTGGCCCCCTTGTCGAGGATCGTCGGCACCGCCACGAAAGAGAGCACGTTGTTGATGACCGTCGGCTTACCAAACAGGCCCTTGATCGCGGGCAGCGGCGGCTTTGCGCGCACCATGCCGCGCTTGCCCTCTAAGCTTTCGAGCAACGAGGTTTCCTCGCCGCAGATATAGGCACCTGCACCCAGGCGCAGTTCCAGCTGGAACGCCTTGCCCGAACCCATCACATCGGGGCCGAGATAGCCCTTGCGGTTCGCCGCCACGATCGCCGTTTCGAGCTGCCGGTACGCATCCGGATATTCGCTGCGGATATAGATGAAACCCTTGGTGGCGCCCACCGCGAGACCGGCAATCGTCATACCTTCGACCAGCAGGAAGGGATCGCCCTCCATGATCATGCGGTCGGCAAAGGTGCCGCTATCGCCTTCATCGGCGTTGCAGACGATGTATTTCTGATCTGCTTCTAAACCCAGCACGGTCTTCCACTTGATGCCGGTCGGGAAGCCCGCACCGCCGCGACCGCGCAGGCCGGATTCCGTCACGGCCTCGACGATGGCCGCACCCTGCATCCGAATGGCGGCCTTCAAGCCACGATAGCCCTCATGGGCGATATAGTCTTCGATATCGGTGGGATCGATGATGCCGCAGCGTGCGAAGGTCAGGCGCTCCTGGTTTTTCAGATAGGGAATTTCTTCGGGCTTCCCCAGATAGAGCGGATGGTTCTGGCCGCCGTTCAAGCAATCGTCATCGATGAGGCCCGCAACATCATGGGGCGTTACGGGGCCATAGGCGATGCGGCCGGCGGGCGTCACCACTTCCAGCATCGGCTCCAGCCAAAACAGGCCACGGCTGCCATTGCGGATGATCTTGAGATCGAGCTTGCGGGTGAGCGCCTCGACCTGCAGCGCCGTCACGACCTCGTCGGCGCCGAGTGCCAATGCGCCGGAATCACCCGGCAGATAGAGGGTGATGCTCATCAATGCTTCTCCGCGACAAGTGCGTCGAAACGGGCCGGCGTCACGCGGCCATGCAATTTGCCGTCGATCGTCATCGCCGGCGAACAGGCGCACAGGCCTAAGCAATAGACGGCTTCCAGGGTGAATTTCTTGTCGGGGGAGGTTTCGCCCATCTCGACGCGCAGATGCCGCTTGGCATGTTCCTCAAGCTCGCGGCCGGCCATCGACTGGCAGGATTCGGCGCGGCAGATCTTGATCACATGGCGGCCGGCCGGTGCCTTGCGGAAGTCATGATAGAAGGTCAGCACACCATGCACTTCGGCGCGGCTGAGATTGAGTTCCTCGGCGATGATCGGCACGACGCTGGCGTCGACATAGCCGAACTCATCATTGAGGGCGTGAAGGATGGGCATCAAGGCGCCATCCAGATTCTTCTTTTCCTGAACGATGCTCAACGCAGCGTCGTTATCCCAGGATCTCGCGGCGGCTAATCCCGACATTGGCTCTCTTCTTCTCTCCCGAAGATCGGTTCATTTTAAGACCGAACCATTAACCCTTGATGTAGGACGTCAGGGCCCATTTTGGTGTCTCAAAAACGACACGCTGCGAGTAATCCACCACCCGGCGGCGAGATTCAAATATCTCGCAGTTATGATCTAATAAATGAAATTTATCAAAAATCGGCGCCTGCTAGCGATCAAGCCGCGCTCGGCGCCTCACCAGACGCCATATCGGCAAAGGGCGACGAATAAATTATCTTGCCTTTTCTACCACTTAGCGCGGATTTTGTCAATTCCAGCGCCATGAAGGCAGGGCCGGCAAAGGGGCTCTCAAAGCCGCGGGCAAGGTCGGCTGAAAAGCCGAACCGCGCGTAATAGGAAGGATGGCCCAGTACGATCACGGCCTCCCATCCCGCTTGTCTGGCCGCGTCGAGGCCGGCTTGGGTAAGCGCCGTGCCGATCCCGGCACGCTGCCGGCTGGGATGAACGGCCAGCGGCGCCAGCGCCAGGCCAAGCGCCGTGTCGCTATCAACCTCCACCACCAGCGGGCTGAACAGGATATGGCCGACGATGCGGCCGCCCTCGACGGCCGCCAGCGAAATGGCAGCCAGGTCGCGGGCAATGAGGTCGGCCACCAGCCTGCCCTCATGGGGGCCGCCAAAGGCAGCATCATGCAACGCAATAAGGGCGGCAAGGTCGGCCGCAGATGTCTCTCTGATATCCATCCTCTGGATATAAGCATCTGTTGGCTGACACCAAGCTTAAGCTATAGAGAGGTCGCGCAAAATTGATCATAACGAGCCTTGGGGATATGGATGCGGCTGGCTCTTCTGCAGAATGATTCGGTGCCGGGCGACAAGGCGTGGCAGCTCACCGCCCTGCGCGAAGTGGCGCAGCATTTGAGCAACCGGGCCGATCTCCTGGTGACACCGGAATTGTTCATGACGGGCTACCGGCTGCCGGCGGTCGAGATGCGAGCGCTCGCCGAACCGGCCGATGGTGCGTTTGCCCAAGCTGTCTCCGCCCTGGCGGCTGAAACCGGTGTCGCCATTCTCTACGGCTTTCCCGAACGCGCTGGCGATGTCGTCTATAATTCGGTGCAGGTGTTCGACGGCAAGGGTGACAGCATCGCCATCTATCGCAAGCTGCATCTGCCCAGCGCCGATGAACGCGATGCCTTCGCCATGGGTGACAAGCTCGTCACCTTCGATCTCAAGGGCTTCAGGATCGCGCCGCTCATCTGCTACGACGTCGAGTTTCCGGAATCGGTGCGCGCCTGTGTCAATGCCGGCGCCGACCTCGTCATCGCCCCGACGGCCCTGCGCAAGCACTGGGCCCAGATCGCGGAAATGATGATTCCCGTGCGCGCGCTGGAAAATGGCGTGTTCGTCGCCTACGCCAACCAGGCCGGGTCGGAAGCTGATTGGGAATATGCAGGCTTATCGTGCATCATCGGCCCGGATGGCCAGCAGCTGGCGCGAGCAGCGGACGAGCCCGCGGTAATTCTGGCCGAGCTCGATCACGGCGCGGTCGCGAAAGCGCGGGAACGGCTCACCTACCTCACGGATGCACGCTTCAAGCTTGTCGGGCCCGCGCTCTGAGAAGCGCCTCTCCGGTTGTCGGCAAAGGGCGATCAGAAATCGCTTACGGACACACCGGTACTTGGCTCACATAGATGCCGTAAAGCAGCACCAGCCCCAGGATGATGCGGTAGACCACGAAGGGCGCGAAGCTCGCGCGCCGCAGCCAGTACATCATGAAGGTGATGGCGAGGAAGCCCGTGACGGCGGAGAAGCCCACCATCATCAGCGCGCGTTCCACATCCGCATAATCGCCGGACTGCCATAACTGGTAGCCCTTCCAGATGCCGGCCGCCGAAATAGTGGGGATCGACAGCAGGAAGGAAAAGCGTGCAGCCTCCTGGCGCTCATAACCGAGCAGCCGCGCCATGGTCATGGTGATGCCCGATCGGCTGGTGCCGGGGATGAAGGCGATGCACTGGAAGAAGCCGATCGCCAGCGCCGAGCCCGCCGTCATGTGTTCGAGCCGGCGCACCGTGAGGCCCATGCGGTCGGCAAGATAAAGCAGGATGCCGAAACCGATCAGCGCGCCGGCAATGATGCGGTAATCACGCAAAGCGTCGCCGGCCCAGCGGTCGAGGATGAAGCCGATTGCCAGCGCCGGAACCGAGGCCACCAGCAGCAGCCAGACCATGCGGGCCCGGTTGTCGCGCTTGCCCTGGGCAATTTTGGCGATGCCGCCTGCCATGTTGCCAACGTCGCGCCAGAAATATAGCAGCACCGCAATGAGCGTGCCGACATGGGCCGCGACGTCCAGCGTCAGGCCCTGATCCGGCCAGCAGAAAAGCTTCGGCACCAGGATAAGGTGGCCGGAGGAGGAGACAGGCAGGAATTCGGTGATGCCCTGCACCACCGCCAGAACCAGAATGTCGATATTGGGCACGCGAGCAATCCCCACCGCACGGTTCCAGCCGGCTCGTCGCCCGGAGTCGCGTCGGTTCCAAGAGAATCAGCAGAATCAGTGCGTTGACCTATAGCACGCGACTGGAATCCTGCCGATGGTCATAATTAGTCCCTTTTCGGTCCTATTTATGACGAGGAAATGACGATATGCGAGGGTCCGCCATTCAATCTGACCTATTGGACAGCAAATAAGTCAGCAATAATGTCCTTATTGTGCATTTCGCCATTGATCTGACAAATCTGGCTGATATTGTTGCCGCCCGGTCGAGGCCGGAATGGGAAAGTCGAGCCAAAGCGAGGGAATGCCATGGCGGAGAAGCTGCTGAAATTCGTGTCGATCAACCGGTCGATGCCCGACAAGCGCTCCGCCGATGATCGCCGTGAGGATTTCGGCGAGATCTATGCCGATTTCGCCGCCAAATCCGCCCAGGTCCAGGCCAGCCGTTGTTCGCAATGCGGCGTGCCGTTCTGCCAGGTGCATTGCCCGCTCAACAACAACATCCCGGACTGGCTCAAATTGACCGCCGAAGGCCGCCTCGAAGAGGCCTATGAGATCTCGGCCGCCACCAACACCTTTCCGGAAATCTGCGGCCGCATCTGCCCCCAGGACCGCCTGTGCGAAGGCAATTGCGTGATCGAGCAGTCCGGCCATGGCACGGTCACCATCGGCGCCATCGAGCGCCACGTCACCGACACTGCCTTCGAAAAAGGCTGGGTCCAGCCGGTGAAGCCCGCACGGGAACTGGCGCAGACGGTCGGCATCATCGGCGCGGGGCCAGCGGGACTTGCCGCGGCCGAGGCTTTGCGCCGCAAGGGCTACCAGGTCACCATCTATGACCGTTACGACCGCGTCGGCGGGCTTCTCATCTATGGCATTCCCAATTTCAAGCTCGACAAGCAGGTGGTGGCGCGGCGCGAAAAGCTGCTGCGTGAGAGCGGCATCCATTTCCAGCTCAACTTCGAGGTCGGCCGCGATGCCTCGCTGGATGAATTGCGCCAGCGCCATGATGCCTTGCTGATCGCAACCGGCGTCTACAAGGCCCGTGATCTCGCCGCACCCGGCAGCGGGTCGAAAGGTATCGTCCCCGCTCTTCAATACCTCACTGCGGCCAACCGCGATGGCCTCGGCGACAAGGTCGTCGAGATCGCCAATGGCGAACTCAACGCCAAGGACAAGAATATCGTCGTTATCGGCGGTGGCGACACGGCCATGGATTGCGTGCGGACGGCCATTCGCCAGGGCGCCAAATCGGTGAAGTGCCTCTATCGCCGCGACCGCGCCAACATGCCGGGGTCCCAGCGCGAGGTGAACAATGCCGAGGAAGAAGGCGTCGAGTTCATCTGGCAATCCTCGCCCTCGGCCTTCCTCGACGACGATAACGGCCATGTGCGCGCCGTGCGCGCCGAACGCATCCATCTCGGCATGGTTGATGCGACCGGCCGCCAGACACCGCGCATCATCGAGGACTCAGCCTTCGATCTGCCCGCAGATATCGTCATCAAGGCGCTGGGCTTCGAGCCGGAAGATCTGCCGCAGCGCCTGAAGGCGCCTGCGCTTTCGATCACCAAGGCCAACACGGTGCGTGTCAACTGGCGCAACCTCACCACCACCATCCCCGGCGTGTTCGCTGCCGGTGACATCGTGCGTGGCGCATCCCTGGTGGTTTGGGCGATCCGCGACGGCCGCGATGCCGCTGCCGGCATTGACGCCTACCTCAAAGAAAACACGCGCAAAGCCGCGGCGGAATAAGGAGCCGGATCATGTCCTACGAAGTCGAGATGTTCCGCAAGAACGCCGCCCATCTTCACGCCACCGGCATGTACGACCCGGCCGATGAAGGCGATGCCTGCGGCGTGGGCCTCATTGCCGCGATCGACGGCAAGCCACGGCGCGAAGTTGTGTTGATGGGTGTCGAAGCCTTGAAGGCTGTCTGGCATCGCGGTGCCGTCGATGCCGACGGCAAGACCGGCGACGGCGCCGGCATCCATGTGCAGATTCCGCACGCCTTCTTCGAGGATTTCATCCGTCGCGCCGGCCAGGCGCTGCAGCCGGGCAAGTTCGCGGTCGGCCAGATCTTTCTGCCGCGCACCGATCTCGGCAAGCAGGAGAGCTGCCGCGTCATCATCGAGCAGGAGATCTTGAACGCCGGCTACACCATCTATGGCTGGCGCCAGGTGCCGATCGACATCACCATCATCGGTGAGAAGGCCAACGCGACGCGGCCCGAGATCGAGCAGATCATGATCGCCAATGCGCGCGGCGTCTCGGAGGAGGAATTCGAGACCGATCTCTACATCATCCGCCGCCGCATCGAACGCGCCGCGGTCGCAGCGCAGGTGAGCGAGCTTTACATCTGCTCCATGTCCTGCCGCTCGATCATCTACAAGGGCATGTTCCTGGCTGAACAGCTGACCTCCTTCTACCCGGACCTCCTCGACGAGCGGTTCGTGTCGAACTTTGCCATCTATCACCAGCGCTATTCGACCAACACTTTCCCGACCTGGAATCTGGCGCAGCCCTTCCGCGTCATCGCCCATAATGGCGAGATCAACACGATCAAGGGTAACGTCAACTGGATGAACGCCCATGAGACGCGGCTTTATTCCAGCGTCTATGGCGATCGCATGGGCGATTTGAAGCCGGTCATCCAGGCCGGCGGCTCGGATTCGGCGCAGCTCGACAATGTGTTCGAGATCCTGACCACCCATGAGCGGCCCCTGCCGATGGTGAAAAGCCTGCTCATCCCCGATGTCTGGGATGGCCGTGTCACCATGCCGCAGAACATCAAGGACATGTTCTCCTATTGCAATTCAGTGATGGAACCGTGGGACGGGCCGGCCGCGATCTGCGGTTTCGCCGGGCATTGGGTCGTCGCCGGCCTCGATCGCAACGGCTTGCGGCCCTTGCGCTATGCGGTTACCGAAGACGGCATCCTGGTCGCTGGTTCCGAGACCGGCATGGTGCGGCTGGATGAGACGCGGCTCAAGACCAAGGGCCGCCTCGGGCCAGGGCAGATGCTGGCGCTCGATCTCGCTGAAGGCAAGCTCTACGACAACAACACGATTCTCGACAAGCTCGCAGCCACCGCCGACTTCTCCGCCTGGGTCAAGAACATCACCGTCATCGACGACCTCATCAAGAAGACCCGCGGCGAACCGGCGATCTTCGAGAAGGATTATTTGCGTCGCCGCCAGGTCGCGGCCGGCCTCACCATGGAAGACATGGAAGTGGTGCTGCAGCCCATGGTCGAGGAAGCGAAGGAAGCCGTCGTCTCGATGGGTGACGACACGCCTCTGGCCGTCCTCTCCGACCGCTATCGTGGTCTCCACCAGTTCTTCCGGCAGAATTTCAGCCAGGTCACCAATCCGCCGATCGACTCGCTTCGCGAGAAGCGGGTGATGAGCCTCAAGACCCGCCTCGGCAATCTCGGCAATGTGCTCGACCAGGATGAGAGCCAGTGCCGCCTGCTGCAACTGGACAGCCCGGTGCTCACCACCGCCGAATTCCAGGCGATGCGCGCCTATATGGGCAGCAGCGTTGCCGAGATCGATTGTACGTTTGACATCAATGGTGGCGACAACGCCTTGCGTGAGGCGATCCAGCTGGTCCGCCGCCAGGCCGAAGACGCTGTCCGTGGCGGTGCCATGCATCTGGTGCTGTCCGATGAGCATGTCAGCGCCGCGCGCGCCGCCATTCCGACGATCCTTGCGACTGGCGCCGTGCATGTGCATCTGCTGCGCCAGCAGCTGCGCACCTTCACCAGCCTCAATGTGCGCTCCGGCGAATGCCTCGACGTGCATCACTTCGCCGTGCTGATCGGCGTCGGTGCCACCACGGTCAACGCCTATGTGGCAGAGGCCGCGATCGAGGATCGCCGCCGCCGCGGGCTGTTCGGTGAGTTGCCGCTGGAAGACTGCCTCGACAATTACCGCTCTGCCGTCGACCAGGGCCTGCTCAAGGTCATGTCCAAGATGGGCATCTCGGTCGTCTCGTCCTATCGCGGCGGCGCCAATTTCGAGGCGCTGGGCCTCTCGCGCACGCTTGTCGCCGAATATTTCCCCTCCATGCCCAGCCGCATTTCAGGCATCGGCATGACTGGCATCCAGCATCGCATCGAGGAATTGCATCAGCGCGCCTGGAACGAGAGTGTCGTCACCTTGCCGGTGGGCGGTTTCTACAAGTACCGCAAATCCGGCGAGACCCATGCCTGGGGCCCGGAGCTTATTCACACGCTGCAATCCGCTGTGGCCTCCGAATCCTACCAGACCTTCAAGCGATATTCGGAAGCGGTGCAGAAGCTGCCGCCGGTTGCCATCCGCGATCTCCTCGACTTCGTGCCCGGCACCACGCCGATCTCGACCGATGAGGTCGAGAGCATCACCGAGATCCGCAAGCGCTTCGTGACGCCGGGCATGAGCCTCGGCGCCCTGGGGCCGGAGGCTCATGGCACGCTCAACATCGCCATGAACCGCATCGGCGCCAAATCCGATTCCGGTGAAGGCGGCGAAGACCCCATCCGCTTCAAGCCGCAGCCCAATGGCGACAACGCCAATTCCGCGATTAAGCAGATCGCCTCGGGGCGCTTCGGCGTCACTGCGGAATATCTGGTCAATTGCCGCGAGATCGAGATCAAGGTGGCGCAGGGTGCCAAGCCCGGCGAAGGCGGCCAGCTGCCGGCCTTCAAGGTGACGGTCGAGATTGCGAAGCTCCGCCATGCGACGCCCGGCGTCTCGCTCATCTCGCCGCCGCCGCATCACGACATCTATTCGATCGAGGATCTGGCGCAACTTATCTATGATCTGAAGCAGATCAACCCGGAGGCCAAGGTCTGCGTGAAGCTGGTGGCGCGCTCGGGCATCGGCACGATTGCGGCCGGTGTCGCCAAAGCGAAGGCCGACGTCATCCTCATCTCCGGCCATGTCGGCGGCACGGGTGCCTCACCCCATACCAGCATCAAATATGCCGGCATCCCGTGGGAAATGGGCCTGGCGGAAGTCCATCAGGTGCTGACGCTCAACCGCCTGCGCCACCGCGTGAAACTACGCACCGATGGCGGCATCAAGACCGGCCGCGACGTGGTCATCGCCGCGATCCTCGGCGCCGAGGAGTTCGGCATCGGCACGGCATCGCTCGTCGCCATGGGCTGCATCATGGTGCGACAATGCCATTCCAACACCTGTCCGGTCGGCGTCTGTACCCAGGACAAGGCGCTCCGCGAAAAGTTCACCGGGACACCGGAGAAAGTCGTCAACCTCTTCAGCTTCATCGCCGAGGAAGTGCGCGAGGTGCTGGCGCAGCTCGGTGTCAAAACCTTGAACGACGTCATCGGCCGCACCGAACTCATCGAACAGGTCAGCCGTGGCGCCGCCGATCTCGACGATCTGGATTTGAACCCGATCCTCTCCCAGGCCGATCCCGGCAACGAGGCGCGCTATTGCACGCTGGAAGGCCGCAACGAAGTGCCCGACACGCTGGATGCGCGCATGGTGACGGACGCCGCAGCACTCTTCCAGGCCGGCGAGAAGATGCAGCTGCAATACAATATCCGCAACACGTTCCGCGCCATCGGCACGCGCCTTTCCTCGCACATCACCAAGCGCTTCGGCATGATGGGTTTGAAGCCCAACCATTTGACCGTGCGTCTGCGTGGGTCGGCAGGTCAATCGCTCGGCGCCTTTGCGGTGCAAGGTCTGAAGTTGGAAGTCTTCGGAGATGCCAATGATTATGTCGGCAAGGGATTGTCCGGTGGCACCATCGTCGTGCGCACACTTCCGTCTTCACCGTTGGAGAGCAACCGCAACACCATCATTGGCAACACGGTGCTCTATGGCGCCACGGCGGGCAAGCTGTTCGCGGCAGGGCAAGCCGGCGAGCGTTTCGCCGTCCGCAATTCCGGCGCCGATGTCGTGATCGAAGGCTGCGGCTCCAATGGCTGCGAATACATGACCGGCGGCACTGCGGTGATCCTCGGTGCGGTCGGCGATAATTTCGGCGCCGGCATGTCGGGCGGCATGGCCTTCGTCTATGACGAGGATGGTCGCTTTCCTTTGCGCATCAACAGCGACACGGTCGTCTCGCAACGCCTGGAGAGCACCTATTGGGAAGCGCATGTCAAGGCATTGATCGAGGAACATGCAACCGAAACGCAGTCGAAATTCGCGGGCCGGCTGTTGAACGATTGGACGGAGGAGAAGAAGCGCTTCTGGCAGGTGGCACCGAAGGAAATGCTCGACAAGCTCGCCAATCCGCTCTCCGACCAACCGGCGAAATCCGCCGCGAAGAAGGCGAAGTGACGTGAGCAGCCGCCATGGCGATGTACCTTTGCGGTGCCGCGCCGTGGCCGTGGCGCTGATCGCCGGTGCTGGAGAAGCTGCGCGCATTCTGCTGCTGCGCCGCGCCGGCCCCCACGCCGGCGGCGCCTGGGGCTTCATCACCGGCGGCATCGACCCCGGCGAGGCAGCACCTGTGGCAGCCCGGCGCGAGATCGTGGAGGAAACCGGTATCGAGATTACCGATCTGCTGACCAGCGGCCTCACCGAGACTTTCTATTTCGCCCCCGACAACGCGATCGACCTGATGCCGATCTTCGTGGCCTTGCTGCCCGCACAAACACCCGTGACTCTCGATCACGGCAGCGACGATTATCGCTGGTGCAGCTTGGCCGAAGCGCAGGAGTTGATGAGCTTTGCCGGCCAACGCCGCGCCATCGCTGACATCTGGCACGATTTCGTGCAACGGGCCCCTGCACCTTTCCGTCTGGTGCCGCGGTGATTCCCGTCATCCTCATTCCCGGCCTCGGCAATTCCGGCCCGCAGCATTGGCAGCGCCTGTGGCAGGCGGAACTTGGTCCCGTCGCCACTGCGGTGGAACAATCCGATTGGGACCGGCCCGATTTTGCCGATTGGCTGGCGCGCCTTGATACTGCCATCGCCATTGCCAAGACTCCGCCGATCCTGGTGGCGCATAGCCTGTCCTGCGCGCTGGTGGCGCATTGGGCAACGCGGCATACGCGCGATATCGCCGGTGCCCTGCTGGTGGCACCGGCCGATGTCGATTCCGATATGCACACACCGCCGGAAACCCGTGCCTTCCGGCCGATGCCGCGCCAGCCCCTGCCGTTCGACGGCATCGTCATCGCCAGCAGCGACGATCCCTACATCAAGCGCGATCGTGCTGCCGCCTTCGCGCAAAGCTGGGGCAGCCGTTTCGTCGATATCGGTGCCGCGGGACATATCAATCCCGCAGCCGGCTTTGGTGCCTGGCCGCTCGGCCGCCTACTGCTCGATGAATTGCGCGCCGCGGCCCGGGCTAAGTCTGCTGCGACAGCCTGAGCAGCGGCGCCCGCGGTGATGGCTGGGCGAGTTTTTCTGCCTCATCAAGCGCCACCGCATGGGCGATCCGCCAGCGATTGTCGGCACGGCGCAGCATATAACGGCAGGCAAAGCTCACGACCTCGACACCGCGCGCTTTGCTCAATGACCAGACCACCTGTGCCTGGGCAAAATCGGCGGTGAGGGTGGCGACCTCCAATGCCGCGATGCTGGCCGAGACCAGACCGCGTTGCCGATAGCCGGCAAAGACTCTGGCCATGGCCGCACGGAGTTCGCCCCGCGCGGTGAAGCTCGCATTGCCGCCTTGTGTGGAGATCAGGCAGGGCAGGTCGTAGAACGCCGCCACCGCATCGGCATCAAAATCGAGGCAGGCGGCGTCGTAAGATTTGAACAGGCATTGCAGATCGCCTTTTGCGTCGGGTGATCGCAACGGCACGGATGGGTAGGCACGCGCGACCGCGCGGGATGAAGCAGCCGTTTCGGCATACATGATGATGAACCTTGTCTTCTCGGCGGCACGCGCAAGGGCAAGCTACCGCTATATCTCTGAGAATGGCGCCGGGCCGGCTGATCGGAACTTGTCGATCGGGGATGAGCCTGGGGCGCGCGAACGGGCCCGGCCTGAACGGATCAGGCCGGGATGCTAATTCGCGACGCGTGCGCGCTATAAGGACGCAAAGACATGAGAGGACTTTAACAAAGCCGCTGCTTACGTCAAGCTGCGGCCTCGCACATCCCCTCATTGGCAGCAATCCACCCATGATCCCCACCATCCCGTTTCATTTCGTGCGTCATGGCGAGACGGATTGGAACAAAGCGCGCCTGATGCAGGGTCGCCGCGACATCCCGCTCAATGCTACCGGCGAGGCGCAGGCGGAAAGGCTACGGCCCTATCTCAAGGACCATGGCTTCCGGAGCATCGCCGCCTCGCCCTTGTCGCGCGCGCGGCGCACGGCGGAGATTCTCAACCGCGATCTCGGCCTGCCGATCCATTTCCTCGATGGGCTGCAGGAATTCGATGTCGGCCCCTATGAGGGAACCGAAGCGCGGGAATGGTTCGGCACCTGGCGGCAAGGAGAGTTTGTCACGGGCGTCGAGAGCTTTGCGGATTTTGCCACCCGTGTCCGGCACGGCATGCAGGAGGCGCTTGCCCTGGAGGGGCCGGTTCTGATCGTCGCCCATGGCGGGCTGGTCTGGGCGCTCGAGCATCTGATGGGCCTGCCGATCGGCACCGACATCCACAACACCGCGCTGGTCCATTTCCAGCCGCCCTCACCCACGGCGCCCGGTTGGCGGTTGACCGTCACCGACGACGTCACTTGGGGCTTGTGAGGCGCGGGCCGGAGCGGCACAGTGACGCGACTCGACGCGTCATGATCTGGTCCGGTGATGGATCCGCAGGCACCCAAGGTACTCAAGAAGCTGACCCTCAATGCCGGCGCGCTGCGCCGGTTGGCGGAGGTGCATCGCAATTGGCGCCTGGGCCGGGTCAACGGCCAGCGTCTGATGCTCACCGAATGCAATCTCTCCAAGCTCGACCTCAGCCTGATGGATTTCACCGATTCCTATCTGGTGCGCTGCAACCTGGAACGCACCAATCTGCGCGGTACCATCTTTCGCGGTGCGGTATTGACCGGGTCCGTGTTCGACGAGGCCGACATGACCGGCGCCAATTTCGAACGTGCCGACATGCGCGGGGCCGTCTTCCATGGCAGCGATATGACGCGGACAGCGCTTGCGGCCGCCGATCTACGGCAGGATTTCAGTCAGCGCGATGGTGCCGCCGGCAAGAATTGGGATGAGGCCCCGGCCTGCCGCTTCCGGGGCGCCAAGCTCGCCCAGACCATCTTCAAGGACGCCAAACTGGTGAGCGTCGACTTTTCCGGCTCCTATATGCTGGAGACCGACTTCTCCGGCGCCGACATGCGCAAGGCGAATTTCGCCAGCGCCGACCTGCAGGCGATCCGCCTCACCAATGCCGAATTGCAGGACGCTGATTTCAGCCACGCCTCGGTTGATCAGATTACCCGCGACCAGGTGCGCACGGCGCAATTGCCGGTGGGCTCGGCGCCACGCCTCTCCGCCGGCGAGGTGACGGAACGCCTCGGCCTGCATGCGCGCTGGGTCGACACGCTGGGCCAGGCAGGGCAGCGTCTGGAACTGGAAGGCTTCGATCTCTCCGGCCTCGATCTCTCCCGCACCAATCTTGCCGCGGCGCGCCTGGTCGGCTGTCGCCTGACGCGCACCAATCTGCGCCGGGCCTGGCTGCTCGCCACTGACCTGCAAGGTGCTAATCTTTCCGATGCCGACATGCGCGGCGCCGATATGCGTGGCGCCGATCTCCGCGACGCGCATCAGCGCGGGCTTGCTGCCGGCGACGCCAAGACCGGCGAGATCCCGGGCCTAGGGCTCAAGACGCGCGGCCTGCGGAGCTAGTGCCATGACGCGGGCTGACGATGTGATCACCCTCCATACCTGGCTGGTGGAAGCAGCGCTCTCCGGCCTGCCGCTCAAGGAATTGGTCGCCGGCTTCTGCGAACGACTGAATGAACTCGGCTTCGACCTCGCGCGCGCGGTGATCGCGACGGCCGCACTGGATCCCACGATCCGGGCGCACTCCCTGACCTGGGAACGGGATGACGGCGCTTATCTCGCCTCCTTTCCCCATGGCGAATCGAGCCTCGCCTGGCGACAGGGGCCGCTCGCCCAGATGGCGCGCAATCGCATCGGCACAATGCGCCAGCGCCTGACCGATCCGGCGATGACCAACGAATACGCCTTGTTCGCCGAGCTCAAGGAAATGGGCCTCACCGATTGGGTCGCCTATGCGCATCTCTTCCAATGGAACGTACAGCACATCGAAGGCGGCGAGATGGGCGTGCTGAGTTCCTGGGCGACGATGCACGAGGCTGGTTTCTCGGACACCCAGGTTGATGAGTTGCGACCGCTGGTCCGCGCGCTGGCCGCGGCCATCAAGTCTCTGACGGTCGTTGAAAGCGCCTGCAATGTGCTCTCGGCCTATGTCGGCAAGGACGCCGGCCTCCGCGTGCTGCGTGGGGCGATCACTCGCGGCAGCGTCCAGAATGTTCGCGCCGTGCTCATGTTCGCCGATCTCCGCGGCTTCACGCGCTACAGCGCCGAGCAGCCGATCGACGTCACGCTCGCGACTCTCAACAACAGCTTCGATTGCGTCGGTGACGCGATCGAAGCGCAGGGCGGCCAGATCCTGAAATTCATGGGCGACGGTGTCCTTGCGGTATTCATGCTGGATGAGGGCCAGCCGGACAGCGTCATGGCTGACCTTGCCATCGATGCAGCGCTGGACGCCCAAGCACGCCTCGCTGCGAGTGACCTGCCGCTGGCCCTCGACATCGCCATTCATGTCGGCACGGTGCATTACGGCAATATCGGCACCAGCCGGCGATTGGATTTCACGGTGATCGGCCAAGCCGTCAATGAAGTGGCACGGCTGGAATCGCTGTGCGGCGCGTTGGGTGAATCGATTTTGGTGTCGGGAGAGCTGGCCGCGCTGACGGCGAAGAATGCCGTGCGGCTGAAATCGCTCGGCTCACAGACGTTGCGTGGGCTGACGGGCAAGATGGAAGTCTTCGGACTATCCCCCTCTCCCTAACCCTCCCCCACGTTGGGGGGAGGGGACTAGAACGAGTTTAGTCATGATGTCAGCAATAACCTCGATGGGATTCCCTCCCCCCAACGTGGGGGAGGGTTAGGGAGAGGGGGCGCTTACTGGTCCCGGAGCATCAGCCATTCTTGGCGCTAGGGTCGCACGGATTTCCGCCGGTGATCGATCGAGGCCCTTCAGGATGATCTTCGCATTACCAGCACGATCCCAGTCAAAGATGCGAGCGAAGACCGATTTCGCCAGAGCTTCCGGTACGGACACATTGATCTCGACTGCGCGGCCGCGATCCGTGTCCGTCAATGAGATGACTTCTTGCCATAATATCGGCCGCTTCATGACGCGCCGATCAAAGATGCCTGTTTCGTCAATGATCAGGATGGGCTTGTTGCCGATCGGAAAGATCGTGCCCCGTACGCCCACCCATATCGCGCCAATCGAGCCAAAGAACAGCCCGACACCACCGCGTGAAGACCAATCCAAGAAGCCGGAAAACTGACACCAAAGCATTCCGGCGCCAAGAACAGCAACACTAAGGAAGGCCAGCCGTTCGAGATGCGAACGCCGTGCCTCCAGAGACATGGGGAGGCAGCGTTATCTGCGCTCCACCATCAGTTTCTTGATCTCGCCAATCGCCTTCGCGGGGTTCAATCCTTTGGGGCAGGTCTTGGTGCAGTTCATGATGGTGTGGCAGCGATAGAGCCGGAACGGATCTTCGAGATTATCCAGCCGTTCGCCGGTTGCTTCGTCGCGGCTGTCGGCGATGAAGCGATAGGCCTGCAGCAGGATGGCGGGACCCAGATATCGATCGCCGTTCCACCAATAGCTGGGGCAGGAGGTCGAGCAGGAGAAGCACAGGATGCATTCCCACAACCCGTCGAGCTTGGCGCGTTCCGCCGGCGATTGCAGGCGCTCACGCGTGGCCGGCGGCGTGTCGGATTTCAGCCAGGGCTCGATCGTTTCATACTGCGCGAAGATATGCGTGAGGTCGGGGACCAGATCCTTCACCACCGGCATATGCGGCAGCGGATAGATCTTCACATCGCCCTTCACCTCGGAGGTGAACTTGGTGCAGGCCAGCGTGTTAGTGCCGTCGATGTTCATGGCACAGGAACCGCAGACACCTTCACGGCAGGAGCGGCGGAAGGTCAGCGTGGAATCGATCTCGTTCTTGATCTTGATGATCGCATCCAGGATCATCGGCCCGCACGAATCCATATCGACTTCATAAGCATCGATGCGCGGATTGGCGCCGGTATCCGGGTCCCAGCGATAGATCTGGAACGTCTTGATGTTCTTCACCCCCGCCGGCGCCTTCCAGGTCTTGCCGGTGGTGGGTTTCGAATTTGCTGGCAGTGTCAGCTCGGCCATGATCCTGGTCCTTAGTACACGCGGGCTTTGGGCGGGAAGACCTGGACGTCATTGGTCAAGGTCGTCATATGCACCGGGCGATAATCGATCTTCGTCTTGCCGTCTTCGCCCAGCCAGGCAATGCTGTGCTTCATCCATGTTTCGTCATTGCGGTCGGGGAAATCCTCGCGCGCATGAGCGCCGCGACTTTCCTCGCGATTGGCGGCGGATTCGATCGAGACCTTCGCCTGATACATGAGGTTGTCGAGCTCCAGCGTCTCGGCCAAATCGCTGTTCCAGATGAGTGAGCGATCCTCGACCTTCACGCGGTCGCGTTGGTTCCAGACATCGTTGATCTTCGCCACACCCTCCGAGAGCGTCTTGCCCGTGCGATAGACCGCGCAATCGTTCTGCATGATCTTCTGCATGTCGAGGCGCAACTTCGACGTCGGAATGTCGCCCTTGGCATTGCGCAGCTTGTCGAGGCGCGCGATGGCCATGTCGCCGGCATTCTTCGGCAGGTTGCGATGCGCCTCGCCCGGCTTCACGATCTCAGCCGCACGGATGGCCGCCGAGCGGCCGAAGACGACGAGATCGAGCAGCGAGTTGGATCCTAATCGGTTGGCACCATGGACCGAGACGCAGGCCGCCTCGCCGATCGCCATCAGGCCGGGGACGACGCTGTCCGGATTGCCGTCCTTCTTGGTGACAACCTCGGTGCGGAAATTGGTCGGCACGCCGCCCATGTTGTAATGGCAGGTGGGGAGCACTGGAATGGGTTCGCGCGTCACGTCGACGCCGGCGAAGATGCGTGCCGTTTCCGAAATACCCGGCAGGCGTTCATGGATGATCTTCGGATCGAGATGCTCGATATGGAGATGGATGTGATCCTTGTTGGGACCCACACCACGGCCATCGCGGATTTCCATCGTCATCGCGCGGGAAACGACATCGCGCGAGGCCAGATCCTTGGCCGACGGGGCATAGCGTTCCATGAAACGCTCGCCTTCGGAATTCGTGAGATAGCCACCTTCGCCGCGCACACCTTCGGTGATGAGACACCCGGCACCATAGATGCCGGTCGGATGGAACTGGATAAACTCCATGTCCTGCAGCGGCAAACCCGCACGCAGCGCCATGGCGTTGCCGTCACCGGTGCAGGTATGGGCCGACGTCGCCGAGAAGAACACGCGACCATAGCCGCCGGTTGCCAGCACGACGAGCTTGGCGTGAAAGCGGTGCATCTTGCCATCATCGAGATTCCAGGCGATGACGCCGACGCAGGCACCGTCATCATCCATGATCAAATCGAGGGCAAAATATTCGACGAAGAATTCGGCGCGGTGCTTCAGCGCCTGCTGATAGAGCGTGTGCAGGATCGCATGGCCCGTGCGGTCGGCGGCAGCGCAGGTGCGCTGCGCGATGCCCTTGCCGTATTCCGTGGTCATGCCGCCGAACGGGCGCTGATAGATCTTGCCTTCCTCGGTGCGGCTGAAGGGCACGCCGTAGTGTTCCAGTTCGACGATGGCGGGCACGGCCTCGCGCACCATGTATTCGATCGCGTCCTGGTCGCCCAGCCAGTCCGACCCCTTGATGGTGTCGTACATGTGCCAGCGCCAATCGTCCGGGCCCATATTGCCGAGCGACGCCGAGATGCCGCCTTGCGCCGCCACCGTGTGGGAGCGGGTCGGATAGACCTTGGAAATGCAGGCCGTCTTCAGGCCCTTTTCCGCCATGCCGAACGCGGCGCGGAGGCCTGCACCACCGGCGCCCACCACGACCACGTCATAGACGTGATCAACGAAGGGATAAGCGTTGCCGGTGATGTGCGGTGCGGTGCCGGTCTGGGTATTTGCTGTATCAGCCATGATGCTTCACTTCTTGATGTGTTCGGCTCAGCCGGCGAAGGCGATCACCAGCAGCGAGACGATCGCCGCCACGACCAGCGCAACGCCGCCCATCGGCAGCAGAATGAGCAGAATGAGTTTGGTCGGCTGGCCATGGATGTAATCCTCGACCACCACCTGCAGGCCCAGCACCGCGTGATAGACGGTGATGAGGAAGGTGAGACCCAGCGCCCCCAGCGTCAGCGGGCGCGACAGCCATTCGCTGACCGCGGCGTAATCGGCGCCGGCATAACAGACGAGGGACGCCACCAGCCACAGGCTCAAGGGAATGAGCGCCAGCGCCGACATGCGCTGGCCCCACCAATGATGCACACCTTCATGGGCGGAGCCGAGACCGCGCGCGCGGCCGAGACTGGAGCGGAGGGACTTTGCCGGGGCACTCATCAGAACGCTCCCATCTGGAAATAGCCGACGACCCAGGCGGTGATGGTGAGCACCGCGGTCCCGATCAGCACAGCATAGCCGGATTTGTAGGCGGTCGGCAGCTCGAATCCGAATCCCGCATCCCAGGCAAGATGCCGGATGCCGTTGAGCAGGTGATAGAAGAACGCCACCGTCCAGCCGAGCAGCAGAAGGCGGCCGATGATGCTGCCGTTGAAATCCTGCAGGCGATCGAAGGCCTCCGCACCTTGCGCCACCGCCAACAGCCAGCACAGCAGATACAAAACGCCAGCCGACAAGGCGATGCCGGAAAAGCGGTGCAGGATCGAGGTGATCGAGGTCAGCTGCGGCTTGTAGACCTGGAGATGGGGAGAGAGCGGTCTTGGATGGGGTTGCTTTGACTGGGGCTGGGCCCCGTTCGACAGGCTTTCGGCCATGATGTTTCCCGTCCGGTATCTTGCGCCACCCCGTGGGAGGAGGAACGCGCAAGCTGGTTTACCTCAGGGCTCCAACCATCCCGGAGTCCCTTGGGTCTTGAGCCTCTAGTACGGCCCAAACGCTTCTGCGGTGCAGCAGAAGGTGCGATCTTGATACTGAATTGTTACCACACCGTCAACGAACTCAAGCCGATAGCGACATTTATCCGCTTAGCCGCGCCGCTTCATCAGGACCGTGTAGTCGAGGTCCAGGACGACGCAATCAGGATATTTTCCTGTCGTATCTGCGCTAGGAAAGCCGGCGCAGGGCTGGTCCTTGGTGGCCACGGTCCGCAGCCGCAAGGCGCCGACATCCTGTCGATCCGGGAGCGGGATCTTCTCAACCACCTCCGACCAGGCATAGATCGTGTCGCCGGCAAAGCTCGGGTTCACATGCCGCCCGCCATTGATGGCAGCGATCCGGAAGGCGTTGGCAAGCCCGTTGAACGACAGCGCGCGGGCCAGGCTGATGATATGCCCGCCATAGATGAGCCGCCGGCCGAACCGCCCTTGCCCCTCGCTATGCTGGTTGAAATGCACCTTGGCATTGTTCTGATAGAGACGCGTCGCGGTCATGTGGTCTGATTCTTCCAACGTCATGCCGTCGACATGGTCGATCTTCTCGCCCACCTCGTAATCGTCCCAGAGATGCGGACTGCCGGCCAGCTCATCGTCATAAGCAGCCAGATCCAGTTCCGCCGGCACCTCGATATCGGCGACATCGAGTGTCGGCGGCAAATCCGGCACGGAAGTTTCCGGCGCCGGCGCCACGCGGTCGCGTTTCCTGACCATCACCCAGCGCACATAATCCAGCACGATTTCGCCCGCCTGGTTGCGGCCGATCGAATGCACATAGACGATGCCGGTCTGGTGATTCGAATTCTCCTTCAGCCCGATCACCTTCGACTGCGCGATGATCGTGTCGCCGGGATAAAGCGGCACGCCGAACCGCCCCACCGCATAGCCGAGATTGGCAACGGCGTTGAGCGAGATGTCAGCGACCGTCCGCCCGAAGATGAGATGGAAGGCGAGGAGATCATCGACCGGCGCCCCCGCATAGCCAATGCTCTGCGCAAACGTATCCGATGAATGCAACGCAAAGCGCGAGCCGGTAAGGCCGATATAGAGGGCGACATCCCCCTCGCTCACCGTGCGCGGCACAGCATGCAGGATCTCCTGCCCCAGGCGGAAATCCTCGAAGAAGTTACCCGGATTGGTTTTTGGCGTCATGAACATACCCCGCGTGGAACACCCACGCAGGGTATGACATAGGCCCATGCACGGCGCAATTCGGCCGGCTCGCGCCCCTAGAGATAGACGACCGAGTACCGGTAATTAACAGTGAAGGTGAAGTCGTCGCCGTCCAGCGGGTTGGCTGTGATCGACGCGGCCTTGTCGATCACCGTTTCGCCTGGGCCGTAGGGGTAGCTGAGATAGTGGTGGTCGCCGCTGGCGGCACGTTCGTCGGATTCGAAGATGCCGTCATATTCCGTGCCGGCGGCATAGACCGTGATGTCCGGCGTCTCCGGCGTCACGCTGAATGGTCCGAAGGTCTTTTCCGCAGGTCCCGTCGGCAACGGCCAGACCTGGTCGACCAACGGCAAAGAGGTGTCCAGCTTCAGCATCGTGCCCAGCGCAATCGTCTGGCCGGAATGGACCTTGAAATCCGCGTGGCCCATGAAGAAGATCGCCGTGTTGGTGGCGCCCTGCCCGAACTGGAAATTGAACGACGCCTCGCCATCGGCATGCGGGTCGCCGTCATTGTCGATGTGGATCGTATCCGCCTTCAACGTCACCTGGCGGCGTAGCGTCGTGAACTTGGCATCCTCGAAGAACCAGTTACCGGCGCTGTCGCTATAGCGGATCAGGCAATAGTAATTGGCACCCGGTGTTAGCGGCATCAGATTGAGATCGTATTGTTCTTCGCCGAGCGCCAGCACCGAGACTTCCGGTTTTTCAAACCGTAGGTAATGCGGCAGGCCATAGACGGGTTCCTGCTGCGAGACTTCGATCAGCACATTGGTCCTGATGCCAGGCGTCGCGATCTTGCGGCCATAATAGGTGCCGCCCACGACCGCATCGCTGCGGTATGAGTTCTTCATCTTGTCCGGCGTATTGCGCGACATGTTGAGCAGGCCGAAGATCTCCACATGCCGTACCTCGATGCCGCTACCCTTCTGCGTCTCGTTGGGCACGGTATCGGGCACATAGTCACGATAGACCTTGGCATCGTACATGCGGTATTGCAGCACGTCGCCCGGCCCGACGCTTTCGGAATAGAAGCTGCCTTTGTATTGGGGCGCAGGCCCGGTCTTCTCCAACGGAAACATGTGCCACGCCTCGGTGTTCCGGCGCCACCAGATCGCGGCCTGCGCCTCATCCCCGCCGACCTGGTTGCCCGCCTGGCCGAGGTCGAAGGTGATGCGTGTGCGCTTGCGGTTCTGCGGCGCGCTGCTCTGGAACAGAATCACCGTCTCGTCGGCAATGATGTCATGCATGCTGTCGTCCCTCTATGTGATGATGGGTGGAAGGCGGGGAGATGGATGGGAGATGTCGGCGTCGGGTGTCGTGAGCTTTGTCGCGCTAGACATGGCGATGGGCCAGCCCTGATCAAGCATCCCGTGACGGCGCGCACAGAACACCTGCATATGCGGGGAAATTGCCGCGTCGGCGCTAACGCAAAGCGGCTTGCCACACACGTGAGCACGGGGTTGCATCAATTTGAGCGATCTACTGCATTGCCAGAATCATCCCGCGCAGGCGAGAGTGGCGGTGCAACAGGGGGCAAGAGATCATGACCAGAACCATTCTTATCACTGGCGCATCGCGCGGCATCGGCCGCGCGGCCGCTATTCTGTGCGGCAGACGCGGCTGGTCGGTCGGCGTCAATTATGCCGGCAATGAGCAGGCGGCCATGGCGACAGTGACCGCTGTCGAGGAGGCCGGCGGCAAGTCCATCGCCATCCAGGGTGACGTCGCCATCGAGGCCGATGTCATCCGCATGTTCGAGGCGACCGAAAAGGCCTTCGGCCCCATTACCGGCGTCGTCAACAATGCCGGCATCGTGGCGCCGGGCATGAAGCTTGCCGACATGACCGCCGAGCGCTTCACCCGCATGTTCGCCGTGAATGTCACCGGCGCCTATCTGGTCGCGCGTGAGACCGCACGACGGATGGGCACCGATCGTGGCGGAAAGGGTGGCAGCCTCGTCAACCTCTCCTCGGCCGCGGCCCGCCTCGGCTCGCCCAATGAATATGTCGATTATGCGGGCTCCAAGGGCGCCATCGATTCCATGACCATCGGCCTCTCCAAGGAATTGGCGCCCGTCGGCATCCGTGTCAATGCGATCCGCCCCGGCCTCATCGATACCGACATCCACGCCAGCGGCGGCGCCCCCGACCGCGCCTTCCGCCTGGCCAGCATGGTCCCCCTCGCCCGTCCCGGCACAGCGGACGAGGTCGCCAACGCCATCCTGTGGCTGCTCTCCGACGAGTCCGCCTATGTCACCGGCGCGCTCCTGGATGTAAGCGGCGGGCGCTGACCGTCGCCCACTGTATCCAGACATGATCGGCGTTGCGCGGGTTTGGCCGATTGCCTAGGCTCCGGGCGTGATTTTGTCGCAACATCGGTCCAGAACCAGCATTCATGCCCATCCTCTCCATCCAATCCGAGGTCGTTTACGGCCATGTCGGCCACCAGGCCTCGCGTTTCATCCTGGAGCGCATGGGGCATCCGGTCTGGGCCGCACCCACGGTGCTGTTCTCCAACCACCTCGCCCACAAGACGGTGACCGGCCGGGTGCTGCCGGCAGCCGAGGTACGCGAGCTGATCGACGGCGTGCGCAAGCTGGGCGTACTGGGCAAGGCCAACGCGATCCTCACCGGCTATCTCGGCGCGCCGGAGACGGCGGCGCTGGTCGCCGAGGTGGTGGCCGAGGTGAAGGCGCTCAATCCCAAGGCGCTCTACATCTGCGATCCCGTGATCGGCGATCAGGGCGCCATGTATGTGAAGCCGGAACTGGCCAAGGCCCTCTCGGAGATCCTGGTGCCCATCGCCGACGTGCTCTCGCCCAATGTCTATGAGCTGGGCCATCTCACGGGGCGCGAGGTAACGTCGCGTGCGCAAGCGGTCGAGGCGCTTCATGCGCTGAGCCGGCGCACACCGGCCTGCGCCATCATCGGCACGGGTATTCCGGACCCCAATCACCCGGACGAACTCGCGGTCCTGGCGCTGGCCCGCACGAGCAAATCGGATTCCGGCACGGTCTCGATGGCGACCACCAAGCGCCACCCGCTCTTCGCCTCGGGGACGGGGGACGCCTTCGCGGCCCTCTTCACCGCCCGCTACATGCGCGACCACGATCTGAAAGCGGCCATCGAGGCAGCCGTTGCCGGCATGAGCCACATCGTCGGCGAGACCGCCGCGACCGGGTCGGACGAGCTCAAGATCATCGAGACGCAGAACAAGTGGGCGGCGGCGCTGGAGGCGTAAGCGCTCATCTCATCTAAGCATCTGATTTAATTTATCTATTCCAACGGGGCATGATTGCAACTCTGAAAAGAACAAATATAGAACTTTTCTCTTGCATATGCATTACGCGTTCTCTATTTTATGCATTCCCAGTCAAGGAGGAGTGACATCATGCGTCCGCCGATGAGCAAGCGCGTCGAAGATCGCCTTTCCGAAGGCCCCGCAGCTGATTCCAAGAGCGAGGGCTACGCGGAAAAAGTAAAACTGGCTGAACATCTCCACGCCCAGGGTATCAACCCGCTGCGTTGGACGGAGGCCCATCCGGCCCCGCAGGGCGCCCAGCAGCATTTCCAGAAGACCGGCCGCAAGGGCCGCGACGATCAGTTCGAGGTGGGTGGCCGCCTCTACGATTGGGCGCCCGGAATCAGCGCCACCCCGGCACAAGCCAAGGCGATTGCCGAGGCCTATATCGCGACACCCCACGACCCGCCCGCATCTCGCCCCGGTTCGTATCTTGCCCCAATCGAAGAGCTGATGGACGTGACGCAAGTCCCGCTCAAGCATCCGCTGGGCACGCCACATCTATCGCGCACAGGTTCTGCCCGGCCGGACCTCACCCGGGATGAAGAACGCCTCGCCCTCTATCGCCACTATGCAGATGCCGGAATCGACCCGGCCAATGCCCATCTCGGCGATCCGTTGCCGATGACCGACCAGGTAAAAATCAAAACCGAAATGGCAAAACTCCTGCCCAGCGACAAGACCGAGATCAGCGGCCTGCCCATGTTCTACCAAGGCTTCGACGACGGTTGGATCTACACGCCGAACAAGTTCACGCAGGAAACGCCGGACGTGCAGAAGATCCGGCTGGCGCATGCGGAGAAGCAAGTCCAGCCTCGCGACGACCGCGCGCCCGTTGCCGTCAACGACAATGATGCGGGGATGATCGATGAGATCATCGCACATTACAGCGCGCGCGATCACGTCGACGCCCCATCTGCCAACAAGCAGTTGCCAAAGCCCTCCAGCGACATGGCGCGTGACGCCTTGGCGCGTAATCAACTGGAAGAGATGTCGGGCTGGATGCCATCTCTCGTAAGCCTCGTCGAGAAGGCGCAAGCTGGCCAAGCACTTACACCGGAAGAAACTTCGCTTTTGGTGCAAGTGCAACGGCGCTTTGCGGAAATCGATATTCTGTTCGATCCCAAGAATGCCAATCTGGAAAATCTGCGCGAGGCTGCAAAGGCGGTTGAACATGCCAGTCTGCGAAAGGACTCAAAGACACCGCTCCATCTCGTTGCCCTGGGCGTCAATGCCGGTGTGGCTACCGCCCTCGCAAATGGCACGATGGACTGGGCAAGACTCGGTCAGATCGGTTGGGCGGAAGGCCTGAGGCAATCCCTCGATCTTCTCAAGAATGGTCGCGTCCGCAATGCCCTCGGCGGGCTCACCACAGCCGTCGTCGCCACTGATGCTCTCGTCAATCCAAAGGACGATGACATGGTTGATCTTCTTTCGATTCCGGGGAAGTGGGCGCAAGCTGCATTGACAACCATTTCATCGACCGGCACCAATGCAGAAGCGGATGAGGATTCGAACTCAGAAGTCATCACTTCGACGGAACAGGGGCAGCGTCAGAAAATTTTGACGCCGGCAACGCCTCAGACATTGAAAGCGCTCCGGACTGGTTTGGCCGATGCAAGCACCGTTCAAATTTGGATCGGGGGCGAACCCCTTTTCAAGCAGGGCGAACACAAAACCTTGATGGACAATATCTTCCGAGAAGAATTTATCAAAGTTGCACAAGAAAAAGGCTGCTTACCCAATCCAAACGATCCAGAAGACAAACGATCTGTAAGAGAATATGGCGGTGACAAATCTCAAAAACGAATCACCGATACCGATCAGCCGGGGCACCTCGGTAGTAGGCAAACCGATGGCGCGGTAGAGTGGACAAATTTTGACGGTACGACGACAGAAACTCACTGGGGATCGACGACGCCGCGAGCCGATGGCTTCACCGAGACCACTAGAGAATGGCGGGCCCTGCAAGATACCGTGGTAAAAATCAAAAAGCACTTGGACATGGGCGCGGAGAACATGGCGCAGTTGCTTGAACTTACCAAGAATCCTGTAAAGGGGCAGGGCCCTGTATATTATATGTCCGAAAAGAGAAGTTGGAATGTGGACGATCTTCGAAATTTCATAAGAAAGAAATTGCGAGAGCGTTTTGACAAAGATTTTCGCGATTGCAAATTCATTGGTGAAAGCAGGCTTGTAAAATTGGATGATCCCAACGACCCTGATTTGCCACAGAAGCCATAGTCCTATATGGCCCAGCAAACTCGAATTTTGTGAAAGCTACGGTCTTGCTGGGCCATATCCATCTCGCTTTTCAACTTCTATAGCGCAAGTACCATGACCCGCAAGAATCCCTTTGTTCGCATGAATTGGATAGAAAACTACCCGCACCTCATTCACCATGATGTTGCGGTTCTTCAAAATGAAATGAAGAAGCTTTATCCCACCCTCGTAATGTTTCCACGTGCCCATCACTTTCATGAACTTGGCGCCGAGCCTCGGCGGCCGGAACTCATCCATAACATGGTGGAGCATTTCACGCCGCGAGTTGGCCCCAAGGGGGGATACATATCTGGACAGGCATTGGCGGTACGAGTCCCCTGGCCGGAGGATATTGCGACAGGCAATCCACAGCGGTTGATTGGGCGACCACACCGGAGGCCATTCGATGATTCCAAAGAGGCCTTTCGGCGCTTTGGACGCACCGTCTACTTCCACCAGGTTCACTCTGTAAGCATGATGCTTTTTTGCGGTATTACCATCCAACCACCGCCAGCACTTCTAGCAATGATCGGCGGGATCAAGTCCGAGGATATGCCGCCATTCCGCTATTTGGCTTGTTTGGGGGGCTTTCACGTGGAGATGCCACATGACACCGAGGATCTTGAGGTTGTCGCATTCGTCAAGTCCGTTTCCAGCATCATCAATCGATTGACCACTCGCACTTCCTGCGCTTACGACGGCTTCACAGGCGAGCCATTAATTACTTACTCTCACCAACCAATTAGCAGATACTTTGCTAAGCTTTGCGCCAGTGAACGTTATCTCTATCGTAGTATAAACGGAGTTTATCAAGGTCATCTATGCTTGTCTGGGCCTACACCCGCACAACGATGGAAATGGCGGCGGGAACTCGGGTTGTCTCCGGGACCTAAACCGGCTGCGCTGTCCATTCCCAAACTCCGACCGCATGAAATGCTCAAATGGACACGCGCGAATCTCGTTGCGGTGCCCAATGATTTTCACGTCGAAGAAAACAAGCTCGCCAATCGAGCCATGTACGAATATGTCGCGGCGCGAACGCCGGGATTCGTGATGCCAGCAGACCCTGTTATTCCGAAAATTCTGCCTGAAACGGATATCTGGACTGAGCAGCAAAGACAGGCCCGCGAATCTCTTCGGCGCTATGCAGAGATTGGAGAAGCTGCATTTGTAAGCGCCGAACAGCTTGAGCAGCGCAAAGCCGCACTTCGCCGGAAGCCGTCACGCCGTGCCAAGCAGCCGTCGGACGCAAAGTAGAGTTAACCTTGCCGCATCGGCTTTCTTAGCCTCACGCTGTCCTCATCGAACCCAGCCTTCGCATAGAACTTCCGCGCGAAGGTATTGCTGGCGAAGACATCAAGTACCAGGGCTGGATAGTTCATCTCGCGCGCCCAGTCTTCCGCGGCCTGCATGAGCTGGCGGCCGATGCCTTGCCCAGCGGCTGACTCCGCGACGGCGATGATGCTGATATAGCCGATGTCTCGGTCGAGGACCTCGTCATGAATCGGCTGCAGGTGAATGTAGCCGCAGACGACACCCGCAGCATCGCAGGCGACGATCAGCCGGCTGTTCGGATTGGTGTCGGCCAGCGCGGCGTTGGTGAAATTGCTCTGGAAGCGCGCGAGATCAGCGCGTGTTGCGCCGGGGAGGCTCGCTTCAGCAATCAGGCGCGCATCGAAGGCGCGCAAGGCGTCGTGATCGGCGGGCGTTGCTGCCCGGAGGGTGATGGGTGGGGTTGGCATGACGGGAGCTTGGGGGTGAGGCACCCCCCTCCCTGACCCTCCCCCTCAAGGGGGGAGGGAAGGAGACGAGGGAGCAGGAAACGAATTACGCCGCCTGGCGCTTCAGGTGATCCTGCGCCAGGACTTCGGCGATCTGCACGGCGTTCAGCGCCGCGCCCTTGCGCAGATTGTCGCCGACGATCCACAGGGCGAGGCCATGCTTCACGGTCGGGTCCTTGCGGATGCGGCTGACATAGACGTCGTCTTCGCCGGCGATTTCGAGCGGCGTCACATAGCCTTCATCAGCGCGGTGATCGACGACGGTGATGCCGGGGGCGGCGCGCAGGGCGGCGCGTGCTGCTTCGACGGTCATCTCATTCTCGAACTCGATATGCACCGCTTCGGCATGGCCGATGAACACCGGCACGCGCACGCAGGTCGCCACCACCTGAATGTTCGGGTCAAGGATCTTCTTGGTCTCGACCGTCATCTTCCATTCTTCCTTGGTGAACCCGTCCTGCATGAACACGTCGATATGCGGGATCACGTTGAAGGCGATCTGCTTGGTGAACTTGGTGCGCTCCGGCGACTGGTTCATATAGACGCCGCGGGTCTGGTTGAAGAGCTCGTCCATGCCTTCCTTGCCGGCCCCCGACACCGACTGATAGGTCGCGACGACGACGCGCGTGATCTTGGCGATGTCGTGGAGCGGCTTCAGCGCCACCACCATCTGGATGGTGGAGCAGTTCGGGTTGGCGATGATGCCCTTCTTCTTGTAGCCGGCGATAGCTTGCGGGTTCACTTCCGGCACCACGAGCGGCACGTCCGGGTCCATGCGGAAATGGCTGGTGTTGTCGATGACGACCGCACCCGCTGCCGCCGCGCGCGGCGCAAAGCCCTGCGAGATCTTGGCGCCGGCCGAGGACAGTACGATGTCGATGCCCTTGAAATCGAAGGTATCGAGGGGCCGCACCTTCAGCACCTCGTCCTCGCCGAACGAAACTTCGGCGCCGGCCGAGCGCTCGGAGGCCAGCGGAATGACTTCATCGACGGGGAACTGACGCTGCGACAGGATCTGCAGCATTTCCCGCCCGACATTGCCCGTGGCGCCGACCACGGCTACGCGATAACCCATGACACCCTCACTTCTCTCTTCGCTATGGCGTCCAGATGACGCCGGTCAAAACCGCCCAAAAGCAAAAAGGCCGCATCTGGATGCGGCCTTTGTTCTGGGATGAAAACCCAAATGGCCGCGATTCAACTCCAGGTCTTTTTAGTCCCGGTGGTCTTGGTCCCAATGGTCTTGGTCGGGGTGGTGATGGTTGCAACGGCAGCAGCACGGGAAGGCACAGCCGCCCCGTCCAACATCGCCGTCATCTGATCCGCACCAATGCGCATCGCCATCATCATCCTGCAAACAGGCGGTCTTGCTCCGCCGAAAACGGGCCATTTATACCGCAGCAGCGTTCCTTGTCGAGAGGCTTCGCTGTCGCGGGTCTTCTGGTAATTTTATTGCTGAACGAAGACCGGGTCCCAAAGCAGCGGGTTGCCGATCCGGTCCAGTACCGGCGTGGGCAGGTCGCGGGCAACGTCCGCCATGCTGGGAACGGCCGTGGTCGAGACCTGGGTGGGCGCCGGTTTGGCCGCCGGCTGGTGAATCCGAGGGCCGGGCAGCTGCGGCGGGAACATCGAGACGCTGCCGTAAAGCTCGGCATTCTTGGCCTTGGGGCAGGGGCAGCCGCCGGAAGCGGCCGGACCGGCAGCGCCGATCAAGACCCCCAGCAGCACAACTAGACCCAGACCGACCCCGCGCATACCGGCCCCTTCATCTTCAATGCGCCATCAGAACCGGCAGATCCGCCGCATCGATCATGTGGCTGGTGACACCGCCCAAGACTAGCTGGCGCAGGCGGCCATGGCTATAGGCCCCCATGACGATGAGAGTGGCCTTCGCCTCCCGCGCAGCCGCGAGGAAATGTTCCGCCGTCGCCTTATGGGCATCCGCCGGCGGCTCGCCGACGCTGGCGGCAATGCCGTGCCAGGCCAGGAAATGGGTGAGGTCGGCCGCCGGGTGGGCGTCACGCTTGCCTTCCTTGATCGAGAGCACGCGCACCTTGCCCATCGCCTTCAGCAAACCGAGGCCGGCGGTGATCGCCCGGGTGGCTTCGATGCTGCCGTTCCAGGCGACCAGCGCCGGACCTTCTTCAAGCCGCGCCAGCGTGTCGGCGGAAATCCCGTTGGGCACCAGCAGCACCGGCCGCCCGGCGCCGAACAGTACATCCTCGATCCGCACCGCGATGAGGTCGGCAGCCTCGTTCTTCTTCGGGCGCGCCAGCACCACCAGATCCGTCAACCGCCCGAAGCGGCCGATGAGGTCTTCCTCATTGCCCTTCACATTCTTGAAGGCGGTGGTGACGGCCGGGTGCACGGTGGGCGCCGGATCGATCGTAATCCCCGTCGCACTCTGCCAATCGGCGAAGGTCTTGGCGGCGTTCTTGGCGCGGTGCGTCGCGTGACGCTCGGCTGCTTCGACCAGTTCGGTGATGGCAACGCCGACATCGACCATGAGCGGCGTCTGTTCCAGAGGATCGGTCTCGACATGGAGTGCTGCGATATGCGCACCGTGGCGCTTGGCGACCACCAGAGCTGCTTCGAGCGACGTGCGGTCGCCGTCATACCCGAACAGCGGCACGAGGATATGTCTGATGGCCATGGCGCAAACTCCCGATTGGTTGCGGTGATCTCTCGTTAGTGTGGCGCTGGGTGGTGGCGGTGCGCTTGACCTGGATCAATTTTGAGCAGGTACTTCGGTTTGTTAACAATTAGATGGGGCGACCGTTCCCAACAGACAAGATGATGCAACCGCGGCATAAGCGTCGCAAGCGGCAATAGACAACGCCGGGAAAGACCTCTTTCCCGGCGTTGTCTTGATGTGATGGCGTTTCGATCAGGCGCCGAGGCGGTCGAGTTCCTTGAGTATCTCGTCACCCATCTGCGTGGTCGAGACCAGGGTGCAGCCGGGCGCCATGATGTCGCCGGTGCGGAAGCCCTTGGCGACGACATTGTTCGCGGCCTTGTCGAGGAGATCCGCATCTTCGTCCTGGTTGAACGAATAGCGCAGCATCATCGAGAGCGAGAGCAGACAAGCGAGCGGATTGGCCTTGCCCGTGCCGGCGATATCCGGCGCGGAACCGTGCACGGGCTCATAAAGCGCCTTCCGCTTGCCGCCGGCATCGGCCGCACCCAGGCTGGCCGAGGGCAACATGCCGAGCGAACCGGTGAGCATCGCCGCGCAATCGGAGAGGAGATCGCCAAAGAGATTGTCGGTCACGATGACGTCGAACTGCTTGGGCTGGCGCACCAGCTGCATGGCGCAGTTATCGGCATACATATGCGAAAGCTGCACGTCCTTGTATTCGGTATCGCCCAGCTTCTGCACTTCCTCGCGCCACAGCACGCCGGATTCCATGACGTTGGCTTTTTCGACCGAGCACAGCTTGTTGTTGCGCTTGCGGGCGAGTTCAAACGCCACGCGCGCCACCCGTTGGATTTCGCTGGTCGTATAGACCTGCGTGTTGACGCCGCGGCGCTCGCCATTGGGCAGGGTCTCGATACCGCGCGGGCTGCCGAAATAGACGCCGCCGGTCAGCTCGCGCACGATCATGATGTCGAGGCCCTTGACCAGCTCGGTCTTGAGCGACGAGGCTTCCGCCAGCGCATCGAACACCAGAGCCGGACGCAGATTGGCGAACAGCGCCATGTCCTTGCGCAGACGCAGCAGGCCGCGCTCCGGCTTGTCGGCAAAGGGCAGGTTGTCCCATTTCGGACCGCCGACGGCACCCAGCAACACGGCATCGGCATCGATCGCCTTCTGCATCGTCTCGTCGGTGAGCGGCGTCTTGTATTTGTCATAGGCGCAACCGCCGACCAAACCGTCTTCGGTCTCGAAGCCCGACCCACGGCGCTTCTCGAACCAGCCGAGCGTACGCTTCACTTCGCCCATCACCTCCGGGCCGATGCCGTCGCCGGCCAGGATCAGGATCTTCTTCGAATTGCTGGTCATGTTTTTCTCTTGGGAAGCGAGTGTATGGGAGAGATCCCCCTCTCCCCGACCCTCCCCCACGTTGGGGGGAGGGAGTGCGACCGAGCTTGCTGCGTCGTTAGCGTTCAGACTGGCTCTAATCCCCTCCCCCCAACGTGGGGGAGGGTTAGGGAGAGGGGGCTTAGCTCGTCAATTCCACAGCCAGGGCTGGCTGAGCTTGTTCTTCATCTCGAAATCATCCATCGACGGCTTCTTCTCAAGCGTCAACGCGATGTCGTCGAGACCATTCAGCAGGCAATGCTTGCGGAAGGCATCGACCTCGAACTTGATCGTGCCGCCATCCGGGCCTTTGATCTCCTGGGTGTCGAGATCGATCGAGACCACGGCATTGGCGCCGCGCTCGGCGTCGTCCATCAGCTTGGCCACGTCTTCCTTGGAGAGCTTGATCGGCAGAATGCCGTTCTTGAAGCAGTTGTTATAGAAAATGTCCGCAAAGCTGGTTGCAATGATGCAGCGGATGCCGAAATCGGCGAGCGCCCAGGGTGCATGCTCACGCGACGAGCCGCAGCCGAAATTATCACCGGTGACCAGGATCTTCGCCTGCCGGTATTGCGGCTTGTTGAGCACGAAATCCGGGATCTCCTTGCCATCCGTCGTATAGCGCATCTCGTCGAACAAATTCTTGCCCAAGCCGGTGCGCTTGATGGTTTTCAGGAACTGTTTCGGAATGATCATGTCGGTATCGACATTGCGGATCGGCATCGGTGCCGCGATCCCGCTCAACTGTGTGAATTTGTCCATAAACCGCCAACTTGTTCTGGGCGTCCCGGCCATGCCGGAACAGGCGGTCGGTGTTATGTCACGCGGGGGGAACGGGTGCAAGATTGCGGGGGTGTCGAATCATATCCTTGCCCAGCGATCTCCCCCTCTCCCCTCGCGGTTGTGGGTTGGGGTAGGGGGTCTATCAGCCGACCCGCTCTTACCACCCCCTCACCCCAACCCTCTCCCGCGAGGGGAGAGGGCATGAGCTCTCGCGGCAATATCTATTTGGAAAAAAACACTTTTTTAAGCTGCCACAAACTCCCCGATCCGCTGCCGGTGCCAGGGCAGCAGGGGCTTGGGCGGTGGGGCGTGGAACAAGGGCACGCCGTTGGGGATGCGTTCGCGGCGCGCGATGCCGGCGAAGCGTTCGATCGCCCAATAGATCCCGCCATGGGCAACGATGAGGACCGGGCCGGGGGACCGCAGCGCCTCGTTGATGCCCTCCAGCGCCCGCTCCATGAAATGCCCGAAGCGCTCGGCGCCCAGCGGCGTTTCGCCATTCCGCCAGGCATCGTACCAGGCGCCCTTGGGATGACCCTCCCGCGCGCCGAAATTGCATTCGCGCAGATTGTCGATCTCGCGCACCGGCACATGAAGCCCGGCGGCGATGATCTCGGCGGTGAGCCGCGCGCGGTCGAGGGGCGATGTGCAGATGGTGCCGATGCCCTGGTTGGCCAGCACCTGGCGCGCCGCGCGCGCCTGGGCGAGGCCGGTGCCGTTCAAGGGCATGTTGACCTGGCCCTGGACGAGACCGATACGGTTCCAATCCGTCTCACCATGGCGCAGAAAATAGAAAGGCAGAAATTCGAGAGTATGGCGGAGCAGCTGCATGGGGTTTCCCCTTCTCTGACGCGGTCGATCTTGTCGCCTACGGCGACGTCGCGAGTCCTCAATGTCTTTCGACAAGCCGGAGAGTCGCCGTCAATCGGGGCGGAAATGGGGCAGCGTCATGAAAATTCAGGGAAGAACAGTCACGATCCCGTCAGCAGTGTGACAGGTCACGGAATTATTCCGGCATCTTGCTATCGGAGTGCCCCAGCGGCCGTTCCGGCGCTACGACATCGCGGATGCGCTGCTTCAATTCTTTCATCTCGGGAAAGCGGCCCTCGGTTTTACGCGACCACACCAGCGCACCATCCACCGTCACGTCGAACACACCACCAGTGCCGGGGATGAGCGTCACACCACCCAACTCATCCTCGAATGTCACCAAGAGTTCTTGCGCACTCCACCCCGCCCGCAACAGCCAGCGGCATTGCGTGCAATAGGTGATGGCGACGACGGGTTTGGCGGCGCTCATTCTTGTCTCGTGGTCAGCCCGTGCGGATAAAGTCGCACAATCCACAGCAGTAGCAGCAGGCCGGGGATCGCCATCACGGTGGTCAACGCCCAGAAGCTGACCCAATCCGTATGATCCGCGACCCAACCGCTTGCGCTTGACAGACCTGTGCGCCCAAACGCCATGAAGGAGGAAAACAGGGCGTACTGCGTTGCTGTGAAGGCAACGTTGCAAAGACCAGAAAGATACGCCACCAAAGCGGCAGCAGCGATATTGCCCGCGAGATTGTCGGCCGTCACCGCGACGCCAAGCCAAACAAGGTTGGCCCCTTTCATTGCAAGGACGGCGAACAGCAGATTGGTCACCGCCTGCACGATGCCGCCGATTAGAAGGGTCTTGAAAAGACCGTAGCGAAACACGCAAAGCCCACCTAGAACCGCGCCGAGCATTGAGGCAATGACACCAAAGACCTTCGTGACAGCGGCGATCTCCGTCCCGCTGAAACCTAGCTCATGATAAAACGGACTCGCCATGGCGCTGCCGAATGCATCACCGTATTTATAAAAAAGAATGAAGAGCAGGATGACCAGCCAACCTCGGCGCGTCATGAAATCGGCGAATGGCTGAACCACGGCAACGACAATCCATTCCCGATAGTTCTTGTGCTGCGTGACGATACGGGTGCTGGACTTTGGTTCGGGTATGAAAATCGTAAACACGGCGCACAAGGCCATGATCGCCGCCAACACAGCAAAGATCGTGGGCCAGCCAACATAGTCCGATAGGGCGATCGCACCGGCACTGGTCAAGAGTGTGCCAAACTTATAGCCGATCTGCGTGCTCGCAGCGCCCGCGCCTTGCTCGGCATCTTCCAGAATTTCGATGCGATATGCGTCGATGACAATGTCCTGGCTAGCAGAAAAGAAAGCGACGGTGACCGCGAGCAGAGCTGTCATCGCCGGCACAGCGACAGGATCCGTTTGCCCCATGACGAAGATAGCTGCCGTCAGCAACATCTGAATGACTAGGAGCCAGCTTTTGCGCCGCCCCAACCGTCCGATGATCGGCAATTTCACTTGGTCGATAATTGGCGACCACAGGAATTTGAAGGTATACGGTGCGCCGACGAGGATGAAGATGCCGATGGTCGTCTTGTCGACACCGACGGTCGAAAGCCAATAGGACAGTGTCGAGAGCGTCAGCAGCAACGGGAAGCCACTGGCAAAGCCCATGCCGAAGATGACGACTTGCCGCCAGGTAAAATAGACCGTGAGCGCTTCGCCCCAACTCACCTGCCGCTCGACGCTCATGCCCTGTCCTTACTGAACTTCCTCATTCCCGACTCGGCGGGTGTTTCGGCGCCATGCTGAATCATCTGGTCATCGAGGGCAATGAAGGCGTTATTTGGGCTTCAGCTGCTCGTTGAGCTTTTCGAGCGTGGGCGCATCCAAATCACCGATGCGCTTGGCGAGGCGGTTGGCAAGTTCGGTGGCCAAGGGCGAGAGGCCGCCGGTGTCGATACTGACCTTGGGATCGGAGATGTCGGCCAGCGCCTGGAGATCGTCCACTTCCTCCCAGGCGAGGTTGAAGAAGGCCGCCACCTGCTGCACGAAGCCGGTCTTGGGCCGCGCACGGTGGCCGTGTTCCAGCGCCGAGAGATAGGCGGAGCTGACCCGGAGGGCCTTCGCCATGTCCTTGAGCTGTTTGCCATGGGCCTGCCGGAGCTCGCGCAGTTTCTGTCCAAAGGGTGTCATGCCGGCGGGAGCTTAGAGACAGCGGACCCTAATCGGCAACCCCAGGCCGCAATCTGGCTCAGACCGCAATCTGGTAGCGCGGGGCGGACCTTGCGCTGTCGGTCAGCGCCGGTTCGCCGCCGGCCTGGCGATAGGCGCGGTCGGCGGCCTTCACCGGCGGGTCATAGAGGCCCTGGGGCAGCTGTTCCTGCGCGATGAGCTGAGCGAGGAAGGTGGCAAGGGGTGTGCCGAGCGGTACGCCGCTGCCCTGCTGGCCGCGCGCATTCGTGGTGGTCTGGGCACCGCCGGTACTGGCGGCCTCCGCCGTGCTGTCCTGGCCAGGCCGGGTGCGCGCCGGCAGTTCGGCATTGCCGGCCAGCTGATCGCTGCGCCCGCCATCCAGCACACGGAAGCGGAACTGCTTGGCCCGGGCGCCACCGGTCGCATCGGCCGTTTCATCGACCGCCTGAACCAGGCCCTGCTCGTCGCGTGCCTCTCCCTTGCCCTCGCCGATGCGCGCGAGCGGGGTGCGCCCTATCGTGCTGGGCGGGGGTAAAAGAAGGCGGCTGACGTCAGCCATACGCGGCGGGACTTCCCTCAAAAAGGCGTTTCAAGACTGACTACGCGGCACCCGCCGTCGCAGATCCAGGAATAGATAGAATTTTAGATAAATTGGAGCTAGGTACAAGCCCGTTCAAGGGCCAGTACACGGATTCTTGTCACATTATTGTGCGTCGTTTCGGCGAATTTACTCAAATTTACCAATTATTTACCATGTCTAAGCAGTTCTTCCCGCGCGGCTCCACACCGGCCGTCCCACGCCCGGCACAAGACCCAAAACCGCCCGAAAAAAGACCATTCAGTCAGCTTTTAGGACTTTGTTTAGACTCTGGCGCTAGGGTCATCGGATGGTACCGGGTGGCGGCGACACAGGAGCGCTCGTGACGGCTTTGAGGAACGAGCAAGGACTGAGTGGCCTGGCCCCGGAAACGGGCCAGGTTTCTGGTCATGCCGATCCCGGTTTTGCCGATCCCCAGCCCGTGCCCGCCGCGGCCCCTGATTGGCTGCGGGCGGCCATCGGCGCCTCGGGCGATATTCTTTACAAATGGGACATCCTCTCCGATCGGCTGAACTGGGCCGGCGAGATCGAGGAGGTTCTGGGCGAAGGCGAGCACGCCATCGCCAGCGGCCATGGCTTCAACAACCGCATCCACCCTGAGGATCTGCCGCGGCGCCTGAAGGCGCTCTCCGATCATTTCAGCCAGGGCGACAATTACGATTGCGAATACCGCGTGCGCAACGGTCAGGGCCTGGTCATCTGGGTGCATGACCGCGGCCGGGTCGAGATCGACGCCAACGGCATGCCGGTCGCCATGTCCGGCGCCATGCGCATCATCACTCAAAGGAAGCAGAACGAAGCGCGCCTCGAGCGGATTGCCAATTACGATGAACTGACAGGTCACTTCAACCGCGCCCGCCTGCGCGACGAATTGGAACAGGCCCTGTCCTTCAGCCGTCGCTTCAAGGTCGAGAGCGCCTTCCTGGTCATCGGCGTCGACAAGCTCGCCATGGTCAACAACGCCTATGGCTACGAGATCGGCGATGCTGTCCTGGTGGCAATCGGCCAGCGCCTCGACCGGACCCTGCGCGCGAGCGATGTGATCGGGCGCTTGGGCGGCGACCGCTTCGGCGTTCTCGTCAGCAATTGCCCGGAAGACTGCGTCGTCAATTGCATGGACCGCATCATCGAGGCGATGCGCGACCAGGCGATCGAGATCAACGGCCAGTCGATCCCCATCACCGTCTCTGTGGGTTGCGTGCTGTTCCCGGGTCTGGTCAACACCGCCTATGAGGTCATGACCAAGGCGGAATCGGCGCTGACCTATGCCAAGAAGGCCGGCCGCTGCTGCTACAACGTCTATCGCCCCTCCGAACAGCAGACGCTGTTGCATCGCCGCGCCATGGATGTGGGAACCCAGGTCCAGCAGGCGATGCGCGAACAGCGCCTGATCTTCACTTATCAGCCGATCATCCACGCCCGGACAATGACCGTCTCGAAATACGAATGCCTGTTGCGCATGCGTGACCCGAAGGGCGAGATCCTGCCGGCCGGCGCCTTCATCCCGGTGGTCGAGCAATTGGGCATGACGCGGCTCCTCGACCGCTATGTGCTCGACATGACCGTCGCTGAATTGCGCAAGGACCTGGCCGCCGTCCTCTCGCTCAACATCTCGGGTCTTACCGCCACCGATCAATCCTGGCTGCGCGCGCTCATCGCCGCGGTGAAATCGACACCGCATATCGCCTCGCGCCTGATCGTGGAAATCACCGAGACGGCGGCGCTCCACGACATCGAGGAATCGGCGCGCTTCGTGAACGTGGTGCGCGATGTCGGCTGCCGCGTCGCCATCGACGATTTCGGCGCCGGCTTCACCAGCTTCCGGCATTTGAAGGCGCTCACCGTCGACCTCGTAAAGATCGACGGCTCCTTCGTGCGCAACCTGGCCAATAATGTCGACCAGCAGCTGTTCATCCGCAATCTGATGGGCCTTGCCGGCACCTTCGGCCTTGAGACCGTTGCTGAATTCGTCGAAAACGAAGCCGACGCCCAGGTGCTGATTGCCGCCGGGGTTCATTACCTCCAAGGCTATCACTACGGCCGCCCCCAATTCGACCGTCCCTGGGCCATCGGCCAGCGCATCCTGTCGGCGTAAGGCCGAGATTCTCAAAAAAAATACGTCATGGTCCGCGAAGGCGGACCACCCACGAGTTTCTATCCGTTAGCCGAGCAGCCGCAGGTAAATTCGTGGGTGGTCCGCCACAGCCGACGAATGTCGGCCTTCGCCGACGGCGGACCATGACGAGCTAAAATCGCTGCCGCGCATTGATCCCAGCCCGCCGCTGGTCCATAAGTCGGGTGATGAACGAAACCGGTACATCTTCCCCGCTGCCAAATGCGCTTGCCGATCTGCCGGCCTTGGTCGCCTTCCATGCCGAGGCGGCGTGGTTGGACCATGCCGAGGCAGCGCCGCAGCGTGTCAGCCATCCGACGGCAGCGCTTTCTGGCCGGGCGCGGCCGCCACTCGTGGTCCATGCGCCGGCCACCGCCCGGCGCCTGAAGGTCGAGCGGTTCCCCGCCTTCGATCTCCTCGAACTTTATGCCTTCGTGCGCCCGGCCAGCTTCTGCCTGCCGACCCCCAAGGGATTGGCCGAGGTGCTGGGCGTCACCGTGCCTTTGCATCACGATCCGCTCCTGGAAGTGCGGCTGCTCCATGAGATCGCCCGGCTGCTGCTGGTCGAGCTTGCCGCACAGAGCCGCCAGCGTCGCCGCACGCTCGGCCTCGCCTGGGCGATGGCCAAGGCCGGCTGGGCCTGGGGAGCCTTTGTCCTGCGCGCCCTCGATTTCCAGGCCGATGCCGGGATCAATGCGCCAGGTGTCGCGGTATGGGACGATCTCCCGGAATGGTCGGATGGCGCGCCACCGCCGGAACCCGATCACCTGCCTATTACTGCCGAAGAAACACGCCGTCGCCTGGCTGACCTCATCGGCGTCCATGCCGAGCAGCGCGCAGCGCAGGCGGATTTCGCCGCCGGCTTGACGCCCGCCTTCGTGCCGCGCTCGGAAGAGGGTGCCCCCAATGTCGTGCTGGCCGAAGCCGGCACCGGTGTCGGCAAGACGCTGGGCTATATCGCGCCCGCCAGCATCTGGGCCGCGCGCAACCAGGGGCCGGTCTGGATCAGCACCTATACGCGCCATCTGCAGCACCAGATCGACAGTGAGCTCGACCGGCTCTATCCCAACCCGGCGCAGAAGGCGCAGAAGGTCGTCATCCGCAAGGGGCGCGAGAATTATCTGTGCCTGCTCAATCTGGCCGAGATGGGCGGGCAGCTCTCCGGCCGGCCGATCGACGCGGTGGCCTTCGGCCTCGTCGCGCGCTGGGCGATGCAGACCCGCGATGGCGACATGGTCGGCGGCGATTTCCCCGGCTGGCTGCCGGACCTCATCGGCCATAACCGCAGCTTCGCGCTGGCTGACCGGCGCGGCGAATGCATCTATGCCGCTTGCCCGCAATACACCCGCTGCTTCATCGAACGATCGGCGCGGCGCGCGAAGAAGGCCGAGATCGTCATCGCCAATCATGCGCTGGTGATGATCCAGGCAGCGATGGGCGGGGCTGAGGATCAGCGCCTGCCGACACGCTATGTGTTCGACGAAGGCCATCACCTGTTCAGCGCCACCGACGGCGCCTTCGCGGCACATCTCACCGGCCAGGAGATGTCGGATCTGCGCCGCTGGCTGCTCGGCGCGGAAGGCGGTCGCTCCAGCCGCGCGCGTGGTTTGAAGCGCCGGCTCGATGATCTTATCCTCGACGATCCCGACATGCCGGGTCTGGTCGATGATGTCCTTGCCGCGGCGAAATCACTGGCCGGCGAAGGCTGGCAGCAGCGCATGGCCGATGGTCAGCCACTTGGCGCCGCTGAGAAATTTCTCATCACCGTGCGCCACCAGGTGCTGGCGCGCGCCGCCGCACCACGCAGCGGCTATTCACTTGAATGCGCCTGCGGGCCGCTGGAGCCGGATGTCGCCTTGGCCAGCGTCGCCCTCGACCGCGCGCTCAGCGCACTCATGGAACCGATGCTGGCGCTGGCTGCCAAACTCATGCGGCGTCTCGATGATGAAGCGGAAGATCTGGAAACCGCGCAACGCCAGCGCATCGACGCGATGGCGCGCGGGCTGCAGCGGCGCGGCGACATGGAGATCGGCGCCTGGCGCGCGATGCTCAAAGCACTCTCCACAAATCAATTACCTGACCCGCTCAATGACGCACCGATGTTCGTCGACTGGTTCGGCCTGGAGCGCATCGACGGGCGCGAGCTGGATGTCGGCATGTATCGCCATTTCCTCGACCCCACGCGACCCTTTGCGGAAGCGGTGATGAAGCCGGCCCACGGCATCGTCGTCACCTCGGCCACCCTCACCGATGGCAGCGGGTCGGAGCAATCCTGGATGGGGGCCGAGGTGCGCGCCGGCACCAATCATCTGCCGCTGCCCGCCTATCGCCTGCGCGTGCCCTCGCCCTTCGATTACGCGAAGCAGACCCGCGTCTTTATCGTGACCGACCTCGACAAGGACGACATGGCGCAGGTGGCCTCCGCCTATCGCACCCTGTTCCTAGCGGCACGTGGTGGCGCGCTCGGGCTCTTCACCGCGATCCAGCGTTTGCGCGAAGTGCACCGGCGGATAGCACCCGCCATCGAAGGGGCCGGACTCAATCTCCTGGCACAGCATGTCGATGCCATGGACAACGCAACGCTCATCGATATCTTCCGCGGCGATGTCGATGCGTGTCTCCTCGGTACCGATGCCGTGCGCGACGGTGTCGACGTGCCGGGCAATGCGCTCCGCCTCATCGTCTTCGACCGCGTGCCCTGGCCGCGCCCGGACCTTCTCCACCGCGCCCGCAAGCAGGCCTTCGGCGGCACCGCCTATGAGGACCAGCTGACACGCCTCAAGCTCAAGCAAGCCTTCGGCCGCCTCATCCGCCGCGCCGACGATCACGGCGTCTTCGTGCTGCTCGACAAGGCCATGCCCTCGCGGCTGCTGACCGCCTTTCCGGCCGATGTGACGGTGGAACGGATCGGCCTCAAGGCCGTGATTGAGCAAACAGCGGCGTTTCTGGCTGAAAACGTTAAGGAATCGCCGGTCTCCCAGGCCTGACGCAGGGTCTAACCGGGGGGTTGAGCGCAATCGGCCTCGCCGCTATTGTTCCGGCGATTTCGGGCGTCCCGCCTGTTCATTGGTTAAGCAATAGGATCTGAAAAATTATGGCTGCTCTCAATCATCATACCGCGCTGATCTACACCATGGTGCTGATGGCCGCGGCCGATCGCGACATGTCGGATGCCGAGATGTCCTCGATCGGCGACATGGTCGGCCATCTGCCGGTGTTCCGCGATTTCGACCGCGCCAAGATCGCCAAGACCGCCGCCTCCTGCATCGATCTGCTGAGCGGCACCGATGGCCTGGATGCGGTGTTGAAGAAGGTCAGCGAAGCCCTGCCGGAAAAGCTGCGCGAGACCGCCTATGCGCTGGCCTGCGACGTTGCCGCCGCCGACAGCCAGATGACTGCGGAAGAAGCGCGCCTCCTCGATCTCATCCGCTTCGAACTCAAGATCGGCAAACTCGTCGCCGCCGCCATCGAACGCGGCGCAAGAGCGCGGCATCTGACGGTTTAAGCGAGCCGCCCCGCAAATTTTATCGTCATGGTCCGCGAAGGCGGACCACCCACGAATTTTCCTGCGGCGTCTGGGTCAGCGGATAGAAACTCGTAGGTGGTCCGCCTTCGCGGACCATGACGAACTGGGTTGCTAAGCCGCCGACCTCAATCCGCCATGGGCGAAGTCCATATAGAGCTCGCGGGCGCGGCGGAAGATCGGCCCGATCTCCAGCTTGCGATCTTCGATCGAGGTCATCGGCATGACCTTGCCGAAATTACCCGACGAGAACAACTCGTCCGCTTCCAGAATATCCTTGGGTGTCAGCGTCCGTTCATAGACCGGAATTTTCGCCGCATTGAACAGGCGGATCAGGCGCTGGCGCGTGATGCCGTTGAGGAAGCAGCCGCTGGCGGCCGGCGTGATCGCCGCACCGTCCTTGGCGATCCACAGATTGGCGGAGGCGAATTCGGCGATGTTGCCGAGCGGATCCAGCATCACCGCTTCGTCGATGCCGCGCGCGCGTGCCTCGCCCGAGGCACGTCCCGCCTGCGCATAGAGGCAGACGGCCTTCGCATCGGTCGGTGCCATTTCCGGCGACGGCCTACGGAAGCGCGAGATCATCGCACTCGCCCCCTTGGGTTCCGGCATCGGTTCGAGGACCACGGAAATACAGATGCGCGTGCTGGCCGGGTCCGGCGCCATCCAGCCGCTCTCGGACCACATGAAGGGCCGGATATAAAGATGGCTGCCGCGGGAGAAGCGCGCGATGCCGTCACGGCAGATCTCCTCGATCTCGCCCGCCGACAAGGGCGAGCGCAAACCGACATTGGTGGCGGAGCGGACGGACCGGCGGCAATGCAGGTCGAGATCCGGCGTCACGCCATCGAAGGCGCGCGCGCCATCGAAGATGCCGCCCATCAGCCAGGTCGCGTGATCGAACGCGCGCATCAAGGGCGGATTGCCGGTCACCCATTTGCCGTCAACGAAATGCCATTGTTCCATGGCGAACCTCACTCTCGAGAAGATTCCGCCCGCGCCATCGCGGCGCCACCAGAACGCATTTGGGCGGATCATCGGATACCAGAGTGAAACGCTAGGACGCTTCCTCCCGGCGCGTCAAGGTCCGTGGCATGTCGCACCTGCGGCAATCCGCCCAAGGGAGTAAGTGCCGGCGACCATGGATCGTCTGATTTACGCGTGTGGTGCTTGCTGTACGGAAAGCTATCAGGCGCGTTTGCGCGTCGACTGCCACGACAGCGCATCGTCCGGAGTGGGATGTGCACCGGCCTGCTGCGGCGGTGCACCGTAATAGCGCGCCGGCAACGGGCGGGGATGCAGGCGCTGCATCTCCACACGAATATCTGACGGCGTTTCCTCTTCGTCACGGAAATAAAACACCGCCGTGCCGATCTCGCGCAGGATGTCGCGCTGCTGCTGCAAAGCTTCAGCGCCCGGCCTTGCTGTTGCACTGGGCCGCACGGATGAAAGTCCCTGTTCCAGGATTTGCGTCTCGCCCAAGGTTTCCTCCACTGCATCGATGCCTAGCGGATTGCGGCCGCGCTCCGAATCCGGCCGCAGGATTTCGCGCAGACGCGCTGCAGCGATGCGCGAGCCCAGCCCCACCACCTGCCGATCGATCATGCGGGAATGGTGGCGCATATCCGCTTGGCCGGCCTTCAGCACGTCGCCGAAACGCATGCGGTGGCGAATTTCCTGTGGCAGGAAATCGAAGGTAGCCTGAACCAGCGCCCCGGTATCGTGCCCGCTCTCGTGGTCCCTGCTGACGGCGTTCCGCGCCATGGCACTGCTCCTGTCTTGTTCTTATGAGAACATATCAGGAACATATATGGGCGTCAAATGGCGCTGGCGCAAGTGGTGCCGGTCACAATGAATCACAACATGTTGTGTATCGGACGCCTTACTGGCTGACCCACAGGATGCGCGCCGCAAAGCGCACCTGGTCCTGCGGCACGAATTGGGGCTGCCCGGTTTGGCGGATGGCTTCGAGATAGTAGCCGTCGGCATCCTGGCGGGTGAC
Source organism: uncultured Dongia sp. (assembly GCF_936916975.1). Classification (GTDB taxonomy): domain Bacteria; phylum Pseudomonadota; class Alphaproteobacteria; order Dongiales; family Dongiaceae; genus Dongia. Next base: position 838,497 of record NZ_CAKZGO010000004.1, on the reverse strand, counting down.
CTTGCGCACCATGGCGGTGCCGGCGGTGGTGCCGATGATAATCCGGTCATTGCGCCGGATCTCGGCCGCGCGGGAGGCGATGAGCGTATCGCCATCCCGATAGACCGGGTCGAAATCGCCGCCGGTGATCTCGACGCCGAAGGCTTCGCGCACGGCGGAACCGGCAAAATCGAGATGACCCCAGCCGGGACCGGTGGGCAAACCGGCGCTGTCGAAGCAATCGCCGGCCGCCAGACGCTCCAGCGTGATGACCGGGATGGTGCGGGGCGCCGTTCGGGCGGCAACGCGCCCGCCGCTGATCGGCTGGTCAAAGGCCGCGGCGCCGCCATGGCCATTGCTGTTCGCTTCGCCGGTACTTGCCCCGGTCAACAGGACGAAGTCGACGAATGGCTCGCCGGTAACGGTCAGGATCTTGGAGAGGGATTCTGTGCTCGGCCAGCGTGGGCGGCCTTCGCGTGTGATGCGCTTCGATGGGTTGAAGGCCGTCGGATCCAAGCCGGCACGACGTGCAAGACCCGAAGCCGAAAGTCCGTGCTTGGCGGCAAGTTTATCGATGCCACGCCAAACGTCGGCATGCTGCAACATGGGAACTGACACGATCGCTTCTCCTAAAATACAAGCCAGATACGACGCGCTTGCCGCAGCCCCAGGACGAAGCGTCTCCTTCTCAGTCAAGAGACCTAGATCATTCCTGATCCAGGACCATGTTCCGTCGATGCACCGTTCTCCCCCCGAAGACCAATGCGCGACGAAGTATAGTTTAGCTCAGGAAACCCATAGAAAGAACAGTTCATTTACAAATAATTGGATCGGAATAGTTCTTATTATCACCTAAGAATGAATGCCGATTTGGCGGTGCCGCCGGATGATCCCACAGTAATGACAAGGATTATTTCGCGGATTTTGTATCGACTAGCTATCACCTTGGTCGGATCGCCGGCCGGCTGTATGTTCTGGTGCCATCATGCACGGCACTGCAGCATGAGGGCTTGTCGCGCCGCCCGACATTCTGTAGCTCCGGTCACAGGTTACAACCAACCCCAACCGTGCCTAAGAACAACGCCTAAAAACCATACCCCAAAAACCATACCGGGGGGCTCCCGCTTCATGCTGTTTCTCGACTGTCTCTATCGCTTGGCTCGGCCGGCCCTGTTCGCACTTGATGCGGAGAACGCCCATCGCCTGGCCGTGCGCAGCCTGGCACTATTGCCGGCGGGCAAACCCGCTGCGGCAAGCTCGCCGCTCCAGCAGCGGCTGTGGGGACTCAACTTTCCTAATCCCGTCGGCCTTGCCGCCGGCTTCGACAAGAACGCCGAATGCTATCGCGGCGCGCTGGGTCTGGGGTTCGGCTTTGTCGAGATCGGCAGCGTCACCCCGCGTGCGCAAGGCGGCAATCCGCGCCCGCGCCTCTTCCGGCTGGTGAAAGATCGCGCCGTCATCAACCGCATGGGCTTCAACAATGACGGCATCGATGCGGTAGCAGTGCGGCTTCAACCCCGCGACGCCCGAGCCGGCATCGTCGGCGTCAATCTCGGCAAGAACAAGGAAACGCTCGACGCGGCGGCAGATTACGAACTCGGCGTCGCGGCGTTGGGGCGGCTCGCCGACTATCTCGTCATCAACGTCTCGTCACCCAACACGCCGGGCCTGCGCGCCCTCCAAGGCAAGGAACCGCTGGCAGCCTTGATCGACCGCGTGCGCATCGCGCGCGACAAACTTGCCACCAGACCACCCTTGTTGCTGAAGATTGCGCCCGACCTCACCGAGGAAGACCAGGCCGATATCGCAGCGGTCGCCCTCGATCATGGCCTCGACGGTCTTATCATCAGCAACACCACGATCGCCCGACCCCCGTTGCAGAGCATCGATCTCGCCAGTGAGACGGGCGGCCTCTCCGGCGCACCGTTGCGCGATCCCTCGACAGCGCTCCTTGGCCGCATGTACCGGCTGACACAGGGCCGGCTGCCGCTGATCGGCGTCGGTGGCATCACCACGGCGCGAGATGCCTATGCCAGGATCCGCGCAGGTGCATCGCTTGTGCAGATCTATTCCGCCATGGTCTATGAAGGTCCGGGCCTTGCCGCACGGATCGTGGCCGGCTTGCCTGCCTTGCTCAAAGCCGATGGTTTCGCCACGGTTGCCGAGGCGGTCGGGGCGGATCATGTTAACACCCTCTTAACCACGTAACGGCTAGTCCTATCCGATGACCTCCCGCGGACATGTCTTCATCTTCCTGCTCTATGCCCTGGGCGCGGTGGTGCTGGCCTTCTGGCTGCCGGAATTCCTGCCCGGCGTCTCGCGCCTAGTCGGCGCCATCGCCGGCGGCTTCGTCGTCATGGCGGGGGCTCTCACGCATCAGGCAGCGCTCACCAAGGGCCGCAGCCGCGTGCAGGCGCAATCGCTGGCCGACCTCAACCGCCTGCTGGCCGGCGTGCTGCGCGATCAGCGCAAGCTCGAAGACGACATGCTGCAATTGCGCGCGACGCTCGCCAACATCGCCACCTCGTCGAGCCAGGATGTGGGCGATGTGGTGAACGAGGTGAAGGTGCTCCAGAACCTCATCGAGCAGCTCTATTCCGCGCGCACCGCTGGCGGCAAGACGACAGCACCAGCGAAGACGGCGAAGGCGCCCGCAGCCGCGCCGAAAATTGTCCCGCTTGATCAGCCGGCAGCCCCAGCCTCGCCCGCAATTCCTGCCAGCGCACCGCCTCCCGCCGCGCCCGTCAGCGCACCGGCATCCGCCCCAACCACGGGCAGCGCCAGCCTGCCGATGCCGCCCATCGCCTATGACCTGGCCGAGGACGAGATTCTCGACGCCCTGCGCGACGGCCTGCGCGAGAACGGCGTCGAACTTGCCTTGCAGCCCGTGGTGACTCTGCCACAGCGGAAGCGCCGCTTCTTCGAATGCTTCTCACGCGTGCGCATCGCTGACGGCCGCGTGCTGACGCCGGAACAATATCTCGACCTCGCCGAACGCCACGGCCTCGTCACCGCGATCGACAACATGCAGCTGTTCCGTTGCATCCAGACTCTGCGCCGCATCCGGAAATCCAATGCCGGCGTCGGCTTCTTCCTGAATATCAGTCATCACACCTTGGCCGACCGCGACTTCTTTCGCGAATTCATCAGTCTGATGGCACAGAACGCCGAACTCGCCCCGGCCATCGTGTTCGAATTCTCGCAGCGCGCGATGGACATGGCGGACGAGGCCCTGCTGCGCGATCTCGACCGGCTGGCGCAGCTTGGCTATCGCTTCAGCCTCGATCAGGTGACGCATTTCGACATCAACCCGGCGCAGCTTTCCAGCCACCACTTCCGCTTCATGAAGATCGAGGCGGAGCGGTTGATTGCCGCAGCCCGCGCCGGTGCGCTCGGCGAGGACCCGCAGGAATTCAAGCGGATGCTGGATTCCTTTGCCATCGACCTCATCGCTGACCATGTCGAATCCGAGCCGATGCTGCTCGAACTCCTCGACATGCATCTCGATTTCGGCCAGGGATATCTCTTCGGCGAGCCGCGCATCGCCCGCGCCGAAACCCCCGTTATCCACTAGCTATCGCCATTCACTGATGCCATGCAACCACCTATCCGTCATGCCCGTGCTTGGCACGGGCATCCACGAGTTTGCCAGCGACAAGAAAGTCGTGGATGCCCGGACCAAGTCCGGGCATGACGCAGATAAACCGAAGGTACTCGATCTATGACCCGTTTCCCCAATGGCCTGGGCGCCATCGTCGCCGATATCGACCTCGTTGTGATGGACCTGTGGGGCTGCATGCATGACGGCATCAAGGCCTACCCGGCGGCACTCGATGCGCTTGACCAGTTAAGGAAAGCTGGCGTCGATGTGGCGCTGGTCTCCAACGCGCCTCGCCGCATCGAGGTGGTGCGACCGCGCATGCGCGAGATGGGCATCGCTGACGATCTCTATACCGGGTTCTACACCTCGGGCGAGGAAGTCTGGAACCACATCGCGGCCAAGGACCAGCCGCAATATGCCGCCTTGGGTTCCCGCGCCTACCAGATCGTCGGCGGGCAGGATCTGACCTTCCTCGACGGTCTTGATGTGACGGCAGTTACCGACATCGCCGCGGCCGATTTCGTCCTGGCGATCGGCGTCGATAGCCCCAATGACACGGTGGCCGACTTCATGCCCGTGCTGCAGGCAGCGCGGGCGCGCAACCTGCCGCTGGTCTGCGCCAACCCCGATCTCATCGTGCATCGCGGCGGCATCGCGGAAATCTGCGCCGGTGCCATCGCCGAAGCCTATGGCAATCTGGGCGGCGAGGTCATCATTGAGGGCAAGCCCTATCCCGGCATCTATCGCCGCGCGCTCAAGGATTTCAAGATCGCCGACCCCGCGCGCGTGCTCGGCATTGGTGATGCGCTGCGCACGGATGTGGCCGGCGCCAAAGGTGTGGGTGCCAAATCGCTGCTCATCGCCGGTGGCATCCATCATAGCGTGTTGCTGGAAGGCACCGTGCTCGACCAGGACGCGCTTGCGCGACTGTCCGAAGGCGGCCCGCAACCGGATTACGCGCTGCCTTATTTGGCGTGGTAGTGCTCTAATTCGTCATGGTCGGCGAAGGCCGACCACCCACGAGTTTCTTTGAGCAAATTCAGAGCAGCGTTTCACAAACTCGTGGGTGGTACGCCTTCGCGTACCATGACGAGGGGGTGCGGGTATGACGTATGAATGGAATTCACCCAGGCCGTGTCATCCGGAACGCCTGCTCGACCACCGCATAGAGTGAATACCCCATGCGGGCGATGGGCTTCGCCTTGGTGATGTCGACCCGGCCGTCCTCGATGAGATGATCGGCGATATGGATGCCGACCACGTCGCCGAACAGCACCACATTGGGCTCGTCCGGGTCGAGGCTGGGAAGATGCACCGTCTGCAGATAGCGACATTCCAGCGCCACCGGTGACGCAGCGACCCGCGGCGGCGCCACGATGGTCGACGGCACCATCTCCAGCCCGGCCACGACCGATTCATCCGCGCCGGCGGGCAGGGAGGCCGAGGTCGCATTCATCTGTTCGCGCAGATCCCAGGTGGCGAGGTTGACGACGAAGGCGCCCACCGCTTCCACATTGACGCGCGAATCCTTGAGCTCGCCATTGGCTTTGCGGCCGCTGGGGGCGAACATCACGATGGGCGGCGCGTCCGCCACCAGATTGAAGAAGCTGAACGGGGCGAGGTTGACGCGGCCCTCGAGATCAACGCTGGAAATCCAGCCGATTGGCCGCGGCACCACCAGCGCCTTCAGCGGATCGATCGTGAGGCCGCTGTTCTTGAGGCGCGGTTCGTAGAACATCAAAATCTCCGGTTAGCGGCCGAGCTGCTTCTGCGCGGCAAAGAGGGTCATGCCGGCCAGCATGGCGACAAAGAAGATGATCGCGGCGGTGCCGTCAAGCACCAGCAAGGTCAGCGCCGGCCCAGGACAGATGCCGGCGACACCCCAGCCGATCCCGAACAGCACGGCACCCAGCATGAGCGGCTTGTCGATGGCGCTGGCCGCCGGCCAGGTGAATGTCTCGGCCGCGAGCGGCCTGGCACGCCGCCGGGCAAAGGCGAAGCCGGGCAGGGCGACGATCAGCGCGCCACCCATGACGAAGGCAAGGCTGGGATCCCAGCCGCCCGTGGCGATGGCACCGAGGTCGAGGAAGGCCAGTACCTTCTGCGGATTGGCCATGCCGGAAAGGGCGAGGCCAGCGCCGAAGATGAGTCCGGCAAGGAGAGCAACGATGACGCGCGGCATGATCTTCATGCTCCCAGTAGGTGACGGGTGACGAAGACGGTCGCCATGGCGCTCGCCATGAACAGCAGCACGGCCACAAGCGAACGCGGCGACAGGCGCGCCAAACCGCAGATGCCGTGCCCGCTGGTACAGCCCGAGCCCAGCCGAGTGCCATAGCCGACCAGCAGGCCAGCAATAACCAGGCCCAATGTGCCGGTGCCGACATGCGGCGTTACACCGCCCAGGATATTGGCCATCAGCAGTGCACCCAAAGGCAGGCCGATAAGGAAGGCAAGGCGCCAGCCGGTTTCACTGTCCGGTCGTTGCAGCATCTGGCCCAGCACGCCGCTCACCCCGGCGATGCGGCCAATCCCCAGAAAGAGGATCAGCGCCGCCAGGCCGATAAGCGCGCCGCCGCCAAGCGCCGCGAGTGGATTGAACGCGTTCCAGTCCATCCTATGGTTCCTTACTTTTTCCTGGCCCGGCCTGCCGGCGGGCAGAACGCTGCTTTCAGCACGGCCGCAATGTCGCGCGCCGTCTTGCTGACGATACGATAGTGGATGGTGGTGCCATCCCGTTCTGTGGCGACCAGCCCCTCGGCCCGCAGCCGCATCAGATGCTGCGAGACCTTGGGCTGCGCCAGCTCCAGCTCCAGCGCGATCTCGCCGACACTCAAAGGCCCATCCTCCAGCACGCACAGAATCGCCAGCCGATGCTCATGTGCCAGCGACCGCAGAAACGCCGCCGCCTCGCCAGCCTTGGCAAGCAGGTCTGCGGGCCCGATCGTGACTTTCTGTTTATTCATACATTCGAATATATGAATATAATGGCAATTGTCAAGCCGGCATCAGCCGAGCCGCTGCAATGTGTGATCGAGCAGCGCCCGCAACCGCGCCAAGCGCTTGAGGTCGCGATGGTAGCCGACCCAGACATCCCGCCCCGGCGGCGCTTCGCCAAGGTCGATGATCTGCAGGCCCGGGACATGGTCGCCCAGTGGTCGCGGCAGCACGGCAACGCCCGCCCCGGCGCGGCAGGCCTGGGCCTGGACATCGCGATTGTTGCTGCGAAAGGCGATGCGTGCCTGCGGCAGCATGTGCAGCAGCCAGGTGAGATCAGGAAAACTGCCGAGTGCTGCATCCATCGTCACCAACGACAGGCCGCGCCCATCGCCACGCTGTACCTTTCCAATCCCCGGCGGTCCATAGAGCGCGTAATCGACCCGCAGCGCTTTCCGCTGCACGATCTCCGGCTCCTCGAACGGCGTGATGCGAAAGGCAAGATCGGCTTCGCGCCGCGCGAGGCTGAGGCGCCGCTGATCGGTCACGAGTTCCACCGTCACGCCGGGATGCAGCTGGACGAAGCCGGCAAGGATCGGCGTCAGGACGTGGGCGCCGAACCAGTCCGAGGCCGTGACGCGCAGCTGCCCTTGAAGTTGCGCTCCACCGGCCAGGGCCCGCTCAACCGCCAGCGCTTCTTCCTCCATGCGCTCGGCACGGACCAGCACGGCCTGCCCTTCATCGGTGAGGACGAAGCCGTCCTGCGTTCGCTGGAACAAGGTCTGTCCCAGCGCCAGCTCCAACGCGCGCAACCGGCGCCCCATGGTCGGCTGGGTGAGGCCAAGCTTCCGCGCCGCCGCCCCCAGCGTGCCGGACCGGGCAATGGCCAGAAACAGCCTGAGATCGCTCCATTCCATGAGGAACAATAGCGCGGCTCATGCGATTTTGCATGAATCTTATACGGTATCGTTCATTGATGAACGTTTCCGCATGGATCAGGTTTGGCTCAGCCGTTCATTTGAAGGAAACGACCATGTCGAATGAGATGCGCGCACAACGCGCCACCGCCCCAGGAGCACACCTCCAGCTGGTCCACCTGCCACGCCCGGTCGCCGGACCCGGCCAGGTTCTGGTCCGCGTACACGCGAGCGGCGTCAATCCGCTCGACCTCAAGATCCGCGCCGGCGAGGCGACCCATGCGCGCCAGCCCTTGCCGGCCATTCTCGGCATCGATCTTGCCGGCGTGGTGGTGGATGTGGGCGAGGGCGTCAGCCGCTTTCGCCAAGGCGACGTTGTCTTCGGCATGACCGGCGGGGTGGGTGGCCATCAAGGATCGCTGGCCGAGTTCGCCGCCGTCGATGCCGATCTCCTCGCTGTGGCACCCGGCAATTTCACCCCGCGCGAAGCGGCGTCCGTGCCACTCATCTTCATCACCGCCTGGGAGGGTCTCATCGACCGCGCGAAACTACAGGCCGGCGAGCGCGTCCTGGTGCTGGGCGGGGCCGGTGGCGTGGGGCACATGGTCGTACAGCTGGCAAAGGCGCGCGGCGCCGACGTATTCGCCGTCGATGCCGCTGCCAAAAAATCCATCATCGAGACGGACGGCGCGACAGCAATCGATCGCGCAACACCGCTCGAGGAAGCCGTGGCCGCCCATACCGGCGGCGAGGGTTTCGACATCGTCTACGACACTGTGGGCGGCGCGGCACTCGACGCGGCTTTCACGGCCGTGCGTCCCTATAGCGGCCGCGTTGTGAGTTGTCTCGGCTGGGGCACGCATGCACTGGCCCCGCTCTCCTTCCGTGCGGCGAGCTATAGCGGCGTCTTCACGCTGCTCCCCCTCCTCACCGGCAAGGGCCGCGCGCATCACGGCGAGATCCTGCGAACGGCGGCGAAGCTCGCCGAAGCCGGCCAACTGCGCCCACGCCTCGATCCAACGCGCTACACGCTGGCCGAGACCGAAGCCGCCCACGCCGCTATCCGAGACCGACATGCAAAAGGCAAAGTCGTCATCGAGATCGCTTAAACTCCTCCCCCTGAAGGGCAGAGGAGCTGGGTGTGAGCAGTTGCCCTACTCCGCTGCCTTCTTGAACGCCGGAAACCTTGAGCGCATTTCCAGTTCGAAGATCGGCACGGTGTTGCGGATGTAGAGATTCCTGGCGTCGGCAACCGGCTGGTAATCCCAGGCGACGCCCTGCGCGCGGATGATGTCGTTGAGATAGCGGCGGCGGCGCTGGCTGGCCACCACCTGTTGCCGGATGGCTTCCATGTCCCAGCCCTTGGCGATCTCCGCGCGCAGGTTAGCGACCCGTGCCGCATGCGCGGGATCATTGGCGAGGTTCTTCACCTCCAGCGGATCTGCCTCGACATCGTAGAGCTGGTCCGGGTCCGATTGGAAATGCACGAATTTATAGCGCCCGCGGCGGATCATGACGCCCGGGGCCTTGGCGCCCTCGCCCATATATTCGCCGATCACCTCGTCATGACCCTCAGCCCCGGTGAGATGTGGCACCAGCGAACGGCCCTCGGTGATCACCTCTTCATGCAAGGGCGCGCCGTTGCTGGCGAGGTCGAGCAGCGTCGGCAGGATGTCGATCTGCGACACTGCGGCCTTGACGCGCGCGGCCTTGATGCCGGGGCCGTTGATGATCATCGGGATGCGCGCGGCGTTCTCATACCAGTTCATCTTGAACCACAACCCGCGCTCGCCCAGCATGTCGCCGTGATCGCCGGTGACGATGGTGACGGTGTTGTCGGCAAAGCCCGATTCATTGAGACTCTGCATGAGATCGGCGAAGCGCTCATCGATATAGGAGACCGAACCGTAATAGGCATGGCGCGCATTGCGGATCGCCTCCTCGCTCGGTGCCGGATCCAGCATGCCGATGCCGTTGCTGATGCGCTGGCTGTGCGGGTCGAGCGGCACGGAACCGGCCTTCAGTTTCGGCATGTCGATATCGTCATGCCGGTAGAGATCCCAATGTTCGCGGCGCGCGAGATAGGGATCATGCGGGCTGATCAGCGAGACGACGAGGCAGAACGGCTTGTCGTCACCCTTCCGCGCGAGGTCGAACAGATGCCGCTTCGCCTGGAACACCACCTCGTCATCAAAATCGAGATAGGCCGAGCGCGTGCAGATGCCGGCCTGGTGGACGACATCCATGTTGTGGAACCAGTCGAGCTTGGCTTCCGGCTGATCCCAATTGGGCACCCAGGCGAAATCCGACGGATAGACATCGGTGGTGAGGCGCCGGTGAAATCCATGGAGCTGGTCCGGTCCGCAGAAATGCATCTTGCCCGACAGCGTCGTGTCATAGCCCAGCGCCGAGAGATGATGTGCGAAGGTCGGGATCTCGGCCGCGAACTCCGCCGCATTGTCCCAGGCGCCGATCTTGGTGGGCAGGCGCCCGGACATGAAGGAATAGCGGGCGGGTGCGCAGAGCGGATAGTTGCAATAGGCGGCGTCGAACACGACCGACTTTTCCGAGAAGGCCTGCATCGCCGGCATCTTCACGAGGCTGTGGCCATAGCTCGGCATGAACTGGGGCGCCAATTGATCGAGCATGAAGATGACGAAATTGGGCTGTCTGGCTGCCATGACGGTCGCTCCCCTTGGATGTAGCTCTACGCTAAGTGTCATACTTGTATCTGGCCCGGACAAACGATAAATACTAGAGTCCAAGGCTTAGCTGGACTTAGCCTTGGGATGCCGATGACGTTCCGCAAACTGCCGCCGCTGGCCATGCTGCGCTCCTATGAGGCCGCCGCCCGCCATATCAGCTTCGCGCGCGCTGGCGAGGAATTGGGCGTCACGGCGGCTGCCATCAGCCAGCAGGTGCGCGCCCTGGAGGAGCATCTCGGCCAATCCTTGTTCCTCCGCCGCGCCCAGGGGCTCAGCCTCACCGAAGCCGGTCTCTCTTACCTCACCGTGTTGCGCGACGCGTTCGACCGCATGGGGGCCGGCACGGACGAGCTGTTCCATGGCCGCAGCCCGGACGTCGTGTCGGTCCGTGTCACCGCGGGCTTTGCGCATCTGTGGCTGGCGCCGCGTCTCGCGCGCTTCCTGGCGCAGGCGCCGCAGGTCCGTTTGCGCCTCCTCACGGCACTTTGGACGCCGCTGGAACTTGACCGCGATGCCGATTTTGAGATCCGCTGCGGTATTGGCGCCTGGCCGGATCTCGCGGCCTATCCATTGACCCGCGATCGGCTGTTTCCGGTCTGCGCGCCAAGCCTGATCGACGGGCTCGACCGGCCGCTCGCACCGGATTACCTGCAGCACCAGCGCCTCATCCACATCCAGACCTTCGCCGAAGGTTGGCCGGAATGGTTCCGCGGCGCCGGCGGTGTGGCGCCCGCCGCCGACCGCGCCGCGATCATGTTCGACACCGCGACGCTGGCTGTCGACCTGACGCTCAGCGGCGGCGGCTTCATGCTGGGCCGCTCCTGCTTCGTCGATCCGCTGCTGGCCAGCGGTGACCTCGTCGCCCCCTTCGCTGCCAAGATCAAAAGCACCGAGGCCTTCTACCTGGTCGAACGCGCCGGCGAACGCCTGCCCCGACCCGCCCAGTTCTTCCGCGACTGGATCCTGGCCGAAGCGGCGGGGTGAGCGTCAAGGAATTCTGTCGGCACCCCTTAACATTTCTCTCTTTACTCTATCGATCTGATAGTGTTTAAGAGATCATAGATAGGTTCGTTGTGCTGACCCTTCAGGTCGCACGCGACCCGCCAACCGGTTTCCGGAAGGGTGCATGTCATGAAATTCATTCCGCTGCTCCAGCCCAAGTCGTTGATTCTGGCGGCCTTTGTTGCCGGCACCCCGATCGCCATCGGCGTGGTCGCGACCTTGACCGGCCTCGCCGCAACCCCGGCCGTTGCCATCGATGTCATTGATTTCGGCCAGAAATGGGTGGTTTCAGTCGACGAAGCCCGGGCGCTCATCGCCAATGGCGCGCTGGTGCTGGATGCCCGCAACGCCGACCTCAAGGCGGCATCGCCCATCCAGAACGCCCGGCCGATCCGCTGGCAGGACCTCAGCAACACCAGTGGCCGGATCTCCACCGACAATGCCGCCATCTCGCTGCGCCTGCAGGCGCTGGGCGTCGATGCCGGCCGGCCCATCGTCGTGCTGGCCGACCCGTTCCAAGGTCTGGGCGAGGATGCCGAGATTGTCTGGGCGCTCCGCTCGCTCGGCCACGACCGTGTCGTCATGGTCGATGGCGGCCTGCCCGCCTTGCTCGCCGCCGGCGTGCCACAGGTGCAGCCACCCCTGGGCCAGGGCAGCTTCATCGTCGATCATCGCGACGATTGGTCGGTCGACGCCAATGCCGTCAGCCGCGATCTCGTGCAGTTGGATGCGCGCTCGATGTCCGAATTGCTCGCTGATGATGGCCGCTTGAAACCCCTTCCTGAGATCGCGGCCTGGCTCGCCGCCAAGGGCATCGACCACGACACCGCGCTGGCGACCGAGTCCGCCTGGCTCACCGCTGTCCTCATCGATGCCGGCTATCATGCGCGCCAGGTCGTGGGTGCATCCGAATATGCATTAACCGCGGCGAACTGACTTCTGCTCTAATGGCGGCATGACCGAGGCTGCCTTTCGCTTCAGCATCTTCCTCATCGTCTTCGCACTCATCGGCCTCGCCGAAGTGCTGTGGCCGCGCCGCAAGCCGAGCGATGACAAGGCGCGGCGCTGGCGCACCAATCTGGGGCTGGTCGTCGTCAATGTGCTGGCACAGCGCCTGACCTTGGGCGCCATCGCCTTCGCCGCAGCGCTTTATGCCGGCGACAAGGGGTGGGGCCTGTTCAATCTCGTCGCCCTGCCGCTCTGGCTGGAAGGCGCCATCACGCTCGTCATTCTCGATGCGGCCATCTATCTGCAGCATGTGGCGACGCATAAGGTGCCGCTGCTGTGGCGCCTGCACCGCGTGCATCACGCCGACCTCGATGTCGACGTCACCACAGGCCTGCGCTTTCATCCCATCGAGATCCTGCTCTCACTGCTCTATAAGGCGACACTGGTCCTGGCACTCGGCGCCGATCCGCTGGTGGTGCTGATTTTTGAAGCACTGCTCAACGCGGCAACGCTCTTCACCCATGGCAACATCGCGCTTCCCATCCGCTGGGACAGCGCCCTGCGCTGGATCATCTGCACGCCCGATATGCATCGCCGCCATCATTCGGTCGTGCGGGTGGAGACGGATTCCAATTACGGCAATGTGCTGTCGCTCTGGGATCGCCTCTGCGGCACATATTTCCAGCAGCCGGCACTGGGGCAGGACGGTGTCGTCCTGGGGCAAGATGATCTGCGCGACGGCGGACAGCTCGGCCTCTTCAATCTGCTGAAACTGCCACTCACGAAGCCGATGTCTTGATCGCCACATTGCCGTAGAGATCGGGCCGGATCTGTTCGTTGAGCGGCCACCAATTGCGCACCCGTCGCACCTGGTCGAGATCGATGGTGGTGGTGAGCAGCGCCTCCTCATCCGGGGCACCTGCCAAAATGACGCCCCAGGGATCGACCACCGCCGAGCGGCCGATGAAGCCGATGCCGGTTACCTTCTCTTTGCCCGTCATGCCGGAGGCGGCGATGAACATCTGATGATCGGTCGCGCGTGCTTTGAGCAGGAAATCCCAATGATCGAAACGCGGGCTGAGGAACGCAGTCGGCAGCAGGATGAGCTCAGCACCTGCCTTGGCATAGGCGCGAAACATCTCCGGGAAGCGGATATCGGCGCAGATGCCGATCCCGAAGCGGCAGAGGTTGGTGTCATAGAGCTGCAGCTCCACCCCCGGCGACACTTTCTTCGATTCCATGATGCCGGGCGGCAGATCGGTACGGTTGGGCACGTCGAAAAGATGCGTCTTCCGATAACAGCCCAGCAGATCGCCGCCCGGACCCACGACCGGCGCGGTGTTATGCAGCCGGCCATCGGCTGCGCGTTCATAGAACGAGCCGGTCACATACATCGCGTGGCGGCGCGCGGCCGCCGCCATCAGTTCGAAGGTGGGACCCGGGATTGGTTCGGCCAGCGCCTCATGCGCATCGCCGCTGGAAAAGCCGGTGCCGGTGAAAAGTTCCGGCAACACCACGATGTCGCTGCCGCGGTTGCCCGCCAGCTCCAGATAATGCGCCGCGCGTGCGAGGTTGCCGGGCTTGTCGTCATCCTGGGCATTGAACTGCGCAATGGAAATGGTCACCGGCCGCGCATCGCTCATGGCACTCACGTCGCTGGTTGAAATGCGGACGATAGAGCGGCAAGGGGTTGGCGGCAAGTGGCCGCCAACCCATCCCTGCTGGCACGCTCACCTATTTGTCGTTGATCACAAGCTCCTTGGCCTCGGTGTCGACGACAAAGACCGCCAGCATGCGCATCGGCTCCGTGTCGCTGGCATTGGCGCTGATAGCGTGATGATCGCCCGGATTTTCGACGAAGTTCTCGCCGGCGCGATAGATCTTCTCCGGCTCGTCATTGACCTTGATGCGGACCGCGCCTTCGAGCACCGTCGCATAGATAAAGGCCGAGGCCGGATGGGTATGCGCCGGCGACGAGGCACCCGGTCCATATTCGACCAGCACGCCCTTCATGCTTTTGCCGGGCACATTCGGCAACACATGATCGAAGACCACCGTGACCTTGCGATCGTCGGCCTGCGCTGGCGCTATCGACAGCGCGGCCAAAGCGAGACCAGCCACGGTCACGCCACAGAGGAATTTTTTGAACATCTATGTTCTCCCTTATTGCGATGAAATGGTTGCGTCGTATCAGGCGTGGACGGAACGGCTGAGCCAATCGGCAAACCGCGTCTTGCCCGTGCGGGCGCCATTGGCCGGCGTCAGCGATTGATCGTTCAGCACCGAACCGAAATAGCGCGCATGCACGTCGGCGATCACCTTGCGCGAATCCTTCTTGGCACTGAGGAAACGCCGGGCGCAGTCGTCGAGCGCGATCTTCTCGGGCCCACCGACCTCGACCATGCCGTTCACCGGCGCCGCCAACGCCACCTCGACCAAGGCTGCAGCGACATCATCCGAGGCCATCGGCTGGAACAAAGCCGGCGACAGGCGGATCGTTTCCCCGTCGGCGGCGGTCTCGGCGATGCCACCGACGAATTCGAAGAACTGTGTGGCGCGCAGGATCGTGTAGGGGGTCTTCGCGGCCTTGATCAGTTTTTCCTGGGCGAGCTTGGCGCGGAAATAGCCGTTATCCGCCAGCCGGTCGGTGCCGACCACCGACAGCGCCACATGATGGCCGATACCGGCTTTCGCTTCGGCGGCCATCAGATTGCGGCTCGATTTCTCGAAGAATTCCAGGACCGCCTTCTCCTCGAAGGAGGGCGAGTTCACCACGTCGATGACGATGTTGGCGCCGGCCAGGACCGCGTCCAGGCCTTCGCCGGTGACGGCGTTGACGCCGGAGCTGGGTGATGCCGCGACGACGTCATGGCCGAGCGCCTGCAGCTTGGCGACAACCTTGCTGCCGATGAGGCCGGTGCCACCGAGGACGACGATTTTCTTGGGCGACTGGTTCTCAAGCATGGAAACCTCCCGTTCGATATTCGGCGCGACCCCTGGGTTGATTGGCGCGCCGATGTAGGGAGGATGCCTGCAGCCGCTGCCCAAGACTTTGCGGCGGCCTTCAGGCGTTCTTGGATTTGCCTTCAATATTTGTCCAAAAAGATCTTCCGTCCCGGTAATATCCCGGTGCCGGCAGGCCTCGCAGCGGCCCGTTCATATAAAAAATCTGCGTTTGTAATATCTTAGATCAATAAAGGCCGGCCATCGGGGTTGCGCGCCACCGCTGGGTCATGGAGCGTCGAATTGCCATTCGCTTTCGAAAACTATCTGCTCGATCCGGATCGGCGGGAACTCACCCGTGGATCCGAGGTGATCAGTATCGGACCCCAGGTCTTCGACCTGCTGCTCTATCTGCTGCGTAACCGCGACCACGTCGCCAGCAAGGACGATCTCTTCGAAGCGGTGTGGGAGGGGAGGATCGTCTCCGAATCGACCCTCACCAGCCATATCAACGCCGTGCGCAAGGCGATCGGCGATACCGGCGCGGAGCAGCGCCTGATCCGCACGGTGGCCCGCAAGGGTCTCCGCTTCGTGGGCGAGGTGCGGGAAGAGACCTCATCGGGTCCCCGGGCTGAGCCGTCAGATGCGACCGACGCAGCCCCTGCGCTGGTGCTGCCCGACAAACCATCCATCGCCGCCTTGCCGTTCCACAATCTGAGCGGCGATCCGGAGCAGGAATACTTCGCCGATGGCGTCGTGGAAGACATCACCGCGGCCTTGTCGCGCATGCGCTGGCTGTTCGTCGTCGCACGCAATTCGAGCTTCACCTATAAGGGCCGCGTCGTCGACGTGAAGCAGGTCGGCCGCGAATTGGGCGTGCGCTACATTCTGGAAGGCAGTGTGCGCAAGGCGTCGAACCGGATCCGCATCACCGGCCAGCTGATCGATGCGACGACCGGTGCCCATATCTGGGCAGACCGGTTCGAGGGGACCCTCGACGACATCTTCGATCTGCAGGACCAGATCACCACCAGCGTCGTCGGCGCGATTTCGCCAGAGCTTGAGCGCGCCGAGATAGACCGCGCCAAGCGCAAGCCCACCGAGAATCTCGACGGCTATGATTTCTATCTCCGCGGCATGGCGCATTTCCATCGCGGCACACGGGACGCCATCGACGAAGCGCTGCCGCTGTTTTACGAGGCGATCCGGCATGACCCCGATTACGCCTCAGCCTATGGCATGGCGGCCTGGTGCCATTTCTGGCGCAAGATCAACGGCTGGATGACCGATCGCACGGCGGAGATGACGGAGGGTGCGAGGCTCGCCCGCCGCGCGGTGGAGCTGGGCCAGGATGATGCGGTGGCGCTGACGCGCGGCGGCCATGCGCTCGGCCATTTCGGCGGCGATCTCGACAGCTGCATGGCACTCCTCGACCGGGCGCTGGTGCTCAACCCGAACTTGTCGGCGGCCTGGTATCTCGGCGGCTACCAGCGCGTGGCGCGCGGCCAGCAGGATGCGGCGATCGAGTATTTTTCGCGTGCCATGCGCTTGAGCCCGCTCGATCCGGAGATGGTGCGCATGGAAGCCGGCACCGCGCTGGCGCATCTGTTGGCCCGGCGTTTCGACGACGCATCATCCTGGGCGGGAAAGGCCTTCAGCCGCTTGCCGAGTTTTCTCCTGACGTCCGTCGTCATCGCGGCCAGTCATGCGCTGGCCGACCAGATGGACGAAGCACAGCAGGCGATGCAACGCTTACGAAGGCTCGATCCCGCGCTGCGAATCTCCAATCTCAAGGATTGGCTCCCGCTCAAACGACTGGAAGACCGCGCGACACTCGCAGAAGGTCTCGGCAAGGCAGGACTGCCGGCGTGACGACTTAAGCCGCCAGCATTCTGCTGGCCGACTTAAGCTGCCAGCATTCTGCTGGCGGGCAGGCGTACCGTCACCGTCGTGCCCTTGCCGATTTCGCTGTCGATGGTGACCGCACCGCCATGCAGTTCCGCCATCGAGCAGACGATGGTGAGGCCAAGCCCCGTCCCGGCCTCGGCCGAGCGTGTGGCGCCCGATCCTTGCACGAAGGCCTGGCGCACGGCGTCGATCTCATGCTGCGGGATGCCCATGCCGGTGTCGCGCACAACTAGCTGCGGCGACCCGTCGACACCGCGATCGATGATGATATCGACGCTGCCGTCGCTGGGCGTGAATTTGAGGCCATTGGCGACCAAATTCACCAGGATCTGGCTGATGGCGCGCCGGTCCGCCATCACGCGGGGCAGCGGCCGTCGGATATTGCTGAGCTTGATGCCCTTCGATTGCGCTTGTTGCTCCAGCATGGCGCAGGTTTCGGCGGCGATCTCGCCCAGATCGACACTTTCCTCGCGCAGCTGATATTGCCCGGCCTCCAGCTTGGAGAGGTCGAGCACGTCATTGACCAGCAGCAACAGCATATGCCCACTGCTGTGAATGTCCTTGAGATAGCCGGCATAGCGCTCGGAGCCGACTGGTCCGAAGACCTGCCGGTCCATCACTTCGGTGAAGCCCAGAATGGCATTCAAGGGCGTGCGCAGCTCATGGCTCATCTTGGCCAGGAACATCGATTTGGCGCGGTTGGCGGATTCCGCGTCGCGTCGCGCCCGGTCAAGATCCTTGGCCAACTGTTCCAGCGTGCCGGTCTGCTGCTTCAAATCGGTGACGCTGCGCGAAATGCCATGGAGATGCGTGATGCGGCCCTTGGCATCGCGCACCGGCAGCAGGCGCGTGTCGAACCAATGCACACCGGTCGGACTGTCGAAGGCATATTCGTAACGCATCGGCTCGCCACTGGCGACGCATTGACGGTAGAGGCCGCAGACCTTGTCGGCAAGATCGGCCGGCATGACGTCGTGGGGGGTCATTTCCTGGAACTCGCCGGGTTGCTTGCCAATGATTGCGAGTGCTGCCGCGTTCAGCTCCTCATAGACGAACCGGCCCCGCTCGACCCGGCAGACGAAGATCGGATCGTTGGTTGCCTCGAAGAAAATGCGCATGCGCCGTTCGACTTGGCGCGCCTTGCTTTCTGCGCGCAGCAGCAGATCGCGTTCCTTGAGCAGGAAGCTCTGCCGGATGACCGCGAGGGCCACCACCAGGATGGATGCCCCATCGACCGTGAATTGCAAGGCCCGCGGCACATTCGGGAATGCCGTGATCAGGATGATGGCCGTACAGGCCAGCAGCACGAGCACCATCGGCAGCAGATAGCGGCTGGTCGCGGCAAGGCGTGCATATGTCAGGCTGGCCGATGGCTGCAGGCGCCAATTCGCGGCCGCGTAGCCGCAGAGCAGGCTGGCTGCAGAGAACATCGCGTTCATGCCCTTGCCGGAGCCGATGGCGTTGTCCAGCACCAATGCATTCCACAGCATCCAGATGAAGCCGATCGCCGTTAGCGAGACCAGCATCATGATCCAGGGCACTGCTGCGCGCGGGCGCGTCATCAACACCAGCACCAGCCCACAACAGACCGGGCTAAGGAAACTGACCGGATAGGTGACCAGGACGCCGAGCTGCAGGATATTGGCGTCTGCGTTGATCTGCAGATAGAGGCTGAACGTGACAGCGAGGACGCCGACCGAGAGCGCTGCCGCGTCAAGGCCGAAGGCCCAGCCTTCGCCGGCCCCGGCACGCTGCGCAAATGCGGTGATGAAGCCGATCGCGCAGCAGGGGCCCATCAGCATGTAAAAAAGATCGGAAGGTGCCGGAAACGGATTCCAACCGCTGGCGACCTGGATGTCCCACAGCACCTGCCCGATCGCATAGGCGGTGAGTCCACGCGCGAACCACAGGCGCGCACGCGCGTCGGCCTCGCCCGATGCTTGCAGGCTGAAATAGCCGAGCCAGCCCATCCAGGCCGCGGCCACCGTCGCGATCGTCCAATGCATATTGTCGAAGAACGCGGCATAGGCTCGATTGGGCGCCACCGCGGCGGCGCCGACGCCGATGGCCACGCCGAAGCTGGCGCCGATCAGGATGACCGAGAGAAGCGATATCGGTTTCTGCGCCACCACGACACTCCGCCAGATCCCGCGCATCGGCGAGATTCTCACGGCTCATTCTGATCTGGGATGTCTTACGAGATCGCTAACGTATCTCGGCGGTGGCGCAGGCCGCTCATATTCCCAGGATGAACTTCTGCGCGCGCATGATCTCGAAGAAATCGCTGTGGATGAACTGCACCGTGCGCTGGCCTATATGCTTGGCGCCGGGATACCAGGAGGCCCGGTAGGCATCGGTCGGGTTGTTGAACACCACCTCCAGCACGGTTTCTGCCGGTATTGGCAGCAGGCAGGTCTTGCGGTCGAGCCCCAGCGCTTTGGTCACCCCGGCCTTGATATTCGCCCGTGCAACAGCAGGTGCGATGGAAATGGTCGATCGGCCGATCCCTTCCAGCACCGGGACCGTGACCATGTTCGGATTAAGGCGCCGTGCATCTTCGCAAATGCCCTTGTCGCCGGAAATGAACACCGCCGGCACCTTGTAATAAGCGGCAGCCGTCGCATGCAGGTGGAATTCGGAAGCCGGCACGCCGTTGAGGCGCAATTCGCTCACCCGCAGATTCATGGTATGCGCCAGCGGATTGGTCTCCGACCCCGCGCGCGAATGATAGCCGGTGAACACCGCCACATCGAAGCCCTCGTCGATCCCCTGTACCATGCTGAGCGGCGTGCCGCTCCAGCCGCGGATGATGCGCACGCAAGACGGCAGATTGGCGGTGATGATGTTGCGCCCCGAATCATGCGCGTCCTTCACGAGGATCTCGGTCGCCCCGCCTTCGATCGCCCCCTCGATCGCCGCCAGCACCTCGCCCGTCATCAGCTCGCGAAATTCCGGATAGGCGTCATGCTTCTTCTCGGCCTCGTCCCAATGCGTGATGCCGGCGGTGCCTTCGATATCACTGCTGATAAAAACCTTCATGGCGATCCTCTGGAGGAATGGCTGTGTGCGAAATGTCGCGGAGATTGATGCCCGAAGGCCGGCGCGAAAGCATTTGGGGAGAACTTACGACCGCAGGGCGATGATGTGAACCCTCTCCCCTGGCGGGTGTGGGGGGCTTGCAAAGCGAGCGGGGGAGGGGGTGTATCAGCGAGTCCGACCCAGCGACCCCTCACCCTTACCCTCTCCCGCAAGGGGAGAGGGGATGAGATCGCGTTGGCAATATCGCGAACAAGCCATCCGGCAGGCTTTGTGCCAAGTCGCATCGTGCGATAGAGTAGCATCTATAAATAGCGAGGAAATTCGGCGGCGTGATGTTCGGACTGTTGCAGCGACCGTTATACCGTACCTTTGGCGTCTACGTGCTCTTGGCGGTTGGCTACTGGATTGTTGATGTTGCTGCCCTTGACCCCGGCATCAATCACCGGCTGCCATGGGCGGTGACTAGTGAAAAAACGCTGCTCTGGATAGGTCAATGGATACCGAACCTCCATTACCATTTACCCCAGATCGTCGAATTGTTCGGGCCTGATAGGGCCTTGAGATATGCGCGCGTCTTAAGCGCGACCGTCATATCGGCACTGGTCGCATTGCTCTTCTACATCACAACGTGGTCTTGGCGGCCCGACGAGAAGCTGGATTGGAAATCTCGAACGGCAGCGCGCCGTAATCATCTTTGGTGCGCTTGCCTCGGCAGCCGCGTTGCTAATTGGTTTTGGCGTTGACGGCGGAAGGTCCGTAAGAGGCATCTTTGCGCCGACCGCCGATCCTGTTCGCATGCTTTTGTCGCCTGTCGGTGTCGGCCTCGTCTTAACGCTGCTTATCGTTACCAGCGTGGAGCAGACATCCTATATCCGACGCTACAAAAAAATTAATACAGATCCAAATCAGACTCCAAAGATCTAATCCCCAGCACTCTTGCGCTCTTCCTTCCGCCGCGCCACGAACGCCTCCAGCGCTTCGACCACCGCCACATCCATCGGCGGCTGCGTGTAGACATTCAACGCCTGTTGCCACACGGCCGTCGCCCGCGCGGTCGCATCCTTGGCACCGTCTTCCGACCAATTGGGAAAGCTGCGCCAATCGGCCAGCAGCGGCTTGTGGAACGCGGTCTGATAACGCGCCAGCGTGTGCTGCGCGCCGAAGAAATGTCCGCCGGGCTGCACCTCGCGCTGCGCATCAAGCCCCAGCTCGGCATCGTTGACGGTGAAGGGCTGCACCAATGTCGCCATCAGATGCAGCATCTCGACATCGAGCACGATCTTCTCGAACGAGGCACAAAGCCCGCCTTCCATCCAGCCGGCACCGTGATAGACGAGGTTCGCCCCACCCATCACCGACGACCACAGCGACATCTGCGATTCATAGGCCGCCTGCGCGTCGACCGTGTTGCTTGCGCTGGCATTGCTGGCGCGGTAGGGCAAGCCATAGCGCCGCGCCAACTGCCCGCCGCACAACGTGGCGCGCGCATTCTCCGCCGTGCCGAAAGCCGGCGCCCCGGAGCGCAGATCGACATTGGAGGTGAAGGCGCCATAGACGACGGGTGCTCCCGGCCGCGTGAGCTGGGTCAAGACGATGCCGGCCAGCGCTTCCGCGTTCTGCTGCGCCAGGGCCGCTGCCAGAGAGACCGGCGCCATCGCGCCCATCAAAGTGAACGGCGTGATCACCGTGGCCTGGCCCCATTCGCTCATCGCCATCAAGCCGTCGCTCATCGCCTCGTCGAAACGGCGCGGTGAATTGACCGAGATGATCGTGATCACGGAGGGGTCGCCCGCGAGATCTTCGCGCGAGAGCCCGCGCGAGATCGCCATCATGTCGATGCCGTCGAGCGCCCGCTCCGCGCCGATCGCGGTGCAATGGAACACCTTGTCCGAATAAATGAGGTTGGCGAGATAACAATCGAGATGGCGGCTCACCGCCGGCAATTCCTGCGGCGCCGTCGGCTGGTTGCCGAGCAGATGGATGATGTCGAAGCTCTGCGCCAATTGAATGAGGCGCTGATAGTCGGGCAGATTGCCGGCGCGCCGGCCGTTGATGCGGTCCTCGACCATCGGCGGGCCGGCCACCAGGCTGAACGCTAGAGCATCGCCGCCCAGCTCGACAATGCGTGCCGGATTGCGCGGCGTCAGGCGAAAGCTTTTGGGCGCCGTCTTCAGCGCCTGTGCTACCAGCTCGGCTGGAATGCGCACCAGCCCGGTCCCTTCATCGACCTTGGCGCCGGCCTTGGCGAAGGCCGCCCGTGCCTTCTTCCCCATGAACTCGATGCCGATCTCATGGAGGATGGTGAGCGAGGCCTGGTGGATGGCCTCGAGCTGCTCCGGGTTCAACGGTTCAATGGGCTTCAGGCTGCGGTGCAGGATGGCGGGGAAATTCCCCTGGGACAGGCCGGCATCACGCGCACGCCGCGGATGATCGGCATCCGGCCGCCGGCGCCTCGCAGAAACGCGGGCACCGCTCTCGGTTTCACTGGTCATGCTCTGTCATCCCATCCGACTGTGATGGGCCTGAGCTTAGTGCCGCGCGTTCAGCCTGAACAGAACGTGCGATGACAATTATGCACTGGCGCGATGCGCTTTGATCATCATCCGAAATGGCCCATCACTCAAAGCGGCCGGCCTGGTAATCGGCGAAGGCCTGTTCGATCTCGGCCCTGGTGTTCATGACGAAGGGGCCGGCGCGCGCCACCGGCTCGCCGATCGGCCGAGCCGCCAGGATCAGCACCCGCGCGCCGTCGGGACCAGCCGTGATCTCGATCTCATCACCATCGCCCAGCACCGCCATCTGCGTTACCCCGAGGTCACGCCCGCCGATCGCCGCCGAGCCTTCGAACACATGAGCCAGCACCGTGGCCTCCGCGTCCACCGCGTTCCGCCATGACGTGCCGGCAGGCAAGGTGACATCGACCAGCAGCGGCTGGCGCGAGACGCCATTGACCGGACCCTCGATGCCGCCGGCCGAGCCGGCGACGACCCGCAGCGTCGTGCCATTGGCCAGCGTCTTTGCCGGGATCTGGTCCGGGCGGTAGTCCTGATAACGCGGCGCCACCATCTTTTCCGCCGCCGGCAGATTGATCCAGATCTGGAAGCCGCGCATGAGGCCGTCGGTCTGTTCCGGCATTTCCGAGTGCACAAGACCGCGCCCCGCGGTCATCCATTGCGCACCGCCGGGCTCCAGCAACCCGCTATTCCCCTTGTTGTCGAAATGCCGCATCAGGCCCGCCAGCATATAGGTGACGGTCTCGAAGCCGCGATGCGGATGATCGGGAAAGCCGCCGATATAGGTGCCGGGATCGTCGGAGCCGAATTCGTCGAACAGCAGGAAGGGATCGACCTGCATGATCCCCTGCACCGGGAACAGGCGCTTCATATGCACGCCGGCGCCGTCCGACGTTTCCTGCCCGGTGATGATCTGTTGGGTCGTGCGCTGGGTCATGGGATGCACCGATTGCCTGGGGAATGCTGCGGGAGAATGGCACCACCATATGGCTCTGCCCACCGTGTGAACAATGCCACTTTCCGTCACCTTATTGTTTCCCATGGATGGTCAATCAATATCCTTAATATGATAAATGTTATTCCGATGAGTGCAGAAAGCGCTTTCATATCAATGGATTACAATTTGCGCGGGTTTGCATAAAATTAATCATTCCGGGTTCACCTTTGGCATGGGGCTTATTGTACTTTGGGAGGAGACACCATGAAGCTTGCCACCAAGATTCCTGCCGCCGTGGTGACACTCCTATGCCTGGCGGTCGTTGCGGTTGGCATCGTCGCCGTGTCGCTTGCGCAAAGCGCCCTCAAACAATCTGCGGAAGACAAGCTCTCGGCACTCGCCGATGCGCGTGCCGCCGCCTTGCATGACTATCTCTCCACGATCGAGGAAGACCTCAGCCTGCTGGCATCCGACGGGGCCACCATTCAGGCGATGGCGGGCCTTGCTCGCACCTATGCCCTGCTGGGTGGCGATGGCGTGCGCAGCCTTTACATCGACAACAACCCCAACAAGGGCAAGTTGTGGGAGCTCGACAAGGCGGATGACGGGTCGGATTACAGCACCATGCATGGCAGCTTCCATCCCTGGTTCAGGACCTATGCCGAGACGCGGGGCTATTACGACATCTTCCTGATCTCGCCCACCGGCGACGTCGTCTACTCCTATACCAAGGAACCCGATTACGGCACCAACCTGGCATCTGGCCCATGGAAGGAGTCCGGCCTTGCCGCGGTCTGGCGCAAGATCAACGACGGCAATGGCGCCGTCATGGAAGCCTTCGCCGATTTTGCGCCCTACGCGCCCAGCAGCAATGTGGCGGCTAGCTTCATCGCGACACCCGTCAAGCGCGGCGAGAAGCTTATCGGCACGCTCGTCTTTCAAATGCCGGTCGCGCGCATCAACGCCGTCATGCAGCGCGCCGAAGGTATGGGACAAAGCGGCGAGACCTATATCGTCGGCGCCGACCACATGATGCGCAGCGATTCGCGGTTCCTGAAGCCGGGCGAAACCTCGATCCTCGTCCAGGAGGTCAAGACGGCATCGGTAGATGCAGCACTCAGCGGTCAGACGGGCGTCGCAGAAGTCATGGATTACCGGGGTATCTGGGTGCAGTCGGCCTACAAGCCGATCACCTTTCAGGGCATCACCTGGGCAATCATCGCCGAGATCGACAGCGATGAGGTCTTTGCCGCCGCCCATGAAACACGCAACTACATCATCGGCATCGGCCTGCTGGCCCTCGTCATCGCGGCCCTGGCCGGCTTCTTCGGCGCGCGGTCGATCACCCGGCCGCTGGCCAGCCTCTCCGGCACGATGGGCACCCTTGCCGACGGGACCTATGACATTGCCGTGCCCGCGACGGATCGCCGTGACGAACTGGGCGATATGGCGAAGGCCACCGAAATGTTCCGCGGCAAGCTGATCGAAGGCCGCACCCTCGCCGCACAGCAGGCTGCCGAACAGGAGCGCCAGATCGACCGGGCTAAGCGCATGGAAACTGCGGTGACGCAGTTCGACAAGGCGATCGGTGTCGTCGTCGAAGGGGTGAGTGCCGCCGCCACCGAATTGCAATCGACCGCACAGGCCATGTCGGCCACGGCCGAGGAAACCGCGCAGCAATCCAATGTCGTGGCTGCTGCCGCCGAGGAAATGACGCAGAACGTGCAGACTGTGGCTTCGGCCACGGAAGAGCTTTCGGCCTCGATCCACGAGATCAGCAACCAGATCAGCGAATCCAACCGCATCGTCGGCGACGCGGTCGCCCAGGCCGACACCACCAATGACCGCGTCAAGGCCTTGTCCGCTGCGGCCGAGAAGATCGGCGATGTGGTGACGCTGATCAACGCCATCGCCAGCCAGACCAACCTCCTCGCCTTGAATGCGACCATCGAAGCGGCACGCGCTGGCGAAGCCGGCAAGGGCTTTGCCGTGGTGGCGTCGGAAGTGAAGAACCTCGCCATGCAGACTGCAAAAGCGACCGAGGAAATCGGTGGCCAGGTGCGCTCTATCCAGCAATCGAGCGAAAGCTCGGCTGAGGCCATTCGCGGCATCACCCAGGTGATCGGAAGGGTCAATGAAATCTCGACCGCCATCGCCTCTGCGGTCGAGGAACAGGGCGCCGCCACTCAGGAGATTTCAAGAAACGTGCAGCAGGCCGCCGCCGGCACCAGCGAGGTCTCCGCCAACATCGGCGGCGTCACCGAAGCCTCGCAACAGACCAGCCTCGCCTCCGGCCAGGTGCTGACCGCCGCCGCCGAACTCGCCAAGAACGGCGCCATGCTGCGCCGTGAAGTGGAGAGCTTCCTGCATGTGGTGAGGACGCTGTAGCGGCGCCTTCTTTTACTACACGCCAAGGCACTGCCCCCGCTCACTCATTCCCTCTCCCCTCGCGGGAGAGGGTCAGGGTGAGGGGGTGCATAGACCGGGCTCGCTGATAGGCCCCCTCACCCCACCCTCTCCCGCCGCCGACGAATGTCGGCATTCGCCGACGGGGCGGGAGAGGGCTACTTTGCCGGGGCGCCACATTACCCAGTCGTGCGACGATAAACACCGCTACTTCACTTTGAACGAGTTGTTGCCTTCGCTCTGTTCCTTGATCCGGTTCGGATCGTCGACGCGAACATAGAGTTGCGTGGCCCCGGCAATGGTGCCGCCAAGTTCCGCCAGCACCACCTGCGACTGGCCCGGTTCCACTACTGGCACCAGCGTACCGCGTGCCGTCGACTGATTGCCGACCCAGCGCAACGCCTTGAGGTTGGTCGGCGTCGAGGCCGCGGTGCCGTTATTCGTCACCTTCACAAACAGCTTGGTGGGAACGGCCGGGCTTGGCTGCACCTCCTCGATCACGAGATCGGCAAGGTCAGGTTTCGCCGTGAGGCCGACATCCGCCACCGGGTCGACGATTCCGGGTTCTGCCACGAAGCCATCACCGGCGGTGGTTACGGTGCATTTCACCGAATAGTCGGCGATGTTCGACATCTTCTTGTGCGGGGCGATGACTTCCAGCTGGAAGTAGCCCTGGTTGAGATTGGGGATGGTCTGGGCGGTGAGGCCCAGCGCGCCGCCTTGTGGCTGTGCTGCCGCAAAGCCCATGCCCTTCGGCTTGCCCTTGTTGTCGATCTCGACGACATGATCCAGGAACTTCACATCCGACTTTGCAAAGTTCACCTGGAATTCCTGCGACTTGTTGCCGAGCTGATCGCGGAAGCGATAGCGCACGACGCCCTTGCCGGTCGCCTCGATGGTAGGCGTCAGATGCAGCTTCACCGGGCATTTTCCCTCGTAAGGGTCGGGCGTGATGGCAAGGGCCGCCTGGTTGACCTGGAAGCCCATCGCGATGTCGTTGGCTCCGGTCGGGATCGGCGTCGGGTCCGGATTCGGGTCGCCGACGACCCTGCTGGCTGAATTCCTCTGGCAGATTACGTCGAAGGTGGCGTAACTCGGCTGCGACTGTTTCCACTCAATGCTGGAAGCACCGGCCTCCTGCACATCATGATTGCCGTTCTTGTGGCCGACGCGCGCCACGAAACGGAATTCGGTCGACAGCGTGGTGTGGCGATCCTCGGCAAAGATCTCGTCATGTTTGAGACCCTGATCCGCAAGGCCCTCGCGCAGATTGCGGCAGGCATTGCGGGCGCGGGTACCGATGCTGTTGTTGTTGACCGGGGCCGTCCACCAGGCATCCTTGTTGATATGCTCCGTGTTGCTACTGCCCAGGCTCACCGCAAAATGGGATGCCTCGAAATCCACCATGCTGCCGCAGCAGGCACCGACAACGCCAGCCGATTTGATCGGCGCCAAACCAATGATGATGTAGGATTCCTTGATGCGCCATTTGTTCTTGGTTGTCTCAGCTTCGACATGGAACGGCAAGTTGAGCGCGGTTGGTTTTGCCGCGGTGTAGTCCTCACCGTCCGACAGCACGACGATGGCCCGCTGTGTATAGAGCCCAGCGGCAAGCTGGTCATGCGCATTGCCGATCTCAGGGTTGGTCATCGATTCGGAGGACGGCGTGTAGATATCGGCTACCGCCGCTGTCGCGATCAGGTTGAGCAGGGCCGCCGCTGCGGCGCTGAGGAGCAGATGACGCTTGGTCATGGCAAACCTCCTTATGTTAACGCATACGGCACGAAGCGCGCCGGCGTTCTCACAAGGTCGGTCGTCCTGGCGACGGCAAGGGTTTGGCCCCTATCACGGCATTGTCAGGCCAATGCCGCGAAAGGTGATTGCGCTCACAGGTCAGGAGAGCTGGCCCTAAAATGAAAAGGCCGGATGCAACGATGGCATCCGGCCGTCTCAGATCAAAGCATTGCCCTTGCGTGCTCATCCCCCTTTCCCCTCGGGGGAGAGGGTCGGGGTGAGGGGGTGGACAGAGCGGACTCTTTGTGAGAGCCCCCTCACCCTACCCTCTCCCGCGAGGGGAGAGGGTGGAGTATCAACTGCAATATAACACCCAGTCGTTACAACGGTCTTCGCAACCCACTACTGCTTCTTCACCGTATCCTCCAGGAAGAACCTTCCCAGCGGGTTCTGGTAGAAGCCTTCGATGTTCTTCCGGGCCACGTTGCGATATGGGCTGTAATAGAGATCGATCCAATGCGCCTCGTCCTTGGCGATCGTCTGGATTTCGATATACATGGCCTCGCGCTTCGCTGGATCCATCTCGACGCGGGCCGCGGCCACCAGCTCCTTCACCTTGTCGTTCTTGTAATGGGTCATGTAGTTGTTGTTGGCATCATGGCCCAGCACGAAGGTGGTCTTCTGGTCCGGATCGATCACGTCATTGGTCCAGTAATTGGTGGCCACGTCGAACTCGCCGTTGACCTCCATATCCCAGCTGCTGCTCGGATCGACCTTGGTGATGTTGACGGTGACACCGGCCTTGGCCAGCTGCTGCTGGATGAGGACCGCCGTCTGTTCCGCCACTTCATCGCCGGCATCGACGATGTAGTTGAGCGTAAGATCCGCGGCACCGGCATCGGCCAGCATCTTCTTGGCGCCTTCCGGGTCGTAAGCGCGCTGCAGGTTCTTGTCGTTGTGATAGAGCGCACCCTTGGGCACATAGGAATTGGCCACTTCGCCAAAGCCGAAGGTCGCCGTATCGACGATGGCCTGCTTGTCGATCGCCATGTCGAGCGCCTGGCGCACCGCGATCTTGTCGAGCGGCGCATTGCGCTGGTTGATGAGGAGGTGATCTTCACGCGTCGAGGCATCAAGCGCCACGGTGAGGTTCGGGTCCTTCTGCAATTCGGCGATGCGTGAGAACGGCACGAAGATCGCGGCATCCAATTCGCCGGCCTGGACCTTCAGCATGCGGGTGTTGTCGTCGGGGATCGAGATCCATTCGACGCCGTCGAGCTTCACGCGGTCGGCTTCCCAGAAATTGGCGTTCTTCTTGAGGGCGACCTTCTCGCCGCGCTTCCATTCGACGAGCTCAAAGGCGCCGGAACCCAGCGGATGATCCATGATGGCGTCTTCGCCCTGCTTGGTCACATAGGCTTCCGAGAGGACCGAGGCGCCCGGCATGGCAAGCGAGGCCAGGAACGGTGCCGCCGGCTGCGCCAGGGTCACCACCAGCGTGCGGTCGTCTTTCGCTTCCGCGGTCTTGATGACCTTGTAGCTGTCAGCCCAGAGCGAACCGGGGTTGTCGCGGATGCGCAGCAAGGTAAAGGCGCCGTCCTTGGCGGTCAGCGGCGAGCCGTCCGAGAATTTCGTGTCGCGGATCTTGAAGGTATAGACCAGGCCGTCGGGCGAAACTTCCCAGCTTTCGGCGATGCCCGGCTCCAGCTTGGTGCCGGTCTTGTCGACGCGCACCAGCACATCGAAGACGTTCGAGAACACCCAGAAATCGGTGTTCTGCGTGGTCTTGATCGGATCGAAGGTGGTGCCGTCCTCACGGCGGCCAATGCTGAGCGTGCCATCGGCTTCCGCCAGACTTGTCCCCAATGTCAGCAGCGCGAACACGCTGGCTGCACATATTCCCAACCATTTCTTTTTAAGCATGGATCGTCTCCCTGGTTTGTTGATCGGTTGAACTTTGGTCTTGATAGAGATGACAGGCAACCCGGCAGTTGTTGACGAAGCGGGTCGCCGGCGGCGGATCTTTTCGGCAGACCGGCATCACCGCGGGACAGCGCGGATGGAAGGCGCAGCCGGTTGGCAAATTGAGCGGGCTTGGCGGTTCACCACCCAACGGATCATCCGGCAGGCCGCGATCCGGATCGATCTCCGGAATGGCCCGCATCAGCGCCTTGGTATAGGGGTGCTGGGGATTTCCGAACACATCCTCGGTCAAGCCTTCCTCGACGATGCGCCCCAGATACATGACCACCACCCGGTCGCAGAGGCGCCGCACGACGCCAAGGTCATGGGCGATGAAGATCAGCGACAGGTTCATCCGGCTTTTCAGTTCGATCAGCAGATTGATGATCTGCGCCTGGATGGAAACGTCGAGCGCCGCCACGCATTCATCGGCGATGATGAGTTTCGGGTCGATGGCGAGCGCTCGCGCGATGCCGGCACGCTGGCATTGGCCGCCGCTCAACGCCGCGGGCCGGCGGTCGATGAGATCGGGCGACAGGCCGACCAGTTGCATGAGCTCGATGACGCGCGTCTTGATGCCGCCGGCCGGCACCTTCTCATGCACCCGCAGCACCTCGGCGATGGCATTGCCGATCGTCATGCGCGGGTTGAGGGCGTTATAGGGATCCTGGAAGATCATCGCCGTTTCGCGCCGCAGCCTGGCGACCGCGGCGGCATCAGCATTGGCGACATCGATGCCATCGAAGAACACCCGGCCTTCGGTGATCTGGCCCAGACGCAGCAGCGCGCGGCCTAGCGTGCTCTTGCCGCAGCCGCTTTCACCGACCAGGCCCAAGGTCTCGCCGGGTTGCAGATTGAAGGTGACGCCATTGACCGCGCGCACCAGTTTCTTAGCCGATCCAGCACCACTCGCCCGGAAATGTACGGCGAGGTCCTCGACCCGGAGCAAGGGCGCGCTCATGACGACAATCCCGCCGTCACGGGACAGGCCGCCAGATGGTCTGGGCCACGCTGGGTGAGCGGCGGCGCCATGGTCTTGCAATTGGGCTGAACGAGATCGCAACGCGGATGGAAGCGGCATCCTGCCGGCATCTGACCGGCACTCGGTGGCTGGCCGGGAATACTTGGCAGCAGCCTTCCATCGAGCTTGTGTCCGGGCTGGCAAGCGATGAGCCGCGACGTATAGGGATGGAACGGCGCCTTCAGCACATCGCGCTTGGGTCCCGTCTCGACCAATCGCCCGCCATACATCACTGCGATGCTGTCGCAGGCTTGTGCCACGACACCCAGATCATGCGTCACTAGGATGATGGACAAGCCCCGCTTGTCGCGCAGATCGAGCAGCAATCGCAGGATCTGTGCCTGCACGGTGACATCGAGCGCCGTGGTCGGCTCGTCAGCGATCAGCAGTTGCGGATCGCAGGCCAAGGCCGCCGCGATCATCGCCCGCTGCCGCATACCACCGGAAAATTCATGGGCATGGCCTCCTGCGCGGCGCTCAGGGTCCGGGATGCCCACCTGGCGCAGCAGATCGACCGCCTGCCCCCACGCCTCGCCCCGGCTGACGCCGCGATGGACCAATATGCTCTCCGCCACCTGATCGCCGATGCTCATGACGGGATCGAGATGGCTGGCCGGGTTCTGGAAGATCATGCCGACCGACGACCCGCGCTCCGTCCGGATCTCGGCATCCGACATGCGCGCGAAGTCGCGGCCGTCGAAGATCACCTCGCCCTCGGTCAAACGGAGGTTGGCGCCGGGCAGCAGGCCCAGGATCGCCCGGCAGGTGACGCTCTTCCCCGACCCGCTTTCCCCTACCAATCCGAGGATCTCGCCCTCGGCGACGGCGAAGGACACTTGTTCGACAATGTCGAATTTCCGGCCGTCCCGGCGGGCTGAGACACGCAGGTTTTTGACCTCTAAAAGTGCGCGAATGCCTCTCATTCGCGCACTCCCAACCACTCGCCAAGCCCGTCCGCGAGCAGGCTGAAACCCAGCGCCATGACCACGATAGCAAGCCCCGGGAAGGCGGTGATCCACCAGGCGGTGGTGATAAAATTCTGCCCCTCCGCAATCATGATGCCCCATTCCGCGGTGGGCGGCTGGACGCCGAGGCCGAGATAGGAGATGGCGGCACCGTTCAAGACCACCAGCACCACATCCGACATGGAGAACACGATCGAGCCGGTCAGCACATTGGGCAGGATGTGGCGGAAGAGGATGCGGAAATGGCTGTAGCCGAGGCTGCGCGCCGCCAGCACGAAATCCGCCGATTTCAACACCAGCACCTGGGCGCGAATCAGCCGTGCGTAGGAAACCCAGCCGCACAACGCCATGGCGATGTAGAAGCTGGAGAGGCCCGGCTTCAGGATGGCGATGATCGCCATCAGCAGCACGAGGAACGGGAAGGCCAGCACGACATCGACCACACGCATGGCGACCGCATCCACCGCGCGGCCGGCATAGCCTGCGATGGCGCCAATGGTGGTGCCGATGAGGAAGGGAAAGGCCACGCCGATCAAACCCATCTGCAGGTCGATGCGCGCCCCCCAGATCACGCGCGAGAGAATGTCGCGGCCGAAATTGTCGGTGCCGAAGGGATAGGCCCAGCTCGGCCCCTGCAGCTTCACATCGAGATTCTGCGCGATGGGATCGAACGGCGCCACCCAGGGTGCCAAGATCGCCATGAGGATGATGAAGCCGATGAGCCCGCCGCCGAGATAAAGCGGCAATGGGTAGCGGCCGAAACGCGGCAGCCAGCCGGGGCGCGATGAGATCGCAGCGACACTCATAGCTCCACCCCCCCTCATAATTCAACCCGGGGATCGATCGCGACGGTGAGCACATCGGCCAGGAAATTCACAATCACCGTGGCAACCGCAAAGATCATGGCGACCGACTGCACCACCATGTAATCGCGGGTGAAGATGCCGCGTACCAAGAGCTGGCCCATGCCGGGGATCGAGAACACGGTTTCGATGACGACACTGCCGCCGATCAGCCAGCCGATATTGACGGCGAGCAGATTGATCGCAGGTATCACGGCATTGGGGAGCACATGGCGCCAGAATACGCGGGATTCCGATAGGCCACGGGCCCGTGCCGCTGTCGCATGGTCGGAGGCCAGTTCCGCGATCATGCTGGCGCGCAGATTGCGCGTGATGACGGCGGACAAGGCCAGCGCGACGGTGAAACACGGCAGCACGAGATGATGTAGTTGATCCGTGATGGTGTCGCCCCAGCCTGCAACCGGAAAGAGGTCGAGCTTCACGCTGAACAGGATGATCAGCATGATGGCAAGCCAGAAGGGTGGGAAGCCGAGGCCGGCGGTGGAGAAGATGCGGATGGCGTGATCGGCAAAGCGGCCGCGTTGCGTGGCGGCGATCGAGGCCAGCGGAATGGCCAGCGCCAAGGCGATGAGCACACTGCCGAGGATGAGTGCCAAAGTGGGCCCGACCCGGTCGATCACCAGTTGCAGCACGGGCACCTTGTAGAGGATCGACTTCCCCATATCGCCAAGGCCGAGATTCTTCAGGAAATAGACATATTGCAGCCAGATCGGCTCATCGAGGCCGAACTGCGCGCGGATGCGGGCGATGGCCTCCGGTGTCGACTTAGCGCCGAGCAACACGCGCGCGGGGTCGCCCGGAATGAGTCGCACCAGCACGAAGGTGATGATGCTGATGCCGAACAGCACAGGGACGAGCTGGAGCGGCCGGGAGAGGATGAAGCGATAGCGATGCAGGGACATCTGCGGCTGTCAGCCTTGCCTTAACTGCGATGACGCTGCAGGAAATCGATCAGCACCGGATAATAGGCGTGCGGCTCCTCGTAGAACGGCATGTGGCTGCTGTTCGGAAACACGTGCAGCTCGGCGTCTTTCAGATGCAGCTTCATGCGCAGCGAACAGGCCGGGGTCAATTCATCATGCTGGCCGGTAGTGATGAGGACGGGGCAGGGAATGGTGTGGAGATCCGGCACGCGATTCCAGTCCTTCAGGTTTCCAGTATAGAGGAACTCGTTCGGCCCCTGCATGGTGCCATAGGGTCCCATGTTCCAATCGTCGAGCGAACGCTTCACCGGCGCCGGCCATTCCTGAAGCCTGCAGACATGGCGGTAATTGAGGATGGTGACCGCGGCCTGGTATTCGGGATGGGTCAGCGTGCCCTGCGCTTCATGCCGTTGCATCATGGCAACGGTCTCGGATCCCAGCGCATCCCGCAGCCGCATCAACTCGCCGATGAGATGCGGCATGTCGGCATTGGTGTCTTCAAGGATCAGCGTTTTCAGATTCTGCGGATGGGTCACCGCATATTCGATCGACAGCCAGCCGCCCCAGGAATGGCCGAGAAGATGCACTTTGCCGAGGTTCAGGGCCGTGCGGATGGTTTCGACTTCGGCCACATAGCGTGTGATGTTCCACAGTTTCGCATCGGTCGGGCGGTCCGAGGAACCGGTGCCTAACTGGTCGAAGGCCACCACGCGGTAACCCTGATCGATGAGACAGGAATGCGCCTCGCGCAGATAATCGCAGGGCAGGCCGGGGCCACCATTGAGCAGGAGAACCGTTTCCGGCCCCTTGCCGAAGCTGTAAGCCACAACCTTGAAGCCATCGACGGTGATCTCATGCCGCTCATCCGCGGCAATCTCGCGCCACATGCCCGTCCCTCTCGCCCGTCATCCCGGCCAGTCACGGCCAACCTGTCATGCCGCGCGTTCTTGAAGAGCGGCGCGCGTGCGGCGCAATGCTAGGGCTTTCGCAGATGCGATATCAAGCGCATTCGCTGCCGACATGACAACATGATGGAGATTAGTGCGATGGGCTGGATGGCACTTGACGCTTGAGGGTGTGGGTTCGACGGGTGCGTGCGTTGCTCCCAATCGTCATGGTCCGCGAAGGCGGACCACCCATGAATTTGCCTGCAACAGTTGAGGTGAAGGTTAGAAACTCGTGGGTGGTCCGCCTTCGCGGACCATGACGATTGGGTTGATGACGTCACCCAAACTGCGTCAGATACCGCTCCGCCAATTCGCACGTACCGACGCTGTAGCCGGGGCCTTCGGTCCGCGCCAACTCGGTTTCGCTGTGCGAACCCATCCAGGCGAAGAGGGTGAGGCGGCGCAGCAGGATGAAGGTCCAGATCTCGTTTTCATCTTCTGATGGCAATGCGCGAATGCGGCGATAACCATCCTTCCAGGCTTCCATGAGATCCGGCACGTCGGCGCGGTCCTCGAAGAAGCTGACCGCCGTGGCGGCGTCATAGAGGAACCAGCCCAGCCCGCTATCATCGAAATCGATCACGCGGACATCGCCCTCATGCAGCAGCAGATTGGCGAGGCGGAAATCGGCGTGGATGAGGCCGTAGCGGTTGCGCGCCTGGCCGAAGCGCTGTAGCCGCACCTCCATCAGATCCACCGCGCGCGCGATCAGCCTGGCGCGGTCCGGTGAACAATCGGGACCGTCGCGCCAATCGCCCCAATTGGGTGCCGCCCCCAAGGAATGCTCGAAATCCCAGGACAGGCGCTCGAAGTAGTCCGGGCGCGTCCAGCTTTCGCTGTGATTGTGGCAGCGCGCGGTGACCTCGCCCAATTGGCGAAAGGGCGCCATGAGATCGTGTTGCGGCGGTTCGATGCCGTCGATGAGTTCGAACAGCACGCAATGCCGCTGCTCGCTCAAGGCCGGGTGCATCACGCTCTGGATATCGCTGCCATCGCGGCCCGGGATCGCCTGCGGGGTCTTCACGCCCGCCTCGGCCTGCAAGGCGCGCATCCAGGCCAGCTCGCTACGGATGCCGTTGAGACTGTGATAGCCGGCACGGTGCACGCGCAAGATCACCGGCCGTGCGCCGTTCTTCGGCCGGACGCGATAGGTCCAGTTTTCCGAATGGTTGATGAGCGTGAGGTCGGCGCCCTCGAGACCCCAACGGGTGAGCGACGCAGCGGCGACCTCATCGATGATCGGGGTGAGTTGGGTGGGGGCCAATTGGGCGGGGGCCCCTTGGCCGGGGTTGAGCGGGAGGGTCATTGGCGGCGTGCGATCATAAGTGAGTGGACTGGTGAGTGTCATAGAAGGTGTCGCCGCGAACTTGCAAGCACGCGGCATGAAATGGCTTCGGTGGGCCTAGTCAAAAAAATCCGTTGCCGCTACGGTCGCCGCCATTGTGACCCGGAGGAGCCGTCATGCCATTGAACCGCATTCTTCTTTATGTCCATGACGTCGAGAAGATCATCCGTTTCTATGAGGCGCATTTCGGCTTCCAGCCACAGCGCGACCCGGAGGATCGGATCGTCGAGCTTGTCGATCCCAAAGGTGGTGCCATCCTGATGATCCATCCCGCCGGCAAGGCGCAGAAGGCAGGCCAGGTGCTGGTGAAGCTGGTCTTCGACATCGCCGATGTGCCGGCGTTCTGCGCGAAGGCCGCCAAGGCAGGATTGAAGTTCGGCGCCGTTCACAAAGCTGACGGCTATGTCTTCGCCAATGCCAAGGATCCGGCCGGCAACCCGATCTCGGTCTCCAGCCGCGCGTTTCGCAAGGGCAAGTGACGTGCCTTGAAATCAAGCCTTAGCTGCGCGGCTTCTTAGGC
The DNA here is from genome assembly GCF_936916975.1 of uncultured Dongia sp. Lineage (GTDB taxonomy): Bacteria > Pseudomonadota > Alphaproteobacteria > Dongiales > Dongiaceae > Dongia. The sequence goes on along the minus strand of NZ_CAKZGO010000004.1, from coordinate 802,382 downwards.
AGCTTTTTTGCCTCTCTGGCCAAGTCGGCGATATGTTTGTCTGCCTCTTGCTGGCGCTCAAGCTTTCTCTGCTCGTCGAATTGGTCGTACTGACGTTCCGCATGCCGCTTCGCATCTGATGCTTTCACCGATCCGCCCGTGCGGAGCACCGTACGGCCGAGCTGGGTCAGCTGCTGATCAAGGAGATTGTGCGCATCCTTCATCACAACCAACCGGCCCATATCAAGCTGATCTTCGAAGATATCGAGCAGGATTGTGGTAAGCCGGTTGAGCTCTTTTATTTCTGCCGCCGCGAGGTAGTTTTTGGAGACCGCAACATCGGCTTTGCGAATGTTGTCATGAGGCCATGTCTGCAAGCCCATATTTGCCGCGTTCTGATCGGCTCTGGCAGCGATAATTTCTGACGGCGTGTGAGATGTGACGGCGTAAATCAGTTTGGCCTGCGTGTGCTGATAGAAGTCGCGGGCGGATTCGAGCGTGCCGTCATAGTCCTGGCACATCGCACAGATTTTCTTGAGTTCACGATAGATGTTTGCTTCGTCCGACCGGATATCGCGGATGATCTCGCGAAGTTCGGCAACGCGGTCCGCATTGTCCGGCTGCTTGAGACGCCGGGAGTCGACAACGAAGCCCTTCTTTGCGAACTGAACGAGGACTGAGGTGGCCCAGCGGCGAAAGAGCGTCGCCTGCGTGGAAGAGACGCGATAGCCGACGGAAATCACCATGTCGAGATTGTAGTGCTCGATCTGCCGTTCCACCTGACGAGACCCCTCTTGGCGAACATGTGCAATTTTTGCACATGTTGCCTCTGCGTCGAGTTCGCCATCGGCATAAATATTGGCGATATGCTTAGTGATAACCGAGCGATCCACCCCAAAAAGCTGGCTGATCTGTGCCTGCGTCATCCACAGGGTTTCGCCCTCATAGCGGATATCCAGCCGCAGGCCTTTTTCGGTGCCGTAGACAAGGAACCTGTCCCCGCTCTCGGCATCCTCGACCAGATGTACCGGCTCGTTTTCTTCGCGGTCGCCCATGTTACGGCTCGATCTGCTGTCCGGAGAACATTATAGCAACTTTTCTAGCCGCGCGGATGACCGTTTGCAACCTCAGATCGGCCCGATGACTTCCATCGACCATGCGCGCACCCAAAAATCTTTCGAACCGAATCGCACCCCATCACGACAGATCATCCGGCAGCCGATTCCGGCCGGCCGTCCCCTGTGCCAGGGCGGCTGCCTCGGGCGTCGCAGCCGGATCCGCAAGATCCGGGGGCGGCGTCCGATTATCTATTGTGCTTGTCTATTGGGCGGCTTTGACGGCTGCGCCGCTCAGATTCATGAAATTGTCGTAGAGCTGCCTGGCTGTCCGGTTGAAGTCCGGCATCAATCTGGCCGCGTCATCGCGCAGGCGCGGCAATGCGCCCTTGCCCAGCGTGTCATCCAGCGCGCAGGCATAGGCCGGCACCTCGCCCCATTCCGGTACGGTGCGGCTGGTGAGTTCGACATGATATTGCAGGCCATAGGCATGCGGCCCGACACGCATCGCCTGTATGGCGCAAAGCGGCGAGGAAGCGAGTGCCACGGCACCGTCGGGCAGCACCTTCACCTCAGCCCCATGCCATTGCAACGCGGTCTGCTGCGCCGGCAAACCGGCCATCAGAGGGTCTTTGCGGCCGGCTTCGGTGAGCTCGATGCCGAGCAGGCCGACCTCGGGTGTTGCCATCTTGCCGACCTCGGCACCTAAAGCAGAGGCCAGCAATTGGTGGCCAAGGCACAGGCCGAAATAGGGCAGCTTGCGTTGGATGACGGCTTCGCGGATCGCGGCCTTTTCCCGGATCAGCCAGGGATGCTGGTCCTCTTCCCACACATCCATCGGCCCACCCATGACCCATAGCGCGTCGTAACCATCGAGCGATGGAATGGTGTCGCCTTCGTCCAGTTCGACGGCGTCGTATTGAATGCCATCGGCCTTCAGGAAATCGCGGAAGATACCGGGATGCTCGCAGGCGATGTGTTGGAACACCAGAACGCGCATGGCGGCACCCTTCCCTTATGTTGCTGGAGTCAGGCCCGGTTGTAATAGCCGAGCGGGCGGTATTTATCGAGGTAAGTCGGCACGACGGCTTCGACCGATGTCGGCGTAATACAGAGTTCCTTGAAACCCAGCGCGTTGGCACCGACGACGTTGTCGTTCTTCAGCAAGCGTACCTGATCGACAGTGAGGAGCGGCATCGGCAGCAATTGCAGGATGGCACCCTGCAGTGTCGCCAGCGCGAAGGGCAACGGCACCAGCAGGCGGCAGCGGCCGATCTCCTTTAGCAGCAGAGTCATCAACTCGCGGAAGGAATAGCTGCGCGGACCACCCAGTTCATAGGTCTTGCCGGCGGTCGTGGCATCGGCCAGCGATTTTTCAACGGCGGCGGCGATGTCGGCCACATAGACCGGCTGGAACTTGGTGTGGCCACCGCCGATCAGCGGCAAGGCGGGCGACAGCATGGCAAGGCCCGCGAAGCGATTGAAGAACGCATCCTCCGGGCCGAACACGATCGAGGGGCGCAGAATGGTGGCACCGGGGAACGCCGCCTTCACCGCCTGTTCGCCGCCTGCCTTCGATTTGGCGTAAGCGGAGGCCGATCCGGCATCGGCGCCGATCGCGGAGATCTGGATGAACCGCGTGGCACCGGCGGCCTTGGCCGCGGCGGCGACACGGCCCGCACCCTTGGCCTGGACATCATCGAATTTCTGACGGCCGGACTGATACAGAATCCCGACCAGATTGACGACGGCATCGGCGCCGGCGACGGCGGCGGCCACTGAGCGGTCGTCGCGGATGTTAGCGGCAACCGGCGTCACCTGACCGACATCCCCGGCGGTCTTGAGGAACAGCGCCTCGTCCGGGCGGCGCACCGCCACCCGCACCTGCCAGCCGGCGCGCGCCAGGCGCTGCACGACATAGCGTCCGATGAAGCCCGAACCGCCGAACACGGTCACCAAGCCGCGCGCCATGATCTCACCCTCACTTGTTCACGCCCGAAAACACGGCTTAAAATACGGATATCGATGGTGATTTGGCAATGATGTCGCGCCGATCTCGCATCTGGTGCCAAGGATCGTAAATACTTGGAAAAAGTCCCAAATCAGGGTTGACTTTCAGTCGCGCCTGACGAGAATGCGCGGGCTTTCGGCCCCCTGCCCAGGTGGCGGAATTGGTAGACGCGCAGGTTTCAGGTATCTGTGGGGCAACCCGTGGAAGTTCGAGTCTTCTCCTGGGCACCATTCTCCAGCTTCATGTTGGGGGGCTTCTCTCCCACCCTCTCTCGTTTTGATGGGGAGGGGCGTAGAGCCCCCTGATATCGGCCTGGTATTTCGGCTGGGGATAACGGCCGAAGCCTTGATCAGGCTGGGAGGCCGTATGAGCATTCATCTGCATCAGGGTGATCTGCCGGAAGGCCTCGATTTCGGGGCCTCCGTGGCGATCGACACCGAAACGATGGGCCTCAATGCCCAGCGCGACCGGCTTTGCCTGGTACAATTGTCGTCGGGCAACGGCATCTGCCATCTGGTGCAGATCCCGCTCTGCCGGCCGGACAAGCCGCACCGGGCGCCCCGGCTGCAGGCGCTGCTGGAGGACCCGGCAGTCCTCAAGCTGTTCCATTTCGCGCGCTTTGACCTTGGCGTGCTGTGGCATTACCTCGGCATCGACTGCCGCCCGGTCTATTGCACCAAGATCGCGGCCAAGATGACCCGTACCTTCACCGACCGGCATGGATTGAAGGATCTGTGCAAGGAATTGCTCGGTGTCGAGCTTTCCAAGCAGCAGCAAAGCTCCGATTGGGGTGCGCCGCAACTCACCGAGGAGCAGCTGAAATACGCCGCTTCCGACGTGCTGCATCTGCACCGCCTGAAGGAGAAGTTCGACGAACTGCTGGCCCGCGAGGGCCGCACCGAACTGGCGCGTGCCTGTTTCGATTTCCTGCCGGCCCGCGCCAAGGTCGATCTGCTCGGTTATGACGAGCCTGACATCTTCGCCCATTGAGGCTGCCTGAAATCCGCTAACCCCTTGGTGAATATGGGGGCTTTTTCTTGACAGGGCGATAGCCCCACCCTAGTTAGGGAGAGGCAGGCGCTGCTGGTGGATTCGCCCTTCATTTGGCGTTAGTTTGAGGGCCTGCCATTTAATTTGACCGTTTGAGATTGCCTCGGTGCCGAGAATGAGCCAAGCGAGCGCCACGAAGGCTGGGGAAATGTCGCGCGGGAGCATCCTGCCGGCCGTATCCTCGCCCACACATGACAGCGGAACCGCGATGTCGGATCGTTCGGGGGCAGACCTCTCCGCGCAAGGCCTGAAGGCGGCGCTGGCCGTCCTTCACCAGGAAGCCGATGCGCTTTCGCAGCTCTTTGCGACCTTCGATGACGCGGATGGCCGCGCGCTGGTGGACAAGGCGCTAGACCTCCTGCATGGGGCAAGCGGCCGGGTCATCGTGACCGGCATGGGCAAGTCCGGCCACGTCGCCTGCAAGATCGCCGCCACCATGGCTTCCACGGGGACACCGTCGCATTTCGTCCATCCGGCGGAAGCGAGCCACGGCGACATGGGCATGATCACGCCCAACGATGCTGTCCTGGCCCTGTCCAATTCCGGCGAGACGGCGGAACTGGCCGACCTCATCACCTATTCGCGCCGCTGGCGCATTCCGCTCATTGCCATCACCTCGCGGCGCAACAGCACGCTGGGCAATGCCGCCGACGTGACGCTGGCTTTGCCGGCCACGGGCGAAGCCGGCGCGCTGGGCCTCGCCCCCACCTCTTCGACCACGATGATGCTGGCGCTGGGCGATGCCTTGGCCTTGGGCCTCCTTGAGCGCAAGGGGTTCTCGGCCGAGGATTTTCACCAGCTGCATCCGGGCGGCAAATTGGGCCAGCGCCTGCTGCGTGTCGCCGACCTCATGCACCGCGACCCGGAAGTGCCGCTGATCGACAAATCGGCACCGATGTCGCTGGCGCTCATTGAAATGTCGAGCAAGACGTTTGGTTGCGTCGGCGCGACCGACGCGCAGGGTGCGCTGGTCGGTATCGTCACCGATGGCGATTTGCGCCGCCATATGGGCGCCGATCTGGTGTCGCAATCCGTGGCCGCGGTGATGACGGCAAAGCCCCTCACCATCGCTGGCAATGCACTGGCCGCCGAAGCGGTGCGCATCATGAACGAACGGCAGATCACCACCTTGTTCGTGGTCGATGACGACAAGCCGGTCGGTATCATTCGGTTGCACGATTGTCTTCGGGCCGGCGTGGCATAGTCGACATCATGGCAATGCGCGATTTCATCGACAAACTGCGGGCACCAAAGGATCTGGCGGGGCCGTCCATCGCGGGACCGCGCGCCATCTTCAACCGCAAGCGCGACCGCCTGCTGGGGCTGAAGATCGCGCTGCCGGTTCTGGCCTTGGCGATCGTCGGCTATCTCACCTACCGCTCCTATTACAGCCAGTCCGACACGCGGGTCAGCATCCCGGTGGCCGAGGATGCGCCGAAGCTGGATGCGGGCATGAAGGTGAGCGGTATCGCCTTCGAAGGCATGAGCAAATCGGATCGGCCCTTCTCGGTCACCGCATTGAGCGCCACCGAAGCCAAGGACAACAAGGACCTCATTGATCTGGAAGAGCCACAGGCCGAAATCGAACTGTCGTCGGCGACCTGGATCGCCGTCACGGCCGAGCATGGCCGCTATGACCGCAAGCTCGACCGGGTCGACCTTGATGGCGCCGTCACGGTCTATCACGACAATGGCCTGGTCTTCTCGACCGAACAGGCGGCGATGGATCTGCTGGCCAACACCGCTTCCGGATCGAAGCCGGTGACCGGCACGGATGACCGGCGCCAGTTGTCGGCTGAAGGATTTGAAATGCTCGACGATGGCGCCACCGTGCTGTTCAAGGGCCGGGCGCATCTCAAGATCATGCCCAAGGGGAAGGGAAGCGGCGAATGACGTGGCTTGCTCATGCCGGCGGTATTGCTGCCTGGCGCAAGAAGAACTGGCTTTTGGGAGGCGTGATCGCGTTGCCGCTGATGCTCGCGTTGCCGGCGTTTGCCCAGGATACAACGCAGGACACGACACTGGAGGCGCCGCAGGACGCAGCACTCGCCGAGCCAGCTGCGAGTGGCGGATCCGGCATGGATTTCGGCGATGCGACGCAGCCGTTCGAATTGGGTGCCGATCAGGGCATCGAGTGGCGCAGCAACGAGAAGACTTACACCGCCCGCGGCAACGCCGTGGCGAAGCAGGGCAATTCGTCGATCGCCGCCGACACGCTGGTATTTTATACCAGCGCCGATGAAGGCTCGTTCGATCGCATCGTTGCCACAGGCAATGTCAAGGTGATCTCCGGCAATTCGACCGGCTATGGCGACAATGGCGAGTATACCGCCGCGGACAAGCTGCTGCTGCTGACCGGCGGCAACCTCAAGATCATCAGCGAGAACGACACCGTGACGGCGCGCGACCGCATCGAATACTGGACCGGTCGCAATGCCATCACCGCCCGCGGCAATGCCTTGGTGCTGCGCGAGGACACGCGCATCAACGGCGATGTGGCGACGCTCTATTTCGTCGACGATGCCGAGGGCAAGAGCAAGCTCAGCCAGATCGAGGCCGAGGGCAAGGTCAAGGTCATCAATGGCACCCAGACCATCTACTCCAAGCACTTCGCCTATAACCCCGACACCGATATCGCGCTCATGACCGGCGACGTGCGGATCGTCGACGGCGGCAACGAATATTCCGGCCAGCGCGCCGAGATCGACAACAAGCGCAAGATCAGCCGCATTCTGGGTGGCGGCAGTTCGAATCGCGTCCACACGCTCATCAAACCGAAATCTGGCAACACCACACAATGATTGACGGCGCCCAAAACGCTCAGCAAGCGGACGATTTGCCGGCTGCTGCCGCCAAACCTTCGACCGATAAAAAAGGAGAAGCCGGGAAGGATGGCCTGGTGAACGGCCATACCGCGTTCGTCGTCAATGGCGTCGCCATCGACCCGACGGTGGTCCAGGGCCTGTGCGCCTATCATCTTGGCAAGCAGTACAAGAAGAAGCCCGTGTTGCGCGATGTTTCCGTCGGTGTTCAGCGCGGCGAGGCGGTCGGACTGCTGGGTCCCAACGGTGCCGGCAAGACCACCTGCTTCTACATCATCACCGGCCTGATCAAGGCCGACGCTGGTGCCATCTTTCTTGATGGCAGCGAGGTTACCGACCAGCCGATGTTCGAGCGCGCGCGCGGCGGCATCGGCTACCTGCCGCAGGAAGCCTCGATCTTTCGCGGCATGTCGGTCGAAGACAACATCATGGCCGTGCTTGAAGTGGTCGACAACGTCGCTGCCTCGCGCGAGGCGCGGCTGGATCAGCTGCTCGGCGATTTCTCGATCGCGCATCTCCGCAAGGTGCCGGCCATAGCGCTGTCCGGCGGTGAGCGGCGCCGTGTCGAGATCGCCCGGGCGCTGGCGACCCGGCCCAGCTACATCCTGCTCGACGAACCGCTGGCCGGTATTGACCCCATTGCGGTGAACGACATCCGCGACATCATTTCGCACCTCAAGGACCGCGGCATCGGCGTCCTCATCACGGATCATAACGTCCGCGATACGCTGGAAATCGTCGATCGGGCGTATATCCTGCACGAAGGCGAGGTCTTGCGCGAAGGCAGCCCGGCCGACATCGTGTCCGACGAGGCCGTCCGCCGCGTTTACCTTGGAGAAAGATTCTCCCTGTAGTACGCTTCTTGCTATGGCGATAACGCAGCGCATGGATTTGCGCCAGGCCCAGAGCCTGGTAATGACGCCGCAGCTCCAACAGGCGATCAAGCTCCTTGAGCTTTCCAACCAGGAGCTCGCGGCCTATGTCGAGCAGGAGCTCGAGCAGAATCCGCTCCTCGAACGCGGCGAGGACGAGCGTGCCGTCATGGGCGATACGGGCCAAGAAAGCGGCCGCCTGGCCAGCGCAGAGGCAATGGCCAGCGAACCCATGGAAGTCCCGACACCGGACCGCGTCATGGACAGCAGCGAGTATGTCCGGAGCGAGACCATGGATGGTGCGCCCGGGTCCGCGCAGGATGCCGATTACGACAATCTCTACAATACTGCCGAAGATGGCCGCCAGGAGCGCAGCGTCGGCGAAGGGGCGGTCTCGCAGGAATCCGGTTTTGCCGATAACTGGTCCGGCACCGGGTCCGGCGGCGGCCGCAGCGATTTTTCCGATTCCGAGTTCGGCCTTGAGCAGACGCTGAGCAGGCCCGAAACCCTGCGCGAACATCTGGAACGCCAGCTCTATCTCGATATCCAGGACCCGACCGAGCGCCTCATCGGCCTGCAGTTGATCGATCTGGTCGATGATGCCGGCTATGTCACCGGTGATCTCTCACAGCTCGCTGAGCGGCTGGGCTGCAGCCTGGCCCAAGTGGAGGCTGTCCTCGCGCGCGTGCAGCAATTCGATCCCTGCGGCGTGTTCGCGCGGAACCTTGCCGAATGCCTCGCGTTGCAGCTGAGAGAGCGCAACCGGCTGGATCCCGCGATGCAGGCGTTGCTCGACAATCTTGAGCTGCTGGCCAAGCATGACCGACATCAACTGATGAAACTCTGCGGCATCGATGCCGAGGATCTCGCCGACATGGTCGCTGAGATCCGCGCCCTCAACCCGAAGCCCGGTGCCAGCTTTGAACAGGCCGACGTACAGGCCGTGGTGCCGGACATCATGGTCTGGCGGCGCCAGGACGGGTCGTGGTCGATCGAGCTCAATGCGGAGCAATTGCCGCGCCTGCTGGTCAACCAGCAATACCATGCACGCATCCTGCCCAAGGCGCAGAACAAGGTTGAGAAGGACTATCTCAACGAACGCCTTGCCACCGCCAACTGGCTGGTGAAGACCTTGCACCAGCGCGCCACCACCATCCTCAAAGTGGCATCCGAGATCGTGCGCCAGCAGGAGGCGTTCTTCCTTCATGGCGTGCAGCATCTCAAGCCACTCATCCGGCGCGATATCGCCGACGCCATCGGCATGCATGAGAGTACGGTGAGTCGCGTCACCACCAACAAATTCATGGCGACCCAGCGCGGCGTGTTCGAGCTGCGGTATTTCTTCACAGCGGCAATCCAGGGCGCCGACGGCCAGGCGGCCCATTCCGCCGAAGCGGTCCGGCAGCGGATCAAGGAGCTGATCGATGCAGAAGCGGCGGCCGACATCCTGTCCGACGACCGGCTGGTCACCATCCTGCAGGGGCAGGGCGTCGACATCGCCCGCCGAACGGTCGCTAAGTATAGAGAATCACTCAGAATTTCATCTTCGGTGCAGCGCCGCCGCGAGAAAGCCTTGCGTTCCGCCTGAGAGGAGCCACATCATTCTTCCAGGGTTTTCGCGACCACGCTGCGCCAGCAGCGATTCCTTAACGCCCAGCGATGTATAGGAGGTGTTAACGCCAGAAGGATAAGGCTCGATTGCCGATCCTTGACCCCGTCCCGTGGGACGTTGACATCGCCAAGAAGGTCGCTATGGTCCCGGCCGCGCCGCCGGACCTCCCTGGAGACCGGCGGCGTGACGCTTCTGAGGGTGATCCTGGGGTCCCGGATTTCCGTTGGTTGGCATTGTGCCCGCGCGGTTACGCCCGGTCGCTGAAATGGCCAGCTGAAGTGTCGTTGGGTGAGACGGCGAAATATCTGTCCATGAGATGTTTCTTTGGTCGCACCACGTTTGCAGGAAAACGCCCATGAACCTGACCGTCAAAGGTAAGAACATCGATGTCGGCGATGCGTTGAAGACGCGCGCCTCGGAAAGCCTCGATCATATCTTCGGGAAGTACTTCTCGAATCCGATCGATGCCAACGTCACGATGTCGAAGCAGGCGCACCTGTTCACTGCGCAGATCTCGGTCCATGTCGGACGCGGTATCCTGCTGCAGTCGGAAGGCGAAGCGGAACAGGCCAACTCGGCCTATGATCTCGCTGCGGAAACGCTGGCGAAGCGACTGCGCCGCTACAAGCGCCGCTTGCGCGATCATCATCGCGCTGAGACGGAAGATCGCCGCGTGTCGCAATACACCGTCCTGGCGCAGGAATCCGATGAAAGCGAAGAACCGGAAACCGTCAACGGTGCGGGCGATGCACATCATCCGGTCGTGGTGGCCGAAATGCAGACCACCATCCCGACACTCACGGTGGGCGAGGCAGTCATGCGCCTCGATCTCGCCAATCAACAGGCCATGATGTTTCTGAACAGGGCCCATGGCGGGCTCAACATGGTCTATCGGCGCAACGACGGCAATATCGGCTGGGTCGATCCCGGTCTGGAAGCCGGCACGACCCGGCAGTAGGTCCGGGTCATCTTTCTTACGCCCGCTGGATCGTTCCGGGGCGGCGTGTACGAGGCAAGAATGGAAATCGAAGATCTGCTCGGAAGCCCAGCGCATGTTTTGGCGCGGTTGAAGGCCAGCAACAAGAAACAAGCCCTGCAGGATATGGCGCGTCGTGCGGCCGAACTTTCCGGTCTGCACGAGCGTGCCATTTTCGATGTGCTGCTGGAGCGAGAGCGCCTCGGCACGACGGGTGTCGGCAATGGCATCGCCATTCCGCACGGCAAGCTGCCGGAAGCCAAGAAGATGTTCGGCCTGTTCGGCCGGCTTGAGACGCCGATCGATTTTGACGCGATCGACGAACAGCCGGTGGATCTGATTTTTCTGCTGTTGGCGCCGGAAGGTGCTGGCGCCGATCATCTTAAAGCCTTGGCGCGGGTCTCACGCCTGCTGCGCGACCGGGCGATCTGCGAAAAGCTGCGCGGCACCGACCAGGCCGATGCGATCTATGCGCTGCTGACCGACGGTGCGCATTCACACGCTGCGTAAGCGTCGTTTACATCATCGTCTTCGAGACAACGCCCCGCTTATGCGGGGCGTTGGTGTTTGACGTTAGGTCTCAGTGAATCGTCACGGGTGCCAGGCCGTTTTCCCAGGCCGCGGCGATCGCGGCGTCGCGGTCCGGCATGACGGCAAGCTGTTGGCCGTTGGCGGCGAAGATACCGAACGCCGTCGCACCATCGACATCGACATCGCGCACATAGGCGACATCGTTGAGACCCAGCGCCAGCAATTGCTGACGCGTGATCTCGCGCGCTGCTTCGAGGTCGGTCTTGGTTTCAGTCTTGGTCATGGTCTTTACTCCTCTCGTGCCGCACGGATGCCGGCACTGTTGCCGTCGATGACGACACGGCCTTCACTCTTCTCGTCGTCTCCCCGCTTGATAGGTACGGTGCGGATCTGTGTTTCGATCTTCGGCCGGTCGAGGTCGATCGCCAGCAAGCCATTGTCGAGTGTCGCACCCGCAACTTCGATTCCCTCGGCCAGCACGAAGCTGCGCTGGAACTGCCGTGCGGCGATGCCGCGATAGAGAAACACGCGCGTCGCGTCGTCCTTCTGCTTGCCACGAACCGTCAGCTGATTATCTTCCAACTGAATTTCGAGATCGTTAATGGCAAAGCCGGCGACAGCTAAAGTGATGCGCAGACGATAATCGCTGACCTGCTCGATATTGTAGGGGGGATAGCCTTCGGCACCCGCCTTGGCGACTCGGTCGAGCGTGCGCTCGAAATGGTCGAAGCCCAGCAGGAGCGGGCTGTTGAAGAGTGACAGACGCGACATGGCTCCTCCTTTCGAGCGAGCACCAAGACTTTGGTCTTCCCGGTGCCCGCGGGCGGCACACCGGATTTTCGGCCCCATCGGAGAGAACACGGCCCCGAAGGACCTGTTCCGACCCCAGAGGGCACCTTAGAGGAAGAAATAGTAACCTACGTTAAGAAATCAAGGCATTCGCCATGTCCGAACGCACTTGCGTGTGTCATTGGGCACGCTAAACTATTCAGGGGACAAGAAATTCGGGGGAATCACATGTTTGTTGGCGTGTTCGTTGATTCAGCTGCTCGTTCTGGGCGCCGTCGTTTCCTGTCGCGGATCGCCGCTGCCGGCGCCCTGGGGCTGACAGCGGGACTGGTGACGGCCTGCGCCGGCCCTGGTGGGGGAACCGGCGCCGATAGCGGCCTGGGGCGACTGGACATACCAGAGCAGCCCGTCGCCCAAGCGACCAAGGATCTTTGGGCGGCGTCGCAAAGCGGCGATGTAGCCGCGGTGAAGGCGGCGCTGGCAGCCGGCGCCGATATCGAGGGCATCGATTTCTCCGACAACAAGAACGGCCGCCGGGCCCTGAACTATGCCGCGCTCAGCAACCATGCCGCCGTGATCGAGGCGCTGCTGGCAGCCGGCGCCAATATCGAATCACTCAATCGTACGCGCTTCACGCCGCTGCATCATGCCGCCGAAGGCGGCTCGATCGATGCCATCAAGACGCTGCTGAAGCATGGCGCCAACAAACGCGCCAAGATGTATCGCGGCGGCATCCCGCAGCAGATCGCGGAATATAAGGGTCATCGCGACGCGGCGCTGTTGCTGGTGCCGTGATCCGCTCGGCCGCGGCTGAAATGCCGCGGCAATTCCCCCTTTGAGGACTTTGGGCCTAGCCTGGTCCTGTATCCGTTAATCAAGCCTTAGAGGGTGCGCTCTAAGGTGCAAGGCAGACGCGCGCCAAAAGCCGGGCTGCAAACTCGCAGACGGCCGCGCGCAACAGCTATTTTGCAGGGACATTGCCCATGCGCTTCCAGGATTTTCGTATCGCCACGCGCCTCGCTTTCGTGGTGCTCGTCGCCATGATCGGCATGATCGCCATCGGCGCTATTGCCGGCGGCGCATTGAAGGCGACGCTGCTCGAAGACCGCAAGGTGAAGACCCAGCATGTCGTCGAAGTCGCCTATGGCGTCGTGAATTACTTCGCGGAGCAGGCCAAGGCCGGCACGATCACCGAGGAACAAGCCAAGGCGCAGGCGATGGTCGCGCTGGAGCAATTGCGCTACGCCGAAAAGGAATACTTCTGGATCAACGATATGACGCCGCGGATGCTGATGCATCCCTTCGCCAAGAAATTGCTCGATCAACCGACCTTGGCCGACCTCAAGGATCCCAACGGTAAGCCGATCTTCACCGACATGCTGAACGTCGTAAAGGCGCAAGGGGCAGGCTTCGTCGATTATCTGTGGCCGCAGCCGGGCGCCGAGCAACCGGTCGCGAAGATCTCCTATGTGAAAGGCTTCGCGCCCTGGGGTTGGATCATCGGGTCCGGTATCTATCTCGACGACGTCAACGCCATCTTCTGGAAACAGATGCTCACGCTAGGTGCGGTCATCGTCGGCATCATGCTGGTCACGGCCCTCATCAGCGCGCTCATCGCGCGCAGTATTTCGCGGCCGCTGGCGCGCACCACAAGCAGCATGATGCGCCTGGCTGACGGCGACAAATCGATCTCCATCGAAGGCACCGAGAACAAGGCCGAGATGGGCGCGCTCGCCCGCGCCCTTGCGGTGTTCAAGGACAATGCCTTGGCGATGGACCGGCTGGCGGCGGATCGCACCGCGCAGGACGAGCGCGCGCGCAGCGAAAAGCGCCAGGCGATGCTCGATCTTGCCGACAATTTCGAAAGCTCGGTGCAGCATGTGGTGGGGCAAGTGTCCGCCGCATCCGTCGAACTGCAATCCTCGGCGCAATCCATGGCGGGCAATACCGACCAGACCACCCATCAGGCAGCGCGCGTTTCCAGCGCCTCGGAACAGGCCTTCGGCAATGTCCAATCGGTGGCGGCCGCCACCGAGGAACTCAGTGCGTCCATTTCCGAGATCACCCAGCAGGTGGCACAATCGACCAACATCGCCTCGAAGGCCGTTGCTGAAGCGAGGCAGACCGATCAGACCATCAACGGCCTGGCGCAGGCCAGCCAGCGGATCGGCGATGTCGCCAACCTCATCCGCGACATTGCCAACCAGACCAATCTGCTGGCGCTCAATGCCACGATCGAGGCAGCGCGCGCCGGCGATGCCGGCAAGGGCTTTGCCGTGGTGGCGTCCGAGGTGAAGAATCTCGCCAACCAGACGGCGCAGGCGACCGAGGAAATCACCGGCCAGATCAGCAGCATCCAGAATGCAACCGGCGAAGCGGTCACGGCCATTCGCGGCATCACCAACACGATCACGGAGATCGACCAGATCGCTGCCGCCATTGCCGCCGCCGTCGAGCAGCAGGGTGCCGCCACGCGCGAAATCTCGCGCAGCATCCAGCAGGCCGCGGACGGCACCCGCGATGTCTCGCAGAACATCGCCGGTGTGTCCCAGGCATTGTCGGAATCGGGTCGTCTTGCCGAAGGGCTGCTGGGCGCCGCCTCCGACCTGTCGCGCCAGGCAGATGTCATGCGCACCGAGATCAGCAGCTTCGTGGAGCGCATCCGAATCGCCTGAGCAGAGTTGATCGCCGGCACCGATCACGGTTGCCGATGAAGGGCGCTGATATGCGTGGGTTACAGGCGGGGGGCTTTCCGCTATCATGCGTGCGCGCCCGCGTCGGCATCCGCCAATCAGACTTGGCCAGCCTTTGCTAACATTCCGCCCGCCGGATTTCCGTTTTCCCGCGCTGAGCGCTTTGCACCAATCAATTTGGGAGACATGCCGTGGCTAAAGGTCAAATGAAGAGCAACCGCGAGAAGAAGAAGCCGAAGCAGGACAAGGTGAAGTCGGCTCCCGCAGGCACCGGCTTTGCGTCGGCCACCTCCAATCCGGCGTCCTCGGGCTATTCCGGCAAAAAGAAGTAAGCGTGCGCGGGGCCTGACGGCTATCCCGCCCTAACGGCTATCCCGCCCTGGCGGCTATCCCGCGTCGGCCCTCCCGCTCCAAAAGCAAAACCCCCGCACGATCGCTCGTGGCGGGGGTTTCTATTTGGTGGACCCAAGCGGGATCGAACCGCTGACCTCCACAATGCCATTGTGGCGCTCTCCCAGCTGAGCTATGGGCCCGAAGATCGGGTGATCGCCGGACGGCGCCCAAATCATCCTTGGGGGTCGTCTCCGGGTGGGCGATCGAACGGGCTGGAACCTAAGTGGACGACGCCCGGAATTCAAGCACAAAAAAGGGCAACGATATCAACGGCAATGGCTGAGGCAATGGCGCGGATCGCTCAGCGCTCGCCCTCGTCTTCGCCTTTCTCGATGGCTTCCGAGATATCTTCGTCATCTTCACCGAGTTCGGAGGCGTCCTCTAGGACCACATCCTCCTCATCGCCGATATCCTCTTCCTCGACATCTGCCTCGACATCGGCCACGGGATCGTCGACCACGGCGGCCTTCACCGGCGTCATCTTCTCGGCGACGCGGCGACGGCTTTTCATGACGGCGTCAGGATCATAGACGGTCTTGCATTTCGGGCACACGATCGTTGCCTTGCGCATGTCGTAGAAATGCGCAGCACAGCTGCCGCAGATGCGCTTGGTGCCCCATTCAGGCTTGGTCACGTGATCTCTCCGCAAAATTCAATCTCGGGGTGCCAATTGCCATAGCCCTCGCGGCCTGTCAACGCTCTCAAATCACCTACGAAACCGGTCCCTACTTCCGCGCCCATGTCCACAGGAAAGCATTGTTTGCCAATGCGGCGACGGTGGCGCGGATCGCCATAAAATCGGGGTTTACGTGGGGCGCCCCGCTTGTGCTAGAGAAACGCGGCCCCGGACTGTCGGGGCCATCTGCCCGAAAGGCCGGCATTGGCATGAACACGCATGAGACCACCCCCCGCGCCCTGACGTCCGGGACCGCCGCCGGATTGCGCGGCACCTTGCGCGTGCCGGGCGACAAATCGGTCTCGCACCGTGCCCTCATGCTGGGGGCATTGGCGCTGGGCGAAACGGAAATTCATGGCCTGCTGGAAGGCGAGGACGTGCTGCGCACCGCGGCAGCGATGCGCCAACTGGGCGGCGAGACTGAAAAGGGCGCTGACGGCATCTGGCGCGCGCGTGGCCGCGGGAATGGTGGATTGGCCGAAGCTGCCGACGTGCTGGACCTCGGCAATGCCGGCACCGGCACGCGGCTGCTGATGGGTTTGGTGGCGCCCTATCCGATGACGACGTTCTTCACCGGCGATGCGTCGTTGCGCTCGCGGCCGATGGCGCGGGTGAGCGAGCCGCTGCAATTGATGGGCGCCCGCTTCGCCACGCGCAGCAAAGGACGGCCGCCGCTTGCCGTCATCGGCACCTCGCAGCCGCTGCCCATCACCTACAAGCTGCCGGTGGCCTCGGCGCAGGTGAAATCGGCCATTCTGCTCGCTGGCCTCAACACGCCCGGTATCACCACGGTGATCGAACCGGAAGCGACGCGCGATCATACCGAGCTGATGCTGCGCGGCTTCGGCGTCGACGTGAAGGTCGAAGAAACGCCCGAAGGGCGGGCTTCTTCGATCACCGGCCAGATGGAACTCACCGGCCGCAAGATCATCGTGCCGGGCGATCCCAGCTCCGCCGCCTTCCCGATCGTGGCGGCGCTGATCCTGCCCGGCTCCGACATCGTCATCGAGAATGTCGGTCTCAATCCGCACCGCATCGGTCTCATCGACACGCTCATTGAGATGGGCGCATCGATCGACATCCAGAATGCGCGTATTGAGGCGGGGGAGAAGGTGGGCGACTTGCACGTTACGCATTCGCATCTCAAGGGCGTCACGGTGCCGGCGTCGCGGGCACCTTCGATGATCGACGAGTATCCCATTCTCTCGGTCGCTGCAGCGTTTGCCGAAGGCGAGACGAAGATGTTGGGTCTTGCCGAATTGCGCGTGAAGGAAAGCGATCGACTTGGTGCCATGGCGCGTGGGCTTGCTGCCTGCGGCGTCACCGTGGAAGAGGGGCCTGATTGGCTGGCGGTCAAAGGCAATGGCAAGAAGCCGAAGGGTGGTGCCCATATCGCCGTCAATCTCGATCACCGGCCGGCGATGTCGTTCCTGGTGCTGGGCCTGGCGGCCGAGAAGCCGGTCAGCATCGACGATGGCAGCCCGATCGACACGTCGTTCCCCGGATTCGCGGCGCTGCTCAATGGGCTCGGTGCCAGTATTTCGGCGGTGAAGAATTGAGCTTGTTGGCAACCACCCCCTCACCCCAACCCCTCTCCCGCGAGGGGAGAGGGGCTTTGCGCAAATTGGGCAAGGTTTGCCAATGCACTCGGTCGAAACTCCCTCTCCCCTCGCGGGAGAGGGTCGGGGTGAGGGGGGGCGACTGATGACTCGGCCCTTCGTCATCGCCCTCGACGGGCCGGCCGCGGCCGGCAAGGGGACGCTCGCCAAGCGCCTCGCCGCCCATTTTGGGCTGGCTTACCTCGATACCGGCGCGCTCTACCGGGCGGTGGGGCTCAGCGTGCTGCGCCAGGGAAAAGACCCGACTGACCCGATTGCGGCCACGGAAGCTGCAAAAAATCTGCCGGCGGATTTGCTTCAGGACCCCGAATTGCGCTCGGCGGCGTCCGGGGACGCCTCCTCGAAGGTCGCAGCCATCCCCAGCGTCCGGGCAGCACTCTTCGACTGGCAGCGTCGATTCGCGGCCGAACCACAACCCTTTGCGGACGGAACTCCGCGTTCCGGGTCTGTTCTGGATGGCCGGGACATCGGCACGGTCATCTGCCCCGACGCCGACGTGAAGATATTCGTCACCGCAACACCCGAAGCCCGGGCCAACCGGCGCCTCAAAGAGTTGCAAGCGCGCGGCGAGAAGGCTATATACGCCCGGGTTTTAGAGGATATTGTGGCCCGCGACGCCCGCGACACAGCGCGCGCCGATGCCCCGATGAAAGCGGCCGAAGATGCCGTGCACCTCGACACCTCGGATCTCGACATCGATCAGGTCTTTGCCAAGGCAAAAGCGATCGTTGATGAGCGCCTAAAGCCATCATAGGTCTTGGCGCTGATTGCGGGTTTCGATTTTTCAACGCGTACCCAAGACCGCCGGAGACAACCGGCTGGCCGGAAAAAATGTTTGTGAAAGGAACTACCTCTAATGGCTAGATCAGCTACGGCGCGTGTCGCCACCCATGAAGTTGCCGCTGCGAAAGAGAGCTTCGCCGCGTTGCTCGAGGAATCGTTGGGCTTTGCCCAGGGCCTCGAAGGTTCGGTGCTCAGCGGCACCGTTGTCGGAATCGACGGCGAGTTTGCCCTTATCGATGTCGGCTTGAAATCCGAAGGCCGCGTGGCCTTGCGTGAGTTCGGCGGCCCGGGCGGCAAAGCAGAAATCAAAGTCGGCGATGTGGTCGAGGTGTTCCTCGAGCGCATGGAAGACAAGAACGGCGAAGCGATGCTGAGCCGCGAGAAGGCGAAGCGCGAAGAAGCGTGGACCGCCCTCGAAAAGCAGTTCAAGGACAACCAGCGCGTCACCGGCGTGATCTTCGGTCGCGTGAAGGGTGGCTTTACGGTCGACCTCTCCGGCGCCGTCGCCTTCCTGCCCGGCAGCCAGGTCGACATCCGCCCGGTGCGCGACGTGGGCCCGCTCATGGGCACGCCGCAGCCGTTCCAGATCCTCAAGATGGACCGTGCGCGTGGCAACATCGTCGTCTCGCGTCGCGCGGTGCTCGAAGAGAGCCGTGCGGAAGCCCGCAGCGAACTCGTGGCCAACCTCAAGGAAGGCCAGGTTCTGCAGGGCGTCGTGAAGAACATCACCGATTACGGTGCGTTCGTTGACCTCGGCGGCGTCGATGGTCTGCTGCACGTCACCGATATCGCGTGGCGCCGCATCAACCATCCCTCTGAAGCGCTCCACATCGGCCAGAACGTCAATGTTCAGGTCGTGCGCTTCAACCCGGAAACCCAGCGCATCAGCCTCGGCATGAAGCAGTTGGAAGCTGATCCGTGGGAAGGCGTTGCCGCGAAGTACCCGGTCGGTGCGAAGCTGAAGGGCCGCGTCACCAACATCACCGATTACGGCGCGTTCGTCGAACTCGAGCCGGGCATCGAAGGCCTGGTCCACGTCTCCGAAATGAGCTGGACCAAGAAGAACGTGCATCCGGGCAAGATCGTCTCGACCAGCCAGGAAGTCGAAGTGATGGTGCTCGACGTCGATCCGACCAAGCGTCGTATCAGCCTCGGCCTCAAGCAGTGCATGGACAATCCGTGGTCGTCCTTCATTGACAAGCATCCGGCCGGCTCCGAGCTCGAAGGCGAGATCAAGAACATCACCGAATTCGGTCTGTTCGTTGGCCTCCCCGGCGAGATCGACGGCATGGTCCATCTGTCGGATCTCGATTGGGATCGTCCGGGCGAAGAAGCCGTCCAGGATTTCAAGAAAGGTCAGATGGTCAAGGTGAAGCTGCTCGATGTCGATATCGAGAAAGAGCGCATCAGCCTCGGCATCAAGCAGCTCAAGAAAGATAACTACGCTGAGACGGCCGGCACCTTGAAGAAGGGCGACGTTGTCACCTGCACCGTTACCGCGGTCACCGATGGTGGTCTCGAAGTCACGGTCGGCGACGGCATCTCCGGCTTCATCAAGAAGATCGACATTGCCCGCGAACGTGGCGAGCAGCGTCCGGACCGTTTCGCCGTCGGCGAAAAGGTCGATGCCAAGGTCACCCAGAACGACGCCAAGACCCGCAAGCTCACGCTGTCGATCAAGGCGCGCGAGATGGAAGAGGACAAGCAGGCGATGGCCGAATTCGGGTCGTCCGATTCGGGCGCCAGCCTGGGCGACATCCTGGGTGCGGCCCTCAACAAGGCCAAGAAGACCACCAAGAAAGGCGACGACGAATAACCCAGATTGGGTAATTTTGTTGCGTTCATGACGCTGTAACAGCGTCAAAACACGTCAAGACGGGCCGGGAAGGGCGACCTTTCCGGCCCGTTGCCGTTTCAGATCACCCCTTCCGCCAAAAAACATAGAGAAATGAGCGGCTTATCCTTGACGAGGCCGCTTTTTCCCGGCACGCTTGCGCACATTATGGGCAGGGGATGCGCCCAAGGTCTTGGCGATCAAGGTAAATGACCGTTGGGGGCCGCGGGCGGATGGGGACCGAAAACATGACCAAGTCGGAATTGATTCTGCGCATTGGCGAGCTTAATCCGCATCTTTATCACAGGGATGTGGAGCGGATCGTCACGGCCATTTTTGAGGAAATCACTAACGCCTTGGCGCGGTCGGATCGCGTCGAACTGCGCGGCTTTGGCGCGTTCTCGGTGAAGGAGCGCGACGCCCGCAAGGGACGCAATCCGCGCACCGGCGAAACCGTTGCGGTGGAAGAAAAAGTGGTGCCGTTCTTCAAGACCGGCAAGGAACTGCGCGACCGTCTCAACAGCCGCGCTGAACCGACGCAGAAGGCCCCGACGAGCACGGACCCGACGCAGTCCAGTATGGGTCAGCCCGCGAAGGACCCCGGGACCGGCAACTGATCGGCGCCCAATAGACCATTCGGGGCGATCGGCGGGTCCAGACGGGTCTGTATTTCGGCTGATAGACAGAAGCGAAGCCCATGAACCGTCTTGCCTGGATTATTACCCTGCCGATCGCCCTGTTGGTGATCCTTTTCGCGCTGATGAACCGACAGGAAGTCGTGTTGAGCCTGTGGCCACTGCCCTGGGACGTCACCGCGCCACTGTTCCTCTTCACGCTGGGTGCGATCGTCTTCGGTTTTCTGTTCGGTGCACTGGGCGCCTGGATTTCAGGCGGCCACACACGGCAGAAACTGCGGGCCGCCAACCGGGCGCTGGCCGAGTCGCAGGATGAGTTGGCGCTCCTCAAACGACAGCAGCCTCCAACACAGCCGGTGCCATCGAAACCGGACGCCAAGGTCATCGCCCATCAACGCCCGCCGGCATTGCCGCCGGCGGCGTGATCTCGATATCGCTGGCGTGGCGCTTCCCGGATCTGCTGAACCTGGTCTGATGAAAGATAGCTTTTGTCGTGCATTCGATCGATTGGCTGCAAAGGCGGTGCGTGTTGCACGTCATGGTCGATGCGCTTATCGTTGCAGGGCCGTCACAAATTCGTAGTAGGTCGAACATGATTGAGCGCAGCCTTGGCTTTGCCGTGTGGATGGTGATTGGCTTCTTCGCTTTCGGAATCACCCACGCGCAAGCTTATCTCGACCCCGGTACCAGCAGCATGATCCTGCAAGCCGTCATCGGCGCAGTCGCAGGCGCGCTCGTCGTCATCAAACTCTATTGGTACAAGCTGACCAGCTTCTTTAAAGGCCGTGTCGGCACCAAGACGGATGCGCGCGGCACCGATAAGGATGAATAGTGACATCAGCAGCGCGTGACCCCGGATCAGTTCGTGGCGCCACGCGAAGACATCTTCCCCGATTTTGACAAGCCCACCCGCCGTACCGTGATCGACCGGTGCGCCCACCCGGTACGAACATGCCTGGTACGAACGTGGCGGCATGAAAGTACTGCTTCATGAGTGACAGTCCAGGCGGCGCCGACAGCAAGGGGTTTCTCTCCCGGGTCCCCTTTCATCCGTTCATTTTGCCGCTGTGTTTTGCGCTCGGCGTTTTTGCGCGGAACCGCTTCGAAGCAGAAATCGGCGGCGTGATTCAAGTCATGATCGTGATGGTGCTGGCTGCCGCACTGCTGGTGGCTCTGCTGCGTCCCCTGTATCGGACCTGGCGCCGCGCCGCCGTCGCTGCCAGCGCCATCACCTTCTTTCTGCTCTATGAGCCCAGCCTGCTGTTTTCCCTGGAACCCGGTGACGGCCTCAGCCTGGCGATATTCGCCGCAGCCACCTTGCTGCTCCTGATCCTGTTGTTGCGTTTATGGCGTAGCCGCACGCCCGCCGCAGGTTTGACCTTGGCGCTTAACGTCATCGTATTGGTGGTGCCGCTGCCGGATATCTGGGTCCTCGTGACCTGGTTCGCCGGCAATCAATCAATTGCAGCCACGCCGAGCGACATCTTTCCGGACCTGCCGGCGCCGGCGGCAGCCGCCGATGACGACGCCCGGCGGCCGGACATCTGGTATATCGTGCCAGATCGCTATGCCAATGCCGCCAATCTCAGCAGGTATTCGGGTTTCGACAACAGCGCATTCCTGACCATGTTGCGCGCCAAGGGCTTCACCATTGTCGACAACGCCCATTCGAACTATCAGCGTACCGCCGTCTCCATGACATCGGTCCTCAATCTCGATTACCTCGATGGCTTCAGCCGCTTCCCTGAAAGCGATGGTCGCGATTGGCGCCCGCTTTACCGCGCCTTGGAAGACAACCGGGTCAGCAGGTTTCTTGACCGGGCCGATTACCGCATCTACCGCTTCGGCTCGCATTGGGAACCGACTCGCTACGATCCCTATGCGGACGAACATCGCAACGTCTTCGATGTACCCGAATTCGGCCACCGTCTCCTGACCGTAACCGTCCTGGGGCAACTCGCCTATGCGACAGGCTTCGGCGCGATCGACGGCTGGTACTCGCATTGCCAAAGGCTGCAGCGTCAGTTTGACGATCTGGTCGATCTTGCCGGGCGCAACGAGCGCAAATATGTCCTGGCCCATCTGCTGGTGACCCATCGACCCTTCGTGATGACGGATGATGGCCGCTGCTTGTCACACCTGCAGGCGGCGGCGAGGTCGCAGGGTCAGGGCTATGTCGATGCCGTCAAATATGCCAATGAACGCTTCAGCATTCTGGTCGATGCCATCCTCAAAGGGCCGCGCCCGGCGATCATTGTGCTGATGTCGGATGAAGGCCCTTGGCCGCCCAATGTGAAGCTGCTCAGCCCGGCCAGCTTTGCCAACAGCGAAATGGTCGATTGGGCGGTGATGAACGCGGAACAGCTCGACCGGAAGACCGGAATTCTGATGGCAATCCACCTGCCGCCGGATCATGCAGGATCGGTATCAGGGGACGATCCCTTTCCCCAATCGCCCGTCAACGTGTTCCGCATGATCTTCCGCCGCTATTTCGACCTGCCGCTGCCACCTCTGCCAGACCGCTATTTCCTCTATCGCAGCGACGAGACGATTTATGATTTTGTCGACGTGACGGATCGGTTGCCGCGGTGAGAGGAATCACGCGACTGTAACCCATGTTGCGCGCCCCAGTCGGCCACTCGGCACAGACCAAGAGGATAACGTCGTGAGGGACTTTCTTGCCCGCTACCCGCTTAGCCCGTTTCTCGCGGCACTCAATCTTTTCGTGCCCTATACAGCCGGCAACATCACCCAGTTAGAGCCCTATGAAATCGGCTTGGTCGCACTCATTCTATTGACCTTTGCCGGGCTTCTGACCGCGATCCTGTTCTATGTCGTCGGTACCTGGCAACGGGCTGCAATCTGCGCCACCGCCACCATCTATGTCCTGTTCGTTTTGCCTTCCGCGATGGCAACACCTGGCGAACTTGGGTTCCTGGGCTGGGCGACCCTGTTGGTTGCGATGGCGCTGGTCGTATGGCTGATCGTACAGTCGCGTCGCTCGAGCGACGACTACCGGTTCGCCAACATCATTCTCAACAGCCTGTTGATCGGCCTTCTGGTCGTCCCAACGATCTCCATCGCGCAGCGCGGCTATCACTTGGTCGGTGCACGGCCATCGCCAAGCGAGTTGTTCCCCGATCTGTCTGGCGGCGCGGCGATGGCGGATGGTCCGGATATCTGGCATTTCGTGCTGGATCGGTATGCTGGCGCGGACACCTTGAAGGCTGCCTATGGCTATGACAATGGCCCCTTTCTGACTGAGCTACGCGCGCGCGGATTTACGGTCGCCGAGCGGGCTGCCGCCAACTACCAACGCACGGCACACTCGCTTGCCTCGACTCTCAATCTCGATTTCCTGACGGTCTTTGCTGAGCACGCGGCCACCATGCAGGACGACTTGCTGCCGCTTTATCGTACCATCAAGAACAACCGCACGGGGCGCTTCCTTCACGCGCAAGGCTACCGCCTCTATCACTTCGGGCCATGGTGGGAGCCAACCCGGCACAGTGATCTGGCCGACCAGCATATCAATTACCTCGATATGCCGGATTTCCTGCGTTTTACGCTGGAGCGTTCGATTATCAGCCATGTCGCGGCGTTGACGGGCCTGGTCCCCGGCGATGGCCGCGCCGACCAATGCCGGCGCATTCACTATCAATTCGACGAACTCGACCATTTGTCCAAGGAGCCGGGACGCAAACATGTCTTTGCCCATCTTCTACTGCCCCATCCGCCTTTCGTGGTAGATGCCGCCGGGCGATGCAAAAGTCTTGCTGAGGTGCAGTCATTGACGCGCAGCCAGAATTATGTCGCGCAAATCGGCTATGCGAATACGCGCCTGGTTGCCTTGCTTGATCGTATTGCCGAAAGTGGCCGCGCGTCCGTGATCATCGTCCAGGCCGATGAGGGGCCCTGGCCGGAAGCCTTCGCCGGCGACGAACGCTCGCTTGGCCTCGACACGACAAATGTGGACTGGTCAAAGGCCGATACCCGACAGCTGCGCGAAAAGATGCTGATTCTATTGGCGATAAAGGGCGCTGCCGCGAATGATCTGCAACTGGGCGCGACGGCGACGCCGGTCAATCTCTACCGTCAGATCTTCGCGCGTTATTTCGGTCTCGATCTGCCGCCGCTGCCAGATCGCAGTTTCCTGTTTCAGGATCGCGGTCATCCCTACCGCTTCATCGATATCAGCGACCGTTTGCGCTGAAGCAGTGTCACTGATCGTCAGCTGATCTTGCCGCCAGCCAACACCTGCAGCACGATCCCGCGCAACGTCAAATCCTCATCCCATGGGTAGGACCTAATTTCGGTCTGGGCGAGGAGTGTATCGACCAGGGCCTCATCGAGGCTGCGGCGCATCTCGGTTTCCATCTGCTGGTAGCCGCGCACACCGCTGCCGGTGATCAGCACGAGATCGGGGCCGATGAGTGCGATGAGATTGGAGAGGCCATAACCCAGCGCGCGGCCTGCCTGCTGGAACAGGCTGGTGGCTACCGGGTGGCCGCTTTCAGCGAGGTCGACAAGCGCCTGCATCTGCTCTTCCGACGGGTGCAGCGCATCTGTATTGGGCAGATCGAGCATCGAGCGGGCATCGCGATAAAGCGCGTAATCGCCGACAAAACTCTCGATACAGCCGCGCCGGCCGCAATGGCAGAGCGGCCCGTCGATCTGGTATTTCGTATGGCCGAATTCGGCGCCGGCGCCGGAGCTTGCCGAATGCAGGCGGCCGCCGAGAATGAGCCCCATGCCGATGCCGGTGCCGAGCATGACCACGGCCAGATTCTCGACCGCCTGTAATTCAGGCCGGTGACGGATCGAGAGAGCGATGCAATCGGCATCGTTCATGGCGATGACCGGCAGGTTGAAATGCCGTGCTACGGGGGCCGCAATATTGATGTTGCGCACGGCCAGCGCTGGCGACCAGACCAGTGTTTCATGGCTGTGCACCAAGCCTTGCACAGCAAGACCGATGCCGGTGAGCGGGCCGAAATCCGCCGGGATGGCAGCGATGCAGCCCTCGATCATCTCGATCAAAGCCTCGATGAGGCCATGGCTGGTCAGTTCCAGCGTGTTGAGGGCCCGCGCCTGGACGGGGCCGATGCCGCCGGCAAAATCACCCAGCGTCACTTCGATGCGGTTGATCGACAGCTTGACCGCAATCATGCAGGCGGCGGTGGGGGTGAGCTCGATCATCACCTTGGGACGGCCGCGACCACGACCCGCATCATTGCCCGGCACTTCGCGGATGAGCCCGTCGCGCATGAGTTCGCCGGTGATGCTGGAGATGCTGGCCGGGCTCAAGGCGATGATGCCACCCAGATCGACGCGCGCCAGCGGGCCATGCAGCCGCACCGCCTGCAGAATGCGATGG
Organism: uncultured Dongia sp.; assembly: GCF_936916975.1. Taxonomy (GTDB): domain Bacteria; phylum Pseudomonadota; class Alphaproteobacteria; order Dongiales; family Dongiaceae; genus Dongia. The sequence goes on along the minus strand of NZ_CAKZGO010000004.1, from coordinate 776,675 downwards.
CGGTTGAGCGGCTGAGTATGGTCGAGGTCGATTTTGTCCATCACATGCTGATCCGCACCGCTGCGCAGTCGATTGAGCGATAGGCCCTTTTATTTCATGAATTGAATGAAATCGAGAAAAATTCCGGCATCGACTTTGTTAATTTGTCCGATAATTCGTGTTGCGAGTGCGAAATGGACAAAGCGCTTGACGCTCATGCGAACAGCAGGCGATATTAATTTCGCCTTACGAAAATAATAACTAACAAAACAAGAGATCGGGAGCAACCCGGCGACCTGCGGTCCGCACAAGCGTATCGCTCAAATTTTTAGCTCTGGGAGGAGATACACGATGAAGAATTTTATCAGCCGTCCGTTGGGACGGCGTGTTGCGCTGGCCGCCCTCGGTGCCGGCTTGCTGGCCGGGACCTCGCTGTTGAGCCTGCAGCCTGCCAAGGCTGAGGACCTCGTGGTCGGCGTCAGCTGGTCGAACTTCCAGGAAGAACGTTGGAAGACCGATGAAGCGGCGATCAAGGCCGTGCTCGAAGCAGCCGGCGTCAAATACATTTCGGCCGATGCGCAGAGCAATCCGTCGAAGCAGCTCTCTGACATTGAAAGCCTGATCGCGGGCGGCGCCAATGCGCTGATCGTGCTGGCGCAGGATTCGGCCTCGATCGGCCCGGCAATCACGGCCGCCACCAATGCCGGTATTCCAGTGGTGGGCTACGATCGCCTGATTGAAGATCCGGCTGCCTATTACCTCACCTTCGACAACAAGGAAGTGGGTCGCCTGCAGGCCGCCGGCGTGTTTGCGGCGCAGCCCAAGGGCAATTACGTCTTCATCAAGGGCAACCAGGCCGACCCCAATGCGGACTTCCTGCATGAAGGCCAGTTGGAAGTGCTGAAGGCCGCGATCGATGCGGGCGACATCAAAGTGGTTGGCGAGCAATACACCGAAAACTGGGATCCCGCTGTGGCCCAGCGCAACATGGAGCAGATCCTGACCGCCGCCGACAACAAGGTCGATGCGGTCGTTGCCTCCAATGACGGCACCGCCGGCGGCGCCATCGCGGCCCTCACCGCGCAAGGCTTGGCCGGCATCCCGGTCTCTGGCCAGGATGGCGACAAGGCTGCCTTGAACCGCATCGCGCTCGGCACGCAGACCGTGTCGGTCTGGAAGGACTCGCGCGAACTCGGCAAATCGGCGGCCACCATCGCCGTCGATCTCGCCAAGGGCGCCAAGCTCGCCGATGTGCCAGGCACCATCAAGTGGAAGAGCCCCAAAGGCGTCGAGATGAACGCCACCTTCCTGAAGCCGGTCGCCATCACCAAGGACAATCTGGACGTGGTGATCAATGCCGGCTGGATCTCGAAGGATGAAGCCTGCCAGGGCGCCGACGCAGCCAAAGTCGCCGCCTGCAAATAAGACCGACGTGACAAGGAACCGTGGTTGCCAGGACCGGCAGCCACGGTTCTTTCTTTCCGACCCATCAGAATTCGAAGACTCATCAACAATGAACGCAGCGTCATGAACAGCGTCCGGAGCATCTTTTCACGGCTGGAGATCGACGAGCGCCTGCTCGGCATGATCCTCTGCCTGGTGGGAATCTGGATCGGCTTCCATCTTCTCTCCGACGGCCGTTTCATCACGCCGCGCAATCTCTATAACCTGTCGCTGCAGACAGCCTCCGTCGCCATCATGGCGATCGGCATGGTGCTGATCATCATCATTCGCCAGATCGATCTCTCCGTAGGCTCGATGCTGGGCGTCACCGCCATGATCATCGGCGTCATCCAGACATTCTGGCTGCCGCAAATCCTGGGCGGTGGTCATCCGTTGATCATGGTGATCGCGGTGGTCTGCGGCATCACCATCGGTGCAGCACTCGGCGGTCTTAACGGCCTGATGATCGGCTATCTCGGCGTCCCGTCCTTCGTCGTCACGTTGGGCGGCCTCCTCATCTGGCGCGGCTGTGCCTGGTGGGTGACGCAGGGCCAGACCGTGGCGCCACTCGATGAAAATTTCACGCTGCTGGGTGGTGGCGTTTATGGCACGATCGGCGAAACAGCGAGTTGGATCTGCGCCATCGTCGCTGCCGTTGTGATTGCCTTTGCTGCCCATCGCCGCCGTCGCCGCCACATCTCCTTCGGCTTCCCGGTGCGTCCGGCCTGGGCGGAAATCGCCGTGGTCGTCGCACAATGCGCGCTGCCCTTGGGCTTTGCCGCGATCATGAACGCCTATGAGATGCCGGCCGTCGCCGCCCAGAAACTCGCTGAGGCGAAGGGCTGGGACATTCCCGAAGGTGGCATCCACATCTTCATGGGCATTCCCATCCCCGTCCTCATCCTGGTGGCGCTTGCCATCGGAGTCTCGCTGCTCCTCAACAAGACGCGCTTCGGCCGCTATGTCTTCGCCATGGGCGGCAATCTGGAGGCAGCGGAACGCGCCGGCATCAATGTGAAGCGCATGACGGTCTGGGTGTTTGTCCTGATGGGCGCCCTGGTCGGTGTCTCAGCCATCGTGGCCTCGGCACGCCTGCAATCGGCCGGCAATTCCATCGGCCAGCTGGATGAGCTTCGCGTCATCGCCGCGGCGGTCATCGGCGGCTGCACCTTGGCCGGTGGTGCCGGCACGATATCGGGTGCCATCCTCGGCGCCATCGTCATTCAATCGCTGCAGAGCGGCATGTCCTTGCTGGGCTATGACGCCAGCCTGCAGAACATCGTCACCGGTTTGGTCCTGGTGCTGGCGGTCTATATCGACCGCCTCTATCAGCAGCGCCGGCCGGGTTGAGGGGGAGATAGCAGATGACCGCACCCCTCGTTGAAATGCGCAACATCTCGATCAGCTTCGGCGGTGTCCGCGCCGTCGATGATGTCAGCATCGATCTGCAGCCGGGCGAAGTCGTGGGCCTCTTGGGCCATAACGGCGCCGGCAAATCGACGCTCATCAAGATCCTGTCCGGCGCCTATCAGGCCGATAAGGGCGAGATCCTGATCGACGGCAAGGTCGCCGACATCAAATCCTCGCGCGACGCCCGCGACCACCGGATCGAGACGATCTATCAAAACCTCGCCTTGGCCGACAATCTCGACGCCTGCGCCAATCTGTTCCTGGGGCGCGAGATGACCAGCATGGGTCTCCTCGACGAACCGGCGATGGAAGCCGCCGCCCGCAAGGTCATCGGCAGGCTCAATCCCAATTTCAAGAAATACCATGCGCCGGTCTCGGCCTTGTCCGGCGGCCAGCGCCAGTCGGTGGCGATTGCGCGTGCCGTCCATTTCGACGCCCGCATCCTCATCATGGACGAGCCGACCGCGGCGCTGGGCGTTCAGGAAACCAAGATGGTGGCCGAGCTCATTCAGCAGCTGAAGCGCGAAGGCATCGGCATCTTCCTCATCAGCCACGACCTCCACGATGTGTTCGATCTCTCCGATCGCCTGTCGGTGATGAAGAACGGCAAACTCGTCGGCACCGTGCGCACGCAGGACGTCACCAAGGACGATGTCCTGGGGATGATCATCCTGGGCAAGCAGCCTGGAGCTGCGGCGGCGTAGTCACAGGGAGTGCCTAGGCGAGCAATCCTAAACGAGCCATCCGGCCAAACGGCCGTAAACATTGACTCCCACCCCCAAAACGCCTAGTTTCCGGCCGCTTTACCGAATTTGGCAGAGCCTTTGGCCCCGAGGGGCCCCGCCCGTCTGCGAGTGTCGCACACGGGCGCGAATGTGTTTTGGGGTATTTATCCTGCGCGTAAGGCTTTGACAGATAAGGAAAATTTGACGGAACACGCATGTTCGAGAAGCTGAGTGAACGGTTAGGCGGGGTACTTGAGAAACTGACCAAGCGCGGTCAGTTGTCCGAGGCCGATGTCGACGAGGCGCTGCGCGAAGTGCGCGTGGCCTTGCTCGAGGCCGACGTCGCTCTGCCGGTGGTGAAGGATTTCATCACCCGCGTCCGGGTCGAGGCGGTGGGCGAGAAGGTCGTCAAATCGATCAGCCCCGGCCAGATGGTCATCAAGATCGTCCATGACGAGCTGGTGAACGTGCTGAAGCCCGCCGAGGGTGAAGGCGCCGGTCTCGACCTCAACCACCCGTCGCCCGTGCCCATCCTGATGCTGGGCCTGCAGGGTTCCGGCAAGACCACCTCGACTGCCAAGATCGCGCGCCGCTTTGCCGAGAAGCAGGGCAAAAAGGTGCTGATGGCCTCGCTGGACACGCGCCGTCCGGCAGCGCAACAGCAGCTCGCCATCCTCGGCGAGCAGACCGGTGTGAAGACGCTGCCCATCGTGCCGGGCGAGCCACCGGTGGCGATTGCCAAGCGCGCCATGAACACCGGCCGCTTAGAGGGCTATGACATCGTCATGCTCGATACCGCGGGCCGTCTCGCGATCGATGAAGAACTGATGGCCGAGATCGTCGCGATCCGCGACGCCGTGAAGCCGCATGAAAGCCTGCTGGTCGCCGATGCGATGACCGGCCAGGACGCCGTCAACACGGCCAAGCATTTCCAGGACAAGGTCGGCATCACCGGCATCATGCTGACCCGCATCGACGGTGATGCGCGCGGTGGTGCAGCACTCTCGATGCGCGCCGTCACCGGCAAGCCAATCAAGCTGCTGGGCACCGGCGAAAAGCTCGATGAGCTCGAAGATTTCCACGCCGACCGTGTCGCCGGCCGCATTCTCGGCATGGGCGACATCGTCTCGCTCGTCGAGAAGGCGATGGAGGCCACGGAACAGGCCGAAGCCGAAAAACTCGCCCTCAAGATGCAGAAGGGCCAGTTCGATCTCAATGATCTCGCCCAGCAGATGAAGCAGCTGCAGAAGATGGGCGGCCTCGGCGGTGTCATGAGCATGCTGCCCGGCATCGGCAAGATGCAGAAGCAGCTCGAAGGCAAGGTCGACGACAAGGTGGTGAAGCGCTCGCTGGCCATCATCTCGGCGATGACGCCCAAGGAACGCCGTGTCCCCGACATCATCAAGGCGTCGCGCAAGACCCGCATCGCAAGGGGCGCCGGCGTCCAGGTGCAGGATGTGAACAAGCTTCTCAAGCAGCACCAGGAAATGGCGCGCATGATGAAGCAGGTCTCGAAGATGGGCCAGAAAGGCCTGATGCGCCACGGCATGGCCGCTCTCATGAAGGGCGGTATGGGTGGCATGGGTGGTGGCGGCGGCTTTGGGGGGATGCGATGATCGATCACGTTTCCATCGGCGTCAGCGACCTGAAAAAGGCGCGCGAATTCTACGACGTCGTGTTCCTGGCGCTCTCTTATGTGCGCGTCCATGATGTCGAGGTGCCGGGCGTGGGTCTCGTTGCCCATGGTTATGGCGAGGCCGGCAGTTCGGCGCGCTTCTGGATCGGCGTCCCCGACAAGATCGACGCCGATCACAACCGCACCAGCGGCAATCATTTCGCCTTCCAGGCCAAGTCGCGCCTCGAGGTCGATGCGTTCTATCTCGCTGCCATCCGTGGCGGCGCCAAGGATAACGGCCAGCCCGGTATCCGCGCTCACTACCACCCGAATTACTACGGCGCCTTCGCCTTTGATCCCGACGGGAACAAGATCGAAGCGTGCTGCCATCTTCCCGAATAAACACCGAATACAAAGTTTGAATCTGAAAGGAGAACTACCCTCATGTCGTTGAAAATCCGTCTCGCCCGTGGTGGCGCCAAGAAGCGTCCGTATTATCGCATCGTCGTGGCCGAGAGCCGCTTCGCCCGCGATGGCCGCTTCGTGGAACGTATCGGGTCGTACAACCCGATGCTGACCAAGGAAGACCCGAACCGCGTTCTCATCGAAGTCGAGCGCGCCAAGCATTGGCTCTCGAAGGGCGCCCTGCCGACCGAGCGCGTGCAGCATTTCTTCGCCAAGCTGGGTCTCATGGACGCGCCGAAGCGTCACGACCAGACCAAGCAGGACAAGCCGAAGGCCAAGGCGCAGGAACGTGCCAAGACCAATGCCGAAGCTGCCGCCAAGGCCGCTGAAGCCCCGGCCGCCGAAGCCTGAGCTGATTCTCAGTGAGTGAGAAGCCGGCAATGGTTCTGATGGGCGCGATCATCGGTGCGCATGGCATCAAGGGCGAGGTGAAGGTGAAATCCTTCGCCGGCACGCCTGCTGCCATCGCGACCTATGGTGCCTTGTCGGACGCCAAGGGCCGGTCCTTCGATCTCGCTTTGGTCGGCAAGGCAACTGCCGGGAAAGATACCCTCATCGCCCGCATCGCTGGTGTTGGCGATCGCAATGCAGCCGAGGCGCTCAAGGGCGTCGAGCTTTATGTGGCGCGCGATCGCCTGCCACAGATTGCCGGCGACGAGGAATTCTATCTGGCGGATTTGATCGGTCTTGCGGTTGTCGACCAGCATGATGCGGCCCTGGGCCGTGTCGCGTCGGTCGAGAATTACGGCGCCGGTGATGTGCTGAGTGTCGAGGGCGGCCCGAAAGGCGCCTTTGACGTCGCCTTCACCCGCGCCTTGGTGCCGGTGGTCGATGTGGCCGGTGGCCGCCTCGGTCTCGATCTGCCGGACGGCTTCTTTGACCGTCCGGAAGGCGAGCCGGAAAGTGATGAACCAGCAGTTCGCTCGGCTGCGAACTGACGGTGGTGACCGACGTCCGCAAAGCCTGGACGGCGCGCATTCTGACCCTGTTTCCGGAAATGTTTCCGGGTCCCTTGGGTCAGAGTCTTGCCGGCAAGGCCTTGGAGAAGGGCATCTGGCGATTGGAGACGATGCAGATCCGGGACTTTGCCCCGGACAAGCATCGCACGGTCGACGATACACCCTTCGGCGGTGGCGCCGGGATGGTGATGCGGCCTGACGTGGTTGATGCGGCGCTGGCTGCGGCAAGCGCTGATGGTTTAGGGCCGGCGATCTATCTGACGCCTCGCGGGCGCCTGCTGACGCAGGAACTGGTGGGGCAGTTGGCGACGGGACCCGGCGTGGTGGTTTTGTGTGGCCGCTACGAAGGGTTGGACGAACGGGTGATCGAGGCGCGTGGATTGATCGAGGTGAGCCTCGGCGATTTCGTGCTCTCGGGTGGTGAGCCGGCCGCCCTGGCCTTGATCGATGCGTGCGTGCGGCTGCTGCCCGGTGTGATGGGCGCAGAAGAGACGTTGGACGAAGAGAGTTTTACGGCCGGCTTGCTGGAGTACCCGCATTACACCAGGCCGGCGGTATGGAACGAACGAGCGGTGCCCGAGGTGCTGATGTCCGGGCATCACGAGAAGATCAAGGCCTGGCGTCAGACCCAGGCCGAGGAGACGACGAGATCACGGCGGCCCGATTTGTGGGACGCTTATCGGAAACGCGGCACGTAAGCGTGCCGTTGAAGGAAAAACGACGTGCGGTTGCATGTCGACAGTTGAAAGAAGAAAGGACCAAGACCATGACCATGTTGCATGATTTCGAAGCCGCCCAGCTCACCAAGCTGCAGAGCGCCTCCAAGGTGCCGGATTTTCGCCCCGGTGATTCGGTGAAGGTGAACGTGAAGGTCGTCGAAGGCGAGCGCGAGCGCGTGCAGGCCTTCGAAGGCGTTTGCATCGGCCGCAAGAATGCCGGCGTGAACTCCTCCTTCACGCTGCGCAAGATCTCCTATGGCGAAGGCGTCGAACGCGTCTTCCCGCTGTTCTCGCCGCGTCTGGTGAGCATCGAGGTCGTGCGTCACGGCGACGTGCGTCGTGCGAAGCTCTATTACCTTCGCGGTCTCCGCGGCAAGGCCGCGCGCATCACCGAGCGCGCCCAGGTCCAGGCTGAGAAGACCACCGATAAGGCTGGCGACAAGGCTGGCGAGTAATCGCATATCTGCCCGGTGGAATTTGCCGGCGGGCATGCTTAGCTACTCGGGATAAAGTATCTACCTCGTCCTTTCTTAGCTCGCGGCCGTTCCTGATTGGGACGGCCGCCGGCCGAGAGAAGGATTTCGGCAATACCGGCTCTCATGTTTAGGGGCCCCAAGGACGTAAAATGGCGAAGACGCTGTTCGACAAGATCTGGGACAATCATCTGGTGCATCGCCAGGATGACGGCACCTGCCTCATCTATATCGATCGCCATCTGGTGCATGAAGTGACCTCCCCGCAGGCTTTCGAAGGCCTGCGCATGACGGGTCGCAAGGTGCACCGGCCGCAGGCGACCCTTGCGGTTGCCGACCACAACGTGCCGACCTCGGATCGCTCCAAGGGCATCGTCGAGGTTGAGAGCCGGATCCAGGTCGAGACGCTCGAACAGAACACCCGCGATTTCGGCGTGCCCTATTTCGGCATGGACGATATTCGCCAGGGCATCGTCCACATCATCGGGCCGGAGCAGGGCTTCACCCAGCCGGGCATGACCATCGTCTGCGGCGATTCGCATACCTCGACCCATGGCGCCTTTGGTGCCTTGGCGTTCGGTATCGGCACGTCGGAAGTCGAACATGTGCTGGCGACCCAGACGCTGATCCAGCGTCCGGCCAAGAACATGCGCATCTCGGTCGAAGGCACGCTACTGCCGGGCGTCACCGCGAAGGACGTGGTGCTTGCCATCATCGGCAAGATCGGCACGGCCGGTGGCACGGGCTATGTCGTCGAATTCGCCGGCTCCGTCATTCGCGGCCTTTCCATGGAAGGCCGCATGACCGTCTGTAACATGACGATCGAAGCCGGCGCCCGCGCTGGCCTGATCGCGCCGGACGAGACGACTTTCGAGTACATCAAGGGCCGCCCGATGGCGCCCAAGGGTGCTGCCTGGGAACAGGCCGTTGCGTTCTGGAAAACCTTGCCGTCTGACGCGGATGCCAAGTTCGACGTTGAGATCGAACTGAAGGCCGCCGACATCATTCCGCAGGTCACCTGGGGCACCAGCCCGGAAGACGTGCTGCCGATCACGGCCAAGGTGCCGAACCCGGCCGACATCGCCGACGAGGACAAGCGCCGCGCCATGCAGCGCGCCCTCGATTATATGGGCCTCACCGCGGGCACGCCGCTGACCGAGGTCAAGATCGACCGCGTCTTCATCGGCTCCTGCACCAATGGCCGCATCGAGGATCTGCGCGAAGTGGCCAAGCTCGCCGCCGGCCGCAAGGTGGCAGCGCATGTCAACGCGATGGTGGTGCCGGGCTCCGGTCTGGTGAAGGCGCAGGCAGAAGCCGAAGGCTTGGACAAGATCTTCATCGAAGCGGGCTTTGATTGGCGCGAGCCGGGCTGCTCCATGTGCCTCGCCATGAACCCGGACAAGCTGGCGCCGGGCGAGCGTTGCGCCTCGACCTCGAACCGTAACTTCGAAGGCCGCCAAGGCCGCGGCGGTCGCACGCATCTGGTCAGCCCCGCGATGGCAACGGCTGCTGCGATCACCGGCCATTTGGCCGACGTGCGCGAGCTGCGCTGATTCAGACTGCGATCTGAGGCCCAGAGTAACTCGTCATCCTCCGCGAAGGCGGAGGACCCACGAGTTACTTTCTTATGTTGCGGGCAAAATTCGTGGGTGGTCCGCCTTCGCGGACCATGACGATAAAAGTCGTGGGCGGGTACAAGTTACGGCCGCTCTACGACGACCCGATCACCCGGCCCCATCGCAGCCAAAATCTTTTCCATATCTGCGCGCGCGAACGCGATGCAGCCTTCGGTCGGGCGGTAATCGTCATGGGCGAGGTGGACGAAGACCGCACTGCCCATGCCCTTCACCACCGGGTCGTCGTTATGGCCGATGACGAGCACCAGGTCATAGAGGTGATCGTCGCGCCACAGGCGTTCATGGCTGGCGGCATAGGGCAGGGCCACGGCGCGGTTATAGGCCATGTCGTCCGGCGCATCGCACCAGCCATCGTCTTCGTCGATGACGGTGATCGGCAGTTGGGTCTTGGGTATCGGGCCTTTGTCGGTGCGCACCAGCAGACGCCGCAACGGAAAGGCGCCGACAGGTGTCCCGCCATCGCCTTCGCGCTTGTCAGCGATGATACCGCCACGCCCAAGCGCACAGCGAAAGCGCTGGGTTCCCAGTGACGCCCAACCTTGGGCTGCCCATCCTTGTCTCGCATCCGGTGAATCGGCGGTGACGATGAGGTCCATGGTTGCCTCTCAGGGCGTGAGCACAAGGCCTTCTTGCGCGACGATGGTGCCGGGCCGCAGCTTTGCGGCTTCGGCCGCAACCTTGTCCATGAAGGTGTCGTCATGGCTGGGATCGTGGTGGAACAGCACCAGCGTCTTCACATTCGCTGACTCCGCGAGGCGCACGGCCTCCTGCCAGGTCGAATGGCCCCAGCCTTTGAAGCGCGTGTATTCTTCGTCGGTATAGGTGCTGTCATAGACGACGACATCGGCACCTTCGATCAAGGTCAGGATCACCGGATCGAGCGCCTTGGGGTCGTGTTCGCAATCGGTCACATAGCAGATCGACTTGCCTTCCCAATCGACCCGGTAGCCGGTGGCGCCGTTGGGATGGTTGAGCGGGCAGGTCTGAACCTTGAGGCCCGGATAGGGCTCCAGCGTCTCGCCGGCGATGAAGTCATGATAATCGGGCTGAGCCGAGAAGATCTCGAGGGGCACGGGAAAGAAGGGTTCGGCCATCAGGCCGGCCAGCGATTCCTTCAAGGTGCGATCCGGCTTCAGATGACCGGCCCAGATGCGGATCTGGCTGCCCGGCACATAGAGCGGTGCAAAGAAGGGCAGGCCGACGACGTGATCGATATGGGTGTGGGTGAAGAACAGGTCGGCGTCGACCGGGCCCTGTGCGGCAAGCTCACGCCCCAACTGGCGGATGCCGGTGCCGGCGTCGAACACAAGCACGTGCGGGCCAGCGCGCACTTCGAGGCAGGAGGTGTTCCCGCCATAGCGCACATATTCTGGACCGGAGCACGAAAGGGAGCCACGTACTCCCCAAAATCGAACGGAAAAACCACCCGTCGAGACACCACGTGATTGCGACAAAACACTCAATCCTTTTTAGGCGTCCCCGTCTAGCCGACCGCCATCCTTAGCCGTCCGGTTTCACCCTTCTACCCGGCCCGACCGAATGATGGCATTGTTTGGGCCGCTTGCAAAGTAAAGCGGTAAGCTTTTGGGCGCGTTCAGTTTGCCGAAAGTGTGACGTAGATCACGGAGTATGGTTATTGACGGTTAACAGGGACGAAACCTACTGGCCGGTGGTGATGCTGGGGGTCAGCATCAGCGCGTTCGGCGCCTTCCTGCAGTTCAAGCTGCCCCCGATCCTCCCCGCCTTCCTCGGCGAATATCCCCACAGTGTCGATGTGGCCGCAGGTTTCATGTCGGTCTTCGCCCTGGTCGGTCTCCTCGCCTCCGCCCCGATCGGCCGGTTGCTGGAACGCCATGCCTTGGCCTGGGCGCTGGGGGTCGGCCTCATCATTGCCGCCATGGGCATCCTGCTCGGCCTCGGCGCGCCGCAATCCGGTCCCCTCATGCTGCTGGCACGCGGTTTCGAAGGCTTTACCTTTGCGATCTTCGCCCTCATCGGCCCGGTGATCGCCAATTCCGCTGCAGCGCGGCGCGATCTCGGCCTTGTCACCGGCCTGATCGCCGCCTGGATTCCGATCGGCCAGTTGCTGGCAGGGTTGCTTGCCCTGGCCGGTGCCGACTGGCAGGCACTGTGGTTGATCAATCTGGGGTTGATGATTCCGCTGGGTCTCGCTGCGCTGCTGCAGCGGCGCTGGCTGGGGCCGATCAAGCTTCCCACCGGCGCTACGCGATCGTTGAAGACCGATCGCGGCCTCATCATCGGCGCCGGCATCTTCCTGCTCTGGTCACTGCAATTCTTCGCCTTCATGACCTGGCTTACGAAATATCTCACGGGCGAATTGCATCTCAGCGCCACGCTGGCGGTCCTTGCCTATCTCCTGCCGGTGGTCGTGGTGATGGTGTTCAACATCGGTACCGGCTGGTGGCTTGCGCGTGGCTTGAAACTGCTGCCGGCGCTGGTGACCGCCTTGCTGCTGCAGGCGCTGGTCTGGCTGTCAGCACCGTGGCTTGATGGCATCCCGGGTCTCTTGATGCTGATCGTGTTTGGCATTGGTGCGGGCGTGGCACCCGCCTGCTTCTTTCACCTGCCGCACAACCTCGCGCATGTGCAGGCTGGGCCAAAGGCCTATGGCGTGCTGATGACCGGCCGCAATTCCGGCGTGTTTCTGGGGCCTATCGTGATGGCCTGGCTGTTTCAGGGCAGCCTCGGCTGGGCCGGCGCTGCCTTTGTCGTCGCCGGCATCACGACGCTGGCAGCTCTGCTGGCGCTGACCCTGGCGCCACGGCTGCGCTGATCGCTCAGTACCACTCGATCTCGAAACGCCCCACCTTCTCAGCACCTTTGAAGATGATTCGGCAATCGCTGCCGCAAGTATCGACCGCCAGTCGCGCTGCCGCGGCTTCGTCGCCGCAGCCTTCGGAGGCCCAGCCACCCCAGCTGGTCTTCTTGATCTTGCAGCCGATCGACAGGCCGAGCTTGTCTCCGGCCTGGTTGAGCGCCAGGAAGCGGTAGTTGCCGGTCTGACTTTCGGAATTGGCAAGATACTGCTCGATCTTCGGCCGCAGCGATTCGGAGATGCGCATGACGGAATCATCCTCGGGCGCAGCGCTCGCTGTCTTGACGGGTATCTCCACCGCGGCGGGCTCCGCGCTCTCCTCAGGCTGGCTCCCTGGGTTCACGCTCTCCGGTGTTTCGCCCTCAGGTGCCGCCGCGACAAGGTCGGCCGGTTCCGTGCTGCCATCGTTCTTGACCCAGTCGATCTCGAAATCACCGACCTTCTCGGCGCCCTTGAAGATGACGCGGCAATCACTGCCGCAGGTGTCTATGGCCAATTGCCTTGCGTCGGCTTCTTCACCGCATCCTTCTGCCGCCCAACCGCCCCAGCTGGTTTTCTGGATTTTGCAGCCAATCGATAGGCCAAGCTTGTCGCCGGCCGCGTTGACCGCGAGGAAACGGTAATTGCCTTTTTGCTTGGCGGAGTTCGCCAGGTACTTCTCGATCTCCGGCCGCAGCTTATCGGACAGGCGCAGCGCATTCGCCTTGGGCGCCGGCGCCATCGGTTCGGGTTCCGGCGTCGGCGCAGGCGTGCGCAGGGCGACGGATGGATCCGTCTTGAGGAGTTGCGCACTCACATAGCCGGGACCGGCGGCACTTGCCACTTGCAGCCAAGCCGCATCCTGGGTCCGGCCGGTCACGATGACACTCTGCTGCGACGTCAATTTGCCGACGATCTTGGCCTTGGTGTTGGGTTCGGCACGGATATTGGCGTTCTTGTCGGCGATATAGGCACCATTCATTTCGATGATGCCGAAATCGTGCACCTTTGCGGCAGGTGCGGCTGGCGTGACGACCGCCGGTACGGGTGCAGGTGCGGGTGCTGCGGCGGCCATCGCAGAGTCAGTGTTGGACGGCATCTTGCCGCTCAATTCTTCGAGTTTCAGAACAGCGAGATCCGCATATTGGCCGTTCGGGTATTTCTTCAGATAGGCCTGGAACATCGCTGGGTTGTTGCTGGCGAGGACGGATTGCCAATAGAGGTTTTCGGTCTCGTGACTGCCCGAAGAAGGTGCTGCGACGACAGCCGCCGGTGCGGGTGCAGGCGTCTGTGCGACAATGGCTGGTTGCGCGGCGCCGGCCAGGATGACGGTAGCAGTGAGCGAGGACGAATCCCAGGGCGTCTGCTGTTCACTCGTGGCGGCCAAAACCTTGAGCCGTACCGCGCGATGCACTTCCTCGATCGCTTCGCCGGGTCGCAGCAATTCCTCTGTCAGCGCCAGAGTGTAAGGACTGTTGTCGCCCTCGCCGTCTACCGATACCTCGCCGGGTGCCGTTGAATAGCCGACGAAGCTGCCCCGCGGTGCATCGACCCGCGCGAGGCCACGCGTGGCCGAGCGGAAGCCGCGGCTTAGAGGATTGTTGCGACAGGCATCGAGAAAGACGAGGTTGACGCCATTGCTGTTGCCGTACTGCATTTGCGCCAACACGGCATTGGCGGAAACGGCCTCAAGTTCAACATCACGCTCGGCTTCGATCTGGGCGCTGACCGGCAACAGGAAATTCTCGCCATCTACCTGCAGGCCATGGCCCGCGTAATAGAACAAGCCGACAGCATTCGGCCCGGCGCCGCTCAGCGCTTCACCGAAATCGCGAATGCGCCGCTTCATTTCCTTCTGATCGATATCGATGGCCAGCGAGACCTCGAAGCCCAACTTCTTCAGGGAACGCGCCATCAGCTTGGCGTCATTGGCTGGATTGCGCAGCCGGCCCAGCGATGCATCGTAATCACCGTTGCCGATGACCAGCGCCACGCGCGTCGATTCAGCGTCGGCCGGTGCCGGCAGCAAAGCGACCGCTACAAGAAATGCGCCGGCAAAGAGCCGGTGGAGATACCCCTTCATGACAGACCCCTTCATCGGCGCCGGCAGGAATCGCTTGCCGTCGCCTTCCGGTAATGTGCCGCGCCGCGATGATGCTTTCGTGTCGGCCGGCCCCGCGATCCGATCGGGGCGCAGGTCGCGCTCACCGCGACGGCGTTGCTGCTATCATAAGGCAGGCAGCCTTTGCTGCCAAAATGATGCGCATCACACAATGCCAGGATCGCCGCGCTGCCGGCTCAGGCGCGAAAAGGCTTAGTCGGAAACGTTTCATGCTATTGATATAGAAATGAATTTTCCGCAATGGTTGCAAGATGGCAAAGTGCCAACTCTGGCCCCGGCGCAACCTTCCACCCATTCTGGTGTGCGTGTGTTAAGGCACCAGCTTGTAGCCGCCGGCATCGGTGATCAGGATCTGCGCCTTGGCGGGATCCTTTTCGATCTTCTGGCGCAGGCGATAGACATGGGTTTCCAGCGTGTGCGTGGTGACGCCGGCATTGTAGCCCCAGACCTCGCCCAGCAAGGTCTCGCGCCCGACCGCACGCTGTTCGGCGCGGTAGAGATATTTGAGGATCGCGGTTTCCTTCTCCGTGAGGCGGATCTTCTTGTTGGCCTTCTCATCGACCAGCATCTTCACATTGGGCTTGAAGACATAGGGACCGATGGGGATGAGCGCATCTTCGCTGTGCTCGTGCTGGCGCAAATGCGCCCGCAGCCGCGCCAGCAATTCACCGAGGCGAAAAGGCTTCGAGATATAATCATTGGCGCCCATGTCGAGGCCGCGGATGGTATCGGATTCACCCGACGACGCGGTCACCATGATGATGGGGACGCTGATGCCGGCCTTGCGCAGCGCCTGGCAGACCTGGCGGCCGTCGCCATCGGGCAAGCCGACATCGAGCAGGATGGCATCGGGCTTTTCACGCTGCGCCGTCGTGAGGGCATCGGCGGCTGTCCCGGCTTCGACGCAGGTGAATTCACCGTCGACGGCGAGCTGCTCGGCCAGGGTCTTGCGCAATGCCTCGTCGTCGTCGACGAGCAGGATACGGCGCTGGTGGGTCAAGCTCATGAGTTAGGCTACTCCCCTATTTCTCTTGTTGAGATAACATCGACCCTGTCCCCTGACAAGGGATTCGCAAAAAAATTGCCTGTTTTCGCGGACTTAGCTAGGGCTGACTAAGCGAAAACCGGCCCGGCGCGGGGCGCCGGGGTGGGCTTGACCGGATCAGCGAATAATCCCCATATGCGCAGGAAGCTTCCACGGCCGAGGGCTACAAAGCCTGCGGCCAGATTGGGCTTATCCGCCCGCCTTGCGACCCGGGATTGCCATGACGCCAATCGACCCGGCCGCCCTCGACCCCAGTGTCTGGACGGCCACCTGCCTTGCCCAAGTAGAACGCGCTGTGGCCGAACTGCGCCGCGGCGGCGTCGTGGCGCTGCTGGAAGGCGACAAGGCGGCGCTGGTACTGGCAGCCGAGACAGTCGAGCAGCCGGCCCTGGCGACGCTGTTGACGGCCAGTGCCGCTGGCAAGAAGGGCGAGGTTCGCCTGGTCCTGACCGCCGAGCGCGCCCAGGCGCTCCAGAAGCGCGGCCTCGGCCCGCTGCCGGCCAATGCGCCGGACCAGGATTATCGCCTGCTGGCTGTCGCCGGCACGCTCGCTGCCGAAGCCGTCCGGCAATTGGCCGACCCGACCGTGGCGGCGTTCGACGCACAGGCGCTGGGTGTCACCCTCGCTTCCGACATTTCGCCGGCCTTCTGCCAGGGCTCGATTGAACTGACCAAGGCTGCGCGCCTGCTGCCGGCAGCGATCCTGGTGCTGGTGCCGCGCGCCGGCCTCGATCACTGGGTCGACCCGGCGTTCCGCCTGGAAGCGCGCGATCTGTCGCATTGGCGGCGCAATGCCGCGGCCAATCTGCGCCGCGTCAGTTCCGCGCGCGTGCCGCTGGAAGGTGCGGAAGATGCCGAGATCATCGCCTTCCGCCCCCATGACGGCGGCAAGGAGCATCTTGCCATCGTCATCGGCAAGCTCGACACCAACCAGCCGGTGCTGACACGTCTGCATTCGGAATGCTTCACCGGCGATCTTCTGGGCTCGCTGCGCTGTGATTGCGGCGAACAGCTGCGCGGCGCCATCTCCGCCATCGCCCAATCGAAGCCCAATGGGACAGGCAGCGGTGTGCTGCTCTATCTGGCGCAGGAAGGCCGCGGCATCGGCCTCGTCAACAAGCTGCGGGCCTATCGCCTGCAGGATGCCGGTGCCGATACCTTGGATGCCAATCTGCAATTGGGCTTCGGCGCCGACGAACGGCTCTATCAGCCGGCGGCCGAAATGCTGCGGCAGCTGGGCGTGGGCGCGGTGCAGTTGCTGACCAATAACCCGGACAAGGTCACCGGGCTCGTCCAATGCGGCATCAACGTCACCGAGCGCGTTCCGCACGTGTTCCCGTCCAACGATCATAACGAACGCTATCTCTCGACCAAGGCAATCCGCTTCGGCCACATGTTCTGAAGCCGGCTTCTGAAGATGGGCCGCGCTTCTGGCATGGGCATTGCTTATTAACCCTGTGACGTATCCCGGGCCGGTGCCTGGGAGGGGCGAGGGATAGCAGGCTGTGGCGGAATATCCGAGCATCGCAGGGGTGACAGCGCCTTATCCAGCGGGTGGCCAGAATGGGGCCATCAGCGGTGGTGTCCTGCGCCCGGGCTCGATCGACCAGAGCCAGTTCCAGCAGCTGCTCCAGGCCCAATATCAGCAACAGAATCAAGGCAAGGTTGCCGCGGCGCCCGCCGGGCTGACGCTCGCCGATTATCGCAAACTGGCTGGCTCCTCGGGCGGTGCGGCACCGATTGGAACCCCTGCAGCACCTGCTCCGCAGCCATCTGTGGCCGCCAGTCGGGCTGCAGCGCCCAGCGACGGCGTTCCCACGCTGACCTTGGCACAATTTGCCGCGCTGACCGGCATTTCACCCCCCGAGGCTCCTGCTGCGGTTCCTGCTGCCGACCCGTTGATACCCGGTAATCCGGGGGGCATCCAGCTGGCCAGCGGCACGGTGGAGCCGGTTGCCGAGATGGCGGACGGCATGCCGGCCGTCGCCGAACCGGAAGAACCCGCTAAAGCACCGCAGGTGGCGGAACTGACCGATGGCGTGCCGGTCGAGTCGGAGCCAACGGAATCTGCTGACGCCCAGCCCACCGATCCTCGAGTGGTCATGCTCGACCACTATCCCGACCGGGAAGAGCAGCGCAGTCTGAGCGCCCAAGGCAAGACCTGGCACATGAAGGAAACCCCCGGCGCCCGCGAACTGTTCCTGGGGCCGGACGGCAAATTCGGCTGGGATGATTTCGTGGATATCATCAACCCGCTGCAGCATATCCCCGTCGTGGCGCAGATCTACCGGGCAGTGACCGGCGACCAGGCCTATGGCCTCTCGGCCTTTGTCGGCGCCTTGCCGTTTGGTCCGATCTCGGTCGCCAGCGCTGTGGTGGACACGATGGTCCGGTCCCAGACCGGCCGCGATGCCGGCACGGATCTCGCCGCCCGCATCTTCGGTATCGATAACCGGACGCCCGAAGAAGCCGATCTCAATCTCGGCAGAACCGATGGTGGTCAGCTGGCCTCGGCTGAGTCCGGCAGCACCACGCAGACGGCCGATGCCGCCATCGCCCAATACCAGCAGCCCGCGACCTCCTGGACGCGCGACATGAGTGGTGGCCGCGGCTAGTGAATCCCGGGGTCCCAAGTGTGGCCCGGATCACTTGCTTCCACGGCCGCTACCGGTCATCTTCGCCGCACTGATTCGTCCACATCTCGCATCCCACCAAGGCAGCGTTTCATGCCGACCGGCTTCTGGCGAAAACTGGCCCTGGGCCTCCCCACCTTGATCGGCACGCGACCGCGCGGCTTCTTCATCCCCTATCGCTATGCGGATCAAATCGACGCGCCCTCCACTTATGATGTGGCGCATGATCTGTTCATGGCGGCCCGCGGCGATTTTGTCGCCGCGCTCGCGATGCTGGACCGCTACCGCGATGATCTGTTGCGTATCAGCGCCGATGCGGCAGCGCCTGCGCCGCGCTGGAACCAGGATTGGTTTGCCACACTCGACGCGGCGATGTTCTATGCGATGATCCGCACGCATGCGCCGCGCCTGCTCCTGGAAATCGGCTCGGGCCATTCCACCCGCTTCGCCGCGCGCGCGATTGCCGATAGCAATCTTACGACGCGCCACTGTGCCATCGATCCGGCACCCCGGGCCGATTGCAGCAAACTGCGCGTGGAGCTGCAGCGCTGCCTGCTGGGTGCAGCCGATCCCGCCGACTTCGGCGCGCTCGGCCCCGGCGACATCCTGTTCATCGATTCCAGCCATATCCTGATGCCTGGTTCCGATGTCGACCAGCTCTTCAACCGCATCCTGCCGCGGCTGCCCAGCGGCGTGCTGATCCATATCCATGACATCTTCCTGCCCGATGACTACCCCGCGGAATGGACCTGGCGCGGATACAACGAACAGCTGGTAATTCTGCCGATGTTGACCAGCGGCGCGTATCGCCCGCTCTTTGCCAGTCGCTTTGCGCAGACACGGCTGAAAAAGGAATTGGCAGCGTCGCTGGTGGCGACGCTGCCAATGTCCGATAACCTCGCCACATCCCTGTGGCTGGAGAAGCGCTGAGCGGCGGTTACTGCAGCGGCTTCACCGAGACTTCGCGAATCCAATAGCTGCCACCGACATTGGTGAGCAGGATGCCGTCGAAATCACCGCTGAGGCTGGTGTCGGTGGCGCTGATCGCGGTCTGCCCATCAAGCAGCACGGTCATCTTGCCCGCCGCATTGCGGCTGAACGACAGGTCATGTGCGTTGCCGTCTTCCAGATTGATCGCGCCGTTATAGCTGCCCAGCACCGTGGCGCCACTGGCTGCCACGCGCTGCAGCACCAGCCCCTGTTGGTTGCCCGGCTGATAGGCGAGCCGGTACTGGTTCTGTGCGGATGCACCTTGATAGAGGCTGATCTGCAGGCCGCCATAGCGATCCTTCGAGGTGAATTTGGTGCTGGCGGTGAAGCTCGCCGGCAGCTTGGCCTTGGTATAGATCGCGGCATATTGTGCGTTGGCCGACTGCGATTGTGTGCCTTGCGGGTTGAGAAGATTGCCCAGCAGCGAGTTGAGATTGGCCTGCTGGCGTATCTTGCTCACCAGGCCGCGGTTGCTGCCCGATTTGTCGACCTGCCAGGCGCCGGCGGTCACTTTCCAGACCGGGTTGGTCGCGAACTCACCGTCGCTGAACGTGTCGAGGAAGGGCGCTGCCTGCGAGACGATGGTGGCGGCTTCGTAATCGGCGATCAGCTTCTTGAGATCGTCGAGGAAATCCGGCGAGGCCGCCTGGTCCTTCTCGGCCTGCGCCACCTTGGCTTTGAGATCGGTGAGCAGCTTCTGCGTCGCTTTGCCCTGCGTTGTGCCGGTCCAGGGCTGATAGGTGGGGACCGCATTGTCGGCCAATGCCGGTGCAACTGCGAACGCGCTGGCGACCGCGAGGCTGGCTCCTAAAGTGAGGGCGAGCGCTTTCAGCGATACTGGGTGGCGGCGTGAATTATCCATGACAGGGTTTCCTCTCTTCGGAAAGTTTCTTTACTGTTGCCCGATTCGGCTGGGTTAGTTGTCCTGACAGCCAAGCAGGCAGATCGAATTCATTTTTGCAGATATACTGATCCAACAACTGCAACCAAGAATCGATCCCATTATGGGGTGAGATAGGTTTCGTGCGGAAGGGCTTCGCGACACTTTTTCGTGACCTGGCGGTGGTCGTTGTGGCGATGGCGGCCCTGGTCGGCTTCACCGGGCGCAGTGATTGGCCGTTGCTGGTGGTGCTGCTCGCGGCTGCGCTGTCGGCCTTGGCCTTCATCGTGCTGCGGCACCATGCGCCCCAACCGGATCAGCCCCAGGCCGGACAGCCGGGTGCGGTACCGCTTGCTGGCGGCGCGCTGGGTGGGGGGCTAGGCCCAGGTGGCGATGCCTCCCTGCAGAGCTACCGGGCAGTTCTCGATGCCTTGCCGGACCCGGTCCTGGTACTGGACGCCCAGCGCCAGATTCGCCTGGCCAATGCGGCTGCCCGAACCTTGCTGGGGGCGGAGATCGAGGCGCGCAGCCTGCTCTCCGTGCTGCGTCAGCCCGCCTTGCTCACAGCACTTGATGCTCTGGCGCGTGGCGAATCGCCTGACGCCATGGAGCTGCCGGAAATCGCCGGCCATTCCCTGGTCGCGGAACTGTCGCTGATCGATGAAGCGGCTGCCGATATCGGGCAGACGCTCATCGTCTTTCACGACGTGTCGAATCTGCGCCGCGCTGAATCATTACGCAGCGATTTTGTCGCCAATGTCAGCCACGAGCTGAAGACGCCACTCGCCAGTCTGATCGGTTTCCTGGAAACGCTGAAAGGCCCGGCGCGCAATGACGAGCAGGCGCGCGCGCGTTTCCTCGACATCATGCTGACCGAGGCGCAGCGCATGAGCCGGATCGTCGCCGATCTCCTCTCGCTCTCGCGCATCGAACTCAACGAGCATCAATCGCCGGAAGGCCGGGCCGATCTCAAGCGCCTGGTGGGTTCCGTGCTGGATGGCTTGGCTCTGAAGGCGGAGCAACGCGGCATCGTCATCCAGCGGCCCGACGCCAAATCGCTACCGGTCGTGCCGGGCGATGCCGATGAACTGACCCAGGTGATTCAGAACCTGGTCGACAACGCCCTCAAATATTGCCGCGATCAGGCGATGGTGACGATCAGGGCCGAGATCCTCACCGATCCTGCCCTCCTGCGCCTGCATCTGCCGCATCCCAAGGGCGTTGCGGGCGCGGTCGCGTTGAGCATCCGCGATCAGGGGCAGGGCATCGCGCGGGAACATCTACCGCGCCTCACCGAACGCTTCTACCGCGTCGATACCGCGCGCTCGCGCGATCTCGGCGGCACGGGCCTCGGCCTTGCCATCGTCAAGCACATCGTCAACCGCCATCGCGGCAAATTGGAGATCCAGTCCGTGCTCGGCGAAGGCAGCACCTTCACCATCTATCTGCCGCTGGACACGCTGCCTGAACAGGTCTGATCAGTTGTTGTGCGTTTCGGCAATCAGCCAATCGGCGATCTTGCGCAGCAACCGATCGGTTGGATGATTGCGGCGATAGGTGATGAAATAGCCGTGCTGCTCGCGCCGTAAGCCCGGCAGCAGCTGCACCAGCGTGCCTGCTTGCAGCAAACCATCGACCAGACCGCGCCAGCCTAACCCGACGCCCTCGCCACTCAGGATCGCCTGCAGCACCAGCGGATAGGTGCTGTAGAGCAGTTGCGGCTTCGGCGCGGCATTGTTGACGCCGTGCAGCCGCAGCCAATCCGCCCAATCGAGCCAATCGGCATTGCTGCTGTCGAGATGCAGCAGATGTTCGCGCAGCAGATCCGCTGGGCGCAACTGTGCCGAAGTGAGATCGGGCCACCGCATGAGATAGGCCGGGCTGCAGACCGGAAACACTTCTTCGGCAAAGAGGTCGCTCACATGGACGCCGCTCCATTGGCCGATGCCGAATCGGATGGCGAGATCGCATTCCGCCATGTCGAGCCCGTCATCGTCATCGCTGGTCATCAGACGGAAGACGAGGGCAGGAAAGGCCTCGCGCAATTTCGCCAGCCGCGGCATCAGCCATTGCTGGGCAAAGCCGAAATTGGTGGCGATGCGGATGGTCTGGTCGTTGGTCTGAGCGCGCAGCGTCGCCGTGGCGGCGGCGATGTGATCGAGGCCCAGCGCCACGGCATGGCGATAGGCATTGCCGGCGGTGGTGAGCGTCAGGCCGCGGCGGTTGCGGTGGAACAGCACCTGCCCCAGATCGGCCTCGAGGAGCTGCAGCTGCCGGCTGATCGCCGGTTGGCTGACGCCTAATTCCCGGGCAGCCGCCGACATGCTGCCCAACCTTGCGGCAGCTTCGAACGGGATCAGGCAGCCAATTGGCGGAAACCGGCGATTAGACATAACCTCAGTTTATATCAGATCAAAGTTTATGACAGCTATTCAGCATCTTACGGCAAGTGCGAAAATGCACAAATCCTGATATTTGAGGGAATTGCCACAGAATGCCGACGAGCCTGCCGCAGATCGAGATCAGCACCCACCCGACCCCCGTCCTCCGCCTCGCGGTGCCGGGCCAGGACCCGGTGGATTTCCACCCCCTCTGGCTGCGCGAGCGCTGCCGCTCGGCCAACAGCGTCGACCAGCGGACCGGCCAGCGCCTCTACAACCCTTCCGACCTCGACCCCGCCCTGGCGATCACCAGCGTCCAGCGAGGAGCGTCGGATCAGATCCTGGTGGGCTTCAGCGACGGGGTCGAAAGCCATTTCACTGAGCAGGACCTGATCCGCGAGGCGCTGATGCAGCCGGGGCACGATGGCCTGCCGGAACTGACTGCCTGGAATGCCAGCCTCAACCCGATGCCCGAGGCGACGTGGCAGGAGCGGCCCTCGGCCGACCTGCAGCGCGATATCGTCACCAAGTTCCTGCGCTACGGCTTCGTCATCCTGCATGGCGTGCCGCAGGTCGATCAGGCGCTGTTCCAGGTGGCCGAGACCTTCGGCTTCGTGCGCGACACCAATTTCGGGCGGCTGTTCAACGTGCGCTCGATTCCCGATGCCAATGACCTCGCCTACAGCTCGCTGGCCCTCGATCCCCATACGGACAACCCGTATCGGGAGCCGGCACCGGGCATCCAGCTGCTGCATTGCCTGACCAACCAGACCACCGGCGGTCTCTCAACCCTGGTCGATGGTTATGCCTGTGCCCAAGCATTGCGCCAGCGCGATCCCGAAGCCTATCGCCTGCTCACCCAGGTGCAGAGCCGCTTCCGCTTTCAGGATGTCGATGCCGAGCACATTGCGTGGCAGCCGCATTTGAAGCTCGACGAGAACGGCGTGTTCCAGGCGGTGCATTTCAGCCCGCGCCTGGACTTCTCCCCGATGTTGCCGGCAGCGCAATTGCAGGCCTTCTACGATGCGCGGCGCCATCTCGATAGCCTGCTGAAGGCGGCGGAATTCGAGATCCGCTTCCGCCTCGACGATGGCGATCTGGTCATGTTCGACAATCGCCGTCTGCTGCATGGCCGCACCTCGTTCGATACGCGGGAAGGCGTCCGCCATCTGCAGGGCTGCTACATCGACAGCGATGGACCGCGCAGCCTCTACCGTGTCCTCAACCGCCAAGGGGCCCAGCAGATGCTGGCCGCCGAATAGCCATCAGGAGCGAAGATCATGGGTAAGACAGTCAGTTTTCTGCAGATGAAAGACGGCACCCGCGACGACTATCTGATGCTGGACAAGTCGGAGCGGGATTTCGCGGTGGGCCTGCCCGGCCGTGTCATGGAATCGCTGGCGCGGCTCGACCATTCGCTGGAAGGCTACAAGGTCAGCCGGCTCGAGCATTCATTGCAATCTGCGACCCGCGCCGAAGCCGATGGGGCGGATCCGGAAATGGTGGCGGCCGCCCTCATTCACGACATCGGCGATGAGCTTGCCCCCTATAACCATGCCGAAATCGCCGCCGGCCTCATCCGTCCCTATGTCCGGGCGGAGGTGACCTGGGTGATCGAGAAGCACGGCATCTTCCAGATGTACTATTACGCCCATCATCTGGGCGGGAACCGCAACGCCCGGGACGAATTCCGCGGCCATGCCTGGTATGGCGCCTGCGACCGCTTCTGCGAAAGCTGGGATCAGGCCTCGTTCGACCCCGACTACGCCACAAAACCACTGCAGTATTGGGAGCCACTGGTGCGGGAAATCTTCGGCCGCAAGGCCCACGACCCGCGTTATGTGAAGGCGGCCGCGTAAAATAGGTCAAGACGGGACCGTGACACCAAAGGGTCACGGTCCCTAACAAAGCTAAACTTTTCATTGGGATGCGACAGGATAGGGCTAAAAGCTCAGGCGGACCGCGAGTTTGCGGAGGTACCGTCATCGAACTGTCACAAAAACGAAAACCGGCTGTCATGGAAGCGACCTAATAACGGCGCTGCTTGGTTTCACCCAAAAAAGGTTTCCGCCATGAAACGAATCTCTCTCGCCCTCGCTGCCACCGGTATCGTCATCCTGACCGCCGGCGCCGCTGAGGCCCGCGACCAGCTGCACATCGTCGGTTCGTCGACTGTCTATCCGTTCTCGACCGCGGTCGCCGAGGAATTCGGCAAGGCCGGCAAGTTCAAGACGCCGATCGTCGAATCGACCGGCACCGGTGGTGGTCTGAAACTGTTCTGCGCCGGCGTGGGCGAAGACAGCCCGGACATCGCCAATGCCAGCCGCAAGATCAAGGACAGCGAAGTCGAAGACTGCAAGAAGAACGGCGTCACCGCGATCACCGAAGTGCCGATCGGCTATGACGGCATCGTGCTGTCGAACTCCAAGGCCAGCGGCCGCATGGAACTCACCGTGAAGGACGTCTGGTTGGCGCTCGCCAAGGAAGTCCCCGTCAATGGCGCGCTCGCCGCCAATCCCTACAAGATGTGGAACGAGATCAACCCGGCCCTCCCGGCCGAGAAGATCGAAGTCCTGGGCCCGCCGCCGACCTCCGGCACGCGCGACGCGTTCATCGAACTCGTCATGGACAAGGGCTGCAAGGGCGTTGCTGAAATCGAAGCGATCGAAGACAAGAAGGCCAAGGCCGGTGCCTGCGCCTCGATCCGCGAAGACGGCGCCTATATCGATGCCGGCGAGAACGACAACCTCATCGTCCAGAAGCTCGAAGCCAACCCCAAGGCTCTCGGCATCTTCGGCTACTCCTTCCTGGAGCAGAACGAAGACAAGCTGCAGGGCAGCATCATGGACGGCGTCGAGCCGACCTTCGAGAACATCGTCGACGGCAAGTACGAAATCTCGCGCACGCTGTACTTCTACGTGAAGAACCAGCATGAAGGCCAGGTTCCGGGCATCCGCGAATTCGTCACCGAATTCACCAGCGACAAGGCTGCCGGTGAAGAAGGCTATCTCGCCGACAAGGGCATGATCCCCTTCCCGGCGGACATGCTGAAGAAGGTGCAGGGTTCGGCCGGTGCGCTGACCCCGATGATGTAAGTCGACCTTCGACGAAAGCCTCAGACTAAAAGCCCTCTCCCGGCAACGGGGGAGGGTTTTTGTTTATCAGCGCAGGATCGGATCGAGAATCGGCAGGCCGAGGATCGCCGCCATGGCGATGAGGATGTAGGAGAGCCGGCGGAACGCCGTTTCATTGGTACGATCGAACAAGCGCGATCCGACATAGAGTCCGGCGCCGTAGCAAGGACCGGTCACCAGCGCCAGGACGATCACCGGCCAGGTGAAAAGGCCGCCCACCAGATAGCTTGCGATCGTAAGCACGCTTGAGATGGCAAAATAGAGCACGATGTTTGCCCGCACGCCGACGATCGGAATGGCGCCGCCCAGCCAATAGGCGACGACCGGCGGACCGCCAACCTGGGCAGCCCCGCTGAACAGACCGGACACGCCGCCAACGCCGATCGTGAGCAAAGTCTTCGGCTGGCCATGATAGCGCCAGCCCGATATCAGCAGGATGAGGAGCGCCACGACCAGCGCCACGATGGCCCACCGGACGATAAGCGGATCGAGCCAGGCCAGGGCCAAGGTGCCCAGCGGAATTCCGATGACCGCGCCAATCGACATCATGCCGACACAGGCTCGGTCGGCCTGCCGCCAGGCCGCAGGGATCAGGCCCAGCGCCATCACGGCATCGATCAGCAGGATGAGGGGCACGGCGAGCTGCGGGCCAATGGCCGCACTGCCGAGCGGCACAAAGATCAAGGCCGCACCAAAACCTGAAAAGCCGCGTGCCAGGCTCGCAATCGCGGCGGTCACCAGCAGAAGCAGAATCGTTCCCGGCGCGAAATCGCCCCAAAGGGACCCGGCGAGCATCTATTTTTCCCCTAAGCTGTCGGCGTATGGACGCGCTCAGCATAGGGCGGCATTATCACAGGTGTGAGCCGTATATTTGCCGAGGTATCCTGCAAAAATGCACGATATGGATTGGAACGATCTGCGCTATCTGCTGCTGCTTGCGCGCAAAGGGTCCTTTGCCGCTGCCGGGCGGGCACTTGGGATCGACCCAACGACGGTGGCAAGACGCCTGCGCGCCACGGAAGCGGTTCTCAAGGTGCGCCTGTTCGAGCGTGGTGCCGCCGGCGAGATGCGGCCGACCCAGGCCGGCGACATCGCCATCCGGCGCGCTGAAGCGATCGAAGCCGAAGTGGGCGGTCTGAGTGCGGCGGTGCGGGGTGCCGATATGATCGTCAGCGGCACCGTCCGGATGACGGCCGTCCCGGTCCTGATCAACCGCGTGCTGATTCCAGCGATCCCGCGGCTCACCGCACAGCATCCGGGTCTGCGGATCGAACTGGTGGCAGATACGCGCGGGCTCAATCTCACGCGCCGCGAAGCCGATATCGCCCTGCGCTTGGCGAGGCCCGAACCGGATATCGGCGCCCGTGTGGTTGCCAAGCGGATCGGCACGCTCCACTACGCGGCCTATGCCGCAAAAGCAGCGCGCAGGAAAGCAGATGCGCTGCCGTGGCTGACCTATGAAGATGGCATGGCGCATCTGCCGCCGGCGCGGTGGATCGCCAAGGTCATGGCAAAAGATGGCGGCCTTGCAGCAGTGGCACTCAACGATGCCGATTCACTGCTTCACGCCGTGGCGGCGGGACTCGGTCGTTCCTTGCTGCCGTGCATCGTCGGTGATTCAGTCAAAGGCATCGGCCGCGTCGCAATCGATGGACCGCCCCTGCCGGAACGGGAGATCTGGCTCCTCACACACGCGGATCTGCGGCCCCTGGCAAGGATCGGCGCAGTTCTCGGCTGGATCGAGACCACTCTTGGCCGTTAAGGCGCCACCAGATTCCTCTTTGCCAGCCATGTGCGCATCTCCGCGATCTCGTGTTCCTGCGCGGCGATGATCTTTTTGGCCAGTTCGTGATTTTCCATATCCTTGCCGAAGCGCAGCACGACCTTGGCCATGTCGATGGCGCCTTGATGGTGCGGAATCATGCCGAGCACAAAGGCCATGTCCGGGTCGGGATTGGCCATGCCATCCATCATCGGGCCATGCATGCGTTCCATGGTTTGCCGATAGGCTTCGTCAGCCGTATTCGCCATCGGCACGCCAGCCTCGTCATGTTGATGTTCGGATATGTGGGGTGCTTCAGGGTTGGGCGAGTGGGTCGATTTGTCCGCCATGGCTATCTGCGCGTCGGGCGCGCCGCCTGCGCCATAGAGCGCCAGATGCAGGCCCCAATAGCCGGCGACGAACAGAATGAGCGTACCCGCAAGACCCACGGGAATACCGCCCAGCGAGCGCTTTAATGCCGGCATGAACCTGACCTCACGCGAATGCTCGGCGACGATCGCGACGATAATCATCATGATGAGGGCATGGCCGATAAGTTCGACGCGCCCGAAAGGATAGACGGCCGAGGTGAAGATGATGAAGAGTGCTGCAGCCGACAGGCGGCGGATGAGCGGTGTCCAGAACAGGCCGAAGCCCATGGTGAATTCCGCGACACCCGCCATCGGGATGAAGACGCTTTCCGGCATTCCGAAGGTCAGAAACGGCCGCTCGACGACCAGCGGCGTGAACCATTCGGGATAGGCGAATTTCTCCAGGCTCGACCACATGAGGGCAATGGCGACACCCCAGCGTAGCCAGTCGAAGCGATAGGCGCGCCAGGTCGGTTTGCTGGAGGCTTCGAGCACCAGATAGCCGGCGACACCGATGCCGAGTGCCAGATAGTCGAGCAGATGAAAGATGTCGTAGTCGCGCAGCGCCACCAGCCACAGGCCGATGATGCCGGCGGCGGCCAGCGGCTGCAGCGGCCGGATGAAGATCAGCACGGCGATGAGGAGCTGCGTCCAGGACACCCATTCCGCCGGCGTCTGCAGATCCGGCGTGAGGTACACCCCGCCGACGGCAAAAATGGCAATGAAGAAGGCCGCGATGACCGCACGCACGAACGTGTCGATCCGTTGCCAGAGCGGATCGGTGATGCGGTCCAGGCGACCCAGCACGACCTCGCCCAGGGAAGATTTCTCCAGGATGCGGGTGGCGAAAAAGAAGACGCTGACCAGGACGATGCCGGCCCAGAACCAGGGATTGGCGAGTGTCAGGCCAATAGGCTGCGGCGCCGCACCGACGATATAGGGTGCGAACCATTTGACATGCGCCTCGGCCGGCGTCGCTGCCAAGGCAACAGTCGCGGCGGCCGGAACTGCCATCAGGCGGTCTCGAACAAAGAACGTCATCGTCTACCTTTCGTCATGGCACCGCTGGCTTGAACCGATGGCTGCGGCGCATCTATCCTTTGGCCCGTGGATGCGCCGCCTGATAGACGCTCATCAATTGTGCCGCGTCGATCTCGGTATAGCGCTGGGTGGTGGAGAGCGATGCATGTCCCAGCAATTCCTGGATCGCACGCAGATCGCCACCGCCGGCCAAGAGATGCGTGGCGAAGGAATGGCGCAGAGCATGCGGTGTCGCCGTTTCCGGGAGACCAAGCTGCGCGCGCAGTGTCTGTAAGGACCGCTGAATGAGGCGCGGATTGAGCGGCCCGCCTTTGGCGCCCACGAAGAGAGCGCCATCCTTGGGCAGGGGCCAAGGACAGATCGCCAGATAATCGGCGATGGCGTCGGCGACCACGGGCAGGACCGGCACCATCCGTGTCTTATTGCCCTTGCCGGTGATGCGCAACACGCCGCCCGCCTGCGGTGCATCCTTGCGCGCAAGGCCAAGCGCTTCGGAAATGCGCAACCCGCAGCCATAGAGCAGCAACAGCACGGCTAGGTCGCGCTTCTGCAGCCAGGGCTCGTCATGGAGCGTGTCGATATTGTCGAGCGCCGCTTCCGCCTCGGCGGCATTGAGGGGCTTGGGCACCGAGCGCGGCAGGCGTGGCCCACGCTGTGTCCCCAGCACACCGATCTCGATCTGGCCAGCGCGCACCAGGCGGCGGGCGAGGCTTTTCACCGCCGAGAGGGCGCGCGCATTGCTGGCGGCCACAAGACCACGGCCGCCCCGCTGCGACAGCCAGGCGCGGATATCGCTGCGGGTGAGGGACCCGAGGCGTGCCACATTGGGCGCATCGCCGTCATAGAAGCTGAGGAAGCGCAGGAAGTCGCCGACATCGGTCTGATAGGCGCTGATGGTATGGGCCGAGGCGCGGCGTTCCTGGGCGAGATAGCTCAGCCAATGCTTGAGGGCAGCAACCAGGTCGGCCTTGGCAAAGAGCAGCGGATTGGTGGCGAGCACGGCCGCCGCATCGGCCGAGCCGGTTGGGGATGCCGCCGTCAGGGCTTTGGCAGGTCCAGCCATGAACGCACGCCGAATTCGATGATGCGTCCCAGGAAGCTCATCAACTCGGTCCCTTGCCCGGCGTGGAAATAGCCGGGATGGCGCGTGCCGAAGGCGATAAGGCCGGCCGGCGCCACCTTGCTGATGGCAAGCCGCAGGACGGCATCGGAACGCACCAGATCGGCGGCACCGCCATAGATTTCCGGATCGCCCTCGACCTCGTCGCGCAGCCAGACCTTGCGGTTCTTGCCCATCAGCCGATCGACGGCGCCGCGGTCCAGGAACTGGATACCGTCATGCTTGGGCCGGCGCGAGGTGACGTCGGTCAGTTCCAGGCACAGGCACACCACGTCGACTTCCAGCAGGAAGGCGAGATCCCCGGTCACGATCTCGATGAACTGCTCGAAGCTCTCGGCCTCGAGGAGGGCGATCACCGCATTGTGGATCCGTTCGGTGGTGTTGAGATTGTCGCGGCTGTTGGCGATGATCTCGTCCTGGTCGGCACGCAGCCGCGCCACATCCGTCTTCAGCCGTTCCATCATGAACTGCTGCAGATCAACGACGCCATCGCCCTTGTGACGCTTCGGGCTGACCTGGGCGTCCAGCAATTCAGGATGGCGCGACAGGAAATCCGGGTTGCGCTTAAGGTAAGCAGCAACCTGCGCGGCGCTGACGCCCGCATTCGGTTTAGCTTTGACGTCTTCGACCGGTTCCGACATCGCTACTCGTGATCAGCCGTTACGTTCTCAAACGATCTTAGAGAATCGACTGACCGGTCTTGGCCCAATCCGCGAGAAACGCAGAGAGGCCCTTATCGGTCAGCGGGTGGTTGTACATCTGCTTGAGGATCGCCGGCGGCAAGGTGGCGACATCGGCGCCCATCTTGGCAGCGGCGATGACATGCACCGGATGACGCACGGAGGCGACCAGCACCTCGGTCTTCAGCGCAGAGTAAGATGAATAGATCTGGATGATGTCGGCGATGAGTTCCATGCCGTCCTGGCCGATATCGTCGAGGCGGCCGACGAAGGGCGAAATGAACGTCGCCCCGGCCTTCGCCGCGAGCAGTGCTTGCGCGGCCGAGAAGCACAGGGTCACATTGACCTTGGTGCCTTCCGACGACAAAACCTTGCAGGTCTTCAAGCCGTCGACGGTGAGCGGCACCTTGACGCAGACATTGGCGGCAAGCTTGGCGAGCTTATGGCCCTCGGCCAGCATGGTCTTGTGATCGGTCGCCGTCACTTCGGCACTGACCGGTCCGTCGACGATCGCGCAGATTTCCTTGATGACGTCCAGGAACGGACGTCCGGATTTGGCGATCAAGGACGGATTGGTTGTTACACCATCAAGCAAGCCCGTGGATGCAAGCTCCTGGATTTCCTTGACGTCTGCAGTATCGACAAAAAACTTCATGACCTGGTTCCTGAAAGTAACGCCCGGAAAAACCCCAGGCCTTTATCGGCGATGCGCCAGCAACTAGGCTATATAGATCGGCTGATCAAGAGCCAGTATGAACAGCTGTGCGGCGAATCAATTCACCCCGAGTCTAGCCCCCGAGCCCCGCAATGCCAACCGAAACCGATAATGATTTGGCGACCCCGTTCGGAGGCCCTGTGGTTTCGCCGCACCGGGTGGTGGGGGTCCTTGTACCCTTGGCGCTGTTTCAGGCGTATGACTATCTGGTCCCGGATGAGCTCGACCTTGCCCGGGGCGATTTCGTGACTGTGCCGCTCGGCCGGCGCAGCGTCACGGGCGTCGTCTGGGGTGCCGGCGCCGGCGATGTCGATCCGGCGAAACTGAAACCGGTCACGGCGCGACTTGCCCTGCCGCCGCTGCCACTTGCCTCCTGCGCTTTCATCGATTGGGTGGCGCAATACACCATGGCGCCGGTCGGTGCCGTGTTGCGCATGGCGATGAGTGTGCCCGATGCGCTGGAACCGGAACGCACACTGAAGGCCTGGGTCGTTGGCGACACAGAAGGTGCGAAACTCACACCGACACGCCAGCGCGTGATCGATGTTCTGACCGCATCGCCGCCGCTGCCGCCAACCGAGTTGGCGCGTCTCGCTGGCGTCAGTGCCGGTGTCATCAGTGACATGGGCAAGGTTGGTTTGCTGCGCGCGGTGCCGCTGGCGTTGAGGCGGCCCTTCGGTCGGCCCGATCCAGCGACGGTCGGCCCCGTTCTATCGCCAGCACAGGATGCAGCGGCGAAAGATCTCGCGCAATTGCAGCCCGGCGTCACCTTGATCGATGGTGTCACCGGCTCGGGCAAAACCGAAGTCTATTTCGAAGCCATCGCCGCGGCCTTGCGAGCCGGCAAGCAGGCGCTGGTCATGGTGCCTGAAATCGCGCTGACGCCGGAATGGCTGAAGCGTTTTGCCACGCGCTTTGGCGCGCTGCCTGCGCAATGGCATTCGGAGCTGACCGGCCTGGAACGGCGCCTCACCTGGCGCGCGGTGCTGGACGGCTCGGCGCAGGTGGTGGTGGGTGCGCGCTCCGCGTTGTTCCTGCCTTTCCATGATCTCGGTCTCATCATCGTCGATGAAGAACATGAAGGCGGCTTCAAGCAGGAAGACGGCGTCATCTACCAGGCCCGCGACATGGCGGTGGTGCGCGGGCATCTTGCCAAGATTCCGGTGGTGCTGGCCTCGGCCACACCCTCGCTGGAAACCATGGTCAATGTCGAAACCGGTCGCTACCGCGCGCTCCACATGCCGGACCGTCATGGCGGCGCCACCATGCCGGTGATCGACACCATCGATCTGCGCCTGGATAAGCCGCAGCGGAATTCCTGGATCGCGCCCAGCCTGAAAGCTGAGATTGAAAAGACGCTGGCCGCCGGCGAACAGGCACTGCTCTTCCTCAACCGCCGTGGCTATGCGCCGCTCACCTTGTGCCGCGGCTGCGGTCACCGGTTGCAATGCCCGCGTTGCACCGCCTGGCTGGTCGAGCATCGCTTCCATCAGAAACTGATGTGCCATCATTGCGGCTTCGAAGCGCCCGTCCCGCCATCCTGTCCGGCCTGCGGCGCGGAGGGGCATTTCGCCGCCTGCGGTCCTGGTGTCGAGCGCCTCGCGGAAGAAGCAGAGTTGTTGTTCCCGGATGCGCGCCGCCTGGTGCTGACCAGCGATACCGTAACGGGACCTGCGAAGGCCGAGAGCCTGATGCGCAGCGTCGCCGAGCGCGAAGTCGATCTCGTCATCGGCACCCAGATCATCGCCAAGGGTCACAACTTCCCGCACCTCACTTTGGTGGGCGTGGTCGACGCGGATCTCGGCCTTCACGGCGGCGATCTCCGTGCCGCGGAGCGCACCTATCAGCTGATGCAGCAGGTCGCCGGCCGTGCCGGCCGCGGCGAGAAGCCGGGCCGCGTGTTCCTGCAGACCTACGATCCGGACCGCGCCGTCATGCAGGCGCTGAAATCCGGCGACCGGGAAAATTTCATGGCAGCCGAAGCCGAGGACCGGCGTCTCTCCGGCATGCCGCCCTATGGCCGCCTGGCCGCCCTCATCATTTCCGGCCATGAATTGCCGGCGGTCGAAAAGAAGGCGCAGGAGCTGGCGCGCCTCGCCCCGCACCGTGAGGGTGTCTCGGTGCTTGGCCCGGCACCGGCGCCGCTTGCTTTGCTGCGTGGGCGCCATCGCATCCGCTTCCTGTTGAAGACGCGCCGCGACATCGCCCCGCAATCGGTCTTGAAACACTGGCTGCGCGGCCAGAAATTTCCCGGCGATCTCCGCCTGCAGATCGACATCGATCCATATAGTTTCGTGTAACAAATTTCATTTTCGTCTGAGCTATGGATTGCCGGGCGTTCCCTCGTTCGGATGACGGTGCGAGTTTATGATCGGCAAACGACTTCCTCTGACATCAAAGCGTCATGATCAACGCTGTCATTAGGCAATCTAATGAATGCATTAGGTGCCGCATTAACCGCTTTTTAAGCGCGCTGAAATAGACAAATGCCAACGCGCATTGGATGCGGGTCTTTGCAAGGGGATGTGTCATGCCGTCATTGGGTATTCGTGGTCGTATCGTCATCGCCGGCGCGCTGCTGTCCGGCATCGCTGTTGCAGCGGTCGCTTTTGCACTTACCTGGCAGGCAAGCACGCAACTCGAAGATCAAGCGAGACTCGTGATGTCCAATCTCGGGAAATCGGTGGCGGGCGATGTTGAGCGTCAGTTTGCCCGTGCCATGTCGACCGCCCGCACCTTCGGCGCCACGGCGCTGGGATGGCGCCAGCAGAACCTAGCCGATCGGGCGCGCTACGAATCGATGCTGTCTGCGACCCTCGCGCCGGAAAAGAACTGGTTCGGTGCCTGGGGCACGTTCGAGCCCAATAGCTTCGATGGCAAGGACGCCGATTTTGCGGGTCGCGACGACGCGCCCACGGCCGTCAAGAGCAATGGCCGCTACGTCCCCTACGCCTATCGCGATGGGGACAGCGTGGTCCTCGACAAATCCTATGATTTCGACAATTCGACCAATCCGCTCGACTACTACAACGTGCCCAAGGAAACCGGCAAAATTCATGTGACGGATCCGGCCGGCTGGGATTTCGGTGGCGGCAACATCGTCTGGCTGGTCTCGCTCTGCGTGCCCGTCAAGGATGGCGACACGTTCGTCGGCGTGTTCGGCATCGACTTCCGGCTCAACGAATTGGTCCAGCAGATCGCCGACCAGCGCCCCTGGGGCGAAGGCCGTGCGGCCCTTATCGACAATGGCGGCCACTGGGCCGCACATCCGGCGGGTGTCGATGCCGTCGGCACGCTTGCCGACGATGCGTTCTACAAAGCCAATGCCGACAGGATGCGGGCCGGTGAAATCGTGGTTGGCGAGGATGCCAGCAATTTGCTGGTCGATGCCGCCGCTTTTGCCGAGAAGGCCAAAGGTGAAAAGACCGCAGCCGAAGAGGCTGCCAAAGCATCCGGCAAGGCCGCCGATCCTGTCGCCGCCGGCGACAATTTTTCCCTGCCTGCAATCGAGACTTATTCGGCCCTGGTGCCGCTCAACCTCGAAGAATCGCCGGACAAGTGGTCGATCAAGATCAGCGTGCCGAAATCACTGGTGCTGGCCAAGATGTCTGAGATGCGGCAATTGGCGCTGGGTATCGGTGCCGTTGCCATTCTGCTGTGCATCATCCTGGCCTGGTTTGTGGGTCGCAGCATCGCCAAGCCGGTGACCGGCATGACCGCGACCATGCAGCAATTGGCGGCAGGGCACCTTGATCTCGCCATTCCAGCACTTGGCCGCAAGGACGAGCTTGGGCAGATGGCAGAGGCGGTTGAAACCTTCCGCCAGAATGCCTTGCAGAACCGCCAATTGGTCGCTCAACAGGAGGCGATGAAGACCCAGGCCGAGGAAGACCAGCATCAGGGCCGTCTGCGCTTGGCTGAATCCTTTGAAGGCCAGGTCTCGGAAGCGATCGGCTCGATGGCGGCCACGTCGCGCGAAATGGACAGATCGGCCCAGCAGATGTCGGAAGTCTCGTTGGAGAATGTTGGCCGCAGCCAGAATGTCAGCACCACCGCCGGCAATGTCTCGGAAAATGTCTCGTCGGTGGCCGCGGCCGTCGAAGAACTTGCGGCCTCGATCCGCGAAATCAGCCAGCAGGCGAACAACTCCAGCTCGATCGCTGCCCAAGCGGCCGGCAAAGCCCACAGCACGGTGACCCTGGTCAACGCGCTGGTCTCGGCGGCAGCGCAGATCGGCTCGGTCGTGACGCTCATCAACGACATCGCCGGCCAGACCAATCTCCTGGCTCTCAACGCCACGATCGAAGCGGCGCGCGCCGGCGAAGCTGGCAAGGGCTTTGCGGTGGTGGCATCGGAGGTGAAGAATCTGGCGACGCAGACTGCAAAGGCAACGGAGGAAATCTCGGCCCAGATCAGTTCGATCCAGCAATCGACCGGCGCTGCCGCCGCCGAGATTGCCGAGGTGGCCAAGACCATCGAACAGATCAGTCAGGTCAACAGCACCATCGCCGCCGCCGTGACGGAGCAGGATGCGGCCACGACCGAGATCGCCCGCGCGGTGAGCGAGGCGGCAAGCGGTACCGCCGATTTGCAGGAGCAGATCGGGCTGGTGTCCCAATCGGCGCAGAATTCCGGCAGTGCGGCCGGCACCATGGTCTCGGCTGTCGGCCAGTTGCAGAGCCGCTTCCAGGACCTCGAACATCGTATCGACGGCTTTTTGTCCAGCGTTCGGGCCGGATAGAGGAACCGCCATGCTCCCGCCGTGTTGAACGCGGGGGGCGTTTTGGGCCCCGGCTTGGCCGTGCTAGTCTTGCGGCACGACATTTGAAGGGGAGTGCCACGTCATGCAATGGCGCGGTGGGCGGCGCAGTTCGAACGTTTCCGATCAACGGAGCTCCGGCGGTTCCCGGGGTGGCTTCGGCGGCCTGGGTGGTCTGGGCGGCTTGGGGGGCGGTGGCCTTGGTGGCGGTCGGGGCCCGCGTGTCGGCGGCATCGGCATCATTGGCATCATCGCCTTCTTCGTCATCGCGAGCTTCATGGGGCTCGATCCGATGGCGATTCTTTCCGGCGTCACGGGCGGCAGCACGACAGGTAGCTCGGGTGGCAGCAGCTATGACGGCAGCGGCAGCAACGGCGATGTCGTCGGTGACATCCTCGGTGGCAAATCGGCGTCTGAAGCGCCGGCGACCACCGGCACTACCACTGGTACCGGCGATGCGACGACCGAGGCCGAGCTGAAGGATTTCGTTTCGGTCATCCTCGCCAGCACGGAAGACGTCTGGAACGGCATCTTCACGGAAGCCGGCGGCACCTATCGCGTGCCCACCCTCGTACTGTTCTCCGGCAGCGTGTCGTCTGCCTGCGGCCACGCCGATGCGGCGATGGGCCCGTTCTATTGCCCGCCGGACCAGAAGGTCTATATCGACCTCGATTTCTACCGCGATCTTCGGAGCCGCTTCGCAGCGCCCGGTGACTTCGCCCAGGCCTATGTCATCGCCCATGAAGTCGGCCACCATGTGCAGAACCTGCTCGGCATCGATGAAAAGGTGCGCGAGGCCACGGCGCAGATGAACAAGACCGATGCCAACGCTCTCTCGGTGCGCGTTGAACTGCAGGCCGATTGCTTCGCCGGCATCTGGGCGCATCAGATGGAAGCGAAGGATGACAATCTGCGCCTGGAACCCGGCGACATCGACGAAGGCTTAGGGGCGGCCAGTGCGATCGGCGACGATCGTCTGCAAAAGGAAGCCACCGGCCGTGTCGTGCCCGACAGCTTCACCCATGGCAGCTCCGCCCAGCGCGTGCGCTGGTTCCAGCGCGGCCTCGACACCGGCGACATGGAAGCCTGCGACACCTTCAACGCGACAGAGCTTTAAATTGCTTTGATATCAAAGGTTGCATATAAGACTCGACAACCCCTTTTAATAGAATAGTATCTGAAGGTCAGGCAGACGGCAGGGGGTGCCATCATGACCTTCAAAATTCTCTCTTTGGATGGCGGCGGTTCTTGGGCGCTGATCCAGGTGCGGGCGTTGCAGGCGCTCTACGGACCGGATATTGCCGGGCACGATGTCCTGCGCAAGTTCGACCTGGTGGTAGCAAATTCCGGGGGCAGCATTGTCGCCGCCGGCCTGTTCCTCAACAAGCCGCTGTCGCAGATTGCGAACCTGTTTCTGGCGCAGGACGTGCGGCAGTCGATCTTTGTGAAAGTCGGTTGGCTCCGTCTCGCCGTGAACTGGGCTCTGAGTGTCACGCCCCGTTACAGTGCCGAAGCAAAAGTGAAGGGCCTGCAGGCGCAACTCGGTAATGACGCGCTCAAGCCGATCCGACAGATTGCCGTGGATATCGGCAAGAATCACGCGAGCCGCGATATTCATCTTGTCGTCATCGGCTTCGACTACGATCGAGAACGGGCCATGCTGTTCCGGTCTAATCATGACAGCGCTGCTGCATCACCCGGGACTGTCTCAGACATCTCCTTGCTGCATGCCGTTCACGCCTCAACCAATGCGCCGGTCTCGTTCTTCAATGCACCGGCAGAGATTTCGCTGACAAGCATAGCCGCTGGCGGCACCCGGGAGGTGACGCGGCGGCGCATGTGGGATGGCGGGATCAGCGGTTTCAATAACCCAATCATGGCAGGCGTGATCGACGCATTGGCGAACGGTTTCGAGGATGCCCGGGTTCTGAGTATCGGGACCGGCAATGTCATGCTGCCCAAGGCCGAGCATATCGACGGTTCGTGGAGGCGAGATCCGCCGGCTGAAATCCCGGAACTTTATATCGAACTTGGCGAGCCGGGGATGAAGGCAGACGTGAGAAAGTTGGCACTCAGCATTCTGTCGGATCCGCCCGATACGGCCAGCTTCATTGCGCAACTCGTCCTGACCAAGCAAGCGAAGGAGGCCCTCACAGATCCGCGCGTCATTAGGCTCAATCCCCTAATCCAGCCGGTACGACTGGATTCAAATGAGTGGGGCCTGCCGCGAAAAGTCGATGGCGCTGCCTTGGCGATGGGCGGGTCAATTTCAGCCACTGCACCCATCGCCGTGACACAATCGGACTTCAAGGCGCTCATTGAACTGCAAATGGACGCTGTCGAGGAGGCGGAGGTCGCTCTCATAGATCGTTTCGCAAAAGCCTGGATCGCGAATCATGTTCCAAATCAACCGATCCGGCTCGCACCACAACTCCGTTGCGACATCGGTCAACCTTGGTTCGGCGCCGGTCTTACTTTGGCCCGGAACTATTTTACCTAGCCGAGTCCTGTTCGAGACAAGCCCGCCGAATACGATGAACGTTTGCGCACGAACATTACTTGCGTAGACTGCGTCCATGAAAGCAGGATGGCGGGTTTCCATCATCATCGCTGCCTATCAGGCACGCGACTTCATCGCTGAGGCGGTGCAATCGGCGCTGTCGCAAAGCGTCGCCGATACCGAGATTCTTATCTCGCCGGATGAGCCGCGCGACGCCGCGGACTATTCATTTCTGACACAGCTCGATCCGCGCGTCCGTGTCCTTGCCGAAGTGCTGGCGCCGACCGGACCAGGTACCGCACGCAACCGGGCGTTAGACGCGGCGCGCGGGGATTTTATCGCGCTGCTAGATGCGGACGATCTGTGGGCGCCGGATTATCTTGCGCGTCTGCTGCCGCTGGCGGAACGTCGTGGGGCGGCCTTCGGCAGAACGCGCATCACTGATTGGGCCGGCAAGATCGTGCGCGAGATCAGGGCCAAGTCCGACACCGTGGCCTTCGCCGATTTCGCCACGGCTTATGGTTCGCTGCATGGCATCACGCGCCGCAGCCCGCAACGCCGTTGGCGCGATGTGCTGGCGGAAGATGTCCTGTTCGACATGGAGAGCCTGGCGCTGTGCGGTGGCGAGGCGCCATTCGTCCCGGACGCTGTCTATCAGCTGCGGCTGCGGCCGCATTCCATGACCCGCGGCGATCATTTCATCAATGAGATCGGCGCCGGCTATGACCGGTTGATGGCGATGATCGCCGCCGGCGAGACGCTGATTCCGCCCCAGCACTGTGCGGCCGCTGGAGCTGTCTTCCGCAGCTGGCAGGACATGAATGCCGCCTTCGCAGCGGCGCAGGCAGTTGGTGACCGGCGCGACTTTCAGGCCTTCGTCGCCCAGGCCTTCGTTGCAGGGATCTAACCCCCGCCTGTCCCGGTTTCGCGATGCTCGCGCAGAAAGATTAATGCTGCACGGAAGGCTGGTTCTTCTCTCACGACTACTCCTGCCAATAGGCGCAAAAGCACGTATTTATGTGCACATTTAGCGAAAAGTCGGATACTTTAATGGGACCGAAAGGTTCTTTTGCTATCCATGAGGATCGCGCCAGTTTCGCGACAGCGCCGGGATGGGCGTGTTGTCGAAGACGAAACTGAGGTCCTGGGCCGACTTGAGTGATGTGTCGAACCTGAGGCCGCGTCGGACCTGGGACCGTGTCGGGGACTGCGTCATGAATCGCTTGATCGACTCTGTTCAGGAATTGTCGCTGGCCCGCTCACTTGACCGGGTCACCGAGATCGTGCGGCATGCGGCCCGCGAAATGGTCGAGGCCGATGGCGCCACCTTCGTCCTCCGGGATGGCGAGCATTGCTTCTACAAGGACGAGGATGCGATCGCCCCCCTCTGGAAGGGCAAGCGCTTTCCCCTTGAAACCTGTGTCAGCGGATGGGCGATGCTCAACAAGCAGCCCGCCGTGATCCCCGACATCTATGTGGATGCGCGCATACCGCAAGACGCTTATCGTCCGACCTTCGTCAAAAGCCTGGTGATGGTACCGATCCGGACATTGGAGCCGATCGGCGCCATCGGCGTCTATTGGGCGCAGCCCTATCAGGCAACGCAGCCGCAGGTGCGGCTGCTGCAGGCCCTAGCCGATTCAACGTCGATCGCTCTCGAGAACGTGCAGATCTTTGCCGAGATGGAAGCGCGCATCCTGAAGCGGACCGAGGAGTTGGCGGCCGCCAACCAGCATTTGATGAACGAGATCGAGGAGCGCCACCGCGCCGAAGCGGCCGTCCGCCAGCTTTCGCTCACCGACGAACTCACCGGCATCTATAATCGCCGCGGCTTCCGGCTGCTCGCCGACCGCGCCCTCGAATCGGCGCGCCGGCGTGGCGATCATTGCCATCTGCTTTATCTCGATCTTGACGGGCTGAAGCTGCTCAATGACGCACAGGGCCATGCCGCCGGCGATGCGATGATCGTCGCTGCGGCGCAGCTGCTGCAGAATGTCTTCCGCAAGACCGATATCGTGGCGCGGCTGGGCGGTGATGAATTCGGCGTGCTGGCGACCGATCGCAACGAAACCTCGTATGAAATCCTGCAGCGCCTCGGCGTGGCGCTCAGCAATGAGAACCGGCTTGCCGCCCGTGACCCGCGCCTCTCCTTCAGCGCCGGCCATGTCGATATTGCACCGGTCGATCGCAATGTGGCCTATGTCCATCCGCTGGAAACATTGCTGGCAATGGCGGATTCCCGGATGTACGCCGACAAGACGGCCCGGCGCGCCGCCAGACAGGTCGCCTGATCCCGCCTCTCGCTTGCCTCTTCGATATTGTTCTTGTATTGTTCCGGCCCATTCTGATCTGAAGAGGGCGGATCATGCTGAAACTCTATGTCGGGCCGCTGAGCCTGTTCTCGCGCAAGGTGGAGATCGCTCTGCGCGAGAAGGGCATCGCCTTCGAGCGGGAATTCGTGGCCTTCACCCAGGACAAGGGCTACGCGCCCAAGCATCCTGCGGTGCTGGCGGCGAATCCCAAAGGCCAGGTGCCCGTGTTGGTCGATGGCGACCTCAGCCTGTTCGATTCGACCGTGATCCTCGAATATCTCGAAGACCTCTATCCCAGCCCGCCGCTTTATCCGGCGACGCCGCAGGACCGTGCCCGCTGTCGGCTGCTGGAGCTTGATGCCGACGAAATCCTGTTCGCCCCGGTCCGCCCGCTGCTGTTCCGCACCGAACCGCCGCATCCCGACCCTGCGCGCCATGCTGCAAATGTGGCGGCCGGGAAGGCGGCCGAAGCGGCGATCACTTCCCGTTTCGCTGATCTGGAGAAAAGGTTGGGCGCCCAGGATTTCTTCTGCGGCAGCCTCTCGGTCGCCGATATCGCCCTGTTCATGACCATCCTGTTCACCCAGCGCCTGGCCGGCCCGCCGCTCGCCCCGCACGCATCGCTGGCGGCATGGTACCGGCGCCTGTTGGAGCGGCCAGCTTTCGCCCAGGCGGCTACCGAAATGGCCGCTGCCGATCGTGAATTATCGCCGGCCCTGGCTACCGGATGACTGGCGCATGAATAGTTAATGCGCAGGCCGTGCCAGCGCGCCCGCGGCATCTGGCGCCAGTAATAATTTCGGCCCTGCGGCGCGCGCGAATTATCGCGTTATTCCAGCAGTTTGATGAATCCGCGCAGCAGTGGGCTTGGGCCTGTTGATTAGCCCGAAACCATATGTTACTAACCCGCCGCCTGTCGCAGCGCGGAAAACTGCTGAGACGGGCCGGTTGAGGCTTGTGCCGGCAGCGTGGCCGTTCGGGAATTCTCCGTAAAATCAATATTTAAGACCAGGGATGGGGGCGAGATCGTGGCAGCCCAGAATGCGACAGCAACAGGTGGCCTTGCGCAGCGTTACGCCGGTGCCCTGTTCGAGCTCGCGGACGACAAGCATCAGCTCGACGCCGTGGTGGCGGACCTCGCCGCCATCGCCAAGATGATCGACGAATCAGCCGATTTCCGCCGCCTGATCAATTCCCCGATTCTCACGCGCACCGAACAGGGCAAGGCCGTCACCGGCATCGTCCAGGCAGCGCAGTTCAACCCGCTTATTGCAAAATTCCTCGGCCTCCTCGCTCAGAACCGGCGCCTTTTTGCGCTGCCGGCGATGATCCAGGCCTTCCAGAAAATGCTGGCTGACCGGCGCGGTGAAATGACCGCGCAGGTCTGGTCGGCGCGTGCGCTGTCGCCTGAACAGCAAAGCGCTCTCACTGAAACCATCAAGCGGGCCCATGGCGCCAAGGTGACGATGGAGGTCAAGGTTGATCCTGACCTTATCGGCGGCCTGATCGTCAAAGTGGGTAGCCGCATGATCGATTCGTCTATTCGAACCAAGCTGCAAAAACTGCAGCTCTCCATGAAAGGGGTTGGATAATGGAAATCCGTGCCGCCGAAATCTCTGCAATCCTCAAGCAGCAGATCGAAAATTTCGGCAACGAGGCCGATGTCACCGAAGTGGGGCAGGTCCTCAGCGTGGGCGACGGTGTTGCCCGCGTGCATGGGTTGGACAATGTCCAGGCCGGCGAAATGGTCGAGTTCCCGGGCGGTATCCGCGGCATGGCCCTCAACCTCGAATCCGACAATGTCGGCATCGTCATCTTCGGTGACGATCGCGACATTAAGGAAGGCGATACCGTCAAGCGCACCGGCGCCATCGTCGACGTGCCGGTCGGCAAGGGCCTGCTTGGCCGCGTGGTCGACGGTCTCGGCAACCCGATCGACGGCAAGGGTCCGCTCGTCGACGTGAAGCGCACCCGCGTCGAAGTGAAGGCGCCCGGCATCATCCCGCGCAAATCGGTGCATGAGCCGATGCAGACGGGCTTGAAGGCCATCGACAGCTTGGTGCCGATCGGACGTGGCCAGCGCGAGCTGATCATTGGCGATCGTCAGACCGGCAAGACCGCCGTCATCCTCGACACCATTCTCAATCAGAAGGCCGCCAACGCCGGCGCCGACGAATCGAAGAAGCTCTATTGCGTCTACGTCGCCATCGGCCAGAAGCGCTCGACCGTCGCCCAGATCGTGAAGACGCTCGAAGACAACGGCGCGCTTGAATATTCGATCGTCGTTGCCGCGACCGCGTCGGAACCGGCGCCGCTGCAGTTCCTGGCACCCTATTCGGGCTGCGCCATGGGCGAATTCTTCCGCGATAACGGCATGCATGCCGTGATCTTCTATGACGATCTCTCGAAGCAGGCCGTCGCCTACCGCCAGATGTCGCTGCTGCTGCGCCGTCCGCCGGGACGTGAAGCGTATCCGGGCGACGTGTTCTACGTGCACAGCCGCCTCCTCGAACGCGCCGCCAAGATGAGCGACAATTTCGGCAATGGCTCGCTGACCGCACTGCCGGTCATCGAAACCCAGGCCGGCGACGTCTCGGCCTACATTCCGACCAACGTGATTTCGATCACCGACGGTCAGATCTTCCTGGAAACGGGCCTGTTCTATAAGGGCATCCGCCCCGCCATCAACGTCGGTCTGTCGGTGAGCCGCGTCGGCTCCGCCGCCCAGATCAAGGCGATGAAGCAGGTTGCCGGTACCATCAAGCTCGAGCTCGCGCAGTACCGCGAAATGGCGGCCTTCGCCCAGTTCGCGTCGGACCTCGACGCCTCGACTCAGAAGCTGCTCGCCCGTGGCGCGCGACTGACCGAGCTCCTCAAGCAGGGCCAGTACAAGCCGATGCCGGTCGAAGAGCAGGTCGTCTCGATCTTCTCCGGTGTGCGCGGCTATCTCGACGGCATCGCGGTCAACGCGATCAACCGTTTTGAAACCAGCCTGCTTGGCGAGATCAAGGCGAAGAACCCGGAAATTCTCAATGCGATCCGGTCGGAGCGCGAGATTTCGAAGGCGACGGAGGCCAAGCTGCACGAGGTCCTCGGCGCGTTCACCAAAGCGTTCGCTTAACCGTTTCGCTCTCCAGCGTTGAGAAGGGGCAGCAATGCCGAACCTTAAGGATCTAAAGATCCGCATCAACAGCACCAAGAACACGCAGAAGATCACCTCTGCGATGAAGATGGTGTCGGCGGCGAAACTGCGTCGCGCCCAGGAACAGGCGATTGCCGCCCGTCCCTATGCCGAACGCATGGAACGCGTGCTGGGGTCCTTGGCTGCCAGCATGGCCGGCAAGGACAACGCCCCGGCGCTGCTCTCCGGTACCGGCCGTGACCAGGTGCATCTGCTGGTCGTCATGACCTCGGACCGTGGTCTGTGCGGTGCTTTCAACTCCTCGATCGTGCGCCAGGCGCGCAAGATCGCGCGTGATCTGAAGGCTGCCGGCAAGACCGTGAAGATCCTGTGCGTCGGCCGCAAGGCCAAGGACCAGTTGAAGCGCGAGTTTGCGA
This sequence comes from uncultured Dongia sp., assembly GCF_936916975.1. GTDB lineage: Bacteria > Pseudomonadota > Alphaproteobacteria > Dongiales > Dongiaceae > Dongia. The sequence continues at coordinate 732,432 of NZ_CAKZGO010000004.1, read as the reverse complement.
ACGACGTCGTGGGCGCCATTGAGGATGTGGCGAAGCCGCGCCTCACCTTCGAAGCCGCAGCCAAGATCGCCGTGCAGATCCGCCTGATGTTCGAAGCCGGCGAGTTCGACGTCTGCACGATCATCTACAACAAGTTCAAATCGGCCATCGCCCAGATCGTGACGCCGCAGCAGCTCATTCCGTTTGCGCTGCCGAGCGCCAATGAGAACAACGCCGCCGCTTCCCAGCTCTATGAGTACGAGCCGGATGAGGAATCGATCCTCGCCGACCTGCTGCCGCGGAACATGAGCATGCAGATCTATCGCGCGCTGCTGGAGAACTCGGCTTCCGAGCACGGCGCGCGCATGACTGCGATGGACAATGCGACCCGCAACGCGGGCGAAATGATCAACAAGCTGACCATCAATTACAACCGGACACGTCAGGCCAACATCACCAAGGAGCTGATCGAAATCATCTCCGGCGCTGAAGCCGTCTGATCCGGAACACGAGATCGTTGTAAGGAGCAACCAGTATGTCGAAGAACATCGTCGGCAAGATCACGCAGGTCACGGGTGCCGTCGTTGACGTGCATTTCGATGGCGAGCTGCCCTCGATCTTGAACGCGCTGCATGTGCAGAACCAGGGCAAGCTGCTGGTTCTCGAAGTCGCCCAGCATCTCGGCGAAAGCACCGTGCGCGCCATCGCCATGGACACGACCGACGGTCTGGTGCGCGGCACCGAAGCGGTCGACACCGGCACGGCCATCATGGTGCCGGTTGGCCCGGAAACGCTGGGTCGCATCATCAACGTGATCGGCGAGCCGATCGATGAGCGCGGTCCCGTGAACGCCAAGGAATCGGCGCCGATCCACGCCAAGGCCCCGGAATTCGTCGAGCAGTCGACCGAAGCCCAGATCCTCATCACCGGCATCAAGGTGGTCGATCTGCTGGCACCGTATCTCAAGGGCGGCAAGATCGGCCTGTTCGGCGGTGCGGGCGTCGGCAAGACCGTGACCATTCAGGAATTGATCAACAACATCGCCAAGGGCCATGGCGGCGTGTCGGTGTTCGCCGGCGTCGGCGAGCGCACCCGCGAAGGCAACGATCTCTATCACGAAATGATCGACTCGGGCGTCATCAAGCTTGATGGCGGTGAGTCGAAAGTGGCCCTTGTTTATGGCCAGATGAATGAGCCGCCGGGAGCTCGTGCCCGCGTTGCGTTGTCCGGCCTGACCATGGCGGAATACTTCCGCGACAAGCAGGGCCAGGACGTTCTGTTCTTCATCGATAACATCTTCCGCTTCACCCAGGCGGGTTCGGAAGTGTCGGCGCTGCTCGGTCGTATCCCGTCGGCCGTGGGCTATCAGCCGACGCTCGCCACCGACATGGGTGCGCTGCAGGAACGCATCACCTCGACCAAAAAGGGCTCGATCACCTCGGTGCAGGCCATCTACGTGCCTGCCGACGATTTGACCGATCCGGCGCCGGCGACGTCGTTCGCCCATTTGGACGCGACCACCGTGCTCAGCCGCTCGATCGCTGAAATGGCCATCTTCCCGGCCGTCGATCCGCTCGATTCGACCAGCCGCGCCCTCGATCCGCGCGTCGTTGGCGAGGAGCATTACAACACCGCCCGCCGCGTGCAGGAAGTGCTGCAGGGCTACAAGGCCCTCCAGGACATCATCGCCATCTTGGGCATGGACGAATTGTCGGAAGAAGACAAACTGGTCGTGGCGCGCGCCCGCAAGATCCAGCGTTTCTTGAGCCAGCCGTTCCACGTCGCCGAAGTGTTCACCGGCACGCCCGGCGTGTTCGTGAAGCTCGAAGACACCATCAAGGGCTTCAAGGGCATCGTCGAAGGCAAGTATGACGACCTCCCGGAATCGGCCTTCTACATGGTCGGCACGATCGAGGACGCGGTTGCCAAGGCCCGCAAGATGGCCGAAGCGGCGTAAGACTTTGGGGAGCCAGTTGTGGAACAAGCAACCGGCTCCCCTGTTCAGCTAGCGAAGCCGCCGCTTTGGCCGGTTTCGGTCAAGGGGGTTCTCTTCGTCGCACATGAGGTCGTTCTGCTGAAGAACGAGCGCGATGAATGGGAGCTTCCGGGTGGCCGGCTCGAAGCCGGTGAAGAACCAGATCTCTGCTTGGCTCGTGAAATCACGGAAGAGCTGGGGATCGCGGTGACGGTTGCGGACCTTCTCGATTGCTGGCGCTATCCGGTGCTGGCAACCCGCGAGGTTCTGATCGTCACCTTCGGGGTGCAGCCCCTGGCGCAAGCCGAGCTGCATCTCAGTCATGAACACAAGGCGCTGGGGCGTTTTCCGATCCATGAGATCGCGACGCTCAAGATGCCGGAAGGTTATCGGCGCAGCATCCGCGATTGGGCGAAACGCTGCGGCCTTTAGATGGAGTGGGTTGCGTCATGGCGGATCAGGTGCATTTTGAGCTCGTCTCGCCGGAACGGCTGATGTTCTCGGCCAATGTCGGCGAAGTCATCATCCCGGGCACCGAGGGTGATTTCGGCGTGCTCGCCGGTCACAGCAACCTCATCTCCACCGTGCGCCCCGGCGTCATCAACATTCTCGACGACGGCGCTAGAGTTACCGACCGCATCTTCGTCGAAGGTGGCTTTGCCGAGGTGAACGCCACCAGCTGCACCGTGCTTGCCGAACGCGCCCAAAAGGTCGACGAGATCGACCGCGCCAAGGCCGAACAGGCGTTGGCTGATGCGCGCGAAGACGTGACTGACGCCAAGAACGATATCGAGCGGGCGATTGCCGTGGCTGCCATGGAAATCGCCGAAGCGCGCATTCACGCCCTGGCCGTCAGCGTTTACTGAGCCTGCGAAGAAGACCGGCGTTACAGATCACGCGAGCTGGGCGAAGACCGATAGACGGGAGCATCGGCCCAAGATGGCGCATTGGACCCTCGACCAGATCCCCTGGGATCAATTCGACTCAAGCAAGGTCGATCCCGAGTTGGTCAAGCTCGTGAAGGCGGCGGCGCTCGTCGAATATAACGGCGGCGACTACGCCACTTATCTCAACAATGTGTTTCACGATGATGACGGCTTCCGCACCGTCGCCAGCGCCTGGGCGCTGGAAGAAGTGCAGCATGGCGCAGCACTCGCGCGCTGGGCAAAGCTCGCCGATCCCACTTTCGATTTCGACGCCAGCTTCAAGCGCTTCACCGACGGCTACAAGATCACCCTCGACGTGAATGCCTCGGTGCGCGGCAGCCGCTCCGGCGAGCTGGTCGCGCGCTGCATCGTCGAGACCGGCACCTCGTCCTACTACACGGCTTTGGCCGAAGCCTGCGCCGAGCCCGTGCTGCAGGCCGTCTGCCGCAAGATCGCCGCGGATGAACTGCGCCACTACAAGCTCTTCTACACGCATCTGCAGCGCTATCTGGGCTTTGAGGGCCTCGGTGCCTGGGGCCGGGTCAAGGTGGCGCTCTCGCGCATCACCGAATCGGAAGACGATGAATTGGCCTATGCCTATTACGCCGCCAACCATGCCGCCGAACCCTATGAGCGCAAGCGTTTCTCCAGCGCCTATGCCCGTCGTGCCTATGCCTATTACCGGCCGCCGCATATCCAGCGCGGCATCGCCATGGTGCTGAAAGCAGCCGGCCTCAATCCGCAAGGGCTGCTCCACAGGCTGCTCAGCAACCTCGCCTTCCGCTTCATGCGCCGCCGCGTCGCCCGCCTCAACGCGCTCGGGGCTTAACCCTCTGCGCCGAACCGCGTCGCGACCATACTCGCGCGCGCATTCATGCGTTCCCACCATGCAGATAAGCGCGGCTGTTCCTGCAGCAAGGAGCGGCCCTCATCCGTGACGCGGCCATAGGCGATCATCGGCGCCAGATGAAGGTCGGCCAATGAGAACGCCTCGCCTAGTAGCCATGGCCCGGCACACAGATCCGCCAGGGCCGTGAGAGATCGTCGCGATCTTGCGACAGCCTTGTCGAACGCGGTTTGATCGATCGCCACATTGTTCTTCGCCGCGTCATCCCGCGCTACATAGATGCCCCAGACCAGCGACCGGTAGAGATAGCTGTCGGCAATGCTGATGATCTGATTCATCCGCGCCCGCGCCTTCGGGTCCGTCGGCTGCAAAGCGGGGCCGGTAAATGCTTCGTCGACATATCGTGTGATCGCGCCGGTCTCGTAGAGCGTGAAATCGCCGTGAACCAGCGCCGGAATACGCCCGAAGGGCTGCAGGCGGGCGTAATCCGCCGGCGGTCCGCCATCGGCAAAGATATCGACCTCCTGGTGGTCGAAGGCGACCCCCTTCTCCAGCAGCGCCAGCCGCACGATGCGCACATAGACGCTGTAGCTGGCGCCAAGAAGCTGCGGCCGCATGTCAGTTCTCGCTGGGACCGGGCGAGGGCGGGCCCTCCGGCGGGTTGAGCTCGACATAGCGCTGGATGGCGCGGGCACTGTGGGACGCCACCTGCCGGCGCAGCAGAACCAGCATCACGCCGATCGTCGCAACGATGAACGCGACGGGGTCGATCAGCCAGGCGAGCCACGCCAGTGCAAAATAGTGGCAGCGGATACCGCCGCCGAAGCTGGTGAGCGCACTGGTATAGACCCGCGCCATCTGATCGGCGAGCTCGATGCGATGCGGATAGTCGTTCTTGGCGAGCGGTGCGGCGCCAATGAGCGTGCAGCAGTAATTGTACTGGCGCAGCGCCCAGGTGAAGCGGAAGAAGCCATAGACGAAGATGGCCACCAGCCCGATGATCTTCAACTGGAACAGTGTGGCACTGCTATGGGCGACGAACACCCAGCCCGCCATGACTTTCTGCGCTTCTTCCGCCTGGCCCAGCACGCCCAGCAAGCCGGCTACGACCAGGATGGTCGCGGAGCTGAAGAAGGACATCGAGTTGACGGTGTGGCCGGTGAGGGCGGCATCGACGATGCGGTCCGGCCGCTCCATCATGCGCTGCATCCAGGTGCGGCGCACCTCATGCATCAGCGCATTCACATTCTTGCCGCGGCCGGCGAGATTGGCGATATGCGCATAGCCGAAGAAGGCGATGACGAAGAGGCCGAGGCCGATGAGATCGACAATAGTCATCCCGGAAAGTACTCGCTGCAATACATTCAACGTTCCGTAATATTCAACGTTCTGTGGCGTCGTAGAATTCGGCGACGCTGGCCTGGCTGCGGCTTTTCACCTGCCGCTTCCACAACACCAGCACCACGGCGCTCGTTCCCACCGCAAACGCCAGCGGATGGATGAACCAGCACAGCCACGCCATGGCAAAGTAATACGAGCGGATGCCGCCATTGAAGCTGACCACGGCCAGCGACATGACGCGGGCCGCATGATCGGCGAATTTTTCGCGCCGCTTTGCATCAACCGGTGGCAGGGGTGCGGCGCCGATCAAGGTGCAGGCGAAATTGAACTGCCGCAGCGCCCAGGTGAATTTATAGAAGCCCACCATGAAGAGACCGATGAGGCCGAGGATCTTCAGCTCGAACAGCAGCTCGGACGAGACCACGGCAAAGCCCAGCGACTGGATCACGGCATTGGCCGCCGCCGCCTTGCCCAGCACACCGAGCAACCCCGCGATGATCAGCATCGAGGTCGAGGCGAAGAAGGTGGTGGAGCTGACCTGATGCCCGGTCAGCGATGAATCGAGAATGCGCTCCGGCCGATCGAGCATGCGCCGCATCCACAGCCGGCGCAGCTGATGCATCATCTGGTTGAGGTTGGCTGGGGCGACGTCGTCAGGCGGCAGCTTGTCGGCAAAGCGGCCATAGGCGAACCACAGGAACAGCATCCAGAGAAAGGCCGGCAAATCGGCCCAGTTCCAATCGGACCAGCTCATGCCCCAGTTCATGCCCATACGGCGGAATCCACCGCCTCAGGCAGGCGAACGCTGGCGACCATGGAAGCGCTTGTTGAAGCCACGTTCGAAGAAATCGTAGATGGTCGGGCTGAGCTCGTCATATTTGACGGCGAGGCGGCGATTTTCGCGATCGTTGCGCACCACCTTGGCCTGGATCTTCATGGTGAATTCAGCGTGCTCGTCCTTGATCTTGATATCGATCACGACCGGCATTTCGACCAGCAGCTGGCCATCGTAATTCTCGATGAGCAGGCCGCCCAGGGACCAGTTGAGCGTGTCGCAGACCTGACCGCCCACCTTGACCGTGAAGACCGGCAGCGGCATGCGCTTGTCGCGCCGATGCTCCGGTCCCCGGACCTTGGAGAAACCCATGGTAAAGCTGGTCATCCGCACGCTCCCGGCATTGATGGGATCAAGTGTAACAGATGGCAGGATTCCTGTACCAGCCGATTGGCGACCGCACCGCGCGGCATCCCTTGAGCCCCCATCGGGACTAGCGCGGACGGCCCCGGCGATTATGAAAATTGAAACTGCGCTCGAAGAAGTCCAGCAAGTCGGGTGTCAGCTGCATGAACTTCAGCGCCAGTTGGTGAGTCTCCCGGTCGTGCCGCACGACCAAAGCCTCGGTGCCCAATCCTGCCCGGACCCGATCCTCGCCGGCCCGATCCTCGCCGGCCCGATGGAAATCGTCCTGGATCCGGCTTGCGCTGGCCTTCATCCTGATATGAAGATGCACCTTCATGCCGGCATATAATTGCCCCTGATAATTGCGGAGAAGGACACCGCCCAGAGACCAGTTCACCGTGTCATAACTTCTTTCGCCAACGCCTACCTCAAAGACCGGAACTTGCAGCCGCTTGTCCCGCCGATGCTCGGCGCCACGGATCTTCCTGAAACCCATCGTGTAGCTTGGCATTAAATAATTCCGCGTAAGAATACATCCTGGGTACATCTGAGACGTAGTTCCTATACGGTCATTTGACAAGGGCAAACGCTCCGCCTGGCGGGGATTTAATTGAGGTGAATTTTCCTAAAAGTTGTGACCGACCAGACCGGCCGACTTGCTGCGACGTCAGCCAATCTGCCGCTTGTGCGTGATATAGGCGCGCTCGAGAAATTTGATCATCTGCGGGGTCAGCTTGACGAACTTCAACGCCAGCAGCCGTTTATGCTGGTCGTTGCGTACGACCCGCGCCTCGATGGTCAGCGTCTCCAGCGTCTTTCTGTCCCGTGCCGGATTCTTCACGCTGATATGCACCAGCAACGGCATGTTGCTGAAGAACCGGCCCTCGTAATTGCGCAGGAGCAGGCCGCCCAGGGACCAGTTCACGGTCTCGTATCGGTAATCGCCGACTTCAACGGTGAAAGTCGGCCCATGGAAGCGCTTGTCGCGCCGCAACTCGACCTTGCCGACTTGACGGAAACCCAGCGTGAAGGACGGCATCTACAGGGTCCTGGAAAGATATCTCATGGAGAATTCGGACAGGTGACCTCGCCCAGCAAAGCCGAAATTGGCAAAGATTTTGTTAAGCATGCCACGTCAGAAGCTGCTGTTCAGCGTGGCGCCTTCGGTGGCCGTCACGGCGCTGGTCGGCCAGATCGCGACCCAGCGATCTCTGGCGACGCCGCGGTAATAGGGCAGGGCCGGCAGCCGCAGGGGACTGCCATCGAAATAGCTGACGATGACACCCGCCGGATTGGCCTTGGCCCAGGCGAGCGCCGCGGCCTTGTCCGGCAAGGCGAGGGGGGCCGTGGCCAGGCGCCCATAAAAGTCGAACTCGCCGCGATAGGGGCCGTAGACCGCCAAGGGCTGTCCCGCCTCTTCCAGCTGCCGCAGCCGCTCGGCCACGGGCTCGAGATCGAAGAACTGCCGCAGGTTGAACGGGAACTCGATGTTGATGCAGGTCATCAGCAGCACCGGCAGTGTCGCCACCTGGATGGTGCGCGACAGCAGATGCATGGGCGAGAGCTGCGCAATGCCATAGCCGGCGACCAGCAGGACGAGGCCGGATGTCATGCCGATGCCGCCGATCCAGATCGGTAGCGGCACATCGAAGATCTGCCGCCACAGGGCGTCGAGATGTGCGGTGGGGACGATGTTCATCAGGAAGAAGAACAGGCCGAGCAGCAAGGCGAGCAGCGACGGCACGATGGCATGGAAGTCCTTGGCGCGAATCTCCTGGGTGGCGAGCAGCCGCGCACCCAGCAGCGACAAGGGCAGGATGACGTAGATCATGCCCTGCATCTGCCAGCCGCCGATGACACCCGTCAGCAGTGCCGAGCAGAGGAACAGCAGGCAAAGCCGAAAGCTGCGCCCGGTACGGCCACGCCACTGTCTGGCCATGGCGCGCCACAAGGTCTTCCAGCAGATCCACGGATAGAGCATGACCGGGGCCAGGAACAACGACCAGATTTGGCGCCGGCTGGCCTCGGTCGCAGGATGGACCCAGCCATTGCCGAAACTGAAAAAGCCGGCGGTGACGCCCGCATCGCGCAACCACAGGAGCCACGCCACCAAGGCCGCCGCTGCCGGCAGCAGGCTGATCAGCAAAGGCAGATGCCAGCGCGGCACGAATTTCAGCGTCACCCGCGCCGACCCGGCAGCACTGCCGTTGTTGTCGGCAGACATCTGCCGCGGCGCGAGGGCCGCGATCAACGGCAGCATTACCCAGACGGCGCTGCCGACGGCAAACAGCGACAACAGGAAGGCACCGGCAAAGACCGCCCACCACAACAGCGCTGCGCGCAGCCTGATACCGCTATGCCACAGCCTGGTCAGCGCATGGAAACCGAGCGCCGTGAACAGCAGGCCCAGCGGCTCTGCCTGCACCATGGTGCTGATGAGCGCAAAGGCGATGACACCGCTCAGCAGGATGCGGGCATAAAGCTCGGTCATCAAGCGGTGCGGCCACAGCGACAGGGCTGTGCGGCCGATCAGCAGCAGGGTACCCAGACTGCACAGCACGCTGAGGATGCGCGGCCAGCCATCGCCAATGCCGAAGACCTGCCAGCCAAGCAGGATGGCCCAGAGCTGCAAGGGCGGTTGATCGCCATTGCCGACACCGCTGCTGAGCGGAATCCAGCCCTGGTCCTGCCACATATGCCAGGCGGAGGCGAGCGTCTCCAATTCGACGGGTGCTGTCGGTGGCCGGCCCAGCAGCGCGCCCGCCACGACGATCAGCCACAGCAGGAACGGCACCAGCAGACCCCAGCGCAAAAATGCGGCACTGGGCGTCGCCGTTTCCTCCGGCCTGGTCAGGGCCTGTTCCGTCTCGGCAGTCGACATGCTGCTCATCACGCCATCTTCATCGTCTCAATCGGCCCAAATCGTCTCAATCGGCTTTATGGAAGACGTCGAATTCGAACACGACACTTTCCTGCAGCGCCGCCGCTTCCCATTCCTTGAAGCCAGGCCAGGCGAAGATTGCCTCGCAATAAAGCTGGGCGGTTTCATCCAGCTTCACGCCATAAGTGCGGAAGCGGGTCGCCACCGGTGCAAACATCGCATCGGCAATGCTGAAACCGCCGAGCAGGAACGGCCCCTCGCCATTGGCGCCGCGCGCCCCGAACCGTTCGCGCGCCTCCTGCCAGATGGCCGTCACCCGCGCGATCTGATCCTTGACCAGATGGGCGCGGGATTCGTGCCGGCGGTCGCGCGCCAGATCCATCGGCATGTTCTGGCGCAGCGCCGCAAAGCCGGCATGCATTTCATGGGCGATCGAGCGGCCAAAGGCGCGGGCCTCGCGGTCCTGCGGCCATAATTGGGCATCCGGCGCCAATTCCGCCAGGTATTCGCAAATCGCCAGACTCTCCCACACCTTGATGTCGCCATGGAGCAGCACCGGCACCGTGCCGGACGGCGAATAAAGCCGGATATGGCGATAGGTGTCCTCGGTGCGCAAAGGGATCAGCACTTCGCGGAACGGCAGGCCGCTCGCTTTGGCGGCGAGATAAGGTCGCAGCGACCAGGACGAGTAATTCTTGCTGCCGATGATCAGCGTCAGTTCCGTTGCCATGAAGTGTCTGTTTCCCCCGAGCTTTCTTGTCGTCTTGTGCCCAGTATCATATGCGATGTAGCGATCCTGTGAACCATGTCCATTCGGCGTTTCAGAAGCTACAATCCGACCCGAATCAAGCCGCCCAATTTCAAGGAATACGCTCTTGCTGGCTCATCTTGTCGCACGCGCCCCCAAAGCCACCCCAATCCTGCCGCTGAGTGAAAAGGCTTTCGGCCTTTGGCTCAAGGCGCAGCCGGCCAGTTTGCAGACTTGGATCAAGGCGGCGGGCTTCAAGGCCAAGCCGGGCAGCTTCCTGCTGCTGCCAGATGCAGGCGGGTTTCTCGCTGGCATTGAGGATGGGGTCGATCGCTGGTCGCTGGCCAGCCTGCCGGCCGCCTTGCCCGCGGGATTCTACCAGCTGGAGGAGGCGGACCTTTCGCCGGCACAGGCCACGGCGCACGCCTTCGCCTGGGCGATGGGCTGCTACCGATTTGCGCGCTATCTGACCGTGCCCAAGGAATTTGCGTCCCTAGTCTGGCCCAAAATCGCTGATCGGCCGGCGGTCGAGCGCGCCGCGCGCGCCATTGGCCTCAGCCGCGATCTCATCAACACGCCGGCCGAGGATATGGGACCGGAACATCTGCAGAAGGCCGTGGAAAAGGTCGGCACCGCCTTCAAGGCCAAGGTCACCAGCATCGTCGGCGATGCGCTTCTGAAGCAGAACTACCCGACCATCCACGCGGTCGGCCGCGGGGCAGCGACCTCGGGCGTGCGCGCACCGCGTTTGATCGACCTCACCTGGAAAGGGACCGGCGGCGATAAGGGGCCGTTGCTCACCTTGGTCGGCAAAGGTGTCTGCTTCGACACCGGCGGCCTCGACATCAAGCCGCGCGGCGGCATGATGATGATGAAGAAGGATATGGGCGGTGCTGCGACGGTGCTGGGCCTCGCGCAAATGATCATGGACGCCAATCTCCCCTTACGCCTGCGTCTGATGATTCCGGCGGTCGAGAATTCGATCTCCGGCAACGCCATCCGCCCGCTTGACGTGGTGAAGACACGCAAGGGCATCACGGTCGAAATCAACGACACCGATGCGGAAGGGCGCCTCATCCTGGGTGACGCGCTGGCGGAAGCCGACACGCAGAAGCCCGATCTCATCATCGACATGGCGACCTTGACCGGTGCGGCCCGCGTGGCGCTCGGCCCCGATCTCCCCGTGCTGTTCGCCAATGACGATGACTTGGCCGAGAGCCTGCTGCGCCATGGCCGCAATGAAGGCGACCCGTTCTGGCGCCTGCCGCTGTGGAAGCCCTATCGCAAGATGCTGGAAAGCAAAGTGGCCGACATCGCCAATTGCGAACCGGGCGCCTTCGGCGGTGCCATCACCGCGGCGCTCTATCTCGCTGAGTTCGTCTCGCCCACCACCAAATGGCTTCATGTCGACACCTATGGCTGGACCGCGGGCAAGGGCGCCGGCCGGCCGGATGGCGGCGAGCCCTTGGGGCTGCGCGGCCTCTTCGCCTTCGTGGAGGACTGGGTCCGCCACATCACCAAATCGCCGGGCACCAAATCACCAACGCTGCCCAAGCGCGCGGCACCCCGCGCAAAGACCGTCAGCCGCGCTGCTGCGAAACGATCGGCGCTCCCCAGGACGCGGCCGCGTCGCTAGCTGGCGACCATCGCAGCAGACGCGCCAGCTTTCGCTTTGCCGCATCAAACTTTCTTGCGTATTTGCGTTCGTGCTTAACGAGGCGGCTGCCGCGGTGGCCTCGACGCTGTCTTGCGGTCGTTGCAACGCGCTCATGTAGATGAGTTTTTCGCCCCGTTAGGACCCCATTCAGGGTTAAGGCTAGTTACATTTTCCTATCTCTAAAATACAATCTAACGCATTAAATCACTTCGTTTTTTTCGGATACACTCGATATAACTAACGTTCAGCTGATCGTTAGGATGAATTCTTGATGCCTACAAGATCGTGTGCTTTGCGGCGTTGGGGCGGACCCAGCCTATGACCGCGCCTTTAGGCGATATCGGCCCGCCATCGACGCCGCCATCCGACGCGCTGCCGCATGATCCCGACTGGCTCGGCGAGGTCCATGCCGATGTGCAGGCCGTCTATCAGTACTGGCGGATAAAATGCGCGGGCCGCCAGATGCCGTCCCGGGCCGATATCGATCCGGCAGACCTGATCGCCTACCTGCCCAGCGTGATGCTGGTCGATGTGCGATCCTCGCCGCCCACTTACGTCTACCGCCTGGTGGGCACGCGCGAGGTCTCCATGCGCGGTGTCGATCCCACAGGCCAGCCGGTGGCGACACATAGTTTTGGTCTTGCGGCGGCCGAGGCCCTCAACAATTACAATCAGGTCGTGGCCCGTCGCGCACCCTGGATCGATCGCGCGGAAATGCTGTCCGCCGACGGACGCATGCTGGACCGCGACAAGCTGTTCCTGCCGCTTTCTGCGAATGGGCATGACGTGGACATGATCCTGGTCTATTCGGTGCAGGAGCAACTGCCCTAAGGCCGCTCTCTGTCATGCCGGAAGCCCAGATCTCACCCAGCGATCCGTCGCCCTGCCAAAGCTGCGGCGCCTGCTGCGCCTATGACCAGAGCTGGCCACGCTTCTCCCTGGAAGCGGAAGAAGACCTCGCCTTGATTCCGGAAGCCCTGGTGGCCTTGGACAAAAGCGGCATGCGCTGCGAGAACAATCGCTGCGCGGCGCTCGGCGGCGAGATCGGCAAGCATGTGGGGTGCACCATCTACGGCCTGCGCCCTGACGTCTGCAGAGCTTGCATGCCCGGCGATGCGGAGTGCAACACCGCCCGCGCACACTACGGATTCGCAGCGATCTGATCTCGCCGCCTCCACGACGTCAGCTTCATTTCTCCGCCTCCCCCCTTGAGGGGGAGGCCGCGCGTATGCGCGGGAGGGGGGTATGGTGCGTTTCAGTCTCGTCGCAGCCGAGCGGCGGACAGACACCCCCTCCTTGACCCTCCCGCTCAAGGGGTGGCGCGACCGCAAGAACGCCCCACCTCCATCACGGCAGAACGAACACCATCTGCGCGCGCTTGAGGTCGAGGAGCTCTGTCTGCATCGATTGCAGCTGGCCGTTGAAGCTGTTCAGCAGCACGATGGCGCCGCGGAAATCGCGGCCCAGCACGCGGGCGCGGCTTTGTAGATCCATCGACCAGAATTCCGTGAAATCATCGTGTGACAGGATGAAGGGCTCGGGCAGGCCGGCGCGCATCCGGGCCTGTTCGTCCGGCGACAGATGCGTATCGACGATGACGAGAATTGCATTACCCGGCATGGCGGCATCGGTGATTACGCGGTCGATCTTGGCAAAGTTGCTTTCGATCATGCCGATCATGGCGGCAATGCCGGCCGCATCGGCCGGTGCCGCAATCGGCTTATGCGCGCGAATCCAGAACAGGCGGTGCGCGTCAGCGGCGCTGGAGAAATAGAGATCCATCACCTCCTCGACCGCGAGTGTCGATTTTGGGAGCTTGCTCTTGTCGATCTTCAAGGTGGAATGGATGTGATAGCTCGGCCATTCGTTGAGGATCGAGCTCTGCAGCCGATCCATCAGCTTTTCCTGATAGATGCCTTCGAGATACTCGCCGTTCAGCTCTCCTTCGAGCGGGATGTCGAGCGGGATGTTGTTGATGCGCCAGGGCGCGCCCACCTCTTGCGCAGCTGCGTCCTGCGTCGCAGCAGGTGCTGCACACAGCAACATCGCAAACAGCATGAGCCAGCGCCGCAGCATCATATTGCTCCACCCTTGACGACTTCCGCTGCCTTATCCAGCTCGCGCTTGTCCTGAAAGGTCGTCATCTGACCCAGGATCCAGTCGCGGAACGCCTTCACCTTGGCCTGGCGCAGCGCGCCCTTGCCATAGATGAGGTAATAGCCGGTCTCCAGCATCACCGTCTGCGGGAAGGGCTGCACCAGCCGCCCGTTCCTGAGATCGTCTCCCGCCAGCATCGTGTTGCCGAGCGCGATGCCCAGCCCGTCGATCGCCGCCTGGATCATGAGGTTGGAATAGTTGAAGGTGAGGTTGGTCTTCAGCTCAAGGTCGGGCACGCCGGCTGCCACCAGCCAGCGCGGCCAGAAATCGAATTGCGCGCGCCGCCAATCCATATCGGAGATGAGCGAGAAGCGGGCAAGGTCGCGTGGTTCCTTCAACGGTGTCGCGCCATTGAGGATGCTGGGGGCGCAGACCGGGAACACCTCGTCCTGCAGCAGCAGCTCGGCCTCGACACCGGGCCATTGGCCGCGGCCGTAGCGGATGCCGATATCGACATCGCCTTCGCCGACCGGGTCGAGGCGATCGGTCGCCGAAATGCGCACCTCGATCTCCGGATGCCGCGCCTGGAAATCATAAAGCCGCGGCACCAGCCATTTGGAGGCAAGCGACGGCAGCGCGCTGACCGTGAGCGGCCCGCCGCCGGGGAAGAGGCGCATCTCGGCCGAGGCTTCCGCCAATTGATGGAAGGCCGCCCGCACCGGGGGCAGGTAGCGCCGTCCGGCCTCGGTCAGCGACAGGGACCGGGCACCGCGGTCGAACAGGCTCACCCCCAGCCATTCCTCCAGCGCCTTGATCTGGTGGCTGATGGCGCTATGGGTCACGCTGAGCTCGTCGGCGGCCTTTGTGAAGCTTAAATGACGCGCCGCGCATTCAAAGTATCGCACGGCTTTCAAGGGTGGCAGGCGCATGGCGATACTTCCCCAATGGAATCAATGGCGCGTCTGACGCTGAGCGTTCTCGTGTGATCTCAGCTAACAGAACAAGTTAGAAACAGTCGTTTGTGCCCGCAGCAATCCAAGCATAAGTTCTAACCAACGGCAATGACGCCGGTTAGTTAAATGTGAGGATACAATGACTCAGATCAGCCTTTTCTCCGGGTCGACCGCTTCTTCGCAGAGCGCTTCCCGTCAGCATCTCAGCCACCAGTTTACCGTCCCCGGCCGCCTCGGCGCGCTGTTCGTCGCCTTCTTCGAATGGCAGGACCGCCATCGCTCCCGCCAGGACCTGATGCGCCTGTCGGAATACCAGCTCAAGGATATCGGCCTCTCGCGTCTCGATGCCGAGGAAGAATACAGCAAGCCGTTCTGGCGCGGTTAACCCCGTTGCGCCGGCTGTCCATGATTTCCGCTTTTGCGATCATCGCGCCGATCCTGGATCGACGCGTTGCCCGGGGCGGCTTTGCCGTCCCCGGTTGGGCCATACCCCCATTTGGCCCATCTCTGGAAAACTAGCCACCGGGCTGAAGACCCCCCATATGATCTTCAGCCCGGTGGCAGACTTTTTCCGCAGCCGTTAGACTCGCGTCATGAACAGCTATTTCAGCAGTCTTGCCCGCTACAATGCCTGGGCCAATCGCCGGATCTATGCCGCCGTGGGCGAACTCACGCCGGGCGAGATCGCCGCACCGCGCATCGGCTTCTTCCCGTCGCTTCTCAAAACGCTCAACCATCTCATCGTCGCCGACCGCATCTGGCTCAGCCGCCTGACCGCCATTGCCGACCCGGAGATGAAGACGCTGGACCAGATCGTCTGGGCGGATTTTGCGGCGCTGGCAACGGCGCGCGAGGGCCTGGATGCGCGCATCCTCGCTGTCGTCCAGGCGATTCCGGACCAGCGCCTCTCAGAGATCCTGCATTACAAGACCACCGCCGGCATCGCCCATGAGACGCCGATCAGCCTGGTATTAGGGCATATGTTCAATCACCAGACCCATCATCGGGGTCAAGCCCACGGCATGCTGTCGGGCACGCAAATAGCGCCGCCCTCCCTCGACCTCATCGCCTTCCTGCGCGAAGAGCAGACTTCTTAAGCCGCGTGGTCCAGCTTGCTGCGGTGGTTGCCATGGCGGATTGCACTGCCGGCCGGGCGGCAATAGCGCCAGACGCTGGCCGGCGGCAGGTTCTGCAGCACCCGTTCCTCGACACCGCCGGTGATGCCGAGGCGTCCCCGCGGCAAGGGCGAGAACAGGCCATAGGTGAACTGGATGAGCGGTGCTCCCGGCTGCAGGACCGCAAAGGCCTGGGCGCCGATGCGCAGCTGGATCGATTTCTTCAAGGAGAGCAGCGGCAGGCTGGAGACGATCGCCTTCACCGGCACAATGCCATGGCGCTTCAGCAGCGAGGGTAGATGCAGCGCGTCGCCGAGCAGGATTCGGACACCCGGAAAACGTTCGACCAGATGTTTGTGCAGCATGGGATCGCGCTCGACCACGATCAGTTTTTCCGGCGGGATGCCGGCCGCCACGATGGCGCGCGTCACCGCCCCGGTGCCGCCGCCCAATTCAACCACATAGCCCTCGCCCCCGCGCGGTATCTGGCGCGCCATGGCCGCTGCCAGCTCGGAACTCGACACCGTCACGGCGCCGATGCTGCGTGGGTTCTTCAGCCATAGTTTGAACAGCAGGCGGGAATCTTTGAGCATCTATGTCGGATCGTTTCTTGAAAGCCTAAAATCACTAGGGCCAATCTGTCACTTCAACGCCGTGACGGCAATCAGCTTTGGATGAGGTCACAGCTAAATCGGGCCATTTGAGGGGCTTAATTGCCGCAGCGCCAGGGTCGGCAGGGCCCCGGGGTGTCAGGGCGTCAGCACGATCTTGCCGGTCGAGCGCCGCCCCAGCAGGGACTCGAACCCTTCGCGCCAATCGCTGAGCGCCAGGATGTGGGAAACATGGGGCCGCAACTGGCCGCGCTGCGCCATCTCGGCCAGCGCCTGAAAGCTTCCTGTAAGCAAATCCGACGCCTCGCGGCGGTAGGACCCCCAATAGAAGCCGAGCACGTCGACATTCTTCACCAGCAGGATGTTGGCCGGAATCTGCTGCACCCGGCCGCCGGCAAAGCCGATCACCACCAGCCGCGCGTTCCAGGCGACGGCGCGCAAGGACGCCTCAAACACATCGCCGCCCACCGGGTCATAGACCACATCGGCACCCCGTCCCGCGGTCAGCGCCTTGACCCGCTCGCGGATGTCCTCAGCTTTGTAATCGATGACCTCGTCGGCGCCATGGGCGGTGGCGATGGCGCATTTGTCGGCGCCGCCCGCCGTGGCGATCACCCTGGCGCCCAAGGCCTTGCCGATCTCGACCGCGGTGAGGCCGACGCCCCCCGCGGCACCATGCACCAGCAGGGTTTCGCCACGCTGCAGCCGCGCCTTCCAGACCAGCGCGCCATAGGACGTGCCATAGGCAATGGGAAAGCCGGCCGCCTGGTTGAAATCGAGGCCGTCAGGAATGGGAAAGACGTCAGCTAACCGGCACACGGCCTGGCCGGCAAAGGCACCATGATCGACCACGGCCATGACACGCTGCCCCAGGGTGACGCCGGAGACACCCGCACCCAGCCCGGCGACAATGCCGGCCAGTTCAAGTCCCGGCACGAAGGGCGGCTCCGGCTTCATCTGATACTTGCCGGCCACCATCAGCGTATCGGCGAAATTCATGCCGGCCGCCTTGACCTCGATCAGCACCTCGCCGGGACCGGCGACGGGTGTCGGCACGTCGCCCAGGCGCAGATGTTCATAGCCATTGGGCTGGTCGCAGAGCAGGGCCTGCATCATCGCGTTTCCTTTTAGCGTCGGCGGCGGGTTTCAAAATGCGGCCGCAACACGGCCGTCACCTCGCGCAACAGGGCGTCATTGCCGCGCTTGGCATGCACATACCACGGCAGATAAAGCCGGCGCGGCGCCAACGGCAAGGCTTTGATCGGCAGATCGGTCGCGACCGCGGCGCGCGGCTGGATGCTGATGCCGGCGCCAGAGGCGATCAGGCCGAAGATGCCGCCCAGTGTTTCGATCTGGGCGACATGGGCGGGCGTTCGCTGGGCGGGGCGGAAGAAGCCTTCGAGCTCAAAGCCGCTTTGCGGCGTCAAGGCATGGGCGAAATAGGTTTCCGGCGCGACATCGGCGGCGGTGATGGCCTTCTTGCTTGCCAGCCGATGTTTGATGCCGACCAGGCAGACCAGCTCATCCTTCGCCAGCATCTCTCGCTTGAGCCCGGCCAGCGCCACATCGCCGATGTCGACCGCCAGATCGGCGCGGCCTTGCTGAACAAGCTGCGGCGGCCTCTCGCCGGCGGCGAGAATGAGATCGAGCCGCAGTGGCGCCGCCCGACCGCGTAAATGGGCAAAGAGATCCGGCGCCCAGGCGATGCCATCCTGCAGGCCGAAGGCCAGGCGCAAGCGGGGCGCATCCTCATGCCCCAATTCCTGCGCCTTGGTCTCGGCCGCCATCAGCAAAGGCGCGCAGGCGGCGGCACTGTCGGCGAGCGTCTCCCCGGCCTGCGTCAGGATCACCGATCGGCCGCGCCGCGCCAGCAAGGTAATGCCGAGGCGCCGCTCCGCTTCCTTCACCTGGTGGCTGGCGGCGGATTGCGTCAGGCCCAGCGACCGCGCCGCCGCCGACACCGAGCCGGTGCTGCGGATCGCTGCCAGCATCGCAAAATGTCGCCACTCGATTTTCATCATATGAAGAATTTTACTGTATATTGCCTGAACTATCAATTTGTCGCGTATGTCATCTTTGGCGATCCTCCTGGGTGGAGGTGCTCATGACGACTGCCAGACATTTGGACTTTCCGGCCATTGCCCCGGACGGCTACCCACCGCTGGCCGATGAGCCGGTGTTTGATCCGGCGCGTCATCTGGCGCTGGAAAAGCCGGCGACGATCGTCACCTTGGCGGAGCTCGGCTATGACGAGGGGGAGATCAGCGAGTGCCCGACCGATCTCGGCATCACGTCCTGCTTCCGGATCCTCAGCGATGAAGGTGCTGCCTGCCTGTTGGAGGTCGCCCGTGGCTTGACCTCGCATATCCGCAGCAACGAGCGCATCTCGCGCATGGTGCGCGGTGGCGCCTATCAATCCCGCTTCCTGCGCGATCTCTGCCTGTCGCCCGACGTCAATGACTGGATTTCAGAGATCTGCGGCGCGGCTGTCCTGCCGCATTCGATCCCGCATCAATTGGGCCATCTCAACTATAACCCGCTGCAGATCGGTGAGAATGTCGACAAATGGCATGTCGATACGTTGCGCATCGACTACGTGATGTTCGTGACCGATCCAAACGCGATGGAAGGTGGCGAATTCGAATATTTCAAGGGCACAAAGCATGAGATGGCGGCACTGCACAAAGCGGGGCTGACGCCACCGCCTGACCGTGTGGTGGCGCCCATTCTGCCGGGCGCCGGCTATGCGGTACTGCAGCAGGGCAATATGGTGGTGCACCGCGCCAAGGGGCTGCGCGCGCCGGCCGAACGCATCACCATGGTCAACGGCTATGTGCCGGGCGATGCGTCCTTTCCGGACTACACGCGCTTCGATCAGATCTATCTTGCCGACCCTGCCCATGTCGCCGCGTCGGAATATGCGCGCCACATTGCCTGGACCGCGCGCGAACGGCTGCAGGCCTATCTCGATCTAGCGGAGTTCAATGATGACCGCGCCGGGATTGCCGATCGGCTGGAAAATGTGGCGGCCTATCTTGCCAAGGCCGGGGCCGACATCCGCGCGGCGAGCGCCGCCCGGATGGAACATTTCGGCGATGGCTGACGCGGGAAGGTGCCTCGACACCTTCCCGCGTCACTGGCTCAATCGAACAATGGAACGATAATATTGACCGACGGCCGCTGATAGATCACGGGCGCCGGTTGGTAATAAACGGGGGCGGGCTGCACATAGACGCGCTCGCGAACATAAATCGGCTCCGGCTCAACATAGATCACGCGCGGGCCGCCGTAATAGCGCACCTCATCCTGGTGCTTGTAGTGGCCGTAATGATTGCCGTTGTCATGTCCGTTATGATGCTTGCCCTTCGCCAGTGCCGGCGAAGCAGCGGCCGCGGCGAAACCGGCGACGACGAGCAACCCCGCCACAATCTGGCGGACTCTGGAACGACGCATTGGCTTCGACTGGTTGGTCATGTCCCCATTCCTCATATGATGCCCCTCAGGGGCCCGATCGGACATGCAGCCATGCCGCCTGTCCGACATTTATATTAGGAGGCGGAGACGGAATTACTTGTGAGGTCTCTGTGGCAGGGGTCGTCAGCCGATCACGTTGATGTGAATCGCCGGCCACTTCTGCCGTCAGATTTTTCTCATAATCTTTTTTGCCTGTGACGGGAATAAATCCAGAGCGTCAATAGTCCCGGACGGATTGGCGATATTTCTGTGTTTCAAATCTTCTCCAGCGCCTCCGCAAGGTCGGCGATGAGATCATCGGCATTCTCCAGCCCGACGGAGACGCGAATGAGGCTGTCGGTGACGCCGACCTTGTCGCGGATCTCCTTGGCAACACCGGAATGGGTGGTCGACGCGGGATGCGAGATCAACGATTCCGTGCCGCCAAGGCTGACCGCCAGCGTGAAGAGATGGAGATCGTTGAGGAAGCGGAAGGCGCCCTCCTGCCCGCTCTTCAAGGTGAAGGCGAAGGTCGACCCGCCGGCCCGCGCCGTCCGCTGATAGACCGCCTGGTAATTGCCGTGGGTGATGAGGTCGGGGTGATAGACGGCGGCGACCTTGGTATGCGCCTGCAGCCAGCGTGCGATCTTCGCCGCACTGTCATTGGCGCGTTCCATGCGCAGATGCAGCGTCTCCAAGGATCGCCCCAGCATCCAGCTGGAATGCGGGTCGAGCTGCATGCCGAAGGCACTCCGGATCTTCTTGATGGCCACAAGGTCCTGGGCGCGGCCGATGACACCACCCGCCACCAGGTCACTATGCCCGCCGACATATTTGGTCAGCGAATAGACGATGATATCGGCACCGTGTTGCAGCGGCTGCTGGAAGATCGGCCCCAGCATGGTGTTGTCCACCACGATCAGCGGCCGCGATCCCTGCCGCGCCTCGATTGCATCGGCGGCCTTCACCATCAGGTCGAAATCGACGATGCCGCAGGTGGGGTTGGCGGGAGATTCGACATAGATGATCGGCACCTTGCTGCCCGCTGTCTTGGCGATGGCATCGTTGATGACCGCTTCATCCAGCCCGTCCATGAAGCCAACGGCCTTCAAGCCGAACGGCGCCAGGGTTCCCACCAGCAAGGTCTCGGTGCCGCCATACAGCGGCTGGCTGTGCAGGATCGTGTCGCCGGGCCGGGCGAAAGCCAGAATCGATGCCGTGATGGCCGCCATGCCGCTGGCGAACATCAAAGCACCTTCGCCGCCTTCCAGCACGGCCAGCCGCTCTTCGACGATCTGCAGATTCGGATGGTTGAAACGCGAATAGACCAGCCCCGCATCCTGCGCATTGGGTGGCGTCTTGCGACCCGACACATAATCGAAGAAGTCCTTGCCATCCTCGGCCGATTTGAACGCGAAGGTCGAGGTGAGAAAGACCGGTGGCTTGACCGACCCTTCCGACAGGAAGGGATCGTAGCCATAGCTGGTCATCAAGGTTTCAGGGCTGAGCTTCCGGTTGCCGATCGACCGTTGACGATAACTCGATTTCATGGCGTGGCTCCTGGGTGGTTATGGCGGACATCATGTCACCCACGCGACAAGCACGCGAACCGATTTATTCTTTCGCGACCGCCCCCTCACCCCAACCCCTCTCCCGCGAGGGGAGAGGGGTTAGTGCCGCGCATTCCTGCTGAGATCTGTGTTCAAGACCGAGTATTGCCGGCGGTTCTCTTCCCTCTCCCCTCGCGGGAGAGGGTCAGGGTGAGGGGGAGCAACTGAAGATCCTCACCCTAATCCCCGACAATTCATCCACGCAGCGCAACATGTCCGACCGCAAAGATGAATCGGAACATCTGCGCCAACGTCTTGTTGACCGTGATTGGAAGCATTCCAGTCACGCCCAGCAAGGATAGAACCATGGCCAAGTCAGCGCGCCCACCTGCCAGCAAGTCACCTTCCGTAAAATCCAATCTTGGCCGCGGGGGCGAAACCCACCAAACGGCACCGCATGCGGATGCGCGCCTCACGACCAACCAAGGGACTGTCATCTCCGACAATCAGAACTCGCTGAAAGTTGGCGACCGCGGCCCGACACTGCTTGAGGATTTCATCCTCCGCGAAAAGATCACCCATTTCGACCATGAGCGGATTCCGGAGCGCATCGTGCATGCGCGCGGCTCCGGTGCCCACGGCGTGTTCCAGGTCTATAAATCGCAGGCGCATCTCACCAAGGCCGGCTTCCTGCAGGACCCGAAGCTGAAGACCCGCGTCTTCGTGCGCTTCTCGACGGTGGCGGGTGGTGTTGGCTCGGTCGATACCGCGCGCGACGTGCGTGGCTTTGCCGTCAAATTTTATACGCAGGAAGGCAATTTCGATCTCGTCGGCAACAACATCCCGGTCTTCTTCATTCAGGATGCGATGAAATTTCCCGACCTCGTCCATTCGGTGAAGATGGAGCCGGATCGCGGCTTCCCTCAGGCGGCGTCTGCCCATGACACATTCTGGGACTTCGTCTCGCTTATGCCCGAAAGCATGCATATGCTGATGTGGGCGATGTCGGATCGCGGCATTCCACGCTCCTACCGCATGATGGAGGGCTTCGGCGTCCACACCTTCCGTCTCATCGACGCCAAGGGTAAGGCACGCTTCGTCAAATTCCATTGGCGCCCGGTGCTGGGCGCCTTCTCATTGATCTGGGACGAGGCCGTGAAGATCGCTGGTGCCGACAATGATTTCCACCGCCGCGATCTCTGGGAAGCGATCGATACCGGCAACTTCCCGGAGTATGAACTAGGCCTGCAGGTATTCGACGAGGCTTTCGCAGAGAAGTTCGATTTCGATGTGCTCGATCCCACCAAGCTTATCCCGGAAGAACTGGTGCCGGTCGAGATCATCGGTAAGATGACGCTCAATCGCAATCCGGACAACTTCTTTGCCGAGACCGAACAGGTCGCGTTCCATCCCGGCCATATCGTGCCGGGCATCGATTTCAGCAACGACCCGCTGCTGCAGGGGCGCCTGTTCTCCTATCTCGACACCCAGCTCATCCGTCTGGGCGGTCCCAACTTCCACCAGATTCCCATCAACCAGCCGGTCTGCCCGTTCCGCAATCTGCAGCGCGACGGCCACATGCAGACCATGGTGCCGAAGGGCCAGGTCAATTACGAACCAAACACGATCAACCCGGACGCACCGCGCGAAAGCCCGGACGGTTTTGCAAGCCATAAGCAGCCATTCCCGACCGGGCAGACGGAACGCGTGCGCGCGCGCTCGGAAAGCTTCGGCGATCACTACAGCCAGGCGCGCCAGTTCTGGGTTTCCAACACGCCGCCGGAACGCGACCATATCGCCGGCGCCTTCGCCTTCGAGCTCGGCAAGGTGTCGCGTCCGGCCATCCGCAGCCGCATGCTGGCGCATCTTTCCATCATTCACCGCGATCTGGCGGCAAAGGTTTCGGCAGCGCTCGGTATGCCGATCGATCCCAGCCTGGTGACGGCGTTCCAGAAACCCAAGGACCTCAAACCCTCGCCGGCCTTGAGCATCATTGGCAAGGCGCCGGAAACGCTGCAGGGCCGCAAGATCGGCGTGCTGGTGACGGCGGGCTCCGATGCGGCCTGGCTTGAGGGTGTGCGCAAGGCCGCCAAGAAAGAAGGTGCCGTGATCAACGTCGTGGCGCCCAAGGTCAGCGGCATAAAGGGCAGCGACGGCAGCGAGATCGCAGTCGACCACGCGCTCTATGCGGGGCCTTCGGTCCTGTTCGACGCCGTCATCATGGCGCCCTCAGCAGCTGGGGCGAAAGTCTTGATGGGCGAAGCGGCCGCCGTGGATTGGCTGCGCGACGCCTTCGGCCACCTCAAGGTGATCGGCTACAACACCGCCGCTGAACCGCTGGTCGAAAAGGCCGGCCTCGCCGAGGATGAAGGCGTCGTGGCATTGTCCGGTGCATCCGGCTTGAAGAGTTTCATCGCCGCCGCGAAGAAGCACCGCATCTGGGCCCGCGAAAAAACGCTGCGTAGCCCTGAGGATTGAGTCGGGATCGCTTCTTACTTATTCGTCATGGTACGCGAAGGCGTACCACCCGCGAGTTTCTATCTATTGAAGAAAGAAACTCGTGGGTCCTCCGCCCCCTTCTTGAAAGCAATGGGCGGAGGATGACGACATAGTAAGGCGCTTTCGGTCTAAAACGGCGCGGTCTCATTCAACATCGGCGCCGGCTTCACGCTGCCGACGACAGTGCCCGCCCAATTGCGCAGGGTCGGCTGCAGGGATTGCTGCAGCTGTTCGGCCTGTGTCGCATCGATGATGCCGAAATGGCGCAGCAACTGGCCCATGACGACTTCCGCGCCGCGGCTGTTGCCATCCTCGACCTTGATGCAGAGGCCGAGACCCAGTTCCGGCAGCGAACCCATATAGACGCCTTCGGCGCCGGTCTTGATCGCGGCCTTGGTGCCGGTGACCTTCATGACATCGGTGCAGAAGCGGCCGGTCCCCGCGACATACCACGGTTCGTGGGACATCGCGGTCAGGATGCGCGCGCAGGCCGCGGCCCGCGTGGGCGAGAGATCCTTCGGATCCGCCATCTTTGCCATGGCGAGTGCGTGATAGCCCACGGGGATGGCGATGGTGGGAATGCCGCAGCCGTCGATGCCGCGCGGGACATGCGAGAGATCCTGCCCACACATCTGTTCCAGAATGCCCAGCAGACGCTGCTGCACGCTGTGCTCGTACTGGATATAGCCTTTGGTTTTTTCACCCAGATGCACGGCGGTCGACAGGAAGCCGGTATGCTTGCCGGAGCAATTGTTGTGCGACCGGGTCGGTGTCACGCCGTTCCGCACCATGTCGTGCAGCGCCGGTTCGTAGGAGGGATATTGCGGGCCGCATTCGAGGTCGTCAGCCGAGAGGCCGATCTTCGCCAGCCAGGCGTTGACGGCACTCACATGCCCCGGCTCGCCGCTATGGGAGGCGCAGGCCAGCGCGATTTCGCGCTCGGTCAGGCCGAATTTGTCGGCGGCACCGGATTCCACCAGCGGGATGGCGAGCAGCGGCTTGATCGATGAGCGGCCATAGATCGGCGTCTCGATATCGCCCCAGGCTTTCACCACATGGCCGTCGGAATCGACCACCGCGGCGATGGCCCGGTGGCGGCTTTCGACCATGCCGCCACGCCAGATTTCGACCAGGATCGGGCTGCCATTCTGGGGCAGTTCGGCATGGCTTTTTAGGTGAGAATGCAAATCATTCACAGAGAAAACCTCGTCCCAAAAGGGGTGTGCGGCGCGCACAATGCCCCTCTCCGGGGAGGCTGGCAACAGCCCTAAAAAGCTGCCTGGCGAGCCCGGAATTGCCGCACCTTGTCCTTGGTCCCGCAATCCGCCATGGCGCACCATCGCCTTGTCCCATTGCGGCTGGTGTCGAGGAAGAACCAGCGGCAATCATCCGCTGGGCAACGCTTGAGGCGATCCAGGCTATCACCGGTCAGAATCGATATGGCGTCTGCCACGATCGCCTGGCGCAGCCTTGCGAGATCGTCGCCGGTGATAAACGGGGTCGCGCGGCCGGCGCGGTTGTTCCAGACCAGCTGTAATGGCCCATTTATTTGCCCCAAAACATCGAGAGAGGCCTGCGGAGGGGGGATTTCGTCGGTGAGGGCCTCGAAAATCGCCCGCAGATGGGCACGGAGGGCTCGGAATCCCTCGAAATCAGGGCGATTGGGCAGAATACCGAGGGGATAACCGGCGCGCTGTGCCCAGCCGGCGAGGTTTTCCGGGTCGCTCAGCCGATCGGCGGCATCGGGCAGGGCCACGGTGTTGCAGAAGGCGAGGCTCAGCCGGCCCGCCACAAATTCTGAGCGCGGAACCCGGACCACGGTGCTGTCGATCTGGCTCACAACTGTCACCATTAAAACTCAATTGACTGGTTACGATAGCAAACTACACTGTAACCATCAAATAAGATTTAACTGGTGTCACATGCCTCATCCCGCTTTGCTGGCGCTGTTCGCCGGCATCTTCCTGTCCGGCTTCAGCCCGATCCTGGTCCGCTTGAGCCCGCTGGATCCTGCCTCGACCGCCTGCTGGCGGCTATTGGCGGCAGCAATCCTGTCGCTGGCCTTTGCGCGCGGTGCGGTCAAGCTGCCGCCGCGCGTGCTGCTCGCTGTGGCGTTCGCGGGCTTTCTGTTGGCGGCCGATCTGGTGCTGTGGAACATCGCCATCATGACCACGACGGTGATGGAGGCAGCACTCCTGGTGATGCTCTATCCGCTGCTGGTGGCGGGTGTGGAGACGCTCTTCCTCAAGCGGCCGATGGGTTGGCATCTGGTGGCAGGCGGGCTCATCGCCTTTGCCGGGGTGGCGCTGATGACGGCCGGGCCTAGTTTTGGAGAACTCGGCAGCGGGCAATCGAGTACCACGGGCAACCTCCTAGCCTTGGCGGCAGCGTTCTTTTATGCCGGCTGCCTGCTGATCACGGCGCGCTCCTGCCGCGGCTATGATGTGAAGGCGGTGACGTTCTGGGAATTGCTCAGCGCCGGCATTTTCTCGGTGCCGCTGCTGTTCTGGGAATCGCATGGTGTGCCGAAAACACAAGCGGAATGGGGCTTTGTGGCGCTCTATGGCATCCTCACCTTTGCCGGATATCTGTTGATGAATATCGGCCTGACGCGCATTTCAGCGAGTGTCGCCGCCATCCTCGGCTACGGCCAGCCGGTGATCGCGACGGTGATTGCCTTCTTCCTGCTGTCGGAAACGCCGAGCCGCATCGCCGTGCTGGGCGGTGTCACGGTACTGTGCGGCCTGGCCTTCGCCAGCCGGGCCGCGCGGACACCGGTTGCGGCCAGCTAGCTTTTCGGGAAGTGCTTCGCTAATTTGCCGCGCGTAACGGCCAAGGACGGCAGATGAGCACAAATCCGGTCAATCGCGGCTATTTCGGCATCGGCGTCGAGGGTATCTCGAAGCCGATGAATCTGGGCGCCGTCCTGCGCACGGCCCATGCCTTCCATGCCAGCTTCTGCTTCACCATCGGCGCCTGCTTCAACGTGCGCGACGTACTCGCTTCTGACACCTCGGTGGCCTTCGACAGCATGCCGGTCCAGGTCTATCCCGACGTCGCCTCGTTCAGCCCGCCCTTGGGCTGCCGGATCGTCGGCATCGAGATCACCGAGGATGCGGTCGATCTGCCGACCTTCACCCACCCGCCGGCCGCCATCTATGTGCTGGGGGCGGAAAAGGATTCGCTCAGCCCTGCGATGCAGGCGCGGTGCGACTTCATCATCAAGATTCCGACCCGGTTCTGCGTCAATTTGTCGGTGGCGGGCGCCATCGTCATGTATGACCGGATGATCAGCCTGGGGCGCTTTGCCGAACGGCCGGTGCGGGTGGGCGGCCCCACCAAGGCGCTTGCGGCACATAAGCGCGGCCTGCCCGTGTGGAAGCAGAAACAACTGAAAAAACAAAACAATTCTGATTGATCCACAGGCGTTCCCATCGCCTTTGGGTGGATTTTCGCGCCAATCCTTGCTATCACCACAGTTCTTGCTATGACGACCGGCTTAGCCGCGCCCTGATCCCAGACTTTGGAGGGGCGCCTGCTGGATGAACTGGCTTCCCCAAGGATTTGCTCATGCACCTCACTGCCGTGCGTCAGGACCCGATTGCTATCGTCCGCAAGCTGCTGCTGAGCCTGGTTGTCCTGGCTGCTGCCATGGCACCGGCATATGCCGAGACGCCGAAGAATCTCGGCGCCTTCAAGAAGTGGCGGGCGATGACCGTGAATGCCGACGGCAACCGCACCTGCTACGCGATGAGCCTCCCGGTCACCAAGCAGGGCAATATCAAGGATCGCGGACAGGTGGCGGCGTTGGTCACTCACTTCCCGGAGATCGGCGCCCTCGACCAGGTTTCGGTCGTGCTGGGCTTCGAACCCGCGGCGAAGACCCCGGTCATCGTCAAGATCGGCGGCTTCACCTTCAAGTTCACTGAGCTGGAACAGGATCGCGCCTGGGCCAAGACCCATGCCAATGACAAGGCGCTGGTGCAGGCGATGCGCAAGTCGAACCAGATGATCGTCACCGCGACCACGACGACCGGCCTCAAGGTGCAGGACACCTATGACCTGTCCGGCTTCACCAAGGCCTATCGAACCATGAGCAAGGCCTGTACGAGCTAGAGACCGCACGAGCTAACGACTGCACGAGCTAACGATCGGATATCCGCTACGATGAGTACTGAGAAACATGCCGCCTCCTTTGCCCCGCCGTCGATTGACGCGAGCGGACGGCGCGACCTCATCGGCCTGGATCGCGCCGAGCTCGAAGCCTTGATGCTGGAAGTGGGCGAGCCCAAATTCCGCGCGCGCCAGCTCTGGCATTGGCTCTATCACCGTGGCGAGCGCGACTTCTCGCAGATGCTCAATCTGTCGAAGGAATTCCGCGTTCGTCTCGAACAGCAGTTCTTCGTCGGCCGACCGGGCATTGCGGTCAATCTCGCCTCCAAGGACGGGACGCATAAATGGCTGCTCAATCTGCGTGACAACCAGCAGGTCGAGACGGTGCATATTCCGGAGGAAGACCGCGGCACGCTGTGCGTTTCCTCCCAGGTCGGCTGCACGCTGACCTGCAAGTTCTGCCACACGGGTACGCAGCGCCTGGTGCGCAACCTCGACGCCGATGAAATCGTCGGCCAGGTGATGATGGCGCGCGATCATCTGGGCGAATGGCCGAGCCCGAAGGATGGCCGCCTGCTCTCCAACATCGTCATGATGGGCATGGGCGAGCCGCTCTATAATTTCGATGCGGTGGCGAAAGCATTGAAGATCGTCATGGATGGCGAGGGCATTGCCATTTCGAAGCGCCGCATCACCTTGTCGACCGCCGGCGTCGTGCCGATGATCGAGCGCTGCGGCGCTGAGCTCGGCGTCAATCTTGCCGTCTCGCTGCATGCGGTCAATGACGAGCTGCGCGATCAGATCGTGCCGATCAACAAAAAATATCCGCTGAAGGAATTGATGAAGGCGCTGGAAAATTATCCGGGCCTTTCCAATGCGCGGCGCATCACGTTCGAATATGTCATGCTGAAAGGCGTCAATGACAGTGCCGCCGATGCGCGGGCGCTGGTGAAGTTGATTTCCAAAGTGCCGGCCAAGGTCAACCTCATCCCGTTCAATCCCTGGCCTGGCGCGCCATTCGAGCGCTCGACGCCGGCCTCGATCCGCGACTTCTCCGACATCATTTTCGATGCTGGCTATTCCAGCCCGGTGCGCACGCCGCGGGGCGAAGACATCATGGCGGCCTGCGGCCAGTTGAAGAGCGACAGCGTCAAGCAGCGGCGCTCTGACCGTGACAAAGCTTCTGCAGAAACCAATGCGGGCGAGGCTGCGTAACTTGCGCCTGTTTGCACGGTGCTACCGCGCCGCGTTGATCATGGCTCTGGGTATCTCGGTGGTGACGCCGACCTTGGCCGAAGAAACCACGGCGACCGAGACGCCGAAGAAGACGGCGACGCCGATCAATCCGCTGCTGGAAACCTGCCTGAAGCCCGCCGATACCCAGGCGGCGATCATCAGCTGCACTGCCGCGATCGAAAGCCGACAGCTCAAAGGTGAAGAGCTGGCCGCTGCCCTCTATCGCCGTGGCCGGGCGCAGGGACAGCGTGGCCAGCTTGCCGCCGCCATCAATGATTTTTCGTCGGCGCTCAAGCAGACGCCGGATGCTGCAGACGTGCTCTATGCGCGGGCCTCGGCCTATGGCGCGATGAAGCGGCATGATCTGGCCATTGCTGATTACGATGCCTTGCTGAAGCTGGTGCCGAACGATCCTGATTCGCTCTATCGCCGCGCGTGGTCGCGCTCGGCGATGGGCAAGGATGAACCGGCGGTGGCCGATCTCACGGCCTTGCTGGCGGCGGTGAAGGACGACGTCGATGCGCTGATGGATCGCGGTGGGCTTTATTTGCGGCTGGGTCAGTTCGACAAAGCGGCGGCGGATTTTTCCGCCCTTATCAAGCTTGATCCGAAGGCCGCGGCGGCCTTCTACAACCGCGGCCGTGCCGGGTTCCTCAAAGGGGATTTCAAGGCGGCAGCCAAGGATTTCGCCGAGGCGCAGAGTTTGCGCGCCGACAATCCTTATGCCGCTCTGCGTCGCTATCTCAGTGGGGGCCAGGGTGTGGGCGACGGCAAGAGTAAAATCCACCCGGAGATCCTGACCGAGGCGATGGCGAAGCTCGCCCCCGATCAATGGCCGGCGCCGGTGCTGACCACGCTCGCCGGCCAGATGACGGACCAGGATCTGCTGTCGATCACCGCGGTCAGTGACAAGGGGATCACCCGCCGGCTGGATGCCGAGGCGCATTATTATCTCGGCGAAGCGGCGTTGCTGAAAAAGGACGTGAAGGGGGCCAAAGCCCATTTCACCGCCGCCGCCAAAGGCGAGCGCGGCATTCCCGAAGTGGTCGATGCGGGTTGGCGCCTCAAGCAGCTGCCTTGAGCGGTCAACATCGCCGATCTGGGCAGGCAGATCGGGGCAGGCAGCATGAATCTTTTTGAGAGATGAGGGGCGCCCGGCAGGCCATCTGCACGATGGGGGGAGTGTGCAAAACACGATGGCCTGCCGGGTGCTCTTGGGGGTTATCCGGGGCTGCGGATAATTCCCCAAGTCGACCAATTCACAGCAACCGATGAAATCTCGGTGGCACCAAGCTAACGGCCGGATATATGACTCTATTCCGTACTACGTCGCTTTTTAGATTTAAGATCACCTGAACCGGACAAAACTCGACATTCCGGCCAGAAATCCGACATGTTTTCTTACAATACATTCTCAAATATTACGAAAACCTGAATAATTTGACAGGGAATTGGCGGTTGCCCCGATAGTTCGTTAATTTTTCGGTGCCATTCAAAATACGCCAGGGTCGGAGCAAGAGGGAAGAAGCATGGTGGCATCGGGCGGTCGACTGGCGAGAAAAACCATGAAAAGACGCTGGATCCCAATCCTGGCCGGCATCGCCTTGGCCAGTTCGCCTCTACCCGTGGCAGCGCAGAGCGCCGGGTTCGACGCGTGCCTCGCCTTCGACCGAGCCGCCTGTTCAACCGTGTTCTCGGCCGAACCGGACAATCTCACCGCGCTTTTCATGCGCGGGCTCGCGGCCGAGCTGGCGGGTGATGATGCAGCAGCCCTGGTTGATTTCGACGCCGCTGCGACCCGTGAGCCGCGTCATTTCGGCGCGCAGCTGTGGCGCCACGTCGCCGCTGTGAGCCTCGGGCAAAGCCGTGCTGAGGACCTCCAAGCCTATCTTGCCGGCGCCAAGCAGCTGGGATCCTGGCCACGTGTGTTGGCCGAGCTCTATCTGGGGCAGGCGTCTTCGGCGGAGACATTGGCCCTGGCGGGGCAACAGCCGGCAACGGCGCGGGCGGAAGCGATCTGTGCCGCCGAGTATCATGTCGGCCGGGCGGCGCGTCTTGCCGGACACGTCGATGACGCGATGGCGCATTTCCGGGCGGCGCTGGCGACCGGTGCGGCACATGTTTTCGAGTATCGGGCAGCGGAGCGGGCGGTCAGTGGGGTGCGCTAAATGACAGAAGCCCCCTCACCCCAACCCCTCTCCCGCGAGGGGAGAGGGGCTTTTGCCACGCATTTTCGGACAGGTCGCGTTGCAAGAGTCGGTCTTGCCGGCAGGCCTCATCCCCTCTCCCCTCGCGGGAGAGGGTTAGGGTGAGGGGGTCTTTTTAGGGGCACCTCGATCGATCACCCACCCTTGCCTCCACCCCCCATTTCCCCTAGGTTCCGGCCGCTTTCTTTTGATGAGGATGGTTCATGTCGCGCGATATCAAGAAGGTTGTGCTGGCCTATTCCGGCGGTCTCGATACCTCGGTCATTCTGAAATGGCTGCAGGAAACCTATGCCTGCGAGGTGGTGACCTTCACCGCCGATCTGGGGCAGGGCGAGGAATTGGCGCCGGCGCGCAAGAAGGCCGAGATGCTGGGCATCAAGGAAATCTTCATCGAGGATCTGCGCGAGGAATTCACCCGCGATTTCGTCTATCCGATGTTCCGCGCCAACGCGCTCTATGAGGGCCAGTATCTGCTCGGCACCTCGATCGCGCGGCCGCTCATCGCCAAGCGCCAGATCGAGATCGCGAAGTTGACCGGCGCCGATGCGGTGGCGCATGGGGCGACCGGCAAAGGCAATGACCAGGTCCGCTTCGAGCTTTCCTATTACGGCCTCAACCCGGATATCAAGGTGATCGCCCCCTGGCGCGAATGGGACCTCACCTCGCGCACCAAGCTGATCGAATATGCCGAGAAGCATCAGATCCCCGTCGCCAAGGACAAGCGCGGCGAGGCGCCGTTCTCGGTCGATGCCAATCTGCTGCACTCGTCGTCGGAAGGCAAAGTGCTGGAGGATCCGTGGGTTGAACCCGAGGAGATGGTCTATCAGCGCACCATCTCGCCGGAAGCAGCCCCCGACAAGGCCACCTATATCGAGATCGGATTCCTCAAGGGCGATGCGGTCTCCATCGATGGCGAGAAGCTGTCGCCGGCGATGCTGCTCACCAAGCTCAACGAGCTCGGCAAGGCCAACGGCATCGGCCGGCTCGACCTGGTCGAAAATCGTTTCGTCGGCATGAAGTCGCGCGGCGTCTATGAGACGCCGGGTGGTACGATCCTGCACGCAGCCCATCGCGGCATCGAGAGCATCACCCTCGACCGGGGTGCGGGGCATCTCAAGGACGAGCTGATGCCGCGCTATGCCGAGCTCATCTATAACGGCTTCTGGTTCTCACCTGAGCGCGAGATGCTGCAGGCCCTCATCGACAAATCGCAGGAGCATGTCGAGGGCACCGTGCGATTGAAGCTCTATAAGGGCAATACCACGGTGGTTGGCCGCAAGTCAGAGAAGTCGCTGTACAGCCTGCAGCATGTGACGTTCGAGGACGATGCCGGCGCCTATGACCAGCGCGATGCCCAGGGCTTCATCAAGCTGAACGCCCTGCGTCTGCGCTTGCTGAAGCACGGCCGCGGCTAGCGCGGCCGTCAGCCGAGAAGGGCGTGGCGCAGGTCACGCCTGACATGCCATGCCATCAATCGGCCAAGGCGTGCATTGCCCAATGGGTGGCGTGCCGTGCGCTGGATGATGTCGAGATCCGGCGCGCCATTGGCTTCGATGATGCAGGGGCCGTCGGCGAGGATGCCGACATCCCAGCCGATCACCGCGAAATCGCTGAAATGCGGATGCGCGCGTTCAACGAGATCGCGCGCTTCCTGCCAGCAGGGCAGCGCGCGGCCGCGGATCACGGCACCGGTGACGGGATGCGCGTCGAACCAGCCTGATTTAGGACTGAGGCCGAGATCGGTCGCAGCCCCTAAGCGCCCGGTTGCGATATCGACGGACGAGGCGATGCCGCCGGCATGGAAATTGTCGACCGCCGAACCACTGACCCGCGGCATGCGGAAGGCGGCATCGGTCACCTCATAGCCACCGCTCTCATTGCGGCAGGTGACGATGCGCACCGTGGCCAGCGTGCCGCAATTGATATCGGCCAGATCCGGATGATTGGTGAGCAGGGTCTGCACCAGCATGTTTTCCTGCGCCGATTGATCGACCACCCATTGGCGGAGGCCCGTCGCTGTCAGCTGCGTGCCGTCCTTATGGGTGAAGAACGGCGCCAAAAACTGCCACTTCGCGGCGCCGCGCCCGCCACTGCCTTTGCGCGGCTTGATGAACAAATCGGTCTCGGGCAGCGCGGTGATATCCCGGAACTGTTCCTCGACGGCACCCTCGGCAGCGGCGAAGACAACGGGCGCTATCGGCAGGCCGAGCTCGTGGCAGCGGTTGTGGAAGTCGAGTTTTTCGCTCAGACGATGGCCGGTTGCCCGGTGCATGATCTTGTAGGCGGCGGATTTGGTCTCGTTGCGCTGCAAATATTGGCTGGCGAGGTTTCCGCAGGCTGGATCGAACAGTTCGAACTGGTAGTAGGCCTTGGGCGCCAGGTGATGGCGAAACATGAAGCGCATCTGTTCGACGAACTGGCGGAACAGCGATTTGCCGCTGCGCCGCCTGATGCTGGGGCCGAGGTGCCGGGTGAGCTTGATCGCCCCCATGATGCCGCCGATGCCGGACCCGGTCACGAGGCCCATGACAGCACGCGATAGCCGCCGCCGGTTTATTTTATGCGAGGTGAAGGCGGCGGTCGTGAAGGCAAGCTGGGCCGCACGCAGGCACTCCGCCGAGTCCTCGATCGATTCCGCCCGCGCGACCTGGGCGCGCAG
This sequence comes from uncultured Dongia sp., assembly GCF_936916975.1. Taxonomy (GTDB): domain Bacteria; phylum Pseudomonadota; class Alphaproteobacteria; order Dongiales; family Dongiaceae; genus Dongia. The sequence continues at coordinate 698,405 of NZ_CAKZGO010000004.1, read as the reverse complement.
CGCGTGCTGGGCCGACACTTCCGCGGCCAAACCGATGAAGGCCAGCAGATAGAGCTGCAGGAAGGCAAATTCGAGGAGGTCGTTGAGATTGTCATAGGTCAGCGGATCGACGCCGAAATGATGGCGCAGATGCGGCTCGCCGATGTCGAGCCCCAGCGCCATGCTCTGGAGACCGAAGCCGACAGCGAGGAGGCTGATGACCGGGGCCGTGACCTTGGCGGGACGCGCGTGTCGCGGACGCAGCAGCGCCACGCAGAGCACGAAGGCACCGGCCGCGATCCAGCACAGCGCGTGACCGAGCCAGATCGGCTGCATCCTTGCTTCGAAATGCTCGATGAAATCGCCGCCCAGTTCCGACAGCACGAAGACCGCGCAGAAAGCGGCGGCGGCCAGCCAGAACAGGCGGCCGAACGGATCGCCCACGCCGGTACCATCGGCCGCTGCACCACTTGCCTGGCGGGCAAGGGCGATCGCCAGCAGGGCGCCGAAGCCATAGACCAGCGCGTTGACCGCATCGACCAGATCGAGATGCGTGATCTCGGCCGCCAGGAACGAGATGAGTGCCAGTGGAATCAGCAAGGCCCAGATCAGAACCGACCGGATGAGGTCGCGGGGGTCTAGGGCGCGCAGCGTGGGGGTGGAGGTGGTGAGCGTGGTCGGGGTCATGGAGCCGAAAGTAATCCTCATTCTGGGGCCGCGCCGCGGCGCCCCGCCATATCATTCCGCCCGTATCATTCCCACGGGATGCCGGGCCGGCGCAATGTGATGAAGCTTGACTGACAAACAGCTTACAAGATGTGAGCGCAGATCGACATATCTAAACTGTTGTTTTTGCGTAGGTATTTTACCCGTCCCACGGCCGTTGGCGACCCGGCCGATGCGCCTTGATCACGGTCTTTTGTGACCGGCAACGGCACCAAATCAAGACTCTTTTGTTAAATTCGGATAGAAAGGCGCCGTTTGATCGGGGCAGCGACGGACAAGCCATGAAAAAGTCGGAGAACATCGCGCGCTTTTGGGCTCGCTGGCGAATTCCCGTGCTGACGGCCGGGATCGGCTATCTGCTGGCCTATGCCGTGTCCGCGTTGGTCTTCGGGGTGGTGGTCGAGCCGCTGCGTGGGCTGATCGATCTCGCCGCCCTCATGCTCATCGCCTGTCTCATTTTCACCGCGTCGCGCCGGGTCTGGGCGTTCGTCGCCTTCATGGCGCTCCTCATCGGCGCCTTCTTCATCGGCTCGAGCGCCAAGATCGCCCTCCTGGGCCGGCCGGTGATGCCGGACGATGTCTACAGCGTGGTGGCGCTGGTGCGCATCATGGGCTGGCTGGGCTGGGTGGTGGTGGCGCTGCCTTTGGCGCTGATGGCAGGCTTGCTGCTCGGCAATCTCAAGCTGCGCCACAGGCCGGCGCAGCGGGCGCTGGCGACGCTGGTGGTGGTGCCGCTGGGCCTTGGCATCTTTGGCGAAACATCGCTGCGCGGTGCCGACATCGTCATCGGCAACCATCCCTGGGACCAGCGCGAGAATTTCACCATGCGCGGGCCGACGCTGCACATCCTGCAGGAAAGCTTGCGCGCCTATGCGACGCGGAAGCCCGCACCGACTGAGCCGGAAGTTGCGGCCGCCCTCGATCGCCTGGATGCTACCGCCGCCGACCGCGCGGATGCCGCGGCCACGCCGCTGGTGCCGGTGTCGCTGGGAACGCCCAAGCCGCGCAACGTGCATATCATTTTGCTGGAAAGCTTCTGGGACCCGACGCCGCTGCTGCCAAAGGACAGAACAGAACCGCTGCTCGATCCGCGCTTCTATGCGCTGTGGGATGAGACGGGCCGCACGACGGCGATGTCGCCGACCTTCAGCGGCGGCACGGCCAATGCCGAGTTCGAGGTGCTGTGCGGTTTCCCGGTCGATAGCTGGGCGGTGAAGTTCGAGCAGGGCTTCAACACCGCGCCCTGCCTGCCAGCCTTGCTGCAGGCGCAGGGCTACCGGACCGTGGCAAGCCACCCCAATGCGCCGGGCTTCTGGAACCGGATCAACGCCTATCGGCGGCTCGGCTTCGAGACGTTCTGGTCGAAGACTGATTTTGATCTCGATGAGATGATCGTCTGGATGTTGTCCGACCGCTCGCTCTACCGCCAGATCGCGGCCAAGCTCAAGACGCCGGATGACCAGCGGCCGGTGCTCGACTTCATCGTGACGCTCTATGGCCACTGGACCTATGACATGGTGCCGGAACGCCCGGCCGTGGTGCCGATCGATCCGGAGCTCACCGAGCTCGGCCAGTTCGCCACCGCCATGCATTACAAATCGATCGAACTCATGGACGAGATCGAGCGGCTGCGGCGCGATGATCCGGGTTCGCTCATCGTCGCCTTTGGCGATCACCTGCCCAATCTCGGCTATAACTGGGGCGAGTATAAGAACAACGGCTTCTTTGCCGGCGGCTGGGGCGATTTCCCGGCCGACATGTATGTCCGCTCAAGGACCACGCCGCTCATCGTCATCGATGGCGAGAAGGGGCCGCTCAATCTGGGTGCGGCACCGCTCTACCGGCTCAACCAGCTGATCGTCGACCGGCTGGGTCTTGATGTGCCGAATATCGGCGCACTGGTGCCGCCGCCCGACGACCTTACCATCCGCCCGGTGCCCGATACCGTGATCGGCCTTGATGCACAGCAGCAGCCGTTCCTGTGCAATCCGGCGGAAAATCCACAAGGCGATTGCGCGCGCGTCGCCACCTGGCTTGAGGATGTGAAGCTCGTTGCCCGCGACATCTTCGATGGTGAGGGGCATGCGCTGGCGTTGATGGCGCGTTCCCGGCATCGGGTCGCGGCCAATCTGCAATGACGATGTTACGGCGCGTGCAGTCCGAGCGCCGTTTCATCTGGCTGCTGCCGGTCCTGTCCACCTGCCTGTTCTATGCCGCGGCGTATATCGCCTCATCTACGCTCTTCAATGTCGCCATCGTGCCGCGCCGCGTGCCGGCGGATCTAGGGTTGCTGCTGGGGCTTTCGCTGCTGCTGTTTGCCCTGTCGCGCCGGGTGAGTCTGTTCCTCATCCTGCAGGCATTGCTGATCGCCACCCTCTATCTCGGCAGTGCCGCCAAAAGCGCCATCGCCGGCAGGCCCCTGATGCCGGAAGACATCTACAGTCTGGAGGCCTTCATCCGCCTGATGGGGCCGGTGGGTTGGCTGGTGGCGGGTATTCCTTGTCTGCTGATGCTGGGGCTTTTCATCGGCAATCTGCGATTCCAGGGACGGCTGCGCCAAGCGGCCCTTGCTGCATTCGCCGGCCTCACCCTCACTGCCGGGGCGGGTTCGACCGGTCTTATCGACTGGATGGATCATCAATGGGGCGACAAACCCTGGGACCAGCGCGAGAATTATGTCTGGCGCGGCGGCACCGTCCATCTGCTGCAGGAGCTGGTGCGTATGGCTGCCGTGTCGCAGCCGGCGCCGGACGCGGAGATGGCGCAGGCTGCGATCGCGCGGCGGATCGAGGCTGCCGATCTCGGCCCCGCAGCTTACGCCGGCCGACCGCGCAATCTCCATGTCGTGCTGGAAGAGAGCTTCTGGGATCCAACGCAGCTGACGGCGGCGGGCCTGTCTCAATCACCGCTCGATCCGCGTTTTGTGAAATTGTGGGCCCGAGCCGGCAAGTCCACGGCAATGTCGCCGGCCTTTGGCGGCCAGACCGCCAATGCCGAGTTTGAAGTGCTGTGCGGCTTTCCCCTGGCGCAGGGTGCTGTGCGGTTCGAGCAGCCGCTCAATGACGATCTTCCCTGCCTGCCGCGCCTGTTGCAGAAGGCGGGCTATCGCACGGTGGCGAGCCACCCCAACACGCCGGGCTTCTGGAACCGGCAGGCGAGCTATGACCGTATCGGTTTCGAGACGTTCTGGTCCTTGAGCGATTTCGTCCAGGACGACATGACCTCGATCTTCCTGTCGGACGCCTCTTTGCACCGGCAGGTGGCCGAGAAGCTGGCCGGGTCGCACGACCCACGCCCGGTCTTCGATTACATCGTCACCTATTACGGCCACTGGATGTACGATCTCGACGAGAAGCGGCCGCAGGCGATCGAGACCACCAGCCATGTCGAGGATGTCGCGCGCTATGTCAGCGTGATGCATTGGAAGTCGCGCGAGATGATGGATGCCATTGAACGCTGGCAGCGTGAGGACCCGGACTCGGTCATCGTCGTGTTCGGTGATCACCTGCCGCTGCTCGGCCACAACCTCGCCGGCTATGCGGAATCAGGCTTCCTGGGTGGCGCCGACGATCATGCCGCGCCGGACGTGCAGGCGCGCAGCACGCAGACACCGCTTCTCGTGATCGATGGCCGCAACGGGCCCCTGGCGCTGGGTGCCGTGCCCATGTACCGGCTGCCGTCATTGCTGCTCGATCTGCTCGGCCAGCCGCAGAAGGGTATCGCCGATCTTGCGGCACCGCCGGCCGGCCTGTCGTTGCGTCCCTTGCCAGGCCAGGTGGTGGGCTTCGATACCGATGGCGCACCCTTCCTGTGCCACGGCCAGGACCGCGCACCGCCTTGCGACCAGGTTGCGACGTGGCAGGCGGACACGGCACTGCTGGCGCAGGATATCTTTGCTGGTCACGGCCATGCCGGCAGTTGGCCTGGTGATGTAGCATCCGACTTGCTTGCCAAAGCGAAATGACCGCAATCCGGCCACTGACCGCCGCCGATGTCGATGTCGTGCAGGAGATGGTGCTGGAGTTCGGCGCCTATCTCACCGGGCTTGGCGACCGTTGGCGACATAACTTTACGGGCGAACGCTATCTGGCCGACGGGTTCGGCCCGCATCCGGCCTTTCGTGGCTTCATCGCCGAGGCGGATGGTCAAGTGCTGGGCTATCTGCTGATGGCGCCAAATTACGATATCGACCAGGGCATGCGCATCGAGATCGTGATCGATCTGTGGGTGCGCCCCAAGGTCCGGCGTTCAGGCGCCGGCCGGGCCTTGATGAACGCGGCTGCTGCAGCAGCTAAGGCAAGTGGCGCGCGGCAATTGCTCTGGGCGGTCTATCGGCCCAACAAGCTGGCGCTCGATTTCTATCGCCGCATCGGCGGGCGGCTGATCGAAGATCTAGATTGGATGTCGCTCAATCTCGACTAGACTGGCGCCATGCGCAGCCTCATGGGAAGCCTCATTCTGCTGTTGTCGTCCTGGGTCTTCGCTGGCCCGGCGTCAGCCCTGGAAGTCCGCGGATCGCATTTCATCGACCAGGGCCAGATCCTGCGCCTCAAAGGCATCGCCATGGGCGACGTCGGCGATCTGCCGGCCGATGAAAATCCGTATCCTGAGATTGCCAAGGAATGGGGCGCCAACACCGTGCGTCTCTCAGTCCATCCCGGCTATTGGCGCGACGATACGGTCGGTGCCCTGGCGCGCCTCACCCAGCATGTCGAATGGGCGCGCACTGAGGGCCTCTATGTCATCATCGACTATCATGCCATTGGCTGGCCGGACGGCTATGTGCAGAAATTCTTCGTGGCGTCCGACAGCGAGACGACCGATTGGTACGACACGCGGATGTCGCTGGCACTCGATTTCTGGCGCGCCATCGCCAGCACCTTCAAGGATGACGACATCCTCTTCGAACTGTGGAACGAACCGGTCTCGTCCAACGACGAGGACATCGAGGGAGACGGCGCGCGCTGGCAGGAGCTGACGCCCTATTGGCGGCAGCTCACCCATCTCATCCGCGGCCAGGGCAACAGCAACGTCATCCTCGCGGCAGGATCCAACTGGGCCTTCGATCTCAGCGGCATGGCCGAGCATCCGCTCAACGATCCCAACACGGCCTATGTCTGGCATGTCTATCCGCGCGGCGATCTTGCGCAATGGAAGACGACGCTGGAGACGCTCGCGGAACAGGCGCCGGTGATCGTCACGGAATGGGGATTCGAGCCGGGCTCAAAAGAACATTGGGCCGGGACGGCGAAGAGTTTCGGCGAACCCTTTGCAGCGCTGATGGAGGCCAACAAGCTGTCCTATACGGGGTGGTGCTGGAACGTCGACTATGGACCTAGCCTGCGCAATTCCGACGGCCGCTCGCTGACCCCCTGGGGGGCGTTCCTCAAACGTTACCTACGCGCGAACTGAGCCCACGTTCTGGCAGCGCCATCGCTGGTTCCATCGGCTTGGGCAGGCGGATGGTGACGGTGGTGCCCTTCTTGGGTGCCGAGGTGATGCTCAGCGTACCGCCATGCAGCTCGACCAATGACTTTGCCAAGGGCAGGCCGAGGCCCGTGCCAGCATGCTGGCGGGCATAGGCATTGTCGATCTGGCCGAATTCCTCGAGGGCGCGCGGGATGTCCGCTGCCGACATGCCGATGCCGGTATCGGTGACCATGATTTCAGTGTTGTTGCCGCCATCTGAGGCCCGCAGCGTGATGGTCCCACCGGGCGGCGTGAATTTCAGCGCGTTGCCGAGGAGGTTGACCAGGACCTGCTTGATCGCGCGCGGATCGGCCGCCATCGTGAGGCGGGCGGGGATATCGTCGGCCACCAGCGTCAGCCCGTTGCCTTCGGCCTGCACCATGACCAGCGCCAGGCACTCGTCGACGATACTGCGGACCGAGAGCCTCTCTGGATTGATCTCCATCTGTCCGGCCTCGACCTTCGAGAGGTCCAGCACGGAATTGATCAGCGAGAGCAGATGCCGGCCGCTGGTCCAGATATGCTGCGCATATTCGACATAGCGCCGCTCGCCCAGGCGGCCGAACAGTTCCATCGCCATCGCCTCGGAATAGCCGTTGATGGCATTCAACGGCGTGCGCAGCTCGTGGCTCATATTGGCGAGGAACATGCTCTTGGTGCGGTTGGCGTGCTCCGCCGCTTCCTTGGCAGCGCGCAACTCAACGGTGCGGGCTGCCACTTCGCGCTCCAATTCCTGGCGTGCCAGATCCACCTCGGTATGGCGCGAGCGTTCGCGCTCGACTTCCAGGCGCAGGCGGTCGAGACGGATATCTGTACGGCTGTCGAGAAGATCGGCCTCCAGGCGGCGCAATGTCTTGAGATGCTGAAGCGCCAGATCCACCTCGCCGGCGCGCTCGCAGATCTGTGCGAGCTCGGCATGGCATTTCAGCGTCAAATCCTGGATGCCGGCCACCATCGCTGTTTCCAGCGCCTCGGTGAGCAATGCCTGGGCTTGCGTGTAATCGCCCAGCGCATCGCGGGCGCGGCCAAGATGCATCAGGCAGCCGACGCGTTCATAGGGTGATTCGGCGCGGGTCAACGCATGGCGCGCCGTGGCAGCTGTGGCGAGGCTGGCGGCGGCATCGCCCTTCCGAGCTTGCGCCAATGCCGCCATGCTGTGGCAATAGGCTTCGAGATTGCCGTTGGCGATGGCGCAGATCTGTTCCATGACACGGCCGACATTGTTCAGCACGCGCGCGTCGTCACCGGCTTCGAGGCAGGCATCCAGCAGGCCGCAGCCGAGATGTGCGCGCGAGCGCGTGACATGGCGACCGGGCGGCAATTCATCGAGCAAGGCGAGACCACTCTCGAAGGCGGCTATAGCTTCGGCGTGATAGCCGCGCCGGCGCATGATATTGCCGGTGTCTTCGAAACAGATGGCGCGGAAATGGGTCTCGTGCTCCTGCTCGAACAAGGCGAGCGCGCGCTGATTGCTGTCGAGCGCCTCGTCGAACAGCCCGACCTCGTCATAGATCGCGGCATAGGTGCGCAGGGCGATCCCCTCGCGCAGGCGATCGCCGGTGCGCACGAAATATTTATGACTGCTTTCGAGATTGTTGAGCGCCTGGCCGTATTGGCACATCACCCGCTGCTGGCGCGCGCATTCCAGCTGGCAGCGCGCGATAAGTCCGGCATCGCCGTCTTCGAGCGCCAACGTCAGGGCACGGAGCGTCAAGCCGAGGGCCTGGGCGTGATTGCCTTCGAAGGCATTCACCGCCTCGTCCAACAGACCATCGATGGTCGATCTCAAATCTTCCAGCATTGCCCCGCCGTAATTGGCCGCCCGCCTGAAACGAGTTGGGCTGGATTACACCCGGCTGGACTACATATGAATGGTCTTGCTGCTGATGGCCAGTGCCGCTTCCTTGATCGCTTCGTTATGGGTGGGATGGCCATGGAAGGCGCGGGCGACATCTTCCGCCGACGCTTGGAATTCCATCGCCATAACACACTCATGGATGAGCGTGCCGGCGCCCGGCCCCAGGATATGGGCGCCGAGCAACCGGTCGGTTTTTGCATCAGCCAGCAATTTGACGCTGCCATCTGTATCCCCAGCCGCCTTGGCACGCGCGTTCACCATGAACGGGAACTTGCCGACCTTGTAAACGACGCCCGCAGCCTTCAGTTCCTCTTCGGTCTTGCCGACGGAAGCTAATTCCGGCTGGGTGTAGACGATGTTGGGACAGGCGTCATAATTCACATGGCCTTTCTGGCCAGCGAGGATTTCGGCGAGGGCAACGCCTTCCTCCTCGGCCTTGTGGGCCAGCATGGGGCCGACGATGACATCGCCGATGGCATAGATTCCGGGCACGTTGGTGGCGAAATGGCCGTTGGTGGCGATGCGGCCCTTCTCATCCAGCTTCACGCCGGCCTTGTCGAGACCGAGGCCATCGACATAGGGCCTGCGGCCGATTGAGACCAGCACGATGTCGGCGACGATCGATTCCGCTGCGCCACCTTTGGCGGGCTCGACGGTGAGTTCAGTGCGGGCGCCTTTCGCCTTGGCGCCGGTGACCTTTTGTCCCAAGCGGAATTCGATGCCCTGCTTGGCGAGCAGTTTCTGGAATTGGCTGCCGATCTCGGTATCCATGGTGGGCACGATGCGATCGAGGAATTCAACCACCGTCACCTTGGCCCCTAAGCGCCGCCAGACGGAACCGAGCTCCAGGCCGATGACGCCACCGCCGACGACCACGAGATGCTCCGGCACCTTGTCGAGGGTGAGACCGCCGGTCGAGGTCACGATCTTCTTCTCATCGATGGTGAGGCCGGGCAGCGGGGTCGAATCCGAGCCTGTCGCAATGACGATGTTCTTGGCGGTCACGACCTGCTTGGTCTCGCCGCTCACCGCGACCTTGCCGTTGCCCTGCAGCGTGCCGGTGCCCTTGAGATAGGTGATCTTGTTCTTCTTGAACAGGAACTCGATGCCCTTGGTGAGTTCGCCCACCACCTTGTCCTTGCGCGCCTGCATGGCGGCGAGGTCGAGGGCGACGCCGCTCACCTTGATGCCGTGGGCCGCCAGATGGTGACCGGCTTCTTCGTATTTCTCGGACGAGGCGAGCAACGCCTTTGATGGGATGCACCCCACATTGAGGCAGGTGCCGCCGAGCGCGCCGCGCTTTTCGATGCAGGCCACGCTGAGGCCGAGCTGTGCCGCCTTGATGGCGCAGACATAGCCGCCCGGGCCACCACCGATGACGACGACGTCGAAGGATTCTTCGGCCATAACGCTACTCCCTTGGGACCTTTCGGCCTGCTCTAGATTAAATGTCTTGAATTAGATTTGGGGACCACGGATGAGGACGACGGCGCGTTCGCCGCGGGGACCGTATTTTGCCATGTTCATGAAGGCGGCGTGACTGGCCGCGCGGCCGGTCTGCGATTTCGCGGTCTGGCCCTTGTTGCGCGAGATCCACGGGTCGTTGATATAGACCTGGGTCGCGTCACTGTCGGCAAAGACTACCCAATGCGGGGTGTTGTCGCCGTGAAAGGCTTTGGTCGAGACGAGGACGATCGGCACGGCACCTTCGGCGCAGGCGGCGGCAAGATCAGCGACGTCCCAGCTTCGCTTTTCGATCGGCATGCCCAGGTCGCGCACATTGGCTGCGTCGGAATCCTGCACCAGCTTGCCGGCCTTCCGCCAATCCGGCTTCTTCTGGTAGTCGAGCAGGATGGCGCCCTTATGGCTGACCCAGATCTCGGCATGGAAGCCGCGCCGCCAGGCGGCGAGCGCGATGCCATAGGGCGACGAGCCGGGGTGCCCCGCACCCATATAGACGGTGTTGGCTTCGCGCCAGACCTGCAATTCATGGACACGGTCGAACGGGATTTCCTTGTCCAGCCCGCGCATCGCCATCAGCAGGGACGCAGCCCCGCAGGTGAAGTTGGTGCTCTGGTTGTAGTAAGGCAGCCGCCGCCGCTTGCGCCTGGCGGCGGCGACCGGTGTCGCTTTCGCATGGACGACGGCTTTTTTGGCCCGCTTGGCAATCGCCATCTCGTTACATCTCGATCAGCAGGCGCTGCGGATCCTCGAGGCTTTCCTTGAGGCGGACCAGGAAGGTCACCGCCTCGCGGCCATCGATGATGCGGTGGTCGTAGGAGAGCGCCAGATACATCATCGGGCGGATCTCGATCTTGCCGTCGACCACCATCGGGCGCTGCTGGATCTTGTGCATGCCGAGGATGGCTGATTGCGGCGGGTTGATGATCGGCGTCGACATCAGCGAGCCATAGGTGCCGCCGTTGGAAATGGTGAAGGTGCCGCCGGTGAGATCCTCGATCGAGAGCTTGCCGTCGCGGGCCTTCTTGCCAAGCTCGGCGATGGTGCTCTCGATGCCGGCAAAGCTCAGCGCGTCCACGTCACGCACGACAGGAACCACCAGGCCCTGCTCGGTGCCGACCGCGACGCCGATGTCGTAATGGTTCTTGTAGATGATGTCGCCGCCATCGATCTCGGCATTGACCGCGGGAATTTCCTTGAGCGCCTGGATGGCTGCCTTCACGAAGAACGACATGAAGCCCAGCTTCACCTTGTGGCGCTTCTCGAAGCCTTCCTTGTATTTGTCGCGCAGAGCCATGACGGCCGTCATGTCCACCTCGTTGAAGGTGGTCAGCATGGCGGCGGTGTTCTGCGCCTGCTTCAGCCGTTCGGCGATGCGCTTGCGCAGGCGCGACATCGGCACGCGCTCCTCGCGCTCGCCGAGCGCGCGGGGCACATGGGGGGCCACCGGAGCTGCCGGAGCAGCGGCGACCGGCGCGGGTGCCGGTGCAGCAGCGGGTGCGGCCTTCTTCTTGTCCAGATGGTCCTGCACATCGGCCTTGGTCAGGCGGCCGTCCTTGCCGCTCGCCGCGATGTCGGCGGGGTTGAGACCGCTTTCCTCGATCAGCTTGCGCACGGCCGGCGCCAGGCGATCATCGCCATTGGCGACCGGGCTTGGGGCAACCTTGGCGACGGAAGGGGCGGGTGCTGCCGCTGCGGCAGCGGGCTTGGCGACGGGTGCTGCAGCAGCGCCACCGGCCGAGATGTTGCCGATGAGCGTACCGACGGCGACCGTGGTGCCGGCGGGCGCGATGATTTCGCCCAGGGTGCCGGCGACACTGGCGAAGACCTCGACGGTGACCTTGTCGGTCTCCAGCTCGACCAGCGCCTCATCCTTTTTCACGGCATCGCCGACATTCTTCATCCACTTGGCGACCGTCGCCTCGCTGACCGATTCGCCCAAGGCGGGCACCGTGATCGGGGTTGTCATTCTCTACCTCCAGAAGCTCGATAATTTTGGACGATGCGGGTGACGGTGTCTCAGCTGAAGCTGAGCGCCTCGTCGACCAGTTTCGCCTGTTCCTTGATATGCCGTTTGTAAAGGCCAGTGGCGGGTGAGGCCGAGGCCGGCCGCCCAACGTAACGCACGCGGCGCTGCTTGGTGCCCAGCGCTTCCATCACATTGTCGATTTCGGGGGCGACGAAGCTCCAGCCACCCATGTTCTTGGGCTCTTCCTGGCACCAGACGATCTCGGCGCCGGGGAAGCGCGCCAGTTCCTTGTTGAGCGCCTTCTCCGGGAAGGGGAACAGCTGCTCGACGCGCATGATGTAGATGTCGTCCAACTCGCGCTTCTCGCGCTCTTCGAAGAGATCGTAATAGACCTTGCCGGAACACAGCACGACGCGCTTCACCTTCTTGTCAACGAGCTTGGTGTTGTCGTCCCACAGCAGGCGGTGGAAGGTGGTACCTGGGCCCATCTCGGCAAGCTTTGAGACTGCGAGCTTGTGGCGGAGCAGCGATTTCGGCGTCATCACGATAAGCGGCTTGCGGAAATTCCGGTGCAGCTGGCGGCGCAGCGCATGGAAATAGTTGGCGGGCGTGGTGATGTTCACGACCTGCATGTTGTCATCGGCGCAGGATTGCAGATAGCGCTCCATGCGGGCCGAGGAATGCTCCGGACCCTGGCCTTCATAGCCATGGGGCAGCAGCATGACGAGACCCGACATGCGCAGCCATTTCGATTCGCCGGACGAGATGAACTGGTCGATGATGACCTGGGCGCCGTTGGCGAAATCGCCGAACTGCGCTTCCCACAGCACCAGCGTCTTCGGTTCAGCGAGGCTATAGCCGTAATCGAAGCCGAGCACGCCGGCTTCGGAAAGCGGGCTGTTGATGACCTCGAAGAAAGCCTGGCCGTCGCGGATGTGATTGAGCGGGACGTATTCGTCCTCGTTCTCCTGGTCGACCAAGGCGGCGTGGCGCTGGCTGAATGTGCCGCGCTTGCAATCCTGGCCGGAGAGGCGGACGCCGAAGCCTTCGTCGAGCAGGCCGCCGAAGGCCAAAGCCTCGCCGGTCGCCCAGTCGATGCCCTCGCCGGTCTTGAACATCTCTTCCTTCTGGGCGAGCTGGCGGGTGATCTTGCGGTTGAGATTGAAGGTGGCCGGCGTCGTGGTGAGCGCCTTGCCGATCAACTGCAGCTTGTCGTCGGTGAGCGAGGTTTCGCCCCGGCGGTCGTCGCCGGATGCTGCAGCGAGACCCGCCCAGGCACCTTCCAGCCAATCGGCCTTGTTGGGCTTGTAGGAGGTGGACGCCTCGAACTCCGCTTCCAGGCGCGCCTGGAAGGCGTTCATGATGCTGTCGACTTCCGTCTGCGCCATGCTGCCTTCGTCGACCAGCTTCTGGGCATAGATCTGCCGCGTGGTCGGCTGAGTGGCGATCTTCTTGTACATGATGGGCTGGGTGAATGCCGGCTCGTCGCTTTCATTGTGGCCGAAGCGGCGATAGCAGAACATGTCGATGATGACGTCGTGGTTGAACTCGTGGCGGAATTCCATGGCGATGCGCGAGACATGCAGCACAGCTTCGGGATCGTCGCCATTGACGTGGAAGATCGGCGCCTGCACGGCCTTGGCGACGTCCGAGCAATAGGGGCCGGAGCGTGACGCGGTGGGGCTGGTCGTGAAGCCGATCTGATTGTTGATGATGAAATGGATCGTGCCGCCGACCTCGTAATCGAACAGCTGGGAAAGATCGAGGCATTCCGGCACCAGACCTTGCCCCGCGAATGCCGCATCGCCATGCAGCAACAGGCCCATGACCTGTTCGCGGTTCTTGTCCTTGCGCTGGTCCTGTTTCGCGCGGACCTTGCCCAGCACCACCGTGTTGACGCATTCGAGATGCGACGGGTTGGCGGTCAAGGACAGATGCACGATGCGGCCGTCGAACTCGCGGTCGGCCGAGGTGCCGAGATGGTATTTGACGTCGGCCGAGCCCTGCACGTCCTCGGGGTTCGAGGCATTGCCCTGGAATTCCGAGAAGATCGCCGCATAGGGCTTGTTCATGAAGTTGGCCAGCATCGAGAGGCGGCCACGATGGGCCATGCCGATGACGACTTCCTTGATGCCGAGCTGGCTGCCGCGCTTGATGATCTGCTCGAGGGCCGGGATGGTGGTTTCGCCGCCATCGAGGCCGAAGCGCTTGGTGCCGGTGTATTTCTTGTCGAGGAAGTTCTCGAACATCTGGGCTTCGGTCAGGCGCTCGAGAATGGCCCGCTTGCCGCGGTCGGTGAAGTCGCGCTGGTTGCGGCTGCCTTCCATCTTCTGCTGCAGCCACTTGCGCTGATCAGAGTCCTGGATATGCATGTATTCGACGCCGATCGACCCGCAATAGGTCTGGCGGAGCGCATGCATCAGCTGGCGGAGTGTGGCCGTCTCAAAACCCATCTGGCCATCGAGGAAGATTTCGCGGTCGAGATCGGCTTCCGTGAAACCATGCGTGCGATAGTCGAGGTCGGCGTGGCGTTCGCGGGGTTTCAGATCCAGCGGATCGAGATTGGCTTCAAGATGACCGCGGACCCGGTAGACGCGCACAAGCATGATGGCATGCAGGCTGTCCTGCGCGGCGCGGCGCTGCTCGGCGGCGCTGACATTGCCACCAAAATTGCTGTTGGCGTGAGCGCGTGTCCCGCTATCGGCGGCCAGGCTATTGCCGGCATGACCATTCGTCGCGGCGCCATTGCTGCCGGTAATCTCGACATCGCGTTCCCGCGGCGCCCAGCTGGCGCCCTGCAGATCCTTCAGCACGGCCGGAATATCTTCAGCCAGATCGGCAAAGAAATTCTGCCAGGAGGCATCGACCGAATTCGGGTTGGCGAGGTATTTGGCGTAGAGCTCTTCGATGAAGGGCGCGTTGGGGCCGGAAAGGAAATTGGCGATTGGCTGGTTCATAATTCACCCGTTTGGGCCGCGGCCCTGAATAGGTCAAGCCACCAAAAGGTCTAGCCCCTGTACCCAAGGCCTTCAGGAGAGCGGTTCTGGTTCAGTGTCCCGGTGGATGGATCTCAAGCCCATTTTGCCGAGAGGGTAATTCAGGAGAAATCCCCGGTCTGCCCCAGAAGGCCAAGCCGACGGAATCCCCCACTCTATCCCTGGGTTATTTGCGCATGTGATGGTTACCCAATGGTTACGATTTCCCGCAGCGCCCGGCCGGGGAAGGATATTTTCCAGATAGCAACCAGGTCCCGGGATATCAACCCGGGACCTGGCATGATGATGGCGTTTGGTCGGTCAGCGGACCCTTTTGGGATCGGCAGCACCCTTACTTGCCCATCGCTTTCAGCATCGACGAGCCAAGACTGGCGGGGGAATCGGCGACCACGTAGCCAGCCGAGCGCATGGCTTCGATCTTGTCGCCGGAACCGCCCTTGCCGCCGCTGATGATGGCGCCGGCATGGCCCATGCGGCGGCCCGGAGGGGCCGTGACGCCGGCGATGAAGCCGACGATGGGTTTTTTCTTCTTGGCGGCCTTGTAATATTCCGCCGCGTCTTCCTCGGCATTGCCGCCGATTTCGCCGATCATGACGATGCCCTGGGTTTCGTCATCGGCCATGAACAGTTCCAGGCAGTCGACGAAATTGGTGCCGTTGACCGGATCGCCGCCGATGCCGATGCAGGTGCTCTGGCCGAGGCCGGCGGCCGTGGTCTGGGCGACCGCCTCATAGGTCAATGTGCCGGAGCGTGACACGATGCCGATCTTGCCCTTCCTGTGGATGTGGCCGGGCATGATGCCGATCTTGCATTCTTCCGGCGTGATGACGCCCGGGCAGTTCGGCCCGATGAGGCGTGTCGCGGAATTGGCCAAGGCGCGCTTCACCCGCACCATGTCGAGCACCGGGATACCTTCGGTGATGCACACCACCAGCGGCAGCCTGGCGTCGATCGCTTCCAGGATGGCGTCGGCCGCGAAGGGCGGCGGGACATAGATGACGCTGGCATTGGCGCCGGTCTTGGCGACCGCGTCGAACACGGTGTCGAACACCGGCAAATCGAGATGCTTGGTGCCGCCTTTACCGGGGGTGACGCCGCCCACCATCTTGGTGCCATAGGCGATGGCCTGTTCCGAATGGAACGTGCCTTGCGCACCGGTGAAACCCTGACAGATGACTTTGGTGTTTTTATTGACGAGTACGGACATGATTCCTCAAGCCTCCTTCACGGCCTTGACGACCTTCTCGGCCGCGTCCGCGAGATTGTCGGCGGACAGGATGGGAAGCCCGGACTGAGCCAGAATCTTCTTACCCAATTCGACATTGGTGCCTTCGAGGCGAACCACCAAGGGCACATGCAGGCTGACCTCGCGGGCCGCCGCCACGACGCCCTCGGCGATCACGTCGCAGCGCATGATACCGCCGAAGATGTTGACCAGAATGCCTTCGACATTGGGATCGGAGAGAATGATTTTAAACGCTGCGGTGACGCGTTCTTTTGTAGCACCACCACCGACATCGAGGAAGTTCGCCGGCGATCCGCCATAGAGCTTGATGATGTCCATGGTCGCCATGGCAAGGCCGGCACCATTGACCATGCAGCCGATCGAGCCATCGAGCTTGATGTAGTTGAGGCTGTGCTTGGCGGCTTCAAGCTCGGCCGGATCTTCTTCATCCGGATCGCGCAGATCTTCGACGTCCTTGTGACGGAAGAGCGCGTTGTCGTCGAAGTTGATCTTGGCATCCAAGGCCAGTACGTCGCCAGCACCCGTGATGACCAGCGGGTTGATTTCGACGATCGAGCAATCAAGCTCGGTGAACGCCTTGTACAGCGCCATGATGAATTTGGTGGCCGAGCCGATCTGGTTACCGGTCAGCTTCAGGAAGAACGCAACCTGGCGCGCGTGGAAGGGCTGTACGCCCATCACCGGGTCGATTGCGATCTTCAAAATCTTTTCGGGGTGCGAGGCTGCGACCTCTTCGATCTCCATGCCGCCTTCTTCGGAGGCCATGATGGTGATGCGCGAGGTGGCGCGGTCGACCAGCATGCCGAGATAAAGCTCGCGCTTGATATCGCATCCGGCCTCGACATAGATCCGCTTCACGACCTTGCCCACCGGGCCGGTCTGATGCGTCACCAGCGTCATGCCGAGCATGGTCTTGGCGAGGTCGCGGACTTCGCCTTCAGTCTTGGCGACTTTGACGCCGCCTGCTTTGCCGCGGCCGCCGGCATGGATCTGTGCCTTTACGACACAAAGTCCGCCACCTAATTTCTGGGCTGCTTGAACTGCTTCGTCGGCGGAGTAGGCGACATGGCCGTCAGGAACGGCGACGCCAAACTTCCGGATCAGGGCTTTCGCCTGATATTCATGGATGTTCATCCAGGGTGACCCGCTTTGCTGCGTTGCGAAAGGACTGCACCCCGGCGGTCGTTTCGCCAGCCACCGGGCCGCGCGATTATTTCCTAGGAAGTCTTAAGAGAAAAAGAAGTCGTAGAAAAAAAGCGGGCGACAGCGACAGCCGACGATTTGCTGTGGTGCAGCAGATCGCACTCTATCACCATGCTCGACGGGTTCAAGCCAATTGAACTGAAACCCGTCGTAACAACATGGAAATAGGACTGTCGCCGTCGCAGGCCGTTTTGAGCTCCCGAAGAAGCCCGAAAACTACTTCTTCTTGGCGGCCTTCTTTGCCGTCTTCTTCGCTGCCGGCTTCTTGGCAGCGGCCTTCTTCGTGGTCTTCTTGGCCGACTTCTTGGCCGCTTTCTTGGCAACCTTCTTGGCCGCCAGTTCGATGGTCTTCTTCATTGCTTCTCTCCTCGTTGAAGCTTCCTCACCACATCGATGAGGCCCCTTACGGCCGCGACCGACTTATCGAACAAGGACTTTTCAGCCTTGTTGAGGTCGATCTCGACCACTCTCTCTACGCCGCCAGCACCGATGACTACCGGTACGCCGACATAGAGTCCCTTTACCCCATACTGGCCATTCAGATAGGCCGCGCAGGGGAGAACCCGTTTCTTGTCCTTGAGATAGGATTCAGCCATCGCGATCGCGGACGATGCCGGCGCGTAAAAGGCGGACCCAGTCTTCAGGAGATTGACAATCTCAGCGCCGCCGTCACGGGTGCGCTGGATGATGGTGTTGAGCTTTTCCTGCGTGGTCCAGCCCATCTTCACGAGATCCGGCAGCGGAATGCCGGCCACCGTGGAATAGCGGGCCAAGGGCACCATGGTATCGCCATGGCCGCCGAGCACGAAGGCGGTGACGTCTTCGACCGAGACCTTGAATTCCTCAGCCAGGAAATAACGGAAGCGGGCGGAATCCAAAACGCCCGCCATGCCGACCACATGGCTCTCCGGCAGACCGGAGGCCTGCTGCAGTACATAGACCATGACGTCGAGCGGATTGGTGATGCAGATGACGAACGCCTTGGGGGCGTATTTCTTGATCCCCTTGCCGACGCTGTCCATGACCTTGGCATTGGTGGCGATGAGATCGTCGCGGCTCATGCCCGGCTTACGCGGGATGCCGGCGGTGACGATGATGACATCGGCGCCCTTGATTGCTTTGTAATCGCTGGCGCCGACATATTTCGCATCGAAGCCTTCAACCGGCGAGGCCTGCGCGATGTCGAGCGCCTTGCCCTGCGGCACGCCGTCGACAACGTCGAACATGACGATGTCGCCGAGGTCCTTCAGCCCAGCCAGCAGCGCCAATGTGCCGCCGATCTGACCTGCGCCGATAAGGGCTATCTTCTTCCGAGCCATTCTGTAATCCTGATGCCTTCTTACGCATTGCCACGATTTTACTTAGGCAATACCCGTGCGCTCTTAGCGCACTCCTCTAGATGTTGAGTTAATAACCCGAAATTGCCACAAGGGCAAGAGGCATTAACTCTTCTCGTGAAAATTCTCACTCAACTCACGTCAAATGCGGTCGGGTCAGATAGTCGACCGACTGCATTTCATTGAGGCGCGAGATCGTGCGTTCGAATTCGAACGTGCCATCGCCCGCCACGTACAAGCGATCCGGCTTGTCGGCAGCGGCGACGATCGTCGTCACCTTGTGTTCATAGAGTTCGTCGATCAGCGTCATGAAGCGCCGCGCCTCGTTGCGGCGGTCAGTCCCCAGCACCGGCACATGGTCCAGCAGGACCACGTCATAATGCGTGGCGATGGCGAGATAGTCGGCAGCACCCAAAGGCTGCGCACACAACTCGTCGAAATCGAACCAGGCGACGCGGCCATGGGCATTGCTGACCTGGCGCAGGATCTCGATCCGGCGACCCTGCACGATCAGGCTGCTCGCGATCGGCGGCTCGTTATCGGTGAGGCGCGCGAACGCCTCGCGCATCTTCAGGCCGCTGAGATCGCCCAGCGGATAGTGATAGACGGTCATGTCCTTGAGGCGCGCCATGCGATAGTCGCGGCCGCCATCCAGCTCGAGGACGTCCAGTTTTTCTTTGAGCAAGGCGATGAAGGGCAGGAACTGGTCGCGCTGCAAGCCGCCCTTATAGAGATCGTCCGGCGCCCAGTTGGAGGTCGCCACCATTACCACGCCGTGGTCGAAGAGGGCGCTGAAGAGGCGACCCAGGATCATCGCATCGGCGATGTTGGTGACGTGGAATTCGTCGAAACAGATGAGAGTACATTGCGCGGCCAGATGCTCGGCCAAGGCCGGGATGAGATCGACCTGCTTGGGTTTCTCCTGGCGCCATTGATGCAGCTGGGTATGCACTTCCAGCATGAAGGCGTGGAAATGAACTCGCCGTTTGCGCTCGACCGGCACCTGCGCGAAGAACAGATCCATCAGCATCGACTTGCCGCGACCGACGCCGCCATAGAGATAGAGGCCCTGCGGCGCCACTTCGTCGCGGCGTGTGGAGAGGCCCAGGCGTTCGGCCCAGCTCTGCAGACTGCCCAGCACACCATCGTCATCGTTGCTATAGGGGCGATAGTCCTTGAGCGCGTTGTAGAGCGATTGCAGCTTCTCTGCCGCAAGCTCCTGCGCAGCGTCATGATGCAAACGACCGCCACGCTGCATCGCGCGATAGGCGGGGAGGGGCCCGTCATCACTCATGGATGCGACCAACATGTCGGTCGTTGCGGAAATCGCGACTCGGTCAATATGCATGTCACGCATATCACAACATATTTTTTTGCGCTTATCCACACAGAAGTGATTCGTGCGTGTCCGGGCGACCACAGATTCCGTCGCGACTGAGTCATCGCTGCAACAGTTCGCGCATCATCGCGGTGCATCCGATCTGCGTCATTCGACCCATCGACCGGATAAAAGAAACCGCGCCGATCATGTCTGATCGACGCGGTTCTAGCATCACGAAGATGAAGAAAGTGTTCACATCCTGCGTTGCTGGCTAGTCGCTCTTGGCTACTGGCCCGACATCGACATGCCGTTGACCTTGGCATCGCCGGCTGCATCGACCTCCAGCTTCAGCTTGTCGACGGGCTTGCCGTCGGTGCCCGTCTCGCGCTTTGCCATCGACTGAATCATGGCGAGGCCACCGACGATCTGCGCCGCATCGGGCGAGCTTTGTGCCGCTTCATTGGCCAGCTTCATGGCTTCGTCGAGCCCATGAAGGTTCACGTCAAGGGCGCCGACGACGCCGAAGATGGCCTCGGGCTTCACGTCGAATGCGCCTGTGGCATCGAGCTGCAGCAGCTCGGAGGTGAGGCCGGACGGTGCCACGGTGAGCTTCATCGGTGCCTTCTGCAGCAATTGCTGCATGGCAACGAACATCACGCCGGCGGCGGCTTCGGAGCGCGCCGGATCGGCGGTGATGAGGCCTGGGAAGTTGTCGCCGATGAGGGCCCACAGCTCCTTCGACGGCACGTCCGTGAGATTGAGGTCGAGCTTGCCGGAGGCTGGCAGCAGTTTTGCGAAGAGCGGATTCCGGGCCATGTCCGGGTCATTCACGACCAGCCCGTCATGGCCGAGGGCGAAGTTGAAGTTGGCCTTCTCGGCGTCGAGGCCGGTAAAGCTTGTCTTGAAATCGCCCTTGGCGAGGCGGAACGGCTCGCTGCCATCCTTTTCCTTGAAGCTGATATCGGTGAGGGCGAAATCGTAAGCGACGCCAGCGACGATGCCGGCCATGCCCTTGATCATCCCGCCCAGCTTGGCCGATTGCTCGTCGCTGATGCCGGTAGTGACGGCCACCGTCGGGGCGGCGTTGCCGCTTTCGACCGCGGCCTTCGCCGCGGCTTCGGCGGCCGCCTGCGCCTTGGCGGTGCTCTCGGCGATCTCCGACATCAAGGTCTGCATCTCGCGCATCTTGGTGACGTATTCCTTGAGCTTGATGCCGGTCATGTCGATCGTGCCGGCGACCTTGCCGAGGGCGAAGGTACCGCCTTCGGTTTCCTTGGCGGAGAAGCCAATCAGCTCAAACTTGCCGTTCTGGTCGAACAGGCCACTACCCTTATCTGTGCTGGCAAGGCTGGTGTTGAGGCCGCTCGCCGTGAAATTGCCGCCATCGGGACTGTTGTCCTTGGCGACGATATCGGCCGCCTGCCAATCCAGCGACAGGAAGGTCTGCAGGCTGCTCGACCATTCGCCGCTGAAGGCCTTGGTCGTGAAGGTGAGGGCGCCGGTCTCCTTGCCGTCCTTGTCCTTGAACGGAATCGATGGGGCATGGGTGAGATTGCTGGCGAAATAGCCGTCGCTGCCCTTGGGCGTCAGCTTGTAGCCGATGGTGCCGACATCCAGCCGGCCTTCACCGGCGGGGCCGACATAGACCCCGTCGATCGAGACGTCGAATGCATCCGAGCCGGGCGTCACCTTGACCGCGCCGTGATGGACGATGCGCTGATCGGCCGGGCCTTCGATCAATTGCAGATAGTCTTCGATCGCCTTCTGGATGATCGGCGCCTGCGCCGGATCGATCGCCGCCGCTGCCACTGTCTCGGTCGTGTTGCCGGAAGCCTGGTCGGCCTCCTTATCGCCGCAGGCTGCCATCAGCAGCATGGCCGCGACACTGCCGGCAGCCAGGCTCGCCTTCGAGATCAGCCGCGCATTGCCATTATGGCCGGATTTCCACCAACGCCCCATCGAACTCACTCCCTATTTGGAAAACGGCCGCAACCAAACACAGTCATTGCGGCGGAAAAATGGCCAGCCGGCGAGGATCGCCAGCAGACCGCGGATTGGATGACGCCGCCTATAACAGATAGTGGGCGGCGATGTACCATGAAGCTGACGTTTCTGTGATCGACCGCACAGTGGAGGAATCCGATCAGTTGCCGAGGCTGGGCTCGAAAGGCTGGGAGCCCGGCAGGAGCGGCGCAGTCGGGTCCGGCAGGAGCGGTGTGGTCGTCGCCGGCGTCGATCTGGGCAGCGGTATCGAGGGTGGCGACAGCTCGGGTGCGGGGGCCGCTTCCGGGACCAGGATTGGCGCAGGCGCTGTGACTCCAGGCTCTGGTGCTGCCACCGGCGCGGTCTCTTCGAACAAGGGCGGCAGATCGGGGGCCGGCGCAGTGGCGGGTACAGCAGCTGCGGGCTCTGCGGGTGCGGCCGCAGGGACGGATTCAGCGGGCGCAACGGGCGCCGCGGCAGGCTGGGCAGCCGCTTTGGCACCTGGTTGCCAGTTGCCGTGCAGCGTGTTGGCGGCGGAGATTTCCTGCTCAGTCATGCCGGCGGCAAGGCCCGCCGCCTTGCCGGTACCTTCGGTGGCACCGTAATCGGCGGCGAGGCTGTACCAGGCATGGGCCTGGACCTTGTCCAGCGGCAAGCCCTGGCCACCGGCATAAAGATCGCCCAGCGCCAGCATGGAGGCCGCGTCCTTGGCGTTGGCACCGCGTTCGAAATGCTCGACCGCGCGCACATAATCCGGCTGGCCACCAAGGCCGGCCTTATAGAGCAGGCCAAGATTATATTCGGCGACGACACTGCCGCCTGCCGCCGCCTGCTCGAACCACTTGGCGGCTTCCTGGGCGTTCGGGATGACGCCGATGCCATTGAGATAGGCGCGGCCCAGCTCGTTCATCGCGGCGATGTTGCCGGTGTCGGCCGCACGCTGCAGCCAGTCGGCGGCGCGCGCGGGGTCGGGGGTGATGCCAGGCAGGCCATCGCGGTGGATGACCACCAGTTTCAGCATGGCCTGCGTGCTGCCGAGATCGGCCGCGCGCGTGTACCACGACAGCGCTTCGAGACTGTCCTGCGGGACACCGCGCCCGGTTTCATAGAGACGACCCAGGGCGAACTGTCCGTATTTCTGTGCCGCCGCGATCAATTGCGGTCCCTGCACGCCAAGAGCGGCGCCATTGTAGCGCGGCGCCGTGTCGATCTCGGCAGCGATGCGGTAATAGGTGGCGGCCTGGGTGAAATCGGGGGCGCCTGCGGCACCATCCTCATAGATCTTGGCAAGGTTGAAGGCAGCGACCGGATTGCCGAGCTTCGCTTCCTCGGCCAGGAGCGGGATGGCGCCCGCGACATTGCCCGATTGCAGGGCCGCTTCGGCGGCAGCGTAATCGGCCTGCGCCGGGAGCGTGAGGGCAATTTGCGCCGACAGCAGAAACGCGGCGGTGGAAAGCAGGAAACGGCGCATGAACAGGCCCTGACCGGTTAAACAGTGATTTCTGCGCGCAATCTACCCAAGACCACCTTCAAAAGCCAGCATCCGGGCGCGCCTTGCGCCACCCTGATGAGCTTGGTAAGGGAAGGCGCCCATCCCGCGCGGAGTTTAGAGTTTGAGCCAAATCGGTGCCGATCACGTTCTCTTTATCTGCACCACCTGCAAGGCGGGCACCGCGGAGCCGCATCTTGGGAACGAGCTGATCGCGGGGCTTGCGGCGGCGGATTCCTTGCCGGCTGGTTTCCAGGTGATCGGCACGGCCTGCATGTCGGGCTGTACGCGGCCCTGCACCGCGGCCTTCCGCGCGCCGGGCAAGGCCACCTACATGTTTGGCGATCTCGATCCCGCGACCGATGTCCCGGCTCTCACTGAATTTGCGCATACCTATGTCGGCCGTCCCGACGGCCAGACCCGCATGCTCGAGCGCCCCAAGCTGCTGCGTCGCAAGACCATGGGCCGCATTCCGCCGATGGCGGGGTTGTCATAGGCACGCGCCGGCACTTCTAGAACGAACTGCCCGGACCTTTCAGGAATTCAGTCTCGGCTTCAGTGGATGGCCGGCCCAGCGCGGCGTTGCGATGGGGATAGCGGCCGAAGCGCTTGATGATGTCGCGGTGCCGGTGCGCGTAATCGAGTTGTTCCTCGGCGCGGGCGCGATCCTGCGCCGGTGTCTCTTCATAGAGCTGCGTGAACAGCTGGATCGACCGTTCCTGGTTGGCCATGTCCTCGGCATGTTCGAAGGGCAGGTAGAAGAAGCGCCGCTGCTCGAAATCGAAGCCCTTGTCGTCGCCACGCTTCAAGGCCGCATCGGCGACGCCCAGCGCGCGCACGTCGCCCAGGAACGCCTTGGCCTCACCGCGATAGATATTGCGCGACATCTGATCGAGGAGGATGAGGAGGGCCAGCGTGCCCATCGGTGTCGCGCGCCATTCATCGAACGCACCCAGTTGCGCTGCATGAATATCGGCCCCGAAACGCGAGCGGATCTCTTCGTCGAAGGCAGTATCCTTCTCGAACCACAGCGGCCGGGCGCGCTGTGAGTACCAGAACTCGATGACGGCGCGCGGATTGCTCACGCCGCGACCGGACCCACATCATTGAGTTCCGCGATGCGCTTGATCGCCGGCCGGTTGCGGACCAGTTCGGCGAGGCGCTTGACATACGGGAAGCGCTGATAGGTGCCGGGGCAGCAATCCTGCCAGGTCGAGAGCATATAGGCGAAGGCATCGGCTGCCGAGAACTCGGCGCCCAGCAGATAAGGTCCATTGGCCGCCAGATGCGCATCGATGCGCGTCCAGATGGCCGCCACTTCTTCCATGGCAGCCGCTTGGACACCCTCAATGCCCGCTTCGTCCTTGGTGATACGGTCCGGATAGTAATAGCGCAGCATGGCCGGCTGCAGCGTGTTGGTGAGATGGCAGAGCCACATATAGAAGGCGCCACGCTTGGGGTCGCCGGCCTTTGGCCCCAGCTTGGCTTCCGGATGGAGGTCGTTGATCAGCATGCAGATGCCGGCGGATTCGATGATGATCTCGCCGTTGGGCAGCTTGAAGGCGGGCAATTTGCCGATCGGGTTTACTTTGAGGAACGCGGCCTTCTTGTGATCGTCCTTCGCCATGTCGACCAGCACGACGTCGTATGTGGCGCCGGCCTCCTCAAGACAGTAATGCGGCGCGATCGAGGCCGAGTTATGCGACCAATAGAGCGTGTACATGTAACCCCCAGAAGAGTTTGCCGAGACGTTTCTGGAGCGGAGTTATAGAGCATCACCCAGCGCACCGCCAATGCCTGGCGTGCATGCTGACAATACCGGAGACGCTGGAGTCAGCGCGTAGGCTTGTTGCCGCGGCGCAGCAGGATCTGGGCGGTGATGAGGGCGGTCAATGAGAACAGCATGACCGCGGTGCCGATCGCATTGATTTCCGGCGTCACACCCCGGCGGATCGAGGAGAAGACGTAGATCGGCAACGTGTTCTTCGATCCCGCCACGAAAAAGGCGATGACGAAATCGTCGAAGCTGAAGGTGAAGGAGAGGAGGAATCCCGCGACGATGCCCGGCATCAGCTGCGGCAGGGTCACCTGCCGGAAGGTCGCCAGCGGATCGGCATAAAGATCGGCGCTGGCTTCGATGAGGCTGCGATCCATGCCGGCAATGCGGGCGCGCACGATGATGATCACCAGCGCCATGGCAAAGAGTGTGTGGGCCGCGATGATCGAGCCATAGCCCAGGCTGAGCTTGGGCGGTGCATCGCCCGGCCAGATGCCGGCGAGGATAGTGTTGGCGGCGTCGAAGGTGGTGACCAGGGCGATCAAGGTCGCGATGCCGATCACGATGCCCGGCACCATGATGGCGATATAGGTGAGGCCGTCAAAGATGACGCGTAAGGGCCCACGCACATTCTGGAGGGCAATGGCTGCCATCGTCCCCATGATAGTCGCCAGCACGGACGCCGTCGCCGCCACGATGATGCTGTTCTCAAGGGCTGCCAGCATCAGGCTGTTATTCGCCGCCTTGAAATACCAGTCGACGCCGAAGTCCTGGAAGTCGGAGGCGTTGTTGCCGCTGTTGAAGCTGAACACGACGATGAGCGCGATCGGCGCGTAAAGGAACAGATAGATGAAGGCGGAATAGGCACGCAGCATGATCAGGGCCTCACATCAACGACACGTCGCGACTGCCGGTCGCGCGTGTTGCCTTGAGGTAGAGGCCGACCGTTACCATCATGATGAAGACCAGCGCCATGGCGCAGGCCGAGCCGAACGGCCAGTTGAGACTCTGCAGGAACAGATCGACCAGCGCATTGCCGATGAAGAACACCTTGCCGCCGCCCAGCATCTGCGGAATGAGGTATTCGCCCATCAGCAGGATGAAGACCAGCATGCAGCCCGTGATCATGCCCGGCGCCGAGAGTGGCAGCGTGATCTGGCGGAAGGTCGCGAACGGGCTGGCGCCGAGATCGTCGGACGCCTCCAGCAGCCGCTTATCGAGCTTCTCCAGCGACACGAAGATCGGGAACACCATCAGCGGCAGATAGGCATAGACGATGCCGACCAGGACCGCGAACGGCGTGTTGATGAAGCGGAAACCTTCCAGCCCGATGAGCTCCAGCAGATGCGGCAGCCCACGGCCCCCCAGGATGAACATCCAGGCATAGGTGCGGATGAGGAAGCTTGTCCAGAACGGCACCACCACCAGGATGAGGAGGAAGAGGCGCATGCGCGGATTGGCCTTCACCGCCAGGAAATAGGCTAGCGGATAGCCGGCCAGCAGGCAGATGAATGTGCCGGTCGGTGCCAGCAGCAGCGTGTTCTTGAACGCCGTCCAGCGCGCGCCGATGTTGAGGTAATTGTCGAAGGTGAAGCCGGCTTGATAGCCGCCGGTCGGCGCCCGCTCGCCCACGGAATAGACCATGATGACGATCAGCGGCAGGATGAGCAGCATCAGATACCACAGCCCGGACGGCGCGAGCAGCAGCGCGTTCCATCGGCCTTGCCGGCGTTTTTCCTTGAGGGCGGCTGTGGTCATTGACTGGTAGAAACTTTCCCTGGCGATCTCTGCCCCTCTCCCCTCGCGGGAGAGGGGTCGGGGTGAGGGGGTCGATCGAGACTGAACTCCGCCACCCCCTCACCCTGCCCTCTCCCGCGAGGGGAGAGGGTTTTAGAGTGAGGTACGGCGAAGAGTCGTGGCGCCTAATTTACGCCGATTTGAACCGCGCCATGATCTCTGCGCGGGCCGGGTTGGTGAGGACGTTGCCGGCGCCGAATTCGAGCGGCGAGAGCAGTTCGGCGGCCGGGTACATGATCGGGTCGGTGGCGACCTCCGCCGGCAACAAGGCGATGACGCGCTTGTCGGCGATGGGATAGCCATGAACGCCAAGTTCGGCCGCGTTCACCTGCGGGTCGAGCAGGAAGTTGATGAGCGCATAGGCGCCCTTCTTGTTCGGTGCTTCCTTCGGGACGGCATAGAAATCGGACCAGATCTCGCCGCCTTCCTTGCCCAGCACATAGATGATTTCCGGAATGTCCTTGTGCAGCTGCTTGCCGTCGCCGGTCCAGGCCACCGACATCCAGGCGTCGCCATTGCGCATGCCGGGCTGATAGTCGCTGCTGATGCCAAAGAGATGCGGCTTCACCTCAAGCAACAGCTTCTCCGCATCGGCCAATTCCTTCTCGTCGATCGAGTTGAACGAATAGCCGAAATATTTGAGCGCATTGCCGATGGTGGTGAGCTGGTAGTCGTGGACCATCACGCGGCCGGTGGCCGTGGTCTTGGTGAGGTCCCAGAATTCCTTCCAGCTGGTCGGCTTCTCGGTCACGTTCCTGGTGTTGACCACGAAACCGGTGGTGCCCCAATCCTTGTGCAGGGCGTAGATCTTGCCGTTCACCGTGCCGGGTTCGGTCATGCGGGGATCGGAATAGGAGGCCGGGTCGTAATTGGAGATCTGCGCCGTGTCGAGCGGATCGATAAGGTCGGCATCGACATAATTCTGGATCGTGTAGTTGGTTGGCACGAACACATCCCAGCCGGTGCCGCCGGCCTTGAGCTTCGCATACATTTCCTCGTTCGAGCCGAACACGGTGAGCTCGACCGCGGCACCCGTCAGTTCCTTGAACTTCTCGAGATTGGCGGGGTCGTGATAGTTCGGCCAGCTGGTGAGCGAGACCTTGTCGCCGATATCGCCGGCAAAGCTCGGGCGTGGGCGCAGGCCCGGCACGGCACCGGCCATTACAGCCATCGCGGTGCCGAGGCCGGTGACGCCGAGGAAGTGGCGGCGCGAGATCGAGCCCATCTGATAGCGGCGCAGCTGGGCGATGAATTCCTTGCGTGGATCGGTCATCTCATTCTCCTAAGATACGTGAAGCCTCAAAACCCGTTTCGATTGGCGGCGTTCTTCTGGTCGTCTCAGATGTCGCCACCACCGCCGGCGGCACATCCTTTGTTGTTCAGGCCTCGCTCAGCGCCAGGGCGCGCTCGCGCTTCCAGCCCATGATCACCTGATCGCCCGGCTCCAATGCTTGGCCCTCGGTCGAATGTTTCGGCAGGCGCACCAGCACCGGGCCCAATCCGTCGGCCTCGATCTGGAACTCGCTGTGATCGCCGAGATAGATGCGGTTGAGGAGGCGCGCCGGTCGCGAAATGTCGAGGCCGGCTGGCACGGCGCCCGGCTGCCACAGGCCGATCACCTCCGGGCGCACCGCGATAGTGGCCTTGGCGCCCGGCTGCAGCTTGCCCCCTAAACGGCTGAACGGCGCCTGCAAAGTGAGGCCGCTCGGCGTGGTGATGGCGGCACCGGTATCGTCGCAGCTTGCCACCGACCCGCTGAAGAAATTCGATTCACCGACGAAATCGGCGACGTAGCGATTGACCGGCGCGTCATAAAGTTCTTCCGGTGTGCCGAACTGCACCACCTTGCCGTCCTTCATGATGCCGATCGTATCCGACATGGAAAGCGCTTCTTCTTGGTCGTGGGTGACGAGGACGAAGGTAATACCGACCTCGCGCTGCAGGTTCTGCAATTCGATCTGCATCTCGCGGCGCAGCTTCCGGTCGAGGGCTGCCAGGGGTTCGTCGAGGAGGAGCACGGTCGGGCGGTTGATGAGCGCGCGGGCCAATGCCACACGCTGCTGCTGGCCACCGGAGAGTTCCCAGGCGCGGCGTTTGCCCAGATGCGGCAGGCGCACGAGTTCCAGGGCGGCGGCCACCTGTTTGTCGATCTCGGCCGCATCGGCGCGGGGTTTCCGTTGGCGCAGGCCATAACCGACATTCGACGCCACATCCATATGCGGGAAGAGCGCGTAATGCTGGAACACCATGTTGACGGGGCGGCGATAAGCGGGAACGCCCACGACCGATTGCCCGGCAATCTCGACGCTGCCGCTGTCGGGCTGCTCGAAGCCGGCGATGAGACGGAGCGACGTGGTCTTGCCGCAGCCGGATGGCCCGAGGAAGGAATGGAACGAGCCGCGCTTCAGCGCGAAGCTCACATCGTCGACGGCGCGGACATCGGCGAAATGTTTGACGACCGAGCGGAACTCGACGTCGTAACTTGATCCGGACTCAGGTGACGCCACGAATGCCGCACTCCCCACTGACCAGCGGGTCTCGCGCGCCATCCCCCGATGCCGATCGCAAACCGCTGCCCCCGACTCTTACTGCGTTTGTCCGTCAATGAAAAGGACCGATGTAATTTTCATTTTGGGTCAAGTAGATTTGGCACCCAAGTTTACCGGGCGCAAAGAGAAACGGCGGCACCCGAGGGTGCCGCCGCAGCTGGAGTGTCTCTTTTGGCTGGCTTAGCGGCGGTCGCCGACGAAGCGCAGCATCATCAGGAACAGGTTGATGAAGTCGAGATAGAGTGTGAAGGCACCCATGATCGACTTCTTGGCGGCGACATCGGCGCCATCCGCATCCCAATACATTTCCTTGATCTTCTGGGTGTCGTAGGCGGTGAGACCGGTGAAGATCAGCACGCCCAGGACCGAGATCGCAAAGCCAAGGCCGCTCGAGCCCAGGAAGATGTTGACGATCGAGGCGAGGAGGATACCGATCAGGCCCATGATCAGGAAGTTGCCCATGCCGGTGAGGTCACGCTTGGTCGTGTAACCCCACAGGCTCATCGCGGCAAAGGTGCCGGCGCTGATGAAGAAGGTCCGGGCGATCGATTCACCGGTGTAGATCATGAAGATCGGGGCAAGACCGAGGCCCAGGATCAGGGCATAGGCCCAGAACAGCGCCCGCGCCGTGCCGACCTGGATCGCGTTGATGCGGAAACTGAGGAAGAACGCCACACCCAGCGCCACCAGCATCAAGATCATGTTGTTGCGGATGACGGCTTCGAAGAAGGCCGGGGCGAAGTCAGCGCTGCGATAGACGCCCCAAGCGACGCCACCCGTGGCGGCAAGGCCGCCCGACATATAGGCGTAGACCTTCTGCATATGCGCGCGCAGGCCCGCGTCGATTTCGGCGCTCTGGGTCTGGGCATAACCGCGTTGAATGGTGCGGCCGTCCAAGCCATCCGGTCTGTTGACCATCTTGTTCACTCCCCGTTCTTTATCTCAAACCGCGTATCGTCGCGGATGCGCATGAATTTAGGACAGTGGGCCGGGAAATCAATAGGGCGGGTAGGGGAATCTTGCCCCAAAACCATTGCGGAGCGGGCTTTTAGCCGCCATAAACCGGCCCGCAACCCAGAATAAATGACGTGTAGGGAAGTCTTGAGCATCATGAAGGGCCGCATCTTTTCCGGCGTACAGCCGACCCATACCCTGCATCTTGGCAATTATCTCGGCGCGGTGCGCAATTGGGTGCGCATGCAGAAGGAATATGAGTGCATCTTCTGCGTGGTCGACATGCATGCGATCACCGTGTTCCAGGACCCGGCCGAGCTCACCAAGAACACCCGCGAGGTGACTGCGGCCTTCATGGCGTCCGGGATCGATGTCTCGCATTCCATCATCTTTGCCCAGAGCCAGAACCGGGTGCATGCACAATTAGCCTGGATTCTCAACTGCGTAGCCCGCGTGGGCTGGCTCAACCGCATGACCCAGTTCAAGGAAAAGGCCGGCAAGGACCGCGAAAACGCGTCGGTCGGCCTCTACACCTATCCGGTGCTGATGGCGGCGGACATTTTAGGGTATCGGGCGACCCATGTGCCGGTCGGCGAGGATCAGAAGCAGCATCTTGAGCTGGCGCGTGACATTGCCCAGAAGTTCAACACCGATTTCGGCGTGGAGTGTTTGGTGCCGCCGGCGCCGGTCATCGGCGGGCCCGCGGCCCGCGTGATGAGTTTACGCGACGGCACCAAGAAGATGTCGAAATCGGACCCCAGCGATTACAGCCGCATCAACATGACCGACGATGCCGACACCATCGCCCTCAAATTCCGCAAGGCGAAGACCGATCCGGCGCCGCTGCCGGGGCTGGAGGTGCTGGACGAGAAGGGCTTTGTGAAGGCCGAGGCCGATGCGCTGCGGCCCGAGGCCTATAATCTGATGGCGATCTATGCCGCCCTCTCCGACCAGGAGATCGGCGCGGTGATCGGCGCTTACGAAGGCAAGGAATTCTCCGCCTTCAAGCGTGACCTGACCGAGCTTGCGGTCTCCGTCCTGGGGCCGATCGGCGCGGAGATGAAGCGCCTTCTCGATCATCCGGCTGAAATCGACGCCGTCCTGTCCCGGGGTGCCACCAAGGCGCGGGCCATTTCGGAGCCGATCCTCACGGAGATCGAGCGGGCGGTGGGCTTCCTGCCGGCGTAAGGGTGGAGGTGGACAGGATCGTCGTGTCATTGTTTTGACTAGGGCGATTGCTTATGTCCTGCTGCACAGACCGATAGCCAGCGATTGCCAGACCCGATTGCCACACCAGGGATTAGCCGATTTATGAGCGACGATTTTGACGCAGAGCCGCAGCCAAAGGCCGGATGGCGCCGTTTCCTGCCAACCCTGAAGATGCCGTCCTGGGGGTCCAGGGATGCGGTGGCGGACCTGGAAACAGCTGTTGGCCGCAATCGTCTGGTCACTGCCGCACGCTGGGGCGGCGGCGTGCTGCTGGCGATCGTGCTGCTTTACTATCCCGTAGGCGCCCTTATCGCGCATCATATCGATGATGATATCGACTTTACCGCACCCGCCATCCCGCCGGAGGCCAGCCAGACCGTCGCCTTGGCCGCGGCGTTGATCGACCGCGAGGTGAACGGCACGAGCTGGCCGGCGAACGCGCCCTGGTTCTTCCCGAGCAGCATTCTCGACAACATGCCGAATTTCCAGTCCGGTGAGATCCAGGCGCTGCAACGCGTGGTGACGGAGTTGCGCGACCAGATCGGCCGCGCCCGCGGCACCAGCAGCGCCGACAAGGCGCTGGAGGCGGCGGCCGGCTATCTCAATAACCCGCCGGACCTCTGGTACATCGATCTCAGCCGCTCCTGGGCGCCGATGAAGCCATCGGAGAGCTATTACCTCGACGCCATGAAGTCGCTGATCGATTTCAACGGCCGCATGACCCGCGGCGATGCGGTGTTCGAACGCCGCGCCGACAACCTGCTCTCGACCCTGGACCGGATCGGCAAGGATCTCGGTGCGGCGTCCAACAAGATCGACGAGGAAATCGACAAGCAGTCCGGCGCCTGGTTCGACCTGCAGGCCGACGACACCTTCTATTTCAACAAGGGCGAACTCTATGCCTATGGCCTGCTGCTGCGTGCCCTGGGGCAGGATTTCAAGCAGGTGCTGACTGAAAAGGGCGCCCTCAACATCTGGCAGCGCATGGTCGGCTCCATGCTGGAAGGGGCGGCGCTGCAGCCCTGGGTCGTGATCAATGGCAAGCCAGGATCGATGGCTCAACCCAATCACCTGGCGGAACAGGGCTTCTATCTGCTGCGTGCCCGCGCCCAGCTCGAAGAGATCACCGATATCCTGCAGAAGTAATCGGTAATTGGCCGATTGGCACCATAAGCGCGGCTTCCTCTTGGAATCGCTGTGATTTACAGTGTCCGAGGTTTCGCTGCGACATCCGAGTCGCGGTGATGATTCCGCGGCCGCAAGAACGGCCGGCTCGGCGGCGGCGTAGATAGATCAGGGTTTCGGTCACGCTCCCGTCATGTGGGGGGAAGTTTGTGACCTGGGCGACGGCTATCCTCGACTGGTTTCTTGGATTGCAGATCTATCTGCCGATCGCCGAAGTTGCGCTCAACGTGTTCCTCTTGCTCGGCCTGGGAGCCGGTGTCGGTGTCCTTTCCGGCCTGTTCGGCGTCGGTGGCGGCTTCCTGCTGACGCCGTTGCTGGTCTTTGTCGGCGTCCCGCCCGCGGTGGCGGTGGCGACGCAATCCAACCAGGTCGTGGCGTCCTCGGTCTCCGGCGTGCTCGCCCATTGGTCGCGCGGTAATGTCGATTTCAAGATGGGCGCGGTCATGCTGGCGGGCGGCATGCTGGGTTCCAGCATCGGTGTCGCCATCTTCACCCTGCTGCGCAGCCTCGGCCAGATCGATCTGGTCATCGCCATCGCCTATGTCATCACGCTCTCAGGCATCGGCATCATGATGGGGGTGGAATCGGTTCGCGCCCTGCGCCGCACCCGCCGGTCGATGGCGCCAGCCAAGCTCCACCAGCACAATTGGGCGCAAGGCCTGCCGTTCAAGATGCGCTTCCGGAAGTCGCGCCTCTATATCTCGGCCCTGCTGCCGGCGGGCATCGGCTTCGTCGTCGGCATCATGTCGGCCATCATGGGTGTCGGCGGCGCCTTCCTGCTGGTGCCGGCCATGATCTATCTCCTCGGCATGGCGACCGGCGCCGTCATCGGCACCTCGCTGTTCCAGATCATCTTCGTGCAGGCCTGGGTGACCTTCTGGCAGGCCAATACCAACCAGACGGTCGATGTGCTCCTGGCCCTCATTCTGACGATCGGCGGCGTTGTCGGCGCCCAGATCGGCGGCCGCCTCGGTGCCAAGCTGCCGGGCGAGCAGCTGCGCTTCCTGATGGCGATCGTCATCCTGGTGACCGCCGCCGGCCTCCTCTATGAACTCGTCGCCCGGCCGGCCGAGCTGTTCTCCATCGTCATCACCGGGGGCGGACATTGAGCGCCTTCCGTCTCATCGCGGCGATGCTGCTGATGACCGTGGCTGGGCTGCATCCTGCGCGCGCCCAGGCGCCGCTCATCGCCGATCTCGACGATCACCTCATCGCGATCACGACGGGTTTCGCCGGTGCCGACGTGCTGCTGTTCGGCACCACCGACGGACCGGGCGACGTCATCGTCGTGGTGAAGGGGCCGGTCGCCGATGTCGAAGTCCTGCGCAAGGAGCGCGTCGGCGGCATCTGGATCAACCGCAAGGGCCTCGGCTTCCAGAACGTGCCGGCTGTCTACATGATGGCCAGCTCCAAGCCGCTTGCCGCTCTGCTGCCGGACGACCAGCGCGCCTTCTACCAGATGGGTATCGAGAACGTGCGGATGGTGCCGGTTTCGCCGGACGATAGCGACCTCAAGCTCTTTTCCCAGGCGCTCATCCGTGCCAAGCAGACCAGCGGGCTGTTTTCGGACCAGCCGGCGCGCATCCTGTTCATCGGCGACCGGCTGTTCCGGGTCAATCTCCGGGTGCCGTCGACGGTGCCGACCGGCACCTATCTTGCCGAAGTCTATCTGGTGCGCGATCAGAAGATCGTGGGAGCGCAGACGACGCCGCTGGTGATCAGCAAGATCGGCTTCGGCGCCGACATTTACGATTTTGCGCACCGTCACAGCGCCGCCTATGGTGTCATCGCCATCCTGGTTGCGCTGTTTGCCGGCTGGATGGCCCATCTGGCCTTCCGGCGCCGCTGATGATTGCCGAAGGCCTGGTTGGGTTGACGAGGGAGTGGGGAAGATGAGTGAAGCTAGCGATCAGACTCCATCCGGAGAAAAGCCGGTGGAGAAACCGCCCGAAAAGCCATTGGTGCAGGGCCGCATCTTTCTGGTCATCATCGATGAATCGCCGGAATTGAAAGTGGCGCTACGCTACGCCTGCAAGCGCGCCGCCAAGACCGGCGGCCGGGTCGCGATGGCCTATGTCATGGAGCCCGGCGACTATCAGGAATGGGTCGGCGTCAGCAATCTCATCCGCGACGAGGCACGCCAGCAGGCCGAAGCCATCATGCAGAGGATGGCCGGCGAAGTGCACAAGCTCTCCGGCAATTTCCCCATCCTGTTCTTCCGCGAAGGCGATCGGCAGGACGAGGTGATGAAGCTGATCGACGAGGAACCCACCATCTCGATCCTGGTATTGGGCGCCTCGACCGGGCCCAAAGGTCCCGGTCCTCTGATCTCGGCCCTCACCGGCAAGGCAATCGGCAAACTGCGCATCCCCATCACCATTGTCCCCGGCAACCTGACCGAGGCGGATGTGGAAAACATCGCCTAGAGCCTAAGGGGCTCATCAAATGTGTGATGTCGGTCATTGCGGTGGCGCCTATACCGGCCCAATATCCAGGTGACTATCGTGCGGAAATCCCGCCGCGATCCACCGTGAGTGAAGACATCATGTCAGCGCGTCTTACCAGACAGCATTTCCTGCGCCTCCTGCTGGGCCTCGGCTTTGCCGTGCCCGCCGCGATCCTGTGGTCGGGGCGGGACGCCCGGGCCGCGATCGTTGCGATTGGCTCGGTCGCCAAGGTGAAAGGGACCGCGTCGCTGTTGCGCGATGGCCAGCAGAGCATCCTGCAGGGCGGCGAGGAAGTGGCCGCCGGCGATGTCGTCACCACACTCGCTGAAAGCCGCCTGCGGATAGAACTCGCCGACGGGTCGCAGTTGAACCTCGGCGAACTCACCAAGGTGACCGTCGCGCAATTCGACTTTGCGCAGGAAACCTTGTCGCGTGAAGCGACCTTCGACCTCAAATCCGGCTTGCTAGAAGCGATTACGGCCAAGGCCGCGCCCGGCTCCAGCTTTGTCATCCGCACCAGCAATACCGTGGCGGCAACGCGCGCCACCGAATGGATCGTCGAGGCAAAGAAAGCCGAGACCTCGGTCTATGTGCTGGAAGGCAAGGTCGACGTAGCGGCATCTACCCTGGGCTTCCGTAGCCTGCCCAGCATCGATCAGGACAAGGCGATGCTGCTGTCCGCCGGCCAGTTCACCACCATCGGCAAGATCTCGCTGGGCGCGACCGCCGGCCCGAAAGCCGCGGATGCCAAGAAGCTGGCGAAATTGAAAGCGGGCCTGGCGCTGGAGTAGCTGCGGCACCCCCTCACCCCAACCCCTCTCCCGCGAGGGGAGAGGGGCTAGTGCCACGCCCGTCATTTGAGATTTTACCGACAGCCTCAGCATTGCCGGCAGATCGCATCCCCTCTCCCCTCGCGGGAGAGGGTCAGGGTGAGGGGGTCGTGCAGCTACTCGGTCGTGACGGCGTTCAACGTCGCCGGATCGACATTGCCGCCGCACAGGATGACGGCGACCTTTTCCCCCAGAGCCGGTTTATAGGCGCCTGACAGCAAGGCTGCCAAAGCTGTTGCCCCGCCCGGTTCGCTGGCAAGGCGCAAATCGCGCCACAGCACATGCTGAGCCGCGCGGATGGCATCGTCTTCCACCAGCACCACGCCTTCGACGAAGTCCTTGGCGATGGCAAAGGGCAGGGTGCCGATCCGCCGCGCGCCGAGTGAATCGGCCGCAATGCCGCTCACATCGACATCGACCGGCTCCTTGGCTGCAAAGGCGCGCTGCAGGGTCGGGCAGTTGACCGGCTCGACGCCGACCACGCGAACACGGCCGCCGAACCAGGCGGCAATCCCGCCGATGAGGCCACCACCGCCCACCGCCACCAGCACAGTGTCCAGCATGGTGCATTGTGCATCCAGCTCGCGCGCCAGTGTGCCTTGTCCGGCGACCGTGGTCGGCGCGTCATAGGCATGGATGGCGAGCGCGCCGGTTTCATTCATGCGCTTATCGGCGGCCACCAGCGCGTCGGCATAGGCGCCGGGCACGACGGTGACGCGGGCGCCGAAGGATTCGATGCGCGCGATCTTGGCAGCGCTCGCCAAGGCCGGCACGAAGATTTCCGCCGTGTGGCCCAGGCTTTGTGCGGCGAATGCCACGGCAGCACCATGATTGCCGCCTGATGCCGCAATGAGTCCGGTCGCCGGCACCGGCAAAGAGAGCAGGGAGTTGAAAGCGCCGCGCGCCTTGAACGAACCGCTATGCTGCAGCAGTTCCAGCTTCAAGGTGAGATGGGCGTGGGTCCCGAGGGCGCCCAGTTCCAAAGGCAGGATCGGCGTGCGGCGCACATGGCCATGCAGCCGCCGCGCCGCGGCCTCGATATCATCGGCAGTCACAACAGTCGTCATGGGGCGTGACTTTAGCGGCGCTCGACCAAGGTGGATAGCAGGATCGAGGAGGTCGTGCGCTGCACGCCAGGCAGGTGGCCGATGCGCGTCAGGATCTCGTCGAGATGGGCGGCGTTGCTGGCGCTGACGATGGCGATGGCGTCGAAGGAACCGGAGACGGTATAGGCTGATTGCACCTCGGGCAGTTTTTTCAAGGCACCGATCGCCTGGTCGTGCGCCTTGGGGTCGACCGAGAGCAGGACATGGGCGCCGACACCGGGCGCTTCGCCATCCTTGCCGACGACCAGGGTATAGCCGGCAATGACACCGTCACGCTCCAGGCGCTTTAGGCGCTCCTGCACCGCGCTGCGCGACAAGGAAAGCTGGCGGCCCAGGGCCGCGGTCGGCGTGCGCGCGTTGTTACGCAGCAGCGAGAGGAGCTTGCGGTCGATTTCGTCCAGGCTGCGTTTCGCCATATTGTCCGTCGAAGTGCCGGTAAGTTTATTTCTTGTCGCCTTTTTGCGCCCGGAAGGCAAGGAGCTTTGACCAGCCGCTAAGGTGGAAGGATTGTTGAGAGCAGGTGCACAATCCGGCCGGCACTTCCTCAGCGCGGACGGCATAACCGATCATTCCACACTTCGCTATGCCGATTTGTGACGAAGCCATGCCGGTTCCGCTCAGGACGCTGCGCCGGGCTCATGCTATTCATCGGACATACGGACTTCATCACCGCCCCCTATCACCGCCGGCATCCTGAAAATCGCCTGATGGCCATCGAGTCACCCTCCCTGCCGCTCACCGGGCACAAGCCTGGCGCCATGGTCTTTGCGATCATGTACATGCTGGAATCGACCACGCGGGCGCTGGTCCTCACCGTCATGCCGCTCCAGGCGAAAGAGATTTTCGGCAGCGAGGCCAGGGTCACGGCTGTCTATCTCGGCGTCACGATTTTCGGCCTCATCGCGGGCTTCGCCGTGCCGCTGCTCATCCATCGCTATCGGCGCCGCTGGGTCTATTCGATGGGCCTTCTTGTCAGCGGATTCGCGGTCGTTGCTTTGGCGTTCGATGACCCGCTCGGCCAGTTCATGGGACAGGTGCTCCGCACGCTCTCCGGCACGGCCTGTATTGTCGCCCTCACCCTCTACGTGCTCGACTTCATCCCACGCGCTGATCTGGTCCGCTATGAACCACTCAAACTATTGCTGGGTTGCCTTCCCTGGGGTTTAGGCCCCATAGCCGGCGTAGCTCTCTACAATGCCTTCGGGGCGTGGTCGGTTGCAGCGACCGGCATGGGGGTGGCGCTCATCGCGGTCGCCTTCTTCGCCTATCTGCGGCTGACCGAAAATCCGGCCGTGGCAGCCGCCACCAAGCCACCGCCCAACCCCTTCCACAGTATTGGCCGGTTCTTCAGTCAACCGCGACTTCGCCTTGGCTGGGCCATCGCCTTCGGAAGATCCGGCTGGTGGTCCATGTTCTTCCTGTATCCAGCGCTCTATTTCCGCGACATGAAGGTCGACGATTTTTGGACCAGCCTCGTCACGGGAGCGGCCAACATATTGCTGGTTCTGGCACCATTATTCGGGTGGGTAGCACATCGCACTGGCGTGCGCCTGCCCATCATGGTGGCCTTTTTTGGCGCCGGCCTCACCACACTCGCCATCCCCTTCGCCTTCGCCAGCCCGCTGGCGGTGGGCATCCTGCTGCTGGTCGCGGCATTCTTCGTCGTGATGCTGGATTCGCTTGGCAACATCCCGTTTCTGCGGGCGGTCCGGCCGCTGGAGCGGCCGCAGATGATGTCGGTCTTTCGCACCTATATCGATATCGGCAATCTGCTGCCCTTTGCGGTCTTCACGGCACTGCTGGTCTTCTTCGATCAGCGGGCGGTCTACATCGCCTATGGTATCCTGATGCTGGTGGTGGGTCTGTTTGCCAGATACTTGCCGCGCCGCATGTAGCTGCAACCTCTACAAGTAATCAGGCCTGCAAAACCAATCCTCTAGGCTAATCAAGGCGAAGAGGTTAAGATAAGCTCTTGAATATTCACTGAAGGCCCGTCCTGGGCCGCGGAATGCAAGGCTGGATGAGCGACGAAACCAAAGACAGCGAGATGGCGCGGCGGCTGGCCCGCGCCGAAGCGGCGGTGGCCGATCTTGCCAAGAGCTATGTCAGTTGGGCCACAGCCGATGTCGATAAATGCGCCGAGTTCCTGGCGGCGGCGCGGACCGCCAAAAGTGGCGAAAATCTTCCGGCCGGTGCGGTCGACGACCGCATGATCGCGACACAGGCGCTGTATGCCATCGCCCACAACATCAAGGGCCAGGGCTCGTCCTTCGGCTTTCATCTGATGACGCGCCTCGGCGATTCATTGTGCCGCCTCACCCGCGCGAAGCGGCCATTTCCGGAAGCGGATCTCAATCTGGTGGCGGCCCATCTCGACGCCATGCGCCTCGTGCTGACCCAGGAAATCCGCGGCGATGGCGGCGCACTCGGCGACAAGCTGGCGCAGCGCCTGGAGACCCTGGTGGCACAGGCCCTGGGTCCCGAAGCCGTCCACGAGCAGGCGGATCTGATCCGCTAGAGTCTTTCGGCCTAGATTCGTTCAGCGAGCCAGATGGCGAGGCGTGAGCCGGCCTTGATGGCGCTGCTCAGCACCGGATAGCCCGGCGCCTGTTCGGCACCGTGGGCGAGACCCGTGTCGCGGTGCTGCACTTCCTCGGCGCGGAAGGTCTCGATCTTGTCGGTGAGGGCCGGTTCCGAACTGCCGAGCGTCGCGGTCTGCTGGCGGTAATGTTCGTCGATCACTTCCTCGACCGCAACCGTGCAGGCCATGGCGGCCTTCGGCCCCATCAGCGCGGTGGCGGCCCCCAAGGCGAAACCCGCCACATGCCAGATCGGAAACAGCAGTGACGGCCGCGCACGCCGTTCCACCATCAGTTTCTCGAAGGCCTGCAGATGCACCAACTCCTGCTCCATCATATGCCGGATGACATGGCCCTCGGCCTTGTTGCCGAGGACGGCCAGCTGACCTTCATAGATGCGCTTGGCGCCGTATTCACCGGCATGGTCGACACGGATGATCCGGTCGATGAGCTGTGCGGGCGTGAGGTCGCCGGGCAGGCTGCGCGCTGCAGCCGGCGTTACTGCCGGGGCGGGCGCCGCGTCGCGCTGATCAACCGGGATCGACATGTCGGCAATGTTCTCCACGCCACTACTCAACGTCGACTTATGCGCGCGGCACCCCAGAAAGTGAAGGCGGCCAGCGCCAGCGACAACAAGCCATTATAGCCTGCCATGGAAATCCCGAACAACTCAAAGGCCACGTCGTCGCAGCGTGTCACAGGCGCGTTCATGATGGCGGCTTCGAGATCGGCGCCGGACAGGCCCGACATGCCGCCGATGCAGGCTGCGTCACCCTCCCACCATTTCTGCTCGACGCCGACATGGAAGAAGGCGATGCCGGCGCCCACCAGGAAGGCGAGGCCGACCAAGGCCACCACCCAGCGCCGCATGGGGGAGCGTGATCCCAGCACGATGGCAATGACAGAGAGGACGATCGCCGCCCAATAGGCATCACGCTGCAGCAGGCAAAGATGGCAGGGGGCGAGGCCAAAACCATATTGCGCCAGCCAGGCAACGCAGAGGGCTGAGAGGCTGAAGCCGGCGGCGAGCCAGGGCGTGTGTTGCGGTTCGATGAAGGGACGGGACAAGAGTCGTTCCTTTCAGCGCGTCAGAAAATGTATTTAAGGGCGATGAAGCCGCCAACCAATAGCACCACGAACAGCGTCGTCACCAAGGTCAATCGCTTCTCGATGAAGGCACGCACCGGCTCGCCGAAGAAATAGAGCAAGGTCGCGATGATGAAGAAGCGACCGCCGCGGGTGGCGATCGAGGCCATGATGAAGATCTTGAGGTCGAACCCCGCCATGCCTGACGCGATGGTGACGAATTTATAGGGGATCGGCGTCAGGCCCTTGATCAGAATGATCCACAGGCCCCATTGCGCGAACATCGCCTGGAACTCGCCCATCGCATCGGCATGACCGTAGAAGGTGAGGATCGAGGCGCCGAGGCTTTCCAGCGAATAGCCGATGAAGTAGCCGGCGATCCCGCCCAGGACCGAGGCGACGGTGGCCACAGCTGCGAAGACCCAGGCCTTCTTGCGGTTGGCCAGCACCATCGGAATGAGCATCGGGTCGGGCGGGATGGGAAAGAACGAGCTTTCGGCGAAGGAGACGGCCGCCAGCGCCCAGAGGGCGCGCGGGCTTTCGGCCAAACGCATGATCCAGTCATAAAGGCGACGCAGCACAGGCACACCGATCTTGAGAAGGCGGGCCAACCTCCTATCAGGTCGCCAGTGCCTTCACAACCGACCATGCTGCAACGCACCCAATGCAGCCCGACTTAATGGAGCCCGATTTAATGTAGACTGAGCAGGGCCTCCGTATGGCGCCATTTGCTGGGCGTGATGATCTCGGTCTTCGCGACCTTCACGGAATGCAGCTTGCCGTCGAGATTGTGGCTCCAGAAATCGAGGAATTTGTGAAGGATGGGCAGGCGCGGGGCGAGGTCGTAATCCTGCCAGATATAGCTTTGCAGCAGGCCGGGATGATCCGGCAGATGGTAAAGGATCTCGGCCGTGACCAGACGGTAGTCACGTAGTTGCCGGCTGAACGCACTCATCTCCATATAAAACCTCCTCAGGTTGTTGAGACGGGACGCTGTGAACCTTTGCTGACCTATTTGAGACGGAAATGTTAACTCAATGATGCCGAGTCGGTTGCTAACAAATCATAAAAATATTTGTGATTACAGTTAGTTAGCACTCAATGAGCGAGATTGCTGCCAGACTTGCCCGGCGGCTGCACCCGGCAGAGAGCAGAAGATTCCCCGGAAAACCCTGCGGCTATGCGTCCGGCGCACTTGACCTTTGCGCCGGAAGGTCCTACCTGTCTGGCACTCGTCGACCCAGAGTGCTAGCAGCCGTAAACAAAGCGGCGCTGGGACACCGGTCGGCGCGCAGAAAGCTATTACCTTTCAGACATTTACGGAGGACACCATGAAATTCCGTCCGCTCCACGACCGCGTTCTCGTGCGTCGTATCGAGGGCATTGAGAAGACCGCCGGCGGGATCATCATCCCGGACACCGCCAAGGAAAAGCCGCAAGAGGGCGAAGTCATCGCCGCCGGCGCTGGCGTGAAGAACGAAGACGGCAAGCTGACCCCGCTCGACGTGAAGGCGGGCGATCGCATCCTGTTCGGCAAGTGGTCGGGCACGGAAGTGAAGGTCGACGGTGAGGACCTCCTCATCATGAAGGAATCGGACATCCTCGGCATCATCGAGGGCACCCCGGTTTCCAAGAAGAAGGTTGCCTGAGCGAATTCGTTCGCTTGATGGCGCCGCTTCGACCCACATCAATTCAGGAGTTTAAATAACATGGCTGCTAAAGACGTACGTTTTTCAGCCGATGCCCGTGAGCGTATGCTGCGCGGTGTCGACATCCTCGCCAATGCCGTGAAGGTGACCTTGGGCCCGAAGGGCCGCAATGTCGTCATCGACAAGGCCTTCGGCGCGCCCCGTATCACCAAGGACGGTGTGACGGTCGCCAAGGAAATCGAGTTGGCCGACAAGTTCGAGAACATGGGCGCCCAGATGGTGCGCGAAGTGGCCTCGAAGACCAACGACCTCGCCGGTGACGGCACCACCACCGCGACCGTGCTGGCTCAGGCCATCGTGCGCGAAGGTGCCAAGGCCGTTGCCGCCGGCATCAACCCGATGGATCTCAAGCGCGGCATCGACTTCGCGGTCGAAGCTGTCGTCGAAGACATCAAGAAGCGCGCCAAGAAGGTCTCGACCTCGGAAGAAATCGCCCAGGTCGGCACGATCTCGGCCAACGGTGAAAAAGACATCGGTGCCATGATCGCCAAGGCGATGCAGAAGGTTGGCAACGAAGGCGTCATCACCGTCGAAGAAGCCAAGGGCCTCGAAACCGAGCTCGAAGTCGTCGAAGGCATGCAGTTCGACCGTGGCTATCTCTCGCCGTACTTCATCACCAACGCCGAGAAGATGGTTGCCGATCTCGAGAACCCGTACATCCTCCTGCACGAGAAGAAGCTCTCGAACCTGCAGGCGATGCTGCCGATCCTCGAAGCGGTCGTGCAGTCGGGCCGTCCGCTGCTGATCATCTCGGAAGACGTCGAAGGCGAAGCGCTGGCGACCCTGGTCGTCAACAAGCTGCGCGGCGGCTTGAAGGTCGCGGCCGTGAAGGCCCCGGGCTTCGGCGATCGCAGGAAGGCGATGCTCGAAGACATCGCCATCCTGACCGGTGGCCAGGTGATCTCCGAAGATCTCGGCATTAAGCTCGAGACGGTGACCCTCGACATGCTTGGCAAGGCCAAGAAGATCGTGATCGAGAAGGAAAACACCACCATCGTCGACGGCGCCGGCAAGAAGAAAGAGATCGAAGGCCGTTGCGCCCAGATCCGCGCCCAGATCGATGAGACCTCGTCGGAATACGACAAGGAAAAGCTCGCCGAGCGTCTCGCCAAGCTGGCTGGCGGCGTTGCCGTCATCCGCGTCGGCGGTGCGACCGAAGTCGAAGTGAAAGAGCGCAAGGATCGCGTTGACGACGCCATGCACGCCACCCGTGCGGCGGTTGAAGAAGGCATTGTCGCCGGCGGCGGCGTGGCCCTCCTCTATTCGATCCGTGCGCTTGAGAAGATCAAGGTCGACAACGACGAACAGAAGGTCGGTGTCGAAATCATCCGCCGCGCGCTGCAGTCGCCGGTCCGTCAGATCGCCGAGAATGCCGGCGTCGATGGTGCTGTCATTGCCGGCAAGCTGCTGGAGCAGAAGAACACCAACTGGGGTTACAACGCCCAGACGGCGGAGTTCCAGGACCTGGTGAAGGCCGGCGTCATCGACCCCGCGAAGGTCGTGCGTTGCGCCCTGCAGGATGCGGCCTCGGTTGCCGGTCTCCTGATCACCACCGAAGCGATGATCGCCGATCGCCCGGACAAGAAGCCCGCCCCGATGGGTGGCGCTCCTGACATGGGCGGCATGGGCGGTATGGACTTCTAAGTCCAGCCAACCAGACTGATTGAGATCGAGAACCCCGCGGCAGCAATGCCGCGGGGTTTTTGTTTTGGGGGAGCCTCGGGCCAGCTTGAATTCATTAGTCGCCC
Organism: uncultured Dongia sp.; assembly: GCF_936916975.1. GTDB lineage: Bacteria > Pseudomonadota > Alphaproteobacteria > Dongiales > Dongiaceae > Dongia. The sequence continues at coordinate 654,392 of NZ_CAKZGO010000004.1, read as the reverse complement.
TCCCCCCTTGAGGAGGAGGGCGGGGAGGGGGGTGGGCGACTGAACGCCCTGTCGATCTGAAGCACTCATCTTGACGGGTTGTATTTGTTATGTTCTATTCATCTAATAAGATTAGAACAATCGGACCCGCGTCGCATGCCCATTTTAGCTTTGGCCGTGATCGGCCTGCAGATCTTCATGGCCGTCCATGTCATCCGCAATGGAAAGACCTGCTGGTGGATCAGCCTGATCCTCTTCTTTCCGCTGATCGGCAGTCTCGTCTATTTTTTTGTGGAAGTGATGCCCACGCTGCAGACGTCGCCCAAAGTCGTGCGCATGGACCAGGCGCGTTGGCACCGGGCGATGGCTGCACGGGAGCGTGAGGTCAAGTCGCGCAGCGTCGACGACGTGATCAATACGGGCTCGATCAACGACAAGATTTCCTGGGCCGAAGAATGCATAGCGCGTGAACTCTATTTGGACGCGATCCGTCTCTATGAAAGTGCGCGAGAGGGACATTTCGTCAACGCCGCCGACATTCTCATCGGCTTGGCACGCGCCCGCTTTGAGAATGGCAACTACGCCAAGGCGCGGCAGGTGTTGCGCGATCTCGCGGCAGCACACCCCAATTCCTTTGCTCAGGAACGCACCATTCTAGGTGCGCGCGCCGTGGCAGCGGCGGGCGACCTCGCAACGGCGTTGAGTGAGCTGGAGGCGTTGCTCGGGCGCAGCGACAGTCTTGAGGCTCGCCGTTTGGAAGCACGCTTCTACTACGCCGAGATCCTCTGGAAGCAGGGCGCCAAGGACCGTGCGCTGGCAGAGCTCACGGAAGTCATCCGCCACGGCAAGCTCTTCAACATGACCGAAGAGGAAGAACACTGGGTCCGCCGCGCGGGCGAGGTGCAGGCGGCGATCGCGTGATAGGGCGCCGCTGTCGTTGACACCCCCTCACCCCAACCCCTCTCCCGCGGGGGGAGAGGGGCTATTTCACGCAATTTCGGACAGGTTGCCTTGCAAGACTGGGCCTTGCCGGCAGATCTCATTCCCTCTCCCCTCGCGGGAGAGGGGTTGGGGTGAGGGGGGCTATCAAGCGACGAGGAGTCGCTACCCCTCCACCCGATGCACATCATGCGTGACCACGCCGGTGGCGCCTGACGGTCGCGCCAGGAATTCCGGGTGTTTCAGCGTCTCCCGGATATCATCGAGGCCGGCCTGCCAATGTTCGCGCATGTTGAGGAGGCTGAATTCGTAATCCTTGCTGTGGGTTTCGAACTGCTTGTCGCGGTAGATGAGCTGGACGGTGTTGTAGACCTTGGAGCAGGACAGCTCGCGTAACGCGGCGATGTCGGCATCGTTCTGCAGTTCCGCCGGAATCCTGTCGACCGCCTTCTTGAGTGCATGACGCAGGCGCTGCATCTGCCCCGCAACATCGGTGACGAGGCGCGTGCGGCTGGAATAGGTGATGTCCTTGCGGCGTTCATCGACGTCGAGCAGGTTCTGCGGCATCGGACCCTTGGCCGACCACAGATCGACCTGGAAAGTCAGCGTGTCGCGCCGCGGCGGGCAGGACAGCACCTCCATCAGCGGCGTGTTGGAGACGAGGCCGCCATCCCAGTAATGCCGGCCCTCGATCTCGACCGCGGGAAATCCCGGCGGCAGGGCGCCGGACGCCATGAAATGCTCCGCTTGCAGTTTGCGGTTGGCATTGTCGAAATATTCGAAATTGCCGGTCTCAACATCGACGGCGCCCACCGACACGCGCGTCTCGCGGGCATTGATGCGGTCGAAATCGACCAGCCGCTCCAAGGTCGCCTTCAACGGGGCGGTGTCATAGAAGCTGCTCGCCTCCGGTCCACCGAAGGAATTGAGATATGGCGGCGGCATGCGCGGCGTGAAGAAACCGCGCTGGCCCTCGATCATCGCCCGCATCGACGACCAGGCACCGGCCAGCGTCCGCATGTCGCCATCGCCGAGCAGACTCGCCAGTTCGTTGCCGAGGGTGAAGGTCGGCAACAGCGCCGATTGGCAGATCGTCTCCCAGAACTCGCGGAGCTTCTCGATCCGCTGTTCCGGCGCATTGCCGCCGAGGATCGCCGCATTGAGCGCGCCAATGGAAATGCCGGCGAACCAGTTGGGCGCTATGCCCGCTTCATGGAGACCTTCATAAACGCCGGCCTGATAGCTGCCCAAGGCACCGCCGCCCTGCAACACCAGGGCGACAGTCTCATAGGCGGGCAACTCGATCTTCGGCATGTCGTTCACTGCATATGCCAGCCATGGCTGACCGTGATCGACTGGCCCGTAAGGGCAGCCGACGGGAAGCTCGCCAGGAACAAGGCCATCTGTGCCACGTCTTCCACCGTGGTGAAGATGCCGTCGACGGTTTCCTTCAGCATGATGGTCTTGATCACCTGTTCCTCGGTGATGCCGAATTCCTTGGCCTGTTCGGGAATCTGCTTCTCGACCAAGGGTGTCCGCACGAAGCCCGGGCAGATCACGTTGACGCGGACATTGTATTCAGCACCTTCCTTGGCGGCGACGCGCGCGAGGCCGAGCAGGCCGTGCTTCGCCGCGACATAGGGCGCCTTGAGCTTCGAGGCTTCGTGGGAGTGGACCGAGCCCATATAGATGATCGAGCCGCCCTTCTTGTCCTTGTACATGTGGCGCATGGCAGCCCGCGTGGTGAGGAAGGCGCCGTCCATATGGATGGCCAGCATCTTCTTCCAGTCGTTAAAAGCAAACTCGACGATGGGTTTGACAATTTGGATCCCGGCATTGGAAATCATGATGTCGAGCCCGCCCAGTTTCTGGACAGCAAGATCGGTGCCCTTGTCGACCGCTTCCTCATTGGTGACGTCCATGGCAACGCCGATGGCCTTGCCGCCCTTCGCCACGATCTCGGCCGCGGCCGCATCGGCGCCGGCCTGGTTGAGATCGGCGATGGCAATGGCAGCGCCCGCCGCTGCATAGGTCAGGGCGATCTCTTTGCCGATGCCGCTGGCCGCGCCGGTGATGAGTGCCACTTTGCCGTTGAGTTGCATGATCGGTCCTTCCGCTGGAAATGAGTGCCATCATCTAACAACGATCATGGCATATGGTGCATTGCGGCATTTTGACCGGATTACCCGCGCTTGCCCATGACAAATCAAATGCCGGAGAAAAATCTCCGCTTTCTTGGGATGTCCGATTTCGACCAATGTCTGGGGGTGCGAGGGTCGGTCCTATCGGTCATAGTTCTTTACCAAGATTGAGCCGGCCCCGCGATGGCGGGTCCGTTTCAGCGTCGCAAACCGGCAAAACGCCGGCATCCAGAAAATTTCCGGGAGAGAGAGCATGCGCCACAGCACCCGACGTCAATTCCTTGCCACCGGCAGCGCCCTTGCAGTGGCAGCCCCCTTCATTCTGCGCGGCCTTGTCCGGCCGGCCTTTGCCGACGAATTCGTCAATGTGCTGAGCGGCGGCACCAGCGGCGTCTATTACCCGCTCGGCGTGGCTCTGGCCAAGATCTACGGCGACAAGATTTCGGGCGTGCGCACCCAGGTCCAGGCCACCAAGGCCTCGGTCGAAAACCTCAATCTCCTGCAGGCAGGCAAGGGCGAGATCGCCTTTGCGCTGGGCGATTCGGTGAAGTTCGCCTGGGAGGGCAATGCCGAGGCCGGCTTCAAGTCGAAGCTCGACAAATTACGCGGGATCGCCGCCATCTATCCCAACTACATTCAGATCGTGGCGTCGCAGGAATCCGGCATCAAGACCCTGGCAGACCTCAAGGGTAAGGCGCTCTCGGTGGGTGCTGCCAAATCGGGCACGGAATTGAATGCCCGAGCCATTCTAGCCGCCGCCGGCCTCAAATATGAGGATCTTGGTCGAGTCGAATATCTGCCCTTCGGCGAATCGGTCGAACTGATGAAGAACCGGCAGCTTGATGCGACCCTGCAATCCGCCGGCCTGGGTGTGGCCTCGATCCGCGATCTCGGCACCTCCCTGCCGATCCAGATGGTGGCGGTGCCGGCCGACCTCACCGCCAAGATCGGTTCGCCATATGTCGCGACGGTCATTCCTGCCGGCACCTATGACGGCCAGACGGAAGATGTGCCGACCGCGGCGGTGATCAATTTCCTGATCACCCATGACGGCGTCTCCGACGAAATCGGCTACCAGATGACCAAGCAATTGTTCGCCAATCTTCCGGATATGGTGGCAGCGCATAAGGCCGCGGCCGAGATCAAGCCTGCGGATGCTGCCAAGGACATGCCGGTCCCGCTCCATCCCGGTGCCGAGCGTTATTACAAGGAAACCGGCCTGCTCTGACCCACCCATGAGCAATGCCGTCCCTGCAGAGAATGTCGTCGCCAGCGCACAGCACGATGCGCTGGCGGCGGATTTCAGGCCAGATCGCGAAGGGCGCTTCCTGTTCTGGATCGCCTTCGCCTTCTCCGTTTTCCAGCTGGCTACTGCAGCCCATGCCGTCAACCTGCCAAGCCAGGTCGTGCGCGCCTTTCATGTCGGCTTCCTGATCCTGCTGGCGCTGCCCTTGCTGAGTGTCACGCGCAATCATGCCCCGGTGCACAGGGCATTCTATTGGCTGCTCGGCATCCTCGGGATGGGTGTCGGCTTCTATCAGTTTGCCTTCTACGAAGATCTGCTGCAGCGGGCCGGCGATCCGACACAGATCGATATCGTGGTCGGCGTCGTGGCGGTTGCCCTGCTGTTTATCACCGCCTGGCGCGTGATGGGGCCGGCATTGCCGATCATTTCCGGCGTGTTCCTGGCCTATGCGCTCTATGGCCAGTATCTGCCGGCGCCCTTCGATCATCGCCCTTATGATTTCGCGCAGATCGTCGACCAGATGGCCTATGGCACCGAAGGCATCTACGGCACGCCCACCTATGTGTCATCCAGCTACATTTTTCTGTTCATCCTGTTCGGCGTGTTCCTGGAACGCACCGGCATGATCACGCTCTTCACCGATGTGTCGCTGGGACTGGTCGGGCATGCGCGCGGCGGGGCCGCCAAGGTTGCCGTGATCGCATCCGGCCTCATGGGCACGATCTCCGGCTCCGGCGTCGCCAATGTCGTGACCACCGGCCAGTTCACCATCCCGATGATGAAGCGCTTCGGCTATCGCGCCGATTTCGCCGGCGGGGTCGAAGCCACCGCCTCAATGGGCGGGCAGATCATGCCGCCGGTGATGGGGGCGGTGGCCTTCATCATGGCCGAGACGATCGACGTGCCCTACGCCGCGATCGTCAAGGCGGCGGTTATTCCGGCGATTCTCTATTTTGCCTCCGCTTTCTGGATGGTGCATCTCGAAGCCGGCAAGCGCGGCCTCCATGGCCTGCCCAAGGATCAGTGCCCGTCGGCCTGGGGTGCGCTGCGCAAGGGTTGGCATCTGGTGCTGCCGCTGCTGGCACTCGTCTATCTGCTGTTCGACGGCTATACGCCGCTCTTCTCCGGCACGATCGGCCTAGCCCTCACCGTCATGCTGTTGCTGGGCGGCGGTGCCATGATCGGCGTTTCGCAGACGGCGTTGCGCCTGGTCTTCTGGGTGATCCTGGGCCTTGCCTGCGCCGCCGCCTTCAAATTCGGCCTGTGGATCATCGCCCTCGCGCTGGCCATCCTCATCGGGATCAACTTCTTTCATCGCGGCGGCCGCGCCACGCTGACGATCTGCCGCGACAGCCTCGCCGAAGGTGCCAAGACGGCGCTACCCGTCGGCATCGCCTGCGCCATCGTCGGCATCATCGTCGGCACCATGACCTTGACCGGTGCTGCTACCACCTTCGGCGATTTCGTGGTCTCGATCGGCGAGAAGAGCCTGTTCCTGTCACTGGTCCTCACCATGGTGACCTGCCTCATCCTCGGCATGGGGATACCGACCATCCCCAATTACATCATCACTTCGTCATTGGCCGGCCCCGCCTTGCTGCATCTCGGCGTGCCGCTCATCGTCAGCCATATGTTCGTATTCTATTTCGGCATCCTGGCCGATCTCACGCCGCCGGTGGCGCTGGCGGCCTTTGCCGCGGCGCCGATCGCCAAGGAATCGGGCCTCAAGATCGGTATCCAGGCGGTGAAGATCGCTCTGGCTGGCTTCGTCATTCCGTTCATGGCGGTCTATACACCCTCCTTGATGCTGCAGGATGGCGGCTGGATGGCGAGCGCGTTCGGCTATCCCGTCGAGGTTGCCTACATCGTGTTCAAGACGTGTCTCGCGATCGCCTTGTGGGGGGCTGCGGCCATCGGCTATCTGGCGCGCAGTCTCGCCTGGTGGGAGCGCATCTTTGCCACGGTGGCGGCGTTCAGCCTGGTCGTGGCGCTGCCGGCAACGGACGAAGTGGGCTTCGTCCTCGCCGCCTTGTTCATCGGCCAGCATGTCTGGCGCGCTAGACGCGCCGCCCATTCACAAAAGGTGGGGGCATGAACGCCTGCTTGCTTGTGGCCGGCGCCAAGCAGCTGCTCGTGGCGGGCAGTACCTTCACGCTCGCCTGGACGCATTCGGTCGAGAAGACCCGTTGGGAAGAAGACTGGAATGTGGGCTTGAGCGGCTTCCAACTGGTCGAGGCGCGCGTCGAGGGCAGCGGTGCTGGCATGGAACCGCCGGAAGGCGCGGTGTTCGACGGCAAGGTCTGGCGCTATCACCCGGCACTCGCCTTCTTGGAAGACCGCCTGGTGCTGGCCCGCTCCGGCGCCACAATCGGCAACTGGCAGATCTGCGAACAGGGCGCCTGCAAGCCGATCCCGGAAACCGGTTCGGCCGACGAAGGTCCGGCGATCCTGGTGCCCTGCCCTTAGTTCACGACATTCACGACCACATGGGCGTCGCGGATGACGCAATCCTTGCCGTTGATGGGCAGCAGATCCATGGGGCAGGCGGAAAACGCCACGACCGCATCTATCTCGGCGCGGAAGGTGATGCCGTCACCGGGCAGGGTCATCGGCTCGTTCCAGAACAGATCGCCGTTGAGCTCCCACGGGATGTTCATGAAGAGATTGAGGGGGGCCGGTGTCTCGGTGGCCTTGAGGCCGAGGGCCGCCAGGGCCTCGGCCAGGTTCTCGGTGCAATTGTCGTGATGGCCGGCATGACCCAGCTGGTGGTAGCGATAGACGTCACAGGCCGCGACCAAAGTGTCGTGCCGCCCCGGCGAGGTATCGTCGGTCACGGTCAGGATCGGCCGCCGCTTGTTGGTGAGATAGGCATCGCCCACCCGCGTACACAGCCGCCGCAGGCCGGCGCGGGTATGTTCCATCGACATGAATTCCGCCATATCGGCGGCGTTGAAGGCCCAGGTATCGACCACCTGCGTGCCATGGGTGTTGACGACGGTAAAGGTCTGGCCCGCCTTAATCTTCACCGCCAACCCCTTGCGGGCCGGAATGGTCAAATTTGTCGCACCCATGAAACAGCGGCCTTTCCCAAATCGATTCCGGCGTTGATTTGAATCAAGGTCGCGGTCGCGGTCAATCCTTAACCTCGCCCCCATGATTACTGATCATCTCATCGCCATCTATGACCGCCCGGTCCCGCGCTACACCTCCTATCCGACCGCGCCGCATTTCCATGCCGGTATCGATGCTGCGACCGAGGCCGATTGGTTACAAGCGCTGCCGACCGAGGCACCGCTGTCGCTCTACATCCATGTGCCGTTCTGCCAGCAGATGTGCTGGTATTGCGGCTGTAACACCCAGATCGTCGCCCGGCCTCAGCCGATCGCCGACTTTGCCCAGACCTTGATCAGAGAGATCGAGTTGGTGAGCCGTCAGCTGGCGGCGGCAGGGCATGAGCGCGTGGTGAGCTCGATCCATTTCGGTGGTGGCACACCCAACAGCCTGGCGCCGGATGACTTCCAGCGCATCATGGCGGCCCTGGTTTACAATTTTGCGCTGGAGCCGGATCTTGATCTGGCCGTCGAGCTTGATCCGCGCACTTTGAATGCGGACTTCCTGGCAGCGATGCGCGTCTGTGGCGTGAAGCGGGCCTCGCTGGGCGTGCAGGATTTCGACCCCATGGTCCAGATGGCAGTCAACCGCCTGCAGCCCTTCGATCTGGTGCGGGACTGTGTCGCGAAGCTGCGCGATATCGGGGTGAGCTCGCTCAATCTCGACCTCATCTATGGCTTGCCGTTCCAGAGCGTGTCGGGACTGCGCCGCACGGTGGCCCAGGCGGCCGAGCTGGCGCCGGACCGCATCGCGCTCTTTGGCTACGCCCATGTGCCGTGGATGAAACCGCATCAACGCCTGATCGATGAATTGGCGCTGCCCGACGCCTATGCGCGCTTCCGCCAGTTTGAGGCGGCGTCGCAGGCACTGTCGGGATTGGATTTCACCCGCATCGGCCTCGATCATTTTGCCCGGAGTCATGACGCGCTGGTGGCGGCGCGCGACGGCCATACCCTGAAGCGCAACTTCCAGGGTTATACGGTCGATCGCGCGGATGCGCTGATCGGCTTCGGACCCTCCGCCATCTCCGCCTTGCCGCAGGGTTATCTGCAGAATGCGCCGGACCATGGCCCCTGGTCACGTACCATCCATGAAGGCCGCCGTGCCGTCGTGAAGGGAATTTCTGTGACGGCGGAGGATGTGCAGCGCCGCGCCATCATCGAACAGTTGATGTGTTACGGGACGGTCGACCTCGGCGCGTTCGATTTCAATCCGCAATTGATCATGGGGCAGTTGGCGCCGTTGATCGAGGATGGCCTGGTCAATCTGGTCGGCGGTCACATCACCCTGACCGAGCGAGGACTGCCATTCCAGCGTGTGGTGGCGGCCGCCTTCGATGCCTATCTGGCACCGGACAACAAGCGTCACAGCAGAGCGGTCTGATCAGCTCTTGAAGCAGGCGGCGACGAATTGGCGGAAGGCCACAGCGCGGTGGCTCATTTCATGCTTCTTCTGCGGATCCATCTCGCCGAAGGTGATGTCGTAGCCGTCGGGACGAAAGATCGGGTCATAGCCGAAGCCCTTGGTACCCCGCGGTGCCACAACAATCTCGCCCCAGACATCGCCTTCGAATTCGTCGCAATGCCCGTCCGGCCAGGCCAGGGCCAACGCCGAAACGAAACGCGCGCGGCGGTCATCCTTGTCTTTCAGCAGATCCAGCACCTTGCCCATCGCCATGCCGAAATCCTTGGTTGGCCCCGCCCAGCGCGCTGAATAGATGCCGGGGTCGCGGTCGATCGCCATCACTTCGAGGCCGGAATCGTCGGCGAGCGCCGGCAGGCTCGCAGCGGTCGCTGCCGCCACCGCCTTCAGCCGCGCATTGCCGATGAAGGTTGTCTCGGTCTCTTCCGGCTCCGGCAAGCCCAAGGCACCTGCTGACACCACGTCGATGCCATAGGGTGCCAGCAGCTCGACGATTTCCTTGAGCTTGCCGGGATTGTGGCTGGCGAGGACCAGCTTCCCGCTCTCGAATCGCCGCGCCATTATTTCTTCTTCGTCGCCGCAGCAGCGGCGAGAGCTGTCCGCTGCATCTCAAAGAGCTCGGTCGTGCCGTGGCGCGCCAGCGCCAGCAATTCGGCGAACTGGCTGTCGGTGAAGGCCTCTTTCTCAGCGGTCGCCTGCACTTCCACCATGCCGCCTTTGTTGGTCAGGACGAAATTGGCATCGGCCTCGGCATTGGAATCCTCGGGGTAGTCGAGATCGAGGACGGCGTTGCCGTTGTAGAGGCCGCAGGAAATCGCCGCCACCTGGTCGACCAGCGGGATCGATTTCAGCGCACCCATATCCTTCATCAGCCGCAGGCATTCATGCAGCGCGATGTAGGAGCCGGTGATGGCCGCCGTGCGGGTGCCACCATCGGCCTGAATGACATCGCAATCGATCTTGATCTGGCGTTCGCCCAGGGCCTTCATGTCGGTGACGGCGCGCAAGGCACGGCCGATCAGGCGCTGGATTTCCTGGGTGCGGCCGGACTGCTTACCCTTGGCGGCTTCGCGGTCGCCGCGGGTGTGGGTGGCACGCGGCAGCATGCCGTATTCCGCGGTGACCCAGCCCTTGCCGGAATTTTTCAGGAAGGGCGGCACCTTTTCATCGAGCGAGGCCGTGCAGATGACATGGGTGTCGCCGAATTTGACCAGGCATGACCCTTCGGCATGGCGGTTGAAACCGACGATGAATTCGACCTGGCGCAGCTGGTTGGCGGCGCGACCGGATGGACGCATGGGATGGTGACCTCATTCTGGGGCGGGAATTTGGCCGGAACCTACACGCTGGCGCCGGACCGGGCAACCGGCCCGGGCTTGGGTGCAAAACCTTCCCCGAAAGACCAAGCAGCACCGGCACGATCGACGATTTCAGCCTGTGGTCCGGCTGGCCCGTGTTCAACGACTGGTTGCGCGGTGTCGTTCTGACATCAGAATGCGCCAGGCGCCGGTTGGTGTTCAACAACGGTGGGATTGCGATCCTGGCATGGCCTGTGATGGTCACAGATAGATAAAATCCAATCCATTTTGCCGACATTTGACGGTGTTTTCGGTGCCAAAACGCCTAGCAAAGCTAAGGAATCCTTAGCATGTGCGGACCTACTGTCAGGGTGGGATAGGCGCAGTTTTTTGGGCGCCGTGCGATAATTTGGTGTGCCGAGCGTGGGTGGTGCGGTGAGAATTGACTTGATGTCGAAGACCGAAGTGAAGCGTGCAGTGCCGAAACGTGGAACGCGCCGTAGCGCGATATCCGTGGCCGACGATTCTCTTCAATCGGCCGCAGGCCCTAGCGGCAGCGAGGATACCGAGTCCCTCTTCCGTGCGGTCTTCGAACAGGCCGCCGTCGGTATCTGCTATTCCGATTTCGATGGCGTCTTTATCCGTGTCAACCAGCGCTTCTGCGACATCACCGGCTACGCGATGCAGGAGCTGGTCGGGCGCAGCTTTGCCCAGATCACGCACCCAGACGACGTCGCTATCGACAATCAACTGGGCGACGATTTGATCGCCGGCAAGCGCGGTCCCTATACGCTGGAAAAGCGCTATATCGGCAGGGCAGGCAACACCATCTGGGTGCGCCTTACGGTAACCCTGGCGCGGACGCGCGATGGTGCCCCGCATCGTCTGGTGGGTGTCGTCGAAGATATCAACGAAGTGATGCAGACCGAACAGGCCTTGAAGCGCAGCGAGACCCGCCTGCAGGAAGCGCAGCGCATTGCGCGCCTGGGTGCCTGGGAAATCGACCATGCCGATGGCAGCCGCGTCTGGTCGGATGAAGTGTTCACCATTCTCGAACTCGATCGCACGACATTGGGCAATTTTTATCTTGCCTTCGAGAACGCCATTCACCCCAGCGACCGTGAGCGTGTCGCCCGCGTCTATGCCGATTCATTGGCCAACCACACGGCCTGCGACATGACCTATCGTGTTGTGATGCCCGATGGCCGCACCAAGCATGTCGAGGTGCATGGCCGCACCTTTTATGATGCAGCCGGCAAGCCCAGTCGCTCGATCGGCACCGTGCAGGACATCACCGCCCAGAAGCAAAGCGAGATTGCCTTGCGTCAGGCCAAGGAAAGCGCCGAGACCGCCAATCGCGCCAAATCCGACTTTCTCGCCAATATGAGCCATGAACTGCGCACGCCGCTCAACGCTGTGCTCGGTTATGCGCAGCTGCTGGAGACCGAGCGGGCGGGGCCGCTATTGGCCAAGCAGCGCGAATATCTGCGCGACATCATGGCTGGCGGCAAGCATCTCCTCGAACTCATCCAGGACATCCTCGAGCTGGCCAAGATCGATGCCGGCCGCATCGGCCTCAAGATCGAACCGATCGATGCCTTCGCGGTGATCGACGATGCCTTGCCGCTGATCGAAAGCATGGGAGCGGCTCGTTCCATCACGTTGAAAGTGGCGCGGCCCGTGACACCCTTCCCAGCCGTGCTGGCGGACCGCGTGCGCTTGCGGCAGGTGTTCCTCAATCTTCTCACCAATGCGATCAAATACAACAAGCCGGGCGGCGATGTGGATCTCACCTGCTCGATCGTGCGGCCGGGCTTCCTGCGCGTCGCCGTGCGCGATACCGGTTCCGGCATCCGCCCCGAACGGCAGGCTGAACTGTTCATCCCGTTCAACCGCCTTGGCGCGGAATCGCTGGCGATCGAAGGCACCGGCATCGGCCTCTCCATCTCCAAGCGCCTCACCGAATTGATGAATGGCAAGATCGGCTTCAAGAGTGTCGTCGATGAAGGCAGCACCTTCTGGGTAGATCTGCCGATCGCCGATGCCAGTCCGGTCCTGCGTGATACACCAGAAATTTCGCCAGATAATCCGATTGTAAATCCGGCTGAAGACTCCGCTGGCGACATCGCTGCAAGTCCGGCTGCCGGGCCCCCCGCGGCGAGGTCATCGATCGAACCGGGCCGACCGAAGGTAGTCCGGCCGCTCAGGCGCATTCTTTATGTCGAGGACAATCCCGCCCATGTCCGCCTGATCGAGCGCGCGCTCTCGCAGCTCGGCCATGTCTCGCTCACCACCGTCCACACGGCGGAATTGGGCCTCGTTGCCATGCGCTCGATGGCGCCCGATCTCATCCTGATCGACCTCGGCGACGAGGGTGTGGTGCGCCATGAATCCCACCGTCGACTGATGGCCATGGCGGATGAGCGGCACATTACCGTCCTTGACCTGGGTGCCAACCAGGCCATCGCTCCGGACCGCAACACGGCAGATGCTGGCGATCATGCCACGGGTGCTGAATTGGTCGACATTCCGCGCCTCCTCAGCGAAATCGAACGCCGGATCGGCTTTACCGGCTGATTCTGGCCAGATTCCCGGCCAGATTCCCGACTGGCGAGACGGGTGGCAAATTCCACCCCAGCGTCCTATATCTGAAGGCCGAACCCCTGAAGATATCGCCGGAGCCCCCATGTCCAGTATCGCCACCACCGACCAGCTGTTTTTCGAGCGCGCCGGCCTCAACCAGCGCAAGGTTGAAACCCTGGTGGGCGATGCGCTGAATGGCGCCGACGATGGCGAGCTTTATCTGGAATATCAGCAGTCAGAGGCGCTGTCCTTCGATGACGGGCGGCTGAAAAGCGCCAGTTTCGACACCACCCAGGGCTTCGGCCTGCGCGCCATCGCCGGTGAAATCTCCGGCTATGCTCATGCGAGCGATCTCTCCGAAGCAGCGCTCGCCCGCGCGGCACAAACCGTGAAGGCGGTCCATGCCGGCCATAACGGCGCGCTCGATGTCGGCCCCGTCGGCACCAACCGCCAGCTCTATTCGCCGGACAATCCGCTGGGCCTGCTGCCCTTCGAGCAGAAGGTGAAGCTGCTGGAGGAAATCGACGCCTATGCCCGCGCCAAGGATCCCCGCGTTCGCCAGGTGATGGCGTCCATCTCCGGCTCCTGGTCGGCGATCCAGATCATCCGCGGCGATGGCAGCCGCATGGCCGATATCCGTCCGCTGGTGCGCCTCAACATCTCCGTCATGGTGGAAGAAAACGGCCGCATGGAGACGGGTTCTTTCGGCTCCGGTGGCCGCGTCACTTATGATGGTGTCGTTGATCCAGCGCATTGGCAGGCCGGCGCCGATGAGGCGCTGCGCCAGGCCATCGTCAATCTGGGCTCGATCCCGGCACCGGCCGGCGAAATGCCGGTGGTACTCGGGCCGGGCTGGCCGGGTATCCTCCTCCATGAAGCGATCGGCCATGGGCTGGAAGGCGATTTCAACCGCAAGAAGACGTCTGCGTTTGCGGGTCTCATGGGTCAGCGGATCGCGGCGCCCGGTGTGACGGTCGTCGATGACGGCACGCTCACCGACCGGCGCGGCTCGCTCACCATCGACGATGAAGGCACGCCGACGCAATGCACGACCTTGATCGAGGACGGCATTCTCAAGGGCTATATCCAGGACCGGCAGAATGCGCGCCTCATGGGCATGAAGCCGACCGGCAATGGTCGTCGTCAGAGCTTTGCGCATAACCCGATGCCGCGCATGACCAACACCATCATGCTGAATGGCAAGCACGCACCGGAAGATGTCCTGGCCTCGGTGAAGAAAGGCCTCTACGCAGTCAATTTCGGCGGCGGCCAAGTCGACATCACCTCGGGCAAGTTCGTGTTCTCGGCCTCCGAAGCCTATCTCATCGAAGACGGCAAGATCGGCCCGGCGGTGAAGGGTGCGACCCTCATCGGCAACGGCCCGGACGTGCTCACCAAGGTCGGCATGATCGGCAACGACATGAAGCTCGACACCGGCGTCGGCACCTGCGGCAAGGAAGGCCAAGGCGTCCCCGTCGGCGTCGGCCAGCCGACCTTGCGCATCGATGCACTCACCGTGGGTGGCACGGCGGCCTAACAAACGGCGGCGTAACAATCAGACAAGGTCTTCCCTTCGGGGAAGGCCTTGCTCTTCTCAATCTGTAGTGGCATCAACATCTGAGACTTTGCAAGGCTCAGGCTCGCGATGGACTCGCCCCTCTATCAACGCAATGACGCGATCAATGCCAGCATGTTCGTGCCGGAATCGCGCTTTGGTGTGTGGTTCCTGAAAACCGAGACCTGGGCGGTCCATGTGCTGAAGCGGGCGCTCGGCGATCTGGAGCGTTTGATCCAGGACCGTCAGCCTCGTTATCCCACCATCGTCGATGTCGGCTGCGGCCGCGGCCGCTCCTTCAGGCTGCTCAAGGATCGCTTCCGCCCCAGCCGCATGATCGGCATCGATGTCGACGGCGCGATGTTGAGGATCGCCGCTGCCGAAACTGCGGGCGAAGGTCTCGCCGTCGAATTCCAGCAGACCACCTCGTCGCGCCTTCTGCTGCCGGCGGAGTCGGTCGACATGGTGTTCTGCCACCAGACCTTTCATCATCTGATGGATCAGGAAGCGGCCTTGGCGGAATTCCATCGCGTGCTGAAACCGGGCGGGCTGTTCCTGTTCGCGGAATCGACGCGGAAATACATCCACTCGCCGATGATCCGCCTGCTGTTCCGCCATCCGATGGATGTGCAGCGCAGTGCCACAGAATATCTCGCGATGATCCGCAAGGCCGGCTTCGACGTGTCGGAGCGCGCGATCTCCTATCCCTATCTGTGGTGGAGCCGCAACGATCTGGGATTGCTCGAACGCTGGTTCGGCGTCACACCGCCGAAGAACCACGAAGAGACGCTGGTCAACTGCGTCGCCGTGAAGCGCTGAACGCTCAGCGCTTCCGCAATTGCGGCGCCACCAGCACCAGGAAGAGCGCCAGGACGACGAGCGAGAGGGAGAGGATTTCATCCCAGCCGACCGACTCGCCGACGATGATCGCCGAGGAGATGATACCGACCACGGGAATGGCCAGCGTGCCGATGGCGGCCACCACGGCGGGGTAGATTGCCACCACCCGGAACCACGCCCAGTGGCAGAAGATCATTGGAATGAGTGCTGCATAGGCGACGGCACCCCAACCCAGTGTGCTCACTGCACCGGGATCAAAACCGTGATCGAAGACGATGGCGCCGGCAAAGATTGGCAAGCCGCCCAGCAGCATCTGCCAGGCGACCAGGGATGTCGTCGGCATCGAATAGCGATGCGTCTTCAAGGCGACCGTGCCGAAGGCCCAGGCGATGGCCGCCAGCAGCATGAACACCGGACCCATGGGCGCTGCGCGCAGACTGGCCCAGTCGGGTACCACGAGCACCAGCAGGCCGATCATGCCGACGCCGAGGCCGGCAAGGCGCAGGCCGTCGATCTTCTCGCGCAGCCAGATGGCGGCGATGGGGGCTGCCCAGAGCGGCATGGTGAAGGCGAGAATCGAGGCGCGGCCCGGCAGCATCATGCTGACGCCGAGCGCCGAGAAGATGTGCCAGAAGGTGATGTTGCCGAGACTGGCGATGATCAGCGGGCGC
Organism: uncultured Dongia sp.; assembly: GCF_936916975.1. Classification (GTDB taxonomy): domain Bacteria; phylum Pseudomonadota; class Alphaproteobacteria; order Dongiales; family Dongiaceae; genus Dongia. The sequence continues at coordinate 638,607 of NZ_CAKZGO010000004.1, read as the reverse complement.
AGATCCTGGCGCGGGATGCGCAGGGAATAGCCCGCTATCCTGGCAATGGCGAACAGGCCCCCGGCGCCGGCACCGAGGCATATCGCCCGGAACGCCCAGACCGGGACCTCGTTGACCGAGAGCTTGATCGCCGGCCAGTTGATGCCCCAGAACAAGGTGATGGCGGCCAGCAGGATCAAGCCGGTCGCGTTGCTGTCGGCGCGTGCTGGCGCCCCAGCAAGCTCAACTGCCGCGGGCTTCACTTGGTCCGTCATCAGGAATTTGCTTTCGCGCGGCGTTCGGTGATGCGCGCGAGGATCGCGTTGCGCATTTCGGGGGGTGAGATAATCCAGTCGCGGATCTCGTCGATGGTGCGGGTGCAGCCGACACAGAAGCCGGTCATCGGATCCATCTGGCAGACGCTGATGCAAGGCGAGGGCGGGCCGGAGGCCAGCATGCGCATGCGCTCTTCGCGCCGCTGCTGGCGCGCAAGCTTGTCCTGCATCAAGCGGCGGCCTTCGATCTGGCCCTTGTTGCCCGGGTTCAAATCGTTGGGATCGTCGCTCATGCCGCCAACACCTCTGCCGGCGTGTGGCCGACCAGTTCGGCATAGAGTGCCGGATCGGTGGCGCCCTCGCTGCCGATGATGAGAATCCTTGACGCCTTGTCGAGCAACAGCTGGGATCGTACCGCCGGATCGATGGAAGCGGCGATCAATCCAGCCAGGCCACCGACGCCAGCTTCGCCACCGACGATCTTCGCATCCGCGCCGTTGCCGGTGGCCAGCGTCCTCATCGCAAAGACGGCAGCGTCATCAGGCACGGTCATGAAGGCAAAGCTCGCCTTGTCGAGCAGGGTCCAGGCCAGCGGCGAAACTTCACCGCAGGCCAGCCCCGCCATCAGCGTATCCAATGCACCGGTGACGGTGGTGGGCTGACCAGCGCGGGCGCTCACAAAATGGCAATCGGCTTTCTCCGGCTCGACGACGATGATCTTGGGGCGCAGGGCATCCAGTTCCAGCCATAGGTATCCTGCAACCGCCGCCGGCAAGCCACCGACGCCGGCCTGGATGAAAACATGTGTGATGTCCTGACCATCTGGCAGCTGCGCCAGTGCTTCATCCATCATCACGCCGTAACCATGCATGACATGGCGCGGAATCTCGGTGTAGCCATCCCAGGTCGTATCCGAGATGACCTGCCAGCCATTCCTGGCGGCATCCGCAGCGCAGGCGCGCACCGAGGCGTCGTAATTGTCGGGCACGCGCCGCATCACGGCGCCGAAGGCGGCGATGGCCTGTTCGCGGCCGACGCTGACACCTTGATGGAGATAGATCACCGCCTGGCAGCCGAATAATCGGGCCCCCCAGGCGACCGCTTTGCCGTGATTGCCATCGGTCGCGGCGCAGACCGTGATATCCCGGGTGCGATCGCGGTACGTGCCGGCGAGGAGATCGGCCAGAGTGACGTTGCTGCCCAATTTGTCCTGCAGGTGGCGTAGCACCGCATAGGCACCGCCCAGCGCTTTGAAGGCGCCGAGGCCGAAGCGCGCGCTCTCATCCTTGTAGAAGATGCGCCCGACCTGGAGCCTTGCCGCCAATCCGTCCAGGCTGCGCAAGGCGGTGGGGGCATAGCCCGGCCACGCCTTGATCTCAGTCGCGGCGCGTGCAAACCCTGCCCCATCGACCACGCCGGGTGCCGCCCGATCGAGACTGTCTTCGGCCGGAGCCAAGCGGGGATTGACAAAGATCCGGGCCGATAGCTGAGGTGGTTTCCATTCGCTCATGGCTGCGACTATTATCAAACCGCCGGTTCTTAATCAAACTCACCCGGCACGTGCTACCTATGTGGGAGCTGCATGACCTTGCCGGCCATCGGGCAATTGACCCAAAATTGGAACCGACATCTTAGCCGTACCCGTCTCATCACCGGGCTGGTGCTGTTCTTCTATGTGCTGACGCACAACCTCAACCATGCACTGGGCATCGTCTCGCTGAAATGGCTGGAGGCGGGGCGTTCGGTGTTTCTCGGCTTCTGGCGGTTTGGGCCGATCGAATGGCTGCTTTATACATCGGTGACACTGCACATCCTGGTGGCGCTCATCGCCCTCTATCGCCGCCATGCCTTGAAAATGCCGTTCTGGGAAGCGGCACAACTCGTGCTGGGCCTGGCGACACCGCCTTTGCTGCTGCTCCATGTGCTCAGCACCGCCTATGCCAGCGAGCGATATGACTTCGTGGATTCCTATGCTTATGTGCTGCTGAACCTGTGGGTGTTCTCGCCCTGGAACGGCGTCCTGCAGGCGATCGCCATTCTGGTCACCTGGGTCCATGGCTGCATCGGCATGGCCTATTGGCTGCGGCTCAAGCCCTGGTACGCGAAAGCGCAGGCCTATCTCTTCGCGCTCGCCGTGACCATCCCCGTACTGGCCCTGATCGGCTTTGCCGATGCCGGCCGCGCCATCGCCGAGAAACTCGAGGACGAAACCTGGCTGCCGGCGCTGATTGCGCGCGACAACCTCCCCAACCAGGCAGCCGCGATCGAGGTCTATGCGCTCCGCGACATGGGCTTCTGGATATTCGGTGGCCTCCTCGCCGTGACACTCAGCGCCCGTCTCGTCCGCGCCCAGCTCAACCGGCGCCGCGCCATCGCCATCTCGTACGAAAGCGGCGGCATCGTGCATATTCAATCCGGCACCACCGTGCTGGAAGCGAGCCGCAGCGCCGGCATCCCGCATGCCTCGGTCTGCGGTGGCCGCGGCCGTTGCTCCACCTGTCGCATCAAAATTCTGAAAGGTGCGGCACACCTGCCGGCCGCTCGCGATGACGAGAAGCGCGTGCTGGCGCGCGTCGGTGCGTCCCCGGATACGCGGCTTGCCTGTCAGTTGCGCCCGACGGCGCCGGTGACGGTGGCACCGTTGCTGCCTGCGCAAGCCGGACCGCATCAGGCCCATGCCCGTGGCGATTATCATTCCGGCCGGGAGCTGGAAATCGCCGTGCTGTTTGCCGATCTCCGCGGCTTTACCAAGCTATCCGAGCGGCGCCTGCCCTATGACGTGGTGTTCCTGCTCAACCGGTACTTCAAGGCGATGGGCGAAGCCGTCAGCGGCGCCGGTGGCCATCTCGATAAATTCATCGGTGACGGTGTCATGGCGTTGTTCGGCATTAAGAGCGGCATGGAAGGCGATGACGGCAAGCTCGCCTGCAGCCAGGCCCTCGACGCGGCAAGGCGCATGTCCGCCAATCTCGCAGAGCTCAACCGGCATTTGCAGAGTGATCTGCAGGAACCGCTCCGGATAGGCATCGGCATTCATTTCGGTCCAGCCATCGTCGGCGATATGGGCTATGGCGCCAATCAGCATTTGACGGCGGTCGGCGATACCGTCAACACGGCCAGCAGGCTGGAGACGGCGACCAAAGAGCTTGAGGCCGAACTCGTGATTTCCGGCCATTTGGCCAAGGTGGCGGGTATCGCCGGCGATCCCCAACGCCGCCATCAGCTCGTGGTGCGCGGCCGCGAGCAGACGCTTGAGGTCCTTGCCTTCAGGAGTGCCCAGGACGTTAATGCCGAGAACCCGGATGTCCCGGGAACGGATCTTGCCCGGGAAACGTTAAAGCCGTCACTTGGTGATTCTGTTGAAACCACCGCCCGATAATACGTTGCCGGCTTGTTCCTGGGCCTGTTAACACAGCCATTTCCCCGAGTTATTCGCGCCAGTTTTTAGTCCAGCGGCGTTGTGACAGATAGAAGTCGCCAATGTCACGGATATCGCAATTGAAACGCGATGCTGCATTGCGGTAGCCTTCACCCCTCTCGAAACAATCAAGCAGCCCGACTGATGGCCCCCCACCCAATGGCTCGCCGAGACCTCAGCTCAATCCAGATACTGCGCGGCCTGGCAGCCGGGCTGGTGGTGATTGCGCATGTGGCCGAGCATGCCGACGGTATCAGCGGCAATCCGGTCCTCATCACCGGCCGGTTCGGGGTCGATATCTTCTTCGTCATCAGCGGATTCATCATCGCGCATATCTCCGGCGACGGCCCCTTCGACCTGAAGAGCTTTGCCATCCGCCGCGTGTTTCGCGTCGTGCCGCTCTACTGGGCCTGCACGATACTCGTGCTTGCCTTGGCGCTGATAGCGCCAGCTTTGTTCAAGACGACAGCGGCCGATATCGAACAGTTTTTCTATTCGCTGGCCTTCCTTCCCCATAGTGTCAATGGCGGGACCGAATGGCGTCCGTTGTTCAAGCTCGGCTGGACACTCAATTATGAAATGTTCTTCTATCTCCTGACGGCGCTGCTCTTCTGGTGTGGCACGGCGTTCCTGCGCGCGACGATCCTGAGCCTTGTCATGGGCGCCCTGGTGATTGCCGGTCTGGTGTTCGATCTCGAAAACACTTTTGTCGGCTTCTATGCGAACCTCAATCTGATGCCCTTTATTTTGGGGTTCTGGCTGGCCAGGATGGCCGGGCGGCCCTTCTTCGAGCATATGTCGAAACCGATTCTGGCCAGCCTCTGGCTGGTCGCGATCGTGCTGACAGCGATCCTCTATCAAACCGATTTCTATGCCCTGCGGGAAGTGGGCGGCCATACCATCATGACGCTGGCTGCCCTCGCCATCGTGACAGCCGGTGTCGCCAGCGAAAGATACATGGTGTTCCCGGGCAGCGCTTGGGCGCGCATGATCGGCGACAGTTCCTATTCCCTCTATCTGCTGCACATGTTCATCGTGGGTGCTGCCTGGGCCATCGTGAACCGGCTGGATCTGGGCCAGGCGCCGGCGCTGGTTCTGGCCATGGTGATCGCCGTGCCGACCAGCCTTGCTGCCGCCTATGTCTCGTATCGCCTGTTCGAGCGGCCGATCAGCAATTGGGCAAACCGCCGGACCCGGACCCCTCTGCCGTTGCGCCAGAGCGAAGTCAGCGCGCAGCGCTGAGCGATGGCTCTGCTCTAAGGCGCTAGATTGCCAATGGGCTAGATTGCCAATGTGCTTGATTGCCTGGGCGTGATGTTCGACCATGGGACGGGTACGGACAAGGACGCAAGGCGGGTCTTCCAGTTGAGCGATATCAGCGCAAATCCAGTGGAGGAAGTTTCCGGCAGAGCCATCTCTGCCGCGGATCTGCGGCCCTTGCTCCAACGCGATGACCGGCAGGCCTTGCGTCAACTGGCAGGCCACCTTCTGCTGCTGGCGCTGACCGGAACACTGATCGCGCAGGCGCAGGGTTCGCCGTGGCTCTGGCCGGCCATGTTTCTGCATGGCGCGATCCTGGTCTTCCTGTTTGCCCCTTTGCACGAGACCATCCATCGCACGGCTTTCGCTACCCGCGCACTCAATGACGGTGCCGCCTTTGTCATCGGCCTGCTGCTGATGCTGCCGCGGGAATATTTCCGCGCCTTCCACTTTGCCCATCATCGCCATACCCAAGATCCGGCGCGCGACCCGGAAATTTCCTCGCCGCGGCCGGTGACGCGCGGCGAATGGCTGATTTACGTCTCGGGCCTGCCCTATTGGCGCGGGCAGCTTGCGGGGCTTGTCACACGTGCTTTTGGCCGTGTCGCCGAGGATTTCTACGGCAATGACATCCAGCGGCAAAAGGTGGTGCGTGAATCGCGGATCGTGCTCGGCATCTATGCCATCCTGCTGATCGGCTCGCTGGCTTTTGAGAGCGATCTTCTGCTGCGCTATTGGGTGATCCCGGCTTTGCTGGGCCAGCCCTTGCTGCGGCTCTATCTGCTGGCTGAACATTGGGGCTGTCCGCTGTCGCCGGCAGCGGCGCCGATCGACATGCTTGCCCGCTCACGCACCACCTACACCAATGCGCTGGTCAATTTTCTGGCCTGGAACATGCCCTATCATGCCGAGCATCACGCCAACCCGGCGGTGCCGTTCCATGCTTTGCCACGGGCTAATGCGCTGCTGAAAGATAGACTCGGCACGACCAGCCCCGGCTATGTCGCCGCCACACGCTGGATCTATGAGAGGCTGCACGCATGAACGATCTTGCCGGCTTCACCACGCGTCTGGCGCCGCCCCTCACGCCCTTGGCGCGCGACAATGCCCATGTGCGGCAGCATCCGGCGCCAAATTTCTGGGCCTTGATGCCGCATCAGCTGCATCAGCACACCGATTCCGCCTGTTCGCTCGCCAGCGCGGTGATGGTGCTCAATGCCGCACGCGGCCTGGCGCATAGCAACCGCATCGGCGGGTTGGTGAGCGAAAAGCGCCTGCTGGATTTGTTCAAGGATACCAGCTGGCCGGCGGGGGTGGCCCTCAATGGCGGCGGCCGCAAATTGCTGGAGCTTGCCGATCATCTTGAGGTGGCGCTGGAGCATTACCGCCTTGATGGCTGGCGCGTCGACCGGCGGCCGGTATCCGCCGTGGACGCTGCCACGGCGGATCAATTCCGTGCCGATCTCACGGCCATGGAAAGCAGTGCCGGCTGTTTCCCGATCGTCAATTTCCATCTCGATGATTTCTACGGCGATGGCAGCGATATCGGCCATTTCTCGCCGCTGGCAGCCTTTGACGCCGCGACCGATCGGGTGCTGGTGCTGGATGTCTACAAGGCCGATTACGAACCCGCCTGGGCGCCCGTCGATCATCTGCTGCAAGCCATGGTACGTCCCTGCAACGACGGCAAGCTGCGCGGGTATCTTATGGTGCGGTGGGATTGAATCCACGAAAGCGAAGCCCTCCCCCCTGAAGGAGGGAGGGGTCACATAGGGCGCGAACTCAACCTTAATTGATGTTGTTGTCGTCCTTGTAGTCGTCGATCGAATCTTCCAATTCGTCGAACTCATCGCAATCGCCGCAGGCGGCTTTCAGCACGGCAAGCTGCTTCTCGGCATTGGGCAGATCCTTCTGCTCGAGATAAAGCTCGCCCAGATATTCGTTGGCGCCGAGATGCTTGGGCTCGAGTGACAGCGCCTTCAGGTAATATTCCATGCCGGCCTTCCAATTGCCCATCTTGCGATTGGCATAGCCAAGCTGGTTGAGGGCGTCGGCATACTCGCCCTTTTCCTTGATCGATTTCTGCAGCAAGGGAATGGCGGCGCTGTACTTCTCGTCGTCGATCAGATTGACCGCCTTCTTGTAATCGTCAGCCTTGGCGGCGGGGGCGGTCGAATCCGAGCCCATCGAGAAGGCATGGCTGGCAAAGCCAAGGCTAAGAGCCGTGAAGGCGGTGATAAGCGCAAGGCGATGGTTCTTCATGGGTTTTCTCCTGTTTGATCGATGTTGCTGGCTTGTTTATATGGCTGGCGCCCGTTCCAGGTTTTGACCATCGGCCGCCGTCGCCCAAATAATTAATCGACACCGCCTGTCGCCGCTGTGAACCGGGTCACAATCGGTCAACTGTAACGCTGCTCGGCCCAGGGATCGGCGACATTGTGATAGCCGCGGGTCTCCCAGAAGCCCGGCTGGTCGGTTGCGACAAACTGGATGCGGCGCAGCCATTTGGCGCTTTTCCAGAAATAATGCTGTGGCACCACCACCCGCACCGGCGCCCCGTGGGGCACGCTGAGCGGCTGGCCCTGCCAATGGGTGGCGAGCAGCACATCGCTTTGCGAGAACGCGTCGAGCGGCAGGTTGGTGGTGTAGCCGTCATAAGCCTCGAACAGCACGAAACGCGCTTTGCTCAGCGGTTTGACGTCGGCCAGCAGGTCGGTGGCCAGCACACCCTGCCAGTCATTGTCGAAGCGCGACCACGACGTCACGCAATGGATATCGCTGCGCGCCACCGATTGCGGCAAAGCGTTGAAGGCGCTGAGATCGAAGCTCGCCGGGCGCTGCACCAGCCCACCGATCTCCAGCCGCCAGCTCGTGGGATCGATGGTCGGCGTGATGCCCAGATCGAGCACCGGCCAAGTCTCCACCGCGCGCTGGCCCGGCGGCAGCCGGTCCTTGGCCGTGATCGTACCTGTCAGCAAGCGACCGTCCCGCGCCCATTGCTCCTTGGTGCGGATCAGTTTCTCGTTGCGAAGGGTGTCGTCGGGCTGGCTCATGCTGGGTCAAGTATTTGGAAAGGCCGATGAAATGTCCAAGCACGAATTCGCGACCGAGGGGTGAAATGTTACCGCTGGCGCCATTGTTGGCGAAAGGCCTTGCTTGTTTTTGTTTGTGTACGAATAATATTCCCCGTGGGAGCCACCTAATGCCGCGCGTTTCGTGTGATATTGAGGAAGCCACCGAATGGATGATCTCGTTCTGGCGCATGGATTGCGGTTCGAGGATCTCTACGATCCGGCGGGTCTGGCGCGGCTCGATGCCCACTTTCTGAGGCAGCTGGGTGAGGGTGATCCGGCACTTCTGGGGCGTCTTTTGGCTGCCCGTGCGGACCCCAAATCTCTTGATTCAAAATTGCAATCGCTTCTCATTCTTAATCTTTCAGCCCCCCTGGAAGACTTCCTGGGAAGCCTGTTTGGGATCCAATCCGAGCTCGCCGCCCTGCAGGCCAAACACAACGATCTGGCGCCGCTCTATACCTGCAAGCGGCTCTTCGTGCAGCGCCGAGCGCTCAAGGCCTATGGGCCGGACAAGCTCGCCGGCATCGAGGCCGATGCCGTGCGGGCGCAGCTGACGGCGCTGTTCGGGGGCACGTTCGATGAACTCACTTTCGCGACGCATGTCGAAGTCTGGGGCAAGGATGAGGGGGCGCATGGCGCCGAGATTGATCTTGCCCTGCAATACGCTGCCTGGGCCGCGCAGTCCGATGCCGGCAAGGCCCTCCATCGCACGGGGGTGCTGTTCAAGGCGCCGCGCAAGATCGATCCGGCGCATCTCGTTCATATGGAGACCGAGACGCGCAACGGGGTGACCTCGTTCAGGCTCCCTGCCGACAAGCTCCGTCACCGCGAAGGCTTTGCGCTCACCGATCACGGCATGGATCTCAATCACGCACTGGATCAGGCCAATTACTGCATCTGGTGCCACAACCAGGGCAAGGACAGCTGCTCGAAGGGCCTCACCGAAAAGGACGGCACGTTCAAGAAGAGTGTGTTCGGCGTGACCTTGGCGGGCTGCCCGCTCGAGGAGAAGATTTCCGAGATGCATACGGCTAAATCCGCCGGCGAGCCGTTGGGTGCGCTGTCGATCATCGCCATCGACAACCCGATGGTGGCAGCGACCGGGCACCGCATCTGCAACGATTGCATGAAGGCCTGCATCTACCAGAAGCAGGAGCCGGTCGACATCCCTCAGGCGGAAACGCGCACGTTGAAAGATGTTCTGGCGCTGCCCTATGGGTTCGAGATCTACAGCCTGCTCACGCGCTGGAACCCGCTCAACCTCAAGCATCCTGTGGCCAAGCCCTCGTCAGGCAAGAAGGTGTTGGTGGTGGGGTTGGGGCCGGCTGGCTATACGCTCTCCCACTATCTGCTGAATGATGGCCACACCGTGGTGGCCGTCGATGGCTTGAAGATCGAGCCGCTGGCGGCAGATTTGTCCGGCGTCACCCCGGATGGCGCGCGTGTGCCTTTCAAGCCGATCCGCGATGCGAGCGAGCTTGCAGAAGATCTCGGCAACCGCGCCATGGCCGGTTTCGGCGGTGTCGCCGAATACGGCATCACCGTGCGCTGGGACAAGAATTTCCTGAAAATCATCCGGCTGCTGATCGAGCGCCGCAGCACTTTTGCGATGTTCGGTGGCGTGCGCTTCGGTGGCACCATCACGCTGGATCAGGCCTGGGAGATGGGCTTCGATCATGTGGCACTGGCCATGGGTGCGGGTAAACCCACCTTGCTCGACATGCCCGGTGGTCTCGCCAAGGGTGTGCGCATGGCATCCGATTTCCTGATGGCGCTGCAGCTGACCGGTGCCGCCAAGACCGATTCCATCGCCAATCTGCAATTGCGCCTGCCGGCGGTCGTCATCGGTGGTGGCCTGACCGCGATCGACACGGCGACGGAGGCGATGGCGTATTATCCGATCCAGGTCGAGAAGTTCCTGAGCCGCTATGAGACGCTGACGGCAGACACGGGCGAGACGGCCTTGCGCGCAGCCTGGAGCCAGGTGGAAATCGAGATCGTCGATGAATTCCTGACCCATGCCCGTCTCATCCGCGCCGAACGTGCGCGCGCCCAGGCTGCTGGCACGGCACCGCGCATTTCCGAATTGCTGCAGGAATGGGGCGGCGTGACACTCGCTTATCGGCGTCGCCTGATCGATGCGCCATCCTACACCCTCAATCACGAGGAGGTGGAGAAGGCGCTCGAGGAGAATATCCGCTTTGCCGAAAGCCTGACGCCGACCAGCATCGATGTCGATGGGCAGGGCTTTGCCGCGCACATCCATCTGAAGCATGCCGATGGTACAGATCATGTTCTCCCGGCCCGCGCCATTTTGGTGGCAGCCGGCACGCGGCCTAACACCGTTCTGGCGCGGGAGGACAACACGAATTTCAGCCTGGATGGCCAGTATTTCCGCGCCATCGGCGAGGACGGCCAGATTGTGACACCGGAGAAACTCGCCAAGCCCAACGAGGTGCGCGTCATCACGCAATCCCATGACGATGGCCGCGCTGTCAGCTTCTTCGGTGACCTGCATCCGAGCTTTGCCGGCAATGTGGTGAAGGCCATGGGCAGTGCGAAACAAGGCTGGCCTGTGGTGTCGGCAGCGCTCCAGCATCGCGCCGCACCCGCCGACACGAACGCGGCGCCGTTCCTGGCCCTTATGAACCAGCGCCTGCGCGCGCGCATCCGGGCGGTCAACCGGTTGACGCCGACCATCGTCGAGGTGGTGGTGGAGGCGCCGCAGGCCGCCGGCAATTTTGCGCCGGGCGAATTCTATCGCCTGCAGAACTTCGAGGCGCTGGCGCCGCGCACCAAGGACACCGTGCTGGCCATGGAAGGCCTCGCATTGACAGGCGCCTGGACCGATAAGGAAAACGGCCTTGTCGGTCTCATTGTGCTGGAGATGGGCGGATCATCGGAACTGTGCCGTCACCTGCAGGTCGGTGAACCGGTGATCTTGATGGGGCCGACCGGCGCGCCCACGGAAACACCGGCGGGCGAGACGGTGCTGCTGGCCGGCGGTGGCCTTGGCAATGCGGTGCTGTTCTCCATCGGCCGCGCGCTGCGCGCCGCTGGGTCAAAGGTGCTCTATTTCGCCGGCTATAAGAAATTGCAGGACCGCTACAAGGTCGCCGACATCGAGGCCGCGGCCGATATCGTCATCTGGTCCAGCGACGAGGCGCCGGGATTTCAGCCCACGCGCCCGCAGGATAAGACCCATGTCGGCAACATCATCGAGAGCATCCAATATTACGCCGAGGGCAAATTGGGCGAGACGCCCATCCGTTTGCAGGATGTCGACCGCATCATCGCCATCGGTTCCGACGGCATGATGGCCGCCGTGCAGCGCGCGCGGCACCAGGTACTGAAGCCCTATCTCAAGGAATCACATTGCGCCGTAGGGTCGATCAACTCGCCCATGCAATGCATGATGAAGGAAATCTGCGCCCAATGCCTGCAGCCGCATAAGGACCCGGTCACGGGGAAGGAGACAGTCGTGTTCTCCTGCTTCAATCAGGACCAGGAATTGGACCATGTGGATTTCGCGCAGCTACGCCAACGTCTCGGCCAGAATTCGGTGCAGGAAAAACTGACCCGCGCCTGGATCACCCACAGCTTGGCGGCACTCGACCGCAACAAGGCGGCGCAGTAAAGTTGCGCCCGAATAGAACAACAGCTGACGCGTCTCGCGGTAGAAAGTTGCACCACATGGGGCTGGTTAGTCAGGGGAAGTCGCTGGTCGAGGGCGAAGCCGAAGGTGATTTGCTCTATGCCGACATGGCGCTCAGCTTCTGGGGTGGCGTTGATCCGCTGACGGGCATCGTCATCGACCAGCACCATCCCTTGCGCGGCGAATGCCTCGCCGGACGCGTGCTCGCGATACCGAGCGGGCGTGGCTCCTGCACCGGGAGCGGTGTGTTGTTGGAACTGATCCTCAACGGCCACGCACCGGCAGCCATCGTCGTCTGCGAGCGGGAGGAAATCCTCACCCTGGGCGCGCTCGTCGCCGAGCTGGTTTTCGAGCAGTCGATACCAGTTCTGCAGGTAGAGCCGGCGCTATTCGAGCATCTTGGCGAGTTTCGGTACGCCAGGGTGGGAAGGCATTGCCTCCATCTTTTCGACCAGGCGCCCAAAGACGACGTGCGGTCTGCTGTCATACCGCAGGCAAACGACGATAATGCGTCGGTGCGGCTTGACGCGATGGATCAGGATCTACTCTCGGGCAAGCATGGCAAGGCTGCGCAGCTTGCCATGCGTCTGTTGCTGCGGATGGCGGCACTTCAGGGGGCGGAAGGCTTCGTCGATGTAACCCAGGTTCACATTGACGGCTGCATCTATACGGGTCCGGCATGTCTGCGCTTTGCGCAATTGCTGGTCGAGCGAGATGCGCGCGTGCGCGTGCCAACCACGCTCAATGCCATTTCCGTCGATAAGCGCCGATGGCGCATGCAAGGCGTTGCCGAGGATTTGGGTGTTCCAGCGGCGGCACTTGCCGATGCGTACCTTGCCATGGGGGCCGAGCCTACTTTTACCTGCGCCCCCTATCTGCTCGAGAGTGCGCCTGGCTTCGGTGAGCAAATCGGCTGGGCAGAGTCGAACGCCGTCGTCTACGCCAACAGTGTCATCGGCGCACGGACGATGAAGTACCCGGACTATCTGGATATCTGCATCGCCTTGACGGGCCGCGCGCCGCTAGCGGGCTGCCACCTTGATACCGGGCGGCGCGCGACGCTCGTCCTGGAGGTCGAGCGGCCGGCGGCGACCGACGATGCCTTCTGGCCGCTGCTCGGCTATTGCTGCGGTTCCGTCTGCGGCAGCGAGATCCCCTTGATTCGCGGGTTGGAGACAAGTGCAGCGGGGCCGGATGACTTGAAGGCATTCGGTGCGGCCTTCGCCACGATGGCGGCGGCGCCGATGTTCCACATTGCTGGGGTAACGCCCGAAGCGGACGCGCAAGGACCGGCACGCGAACTGCGCGTCAGTCTGGACGATCTGCGGCGTGCCTGGGTGGAGCTCAATACGGCGACGTTGCCGGAGGTTGGGCTCATTGCCCTGGGCAATCCCCATTTCTCCCTCAACGAATGCGCACAATTGGCCGCGCTGGTGCGCGGACGCGTCAAGTCGCCGGACATCGCGGTGGTCGTGACCTGCGGCCGGGCCGTGCACCAAGCTGCGTCGCTGGCCGGCTATCTCGAAGCGTTGGAGGTTTTCGGCATTCAGATCGTCACCGATACCTGCTGGTGCATGCTGGGCGAGCCGGTCATTCCCACAACCGTGCAAACGCTGATGACCAACTCAGGCAAGTACGCGCATTATGCGCCAGGCCTCGTTGGACGCGGCGTTCGCTTCGGTAGCCTCGCCGCCTGCGTGGAAGCAGCGTGCAGCGGCAAGTCATCGGGCGAATTGCCGGTTTGGCTGCGCTAGGTCCGGGCTGTCTGGTGCAGGGCAAAAGGCCTGCCCCGTCCCTTACCGGTCAGTACATCCGTGATCCGGCAAAGGTTTGGGGAAAGCCGACTCCCGTCGCCGCCCTGCCTATGACACCAGTCAGTACATCCGTGATCTGACGCGAAGGGCAGGTGGCGGACCTTTGGTCGTTCGGCCGATCAGATCAGGCGAACAGAGGCAAAGGCCTTGGGGTCGATACCAAGCTCCAGGAGATCTTCATCTGCCGGGCGTCGGTGAGATTCAACGGCTGCTGCGCAAGCGCGGGCTGCCGACCATGTCGCGAAAACCGACACGACGAACTTCCATATGGGGTTGGCGCGGTCGTTTTCAAGTGAGCGAAGCCAAATATCAGTCATTTTCTCGAACCTTCCTTCCCCTAACGATTTGAATATGGGGATATTGCTGCAATGCAACAAGGGTGACATTGCGCCGCAGCATTCAGGTGTCTTGACGGCGGAATTGTTTCATGTGAAACATTTTTTGCGTATAATGTCGCTGATTGCGTTGATAGAGACATGATTCGGCTTCACCGCCTGTTGAGAAAAGTTCAGTTTGCGACATGACGCCTCGTCGTTAATCGACTATCAGCGGTCGCCCCAATTGCAGCCATATTGGGGTCATGCGCCTACCAATGGGACGAAAGTGAGTGCTGGCATGGAGCAAGACGCCAAGGATGCCAAAAGGAAGGGCGGGTGCCTGATCATTGCCTGCGGCGCGCTGGCGAAGGAATTCGTGGCGGTGCGTGCGGCAAACGGGTGGACTGACGCGCAATTGGCGGTGACCTGCCTGCCGGCGATCTGGCATAACCGGCCGGAAAAGATCCCGCCGGGGGTGCGGGCGAAGATCCGCTGGGGCCGGAAGCGCTTCAGACACATCTTCGTGCTCTATGGCGATTGCGGCAGCGGCGGGCTGCTGGACGAGGTGTTGCGGGAAGAAGGGGTTGAACGGATCGACGGGCCGCATTGCTACGATTTTTTTGCGGGTCACGCGGCGTTCGACCAGATGATGGAAGAGGAGTTGGGCAGCTTCTTCCTCACCGATTACATCGCCCGGCATTTCGAGCGGCTGATCTGGCAGGGCATGGGGCTGGATCGCCATCCGGAATTGCGCGATGCCTATTTCGGCCATTACCGCCGTGTCGTTTATCTGGCACAGATCGACGATCCGGCGCTGACGGCAAAGGCAGAGGCAGCGGCCAAAAAATTGGGATTGGATTTCGAGCGGCGGTTCACAGGTTACGGCGAGATGGCGACCTTCATGGCGAAGGCCGTGGCGGTCGAATCAGAACAATAGGATTATTCAGGATGGCTCAGCTCATCGTCGTCTACTGGCGCGACATTCCCGCCCAGGTCATCGTGAAGAAGGGTCGCGACAGCGCCAAGAAGCAGCTCGATGAGCGCTTTGAAAAGGCGATCGACCGCGCCGCCATGCGCGCCAAATTGCGCGACACGGATTCGTATCTTGGCGAATGGCGCCGCGCAGCACCCGTTGAGGTGAGCGATGATCTGGAAGCCGAGGCACAGAAGGCACAGGCCGAGATCGAGGCGGCCTTCCCGGAAGAGCGCCTCAAGGAATACGTTGAACGCGGTGGCCTCGCCACCGCCGCAGCCGAGGGCTAACTCCCATGTACGCAGTGCGCCTCTGGTCGGTGCGCCACGCAAAGGGTCTCAACCGCTTTTACCAGGCCTTCGAGAAGGCCATGGTGGCGCTGCATCCGCTGTGGAACAGAATCGGCTACGAAAAGCTCGAGGCGCCGTTTCAGGTGCTGGAAAAAACCACCAAGGGTTTCCTGTTCGACTGCCAGATGTGCGGGCAATGCGCGCTCTCATCCACTGGCATGTCCTGCCCGATGAATTGCCCCAAGACCTTGCGCAACGGGCCTTGTGGCGGTGTGCGACCTAACGGGAATTGCGAAGTGAAGCCGGAGATGAAATGCGTCTGGGTGCAAGGATGGGCCGGCGCCGAGCGCATGGACGGCAACCTTGAGAAGATCAAGGACGTTCAGGTCCAGGTGAACAACGCGATCAAGGGCCGCTCTGCCTGGCTCCGCGTCGTGCGCATGACCAAGAAGGTGGGCGAGTTCGCGCCGAAGCCGCCAAAGGCGCCGCCTGCCAAGAAGCCGGCTGCGGCCGCTCCAGCTGCTGCGCCTGCTGCCGGCGGCGAAGGGAAGGCTGCGTGATGGACCCGCAGATCGACCCTTCAGCACCGCTGCCGAGCCTGCCCGGTCATTCATCGGGCGGCCGTCTTGAGCGCATCCTGCGCGCCGGCAAATTTGCCGTGACGGCCGAGCTCAATCCGCCGGATTCCGCCGACCCGCGTGATGTCTATGACCGGGCGCTGGTGCTCTCGGAAGTGTGCGACGCCATCAACGCCACCGATGCGTCGGGTGCCAACTGCCATATGTCCTCGGTCGGCATCTGCGCGCTGCTCACGCGGGCCGGCTATTCGGTGATCATGCAGATCTCGTGTCGCGACCGGAACCGCATCGCCATTCAGGGCGATGTCCTGGGGGCGGCTGCCATGGGCGTGCAGAACATCCTGTGCCTGACCGGCGACGGCGTGCAGGCCGGCGACCAGCCGGAAGCCAAGCCCGTGTTCGATTTCGATTCGACGTCGCTGTTGAGCTGCATCAAGGGCATGCGCGATGACGGCAAGTTCCTGTCGGGCCGCAAGATCACGGTGCCGCCCCGCGTGTTCCTAGGGGGTGCCGCCAATCCCTTCGTGCCGCCGCTCGAACACCGCGCGACCCATATCGGCAAGAAGATCGCCGCCGGTGCGCAGTTCATCCAGACGCAGTATTGCTATGATGTGCCGATGCTCCGCAAATTCATGGACAAGGTGCGCGCCCAGGGCCTCCATGAGAAGGCGTTCTTCCTTATTGGCGTGGGTCCCTTGCCCTCCTCGAAGACGGCGCGCTGGATGCGCAGCAATGTGCCGGGCGTACATATTCCAGATGCGGTGATCGAGCGGATGGAAAAATCTCAGAACGAGAAGGCCGAAGGCAAACAGCTCGCCATCGACCTCATCCAGGAGATCAAGGAGATCGAGGGCGTGCATGGCCTCCATGTCATGGCCTATCGCCAGGAAGAATTCGTCAACGACATCATCCACGCATCCGGCGTGATGAAGAATCGCCAGCCCAAGCGCGCACCGCGACCCGCGGAATCCGTCAGCGTCTTGGCGTGAGCTAAAGAAATTGCGTTTCAGAAAGGACTATCAGTTATGACCGATACCGTTATCAGCTCGGCCACCAAGGAAATCGTGATCGGCTTCGATCGCCCCTTCTGCGTCATCGGCGAGCGCATCAATCCTACGGGGCGCAAGCTGCTGGCTGCCGAAATGGCGGCCGGCGACTACAGCCGCGTGAAGTCGGACGCCCTGGCCCAGGTCGAGGCCGGTGCGCATATGCTCGACGTCAATGCCGGCATCCCGATGGCCGACGAGCCGCGCATCCTTGCCGAAGCGATCCAGCTGGTGCAGTCGCTGACCGACACGCCGCTCTCGATCGACAGCTCGATCGTGGCAGCACTTGAGGCCGGTCTTGCGGTCTATAAAGGCAAGGCGCTGGTCAATTCGGTCACCGGCGAAGAAGAACGCCTCGAAGTGGTGCTGCCGCTGGTGAAGAAATATGGCGCCGCCGTCGTCGCCATCTCGAATGACGAAACCGGCATCTCGGAAGATCCCGATGTGCGCTTCGAAGTGGCAAAGAAGATCGTGCAGCGCGCGGCCGATTACGGCATCCATTACAGCAACATCGTCGTCGATCCGCTGGTCATGCCGATCGGCGCGCTGGGCCAGGCCGGCCGCGCGGCGTTCAGCCTGATCCGGCGCCTCCGCGAAGAGCTGAAGGTCAACACGACCTGCGGCGCCTCCAATATCAGCTTCGGCCTGCCCAACCGCCACAGCCTCAACCAGGCCTTCCTCTCGATGGCGATCGGCGCCGGCATGACCTCGGCCATCATGAACCCACTCCACATGGAAGAAATGACCGGCATCTGGGGCGCTGACGTGCTGATGGGCACGGACGCGCATTGCGCCCATTGGATCAAGCGCTTCCGCGAACCGGCCGCCGAAGGCGATCGCGGTCGCCGCGAACGCAGTGGTCGCCGTGGTGGTGCTGCCGGTGGTGCCACGCCGGAGACGGCGGGGGCGTAACCAAAAACCCCCTCTCCCCGACCCTCCCCCACGTTGGGGGGAGGGAGAAGAAAGACTCGATCGAGTTCCCTCCCCCCAACGTGGGGGAGGGTTAGGGAGAGGGGGAGCGACTGAAGACTATCCCCATCCTTGCTCCCAAGGATGGGGTTTGGCATTTTCAGGGCCCGAAAAGCCCTACGATCAACGCAGGAACACATGTCATGGCGGATGTCGGCGCAGCCACTCTGGATCACGGTAACGGTGCCGAAAACGGTGACAATGCCTGGCTGGTGTTCATGCCTTCGGGCAAGCGCGGCCGGTTCCAGAAGGGCACGCCGATCCTCACCGCGGCGCGCCAGCTCGGTGTCGATATTGATTCCGTCTGCGGTGGCCGCGGCATCTGCGGGCGCTGCCAGGTCGTGGTGTCGGAGGGCGAATTCGCCAAGCTCGGCGTTACGTCGGATGCGCATCACCTGTCCGACTTCTCCTCGACCGAGCAGCGCTATGCCGATAAGCGCGGCATGAAGCCGGGCCGGCGCCTGTCCTGCTCGGCGCAATTGCTGGGCGATCTGGTGATCGACGTGCCGGCCGACAGCCAGGTGCACAAGCAGGTCGTGCGCAAGCGCGCCGAGATGCGCGACATCACTTTGGACCCGGTCATCCGCCTGCATTATGTCGAGGTGCAGGAGCCGGACATGCATGATCCGACCGGCGATCTGCAGCGGTTGGAAAAGGCGTTGAAGGCGCAATGGAATCTTGAGGGCCTCGATTGCGACGTGCGCGCGATCCAGGGCCTGCAACAGGCGTTGCGCAAGGGCGAGTGGAAGGTCACTGTCGCCGTCCATATGGGCAAGCAGATCACCGCCGTCTGGCCGGGCTTCCAGGACAGGATTTACGGCCTCGCGGTCGATGTGGGCTCGACCACCATCGCGGCGCATTTGTGCGACCTCGGCACCGGCGAAGTGGTGGCGTCCTCCGGCCTGATGAATCCGCAGATCCGCTTCGGCGAAGATCTGATGAGCCGCGTGTCTTACGTCATGATGAATCCGGGCGGCGATGTCGACATGACCAAGGCGGTGCGCGAGGCCTTGAACGATCTTGTCCAGGCCGTGGTCAAGGAAGCCGGCTGCACGCCGGAAGACGTGCTGGAATGCACCTTCGTCGGCAACCCGATCATGCATCATCTGCTGCTCGGCATTAATCCCATCGAGCTCGGCTGGGCGCCGTTCGCGCTGGCGACCGACGGGCCGGTGCAGATCTGGGCGACGGAAATCGACCTCAAGGTCCATCCCAATGCGCGCATCTATGTGCTGCCCTGCATCGCCGGGCATGTCGGTGCGGACACGGCCGGCGTCATCCTTTCCGAGACACCCTATGACGTCGACGAGATGACGCTCATCGTCGATGTCGGCACCAATGCGGAAATCGTGCTGGGCAACCGTCATCGTTTGCTCGCGGCCTCATCGCCCACAGGCCCTGCTTTCGAAGGCGCGCAGATTTCCTGCGGCCAACGTGCGGCACCCGGTGCGGTCGAGCGCGTGCGCATCAACCGCGACACGCTGGAGCCGCGTTTTAAGGTGATCGGCTCGGATCTCTGGTCCGATCATCCCGATTTCGCCAAGGAGACCGAGGCGTTTGGTGTCACCGGCGTGTGCGGGTCCGGCGTGATCGAGGCGCTCGCCGAAATGTATCTTGCCGGTATTCTCACGCAAGACGGCGTCATTGATGGCGGCATGGCGGCAAAGAGCCCGCGCATCCAGGCCGACGGCCGCACGTTCTTCTATCTGCTGCATGACGGCCAGCCGCAGCTGAAGATCATGCAGAACGACATCCGTGCCATCCAGCTAGCCAAGGCCGCGCTCTATGCTGGCGCGCGGCTGCTGATGGACAAGCTCGGCGTCGACAAGGTGGACCGGATCACGCTGGCCGGCGCCTTTGGCAGCCATATCGACGTCAAATACGCGATGGTGCTGGGCATGATCCCGGATTGCGATCTGGCCAAGGTGACCTCGGCCGGCAATGCCGCCGGCACCGGTGCGCGCATCGCCCTCCTCAATCTTGCGGCGCGGGACGAGATTGCGCGCGTGGTGAAGCAGGTCGAGAAGATCGAAACCGCTGTCGAGGCGAAATTCCAGGAACACTTCATCGACGCGATGGCCCTGCCGCACAAGACGGCGCCCTATCCGCATCTCGCCAAGGCCGTGAACCTGCCGCTGCCCAAGGTCGCGACGCAGCCGGATGGCGATGACGGTCGTCGCCGCAACCGCCGGCGGGGGTAGTTCATCAGTTGCTCCCCCTCACCCCAACCCCTCTCCCGCGAGGGGAGAGGGGCTTCTGCCACGCATTTCGATTACCATATTCTTGCCGGGTCCATCGTTGCCGGCGGATCTCATTCCCTCTCCCCTCGCGGGAGAGGGTCAGGGTGAGGGGGTGGCGCCGTGGCGAAGACGGCTCAGGCAAAGGTACTGCGTCGCAACGCTACCGAAGCAGAGAAGCGGCTATGGACGCTGCTGCGTGACCGCAGGTTGGGCGGATGGAAATTTCGTCGCCAAGTGCCACTTGGACCTTACATCGTTGACTTCTATTGCTCAGATGCAAAGCTCGTCGTTGAGGCCGATGGCGGGCAGCATGCGGACTCTGCCAGTGATGAAATCAGGACTGCATGGCTCGTGAAGAATGGATATGACGTGAAGCGCTTCTGGAACAACGACATCCTGTCCAACTCTGAAGGCGTCTTCAACGAGCTGATCGCGATTCTTACATGATCAACGATCCGCGCGGTTTCGGTATCTATATCCATTGGCCGTTCTGCAAAGCCAAGTGTCCGTATTGCGATTTCAATTCCCATGTTCGGGAGCAGATTGAGGAAACGGATTGGCGGGACTCTTATCTCAAGGAACTCGCGCATTACGCCGCGTTGAAGCCGAACCGGACCGTCACCAGCATCTTCTTCGGTGGCGGTACGCCCTCGCTGATGGATCCTGGCACCGCGGAAACGGTGATCGACGCCGTGGCGCGGCATTGGCGTGTCGCCAATGATATCGAGATCACCCTGGAGGCCAACCCGACCTCGGTCGAGGCGAGCAAGCTCAAGGGTTTTCGCGCGGCCGGCATCAACCGCGTGTCGCTCGGCATCCAGGCGCTCAACGATGCCGACCTCAAATTCCTTGGCCGCCAGCACAATCAAAGCGAGGCGCTGGCGGCACTCGATCTGGCTGCGAATACCTTCGACCGTTTTACCTTCGATCTCATCTATGCGCGGCCCGGACAGACGCCGGATGTCTGGGACCAAGAACTCGCCCGCGCGCTGACCTTCGCCGCCGATCACATCTCGCTCTATCAGCTCACCATCGAGACCGGCACGATGTTTGAGCAGGCCTATGCCCGCGGCGATTTCGTGCTGCCGGATGAGGATATTCAGGCCGAGCTCTTTGAACTCACCCAGGCGCGTCTGGGTGACGCCGGTCTCGCGGCCTATGAGATTTCCAATCACGCGCGGCCGGGGTCGGAATCGCGCCACAATCTCACCTATTGGCGCTACGGCGATTATGTGGGGATCGGGCCGGGGGCTCATGGGCGTTTGACCATCGATGGCCGGAAATTCGCCACACGCCAGCATCGGGCGCCTGAACGCTGGCTGGAGATGGTGGCCGAACAGGGTCACGCGACGCGGCAATATGACGAGGTCAGGACGGATGCCCGCATCAGCGAGCTCACCATGATGGGGCTGCGCCTGGCTGAGGGCATTCCGCTCACACGTTTCGAAGCGGAATCCGGCCGGCCGTTTGCGGTGGATATCGATCCCGCCCGCCTGCAGCGTTTGGCTGACGGTGGCTTCCTCGAGATTCGTGACGGGCGGCTCACCGCCACGGAAGCTGGTCGCCAGCGCCTCGATGCGGTGCTGGGCGAATTGCTGGGGTGATTCTTACGCGGCGGAGCGCTGCTGGAGCGGCATCCGGGTCTCGCTCGCGGTGATCTTCCGCAATCTCCGCGCCAGCTCGATGGCGACCTCTTCATCGGAATAGCTGCTCGATCCGGCGCAAGGCGTGAAGGTGAATTCGCCGAAATAGACGCCGTCATCGGTGTCATAAAGATCGATGCGCACAAAATCGAAGCCGTGCGACAGTTGTGCCGCGATCTCGATCATCTCATAGAGATGCGGCGGCCGTTCGATCTTTGCCGGCATCTTCAATCCGCCATATTCAACCGGGATGATCTCGAAGCCCGGCACGGTGAACAACGCGCGTTGATGCTGCGACGTGAAGCGGCCGACATCCAGGCGGCCATGCAGGATATGGCCGTTGGCGCAGGTGAATTTGTAGTCGCTGAGTCCGCCGGCCGGGGCGATGTTCTGCTCGATGATCAGCTTCCGCTCAAGGCTCTGATATTGCGTCTCGCGCGCGGCGTGGAAGAAGTTCTTCTTGGAGAACCGCACGAAGGCCGCGAGTTCGGCTGGATCGAGCGGCGTGTCGAGATAGAGGATGGCGCCGCAGCTGTGGGTCGGCTTCACCACCAGGCGCTTACCCAGAAATGGCTGCAGCCAGGCTGCGACATCCGCGATCGTGGTGGCTTTTCCCAAGACCATGACCGCCTCGGTCCTGGCGACCTTGACGTGCGGCGCCTTGGCCTGGGCGAAGACCTTGGCGTGTTCCTTGTCGACGCAGGATTGCTCCAGCATCGACCACTCGTTGCGGATCATGCGTTGGAAGATGATGTCGTTGAGTGAGGCGCGGGGATCATCGATGCGGCGCGGCAGGCGCTTGTTGCCGCTCCAGAACTTCGGCAAAGCGAGCAAATAATTGAGTTGCCAGACATTGGGCAGCGTCCGGCTCAAGGTCCGATGGATACGCCGCATCAAGCGTAGCGGAAACTCTCTTGCCGTGCCGATCATGAATAACGCCCCGTTTGCCGTGGTTTATCGGATCGAGGCGGCACCGTAAGGTGAATCAGGATAAGTCAGCAATCATGCCGGGCACACATATGTATGCTTTTCGATATTTTCGGGTGTTTTAGTCAAACACACACAAATATCCGCCGCTTCTTTTCCTAAGCGACGGGCAAAGAGATCTCTAGACCGTGCCGATGCGGCTGATGAAATCGCCGGACAGCGTCCGCAACTGATCGACATCGCCGGCGAGTGCCACTGCCTCTTCGCGAAGATGTGCTGCGGCAGAGCCGGATTGTCCGGCGGCGTCGGCGGCGGTCGCGATGCGCTTACTGACCGTTTCTGATTCGGAGGACGCCTGCTGGACGTTGCGGGCGATCTCGTTGGTGGCTTCCATCTGCTGACCGACGGCGTCGCTGACCGCACTGGCCTTGCTGCTGATGTCGCTGATGGTGGTGGCGATCCCGCCGATGGCACCGACGGCCTTTTGCGTTTCTGCCTGGATATCCTGGATCTGCGCCTGGATGTCCTCGGTGGCCTTTGCCGTTTGCGTCGCCAGATTCTTCACTTCACTTGCCACGACGGCGAAGCCCTTGCCGGCATCGCCGGCGCGGGCCGCTTCGATTGTGGCGTTGAGGGCGAGGAGATTGGTCTGGCTGGCGATATCGTTGATGAGCCGCACGACCTCGCCGATGCGATTGGCGGCGGCCGCCAGGTTTTCCATGGTGCTGCTGGTCTGGTTGGCTTCGGTCACAGCACGCTGCGCTGCTGCCGAGGTCTCGCTGACCTGGCGCGAGATATCGCCGATCGAGGCGGTGAGTTCCTCGGTGGCGGCCGCCACAGCTTCAACATTGCGCGCCACACGTTCCGCGGCTTCGTTGGCGGAGCCCACATCGCCGGTGGTCGTGCCGGCCTGAAGGGCGACGGAATCGGCACCACCGCGCAGATTCTTGGTGGCCTCGGCCACGCGATCGACGACACCCATGACAGATTGGCGGAATTGCTCGGCAACACCCTGCAGCGCCCGGGCACGATCGGCCTGCGCTGCGGCGCGTTCCGATTCCTGGGCACCCTGCAGCCGGTTGCGCTCGGCGATGCCTTCCTTGAACAGGTTGACGGTGCGCGCCATGACGCCGATCTCATCGCGGCGCTCGGTATGCTTGACCTCGACGTTGAGATTGCCGGCACCCAAAGCGGACAATGATTCGCGCACCTCGGTGAGCGGCTTCAGCAGGCGGCGCGTGACGACGAAGCCGAGGCCGGCCAGCACGATCACGATGGCGATGGTGACCATGCCGAAGCTCAGCAGCAGACTGTCGACGATGGCGAAATAGTCGCTCTTCTTCACGCCGACATAGAGGATGCCGATGGTCTCGCCGGCGGCGTTCTTGATCGGGTCGTAGCCGGTGAAAAAGGTCTGGCCAAGAATGTCGACGGTGCCGTTATAGGGCTTGCCCTGGCCGAGCACGGAATCGTGGGCCGCGTTCTTGGCGAGTTGGGTCCCTACCGCGCGGCCGGAGCCGTCCGGCTTCATCACGTTGGTGGCGACGCGCGTGTCACCCTGAAAGATGGTGGCTGTGCCGCCGACCAGTTCCTTGATCTTGTCGACGATGGCGAGGTTGTCGTTGAGCAGAACCTCGCCGGCATAGAGCTTGCCGTCCTTGACGCTGAACTCGGTGCCGTTCTGCTTCAGGACATCCCAGGCCACGCGCATATTGGTCTGCTGCGCGCTGGTCGCCTGAATCTCCATCTTGTCCGAAACGAGGAGATAGGCGGTGTAGATCAGGGCGCCGGACAGCAGCACGAGAAAGGCGGCGATGGCGATGGTCACGCGGCCGGCGATCGAGATCTTCTTCAGCATATGACGGTGTCTCCGGAGTGAGATCTGCGCGCGGTTTCCGCGCTTTATCTCGTCCGGTTATGTCATATGAATGCTAACGAAGGGTTATGGTGCGGTGCGTCTCCCGCGCTGCAATAGGAACAATAACCTGCGCTCAGTTGATCACGGCGGCAAAGGTGGCCGGCGCGGGGTCCTTGATCACAAAATTCCCGGGGGTGACTTCGAGGACGGCAAGGCCCCGTTCGGTCTTGCCATCGGCCCCCAGGCGGAACACGCCGGTGACGCCGGCAAAGCCAGAAGGATCGGTCATCCGGGCCAAGCTGAAATCGCCACCCTCCTTGGATTGCGCAAGCGCTACGGCGAGTGTGACGCCGTCATAGATGATGCCCGCGCGCGGGTCGGGCTGCGTGCCGTAGAGCGCCGTGTAACGTTGTGCGAAAGCCTGCCAGCGGTCGGGGGCGGGGGCCGCGAACCAGCCGCCGACCAGGGCACCCTCAGCGGCCGAGGCAGGGTCCTGCCATTGCGCGGTACCGAGCAGGCGAACGAGACCGGTCGGGATTTCGAAAGCCGGCAGCATGGCGGCGAAGGCGCGCAGCTTCTGGCCGCCTTCGGGAATCATCAGCGCATCGAAGCCGCTGCGCTTATAGGCGTCGGCCATCTCGCGCACCGGCAAAGTGAGGTCGGGGGATTTCGGGTCGTAGAACACCACCTGCGAGATGGTGCCGCCGTTCTTCACCACCGCTTCCTGATAGGTGCTGAGCACGATCCGGCCGAAGGGCGAGTTCGGCGTCATGATGGCAAAGCGCTTGACCTGCTGGGAGGCGGCATAGGCGACGACCCGGTTGACCTGGCTTTCCGGCGTGACACCAAGGATGTAGACGCCGGACTGCGCCTGCGAATTATCGTTGCTGAAACTGACCATCGGCACACGGGCCGCGGCGACCGGGGCCGCCGCCTGCTTCAGCTCCGCGCCGAACAGGGGGCCCAGCACGATGTCGGCCTTGTCCGCCAAGGCTTCGCGCGCTGCGGCGGCCGGGCCGCCGGGTGTCGCGGTATCGCGCGGGATCAGCTTGAAATTGTCGCCGGCAACGTCGAACAGGCCCATATCCGCTGCCTGCAGCATGGTGCGGCCAAGATTGCCTTGCGGCCCGGAGAGGGGCAGCAACAGCCCCACCTTGATGTCGGTATCGATTGCCTCGGCCGGGGTGCTGGGCGCCTGCACGACGGGCGCCGTTGGGGTGGGGGCCGGCTGGCTAACCGGCGGCGGTGGCGCTACGTTGGGCGCGCAGCCCGTTAGACCCATGGTTGCCAGCAGCATGAAGCTCGACAAAGCGAGGCCCGCCAAGGCAGTTAGGGGGCGTTGCGATTTCGCTGCGTCGAACATGATAACTCCGGCAATGAATCTGAAAATGAGCAAAGATGGCGAAGCCTAACGACAGAGTTCAGCCAAGTAAACCAGCGCCTTCGCCAATTTCCCGTGATGCCGGAATCGGTGAATTGGGGCTGGTGGCGACGCCGATCGGCAATCTCGGTGATCTCTCCGTGAGGGCGGCGGAATATCTCCGGGCGGCGGATGCCATCGCCTGCGAGGATTCGCGCATCACTATCCGGCTGCTGCAGCATCTCCAGATCAAGAAACCGCTGCTTTCCTATCACGACCACAATGCCGATGAGATGCGGCCGAGACTCATCGAACGCCTGCAGCGTGGCGAAAAGATGGCACTGGTGTCCGACGCGGGGACGCCGCTGATCTCCGATCCCGGTTTCAAGCTGGTGCGCGAGGTGGCAGCGCTTGGCATTGCCGTGACGGCGCTGCCCGGACCATCCGCGCCGATCATGGCGCTCATTCTTTCCGGCCTGCCGACCGACCGATTCCTGTTCCTGGGGTTCCTGGCCGCAAAATCCGCGGCACGCCGGACCGAATTGGAGGAGGTGGCCGGCTTGCGCGCCTCGCTCATCCTGTTCGAGACGGCACCGCGTTTGGTGACGGCACTCTCCGATCTGCGCGCTGTGCTGGGTGACCGGCCGGCAGCGGTTGCCCGCGAGCTCACCAAGATGTTCGAGGAGGTGCGGCGCGGGTCACTCCAGGAACTGCTCGATCATTACACGCAAGCCGGCCCGCCCAAGGGCGAGATCGTCATCGTCGTTGGGCCACCCTTGGCCGAGGCGGCCAATGCCGCGGTGGATCTCGATGCCGCTTTGCTGAAGGCCCTGGGCGTCCTGCGGGTGAAGGAGGCGGCCGAGGCCGTGGCCGCCGCCACCAATCTGCCCAAGCGGCAGGTCTATCAGCGGGCGCTGGAGCTGAAGCAGCAAGGTGGCGCTGATAAAGGTGCAAGAGGTGAAGGCGGGGCCGATGACGAGTGAGCGGCGCAAGCTGCGCGGCGACAGCAGTGAAATGCGCCGCCTGCGCGGCGCCTGGGCCCGCCGGCGCGGGCGCTTTGCCGAGGCGTTGGCCGTCGCCTATCTGCGGCTCAAGGGCTACCGGGTGCTGGAACGCAACTGGCGCTCGAAACTGGGCGAGATCGATATCCTGGTGAAAAAAGGCGGCGTCCTGGTGCTGGTCGAGGTGAAGACGCGGAGCGATACCGGCCTTGCCAGCGGCGCCGTGATGCCCCGGCAGCGGCAGCGCCTGATGCGGGCGCTGGGCCATTATCTGAAGACCCGGCCGGAGCTTGCCGCGCTCGATCTTCGCTGCGATGTGGTGGCGTTGGGGCCGCTCGGCTGGCCGATCCACCTCAAGGATGCCTGGCGTCCAGAGGCCTGATTTTGGCCTGGATGGCCCCTTCAAACATCCGTCACTTGAGAGAAAACCGCTCTTAGGGCATGATTCGCTTCATGAATCCGGCTTTGCCGCCCATTTTGCCAGCCGCCAGATATCGCCCGTCATGCCCATCGGCCATGAGCCGGGGGGCGTTGTGGCTGGTTGTGGTCTGCGGTTTGGGCGGGTGTTCGCCCATCGGCACGGCGGTGGGTGTTGCCGCCACCACCATCAACCTGGCCACCCAGGAACGCGGCCTGGTGACGGGGGTCGACGACAACATGACCTGGGTCGGCATCAACCAGCGCCTCCTGGAACGCGACCAGTATCTCTTCCAGAAGGTCAGCCTGCAGGTTCATGAGGGTCGCGTACTGCTGACCGGCTTCGTGCAGAAGCCGGAGCACCGGGTCGAGGCCACCGTCATCGCCTGGCAGTCGAGTGGTGTTCGCGAGGTGATGAACGAGATCAAGATCGGTCGCGGCCTGGATGCCGGCGACTATACCGAGGACGCCTGGCTCATTCAGCGCCTGCGCCTGAAGCTGATGACGGACAGCCAGGTACGCGCCAATAATTTCAGCATCGATTGCATCCGCTCGACCATCTATCTCATGGGGGTGGCGCAGGATGAGACAGAGCGCCAGCGCGTGATCGATCATGCCCGCGACATCGCCTATGTCCATGCGGTGGTGGACCGGGTGCGCGTCGTGAGCGACCCGCTGCCGCCCGTTCCCGCCGTCAAGCCGGCCGAAGCCAATGCGGTGCTCATTGCGAAGAAGGAATACCCAACGCCGCGGCCGCCACTGCGTGCCGAGCGATAATCCATTCCCGCAAAGCCTGGCTTGAAGCCCCCATCCGAACCCGACAAGATCATGACAGCATGAACAGCAGCGCTGACATCGAGGCTGACCTCAACCGTATCGGCGCGCAAGCCGATGCCGAGATCGACCTTGCCGAGGCGGCCTTGGCGCTGGCGGCGAGCGACCGGCCGGAAACCAGCCGCCATGCCTATCATGCGCATCTTGCCGCCATCGCCGATGCCATGAAGCAGGCGGCTGCGCTGCCGGCTTTGGCGCATGCCGGCCAGGAGGGGCTCGACGCACGTTGCCAAGTGCTGGCCGACATCATGGCCGGTGAATTCGCCTATCGCGGCGACCGGGTCAATTACGACGACCTGCAGAACGCCGATCTGATGCGGGTGATCGATCGCCGGCAGGGCCTGCCCGTAGCGCTCGCCATTCTCTATATCCACGCCGCGCGCAGCCTGGGCTGGGCGATCGAGGGCGTGAATTTCCCCGGCCATTTCGTCATTCGCCTGTTCCATGAGGGCAAGGCCGCGATTATCGATCCGTTCGATGGCGGAAGGGTGCTGGAAACCGGCGATCTGCGCCAGCGGCTGAAGGCGGCGATCGGCGATACGGCGGAACTGCAACCAAGCCATTACGCCGCCGTCGGCAACCGCGATATCCTGCTGCGGCTGCAGAACAACATCAAAGTGCGCCTGATCCAGGACGGCGACCTGCCGCACGCTGCGGCGGTGGTCGAGCGCATCCTGCTGGTGGCGCCGCAGGCTGCGACCTTCTGGCGTGAAGCGGGGCTCATCCATTCGCGTCTCGGCAATCTTCTCGCCGCCAGGCTGGCGCTGTCGCGCTTCCTGGAGACCTCGGACAATGAAGCCCAGCGCCATCAAGTCGCGCGTTTGCTGCAGGACATCACGCAGCGGCTGCAATAGTCACGTCGCGATAGCCCATTGCGTCCCACCGGGTCGTCGCTAAACTGCCCCCGAACTCGTTCCTGGTCAGTCATTGAAGAGCAAATATCATGTCGCTTGTCGTCGCCATCCAGATGGACCCCGTTGAAACGATCGATATCGATGGGGATTCGAGCTTCGTCCTCGGCCTGGCGGCGCAGAAGCGTGGGCACCAGCTCTATCACTACCACCCGCGCCAATTGTCATGGCGTGACGGCAAGGTGACGGCGCGGGCACGGCCGGTCGAATTCCGCCGCGAGCGCGGCAATCATGCAACCTTGGGCGCTGAGGAAGTGATCGACCTCGCCAAGCTCGACGTCATTCTGATGCGCCAGGATCCGCCCTTCGACATGGCCTACATCACGGCGACACATATCCTGGAGCGCATCCATCCCGATACGCTGGTGGTGAATGATCCGGGGCATGTGCGCAACGCGCCGGAAAAGCTGTCGGTGACCGAATTTCAGAACGTGATGCCGCCGACGCTCATCACCAGCGACCGGCACGAGATCATGGCCTTCCGCGCCGAACACAAGGACATCATCGTCAAGCCGCTGTTCGGCAATGGCGGTGCGGGCGTCTTCCATGTGAAACCGGATGACGAGAATCTGGCCTCGCTGCTGGAGATGTTCACTCAGTTCTACCGCGAGCCGATCCAGATCCAGCGCTATGAGCCGGCGGTGCGTCAGGGCGACAAGCGCATCATCCTCATCGATGGCAAGGCGGTGGGCGCCATCAACCGCGTGCCGGCGGCTGGCGAAGCGCGCAGCAACATGCATGTCGGCGGGCAGGCCGTGAAGTCGACACTGACCAAGCGCGAAGAGGAAATCTGCGAGATCATCGGGCCGGAGCTGAAGAAGCGCGGCCTCATCTTCGTCGGCATCGATGTCATCGGAAATTATCTGACCGAGATCAACGTCACCTCGCCCACCGGCCTGCAGCAGATCAACCGCTTCGACAATGTCGTGCTGGAAGACCAGATCTGGGATGCGATCGAGGCGCGGCTTTAGGCGCTGTCCTTGGTGATGGCATGCGTCAGCAACTCGGCGATCCGCACCACCTGACGGACGGATTCGTCCGGGCCTTTCATCAGCACGTCTTCAAAGGCCCGCCAGGGATCCTGCGCCAGCTGCGCCACGCCGGCAGCGGTCAGCTTCACGGTGATGCTGCGGCCATCCTTGGCGTCGGTGATTTTTTCGATGAGGCCCTTGCGCGTGAGTGCCATCAGTGTTTGCGATATCGTGCCCTTGGTCGCGCGGTGGGCGCGGGCAAAGGCACTCGGCGTGCAGTCTTTGGTCGCCGCTTCCGCAAAGTAACGCAGTGCGCTCCATTGCGCGGGGTTCAAGCCGTGACGGTAGCAGCTGGCCGTCAGCAAGCGCGACATGAGGTCGAGCGATTGCAGGACAGATCGCGCACGCGCGCGACTTTGTGGCGAATGTGACTCCACCATCGCAGCCATGCTCTCCTCAAGAGAGAACGAGGCAATCACTCTAGACGAGGGGATTCACGGACCGCAAGCAAAGCCGGCGGTCCGTGAAGGAGGGCATCGCAAATGGGAAAATTGTCTGCTGGGCTAGGATTTAGACGAACGCAAAATCCGCGTTGGTGAGATCTGTGACAGGTGAGGTGAAGCGGGTGAGGGCGACCGCCGCTTCGGCACCGCTGCCATCGGCATCCCACCAGACCGCACCGGTCGACACCAGGAAGTAACCATGTGCCCCGTCCGGCGCAGCGGGCAGCGCATTGCTTGCTGATAGCATGAGGTAGTCGTCGATCGCGGCATTTTCGTCGATGCCGAAACTTGCCCGGTCAAAACAGAGCGTATCGTCAGCCGCGACGAAATCCTTGATCGAATCAATGCCGACTTCGAGCGACAGAACGAAGCTGTCGCCGCCAGCGCCGCCGATCATCGTATCGTTCCCGGCACCACCGATCAGAAAGTCGTCGCCAGCATCGCCGAACAGTCGGTCGTCACCTTCCGCCCCCCAAAGCGTATCGCCGTCATTGCCGCCATAAAGCGAATCATTGCCGGCTTCGCCGACCAGCGCGTCGGCGCCGTCGCTGCCAGTTACGGTGTCGTTGCCAGTACCGCCCAGCAGCGTGTCGTTGCCGGTGCCGCCGTCGAGGGAATCGTGGCCGTCGCCGCCATAGAGCGCATCGTCGCCGGCATCGCCCGACATTTTGTCGGTACCGGCTTCGCCCCACAGATTGTCATTGCCGGTGCCGCCCGCGAGCGTGTCATTGCCGGCCTCGCCAATCAGATTGTCGTTCCCGGTTCCGCCGGTGAGCAGGTCAATGCCATCACCGCCAAACAGGCTGTCATCGCCCTCGCCGCCATCGAGCGTATCATTGCCGGCATCGCCGACCAGATGGTCATGGCCGGTTTCGCCGTAGAGCTTGTCGTCGCCAAGACCACCCCACAGCTTGTCATCACCGTCATTGCCATAGAGCTTGTCATTGCCGGCTTCGCCCAAGACATCGTCATTGCCCGTGCCGCCTGACATGTAATCATTGCCATCGCCGCCCCAGGTGCTGTCATTGCCGGCGCCACCATTGACAAAATCATCACCGGCCTCTGCCGCGATGAAATCGTTACCGTCATCGCCCTTCAGCGTGTCGATGCCGGCACCGCCCCACATATTGTCATTGCCGCTGCCGCCCGAGACATAGTCGTTACCGGCATCGCCATAGAGCTGATCGGTGCCGGCATCGCCGCGCAGTGAATCATTATCATCACCACCCCACAGCCCGTCATTGCCAGCGCCGCCGTTCAGCGTATCCTGCCCAACATCGCCGACCAGCGCATCATCGCCATTGCCGCCGTTCAGCACGTCGTTGCCGGCGAAACCGAAGATCGTATCGTGATCGTCTACGGGCCCAAGATCGCCGGGCAGATTGCTGAGCGCCCAGCCATTGATGATGTCGGCAGGCTCGGTGCCGAGGATCTCTTCCGCCGCATTGGTGCCATTGATGTTCGCCATATTCCGTCACTCCCCATGACATTATTGACAGGGCAAGTGTACGAAAAAGGCCT
Source organism: uncultured Dongia sp. (assembly GCF_936916975.1). Classification (GTDB taxonomy): domain Bacteria; phylum Pseudomonadota; class Alphaproteobacteria; order Dongiales; family Dongiaceae; genus Dongia. The sequence continues at coordinate 606,773 of NZ_CAKZGO010000004.1, read as the reverse complement.
GATTTTACGGCATGAATTAAGTCGTCACTGATTCCGTTGCAGAAACCGGAAAAACATTCCGCTCATGGTGAGAGGTCGAAAAATAGTTGGCCGAATGTCCTACTCGATGACCGGCAGAGATGGCAGGGTTGCTGCGCGCCGGCGCTGTCGGGCGAGCAGTGTTTCGCGGTGGATGATGTAGATGCCACTGCCCACCACCACTGCGCCGCCGATGATGAGATACTCATCCGGCATTTCGTTGAACAGCAGGAAGCCCAGCAGGAAGCCATAGACCAGTGCCATGTATTCGAACGGTGCCACGACGGAGACGGAGGCGCGGCGGAAGGCAATGGTCATGGCAATCTGTGCAGCGCCCCCCATCGTGCCGATCAGCAGCAGCAGAGCGATCTCGCTGAACGCCCGCGGCTTCTGCCAGGCAAGATCCGGATCGACGAGGCCGAGCGGCAAGGTGAACAGCGAGGCCACCATGGCAAACAGCGTGAAGTAGAAGACGATGGTGGTCGGTGGTTCGGTGGCCGACATCTTGCGGATCGAAATCATGGCGAGCGCATAGAAGATGGCGGCCAGCAACGGTATGAGCGCGTGGGGATCGAACACACCGGTGCCGGGCCGCGTCATCACCATGACACCCAGGAAACCGATGATGACGGCGCTCCAGCGGCGCCAGCCGACTTTTTCGCCCAGCAACGGGACGGAGAGGATGGTGAGGAAGATCGGCCCCGACAGGCCGAGGGCAATCGCATCGGAGAGTGGCAGCAGTTGGTAGGACAGGAAGTAGCAGTACATGGCCGAGACGCCGACAACGCCGCGCCAGACATGGCCCCAGGGTTGCGTCGTCTTCAACTGCAACCGCTTCTCGACCACCAGCATGTAGCCGAGCAGCGGCAGGAAGGCGAACAGGTTGCGCACGAAAATGAGCTCGCCGGTCGGATAATGGTAAGTCTCCGACGTGTATTTGATCAGGCTGTCCATCGAGGTGAAGATGAAAACGGCAAGGTTCATCAACAGGATGGCCTGGACGGGTCGATCGGCGGCGCGAAGCAGGGCGGTCATGATGGGGCAATCTGGAAATGGATCAGGGCTGGGTGGGGAAATCGCAGCATAGCGGGCCCGCACCGGGAGGGCCATCCCGGTAAAGTAGTGCCGGGTATGCGTCGTCACACTGCGGGCCGTGGAAAAAACCGGCGAACCAAGCTATTGAAGAGATCTGGGACATATCTGCCGGGATCAAATCTTGCATAGTCCGGTCATCATGACACGCGTTCTATCGGTGTGGGCCTTCGCCCTGGCACTGCTGCTGGGCCCGTCACTGGCCTCGGCCGAGCCACGCGTGGCGTTGGTTATCGGCAATGCCGATTACGGCGTCGATATGGGGCGGCTCGCCAATCCGGTCAATGATGCAGCGCTGATGGAACAGTCGCTCAAGGCGGCGGGCTTCGAGGTCATCGCGATCAACGATGCCGACCAGACGGCGATGATGCAGGCGATCGGCGCGTTCGGCAAGCGCCTTGCCGCCAGTGGTCCCGCCGTTACGGCGCTGTTCTATTATTCGGGCCATGGGCTGCAGGTGGACGGCGAGAACTATCTGGTACCGGTGAACGCGCATATCACCGCCGTCGCCGATGTCGATCTCCAGGCGATTTCCGCCGACACGATCCTGAAGCAGATGCAGTTCGCCGATGCGCGCGTCAACATCATCATCCTCGATGCCTGCCGCAACAACCCGCTGCCACGCGGGACGAAGTCGATGCAAAGCGGCCTGGCCCGCATCGAAGCGCCGCGTGGCTCCTTCGTTGCTTACTCGACCGCGCCCGGCGAAGTGGCAACCGACGGTATGGGCAAGAACTCGCCCTACACCGCGGCGCTGGCGGCAGCCATCACGACGCCGGGCCTGTCGATCGAGGAAGCATTCCGCAATGTGCGCGGCAGCGTACTGACGGAAACGGCCAACAACCAGACGCCCTGGGAATCATCCTCGCTGACGGCGCCGTTCTTCTTCACGCCGGTGGTGGCCGGCGGTGCCCCGCTGACCGTGCCGCCGATTGCGAACGGCGGCACGCGGGATCCGCGCGACGTCGAGAGCGAATTCTGGAACTCGGTCAAGGACAGCAAGGATCCGGCCGATTTTACGGCCTATCTCGAACAATACCCGCAGGGCAATTTCGTCCGGCTAGCAAAGAATCGTCTAGCGTTGCTGACAACGCCTGCGCCGGCACTCGCCCCGGCACCTGCTGTGCCGCCTCCCGCTGCGGAAGCAGCACCGGAAGAATCGCCGGCGGCTACAAGCGCCGCTGTTGATGCGCTAATCAACCCCGACGCAGCAGCGGAAATCTGCCGCAGCGAGGAGGCCGCCGCTGAAGCGCGCCTGTCCGCCTGTCCGGTCGCCTTGTCGAAAGGCGGACTCGATACCGCCACCCAGGCGGATTTCACCAATGAGATCGGGCGGGCGCAATACGAGCTTTCCAACTATGTCGACGCTGTGACCGCCTATCGCAAAGCCATCGAGCTCAATCCCACGGAGCCTGCGTATCCCGCCAATCTCGCTCTGGCACTGTCCGACGATGGCGACTATGCCGCGGCGATCACGGCCTATGATCAGGCCGTCGCTGTCGACCCGAAGAATGTCTGGAATTTCTACAACCGCGGCTTTGCCTATCTTCACAGTGGCGCGGCGGACAAGGCCGGCACCGATCTCGACCGTGCCTTGGCCATCGATGAGAATTTCGATCTGCTCGCTGCGCGTGGCTTCGTCAGCCTCGCCGAGGGCAAGGAGAAAGAGGCCATCGAGTTCACCTCCCGCGCTTTGGCATTGAGCGGCGACAGATCGAGCCTGCAGAGCATCGCCATTCTTTATCTTGTCGAGCGCGACAAGGAAGCGATCGCCATGGCGGATCGCCTGATCAAGGACGATCAGGGCTACGGTTATGGCCAGATCTGGAAGGCGTTGCTGCTCACGCGCCAAGGCAAGTCGGGTGCTGCGCGCACCCTGCTCGCCAAGACGCTGGAAAGCCATGGCGAGGATTGGCCTGGCATGCTGATGCGCTGGATGCTCGGCAAATATGACGACGAGACGCTGCTCACCAAGGCGCGTGAGGGCAGCCGCGAGGATGTGCGCAACCAGATGTGCGAGGCGAATTTCTATCTGGGCCTGCAGCATTACGGCAAAGGCGAGAAGGAGACCGCGATGGCGTTCTTCAATGAGGCGGTGGCGACCAAGGTCTATAATTACATCGAATACCATGTCGCCGGCGCCTATCTGCGGCGGCTGAAGGCGGGCGACTGAGTCGTCTATGGGGCGATTTTCCCATTAGATCACGATCTTGAGCGATTATAGATTCCCGCTTTTCACCCTGATCGGCTTGGATTAAGGTTTCACATATGGAAACCAATCGGCCCTTTACCTCGATCCTCGCCAAGCTGAAGGATGCCGGCCTCCGGCCGACCCGCCAGCGCCTCTCTCTCGCCAAGCTGCTGTTCGAAGGCGGTGACAGGCATGTCTCGGCCGAGGATCTCCATGCCGAGGCGGTCGCGAACCGGATCTCCGTCTCGCTGGCGACCATCTACAACACCCTCCATCAGTTCACGACCGCAGGCCTGCTGCGCGAAGTCGTGGTTGAGCCAGGCCGCTCCTATTTCGACAACAACATCACGCCGCATCATCATTTCTTCGTCGAAGGTGCCGGCAAGCTGATCGACATCCCGGCTTCGGAAGTGGCCCTGAGCCAGCTCCCGGCGGCTCCCGAGGGGATGAAGGTCTCGCGCGTGGATGTCATTGTCCGACTTGCGAATGATAATTAATTCGCCAATCAGATCAGTCACTAAAAGAACTTATTAAAACGATTCCAATTTGTTGACAGCGTTTGGGCCGAGGCATAGATTCAAGCCCACCAACAAGCTTGTCGCGGCGTGTTCTGCCCAGTTCACAAGACGGAACCCCGCACCAAGATCCCCGCAACCCATTTAGCTAGGGAGACGAAAATGGCTGGTCTGAAGGGCTCCAAGACCGAGGGCAATCTGAAGGACGCATTTGCCGGCGAAAGCCAGGCTAACCGACGCTACCTCTATTTCGCACAGAAGGCCGATGTCGAAGGTTATAACGACGTCGCCGCCGTGTTCCGCTCCACCGCGGAAGGCGAGACCGGCCATGCCCATGGCCATCTCGAATTCCTCGAAGAGACCGGTGATCCGGCGACGGGCCTCCCGATCGGTGCCACCGCGCCCAATCTGAAGGCCTCGATCGCGGGCGAAACCCACGAATACACCGACATGTATCCGGGCATGGCGCGCACCGCGCGTGAAGAAGGCTTCGACGAGATCGCCGACTGGTTCGAGACTCTCGCCAAGGCCGAAAAGTCCCATGCCGGGCGCTTCCAGAAGGCGCTCGACACCCTGGGCTGATGCCGACCTGATTGCCTGCATCTGCCGGCTCCGTGCGCGGAGCCGGCCGTGCGGCATCGGCGTTCCGATTCTGCTCCTGCAACCCCGCGTGCGAGGGATAGTCCATGCGCGAAGGCAGCCTGGAGGCACCGTTCCGCCACAAGATCGATTGGCAGAACCCCGACTTCTACGACATGGACAAGATCAATGCGGAGATGCATCGCGTCTTCGACATCTGCCATGGGTGCCGTCGTTGTTTCAATCTCTGCGATTCATTCCCGCGCCTGTTTGATCTGGTTGACGCAAGTCCCGATGAAGTGGCCGGCGTCGCCACCGCCGATTACAAACAGGTCGTCGATGCCTGCACGCTGTGCGACCTCTGCTTCATGGTCAAATGTCCCTATGTCCCGCCCCATGAATGGGCGGTCGACTTCCCGCATCTTATGCTGCGCTACCGCGCTGCCGAGCTGAAACAGGGTAAGAATGACAAGGTCTATGGCCAGCTGACCGAGACCGATCGCAACGGCAAGGCAGCCGGCATGCTGGCGCCGCTCGCCAATGCCTTCACCGACAACAGTGCCGCGCGGCACGTGATGGAAAAGACCGTCGGCATCGACCACCGCGCCCATCTGCCGAAGTTCCATGGCCGCACCCTGGTGCTGCGCGCGATGGAGAACAAGCCGGAGATCAACACGGCCGCCCCCGCCTATGGCCGCAAGGCCGTGATCTATGCGACCTGCTTTGCCAATTACAACAATCCCGATATCGGCATGGCGGCGATCCAGGTGCTGGCCAAGAACGGCGTCGAGACGGAAGTCGTCTATCCGCGCTGCTGCGGCATGCCGCAGCTGGAGCAGGGTGACGTGGCGCGCGTCGCTGAACATGCTCAATCGGTGGCGGATGCCTTGCTGCCTTATGTCGAGCTGGGCTACGACGTGGTGGCCCTGGTGCCGTCCTGCTCATTGATGCTGAAATTCGAATGGCCGCTCATCCTGCCCGATGACGCCAGGATCAAGCGGCTCTCGCAAGCCACTTTCGACATCTCGGAATACATCGTCGACATCGCCAAGCGAGACGGCCTGGCGCCGGGCCTGCAGGCTTTGGAGGGTGGCGTCGCGTTGCACATCGCCTGCCATGCGCGTGCGCAGAACATGGGCCAGAAGGCCACCGAGATGCTCAAGCTCATCCCCGATGCAGACCTGCTGGTGATGGAGCGCTGCTCCGGCCACGGCGGCGCCTGGGGTGTCTTGAAGGAGAATTTCGACGTCGCTCTCAAGGTCGGCAAGCCGGTGGCGCGCCAGGCGATGAATTCCGGCAAGCGCCAGATTTCCTCGGAATGCCCGCTGGCAGGTGCCCATATCCTGCAAGGCATCGGCGTGCTGCAGCCCGGCGAACAGCCGGCCGAAGAAGCGCCGCACCCGATCGAATTGTTTGCCCGGGCCTATGGGTTGATGTGAGGAAAGACATGACCGCCGCTCGTAAAAAATCTATCACCGCCGCCGATATCCTGCCGATCGCGGATTACACCAAGATCCGGTCGGAGAAGCGCAAGGCGGTGGTGGCCATCAAGAAGAAACGGCGCATGGAAGTGGGGCCGGTGGCGACCTTCTATTTCGAGAGCTATGACACCATGCTGCAGCAGGTGCAGGAGATGCTCTATATCGAGAAGGGCGGCGACGCGCAGCTGGTCGACGAATTGCGCGCCTATAACCCGCTCATTCCGCAGGGCCGTGAACTGGTGGCGACAGTGATGTTCGAAATCGACGACCCGGTGCGCCGGACGAATTTTCTCAATCGGCTGGGTGGTGTCGAGCACACGGCCTTCCTGAAATTCGCCGGTGAGACCGTGAAGGGTGTGCCGGAGGAAGACCAGGACCGCACCAATGAGCAGGGCAAGGCATCATCGGTGCAATTCGTCCATTTCCCGCTCTCGGATGCGCAGGCCACGGCCTTCAAGCAGGGCGGCCAGCAGATCATCCTCGGCTTCGATCACCCGGCCTACGCGCATATGGCCGTGATCGGCGAAGAAACGCGCGCAGCGTTGGCGGGCGATCTGGACTAGCTCGCTCAAGTAAAGATCGTCATGGTCGGCGTAGGCCGACCACCCACGAGTTTCTATCCGTCGATCGAGCAGTAGCCAGCAAAGTCGTGGGTGGTACGCCTTCGCGTACCATGACGATAAAGGATGGCGTCGAGATCTAATCTTCCAGCGTCTCGGCCTGGTAGACACCCCAGAACTCGGTCTTCATCATCCAGCCTTTGTAACCCTGGACTTCGAGCCGGCACCAATCGCCGGCGCATTCCAGCACCTTGAGGACGACGCCGGGATCGACCTGCGCCACCGGCAGGGCACCGGCGTCGGGAGATTTGCGCAAGGGCCGCTGGTCGTCGCGAACGATGACATGGCGCTTGCCGACCAACAGGGTCGATTTCACCCAGCCCACGACGCCGTCATGGTCGCGGATGCGGCGCCAGATATCGAATTCCTCGATGATCTCCACCGGCAGGCCAGCGCGCTGATAGGTCCAGATGATGGGATAGGTCTCGCCAGGTCCCTGGCGCATATTGACCTCGTTCGACTGCAGGCTGGCAAAGCGCGGCAGCGGCAATTTGTCCTCGGCGCGGAGGCCCGCACCGGGCAACAGACCGGCCAGCAGCAGTGCAAGCGCTACCAGCCGCGCCAGCTGGCCCGGCCGGTTGCCGCGAGCAGTCTTGGTGATGATGGTCCGATTCGCATGCATATCCAGGCGATAAAGCGGCGCAGGGCCTGGGTCAAGCCATTGAAACCATAAGAGAGAGATGGTGCGACGTCTTTGCATCAATTCGGGCCGCGTTTGAGCCAGGAATGCGCCGATTTGGGCGGCGTGCCGGATTAGGCCGGCCCAGCCCCTCGACAAGGAAGCCACCCGCTTGCTACCACTCTCCCAGAGAAACGGGCGATCAGACAAAATTCAAAGGCCCGTGCCGGGAGATGTTGGAACCATGACTAACAAGCCTTTGGTGGTGGTGACGCGGAAACTGCCCGATGTCATCGAGACGCGGATGATGGAGCTGTTCAACGTCCGCCTCAATCTCGACGACCATCCGCTGACCCAGGCCGAGCTCATCGAGGCGGTGAAGATCGCCGATGTTCTGGTGCCGACCGTGACCGACCGGATCGATGCCGGCGTGCTGGCCCAGGCCGGCGACAAGCTGCGGCTCATCGCCTCCTTCGGCACCGGCGTCGACCACATCGATCTGGCGACCGCCCGCCAGCGCGGCATCACCGTTACCAACACGCCCGGTGTCCTCACCGAGGATACTGCCGACATGACCATGGCGCTGATCCTCGCCGTGTCGCGCCGCGTGTCGGAGGGCGAGCGCCTGATCCGCTCCGGCAAGTGGCAGGGCTGGGGGCCGATGAACATGCTCGGCCACCGCATTTACGGCAAACGCCTCGGCATCATCGGCATGGGCCGCATCGGCCAGGCTGTGGCCAGGCGCGCCAAGGGCTTCGGTCTTTCGGTCCATTACCACAACCGCCGCCGCGTCAGCACCGCGGTCGAGCAATCGCTGGAGGCCACCTATTGGGAGAGCCTCGACCAGATGCTCTCGCGCATGGACATCATCTCGGTCAACTGCCCGCACACGCCGGCCACCTATCATTTGCTCTCGGCGCGCAGGCTCAAGCTGCTGCAGAAGCATGTCTATATCGTCAACACCGCGCGCGGCGAGATCGTCGACGAAAACGCGCTCACCCGCATGCTCGACAAGAACGAGATCGCGGGGGCGGGGCTCGACGTGTTCGAGCATGAGCCGGCGTTGAACCCGAAGCTCCTCAAGCTCGACAATGTCGTGCTGCTGCCACACATGGGCTCGGCCACCATCGAAGGCCGCACCGATATGGGTGAGAAGGTCATCATCAACATCAAGACCTTCGCCGACGGCCACAAGCCGCCGGACCGGGTATTGGAAGCGCTGCTCTGAACAAGAACGGCCCGCCGCGATCATCGCTGCGGGCCGTTTCAGTAAAACAGCAGGATTTATCAAACAGCGTGCCGCTATCCTGCTGTTCGATCGACGACAGGCGGATGGCTCCATGAAAAGCTGGACCGACAAACTGCAATCCAACGCGCCGCATGAGATCAAGCGGATGCCGGTGACGCGCGCTGGTGTCGCCAAGGGCGGTGCGATGCTGCTCCCGTCCGTGCGCATGATCGACGACTTCATCCGCGCCATCCCCCGCCGCCGGCAAATGAGCGTCGCCGAGATGCGGGCTGAACTCGCGAAGCGGCACAAGGCGGACGGCGCCTGTCCGGTCTATACCGGTTATCATCTGCGCACCTGCGCGGAAGCTGCCTTCGAGGCATATAACGAAGGCATGCCGCTTACGAAGGTGACGCCGGTCTGGCGCGTATTGGATGAGACTGCGCTGACGATGAAGAAGTTGAGCGCCGCTAATCGGGCGTTGATCCTGGCGCAGCGCGAGAAGGAAGGGCTTTAGGAGGCGGCGGTATCAGAAGACGTCGGTCTTGGATCGCGGGATTGCCGGCGCGATGCCGATGCGCCAGAAGATCCAGCCCGACAAGGCTCCGGCGGGCGCCAGGATCGACCCAAGGATGGCAGCCCCGAGATGCCAATCGTGCATGGTCCTCAATACCACGCCAGGAAAGAACACCATGTAGGGAAGCTGGCCAAAGAGTTCTAGCACGTCCGTGCTGATAAAGAATCCGAGCGCCAGCAGAAACGCGGCAACGGTGCCCATTGCAATGCATTCGACCATGCCGACACGACCGCGGAATCGCGCGACGGCGTTGAGATAGATAAATGTGAACAGGAGGGAGAATGCCCAGACATAGGCGCTCGTTTCCTTCACATACCGAAGCACGGCATAGACGTTGCGGTCACTGTAGGACAGCACAAAGGCGGCAAAGCCAATATAGAGGGCCGGGAGTGGCGCAAGAACAGAAGCGGCGATCAGCCGCCTCCAGCGCAGTGATGCCCAGTCGCGCACAAGCTCGCCGCTCATGCTGCGCTTCCGCAAGTCGCACAGTCGGGGTCCCGCTTGAAGCGCACCTCGCGGAAGGCGGGGCCGAGCGCGTCATACATCATCAGGCGGCCCGAGAGACTGTCACCGATGCCCAATATTTCTTTCAGCACTTCGGTTGCCTGCAGTGACCCCATGACGCCGGCGACCGGCCCCAGAATCCCGGCCTGTTCACAGCGCGGGATAAGGTCTTCCGGTGGCTGTTCTGGGAACAGGCAGCGATAGCAGGGATGCGGGTCGCCCAGATGTGCCTTGAAGGTCGAGAGCTGGGCCTCAAAGCGTAACAAGGCCGCGGATACCAGCGGCTTCTTCAGCCGGAAGCAGAGATCATTGAGTAGATAGCGGGTGGTAAAATTATCGCTGCCATCGGCCACGAGGTCGAAGCGGGCGATGATATCTGACGCATTCTGCGCATTGAGGCGTGCCGCGATCGGTTCGATCACGATGTCGGGGTTGAGCGCGCGCAGGCGCGTGGCGGCACTCTCGACCTTGGGACGATCGACGGCGTTTGAATCGTGGATCACCTGGCGCTGCAGATTGGTGAGATCGACCGTGTCGTCATCGATGACGCCGATCGTGCCGATGCCGGCGGCGGCGAGATAAAGCAGCAGCGGTGCGCCGAGGCCGCCGGCGCCGATCACCAGCACCTTGGAGCTGAGCAGTTTCAACTGTCCGTCTTCGCCCACCTCATCGAGGATGACGTTGCGGGCGTAGCGTTCGAGTTGGTGGTCGGTGAGCTCGGTCATGATGGATCTCACAGGTTGCCGCTACCCCCTCTCCCTAACCCTCCCCACGTTGGGGGAGGGGATTTGAGCCAGATTGAACGCGACTGACAAAGCGAACTCGGTGGGACTTCCTCCCCCCACCCGCCGACGAATGTCGGCATTCGCCGACGGTGGGGGAGGGTCGGGGAGAGGGGGCTTACTCCAATCCCTCGAACAGCGCCGTCGACAGATAGCGTTCGGCCGAGGACGGCAAAATCACCAGGATGCGCTTGCTCTCATGGCCCGGGCGTTGGCCGATTTCGATGCCGGCGGTGAGTGCCGCACCGGACGAGATGCCGACCGGCATGCCTTCGATCTTGGCGACCTTGCGGGCCATAGCGAAGGCGTTGGCGTTGGAGATGCGCAGGACCTCGTCGATGACGCCACGATTGAGGATCTCGGGTACGAAACCCGCGCCGATGCCCTGGATCTTGTGCGGGCCGGGCTGGCCACCGGAGAGGACGGGGCTGTCCTCGGGCTCGACGGCGACGATCTTCACCTCGGGGATATGTTTCTTCAGCACTTCGCCGACACCGGTGATGGTGCCGCCGGTGCCGACGCCGGAGACAAAATAGTCGAGCTTGCCACCGCAATCCTCGATGATCTCCAATGCCGTGCTGTGACGATGCACCTCAGGGTTGGCGGCATTCTTGAACTGCTGGGGGATGACGGCGCCGGGCGTCGCTGCTGCCAGTTCTTCGGCGCGCTGGATGGCGCCGGTCATGCCGCGCGCGGCCGGGGTCAGTTCCAACTCGGCACCGAGCAGGCGCAGCATCTTGCGGCGCTCCAGCGACATGCTTTCCGGCATGGTGAGGATCAGCCGATAGCCCTTGGCCGCCGCCACGAAAGCGAGCGCGATGCCGGTATTGCCGCTGGTGGGCTCGATGAGTGTCCCGCCGGGCTGCAGCTTGCCGCTGGCTTCCAGCGCTTCGATCATGGCGAGGCCGATGCGGTCCTTGACCGAGGAGAGCGGGTTGAAGAATTCCAGCTTGGCCAGCAGTTCCGCCTTCACGCCCTCGGCACGGCCGAGCTTGCCGAGGCGCACGATGGGGGTCGCGCCAATGGTGGCGAGGAAATTGTCATAGATCTTGCCGCGGAACGTGGCGGTGGTCTTGCTCATGTCACGAAGTCCTTCGAAACTAGATACTGAAATCAAGGCGCTGCAGCGCATCCGTCTGGATGCCGGCAGCCTGGGCTTTCTGGCAGAGATCCTCAAGCGTCATGTCGTCGAGCTTGGTCAGCATTTCCTGCTGCAGCTCGCGCCAGACCGGGCGCACGATTTCAAGGGCAACACGTGAACCCGCCGCCGTCTGTACTGGATCGGGCGATCCTTCGAACTGCCGGACAGCGCGGACAATCTCGCCCAAGGTGATGCGCCGCTTCTCGCGCGCCAGAACATAGCCGCCTTTGGGGCCGCGATGGCCGGCGAGGATGCTGGTGCGCACCAGATGCTGCAGCACTTGTTCGAGATAGCGCCGGGGGATTCCCTGGCGGGCCGAGATGTCACCGGATTGCACCGGTTGCGACCCGCCGTAATAGGCGATGTCGAGCACGGCTTCGATGGCGAAGAGGAGTCGTTTGGATGGATGTAGCACTGAGCTTCCCCGCTCTGGTTTCTATCGCTTCTGAATCAGGATGTGACTGTCTTGAGCCCGGTCGAGCCGAAGCCGCCGGTGCCGCGTTCGGTCGTTGGCAGTTCGCGCACTTCGTCCCAGGTGAGGAGCTCGACCTTCGCGAGCAGCAATTGCGCAATACGCTCACCGCGCTTCAGCGTGACCGGCGTATCTGAGAGATTGATCAGGATGACGCCGACCTCGCCGCGATAATCGGCATCGATCGTGCCGGGTGCATTGAGGACCGTGATGCCCTGCTTGAGAGCAAGACCCGACCGCGGCCGCACCTGGCCTTCATAACCCAGCGGCAAAGCGATGCTGATACCTGTCGGCACCAGCGCACGGCCCAAGGGCGGCAAGGTGATATCGTTACTGACCGCCGCCAGCAGATCGAGACCGGCGGCACCCGCCGTCGCATAGGCGGGCAAGGGCAGATCCGCACCATGGGGCAGGCGGGTGATGGCGACGTTGACGCCCGTCATTCGGTTGCTTTCCTGATCATTCGGATGCTTTCTTGAATTGGGCGGCAATGCGGGCGACGAGCCGTTGGGCAAGTTCGGTCTTGCTCAAGCGTGGCCATTCTTCGGGCCCGGTTGCTGTGATCAAATGAACCTTGTTGTCAGCGCCGCCGAAGGCGCCGGTCTCCGCCGAGACATCATTGGCGAGGATCCAGTCGCATTGCTTCTTCTGGCGCTTGAGTGTTGCGTACTCGACCACCTTCTCGGTTTCGGCGGCAAAGCCGATCACCAGCCGGGGCCGTTGCGGGCCAGGGGCTGCGATGGTGGCCAGGATATCGGGATTGGTGGTGAGGGTGATCTGCGGGGGCGAGCCACCCTCCTGCTTCTTCATCTTCTGGGCAGCCTCCGCCGCCGGTCGCCAATCGCTGACCGCAGCAGCGGCCACGGCGATGTCGACCGGCAGATGATCGAGGGTCTGCGCCAGCATCTCGGCAGCGCTCTCGATGTGATGGACATGGCAGCCGGCGGGATCGGGGAGCGCGGTCGGGCCGGTGATAAGGGTTGTATGCGCGCCGGCAGCCGCAAGAGCCGCCGCAATGGCATGACCCTGCTTGCCCGACGAACGATTGCCGATGAAGCGGACCGGATCGATCGCCTCATAGGTCGGGCCGGAGGTCACCAGGGCCTTGAGGCCCGTGAGGGGGCCGGGGGTCAACAGCCCTAAGGCAGCAGCGACGATATCCAGCGGATCGGCCAGGCGCCCGTCGCCCACTTCGCCGCAGGCAAGATCGCCGGCACCAGGGCCGACGACATGGACGCCGCGGGCGCGCAGGGTGGCGACATTGGCTTGGACCGCCGGGTGATTCCACATGACGACGTTCATGGATGGGGCGATCAGCACCGGGCGGTCGTTGGCGAGCAGCGCCGTACTGGCCAGATCGTCGGCGCGGCCATGGGCCATCTTGGCGATGATGTCGGCGGTGGCCGGGGCCACCAGAACCAGGTCGGCTTCCCGCACCAGGCGGATATGGCCCATCTCGGCTTCGTCGGTGAGGGAGAACAGTTCGCTATAGACCCTGCTGCCGGAAAGCGAGGCGACTGAGAGGGGGGTGACGAACTCGGCACCGCCCTTGGTCAGGATGACGCGAAACTGCAGCCCGCGCTCGCGGCCCCGCCGGATCACGTCGAGCGCCTTATAAGCGGCGATGCCGCCGGTGATGATGAGAAGAACCCGTTTCCCGGCGTCCATGACCACTCATTCCACAGTGAACTTTAGTATTTACTGTTTCGAGTGGACAAATTCAAGATATGCCCCGCCCAAGATGGGATTTAAGGCGGGACCTCGCCGTGACGCTGTGAGATCGGGTCTTATATACTAATAGTCGTGTTACTCAGCTACTGAATATCTAAAAGACGAAGACATCGTCGGCACTGAGGGTGGCGGGCATGTTGCTCAGGGTCGCGACCAGCAAGGCATCATCATGGGACCCACCGGTGGCATCGTAATAAAGATTGCCGTTGGTCTGATCGTAGATGACGCGGTCATCGGCATCGCCCACATCCTGCCAATGGGCGAAAGCGCCGGCGGCAAGCTTGCCGATCGGACCCAGCTGGTCGAACACCGTATGGTCGAACTTGATCACATCGCCGGGGACCGAGAAGTCGTAGATCGTGTCGACATTGCCGGCGGAGGGCGCCGTATCGAACACAAAGCTGTCATTGCCGGCACCGCCATAAAGCGTATCAGCGCCGCTGCCGCCGACCAGCGTGTCGTTGCCGGCATCGCCCAGAAGACGGTCGTCACCCGACCCGCCGACGACCCGGTCGTCCTGGTCGCCGCCATAGAGTTTGTCGTTGCCAGCGCCACCATCGATGAGATCGCTGCCCTTGCCGCCGGTGAGATAGTCCGCGCCGTCCAGGCCATAGAGCGTATCGTTGCCCATCTCGCCCTTCATCGTGTCGGCGCCGGCGCCGCCGGTGATGACGTTGTTATACATGTTGCCGGTGGCGGTGAAATTGCCGCTGCCGCTATAGGTCAGGATCTCGACCTGGGATGTCATTGTGTATTTCGACAAGGCGGTGATGACGGTGTCGGTGCCGCCATCGGTTGATTCCGACACCACGTCGCCGCTGTGGTTGACGAGATAGGTATCGTTGCCCGCCATGCCGCGCAGCGCATCCGCGCCGGTCGTACCGTTGATGACGTCGTTGCCCGCTGTGCCGATACCGCCCTCGACCATGTCGCGGACCGAGATGGTGAAGATCTCGCTGTGGCTGAGGCCGCCTATATCGGTCACCGTCACCGTGATGTCCTGGTGATTGGCGGTTTCGTAATCGAGGACGGCGCCGGCCTTGACGCGCAGCTCGTTGCCGACGATCTCGAAATGGTCACCGTAACTGCCCGAGATGGTGAAATGGAGCTGATCCGCGGCATCTGGATCGATTGCGGTGAGGGTGCCCACCACCGTACCGCCCACGGCGTTTTCCGCGACGCTTGCGCCGGCCAGCGAGATATCGGTCGGCGCCAGATTGGGTGCCGACGTCACGACATTGATGACCGAGCCGTTCATCAGCCAGCTCAGCGCTGCATAGACGTCCGGGATGTTGGTATCGACCAGGGTCAGAAGGGCGCCGCCCTTCGACATGTCGAACAGCGTGTTCGGCAAAAGGCTGTCGCTGAAGGTGAAGTTCTTGATGACCGCGGTCGCGCCGGCACCGAACCAGACATGCACAACGCCGGCATTGCCGCCGCTATGGGTGGGGTTCAGGCTGATGCTGTCCTCGATCGTCACCGAATCGCTCCAGATGCGGAAGCTGCGATTGTTGTCTTCCGCCACCGCGCCAATCAGGATCGTGTCGCTGGATTTGATGTCATAGCCGGCATCGGTGTTGCCACTCGACACTGTGTTCTCGAAGCGGACATTGTAGACGCCAAGCTCGGTGGTAAAGCCGTCGCCATTCCAATAGGTGTTGGCGGCACCCGTGGCCTTGCTGTTCGACATCTCCACAGCGCGCAGCACGATGTCATGGGCGGTGCCTTCGATGAACACGCCCGAGACATAGGGATCGTTGGTCGCCACACCGCCATCGGCGGTCACGTTCTCGATCAGGACGTTGTTGGTATCGTATTTGAGGTGGATGGCGCCCTTTGAATAGCCGGTGATGTCGACATCGCGCACGGTGAGGCCATTGATGGTGGCGGTGGTGGCCGTCCCGGACACATTGTTTTCGATGAAGCGATAGACGTTGTCGGCATCAACATGTTCGATGGTCAAATTGTCGATATCGCCGCCGATGCGGAAGGCGCCATTGCCGACATTGCGGATCGACAGATCCTCAAAATGAAGGTTGTCGGCACCATCCAGCAGACGGAACAGCTCCGATCCTTCGCTTTGACCAACTGTCCAGTTCTCCGGACGGGTGCCGCTGATATCGGCCGCCATGGAATTGCCGGCGCTGTCGATGCCACGGATCGTGACAGGCGCATCGGCGGTGCCACCGCTGGTCAGCGTGATCTGCGCCGAAGGGTGATAGGTGCCCTGGTCGGCGATCAGCAGCACCTCGCCGCCTGGCCCGGCTGCCGTGACGAATTTCGACAGGTTGCTCAGCGTGCCGGCATTCTCGGGCGACGAACCGTCTTTGAGACCGCTGCCGGTGGGTGAGATGTAGCGAACGGCCATGGCGATATCCCTGCAAAGGGCAAGCAAGCAACCGATCCGGTGACTTGGTGCAGTGCAGAAAATGCGCCCCAACTCGTTAACAAAAAAATACCGAGCGAGCAGAAATTACATTTTAAATCAATGAGTTATAGACAAGATCGTGGCTTATTTAGGTCGAATTTTGTGCAACTTGATGGGGCCCTTCCAGGAAGCCGCGGTAATGCACGATCAAAGACCCCCAGGGCAGGGCGATGCGGACGTCGAAAGTGAAACGATCACCTTCTGCGCGCTCCCCGGCGCTCACCTGTGGCGCAAGTTTGCGCGGGAGCGGCAGGCCGAAGACACGCCAGCCTTTGACCTTCATCTCCAAGGCGCGCTCATGCCCGGTGAGGTCGAAGTCGAATGTCAGCGGCCAGAAGGTCTCGGTCAGAATGATGCGGTCGCCCAGCCGGCGCGACGCTAGCCGGCTGCGGAAACGATGGCCGGCAAAGTCCCGCTGCCAGGTCTCGCCGGCTGCGCCGATGGTGAAACGCACCGTCACCGGCACGTCCTCCTGCGCCGGCGGAAACCGGAACAACCACCCAATCAGCCGTGCGATCGGATCATGGCCACGTTCCACCCGCCCACGACCGCTGACTTCCGTCGTGGTGATCAAGGCATGCAGCGATTGAACCGGCACCGGCATGCGCCGGAAATCATTGCCGAGTACGCGGGCATAGAGAGAGGGTGGCAGCATTGTGCGGCGCGTTTCTGTGAACAGGTGGAAACGCGCAAAGAGCGGTGCGAACGCTTCCAGTGTCAGCAGCCCAGCTGCGGGTGTCGCACCCGGCGACAATTCGCCCGCGGCGAGTTTTTGCAGGAGGAGTGTCGCGGCGAAACTCGGGACCCAGGGGCCGTGCCCGTCTTCGGCAATGAGCGTCCAGAGGTGCTGCGCGGATCGGCCGTCATGATTGCGCCCGCTCACGCTGACCGACATTGCCGACCGGTCTGTCCCCAACATGCCGCCGAGCCGCTGCAGGGTCGTGAGGAAAGGCGCCAGCGGCCGCAGGCTGCGCAGCCAGCCCCAGCGCACGGCAAAACTCGTCAGCCATAGTACAAGGTTCTGCACCGCCAGTTCGGCGCCGGCGCGGAAGATGACGGTGGTAATCGTGGGAAAGCGTTGCGGCAGCAGGTCAAGGTCGGGCACGTCGCACAATCCCACCCATCGATTGTTGATGGGGCGATGACCGGCGACGGCAAAGGATTTCCGCGCCAAGCATTGCCAGCCATATGCGACGGCCCATGCGCCAGCTCGGCGCAATCGGATCGCCTGGCCGACATAGGAGAGAATGGCGGTGTTCACGCTGGGGCCGGCCGTGGCGCGGTTGCTGGCCGAGAGGGCGATATCGATCTCGGCAACGTGATCCAGTCCCTGCGCCAATGCCGCGACGATTGCATGGCTCAAGGCGGGCACGCTGCTGGCGCCCGAAATCACGGTGACCCCAGCGGAGCGGGCGGCGCGGTCGAGCGCCGCGATTCCGGTGACGAAACTGCGGCTATCGGCAAGGTCGATGTAATGGATACCGAGCGCGATACAGGCCTCGGGAATGCGATAGCGGGTCCGTGTCTCATCCTGGAACGGCCCGGCCGCGTCGATCACGGCCCAGAGCGCTAGTGCGGTCAGCTGCGTGACCGCGTCATCGTTGCGGTCGAAGCGCCGACAATCGACCGCAGTATTTGGCAGGCTTGCCCGAACCAGCTCGGCCCGCGCCAGATCGCGCCCGCCGATGAGCAGGCGAAACTGCCCGGTGTCGGCGAGCAGGCGCAGTATCCTGGCCCCGAACGTGCCGGCTCCGCCAATGATCAGGACGGTCTTCACGCCAGGAACCGGTCAGCATATGTGGGGTCCGGGATCAGGCAGAGATCGTGACGGCCGAACCAGCGATAGCGGTTGCCGGCAACGCGGTCATAGGCCCAATCGCGTATCGGTCGCGGGATGAGCCGTAGCAACCTCATTGCGCGCCAGGGGCCACCGAAACTGCCGAGAATCTCGATGGCGCCGTCACTGCGCACATAGAGACACCCGTCCTTGATCAGCAAATTGGTTTCCCAATGATCGGTCGGCAGGCCGTAATGGCGATAGAGCACCGTGGCCAGATCGGATTGCGCAGCCAGGAAGCGATACCGTCCGGCCTGGTCATGTCGCAGGACGAAGCGCACGAAGCCGGAGCAGAGCGCGCAAACGCCGTCAAAGACGATCAGCGGCCGGTCATCCGGGAAATCCGGTACCGTGTTGTCGCGACGATAGCTGTATGCCTCGGTCAGGCGCATGAACGACAGTCTGGCATGGCGCGCCGTCGATAGAAATGCGTCACGGCGCCCCCAACTGCAGGCCGCCCAGCAACACCCACGCGATCACGCCATAACGCGCTGCCTTGCCGATGAGGACCAGGATCAGGAACGGCACGAATCGCGCGCGCAGCACGCCGGCGGCCAGCGTGACGGGATCGCCGATGATCGGGACCCAGGAGAGCAACAGCAGCGGATAGCCGTAGCGCTGGAAGAGGCCGCTCGCCTGATCGAGGCGTTGCCGGCTGACCGGAAACCATTTCCGATCCTGCCAATGAAGCAGATAGCGACCCAGCAGCCAGTTTGCCACCCCGCCCAGCGTGTTGCCGGCCGTGGCGACCAGCAGCAACACCGGCCATGAAGCTGGGTGTTCCAGCAACAGCGTGGTGAGCACCGCCTCGGAAAAGCCCGGCAGAATGGTGGCGGCGCCAAAGGCCGCGAGGAACAGGGTGAGACAGGAGAGGAAGGTCATGGCCGGCGACACTATAGCCGCGGCGGATGCCGGCGGGGAAGGTCGGCATCCCCGCCGGTTCGGTCGTGGTTATCAGAAGTTGTTGGGGTTAGAAGTTATTGGGATTCCCGGGCAGGATGGTGCCGGTGCCGCCGGACTTGCCGTCCTTCCACCATTTCACCTGGTCGCCGGTAATCTCCACCGCCCAGCAATCCTTCGGGCTGCCGTCATAGAGAAAGCACATCGTGTCTCCCTCGACGGTCCATTTGGCCGTGTAATCCTTGCCCTTGATGATGCCGTCGGCCTGGTAGAACTCGGCATAGGGGCCGCTGGCATCCATGTTGCCCTGGACGCTGTTGCCGCCGATGGCGGCCTTGATGGCATCGCCCGTGGCAGGTGCTGCCAGTGCAGTGCCCAGGCTGAGCAGTGTGATGCCGCCGGCGAGGAAGATCTTCTGCAATATCGTCATGTGTCATTCACTCCCAGATATGAACTTGGCATATCGTCTACGGTCGTAAAGGCAGATTGGATGTGTGATCCTAGCGGAACAGCAAGGCTGCGGTGAGGACCGCAATCAGCAACCACAGCCACCAATTCGATCCTTGCCGGTTGATGACGCGGAGCGCCTCGGGATCGAGCTTCAGGCCGCCATCGGCGAGATGGCTCACCAGCCGTTCGACCGTCCGCAGCACGCCGGGGCCACGTTCCACCACATCGAGAAAATCGGCGATACCCTGTTCGATACGCGCCTTGGGGCCGCGATTCTCGATCATCCATTGTTCGATGAGCGGGCGTGCCAGCGTCCAGATGTTGAGCGTGGGGTTGAGCTGGCGTGAGACACCCTCGGCCATCAACATGTTCTTCTGCAGCAGCAGCAATTGCGGCTGTACTTCCATGTCAAAGGTCTCGGCAATCGCGAAGAGCTGGCCCAGCATGCGGGCAAAGCTGATCTCGTGGAGCGGCCGGCCCTGGATCGGCTCGCCGATCGACCGCAAGGCGAGGGCGAATTCATCGAGCGACTGGCTTTGCGGCAAATAGCCTGCCTCGATATGCATCTTGGCGACGCGGACATAATCGCGCTCCAGGAAGCCCAGCAGCATGTCGGCAAGATAAAAGCGCGTCTTCTTTTCCAGCCGCCCCATGATGCCGAAATCGACCACCTGGATGGCACCGTCGAAGCCCACGGTCATATTGCCGGGATGCTGGTCGCCGTGGAAATAGCCATCGCGGAAGGCCTGGTTGAAGAAGATGTTGGCAGCCTTGGTCAGGACGTCGTCGACATCGAGACCGGCAGCCCGCATCGCCGGACCGTCATCCATCGGAATGCCGATCATGCGTTCCTGGGTCATGACGCGCTTGGCCGTGCGCGCCCAATCGATGGTCGGCACCCGGTAGCTGGGATCGCCCGCGAAATTGTCATGGAGTTCGGAGGCGGAGGCCGCTTCCAGCCGCAGATCCATTTCAATATGAACGGTGGCCGCGAACGTCTTCACCACCTCTACCGGCTTCAACCGGCGGAGCTTGGGCTGCGTGCGCTCGATGATTTCGGCAATCCACAGCAGCAGATCGATATCGGCCTGGAAGGCTTCCTCGATGCCGGGCCGGAGCACCTTCACGGCGACGGGTCGGCCGTCCAAGGCATCCAGCTCCGGCGTGGTGATGGCAAAATGCACCTGGCTGATCGAGGCGGCCGAAACCGGCTCATCGTCGAAACTGGAGAAGAGAGTGGCCAACGGCGCACCCAGTTCCGCCTCGACGCGGCTCTTTGCGGCAAAGGAACTGAAGGCCGGCAATTGATCCTGCAGCTTGGCCAGATCTGACGCCACCTGTTCGCCCAGAAGATCGGAGCGGGTCGAGAGCACCTGGCCCAGCTTGATGAAGGCGGGGCCGAGTTCGGCCAGCGCCGCAGCAAGTCGTTCACCGGGCCGCTGGCCGGCCACTTCACCGCCGAACAGGATGCGCGCGAAGAACAGCAGGACGGGTGCGAGGCCCGCATTGGACAAGGCGGCTTCGAACGGCGCCAGCGCGCCATGCCGGGCAAAGACGCGGGCGATCACGAACAGCCGGTAGAGCGAACGCAGGGTGCGGATCATCTAGACGCGCCAGCCGGAATGAAGGGCAGCAATTCCGCCCGTGAGATTGCGATAGGTGACATTGCGGAAGCCCGCCTTGCTCATCATGCCGGCCAGAGTTTCCTGGGTCGGGAATTTGCGGATCGATTCGACCAGATATTGATAGGAGTCACGATCGCCGGCGACCTGCTGCCCCAGCCAGGGCAGGACCTTGAAGGAATAGACGTCATAGAGCTTGGCCAAGGCCGGCAGGGCCACATGGCTGAACTCCAGGCACAGGAACCGGCCGCCCGGCCGCAGAGTCCGATAGGCTTCTTCCAACGCGCGCTGTTGGCGCCCGACATTGCGCAGGCCGAAGGCGATCGTATAGCTGTCGAACTGCATATCGCCGAAGGGCAGATCCTCGGCATTGCCGCTGACCCAATCGAGGCCGGACAGAATGCCCTTGTCGATGGCGCGGTCGCGGCCGACCTCCAACATGGCGGGCGTCAGGTCGCAGATCGTGACATGGGCGCTCGGTTGCCGCTCGGCGATGCGAAAGGCGATATCGCCGGTGCCGCCCGCGACATCCAGGCTGTTCCAGCCCGCACGCGGGTTCAGCCAATCCAGCATGGCGGATTTCCACAGGCGGTGGATGCCCCCCGACATCAGATCGTTCATCAGATCGTATTTGCCGGCGACGGAGGAGAAGACGCCCTGGACGAGTGCCGCCTTCTGCCCCGCCTCGATGCGGCGGAAGCCGAACCAGGTGCTGTCTTGACCGTTGGGCTCGTGATCTGAGGGTGTTTCGACCGGCATGTTTCTTTCCCGTTTGGCCGGGACTTTAACCGCTGCGGCTGCCGGATACCAGTCTTTGAGATCAATAACTTGACGACGCCCTTTTGCCCCATTACCGCTAGCAAATCATGCCTGAATTACCTGAAGTCGAGACGGTTTGTCGCGGGCTGGCGCTGAAGCTGCTGGGCCGGCGGCTGGCCGGCGTGGAGCAGCGTCGCCCCAATCTGCGATTCCCCTTTCCGCCGGATTTCGTGGCGCGCCTCACCGGGCGCCGCATCGAGGCCATCCGGCGGCGGGCGAAATACATCATCATCGAGCTCGATGACGGGATGATCCTGCTGGTTCATCTCGGCATGTCGGGCTCGATGGTGGTCAACGAAAAGCGGCCGGCGCTGCTCGACCGCCACGATCATGTGGTGTTCGACATCGATAACGGCACCTGTGTGCGCTTCAACGATGCGCGCCGTTTCGGCCTGATGGATCTGGTCAGTGCTGCCGAACTCGGCAACCACAAGCTCATCCGCGGCCTGGGGCTGGAACCGCTCTCGCCGGCATTCGATGGCCCGTCGCTCGCCGCCATGCTCAAGGGCCGCAAGACCTCGGTCAAGCTGGCCATCATGGACCAGCGGCTCGTCGTGGGCGTCGGCAACATCTATGCCTCCGAAGCCCTGTTCCGCGCCGGCATCAGCCCGAAGCGCCTGGCCGGCACCATCCAGGGCGAACGCGCCGTGAAGCTCGCGGCCGCGATCAAGACCGTGCTGAAGGAAGCGATCAAGGCCGGCGGTTCGTCTTTGCGCGATTATGTGCAGGCCAATGGCGAGCTCGGCTATTTCCAGCACCGCTGGAAAGTCTATGACCGCGACGGAGAGCCCTGCCGTCTCTGCGGCGGGTTGATCAAGAAGATCACGCAAGGGGCAAGGTCGACGTTCTATTGCCCTAAGGATCAGAGGTAGGGCCGAGCCCGGTCGCTCGCCCCCTCTCCCTAACCCTCTCCCACGTTGGGGAGAGGGGATTCTAGCCAGTCTGTCGCGCAGGTTTGTAGCAAGCTCGGTGAGCTCCCTCCCCCCACAGTCGGCGAAGGCCGACATTCGTCGGCGGTGGGGGAAGGTCGGGGAGAGGGGCCTTGCTCCTCATGACACATCCGCGTCTTTCCCATGACGCCCCCATGAAATCATTCGCAGATTCGGCCGCGCGCTGGCGCCGTCATCATCCTGCAATGGATATGTCGCTAAGAGCGGGCCAGCGATAGCAGCCCGTGACAACAACTCTGCGAGTCGAAGCGAACGATATGAACGCGATGTCCCAGATGGCGCCAGAAACAACACGCTACCGGGCGATTTTCATCTCCGACGTGCATCTCGGCACGCGCGGCTGCAAGGCGCAGTATCTGCTCGACTTCCTCAAGCACAATGAAGCCGACTACGTCTATCTGGTCGGCGACATCATCGATTGCTGGCGCCTGTCGAAGGGCTGGTTCTGGCCGCAAAGCCATAACGACGTGGTGCAGAAGCTGCTCCGGAAAGCGCGCAAGGGCACGCAGGTGATCTATGTGCCCGGCAATCACGACGAACCCTTGCGTGACTATGACGACCATGCCTTCGGCGATGTCCAGGTGATGAACGAGGCGGTGCATGTCACCGCCGACGGCAAGCGCCTGCTGATCATCCACGGCGATGCCTTCGACGGCATCATGCGCTATGCGCCGTGGCTGGCCCGGCTGGGCGACTCCGCCTACACGATGGCGCTGGCGCTCAATCAGTGGTTCAACCGCGCCCGCCATGTGATGGGCTATCCCTATTGGTCGCTCTCCGCCTATTTGAAATCGCGGGTCAAGGATGCGGTCAAGTTCATCGGCGATTTTGAACATACCGTCGCTGCCGAAGCCAAGCGTCGCGGCTTCGATGGTGTGGTGTGCGGTCATATCCACCAGGCGGCGCTGAAGGATATCGACGGCATCCTCTATGCGAATGACGGCGATTGGGTGGAAAGCTGCACGGCGCTGGTGGAACATCGCGACGGCCGTCTTGAGATCATCGAATGGGCCGCCAACCGGCAATTGTCGATGCTGGCGCCGACCTTGATCGCGGCCGAGCCGGCATGAGCGCCTCGCTCAACATCGCCATCGTGACCGACGCCTGGGCACCGCAGGTCAATGGCGTCGTGCGCACCATCGGCCGGACGATGGACGAGCTGCAGCGCGCAGGGCACCGGCCGACGATCATCTCGCCGCAATCCTTCCGCTCGGTCGCCTGCCCGACCTATCCGGAAATCAGGCTGGCGCTCTTTCCCTATCGCCGTATGGCGGCACGGCTGGATGCGCTGGCGCCCAACGCCATCCACATCGCGACCGAAGGTCCGCTGGGCTTGGCAGCACGGCGCTATTGCCTGCGCCGTGGTCTGCCCTTCACCACCGCCTATCACACGCGCTTTCCGGAATACATCGCCGCCCGCTTCGGTCTGCCGCTGCGACTTACCTATGCCTGGCTGCGGCGCTTTCATGGCGCGGCACAGGCGACCATGGTGGCGACACCCTCAATAGAAGCGGATCTGCATCGTCGCGGTTTCACGCGCATCAAGCGCTGGTCGCGCGGCGTCGACACCAGGCTGTTCCGACCACGCCCGCTCGCCAACGAAATTCCGCCTTTGGCCGATCTGCCGCGACCGATTCATCTTTATGTCGGGCGCCTCGCGGTTGAGAAGAATGTCGAAGCGTTCCTGACGCTGGATCTGCCCGGCAGCCAGGTGATCATCGGCGACGGTCCGCAACATGCCGATCTCAAGGCGCGCTTTCCCAAGGCGATCTTCCTCGGCCAGAAGGTGGGTGACGATCTGGCGCAGCTTTATGCCGCCGCAGATGTTTTCGTCTTCCCAAGCCTCACCGATACGTTCGGCCTGGTGATCCTGGAAGCGTTGGCGTGTGGCGTGCCCGTGGCGGCCTTTCCGGTGGCCGGCCCCAAGGATATCCTGCGCGAAGGTGTTTCCGGCGCGCTCGATCTCGATCTCGGCCGCGCCATCAAGCGGGCGCTCAGCATTCCGCGCGCGGGGTGCCGGGCTGAGGCGGAACGGTTCTCCTGGCGCGCTGCCACCCAGCAATTCCTGGCCAATCTCGTCCTGGTCCCCATGCGTTTGTTCGGCTAGTGCGCTTGTTCGGCTAGCGGGCTGCCAGCACATCGCGCGTGTGCCGCGCGATCATCAATTCTTCATCGGTCGGAATCATCAGCACGCGCGGACCGGTGGCGGTGGCGCTGAGGTCCAGTTGCCGCGTGCGATTGGCCGTCTCATCGATCGTGAGTCCAAGCCAGGCAGAGCCGGTGACGATGTGCCGGCGCATCTCAGTGCCGTTCTCACCGATCCCGGCGGTGAAGACCAGCGCGTCGATCCCGCCCAGCACCGCGGCAAGCGCGCCGATCTCCTTGGTGATGCGATAGACGAAATGATCGAGGGCGAGGCGCGCCGACGGCTCAGCGCTCGCCTCCAGCAGACGCACATCGTTGCTGATACCCGACAGGCCTTTGAGACCGCATTGGTGATAGAGGAAGTGCTCGATCGCTGCGGCATCCATGCCCTTCTCGCGCATGAGGTACAGCACGATTCCAGGATCGAGTGCGCCGGGCCTGGTGCCCATCGGGATGCCATCGAGGGCGGTGAAACCCATCGTGCTGTCGATACTGCGCCCATCCTTCAAGGCGCAGAGCGAGCAGCCATTGCCGAGATGCGCCACGATGATGCGGCCCCTGGCCAGGCCTGGAAAAACTTCCGGCACGCGCTGGGCGATGTATTCATAGGAGAGGCCGTGAAAGCCATAGCGCCGAATCCCCTCCTGATAGAGCGCGTCGGGGATGGCGAAGCGGTCGGCAAGCTCGCCATGGCCGCGGTGGAACGCCGTGTCGAAGCAGGCTACTTGCGGCAGATCAGGCCGCCGCCGCGCCCAGGCGCGAATGGGGGCGAGGTTCTTCGGCTGGTGCAACGGCGCCAGTGGCGTCAGGGCGACAATCCGCGCAAGTACCGCATCGTCGATAAGGACGGGCCTGGTAAAATCCGCCCCGCCATGGACCACGCGGTGGCCGATTGCGGTCAGCTTACCACCGATGAGCTCCTGCGCTGCCTCCAGCCAGTCGCCGACAATCTCCTGCGCCGCCTCGACGCTCGCCACCGTCGCCAATGCGAAGGATTTGTCGACCAGGACTGCACCTGTGCCATCGCGGATGATAAGCCGCGGCTGGCTGCCGATGCCGTCGAGGAGGCCGCTCACACGCCGTTCCAGCGACGCATCCGCTGCGGCGAAAACCTGGAACTTGACGCTGGACGAGCCGGCGTTGATGGCAAGAAGAATCTGCTGCATGGCGCGATCCTAGGCCATAGGTGGGACGGTGTGGCAAGAGCCAGATAGCGCCATCTATCAGCGCCACCACCATTTCGGCTAAGATGGCGGCCATGAGAATCACCACCACCCTCGACCCCCATTCATGGCCTCACGCAACGGCCGCGCAGAAAGTGCTCCACGCGCTCGCCAAGGCCGGTGGCGAGGGACGCTTTGTCGGCGGCTGCGTGCGCGATGCGATTCTGGGGCGTGCCATCCGCGATATCGACATCGCCACCAATTTGGCGCCGGAGGATGTGGTCAAGGCGCTGGCGGCCGCAGGGTTGAAATCGGTGCCGACTGGCATCAAGCACGGGACCATCACCGCGGTCGCCGATCATGTCGGCTTCGAGGTCACGACACTCCGCCACGATGTCGAGACCGATGGCCGGCATGCGGTGGTGGCCTTCACCGACGACTGGCAACAGGATGCCGCCCGGCGCGATCTCACCATGAACGCGTTGTTCTGCGATGGTGGGGGGCAGCTCTATGACTATTTCAACGGCTTCGAGGATCTGACAACGGGCCGCGTTCGCTTTGTCGGCGATCCGGCACAGCGGATGGATGAGGATTATCTGCGCATCCTCCGCTTCTTTCGCTTCCATGCCGATTATGCCGCAGGCGACTTCGATGCAGCGGCGATCGCGGCGGCAGCGTCCCGGCGCCAGGAATTGAAGCGCCTCTCCGGCGAGCGACTGCGCCAGGAAACCATGAAGCTGCTGCTGGCAAGGCGTGGCGTCGAAATCTGGGGCGAGATGCTGGGCCGCGAATTCGTGGCAAGCTATCTACCCTCTGCCACCAGCCAGAACCGCCTGATCAAGGTGGCCGGGCTGGAGGCGCGCCTCGACGTGGCACCGGCCTCCATCCGCCGGCTGGCGGCGCTGGCGGTCACCGGCCGTGCCGCGGATATCGCCGAGACCCTGAAACTTTCCAATGCCGATCGCGACCGGCTGGCTCTGGCCAACGGGGTGCGGCCCGATTTCAACGTGTCGGACGCGCATCTGGTGCGCCGCCAGATCTATGATCTTGGCAATGCGGCAGCACTCGATCTGCTGCTGCTGGACTGGGGCGCGACACAGCCCGAAAGCGACTGGATGCGCGCCTTCGACATCATCCAGAACTGGCCCAGCCCGAAATTTCCGCTGGCCGGCCGCGATCTCCTGGCGCTGGGACACAGCGCCGGCCCTGATCTGGGCCAGAAACTTGCCGAGATCGAAGCCTGGTGGATCGCCGGCGACTTCGCTGCCGACCGCGCGGCGTGTTTGGAAAAGGCGCGCAGTCTGCTGACGCCCTAGGGCCAGATCACTTCCGGCGGCAGGGACATGAGAATGGCTTCGGTATTGCCGCCGGTCTTCAGGCCGAAGGTCGTGCCGCGGTCATAGAGCAGGTTGAATTCGACATAGCGGCCACGGCGGATCAATTGGCTGTGGCGCTCTTCCGCCGTCCAGGGCTTTCCCATGTTGCGGCGGACGATCTCCGGATAGACATCGCGGAACGCCTGGCCGACCGACTGAGTAAAGGCGAAGTCGCGCGCCCAGCTGCCGGTATTGTGCTGGTCATAGAAGATACCGCCAAGGCCCCGTGGCTCGTTGCGGTGTGGCAGATAGAAATAGGTGTCGCACCATTCCTTGAAGCGCGGATAGTAACCGGCATCCTGTGCGTCGCAGGCTGTTTGCAGCGCGCGGTGGAATATCGCCCCATCGTCGCCATGGGCCTCGGGAAACATCGGCGTGAGATCGGCGCCGCCGCCGAACCATGCCTTCGAGGTCACGATGAGGCGCGTATTCATATGCACCGCCGGCACATGGGGCGAACGCATATGCGCCACTAGGCTGATGCCGCTGGCCCAGAAGCTGCCGTCCTCGGCCGTGCCGGGAATCTGCTGGCGGAATTCCGGCGAGAAGGTGCCGAACACAGTCGAGATGTTGACGCCGACCTTCTCGAACAGGCGACCTTTCATCACCGACATCGTGCCGCCGCCGCCTGAACCATTGGGGCCACCGTCCCGCGTCCAGTCCTTGCGGGCGAATCGGCCCGCCTCGGCATCCGTCGACAGGTTGGGATGGGCGGTAAAAGCGTCCTCAAGCTCCTCGAAGCTGCGGCAGATATCGTCACGCAGAGCCTGAAACCAGGTCCGGGCCTGTTCCTGATAATCGGCGGGGAAAGGATGCTGGTCGCTATAGGGAATCATGAAAGACTCGAAAATCCATTCTGGCGCTGGGCTTCCGCGGTGACGATGGCCGCGGCGAGGGCGACATTGAGCGATCTCATGCCCGGGCGCAACGGAATGACCAGTCGGTGATCTGCGGCAATGTGAACCGCCTCCGGCACGCCGCTCGATTCGCGCCCGACCATGATGCTGTCATCGGCGCGATAGGCGAAGTGCTGATAGGGCGATGCAGCCTTGGTGGAGAGCAGCAGCAATCGCCCCGCCAGCGCGGCATTCTCGGCGCGCCAGGCCTGATAGGTGGCCCAGGAGTCGTGCCGCTTGACCTCGACATCGTCGAGATAATCCATGCCGGCGCGCTTCATGCGGCGGTCGTCAAAGATGAAGCCGCAGGGGAAAATCACGTCGACAGCGAAATTCCAACAGGCGGCAAGGCGCAAAAGCGTCCCGGTATTCTGCGGAATGTCCGGTTCGAACAAGACCAAGCGCATGATTCAGTTATACTTTCGGTAACCATTCCTGGCCGGACAGATAGCGCCGCAACCTTGCAAATCAAACGGAATTGTTTATACCCTTGCCAAGGTTAAGGGGGAATGCCGGGGCCTGACGGGTCGCGGCCGAGATGGGGAATGCGGAATGGGGACGGGATGTTGTCCTTATGCGGCGTTCTGTCGCGTCTCAGGCCTGCGGTCGGTTTCGGGTGCCATGGTATAAACCCCAGATAATTTTGGGTATTCGAGCCCTGTCTGCGTTCCCAGAGCCACCATCAGTGTGGTGATAGGCGCGGGCAGGTTTCTCTTGCCGGAGGGACAAGACATATGGCGGATCACGCGCAAACGCCCCATGGGCAGGCGACGGGCGAACAAGGCACGCGGCGCGACTTTCTCTTTTTGACGGCAGCATCGGTGACCGCGTTCGGCGCGGCCTCGGCGGTGTGGCCGTTTGTCAGCAGCATGAATCCGTCGAAGGATGTCCTGGCGCTGTCGTCGATCGAGGTCGATGTGGGCCAGGTGGCTGAAGGCCAGGCGATCACCGTTAAATGGCGCGGCAAGCCGGTATTCATTCGTCATCGCACGGCGGCCGAGATCGCCGAGGCGGTGAAGGACGACGGCGCTGACATGAAGGATCCGCAGAAGGACGAAGTCCGTGCCCAGAAGCCGGAATTTCTCGTTCTTGTCGGTGTGTGCACCCATCTCGGCTGCATTCCGCTCGGGCAGAAGGATGCCGAACCCAAGGGCCAGTTTGGCGGGTGGTATTGCCCCTGCCATGGGTCGATGTACGACACCTCGGGCCGCATCCGCAAAGGCCCCGCGCCGCTCAACCTGGAGGTTCCGGCCTACCAGTATGTGAGCGATACCGTCGTCAAGATCGGCTGAGGGAGCGCGTAGAATGGCCGCCAATTTCAAGAACCCGGTCGTCCGCTGGATCGACCATCGTCTGCCGGTTTTCACCTTCCTGCATCACGAAGCCAACGAATATCCGACCCCGAAGAATCTCAGCTACTGGTGGAATTTCGGCAGCCTCGCCGGTTTCATGCTGATGGTCATGATGGCGTCGGGCATTTTCCTCGCCATGCAATACACGCCGCATGTCGATTACGCCTTCAATTCGGTCGAACGCATGATGCGCGACGTGAATTACGGCTGGCTGCTGCGCTACATCCACATGAACGGCGCGTCGATGTTCTTCGTCGTCGTCTATGTCCACATGTTCCGCGGTCTTTATTTCGGCTCCTACAAGGCGCCGCGCGAATTGCTGTGGCAGATCGGTGTGGTCATTCTGCTCCTCATGATGGCGACCGCCTTCATGGGC
The DNA here is from genome assembly GCF_936916975.1 of uncultured Dongia sp. GTDB lineage: Bacteria > Pseudomonadota > Alphaproteobacteria > Dongiales > Dongiaceae > Dongia. Next base: position 576,909 of record NZ_CAKZGO010000004.1, on the reverse strand, counting down.
TATGTGCTGCCCTGGGGTCAGATGAGCTTCTGGGGCGCCACCGTGATCACCAATCTGTTCTCGGCCCTGCCGGTGGTGGGCGAGCATATCGTGACGCTGCTCTGGGGTGGTTTCTCGGTCGACAACCCGACCCTCAACCGCTTCTTCTCGCTCCATTACCTGCTGCCGTTCGTGCTGCTGGGTGTCGTCGTGCTGCACGTCGTGGCGCTGCACCGCTTCGGTTCCAACAACCCCATCGGCATCGACACCAAGGGCCCGCAGGACACCATCCCCTTCCACCCGTATTATACGGTGAAGGATATGTTCGGCCTTGGCGTGTTCATGATCTTCTACGCCTACTGGGTGTTCTATGCTCCGGTGACGCTGGGTGATCCGGTGAACTTCGTGCCGGCCAACCCGCTCTCGACGCCCGAACATATCGTGCCGGAATGGTACTTCCTGCCGTTCTACGCGATCCTGCGCTCGATCCCGGACAAGCTGCTGGGCGTCATCGCGATGTTCGCTTCGATCCTGGTGCTGTTCGTGCTGCCCTGGCTCGACCGCTCGCCGGTCCGTTCCGGCCGCTATCGCCCGGCCTTCAAGTGGTTCTTCTGGATGCTGGTGTTCGATTGCGTGATCCTGACCATCTGCGGCAAGAGCCCGCCGGATTGGATCTGGTCGCCCTTCGCCTTCTCGATCTCGCCCGATGTGGGCCAGGTAGGCATCAGCATCATCGCCATGGGCCAGCTGGCTACGACCTACTACTTCGGCTACTTCCTGGTGGTCCTGCCGCTGCTCTCGATCTTCGAGCGCGCGCTGCCGGTTCCCCTCTCGATCTCACGCCCGGTCCTTGGCGCGGGCGGCTCCCATGCCGCCATCGCACAAAGCCCCAAGCCGATGGAGAAGCTCTGATGAGCGCTGGTTCCCTCATCCTCAAAGGCGTTGCGGCACTGGTCGGCGTGACGGCGGTCCTCTTTGTGGCGGCGACGCCGTATCACGGTGTCCATGTCGAGAAGGAAGACTGGTCGTTCCAGGGCTTCTTCGGCAAGTTCGACCGGCCGCAGCTGCATCGTGGCTTCGAAGTCTATAGCCAGGTCTGTGCGGCCTGCCATTCGCTCAACCTGCTGTCCTACCGCAACCTTCAGGAGATCGGTTTCTCCGAGGACGCCGTGAAGGAAATTGCGGCGGCGGTCACCGTCATGGACGGGCCGGATGACGCGGGCGATATGTTCGAGCGTCCGGGCAAGCCGTCCGATCACTTCAAGGCACCGTTTGCCAATGAACAGGCGGCGCGTGCCGGCAATGGCGGCGCCTTGCCGCCGGACCTGTCGCTGATTGCCCGCAGCCGTGCTGGTGCCGGATTCGGCGCCCATGAGGGGGCCGACTATATCCACGGTCTGCTCGTCGGCTACAAAGAACCCCCGGCCGATTTCAAATTGACTGAGGGTATGAACTACAACGAAGGCTTCGTCGGCCACCAGATCGCGATGCCGCCGCCGCTTGCCGAAGGTTCCGTCACCTATGCCGACGGCACCCCGGCCACGGTCGAGCAGATGTCGCGCGATGTCTCCGTGTTCCTGACCTGGGCCGGCGAGCCGAACTATGAAAACCGCCTGCATACGGGCTTGAAGGCGATGCTGTTCCTGATCGTGTTCACGCTTATCGCCTATGCTGCCAAGCGGAAGATCTGGGCCCGCATCCACTAACCCGGACTTACGTAGACCAAAAAAACCGCCGCCCTGGAAAACGGGGCGGCGGTTTTTCTTTGCCTATCATGTGTCGATCCGGATTTACGCTCCTGTCACGCATCTCGGGCAGGATGTCCGCAGCGTTTACCGACTCGCCGATCTGCGATATGAACGACGGGTAATCAGGTGGGAGAGAAGATGCAGCCGGCCCTGGCGATGCAGTCACCGGTTCCAGCCATCACCGGAATCGACCATGTCCTGGTCGGCGTTCGCGACCTTGCCCTCGCTGCCACGCGTTGGGAACGGTTGGGCTTCCACCTGACGCCGCGGGGCCGCCATATCGGCTGGGGCACCGGCAATTACTGCATCATGTTCCAAGACAGCTATATCGAGCTCCTCGGCATCATCGATCCGGCGCAGTTCACCAATAATCTCGATGCGTTTCTGAAGACCCGCGAAGGCCTGATGGGCCTTGCCTTTGCGACCGATGACGAGGTTGCCTGCGCCGAGCAGCTGCGCGCCATCGGCGTGACGCCGGACGGCCCCAAGGTCCTGAAGCGCGAACTGGAATTGCCGGAAGGCACCGTGCTGCCGGAATTCGGCTTGGTCATGTTGCCCAGGGAAGCGACGCCGGATCTTTCCGCCTTCATCTGCGCGCATAAGACACCGGAATTGATTCGCCGGCCGGACTGGCTGCGCCATGCCAACCGGGCGACTGGCATTGTCTCGATGACCGTGGTGGTCGATGACCCGGTGGGGGCGGCCTTCGGCTGGCTGCCGATTTTCGGGCCGGATTGCGTGAAGACGACCAACCTCATGACCGTGATCGATACCGGCAACGGCCATATCCGTTTCACCAACCGTGCCGGCATGGCGCAGCTTTATCCGGCGCTGGTGCCGCTGCCGGAATATCCGGGACCCTGGGTGGCGGCTCTGAAGATCGCTGTCGCAGACAAGGCGCGTTGCCGCGATCATCTGCGTTTTGAGAACATCCTGGCGCTCAAGACCGGCAAGGGCTGCATCGTGCCGCCGGAAGAAGCCAACGGCGTCATCATCGAATTCGTCCAGGAGTGATTCCCACATCATGACTGCACCATCAAGCAGCGATGCGCTCTATCACGACCCGCGCCTCGCCGATTTCTACGATCTCGACAATGGCTGGGGCGTTGACACGCGCGCCTGCCTCGATCTGGCGCGGGAAGCCGGCTCGGTGCTCGATCTCGGCTGCGGCACCGGGTTGCTGGCGGCGGCCTGCGCCGAACGCGGTGCGCGCGTTGTTGGCGTCGATCCGGCGTCGGCCATGCTGGCCATCGCCCGATTGCGGCCCGGCGGCGATCGCGTTACCTGGGTCGAAGGCGACGGCCGCACGATTCGCTTGGATCGGGGCTTCGATCTCATCGTCATGACAGGCCACGCCTTCCAATGCCTTCTCACCGACGCCGACCAGCGCGCGATGCTGGATACCATCGCAGCACATCTGGCACCCCAGGGGCGCTTCATCTTCGACAGTCGCAACCCCAGTGGCCAGGAATGGCTGGAATGGGGACCGGAAGATTCGCGCCGCTCGGTCGAGCATGCACGCCACGGCAAAGTCGAATCCTGGAATGATTACGCGTATGACGCGGCAACCGGCATCGTCACCTACGGCACTTATTACCGCTTGGGGAGCGGCGAGCTGCTCGCCGCCAAATCACAGATCAGATTCACCCCGCAAGACCATCTCGCCAAGCTGATCGCGGCAGCCGGTCTCAAGGTCGATCAATGGCGGGGTGATTGGCAGGGCACTGACTACACGCCGGAGAGCAAGGAAATCATCCCGCTGGGGCGACGATGAAATCACAACTTCCAACTGGATGATCTGATGAAGAAATTAATGGCTGGCGCTCTGCTCCTTCTGCTTGGTGCTTGTGGCACGGGCGTCTCATCCGATTTCAAGGCGACGACAAAGAAAATTGCGATTCTGTCGTTTGCTGGCCATCAGTTCAATGCCCTGCAGAATATTCAACCCGGCACCGAGGCAGTAAATCGCCAGATCGATGCATTGAATGGTACGTTGCCCATATGGACTGAGCAGCCGGGCTTGGACAAAGTGTATGCCGGCTCTCAGGAGATTCGGTGGAAGCACAACATCAGCGACTGGGGAATCGATGCGTTTGCCGTGACGACGGCGACAGCGCTACTTGCGCCGAAATATCAGATCATTCCCTTTAAATATGATCCGACCGACCTCACCGAGGACGGCATCTACATTTATCACTCTTCCACAAACAAAATCGCAAGCAGCGTTGCTGATATCATCCGCGCACAGCCGAGTTTTTCCACTGCCGCGAATATCGATGCCTTCGTCGTTCTGGTGCCTGGGGCACGGCAGGTGACATCCTTTGACAGAAACAGCTACGGCATTGGCATAACCAAAGACTTCATGGCCTACCATGACTTCAGCGTGACTTTCGAAGACGTCAATATGCTTCACGCCTTCTACTATGTCGTCGTGCTGGACGGGCACAGCTTGGAGCAAATAGCTTGGGAAAGAGCGGTCGACGATGTGCTGTACCAGAAGCGCTTCAAGGGTAATCCGGCGCTGTTTGTCCACGCGGCCTATTGGGCGCCAAGTTTCGATGCGATAACGTCATCCCAGCGGGAGATGATTATCGCCGATGTTCAGGGCATGATCCGGGAAACCCTGCCCGAAACGCTCCACAAGCTCGGCTTGATGCGCTAATCGCGTCCTTTGATCGCGTGCCGCAGGCGTTTGACGCCAATCCAGACGGCAGCGAGCACAATCGGCACAGCGACGGCGGAAAGCAGCAGATGGGCATGGCCCATGCTGTCCGGCAGCAGGCCTTCTGCTACCACCTTCAGCAGGCCGATGAGGTAATAGCTGATCGCAAAAACCGAGAGGCCCTCAACCGCTTCCTGGATGCGCAGCTGCACGCGGCTGCGGCTTTCCATGTCACGGAGCAACGCGCCGTTCTGTGCCTGCAGATTGACGTCGACTCTGGTGCGGAGCATGTCGCTGGCGCGATCGATGCCGGTTTCCAACTGCTCCAGCCGCCGAATGAAGGCTTCGCAGGTGCGCATGGCGGGGGTGAAGCGGCGGTCGAGAAAACTGGAAAGGCGCGAGAGGCCATCGACGCGCCCTTCGCGGATATCGTCCAAACGCCGCGCCACCAATTCGGCATAGGCGGTACCGGCGCTGAGGCGATAGCGCGTCGTGGTGCTGAGGCTGGCTGTCTCTGCCGCCAATTTGGTGAGTTCATTGAGCAGCAGCCGATCGCCATTATCGTCGGCCTGCCCGCCGCCACTCTGTCCAGCACTGCCCAGGGCTGCCGTCCGTTCGATCAATGCCTTCAGCCGGCCTTCCAGCGCGGAGAGGGCACCGCCGGTTTGGCGTGTGAGAGCAAGGCCCAGGAGTGCCATCAGGCGATAGGTCTCGATCTCGACCAGGCGCTGCACCATGCGACCGGCGCGGCCGGCGGTCAGCGACCGGTTGATCAGCAGCATGCGGCCAAAGCCCGCGGCATCGAGCCGGAAGTCCGTCCAGATTTCGGCGGCATCATCGCCGACGCTGGAGGCCACGACATCGCCCGAGGGAAACAGCTGCCCCACCATGTCGAGGTTCGCCTCGGCGCCTTCGGCCGGGCGGAATTCCAGCACCAATGCCGCCACGCATTGCCCCGGACATTGCCTGGCCAGTTGCAGGGCATCTTCTGGCAGATCGGCCCAGCGCACGGCACTTGCCGAGAGGTCGGATCGCGGCATGACCAGGGTATAGCTGGTGAACTCGGTGTGCAGTTCCCATTTCAGCTGCGTCTCGCCCCGCGGCAGGATGCCATAGCGGCTGGCAAGATTGGGGGCAGGCGCCCCGTGATGCCGAGCGAGATCGGCGATGAAGCGCAGATCCGCCTGGCCACCGGCATCACCCGCCGGCCGCAGGCAGGCAAGGTGCAGGACCAGGGCCGGCCCGTCGATCCGTAAGGGCGGCCGTGCATGGACCTCGTCGTTCAATTCCCGGCGCATGGGATGTTCGGCGAACATCGATCGTCTCCGCGTGGCTGGATCCCCAATGGCAGAGGCCAGCATAGCAGGTTCTAGCGCGACCGGGTTTCCTTGATCTCCTGCGTCACGGGGACGCGGCGGACATTGCCGCTGACATTGGCGCCGGCATCCTTCTTTAGGCCAAGAAAGAACAGCGACGACACCATGACGATGCCGCCGATGAATAGATAGGCCGGCTGGAAATCCGCCGCCTGCAGCGTCGTGCCCTGGCGCTGTGCCAAAGTGAGGTGCAACGCCAGCGCCGCTGTCCCGGCACCGATGCTCAAAGAGAGTTGCTGCATCATGGCGGAGAAGGTCGAGGCGTTGCTCATCTGCGTTTCGTCGACATCGGAATAGGACAGCGCGTTGATCCCGGTGAATTGCAGCGAGCGAATGAAGCCGCCGGCCAGCAGCGCCAGGAAGATGACAGTATGCGGCACGCTTGGCGTAAACAGCGCATAACCCATCATCACGATACCGCACAGGATCGCGTTGATGATCAGCACACGCCGGAAGCCAAAGCCGCGCAGCACGAACTGTGTCGCCCCCTTCATCACCAATGCCCCGGCGGCACTGGCAAAGGTGAGGAGGCCGGAGGCAAAGGCGGTGAGACCGAAGCCCAGTTGCAGCATGAGGGGCAGCAGCACGGGCAACGCGCCGATGCCGATGCGGAACACGCTGCCGCCCAGCACGGCGCGGCGGAACGTGCTGATCTTCATCAGTTTCAAATTCACGATCGGCTGCGTCATGCGCCGCGACCGCGCCCAATAGGCGACGAGGCACAAGGCGCCGAATCCGGCGATGGCGCCCAGCGCCCAATTTGGCAGCGGAAACCGCCCCATCGCCTCGAAGGAAAACACCAGGCTCGCAAGGCCGAAGCCGGTGAGGAGGAAGCCGACCCAATCCAGCTTTGCGATGACGCTGGCCCGGATCGGCGGGATATAGATCAAGCTCAGGATGATGCCGACGATGCCAACAGGAATATTGAGCAGGAATATCCAGCGCCAGGAGGAATAGGTGACGATGAAGCCGCCGATCGGCGGCCCCAGCACCGGGCCGAGAAGGGCGGGGATGGTGAGATAGGTGAGGGCCTTGATGAGCTCGCCCTTGGGCACCGCGCGGAGAATGACGAGACGCCCGACCGGCACCATCATCGCGCCGCCGAAGCCCTGCAGCACGCGCGCAGCCACCAGTTCGAACAGCGAATTCGCCATGGCGCAGGCGATCGAACCCGCCATGAACACCGCGATGGCGATGCTGAACACGCGCCTGGCGCCGAAGCGGTCCGCCATCCAGCCGCTTAAGGGGATGAAGATGGAAAGACTGAGCAGATAGGAGGTGATGGCGAGATTGACCTTGAGTGGCTCCGCGCCGATCTCCCGCGCAATGTCGGGCAAGGCGGTCGCAATGATCGTGGTGTCCAGATTCTCCATGAAGAGAGCGGCGGCCACGATCAGGGCCAAGGTGCGGTAACTGGCTTGCATGAGGAGCTTTGTGCAGCGGCAGAGCGCCAAACATAGGGGAGGTGGCGCCTACTCGCTACGCCCGATCGGGGATCGCAGCCATGCGCAGGCTGAGGGGTGGGATCACGGAACTATTCGCAGGGTTTCGGCGGGTGGGACGTGAGAGCGGACCAGGTCGAACGACCCCCTCTCCCTAACCCTCCCCCACGTTGGGGGGAGGGGACTCGACCGAGTATGGCTCGTTGCTGCGTTCAAACTGGCTGGAATTCCCTCCCCCCAACGTGGGGGAGGGTTAGGGAGAGGGGGCTTGCTACCCCTCAGACATTGAACCGGAAATTAAAGATATCGCCGTCCTGCACGACGTATTCCTTGCCTTCCTGGCGGAATTTCCCCGCTTCCTTGACGCCGGCTTCGCCGCTGAAGGCGATGAAATCGTCGCAGGACATGGTCTCGGCGCGGATGAAGCCGCGTTCGAAATCGGTGTGGATGACGCCGGCGGCTTCCGGCGCCTTGGCGCCGTGGCGCACGGTCCAGGCGCGGGCTTCCTTGGGGCCGATGGTGAAGAAGGTGATGAGGTCGAGCAGCGTATAACCGGCGCGGATGACGCGGGTGAGGCCGGTTTCCTCCAGGCCCAACGTCTCCAGGAACTCTTTCTTCTCGGCCTCATCGGTCAGCTGCGCCACCTCAGCCTCGATCGCTGCCGAGATGACGACGGTAGCGGCACCCTGGGCCTTCGCCATCACAGCGACCTTCTCCGACCAGGCATTGCCGGTGGCAGCCGAGCCTTCATCGACATTGCAGACATAGAGCACCGGCTTGCCGGTCATCAGCTGCAACTGGCGGAACTGCACGCGCTGTTCCGGCGAGAGCGTCGGCAGCACGGTGCGCGCCGACTTGCCGGCGCGCAATGCATCGACCGCGGGAGTGAGGATATCAGAGAGCGCCTTGGCTTCCTTGTCGCCGCTCTTGGCTTTCTTGTTGGCGGCGTCCAAGCGCTTCTCGACGCTTTCCATGTCAGCCAACATCAACTCGGTCTCGACCGTCTCGGCATCGCGGATGGGATCGACCGACCCTTCGACATGGGTCACTTCGCCGTCGAAGCAGCGCAGCACATGGACGATGGCATCGACCTCGCGGATGTTGGCGAGGAACTTGTTGCCGAGGCCTTCGCCCTTGCTGGCGCCGCGCACCAGGCCGGCGATGTCGACGAATTCCAATTGGGTCGGGATGAGCTTTGCGGATTTCGCGATGATTGCGCATTTCTCCAACCGGTCATCCGGCACCGACACGCGCCCGACATTGGGCTCGATCGTGCAGAACGGATAATTCGCCGCCTGCGCCGCCGCCGTCGCGGTGAGCGCGTTGAACAAGGTCGACTTGCCGACATTGGGCAGGCCGACGATACCGCAATTGAAACCCATAAGATGACCCTCTATTTCGTCTCGTCTTCGCCATTCTTCGCCCGACGATCCGTCTTCAACGTCTCATCCTTCGGCGCCGGCGGGAACAGGGTGACATTCACCTTGTTCATGAACTTGTTCTCGTCTTGTGCAAACAGGATCGGCAGGTTGTCGGAACACGCTAGGTTGATCTCTTCGACCAGTTTGCGTTCCTCCTTGCCGAAATCCATCAGCACGAAATTCTTCACCAGCGACTTCACGCCGGGATGGCCTACCCCTAAGCGGATGCGCCAGTAATCGGGCCCGATATGGGCGTCGATCGAGCGGATGCCGTTATGGCCGCCAGCCCCGCCGCCCCGTTTCACCTTCACCTTGCCGAGCGGCAAATCGATCTCGTCATGGATGACGACGATGTCGCCGGGCTCGATCTTGTAGAACTGCATGGCCGCCTGCACGGCGCGGCCGGATTCGTTCATGAAGGTGGTGGGGCACAGGCAGATCGCCTTTTCAGGACCAATGGTCCCTTCAGCAATGGCACCATGGAACTTTGCTTTGATCGGCCCAAAAGAATAGCGGCGGACGATCGTGTCCACCGCCATGAAACCGATATTGTGCCGGTTGTCGGCGTAGCGAGGCCCGGGATTGCCCAATCCAACGATAAGGCGCATCACGGGCCCCGCTTAAACCAACAATGATCGGCGTCTTACTTCTTCTTCGGCGCCGGAGCAGCCGCCTTGGCCGGAGCCGCAGCCGCACCGCCCTTGGCAGGCGCTGCCGCAGCAGCACCCTTGGCCGGAGCCGCAGCCGCCGCACCAGCAGCAGGTGCCGCAGCGCCAGCAGCCGGAGTTGCTTCCGCATCGGCCTTCATGCCCGACGGCGCGCCGATGGTGACCAGCGTGAAGTCGCGTTCACGAATGGTCGGCGTCGCACCTTCCGGCAACTTGACGGCGCTGATATGGATGCTGCCACCGATATCGAGACCGGTGAGATCGACTTCCACCGACTGCGGGATGTTATCCGGCGAGCAGATGAATTCGATTTCGTGACGCACCAGGTTGAGCACGCCACCGCGCTTGATACCCGGAGCGGCTGCTTCATTGCGGACCACGACCGGCACGTTGACGTGGATCTTGGTGTCTTTGTTGACGCGCTGGAAATCGACATGCAGCGTGCGGTCGGTGATCACGTCGAACTGCACGTCGCGCGGCAGAACGCGGTGCTTCTTGCCGCCAAGGTCGATGTCGAGCAGGGTCGCAAAGAAAGCCTTCTTGTGGATCAGCTTGTCGATCGCTTTCGGATCGAGAGTGATCAGGGTTGCTTCCTTCTTGTCGCCATAGATAACGGCGGGCACACGACCGGCACGACGGGTTGCACGGGCGGCCCCCTTCCCGGCGCGGTCGCGAGCTTCCGCGCTTACTGATTCAACTGCGGACATTGCTGTCTCCTATTTCGCAGTTCCGACACCCGGACCATCCGGGCCTCGACCGATCGACCTCCAGGGGTGCCGATCGGATTACGGTCGCGTAGCCCCATTCAATCGAACAGGGACGAGACCGATTTCTCCTCACTGATCCGCGCCATGGCCTCGGCCAGCAGCGGCGCGATCGAGAGTTGGCGCACCGTCTGCGACACACGCACGGCTTCGGTGGCCTGAATTGAATCGGTGATGACCAGGCTTTCCAGCGGCGAGGCCGAGACACGGGCCACTGCACCACCTGAGAGTACGCCATGGGTGACGTAAGCGGCGACCGACAAGGCGCCCGCTTCCTTCAGCGCCACGGCGGCGTTGCACAAGGTGCCAGCTGAATCGACGATGTCATCGACCAGGATGCAGCGCTTGCCCTCGACATCGCCGATGATGTTCATAACCTCGGACACGCCGGCGCGCTCGCGCCGCTTGTCGACGATGGCCAGTTCCGCATCCAGGCGCTTGGCAAAAGCGCGCGCACGCACCACACCGCCGACATCGGGGCTGACGATGCACAGATTGTCGCCGGTGCCGAAGCGCTCCTTGATGTCCTTGGTGAGGACGGGCGCTGCGAACAGATTGTCGGTCGGAATGTCGAAGAAGCCCTGGATCTGCCCGGCATGGAGATCGACGGTAAGCACGCGGTCGACGCCGGCCGTGGTGATGAGGTTGGCGACGAGCTTCGCTGAGATCGGCGTGCGGGGACCGGATTTGCGATCCTGGCGGGCATAGCCGTAGTACGGGATGACGGCGGTGATGCGGCGCGCGGAACTGCGCTTCAACGCATCGATCGAAACCAGCAATTCCATCAGATTGTCATTGGTCGGAAATGACGTCGGCTGGATAATGAAGACATCCTCGCCGCGGATGTTCTCGTTGATCTCGACGAACACTTCCATGTCGGAAAAGCGCCGCACGCTGGCATTCACCAGCGGCAGGTTGAGATAAGACGAAACCGCTTCCGCCAGGGGCCGGTTGCTGTTGCCGGTAAGGATCTTCATCTTGCGCCCGTCTATGTCCCGATTTTGGCCGGGTCTCTTGCGAAATCCGGCCGGCTCACCCATCTCAGACTTCCGCCGGGTCTTTCATCCCGCCGGCCCCGCAGGGCCCCCAAGACAAAAAACCCCCTCCCCTAGGCCGCAGGATCTGGATTGCGGGGGGTCGAAAGGCGCGCGGAATGTATCAGCGGGTCAAAAACCAGTAAAGCGCCCAGTGTGCGCTGCGACGGAATTGTTATCTATTTGATAAATAATGATTATATTTGATCTTCAGCAGTCAAAAAGCCGATCTTCCGATGCTGGCCCCCGCCAGCCCCGTCACAGCACCATAAAAAGCATGATCAGGACCACGATCAGACCGGCCATCACGACCATGACATAGGGCATCCAAGACTCCTGCTCCAAGCCGGGGCTGGAGTTAGCCTTTTGCCGCGCAGCAGAGCAAGGGGATGCCCGCCAGCGCTATCGATCGCCATCGATTTTCCGTCATTCCGCCGCGCTGCCGCCACTGGCGGCGGCGATCATATTCTTGTTCCCAGCCGTCATGCGGTTAGGTAGTGTGATGCACTTAATAATAGATCATATTGGAAACAACATGAATTTTAGATGCTTTTGCCATTCTGCTGCGCGTTGCGTCTTGCCCGTCCTTCTTGGCGCCACTCTTCCTATGCCCATGGCTGTGGCTCAAGACGCGCCGAGGCCGTCACTCACCTTGGAAGACGTCCCCATATCCATCCTCGGCAATCTCCGCCGCAGCATGTCCGTCGAAGAATTCTCCGCCTCCATCATCCAGTCGTTTCGCCAGGTCGCAAAAGCCGACGGCGTGCTGACGGCGGATGACGTCACCCAAACCGATGCGGCCGAAGCCGCACAGCGCCGTGCCAGGCAGATCACGGAGATGCTCGCGATGGATCTCGATGGCGATGGCGCGGTCACCAAGACGGAGGTGCTGCAGGCGCAGCGGTCGCGCCAGCGCGACAATGACAATGTCGACGCCACCATTATTGCTGCGCAGCTGGAAAAGACGACAAAGAAGAGCATGCGCGCCGATGCCGATGGTGATGGCACGATCACCTTCGTCGAGATGCTGGCCCAGGCCACCGCCAAGACCCAGGAGCCGCAGCGGAACCAGAGAACCGATCGGGCCACCGCCTTCATGGTCTTCGATGCCGATTCCGATGGCAGCGTGACCCTGGCCGAGATACGCGTCGCGTCGCGCCATCTGTATTCGTCGGTCGATCTGGATGGTGATGAAGTGATTTCGGAACCCGAGCGCCGGCAACTGATGGAGCAGTTCCAGGCCATCGCACAGCGCCAGCAAATCCGGGCCATCCTTGCCGCTTGCCAGTTGCCTAAACCACAATCCACGCAGCAGATCATCGTGCTGAATGCGCAGCGCGGGCGAGAAATCCCGCGGGTGAGCGTCGCCGGCATGACGCAAACCACTTGGTCCGGCACGGTCAAAATCGAACCCGGCGCGGAGCCCCTGTGGATCCTCGCGACGGCGAACGACCCGATGGTCTGGCGCTTCGAGGGCGCGGTTGAGCGCGTTGCCCAGTTCGTGGTCGTGCCGGAATGGCGCGACGACCTGCCGGCGGCGGGGGTTACCGGCCTGACCAAGGAGCAGGTGCATTTTGTCATGCCCGCCGGATGCGAGATGCGTGGCTTCGTTGACAAGGCGGGTGCATCCCCGGTGCTCAATGAATTCCTGGGGCGGGCACCGGACCGGGTCGTATCGGCGCGGACCTTCATTGCGGTCGGCTTGCCGAGCGGCACAGTCGAGGCGAAGCTTGATCAGCCCCTGGCGGCGCCAGAAGGTGTGCCGGAGGAAATCTGGCAAAATGTGCAGCGGTTTGGCATCGGCCGGATCATCGAAATTGCGCCGGCGGATGTGATCGCCAGCACGAAGGCTGAGATCTATGACGTGCTGCCAGAGGAAAGCGGCATCATCCAGCTCATCCAGGAAGGCGCCATCGTGCCGCGGCTGGCGGCCAGCTATATCGATGTCGACCTGACCACGCCCGGCCTTACCGCCACCAAGCGCCGTGGCTACATCTATGAGATCGTGAAGCCCATCGCGCATTTTCCGGCCGGGCTGGCGGGTGCCCATTCAGCGGTCTTCTCCCTGGGCAAGGGCGTGCCGATGCCCGGCGGTGACCCGGAACATTCCTGCGTGCTGGATGGTCCGACCGGCAAGCCCTTGGCCGGTGTCATGATCTGCAAGATGCTGTCCTACGGGCCATAATGATCAGCGCGAGACGAGATCCGTCGCGCGCCGTGATACGGTGCGCCACCTGGTCTCAGTGATGACGACCGTCCGGCTGGGGATCCACAAGGTCCAGACAGGGTAGGTGCCCGGATCAAGTCCGGACATGACGGAAATGCGACGAGGCCGTCACATCCGCCAGAACGGCTTCGCTGTTTCATCCTCGACATCCCGGCGGGTGAGGCCGATATCGCGGAGGTCGAAGTCGTTCAGCCGCGCCAGCGCTCGGCGCTGACGGGCGCGGTCGGCGCTCGTACGCATCCATGTTGCGACCAAGGCAATCAGGGAAAGCCCTTGCCCTGTCGGCGACGCCTGTTGTTCACGCGCTGCCAGTGATTTGGCCGTCAATGATCTAATCGACATCTCGCACCTCATCATTTGCATTGGATTTGCCGCTTAAAAATGGGCGCCCAACGCGCTCTTGTCCCGCGCGAACGCTTCGTTCTCGGGCGAAGCATTCCTGCTTGTTGGCGACTTAGCCGGTTTTTATGATGGGGGCATGACAGTGGGAACAAATCTTGCCGAAGTTTCGGCCCTGATCGGTGATCCGGCGCGGGCCAACATCCTGGCGGCGTTGATGGATGGTCGTGCGCTGACGGCGTCGGAACTGGCCTATGTCGCTGGTGTCGGTGCATCGACGACGAGCGTGCATCTGGCGAAACTTCACGACGCCAATCTGCTCACCGTCGTGAAGCAGGGCCGGCATCGCTATTTTCGCCTGGCATCGCCCCTGGTCAGCCGCATGCTGGAAGGCATCATGACTTTTGCTGCGATCGGTTCGCCGCCGCGCTATCAGCCGCGTACTACCAACGATACTGCCATGCGCCTCGCCCGCACCTGCTACGATCATCTTGCCGGCTGGCTCGGTGTCGCTTTGGCCGATGCGCTGGTGGCGCGCGGTCATATCGTGCTGGGCGACGATGCCGGCGAGCTCACGGCGAGTGGGATCGATGCCTTGGGCAAGCTTGGGCTGGCACCCGCGGCGCTACAGCATAGTCACAAGCGCGTGTTCTGCCGGCCCTGCCTCGATTGGAGCGAGCGGCGACCGCATCTGGCCGGCGCCATCGGCGCAGCACTTGCCACACACTGCTTCGAACGACACTGGATCGAACATATCCGCGACAGCCGCGCGGTCAAGATCACCACCGCCGGCCGGGCCGGCCTGCGCAGCAGCTTCGGTATCGATCTTTCGGACCGACCCACCTTGTGAGATGCCGCCCATCCGGGCTAGAAAGAAGCCCCTTTTGAGGAGGCTGTTTCATGAGCCGATTCCTGGCGGCATGTCTGTTCGTTCTACTCGGCCTTTCCGCCACGTCCATGCCGGCGCGGGCGACCGAGTATCTCAGCGGCATTTCCGATCTGCCATTGCCCGATGGGCTCATCGAAGCCAAAGACAAATCGACCGTATTCGATTCGGCGGTCGGCAAGGTCGTCACTGCCTATGCGACCGGCCCCGGTACCGCCGATTCCGTGCATGGTTTCTATGACGCGACCCTGCCGCAGCTCGGCTGGTCTGAGACCGACGAAGGTAATTGGCGCCGCGAAAACGAAACCCTCAAGATCGATGTCCTGGGACCGGCTGCCGGCCCGGTCACCGCGACCTTCACGCTCTCCTCTGAAAACTGACATCTCTTACAAACAGACTGGGATACTGACACTATGGCCTTTGCCACCATCGAGCTTGAACGCAAGGGCCGTGTCGGCCTCATCCGTCTCAACCGCCCCCAGGCACTGAATGCCCTTTGCGACGAGCTGGTGCGCGAACTGGGTCTCGCCTTTGACGATCTCGAAGCGGATGCCGGCATCGGCGCCATCGTGCTGACGGGTTCGGAGAAAGCCTTTGCCGCCGGTGCCGACATCAAGGAGATGAAGGATCGCGGCTTCGTCGACGTGCTGACGAGTGATTTCATTACCAAGGGCTGGGAGCGCGTTGCCGATTGCCGCAAGCCGGTGATTGCGGCGGTCGCCGGTTTTGCTTTGGGCGGCGGCTGCGAGATGGCGATGATGTGCGACTTCATCATTGCTGCCGAAAATGCGAAATTCGGCCAGCCGGAAATTTCGCTGGGTGTTATTCCGGGCGCCGGCGGCACCCAGCGCCTGGCGCGCGCCGTGGGCAAGGCAAAGGCCATGGATCTCGTCCTCACCGGCCGCATGATGGATGCGGCGGAAGCCGAGCGCAGCGGGTTGGTCTCGCGCGTCGTGCCGCTCGAAAAGCTGCTTGAGGAAGCGCTGGCCACAGCCGAGAAGATCGCCAACTTCTCCGCGCCGATCACGCTGATGGCCAAGGAGAGCGTCAACCGCGCCTTTGAGACGACCCTCGCTGAAGGCATCAAGTTCGAGCGCCGCTTGTTCCACGCCGCCTTCGCGACCGAGGACCAGAAGGAAGGCATGAGCGCCTTTGCCGAAAAGCGGAAGCCCAGCTTCAAGCATCGCTGAGCCCCAAGGGATTTCGGATCCATGGCCGAAGCGCTGAAAGAAATCTTCAATGCGGCGGCCGTGGGCTGGCTCACCGAGCGCTTGAGTGCCGCCTGGCCCGACTTTCCGGCAGTGAAGTTCAAAAAGGCGATTCTCGCCGATCTGCCGTCGCTGGAGTTGAAGCCGCGCGTCGAACGAATCGCGCTGGAGATGCAGCGGCAATTACCGCCGGATTTCAAGAAGTCGGTCAAGATCGTCACCAAGGCCCTGGGCGCGCCACCGCCCGCCGGCGACGGCACCGATTTCGGCAACTTCCGGGTTTGGGCCTGCCATCGCTTCGTCTCGCTGGCCGGCCTCGATCACCGCGACCTCGCCCTCGATTACTTCGCCAAGGCCACGCGCCATTTTTCGGCGGAATTCGATATCCGCCCCTTCATCCAGCGCGACCAGGCGCATGTGCTCGGCGTGATGCGGCGATGGGCGGATGACGATGATTGGCGCGTGCGGCGTCTGGCCAGCGAAGGGGCCCGGCCGCGTCTTCCCTGGGGCCTGCGCCTGCAGGGGTTGGTCGCCGACCCCAAGCCGCTCTTTCCGATCCTTGAAGCGCTACGCGACGATCCCATCGAAGCTGTCCGCCGGTCAGTTGCCAACAACCTCAACGACATCGCCAAGGATCATCCCGACCTGCTGGTGCGCTATGTGAAGCCGTGGATGAAAGCTCGTGCACCGCTCGTCAAACATGCGCTGCGCCATCTGGTGAAGCAGGGTCACGAGGGCGCGCTGGGCCTCCTCGGCGTCGATCACGGCGCCGATCTGCGGGTGAGTTCTCTGAAGTTGGACGCAAAGAGCATCGCGATCGGCGGTTCGATCGGCATCACGGCACAGCTCACCAATGCCGGGCCCAAGCCCGCTTACGCCATCGTCGATTACGCCGTGCATCATCTGGGTGCCCGTGGTGAGGCGCGACCGAAGGTCTTCAAATGGACCACGCTGACCCTGGCGCCGGGCGAAGCCGTCACCCTCGAAAAGCGCCATTCGCTGAAGCCGGTCACCACCCGCCGCTACTATCCTGGCGGGCATTTTATCGCCCTTCTGGTCAATGGAAGGGAGCTGGCAAAACAGGGTTTCGACCTGGTCAATGACCCTAAATCGGGCGAAAAGCCACTTCCGGGCACATTTTCGGGTCGCTACCGTCGATAAAAAATTAAGTAATAACAGTAATTTAACTGAATCGGCGCGACGACATGTCGCCTTTCTTCTTGCGTCTTTGGTAAGAATTTCTATCTTAGGCCGGTCATTCTGCTTCGTGCTGCCGACCTGCTACGCCCTCCGGGTGCCCAGATCGCGTCATATCGAGACACAGTCTGATGCGTTGCTCATGGGGAGCGGCGCCACCCAACTAGTTTACGTGGAGGACAGCAATGCCCACCGGCACTGTCAAATGGTTCAACAGCACCAAGGGTTACGGTTTCATTCAGCCGGAAAACGGCGGCCCGGACGTTTTCGTCCACATTTCGGCCGTCGAGCGCGCTGGTCTCGGTACTCTTAACGACGGCCAGAAGGTCTCGTACGAAGAGCAGCGCGACCCGAAGCGCGGCAAGACCTCGGCCGAGAATCTCAAGGCCGTCTAAGGTTTCGCCTAGCACTGCTTCGGCAGTGCTGACGACGATGGGGCACCAGGAAACTGGTGCCCCATTGCTTTTGCGATATTTGTTGCCCGACTTTTTTTGAGCTCCCCTCGACCGCCACAGCAGCGGTCCCGCGCGCATCAGCTCATGCCAAACTGGAGTTTCCCATGGCGCGCAAGAAACCAGCCGTTGATACCAGCTCCGTGCTGTTCGACGTGATCTACGAAGACGGTCGCCTGACCTCGAACCGCAAGGTGCCGGGTTCGGAACTCGGCGGCCTCGATGGCGATGATCCGGCCAAGACCTTCATCGAAGAACAGGACCGCAAGATCGCCGAAATGTCCGGCCAGTCCCGCGGCAAGATCAAGACCATCAAGCGCTCGCCGAACCAGTAATCAGGCGACTGTCTGATCAATCGTCCCGAAGATCGAGGCCCCCGCTTCATCCAGCATCTCGATCCGCACCCGGTCGCCCTTCCCCAGGAAGGGCGTCACCGCGGCGCCGGTCGCGATCGTTTCCACCATGCGCCGCTCGGCGATGCAGGAATAGCCACGCCCACCTTCGCTCACCAGTTTTCCAGGGCCGCCATCCGCGTCCCGATTGGATACCGTGCCCGACCCGATGATCGTGCCGGCGCATAGCGCGCGGGTCTTCGCGGCATGGGCAATCAGGGTCGGGAAGTCGAAGGTCATATCGGTTCCCGCATCCGGGCAGCCGAACAATGCGCCGTTGAGCGTGGAGCGCAGCGGCCGATGCAGGCGCTTGCCGTCCCAGGCCGCACCCAATTCGTCCGGCGTCACGGCGACCGGCGAGAAAGCGGACGCCGGCTTCGATTGAAAGAAGCCGAAGCCCTTGGCGAGTTCACCCGGGATAAGCCCGCGCAACGAGACATCGTTCACGAGCATGACCAGACGGATCTGCGCCGCTGTCACCTCGGCACTCGCACCCAGCGGCACGTCGCCGGTCACCACCGCGACCTCCGCTTCGAAATCGCCGCCCCAGGACGGGTCTATTAACGGGATGGGATCATGGGGTGCCAGGAACCCATCCGACCCGCCTTGATACATCAGCGGATCGGTCCAGAAGCTGTCCGGCAACTCCGCCTTGCGCGCCTGGCGCACCAGCGCCACGTGATTGACATAGGCGGACCCATCCGCCCACTGAAACGCCCGCGGCAAAGGCGACAGGCAGGTTTGCTGGTCGAAAGCGACCGTGCCATCAAGCTGCCCGTCATTCAGTCGTTGCGACAAAACCTGCAGGATCGGCTCGGCATGCGCCCAATCGTCGATCGCCATCTGCAAGGTCGCGATTTCGGTCGCGGGCACAGCGCGCTTCAGGTTGCGATCGACCACGTGCAAGGCACCGTCCCGGCGCCCGTTCTTCAAGCTGGCAAGTTTCATTTCTTCATGCTGCCGTCATGCAGCCAATTGGCGTGGCGAGGTGCCCGCCTGGTGCGCGCCCATTCCTCCAGCATCGGCCATTTGACCTCGTCGAGCTTGCGCTTCATCTCCGCGGTCTGTGTCTCGCAGGCAAGTTCGATGCGGTGGCCGTTGGGGTCGAAGAAATAGATGGACAGGAACAGCGTGTGATCGATGGGACCAATGACCTTGATGCCACCGCTCTCCAGCCGCGCCTTGGCGGCGAGCAGCTCGGCCTCGCTGTCGACCTTCAGCGCCAGATGCTGTACCCAGAGCGGCGTGTTGCGGTCGCGGTCCATCTCGGTCTTGGTCGGCAGTTCAAAGAAGGCGAGAATATTGCCGCCGCCCGCATCCAGGAACACATGCATGTAGGGGTCAGGTTCCTTGGTCGAGGGCACCTCGTCCTCGGCAATCGCCAGCACGAACTCCATGCCGAGATGCTTCCCGTACCACTCGACCGTCTCCTTGGCATCGCGGCAGCGATAGGCGACGTGATGGACGCCGCCTAATTTGAAACCGGGCGCGTTCATAAGGGTCTCCGTCAATTCTGTCCGACCACGCGGCGCTCGATCTGCTCGCGTTCGATCGAGCGGAAGAGCGCCGCAAAATTGCCCTCGCCGAAACCTTCTTCGCGTTTGCGCTGGATGATTTCGAAGAAGACCGGGCCCAGCAAGGTCGTGGTGAAGATCTGGATGAGGATGCGCGGATCGTTGTTCGCCGTGCTGCCGTCGATCAGCAGGCCGCGCGATTTCAAGGCGCCGACATCTTCGCCATGTCCCGGCAGGCGTTCCGCCAGCATGTCGTAGTAAGCCTCTGGCGGCGCCTTCATGAACGGCACGCCGCTCTGGCGCAGGCGATCGACGGTGGCAAAGATGTCATCAGTCGAAAGCGCGATGTGCTGGATGCCTTCGCCGTTGAAGCGCATCAGGAATTCTTCGATCTGTCCGGTCTCTTTCGACGCTTCCTCATTCAACGGAATGCGGATGCGGCCATCTGGTGCCGCCATCGCCTTCGAATGCAGCCCGGTATATTCGCCCTTGATGTCGAAATAGCGCGCCTGATGGAAATTGAACAGGCGCTCGTAATAGCCGGCCCAGAACGCCATGCGGCCCTTATAGACATTGTGCGTGAGATGATCGATCTCGGTGAGGCCGAGGCCGAAGGGTTGGCGGTCCTCCGTCACATAGCGGAAATCGATGTCATAGATGCTGGCACCCGGCGCATAGCGGTCGATGAGATAGATCGGCGCACCGCCAATGCCCTTGATCGCCGGCAGCTTCAATTCCATCGGCCCAGGTTCGATGTCGATCGGCTGTGCGCCGCGCGCCAGCAATTCGGCATAGGCCTGATGCGCATCCGTCACCCGGAACGCCATCCCGCAGGCCGAGGGGCCATGTTCCTCGGCGAAATAATGCGCAAGGCTCGACTTCTCCTGGTTGAGGATGAAATTGATCCCGCCCTGGCGATAGAGCTGCACATTCTTCGACCGATGTTGCGCCACCAGCTCGAATCCAAGATGCCGGAAGATCTGGTCAAGTTGCGCCGGCTCAGGCGCGGCGAATTCGACGAATTCGAAACCGTCCAAGCCAATGGGGTTGCTGCTGCCGCTGCTCATCGTCATGTCTCCTAAGGATCCCAACACATGCTGCAAGGCTAAGATCCAGGCCGCATTGCGGCCTAGACAGTCGTGTCACCTGGTGAAACACTATCCTCGATGATCAAGTCCAATCGCAGCCTGGAGCGGGGCATGGGGCTCCTCGGAATCCTGATCCGCCGCGGACCCAACACGCTGGCGGCCTTGGCGCGCCATGCCGATCTGCCCAAGGCTACGGCCTATCGCCTGCTGCAGACCCTGGCGACGCTGGGCTGGATCTATCGCCGCCATAATGACGGGCGCTATGTGGCGACCTTGCCCGATCCCTTCCCCAATCCTGTGGCGCGGGCGGTGGCGGCGTCTGTGGCGCGCCTAGCCCTGCCGCACCTCCTGGCGCTGACGGACCGTACCGGGCTCGCTGCCGACCTCATCTGGGTGATCGAGGACGGCGTGCTGGAAGTGATCGATTCGACGCGGCAAGCGGGCGAAGGCCATGTCGATCCGAAGGTTGCGGGCTTCAGGCCGTCGCTTGCTTTCTCCGCGCCAGGCCGCGCTGTGCTGGCTTTCAGCGATGACGATCTGCGCGCACGCCATCTGCAGCATCTGATGCGCACTGATTCACCGGCCGAACGTCATGCGGTCACCAGCGGGCAATTGGCGGCCGAGATCGCCCTCACGCAACAGCGCGGCTACGGCATCCGCGCCGGCGGCTACTGGCCGGACTCGTCCGATTACGGTCGCGAGCCGATGGACATCGCCGTGGCTCTGGCACCCCAAGGCGCACCATCAGGCTGCATCAGTCTGGTCTGGCCGGCGGAAGCGCGCGAGGCCACCGAAATGGCGCGGCTTCATCTCGCTGACATGCGGGCGACCGCCCGGAAGATTGACCTCGCCATCGCGCGGGCAAAAGGTACCGCAGGAATTCAATCGGCGTAAGACAATATTCCCGAGCACCGCTCCAGCGGAAATAGCCCAACCGCAATTGCAATCGTGCCGGGCCGACAACGCGGTGTGTGCCTCTCGACTTATGTCGACCTTGTCATAAACCATTTCCTAACCATCTTGATGCAGTGTGAGCGCAGCCGAGACCGCGGAAATGTTCCATGGGCTCAGGAAAGGTTTCAGAATGCAGGCGCAGAATACCCAGCCGCTGCCACGGCTGACACTCAAGAACATGCATGTGATGATCGATCGCAAGGCGCATCCGATCGTCAACATGAACATTCAGGACGTGCTGATCAGCGGCATGCCCGAATGGATGGCGGTTGGCCAACGCGTGGAATTTTCCTTCGTCATCACGCTGAAGGAATGGGAGCGCAGCCTGCCGACCTATGGCGTGGTGATCAAGAATGACGGCGCCGGTCTCGACATCCGCTATACGCCGCCAACGCCCAGCTGGCGTAACATCATGATGAAGCTGGTGTCGGAAGAGGCGCGTTCGACCGCCAAGAAATAACTTACCGCTTCCCGGCCTATTTGGTGTCGGCCCATTTTGCGGCCGCGGCATCATCGCTGTCCTTGGCTTCAACCCAGCGCTGCGTGGCGCCGTCATCTTCCAGCTTCCAGAACGGCGCCTTGGTCTTCAGCCAATCGATCAGAAACGCACAGGCCGACAAGGCCGCTTCGCGATGCGCCGAGGCGGTGGCAACCAGCACGATCCGATCACCCGGCGCCAATTCGCCATAGCGATGGATGATGAGACAGGCGTCGAGCGGCCAACGCTCGGTCGCCTGGGTGGCGATCGCGTGCAGCTGCTTCTCGGTCATGCCGGGATAATGTTCCAGCGTCATGCGTGAACCTGCTGAACCAGGTGCGGCGATGTCGCGCACCAGGCCGGTGAAGCTGGCGACACCGCCTATCTGCGTGTTGCCGGCACTGAGGCCTGCCAGTTCAACGCCGATGTCGAAGTCTTCCCGCTGCACCTTGATGGTGATCATGGCGGTTGCTCAGCCGCCGGTCACGGGCGGGAACAGGGCTACTTCGTCGCCGGTGCCGAGCTTATGGTCCTTGCCGACATATTCTTGATTGACGGCCACCTTCACCACGCCGCGCTCCTTGAGCGCTGCCGCGAAATTGGCGCCGCGCGTTTCCAGCCAGTCGAGCAACTGGCCGACATCGCCCACCTCCGGCGGCAGGGTCACGGTTTCTTCGGCCATGCCGATCTTGGCGCGGATCCAGGCGAAATAGAGCAGTTTCATAAGTCTTCATTTAGGACGGCGGGCGCGTTCCGTCCAGTTTCTTCCGCATCCAGCCAGATTTCGTGGAAATGATCCGGCTGCCCGGCCACGAATTCGTAATAGGCCAGCAGCAGCAGATGCGAGATGCGCTGCTGGTCGTCAGAGAGCGGAATGCCGAGGCGGCGCACACGCCGCGATAGCCGTGGCTGGATCAGCGCCGAGGCATCGAGGAAATGGCTGAGCCCGTCATCCGCCATGCGGTTGAGCGAGGCAAAGATGCGGGCGGAGTGAGTTCCCCACGCCATATTTTCCAGGAATTCCCCACCCAGGCTGCGGCCATAGATCCGCTCGACCTGTGTCCCCGCAAGCCGCACCCGCAGACGCGGCCGCTCGGCATCGCCAAGCCCGGCGTCGTCCGCCGGGCGGGGCTCGATCTCGATCACCCACAGATTGGGGATCAGCCTTGGGATTTCACTGGCGTCGATATCGGTACGCGCCACCCAGCGACGCCCGCGCCGCTTCGCTGCGATGTAGTCCAGCAGTGAGCCGAATTTTGGATCGGCCACAAGACTGCGGATATCGAAGACATCTGGCAGCGTGGTTGGCAAGACGCCTCCGGCACCGCTAGGCTATATGGGTTCCACCGGAATGAATGCAAAGGTCGTCCCGCATGCCCATCACCATCTATCATAATCCGAATTGCGGCACCTCGCGCAAGGTTCTCGGCTGGCTCAAGGAAAAGGGCCATCAGCCCAAGGTGGTCGAATATCTGAAGACACCGCCCGATGCCGCGGCGCTGAAGAAAATCCTGGTAGGCATGGGTGGCGCCGCACCGGCCGACATATTGCGCCGCAAAGGCGATGCTTATGAGGCGCTGGGCGATGTCGCGAAACTTAAGCCGGACCAGCTCATCGCCAAGATGGTAGCGGAGCCGGTGCTGATCGAACGACCCATCGTGGTGAACGGCAACCGCGCCGTGCTGTGCCGCCCGGCAGAGCGGGTCTGGGAGATCGTGGGGTGAAGGGTATCTACGCCGCGTCTTTCGCGTCCGGTACGCGATCCGGCAGCAGAAAGATCTGCCGCGCCAGCTTGTGCTGGAGACGCTCGCGCGAATAGTGTTGCGAGAGTGCCGTGCCATCGAAGAGGTCCCGGTGGTGCGCGGCGAAGTCCTCCCAGCTGCCTCCTGCAGGTTCGATCGCCAGTCGCGCATTGATCAGCGTCATGAACGCCGTGGTGATCGTCTCATGATAGAGGCCGTCCTTGCCGATCGAGACTGCAAACGCCTTGATCGCACGGCGCATGGCGCCGAGGGCTTCCGGGAAATCCTGGCGCTGCAAATAAAGAAAGCCGGCCCGCAAATGCGCCGCGTGATTGAAGGCGGCAGGTGCCAGCGTACATGCCTCCAGCGCGCGCAGGAAATCGTCGTCGTTCATCGTGCCTTCTCCGTCAGGCGGTGCGCGACAGAGGCGGTGAGGGTCAGGCCGTAGACCTTCTTGAGCTCGGCGATCTGTTGCACCGTCGCCGGCTCAAACGCGCATTTCCCCTCAAAGGCATGGAGCGCCATCCCCTCAAGGAGATCGCCCAAGGACATATCCTTGAGTTCGGCCACGGCCTTCAGAACCTTCAGCAGCCGCTTCTCCAGCCGCACGCCGGTCTGCACACGTTCAATGGTCTCCATGGTCGTGCCCTTGTTGGTTTTCTATGGTACTTATGTACCAAAGTAACATAGTAGGCAATGGTGTTTTTAATAGTTGTGCAAATAAATGATATGTGTACCGTTAGGACGCATGGAACAAATGGGGAATTGACCATGGGTCGTGTGTTACGTTGCTTGCTACTCGCCGTCGCGATCATTGCCGCGTCTTTAAGTGGCGGCACGACGGCCCGTGCCGATCTTATCGACGAGCATTACGAAGGGGTCTGGTTGATCGAGGCCTTTTCGTTCGATGAAGACACCGCGTTCAGCCATTGCACGATGAGTGCGGACTATGACGACGGCATTTCGCTGATCTTCTATCTCGACAACGAGTTCTATTGGGGCATCCGGCTTGTCGGCAAAAGCTGGCGGCTCAAATCCGGCGATGAATATGAAGTCCAGTTGACCGTCGATGACGCGAAGCCGACGCGTCTTGTTGCGGAAGTACCCGATACGCGGTGGGTTCATATCAACGTGAAAGGCAACGACCGCTTGTTCGACCAGCTGCGCACCGGCCGCGTGCTCTATATCGATACCTCCGCTGAGCTTCTGACCTTCAATCTCCAGGGGACATCGCGCGGCCTGCTTGCCTTGTTCGATTGTGTCGACCGGCGTGTCAGGACGGCCTCTCACACCAATCCCTTTGAGCCGTCATCGGCTGGGCAGAAATCGGCTGGGCAACAATCGACCGATCCCAGCGTGAATCCGTTCGAGCCGGTAGGCGGCCCAGCGGAGTCGGGACGGGATCAGGCGGGAAAGGCCGACTATCAGGCCGAGGCCAACGACACGACGACCAGGCTGCTGCAACGGGCGGGAATTGCCAATTACCAGATCAAGGCCGGTGTGGGTGAAATCGCCGGGTTCTCCACGATCTGGCGGGACAGGAAAGGCATCGTCGGAGCCCTGTTCGTCGTCCCCGAAGGTGGCCGAGAAGACGCCGAAGAGTCGCTGGCAAGCATGATGAAGGGCTCGGGCGAGGATTGTGCCGGAAGGTTCGTCAGCAATCTCGATTCGTCAGTGCGAATGCATGGTTCCTACATGCCGCGCGCTTATGCCGGCTGTAGCGACGGCGGCAAATCGATCATGAAGTATCTGTTCGCCTTTCAAAGAAAGCAGGGCGGCTTCTATATATTTTACACGGCAACCGTCCCCGGCGGACCAGCCAGCACTGCTGCCGAAATGGATGAGCGGCTTCGCGAGGCAGCCTATCGGATGGAATAGGGGGCAGATGCAATAATGCCGCTCATGTACTGATCGAGATGGGTCTTCCACAATGCTGGCTTGAATAGCAAGGCATGGCCTGCTGGCGCAGCAATGAATTTCCCCTGTCCGCCTGCCAACAGAAACCTTTCGAAATTTCCCCGACAGTGCCCAATTCGATAATATTGGTCATAACTACCGTGCAACCAAAGCGTCGAAATTCCGGCCGGTGCGCCACGTTCAAAGATAATCGGGTTTACGATTTCATGGCTGGTGCAACCTCTCCCGAGCCATCCACCGTTGAAATTGATAGCACCTCGGAAAGTAGTTGGGCGCATACCCGCATATGCTATCGACAAGATGCCGCCGCGTGAAACTCCGCCGATGGCAAGCTGGCTCTGATCCACATCAGACCGCTCGCGCAGATGGCGCACGACGGCATCCACATCCTCAACGGCGCGCTCGAAGCCCGCAATCGCAATTTCGACATTGCAGGAATAGCCGGAACCGTCTGGAGCAAGCCCTTCTCCGTACCCTCCGCCTGATTTTCCTCTCCCCCGGCGTTGCGGAAAGAGGATCATCCAGCCTCGTTCAACGAAATAGTTCCCCACGACAGACGGACACATCGTTCTTGAGTAGAGGGATCTATTGTGGCCTCGTCCGGTAGAGCCATGGTTGAAGATGATCGTTGGATACGGTCCTTCGTGTTGAGGCTTGGCGACAACAATTTCCAATCGGGCATCCGCCTCGTTGGAGGGTATGAAGAACTTCTCAAGCTTCACGGGATTCGCCGCCATTTGGGTTCGCGCCCTATTCTGTACCTGATAATCATTCAGGCGCAGAATAGGGATTTTCGCGACGGATTGCGCCGCCCCATTATTTCAGAATGACGATGGCCTCGACCTCGAACAGCATGGGGTCAATGGCAAGCTTCGGAACGGGGATGAGAGTTTGCGCGGGCAGCGCGTCGCCGAACATTTTTTTGACGTTCCTGGTCAGCACCTCAAGCTTCGACATATCGTGATCGACCACAAAAACCGTGAGCTTGGCGACTTGATCGGGCTTGGCACCGAGCGCATCGAGGGCGGTGCGCAGATTGGCGTAGGCCTGCTCGACCTGGACCGCGAAGTCGGGCGACAAGGCTCCCCTGCTGTCTTGGCCACCCTGACCGGAGATGTAGGCCATGCGGCCTTCGGCAGGGGTAATGACCACCGTGCTATAGCCGTTGGGCGATGGGTCGTAGAGGTTTGTCGGATTGACGATGGTCAGCTTGAGATCGTCCTCATTGGCTCTCGTCGCGGTGGAAACACACATGGTCATGATGATCAGCCCTCCGATAAGCAGATGCGTAGCTGTGCGTGACATGATTTTCTCTTGGCGTTACTTTCTCGTACAATGTACGAGTGGTTGTATGGTACATCGTACGAGGCCGTTGTTCAAGATCGATATTCGGCGCATTGCTGGTTAAAATGGGCGTTTCCGAACAGCGAGGAAGACGGATGACAGCCAAACGCAGCGGTGCCCGGAGTAAACGGCCTCCGGTGCAGGAGCCGACCAGTCAACCGCCGCTCTCTCGGGACGTTATCGTGGCGACCGCGATCGAACTGCTGGACGCGCAAGGCGTCGATGGATTGACGATGCGCAGGCTGGCCGATCGCCTCGGCTCAGGCGTGATGAGCCTCTATTGGCATGTCGACAAGAAAGAGGACGTCTTCGATCTGGCGCTCGACTCGGTGCTTGAATATCGCGGCCCGCCACAACTGGTCGAGTCTCAGGACTGGCGCAGCGACATCGTCCATGTGCTCGAAGACTGGCGTGCCAGCATGCTGCGCCATCCTTGGTCGGCAGCTTTGTTGCCGCGCCGGGCGCTCGGCCCCAACACACTCAGTCGCCTGGAACTGCTGAGCAAGGCCCTGTCGAGTGCCGGCGTGGCGGATACAGATCTCAACGTGGCGATATGGTCGCTCTGGAACTATGTGATGGGCGCCACCATTACCCGGGCGAGCTTCGACGTCTCGGACGCTGATCGGGCCGCCGCACAGCAGCGCCTTCAGCATCTCAGCGAG
Organism: uncultured Dongia sp.; assembly: GCF_936916975.1. Taxonomy (GTDB): domain Bacteria; phylum Pseudomonadota; class Alphaproteobacteria; order Dongiales; family Dongiaceae; genus Dongia. Next base: position 549,415 of record NZ_CAKZGO010000004.1, on the reverse strand, counting down.
CGCTATCCGACAATCGGGCGCTCCCGCCTGTTGTTGGATGACGATTGGGATGGTGCTTTCCGGAAAGGCCTCGGCTTCCTGCTCGATGGCCTTTCTCCAAGCTAATTAGCGGATGACCAGCCCGCCATCGACATGAAGAATCTGCCCGGTCATGTAGCGCGCGGCGGGTGAGCAGAGGAAGGCCACCGTGGCGGCGATATCGGCAGGCTTGCCCAGTTCGCCCATCGGGATGCGCGCTGTGAGGCGCTGCCAATCCTCCGGCGAAAGGGTCTGCTCACCGCTGTCCTTGTCCTTGGCGATGAGGCCGGGGGCGATGGCATTCACCGTGACGCCGTGCGGCGCCAGTTGCAGCGCCAGCGACTTCACCAACGTCTCAAGCGCTGCCTTCGCCGAGGCGGAGGCCGGGAAGTTGAGATAACCCGGCAGAAACAGATGCGCGTTATGGGTCGAGATCGCCACTATCCGACCGCGCGCGCCGGCTACTTTGAGATGCGGCAGCGCGGTACTCGCGAGCTCGAAAAATCCGCCGGCGATCACAGCGTAAGTGTGATCGAGCTCAGCGCGTGTCAGCGTGCCGATGAGCGGGCGCAACGGAAAACCGGCATTGGCCACCAATGTATCGAGCCCGCCGAAGGCCTCCACCGCCGTCTCGACCAGGCGCGTACCCGTCGCCGGTTCGGCAAGATCGCCCAGGGCGAGGACCGTGCGAACGCCCTCGGCTTCAAGTTCCGCCGCCACCTTTTCCAGGCCGGTGCGGTTGCTCTTCGTGTGCAGCAGCATGCCAGCGCCGGGCCGTGCCAGCGCGCGCGCCGTGGCAGCGCCGATGCCGGAGGCGGCACCCGTGATCAGAATGCGTGGCGACTGGTTCATTGCCTCTCCCCTCGATGCGAGGCAAAGCTTGCACGACCGCGACGCCGCGGCAAGCGTCGGAGGCTAACCGTCGAGGATGTCGCCCAGGACCTTCAGCAGGGCATTCTGCTCGGCCTTGGTGTTGACGGGAAAGCGCGTCCAGTCTTCTGCGACGCGCAGATCGGCGAAGAGGCCAGCGGGGTCCTCGTGGAAATGCAGCAGGCTCTTTGATTTGAGATAGAACGCGCCGCGCGACTTTTCCTTCAGCACAGCGAACTGGCGCAGACGCCGGAGCAGCGGCTCCAATCGGTCCAAGGTATCGCCGGTCGCGTGTTTCATGGGACGAAGGTTAGCGGTGTCGCAAATCCCGTCAACGCACTTTCGGCAGGGTCAGCGTGATCGTAGTGCCGACATTGGGCGTCGACTGGATGTCGAGCGTGCCGCCATGCAAGGCGACCAGCGAATCGACGATCGGCAAGCCGAGGCCGGTGCCGACCTGGGCATAGGGGCTGTCGGTCGCGACCTGGCCGAAGGGCTGCAGCGCGATCTTGATCTGGTCCGGTGTCATGCCGATGCCGGAATCGGCAATGTCGATGACGATGTTGCCCTGGGCCTGATGCGCCGTGATCATGACAGTGCCGCCGGCCAGGGTGAATTTGATGGCGTTGTTGACCACGTTGACAATCATCTGCCGCAGCCGTCGCCGGTCGGCCACCAGCGAGAGCGGCGAACGGCCGAGATCGGTCACCAGCTGCACGCCGCGCTTCTCTGCAATCGGTGCCATCAACTGGACCGAGCTGTTGATCAGCTCCTTGAGCTCGATCGGCTCCAGGGAGAGTTCCATCTGGCCGGCTTCGACCTTGGAGAGATCTAGAATGTCGTTGATCAGCGCCAGCAGATGGGCGCCGGCCTCGTGGATGTTCTCCGCATACTCCTCATAGCGCGCAACACCCGCCGGCCCGAACACCTGGTCGGCGATGACTTCCGAGAAACCGAGGATGGCGTTCAAGGGCGAGCGCAATTCATGGCTCATGCGGGCGAGGAAATCGCTCTTGGCGCGACTGGCCGTGATCGCTACCTGACGCTGGTTCTTGAGCTCGCGGTTGAGCAGCATGGACGCCGTCGCCTGGGCGCGCAGCTGCTCGGTCGCCTGGGCCAGCTGTACTTCGCGCGCCTTCTGCGCCGAAATGTCGACGATCGAGGCCACCACCACGTCGCTGCCGTCGAAATCGGTGACATGGCCGGAGAGCAAGCCCCAGAAGCGCTTGCCGCCATGGGTGACGAATTCGATCTCATGGTTGATCACTTCGCCGTCGCGCCGCAGCCGCTGAATGAGCTCGGCGCGCGCCTGCGGATTGGCACAATAGCGTTCCGGGGCGTAGGCTTCGGCGCCATCGTCCGGTTGATCGAACAGGCGGCGCGCGGCGCTGTTGGCATATTGGATCTTGGCCCGGCCCGGATCGACGTCCCCGAGAGACGTCACCACGATCGGCGTCGCCACCACTTCCAACAGCGCAACATCCTGCGCCGACAGAGAGGCGCCCTGTCGCGGGAAGGCTGTACGAGGCCGAAACACGTGGTCACTCGATGGCGGCAATGCTTCTCCACCCGGCAAAACAGGGTTGCGCAGGAAATTGATAGCTAATACCCCGTAGATTGACAGGCGATTAATAACAGCGGGTAAATTTCTTTAATCCGGCGCATACAATTATGTATCTTCCTGGGTTTATTCTAAAGAGCGAAGATCCCGGTTGGATCACCCCCGGCAACCCACTGGGCAAAACCCCGCTGGCAATGCCGCACCGCTTTGGTTAGGTTGTCGCCCGATCGTAGTGAGGGAAGCCGGTCAGCTGTGGTGACACAGTGATTCCGGCGCTGCCCCCGCAACTGTAGGACCGTTGTCTCAATATTGGGTTGGGGCACCATGGGTTAGGGCCACTGGCTGGCGACAGCTGGGAAGGCGACCCGATGGATCGGTCGAGCCAGGAAACCTCGGCGATCGTTCGATTTCGGCAACGACCTCGGAGGGAGGTGCGCGTCATCTTGTCTACGCAACCCTTGTCAGGCGCCGGCCTAACCGGCTTGATCACCCCGCTCCCCCCCATCACCTTGGTGCTGGGCGGCGCGCGCTCGGGCAAAAGCCGCTATGCGGAAGAGCTGCTCGACCGCCACACGGGGCGCCGCACCTATATCGCCACCGCCGAGATCCGCGACGCCGAAATGGCTGAACGGGTGAAGCTGCACCGCGACCGGCGCGATCCCGATTGGCGGCTGGTGGAGGAGCCCCTGGCCCTCGCCCAAACATTGGTGTCGGAAACAGAGAAGGGCGCGGCGGTCCTGGTGGATTGCGTCACGCTCTGGCTCACCAATGTGATGCTGGCGGAACGTGACGTGGCGGCGGAATGCACCGCCCTCGAACAGGCGCTCGGCCAATGCGGCGGGCCGATCATTTTCGTGGCCAATGAAGTGGGCCTCGGCATCGTGCCCGACAACAAACTGGCGCGCGATTTCCGCGACCATGCCGGGCGGCTCAACCAGCGCCTGGCAGCCCGCGCCGATCATGTGCTGTTCGTGGCGGCCGGCCTGCCGCTCATTCTGAAATAACGACGCGAAACAGCGTCAGCCGATTAAGGAAACGTCATGTCAGTTGCACCAGCCAAGACCGCCGGAAAAATCCCCGCCACCATCGTCACCGGGTTTCTGGGTGCGGGCAAGACCAGCCTCATCCAGCATCTCCTGAAGAATGCCGGCGGCAAGCGCCTCGCCCTCATCATCAACGAGTTCGGTGAGCTCGGCGTGGATGGCGAGATCGTCAAGGGCTGCAAGATCGAAGGCTGCCCGGAAGAGAACATCGTCGAGCTGGCCAATGGTTGCATCTGCTGCACGGTGGCCGACGATTTCATCCCCACTATCAAGGCGCTGCTCGACCGGCCGAACGCGCCGGATCACATCATCATCGAAACCTCCGGCCTCGCATTGCCGAAACCGCTGGTGAAGGCGTTCAACTGGCCGGAAATCCGTACCCGTGTCACGGTCGATGGCGTTATCGCGGTGGTCGATGGCCCGGCGGTGGCGGCCGGCCGTTTCGCCGATAACCCGGCCGCGGTCGACAACCAGCGCAAAATGGATGAGGGCCTCGATCACGACAGCCCCTTGGCCGAATTGTTCGAAGACCAGATCAACTGCGCCGATCTCATCATCGTCAACAAGGCCGACCAGATGTCGGGGGCCGAGCATGAATCGGCGCAGGCCCTTATCATCAAGGAATTGCAGCGCCCGGCCAAGATGATCACCGCACGCTTCGGCGAGGTTGATCCCCGCGTGCTCCTGGGGCTAGATGCCGCCGCCGAAGACGATCTCGCCCAGCGCCATTCGCATCACGAATTGGAAGGCGAGGACCACAACCACGACGATTTCGAAAGCTTCCATATCGACATCGCCGAACTGGGCCAGCCGCAGGATCTGCTGGCCAAACTCCTGCCCGTCATCGAACAGCACGATATCCTGCGCGTGAAGGGTTTCCTCGCCGTGGCCGGCAAGGACATGCGCCTGGTGCTGCAGGGTGTCGGCAACCGGCTGCAGCATTATTACGACCGGGCCTGGGAAGCATCGGAAGGCCGCCGCGGCCAGATCGTCATCATCGGTCTGCAGGGCCTCGACCGCGCGGCGATCACCGCCGCGCTCTCGACATCGCTCGGTAAAGCCGCCTGATCCATGCATCTCCTCGCCGCCAAACCCGGAACCATCAGTGACGGCGGCGAGGCCGTCGATCTCGGCCAGTCACCGGCCGAGATCGTGGTGCTGAGTGCGGCGGATACGGAATTGGCGGCCCTCGCTGCCGCGCATGCGGCACTGCCCGAGCCCAAGCCGACCTTGCGTCTCGTCAATCTGCTGCAGCTGCAGCACAATATGTCGGTCGATCTCTATCTCGACCAGGTGATCGCCGATCCGCGCACGCCGGCCAAGCTCGTCATCCTTCGCCTCATCGGTGGCGAGCGCTACTGGCCGTATGGCGTCGAGCAATTGGCGGCGATCACTGCCGCACATCACATCCAGTTCGCCTGCCTATCCGGCGACGACCAGCCGGACAGCGAATTGTCGCGCCGCTCGACTGTGGAGGATGAGGCAGCACACCGCCTGTGGCAGTTCCAGGTGCATGGTGGCAAGAGCAATGCCGAAGAATTCCTGAACTACGCCGCCAGTCTCATCGGCTATGACACGGTCTGGCAGGAACCACGGCCCCTTTTGCGGGCTGGCCTCTATTGGCCGGGCGCCTCGGTACTCAGCCTCACTGATCTCACGCCGCATTGGCAAGCGGGAGCACCCGTCGCGGGCATCGTCTTCTACCGAGCACTTCTTCAGGCGGGCACGCTGGCGCCGATCGATGCGCTGATCAAAGCGCTGGCCGCGCGTGGTCTCAACCCGATGCCGATCTTCGTCAACTCGCTGAAGGAGGCTGTGGCGGCCGATCTCATCCGATCTCTCTATGCTGAGACAGCTCCCGATATCACGCTCAACTGCACCGGTTTTGCCATCTCGCAGCCGGGCGCCGCGAATTTCTCGACGCCCTTCGACGCGGCAGATCATCCGGTGTTGCAGGTCATGCTCTCCAGCGAGAGCGAGGCGCAATGGCAGACCAGCCTGCGCGGCCTATCGCCCCGCGATCTTGCGATGCAGGTGGCGCTGCCGGAACTGGATGGCCGCATCATCACCCGCGCCATTTCCTGGAAATCCGCCGCGCGCTATGACGAGGCGACGCAATGCACCATCGTGGCGCCGCAGCCGGTCGATGACCGCGTGGCCTTCACCTGCGATCTTGCCGCCAATTGGGTGAAGCTGCGCCGCACCTCGGCAGCTGAGCGGCATGTGGCGTTGATCCTGGCCAATTATCCCAACCGCGATGGCCGTATCGGCAATGGTGTGGGGCTCGATACGCCGGCCGGCACGATCGAGGTGCTGCGCGCGATGCAGGGAGCCAGCTATGGAATCGCCGATATTCCGCAAGACGGCGAGCAGTTGATGAACCGCCTGCTGGCGCGGCCTGCTGGCGCCTTTCGCCTCGAAGGCGCCGATTACGCCGCCTTCTTCAGCACCCTGCCGGCTGCAATGCAGGCGGCGGTCATCACGCGCTGGGGCGCCCCGAAGGACGACCTGCTCTACAGCGACGGTGCCTTCGACCTGCCGCTCATGTCATTGGGCCAGGTCGTGATCGGCATTCAGCCGGCACGCGGCTACAACGTCGATCCCACCACCAGCTATCACGATCCCGATCTCGTGCCGCCGCATGGCTATTTCGCCTTCTATGCTTATCTGCGGCGGCAGTTCGGCGCGCATGTGATCGTGCATATGGGCAAGCACGGCAATCTCGAATGGTTGCCGGGAAAATCCCTGGCGCTCTCGGCGGATTGTTATCCGGAGGCGATCTTCGGGCCTCTGCCGCATCTCTATCCCTTCATCGTGAATGATCCAGGCGAGGGCGCCCAGGCCAAGCGCCGCGCCCAGGCGGTGATCATCGACCACATGACACCGCCGCTCACCCGCGCGGAAAGCTATGGTCCGCTGCGCGATCTCGAACGGTTGGTGGACGAGTATTTCGAAGCAAGCCAGGTCGACCCAAGGCGCTGCCTCGATTTGAAACGCCAGATTCTCGAGCTCGCCATGTCGAGCGGCCTTGCTGCCGATTGCGGCGTGCTGCCGACCGACGATACCGATGCAGCGCTGGCCAAACTCGACAATCATCTCTGCGAGTTGAAGGAAGCGCAGATCCGCGATGGCTTGCACATCTTTGGGAAGGCGCCGGAAGGCGCCATGCTCGACGAATTGCTGGTGGCCTTGACGCGCCTGCCACGTGGCAAGGGCGAGGGGCGTGGTCAATCGCTGATCCGCGCGCTCGCCGCCGACCTCGATCTCGGCCTCGACTTTGACCCGCTGAATACCAGGCTCGGCGATTCCTGGACCGGCCCCAAGCCAGCCGCCTTGCAGAAGATCAGCGAAGATTTGTGGCGCCTCAACGGCGACACGGTCGAGCGGCTGGAAATCCTGGCGCTGGCATTGGTCTCCGGCACGCAAACATCCCACACAGCGTGGACCCGCACGCGCGATGTGCTGAATTTCATCGACCAAGATCTGCGCCCCCGCGTCGCCGGCTGCGGTCCGGCTGAGATCAGCGCCATCCTGCGTGGCCTCGATGGCCGCTTCATCGCCCCCGGCCCCTCCGGGGCGCCCACGCGCGGCCGCCTCGACGTGCTGCCCACGGGCCGCAATTTCTATTCGGTCGATACCCGCTCCGTGCCGACGCCGACCGCCTGGGCTTTGGGCTGGCAATCGGCTTTGCTCGTCCTCGACCGTCACCGTCAGGAACATGGCGCCTGGCCCAAGGCCATCGTGCTGTCCGCCTGGGGCACCGCCAACATGCGCACGGGCGGCGACGACATCGCCCAGGCTCTGGCGCTCATGGGCGTCAAGCCGACCTGGGATCCGGGCGGATCGGGCCGCGTTGCCGGTTTTGAGATATTGCCGCTCTCCGTCCTCGATCGCCCGCGGGTCGATGTGACCCTGCGCGTCTCCGGATTCTTCCGCGATGCCTTTCCCGCACAGATCGATCTCTTCGATTCGGCGGCGCGCGATGTCGCGGCACTTGACGAGCCGGATCATCTCAACCCGCTCGCCGCGCGTGTCCGCAGCGAACGCCAATCCTTGATGGCCGACGGCATGTCCGATGTCGACGCCACGCGCCGCGCCGGCTACCGCGTGTTCGGCTCGAAGCCCGGCGCCTATGGTGCGGGCCTGCAATCGCTCATCGACGAAAAGGGCTGGACCGAAACCGGCGATCTGGCGCGCGCCTATCTTGCCTGGGGCGGCTATGCCTATGGCCTGGGCTCGAGCGGCGAAGCGCAGCAGCAGTTGTTTGCCCAACGTCTCACGGGCGTCGAGGCGGTCTTGCATAACCAGGACAATGCCGAGCACGATCTCCTCGACAGCGACAATTACTACCAGTTCGAAGGTGGCCTGGCGGCCACCATCAAGCATTTGACTGGCAAGCGTGCCGTGGTCTGGCACAACGATCATTCGCGGCCCGAGGCGCCCAAGGTGCGGGCGCTGGATGAAGAGATCGCCCGCATCGTGCGTGCTCGTGTCGTCAATCCGAAATGGATCAGCGGCATCATGCGCCATGGCTATAAGGGCGGCTTCGAACTCGCCGCCACGGTCGACTACCTGTTCGCCTTCGCCGCCACGGCGGATTGCGTGGCGGATCATCATTTTGACGCGGTCTTCGACGCCTATCTGGTCGATGACGAGGTCCGCGCCTTTCTCGAACGGCACAATCCGGCGGCACTGAAAGACATTGCCGACCGGCTGCTGGAAGCGCAGACGCGCGGCCTCTGGCAGGCAAAATCAAACTCGGCCGGCCTGCAGCTGCATGCCTGGGCGAAAGGGAGCGAAGCAGCATGACCGACCAACCGGATACCGACGATTCAAACCAGCGCGCCAATGAAAAAGCCGCCCGCCGCAAGGAAGCCCGCGACCGCATGATGGCGGAGAAGACCCGCGAGAAGGGCCTCATCATCGTCAATACCGGCAAGGGCAAGGGCAAGTCCACCGCCGCCTTCGGCATGGTTATGCGCTGCATCGGCCATGGCATGAAAGTGGGCGTCATCCAGTTCATCAAGGGGAAGTGGGATACCGGCGAGCGTACAGTCCTCGAGCGCTTCCCCGACCAGATCGAGATCAAGGCCCTGGGCGAAGGCTTCACCTGGGAAACCCAGGACCGTGCCCGCGACATCGCCTTCGCCCGCGCTGCCTGGGACGAAGGCAAGCGCATGATGTCCGATCCCAGCTTTCAATTCGTGCTGATGGACGAGATCAACATCGCGCTCCGCTACGATTATCTGCCGGTCGAGGAAGTGGTCGAGTTTCTCACGAACAAGCGCCCCGACCTCCATGTCTGCGTCACCGGCCGCAACGCCAAGGACGAAATCATCGCCATCGCCGATCTGGTGACTGAGATGGAAATGGTGAAGCACCCCTTCCGCGATGGGGTGAAGGCGCAGGCGGGGATTGAGTTCTAATTCTGTGATCGTTGTGCAGTCGATAGACCCCCTCACCCTAACCCTCTCCCGCGAGGGGAGAGGGAATGAGATCGCGTTGGCAGTAACGCGCCGGTTCCAACCAATTCGATATTGCCGAGCGCCCACCAAGCCCCTCTCCCCTCGCGGGAGAGGGGTTGGGGTGAGGGGGGGCAACAAGCCCGCTCCCACAAAGCGCGTCCCATGAAAACCCCCGCCATCATGTTCCAGGGCACCGGCTCCGATGTCGGCAAGTCCATGATCGTCGCCGGCCTCGCGCGCGCTTTCACGAATCGCGGTCTCAAGGTGCGGCCGTTCAAGCCGCAGAACATGTCGAACAATGCCGCCGTCACGGCCGATGGTGGCGAGATCGGGCGGGCCCAGGCGTTGCAGGCGCGTGCGGCACGGGTGCCAAGCTCGGTGCACATGAACCCCGTGCTCCTCAAGCCGCAAAGCGATGTCGGTTCCCAGGTGATCGTGCAGGGCAGAATCTTCGGCAATGCCAAGGCCGCCGACTATCACCGGCTGAAACCGCAATTGCTGGAGGCCGTCCTCGACAGCTACCGGCATCTGGCGAGCGACGCTGATCTGGTCCTGGTCGAAGGTGCGGGGTCACCGGCCGAAATCAATCTCCGCGCCGGCGACATCGCCAATATGGGCTTTGCCGAGGCCGCCGACATTCCCGTGGTGCTGGTGGGCGACATCGACCGCGGCGGTGTCATCGCCAGCATCTTCGGCACGGTCCTATTGCTGGCGCCGGACGAAGCCGCGCGCATCAAGGGCTTCCTCATCAACAAGTTCCGTGGCGATCCGGCGCTCTTTGCCGACGGCATGAAGCTGATTGCCGACAAGACGGGACTTGCTGCCCTCGGCCTCATCCCCTGGTTCGCTGGCGCCGACCGCCTGCCACCGGAAGATGCGGTGGCGCTCGATAGTTACCACCCCAACGCGACGGCACGGATCAAGATCGTGGTACCGCAACTCCCGCGCATCTCGAATTTCGACGACCTCGACCCCTTGCGCGCCGAACCCGATGTCAGCGTCGAGCTGGTGCGCCCCGGCCGCGCTCTCCCGGGTGACGCCGATCTCATCCTGCTGCCGGGCTCGAAGGCCACTATCGCCGATCTCCGCGCCCTCTATGACACGGGCTGGGACATCGACATCCGCGCCCATCACCGTCGCGGCGGCGCCATCATGGGATTGTGCGGTGGCTACCAGATGCTGGGCAAGCGCGTTGAGGATCCCGGCGGCATCGAAGGCCCCAAAGGCGGTATCGACGGCTTGGGCCTCCTCGACATCGTCACGACGCTCACCGCCGATAAATCGCTCATCGAGGTGCACGCTCGTGCCTCAGGCCACGATGTTCAAGGTTATGAAATGCATGTCGGTGTCAGCGAAGGCCCCGATTGCACGCGGCCGTTTCTTTCCATCGGCAATCGGCCCGATGGCGCCGTCTCGGCTGACGCGCGTATCATGGGCTGCTACGTCCACGGCCTCTTCGCCGCCGACGCATTCCGCCGCGCCTTTTTGGGCAAGCTACGACCCCGCCCTGAAACCGGCATCTCCTATGAGCAGGGCGTCGAACAGGCGTTGGATGATCTGGCGGTACATCTGGAACAGCATGTCGATCTGGATCGCCTGCTGGCGATCGCCCGGTCAGGCAATTAACGCCGTCGTCAGCACGCCCACCCCTAAAATCGCACAAGCCCGCCAATAGAGCCGCAGCGACTGCCGGATATCCGCCGCCGTCAACTGCCAGCGCCCGCCATCATTCATCCAGGGATCGGATATCGGCTTGCCGTGATAGCTGCGTGGCCCGGCGATGGCAAAGCCCAGCGCGCCGGCCATCGCGGCTTCCGGCCAGCCGGCATTGGGCGATTTATGGCGCTTGGCGTCACGGCGCACGGCGCGCATCGCATCACGCGGGCTGGCGCCGCGCAGAACCACCGCCGCCGCGATCAGCAGCACCGCCGACAACCGTGAGGCCGGCAGGTTCACCACATCATCCAGCCTGGCCGCCGCCCAGCCGAAGGCCTGATGCCGCGGCGTCTTGTGACCGATCATGCTATCCATCGTGTTGATGACCTTGTAGGCCAGCATGCCGGGCAGGCCCAGCACCAGCCCCCAGAAGATCGGCGCCACGATTCCATCGGAAAAATTCTCAGCCAGGCTCTCGATCGCGGCACGGGAGACGCCACCCACATCCAGCGCCTCCGGGTCGCGCCCGACAATGCGCGCCACCGCGATGCGCCCACCTTCAAGGCCGGAAAGCTCCATGGCTTTGGCGACGTCGGCTACATGCACATAGAGGCTCTGCTGCGCGATCAGCGTCGACATGGCGAGACCCAGCCACAAGGGGCCCAGCGGCAGGGACAGCAGCGCGGCCTGGATCACGCAGCCCAGCCCCAGGGCGGCTGCCACCAGCATCACCGTCACCATCATGCCGCGCCGCTTGCGCCGGGCGTCCCCGTCGCTCTCCCGGTTGAACCGGCGGTCGGCCCATGCGATGACAGCACCGATGAGCACGATCGGATGGGCCATCCGGCGATAGAGCCAGAACGGCTCGCCGAGCGCTGCGTCGGCCAGCACGGCGATGAGGAGGGCGGCAGGATGCAGAAGTTGGTCAGACATAAGATCGCGATCCTGCCGATTGCAGCAGCGCCGTCAAGCGTGCCGGCGTCGCCGATGGCCGATTTTGCGCCACGAACGAAGGGGGACTTGCAATGACACGGCATGAAGGTGGCTGCCTGTGCGGTGCCGTCCGCTTCGAAGCCTTAGGGACCCCCCGGTCGGTCTTTCATTGTCATTGCTTTTCCTGTCGCCGGCAGACCGGTGCTGCGGTGGCGAGTTTCGCCGCGTTCCAGGTCAGCGACACCTTTCGCTGGACGAAGGCTGAGCCCGCCGCCTATGCGTCGTCCCCCGGCGTCACCAGAAAGTTCTGTCCCCGCTGCGGCACGCCGCTCAGCTACCAGGCCGAAAAATATGCGGACGAGATTCATCTCAACATCGGCTGTTTCGACCAGGCCGACGACCTCATCGCCGTCGCGCATTGGCATGTCGAGGAAAAGCTGCCCTGGTTCGAGACCGCGGACGATCTACCGCGCCATCGCGGCGAATAGGCAGATCCGATGACGCACTATTTGGGCATTGGCCACGAGACCGGCGCCGATATCGCAGCGGCCCTGGCGCTGGTGCAGCAATGCTGCCGGCAGGCCGGGCTGGACACCACCGAGATCGCAGCGATCGCCTCGCTCGACAGAAAGGCGGCGGACGACATCGTTGCCGCCCTCGCCCGGCAGTTCGGCTGGGCGGTGCAGTACTTCAGCGCGGCCACCCTTGAGGCGGAGACGCCGCGCCTGCTCAACCCGTCCGATTCGGTCTTCCGCGCCGTCGGCTGCCACGGTGTCGCCGAAGCCGCCGCCCTGGCGGCTGCCGGACCGGATGCCCGGCTCATCGTCCCCAAGACCGCGACAGAGGGAATCACCTGCGCCATTGCGAGGCGCGGCGGCGATGGGCGATAAAGCATCATGAGCATGGTTCATTTCATCGGCGCGGGTCCCGGCGATCCCGACCTCATCACGGTCAAAGGCAAGCGTCTCATCGAACAGGCACCGGTCGTGCTCTATGCAGGCTCCCTGGTGCCGCCGGGCATCGTGGCGCTTGCAAGGCCGGATGCCCGCGTCATCGACACGGCGCCCCTCCATCTCGACGAGATCGTCGCCGAGATGGAACGCGCCCATGCCGCCGGCCACGATGTCGCGCGGGTCCATTCCGGCGATCCTTCCATCTACGGCGCCATCGGCGAACAGATGCGTAGGCTCGATGCGCTGGGTATTCCTTACGACGTCATCCCCGGCGTGCCTGCTTTCGCTGCCGCCGCGGCTTTGCTGAAGACCGAGCTCACCTTGCCGGGCATCAGCCAGAGCATCGTCATCACCCGCGTGCAAGGCGCATCCTCGCCGATGCCGCCGCGCGAGGACCTGGCGACCCTTGGTGCCGCCGGTGCGACCCTGGCGCTCCATCTCTCCGTGAAAAGCATGACCAAGGTCGTGCGCGAACTGACGCCGCATTACGGCGCCGATTGCCCGGTCGTCGTCGTCTACCGCGCCTCCTGGCCGGATGAAGCAGTCATGCGCGGCACGCTCAGTGACATCGAAGCCAAGCTCGCCGGCAGCGACATCGCCCGCACGGCGCTCATCCTGGTCGGCCGCGTCTTCGGCACCAAGGACGGTAGCGGGGGCGAGTTCAACGACAGCCAGCTCTACAAAGCCTCGCACCAGCATCTCTACCGCAAGGACTGATCGGCATGACGCCGTCGATCTGGCGCGCGTTCGGATACTCGGCTGACTTCCGTCGCCTGATGGCGGCACTCGCCGTCTCGCAATTGGGCGCCAAGCTCGCGCGCGAAGCCTTGCCGCTGACGGCTGTCCTGGTACTGGGCGTGGGCCCCCTCGCCATGTCGTCGCTCAGCATTGCGGCAAGCCTCCCCACCTTGCTAATGGCGCTCCATGCCGGCGCCTTTCTCGACCGCATCCGCCGCCGGCCCAGCATGATCGTGGCCGATCTTGCGCGTTTCCTCGTGCTGCTCACCGTGCCCATCGCTGCCTATCTGGGTTGGCTCGGCATCGGCCAGCTCTGCCTGGTGGCCTTCGTCGTCTCAGGCCTGACACTCGCCTTCGACATTGCGGATCAGGCCTACCTGCCGGGCCTCGTCGGCCGCGACCAGATACTCGGCGCCAACGCCGCCAAGGAAGCGAGTGCGGCGGCAGCTGAGGTCGTCGGCCCACCGTTGGGAGGCTTGCTGGTGCAGGCGATCGGCGGTCCGCTCACGATTCTCCTCGATGCCGTGAGCTATCTCGTCTCCGCGGTGTTCCTGCTGCGCATCAAGGCGCCGGAAGAACCGCCCGTCGTGACGGCGAAACCCGATCTCCGCGCCGAGATCCGCGATGGCCTGCGCATCATCTGGCGCGACTCCGTGTTGCGACCGTTGCTGTTCGCGCGTTTTATCCGCGCCTTTTTCGTCAGCATGGTCGCGCCCTTCTATGTGCTCTATCTGGTGGGCGAACTGAAGCTGTCGCCTTTGGCATTAGGCCTTATCGTCGCGACCGGCGGTGCCGCCAGCCTCGTCGGCGCGGCCCTGGCACCGTGGCTCGCGCAACGTTTTCCGATCGGCCCCAGCCTCATCGTCGCCTTCGCGGTGAAGGCGCTGGGCGTCGCCTGCATTCCGCTCGCCGGCCTGCTGCTCGGTGTCTCGCCAACGCTGATGATCATCTTCCTCGTCCTGCAGCAATTGCTGGGCGATAGCAGCACCGGCTACTTTGTGGTGATCGAACGAAGCCTGCGGCAACGTCGTGTGCCCGCCTCGCATCTCGCCCGCACCGGCGCCACGATCCGTCTCGTCAATGATGGCCCCTTACCTTTTGCCGCGACCTTGGCCGGATTCATTGCCGAAGCTTATGGCCTCAATGCGATGATGTGGCTCGCCATCGCCGGCTACGCATTTGCGCCCGTGGTCGCCTTTTTCTCCGACGTGCGCCACTTGCGCCAGCTCTGATCTCGCGTCACATAATCGTCACAAATGCCCGAAAACAGCTGATAACTCGCAGGCTCGTTCATCAGCGAGATCGATAGTGTTCATGCCTGTGTCGCATACTGCGTCATTCCGCGACACGCGCGGTCGCGCCGCGACACGAGGAGAGAAGCGGCGAAGTACCGAGACAATCTTTGCTGCTCAATCACTTGCCGCCTCGCCACGACGCGAACATCGATGCGTCGCGCGTTTCACATCGATGGGCGCGGAATCAGGACTGCAAAAACAGGGAGCTGCCATGCGGGGGGCGATGGTGGAAATTCATCGCGGAGATTTCCAACTGCCGATTATGGCCGCACGGATGGCGGTCAGGGACAATTGGAAGGAAGTCATATGAAACGCATGTCTTTGTTGATCGCTGGTGCGGCGCTGATGCTCTCGGCCGCGACCGGTTCCGCTCTTGCCGAAACACCCGCCGGCGGCGATAGGGCGCTCCAGGCGGTGTCCGCCAATCTGCCGGACGGTGTGACGATAGAGAACGCCACGGAGCGGGATCTCAGCCGGGCCGTTCGGCGCACAGTGCGCGCGCATCCGGAACTCTCCAGTGACATCGTGGAGGAAGTGAGCAAGGTGGCGCCGAGCCGCAAGCAGCTCGTCAAGAAAGCGGTCACCGCGGCGACGACGCCGTACTCACGACCCTATGGCCGCGGTGGCAAGCCCTGATCTGTAGACGGTGAATTGAAACAGATCATCATCCCCCGGCCATATCCCCCGGCCATTCTTGCGTCAAAACTGGGGATGATGATCCTGTTTCAGTTCTTGAACCCGGCCTCGCCGACCAGATTTCCCTTGCGGTCGAACACGAGCAATTCGACATCGATCTGGTGATCGGATTCTTTCAACGCCACCTCGCGCGCTGACCTGGCGATATCGGCACCGATCGAAATGCCGGCCTGCGTGCACAACTCCAGCGCTTCCATCGCCGTGTTGCCGGCACGTATCCGCTCGGCCAAATCCGCATCGCCACCCAACGCCATCGCACGTTCCGCAAGACGCCCGAGATCGATCTGGCTGCGGCCCGAATGAAGATCGAGGTGACCCTCGGCAAGCTTCGCCATCTTGGCAAAACCGCCGGCGAGCGTCAGGCGCGGGATCGGATGATGGCGCAGATATTTCAACACGCCACCCGCGAAGTCGCCCATGTCGATGAAGGCGAAATCGGGCAGGCCATGGATCTTCTCGACGGCAGCCTCAGTGGTGGAGCCGGTACACGCCGCCGCATGCGGCAGGTTCGCCGCGCGGATGACATCGATGCCGCGATGGATCGAGGCGATCCAGGCGGCACAGGAAAAGGGATGCACGATCCCGGTCGTGCCCAGGATCGAAATGCCGCCGACGATGCCCAGGCGCGGATTCCAGGTCTGCTTGGCCAGCTCCGCCCCGCCGATGACGGTGATGGTGATTTCGGCGTCCGCGTGGGTGCCATGTTCGGCCGCCACCTCGGCCAGCACGGCACTCATCATGGCGCGCGGGGCGGGGTTGATGGCGGCCTCGCCCGGGGGAATCGGCAGGCCGGCCTTGGTCACCATGCCCACCCCGTCGCCGGCCTTGAACAGTGTCCCGGATCCCGGCGGCAAACGGCGCACGGTGGCCCGAATATGGGCGCCATGGGTGACATCCGGGTCGTCGCCGGCGTCTTTTATGATCCCTACCGTGGCAAACTCACCCTCTAGCACCGGTTCCAGCAGCGGAAAGGTCGGTTTTTCGCCCTTTGGCAGGGTAATGGAGACGTTCTGGTCGAATGTTCCGGTCAGAAGGGCCGAAAAAGCAGCTTTTGTGGCCGCCGTGGCGCAGCACCCTGTGGTCCAGCCCCGCCTCAATTCGCCTCCTGATTCTGGGGCTGGCTTGCGCGGCGTGTCGCTCTCTGTCGTTTTTTTACCGGTCATGACGCTATTTTATGGGCCGATGTCTTTTGCTGGCTAGTCCTGGCGCCATCTTCCGCTAATTTACCCGTCATGGATAAGCTATTCGCGACATTGCCGGATTTGGAACCGGGCTGGGTCTGGCTGACCGGCGCCGGCCCCGGCGATCCCGGCCTCCTCACCTTGCTGGCCGTGAAGGCTTTGAGCAGTGCCGATGTCATCGTCTATGACGCGCTGGTCGACAAATCCATCCTCGACCTCGCAAGGCCCGGCGCCGTTCTCGAATATGCCGGCAAGCGCGGTGGCAAACCGTCCGCAAAACAGCCCGACATCTCGCTGCGCCTCGTCCAGCTGGCGCGCGAAGGCAAGCGTGTGCTCCGCCTGAAAGGCGGCGACCCCTTCGTCTTCGGCCGTGGCGGCGAAGAAGCGCTGACCCTGGTCGATCACGGCATTCCGTTCCGCATCGTGCCGGGCATTTCCGCGGGCATCGGTGGCTTGGCCTATGCCGGCATCCCGGTGACTCATCGCGATTGCAATGCGGCGGTTGCCTTCGTCACCGGCCATGACGCCACCGGCGAGATTCCGGATTCGGTCGATTGGGCGTCGCTCGCCAAGGGTGCGCCGGTGATCGTGCTCTACATGGCCTTGAAGCATATCGAGCGCATCGCCGAACGCCTGATGGCTGCCGGCCGTGCGGGCAGCGAACCGGTCGCCGTCATCGCCAAGGCGACGACCGCCGACCAGCGCGTGCTCGAAACCACGCTCGCACGCGCTGCAGCGGACGTCGCGGAAGCCGGCGTCGAACCGCCGGCCATGGTGGTGGTGGGCGAAGTCGTGCGATTGCGCGCCGCCATGGATTGGCTGGGGGCCATCGGCGGCAAGCGGCTGACGCCAGATCCCCTCGGCAAACGCCAGCACGATCAGACGGGCTGACTTTACTTTGTCGAATCAAGTTCGGGCTCGGGGCCTGATCATCGCCGCACCATCTTCGGGCAGCGGCAAGACCCTCGTCACACTCTCTCTCCTCAGCCTGCTGAAGGCACGCGGTGTTAAGGTTGTCGGCTGCAAGGCCGGACCCGATTACATCGATCCGGAATTTCACGCCGCCGCCACGGGCCTTGACTGTTTCAACCTCGACATCTGGGCGATGCGGCAAGCATCGCTCGGCAATTTGCTGTCGCATCAAGCGGCCTTGGCCGATCTCGTCATCGTCGAAGGCGTCATGGGCCTGTTCGACGGCGTGCCCGGCAAGGGCGGCCGCGATAACGGGTCGAGCGCACAGCTCGCCCGCCATCTGGGCCTTCCGATCCTGCTGGTGGTGAATGCCAAGGGCCAGGGTGCCACGGCAGGTGCCGTGCTCGAAGGGCTGATGCGCCACGACCCTGCGCTCAACTTCGCGGGCGTCATCTTCAACAATGTCGGCGGTGGCGTGCACCGCGAAATTCTGGCCGACGCGGCGGCAACGGCTGGCATCAAGGTGCTGGGCTATCTGCCGCGTGTCGCCGCCCTCAAGATGCCGGAGCGCCATCTCGGTCTGGTGCAGGCCCGCGAACATGAAGGCCTCGACGACTTCTTCGCAGCGGCGCGCGATGCCTTCATCGATCACCTCGATCTCGACGGCATTGTCGAAGCGGCGGGCTCAATCACTGTCGGCGATGCGCCACTCAAACCGCTCCTGCCGCCCTTGGGCCAGCGCATTGCGGTGGCGGATGATGCGGCCTTTGCCTTCGCCTATCCCTTCCATCTTGCCGCCTGGGCAAAAGCGGGCGCCGAAATCATCCCCTTCTCGCCGCTCGCCAATGAAACACCACGCGCTGATGCTGATGCGATCTATCTCCCCGGCGGCTACCCCGAACTCCATGCCGGCCTGCTCGCCGGCAATGCGACGTTCATGGACGGCCTGCGCCGGGCAGCCGCCCGCAACGCGCTCATCTATGGCGAATGCGGCGGCTACATGACGTTGGGCGCCGGGATGGTGGATGCCGCCGGTGCGCGCCACGCCATGGCCGGGCTGCTGCCGGTCGAAACCAGCTTCGCTGCGCGGAAGCTCCATCTCGGCTATCGCCAGGCAACGCTCCTAGATGCGGCACCCTTTGGCGCAGCGGGCGGCCAATTCCGCGGCCACGAATTCCACTATGCCAGCATCGTCAGCGAGGGTGCTGGCCCGGCCCTGTTCCAGGCCACGGACTCACGCGGCCGCGATCTCGGCCCCGTCGGCCGCCGCCAGGGCAGCGTCATGGGATCCTTCATGCATCTCATTGACCGGGTGGCCGACTGAACCGCTTGCCAAGGGCGGGCGGTTTCATGCACCTTGGACCCCTCAGTTGATTGAGACGCGCTGCGACCAAAAAACACGCTGTCAGGGATAATGGCGCAGGCGGATCTGTCACGAGGCAATCTTCATCCTGTTGCCGAGGACGATCATGACCAGGACCCTGACCCGCCTCGCGGCCCCCGCCGCGCTCACACTGCCCGCGCTCACGCTGCTTGCTACTCCCGCCTTCGCCCATACCGGCCTCCATGGCTTCGGCTTTGCCGCCGGCCTATCGCACCCATTTAGTGGCCTAGACCATATGCTGGTGATGGCCGGCATCGGCATCTGGGCGGCGCAATTGGGCGGCCGCAATCTCTGGCTGGTGCCCGTGGCCTTTGTCGGCACCATGCTCCTCGGTGCCGGACTGGCGCTGGTCGGTTCCCCCCTGCCGCAAGTTGAACTTGGCATTGCCGGCTCGGTCATCGCCATCGGTCTGCTGATCTCCCTCGGCACCAAGCTGCCGAGTGCTGCCGCCAGCGCCCTGGTGGCGCTTATGGCTCTGTTCCACGGCCATGCCCACGGCACCGAACTGCCGGCGATGGCCTCGGCCTGGGGCTATGCTGCCGGCTTCGTGCTCTCGACCGCGATGCTCCATGTCATCGGCCTGGGCCTCGGTTTCGTCACCTTCAAATACACCCGCCCCGCCGTGCTGAAGATCGTCGGCCTCCTCACCATGATGGCCGGCGGTGCCATGGTGGCGGGGCTTTAGAACCCTCTCCTTCTTTCCGTCATCCCCGGGTCAAGCCCCGGGGATGACGAGGGGGCAAGCACCTGCGGGTCCCCTTGTGCAGATACCCCCTATGCAAAGGCATGCGTCGCGCCGGCGGGCGCAATCGCTATGATGGTGTGGTCAGGTCCATCACACTCGCGCTGAAGCGATCCATCCAGTCTCATGAGTACCGTAGCCCTCGCTATCCGCCCCTGGCATGCCCCCGTGACGCGTCCCGGTCCCGTGCTCTTCGCGACCCTCTTCACCCTCGATTCCATCGCCCGCGCCATCATCGCGCCGGTTATCCCGCTGGAGGCGCTGCAGCTTCTGGGCTCGGCGCGCAATGTCAGCGTGGCGGTGGCCGTGGTAGGGATTGCCGGCGTCGTCATGGCGCTGCTGCTTCCCGCCATCATCCATCGCTGGCGGCCGCGCGCGTCCTATCTGCTGGCGATCGGCATGCTGGGCGTCGCCTCACTTCTGATGATATCGCAGACCGTTTCGGGCTTCGGCATCGGCTGGATGCTGCGGGCGATGGCAGCGGCGGGGCTCCTCGGCCTCCTCAACATCTATATCGCCGGCTTCATTGAAAAGCGCGCGCTCGCCAAATCGGAACCCCTGCGCACCTTTTTCTCGGCGACGGCCTGGGTCGGCGGACCCTACTTCGGGATCCGTCTATATGAAATGTCCCCACTGCTGCCCTTCGTCGTGTCGATCGCGGCGTCCGTCATTCTCTTCTTCTATTTCCGGGCGCTCAATCTGCAGGCGCCATCACCGGTCTTGAGCAGGTCCGGCTTCGCCCCTTTGCGCAACATCAAGCGCTATTTCGGCCAGAAGCGCCTGACTCTTGCCTGGGTGCTGAATTTCGGGCGCGAGATGTGGTGGGTGACGCTCTTCACCTATGGGCCGATCTACCTGGTGCAGGCCGGTAAGCCCGATGTCGAAGCCGGCGATCTCATCGCGTCATGTACCGCCATGTTGTTCGTCAGCCTGTTCCTTGGCTGGCTGGGACGGCGTGTGGGCTTGCGGCGCTTCATCAGCGTGGCCTTTCTCTGGGTGGCGTGTGCGACCTTCGCCGTGGTGTGGTTCAGCGATGATCCGGATCTTGCCAGCTGGATGCTGATTCTCTCGGCAGTCGGCGCGGTGTCGCTGGATTCCGTCGCCGTGGTGACATTCCTGCGCGCCGTGCGCGGCTGGGAACGGCCGCAGATGACCATGGTGTTCAGCATCTACCGCGACGCGGCGGCCCTCATTCCACCCGCCATCTTTGCGGTATTGCTCAGCTTCTTTCCGTTGCCGGTGGTGTTTCTGGTCAACGCCTGCTTCGCGCTGTTCTGCGGGCTCCTGGCGCTGAAATTGCCACGAAGCCTCTAGCGGGTGATGACGGGATAGACCACCTCGAAGCGCTCGCAGACGACCTCCATACCGGAATGCCAAATGAGGCCGAGGCGGTCGCAGCTGCGCTTGAAATAACGCTCATGCGCTGCCTGCCAATAGGCAAGGCTGCCATCGCCTTCACCCTCGGCCGCGGCGAAATCGGCATCGACCTCGTTGAACGGCATGATGTCGACACGGATGGAACGCAGCACCATCAGCGGCACGCCATGGAAGTCGGTGACGAGGCTGAGGCCGCCTTGCTGCGGCAAGGGCAGATTGTCGGCCGCCATTTCCGCGACCAAGCCCGTCGTGGCCCGCTTGGGACCCTTCAGCACCAGATCGGCCAGCGACAGCGCCAGGCGCTCGCTGTCGCCGAAGAACCAGATATCGCGCGCGATCTCGGCCGGCAGCGAGGGTGCCGCCGCGCGCGCTTCTTCCCAGAAGGCCAGCAAGGCCGATTTGTCAGCGCCCATATCTGCGCCGCCGTCAGCCGACTAGCTTGTCGATATCGCCGGCAAGCTTGACGTCGCGGGCACTCAGGCCCTTGCAGTCATGGGTGGTGAGCGTGATCTCGACCCTGTTATAGACGTTCGACCATTCAGGATGATGATCCTGCGCCTGCGCCAGCAGTGCCACCTTGGTCATGAAGCCCCAGGCCTCGATGAAATCCTTGAACTTGAAGGCGCGCTGGATCGCCTCCTTGCCTGCGACGGCTTTCCATTCCGTCAACTTGGCAAGGGCCGATTGCCGTTCCGCATCGGAGAGCTTGGCGATCATGTCATTGTTCCTTTCGGTCAGCGCAGCAGCGGACCCATATATTGCGGAATGCTCGCCTCAAGCCGCGCGTTGAGGTCCTTCATGGCGGCATCGAGGAGATTGAACAGCACCGCCTCGCGCTGGTTGAGCGTCATGTTCTCCGGGACGGTCTGCGACCTTGTCACCGTTTCGGTGACCACGCCGGATTTGCCGCTGATCGGGTTGCCCGCTTCCAGTTTGACCGTGAGCGCCAGGTCATAGCGGTCGGATTGCTCGGTCTTCAGCGCTGCATTGAGGCCGGATGAGCGCGGCAGCGGCACCCGCACGGCGCGGGCTTCGACGATGGTGAAATTGGCCTGGCCGCGTTCACCCGCCGCCTGCAGCCGGTCGCGCGCCCAATCGGCCACCAGAGTCTCCGGCAAGGCTGGATATTCGGCGCCGTTGTCGTCTGCGTGATCACTGCTGCGGTAATTGCTGCCAATCTCGATCTGCGCCACGTCGAGCCTGATCGGCGGCAGATGCTGGAAGGTGATATCGGGGAAACGCTGCCGGTCCGGTGGCGTATCGCAGCCGGCGACGAGGAACGCGATCAACAGCCCGATCGGGGCCAGGCGGGAGAGGGTCATGGTGACTCGCTGAAAAGGTGGGCGGAGGGCATCAGCAGAACCTCCGAAACGCGTCTATGTTCCGGGGGTCGGGAGGGCAAAACTGACACCCTCAAAGGGCCCCGGCAAGGGGTGCGAAACGGTGCGATTGCAAATCATTTGCAATTAGAATCGAGGTGTTTTAGGGTGCCTTCCGGGGGTCGATTCACCACGCCACGAGGTTGTTTACATGGCTGCCAACGACAATGCCTGCACCCATCATCCGGACCAGTTGCTGGGCGAGGATTCCGGCGAAACCTTTATCGAGTCGCTACCCTTTGCCAGCCAGTTTGCGATCTGGGCGGCGCGCGCCTGGGTCACCGCCCTGAAGCTGGAACAGCCGTTCGAGACGGTGAGCGGGAACACGTTCCGAAAACTGGATCTGCTGCCGGCGGAGCAGGCGCTGGATTCGCTGTTCATGATCGTCGCCGGCTCGGCCACCCGTCAGATCGACATCCGCTGCCTGAAATGCCGGCATGTGAGCCCGGACGAGATGATCTTCCACCAGGCTTTGTCGGCGGCACAGCACGGCGAATCCTTCGTCGCTTACAACGCACTGCGCGAATGGATGCCGCCGACTGCCGCGCGCATCGGCTTCACATCCCTTGCCACGCTGGCCGCGTCCTTGGCGCAGGCCGATCTGCGTCTGGCGCCGCGCGCGCAGCCGCAAAACGAGATCATGCATCAGCACGCGATGCCATCGCTCGCGGTCCATTGAGGACGCCGTACCCATTCGAGATATGTCAACGTTCCTAATGCATTATCGATGATTTAAGCATTGGTGCGACATCATCGCGCCATGATGCTTAAGCAGTTGATGTCGGTTTCGCAGAGCGCGCGTGATACGCAACACGTTCCAGACGTGATTGGCGAAACCGGTGTCGCGTCACCCTTGCGCCGCAATGCGACGCCACTCCTCCTCGCCATCCCGCTTGCGATCATGCTGGTGGGCAGTCTGGCAAGCTACGCGGTCTATGCCGAATTGACGCGGCGTGCCGACGATGCCTGGCTGGCGATCGCGCAGAATCAGACCGAACGCCTGGACGACGCCTTTGCCGATGCCCTGCGCGCGACACAAACGCCGTTGCGCGCGATCACCGGCCTGTTCCTGGGATCGGAAAGCGTCACCGAAGCCGAGTTCGACCGCGCCTTGGCAGCACTTGCCACCAATGACCTGGCGCCCAGCGATATCTCGATCGCC
Source organism: uncultured Dongia sp. (assembly GCF_936916975.1). Taxonomy (GTDB): domain Bacteria; phylum Pseudomonadota; class Alphaproteobacteria; order Dongiales; family Dongiaceae; genus Dongia. The sequence continues at coordinate 526,050 of NZ_CAKZGO010000004.1, read as the reverse complement.
CATCTGGCGGCCGACGCCGATGGCGTCTATCGCATGCCGTTCGGCGCTGGTCTCGAGCGCTATGGAAAGACCGGCCGCGATCCCACCCAGTGGCCCGGCCTTGCCGCTGCGGCCGAGCAGGTTTCGCAGCGGGCCCAGCATCTGTTGCTCTCGCGCGTCCCCGTCTTTCACGACGCGATCGGCCCGCGCTTTGCCCTGATGGTGGCCCTTGAGGCCGGCGAAAAGCCACCGCTGTTGGTGGCACCGCTCAATCTCGAGGAAATCGTCGCCACTTTCGTGGCGGCCAAGGTGCCCACGGGATTGCACCTCACTGTTGCGCATCGCGCGATGATCGAGGGTCAGATCTTTGCAGTCTCCTATCGACCTTTGCCGGGCGATCCCAGTGAAAGCTCAGCCGACCAGTTCCGCGTCGCGGCCATGCAGACGCTGACCTCGCGCGTCGTCTATGCCGGCGCCGAATGGCAGCTGACCTGGGCGATAGCCCCCACCTATCAGGGCGGTCCCAATCGCAACCTCGCCAATGCCGTGCTGATCGGCGGCCTGTGTTTCTCGGTGCTGTGCGCGCTGCTGTTCCTGCTGGCGCGACACGAGATCAAGCGTGAACGTGCGTTGTCGGCGACGGCCAAGCAGGCTGCCGAGATGTTCCGCCGCCATGTCGTCGAGCTCTCCATGGCACGCGATGCGGCCGAGCAAGCCAACCACGCCAAGTCGCAGTTCCTGGCCAATATGAGCCATGAGTTGCGCACGCCTTTGAACGCCATCATCGGCTTTTCCGACATGATGCGGCTGGGTATTTCCGGTCCGATCGAAAATGAGCGGCAGCGCGAATGCGTCAAGATCATCAGCGATAGCGGTTCGTTGCTGCTGAAGCATATCGACGATCTGTTCGACACCGCCAAGATCGAGAGTGGCCAGATCGAACTGCATGAAGAGGTCCATGACGCTGTGGCTGTGGCGCGCGAGGCGATTGCGTTCCTGCAGCCCACGGCCAATGCCAAGCAGATTCGGGTCCAGCTCGATGCCGCACCCAATTTGCCGGCCTGGCTGGTCGATCATCGCGCGGCGCTGCAGATTCTCGGCAATCTCCTGGCCAATGCCGTCAAGTTCTCCGGCCGCGAGACGATTGTGACCGTGCGCCTTGCCCGTACGCCGGAGGGCGGCCTGTTCATGTCAATCATGGATCAGGGTCCCGGTATCAAGGCCGAGATGTTACCGCGCATCTTCGATCGGTTTTCGCGCGGGGATCCGATGGTGTCCGGCAAGGAAGAGGGCCTCGGCCTCGGCCTGTGGATCGTGCGCAGCCTGGTCGAAATGCATCGCGGCGAGATTCATATCGACAGCATCGTTGGCCAGGGCACGACCGTGTGGATGCATTTCCCACAGGCCCATGCGGCGGTGGCGATGGCGGCTTTGGATCCGGCCACGATTCCGGCAGACTAGATTATCCCCTTTAATCGTCATGCCCGGGCTTGACGAATGAAAGTGCAAGGGTTCGATGACGCCTAAGTCGGCGAGGACTCTGCGCCGGGTGTCACGTCGGCGAGGGCGAAGCGGTATTCGCTGTTGCAGAATTCGCAGGTCACCACCAAGGCGCCGTCGATGGCGAGGTCGTGGAGCTCGTCGGAGGCCAGGGACTTCAACACATTCTCGACCCGGCCGCGCGAGCAGCGGCATTGCGCCTGCAAGGGATGGCCGGTGAAGACGCGCACGCCGTCTTCGTGGAACAGACGATAGAGCAGGTCGTTAATGCCCGTCTCCGGCCCCAGCAATTCGCGGTCCTGGGTACTGGCCATCAAAGCGACGGCACGGCGCCAGGCATCCTCGGCCTCTTCCGTGCCGGCATCAAAATCATCGGCATTGCGACCGTGCCAGTCATGCGGCGTGGAGCCGTCCGGCGTCCAGCCACCATGCGAGCTGCCTTGTGCAGGCAGGCGCTGCAGCATGATGGCGCCGGCGCGCCAGCCGCCGTCATGATGCTCGACCGCCAGCTTGAAGGCAGCCTGCAGCTGCTCCGACTGCCGGAAATAATGGTGGATGCATTCGACGAGGCTGGTGCCTTCCAGCTCGACAATGCCCTGATAGCGTTCGGCATGCTCGCCCTGGTCGACCGTGAAGGCGAGATAACCGCCGCCGGTCAGGCGCATGAGGTTGACGGCGGCCGGCGGGATCGCGGCCACCGCCGCGGCGTCGAACTGGGCATAGCCCCGCACATTGCCGCCGGAGGTCACGTCCGCCACCAGTACCCGGACAGCACCGTTGCCCTTGGCCTGCAGGGTGAAGACGCCCTCATACTTCAAGGTCGCGGCGAGGATGGCTGCCAGCGCCATCATTTCGGTCAGGAGATGCGCCACCGGTTCCGGATAAGCGTGCTTGGCGATGATCTCGCTCGCCACCTGGTCGATGCGGATCAGGCGGCCACGTACGCCATGGCCTTCGATCTGGAACGGTTGGACGAAATCGCTGACGGGCGGGACCAGGGTGGCTACTTCCATATCGCTCATTCTAAAGCAGACCGAGGCACCAATAAAGAATCCCCTGCTGGGCATGCAGGCGGTTTTCCGCCTCGTCCCAGACGACCGATTGCGGACCGTCGATGACGGCGGCGGTCATTTCGTCGCCGCGATGGGCCGGCAGGCAATGCATGAAGATGGCATCGGGCTTGGCCTGCTTCATCAGCTTCTCGTCGACCTGGAAGCGGCGCAATTGTTCGGTGCGGTCGAATGAATCGGCGTCGCCCATCGAGACCCAGGTATCGGTGACGATGCAATCGGCACCCTTCACGGCTTCCTGCGGGTTGTCGGAGATCTTGACCTTGCCGCCCTGGCCTTGCGCCCAATTGATGACGTCGCGCGGCGGGGCAAGATTGGCGGGGCAGGCGATGTTGAGCTCGAAGTCGAAGCGCACGGCGGCGTGGATCCAGCTCGTCGCCATGTTGTTGCCGTCGCCCGACCAGGTGACGCGCTTGCCCTGGATCGGGCCGCGATGTTCCTCGAAGGTCATGACGTCGGCCATCAGCTGGCAGGGATGGGTGCGATCGGTGAGGCCGTTGATGACCGGCACCGTGGCGTGTTCCGCCAGTTCCATCAGCTTCTGTTCGCGCGTGGTCCGCACCATGATGCAATCGACATAGCGGGACAGCACCCGGGCGGTATCCGCCACGGTTTCGCCGCGACCAAGCTGCGAGCTTTCGCGCTCGAGCACCACAACGTCGCCGCCCAAGCTCTTCATGCCGATCTCGAAGGAGACCCGGGTGCGGGTCGAGGGCTTCTCGAAGATCATGGCCAGCGCCTTGCCGGCGAAGGGCTTGGCATTGCCGTTCGGGAAGTCCTTGGCCTTCACCGCCTTCGAGGTTTCAATGATGCGTCGCAGATCGGCGCCCGACATGATGTCGAGGTCGAGGAAATGTTTCGGCGTGGCCAGGGCCACCGGGGTGGGTGTGACGACAGTCATGATCAGGCAGCTTTCGCTTGGGCCGCAACGGTGGCCAGCATATCGATGGCGGAATCGATTTCCGCGTTGGTGACAATGAGCGGCGGCAACAGGCGGATGGTGTTGTCGGCGGCACCCACGGTCAGCAGACCGACACCGCGCAAGCGTTCCACCATCTCCGTATTGACGATTCCGCTCGCGCATTTCAGGCCGCGCATCAGGCCTTTGCCACGCTTGCCGTCGAATGTGCCGGGGAATCGTCGCAACAACTCGTCGATGCGCGTGTCGAGATGGGCGCTCACCTTGTTGACGTTGTCGAGAAAGCCGTCGGCAAGGATGATGTCGAGCACGGCATTGCCGACCGCCATGGCGAGCGGGTTGCCGCCAAAGGTGGTGCCGTGACTGCCAGGACCGAAGGCGGCCGCGACCTTGTTGCTGGCAAGGCAGACACCCATGGGGAAGCCGCCGCCGATGCCCTTGGCGGTGGCGACAATATCCGGGGTGACGCCGGCCCATTCATGGGCGAAGAACTTGCCGGTGCGGCCAACGCCGGACTGCACTTCGTCGAACATCAGCAGCAGGCCGAATTCGTCGCACACCTTGCGCAGCCCTTGCAGGAATTCGATGTCGGCGGCACGCATGCCGCCTTCGCCCTGCACCGGCTCGATCATGATGGCGGCGGTTTCCGGACCGATGGCGGCGCGCACTTCGTTGAGATTGTTGAAGGCGCAATGGTCGAAGCCATCGACATTGGGCGCATAGCCCTTGAGGTATTTCTCATTGCCGGCGGCAGCCAGGGTCGAGAGGGTGCGGCCGTGGAACGAGCCTTCAAACGCGATGACGCGGTAGCGCGCCGGATCGCCGAAATCGTCCTGATATTTGCGGATGAGCTTCAAGCCGCATTCGATCGCCTCGGCGCCGGAATTGGCGAAGAAGGCCTGGTCGGCGAAGGTGGCGCCGGTCAGGCGTTCGGCAAGCCGCGTCTGGCTCGGCACCTGATAGAGGTTCGAGGTGTGCCAGAGCTTCTGCGCCTGGTCGATGAGCGCCTTCACCAGATGCGGATGGCTGTGACCGAGTGCCGTCACCGCAATGCCACTCGCAAAATCGAGGAAACGTCGCCCATCGGCCGTGAAGAGATAGGCCCCTTCACCGCGCTCAAAGGCGAGCTCGGAGCGGGCATAGGTCTGCATCAGGCTGGACGGCTTCTGGACGGTCATTTCTGCCTCTGAAGGGTCAAAAAGGGCTTATGGGGGCCGGAAAGCGGCGACTATCGGGAGATGGTCCCCCGCTGTCAACCGGCGAGGGGGCTGCAGCGGTCATGGGGGCATCATCGCGCAAGCTTCTTGCTCATATAGATGGTTGTTCCGTTCATAAAATCCTCTTCCCGGTCCAAGGCATAGCCCAGCCGCTGGTAAAGCTGCACATTGGCCTGGAAGGCGCCATTTGTGAGCAGCCGGATCTCGAAACAGCCGGCGCCCGTTGCCTTCTGCTCGGCAAAGGCCAAAAGGCGCCGCCCGATCCCCCGTCCCTGGGCCGTCGGTGCGACGGCGACATTCTCGATCCAGAGGTGATCGTCACGCTGCATGGTTTCGATTAACCCGACGATCGGGCCGCCGATTCGATCCTGTTCGACGATGACATCAAAGTCGTGCTCCAGCAGGGCTTGGCTGTAGTCGGTCCGCATGGGCAGCGGCTCCCGGCCGATCACCGGCACCCACTTCGTGTAGGCGGCGTTCACAATATCGGTAATCGCCGCGGCTTCGTGCGGTTGGGCTGGTCGTATTTCGAAAGTGGAATGGGTCGTCATTCGTAACGCTCCTTCGCAGATATAAAGTGGCGCGGGCATAAAATGGTGGGGGCATAAAGTGGCGGGGGCACAAAAAAACCCGCCGACCGGGTGAGGTGGGCAGGGGATGCTTTTGGCGACGGAAGCCGGGAGTTATCTCCCCGGGGATCTTTCCGTTCGCGCGATAAGCTCACCATTCCGCACCAGGGTGCAGAATCGACGTCGCTGGGCAGATGCGGAAAGATGCGTGAACATGCGACGATCTTAAAAAGGAAAGGCGCCCCGGTCAAGTAACGGGAGTCACGCTATGGGTGGTCAAGGCGCTCCAGGGCTTCAGGCGCCCAGGGCCTCAGGCACATCAGGGCTTCAGGCGGTAGCCGCGGCGGAACCAGGTGTAAGCCAGGGCAAAGAGCAGGGCATTGACCGCCAGCAGGACGGCACCGCCGATCCAGGGATTGGCCGACGCCTCGCCGGTCATGCCGAAGCGGAAGCCGTCGATGACGTAGAAGACGGGATTGAGGCGCACCAGATCCTGCGCCAGCGCCGGCAGATGATCGACGCGGTAGAACAGGCCCGACAGAAATGAGAGCGGCAGCAGCAGGAAAGTGTGAACCGCGGCGTACGAATCCCACTTCTCCGCCCAGATGCCAACCAGGATGCCGATGAGACCGTGCATCACGGTGCCCATGAGCGCGAAGAAGATGAGGGCCAGCGGCTGCGCCAAGCTGAGGTCGGCAAAGAGCAGCGAGACCAGCGCCACGGCAAGGCCAATCACAAGACCGGAGAGGCAGGCGCCGGCGAGATAGCCGCCGATGCGCTCGAGTGCGGTGAGCGGCGCCATGAGAAGGTCGGAGATGATCCGCTCATGCTTGTCGAAGATGAAGGAGAAGCAGACATTCTCGAACGCCTTCTCGCAGGCGACGAAGATGATGAGGCCGGGCGCGATGAAGTTGAGCAATTCGGCATTGCTGCCGCCGCTGGTCGTGGTGCGGATCGCGAGATGGAAGACGGCCAGATAGAGCAGGCTGGAGATGACCGGCCCGAAGATCTGATAGTGATAGTCCTTGAGCCCGCGGCTGGCTTCGCGCCGCCCCAGGGTGAAGAGGCCCAGCCAGTTGACGGCGCCGAAGCGCCGCTGCCTGCCGATATCTGTCGGTGCGTCGACGGTCATGCCTTCAACCGGCTGCCGCGCTGGAAGCTGAGATAATTGGCGATGAGCAAGGCCGCGTTGACGCCGATGAGCGCCAGGGCACCAAGCAACAGCGAGCCGTCGGCATGGCCGATCATGCCGAAGCGGAAGCCGTCGATCATGTAGAAGAACGGGTTGAGATGGGCGAGCAGGCGGCCGAATTCAGGCAGGCGCTCGGTCGAATAGAAGGTGCCGGAGAGGAAAGCGAGCGGCGTGATGATGAAATTGGTGACCGCCGCCATGTGGTCGAACTTGTCGGCATAGATGCCGGCGATGACACCAAGCTGCGCCAGCATCAGGCTCGCCATCACGCCATAGAACACCAAGGCGCCCGGGTGTGCTGCATGCAGCGGCACGAAGATCCAGATGCCGGCGGCGGTGGCGACACCCACGACGATGCCGCGGGTGAGGCCGCCAAAGGCCAGGCCCAGCGTGATCTCCAGCGCGGACAAGGGCGGCATCAGCAGGTCGACGATATTGCCCTGGATCTTGGCGATCATCAGCGAGGAGGAGGCGTTGGCAAAGGCGTTCTGCGTCATCGCCATCATGATGAGGCCCGGCGCCAGGAATTCCATATAGGGCACGCCGCCGACCAGCTCGACCGAGTGGCCGAGCGCCAGCACGAAGACCGCCAGGAACAGCAGGGTCGTCACCATCGGCGCCAGCACGGTCTGCGTGCCCACGGCCAGGAACCGGCGGACCTCCTTGCGATAGAGGGTCCAGAGGCCGATCCAGTTGACGGGGCCATAGCGGCGGGGGGCGAGGGCAGGGATCATGATGGCGGGAAGGTAGGGCTGCGCGGGCAGCCAGGCAATTGCTTAGATCGTGGTTCGGCCCATCGTTTCGTGCATAAGAGAGGCAGTCCGGCTCAAAAATACCGTCGTGGTCCGCGAAGGCGGACCATGACGAACAGAGAGAGCGACGCCTACTGCGCCTTGACGATTTCGCCGTTGCCAGTGAAGTCGGCGGTGGCGAGGTCGACGAATTTTGCCACGATCTCGTCCGGCGTTTTCAGGCTCTGCGGGTCTTCGCCGGGATAGGCCTTGGCGCGCATGCGGGTGCGGGTGCGGCCGGGGTCGATCATATTGGCGCGGACATTGGTCTGCAGGATTTCCTGGGCGTAGATGCCGACCATCATCTCGAGCGCCGCTTTAGTGATGGCGTAGGTGCCCCAATAAGCGCGGGGACCGCGCGCGGCGCCGGAGCTGACGAAGATGGCACGGCCGGCCTCGGATTGGCGCAGCAGCGGATCCAGGGAGCGCAGCAGCCGCCAATTCGCCGTGAGATTGATGTCGATGACTTCCTGAAATTCCTTGGGCGAGATGTGGCCCAGCGGCGAGAGGGTGCCGAGCACGCCGGCGTTGCCGACCAATACGTCGAGCTTGCCATAGCGCTCATAGAGGGCAGCGCCCAAGCGGTCGATGGCGTCGAAATCCTTGAGGTCGAAGGGCACCAGCAGGCTGGTCTTGCCGCTCAAGGTCCGGACCTCGTCATCGAGTTCCTCAAGCCCGCCGGTGGTGCGCGCAGTCAGGATCAGTTCGGCGCCTTCTTTGGCATAAGCGCGGGCAATTGCGGCGCCGATGCCGCGCGAGGCACCGGTGACAAGGGCAATCCGCCCGGCCAATCTGCCGGTTGTCGCAGCCGACGCCGTCATGGCTTAAGCGCTCTTTTCGGCGAGCAGCGACAGCTGGGTGACGTTCTCGGTGCTCTGGTCGGTGAGTTCGGTCGGATAATCGCCGGTGAAGCAGGCGTCGCAATATTGCGGCGACTTGCTGTTGCGGCCCTCAGTATGGCCCATGGCGCGGTAGAGGCCGTCCAGCGAAATGAAGGCGAGACTGTCGGCGCCGATGAATTCGGCCATCTCCTGGATGTCCATGCGCGCGGCCAGCAGCTTGCTGCGCTCCGGCGTGTCGATGCCGTAGAAGCAGGAATAGGAGGTGGGTGGGCTGGAGATGCGCATATGCACCTCGGTGGCACCCGCCTGACGCATCATCTCGACGATCTTCTTCGAGGTGGTGCCGCGCACGATGGAATCATCGACCAGGATGATGCGCTTGCCGTTGACCTTGGCGCGGTTGGCATTGTGCTTCAGCTTGACGCCGAGATGGCGGATCTGGTCGGTGGGCTCGATGAAGGTACGCCCGACATAGTGATTGCGGATGATGCCGTATTCGAACGGGATGCCGGAGCCTTCGGCGTAACCCAGCGCCGCCGGCACGCCGGAATCCGGCACCGGGATGACGACATCGGCATCGACGCCGGCTTCCTTGGCAAGCTCCGCGCCGATGCGCTTACGCGCATCATAGACGCTGACACCTTCCATGACGGAATCGGGCCGGGCGAAATAGATGTATTCGAACACGCAGAAGCGGTGCTTCGCCGGTGAGAAGGGCCGCAGCGAGGTGACGCCGTTCTTGTCGAGGATCACCATCTCGCCCGCTTCGACATCGCGGATGTAATCGGCGCTCATGATGTCGAGCGCGCAGGTTTCGGAGGCGAGGATGTAGCCGTCGCCGAGCTTGCCCAGCACCATCGGCCGGACGCCCAGCGGATCGCGCACACCGATCACCATGTCCTTGGCGATGGCGACGATCGAATAGGCGCCTTCGACCTGGTGGAGCGCGTTGATCAGGCGGTCGACCACGTTGCCGCGCAGATGTGTCGCCATCAGATGCGGGATGACTTCGGTGTCGGAGGAGGCCTGGAAGATCGAGCCGCGCTTCACCATCTCGCGCCGGATCGCGGCGGCGTTGGTGAGGTTGCCGTTATGGCCGATGGCGATGCCGCCGAAGGCCAATTCGGCAAAGAACGGCTGTACGTTGCGCAGCGCCGTCTCGCCTGTGGTGGAATAGCGCACATGACCGATGGCGGCACGGCCCTTGAGGCGGCCGACCACGTCATGATGCGAGAAATTATCGGCAACATGGCCCATGGCACGGTGGGCGTGAAAGTCATCGCCATCGTGGGACACGATGCCGGCGGCTTCCTGGCCACGGTGCTGCAGGGCATGGAGGCCCAGAACGGTGCGGGTGGCGGCTTCTTCGACACCAAAAATGCCGATAATGCCGCACTCCTCCTTCAATTTGTCGTCATCGAAGGGGTTCGTCGTGAGCATCGGCATTTACCTTTTTCCGGCTGGGTTATTCGGAACCCTGGATGAGTCGGTTTAGGTCGTTGCGTTCGGCGTCCTTATACCCCGATCCGTCATCTTGTCCACCGGGTTCTTGCACTGCAGCACCTCCGTTTGTGCTGCTTGGCCCTGTGCCGGTTGCATTGGTGCTATTCGTATTCGACGAATCCGGCAGGATCGACTGGTAGGTCTCACCGATGGCCTGGCCCTGTTCAACCGCTTTCAGGCTCTGGTTGATGGCATCTTCGCCGGTTTTGAGGATGTCGTCGGGCAGGAGGGTCAGGATGAAGGCAGCACCCCGCTCGACCGTGGGGAGCATTCGCGCTTCTTTGACGACAGTGGGAAGCTCTTCCCGGTTGGGCTGGAAGAAGGTCAGCAGGATGAAGGCGGCGCAGACCACCACCGCCCCGCGGACCAGCCCAAAGACCAGGCCCAGCGACCGGTCGAGGGCGCCGAGGCCATTGCCGCGCACCTTGGCGGAGATCCAGTGGTTGAGCATGCCGCATAGGACCAGCGTCACCACGAAAATGCCGATCCCGGCGGTGATGTCGGCCAGCAGCTCATTTGGGATATATTGTCGCACCATGACGCGGACCGGGGAAAAGAAGGCGACGGTCGCAATGACGGCGCCGATCCAGCCCAGGATCGAGAGCATCTCTTTGATGAAGCCGCGCGAAAAGGCGAGCAGCGTGGAGAGGCCGATGACGCCGAGGATGATGAGGTCGAGGAAATTCACCGCGGCTTATCTCCAGCATGCTGCTGCCGGCTGGCTGTCACTGTGGCCTGCAGCGCGTTCGAACGGACCTCATTATAGAGCCAATCGATCATTTCTTGGAGATGCCCGATTTCAATGAGCTCCAGCCCCTCGACTTTCAGCTTTTTGCCGCTGGGCTGACTGAGGCGCTTAGGCAGGATCGCGCGCTTGAAGCCGAGCTTGGCGGCTTCCTTGAGGCGGGTCTCGGCCTGGGTCACCATGCGGACCTCGCCGGACAAGCCGATCTCGCCAAAGGCGATGAGGTCAGAGGGCACCGGCCGGTCGGAGAGCGAGGAGATGAGCGCCAAGGCCACCGAGAGGTCGGCAGCCGGCTCCGTGATGCGCAGGCCGCCCGCAATGTTGAGATAGACTTCGCTGCCGGCCAATCCCAGGCCACAGCGGGTTTCGAGGACGGCCAAGGTCATGGCGAGGCGCGCGCTGTCCCAGCCGACCACGGCGCGGCGCGGCGTGGCGAGCGGCGAGGGCGAGACCAGGGCCTGCACTTCAACGAGGACCGGCCGCGTGCCCTCGATGCCGGCAAAGACCGAGACACCGGAAATATTGCCGTGGCGCTCGGCGAGGAACAGGGCTGAAGGGTTGGGTACTTCGGCCAGACCCCGGTCGGTCATCTCGAAGACGCCGATTTCATTGGCTGGACCGAAGCGGTTCTTGACCGAGCGCAGGATGCGGAAGTGATGGCCGCGCTCGCCCTCAAAATAGAGCACGGTATCGACCATGTGTTCGAGCACGCGCGGGCCGGCGATCTGGCCCTCCTTGGTCACGTGGCCTACCAGCAGCAAGGTGAAGCCGCGGGATTTTGCGAGGCGGATGAGTTCGGCCGAACAGGTACGCACCTGCGCCACGGTGCCCGGCGCTGAATCGAGGCTGTCGAGATAGAGCGTCTGGATGGAATCGATGACGACGACCTGTGGGGCATCCGGCCGGTCGAGGCTCGCCATGATGTCGCGCAAGGACGTTGCGGCGGCAAGCTCGGTCTGCACCTCACCTTCCGGCGTCTTGGCCGAGGGCGTGCTGCCATCGGGACCCAGGCCCAAACGCCGTGCGCGCAGCTGCACCTGCTCGACCGCTTCTTCGCCGGAGATGTAGGCGGCGCGAATGCCGCGGAGCGTGGTTACCACCTGCAGCATCAAGGTCGATTTGCCGATGCCGGGATCGCCACCGATGAGGACCGCCGAGCCACGCACCAGGCCGCCGCCGGTGACGCGGTCGAACTCCGCCATGCCGGTGGCGCGGCGGATCGTCTGCGGCACGTCGCCATCGAGCGCCACGAAGGTGACGCCCTTGCCGCGCTTGCCGGACAGGCCCTTGGGCACATCGCCGCCGCCGGTCGGTTCCTCGACGATCGAGTTCCAGGCGCCGCACGCCTCGCATTTGCCGGCCCATTTCGGAAAGGCAGAGCCGCAGGACTGGCAGACGTAGTTGCGGAGGGTCTTAGCCATGACGGATAGACCCCCTCACCCCAACCCCTCTCCCGCGAGGGGAGAGGGGCCTGGAGCGCAGGTGGCAATAATCTTCAAGCCGCAAGGAGTAATGCCCTGTGCACAAGCTCGATCGAATCCCCCTCTCCCCTTGCGGGAGAGGGGCGGGGTGAGGGGGTGATGCCACGAAGACTGTCACCGACGCCGCGCTCAAAGCGGCCGGACGGGCATGCGGATGGGGCCTTCGGCGCGGCCTTGGACGAACTGGTCGACGAAGGCGTTGCCGCATTGGTCGATATCCTTGGCATCGCCCGACCAGATGATGCGGCCTTCATAGATCATGGCGGCGCGGTCGGCGATCGCGCGCAACGAATGCATGTCATGGGTGATGGAGAGGGCGGTGGCGCCCAGCGAGGTCACGCATTTGACGATGAGCTCGTTGATCACCTGGGCCATGATCGGATCAAGACCGGTGGTCGGTTCATCGAAGAAGATGATCTCCGGCTCGGCGGCGATGGCGCGAGCCAGGGCCACGCGCTTCTGCATGCCCCCCGATAGTTCCGAGGGGACAAGTTCGCCCACTTCGGCCCCAAGGCCTACGGCGGCTAGCTTGCGCAAAGCCACGTCCTTCGCTGCTTTCCGGTCGATGCCGCGGCCGGCAATGAGGCCGAAGGCGACGTTCTCCCAGACCGGCAGGCTGTCGAACAGCGCTGAACCCTGGAACAACATGCCGAATTTGCGCATGATCTCTTCGCGCTTGGCGGCAGGTATGCCGACCGTTTCCTCGCCATCGATCTCGATCGAGCCGGCATCGGGTTCAACCAGACCCAGAATGCATTTGATGAGGACCGATTTGCCGGAACCGGACCCGCCGATCACGACCAGCGATTCACCGCGCGGCACGTCGAGATCGACGCCGTTCAGCACCTGCTTGGGGCCGAACGCCTTCTTCAACCCGCGCACTTTGATCTTCAAATCGGTCATCGGCTGAAGAAAATCCCGGTGATGATGAAATTGGCGGCGAGGATCAGGATCGAGGCGCCGACCACCGCATCGGTGGTGGCCTTGCCGACGCCCTGGGCGCCGCCGCGCGACTGAAAGCCGTTATAGGTGCCCATCAGCGCCACGATGAAGCCGAAGGCCGCGGCCTTCACCAGGCCGGAGACGATGTCGATCGTCTCGACGAAATCGACCGTGTTCTTCAAGTAGATCGACGGGCTGAAATCCAGCTTGAACACGCTGACCAGATAGCCGCCGAACACGCCGATGATGTCGGCGATGCCGACCAGGATCGGGAGCATCAGGACAGCGGCGATGAGGCGGGGGGCAATGAGGTATTTGAACGGATTGGTCGAGAGCGTGCGCAGCGCGTCGATCTGTTCGGTGACGCGCATGGTGCCGATCTCGGCCGCCATTGCAGCGCCGACACGACCGGCGAGCATCAGGCCCGCCAGCACCGGGCCCAATTCGCGGGTCAATGAGATGACCACGACATAGGGGATGGTGGCTTCGGCGTTGAGGCGCGAGACAGCGACATAGGTCTGCAGCACCAGCACCATGCCGGTGAAAACCGCGGTCATGCCGATCACGGGCAGGGAATAGAACCCGATCTCGATCATCTGCTTGAAGATCAGGCGCGGATAAAAAGGCGGCGTCACGCAATGGAGGACAGCGCGGAGCGTGAACAGCGCCAAACGGCCAATGGCTTCAAGACTGCCGAGAAAAGTGCGGCCGATCGGCTGCAGCACAGGCACGCTCATGCGCCGGCACCGACATAGCGACGCTGGAAGCGGGTGCCGAGATGGGTGAGGAGTTCATAACCGATGGTGCCGGCGTCACGTGCCAGATCGTCGATCGACTGATCCGGGCCGATGAAATCGACGCTCATGCCCGGCTGACAGACAGAGGCAGGCAGATGACCAACATCGACCGTGATTAAATCCATCGAGATGCGCCCCACGATCGGGGCCCGCTGGCCGGCCACGTAAACCGCCCCACGACTACCCAGCGACCTGAAAATCCCGTCTGCATACCCGACCCCGATTGTGGCCAGGACAGTCGGCCCCCGAACCTGATGCGAGGCACCATAACCAACGGTCATATTCAAGTCAACCTCGCGTAATTGCAGGATTTTTGCCTGCAAGCGCACGACCGGCTGGAGCGGATTCGGGGCACCCAGGACCGGGTTGATGCCATAGAGGGCAGCCCCCGGGCGGACGAGGTCGAAATGATAATCGGCACCGAGAAAGATGCTCGATGAGGCGGCGAGCGAGAGGAGGGGCCTGGTCCTGCCGCCCGTCACCAAGCTGGGTGCTTTCAGGTTATCGGCGATCTCCCTGAACCGGTCGAGCTGCAGCCGGTTGGCCGGATGCTCCGGATCATCGGCGCAGGCGAGGTGGCTCATGACGACGGCGATGTCGAGCCCGTTCAGCAGATGCGGGTCGCCGATCAGGCGCAGGGAGTCATCACGGCCGAGGCCGAGGCGGTTGAGCCCGGTGTCGAATTGCAGGCCGGCGGGGCGGGAGCCGGCAGCGCGCACGAAGGCCTGCCAGCGCTCGATCTCCGCCATGGAATTCAGGATCGGGATAAGGTCGCCGCCGGCGATGTCGCGCTCCGCCCCCGGCGGCAGGCCATTGAGCAGATAGATCCGGGCGCCACCATCGAACTGGGGCAGGACCTGCCGCAGCGCCAGGCCCTCATCCACCGTCGCCACGAAGAAATGGTTGCAGCCGGCGCGTTTGAGATGGGGCGCCACCATGGCGGCACCCACGGCATAGGCATCGGCCTTCATGGCGACGCCGCAAAGCCCCGGCCTCACCTGTGTGCAGAGCAGGCGGTAATTGGCCAGGATGGCGCCAAGATCGACCGTCAGCACCGGCGCAAAGGAATCGGGCATCGTTCCGCCCAACCCTATTCGGTCTGTGCCGGGACGTAATCGTTGCGCAGCAGATCGCTGAACTTGGTCAGCATGCCCTCGAACTGCAGCGGCACGGTGCCGATCGGGCCATGGCGCTGCTTGGCGATGATCACTTCGGCCACGTTATGAACGCGCTCCATCTCGCGCTGCCATTCCTGCATCTTGTCGGTCTCGTGATCCCCGGGCTTCCGGCGCTCGTGGTAATATTCTTCGCGGTAGACGAACATGACCACGTCGGCGTCCTGTTCGATCGACCCCGATTCACGGAGATCCGAGAGCATCGGACGCTTGTCGTCGCGCTGTTCGACGGCGCGGCTGAGCTGCGACAGCGCCACCACGGGCACGTTCAATTCCTTGGCGATGGCCTTGAGGCCGCGGGTGATTTCGGAGATTTCCTGCACCCGGTTTTCCGAGCCGCGATTGTTCGCCGAACGCATCAGCTGCAAATAGTCGATGATGATGAGGTCGAGACCATGCTGGCGCTTGAGGCGGCGCGCGCGGGTGCGCAAGGCCGGGATGGTAAGCGCCGGCGTATCGTCGATGAAGAAACCGGCCGAGCTCATCTCATTGGCCGATTCGACGACCCGGATGAATTCCTCATCGCCCTTGATATCGCCGCGGCGGATGCGGTCGGATGACACGCCCGACTTCTCCGCCATGATGCGAAGTGCGAGTTGTTCGGAAGACATTTCCATCGAGAAGAAGGCGACCTTGTAGCGCGTGCCGGTATCGCCTTCCTTGAAGGCGGAGGCGGCATTGAAGCCCATATTGGTGGCGAGTGCCGTCTTGCCCATGGAGGGGCGGCCGGCGAGGATGACGAGATCGGAGGGCTGCAAACCGCCCAGTTTCCGGTCGATATCGGTCAGGCCCGTGGTGACGCCGGTCAAATGGCTGTCGCGCTTATAGGCCGCTTCCGCCATCTGCAGGGCAGAGATGACGATGCTGCGGAATTCCTTCGGGCCGCCTTCAACCTGGCCGGTTTCGGCCAAGGCGAACAGCTTCGATTCCGCCTGCTCGATCTGCTGCAAGGCTGTGACGTCGGTATCGTGAATGAAGGCCTCGTTGACCGTCACTTCGCCAAGATCGATCAACTGCCGGCGCAGATAGAGATCATGGATGGTGCGGCCGTAATCCTCGGCATTGATGACGGTGACGACGGCCTGTGCCAATTGCACAAGGTAGGTGGCGCCGCCGATTTCAGCGAGCGCACCGTCCTGGTCGAACAGATTCTTCAGCGTCACCGGGTTGGCGATCTGTCCGCGTTCGATCAGCTTCCCGATGGCAGCGAAGATGCGGCCATGCAACGGATCGGCAAAATGTTCCGGGCGCAGAAATTCGTTGACCCGGTCATAGACCAGGTTGTTCGCGAGCACGGCGCCGAGCAGCGCCTGCTCGGCTTCGTAATTGACGGGAGGCGTGCGCGTCGGCGTGGTGCCATCAGCGCCGCGCAGCCTCGTGACATTGGTCTGTTGTGTTGCTTCCATGTCGGCGACCCTAACAGAGGCTTCCGGCGATAGCGCGCACCATCACCTGTGGATAGCTGTGGATAACGGGGATGATAACATTATCTGCGAGTCGCAAATCACTGGATTGACAATGTGGAAATCACAGATTTGCGATCGTCGTGCGCGCGCTCTGTGTCGGCGCGCACGAGTTTTTTTCTATTGACCTCGTTTCGCGCGAAGCGAACTCGTGGATGCCCGGCCAGCGTTGGTTCAAAAGGGGGCCGGGCATGACGGTTGGTATCTAAAGCTCAAAGACGCGGCGTCAAAGCACCAGGTGCAGCACCCGGCTCGCAAGCCGGCGGATAGGTCCACCCCGCCGGCAGATCTGCGGGCAACAGCGCATAGGGGTCGCCGTTCATCTGAAAGTCCTGCACGCTTTCGGGCCAGGTGCTGCGGATGAAAGCGAAGACCTGCCAGATCTGGTTATCGGATAATTTTTCGCCAAAGGCCGGCATGGGTGAGATGCCACCGCCGTTCTTCACATGCTGGAACAACGCCCGGTCATCATGCATCCAGGCATGTCCAGACGCATCGAGCGGCGGTGCGCGCCAGCCCTGCAATGCTGCACTGCCCATCTGCCAGCCCTCCTGACCGGCGAGCATGCCGCCGTGGCAGGACGCGCAATGCACAGCGTAGAGCGATGCGCCCTTCTCGACGCCATAGGCATCCAATGCCGCCATCGCACTGCGATAGAGCGCAAAGAGCAAGGCGCCGGCACAGAGCAGTGCCGGCGCCCACGCCCACGAACGATCCTGCAGCACTGTTTCGCCTTTAGTGATGGGCGCCCATGGCGTCGACCTTGTCGACCACCACCTGCAGGACAACAGTGCCGGCCTTGGCGAAGGTGAGGGTGACCGCGAAGGTATCGCCTTCGGCAAAGCGCTGCTTCAGGCCCATCAGCATGATGTGAAGGCCATGGGGTTTCAGTTCGACCTTGCCGTGGGCCGGAATGTCGAGGATGCCGGCGGGCTTCATGGTCATGATGTCATTCGCCATCGACATCTCATGGACCTCGGTCATCGCGGCGACGTCGGAGGCGACACTCAGCAACTGGTCGGGTGTATCGCCGGTATTCTCGATGGTGACGAAGACGGCGCCACTCTTGGCACCGGCCGGATTGGCCCGCGACCAGGCGTGGTGGAGGACGAGATCGCCGACTTTCTGTTCATGGGCGGCGGCGAGAGAGCCCAAGGCCATGAGAGAAAGCGACAAGGCGACAAAAAAGGCGGCAAGGCGCTTCATGATCAGGCTCCTTCGGCGATGATTTCTTTGAGCCGGGTAACCATTTCGTCCGGCTGCATGTTGCCGGCCAGCACCCCGGCATATTCGTAATCGGGATTCATGACGATGATCGCCGTGCTGTGATCCATGAGATAGAATTCGCCCTCGCCCTGCTTGGCGAAATAAACGCGGAATGCCTTCGCCGTTTCGGCAACTTCCTCAGGCGTTCCTGTCAGGCCCATGATGCGCGGGTCGAAGGAGGCGAGATAGTCTTTGAGCACCTGCGGCGTATCGCGCGCCGGGTCGATCGAGACGAAGACCGGCTGGATCTTGTCGGCATCCGGTCCCAATTTGCTCAGGACGAGTGAAAAAGTGTTGAGGGCGGTGGGGCAGGCATCCGGGCAGAAGGTGAAGCCAAAGAAGAACAGGGAATATTTCCCCTTCACCGCGGCTTCGGTCACTTCCTGCCCATCGGTGCCGATGAGCTTGAAGGGGCCGCCCACCGAGAGGGTCTCGGTCACTTGCTTGTTGTTGAGAACGTAGCTGGCGCCGATGCCCGCAGCGGCCGCAACGGCCACGGCGGAAACCAGCAAGGCGCGCCGGTTCATGGGATATCTCCTCGAATGAACAATCTGGCCGGCGCAAAGCGCCGGTGCGGTGGTCAGGCGATGGAGACTGCCGGCGGTGCGCGCGAGGCGAAGGCGGCCGCAGCCAGCGACTGAGCGGGCTGAGCGGCCGACATCTCGGCTGAGATCGGCAGCGCCCAGGCTGTCGTTGCCGGCAGATCGACCGGGGCGGGGGCAAAGCCGTGGGTCTGCGCCAGGGTGAAACAGACCGGGCAGCTGGCGTGGTTGCCGGGCTTGGCTGGCTGTCCGTCATTGCGCAACCCACCCTCGCGCGGACCGAAGCCGAGACATGTCGCGGCAAAGCTCTGCGCTTCCTCGGTGGTGAGGGCCGCCACGCGCATAGCGTTTTGCATGGCATCGGCCGGCATCACTTGCGCCATCACCTGCAGGCACAAGGCCACCAATCCCGCGGCCAGAATAATCCAGCGGCGGGTCGTGGGGGCCGGCTTCATTCCGGGGCAGAGCTTCAGCAGATGTTTCATGTCGTTGGCGGCAGTGTAATGCCGCGGCCGGTCGGCCGGCAAGCAAAGCGCCCGCGACCGGCTGTCCCAGGTGCCCAAACAAAAACGGCCGCCCACCAGAGATTTCTTGGGGGACGGCCGTTTCCGATAACTGCCGGATCCGAAGATCCGGTTTAGGCTCAGGCTTCTTCCGACGTGCTTTCGCCCGCGGCTTCGGCAGCCTCGGCCAGCAGCTTGTCGAGATCGGGGGTCGCGTCGTCCTCGTTCTTGGCGACGTAACCACCGGCCTTTTCCTGCCCGATGGCTTCGTCTTCCGACTTCGCGACGTTCGCGGTGACGGTGACGACGACTTCAGGATGGAGTGCAACACGGACCGGATGCAGACCCAAGGTCTTGATCGGCTTGTCGAGGACCACCTGGCGGCGTTCCACGGTGAAGCCGGCCTTGGTGACGCCTTCGGCGATGTCGCGGCTCGAAACCGAACCGAACAGGATGCCGGTTTCCGAGGCCTGGCGGATGAGCACCACCTTCAGCCCGTCGACCTTGCCGGCAATCTTCTGCGCTTCGTCTTTGAGCTTCAGATTGTTGGCTTCGATCTGCGCGCGCTGCGTCTCGAAACGCTTCTTGTTCTCTTCGGTGGCGCGGAGCGCCTTCTTCTGCGGCAGCAGGAAGTTGCGGGCGAAACCCGGCTTCACATTGACGATGTCGCCGATGTGACCCAGCTTTTCGACGCGTTGGAGCAGGATGATTTCCATGATCCTATTCTCCTTACTTCAGCACGTAGGGCAGCAGGCCAAGGAAGCGGGCGCGCTTGATCGCCTGGGCGAGCAGACGCTGCTTCTTGTTGCTGACCGCGGTGATGCGGCTCGGCACGATCTTGCCGCGTTCGGACACGAAGCGGCCAAGCAGCTTCACATCCTTGTAGTCGATCTTCGGTGCCTGGGGGCCCGAGAACGGGCACGACTTGCGGCGACGGAAGAACGGACGACGGCCACCGGCTGCGCCGCCACGACCACCCTCACGCCCACCATCGCGGCCGCCTTCGCGACCACCTTCACGACCGGCTCCGCCATCGCGGCCGCCACGATCAAACTCGCTCATGAACGGTCTCCTTCACCTTCGGCAGCGACAGCGGCCGGGCGTTCGCCACGGTCACGGCCACCAAAACCACCTTCACGCGGGCCATCGCGGCCGGGACGCAGACGATCGTCACGATCGCGGCCACCGCCACCAAAGCTGCGGCCGCCTTCGCGACCACCCTCGCGGCCGCCTTCGCGACCACCTTCACGGCCTTCGCGATCACGACCCTTGGACTGCAGCATGGCGCTGGGACCGGCTTCGAGCTCGTCGACGCGCACGGTCAGGTAGCGCAGCACGTCTTCGTTGAGGCGCATGTTGCGCTCAACTTCGGCGATGGCACCGGCCGGGGCTTCGATGTTCAAGAGCACGTAATGGCCCTTGCGGTTCTTGTTGATGCGGTAGGTGAGGCCTTTGAGGCCCCAATATTCCTTCTTCAGCACCTGGCCGCCCTGGGCGGTGACGATGCCGGTGAAGGTTTCGGCCAATACGTCGACCTGCTGGGCAGTGACGTCCTGGCGCGCAATAAAGACGTTCTCGTAGAACGGCATTAAGCAACTCCCTTTGGCTCTTAGCGGCCCGCTGCTGGTCTGCCGACGATCGGCAACGCATCAGCTGATCTGACTGGAAAACCCAATCATTTCACGGACCTAGCCGATCCCCTCACACCGTCAGCGGGTGGCACTCAGGAGAGTGACGGAGGGTCGGCAGGGCTATGGAAGGGCGGGTTATACACAGGGGGCCCCCATAAGACAAGGCCGGGAAATGCTGGGGATTGGGCGGGATATGGGGTGGTGGATAGACCCCCTCTCTCTAACCCTCCCCCACGTTGGGGAGAGGGGGCCTTTGGAACTACGAACTCCGCCCGTCATTTGGAACTACGAACTCCGCCCGTCATAGGGAATGCGCTTCAATGTGGTGAGATCGATCCCCTCCAGGCAGCGCACGTTGACAGCAGCCGTGGCCGAGCCATCCGGCGCCTTCCCGAAACCGAAGGGCGCGCAGCCGCAGGTTGGGCAAAAATGGTGGTCGATCACATGCTTATTGAACTTGTAGGTGCCGAGCTGCACTTCCGGCGAGGCCAAGCGTAGCTTGTCCTTGGGCACGAACCACAGCAGATAGCCTTTCCGGCTGCAATGCGAGCAATTGCACTCGATCACGTCGCCATAGGTCCCCTCGACCTCGAATTTCACCTGGCCGCAATGGCAGCTGCCTTTTTGCATGATTTTCCCTCCCATTGACTGGTCACGACTATATAACCCCTTCCGGGTTGACGGCAGGGGGCCAGTTGAGGTCTAAGCCCGGCACTCTTTATGGGAGGGATCTTGATGCGCGCTTTCGTATTCCCGGGCCAGGGGTCGCAGGCCGTCGGCATGGGCAAGTCCCTGGCCGAGGCATTTACATCGGCCAGGCTGGTGTTCGAGGAAGTCGACGAGGCGCTCGGGCAGAAGCTCTCCAAGCTGATGTTCGAGGGACCGGAAAGCGACCTCACCCTCACCGAGAACGCCCAGCCGGCCCTGATGGCGGTCTCACTCGCGGTCTTGCGCGTGCTGGAGACGGAAGGGAATTTCCGCCTCGCCGACAAGGCGAGCTTCGTCGCCGGCCATAGCCTGGGCGAGTACTCCGCGCTGGCGGCGGCCGGTGCGTTCACGCTGGCCGATACCGCGCGCCTCCTCAAGCTGCGCGGCCAGGCGATGCAGAAGGCGGTGCCGGTGGGCGAGGGCGCCATGGCGGCGCTCCTCAATTTTGATCTCGAGCGCGCGCAGAAGGTGGCGGCGCAGGCGGCGGAAGAAACCAAACTCGTCTGCGCCATAGCCAATGACAATGATCCCTCACAGGTCGTCGTCTCCGGCGCGCTTGCTGCCGTCGAACGTGCAGGTGTGCTCGCATTGGAAGCCGGTGCCAAGCGCTCGGTCATGCTGCCGGTCTCGGCGCCTTTTCATTGCCCGCTGATGCAGCCCGCCGCAGATGCCATGGCGGAAGCCTTGGCCAAGACCCATATCGTGATGCCGGTCGTGCCGGTCATCGCCAATGTGACGGCGCAGCCGGTCTCGGATCCCGCCACCATTCGCGATCTGCTGGTGCAACAGGTGACCGGCACCGTGCGCTGGCGCGAATGCGTGCAGACCATGAAAGTGCTGGGTGTTTCGCGCGTCTTCGAACTGGGTGCCGGCAAGGTGCTGTCCGGCCTGGTGAAGCGCATCGACAAGGAAATCGAGAGCCAGTCGGTCGGCCAGCCCGCCGATATCGAAGCCGCCCTCAAGATCTTAAGCTGAAGGAGCTGACACCCATGATGTTCGATTTGACCGGCAAGACCGCGCTCGTGACGGGCGCTTCCGGTGGCATCGGCGGCGCTATTGCCAAGGCGCTGCATGCTCAAGGCGCCACGGTGGCCTTGTCTGGTACGCGTCGCGAGGCGCTGGATGCCGTGGCGGCCGAGCTCAAGGAACGTGTTCATGTGGTGGTGGCGGATCTCTCCGACGCCGCCTCGACCGAGGGGCTGGTGAAGGAAGCGGAGGCAGCGCTCGGCAAGCTCGACATCCTGGTCAACAATGCCGGCCTCACCCGCGACAACCTCGCCATGCGCATGAAGGACGAGGAGTGGCAGAAGGTGCTGGACGTCAATCTCACCGCCGGCTTCCGCCTGGCGCGGGCCGCCATGCGCGGCATGATGAAGCGCCGCTTCGGCCGCATCATCGGCATCACCTCGATCGTCGGCGTCACCGGCAATCCCGGCCAGGCTAATTACGCCGCTGCCAAAGCCGGCATGATCGGCATGTCGAAGGCGCTGGCGCAGGAACTGGCCAGCCGCAGCATTACAGTGAATTGCGTGGCGCCTGGCTTCATTGAAACGGCTATGACCGGTGCCCTCAATGAGGAGCAGCACAGCCAGTTGCTGCCCAAGATCCCGATGGGGCGCATGGGCCAAAGCCATGAGATCGCCGCGGCGGTGGTCTATCTGGCCAGCGACGAGGCCGGCTACATGACCGGCCAGACGCTCCATGTGAATGGCGGTATGGCCATGATCTGATTACATTTTTATGTGATCGGCCAAGTGGGTGCGGGCGCTACTGGTCAAGTCCCGCAGAGTTGTGTTAAGTGACCGCTGACTGAAGCCATCTGATTCACCTGACATAACGGGACGGAACCAATATTCGGGTGCGGAATTCGGGTAATAACTGCAAGGACCGTCGGCCAGGATCAATGGCCGGCTCAAACAAGGGAAGACAGAGATGAGCGATGTTGCTGAGCGCGTGAAGAAGATCGTGATCGAGCACCTCGGCGTGGAAGAAGCCAAGGTTACCGAAGGTGCGAATTTCATCGACGATCTGGGCGCGGACAGCCTCGATACGGTCGAGCTGGTCATGGCGTTCGAAGAGGAATTCGGTTGCGAAATCCCCGATGACGCGGCTGAGAAGATCCTGACCGTGAAAGACGCCATCGACTACATCAAGTCGAAGTCTGCCTAAGGTCATCTCCGACCGATGCGGTTGATCAAGCAATTGATCCAACGTGTCGATTGGGGCGTGTAGAATTCCCGTGCGGGCCCCGGATTCGGGGCCCAAACGATTTCTAGTCGATGCGAAAACTGGTCGGCGCGAAGCGCAATTTCGTCGCCGGCCGGCGTTTAAGTGAGTCAACGGCAAAGAGTGAGCGAGGACATCATGCGTCGCGTGGTCGTCACCGGAATGGGCATCGTATCGCCCCTGGGTGTTGGTGTGGAACATGTATGGAAGCGGCTCCTGAAAGCCGAATCCGGCATCAGCGGAATCCAGAGCTTCGATGTCTCCGATCTGCCGTGCAAGATCGCGGGCCAGGTGCCGCTCGGCGACAAGGCGTTCGGCAATTACAATCCGGACGAATACGTCTCCACCAAAGACCAGAAGAAGATGGAGCCGTTCATCATCATGGGCGTCGCTGCTGCCACCGAAGCGGTGGCTGACAGCGGCTGGGCGCCCACCGATCAGGAAGAACTGGACCGCACCGGCGTTCTCATCGGGTCGGGCATCGGTGGCTTGAACGGCATCTACGACACGGCGATCATCCTCAAGGAAAAGGGCCCGCGCCGCGTCAGCCCATTCTTCGTGCCGTCTTGTCTCATCAATCTCGTTTCCGGCCATGTCTCGATCAAATACGGCTTCCGCGGTCCCAACCATTCCGTGGTGACGGCCTGTGCCACCGGCTCTCACGCCATCGGCGATGCCGCGCGCATGATCATGCTCGATGATGCCGACGTCATGGTGGCGGGCGGTGCCGAAGCCACCATCGGCCGCATCGGCTTTGCCGGCTTCTGTGCGGCGCGCGCCATGTCGACCAACTTCAACGATTCGCCCACCGAGGGCTCGCGTCCCTGGGACAAGGACCGCGACGGCTTCGTCATGGGTGAGGGTGCCGGCATGGTGGTGCTCGAGGAATACGAACACGCCAAGAAGCGCGGCGCCAAGATTTATGCCGAAGTCATAGGCTATGGCATGTCCGGCGATGCCTATCACATCACCGCCCCGTCCGAGGACGGCAATGGCGGCTTCCGCGCCATGAAGGCAGCGTTGAAGCGGGCCCAGCTCAATCCCGACGACATCGATTACATCAACGCCCATGGCACCTCGACGCCGCTCGGCGATGAGATCGAGTTGAATGCCGTGAAGCGGATGTTCGGCGATCACGCCTACAAGCTCACCATGTCGTCGACCAAATCGGCGACCGGGCATCTGCTGGGGGCGGCCGGGGCGGTCGAGGCGATCTTCTCGATCCTTGCCATCCGCGACCAGGTGGCCCCGCCAACGCTCAATCTCACCAATCCGTCGGAAGGCTGCGATCTCGATCTTGCCGCCAAGCAGGCCAAGCCGCGCAAGATCAAGAATGTGCTGTCGAATTCCTTCGGCTTCGGCGGTACCAATGCCAGCGTCATCTTCACCGGCGTGAACTGACGTAAGCGCCGCGCCGGCTGGCCGCCCATGTTCATCCAGCAGATGATCACCCAGGGGCCGATCGTGGCGATGGCCGTCATGGTCGTGATCTATCTGGCGCTCAGATCTTGAGCAGCCGGGCCGTGACGCCATGAAGCTGAGCGGCAAGACCCTCGCCGAGATCATCGGCGGCTTCCTGTTCATCATCGTGCTGATCGGCGGTGGAGCTGCCGCCTGGTTCTGGAACGCCTTCAATACCGGCGGTCCCTTGCGCGATGAAACCGTGCTGGTCATTCCCAAAGGCAGTGGCGTCAACGCCATCGCCGACCTCCTCGCGAAAGAAGGCGTCATCCAGAACCCGCTGGTGTTCAAGCTGGGTGTCAAGTTC
Source organism: uncultured Dongia sp. (assembly GCF_936916975.1). Classification (GTDB taxonomy): domain Bacteria; phylum Pseudomonadota; class Alphaproteobacteria; order Dongiales; family Dongiaceae; genus Dongia. The sequence goes on along the minus strand of NZ_CAKZGO010000004.1, from coordinate 501,221 downwards.
TTTGCCAAAGAGCAGCCGCTCCATGCCGGTGAATTCAAATTTCCGCCGGCAGCATCCCCGCGCGGCGCGATGCAGGTGCTGATCGAGGGAAAATCCGTCCTCCACCGCATTACGCTCGCCGAAGGCTGGACGGTGCGCGAGGTGTTCGACGTGCTGCAGGCCTCGCCGCTGCTCGAAGGTCCGCTGCCGCCACCGCCCGCCGAAGGCACGCTGTTGCCGGAAACCTATTTCTTCGTGCGGGGCGACAGCCGCGGTGCGCTGGTCGAGCGCATGAAGGGCAATATGAGCGAGACGCTGGCACGGCTCTGGGCCAAGCGCGATCCGAAGGTCGATCTGGAAAGCCCGCTCCAGGCGGTGATCCTGGCCTCGATCGTCGAGAAGGAAACCGGCCTCAAGGACGAGCGCGCCCGTGTCGCCGCAGTGTTCCACAACCGCCTGAAAAAGGGCATGTCGCTGCAATCGGATCCGACCGTGATCTATGCCGTGACGCTCGGCAAGGCGCCGCTCGGGCGCGACCTCACCTATGCCGATCTCAAGCTCGACAGTCCCTACAACACCTATGTCGTGGCCGGCCTGCCCCCGTCACCGATCGCCAATCCGGGCGAGGCGGCGCTCAAGGCGGTGCTGCATCCCAAGGCCACCAAGGAACTCTATTTCGTGGCGGATGGGACAGGCGGGCATGCCTTCGCCGAGACCATGGACGGCCATCTCAAGAACGTCGCCAAATGGCGCAAACTCCAGAAACAGAACAAGCAGGCCAACTGATGTCGCTTACTCCTGACAACAGCCCATCCACCACCACCCAGCCATCGCAGATGAACCGGATGGAGCCGGTCTTGAATGTCGGCAAGCAATGCGCCGTCTACCTTGCCGTCGTGGCGGCGCTGGCGGGCGGTGTCGCGTTCTTCGGGCCGTTCGACCACACGCTGGCCGAGGCGCAGGAGCAGACCACCGTGCCGCTCGCGGGCGAGTTCGACATGATGGTGCCGCTGGGGGAGGAAGACACGGTGCCCAAGAGCGTCGCCGTCTTCTACGTGACCGGTGCCCCGGCGCAGAAGATGTGGGACGCCTTCCCGATGGAACCGGTCGAGGATGAATGCGTCGGCCGCCTGTCGAAATACGGCAACGGCATGGTCTGCTACGGCGCCAATGGCGACGGCACGACTCCGGATGAGCCCTATGAATGTACCTTCGGCATCGACATGAAGAGCCAGGCGCTGACCTTGGCGCAGGATTGCTGATAGGTCGATATGACGGAAAGAAATTCTTGAGGTTCGTATATCCAACCATTTGATTCCGCGCCAAATGTATTGAATGACAGTTCAGATATAGACTGTTAAAAAACTGAAATAATTGACTTTATTGAAACGCCGAACGAAACTTCCCGCCTGAGTAAACGGGGGAGGTCGTGATGGTCGTTTGGCTTCGGCGTCTGGTTGTGCTGTGCGTGCTGGGGATTTTTCCGGGGCAGGTTTTTGCCGCCGATGCACCGATCCCGCTCAAGGTCATGACCTTCAACATCTTCCTCGGCGGCGATCAGGTGAACTTCGCCAAGGTGATCGAGGCGATCAAGGCATCGGGCGCCGACATCGTCTGCCTGCAGGAAGCCGAAGGCCGCACGGCGGAAATCGCCGCATTGCTGGGCTGGCCCTATACCGCCGCCAACCGCAACATCCTCGCCCGCGTGCCGCTGTTTGCGCCACCTACGGCGATCGGCCCGGACGGCAACGATCTCAACTATGTCTTTGCCGAAGTAAGCCCCGGCAAGTTCGTAGCAGTTGCTGATGTGCATCTGCCCTCCGACCCCTACGGCCCCTATGCCTTGCGCGATGAAGGAAAGTCGGTCGAGGAGATCATCACGCTGGAAAAGGAAACGCGCCTGCCGGCGATGGAAGCCTATATCGCGCCGATGAAGGCCTTGGCCGATGGCGGCACGCCGGTCGTGATCGTCGGCGATTTCAATGCGCCCTCGCATCTCGACTGGACGGCGGCGATGGTCGGCAAGCGGGCGCAGATCACCGCGGCGATCGAGTGGCCGGTGACCAAGGCGCTGGCCGATGCCGGCTTCACCGATGCCTATCGCGACGTGCATCCCGACCCGGTGGCGAAGCCCGGCATCACCTGGAGCTATGGCTATCCGTTTCCACATCTCGACGCCAATGAGGCGCTGGACCGGATCGACCTCATCCAGATCAGCGGGCCGGTGAAGGCGATTGCCGCGGAGATTCTGGGCGATCCGGCGATGCCGGACACCGATATCGCGATCTCGCCCTGGCCGTCCGATCACCGGGCGGTGGTGGCGACGCTGGAGGTGACGCCAGGTCCGGCGCCGGCGATGGTGTCGCCGTTGAAGCGTGGCGTCATCGTAGGCGATGCGGTCGATGTGCGCTTTCACGGCGCCACCGAGGATGGCCGCATCGAAGACGGACGCGTCGCCATCCTGCCGGTGGGTGGTGATGTCGCAGCGCCTTTGGCAACGCTCTACACCAATAACGGCACCGACCGGGCGAGCCTGATGAGCTTCGGCTCATCCACGCTGGCGCCCGGCGCCTATGACGCGGCGCTGGTCGACAAGGACGGCAAGGAGTTGGCGCGGGCACCGTTCTGGGTGCGTGCTACCGGCACGAGGCCCAGTGTCGCCACCGACAAGACGTCCTATGCCAGTGGCGAGGCGATCACCGTCACCTGGGCCGATGCGCCCGGCAACCGTTTCGATTGGCTGGGCATCTTTGCCAAGGACGATCCGGCCGAGGACAATTACCAGCACTTCTTCTATGTGAATTCAGCGGTGAGTGGGTCGCTGGTGCTCGACAAGGACATGCTGGGCGACGCCTTGCCGGCGGGCGAGTATGACGTGCGATTGATGCGCGACGACGCCTATATGCGCCTCGCTGGCGCCAGCTTCTCGGTGAAATAAGCGCAGCTATGCGGGTGGCTGTACCATGATTGGCGACATCAGCAGGAAATAGAGGCTGGACGTCAGCACGTAATCGAGGATCGCGAGCAAGGCGCCGCCGCCATAGCCGATGCCCATCAGCACGCGCAGCATGTAGGCTTCGTACACCAGCGATGCCAGGACGAAGATGGTGCTGATGAGGGTCATTGCGCCGCCGAGAATGCCGCTGGCGTTGAGCAGGACCAGCCCGCTCGCGATGACCGCCAGCATGAAGCCGTACCAGTTGTAGCAGCCGATGGCGCCAATCGCTTGGGCTTCGCGATCGATCGCGCGGCCGATGACAATCAGGATCAGCGGGAACATCACCCAGCTGAGCGCATAGTTGATCAAGGTGACGCTGATGATTCGAAAGGCGATCGCATCGGGTGCGATATCGCCTTCGGTGAAGCGCAGGATCAGGAACAGCGGAACCATCGGAATCATCAGGCCGAACGACCGCAACGAGCCGGCCGGTGAACGGTCGAACCATTGCGCAAAGGTGGCATCGAAGCGCAGCAGGCGCCCCAATCCGCTCAATGCCGCCTGCGCCTCGATCCAGCTAGGCATCAAGATAGGCGTCTAGCACGCGTTCATAAATCCGGCTGAGGGCAATGATATCGGCCACCGGCACATGCTCGTCGACCTTGTGCATGGTGGCGCCAGCGAGGCCGAATTCGATCACCGGGCAGAAATTCTTGATGAAGCGCGCGTCGGAGGTGCCGCCGGTGGTGGAGAGCTCCGGCGTCAAGCCGGTCTCGGCCTTCACGGCTGCGACCAGCAACGCTGAGAGATCGCCCGGCGGTGTCAGGAAGGATTCGCCGGAGCATTCGCAGGTGAGATCATAGCGGCCACCGACGGTATCGAGGCGCCTGCGGATCTCCGCCTCCAGGCTCTGTGCGGTGTGCAGATCGTTGAAGCGCGAGTTGAACACCGCCTTCGCTTCGGCGGGGATGACGTTGTTGGCGGGATTGCCGACATCGACCGTCACGAATTGCAGGCTGGTTGCCGGGAAATGCGCCGAGCCATTGTCCAGGGGTTCGGTCAAAGCCGCGATCATGCTTGAAAGGCGATGAATGGGATTGTCGGCGAGATGCGGATAGGCGGAATGGCCCTGGATGCCGTGCACGGTGAGGCGGCCGGTAAAGCTGCCGCGCCGGCCGATCTTCGCCATCTCGCCGAGCTTGGTCGGATTGGTCGGTTCGCCGACGATGCAGGCGTCGAGCTTTTCGCCCTTCTCCTGCAGCCAATCAAGCACCGGCTTGGTGCCGTTGACCGCCGGGCCTTCCTCATCGCCGGTGATCAGCAGCGAAATGGCGCCGGCGAACTTGCCCTGGCGCTTTTCCACGAAGCGCGCTGCCGCGGCGGCGAAGGCGGCGATGGCGCTTTTCATGTCGGCGGCACCGCGGCCATAGAGCTGGCCGTTCACGATCTCGCCGCCGAAGGGATCGACGGTCCAGCTTTCGACGCGGCCCACGGGGACGACATCGGTATGGCCGGCAAAGCAGATGTTGCGGCCCGGCCGGTCGCCGCTCAGGCGTGCATAAAGGTTCTGGATCTCGACCGTCCCCGGCGCCGCAAAGGGCAGGCGGTGATTGGTGAATCCCACCGGCGCCAAGGCGGCCTCGAGCACGCTAAGCGCCCCTTCGTCCTTCGGGGTCACCGAAGGACGCTGGATCATGCCTTGTGCGAGGGCGACCGGATCCAAGATGCTCAATCCCGCAGCAGATCGTTGATCGAGGTCTTCGAACGGGTCTTCTCGTCGACCCGCTTGATGATGACCGCGCAATAGAGGCTGGGGCCGGGCGTCCCGTCCGGCAGCGGCTTCCCCGGCAGCGAGCCCGGCACGACGACGGAATAGGCCGGGACACGGCCGTAATGCACTTCGCCGGTGGCGCGGTCGATGATCTTGGTGGAGGCGCCGATGAAGACGCCCATGGAGATGACCGAGCCGGTCTCGACGACGACGCCCTCGACCACTTCCGAGCGGGCGCCGACGAAGCAATCATCCTCGATGATCACCGGGCCCGCCTGCAGCGGCTCCAAGACACCGCCCAATCCGACGCCGCCGGAGATGTGGCAGTTCTTGCCAACCTGCGCGCAGGAGCCGACGGTCACCCAGGTATCGACCATGGTGCCGGAATCGACATAGGCGCCGACATTGACGAAGCTCGGCATCAGGACGACGCTGGGGGCGATATAGGCGCTCTGCCGCACGATGGCGCCGGGGACGGCGCGGAAGCCCGCCGCCTTGAAGCGGTTCTCACCCCAGCCGGCGAATTTTGAGGGCACCTTGTCGTACCAAGCGCCGGGACCGGTGCCGGGGAAGTCGCCGCCACCGGGGATGAGATAGGAATCGTTCAGGCGGAAGGACAGCAGCACGGCTTTCTTCAGCCACTGATTGGTCTGCCATTTGCCGCCGATCTTTTCCGCGACGCGCAGGGACCCGTCATCGAGCTTGGCCAGCGCCTGGCCGACCGCATCGCGCACCTCGCCTTTGGTCGCGGAACTGATCTCGGTCCGCTTTTCCCAGGCGGCGTCGATAGTGGTGGCCAAATCACTCATAGCTTGATCTCCAGATTGGAATGCTTGGGCGTGCCATAGGGTGCCAGGAAACCGGCGAGGTCCTCGGTCACGTGATGGATGAAGGATGGGTCGATCTCGGGCCCTGTCCATTCGTCATCGGTCTTGACCAGCACCGTGGTCATGCCGAGCTGATGGGCGGGGGCGAGATTGCGCGGCATGTCGTCGATCATGACGGCCGTTGCCGGGTCGATCCGATACATGTCGCACAGGCGCTGATAGACGCTGAGGTCGGGCTTGGGCACAAAATCCGAGGCGACGATATCGAAGATCGCCTCGAAATGATGGCCGATCCCGACCCGCTCCATGACCCGTGTCGCGTGGGGCACGGAGCCGTTGGTGAAGATCACCTTGCGGCCGGGCAGGTTCGCGATCGCCCGGTCCAGCGTCGGATCGGGACTAAGTGCGGTGAGATCGATCGTGTGCACGAAATCGAGGAAGTGGTGGGGGTCGATCCCGTCATTGACGATGAGGCCACGCAAGGTCGTCATATGCTCTTGGAAGTAGCGTTTCTGCAGGGCCAGGGCTTCCGTCTCGGAAAGCCCCAGATTTTCCCGGATATATTGACGGATGCGGATTTGCACCTGGTCGAACAGCCGGCAGGACGCAGGATAGAGCGTGTTGTCGAGATCGAAAATCCAGGTACCGACCGGTTTTGCCCCATCTAACGACATAACTGCCAACGACTTTCCGCGACCTGAGCGCGCAAGATTTCCTGGACCGGACCTTATGGCCTGAGCGGGCCCCTCGCAAGCGGGAGCGGCGGCTTAACATGGTATTAATCATGGAAAAGGCAATCTCCTGACCATGATGGCCAAGATTGCCCCACCCATGCCCACGGACCAAGCAACCCCGCTCGCGGCGGCGGCGTCGCTGTTTGCCCCGGGAGGCCCCTTTGCCACGGATCGCAACCCGGCTTTACTGCTGGGGGTGGTGGACGAGGTGGTGGCGGCCAATGACGCGGCCGGGCCGCTCATCAATCTGCTGGGTGCGCCGCCCCAGGAATTCACCGCTGCGCTGCAGGCAGCCAGGGCCGGCACATCCGCGCGCCTCGCGGCGCTGGAGCTGCCTGGCGGCGACGGCAAGACCCTGTCCTTCGATCTGTCGCTGCTACCCTGTGCGGGCACCATGGGCGGCGGTGTTTTGCTGCTCGCCCGCGATATCAGCCTGGAGCGCGCCTTGCGTGGTGCCCTCATCGATTCCCGCCAGCGCTTCAAGGACCTGATCGAGGCGGCGGCGGATTTCACCTGGGAAGTGGATGCCGATGGCGCCTTCGCCTTCGTCTCCGGGCCGCTCGCCATGGGCTATGCGCCCAGCGAGCTCATCGGCAGGAAGCCGCAGGAATTTGCCCTGGCCGAGGACGCCGGCGATGCTTTTGCTCCAACTGCGTTGGGCGCCCATGGCGGCACCGAGATTTGGATGCGGGCCGAGGGTGACCGGCCGATCTGTCTCCTGGTCCAGGGCCAACCACTGGCACAAGACGGCCCGTTCCGCGGCGCGCGCGGCCTGGCGCGCGATATCACGGCGCAGAAGGCACGTGAGACGGAACTGGCCGAGGCGCGTCACCGCGAAAGGCTGGTGGTGCATCTGCTGCGCTCGCTCCGCCGGACCATTGAACCGTCGGCCGCCATCGCCACGGCGCTCAACACGGCCATCCAGGCGGTGGGTGCGGAGATCGGCAGCGTCGGCCGCTTCGCAGCGGGTGATGGTTCCTCGGGGGACATCCTGGAAAATCTGGGTGGGCATGCGACGCCGGCCGATCCGATCCTGATCCAGGCGGCGATGCACGCGCCGGAAGGTGTCGCCATCAGCCAGGATGGCCAGCGCATCGGCCTTGCCTTCCTGTGCCGCCACGAAGGCCGCAAGGTCGGCGCACTGTTGCTGTGGCGCGATATTGCGCGGGGCGATTGGCTGGCCGACGATCTCTTCCTGCTGGGCGAGCTTGCCGAACAACTGGCGGTCCTCATCGAGCAGTTGAAGGGCCATGAGCAGCTCCAGCATCTCTCCACCACGGACGCGCTCACGGGCCTGCTCAACCGGCGCGGTTTCGAAGGCACCTTGGCGCGGTCGGTCGAGCGGGCGCGCCACGAACGTCGCGGCGGCGCCCTCATCTATGTCGATCTCGATAATTTCAAGCAGATCAACGACCGCTTCGGCCATGCCCAGGGCGATGCGGTGCTGGTCGCGACGGCCGAAATCCTGCGCACGCAGATGCGGGTGCGCGATCCTGTCGGCCGGCTCGGCGGCGACGAATTCGTGGCCTGGCTGGAAGAAGTCGACCGCGCCGAAGCCGTGGCCAAGGCGGAAGCCTTGCAGGCAGCCGCGAAAGACCTGGCGCGCTTTGCACCCGGCTGTGAGAAGCCGCTCGGCTTTTCCATCGGCATCGCCATGCTGCGCCATGACGATTCGGATTCGCTCGATGCGCTGATGGCGCGGGCTGACGAAGCCATGTACCGCATCAAGCATGGCGGCAAGGGCAGCTACGTGGTGGTGGATTAGCGATGGAATACGAAGAGGCAAAACGCCTGGCAGCCGCAGGTTCCGACGCGCAACGACGGGCCCTTGCCGCCCGCAGCGATCTGCGGCCGGAGATCCTCTATTTCCTGGCCGAGGACAAATCGGCCGATGTGCGCCGCGTTATCGCCGGCAACGAGACGACGCCGCGCCAGGCCGATCTGCTGCTGGCGCGCGATACGGATATCGGGGTGCGTGAATTGCTGGCGCAGAAGATCGCCCGCCTGGCCCCGCAATTGTCGCAGGAAGCGCGCACGCAGATCCGCGACCTCACGATCGAGGTGCTGGAAACACTGGCGCGCGACCATGCCTTGAAAGTGCGCCGCATCGTGGCTGAGGCCTTGAAAGACCTCACCGATGCGCCGGCGCATATCATTCAGGAGCTGGCACGCGATCTTGAGATCAAGGTCGCTGGACCGGTCCTGCAATATTCACCAATCCTGACCGATGACGATCTCATGGAGATCATCAGCAGCGGTCCGATCCGCGGCGCCCTGACCGCGATCGCCAAGCGTCGCCGGGTGGGCGACCGGTTGGCTGATGCGATCGTCGCCGCCGCAGTCGATGTACCGGAAGAGACCGAAACCATCACCGGGCTTCTCAACAACAAGAGCGCCCAGATCCGCGAGGAAACGCTGGATCTCATTCTCGACAAGGCACCCTCGATCGAGGAATGGCAGGAACCACTGGTCAAGCGGCCGCTCCTGCCGATGAATGCGATCAAACGTCTCGCCGATTTTGTGTCGTCGTCGCTGTTCGACCTCCTCACCGCGCGGCCCGATCTCGACAAGGCGACCGCCAAGGCGGTGGCGAAGACGGTGAAGAAACGCCTTGCCGCCGAAACCAAGCAGAAGGATGCCGGCAAGAATCACGCGACGCCGGCAGTCGGCGACGAGGATGCCATGAACGCCGCCATCGCCGGCGGCAAGCGCGAACCGGTGATGGCAGCCCTAGGCCGCGACGCCGGGCTCAATGCCGTGGTCGTGAAGAAGATCCTGGGGTCGATGAGCGCCAAGGCGGTGACGGCGCTGGCGTGGAAGGCGAAGCTCAGCATGCGCCAGGCGCTGCAACTGCAATTGAAGATCGCCGGCATTCCGCCGCACCAAGCCTTGAATCCGCGCGGCGGGACAGACTATCCGCTGACCACCGCCGAAATGGAATGGCAGCTGGAACTGTTCACCGGTTGATCGCCGCGGCTACTTGGTTTTGCGCGGCAACAGGAAGCGCGCCAAATCCGGCGGCGAGGCGGTCTCCATCTTGCCATCGGTGTGAAGATGCGCAAAGCCATGGGCCGAGGACCAGACCAGCCGCTCCAATTCCTGCCGCTCTTGCTGGGTTTTGAGGCCAAGCTGATCGGCGAGTGGCGCCGTGATCTCGACCAGATGGCGGAAGCTTGCCTCGCCCGCCTGTTTCAGACTCGGGTCCGACCAGTCAAGTTGGTTCTCCTGGAACATCAGGCGGAACAGCGCCGGATTGGCGCGCGCAAAGCTGAGATAGCCGTCAGACGCAGCGCGGACCTGCGTTGCTGGATCTTTCTTGGCGCGCTCGCGGGCCGCGGCCATCGATTCTGAGAAGCGCTCAAACGCGATCACCGCCAGCGCCGTCTGCAGCGCCTTCAGATTGGGGAAGTGATGCGCGGGTGCGGCATGTGAGACGCGCGCTTTGGCCGCAACCTTACGCAAGGTAAGGGCGTGCAGGCCTTCCGTCTCCAGAATATCGAGCGCCGCCGCCAGCAAGGCCGCGCGCAGATTGCCGTGATGATAGCTCGCCTTCTTGGGCATGTGCTTCTGACGTGGTTCCTCCCCCTTCAGGGGGAGGTTAGGTGAGGGCATGGGTGAAGGCTTTGCAAGAGCTTGACTGACATCGCCCCCACCCCACCGACGAATGTCGGCCTTCGCCGACTGCCCTCCCCCTGAAGGGGGAGGGGATAGTCGCTCATACCGCGTTCGCCGCATTCCGGTCAAACTATATCTTGACAGTGGCTAGATGCGTGATTAGAAGATCTAGTCACTGTCAACATTGACACTGGAGACCGCTGTGAGCCCGAATGTGAATTGGGAATCGCTCTTTGGCATCGGCAACAGCCTTGCGATGGCCGGCTGGCTTGCTTTGATCCTGCTGCCGCGCTGGCCCTGGCTCTTGGCCGGCCTGCGCTACGGCCTTCTTACCTTGCTGGCCTTGGCCTATGTCTCCTTGATCCTCGGCTATTTCTTCCAGGTCGAGGGCGGTGGTTTCGATTCAATTACTGCGGTGCGCGCGCTGTTTGCCAGCGATCCGGTGCTGCTCGCAGGCTGGCTGCATTACCTGGCCTTCGATCTGTTCGTGGGGTTGTGGATCGCCGAGCGTGCGACCCAGATCAACTTGCACCGCATCCTGCAGGCGCCGATCCTGGGTGCCACCTTCATGTTCGGGCCGCTCGGCCTGCTGTTGGGCTACGCGATGATGGGCGCCCGCGGCACCCCCCGCCAACGCGACGCAGGGAGTTTAGGGTCATGATCATGTCCATGCTGTCGACACCCGCGACGACCCAGATCGGCGAAAGCAATACCACCCTGCGACCGCGTATCATCGCCTGGCAGATGACGTTGATGATGTTGGTCCTGCTGCCGGCCAGCCTGTTGCTGCTGCAGACCGATCCGCGCCTGCTCAACGGCATCAGTGTCTGGGTGAAGCCGATCAAATTCGAGATCTCGCTGGCACTCCATTTTGCGACGCTGGCCGTGCTGGTCAATCTGGTGGCGCCGGTGCCGCGCAGCGGCCGCTTCCTGCGCAATGCCTTCAGCCTGTCCGGCATCGCGGCGCTTTACGAGATCGGCTACATCGCCCTGCAGGCCGCGCGTGGCCGGGCCTCGCATTTCAATGACGGTACCGCGCTGGAATCTGCGCTCTATCAGGTCATGGGGGTGGGTGCAGTCGTGCTGGTGGTGGTGGCCTTCCTGCTCGGGGCGCTGATCCTCAAGGCGCCACGGCCCCAGCTTGGCCCAGGCCTGCGGCTGGGCGCCGGCCTGGGCCTGACCATGGGCGGGGTGGCAACCTTGCTCACGGCCGGCATCATGGGGTCCGGCGCCATCCCCGAAGCGCTCGGCCTGCCGCCCGGCCATTGGATCGGGGGCGATCTCAGCGATGCCGGCGGCCTGCCGCTGCTCGGCTGGTCGACCACCGGCGGCGATCTGCGCGTGCCGCATTTCTTCGCCACCCATGTCATGCAGGTCCTGCCGGCCGTCGGCTGGGCCACTGACCGCTTTCTGCCGCGACGCGCCCGCAGGATCGTCCTGGGGGTGTCTGCCGGCCTGCTGGCGGTGATCCTTGGAACATTCATCCAGGCGGCGCTGGGCATACCCTTTATCCGACTCTGACCGGATGATCAGTTAATCCTAGAGCCACACACCATAGTATGCTGCCGTTAATCTCTGATTCAGACTCTCCGGCCTATAAGGCAGGACCACCCAGAAGTTAATGGGGTGGTCTACCCCGGGGGACGGACCGTCGGGGGTTCCAGAGAAGGCCTGCATGCTGCGCGTCCTCGAGACAATCGCCGAGCACCCGGTTCTGCTGACGATGGCCCTCATGGCACTTCTGGCCATCGGCGGCCTTGGTTATGCAGTTCTGCACCTGCTGCCGCGTGCGGCGCGGGCGACGGCGGAAGCGGCGGCCCTCCGCGACAGCGAAGCCAGACTACGGACAAGCGAGGCACGCTTTCGCCAATTGGCCGACGCCACCTTTGAAGGCCTGGTCATTCACCGCGATGGCATCGTCATCGACGCCAACACCGCCATGGCCGCCATCCTGGGCTGGCCACAGGAACTGCTGCTCGGCCGTAGCCTCTTCGACATCTGCACCCCGGCCAGCCACGACCATCTCCGCGCAACGCTCGCGGCATTGGGGCGGGGCGAGACGCCTGACCTGGGCGAAGGCCCGCTGGAAATCAATCTGCGCCATGCCGATGGCAGCGCTATCCCGGTCGAGATCCACGCCCGCACCATGCCGTTCGAGAATGGCGACGCCCGCGTCATCGCCGTCCGCGACATCCGCGAGCGCAAGGCCGCCGAAGAACGCATCGCCCACATGGCGCATCATGATGCGCTCACCGCCTTGCCCAACCGCAATCTGTTCCGCGACCGGCTGGCCCAGGCGATGGCGCGGGCCAAGCGCAGCGGCACCACGGTCGCTGTCCTGTGCCTCAATCTCGACCGCTTCAAGCCGGTCAACGATCTGTTGGGACCGGAAATCGGCGACGAATTGCTGCGCCAGGTTGCTGCGCGCCTGACCGATTCGATCCGCGCCGACGATACCGTGGCGCGTCTCGGCGCTGACGAATTCGCGTTCATCCAGGTTGGCCTCTCTCACCCCGACGGTCCTGCCGTGATGGCCGATCGCCTGGTGAAGGCCTTGGCCCAGCCCTTTGAGATCTGCGGCCACCATATCGTCATCGGCACCAGCGTCGGCATCGCCCTTCATCCCAGCGATGGTGCCAGCGGCGACGAATTGCTGCGTGCCGCCGACACCGCGCTCAGCCGCGCCAAAACGGCCGGCGGCGGTGGCTTCCGCTTCTTCGAATCGGAAATGGATCTGCGCCAGCAGGAGCGCCGCCATCTGGAGCGCGATCTACGCCAGGCCCTGGCGGCCGATCAATTGGAGCTTCATTACCAGCCGCTGGTCGATTGCGAAAAACTGACCGTGCTGGGATGCGAGGCGCTGCTGCGCTGGCGGCATCCGGAACGCGGGCCCATCTCGCCCGCTGACTTCATTCCGCTGGCCGAAGAATGCGGCCTCATCATGCAGCTGGGTGCCTGGGTGCTGCGCACGGCCTGCATCGAGGCCGCGACCTGGCCCGCTGACAAGATCGTCGCCGTCAACCTGTCGCCGATCCAGTTCCGTCAGTCGGATCTTGCCCAGCAGATTCTGGCCATCCTGGCGGAGACCGGCCTTGCGCCGCAGCGCCTGGAGCTTGAGATCACCGAAGGCGTCCTTATCGAGGATACCGAGCGGACGCTGGCGATCTTGCGCGATCTGAAGGCCGCCGGCATCCGCATCTCGCTCGATGATTTCGGCACCGGCTTCTCGTCCTTAAGCTATCTGCAGCGCTTCCCTTTCGACAAGATCAAGGTCGATCGCTCCTTCATCTGGGCGATGGGCGAGAACGCCGATTCAATGTCGATCGTGCGTGCCGTCATCGCGCTCGGCCGTTCGTTGCGCATCACCGTCACGGCAGAGGGTGTCGAAACGGCGGCCCAGCTTGCCTGGCTGCAGAACGAAGATTGCGACCAGGCCCAGGGCTATCTGCTGGGCAAACCCATGCCGCGCGCCGATTTGGCTGCGCTTTGGTCCATGCCCGATCTGCGCACCCGGACCGAGTTGCCGCAGAAGCAGCGCAAGGCCGCGGAATAGTACGATCTCGTTCTAGCATTAAAATGGAACGCTTCCCTCATCCCGCTGAGGAGAGAGGGAAGCGTTGATCGAACGTCCGATCAGAAGATGCCGTCGCTGGCGCGCAGGTTGTCGAGATCAGTATTCTTGATGGTCAACAGGAAGGCGCCGCCGCTGTCATTGGTGGCGAGGATGCCGATATCGGCGCCGTTCTGAAAGGCGTGATTGGTGAGTAGGTCGTTGAAGCTATCGACGGTGGTGCCGCGGAAATCAAGCCGGTCGCCCTCCACCAGATTGAGATCCTCGATGATATCGCCGCCGGCCAGAAAGACATCGGCACCTGCATCGCCAAACAGATGATCGGTGCCCTGCCCACCAAAGAGCGTGTCGTTGCCTTCGCCGCCATGGAGTTCGTCGCTGCCGGCGCCACCATCCAACCGGTCGTTCCCGTCGCCACCGAAAAGCTTGTCATCTTCGTTGACGCCGAACAGCCGGTCGTTCCCGTCGCCGCCGTTCAGCAAATCGTTGCCGTTGCCGCCGTCGAGCACATCATTGCCGTCCTCGCCGCTGAGACGGTCGTTGCCGTTATTGGCCGAGATGTCGTCATTGCCAGCACCGCCGAAGAGAAAATCGAGGCCATTGCCGGCGATAATTTCGTCGTTGCCGTCGCCGCCGTCGATCCAATCGCCTTCGCTCCCCAGAATCAGATCATCGCCGGCATCGCCAAAGAGACTGTTGAACCCGGTGCCGGCATAGATCGTATCGTTGCCGCTGCCGCCATGGATGTCGTCATTGCCGTCTTCGCCGTCGATCAGATCGTGACCTGACCCGCCATTGATAGTGTCGTCGCCACCTTCGCCGAAGAGCAGGTCATTGCCGCTGCCGCCATCGATGAAGTCGCGTTCCGACCCGCCGAGAATCCGGTCATTGCCGGCTTCGCCGTAAAGCGAGTCGAAATCGTTGCCGCCGACGATCTCGTCATTGCCGCCACCGCCATAGATGATGTCATTGCCGCTGGCACCCGAGATTCGGTCGTCATCGTCATATGTCGTGCCGGCCTGGATCGCCACCGGCTTGTCGAAGGCGCCGTAGATGACGTCGTCACCACCGCCGCCATTGATGGCGTCGTTGCCCCAACCGCCGACGATGCGGTCATTGCCGTCATTGGTCGAGGTGGGGATGAGGGCCGGTCCATCCCAGCCGACTTCACCGCTGCTCGCGTCGTCGCCGTAGATGTCGTCGCCATGTTCGCTGCCGCGGATGTCGTCATTGCCGGCGCCACCCACCAGCAAGGCGTAATCACCATCTGCGATCAGCGTGTCATTGCCGGTTCCGCCGAACAGGCGGTCGTCCAGCCACCAGGTGGCGGCGCGCAAGGTTTCATTGGCCGACGAGCCAAGCTGCGTGCTGGACCAATAGACGCCATTCTCGATAATCCGGTTCCGTTTCATGTCGTCCTCCAGGAAGGGCCGGAGCGGCCCGTATGGAAAAGAAGTGGGATGACGGTGCCATGCGTGATGTGAAGCCGTTCACAAGGGAAATGAACCCCGATTGCCCGGCCAAAAAGCAGAAGGCGGTGCCGCACCGGTTGCGGGGGGCATCAACCGGGGACACCGCCTTGCCTCCCCAAGGGGAGGGAGATCAGGTCAGAACAGGAAATCGCCGCTGCGCATTGTGTCGAGATCGGTGCTCTTGATGGTCATGAAGAAGTTCTCGCCATTGTCGAACGCGGCGAGGATGCCGAGATCATTGCCCATCTGGATCGCGTGATCGGCGAGGAAGTCGGCGAAATTGTCGACATTGGTACCGCGAAGATCGATGCGGTCACCATCCTGGGCATTGAAATCGCGCGCTGTGTCGCCGCCTGCCGTGAAGATATCGGCGCCGGCATCGCCGAACAGGTCATCGACGCCAAGGCCGCCGAAGAGCACGTCGTTGCCATCATTGCCGTGCAGCGTATCGCGGCCCTCGCTGCCATAAAGGGCGTCGTTGCCATCACCGCCATTGAGGCGGTCATTGCCGGCCCCGCCATTCAGAGTGTCGCGGCCATCGTCGCCGAAGAGGATGTCGAAGCCGTCATCGCCAAAGAGCGAGTCGTTGCCGTCGCCGCCGGTCATGAAATCGTCATTATCGCCGCCGCGCATCGTGTCATTGCCGGCGGCTCCGTCCAGATCGTCATTACCTTCGCGGCCATGCATGGTGTCGTTGCCGCTGCCGCCATCCATGGCGTCATTGCCGTCGCCGCCATCCATCTCGTCATTGCCGGAATCGCCATTCATGATGTCGAAGCCGTCATTGCCGAACATCTCGTCATTGCCGGACCCGCCATGCAGGAAATCCGACCCAAGGCCGCCGGTGATGAGATCATTGCCGCTGCCACCATCGACAAAATCGCGACCGTCGCCGCCATGGATCTCGTCATGGCCGGAATCGCCGAAGATCTGATCGTTATCCTCATTGCCCTCGATATAGTCGTTGCCGCGCCCGCCGTGGATTTCGTCATTGCCGAAGCCGCCGGAAATGCGGTCGTCGTCGCTGGGTGGGAAATTGGGATCGAAGGACACGTCACTGGAATAGCCGCCGAAGATGGTGTCGTTGCCGCCTTCGCCGAGAATGAGGTCGTTGCCCCAGCCGCCGACCAGCCGGTCATTGCCGGCGGGCCCTTCATCGTCAAGGATGAAGCCGGCGCCGAGCGGGACAGCTAGGAAGGAGCCAGCATCGCCGAAGATGTCGTCCGCCTGGTCGCTGCCGATTGCCGAATCGTTGCCGGAGCCACCGACGATGAAGGCGTAGTCGTCATCGGCGCGCAGCACATCGTCACCGCCACCGCCGAGCAGGGAATCGACCATGGTCCATGTCTTGGCGACCAGGAAATCGTCATCCTCCGTGCCGAAATGGCGCCAGAAGATATCAAAGCCGATGCTGGGCTTCCGGTTGAGCTCAAACAGGGTGATGAACATGCCATCCTCCATCCGAGGCGGCGGTACCTCGGGTGGAGGTCACCTGTGCCGCGTCAGGATGAAGGTGGCAGGTTCGGTTCACTGCCGCTGTGAACGGGTTCACAGAAGCGGAAGGCGTGCTTACCCCGCGCTGAGTTCCAGCCAGGTTTCCTCGGCCTCGGCGAGTTTCTTCTTCACCTCGGCATGCTTGGTCTGCCAGGTGGCGAGTTCGGGCGAGGGGCCGTTATAGAGGGCGGGGCTGGAGAGCTTCGCCTCGATGATATCGAGGGCCTGGGTCAACTTCGAGATGGCCGTCTCGGCGCCGGAGAGCGCTTTCTTGCGTTCCGGCGAGAGCGCTGCCTTCTTCGCATTATGCTGCGGCACCTGTGCCTTGGGGGCGTTCTTCGCGGGTGCTGCAGCATGGGCCGCCGCGGCCTTCGGCGCCGAGGCCTTCTCCGGCAGGGCGCCGCGCTTCTCGCTGCGGTTCTTTTCGCGGCGTTCGCTGATGATCTGGCGGCGGTAATCGTCCATGTCGCCGTCGAAAGTCTTCACCGCCCCATCCTTCACCAGCCACAGCCGGTCGGCGGTGAGCTCAATGAGGTTGGGATCGTGGCTGATGATGATGACCGCACCTTCGAACTCGTTGATCGCCTCGACCAGCGCCTGGCGGCTGTCGATGTCGAGATGGTTCGAGGGTTCGTCCAGCAGCAGGATGTTGGGCGCCTGACGACTCATGAGGGCGAGCAGCAAACGCGCCTTCTCGCCGCCCGACAGTCGCGAGACTTTGGTGTTGGCCTGATCCTGGCCGATGCCGAAGCGACCGAGATGCGCACGGCGCTTGTCAGGCAGCAGATCCGGGGCGGCGCGGGCCATGACCTCGATCGGTGTCGCCTCGACATCCAGTTCATCGGTCTGGTGCTGGGCAAAGTAGCCCACCCGCAGCTTGGATGATTTGCGCATGTCGCCGGTCATCGGTGCCAGCTTGCCGGCGAGCAGCTTGATGAAGGTCGATTTGCCGTTGCCATTCGAGCCCAACAACGCGATGCGGTCATCTGGATCGAGGCGGAGATCGAGATTTTTCAGGATCGGCTTGCCCGGCTCGTAGCCGACCGAGACATGATCGATCGTGATGAGCGGCGGGGCCAAGGCTTCGGGTTGCGGGAAGGAGATATTGATGCCCTTCTCGTCGGCCACCAGCGCGATCGGCTGCAGCTTGGCGATCATCTTCAGGCGCGACTGTGCCTGGCGGGCTTTTGAGGCCTTGTAGCGGAAGCGGTCGACGAAGGCCTGCATATGCTTGCGCTGGGCGTCGACCTTGGACGCCATCGCCATATCCTGCTCCATGCGCAGACGGCGCATGCTCTCGAAATCATCGTAGCCGCCGGCATAGGAGATCATGCCGCCGCGCGACAGATGGATGATGCGGTTGACGACCTTGTTGAGGAGATCGCGGTCATGGCTGACCAGCAGGATCGTGCCGGGATAGTTCTTGAGATAGCTCTCCAGCCACAAGGTTGCTTCGAGATCGAGATGGTTGGTGGGCTCGTCGAGCAGCATCAAATCCGGGGCCGAGAAGAGCTGGGCTGCCAGCGCCACACGCATCTGCCAGCCACCGGAGAAATCGCTCAACGGGCGCTGCTGCGCTGCCGAATCAAAGCCCAGGCCGGCCAGGATTTCCGCGGCGCGCGATTCAGCGCTATGGGCCTGGATGTCGACCAGGCGGCCATGGATCTCGGCAATGCGGTTGGGGTCGGTGGCATGCTCCGCTTCCGCCAGCAGCGACATGCGCTCGGTATCAGCGGCCAGCACGCAGTTCAGCAGGCTGCGGCCCTGCTCCTTCATTTCCTGCTCGAGCCGGCCGATACGCCAGTTGCGCGGCACGTCGATGGTGCCGGAATCCATATGGAGATCGCCGGAGATCAATTTCAGCAAAGTGGACTTGCCGGCGCCGTTGCGCCCGACCAATCCGGCATGGTGCCCGGCCGACACGGACACGCTGGCATTGGCCAGGATCTCGCGGCCGGCGATGCGATAGGTCAGGTTGGAAATAGTTAACATATTGTTCTAGCTACTTTTTCAAACGGCGCAGGGCGGTGAAACCGGGGAAAGCCGGGGTTCAGTTGTGCAGTGCGGCTGAGTTGTATATAAGCCAGCCCGAATTCCGCCAAGGGGCAGCGCGCATTTCGTCTGCGCCCATTATCTGTGAAATGAGGACAATCATGGCCATCGAACGTACTTTCTCGATCATTAAGCCGGACGCCACCCGCCGCAACCTGACCGGCAAGATCAACGCCAAATTCGAAGAAGCCGGTCTCAAGATCGTGGCCCAGCGCCGCATCCAGATGTCTGAAGCCCAGGCCAAGAAGTTCTATGAAGTCCACGCGGCCCGCCCGTTCTACGGCGATCTGGTGAAGTTCATGACCTCCGGCCCGGTCGTCGTCCAGGTGCTGGAAGGCGAAGGCGCAGTCTTGAAGAACCGCGACATCATGGGCGCCACCAACCCGGCCAATGCCGCAGCCGGCACGATCCGCAAGGAATTTGCGGAATCGATCGAGGCCAATTCGGTCCATGGGTCGGACAGCCCCGAGAACGCCGCCATCGAGATCGCCTACTTCTTCGCCGGCACCGACATCGTCAGCTGAGTTTGGTTAATCCAAAAGAAAACGGCGCCGCGAGCGATTGCGGCGCCGTTTTTCTTTGTTTGAAACCCGGCGTCAGCCGCGCATGGCCGCGGCGACAACCACCCCGAAGCCGACTACGATCGCGATGCCCGACGGGAAGCTGAGGCCCCAGGACGGGCCGAACACTGCATGGAGCGCCGTGATCAGCGCCAGCAGGACGGCATAGATCGTGCCCCAGAAGAGCAGGCGGCCAAGACCGTTCCAGGTCTTCTGGCGGTTGGCGAGAATCTGGTCGTTGAGCGACCCGGTCGGATTGGCCATGGCGAGATCTCCAGCAAGGCAGTTGGTATTTGGCCCTTTTTACCGCGTTGGCTGGATGAGGGCAATCGTCGCTTCTACCCGGTATTGTAGGGATTGCGGCAATCCAGGCGCGTTACGCCATTAACCAAACGCGCCCAAATCGCCGGGGCTGGGCCGCCGTGATGCCTATTCGATATCGTCCAGCTTGGCGCGCAGGGTGTCGCGGGCGCTGGTCATGGTAAAGACAACGTCGTAATGGCCGAGTTCGGTGGGATCCCAGGCGGCAACAGTGACGTTGCCACGCTGCCAGGTGGGAACCGGCATATTGAACGAAATGCCGGGGGCGATTTCGACCCGGTCCTTCTTCACGGTCGATTCACCGAGGCGCTGATTGAGGCCGGCCAGCAGCTTGTAGCCGTCTTTGGCGCGCACCGGGCTGACATGGGCCGCCACCAAGGCGTAACTGCTGCCACCGCCGCTGATATCGTTGCCGCCATAGAGCGCGTCGCTGAAGCCGGTCTCGTCCATGCTGACCTGGGTGACCTGCGCCTCATCACTATGGGATTCGGCCACCTGCATGAAGTCGAAGCGCAGCCGCGCCTTGACACCGTTGATCTCGAATTCGACCGGGCGCCACCAATCGTTGTTGGCGGGATCGGGCGCCACGACACGGCAGGTCAGGATGCCGACGCTCTCATAGCGCGCCTCGTCGCGGGCGACGTAACCGACCATGCGGTTGCGCAGGTCGGGATCGTCGCCGCATTTCACCGTGGCACCCTTGGGCATATCGGCAAAGGGCAGCTTCATGTTCTTGAACTGCGTCAGCGTCGTACCGAAACGATAGCCGAGCGAACCTTCGTCCATGCCGGCCACAGCGGTCTTGGCGCCCAGCAGTGTTCCGGCTGAAGCCAGGCCAAGTGCTACCAGTGCGGCGGCGCAGGTTTTCCCTGCCGCCGAAGCGGAAAATTGCGTCATCTGATGTATCCCGTCCCGTTCGGGTAATGACGACTTCAGCCAAAGGAGTCGGAATGATTTCCCTTGATGCCGAGTCGCTGCATCACCGTGCAGGCAGAATGCCCGCAAAATGCGACAGTTCCGTTGTGACTAGGATGTCTCAGCTGTGAGGCGCCTGTGACTTAAAAGACGCGATTCGGTCAATGAGTCACAGGCTTGTGAGATACGGACGAGATAGGCGCACACCCTTAAAATCGCTTAAGATTCATGACTGCAAGTTAAGTGATTCAAATGACTCAAAAAGCCTCTGCCGGCATCGCCATCAGCGAGTCAGATCCCGCCATCAATGTCGTAAACAGCGAATTTGATTCAGGCAGCAGCCGCGCGAAGTAAAAGCGCGCGGTCATCACCTTGGCGGCGTAGAAGCCATCGCTGTCCTCGTTCTTCTTCGCCAATGCGATCTCGACCATGCGGCACCACATATAGGCCAGCGCCACAAGCGCGAAGAGGCGCTGGTAATCGGTGGCGGCGGCACCCGCTTCGTTGGGGTTTGAGAGGCCGGCTTGTGCCAGCCAAGCCGTTGCCTGCTGCAGTTTGGCAAAGGCCTTGGCGAGCGGCAGGACGAATTCCGCCATCTCCGGGTTTTCACTCGCTGTCTCGATATACTCGCTCACCGGATGGAAGAAGCGGCGGGCGAGGCGGCCGGTACCGGTCGGCAGTTTGCGCCCGACCAGATCCAGCGCCTGGATACCGTTGGTGCCTTCGTAGATCTGCGTGATGCGCGCATCGCGCACCAGCTGCTCCATGCCCCATTCGCGGATATAGCCATGGCCGCCATAGATCTGCACACCGAGATTGGCGGCGTTGAAGCCATGGTCGGTGAGGAAGGATTTCACCACCGGCGTCAGCAGGGCCACGAAATCGTCGGCCTCCTGGCGCTTCTCCGGGTCGGGATGATGGATGGAGACGTCGAGCTCGCGGCCGACCCAATAGGCCAAGGCGCGGCAGCCTTCGTTGAGGCTGCGGATGGTGAGCAGCATGCGCCGCACATCCGGGTGCACGATGATGGGATCGGCGGGCTTGTCCGGGAATTTGGCACCGGTGAGGGCGCGCATCTGCAAGCGGTCGCGGGCATAGGTGACCGCACCCTGATAGGCGGCCTCGGCGATGCCGAGACCCTGCATGCCGACGGCGAGGCGCGCTGTGTTCATCATGGTGAACATGGCCGACATGCCCTTATGTGGCCGGCCGACCAGCCAGCCTTGCGCGCCGTCGAAATTCATGACGCAGGTGGAGGACGCCTTGATGCCCATCTTTTTTTCGATCGAGCCGCAGACGACGGGATTGCGGGCGCCGGGCTTGCCGTCCTTGTCGGGCAGGAATTTCGGGCAGATGAAGAGCGAGATGCCGCGGATGCCGGAAGGCGCATCGGGCAACCGCGCCAACACCAGATGGATGATGTTCTCAGCCAGATCATGTTCGCCGGCCGAAATGAAGATCTTGGTGCCGTAAAGTTTGTAGGAGCCATCGGCATTGGCTTCCGCCCGCGTCTTGCACAGGCCAAGATCGGTGCCGCATTGCGGTTCAGTAAGGCACATCGTGCCGGTCCAGCTGCCATCGACCAGCTTCGGCAGATAGAGCGCCTTCTGCTCGTCACTGCCATGGGCGTGGATGGCGTTGTAATTGCCGTTGGAGAGGCCGGGATACATGCCGAAGGAGAGATTGGCCGAGCAGATCATTTCCTCGACCGCGAAATTGACCAGCTTGGGCAGGCCTTGCCCGCCATAGGCCGGATCGCAGGGCAGGCTGGTCCAGCCGCCTTCGATGAATTTGGTGTAGGCTTGCCTGAAGCCTTTCGGCGTCGTGACGACGCCCTTGTCGTAATGGCAGCCTTCTTCATCGCCCTCATGATTGAGCGGCTGCAATTCGTTCTCGCAGAACTTCGCCGCCTCTTCGAGCACCGCTGCCACGAGGTCCGGCGTCGCCTCGACGAAATCGGGAATCTGCTGCGGCAGGTTTTCCAGCTGCAGCAATTCAGTCAGCACAAACTGGATATCGCGCAGGGGTGCTTTATAGGCGGGCATGGGTTCGTTCCTTTTGTGCGGCCGCTCCCCCTCTCCCCAACCCTCCCCCCCGTTGGGGGGTGGGAGTCCGATCCTGCGCGCTGAAACGAATGCGTTCAAACTGGCACGAATTCCCTCCCCCCATGGTGGGGGAGGGTAAGGGAGAGGGGGATGTGTGGCGCAGTCTCATTGCCTCATCAATTCCTGAGCGGCTTGCCGGTGCCCAGCATATGTTCCATGCGGGCAAGAGTCGGGCCGGTGTGCAGCAATGACATGAAGGCGTTCTTTTCGAGCTTCGAAAGTTGGTCTTCGGTCACCAGTTCCGTGATGTCGGTCTTGCCGCCGGACAGCACGACGGCCAGCGCATCGGACACCGTGACATCGTGCGGCAGCGCCTTGCCCTGCAGGGCAAAGCCTTCGACCGCGAGCTTCAGCGCCGTGCGGCCGGTGGGGCCGGGTAGGCGCAGCTCCTGCGCGGTCGGTGGCTGATAACCGGCTGCCAGCATCGCAAGTGCTTTCGCCTTGGCGTCGAACAGCAGGCGGTCGCGGTTCATGCTGATGGCGTCATGGGGGCGCAGGAAACGCATCTCCTTGGCTTCCGCTGCGGACTTCGCGACCTTGGCGAGCGAGATTGTTTCGAAAGCCTGGCCGACAGGGGGCATCGGGCCCTTGGGGTCGCGGCTATTGGGTTGGAAGCGCAGCAGCATCTCCTTGCAGCCGCCCCAACCTGGGATGAGGCCGACGCCGACTTCCACGAGGCCCATATAGGTTTCCGCGTGCGCCTGGATCGACGCGCAATGCAGCAGCACCTCACAGCCACCGCCGAGCGCCATGCCGCTGGGTGCGCCGACCACAGGGAACGGTGCGAACTTCACCGCCTTGTAGGCGGATTGGCCGGTCGCGATCATGTCGTCGATCATCGGCCACATCGCGATGTTGGCGGCAAACAGCGCCAAGCCGATATTGGCGCCGACGGAGAAATTCTCGGCCTCATTATGAATGACGAGGGCCTTCATCTTCTTGCCCACGTGATCAATCGACTGCTTGACCAAGGCGAGGCTGTCGGGATCCAGCGCATTCATCTTGCTGTGGAATTCGAGGCAGGCAACGCCATCGCCGATATCCCACAACGAGGCGGAGCCGTTCTTGATGATCGGCTTGGCGCCCAACTTGATGTCGGAAAGCAGCAGCACGCCGTCGGGGCGTATGAGCTTGGTGTAGCTGCCATCGGGTTTGAGATGTTCGATCTGGCCATTCGCCACGCGGTAGAAGCCGCCAGCCTTCGCAGCAATGGTGAGGAAAGGCGGCACAGGCAGTTTTTCGGCGGCGAGCTTTTCGGCAAACCACGCAGCACCCATCTGGTCGATCATCTCGAAGGGGCCGCGCTTCCAATTGTAGCCTGTCTTCATGCCTTGATCGATTGCCACCACATCCTCGGCGATCTCCGGCACGAGCGAGGCCGCGTAAGAGAGCAGGGATGAGAGTACGCGCCAGGCATATTGCCCGCCTTTGTCGGCATGGCTGACGAGCGTTTTCAGGCCGCCCTTGGCGGCGTCGGCTGAATCGAGCCGCGCGCGATCGCTGGGCGCGTAAGAACCCGTCTTGAGGCTGACGGATTCCTTGACCTTCTTGCCGCCCTCGGTGTTGAGCCGGTAGAAACCGCCCTTGCCCTTGCGGCCGGTATAACCGTCGGCAATCATCTTCTCCAAGAGCGGCCAAGGACGGCGCAATTTCATATAGGCGTCGTCAGGTTTGAGCAGGCTCGCCATGCTCTTGTCGACATGCGGCATGAGGTCGAGACCGACCAGATCGAGCAGGCCAAACAGGCCGGTCTTGGGCGCGCCGATCGGGCGGCCCATGATGGCGTCGGCTTCTTCCACGGTGAGGTCGAGATCAAGTGCTGCGGTGACGGCGGCCTGCATCCAGAAGACGCCGATGCGGTTACCGACAAAGCCCGGCGTATCCTTGGCATGGACGATGGTCTTGCCCAGCATGCGGTCGCCGAAATCGCTGATGTTCTTGATGACCTCCGGCCGTGTCTTAGCGCCACCCACGATCTCCAGGAGGCGCATATAGCGCGGCGGGTTGAAGAAATGGGTGATGCAGAAATCGGACTGCACGGTTTCCGGCATGCCCTCGACCAAGGTCTTCAAGGGAATGGTCGAGGTGTTGGAGGACAGGATCGAGCCCTTCTTCCTTTTGCCTTCCAGCTTGTGATAGAGGCCTTGCTTGAGGTCCAGCCGTTCGATGATCGCCTCGACTACCCAATCGACATCGCCCAGTTGATCGAGATCGTCCTCGATATTGCCGGGGGTGATCAGCTTCACGGCGGCTTTCGACATGAGTGGCGCCGGATCGGCCTTCTGCAATTTCTCGATGGCGCCTTTGGCGATGGCCGAGCGGTCGCTACCTTCTTTCGGCACGATGTCGAGAAGGAGTACCGGCACGCCGGCATTGGCGATCTGGGCGGCGATGCCGGCCCCCATCACCCCCGCGCCGATGACGCAGGCCTTGTTGATGGCCATCACACCGCCTCCAGGATGGTGGCGATGCCCTGACCGCCGCCGATGCATTGCGTGGCCAAGGCGAACTTCTTGCCCTCGCGCTTCAAGAGCGAGGCCGCCTTGCCGGTGATGCGGGCGCCGGTCGCACCCAGCGGGTGCCCCAGCGCAATGGCGCCGCCATCCAGATTAACCTTGGCAATGTCGATCTTGAGATCGCGGATGCAGGCCAGCGACTGCGACGCGAAGGCTTCGTTAAGCTCGATGATGTCGATGTCGTCGATGGTGAGACCGGCCCGCTTCAGCGCCTTCTGTGTCGCCGCCACCGGCCCGATGCCCATGATCTCCGGCGCGCAGCCGGCGACCGACACGGCGCGGATCTTCGCCAGCACTTTCAAGCCGTGCGCCTTGGCGTAATCGGCCGAGGTGACGAGGGTGAAGGCGGAGCCATCGGTCAGCGGCGAGGAGGTGCCGGCGGTGACCGATCCGTTGGCATCAAACGCCGGCTTCAGGCCCGCGAGGGCCTCCGTGGTGGTGCCGTCGCGGATGGTGCCGTCTTCGCTGACCAGTTCCTTGCCAGCCTGGATGGGGACGATCTCGTCCTTCAACTTGCCGGCGGCCCGGGCGGCACTGGCCTTGTTCTGACTGGCGACCGCAAAGGCCTCCTGCTCGGCGCGACTGATCTTGTATTTGTTGGCGACGTTCTCGGCGGTGGTGCCCATCGAGATATAGGCAGCCGGCAGGCGGTCGTTGAGCGCCGGGTTGGGCATCGGGTTGAAGCCCAGCATGGGCACGCGGGTCATGCTTTCCACACCACCGCACAGGAACGCGTCACCGGCGCCAAGCGCGATCGCACCGGCTGCCATGTGGATGCTCTGCATGGAGGAACCGCAGAAACGGTTGATGGTGGCGCCAGCCACTGATTGCGGCAACTCGGCGATCATGGCGACGAGGCGCGCCACGTTGAAGCCCTGCTCGCCTTCGGGGAAGGCGCAGCCCAGCAGCAGGTCTTCGATATCCTTGGCCTCCACGCCGGTCTTGGCCATCAGCGATTTTACCACCGCGGCGGCGAGATCGTCCGGCCGCACCTTGATCAGGGCACCTTTGTTGGCGAAGTGGAAGGGTGAGCGCTGATAGCCCACAATGACAGCGTCTTTCATCACGTGCTCTCCTTTACGGCGGCGCGGGCTTTTTCCTCGTCCACCAGATTTTTCTTCAGGATTTTGCCGATGATGCTCTTGGGCAGATCGGTGCGGAATTCATAGAAACGCGGCTTCTCGATCTTGGAAATTCGACTGTCAAGGAAGGTATCGAGCGCTTCCTGGGTGCAGCTTTCGCCATCCTTCAGGACGATGAACGCCTTGATGTTCTGCCCGCGATAGGGATCGTCGATGCCGATGACGGCGCATTCCTTGACGGCCTTGTGCTCATAGATCGCCTCCTCGATGACGCGCGGATAGACCTTGAAGCCCGAGGCGTTGATCATCTCCTTTAGGCGGTCGGTGATGAAGACGAAGCCCTCTTCATCGATATGGCCGACATCGCCGGTATGCAGGCAGCCATCAATGATCACCTCATCTGTGGCGTCGGGGCGCTTCCAGTAGCCCAGCATGACCTGTGGCCCGCGAAAACAGATCTCGCCTTTTTCGCCGACGGGCATGCGGGTCTTGTGGTCATCCAGCGACACGATCTCGCAGGTGGTGAAGGGATAGGGCAGGCCGATCGAGCCGGTCTTGCCGCCGGTATGGACCGGGTTGCAGCTGCAGACCGGTGACGCTTCCGAGAGGCCATAGCCTTCGATGAGGCGGCAGCCGCTTTCCGCTTCGAACTTCTTCCTGACTTCGGCGGGCAATGGCGCACCGCCGGAAATGGCAAAGACGATAGAAGAGAGATCGAAATCCTTGAACTGCGGAAAGTTGAGCAGCGCGTTGAACAGCGTGGGGACGCCCACCAAGGCTGTCGGCCGCTTGCGATGCACCAGGCGCAGCAATTTCAGCGTGTCGAATTTCGGTTCCAGGATCATGCAACCACCGACCGCCAGCGTCCAATTCATGACGCAGGTCATCGCGAAGGCATGGAACAAGGGCAACACGCCGATGGTCTTCGCCTGCGGGCTGTCCACGGTATAGAACCAGCGCTTCGACTGGATGGCGTTGATATAGACATTGGCGTGGCTGAGCATGGCACCCTTGGGCACACCCGTCGTCCCGCCGGTATATTGCAGCAGCGCCACGGTGCGCGCCGGGTCGATCTCGACGGGCGCATAGACGCCGTCATTGTCGACCAGATCCTTATAGGCGATGTGACGGCTGTCGACATGCATGCGCGCATGGGTGCTGCGCATCACGAAGGGATAGACCACGTTTTTCGGGAAGGGCAGCTGATGCGCCATCGGGCAGACGATGACCGATTTCACCCGTGATTTCGCCAGCACCGCATCGAGCTTGGGCAGCAATTGGGTGACATCCAGCGTCACCATGAAATCGACCTCTGCGTCGGCGATCTGGCGCTCGATCTCCGGCTCCGCGTAAAGCGGGTTGAAGTTGACGAGGCAGGCGCCCGCCTTCAAGGCACCGTGGTAGAAGATGACGAAATAGGGACAGTTGGGCAGGAAGAGCCCCAAACGCATGCCGGGCTTCAGCCCCACGCGCTGCAGACCCTTGGCGACCTTATCGCTCTCGCGCTTGATTTCAGCGTAGCTGTAATGCTTGTCGAGGAAGTCGACGCAATCATTGGCGGGATAGAGGGCGGCCGTGTCGTCGAGCAGCGCATAGACGGGCTTCGCCACGATCGGCGTCACCGCATCCACGTCCGGCGGATAGCTGGCCATCCACGGCTTGGCCGCACCGCCCGACCCAGCGCCCTTTAACCCAGTGGCCTGTAAAGGCGTGTCGCTCATGACCCTCCTAGCGACCGCGCGGCACCAACCGCTTCTCCCCCGAGATGCCGCGGATCAACCCCAATTATTAAAAGCATTCTCCGGGCATTAAGGCAAAGGAATGGTTAATGACCGAGATAAGGTGGCTATAGTCGAAATTAAGACAGTAATATTGTCTCAAAATACATCGACGCTGCGATCAATGTGGTGTTGGGTCAGATGGCTGTAGATCAGCAGCGAAGCCGCGCCAAAGACAGCGTAGCCGTAAATCGTCATCGGCAGGTCGTAGAGCATGGGCAGATAGGGAAGCTCGCCGATAGATAGCTCGGCGACCAACCACTCGATCAGCCAGTTCACCGCGACGAGGGGAAGGGTCATGAGAAACACGAGGCACGTGATGCGCCAGGCATGACCGCGCGTCAGCTGCCAGATCGGCACTGGACCAATGATGCTGCGTCGGTCGATAACGGCTGCGTTCCAGACCAGCAATCGGGCGAATACCCAGACGTAACCCGCTATGACCGTCATTTCGATGAACGCAAAGGCGAGATTTACGCTGCTCTCAGCCGCCCGGCCATTCGGCAGGGTATCGAACAATCCCATGCGGACAAGATCCGGTCCGGCGAGGATAGTCTGATAGAGAATCTCGAGCATGCCGAACAACGCAATGTATCGCCACCAGGTTGAGGGCATGGGAACACCCGTACTGCCTCGCGCCTCGCCGTGCCAGAGCGCCGACAGCCAGCGCCATTCGAAGAGGAGCATCGGCCCCGTCTCCAGAAAGGACCAAAGGAAGAAGGTGCCTTGACCGGGCAGGGTGTACGACAGCGCTGCCGGGAACATGAATTGGCAGCCGGTGATGAGAAACAGATAAAGCAGCGCCGGTAGAGCTGCGCAACGCAGCAACAGGCGCCATTCTTGCAACGGTGACCACAATGCCTTCAGGCTGATGCCCTTCAGGTCCAGCTTCGGCATGTCGGTCACGGTACTCGTTCAGGTGGCGGCTACTCAGGTGGTGAAGCTAGCAAGCGGGCGGCGCTTCCGACAAGCAAAGAGTGAGATGAGATGCATCGGCGATTGATAGGCGAAGCTGTCACGGCAGCTCGGGATAATCCTCGAGCGCCACGCAGCGGGTGATCTCGCCGTCATTGTCGTTGGCGAGCGGCCAGATGCCGGCGGTAGCGGGCCATTTCAGGCCGGATTTCAGCAGCACGTAATGGCGGCTGTAGACGGGCCGGCGTTCGCTGACGCTGGTCTGATAGGCAACGGTCAGCGCCGCGCGCAAATCGGGTGGCTGCTGGTCGAGTTGGTCGAGATATTGGTTGGTCAGTGATCCGTTGATACCGGCGGTCTCCGATCCGTCGAGGCGATAGCGCACGCGGAACGGCGCGGTTTCGATATCGGCAATCAACAGATTGGGCAGCAAGGGCTTGATTTCGGCGGGATCGATGTCGCAACGGGCGGGCAGCTTCCTGTCACGGCATTTCGAGCGCCAATAGACGTCGAACGTGCTCACGCGCTGTGACGCCGCCTCATCGAGCGAGATATCGAGGGTAATCGTTGGCTCCGCCATGAGCGGGTTGACGGCGATGCTGGCCGGAAACGCCACCCGGTGCTCAGCCCAGGCCCAGCTGCGTTATCACCTTGGCAAAGTCGTCGGCGAAATTGCCCCCGGCACGCAGTACCTGGCTGCCATCGGGCAATCTGCTGAAAGCTGCGGCATCGAGTTCCTGGCTGGTGAGGACGGCGCAGGGGATCTTCTCGGTGCCTTCCATCGCCTTCAAGGCGCGGATGAGGTCGACACCATTGAGGCCTTTCATGACCTGCGACGTGATCACCATGTCGGGGCGCAGGCGCATGGCGGTGGTGAGGCCCTCGATCGGATCCTGCACGGCATTGACGCGGAAGCCGCAGGCCATGATCTGCTTGGCGAGAATCTTGGCGACCGACCGGGCCGGCGTGATCAGCAGGATCTCGACATTGCGAATCTCGACATCGCCGGGCGAAAAAGTGCGGCTGACCTGATTGGGCAGGGCGCGCACCAGCTTGGCGATCTCTTCATCGTCGGGCTGCGATTTGCGTTCCAGCATTTCGCCGACGATATCGGCAAATTCCTGCACGTCGCGCTGGGTGTTGTCCGACCATTGCGTCAAATCGTTGAGATAGGCTTCCAGTCGCTGGGCAATGAGCGTAATGACGGGGAAGCCGAAAGAACTGCCGGTGATGCGCAGATTGTGGGCATGACCCAGCAGTTCCGACACCAATTCGTCGCTGGCGCCGGTCTCGGCGATCTGGTCCAGCAGGCGATTCATGTCGGCAAAGCGGGTGGTAGCCTCGTCGTGGAACTCCAGTTCGGCCTTCTGGGTCAGCTCGTCGATATTCGCTCCGGTGACTTTCACGTTTTCGCTCTTTCCCTGATTCTATGCTTTTGACGCGGATCAGGCCCCGTGATCGACCCGCAGAAAATTGACAGAAATCAACCGCCGTGGGTGGCGCCACGGCGATGGATATCCTGCAGGATGGTCGGGAGAACGTTTAAAAGTGATGAATGACCGGCAATAGAACGGATTTTAAGACCGCTATCAGCCCGCTTTTTCCACGGCAACCATGGCGCCACGCATGGCGACGACCTTGACCTGGGTGCCGGCCGCCAGGTCCGGGCCCTCGCAGCGCCAGACCGTGTCGTCGATCCTGATCTGACCGCGGCCATTGATGATCGGCTCGGAAAGCGTGGCGCTGCGCCCCAGCAGCTGTTCGCCACGGCGGTTGAGCGTCGAATCATTGCTGGGCGTCGTGAAATGGCCGCGGAATTTGTACCAGCCCAGCACCGAGGCGGCGCTCAGCACGGCAAAGACCAGCACCTGGTTCTCCCAGGTGAGTGACGGCAGGATAAGCGCCACGATGCCGGTGACCAGCGCCGCACCCCCCAGCCACAGGAAGAAGAAGCCGGGGGTGAGGATCTCAATCCCGGCCAGGGCCGCAGCCAGAATCATCCAATGCCAGAATTCAAGCTGGAAGGTGAAGCCGATATCGCTCATGGCGCTGTGCTCTTAGGACTGGTTGTTGGGCACACTGCCGCGCCGCGGGGCGGCAGCGGCCTGATCACTCAAGGCACTCTTGGCCAGCTCGGCGATGCCGCCCAACGCGCCGATGACATTGCTGGCTTCGAGCGGCATCAGGATGACCTTCTGATTGGGGGCAGAGGCGATCGCTTGCAGGGCCTCGGTATATTTGAGGCCGAGGAAATAGTTGATCGCCTGGATGTCACCCTTGCCGATGGCGGTCGACACCATCTCTGTGGCCTTGGCCTCTGCTTCTGCCGCGCGTTCGCGGGCTTCGGCCTGGCGGAAGGCGGCTTCGCGTTCGCCCTCGGCCTTGAGGATGTTGGAGATCTTCTGGCCCTCGGCTTTCAGAATGGCGGCCTGGCGCAGGCCTTCGGCTTCGAGGATCGAGGCGCGCTTGTCGCGCTCGGCCTTCATCTGCCGGCCCATGCTTTCCACCAGATCCTTCGGCGGTGCGATGTCCTTGATCTCGATGCGCGTCACCTTGATGCCCCAGGGCTGGGTCGCGTCATCGACCACATGGAGGAGCTGCGCGTTGATCTTGTCGCGCAGCGACAGCAGCTCATCGAGGTCCATGCCGCCCATCACGGTGCGGATATTGGTCATGGTGAGGTTGAGGACGGCGTTTTCGAGATCGTTCACTTCATAAGCCGATTTGGCCGCATCCAGCACCTGATAGAACACCACGCCATCGACACTCACCATGGCGTTGTCCTTGGTGATGACTTCCTGCGTCGGCACGTCGAGCACCGATTCCATCATGTTGATCTTGGCGCCGACGCGGTCGACGAAGGGGATAATGAAATTGAGGCCAGGGCGCAGGGTGTGGGTATAGCGGCCGAAACGCTCGATGGTCCATTCGCGTCCCTGCGGCACCGATTTGATGCCCATGAAGACGAGCAGGATGGCGACGACCATCAGGACGATGACAAAGATCGCAAAGGTACCCATGGCGCTTCCCCCCAGAACTGTGCGGCTGACAATCAGGCGGGGGTGATCCAGAACCCAAGCCTGCAACCATTTGTCACAGGAATGTAGGGGACTTGCGCGGCGATTCAAGCAAAACCGGTGTCGCGCGCATTAAGCCTTTGCGTCAAGGACTGGACTTGCCACCACTGCAGTGACCGATTCTGGGACCACTTCGGGCGCTTCCAGGCCGACGCTTTCGATATCGTCGGCCTTTTTCAGCGCCTTGTCGGTGGAGATGCGGATCTGGCGCACATCGTCGACTGCCTGGTCGAAATGCTGCTGCAACTTGCCGACGCGGGTGTCCAGCCGGTCGAGATCCTTGGCGAGTTCGCCGACCTTTGCCTGGATGACATGTGCCTGTTCGCGCATGCGCACATCCTTCAAAACCGCGCGCATGGTGGTGAGCGTCGCCATCAAGGTGGTGGGCGAGACGATCCAGACGCGGACACGGCCTGCTTCCTCGACCAGATTGGGAAAGTTCGCGTGCACCTCGGCATAAACCGCTTCGGAGGGAACGAACATCAGGGCCGAATCCGCCGTCTCGCCCGGCACGATGTATTTTTCGGCGATGGCTTTGACATGCAGACGGATGGCCGCGGAAAATTCCCGCCGTGCCAGCACCAAAGCAGCATCATCTTGCGCATCGCGGATGGCACGGTAGGATTCCAGCGGAAATTTGGAATCGATGCCGATCGGCCCCGGCGGGTTGGGCAGCTTCAACAGGCAATCGACCCGCTTGCCGCCGGTCAGCGTTGCCTGGAATTCATAGTTGATCGGCGCCATCACAGTGCGGACGATGTCGGCCAATTGCACCTCGCCGAAGGCGCCGCGCGCCTGCTTGTTGGAAAGGATATCCTGGAGGCTGACCATGCGGGTCGACAGTTCGGCGATGTTTTTCTGCGCAGCGTCGATGACGGCGAGGCGCTCCTTGAGTTCGCCCAAAGACTGCCCGGCCTCTGTCGCCGAGAGGGCCAGGCGCTCCTGCACCCGGTCTGCCAAAAGCCCCAGCCGCTGCTCCAGGCGCTGGTCGAGGGCCGATTGGGCGGCGGTCTGGGAGGCGGAGAGGGATTGCAGCTGCCCGGCCAGCTGGTCGAGCCGGGGATCGAGGACGGGGGGCGGCACCGGCCGCTGGGTGCGCCAGACCACGACCAATACCGCCACCAGCAAGAGGGCGATGAGGCCGAGGAGCGCCAGCAGCATTGGGCTCGATTCCATGACGAATTCCTTGGATTTGGGCCCCGGACCGGGTGCCGGGGCCGAATCGGGGTAGAAACCCACCCCTCCTTGCTTGACGATAGCCCGCGGAATCCATAGGTAAAGCGCGAAAGCGCCCATCCTCGACCCTGCAGTGACAGACCAGACGAAAAGATCATGGCCCAGTTACCGATCCTCGTTGCGCCGGACCCACGGCTCGCCAAGAAATCGCTGCCGGTGGCAGCGGTGGATGCCGAGATTCGCCAGCTGATGGATGACATGCTGGAGACGATGTATATCGCCCCCGGCATCGGCCTCGCGGCACCCCAGGTCGGCGTGCTGAAGCGCGTCATCGTGCTCGACCTCGCCGGCGAGGACGAGGCGCCGGCACCCTTGCGCATGGCCAATCCGGAAATCGTCTGGGTGTCGGACGACGATGCAGAATACAATGAAGGCTGTCTCTCGGTGCCGGAACATTATGCCGATGTGGTACGGCCGGCCGCTTGCCGGGTGAAATATCTCGACGAGAACAACGTCCAGCGCGAGCTCGATGCCGAGGGCTTGCTCGCCACCTGCATCCAGCACGAGATCGATCATCTTGAAGGTGTGCTCTTCATCGATCACCTGACATCGCTGAAGCGCAACATCATCCTGCGCAAATTGCTGAAGGCCAAGAAGACGGGCGCCGGCGGCGTCCCGGCCTGACGACTGCCAAGCCATCCATGCGCATCATCTTCATGGGCACGCCGGATTTTGCCGCGCTGGCGCTTGGCGCGCTTATCACGGCCGGGCATGAATTGGTCGCCGTCTACAGCCAGCCGCCACGACCGGCCGGGCGTGGCCAGGATCTGCGCAAATCGCCGGTTCAGCTCCTGGCTGAAAGCCACGGCCTAGAGGTGCGGACGCCCGTCTCGTTGAAAACCGCGGAGGCCAGGGCAGATTTTGCAGCGCTCAATGCCGATGTCGCGGTGGTGGCGGCCTATGGTCTCATCCTGCCGCCGGCTGTTCTCGTGGCACCCCGCCTCGGTTGCCTCAACATCCATGCCTCTCTGTTGCCGCGCTGGCGGGGTGCTGCTCCCATCCAGCGGGCGATCTTGGCGGGCGATGCGCGGACCGGCATCACGATCATGCAGATGGATACAGGGCTCGATACCGGCGCCATGCTGCAGCGGGAAGCGCTGCCGATCAGCGCCAAGACGACGGCCGGAGAGTTGCATGATGCCTTGGCCGAGATGGGCGCGCGGCTGATTGTCGAAATCCTCGCCGCACCCTTGCCGCCGGCGGTCCCGCAGCCGGACGAAGGCGTCACCTATGCCGCGAAGATTTCGCCCGCCGAGGCGCAGATCGACTGGTTGAAGGATGCGGCGCAATTGGAGCGTCAGATCCGCGCCTTTGCGCCGGTGCCTGGTGCCTGGTGCCTCTTGCCCGATGGTGCGCGATTGAAGCTGCTGGCGGCTGATGTGATCGCCAAATCGGGCGCGCCCGGCATGGCGCTGGATGATGCGCTCACCATCGCCTGCGGGCAGGGCGCGCTGCGTCTCACCTTGCTGCAGAAGGCCGGCAAGAAACCGATGTCGGGGGCTGATTTCCTGCGTGGCCAGAAGCTGCCGGCAGGAACGCAACTCACATGACCCGCTATCGCCTGACACTCGAATATGACGGCGGGCCCTTCGTCGGTTGGCAGCGTCAGGACAACGGCCTGTCCGTGCAGCTGGCACTGGAAGATGCCGTGCGCGCGACGGTGCAGGAAGATTGCCTGGTCTATGGCGCCGGCCGCACCGATGCCGGCGTTCATGCCCTGGCGCAGGTAGCACATGTCGACATTGCCAAGGAAATCGACCCACAGCGCCTGATGGCGGCGATCAATTTTCATGTTCGGCCGCATCCGGTCTCGGTCACCGAATGCAGCATTGCGGTGGGCGATTTCCATGCGCGCTTTTCGGCGGTGGGGCGCGCCTATCTCTACCGGATCGTCAATCGCCGCGCGCCACTCGCCATCGATCGCGGCCATGCCTGGCTGGTGAGCGTGCCGCTCGATGCCGATGCCATGCATGAAGCTGCCCAACGTCTCGTCGGCCATCACGATTTCACGACCTTTCGCGCGGCACCCTGCCAGGCAAAATCGCCGGTAAAATCACTCGACCGCTTGGACGTGATGCGCCAAGGCGAGGAGATCCAGGTGATCGCCGAGGCGCGTTCCTTCCTGCATCATCAGGTGCGCAACATGGTGGGCACCTTGCGCCTGGTCGGCGAGGGGAAATGGTCGGCCGATGACGTGACCCGCGCGCTCGATGCCCGCGACCGCGCCGTCGGTGGCCCGACCGCACCGCCCGATGGCCTCTACCTCACCCGCGTGGTGTATTAGCCGGCTTTATCAGGCCGCGCGCGGGCGGACTTCCTGGCGGATGCGCGGCCCTTCCTCGACACTCGCTTTCTTGAGGTCGAACAGTGCCTGCAGGTTAAGCCAGAACTCTGCCGTCGTGCCGAAATAGCGTGCGAGGCGCAGCGCGGTGTCTGCCGAAATAGCACGCTTGCCTTTGGTGATGGCAAGAATGCGATTGGCTGGCACATGCAGGGCGAGGCCTAGCGCGTTGGCACTGAGATCCAACGGCCGCAT
Organism: uncultured Dongia sp.; assembly: GCF_936916975.1. Classification (GTDB taxonomy): domain Bacteria; phylum Pseudomonadota; class Alphaproteobacteria; order Dongiales; family Dongiaceae; genus Dongia. Next base: position 465,727 of record NZ_CAKZGO010000004.1, on the reverse strand, counting down.
GAATTCTTCCAGCAGAATTTCGCCGGGATGAATGACGATTGGTTTCATGCGTGCCTCCTAGTGATAGTCGACGATACCCACGTCCATGGGCTCTTTTCCTTGCCAGCGGAACACGATGCGCCACTGGTCGTTGATCCTGATGCTAAACCAGCCTGACCACTTCCCCTTCAATGCCTCAAGCCGATTTGCCGGCGGTACCCGGAGATCGTCGAGCGATTCAGCGACATGCAACATGTAAAGCTTGCGCAGCGCTACCCTGGCAATCGCGCCGTGGCGACGTGAATTGCCGTTAAGCCAAAGTGCTTCCGTTTCCTTGTCGCGAAACGACTTGATCATACGTTATATATAATACGCGTCACGTATTAGAACAAGAGGATGCTAGCCGGCTTTCGCTTCGGGCACCGCGATCATCTGCGGTTTTGCGCCGTCCGCCCGTGCCCCATCGGCCTTCGCACGGGCCATGAAGCGGCCGGCCTTGAACGTATCCACCCAGTCATGGGCGATCTGGCAGGCTTCGATCGCCGTGAAGGTGCTGGGATCGAGGCAGTGTTCGAGCCACAGGCCGTCGAGGAGCGCGGTAAAGGCCAACGCCGCCAAGCGCACATCGAGGTCGAGTTTTTCATGCTCGGCGATGCCGCTGAGGTAGCGCTGCAGGCGCTTGCGGTAATCGGCATAGACCTTGCCGTGGATGGCGTGGATTTCCGGGTCCGTGCGGGTCAGGCTCCAGAAGGTGAGCCACACGCCCAAGAGGTCGGGATCCAGCAGCGGCGCCGAAAAGCTCGCATCGACGAACGCGCGCAACTGCGCTTCCGGATGGTCTGGTGCCGCGGTGAGCGCCGCACGCAGGGCCTTCTCGACCTCCTTGCCGGTCCAGCGATAGGTCTCGGCAATGAGGTCGTGCATGCCGGCAAAATGATGCCGCACCAGGCCGGGTGAGACGCCGGCTTCGGCCGCCACCACGCGCACAGTCGTCCCATCGAGGCCATGCCGCGCCAGACTTCGCGCAGTCGCCTCGATCAGCTGACGCCGCCGCGACTCAGGTAAGTCACGGGTAAACTTAGGTTCTTTGTCCGTCACGCGCTGTGTCCCCAGATAATCCCGAACCAATACTAATACGCTCTGGGCCCAAGTCCGAACCAATTTTGGCCCCAAACTGAAATTCCTCTTGAGTATTATACATACGTATAATAAGACTAAGCGATATTTTGCAGGGGAGGCCCCATCATGACCCATATCACCCACGCTGGCGCCACGCGCGCCGGCATCGAAATCGTGTTCGCGGCGAGTGGCGCCCACGTCTTTACGCATGCCTGGCTGCGCGACCATTGCGCCTGCGCCCAGTGCCGGCATCCCGACACGCAGCAGCGCCTGCTCGACACCTTCGCCCTGCCGCAGGATTTGCGCGTGGCGGCCCTCGAACTTGGGGAGGACGGCAGGATGCTCATGCTCACCTGGCCGGATGGCCATGTCAGTCATTATGCCGCTGCGGAATTGACGGCAAGCCTCCAGCCCGTGGGCCTGCTTACCAGCGAGATCAGCACGTGGAACGACGCCGAGATTTCGGCCGATTTCCCGCAGGTGAATTACGACGCCCTGATGGGCGACGATCTGATGCTGGAAAGCTATCTTGAGAAGATCGAGCGCTTCGGCTTCTGCTTTGTCGAGGAAACCCCTGCGACGCCGGAAGCGACCAAGGCGGTGGCGACGCGCATCTCCTATATCCGCAAAACCATCTTCGGCGGCTACTGGGATTTCACCGCCAATATGGAGCACAAGGATACGGCCTATACGACGCTGGCGATCGGGCCGCATACCGACGGCACCTATAGCTTCGATGCGCCGGGCTATCAGATGTTCCATTGCCTGGCGTTCGACGGCGTCGGTGGCGAGAATGTGTTCGTCGACGGCTTCAGGATCGCCGAAATCATGGCGCGCGAAACACCGGAGCTCTATCGGGTCCTCACGGAGATCGACGTGCCGGGCCAGTATATCGACCATGAGAAAGGCATCCACCTGATGGCGCGGAGACCCCTGCTGCGCGAGGATGTGACGGGTCGTTTGGCGCAGGTCAGCTTCAACAATCTCGACCGCGCGCCCTTCGCGCTGGAGCCTGCGCGCATGGCGCTGTTCCAGGAAGCCTATGCGACCTTCGCGCGCCACGCCAACGACCGCGCGTTGCAATACCGCCGCCGCCTGGCGCCGGGTTCCCTGGTCCTGTTCGACAATTGGCGCCTGCTCCATGCGCGCGATGCCTATAGCGGCTATCGCCGCCTCGCCGGCGCTTACCTCAACAAGGAAGATGTCGAGAGCCGGCTCCGCGTGCTGCGCCTGAAAAAGGCGCAACACGCGGCCTGAACCTGCCTGCGCTAGGTAGCCACCTGATCGAGAAAGCCGGTCACGCTGGCGATGCGGCCATCGGCGTCGATCACCGCGAAGTCGGTGCCATGCGCGATGGGCGCGGCAGCGCGGTCGCCGTTTGAGCCAAGCGCCCACGAAAAACGCAGCCGGTCATTATGCGCTTCGGCACCCGCCTTCAGGGTGAAGCTGTGGCCGGGGAAGCGCGCATGCACCGCCGCGATGAGGGCGTCGATCTCGTGCCGGCCCTCTCCCTTCATCAAGGGATCGACATAGAGTGCATCTGCGCACCAGTTGGTTTCGAGCAAGGCGCGACGGCGGTCGATATCGGTTTCATTCCAGCAGGCGATGTAGGTTTCGGCCAGTTCCTGGGCATTGATCATCTCATTCCTCCAAAGGTCAGCGTGTTCAACAGGGGGAATTTGGCGATCCGCGTGCAGCCGGTCGATTACGTGGCAGGTAATGGCGGCGAAATTTTCGACACGCTATGATCCATCCCATGCAAACCCAGACCACATCTTCCACATTACGCAGCGCCGGCGATCATCTGCGCCATTGGCGCCAGCATCGACGCCTGAGCCAGTTGGATCTTGCCCTGGACGCGGAGATCTCGACGCGGCATCTCTCCTTCCTGGAGACCGGCCGCGCGGCACCCAGCCGCGACATGGTGCTGCGCCTGGCCGAGCGGCTGGAGATTCCGCTGCGCGATCGCAATCTGCTGCTGCTGGCGGCAGGCTTTGCGCCGCTCTATCCCGAACGCGGATTGGATGATCCGGCGATGGCGCCGGCGCGTGCCGCGATTGACGCGCTCTTGAAGGCGCATGAGCCCTATCCGGCGCTTGCCATCGACCGGCATTGGCAATTGGTAGCGGCAAACGGCATGCTGGCGCCGCTGATCGAGGGTGCCGCACCCGATCTTCTCGCGGCACCGGTGAATGTGTTGCGCCTTAGCCTGCACCCGCAAGGTGTGGCACCCAACATCGTCAACCTGGGCGAATGGCGACATCATCTGCTGGACCGCCTGAAGCGCCAGATCGCGCTCACCCATGATGCCGTGCTGGAAGATCTGCTGGCGGAACTGTTGACCTATCCGGCACCTGCCAATGATGTCGCAAACGTCGCATCGGATGCCGTCATCGCCGTGCCGCTGCGTCTGCGCACCAAGTTGGGCGTGCTGTCCTTCCTCAGCACAACCATGGTGTTCGGGACGCCGGTTGACGTGACGCTCTCGGAAATCGCCCTTGAGACCTTTCTACCAGCCGATGCGGCGACGGCAGATATTCTCCGGCGCTCAATCGCCGTGCAGCCGTAATCCCTTGACCACCTTGTCGACCTCTTTGCGGTCGGCATGGATGGCGAGGCCGACGAGGTCGAGGGCTTCGGTCGCCACCGCCGCGACGGCAGCGCGGTTATCCTGGTCGTTGCCGGTGGCAAAGAGCTCTTTCGTGTAGATCGATACCTGCAGATTGCGGTCGCCGGCACGTTGACGGGTGCGGGTGAGTTCCGCGGCGCTGGCCGCGAAGATCAGGATCGGCTGGCGGATGAGTTTGCCGTAGTGCCGGCCCGATCCGTCGCGGTAGAATTCCCCCGGCAGTTCCGGATAGGATCCGGGCAAGCCACCCGCCAGGAAACTGGCGACGTTCAGCTTCTGCCAGGTGGCGAGATCCTCGCGCAGGATGATCGCGATCTTGGTGTCGAAACGTTGAGGCATGTCTGTCATGGGCCGGAAAATAGCCAAGCCGGAACCTGCGGGTCTTGAACGATCCTGCGGAAATGCGACGGGTGATTGGGTGACATTCGCCCATTCGGCCCCCGGCATCGAGCGACTGGAAGCGCATTTCACCGGCCATGCCTATGACGATCATCGCCATGATACCTATGCTCTGGGTCTCACGCTGTCCGGCGTGCAGAGCTTCGATTATCGCGGCGCCCGTCAGGACAGTGCCGCCGGCCAGGTGATGGTGCTGCACCCGGACGAAGCGCATAACGGCCGCGCCGGCGTCGAAGGCGGCTTCCGATATCGCATGATCTATCTGGCGCCGCATCTTGTCGCGGCGGCGCTGGACGGGCGAGCGCGCCATCTGCCGTTCCTGCGTGAGGCGGTCTCGCGCGAACCGCGCCTTGTTGCCGCCCTCACGCTGGCACTGGGTGAAATCGACCGGCCGCTGGAGGAGTTGGCGGCCGACAATGTAACGGTGGCGCTGGCCGACGCCTTGCTGGCCAACGATCCGTCGGCACGCCGGCCCATCCGGGGGCGGCCGCCGAAAACGGCTCATCGGCAGGCAGATCTCGTCCGCCAGTTTCTCGACGCCCATAGCGCTGAAATCGTGGCGTCAGAGACTCTCGAAAAAATCAGCGGACTCGATCGATTCACGCTGGCGCGTCAGTTCCGCCATATCTTCGGCACCTCGCCCTACAATTATCTGATCATGCGGCGGCTTGAGCAGGCCCGGCGTTTGATGACGGCGGGGCAGGGGCTGGCCGACGCTGCCTTAGGCGCCGGTTTCGCCGACCAAAGTCATTTCACCCGCCAATTCAAGCGCAGCTATGGCCTGACCCCCGGTCATTGGCGGCACATCACGCAGCATCCCAGACCGGGGCCAGGCCATCTGGACTGACGATACGGCCGTTCTTGTTGGCAAGGCCATGAATGGCAGCCATCTCGTCGGCAGTCAGCGAAAAATCGAAGATGTCGAGATTCTCGGCCGCGCGGGCTTCGCTCACGGTCTTCGACAGGGCGACGAGGCCCTGTTGCAGGATCCAGCGCAAGGTAACCTGGGCGGCACTCTTGCCGTGCCGCCCGCCGATCTCCTGCAAGAGAGGCTCTGTCGGCACCTTGCCATCGGCCATGGCGTAATAAGCGGTGACGCTGATGCCGGCTGCCTTTGCGGCTGTCAGCAGCGGCGTCTGATCGAGATAGGGATGATATTCGACCTGGTTGGTGACGATGGGGGTGGCGCTGAGCTTGACGGCTTCGGCCATCAAGGCGCGGTTGTAGTTGCTGACGCCGACATGCTTGACCTTGCCGGCCTTTTGCACGGCATTGAGGCTGGCGATCTGCTCGGCCAAAGGCACATCCTTGCTCGGCCAATGCAGCAGCAGCAGATCGACATGATCGGTCTGCAGCTTCTTGAGGCTTTCATCGACCGAGCGGGCGAAATCGGCGGGTTTGAAATTCTTCACCCAGACCTTGGTGGTGAGGAAGATGCTGGACCGCGCCACGCCGGACGCCTTGATGCCATTGCCCACCGCCGCCTCATTGCCATAGATCTGCGCCGTGTCGATATGGCGATAGCCGATATGCAGCGCGTGCTTCACCATGCGTGCGGTATCCGGCTCGCTGACACGGAAGACGCCGAAGCCGAGGGCCGGGATGCTGGCGCCGCCAGCGTTGACATGAATCATGGAAATTCTCCTCAATGGGTCGGTTAGGCCGCGGCGAGAACGGCCGATTCAGCGCGGGCGTCGAGGCGCCAGCTGATCAAGGTGACTATCAATCCGGCGACGGTTATCAGAGATCCGATCCAGAAAACAGAGACAAGACCGAGACCGGCGTCGATCGCGACGCCACCTAGCCAGGCACCGATCGCATTGCCGAGATTGAAGGCGCCGATGTTAAGCGCGGACGCCATGTTGGGCGCGCCTTTTGCCTGGCCCAGGACGCGGAGTTGCAGCGGCGGCACGGTGGCAAAGCCGGCGGCACCCAGCAGACCCACGCCGATGATGGCGGTAACCGTGTTCTGGCTGGCCCAGGTCATGGCGAGCAACAGCACGGCCAGCAAGACGAGGCTGCCGACCAGCGTCGGCATGAGTGCGCGGTCGGAGAGTTTGCCGCTGACCAGATTGCCGACGACCAGGCCACCGCCGAACAGCAGCAGGATCGGTGCCACCCAGCTGGAGGGCAGCCCTGTCACCTGCGTGAGGACCGGCGCGATATAGGTGAAGGCCGCGAAGACACCGCCGAAACCGAGCACGGTGATGAGGAAGCCCAGCAATACCTGCGGCCGCATCACGGCGCGCATTTCGTCTTTCAACCGCGGCCCGGCGACGTCATCTTTCGCGGGGACCAGGATCGCAGTCGCGATGGTGGCGACGGTGCCGATCACGCTCACGGCCCAGAAGGTGGCGCGCCAATCGAAAGCCTGGCCCAGCCAAGTGCCGAACGGCACGCCGAGAATGTTGGCGGCGGTGAGCCCGGTGAACATGATGGCGATGGCGCTCGCCTGCTTCTCGCGCGGAACCAGCGATGTCGCGACCACCGAACCCACGCCGAAAAACGCGCCATGGGCAAAGGCGGTGACGACGCGTGCCGCCATCAGCGTGTTGTAATCGGGCGCCAGCGCACAGGCGAGATTGCCTACCGTAAAGAGGACCATGAGGCCGAGCAGCACGCGTTTCCGCGGCCAGGCGGCGGTCAGTGCCGTCATGATCGGCGCGCCGACCAGCACGCCGAGCGCATAACCGCTGATCAGCATGCCGGCGCTGGCGATGGAGACATGGAAATCGCCGCTGATTTCCATCAGCAGCCCCATGATGACGAATTCCGTGGTGCCGATGCCGAAGGCACCGGCGGTGAGGGCGAAGAGAGCGGCGGGCATGATCACATTCCTGTGCAAAAGGGCCCAAGATGGGCCGTTGCATCGCAACATGGCCCTTGTCGCTACTTTGGACTATAGTTCGGATAAGAACATTACTTATGAAACAAATTCGGTAATAGCATGCTGGGCAACAAGTCGGGCGAAATGGAGATCTTTGTCCGGGTTTATGAAACCGGCAGCTTTTCCGCGGCTGCCCGACAATTGACCCTGACCCCCTCCGCCGTCGCCAAATTGATTGGCCGGCTGGAGCAGCGGCTTGGCGTCATTCTTTTCCTGCGTTCCACCCGCAGCCTGCGGCCGAGCGCCGAGGGCGATGCCTATTACGAACGCGCCCGCGCCATCCTTGCCGAGATCGACGATGCCGAGAGCAACATCGGCCAGAATGCACTGGCGCCACGCGGCCGCATCCGCATCAACACCACGGTGCCGTTCGGCACTCATGTGCTGCTGCCGATCCTGGCGAAATTTCTCGGCATCCATCCAGGGGTGACGATCGATCTCAATCTCACCGATGATATTGTCGACATCCTGGCCGAGCGTACCGACGTCGCAATTCGCGTCGGGCCCCTGAAAGACTCGCGGCTGCTGAAGCGCAAGATCGGCAGCAGCCCGCGGTTGATGGTGGCGGCCCCCTTCTATTTGAAACAGCATGCACCCGTACGACGGCCGGCGGATCTGGCCCAGCACAATTGCCTCAACTTCAATTTCCGACGCAGTGTCAATGAGGTGAGCTTTGAGGAGAACGGCGCCAGGCATGCCGTGCCGATGCTGGGCAATATCATCGTCAACAATGGCGAGACCCTGCGCGAACTGGCACTAAGCGGCCTCGGCATTGCGCGCCTCGCCCAGTATCATGTCGCCAAGGATCTGGCGGCCGGGCGTCTGGTGCAGATCCTTGCGGCCTTCGAGGCGCTCGAACTCGAAGAAATCCACGCAGTCTTCTTAGGGGCCGCAGCCGGTAGCGGTGCGCTGCCTGTCAGGACCCGCCTCTTCATCGATTTCGTGGTCGCGCATGCGGCGGAACATATGGGCGTGGATTTGGCGTGACGGCGTTTGATGCGCGGCGTGATTTTTCTCCTTGTGCACCCTGGGGTCATTCGAGCTCGTCGAATTTCTCCACCAACATCCTTGGAATAGGCTATCTCTCCCGCCATTCGACTGCCGCCAAATTCATAGCCAGAGGGAACCAGCCATGATCCATCAAATCGTCGTCTCGCAGTTTTCCAAGATGCTCACCAATCTCAGCGCCATCCTCGACAAGGCGGCGACCTATGCCGAGCCGAAGAAGATCGACATGGATGTGCTGCTGAATGCGCGCCTGGCACCTGACCAGTTCAACCTGCTGCGCCAGATCCAGATCGCCTGCGACACGGCCAATCTGGGTGCAGCACGTCTCATCGGCAAGGAAGCCGCCGCGCAGACCTTCCCGGACGACGAGAAGACAGTGGATGAGATCAAGGCGCGCATTGCCAGCACCATCGCCATCCTGCAGAAACTGACCCCGGCCGATTTTGCCGAGTCCGCCACCCGCCGCATTTCGCAGCCGCGCTGGCAGGGCAAGAGCCTGTCGGGTGAGGAATTTCTCATTCAGCACGCCGTGCCGAATTTCTATTTCCACATCACGACCGCCTACGCGATCCTGCGCCATAACGGCGTTGACGTCGGCAAGAAGGATTACTTGGGTGCCATGCCGTACAAGGAATAAGGCTGCCCAGCCGCCCTAATAGCGCTCAATTCCCAATCCGCTGATATCGATCTCCGGCTTCCGGCCGGAGATCATGTCAGCCATGACGCGGCCTGAGCCGCAGGCCATGGTCCAGCCCAAGGTGCCGTGGCCGGTGTTGAGATAGAGGTTGGGATAGCGCGTCGGGCCGATGATCGGCGGGCCGTCCGGCGTCATCGGCCGCAGGCCGCACCAGAATTCAGCCTTCGACACGTCGCCGCCTTGAGGGAACAAATCGCTCACCACATGGGTGAGGGTGCCGCGCCGTCCTTCGCGCAGAGTGAGATTGTAGCCGGCGAGTTCCGCTGTCCCACCCACACGAATGCGATCGCCCAGCCGCGTGATCGCGACCTTATGCGTCTCGTCCATCACGGTGGATTGCGGGGCGCTCATGTCTGCTGTCACCGGCAGGGTCAGCGAGTAACCCTTCACCGGATAGATCGGCACGCGCAGGCCGAGCGGCGAGAGCAGGCGCGGCGAATAGCTGCCCAGCGCCACCACATAGCCGTCGCCGGTGACAACGCCGCCTGTCGTCCGCACACCGCTGATCCTGCCGCCATCGTGGGTCACGCTCTCGATTTCGACGTTGTAGCGAAACTGTGCACCGGCCGCTTCGGCAAATGTGCGCAGCGCTTGCGTGAATTTGAAACAGTCACCGGTCTCATCCTTGGGCAGGCGCAGACCACCGACGAACTTCTCTCGCACATGCCGCAGGCCCGGCTCGACCTTCAGGCAGCCCTCGATATCCAGCACTTCATAGGGAATGCCGGCTTCGGCCAGCACCTGTGTGTCGGCAGCGATGCCATCCATCTGCTTTGCCAGCCGGAAGAGCTGCAGCGTGCCCTGCATACGTGCGTCGTAGTCGATGCCGGTCTCGTTGCGGAGTGCTGCCAGCACATCGCGGCTATAATGGGCAATGGGCAGCATCAAGCCCTTGTTGTGCGCATAGCGCGCGGCGGTGCAGTTGCGGAGCATGCGCAGGCCCCACAGCCACATGGCGGGATCGAGCTTGGGCCAGATCACGAGCGGCCGATGGCGCATGAACAGCCATTTCAGCGCCTTCAACGGAATGCCGGGGGCGGCCCAGGGCGCCGAATAGCCGGGCGAGACTTCGCCGGCATTGGCAAAGCTGGTCTCCAGCGCCGGGCCGTTCTGGCGGTCGAGCACAATCACCTCATGCCCGTCGAGCGCCAGGAAGTAGGCCGTGGCAACGCCGATGACGCCGCTGCCCAAGACGACGATCTTCACGTTTCTGCTCTCCCAAATGTACCGGTACATTCCTCCAGGCAACTTCTAGCCCATCATGCCGCAATAGCCCAGATCGCAACATGACTGCCATGCGGTGGAATGAATTGTCGCATCCCGGCGCTTCCGCTACCAAGACCCAACAATCAGCTGGGGCAATCAGCCGGGGGCGCGCGGAACATGGATCATCAATCGGGCGGCAGCACCATGGAGGTGCCGGACAGCCGCTATGCTTGGGGACGGTTGCTGGTCGCCCTGGTGATTGCCACCATCGGCGGCATCGGCCTGTGGTCCGCGGTCGTCGTGCTGCCCACCATCGAGCAGGAATTCGCGCTCGGCCGGGGTGGTGCCTCATTCCCCTATACCGCGACGATGATCGGCTTTGCCGTCGGCGGCATCATGATGGGGCGCCTCGCCGATCGCCGCGGCATCATGGTGCCCCTGCTGCTCGGCACCTGCATGCTGGGGATCGGCTTTGTGGCGGCAGCCTTTGCGCAGAATTACTGGCAGTTCATTCTGGCGCAGGCGCTGCTCATCGGCATGCTGGGCAGTTCCGCGACCTTCGGACCGCTGGTGGCCGATGTGTCGCTTTGGTTCCAACGCCAGCGCGGTATCGCGGTCGCCATCTGTGCCAGCGGCAATTACCTCGCCGGTGCCATCTGGCCGCCCTTGCTGCAACATGCGATCGAGAATTACGGCTGGCGCCAGGCCTATACCGGTATCGGCATCATTTGCATCGTCACCATGCTGCCGCTGTCTTTGCTGATGCGGCGACGCCCGCAGGTGGTCGGCCGCACGGCGGACGGCAAACGGACGCGGGTTGCGGCCTCCGCCATGCACAAGACGGCGCCTGGCTATCTGCAGGGCGTGTTGATGTTCGCCGGCATTGCCTGCTGCGTTGCCATGTCGATGCCGCAGGTGCATATGGTCGCGTATTGTGGGGACCTCGGCTACGGCGCGGCGCGGGGGGCGGAAATGCTCTCGATCATGCTGTTCATGGGTGTCGTGAGCAGGCTCGCTTCCGGCATGATCGCCGACCGTATCGGTGGCCTCGGCACCCTCATCCTCGGTTCCACGCTGCAATGCCTGGCGCTCATCTTCTATCTGCCGTTCGATGGCCTGACCTCCCTCTACATCGTCTCGGCGCTGTTCGGTCTCAGCCAAGGCGGCATCGTGCCCAGCTACGCCCTCATCGTGCGGGATTACTTCCCGGCGCATCAGGCCGGCATCCGCGTCAGCATGGTCTTGATGGCGACGGTGGTCGGCATGGCGCTGGGCGGCTGGCTGTCCGGGATCATCTACGATCTGACCGGTTCCTATCAGGTGGCCTTTCTCAATGGCATCGCCTGGAACCTCGTCAATATGGGCATTGCCCTGTGGTTGCTGCTGCGGCGCGCCCAGATGCAGCAGGTTGCTGTATAGTCGGGGCTGCGATTTCGAGGAGATAGGCGATGGCGACCGAATCGTTCGATTTCAAAAGTGCTGACGGGCATCAGCTCTCCGGACGGCTTGATCTGCCGGATGGCTCACCGCGTGCCTTTGCGCTGTTTGCGCATTGTTTCACCTGTACCAAGCAATCGATCGCCGCCGTGCGCATCGCCCGGTCGCTTACCCAGCGCGGCATCGCTGTGCTGCGCTTCGACTTCACCGGGCTTGGCGAGAGCGAGGGCGATTTTGCCGACAGCACCTTCAGCGGCAATGTCCGGGACCTCATCGGCGCGGTGCAGGAAATGGCGCGCCAGAACATGGCGCCGAAACTGCTCATCGGCCACAGCCTGGGCGGTGCTGCCGTTCTGGCGGCGGCCGGCGATCTGCCCAGCGTCACGGCGGTGGCCGTGATCGGGGCGCCCTTCGATGTCCAGCATGTGAAGGCGCAATTCGGCGAGGGTCTGGCGACCCTCATGGATCAGGGCGAGGCGACGGTCGATCTCGGTGGGCGACCCTTCAACATGCGCCGGTCTTTCATCGACGATCTCGAAAAGCACGATCAGAAAAGCCGCATCGCGCAATTGCACCGCGCGCTGCTGATCCTGCATTCGCCGATCGACCAGACCGTGGGCGCGGAGAATGCCGGTGCCATCTTCCAGGCAGCGAAGCACCCCAAAAGCTATGTTTCGCTGGCCGATGCCGATCATCTGCTGACGCGGCCCTCTGATGCCGCTTATGCAGCCGACGTCATTGCTGCCTGGGCCTCGCGCTATCTGGGCAACGACCAGGAACTGGCCGAGGAAATGCCGACCGACCAAGTGGTCGTCGAAGAAACCGGCGGCGGCAAGTTCCAGGTGGTGGTGAAGGCGGCTGGCACCCGCTTCATCGCCGACGAACCGGTCTCGGCCGGTGGCCTTGGCTCCGGTCCAGCACCTTTTGACATCCTGGCCGCAGCACTCGGTGCCTGCACCACCATGACCTTGCGCATGTATGCGCAGCAGAAAGGCTGGCCGGTCGACCATCTGCGCGTCAGCGTCGCGCACCAGAAGGATAAGGATCAGAGCCCGCCGGACCTCTTCACGCGCGCAATCACGATTGCTGGTGATGTCGATGACGCGCAGCGCGCCCGCATGATCGAGATCGCCGAAAAATGTCCGGTGCACAAGACGCTGACGAATGGCGCCCGGATCGCGACAGCGGAAGCGAGGCAAAGCTGATGACCGACCCACGTCTGTTTGCGCCGGCGACACAGCGCAATCGCGATCCCATTCTAAATGTGTTGCGCGATGTCCTGCCAAAGAGTGGAACGGTGCTGGAGATCGCCAGTGGCAGCGGTGAACATGTCATCCATTTTGCGCGCCATCTGCCCGATCTCACCTTCCAGCCGACCGATCCCATGGTCGACAGCCTGCGCAGCATCGCGGCCTGGGTCGCCTCCAGTGGCATACCCAACATATTGCCGCCGCTGCGGCTCGAGACCACCGAGCAGCCCTGGCCGGTGACGGCGGCGGATGCCATCGTCTGCATCAACATGATCCATATCTCCCCCTGGGCCTCGGCCGAGGGGCTGATGCGAGGCGCGCAGGCGGCGTTGAAGCCGGGTGCCCCGCTCTATCTCTATGGCCCCTATCAGCGGCAAGGGGGCCATACGGCGCCCAGCAACGAGGCCTTCCACCGACAGCTGCAGGCTCAAAATCCGGCATGGGGTGTCAGGGATCTGGAAAAGGTCGTCGATCTGGCGCTGGCGCACGGCTTCTCGAACCCGCAAGTGGTTGAAATGCCAGCGAATAACCTCAGCGTGGTGTTTCGGCGCCAGTAATGCCGGGATTGCTGATCCGATAGAGCAGATGGGGTCGCAGCCAGTGGCCCTCGGCAAAGCGCGGATCCTCGAAATCCCCATCCGGATCGCGCCGCATACCGATCTTTTCCATGACCCGGTGCGAGGCGACATTGTCCTGGTGCGCGGCGGCGACCACCTCGGTCAGGCCCTGATGGGTCCAGGCATGATGGAGGCAGGCGGCGGCCGCCTCGGTCGCATAGCCCTGGCCCCAAAAGGCGCGCCCGATGGTCCAGCCGGCTTCGACCAGCGGGCTGCCATGCATCACGGCGCGGCTGGGTTCGTCGATCAAGCCGATGCCGGCATCGCCAATCAAGGCTCCATCTGATTTTCGTTCGACAGCGCGCCAGCCGAATTGGGTCGTCGCCAATTCTTCGACATAGCCATCGATCCATCGATTGGCGGTTTCGACATCGATCACGCTGCGGAAATATTTGCGCAAGACCGGGTCGCTGAGAAATTCGGCATAGGGCGCGCGGTCGCGCGGTTCCCAATTGCGGATGATCAGTCGCGCGGTTTCAATCGGCTCAAGTTGGCGCACGTCAGCGCGGCTGCTCCATCAACCGCTCGACTGCGGTGAGAACCATGAGCGAGCGGCGATGCATCTTCCAGTCGCCCGCACCTTCGAATTGCGCGACACGGCTCTTGGCAATCTGCAAGGCGCTGTCGCGATAGCGTGCGACTAACTCCGCTGCGGCTGTGTCATAAGCCTCGACTGTATCGATCATGATCTTTCCTCTTCCCCGACTAACTCAATTCAGCATTCTTTTTCCGGCCTGATGCTGCGCCTGAAATTCCGGTCACGCTTCAAATGCCATTCCCGGCTCATCGCCTCACGCCGGGTTTCGTACTGCTCAGTATAAAGCAATGTCCAGGCGCCGCCACGAGTCGACTTGGCCCCTGTCCCGTTATTATGTTGCGCCAGACGCCGCTCCAGATCCAACGTCCAGCCGACATAGGTCCGGTAGCCACGCGCCGTCCGGCATCCTAGAATGTAGACGAAACAATATGATGGCTCTTTCGGATTACGCATAACATCGCTCAAGACCACGTCCGGGGCCGCCCATATCTAAGCTAATTCGTGCGAAGTTCAACTGGCGTCGGACTCCGTCGCCCGGAACCGATCCGTCGAAAGGCCGTTATGCCGCCACATATCGTAAGGATTTCCGGCCTCCATGAACCAGCAAACGTGCCCGCCAAAAGCATTGTCCGCGCGCCCATCCACGACCAGGGCGGATGCGGCGGCGCGTGCGGAACGCAACATCGAGAAACTGATCTCGCGCTTGCCCGATTGGGCGGCGCGCACCGTGCGCCGCATGCTCAAGCCGGGGGCTGTTTGGGTGCGTGTGCCCGTCGCGATCTGCCTCATCCCCGGTGGCATGCTGGGCTTCCTGCCTGTGCTGGGCCTCTGGATGCTGCCGCTCGGAATCCTGCTGCTCTCCGTCGACGTGCCGATCCTGCGGCGTGGCTTGTACCGTTTCATCAACTGGCTGGCCGATCGTCGCCCGCATTGGTTCGCCTGAAGTCGGTGCACCGCGCATGAATGACGGGCTCGATTTCCTCGCGCGCCAATGGCTCACCATCATTCACGTGGTCCTTGCGGTCGCGGTCACCTTCCATGTCCTGATCTATAAGCGAGATGTGCGGTCGGCCGCCGGCTGGATGGGGCTGGCCTGGCTGTCGCCGGTCATCGGCAGCGTTCTTTATGCCGTGTTCGGCGTCAACCGCGTGCAGCGCAAGGCCTTCCGCATCCGCCGCCGCCGACGTGCTTTGCATGAACACGCCTATGCCGAATCAACGCCCAGACGGGATTACCTGGCGCCGTTGCAACGCGCGGTGGGCAAAATCTCGAACCGCCCGACCCAGCCCGGTAACAGCGTCAAATTGCTGCGCAATGGGGATGAAGCCTACCCCGCGATGCTGGCGGCGATCGCGAGCGCCCAGACCAGCATCGCACTTTCCAGCTATATCTTCACCAATGACGCCGCCGGCAAACCGTTCGTCGAGGCATTGGTCGAGGCGAAGGCGCGCAAGGTCGATATCCGCGTCATCGTCGATGGCGTCGGCAGCGGCTATATCTACGCGCCGGTCTTTGGCCGGCTGAAGCGCGAAGGCATCAAGGTCGCGCGGTTCATGCATTCCTTCGTGCCCTGGCACATGGCGTTTCTCAATCTACGCAGCCACAAGAAAATCCTGGTGGTGGATGGGACGATCGCGTTCATGGGCGGCATCAATATTTGTGTCGGGAATCTGCTGAAAGAGAAGCCGAAGGAACCGATCCGCGATGAGCATTTTCAGATCGAGGGCCCGGTTGTGGCGCAGATCATGGAGGCCTTCGCCGCCGATTGGATCTTCACGACCGGGGAAGAGTTGAAGGGGAACGCCTGGTTCCCGCCCCTGGCACCGGTCGGCCGTGCCGATGCCCGCATCATCACCTCCGGTCCGGACAAGGATATCGACAACATCGAATTTATATTCCTGCAGGCGATCAGCGCCGCGCGGCAATCGATCAAGATCGTCACACCCTATTTTCTCCCCGAAGACCGTCTGCTGACGGCCCTCTCGCTTGCCGCGATGCGCGGTGTTGCGGTCGACGTCGCGATTCCGGCAGATTCCGATCACACCATCATCGACTGGGCGACCAGAGCGCATGTCGAGCCGTTCCTCTCATCTGGTGGCCGTATTTGGCGGGCGCCCAAGCCGTTCGAGCACTCCAAGCTACTTACCGTCGATGGCCGCTGGTCCCTGGTCGGCAGCGCCAATTGGGACGTGCGCAGCATGCGGCTCAATTTCGAAATCAATCTCGAAGTATATGACCGCGCTTTTGCCAGCGTGATCGAAGCCGAGATCGAAAGGAAAAAGGGCCGCGCCTATACCCTGAAGCGGTTGAGGCAGCGCCCGTTCCTCATCCGCTTGCGCGACCGTGCTGCGCGGTTGTTCATGCCCTATCTTTGATCAGCTGCGAGACAGCAGCACCTCGATCGGATGATGGTCCGACGGCCCCCGCGCCAGCACACGTGCAGCGGTACAACTGAGGCCACGGACCAGACAGCGATCGAGCCGTGTGCGCAGCTTGTGGGTCGGATCGCGCGGCCCCACTTCGGTAAAATCGGGCAGGACGATGCGCCCTACGGCATTGCAATCGCCGATAATCACTGTGGGGCCGGTAGTCGCCTGGCCGATGGTTGCCAATTGCCGCCGGTTGAGCATCTGGCCATGCGACAGATGCACA
The DNA here is from genome assembly GCF_936916975.1 of uncultured Dongia sp. GTDB lineage: Bacteria > Pseudomonadota > Alphaproteobacteria > Dongiales > Dongiaceae > Dongia. The sequence goes on along the minus strand of NZ_CAKZGO010000004.1, from coordinate 449,309 downwards.
TTGGCAAACCAGATGCCGTCGAATTTCAGCAGCTGCGCCAAACGCGGTGGAACCCGGATCGGCAAAGGCGAGCTGGGCAGCGGGATCGAATGCGCTTCCTCCAGGGCATGCGGCGACCAGAAGGCGAGGCCATAGACGCGCCGCTGCATTTCCTGCCAGTGGAAATGACCACCGACGAAATGGGGGAGGGCTTCGAGCGGCTGCTTCGCCTCCTGCATCAGCAGGAGATCCGGCCTTTCCGCCTCAACGAGGGCTGCCAGATCACCCAGCACCGCGCCGCCGCGATGCCACAGATTCCAACTGATGATTTTTAGGGGATTGGACATTCGGCCGGTGGGCTTCCGCAAGATGTGGTTCTGTCAGGTGTAATCAACGATTATGGCGAGGCTCGGTTCCGGCGTCGCCTTTCCGTCAATGCCGGAAGATCCATGTCGTGCGCAGGACAAAGACGAAGACAATCACCAGCGCCGGCCATTGAAACCACAAATCGCCAGCATAGGAAAACAGGTTGATCGCCAGCAGGAAGACGACGATCGCCGCCGTGCGTGCGGCACTCACATAAAAGCGGTGCTTGCGCGTATCGATCTTTCCGGTGTCGGCGCTTTCCGCGGGACGTGGCGCGGGCGCAGCCGCTGTGCCTGATTGCAGCAGCACGCGGTAGGCCGCGACATCGCCGGCAATGTTCTTCAGGCGCTGTGGCCCCAGCGCATCGAAACCGAGCGCCAGCTTGTCCTTGACGTGATCGAAGACCGTTCCGGAAATGAGGATGCCGCCCGGCTCCGCCAAGGCCTGCAGGCGTGCCGCGATATTGACGCCCTCGCCATAAAGATCGTCCTTCTCGACGATGACGTCGCCGAGATTGAGGCCGATGCGGAACCACATCTGTCGCTCTGCGGAAAGAGTGGCGTTCCGCTCGGCCAAGTCACGCTGGATCGCCACCGCGCATTCGACTGCCAGGACGACGCTGGCGAATTCGGCCAGCACGTGATCGCCGGCTGCACTGACGATGCGACCGCGATGGGTGGCAATCGCCCCCGCCATGGCATCACGATAGGTGTTGAGCAGGGCGAGAGTTCCAGGCTCGTCCTGCCCCATCAGTCGGCTATAGCCATAGACATCGGCCGAGAGAATATTGGTTAGCTTGCGCTCAAGGCTGGTGGTCAAGGCCGATTCCCTGGAAGTGGTCGTTCCGGCCAAAATAGAGGTTTGCCGATCTTGTGTCGATCTCAGCGCCATTTTGTTCTAAAACAGGGCCAGAATTTTCGCTGGAGCTTGTTCATGACCCCTATGGCCCTTCTCATTTTTGCCGGCATTTATGCGCTGGCTGTGGTGACACCCGGTCCGGGCGTCGCCGCGGTGATCGCGCGCGCCATGGCGACCGGCCACAGGCGCACCTTGGCCTTCATCCTCGGCATGGTCGCCGGCGATCTGGTCTGGTTCGGCCTGGTGGTGAGCGGTCTTGCGGTGCTGGCGCAGAATTTCTATCTGGTCTTCACGGTCATCAAGTATGCGGGTGCTGCCTATCTGCTGTTCCTGGCCTGGAAGTTGTGGCGGGCGCCCGCAACCTCACCTGAGGAACAGGTCTATGTGAAAGGCGAGGGCCTGCGCCTGGCGGCCGGCGGCCTTTCCATGACGCTCGGTAATCCGAAGACGATGGTGTTCTTCCTCGCGATCCTGCCGCAGGTCGTGGCTCTGGAAGACATGAGCGGCCTTGCCATCCTTGAGCTTTGCCTGCTGATGGCTGTCATCCTGAGCGCGATCATGATGGGCTATGCGCTGCTCGCCGCGCGGGCGCGCCGTTTCGTGGCATCGCCTAAGCAGATGAGGCTGGTCAACCGCGCCACTGGCGGTGTCATGGCCGGCGTTGCCGTGGCCGTGGCGGCGCGCTGAGGCGTCATGGCACCGCATCCCATCGCCGAGATCGCCAGCTATCACGCGCATATCTATTTTGACGGCCCGGAACAGCGCGCGATCGCGCTGACCTTGCGCGATCAGATTGCGGAACGCTTCAGTGTCTCATTGGGGCGGGTTTACGACCGGCTGATAGGCCCCCATGCCCGCGCCATGTATCAAATCAGTTTCGACGTGGCGACGTTTGCGCAGCTGGTGCCATGGCTGATGCTGAACCGTCAGGGTCTTGCAATCCTCGTCCACCCGAATACCGGGCGCGAACGGACTGATCACCTCAGCCATGGCGTATGGCTGGGCGAAATCCTGCCGATCCTGAATGAGGAAATGCTGTCGGACTCTACCGAGGCGGAAGATGCGCGGGTGCCCAACACCACGCCCACCCTCACACCCTGATCGTCAATAGGGGCGCATCTCGTAATCGATGACGATGTCGGCGCCCTTGGCAAAGATCACGCAAGTGCGGCTGGGCGGCGAAACATCCTGGCAGCGCTTGAGTGCTTCCGCCTCCGTGGCCCCCGTCTTGCCGCCGGCATTCGGCAGGCATTTAATCAGGCTGCAGCCCGATGGCGCACCACCCAGGCCATCGGTCGTCACGGCATAATAGGCCTCGTCAGAACCTAGATTTTTCAAATAGATCTGATAGTCGGCCCAGACAGCTGGTGCCAGATCCAGGCGCCCGCCGGCCGAAGCGGGCAAGGCCAGGAAACCAATGGCGATCGGCAACAGCCACAGCAATGTGATGATAACGGCGGCAATCCAGCGCATGACACCCCTCCCGCGTAAGACGCAGATCGGTCCGTTCCATGAACCCGCAACTGGGCGCCCGGTTCCAGGGCTATGCTGATTATGCCGTCCCGCGGAAGGCTGCCTTGCGGCCGGCAGGCCTTCCGGCCGGAGTGCTTATGCCCCTATCTGTTCGGGACCGACGCAAGCCGCGTCTAGCAAGGAAAGCAATCACAATGGCCCAGTCTCAGAAAGTGTCTCAGAAAGTCATCGTCATTACCGGTGCCTCGCAGGGCATCGGCGCCGCTTTGGTCGAGGGATTCCGTGCCCAAGGCCATCGCGTTGTCGCCAATTCGCGCAGCCTGAAGCCCAGCACCGATCCCGATATTCTCAGCATCGCCGGCGACATTGCCGATCCCGCAGTGGCTGATCAGTTGGTGGCGCGTGCGCTTGAGCGTTTTGGCCGCATCGACACCCTTGTCAACAATGCCGGCATCTTCATCGGCAAGCCGTTCACCGATTACACCGCCGACGATTTCAACGCCGTCATGTCAGTCAACGTCGCCGGCTTCTTCCACATTACGCAACGCGTTGCGCGCCAGATGCTGCAGCAGGGCAGTGGTCATATTGTCAATATGACGACGAGCCTGGTCGATCAGCCGCTCGGCGTCCTGCCGACGGGCTTGGCGGCGCTGAGCAAAGGCGGGCTCGCGGCGATCACTAAGTCGCTCGCCACCGAATATGCGACCAAGGGCATTCGCGTGAATGCGGTGTCGCCCGGCATCATCCGGACGCCGATGAACGAACAGGCTGACCGGGTCTTCCTTGCCAAACTGCAGCCGATGGGGCGGTTGGGTGAGGCGGCCGAGATCGTTGACGCCGTGCTTTATCTTGATCAGGCTGCCTTCGTCACCGGCGAAATCCTGCATGTCGATGGCGGCGCCCATGCCGGGCAGTGGCAGATTGCCAGCTAAGACGCCCAGCTAACAAAGGAATTCGAGATGCCTTACGTCAATATCAAGATCACCCGCGAAGGCGGGACGACGCGCGCGCAGAAAGCCGCGATCATCAAAGGGGTGAGCCAGCTGTTGCTCGACGTCCTCAACAAGCCACTGGCGGCGACCTTCGTCGTGATCGACGAGGTCGAGCTGGAAGATTGGGGTGTCGGCGGCCTGCCGGTCGAAGACTACCGCAAGCAGCAGGCGGAAAAAGGCTAAAGCTGCGAAATCCGCGCCAGCTCGGCTTTCAGCCGCGGTACGGCGAAATCGAAAAAGGCGCGGACCTTCGGCACAGACAGGCGGCCTTCCGGTGTCAGGAGATGCACCGGCATGGCTGACGCCGGCGGATCGGCAAGTACCAAGACCAACCGCCCATCGCGAACTTCGTCGGCGACCTGATATGAGAAAACGCGGGTCAACCCATGCCCTTCGACCGCCGATGCGACCGCAGCTTCGACCGTGTTCACCACCAGCCGCGGCTCAACATTGACAAGCTGCGCCGGACTGCCCGGCTTGGCATGCGGGAAGGTCCAATTGTCGGCCCCGAATACCGTCATGGCGATGCATTGATGATCGACAAGGTCCGACGGTGATGTGATCTTCGGCCGGGCTGCCAGATAATTGGGGGCCGCGGCCACGACACGCCGTACTTCGCCGACGCGCTGCGCGATCAGGCTGGAATCTGGGAGATGGGCGATCCGCATCGCGACATCGATCCCCTCGTCGATGAGCGATACCTTGCGGTCGAGCAGATGCAGCCGCGCCTTTACCTCCGGATGGGCATCCAGGAATTCGTCCAGGATCGGGCGCAGCACACGGGCGCCACTGGCCAGCGGCCCAGTAAGTGTGAGGAGCCCGCGCGGTGCTGCCGCGTCGCCGGCCGCCAGCAGATCGGCCTCTTCAAGTTCGGCCAGCACCCGGCGACAGGCGGCGGCGTAACGCTCACCCGCCTCACTGAGGCGGATCGATCGCGTGGAGCGATGGAGCAATTCCGTCCCGACATGTTTTTCAAGGAAGCCGATGGCCCGCGTCACGGCAGCAGGCGAATGACCGAGCTTTCGCCCGGCCGCCGCCAGACTGCCTTCATCCAAGGCCGTCACAAAGACGCGCATGGCGTCGATCCGGTCCATCTGTTTCCCTCGCCCGAAATGGCACGCTCAGAACGTTGCTCATTCAGACGATCCGGGCAAGGGGTTCTCAGCGATCAGGCGGCGCGCATCTCGGCCAGGAATTTCAGCACCATGCTGCGCATCGTCTCGGCCTGCTGGGTGAGGTCCAGTGCCGCCGAGAGCACTTGATCGGCCGAGGCGCCGGTGCGGGATGCCGCTTCGTTGACCTGGACGATGTTGCCGGACACTTCCTCGGTGCCGCGGGCCGCCTGCTGGACATTGCCGGCAATCTCGGCGGTCGCAACATTCTGCTCCTCGACCGCCGCCGAAATCGCGCCGGCGATTTCATCGATACGGACGATGGTGCTGCCGATGCCCTTGATGGCGTTGGCAGCATCGCCGCTCACCGCTTGCATGGCCTGGATCTGCCGGGCGATCTGCTCGGTCGCGTGCGCCGTCTGGGTGGCAAGGTTTTTCACCTCGGATGCCACCACGGCGAAGCCCTTGCCGGCATCGCCGGCACGGGCCGCTTCGATCGTCGCATTGAGGGCGAGGAGGTTGGTCTGCGAGGCGATCGAGTTGATGAGCTCGACCACCTCCCCTACCTTGGCCGCGGTTTCGACCAGGCCGGCCACCGTGCCGTTGGTGCGTTCGGCCTCCGTCACCGCCTGGCGCGCAATGCTTTGCGACATGGTGACCTGCTGGCCAATCTCGTGGGTCGATTTGGTCAGCTCGCCGGCTGCGGCGGCAACGGTCTTCACATTGGCGCTGGCTTCTTCCGAGGCGGCGGCAACGGCAGTTGCCTTTTCCGCGCTGTCGGCGGCAGCACCACTCATTTCCTGCGCCGTGCCATTCAATTGGCTGGCAGCGCCGGTCACGGTGTTGAGCACGTCCTTGATCTGATCATCGAAGGTGCTGATCAATGCCTCGACCGTCTTGGCGCGTTGCTGGCGCGCCGCGAGCTCGGCCTGTTGTGCGGCTTCCAGCCGCTGACGTTCGACGGCATTTTCCTTGAACACCTCGACCGCCGCGGCCATCGCGCCGATTTCATCCTTGTGGTCGAGACCCGGCACCTCGACCGAAATATTGCCTTGCGCCAAAGCCGACATGGCCGTGGTCAAGTTGGAAATCGGGCGCACCACGCGGCGACCGACGACATAGAGGCCGAGACCGCACAACAGCAGGGCCGCGAGAACCAGCAGTGCATCCATCATCAGGCCGGTGCGATAGGCAGCGGTCCTTTCAGCGGCATGGGTCTGGGCGATGTCAACCACGAGGACGACGAAACCTTTGAGCAGGTCGGAGGGCGGCTTCGAAAATTCGCGCCACTCCTTCGAGGTCATGGCGAGCTTTTCACCGGCCACCAGCTTCTCGAAGATCTCATCGCGCTTGGGCGCAAATTCCGCGAAATAGCCTTGTTTGATGCCAGCAATCGCTTCCTGTACTTCAGTGCGCGTCTCGCTGGCATCGAGGACGCTCAGCAACATGTCCCAGGCGGTTTCCACGCGGCCGTTGGCGTCGATGGCCTTTTCCTTGGCCCCTTGCGTGAGTTCGCCCGCGATCAGCGCGTCTTCGATCTGGCGGCGGAAGGTGGAGTCCTGATCGCGCACGATCCAGCTCAGGCTGCGTGCGGCCAGCAATTGATCGATCACCGGATCGACCAGGCGGATGGAGCCTGCGAAATCGGCTGAAGCTTCGCTCAGGTCGTCAACGAAATCGGCAGCGTAACCGTAATATTCCTTGCGCAGATCCATGTTGCGCTCGGCGAAGGGTGTGTCGAGCGATGCCAAGCCTTGGCTGTAGAGGCCGTCATATTTCGCCGCACCCTGCTGCAATCTGGCGAGCCATTGATCGCGATCCGGCAGATCGCCGCCGGCAATCGCCGCAAGCGCGGTGGCCAATTTCGTGGCTGCATTCTTATAGGCCTTGTCGAGATCCTGGCGGCCTTCGGCATCGATCGGTTCTTCCGACAGCATCGCGCGGTTGAGGCCGCTGCGATCGTCGCGCAGGGCCTGCATGGCCTGGAAGACCAGCTTGTCGATGGCGCTGGTTTCCTCGATATGCCTGGCAATTTCATAGTTTCGCCAGCCATGCCAGAGCGACCAGCCGGAGCTTGCCACGAGCAGAAGTGCCACGGCGCCGAAGACACCCGTCAGGATCGTTTTGATCGACAGGCCGGAAGCGCGAACCACATTGGACATGGGATCTCTCATAAGTGAGGCGAGTGCCGTTTCACGAAATGAATGGTGAATCGTAGACAGTTGGCAGAACAACGATAGGGATATTGTCCGGAAAAACTTAAAGACATCTTAATGGCAGCCCTGTTTACCCGCCTTATGGGACGACCTCACACCCCACTGAGACCCTCGGCAATCAGGGCCTTGAGAGGGTCTGATCGATTTCGCGGTGGATGTTGCGCAAGAAGCGGAGCGCCGGGAGCTGATGCCGGCGCTACATATCCGGCATGACATCCATCCGTGAAAGGAACAGTGATGATCCGCTCCAAGAACCAGGCGCAACGTGCCGCCGATACGCTCGCCGATCCCCGCTGGCAGGCCGTGCTCGCGCGTGACGCGTCGGCCGATGGCGGCTTCTATTATTCCGTCAAGACTAGCGGCGTCTATTGCCGGCCTTCTTGCAAGGCGCGTCCGGCACGGCCGGAGAATGTTGCCTTCCATGAGACCCGGTTGGCTGCCGAGGAAGCAGGCTTCCGTCCCTGCAAACGCTGCAAGCCGGATGCGGAACACGAGACGATACGCTATGCCACCGGCCCCAGCGCGTTGGGCACCATGCTGTTGGCCGTGTCGCAGCAGGGTATCTGCGCTCTGCTGCTCGGCGACAATGTCGTGGAACTTTCGACCGATCTCAAACATCGATTTCCGCAAGCACTGCTGCTGGCCGATAATGCTGGCCTTGCCGATCAATTTGCCAAGGCTGCTGTCTTGATTGCCGATCCGGCGCAGTCTTTTACGTTGCCGCTGGACCTGCGCGGCACCGACTTCCAGCATCAGGTGTGGCAGGCGTTGCAGCAGATCCCGGCGGGTGAGACGGCAAGCTATGGTGAGGTCGCGCGGCGCATCGAGGCACCGCAGGCAGTGCGGGCGGTGGCAGCCGCTTGTGGTGCCAATGCTGTCGCGGTCGCGGTGCCGTGCCACCGCGTGCTGCGTGGCGACGGTGCGCTCTCAGGCTATCGCTGGGGCGTCGCGCGGAAGGAAAAGCTCCTGGCGCGGGAAGCCCGGCGTTGACCATGGATTTGGATTGGCCGGCCATCGGCATGGACCTTGATGCCCAGGGCCATGCCGTTCTGCCGGGCTTTCTGACAGCCGATGCCTGTGATGCTTTGGTCGCCGGCTACGATATGGCCGACCGCTATCGCAGCCGCGTGGTGATGGAACGACATGGCTTCGGCCGCGGTGAATACAAATATTTCAGCTATCCGTTGCCGCCGCTGGTCAAAGATCTGCGGCAAAGCATCTATCCTCATCTGGCGCCGATTGCCGATCGCTGGAACGAGACGATGGGATTGGATCTGCGCTATCCCGCGCTGCATGCCGATTTCATCCGGCAATGCCATGACGCCGGCCAGACGCGACCGACGCCGCTCCTCCTGCGCTACCAGGCCGGAGATTATAATTGCCTGCACCAGGATCTTTACGGGGCGCTCGCCTTTCCACTGCAGATCGCCGTCCTGCTGTCGCAACCCGGAGCGGATTTCACCGGTGGCGAATTCGTCCTCACCGAACAGCGCCCGCGCCAGCAATCGCGCCCGACGGTCGTGTCCTTGCAGAAAGGCGACGCGGTCGTCTTTGCGGTCCATCACCGGCCGGTGCAGGGCACGCGGGGTCCCTACCGCGTCAATCTGCGCCATGGCGTCAGCCGCCTGCGTGCTGGACATCGCCACACGCTCGGGATCATCTTTCACGATGCGCAATGAAGTCCTGTCATGAACGCCGATCTGTTTGCCGAGCCGGTTGAAGCCCTGGATGAGGGTGCCATGCTGCTGCGTGGCTTCGCCCTCGATACCGCGCCGGCCCTGCTGGCTGCCGTCAGAGGAATCGCGGTCGCTTCTCCCTTCCGGCATCTGATCACACCCGGCGGCTTCCGCATGTCCGTCGCCATGACCAATTGCGGTGCCTATGGCTGGGTGTCCGACCGCAGCGGCTATCGCTACGATCCGCTGGACCCTGAGACCAAGCACGCCTGGCCGCCGATGCCTCCCGAGTTCCTGCACCTCGCCGTTTCTGCCGCCCAAGCTGCCGGATTCCCCGACTTCCGGTCGGACGTCTGCCTGGTCAACCGCTATGAACCCGGCACGCGCCTCACCTTGCACCAGGACAAGGATGAGGGGGATTTCACCCAGCCGATCGTCTCCGTGTCCCTGGGATTGCCGGCGACCTTCCTGTGGGGTGGGATGGGTCGCAGCGACAAGCAACGCCGCATCCCGCTCTTTCACGGCGATGTCGTGGTCTGGGGCGGGCCGTCGCGCCTGCGCTATCACGGGGTGGCGCCCTTGAAGGACGGATCGCATCCGGAACTCGGCGCGCAGCGCATCAACCTCACCTTCCGCCGGGCACGCTGAATTTTTTGCACCCATGTCACACGCGCCATGGCCCGCTCGTCTTATCTGCGTATCCCACCCAAACGCAGGAAAACGACCATGAAAGCCCGTCTCAATTCCTTCCAGGCAGCCCCCAAGGACATGCAGGCGCTGCTCGACTTCAGCGGCCATGTACAGAAATCCGGTCTCGAACACAGCCTTCTCTGCCTCATCGAGATGCGCGCCTCGCAGATCAATGGCTGCGCCTTCTGCCTGCACATGCATGCCAAGGACGCCCGTGCTCATGACGAGACAGAAATGCGCCTCTATTTGCTGAGTGCCTGGCGCGAATCGCCGCTTTATAGTGAGCGTGAACGCGCTGCCCTGGCCTGGACCGAGGCCGTGACCAACGTCAACAACGCGCCCGTCTCTGACACCGATTTCCAGGCCCTGCAGGCGCAATTCACCCCGGAGGAACAAGTGCAGCTGACCCTGGCGATCACCACGATCAATGCTTGGAACCGCATCAACGTCGCCTTCCAGACGCCGCACCCAAAATCATGAGCGCACCTCAGGACTCCGCCGCCACTTTTGCCCCGCATCGCGCGCGGCTGGTCCGCGTCGCCTATCGCATGCTGGGCTCGGTGGCGGAGGCCGAGGACATGGTGCAGGAAGCCTATCTGCGCTGGCATCAGACCGATCGCAGCGTTGTCGCGAACGCGCAGGCATTCCTTGCCAAGGTGGTGACGCGGCTCTGCCTCGATCATCTGAAATCGGCGCGGGTGCAGCGGGAAACCTATATCGGTCCCTGGGTTCCGGAACCGCTCGTGGAACAGGCGGCGGAAGACGATGCTGATGATTTGACCCTCGCTTTGATGATGGCGCTGGAACGCCTCTCACCCTTGGAGCGCGCGGCCTTCCTGCTCCATGACGTGTTCGGCATGGGATTCGATGACGTCGGGCAGGCGATCGAGCGGGACCCCGCGGCCTGCCGGCAATTGGCGACACGGGCGCGCAGCCATGTGCAAGCCGCCAAGCCCCGCTTTCCGGTCTCGGCGGAGCAGGGGCGCGACATCGCCGCCGCCTTTTTCACCGCCGCGCGCCAGGGTGACATGGCGGGACTGCGCAAGGTGCTGGCCAATGATGTCATCGTCTATTCCGATGGCGGGGGCAAGAAACCGGCTGCCGGCGTGCCGCTCGAAGGCATCGAGAAGGTGTTGCATGTCTTTGGCGGATTTGCGCGCCTGCCTGGCTTTGCGACACCGCAGATCCTCTATCAGGGCGACATCGACGGTCTGCCGGGCTACGTCACCATCGAAATCGGCGAGACTTTGCAGACCATGGCCTTTGCCATCGAAGACGGCAGGATCACGGCCATCTACATCGTGCGCAACCCCGACAAGCTCCGCCATCTGCAGCATCAGGGTGCCTAGACCAGGCTGCTGATGGCGAGGATGTAACCGCCGCAACTGAGCAAGGCGGCCACAGTCCGCACGTGATTCCAGAAGACCCAGTCGCTCAGATAGCGCGTCCATAGGGCCGCCCCCTCGCTGCTGTCAGGCGCCACGGCCGCCAGCTCATTATTGAGCGGCACGTTGCGGATCATGGTGACGAGGAACGTCCCCACGATGTAAAGTGCGCCGGCCGCCAGCAGGTAGGCGCTGCCGGGTGTCGTCCAGCTGAGACAGGCGAGGACGGCCAACAACGCGCCAACGCCCGCCGTCCCCATGAACACACCGAGGAAGACCGGGTTGATCACCACGATGTCGATCGACTGCATCGCGGCGATGCCGTGGGGCGCCGGCAGGCGACCCAGCGCGCGCATGACAAAGTTTGAAAAGGCGAAGAAGGCGCCGGCGATAAGACCTGCCCCCAGCGCCGCAATGAAGGCGAAGTGGCAAACCAAATTCTGAAGCATTGCATATCTCCATGGCCGCCACGACCGGCGGTGGGCCAAGATATGAGAAAGTCGGGCATCCCGCCAAGGGGTGCGCAAGACCGAGGATCCGCAAGATTTGACAACCGGTCAATATGTTGATATCAACCTTTTGTTAACCAGCGGCAGGCTTCCGACCAGGATGCGCATAGCCGCGCTCAGAAAAGTCGGAGGAAGCGATGCGTTATGTCGATGGCTATGTGCTGCCCATTCTCAAGAAGAACCTGCCCGCCTATCGTCGCCTGGCGTCGAAGGCCGCGAAGATCTGGCGCGAGCATGGCGCCCTCGAGGTGCGTGAATGCGTTGGCGAGAATCTGGACATCAAATACGGCCTGCCCTTTCCGCGCCTGACCAAGATGAAGCGCGGCGAGACGGTGGTGTTCTCCTGGATCGTGTTCAAATCCCGCGCTCACCGCGACAAGGTCAACGCCAAAGTGATCAAGGATCCGCGGCTCGCCGGCATGGATATGAGCAGCATGCCGTTCGATATGAAGCGCATGACTTATGGCGGCTTCGAGGTCTTGGTGAGCGCCTGACCTCGCTGACCTCATGAATTTCATTCTGTCTGCCGGATTTCGGCAGGATTTCGCGTGCGATAAAACCCACATGGAGACGATGATGAAGATCAATCCCTATCTGACCTTCAATGGCGACTGCAAACAGGCGATGGAATTCTACGCCAAATGCCTGCGCACGCAGGTCGCCATGATGATGAGCTATGCCGACACGCCGATGGCCGCCGATACGCCGGCCGGCATCCGCGGTCGCATCGCGCACGCCCGTATCGTGCTCGGTGATCAGGTGCTGATGGCGTCCGATGCCTATACCGACGAGCATGTCGAGACCAAGGGCATGACGGTCTCGCTCGTGGTCGACGCGCCGGCCGAGGCCGACCGCCTGTTCGAGGCGCTGTCAGCCGGCGGCAAGGTCACGATGCCGATCGCCGAGACCTTCTGGGCGCAGCGCTTCGGCATGCTCCAGGACAAGTTCGGCATACCCTGGATGGTCAATTGCGAAAAGCCGATGTGAACGGGCGGGTCCTTACATCCGGCCTAGTTTGGTGAGATGCCAGTTCATCAGTTCGGGATAGCGCGACTGGCTCAGGGGCGCGCGGTGGCAGCGCTGGATGATATCGGTGTCGGAGGCGGCATTGCCTTCGACAATCACGAGCCCCTGGTCGGTGAGTGCCACATCCCAGCCGATGATGGCGCGGTCGGCGAACTGGCCATGGGCGCGCAGCACCAAGGCCAGCATCTCCGGCCAGCGCGGCAGGACGCGGCCCTTGATCTGCGCCCCGGAGATCGGATGCACATCGACCCAGCCGAGGCTCGGCGCCAGGCCCATATCCGTGGCTGAGCCTAGCTCGCCGGTGGCAAGGTCAATGGCCGCGGCGATGCCGCCGGCATGGTAATTGTCGACGATGCTCTCGGCCCGGCTCGGCATGCGAAAGACGGCGCGGATCGCTTCCGGCTCGCCTTGTTCGTTGATGGCGCTGACCATGCGCACCGTGGCGAGCGCCCCCTGGCAAAGATCGCGCAGGGCCGCATCGTTCACCAGCCGCTCCTGCACCAGATAGGGTTCGCGCTTCGACAGTTCGGTAACCCGCGCCAGCAGCGCATCGGCATCGAGGTCGAGACCCTCCCGCGTATGATAGCGGCCATCGGCATAGGTCCACAATTCCGCCCCGCTACCGCCGCGGCCGCGGGTGCGCTTGATGAAGAGATCAATCGGCGGCAGGCCGTTGAAGGGGCCAACGATCTGCCCGCCCTGCAAGGCGGCGATGATCGGCGCCACCTTGAGGTCGCGTTCTTCGCAATAGCGCGCAAAGCCGACCTTGTCGGTAAGGGGCGACAGGCCCACACCATCCGGCTTGAGCAGGCGGTAGAGCGAATCCTTGGTGGCGTAGCGATGCACATAGCCGCCGGCGAGCTGCAGGCGCTCAGGCAGAAAGAACTCCATCTTGTAGTAAAAGTCCGGCCGGATGCCGAATTTGGCGGCGAGGACCAGTTGCTCCCACATCTGTCGCAGGCGGCTCTTGCCGGTGCGCTGCTCGATCATCGCGCCGTTGCGCCGCGTCGCCTGGCGGATGCGCGGGAACAGCAGGAAGGGCCACAGCAGAAACAGCGCCATCATCTCCAGCGCGCCCAGCAAATTGCGGCTGCGCCAGATGGCCCGGTAATGCACCTTGTGCAGCCTGGTCACCTGATCGCCGCCATCGGGCAGGCAGGCCCAGACCAGCGGCAAGGGCGGCGGGAATTTCTGCACCGTGATCTTGATACCGTTTTGTGACATGGCAACCATCGTGCCCCAACTCCCGACCATTCGAACCGCTTAACCCCGTCTAGCAGAAGCGGAGAATCGGGTCACGCAAAAGCTCAAGAGCCTTGTGACTGCCGCTGGCATCCATGGGAAGCTTGCTTCCGGCCCTTTTGCGCTCTCCTTGGGTTAATGCGGCCCAAATGGAAACGCGGCGCTACCGGATCAGAATCCGGCAGCGCCGCGCTATCGCCACGAAGCCCTATCGCCTGGGAGAAGAGATGGTCGGCGAATCAAACGATCGCGTGACCGTTCTGCTCGATCACGATCAAGGTCGCGTTGTTATCGAAGTGGAAGATCGTCCCAAACTTGCCATAGGAATCGGCAGCATCGGCGGCCTCCGCAAGGGAGTTGATGGCAACGCCCTTATAGGTGACGCCCTCGAAATCGATCTCGTCCTGGAATACGTCGAAATCGGTGATGACATCGGTGCCCGATTTGTCGCTGAACAGGAAGTGATCATTGCCCTTGCCGCCTTCCAGCGTGTCGTAACCGGCACCACCTGACAGCAAGTCGTTCCCGGCCCCACCGCGCACGGTGTCGTTGCCGTCTTCGCCGAACAGCCGATCATGTCCGCCCTTGCCGGTGATGGTATCGCCACCATCGCCACCCAGGATCTGTTCGCCATAGGCATGGCCGGTGATGCGATCACCGCGATCCGTGCCGAAGATTGTGTGGATATCATCCGCCTCAACACCGATCGTCGTGCTGAGCGTGATGCTGCTGCCGGCAGCGCCCCGTTCATCCTGCACGGTGATCGAGATATGCCGCAGGCTTTCATCGGGATTGTCGACACGGCTGTCGAATTGCAGGCTCTGCAGCAGGTTCTGGTAATCCGCGGCACTCGCGAGGCCCTTCAGGGTCAGCGTGCCCGTATCCTCGTCATAGCTCACCTTGATGTTGCTGCAGCGCGCGAGATCGACCGACAGCAGGTCATGGTCGGGATCGAGGCCGCCGGTGATCTTGATGACGGCGCCGCCGATATACTTTGAATCGGCGTCCGTGATCTTGAGGCCGCTCGCAAAGAACACCGCGTTGCCGCCCTCATGATAGGTGTTCGGGTTGGCGGGCAGGGTGCCATCGTTATAGAAGGCAACGGAGCGGGGGCGCTGGCCGACATCGGGATCCAGCGAATTCGACGTGAAGATGACGGTCTCGCCGGCATCCATATAATCGCCATCGTTGTTGAGGTCGGAAAGGTGCACGACATTGCGCTCGGTGGCCGTGCCGCTGTTCGAGGTGACGGCGAGATCGCCATTCTCATCGGCCGCGATCGAGAAACCTACCGAGTTGCCGAAGCCTGCCGGCAGGAAGCTGGTATTCCAGACTTCCTTGACTTCACCGGCATCGTCGATGGTGCCGCTGTCGTTGAGATCGGTGAGGCGGAACACGCGCGACTCACCACCCACCGCGGTGAAATCCCAGGTCAGCACGCTGCCGTCCTGCGTCGCCAGGGCGAAGTCGATCGGCGCGCCGAACGCGTTACCGTCGGCGATGAAGACCTGTGCTTCGCCACTATCGATCACGCCGTTATGGTTCTTGTCTTCCAGGCGATAGACTGTGTCCGCATCCGTGCCGTTGGTGTCGGCGAGATAGGCGACGTCGCCCACGAAGGACAGATCGAAGGCGGATGATTTGACGTTGAGCGACTGCAGATTGACCCAGCGCGTCGCTTCGCCGGCGTCGTTCGCATCGCCGTCATGGTTGAGATCGACCGTGCGGTAGATCGCATCATCCGTCTGCCCGCTGATGAGGCCCGCATTCACGACATAGACCGCGCCCGAGGCATCGGTCGATACACCGTTGGGTGTCGGCAGCTGGAAGCCCTCGGCATTATCCTTCGAGAACCAGACCTTCGCCTCGCCGGCATCGTTGGCATCGCCGTCATGGTTGAGGTCGCGCGCCACATAGACGCTGTCGGTATCGCCCTCGGCGATGTAGACGGCGCCGTCCTCGGCCTGGTGAATGGCAAAGACATTGCCGGTGGGGGCGGCAAGACCGCTCTGATTGGTCTTGTCGAGGAACACCAGCCGCTCGCCGGCGTCGCTCGCATCGCCATCGCCGTTGAGATCGCGCAGGTTGAATATCTTGTCCGCCGTCTGGTCACCGAACAGCATGGCGACCGGCTGGTAGGCCGGGGTCAGGCTGATCTCGGGGGCCAGCACCGACGGCACCGGCTGCTTGGGCCCATGGTGGCCGTTCCATTGACCGAAATAATCCCAGAAATCGTGATGGCCAAAGCCATGACTGCCCAACAGTTTCGATAGCAAACCCATGATTTCCCCTTTCAAGATAAGGGCTTGCCTTGCGCCGCCCCATTCGGCACGCATCATATGCAAATGAGAATCAATTGCAATTGTAATCTGTCGGACATTTTCAGCGCGGGTCGGATTGCGGTCCGGCGATGGGCGGGGTGCTAGAGTTTTGCGGCGGTGATGATCTCGCCGCCGAGCGGCAGTTGCACCAGGATGGCGCCGGTCAACCCTTCCGGCATTGGTGGCAGATCGAGCGTCACGGCGACCCCGTTCCACCCGCCCAGCCGCGTCAACGCGCGGACGGTGTTCTTGATCGGCAGCACACGGCGCCGGTTCTCGCCGCGTGCCACCGGGACCTCCGTGATGCGCGGGTCATACTGCACCAGCCAGATATCGGCGCTCCGTGCGGGTGCCGTGCCGACGCCGATCTCGATGCGATTGTCTTTGACCGCGATGATTGGCGCCACTTCCATCGCGCGCGCGGCCGCTTCTGCGTCGATCAATTCCTGCAGCTCACCCAGATTATGGCCGATGACATCCTTGCGGCCATTCACCACGATCTGCGGCGTGAAGGCGCCGGCATGACCGAGCGGCCGTTCGTAGACCATTTGCCTTTCCGTGAATTCCGGCCGCGCAAAGGTATCTTCCCAGCCCAGATAATCCCAATAGGTGACACCAAAGCTCAAGGCCAGCACATCGGCCCGATCGCTCACCTTGATCAGATTGGCATCCGCCGGCGGGCAGGAAGAGCAGCCCTGGCTGGTGAACAGCTCGACCACGACGGGGCTGTCGGCCATTGCAGTATCCGCCGATACCGGCGTGCCCGCTATTGCCGCAATAAGGATACCGGCAGCAAACTGCCACCCGCTGATTCTGGGCATCTATCGCCTCCGCCTCGCTGCGACCGGGATATTCCCGCGGTTCTTTAGCGTTTTCGGCAGGTGCGGGCGATTTGTTACGCGGGGTGTCCCGATCTGGAACTTGGCAGATGTTCACGCCGCCTGGAAACTCACATCGCCATACCAGCCTTCGCTGATCCCGCCGGCATTGTCGGCATCGGTCATGATGGCGACTACGTCAATGCGATCGATGATTTCGCCGAACAGGCGCTGGAAGTCATCGCGCAGGTTGCGGCTGTGCTGCACCATCCGCTGGCGCGGTGAGGTCGTGTCGTCGATGGCGATCTGCATGACGCTCGGGGCGAACGGATTGGGCCAGAAAGTGCCGGCCGGCTGCGACAGCGACCAGACATATTGCACGGCGATGGTATCGAGATTGAACAGCCCGCGCTTCACCACGAAATAGAGCCGCAGCGGATAATCGTCGCCCTTCTTCTGCCGCGGATCGAGCCCGGCCTTTCCCTGGCCCAGCGCCCAACGCCAGGTAACGATCGGTGTTGCCCTGAGATCGATCGTCCTCTCGCGATAAAGGCCGGATGCCGTGCCGACCGCTTTGGCATGCAGCGCCATGGTCCCATCGAACGGCTCGATGAGGTAAATCGTCTCGCCTGAAAAGCGTTCGCGCTCCCAATCGGCAAGGTCGCCCGCGCTGAAACGTGCGACGGCAAGGGGCGGCGGCGTCTCCTGTGCCAGGCCCCGCACCGGCAGCAAGGCGGCGACCGTCGTGGCGAGCAATCTGCGGCGGGATGTCATCATGCCCGACTATACGCTGCGATACGGTGGTTTGGATTGGGCGATCTCCCCATCGCTGGCGGGGTTGTCGCCAGCGGATGGGCAGTTGTCGGTTGATAGGCTCCGCAGCCAGCCTCTAGAATGCGCCGCATCGATCTTTGCGCAACGCGCCTGATCGCAGATCCACTCATTCCCTTCCACTCATCTCATTGTGACATCGTGATCGAGCATATATTTGCGCCTGAACAGACCAACCCAGAACAGACCGGGCCTGAACACGCGACGCCGGGCGGCAAGGCGCAGTTTTCCACCCGCCTGAGCTTTCTGTTCATCGGCGTGGCGCTGGCCGCCTGGGCGCCGCTGGTGCCCTATGCCAAGGCACGAGCCGGGCTCGATGACGGGTCGCTGGGGCTGCTGCTGCTCTGCCTCGGCGCCGGATCGCTGGTCGCCATGCCGCTGTCGGGCGCCTTGTCGACGCGCTTCGGCTGTCGCGCGGTCATCGTCGCGGCCGGCATTCTCGTCTGCATCGCGCTGCCGCTGCTCAGCTACGTCACCGCGGCTCCCTTGCTGGCCGGTGCGCTGTTCCTGTTCGGCGCCGCCATCGGCACCGCCGATGTCGCCGTCAACATCCAGGCGGTGATCGTCGAAAAGGCCGCCCATCGGCCCATGATGTCGGGCTTTCACGGCCTGTTCAGCGTCGGTGGCATGGTGGGAGCCGGCGGTGTCAGCGGGCTCATCTGGCTCGGCTTCGCGCCGTTCGGCGCCAGCCTGATCGCTGCAGCGTTTCTCGGCCTGCTGCTCCTGCTCGCCGGCCCGTATCTTCTGGCCTATGGCAATGTCGGCGGCGAACGGACGCCGCTCTTCGTGGCGCCGCATGGCATGGTGCTGTTCATCGGCATTCTGTGCTTCATCATTTTTCTCGCCGAAGGCGCCATGCTGGATTGGGGCGCCCTGTTCCTGATCCAGGCGCGCGGCTTCGACCGCGAGACGGCCGGCATCGGCTACGCAGCCTTTGCACTCGCCATGACCATCGGCCGCCTGAGCGGCGATCGCATCGTGGCGGCACTTGGTGGGCGGCGCGTGCTGCTGTTCGGCGGCCTTTGCGTCGTCGCGGGCTTCCTCCTCGCCGTCCTGGTGCCGAACGGCTATCTCTCGCTGCTCGGCTTCGCCCTCATTGGACTCGGCGCCTCGAACATCGTGCCCGTGCTCTACACGGCGACCGGCCGGCAAAAGGCGATGTCGCCCAGCCACGCCATCGCTGCTATCACCACCATCGGCTATGCTGGCATTCTGGTGGGTCCCGCTTTCATCGGCTTCGTCGCCGATTGGACCAGCCTCAACCTTGCTTTCATCCTGGTTGGCCTGTTGGTGCTCAGCATCGCCGCCAGTTCTCGGATCGTCACGAACCCGAAGGCGTAGGTGTTTGCCCTGCCGATATGTCCTAGGATGCGACCCCAGGTGAGCTAAAAGGAGCAAGGCGATGAGCAAGGGATCTGATCTGCTGGTGGCGGCGCTGGAGAATGAGGGCGTCGACCGGATCTTCGGCGTGCCGGGGGAAGAGAATCTCGATGTCGTCGAATCCCTGCGCAACTCCTCCATCCAGCTGGTCCTGACCCGGCATGAACAGGCGGCGGCGTTCATGGCCGCCACCTATGGCAGGCTTACCGGCAAGCCCGGCGTCTGCATCGCGACCCTTGGCCCCGGCGCGCTCAACTTCACGACCGGTGCGGCTTATGCGCATCTGGGCGGCATGCCGATGGTCATGATCACCGGGCAGAAGGGTGTCCTGTCCTCGCGCCAGGCGCGGTTCCAGATCGTCGACGTGGTGGCGACCATGCGCCCGCTCACCAAGCTCACCCATCAGATCGTCTCGACCCGCATGATTCCGACCATGGTGCGCGAAGCGTTCCGTGTTGCCCAGGAGGAACGGCCCGGCCCGGTCCATCTCGAACTGCCGGAAGACATCGCCGCCGAAGAATGCGCCGCCGTCTCCATGATCCCGCCGCATCCGGTCGAGCTACCGGTCGCCGGCAGCCAGGCGCTCGACCGCGCCGCTGCCATGGTGCTGGCGGCCAAGCATCCGCTGATCATGCTGGGTGCCGCGGCCTCCCGGCCGCGCGCAACGACTGATCTCGCGCAATTCGTCCTGCGCACCCGCATTCCCTATTTCACCACGCAGATGGGCAAGGGCACGGTGCCCGGCGGGACAGAACTTTATATGGGCACAGCGGCCCTGTCCGAACGCGACTATGTTCATGACGCGATCGAGCGCGCCGATCTCATCATCACCATCGGCCATGACACGATCGAGAAGCCGCCCTTCATCATGGGCCCCGACGGACCCCACGTGATCCATGTCGGCTATCAGCCGGCAACCGTCGAGCAGGTCTATTTCCCGCAGGCCGAGGTGATCGGCGATATCGGCCCCAGCCTGCGGTTGCTCGCCGACCGGCTGGAGGGGAAGCTGACCCATGCCAGCGCCTTGCTGCCCTTGCGCAAGGGCATCCTCGCGCGCATCGCCGACCGCGCCACCGAGGATCGCTTCACCCCGCAGCGCATCGTCCATGACATCCGCCAGGTGATCCCGGCCGACGGCATCGTCGCCCTCGATAACGGCATGTACAAGATCTGGTTCGCGCGCAACTACCGCACCACGGTCGCCAACACGCTGCTCCTCGACAATGCGCTGGCGACGATGGGGGCGGGGCTGCCCTCGGCGATGATGGCCGCCATCCTCTACCCGAAGCGCCGCGTCATGGCGGTGTGCGGCGATGGCGGCTTCATGATGAACAGCCAGGAAATGGAAACGGCGGTGAGGCTCAAGCTCAACCTCGTCGTCCTCGTCCTCGAAGACGGCGCCTATGGCATGATCCGCTGGAAGCAGGCGGTCGACAAGTTTCCGGATTTCGGCATGACCTTCGGCAACCCCGATTTTGTGAAATATGCCGAATCCTACGGCGCCCGCGGCACCCGCGTTAGCAGCATCGCCGATTTCATCCCGGCGCTGGAGACGGCCTTCGCCCAAGGCGGCGTCCATCTGGTCAATATCCCGATCGATTACAGCGAGAACACCCGCGTCCTGGTCGAGGAATTGGCGCAGCGGCTGCCGGCGCTGCCAGCATGATGATCACGTGTATCTGTTGAAAGAGTAGCGGCGGACGATTCTGGCCACCTTCAGCCATTCGCCGATATTGGCCGGTTTGTCGCCGCGCTCCTTTGTGGTGCGCCGCAATGCTTGCAGCAGATCGGGACGATTCTGAAGCGCGGCACCGATTAGTTTCCAGCCTTCCGACGTGGTCGAGTGCGGGTTGAGAGTTGCATCCAAATTCTGCTCATCGACCGGTTCCTGCGCTAAGCATTTGCGCAGGCCGTCATAAAAATTGTTGGCGACATCGACGTCCTGCCCGGTCTCGAGTGCCGCCATGAAAATGGCCAGCGGATAGGTTGGCGCGGTGTGGACGTCGCCGGTCAGCGCATGCAGATCGTCCGGGGACATGCTGGCGCGCAACACACGATAGACGTTGATCATCCGCTTCACCCCGCGCGGCTCTCGGGGAGCAATGCGGCCGATGGCGCCATCGCCCAAGAATTTGATCTCCTCAGGTGTCAGAATCATTGCTTCAAAGGATTCAGCCGGTGGCACCTCAGCTGCCGGGCTGGGCGGATCCACCGGCGATGAGGTTCCGGCACCGGGTTGTGGCGCCGGACTTGGCGCCTGTGGCTGCGTATCGGCGCCCACCGGCGGCACCTTGTCGGGCGCTGGCGCGGGGTCAGTGCCTGGCGTGGTCCTCGATGGCTGCGCCGCAGCCGGCCGGTTTGCGAGCAATGCCTGCACATAGGCGCCATAGCTGCCCGCATTGTTGCCGTCAGTGGATAGCGGCTTCAGCCAGAACGGCAGTTGAAAGATTTTTTCCAGATAGTTGATGGTAAGCTTGCGTGGATCGAGCTCCCGTTTCCCAGAGGCTTGTGTCCCAGAGGCTTGCGCGTCGCCCGCGGATTTTTCGGGCTCGATGGCCGGCAGGCTGTTCTGCTCTGCCAGCGCCCGCTCGATCCAGCGGACGTCGACCGCCACCACGACCACGAACAGTTCAAAGGCCAGCAGCAGGTGAATGGCCTGCAGCACGGCATAGACCTGTTGCGGCGTGCAGCGGTCGAGATCGTCAATATAGAGTACGATCCGCTCCGGTACCTGTAGATCGCGCGGCTTGCCCTCCAACCGTTTTTTCTGTTCCTGCCGGACGATCTCATCCACTGCCTGGAACAGGCGGCGGGCGCGGCTGATCAGGCCGATCTCCTTTTCCATCTCCTTGGTATCGGGATTGTCTTCCAGGATGAAGCGCAACAGGCGCGGTGGATTGGGGCTGCTGTCGGGTGCCACATAGCGGGAAAGCGAGCGGTTGGCGCGCTCGATCGCTTCCTCTTGCGCCTTGGTCTCCGCTGCCGCCACGCGCAGTTTGCCCTCGCTCTCAAGCACGGCCTTGGCATCTTCCACCTTCACGTCTTGGAGCTTCCGGGCAAATCCGGTGACGCTCTTTGACAGGCGGGCGACGAGCCTCAAGGCGGGCAGCAACGCGGCGATGAACGTGCCGATTCCACCGACCGCACTCCAACTGGCATGCTCGGTGAGGAACTCGAGAGCATGGCCGATGAATACTGTGCCGAATGGCCAGTCATCACCTGACGACATCCGACCTTGCAGAGGCTCCTTGTAAAGACCGAAGCACAGGATCGCCAGGAGGAGAATGGCCAGAACCGCGAGCCAGAGCTGCCAGCGATGTGCCCACAGGATGCGGATGACAAGTTTGATCTGGCCGCCGATCGTTGTGGTGAGTTTTGCCAGTTCGACGAAATCGCCTAGCTCGGCACCTGACTTATCCTTGATGATCTTCTGCAGATCATCGCGCCGCGCGTTGAAGGCATCGACGACTGAGTTCACCAGGACCTGTGAAAAAATCTGCCGGGTGGCTGCATCCGCCGTCTTGATGGCATTGTCATGTGTTTGCTGCGCTGCCAGCAGATCCTTCCGGCTCCTTGCCAGTGCGTCACGGGTGGCATCGACCGTTTTTGACAGCGAATGCACGTGGCTGTTTACCCGGTCGATGAGCCGTGCGTACAGATCATTGTTGGCATTGGCAAAACCACCGACGCGCAGCTGGTCGAAAAACTCAGCCGTGAGGCTGGCCCACAGATTGGCGTCGGCGAAATGCCAGGCGTTGAAGCGGATGTGAATGATGTTGGAGACGAACTGCGTCCCCGCCGGGCGCTGCTTTTCCGGACTGGTCAGGTCGCCGATCCGCTCCTCCAGTCGCTGCATGAAGCTCGATTTGCCCGAACCCCAGCCGCCGAAGACGCCAATCGATAGCGGCAACACCGTATCGGTCGAGCAGATCAGATTGGCAAACGCACGGGCATCGGCGTCGACAGCCAGAGGATCGCCGCTGGCACTGGTCGCCGGCCGATCCGACGTGAAGCCGGGCAGGCGGCTGATCCGGAGATTTGCATTGTCGCCGGGCAACGGGGCCAGAATCCGCTTCCAGGCGTCGACATTTTCACCACGTTCTGGATTGCGCGTGATTCTCTCTAGCAAGGCCCGTCGAAATGCCGCGGTGTCTGCCGCCGTCAGATGACTGAACTCGGGTAGCTTCGACCACAAGTTCGGCACATGCGTCAGTGCGGCGGCGATGAAATGCCGCAGATCTGCAACCTCCCGACCGACGGTGTCACGAGCAAAGCCGACGGCCAGCGGCAAGATTGCCTGCATCGACCTCGATATTCTGATCTGAAAGCCGTTGTGCAAGGCGCCCAGGACAGTATCCGTTCCCGTTCTGGCGCCACCCATCACGACCGCCCCCAGCTCATTCAGGCTGATACGCGATTGCAGCCAGTCTGCGAACCATGTCGCCGTGTTTCCGAAAGTGGAGGACGGCGTATCCTGCAAGCCGACGGACAGCATGCCCAGCAGCATTGCGCGCATGTCGATCAGCAGTAATTTTTCTGCCTCGACAACCTCGCAATACCGAACGCTCTGGCGAATAGATTTGATGAGCGCCTCGGCGCGCATGTTTGCCTGGCTGCCGAAAGCGGCAATCGCCGCGGCTCCAGCATCTTCCCAGTCCGCTGCCTGCTTGAAGGATGTCGTTTCGGGCAGACTTTCCTCGATGGCATCATTCATGGGAATTATCCGTGCAAGTTGTGTCCGCAGTATACAACTTCCGCGATCGAATACGAGTGTTCTGGTCCGTTTGTGGGAGAGCTGGCGCCGCCTAAACTAGGCCATGGCCAGCGCGCGAATCCCATTGCTTTTGAGAATGCGAATGATTATTAATCGCGCAATATATGGCAAATGGGGGTGATCATGAAAATTTCGCAGATTCTGGCTGGCTGTGGCCTGGGCGTCGCCGTCCTCGCCACCGCTCTTTCCGGCGCCGCGGCCGAAGAGATCCGCTTCCTCGATCACCGCGGCAAGGTCATCGCCCTCAAGGCGCCGCCGGAGCGTGTCGTCTCGATGTTCGCCTCCGGCCCGCTGGTCTATTACGCGGTCGAGGGGGAGAGCAAACACATCGTCGGCGTGAACAAGAAGGCGAAGAAGATGTATGAGGGCAGCTTCTATGCGCAGATCCTGCCGGAATTCCTCAAGCTCGACATGAATGTGGCCGGCGACGGCTTCGCGCCCAATGTGGAAGCGATCCTGGAGCTGAAGCCGGACGTCGTGCAGCAATGGACCTTCGATCCGAAGATCATGGAGCCGCTGGAGCGCGTCGGCCTGACTGTGATCGGCTACAATTGCTGCACCAATCAGGATCGCCGTGACTATCTGATGCTGGCCGGCTACACCTCCGGCCGCATCGACCGCGCCCAGGCGATCCTGCAGCAGCAGGATGCCTCGGACAAAGCCCTGCGCGAGACCTTCGCTGCAGTGAAGCCGACTGAGACGGTCTCCATGCTGGTGGTCGACGAGATCAAGGACAGCTTCCGCATCATCGCCAACAGCTCCCAGGATTACACCTTAAGCGGCACCACCAACCTGGCCGCCGACGATACCGGCGAATGGTGGCGCACGGTCGATGCCGAGCAGCTGCTGGTGTGGAACCCCTCGATCATCGTCATCCCGTCTTACGCAGCCGATCTGACGCCGGCCGATTTCTACAGCAACCAGGCGCTTTCCAGCCTGGATGCGGTCAAGAACAAGCGGGTCTATAAATTCCCGCAATTCAACCGCTCGCCGGATGCGGCGGAGATCTACCTCTCCGACGATTGGCTGGCGCGGGTCGCTCATCCGGAACGCTTCAAGGATGCCAAGAACTTCGGCGAGACACTCAAGGAAGGCTACAGCCTGGTCTACCGCCGCGACCTCACGGAGGAGCAGATCCGCTTCATCCTGGAGCTTGAGCAGAACAAGGATTCCGCCGGCTATCTAGATATCTTCGGCTGAGCCGGATCATGCTGGCGATGGCCACAGCGCAAGGCGGCGCGCGCATGCGCAGCTGGGTGATCATCCTGTTGCTGTCGCTGCTGCTGGTCTTCTGCCTGCTTTATTCGATCACGGTGGGGCGCTACGACATCGGCATCGTCGATGTCGGGCGCATCCTCCTCGATAATGTGATCCCGGCGCAAACACCGAGCTGGACGACGGTGCAGGCCGATGTGGTGGAATCAATCCGGCTGCCGCGCGTCCTGGCCGCGATCCTGGTCGGCGCCGGCCTCGCCATCTCAGGCGCGGCACTGCAGGGCCTGTTCCGCAACCCGCTGGTCGATTCCAGCACCATCGGTGTCACCTTCGGGGCGGGTTTCGGCGGCACGCTCGCCATCCTGCTCGTCGGCGGCGGCTATCCGGTTCTGGCGGCCTCTTTCGCCTTCGGCATGGGCAGCCTGCTGGCGGTGAAGGGGTTGGCGACGGTGCGCGGCCGCGCCTCGACGCTGACCCTGGTGCTGGCCGGGGTGGTCGTCTCGGCCTTCTTCACCGCCGCCATTTCAATCTGCAAGCTGCTGGCCGACCCGCAGCAGAAGCTGCCGGCCATCACCTATTGGCTGATGGGTAGCATCGCCGCCACCAGCTATCGCGATCTCATACTGATGTCGCTCGCCATCCTGCCGCCGATGATCGTCATCTTCCTGCTGCGCTATCAGATCAACATCCTCTCATTGGGCGAGCAGAAGGCGCGGGCGCTGGGGGCGCCGATCGAACTGGTGCAATGGACCATCTTCATCGCCATCTCGATCATCTCCGCCGGCGTGGTGGCGACCTCAGGGATCATCGGCTGGGTCGGCCTCGTCATCCCGCATGTGGCGCGCGCTCTGGTGGGGCCGGATCACGGCCGCCTGCTGCCGGTCTCCGCCTTGCTGGGCGCCATCTATCTGCTGCTGGTCGACAACATCGCGCGCACGGCGACGGTGGCTGAATTGCCGCTCGGCATCATCACCGCGCTCATCGGCGTCCCCGTCTTTGCCATCGTCCTGCGCCGGGTGCAGGCCAAAAGCGGCTGGTCCCATGATTGATATCCAGAACCTCAGCGTCAGCCTGTCGGATAAACCGATCCTGGCGGATTACAGCCTGCAGGTCGCACCGGGCAGCGTGCTGGCCATCCTCGGCGCCAATGGTGTCGGCAAGACCACCTTGCTGAATTGTCTGGTCGGGCTTTGCAAGCCCAGCGCCGGCACCGTGACGGCGCGCGGCCGCATCGGCTATGTGCCGCAGCTGTTTCAATCCGCCTTCGCCTTCTCGGTGCTCGACATCGTGCTGATGGGTCGCGCCCGGCATATCCCCCTGTTCGGCGCACCACGCGCGCAGGATTATGGGATCGCGTCGAAATATCTGAAGTTGATGAAGGTCGGTCACCTCAAGGACCGCGCCTTCAATGAACTCAGCGGCGGCCAGCGCCAGCTGGTGATGATCGCCCAGGCGCTCTCCTCGGAATGCGAGATCCTGATCCTGGATGAGCCCTGTTCGGCGCTCGACTACAAGAACCAGTCGATCGTCATCGACACGCTGCGCGAGCTCAACGCCAGTATGGGCCTCACCATCCTGTTCTCGACCCATGCCCCGCAGCACGGGCTGGAGGTGGCGAGCCATGTCCTGCTGATGCGCGACCGCCAACGCTATGAGTTCGGCGCGGTCGAGGACGTGCTCACCGCCGAGAATCTCACCACCCTCTATGACGTCCCCATCGCCAAGGCAGCCTTCGCGCCCGGCGGCAAATTCACCTTCGCCCCTTCCTTTGAGCGATGAGCAAATGACCGACGCCCAGAAAAAGATCGCCTATATCACCTGGGGCTGCGCCAGCCAGCTGACCAGCTTCCATGATTTCGCGCACCAGCTCGACGACATGATCTATCTGCGCGAGCTGGAGACCTACGATCTTTCCCAATACGCCGCGGTGGTCATTCCCGATGGCGCGGACAGCGCCAGCATCCGGCGCTATGCCGACCAGCTCAACGCCTATGTGCGCGGTGGCGGGTTCCTCATCGTCTTTCATTGCGTTGGCCTGCACGAATGGATCGATGTGGTCGACCTCGACTGGCAGCCGATCAACACCCGGGATTGGCTATGGTGGACCAAGCCCAACCCGACGCTCGAAATCCACGCGCCGACACCGCGCCATCCCTTGAACGATGTGATCCCGGTCGCGGACATGAGCTGGCACTGGTTCGGCGCCTTCAAGCTGCACGCCTTGGGCCACAGTGCGCTCAACATCGACGATGACAGCGGCTCCCTGCTGCTCGATTTCCCCAAGCTCGAAGGCGGTGGGCGGCTGCTGGTCAGCACGCTCGATCCGCATGTCCATAATGGCGAGCGGTTCATGCCGGCCTGCCAGCGTTTCCTGCGGGCCTTCTATCCCTGGCTCAACCGCGAAGTGGGCATCACGCGGGCGCGAACGACCTTTACCGCGACCTATCTGCAATGTTTCGAGAACTCGATGGAATGGGCGCCGGAGGGGCTGGCGGAGTCACTCGCCGAAGTCGGCGGCCAGCTCAAATTCTGTCCGCAATATCACCTCGGTGCCGATGATCTCGCCGCAACCGACATCCTCTACATCCCGCATATCCACGACCAGTTCCATCTCCGCAAGCTGCAGCCCTTGCTGCTGGATTTCCTGAAACGCGGCGGCCACATGGTCATCTGCTCGGAACCGGCGCTGCAATGGCTGCCGTTCCTCAGTTCCTTCCAGGCCGTGCCGCCGCGCCCCTTCACCAACATCAAGGCGCGCATCCGCAACGACCCGCTGGGTTTCTTCCGCAACATGGATGAGGATTTTGACGGCTGGCAGGGCATCTTCGGCCAATACGCCCGCGGCTGGTCGGACATGCCGGCAGGTGCGCTGTGGCTCACCGACATCGGCGCCGCCGAAGACCCCAAGCCCGCCGACTGGCTGTGGCAGTATCCGACCGATGACGGCAAAGGCGGCCTGGTCTTCCAGCACAACGGCGACAACATGGCCCGCTATCCCGATCACGGCCCGCACAAACACGGCCTGGTCCGCGACATCTGCGCCGGGCTGATGCGCTATCACGGCGGGCCGATCAATCGGTTTTAGGGGCGTCGGGTTCTAAGTCATACGCGTTGGCTACTAAGTGGCGGCTAACCGCCTTTTCACATCGACGCCCAAGACCAACAGCTTCTGCGAAATCAGGGCAAATTCCATGCAGCGGCATGTATCGGACGGGATGCTAAAATTATCTGTGACGGAGCACGAGTCTCTCATCGGCCACGAGGTATCGATGGGACGGATACCTGGTCTGAGGCGCCACTGCGGCTTACTTAGAGATCTCATATTCGACAAGTATCTCGTCTCGATAGGCAAAGAGGACGCACTGCCTTCCATTCCGCTCGCAGCCCTTGATCGCTTCTCGACGATAGCCGGGACCACCGCAACTCGTGCCATCGCACCAAACGACATAGTACTTCTCACCATCCAGCGAGACGGCGTAGGCGCCTAAATCTCTCGTGCCAAGATCATGAAGATAGATCTCATAATTGTCCCAGACCTCTTGCGTTATTTTCAGTGTGCCAACCGGCTTCCGCTCCTGGCCGACGGTGCAGCCCATCAGAAAGATCAGCGGCAGAATCAAGAAGGTTCGCAACATTGAGGCAACTCCTGAGAATGAGGCGTTCGCAACTTAGTTGAGCTCCATTGCCTGGGCAATTTATATTTGTGGCAAGCAATCGCTTGGGCGAGCATCGCGCCCCAAGCCGACGCCCATGACGCCATTGCGTGTCTTGGCCGCAATAGATGCCGCTACTCTCTCCCCCCTCAGCACCGCGGAGAGCGAGCATGGGCGAGATCTGGGGCGTGATGGCGGCGGTGTTGTCGAGCGGGATCGGCGGCACGGCGGTGGTGGCGACGCGCTATGTGATGGGTGTGATCGATCCGCTGACCCTGGGTGCGCTGCGCTTTGGCATCGGTTTTGTCCTGTTGCTGCCGATCGCCTTGTTGCAGCGGGCGACATGGCCGGGGCGGCGGGATTGGCCGGGTGTCGCGTCGCTGGGGCTGCTGTTCTTTGCGCTGTTCCCGATCCTGTTCAACGCCTCGCTGATTTACACGACCGCGGCGCGCGGTGCGCTCGCCTTGTCGACCTTGCCGCTCCTCACCTTGCTGGTCGGTGCCTTGCTGGGCGTCGAGCAGCTCACCTTCCGCAAGACCTTGGGCGTCCTCATCGCCATGTCGGGCGTGGCAATGGCTTTGCTGTCCGGCCTTGCCACCGTGCCGGCAGGCGCTTGGCGTGGCGATCTGCTGATGATTGGCGCAGCACTTTGCATGGCGCTCTACAATGTCTGGTCGCGGCCGTTCATCCGCCGCTCGGGGCCGATTCCGTTTGCCACCGCCGGCATGGGGGTGGGTGCGCTCTGCCTCATCGTCGTGGCGGTTTTGCGCGATGGCTTGGCGCCGCTGGCCGCGTTCGACCTGCCGCAATGGTCGGCGGTCGCTTATCTCGGCGTGTTCGGCGGCGCCGTGACCTTCTTCCTCTGGGCCTTTGCGCTCGGCCGCGCCTCGCCGACGCGGGTCGCGATCTCGGTCACGGTCAACCCGATCACGGCCTCGCTGTTCGGCGCAGCCTTGCTGGGCGAGGCGATCCGCTGGAATCTCGTGGTGGGATTGGTGACGGTGTTTGCGGGGATCTGGCTCGCCGTGACCGCGAAGCGGCCGGCAAAGGTTTACTCTGCCGGAACGGATTCGACGTCCGGATAGACCGTCTCATGACGGCCCTGGCGTTTGCCGAGATAGAGTGAGAAGAGACTGACCGCGAAGGCGATGAAGGCCACACCGGCGCCGACCCAGGGAATGGTGGAGAGGCCGAAGCCATGGGCGATGGGCAGGCCGCCGAGTGCGGCACCCGAGGCGCAGCCGATGTTGAAGCCGGCATGGTTGAGGACCGAGACCATGTTCGGCGCGCCCTTGGCCTCGTTCACCACATGCATCTGCAGGGGCGCCACGACGGCGAAGGAGATGACGCCCCAGACGATCATGGTGGCGATTGCCGTGATCGGATTGCCGGCGGTCACGGTGAAGAGGGCGAGGAGGCAGGCCAGCGCCAGGAACAGGCCGTTGAGCGAGGGCATCAGCTTCCAATCCGCCAAGCGACCGCCCAGCAGGTTGCCGACAGTGAGGCCGACACCGAACACCACCAGCACATAGGTAACCGAGGCGGCGCTGATGCCGGTGACGCCGGTCAGGATCGGCGTGATGTAGGTGTAGACGGAGAACATGCTGGCGGCGGCCAGGGCGCTCATGCCCATGCCGAGCGCCACTTGCGGCTTCTTGAGGACCGCGAACTCACCCAGCAGCGATTTGGCTTTGAGGGTCGGCATGCGCGGCACCATGAAGGCGATCGCGATGGCGGCGATGGCACCGATGATGGCGACGGCGACGAAGGTGAAGCGCCAACCGAAGGCCTGGCCGAAGGCCGTCCCGCCGGGCACACCCAGCACATTGGCAACCGTGAGGCCGGCCATGGTGAGCGACATCGCCTGGGCGCGCTGATGGGGCGGGGCGAGATCGGCCGCCACCACCGCGCCGATGCCCATGAAGGCCGCATGCGCAAAGGCGGTGAAGACGCGGGCTGCCAGCATCAGTTCATAAGTGGGGGCAAGCGCGCAGAACAGATTGCCCAGCATGAAGACGCCCATGAGACCCAGGAGCGCACCCTTGCGCGGCAGCCGTGCTGTGAGGATGGCGAGGATCGGCGCGCCGATGACGACGCCGACCGCATAGCCGGTGACCAGCAATCCGGCCTGGGGAATGTCGACATTGAGATCCCGCGCCACGTCGGGCAGCAGCCCCATGACCACGAATTCGGTGGTGCCGATGCCGAAACATCCGGCGGCAAGGGCGAGGATCGAACGCGGCAGGGCCATCTGGGACCATCACGGGGCTGGGTTGGGCAGGTGTTATTCTTCGCACGTGCAGCATTTCGGGAGAAGTTAATTCGTCATACCAATAAAGCGGGCGGGATTGTCGCGCTTGCATGCCTCGGATCACGGCCTCTTGCCAGAAACCCTGTCTTGTGATGAACTCCAGCGAAACGATTAGCTAATCGATTAGCTGACTATAAATCCGGCGAAAAACAGCCAATTTTGGGAGAAGCGCCATGTACACCAAACGAGCCCTCCACGAACTGGGCGTGACCGGGGCCGATTTCACCGATGGCGAGCGCCGTCAGCTCGACGAACAGGGCTTTTTCCTGCGCAAGAACATCTTCTCGCCCGCAGAATGCCGCGAGATGGGGGAAGCCTTCGACAGGCTGTCCGACGCCGAGGGCGACCAGGGCGGGCATGAGGTCCATGTCGAGCCAGGGGCGCCGCGCGTCTCCAACATCTTCAACAAATCGACCGCCTTCGACCGCTGCCTCGAGATCAAGACGGTGCTCGCCGCCTCCGCCTATCTGTTGGGCGAGATCAAGGTGCATGGCGCCAATCTGCGCGACCCGCTGAAGGGCAAGGGCGCCCAGGACCTCCATGTCGACGTGCCCAAGCATTTCGAGGGCGATTGGTGGGTGCTCAATGTCATCGTCTGCTTCGACGACATGACCCTCGACAATGGACCGACCCGCGTCATCCCCGGCTCGCATCACTGGGCGCCGTTCAACTGCTCGATCGTCAACCGCTTCGACTGGACGCCGCAGCCTCTGTCGGCAGAAGACGAGGCGCGCGTGCCCGCGGATGCCGGCGCACCCTATCCGGGCGAGGTATTGGTGGAAGCGCCGGCCGGCTCGATCATCGTCTGCAATTCCTCCATGTGGCATAGCGGGACGCGCAACAATTCCGGTGCGCGGCGTCGCGTGCTCCACCTCACCTATACACGCCGCGATCTGCCGCAGCAGCTGGTGCAGCGTGAACACCTCGTGCCGGCGACCTATGACCGGATGAGCGAGGTGCATCGCTATCTCCTCGACATCGAACCGATCGCCCCCGGCGCCATCCTGCAATCGGCACGCGCACCGGGTGCCAGCAAAGATTGGTGGGCCTGACAGTCCCCATGGCAACGATGCGCGATGTGGCGGTGGAAGCATCCGTCTCGGTGGCGACCGTCTCCGCCTGCGTCAGCGGCCGGCGCTTCGTCAGCCCCGAGCTGAAGGCGCGGGTTGAACGCGCCATCGCCGATCTCGGCTACCAGCCGGACGGCATCGCCCGTTCCTTGCGCACCGGCACCACCGATCTCATCGGCCTGGTCATCCCGGACATCACCAACCCGTTCTTCACCGAATTCGTGCGCGATGTCGAATTGCTGGCCAAGGCCGACGGCTATGCCACCATCCTTGCCGACAGCAATTACGAGGTGGCGACGGAAGCGCGCATGCTGGGCCTGCTGCGCCAGCAACGGGTCGACGGCATCATCCTGTGTCCGGCCGGCGAGCGCGCCGATTACAACTTCGCCGCCTGGCCGCAGGAACTGCCCATGGTGATCGTCGACAATGCCTGGACTGACACGCCGTTCGACACGATCACTCTCGATAACGTCACGGCCGGTGCCGACATCACGCGGCATATCCTCGGCCTCGGTCATCGTGAGATCGCCATGGTGGCGGGGCCGCGCGGCAATCATACCAGCGACCAGCGCCTCACCGGTTTCGTGCGCGCCATGGCGGAAGCCGGCGTGCCGCCGCGCCTCGATTTTATCCGTCACGGCGATTTCCGCGAAGCGGGTGGCTATGCGCAAGGCATGGCCCTCCTCGATCTGCCGCAGCGCCCCAGCGCCATCTTCGTCGCCAACAACAACATGCTGATCGGCGTCATGCGCGCCATTCACGATCGCGGCCTGCAGGCGCCCGATGATATCTCCGTTGCCAGCATCGACGATTTTCCCTGGGCCGGCGCTTTTCGCCCCGGCCTTACCACCGCGCGTCAGCCGGTGCGCCTCTTTGCACAGCACGCGCTGCGCCTCATCCGCCAGCGCTGCGTCGAGCAGACGCTGTCGCCCCGCGAGCAGATCATGTTGAAGCCGGACCTCATCATCCGCGAGTCCGTTCGGCGGCGCTGAAGCGCTTGTGATGCGGCGCACAATTCATCACATGATTACGCTGTCATGAATTTTAAGTATTTGAAAAATAACGATACTATCTCGACCATAAAGAGATATTCCATTTGAACCGAATACCCGTTTCGCTCCACCAATCGGCATCGGCCCAGCATGACGCCGGGCCCCATGCCAAGAGTGAGACAGCGGATCATGAACAAGACCTATCTTCTTTCGGCCATCGCCCTCGGCGCGATGGTGATCACTTGGGCGCCGGTTGAGGCGCGTGCCGACAGCCTCGCCTGCAGCCAGGCATCGGCCAAGGCCCTGCAGCAGCGGGCGGCCGCCGGCAAATGCGACCCGCACAGCGGTCTGTCGCCGCAAATGAAAGCAGCACTTGCCATGGCCGGACAGGACAAGGCCGGTGGCGCGAACGAGGAGGCTGATGACATGCCCGAGCAGGAAGCCGCCACCGAGGCTGGCAGCGGCGACGGTGGTGATGAGGACGACGGCGAAGAAGGTAGCGCGGGCGGCACCGGCAAAGGCAAGAAGCTGCCCGGCGACAAGATCGTCATCAACCAGCCGGGTGCCGAGATCGACATCAACAAAACACCTGTGGTGAAGAAGCAGCCGAAAGACGGCGATATCATCATCGCCGAGAAGATCGAGGAGCTGGAGTTCGGCACGCCGGAAAAGCACGAGCCGGCCATCGCCGAGGAGATCGAAGAATTGGAGTTCGGCGAGCCGGCAAAGAAACCGGCGCTGGCGGAAGAGGTTGAAGACCTTGGCCTTGCGAAGAAGGAGAAAAAAGAACCGAGCCTGGCCAAAAAGATCGAAGACCTGTTCTTCGGTGAGCCGACGAAGGATACCTACACCAACGACCATGCCGGCAAGGGCGACAAGGATCACGCCAGTGGCCAGGGCGGTCAGGGCGACAAAGGCGGCAAGGAAAGTAAGGGTCCCAAGGGCGGGAATGGCTTTGCCGGCTAACTGACCCCGGGCCGACCTTAAACGGATCGACATCATCATTGCGACAGCGGAAGCCGTGCTCAGCCAGGAGCGCGGCTTCTTGCATGTTTCCGAGACGACGCGCGCAGAGTTGCGTTAGGATCGCCGCGCAACCAAGGGAATGTGAAGGCGATACATCATGAGCAACAGATTGGACGGCAAGGTAGCGCTGGTGACCGGGGCCACATCGGGCATCGGCCTGGCCATCGCCGAACGCTTTGCGGCGGAAGGGGCGAAGCTCATCCTCACCGGCCGCAATCAGGCACAGGGCGATGCGCTGGCGCAGAAAATCGACGCCACCTTCATTGCGGGTGATGTCTTGGAAAAGGGCCTGGCCGATGATCTGGTCGCCCGCACGGTCGCCAAGCATGGCCGCCTCGACATCCTGGTCAACAATGCCGGCGTTATTCATCGCGGCAACATCCTCGAAACATCGGACGATGATTTCGCGCGCCTGATGGGCGTCAATGTCGACGCGGTCTTCCGCTTCAGCCGCGCCGCGATTCGCCAGATGGTGACGCAGTTCGATGCGGGTGAGAAGGGCGGCGTCCTCGTCAACATCGCCTCCGACTGGGCCTTCGTGGCGGGCAAGGGCGAGCTCGCCTATTGCACCTCGAAGGGTGCGGTCGTGATGATGACCAAGGCGATGGCGCTCGACCATGCGCGCCAAGGCATCCGCGTCAACGCGGTCTGCCCGGGTGATGTGGAAACGCCGATGCTGCTGGGTGGCATCGCGCATCGTGGCGATGACGCGGCCGTGGGGCTGCAGAAGAACGGCGCCAACATCCCCATGGGCCGCGTCGGCCAGCCCGCGGAAATCGCCCAGGCCGTGGCCTTCCTCGCCAGCGATGAAGCCAGCTTCGTCACCGGCACGACCCTGCTGGTCGACGGCGGCAACACCGCGCAATGAGGCGGCGCAGGGTTTCTGCCGCCGGCACGTGATGATCTATCGCCACCACACATGCGACCAGAGGGGATATCCGTCCATGAAACGACTGCTGACCGGCCTCTGCGCCCTGCTGATCCTGTTGATCCAGCCAGCCACTGCGGCGGATCTGCCTGCGGGTGCCACGGTGCAGAAGAACATTTCCTATGGCGCCGACAAGGCGCAGCGCTTCGACGTCTATCTGCCGGCCAATCCTGCCAACGCACCGATCCTGTTCATGGTGCATGGCGGCGGCTGGAAGCGCGGCGACAAGGATGCGCGCGGCGTGGTCGACAACAAGATCGCGCGCTGGCTGCCCAAGGGCATCATCTTCGTCACCGTGAATTACCGCATGATGCCGGAAGAGGAGCCCCTGACGCAGGCGGGTGATGTGGGCCTGGCGCTGGCCAAGGTGCAGGCGCTGGCGCAAAGCTGGGGCGGCAATCCAGACGACATCATTCTGATGGGTCATTCGGCTGGTGCGCATCTCGTCACCTTGCTCAATATGGCGCCGGAGATCGCGACGGCACAGGGCGCCCGGATGTGGAAGGGTACGGTCTCGCTCGATTCAGGGGCCATGAACGTGCCGGCGATCATGAACCGCCGGCATATGAGCCTCTATGACGAGGCCTTCGGCGATGATCCGGCGGAATGGGAAGCGGTCTCGCCCTTCCACCGTGTGAAGGGCCCGACCCAGCCGGAATTCGCCATCTGCCGCAAGCGCGGTGACGTGTCCTGCCCGGCCAACCAGGAGCTTGCCAAGAAAGCCAACAGCCTCGGCGGCAAGATGGAAGTTCTGCCGATGGCACTCAACCATGGTGAGATCAATTTCGACCTGGGCCTGCCCGGCGATTACACCGACCGCGTCGAAGCCTTCATGCGCAGCCTGGGTTGGAAGGTGTAATTGCCATGCATCTCGGCGCCGTCACGTTGCTTGTGCGCGACTATGATGAGGCGATCGCCTATTTCACGTCGGTGCTCGGCTTCACCCTCGTCGACGACACCGACCAGGGTGAAGGCAAGCGCTGGGTCGTCGTGGCACCGCCAGGCCCACTTGCAGCGTCGGCGCATGTGCTGCTGGCCAGGGCCGTGACGCCGGAACAGAAGGCGCGCATCGGCGATCAGGCGGGTGGGCGGGTATTCCTGTTTCTGCAGACGGATGACTTCGCCCGCGATCACGCGGCGATGCTGGCGCGCGGTGTCCGCTTCCTGGAAGAGCCGCGGCATGAGGCCTATGGCAGTGTCGCCGTTTTTACCGATCTCTATGGCAACAAATGGGATCTGCTGCAGTTGAAAGACTGAGCCGGCGCGTTCCCCCGGCGTGTCTCCTGGGAGCTTGCGCCGCAATTGGGTTGATGGGCTGCAACCCAGCGCCTATGCTACCGGCACGACCTCTGGGGGCCGGGGTGCATGAGCGCTTTCGATGCCGACGCTTTCGCCGGTGAAATCCGCCATCCTGTCTTGCGGCGCTTCTTCGCCTATTGGCGCAAGAAGGCGGGCGCCCGGGCGATGCCGACACGGGCCGATCTGGATCCGGTCGATTTCCCCTATGCACTCGGCTATGTGATGCTGGTTGAAGTGGAGCGCGCACCTTTGCGCTTTCGCTTTCGACTCTATGGCAGCGCGCTCGTGAATTATTTCGCGGATGGCGATTACACCGGCAAATATGCCGACCAATTGCTGCCGGCCGATTATGCGCCCTTCGTCGTGAATGCCTATACGACGGCCGTCGAGGGCGGCGTTCCGCGCCATGCCCGCCGCGAAATGACGGTCGACCATCAGATGCTGGTCTATGATGTGCTGACACTGCCCTTGGCCTCCGCCACCAACCCGGCAGAAATCGCCATGCTGCTGGTGGTCATGATCCCGGTCGAGCGCAACCCGGCGGTGGGGTGAGGGTGGGCGCTACGTGCGCCGCTCCGTTGCAAAGAAGGCGAGTGCAGCGACCGGTAGCGCCAGGCCGATCCAGGCGGTGAGCGGCCAGCCGCCTTGCGCGAAAGCGAATGCGCCGATGCCGGAACCGATGGCGCCACCCATGAAGAAGGTTGCCATATAGAGCCCGTTCAAGCGACCGCGATACTCGGCACCCAAGCCATAGATCGCGCGCTGTCCCAGCACGACATTGGCCGAGACGCCGAAATCGAGAATGATCGCGGCGGCCACCAGCAGGGTCAGCGACAAAGCGGAACCTGGTTCAACCAGGCGCGTCATCACGAACGCAATGGCGACAGCCGACATGGACAGCACTGTCGCAAGACGGCTCCAACCGCGATCGGCGATACGGCCGGCAATGGGTGCTGCGATGGCACCGGCGACGCCCGCCAAGGCAAACAAGGCAATGCCGGCCTGGCTCATATGAAAGGCGGGGCTGGCGAGCAACAACGGTGTGGCCGTCCAGAACAGGCTGAAGGCGCCGAACAGGCACGCCTGATAGAGCGCGCGACGCTGCAGCACACGCGTCTTGAGGGCGAGATGCGCCATCGAGACAAGAAGGGCACCGTATTTCAGCGAGGCAACCGGCCGGCGTTCCGGCAAGGCGCGGGACAGCACAGCGGCCAGCACGATCATCACCCCGGTCGACGCGAAGAACACGACATGCCAGGAACTATATTCCGTGATGAAACTCGCGATGGGGCGCGCCAGCATGATGCCGAACATCAGGCCGCTCATGACATTGCCGACCACCTGGCCGCGTTTGGCGTCGGGGGCGAGATGCGCTGCGAACGGCACCAATATCTGCACGGCGCAGGAACCGATGCCGATGCACAAGGCGGCTGGCAGATAGACCGCCGGATGCGTGGCGAAGCCGGCGACGATGAGCGCTGCGGTGGCCAATCCCATCACGCAGAGGATCAGGCGCCGGTTCTCGAAGAGATCGCCCAAGGGCACGATCAGCAGCAGGCCGGTGCCATAGCCGATCTGGGTCATGGTGACGATGAGGCCGGCCACCTGCGGCGACAGGCCCAGCGATTGGCTGATCGGTCCCACCAGCGGCTGCGCATAATAGAGGTTGGCCGCGATGAGGCCGCAGGACGCCGCCATCAGGAAAGTCATCCAGCGCGAAATACCGCCATCACCCGATGACGACGGCGTCGACACATCGCGGCGCGCAGGATTGTCTGGCGCATCTTTGCCCATGAGGCTGCACTTTCCAAATTTAAGAGGGGCCAAATTCAAGAGGGGCAAAATTCAAGAGAGATGGGTACGCAGCGACTGGCGCAACGCCCATACGTTGCAATGCAAGATAAAGAAGTGTGCACTGCGACGAAACCCATCACCGGCGCAGGTCTCGCATTCGATAATTGCAATCACCTGCGCGAGATAAGGAAAAGCGCAACTATCACGACGCGCGCTGCCAAGGAGGGTGCCAAGGAACACGCTCCTCTCGCTTTCACGGACCCAAGCGCGCAGAATGATTTTCATAACGTCACGGCTCCTGGGCGCCGGCAGATCATCTGGGTGAGATGCGGCGAACGGGGAGAGGAGCCAGGCATGGAAGTGGCACCGCGCGATCCGGCCCCGAGTGATACAGCATTGCGCGACATCATCCTCGCGCATCAGCGTTGGCTGACCAGCAGCAAGGACGGGCACCGGGCTGACCTCACGCTCCGTACTTTCCGGCATCTCGACCTCAAGGGCATCGACCTCAGCCGCGCCAAGCTGACTGGCATACAGCTGCTGCGCTGTGACCTCACCCTGGCAAAGCTTGTTGAGGCAGATCTGTTCGGCGCCAATCTGATCGGGTCAGACTTCGTGCGCGCCGATTGCCGGCGTGCCGATTTCCGGGGCGCACAACTGGCCGGTGCCGATTTCACCGAGGCGCGCCTCGCCCATGCCGATTTTCGCGATGGTTCGCTGCTGGTGAGCTTCGGTGGCATCGTGGCGCCGGCGGATCTGCGCGTCGAGCCCGGCCAGGACGAAAACCTCACCATGAAGCGCGCCGATCTTGCGGGTGCGAAACTGCATCAGGCTCTTATCCGCCGGACCGATCTCTCCGGCGCCGTTCTGCGCCAGGCCGATCTCTCGGAAGCCGATCTCACCGGC
The DNA here is from genome assembly GCF_936916975.1 of uncultured Dongia sp. GTDB lineage: Bacteria > Pseudomonadota > Alphaproteobacteria > Dongiales > Dongiaceae > Dongia. The sequence goes on along the minus strand of NZ_CAKZGO010000004.1, from coordinate 410,467 downwards.
TGCCTGCTGAAGGATGCCGATCTGCGTGGTGCCAATCTGATGAAATGCAACCTGACCGGTGCGCTGCTCAATCGCGCATTGCTGGAAGGGGCGCAGATGGGTGGGGCGATCCTCAAGGATGCCAATGTCTTTGGCGTCGATTTCACCAAGGCGGTGTTCGATCAGCTCGACATCACCGACACGATCTCGGTCGACGATTCACTCGAGGCCGCGGCATCCCTCGATGCGTTGATCAAGGCACATGAGGTCTGGGTGGAAAGCTCCGGTGCCAAGGGTGCCCGCGCCGACTTCACCGAGAAGGATCTGTCGGGTGGTAATTTTTCCGGCCGCAATCTCACCGGTGCGGTGTTCGCGCGCACCAAGCTGCGCGCGGCGAAGTTCGACAAGGCGCTGCTCTCGCTCGCCAATTTCAGCCGTGCCGATGTGACCGGCGCCAGCTTCGCGGGCGCCGATCTCAAGGGCGCCGATCTCGGCGACCTCATCGCCCGGCGTGCCAGTTTTCGTGGCGCCGATCTCGGCCAGCAATCGGCCGTGCTGCCGGATGGCAGCGTGCGGCAATGGCCGACGCGGCTCAGCCATGCGAGACTCGAAGAAGCCGATTTCACAGATGCCATTCTCGACGGCGCGCTGATGGAAGGTGCGACCGTCGCCCGCGCCATGAAGTAGATCCGGGCTTACTCCGGCTTTGCTGCCGCAGATCTCGCCGGGTCTTCGAAGACGACGGCCTCCGTCACGGCATCGACGGGGAAGTTGCTGTAATCCTCGATCGCCATGCATTGCTTGACGATGCCGTTCACCTTCAGCGGATACATGCCGAAATGGACCAGCAGCGCATAGCCGGCGCGCATCGGCCAGTTATAGCTGCCGAACACCGGCCGGCCGCTGGCCTGCGCCTCGGCGTAGCAATCGAGCAGGATGCGGTTCGCGCCGCTGGTGTCGACTTTCAGAAACTCATCGACATAGCGGCCGGTGAGGTTGAAGCCGTTCCACACATCGACCTCTGTCCCGGTCAGCAAATAGCGGACACGAAAGGGATCGAATTCGTACTCCACGATATAGAGATAAGGCAGCAGCTTCTTGATGGCGGCAGGATCGAGCTGCGCGCGGTCGGGCGTCGACCCTTGCGCCAGATCTTGCCAATAAGCATGCAGGGTCTCGATGCTGCCCGCAGGTTCCTGGTTGATCGCCATGCCGCTAGCATGAGCATTTTGCCAGCGGCCTGTCGAGTCCCCACCCTCAGTCGGGCGTCATCTGGCCGGCGTCATCTGGCCGGCGTCATCTGGTCGAGGATCGTCTCGGCCACCAGATGCCCGGCCTTGGCGCGGAACTGGGCGAGGGCCGGGGCCTTCATATGGTCCTGCCACAGATCATAGCTCTCCCAGCTCTCGACGAAGATCACCCGCCCGGTCTTCTCGTTGGAGACATGGAGTTCATAGCGGATGCAACCGGCTTCCTTGACCACGCCGGCCACCAGCTCCTGCTGTGCCGCCAGCAATTCAGCTTCCTTGCCGGGATGGGCCTGGACCTGGGCGATGATGGTGAGGGGTTTTGCCATGTCGCTCACCCCGCCACGACGCTGGAAAGTTTTTCATAGCCCCAATCGATCTCGGCGATCTGCCAGCCCGAAGCGGTCTTCACCAAAGCCAATTTGATCTCCCTCTGCTCGGCGTAATTCTTGAACTTCACGATCGCCATGGTCTTGTCCGGCTCGGCCGATTTGCCGATTGCGATGGCAAGGTCGGTGATCTGCCAATCCTGGGAATCGACGAAGGGATCGCCGTTCAAGGCCGGAATATCGTTGTTCGCCTTGGCGCGATCGCTGTCGGCGGTGATCTTCTGCGCCAGCTCCGGCGCGAAATACTTGTCGACCACGCCGGGCGCGCCAAGATCGATGCCGCTGCCGGCGGGCTTGTCGGCGTATTGGTTATAGATATCGTTCAGCAGATCCTGCGGGCTCGCAAAGCCGGCTTCATCGGCCACCGCCTGCGGGGCGGGCGCGGCGCAGCCGGCCATCACCAGCCCGGCGCCGAGCAGGCCGGCGAGCGCAATTCGTTTCAGCATGAAAAGTCCTTTTCTATCGCTTCAGTTTTTCGAGCGCTTCGGCAGCCAAGAGCTTGGTGAGATCGCCGGCGCGCATATCGCGGCCGAGACTAGCCGCCTGGCCCGACCAGAGCGAGCTGAAATCGCCGGAACCCTGCGCCTCGGCCTTGGCCTTGACTGGCGCCAGCGCGCCGCCGGCCAGCGGAAATGCCGGTGCCTCGCGGGTGATCGGGCCCAGCTCACGCATGACCCGGTTCATGAGGCCCCGCGCCGGCCGCCCGGTGAACACATTGGTCAGCGCCGTCTGATTGTCCTTGGCGCCCTGCAGCGCCACCCGATGCATGGCGGTGATGCGCGCCTCCGGACAGAACAGATAAGCGGTGCCGATCTGCACGGCGGCCGCACCCAAAGCAAAGGCCGCCACGATGCCACGCGCATCGCTGATGCCGCCGGCGGCGATCACGGGGACCTTCACCGCATCCACGACTTGCGGCACCAGCGCCATGGTGCCGGCCTGGGTCCCGATGACGTCGAAGGGATCGCCGAGGAAAATGCCGCGATGGCCGCCGGCCTCGGCGCCCTGCGCGATGATGGCGTCGCAGCCGCGCATCTCCAGCCACACCGCTTCATCGACGCTGGTGGCCGAGGAGATGATCTTCGCGCCGGTCTTGCGCACCCGCGTCAGCAGATCCTTCTCCGGCAGGCCGAAATGAAAGCTCACGACCTCCGGCTTGAATTCCTCCACCAGCCGGCAGAGGGCGTCGTCGAACGGCGTGCGGTTGCTGCTGGGAATGGGTGCTGCGGGATCGATGCCGAACTCGGCGTAATAGGGGCCGAGGCGCTGGCGCCACGCCGCTTCGCGCGCGGCGTCGATCTCCGGCGCCTGATGGCAGAAAAAGTTGAGATTGATCGGCTTTGCCGTCTGCTGCCGGATGATCTGCAGTTCACTGCGCATCTGGTCCGGCGTCAGAGTGGCGGTGGGCAGGGAGCCGAGCCCACCTGCTTTCGCGACCGCGACGGCCATGTCGGCGTAGCAAGGCCCTGCCATCGGCGCTTGGAGGATGGGAAATTCAATACCGAAAAGGTCGATGATCCGTCGATCCGGCCACATGCTGCGCTCCCTCTATCCAGGCTGGCAATCTATGCTGCCGTCAGATCGAAATGGAACACTTTCGCCATGATCTGCCAACGCCCATCCAGTTTCACAAAGGTGAGGAGGTCGGTGAAGGCTTTGGGGCCGATCGCGCAGTTCACCACCGCAACGGCCGTGACGGGTCCGGCGAACTCGATCGAGACGATGCGGTCGGCGCGCTTCTGGTTGCTGGCAGCCGGCGCCGGGCGCGCGTCGACCACCGGGAAATAGGTCGCCATGGTGTGATAGGTCAGCGTGCCCTCCGTGGCACAGGCATAGATCGCCTGTGGGTGGAACACCTGCCCCAGCCGCTTGGTGTCGGAGTGATAGAGCCCGTCGAAATAGAGTTCGAGGGCGGCCACGAGTTCCTGATAGCGCGTATCCATAACCGGTTTCTCCGAAAAAGCTGGGTTGCTGGGGCGGAGCTTAGAAGGATATGGTAACCGATGTATACTGCCTCGCCAGGTTACCGCTGATTTTCCGGTAACCGCGCGGTAACCGGAGTTGTGCATGGCCCTGAAGCAGCGCAGACATGTCCTGCCGCCGACGCCACCCACCTGTGCCGTGGGCGAATGCATGGCGCTGCTGGGTGGCGCCTGGACGCCCAACGTCATCTGGCATCTCAGCGGCGGCCCGCGGCGCTTCGGCGAGCTTCGCCGCGACATGCCGCCGATTTCCCCAAAGATGCTGAGCGCACGGCTGAAAGATCTCGAGACCAAGGGCGTGGTGGCGCGTATCGCGCGGCCGACCTCGCCACCCTCGGTGGATTACATGCTGACGCCCTTGGGCCGCGAATTGGTGCCGGCGATCGAAGCCATCGTCGCGGTCGGGCATAAGCTAAAGGCGCAAGCAGCCACAATGTCGCGGGCGGCGGAATGACGATGCGTCGCAAATTCGTGGCGGCAATGACGTTGCTGGCTGGCCTGCTGGCGCTGTCGTCACCTGCCCTGGCGCGGCCTTATCCGCCGCTCTTCAATTCCGCGGAATTCGCCAATCAAGGCATCAAGAAATTCCCGAAATGGGCGGAGATGCTGGGCCGCTGGCAGAACGCGGCACCCTGCGATGCCAAGAACTGCACGACCAGCGGCTGGGCGGATCTGTTGGACGATCTGCGGACCAAGGACCGCATGACCCAGATCAAGGAGGTCAACCGCTTCTTCAATGCCGAGCGCTACATCATCGACCGCAAGAATTGGGGCGTCGAGGATTACTGGGCGACGCCCTATCAGTTCCTCAAAATGGATGGCGATTGCGAAGACTACGCCATCGCGAAATTCATGGCGCTGAAGGCGCTGGGTCTGCCGGTCGAGGATATGCGCGTGCTGGCGCTGCGCGACATGAACCTCGATGTCGGCCATGCCGTCCTCATCGTCTATGACGGGGACACGCCGCTGCTCCTCGACAACCAGATCAAGACCGTGGTGCCGGCCAATTCGGTGAAGCACTACATGCCGATCTTTTCCCTGAGCGAAACCGGCTGGTGGCTGCATCGGCGGTGATCGATCACCCGCGTATTTAACGAATTCTTTACATCCGTTTGCTCTTCTTGCGCGTAGTCATCGCAAATGGAGCATCTCGCGACATGGATCAGGAGAATCTGCGCTACCCCTACGGTCTCAAATCGCATCGCCTGCTTCTGGGAATGCTGGTGTTCGGTGTGGGGTCCTATATGGCCATTAATAAAGCTCTCTTTGGCGACCGGGGGTTAAACATCTATTCGATCATTCACCTTGAGCCAGGCGGTGCGCGCATTTTCTGGGCGTGCCTGGGTGTGTTGTTTGTTGCTCTGGTGATCGCCGCGCTGATCTCGCTCTATCTCAATCTGACGACGCAGCGCGAGATCGTCCTCAGGCCGCGCGCGATCACGCTGCCGCGGCATGTCTTGAGTGCGGGAGAAGTGACAATTCCCTATCGTGACATCGTGAGGCTCAAGACCGGCGGTGCCGGGCGCCATGCATTCTTCCGCATCCGTACCGGCGAGCATAACGTCATGGTCCGCAAAGGCGCGCTACCAAGCAACGACAGCTTTGCCGAGCTCTATGAGGAAATCAGCGCGCGTGTTCGCCGTGCGGATGCCGCGATGGGTTTTCGCAGCTAGCGCAACCCCTCGCATAGCGCGACCAGCCGATCGACCTCGTCTTCATTGTTGTAATAATGCGGCGAGGCGCGGACTAGGACAGGCAGCGCGCGGCGTTCGGCATCGATCCGCGTGCTGGCAGGGTCCGAGGCGCCGATGGTGATGCTGGCGGCGGCTGCTTTCGCGACGACATCGCCGGCGGCAATCCCATCCAGCGTGAAGCTGACGATGGCAGATGGGTTGGCGCCGAGGTCGCGCACGGCGGCACCCGGAATCGACCGCAACCCGTCGCGCAGGCGCCCGCTCAACATCCTGCAACGCGCTTCGATCTCGGACAGGCCGATCGCCAGAGCATAATCGACGGCGAGGCCCAGCCCCAGGCGTGCGGCGTAATTGTTTTCCCAGTTCTCGAAGCGCCTGGCATCGTCGCGCAGTTCATAGCGGTCGCGCGCCACCCAATCAGCGGCGAAGTGATCGATGATCGGCGGCTCCAGCCGCAGCATCAGCTCGCGCTTGATATAGAGGAACCCGCTGCCGCGCGGGCCCCGCAGGAACTTCCGTCCCGTCGCGGAGAACATGTCGCAACCCAGCGCCTCGATATCCACCACCATCTGCCCCACGGCCTGGCAGCCATCGAGCAGATAGGGAATGTCGTGCGCCCGCGCGATCTTTCCCACCTCGGCCGCCGGATTGGCAAGGCCACCATTGGTGGGGACCCAGGTGATGGCGATGAGCTTCACCCGCCGGTCGATCATGCGTTCCAGCGCCGCCACATCAAGCGCACCGCTTGCGTCCGACGGCACGACATCGATCTCGATTCCGCTGCGTTGGGCGATCTGCAGGAAGGCCACGTAATTGGCCGCATACTCCGCTTCCGCGGTCAGGATCCGGTCGCCCGGCTTGAAAGTGAGGGCCAGCGCATAGAACGCCATCTGCCAGGCGACCGTCGCATTCTCGACGAGTGCGATCTCGTCGGGCCGCGCATTGAGCAACCGCGCCACGGAGGCATAGACACTGTCCAACCGTGCGGCTTCCCGCGTTGCCGCCGCATAACCGCCGATCTCGGCTTCGAGATCGAGATAATCCTTCATCGCCGCCACGATCGGCGCCGGCGTCAGCGCCGCCCCTGCATTGTGCAAGTAGGCGCGGCGCTGCGTCGCCGGCGTGTCGGCGCGGATGCAAGCGAGATCAAGCATGGCGTCACGCACTCATCAGCATATCCGGCGACGACTTCAGCCGATTGGCGTCGCGCAGCGGCGGGGCGCCGAACAGGCGGCTGTATTCGCGGCTGAATTGCGAGGGGGATTCATAGCCCACTTGATGCCCTGCCGTCGCGGCATCCGAACCCTGCAGCAGGATGAGGCGGCGGGCTTCCTGCAGGCGCAGCTGCTTCTGGTACTGCAGCGGGCTCATCGCCGTCACCGATTTGAAATGATGATGCAAGGCCGAAGCGCTCATACGCGCCTCTGCCGCCAGGGTCTCGATGCTGAACGGCTCGGCGAAATGCTGCTTGATCCAGCCGATGGCGCGGTTGATCTGGTGCAGCTTGCTGTCGGCCTGGGCGATCTGGCGCAGGCGCGCTTCATCGGCGCCGGTCAGCAGCCGATAGAGAATCTCCCGCTCGGCCAAGGGCGCCAGGATGGGCAGGTCGCGCGGATTGGCGAGGACCCGCAACAGGCGGATGCAGGCGTCGAGCAGTTCCGGCGTGACCGTCGCCAGGCTGAGGCTGCTGCCGGGATTCTGGTTGGCGGTGACAGCCGCGCTGTTGTCGAGACCGGTTTCCAGGATCAGCGTGCTGATGATGGCGGGATCAAGCGTCAGGCGGAAACAGAGATAGGGTTTCTCCGGTGTCGCCTCGATCACCTGGCCCACCACGGGCACGTCGACGCTGGCCACCAGATAGCGCGTGGCATCGTAATAGAACACCTTGTCGCCCAGGATCACCTGCTTGCGGCCCTGCGCCAGGATGCACAGCGCCGGCTGGTGCACGCCATGGATCGGCTCCGACGGCTTGCTGGCCTTGATCACCGAAACCCGTGGCAGGGCCGTTTCGTTGATCCCGTCGGTCTTGCTGTATTGTTCAATAAGGGCGGCGAATTCGGCGAGCGCTTCCATGGTGGGGTTCCTCGAAAAAGGGCAGAAATCCACAAAATATCAGGGGCTAAGGTCCCGTGTCGTTGATTGAACGATATAGCCAATCTCTGCCTGGCGAAAAGTGAAATATCACCGTCGCGGAGGATCAGGCAATAATCAGGCAGTTCTGGTCTACCGCCTTGGGCGACCTCTCCCCCATCTTCCCGTCATACCGCCGCCGCACTGGGCGGGGTTCGATGAGGAGAGATGTAATGACACCTGTGAAGAATGTAAGCGGCAAGATCGTGGCCATCACCGGGGCAAGCAGCGGCATCGGCGAGGCGACGGCGCGCCTGCTCGCGGATGAGGGGGCCAAGGTCGTCCTCGGTGCCAGGCGCACCGACCGGCTGCAGAAGCTGGTGGCGGAGATCCGCGCGGCCGGCGGGACAGCCGAATTCCGCCCCCTCGACGTCACCAGCCGGGCCGATATGGCGGGCTTCGTCGAGTTCGCCAAGGCGTCGTTCGGCCAGCTCGACGTGCTGGTGAACAATGCCGGCATCATGCCGCTCTCCCATCTCGCCTCGCTGAAGGTCGAGGAATGGGACCAGATGATCGACGTCAACATCCGCGGTGTCCTTCACGGCATCGCGGCGGCCCTGCCCGGCATGAAGGCGCAAGGCTTCGGCCAGTTCGTCAACCTCTCCTCGATCGCCGGCCACCGGGTCATTCCGACCTCGGCGGTCTACAGCGCCACGAAGTTCGCGGTCGGTGCCATTTCCGAAGGCCTGCGCCAGGAGAACCGCGATATCCGCGTCACGGTCATTTCGCCCGGCATCACGGAATCGGAACTGGCAGGGACCATCAGCGATCCCGCCGTGCGGGCGCAGATCGAAGAATACCGCAAGACCGCCATCACCCCGGATGCGATCGCCCGCGCCATCAGCTTCGCCATCGCCCAGCCTGGCGATGTCGATGTCAACGAGATCATCGTTCGGCCCGTTGCCGCCCAATAACGCTGACGGCAATCATTTTGGAGGGACAGACCATGGAATACTTACAAGCCCTGCATAGCGAACCCGCTGTGTTCGATATCGAAGCGCTCAGTCCCGTCGTCGAGGCGAGCGGTGTCTGGATCAACGACACGCATGGCCAGACGCGCCTCGCGCTTACCCGGGACGGGCGCTACAACAAGACACAAGGCCTGCGCCAGAGCACCTATAGCGGTCACTATTCCTGCAAGGGCAATACGATCCGCTTCATCGACGATTTCGACTTCGTGCTGACCGGCGAGATCAATGGCAATGTCATGCGCATCGGCAAATACGTCTATCGCCGGGGGTGAGGTGGAACTCGCCTGGATGAGTTAGGGCCCGGATGATTTAAGGCCCCTGATGATTTAAGACGTGGTACCGCCGGCGCGGGGATGCGTCTTCAGAAAATGGCGCATGACCGCCTGCAGCATGCGCACATGCTCGACATCGCCGCGGCTTTCCGCCGCGGCGATGTCGTCGAGGATATAGCGCCTGATGCAGCGCTCGCCCGCTTCATTCTGGCAGAGATAGTTGGCAAGCTCGGTCGCTGCCATCAGCGGAATATGCTCGTGCTCGGCCAGTGCGCCCACCACACCCTTGCCGACACCGCACAGCGCCTGGCAATCCTCGAAGGTCAGCATGGCCGGCACCTCCTGCGTGATGGGCGCGTGTCGCTTCAGCGCACGAACACCACCTTGAATGGCCGCGTTACCCCGTCATGTTCGGTGATCGAGACGTATTCACCCACCGCGAAGCGGTGCTTGTCGAATCTGAATGCCGGCTCGTCGTCATCGGCGCCAGGTGCATAGGAAAAGACCCAGCGGTCGGGGCCGAGATGGCGCAGCGCCCCTTGCTCGGTCTTTTCGCCTTCCCAGAAACGCGCGACGCGGCAGGCCGATTTATAGAGCTTGAAACCATCGACATCGAGATGGCCGTCTGCGTCGAGCGGTGCCGTGAACTCATAGCCGCAATGTGGATCGCCCTCGGGCCGGTCCTTGGTGCGGGCGAGTTCCAGCCGGATCGTTTTAAGGCTGCTGACGGCGGCGTTCATGGGGCGCTCTTGCCCTGCGCCGCATCGGCGAGCGGTCGGTTTTTCTCGGCGATGCCCGGTTCCATTGCTGCCACATTCTTGTGATAGACGGTGTAGACGAAGACCGGGATGTCGAGTGCGCCGAGATGCTTCTCGATCAGCGGCTTCACATCGTGCCAATCGAGGCCGCCCACACCGGTCGCCAGCCGCGGCAGCGCAAGGCTGGTGATGCCTTCGGCTGCCACCAACTTCGCCAATGCCTTCAACGCATGGTGCACATGCTCCAGCGTCGCCTTGCCCGGCTTCTCGCCATGGCCATAGGCCGCTTCCTGGACCATGAGGTTGACGATGGCCGGCCCCTCGGCGCCGCCCCAATACCAGACCTCACCCGCTTTGGGATGGCGGCCCTGGCAGAAATGGCGGAAATCCTTAACCATGGCCGGCCAGCTTTCGCGCAACGACAAGGCGAGACCGCTGTCGAAATGATCCCCCGGCGCCACGCCATGGGCCACCACCTGGGCCTTGGTGAGCAGGATGTCGCCTTCAACTTCGCGGATCATGATGTTGGGTCCTTCGCCTTGCGTGATGGGGTGGGCATGAACAATTGATGACAAGGCTAGACCTCCCCTGGAATCAGATATTGATTTAGGTCAACTATTGCTCTCGGCCATGGCAAGATGCGTGAACGGCAAGATGCGTGAACAGTTATTGCTGGGGGAGTTCGCATGATACCGAGACGCCAACACCGTGGCCTCGCTTTGGCTGGCGCAGTCGCCCTTGGCGTGGTGACTTTGGGTCCAAGCCCGTCTTTGGCCAACGACTGTCGTGCCGTTCAAGGCGTCGGCGCATCGATCGACAAATTCCTGGCCACGACCCGTGCTGCCCAGGCGGCGGGGCAGGGCACCATGCCGGTCAACGATGTGCTGTTCGGCGTAACCGAGATCGACGCCGAAGATCAGCAGGCCTTGGCCGAGCGCGCGCTCGTGCAACTGAGCAAACGCGACGACACGACCGGCGCCTATGAGAGCCGTGGTCCGGAGACCATCACCGTCGAGGGTGTCTTTGCGGATCGCGATACGCTCTTCCGCATCCCCGAGCTGGTGCTGGGCCAATACACGCTCTCGGCCGAGGGCGCCGAGCTGGTCTATGACCCCGAGCATCCGGCCGAGGTGGGCGAGAGTGCGCTCGGCATCCACTTCTTCAAAGCCATCCACCGCACCGTCATCACCCCCGACCGGCTCGCCTTCTTCTTTGAAGGCAATGACGACGGTGAGCCCGACAGGTGTTACGATTTGCGGGATTAGCGGTACAGCTGCGACAAGAGGCCTGCTCCCGCGCAATTCGCCTGAAGGGATTCTCCATGAAGTTCGCCGGCCCACTCGCCAGTTGCCTGATCATGACCTGCCTGCTGCTCGGCGCCGTACCGGCATTGGCGGAGGAGGCGGCGCCCAAAGTGGTCGTCACACCGGTGATGAAGAGCGCCGTCACCGCGACCGGCCAGCCCATCCAACTGCCGCAGACGGATGCCGAGGTGGAGGTCTCGACCTACGACATCCCGGTGGGTGCCAAGCTGCCGGTCCATAAGCACCCCTATCCCCGCTACGCCTATGTCCTCTCCGGCAAGCTCGAGGTCACTTATCTCGATGCCGGCACGACCACGGTCTACGAAGCGGGTGGTTTCATCATCGAAGCGGTCGACCAATGGCACAAGGCCAGCAACATCGGCACGGAGCCGGTGAAGCTCCTGGTCATCGACATGATTGAGGCCGGGCATGTGAATGTGGTGAAGCAATAGGGGGCAACAGCCCCAAACGCAAAAACGGCCCCGGAAGGGCCGTTTTGTGTATCCGGACGATATCGGAAGGCAAACTGGAGCGGGCGAAGGGATTCGAACCCTCGACCCCAACCTTGGCAAGGTTGTGCTCTACCCCTGAGCTACGCCCGCACCCTGTTTGCGCGGCCCGCGATGCCTTGGCGTCACGAGCGCGGCGCATCATACGCATCGGCGGCGCATTTGCAAGTGGGCTTATTCTGACGCCAAATCAAGGGGTTCGGGGATTTTGACCGGTTTCGGCCATAGGCGGAATCGGGGGCCATTGTAAGCGGGCGCCTTCCCCGGCTATACCCGGCGTCATTCCCGTTCATGAAAGTTCGAGACCATGTCTGACAACGCCCCAGTCGCAGCAGCCCCCCAGGACCGCGCTGCCGAGATTGCCGCCGCCATCGCCGCACAGAGCCTAATTCCCACCAGCCCGGCACAGCTGCTGGCCCGGCTCGAGGCGCTCGGCATCGCGACCCGCACGGTCGATCACGATCCGGTCTTCACCGTCGAGGAAAGCCAGCATTTGCGGGGCGAACTGCCCGGCGGCCATATCAAGAACCTGTTCCTGCGCAACCGCCGGGAAGACATGTGGCTGGTCACCGTCGAGGAAAGCCGCCGCGTCGATCTGAAATGGCTGGGCGAGAAGCTGACCGGTGAAACCGGCGGTGCGGCGAAGCTCTCCTTCGGCTCGGCCGACCGCCTGATGACGTATCTCGGCGTGGTGCCGGGCGCGGTGACGCCGTTTGCCGTCATCAACGACAAGGGTGCCAAGGTGAAGATGGTGCTCGACCGTCACCTCCTCGATTGCAACCCGGTGAATGCGCATCCGTTGGTCAATTTCAAATCGACGGCGATCGCACCCCAGGACCTCGTGAAGTTCCTGGAGGCGGAAGGGCACAAGCCGCAGCTCCTTGACTTCGCCTAAGCATTTGACCGCGTTCGATTTAGGGCTTTCGGCTGGGGTGTTGATTCATCTCGCCGAAAGGCCCATTTATAGAGCCAAATCCGTTCGATCTTTTGGGAGTAGCGTTTGATGGACAATTTGATTGGCGCCAGCTTGGCGAATGCGGGGGCCGCAGCGGCCGACCTCGTCAAGGATAGCAGCCAGCAGACGTTCAAGGCCGATGTCATCGACGTCTCGATGACCACACCGGTCATCGTCGATTTCTGGGCGCCGTGGTGCGGGCCGTGCAAGCAGCTCGGCCCCGTGCTTGAAAAGGTCGTCAAGGAAGCGCGCGGCGCCGTGCGCATGGTCAAGATCAATGTCGATGAGAACCAGGAACTGGCTGGCCAGCTGCGCATCCAGTCGATCCCGGCCGTCTTCGCCTTCTTCCAGGGGCGCCCGGTCGATGCGTTCCAGGGCGCCCAGCCCGAAGGTCAGTTGAAGGCGTTCGTGGCACGCCTTGCCAAGCTCTCCGGCGGCGAACCCGGTGCCTCGCCGATCGACGAGGCGCTGGAACAGGCCGACGAAGCGCACGCCGCCGGCGATCATGCGACCGCCACGGAAATCTTCGGCCAGATCCTGGAGCACGAGCCGGGTAATGTGAAAGCCATCGGCGGCATGGTGCGCTGCCTCATCGCCATGGGCGAGCTGGAGCAGGCCGCGGAGTTTTTGAGCCAGGCGCCCAAGGACAAGCAGAACGATCCGGCGATTGCCGCCGCCAAGGCGCAGCTCGATGTGGCACTTGCCGGCCAGAAGGCGGCCGGCCAGTCCGATGCGCTGCTGGCGCGTGTCGCCGCCAATCCGAAGGACCACGAGGCGCGCGTTGAACTGGCGCAGGCGTTGTTTGCGACCGGCGACAAGGAAGGGGCGATCGACCAGTTGCTGGAAAGCATCCGCATCAACCGCGCGCATAATGAAGAGGCCTCGCGCAAGCAGTTGGTGACCTTCTTCGAAGCGCTGGGTCCTACGGATCCGCTCACCTTGAGCGCCCGCCGCCGTCTATCCTCGCTGCTGTTCTCGTAACTGCTGACAAGGGAGGTACCGCGCGCATGCGACCTGGTCCCAGCAATCTCGGTCCCTTCGATCCCGGTTATGCCGATCTGCCGAAAGAACTGCCGATCTTTCCGCTGACCAACGCCTTGCTGCTGGCCGGTGGGCGTTTGCCCTTGAACGTGTTCGAGCCGCGCTATCTTGCCATGGTGCGCGCGGCCCTGCAGACGCCGGATCGGCTCATCGGCATGGTGCAGCCGATCGACGCCAACGCCGACCGGACCTTGCAGGCGGATCACATGCCGGCGGTGCATCAGATCGGTTGCGCCGGCCGCATCGTCTCCTTCGAGGAAACGCCGGACGGGCGCTATCAGCTCATTCTCTCCGGCCTCATCCGCTTCCGCATCAAAGAAGAGTTGCCGATGGCCAAGGGCGGCTATCGCCGCATCGTGCCGAACTACCAGCCTTTCGCCCACGACATGGCGGAACATGAATTCCAGCTTGCCGACCGGCCGCGATTCCTCGCCATCCTGCAGGAATATCTGAAGACACGTCAGGCGCGCCTCGATTGGAAGGGCATCGAGGAAGTGGCGGATGACGAGTTGGTCGTCGCCATGGCGCAGATGTCGCCGCTTGAGCCCGAGGAAAAACAATCTCTGCTGGAATGCCCCGATCTTGAGGCCGTCGTGGAGATGATGGTGGCCTTGTTCGAAGTTCACGGCGTCACCAGCAGCGGCGAACATCGTTTGCATTGAAGACTGGCTTCATTGAGATAGGAATTATCCGTGCCCGAGAACGACATCCTCATCGATCCCAAGCTGCTGGAGATCCTGGTCTGCCCCGTGAGCAAGGGCCCGCTGGTCTTCGACCGGCAGAAGCAGGAACTGATCAGCAAGGTCGCCGGCCTCGCCTATCCTATCCGCGACGGCATTCCCATCATGCTGGTCGACGAAGCGCGGCCGCTGGAAGGCGACGAGTAATGCCGGAACAGAACCAGCCGATGGGCACCGAGCATTGGCCGGTCGAGATCCGCCACCGCCAGGCGGAGAAGCTCATCGAGATCGAATTCGATGACGGCAAGGTGTTCCAATATCCGGCCGAGCTGTTGCGTGTGGAAAGCCCCTCGGCGGAAGTGCAGGGCCATGGCCCCAACCAGAAGACCATCGTGCCCGGGCGGCGCGATGTCGGCATCATGGCGGTGGAGCCGGTCGGCCATTACGCCATCCGCATCCAGTTCGACGACATGCATGACACCGGCATCTTCTCCTGGCGCTATCTCTACGACCTCGGCCGCGACAAGGCGCAGATCTGGCAAGGCTATCTCGACGCCCTGGCCAGCCACGGCCTCAGCCGCGATCCCCGCGCGGCGAAGGCGCCGGCCCATGATCACGGCGGCAGCTGCGGCAGCGGCGGTTGCGGGCATAAGCACTGAGCGTCTGATGCACCCCCTCTCCCTAACCCTCCCCCACGTTGGGGGGAGGGGACTCTATCGAGTATGGGTCGGGTGCGGAGTTCAAGCTGGCTAGTATTCCCTCCCCCCAACGTGGGGGAGGGGGCCTTCGACCCGCCCCCACCGGGAACGAAATCCAACACCACCGGTTCATCCTCTCGCCGCGCCGCTCCGCGCGCTTCAAGAGGAATTGCCCATGATCACGCGTGTTCTGCTCGGTGTTGCCGCCATCTATTTTGTGCTGGGGCTGGCCCTCGGCCTCCATATGGGTCTCATTGCTGATTATCGCCTGTGGGTGGTCTACGCCCATATCGGCGGCCTGGGCTGGCTCAGCCTGGGGTTGGTCGGCGGTCTCTATCTCGCCTGGCCGGCGCTGTCGCAGAACATCTTTGCCACTGCCCATTTCTGGCTGCACATGATCGGCCTGCCGGTCCTGCTCATCGGCCTCACCATGACCCAGCTCGATGCCTTTGCGACCGGCCATCTCCTCGGTGTTATCGGTGCCATCATGCTGCTGATCGGCGCCGTGGCACTGGTGATCAATTTCTGGACCTATGTCGGCCGTGACGTGCAGCGCGCAATCCGCAACTAACCATGCGCTTCTTGGCTGTCACCGGGCGCCTCAGTGCGCTCGGTGAGGCCGTAATCGCGCAGCACCTGCGCTACGCGCAAACGATACCCTGCAAAGACGCCCCCACGTCCCGCCGCCTGGGCGCGGCGATGCGCTTCCAGATTGCGCCAATGCTTGACCGCATCCTCATCGCGGAAGAATGACAGCGACAGCATCTTACCAGGATTGGTGATGCTCTGGAATCGCTCGACCGAGATGAAGCCGTCGATCTTCTCCAATTCCGGCTTCAGTTTCGCCGCGATGTCGAGATAGGCATCGCGATGCCCCTCGGCCGGTTCCACTTCGAAGATGATGGCGATCATGCTGGCTCTCCTTGAACGCCTGTTTCTGAAATAGCTGGCATCTGGTCGCGCGTGCCGGCGACCTCGCCCAAGAATGTCCGTTCCTCGCGCAGGATGAAACGCTTTTCCTGCGCTCGTGCAAAATTGGCGACCGAGGCAGCGTCCTTGCGCAGCCGCGCGCGATAGGCCTCGTAGGCCGCAAGATCGGGAAAGGAGATCAACCCCCAGGCGATATCGTTGGTGCCCTCATGCGGCAGGAAATAGCCGATGAGATGTCCGCCGCATTGCGGAATGATGCGGCCCCAATTCTCGGCATACTCTCGGAATGCCGCCAACTGGAACGGATCGATCTGGTAGCGGATGAAGACGGTGACGGCCATCGCTGCTCTCCTGGGTTTGATCCGTCATCTTTCTAATCCGGATCCACCCGCCGATGCTTCGCCCGCGAACGAAATATGCCATGATGTATGTGATCGCGATCACTGCCGGGGAGGGCGGGAACGCGGTAAGCCAAGGCCGTTACATGCCATCAGCCAATAAGGGGACTCCAGGAATGGCCCACCGCCTGCTCAAGATCGCCACCGTCTATTTCGTGCTCGCCGTCTGCCTCGGCGCCTATATGGGTGCCTCGCAAGACCACACCTTTCTCAGCGTGCACGCCCATCTCAATCTGCTGGGCTGGGTCAGCCTCGCCATCATCGGCTGCATCTATCTGCTGAAGCCCAAGCTGGCCACCACGCGCCTCGCACAGCTGCATTTCTGGCTGCACAATATCGGCGCCCCGGTCCTGCTGGTGGCAGTCGCCTTCATCCACAGCGGCTCGGTCGAGATCGCAGGGCCGATTGCCGGCATCTCCTCCATCGTCACGGTCATCGGCATCATGTGCTTTGCCGTCAATCTGTGGCGTGGGATCGACCGCGCCTGACGCTCATCCATTTGACCCAGGCATTTGACAGGTGAAAACCTCCCCGGCTAGGACTGGGGAGGTTTCATCTCATCAGCGGAGTGCATGCATGATCAGCGCCGATCTCACCGGCAAAGTGGCTTTCGTCACCGGGGCCGCTTCCGGCATCGGCCTCGCCGTGGTGGAAAGGCTGGTCGCCAACAAGGCGAAGGTTGCGATCAACGATCTTGCCGGCAATCCGCGCCTGGGCGACGTGGTGGCGCGCCTCACCGCAGCGGGCCATGACGTCGCGGCCTTT
This sequence comes from uncultured Dongia sp., assembly GCF_936916975.1. Taxonomy (GTDB): domain Bacteria; phylum Pseudomonadota; class Alphaproteobacteria; order Dongiales; family Dongiaceae; genus Dongia. Next base: position 393,765 of record NZ_CAKZGO010000004.1, on the reverse strand, counting down.
CCCGGCGACGTCGCCAAGCCCGATGATGTCGATACCATGATCAATGCCGCCGCCGATCATTTCGGCCGGCTGGATTATCTCGTCAACAATGCCGGCACACCCGGCACCAGCGCACCCATTCCGGTCGATGATTTCGCCCGCATGGATGAGGCGTTCTGGGCAAAGCTCGTCACCGTCAACCAGATCGGCCCCTATCGCTGCCTGAAGGCCGCGGCACCCCATCTCAAGCAGGCGAAGGGCGCCGTGGTGAATGTCGCCTCGACGGCGGGCCTCGGCTACGGCGCATCGTCATCCGTCTACGCCTCGACCAAGGCGGCCCTCATTCTGCTCACCACCGAATGGTCCTATGCGATGGGGCCGGAGGTGCGCGTCAATGCAATCGCGCCCAATGTGGTCGACGGGTCCGGCTGGGATTGCCGCTTCGACCCCGACCAGCTCGCAAAATATGTGGCGAAGGTCCCCCTGCGCCGCGCCGGCACACCGGCCGACTATGCCGAGACGATCTTCTATCTGCTCGCCGGTGCGCCCTACATCACCGGCCAGACCATCGTCATGGATGGCGGCGGGGCGAGGTGAAGCCCTTATTGAGAAACCCCCTCTCCCCTCGCGGGAGAGGGTTGGGGTGAGGGGGTGGATTGATCGGGTTCGTTAGAGAGAATCCCCCTCACCGCTCGCTGGCGCTCGCCGCCTCTCCCGCGAGGGGAGAGGCTTAGTTAAGCGCAGCCGATGTGGCGCTAATCCCGGTCCTTGTCATACGGATTGTCGGTCCGGCGCAGGATCAACCGGATCGGCGTCCCCGGCAGATCGAACACATCGCGCAAGCTCTTCACCAGATAGCGGTGATAGGATTCCGGCAAATCTTCCGCCTTCGAGGCGAAGATCGCGAAGGTGGGCGGACGCGTCTTGATCTGGGTCATGTAGCGGATCTTGATGCGACGGCCGCCGACCAAGGGCGGCGGATGCTGCGCGGTGATCTCGGAGAGCCAGCGATTGAGCTTCGAGGTTGAGACGCGCTTGTTCCAGGTCACATAGATCTCGAGCACAGCCTTCATCAGCTTGTCGAGGCCGCGTTCGGTCATGGCGCTCATGGTGATAACGGGAATGCCCTTGGCCTGCGGCAGCGACCATTCGATGCGGTCATGGAGCTTTTTGAGGGCCGCGGTCTTGTCCTCGACTGCATCCCATTTATTGGCGGCGATGATGAGAGCGCGGCCTTCTTCCACCACCTGGCGCGCGATGGTCAGATCCTGCTTCTCCAGCATGTCATTGCCGTCGAGCACCAGCACCACGACATGGGCGTATTGGATGGCGCGGCGCGTATCGGCGCCCGACAGGCGCTCCAGCTTTTCCACCACACGCGCATGACGGCGCAGGCCCGCGGTGTCGATGAGGCGGATCGCTTGGCCGCCCCATGCCCAATCGATGGCGATGGAATCGCGGGTGATGCCGGCCTCCGGCCCCGTGAGTAATCTCTCTTCGCCCAAGAGCGCGTTAACCAGGGTCGACTTGCCCACATTCGGGCGACCGACAATGGCCAGCTGCATGTGCTTGGGCACCGGCGGCGCCGCGACGAAATCGTCCTCGCCGGTGTCTTCATCGAGATCGATCGGCGCAACTTCTTCGAGCTCGGCATCGGGATTGATGCCGGATTCCTCGTTTGCCTTCTTCAGCGCAAAGGGTTCCAGCGCATCGAAGAGATCGCCCAGCCCCTCGCCATGCTCCGCCGAGAGCGGGATCGGCTGGCCGAGGCCGAGGCTGAAGCCTTCATTGACCGAGCCGGCGCCGACACGGCCCTCAGCCTTGTTGGCGATAAGGATGACCGGCTTCTTCATCCGGCGGATGATGCGGGCGAAATGTTCGTCGATCGGCGTGATGCCGGCGCGGGAATCGAACACCATCAGGGTGACGTCGGCCTCGTTGATGGCGGCCTCGGTCTGCTGGCGCATGCGCCCTTCAAGGCTTTCATCGACCGCATCTTCAAGCCCGGCGGTATCGATCACCGTGAAGGTGAGGTCACCCAGATGCGCTTCGCCATAGCGGCGGTCGCGCGTGACCCCCGGCGTATCGTCAACGATAGCGAGACGCTTGCGGATCAAACGGTTGAACAGCGTCGACTTGCCCACATTCGGGCGGCCGACAATGGCGACAGTTAAAGACATCAGTTATGTAGCCGATCAATAAAGCAGCAGGCGCCAATCTTATTTGAGCGCAATCAGGTCGGCGTCGTCCGAGAGCATATAGACCATCTCGTTCGCCACCACGGGCGGCAGATGCGAGCGGTCGGGCAGCTCCTGCTTGCCGAGCAGATCGCCGGTATAGGGCGAGAGCGAGAGGGCAAGCCCGTTCGATCCGGTCACCAGCAGCCGGTCGCCGACCAGCACGGGGCCCGACCAATAGATCGGGTCCTCGCGCGATTCCATATCTTCGAAGGGCGGCAAGGGGGTGAGCCACTTGATGCGGCCTTCGTCGCGGGTGACGCAGACCACTTCGCTCTGCGAGGTGAGCACATAGACGAAATCGCCGGCGGCCCAGGGCATCTGTGTGCCGCCGAGATCCTTGTCCCAATAGCGCTCGCCGCGGCGCAGGTCGATCGCCGCCATGACGCCGCCATTGCCGATCGCGATGACCCGGTCGCGGTCGATCACGGGCCGTCCGCGGATGTCGGACAATGCGGCGACGGAGGACGTGCGCGCCTTGCCGGCAAGGCTGTCGGTCCACAGCGAGCGGCCGTTGATGACATCGAAGGCCAGCAATTCACCCGACGTATAGGCCGCGACCACGATATTGCCGAGCACGGTCGGCGTCGAGCCGCCGAGCAGGCCCGCCGCTTCCTCGACACCGGCATTCGACCACAGCCTGCGGCCGTCATCGGTGGCAAACGCCACCAGCTGGTTGTCGATGGTGGTCACGAACACGCGGCCGTCGCTCACTGCGGGGGCGGCGCGCATGGGTGCCGGCGCCTTGCCTTCCCAGATGAAGGCGCCGGTCTTGGCGTCGAGCGCATAGACCTTGGCATAAGGTGTGGTGACGAAGATCTTGCCTTCGGCAACAGCCATGCCGCCGCCGAACAGATCGTCATCTTCGTCTTCCGGCGTGAAATCCGCCTGCCACAGGCGTTGGCCGGTGGTGGCATCGAAGGCGCGTACCAGGGCCTCGGCGTCCAGCGTGTAAATGATGTTGTCGGCGACGACCGGTTCAGCGAGCAGCCGGTTGGCGGAATCGGCGGAGGAGCCGATATCGGCCGACCACACTTCGGTCAGCACATCCGAGGTCGCCTGCAGGTGATACATGGCGTGGCTTTGGTTGCCGCCCACCTGCGCCCAGTTTTCATTGACATAGGGCTTGGGCAATCGGACCGCGATCTCACTCAAGGTCGGATCGGCCGCCAGATCGCTGTTGAGCTGCAGGACCGAGACACGCTCGCCCGGTAACGGCACCTTGTCGGCGTCGCAGGCGCTGATCATCAGCATCGAAAAGGCAAGGCTTGCACATAGCAGTGCATTGCGCCGTGTCGCCTGCATGTCGTTGCGACGTATCGCCATCATTCCCTCTGTATCGATCTTGCTGCGCATCATCCCACCCGGATCAATCGGCGAGACGGTCGAGCATGATGGTGACGCGGTTGCGCAGATTGGCAGGTGCTGTGGCGAGGCCGGCCGCGTCTTCTTTTTTGAAGACCTCGTCCAACCCGGTGAAGATCTCCTTGGCCTTCGCCTTGTCGCCGGTGGCGTAGGCGGCAAGGCCGGTGATCTCCAGTGCCGACAGGCGATAGGGCTGGCCCTCGGCCGTCAAAGGCTGCGCCAGCGCCACGGCTGCATCGGCCTTGCCGAGATCGAGCGCCACATAGCCGCCCATGAGGCCCGCGGCACCCCGGAGCGGGGCTGCATAGCTGGTGTCATTCGCCATGGTGGTGAGAAGGTCGAGCGCCTGCTGCTTGTTGCCGGCCTTGAGGGCGGCATGGGCGAGATCGAAGCGGGCAAGATCGGCGAAGGGGCCACCTTCATGGATCAACTGGCCCAGCAGATCGGGTGCTGCTTTCGGATCCTGGGCGGCCTGCTGGGTCGCGTTGAGATAGGCGATCCCGGCCTTTTCGCGCGCCTGGCGGTCATAGATTTGCCAGCCGGTCACACCGGCGGTGCCCAGGATGATGAGGGCAACCAAGCCATAAACCACGTTCTGGTATTTCGCCCACAGCGCCGAGGCCCTGTCACCGCGCAGTTCCTCGTCGACTTCTTGAAAAATATCAGCCACTTAAGACCCCTGGAACCCCGAAAGGCATGGTTATTTGGCCCCGGCGCAGGACGCTGGGGCGGTTGATTGCGGGCTAACATACAGGCAAGCCCACTGCCTTGCCAACCAACCCTTTGCCGCAGCTGAGGTTCGACTGGAACAGGAATTGCTTAACCTTCGGGCAGGATAATCTTTCACTGGACCGAGCAAGGTGGCCGACATGACGAGCAAGCTTCTGGGTGCGACAGCATGGCTGGCGATGGCGCTGCTGCTGCCGGCCTGCGATACCACCGTGATACCGGGCTTTATCTCTGGCACCACGGCCTATGCTGTGGTCGAGGGCGTGTCGCTCAACCAGACCGGCAAGACCGCGTCGGATCATCTGGCGTCGCTCGCCACGGGCAATGATTGCTCGCTCATCGACTACACCAAGACAGGCAAATACTGCCGGACCGCGGCCGAGATGGCCCAGGAACAGGCCGAAAAGACGCGGCCCTATCCCGGCTACTGCTACCGTCAGCGGGCCAATGTGGTGTGCTATGACACGCCCGACCGGACCGCCACCAATGGGGTCGATATCTATCCGGCCGCGCGCTAATCCGCCATTTGCCGCGATCGGTGCTTTACGGAGTCACCTCTTTGGGCGACACTTTGACCAAGCTCGGCGGAACGTCGAGTCGTCCTCGTGATCATCAAGGACCGAATGGCGCAGCTCGTCCTTCTTAATGATTACCGCCGACAAGGCCGCCGGGTCTTCTTCAACCGCGACGAACTCAATCTTTTGCTGGGGATCTACAGCCGCAAGGTCGCGCATGCCGTCTGGCGCGACTATGCCATCGACCATCGCAGCAACATGGCGGTGTTCTCGGTCTATCGGCGGGCCCAGGAACAGCCGACCTTCGCCATCACCAAGGTCATGCTGCGGGGGGACAAGGACCCCAATTACATTCTCCTTGCCGGCAAGCGGCAGATCAAATCCGCCCGGCGCCTGCCCGATATCATCGAGCTCCTCGACCGCCAGCTCAATCTGGTGGACTAGCCCACCCTTGGGGCGTTCGCTGGTGGACTAAAAGCCGCAGGCACTGCCCCGGCTAGGACAAATCCACCTCCGAACACCATATGTTCCAATAGAATCTGGTGTTATCCACAACATTCTGTGTTTCCCCTCTTGCCTCCCCGCATCTTGTAGGGTGAAATGCTGGTCACTCAACATCTTGAGCTGGCCCCGCCTTTATGGCTTATGGCGCCAGCCGTAACGCCAGCACAGAACCGGTGGGGAGAAGACATCATGGAATGGACCGAACAGCGGATTGATATGCTGCGCAAGCTCTGGGGCCAGGGTCAGACGGCCAGCCAGATTGCGACACTCTTGGGCGGCGTCACCCGCAATGCGGTGATCGGCAAGGCACATCGCTTAGGTTTGACCGGCCGTCCCTCGCCGATCAAGCGCGAAGGCAGCGACGTGGCAGCACCGCGCCGGAAGCCCGCCGCAGCCCAGCGCCGCCAGCAGCCGAGCCTCGCACCCATGCCACCGGCACGCCACACCGTGACCCATGCCAGCGCGCCTTCGGCCCAGCAGACCCCGGCATTCTCCGGCGTTTCGGCGCCGCAAGCGCCCTCAGGGAACGACTTCACTGAAACGAGGGCCGAGACCCGCGCACCGGCCATGCCGACCTCGCGCGCCTCGGCGCCGCGCACGACTTCCAGCCAGGCGGGCACCAAATCCTGCTCCTGGCCGGTGGGCGATCCCAAGCAGCCGGGCTTCCATTTCTGCGGCGACACTGCGGAAGCGGGCCGGCCCTATTGCGCCCATCATTGCGGCATCGCCTATCACCGCAAATCCGAAGCGGCGTAACGCGACTTTCCATCGTCCTATCTGGGGGCGGCTGTCCATAGAGACGCCGATCCGGTGGGGGCCAAACTGGGGCGGTCAGCGCAAGCTGCCCGCCCCTTTTGCTGACGCCGGTTATCTCTTGGCGAAGATCAGGGCGCGATTCTTGAGGAGGCGCACATCGTCCGGCGCCAATTCCAGCGCCTTCTCCGCCCATTCCCGCGCCAGATCCATCTGCCCGGTGTGATAGGCGCAGATGCTGCCGAAATCATAGGGGCCGACACCCCAGGCCTTGAGGATGCGGACATGCTCGCGCGGCCACTCGGTGATATTCAGCATGGCCTCTGCCGCCGCGACCCCGCCCGCCCAATCCTTCCGGTCCTGGCAGAATTTTCCAAGATCGTACCAGGGCTCGCGCGCATCCGGCGCTTCCGCACATGCCATCCGGTAGGCGTTTCCCGCTGCATCCAACTGGCCGAGCTTCGTGTAGCAGCGGCCGAGATAGCGCATCGCCGCGGCGCGTTCCTCCCGGCTTGTTGCATCCGGCATGGCGAGATACCGGTCGAAGGCCAGAATCGCCTCCGCATAGCGCCGATGCTGCATCAGCTCGACCGCATAATTATGGGCGCAACGTGCGTCGGCCGGATCCTCCTGCATCGCCAGCGTGATGAGGTCGAGATATTGCCCGCGTGGCTTTGCTTTGTCGGGCAGATGATGGATCGTGAGCGTCTCCGCCCAGGCGATCTCCTCGTGCACGCCCGGCAGCGGATAGATCAACTCATGTGCCGCATGCCGCCAGATATAGCCATGGCGGTGATGAATCTTGCGCGCATAGAAGAACGACCGCGGCGCCCCCTTATCGTCCCAGCTCAGCACGAAGCTGTAGCGCAGCCGCGTTGTACCAGGGACCCAGGCCGCTTCCAGCGCCTGCCGCCAGCCGGGCAGCAGCACTTCATCAAGATCGAGCGGGATGCAGATATCGGCGTCCTGCGGCACCAGATCGAGGCTGGCATTGCGCGCATGATCGAAACGCCAGGGCTTGATTGCGATGTCATGTACCGTAACACCCGCATGGCGCAGCAGCGCCACCGTGCCATCGGTCGAACCGGTATCGGCGACCACGCGGTAATCGGCTTCGGCGGCGGAGTCCGCCCAGCGCTGGGCGAATTTCTCTTCATTGAGCGCGATGGCGTAGACGGCGATCTTCATCGGCCAAGTCCGGTTATCCGCCTTAATTCTTGCGCATGGCGACCGCCCATTTGGTCACGTCGAAATAAAGAGCGTTGCCGTTCGTGGCGGTGTCGAACGTCACCCATAGCAGATAGCGTCGCTCCGGACTGCGGAAGAGATAACCGGCGGCGTTCGTCAATCCCGGGAAGCGTTGCACAAGATAGTTTGCTGCCGCCTGGAATTCCGTTTCGGCGCCAGCCGCTGCAAAGATGATTGGATCGTCGACTTTCAACCCACTTCCTGCAGAGCCAGAGTTCGCTGGAACCGCGTGCTGCATAGCTAGCGCAAACTTCATGCCGAACAACACTAAAGTCATGCTGTCCGGGTCGTCGCTCATCACGAGGTCGGTATTGATACCAACAGCGATATTTTTCTCATTGCTGTTATCGCCGCTGCTGAGGAATACATAATCCGCTGGCGGCTTCGGTGCGTGGACGGCCGGACCGCTGGTCTGCACGCAGGCGGCGATGAGCAGTACCGTCGCAAAAAGAGCGGCGCGCGCGATGCTCCTGCGTGGCAATAGAGCGGTCATTGGACACCGTTCATGACATTTCTCATAGAGAGTCGGAATTTGATGCTAGGCGGATAGGTTCCGCTCGGTACTTTGAACGGGCTGGCAATGAGGACCGCCCGCCGCGCTGCCTCGGCCGCGGGCCGACACTCAGCGGCGGGGCCACCTGGCTGCAGAATATCGACTTTTGTTACCGTTCCATCCGGTGCCAGCGCCACGCGGAGTTCGATCATCTCACGGCATTGGTCAATCAGCGCTGAATTGATGTTCCAGTTTCGCTCGATCTGATCGCGGAATGCGATTTCGTCAGGCGATATTGCTGTGTAGACGGGATCATCTGCCAGCGAGGCTCTGGCGGCTCCTGCGATGAGCGGCAGCGTCAAGAAAAGTGCGATAAGGATTGAACGCATCGATCAGGCCCGAACTCTCGTGATTGTTGAGCCGAATGATAAAGAGTTGGCCGACGGTCACAATGGCAAAATCGGATGTCGCCTACTTCTTGTCGCCGTCCACGCCCAGCAGCCATTCGGCATGGCGGGCGAGGGCGCGCATCGGGCCGCTTTCATGGCCGATGGTCTGCAGTGAGACACCGGCGCCGTCGAGCAGCATGAGCAGTTGATCGGCAATCATCTCGGCACGAGGCAGCCCCGCCTTGCGGCAGTTCTCCATGAAGCGCCGGCGCATGCCGCGCTTGTGTTCTTCGATCACCTGCCGGCCTGGATGGCCGGGCTCGGGCAGTTCGATGGCGGCGTTGGTGATCGGACAGCCGCGGCTCTCCGGCCGTTCCATCTGCCGGCCCATGTCTTTCAGCCAGGCGAGGATATGCCCGCGCGGGTCGTCCGCATGCTTGGCGCCGATCCGATCCCAGCTTGCCTCGATGGCAGTTGCCACCTCGCGCAGATATTCGGCGACCAACACGTCCTTCGAGGTGAAATGGCGATAGAGCGTCATCTTGTTGGTGCCGGCGGTGGCGGCCACCGCCTCGACGCCGACGCCGCGAATGCCCTGGCCATAGAACAGCTCATGGGCAGCCTGAAGGATGCGCGCCCTCGGTGGCAGCTCCGCGGGCTCCAGGACCGGTGCGGTTTTCTTGGGCGTCGCCAGTGTTTTTCTCGTCGCCATGAAATGTCACTTGACCTTGATGTTACCGATCGGTAACAGTGCGCACGTTACCGATCGGTAACATACACGAATTCAGCCCATGCGCGACAGGTTTTTGAGCCGTGGGCCTTGAGGGAGAGAAGCATGACTATCGGCGTAACGGGTGCAAGCGGTCAGTTGGGTGGCCTGGTGCTGGAAAGTCTGCTGGCTAAGGGCGTGCCGGCCAAGGATATCGTGGCCCTCACGCGAGATCCCGCGAAGCTCTCGGCCTATGCCGCCAAGGGCATCACGGTGCGCGCCGGCGATTTCGACAAGCCCGCCGACCTTGCCGCGTCCTTGGCGGGCGTCGAGCGCCTGCTGATCATCCCGGCCAATGATCTCCGCCCCGGCATCCGCACCCCGCAGCACAAGAATGCCATCAATGCCGCCAAGGCGGCCGACGTGAAACACGTCATCTACATCTCGACCATGGGTGCCCATCGCGGGCAGGATCTCTTCACCGCCCATCTTGAGACCGAACAGGCGATCTATGCGTCGGGCTTGGCGTGGACCATTCTGCGGATGGGCATGTATTACGACAATCTCTGGATGGGCTCGATCGCGTATGCCCTATCGGCCGGCGTCTATGCTGCTACCGCGCCGACCCAGGCCGCCAATGTCGCGCGCAGCGATGTGGCCGCCGCCGCGGCGGCACTGCTCGCCGCCAAAGGCCATGACAGCTTCCTCTACCACGCAACCGGCCCGGCATCGCAGACGCCCGCTGAAATCGCCGCCACCATCGCCGAGGTCTTCGGCAAGAAGGTGGATGCCGTCAACGTGACGCAGGATCAATTCAACGGTGCGCTAAAGGGCGCCGGCTTGCCCGACTTCGTCGTCGATGCGATCGGCGGCATCGAAGCCGCCCGCGCCAAGGGCCTGCTCGATGTGGTGACGCATGATGTCGAACGTCTCACCGGCAAGAAGGCAATTAGTTTGGCGCAGTATCTTGCCTCGACCAAGCATCTCGCCGACGCGAAGATGGCGGCGCATTAAAGGCCACCGACGCTGCCCCACTTGACGCCCGGCGAGCGCTTGGCGATAGTTGGGGCAGCGCGCCTTGGGGCGCCACCTGTCCGCGGCAAGGGAGCAAGCTCCCACCCAATCGGTCGATACGATCAACCGAAACCTTCTTCCGGCCTGTCTTAAGCGGACATCAGGCGCCTTTCGGAAGGATGGTCCATATGTCCCGTCAGCTCTCATCGCTGAGCGATCTCGATACCTTGAAAAAAGAGGCCAAGCGCTGGCTGAAAGCCCTGCGCGCTGGCGATGCCAAAGCGCAGGCACGCTTGCGCGATGCCTATGCGAAAGCACCGTCGGCGCCGACCTTACGCGATGTCCAGCATGCCTTGGCTCTTGAATATGGCTTTGCCGATTGGGCGGCGCTGAAACAGACCCTGGCCGACCGCAAGATGACTCGGCTCAGCCGTGACGCGCGCGCCGATATCCTGCTGCGTCACGTCTGGGGCGGCGATGTCGGCGCTGCCGGAAGGCTGCTGCAGCACGACCCGACGCTGGCCCATCACAGCCTCTACACCGCCGTCATCTGTGACGATATTGCCGAGGTCGAACGCCGGCTCACCGACAATCCTGCATCGGCATCGACGAAAGGCGGCCCGCTGAATTGGGAACCGCTGCTCTATCTGGCCTATGCCAGGTTGCCGCAACAGGCCGCCAGCGGCCAGGCCGTGGCGATTGCGCGGCTATTGCTCGATCGCGGCGCCGATCCGGCCGCGCGCTTCACCGACGATTGGGAAAATCCGTTCACGGTGCTGACCGGAATCATTGGCGCGGGCGAGGGGGGGCAACCGCCACATCCCGAAGCCGTGGCGCTGGCGACCCTGCTCATCGCGCGGGGTGCGGATCCCTACGACACCCAGGCGCTCTACAACACCTCTCTGATGGGTGACGACCCGACCTGGCTCGATTTCCTCTACGCCCAAGCGGAAATGCACGGGGTGGCGGCGCGTTGGCACGCTGTTCCGCCGGTACCGTTCGGGGGCGTCGTCCCCTTATCGATGCTCGATTACCTGCTGGGCAATGCGGTCATCCAGAATCACATCCGCCGGTCGGACTGGCTGCTGACGCAGGGCGCCCATGCCGACAGTGTTCATGCCTATAGCGGGCAGAAGCTGCACACGGAGACGCGGTTGCGCGGCCTGACGGCGATGGCGGACCTGCTTATCCGCCACGGCGCCCAACCGGAATCGCTGGAAGGAATGGCCGCTTTCCAAGCCGCCTGCATGGAAGGCGATCGCGCCGCGGCTTTGGTCCTGGCCGACGCGGACCCGTCTTATCTGCTGGACGCGGCGCCCATGATTGCCGCCATCGAATCAGGGCGGGCGGATCTGGTCAATTTGCTCGTTGATATCGGCATGAGTTCCAACGTGCCCGACAAGGAAGGCGTGCGGCCGCTGAACAAGGCGGTGCTCGCGAATCAGCCTGCCATGGCACAGCTGCTGATCGAGCGGGGGGCGGAGATCGATTTCCGCGAACCCAAACATGGTGGCTCGCCGCTCGACTGGGCGGTTCATCTCGGCCGGCCGGCGCTGGTCGATCTTCTCGTGCCGCAAAGTCGTGATGTCTTTGCCCTCGCCTCGGCCGGAGGCCTGGCCCGCCTGGGCGACATCCTCGCGGCGGACCCGCAGCGCGCACTGGAGCGCGCCAACCTCAGCGGTGCAACACCGCTGTTCTGCCTGCCGGATCATGAGGACCAGGCTGTCGAGATCGCGCGCCTGTTGCTGCGTCACAAGGTCGATCCCCGCGCGACCGACAGGAATGGCGCCACCGCCGAGCAGATCGCCCGTCAGCGCGGGCTCGAGGAAGCGGCCGACCTCATCCGCGCGTCTGGCTGATCAAAGCGGCTGATCACGGGGCTGCTGGCGCACGATGCGCCAGGCGGCGCAGATCGCGTCGGCGGCGATGCGGCCGTCAGCCTCCGTCGTCTCCCCGGAGATGACGGAGAGACGCATCACCTGTTGCCCGCGCCATCTGGCGCCGCCGGCGAAGCACACGCCATCGCGCTGGATGCGGGCAATGGTCTGCTGCGTAAGTATGTCGGCCTGATCCGGCGCCTCGTCGGCGCCGAACCGCAGCAGCATCTGATTAAGCGTCACGTCGTTGAGGACGGTGATGCCTTGCTCGCTCTTGAACTGCTCGGCCATCTGCCGCGCCACCCGGCAGTGACGTTCGACCATCGCGGCGATGCCTTGCCGGCCCAGATGCTTGATGATGGCCCAGGTCGCAAAGCCGCGCGCGCGGCGCGATAGTTCCGGCACGTAATGGCTGGGGTCGCGCTCGCCCTCTTGCGTCGGTGGCAGGTAGCTTGCCGCAATGGTCATGGCCCGGCGATGTGCCGCCTCATCGCGCACGATGGCATAGCCGCAATCATAGGGCGTCTGCAGCCATTTATGGCCATCGGTCGCCCAGGAATCGGCGGTCTCGATTGCTGCCGCCTGATGCCGATGCGCTGGCGTGGCGCGCGCCCACAGGCCGAACGCGCCATCGACATGAACCCAGGCGCCTTTGTCGTGTGCGAGCGGGATCAATTCGGCAAAATTATCAAAGGCACCGGTGTTGATCTGCCCCGCCTGCAGAATGACGATGCAGGGACCGCTCACAGCACCCATGGCCGCCGCGAAATCAGCAACGACGATGCGGCCCTGCGCATCGGTCTTCACCCGCACGACGCGGTCATGGCCCAGCCCCAAAAACTGCAAGGCTGAGAAGACCGTGGTATGCGCATCGTCGCCGATCATGACCGTGATGGGCGGCGCCCCGAACAGGCCGGCGGCTTCGACGTCCCAGCCCAGCTTGCGCAAGACAGCACCGCGCGCCGCAGCGAGGCAGACGAAATTGGCGACCGTGGCGCCGGTCACAAAGCCCACTGAACATGCGCGCGGCAGATCCAGGAGGTCGAGCAGCCAGCCGGCGGCGACCGCCTCGACTGCCGCAGCAGCAGGGGTCGCCACATGGTTGCCGGTATTCTGGCCCCAGGCGCTGGTCAGCCAATCTGCGGCGACACCGACCGGATGCGATGCGCCGATCACCCAACCGAAAAAGCGCGGGCCCGTCATGGCGTTGAGACCGGGCTCGGCATCTCTACTCAGTTCATCGATGAGCGTTGCCGCATCGCAGCCGGTCTCGGGCACAGGCGCGCTGAAGACTTGGCGCATGTCGATGAAGGATCGCTTGGCACCTTGCGGGCCGTCGGCGACGGTGCTGCGATAACGGATGGCATGGCCGGCCGCCCGCAGCAGAAGCTCATCCAATGCCTTTGGGTCCATGCGGGTCCGCTCCAGACACTCTCGCGGCATCTTGGGGAGATTTCCCGGAGGCGGCAAGCTACCTGCACGCGGGCGTCTCTGCCCTTGACGTCGCGTGATTTTCCAGTATTTTAAAACCAGTTGCTAATTGCAATCAGTATGGAGTGCCGCTTTATGTCGCTGAATCTTTTTGCACACCCATTGTCCTCATATTGCCAGAAGGTGTTCATCGCGTTCTATGAGAATGAGACGCATTTTCATCTAAAAATGCTCTTCGGGGAGGATGCAAAAACCAGCGCGGCGTTCACCGAACTCTGGCCGATCCAGCGCATGCCGCTGCTGCGCGACGGCGACCGAACGGTGGTCGAATCCACCATCATCATCGAATACCTGGCTCTCCATCATCCAGGCGCAGTGCAATTGATTCCGAGCGATCCCAAGGCAGCGCTCGACGTGCGCTTCATGGACCGCGTCTTCGACAATTACATCCAGACGCATCAGCAGAAGGTCGTGTTCGATGCGCTACGCCCGCCGGAGCAGCGCGATCCGCACGGCGTCGCCTATGCCCGCCAGCAATTGGAGATCAGCTATCGCTGGCTAGATGGCCGCATGAAAGGGCGCACATGGGCGGCGGGCGACAGCTTCAGCCTCGCCGATTGTGCCGCAGCCCCGGCCTTGTTCTATGCCGATTGGACACACGCGATCCCGGCGGAATTCGTCCATCTCAAAGCCTATCGCCAGCGCCTGCTGGCAAGGCCGAGCTTTGCCCGCGCGGTCGATGAAGCGCGACCCTATCGCCACCTCTTTCCGCTCGGCGCGCCGGATCGCGACTAGGCCAATGCCTGCGCGTAGATCTCCGGCTTGAAGCCGGCGAGGCGTTTTGTGCCGAGATCCAGGATCGGCCGCTTGATCATCGAGGGTTGCGCCAGCATCAACGCAATAGCTTTGGCGGCGTTGAGATCGGCGCGGTCGGCATCGGGCAGTTTGCGGAAGGTGGTGCCGGCGCGGTTGAGCACGGTTTCCCAGCCCAGCTCCTTGCACCAGGCATCGAGATGCTTCTTGTCGATGCCGGCCGTCTTGTAGTCGTGGAAATCATAGGCGATGCCGTGATCGTCCAGCCAGTCGCGCGCCTTTTTCATCGTGTCGCAATTCTTGATGCCATAGATCGTGATCGCCATGCCTCGTCCTTCATGCCCTATCGCAGCGGCCAGCTTGCAACGTGCTCGTGGCGGCCTTTTCCTTGGTGACTATTGACCAAGACCAACTCGCGCACAATCCAGGAGATCGGCGGATCGAGCGGCATTCTGGGTACAGGTCTTCCACCATAAAGCAAGGTGAGGTGCGGGAAGGGCGCGGTCTTCTTCACGCGCGGCAGTCCTGTCTTCACCAAAGCGGCGTTCAATTGCCGATAGAGATTCTGCACCTCGATGTTGCTCGGTGCATCGCATGTCAGCACCAGTGGATGTTGATCGCCAACGAAACTGATCAGATGGTCACAGGTGATTTCGAAAGGATGTGCACGAACCGCGCCGGCGGCCTTGCTGGCAAGGGTGGCAATTTTATCCGGCAAATTTTCGTAAGCGCCGACCGGCTTGAGCGAGACATGCAGTCGTTCGGGTGCCGGCAGAGGGCCGGACAGATCCAATTCAAAATGCAGCCGCTTGGCCAGCGCCAGAATCTCGCCGGCGACATCCGGGTCCGGCAGCAGCGCGAAGAACAGCGCATCTTGTGGTTCACTGGGCGGCATGCCGGCTCCTTCATCACAAGGAGCCTGCTTTCTACCGCAGCGACGATACGGCTGTCACGTGGGCGCGATGAAGGCTTGGGCAATCTTCTGAAATACCGGCAATGCCTCAAGCTTCGCCGCATGGGCCTGCAGCGCCGGAAAACGCTCAAGTGGAATGACGCCGGGATGTACGTCACCGACGAAGCGCAAGGCGCAGGCCACCGCGATATCGGCATGCCCGATGTGATCGCCGAACCAGTAGGGGCTGCTGCGGCTGGCGCGGTCGGCTTCCAGCATGGCCAACACGCCGCCGATCTGCGCGCGGCAGCGATCGACCCAGATGTCGGATGCCTGCGCATGCAGGCGCTTCTCATAGAACAGGCTGACCGCCTTGTCGGCCAATCCGGCGGCAAGGGCCGCCACCTTGAGGGCCTGGTGCCGCGCTGGCTCGCTGCGCGGAAACATCGCGCGGTCAGCCGGCACGAGGTTGTCGAGATAATCGAGAATGATATGGCTGTCGATCAGCACGTCACCATCATCCAGCACCAGGGCCGGCACGCGCGTCAGCGGGTTATAGGCGCGGAGCTTGTCGGCATCAGAGAAGGCCGACCAGGGCCGATGCTCGAACGGCAGGCCATAGAGCGTGAGCGCGATGCCGACCCGGCGCACGAAGGGCGAATCAAATTGGCCGATGAGGATCATGGGGTCAGCTCCGTCCCGATGTGTTTGACGGTGTGTTCTTGGGGGCGTGGGTGGTGAGCCAGATGCCGCCGAGGATCACCACCGTCACGGCCGCCAATTTCACCGACAGGGATTCACCCAGCCACAGGATGCCACCGGCCGCTGCCACCACCGGTACCAGCAATTGCGCAGCACCGGCGGTCGCCACCTTCAACTGCGGCAGCACGGCATACCAGATGACATAGCCGAGGCCCGAGGTGATGGCGCCCGACGCAATGGCGAGTGCCACACCGTGGAAACTGGGCGTCGTCAATGTCACGAAGGGCAGCACGAGCAGTGCCAAGGGTGCCGCGCCGATGAAGTTGCGCGCCGTCCGCGTGAAGGGATCGGCCGTTCCCTTCCCCAGCATCGTGTAGATTCCCCAGGCGATGCCGGCCAGCGCCATGAGGAGGGCCGGCACCAGCGGCGGGGTGGTGGCGCCCGGCGCCAGCAGCCAGGCCATGCCGGCAAAGGCGATGAGCAGGCCGATGCGATCGCGCCAGCTTGGCGGATTGCCGCGCAAGGTCGCAATCACGGCGAGAGTCAGCTGCACGGTGGCGAACAGGATGAGCGCGCCGGTCGCAGCACCCAGGCTGAGATAGGCAAAGGTGAACGCCTCGCCATAGACCAGCAGCGAGAGAATTCCCCCGAGATCGGCACGGCGCGGCCGGATGTCGCTGCGTTGCCGCAGAGCGAGCAGTGCCAGCATCGCCGCACCGGCGGCGAGGCGCAGCGTCACGAATTCCGCAGCGCCGATAACCGGCATGCCCGTTGCTGATGGCGCCAATGCCCAGCGCGTCAGCAGCGAGTTGCCGGCAAAGGCCAGGATGGCGAGTGCTGTGAGCGCGATCGTTCTCAACTTGACGCCCCGGATGAGATGCGACGGTTCGCAGTCATGTCAGGAGTCATATCAGGCGGTTTTTCAAAGCGGAAGCGCCTCGGCCTGGGTAGCGAGCCGCCGCGGCAGGTCGGGGGAGATGAGCTTTGCGAGCTTGGCCTGCGCCTTCCGCCAGATCGGGATGGCCGCTTCCAGCCGTCTTGCACCTGTTTCGGTCAGCCATACCGCACGCCGCCGCAGATCCTGCTCCACGATCGTGATCTCGATCAGCCCGTCGCTCTCCAGATTTCGCAGATTGCGCGACAGGGTCGACTGTTCCAGCCCGGTACGTTTGGCGAGCGCCCCCAACGTATCGTCGGCCAGCGTCGCGATCTCCGCCATGAGGCCGATCTGCGCCGAGGTCAGGCCGGTCTCCGCAAGCTCCCGGTCGAGGAACAAGGTGATGCGCCGCGCCGCCTGACGGCTGTTCCAGCCGGCGCAGGTCTCGACCAGGATGCGGGCGTCCGTGACCAGGGTCTTGCGGGGTTGTTTAGCTGCGCTCATAGATGTATGTATATACATTAAATGTAGATACATGGAAATGGCTTTCTGGGGTGCCAGATGAAACCACCGCATGTGAAACGCGTCTATGAGAAGCCGGACACCGCCGACGGGATGCGCATCCTCGTCGATCGGCTGTGGCCGCGTGGCCTCACCAAGGAAAAGGCTGCCATCGATCTGTGGCTGAAGGACATCTCGCCCAGCCACGATTTGCGCCAGCGCTTCCACGGCAAGCCCGATGATTGGGATGCCTTCTGCGCTGCCTATGTGGTGGAACTGGAAACTGACGCGGCCCAGGCGGCGGCGACAGAACTGCGCGACCATCTGCGGCAGGGGCCGATTACCCTGCTCTATGCCGCGCGCGATGAGGTGCGGAACAATGCCACAGCCCTCAAAGCTTGGCTGGCGAAGCCCATCAAGAAGAGGCAGAAATGACGAAAGGTCCAGGCCGGGACATCCTGCAATGCATCGGCAATACCAGCCTGCTGCCCCTGCGACGGATCGCGCCCGCGAACGGCGTGCGCATCCTCCTCAAGCTGGAAAGCGAGAATCCGACCGGCAGCATGAAGGACCGCATGGCGCTGGCCATGATCGAGGCGGCCGAGAAGGATGGCAGGCTCAAACCAGGCGGCTCGGTAGTCGAATATACCGGCGGCAGCACCGGCGTCTCGCTCTCGTTGGTCTGCGCGGTAAAAGGCTATCCGCTCCACATCGTGACCGCCGATGCCTTTGCCCCGGAAAAGCTTGCCCATATGAAGGCGCTGGGCGCCAAGCTCCTGGTGCTGGAGAGCGAAAGCGGCCGCATGACCGAAAAGCTCACCCGCGACATGATCGCAGCGGCCGGCCTCATTGCGCAGAAGACCGGCAGCTTCTGGACCGACCAGATGAACAACCGCGACCAGCTCGGCGCCTATCACCGCATGGCGGATGAAATCTGGATGCAGACCGAGGGCCAAGTCGATGCCTTCGTACAAAGCGTCGGCACGGCGGCATCCTTGCGCGGGACGGGCGAGGCTCTGCGCCGCCACAATCCAAATATCAAGGTCATCGCAGTCGAACCCACCGAATCCCCCGTCCTCTCGGGCGGCAAGACCGGCGCCCATAAAATCGACGGCATAGGTGCGGGCTACATCGTCCCCATGTGGCAGAAGGACATCGCCGACAGCATCGAACGCGTCTCGACGGAGGAAGCCAAAGACATGGCGGCGAGGCTCGCCCGTGAAGAAGGTCTCTTCGGTGGCACCTCGACAGGTGCGAATGTTGTTGCGGCACTGCGACTGGCGGAACAGATGACGCCCGGCGCCACCATCGTTACCGTCATGTGCGATACAGGGATGAAGTATCTGGCCAAGCGGTGAGAATGTCTCGGTGACGACAACCTCTGTCGCATGGCGCAGGGTTAGGGGCGCTGAAAGGCTTTGCGAGCTTTGACGACTTTGCGGCGGGTGATGCAGTCCTCGGCGTGATCGTTGACCAGGCCCATGGCTTGCATGAAGGCATAGACCGTCGTGGGGCCAACGAATTTCCAGCCTCGCTTCTTGAGTTCCTTCGACAAGGCGACGGAATCGGCCGAGGTGGCGGCGGTCTGGGGTGTACCTTGGGATCTCGGTTTCGCTTCAAAGCGCCAGAGGAAGGCAGCAAGGGATCCTTCCGCCTTCACCATCTCCTTGGCTCGTTTCGCGTTGTTTATGGTTGCTTCGATTTTACCCCGATGGCGAATGATGCCTTCGTTGCCGAGAAGACGGATCACATCCTTTTCCGTGTAGCGCGCGACGCGATCAAGGTCGAAATCATGAAAGGCATTTCGGAAATTCTCTCGTTTGGCAAGGATTGTCCGCCAGCTCAGGCCTGACTGAAAACCTTCCAGGCAGAGCTTCTCGAACAGTCGTCGATCGTCGCTGACCGGAAAACCCCATTCC
This sequence comes from uncultured Dongia sp., assembly GCF_936916975.1. Lineage (GTDB taxonomy): Bacteria > Pseudomonadota > Alphaproteobacteria > Dongiales > Dongiaceae > Dongia. Next base: position 374,818 of record NZ_CAKZGO010000004.1, on the reverse strand, counting down.
GCATCGTGATAGGCAAAGAATTCTGGCGCCGCCGCGCACCAGCGGCAACGCGGTTTACCATCCGGTCCAGGAATCGTGGCGCTCATGTCGCTTCCTCCAAGAGATGAGTTGATTCAGCCGAGCAGGAAATTGAGGCGCGGATCAGCGCGCGACGGTGCGATCTCAAGGATCTCGGCACCGACGACATTTGCCGCGACAAAGGGGTCGCTTTCCACGCGGGTTGTTAGATCGGCATGGGTCACGTTATGCGCCAGTATGGCGCCGCCCCGGTTGGGTTGCAGGCTGCCGGCCATGAGGAAGACACCATCATCAAATCCAGCTTGCAGCCAGTCCTTGTGGCCTTGCATATGCTTTCCCGCATCGCCTTTATTATCCGAAAATGTCAGCAGCACGACATACATGGTGATCCCCACTTATGATTTCCGCGCGCGCTGCCGCGGTTGCACATCGTCGGTAACCTTCTGGAGCCATGCTTCGAGATCCGCCACTTCGCGGCGGATGAAGGCTTCGTCCTTGAAGGCGTTGGCCAGAGTGGCAATACCCTGGCTACGGGCCAGAATGTGAAGCGCCAGGGAATCGGCATTCTTGCAGCCCAGCAGATCGAACTGCCCGCGAAGCCAGATGCGAAACATAGAAAACAGCTTGTTGGCCTCATCCTGCGCAGCATGACCCAGCTTCGCCAGTTCAGCCGTGAGTGTGCCGACCGGACACCCATAGCGTTTGATATCGGCGCGGTTGGCGATGAGGATGTGAAGGAAGCTCAGTATTCTTGCGTGCGGGGTCTCGCCGATCTTTTCCCAGCGATCCAGCATCGTCTGGGTTTTCTGGAGTCGTGCGACGATGACGGCGTCCAGGATCTCGTCCTTGGTCTTGAAGTGATAGTAGAAATTTCCCCGCGATATTTTCACGGCCTCCGAAATATCAGCGAAGGACGTGTGTTCGTATCCCTGCCGATAGAACAGGCCGTCTGCCGCAGCAACGATCTCGGTGCGCGTGGCGCTGGCGCTCATGCTCGACTACCGTTCAAATATTAGGACGCTTGCCCAAAAGAATTAGGGCAAACGTCCTAAATTGTCAATGTGCCAAGAAGAACTCCGAAGAACTCCGCGGACTATCGCTAGACCCTGAGGGGCGCTTCGGCCAATGACCGCGGGGCGGGCAGGCGGCGTTCGGCGGGGAGGGTGACGGTGACCGTTGTGCCGGCGCCGAGTTCGCTCTCGATCTCCAGCGTGCCGTTCAACCGGTCCAGGAGGCGGCGGCAGATGGCAAGGCCGAGGCCCGCACCGCCATTCGGGCGGGCGTGATGGGCGTCGGTGGGGATGAGGGCCTGGCTGGCATTCTCGCAGGCCAGCGGTGACATGCCGATGCCGCTGTCGGTGACGGTAATGCGCACACGGTCCTTGTGCATCTCGGCGCGCAGGCGGACCTCGCCACCCGGCCGGTTGAACTTGATGGCGTTGCCGAGCAGGTTGGTGAGAATCTGAGTGAGCGCCCGTTCATCGGCCAACAGCTTGAGGCCATTGGGCGCGAAGGTGAGATGAACTCCGGCCTTCTCCGCCTGCGGCCGCACCAGCCCCAGGGCCGCCACGGCGATCTGGTCGAAGCTGGTGGGGACGATCCGCAGATCGATCTGCCCGGTTTCGAGGCGCGACAGATCGAGAAGGTCATTGACCACATGCAGAAGATGCTGGCCGGATTGCAGGACGTGCCCGACATAGTCCTGCTGGTGATTGCTGAGCTTGCCGAGATAGCCGCCGGCCAGCATCTCGGCAAAGCCGATGATGGCATTCAAGGGCGTGCGCAATTCATGGCTCATATTGGCGAGAAAATTGGTCTTGCCGCGATTGGCGCTTTCGGCGGTTTCGCGCTGGGCGATCAGTTCCGCTTCGACTTCCTTCAGCCGGGTGATGTCGACGCCGCAGGTGATGATGCCATGGGCGATGCCGTCGGCATCCTTGAACGGCGCCTTCAGCGACCAGATCACGCGCGGCTTGCCGTCACGATCCGGCCAGACCTGTTCCAGATGCTGTGACTCGCCACTCGCCAGAATCTGCCGGTCGGCTTCCTCGACCAGTGCCGCAAGGTCGGGCCTTACCAATTCGCTCAAGGTCCGGCCGACAGGATCGGCTTCATTGTCCGTGATCAGCTGGCGCCGGTAGCGATTGACATAGCGATAGCGAAGCCCGCTGTCCTTGACGCTGATGGCGACCGGCATGGCGTCGATGATGGTTTCCAGAAACTGGTGCATCTCCTGCTCGGATTGGCGCCGCCCGCGCTCCTCCACATAGCGCTGGAATTCCACCAGGGCGCGCGCCACATCGCCGATATCGTCCTGGCGCGCCGTAAAGTCGATGCTGGCCGGCTCGCCCTTGACGACACGCGTCAGCGTCGCGGTGATGGCGCCCAGCGGATTGACGACCCGCGTCAGGAAGAGGCCGGCACCGACCGCGAGCAGCAACAGGGCGGCGATGCTGGCAGAAGCTGCCAGCCACAAATCGCGCTGGCGGGCCTCCCTGGCGCGCTCGGCAATGGCCAGCGCCGCATCGATGGCCGCGTCGCGCAGTTGACTGACGGTGGCATGCAAGGGCGTCTGCTGGGCGCGGAACTCAGCCACGGCAAAAGGATAGGCAGCACCCGTTGCACTCGCAGTGCGGACCAGACCATGCAGCTTCGGCAGTTCCACCTGATAGGCGGCCACGGTTGCTGCCACCGCCTGCGACATGGCAGGCGTTGCCGCGGTCATGCCCAGCAATGTGTCGATGCGTGCCCAGATGGCGTCGATGCGGCCATCGAGTTCAGCGAGGCGCAGCAGCGTGGGGGTGGGAATGGGTGCGCCCGAGGCGACGACGTTGACCATGGTGGTGCCGCGCACGCTGCCTTCGGCGCGCATGTCGGCCGCCAACCTCGCGATCGAGACGGGTGTCGCCACGGCGCCGTCCGCCAGGCCGATCGCCGTATCGATGCTGTTGAGGACCGGACGAATGCCCGTGACGAGATCCACCATGGCCGGGATATATCCCTGGATCATCTCGGCCGGCCGGTCGGCCCGCGTCCGGCCGAGGGCCAGGGCCGTCCGTTGCCGCCAGTCGCGCAATGACTCGCGCACATGATCGATGGCGGCGAGGTCGATGACGCCGCGCTCTATGGCCTGTGCATGCGCCAGGGCGGCAGCGATGGTGGCATCGGTCTCGTCCCGCGCGCGCCGCAAGGCGTCACTGTCAGGATCGACGGCCTCCTCGCGCAGCAACGCCTCGTTATGGGCGCCGCGTTCCAGGCCAAGGCGTTCCACGAGGCGCAGCAGATCGCCTTGGGCCGCGGTCAAGTCGCGCGCCAGCGTGGCATTGTTCCATTGCCGGTAATCGTCGCTCAGAATCCGCCAGGCAAGGCCCAGGACGATGGTACCCACCAGCAGCAGAAAGAGGTGAAACCCTAAGCCGATGCGCATGAAACGCCCCGCATCGGCGCCGGATCGTCAATTATCAGGACGTCATTCGGTTGGACCGCTTCGCTTCCCAATCCACGACGGTTGAAACTGCTGCACGCCATCGCCGGCCTGGCAATCGGTTCGTCCCTGGAACTTCCAGAATGGCAGTTCCTTGGTCGAGCATGCGCGCGATCCGTAAAGGATTAGTAAAATTACTGACACGCCGGCTGCCGGCATCGGGCCCGGTCAGGGGCGCTTCGGGATCTCCAAACCGCGCTGCACGGCGGGTCGTGCCAGACCCCGCGCCAGCCAGGCCGGCACATGCTTGAAGCTCGCATAATCGACCAGCTCGCCCGCGCCATAGAAGCCGACCAGATTGCGCACCCAACCCAGCGTTGCAATATCGGCGATGGTGTACGCGTCGCCCATCAGCCATTGCCGGTCGGCAAGACGCGTCTCCAGCACGCCGAGCAGCCGCTTCGATTCATCGACATAGCGTTGCAGCGGGCGCTTGTCCTCATACTCGCGGCCGGCGAATTTGTGGAAGAAGCCGACCTGGCCGAAGATCGGCCCGATGGCCGCCATCTGGAAGAACACCCATTGGATGGTCTCGTAGCGTTGGCCCGGATCGACCGGCAGCAGCTTGCCCGTCTTCTCCGCGAGATAGATGAGTATGGCGCCGGATTCGAACAGGGCCAGCGGTTTGCCGCCGGGGCCATCGGGATCGATGATCGCCGGGATCTTGCCATTGGGATTGAGCGCCAGATATTCCGGAATCCAGGTCTCGTTCTTGGATATGTCGATCGTGTGCGGCTCATAGGGCAGGCCGATCTCCTCCAGCATGATCGAGACCTTCACCCCGTTGGGGGTGGGGAACGAATAAAGCTGCAGACGGTCGGGGTACTGCGCCGGCCAGCGCTTGGTGATCGGGAAGTTGGCGAGATCGGACATGCGGGCTCCTTCATGGGTGGCCGGCAGATTAGCGGCGCCGCGCATCAATGACATCCACTATGTGGTTGGGGGTATCTCGTGGGGCTGCAGCTTCTTACGCCGGGCTGGCATCTACCGCCGCCACTCTGCCGCCGTGCTCTAACGACTCATCCCGAGACGATGCGGATGGTGCCGTTGCGGCGCTCGGCCACTTGCGTGGGGCCGCCGCCTTCGGGTTCGATCTTGAAGGTTTCGACCGGCGCCGCGGCACGGGCACGCGCAGCCGTCGGGGCGGCATCCGCCGTTTTGGCCTGACCCTTCAGAAATTTCTTGCGCAGGGTGTCGATGTCGACCCCCTTCTGTGCTTCGCGGCTGTCGCCGGCGGCGCTCAGCGCATCCGCACCGGTGGATGATGGGACGAGTTTCCAGCCGGGCATCTGGGTACGAACGGCGGCGGCAAGCGGATCGCCCGCAGCATCCGCGGCTGGCTTCTTTGATTTCGCTTTACCTCGTTTCGGTATCGCCATTTTATTCTCCTTAGGAACCGGGGCGCGGGATCAAGTTCACCACCCGAGGCCCAGGCAGGTGAATTGCGCCCGATTTTTCAAACGCCACGCCAGTTCGATCGGTTCCATTTCTGCGGCACCCGCGGCAACCGACGCAGCGTAGTCATTGCGGGCGCGGTGCAAGGCCATCGCTGGAGAATAGCGCCCCTGCGGCAGCGCCGTCCAGAAGGCAGAATGCATACGCGAGGCGTAATTGGCATCAGGGTCCGGGTCGGGACCTGAATAATGGGAGCCGGTGCAGCCGACAAAGGCGCTGGCGCCTGCCTGGAGATACATAAGGGCGATGGAGCGTTCGGCAACCCTGGGCGCCAAGGGTGCCGCACCCGCATCCCGCGCTTTCTGGCTGACGGTCAAGGCCCCCCAACAGCAGCCGGAAAAGGCGACACCATCGAACCGCTTGGGCACATTGCCGACGGCAAAGGCGTTCGTGTAGCCAGTCTGGTCCGCAAGCTCGCCATAGAAGGTGCGGGCATCCTGCCAGTCGCCATGCAGCATGAAATAGTGAAGCTGCGACGATGTCATGAGATCCGGCGTCACATCGGTCGTGAGAAACCGCTCGCTCACATCGAGCGCCCGATTGCCGGCCAGGCATTTCCACACAGTGCTCGCAAACGGGCGCGCGAGATTCCGCACGCCGAATTTCTGTGTCGCCGTGGCGATGCCCCGGCTGCCCAAAGCGCCAAGAAAGAGGGCGGCGTTGCGCCCGTCTGGGATGCGTGACACCGGACGCTCGGCTATCCGGTCGCCGTCGGTGTCGCCATAGGCTTCGTCGGACCAGACAAGAAAGTGATCCTCGTCCACAGCGACCGTGTTGGGTCCAAGCTCTGCGCGGAGATCATCGCTCAGCACGTCGACCACATTGGACGGCACAACGTCGTAACCGCCAAGGAGAACCACGCCTTCAATGCCGGGCCTGCTGCGTAGGACCGCGCGAACGGCGTCAGACGCCTGGGCTGCCGACCCGTCGACCTCGTAAATCTGCCGGCCCGCCTTGCGGATCGCCTCCAGGGCCGCCTCGCTCTCCGCACGGCCGATATTGGCAGCCAGGCGCGGGGCATTTGTGACGAAGAGGAGATTGGGCAATTCGCGCCCACCGCCCAGCGACACAGTGAAGTCGACGGGACGCGGCGTGCGCGGTTGTGGCGGAGTCTTTTTGCCCGGTTTGTCGGTGCCGGCAATGCTGACGGCTTTGCCGCGTACGACGATGTCGACGCCACCGACCGTCATGTCGATGGGGCCGGCCGGCAGGTTGACGATGATGATCTGTGGGTTGCCGCCGGCACCAGCGGCAGCAACACCACTGGTGGTCTGCGGCGTCGCCGGCAATTCCGTGCCGGCCTCGCTTTCCATGTCTTTCACATTATCGCTGAAATCGTTGAAGCGCCCGCGCGATTTCTCGATGGCCTCGGCCGGATCGAGATGCGGTCGGACGGTGATATGTCCATTGCGATCCGTTCGTGCGAAGCGGATCTGGCCGCCACGCGCCTTCAGCATCTTCAGCACGCCCGGAAAAGGGTGCGACGCGTCGTTCAGACCACCGCTGTGGACGATGATCGGCGGATCGCCGAGCTCGGTCAGCCAGTCATCGTCCTGCCCGTTATGACTGGAATGGTGTGTGGTCTTGAAGAGTTTGTACGGCCCGGCTGCGGCGACCTTCTTGCGCAGCTGGCTCATCTCGTCATCGGCGCCTTTGACGCCGGGTTCGGTGAACTGCATGTCGCCGGCCAGCAGCACACGCGCAGTCTTCGGTCCAAAGGCGAAGGTGATGCTTTGACAATTCATGCCGTTGCCGCGTCCACTGCCTGCAGCATCGGCAATGAGATTGCCGCGTTCGACCGCCGCCCGGTACAGGGCGACATCGTCCATCGAGGCGTCCACCTGCAGCAAAGCATCCGCGGCGTTCATGGCATCTTCATTCGTCTTGCCGATCTGCTCGGCGCAGAACCGCAATTGCGCCTCGGACGGTCCCAGGAGTTTTGCGCCCGTCGGTTTCAGAAGCTTGGCCAACTTGGCCGGCAACGGCTGGCCCTTGTAGAAGACGATCTCGGTTCCCTGCTTCTTCAGGCCTTTGATGAAAGCGGCGTAGCGGGTCTCCACGCCCGTCGCGTCGGCCAGGAAATCGCGCAGCTTGGCATCACTCAAATCGCTGGCGTCTTCCTCGCGCAATGCCGCGGCCAGGCGGTAACGCGGATTGTCCAGGGCATCGGTCGGCAGGGCATCGCTGGAGGTGCGGCCAAAGCCAAGCTTGGGATCGGTGATGAAGGCCCACTCGGCCTCTATCACGCCATTTGACACCAGCGCCGGCAGACAGCCGATGTGGTCGTGATGACCATGGGTGACGACGAGCAGGCTGATGCTGTGGGGCGCTTCCTCCTGCAGGATAGCGGCCAACTGATCGGGAACGGAATCATGACCGTCGCTGCCGTTAAAGTCGCCCTGATGACTGCCGTCGATCAGGATGCGCACGTCACCGAAAATGACCAGCGTGCATTCGCCGTATTTCTCGTCGCCGACATCAAGGAAATGATATTCGCCCTTGGCGGCCGCATCCTCCACATCGTCATCGGCTGTGGATTGCGCTTGCACATACGGCTTTTCTTGAGCGGCCACGGCATCCTCCCCGTCGCAGAACAACGCCAATCGAGGGGACGATACGCTTTGCCAAACAGCGCATCAATAGAGGAAAGATTAATGGCAGCGATGAATAGTTGCACGCTTGATCAAGCGCCTGATAAGTCGAGATTTGCGGCGGCGGGTATCATGCAACTGTCATAAGACAAGACGGGCGTCAGGTGAGCCGTGGCGGAGACCGAATGCGATTGCGGGTCTCCGCCCGCTCTCACGGGATCATTCCTGGTGGCAGGTCAGCTTCCAAAGCGCTGGATCGCCTCGGCGAGCGGCACATGACCGAGGCATGCGCCTGACCCGATAGGCTGTGCGCCGTCCTCGATCGCCTGGGCAAAGCGCACGGCAGGCTCGGCCTCGACCCGCCGGCGCCAGGCGGCGAGCTTGGGATAGGCGGCAGGGTCGACCGCCTGATGGAACTCCGCCCAGCGCGCGACGCCGATCAGCGTGGTATCCGCCAGGGTGAGGTGATCGCCCGCCAGATACGGCGAATTGCCGATCATGGCCTCCAGCTTGTCATGGCGCTCCTTGACCGCCTTGCGGCCGTGATCGCGCAGCACCGACAGCACGGCCGGCGCGGCGTTCTCCATTTCGAAGGCGGCCCAGAGCGGACTGAACGCCGCGGTGAAGCCGGTGTTCACGAAGGCCATCATCTGGAGCATGCGGTCGGCATCGGGCGAGCGTGGTTCGAAGCTGATCCGCCGTTCCGGGTCGCGTGCCGCGAGCCAGCCGGCGATGGCCATGGTTTCGGTGAGCACCCGGCCCTCATCCGTGATCAGGACGGGTGTTTCCTGGCGGCCGTTAAGCCTGGCATAGGCGTCGTTCTTCATCTCTGCCAGCATGTCGACGCGGCACAGGCGGTAGGGCTGACCCAGCCGCTCAAAGGCGGCGACGAGCCCCATCGAGCTGCCGGCGGGAAAGCCGTAAAGAAGAATGGGTTCCATTGTCATCTTGCATCTCTCATAGTGTGATACGGGGTGTGATACGGGATCGCTGCGCAGCGTGTGTTGAACTTGGAGGGCGCGCGGCCCCATGTAAATGACGCACAATTTTGTAACCAGGACTCGCCATGAAAGACGTCGTTTCAGGATGCCCGATCGAAGACGCTATGCGCGTGCTCAGCGGCCGTTGGCCGACATTGCTGCTCTATTACCTGCAGGAGGGCACGAAGAGATTCAGCGATCTCAGGCGCGACAATCCGACTTTGTCGCACCGCATGCTGGCATTGGAACTGCGCAAGCTCGAGGCGGCCGGCATCGTGCGCCGCACGGCCCATCCCGGCTATCCGCTGCGCGTCGATTACGACCTCACGGAATCCGGCCGGCAATTGGTGCCGCTGATCGACGCACTGGGCGATTGGTGGGTACAGACCGCCGAGCGCAGGAGCCCGGCAGCGCAGGCGGCGTAACTACACTTTCGACCGCGGCCGGGCATAGGCGGGAATGCGGAAACGCCGGCGATAGGTGCCCGGGGTCAGGCCAGTGACGCGCTTGAAGAGGCGACGGAAGAAGGCCGGCTCCTCGTAACCCACCTGCCAGCTGATCTCATCGACCGCAACCTCGGTCCGCTCGAGCCGGCGCTTGGCATCTTCGATCCGCAGGCGCTGCACATAGGCGATCGGGCTGAGACCTGTCGCACCCGTGAAACGCCGTTTGAAGGTGCGCTCGGTCAGGCTGGTGCGCTTGATCATCTCTTCCAAGGGATTGGCGACCGAGAAATGCGACGCCACCCAATCCTGCGCTGATTTGATGGCGAGGTCGCCATGATCGTTGCGCCCCTCGAACACCATATAGGGCGCCAGGCCATCCTGATGCCATTGCAGCGCGAAGGAGCGCGCCACTTCCTGGGCCGCGGTGGCGCCGGCATGGCGGCCGATGAGATAGAGCACCAGATCGTGCCAGGTCATGGAGGCACCCGATGAGATCAGCTCCTCGCGTTTCCCGGCGATCACCAGCACGCGCTCCGGATGGATCTTCACCGCGGGGTAGGCAGCGGCGAAGTCGCGCGCATAGGCAAAATGCACCGTCGCATCCATACCGTCGAACAGTCCCGTCTCGGCGATGAGGAAAATGCCGGAACAGGCGGAACAGATGAGCGCACCGCGCTGGTACATGGTGCGCAGCCACTCGACGAGCTCGGGATGGCGGCCCTTGATCCATCCCTCCGGCGGCAGCACGATTGAGGGGACGATGACGATGTCGCTCCGCTCGATCTTGCGGAAACTGCGCTGGACACTCATCGGCACCTGGGAGGCCAGCTGCAGCGGGCCTGGCTCCAGCCCGACGATCTCGACCCGAAAGGGTGCTGCCGCGCGGGATGTCATGTCCGGCAGAATGGCGAACGCGTTCATCACATCGAAGATGCCGGCCAGCGTCGACACCACGGCTTCCGGAATGGCGACCAGGCTCACATGGAGCGGCGCCGATCCGGGGGCAAGAGTGTGACGCGGCATCTTGGATCCTGAACGGGAGTGAAGGCCGCAAAGATTAGCATCGCGGCCGCATGCGCGCCACCGCATGGCCTAAATGGCCCGATTCTGGACAGCCCGGCTCTGCCGCCCTTGCCCCCTGTCTGCGATGTTCCGCCTACCCCAACGCCCAACTGGCCCAGCGCCCCGCTGGGTATCATGAACAGGAGAGACGACCATGGATACCCCGCACGCGAACGCGATCGATCCGGCGAAACTCAACGCGCTCATCGGGCGCATGGTGGAGGATCTCTCGGCCGGCTATGGCGGCGTGATGGTGAGCCTCGGCCACCGCCTCGGCCTCTATAAGGCGATGGCCGGCGCCGGTCCGCTCAACTCGCGCGAAGTGGCGGCCCGTGCCAAATGCGCCGAACGCTATGTGCGCGAATGGCTGAACTCGCAGGTGGCCGGCGGCTACATGGCCTATCACGCGATCAGCGATTCCTATGAGCTGACACCGGAGCAGGCCTTTCTGCTGGCCGATCCCGACAGCCCCGTCTTCATCCCCAATGCCTGGAACACGCCAGCCTCCATGTGGCTCGACGAGCCCAAGGCGGAAGCCGCGTTCCGCACCGGCAACGGGATTCCCTGGGGCGAGCATGACGGCAGGCTCTTCTGTGGTGTCGCCTCCTTCTATCGCAATGCCTATCGCGCCAGCCTCGTGCCGGAATGGCTGCCGGCGATGGATGGGGTGGTCGAGAAGCTGCAACGCGGTGCCCGCGTCGCCGATATCGGCTGCGGCCACGGGCATTCGACCGTGGTGATGGCCGAGGCTTTTCCAAAGTCGCAGTTCCATGGCTTCGACACGCATCAACAATCCATTGCCGAGGCACAGAAAGTCGCCACTGAGGCCAAGGTATCGCAGCGCACCAGCTTCGGGACGGCGCGGGCCGACACCTATCCCGGTGCCAATTATGACCTCATCTGCTTCTTCGATTGCCTGCACGACATGGGCGATCCGGTCGCAGCCGCCACCCATGCCGCCAAGGCACTGGCGCCGGACGGTGCGGTGATGCTGGTGGAACCCTTCGCCAACGACAAGGTCGAGGACAACATCTCAGCCGTAGCGCGCATCTATTACGCGGCCTCGACCATGATCTGCTGCGCCCATGCGATCTCCGAAGGCGGCCGCCTGGTGCTGGGCGCCCAGGCCGGCGAGGCGCGCCTCGCTGACGTGTTCCGCAAGGCCGGCTTCACCCGCTTCCGCCGCGCGGCGGAGACACCGTTCAACCTCATCCTCGAAGCACGGCTCTGAGTTTGGGCACGGGATCACAGTTGATGCCGTGATCCCGCCTTGCCCGCCAACGACAGGAACATGCGATGACGATTTCCCAGGCCGATCTTGCGCCGGCCATCTCGGACAGGGTTTCCAGCCGGCTCGCGGAAACCCGCGCCCTCATGCGCCTCGCAACGCCGATCGCCCTCATCGCACTGGTCAATATGGGGATGAGTGTTACCGATACGCTGATGGTCTCGGCGATCTTCGGGACGGATGCACTGGCGGCGGTGGCGGTCGGCAGCGATCTCTATTCGATCGTCTTCTATCTCTGTGCCGGCATCCTCGGCGGTCTGACACCCTTTTACACCGCCGCCGTCACGCGGGGCGATGCCGGTGACAGCGCACGCCTGCTGCGGATCGGCTGGATGATTGTCGGCCTGCTGGCGCTGCTCGGCGTGCCGCTGGTCTGGTTCGCGCCAACATGGCTGGAGATGTTCGGACTCGCCCCGCATCTCCTCGATCTCGGCCGGGGCTTTACGCAGGCGATGGCGCTGACGCTGATACCCATGCTGGGCGTCATGCTCTACCGCACCGTGCTGACGGCGGCCGAGAAGCCCAAGGTCTTTCTCAAGGTGACGTTGGCGATGCTGCCGCTGAACGCGCTCGGCAATTACATCTTCATGAAGGGCGTCGGTCCCATCCCCGCTCTGGGTCCGGCCGGGTCCGGCGTGTCGACGCTGCTGGTGGCGCTGGCCAGCCTCGCGGTGCTGGCCGTGATCGCCCGGCGTGCGACACCCCACACAACATCCATACAGGTCGGCCAGACGTTGGTCGATTGGCACGGCATGGCCACGGTGCTGCGCGTCGGCGTGCCGATCGGCATCGCCACGGTGACCGAGGTCGGCATCTATCTCGCGGCGACGCTTTACGCGGCGACGCTGGGTGCCGCCGATGTCGCCGCCCACACGCTGACCTTGCGCGTGGCGGGCATCGCCTATGCCGTGCCGGCAGCGCTCCTGCAGGCATCCATGGTGCGGATGGCGCGGGCGGAAAGCCTCGGTGACGCCAATACCCGCCAGGCCGTCATCGCCGGCAGCCTGGGCCTGTCGGCGATGACCGGCACCTTGCTCTTGGGCTTGCTGGCAGGCAGTGCCACGCCGCTCGCCACCTGGTTCTTCGACGCGAGTGCTGCCGGCATCGCAGCGGCAGAGATCGCCGTCGGCCTTCTCATCCTGCTCGGCCTCATCGAGCTGGTGGCAAATCCCGGCCTCGCCGCCGCGGGTCTGCTGCGGGGGCGCAAGGACACAAGGGCGCCGATGGTCTATGTCCTCATCGGCTATTGGGCGGTCGGTGCACCGCTCGGCCTCTATCTCTGCGAGATCGAGGGGGCCGGCATTACGGGCATCTGGATCGGCCTTGCCACCGGCACGTTCGTCACGGCCTGCCTGTCGCTCGGGCGGTTGATGACCCGACGACTGATAACTGGGCGCGGCTAGGGGCTCGGCGGCATCTTGTCGAATGCCGGCAGGGCCGGATCGAGATGGTCCCAGGCGTGAGCGCGTGCATGATAGGTCACGACTTGCGGCCGGTAGCGGCCGGGATCGTCGAGGCTGGCGGCGTGGATGGTGAAGAAATCCGGCATGGCGGCAAAGGTGAGATAGACCGGCGCGCCGCAGGTCGGGCAGAAGGCGTGGCGCTTCAGGTTGCCGCTGTCGCCGGCGATGTCCCATTGCGCGGCAATGCCCTTGAGCGTCACGGCCTTCCTGTTCGGGAAGGTGAGGTAGGAACCATGCCCGGTGCCGCTGCGCTGCTGGCAATGGCGGCATTGGCAATCGTTCTGGAAGATCGGGTCTCCCGCGATCTCATAACGCACGGCACCACAGGCGCAGCCGCCGACATATGCGTCGCTCATCTCATCTCTCCCGACAATGATCTCGAAATTAGACCCTGGATCAGTTCTCTTCGCCGGCGACGACGGTGGAAAGGTTGTGGACGACCTTCTTCCACCCCTGGCTCATATTCTGATAGGCCGTGTCGTTCTTCGGCAGCACGAAGCCCGCATGCACCACGCGCAGCCGCGTGCCCACGCCGACCGGGGTCAGCGTGAAGGTGACAATTGTGTCGAGCAATGAGCCATAGCCGACATTGTCCGCATGCCCGCCGCGCCAGGCATAGGAGAGGCGCTGGTTCGGCACCACCTCCAGCATCTCGCAGCGGATGAGCCCGTCCCAGCCACCGGCTGGCGTCGTCTGGAAGGTGAATTGATTGCCGACCACCGGCACAAAGCCGGTTGGCTGCATCATCCAGCGTCCCATCAACGCGCCATGGGTGAGCGCCCGCCAGATCGTCTCCGGCGCATGGTGGAACACCTCGTCGACGACGATCTGCTGGGCGCCGGAGTTTTGCCCGGAACCTTGCGACACGGCCTTCAGCGCGGAATCATTCATGGATCGATTTCCTTCAGAAGAGTGCGCAGGTTGCCGAAAGACTCGCGCCAGAAGATCCCGTAATGGGTCATCCAGTCGACCAGCGGCCGCAGCCCATCCGGTTGCGCCCGGTAATAGACATGCCGCCCCTCAGGGCGTTCCGCCACCAGGCCGGCGAGTTTCAGCGATTTGAGGTGCTGCGAAATGGCCCCCTGGCTGACACCGCTCCCTTGCGTGAGGTCGCGGACCGAAATCTCGTCGGCGCCCACAATGCGCTCAAACACCGCGCGGCGCGTGGGGTCGGCGAGGGTCTTCATCACGGCATCGATGGGGGTTCGGTTCGTCATGGGGAAATGATTAGCAAAGGCTAATGCATTAGTCAAGGCTAATTCTTATAAAATAGCTTGCTGGCTAAAATATTGTCTCTAACGACAAAAATCGCGGACATGCAATTGCGACATTCGCAAACAACGGATCGCTATCGCAGCGTTTGCAAATGCAGCTCTTTAGCGCAATGTGGTCAGAACATCCACGACCACAGCTTGCAGAGATTTTGTGACATGCGGCTGGGGCAACCTCATAGATGAACGGTTTCCGAGAAATGACTGGCCGATTCAAAGCCACCTCTTCGGTGCGTCAGGTGCTTTCAAGTCTACTGCGCTCGTATACCCATGACAGACTTACCGAAATCCTCGATCAACTTGGATTGCACCAAGGCGAAGGATCAAAGGCGCAACGAGTCAAAGCGGCCCTCGAGAATCTATCGAACGAGAAACTATGCGATGTTGCGGAAAGTTACCTCCGCGTTCACTACGATTGGCAACTTGAGGAGACCGTGTTTCTTGAGAGGGAAAAGATCGAAGGAGGCTGCATTTCCCAAATTACTAGGCGACAGATTACACGCTGCTTTGATGACCTAGATCAAGGACTCTCCGGTGAACTTCCTCTTATCGATTTTCTTGATGCTGATTGGCCGCTTAGGGGCGGCCTTGAGGAAATCGAAGAAGCATTTGGCTTTCAATCGTCGGGGATAAAAGCGGAGATTGAAAGGCACGTTATCCGAAACGATGACTGGAGTGTTGAGCAGCTGCTTGAAGAACTTGGAGCTATTGGTGGCTCAAGTAAGAGATTTCAACGGATGATCCAAAGAACCTTGCATCCGGAAGCCCGGAACGGGCCAGAAGTGCAGAAGCTCATTGAGAGCATTCGATTGCTATTAGAGCGCGACAACTACACAATTGAAGAAAGTGGTGTAATTTCCGGCTACCCTATATTTGAGATCATCCGGAAAACAAATCCAAAGGTTGGCGGCCGGCCAAAGAACATCATATTTGCTGCGGTAGGGCCGAAGCCTGAGATTGGATTCGCTGACGCGATCAACAACGACATAATCCTATTGAGCAATGCCAGCAATTGTCTTGTCTATGATAGGCCAATCCCAGCAAAGGGATTGCTCTGGGAAGACTTGATCGAATGGTGGAAAGCGGAAAATCCTGCCGAAGCGGATGCGGATCTGCGCAAATCCTTGGGCAAGCGACTGCGAGACTCACTCCAAAGCGAAGGCGAACGAAATTTCTTTAACAACTACTTCCGCTCGATGCGGTCTCTGTTTGGTGCCAGCTTACCAGCGCTGATACCACAGGTGTACTTACACTATGATCCCGCGACGGCAAAATCACTGCTAGAGCGGCGCCAAGGCAAGAGGTTACCGAGGCAAAGAATGGATTTCTTGCTCCTGCTTTCCAATCATCGCCGCGTAGTCATCGAAATTGACGGAAAGCAACACTTTGCAACAGATGATGGGCTCGCTAGTTTGGAGAAGTACGCCGAGATGGTATCGGCTGACCGACAACTAAGTCTGTCAGGGTATGAACTTTACCGTTTCGGGGCGAATGAAGTCTGCGGTGCGGGTTCTCAGTCGAAGATCTCAGGTTTTCTGACTAAACTCTTGAAGGCATAGCAGTAAGGGGTAGTCGCGAAATCATCGCGGTCTCTTGCTTCAGCTCGGCGCGGCCAGGAGACCACGGCGAGCTTGAGTTAGCACCATTCTAACGAACTAAGCTCACGTTCGTCGCCATACAAATAACGTACAAGCTGAGCTGCCAATCGAATTCCTTAGCGATAGCCAGCACACAATTGTAGGTCGCAGAAAATGACTATTTCAATAAGTTGGCGGCGTAGATTCCTTGGAGTAGATGAAATTCTGTTTGCTTCTGATAGCCGTCTTTCTGCTGGCTATAGATGGGACTGTGCGCAGAAAATATTTCCTATCGATGGACCAAATTTTTGCATATCGTTTGCTGGAGATGCAGATTTTGGATTCCCTTGCTTGTTCCAGTTCCAATGTATGGTGAGAAATTATCGCAGATTCACAACCGGCGCTGCTCCGATCGGTGATATGGCGAAAGATTTTCTGGCGATCTGCAATCAGATGCTCACCTTGGTGGATGATCGAAAGATCGCTCAATTCAACAGGACACAGTTCATCATTTCTGGATACGATTTCGACAGCGGAGAGGCATATCAAAAAATAGTCCGGTTCAACGAAAATATTGGTAAATATCAGCGTTATAATTTTGGAGGCTTTTCAAGCAATAAAAACGGATTCCGGGTCGGGTTTGTGGGCGATAAACGGAATCTTTTCTTCGAAAAACTAGGGCGACTAATGCTAGCGCGAAACACGGTTCTGAATTACCAGCCCCTTGAAGCACTCGCGCAGATTCTTGAAGGGGAGAACATTGACTCGCCGATCGGCGGCAGTCCGCAAGTTGTGAAGGTGTATAGGCATCGAAACTACCTTCCCTACGCTATCCGCAAGAAATACACTGAAAGAGATGAAATTACGTTGTTTGGACGCCCCTTATTAAAATACGAACGAACCTTTTACCCTATTGTTAGCTTAGATCGCTTTGGATGCGATGATTTCATTGAATACCCTGGGGGCATTAAGAGTCGTCCAGTCTCGCCGCCCCCAAGTTTGTGAGCCGCACCTACCCATCACTCCGCCGCCACCACCACGGTCTCCGCCCGCACCCTCCCCACCGGCTTGAACATCATCGCAATCAAAAACGCCCCCAGCCCGATGCCGAACGAGCCGATATAGAGCCAGGCGTAGCTGGCGAAGGTGTCGTAGATGAGGCCGCCGGCCACCGGGCCTGCCGCCATGCCGAGGCTGCCGGCCATCGCGGTCCCGCCGATCACGGTGCCCATCATCTTCAAGGGGAAATTCTCGCGCGCCAGCACGGCGTAAAGCGGCATGGTGCCGGCATAGATGAAGCCGAAGATGGCGGCGATGACATAGAAGGTGGCAAGGCTGCCGGCGAAGACATAGGCGAGTGCCCCCAGCGCCTGCAGCAGCAGGCCGATCACGAGCAGGCGCTTGGCGCCGAAGCGGTCGCCGAGGATGCCAAACGCGATGCGTCCGCCCATACCGGCAAGGCCCTCGAGGCTGTAGATCGAGACGGCGGCGATGAGCGGGATGCCGCAGGTCACGGCATAGCTCACCGTGTGGAAGATCGGCCCGGAATGCGTGGCGCAGCAGAAAAAGTTGGTGAGCAGCAGGAGGATGAAGGGCGGCGAGCGCAGCGCCTCGCCGACGGACATCTCAGTCGGTACTTCTGTTGAGTCTGTGCCGGCGTCACCAAATGCTGCCGCCGCGTTCCCGTCGGCTAGCGCCAAGTCTAATGCCGGCGCGCGGCGCACCAGCAGCGAGGCCGGGATCATGATCGCGGCGGCAATGCCGGCGATGATGCCCATGGCGGTGCGCCAGTCATAGATCTCGACCAGCCAGGCGGCCAGCGGCGACATGGTCATCGGCGCTATGCCCATGCCGGCCGAGACGAGCGAGACGGCAAGGCCGCGGCGGGTCTCGAACCAGCCGGTGACGCAGGCCATCATCGGTGCGAAGATCGCGGCAATGCCGCCGCCCACCAGCAGACCGAAGACGATCTGGAATTCAATGAGCGATGTCGCCCGCGCGGCCAGCGCCAGGCTGCCCGACAGGATGACCGAGCCTGCGAGCACCACGGGCAGCGGCCCGACCCGGTCGGTGAGCGCCCCCCAGGCCATGCTGGCAAATGCCATGGCGAGGAAGCCGATCGTCATGGCGGTGGAGATGCCCGTCATCGACCAGCCGGTATCGGCTGCAATCGGCTGCAGAAACACCGGCAACGAGAACATGGCGCCGACGGCAAGGCACCCCAGCAGGCCGCCTGCAGCGACGATGACCCAGCGATAGGGGGATTCGGTCATGACCATGCTCCCTTTCGGCGCTCTTGCCCTCAAATGTCGCCGGTCATTATGTTGATATCAACCTAATAGTCAAGGTGTCGCTTCGAGGCGCCGTTTCAGACTATGGCGCGCGGGTGAGGTCCCAGCCGCCGATCTCGTCATAGAGCGCGTCGCGCAGATGCTTGACGTCGCGGTTGAGGCGGCCAAGCTTCTCGAGCGGTTGTCCCGAGGCCGCCAGCAGCGCCGTACCGAGACAGCCGGCGCGCGCTTGCAGCGCGCGGCCGCCCGCCGTCAACGCCACCACCACCTGGCGCTCATTGTCAGGATTGCGGGTGCGCTGCACCAGCCCCGCGGACTCAAGCCGTTTCAGGAGCGGTGTCAGCGTGCTCGATTCCAGCGCCAGCCGCTCGGCGATCTTGCCGACGGCTTGCGCATCCTCGCGCCACAGCACATTCAGCACGAGATATTGCGGATAGGTCAGGCCCATCTCATCCAGCAGGGGTTTGTAGACGCGCTGGATCGCCATGCCCGCCGAATAGATGGCGTAGCAAAGCTGGTCATCCAACGGCACCGGGGGATTCGGCCCAGGGGCGTTCGACTTCTCTTTCATCTTGGGTCCTCACGGCTTTCAGGGCGGCAACATCACGCCAATATATATCGCGATAAATTTCTCGTTGACAAGGCGGCGAGGCTGTCCTAGATATTGGTTATCGCGATAATAGTTATGGCGAAATACAAATTGATTTGTACCGCCTGTCGTCTAAACCTCTACACCAAAAGGAATTTCATGATGATCAGATCCATCCGCACTGTCCTCCTCGCCGCCTTGGCCGCCGCGACCCTCACCGGTGCCGCACAGGCCCAGCAGGAAGCGACCCTCGGCGACCAGAGGGTGAAGAACGTCGTCCTAGTGCATGGCGCCTTCGCCGATGGCTCCGGCTGGCGCGGCGTCTATGACGAGCTGACCCAGCGCGGCTACCGCGTCAGTATCGTGCAGAACCCGCTGACCTCGCTGGCCGACGACGTCGCGGCGACCAACCGCGTGCTGGCGCGCCAGGATGGCCCGACCATCCTGGTCGGCCACTCCTATGGCGGCAGCGTCATCACCGAAGCCGGCATCGATCCCAAGGTTGCGGGTCTCGTCTATGTGGCGGCATTGGCGCCGGATGTCGGCGAGTCCACGGGTCAGCAATTTGCCGAGATCCCGGCACCGCCCAGTTTCATCATCGAACCGCAGGCGGACGGGTTCGGTTTCGTGAACCTCGAGAAATTCAAGCTGGGCTTTGCCGGCGACACGGCGGATGCGGACGCGGCCTTCCTGCGGGATTCGCAGGTGCCCATCAACATGTCGATCTTCGACACCAAGCTCACCCATGCCGCCTGGCACGACAAGCCGAGCTGGGCCGTGATCGCGACGCAGGACAGTGCCATCGACCCGAAGCTCCTGCGCCACACAGCCAAGCGCATCGGCGCGGTTGCTGAGGAAATCGAGGGCAGCCATGTCGTCTTCCTCACCAAGCCGAAGGCCGTCGCCGATGTGATCGACCGCGCTGCCAGGCTGTCGGGCGGCAATCTGAACTGAGGCGGAGTAGTTCCTAGTCGTTCAACGCGAAAATAGGCAGGCGGCACCGAAAGTGCCGCCTGCTGCATCGTGAAAAGTTCCTCGGTGAGCTCTGGGGCGAACCGCTCGCGCCAGAAGATTCCGTCATGCGTCAAATTGCCAACCAGTCGGAGTTGAACTACTTTCTTCAAATCGTTAAGACGGTTTGCCCTTGTTCAGCATTAACGCCAAGAATATGGCTGCTGGTTTTGATCGACCAGAGTATCCTGCGCAACATTCGTGGAAAGCAGAACCATGATGATGACCCGACGCAGTTTTTCGGCGCTGCTTCTAGCCAGCTCTGTCATCCTGCCCACTGCGCGTCGAAGCATGGCGCAGAACGCAGCGCGCAATGTCGTTCTTGCCCACGGCCTCTTCGCCGACGGTTCCTGCTGGGCGCCAGTAATCGCGCGGCTGCAGGCCAGGGGGCTCAATGCCACTGCCGTACAGAATCCGCTGACGACCTTGCCCGAGGCCGTGGAAGCGGTCGCGCGGGTGCTGGCGCGCCAAGATGGACCGACGGTACTGGTCGGGCATTCCTTTGCCGGCATGCTGGTGAGCGAGGCGGGTGTTGCACCCAATGTCTCGGCGCTGGTTTATGTGGCGGCGCGGGCGCCGGATGCAGGCGAAGATTACGCGGCTCTCGCCAAGACATACCCCATGCCGCCCGCGACTGCCGGTATCGTCTTCGACGGCGACGAGGGACGTTTGAGCGAAGAAGCGTTCCTCCATGATTTCGCAGGCGATCTGCCAGAGGCGCAGGCGAAGGTGCTCTATGCAACGCAACAACCCTTCAACAAG
The DNA here is from genome assembly GCF_936916975.1 of uncultured Dongia sp. GTDB lineage: Bacteria > Pseudomonadota > Alphaproteobacteria > Dongiales > Dongiaceae > Dongia. Next base: position 354,530 of record NZ_CAKZGO010000004.1, on the reverse strand, counting down.
GCGCTGCTTATGGGAAGGACCACGCAGGCCGCCTGGCGATCAAAACCCAGCTTCTATGCAGTTTCGACCGAGGACCGCACGATCGATCCCGATCTGCAGCGCTTCATGGCGAAACGTATGGGGGCGAAGACGATCGAGGTGAAGGCTAGTCACCTCTCCCTGATTTCGCATGCCGACGAGATCGCAAATCTGATCCAGGAAGCAGCCGGGCAAGCCGGCTAACAACCGCCCTTCATCACCTACAGACCTCCCGAACACACTCTCTCAACCACCGATGTGCCGGATCGGCATCCACCCTCGGATGCCAGAGCAGTGAGATCGTGATCTCGGGCAAGGCGACCGGTAATGGAAAGCTCACCATCCCAGTTCGCAACGTCTCGGTATAGCGTTCGGGGACGCTGGCGATGAGGTCGGTCGTGCGGGCGAGCGCCAGGGCTTCCGAATAGCTGGCGACGATGGCGGCGATCTCGCGCTTTCGGCCTGATTCCGCCAGCGTATCGTCGATCGGGCCACGCTCATCGCCGCGGCGGGAGATGAGGATGTGGCGGCCGGCGGCGTAACGCGCTGGTGTCACCTTGGCCTTGGCCAATGGATGTCCCTTGCGCACGACGCCCACAAAACGGTCGCGGAACAAACCTTGCGCGCGGAGTTCCGGCCCCGTGGCTTGGCCCACGACGCCGGTCTCCATATCCACGCTGCCGTCGCGCAAGGCCTCGCTGTCCTTGTCGGGCTTCGGCACGAAGCGTAGGCGCACGCCGGGCGCCTCGCGGTTCACGCGGGCGATGAGCCTGGCGCCGAACGTCTCGACGAAGCCCTCGCGGTTCCGGAAGGTGAAGGTGCGGTTGAGCCGCGTAAGGTCGAGCGTCTCGGCTGGGCGCAGCACGGCTTGCGTCTCCGCCACCAACTGCCCCACGCGGGCGCGGAGCTCAAGGGCCCGGGGCGTCGGCACGAGGCCGCGGCCGGCCCGCACCAGCAGCGGATCGCCCATTGTCTCGCGGAGCCGTGAGAGCGCCCGGCTCATCGCCGAGGGGCTGAGGCGCAGCCGTTTTGCAGCCGCCGCGACGCTGCCCTCCGTCAGCAGCACATCCAGGGTGACCAGCAGATTGAGATCGGGTGTCGACATGGCGCGAGCCTAGCACAGTTCGGGCCATATGTGGCGTCAAACGCACGAATAGAGTGCAAATGCTGCGCCTTCCGCCCTATCCGGCAAAGGCTTAGATTTCCGGCAGCTCCGTTTCGGGAGCGGTTTGATCACGGAGTTCATGTTGAAACCCATTCTTGCAGGACCAGAGGCGGCCATCGCGGTGAGCCCGGCGCAGCCGTCCTCGATGCGTTGGGCGCTGGCAAGCCTGTCGCTCTCCATGCTGCTCTCCGCGCTCGGCACCAGCATCGCCAATGTCGGCCTGCCGACTTTGGCCCAAGCCTTCGGCGCCAGTTTCCAGGACGTGCAATGGGTCGTGCTGGCCTATCTCCTCGCCATCACCACCCTCATCGTCAGCGTGGGACGGCTGGGCGATCTGATCGGCCGCAGGCGCCTGCTGCTGGTGGGCATCAGTCTCTTCACGCTGGCCTCGATCCTCTGCGCCGCCGCGCCGACACTCGGCCTGCTGATTGCCGCACGCGGCGTGCAGGGCCTGGGTGCCGCCATCATGATGGCGCTCACCATCGCCTTTGTCGGCGAGACGGTGCCCAAGGCGAAGACCGGCAGCGCCATGGGGCTGCTCGGCACAATGTCCGCCATCGGCACGGCGCTCGGGCCATCCCTGGGCGGCGTCCTCATTGCCGGATTCGATTGGCAGGCACTCTTCCTCGTCAACGCGCCGCTGGGTATCCTCACCTTCGTGCTGGCATGGCGTCATCTGCCCGCCGACAGCCGGGAGGCGCAGAAGAAGCCGGCGCGCTTCGATCATCTGGGCACGCTGCTGCTGGCACTCACCCTTGCCGCCTATGCGCTGGCCATGACGATGGGGCGGGGCAGTTTCGGCCCGCTCAACCTCGGCCTGCTGATCGTTGCCGCCCTCGGTATCGGCCTCTTTGTGTTCAGCCAAGCGCGGGTGGCATCGCCCCTGATCCACTTGGGCGTCTTCCGCAATATGGGTTTGAGTGCCAGCCTCGCCATGAACGCGCTCGTCTCGACCGTGATGATGGCGACACTGGTGGTCGGCCCCTTCTATCTCGCAAGGTCGCTGGGCCTCGACGCAACGCTGGTGGGCCTCGTCATGTCGAGCGGCCCGATCATCTCCGCATTCAGCGGTGTCGTCGCGGGTCGCTTGGTCGATCGTCTAGGTGCCACCGCCACCGTCATCGTGGGACTGATCTTGATGGCGACCGGGTCAGCGGGCCTCGCTGTCATTCCGGCTGAGTTCGGCATCATGGGCTATATCGCTGCCATCGCCGTGCTCACCCCCGGCTATCAGCTGTTTCAGGCCGCCAACAACACCGCCGTCATGAAGGATGTGCCGGCGGATCAGCGCGGCGTCATCTCAGGCATCCTGAGCCTCTCGCGCAATCTCGGCCTCATCACCGGCGCTTCGCTGATGGGTGCCGTGTTCGCCTTCGGCTCAGGCGTCGCCGACATCACGACCGCGGATCCGCACGCGGTCGCGACCGGCATGCGCGTCACCTTTGCCGTGGCGACGGCGCTGGTCGCCCTGGCCCTAGCAATCGCGGCTTCGCGAAAGCGGAACCGATGACTCTCACCTGAGTTGATCTCGATCAAGCCGCGACCGCATTTCGGCGGATAGGCTTAATCCATTGATCGATGCTCGGGAGAAATCATGGTCCAAAAGATGAAAGCAGCCATCTTCGTCGAAGCCAACCGTATTGTCCTCGACGACAAGCCGGTTCCGGATGTCGGCCCGCTCGATGCCCTGATCCGCATCACGACGACGACGATCTGCGGCACGGACGTGCATATCCTGAAGGGCGAGTATCCAGTCGCACGCGGCCTCACCATCGGCCATGAGCCTGTCGGCGTGATCGAGAAGCTCGGGTCTTCGGTCGCGGGCTTTCGCGAGGGCCAGCGGGTCATTGCTGGTGCGATCACGCCAAGCGGTTATAGTGCCGCCTGTCTCTGCGGCTGTCATTCCCAGGATGGCGCAAGGACCAAGCATGGCTTCAAGCCGATGGGCGGCTGGCGGTTCGGCAACACGATCGACGGTGCGCAAGCGGAATATCTGCTTGTACCGGATGCGATGGCCAATCTCGCCGCGATCCCCGACACGCTCACGGACGAGCAGGTGCTGATGTGCCCCGATATCATGTCGACCGGTTTTTCCGGGGCTGAAAGCGGCCACGTCAAGATCGGCGATACGGTCGCCGTCTTTGCGCAGGGGCCGATCGGCCTCTGTGCGACGGCCGGCGCGCGGCTGATGGGTGCGACCACCATCATCGGTGTCGATTCCGTGCCGTCGCGCATGGCGATCGCGCGTAAAATGGGTGCCGACCACGTCGTCGACTTCACCAAGGTCGATCCGGTCGAGGAGATCATGCGCCTCACAGACGGCCGCGGGGTCGATGTGGCGATCGAGGCTTTGGGGCGGCAGGAGACCTTCGAGGCGGCGCTGCGCGTGCTGCGGCCGGGTGGAACACTTTCCTCCCTCGGCGTCTATTCGACCGATCTCAAGATTCCGCTCGGCCCCTTCCTCGCGGGGCTCGGCGACCACACCATCGTCACGACCTTGTGCCCGGGGGGCAAGGAACGCATGCGTCGCCTGATGGAAGTGATCGCATCAAGCCGCCTCGATACGCGCCCGCTCGTCACCCACCGCTTCAAGCTCGATCAGATCGAAGAGGCCTACGACCTGTTCGCCCATCAGCGCGATGGTGTCCTAAAGGTCGCGATCTCCCCATAATAGCGCGACACACTCTTACCGCCGTCACTCGACCAGCTTGGCCAGCTGTGCAACCACCGTGCCCCAGCCATCCAGGAAGCCCATCTCCGCGTGCTGGTCGCGGTCGGCGGCGTTCTTGTGCATGACATGCGCCACATATTCGGTGCCCTGCGGATGGTCGCGCAAGGTGATGATGGCGGTGAGCGCGCAAGGGTAATATCCCGCGGCCGGGCGCCAGCCACCCATGAGCGCGTTGGTGAAGACGATCTTGGTCCCGTCCTCGATGCTCAGGAAGCAGGCATTCATATGCGGCGTGAAGGTGCTGCCATCCTCGCTCATCTCGGTCACGAAGCCGCCGCCCGGCCGCAGGTCCAGTGTGATGATGCGGCAGGTGAGCGGGGCCGGGATCCACCACTGTGCCAGCTTCGCGGGATCGCGCCAGGCATCCCAGACGACCACGCGCGGTGCCTTGATCACGCGCGACATGTCGAGGTCGAGGTTGGATTTTGCCAGCTTGTTCATGTGCGTGTCTCCTTCTTGCGCGCCGTCCTGCCGGCGCCCGCGGGTTTGCCGCCACCCGCAACGAATTGCTCAAGCCGGTCGGTGCGCGCTTCCCACACCGCCCGCTGCGTCGCCAACCACGCATCCGCCGCCGCCAGCGCCTTCTTCTGGATGACGCAGGTCCGCACGCGACCTTCCTTGCGCGACGTAATCCAGCCGCTCTCCTCCAGCAGATGGATATGCTTCATGAAGGAGGGCAGCGTGATCGCGAAAGGCTCCGCCAATTCGCCGATGCTGGCCGGGCCCCGCCGCAAGCGACCCAGCACCGCGCGCCGCGTCGGGTCCGCCAGGGCCTGGAAAATGTCGTTCAGCCGTTCCGAATACTGTTCCATAAGGCTAAGTATCATGGTGCCAATACTTAGTGCAAGAGCTAAGTATTAGGGATGGGGTTCGCGCTCAGGAGAGGGCCTGCGCCCCCACTCCCACTCGATCATTCGCGCCACAGCTAATATATTGAATTTGCTTGCGTATGCACCTTGTCTCTTAAAGACTACCGTCAGCTGTACCGTCGCAGAAAGCGGGCTACTGGCTTCATCGGTAAATTTCGGCGTTTCCGAAAACGCTACCTTCGCCATCTATCGGCCACAACGGAGGTATGATGCCGTTCCGAGATGGGCATCAGCAATGTGCGGCCTTCCCAACAGCCTGAGCAAGCCGGGCTGGCAAGGGAGTCACGCAAACGTCCTCACCAGTTCTAAATCGTGCCGATTTGCGCGTTCAAACTGTCGCCGACGGTTGATACTCTGGCGATGCTGATCGCGGTCCGCCGGACCATGATCGTAGGGCCGATCGGGTTGCAAGGAGGCTGCATCATGGACGAGGCTGCACAGCGCCCAAAAACGGAGCTTGTATTCAGCTTTGGACCGTACCGGCTAATTCCGAGCCGACAACTCCTTCTTCTCGAAAACCACCCCATAAAACTCGGTGGTCGAGTCTTCGAACTGCTGCGATTGCTCGTGCAACGCGGTGGCGAACTCGTTAGCAAAGAGGAACTGATGGCCGCTGCCTGGCCTGGGATCTTTGTCCACGAGAGCAACCTCAAGGTCAACATGTCCAATCTGCGGCGCCTGCTGGGCGACGCCAAGTTGAACCCAAGCTATCTCACGACGGTCGTGGGCCGCGGGTATCGGTTCATCGCGCCGGTGCACGCCGGAATCGGGGCGTTGGAGGAAGGCGACACCTTTGCGGAAAACCCCGACTCGGGGCATTTGCCGCCGCTGGGTCATATCGTGGGCCGGGAGGCGGAGCTTGCCAACGTGCTGACGGCGTTGCACCGCGAACAACATGTGACGTTGGTGGGCGCGGGCGGCATCGGCAAGACAACCGTGGCCATTACCGCAGCCCGTGCCTATGCCGACGTATGTCTCGACGGCCTTTGCCTCGTGGATCTGGCTACCATAGACGACCCGATTCTACTTCCAGTCGTGCTCGTGACCGCGCTCGGTATTCGGGGCAATCCCGACGACAGTTTCACCGCCATACTCGACTATCTGCTTTCGCGCCGGATGCTCATCATTCTGGACAACTGCGAGCATGTGCTGCCCGCCGTAAAAATTTTTGCGCGCAGCTTGGCATCAAAAAAGGGATTGTCGAAGGTCCTGGCGACAAGCCGCGAGCCACTGAGTTTCGATATGGAATTTTTGATCAGGATCGGACCGCTTGCCGTTCCTGACGACGAACCGGGTTTGTCCTTGCAACGCGCTATCTCGTTCCCGACCGTGGAGTTGTTCGCGTCTCGGGCGTTGGAATGGGCAGGATATCAAATCAGCGATGCCGATTGCGACGCGGTCGTGTCGATCTGCCGCGCGGTGGACGGATTGCCGCTGGCGATAGAACTGATGGCGGCGCAGCTAGAGAACTATTCGCCTTTAGAGCTGTTGGCGATGTTCGATCGGCACACCAGCTTCTCCAATCCTCGTCCTCACGGCGTAGCGCCACGTCATGAAACACTGCTTGCAACGATAGACTGGAGCTACCGACTTCTTCCACAGAGAGAGGCGACCATCTTCCGCCTGGTGTCAGCCTTTGCCGATTCCTTCGAGCTGGAGGATGCCGTTCACATCGCCGGAGCGGTAGGTTTGGATCCCATTGATGTCGTCACCGGTCTTGGCGGCCTCGTTGCAAAATCGCTGCTGAGCGCGGAAGTCAATGGGCCTGGGCTGCGCTACCGACAACTCGACAGCACCCGACATTATGCTGCCGAGAAACGGCGCACCGATAAGGCCGACGCCTTGATCCTCAAATATCATGCGCAGCGCGTCCTCGATCTCTTCAAGAGATCGGAAGATGAGTGGCACTGGCTTGAAACGGGCGATTGGACGATGCGCTATGTGAGCCGGCTCGCGGACTTGCGCGCCGCGCTCGCTTGGGCGTTCGGCGCTGAGGGTGATATCGCACTCGGCATCAAACTGACCGTAGCGGCTATTCCGCTCTGGTCAGAGACCTCGATCCTTTCCGAAGCCCAGCAACGCACGGAAGTGGCACTGAAGCTCGCAGAAGGTGTGCAGTGCGATGATCTTCTCAAGGCCAAGCTTGCCTGCTCGCGGGCCTGGAGCCTGTTCTACTCGAAGATGCGAAAGGAAATTGAGGATGCCTGGCTCGACGCTATCGGGTTTGCACAGCGCGCCCATAGCCTCGAATATGAACAGCGTGGCCTGCAGGGTCTCGCATATTATCTAATGGAGGTCGGCAAGATCGATGAGGCCATCGGCTACTTGGAAAAGTCCGAGAGATTGTCGGCGCACCATCGGGACTGGTCGGCCGCCCCCGAAGGCGATCGCGCGCTGGCCTGGGCTAAAGCGCATCGAGGCGAGTTTGTCGAAAGCGGGCAGGTTCTCGATCGGCTCGCGGTGCAACATTCCTTTGCCGGCAAGCGCGCAACCATGGCAGGCCAGGACGTCATCCGTTTCGTTTCGATCCGATGCTACCTCACCTTCATCGCCTGGATGACCGGCCGCGCCGACTATGCCGACGTCGTCACGCGCGACGCCGTCGAACAGGCTGGGCGCGCTGGGCATTGGCTGTCGCAATCTAACGCGTTGGGACTGGCTGCGCTGCCGCTGGCCTTGGAGACGGGGAACATTGCCCTTCTCGAACATTATTCCGTGCTGATGCAACGCAATATGGAGCGGGAAATCATTCCCCGCTGGATCCCAGTTCATCATTATTTCACGGGCACGCTCAGCTACTTGAAGGGAGATGGTGAGGCCTATCGCGAAGTAAGAGACGCGATCGATCACATGATCGAATGTAGGTATCTGTTGCGCATCGGCATGTATATCGCCGGCCTCGCCCGGGTCCTTTTGCATCGGGGCATGCTGGACGAGGCAGCCAATACGATCGGCCTCGCGTTCCAGTTTCAGGAGCGACAGGGTGAGCGGTGGTGTCGCTGCGAATTGATGCGGGTGAATGCTGCCATTCATCACCGGGCCGGAGATCACGCCGCGGCCGAACGAATGTGGAAGGACGCAGTGAGTGAAGCACATGCGATCGGAGCAAGGTCGTTCGAACTGCGCGCCGCAAGCGACCTTGCGGCGCATTATATCGACACGCGCCGCTCGGGCGAGGCTATCACGTTACTCGAACCCGTCTATCGAGGGTTCAGCGAAGGCTTTGATACACAGGATCTTCGTACCGCCTCGCAGTTGCTGCACGCGGCGAGCGTTGCCGGCTAGCCATGAAACAGCTCTCGCCGAAACAATAAATCCCAGCGTCAGTGCCGCCGCCTGATCGGCTCACGCTTCCTCACGCCCTCTCTCCGTGACGGATTTCACAACCGTTCCGCATCACGAGTAGCTCCTTGTTGGCCCACAGCCGCGGGGCGAAGCCCCGGCTGGGCTCGGCCTTTCCAGGCAATTTTGATCCTCTTTTTACCTCGTTTAACCACCCACATGCTGCTTCCGATGATAGGTAAGCCCTGAGCCACGACGCGAGAACGCAAAGTCGGGCATGCCGGCGGCGAGTATCCGGCAATAGAATTGCTCGCTTTTTGAAGACCTGGCCGCCCAGACGGGTGGGCTGAGAACGGTTGAACAGAACATCACCGTGACAGAGGTAGCAGTGGCGGCCGCCAATGAAGCCAGAACTATCAAGGAAAGGAGAAGCAAATGAAAGCCGCGCGCATACACGAATACAACAAGCCGCTTGTCCTTGAAGACGTGCCGGTTCCTGACATCCAGGCGGACGAGGTGCTGGTCAAGGTGGCGGCGTGCGGGATGTGCCGATCTGACGTGCTTCTGGTCGACGGATTTTTCCAGAACTATGGCGATATCCCGCCGCCGGTCATCCCGGGTCACGAGATCACCGGCACGATCGAGAAAATTGGCAGCGTCGTTCCAAAAGCCGCAAGCCTGCAGGAAGGTGACCATGTGGTGGTCGCGCCCGGATGGGGTGACGGCGTATGTCGCCATTGCCAGGTCGGCAATACGCACATCTGCCCTAACGTACGCTGGCCTGGCTTCGGTACTTATGGCGGGTTCGCGGAGTATATTCCCGTTCCGGCACGTTACGTGATCAAGGTAGCGAAGCACTTGAAGTTCGAGGAGCTCGCCCCACTCACCGATGCAGGGTTGACGCCCTATCGCGGCCTCAAAAAGATCCGAGATGCCGGCGGGCTCGGCCCGAACCGAGTGGTCGGTGTGTTCGGTGTCGGCGGCCTCGGCGCCTACGCGGTCCAATATGCCAAGCTGCTCGGCGCCGGCGCGACCATCGTCGCGTTCGCCCGCAATCCGGACAAACTTGCGGTCGCGAAGAAGTACGGCGCCGACCACATCGTCAACGTCAGGGGCAAGTCTGTAGCCGATATCGGCAAGGAACTGAAGAAGGCTACCGGCCAAGACAAGCTCGATGCGATCATCGATTGCGTGGGCGCGCCAGAGATGATGCAACTGGGCTTTGCTCTGCTGGCGATCAGCGGACACTATGCCGATGTTGGTTTCGTCGGCGATCGCATCGACGTCCCGTTGTTCCCGCGGGTATCGGGTGAGCAAACGTTTCATGGATCCTTTTGGGGCAACAATGCGGACCTCAGCGAAGTCATGGCCCTCGCCGCCGAGGGCAAGATCCAGCACACCATCAAGACCATCGGTTTCGAGCGGATCAACGAATTTCTGGACCTCATGAGAGGTAACGAAATCGTCGGCAGAGCCGTGGTGAAGTTTTGACAATGCAAGACCAGAACGGGATCGGATTTCTGCCGCAGCAAGTCGTCCATGCGCGACCTGTCGGCTCAGATATGCCGAATCCCTGAACGCCTCACCCTTCAATCAAGGAACAAGCCGTGACCCAACATGTCCTGTTCATCGTCACTAACGCATCCGTGATCGGTCCGCACAATCGCAAGACCGGCGTCTTTTTTGCCGAGATCGCTCATCCTTTCGAGGTGCTCGACAAGGCAGGGATCGCGGTAGAGTTCGCGTCTCCCGCTGGCGGATGGACGCCCTATGACGCGTATGACGAGAATGACCCCGCCCAGAAGGAATTTCTTGAGAGCAAGGCTTTTCGCCGACTGAACCATAGCCGAAAGTTGTCCGAAGTGGACGCGGCGGACTACGACGCCATCCTGGTGCCCGGCGGTCTCGGGCCTATGGTCGACATCCAGCGCAATGCGGATGTCCAGAGGGCCGTCGTGCGCGCTTGGACCACGGGGAAGTTCGTGACCGCTGTTTGTCACGGTCCATGCGCGTTACTCGGCGTCGACCTCGGTGATGGAAAGCCCTTCGTGCGTGGCAAGAAGCTTACGTCGTTTTCAACAAAGGAAGAATACGACTATGCCCGCGAAGACGTACCATACGAACTCGAGGATGCGTTAAGGGGGGAGGGTGCCGAGTACTCCTCTGCAGCCAACTGGCAACCTCACGTCGTCGTTGATGGCCGCCTCATCACCGGCCAGAACCCGGCCTCGGCGGGACAGCTCGGGAAAGAGCTGGTCGCCGCCCTCAAACGGGCTGCCGTTCCGGCGTGAATTGATGAGCCGCCGGCCGACGCATTTCGGGCGCGCGGTATAGAGTGGCGTGCGCGAGACTTGGCCACTGAGCACTTGTGCATCCCATTGGAGCCTTCGCATGACGCAAGCGTCGTCCAAGATCATTGCCGTGCTGACTGCACATCCCGGCAAGGCCGCTGAGTTGCGAGCACTCCTTGCCGGTATGGCGCCGCATTGTAGAGCTGAGCCCGGAAACCTGCGTTGGGATGTCTGGCAGGACCGGGTACATGGCGAGCGCTACGTGCTGGACGAACTCTACCTGGACGCTGCTGCCATCGAGGCGCATCGCAGAACGCCGCATTATCAAGCCTATTTTGCCAAGATCCCCGAATTGGCCGACCGAACGGCATGGGTGCTGGAGGCGGTGGAGGTCAGGTAACCGGCTGCAGATCGAACCTGCGAGTTCAGCGAGGGCGGACGCCGGTCCAGCGAAGATGAGAGATGGATGGGAGCGGCAACTGTACGGCAGCGAATTCCGCCGCCGAACCTACTCTGTTGCCGCCGCTCGCTCCCCTCACTCCCACTCGATCGTTCCGGGCGGCTTCGAGGTGTAGTCATAGACCACGCGGTTGATGCCCTTCACCTCGTTGACGATGCGGGTGGCGACGCGGCCGAGGAAGGCCGGCTCGAAGGGATAGAAATCCGCCGTCATGCCATCGGTGGAGGTGACGGCGCGCAGTGCGCAGACGAAATCATAGGTGCGGCCGTCGCCCATCACGCCGACGGTGCGCACAGGCAGCAGGACGGCGAAGGCCTGCCAGATCTTCTCGTAGAGCCCGGCCTTGTCGATCTCCTCGAGATAGATCGTGTCGGCTTTCCGCAGGATGTCGCATTTCTCTTTCGAGACGGCGCCCGGGATGCGGATGGCAAGGCCGGGGCCGGGGAAGGGATGGCGGCGGATCATCTTTTCCGGCAGACCCAGCTCGCGGCCGAGCAGCCGCACCTCATCCTTGAACAATTCGCGCAAGGGCTCGACCAGCTTCATGCGCATCCGGTCGGGCAAGCCGCCGACATTGTGATGGCTCTTGATGGTGACCGATGGGCCGCCGGTGAAGGAGACACTTTCGATGACATCGGGATAGAGCGTGCCCTGGGCCAGGAAATCGGCGCCGCCGATTTTCTTCGCTTCTTCTTCGAACACCTCGATGAACAGGCGCCCGATGGTCTTGCGCTTGGTCTCCGGGTCCGACACGCCGTCAAGCTGTCCCAGGAACATCTCGGACGCATCGCGGTGGACCAGCGGGATGTTGTAGCTGTCGCGGAAGAGTTCCACGACCTGGTCCGCTTCACCGGCGCGCAAGAGTCCATGATCGACGAAGATGCAGGTCAACTGATCGCCGATCGCCTGGTGGATCAGCACCGCCGCGACCGCTGAATCGACACCACCCGACAGGCCGCAGATCACCTTGCCCTTGCCCACCTGGGCGCGGATCTTGGCGATCTCCTGGTCGCGGAAGGCGGCCATGGTCCAGTCGCTCTTGCAGCCGCAGATCTTGTGGACGAAGTTGGAGAGCAGCTTGGCGCCGTCCGGTGTGTGCGCCACTTCGGGGTGGAACTGTACGGCGTAGCGCTTGTCTTTCACATTGGCGATGGCGGCATAGGGTGCGCCCGACGAGACCGCAATGACTTCAAAGCCCGCCGGAATGGCGGCGACGCGGTCGCCATGGCTCATCCACACCTGATACGATCCGCCCTTGACCCAGACGCCCTCGAACAGCGGCACTTCCTTCTGCACCTGCAATTCGGCGCGGCCGAATTCTCGATGGTCCGAGCCCTCCACCTTACCACCCAACTGCGCGCACATGGTCTGCTCGCCATAGCAGATGCCCAGCACCGGCAGCTTCGATTGCCAGACGTATTCCGGCGCCCGCGGCCCATCGTCGGTCGTCACCGAATGTGGCGAACCGGACAGGATGATGCCCTTGGGATCAAACGCCTTGATGCGCGCGGCATCGGCACTGAACGGGAAGATCTCGCAATAAACCCCAGCCTCGCGCAGACGCCGCGCAATCAACTGCGTCACCTGCGAGCCGAAATCGAGAATAAGAATGCGGTCGGTCATTCGGTCTCCTTAAAGCATTTGCCCGGCGGGGCTGAGAGTCATATGTTCGGTCGGTAATATTTGTTGCTGCCCAAACGCAGAATGGCGCAATTGGATCGCGGCCAAGAGATTCTCTGAGGTCGCGGGCAGAAGCATCAGGACAATCTTTAAGGTTGGGCGTTTAAGGCCATATTTCGCTGGATCCTTAATCGTCAGGACAATCGTATTGGTCCCTAGCTGACGCAGGTTTTTTGCTTCGACGATATCCTGCCACGAAATCGTGCCTGCCTTGATCTTGCTGATGGAAATACCAGCAGGTGACAAGGCGACGCGGTACAAACGCCGGAAATAGCCGACAACACCGAGGCAGACGATGAGGGCGAAAAAAGCCGGCACCGCCATCGCCGACATAAAAGACTCGCCGTCACGTCCCGATACCAAGGTCTGTGTCAGGCATCCGATGAAAAACGACCACACCACCAGGATGTTTATGATCCGCCCCTCAAAGGCCTCTTCATAGATTTTTTCCTGTAGCGGATCATCGTTCGTTTCGGTTGGCGCCGTTTTGCGCCATGGGCCAATGAACGTCAGATATAGCGGAGTGAGAGACGCCCAGAATACGAATGATCCTAAGTCTTCCATATCGAGAGGTGCCCCAGCGCGAAAATCGCTTAAGAGCGATTTCAGGGAGTCCGTCACGACCAGCACGCTCATGGCCAAGGCAAACAACCCAACATATCTCATTACCGGAATATCTTGCGACCAGTCACGATACATGATGCTGCTCCAGCCCGATTGTTCCGATCAAGTCGCCCAAATCCCGCCAGCCATAGGCGACATCGAGAATCCCGTCATCCAGCCCGTGCGCAATAACCTCACCACCGATGCGTTCGTAGAATTTGCGGTAGGCATTGTCGGCATAAGCCCAGAGCATCAGTGCCGTGCGACCCTCGGCGGCCCACTGTGCCGTAGCCGCGCCCAGCAGCGCGCGGCCGAGACCCTTGCCCTGCACAGCCGCGCGGCAGTGGAGCGAATAGATCTCGCAATCGAAGCCGCTGAGACTGGCGCCATCGGTGATCTCGTGATCCTTCACCGGCCCGCCGAGGATGAAGCCGTCGATCTCGGCGCCAATGCCACCGACGAGGATCAGCTTCTTCTGATCCGCAAACCACGCCTGCCACAGCGGCAGGCGCTTCTCCGGCTGCATCGCCGCCAGCTGATCCGCCGAGATGAAACCGCCATAAGCGAGTTCCCAGCCTTTGAGATGGATCTCGGCGATGATCGGCAAATCGGCGGCTGTGGCGGCGCGGATCTTCATAGCGGCTTGCGCCCCCACAGCGTCACCAGTCGGTGCGGCACCGGGATCGGGTCGCCGGGAAAATCCCGGGCGAGCAGGGCGCCAAGCTCGCCGTCGAATTTTTCCACCTCATCCGGCCCGAGACTGGCTGAGATGCCTGCCGAGCCGCGGATGCGGCCGCGCCAGGCCTCAGGGCTATAGGGGATGTCGTAATCGAGCGAGGCGCTCTCGCGGTCGACAAAACCACCCTCGATCAGATCGCGCTGCTGGTCGGCGCTGTGTCCTTCCCAACCGCCCAGATGCCAGGACGGATTGTGCGCCTCGATGAGCGCCTCGGTTGCCGCGGCCACATTACCCGCCAGCTGCAGCCAGACCAGATTGGCGATGACCAGATGTCCACCGGGCTTGAGAAGCCGCATCGCCTCGGCCATCACCTTGGGCCGGTCGAACCAGTGCCAGCAGGTGCCGGCGGTCACCAGATCGAATGTGCCCGCAGGCAGGCCGGTCGCTTCCGCGGGTGCGACGAGGTAGCGAATCGAGACCCCAGCCGCAGTGTCGAGACCGCGCGCCGCCTCCATCATGCCGGGCGCCACGTCGAGACCGGTGACGGCGCAACCACGCTGGGCAAAGCCGCGGGCCAGATATCCGGTCCCGGTGCCAATATCGAGAATCTGCGCGTTTTTCCGAAGCAGGCCACGTTCGGCCATCCGGTCATAGAACCAGTCTGGAAAGCCGGCCCGGTGGCGGGCGTAATCCTGGGCGGTCCTGTTCCAATCGGGGGCCAGTTTCATGCGGCCTTATAGCCGCTGGACAGCGCGCCCGTAAACCGGGATTGTGCGGCCCATGAGTGCTTCATCTTTAACCCAGAATTCTCAATTGGATACCTTGGTAGATATGCTCGAAACCGAGGTGCTGATCGTCGGTGGCGGCATGGTCGGCATGGCCATGGCGGCGGCCCTGGGTGGCGCTGGCATTGCGACTCTGCTGGTCGAGGCGGAAAAGCTGCCCGATATGGCGGAGCCCGCGTTCGACGGTCGTTCCTCGGCCATCGCCTATGGCTCGCAGCAGGTGCTGGCGGGGATCGGCGCCTGGGATTATGTGGCTGACAAGGCCGAGCCCATCCGCGATATCCGCGTCTCCGATGGCGGCTGGCAGTACAAGGCCGCGAGCCCGTTCTTCGTCCATTACCATTTTGCCGATCTGCAGCCGGAATCCGTACCGGGCGCCGATGGCACACCCCCGCCCTTCGGCTGGATCATCGAGAACCGCGCCATCCGCCAGGGCCTCATCCGGCGTCTCCAGGAACTGCCCAGCGTCACGCATATCCCGGCGATGACCGTGACGGCGATCGAGTTCCAGGGGAAATCGAACCTCGCCACATTGAGCGACGGTCGCGAGGTGCGTGCGCGCCTCGTCATCGGCGCCGATGGCCGGCAATCCGCCGTGCGGCGCATGGCCGGCATCGGTGCGCGGGAACTCGGCTACAAGCACAGCGCCATCGTCTGCACCGTCACCCATGAGCTGGCGCATGACGGTGTCGCGCACGAACATTTCCTGCCCATCGGCCCCTTCGCCATGCTGCCGATGACCGACGAGGTCGACGATGCCGGCAGCGTGCGCCATCGTTCCTCGATCGTCTGGACCGAGGACCCGCGCATCATCCCGATGCTGCTCTCTTTGTCCGATGCCGATCTGGGGCGCGAGATTGAGCGGCGCTTTGGCAACACGCTGGGCCGCATCCGCCCCATCGGCCCGCGCTTCAACTACCCGCTCAAGATGGTGCTGGCCGACAGCTACATCAAGGAAGGCCTGGCGCTGACCGGCGACGCCGCCCATGGCATGCATCCTATTGCGGGGCAGGGCTTCAACATGGGTGTGCGCGATGTGGCGGCTCTGGCGGAAGTGCTGGTCGATGCGCACCGTCTCGGCCTCGATATCGGCAGTCTCGGCACGCTTGAGGGCTATGCGCGCTGGCGGCGTTTCGACAACCTCATGATGGTGCTGGTGACCGATGGATTGACGCGCCTCTTCTCCAACGATCTGCCGCCGGTGCGGCTGCTGCGCGATCTCGGTTTCTATGTCTTCAACAAGGCGATGCCGTTGAAGCGCGTCGCCATGCGCCATGCCATGGGCGTCGTCGGCGATCTGCCGCGCCTCGTTCGCGGCCAACGACTCTAAAATATGTTCGCGCCAAAGCTGGTCATCTTCGATTGCGACGGCGTGCTCATCGACAGCGAACATCTGGCCTGCGTCGCGGAGACTCGCGTGTTTCGTCGCTTCGGCATCGACATGGCTGATGATTTCATCGTCAGTCATTGCATCGGCTTGAGCTGGGCCAGCAGCCTGAAACTGATCGAGACGCATTTCAACTGGACGGCACCCGCCGATTGCGTGGCGGCGGTCCATGCCGAAACCGAGGCCGTGTTCGAGCGCGAGCTCACCGCCATCGCCGGCATCAGCGATCTTCTCGACCGGCTCACCTGTGCGCGTTGTGTCGCCTCATCAAGCTCACCGGAACGGCTGCAGCACAGCCTGGGGCTGGCCGGTCTTTATGACCGCCTGGCGCCGCATATCTTCAGCGCCACGATGGTAAGCCACGGCAAGCCGGCGCCGGACCTCTTCCTCCACGCCGCGCGCGAAATGGGTGTTTCGCCGCAGGATTGCGTGGTGATCGAGGACAGCATCGCCGGCGTCACCGCGGCCAAATCCGCCGGCATGCCGGTCATCGGCTTCATCGGCGGCAGCCATGCGCGGCCCGATCTCGCCGCGCGGCTGCATACAGCTGGCGCCAGCAGCGTGGTCGGCGACATGAAAGAAGTCGCAAGTCTATTAGGGGTTTAGCCAGCGCCAAATGGCGCCGTCTTGGCAGCGCCGGAGTCGGTCAACTATGGTCGGACCAGCCCGCCCCTCGGCGGATGCCAGCCAGCGGACCGCTTCGAGGCCGCATCAGACAGGGGACCAGCGATGGCTCTTCGCGACCAACTCAACCCATGGGCGCCGCGCGTGCTCAGCATCGTTCGCATCGTTGCCGGCCTTGCCTTCATGGTGCATGGCCTGGGCAAGCATCTCGGCTTCCCCGATCTCGGCTTCGTGGCGGAACCCGGCTCGGCCGGCTGGATCGCCGGCTGGATCGAACTCGTCGGTGGTGGCCTCATCGCCATCGGCCTCTTCACCCGGGCTGCCGCCTTCATCTGCTCCGGTACGATGGCCGTCGCCTATTTCATGGCGCACGCGCCGCAGAACTTCTTCCCGGCCACCAATGGCGGTGAAGCGGCGCTGCTCTATTGCTTCATCTTCTTCTACTTCGTCTTCGCCGGCCCCGGCCCGTGGAGCGTTGATGCGAAGATGGGCAAGGATCGGTGAGACAGGCTGCGTACTAAGTCCCTCCCCCTTTAGGGGGAGGTTAGGTGGGGGCATGGGTGATGATTCTGCGAGAGCGAAACTGACGCAGCCCCCCTCCCGACCTCCCCCCTGAAGGGGGGGGGAGCTGTCCCTCACACCATCTGAAAGACGCCGGTTGCCTTGAACCGGTGATAGGCGCCGATGCTGGCGCGGGTGGCCGGCATGCAATCCGCCGGCAGGGTCTCCAGCGTGAACCAGCCGAACTCCAGCGATTCCGCCGAGGCGACAGGAACCGCGCCCACCGGCCATTCCGCACAGAACAGCATCACGAAGAACTGGCACTGATGCCCGTTGGGAAAGGTGATGGTCTTGGTGGCGGGGTCGGAGGCAAAGCCATAGGGCGTCAGCGTCTCCGCCATCACACCGGTCTCTTCCACCATCTCGCGCCGGATCAGCGTGGTGATGTCCTCACCGGGTTCCGCATTTCCCCCGGGGATTCCCCAGATGCCGAAATCGCTGCGCCGTTCCAGCAGGAAGCGGCCATCCGCATCGACGAACAGGCAACTGGCGCCGGGTAGCAGCAGCAGATCGTTGCCGACCTTCTGCCGCAGCTTGCCGACATAGCTTTCAGCGAAACTCATGAGGACTCACGCCCGTGGCGCATACTTCGCCAGGATGCGCTGCAGGGTCCGCCGATGCATGCGCAGGCGCCGGGCGGTTTCCGAGACGTTGCGGTCGCATTGTTCGTAGACGCGCTGGATATGTTCCCAGCGCACGCGGTCGGCGGTCATCGGCTGTTCCGGGGGCGGCGGCAGCGCGTCGCGATGCTCCAGCAGTGCCGCTTCCACCTGATCGGCATCGGCCGGCTTGGGCAGGTAATCGATGGCGCCGGATTTGATCGCGGCCACCGCGGTGGCGATATTGCCATAGCCGGTCAGGATGACGACGCGGCAATCCGGCCGGCTCTTCTTGATCTCCGGCACGACATCCAGGCCGCTGCCATCGGCCAGCCGCAGATCGACCACGGCATAGCGCGGCGGATGCGCCTTGGCGCTCGCGATGCCGGCCTCGACGCTCTCGGCCTGCGCCACCTGGAAGCCGCGCTTCTCCAGCGCCATGGCAAGCCGCTGGCGATAGGGCGCGTCATCGTCGATGATCAGCAGCGTCTTCTCTGCTGTGCTCACGGCGGCGGTGCCTGCCACGGATTTATCCGGCGTCTCGTTCATCGGCTTCGACCCTTATTCCTATGCCGTCTCGCCAAGCAGGGCGCTGCGCGGCCAAACCACTTTCACTTCGGCGCCGCCGAAGCTGTTATTGCTGAATTGCACATTGCCGCCCGAACGCTCCAGCAGGTTCTGGGCGATGAAGATACCCAGCCCCATATGGTCCCCCTCGCGGCGGTTGGCCCGGCCGCTCGACGATCCGCCGCCGCGCCCGACCAATTTGCCACCATAACGCCCCAGGGCAGCCGAGATATAGGGGTCCCCCAGCCGGTCGAGCAAGTCGGGCGGGAAGCCGATCCCGTCATCGGTGATGGTGACGCTGAGCTCCTGGCGGTTCCAATGGATCGCGACTTGGACCTCCTCCTTGGCGAATTCGATGGCATTCTGCAGCAAATTGCCCAATCCGTGCATGATTTCGGGCCGGCGCGGCATGAGCGGCGGGTCCTGCTCCCTCGCCTCGCCCTGGGCCTCGATCCGCAGTGCGACCGATGGGCGCAGGAAGGGTTCCGCCGCCACCTCGACCAGCAGGGGAGCCGGCAGGACATGAAAATGGTCCTTGGACGACGATTGCTCCGGCCGCGATGCGATCTCGGCCAGGATCAGGCGGCAGCGCTCGGCCTGGCTCAGCAGCAGTTCGGCATCCGGACGATAGGGCGAGTCGGCCGGCAGGTCTCTGGTCCATTCCTTGGCGATGAGCGAGATGGTCCCCAAGGGCGAGCCCAGCTCATGGGCGGCGGCGGCGGCCAGCGCACCCACCGATGAGATGCGCTGTTCCCGGTCGAGCGCCGATTGCACCGCCATCAGCGCATCCGCGACGCGGCGCGATTCCTCCGCCACCTTGAACACATAGATCGAGATGAAGACGGCGGCCAAGCCCAAGGCAGTGGCGAGGCCGAAGACAAAGACCGGCGGCAGATCGAACTGCACCTGCGGCCAGGGCAGCGGCAGATGGAAGAAGGCCAGGATATTGATGCAGGTGATGGCAAGCGCTGTGAGGCCCAGCGTGCTGCGGAAACTGAGTGCTGCGGCCGACACCGTGACCGGGGCCAGCAGCAGCAGCGAGAACGGGTTGTGCAATCCGCCGGTGAGCGCCAGCAGCACCGTCAACTGCACCATGTCGAAGGCGAAATAGAGTGCCGATTCCCGGTCGGTGAGGCGCGCATTGGATTTGCGGCGGACCTGCGGCACGAAGGTCGCCACCGCCAGCGCCGCCACGACCAGGATCGCCGGGACGAGCAGGATCGGATAGCCCAGCACCAGATTGACGAACAGCAACGATGCCGCCTGGCCCACCACCGCGACCCAGCGGATGGCGAGCAAGGTGCGCAGCCGCACCCGGCCGCGTTGTGGGCGTTGCGTGGCGCCGACTCGGCCCTGATCGGCGGGTGCCGGCAGCGTATGTGAGATGACTTCACTCATTCTGGCATCAAAGTCGTGTTGGCCCCGTTTTGCAACCGGCTGATTTCTGCGCGGCGGATATGCAAGCCCGGTATTTTACACCTGTGCTCGGAATCGGCTATCAAGGGCAGCGCAACCTTCTCGATCGAGCATCCCCGTCATGAATGCCGCCAAGACCATCGTGCGTGTCGAGCAGCTGGAAAAGCGCTTCGGCGATCTCAAGGCGGTGGATGGCCTCAGCTTCACGGTCGAGGCCGGGCGCACCGTGGCGCTGCTGGGCGGCAATGGTGCGGGCAAGACCACCACCATCTCGATGCTGCTGGGGCTACTCATCCCGACCGCCGGCACCATCCACCTGTTCGACCTCGATATCGCCAGACAGCGCCACAAGGTGCTGGGGCGGATGAATTTCTCCTCACCCTATGTCGATCTGCCGCACCGCCTCTCGGCGCGCGAGAACCTCATCATCTTTGCCAAACTCTACGGCATCAAGGACGTCGCGGGCCGCATCAAGGAGATGGCCAAGGCGCTCGATCTTGACGGCTTGCTCGATCGGCGCACCGGCTCGCTCTCTGCCGGGCAGAAGACGCGCGTCGCCTTGGCGAAGGCGCTGCTCAACCGCCCGGAATTGCTGCTGCTGGATGAACCCACCGCCTCGCTCGATCCCGACACGGCGGATTGGGTGCGCCGCTATCTCGAAAACTATCAGCATGAACAGGGCGCGGCGATCCTGCTCGCCTCCCACAACATGGGTGAGGTCGAACGCCTCGCCGACGAAGTGCTGATGCTGCGTAAAGGCAAGATCGTCGACCGCGGCACGCCAGAAGACCTGATCTACCGCTTCGGCCGCCAGAATCTCGAAGAAGTGTTCCTGGATATCGCGCGGGACCGGCGGGTGGGTGATGTGGCGGAGGGGGTGTCCGCAAGCGCTGAGGTGACAGAAGCATGACCACCTTCTCCCTCACCCGCGTCAGCGCCATGTGCGAGCGGCATTTTTATGTCATGCGCCGCTCCTGGCCGCGCCTGGTCGAGATGGCGTATTGGCCGACCATGCAGATGGTGATCTGGGGATTTCTGTCGCAGTTTCTCGCCACCAACAGTTCTTATATCGCCAATGCCTTCGGTGTGCTGCTGGCCGGCGTCATGCTGTGGGACGTGCTGTTCCGCGGCCAGCTCGGCTTCTCGCTCTCGTTCCTTGAAGAACTCTGGTCGCGCAACCTCGCCAATCTCTATTGCTCGCCGCTCACACCGCTCGAGCATATCGTGGCGCTGATCTGCATGGCCTTCATCCGGGCGGCGATCGGTGTCTTGCCGGCGATGCTGCTTGCCATCCCGTTCTATGATTTCTCGATCTTCACGCTGGGCATTCCGCTGCTCGCCTTCTTCTTCAACCTGCTGTTCATGGGCTGCGCGCTGGGGTTGCTGGTGACCGCGATGATCCTGCGCTTTGGCCTCGCGGCCGAGAACATGGCGTGGTTCCTGGTCTTCCTGCTCGCACCCTTTTCCTGCGTCTATTACCCGATCACGGTGCTGCCGTTCTGGGCGCAAATGATCGCCTATGCGCTGCCCTCAACCCATGTCTTCGAAGGCATGCGGGCCGCGCTCTTCGATGGGGTATTCTTGTGGGATCACTTCGCCGCAGCGGTTGGGCTCAACGCCGTGCTCTGCCTCATCGGCATCGGCGTCTATCTCTTCAGCTTTGCGCGCGCTCGGAAACTGGGGTTGCTGCTGCAAGTGGGGGAATAGCTTTTTCCATGAGAGCTTGCGGCGGCAGCGTCATGATGGCAATCGTGCCCTGACCCATCTGTGAGGTGAGGCGCAGTTCGCCGCCATGCAGTGCCATGATCTGGCGCGACAGCGGCAGGCCCAAGCCGGTGCCGTCATTCTTGCGGTTGAGATGGTTTTCGACCTGGACGAAAGGCTCGAATACCCGCTCCAGATCAGCGGCTGCGATGCCGATGCCGCGATCCTCGATCTCGATCACCGGCGATCCGGCGAGGTCGCGTTGCGCGCGCAGGGTGACGACTGCGCCGACCGGCGAGAACTTGATGGCGTTCGAGAGCAAATTGATCACCACCTGGCGCAACCGCCGCTCATCCGCCACGACAGAAAGCGCCGCCATGGGTGCGAGCTCCAGGTGAATGCTGCGTGAAGCGGCCTGACCGCGCGTGACGCCCAGCGCCGATTGCAGCATGTCGTCGAGCTCGAACACATCCTCATTGAGCGTGAGGGCGCCGGCTTCGAGCTTCGAATAATCGAGGATGTCGTTGATGAGGCCCAGCAGGTGCTGCCCGCTCTGGCGGATGTCGCCGATATAATCGCCGAGCTGCGGCGCGTCACGCCCGGACCCCGGCAATCCCAGCAGCAATTCGGAAAAGCCGATGATGGCGTTGAGCGGCGTGCGCAATTCATGGCTCATGGTGGCGAGGAACCTTGCGCGGGAACTGGCCGCAAATTCGGCAGCGTGGCGCGCCTCGTCCAATTGCTGGAGGCGTCGCTGGGTCTGTTCGACGGTGAGCTCCAGCAGTTTCGCCATGGTGCCGATGCCGCTGAAGCGACCATCCCTGGTGACCAGGAACCCTGATTGAATGGCTTCGGGATGCGCGGTGGTGATGAGGTGCTTGATCTCATCGAGCGGCGTCGCCTCATCGACCACCAGCGGCTGCCGGTTCATCAGCGCCCGGATCGATCGCTTGAAATACACATCGAACCACAATGGCTGGGCGAATACCGACATCAGGCGGTCGCGCTCGACGGCGCCATAGACCACGCCGTCCGGGTCGGTGACGGCCAGCATCGGCAAGGCGGTGTCGCTGCGGAACAGCTCCAACACCTTGGCGCCGATCGTCTCCGGCCCGATGGTGGGTGCCGCCGAGGCGAGGTCGCGCGCCGTCAGCGTGAAGGCGCGCACCTTCAACGGCTGATCGGGGGCCGCGATTTCCGCCGGGCGCAGCTCAGCTTCGCTCCGTTCCTGCGGCTCCGGCTTCATGTCCACCTTCGTCTGCAACATGGTCAGTGTTGTGCCACGGCAAGTGTGACAGCCGGATGACGGCCTAGGGAAATAATCACACTAGGAAGGTAAGGTCAGGACGATTCCGTCAATCGCAGCAGGCGTTTTTTGCAGCTGGATCGCCTAAATTTTCGACACATAATTTGTGCGAATGATAATCAGTCTCGACAATTTTGAACACGATCAGATCGAGCGGACCGGCGCTGCTGGCCCCCTCGAATTGCCCGTCGCGGCGCCACTGACAGGCCCCCACCATCGGCACCAATCCGCTGATCCGCCCGGTCGCCGGATCGACCGAGGTCACAGTGACATCCCGCCGGTCGCGGGTGCGCAGCGCCTGGCCGGATTGGGCGAGGGCGGCGAAATCGTCAGCCATTGATTCGGGCATCGATCTTCCCCACGAGGCCCATACGCAGGGCCTTGGGGATGCCGCGATTGCCGGTGACCTTGCTGCACCCCGCGATGCGGGCGAAGCGGTGGATGGCGGCGCGCAAGGAGTCCACAGGCACCGGCGCATAGAGATCGAGGCCGGTGATGCGCCACTCGTCGCCCTCCTTCTTGCCATCAACCAAGCCCACCGCCTTGTCACGGTAGAGGAGGGGCATGGCGAAATAGAAGCGGCGCTGCGCTTCCGGCGTATAGGCCTCGAACTTGTAGGTGAAGCCGAACAGTTCCGTGAAGCGCCGCCGGCTGAACATCAGATTATCGAGCGGCGGCACCAAGCGCACGGTCTCGTCCTGTGGCTGGAAGCTGGTCTTGAAATGATCGAGATCGGATTTCAGCGCTAGATAGCGGTGATGTTTGTCGCCCTCCATCGCCTCGATCCAATCGATCAGCTGATGATCGAGCGCGTCCTCGATGAGCTTGCGCGCGACCGGCAGTCCACCGCCGCGCCAGGTGCCGACATGATGCGAGACGCGCTCGGCCAATTGCTGCGGTGTTGCGATCTTGAGCACCGAGAGCGCCGAATGGACGAAGAATTCCTTGTGCCGGGTGCGGTAGTCCGCCATCGGCGTGAGCAACTCCGGCGCCACGCGTTCGGTGAGGTCGAACAGGCGGTGAAAGTTCTTCGAGCGGCCGCTGATCTGCACCTGGCCGGTATGATAGAGATATTCCAGTGCCCGGGTCGTCGCCTTGATGGTGTTGAAGCCGCCGACCACGCGCTCAGAGTCGAGATCGGCCGGCGAGACCGGGCCGTTCTCGGCGATGTGCTGCTTCACCTTGCGCATCATCGGGCGCATTTCCTTGAGGCGCTCCTGGTTGACCGCCTTGCTGAAATCCTTCAGGAAAAACGGCACCCAATCGCGCCTTGTCGCGAACAGCGGATAATGCGTCTCCAGCATCGCCCGGTCGCGGTAGAACATGTCGTAAAGCCCGCTGATCGGCGCATCGGTGCGCGCCACCCAGGCGATCTCGTGATTGCGCAAGCCGGTCGAGCGGATGCTGTCGATCTGCATCATGCCAAGGCCGACCGCGCGCTTGGCGGCCTCTTGAGCCGGCCACAACGCACCACGCAGGCCCAGACGATCAAGCAGGAAGGCGCGGGCGAGATCTTGACTCATGGGATGCGCTCTATTCCTACTTTTTTCGCAATTTATTCTGCAACTAAGTTTTCACAGTGGATGAGAAGTCTATCGATTTCGTCAGCGACGACAGGAGAGCCCTTCTTCCAGCTCCTTGAGGCTGCCTCTTTTGCTTGCTGGTAGAGTTCGTCAGCACTGTCAAGGTTCAAGACAACTTTCCAAAACGAGCCATGCGAATTCTTTAGCCTGCCCAATTCGGCCGAGAGGGACTTATGGAAATGCACCATGCAGGCCGTCTCGTCACCGTTGCACGTGAGCACGGTTTCTAGCTCATGGCAAAAGACATCGGCGCGTCGAACAGGGTCCGTGTACCAGACATAGGTGATTGCCAACCCCAGCGCTGACAAGACTAGAACAAGCGCAGCTGCGATCAATTTAGCTGCTCTATCTTGCATGTTCATCATTGGGGAATCTTATCCGCCAGGTTTGTCTTAGATCCGAACACCTACCCCTTATCGCTCACCCCGGCTTCGGCGAAGGTTGCCATGCCGGTGTGGCACAAGGCTGCCGCGCGGAGAATCGGGATGCAGAGCGCGGCGCCGGAAGCCTCACCCAGGCGCATGCCGAAATCAAGCAATGGCTTTTTGGCAATTTTCTCCAACAAGCGCCTGTGACCGGGTTCGGCGGAGCAATGCGCCACGACACAATGGTCGAGCGCATGGGGATCCAGCTTCAACAATACCGAGGCCGCGACCGTGGTGGCAAAGCCGTCAAGCAGGACCGGCACATGGGCGATGCGTGCGGCGATCACCGCACCGACGATCGCCGCCAATTCATGGCCGCCGAGATGGCTGAGGATCATGAACGGGTCGTCGAACACCGCGCGGTGTTTCGCCAGACCCAGATCGATCACCTCGGCCTTGCGGCTAAGCTGCGCGCCATGAACGCCGGTGCCGGGGCCGGCCCAATCCGTGCCGGTGCCGCCGAAGAGGGCTGCGGCCATCGCTGAGGCCGCCGTGGTGTTGGCGATGCCCATCTCACCCACGCAGATGAGATCGACGCCGGGTTCGACCGCCATCATGCCATAGGCCATGGCAGCGGCGGTTTCCGCTTCCGAGAGGGCCGGGCCTTGGGTGAAATCCTGCGTCGGCTGGTCGAGCGACATTTCGTAGACG
Organism: uncultured Dongia sp.; assembly: GCF_936916975.1. Taxonomy (GTDB): domain Bacteria; phylum Pseudomonadota; class Alphaproteobacteria; order Dongiales; family Dongiaceae; genus Dongia. The sequence goes on along the minus strand of NZ_CAKZGO010000004.1, from coordinate 329,144 downwards.
CGCAAGTCGGCATCCGTGTTCTTGCACAACTGGTTCACCGCCGCACCGCCATGGGTGAAGTTCAGGACCATCTGCCGCGTCACCTCGGCCGGGAAGGCGGAGACGCCGAGGGCCGCCACACCGTGATTACCGGCGAAGACCGCGACCCGGGGATGATTGACGGCGGGGGACTTTCCCTGCCAGGCGGCAAGCCAGGCGGCGAGTTCCTCCAGCCGCCCCAGCGCGCCGGCGGGCTTGGTCAGCTGGCCTTCGCGCGCGGCGGCGGCGGCGGCGGCGTCACCGTCCGGTCCCGGAAACTCCGCTACAATCCGCCGCATTTCGGCAAAACTCGCGACCACTCGGCTATCCAACATGACCCATTCTCCAAAATCGACCTTAATGGCCAATATGATCCACCTAATGCAGCCCGTCCTATATACCCGACGTATATCCTGGGCGCGGTTCTTGATACAACGTCACCAGATCTCATAGCAGCCAGTCGCGAGTATCCCATGAGCGAAGCCAACCAGCCGCCCCCCGCCGACGAACCGGCAGCCGATTCGGAAACGCCGAGTAGCGGCCCCTATGGTGGTGGCCTGGCCAAATGGCGGCGGGATGTCTGGCTGACCTTGGGCTTCTTCACCCGTTTGCCGGTCAAATCGGTCACCGGCAATCTCGGCGAAGCGGCCGCGGCCTTCCCCTTTGCGGGGCTGGTGGTCGGGCTGATCGGCGCCCTGGTCTATTTTGTGGCCATGGAGATCGGTCTCTCTGGCCTGCTCGCGGCATTGCTTGCCGTGGCCGCGACCGGGATCGTGACCGGCGCGCTCCATGAAGACGGCTGGGCCGATGTCTGCGACGCGCTGGGCGCCCGCGGCGGGGTGGCCGAGCGGCTGGAGATTCTGCGCGACAGCCGGCTGGGCTCCTATGGCGGCCTCGCACTCATTTTCGGCACCTCGATCAAGGTGGCGGCCATCGCCAATCTGGGTGCCCCGGAACTGGTGGCTGGCGCACTCGTCGCCACCCACACGCTGTCGCGCGGTGTCCTGCCGCTGATCATGGCGCGCATGCAGCTTGCCCGCAGCACCGGCCTTGCCGCCGGCGCCGGCCGCCCGACGCAATCCGCCGCCAATTGGTCGCTGGTCATCGCGTTGCTGATCAGCGTCATTGCGGTCGCACCCGTGGCGGCTCTGGTGGCGCTGCTGGCAGCACTTGCCGCGACCTGGCTGGTGGGGAAGCTCGCGCAGAAGAAATTCGGCGGCTATACCGGCGATGTCCTGGGCGCCGTCGAACAGGTGGCGGAGATGGCGATCCTCATTAATCTCGTGACGCTCGCTTGATCACCTTGGCGTAAAGACAGCGCGATGGATCATACCGAAACAAGATTATGGCTGGTGCGCCATGCGCCGGTGATCGGCAGCCTGGGCCGCATCTATGGCCAGGACGATCTCGAAGCCGATTGCAGCGACGCGCCGGCCTTCCAGGCACTGGCGGGATTTTTGCCGGTGGCGCCCATCTGGGTGGCGACGCAATTGAAGCGCACGCATCAGACCTTGGCCGCCGTGCATCGCGGGCGCGGGCTCGACCCCATCCTGCCGATGATCGAGAACGATCTCGTCGAACAGCATTTCGGCGATTGGCAGGGCCTCACCTATGCCGAGCTGGATGCCAGCCGCGACGGCGCCTATCACCGCTTCTGGCACGCGCCGGCCACCGAACGGCCGCCGAATGGCGAGAGCTTTGCCGATGTTGTGGAGCGTGTCGAGAAGGCGCTGCTGCGCCTGACCCTCGCGCATGCCGGACAGGACATCGTGGTGGTCGCCCATGGCGGCTCGATCCGCGCGGCGCTGGCGGCAGCCCTCAATATCGAGCCGGAGCGGGCGCTGGGATTCTCGGTCGATAATCTCTCGGTCACACGCCTCGATCACATCGAAGGCAAAAGCTTCGGCGCCGCCTGGCGCGTCGCGTTTGTGAATAGACGATTGTAAAATTTATCGTCATGGTCCGCCTTCGCGGACCATGACGATTGGGGTGCTACGCCACCGCGAAAACCTGTGCCGGGTCTTCGAAGGATTTGAACTCGAGCGCGTTGCCGCTGGGGTCGTGGAAGAACATGGTGGCTTGTTCGCCGACTTCGCCTTTGAAGCGCACATGGGGCTCGATCACGAAATCGATCTTGGCCGCCTTCAGCTTGTCGGCCAGGGCATGCCATTCGCCCCAGGGCAGGATCGCGCCGAAATGGCGGACCGGCACGTTGTCGCCATCGACCTGGTTGGTGCCGGCAATGGCGGTCTCCTCGGGCTTCAGATGCGCCGAGATCTGGTGGCCGAAGAAATCGAAATCGATCCATTTGACGTCTCGGCGGCCGATCTTGCAGCCCAGCAGGCCGGCATAGAAGGCCTCGCAGGCAGCCATGTCGTGGATTGGGAAGGCGAGATGAAACGGCGGGATGGCCATGACGCAGGAACTCCATAGGGGCGCTGATCAGGCCGTTACCTTAGCGCGCCACGACGCGCGCGGCGAGAGGGCTATCGCAGCAGCGCCAAAGTGGCGCGGTCGGGCACCCCGCGGAAATATTTGTCGAGCGCTGCCTGGAAGATCGCCGGGTCTATTGCGGCGGCGTGAAACAGCGTCATGGACGAGTGGAATTTGAGATCGTCCGGACTGCCGAAGATGGCATGGGCATCGCGGCCCTCGACGGCATTGACCCAGCCTGTGCACGCCGTGAGCCGTGCGCCCAGCGCCGGGTGGGCGAGATAGGCTCGGGCTTCGGTGAGATCCGCGATGGCGAAAAAGCGTGCCCGCTCGCTGCGGCCGAGCCCAGCCAATTGCGGAAAGATGAACCACATCCAATGGCTGGTCTTGCGGCCCGCCTGCAGCTCGGCCGTGACCGCGGCATAGACCGGCGCCTGGGCATCAAGGAAGCGCTGCAGATTGTGGGGATCGGACATCGGATACGTCCATCATGGCGTATTGGCGTCATGTAAACGCCGCCAGGAAGGGAACCGCAAGGGCCTTAGCTGCATCCGATACCGCAAGCACCGGATAGCGGCGGCCCTGGGAGGGGCTTATCTCTGCCCCATAAGACCCGTTAGGATGGTGCGACAACAATGATGCCGAACCCGATCATGCCCATGCGAAAACCCGGTACAGGTAAAGCGGCGAAGATCCCGGCGAGTGTCACCGACGTGGTGCGCCGCGCCGCTGCCTATATCGCCGCACGCCAGGAAGATGAGGCCGACGGTCCGATCACGCTGGAGGAGCTGGGCCGGCATTGCGGTCTGTCGCCCTGGCACCTGCAGCGTCAGTTCAAGCGCGTGATGGGTGTTTCCCCCCGCGACTACGAGGAAAGCCTGCGCCTCAAACGGTTCAAGAAGGGCCTGCGGAGCGGGGGCGGCGTGGCAGCCGCCACCTTCGATGCCGGTTTCGGGTCATCCAGCCGTGTCTATGAACGGTCCGATGCGGCGCTGGGGATGACACCGGCGAGCTATGCCAGCGGCGGCAAGGGGGCGGCGATCCGCTATACGCTCGCACCCTGCGCGCTGGGGCGGGTGCTGGTGGCGGCGACGGGCAAGGGCCTGTGCCGGGTCGAGATGGGCGATGACGAAGACAGTCTCATCGACGATCTTGCCGCCGAATTCCCCCGCGCCGATGTCATCACCCGCGACGACCGGGCGCTCGGGCCCTATATCGGCGAAATCCTGCACCGCATTTCGGGCCAAGCCCCGCAGGCCGATCTGCCGCTCGACATCCGCATGACCGCCTTCCAGCGCCAGGTCTGGCAGGCTCTGGCCCGAATCCCGACCGGCGAAACCCGGAGCTATGGCGACGTCGCGGCGGCCATTGGCCATCCCAAGGCGGCGCGGGCGGTCGGCAATACCTGCGGCCGCAACCCGGTGGCGGTCGCCATCCCCTGTCACCGCGTGTTGCGTAACGATGGGGCAATTGGCGGTTACGCCTGGGGTTCCGAACGAAAACAGGCTCTTATCAGGGCGGAATCCACTTCGTTAACGACGCATAGCCGCCCTGCTGGCAAAAAAAGAGTAACCGGTTGAAAGCGACGCACACGGGGCCGTAAAGTGGTCGCCAGGGGAACTTTGGGCAAACCTGGGGATATGTGGATTGTTTTTGACCACCATGCGGAAAGTAGCGAAAAATCTGGCTAAGTCGTTGACCGGCGCAAGTGCCGCCGCGGTTGATAAGGCGCGTGTAAAACGCAAGCGCATGGCCGAGGCGAGCGACATTCACATGCTCTCTTTTGCCACCCGCAAAGTGCCGCTGGTGTTCAAGCCCAACAAGCGCGCGCAACGCATCATCCTGCGCCTCGATCACGGCAATTCTTCCATCATCGTGGTGCTGCCGAAACGCACTTCGCGCGATGAAGGCAAGCGATTTGCGTTAAGCAACAAGGATTGGATCGAGCAGCGCCTCGATCAATTGCACGAGCCGGTGCCGTTCCTCCACAACGCCGTCATTCCTATTCTGGGCACCCCGCATCGCATCCGCCACAAGCCAAATGCGCGCGGTGTGGTGTGGTGCGAATCCGACGAGATCAATGTGGCGGGCCATGAGGAGCATGTCTCGCGCCGGGTCCAGGATTGGCTGAAGATCGAGGCCAAACGCGAGATCGAATTGCGCGCCCATCAGAAGGCCGAGGCGATCGGCCGGAAGATCAAGAAGATCACCATCCGCGACACCAAGAGCCGCTGGGGCTCCTGCACCAGCGAGGGCGAGCTTGCCTTCTCCTGGCGCCTGATCTTCGCGCCCAAACACGTCATGGATTACGTCATCGCCCATGAAGTGGCGCATCTCCGTGAGATGAATCACGGGCCGAAGTTCTGGAAACTCTGCGGCGAAATCTGCCGCTCGATGGATTCCGCCCGGCTGTGGCTGGAGAATCACGGGACGGATCTTTATCGGTATGGGCGGTTTTAGGGGCTAAGTTCGGGGGGTAAGAGCCATCAGCCGCTCCCCCCTCACCCTGACCCTCTCCCGCGAGGGGAGAGGGAATGAGATTTGCCGGCAACATTCAAACTAGCAGTGAGATCTGAGTGAGAGAGCGTGGCGGTAGCCCCTCTCCCCCGCCGACGCATGTCGGCCTTCGCCGACGGGCGGGAGAGGGGTTGGGGTGAGGGGGCGCTTCGAGGACTATCTCGGTGCCGCCGCTCTTGTCAGCCGGTCATTGATCGCAATCCCCAATCCCACCTTCGGCACCGGCATCACCGCAATCCCGGAGACATCCGGCCGGTCCAGCTTGCGCAGCATGGCGAAGAGATTGGCGGCGGCTTCGTCGAGGTCGCCTGTCACGCTGAGATTGAGGGACACCGCAGCTTGTGGAACATTGGGCCCGAAAGCGAGCAGCGCCTCGCCCGGCTGCACCGCCGTTGCGTTCAAGCGCACGGGCCGGTCCGGCGCGTAGTGGCTGAGCAGACGGCCCGGGCCATGCAGGCCGGCATCGATATCACCCACCGCCGGCGCCAGTGTCACAGCGCTGCCCAGGACCGCTGCGATCTCCTCCGCCGTGATGCCGCCGGGCCGCAACAAGCTCGGCGTCTCATCGAGCAAGCTGATCACCGTCGATTCCACGCCGATGGCACAGGGCCCGCCATCGAGGATCATCGCGAGTTTGTCGCCGAGGCCTTCTTCGACATGCTGCGCCGTCGTGGGACTGATGCGGCCGGACGGATTGGCGCTGGGGCCGGCAAGGGGCAGCCCGCTCTCTTTGAGAAGCGCCTGTGCGATCGGATGGGCCGGCACGCGCAGCGCCACGCTGTCCATGCCGGCGCTCACCAGCAGCGAGAGGCGGCAGGTAGCGCGGCGCGGCACCACCAAGGTCAAAGGTCCGGGCCAGAATTTCTGTGCCAGGGTGAGTGCGGCGGGCGGCAGATCGGCATGTTCGGTGGCGGCCGCCAAATTGGCAACATGGACGATGAGCGGATTGAAGCTGGGGCGCCCCTTGGCCGCGTAGATCGCTGCGACCGCGCGGTCATTGGTGGCGTCGCCGCCTAAGCCATAGACCGTTTCGGTCGGGAAGCTCACCAGCAATCCCTGCTGCAACGCCTTCGCGGCAGCGGTGATGTGCGCGTCATCGGCCGGGACGATCTTCGACATCGTCAGCGAATTCCACGGGCGATGAAATGCGGGTTGCGCAGGCCGGGCTTGCCATAGATGAGCTTGGCGCCGTCAAGCGTCGTGACCGAACCACCGGCCGCGAGCAACACGGCATGGCCTGCCGCGGTGTCCCATTCCATCGTGGGGCCGAAGCGCGGATAGAGGTCGGCCACCCCTTCGGCGATGCGACAGAATTTCAGCGACGAGCCGGCGACGATGGTGCCGGCGACATGCTCGCCCAGCATCTCCGCCTTCACCAGTTCGCGCGCGGCATGGGAGCGGCTGATGGTCATGGTGGCGCCGATCTCGGGCAACGCGCGCGCGTGGATGCGTTCTTCGATGCCACCGGCGCGCCGGCGGATCGCGACATCGCCGTGCCCCGCATACATCTCGTCGAGGGCCGGCAGATAGACGACACCCAGCACCGGGACACCGTCCTCGATGAGCGCGATGTTGACGGTGAACTCGCCGTTGCGGGCGATGAATTCCTTGGTGCCATCGAGGGGATCGACCAGGAAGAAACGGCGCCCGACATGGGGCGGTACACCGTCCGTCGCCGCCTGTTCCTCCGCCACCACGGTGATATCCGGTGCACAGGTCTTGAGAGCCTTGAGGATCAGCGTCTCGGCTGCGACATCGGCTGCCGTGACCGGTGAGCGGTCGGCCTTCTGCGTCGGCGCAAAGTCGCTGGCATAGACCGCCATGATCGCTTGGCCGGCCTCATAGGCGGCATCGATCAGCGCATCTTGGAGCGTGGTGAAAGGGGTGGGCATAGTGGGGCAGCTCTCCGGGGACGTTCGCCGCTTTCCTAGCCTGTTTGCCGGGAAAGCGCCATCACCGGCGGCTTAAGGCCATCATTCGCTCAAGCCCTCACTTGGTCAGGCCATCACTTGGTCAGGCCATCACTTGGTCAGAACTGGCCGGTCCGCCGCAAATCCGGCGCGGCCGGCGGGCTTGGGTCGTCGGCGGTCGCGGTGTCGAGCGAGTGGAGCAGGTTTTCCAGCGCATCCTGCTGTTCCATCGACAAGGGGGCGATGGCCGGTTCCGCCTCATGCTCGGCAGCGCTGATGCGGGCCGCCTCGCCCTCGATGAGGGCCACCTTCGCATGGAGCGCGATCTTCTGGATGAGGTCGTTGGCGTCGATGGGCTTGGCCATGAAGTCGTTCATGCCGGCCTCCAGGCAGCGGCGGCGATCGTCCTGGGTGGCATTGGCGGTGAGGGCGATGATCGGCACGCGGGACGGCGTCCCACCCAGCTCGCGGATGCGCCTGGTGGCTTCCAGCCCGTCCACTTCGGGCATGCGCATGTCCATGAGGACGACGTCATAGGCGCGGCTGCGCATCGCCTCGATGGCCTCCAGCCCGTTGCCGGCAATGTCGGCGCGGGCTCCGGCGCGCGCCAGGATCGCGGTCACCAGCATCTGGTTGACCTGGTTGTCTTCGGCCAAGAGGATGCGCAGCGCAGCGCCATCGGCAAAGACGGCAAGGTCGCGGTCCCCGGCGCGGCGGGTGAGGCCATGACGCGCACCTTCCAGCAGCGACGTCATGCAGGCCATGAAGCTGGTGCGCCGCACGGGCTTGGGCAATTGCGCGTCGATCCCTTCATGCACCTCGTGCTGGTCGATGAAGAGGGCCGCGGAAGAGAGCACCACATGTTCGACACTGATCCCCGGCAAGGCCCGCAGGCGGCGCGCGAAATCGACGCCGGACATGGTCGGCATCACCTGGTCGACGATGGCCAGTGCAATCGCCTCGGCGGGAGGATGTGCGCGCAACTCGTCGAGGATGATCTCGGGCTCACTGGCGGCAATGACCCGGGCGCCGATGCTGGTCACATAACGTTCGAAGATCTCGCGGTTGATCTGGTTGTCGTCGACCACCAGTACCAGCCTGCCGGCAAATGCCGCCGCAATCGCGGCCTGATTGGAGAGGGCCGGCGTCTCGCTTGGCGCCGGGCCGAACCAGGCGGTGAACCAGAAGGTCGAACCGCTCCTGTCCCCGGTATGCGATTCCATACCGATCGAGCCATGCATGAGATCGACCAGTTGCTTGCAGATGGCAAGGCCGAGGCCCGTGCCGCCGAAGCGCCGCGTCGTCGAGGCGTCGACCTGGCTGAAGTGATGGAACAGCCGGCCATGAGCTTCTTCCGGAATGCCGATGCCGGTATCGCGAATGGCAAAGCGCAGCTTGGTACCCTCAATGCCGCCTTCTTCCCCGGTGGCCGACAGCTCGACGATCAGGCTGACCCCACCGCTCTGCGTGAACTTCACCGCGTTGGAAAGGAGATTGAGGAGAATCTGCCGCAGCCTGCCGGGATCACCATTGAGCCGCGGCGGCACATCGGGGCCAATGAAACAGCCAAGCTCGATGCCCTTGGCATGGGCCCGGCTCACCACCAGTTCCAGCACGGATTCGACTTCGGTCACCACGTCGAAATCGATCTGCTCAATCTCCAGCTTGCCGGTCTCGGCCTTGGCGAAATCGAGGATGTCGTTGATGATCGCCAGCAACGCTTCGCCAGACTGATGCAGCACGTCGACATAATGCTGCTGGCGCTGGTCGAGCGAGGTGTCGGCGAGGAGGCCCGCCATGCCCAGCACACCGTTCATCGGCGTGCGGATCTCATGGCTCATCATGGCGAGGAACTGGGTCTTGGCGATCGAGGCCTGTTCGGCCACGTCCTTGGCGGCGCGCAGATCGCTGGTCATCGAACGCGCCAGCGCCTCCGCCCGGTAGCGGGCGGCCACCATGAACCACAGGCTCATCCCGAGCAGGATCGAGATGACCGACCCGCCCAGCATGACGAGCAGCGGCACCATCGCAGCCCCCGCCGGCTGCAGCGAGGAATGCGAGCGGTACTCGATGCTGAGACTCTGGCCGGAGAAGATCATGGTATGGGCGCGGCGATAGACGCTGCCGTCGCGCGGGCCACGCGGGGTGGCATCGGCACCAAGGTTGCGGCGGCGACTGTCGAATACCAGGCGGTTGGAATCGGTCTCGGCGCCCATATAGAGAATGACGTCGAGTTCATTGCCGATATCCAGAAGTGCGCCTTCCAGCGTGGTGCCGATGGCGATCGGCATCACCACCCAGCCTTTGAGGCTCTCTCGCCGCTCGTCATAGCTCGCCGGGCTGGAGCCGCGATGGTAGACGGGCGCCACCATCAGCAAGGCCGGTCGGCTCTGCTGGTTGATGATGATCGGGATGATGCCGCTCATGGTGACTTCGCCATTCAGCATGGCCCAATCGAGCACGCGGCGCCGGTTGATCTCGCTGGCGAGGTCAAGGCCGATCGCGTTCTTGCCGCTGGCCATCGGTTCCGTGAGACGCAGCACATAAAGCTCGTCAGTGGAGTCCTTGGTGATGGATTGGATCGACAGTGTTTCGCCGTTGAGCGCGGCTGCCTGCATCAGGTAACGGTCCAGATCTGGGCGCTGGACACGCTCAATGTAATTGAGGCCGAGTCCGCCCGACATGTCGCGCCAGTTCAGACCGGAGACGAAACGCTGCCAGTCGCTGCGCGAGATGTAGTCGTTCATCGTCGCCATGCCCATGCCCATGTTGACGACGATGTTGAACGAGGCGAAGCGATCGGCGAGCCGCTTCTCGAACCGTTCGATCAGATAGTTGAAGCGCTGCAGTGCCGCAGCTTGCGATTGGTTGTTAATGAGGGTGGCGACATAGGTGCAGAGCACAATGCCGATCAGACTGACGGCGACGCCCCAGATCCAGGCCCGCCCTCTGGCAAAGCCAGCCTGCGCAAAACGGCCCGGTGCAAGGGTATGAGCCTTGCCGCTCGAAATCCCGCGCGCTGATCCGCTTCGCTTCAATCCGGGCCTCGGTTCCCTCAAGGGCGCACGCTTTGCGCCAATTGCCTCCCCATGCCGGATACCGGACAGGGTTGCTCATGCGACATCCAGCGCAGGCCGCCACCCCGGACCTGCTGCCGCGCATGTGTCACGGGCACTATCGGCCAAAGATGGTGAAGCAATGGTTAAATGCGCGTCGCCATGGCAGGGCTTAAGGGGCTGAAATCACGCGATGAATTGTAATACCATTGAGCTGCGCGAGCCGGGGTGTCAGGGCAGCAGGGAATCCAGTTCCTTGCGCAGTTCCGCGCGTTGCGGGGAATCCGGCGGAAGTTGCTCCAGCACCTGGCTCCACAGCTTGTGCGCCTCGGCCTTATCGCCGGCGATACGCGCGACCAGACCGCCGTAATAGAGGCCAAGCGGGTTCTTCGGATCCAGCGTGCGCACGCGGCCGACCGCCTCGATGAATTCCGGCGGCAGATAGCGGTCGAGGTCGGAACGCCCGGCGATGATGGCATCGGCATAGTCGAGCTGGATGTCGAGCCGTGCCGGCGCCAGCGCCGCAGCCTTGGACCAGGCATCCCGCGCGTCCTCCATGCGCTGGAGCACCTGATAGGCGCGCGCGAGACGTACCCAGCCCTCCAGATCGTCGGGATTGCCTTTGAGCTTTTCAGCGAGGCGCCCGACCATGTCGTTGACGAAAGCCTCACGCTGTTCCGGCGTCATCGCCTCGGCCGCGGCAATCTCCGCAGCACTTGGCCCCGGGGTGGCGGCATCAGCGCCACCTGCATCTACACTGGCCGCGTCCTTGTCCGCCAACTCCGGCGGCACATCCTTGCCCAGGCGCTGTGCGGCCTTGGCGATGTGATCCTCGAGCGTGGCGCGCCAGGGCGCTTCCGGCGGCGTATCCTTTTCCAGCGCCATCCAATCGGTGAGCGCGCCTTCGATGTCGCCGCTTTGCGCCTTGCCCAGCGCCAGGAAGAAGCGTGCTGTCGGATTGCTGGGCTCAACGGCGACGGCGCGGCGGAAGGCTGCGGCTGCGGCCTCGTTCATTTCGCCCTGATTGGCGAGCAGCAGGGCCTGGCCCTGCGCGGCAAGCGTGGTTGCATCCTGCGCGCCCAGCGCCACGGCCTTGCCATAGGCGGTGGCGGCATCCCGCGCGCGGCCCGCCGCGTCATAGCCGGCGGCGAGTGCCACCCAGGCCTTGGCGTCGGTCGGGCGTGCGGAGACGTCGGCTTCCAGGGCCGCCAGTTCCGCACTCACCGGTGCCGGTGCCGTTGCTTGTGCCGAGAACGGCAGGGCCGGCAGTTCCGGGCGGCCGAGATAGAGGTAGAGACCGAAGCCCAGCAGCGGCAAGGCGACGGCGGCGGTAATCAGCAGGCCGTGGGAAGGTGCCCGGCCCGGCTGCCATTGCGGGCTTTCGGTCAGCGCCAGCACCCGGCGCTCAATCTCGATCTGCGCCGATTTGGCCTGGGTCGCATCGATCAGCCCGGCTTCGGCATCGCGGTTGAGTTCCTGGATCTGATCGCGATAGACGGCGAGGGCAAACACCGCCTCGTTCTTGACCTTGCGGGTATAGAACAGCGGCAATGCCAGCAGCACGGCGGTCGCCAAAGTCATCAAAGCAAAGACCAGCCAGACAAGAATCATGCGCCACTCCCGTGATCGGGTCTTGTGGCGGGTTCGCCAGTCTGTTGCAAGGGGGGCTCTTGCAAGGGGCCCTCTTGCAAGGCGGCTTCGACCCGGCGCATCTCCTCGGCGCTGAGGCTACCAGGCGCCAGCGTGGTGGTGCGCTTGCGGAAGAACATCACCATGATCACGGCGCCCAGCCCCAGCAGCAGGAAGGGCCCCGCCCAGAGCAGCGCGGTGCTGGCCTTGAAGGGTGGCTTGAACAGCACAAAATCGCCATAGCGCGCGGCGAGATAATGCCGGATTTCGTCATCAGACTTGCCTGACGCGATCTCGCTGCGGATCAACCGGCGCATGTCGTTGGCGATGCCGGCATCGGATTCGTCGATCGATTGCGCCTGGCAGACCACGCAGCGCACATCCTTCATCAGCTTGCGCGCGCGTGCCTCCAGAGCCGTGTCAGCGAGCGGCACATCCGGCAGTTCGGCCTGCGCCAGGGCATACGAAGGCAGTACCAGATTGGCCCCGGAGAGCAGGCACAGCAGCAGCAGCGCTAGCAGCGCTTTCTGTGGCCAATGCCTCACTTGGTGAGCTCCGCCAGCAGCGGCTTCAGTTCTTTTTCCAGGCGGCCGGCATCGAGCGGCTGCGCCAGGCGATAGCGGATGATGCCCTCGCGGTCGATGACATAGGTTTCCGGCACACCGGTCAGGCCAAATTCCATGCCGGCGCGACCACTGTCATCGACGCCGATCGCCAGATACGGGTTGCCGAGCTCGGCGAGATATTTCTCCGAATCCGCCGGTGTGTCCTTGAAGGTGATGCCGACCACGCGGATGCCCGGCAGCGATGCCAACTCCTTGATCAGCGGATGTTCGGCGCGACACGGCGCGCACCACGAGGCGAAGAAATTCAGCACCGTGATCTCACCCGCGAAATCGGTGCTGGCGATGCCGGGACGGTCACCCAGGCCCGGCAGGGTGATCTCGGCCACCTTCTGTCCGATGAGGGCGGAGGGCAGGCTGGACGGATCGCGCGCCGGGTCGAGCCCGCGCCAGAACAATATGACGAGACCTGCCAGGCACAGCAGCGGCAGGATGAAGAACAAGCGACGCATGGGTATCATCGACCTCTTTTGACTATTCGCCAGCTTACTTATTCACCGGCGGCGGGTGCTGCCTGCGCCGCCGACACGCGGCTGGGTGCGCCCACGCGGTAGCGGCGATCACTCATCGAGACGATCCCGCCCAGCACCATCAGCAGGCAGCCGGACCAGATCCACGGCACCAGCGGTTCTTCGTATATGCGCACGGTCCAGGCACCTTTGCCGTCGCCCTCGCCGATCACGGCGTAAAGATCGCCGAAGATATGCGACTGGATCGCCGCCTCGGTGGTCGGCATCGGCTGCACCATGTATTGCCGCCGCTCGGGGTAGAGGTCGGTATAGAACTGGCCGTCCTTCAGCACCTTGAAATGGGCACGCTCGGCGATGTAGTTCTCGCCGCGCGACGGCGCCACACTTTGCAGCACATAGCTGAAGCTGCCGATCGTGATGCTGTCATTGGGACGCATCTGGCGGATTTCTTCGCTCTTCCAGGCACTCGCCGCGGTGATGCCGATGATGGCGATGGCAAGGCCCGCATGGGCAAGGGTCATGCCATAGGCGGCGCGCGGCAGGCCGAAAGCGCGGCGGAGCGATGCGCCAAGGCCGATGCGGAACAGGCTGATGCGCTTGGTCCATTCGAGGAAGGTGGCGGTCAGCAGCCAGACCCCGATGCCGATGCCGGCGGCGGCCAGCGCCTGCTGGCCGAAATCGATCCAAAGCGCCACACCCATGGCGGCGATGGCGAGGAAGCCCGCCGCCCACAGCCGGTGCAGCGCGCCCTTGAGGTCGCCGCGCTTCCAGCCCATCAAGGGACCGATCCCCGCGAGCACGATGAGCGGCATCACCAGCGGAACGAAGGTCGCGGTGTAATAGGGGGTGCCCACCGAGACCGAACCGCCGCCCATGAGATCGAGGGCGAGCGGATAGAGCGTGCCCAGCAGCACCGTGGCGGTCGCCGTCGCCAGCAGCAGATTGTTCAACATCAAAGAGCCTTCGCGGCTCACCGGGGCGAAGAGGCCGCCTGCCTTCATGCCGGGTGCTCGCCAGGCGAAGAGGGTGAGCGAGCCGCCCATGGCGAGAGCGAGGATGGCGAGGATGAACAGGCCGCGCGCCGGGTCCTGCGCGAAGGCATGGACCGAGGTGATGACGCCGGAGCGCACCAGGAAGGTGCCCAGCATGGAAAAGCCGAAGGTGAGGAGAGCGAGGAGCAGGGTCCAGGCCTTGAGCGCGTCACGCTTCTCGACCACGATGGCGGAATGAAGGAGGGCTGTTCCCATCAGCCAGGGCATGAAGCTCGCATTCTCGACCGGATCCCAGAACCACCAGCCGCCCCAGCCCAATTCGTAATAGGCCCAGCGCGCACCCAGCGCGATGCCGGCGGTAAGACACGTCCAGGACAGCAAGGTCCAGGGCCGCACCCAGCGCGCCCAGGCCGCATCGACGCGCCCCTCGATGAGGGCGGCGACCGCAAAAGAGAACGCCATCGAAAAGCCAACATAGCCGACATAGAGCATCGGCGGATGGAAGGCGAGGCCTGGATCCTGCAGCAGCGGATTGAGCTCCTGCCCTTCGAGCGGCGCCGGCGACAGGCGCGCAAACGGGTTCGAGGTGAACAGCGTGAACAGCATGAAGGCGACGCCGATCATGGCCTGGACGGCAAGCGCCCGTGCCTTCAGGCGCGGTGGCAGATTGTCGCCGAAGATCGCGACCAGCGCGCCGAAGAAGCTCAGGATCAGCACCCAGAGCAGCAGCGATCCCTCATGCTGGCCCCAGGCGGCGGAGATCTTGTAGATGAGCGGCGTCTGCGAATGCGAATGCTGGTAGACGACGACGACCGAAAAGTCGCTGACCACGAAGGCATGGATCAGCGCCGTGAAAGCAACCAGCAGAAACACGAACTGGCCGATTGCCGCGGGCTTGGCCAGCGCCATCCACGCGCGGATGCCATGTTGCGCGCCAATGAGTGGCAGGCTGGCTTGCGCCATCGCCAGCACCAACGCCAATACCAGGGCAAAATGGCCGATTTCCGTAATCACTGGCTGGTTCCCTCACCCTGGGCCGGACTTGCTGCGGGCGTTGCGCCGGTGCCGGCACCTTCCTGCCAGCGGCCCGATGCTTTCAGCGCCTTGGCCACTTCCGGCGGCAGGTAGTTTTCATCGTGCTTGGCGAGCACTTCGCTCGCCACGAAATTTCCGCTCTCGTTAAAGGCGCCCTGCACCACGACACCTTGTCCCTCTCGGAACAGATCCGGCAAGACACCACGATAGGCGATCGTGGTCGAGGCCTTGAGATCGGTGACGCGGAAGCTGAAGGTGGCGCCGTCGCCGAGCTTCGTCACACTGCCGGTCTCGACCAGGCCCCCTAAGCGGATGATGCGGCCGGGCACCGGCTGCTCCGCCACGATCTCGCTCGGGCTGAAGAAGAACACCAATTCGCGGTCGAAGGCGTTCAGGACCAGCGTCGTCGCGATGCCGAGGAGGCACAGACTGATGACGACCAGATAAAGCCGCAGGGTTTTCCGCTTCATGGGAAGTGGCGTTTCATAACTTCACGCATCGTCTTCGCGGGATTCATAGCCGGCAGCCAGTGCGCGCTCGACCGCGCGGCGGCGGCGTTCGGTATCGAACCAGATCGCCGCCAGGATGACGACAGCGGCGCCATAGGCCGGCCAGACATAGGCGGCGTAACCGCCCATGGTGAGGAAGCTGTCAAAATTGGTCATGCGCGCGATCCCGGCTGAAGTTGATCGAAGGCGGCGAGGCGCTGATTGCGCAGGCGCGCTTCCAGCAGCAGCGTGCGCATGCGCTCGATCAGCACCGCCAGCAGAAAAAGATGAAACGTCGCCGCCAGCGTGAACAGCGGCCACAACATGCTGGGATCGATGCTGGGCCCGTTCATGCGGACGATCGAGGCCGGCTGATGCAGCGTGTTCCACCAATCGACCGAAAACTTGATGATCGGCAGGTTGATGAGGCCGACCAGTGCGAGGACTGCCGCCGAGCGCCGGCCGCGGCCGCGATCGTCGAAGGCGCCCAGCAGGGCCATGTGGCCGAGATAGAGAAAGAACAGCAGCAGGAACGAGGTCAGGCGCGCATCCCACACCCAATACGTCCCCCACATCGGCTTGCCCCAGAGCGAGCCGGTGATGAGGGCAAGGAGGGTGAACGCGGCGCCGACCGGCGAGATCGCCTCGGCCGCGATGTCGGCCAAAGGATGGCGCCAGATGAGGGCGCTGGCGCTGGCCAAGCCCAGGATCAGATAGGCCAGCAGCGCCATCCAGGCCGCCGGCACATGGATGTACATGATGCGGACCGTCTCGCCCTGCTGGTAATCGGGCGGCGAGCCCCACAAGGCGAGATAAAGCCCCAACGCAAAACCAAGCGCTGTCAGGCCTTTAAGCCATGGCTGGATCCGGGTGGCCAGACGCAGGAACCGGCCGGGATTGGCGAAGCGATGCATGGCCGCGGTTATACAAGGCCCGGGAGTCCAGTGCCAGAGGCACTGTGGCGCAGGCCCCCCCTCTCCCTAACCCTCCCCCCTACGTGGGGAGGGTTAGGGAGAGGGGGGGGCAACCCCACAAACGCCAAGGGCGCCACCTTGCGGTGACGCCCTTGGGTTAACACTTCAACCGAAAGACCAAAGAAGGTCTGGTCGGATCGTCGTGCGCTTACATGCCCTTGTTGAAGGTACCATGCGGCTGCACGATGATGTCGACGCGACGGTTCTCTTGGCTCTCCGTGTTGTCGGTGCCTTCGGCTTCGCCAACGGCCTTGACGGTGACGTCGGCCGCGAGCGGCACGCCGGCATCGGACATGGCATCCATCACGGCCTTCGCACGACGCTTCGCCAACGCAGCGTTGGAGTTGGTCGAACCGACGGTGTCGGTGTAGGCATCGATCTGGACGTGGGCGATCGGATACTGGCTGAGGAAGTTGCCAGCATCGGTCATCGCCGCGGCTTCGCTCTCACGAATCTTGGCGCTGCCGGTGTCGAAGTAGACCGAGGTCTTCTGCGGGCCGACATCCTGCGGAACGTGCAGCGATTCGAGATAGGCGAGACGGGCGCGGATCGGGTCGAGGAAGCGGTTGAGCGCAGCTTCGGCCTTGGCGCGGTGCTCGGCGGCTTCTTCGGCGAGCTTCACGCCTTCCTGACGCAGCGGCAGGTTGGTGTAGAGGTAGGGCGCGTCGGCATCGATGCTCGCCTTGATTTCCTCAGCCGTGCGGGCCTTGTCGCCAGCCTGGTTCAGGTTATAGAGCAGATCGCCGAAATCGCCTTCGTAGGTCTTGTCGACATTCGCCTGAATGTTCGACAAATCTGGTTCGCGGTTCGGTGCGGCGCAAGCGGTGACGGCAAGCAGAGCCGTACCGAGCAGCGCGAGTTTGAAATAACGGTTCATGGTTTGAAACCCCCTGGGACGTTCACGTGAAGAGGTGCGATGACAGCGGATCGCGACCGCCCGGCATTTGAGTACCGGATGATTAAGCATAAGCCGATTCAACTTAAGGAATCCACGTTGATTCGGGTTTGATTACGCGACCTGTGTCAAAATGCCCGCAGCTGTGGCAGATAAGACACAAAGCTGGGTATCGATCGGTTTGTCGTCCCATCAGGGGTTTTGTTCAATGCGAACACGTTCCTGTGCGATCCGTCACATCCGGCCCGCGGCTTCAGCGCAACACTTGGCGCAAAGCCATCGCCATCGCCCAGGGAACCAGGGCCAGGCAGGCAAGATCAAGCGCCAGGAGCAGTTCCAGGGCCGTGGCCGGGCTGGTTCCCTGGGCGCTGGCGCTCACCGCCCCCATGCCCAGGATCAGGATAGGAATAAATAGCGGCAGAATGACGAAGGCCAGCAGCAGGCCGCCCCGCCGCGCACCCAGGGTAAGCGCTGCACCCAGCCCGCCCAGCAGCGATAGTGCCGGCGTCACGGCGAGAAGCGACAGCAGCAGAATCGGATAAAGCGCCGTCGGTAGATTGAGCAGCAGGCCAAGGACGGGGGCCGCCACCAGCAGCGGCAGGCCGGTCATCAGCCAATGGCTCAGCACCTTGGCCAGGGCCACCAGCTCCAGGGAAAGCGGAGAAAGGGCGAGGGCATCCAGGCTGCCATCCTCGAGATCGGTGGCGAACAACCGGTCGAGGGAGAGGAGGGAGGCCAAGGCCGCCATCGCCATGACGATGCCGGCGGCGATCCGGGCCAGCAATTGCGGTTCCGGCCCGAGCGCGAAGGGGAAGAGGGCGCCGGCCGCGAGAAAGAACAGCACCACCACCAAAGCATCGATTCCTTGACGGAAACCGAGACGCAAATCGCGGCGCAGCAGAGCCGAAAATGCGTTCATGACCCGCCCCCCAACTGCAGGGAGGTGGCTTGCGGAATGGCAAGGTCGTCGTGACTCGATATCACCGCAAGGCCGCCGGCGGCGCGGTGCCGCGCGATGAGGTCGAGGGCGAGCTTCTGGCCGGCGGCATCGAGCGCGGTACTTGGTTCATCGAGCAGCCAGATCGGCACGGGCTTGAGCAACAGGCGCGCCAGGCCAAAGCGCCGTCGCTGCCCGGCGGAGAGCTGCTGCGCTGGAAACTCGGCACAAGCAGTGAGGCCGACCTTGGCCAGTGCGTTCTCGACCGGCACCGTGGCGCCGATGAGCTTGGCCCAGAAATCCAGATTCTCGCGCACCAGCAATTGCGGCTTCAGCGCATCGAGATGGCCGAGATAGGCAAGGTCGCCGCGATATTGCGCGCGGTCGGTGGAGACAGGACGGCCGCGCCATGACAGCGTGCCTTCTTCCGGCGGCAGCAGCCCGGCCAGCAACCGCAGCAGGCTCGACTTGCCGCTGCCATTGGGCCCGCGCAGCAGCAAGGCTTGGCCGGACCCCAAGGTGAAATTGAGATTGCGGAACAGCAGCCGCTCGGCCCGCCGGCAGGCGAGATCCTGGGCGATCAATACCTGCTCGATGCCCCGCGGCTTTGTCCCCATCTGTGCTTCCCCCGCGCGGACTATAGCAGGTTACGCGCCCCCACCTTCAAGCACCGGCGAGGGTCATGCCGTCGATGCGCAGGGTGGGCGCGTTGGTGCCGTATTTGAAGACAAGATCGTTGGCGGCGGTGATGTTCTTGAAGATGTCCTTGAGGTTGCCGGCGAGGGTCACTTCGGAGACCGGATGGGTGAGCTCGCCATTCTCGATCCAGAAACCGGCAGCACCCCGGCTGTAATCGCCGGTGACGCCATTGACGCCGGAGCCGATCATCTCGGTGACATAGAGACCTTGTTTGATCTCGCCGATCATCTGCTGCCGGCTGATCTTGCCCGCCGCCATATGCACGTTGGACGGTGCCGGCGAAGGCGGGCTCGAGGTGCCGCGCGAGGCGTGGCCGTTGGAGACGAGGCCCAATTGCCGTGCGGAGCGGCAATCGAGCAGCCACATGGTCAGGCGGCCATTGTCGATCAGTTTGGCTTGCGTGGTGGGCAGGCCTTCGCCATCGAAGGGGCGCGAGCGCAGGCCGCGGTGGCGGTGCGGGTCGTCGATGATGTCGATGCCGGCGGCAAAGATGTCTTGGCCCAGGCTGTCTTTGAGGAACGACGTGCCGCGGGCGATGCCGGCACCGTTGATGGCGCCGACCAGATGGCCGACGATCGAATTGCTGATGCGGGGGTCGAACACCACCGGCACGATTGCGGTCTTCGCCTTCTGCGGATTGAGCCTCGCCACGGCGCGGGCACCTGCAGCCTTGCCCAGCTTCACCGGATCTTCGAGGTCGGAGAGATAGACGGTCGAGCTGTAATCGTAATCCCGTTCCATCCCCGTGCCTTCGCCGGCCAACACCGAGACGGAGAGGCCGAAATGGCTGCTGGAATAGGCGCCGTGGAAGCCGTTGCTGGCGGCGATCGCGACGTCCGAGCGGCCATAGCCGGCCTCGGCGCCTTCCGAATTGGTGACACCCTTGACGCTGCGCGCCGCATCTTCCGCAGCACGCACCAGTTCAGTGAGCTTGGCTTCGCTGGGATCGGTGTTGTCGCAGAGATCGAGTGTCGGCCAGTTCTTCGCCAGCTGGCCGGGGTCCGCGAGACCGCAATGCGGGTCCTCCGGCACGGCCTTCGCCATGGCGACCGCGCGGGCGGTCAGTTCAGCGAGCGAGGCCGGGGCAAAATCGCTGGTGGAGACGATCGCCTGGCGACGGCCCACGAAGACCCGGAGGCCCAGATCCTGGCTCTCTGCCCGCTCCAGCTTCTCCTTGGCGCCCAGGCGTTCACCCAGGGAGAGCGAGATGCTGCGGCCGATCAACGCATCGGCAGCATCGGCGCCGGCTGCTTTGGCCTTGGTGAGCACGGTATCGAGAAGGGCAAGCTGATCGAGGTTGGACATGCGGTCTTTCACGAATTCGGGGGATCGACGAGACCTCATAGATGGGCCCCGCCACAAGGTTCCGCAAGCTGGGACAAAGCCGCGCAAAAGACAAGCCCCGCTTGCCCCCTCCCGTTGCTGGGCCCGCTTGCCAGAACGGGGCACGGTCGCGTTAATGGGGGTGACCAGCCGAAATCTCCCTCACTCCAGCGGAAACCAGCCCCACGTGCATAGCGACGCCATTACCGACATCCTGATCGTCCTCACGGCGGCACTGGTCATCGTGCCGCTGCTGCACAGGGCCGGGATTTCCTCGGTCCTGGGCTATCTGGCGGTGGGCATGATCATCGGCCCGTCCGGCCTCCAAGCGATCGAGGACCCCGAACAAGCGGCGTGGCTCGCCGAACTCGGCGTCGTCTTCATGCTGTTTGCGATCGGCCTGGAGCTGCCGCTCGATCGCCTGAAGACCATGCGCTATTACGTCTTTGGCTTAGGGGGTGCGCAGATGCTGGTCACCATGCTGGTGATCGGCCTCGTGGCCGTGCTGCTGGGCGTGGCACCGGCTTCAGCCGTCGTCATTGGCGGCATCCTGGCGCTGTCCTCGACAGCCACTGTGCTGAAGCTGCTTCTCGACCGCGGCGAAGCGGCGGCGCGTTTCGGCCGTATCGCGGTCGCTGTTCTGCTGTTCCAGGATCTGGCGGTGGTGCCGATGCTGGCGCTCATTCCGCTGCTGGGTGGCGATGGCAGCAGCCTGTGGTTCGCGCTGGGCCTGGCACTTATTAAGGCGCTGCTGGCTCTTGGCTTCATCATCCTGGCCGCTCGCTTCCTCATCAGACCGCTGTTCCGCCAGATTGCCGGCACGGGCAATTCGGAGCTGTTCACCGCCGCCAGCCTGTTCATCCTTCTGGGACTTGGTTGGGTGACGCGCGAAGCTGGCATGTCGATGGGTCTGGGCGCATTCCTGGCCGGCATGCTCTTGGCGGGCACGCCCTACCGCCACCAGATCGAAGCTGACATCCAGCCATTCCGCGGCCTGCTGCTCGGCCTGTTCTTCGTCACGGTCGGCATGACGTTTGACCTTGCCGCCGTTTGGGTGAACATCCTGGTGATCATCGTCCTCACCTTGGCGTTCGTCTCGGTCAAGATCCTGCTGACGGCGTTGGTGGCACGTGCCTTCGGCCTCAAATCCGAAACCGCCTTGCGCGCCGCCCTCATTCTGGCGCAGGGCAGCGAATTCGGCTTCGTGCTGACCAGCCTTGCCGGGATCGGCGGTATTCTCCCGGCCGACATCATCCTCAATCTCAATGCCGCCATCGTGCTCAGCATCTGCCTGACGCCGTTCCTCGCTTATCTCGGCAAGCGCATGGCGACCCTCATCCGTGACCGGCGCGGGCGCAAGGCAAGCACGCTCTCGGATGAATCGGAACGCCTGACCGAACATGTGCTGGTGGCGGGTTATGGCCGCGTCGGCCAGGCGATCTGCCGCCTCCTCGACAATGCCGAGATCGGCTATGTGGCACTTGATCTCGACGTGCAGCGCGTGATCCGCGCCCGCGCGCGGGGCTTGCCGGTCTATTTCGGCGACGCCGGCCGTATCGATGTATTGCGCGCCGCCGGCGTCGAGCGCGCATCCTTGGCGGTTATTGCCATGGACAGCCCAGCCATGGCCGAACGCATGGCGGCGGCCTTGCATGAAATTTCACCGAACCTCGTCATCGTCGCCCGCGCCTGGGATGGCGGCCACGCCCGGCGTCTGGCGCGTCTCGGCGTCAACGAAGCGATCCCCGAGGATATAGAGATCGGATTGGGCTTGGGCAGCTCGATGCTGCGTCGGTTGGGGCGTGACGAGGATGCCGTCGACACCTACATCGCCGCCTTCCGCGCCGAACAGCAGATCTACGGCAGCGAAGAACCGGACAAGACGACGGAACGCATTACGAAGGATTAGGCGGTCAGTCGACTAATCCGCCAACGCGCGGTCGAGATCGGCGATGATATCCTCCACCGCCTCCAGCCCCACCGACAGGCGGAAGACACCGTCGCCGGCATAGCGGCGATAATCGGCGGCAGCGGCGCCGTCGAGCTTGAAGGTCGACGCCATCATCTCGGCGGTATCGAGATAGACGATGATGCTGCGCTGGTGCCCCAGCGAGAAGGCGTAGTGGATGTAGCGCAGCCGGTCCGGCATCAAGGCTGCCAGGCGATGCGGGTCGCGTGTCTGGAACGAGACGAGGCCGCCAAAGAAATTCATTTGCCGACGCGCGAGTTCCGCCTGTGGGTGCGAGGGCAGCCCGGGATAGCTCACGCCGATGACCTTGGGCTGCGCCGACAGATATTCGGCGATCCTTTGCGCACTGGCGCCCACCTGTGCCATGCGCGGGAACAGCGTGTCGATGCCGCGCAGAATGAGCCAGGCATTGCTGGCGCTCATCGCCGCACCCAGATAGACGCCGGCCAGCGACCGGATGCGCGCAACATCCGCCTTGCGGCCGATGAGGATGCCGCCCAAGGCGTCGCCATGGCCGTTGATGAATTTGGTCAGCGAGTGAATGACGAAGTCGACGCCAAGATCGAGCGGCCGCGTGGCGACGGGCGTTGCCACGGTGGAATCTACCGAGACCAGGGCGCCATGGGCATGGGCGATCACGGCCAACTCGGCAAGGTCGGTCAAGCGCAATAGCGGGTTGCACGGTGTCTCGGCATGGATGAGGCGCGTATTGAGGCGCAAGGCCGCGCGCACCGCGTCGAGATCGGATAGGTTGACGGCGCTGATTTCGATGCCGAAGCCCGGCAGCAGCGTGTCGGCCATCTCGCGCGCACCCGCATAGCAGACATCGCTGATGATGAGATGATCGCCGGCTTTCAAGGTACCCAGGAACAAGGCGGCGATGGCTGCGACACCCGTCGCCGTCGCCATGGCTTCCTCGGCATTCTCAAGGGCGGCCATGCGCTGTTCCAGCTGCCGCACCGTGGGGTTGGTCCAGCGCGCATAGAGATAGGGCAGGTCAACCAGATCGCCGGCTTCAGCGGCGGAAAACGCACCGTCGCCGGGACGGAAGGCGTTGTTGACCGACATGCTGATATTGGGCGCAATGGCGCCCGTCGCCGCGTCGACCGCAAGGCCGGCATGCACCGCCGCCGTCATCGGCTGCGGCTTCATGCCCGGCTTTGCCGATTTGTCGGTCATGCGGCGATGCTGCCGTCGAGGGCTTTGCGGATGAGTGCCGCCGATTCCTTGCGGCCATAGAGCGCGAAGAACGAACCCATGCGGGGCCCGGTTTCCTGGCCCAGCAGCGTTTCGTAAAGCGCCTTGAACCAGGCACGCAGTTCCGGGAAGGGATGCTTCTTGCCGATCTCGAAGACGATGTTCTGCAGTTCCTCGGCGCTGGCGCCGTCGGGGGCTGCTTCGAGGGCCGCGAGCAACTCGGTGAGTGCTACGCGTTCCATGTCGTCAGGGGCCTTGTACTTCTTATGCGGCTTTACATGGTCGCGGTAGTAGTTGATGGCGTAGCCCACCATCTTGTCGAGGAAGGGTGCCGATTGCGGATTGGCTTCCGGCAGATAGCGGCTGACGAAGCCCCACAGCGTATCCTTGGTCTCGGCATTGGCGACCGACGCCAGATTGAGCAGAATGCCGAAGCTGAGCGCGTTGCGCGGAATGCCATTGCCGGTGACCGGCGGCTTGCCGTTATGGATATGCCAGGCCGGGTTCTCCAGCTTCTGCGCATCCGCCTCGCCCTCGAACTTTTCGACGAAGGTCAGGTAATCGTCGACCGCGCGCGGGATGACATCGAAATAGAGGCGCTTGGCGGCGCGGGGCTTCTGATACATGAACAGCGCCAGGCTCTCCGGCGGTGCATATTCCAGCCATTCTTCGACCGAGAGGCCATTGCCCTTCGACTTCGAGATCTTCTGGCCCTTGTCGTCGAGAAACAGTTCGTAATTGAAGCCGTCCGGTGGCGGCGAGCCCAGTTCGCGGCAGATCTTGTTGGCAAGCTGCACGGAGGGGATGAGGTCCTTGCCCGACATCTCGTAATCGACATTCATCACATGCCAGCGCATCGCCCAGTCGGGCTTCCATTGCAGCTTGCAGCGACCGCCGGTCACGGGTGTTTCGACCTTGCTGCCGTCCTCGTCCTGATAGACGATGGTGCCCGCATCAGCATTGGTCTCGAGGATCGGCACCTGCAGCACGCGGCCGGTCTTCTGGCAGACCGGCAGGAAGGGCGAATAGCTGGCGGCGCGCTCTTCGCGCAGGCTCGGCAGCATGATGTCCTGCACCTGTTCGTAATGGCGCAGCACGTCGAGCAGTCCCTGGTCGAAGCGCCCTGACATGTACCAATCGGTCGAGGATTGGAATTCGTATTCGAAGCCGAAGCCGTCGAGGAAGCCGCGCAGCATGGCGTTGTTGTGGTGGCCGAAGCTCTCATGGGTGCCGAAGGGGTCGGGCACCAAGGTCAGCCGCTTGCCCAGATGCTGCGCCAGCATCTCCTGGTTCGGCACATTGGTCGGCACCTTGCGCAGGCCGTCCATGTCGTCGGAAAAGGCGAACAGGCGGGTCGGAATGTCTGACAAGCGCTGGAACGCCTGGCGCACCATGGTGGTGCGCACCACTTCGCCGAAGGTGCCGATATGGGGCAGGCCAGATGGGCCGTAACCGGTCTCGAACAGCACATAGCCCTTTTTCGGCGGCGCAGCTTTATAGCGTTCGACCAGCTTTTTGGCTTCTTCGAACGGCCAGGCGCGCGCGGCTTGGGCATACATACGGTCGTCGGTCATCGTCTCTCTCGGGTACAAATTTCAATGAAAAGCCGCCGGAGACTAGGGATTCCGCCCGCCTGCCGCAAGCGCGAAAGGGGCCTGCATAGGCGTCATGCACGGCAGCAACGCTGCCCGTGTCAGCGCGGCGGCAGGGCGATGACGGCCACCAAAGGCAGGTGGATCGAGCCCACGAACGGCCCGGTCTTCAGCGAGACGATCTGCAGCCCGCCGCTCACCCGGACCTGATCGATCGGCAGTTTTACCGGCGACCAGGCAGGAAAGGTGCCGATCCATTGCGCGCCCGTGGCGCCGACCGCCTCGGACAGTTCGTCGAGTACCCCGGACCAGGGCAAGGCGTTGAAATCGCCGGCCAGGATGATCGGCCGCGGGATGGCGCCCAGTTGCGCGCTGAGGCGCCGGACCTCCAGCACCTGCCGTCCGAACTGGTTGATCGGAAAGGGTCGCGTGAAATGCACCGTGGCCAAGGTGAGGTCGATGCCGGCAAGCTTGGCATCGACCACCAGGGCGTTGGAGCCGACGCGCGCCTCCCGCACGCGGAGATCGTCGGCTTCGCCCAGCCCCGCGCGCATGAAAATCGCCATGCCGTCGGATGTCTTGAGGATCCAGGGCCGGTAATCCCCAGTCAGCTCCGGCAAGGCCGCGCCGACCTCAGGACGCTGGGCAGGGTCTGGCAGGATCGCTTTCTGCTTCCCCATTGCCCGGTCGGTCTCGTCGCTGAAATCGGGAATGAAGATGAGGTCGGGTTTCTCAGCCACGGCATACTCAAGCGCCTCCGGGTCCGAACTCGGCAGGATGATGAGCTTGATCTGCTGCATGTCTCCGGCGATCGGGATCTGCCCGCTCGCCAGCCATGGCGCCAGCAATGCCAAAACGGCTATGGCCATGGCCATGCTGCGCCGCCAGAGCTTTTGCCACAGCAGGTAGGCCAGCAGCGGTGCGGCCACGAGCAGCAACGGCAGGCGGAAGCCGTCGATCACCACCAGATGCAAGGAAAACGGCGCCAGCAGCACGGTCAGCGCCATCGCCAGCCACGCGCCCAGAAGAAGTGTCGCGCTGCGTTGTCGTCGCCTCACGGGGCGGAGAGCGCCAGAATGGCTTCGACCGGCAGATGGTCGGAACCGACATCCGGGCCGGGCTCGAAGCTGACCAGCCGCAAATTCCCGCGCGTCATGATGTGATCGATCGGCAGACGGATGAAGGCAGGACCCCAGGCCGGCCAGGTGGGGGCGAGATGCCCTGGATCATCGACGCCGCTTTGCTGATGCAGATAGTCCTGGACGCGGCTCCACGGTGCCGCGTTGAAATCGCCCATCAAAACCAGATCGCGCCCGAGCCCGTTCAATGTGTCGGCCAGCGTCACCATCTGTTCCGCCTGCACCAGGCGCGGCAGGCCGTTGGGCAGCGACCGCAGATAGGGATTGGTGACGCTTGCCCCCGGCGCCTCGGCGATCAGGAGCGGCCAGGCGAGATGTGTGACCGCAAAGGTAACTGGCTTGCTACCGTCCGGCGGTGCGATCTCGCCCCAGACCAGCATCGGCAGATTGCGATCGGTGAGTCCCGCCCCTTGTCGCTGAAACGGATGCTTGGAGAGCAGCATTTCCTCGCACAACTCGTCGCTGTCGATGCAATCTATGCGAAAGGGATAGATTGCGGTCAGCGGCGCCAGTTCCATCTTCCAGCGTCGCGACATCTCGACCAGGCCGATCACATCGGCACCGCTGTCGTGCAGATACTTCCGCACCTGTTCAAAGGATCGGCCGCTGTGATGGACGTTGAGCGAGACCACTTTCATCTCATTGGGATTGAGAACCTCAGCCTGGGCGGCATGGGTGCCTCCATGAGTCCCCGGCACGAAGCTCGGCCAATAGGGATGGATGGTCCAGATCTGGATGAAGGCAACACCTGCCACCAGCCCCAGCCAGCGCCAGCGTCGCAGCAGCAGGGCAAGAAGTCCCAGTGCCGCGGCGCCCATCAGCACCTGGAGTGCAAAATGCTCGGCGACTGCCGCCAGCGGCCAGAACGGGTGCAGCAGCGGCAGGAAGGTCGCCACGACCAGCACCACGCCGCCCAAGCCGAGGCCGACATGCAGGCCACGCAGGAACGCGCCACCTGCGCGCCGGAGCGGCGGCAGCTGTTCGTCAAGATCCGGGGCGGCTGAAAGATCCGTCAAAATGTCCCTTTCGGGCCGGAAAGCCCGGCTTTCAATAACGCGTTCAGAACCATCCTGGCTATATGGTCGGGTGCCATGGCGATATTGTGGCGGGGGAGGTGCAATCCCAAGGCAAATCATGCCATGCTGCAACCGTAACGACACCGGATTGCGGACGGATTCATGCGGCTGTGGCGATGTGTAGCGGTTTTTTTCGGGGCGGCCGCCGCGATGTATGGGCCAGGGTTTTATGGGGTGGGTTTGGCCCGGGCCACGGATATCAATGACGACGTGATCCTGGGCGCCCTGGTGGCGGAATTCCACATCAGCGTCGCAGCCTCGCTGGTGCCGGACACGACGCCTGAAGCCATTCCCGACGCCGCGACCTCCGAAGAGGCCATTACAGGTGCAGCCCAGCTCATTCTGCTGACTGGCATCATCGATCCGCCGGCAGCCAGTGGCACCGATGGGGGCGAAGCCGATCTCGGCAAGGCACTGGATGCGTTCCTCAGTTTCGCCGGCACCCTCGACAAGGCCAAGGAAACGCCGCTCAGCCCCAAGCTCGCGCGCGCTTTGGCCTGCCAGTTGATCGGCGCCGATCCGGTGGCGCATGCGGCGTTGGGCTCGACACTAGGCATCGACGCGGATGACGCGGCCGATTGCGCCAAGACCCAGGCGAAGGCGGCCGCCCTCTGGAACGGGCGCCTCGCTCCCTATCGCCGCGGTCCAGGACTGACGCCGCCCAAGGATTCCGGCCCGCTTTATGTCGAGATCGCGCCGGTGATCGACGAAGCCAATGAAGCCATCGCTGAATCTTTGCGCGGCAACGGGCTGTTCGACAGCTTGGCCGAGCGCCTCAATGCCGAACTCGCCCTGCCCTTTGCGCGCATGCTGCTGGTGACCGAATGCGGCGGCCCCAACGCCTTCTTCAACCCCGACCGCCGCGAGATCGTGCTGTGCGACGAACGCATCGCCGCCTGGATCGCCGCGGTGGGGAAGGGGTGAGGTCGATCTAAACTCCCTCCCCCCTTGAGGGGGAGGGCCGGGGAGGGGGGTGTCTATCAACCTCTCGATATATCGAGCCCAGTCGCACCACACCCCCCCTCCCGCGCATGCGCGCGGCCTCCCCCTCAAGGGGGGGAGGCTAGAGGAGCTCAGGCTCGTTTGGCCAAATATTCATCACACAGCTCAACCAGCCGATCGCGGCCGAAGCTGGGATCATGCCCGGCATGCACCACCGTGACCGGCAGCTCGCGCAAGCGTTTCATCGTGCGGACATAGGCCGGGATATCGGAATGGCCGAGTTCATCCAGCAGCGGCCCGTCATAGAGCGCATCGCCGGAGAACAGCGTGCCGGTCGAAGCTTCCCACAAGCCCATCGAGCCCGGCGAGTGGCCGGGGAGATGCAGCACCTCGAAACGGCGGTCGCCGATCTCCACCACATCGCCCTCGCCAACGATCTCCGTCACCTTCGCCGGGTGCACCTTGTAACTGCGGAGGTCGTAGCCCGCATGCGGGATCGCGGTGATGAGGTCGCTGTCGATTTCATAGCCGGCGACACGGATCTTGATCAGTTCTTCCTGGGTGAAGTCGGTGTAGAGCAGCGTGCCGTCCTTGGTCGGTCGCCCTAGATTTTCCGCCTCCGCCTCATGCACCAGCGTGTGTTCGAACTCATGATGGCCACCGATGTGATCGGCATGGGTATGCGTGGCCACCGCCGTCACCGCCTTGCCGATGAGAGTCTTCGCGGCTTCGGTGAGGCTGGCAATCCCCATGCCAGTGTCGATCATGAGGTCGCGGTCACGGCCCCGCACATGCCAGATATTGCAGCGCATGAGTGGAATGACATGCGGTTCCCACAAAAGGGTGATGCCGTCATCGATGCGCTTCATCTCGAACCAGCGGTCGGCGATCGGGAACATGCTCACAACCCCTTGAATTTCGCCGGGCGTTTGCCGAGGAAGGCGGCAAGGCCTTCCTGGAAATCCTCGCTGTCGGCGGCCTGCGCCTGCAGTTCCGCTTCCAGCGCCAGTTGCTGTTCGAGCGAATGGTGACCGCCGGCATTGAATGCCTTTTTCATCAACGCCAGCGCGCGGGTCGGCGCTTGCGCGAGGCGGGCTGCCAGGGCCTCGACCTCCGCGGCGAATTCCGCATCCGGGACAGCGCGCCAGATGAGGCCGAGATCGACCGCTTGGCTTGCCGTGAGCTTGTCGCCCAGCATGGCCAAGCCCATGGCGCGTGCCGGCCCGAGCAGGCGCTGCAAGGCATAGGTGGCGCCGGCATCGGGGATGAGGCCGATGCGCGCGAAAGCGAGATCGAAGACGGCGCTCTCCGTCGCCACCGTGATGTCGGCGGCCAAGGCCAGGCTCATGCCCGCACCGGCGGCGATGCCATTGATCGCGGCGATCACCGGCAGATCGAGGCTGCGGATCTGGCGCACGACTGGATTATAATAGCGCTCGACCGTGTCGCGGACGACGCGGCCATCCTCGACGGCGCCCTTGTCGCCGAGATCCTGGCCGGCGCAAAAGCCGCGGCCCGATCCCGTGATCACCAGCACGCGCGCCGTGTCATCGGCGGCGATATCGGCTAGCGCATCGGACAGATTGCCGAGCAGCTGCCGTGTCAACGCATTCAAGCGCTGCGGGCGGTTGAGGGTGAGGCGTCGGATGGCGCCGTCTGCTGAGACGAGGATGTCGGCTTCACTCATGATGCTGGTATCGCTTTGCTGATGGTCACTTCTCTGGGTGGTCAACTGGTCGCAGGCGGCGATGATGCCATATCGGACGCACCATGCGATAGTTCTGGGCGATAGTTCTGGAAATGGACAGTTTCAGGGTGAGAACATGAATAGATGGTTGGGCCTGGCCGGTTTTCACGGTGCGATGGCGGTGGCGTTCGGCGCCTGGGCGGCGCATGGGGCTGAAGCGGTGCTGCCGCCTTCTGCTATCGACTGGGTCAGAACAGGCGCCTCCTACCAGCTATGGCATGCGGTGGCACTTCTGGGCATCGCTGCCCTGGCTGCGCGCCAATCTGTGCGACTTGTCACAATCTCCGGCCTCGCCTTCGCCCTTGGCGCGCTGCTATTTTCGGGTAGTCTTTATCTCCTGGCCTGGAACGGGCCGCCCATGCTCGTCTATCTCACGCCGATCGGCGGCGCCCTGCTCATTCTCGGCTGGCTCCTGCTGCTGATCGCCGGTTTCAAGAAAGGTTCTATTTGAATGTTCCGTTCCGCGTTGGTCGCCTCCGCATTTGGCCTGCTCCTGATGACGCCCGCTATTGCGCAGGACGCGCAGCCGAGCTTCGATTGCGCCAAGGCAGCGACCCCGATCGAACACGCCATCTGCGCGAACGAGACCCTCTCGCTGCTCGACGCGAAACTGGCCGGCATCTATGCCGAGGCGCTCACGCAATCGGCCGATGCTGAAGGCTTGCGCAACGAGCAGCGCGATTGGTCGGCGCAGCGCGCTGCTGCCTGCGGCATCCTGCCCGGCGCCGATGACGACATGCCGGACATCAGCGATGCGGCCAATGCCTGCCTGGTTGACCTCTACACCGCGCGCGTCGGCAGCCTGGGTGCGGCCGTCCCCGTGGCGGGCAATGCGCCCGATCCGGCGCGCCTGCTCACCGGTTTGTGGCAATTGAGCGAAGTGATCGCGGCCGATGATCCTGCCATCACCAGCGCCGGGCAGGAGGGCCGCCTCATCCGTCTCGACCGGCATGCCTTGGCGACATTGAGTGGTGCCGGTTGTGCAGGTCCCACCTTGCAGCCGCTGAAAGAGGCCCGTGCGCGGCCAATGGATGCCGATGAACAAGCGCTCATCACCAAGGCCGATGCCGCCAATGCCAACAATCCCGACGGTGTTGCCGGCTATTGTCTCGGCCGCCTGTTTGCGCTCTATCTGCCGGCCGACGATGGCACGCTGCTGGTGGCGGATGCCAACGCGCTCTATCGCCTGAAGCGCCTCTCGAGCGGGACGCCATGACGACCGGGCTATATACCCACGCGGCCTGCCTCGGCCACGATACCGGTACCGGGCATCCGGAGCGGATCCAGCGCCTCGTTGCCATCCTGCGCCTGCTGGATGATCCGATCTACGCCGCCCTAGACCGGCGCGAGGCGCCCGAGGCCACCATCGATCAGCTCGCCCGCGTCCATACCCGCGCCTATATCGACGAAGTCTTCGCCGCCATCCCGAATATGGGGCAGGCCGAGCTCGATGGCGACACGGTGCTCTCGCCGGGGTCCGGTGCCGCCGCTTTGCATGCGGCCGGCGCGGTTGCTGCCGCCGTCGATGCCGTGGTCAAGGGTGATCTCAAGAACGCGTTTTGTGCCGTGCGCCCGCCGGGACATCATGCCGAGCGCGATCTCGCCATGGGTTTCTGCATCTTCAACAATGTGGCGGTGGGGGCGGCCCAGGCACTCGATGCCTGCGGCCTCGACCGTGTCGCGATCTTCGATTTCGACGTGCATCACGGCAACGGCACACAGCACATCTTCGATCATGATCCGCGCGTGCTCTATGCCTCGACCCATCAAAGCCCACTTTATCCCGGTACGGGTGCCAAGAACGAGAAGGGCGTCGGCAACATCGTCAATGCCCCGCTGCCGCCCTATGCCGGGTCCGAGGAATTCCGCGACGCCTGCGAGGAAGTGATCCTGCCCGCACTCGAAAAATTCCGCCCCGACCTCATCATGATTTCAGCGGGCTTCGATGCCCACCGCAACGATCCCCTGGCCAGCCTCGAATTCGAAACCGAGGATTATGCTTGGGTCACCGACGAACTCGTCGGCCTGGCCAAGACTGTCTGCGGCGGCCGCATCGTCTCGACCCTGGAAGGCGGCTATGATCTCAACGCGCTGGCCGAATCCGTGACCGCGCATGTCTATGCGCTGCAGAGGGCGTAGTTGCTCTACCGAAACAAGCTGGGCACAGAAAAATTCGTCATGGTCCGCGAAGGCGGACCACCCACGAGTTTCTTGATTGATATACTATTATTAGTATTATATGTTCGTTCGATATAAACGAAAAACGTTTCTGGCCAATGCAGCTTGGTGGCTGGGTCTATATCCTTACCAATCGCCCGAATGGAACGCTTTACATCGGCGTGACCAGTGATCTTGCGCAACGCATGGCGCAGCACCGCGACGGCACGGTCGAAGGTTTCACGAAGCAATATGGCCTGAAGCGATTAGTTTACGCCGAGCGCCATGACGATATCGCAGGGGCGATTGCGCGCGAGAAGCGATTGAAGACCTGGCTGCGCGCCTGGAAGGTTCGATTGATCGTCGCGGCGAATCCAGACTGGCGAGATCTCAGTGCGGAAGAATATGAAAGCAACTCGTGGGTGGTCCGCCTTCGCGGACCATGACGAATTTTTATCCTGCCTCGCAGAATTAACGCTCCAACCTAACTACGCCTTCAGCGCGTCGATGGCGGCGAGTTCACTGCGGCGGCGCTGGATGCGTTTCTCGCGCAGGTGGCGATAGGCGAGGACGACCTTGAGGCTCCAGCGATAGCCGAGCCAGCCGCACAAGGCCGCCCAGGGAATGAATCCCACCCACATGGCGAGCGCCCAGTCGAGGAAGAGGAGGCGCGAGATCACCTTGATCTGGTCCCAGAGGCCCAGCTGATCGGAGACGAGATCGCGCGACATGGAGACGAAGCGGTCGAAACCAGAAAGATCGTCCCAATTGCCCATCATCACCTGGCCGGTGAGATAGAACCCATAGAACATGGGCAGCGTGGTGAGCGGGTTGCTGATGAAGGTCCACAGGGCCGCCACGACGACGTTGAAGCCCCAGTTGAAACGGCGCGCGACCAGCCAGATGGCCAGCACGATGGTCGACTGGCCGATGATCGGCATCAACCCGCAGATCACGCCGACCAGCACTGCCCGGGCACTGTATTCGGCCGGGTGCCGGGCGCGCAGCATCGGCGTCACCAGGCGATAGCGGATGTAGCGATTGGCGCGGCGGAATAGGCCGGCGGGCTTGGCGCGACCTATCGGGGGGCGGCTTCTGGCAGTATCGTTCGCTGGCGTCATATTTGGTGTTCTGATTTCCCTGTTATCGTCATTTGGCAAGATCGAGCCACAAATTGCAATCGTCGAACAAATACCTGCGACCAACGTCTAGGGTGGCGATTCGCCGGGCTCGTTCTGCCAACTATCTGAATCAGCACGTTTCCCTGCTATTGTCGCCGATCATCTGCGTCAGTAGAATGCGGCCGATCGGCGCTTGCGCGGCCGCCTTGCGACAGAAGGCCGCGCCGGCGCCATTTTGATTGGCCACGTCACCCGAACGGCAGACGTCTCATGCCTGACGTTCATGACAAAAATTTGACGAAAGAAGCGCCGCCGAAAAAAAGCGGCATCAGGGGATACAGCCATGGTGGACAACAAATCGGGCAGCGCCAAAGGCGCCGCAGATATTGCGGGCATGAGCTTCGAGGAAGCCTTGGCCGAGTTGCAGGATCTGGTGAAGCGGCTGGAGCGGGGCGACAACAAGCTCGACGAGGCGATCAACGCCTATGAGCGCGGCGCGCTTCTGAAGCAGCATTGCGAGACAAAGCTCAAGGAAGCCCAGCTCAAGGTCGAGAAGATCGTCCTTGGTGCCGACGGCAAGCCTCAGGCCGTGGCTGCCAACATCGAGTGATCGCTTCCGCTGCAATCGAACAATCGACTTTAGAATTTATTGAGGTTCCTGTGTCCATCGAGAACGCCCTCCACGATGCCGCCCTTTCAGTCAACCGCAAGCTCGACGAACTGATCCAGCCTGTGAATGGCGCCGAGGCGCGCGTCTATGACGCGATGCGCTACACCACCATGGTTGGCGGCAAGCGCATCCGCCCCTATCTGCTGATCAACAGTGCGGCGATCTTCGACGTGCATGGCGACTATGCGTTGCGCGCGGCGGCGGCCATCGAGATGCTGCATTGCTACAGCCTGGTGCATGACGATCTCCCCGCCATGGATGACAGCGATCTGCGCCGCGGCCAGCCGACCGCACATAAGAAATTCGACGAGGCGACGGCGATCCTGGCCGGTGACGGCCTTCTCACCATGGCGTTCGAGGTGCTGGCGCATCCGGATACCCATCCCGATGGCGGCGTGCGCGCGGAACTCTGCCACGCGCTGGCCGTCTCCGGCGGTGCTGCCGGCATGGTCGGTGGGCAGATGATCGATCTGGCGTCCGAGAACCTGGAACTCGACATCGGCGCCATCACGCATCTCCAGCGCCTGAAGACCGGCGCCATCATCGCCTTCTCCTGCGAGGCAGGCGCCATTCTCGGCCATGCATCGAAGGAGCAGCGCCAGGCCCTCATCAATTATGCCCATGATCTGGGGCTTGCCTTCCAGATCGTCGACGACCTGCTGGATGCCGAAGGCGATGCCGCCGAGACCGGGAAGCCGACCGGCGCCGATGCCGCGGCGGGCAAGGCGACCTTCGTCTCGATCCTGGGCCTCGACCGCGCGCGCCAGCAGGCCCGTATGCTCGGCAACCAGGCCAACGCGCATCTCGAGATGTTCGGCCGCAAGGCCGATCCCCTGCGCTGGATGACGGAATTCGTCATCAGCCGAAAGAGCTGACCGGAAGGGAATGAGATGACCTCCCCTCCCGCCGGCTCCCAGCAGGGCGCACCGGCGGGAAGCCGGTTGTCCCGCTTCGCCGATATCCGCGCCACGATCTGGCTGGCGGCACCCATCGCGGTTGCCTTGCTGGTCGAAATGGCGATGGGCGTCACCGAATACGCCATGGCCGGACGCCTCGGTGCCGCGGCCTTCGCCGCCGCGGGCTTCGGCGCGCAGTTCCTCTATGTGCCCAAGATCCTGGCCATGGGTGCGCTTTACGCCGTAGCAGCCTTGGGCTCACATGCCCATGGTGCGGGCAAGCCCGACGAATTGCTGCGCATCGTGCGCCAAGGCCTCCGGCTTGCCACGATTCTCTCCATCCCGGTGATGCTGGTGATGCTGGCGCTGGGCCCGGTCCTGCGCCTGTTCGCCGCTCACAATCCGGACTTTGAACTCGACATCGCGGCCATTGAGCAGCTGATGTGGTGGGCGCTTCCCTCGGTGATGCCGTTTCTCTGGTTCCAGGTGCTGCGCAGCTTCGTCACCGTGCTCGGCCGCCCGATTGCGATCACCATCATCGGCCTCTCGATCCTGCCGGTCTTCGTCGGCATGCTCTATCTCCTCATGTATGGTGCGTTCGGTTGGAACGGCATGGGCGTTCCCTCGATTGGCTTGGCCACCACGCTCATCTCCTGGCTGCAGTTTGGGCTTGGCGTCCTCTATGTACGGCGCTTCGAACCATTTGCCTCGTACCCGATCTTCGCCTATTTGCGCGAAAGCGATGGCAGGCTGCTGAAAGAGATGCTGGTCGTGGGCGCCCCGATCGCCGGGGCATATCTGTTCGAGACCGGGATGTTCTTCGGCTCGACCGCCGCCATGGCTGGCTTCGGCACCGATGCGCTGGCCGCCCATAACATCGTGCTCAACGTCACCAGCATCACCTTCATGATCCCCTATGCGCTGGGACAGGCCGGCACGGTCCGTGTCGGCTGGGCCCTGGGTGCGGGCCGGTCCCATGACGCACGCCAGGCCGGCTTCATCGCGATTTCGCTGGCCTTGCTGTGGATGCTGTTCGGCGCATTGGTCATGTGGCAGGCACCGGTCTTTCTCGCCGGCTTCTATCTCGATCTATCCGATGTCGGCAATGCGGCAGCACTGGCCGTCGCGGTGACGCTCTTTCCGATCGCCGCCATCTTCCAGTTCTTCGATGGGCTGCAGGTGTCGGCGCTGGGCGCCTTGCGCGGCTATAAGGATACCAAGGTGCCGATGGTCATCGCCTTCTTCGGCTATTGGGTGATTGGCATCGGCGGCGGTATCGCCATGGCCTACACATTCGACGTCCGCGGTCCGGGCGTATGGTGGGGTCTTGCCATCGGTCTCCTCGCCTCGGGCACGTTGCTGTTGCTGCGTTTCCAGCATATCTCGCGCCTCCATCTGCGGGACGGGTGAGCGCATGGCCAAGGAGCGCGTCGATAAGCTGCTGGTGGATCGGGGTCTCGTTGAAACCCGCGCCAAGGCGCAGGCGTTGATCCTCGCTGGCCTCGTCTACAGCGACACCAGGCGCATCAACAAGGCCGGCGACCAGATCCAACTCGATGCGCCGCTTAATGTGAAGGGCCAGGATCATCCCTGGGTCAGCCGCGGCGGCCAGAAGCTCGCCCATGGCATCGAAGCATTTGCGCTGCCGGTCAAGGATCTGATCGCGGCCGATATCGGCGCCTCGACCGGCGGCTTCACCGACGTGCTGCTGACGAACGGTGCCGCCAAGGTCTATGCGGTCGATGTGGGCCACGGCCAATTGGCGTGGAAACTGCGGCAGGATCCGCGCGTGATCGTGTTGGAAAAAACCAATGCGCGGCGCCTGACCGTTGAGCAGATTCCCGATGCGCTCGACATCGTGGTCTGCGATGCGAGCTTCATCGGGTTGGAGACTGTGCTGCCGGCAGCTCTTGCACTCACGAAACCCGAGGCCTGGGCGGTGGCGCTGATCAAGCCGCAATTCGAAGTCGGCCCCGCTCTGGTCGGCAAGGGCGGCGTGGTGCGCGATCCCGCCTTGCATGAGCAGGTCTGTGCGCGCATAGAAGCCTGGTTCGGCGGCCTGCCCGGCTGGACGGTGCTGGGTATCAGCGAAAGCCCGATCCTGGGGCCTGAGGGCAACAAGGAATTCCTGATCGCGGCACGGAAGGGCGTCGCCCATGTCTAAACGTCCTGCGCAACCCGCCATCACCGACACCGTCGATCTCACCATCGATGCGCTCGGCGCCCAGGGCGACGGCATCGCGCGGTATCAAGGTGCCTCGGTCTTCGTCGCCTATGCCTTGCCCGGTGACCGCGTCCGCGTGGCCCTCACCGCCAAGGGAAACAGCGCCTTCACCGGAAGGGTGAAGGAGATCGTGACCGCCGCCCCTAACCGCGTCGTCGCACCATGCCCGGTGTTCACGCAATGCGGTGGCTGCCAGATGCAGCATATGGCGATGCCTGATTACAGCGCCTGGAAAATGGCCCAGGTGGCGGCGACCCTGGCGACGCGCGCGATCGCGATGCCGGCGGATGTCCGGCTCATCACCACCGAACCCGGTGCGCGCCGCCGCGCCATCTTCGCCGCTACCAAGGACAATGACCGGGTGACCCTGGGCTTCCACGAGGCCATGAGCAGCACGATCGTACCGCTCGACGATTGCCTGCTCCTCACACCGGCCTTGCGCGCGAGCCTGCCGCATCTCAAGGCGCTCGTGCATGCAGCGCTTCACAACAAGCAGGCCGCCGACATCCAGGTGACCGAGACGCTGACCGGCCTCGACGTGCTGGTGCTCTCCGCCGTCAATCTCGCCGACACGCGCCGCCAACCCTTGATCGCCATCGCGCGCGACGCCGATTTCGCGCGCGTGGCTTGGGCTCACGGCAAGGCGCAGCCCGAACCGATCGTCATGGCCCGCGTCCCGCAGATCCGCTTCGGTGGCCATCTGGTCGATCTACCCATCGGTGCGTTCCTGCAGCCGAGTGTGGCGGGCGAAGCAGCGTTGGTCGATGCAGTGCTCAACGGTGTCGGCAAGGCCAAGCGCATCGCCGATCTTTATGCCGGCTGTGGCACCTTCAGCTTTCCGTTGTCGGCAAAGGCGCGGGTGCTGGCGATCGACAGTGCCAAGCCCGCCATCGCCGCCCTCACGACCGCTGCCAACCGCGCGCAGCTTGCCGGCCGCATCGAGACGTTGGCACGCGATCTCGATCAATCGCCGCTGCCGCCGAACGATCTCAAGCCCTTCGATGCGGTGGTGTTCGATCCGCCGCGTGGCGGTGCGGAGATGCAATCGCGCATGCTGGTGAAAAGCCGCGTGCCGCTGGTGGTCGCGGTCTCCTGCAATCCGGCGAGCTTTGCCCGTGATGCGCGGCTGCTGCTGGATGGCGGTTATGTGCTGAAATCGCTCACCGTCCTCGATCAGTTCCTGTGGTCGCATCACGCCGAACTGGTGGCGGTGTTCAAGCGCGCCTAGAGCAGCAACTCTTCGGTCCGCGCGAAGCTGCACAGGATGAAGCCAATCTTGCCGTCTTCGCGGGCGAGCGGCAGGGCCAGCATTTCCAGCGTGATATATTCATAGCCGGTGCCAAGCGGCGCGCCCGTGAAATAGCACGGTCCCAGCGCCTTCTTCACGGCATCGCCGATCGCGAACCAGCGGTCGGCATATGGCTGACCCACCTCCGAAAGATGCATGCGCGTCACCGATTGCGCGTTGAAGTACCGCGCGAACTCGGTGCCGATATAGCGGAAATACATGTCATAGGGCGGCTTCTCATTCGGCCGGTCGGTGAGCTCGCTCAGGATCATCCAGGGCAGGAGGTCCGGGAAATGCATCGGGTCGAAGCGCGCCCGCCGCGGCAATCCGTCTTCGGCCGCCCAATCGCGCCACGCGGCCTCAAGTGCCTGCAGCGCGGCTGAGTCGAGCTCGGTCTTCTTCTTCCACCGCGATTTATCTGCTGCCATTGGATCCCGGGGGTACGCATAAGCCGACCGGCGCGCCGATCATTTTCAAGGTATCACAATTGGTAGGAATTAATATCCAAATGTTTCTGCGTGAGGCGAGTCTAGAGCCCGATCTGGGCCCGATGCCGCAGCAGATGATCGGCGAGCACGATGGCCAGCATCGCCTCGCCCACCGGTACCGCGCGGATACCGACACAAGGATCATGGCGGCCGGTGGTCACCACATCGACCTCGCCACCGGTCGTCGTCACACCCTTGCGCGGGGTGTTGATCGAGCTGGTCGGCTTCACCGCGAAACGCACCACGACATTCTGGCCGGTGGAGATGCCACCGAGGATTCCGCCGGCCTTGTTGGAGAGGAACGAAACCTTGCCATCCTTCATGCGCATCTCATCGGCATTCTCTTCGCCGCTCAAGGCTGCTGCTTCAAAGCCGGCGCCGATCTCGACACCCTTCACCGCATTGATGCTCATCATCGCGGCGGCAAGATCTGCATCGAGCTTGCCATAGAGTGGCGCACCCAAGCCAACGGGCACGTTCTTCGCCACCACTTCGATGACGGCGCCGGTCGAGGAGCCGGATTTGCGGATGCCGTCGAGATACTCCTCCCACACCACGGCCGTGGCGGCATCGGGCGACCAGAACGGGTTCTTCTCGACTTCTTCCCAATCCCAGGCGTGGCGATCGATCTTCAGATGACCCATCTGCACCAGCGCGCCGCGAATCTCGACCGACTGGGGCAGCAGATGATCCAAAACCTTGCGGGCAATGGCACCGGCAGCAACCCGCGACGCGGTCTCGCGCGCCGAGGAGCGCCCGCCGCCGCGATAATCTCGGTTGCCCTGGTATTTGGCCCAATAGGTGTAATCGGCATGGCCCGGGCGGAACTGGTCGGCGATCTTGCCGTAATCCTTGCTGCGCTGATCCTCGTTGCGGATCATCAGCGAAATCGGCGTGCCCGTGGTCTTGCCCTCGAACACGCCGGAGAGGATCTCGACCGTATCCGGCTCGCGCCGCTGCGTCACAAAGCGCGACTGGCCGGGCCTGCGCTTATCCAGCCAATGCTGGATTTCCGCAGCTTCGATGGCAATGCCGGGCGGCGTACCGTCGACCACGCAGCCGATCGCCGGCCCATGGCTTTCGCCCCAGGTGGTGAACCGAAACAGATGCCCGAAGGAGTTATGCGACATCGACGGACTGCTTTTAGGACTCGGTCTTGGAGAAATTGCGCAGCATCTCGGTCAGTTCCACCGCCGATTCCGGGCGCAGCATGCCGACGACGTTGTAGCCGCTATCGACATGGTGTACCTCGCCGGTGACACCGCGCGACAGGTCGGAGACGAAATAGAGGCCGGCGCCGCCGACATCCTCGATCGTGACATTGCGCACCATCGGCGCGTTGAGTTCGTTCCAGCGCAGGATCTGCCGGAAATCGCCGATGCCGGATGCCGCCAGTGTCTTGATCGGACCGGCCGAGATCGCATTGACGCGAATGGCCTGGTCACCGAGGTCGGCCGCCAGATAGCGCACCGAACATTCGAGGGCCGCCTTGGCGACACCCATCACGTTGTAATGCGGCATGACGCGTTCAGCGCCGAGATAGGTGAGGGTGACCAGCGACCCGCCATTGGTCATCAATTCCTTGGCGCGGTTGGCGACCGCGGTGAAACTGAAGCAGGAGATGTCGAGCGTGCGCAGAAAATTGCCGCGCGACGTGTCGACATATTTGCCCTTCAGCTCATCCTTGTCGGAAAAGGCGATGGCATGGACCACAAAATCGAGGCTGCCCCAACGCTCTTTCAGCGTGGCAAAGGTGGCGTCGATACTGGCATCATCAGTCACGTCGCAGGGCACCACGATATCGGCGCCGATCGACGTGGCCAGCGGCTTCACCCGGCGCTCCAGCGCCTCGCCCTGATAGGTAAAGGCCACCTCGCCGCCTTGGGCGGCTACGGCCTTGGCAATCCCCCAGGCGATTGACCGGTCGTTGGCAACGCCCATCACCAGGCCGCGCTTACCCGCCATCAGCCCTTTCGAATCACTCATTCAGAAACCCCAATTCCTTGATTTAACAAAGGTTATCGTCCGCATCCTACACCATCGGGCAGGCCGGTCAATTCGCGGGAATGGCATAGGGGATGGGCAAAAAGAGGGGGCTGGCCTGGGCATTCCAGGCCAGAGCGTGTCTTCCCCAGGCCTGACCCGGGAGGGACGCGTTTATTTGAGACCGGGTGGGCGCTCCTATCTGCCCGCCTTGCGCGACCGCGCGGCCTTCTTGCGGAAATTGCCGGCGGCGGCTTCGCATTTGCTGCGCAGTTCCTCCAACTCGTCTTCGGTCAGATGTTCGACGCCGATGAACGAGTTGCTGGCCGGGCGGTGCGAGCGCAGGAGTTCATCGAGTTTCACCTGGATGGCGGCGCTGTCGCGGTTCTGGGTGTTCTGGATGAGGAACACCATCAGGAAGGTGATGATGGTGGTGCCCGTATTGATGATCAGCTGCCAGGTGTCGGAAAAACCGAACACCGGCCCGCAGGCAGCCCACCCCACGACGATGGCACAACACAGGACGAAGGTGATCGGTCGCCCGGTCGCATGGGCAATGGCATTGGCGAAGTGTGTGAACTTCTGTGAGATCGACATGGTGGCGTCCGCGGCTTGATTGCCACCCCTCGTGGCGTGGCAAGAAACAGGCTTTCTCTGCATTCGTTCCGCATTGGCGGCAGTTTCTCCGAATAGGCCCGCCACAGCCGGATGGTGCGGAACGTGTACAGCGAACAGGCATTAGGTCCTCAAGTCTCACGCAGGAAGCTGCATCATTTCAGGAGGTCGACCATGACCAAGACTGTCAGCGCGCTCTACGATAATTACGACGAAGCCGCGACGGCGGTGCGGGCGCTGGAGGATGCCGGTGTGCCGGCTGCCGATATCAGCCTCGTCTCGAACAATGTCGACAACCATTACCGCGGCGAGAAAGAACACGAGACCGCCGGCGATATCGCGGCTGACGGTGCTGGTGCCGGCTCGCTGATCGGTGGCGGTGCGGGACTGCTTGCCGGCCTCGGTATCATCGCCATTCCGGGCATCGGTCCGGTGGTTGCGGCTGGTTGGCTGGCAGCGACGGCGGTCGGTGCGGCGGCAGGTGCGATTGCCGGTGCCATAGGTGGCGGAATCGTCGGTGGCCTGACACGTTCGGGTGTTCCGGAGGAAGATGCGCATTTCTATGCCGAGGGTGTCCGCCGCGGCGGCAGTCTGGTTTCCGCCCGCGTGGAAGATGACCGTGTTACCGTGGCGGAGGAAATCCTCCACGCCCACGATCATGTCGATATCAACGCCCGCCGCGACGTATTCCGCGACAACGGTTGGCGTCAGTTCGACGAGAAGGGTCGTGCCTTCAGCGAGGAAGAGATTGCCCGCGCCCGCCAGGATCCGCGCATGCCGATGCTGTGACGGCGTATTGGCAAACAAACCCTGGTAGAGGTGTGCACCAAAGCGTTTCTTAGATCCCGTCCCGCGATGTGAGCGACGCGGCGCTGCCAGATACCAGGCGATGGGGGCGTCTCAGCAATGAGGCGCCCCCATCTTTTCAACTTGGCTTTTCAACTTGGAACATAACCCCTGTCGCATTGTTTCTGGTGCATGCAAACACTCCTTGTTCACAATGATTCCGCCGGCGCTGGTCAACTGACCCCTGATGAATTGACCGCGGCTCTGAGCGCCGGTGGCCTTGCCATCCGCCATTGTTCGCCACAGGACCCGGCGCTTGATGCCATGCTGGCCGAACCCTCGCAGCTGGTGGTGCTGGCCGGTGGCGACGGCACCATTGCCCGTATCCTCTCGAAAATGCCGTTCCAAAAACGGTCGGTCGCCATCGTGCCACTCGGCACCGCCAATAACATTGCGCAGTCGCTGGGTATCCTCGATGCCGCCAATCCCGGTTCCGGCAATGAGATCGTCACGGCCTGGAAGCATGCTGACATCCAGCGCCTCGATATCGGCCGCGTCACCGGGCCCTGGGGCGAGAACTGTTTTGTCGAAGCGGTCGGCATCGGCCCGCTCGCCCGCACCATCCTGCAATTCAAGAGCGAAGGGTTGGCCACGGCCGATCAAATCCGCCTCGGTCGCGAGGCCTTCCATCATGCACTTGGCCGCGCCGAGCCGCTGCGGTCACGCGTGACGCTCGACGGCCAGGCCCTGGAGCAGGGCCTGCTGCTGGTCGAGGTGATGAACATCCAGCATGCCGGGTCGCGCCTGCGCCTGGCGCCCGATGCCGATATCGGCGATGGCCAGTTCGACGTGGTGACGATCCGACCGGACCAGCGTGATGCAGTGCTGGCCTGGATCAAGTCGGGGGCGAGTGAGGAGCCGCCGCTCACCATCACCCGCGCCCGCGCAATCGAGATCGATTGGCAGGGCGACCCCCTGCGCATCGACGATTACGCGCCGGAAACGGATGTGTATGAAGGCCAGGTGAGCATCGGCTTCGTTGCCGAACGGCTCGATATCCTGGTGCCGTCGAAGCGCGATCAGCAGGCGGAAAAGCCCGAGCCTGCTGTCAGTTTGTTCGGGATCAGCTCGACGGTGACGGCATGAGCTTCAAGATCGTCAAACCGCCAGAGCGCGATACCGATCCGGTGGCCGATGCCGTTCTGGAAATTCCCGGCCTCACGGCCGACAAACTGCGCCAGATAGAAGAGACCGCGGTCGATCTTGCCAAGCTTGCCGGTGCCGAGATCGTACAGGCGTTGGGCCGCAGTATCAGCATCCGCTATAAATCCGTCGACCCGGCAAAGGTGGCTGCAAAAGCTGCTAAGGACTCGGCGCCGATCAATCTCTTCCGCGATCCTGTCTCCGAGGTCGACCAGAATGTCGAGAAACTGATTCGCCTGCGCCTCGCCGACAAATTTCCCACCCACGATATTCTCGGCGAGGAAATCAACGAAGCGTCAGAGAGCACCAGCGATTTTTTATGGGCAGTCGATCCGATCGACGGCACCACCAACTTCATCAACGGCTTTCCGATGTTCGCGGCCTCGGTCGGAATCCTCTATCGCGGCCGGCCGATCGCCGGGGCCATCTGGTGCTCTGTGAGTCATGTGCTCTATGCCGGCGTCTATCACGCCTGCCTCGGCGGCGATGTCTGTTTCGACGGCGAGGCCATGCGGCCGCGCCTGAACGCCGGTATCCGCCGCCATCTGGCCGGCGAACCACATGCCGTGGCCGATGCCGGCCTTCCCTGGGACGTGCGCAAGACTGGCTCGGCAGCGATCGAATGCGCCTTCGTGGCGGCCGGCCTGCTGCGCGTCGCCCGTTTCGAAACACCCAACATCTGGGATGTGGCGGGTGGCCTCGCGTTGGTCGAGGCGTCCGGCGGCGTGGTGCATTCCTATGCCGACCGCGCCTGGTCGCCCTTCACACGCTTCGAAGCGCCCGCCGCCGCGGCCGGGGTCACCCCAGTCCTGCGCAGCTGGCGCCGCCCGATCATTCTCGGCGACGCTGAAGCCGTCGCCTTGCTGAGCGCGCAGAACAAGGGGTGATGTTACTCCCTCCCCACGAAGGGGAAGGAACTGGATCGCACTCTCACAAAAAAACTTCGCACCCCCTGCATCCAACCCGGAAGTGGCCGCGTAGATATCTGCAGTGAAGCAGGGGATGCTTCACGCGAAAATCTCAAGAGGAAAGCTCCATGAAAGCGAAGATCCTGGGCACGCTGCTCGCGTGCACGATTGCGGCCGGCTGTTCGTCGAATGCCATGATGAAGTCGGAAAATCCGATGGTTGGCGGGGCGCCCATGTTTGCCTCGAAGAACATCGTCGAAAACGCGGTAAACTCCAAGGACCACACCACCCTGGTGGCGGCGGTCAAGGCTGCCGATCTCGTCGATACGTTGCAGAGCCCCGGCCCGTTCACGGTCTTCGCTCCCACCAACGCCGCCTTCGACAAGCTGCCCGCCGGCACCGTGGAAACGCTGGTGAAGCCGGAAAACAAACAGATGCTGACCAGCATTCTGACCTATCACGTCGTGCCTGGCACGCTCGATTCAAATGCCCTTATGGCCGATATCAAGGCCGGCGGCGGCAAGGCGGAACTCACCACCGTCAACGGTGAAAAACTGACCCTGATGGGCATGGGCAACGGCATCACCGTCACCGACGAAAAAGGCGATGTTTCCAAGGTCACCATCGCCGACGTCTATCAGAAGAACGGCGTTATTCACGTCGTCGACACGGTCCTGCTGCCGTAAACCGACAACTCGTCCCGTGTACCTCTTCCCTCCCGCGCCTGCGGGAGGGA
Organism: uncultured Dongia sp.; assembly: GCF_936916975.1. GTDB lineage: Bacteria > Pseudomonadota > Alphaproteobacteria > Dongiales > Dongiaceae > Dongia. The sequence goes on along the minus strand of NZ_CAKZGO010000004.1, from coordinate 284,408 downwards.
TTTTTTTGTTAGCGTGACTTACCGCAACGGCGGGTTCTGAAGCGGCCCTTTGAGGATTGGTGGCGGCACGCTGCCCGATGATTTCGGATTGGTCGGCATCACGGACTGGCCAAGCGACGGCACCTTGCGTGGCAGCAACGGTTTTTGTCCGGGCTTGTTGATGATCTCGCGCGGATTGGGGCGCGGATCGAACGCGTCGTTGCAGGCTGAGCGGCGCGGTTCGATGAGATCGCCGCATCTGGTGCCGCTGGGATAACCGGTATTGTTCTGTGCGAGAGCGGCACCGCCCGCCATCAATATGATGACGAAGGCGGCACCGCAGATCCTGGCTTTATTCCTTGGCGCCCAGGACATTGCCCTGCGCGTCGACCACCACGTCATAGATGTCACCGTTCAACAGCGCCGTGCCGCGATAGAGGCGTCCGTCGCGGGTCAGGCCGGACACCTGATTATATCCGGAATTGAGTACCCACAGCTGCGCTTCCTGCTCGCTCACCAAGTTCTGTACTGGAGTCATATGATCGATGGCATTGGCTTGGATCACACTCGCCTGGAGCACATGGGCCGGATCGAAACCATCATCGGCCGATGCCGGCGCCGCCCATAAACCGGCGCCGAGCAGCAAAGCACCTGCCATCGTCGCCGCCATATATTTGCTCGGATTAAAGTGTTTCATCGCTGACCTCCTTGGGGTCTGACCCCGACAGTCACCTGCTAAAGAAACACTCCTGGCCGGATGCCGGTTCCCCCGGCCCGGCCGGATCAGCAGAAAGTGCCTTGAAACAAGGACTTGCATGCATGACAGATATGTCAGGAGTGCTGCTTCGAGAGTGCCAGATCGCGCGCCAGGCACATACCCGCGGTTAATTTTTCCCGCGGCTGCGTGCGTAATGCGCCCGCGCTTTGGCGCGGTTGCCGCAGTCTTCCATCGAACACCATTGCCGCGACTGGTTCTTGCTCTCGTCAAGAAACATCCAGCTGCACTGGGGATCGGCGCAGCTTCGCGCGCGCAGCTGCTGTGGCGCGGTGGCCAGGGCGAGCGCGCTCACGGCCACCGGCAGCAAAGGCAAATTGAGATCGGGCGTCGCCGCCGCAGGCTGCCAGCCCTTGCCCGGGACCCATCGCCCGGCCCGCCCCATCTCCCGTGTCAGCGTATCCAGCACCGGCGTCTTTGCCGGCTTCGCAAGGTTGGGGCCGAACAGATGCTCGATCTCATGGCGCAAGGCGAGGGCGCGTTGCCGTACTCTTTCTGCATCCTTCGGCGCCCGCTTGGCCGCGGCGAGCAGCGCGTCGGCAGTCTTCTGGTTCAGCGTCCCCAGCAGCCGGCTCCACAGCACCAGCTCGCCATAGCTGGTCAGACGCTCGGCCTGGCGTGCCGGATCACCGCGCCAGGTCACCGTGTTGACGAAATCGAGGCACAGCGCACCCGCGATCGCCTTTGGCAGTTTCTCGGCATAGGAAGGTTCCGGGGAAGGTTCTGCGGCGATCGACATTGACATCCTCATCCGACTGTCGCCATCATACTAACCGTTTTGATGGTTAGAAAGAAAAATCCGGTGACCACCGCCGAAATCCTGATCGCACCGCCTTTCACGCGCCGCGGCATCCGCCACGGCTTCCTGCGCGCCCAGCCCTTGGCGTGGAGCGTGCTGCTCTATGGCATGATGTTCGGCGTGCTGGCGTCCTCGGCCGCCTTGTCGGCCCTGGAATCGCTGCTGATGAGCGCCCTGGTTTATTCCGGCTCGGCACAGATGGCGGCCTTGCAAGGCTGGTCCGGCGCACCGCAGATCCTGCCCATCGTCGTCACCATCCTCATCATGAATGCGCGCTATGTACTCTACGGTGCTGCCTTGCGCCCGTGGCTGGGTGGCCTCGACGCGCCGCGCGCGTATCTCAGCTTGTTCCTGCTGGGTGACGGCAATTGGGCGCTCGCCATGAAGGAACGCGAGGCTGGCGATGATGATGCCGGTTTCCTGCTGGGGTCCGGCCTCGTCATGTTCATCGGCTGGACCGTTGGCACGCTCATCGGCCATCTGCTGGGCAGCCTGGTGGCGCGGCCGGAATTGTTCGGCGTTGATTTTCTGCTCACCGCGTTTTCGGCTGCCCTGATGATGGGCATGTTCCGCGGCCGCCGCGATCTGTGGCCAGCCATCGGCACTATCTTCATCGCTGTCGTCGCCGCGCAGTTCCTCGGCAGCGGTTGGGTCATCGTGTTAAGCGGCCTGGCTGCCGCCATCATCGGATATGTGGCGCATGTCGATCGCGCCTGACTTCCTCCTGGCCTTGCTCGCCATGGGGCTTGCCTCCTTCGCCTGTCGCGCGGGCGGGTTCTTCCTGATGCGCTTTGTCACTGTGACACCACGGCTGGAAGCAGCACTCCGCATCCTGCCGCTGGGCGTCATGATCGGGATCGTGGCGCCGGTGGCGGCGTTGGGCAAAATCCCGGAGCTGATCGGTCTTGGCCTGGTACTGCTGCTGATGAAGGTGACCGGCAACGATTTCCTGGCGGCCCTTTCCGGCATCGTCGCTGTCGCCATTATCCGCCAATTGCTGTGAGGCGAGCATAAAAAAACTGACCCCCATCGAGATGCGGCTCGATGGGGGCCAGCCCGCTGATACCGTAAATGATGGGGGGTTACGGCATCAGCACGGTATCAATCACCTGGATGACACCGTTGGACTGATAGACATCGGCGACGGTGACGTGGGCCTTATGGCCCTTTGAGTCGGTCAGCATGAGCTTCATGCCCGTGCCTTCAAAGGTGAGCTCCTCGCCGTTCACGGTCTTCAGCATGGCCTTGCCGTTGCCGGCCTTGATGGCGGCATCAAGCGCCTTGCTGTCCAGTTTGCCGGGCACCACGTGATAGGTGAGGATACCAGTCAGCGTGTCCTTGTTCTCCGGCTTCACCAGCGTCTCGACGGTACCGGCCGGCAAGGCCGCGAAGGCTGCATTGGTCGGTGCAAACACGGTGAACGGCCCCGGCCCTTGCAAGGTCTCGACCAGACCGGCCGCCTTCACGGCGGTCACCAGCGTGGTGTGATCCTTGGAATTGAGCGCATTCTCGATGATGTTCTTCGAATCGTACATCGGCGCACCGCCGACCATCGGATTCTCCACCGCGAGTGCCGCCAACGAACTGCCGGCGAGCAGGGTCAAGGCCGTCATCGCACCCATCAATTTCCGATTCATGTCATCGCTCCGATCTGTGGCGCGGCACAGCTCATCTGCGCCGCATGAACAGATCTACGCGGCCGCGGTCACCCCGGATGCAGCGAAAAAAATATCGGTCATGTCAGTGATCCAAGCGCCCCCGTGGCTTAACTAGGGCTTCTCTGGGGCTATTTGGGAGGAGCCTATTTCGGCGGATCTTTGCCGAGGCCGGTCGAGCCCTTGTCGAGGCCGGTGGAGCCGGGCTTGACGGGCTTCAGGAATTCACTGGGCAATGGCGAGGTCTTGCGTAGCGACGGGCGCGTACCACGCTCCTCTCGCTCGATCCCACGCGGGGCGCTCTTGATGCGATCGCTGGCGGAGGGCGGTAAATTGCGGCAGTTGGCGGGACCCGAGCCGCAGCGCGTTGGATCGCGCAGCTGCCCGCTATCTGCCAAGGCTATCGGCGCCAAAGCTACTCCAGCGCCCAGCAATAGCCCCATCAAAATTGTGCGTGTCGGTGTCATGGCGGCGATCCTTCTATCCTCAGGGATAGAAATGGCGCTGCAGGCAGAAGGTTGCAGTGCCTTTTCACCTCACGAATGCGTGATCAGTCGGCCCCCAGCGGTCGCGCCAGGCGCAGCTGGCCGGCCGAGAACCCGTCCTTGGCGACATAATCTTCCAACACCAGGCATTGCGTCACCTTGCCGCTGTCATCGACCAGTGGACAGATCAGGTATTCCACATCAAGCGCCGATTGATGCGTGATCTGCGCAAACGCCGTGCCGAAGCCCGGTTGCCGGGTGCCGCAAACCGACTTGTAGGCGCGCCGCAGATCCTCGGTGGCGCAGATGTCGAAAGCCAGTTCGTCGAGATAGGTGCCGGTAAAATCCATGCCGGAGAAATGCACCACTGCGGTCCCGACCAGCCGGTAATAGATGCGGAAGGGATCGGTGCTGATATCGACAATGATGACATAGGGCAGCAATGATTTGATCTCTGCCGGATCGACATCCTCTCGCCGGGCCAAGGCGCCAGGGCGTCGAGTCAGCCAATAGCGATAGAGCGCATCCAGCCGTGGCGACCGGAACGCCGGCGCATATCCTGGCTCGATGAGGTCGAACCTCGCCAGATCGGGCTTGATGACCGTGGCAGCTTGCTCGCGCAACATTCCACCTTTGGCGTCCCGCGGCCCGTCTAGCTACCCCTGCAACCAGAGTGGGATCAACTCGACCGGCAGCAATACCACCAAGTGTGGGCGGCAAATCTTAACGCTTGGTAAAGCCGACGCGGCCGGATTCCCCGCCTTTCCGGCAATTGGCTCGTAAAGTGCGGCGTGTCACAGGAAATACACGGCGACTAACGGCTCAGGCCACCAGTTCAGGCCCCTCATTCTTCACGTTGTTGACGAGCTTCGAGACGGTGCGTTCCGTGAGCGCATCGTCCGGCGCTGCTCGCATCAAGGTCGCCGCTTCGTCCGGGTTGGCGCTGAGCCATGTCGCCATATCTGCCCGCTCCAGGATCACCGGCATGCGGTCGTGATAGGCCGACATCCAGCTATTGGCGGCGGTGACCACAATGGTGAAGGAATGGATCGTCTCGCTGCCGTCGGGCGCCCGCCAGCTATCATGTAACCCCGCCAGCGCCAGCATAGTGCCGTCACGTCGTTCGAACAGATGCGGGGTCTTGTCGCCCTTGGGGCCGGTCCACTCATAGAAACCGTCCGCCGGCACGATGCAGCGCCGCCGTTCGAACGCCTGTCGGTAGGTCGGCTTTTCGCGGATCGACTCCGCCCGCGCGTTGAAGGTGGCGAAGGTCGCCTTGCCGTCCTTTGACCAAGCGGGGATCAGGCCCCATTTCTTCAGGCCAAGTTGCGGCCCAAGCGGGCCGGCCGAGACCACGGCAACGTCCTGTGTGGGCGCCACATTGTAGCGAGGTGCCAGATTAATGGGCGGTCCCTTGATGTCGAAGAACTCCGCGATCGCCTTCGGCGACCCCTTCTGCACAAACCGCCCGCACATGCCCAGATTACCTCGCTAACCGAGGGGGCATTGTCCGGCGCCAGCTTGAGTCGGAGCAAGCGCCTGAATGATCCACATGGCTGCTCGGCGAACGGCCCTTACAGCGTGAAAAGGGTGAGGGCGACCAGGCCCCCGCTCACCACCAGCAACGAAGCGACCCAGATCCCGACGACCGTCAAATTGATCATGGTATGTCCCTATCGCCCCTGACTTGCATTGATCAGATTCGCGGCCGGCGGAGATAGCTCTCATCTCGGCAGCGACGCTGATGGAAACAAGCGCTCACCACTTCGCTTGTTCCCGATAATCTCTCGGATACCTCACAAATAACTCACGCGTCAAAGCACTTTCGCACAGCCTTGCATCTTTACACATTCACATGTGATGGCGGGATGAAACACGTTACCGCCGCTGCCCACATTCGGGATATTTGCACAGGAAACGGGCATTTTTGCGGCAGGCTTTTTCTGGTACGTGTCGGCTGGCACGTGTCAGCTGCGTGACAGCCAGAAGCCCGGCCCCGCATACCACAGATCGCGCGTGTTCAATGGTGGCTTGCCGCAATGGAGCGATTTGATCGGTGCTGCCCGGCCGTGCAAACCGGTCATGCGTTGCTGCAGCCGGCGCGCCGCAGCGTCATCGCGCGCACCGACGCACGGGAAGAAGCCGCACGACCCCAGCGACTCGGCCGCGTATGTCGCCCCGTGCCGCGTCACCTTGAGAAAAATACCCCAACCGTTGTGCCCGGTAAGCGGCATCAGCAATTGGCCACCATCGTTCAACAGCGTCAGCCACAATGGAGCGGGGTGTGTGGCGCCGGCGAAGACGATAACGGCGTCGACTTTGCCTGGATCATGCCGCGTGCCATCGCCCTGCACGACCTTGATCTGGCGCCAGGGTCGCAAATGCCGGCGAGCGGCGCGCGCGAGAGCCGCTTCATACTCGACTGCAATCACCCGACCCTTGGGGCCGGCGAGCTGCGCCAGGATGGCGCTGTAATAGCCGGTGCCGGCTCCCACCTGCAGGATACGCGCCCCGCGCTTGATCTCGATCTGATCGAGCAGCCGCGCCCACAAGCCAGGTTCGCCGTTGTTGATGCCTTTCTCGGCATCGATGGCAATGAGTACGTCATGATAGAGATGCCGGGGGTCGGCATCGGGTGTTACGTAGCGCGCGGACATCTGCTTGGGTGGGATGATCGACCACGGCCCTGTTCCGAAGAAGGCGTCGCGCGGCACCGTGGCGAAGGCCTTCACCACCGCCTCATGCCGCCGCACCGGCGCCGCCGCCCGCAATTCCTCGGCATAGCACCGCCGCAGCTGCGCCAGACTGAGTGCCGCCATGACCGATCCCCCTGATCCACTTGCGGAAATGGCCGTCAGATTAGCGTGAACCGCCACTGTCTGTCATATGCCGGTACCGCGACGCCTTGACGCCGCCTCCGCCGCCCGGCATGTCTTTTCCCGATCACCCGCCAGCGAGAGCGCCCGGCCCATCGGTCGGCCGCATCCCGTCAGCCGCATTGAAGATCGGCCGCATCGCGGCCTGCAGGTTTTGGCGGGATAGAATTACCATGGGCGTTTCCTTTGCACACGATCTGGCACGGCATGGCGATCGCGTTGCCCTGGTCTGCGGCGATGGTCGCGCGATCTCCTACCGCGACCTTGCGGCTGAAGTCGACGCATATGTGGCTGATTTCGGTCCCGAACGCCGACTCGTTCTGTGGGAGGCGCACGCCGAACCCGATGCCATCGCGCAGTATCTTGCCGCCCTCAAGGCGGGGCATCCGGTGCTGCCCGTGCCACCGCTGGATGCGAACCCTCACGCCGCCCGGCACCGCGCGCAGCTGATCGACACGTATCGGCCGGATGTGCCGACGCCGTATCACCCGGACCTCGCACTCCTGCTCGCCACCTCCGGCAGCACCGGAGCGTCAAAGCTGGTGCGGCTCTCGGCCGCGAATCTTGCCGCCAACGCCGGCTCGATCGCCGACTATCAGAACCTCCGTGCCGATGACCGCACAGCGCTGATTCTGCCGCTCCATTACGCCTATGGCCTCTCGGTCCTGCATGCCCATCTCTCTGTCGGCGCCAGCCTCTACTTGGGCACCCCGCATATCCTGGCGCCGGATTTCGTCACCAACATCCGTGCTGCCCGCTGCACGAATCTTGCTGGTGTTCCCTACAGCTTCGAGCTCCTGGAACAGATCGGCTTCCGCGAAAATGATTTGCCCGACCTTCGCTTCATGAGTGTTGCGGGTGGACGCTTGGCGCCGGATCTGGTGCGGCTCTATGCCGGTCACCTCGCTCGCCGTGGCACTCAGTTCTTCGTCATGTATGGCCAGACCGAGGCTACTTCGCGCATCGCCTATCTGCCGCCACATGCCGCCCTCGCTCACCCCGACTGCATCGGTGAGGCGATTCCTGGCGGCACGCTTTCACTCATCGACGACCAAGGCCACAGCATCAACGCAATTGGGCAGGCGGGTGAGCTGGTCTATCGCGGCCCCAATGTGATGATGAGTTATGCCACCTGCCGCGATGATCTGGCGCGCGGCGCCGAGCTTGTTGAACTGCGCACCGGCGATCTTGCCGAACGGACCGCCGCCGGTTTCTATCGCATCACCGGCCGCCGCAGCCGCTTCTCCAAGATCGCCGGCCTGCGCCTTGGCCATGACCATCTCGAACGCTTGTTCGAGGTGCCGGGCCGCGGCCTCGCCGTGACGGGCGACGACCGCGAAATCCGCGTGGCCTGTAGCGGTATCGCGACGGCGGCGGAGATCGCTGCCTTGCGTACCGAGATTGCCGCCGCTTGTGCCCTCAATCCCACCTTCATCCGCATCGTCCCCGTCGATGAACTGCCGCGCGGGGCGAATGGCAAGCTGGATTACGGCGCTGTCGCTGCCCTGTTTGACGATCGGCAGGACACCGCCCGACCGGAATCCGTGCACGACGCCTTTGCGGCGACCTTCGCGCCCAGGCCGCTGCGTCCGGACGACAGCTTCGTCCGGCTTGGTGGCGATTCGCTGTCCTTCGTGCAGCTCTCTCTGGCGCTGGAAGAAATCCTGGGATCCCTGCCGCGGGATTGGGAACAGCGCAGCATCGCTGAGCTGACCGGCGCGCAACCCGTGCCCGCGAAACAACTCCCCCTGTGGCAAAACTGGTTCGCTGCCTGGCGCCCGCTCGACACCAGCCATGTGCTGCGTGCGCTCGCGATCCTGTTCATCGTGCTGCATCACGCGACGCTGTGGGAGATCGCCGGCGGTGCTGCGACCCTGATGGTGCTGGTTGGCTACAATCTGGCGCGCTTCCAGGGCGGGCTGCTGCTCTCTGGCAGGATCGGCGTCATGCTGCGCGCGACACTCCGCCCCTTGCTGCTCTATTACGCCGTACTGCTCGGCTATTGCTTCTATACCGGGCGCTATCCCTGGCAGAGCCTGGTTCTGCTGGGCAATCTCGGGATCGATGGCTATTCCACCATGCCGACACCGCTCGTCGCCTATTGGTTCATCGAAGCCTATGCGCAGGTGATGCTGGTCGTGGCCGGCCTCTTTGCCTGGGCGCCCTTGCGCCGTTTCGTGGCACGCCACTCATTCGCCGCCGGCCTTCTCTGCCTGGTATTCGCAATCTTGGCCCGTGAGCTGCAGCCGCAATTGTGGAATGCGGGCGAGATGCGCGCCTTCGCCACGCCGCGCATCTTCTATCTGGCCGCCCTCGGCTGGTGTCTCTATTTCGCCGATACGGGCGCCAAACGCGCGTTCATGACGCTGCTCATCGTCGCTTTGTTTCTGGGACTGCCCTGGTACGAAGAAGCCAAGGCCAGCATCCTGTGGGTGCGCGCCGGCGTGGTCATCGGCAGCAGCCTCATCCTGCTATGGTGCGCCAACATCCTGCTGCCGCGGCATCTCGCACAAATCCTCGCCAGCGTTGCCGCGGCCAGCTACTGCATCTATCTCTTTCACAACGTGCCGTTCTTCCTGTGGCTGGAAGATGCTGCCTTGGCTAAACCCTATGATGACATCATCCATTTTGTGCTCGGCCTGGCCTTAGGCCTTGCCGTCCATCATGCGGTGCAACGTTTGAGCCGCTGGCTGCGCAACACCCCGCTCGCCCACACCCTGTGGCGCGGGCCGCGCCGAGGTCTGGCGCCGGGTGAGTAGGTCACCTGGCGGCTAAGCCTTGGCGTCCTGGTCCAGCACGGCGCGCACCTTGGCTGCCAGATCCTGCCGGCGAAACGGCTTGGCGAGGAAGTAGTGTCCGGCATCGAGACGCCCCTGATGCACGATGGCGTGCTCGGAATAGCCGGAGGTGAAGAGGATCGGCAGCGTCGGTCGAAGTCTATGTGCTTCCTCTGCCAGTTGGCGACCGTCGATGCCGCCGGGCATGACAATGTCCGTGAAGAGGAGATCGAAATCCGCGCGTGCCTTCAGCGCCGCGATGGCTTCCATGCCGCCGGGCACCGGGACAACGTCATATCCCAGGCTCGCCAATTGAGCCGCGACATGGTCGCGTACGATGTCATCATCTTCGACCAGCAGGATTTTTTCACTGCCGCCTGTCGGCACTGCGACGCTGCGTGTCTCCGGCGCCACCTCGGCAGCACCCTCAGCGCGCGGCAGATAGAGCCGGACCGTGGTGCCGTGGCCGAGTTCCGAATAGAGCTGCACATGCCCCTTCGACTGCTTCACGAAGCCATAGACCATGCTGAGGCCAAGGCCGCTGCCCCGGCCCATCTCCTTGGTCGTAAAGAACGGCTCGAAGGCGCGTTCCAAGGTGATGCCGTCCATCCCGATGCCGGTATCGGACACGGCGATCATGACGTAGCGCCCAGGCTCGACCTCGGCCAGCGGTGTCGCATAGGCTGAATCAAGGTCGGCATTGGCGGTTTCGAGGGTGAGGCGCCCACCGCCCGGCATCGCATCGCGCGCATTGATGCACAGGTTAAGGAGAGCGTTCTCAAGCTGGCCTTGATCGACCAGCGCCGCCGAGAGTCCGGGCTGCCGCACGATCCTGATCTCGATCTGCTCGCCCAGCGTCCGGCGCAGCAGGCCATCCATGCCGGCGATCAGCTGGTTGACGTCGAGCACCTTGGGATGGAGTGGCTGGCGCCGCGCAAAGGCCAGCAGCCGGTTGGTCAGCTCGGCACCCCGTGTCGCGGCCTTGGCGGTCATTTCCGCCAGCCCCTGCAATTGCGGCTGCGCGGTCAGGCGTTCCGCCAGCAGCTCGGCATTGCCCATGACGACCGTCAGCAGGTTGTTGAAGTCATGGGCGATCCCGCCGGTCAGCTGTCCGAGCGCCTCCATCTTCTGCGACTGGCGCAGCTTCTGATCCAGTTCCTCGATCGCATCGCGCTGCCGCTCCAGCGATTGCGCCGTGCCGTTGAGCAGCGCCATCAACTCGCCCAAATCGCCCTTGGGATGTGGCGGGGGAATGCGAGCAGAGAGATCGCCCTGGCCCAGTTTCGCCGTCATCGCGGCAATGAGGCCGACCTGGCGCCGGATGCTGAGCTCGGCAAATGTCCACACGCCGGCAAAGAGCAGCAGCGAAACGGCAATGAGCGTGCCGAGATCCTGCCCGAGGCGGCGGTTTGCCGCCGCCACCAGTTCGCTCTCGGGCAGGCCGACCATCACATAAAGCCCGGCGTCCTGTGTCACCGCGGAATCGGCGACCGCCCAGACCTTTTGATCGTGGTTGATGACCGCGACCTCGCCGCCTGTGGCCCCTGTCAGGCCGTCCTGGGCCGCGCGGAAGAGGTCGCTCTCGGCAATCGACGTGCCGAGTGGGGAAATCTGTTCGCCGGCCGGCAGCCACACCAGCACGGTGCCGTTCTTCGCGACCAGCAGAATTTCGGTTTCCTGCCGCTGCGAATCATAGCCATCGACAAATTTCTGCAGATTGAACGAAGCCAGCAGGATGAATTGAAGCATGCCGTTTTCTGCCAGCGCGGGCTGTGCGATCTGCAGCACGGCGAGGCCGGTCAACCGGCCGAACGTCGGCTCCAGCGCAACACCTGCCGGCAGCTCCAAGGCCTTTTGGAAATATCTGCGGTCGGTGAGCTTGAGCTCTCGGCCCGATTGCAGTGAATCGCAGAACAGGGCGCCATCGGGCTGGATCGTCAGGATGCCGGTATATTGCGGATTCTGTCCGCGCACGTCGGAGAGGAAGCGCGAACACGCCGCACGGTCCGTGGTCTCGAGGTCGCGGGCGCGCGCCAGGCCGTAAAGAAGCTGGGCCGTGCCGTTGATCTTTTCGTCGAGGTCATGGGTGATGACCTGGGCCATCTCGGAAAGGCCGATCTGGGCGGCGGCAATGCCCGCCGTGCGGTCCTGCCAGAAGCGCAAGCCCACCAGAATTCCGGGCACCAGGGTCGCCAGAAGCACCAGGATCAGGAGGCGGGAGCGAATGCTCATGAGGTCTTTCTATCTCCGCCGGGCCCCGGGCTCTGACAAATGGGGACGCGCCGCGGAATATAGCCTGATTGCTTCCTGTCATATAGACGTCAGATGTCGGCAGTTCTCAGCACAAATATGAACGATTTCCTGGAAGCGGGGGAACATAAGCCATCTTAACGTCTTGATAAGCTGGCGCGGACTAGACATAGCTTCGCGAGACAGGCCAAACTTGCCCGTGACCACAGTTCCACGATCTGCCCATCTGCCGGGAAGCGCGCGATATGGCGAGTGTCTTGCTGATTGACGACGACGACATGATTCAGGCCACGCTGAAGGCGGCGCTGGAACTCGCTGGCTATGACGTCGCGATCGCCGGTAATGGCCGCGATGGCCTGCGCCAGTTTTCCGCCCACCGGCCGGACATCGTCATCACCGACATCATCATGCCGGAACAGGAGGGTATCGAGACCATCCTGGCAATCCGCAAGCTGGACCCGACGATTCCCATCATCGCGATGAGCGGCGGCTCGAGCCTCGGCAGCGTCGACTTTCTCGCCGCCGCGTTGTCGTTCGGCGCCACCCGCATTCTCAACAAGCCGTTCGGTCCCAAGGCACTGGTCAACGCCATCCGGGAATGCATGGCGGCGACCTGAGCGCTTGGCGCTCTATCCCATCCGCGGCAGTGACGTCATGTGATAGGCGAGACCGCACAGCGCCGCCTGGAATTCGCTCAGGCGCCAGCCCTGCACATCCTCGACCTGCCCGCGGCGGAATTCGTCGCGCACGATGGCAACCACCATGGCAGCAAGGCCATCACCCGCAGCGACCCAGCCATGGCCTGCCAACCGTGCCGCCAGATGGTCGGGGAGGGCGCGCGGGCTCGCAACCAGTTCCGGATGCCGCGCCAGCCACAATGCGCCAAGGGCGGCAGCTCCGTCCGGGTCCGGCAGCAGAGCAAAGAGAGTCTGGGCAAGCGCTGGCGTTTCCCAGCGCCGCCGATAATCCAGCCACAAGCCCCCGGCGCCCAGCATCAATCCCGTGCTCACGGTGCCGAGGCCCAACATGGTCAGTGTCTGTCGTCGTGAGAGCATCTCTTTCCTCATCCGGCCAGTTTGCGGGATTTGAGATGATCGGCGAGCCGCATCGCCAGGGCCACGATGGTGAAGGTCGGGTTGACCGGACCGCCGGTCGGAAAGATGGAACTGCCGGCGACATAAAGGTTGTCGATGCCATGCACGCGGCAATCGGCATCCACCACGCCTGCCTGCGGGTCGGCCGCCATGCGCGTCGTGCCCATGTGATGATTACCCCAGCCGATATCCTCGTCCTGCCAATCCGGCCGTTCGGTGAACAGGGCACGCACAATGCCGTGGCCCCAGGCGCCGAAATTCCGCGCCAGCGCATCGACGTTGCGCGCCAGATCGCGTTGCTCCACCGGCAGCGGCCGCCAATCGAGCCGCGTGCGTGGCAAACCCAGTGCATCCCGGTCCGTCGACAGGGTGACACGGTTGTCGGGGGAGGGAATCGGCTCCGCCGCACAGGACGCGCCGAAGAGGGTTGCCTCACCGGCCACCGTTGCATCTGGTGCGCCGGGCAACCGCAGCAATCCCAGCACGCCGGCCTCGACAGGTCGCTCGGCATCTGATCCTTCTGCAACCGGCCGCTGCGGATAGATCGCGATGTTGAGCCCCAGCCGCTGTTCGCGCCGCAGATAGGCATCCGACGGCATCAGAATAGCGCGCACCTCGGCATCGCCCACAACCTGCGGCTCGTCGTAACCGGTGGCAATCCGCGCCCGCGCGTCGAGAGCGATGAGGGCGATCTGTCCCGGCACATGCACATGCTCCATGAAGAAGCGGCCGACGAGATCGCGGCCATTGCCGAGGCCCTCTGTCGCCACGCTGTTGGAGAGCAGCAGCAAGCGCGCATTCTCGATTCCGCCACAGGCAAGGATCGTCATGCGTGGACGAATCTCGAAGCGCCGGCCAGGATGGCCCTCAACCCCCAGCGTCGCAACGGTCAGCCGCTCAACGCGCTGTACGGCCGCATCCGGTACGATCTCCGTCACATTGCTGTTGAGATAAGTGGTGATGTTGGTGGCGCGCCCGATCTCGCCACCATAGGCCTCACCGAAATGCGTGGGTTTGCTATAGATGAAAAAGCGCGTGACGAAATCGTCGCCGGGCAGATCGATCGATTGCCAATTCAACGACTTGCCACCCGCCCGCAATCGCCAGGCAGCACTGTCGTCAAAATCGCCGGCGGTGAGGCCTGCTCCCAATTGGCAGATCGTTGTCGCGCGTGCGTAAAACGGATCGAGCGTCGCGCGCGTGATCGGCCAGCCGGAATGCGGGACCCATGATCGTGCTTCGAAATCGATCGGCGCCAGCGGCCGGCAGAATCCGCCCCAATGATTGGTGCTGCCGCCGAAATAGCGCAGCCGCGCCGCCTCCAGCGGATAGTCGACACCCTTGCTCTCGCCCGCATACAGTGCCTGCGTGGCCTCGTCCGGTTCAAGGCCGCCGCTTTCGATCAGCGTGACGTGGCGCTGGCTGCCGATGAATTCCCGCGCCAGCGTAATCCCGGCCGCACCCGCGCCGATGATGGCGATGTCGGTCTCGATGATGGTGCCGTCGGGAACCTGCCGGCCGTCGATGAACATAAGTGCTTCGTCCTGGATACCGTCCGCCAATCAGGGACGAGAACGAAAAGCTTCGCCGCGATTTTAGTTCCTCTATGACAAATTCATGACGAGGCGGCCGAATGACGAGGCGGCCGAATGACAAGGCGGCCGAATGACAAGGTATCTGGGGCTGCGACGAGATGCCGCCTTATTCAATCACGCTTTCACTGATCTCCTGCGACGCGCGCGCCGGTCAAGGGATTCCAGCCGGTGGCCGCGAGAGCCGCCCAGGCAGTGGCACCTAGATGCGGCAGCCGGAAGTAAAAGAAATCGGCGGTGGTGCTGGTGGGCGACAGGGCGAAGCCGGTTGTGATCTGCGCTGAATCGGTGGCCCAGATCATCCCGCCGGGACTGAATTGATCGGTCATCGCCACAAAGAGTCGGTCGGCATCCTGCCTTCTTCCCAAGGCGCGGTAGAGCAGGGCGGCCTGCGCCGTTCCCTCCCACCAGACACCGTCGCGATCATCGTTGAAATCGAATCCTGTGAGGACATTTTCCTTGCGCACACCATGTGCCTGTTCAGCGTGATGGATCGAGGCCTGCCAGGCCACCGGTGCATCCGCCAGCAGTGGCGGCCAAAGCTGCGCGTCCAATCCGGCATTGCCGCGATTTGGCGTGCTGCCATCGGGCGTGGTGCCGACCCAGAAATGGCCGCTGCTTGCGTCCCATTGTGCCGCGACGAATCCTCGTGCGATCTGCGCGTTCGCCCGCCATTTTTCTTCTGGCTGCAGTCGGATGAGCCAATCGAAGACCGCAGCGAGATCCGTGTTGTGCTCGGTGGATTTCCAGGTCTGGCGGTCCGGCTTATCGTCATAGCCATAGATGCCGCCGCTGAAGCCGGGAGGTTGTCGTGCATCATAGGTTGTCGCCACGGCCCAATCGGCGAGCTTGGCGGCGCCCGCGAGGTAGCGTTTGTCGCCTGTCGCCTCGGCAAGTGTCAGCAGGGCCAAGGCGGCCCAGGCAACATTCCCTGTGGCAGTGCCGACCTGATAGGGATATTCAACCCAGCGCTTGTCCTGTTCACTCCACCAGCCCATCGGCGGCACAGGATGCTCGGTGAGCGGGCCGGGTCGATAAGCATTGCGCAACCGGCCCGCTGGTCCCAGGCGGTCGCCTTCCGCGGCCGCCAGCAAAGCATCGCCAACCCGCCGTGCTGCTGCATCCTCGCCGCAGGCATGCAGCGCGATGATCGCCAGTGCATTGTCATAGGTGAAGGCGCCGCCCAGCACCGGTTCGACGCCGAGACCTTCGCCCAAAGCGCTGTCATAACTGCGCAGAAAGACCGGGCCGTTGCCGGGAAATGCCGCCACCCGTGCCAGCAACGCGCCACAGGCGCGTACGGCAACTTGACGCGCTGGCGTATCTGCTGCGGCTTGACCCGTCGGCATGATGGCCGCCGCGAGGGTGCAAACAAATGCGAAAGGCCGGAATTTAGAGATCATGCGAATGTGGCCTTGCTGCTACCGCGCCAGCGGCCCGCCATCATAGCGATGCGGGAGGGCGCTATAGTCCTCGATGGCGAGGCATTGACGGATGGTTCCATCCAACAACAACGGGAATAGGCCGAAGCGTACCTTGAGCACGCCGCCATGGGGACCCGGCCAGTCATAATCGTCGATGACCGGCGCTGCGCGGTCAAAACAATCGCGATAGCTGACCTGCAATTTGTCGACGGCACCGTGATAGCCCTCGTCGTCGAGTTCGTCGAGATAGCGGCCGGTAATGTTGCTGCGATTCCATTGGTCGACGAGCGTTCCCGTCAACCGGTAGCGCACGCGAAAGGGATCCTGTTCGAAATCGCATAGCAGCAGCCAGGGCAGCAGCGGCAGGATCGCCCCAGGGTTCAGCAGGTCGCGCGCCGGCACCTTTCCCCCCGCGAGGCTGGTCCAATAGGCTGCAAGTGCTGCGATCGTGTCACGCGTTCCGGTCAACGCTCGGCCACCAGAAAGGCTGCAATAGCGTCGGCGCCGAGACCGGCCTCGCGACCGATGCGGCGGGCGAGGCTGGCGGCGGCGTCGCGCACGGGCCCGGGTGGCCGGTCGAGCCAGTAGGAGGAGGGGTTGAGCACCTTCCTTGGATCGACCGCGACCAGCTTGCCTTGACGGATGAAGTCGGCCACCAGGGGCGGTCGTGCGAGTGCCACACCGAGGCCGTTCATCGCCGCGTCCAGCACCAGATTGTAATCCTCGAAGCGGCGGTCATGGGGCCGTGGTTTATAATCGAGATTCTGCGCCATGAACCAGGCGCGCCAGCCGGCGGCATCGGAATCGTGGATGAGCGGCTGGTCGAGGAAGCGCGCCGGCTCGCCTTCGCCGGTGCCGATCTCCTCAGCGAGTTCGGGTGCCGCGACCGGGAAGCAATGCTCCTCGAACAGCTGCAGCGAAATGCGGCCGGGAATGGCACCACGGCCGCAGCGGATGGCGAGGTCGATGCCGTCATCGGCAAGATCGACATGACGATGATCGGCGCTCAGCGTCACCCGCAGGCTCGGCTTGCCGCTCTCGAATTTTTTGAGGCGCGGCATCAGCCACAAGCCGCAGACCGAGGGGATGGTGGAGAGCCGCACCACCGCCGAGCCGCGGGATTCCGTCCAGCGATCCGATGTGTCGGCGATAAGCGCGAAGGCATCAACGGTGCGCAGATACAGCCGCTGCCCTTCCGGCGTCAGGGCGACGCCACGCGCCTGCCGCTCAAAGAGCTTGAGGCCCAGCCAATGTTCCAGCTTCGCCACCTGCCGGCTGACTGCGCCATGGGTGAGATTGAGCGTGTTGGCGGCCGCTGAAAAGCTGCCGCCGCGCGCCGCCGCCTCGAAGGCGCGCAAGGTGTCCAGGGGCGGGAGGGTGTTGGCTGAGCTGTGATCCATAGTCACAGCTCAGCGTTCATTTGTTCGTTTGTCAAGGGGCTGCAGATTTGGGATGGTGCCCGCCCAACAGAGGCAGCAGACCAGATGAGTGTCACGTCAACACCGACCATGCCAGCTTCCACCACCGGAAATGCCCAGCGTGGGACGTTTGTCTTCGTGGCGGTCACGGTCCTCGCCTGGGCCAGCGCCTTTCCGGCGATCCGCGCCGGGCTGCAGGGCTTCGGGCCTGTGGAACTCGGTGCCGTGCGCTTTGCCATCGCCGCCCTGCCGGCAGCACTCTTCCTGCTGATCACAAAGCCTAGCCTGCCAAGGTGGAACGAGCTGTGGCGCTTTGCCAGTGGCGGGTTGTTCTTCGTCTGCCTCTATACGATTCTGCTCAATATCGGCGAGCAGACCGTGTCAGCGGGCCCCGCCAGCTTCATCATCAACGTCAACCCGATCATCACGGCTCTCATGGCCATCGCCATTCTGGGCGAGCGCTTCGGCAAATGGGCGTGGGCCGGGACCTTGCTGTCCTTTGCCGGCATCGGCCTCATCGCCCTGGGCGAAGGGTCGGCCATGCAGATCGATATGGGGGCGCTGCTGATCCTGGGTGCCGCGCTTTGCAACTCGGTCACCACGATCGTGCAGAAGCCGCTGTTCCAGCGCCACAAGCCGCTCACCGTCTCGGCCTGGAACATGGTGATCGGCGCAGTGCTGCTGGCCCCGGCTTTGCCATCGGCCATCGCGCAGATGCCGCTGGCGTCGACGGAATCGCTGCTGTCGGCGATCTATCTGGGCATCGTGCCCAGTCTCATTGCCTATGGCACCTGGTCGATCGTGCTCTCGCGCATGCCAGCCAGCCGTGCCTCCAACTTCATGTACTGCGTTCCGCCGGTGGCAACCGCCCTGGGCTATGTCTGGCTTTCTGAAACGCCCGGCCTCTTGGGGATTCTGGGCGGCGTGCTGGCGCTGGGTGGCGTGGTGATCGTGAATCTTAAAAAGGCATAGGCTTAAAAAAAGCCTAGGGCTCACGAAGTCTTGAGGTCGAACTTGCCGCGCACGTCATAGGGATGTGCCTTCGACCAATCGCGGATCTTCGCTTCGAGATCGGCATCGATGTTGGCGGGCAAGGTCACGACAAAGCGCACATATTGATCGCCGCGCGCCTTGGTCTTGGCGTTCAAGATACCCTTGCCCTTCAGGCGTAACTGCGTGCCGGAATTGCTGCCGATCGGCACCTTGAGCGCCACGCGGCCATCAATGGTCGGCACCTGCACCGTGCCGCCAAGCACGGCTTCGGTGAGGGTGATCGGGCATTCCAGCAGGATGTCGAGGCCGTCGCGCTCGAAGAATGGATGCGCCTTCACGCCGATCTCGACAAAGGCATCGCCATTAGGGGCACCCCCCTGGCCGGGCATGCCTTGGCCTTTGAGGCGCAGCTGGCTGCCATCCTCGGTGCCGGGCGGCAAGGTGACATCGAGCGTCTTCCCGTCGGCGAGGCCTAGGCGCTTCTTGCCACCATTCACGGCATCGACGAAATCGACTTCCAGCCGATAGGTGACGTCGGCGCCGCGCATCTTGAAGCCGCTGCGGCCGCGACCGAAGCCGAAGAAATCCTTGAAGATCTCGTCATTGTCGCCTTCGTCGATGCCGAAATCCTTGGCCGTGCGGGCGCGCCCACCCGCCTGACCGGCACCCGGGCGCGCAGCGCCCCAGGGATTGCCGGCCTGGAAGCCGGCGCGGGGATTGCCATTGTCGTCGAGCTCGCCGCGATCATATTTCCGCCGCTTCTCGACATCCGAGAGCATGTCATAGGCGGCGCTGATCTCTTTGAACTGAGACTCGATCTTCTTGTCGCCGGGATTGAGATCGGGATGCAGCTTCTTCGCCAGCTTGCGATAAGCCTTCTTGATCTCATCTGCCGTGGCGAGTCGGCCGACGCCCAGCGTCTTATAGGGATCGGGCATGCAGGTTTCCGCCACGCGAATAATTCGTCATGGCAGAAAAATAGGGGCTAGCGGACGATTTTCCAAGTGCCATCGGGCTGGCGGCACGCCGTGCCGGTCCCGGTGCTGGTCTGGCCCTGCGCGGTGACGCCGGTCTGGAACTCGCGGCAGGTCTGGCCGCTGGCCGTCTGCACCGTCTCGGTCGGCTTGGTATAGCCGCTGGTCTGGTTCTGCGGATTGGACCATTTGGCCTGTTGCCCGTCCGGCACGGAATTGAGCGCGCGGTTGGCCGTCTGGTAGGAGGTCTGCTGGTCCTGGCGGTCGAGATAGGCGCCGACCTGGTTGCCGACCACACCGCCGGCCAGGGCACCCAGGCCCGCCGCCCACCACCAATTATCCTTGCCGCCGATGGCAGCACCCGCCGCTGCACCGCCCACGGCGCCCAGCACGGTCCCGGTGTTCTGCTTGCCCCCGCCATAGGAGTTGGCGGAGCAGGCGGCGAGCGGCAAAGCCAGGGCAGCCACCAGGGCGCCGGCGATGATCTTCCCGGCAAAGCCGTCGCGCGACATGTGTGCAGACATTTTCATCACCGAATCCTGTGTCAAATGGCGCCGAAATCATAATGAAAATGGCGGCATCCGGTTCCAAATTCAATGCTATAGAAGTTGGTCAAAGGAATGTGATGAACAGGCCGATCATGACCGATACCGCGACCGACGCAGATCTCGACTCCAAAGCCCGCCATCCTTGGGGCGAGCCTTTCCAGCAATTCGCCGCCTGGCTGAAGGAAGCGGAAGCCTCCGAACCCAACGATCCCAACGGCATGGCGCTGGCGACCGTCGGCGCGGATGGCATGCCCTCGGTGCGCATGGTGCTGCTGAAGGATTTCGACGAACGCGGCTTCGTCTTCTACACCAATTTCGAAAGCAAGAAGGGCACGCAGATCCTTCACGCCATGAAAGCCGCGATCGTGCTGCATTGGAAGAGCTTGCGCCGCCAGATCCGCGTCGAAGGCGAGGTCGAGGTGGTGACGGATCAGGAAGCTGATGATTATTATCATTCGCGACCGCGCAGCAGCCAGCTCGGCGCCTGGGCGTCGATCCAGTCGCGCCCGATGCAGAACCGCTTCGATCTCGAAAAGCGCGTGGCGCTGTTCACCGCGAAACACCCCATCGGCACCATCCCGCGCCCGCCGCATTGGTCCGGCTTCCGCATCAAGCCGAGCTATATCGAATTCTGGGAAGACCGCCCGTTCCGACTCCACGACCGGCTGGTCTACACGCCGGCACCGGGTGCCGCCTGGGGCGAGTCCTGGGTGACGGAGAAGTTCTATCCGTGAGGGATATGGCAACATATCGCTCTTTCAATTCGTCATGGTCCGCGAAGGCGGACCACCCACGAATTTCCGTCCGCGCAAAGAAAGCAACTCGTGGGTGGTCGGCCTTCGCCGACCATGACGATCTGAAATGACCACCCGCGAAGACGCCGCGCGTCTCATGCGGCTGGCCACCAACGCGGCGGTGGCGGCGGCCGTCATCATGATCGGCCTCAAATTCTACGCCTATCTCGCGACCGGCTCGGTGAGCCTGCTCTCGACGCTCTTTGACTCCGCCCTCGACATCGCGGCTTCGCTGGTCAATCTGCTGGCCGTGCGCCATGCCCTGATGCCGGCCGATGCCGAACATCGCTTCGGCCATGGCAAGGCGGAACCGCTGGCAGGCCTCGTCCAGGTGGCGTTCATCCTCGGCTCCTCGCTTCTCCTCCTCATGGAGGTCTACGACCATTTCAGGCACCCGAAGCCGGTCGAAAATCCCGAGATCGGCATCGGCATCATGGTGCTCTCGATCGTCATCACCGGCGGGCTCATCCTGCTGCAGCGCCATGTCGTAAAGCGCACCGGGTCGATCGCGGTCAGCGCCGATTCCGCCCATTACAGCAGCGATTTCCTGGTGAATTTCAGCGTCATCGCCGCCCTCGTCATCTCGGCCGAATTCGGTATCTGGTGGACCGACCCGCTGTTCGGGCTCTTGGTGGCGATCTACATCGCCTATACCGCGATCCGCATCGGCCGGCAGAGCTTCGACATGCTGATGGACCGCGAGATGAGCGATTCCGAACGCGCCCGCATCATGGAGATCGTCAAACGCCACCCCCAGGCCCTCAACCTCCACGACCTCCGCACCCGTGCGGCCGGGCAGGATGTGTTCATCCAGTTCCATCTCGAACTGCCCGATGACATTTCGCTGATGGCGGCACATGTCATCTCCGACGCGGTCGAGGCTGCGCTGCAAACCGAATTCCCCGGCGCCGAGATCATCATCCACCAGGACCCCCATGCGGTGGTGGAACGCCGGCAAGACCTCCGCGCCCGCATGGACCAATCCCGGCCAGGGCGCAGCGCGCTGCTGGCGGCGGATGAGGCAAGAGATGGATGAGCGGATTTGTTGCTAACACCCCCTCTCCCCGACCCTCCCCCACTGTCGGCGAAGGCCGACATTCGTCGGCGGGCGGGGGAGGGAGCTCACCGAGTTGTCGCATGGGTCGCGTTCAAACTGGCTAGAGTCCCCTCCCCCCAACGTGGGGGAGGGTTAGGTGAGGGGGAGCGACTGATGAAAAGACGATTGAGGACGAAGGCCAAATGACCGAAACCAGAAAGACCGTGATCCTGACCGGCGCCAGCCGCGGCATCGGCCATGCGACGGTGCAGCGCTTCTCATCCGAAGGCTGGCGCATCATCACCTGCTCGCGCGACGCGATCCCGGATGAGTGCAAGCGCGACCCCAACTGGGCGCATCACATCACCGTCGACCTCGCCGAACCGGGTGACGCCGGCAAGTTCGTGAGCGAGGCGCTCGACGTGCTGGGCGGTGCCCCCGTCCACGCGCTCATCAACAACGCCGCGATTAGCCCCAAGACCTCGTTCAAGGAACGGTTGGGCACGCTCAACGGCGACGTCGCCGCCTGGCGCGAGGTCTATGAGCTCAATCTGTTTGCCCCGCTGCAGCTCGCCAAGGGCTTCGCGACCCCTCTCGCGAGGGCCAAGGGCGCCATCGTCAACATCACCTCGATCGCCGGCCATTCGATCCACCCCTTCGCCGGTGCTGCCTATTCGACCTCGAAATCCGCCCTCTCGGCCCTGACGCGCGAAATGGCCGGTGAGTTCGCACCCTTGGGCGTGCGCGTGAATGCCGTCGCCCCCGGCGAGATCGAAACCGCCATGATCGGCCCCGAATACGAAGCCCTCATCCCGCGTATCCCGATGGGCCGCATGGGCACGCCAGCCGAAGTGGCCGGCGTCATCTTCCAACTCTGCGGGCCGGATTTTGCCTATGTGACGGGGACGGAAGTGTTCCTTACCGGCGGGCAGCATCTGCTGTGAATTGCGCCCAAGGCAGCCAGGGGAGGTTGAGATGAAGATGAGCGCCATCCCGTTCGGCACGACGGATTGGTCGACCGTGGCGCCTACCGAGCATAAGGGGGATAGCGGCATCGCCCTCTGGCGTACCCGAAATTTCGGCGACATGCGCGTGCGCCTGGTCGAATATTCGCCGGGCTACCTCGCCGATCATTGGTGCATCAAAGGTCACATCCTCTTTTGCCTCGAGGGAGAATTGCGGACCGAGCTGGAAGACGGCCGCGTCTTCACGCTAAAGCCCGGCATGAGCTATCAGGTCGCCGACAATGCCGAGCCACATCGCTCCTCCACCCAAACCGGCGCCAAGCTCTTCATCGTCGATTGACGGCGCAATGCGGGGATGGGTCCTGCCTGACCCTCTCGCCCAATCGTCATGGGCGGTCCTCAATCGCCATGGTCGCCGGTCGGCGAAGGTCGACCACTCTCCCTCGTCATGGTCGGCGAAGGCCGACCACCCACGAGTTTCCATCAGCATGGTGCGGTCCAACAATCCAAGGCACAAACCACCGCGCCATGTGTTGCTCCACCACGACGCACCGCAGCCACCAACACCCAAGAGGGGGAGACCACCCGATGTACACCTGCCCGCATTGCAACCAGCCCGGCATCTCCTGGACCCGCCGCGCCATGCTCGGCCCCGCCGTCCCCGCGACGTGCCAGAACTGCGGCGGCAAGATCGGCGTCCCCTGGGTGAAAAGCTTCGCGGCCGTGGTTCCCTTCCTGATCGGCGTGCTGTTCGCGCAGAACACGTCCAACCCGGTCCTTGGCTATGCCACAGTCGGCATCGGTGCGGTCGCGATGCTGGCGCTGCACTTCACCTGGGTGCCGTTGGTTAAGAAATAAGAGGCAGCGGCGCGTAGCGTATTATTTCTGTTCATTGGGAAACTCAGGAGGCCCAATCTCTCGGCGCTTTGAACCAAACATTTCCCCAACTCTCCTTGAGTGCTCTCCCATTTCTTCATTCTCTTCCCATTTCCCCAATATGGGAAGCAATCGATCAATAGGAAGTTGCGTTTCAATATCGTCGATAATTACATACCAACGATCTCGGCGTGATTCATATTTATACTTTGTGCCCAGCGCATGCCCTGCTGCGATAACCTTTTCGTCGATCCCCTGACAAACGAGATAGGTAAATCCTCCATTTTGAGTCGGCAGAGAGAAAGATTTGAACTTCTTACCTTGCACGACTTCTTCGCGCAGATTCAGGATTTGCAACGACATATTTTCAAGGGCGCTGCTAGAAAAATCGTAGAGGTCGATAGCAACCGCCGCCAACGATGGAGGTGCCTTTCTAAGGCTATCCAAAAGTAAAGAAACGACTGGAATCTGAATGCGCTGAAGGATTCCAATAGGAGGCGTAGCTTTCAACTTCATATCAAGAGAAAACATAAAGTCGTCAACCTCCTCAGCGAAGTCCTGACCAATCATCATGAAATCGGCCTCTGCTCCTCGGGCCAGTTTGTGCTTCAAATGATAGCCCAAAAGATTATATTCACTGTCGGAAAGTATATCCTCAAAAGCCTCTGAGCGACACTTGAGATAAAATATTAGGTCGATTGGAGATGACAGAATTTTTGTGACGCAATCTAAAATGCCAATATCCCAAATTACAGGTGCAGCTAGATTATCTCGCGTAAGCATGTGCGATGAGAGAATTGTTGTGGACGGGAAGCTATCACTTAGAACAACAGCGGGAAATGCCCTGATTATTCGCGGCAATGTTAGAACTCTTCCGTCCGCCGTTGTGCAGGTCGCGCCCGACAGAAGTAATTCTGAGAACTGCTGCGCCTGACGATATGGGGTTTGAATAGCATTCTCGAAATCGGCTTTTAATGCTTCAATATCGCCCGCGCGCGCTTTCAAAGTTACGCGCTTCGATTTTGCCTGAACGACAATAACGAATTCACCATAGACGACGAGCACATCTGCTTCGCCGCCGGTCTTTTTTTTGCTCGATTTTACTATCACATTCTGAAAGACATTATCAGTACCAAAGACAGAGCGGAGTAGATGTGCGGTAGTTGTCTCTAGGAACTGTCCGCGATGCTCTGCTTCTGTATTGCAATATTTCTCATCGGCCATCATCCAGTAGAATGGACTTTCATAGATCGATTCAAACAGTCGGAATTGCCCGGAGACATATAAATAATCTCCGAGATCGATTAGCGGCTTTAGGCTTACTTGGTTGATCGCAAATGCATGGGTGAAGTCTGAATTACTATTCAGAATCGGAGAAGAAAACTGCTTTATGAAGGCGTTTGCTTTTTCCCCAAATTTTCGAGTTAGTTCACGCTTTGAAACTAACAAGCTGTTGGTTAGCTGCCCTAAATTGAATTGACCTGCTTTTTCTGAATGGCGTGCGGCCGATATCTGATTGTTAGTTCGGTCCACAATAAACCGTGCAATTTGCAGCATTGGCAGAATTGAAATTCCCACATTCTGTAAAAGCCAATCGCCATCATGGCGATATCGGTATCGGGCAAAGTTCTCAAGCTGGTGCAGGTAAAAGCTTTCGGCCCCATAGTAGATGGCCTCCCGGGCAAAAGCACCAAAGCTATCCCCACTTTCTAAGGCCTCGTGTGGGATGAGAGGCTGCCTCGTAAAGTCAGCTGCCAAGCGCTCGTGAAACTCTTGCAGCAGGCGATCTGCGGCCCTGACGAAGTCATCCCCCTCAGGTATAACTGAGAAAATCTCTTCCGAACTGGATTGAACAATCAGCCCTAGTAGAAGCATCAACTCATTTTTGTTCAATTTAGTTTGCGACCATCGTCGCGTTGGATCGTCAACGATCCTTCGTTCTTGGGTGTCTATGGTGAGGACCCAGTCCCGAAATATAATTGAAGAAACGCCATGCAGAGCTCCCTTGGTCTGTGCAAGCACGCGAAGGTCGGAGAAGATATTGTCGATGTTACGTGGTTCTGATTCGCAGTCGATACCCGTAGTCACGCAGATCCCTTTCGAAGGGCATTTACGAGAAGGATATTCAGAATATAATAGTGAAAAGTGTATTACGCAATGTCGTGTTGGGCATTTCGTTTGTGGCGCCAAACCGAATTAAGAACAGTCGTCTCCTATCTCAAATGATCAATGTGGATGCCCATGATCCTCGTCGGCCAATATGATTCACCCTATGTCCGCCGCGTCGGTGTTTCGCTGCGGTTGCTCGGCTTCGACTACCGCCATGACACGCGCTCGGTGTTTGGCGACTTTGACGATATGCGGAAGAATACCAATCCGGTCGGGCGGATTCCGTCGCTGGTGCTGGATGACGGCACGGTGCTGATCGATTCTGGCGCCATTCTCGATTACCTGGATGACATGGTGGGGCCGGAGCGCGCACTGGTCCCGGCGTCGGGCCTCGCGCGGCGGCGCTGCTTGCAGACCCTGGCGCTGGCGACGGGCGCCATCGACAAGGCGGGGGCGTCCGGTTATGAGCGGCTCATCCGGCCGCCCAAATATCTCTGGCCGGATTGGGTGGTGCGCTGCCGCCTGCAGTTGTCTGGGGCGCTCTCGGCCCTGGCGGCGTTGGACTGGTCCGTGCATGTGACCGCTGATTCAGCAACGCCGGACCAGGCCGCGATCACCACGGTCTGCATGCTGCGCTATGTCGAGATGACGGACCCCGATCTGCTCGGCCCCTATCCGAGGCTCCACAAGCTCTCGGAGCGGCTCGAGGCGCTGCCCGCTTTTGCCGCCACCTATCCGCCGGAAATTGCCTATCCCAACTCGGCCTGACCACACTAGCCTGACGAACCCGGCCTCACATCCACGACGCTGACTCCACTTGAAGCAGTTACTGCGCGCGCAGCATTTCCTGACGGCGCCCCGCATAGTAGATATCGAACTGTCGTTCCGACGCATTCCCGTCTTGCGGGACCACCTCAGCACTGCAACATTCCGGCGGTCGAAATTCTGCTTGTGAATCCTGCCTGCTCTGAAACGTCACACGATTTGGGGAGCGCGATCATATGGGCCTTACAGCGTTAGATCCGAAAGGCATTGTCGACGCCAAAGTTCTCGAATGGGATTTCACGCGCCCCATGCAGCGCATCCGTAAGCTGGCCATCAAGCCGCAACCGACCTCCGCGATCTACACCTTCCGGACCAACCAGCCGACCGTGCCGGTGGTCGAGATATTTCAATCGGTGAGCGGCAATCCCGTGCAGGACATGGTGCCGGCGAATGTCGTCGCCACGGGCTTCGACTTCATCAGCGCCTGGCTCGGCAATTTGACCGACAAGCATCAGGCGGTGATGACCGGCTTGGCCAGCAACAGACGCTTTCACTATCGCATCACCGCCGGCGACGGCACGTTTCCGGCGGCAATCGTCACCGGCACCTTCATGACGTCGGCGCGCGTGGGGCGCTTCACGATCCGCACCATCTTCATGTTCAATGACGGCGATCCGGGGCTGAAGGGCGAGGGGGAGTTCGTGTTCGATTTCGGCTTCTACAACGACAAGGACCTCATCGGCGTGCGCCAGTTCAAAGACGATATCGACAGCGGCGAGACGCGCGACTTTCCACTGGGGCGAGGTGCCACGCTGGAATCCGGTGCCATTCAGGACCAGGTCAGTGTGTTTGTGCACGGCGTCGAGCATGATTCGGATATCCTCGGTTCATTCACCGGCGGTCCCGAATTGCCGACGATATTGCCCGAAACGACGGTCGCTTTCGAAAACGACGACAAGAATGTCGCCGAGGCGCTGCAGACCCTCAACATGCCGCAGGACCCGGGTGAATACCGCTTCAATTTCCGGCTCGATAGCGGGCCGCGTGGCATTCACTACTGGGTCGACGGCTGGGTCGAGATCACGTTGACGCCGCCGCAGGAAGCGCCGGTCATTCCGCCGGATCTCATCACCAAGCTCGATGGGATCAAGGCCATGGTCACGCTCAGCGGTGTCGGCAAGAAAGCCGGAATCGGTGGCAAGGATGCGAAGACCCATGGCTTCGCCCTGGGGCCGGAAGGTGCGTTGTTCCGGCGCCTGCCAGGGCAGGCCTGGGCGCGGATCGATGAGGGGCCAGGAGCGCGTGATGTGGCGCACAGTGCGGTACGCGATGTAGACTGCGCCTGCGACATGAGCGCCACGATCGCGCGGGATGCCGAGGACCGCATCCATCTCGTGACCCTGCAAAGCGGCGTGCTGCGTTGGGCGAGCTATGCG
The DNA here is from genome assembly GCF_936916975.1 of uncultured Dongia sp. GTDB lineage: Bacteria > Pseudomonadota > Alphaproteobacteria > Dongiales > Dongiaceae > Dongia. The sequence continues at coordinate 256,788 of NZ_CAKZGO010000004.1, read as the reverse complement.
GCCGGCGGGCGCAGTACCGGCCTGCGCTGGCGCGATATGGGGGCGGGGTTCAAACCGGGCCTCACCATCGCCGACGCCGCCGACGGGACGCCGCTGCTGTTTGCGCGCGACGAAGGCAACGCGTTGCGGGCAACGGCCTTGGCCGGACCAGGGCTGGGGAAATGGGTTGATCTCGGCGGCAATTTCGCCGGCGCCGTCACCGTGCTGGCCGGCCGAAGTGGCGTGGAGATTTTCGGCGTGACACCGGATGGCTTGGCGCAGACGGCGCGCTGGCGTCCCGGTGCTGCCCGCCCGCCCGCCTGGTCGCCACTCGGCCGCCCGGGATATGGTCGCAGTGGGCGCGAGACGCGATTCCGCCATGTCGATGTCGCGGGGCACGGCAGTCGCGCCATGGCGATCGCCCTCACCACCGACCGGCAATTGCTGACACTCACCGCCTCCGAGGGCTGGAGTGGTGCCTGGAAGGATCAGGGCAGCCTCGACACATGGGGCGCCCCACGTGTCGAGCGCAAGCCTGCGGGCAAGAAGGCGCCCTCGAAGCGGCGGAAGGCTGCCCGTTAAACTGGCCCGTTAGATTGGACGCCCGAGGCCGCCGACCAGCCACAGCACGATGATGACGAGCAGCACGAGGCCGAGCACGCCGCCGAGACCGCGGCCGCCCCAACTGCGATGCGCGTAATAGCCGCCGCCACCGCCGAACAGGACGATCAGCAGGATAATGATCAACAGAGTGCTCATGGTTCACCTTCAAGGAATAGGTCATGGCGGCAGGCCGCGCCTGCACGCTCACCCCAACAACCGAGTTTTGCGGTAAGGGTTCCCGAGGCATAGGTGAATGACGCAGGCGGCCATGCGCTGCACCCGCACGTGCCTGGGTATATTCCGACCCTGGCGCTATCTGGGCGCGGGCCTAGTGTGGCGGTGATGCGCATTCCCTGCGCCAGTATCGGCCGCCTGGCCGGACAGAGGTCGAGGAGACCCACATGGCTGAAACATCAAGCGGCAGCAGCAATAACAGCGGACTTTATTTTGTCGTCGGCGGCCTCGTCGTCGCCGTCGTGATCGGCTTCTTTGCCTATAAGGGCGGCTATATCGGCGGCTCGAGCAGCACCACGACCGAACAGACGACCACGTCACCCGCCACCGGCAACACCACGACCACGACGACCAAAGAGACCACGACGCCCTAACGTTCGGCCAAGGCCAGCTTCGCCCCCAGCGCCACGAAAGCGGCGGCGAAGCTGCGCCGCAACCAGGCGAGGATCCGCGGTCGTGAGATCACATGGTCACGCATGGCGGCCGCACAGATCCCATAGATTGCAAAGACCGCGAAGGTCATCGCCATGAACACGGCCGACAACTCCAGCATGCGTGCCAAGGGCTGCGGGTCGGCGGCATCTACGAATTGCGGCAGGAACGCCAGGAAGAAGATCGAGAGCTTGGGGTTGAGGATGTTGATGAGGACCGCCGTCACCGTGATCTGCCAGGCAGAGCGGGCGCCGACCTTTTCCTCGATCTTGAGAGTACCCCGTTCGCGCCAGGTCATCACCGCCATATAGAGCAGATAGGCGACGCCGAGATATTTGAAGACCTCGAAGGCGAGCGCGCTGGTGTGGAGGAGGGCGGCCAGCCCCATGATGGCGGCCGCCAGATGCGGCACGATGCCGATGGTGCAACCGAACGCCGCGATGATGCTGGCCCGCCTTCCGCGTGCCAGCCCCGCCGCCAGCGTGTAGAGCACGCCGGTGCCGGGCGAGGCCACGATGATGAGGCAGGTGATCAGGAATTCAGGCGACATCATGGGGAAGGATCCTCAAACAAGCGCACTGGCGAAGTCCTGCTTCAGCGCCTTGATCTGGTCCGATGTAAACGCGCCGGGGCCCTTGCGCAGATAGCTCACCTCGTCATCCCCCTGGAAGACGCCGTTGACCATATGGAAACCCAGCGCCCGGTAGGCTTCGAACTGTTCCTCGGTGAAGAACTGATCGCCGGTCGTCTCATGGGGGAAGGCCGGGAAGCGCTTCTTGTAGTCGAGGATATAATCCTTCTCGTCGCCGGTCACCGAGGATTTGAAATAGATGAGGACGCCCTGGGCGTTGTTCTCATAGATGATGCGCCCGATTGCGCAATGCGGTCCCGTCCGCCGCACCGGCGCCTCTTCATGGCGCAGGCGATCATAGCGCTTGGCACGGCGGGCAATCTCCTCCCAGGGCAGGATGATGCGCACGCCGAGATCGATGCGCGCATAGCGTTCCAGCTTGAGCAGCGAGCCGAACGACATGCTGGGATCGGCCTCGGCATCAATGACGATGACCACCTTGCAGCCGCGCTTGAGCAATTCATAGGCGCCGAGATTCTCGATATGCCCGCCATCGGTGAGATAGACGTTGCGACTGGTCTCGTCGAGGAGGTTGAGCATTTCGAGGAGCAGATAGGATTTGTCGATCACCCAACTGGTGCGCATGCGATCGGCGACACTCTTGTCGCGGGCAAGGTGGCGCGGGTTCCTGAGCCAATAGCCCAGCCGGATATTGAGCAGCGCCAGTGTCGGCGACAGCAGCCGCACGGTGTTCGATCCCATATTGGCGGAGACGGCAGCGCCCGAGATCGCCATCGCAGTCGCAAGATCAAGGCGCTTGTCGATCTTCTCCATGTCCGGCGTTTGGGCCATCGCCTCCACCGTGGGGCCATACATGGTGAGATCGGAGCCGATAAAATCCGGCGTGAACATGAAGAAATCCGCATCGCGCCCGCGTTTGTTGGCCTCGGCCGAGCCCTGCACGTTCATGGCGGCATTGATGATGTGATAGGGGCCGAGGCTATCCTGCAGGGCCGAGAGCTTGAGATCGTCGAGCCAGGTCGGTTTGGTCCTGCCGGGTTTTACGAAGAACACGAAGGCGCGGCTCAGGCGGTCGCGGTAGAAGCGGTGCAGCGAATAGCTGTTCGGCCGCAGCAGCAGATAGATGCCGATGAGCGGCACGGTGGCGATTGAATAGAGCAGCGGAATCTCGATCCTGCGGTCCAGCAGCACGAATGTCGCCGGCGGGCCATAGGGTGCCTGGATGCCGAAGGCGCAGAGATAGAGATAGATCAGCCAGAGTGCCAGCGGCAGCGCCAAGGCGGCCACCAGCAGCAAGGCCTTGGTGGCGAGACGCAGGACAAGTGTCGTCCATTTGGTGGTGTGCTCGCTCTTTTCCAGGAAGTGACCGAGCGCGCTGCTCAGCGCCGAGACGGCGCCGCTGAAGGCGACCAACACCGGCACAATTGATTTGAACCAATCCTGGATGTCCTGCGTGTGCGTCGTTGCCTGATACTTGATGAACCAGGCGATGGCGAGCGGTTGGGCATCGAGAAAGGCGATGACAAGGATGCCGAGGATCAACTCGCGCGCGCGGAACAGGAAGAAGCCCCTGGTATCGCCGGTAATCTTGTCGAGCGCCAGGAAGGTGCGCAGCACGGCCCAGACCAGCAGGACTAGCCCAAGCAGGCCCAGCAGCTTGTAGGTGAGGCTGAAGGGATAGGCCCCGACCCAATGATTGATCGGCCAGGTCGGCCAATACATCAGATGGGCGATGCCGTTGACCGTATGATCGACCAGCTGGCCGAGAAAGCTGCCTGCGTGCAGCTGGTCGCGCACCGGAAAGGCGCTCATCGTCAGCAACGCACAGAGCAGCAGCACGAGGAGCACCTGCGTCGCGTTGGCAAGCAGGCCACGGAACAGGACCGCCGTCACCTCGGCGTAGTTGCGCAACCCACTGCGCCCGCGCGGCAGCAGATAGTTCGAGAAATTGCGCAGATGGCCCATGGCAGCATTGTCGGCGATGTCGTCGCCGAAGGGAAAGGCATCGCCAGGCGTCGGCCGGTTGGCGGGAAACGCCTGCAGCATGCCGGCACTGAGGCAGGTGCCCATATAACCGCCGCCGGAAACCGTCGAGAGATAATCGATGTCGTCGAGCTGTTGCGTCCGGTGCAGCGCCTGCAGCGCGCCAAGACAGACGGCGGCGGAGCGGATGCCGCCGCCGGACAAGGCCAAGCCGGTGACGTCGCTGGGCACCGGGCGTGGCCGGGTCTTGCGCAGATCGGGCTTCGCGGGGTCGATCGGCTCGCCACTGCGCCGGATATTGTTACCCCGGGCGTCGTTGAAGAGTTTGTCCGGGTCCGGCGAAGGGCGACGGTGTTGCCCTTCGGCCTTGGGTGCTGGCAGCGGCTGCACATCGCCCCGGCGCGCTTTCCGCCGGTCCCGTTCGCTGGTGATGCGCCGATCCTTGACGCCCGGGTCCTTGACGCCGGTTTCCTGTCGGTCCTTCGCGGCTGTCCGTCGATCCTTCGCGGGCGCTTCACGCCGATCCTTGGCGCCCGCTTTCCGCCAGTCCATTTCGCGCAGATCACTTAGCCTTTCCCGGCGTTTGTTGATGCGCATCAATTCGACCGGCAGCACATCTTCGAAATAGCGCAGCTGCAGCCGCTTGGTCGTCGTGTCGCTCTTGTGACCGGTGCCTTGCGCGGTAGCGCTCCCGGTGAAGCGGGCGACGATCCGCGCGATCAGGCGATCGAGCGGGCCGGGTGGCTGCGGTACGGGGCCACTGTCGGTGGTCATGCGTGAGCGCGTCCAAGGTGATTGAGAGGGAAAGGCCGGAAAGCGGAGTTTACGCCCGAATCAGCTGCTCAACCAGCGGCTGCAGCAGCCCGGCGGCAGATTATTCGGAGGATTTGCTGCTTGACGTGCATACCAACCAGTTGGTATGCATCTTCTCGAAGCAGATTGGATCGATCATCATGGCCAAAAGCAAAGCGACGGAACCACGGCGCGAGACGGCCAAAGGCCGCGCGCCAGCCTTATCCAAGACGGGCCGGTCCAAAACTGGCTTGTCCAAAATGCCTTCCTCGAGGATAGGGGCGCCGATGACCAGCGCGTCCAAGACGGGGGCGCGCGAAAAGCTGCTGGATGCCGCGATGATGGTGATCCGTGAGCGTGGCTATGGCGCCAGCACCGTGGACGAAATCTGTGCGGCGGCGGGTGTCACCAAAGGTGCGTTCTTCCATCATTTCCCGAGCAAGGAGGATCTGGCGATCGCGGCGGCCGCCCATTTCGGGGCGATGGCGGACGGCTTCTTCGCGACGGCACCCTATCGCAGCCTCACCACTGCTGCCGACCGGGTGCTGGGCTATGTCGCCTTCCGCAAGGCGATCCTGCGCGGCGAGCTCGCTGAGTTCACCTGCCTCTTCGGCACCCTGGTGCAGGAAACCTATGACAGCCATCCCGCCATCCGTGCCGCCTGCGACCAGCATATGAGCGACCATGTCGCGATGATCACCGCCGACATCGCGCTGGCCATGCGCGAAAACCGCATCAAGGCCGATTGGACGCCGGAAAGCCTCGCCTTCCACATCCAGGCGGTGCTCCAGGGGTCTTTCATCTACGCCAAGGTGAAGCAGGGCACCAAAATCGCCGAGGATTGTTTGGACCATCTCACGGCCTATCTCGTCACCATTTTTAAAACCAAAGAAACCTAAGTCCAGAGAAACTCACGCCCTAGAAAACCCAAGGAGGACATCATGACTGCTGCTGCCAAAACCACCCAAAACACCAACGAGCGCGAATTGGTGCTCGACCGATTGCTCGATGCGCCGCGCGAAAAGCTGTTTCAAATCTGGACCGATCCCAGCACCTATTCACAATGGTTCTGCCCCAAGCCCTGGACGGTGACCAAGGCGGAACTCGATGTCCGCCCGGGCGGCAAATCGTTTATTGTGATGCAGGGACCGGAGGGGCAGGAATTTCCCAATCACGGCATCTTCCTGGAGGTTGTGAAGAACGAGAAGATCGTCTTCACCGACGCCTTCGTCGATGCCTGGACCCCGTCCCCGCGTGCCTTCATGGTGGCCACCGTGACTTTCGCCGATGAAGGCGGCAAGACCCGCTACCGCGCCGTCGCGCGTCATTGGTCGGCAGAAGCACGCGCCGAGCATGAGAAGATGGGCTTCCACGAAGGCTGGGGCATCGTCGCCACGCAGCTCGAAGCTCTGGCGAAATCCATTTGATCTGATTTTGCCGTCATGCCCGGGCCCATTCTTGAATCAAGACTGGCCGGGCATCCACTCTCTCCAGGCCACCAGTGGATCCCCGGGTCTTCGCCCGGGGATGACGAGACTGGTGGGGGTACGAAAGAAACCGAAACGGAGGAACCCATGGCCATCTCACAAAAAGTCGCCACTCATCTGTGGTTCGAAGACGGTGCCGAGGAAGCGGCGAATTTCTACACCTCGCTCCTTCCCAATTCGAAAGTGGACTCGATCCTGCATTTCGATCGCGCGAAGAATCTTTACGGCGTTGTCTTTACGCTCGCGGGTCAGGAATATCGCGCCCTCAATGCCGGTCCGACCTACAAACTCAGTCCGGCGGTTTCGCTCTGGGTAAAATGCGACGACCAGAAGGAAATCGACAGCATCTGGAACGCCATCCTGAAAAACGGCGGCAAGGAGCAGGCTTGTGGCTGGGTGCAGGACAAATGGGGCCTGTGCTGGCAGGTTATCCCCGCGGCGTTGGAGGCGATGCTGAGCGATGCCGACGAAGCGCGGCGCAACCGCGTGCTGCAGGCCGTTTGGAGCATGATCAAGCTCGACATCGCGAAACTTGAAGAAGCCTATCAGGGTGCGGCAGCTTGACACGCTGCCGTTTCCACCCTTAGTCTCCGCGCCATGGCACAGATGCGCAAACATCAACGAGTTACCACGACCTGGACCGCCACCTGGCGGGCGAGGGGTGTTGGTGCACGTTAAGTTTGCGTGATCTGACTGCCACCCAAAGCCCCGCCGGTACCGGACGGGGCTTTTTCATTGGGGAAAAGTCACCGTTCGTCTCGGCCCATATGAGAGACCAACGGAGACTGACATGGACGCGTTCGACCATCGAAGTATCGGGCAGAAGCTGGATCTGTTTCATTTCCAGGAAGAAGGGCCAGGCATGGTGTTCTGGCACCCCAAGGGCTGGGCGCTCTATCGCCTGATCGAGGGTTACATCCGCCGCCGCATGAAGGCCGCGGGCTTCCAGGAGATCAAGACGCCGCAGATCCTGGCGCGCGCCTTCTGGGAGAAAAGCGGCCATTGGCAGAAATTTGGGCCGCATATGTTTGCGCTGGAAGATGGCGAGCGGCAGTTCGCAGTGAAGCCGATGAGCTGCCCGGGTCATCTGCAGATATTCAACAGCCGCCTGCGCTCCTATCGCGACCTCCCCTTGCGCTATGCCGAATTCGGCGCGTGCCATCGCAACGAACCATCCGGTGCATTGCTGGGGCTGATGCGCACGCGCGCTTTCGTCCAGGACGATGCCCATGTGCTCTGTCGCATGGATCAGGTGGCTGAGGAGGTGAAGCGCTTCTCGCAACTCCTGCGCATGGTCTATCGCGATTTCGGCTTTGCCGATTTTGCGGTCGCCTTCTCGACGCGCCCCGCATTGCGCGAGGGCAGCGAGGAATTATGGGATGTGGCCGAACGCGTCCTGCAGGGTGCGGCACGCGGCGCTGGGCTCGATTTCGATCTGCAGCCGGGCGAAGGCGCCTTCTATGGGCCCAAGCTCGAATTCTCGCTGCAGGACCGGCTGGGGCGGCGCTGGCAGTGCGGCACGATCCAGCTCGATCTGGTGCTGCCCGAAAAACTTGGTGCGCATTACGTCGGCGAGGATGGTGCCAGCGAAGTGCCGATCATGATCCATCATGCAGTTCTGGGCAGCCTCGAGCGTTTCATCGGCATGCTGCTCGAACATTGGCAGGGGCGCCTGCCGCTCTGGCTTGCTCCCGATCAGGTCCTGATCGCGGCCGTTTCCGACCAGCATCTGGGCTACGCCGAGGAAGCGGCCATCCAGCTTGAGTCGGAAGGCTACCGGGTGACGCTTGATGCCAGCAACGAGACGCTGCCGAAAAAGATCGTCGCGTGGCGGGAACGCGGGGTGCCGATCCTGGGCGTCGTCGGTGCGCGCGAGGTGGAAAAATACCGCATCAGCCTGCGGACACTCGCCGACGATGTACGGACCGATCTGCCTTTGGGCGAGGCCGGCGCCTGGATCAAGCGCGTCGCCGCGCGGCAATACACCGTCACGGCCATGGCGTCAGCCGGTGAAGAGGGGGCACCCATCGGAAGCCCGTATGATTTAGGCTTGGTGGAACAGATCTAGCTCTTGCTCAGCCGCCGGCGGTTGGCGCGGACCTTGCGGCGATAATGGGTGACGGTCTTGCTCATGGCGGCAGGACCGTCAGTGCCCATCTGCCCCGTCATGAACCGGGTCTGCAGGTCCAGGGCGGAATCGATCTTCTCCTGGACCATGCGCCGGGACTCGGTTTCGCCGGCAGCACCGCCCAAGGCGATTTTGGCGGTGCGCAGAGTCATCACGGTGGCAACTTCCAATCCCAGCGAGAAAAGATCAAAACTGGCGCGAAACCAGGGATTTTTGCGCATATTGGGTCCTTCATGTTGACGCAATCTGCGCGCCATCGGTCGATTGGGCTGGCTTATTTGCCTGACAAGTGACCTTACTGGCAGAGCAATCAGCAAGAGGTATCATGCTTTACGACATCTATCGGCGCGAAAACCTGATGCTGGTGTTTGAAGCCGGCAAGCCACCCAGTGATATGAACCTCAACGGCTGGAAACGGTTGCATATGGGCGTCAACAGCCTGTTGCTCAGTGACCGGACCAAATCGCCCAACACCAAGCCGATCGTGCAGATCGACCGCGAGATCAAGCAGAACGGGATGACGACGTTTCACGTCCCCCAGGTCTCGCGCGCCGGCTAAGGCCGTATCGGCTGAATCAACCTAAGTGAGACTCTGATGCGTTTTGATATTTATCAGCGTGGCCCGCGCGATCTGCTGGCCTGCAAGGCCGGCCAATCGCTGGACACCTTCAAGGCGAACGGCAAGGATGTTGGCATCGGCGAAGGCTGGGAACTTGCTGAATCCGGTGTCGGCAATGTCCGTTTTGCCAACGGCTCCAAATCCGCCCGCCAGATCGAAGACGACGTGATCCGCCACGGGCGTTCGCTCTACAGCCGCAACCGGGCCGCCAAAACCGGCTAACAGTGCCCGCCTGACCTCGTTCCGTCAGCGACGGCGCAGGACGACGAGGCCAGCGATGATGGCCGCGATCGGAATCAGCAGGCACCAGAACCCGATTGCGAGATAAGCGAGTGCGGCACCCAATGCGCCCAGCGTAAAGGTCAGCACGGCGGGGATCATCTTCTTCAGCCGCGGCTTGACCTCTGCTGCCTTACTCGGTGACAGGGCCAGATCAACCAAATCGATGACGATCTGCGTCACATTGCCGGTCATCACGGTGGTGGGCGACAGCGTTGCAAAAACCGAGCGCGCGCCGGCATTCTGAACAGCCATCGCCGTCACCGCCAGCATGCCGGTGGCGATCGTTACCGGTGCATCCGCATCGAGGAACGGCGACGCGGCGAGTCCCGCTGCCATGAAGGCGGCGAGGAAGACGCATTCGGCGATCATCAGGACGCCCGCCGCATCCCGCTCACGCCGCTGCTGGCGGATAACATAGAGATGCGCTGCCGCCACCACGATGATGAACACCGGCAGCGCCAGCAGCTTGGCGATGATACCGTCGTGGAATTCGGCCAGTGACGCGCCGATCAGCACGAAGTTGCCAGTGACATGCGCCGTGAACAGGCCAAAGAGCGCGATGAAGCCGGTCGTGTCGACGAAGCCTGCCGTGAAGGCGCGCAAGGGGGCGAGATAGGGGGAACGCGGTGGGGTGGGGTTCAGTGACATGATCGGCAACTCGCTCCTTCAGTTTTTTTGTCATCCCCGGGCTTGGCCCGGGGATCCACGAGTTTCGACCGGCACAATGAAACTCGTGGATGCCGCACCGGTTAAACCGCCCAGCAGCTGCAACCGAAACTGCCCCAGAAGCTGGCGGTATCAGAAGCCGGCGTGGTGCTGGTCCAAGCCATCGCATGCGCATGGCCGTGAACATTGCAATTGTTGACGCAGCCGCAGCTTGCCGCCGCCACCTTCTGCAATTGCTGGACACTACGATCCTGATAACCGCCGAACTGTTTCACCGGCGACCAATCGGGGGTCGGCGGCGGCAAGGCCGGTGCCAGCGGTTTGAAATCGCCGGCACCATGGACGATCCGGCCGCCTAGCATCGTCAGCACGGATGAAAGATGAGCGATATCGTCTTCCGCCACGGTGAGGTAGTCGGCCGACAGCACCGCAAGATCGGCAAGCGCACCTACCACGATGCGGCCTTTCTTGCCTTCTTCGCGTGAGAACCAGGTATTGGCTTCGGTCCACAGGCGCAGCGCTTCCAGGCGGTCGAGGCGGTTGGCCGGCGGATAGAGCCTGGTACCACCCACCGTCTTGCCACTCACCAGCCAGCTGAGTGAAACCCAAGGATTGTAACTGGCGACGCGCGTCGCATCGGTGCCGGCGCCGACCGGCACGCCGGCTGCCAGCATGCGCTTGATCGGTGGCGAGGCCTCGGCGGCCTTGGCACCGTAGCGGTCGATGAAATATTCGCCCTGGAACGCCATGCGGTGCTGCACGGCGATGCCGCCACCAAGTTTCGCGATGCGGTCGATGTTGCGGTCGCTGACTGTCTCGGCATGGTCGAAGAACCAATGCAGCTTGTCGATCGGCGTATCCTTATGCACCTTCTCGAACACATCGAGCGCGCGGGAGATGCTCTCGTCATAGGTGGCGTGCAGCCGCCAGGGCCAGTTCTTTTCCGCGAGCACGCGCACGACCTGCTCCAGCTCGCCTTCCATGGCGGGATCAAGATCCGGGCGCGGTTCGCGGAAGTCCTCGAAATCGGCGGCCGAGAAGACCAGCATCTCACCGGCACCATTGACGCGGTAGAGATCGTCGCCCTGGCCTGGCTTCACCATGCCGGTCCAGCGGGTGAAGTCGGCTACTTCCTCGCCCTTCTTCTGGGTGAAGAGATTATAGGCGATGCGCAACGTCATCTCGCCATCGGCATGCAGCTTCTCGATGATGTTGTAATCGTCGGGATAGTTCTGATAGCCGCCACCGGCATCGATGACACTGGTCACACCCAGCCGGTTGAGCTCGCGCATGAAATGGCGGGTCGAGTTCAACTGCTGTTCGGGCGCGAGCTTCGGCCCCTTGGCCAGCGTGGCATAGAGGATGACCGCATTGGGCTTGGCCAGCAGCAGGCCGGTGGGATTGCCTTGGGCATCGCGCTGGATCTCGCCGCCCGGGGGATTGGGTGTGTCCTTGGTATAGCCCACCGCACGCAAGGCGGCGGCGTTGAGGAGCGCGCGGTCATAAAGATGCAGGATGAAGACCGGCGTGTCGGGCGCCGCGGCGTTGATCTCCGCCAAGGTTGGCAGGCGCTTCTCGGCGAATTGATGCTCGGTGAAACCGCCCACCACGCGCACCCAATGCGGCGGCGGGGTGATCTCCGCCTGGCGTTTCAGCATCGCCATGGCATCGGCCAGTGATGGGACGCCATCCCAGCGCAATTCGATGTTGTAGCTGAGCCCGCCGCGGATGACGTGGATATGGCTGTCGATCAGGCCCGGAATGGCGCGGCGGCCCTGCAGGTCGATGACCTTCGTCTCGGCACCCTTCGTGCTCATGATCGCGCTAGCATCACCCACCGCGCTGAAGCGGCCATCCGTGATGGCGACCGCCTCGGGATTGGGCTGCGCGGGGTCGAGCGTGGTGAATTTGCCATTGAGAAGAATCAAATCCGGATGCATCGAAGCTCCTAAAGCGCGCGGGGCGAGTGTGCTGAGACCGAAAGTGAGTGCGGCCGATCCGGCCAAGATATCGCGGCGACGAAAGCGTTTCATCGATATATGCCTCTTCTGCCTACTCTTCTCCCTCCCCCCTTGAGGGGGAGGGCGGGGTGGGGGCCGTCTTACTTCTTCGCCGGACCGGCTTCGCTGGCATGTTCACCCAACATCGCCCGGGCATAGGTGATGCCGAGACCATAGGCGCCACCGAAGCGTTGTGCCGTCCGGTTGGTGTGATCGTAGGTTTCCGACCGTGCCCAATCGCGCTGCAATTCCAGAAGGTATTGAAGCGAGGTCATCGGCCGCGCACCGGCCTGGATCATGCGGGCCATCGCCTGGTCATGGGCCTCATTGGTGATGTCGCCGCTGGCATCGGCAATCACATAAACCTCAAACCCCTGGTCGAGCGCCGAGAGCGCCGGGCCGACGATGCACACACTCGTCCACAAGCCGGCCAGCACAATACGGCCCTTGCCGATCTCATTCACCCGCACCGCAATGCGCGGATCTTCCCAGGTATTCATGCTGGTTCGGTCGATCGCCGTAACGTCCGGAAATGCTTCCTTAATTTCTGAGAACATGGGGCCGGAGAAGCTTTTTTCAGCAACGGTGGTGAGGATGGTGGGGACCTTGAATTCGGCGGCGGCGTGGGCGACCAACGCTGCGTTGTTGCGCAGCTGGGTCATGTCGATCGACTTGGTGGCGAAGGCCATCTGGGACTGATGGTCGATCATAATGAGGGTGTGGTCGGCGCCGTTGAGCAGGTCTTTGCCGGGGGTCGGGGTTGCGGTGGGGGTCATCGAAGTCTCCATGTTTTAAGTGGTTGAACTATTTATCTTTTCGAACCGTCTTGGCTCTGGAGGGAAGATTAGCCTTGACCTAATGAAGCAACAATTGTCTATATTTTCACAGGACTGTTGCATGGAGCGAGACAATGGATCGCCTAAGTACGATGGAAGCTTTCGCCAAAGTAGCGGAAACCCAGTCCTTTTCAGAAGCCGCAAGACGCCTGAGAAGTTCCAAATCACTGGTGAGCCGACAGGTCGCGGCACTCGAATCCCAGCTTGGCGTGCGATTGTTTCAACGCACGACACGAAGGCTTACTTTGACCGAAGAAGGGCGTGCTTATCATGTGCAAATGATACGCATTCTCAGTGAAATTGAAGAGGCAAATCTGTCCGTCAGCGCGACAAGGGCGGCCCCCCGCGGGCGCCTCCGGGTAAGTGCGCCGATGAGTTTCGGCCTTCTGCATCTGGCCCCCGTCGTCCCCCGATTCCTCGCCCGCTATCCGGAGGTCGAGCTCGATCTCAGCCTTAACGACCGCTATGTCGACCTCATCGACGAGGCCTTCGACCTCTCGATCCGGGTCGGGCGCCTCGCGGAATCGAGCCTGGTCGCACGCCGCCTGGCACCGTTCCGCATGATCATGTGTGCGAGCCCCAGCTATCTGGAGGCGCATGGCACGCCGCTCGTGCCGGAGGATCTCAAGCAGCATCAGTGCCTGTGCTACAGCAGCAACAGCCTGACCCCGGAATGGCGGCTGCAGCGGACGGACGGGACGCCCTGGCCGGTGCCGATCCGGGGGCATCTCCATGCCGATAACGGCGATGTGCTGCGCCTCGCGGCTTTGGCCGGCACCGGCATCGCGTTTCTGCCGAGCTTCATTGTCGGTGGCGATCTGCAGGCAGCGAAGCTGGTCTCGCTCCTGGCGGATTTCGTGCCGACGGATTCAGCGATCTTTGCGGTCTATCCCACGTCCCGGCACCTCTCGCCCAAGGTGCGTGCTTTCATCGATTTCATGCTGGAGCATATCGGGCCACGGCCGCATTGGGATTTGCTCGGCTAGCGGCTATGCTGACACCCATGCAATCGCCGCCACAGGAAGCACCCATGGACCGCGCCGACGACATCCTCAATGCCAATCTGGTGTGGGACAGCCATGCCGGCTTTGCCTTCCAGCAGCCGGGGGATCTCGCTGAACTGTCGCGCTGGCGGCAATCGGGCATCGACTTCGTCTCGGTCAATATCGGTTATGATCTGGAGCCGTGGACCAAGGCAATCGAGGCGGCGTCGCAATACCGGCACTGGATCCGGCAGAACCACCAGCACTTCATCCAGGTCGAGACGATCGACGATGTGCTTGCCGCCAAGAGCAGCGGTCGGCTTGCCGTCTCCTTCGATCTTGAGGGCATGGACGCGCTCAACGGCGATGTCGGCATGGTCGACGTCTTCTACCGGCTGGGTGTCCGGCAGATGCTGTTCGCCTATAACCGCAACAACCTCGCCGGCGGCGGCTGCCATGATTCCGATGGCGGCCTGACCCCTTTCGGGCGCGATGTGGTGCGGGAGATGAACCGGGTCGGCATGCTGGTCGATTGCAGCCATTGCAGTCACCGGACCAGCATGGAGGTGATGGAGCTGTCGCACTCCCCCGTCATTTTCTCGCATTCCAATGCCCGGGGGCTTCATGACCATGAGCGCAACATCCGCGATGACCAGATCGAGGCCTGTGCGGCGCAAGGCGGCGTCATCGGTGTCACCGGCGTGAACCTGTTCCTGGGCAACGGCACGGATCTCACCGGGCAGTTCCTCGCCCATATCGATTACCTGTGCGCGAAGGTGGGGCCGCAACATGTCGGCCTTGGTCTCGACAGCATCCTCATGGGACAGAAGGACGATGGACCGGAGAATGAATCACTCGGCGATCGCGCCAAGCTCTATTGGCCGCCGTCGCAATATCCCGACGACAGCAAACTTGAGTTCATCAAGCCGGAAGTCATTCCGGATCTGGTGAGCGGCATGGTCGAACGCGGATATGCCGACACGGAAATTGCCGCCATCCTCGGCGGCAACTTCGCGCGACTGGCCGGCCTGGTCTGGAAGCCGGTTAGTTTGTAATGTCTTCCTGCACGTCTTCAGCACCGTCCTGAATGGCTTCGCCGCCCTTTTCAATATCCTTGCCGGCACCTTTCACGGTGTTGCAGGCCGAAATGGCGGGGATGGCAAGCGCAATGAGGCCAACCATGAAAAGTTTGCGTGCGGTATCAGCTGTCAGCGACATGTTGCGTCACTCCCGATTAGAATATGCCCGTAAAATCGGGCTCGCTTACCTAACCGGCGGCACCCGGATTCGTTCCCGGATGCGCGCGCTTACCACCTGTTAACCTTCTCCATGGCCTAAATATGGGCCATCAGAGCTGATGCGCCGTGCATCGGTGGTTTGACAGAATGAACCCCGTCAGATGACGTCCGACCACAGCAGCGTCCCGACTAACCTGCCGCCCGTTGGCTCCGCCTGGCGCATACTGCTGGCCGATGACCACGCCATGGTGCGCGAGGCATTGTCGCAGATGCTGGAGCGGTTGGACGAGAATCTGCACGTTGCCCAGGCGCGCGACCTGCCGGACGCTTTGAAAATTCTTGCTGCCGACGTGGCTTTTTCTCTCCTGCTGCTCGACTACAACATGCCGGGCATGGCCGGCGTCGATTCGGTGCGGGGCGTTGCTGCGCAATATCCGTCGCTGCCGATCGGAATCATCTCGGGCTATCTGGCGAGTGCCGAGGTCGAGCCGTTGATTGCCGCGGGTGCCATCGGTGTTTTTCCCAAGACGATGTCGGGTCCAGCCCTGATGATGGCGCTGAAGCTCGCCTTGTCAGGGCAAACCTATGTGCCATGGAGCGGCGATCTCGGGCAGGCTGCACCAAGCCGGGCCGTGCCGATGTCCGGCGCTACACTCGCAACTGCCGATCTGCCGGAGTTGAGCGCCCGTCAGACCGAAGTTCTGGGTTACATCGCGGCCGGTGCCGCCAACAAGGACATTGCGCGGGCGCTGACCCTGAGCGAAGTCACCATCAAAATCCACGTGGCGGCGCTGTGCCGAAAATTTGGCGTTGCCAACCGAACGCAGCTTGCGACGGCTGCCTTACGTGCCGGTGTCGCCCCACATGAAGTTGACAGGTCCTGACGGTCAGATTGTGCGCGCAGGATCGTCGTGCGGCGGCATTGGCGCGATTCGAACCGGCGCGCTATCTGCCGCTGCCCCCTGCCGGCGCTGGGCGACGGCCCGTAGCATGTCCCCAACACTACGCAGATCGAACGGCTTTTGCAGCAGTACTTCAATGCCCCGCTTCTCACGGTCGGCGGCCGACACATCCTGCAGGCGGCCGCTGGTGAGGACGATCGGGCGAGCGTAGCCGCGATGGCGTAGTTCCGCCGCCAGTTCCATGCCGTTCATCTCCGGCATGATGTAGTCCGTGATGATGAGATCAAACAGATCGGGTTCGTCGTGGAGAATAGCGAGCGCCTCGCGGGCGTTGTCGCAGGAAGACGCTTCGCAGCCGACTTTTTCCAGGATCGCCTCAAGCGCATCGCGCGTCTGCGGATCGTCATCCACCAGCAGGACACGCATCGCAGCGTAGCTGGCGGAAGGTGCCGGCAGGGGCAGCTCGGCGCTGGTGAGTTCGGTCAATGCCGGCTGCAATGGCACCAGAATGTCGAAGTTGGTGCCCTTACCCAGCGTGCTGTCGACTGCGATGGCCCCGCCATGGGCCGAGACGATGCCCAGCACGGATGACAGCCCGAGGCCGGTTCCTTCGCCAATATTCTTCGTCGTGAAGAACGGTTCGAACATCTGCCGCATGACGGCTTCGCTCATGCCACAGCCATCGTCCGCGACACGGATGCGTAAATATTCCGCTGGCGCATAGGTGAGCAATCCGACCAGCATCTTGGTGCGCTTGGGGCCGGCGGCTTCGACAATCAGCGGCGCATCGGCCGGCGACATGCTCATACAGCCACGCATGCCGGACATGCGGCCGCCATCGATATGCACCCGGCGGACTTCCAGCCGTACGGAGCCGCGCGAATTGGTCAAAGCGTCGCGTGCATTGAGGCACAGATTGACCACGGCGCGGTCGATCTGTGTCACATTGCCGAAAACAGGCAGCGGTCCGGCGTCGATATCGATCTCGAAATGCGCGCGCCCGCTCATGGCGACGCCGGCGATGGTGGCCGCCTCGCGGCAGATCTCGCCAGCATCGATCACGGTGCGATCGGCCTGTTCCGCGCGGCTGAAGGTCATGATGCTGTGCACCAGCTCCTTGCCGCGGTTGGCCGCCGTGCCGATCTGGCGCAGCATATGGCGCTGCTTGGGGTTGTCGCCGAGGTCGAGCTCGAGCAGCGAGGCGAAGCCGGAGATGGCGGCCAGGATATTGTTGAAGTCATGGGCCACACCGCCGGCAACGCGGCCGATGGCGCTCATCTTGTCGGCATGATGCAAAGTCTGCAGCAAAGCTTCGCGCTGTTGTTCCGCTTGCTGGCGATCCGTGAGGTCGCGCACCAGGGCGATATAGCCGCCTTCCTGACGCTCCATCACGTGGACGGCCCATGCGCGGCGTTTGCCGGTAAGTGTCTTGCCGACGACTTCGCCTTGCCAGGGACGATCGCTGCGCCGGAAATGGCGCGCGATATCGCGCATTGAGCGGCGCCCCAGGAAAGCATGCCAATCCATGCGCGTGATGTCTCGGGAAAAGTCGTCATCGATCAGAATGTGAAAGGCTTCGTTGGAGTAATGAAGGCGCCCGCGCTCGTCGAACAGAACGATGCCTTCACCGCTGCTTTCGATGGCGGCTAGCTGCGTTGCCCGCTCCTGCTCGGCCGCCTGGTGCTGCGTGTAGAGTTCCTCCATGCGGTGGGTCTTCAGCAGATTCCCGATGATGAGGGCGACCCCGGCCAGCACCGTGACGACGAAAGCGCCGATGGTCAGCCATAGGCCGCTCGACAGGTCACGCGTTTGCTGGCGCATCTGGTCCTGCACCAACAAGATACGTACCATCTCCTCAAGCGGTGTCTCCAACATTTCAAGCGTCTTGAGGAACGGCTCTAACGAAGTGGCCTCGCCCAGACGGACCAAAGCCAGCTCATGTTCAAGGGTCGGCAGCGTATCAAGAATCAACTGCGCATTGGCCGCAACCTTGGGGATGCGGCGTACGCCTTCACCCTCATCCGAGTCGAGAATGATGGGGATGCGACTCCAAAAGACATCGAATCGCAACTTGAGATGATCGCGCGCGGCGGCATCGGGCGTCAGTTGAAAGGATGCTGCAGCCAATCGCGCCATGTGAAACTCCTCCTGCGCTTCCACCACCAGCCAGGTGCCAGTGCGGTAGTTGAGCAGGAGCGAGGTCAGGGCGTCGAAGGTGCGGATGCCACCAAACAGGGCCGCCGGCAGGAAGACGACAATGGCGATAACCAGCCAGATGCCACCGACATTTTTGCGCTTCCCGAACATCCCGAGTGCCTGGACTAACGGATCTCGAGGCGGTTCAACTGCCAGATCATTTTCGATTTCGTCTCTTCGGTTTCTAGTTCCGGTTCGTCGGTGAGGGGATAGATGATCCATAGTGGACCCTTTTCGCGCACCGGCATCAGGGCACCATTGAGGCGCAGGGCGACGATGACATGGGGGTTGTCGGCATCGGTCACCGGAATGTCGACGGCGTAGTCATTGATCGCCGTCGCGGTCAGGGCCGTGCCCTTGGCCCCGGCCAATGTCAGCAGGTCCTTGAGGGCGACGCCTTCGAATTCCACCAGACCCTCGGTCCACGGCGTTTGGGTCTTGATCACGGTCTTGGGCAGCGCATCCAGCGCGACCTGGTCAAGCTGCAGCGTATCGCCGGCATTGGTCACGCCGATGGCGCCCGACAGGGTGAGGAGGACAGGCCCCGTCGGAGCGTCCAGCGCATAAACTGCCGGAGAGATGACGAGGGGCGAGAGAGCTAGAAGCAGCGTTAAAGCAGTGAACAGGCGGCAAAACGAATTCATGGCAAAAATCCTCTGGTCACATCGGAATAGGTATTGATGCCGTCAGCACAGCCGAGCGGCGCCTGCGCCAGCATCTTGGTCATTGGTTAACAGAAGGCTGTCACGGCCACCAATCTGCATCCGGTTCGCCCGACCATCCTTTCGTATAGGTGCCTCTGCCAAAGGTGGAGCGGGCCGGTGGATCACCAGCCTGATGCACAATCGATTAAGAATCCGGAAAGGCGCACAAATCCGTCACGCAAGGCCTGACCCCAGACCGGCATACACGCCCAGCACAAAATGCGGAGACGAGACGATGTTGCAACAGCAGACACGCCCCACAGCCCTGGTCATCGAAGACGATGACCTGATGCGCGACCTGGTCGCCGAAATTCTGGCCCGCGCCGGATATCAGGTCTATCAGGCCGTGAACGGGATCGACGGCATGGCGCAGTTCACGGCGTTGCTGCCCGACCTGGTGATCACCGATGTGTTCATGCCGGAGCGTGATGGGATCGAAGTGTTGCGCGACTCCAAGGCAGCCAACCTGGCGACGCGTGTGGTGGTGATCTCCGGCGGCTCGCCGATGCTTGCACATATGGATTTTCTCGAGGTGGCGAGCAAGCTGGGTGCCGACGCCGTGGTGGCGAAGCCCTTCTCGCCGGCGCAGTTGCTGGCCGCCGCAACACCGACCGATTGGGACAGGCGGTCCTGGACTCATGAGCGATCAGCCGCCTGAAAAATTTAAATCAGAAGATTTTCACTCAACAGAAGTCCGTCAGACGATTGACGCCCGGACCGGGAAAGGAACTCATTATGAAGATTACCATCAAGCTGACACTGATCGGCATTTTTGCGCTGCTGGGTGTGATCATCGGTGCAACCGACTGGGCCGCTGAAGCAACTAGAAGCACCCTTCACAGCAGCCTGACGACGATCTATCACGATCGCGTGGAGCCGATGGAGCAGCTGAAAGAGATATCAGATGCCTACGCGGTCTTTGTCGTTGATGCCAGCCACAAAGTCCATAATGGCAATTTCTCCTGGGAAGAGGGCCTGAAGGAACTCGACCGGGCGAAGGAGGTGATCGACAAAGATTGGGCCGCCTATGCCGCCACCTATCTGACGCCCGAGGAGAAGGTCCTTGTCGATGAGGTCACGCCATTGATGGCACAGGCAGGTGCCGCCAGCGCAACACTGCGAAATATCTTTGTCGCCAAGGACAATGCCGCGCTGGATGATTTTGTCCGGCATCAGCTCTATCAATCGATCGATCCGGTGACCGAGAAGATCACGCAGCTGATCGGTATCCAGGTGACGGTTGCGCGCGACGAGTTCGACAAGGCAAGCGCTGCAAACGAGCAGGCCGAACTGATCGAGCTCGTCTTGATCGCACTGGCCGTCATAGCGATCGCGGCCGGTGGCTTTGTTGTCATCGTCCGCGTGACGCGGTCGCTGTCGCAACTGACGCGGGTCATGGGGTCGCTGGCGGAAGGCGACAAGACGGTCGAGATTCCTGGCCAGCAGCGCCAGGACGAGCTGGGTACGATGGCCAGAGCCGTCCTGGTGTTCAAGAACAACATGATCGAAGCTGACCGCCTGCGCGCGGAACAGGAAGATCTGAAGAAGCAGGCCGAGGCGGAACGCCGCCAGGGGATGCTGGAGATGGCCGACAGGTTCGAGGCAACAGTGGGCGGGATTGTCGCCACGGTGACGTCGGCTGCGGAGGAGTTGCAGGTCACGGCTCAGTCCCTGTCAGCGACCGCCGAAGAGACCTCGCAGCAATCCACCGCGGTTGCCGCTGCCTCCGAGGAGATGAGTGTCAACGTCCAGACAGTCGCCTCGGCCACCGAGGAACTGACCGCCTCGATCCATGAGATCAGCGCCCAAGTGATCGAATCGACACGCATCGTCGATGTCGCCGTAACTCAGGCTGAGGCAACGACCCATCGGATGTCGGCGCTGTCCAACGCGGCGCAGCAGATCGGCGATGTGGTGACCTTGATCAACACCATCGCCGGGCAGACCAATCTCCTCGCCCTCAACGCCACGATCGAAGCCGCACGCGCCGGCGCCGCCGGCAAGGGCTTCGCCGTGGTGGCGTCGGAGGTCAAGAGCCTCGCCACACAGACGGCGAAGGCAACCGATGACATCGCCGCCCAGATACGCCAGATCCAGGAATCGACGCAAGGTTCGGCGGATGCCATTGCCCAGATTACCTCGACCATCGGGCGGGTCTCGGAAATCTCGACCACGATCGCCTCGGCGGTCGAAGAGCAGGGCGCGGCGACGCAGGAAATCTCGCGCAATGTGCAGCAGGCGTCCGCCGGCAGCACAGAGGTCGCCAACAACATCACCGGTGTCACGCTGGCGTCGCAGCAGACCAGCGCCGGCTCAATCCAGGTGCTGTCGGCGGCGAGCGAGCTTGCCCGCAACGGCGCCCTTTTGCAGCAGCAGGTCAGCGAGTTCCTGTTCCAGGTGCGTGCCGCATGAGGTCAAAGATTCTGGGGCTTGAACTTGGCTCGCCGGCTGACGGTTGGCCCTGCGGTCATGAACTGGCCGTCTCCGCGATAATGCAAGGTGCGCGGGTTCTTGAGGTTGCTGGCGACATGCGCCGCCACCACTTCCCAGACGAACAGGCCATAGCGGTCGATGCGGCTGGCATCAGCCAGGCGGCATTCAAAACTGGCGTAGCATTCCTTGATCAAAGGTGCAGAGACCTTGTCGGCCTTAACTGGCGTCAGGCCGAAGGCCGCAAACTTGTCGATCTCGGCACCGCTGCTGTTGCCAATGCCGACCACCTTGTCGATCAGGTCTAGTGTCGGGATATTGATGACGCATTGCCGGCTTTTGCGCAGCATCGCAAAGCTGGTATTGGCGCTGGAGATGATGCAGCCGAACAGCGCCGGCGTGAATTCCATCATCAGATGCCAGCCCATGGTCATGATGTTGATTTCACCCCGCCAGGTCGAACTCACCAGCACGATCGGGCCGGTTTCGAGATGCTGACGGATCTCGCCAAGCGGATAAGGTTTCTTGCGGTAGAGCGTCATGGTGGCCTCTCCTGATGACAGATTGCCCTTATAGGAAAGCGTTTTGCCTGATGTCGTTCCAGAGGCGTACGGAACCTTTCCGCCGCTGCGACATTAAGCGCTACAGGAAGGCTGCGTCGCCACTGGCACTTCCCCCTGGATTAACACGGGGCCAACACAGGCCAGGCAAGGGAACAATCCGTGCCGTCCACCGAATTCAGCAAGGACTTTCCGGTCGTCTGCATCGGCGGGTCCGCGGGCGGGCTGGAAGCCTATATCCGGCTGCTCGACCATTTGCCGAGCGACATGGGCGTCGCTGTCGTCATTGTCAATCATCTGCGCGTCGTTGCCACCCAGCTGCACGAAATCCTGCCGCGCCATACGTCGATGCCGGTCGAGCTCATCACGGAAAATCTGCTGATCCAGCCCAACCATGTCTTCATCATCCCAGAGCAACGCGATCTTCATGTCGAGGATGGTGTGTTCCGCCTGAAGCCGATCTCCAAACCGCGCGGCTGGCCGGACGTGATCACCGTGTTCCTCTGCTCGCTCGCGCGCAATTGGGACGGCAAGCTGATCGCCGTCATCGTCTCTGGCTATGACGGGGATGGCGCGGCGGCACTCGACGACATCAAGGCGGTGGGCGGCATCACCATCGCCCAGAAGCCGGTGACGGCCAAGCAGCCGGACATGCCGGAAAGCGCCATTGCCACAGGCTATGTCGATTTTGTCCTGTCGCCGGAAGAGATCGCGCACTGCATCCAGTGCGTCGCGCGCGACGAAGCGTATGCGGCGGGGGCGACGACGGCGATGTTGCCTATCGCCTGAGAGCGTTGCGCGGTAGACTTCTGCAGATCGTTCCACGAATCATCGGCGGATCACGTCATGGCCTTGCGTCACATCGAGCGGCATCGCACCGCGCATATCGGTTGGCTGCGCGCGGCGGTCCTGGGCGCCAATGACGGCATCGTCTCGACGGGCAGCCTGGTGCTGGGGGTGGCGGCGGCCGATGGCAGCCAGAACAATGTGCTGGTGGCTGGCATTGCCGGGCTGGTGGCGGGTGCCATGTCGATGGCCGCCGGCGAATATGTCTCGGTGCACTCGCAGGCCGATACCGAAGCCGCCGATCTTGCCCGGGAGCGTGCCGAGCTCAAGGCCGATGATGGGGGCGAGCATCGTGAGTTGACCGAGATCTATGTGGCGCGTGGCCTCGATCCGGCGTTGGCCAAGCAAGTTGCCAACCAGCTCATGCAGCATGATGCGCTGGGCGCCCATGCCCGTGATGAACTCGGCATTTCCCAAGAACTGCGGGCACAGCCGATCCAAGCGGCGCTGGCCTCGGCGGCAAGCTTTGCGGTGGGCGCGGTCCTGCCGCTGATCGTGGCGACCCTCGTCGTCGGCAGCGCCTTGATCCCGGCGGTTGCCGCGACGTCGCTGCTGTTTCTGGCAACGCTGGGGGCGGTGGCTGCCCGGGCCGGTGGCGCAGCACTTTGGCCGAGCATCCTGCGCGTCACCTTCTGGGGCGCCCTGGCGCTGGCGATCACCGCCGGTGTCGGCGCCTTGTTCGGCACAGTCGTTTAGGCAGTGTTCTACTGCGGCGGCGTGAACGCGACCTGCGGCACGCGGTTGACGGCCAGCACGATGCAGCGATAGCCGGGGTTGTTCTCCTCGCAGCGGGCGATCGCCTTCGCTGGATATTCGTTGACCTTGTTGCAGAGGGACGCGGTGCAGACCCAGCTTGCCCCGCCGCCGCCATCGGTCGCGATGGCGAAGGCGCCCTGACCGGTCTCGCCGATGGTATCGAGATAGCTCTGATAAGAGGCCCAGGTCTTGGGGCCGATTTCGATCGGTCCTCGCTGCACTGCCATGGCGGTGCCGGGCAGTTGAAACTCGGCACAGGCCGAGAGCAGCAGGCAGGCTGCCGCCAGGAATGTTTGGATACGCATCGTTCTCCCGCCTTACGCGCTGATCGGTTGCGGCGCAGATATAGGCGGTCTTTGGGGACCTGTAAATTGCGGGTTCAGGCGAAGCCGGCGCGCTTCATGCCGGCCTCCCAATGTTCGCGGTCGGCCTCGTTGGTGAAGGGGTTGCGGGCGAGTTCGCGGCCGAGCGTCCAGTCGGGGCGGCCCTTCTTGAGGCGGGCCAGCGCCTCATTGGCCAGTTTCGGCTCGCCGTTATGGGCATGGGACGCCGCCAGCAGCAATTGGATATCGGGCACGTAGCCCTCCTCGCCGCAGCGTTTATGCATGCTGTTGATCTGGTCGATGGCGCCCCGATAGTCGCGCGCGTTGAAGCAGGCCCAGGCGCGGATCCAGCGATACCAATCCGGGATTCTGACGGCGCGATCCAGCAGCTCGAAGGCGCGCTTCAGATTGCCGTCATAGATATGCGCCTCAGCCATCTCGACCAGCAGATCGTTGCGCCGCTCCAGCATGTCGGTGCGCCGGTCGAACAAATCGAGGGCGCTTTCATATTCGGCGAAGGCTTCCTTGGTGCGGCCCTGGTTGAGCAGCACGAAGCCCAGATCCCAGCGATTGGCATAATCATGGGGGTCAAGCTTCACCGCCTTCCTGGCATAGCCTTCTGCGTCATTGAGGAGCGAGGTGGCCTCGAGCGCCTGCACGGCATGGCCGCCCACCATGATCTGGGCGAGACAATAAGCGAGGTGCCCCCAGGCGCGGGCGAAATTCGGCGCTTCCACGGTGGCCGCTCGGAACTTCTCGGCGGCCTGCTCCAGGCGCTTTCGCTCGATGACGGAGAACAGCCGCTGCCCCTCCAGATAAAGGTCGAAGGCCCTCGGCGTGATGTCGTTTTTCGCCATGATTTTCCCCCGTTCCCCTGATGCTTATGCGAGTGCGAGGCCGGCCTGCGCCAGGGCGCCCAGCCAGCGCTCTTCATCCTGCCGCCGTCGCAAAGTGATGCGCGCCTGCTCTTTGGCGACGCTCCAGCCCGGCCGATCATTGAGGAAACGCTCAAGCGCCTCGCGCGCCGCCTCGGCCTTGGCGAGCTTGGCGAGTGCTGCTGCGCGCAGTAGTTCGACATGAGAAGGCGGGCGGTTCATGCGGTCGAGTTCAGCCAGGGCCTCGTCGAAGCGGTCGCAATTGAAATGGGCCCAGCTCAGCACCCAGCGATACCAATCGGGATGGAACGGGTTGCGGCGCATTGCCTCTGCCAGCTGGCGCTTTGCCTGCTCGCTTTCGCCGGCGAAAACCAATGTCTCTGCCATCTCGGCCAGCAGATCGGCGTCGTTGGGGTTGAGATTGACGGCCTTGGCATATTCTTCGCGCGCCTGGTCGAAGCGGCGCGTGTTCAGATAGACGATGGCGAGATCCCAATGATTGGCATAGTCGTTGGGGTCGAGCGCCACCGCGTGGCGGGCCAATCCTTCCGCCTCGGCCAGAGCGGATTCATCGGCCCAGCCGGCGATCCAGCGCTGGACGCTGAGATAAGCCAGATAACCGAAGGCACGGGCGAAACTAGGATCGAGCTCAGTCGCCATATCGAATTGCTTGCGGCAATCGGCCAGCGCCTCTTCGCTCTCGATCGAATACATATAGGCACCGCGCAGATAGGCGTCATAGGCGCCGATTTCGACCGGGTCCTTGTGAAGCGCGCGCTGACCCTCGATATCGCGCATGCGGCCGGGGAGGGCGCCCATGATGCGCTGGATGATGTCATCCTGCAGCTGGAACAGATCGGGGAGGTCGCGTTCGAAGCGCTCGGCCCAGACATGGTGGCCGGTGACACCGTCGATCAGCTGCGCATTCACGCGCACCTGCTGGCCCAGCCGCTGCACGCTGCCTTCCAGCAGATAGCGCACGTCGAGCTCTGCGGCGATATCCTGGATCTTGCGATGCTTGTCCTTATAGGCGAAGGCGGAATTGGCCGAGATGACGAGGAGATCGGGAAAGCGCGACAGATCGGTGGTGATGTCGTTGACCAAGCCGTCGCAGAAGTATTCCTGGGTCGGATCGCCGGAGAGATTATCGAACGGCAGGACGACGAGGCTGATGCCGGGACGCGGCCGGACGCCGTTGCCGTTATGCGCGACTGCCTCCACGACCGCTGGCGCCGCGCCATTACCGTCGGCCACGCGGTAGACCCGGACTTCGCCCAAATTCTTCAGCGCCACCGATCCCATGTCGTCGAAATGGAAGTCGCCATTGTTGCGCACCTGACGGTAGGCTTCTTCGCTGAGACAGACCCCACCAGGCTTGGCCACAGATTCCAGCCGCGAGGCCAAGTTCACGCAATCGCCATAGAGATTGCCGTCATCGGCCGTGAAGACATCACCGAGATTGATGCCCATGCGAAAGACGAGGCGCCGCTCGACCGGGTCTTCGGCATTGGCAACACCCAGCACACGCTGCGAGGCCAGCGCACAGCGCACGGAATCGACCGCCGAGGTGAATTCCGCCAGCACGCTGTCGCCGGCGCCGGAAAAGATGCGGCCGTGATGGCGGATGATTTCGCTTTCCAGCAATTGCCGGCGCTGCATCAGGATCGCCATGCCCGCGTCTTCATCGCGGCGCATCAGCCGGCTGTAATCGACAGCGTCGGCGGCCAGAATAGCCACCAGACGGCGGGGCATAGATGTCTGCATGGGCATGACAGCTATCGTATGTGGCGAGGCCGGGAGGATAGCCGAAGCGGCGGGGGCGGACCAGCGCGTGTTGCGTCGGGGCGCGGATATCAGCCGCAAAGTTGGCTGCGGCGGGCAAACTTACATAACGAATTCTGGGGAAACGCTATACCGGGATGTATCGGGCGCGGTCGTCTTAGTAAACAACCGCGCCCGGTAATCTTTGTTACCAGTCTCAGTTACCGTCGAAGCTGTAGGCGGTCTTCACCGTCGTGTAGAACTCGGCGGCGTAGCGGCCCTGTTCGCGCGGGCCGTAGCTGGAGCCCTTCCGGCCGCCGAACGGCACATGGTAATCGACGCCGGCGGTCGGCAAATTGACCATCACCATGCCCGCTTCCGAATTGCGCTTGAAGTGGTTGGCGTATTTCAGCGAGGCGGTGCAGATCCCGGCTGAGAGGCCGAACTGCGTATCATTGGCGCTGGCGAGGGCCGCGTCGTAATCCTTCACGCGCGTGACGGTCGCCACGGGACCGAAGATCTCCTCGCGCGAGATGCGCATCTCGCTAGTGACCTCGGTGAACAGAGCCGGGGCCAGATAGAAGCCGGGGGTCTCGCGATTGAGCAACTCGCCGCCGGCCACCAGCTTGGCGCCTTCCTTCTGGCCGATGTTGATGTAATCGAGATCCTGGTCGAGCTGCGACTGGTCGACCACCGGGCCGATATGGACGCCGTCCTTCAGCGCATCGCCGATGACGAGGCCCTTCATGCGCTCCGTCATGGCACCGACGAACTTGTCATGGATGCCGTCGGTGACGATGAGGCGCGACGACGCCGTGCAGCGCTGGCCGGTCGAGAAGAAGGCGCCGTTGACGGCGCACTCAACCGCGATTTTCAGATCGGCATCGTCGAGGACGACCATCGGATTCTTGCCGCCCATCTCCAGCTGGATTTTCTTCATCGGATCGGTGGAGACGCAGGTGGCGGCGATCTTGCGGCCGGTGCCAACCGAACCGGTGAAGGAGATCGCGGTCACGTCCTTGTGCTTGAGCATCGTTTCGCCGACCACCGAGCCGCGGCCCATGACCAGGTTGAAGACGCCGGCCGGGAGTCCCGCGCGCGAAATGATCTCGGACAATGCGTGGGCGCTGGCCGGCACCAGGTCAGCCGGCTTGAACACTACGCAATTGCCATAGGCGAGCGCCGGGGCGATCTTCCAGGCGGGAATGGCGATCGGGAAATTCCACGGCGTGATGAGGCCGATGACGCCCAGCGGCTCACGGGTGATTTCGACATCGACGCCGGGCCGGACCGAGCCCAGTTTCTCGCCGGCCTGACGCAGGCATTCGCCGGAGAAGAACAGGAAGATCTGCCCGGCACGCATGGTCTCGCCGATGCCCTCGGCCAATGTCTTGCCTTCTTCACGCGAGAGCAGACGGCCGATCTCTTCCTTGCGGGCGATGATCTCGTCGCCGATCTTCTTCAGAATGTCATGGCGCTGCTGGACGGTCGAACGGCTCCAGGCCGGGAAGGCTGCCTTGGCGGCGGCGATGGCGGTTTCGGCATCGGCGGCGGCACCTTGCGGGAATTCACCGATCACGTCGCCGGTGTTGGAGGGGTTGATGTCTTTCGACGCATTGGCGCCCTTGCTCCAGGCGCCGGCGATGAAGTTCTGGGCTTGAATCATGATAGGGCGTCTCCTGGACTGTCTGGGGATGATGTTGCGGGCCGATGCTGGGGCCACACGAGGGCGCCATCTTTAGCAAGATGTGCAGGAATGACAACCGCCGCGTCATGCCAAAAACGCGACCCACCTATCGTGGCTTGGGCATCACGCGGGGCCGCGACAAAGCGGCGCAAGCGATGTGCTGGAAATGCCTAAATAACCGGCAAAGCCAGTTGAGGTAAAATCACTCACGCGAAGGGGAAGGGGCCCGGATAGCTGCCGATCAGGATGTGATGGGTGATGAGCCCGGTGCCGGGCCGCCAATGGTGGAGCAAGAAAGCCGGTGGTTCGAGATACGAGGCGGGCTCGGCATCGGGCGCCAGGCGCAGCGCGATGGTGGTCGTCGTGCTGGGTGCCGTGCACAGCACCGTGCCGCCGAAGCGGATCTGCATAACCCGGTGCATATGGCCGCAGACGATGCGCTCGATGGCGGGATGGCGGGCGACGATCTCGGCCAGACGGTGGCCGTCCTGGCACAGGCAATCGTCCATATAGGGAATGCCGCTGGCAAAAGGCGGCTGATGCATCATGAGAAGAGTCGGCCGGTCCGGCTCCGCTGCCAGCGTCGCCTCCAGCCAGGCGGCGGCTTCATCATCGATCTCGCCATGATGGAAGCCGGGGACGGTGACATCAAGCGCTACGATGCGCACCGGTCCATAGGCGCCGCTGGCAAAGTGCAGCGGGCCGGTGGCCGGCAGATGGGCATGATCTGCAAAGCTGGTGCGAAACGCCTCCCGCTCATCATGGTTGCCGGGGATGACCAGCAGTGGGGCAGTGAGCTCGGCCAGGAGGGTGCTGGCCATCTCATACTCTGCGGGCGACCCTTGATCGACCAGATCGCCGCTGAGGATCACGAGGTCGGGTTGCGGGTCGAGGGCGTTCACCTGTCGCACCGCCGCCTGGAACATGGCGTTGGAATCGACCGTCTCGTGATAGAGAAGGCCGCGCGGCCGGATGTGCGGGTCGGATAATTGGGCAATTAGCATGGGATTGGGTAAGCTCGATTGTTCATGCATCGATGCTGCCATGGCCGAGTGGTCCAATGCCATGGATAAATGACGTATTTTTCCGCGGCGGATTCCAACTTCATGCCCCAATCACTCCTCGCCTTCATCTGGCAGATCAGTTACCGCAAGCAGATTCTGCTCTGCCTGATCACGGTCATTGTCTCACTGTTGACCACCGTGCCGCTGGAACTGCAGCGGCGCATCGTCGACGATGCGATCCATGACGGGACGGTGGGCTATCTTGTCCTGCTCAGCGGTATCTATCTGGGCGTGCTGTTATTGCAAGGTGGGCTCAAATACGCGCTCAATGTCTATCGTGGCTGGCTGGTCGAGGATGTGGCGCGGCTGCTCCGTCACATCATCTTCGACGGGACGCAGAAGCCGGCCAAGGACAGTCCCGTCCAGAAGGGCGCCGTGGTGTCGATGGTGGCGTCGGAAGCGGAGGATCTGGCCGGCTTCGTGGGCGACAGCATCTCGTTCCCCTTGCTGCAGGCTGGCACGGCGCTGTCGGCACTCGGTTACCTGGTCTGGGTCGAACCCAGGATCGCGATCTTTGCCGCCGCCCTCTACATGCCGCAATTGCTGGTCGTGCCGCTGGGGCAACGGCGCATCAACCGCTGGGGCAACATCCATGCCCGGCTGCTGCGCAAGATGGGCGACACCATCGTTGCTTCAGGGACGGATCGCAAAGGCCGGCCGCAGCAGCTGCGCCGCTTCAAGCGGCTGGTTCAGGGCAGCTTTCGCACCCGCCTTGCCATCTACCGGGTGAAATACTTCCTGACCTTCTTCGGCAATTTCCTGGATGCGCTGGCGCCGCTCATCGTGCTCTCCGTGGGCGGTTGGATGGTGATCAAGGGCGAGGTCGAGGTGAGCACGCTGGTCGTGTTCATCACCGGTTTCCAGAAGGTGGCGGAGCCCTGGGACCAGTTGCTCACCTTCTATCGCACGGCGTCCAATGCCGGCGTCAAATACCGCCTGATCGCCGACGCTCTGCCGGCGGACACGGTCATCAGCCGGAAAGGCGCCCGGTCAGCCGCCCGGTCAGATGGAGGCCATCCCGCAGATTGAGCGACATCAAGAGGATGTTGAGAGCACCCGCTGCCAGCTCAAGGCCCTGGACGAGATAAAAGACGGTGCCGAAATCGCCGCGCCCGGCCAGTGATGCGAGATAAAGGGCGCAGGGCACCAGGATCAGCAGGCCATTGCCGGCGATGAAGGGCATGCGCCGTTTCTTGGCGCGGATGCGCAGGTCAGTGGATGCACCGGCCTGGCTAAAGCCGGACGCGCCGGTGAGGGCGAGCGCCGGCACGAGCAGCAGCAGCCCCCAAGGGATGGCCTGCTTCACGCAGGCGATGAGGGCCGCCGAGCCCGACAGTTCAGAGGTGACCGTCGCCAGCCAGAACAGCAGGATGGTGAAGAGCGCCGTCATGCCAGCCAAGGGATGCAGCCGCTTCATCATCGGCTATGCGTCCAACGTGTCGAGCCGCTGCCGGAGCGCGCGTAGCACGGCGCTGGCTGCGGTCAGCTGCTTGGTGGTCAA
This sequence comes from uncultured Dongia sp., assembly GCF_936916975.1. Taxonomy (GTDB): domain Bacteria; phylum Pseudomonadota; class Alphaproteobacteria; order Dongiales; family Dongiaceae; genus Dongia. The sequence goes on along the minus strand of NZ_CAKZGO010000004.1, from coordinate 226,329 downwards.
CCCTGCGGCCAACCGATCGGCCCAGGGCCCCTGTCGCTTCATCGCCGCCGCATAGGCCGACTTGCCGCGCACCGTCAGCAGCACCAATTGCGCACGCCGGTGATGTGGATTGAGGCCAAGTTGCAGCAAACCGTCCACCACCATCTCGCGCACCAGACGCTGCACAGCCTGGCGGCTGAGGCCCATATTGCGGGCGATATGCGCGACCGGCAGCGGGACGGGTGAGAGTGCTATGGCACCCAGTACCTGCCAACGCGCGCTACTGAGGCTGATATCCGCCACCAGCGCATCGCCGGACAGCAACAGGCGGCCGTTGAGGCGGAAGGTTTCCAGGACCAGATCGGTGACGGCATCGCGCAGGGTCATGACATCATGGATCCATATTGACAATATATTGTCAATATGGTTCTGAGGATTGGCAGCAGGTGTCGAGGTCGGATGCCGTATGTCTTATGCCGCGTTCCGCTGGCGCAGCAGGCCGGCGCGGATGAAGCGGGCGAATTCCAGTGTCGCGGCACTCGCACCGCTGCGCGGCAGATGCAGATTGATGGCAAAGCTCGGTAGATCCGGCAGGGCTGCATCGGGTTCAAGGATATCAAGATCGGACGGCACCGTTGAGGCAAGCCACGCGGTGACGGCAAGGTCGGTGCGCACGGTGGCGCGTGTCGCCTCGATGTTGCCGTTCTCGAACAGCGTGCGCCAGGCGATGCCGCGCGCATCCAACGCGTGGAGCACCAGGGGGCGAAAGGCGCAGGTGTCGGTCACCATGGAGATCGGCAATGGTCGCTTCTCATGCGCGACACCGGCGCGGGCACCCACCCAGACCAGCTTTTCGATGGCAAGGCATTCACCGGCAGAGGGGCCGAGCGGTTCCTCGATCACGGCGAGATCGACCTCGCCCTTGGCCAAGGCTGTGGCGAGGTCGGGGGATGAGGCACAGACCAGCGACACATCGACCTGCGGCCAGGCCTCGGTATAGGCCTTGAGCACGGGGCTGAGGATGGTGCCCACCAGATCATAGGGGACGCCGAGGCGTACCCGGCCCGTCACGGTGCTGACCGTCATGTCCGCCCAGATCTCGTCATTGAGGCCGAGGAGGCGCTTCGCCTTGCCGAACAGGCGCTCGCCCGAGGCGGTGAGGCGCAGCTGACGCCGGTCGCGGGAGAAGAGCGGGCAGCCCAGCAAATCTTCCAACCGCTTGACCTGCTGGCTGACGGCACCCTGAGTCAGATGCAGATGGTGGGCGGCCGCGGTCATGCTGCCGCTGTCGGCGACGGCAACAAAGGTGCGGATCAGGCTGGTATCGAGGTTGTGGTTCATGTAAAACATTACGATATCTAATAGTGTGTATACATAATATTGCATTTACTGATGAATAGCCAGTGCCTAGCCTGCGGCCAAATCCTAGAAAGGCCGTGTGATGGCACCTGAATCCCTGCTTCCGCTGGTCCTTTTCGCCGCAATCGCCACCGGCACGCCGGGTGCTGCGACCACGCTTGCCACCGCATCTGGCGCCAGCTTCGGCTTTCGACGCTCGGTGCCGTTGTTGGCGGGCGTTGCGTTCGGGCTCGCTTTGCTGGCGGCCGCAGCGGCGAGTGGCCTTGCCGCCCTGCTGCTGGCAGCACCTGCGCTGCATTTCGCCCTCAAGATTGTGGGCTCGGCCTATCTTCTTTGGCTTGCTGTGCAGATCGGCCGGAAAGGGCGGCCGCGCCAAGTCGCAGACCTTGCGACACCAACCAGCCTTCTTGGCGGTGCCTTTCTGCAATGGCTTAATCCGAAGGCCTGGGCGATGACGCTGGGGGCGGCGGCGTCCTTCGCGACCCAGGCCAGCGGGCCGGGCCATTTGGCGCTGCTGCTGGGTGCGGCGTTCGGCGTGGCCGGGATGCTGTCGATGATGCTCTGGTGCAGCGCCGGCTTGATGCTGGCCAAGCTGCTGCGCAGCGAGCGGCAATGGCGGATGCTCAATATCTGCCTCGCCCTGCTGCTTGCCCTCTCGATCGTGCCGATGTGGCTGGAGTGAGCATGCCGGTATTCCCGTCCACGGTGGATCTGCTGGCAGAAGCGGAAAAGCTCACCGAATATTGGTCGCCCAGGGTCGTGGCGCAGGTGAACGATCAATACATCAAGGTCGCAAAACTGCTGGGCAACTTCGTCTGGCATGCTCATGAACACGAGGACGAATTGTTCTATGTGCTCCGCGGGCAGTTGCGGATCGAGTATCAGGACCGGCCGCCGGTCGACCTCCCCGCGGGCGCGATCCATGTCGTGCCGCGCGGTGTCCTGCATAATCCGGTGGCGGCCGCGGAATGCTGGATGGTGCTGATCGAGCCCGTCACCACCCGGCATACCGGCGCCACCGAAAGCCCGCTTAGCAAGACGATCGACCAGCAATTGACGCGCTAGAGCCCAGGCTCTTGCGAACGCGCGCACTCGCCAGCAGCGCATAGAGCCGATGCAGCCAGCCAAATCGCGGGCTTGGCGGCCCCACGAGATGGCTCGGATCCTCCGCCAGGGCCAGTTCACCCATTTCCGTCCGGGTCAGGCCGATATCGCGCAGCAGACGTTCGTCCTGCCGCTGGTCGGCATGTGGGCGATAGCTGAAAAACAGCGAATTGAAGTCTTCTTTCATGATGGCACCTCTTAGCTTTCCTTAAGCGCCGGCCCGTGGAAGGGGTTTCCAGAACCAGCTGATACTGGCTATATTGGCTGGATCGCGGCCGAAGTCAGTCTAGAAGCCGTGCAAAGTGGATTAAGCTATACTTAACAGGAGCCAGATGGCTGAGAGGATGCCGATGCTGCCCGCCTTGCGCGCCTTCGAGGCGGTGGCGCGATTGGGCAGCGTGCGCGCGGCGGCTGCCGAATTGCATGTGACGCCAGCTGCCGTCAGCCAGCAGGTGAAGGCGATGGAAGCCGATCTTGGCCTGCAACTTATTCGCCGGCGCGGCAACGCGCTGGAACTGACTGAGGCGGCGCGGGCCGGCAGCGATACGTTGAGTGCCGGCTTTCGCCTGCTCAGTGAAGCGGTGCGGCAGTTCCGTGACCACAGGGCCAGCCCGCAGATCCGGCTCAGCGTCGATCCAACCCTGGCTGCAAGCTGGCTCATCGCCCGGCTGCCGCGCTACCGGGCCCTGTCCGGTAGTGTCGATCTGCTGCTCGATGCCAATCGCCATTATGCCGATTTCGCCCGCGACCAGATCGATGCGGCAATCCGCTTCGGCATCGGGAAGTTTCCGGGGCTCGACGCGCATTTCCTGCTGGCCGAGGAACTGTTCCCGGTGTGCAGCCCGAAACTGCTGCGCGGGTCCCATCCCCTGAAGAACCCCAGCGATCTGCGGCATCATACGCTGCTGCACAATGACTGGTCGTCGCGCCTCGGCAATTGGCCGGACTGGCAGGATTGGCTCAGGCAAGCCGGTGCGAAAGGCGTCGATGCCAAAGCCGGTCTGCATTTCAATGACGGACTTGTCGTGATCGAGGCGGCGCTGAGCGGGCAGGGGGTCTATCTCGCCAACACCACGGCCGTCCTGGATCTGATTGCCGCAAAGAAACTGGTGGCGCCCTTCGCCGCCCGGGTCAAAAGCGATCTTGGCTATTACTTCGTCTGCCCGGAGCATCTCGCCCGCCGGCGCGAAATCGTGATCCTGCGCGATTGGCTGCTGGCGGAAGCGGCATCGTACAGGCAAGCTCTCAAGAACGGGGGATCAGATCCATGACCGAACCGACCAGTATCGAGAACGTCATCGTGCCGCGGCTGCGCGACATCGGCGATTTTTCGGTCATGCGCGTATTGCCGGCGGCAGCGCGGCGCATGGTGGGGCCGTTTGTGTTCCTCGACCAGTTCGGCCCGGTGACCTTGCCGGCAGGCAAGGGCATGGATGTGCGGCCGCATCCCCATATCGGGCTTTCGACAGTGACCTATCTGCTCCAGGGCGCCATCGTGCACCGCGACAGCCTCGGCTTCGAACAATCGATCGAGCCCGGCGATGTCAATTGGATGACGGCGGGTCGCGGCATCGTGCATTCGGAACGCTCGGATGCGGAGCTGCGCAAACGGCCGCAATCGCTTTACGGCCTGCAATCGTGGGTGGCCCTGCCGCAGCGCTATGAGGAGACGGATCCCGCCTTCCTCCATTATGCCGGCGAGACGCTGCCGGAAGTGCAAGACGGCGGCGTGGCTTTGAAGGTGATCGCGGGCTCGGTCCTGGGCCTCACCTCGCCGGTGAAGACGCATTCCGATCTCTTCTACGGCGACGTCACGCTGGATGCCGGTGCGCGCTTCGTGCTCGACGCCACCTATGACGAACGCGCGGCCTACATCATCGAAGGAACGATCGAGGTGGAAGGTGCCAGCTTCGAACAGGGCCGGTTGCTTGCCTTCGCCAAGGACGGCGAGGTCGTGCTGAAGGCGTTGACGCCGGCGCGCCTCGTGGTGCTGGGGGGCGAGCCGATGGATGGGCCGCGGCATATCTGGTGGAATTTCGTCTCGTCGCGGCTGGAGCGCATCGAGGAGGCGAAAGCGGATTGGCAGCGCGACCAGTTCGGCCTGCGCATCCCCGGTGAGCACGAGTTCATTCCGTTGCCGGAATAAGCTGCATGGAACAGGCGGTGCAATTCGACGCGGATGATCCGGACGGCCTTGCCCGCGGCATGGCGAAGCTGGAGATGGCCTCGCCCTTGATACCCGCCGGCTATCGCTATTGGGACAGCCGGCGGCGGGGCCGTCTGATGCCGGCGCGCGAGGAGCTTGATCCGCTGATCGACATTCCGCGCCTCACCCCGCAGATCATCCTGTTCGACGTGCGCCATGACCCGCTCGATTTCCGCTTCCGGCTGATCGGCTCCCGCGTGCGGCCGAATTTTGCGCGCGACTATGTCGGCAAATGGTTTTCCGAGATTCCCAATTACGACACCACCAGCACGATCTGGCCGCGCCACAAGCTGCAGGTCGAAAACAACCTGCCGATGCTGCAGCGGCCCAATTATGTGGGGCCGCATAAGGAGTTCGTGGCGGTAGAAAACGTGCTTCTCCCGCTCAGCGTGACGCAACCCGGCTGGTCGATGCAGATCATGTTCATCGAATTCGTGCGCAAGAAGCTGCCGGATCTGCGCGGCCGATAGGCTGCTTGCCATCTTCCGTGCGGCGTTCGGGCCTGATAAGAGGGTGGCAACGTTCCCCTTCGAAAGCAGCCCGATCATGATCAAACTCGACGGTCCCACTCATCCGCCGCTCGCCGGCGGCAAGCCGGAGCAACTGGTGGTGTTGCTGCATGGCTATGGCTCGAATGGCGAGGACCTCATCAGCCTCGCCCCCTATCTGGGGCCAGCACTGCCGGAGGCGGAATTCCTCTCGCCCAATGCGCCCTTTCCCTGCGAGGCCAATCCGTTCGGCGGCTATCAGTGGTTCGGGCTGGAGGAGCGCAATGACGCCAACCGCTTGGCCGGTGCGCGTGAAGCGGGACCGATCCTCAACGCCTATCTCGACGAACAGCTGGCGGCGCGGGGCTTGACCGATGCGCAGCTGGCGCTGATTGGTTTCAGCCAGGGCACCATGATGGCGCTCCATGTCGGCCTGCGCCGGCCCAACCCGGCTGCGGCCATCATCGGCTATTCCGGCATGCTGGTGGCCCCCGACCTGCTGGCGGCCGAGATCACGGCGAAGCCGCCGGTGCTGCTGGTTCACGGCATGGCCGACCAGGTCTTGCCCTTTGGGGCCATGGCGGAAGCCGAGGAGGCCCTGAAGGCCGCCGGTGTCCGCGTTGCCAGCGAAGGCCGGCCCGGCCTGCCGCATTCCATTGATCAGCGCGGGCTGGAACTGGGCGCCTCGATGCTGCATCAACTGATGTGCACCCATCACGACCACGGGCACCATCACTGAGGGTCGTCTCAATTGAGGCCCGCACATTCCCGCGTACTACAGGGCTATCGCATTTACCAAATTCGTCATCCGCGGGCTTGACCCGCGGATCCACACTCTCAACTGCCGCAGTGGATCCCCGGGTCTTCGCCCGGGGATGACGACTTGCAAAATACCAGGTGCGATAGCCCGGCCACACATTGGGAATGACAACATCGTGAAAGATCGCCTGGGTCCGACCGCTACATCTTGAGTTTTGTTCCCGCCCCGGCTATTCCTAGGGTGTTGGGCTGCGGTCATCCGCATATCAGCGGATGGGTTTGCGGCCCCGAGAGGAGTCTTGGGAAGTGCGGGAGATGGCATGATGATGGCCTCACCTGAGGCATGTCCGGCCCTGGTCCTCAACGCCGATTTCCGGCCGTTGAGCTACTTCCCGTTGTCCCTATGGCCCTGGCAGGAAGCCGTCAAGGCGGTGTTCCTCGACCGCGTCAACATCCTCAGCGAATATGACGAGGTGGTGCACAGCCCGAGCTTGGCCATGCGGCTGCCCTCCGTCATCTCGCTGAAAGAATATGTGCCGCAGGAGCGCCGGCCGGCCTTCACGCGGTTCAACGTGTTCCTGCGCGACCGGTTCCGCTGCCAGTATTGCGGCCGACATTCAGCGGCGCATGACCTCACCTTCGATCATGTGGTGCCGCGCGCCCGTGGCGGCCGCACCTCGTGGCAGAATGTGGTTGCGGCCTGCCAGGGCTGCAATTTGCGCAAGGGCAGCAAGCTGCCGCACCAGGTCGGCATGTTTCCCAAAAGGCGACCGTTGCAACCGACGACGTTCGAGCTTCAGGAAAACGGCCGTGCCTTCCCGCCAAATTATCTCCACCGGAGTTGGCGGGATTTTCTTTACTGGGACAGCGAACTCGAAACCGGTTGATCGCCGCGCATGTCCTCGCGCATGTTTAGCTAGCTTATATCCGGATTTGTGCCGGCGAGTTCCTGGCGGTGCAAGGCCAAGGCGAGGGCCAGCATGCGATGGCGCTCAGGGTCGTCATGCGCCGTGGCAGCGATCGCGTTGTGGATCTGGGCGCATTTGCGGCCGAAGCCGGATTGCACCGGCCGGTGGCCGAGTTCGGCATAAAGCGCCAGCATGGCTTCGGTGATCGCGTGGAGTAGCTCGACATCGGCCCTGGGTTCAGCTCGGGCAATGCTGCCGGCAGCCGCCGGCGATGGCGGGCCATCGCCCGTCAGCAACCAGCCAAGATCGCGCCGCAAGACGCGGGCGAGAGCTGCCAGCGCCAGCCGCTTGGGCTCGGAGCGGCCAGCCAGATAATTGTTCAACGTGCTGAGGGGCACGCCGCTGTGCTGCGCCACATAGGTGGCGCCGCCGCATTGCGTGACGGCGCTGCGCAACCGTTCGGTGAAGGCGTCCTGCATCGCCATGTCACGCGCCCTGGACACGAACCACCAATCCTCGGGCCACCAATCCCGGGGTGCGGTATTCAAGCTTTCGCCTCCAAAGCGGACAGAAATCCCACTTGCTGTGCAAAAATAAGAATCCTGTCTTGAAATGGACATCCATTTCTGGCACTCTGTGTTTGTGGATGGGGTGAGCAGCAACGGTTGGGGAAACCATGCAGCGCCGGGTATTTACTCTCAAGTGACAGGCAATATTGGACAAATTATCGGATCTCCCAGGCGGGCCGATGGTCTGAAATGGCCGCGGCCGCTTCGGGGCGCAGATCTGCGCCGTCCATTTATGGAACACCAAATCTCGGCAAACCCGAGCCTGGTCCCGCTCCGTGCCGACGCTGATTCAGTCCCTGGACTCCCCCGTTACGGACCCGTCCCCAACGGATTGCCTTTCGCGGCTTCGACGGGCCGGTGTTGCAATCCTGCCATCCTATCACGCGCGCCACGGCGTGCCATTGGCAAAACCCGCGCTGGGCTACGGGGTTAGCGCCGCCTTCCGCGCTCATCTTCCCAGTGATGTTCCCAGTCATGTTTGGGGTCATAGGCGGCGTGTCAGTCGCGGCGAACATCGCGCCGGCATCAGTCGCAGCGTCTTTCGAGATCGCATTTTAAGGGGTAGTCAGCAGATGAATTTAGGCAGTTATCGGATCGCCACCAAGGTTCTCAGCATCATCGTGCTGCTAGGTGTCGTCGCCGCGGGCATCACCACGGCGGGCGTGCTGAGCTTGCGCTCGCTACATCTGGCGGCCGGCGAACTGGCCGTGGCCAGCGACAAATCGGTCCTGAGCGCCCGCATGCGACAAAACATCATCGCCCTCAACCGCGGCGAGTTCCGCATCACGGTCGATCCCAGCGGCAGCAATCTCACCGAGGCCGTTTCCTTCATCGAGAAGCAGCGCGCGGAATTGGAAGAACGCCTCGCCTCGGCCGAGGCGGCGGCGGACGGCACACAGGCGGCAGCCCTCGCCACGGTGCGCAGCGCCTTTCAGGATTATCTCGTGTCGCTGCAGCAGACGATCGATCTGGCGCAGCGCAACAGCGGCGCCGTTGCGATCGACGGGGCGCAGCGCGTGCTTCTCGAGCAGACGATGGCCAGCCGGCAGAAGGCCGAAGCGGTCGAGCAGGCGCTCATCGCCAATACCAAGGTGTTGAGCGAGCATGCCGACAGCGTTACGGCGGAAGCGACGGCACTCTATGATTTCGCCAGCCAGACCATGATCATCGGCGCCGTCGTCGGCATCCTGGTCGGCCTGGCATTGGGCCTCCTCGTCTCGCAAAAGGGCATCGTGCAGCCGATCCGCCGCATGGTCGACTGCCTGCGTGGCCTCGCAGGCGGCAATCTCGAGATCGATATCTACGGCACCACGCGCAAGGATGAGATCGGCGAGATCGCGGCCACCACCCAGGTGTTCAAGGAGAACATGGTGAAGGCGCGCGATCTGGCCGCCGAACAGGAGGCGTTGAAGCGCCGTGCCGCCGAGGAACAGCAGCGCGCGATGAACAAGATGGCGGACGATTTCGAAAGTTCGGTCTCCGGCATCGTCAGTTCGGTCTCATCGGCCGCGACCGAGCTGGAGAAATCGGCGCAGGGCATGTCGGCCACGGCCGAGCAGACCAACCGGCAATCGACCGCGGTGGCGGCGGCGGCCGAACAGGCCACGGCAAACGTGCAAACGGTTGCGGCGGCGACTGAGGAGCTCACCTCCTCGATCACCGAGATCGGCCGTCAGGTTGCGCAGTCTTCGGCCGTGGCACAGAAGGCAGTCGATGAGACGACGCGCACCAATGCGGTGGTCAACAGTCTGTCGACCGAGGCCGAGGCGATCGGCGATGTGGTGAAGCTGATCAGCGAGATCGCCAGCCAGACCAATCTTCTCGCCCTCAATGCGACGATCGAAGCTGCCCGCGCCGGCGATGCCGGCAAGGGCTTCGCGGTGGTGGCGTCGGAGGTCAAGAACCTTGCAACCCAGACTGCGAAGGCCACCGACGATATCAGCGCCAAGATCTCCAGTATCCAGGAGGCAACCGAGCAATCGGTCACCGCCATCCAATCGATTGCCCGCATCATCGATGAGATGAGCCAGATTTCCGGCACGATCGCGGCGGCGGTCGAGGAGCAGGGCGCGGCCACGCAGGAGATCTCACGGAACGTGCTGCAGGCGAGCCAGGGGACCAGCGAGGTGTCCAGCAACATCGCCGGGGTCACCGTGGCGGCCGGGGAAACCGGCCATGCGGCCTCCCAGGTTCTGACCGCGGCAGCCGATCTTGGCAAGCAATCGGAGTTGCTGCGCAGTCAGGTCTCGCAATTCATCGCCACCGTGCGCGATTCGGCGTGACGCATGAGCAGCGACACGCTCCATTTCCTCAGCGAAGCCAAGCTGGCACAGACAGCAAACTTCATCGAAACGGGATTGGCATCGCTCGCTCGCCTGCAGGCGAGCGCACCGCGCGGCGCGCTTGATGCGGCATTGCTGGCCGAGTTCGCCGACATGGCGGAAAAAGCCGGCGCGCTGCGCCAGCAATTGGCCGTCGAGTTGCAACCGCTCCTCGCGATCAGTGGGCCATTGGTCGACGCCGGAATCATTCCCGCAAGTGATACCGCAGTGCAGCGTCTGGTGGCGGCGACGCAGCGTGTGCTCGACCGGCTCGATGAGATGGTCGGCCGGTTGGCGCGGTTGCAAAAGCAACAGGGTGGTGGCGTGGATCTGTCGGTCCGGCCCTAGAGGGCGCATGGCTGGCTTGCATGGGGCCGCTGTTGTCAGCGGGCCGGACCTCGCTTATGCAGGGTGACCCAGCAATCAGTATGGCTCCCTGCATGTCCGACTTTCTGTTCAAGCGCCTGTTGCCGCTGCTCGTCGGCTTCGTCATCTGGGGCCTTGCAGTCGCCTTGCAGGTGCGGGCCAATCTCGGCCTCTCACCGTGGGACGTGTTCCACCAGGGGCTGGGGCATCACCTGGGGATCGGCATCGGCTGGGCGGGGGTGGTGACCAGCGTCGGCGTGCTGTTGCTGTGGATCCCCCTGAAGATGAAGCCGCATATCGGCACCGTCCTCAATGCGCTCGTCATCGGCCCATCGGCGGAATTCTTCCTCGCCATCCTGGATGCGCCCGAGAATATCGTACTGCGCTGGTCCTATATGCTGGGCGGCATCCTGCTGATGGCGATCGGCAGCGCGCTCTATCTGCCGGCACGGCTCGGCACGGGTCCGCGCGACGGCGTGATGGTCGGGCTCAACAAGAAATTCGGTTTCTCCATCCGTCTGGCGCGCACCATCGTCGAGGTGATGGCGCTCGTCATCGGCTGGCTGCTGGGCGGCACGGTCGGCCTTGGCACGCTGGTCGTGGCGCTGGGCCTCGGCCCCACCGTGCAGGCGATGCTGCAGGCGCGGCGCTGGCTGGTCGAGCGCGTCACAGGTGTGCCGCAAAGCGTGCTGTAGAGGTGACAAGATGAAGGTGAAGCGCATCGTCGCCAACATCGCGACACCCGATGTGGCGAAGGCGACGGCATTCTATCAGGACATTCTCGGCCTCGATCTGCTGATGGATCATGGCTGGATCGCCACCTATGGGTCTGATGCCAAGATGAGCGTCCAGATCAGCATCGCCTCGGAGGGTGGTTCGGGCACGCCGGTGCCGGATCTCTCGATCGAGGTCGACGATCTCGAGGCAGCCCTCATGCTTGTGGAAAAAGCCGGCATCAAGCTCGAATACGGCCCGGCAGACGAGCCATGGGGTGTCCGCCGATTCTACGTGCGCGACCCGTTCGACAAGCTCGTCAATATTCTGCAGCACCTCTGACGCCGCAGCCCGCCCGCTCAAATCTCTTTGTAGAAAATCACCGTGTCGTGGAAGCTGCCATCGGCGTTCTTGGCATAGCGCGGGATGATGCCGCTCTCAGTGTAGCCGAGGCTGCGATAGAGCGCTTCAGCAGCATCGCCGCGGCGCGTGTCGAGGGTGAGGAGGCTGCGGCCCAACGCCTTCGTTTCAGCCTCTGCAGCGATCATCAGGGCGCGGCCCAGTCCCTTGCGGCGGGCGTCGCGGTGGACCAGCAGCTTCGCGATATCGGCGCGGTGCGGCTGGTTGGGCATCGGGGCCGGGATCACCTGGACGCTGCCCTGGATGCGGCCGGCATCGTCGCGGGCCACCAGGATGCTGCGATGGGCGAGATCAGCCAGCGCCTTGTCCCAGAAAGCACCGGCCTCGCCCTCGGTCAATGGCGGCAGGAAGCTGATGGCGCCGCCGCCCTCCACCACATCCATCAGCACTTCAATGAGCGCGTAACGGTCCTTGGCGGTGAGGGCGGTGGTGAGACGTTCGATCTTGGGCATGGCAGTTCAATTATCGCATTGTGCTGAGCGGCGTCGTTGCCAATGACGCGAACGCCGCCGCCGTCACCAATTCATTGACCGTGGCGCCGGTCTGGACGATCTGCACCGGCTTCGAGAGGCCGACCAGCACCGGACCGAACGACGTGCCGCCCAGTTCCTGCATCAGCTTGGCGGCGATGTTGGCAGAATGGAGGGCAGGCATGATCAGGATGTTGGCCGGACCGGAGAGGCGGGTGAAGGGATAAAGCTCCTTCATCAGGCCGTAATTCAGCGCGACGTTAGCCTGCATCTCGCCTTCATATTCGAAATCGACGCGGCGCTGGTCGAGCACCAGCACGGCTTCGCGGATGCGCACGGCCTTCTCACGCGGCGGGTTGCCGAAGTTCGAGAAGGAGAGGAGGGCCACACGCGGCTCGTGCCCGAGATGGCGGGCGATGGCCGCCGATTGCATGGCGAAATCCGCCAGCTGCTCGGCGTCCGGCAATTCATGGACGTTGGTGTCGGCAAGCAGCACCGTGCGCCCGCCGGCCACCAGGATGGTCAGGCCCATCAGGGTCTGGCCGGGCCGGGGATCGATGACACGGAGTGCATCGTCGAGGCAGACATTGAAGCTGCGCGTCACACCGGTCACCATGGCATCGGCATGCCCCGCCGCCACCATGCAGGCCGCGAACACATTGCGGTCCTGGTTGACCATGCGCTGCACGTCGCGCGACAAGATGCCTTTTCGCTGCAGGCGTTCATAGAGCATGTCGTGATAATGCTGGCGATGCGGCGTGGTGGCGGCGGTCACCACCTCCAGCCCTTCGGCATCATGGAGGCTCTGGCTCTTGATGGTCTCGGCAATGCGTTCCGGCCTGCCGACCAGCAAAGGCGTACCGTAACCCGACGAGCGGAAGGCGATGGCGGCTCGGATGACTTTTTCTTCCTCGCCCTCGGCAAAGACGACGCGCTTCGGATTGTGGCGCACGCGCTCAAAGATGAGCTGCAGCGAACCCGCGGCGGGATCGAGCCTGCCGGCCAAGGAGGCCACATAGGCATCCATGTCGATGATCGGCTTCCTTGCGACACCACTATCCATGGCGGCCTTGGCAACCGCCGGCGGCACATGGGTGATGAGGCGGGGATCGAACGGCACGGGAATGATGTATTCCGGGCCGAAACGCAGGCGGCGGCCGGAATAGGCAGCATCGACCTCGTCCGGCACGTCTTCGCGCGCCAGTGCTGCGATGGCATGGGCGGCGGCGATCTTCATCGCGTCATTGATGGTGGAGGCGCGCACGTCGAGGGCGCCCCGGAAAATATAGGGAAAGCCCAGGACATTGTTGACCTGGTTCACATAGTCGCTGCGCCCGGTCGCCACGATGGCGTCGGTGCGGATGGCATGCACTTCCTCCGGCGTCACCTCGGGGTCCGGATTGGCCATGGCGAAGATGATCGGCTTGTCGGCCATGGATTTCACCATGGCGGGCGTCACGGCACCCTTCACCGAGAGGCCGAGGAATACGTCGGCGCCGTCCATCGCTTCTTCGAGCGAGCGCCGATCGGTCTTCACCGCATGGGCGGATTTCCACTGGTTCATGCCCTCGGTACGGCCCTGATAGATGACACCCTTGGTATCGCACAGGATGGCGTTGTCATGGGGCAGGCCCATGGCTTTGACCAGTTCGACGCAGGCGATCGAGGCAGCACCCGCGCCATTGACGACGATCTTGGTGGTCTTGATGTCGCGCCCGGTGATATGGAGCGCGTTGAGGAGGCCGGCTGCCGCGATGATCGCGGTGCCGTGCTGGTCGTCATGGAAAACGGGGATGTCCATGAGCTCGCGCAATTGCTGCTCGATGATGAAACATTCCGGCGCCTTGATATCCTCGAGATTGATGCCGCCGAAGCTGGGGCCGAGATAGCGCACCGAATTGACGAACTCGGTCACGTCCTTGGTGTCGACTTCCAGATCGATGGAATCGATATCGGCGAAACGCTTGAAGAGGACGGCCTTGCCTTCCATCACCGGTTTTGAGGCCAAGGCACCCAGGTCGCCAAGGCCGAGGACAGCCGTGCCATTCGAGATGACCGCCACCAGATTGCCCTTGGCGGTGTAGTCATAGGCGGTCGAGGGGTCGCGGGCGATGTGCAGGCAGGGATAGGCGACACCCGGCGAATAGGCCAGGGACAGGTCGCGCTGGGTGGTCAGCGGCTTCGAGGCGATGATCTCGATCTTGCCCGGCCGTCCCATGACATGGAACTGCAGCGCATCTTCCTCGGTAATGGTCGGTTTCTTGGTCGTCATGGTACGGCGAACTCTCCCCTGATCTCTTTCCCGCAGGCTTGCATGAAACCGCCCGGAGTTAAAGGGGAACAGCGAGAAGAACAAAGATGTGAGGGGTGGTAGTGAACCTCTCCCCAACGTGGGAGAGGGTGGTGAGCGGCAGCGAGCGGGAGAGGGGGTCTCTCAACGAGTCCGGTCGATCCATCCCCCTCTCCCCGACCCTCTCCCACGTAGGGGAGAGGGAGGAAGAGCGAATGCGAGGCTCACGCGATATCGAGCACCATGCGGCCGACGATCTTGCCCTTGCGCATGGCGGCGAAGATTTTGTTGATCTGGGTCAAGGGCGCCTTCTGGATCTTGGCTTTGACCAGGCCATTGAGGGCGAAGGCGACGGCTTCGTTGAGGTCGAGCCGCGTGCCGACATTTGAGCCGGTGACGGTCAATTCCCAATTGGTGATCTGCGAGATCGAGGTGCGGATCTGGTCCGACTTGCCGCCGGGCAGGCCGATATAGGCGACAGTGCCGGCCGGTCGCAGGACACCCACCGCCTGCTCGAAGGCCTGCGGGGCAACGGCGGTGACGACGGCGCCGTGGCTGCCGCCGATCCTGGCCTGGATCTCCGCAACCGGGTCGACGTTCTTCGCATTGACGGTCAACTCGGCGCCGAGCTTCTTGGCCAATTTCAGCTTTTCGTCATCGACATCGACGGCGACCACGCGCATGCCCATGGCGACGGCGTATTGGACGGCGATATGCCCGAGGCCGCCGATGCCGAACACCGTCATCCACTGGCCGGGCTTGGTCTTGGTGCGCTTCAAGCCGCGATAGGTGGTGACACCGGCGCACAGGATCGGCGCCATCGCATAGAGGTCGGTGTTCTTGGGCAGGCGCGCCACGAATTTGGCATCCGCGACCATGAACTCGGCATAGCCACCGGGCTTGGAATAGCCGGTGGCTTCGCCCGCCTTGCAGATCGTCTCCATGCCGGCGAGGCAGAATTCGCAGGTGCCGCAGGCGCTGTACATCCACGGCACGCCGACCGCATCACCCAGACGGAAACCCTTCACACCGGCACCGATGGCCGCCACATGGCCAGCCACTTCATGGCCGGGGATCAGCGGCAGGACGGGGCCTGGGGTCCAATCGCCATCGACCGCATGAAGATCGGAATGGCAGACACCGCAGGCAGTGACCTTGATCAGGATTTCGCCAGGGCCGGCCTGCGGGATCGGCAGCTTCTCGATCTTCAATGCCGTGCCGGTCTTGCGCAGGATTGCAGCCTTCATGGTGCCTTGCATGGTGTTCCCCTCATATCTGTCGTCAATTTGACAGTTCTGCGCCGGCACCGGCATTCTGGGTGCGCGACACAAACCTTGCCGAAGCCCGGAGTATAGACCCTGACACGCGCCCGCCCCCATATCTCCAAAGCGATAGCGCCCGAAAATGCGGCGCTGTCGGCACGGCGCCTGCCCATGACGCGCTCCAGCCAATTGCTGGAACAATGGAACCGCGGCATGGCCGACATGCTCGAAGCCCTTGACCAGGAGAGTTTCGGCCCGACCCTGCTGCAGGCAGTGACGCGGTTGATCGATTTCGATTTCCTGATGGTTTTTGCCTATCGCGGGACGGGGAAGCCACTGGCGCTCGGCGACACCTTGCCGGCGCCGCAGCGCCAGGTGGTGATCAACGCCTATTGCGCGGCCCCTTACGTGCTGGACCCGTTCTTCCAGAAGGTGGCGGCGGGTGTGCAGGCCGGCTGTTATCGGTTGCGCGACATCGCGCCCGACCGCTTCCGCCAGAGCGAATATTTCCGGACCCATTATTCCTTGACCGGAATCCGCGAGGAGGTGGGCTTCTATTTCCCGCTGGCTGATGCGACCGGTGTTCTCTCGCTGGCTCGTTGGGACGACAGCCAGACCTTGGGTCGTTCCGACATGGATCTTTTGCAGGCATTGGCGCCGGCGATTTCCGGCCTGTGTACGCGGCATTGGGCGAGCATTGCCGCCCCCGCCAGCCTGACGCGGCCCCGGCACCGGGATGCCGCGCAAGTGACCGCCGCCTATACCGAATTCGGCGCCAGGCAGCTCTCGGAACGAGAACGCCAGATCGTCTCGCTCATCCTCCAGGGTCATTCCACCGGATCGGTCGCGCATCTATTGGATATCTCCGGCGGCACCGTGAAGGTGCACCGCAAGAACATCTACCGGAAGCTGGGATTGTCGACCCAGGCGGAGCTGTTCGCCGCGTTTCTGAGTTTCGTGGGGTAAGGCCCCCTCTCCCTAACCCTCCCCCACGTAGGGGGGAGGGGACTGCATCGAGTTTGAACGCGATCTCCTAGTTCAGTCCGGCTCGGATTCCCTCCCCCCTACGTGGGGGAGGGTTAGGGAGAGGGGGCGGCCAGACACATCTGCTATCTCCCCGGGGATATCGCCAGCCCTGGCGAAAGGGACCAAGATGCCAACGGCTTTGCGGCGGCCCAGAAGACGCATTCGCGCAAGATCCGGCCGGTCCGCACGTTCCTAGGGAGGGTTTCGAGATGTCCTGGTACAGTGACCTGCCGCAATTCTATCAGAACCAAATTCGCGAGATGGGCCTCGACGATGCCGGCATGACGCGCCGTCGCTTGCTGAAATCGGCTGGTGCCGCCGCGGGTGTTGCCGCCATGAGCGGGCTCACCTTCGGCAAGCCAGCGCGCGCTGCCGGCCAGATGAGCTATATGTGCTGGGAAGGCTATAACGACCCGCGCATCATCGATCCCTTTAAAGCCGCCAATGACGTCGATATCGCCTTCGATCTCATCGTCGATTCACCCGGTGGTTTTGCGAAATTGCAGGCCGGCGCCTCGCGCGAAGTGGACCTCGTTTCCAGCGACATGCCCTGGGTGACGCGCATGGGTCCGGCGGGCCTCGCCATGGAGCTCAACCCGGACGATTACGCCGACGTCTATGCGACCTTCTACGACCAGTTCAAGCCGCCCTTCGAGCCCTTGATCTCGGATGGCAAGACCATCGGTGTGGCGACACGCTGGGGCTGGGTCGGCGGTTGCATCAACACCGACATCACCGATCCCGATACCTGGCGTTCCTACGATCCGGTGTTCGATGCCAAGAACAAGGACAAGATCTGCGTCATGGATTGGGGCGATTGGCCGATCCTGCCGATGGCGCTCCATGCCGGCATCGATCCCTATCAGGAACTGGACGCAGCGCAGCTGGAGGAAATCCGCAAGGTGCTGCGCGCCATGTTCAAGAACACGCGGACACTGGTGGCCGATCTCACACAAGCACAGAAGGGCCTGCTCGACGGGTCGTTGCTGGGCTGCATCGGCGCGGGCTCATACCTCACCTCCGCGGTGCGCAAGCAGGGCCACAAGAACATCATCGCGACCGTGCCCGACCCCAAGAACGGCTTGAAGCAGGGCATCATCTGGGTCGAGGCGACGGCGATCGTCAAGGAAACCGACCAGCCGGAACTGGCGCAGAAGCTGCTCAAGCATGTGGTGTCCAAGGATGCGGGCCATGTGCTGTCGCTGCTCGATACCACCTGCAATGTGGTGACCAACAAGGCGGTGGAGGAGCTTTATTCCGACGAGGAAAAGAGCATCCTGCAGACCGATTACATGTGGCATGCCTGGGACAATTCCCAGATGCACCGCATCGCCCCGCAGATCGACGAGATGCTGGCGATCTGGCAGGAAGAGTTGGCGGCCGCTCAGTAATCGCTTCCGACCGGGTAAAACGTGGGCGCCCAAGATTCGGCCTTTGCGGGTCAATCTCGGGCGCCTATTCTTTTTGTTGTCATGGTCCGCCTTCGCGGACCATGACGAATTAGTGTAGGGCGGGGACGTTAGACGGCATGGCGGGCAATATTCTGGAAATACGCGACCTCAGGAAAAACTTCGGGGCCTATCAGGCGCTGAAGGGTGTCTCGCTCGATGTGGCGCAGGGCGAGTTCATCGCCCTGGTGGGACCGTCCGGTTGCGGCAAGACCACGCTCCTGAAACATATCGCCGGCTTCGAGGAACCCAACAGCGGTAGCATCGCCATCGACGGCCAGCAGATGCTGGGTGTGCCGGCGGCAGCAAGGCCGACCAGCATGGTGTTCCAGAAGCTGGCGCTCTTTCCGCATATGACGGTTGCCGACAATATCGGGTTTCCGCTGAAGCTCCGTAAAGTCGATGCCGCCACGATCGCCAAGCGCGTCATGGCGATGATCGAACTCATGCAGTTGAAGCCGGAATATCTCAGCCGCTTCCCGCGCCAGCTGTCGGGTGGCGAGCAGCAGCGCGTGGCACTCGCGCGCTCGATGATCTCGGAGCCCAAACTGCTGCTGCTCGATGAACCACTCTCGGCCCTCGACGTGAAGCTGAAGAAAGTATTGCAGGCGGAGCTGAAGCGCCTGCATCGCAGCGTCGGCGTCACCTTCGTACATGTGACCCATGATCTTGAAGAAGCAATCATGCTGGCGGATCGCATCTGCGTCATGCGCGCCGGCGAGATTCTGCAGATGGGCGGTCCTAACGACATCTATTACCGCCCGGCCGACAGTTTCGTGGCGGGCTTCATCGGCGATACCAACCTCATCCCGGTCGAGATTGCCGAGAACAATGCCAGCGGCGCCATGCTGCGCGCACCTGGTCTCCATGCCACCGATCCGCGCGTGCCGGCGGGGTTCGTTGCGGCGGATCTCGGCACCGGCCCCGCCTTGCTGATGGTGCGGCCGGAGCTTATGAGTCCGCTGGTGCCCGGTGAGAGTGCCGATTTCAGCATCGAGGTCACGATCACGGAAGTGTTCTGCAAAGGCGGTACTGTCCAGTTCCGCAGCATCATGGCGGATGGTGCACCGGTGATCTTCGAACTGCCGGGTGCTTCGCGCCAGCCGGCGGATATCGGCGACAAGGTGCGGCTCGGCTGGCCGAAGCGCGATATCTACGTCTTCCGCGAGAAAGTGGCGGCATGAGCGGCGAGATCGACCGCAGCTGGCGCGATCCGGAGCTGCTGGCAAAGGCGCTGCCCAGCGTCATCTTGCAGACGGGATTTTTCCTCGCCCCGCTGCTGATGACCATGGCGCTCACCTTCCAGCGCACCAAGAATTTTCAGCTCACCTGGACCTGGTCGCTGGAAACCTGGACCGACATTTTTACCAAGCCGCATTACTGGACCATCCTGGGCCACACCTTGTTCATGGCGATCACCTGTGTGGTGCTGTGTCTCCTCATCGCCTTTCCGGTGGCCTATGCGCTGGCGACGCGGCTTCGCGCCTATCAGAATCATGTGAAGGTGCTGATCACCTTTGCCTTCCTCACCGACGCCACCTTGAAGACTTTCGGCTGGGTGCTGTTCCTCGACAAGAACGGAGCAGCCAATTACATCGCGCGCCTTACCGGCTTCGAAGGCGATGCGGTCAATATCCTGTTCACGGATTGGGCAACCATGCTGGGCATGGTCTATAATCTGCTCTCCTTCGCCATCTTCACCATCTATCTCTCGATCGACGCCATCGATCGCTCGCTGATCCTGGCAGCCTATGACGCCGGCGCCAGCAAGTTCCGCGCCTTCTGGGAAGTGACCTTGCCCTTGGCCCGGCCCGGCATCTGGGCGGCCTCGGTGCTGATCTTTCTTCTCGCGGTCGGTGTGTTCCTGGAGCCCAAGGTGCTGGGCGGCGGCAAATCACCGATGTCGGCCGAGCTCATCCGCCAGACTTTTGAGACCCGCGTGAACTGGCCATTGGGGGCGGCGCTGACGCTTGTGCTGATGGTTGTGGCGGTGTTCATCGTGCTGCTGTTCAATCGAATCTATTCGCTGAAGCGCCATATGGGGCCCATCTGATGGATCATTTGTGATGGCTTATCCGACGCCCACGCCCTGGCTGAATGCGCGTGCCGAGGCACGCCTTGCCAATGTGCTGCTCTACGGTGCGACAGCGGCGGTGCTGATCTTCTTCTACATACCGATCTTCACGCTCATCGCCTTCTCGTTCCAGGAGGGGCGCTATCCGACCCTGCCGTTCGAAGGTGTCTCGCTGAAATGGTATGCAGCTTTGTTCCAGAACAGCAGCGCCGGCGACGCGCTCTACAATTCGACCGTGATCGCGGTGGTGGCGACCTTGTTCGCGACCGTGATCGGCTCGGCGGCCGCCATCGTCGCGGTCCGCTATCGCTTCCGTTTTCGAATTCCGTTCACGGGCTTGAGTGCCGCCCCACTCGCCTTCCCGCAATTGCTGCTCGGCATCGTGCTGTTGCTGTGGTTTTCAGTGCTGGGACGGACCTTCAATTTCAACACCGGTATCGTCACGGCGATCATCGGGCACGTCGTCTATATCACGCCGTTTGCCATGGTGATCGTGGCGGTGCAGGTGTTTAATTTCGATGCCACCCTGGAGGACGCCGCGCGGGATTGCGGCGCCACCACGGTCGAGGTCTATCGCTATGTCACCCTGCCGCTGCTATGGCCCGGCATCTTCTCAGCCGGCATCTTCGCCTTCCTGCTCAGCTGGGGAAATTTCTACCTCACCTACAGCCTGGCCGGCTCGACGCGGACCTTGCCGACCTTCGTTTTCTCCGGCATCGCCACCGGGTCCTCGCCGCTATATCCGGCGATCGCCACGGTGGTGTTCATTCCGGGGATCCTGCTGGTGATCCTCGCCGATCGGATCCGGCGCAAGGGGTAACTGCCGTTGCCTGCCCCAGCGGCAGTTACTTCTCGACGTCGTAGGGGATGAGCGTGTCTTTGCGATAGGCGAGGACGACGCATTCCTTGCCGAAGTTCTCGCAGGCCCGCTTGGCGTCGTTCTTGTAGGTCGGCCCGCCCATGCACATCATCTCCTTGCACCAGATGTAATACGAATTTCTGCCGTCGAGGCTGACGGCAAAAGCGCCGGGCTGGTTGATGCCGATGGCCGTGAGATACTGTTGGAAACTTCTATTGGTGTCTTTCGAGAGCGTGATCTTGCCGACGTGCTTTTGCGTGCTCGTGCAGGCGGCGAGCAAGACGAACAGGGGAATCAGATACTTTT
This sequence comes from uncultured Dongia sp., assembly GCF_936916975.1. GTDB lineage: Bacteria > Pseudomonadota > Alphaproteobacteria > Dongiales > Dongiaceae > Dongia. Next base: position 205,401 of record NZ_CAKZGO010000004.1, on the reverse strand, counting down.
TCATGATCTTCGGTCAGGGCTTTCTTGCATTCAGTGTGATGAACTGGTTTAGATGATCGGCTTTTGTGGCAGGCACGCCTTCTTCTACTCATGGTTAATTAAGATGCGCATCGCTATCGTATAGCGAGTTGGCGTGGATTTACAATGCCGCGTGTTGGATGTGGCACCTGCACCGGGTAGCGAATCCCTGGTGCCAGTGCTAAGCCTGCCGGCCATGGATAAACAGGATTCCAGCGAGACACCCCAATGGGCGCGCGAATCGGCGGATGCGACGCCGATGATGGCGCAATATCTGGCCGCCAAGCGTGAGCATCCAGATGCGTTGATGTTCTATCGCATGGGCGATTTCTACGAGATGTTTTTCGAGGATGCGGTCAAGGCCTCGGCCGCCCTCGACATCGCGCTCACCAAGCGTGGGCGCCATGCCGGCGAGGAGATCCCGATGTGCGGGGTCCCGGTCCATGCCCATGAGGCCTATCTTTCCAAGCTGGTCCGCCAGGGTTTCCGGGTCGCGGTCTGCGAACAGGTCGAGGACCCGGCGGAAGCCAAGAAGCGCGGCTCAAAATCGGTGGTGAAGCGCGCGGTGACGCGCATCGTCACACCGGGCACGCTTACGGAAGACGCGCTCCTCGAGGCGCGCCGGCACAATTTCCTCGCGGCCGTTACCGAGGCCGGCGGCGAATTGGGTCTCGCCTGGGTTGATATTTCGACCGGCAGCTTCTTCGTGCAGAAAGTATCGGAGCGCGATCTTGCCGCCGCCATGGCGCGGCTCGATCCGACCGAGATCCTGATCAGTGACCGGCTGCTGGCACGCCCGGAATTGTTCGAGTTCTTTGCCGATTACAAGCGCCGCCTGTCGCCGCTGCCTTCGGCGCGGTTCGACAGCGACAATGCCAGGAAGCGCCTGCAGACGTTCCTTGGCACCGCGACCCTGGATGCCTTTGGCAGCTTCACCCGCGCCGAGGTGGCGGCGGCCGGCGCCATTCTCGATTACGTCGAGCTTACCCAGCAGGGCCGCATCCCGCGCCTCTCCGCCCCACGCCAGGTGGTCGACGGCGCGTTGATGGAGATAGACGCGGCGACACGGCGCAATCTCGAACTCATTCGCTCGCTTTCCGGCGAACGCCAGGGGTCGCTGCTGGCGGCGATCGATCGCAGCCTCACCGGTGCCGGTGGGCGGTTGCTGTCGGATTGGCTGGCGGCACCTTTGACCGAGGTCGAGGGTGTCAGTGCGCGGCTCGATCTCGTGCAGTATCTCGTCAGCGAAGACGACCTCCGCAATCTCCTCCGCGAGGCGCTGCGGCGCGTGCCAGACCTGGAGCGGGCGCTTTCGCGCCTCACAGCGGGCCGTGGTGGGCCGCGGGACCTTGCCGCCATTCGCGATGGCTTGGCTGCCACCGCCGATTTTCGAACCCTTATCGAGAAGCAGCGCCTGGCGCCGGTGCCGGCGCTGCTGCAATCGGCCAATGCCGATCTCGGCCACCATGTCGATCTGGTCGAGCGATTGGGCCGCGCGCTTGCCGAGGAATTGCCGCTCCTCACCCGCGATGGCGGCTTCATCGCCAAGGGCTATCACGCGGAACTCGATGAGTATCGATCCTTAAAGGAAGATTCGCGCACCCTCATCCTGGAGCTGGAAGCGCGGCTGAAAAACGAGACCGGCATTTCGGGCCTGAAGGTCAGGCATAACAACGTCATCGGCTATTACATCGAAATCACGCCGCTGCATGCGGAGAAGCTGAAGGGCGATGCGCGCTTTATCCATCGCCAAAGCATGGCCAACGCCATGCGCTTCTCGACCGGGGAACTTGCGGAACTGGAAAGCAAGATCGTCCATGCCGGCGACCGTGCCGTGGCGCTGGAGTTGCGCCTGTTCGACGATCTGGTGACCGAGGTCATCGGCCGGCAGGAGATGATCGCCAAGGCTGCCGGCGCTCTTGCCCTGATCGATGTTGGCGCAGCACTTGCCGAACTCGCCCGCGAAGGCGATTGGGTCAGGCCGGAGATCGATGAGGGTGCCGAGTTCGTGATCACTGCCGGGCGACATCCGGTGGTGGAAGCAGCGCTTATGCGCGCCCAAGGCGGCAGCTTCGTCGCCAATGATTGTGACTTGTCGCCGGAACGCCGCCTGTGGCTGGTGACCGGTCCCAACATGGCCGGTAAATCGACGTTTCTGCGGCAGAATGCACTCATCGCGATCCTGGCGCAGATGGGCAGCTTCGTGCCGGCGAAAGCCGCACATATCGGCATCGTCGACCGATTGTTCAGCCGCGTGGGGGCTGCCGACGATCTTGCCCGAGGCCGGTCGACCTTCATGGTCGAGATGGTCGAGACGGCGGCAATCCTCAACCGTGCCACGCCCCGCTCGCTGGTGATCCTCGATGAGATCGGCCGCGGCACCGCGACCTTCGATGGCCTGTCCATCGCCTGGGCGTGCCTCGAACATCTGCACGAGGTGAATGGCTGCCGCGCGCTCTTCGCCACGCATTATCATGAGCTGACGCATCTGGCAGCCACATTGGCGGCCCTCAAGCCCTATACGATGCGCGTCATGGAATGGCAGGGCGAGGTCAAGTTCCTGCATGAGATCGGGCCCGGTGCGGCGGATCGTTCCTACGGCATTCATGTGGCGAAGCTTGCCGGCCTGCCCGCCATCGCCATCCATCGCGCCGAGGAAGTCCTGGCGACGTTGGAGAAGGGCGATCAGGCCAGTGCCCTGTCGCGCCTCACCGACGATCTGCCGCTGTTCTCCGTACAGGCGCCGGCCGCTCCCCCGATCAAGGGCAGCGCGGTCGAAGACAGCTTGAAAGAGATCAACCCCGACGAGCTCTCGCCCAAACAGGCGTTGGAACAGCTGTACCGGCTGCGCGGGTTGCTGACCTAATCTCGCGATCCCACCCTTAAGTTTTTCTAAAGTCTCACCTCAGTTATAATCACCTATTCACACAATTCTTGTGCTTGAAACACAGAAGGACTGTAAAATATACATTGTGTAATTCTTGGATCAGGAGTTTCACAATGACTTTGCGTAATTTAGCGCGGGCGGGGCTGGGCTTCCTGCTGTTGACGGGCCTGCTGGCGGGCGGCGTTCACGCCCGGGCCGATGAGGTGGCCGCCGCGGCGCCCGGTGACATCCTCAACGTCTCCTATGATGTCGGCCGCGAGCTGTTTGCCGAGATCAACCCGGTGTTCCAGGCGAAGTGGAAGGCCGAGAAGGGCGCCGATGTCACCATCAACCAGTCCCATGGTGGCACGTCGAAACAGGCGCGCTCGATCCTGGAAGGGCTGCAGGCGGACGTCGTCACCTTCAACCAGGTGACCGACGTGCAGCTGCTGCACGACAAGGGCCAACTCATCCCGGCCGATTGGCAGGCGAAGTTCCCCAATAAGAGTTCGCCCTTCTATTCGCTGCCCTCGTTCCTGGTGCGTGCCGGCAATCCGAAGAACATCAAGGATTGGGACGATCTCGCGCGCGACGACGTGAAGGTGATCTTCCCCAACCCGAAGACGTCCGGCAACGCGCGCTATACCTATCTCGCCGCAACCGCTTTTGCGCTCGACAAGTTCGGCGGTGACCAGGCGAAGGCGACCGAGTTCGTGAAGAAGATCTTCGCCAATGTGCCGGTGTTTGATGCCGGTGGCCGTGCTGCCACCACCACCTTCGTCGAGCGCGGCATCGGCGATGTGCTCGTGACCTTCGAGGCCGAGGTGCAGGGGGCCCGCAAGGAATTCGGCGCCGACAAATATGACGCCGTGACGCCGAGCCTCAGTCTGCTTGCTGAATTCCCGGTGGCTGTGGTCGAAAGTGTTGCAGCCAAGCGTGGCTCGCAGGACGTGTCGACGGCCTATCTCAACTTCCTCTATACGCCGGAAGCCCAGGAGATCATCGCCCGCCACGCCTACCGGGCCACCGATGGGACCGTCGCCAAGGCGCACGCTGCGGATTTCCCCGCCGTGAAACTGGTGACCGCCGAGGATGTGTTCGGTGGGTGGGAAAAGATCGCCAAGGAGCATTTCGCCAGCGGCGGCCTACTCGACCAGGCCTTCGTCAACCAGTAACATGGGTGCCATCGCAACGAACTGATTGCATGGCATCATGGCAGTGACCACCGCGACGCCGCCGAGGCATCATCGGCGGCGTCGTGTCATTCCAGGCTTCGGTCTGACCTTGGGCATTACGCTGGCTTACCTCGCGATCATCGTGCTGGCGCCGGTCCTGGCGTTGGCGCTGAAGGCCGCGAGCCTGACCGCCGCCGAATATTGGGCGGTGGTGAGTTCGCCGCGCGCGGTCGCTACCTACAAGATCACCGTGGGCTCTGCACTCATCGCGACGCTGGTCAATGCGGTCATTGGCCTGCTGCTGGCCTGGGTGCTGGTGAACTACGATTTTCCAGGCCGGCGATTTCTCGATGCATTGGTCGATCTGCCCTTTGCTTTGCCGACGGCGGTGGCGGGCATCAGCCTGACCGCCTTGCTGGGGCCCAATGGCTGGATCGGGCAATGGGTCGAACCGCTGGGCTGGAAGATTGCCTATGCGCAGCCCGGCATTGTCATCGCCATGGCGTTCACCAGCTTGCCCTTTGTCGTGCGCACGATCCAGCCCGTGCTGGAGGAAATGGAGCCCGAAGCGGAAGAAGCCGGGTTGATGCTGGGCGCCAGCGATGGGCAGGTGTTCCGGCGCGTGATCTTTCCAACGATCCTGCCGGCCTTCATCGCCGGCTCTGCGCTGGCCTTCGCACGGTCCCTGGGCGAGTTCGGCGCGGTCATCTTCATTGCCGGCAATCTGCCGATGGAGACGGAGATCACCGCACTCCTCACCGTGATCCGGCTGGAGGAGTTCGAATATCCGGCGGCGGCGGCACTTGCTTCCGTTATGCTGCTGGCGGCTTTCGTCATGCTGTTCGTGACCAATGCGATCCAGCTTTGGCACCTCAAATATGTGCGGGGGGATTGATGAGCGGCCTGCCATCGCCCATCGGTTCCGCGCTCGTCACCGATCTACCGGGACCGGTGCATCACGACGATGACTCAGCACCGCACCGGCAGCGGCGAATCGGTCAGCGCCCCGCCGTGCGACGGAGCCTGATCGGGCTTGCGGCTTTCGTGGGTGCCGGATTCCTGCTGCTGCCGGTGGTGGTGATCTTCGTCGAGGCGCTGCGTCTCGGCCTCGGTCCCTATTTCGAGGCGATCAGCGAGAGTGCCACGCGGCATGCGATCTGGCTTACCGTGCTCACCGCCATCGTGGTGGTGCCGGTCAATATCGGCTTCGGCATCTGCGCCGCCTGGGCCATCACGCGCTTCACCTTCAAGGGCAAGAAGCTGCTCATCACGCTCATCGAGATTCCATTCTCGATCTCGCCGATCGTGGCGGGTGTCGCCTATCTTTTCCTCTATGGCAGCCAGGGGCTGCTGGGGCCGCTGCTGGCTGCCTATGAGGTGCAGGTCATGTTCACCGTGCCGGCCATCTTCCTGGTCAGCCTGTTCGTGACCTCGCCCTTCGTCGCCCGCGAACTCATCGCCACGATGCAGGTGCAAGGCAACGATTATGAGGAAGCGGCCCTGTCGCTGGGCGCCAGCGGCTGGAAAACGTTCCTGCTGGTGACCCTGCCCGGCATGAAATGGGGTCTGCTCTATGGCGCGCTTTTGTGCAATGCGCGGGTCATGGGCGAGTTCGGCGCGGTCTCCGTCGTCTCGGGGAGCATCCGTGGCCAGACCAATACCCTGCCACTGCAGATTGAACTGCTGTTCAACGATTTCAGCAGTGTGGGCGCCTTTGCTGCGGCCACGATTCTCACCCTGCTGGCGCTCCTCAGCCTCGCCGGTAAAATCTGGCTGGAGCGGCAGCGCTAGACGGTGGAAGCCGACTCGCCTGTAAAACAAGGAAGCAAAAGCAGGGGGCAGATGACGCCATGTTGTGTTGACCCTAGATTTTTTGCCTGTAATGTTTGCCGCAGCAAGGCCCGGGCAGGGGAGTGCCCAACTTGCCATGAAATCCAACGCCGGCGGAACTTCTCTGGGGAGAGGAGCGCACGTCCCAGCGAATCGTAACCGGGAGGATACCATGACGAATTTGACACGCCGCCAAGCCCTGAAAACGGGCGCGGCTCTTGCTGCCCTTGCCACCGCGGGTGGCCTGCTGATGCCGGGCGCGGCCCTGGCTGCCCTCGATGCTCTCACGGTCGTGGCGCCCGCCAAGCCCGGCGGCGGCTGGGACCAGACCGCGCGCTCGATGCAGGAAGTATTCCAGACCACCGGCATCGTGAAGGCCGTGCAGGTTGAAAACGTCGCCGGCGCCGGCGGCACCGTCGGCCTCGCACAGTTTGCCAACCGCAAGGGCGATGCCAGTGCGGTGCTGGTCGGTGGCCTCGTCATGCTGGGCGCCATCCTCACCAACAAATCGCCGGTCTCGTTCAAGGACGTGACGCCCTTGGCGCGTCTTACCGGCGAATATGAAGTGATCGTGGTGCCGGCCGCTTCGGAACTCAAATCGATGGGCGATCTTGCCGCGAAGCTGAAGGCCGATGCCGGCTCCGTCTCCTGGGGCGGCGGTTCGGCCGGCGGCACCGACCACATTCTGGCCGGCCTCATCGCCAAGGCGGCGGGCGCTGACGTGACCAAGCTCAATTATGTTGCCTTCTCGGGTGGCGGTGAAGCATTGGCGGCGATCGTCGGTGGCCATGTCACCTGTGGCGTCAGCGGTCTCGGTGAGTTCGAAGCACAGATCAAGGCCGGCGAATTGCGGGCACTTGCCATCTCGTCGGGTGAACGTCTGCCCGGCCTCGATGCGCCGACGCTGAAAGAGTCCGGCCTCGATGTCGAGCTCGCCAATTGGCGCGCGGTGTTCGGTGCCGGCGAACTCGCCGATGCCGACAAGGCGGCCCTCCTCGATGCCGTCGACCAGATGGTGAAGTCGGATGCCTGGAAGCAGACGCTCGCCACCAAGGGCTGGATGGATACCTATCTCGCCGGTGACGCCTTTGCCGCCTATCTGAGCGAAGAGGAAGCGCGCGTCACCACCGTGCTCAAGGAAATCGGTCTGGTTTCGTGACGTCACCGAAATATCAACCGGGCGGCGTTCAGCCCGGTGGTTTCCAACGCTGGCAGGGCATCGTCATTGGCGGTGTCCTGCTGGCCGTTGGCCTTGGCATTTGTGTCGTCACCTTCGGTGTCGGCACTTTGCCGGGCCAGGACAGCCTGGGGCCGCGCCTGTTTCCCGTCCTCATTGGCGGCGGTCTGATGATCCTGGGTCTCGCCAATGCCTGGGCAGGTTGGGTAACGCTGCGCGATGGGTCGGCGCATGAAGGTGCTCTCATTCCGGTGAGCGATGCCGAGAACGTCACCGAGCCTGGCGACTGGCCGACCCTGCTGTGGGTCGTTGCCGGTCTATGCCTGGGGGCACTTGGTTACAAGACGATCGGCTTCATCCCCTCGGCCTGGGTGGTGTTCGTGCTGACCGCGCGCGGCTTTGCCGCGCATTGGAGTGTCAAGCACGCGCTGGTGGGCCTCATCGTGGTGCTCATCGCCTTCTTCGGCTTTACCAAGGGCCTCGGCCTGCCGCTGCCGACCGGCATCTTTGCCAGCATTCTCGCCAGTATTTCAGGGGGACACTGACCGTCATGGATACTTTCAGCGGTCTGCTGCATGGCTTTGAAGTCGCCTTCACGCCGATCAATCTCATGTGGTCGCTCCTCGGCGTGACGCTCGGCACCGCCATCGGCGTGCTGCCCGGCATCGGCCCGGCGCTGACCATCGCGCTGCTGCTGCCGGTCACCTATCATCTCGACCCCACGGCGGCGTTCATCATCTTCGGCGGCATCTATTACGGCGCCATGTATGGCAGCTCGACCACCTCGATCCTCCTGAATGTGCCGGGCGAGACTGGATCAATCGTGACCGCCATTGACGGGCATATGATGGCGAAGAAGGGCCGCGCAGCGGCAGCGCTCGCCACGGCGGCGATCGGCTCCTTTGTTGCCGGCACGATTGCGACAGTGGGTTTGAGCTTCCTCTCGCCGATCATGGTCAAGATCGCCCTGCTGTTCGGTCCGGCGGAATATTTCAGCCTGATGATCCTGGCCTTCGTCACCGTCTCGGCGCTGCTGGGGAGTTCGATCCTGCGCGGCATGTCGGCCCTCTTCATCGGTCTTGCCATCGGCCTCATCGGCATCGACACGCAGACCGGCCAGGCGCGCTTTACCTTCGGCCTGCTGCCACTGCTTGACGGTGTCGACGTTGTTGTCGTGGCGGTCGGCCTGTTTGCGCTGGGCGAGGCGTTCCACGTCGCCTTTCGCGAGGCGCGGCGGCCGGAAGAATTGTCGCGTGTCGTCGGCAGCCTGTGGATGTCGAGAAGCGATTGGGCGCGTTCCTGGAAGCCCTGGCTGCGTGGTACAGCGCTTGGCTTCCCGTTGGGCTCGCTGCCCGCGGGCGGTACCGAGATTCCGACCTTCCTCTCTTATCTTCTGGAAAAGCGCCTCTCGAAAAAGCCCGAGGAATTCGGCCAGGGCGCCATCGAGGCCGTGGCCGGACCGGAAGCTGCCAACAACGCCGCGGTGGCGGGCGTGCTGGTACCGCTGCTGAGTTTCGGCCTGCCGACCTCGGCCACCGCTGCCATTCTGCTAGCCGCCTTCCAGCAATATGGCATCCAGCCGGGGCCGCTGCTCTTTTCCAGCAACAGCACATTGGTCTGGGCGCTTATCGCCAGCCTCTATCTCGGCAACCTCATGCTGCTGGTTTTGAACCTGCCGCTGGTCGGTTTGTGGGCACGGCTGCTGCTCATTCCACGGCCGCTGCTCTATGGCGGCATCCTGGTTCTGTCGATGCTCGGCGTCTATTCGCTCAACAATTCGGTGTTCGATCTGTGGCTGCTGCTGGGTATTGGTCTGCTTGGCTTTGCCATGCGGCAGTTCGAATATCCGGTGGCGCCCTTGGTGGTGGGTCTCATCCTGGGGCCGATGGCGGAAGAACAGTTCCGCCGCGCCTATGCGATTGCCCAGGGCGATGTCAGCGTGTTCTTTACCCATCCGATTTCGGCCAGCCTGCTTGCCATCGCTGCCGCCTGCGTCATTGGCCCGTATCTGTTGCGCCGGCGCGGCGTCTCGATAGGTTAGCGAGGCGACTAACGGGGTGCGGGCGGCACGGTCTGGAACTGGCGGCGGTTGACGCCGTCGTCGAGATCGACCGAGAGGGTGTAACGCTGCCAGTTGAGACGATAGGCGGCGGGATCGTCAATGCGGATCTGTACCCGGCTTTCGGTGATGCGGTGGGTGGCGCCGCCACCGCCGCCCGATGAAAAGATCGGAAAGCCGATGCCGATGCCGGTTGAGACACCGCCATTCGAGCCGCCGCTGACCCCCACGCCGACATTTGGCCTGGCACCGCCATTGTTCGAGTAACTTTGCCGGTCGCGGTCGATCGCGAAGGCTTCGGTCACTTGGCCGTCCGGCGCAATGAGACGCGCTGATTTCACGGGCAAGGGATCGCTCACGGTCACGACAATGACGGCCGCATCCTCGGCGCTGATGGCCGTGATGACGGATTCATCGATCCCGCCCGGCGGTGCGGAATTGTAGCCGCAGGCGGCAAGGGACAGGAAAGTGACAATGGTCAGGCTGTGTCTGATCTGCATCGCCGAAATGTGGCGCAGATCATCCCGCCGGCCTAGTCCAGACACGGAAATGTGATTGGGGCGTTACTCGCGGATATCCTGCGTGCCGAGGGCCGCCCTTACCTCGTCATGGTAATATTTCACACCCATCTCGTGGCGCGGGCTCAGGGGTCCGCGCTGGTAGATGCCGCCTTCGAGATTGGCCTGGGATTGCTCACAGATGCCGAAATCCTCGCGCACGATCTGGCAGTTGGTGTCGATGGTGGTCTGTTGGGCGGCCGCCAGTTCCGGCGCCAGGCTCTGGAAATAGAAGCTGTAATGCAAGGTCGTCGAGCGCGGCGTGTGCGGCACGATGCGCGAGGCGTTCATGCCGTCGGGATAGACCGAGAGCGTCATGTTGGGCCAGATCCACAGCCACAGCCCGCCATAGATCGAGCCCGACTTCTGCGGCGCCTTCATGATCACGACATGCTTGCCGTAGGTCGTCTCGAAGCCGTTGAAATCGATCGACTGGATGAGGCCGGGATGGATGCCGGGAATGTGGTAGCCCTCGACGAAATTGTCGGTATAGGTCTTCCAATTGCATTTGATGGCGAAGTCTTCGTCGGCCCGCTTGGTGAAGCTTTCGATCGGATAGGGCGCCACCAGATCCGGCACGTCGCCGAGGAAGTCGATCAAAGGCTCGGCCTTGCCGTCGATGTTGACGAACAGCATCCCGCGCCAGGAATCGAGGCGCACGGATTTCAACCCGTTCTCGTCCTTCTTGAACCAGTCGCATTCGCCAAAATGCGGTGCCACCTTCAGCTTGCCATCATGGTCGAACATCCAGCCGTGATAGCGGCAGCGCAGGACGTCGCAATGGCCGGTGCCTTCGGCAAACAAGGGTGCGGCGCGGTGGGAGCAGAGATTGTGGAACGCCTTCAGCTGGCCTTCGCGGCCACGCAGGATGAAGATGTCGAAGCCGGCGATCTTGACGGCGCTGTAATCGCCGGGCTGCGGCAGATCCGCCTCGCGGCAGACGAATTGCCAGGTGCCGGCAAAGATCGCCCAGCGCTCAGCCTCATAGACCGCGGCGTCGTGGTACCAGCGCGCCGGCAGGGTATAGAGCGGCGTGGTCTTGCCGTCGATCTGTGCCACTTTGGGTGCGCTGTGGGTGCCTGTGTCTGGTGCCATCAAGGTGCCGTCCCGTTAAAATTCAACTGTATCATATCAGCCAATCGGTCTGGTGCCAGCGCTCATACATTGTCACCAGACATATGACCCTGTCGCAAGGATTGCAGCGGGGTTGCCGATCGAGGGGCCCTATGATCCTATGCCCGCCTGATTTTTTACGGAACATATCGCTATGCAATTGATAGGCCTGATCGGCGGCCTCTCCTGGGAATCGACCGCGGAATATTACCGTATCCTCAATCGTGGTGCGCAGGCCCGCCTTGGTGGCGTGCATTCAGCGCGGTCGCTGATCTATTCCTTTGATTTCGGCGAGATCGAGGCGTTGCAGCATGTGGGGAACTGGGGTGCGGCCAGCGCCCTCATGGTCGATGCGGCGCAGCGGCTGGAACGGGGCGGCGCCGATTTTCTGGTGATCTGCTCCAACACCATGCACCGGATGGCGCCGGTGATCGAGGACGGGGTCAATATCCCGCTGCTCCATATCGCCGATCCGACCGGGGCTGCGATCATGGCCCGGCAGTTCAAGCGCATCGGCCTGCTCGGCACCGCCTTCACCATGGAGCAGCCTTTCTATCGCAGCCGGTTGGAAAGCAAATTCGGGCTTGAGGTGCTGGTGCCCGACGAGGCCGGGCGTGCCCAGGTGCATGGCATCATCTACCGCGAATTGGTCAAAGGGATCGTGCGCGATGAGTCGCGCGAGATCTACCGGGCCGTGATCCGGCAGTTGATCGCCGCCGGCGCCGAAGCCATCATTCTTGGTTGTACCGAGATCATGCTCCTGGTCGGCGAGAACGATTCCGCCGTACCGCTGTTCGACACTACCACTTTGCATGCCGAGGCCGCACTCACGCGGGCTTTGGGCGATATCTGAGAGAGGAAGTTCAATGAAACCGGTCAAATGGGGCATCGTCAGCACGGCCGACATCGGCATGAAAAAAGTCATCCCGGCGATGCTGCGCTCAAAGGGTGTCGAGATCGTCGGCATCGCCTCGCGCGATGCGGCGCGGGCGAAGGAAGCGGCGGCGAAACTCGGCATTGCCAAATCCTACGGCTCCTATGAAGCGCTGCTGGCCGATCCGGAGATCGAGGCAGTCTATAATCCGCTGCCTAATCACCTTCATGTCCCGGTGACCCTGCAGGCGCTGGCCGCCGGCAAGCATGTGCTGTGCGAGAAGCCGATTGCGATGAATGCCGAGGAGGCTCGCCAGTTGACCGACGCCGCCAAAAAAGCCGGTAAGCTGGTGAGCGAGGCCTTCATGGTACGCTATCATCCGCAATGGCGCCGCGCCCGCGAGCTTGCACAATCCGGGCAATTGGGTGAAGTCAGCCTCATCGCCTCGGTCTTCTCCTACTACAATGTCGACCCCAACAATGTGCGTAATATGGGCGATATCGGCGGCGGTGCGCTCTATGACATCGGCTGCTATCCGATCGTCACCTCGCGTTTCGTGTTCGGCGCCGAGCCCACGCGTGTCACCGCCGCCATCGATTGGGATCCGAAATTCAAGACCGATCGCTTGAGTTCCGCGATCGCCGAATATCCCGGCGGCAAGCATCTGGTCTTCTCGACCGCCACGCAATTGGTGCCGCGCCAGCACGTACAAATCCTGGGCACCAAGGCGCGGGCCGAAGTGATGATCCCCTTCAACGCGCCGCCCAACCAGACGACCACGTTGCGCATTGATGACGGCTCTGACCTCACCGGCGCCAATATCGTGACGGAGGTGCTGCCGGCCTGCGATCAATACACGTTGCAGGGCGAGGTATTCTCGGCCGCCATTCGCGGCGAGGCGACGCTGGAATTCGGGCTGGAGGATGCGATCAAGAACATGCGCGTGATCGACGCGATGTTCGCCGCCGCCAAGAGCGGCAAGTGGGAGAATGTGTAGACGGGTCCCCAAATCGTCATCCCCGGGCCCTCTTGATTCAAGGCTAGGCCCGGGGATGACGGAATAACTTAAGAGCTCGCCGCTTCCAACCTGCCCAAATGCCCCCGCAACAGCGGTGCGAGCAGGCTCTGGCCGATCGGTTGGCGATGGACGCGCTGCAGGAAAGCAACATCGGGCAGCGCATTGCCCTCAATGACGACGACGCCCTGTGGGGTTACGGCGATGTCCCAGCCAAGCAGAACGCGATCGGCAAAGGCGCGGTGAGCCCTGAGGGCCGCTTGCCGCACCTCCGGCCAGGCCGCCAGAATGCGCCCGGCAACCGGTGTCTGGGTCACGGGATGGCGATCATGCCAGTCAAGGGCGGCACCCAGCTTGTCGCCGGTCATGGCGCCCATGCGGCCGGTGGCAAGATCGATGGGTGCTGCGTATTCGGTGGCATCGTCCCAGCCCGGCTCCAACTTACCGATCACCCGCAGCATGCTGTGGGTGATGACCGGCCGGCCGGCATCATCGAGGCAGGTGATGACGCGCACCACCAGCAATGACTCACCGGCGAGGTCGGCAATGTCGCGGTGATTGGTGAGGCGCGGTTGCAGCAGATAGGGCGTCTCCAGCGAACGCCGAGCAAGGTCGGCCAGCAACGCCGACTGCGACAGGATCCGGCCATCGTCGGTGCGGTAATGCGTTTGCCCAAGATGCCGCAGCAAAGCCGCACCCCTGGCGCCTTTGCCATGGCGCGGCTTCATGAACAGATCCTCGCCTTCGGCAAAATCGCCATCTACCACGTCGTACTGGCCGCGCACTGCGCTGAGCAGGATCGGCACGGTATCGATGCCGTGGCGGCGGCAGCGGGCATGGAAGGCAAGCTTGTCGCCGAGCGGGGAGCGTTTTGCGTCGCTGCGCGGCTGAAGAAGCTTCAGAGCCGACAACAGCCCGTTCTTGGTCTCGAACCGGGTCAGCGTTTCCGCCGCTCGCTGGCGGCCGCCAGCGCGGTAGAGTTCCTGCATGTAATAGGTCTGGGCATCGAGCCCCTGGCGCCAGGCAAGGCCGGCGATCTCGCGCAGTTGCTGCAGCCGCGACTTGCCCACCCGCTCTGCCACCGCACCGCCCAGCTTGGCGACGCAGTAAAGACCGTGCCCCAGCAGTGCCGCTTGACGCACGACCGGCACATGCAGGAGCGGCGTGCGTGGATGCCGCGGCCGGTCATAGAGTTTGAGGGCATGAAACAGCCGCCGGGCCTGGCTGCCCAAGGGTTCGGCGGCTGGCCCAGCGTCGAGGACCGGCGTCGCGCGATCACTGTGCGACGCCGCGGTCCATGTCTCTGCCGGTGCGAGCACTTGGTCGCCTGGGATGATGACGGGGACGCTGACGAGCGGCGCATTCATCAGTTGGTCCCCTTATCCTTCAGGATCGTGCGGTCATAGGGGTTGAGGGTAAGCTCAATGCTGGCGCCGTTGCGGTCGCTGCCGGAAAGCTCGAGGCAGCCATGCTCGGTCTCGACCTTGGTGATGCTGTAGCCGAGCGATTCGCCGAACTTGATCGCATCCGTGGTGGCCATGGCGGCAACACCGGCCGGCGCCTTGCAGACATGATCGTCACTGGCGACGGCGAGGCCGACGGCGACCGGCAGGCCGCTGAGGCCAAAGAAGACGGCGGCCGACAGAATGGTTTTCCACATGATGTTCTCCCTCTCGAAATGTGCGGCGGAATTGGCTTTGGTCGCCGCGTTCGGGCAAACTAGCGGAACCGGCCTGACCGGCAGGTAACGGCTCTTGTCAGCAAATTGTCAGCTTGGCTTTGCGATTTAAGGGCGACGGGCCCAGCGGAACTGGCCAGCGGGACTAGTACGAAACGGATTTGTGCCAAAATATGATGCGTCTTACCAGCCCTTTTCATTCCTTGTGCCTGATCGCCCGGTGTCTGTGCCTGGCACTTTGTCTTGGCCTTGCACCGGTGTTTCTACCGGCGGGCCTCGTGCTGGCGCAGAGTGTCAGTCCGACGCCGGCGGCGACGCCTCAGGATGAAGACGACCAGGAGACCGCGCGCAAGGCGCTTGAGAATAAGGAAATCCTGCCGCTCAGTACCGTGCTGGCGGGGATCGAGGAAAAATTCACCGGCGACGTGGTCGAGATCGAATTGGAGCGCAAGCGCGGCATCTGGGTCTATGAGATCGAGATCATCAGTACCGACGGCCGCGTGCGCGATATCGATGTCGATGGCAGGACCGGCGAAGTCATTACCATCGAATTCGACGAATGAAGACAATGCTGTGAAAGTAGTGGGTCGTGAAAATACTGGTGGTCGAGGATGATGCCCGCATCGCCGAGGAGGTGACGCTGGCGCTGCAGGGAGCCGGCTACATCGTTGATTCGGTGATCGATGGCGAAGATGCGTGGTTCCGTGGCGATACGGAAGAATATGACGCGGTGGTGCTGGACCTCGGCTTGCCCAATATGGACGGCCTCTCCATCCTCAAGAAATGGCGCACCAATGACCGGCGCTTTCCGATCCTCATCCTCTCGGCGCGCGGAAGTTGGAGCGAGCGGGTCGAGGGGATCGACAGCGGCGCGGACGAATACCTGCCCAAGCCCTTTCACATGGCGGAATTGCTGGCGCGGTTGCGCGCCATCATCCGGCGCTCGGCCGGCAACGCGACAACGACGCTCAGCATCGGGTCGCTGACGCTCGATCCCCGGCAGATGCGGGTCGCACAGGATGGGCAGCCGATCAATCTTTCGCCGCAGGAATATCGGCTGCTGAGTTACCTCATGCATCATGCCGGGCGGATCGTGACGCAGATCGAGTTGACCGAGCATCTCTATGCGCAGGATTTTGAACGCGACAGCAACGCGATCGAAGTTCTGGTTGGGCGCGTGCGCAAGAAGCTGAAGGTCGACCTCATCGAAACACGACGCGGCTTCGGCTACATCATCAATGGCCCCGATGCCGGCGGCCCCGAACAATGACTCGTCGCTCGCTGCGGCTGCGGCTGCTGTTCGCGGCGGCGATTTCGGTGGGCCTGGCTCTGGTGGTGGCCGGATTCGGCCTGGTGACGCTGTTCGACCGCCATGTCGAGCGCCGGGTGAATGCCGAACTGCATACCTTCGTGACGCAGGTTGCCGGTGCCATCGAATTTCAGCCGGATGGCACGCCGGCACTGACCCGGCCGCTGGCCGACCCGCGTTTCGAGCGGCCCTATGGCGGGCTCTATTGGCAGATCGAGACCGGCAATCTTCCCAAGGTGCGCTCACGTTCGCTGTGGGATTACGTGCTCAAATTGCCCCCGCCCGGCGTAGAGGTCGGC
Organism: uncultured Dongia sp.; assembly: GCF_936916975.1. GTDB lineage: Bacteria > Pseudomonadota > Alphaproteobacteria > Dongiales > Dongiaceae > Dongia. The sequence continues at coordinate 189,431 of NZ_CAKZGO010000004.1, read as the reverse complement.
CGGCCGCAGCGCTACGCGCTGGATGGGCCGGAGGGGCAGCCGCTTCACGCTTATGAGCGGCGCATCGTGTTCGACCGCGATGGAACGGAGCGCATTCTGCGCATTGTCGTCGCCGTCGACCAGCAGGAGCTCGATACGGCGCGTAACGAGTTCGTTGCTGATATCGCGCCGGCGCTGATCGTGCTGGCATTCATTCTGACCATGGCGGCCTGGGCCCAGGTCAATGTCGGCTTGAAACCGCTGGAAGCGATCCGCCAGGGCGTCATCGCCATTCGCGCCAATCGCGAGCGGCGTTTGGCGCGCGACTTTCCCGACGAGATCATGCCATTGGTGCAGGAGGTCAATGACCTCCTTGAAGAGCAGGACCATGCGGTGGAGCGCGCCCGCATGCGCGCTGCCGATCTCGCCCATGGCCTGAAAACACCGCTTACGGTGCTCGCTCACGACGCCGAGAAGCTGCGCCGGCGCGGCGAGACGGAGATCGCAGCCGAGATCGAATCGCTGGTGCGCGCCATGCAGCGCCATGTCGACCATGAACTGGCGCGGGTCCGGGTGGCGGCGCATTCCCGGCGCCAGGTGGCGGTGGCGGATCTTGCCAAGGTGGTGCACGGCATTGCCGAGACGATCAAGCGCTCACCGCAGGGCGAAATGCTGACCTGGTTCGTCGATACCGATGTCGCGGGCACCGTTGCCATCGATCCCTATGACCTTGCCGAATTGCTCGGCAACCTCGTCGACAATGCGGCGAAATGGGCGAAGAGCGAAATCCACGCCAGGACAATGGTGGATGGTGGCATGGCGGTGGTGGTGGTTCGTGACGATGGCCCGGGTGTGCCGGACGACGCGCTTGAAGCGCTGGGCAAGCGCGGCCTGCGCCTCGATGAGCGAGTGGCCGGTAACGGCTTGGGTCTTGCCATTGTACGCGAGCTGCTCGATGCCTATGGCGGCTCGCTGACCTTTGCCAACGCGGCCGAAGGTGGCTTGCAGGCAGAGGTCAGGCTGCCACTCGCCTGACCTCTGCGCCTTGACGAGTCTATGCCGCCGGTTCCGGATTCCACTCGATGAGGTTGATGCCGCTGACGTTGGCATTGTAATCGTGCAACAGGAACGGGTTCGATCCGTTGATGAGATGAACCGTGGTCACATTGGTGCCGGCATTGTAGGTCCAGGAATCGCCTTCGACCATGTCGCCCTCGGCAGCGGAATAGTCCCAGACATTGTGCTGCTGGCCGTTGTCGAAGCTCACGAAGCTGTCGGCCCCGGCGCCGCCATACATGTCGTCTGTGCCGCCCGACGTGCCGATCAGCATGTCGTCGCCGTCTTCGCCGTCCAGGAAGTCCGTGCCGCTGCCGCCGAACAGATTGTCGTCGCCACCGGCGCCATAAAGGATGTCATTGCCGCTGCCGCCGTCGAGGAAGTCGTTGCCGTCGAGGGGTGTTCCGTCGGCATCGGCGAAATCACCAAGGATGGCATCGTTGCCGCTGCCGCCCTGGATCCAGTCGTTGCCGCCTTCACCCAGCGCGTAATCGTCGCCTTCGCCAAGGTCGATCGTGTCATGGTCGTCGCCACCAAAGACGTCGTCGTTGCCGCCATAGGCATTGATGATGTCGTCATATTCGCTGCCGTGGAGTTCATCGTCATTCTCGGTGCCTTCGATCGGGAAGGGGTTGCCGCCGACGCCGAACACCGGATCGGGAATCTGATGGAAGTCGCCGCCCCCTTTTGCCGGCGGGTCATGATCCGCCACGGCGAATTGATGGGGAAAGAACAGGGCGGCATCCTGTTCCGGTACAGCGAGGATCTTCGTCTCGCTGGGTTCCTGTCGCGCGATGATCTCGACGTTGCCGCCAATATCCTTGAGGCGCTTGGTCTCGACCAGATCGGCCTCGGTTGAACGTGTCGCCATGATGGTGTCTCCTCTCCAGGAAGATGTCGTCCTTGGAGAGAAGTCGTCCGCCTGGGAGCAGCGGTTCACTGCCGGAGGCGTTTCCTGCCGTTAGTCCCGGCGATGTCACCGATGGCTTGCATTTGAACTAAAGCAGGTGGATTGCCGGTAACCGCGCCGGCTATAGATCCAGCTCGATTGCCGCACTGGCCGGCTTGGAACAGCAGGCCAGGATATAGCCTTCGGCGATTTCGTCGTCGGAGATGCCGCCGTCATGGACCATGGTGACGTCGCCAGCGACTTTCATGACGCGGCAAGATCCGCACAGGCCCATCTGGCAGGCGTAGGGGATGGCAAGGCCGGCGGCCTGTGCCGCGGAGAGGACGGTCGCATTGCCACCGATCTTCGCCGACCGCTGGCTTTTCGTGAAGCTCACCTCGCATTCCGCCACTGCCGGTGCGGCGGCGGCGGCGGCGGGCGCTGGAGCGGGTGCTGCCGGTTGGAAGCTTTCCTCCTGATAGCGTTTGAGCGAGCCGGCGATGGCCGTGACGGCCTCACGCGTCGCCTTCATGAAGGGTTCCGGCCCGCAGCAGAACACGTCGCGCGATGCGACGTCGGGGCACAGAAGCGACAGCATCGCCCGGTCGATGCGGCCGGCGGCGCCGGACCAGGGCTGGCTACTGTCGTCTTCCACCACCCAGCGCAGTTTCAGCGCCGGCCAGGAGGCTGCCATGCTTTCCAACTCACCCCGGCAGAGAAGATCCGAAGGCGTGCGGCCGAAATGCAGGAAGCGGATATCGACCTTGGCTGCCGTATCGAAAAGGTGGCGCGTCATCGAGAGCATCGGTGTGATACCGCTGCCGCCCGAGACCAGCAGCAGCTTCGTGGGCGCGTCCTGCAGGGTGAAATCGCCGGCTGGACCAAACGCCTTCAGTGTACCGCCCACCTTGAAGCTTTCCAGCAGCCAGCGCGAGCCGATGCTGTTCCCCTGGGCCTTCACCGTGATGCTGCAGAGCTGCGGCCGCGTCGGCGAGGAGGAAAGCGTGTAGGTACGATAGACCGTGCCCGCCGGCACCGGCAACTCGACGGTGATGAACTGGCCGGGGCGATAGCGGAACCAGCTGCCATCGCTTGCCGCGAAGCGGAAGGTCTTCACGCTGGGTGCTTCCGCGATGATGTCGACGCAGCGCAAGGGCGTCGTCGTTGCATCCCAGAAGCGCAAGCTGTCGTTGTTGATCGGCGTGTCCATCGCGATCACGCGACGTAGCGGTTGGCGGCGGTCACCTGCTTCAGGCGCGGCGTGATGAGGTCGACATACCATTTGATGAACTGGATGACGCCGCCTTCATGGGCGAGTGAATAGGGACCAGGCTCATAGGCGGGCGAGAGAATGCCTTTCTGATTGTCCTCGACGATGCGGCGGTCTTGATCGTTGGTGGCCAGCCACATTTCGGTCAATGTCTTCACATCATAATCGACACCCTCGACGGCATCCTTGTGTACCAGCCATTTGGTGGTGACCTGGGTCTGCGTCGCGCTCAAGGGCAGGATACGGAAGCTCAAGCTATGATCGGCCAGCAGATGGTTCCAGGTGTTGGGGAAATGGAACAGCAGCATGGAACCGAGATTATTGGATGGATAATCGCCGGTGTTGCGGGCGACTGCTGGTGCGCCACTCATGGTCATGGAAACCGCATCGCTGTTGAAGGGGATGCGCGCCGTGCGGTACTGGCCGTTTGCCGACATGCGGAACTGGCTGGGGAGGCCCATCGCCTCGCAGCTTGCGGCGTGGGCGGCGATGAGATTGTCTTCGCCGACATGATCGACCCCGGTCAGGGTCGGGCTGTCGGAATAGACGCGGCACAGTTCCGGATGGCTGCCGGCGCAGTGATAACACTCGCGGTTGTTCTCGATCACCAGCTTCCAATTGCCTTCTTCGACGATGGTCGATTCGAAGGCGACCTTGGCATTTTCGAGATTGTGCGGGGTCATATAGCCTTCCGCCTGGGCACGGAACTCGGCGAAAGATGAGGGCTGATCAGCCAGCGAGATGAAGATGTAGCCAGCCATTTCCTCGCAGTGGATGGGCTTCAGGCCGAACTGCTTGGCGTCGATCTCCTTCATCATGTCGCGCGCATAGACCAGGCGACCCTCGAGGTCATAGGACCATTGATGATAGGGGCACACCAGCCGCGCGCCAGAACCCTTGTCCTTGGTGCAGAGCTGCTGGCCGCGATGGCGGCAGACATTGTGAAAGGCGCGGATGACACGGTCATTGCCGCGGGTGATGATGATCGGATAGGCGCCGATCTTCACGGTCATGAACTCGCCGGCCTTCATGATCTCGCAGGAATGCCCGACGAACAGCCATTCGCGATAGAAGATGTTCTCCAGGTCTGCTTCAAAGAAATCCGCATCGGTATAGAATTTCTGCGGCAGGCTGAAATTGGGCTGACGGCCCAGGAGTTCGACCAGCATCTGGGTGGAACGCGACACCATGAAAGCACCTCAGCGATAGCGCACCGGGTGAGCGCTCCCGGTGGGGCAAGTTGATGACGGGTGATTGCTGAGGGGTAGCTGGTCGATGATACGTCCGGCCAAGCAGCCGCAAGCATCCTCGCCCAATCGCCCACCGCGATCACGGACCAAATCCTTGAGGCTGGTTTCCGGGCTCAGGCAGCGGCTCATTCGAGCCGGACGCAGCGCCTTCCCAGGCCTAATGCCCAGTGGCTTTTAGCTGCGCCCATATCCGCCTTGACCGTTGCGGGGGCAGCGCCGGGTTTCAACCGGCTTCCCAATTATCGACGCCACTCTCCCAGAAAATAGCGCCGCACCTCGGGATGAAAGATAAGTGGCGGAGGTGCCCGCCGCCGCGTTTGGGGGCGACCTTGCATGTCGCAATCAGGCCAGGGAGGCGCTCATTTTCGACGGAAGCGATCAAATTTTGACGGTGTTGCATCCCGGCCTCGGAAATTTCACCCAGACGTCATTTCTCCCTGAAGTGCGCGGCGCGCTGCGGGAAACGGCTTATCTGGTACCCTGCCGGCTGCTCCAAGGTGGCGAGCGGGGGTGATTGTTCTCAAATAATGTGTTTCATTTCAATATGTTAAATACAAATCGCCTCAGGTGAGGGGTGTCTGGCCTTTGCCACAATCTCCTTGCATCCCGCCTTGAAATGCCTATATTCCCGGCAAATCCCAGGGTCCGATGAGATCCAGCTAGAGGGTGGGCCCAACGGCCCGCCTTTTTTGTTGGGCAGCTTTTGGCACAGCGTCCTTTTTGACGCCTTTTCCTGGGATTGAAATCTTTTCACGACCCGGATTTTTGCCAGACTGCATGTCTTTGACCGATCACATCGCTGACCTGATCTCGCCCAGCATCGACGCCCTCGGCTACGAGGTTGTGCGGGTGACGCTTGCCGGCAACACCAGGAAGGTGTTGCAGATCATGGCGGAGCCCAAAGACGGGCGCGTGATGGCGGTCGAGGATTGCGCCCGGGTCAGCCGCGCCGTTTCCGCCATTCTGGATGTCGAGGACCCGATCACCAGCGCCTATTCGCTGGAAGTGTCGTCCCCCGGCATCGACCGGCCGCTGACGCGGCCCAAGGATTTCGACCGCTATGCCGGTCACGAGGCCAAGATCGAGACCCATGAGCCGATCGATGGCCGTAAGCGTTTCAAGGGCATCCTCAAGGGTGTCGCCGACGAGAATGTGAAGATCGACAGCGAAGGGGCCGAAGTGGCCCTGCCGCTCAACCAAATCGCCAAGGCGAAACTGGTGCTGACCGATGCGCTCATTGCAGCACACGAAGCAGCCTCAGACGCCGAATTGAATTGACGCCAACCGAGGTCATTATGGAAACGAGCATCGCCATTCCCCGTATGGAGCTTCTGCAGGTCGCTGACGCGGTCGCACGCGAGAAGGGCATCGACCGCGACGATGTGCTGACCGCCATGGAGCAAGCGATCCAAAAGGCCGGCCGGTCAAAATACGGCCATGAGCACGATATCCGCGCGCAGATCGATCGCAAGACCGGCGAGATCAAACTGATCCGCGTTCAGGAAGTGGTCGATCTGGTCGAGAACGAAGTGACGCAGATCCCGGTCAAGTCGGCGCTCCGCCGCAAGCCGGACGCCAAGGCCGGCGACTTCCTGATCGATGAATTGCCGCCGATCGATTTCGGCCGCATCGCCGCCCAGACCGCCAAGCAGGTGATCGTGCAGAAGGTGCGCGAATCCGAGCGCAAGCGCCAGTTCGACGAGTTCAAGGACCGTAAGAGCGAAGTCATCAACGGCCTGGTCAAGCGCGTCGAGTTCGGCAACATCACCGTTGATCTCGGCCGTGGCGAAGCGATGCTGCGCCGTGACGAATTGCTGCCGCGCGAAACTTTCCGCACCGGCGACCGTGTTCGCGCCATCATCTTCGATGTGCGCGAAGAGCAGCGTGGGCCGCAGATTTTCCTCAGCCGTACCCATCCCGACTTCATGGCGAAGCTGTTCGCCCAGGAAGTTCCGGAAGTCTATGACGGCATCATCGAGATCAAGTCGGTCGCCCGCGACCCCGGCAGCCGCGCCAAGATCGCCGTCATGTCGAACGACAGCGGCATTGATCCCGTCGGCGCCTGCGTCGGTATGCGCGGCAGCCGCGTCCAGGCGGTCGTCCAGGAACTGCAGGGCGAAAAGATCGACATCATTCCGTGGAGCCAGGACCAGGCGACCTTCGTCGTCAACGCGCTTGCACCGGCCGAAGTTTCCAAAGTCGTCATCGACGAAGATACCGGCCGCATTGAAGTGGTCGTACCGGATGACCAGCTGAGCCTCGCCATCGGCCGTCGCGGCCAGAATGTGCGCTTGGCGTCGCAGCTCACCGGTTTCGACATCGACATCCTCACCGACGCCCAGGAATCCGAGCGCCGACAGGAAGAGTTCAAGTCGCGCTCGCAGACCTTCATGGATGCGCTCGATGTCGACGACGTCATCGCCCACCTGCTGGTGACGGAAGGTTTCGCCTCGGTCGAGGAAGTGGCCTTTGTGCCGACCGAAGATCTCGCCGGCATCGAAGGCTTCGATACCGACGTGGCGGGCGAGTTGAAGGCCCGTGCCCAGGCCTGGATTGAAGCTGAATCGGAGCGCTCGACGGTGAAACGCAAGGAACTGGGTGTCAGCGACGACGTTGCCGCCATCGACAAGCTGACCCCGCCGATGCTGGTGGCTTTGGGCGAAAAGGGTGTGAAGACCCTGGACGACCTCGCCGACCTCGCGGCCGACGAACTGGTCGATGCCAAGGACGGTATCCTCAAGGAATTCGACCTCACCGCGGACGACGCCAACGCCATCATCATGGCGGCGCGCGCACATTGGTTTGAAGACGAGAAGAAGTAAGGCGGAAAACGAGGCGCAATGGATCGCAGCCATCACCAGGACCTGGCCGTCATGACCCCGCAACCGGACGAAATCGACCCGGCGGCGGTGGATATGGACGAGTCCGTTCCCGAGATGACCGGTCCCGAGCGCACCTGCATCGTCACGCGCACGGTCCTGGACAAGAGCCAGATGATCCGTTTCGTGGCGGGGCCGTCTGGTGATATTGTGCCCGACCTGAAGGGCGATCTGCCGGGCCGTGGCTTCTGGGTCACAGCGAATGCCAAGACCTTGGAAGAAGCTGTGCGCAAGCACATCTTTACCAAGGTTACCAAGGGCCAGGCCAAGGCCGATGCCGGTTTGCCGGAACGAGTGGCACAGTTGCTGACGCGACAGGTTGTCGACCAGCTGGGACTGGCAAAAAAGTCAGGCCATCTGGTCGCTGGTTTCGACAAGGTCGAAGCTGCCTTGCGTGCGCGACAGGTCAAATTGCTCCTGGAAGCCAGCGATGGCGCGGCTGAAGGTCGTGGCAAGCTGGCGCGACTGGCCGGTCCTGGGGTAGAGATATGGGCGCCCCTGCCGTCCGAAGCACTGGCGCCGGCCCTTGGTCGGCTGCACGCCGTGCATGTGGCGGTTAAGCCGGGCGGTATGGCCGACCGATTGAGTGTCACGTTGCGGCGCCATGCTGGCTTTATGCCGGCTGCGGATTCCGCGGCTGTGGGTTCCACGGGAGGAACCGCTGTGCCCGGGACACTTTAATGAGATTTGACGACGCCCCATTGTGGCGCAACCTGATGTCTACCTAACGACGTACTTTACGAACGGAAATACGCTCAGAATGTCCAGTGATACCGATACGCCAACCCGCAAGCCGCTGAAGCTCTCTTCCTCGGGCACGCTCGAGTTGAAGAAGACGGTGGATGGCGGTCAGGTGCGCCAGAGCTTCCCGCATGGCCGCACGAAGACGGTTGCGGTCGAGGTGAAGAAGAAGCGCACCTATGCGACAGGCGCTGCTGCGGTGACTGGCAAGGTTGCTGAGCCCGCGCCGGAAGTCGAAGTGAAGGCCCCAACGCCGGCCCCGGCAGCGCCGGTGGTCGAGGTCGATACGCGGCCGCATCACACGCTGACCAACCAGGAACGCCAGAACCGCTTGAAGGTGCTCGAGCAGGCCAAGAAGGACGAAGACGTCCGCAAGGTCTCCGAAGTCGAGGAAGCGCGTAAGGTCACCGAGCGCACCGACCGCGAGCGCGCCGAGCTGGATCGCCGCCGCCGCGAGGAAGAAGAGCGCAAGGCCGCCGAGGACGCCGCCCGCAAGGCGCGCGACACCGTGGTCGAAGCGCCCAAGGCGAACGCCGTTGTCACACCTGAGCCCGATGCCGCGGTGCCGGGTGCTGTCCCCCATGTCGGGCGCATGCATCTTGCCAAGGCCGTCGCCAAGCAGGGCGAGGAAGAAAACGAAGAAGCGCGCCGCCGCACCACCGGGCATCGCGCGCCTGCCGCCAAGCCGGTTGCCGGCCGCGGCAAGGACCAGCCGGCGCGGCGCGCGGGCAAGCTTTCGGTGACGCAGGCACTGGATTCCGAAGGTGGCGAGCGTCAGCGGTCGCTGGCGGCCTTCCGCCGTCGCACCGAAAAAGAAAAGCGCGCCCTGATGTTGGCCAACCAGCAGCAGCAGAAGGTGTTGCGCGAAGTTGTGCTGCCTGAGGCGATTACGGTTCAAGAACTGGCCGGCCGTATGGCTGAACGTGGCGCCGACGTGATCAAGGCGCTGATGAAAATGGGTGTTATGGCCACTATCAACCAGACGATCGATGCCGACACGGCTGAACTCATCATCAGCGAATTTGGGCACACCGCGCGGCGCGTTTCCGCGGCTGATGTCGAGGTTGGCCTCGACGGTGATGTCGATGCGGCGGAAACGCTGGTCTCGCGTCCCCCGGTCGTCACCATCATGGGCCATGTCGATCACGGCAAGACGTCGCTGCTTGACGCGTTGCGCCAGACCGACGTCGCGGCCCATGAAGCCGGCGGCATCACCCAGCATATCGGCGCCTATCAGGTGACCTTGCCCACGGGCAAGAAGATCACCTTCATCGATACGCCGGGCCATGCGGCCTTCACCGAAATGCGCGCCCGCGGCGCCAATGTGACCGACATCGTCGTCCTGGTCGTGGCGGCCGATGACGGCATCATGCCGCAGACGATCGAAGCCATCCATCACGCGAAGGCGGCGAAGGTGCCGATCATCGTCGCCATCAACAAGATGGACAAGCCGGGCGCCGATGCGACGCGCGTGCGTCGCGAACTCTTGAACCACGAACTCGTCACCGAAGACATGGGCGGCGACGTGCTCAGCGTCGAAGTGTCGGCGAAGTCGAAGATGAATCTCGACAAGCTCGAGGAAACCCTGCTGCTGCAGGCGGAAATCCTCGATCTCAAGTCGAACCCGGAACGCCAGGCGATGGGTGCCGTTGTCGAAGCCAAGGTCGAGCGTGGCCGCGGCACGGTGGCGACGCTGCTGGTGCAGAAGGGCACACTCAAAGTGGGCGACATCTTCGTGGCCGGCGCCGAATGGGGCCGTGTCCGTGCGCTTCAGGACGATCGCGGCCGCACCATCGACAGCGCTGGTCCCGCAACCCCGGTCGAAGTGCTGGGTCTGCAGGGCACACCGCTTGCCGGTGATGTCTTCGTGGTCGTCGATACCGAAGCCCGTGCTCGCGAAATCACCGAGTTCCGCCTGCATCGTCAGCGCGAACAGCTGGCGCTCACTGCCGGCCGCTCGACGCTGGAACAGATGTTCTCGCGCATTCAGGCTGGCGAAGCCAAGGAAGTCCCCGTGGTCATCAAGGCCGACGTGCAGGGTTCCGTGGAAGCCATCTCGGGCAGCTTGCGCCAGCTCGGCACCGAGGAAGTGAAGGCGCGTATCCTTCACGCGGCGGTGGGTGGCATCAACGAAAGCGACATCACGCTGGCCCGCGCGTCTGGCGGCATGATCATCGGCTTCAACGTGCGTGCCAATCCGCAGGCTCGTGAAATGGCCCGACGCGACCATGTCGACATCCGCTACTACTCGATCATCTACAACGTCGTGGATGACATCAAAGCAGCGATGTCCGGCATGCTGGCCCCGACGCTCCGCGAAAAGTTCCTCGGCAATGCCGAAATCCGCGAAGTGTTCAACGTCACCAAGACCGGCAAGGTCGCCGGTTGCATGGTCACCGAAGGCATGGTCAAGCGCGGTGGCAAGGTCCGCCTGCTGCGCGACAACGTCGTCATCCACGAAGGCACGCTCAAGACCCTCCGCCGCTTCAAGGACGAAGTCCGCGAAGTCAAGGAAGGCTTCGAATGCGGTATGGCCTTCGAGAATTACGACAACATCCTGAAGGGCGACATCATCGAATGCTTCGAGATGGAAGAAGTCGCGCGCGAACTCGCCTGAGCCGAGACGCGGCGGTTCACGCCTGAACGACCTGTTGCGAATGCCAGCGTCATGATCTCGCCGCCCCGGTTTGGGGCGGCGAGCGTCATTTGAGGCGCCGGCAAACGAAAGCGATCCAAGATGCAAAAGAAGAAAAAGAACGTCACCCCTCAGGCCGGACAACGGCAGCTGCGCATTGCGGAAGAAATCCGCCATGTGCTGGCGGGGATCATTGCCGACAACAATCTCGCTGATCCCGATCTTGCCGGCCGTATGGTCACGGTGACGGTGGTAAAGATCAGCCCCGATCTGCGCAATGCCACCATCTTCATGGCGCCGTTCGGTGGCGTGCAGGAGCCGGGCGATGCGGAAAAGGTTGTGCGCGCACTCAACCGTGCCGCAGGCTATTTCCGCGGTGAACTCGCGCGCCAGGTCGAGATGCGCGTCTCGCCCCAACTGCGCTTCAAGATCGATGACAGCTTCGAAGAGGCGAGCCGGATCGAAGCCTTGCTGCACGATCCCGTCGTGCGGGCCGACCTCGCCAAGGCGAAAGAAGAAGCCAAGGCTGCCAAGCTGAAGGACGCTGAGCCCAAGGTCGTTGTTCCGGGCGACGATTCTAAAGAATGAGCCGGCGCAAGAAGGGCCAGAAGGTCGATGGTTGGCTGATCCTCGACAAGCCGCTGGGTATCACCTCCACGCAAGCCGTCGCTGCCGTACGGCGCATTTTCGATGCGCTGAAGGCGGGCCATGGAGGGACCCTCGATCCCTTGGCGACCGGTATCCTGCCGATCGCGCTGGGCGAGGCCACCAAGACCGTGCCCTACGTCATGGATGGCACCAAGACCTATCGCTTTACCCTGAAATTCGGCGAGCAGCGCACGACCGATGACGCCGAAGGCGAGGTGATGGCCCGCTCCGATGTGCGGCCGGATGCCGCCGCGATTGCGGCCGCCCTGCCGGCCTTCATCGGCCTCATCGACCAGGTGCCCCCGCAATTCTCCGCCATCAAGGTCGATGGCGAACGTGCCTATGATCTCGCCCGCGACGGCGAGACGGTCGATCTGGCGTCCCGCAAGATCCGGGTCGACGACTTCCGGCTGGTCGAGTTCCAGAATGCCGATGAGGCCGTGTTCGAGGTCAAATCAGGCAAAGGCGCCTATATGCGGAGCCTCGCGCGGGATCTGGCTCTACATGTTGGGTCTGTCGGGCATATTTCAGCCCTGCGGCGACTATCTGTTGGGGCTTTCACGGAGACAAGGGCGATTTCGCTGGACGCTCTCAAGTCATTGGGGCATATTCCGGCCGCTTTTGAGCATTTGTTGCCGATAGAGACCGCGCTGGACGACATCCCGGCACTGGCCTTATCGGCCACCGAGGCGATACGCCTTCGGTCCGGGCAACCGGTTGGATTACTCCACCGCCAAGACCGCGATCGACTTCGGGAATTCATTCCCGGCGGCATGGTTTGCGCCATGTCGGAAGGCAAAATCGTGGCCCTCACCCGTTACGAGGGCGGCGAGCTCGTCCCGGTGCGCGTCATCAACCATTAGGACCAGAAGGAGTAGGTCGATGTCGATCACTGCCGAACGTAAGCAAGAAGTTCTCAAGGAATTTGCCAAGGCCGCCAACGATACCGGCTCGCCTGAAGTGCAGATCGCGCTCCTCACCGAGCGGATCAAGAATCTGACCGAGCATCTGCAGAGCCACGACAAGGATTTCCATTCCCGTCGCGGTCTGCTGGTCATGGTCGGGCAGCGTCGCCGCTTGCTCGACTACTTGAAGAAGACCAGCAACCAGCGTTACCAGGAAATCCTGGCTCGTCTGGGCCTGCGCCGCTAAACCCATCGGGGATCCCGCCCAAGACAGCTGTCATGGGCGGGATTGTCGTATTGGGGGAATTGCGATTCTTTCCAATACGCGTCCCTTCCCAAACCGGCCGGCGCGGTTCATCGACCGCCGCGCCTAAGCCGCAAAGAGCCGGGCCGACGCAAGCAACGCACCCCAAATCCCATGCGTTGCTTTCGCGGGTCCGGCATTCATCCGGTCGAGATGACTGGCTATCACCCCAATTGGCGGGTGGAGCCTTGAAAGGACCACTACATGTTTAAGATCTATCGCAAGGAACTGATGTGGGGCGGGCGCAAGCTGACGCTCGAAACCGGCCGCATTGCGCGCCAGGCTGACGGCGCCGTGCTCGCCACCTATGGCGAAACCGTCGTGCTGTGCACCGCCGTCGGCGCCAAGCAGCCGAAGGTCGGCATCGACTTCTTCCCGCTCACCGTCAACTACCAGGAAAAGACCTTCGCCGCGGGCAAGATCCCCGGTGGCTTCTTCAAGCGCGAAGGCCGTCCGACCGAAAAGGAAGTGCTGACCAGCCGCCTGATCGATCGCCCGATCCGCCCGCTGTTCCATTCCACCTATCGCAACGAGACCCAGGTCGTCTGCACGACCTTGAGCCATGATCTCGAAAACGATCCGGATATCGTCGCCCTCATCGGCGCCTCGGCCGCCCTCACCATCTCCGGCATCCCGTTCTTGGGGCCGATCGGCGCGGCGCGCGTCGGCTACATCAACGGCGAATACGTCATCAACCCGAAGCGCAGCGACCTCGCGGAATCGAAGCTCGACCTCGTGCTGGCCGGTACGTCGGAAGGCGTGCTGATGGTTGAATCGGAAGCGCAGGAACTGTCCGAGGAAGTCATGCTGGGCGCCGTCAATTTCGGCTTCCAGAGCTTCCAGCCGGTGATCAACGCGATCATCGAACTGGCCGAGCAATGCGCCAAGGACCCGCGCGATCTCACCCCGCCGGACGCCGCTGCCGCCGAAGTGTACGACGCCTTGCAGGCCCAGTTCTCCGCGAAGCTCACGACCGCCTATCAGGAAACCGCCAAACAGGCGCGTACCGACAAGGTCGCGGCCGTGAAGGACGAAGCCAAGAAGACGATCGGCACCGACGACAAGAAGGCCGAGCTGGTTGGCAAGCAGTTCAAGGAGCTCGAGAAGAACATCGTCCGCGGCAACATCCTGAAGACCGGCCTGCGTATCGACGGCCGCGACACCAAGACCGTCCGCCCGATCACGGCCGAAGTCGGCATCCTGCCGCGCGCCCATGGTTCGGCACTGTTCACCCGCGGCGAAACCCAGGCGCTGGTCGTCACCACGCTGGGCACCGGCGATGACGAACAGATCATCGACGCGCTGGAAGGTGAATTCCGCGAGACCTTCATGCTGCATTACAACTTCCCGCCCTATTCGACCGGTGAAGCCGGCCGTATGGGCTCGCCGGGCCGCCGCGAAATCGGCCATGGCAAGCTGGCATGGCGCGCCGTGCATCCGATGATGCCGGGCAAGGAAGCCTTCCCCTACACCATCCGCGTCGTTTCCGAGATCACCGAATCCAACGGCTCCTCGTCGATGGCCTCGGTCTGCGGTTCGTCGCTCGCGATGATGGATGCCGGTGTGCCGTTGAAGCGCCCGGTGGCTGGTATCGCCATGGGCCTCATTAAGGAAAAGGACGGCTTTGCCGTTCTCTCCGACATCCTCGGCGACGAAGATCATCTCGGCGACATGGATTTCAAGGTGGCCGGTACCGACCAGGGCATCACTGCCCTGCAGATGGATATCAAGATCACCTCGATCACCGCTGAGATCATGCAGATCGCTTTGGGCCAGGCCAAGGATGGCCGTTTGCACATCCTCGGCGAAATGGCGAAAGCCATGACCGGCGCTCGTGACGGCGTCAACCAGAACGCCCCGCGCATCACCGTGATCAACATCCCGAAGGACAAGATCCGTGAAGTGATCGGTCAGGGCGGCAAGGTCATTCGCGAAATCTGCGAAGTCACCGGCGCCAAGATCGACATCGAAGACGACGGCACCATCAAGGTTGCGGCAGTCGATGCCAAGGCCGGCGAAGCGGCCATCAACTGGATCCGTGGCATCGTCGCGGAACCGGAAGCCGGCGTCATCTATGACGGCAAGGTCGTGAAGCTGATGGATTTCGGCGCCTTCGTGAACTTCTTGGGTTCGAAGGATGGCCTCGTCCATATCAGCGAACTCGCCCCGCAGCGCGTCAAGCAGACCTCGGACGTGGTCGAAGTCGGCCAGGCCGTGAAGGTCAAGGTGCTGGGTATGGACGATCGCGGCAAGGTGAAGCTCTCGATGCGCGTCGTCGACCAGAAGACCGGCGCCGACCTCTCGGAAGAGATGGCCAAGGCCGATGCCGAGCGTCGCGCGTCGCGCGGTGCCGAACGCGCGGAATAAGAAGGTTTGGGGATGATGGCCAAAAGCCGTCATCCCCACTTTCGATTCTGATATAATAGCCCGATGCCAATACCTTCGCTGTCCCTGCCACGGGTGATCGGCCATCGGGGTGCTGCTGAAGCAGCCCCGGAAAACACGCTGGCCAGTTTCCGCGAGGCCAAGCGCCAGGGGGCGACCTGGGTCGAGTTCGACGCAAAACTGTCGGCCGACAACCGCGCCTTCTTGCTTCATGACGACAATCTCGACCGCACCAGCAATGCCAAGGGTCCGGCCCGCGCGCTGACCTATGACGAATTGCGCCTGCTCGATTCCGGCAGTTGGAAGGCCACCGCCTTTGCCGGCGAGAAGATGCCGCTGCTGGCCGAAGCGCTGAAGCTCTTTGCGCAGGAAGATCTCCAGTTCAACCTGGAACTGAAGCCCTGCCCGGGCCGCGCCCGAGACACGGCCACCGTCATCCTTGACGAGTTGAAGCATCTGTGGCCGGCGACCAAGCCGAAGCCGTTGGTGTCAAGTTTTGTGCTGGAATGCCTCGAAATTGCCCGCGACCAGGCGCCCGACTTTCCCCGCGGCCTGCTGCTGGAAGAGCACCCGGCCAATTGGCTGGATCTCGCCCGGAACCTGAAAGTCGCCACGGTCAATATCTGGGACCGGGATGCGACCGCCGAATGGGTCGCAGAAATCAAGGCTGAAGGTTACGGCCTTCTGGTCTATACCGTTAACGATGCCGCCCGCGCCAAGCAGCTGATCAGCTGGGGCGTTGACGGCGTGTTTACCGATGCGCCGGCACGCATCTTGGCTGCCGTCGCATAATAACTATATAAACCAAGATGCTGCGCCCCAAAGACTCATTGGGATCGGGCGCAGCGAGCGGGAGGCTCGGGTGAAATCATTGCAGCCGTTGATCATTTCAGGACGCGAAGTCCTGCCACTCATTGAGGGCGGCAAGGGCATTTCTGTCTCGAACGGGCAATCCTCGGGTGCCTGGGCGCTGGCCGGGGGCGTTGGCACTTTCTCGGGCGTGAATGCCGATTCCTATGACGAGAACGGCAAGCCGATTCCGCAACTCTATCATGGCAAGACGCGTCGTGACCGCCATGAGGAATTGCTGAACTACGCGATCAAAGGCGGCATCGCCCAGGCGCGCATCGCCCATGACTGCATGGGTGGCAACGGCCGTCTGCACATGAACGTGCTGTGGGAAATGGCGGGTGCCGAGCGCGTGCTGCACGGCGTACTCGAAGGTGCCAAGGGCCTCATCCACGGCGTCACCTGCGGCGCCGGCATGCCCTATCGCATCGCCGAAATCTGCGCGCAGTATGGCATCCATTATTACCCGATCGTCTCTTCGGCCCGCGCCTTTCGCGCGCTGTGGAAGCGCGCCTATCACAAATTCCAGGATCTGCTGGGCGGTGTCGTCTATGAAGATCCGTGGCTGGCCGGCGGCCATAACGGTCTCTCCAACAGCGAAGATCCCAATGAGCCGCAGGCACCCTATGACCGCGTGCGCGAACTGCGCAACACCATGCGCGACGAATGCGGCCTCGTCGACACGCCGATCGTCATGGCGGGCGGCGTCTGGTATCTGCGCGAATGGGAAAACTGGATTGGCAACCCGGAATTGGGGCCGATCGCCTTTCAGTTCGGCACGCGCCCGCTGCTGACCCAGGAAAGCCCCATCTCCGACGCGTGGAAGCGACGTCTGGTGACGTTGAGGGAAGGCGATGTGTTCCTCAACCGCTTCAGTCCGACCGGCTTCTATTCATCGGCGGTGAACAACGACTTCATCCGTGAACTGCGTCAGCGCTCCGAACATCAGGTCGCTTATTCGCAGCATAAGGTCGGTGAGCATGAATGGCAGTTCGCGGTCGGCGCCCGCGGCCGTCTCGTCTATTTGACTGCCGCCGACAAATTGCGTGCCGAACAATGGGTCTCGCAGGGTTTCACCGAGACGCTCCGTACGCCGGAATCGACTCTCATCTTCGTTACCCGTGAAAAGGCCGACGAGATCCTCAAGGACCAGATCGATTGCATGGGTTGTCTCTCCGCCTGCGCCTTCTCGAACTGGGCGCAGAACGAAGCCGGCACCACCGGTCACAAGGCCGATCCGCGTAGCTTCTGCATCCAGAAGACGCTTCAGGAAATCAGCCATTCCGAGAAGATCGAAGACCAATTGATGTTCGCCGGCAACAAGGCCTATCGCTTCTCCGATGATCCGTTCTATTCGAACGGCTTTGTCCCCACGGTGAAGCAGCTGGTCGAGCGCTTGGTGACCGGCGACTAGAATTTCCTTCCGCGGGCGGATGTCATGAACGCACAACTTCCGCCGGCCAGCTTTAAGCCTGCGCGTCTGAAACCCGATCGCCTGAAGCCGTGGCAGGCGCTGGCCCTCATCGCGAGCCTGTCGCTGATCTGGGGCTATAATTGGGTCATGATGAAGACGGCGGTGACCTATTCACCGCCGTTCGCTTTTGCGGCGATCCGCTTCTTAGGCGGCGCCATCGTCCTCATGCTGACTTTCAAGCTGATGGGCCGATCCTTGCATTTTCGCGCACTCCTCCCGCGCTGGCGCGTCGTGGTACTCATTGGCGCGCTGCAGACGGCACTCTGTTTCGGCCTCGTCACCTGGGCGCTCTCGACCGGGACAGCCGGGCGCAGCGCCGTCCTCAACTACACCATGCCGCTTTGGGTGCTGGTGTTCTCGGTCTTGTTACTGAAGGAGCGGGTCCCAGGCGCGCAATGGTGGGCGGCGGGCCTGGCGCTCATCGGCATCGTGCTGATCTCGGTCGATGGCGGCAAATCCGGCTCGCTGCCGGCCGTGATGCTGGCGCTGGGTGCCGGCCTCACCTGGGGCCTCGGTGTCGTCGTCACCAAGCGGGCAACCCGCGACGGCGCCATGGACAATCTTGCACTGACGGCGTGGCAGATGCTGGCCGGCGCCATCATGCTGTGCATCGTGGCGCTGCTTGTGCCGGAGGCGCCGATCAACTGGACGCCGGCCTTCATCACAGCACTCCTTTACAATATCGGCCCGGCGACGCCGCTGGCCTATGTCATCTGGTTCACGCTTCTCAACCGCCTCGATGCGGGCCTCGCCTCGCTTGGCATCCTCTTGACCCCGCTCCTCGGCCTTCTCCTCTCCACCCTACAACTGGGTGAGCGGCCGGGGCTTGTCGAAGGGGTAGGGATGGGGCTTATCCTGGTGGCCATTGCCGGCCTTGGCTGGGTCAGCAGCCGCCAGGCCCGGGAACGGTCGCAGGCGAACCGGCTTAGTTGACGTCGCCCGCCATAGGGGACTCGTATCGTGAGCATCAGGGGAAGCTTGGCGCAAGCCGCGACGACGCTCGTTCTGCTGCTGGCCGTCGCTGCGCCGGCAGGGGCGGAAGATCCGCTCACCGTCGCCGGCCTCGAACGCCAGGCCGTGGCCGATTTTGTCGCCGGCCAATACGGCGCTGCAGATGAAAAGATCCGTGCTGCCATCGGCCTTGCCGACAATGAGGAGTTCAACCGGCTGGCGCTGCTGCAGGGCTTGATCGCGACCCGCATGGGCGGCGACGGGCGCAGCCTGTTGGGGGCTGCCATCGGTGCCCATGAAAGCACCGCCTGGCCGCGGCCGATCATCACCTATCTGCTGGGTGAGCGCAGCCTGCAGCAGGTGGCGGACGAGGTCCGCCGCTCCGGCGATACCATGCTGGTGAAGCAGCAGCATATCTGCGAACTGTCATTTTATGCCGGTGCTTTCGCGCTCGCGGATGGCGAGCAGCGCTTTGCCCGCCAGCTCTTCGACAAGGCGCTGGCCGTCTGCGATCGGGCGGATCCCGCGCTGGCCCTGACCATGGCCGAGGTCGCGACGCTCAAAGCGCCTTGAAGGCGGGGATAATTTATTGAGATAGTGAAAATATCACTTTACAACTATTAGAAACTTCCGCATGTTCTGGAACATATCAAGAACTAGCGGAGTTACTTTCATGGCGCAGCGACCGGCGAACAACAATGGGGATGGTGATCACGCCGGCAGCATTGTCGGCAGATCGGACCGCGCCGCCCAGATCAGCTTCGTCTCCGCGGTCATGGCCATCGCCGAGGCTGACGATATTCTGGCGGGCGGTGACGTCGCTGGCGGCATCGGGCTCTATCGCGCCGCGATCCGGCAGTGCCCGCCCTCGACCGAGCGCGCCGATTTCCAGCTGCTGCTGGGCGGCATCCTGTTCGAACAGGGCGATGCGGCGGCGGCCGTCACCGAATTCCAGGCCGCCCTGGCGGCGGGCTGCCGCTACACATATGAGGGCTGGCGCCGGCTCGGCTTTGCCCATGCGGCGCTGGGTGACTATGCAGTCGCCCGGGAGGCCATGGCGGCTGCGCGGGACAGTGGCGAGGATGTGGCCTTCGCCACCCAGGCGCTGGCCATCATGGACCTTGCCAGGCACGGTCTGAAGGCCGCCTTGCGCACAGCCGAGCCGGCGCCTGCCCATGCTGGCGCGCAGGCTGAGTATCGCTGCCGCCTCGCCTTGCTGCGGGCCGACCTGCAACGCCTCGCCGGCAATCGTGGGGCGTCGCTCACCGATCTCGAACTAGCGGCAGAAACTGCGCGGACGAACGGGTTGGATGCGGAACTGGCGCTGTGGCTCGCCGTGCTCGACCATCACTTCGGCCGCAGCGAGCTGCGGCCGGATATCGCCGCCGCCTTCGCCGCTGAGCCGGATCACTGGGCGACTCGTGCCTGGCAAATTCTGGATGGCGCCGGCACACGCGATGACCTCGTCCAGCATCTTGCCAACCAGGTGTCGACCCAACGCGCCGAAAATCTCGCCATCTTCGATCGCTATGCCGGCCTGCAGGCGCTTGGCCGGGGCGACGCTGTGGCCGCCCGCATTGCTTTCACGGCGGCCCGAACCGAACCGCATACCCGCTGGTGCGCCGACTATCACCTGGCGGGGGTGGATCTTCTGCAGGTGGCCGACAGCATCGTGCCCTGACAAGCAGCACGAGCCCGATTGTGACGGTCGTCACGATTGCCGGCGCCCCATGGCACGACAGAGGAACAGGCATCTTCGGATGCAATTCCAGCCAGGCCGCCGCAACGCGCCAAGCGGGCGCCGCGATGTGTTCCTGGCCTGCAGGAGGCGATCATGGCGACAGGCAATCGGAAGTTGCTCAAACAACTAATGTACGACCTCGATCTTGGCGCCACGACGACCTTCGCCGCGGGTGTCATCGAGCTGGGCGATCCCGATGACGATCTGCTGGTCGGTTCCAACTATGCCAATGACTGGCTCTATGGCGGCGCCGGCGACGATGGCATCACCGGCAATGGCGGCAATGACACGCTGATCGGTGGCGAGGGCGCCGACATCCTGAACGGTGGAACTGGCAGCGATACCATCGTCTATGCGGGTTCAGATGAGGCCGTCACTATCGATCTGCATTGGCATACCGGCTCCGGCGGCGAAGCCGAAGGCGACACTATCTGGGAAGTTGAGAACATCGTCGGCTCCGCCCATCACGATTGGCTGATGGGGGACGCGCTCGGCAATTACATCCAGGCTGGTGCTGGCTATGACGTCGTCTATGGCCGCGGCGGCGACGATTATCTCGATGGCGGCGCCGGCGAGGACACGCTCCAGGGCGACGCCGGCAATGACACGCTCTGGGGTGGCGAAGGCGACGACACGTTGCGCGGCGGCAGCGGCGATGACACGCTCTCAGGCGGTGCCGGCGATGACAGGGTCTTTGGCAATGACGGTGCCGACCTCATCATTGGCGGCGCCGGGTTCGACGAGATGAGCGGCGGTGCCGGCGCGGACACCTTCGTGTTTAACGGCGACACCCTCGACGGCCTCGACATCATTACCGATTTCAACCCGGCAGAAGACATCCTGCGCTTGACGGGTGTGAGCGGTCCCGACGATTGGCAGAACGCACTGGTCCACACCAATCAGGACGGCTTCGTCGTCATCAGCTTCCCGGGCAGCAGTGTGACCTTGCAGGGCACCGATCTCGGCCAGGTTGGCCTGCTGAGCGAGCTCGACGCGCTCATCAACATCGAGTACGCGCCCTGAGGAACTTGTCCTGAAGATCAGTCGCGCACGGCAAAGGGCGTGAAGCGCGTGTTGGTGTCGTAGACATCGATCCCCTCG
Organism: uncultured Dongia sp.; assembly: GCF_936916975.1. GTDB lineage: Bacteria > Pseudomonadota > Alphaproteobacteria > Dongiales > Dongiaceae > Dongia. Next base: position 168,374 of record NZ_CAKZGO010000004.1, on the reverse strand, counting down.
GCGCGCTTCAGCTTGTTCACGATGAGATAGGTGAGCGGTGTCGCCAGCGCCTCGTAGCAGATCTTGAACAGCCACTGGCTGTACATGACCGCAAACAGCAATTCGTTGGGCCAGATACCGTAGAAAGCGATGGTGAGGAAGATCACCGTGTCGCAGCCCTGGCCCAGTACCGTCGAACCAATCGTGCGCATCCACAGATGCCGGCCCGCCATCCAGACCTTCATCTTCGCCAGCACCGCGGAGTTCACGAACTCGCCCACCAGATAGGCGCAGAACGAGGCGGCGAGGATGCGCGGCTGATTGCCGAGAATCGCTTCATAGGCGCCCTGATCGGGCCACTCGGGATGGGCCGGCAGATGCATGCCCAACTGAATGGCGGCCATGGCGAAGAAGCTGCAGCCAAAGCCGATCCAGATGACGCGGCGCGCGCGCTTGAAGCCATAGACCTCGGTCAGCACATCGCCCAGGATATAGGAGATCGGGAAGATGAGGTCTGCTGCCTGCAGCGGATAGCCGAACAGCTCGATGGCCTTGTTGGCGATCACGTTCGAGATGAGCAGGTTGGTGACGAACAGCGCCACCACCATCACGAACAGGGTGGAGTGGCGGTTGGATGTCTCGATCTGGGCGGATCCGGTCATGACAGAACTCTAGCAGAAAATGGGTGAATTTCCGGGGTTATAGCCTCCCGTCCGGCCCTCGCCAAGCGACGATTTGGCCCGCCGTCCTGCGGCGAAAAGGCTGGCACCGGCGGGTCCCGCTGGCTAAAACCGGCGCCATGCGTCTCTCAGACTTCGACTTCGACCTGCCACCTGACCGGATCGCCCTCCACCCCATGGAGCCGCGCGATGCCGCAAGGTTGCTTCATGTCCGGCAAGACGGGCTTTCCGACAGGATCGTGCGCGATCTGCCGCAGATCCTGCGGCCTGGCGATGTTCTGGTCTCCAACGACACCAAGGTGATCCCGGCCCAGCTCGAAGGCCGGCGCAAGGATGCCAGGATCGAGGTCACCTTGCTGACCGCCGAAAATGAGGCAGATACCGTCCGTTGGTGGGCTTTTGCCCGGCCTGGAAAAAAGCTGAAGCTTGGCGACCAGGTCGATTTTGGTCCCGATTTTGCGGCCGAGGTGGTGACCAAGGCCGAGGATGGTCAGGTGCTGCTCGACTTCGGGCCGGGCGTGGCAGCTTTCACCGAACGCCTCGCACGATATGGCTGGATGCCGCTGCCGCCCTATATCCGCAAGATCCGCGCTGTCGAACGGCGCGACGATCAGGACTATCAGACCATCTTCGCGCGCCGCGAAGGTGCGGTGGCAGCGCCGACCGCGGGGCTCCATTTCACGGCCGAGCTGCTTACGGCACTTACGGCCATGGGCGTCGAGAGCCACCGCGTGACGCTTCATGTCGGTGCCGGCACCTTCCTGCCGGTGAAGGTGGATGACGTTTCTCAGCACAAGATGCATGCCGAATATGGCGAGATCGCCGATGCGACGGCTGTTGCCATCAACCGCGCCAAGGATGAAGGCCGCCGTATCGTCGCTGTGGGCACGACCTCCTTGCGGCTGCTGGAGAGCGCCGCGCAGAATGGCCGGCTTTTGCCCTTTGCCGCTGCCACCGATATCTTCATCACACCCGGGTTCAAATTTCAGATTGCCGATCTCCTCATGACCAATTTCCATCTACCGAAATCGACCCTGTTCATGCTGGTCTCTGCCTTCGCCGGCAAGGCACGCATGCGCGCCGCCTATGATCACGCCATCGCCGACGGGTACCGCTTCTTCTCCTATGGCGATGCGAGCCTGCTGGAGCGTGGCGCATGAGCGGCAAGTTCGATCTTATCACCACCGACGGCAAGGCCCGGCGTGGGCGCATCCACACGGCGCATGGCATCGTCAATACGCCGGCCTTCATGCCGGTGGGTACCGCCGGCACGGTGAAGGCCATGCTGCCGGAATCGGTGAAGGCGACGGGGGCCGAAATCGTGCTCGGCAACACCTATCATCTGATGCTGCGTCCCGGTGCGGAGCGCGTCGCCTCGTTCGGCGGACTTCACAAGTTCATGAACTGGCCAGGCCCGATCCTCACCGATAGCGGCGGCTTCCAGGCAATGAGCCTCTCCGACCTCAGGAAGATCAATGAGAACGGTGTCGAGTTCCGCTCGCATATCGACGGCTCCAAGCACATGCTCACACCCGAGCGCTCCATCGAAATCCAGGACCTCCTCGATTCCAACATCACCATGGTGCTCGATGAATGCACCGCCTTTCCGGCGACGCCCGATGAAGCGGCGGGTTCCATGCGCCGCTCGATGCGCTGGGCGGAACGCTGCCGTATCGCGTTCCGCGACCGCGACGGCTATCTCCTCTTCGGCATCGTGCAGGGTGGCATCTATCCGCATCTGCGCGAGGAATCCGCCAAAGCTCTGACGGCGATCGGTTTCGATGGCTACGCCATCGGGGGCCTTGCCATCGGTGAAGGCCAGCAGCAGATGTTCTCCGTGCTTGACTACACGCCGGATTTCCTGCCCGCCGATAAGCCCCGCTATCTCATGGGCGTCGGCCGCCCCGGCGATCTGGTGGGGGCGGTGGCGCGCGGCATCGACATGTTCGATTGCGTGATGCCGACCCGCTCCGGCCGCACGGGATTGGCACATACGCGCTATGGTGATCTCAACATGCGCAACGCGCGCCATGCGATCGACGACCGGCCGATCGATCCCTTGTGCACATGCCCCGCCTGCACCTCCTATGTGCGCGGTTACATCCATCATCTGATGAAGACCAAGGAGATCCTGGGCGCGATGCTGCTCACCTGGCATAATCTCCATTACTATCAGGAACTGATGCAAGGCATGCGCAATGCCATCGAGCAGGGTCGCTTCGCCGCCTTCGTCGCCGATTTCGAACGGGAGCAACAGCTGGGTGACATCCCAACGACCCAAAGCACGGCCTGAGCCGGACCGCGACCCGGCCGCCATCAAGGCGGCCATTCGCGTGCGCGCAATGGGCATCGGCTTCGACGCAATCGGCTTTGCCCCGGCGAGTCTTGCCCCAGAGGCGCGGGAGCATCTGCAGACCTTTCTGGAACAAGGTCGCCACGGCGATATGGGCTGGATGCTGGAGAAGGTCGATCGTCGCGGTGACCCCAAGACATTGTGGCCAGGTGCCGAAAGCGTCATCGTGCTCGGCCAGAATTACGGCCCCGATGGCGACCCGCTCGCCGTGCTCGACCAGCCGGACCGCGGCGGCATCTCGGTCTATGCGCGCCACCGCGATTATCATGACATAGTGAAGAAGCGGCTGAAGGAACTGGGCCGCTGGATCGCCGAGACCTATCAGATCGACATCAAGGTCTTCGTCGACACGGCGCCGGTGATGGAAAAGCCGCTGGCCGCGCGCGCCGGCATCGGTTGGCAAGGGAAGCACACCAATTTGGTCTCGCGCGAGCTTGGCTCCTGGCTGTTCCTGGGCGAGATCTTCGTGGCTCTCCCGCTGCCGCCGGATGCGGCCGAGGAAGATCATTGCGGCCAGTGCCAGCGCTGCCTGGATGTCTGCCCGACCGCTGCCTTTCCGGCGCCATATCAACTCGATGCGCGGCGCTGCATCTCCTATCTCACCATCGAGCATGCGGGGCCCATCCCGCGCGAGCTGCGGCCGTTGATCGGCAACCGCATCTATGGCTGCGACGATTGCCTCAGCGTCTGCCCCTGGAACAAATTCGCGCAAGTAACGCCACATGCATCCTTGATGGCGCGCGCCGATCTCACGGCGCCGCGCCTGGCTGATCTGGCTAAGCTCGACGATGCCGCGTTTCGCGCGCTCTTCTCCGGCTCCCCGGTGAAACGCCTCGGCCGCGATCGCTTCATCCGCAACGTTCTCATCGCCATCGGCAATAGCGGGCAGGTGGAACTTTTAGAGGTCGTCGAGGGTTTGTTATACGACGCCGCACCTGTCGTGCGTGGCACCGCCGTTTGGGCACTTTCTCGTCTCGCACCTGCGACGGCGCAGGCCCGGCGCGGCGGCGCCCTGGAAGGCGAGAAGGATCCCGCCGTGTTGGCCGAATGGGCTGTCACACCAATGCTTTGAGAGATTTATAGTCTTTCCAATCTAGCGGCGATCTTATTGTTGCGACGCAACCATTCGATACCAGCCGTGCCGATTTTGCAGGGCTGCAAGCCGTCTCGGCAATTGACGTCGGAAAGTCTCCTTACCTATTCTTAACCAAGATGACAGTGTCGGACCGGGATGGATTTCGACACGGAATAGGGAGTGGGCGATGTTTGCCAGTCTCTTGCGCGCCGGGATCAAGACCGGCCATATCGCGCTCATTGATCATCAGGGCCGCCGCCAGGATTTCGGCAGCGGTGCACCTTCCGTCACATTGCGCATGCATGACCCGCTGCTGAAATGGCAGCTCGGCCTCAATCCGTGGCTGAAGGTCGGCGAATCCTTTATGGACGGGACGCTCACCATCGAGGACGGCACGCTTTACGACTTCATCGACATTGCGATGAAGAACACCGAGTCACTGCTCGGTGCCAAAACACAGAAGCTGTTTGATGTGCTGAACTACACGCTGCGCTGGCTGCATCAGCATAACCCGATTGGGACGGCGCAGCGGCATGTCGCGCATCACTACGATCTCAGCCGCAAGCTGTTCGAACTCTTTCTTGATGAGAGCATGCAGTATTCCTGCGCCTATTTCCCCCACGCTGGCGCGACCCTGGCCGAGGCGCAGCAGGCCAAGATGCGCCACATCGCCTCGAAGCTGCTGCTGCAACCGGGCCAGCGTGTGCTGGATATCGGCTGTGGCTGGGGTGGCCTTGGCATCTACCTCGCAAAGACGGCCGGCGTGAAGGTCACCGGTGTCACGCTCTCCAAAGAGCAGCATGAAATTGCGGTGGCGCGCGTGAAGGCCGCCGGGCTCGAAGGCCAGGTCGAGTTCAAGCTGCAGGATTACCGCCTGGAACCCGGTCGCTTCGACCGCATCGTGTCTGTCGGCATGTTCGAGCATGTTGGCCTCAAGCACTTCCCGGAATTCTTCGCCAAGGTCGAGGAGTTGCTCGTACCCGGTGGCGTGGCCTTGCTGCATGCGATCGGCCGGCGTGATGGGCCGGGCCATACCAATCCGTGGTTGAGAAAGTATATCTTCCCAGGCGGCTATTCGCCGGCCCTCTCCGAGGTATTGCCGGTGGTCGAGAAGACAGGTTTGTGGGTCACCGATATCGAGATCCTGCGTCTTCATTACGCCGAGACGATCCGGCATTGGCGCGCCAATTTCACTCGCAATCGCGACGCCATCGCCAAGCTCTATGACGAGCGCTTCTGCCGCATGTGGGAGTTCTACCTGGTCGGCAGCGAGCTGTCGTTCCGCCATGACATCAACATGGTGTTCCAGATGCAGCTCAGCCGCGGCATCGACGCTGTGCCGATGACGCGCGACTACATGTTCGATTGGGAACGTGCCGAAGCGGCGAGACCAAAGGCGCAGATCGCCTGGGATAACGGCCAAGCTGCTGAGTAGAGGGGCTGCTGAGTAATCGGCTGTTAGCCCGGCCCGTGCTGGCCGGCGCGGAGTGCTGCTTCTTCCGGCAGAGCGATGGTAATGGTGGTGCCCTGGCCCATTTCGCTGGCGACCTCGAGCTTCCCGTTATGGCCTGTGATCAATTGCCGGCTGATATAGAGGCCGAGGCCGGTGCCGCCATATTTGCGGCTATAGGCAGCTTCCCCGGAACGGAACGGCTGGCCGAGATCGCGCATGATCTCCGGCGGAATACCGGGCCCCGTGTCGCTCACTGTGACGCGCAGGCCCGGCGCGGTGCAATCCACCGCGACAGTGATGCTGCCAGTCTGGGGCGTGAATTTCGCCGCATTGCCGACGATGTTGAGGATGACCTGGCGAAAGGCGCGGATGTCCACCAGGATGTCGGGACAGGCGGGATCGACCTTGACGGTGATCGCTGCTGCGTCCGGAAAAGCATGGCGCACCAGTTCGACCTGCTCGCTGATGCCGGTATGCAGATTGAAGCGCTGGTGCTTCAGCTTCGCCGTCCCGGATTCGATCCGGGCCACATCAAGGATGTCGTTGATCAGGTCCAGCAACTGCCGTCCGCTGCGATGGATGTATTGCGAATATTCGCGCGTCTTGCCGGTATCCAGCAGCTGATGTTCGATCGCCTCCGAAAACCCGAGGATGGCGTTCAAGGGCGTGCGCAGCTCATGGCTCATATTGGCGAGGAATTCGGATTTGGCGCGGCTCGCGGCCTCCGCTTTTTCCTTCTCGGCGATGAGCGCTTCGTCGAGCAGCTTCCGCTGTATGGCGATCGCCGCTGAGGCAGCCAGGCGCCAGGCGATATCGAGGTCGCGCTGGTTCGGTCGATAGGGGGCGCGGTGATAAGTGGCAAAGGTCCCAAGGATGGTGCCGCCCTTCGAGCGCAGCGGAATCGACCAGCAGGCGCGCAAGCCATGGGCAGCGGCCAGGCCCTTATAGTTGGCCCAGAGGGGGTCGGTCTCGATATCCTCGACCATCACCAGTTCGCCGGTATAAGCCGCCGTTCCGCAGGAGCCGACGGCAACGCCAATGGCAACACCGTCGATTGCGGCGCAATAAGCCTTGGGCAGTGAAGGTGCCGCGCCATGGATCAGATGCTTGCCGTCTGCTGACAGCAGCAGCACCGAGCACAAGGCGCCCGGCAAAACGTTTTCCAGCGCGCGGCAGGCAAGGTCGAGAATTTCGGCAAGCGGGCGCGCCTCGACGATGGCGCGCAGGATATGCTGCTCGGCATCCTTGAGCGCATCTTCCTGCCTGCGCTCCGCCATCAGCTCGATCAGCTCGGTGCTAGACGCCATTTTTAGCCGCCCCAGTTGCGCCCGTTTCCGGCGATCCCACTTGTGGGGATTTTGCACCGGTCGGACGGTTCTTGCTTAGTCGACAGCTTCGACGGCGCGGGGTTCGGCGCTCCGTGCCGGACCCAATGCAGCCTTGCCATTCTCTGGTTGCAGAACTGACTAAAGCATGCGGCCGCAATCAACAAGGGCGGTGAATGGTGAATAAATCGTAAATGCTGTGCTTGTGACGTTAACGTTCGTCATTGCGCTCAAACTGGCAACTGCACGCGGGCGGTAAGACCGATGACGGAATCGCCGCCGTTATTTATACGATTGTATATCTCGATCTCGCCGCCCTGCGCGAGGATGGCGCTGCGCGCGATGGCAAGGCCGAGGCCCGTACCGCCGGAATCGCGATTACGCGACGCCTCCAGCCGATAGAACGGCCGGAACACGCGTTCCAGTTCCTTCTCCGGAATACCGGGGCCGCGATCATCGACGCGGATCTCGAAACGCTCTTGGTTCCGCGACACGGTGACGACCGCCTCATCGCCGTAATTGACCGCATTGTCGATGAGGTTGGCGACGGCGCGCTTCAGTGCCAGGGGCTGCGCCACGATCTCCCAGGGACCGGTGCCGGCGATGCTGAGGCGCATGCCCGGCTGATGTTCGCCGGCTTCTTTGACAAGGGCACGTAGATCGAGCGACTGCCGCGGCTCCGGATTGCCTTCCTCGCGGGCGAAGGCCAGCGTCGAGCCGATCATCGCCTCCATCTCGTCGAGATCCTTGAGCAGCTTGCGCCGCGTCTCGTCATCTTCCATGAGCTCCGCGCGCAGGCGCAGGCGCGTAATGGGCGTCTTGAGGTCATGCGAGATGGCGGCGATCATCTGCAGCCGGTCTTCGATCAGCCGGCCGATGCGCGCCTGCATCTTGTTGAAGGCACTGGCGGCGCGGCGCACTTCGCCGACGCCGGTTTCCGGCAATTGCTGGACGGCGCCGGAACGGCCCAGTGATTCCGCGGCCAGGGTCAGGCGTTCCAACGGCCGCATCAACCGCAACAGCGCATAGAGACAGAGCCCCAGTACGGCGATCACTGAACCCACGGTGAGACCCAGTAGCTCCGCCGAGGCCCAGGGCAGGCTCGCCACCATCGGAAATTCGAAATTCAACCAGCTGCCGTCGAAAAGACCGACAGCGACGCGGATCGGCACCAGGTCTGCGGCCTTCTCCTTCTCGCTCGGCTGGCCCGTGCCGACGCGGATCTCTTTCCAATTGATGGCTTTCAGGCGGTCGGCGATGCCAGCAGCGAGCGGCGCCAATTCGCGCGGTGCCTGGGTGGTAGCGACCAGCGGCCGGTCCGAGACGCGGGCATTCAAGGAGGGGCCGCTCATGGCATCGGCGACGCCACGCCGGAGAACCGGTGCGGTATGATCGAGGAACACGGCCAAGGCAGCGATGCGTTCCGCCGCGCGCTGGTCCTCGAGGCGCAGCAGCACCTCGTTGCGGTTGATGTTGTGAAACAGCACGGTAACCGCCTGGCTTGCCAGCACGCCCGTCACCAGGATGAGCAGCAGCCAGGCAAGTATGCTGTCCGGAAAGAAGCGGTTTCTCATGCGGTGCCGGTTTCCCGCGCCACCTTGGCGGTGAACATGTAGCCGCCGCCGCGCACGGTGGTGATGAATTTGGGCTGCGCCGGATCGCGCTCAATCTTGCGGCGCAGGCGGCCGATCTGCACATCGATGCTGCGGTCGAACGGTTGCGCCGTCCGCCCTTTGGTGAGGTCGAGCAATTGGTCGCGGGAGAGCACCCGCTGTGGCCGTTCAGCCAGCGCCACCAGGAGATCGAATTCGCCGGTCGACAGCTCCACCTCGCCTTCCGGGCCGCTCACGCGCCTGCCGGATAGGTCGATGCGCCAATCCTCGAACACCAATAGCGGCACAGGCTCGCCGACCGGGCCCAGATCCTGGCCGCCGCGGCGCAGGACGGCGCGGATACGGGCCAGCAATTCGCGCGGGCTGAAGGGCTTGGGCAGGTAGTCGTCGGCGCCCATCTCCAGTCCGACGATGCGGTCGGTCTCCTCGCCGGCGGCGGTCAGCATGATGATCGGCAGCCGCGCGACCTGGCTGTTCTTCTCGGCACGCAGCTGGGCGCAAAGCTGCAGGCCGGTTTCCCCCGGCATCATGACGTCGAGGACCATGAGGTCGATCTTGGCATCGGCCAGTTGGCGGCGCATCTCCCGCCCCTCCGCTGCCTGGCTGCAGCGGAAGCCATGCTTCTCCAGGAAACGCGACAGCAGGTCGCGAATCTCACGGTCGTCATCGACGATCAGGATATGGGGCGATTTTTCGGTCATCATTCCACGAACATCAAATCTTCAAGGCGCGGCCATTCTGTCCGGCTTCTTAGCGCGGTTGTCCGGCTATTTGGTAACGAATTGTAACAGGGTGCCGGCCTGTCGCAATTCGTTGCCAAATAGCATGCAGGCGGACATGGCGCTGTGACAGGGGTGGAACAATATCCTCTCCAACGCGGCGCCGTCAGGGCGGCCGCAGATGGAGATAGAGATGACCCAGATCCTGCCCGCAAACGCACCCAAATCGCCGGAGCCTAGCCGCAGCCGGTTGTTCGCCACCGTTGGCCGCGCCGCCTTGTTCATGGGCGCCCTGGCGATCGTCCCATCGGCGCTGAGCCTCGCCCATGTCGTCGAAGCCAAGGCCGATCAGCCAGCCGGGAACCAATTAACCGACCAGGCCCGGCCCGTCAGTTTCGCCGATCTTGCTGCCAAGGTCTCGCCGGCGGTGGTCAATATTTCGTCCTCGCGCAAAGTAGCCGAGAGCGATGGACAGGAGATGCCGCAATTCCCCAAGGGCTCGCCTTTCGAGGATTTCTTCAAGCAGTTTGAGGAGCAGCAGCGCCAGGGCAACGGCCGCAAGCCGATGCACAAGGCGATGTCACTCGGCTCGGGCTTTGTGATCGATCCCACCGGCTATGTCGTCACCAACAACCATGTGATCGAAGAATCGACCGATATCACCGTGACCTTGGCCGACGGTACCGAATATCCGGCAAAGCTGATCGGCACGGATCCCAAGACCGACCTCGCCTTGCTCAAAGTCGAGGCCAAGAAGCCGTTGCCCTCGGTTCCCTGGGGTGATTCGGACAAGGCCCGCGTCGGCGATTGGGTGATGGCAGTCGGCAATCCGTTCGGCCTCGGTGGATCGGTCACGACCGGCATCGTCTCGGCGCGCAGCCGCGACATCCATGAAGGCCCGTTCGACGACTTCCTGCAGATCGACGCTGCGATCAACCAGGGCAATTCCGGCGGCCCGACCTTCGACATGAACGGCAATGTGGTCGGCATCAACACGGCAATCGTCTCGCCGTCCGGCGGCTCGGTCGGCATCGGCTTTGCGATCCCCAGCAATCTTGCCAAGACCGTGGTGGCTGAACTGCGTGACAAGGGCTCGATCGAACGCGGCTGGCTCGGTGTCGAAATCCAGCAGGTGACGCCAGACCTAGCCAAGGGCCTCGGCCTTGATGAACCGAAGGGCGCGCTCATCGCCAATATCGACCCAACCAGCCCGGCGGCCAAGGCCGATCTCAAATCCGGTGACGTCGTGCTCGCCTTCAACGGCACCAAGGTGATGGAGATGCGCGACCTGCCGCGTCTGGTGGCCAGCGCCGATCCGGGGTCGAAGGCGACCCTTGATGTCCTGCGCGAGGGTCACGAGAAGGAGATCACGGTCGAGATCGGCAAGCTGAAACCCGAAGCGGTCGCCAGCAACGACAACGGCCAAAGCGACGGCGATGCCGGCGACGGTTCAGAAAGTGCTGTGCTCGGCGCGCGCCTCGCCGCCTTGACGCCGGAAGCGCGCCAAGCCTTCAACCTCGATGACAATGCCAAGGGCGTGGTCATCGTGGATTTGAAGGACGACTCACCGCTGATCGATCAGGGTCTGAAGCCGGGTGACGTGATCGAGCGTGTCGGCAACAGCAACGTGACCGATCCGGCCGAGATTACGCGTCTCGCCGAAGCAGCGCAGAAGAGCGACAGGCCGGTGCTGGTAATGCAGGTCAGCCGCGATGGCCGCGATCACTTCATCGCCGTCAATCTGAAGCAGGCCTGATGCCACAAGCCCGCTAACACTTCAAAGGCCGGGTGCTGCACCGCCCCCTGTCCCCCGCAGGAATTTGCCTCCTGCAGCGGCATCCGGTCTGGCCGACGTTGATAACCCATCCCCCCATCAACGTCGGCCACCCCCTATTTTGCCTCCCTGTTTTCCTGTCGTTCCCTCCAACTGTCTCAGGGTGCTACATGCTGTAGCACCCTGTTTTTTTGCCAGTCTGTTTCAGGGGTGGGTGCTAGGTTGGGGCTGTCGCGATCTACAGGAAGAGCCTGCGTGGCCAAGCTCGAGGTCTACTACAACAGCGCCTGCCCAGTTTGCGCCGCCGGCATCAACAACCAGCGTCAGCGTATGAAAGGCAATGATTCGGCCTGGAAAGACATCGCCCAGGATGAAAACCTTGTCTGCGAAATCGGCGCCGATCTCAACAAAGTACGGCACAGCCTTCATGTGCGCGACGAAATGGGTGAGGTCTTCATCGGCGCCGACGCAATCGCCAAACTAATGCTGGATACGCCGGGCCAGAAATGGCTTGGCCGGGTGATGATGTGGGAGGGCATGCGGCCGGTGTCGCGCTGGCTCTATGACCGTTTTGCCGATCAGCTGTTTGCATGGAACCGGCGTCACGGGCGGTGGTGAAGCCATATTGGTGGCCAATCTGGCCGTGAGGTGGGATTGCGGAAGGTGACGAACTGCGACAAGATAAAGCACCAAATGCAGTTCGGCAGACGGCCAGACAGATAGATGGTTTGGCTTTCTGCCATCTTGCAGAGTTTCTTGCAGACCGGGGGAACGCATGGGACTTCAGAGGTTACGTAATTTTCAAGGTTGTCTGGCATTGTTGCTTCTGGCGGCCTGTGGATCGCCTCCTGAGCGAACCCTCTCTTTGCATGCACCGTTATATGCAACGCTCCCGAATGGGTCCGAACCGCTGAATCCGACCCAACCTTCAAGCATCTATGCCGCAGTAACGGCCGTTCCTGGCGACAATCTCATACGCCACCTCGAACGCAAGCGCGGGCATGCCTTGAACCTCCTTTCCCTCTCCGGTGGTGGCCAGAACGGCGCCTTTGGCGCTGGCTTTCTCAATGGTTGGCGCGAGAGCGGACGGCGGCCGCAATTCGATCTTGTCGGCGGTGTCAGCACCGGTGCGTTGCTGGCCACCCACGCCTTTCTCGGCAGCCCCGCCGACGATGCGACGTTGGAAGAGATGTACACGCAAGTCAGCAGTGACAATATTTACACAGACAGATCACTCTTCGGCCTTCTCTCCGCTGACTCGCTCAGGGACACCGCACCCTTGCGTGAAATGCTTGTCAAATATGTGACAGCAGAGACTTTGGAGCGCGTGGCTGCGGCATATGATGACAATCGTATGTTGTTTGTGGGGACAACCAACATTGACTATGGCCAGACCTGGGTCTGGAATATGACGATGATCGCAAAGGCGGGAGATTTAGAACTCTATCACGATGTATTGCTGGCCTCAGCCTCGTTCCCTATCGTCTTTCCGCCGGTAGAAATAGATGGCCATTTGTTCGTCGATGGGGCCGCCCGTTCGAATCTGGTGATCCCAGGGATGGGCGGACAGCACAAACCCAATCCTCCACTGCACGGCCCCGGCAATCTGTATCTGATTGACAACGGCAAGATAACTGCACCGCCACAGGCCTTGGTCCGGGCTCTTGGCAAGATCGCGGCGACAACGATCAGCGTGATGATGGAACAGTCCATGCAAACAGCTGTGACGAGGTCATATTTCGGAACAAGGGTGCTGGGCTATGCGTTCAACATCGTTGGAATTCCCGACCACATAGATGTCGGCAACGATGTTCTCGCCTTCGACCCGGTTCAGATGCGCGCAGCTTTTGACGCGGGGCGAGCCCTCGGGGCAAAGAGCAACCCGTGGCAGAACACGCCAACCAACTCAGGCGATATTCCCTCATGGGCTCTCAAGGAGATGATGGCGCCCGCGACGTCAGACACCGCCCCATAGATTGGCGGAACGCCATTGGCGCGTGAGGCTGCGGAAAATCTCACGCGACCAATAGCATCCCAGAAGAACTACGCCCCGACTTCCTTCAGATAGTCTTCGCGCATCTGGCGGGTCAGTGGGCCGACCTTGAATTTGTACTCGCCGATCTCGCCCACAGGTGTCACTTCGGCGGCGGAGCCGACCAGGAAAACCTCATCGGTCTTGGCCAGTTCTTCCGGCTGGATCGCGCGCTCGACCACCTTGATCTGGCGGCGCTGCGCGAGCTCAATCACGGTCTGGCGGGTGAGGCCATTGAGGAAGCAATCGGGTTTGGGCGTGTGAAGCTCACCATTCTGGACCAGGAACACGTTGGCGCCGGTCGCCTCGGCGAGCAGTCCGCGGTAATCCAGCATCATCGCATCCTGATAGCCTTCACGCTCAGCCTCGTGCTTCGAGATGGTGCAGATCTGATAGAGGCCGGAGGCCTTGGCGGCGACGGGCGCCGTATCCGGGGCCGGGCGCCGGTATTTGGCCCATTTCAGGCGGATGCCTTTGGCCAGCAGCTCCGGCGAGAAATAGGAAGGCCATTCCCAGGCGGCAATGGCGAGGTGGATCGTGTTCTTCTGTGCAGAGACGCCCATCATCTCGCTGCCGCGCCAGGCGATGGCGCGGACATAGCAGTTCTGGAAGCCCGTGCGCTTCACCAGCTCGGTCTTAGCCGCCTCGATCGCATCGACCGAGAAGGGGATGGTATAACCGACGATCTCGGCCGATCTGTGGAGGCGTTCGGTATGGGCGCGGGATTTGAACACCTTGCCGTTATAGGACCGTTCGCCTTCGAACACGGCTGAGGCATAATGGAGGCCGTGGCTGAGGACATGCAGGTTGGCCGAGCGCCAGGGCACGAACTTGCCGTCCATCCAGATATCGCCATCACGATCGTCGAAAGGCACCAAACTCATGAATTCCTCCATTTGGCTTCTTGTCGGGTTATAAAGGAACCCGGAATGACGTCGTTTTAAAATATTCGGATAAATAAGTCAACATGGCTGACATAAAATCATGTCGGATTTGAAATCCACGCCTAACCCTTTGTTCCTGCGGGACGATGAACTGCGGCAAGGAATCGAGCTGCTGTTCTTCGGCTACCGCGACTTTACAGCGCGGGCTGACCAGACCCTGGCTGCCTATGATTTTGGCCGGGCGCATCACCGCGTCATCTATTTCGTCGGCCGCAATCCCGGCATGACGGTCTCCGACCTCCTCGACATCCTGAAGATCACCAAGCAGAGCCTGTCGCGGGTACTCTCGCAGCTGGTGCGCGAAGGCTTCATCGTCCAGCGGCCGGGGACCACCGACCGCCGCCAGCGCCTGCTCAGCCTGACCGACAAGGGTGCGGAGCTGGAACGGCGCTTGACCGAAGACCAGCGCGCGCTCGTCGCCCGCGCTTATAAGGCCGCCGGCGCCGATGCCGTCGAGGGCTTCAAAAAGGTGCTGCTCGGGCTGATCAACGAAGAAGACCGGGTGCGGTTCCGAACTCAGAACCCGGCGGGGCCAGGGTCGACACCGACGATGCCAGGCAACACTGGCGGCAATTCTGGCGGTACCGGGTCACGCTAGCCCATGACTGAGCACGCCCATATCCTGGTCGTCGATGACGATAAGCGCCTGCGCGACCTCATCGCGCGCTATCTCGGTGAACAGGGTTTCCGCGTGACTGTCGCCACCGATGCAGCCGAAGCGCGGGCGAAGCTGAAAAGCATCGCCTTCGATCTTCTGGTGCTGGACATCATGATGCCGGGCGAGAGCGGTCTTGACCTCACCCGCTCGCTGCGCACCGACAGCGCCGTGCCCATCCTACTCCTCACCGCGATGGGAGAGGTACAGGACCGCATCAACGGGCTGGAGACCGGGGCCGACGATTATCTCGGCAAGCCGTTCGAACCCAAGGAGCTGGTGCTGCGCATCAACGCGATCCTGAAACGCGCTCGGCCACGCGCGGTGGCGCCGACGCCGGCTACCGGAACCGTGCGGTTCGGCGCCTTCGCTTTCGAGATCGAGCGGCGACGCCTCTACAAAGGTGGTGAGATCGTGCATCTTACCGAGGCGGAGGGGGATCTGCTGTTGCTGCTGGCACGCCGCGCTGGTCAGGCGGTCAGCCGCGATGAATTGTCGTCGCGCGCCGGCATCGTGGCCGATGGCGATGATGCAGCCGGCGAGTCCGATGGCAATGTGATCGAGGTCGGTGCATCCCGCCTCATCGACGTGCAAATGACCCGCTTGCGCCGCAAGATCGAGGACGATCCGCGTTTCCCGCGCTATCTGCAGACCGTGCGTGGCATCGGCTACGTGCTGCGGCCAGATTGAACATGGCCCACTAATTCATGAACGCCTTGATGCAGGAATGGTTGATGGCGATCGAGCGCATGCTGCCGCGTTCACTTCTCGGCCGGTCGATCCTCATCATCGTGACCCCGATCGTGCTGCTGCAGGTGATTTCGGCCTGGGTGTTCTATGATAGCCATTGGAACACGGTCACCAAGCGCCTGGCGCAATCGGTGGCAGGTGAAATCGGCGCGGTCACGAGGCTGATGCCGCGGGCAGGGACCGCCCCGTCTGACAGCGAAGTGGCGATCAACACGTTGTTCGAAACGGCGCGCAACGATCTGGAACTCTCGCTCGATTTCAAGCCGGGGGAGATCCTGCCCAACGATCCCACCATCATGCGCCAGAATTTGGTCGATCGGCAGTTGGCCCGCGCGCTCGAAGACCGCGTGCAGCGGCCCTTCATCATCGACAGCCGCAGCCTGGAAAAATACATCGAGATTCATGTGCAGCTGGCCGATGGCGTCCTGCATGTCGTCGTGCTGCGGCGGCGGCTGTTCAGTTCCACCACCTATGTCTTCCTGCTCTGGATGGTGGGCACGTCCTTGGCCTTGCTGGCCGTGGCGACCTTGTTCATGCGCAACCAGGTGAAGCCGATCAAGCGTCTGGCCCAGGCCGCCGACGATTTCGGCAAGGGTCGCGAGGTCGAGGATTTCCGCATCGAGGGTGCTACCGAAGTGGCACTGGCGGGCCAGGCCTTCAACCAGATGCGCAACCGCATCCGCCGCCAGATCGGTCAGCGCACGGAAATGCTGGCCGGCGTCAGCCATGATCTCAGAACCCCGCTCACGCGCATGAAGTTGCAGCTCGCCATGATGGGCGATGGCGGGGATATCGGCGACCTCAAGAAGGACGTCGCCGATATGGAACGTATGATCGGCGCCTATCTCGCTTTTGCCCGCGGCGAGGGTATGGAGCAGCCGGCACCTACGGATCTTGCCGAAGTGGTGGCTGATGTCACCGGCGACGCCAGGCGCCAGGGCGCCCAGATAGACCTGATTTTGCCGGAGCGCAGCGTCGTCGTCCCTTTGCGGCGCGATGCGTTCCGTCGTGCGCTCGACAACGTCATCGGCAATGCCCATCGCTATGCCGGCACGATCGGCGTCACCATGGCGCTGCGGCCGCGTCATGTCGAAGTGATGGTCGATGATGATGGTCCGGGCATCCCGCCGGAAGCGCGCGAAGACGTGTTCAAGCCGTTCTTCCGTCTTGAGCAATCGCGCAACCAGGAAACCGGTGGCACGGGCCTCGGCCTCACCATCGCCCGCGATATCATCCGCGGCCATGGCGGCGACCTGGTGCTGTCGGATGCACCGGGCGGTGGCCTGCGCGCGGTGCTGAGATTGCCGCTCTGATCTGGGCCTTTCTGAGCTGGTCTTAGCGAAAACTTAGCAATCCATTAGCGGGAAATTAGCGTGTGACTCGGGCGTCGTGTCGGCATGGTTCCACTAGCTGACCGGCTCGATCAATCGCACGGGACGGCTGAGATTGAGTCGGAAGCGACCACGTCCTGCCTTGTCGAGCGCCAGATAGTTGCTGCGCTCGGCAAGGCGGCGACGCAGCAGGATAAGACGGGCCTCGAGATTCTCGGAGAACGCGGGCAGGCGAATCTGCGGTGCCAGACGCAGTTCCTTGTTGCTGAATTCGACACGTCCGTTGCGTGCATGCTCGCTGAGCAGGAACCACAGGATGGCTCCGGCCACACCCTTGATGACATATTCGTCGTCGATGAAGATGCTGTCATCGACCGGGTAGTGACGCACCAGGAGCGGCGTGTCGCATTCAACGGCGACATTTTCGCTGCTGGGATTGGCACCGTGCTCGGTTTCGCCGGGCAATTGGCGCATCGCTGCTGCCACTTCCGCCGCCAGGATCATCAGCGCATCTTCTTCATCGTCGCCGAAGCGGCCTGCTTCCCCGCTTTCGGCGTAGATGGTGCCGAGCAGGATTGAACCGTCCAGGATGGGCACGGCGATCTTGCTGCCGCTATCGGACAAACCAGGCAACGAAATCTCGGTTTCCAACTGCGCTGCCGTCAGCAACGTGACGTGAGGAAAATGGAAATCGTCGCGCAAGGCTGTCAGCAACACTGCTACCAGCGAATCAAGATCAGGCGCAGCGCGCAGTTTTGGCAACGTCTGTCGCAGCGCCACCAGGAGCGGCGCGCGGGCCGGTGACAAGGGCAGGAGGATGACGGGATCGAGTGACATGAATGAAGGACCATGAGTTTGTTGTCCCTCAACAGATAGGCCCTGCTCCATCACCGGCGAGTGCGCACCATCACGTAGCAGCACCTAAGGCGTGAACCTTTTCCACATTGGCGCCTGGGTGCCGGTGATGGGTGTGATGGGCACCACACTTCACGCCCGGCATTCTATTCCTGGGCGACAAGACCCAGCATCTGCCGCGCTGTCCGGCGGAGATGCCGCTCCTTGAACGGCTCCCGCAGCATGCGGTTGGTGGCGCTGGCCAGCAGCGGCGCCAGCGCCGGGTGCTTGTGCGCAAGGCTTTCCGCGGCGTAGGTGGTCTTGACGAGGTGCGAGGAGATGATGAACTGGCCGCAGCCATGGTCCAACAGGCGGGCCTGCTCATCTGCCCAGAAAGCCGCCGGCTCCGAAACTGTGAAGGCCGTCACATCCTGGTCCGCATCGACATGCTTCGAATTGCGGCCGATGAAGCAGGCAAGCTGCAGCTGGATGGCGGGCCACAGTTCAGGCGAGACGGCGGCGGCCTCGACACCCGCCTGGGCGAAGGTGAGGGCGTGCGTGAACTCGAGTCGGTCGGCATTGTCGGCCAGCGACAGATCGACCCGGCGGAACTTCGCCTCATCCATGTGCAGCAGCTGCCAGGCCGCGACCTCGATGAGGATCGGCCAGACGACCTGGCAGCCGGCCAGCGCCGACCAGCCGCGCACTGTCGCCATTGCCGATTTGGCCGAGGTCCGCCGGAAGGCGACCGCGGTGAAGAGATCGGCCGGCGCATCCGGCTTGCCCCAGGCATCGAGATGGGCGGCATAGCTGCGGAATTCCGGCAGCAGGTCCTCGCGCGACGCGAAACACAGCGCACGCACCAGCATGGCCAGCAACGGTTCCGCGACGCTCATGCCCAGCGTCGCCATAAGGTCGACCGTCTTCATGCTGTAGATCAGCGCATGGCCGAAATCGGCATAATGCGCCAGTGCCACCCGCGCCAGGATCTGCCGCCAGGCATCGTTGGACAAGGGCGCCGCCAGTCCACCGCGCATCAGCCTGATCGCGGCCGACTCATCCTGCGCCTCGATGGCGGCGGCGAAGCTGGCGGCGTTCCAGTCGGAAACACCTTCGGCAAACGGATAGCGGCTGCGATCGCGCGCATCGTCGCCGAGATGGCCGAGAATCTCGCCATAGGCGATGAGCGCGTTCTCGGTCCCGGCATTGCGCGCAAGAGAAAGCCAGTCGGGGGCTGCGCCGATGGCATGGGTGCTGCCGAACTCCAGCCTGTCATGCGCCCAGACAATAGCGTGGCGGATACCGTCCAGGGGATCGATACCCGATTGCATCAGCCGCGCCGTCTCGCGCACCTGGCGTTGCCGGTCATCATCATGAAGGGCGCGTGCCAGACCCATGAGGATGCCCGCGCGCCGCTCTGCTGCCTTGTCCGGCACGATCTCGATCTCGATGCGCTCACCCTGGCGGCGGATGGGGAAGCGCCGCAGCTTGTCGCCACCCACCAGCGTCTCGCCGCTGGTAAGGTCGAATTTCCAATTGTGCCAATTGCAGGTGAGGATGCAGTCCTGGCCACCACCGCTGAGTGTTCCCTCGCGCAGGGGATAGCCCTCATGCGGGCAGCGGTTGACGCAGGCGAACATGCCAGCTGGCGTCTGCAGCAGCAGGATCTGCCGCCCTTCATGACGGACGACCAGCTTGCCTTGGCCGGCAAGTTCAGTTGCGGCCGCGACATCGAACCAGGCCATGCCTATCTCCCTCGGTAAGGCAGACAGGATCGCGCCGGATATTAGAAAAGTAAATACTTGTTAAAGTTAATAGAGCCGGCCGCCATTGGGGATGCTGAGCGACGGCGAAATGAGGACCACCTCGCCGTTCTCGTCCGGAAAACCCAGCACCAGGACCTCGGACATGAACTTGCCGATCTGCTTCCTGGGGAAATTCACCACCGCCGCCACCTGCCGGCCGACCAGCTCGTCCAGCTGGTAGCGCGCTGTAATCTGCGCCGAGGACCGTTTCTCGCCAATCTCCGGGCCGAAATCGACGGTGAGCTTATAGGCCGGCCGCCGGGCTTCCGGGTAGGGCTCGGCAGCGACAATGGTACCGACCCGCACATCCACCTTGCGAAAATCGTCATAGGAGATTTCGGCGCCGATCGGTTCGGGTGTCGCGGACATGGATGCAGCTCATCGCTTTGTTTCTGCTGCAGCGATGTAACCGGGGGAATCGTTGTGGCGCAAGGTATCGGAGATCGCACCGATCACATCCGCCATGGCATCATCTGACGTTAGATGCGCAGACAGCGTCGTGGCTGCCTCGATCCGCCATTTCCGTGGCGGCATGAACGAGTCCTCGAATTCGGCCAGCGCAATGAAGGGTGCTGCGATATCGCCACCGACCAGCAGGCAGGCATGGGCAAGGATCGCCTGGCCGCCATCCATGGCGCGGCGGCGGCGTTGAGCAAGGCCGGCGATCTTGCGGCCCCCCAGACTGAGGTCATAGCGGCCGGGGCAAAAGGCGTCGGCGATCTCGCCGATGGTTGCCTTGAGATCCAGCTGCCCCAGCGCATCAATGAGAATCTGCGCAAGATGCCGATAGCCATCGTCCAGTGACCAGGGCTGCTCAGCATCCAGGCGATAGGCCAGCGCCAAATTGAGCATGTCGGGAAATTGCGGCACCGGCGCGCCGCCGGTCGCCCGGACAATGACCGGCCAGCGCCGCGCCTCGGACCGGGCGGCAGCTTCCGCAAAGCCGGGCAGGGAGGAGATCCGCGACGGCACGGCCAGGCACGCTGCCGTCCGCCACAAGCGCGCGCAAGCAAATGCGCCCGCACTGACCTGCTCGAGCAGCCTCGCATCCCCCTCTAGATCACCGCTGGATTCCGTCTCGATGTGCCAGATAAGTGCAGTCCTTAGCCGATCGCGGCGATGATGGTGCCGCGCTTGAACGGTGTTTCCGCCGGTATGCGGATCTGCAGCATACCATCAGCAGGGGCTGTCACGTCATAGCTGGTTTTTTCGACCATCACCTCCGCGATGAGGTCGCCTTCCCGTACCGCATCCCCCTCGGCGAACAGCCAGGCGGAGACGGCACCTTCCACATCGCCTTCCCAAAGATCGGGCGGAATCACCACCGGGATCATCGACCGCCTCGCGCCATGGCGGTCACGGTAGCCACAATCTTCTCAGCGCTGGGCAGGGCCGGGCGCTCGAGCGTCGGGCTGAACGGAATGGGAATGTCCGGAAAGGCGATGCGCTTGGGCGGCGCCTTCAGAACGGTGCCGGCTTCCACCACCGACGCGATGATCTCGCCGGAAACGCCATAGCTCATGTAATCCTCATCGACCACCAGCAGCCGCCCGGTCTTTTTGACCGATGCGTTGACCGTGGCTCGGTCAAGCGGCACCAGCGAGCGAAGATCGACCACCTCCGCATCGATGCCGGCCGCGATCAGCTCCTGCGCGGCGTCAAGCGCCAGATGCACCGTGGCGCCGAGGCCGACGATGGTGACATCCTTGCCGGTGCGCGCGATCGTCGCCTGGCCGAACGGCACGGTATAGGCATCTTCCGGCACATCGTTGATGCTGCCCTGCACCGTGCCCAGCCAGCCCATGCCCTGCAGCGCCTTGTGAAACATGAAGATGACTGGGTTGTTGTCGCGGATGGCGCTTACCATCAAGCCCTTGGCGTCATAAGCGTTGCTGGGCACCACGACCTTCATGCCGGGTAGATGGGCAAAGGTGCCATAGAGGCATTGGCTGTGCTGTCCCGCATCGCCATAGCCGCCGCCGACCGACGTCATCAGCACCATGGGGACCCCGGCCTGGCCACCGGAGAAATAGCAGTTCTTGGCGGCCATGTTGTAGATCGCATCCATGCACACGCCGAAGAAGTCGACGAACATCAGCTCGACCACCGGCCGCATACCGACCGCCGCCATGCCGACGGCAGCCCCGATGAAGGCCGTCTCCGAAATCGGCGTGTCGCGGATGCGGGCCGGACCGAACTCCTCCAGCAGCCCGCGCGTATTGCCGAAGACACCGCCCAAAGCAGCGATATCCTCGCCCATCACCAGCACGGATGGATCGCGGCGCATCTCCTGAGCGAGCGCCTCCGCCATCGCCTTGGCGATGGTGAGGTTGCGCTTGGCACGGTTGGGCAAGGCAGTAGCTGTCGCGGTCATCTGTTGCTCTCCGGATCAGGCGAAGACATGTTGATAGGCTTCTGCGGCGGCGGGGAAGGGGGCTGCGCGCGCCTTGGCGATAGCCTGCTCGACGGCACTCTCGGCGCGTTTCACGATGGCGAGGTCATCGGTCTCGGTCATCACTTTCTCAGCCAGCAATTTGCCGCGCAGCGTTGGAATAGGGTCGCGGGCAAAGAGCGCATCCTTTTCGCCGGCGGGACGATAGCCCTCGGCATCGCCGATGAAATGCCCGGCGAGGCGCGAGGTTTCGATCTCAATGAGGCTGGGGCCACCGCCGGCACGGGCGCGGGCGATCGCTTCGCCGGCCACTGCGAAGATGGCGGCGGGATCATTGCCGGTGACCCGGTGCCCCGGCATGCCGTAGGCGGCGGCGCGGCTGTCATTATGCGGGACGGCGGTCGATTGCGCCTTGGAGACCGAAATGCCCCAGGCATTGTCCTCGATCACGAACACTACCGGTGCCTGCCATACCGCGGCGAGGTTGAGCGATTCATGGAAGGCGCCCTGGTTGGCCGCACCCTCACCGATGAACGCGACGGCAACGCGTTTTTCGCCGCGCAGCTTGAAAGCGGTGGCAGCCCCCACCGCCGGGCCCATCCCTTGCGCGATGATGCCCGAACAGGAAAAATTCACGGCAGCGTCGAAGAGGTGCATATGCCCGCCACGGCCACCGGACAGGCCGGTCTTCTTGCCGAAGATCTCCGCGGCCATTCCGTCGAGATCGACGCCCTTGGCGATGGCGATATGATGCGGCCGATGCGTCGCGGTCACGAAATCGGCGGCGTCGAGATGCGCGCAGACGCCGACGGCGCAGGGCTCCTGCCCGTTGGAAAGATGCATCTCGCCCGGGATCGGTCCATTGGCCATGTTGAAGACCGGCGATTTGCCTTCGAAATAGGCGGTCGCAATGCGCTCTTCGAAAGCGCGGCTCTTGACCATATTTTCATACATCCACAGATATTGTTGTGGTGTCGGTGTCATGACGATCCTCCCGCGCGGGAGACCACGCGTTGCTGCCAGAATGATGTGGTCTTAAGCGGCCCCGAAATCAGGCAGCTTGGGCCTGCTTGGCTTGGGCATCCGCGAAGAATTTCCAATCCAGCATCATCAAGATCGACTTGTCCGGATTGACGAAAGCGACCGGCCCATGATTGGAGAACCACAGCACGGTGTCTTCGACGAATTCAGTGCGCTCATGATAGACGCCCAGGGGCTCATAGCCGTAGTCACCGGCGCGGGCGATCCCGGCCCGGTAATCCATGATGCCCTTGATCATCAGATATTCGCCGGCGCCATAGTGGAAATGCGGCGCGAAGGATGAGCCCTTGTCGCATTTGAACAGTACGGTCCAGGTGCCGGTTTCGGCGCTGACACGCAGCACTTTGTAGGAAATCGCATCGGTGAAGGGTATCCAGGCCATCTGTTCGGTCTGGCACATGATATCGGCGGGATTGCTATCTGCAGGCGCAAGCGCGCCGGTTTGGCTGTCGGCCATTGTCGTTTCCTTCCAGGTTGCCCGGGGACTCGTTGAATTGACTGGTCCCGGATTCTGAGGGAAATTATGCAGGTTGGTGGCGTTGGGGTCTTGCCCGACACTGTCCAAGAACTTGCTCCAGCGTGCCAACAAGACGAGTGCCAGCGATGCAGGTCAATACAGCCCCCACCCATTCGAGCGCCCATCTGCCGGGGCCGCACCAGTATGATTGGTGGCGCGAAGCGGTGAGCGAGACCCATCTTCCTTGGGATTTGCCGCGCCGCAGCGAAGGGAGCTACCGCGCTCGCGTTCGCCAGCAGGCGCTGGGCGTTTCGCAGATCATTCACTGTGCGTGCGATCCATGCGAAGGCCGCCGTGGCAAGGCTGAGATCGCGCAGTTGCAGAATCCGGTCTATGGCATCCTCTATATCCTGCGGGGGCGCGAAAGCCTCAAACAGGCGGGGCGCGAGACCGTGCTGGAGCAAGGCTCCTTCACCCTCTGGGACAGCACGCGGCCGATCGAGTTCGGCCTGCCGCAGGATCTCGAAAAGATCACGCTGCTGCTGCCGCAGGACCTCGTCGCGGAGATGCTGCCGATGGCGCCGGATCTGGTCATGCGCCCGATCAGCGGCCAGCGTGGGCCGGGTGCCCTCTTTGCCACCCATCTCCGCGCATTGGCGCGTGAAGGCAACGATCTCATCCCGTCACGCGCGACACCCGTGCTGCGTGCGACGCTTGATCTCCTGACAGCCGCCATCGCCCCGCTGGAGGTGGATAGCGACAGTTCTTATCATCGCGCCTTGCGCGCGCGTACTCAGGATTTCATCCTGCGGAATCTCGACGACCCCGATCTCGATCCCGATCAAATCGCGAGCGGCATGGGTATCTCGGCGCGGCAATTGCATCGCCTGTTCCACGATAACGGCCTCACCGTCGATCGCTGGATATGGCGCCAGCGCCTGCAGCGCTGCCGCGACGATCTGCTCTCGCGGCCACAGGCGCGCATCTCGGAAATCGCCTTCGACCGCGGCTTCAGCGACGCCGCCCATTTCAGCCGCGCCTTCCGCGACGCGTTCGGCGTCTCGCCAAGGGAGTACCGGCGGGGGAAGTGAGGGTGTTTTCAGATAGAGGCCGAATCATAGATTGTCATTCCCGCGAGAGCGGGAATCCATTCATCCAGTCGCTCGGACCATGGATTCCCGCGTACGCGGGAATGACAGCTTAGTTGCCAAAGCCTGGTGCTTCTGTGAAAGGCTGAACAACGCTGGAGGCTTCCTACTCCGCCGCCTTCTTTGTTTCTTCCGGCTTCCAGCGCAGGATCGGCTGGCGGGCAGCCAGCGTTTCATCCAGGCGCCGGCGCGGGGTGTGATAGGGAGCACCGTGGAAATAGGCGGCGTCACCTGCCTTGGCGCGGCGCGCCAGGCCCTGCACGACCTCGATATAGCGATCGAGGCCGTCCTTGCTCTCCGTCTCGGTCGGTTCCATCAGCAAAGCGCCGTGAACCACCAGCGGGAAGTACATGGTCATCGGATGGTAACCCTCGTCGATCATCGCTTTTGCGAAATCGAGCGTGGTGACACCGGTGCCTTCCAGGAAGTCGTCGTTGAACAGCGCTTCATGCATGCAGGTGCCGGGGAAGGCGACGGAGAGATCGCTCCGCAGCGAAGCCTGCAGGTAATTGGCATTCAGCACCGCATCGCCCGAAACCTGGCGCAAGCCATCGGCGCCGTGGCTGAGGATGTAGGAAAGGGCGCGGCTGAACATCCCCATCTGGCCATGAAAGCCTTTAAGACGACCGAACGATTTGCCCCCGTCATGTTCGACCAGGTCGAAACCGTTGGCGCCATGCACCACATAGGGCAGCGGCGCATAAGGCGCCAAGGCTTCCGACAGGACGACCGGCCCTGAACCTGGCCCACCGCCGCCATGAGGCGTCGAGAAGGTCTTGTGAAGATTGATATGCATCGCATCGACGCCAAGATCGCCCGGTCGCACGCGGCCGACGATGGCGTTGAAATTGGCGCCGTCGCAATAGAAGTAACCGCCGGCACCATGCACCGCATCGGCGATGTCGATGATATCGTTCTCGAACAGCCCGCAGGTATTGGGGTTGGTGATCATCGTGCCGGCGACATCCGGCCCCAGCTTCGCCTTGAAGGCCGCGAGATCGACGCGGCCGCGTTCGTCGGCCGGCACCGGATCAACCTCATAACCGATCGAGGCCGCCGTCGCAGGGTTCGTGCCATGGGCCGATTCCGGCACCAGGATGCGCTTCCTTGCATCGCCCTTGGCAAGTTGTGCGGCACGGATCGTCAGCATGCCGCAAAGCTCGCCATGGGCACCGGCGGCCGGCGACATGGCAACGGCCGGCATGCCGGTCAAGGTCTTGAGCCAATGCGCCAGCGTATCGATAAGCTCCAACGCACCTTGCACGGTCGATACCGGCTGCATGGGGTGGAGATCCGCAATACCCGGCAGCCGCGCGATCTTCTCGTTGATGCGCGGATTGTGCTTCATGGTGCACGATCCCAGCGGATAAACCGACATGTCGATCGCATAGTTCTTCTGGCTGAGCTTCGTGTAATGCCGCACCACTTGGCTTTCAGCCAGGCCCGGCAGGCCCACGGCACCCTTCCGCTTCATGCCGGCAAGGCGTTCCTTGTGCTTCGGCACGTCCGGCAAATCGACGCCGGATCTGCCCGGCACATCCATTTCGAAGATCAACGGCTCTTCAAGCTGCAGGCCGCGATTGCCGGAAATCGTTCCGGCGCTGGTGTTGATCGGGGGATTGGATGTGGTCATGCAAGCACCTCTTTGAGGCCGGCCACAAGGGCAGCCATTTCGGCCTCGGTGGTGAGTTCCGTGGCGGCGATGAGCAGCAGCTTCTCGGCTTCCTTGCCCGGGACTAGGCGGGCAACCGGCACGCCGCCGAGGATGCGTTTCTTCGCCAATGCCTCGACCACGCCGATTGCCGGTTTCGACAGCTCCAAGGTGAACTCGTTGAAGAAGCTCTCATTGAGCAGCTTCACGCCGGGGACCGTGGCGAGACGGTCGGCAAGATTGCTGGCAGTCGCGTGATTGAGCGCCGCCAGCTGGTTCAAACCAGCTTCACCCAGCAAGGTCATATGAATGGTGAAGGCCAGCGCACAGAGGCCGGAATTGGTGCAGATGTTGCTGGTGGCCTTCTCGCGCCGGATATGCTGCTCGCGTGTGGAGAGTGTCAGCACCCAGCCGCGCCGCCCATCGACATCGGTGGTCTGTCCGGTAACGCGTCCCGGCATCTGGCGCACGAATTTTTCGCGCACAGCGAACAGGCCGACATAGGGACCGCCGAAGCCCAGCGGATTGCCGATCGACTGGCCCTCCGCCACCACGATATCGGCACCCATTTCGCCCGGCGGCGTGAGGAGGCCGAGAGAGACCACTTCTGTCACCGCCACGATCAGCAGGGCACCGGCAGCATGCACCGCCTCGGCCAGCTTGGTGAAATCGTGGATATGGCCGAAGAAACTTGGATTCTGCACGACGACGCAGGAGACATCGGGACCAAGATGCTTGGCGAGGTCTTCCTTGCCCGCGGCATCGAGCGGTGCCGAGACGGTTTCGAAACCGGTATGCCGTCCATGGGTTTCCACAACTTCGCGGTAATGCGGATGCAGGCCGCCGGAGATGACGGCCTTCTTCCGCCGCGTGATGCGGTTGGCCATGGCGACGGCTTCGGTGGTCGCGGTGGCACCGTCATACATCGAGGCGTTGGCCACATCCATGCCGGTCAGCAAGGCGACCTGGGTCTGGAACTCGAACAGGTATTGCAGTGTCCCTTGCGCCACTTCCGGCTGATAGGGCGTGTAGGAGGTGAGGAACTCGCCGCGCTGGATGAGGTGATCGACCGCTGCCGGAATGTGATGGCGATAGGCCCCGGCACCGAGGAAGCTCGGCGCCGCATTGGTGCCGATGTTCTTTTGCGCCATGGCGCCGATGAAACGCTCGACCTCCATCTCCGGCATATGATTTGAAAGCCCGGTGATGGGTGCCGTCAGCAGTGCGCCATTCGGCACATCGGCATACAGGCTTTCGACCGACGGTGCCCCGACCTTGGCCAGCATGGCCTTGCGGTCGGGCTCGGTCAGCGGCAGAAAACGCATGTCAGTGCAGCCCCTCGCAAAAGGTTTTATAGGCGGCCTCGTCCATCAGGCCGTCGAGCTCAGCTTTGTTGGCGATCTTCACCTTGGCAAACCAGCCCTTGCCGAGCGCGTCCTCATTGACCGTGCCGGGCGCGTCGCCGAGCGCCGCGTTGACCTCAACCACTTCACCGCTCACCGGCGCATAGACTTCGCTCGCCGCCTTCACCGATTCGACCACCGCCAATTCCTTGCCCTTCTCGATCTTCTTGCCGATCGCCGGCAGATCGACGAAGACGACATCGCCCAACTGATCCTGGGCATAGGGGCTGATGCCGACCGTGGCGATATCACCATCGACCTTGACCCATTCATGATCTTTGCTGAAGCGGATGCCGCTCATTGGAATAGTCTCCTCTGTCTGTTTGCGGCGCTTCGATGGATCATCGCGCCTTTCTCCGGTGAAGCTGACCATTTCCGGTCAGCGCTGATAACGATGGGGCACGAAAGGCATGGCGGCAATCTTGGCCGGCAATGCCTTGCCGCGCACCATGAGATTGATCTCGGTGCCGATGGCGGCATGGGCCGTCTCGACATAGCCCATGGCGATCGGCATCCCGAGGCTGGGGCCAAAGCCGCCCGACGTGATCTCGCCGATCACACGACCGCCGAAATCGGTGATCTCCGTATGGGCCCGCGCCGGTGCCTTGCCTTCGGGCAGGATGCCGACACGCTTCCGCGACGGGCCATCGGCCAGTTGCTGCTGCACGATGCCGGCACCTGGAAAGCCACCTTGCTCGCGGCGACGCTTCTGCATCGCCCAGACCAAATTGGCTTCGACCGGATTGGTCTTCTCGGTGATGTCATTGCCATGGAGGCAGAGTCCAGCCTCCAGCCGCAGCGAATCGCGGGCGCCGAGGCCCACGGGCTTCACGTCGGGGTCGGCCAGCAGCTTTTTGACGAAGGCGACGGCATCCTTGTTGGCGACGGAAATCTCGAACCCGTCCTCGCCGGTATAGCCGGAGCGGGTCGCGATCACGTCGAAACCGGCGGCGTTCAGGCTCTTGCCGCTCATGAATTTGAGCTTGCCGCTCTCCGGCACCAGGCGTGCGAACACGGCCGCGGCCTTGGGGCCCTGTAAGGCCACCAGCGCACGGTCGGCCAGCACCTCGATCTTGCAACGATTACTCAAATTGGCCCGCAGATGCGCGATGTCGGCATCCTTGCAGCCGGCATTGACCACCATGAAAATATGATCCGAGCCATCGCCAGGCCCCATGCGTGTGACCATCAGGTCGTCGAGGATGCCGGCCGAACTGTCAGTGAAGAAGCTGTAGCGCTGCTGGCCCGGCTGCAGGGCTTGAAAATCCGCCGGGCACAGGGTTTCCAGCGCCGTAGCGACCGCAGCAAAGGTCTCGCCACTGAGGCGGATCTGCCCCATATGCGAAACGTCGAACAGGCCGGCGCTTTCGCGCGTATGCAGGTGTTCGGTCAAGATGCCGCTGGGATATTGCACGGGCATGTCATAGCCGGCGAACGGCACCATCTTGGCACCGAGCTCAACATGCAGGTCATGCAATTGGGTGACGAGAAGGGGCGCATCGGCCCCCGGACTTGAAGTAGGGGTGGCTGAACTCACGAAAGATACCCTCCGACGCATGGCGACCGCGACCGGGAATTCCTCAATGGGAAAACCCGCGCGACCCCCCTCTGTCTTCGGGACCTGAGAGATTGGCCGTCGGCCCCGGCACGCGCGAGTCGCGTGCCAAACTAGGCTGGCGGTTTACTCCTTCGGTGGGATGAAACCCAGCCCACCATTATTCAAGTGGGAGGGCCATCCGCTTTCCAGAGTTTTTCCCCGTGTCGGTCCTTTTGCCTGAGAGTTTCCGGGGGCGGTTGCTCCTTCGGCGCCTGCCCCTAGTCACTCTGGCTAGGGGGTGAGGTCTCTCCCAACACGGGTTTTGCCGCGGGCAAGATGGGCCGCCCGGCGACTATCCGTCAAGCGGCATTTTTGAGCGGGTATGCGGCATGTCAGTCCACAAGAGTCTGGCTGCGCGACTCAGAATTGCGGGTTGCGCCGGTTATAGGCCAGTTCTTTTTCCGAAACCGCGATGCCGACATAGATCCGGTAGAAATCGCCGGTCTCGTTTTTCTTCAGCGGCACGAACACGTCGATCTGGTCCTGCAACGCGTTCTGCACCTTGGCGGCGGTGAAGGGGATCTCGACATCCAGGGTCTGGCTGGAAAGCTGGCTCGTGCCCGGGCCGGTGACGCGGACCCAGTAGTTGAACTTGGCCGTGCTGTCCGGATTCTTGGGGCCACGCGAGGCTGCGAATTCGATGCTGAGCTCGGTGCGGATCTTGGTTTCGCCGGTCTCGGTATCGATGAGATAGACGCACATCGATTTCGACCGGGCGATGCGCGCCTCGAACGAGGTCTCCGCCAGATCTTCGCTCTCGCCGGCAAAGCGGGTGAGATAGGCGGCG
The DNA here is from genome assembly GCF_936916975.1 of uncultured Dongia sp. Lineage (GTDB taxonomy): Bacteria > Pseudomonadota > Alphaproteobacteria > Dongiales > Dongiaceae > Dongia. Next base: position 138,576 of record NZ_CAKZGO010000004.1, on the reverse strand, counting down.
TCCTGCACCACCTTCACAGCCGGGCAGGGACGCGATTGTTGCGGCAGCGGGTCGGCGCATCCCGTGAGCAGAAGGGCCGCCCCGGTGAGGCTGGCCACCGCACACAAAAGGTTCCGGCCGAATTTGGTCATCGTGATCATCATGATCCTTTCCGCGCGCGCCTTGGCCGCACTCAAAGTTTCGAATGCGAACCGTCGCAGAGCGGCGATTTATGGGAATGTTTGCAGCCGCAGAAGAACACGGCCTTGGCTTCAGTGGCGTCGAACTTCACCGGACTGAAGCCGGTACCCTTGTGTGACCCGTCGCAGAAGGGTTGTTTCTTGCTTTGACCGCAGGCACACCAGAAATATGATTTGCCGGCCTCGACATCGACCTTGAACGGCGCCTTTTGCGCGATCTGCGGATTTGTCATGGCTACCTATGGCCCCCGGACGGCCGATCCGGCCGGCCAAAAGCTGCCGCCGAATCCGCACCGCGTTAACGCTAACGCGACTTTAGTAGAGCGCCAGCGCTTCCACAAGCGGCCCGGCGACCTCTAACCTGCGGGAATTCGATGGCAATATGACCCGTTTGGCATTGCCTCCCACCCTGAAAACCCTATATTCCAGGCCATTGCAGTTGACCTCAAGACCGGGCCCCATGAGCAAGAGCAAGCTGACCGTCTATCTGGCCGCCCCGCGCGGTTTTTGCGCCGGTGTCGACCGCGCCATCCAGATCGTCGAGCGGGCGCTGGAGCGCTACGGCGCCCCAGTTTATGTGCGGCACGAGATCGTCCACAATCGCCATGTGGTTGAAGCCCTGGAAAAGAAGGGCGCTGTCTTCGTTGAAGAGCTGGACGAGATTCCCGGCCAGTTCCCGGTGGTCTTCTCCGCCCATGGTGTCCCCAAGGCGATCCCGGCCGAGGCCGAGCGGCGCGAACTCATGTATCTCGACGCCACCTGCCCCCTGGTCTCCAAGGTGCACCGCGAGGCGGAAGGGCATAACGCCGCCGGCCAGCACATCATCCTTATCGGCCATGCCGGCCACCCGGAAGTGATCGGCACGATCGGCCAGCTGCCGGAAGGCGCCGTCTCGCTGGTTGAGACGGCCGAGGACGCCGAGAAGATCGTCGTCAAGAATCCTCTGGCGCTGGCCTACATCACCCAAACCACGCTCTCGATCGACGACACCATCGGCATCATCTCGGTGCTGAAGCGCCGCTTCCCTTCCATTCACGGCCCGCGCAAGGAAGACATCTGCTACGCCACCACCAATCGCCAGCAGGCGGTGAAGGCGATCGCCGAGAAATGCGATCTCATGCTGGTGATCGGGGCGCCGAATTCCTCGAACTCGCGGCGCCTCGTTGAAGTGGCCCTCGTCGCCGGCTGTGCCAATGCCTATCTGGTGCAGAAAGCGGCCGAGATCGACTGGGCCTGGTTCGATGGCATCAAGACCGTCGGCATCACCGCCGGCGCCTCGGCCCCGGAGATACTGGTGCAGGAAGTGATCGGCGCGGTCCGCGACCGCTTTGATATCATCACCGACGAAGTCTCGGTCACCACCGAAACCACGCATTTCAAACTGCCCCGCGCGCTGACGGCGTAACATGGCTGTCTATACCGAAGTACCGGATGGCGACCTCGCTGCCTTCGTGCAGGCCTATGACATCGGCGAGGTGGTGTCGTGCAAGGGCATCGCCGAGGGCGTTGAGAATTCCAACTTCCTCATGCACACGACCAAGGGCAGCTATATCCTGACCCTTTATGAAAAGCGCGTGCACCGCGAAGACCTGCCGTTCTTCCTGGGGCTGATGGAACATCTCGCCGCCAAGGGATTGAGTTGCCCGACGCCGATCAAGGCGCAAGATGGCCAATCCCTGCGGGAGCTGTGCGGGCGTCCGGCGGCGATCATCAGCTTCCTCGAAGGCATGTGGCCGCGCCGGCCCACGGAACGGCATTGCCAATTGCTCGGCACCGCCATGGCGGAATTTCATATCAAGGGGCGCGATTTTGCGCTGAAGCGCCCGAACAACCTCTCGCTGTCCGGCTGGCACACGCTGGTTGAGAACACCAAGGACCGCGCTGACGAGGTTTCACCAGGTCTCTCGAAAGTAATCCAGGACGAGCTTGCCTTCCTTGAGCAGCATTGGCCGCAGGATCTGGAAGTGGGTGTCATCCATGCCGATCTCTTCCCGGACAATGTCTTCTTTCTCGGCGACCGCCTGTCGGGCCTCATCGATTTCTATTTCGCCTGCACTGATTTCCTGACCTACGACCTTGCCATCTGCCTCAACGCCTGGTGCTTCGAGGTGAAGGGGGAGTTCAACATCACCAAGGCGAAATCGATGATCGACGCTTACGCGAAACTGCGCGCGCTGTCGGACAAGGAGCTGGCCGTCCTGCCGATCCTGGCCCGCGGCGGTGCGCTGCGTTTCCTGCTGACGCGGCTTTACGATTGGCTCAACCATCCGCCCGGTGCCTTCGTAAGCCCCAAGGATCCGTTGGAGTATCTCAAGAAATTGCGCTTCCACCAGCAGGCAAAAACCATCGCGGCCTACGGCCTATGACCGCCGCAACAGATATCAAGACGGTCGATGTCTTCACCGACGGCGCCTGCAGCGGCAATCCCGGCCCCGGCGGCTGGGGCGCTTTGTTGCGCTATGGCGCGGTGGAAAAGGAACTGTCCGGCGGGGAGGCCGCCACCACCAACAACCGCATGGAATTGATGGCGGCGATTGCGGCGATCGAGGCCATGAAGACCACCACCCATGTGCGCCTCCACACCGACAGCCAGTATGTGAAGAACGGCATCACCACCTGGATCCACAACTGGAAGCGCACAGGCTGGAAGACATCCGACAAGAAGCCGGTCAAGAATGTCGATCTGTGGCAACGCCTTGACGCCGCGCTCAAGAACCACAAAATCGAGTGGATCTGGGTCAAGGGCCATGCCGGCCATGTCGAAAACGAACGCGCCGACGCACTGGCCAGGGCCGCCATCCCGGGGCGCTGATCTCCCCGGGCGCTGATATCAAGGAGAGGACAAATGACGACTGCCTTGCTCATCATTGACGTCCAGAACGCCATCCTGGCTGGTGCCGGCACACCGGCACGTCAGCCGGTCCTTGATAAGGCGCTCGACGAGGTTGTGGCGCGCCTGCAGGCCGTGCAGGAGCGCGCACGAAAGGCCGCCGTGCCAGTCATTGTCGTGCAGCACAACGACCAGGGCGATCATCGTCTGGCCAAGGGCCAGCCCGGCTGGGAACTGCGCCCTGAGATCGCCCCTTTGGTGGGCGAAAAGCTGGTGCATAAGACCGCCTGCGATTCCTTCTATGAGACCGATCTGGAAGCACATCTGCAGGCCAAGGGCATCACCCATCTCGTGATCGGCGGCTGCATGACGCAATACTGTGTCGACACGACCACGCGCCGCGCGGTTACCATGGGCTATGACGTGACTCTGCTCGGCGACGGCCACATGACCGGCGACCGCGGCGCTCTCACCTACGACCAGATCATCGCGCATCACAATATGCTGCTGGATGGTTTCGATGCGGGGAAGCGGGCGGTGTCGGTGAAGAAATCGGCTGAAGTCACGTTCTAGACCCCCCTCTCCCGTAACCCTCCCCCACGTTGGGGGAGGGGATTCCAGCGAGGGTGTTCTCGATACTGCGGCTAGACTCGGTCGAGTTCCCTCCCCCCAACGTGGGGGAGGGTTAGGGAGAGGGGGCTCTTCGGCCCGCTACCTATACGCCGCCAGCACCTCAAGGAAATCCGCGCCATAGCGCTTCATCTTGCGTTCGCCGATACCGGGGATGGCGAGGAAATCGGCCAGCGTCGCCGGCATCCGGTGCGCGATCTCCAGCAACGTTGCGTCGTGGAAAATGACATAAGGCGGCAGGTTCTGCGCCGCTGCCAGATCACGCCGACGCGCACGCAACGCATCCCACAGGTCCGGCGCCACATCGGCCCGTGCCAAGGCGGCGGCCGTGGTCGCTTCCGAAGTGCCGTTGCGGCGGGCTTTCTTGCCGCTGCCCATATTGACCGTGGCACGGCGCAGGTTGAGCTTTTCTTCGCCCTTCAGGATCGGCCGCGCTGTCTCGCTCACCGCCAGGGTGTTGAACTGATCGCTCTGCACGACGAGGTAGCCCAGCGAGACCAGCTGCCGCGCCAGCGATTTCCAGGCATTGGCATCGATATCGCGGCCGATGCCGAATACCGGCAGCTGCGCATGGCCAAAGCGGGTGACTTTCTCGGTCGCATCACCACGCAGCACGTCGATCAAATGACCGACGCCGAAACGCTGTCCCGTGCGCCAGCAGACCGACAGCATCTTTTGCGCAGCGATACTCGCATCCCAGCTTTCTCCGGGATCGAGGCAGATATCGCAATTGCCGCAAGGTTGCGATTGCTCGCCGAGATAGGCGAGGAGCGCCATGCGGCGGCAGGACGTCGCCTCGCAGAAGCCCAGCAGCGCATCGAGCTTGCGGCGGCTGACGATCTTGCGCGCGTCGGAGAGTTCCGATTCCTCGATCCGTCGGCGCAGCAACACGACGTCAGACAAACCGAAAGCCAGCCATGCATCGGCCGGCGCGCCATCGCGGCCGGCGCGGCCGGTCTCCTGGTAATAGGCCTCGATGGTGGAGGGCAGATCGAGATGCGCCACGAACCGCACATCGGGCTTGTCGATCCCCATGCCGAAGGCAACGGTCGCCACCATCACCACCGACTCCTCGCGCAGGAAACGCTGCTGGTTCTTGCGGCGCGCATCGGCATCCATGCCGGCGTGATAGGGCAGCGCGTTGATCTTCCGATCGCGCAGCCAGGCCGCCGTCTCGTCGACCTTCTTCCTGGACTGGCAATAGACGATGCCGGCCGATCCCACATGGTCCCGCTCCAGGATCGCCAGCAATTGCCGCTTGGCATCGGTGCGCTCCACCACGCGGTAGCGGATGTTCGGCCGGTCGAAGGAATTGAGATAGATCTCGGCGTCATCCAGGGCGAGGCGTGTGCGTATTTCGGCTTGCGTCTCCTTATCCGCCGTGGCGGTGAGCGCAATGCGCGGCACATTGGGGAACTGCTGGTGCAGGACCGAAAGCTGGATGTATTCCGGGCGGAAGTCGTGGCCCCATTGCGACACGCAATGCGCCTCGTCGATGGCGAACAGCGACACCTTCAGCGTATGCAGCAGTTCCAGGAAGCGCGGCGTGAGCAATCGTTCCGGCGCGACGTAGAGGAGCTGCAAGGTACCCTTGCGCAGCTGCGCCTCGACCGCACGCATGTCGTCGAGCGTCTGGCTGGAATTGAGCACATCGGCCGCGACACCCATCTGCTGCAGCGCCGCCACCTGGTCCTGCATCAGGGCGATCAAGGGCGACACCACGATGCCGACACCGTCGCGCAGCATGGCGGGAATCTGGTAGCAGACGGATTTACCACCACCCGTCGGCATCAACACCAGCGCGTCGCCGCCTGACACCACATGGTCGATGATGGCCGCCTGCTGGCCCCGGAAGGCCTCATGGCCATAGACGCGGCGCAGGATCTCCAGAGCCGGCGGTTCGGAAAGGAGCGGCGAATCGGCCGTCATGAAGATCCCATCGAGACAAAGAAAGAGGGCGGCACCCCAGGAGCGAATCCTGGGTTACCGCCCCGCATTCCACAAGCTTTAAGCTTAGAGAACCTTGAGAACCGCTTCGGCGCTCGACACTTCGAAGGCGCCCGGCGCCTCGACGTTGAGCGCCTTTACCGTGCCGTTATCGACGACCATGGCGTAACGGCTGGCGCGGGTGCCCATGCCATAGCCCGTGCCGTCCATGGTGAGGCCGACCGCCTTGGAGAAATCGGCATTGCCGTCGGCCAGCATCAGTACCTTGTCGCCGGTATTCTGCGCCTTGCCCCAGGCATCCATCACGAAGGCGTCGTTGACAGAGAGGCAGGCAATGGTGTCGACGCCCTTGGCCTTCAAGGCCTCTGCCTGGGTCACGAAGCCCGGCAGGTGCTTGGCGGAGCAGGTCGGCGTGAAGGCACCGGGCAGGGCGAACAGCACGACCTTCTTGCCCTTGAAGATGTCGTCAGTGGAGAGGGTCTGCATGCCGTCCTTATCCATGGTCTTCAACGAGACCGCGGGAATCTTGTCGCCAACTTTGATCGTCATGACTGAATCCTTCCTTGAGTTCGGACGCTCGCTGGGACGCAGCGAGCTGTCTTCGCCTATAAACCCCCGAGACCTATAAACCCACGTGGCAGGCTCGGGGCGGGCAATGGCTGAGGCCTAGATATAGGCCCGCCTTGCCCCCCTTGCCAAGCGGGCAAAGCCACTCACCAAATTGCGGCTATTTTGCTTGCTGCAGTGCCGTCATGACATCGTCACTGGACAGCAGTTCCGGCAGCAGGATGCCGTCAGGGGCGCCGGGGCCATAGACCACGTTCATGGGAATGCCAAATCGGCCGAAGCTGGCGAGATAGGCGCTGATGGCGGGGTCCGGCCGTGTCCAATCCGCCAGCATGGCATGGGTTCCCCCCAGCGCAGCAGCGACCGGCTCGCGCGTCAGCACGAATTCCTTATTGGCCTTGCAGGTGATGCACCATTCCGCGGTGACATCGACGAACACGACCTTGCCGTCCTTGACGAGTGCGGGAATCGCCGCGGCGTCGAATTTCTGCCAGGCGATGCTGTCGCTGCGCGGCCCGAGGTTGACGATGCCTGTCTGCTGCGCCAGCACGAAGCCCAGCCACAATCCGGTGGCGGCCAGCGACAGGCCGAGGAGCTTCTTCAGCCGCAGCATCCACTGCCCTGGTCGGGGCAGAAAGGTCACCACGCGCGGAAAGGCGGCGATGGCGAGATAGGGGAAAGCGAGGCCGATGCCGAGCGCCAGGAAAATGGCCATGATCTCCAGGGGGCCGCGCGCCAGCGCAAAGCCCACCGCCGTGCCGACAAAGGGCGCCGAGCAGGGGGTGGCGAGGATCGTGGCGAGGATGCCGCCAAAGAACGAGCCCAGCAGCGGCCGGCGCACCTCTTGGGCGTCGGTGAGCGTGCCCACGGCACCGGCAAAGGCCGGCACGGGGATCTGGAACCAGCCCCAGACATTCGCGGCCAGTGCGAAGCACAACAAGGCAAGCGCCGCGAGGAAGACCGGCTGCTGGAACTGGATGCCCCAGCCGATGCTCTGCTCGCCAGCCTTCACGCCGATGAGGATCAGCGCCAGGGCAGCGAACGCAAAGACGATGCCGCCGGCGCTGGCAAGGAAGCCGGCGCGCACGGTGCGCTGTGCGGACCCGGCATGCTCCAGCACATTGCTGAGCTTCAGCAACAGCACGGGCAACACGCAGGGCATGACGTTGAGAATAAGCCCACCCAGCAAAGCGACCAGCAGCATCGGCCACAGAGATGACATTTGGGACGGCATTTGGGATGGCATTGGGGCAGGCGCAACAACAGCGGGCGCTTCGGTCGCAGACTGCGCGAAGATTTCCGGTACGACCGTCTGCTCCAGCGACCGCAAGCCGTCGAACAAGGTGAGGGTGAGCGCCGTCGCGGCGGGGTCGGGTGCTGCCGCATCACGATCGATCGCCAGCGTGAAATCGGCGCGCATGCCGCCATCGGACAGGATGACGCGCGGCTTGTTGAAATAAAGTCCGCTCGGCCCCTCGACCACCGCATCGGGGCTGGTGAAGGCCATGCCGTCGGAGCGGAGCGTGATATGGAGATCGTTCCCCGCCACACGCACGTCGCTCAAAACGAAGCGTGCCTTGGCACCTGCATCGGGGACCATGGCCTGGAAGCGGCTGATCTCGGCGGCATCGGCACTGACAGCGGCAATGCCCGCCGGCAGATCGAGCGCCAAATCATGCTCATAGGGAATGCAGATCTGCTCACAGACCAGATAGCGCAGTCGTGCGCGCAGGCTGATCGGCTGGCCCGGCTGCTGCGGTGTGATCCGGAGGGGGAACAGCACCTCCTCGCCATAGCCGAAGGTCTGCAGACCAAAGAGTTCAAACCGATGCGGCACCGGAAAGCTGAGCGTGGCGGCAGCGATATTCGTCGACCCGGTGATGTCGATAGTGGGTGCAAAGCCGGCATCGCCCGGGCTGCGCCAATAGGTCTTCCACCCGGCCTTCAGGGTCATCGCGATGCCGAGCGGTATTTGCGGCAAGTCGCCCACGGCGGTCACGGCCGAGACCAGCTTCACCGCCGTCTGCGGAGTCGTCGCTGACTCCTGCGCCTGCGCTTGGCCCAGACTCAATGCCATCCACAACAGCATCAACACCGCTGCCATGCCCAATTGGCAGCTGCGCTGTAGTTTCGGTCGCCGGAACGTGATGTAACGCAAAGGATTCACTATTTGCCAACTTTCCTAAGCAATTATACCCTTGAAGCATACGAAAGGCGCAGTCGGCTTGTTTCATCGCCGACGCGTCATATTGCCGCCTGAACCGGACTGGATGCGATGAATAAAGGGCTTTTACATCAGGGCTTTATGACTGGGCAACTGCTCGTCGCGATGCCGCAGATGCGCGATGCCCGGTTTACCCGCACCGTGATCTATCTGTGCGCCCATACCAGCGACGGTGCCATGGGGCTGGTGCTCAACCGGCTGGTTGGCGCGCTGACCTTTCCCGACCTCTTGAGCCAGCTCGGCATCGACTCGGTGCAGAACGCCGAGCATATCCGCATCCGTTCCGGTGGGCCGGTCGAAACCGGCCGCGGCTTCGTGCTGCATTCGGTCGATTACCTGGAAGATGCGACGCTGAAAGTGGGCTCGGAGATCGGCCTCACTGCCACCCTCGACATCCTGCGTGACATCGCCGCCGGCGCCGGCCCCCGCCGCTCGGTCCTGGCCCTCGGTTATGCCGGCTGGGGCCCGGGCCAGCTGGATGCCGAGATGCAGGCCAATGCCTGGCTCAACGTGCCGGCCGACGAAGAACTCATCTTCGATGACGATCTCAACGACAAATGGGAACGCTGCATCGGCAAGCTCGGCGCGAACCTCACCTCACTCTCCGGCGACATCGGCCACGCCTAGGACTTCCCCCTCCCCCTGAAGGGGGAGGGATTAGAGCGAGCGTGATGAAGTCTCATAATCCTCCGCCAGCAATTGATGGCAGATATGGTCGCGCCAGGTCCCGTAGATATTGAGGTAATTGAGCGCCAGGCCGATCTCTTGGAAGCCGCAGCGTTGCAGCAGCGCTTTGCTCGGCAGGTTTTCCGGAATGCAGGCGGCGTCGATCCGGTGGAGGCCGAGACCCGATGGCACACCATCTTCCGACGCAAAGGCATAGGGCAGCAGCACCTGAAGCGCTGCGTGCATCAGGCCCCGGCCGGCATAGGGCTCGCCCATCCAATAGCCGAGCGTGCAGGACTGCGCCGAGAGTCTGCGTACATTGTTGAGGTTGACGCCGCCCAGCAGCTGGTCCTTCGGCAAGTCGCCATTGCCGCTGGCAAAGATGTGGAAAGAATAACCCTGGTCGGTGTTCCACTCCCGCACGATCCGATTGACGCGGGCGCGGAAGGTGCCGCGCGTCAGCGCTCGCTCGCCCCAGAGCGGCTCCCAGGGCTCCAGAAACGCGCGGCTATGCTCGCGCAAAGCCGCCCAGGCAGGATAATCCGCCATCAAGGGCGGCCGCAGGAAGACGTCTTTGCCGAGCAGCACCGGTGGCTTGGGCCGATAGACCGGCTCAAACAGGAACATGCGTTATCCTCGCCCGCCCATCTTTGATCGCCCCTACTTGATCGCCCCTACTTGATCGCCCCTACTTGATCGCCCCTACTTGATCGAAAGTGTTGCAGCGCCAGGAACTGACGCCAGAACCCCGCTCAAGCCTGCAGGCGGCCGCGCAAAGATGCAAGGTCCATGACATGGCCAACCGGCCCCATGGCGGTGAGGGTGGGATTGGATTTGATCAGCCGTGATGCCACCCGCGCAAGATCCGCAATCGTCACCGCATCGACCTTCGCCACGATCTCGGCCGGGGTCATCACGCGGTCATGGGTCAGCAATTGCGACGCCAGATGTTCGCAGCGCGCCGAGGTCTTCTCGCGCGCCATGAGGATGCCGGCTTTCAGCTGTGCCGACGCGCGGCGCAGTTCTTCTTCGGAGATGTCATGTGGCAGCTTGAGGAGTTCGTCGCAGACGATCGGCAGCAATTCCTTGGCCTCGTCCTCACCGGTCCCGGCATAGATGCCAAAGAGACCGGCATCGTTCCAGGCGCTGGCAAAGCTGTGGATGCCATAGACCAGGCCGCGCTTCTCGCGCACTTCCTGGAACAGGCGCGATGACATGCCGCCGCCGAACAATTGCGAGAGCACCGCGCTCGCGTAGTAGTCCGGATCGTGGATGCCGATGCCGTCGAAGCCGAGCAGGATATGCGCCTGCTCCAGCTCGCGGGCATAACGCGATTCACCGCCCTGATAGCGCGCCGGTTCTACCGTCGCGGTGTTGCCGCGCGGCAGGCTGTCGAAGGCCTTCACGGCAAGATCAACCAAGTGCCGATGCTCCAGCCTGCCGGCCGCCGCCAGCACCATGTTGCCGGGCCGATAGCGGCTGGTCTGATAACGCGCGATCGCATCTGCCTGGAGACCTTCGATGATCTCGGCGCGGCCGAGCACCGGGCGGCCCATGCTCTGGCCCGGGAAGGCCGCCTCTTGAAAATAGTCGAACACGATATCGTCCGGCGTGTCTTCCGCCTGGCCGATCTCCTGGAGGATGACGCCGCGCTCGCGTTCCAGCTCGGTGGCGTCATAGGTCGAATGCTGCAGGATGTCGGCGATGATGTCGACCGCGAGCGGCAGATCGTTCGAGAGAACCTTGGCGTAATAGGCAGTCTGCTCGCGCCCGGTATAGGCATTGAGGACACCGCCCACATTCTCGATCTCGACTGCGATGTCGCGTGCCGAGCGGCGCTTGGTACCTTTGAACGCCATGTGTTCGAGGAGATGCGAAACGCCGTTCTCCGCCGCCTCTTCATGACGCGTGCCGATGCCGACCCAGACGCCGAGCGAGACGGTCTCGACCGATGCCATGGCATCGGTGGCGATGCGAAAACCATTGTCGAGCGTCGTGATCTCGACGCTATTAACGGGAGGGATATCCACGAATTCAGACCTGCTTATCTGTTATGGCCAAGCCGGATGTTGGCCAGCACGTAGTCTTGCACCTTCTTGAGGTCGTTGGGTAGCTCCGAAAGCCGCTCCTTGCGGGTCAGCAGATCCGAGAGATGCGCCGGCAATGCGGGGCGGATGCCCGTGGCCTTCTCGACCGCATCGGGGAATTTCGCCGGATGGGCGGTGGCCAGCGCGATGGTAGGTGTCCCATCCGCCTTCCGGCCCTTGCGCTGTTCCAGTGCGGCCGCGATGCCGATCGCCGAATGTGGATCGACCAGCATGCCGGTTCTTTTATGGATATCGCGCATGGCGCTCAATGTCTCGCGGTCGTCGAGGCGATGCGCCTTGAACAGTTTGGCGGTCTTGGCCCAACCCTTCTTGGGCGCTTCAAACCGCCCGCTCTCGCGGAAGGCAGTCATCGCGGCACCCAACTTCTCACCCTTGCGGTCGAACAGATCGAACAGCAGCCGTTCAAGATTGCTCGACACCTGGATGTCCATGGAGGGCGAGAGCGACGGCGTCACCTTGTTCATCTTCATGGCGCCCGACTGGAAGAAGCGCGTCAGGATATCGTTGCGATTTGATCCCACGATCAGCTCGTTGATCGGCAATCCCATCGAGCGTGCGGCATAGCCTGCGAACACATTACCGAAATTCCCCGACGGCACGGCGAAGTTGACGGCCCGGCCCGGCGCACCCAGCGCCAGGGCGCCGGTCACGTAATAGACGATCTGCGCCATCACGCGCGCCCAGTTGATCGAGTTCACCGCCGCCATGTTGACGCGGTCGCGGAATTTCGGGTCGTTGAACATCGCCTTGACCATGTCCTGGCAATCGTCGAACGAGCCGTCAATGGCGATGTTGTGGATGTTGTCGGCCTGGATCGTCGTCATCTGCCGGCGCTGCACCTCGGAGACACGGCCTTTGGGGTGCAGGATGAAGATGTCGATGGCGCTGCGGTTCTTGCAGGCTTCGAGGGCTGCCGAACCGGTATCGCCCGAGGTCGCACCCACCACCGTAATGCGTTCGCCGCGCGCCTTCAGCACGATGTCATAGAGCTGACCCAGCAATTGCAGCGCCACATCCTTGAAAGCCAGCGTCGGTCCATGGAACAGCTCCATCAGCCACAGGCTCTCGTCGATCTGCACCAGGGGTGCCACTGCCTGATGGCGGAACGTGCCATAGGCGGCGTTGATCGCCTGGTCGAGCTGTGCGGGTTTGAGGCTGCTGCCGATGAACGGCTTCATCACCGCGCCGGCCACCTCGGCATAGGGCCGCCCGGCCAGTTTCTTGAACTGCGCATCGCTCCAGCTCGGCCAGGTCTCGGGCACATAAAGGCCGCCATCGCGGGCGAGGCCGGTGAGCAGCGCCGCCTCGAAATTGAGCTTCGGGGCCTGGCCGCGGGTGCTGATATAGCGCAAGGGAAACCTCGTCTGGATCGGGAGCGGAATACGGGCCTCAAATTAGGCGGCAAGCCCGGCCCTGACAAGCAAAGCCGTACCCGGCCGCCGGGCAGGGGCATTGCGAAATTGTCATGGTTCCCAATCCTATGGCGCAAGATTGACGGGGACGCCAACCCCCGTTACGTCGCCACTTTCAGCGCTGCGGCGATCGGGTGCAGCCGGTCTTCGGGCAGGGTCAGGGTGACCGTGGTACCCGCGCCGAACGTGCTCTCGATGGTGACGCTGCCGCCATGCATCTGCGCCAGCTTCTGCGAGATGGCGAGGCCCAGGCCCGTGCCTTCGCGCTTGTGGCGGAAATCGGCGCCGGAGCCCTGGAAGAACGGTTCGAAGATACGCGCCAACGTCTCCGGCGTCATGCCGATGCCGCGATCGGTGACGGAAATGGCGATGCCGCCTTTTTCCGGATCTGCCGGCTGGTGCACGCGCACGCTGACAACGCCGCCGGGCTTGCTGAATTTGACGGCGTTGGAGATGAGGTTGATGAGGATCTGCCGGATGCTGCGCTGGTCGGCATGGATGCCAAGCCCGCTCACCGTGTTGTCGACCTCGATGGCGACGGAATACTTCGCCGCCTCGCGATCGTTGAGGCGGACCGAGGCATTGATGAGCGATCCCAGTTCACCCAACTCCTCGTTCAACTCGAAACGTCCCGCCTCGATCTTCGACATGTCGAGAATGTCGTTGATGAGTGTCAGGAGATGCTGGCCGGAGGTGGAGATGTCCTCGATATATTCCCGCTGCTTGGGCGTGAGCGCTCCGAAGGCTTCGGCGTTCAGCACCTCGGCAAAACCAATGATCGAGTTCATCGGCGTGCGCAATTCATGGCTCATCGAGGCAAGGAAGCTCGATTTGGCGCGATTGGCCTGCTCGGCATTCTTGCGCGCCTCCTGCAATTCATGCTCGCGCTCGGCCAGAGCGATCTCGCGGCTTTTTAGGACCGTGACATCGGTCATCATGCCGCGGAGTTCCAGCGAGCCATCGGATTTACGATCGATGCGAAAGAGATCGCGGATCCACACGGTCGATCCGTCGCGGTGGATCAAGCGGTACTCCCACTCGTAATCCTGCTCCAGGCTGAGATCGCGCCCGGTGATACCCTCCATGCGCTGCCGGTCGCGCGGCTCCATGAAGCCGAACCAGGCCTTGGGCTTGTGCCATTCTTCGACCGAATAGCCGGTCATGGCCTCGATGCGGTCGCTGATGAAGCTGTAGGTGATGAATTCCGGTCCCGGCATGGCATAGGGTGAGACCTTGGTGTTGTCGATGAGGATCCGGAGGCGCGATTCATTCTCGGCGATACGGTCCTGCTGGCGGTCGTGTTCGGCCCGCGCGATGGCGACGGCCATCAATCCAAGCTCGCAGGCCAGCACGAACAGGATGAGTGCCGGATGCTCGCGCTCCGCCGCGACGTCGTGGAACAGCGTCGCGCCGTGGCTTGCCCCCACCACCATGATGAGCGCGAAGGCGAGGGCAGCCAGGCTGGCGCCGCGGCGGCCGTAGCGCGTCAGCGCATAAAAGGCGAGCGGCAGGCTGAGGATGGAAAGGAATACCAACTGACCGATAATGGCGGTTGGCGGCAGGAAGTTCAGCCACAGGAACAGCACGCCCATGCCGGCCAGCCAGCGCAATTCGGCAAGGCTGGGGCGTCGACCCTGCAGTTGCGTCACCCAGACCAGCATGAACGGCCCTGCGGCCAGCAACGCCACCGCATTGCCGGCAAGCATCACGGCGAAGGCCAACACCAGTTCCCCGGCCACGATTGTTCCCATGCCCACGCCTATCAACAGCGCGGCGATGAAGAGAATGGCCGGCACGATCACCGCAGCGACCAGCACCAGCCGCCACAGATCGCTCTGCTGGCGCAGCCGCAGATCGATGGGTGCCCAGCGCTTGAGCGCGAAGGCCGCCCCTGCTGCACCGATGACATCGCCGGCACCGGCGAGGAGGGCGGCGGTGACCGTGCCCTGCAGCATGAACTGGGCAGCCAGCGCCAGCACCAGCAGCACCGGCAACGCGCGCCAGCCGAAGAGGAGGAGCGGGGTCAACAGAAAGGCGGGTGCGGCCCACAGCACGGGCACCAGGCCGGGCCAGCATGCGGCGATGTCATACCCTAAGCGATAGGCACAGGCAGTGCTGATCAGCGCCAGCAGCGCCACATAGGGGCGCTGGGCTGGATCCGTTGTCTGCCAGGATTTACCGCCGCTTCGTTTCATACACCCAACCCGCTCCGGGCCTCGCCCCCAGTTCCACCCCCACCAGGTCCACCCCCTAGGTCCGTCCCGGGGCGCATCCTGGCGCGGGGCCATGCTGCCAACGCCGGGCAAACGACTCAAGCGATTAAGTCATTTGTCCTACATCTCACAGATGTAGGTGTGCATATCGGCGGATAACCCCTGCGGAATACGGGGATTTTACCTCGAAATTGGCCTGATTCAGGCTTCCGCGAGGTAACGCTGCTCCAGATGCCGGCGGAAGATCGCGGCATCGAGCGGTTTACCCGTGGCGGCCCGGACGATCTCTGGGGTGGTGAGACTCGATCCCCGCCCATGCACATGGGTCCGCAGCCAGCCGATGAGCGGGCTGAAATCACCGGCCTCGATGGCGGCCGGGATGCCGGGCACATCGCGCAAGGCGGCTGCAAAGAACTGCGCTGCCGTCATGGCGCCGAGACTGTAGCAGGGGAAATAGCCGAACAGGCCGTCGAACCAATGGATATCCTGCAGGCAGCCCTCGCGGTCATTGGTGACCGTGAGGCCAAGCAACTGCTTCATGCCGTCATTCCAGGCGCCCGGCAGATCGGCAAGCTTGAGATCGCCCGAGATCAGCGCCTGTTCCAGCCGGTAGCGCAGGATGACATGGGCGGGGTAGGTGACCTCATCGGCCGAAACGCGGATGAAACCGGGCTCGACCTTGGTATAGGCGCGCGCGAGATTGTCTGGCGCAAAGGCCGCGTCATTGCCGGGATAGGTTTCATTGAGCAACGGCGAGAGATAACGGCAGAAGGCAAGGCTGCGCGCCGCCTGCATCTCGATGATCAGCGACTGGCTTTCATGCAACGCCATGCCGCGCGCCTGGCCGACCGGCTGACGGCGCCACTGGATGGGCAGGCCGCGCTCATACATGGCGTGGCCGGTCTCGTGCACCACACCCATCAGGGCATCGGCGAACTGGTCCTCATTATAGCGCGTGGTGATGCGCACATCGTCCGGCGTCCCACCACAGAACGGGTGCAACGAGGTGTCGAGGCGGCCATGGTTGAAATCGAAGCCGATGGTGGCCATCAGCTTCTCTCCCAGCGCCTTTTGCGAGGGGATGCTGAACGGCCCTTTGGCGGCAATGGCGGGGCCAAGCCTTGCCTGCTTTTCCAACACCTTGCCCAGGAATTCCGGCAGGAAGGCTGCGTAATCGTCGAACACCGGCGTGATGTCGGCAGCGCGAGCGCCCGGCTCGAACTCGTCCATCAGCGCGTCATAGGGGCTGATGCCGAGCTTCTCGGCCTTGGCCGCCGCACTCTCGCGGAAGAGGTCCAGCACCGCCTGCAGCTTCGGCTGCACCATCGCGAAATCGCCCGCCGGACGCGCTGCCCGCCAGGTCTTCTCGCAGGCAGCGCGCGCCCGCGTGATGGCCTCGACCAGATCCGGCCGCAAGGCTGTCGCGTGCACATAGATGCGCTTCATCTCATGGAGATTGGCGCGTTGCCATTCATCGAGCCCGCTATCGCCAGCGAGTGCCAGGAGATCCGCCATCTCGGCCGAGGTCAGCATTTCGTGGGAGATGACATTGAGCGTCGCCAATTGCTCGGCGCGAGACTCATGCCCGCCTTCCGGCATCACTGCCGCCATGTCCCAATGCAGCATGCCGGCCGCTTCATTGAGCGCGCCCATGCGGGCGAAGCGCTGTTCCAATTGGCCATAGGCATTGGAGCTCATGACGGCTGATCCTCCTTCGGCGCTGCCGGTGTCGCAGAGGCCCCAGTGGCGGCCAGGGCGCCGGGATTGAGATGGAACATCACATAGATCACCAGCAGCGCCAAAGCGAGCGAGCCCCAGGTGACCGCATAGGTGAGATGATCGTTGGGCAGGTTGATGCGCGTCTGCCCGCCGATCGGGAAGCCGCCGGGCAGGTCCGCCTTCACGGCGTCGAGATAAAAATCCTCACGCAGGGGCAAGCCGCTCGCCAGCGCCATTTCGGCGGGTGACAGATAGAACCAGCGGTTGTTGAGCGGCTCATTGGGTGGCTGGAACCAGCTTTGCTTCTGCGGCTGGCGGATGATGGCATCGAAGGTGACGTCGCCGGCGAGTTGTCCCTCCGCGCGCCGTGCCGGATCCTTGCGTTCATCCGGGACCCAGCCGCGATTGACGAGGACGGCGCTCTTGCCGTCATCGGCGATGAGCGGGGTCACGATCCAGTAGCCGACATTGCCGTTCTGTGACCGTGCCGCCATGTAGAATTCATGCGCATGGTCGAAATGGCCGCTCAGCGTCACGCGGCGGAAATCGACCTCGTCGATATCGGCGCCAGGTGCTGGGAGCGCGATGGCTGCTGCCGTGGTGCGCTCGACCCGCTCATGGATCAGCCCCTCTTTCCAATACATGCGCTGCACCTGCCAGACGCACAGCGCCAGCATGAAGATCACCGCGGGAACGGTGAACACGGTCGGCCAGAATTTCGGTTTAAAGAGCAATTTCATTTCAACAATTCGATCAGATGTTCAGTCGTCGCCCACGCGGTGCTCGCCCACTCTATGTTCCCCGACCCTATGCTCACTGGCCTGGTGATGGAACTGGAGCGCGATGAGCACACCCTTCATCGGCCGCAGCAGGCCGATGGCGCCACCCACCACCACCACGGGCCACAGCAGGATATGGACCCAGATGGGCGGCTCCTGGGCGAATTCAAGCCAGATGGCGAGCGGTGCGACGATGGCCCCCAGGATCATGATGATGAACACCGCCGGCCCGTCGCCGCTATCGGCCGCTTTGAGGTCGAAGCCGCAGGCACTGCAGGTATCGTTGATCGAGAGCAAGCCACGAAAAAGCCTGCCTCGCCCACAGCGCGGGCAACGGCAGGCTATTCCGGTCAGGATGGGTGAGGGCGCTGTCAAAGCGCCCTCACCAAGTCGCCATCAGCCATGATAGGGGCCCGGACCCGAACCCCAGATGTAGACCCAGAAGAACAGGAACAGCCAGACCACGTCGACGAAGTGCCAGTACCAGGCGGCAGCTTCAAAGCCGAAGTGATGATCCGGTGTGAACTGGCCCTTGAGGCCGCGGAACAGACAGACCGCCAGGAACAGCGTACCGACGATCACGTGGAAGCCGTGGAAACCGGTCGCCATGTAGAAGGTCGACGAATAGATGCCGTCCTTGAAGGCGAATGGCGCGTGGATGTATTCGTAGGCCTGGAAGCTGGTGAAGATCAGGCCCAGCAGGATGGTCAGTGTCAGGCCCTGGATGAAGCCCTTGCGGTCGCCCTCGCGCAGCGCATGGTGCGACCAGGTGACGGTGCAGCCGGACAGCAGCAGGATGAGCGTGTTGAGGAGCGGAATGGCCAGCGGGTCGAGAACCATGACGCCCTGCGGCGGCCAGACGCCGCCGATCGCTGCCTTGGGGAACAGCGAGGAATCGAAGAACGCCCAGAAGAACGCCACGAAGAACATGACTTCGGAGGCAATGAACAGGGCCATGCCATAGCGCAGGCCGATCTGGACGACCGGCGTATGCGCCTTGTCGATCTCGGCCTCCTTCACCACGTCGCGCCACCAGAAGAAGGCGGTCAGCAGCAGCAGGATGATGCCCGGTGTCACGGCCAGGCCAAAGCTCGCCTTGTCGTGCATGTAGAGCACCATGCCCATGAAGAACACGCCGCCGGCAATGGCGCCGACCAGCGGCCACGGGCTCGGATTGACCAGATGATAGGGATGGCTTGGCTTGTGTGCCGCGTCGCTCATGGCTTCAACTCTCTCTTTTTAAATCGGTCGACCACCCCGGGCACTTGTCCCCCGATCGACCGGATCTCACCACAATCTACTTAACTACCGCCACCTTGGCCAGCTTCTGCCGGCTGGTTGATTTCTTTGGAAACATCACCCAGAACCGGATCGTTCTCCACCTGGAAGAAG
The DNA here is from genome assembly GCF_936916975.1 of uncultured Dongia sp. Classification (GTDB taxonomy): domain Bacteria; phylum Pseudomonadota; class Alphaproteobacteria; order Dongiales; family Dongiaceae; genus Dongia. Next base: position 119,910 of record NZ_CAKZGO010000004.1, on the reverse strand, counting down.
GTATAGGCCAGGGTGACATCGCGCAATTTGTCGAGATAGGGGTCCTGTTCCAGCTTGGGATCCAGGAAGAACACCACCGGCATCTCAACCCGTTCGCCCGGCTGCAACACCTGCTTGTCGAAGCAGAAGCACTGTACCTTGACGAAATACTGGCCGAACACGTCCGGCGACACGTTGAAGGTGGCGGAGCCCGTGACGACCTTGTCGGTCGGATTCTCGGCCACGAACAGCGCCTTGTAGGTGACGCCGGTGCGCACCTCCATCTTCGGCACTTCCGGGCGGAAATGCCACGGCATGCCGGCGCCAAGATCGGTGTTGAAGGTGACCGTCATGTCGCGGGTGCCGACGATGCTGTTATTGGTCTCGGCGCGCTGCGGTGTACCGCCGAACCCGGTCGCCTTGCAGAACAGGTCGTAGAGCGGGACGGAAGCATAGGCGAGGCCGATCATGCCGGCCACGACACCGACCAGGCTCATCATCACATTGCGGTTGCGCTGGCTGAGACTGCGCTTGGCCATCATGCACCGCCCATCTTGACGACCGAGATGACGAAGACCAGCACCACGAACAGGATGAGTGCGCCGGCGAGCGCCCAGTTGCGTTGGCGCAGGCGCTTCTGCTTCTCGGCAATGAGGGCCTTATTGTCGGTCGCGGCCATCACAGTCCAACCCCAAAGCGGACCAGCAGGCCCGGTGCGCGGTCGATCATCAGGACCGCAAAATGCAGGAACAGATAGAGCAGCGAAAAGGCGAACATGCGCTTGGGCCAGGTCATCTCTTCGGATTTCAGCACCCGCCAGGCGTGATAGATGAAGCCGGCATTGAGGGCGATGGAGACGGCGCCGTAGATCCAGCCGGCGACACCCAGGAACACGGGTGCAAGCGCGATCGGCGGCAGGGTCAGGGTGTAGAGCAGCATCTGCCGCTTGGTCGATTGCATGCCGGCCACGACCGGCATCATCGGCACGCCGGCCTTGGTGTAATCGGGGTTGCGCCACAAGGCGAGCGCCCAGAAATGCGGCGGCGTCCACATGAAGATCAGCATGAAGAGGGCAATCGACGCCCAGTCGACACTGCCGGTGACGGCGGCCCAGCCGATCATCGGCGGAAAGGCGCCCGCGGCACCGCCAATGACGATGTTCTGTGGCGTGCGGCGCTTCAGCCAGATCGTATAGATGACGACATAGAAGAAGATGGTGAAGGCGAGAAGGGCGGCCGATACCAGATTGACGGCAAGCCCCATGGTCATCACGGCAAAGGCGGAGAGGGTGAGGCCGAAGGCCAAAGCCTGTTCCGGCGCAACATAGCCTTTGGGAATCGGCCGGCCGCAGGTGCGGCTCATGACGCTGTCGATATCCCGGTCATACCACATGTTCATGGCGCCCGAGGCGCCGGCGGCGACCGCAATGCACAGCACGGCCACCGCACCGATCAGCGGGTGGATATGGCCCGGGGCGACATAGAGACCGGCAAAGCCGGAGAACACCACCAGGGACATGACGCGCGGCTTCAGCAGCGCCCAGAAGTCACCGACACGGGCGCCGGCCCCGATCATGTCGGCGGCAGTTTCGCTCTCAAGCGATATATCGAGCGCGTTCTGACGCACTTTTTCCATTCCGTAAATTGTTCCGGGCGGCGGTGGTGCCGCCGCCCGGGTGACGCTTAGTGATGCTTGGCCGGTTCGATGATCGGCAAGTCTTCAAAGGTGTGGAACGGCGGCGGCGAGGGCAGCGTCCATTCCAGGGTCGTAGCGCCCACGCCCCAGGGATTGGCAGCAGCCTTGCGACCGGCGAAGGCGGAATAGAGCGCCATCACCACGAAGAACAGGGTCGAGCCGAACGAAATGAACGCACCGATCGACGAGACCTCGTTCCAGAACGCGTAGGCGTCGGGATAGTCCGGATAGCGCCGTGGCATGCCGGCCAATCCCAGGAAGTGCTGCGGGAAGAAGGTGAGGTTCACACCGACGAAGGTGCTCCAGAAATGCAGCTGCCCCGCCCATTCCGGATGCTCGCGTCCGGTGATCTTGCTGATCCAGTAGTAATAGGCACCGAAGATCGAGAACACGGCACCGAGGCTCAGCACGTAGTGGAAGTGGGCGACCACGTAATAGGTGTCATGGAGGCTCTGATCGAGGCCGCCATTGGCCAGCACCACGCCGGTGACACCGCCCACGGTGAACAGGAAGATGAAGCCGAACGCCCAGACCATCGGCGTCTTGAACTCGATCGATCCGCCCCACATCGTGGCGATCCAGCTGAAGATCTTCACGCCCGTGGGAACGGCGATGACCATGGTCGCCGCGGTGAAATAGGCGCGCGTGTCGACGTCGAGGCCCACCGTATACATGTGGTGCGCCCAGACGACGAAGCCGACGAAACCGATCGCCACCATCGCATAGGCCATGCCGAGATAGCCGAACACCGGCTTCTTCGAGAAGGTCGAGACGATCTGGCTGATGATGCCGAAGCCCGGAAGAATGAGGATGTAGACTTCCGGATGGCCGAAGAACCAGAACAGATGCTGGAACAGGATCGGATCGCCGCCCTGGTCGGGCTTGAAGAAGGCGGTGCCGAAATTGCGGTCGGTCAGCAGCATCGTGATCGCACCACCGAAGACCGGCAGGGACAGCAGCAGCAGGAAGGCCGTCACCAGCACCGACCACACGAACAGCGGCATCCGATGGAGCGTCATGCCCGGGGCGCGCATGTTGAAGATGGTGGTGATGAAGTTGATGGCGCCCAGAATCGACGAGGCGCCGGCCAGATGCATCGAGAAGATGGCCATGTCGACCGCCATGCCCGGCTGCCCTTCGGAGGAGAGCGGCGGGTAGAGCGTCCAGCCGCCACCGACACCGCCATCGACCAGCGATGAGCCGAGGAGGAGGGCGAAGGAGGGGATCAACAGCCAGAAGCTGATGTTGTTCATGCGCGGGAACGCCATATCCGGCGCGCCGATCATCAGCGGCACGAACCAGTTGCCGAAACCACCGATCAGCGCCGGCATCACCGTGAAGAAGATCATGATGAGCGCATGGGCGGTGATCACCACGTTCCAATGCTGGCCGTCGACCGCTTCATTGGTGCCGAAATACTGGATGCCAGGGTGCATCAGCTCGGCGCGCATATAGACGGAAAAGGCGCCGCCGATGAGACCGGCACAGATCGCGAAGATAAGGTACATCGTGCCGATGTCCTTATGGTTCGTCGAAAACAGATAGCGGCCGATACCGGTCGGGTGATGGTCGTGATGGGCGTCGTGATGGGCAGTGCTGACGGGACTCATGGCTCTTGTCCTTAAACTCGGATTGGCTCGACGGCTGCGTTCTTCAGGTTCAGTTGGCGGGGGCCGCAGCGCCAGCAACGCTGGCGACTGACGTATCCGCCGCCGGCTGTGTCGCGCTGGCGGCAGGTGCCGCAGCCTCGTCCAGCGGATCGAACTTGGTTTTGCCCTCTTCAACCCAGGCCGCATATTCCTCCGGGCTCACCGCGCGGATCTTGATCGGCATATAGGCGTGGGCCGTACCGCACAATTCCGAGCACTGGCCGTAATAGATGCCCGGCTTGTCGGCGTCGATGTTGAACCAGCTCTCATTGACCCGGCCCGGCACGGCGTCGTGCTTGATGCCGAAGCTGGGCACGGTCCAGGCATGGATCACGTCGGTCGAGGTGATCTGGATGCGGATGTTCTTGCCGACGGGCACGACGACCTCGTTATCGGTCTCGAGCAGGCGATGCTGGCCGGGCTTCAGGTCCTTGGTCTCGATCATGCGCGCTTCGAAGCTGAACTTGCCGTCATCGGGATATTCATAGGACCAGTACCATTGGTGACCGATGGCGCGGATGGTGAGGTCGGTCGGCGGCAGGTCGAGCTGCTTGTAGAGCAGCTTGAAGCTCGGGATCGAGATGACGATCAGGATCAGGATCGGAATGACCGTCCAGGCAATCTCCAGGCCGGTGTGATGCGTGGTCTTCGACGGCACCGGGTTCTTGGTCGCACGAAAGCGATAGATGATCCACAGCAGCAGCAGCATCACGAAGATGGTGATGATCGTGATGATCGGCATCAGGATCATGTTGTGGAAGAAGTGGCTGTCGGCGGCGATCGAGGTCGCGGCCGGCTGCATGCCGATCTGTGCTGGCTGCGAAATGCCGATCACCGTCTCCGGGGCGGTTTCCTGGGCAAAGGCGCCGGCGGCGCTTGCCATCACACCGGCACTCATCAGGCCGGCTTTCACCAACAGACCGGTCCGGCTCGTGGCGACCCAGTCATTCATGCGCTTGAGAAACATATCGGTCCCATCCGTTCTGGCTAGGGCGTTAGGACAAAAATCCTTGTGCATGGATTTGGCCCCCAACCACCCTGGCATGATCAATCTCGCGTGAGCCGGCGCCTACCCCGGCCAGCTTCCGCGCATCCCCTTAAAGATTCCGTGCCTCGGATTCCAGTAGTTTGGAAATACACCGAAAGCAGGCTGAAACTACACGGGACCAGGGGCTAGCTCAAGCTTTGCTAAGGGCTTGGCGGCCTCAACCCAGCCGGTGAAAGGGCCCGAACCCTCATCGCCAACCGGCCCGGGCGTGAAACCATAGGGATTATGCGGCAATGTGCCGCAAGAGGTTTGGTTAATCCTTGTTAACGTCTCAGCCCAAAGAACGAGTCGGTTAAAGCGGGTCGGCCTTTCGCCCTCTACCGTCAAGCCCGGGGATGACGAGTGGGGGACTGCATCGCCGACGAATGTTGCCCCGAACCTTCGAATATTTGCGGCGCCTTGGAAACCTCGGGCATAATGGATGCTTGATTGAATGAGGCCCCGCGAGTCCTTAAATACAGCGGGAACTTTTGGGCAACGTCATGCAGTATCGACCGAATTCAGGCATCAGCACCACTCAGCACCGCCCGGTCCTGAGCGAGCTGTCGGCGCGCTCGCGCGATATCTTCCGCAGCATCGTCGAGGCCTATGTTGAAACCGGCGAGCCGGTGGGCTCGCGCACGCTGTCGCGCCGCCTTGGCCAGCTGGCCGGCGGGCAATTATCACCGGCGACGATTCGCAACGTCATGGCGGATTTGGAGGAATTGGGCCTGCTGTTTGCACCCCATACCTCGGCCGGCCGCCTGCCGACGGATCTGGGGCTGCGCCTCTTTGTCGACGGTCTCATGGAAACCGGTGGCCTTACCGAGGACGACCGCACCTCGATCGACGTGCAATGCGCCGCCACCGGCCGCAGCTTGCCCGAAGTGCTCGATCAGGCGACGCTCATGCTCTCCGGCCTCTCGCGCTGCGCCGGCATGGTGGTGGCGCCGAAGACCGACCGGCCCTTGAAGCATATCGAATTCGTCCACCTCGCCCCCGGCCGCGCCCTGGTGGTGATGGTGACAGAAGGCGGCATGGTCGAGAACCGCATCGTCAATGTGCCCCTCGGCCTCCCATCCTCGGCACTCATTGAGGCCACCAATTATCTCACCACGCGGCTGGCCGGGCGCACGCTCGGCATGGGCCGCGACCAGATCCTGAATGAACTCGAATCGGAACGTGCTCTGCTCGACCAGTTGACCAAGCAAGTGGTCGAGGCGGGGCTCGCCTCCTGGGCCAAGGACGACAACAGCGGCGCCCTCATCGTGCGCGGCCAGGCGCATCTCCTCGACGACGTCACCGGCATCGGCGATCTCGAACGCCTGCGCTCGCTCTTTGCCGCCCTTGAAACCAAGGAACAGCTGCTTAAATTGGTCGAAGCGGCGGAAGTGGCCGATGGCGTCCAGATCTATATCGGCGCCGAGAACGATCTTTTCGGCCTCGCCGGCTGTTCCGCGGTGATTTCGCCGTATCGCGACAGCCAGCGCCGGCTGATCGGCGCCATCGGGGTCATCGGCCCCAGCCGCATTAATTATGCGCGCATTATTCCCATGGTGGATTATACCGCCAAGGTCATCAGCCGGATTCTCGGCTGAGCCAGCAGAATTGAGCAGTTTGATTAGGAGTTAGCCGTCGTGACGATGGGTTCTGAGGAAAAAGACGTTTTTGACAACGCGAACACACCAGTCGATGAACTGGGCGATGAGATTCCATCACCCGCGGTCGATCTTGCGGCGTTGCAGGCCGATTATCTGGCGATGAAGGACCAGTTGCTGCGTGCGGTGGCCGAGACGGAGAATACCCGCCGCCGCCTGACCCGTGAACGCGACGAGACGGCGAAATACGCCGCCGCCAACTTCGCCAAGGAAATGCTCGACGTCGCCGACAACCTGCATCGTGCGCTCGCCGCCATTCCGGCCGAGGCTGTCGCCAAGGACGAGGCGCTGAAATCACTGTTCGACGGCGTCTCCGCGACCGAACGCCAATTGGACGCCGCCTTCACCCGCCAGCAGATCAAGCGCCTGTGGCCGGAAGGCGAGAAGTTCGACAGCAATCTCCATCAGGCGATGTTCGAAGTCCCTGGTACCGACCAGCCCAATGGCACCGTCGTCCAGGTCCTGCAAGCCGGCTACGTCATGCACGACCGGCTCCTGCGACCTGCTCTGGTCGGTGTGGCGAAGGGCGAGCCCAAACCGGCCGGTGACGCGCCGGGGCATGTCGATACGGTGGCGTAAGAGCCCCCTCTCCCTAACCCTCCCCCACGTTGGGGGGAGGGAACTCCAGCCAGCTTGAACGCATACGCATTCGCGAACTCAGTCGAACCTCCCTCCCCCCAACGTGGGGGAGGGTCGGGGAGAGGGGGTGGAGCGACAGGATCGGCTCCAGCAAGTACTGATTGCCCCCATGCCCCGCCACAACCTCCCAGCCCTCCGCTTGCTGCTCTCGACCGGGATCCTCCTCGGCCTCTTCGCGCCGCTCGGCAAAGTCGCGCGTGAAAGCGGCATCTCGACGGCGGCCTGGTGTTTTGCCATCGCCGGCGGTGGCGCGCTCGTGCTCCTCGTGCTGCTGCTGATCCAACGTCGGCGCATCCCGCTCGATCTGCCACATCTGCGCTATTATCTGATCGCGGCGTTGCTCTCTTACGTCATTCCAAATCTCATCATCTATGCCGCCGTGCCGCATCTCGGCGCCGGCATGACCACGCTTTATTTCACCCTCTCACCCATCGTCACGCTCACCTTCTCGATCCTGCTCGGCACCAGGCGGCCGGGTTGGCTCGGCATCGTCGGCATTCTGCTGGGATGTGCCGGCGCACTCACCGTCGTGTTCTCGAAGGGCCAGCTCGGCAGCCCCGCCGATCTCAGCTGGGCGCTCCTGGCCCTCATCATTCCGGTGAGTCTTGCTGCCGGCAATGTCTATCGCACCATCGACTGGCCGCAGGATGGCGAACCGCTGGTCCTGGCCATGGGCAGCAATGCGGTAGCCGCACTCTGCCTGATCATTGCAGCGGTCATCTATGACGGCGCGCTGCCCTTCGCAGCCCTTGCCACCACGCCGATACTGGTGGTGGCGCAGGTCATCATCGCCGCTGCCATGTTTGGGCTTTTCTTCCGCCTGCAAGTGGCCGGCGGGCCGGTTTATCTGAGCCAGATCGGCTATGTTGCCGCCGCCACCAGCCTTGTCATCGGCGTCACCATGCTGGGCGAACATTACGGTCTTGCCACCTGGGCAGGCGGCATCGTCATCGTCGCCGGCGTCATTGCCACCACCCTTGATCGCGGCCGCAGGATCCACTGACGCGAACGCAAGTTCGTTAATAATCTTGCTCTGTTAAACCATTTCGAAATCATTTGCGGACAAAGTTGGCCGACGTCGCCCTGTGTCCTGCGGGAGCGGTGCCATGCGTAGAATCAACGATAATACGGTCGGGAAGCAGGTTTCGAACATGATTGAAGCACAGACGCGGCGGACGGTCAGGCCGACCGGCGTGGAATGTCCCTATAGCGAAGACGAACTCATCGTCAGCAAGACGGATCTCAAGGGCCGCATCACCTATGCCAATAGCGTGTTCCTGCGCCTGGCCAAATTTCCGCTCGACGAATTGCTGGGTGCGCCGCACAGCCTGATCCGCCATCCCGACATGCCGCGCTGCGTCTTCAAACTGCTATGGGATACGATCCAGGCGAAGGAGGAAATCTTCGCCTATGTGCTGAACATGGCCAAGGATGGCGATCACTATTGGGTCTTCGCCCATGTGACGCCGACCTTCGACGCCAACCAGAACATCGTCGGCTACCATTCCAACCGCCGCAAGCCGGACGCGGCGCAGATCGAGAAGGTGAAGCCGCTCTATGCCGCGCTCCTCGCCGAAGAGAACCGCCATGACAGCCGTAAAGACGGCATGTTGCGCGGCTACGACATGCTGGTGAATCTGCTCCGCGACAAGGGACTCGATTATGACGAATTCATCTTCTCTATCTAAGGCGGTTGCAGCGCTCTGGCTCGCCCTCACTGGCCTCGTCGCCGTCAATGCGCTGCGCCTGCTGATGGGACCAAGCCTTGCCCCTTGGGACAGCCTCGCCGAACTCGTCATCATCCTCTGCGCGTTTGGCTATGCGCTCTGGTCGTTGCGCCGGACGGCGGAGCATATCAAGACCGCCGCAGATGTCTGCGTGCAGGCCTTCCACGGCAATCTCGAGGCGCGCATCCCGGGCTTGCGCGACAAGGGCGATCTCGGCCGCATGCAGGTCGCCATCAACGACATGCTCGACATCAGTGACGCCTTCGTGCGCGAAGCCACGGCGTCGGTTAAGTATCTCAGCCGCGGCAAGCGCTTCCGCAAGGTGCTGGTGCGCGGCCTGCCGGGTGTCTTTCGCAGTGGTGCCGAGATGATCAATGCCAGCACCGCCACCATGGACGGAAAGGTGCGTGCCCTGGCGCGTGTCGCTGAGGATTTCGGCAGCAGCATGGATGCGGTTGCCAAGACCCTGTCCAATGCCGCCGCGGATCTTGGGCAGGATGCGCAGAGCATGACCGGCACTGCCAACGATACCAGCCGCCAGGCGACGGCCGTGGCCGCGGCTTCCGCCCAGGCGTCGGTCAACGTCCAGACGGTGGCCAGTGCCGCCGAGGAGCTCTCGGCCTCGATCGCCGAGATCAGCCGGCAAGTGGGCGAATCGACCCGCATTACCGATCAGGCGGTGGCCGCCGCCGACCGCACCAATGTGCAGATCCGAAGCCTTGCCGAGGCCGGCCAGCGCATCGGCGACGTCACCAAGCTGATCAGCGAGATCGCCAGCCAGACCAATCTTCTCGCCTTGAACGCGACCATCGAAGCCGCCCGCGCCGGCGAAGCCGGCAAGGGCTTTGCTGTGGTGGCGTCGGAAGTGAAAAGCCTCGCCAACCAGACCGCCCAGGCAACCGAGGAGATCAACGCCAAGATTTCTGAAATGCAGGAAGCGACCCATGAATCGGTCCAGGCCGTGCAGAGCATCAGCGAGACGATCCGCCTGATCAGCGAAATCTCCACCGGCATTGCCTCCGCGGTGGCCGAACAGGGGGCCGCGACCCAGGAGATCGCCCGCAATGTGCAGCAGGCCTCGGCCGGCACGGCGGAAGTCTCCAACAATGTCGCCTCCATCAGCGAAGCGGCCAGCGGCACCGGTGACACCGCCGCCCGCATCAACGGTGCCTCGGTCAGGATCGGCGGCGAGGTGGGCACGCTCCGCCAGGCTGTGGAGAAATTCCTGGTCAGCATTCATGCCTCGTAACGGCAATTCTCGCGGTTAGATCCGGGCCCAGCTCGGCGTTTCCCGGAACGCCGCCGCGAGAAAATCCACCATCACCCGCACTTTGGCGGAGAGATGCCGGCGGCTGGGATAGATCGCCAGCAGATCGGTATCGGCCAGCAGATAATCGGGCAGCAACCGCACCAGGCGGCCTGCCTTGAGATCCTCGTCGACCAGGAAGGCTGCCGGGCGGATGATGCCATGTCCCGCCAGCGCCACCTCGCGCAGCGTATCGCCGTTATTGGTGTGGAAGGCGCAGTTCACCTTTACCCGCAGCGCCTTGCCGGCTGGATCGGTGAACTGCCACTCATCGCCGGTGGCGGCGTAGGAAAATCCAAGACAGGCATGCGTGGCCAGATCCGCCGGTGATGTCGGTGCGGGATGGCGTTTGAGATAACTGGGTGCTGCGCAGACGATGTTGCGGGATGTCGCAAGCTTGCGCGTCACATGATCGGTGGGACTTGCTGCTGCCGAGACTCGAATGGTGAGGTCATAGCCTTCCTCAACCATGTCGACGACGCGGTCGATAAGATCAATGTCGAGGTCGATCTCGGGATATTTCTGCATGAAGGTTGGCCACAGATGCGCAAGATGTTTGATGCCGAAAGTGACACCGGCATTGATGCGCAAGCGCCCACGCGGCTTCAATGCGGCCGAGGAAGCCAGCGCCTCGGCCTCCGCCACATCGTCGAGGATCGCCCTGCAGCGCTCATAAAGCGCGGTTCCGCTCTCGGTCAGCGACAGCTTGCGCGACGAGCGGTTGAGGAGGCGGGTGCCGAGATGCGTCTCCAACTCGTTGACATAACGCGTGACGTTGGCCGGTGATGTGTCGAGCGCATCGGCCGCCTTGGTGAAGCTCGCCTTCGCGACGACGGTCGCAAACACCTCGAACGCGCGCAACCGGTCCATGCTCTGTCCGATCATTCATAAAAACTGAATAATAAGATCATTTTTGCGCTCTTCATTCAAGACGAGAGAAGACCTAAGTTATGTTCATCGAGCGGGGCGAAGGGCTCCGCCGCAGGAAAGAAGAGGGTGTCATCATGGGTCGCTTAACGGGAAAAGTGGCGATTGTGAGCGGTGCCAGCTCCGGCATCGGCCGGGAAACCGCCAAATTGTTCGCCAAGGAAGGTGCCAAGCTCGTTGTGGCCGCCCGCCGCGAAGCCGAGCTTGCCAGCCTGGTTGCGGAGATCAAGGCCGCCGGGGGTGACGCCACGGCCGTGGCCGGCGATGTGGCTTCGGAAGAGTTTCAGAAATCCCTGGTCGCCACCGCCGAGAAAACTTATGGCGGCCTCGACATCGCCTTCAACAATGCCGGCACCTTGGGGCCGCTCGGTCCCAGCAGCGAGGTGAGCGAGGCCGATTTCAACCAGGCGATCGCCGTCAATCTCACCGGCTCGTTCCTGGCAGCGAAGCACCAGATCCCCGCCATGCAGAGGCGCGGCGGCGGTTCGGTGATCTTCACCTCGACCTTCGTCGGCCATACCGGGTCGTTTCCGGGCATGGCCGCCTATTCGGCCAGCAAGTCCGGCCTCATCGGTCTCACGCAGGCTTTGGCGGTCGAATACGGGCCGCACAACATCCGCGTCAACGCGGTGCTGCCGGGTGCCGTGGATACACCGATGTACCGCGAGAAGAACAGCACCGAGGAAGCGCAGACCTTCCTGAACGGCATGCACGCCCTGAAGCGCGTTGGCCGTCCGGAAGAACTCGCCCGCTCGGTGCTCTATCTCGCCTCGGACGATTCGTCTTTCGTCACCGGCACGGCCTCGCTGGTCGATGGCGGCCTGTCGATCGCCCGTGGTTAAAGGCCATTGAGGCTAAGGCCACTGGGGCCAAGGTCACGTTAGGGCACATCGATTTCCCGTGTCTTGGTGAGATTGTCGGCCGGTGCTCCGTTATGGGTATCGGCCGACACGCTGCGCCGCTGAAACGCGCTGCGATATTGCCGCGGTGTTGCGTGATAGGTGGCGCGGAACAGCCGGCTGAAATGCGCTTGGCTCGCAAACCCCGCGGCAAGGGCGATGGCGCCGATCTGCCGCCGATCCTCACTCATTCCCTCCAACTGCCGGCGGCAGCGCTCCAGCCGCCGTTGCCTGACGAAATCACTGAAGGTGGTCGCTTCGTCGCGGAACAGCATGGCGACATAGCGTGGCGTGATGCGGAATTTGCTGGCCACCGCCTGCACGCTCAGCATCGGCTCATGGAGATGTTCCTCGACAAAATCCTTGATCCGCCGCAGCAAGGCGGTGCGATAGGGTGAGGCCGGGATGCGCGCGGTGAGCGCATCGTTGAGCGCGATGCCGAGCATATCCATCGCGTGCCCTGCCAGTCGCATGGCGGTCGCACCCTCGCTTGCCGTGGCGGAATTCTCCAGGAGATTGCCAAAGAAGCCGATGGTCATCTGCTGCATCGGCAGGTTGGCCGGCAGTTTCGCCGCGGCGAACAGCCCGGCCTGCGGAAAGCGTTCGGTGAGCGCCTGGCGCGGCATGTTCACGGCGAGCGCCGTGGCGCCAGCTGGAATCGCATATTCCGATGGCCGGCGCGAATCGATCACCGTCATGTCATGTCGGTGCAGCGTGATCTCGCGCGCATTGTGTCGCAGATGAATCTCGCCGCTGAGATTGATCAGCAGCAGGCAACGTTCATTGCCGCCCGCTTCGGTGCCAACCGCGCGCCGCCCGCTTTGTCCGGTCGTCGCAACATGCGCCACCGTGATGTCGTGCACCGTATTGGCCTGCAAGGTGGCACGGAACGGGCCATCGCCCAGCGGTGTCACCGACATGGCGAGATAGGTGCGCGCGACACATTCCTCCCAATAGCTGCGGGCTTGCGCCGGCGGCACATCATCGGTCGACAGCGTCAACGTGCTATGTGCCTTGCCACCCCGCAACGGCATCAAACAGATCCCACGAACTGGCCCCAAGGACCGGCGCCGCCAGGCCACCCATCCCTCTGGCCGACACCGATAGGTGTATCTTCTCACGAAGACCCCGGTTCGACGCATTCAATAAGACCAGAGTCCTTAGAATCCATTCTGAGGCACTGCGGGCGACCATGTTTGTCGCCTTGAGAAGCAAGATTTGATGTCACGTGAACGATGCCCTCGCCGGGTCGTGACAGGGGCTTCCGCGCAATCAATCGTTAATCCTTGCAGCCGAGTTTCGCTCGCAGGGGCGATTGAGAGGGGTGGGGACCAATGCACACACGGTTCAAGCTGCGGCGGTACGAGGTCTTGGCGACGCGCAGCCTGACCTTGGCCGATGCCGCGCAACTGATGGTCGATGAATTGATGCGGCTGGCACGCGATCACCAGTCGCCACACCTGATCCTCATCACCGAAGCCTATCGCGGCGCCATCGCCGACGTGCAGCGCGGGGTCCGCCTGGGCCTCGATCTGCCGCCGCTGCTGTTTCAGTTGGAAGCGGTCGGGCGCGACATCGCGGCCGAGCTCAACGGCCTGCGGCAGGCGTTGCTCGACGAAGCTGAGGAAGCGCCGCCCGATGCGACACCCGCCCTCGCCACAAGCAAATTCTGATCTCGATCTTTCACACAAACACACGCCGCCTCATCTGAGGCAACCGGCGATCCAGGAGGCGCCGTCATCATGAATCTGAGCAATTGGAAAATCCGTTCGAAACTGGTGCTGCTGGTGGGCGTCATGGCGGTGATCATCGCCACCGTAGCCGGTGTCGGCGTCGTCTATCTGCGCAGCGCCGCCACCGACCTTGGCAAGGTCACCCTCAGCGGGGTCGAAGGTGTGACGAGCGCGCGCCTCAATCAGAACGTCATCGGGCTCAACCGCACCGAATATTATCTGGCGCTGGATCCCTCGGCCGCTGGGCTGGAAGCGCGCCTAACGCGCCTCGGCGAAGACCGCAAGCTGTTCGAGGAACGCCTGGCCCAGCTGCGCGCCACCGCCGGCGAGACCCGCAACAAGTTGTTGGACGGGGTGGAGAAGAGCTACCAGGACTACAGCGCGGCGTTGGAAAATACCTTCAACACCGCCCGCGTGGTGGGGTCCAGCATACAGTTGGGCCAAGCGCAGCAGACTCTGCTCGATGCTGTGGCCAAAAGCCGGCCCATGGCTGACGCTCTGCAGAAATCGGTGCGCGAATATTCCGACTTCGTGAATTCGCAGGGCACCGAGGTTTCCACAATCGCGGCGGCCGACGCGGCCTTTGCCCAGATGCTGATGATTGTCGTCTCCGTGGCCGGCGTCGTCGGTGGCCTCGCATTTGGCTATCTGCTGGCTACCATGGGCATCAGCAAGCCGCTGGCAAACTCGATCGAAAACCTCAACCGCCTGTCGCGCGGCGACCTCACCATCGAGATCATCGGTGGTGCGCGCGGTGACGAAATCGGCGACATCGCCCGGGCATTGCAGGTGTTCAAGGACACCGCCACCGCCGCGGAGGAGATGCGCGCCCTGCAGGCGGAGGAACAGAAGGCCAAGGAGCGTCGCCAGATGGCGATCGACGGCTTGATCAAGACATTCGATGACACCATGTCGAGCGAGCTCACCCAGCTCACCTCCGCCTCCACCGAATTGCAGGCGACAGCGCAAAGCATGTCCTCGACGGCGGAAGAAACCAGCCGCCAGGCCACTGCCGTGGCAGCGGCTTCCGAACAGGCTTCGGCCAATGTGCAGACGGTCGCTGCGGCCGCCGACGAACTCTCGGCTTCCGTGATCGAGATCAGCCGCCAGGTCGAACAATCGACCCTTATTGCCGGCCAGGCCGTGGCGGATGCCGAACGCACCGACGCTGCCGTGCGGATTCTGGCGGAAGCAGCACAGAAGATCGGCGCCGTTGTGGGGCTCATCAACGACATTGCCAGCCAGACCAATCTCCTCGCCCTCAACGCCACCATCGAAGCGGCGCGGGCGGGTGAGGCCGGCAAGGGTTTTGCCGTGGTGGCGTCGGAGGTCAAGAACCTCGCCACTCAGACCGCGAAGGCCACCGAGGACATCAGTGCCCAGATCAGCGGGATGCAGGGCAGCACCGATGAAGCGGTCACGGCGATCAAGGGCATCTCCAACATCATCGGCCAGATGAGCGAGATCACCACCACCATCGCCTCCGCCGTCCAGGAGCAGGGTGCCGCCACCCAGGAAATCGCCCGCAACGTCCAGCAGGCGGCCCAAGGCACGCAGGATGTTTCCTCGAACATCGGCGGCGTCACCCACGCCGCCGGCGAGACGGGTGCCGCCTCCGCCCAGGTACTCGGCACCGCCGGCACCTTGTCGAAACAGGCCGACACCTTGCGCCGCTCGGTCAGCCAGTTCCTGGAAGGTGTGCGCTCCGCCTGACATGTGGGGGTGGGGCAGCGCGGGCTGGCGCTGCTCCGGACCCTGCTCCCTCCCCCTGCAGGGGGAGGGGCGCTTTCCCCGACTTTCACGATCGAGGTCGCACCTGCCGCTGGGGCCGATACCTGCTATAACGCGCCATACTTCAGCAGGACAGGTTCGGCATGATGGGCAAAGAAGCGGAAACGGCGCAGCACACGCAATTGCTGGACACGCCTGATCTGGCCGGCGCTCTCGATAGTGACCACTTCAAGCAGTTCCTCGATCACGTGCCCTTCGCCATCGCCGTGGCGACCATGCAGGGGCCTGAGCTGATCACCTACGTCAATATCGAGTTTGAGCGTCTGACCGGCAAAGTGTCGGCCGGTCTCCTTGGCCAGCCCTGGAGCGCGCTGCCGGGCGATGCTGTCGCCAAGGATGACGGCCGTGGCCTGAGCGACGCCATCAAGGGCGACGAAGATTTCATCGGCGCGTTCGAGGTCAGCATGGATGGCAGGACCGTGACGATCGAGGCCTGGTCCAACATCATCCAGGACGAGGATGGCAAACCGGCTTTCCGGCTGGTCGCCCTGGCCGAGATCAACCGCGCCGACCAGCCCGACCAGGAAGAGCTGCAAAGGCGGATCGCGGAAAAGGACACCCAGCTCCTCGAACTGCAGCACCGGGTGAAGAACAATCTGCAGATGATCACGGCGCTCATCCGCCTGGAGGCGCGCAACATCAATGACGACAAGACCGGCAAGAAGTTCGAGCGGCTAGCCGGCCGCGTCGATTCGCTGGCCTTGCTCTATCGCTCGCTCTCCGATGAAGGCAAAAGCGACAGCGTCGATCTTGGCATTTATCTCAGCCAGATCGCCACCGCCGTCATGTCCGCCCATGCCGTCGAAGGCATCCGCCTCGACCTCAAGGTCGACACCTGGCCGGTCTCGGTCAATGTCGCCATGCCGGCGGGGCTGGTGGTCAACGAACTCCTGACCAACGCCCTGAAGCATGCCTTTGTTGGTCGAGATGGCGGCACCATCAAGCTCCACAGCCTGGTCGACGAGCAGGGCTGCAAGGTCATCATCGCCGATGACGGCATTGGCCTTGCGGAGGGCGGTGTCTGGCCCAAGCCCGGCAAGCTCAGCGCCCTCATCGTCCAATCACTCCGCCAGAACGCCAAGGCCAGCGTCGACATCCTCTCGATCCCCGGCAAAGGCCTCACCGTCACGCTCTTCTTCGCCCGCGCGAGTGCGGCCCCGGTGGAAGCGTGAGCCTTCACGGCGCCGTCGTACTCACTGCCGCCGGCAGATCCCGCGGCCAGAAATCCGGGTCGTGCAGCAGGTCGCGCACACCATTGATCGCGAACTGCACGCCGATGCACACCATCAGGAACCCCATGATGCGCGAGATGGCGGCGATGCCGTTGGCACCCAGCCAGCGGTTGAGGAGGCCGGCTGCCCGCAAACAGAACCAGATGATGATGGCGGTGACCACGATGCCGATCGAAATAACGGTGTAGGTCATCGGCGTCGAGAGCTCGCCGGATTCCTGCACCGTGGTCGACATGGTGATCACCAGCGCGATGGAACCAGGACCGGACAGGCCCGGCATGGCCAGCGGCGTGAAGGAAATGTCCATCTTCTGTCGCGCCTCGATATCGGAGCTTTGATCCAGCTCCGATTCATGCGGGAACAGCATGCGGAAGCCGAGGAACGCCACGATCATGCCGCCGGCGATGCGCAGGCCCGGAATCGAGATGCCGAACAGATCCATGATGACGACACCTGCGAGCAGGAAGCTCAGCAGGATCACGGTCATGTAGATGCAGGCCATGGTGATCTGCCGATTGCGCTCCTCATTGGTGAGCTGCCCGGTAATGCCGATCAGCATCCCCGCGGCCGAGATCGGGTTGATGATCGGCAGCAACGTCGCCACCGTCCAGCCGATGTAAGAGAGGAAATTGCTGGTCATGGATTGCGCGTTCTCCCTTATCGTCATGGTCCGCGAAGGCGGACCACCCACGAATTTCTATCCTATCATCGCGATGTTGCCAGCAAACTCGTGGATCCTCCGCCCCGGTTCTTTCAACAATGGGCGGAGGATGACGGAAATAATACGACACAAGCTACTCCCGCCGCCGTCAAAGCTGCAACCATCCCGCACGCCGCATTGTGCTGGGACATGTTTCGCCTTTGGACCATGCCCGACCGCCGCTAGGATCGGGCGTTCATCGCCGCACGAAGGAAATCGCCCATGGACTACCTGCATCATCTCGCAATCGTCTACGGCGCCTACATCATCGCCACGGCGAGCCCCGGTCCCAGCAACATGGCGATCATGGCGGTCGCCATGCAGCGCGGCCGCAAGGCAGGCCTTGCCATCGCCGCCGGCATCGTGACTGGCTCGCTGATCTGGGCCTTGACCGCGGCCACTGGCCTCTCGGCGCTGCTGGCGACCTATGCCGACGCCCTGTTTGTGATCAAGATCGCGGGCGGTCTTTATCTCCTCTATCTCGCCTGGAAGGCGGCACGATCCGCTTTGGCACCGGCGGCCTCCGCCGCGCAGAACGCGGCGCGCAGCCACGGCTCCCTTTACCGGCGCGGCCTCCTCATGCATCTCACCAATCCCAAGGCGATCATGGGCTGGCTCGCCATCATGTCGCTTGGTCTGCAGCCGGGCTCACCGCCTTTCGTGCTGCCGGCGATCCTCGGCGGTTGTGCCATCCTTGCCGTGTGCGTCTTCGGCGGCTACGCGCTCATCTTCTCGACCGCCACGATGGTGCAAGCCTACGCCCGGGCCCGCCGCTGGATCGAAGCCACGCTCTCGCTGTGCTTCGGCTATGCCGGGTTGCGGCTGCTGCTGTCGCGGGGGTGATCGGCGCGCCGTTGACGAGGGAAGACCATGACCCGGGATCATTTCGAGGAGCTCCCGACCGAGCACCGTGTGACAGCAGGTTTGGCGCTCGCAACGGCATTTGGTGCCACGCCAATTGAGGCGATCACGCCCGTCATGGGTGGAGCGTCAGGTGCGTGGACTTTTCGAGTAGACCTCAGCCGGCGGCACTACTTGCTGCGAATAGAGGGTGCCGCAAGTCCGCTGCGCAATCCCCACCAATACCGTTCCCTGCAGATCGCAGCACAAGCCGGGATCGCCCCGCGGTGTCACTATGTCGATGAATCGGCGCGTATCGCGATCCTGGACTTCGTCGAGGAGCGGCCACTGGACTCATTCCCCGGCGGGCCGCTCGCACTGGCGCGTGCATTGGGAGAAATGGTCAGGCGAGTTCAAGCCACGCCGCTATTTCCAGAGTTTATTGCGTATCCCGATATGGTCGGCCGCCTTTGGGCATGGGTGTGCCAAACCGGTCTCTTTGCACCCGGCGTGCTGGACCCCTGCACGGAACGCTTCAGTCGCATCCGCGAAATCTGCACCTGGGAATCTACGGATCTGGTTTCCAGCCACAACGACCCCCTCCCGCGCAATATCCTGTTCGATGGCACGCGCCTGTGGATGATCGACTGGGAATCTGCCTATCGCAACGACCCGCTCGTTGATGTCGCGATCATGCTCGACAATTTTGCCCCCGAGCCTGCCCTAGAGAGCGCATTCCTGCACGCCTGGCTGGGCCACTCGACGAGCGATGGCTTTTACGAAAAGCTGAATCCGGTCCGCTCGCTCACGCGCCTTTACTACGCCGGCGTCCTGCTCAGTGCCTCAGCGGCGGCCGGGCGCGAAACTACCGATACAAATCTCACTGCTCCAACCCGTGCTGAATTTGAGCAGGCAGTAGGCGCGGGGCATCTGAAGCCGGGGGCGACAGAGACGAAGCACATCTTGGGAAAAATGTTCCTGAACTCTTTTCTCTCAGGAGATATGCCACCCGGGTTCTCTGCCGCAGTCTAGGTCGATTCATTCAGGGGAAAGGTAGGGGTGAGGGCCAACATCCTCGCTTCATCCCGACGATATCGCCCCCTCACCGCTTCCCGTAGCTCGTGAAGACATAGTCTGTCGCCGACGCAGCTTGATGGCAGGCGACACCGCATTTGGCATCGTTCCCCTGAGCGACCGTATCGGGTGCAAACGTGTCGGTCACCGCATCATAGGTGAACTGGCCATAGCCCCAGCCACCGGTATCGGCGAACCGCTTGCTGTCCTTCACCATGCAGCCCACGCCCAGCAGCTTCTCGGGCTCCTGGACCGCGAAGGGCGAAACCTCGCTGGCCTTCGGACGCCACATGACCTTGGCCGTCTTCGATCCATCCGGAAATGCCTTGCCGTTGCCGGGAATGCCCGCCCGGTAGGCATCAATCATCGTCGGATTGGCGACGATCAGATTGAGTTTTTCCTTCGGCTCCTGCGGATGACTGATCGATACCGCAGCCCAGTCGTCATAGCCCCTGCACTCGCCCAGCGAGATCCCACCTGGAACTTGGACCGCGAACTTGTCCTCGGCGGCCACCGCGATCGCGCTGAATCCAGCCAACACCAACGCACCGACTGAAACCAAACGGCTCATTCTTCTGCGCATGATCCATCCATCCCGTCTGGTTGCGGTTGTATGCGAATTGGCTTGCGCAGCCCGGCACGGCACGCGAATTGTGGCCGTCGCGAGACGATCAACCTCGCCTTTGCCAATCGATCCCCAGCAGCAAACAGCCCTTCTCCGTCCGGCTGTTATGCACGGTGCCCGCCTCATACATCACGAAATCGCCGACCTTCAGCACGGTGCCGTCGCTTTCGATGAGTTCGCCTTCCAGGATCAGGAACTCCTCGCGGAAACCGTGCTCATGCGCGATGGTTTCGGCACCGGGTTCCATGCGGATGAGATAGGCGCCCTGTTTGTCGTCGCGGTCATAGGACAATTCGATGATCGACATGTCATGCTGGAGCGGCCCCTCCAGATCATAGGCGGCAAACGGCTTCGTCCTGGTGCGGACGATGCGGCGGCCCGGCTTCACCTCTTCATGCGCGTTCGACAATCTGCCCTCCCGATGGGTTAGACGAGTCCGATCACGGAAACCTGGCGGCCGTAATCCGGCTCGCCCCGCTTGGTCTTGCGGCGATAGCTGAAGAAATCACTCTCCAGCGCGCAGGTATCATGGCCGCTGATCGTCACCTCGGCCAGGCCCATGCGCGTCAGCTGATGCGCGCAATAGCCGGCAAGGTCGAAATGGAATTTTCGGCAGGCGTCAGCGGCACCAAAGAAGCGCGCATTGTCCGGGTCCTGCGCGATGAACGGTGTGGGAAATTCCGTACCGACTTCATACGACTCCTGCCCGATGCAGGGACCGACCGCCGCCACGATGTTTTCGCGCCGCGCGCCCAATGTTTCCATGACGCGCACGGTCTCCTGCAGCACGCCGCCCAGCGCACCTTTCCACCCGGCGTGGGCGGCACCGACCACGCCGGCGTGCTGGTCGGCAAACAGCACCGGCCCGCAATCGGCCGTGAGTACGCCGAGATTGACGCCCCGGGTTTTGGTCACCAGCCCATCGACCTGCGGCCGGTTCTCCTGGTCGAGCGGCGAATCCACCACCAGCACCTTGGCGCTATGCACCTGATAGGCCGTGTTGAGCGGACCCGCATTGAGCCCCGCTGCCTGCACGGCGCGGGCGCGGTTCTCGAGCACATGGGCGCGGTCGTCAGTGGTGCCCAATCCGCAATTCAGCGAATCATAGATGCCGTCGCTGACACCGCCGCGGCGGGTGAGGAAGCCGTGGCGGATAGTTTTGAGCCGCTGCAACGCATCCACGGTCACGATCATAGTCCCGCCAACCCTCCCAGCACGTCGATTTCCAGTGTCGGCCCGGCGAGGCCGATCACCTTGAACAGCCTGCCCATTTGTTCGGGCGCAATCAAGCGGTGCACTTGCCGCCGCAACACCTCTGTCGTGGCAAGATCCGATCTCTTGGCCAGCATGTCGGCGCGGAGCTCAATACCGAGGGCGCGCAAGAAATCGCCCTGCGTTGTCGGGCCGAACACCAGCGCGCCGGCTTGCCGCGCCGCCATGATGAGCGCGCCGAAATCCACATGGGCGGTTAGGTCAGCAGTGCCCAATTCCTCCAGCGGCGCGTGATAGCGATGGCTCTTCAAGGCCTGGAATGAATCGCCGAGGCCACTTTCTGCCGGGCCGTAATCGATGATGAGGGCAGCACCATTCTCCTGCACCAGCCGCCGCGCGATCCCGTCGACGAGCGCGATGGAGGCGGGCGACACCTCGGCGATGGCGCCCGGCTCGGCATGCGCATGGGCCCTTCGCAGCAGCCCCAGTGCCGGTGATGGCGCGGCCAAACCGAATTTCAGCGCATCACCCTCAAGCCCGATGACGCGTTCGCGCCAGCCTTGCGCCGTCATCTCCAATTGATGAATCGGCAGCGCATCGAACAATTCATTGGCGATGAGGATCATCGGCCCCGGCGGCACATCGCTGAGACTTGGCAGCCATTGCGGTGCATGCTCGCGCAGCTTTTCGCCCTGCTTGTACTTCAGCGTGTCGTTGATCTCGATGAGATTGACCTGTTTGGCGGCGAGGAAGTCCGGCGCCACGCGGGCGGCACGCAAGGCATCGGCCATGAGCGTGCCGCGGCCGGGCCCGATCTCCACCAGATGAAAGGCGGTGGGGCTACCGAGGCGCTGCCAGGTATCGACGCACCACAAGCCGATGAGTTCGCCGAACATCTGGCTGACTTCGGGTGCTGTGATGAAATCACCCTCCGGCCCCAGCGGATCGTTGTCGCGGTAATAGCCGTGCCGGCCGGCCAGCGCCTGTTCCATCACCGCGGCCAGCGTCAGCGGCCCCTCGCGCGCGATGCGGTCACGGATGCTGCGCTCGACCGGGTGCATGCGTCTGTCAGGCGTGAACGGGTTTACGGCCGCGCCAGACGAGATAGAGGCCGTAGACCAGCATCGGCACGCTCAGCCACTGCCCCCAGGTCGTCTCGACCAAGGTGCCGGTGAGGGCCTCAGGTTCGCGGAACATCTCCGAGACCATGCGCGCACCGGCATAGCCGATCAGGAACACGCCGCTCATCGTGCCGAGGCGTTCGCGGATCTTTTGCTGATGTGCCAGGATCGCAAGGATCACAAACAACAACACACCTTCGGTCAGCGCTTCATAGAGCTGGCTGGGATGGCGCGGCAAATTGTCGACATGGGGAAAGATCACCGCCCAGGGCACATCCGTCGGCCGGCCGACCAGCTCGCCATTGATGAAATTGGCGAGACGACCGAGGCCAAGTCCGATCGGCGTCGCGGCAGCGGCAAGATCAGCCAAGGCAAAGAACGGAATGCCGGCGCGGCGCGCATAGAAGAACATCGCCGCAATGACACCGACGAGGCCACCATGGAACGCCATGCCGCCCTTCCACACCATCAGGATCTCCAGTGGATTGCTGAGATAGTAACCGGGATCCCACAACAGCACGTGGCCGAGGCGCCCGCCGATGATGGTGCCGAGCGTCGCCCAGGTGATCATGTCCTCGCAATGGCTCGGCTTCACGATCGCTGGCGGCTTCTTGCAGAGATAGACCATGTAGCGCCAGCCCAGCAGGATGCCGGCGATATAGGCCAGCGCATACCAGCGGATCACGACAATGCCGAGGTCGAGGGCTACGGGGTCGAATTCTGGGAAGATGAAATAACTGGTATCCGGGGTCATACTGGGGGCTCTCGTCAGCGGCGTGCGGCTCGGTTATATAAGGCCTAAGCGCATACCCACAAGCTTAGGGACGATCATCATGCAGAGCGACAACCGTATTCTCGACGACATGGCCAAGGTGGCGACCGGCGCCCTGGGCTCGCTCACGGGCCTCAGGGCTGAAATCGAGGCCAAGGTGCAGCAGCAGCTCGAACGCCTCTTGGGCCGCATGAATCTGGTCAGCCGCGAGGAATTCGAGACCATGAAATCGGTGGCCCAGGAGGCCCGCACCGAGCAGATCAAGCTTGAGCGGAGGCTCCAGGAAATCGAGGCGAAACTGGCCGCTTCCGGGCGCGAGTGATAATCATTCTCACTCCATATTAAACTTCGTAAATGGCTCTTGCACTGCACTCTTAAATTTGCGACTCTAAATCTGGTGGGAAAATTACCATTTCCCATCAATCCTTAGGGGTCGCGCGCCCCAGCCGTCGCGGCTCCTCAGTCTTGCATTGGAGGGCGCTTGCGATGCAGCTAAATCTCGAACAGACCCTGGCCCCGACCGCTAACCCCCTTGATATGATGGAAGAATTAGTCAACGCCAACGAATGGCGCTACGACCGCTCGACCGATGAGGAGATGATCGTCGAATTCACCGGCCAGTGGTGCGAATACCGCATGTTCTTCGTCTGGCAGGAGGATCTGGGCGCCCTGTATTTTTCCTGCCTGTTCGACACCAAAGTGCCTGTGGGGAAGCGGGCGGGCGTTGCGGAATTGCTGGCGCATATCAATGAGCGCCTGTGGCTGGGCCATTTCGATCTCTGCTCCGATGAAGGCGCGCCGATGTTCCGCCACACGATCCTGCTGCGCGGGACGGCCGGCGTCACCGCGGAACAGCTCGAGGACCTGATGGAAGCGGCGATCCATGAATGCGAGCGCTTCTACCCCGCCTTCCAATTCGTGCTGTGGGGCGGTAAGAAGCCGCAGGAGGCGGTTGAAGCGGCGCTGCTCGATACGGTGGGCAACGCCTGACATCGACGACCGCCCGAACATGTAAGGGGCGGTTTCATGGCCAAGTTGACATTACCGGGCGCGCTGCTGCTGGTCGGCTGCGGCAAGATGGGCGGCGCGCTGCTGCGTGGTTGGCTGGGCCAAGGCGTCGAGCCCACCCAGGTCTATGTCGTCGACCTGGCGCCCAAGGAGTTGGACGACGTCCAGGCCGCGGGTGTCCATATCATGACCAGCCCGGACCAGCTGCCGGCCGGCCTCGAGCCCGCGATCGTGCTGCTTGCCGTAAAGCCGCAATTCATGGACGAGGCCCTCACGCATTACAAAAAGATGGCCAGCCCCAGCACGACCTTCCTGTCGATCGCGGCCGGCAAGACGGTCGCCTATTTCAAGGAGAAGCTCGGCGCCGATGCGCTCATCGTGCGCTCGATGCCGAACACACCGGCGGCGGTCAGCCGCGGCATGACGGTGATCTGCCGCGACCCCCAGGTGCCAGCCCCCATCCTCGATCTCTGCGGCCAGTTGCTCGCAGCGGTGGGCGAGGTGGCGTGGGTCGATGACGAGCAGCTGCTCAACCAGGTGACGGCGGTCTCCGGCGGTGGCCCGGCCTATGTCTTCCTGCTGATCGAAGCGCTGGCGGAAGCCGGCCGCGTCAACGGCCTCCCCGCCGATCTCGCGATGCAGCTGGCGCGCTCCACGGTGTGCGGCTCCGGCGAGCTTGCCTATCAATCGACGGAGTCGGCGACCGCCTTGCGCCAGGCGGTGATGAGCCCCAAGGGCACCACGCTCGAAGCCGTCAACGTGCTGATGGCGGAGGATGGCATCCAGCCGCTGATGAACCGCGCCATCGCCGCCGCCACGAAACGCTCGCGCGAGCTCGCCAATTGAGCAGCAGCGCAGTCGGCAGCGTCGGGCGGGTTCGGGCAGCATTGACGGCGGTGGGACTCACAGCCGAGATCAAGGAATTCGACGCCTCGACCCGCACGGCTGCCGATGCGGCAGCTGCCATCGGCTGCGACGTGGCGCAGATTGCGAAGTCGCTGGTCTTCCGCGCCAAGGAGTCGGGCCGCGCGATCCTGGTGATCGCGTCGGGCATCAACCGTGTCGACGAAAAGAAACTGAGTGCGCTGCTGGGCGAAAAGGTCGGCAAGGCCGACGCCGACTTCGTGCGCACCGAGACCGGCTTTGCCATCGGCGGTGTCGCACCGGTGGGACACATCGGCAACGTCGTCGTGTTGATCGATCAGGATCTGCAACGTTATAGCGATATCTGGGCGGCGGCCGGGGCGCCTAATGCCGTGTTTCGATTGAGTCCGGCTGATCTGCAGCGCGTGACAAACGGCCGGGTTGCGGACCTTGCGCAATAAATAGCCCACCAAAGGTTGCGCTGACGGGGATTCTTCCCCATCTTTAGACCGTTTTCACCGGCGGAAACCCGGGAACGGGCTTTCACCACCAGCGAGGGGCGATGTCGAGACCATTGCAGGCTGCAGCGACTCATCCGTTGACGTTTGTCGCCTTGGCCCTGTCCGTCGCCGCCGCCGCCGGATTCCTCTATTGGTTCGGCCAGGATGTGGAGCGCATTGCCGTCGCGGCGGCGCTGGGCGCTGTGCTGTTCCTGTTGTGGCTGGTGATGCTGGCGCGCTCTGATGCGTTCCGCGTCAATCTCAGCCTCGCCGTCACGGCGGATGCCGCAGGCGATCTCGACGAGCTGGCCGAACAGTTGACCAAGCTCGGTGCCACGCAGGGTGTGGCGCAATTGAAGGCGCTGCAGGAAAAGCATGACGTGCTGGCCGAGGTGCTGAAACATCGCATGGATGAGGGCGAGGTGACCTATGGCCGCTATCTGGGCCTGGCCGAGCAGGTCTTTCTGGCCGCGGTCGATGGGTTGCGCGAATGCGCCATCACCTTGCGCGCGGCGAGCAGGCTGGATGCACCCTATGCCGAGAAGCGGCTGAAGGAATTACAGCACGATACCAATGCGGCCGATGAGATCAAGGCGCTGACCGAACGGCTCGACCTCGGCCGCGAGCAGCAGGCGCGTCTGGGCAAGCTGCTCGCCACCAACGAGGCAGCGCTCACGGTGCTCGACCGCGCATCCTCGGCGCTGGCCTCGACCAAGACGAGTTCCGGGCCGGATGCGGCGACGACGATCAAGGAATTGGAGGCATTGGCTGCCCGCACCGGGCGCTATGCTGCGCGTTTGACGTGAACCAAGGCTGGCGTGAACCGTTTTTGATGTCACGCCGACAAACCGACTGCCTGGAAATCGCCCGACTGATTTCAGCCTGGCCGAAGACCGCCTGCCGACAAACCATCTGCCGATAAGGGGACAGGACATGACCAATACGCTGCCCGCGAATGCCGCCCTCGACAGCGATAGCGCCGATGTGACGGCGCTGGCGCGCAATGCTGCCGACCAACTGGCGGCGCTGTCCAGCGATCCCAGCGTGGTGGTCGAGATCGAAAGCCTTGGCCGCGACGCACAGGAAGAGGCGACGCGGCGGAGCGCCATGCTGCGCCAGCCGATCAAGAGCCTGGCTGCCGCCGCCGATGATGGCGGGCCGGTCGCCAAAGGGCTGGTGCAGTTGAAGGAGCAGGTCGAGGCGCTGGATCCGGCGAAATTCGATTTCGAGGCCGGCTGGCTGAGCCGCACGCTGGGCCTGCTGCCGCTGGTGGGCTCGCCGATCAAGCGCTATTTCACCCAGTTCGAAAGCGCGCAGACGGTGATTGACGCTGTCGTCAATTCGCTGAAGTCGAGCCAGGATCAGCTGAAGCGCGACAACATCACCATCGCCGATGACCGCGATGACATGCGCCGCGCCACCAAGGTGATCGACAAGCGTTTGGTCTTCGCCAAGGCCTTGGATGAGGCGCTGGTTGCCAAGACCAGCGGTGCCGATGAAGCCCAGAAGCGCTTCATCGAGGAACAGCTGCTGTTCAAGCTGCGCCAGCGGCAGCTCGATCTTGGCCAGCAGATGGCGGTCAACCAGCAGGGGGTGATGGCGCTCGACGTCATCATCGAGAACAACAAGGAGCTGATCAGCGGTGTCGATCGGGCGGTCAACGTGACGGTACGGGCGTTGGAGGTCGGTGTGACGGTTGCGTTGGCGCTGGCCAACCAGAAGATCGCGCTGACCAAGATCGATGCGCTCAACAAGACCACCTCGGACATCATCGCCGGCACGGCGGAACGGTTGAAGACGCAGGGTGCCGCCATCCAGAAGCAGGCATCCAATGCCAGCCTCGACATCAAGGCGCTGGAAGGTGCCTTCCGCGACATCTTCGCGGCGATCGAGGATGTGTCAAATTATCGCCGCAATGCGCTGCCAAAAATGGCAGAGCAGATCCTGGCCTTCGATCGCCTGGCTGATGTCGGCGAAGAGGCGATCAAGCGGCTCGAGAAAGGGCGCGCCGCGGCGCCCACGGTTGAGCAGAACTAAATTCTTCTTTGGTAGCCCATCTGATTCCTGGAGCCTGATTTTTGAGGAGTGCGCGTAAGATGCGATCTTTCGTCAGCCTGAAGACGGGATTGATGACGGCCCTGGCCGGTGTGTTGCTGCTGACCGCTGCCTGCGAGGAGCAGAAGGGCGATACGGCGCAGAGCGGCCCCAAGGTGATCAGCCGTGAGGAAGCTTCCAGCCGGCTCACCAAGCTGCTGAAGGATGTGCAGTCGCGCGCCGAACCGGTCGGATCGGCGGAAGCCGTCGCCACAGCGCCGGCCGAGACGGCGCCCAAGCTGCCGCCGGTCGACAGCTTTCCGCTGACCGTTGATCCGGGGGTTGTCAGTGGCGCCACGGTGACAGAGATCTTTGCCTCGACCGAAAAGTCCGGCAAGGGCACCGATGGCTGGATGGTCGAGGCGGTGACCAAGTTCAACGCCAGCAACCATCGCCTGTCTGACGGCAGCACGGCCAGGATCGCCTTGCGCTCGATTGCTTCGGGTACAGCCTATGACCTCATTGCCTGGGGGCAGGGGAAGCCCGCTGGCTTCACGCCATCCAACGAGTTGTGGGTGCGCATGGCGGAAGCGCGCGGCGTGAAGACGCAATTGATCAGCCCGCGCCTGGTCGGCAACACCGCCGGCATCGTCATGAAGGAAGACATGGCCAAGCGCATTGAGGATGAGCGCGGCAGCGTCGGCATTGCCGAAGTCGTCGACGATGTGGTGCAGGGCAAGGCGGTGGCCGGCTATACCGACCCGTTTGCCTCCTCGACCGGCCTCAACTTCCTGGTCTCGGTGCTGGAGCAGTTCGCCAACAAGAACGAGGCCAAACTGTTGTCGCCTGACGTGACGGCAGCACTTGAGGCGTTCCAGAAGAACATCCCCTTCATCGCACAGACCACCATGCAGATGCGCGATTCGGTCGCCAATGACGGCAGCCTCGATACCTTCGTCATGGAGCGGCAGACCTTCGTCAACACGGACAGCCTGAAATCGGGCTATCGCTTCGTGCCGTTCGGCGTGCGCCATGACAACCCGCTTTATGCGCTGGAGAGTGCGACGCCGGCGCAGATCGAGACCATGGAGGCCTTTGCCGGGTTTGCGGCGGGCTCGGAGATGCAGAAGCTGGCGCAGTCATACGGATTCGAGGAGGGCGAGCCCTGGGCCTCGGCCTTCCCGGTGCCGTCCGGGCAGACGCTGATTGAGGCGCAGAAGATCTGGAAGCAGAAGAAGGATGCCGGCAAGCGCATCGTCGCCGTGTTCCTGGCGGATCTGTCCGGCTCAATGGAAGGTCCGCGCATCACCAATCTGAAGGCGGCGCTGGAAGCCGGCGTCACCGCGATCTCGCCCAAGAACTCGATCGGCCTCGTCGTGTTCTCGAGCGATGTGCGCACGGTGCTGGAGCCGGCGCCGTTCACCTTCCTGCAGAAGGCGCGGTTCCTGAAAGCCGTTGACGAGATGTCGGTGGGTGGCGGCACGGCCATGTTCGACGGCATCGCGGTCTCGCTCCGGGTGCTGGAGGAGGAGCTGAAGAAGGACCCCAACGCCAAGCCGATGCTGTTCGTGCTCACCGATGGCGAGACGAATGAAGGTCATGTCTTTGACGATCTGGCGCCGATCGTGCGCGGCATGCGCATTCCGGTCCATACCATCGGCTTCGAGGCGGACCTCAAGGTGCTGGGTCAGGTTTCCAATCTCGTTGAAGCGGCGAGCATCAAGGCGGGTGTCGACGATGTCGCCTATAAGATCAGTGCCATGCTCAACTCGCAGATGTGAGGTCACAAATGGGCAAGCTGTTTTCGATCTGGCTGGTGGTGGCCGCTCTCGCCTGGGGCGGGGCGGCGGGGGCAACGCATCTGCGCCTGACCGAGGCACCGCACCGGGTGGCGGTGGTCCTCGATTCCTCCTATCCGATGGCGGCGAGCTGGGACCGGGCGAAGGTCGCCATCGATACGCTGGATGAGGCACGCTACACCGAATATGCGGCTTTTACCGATAAGGGGCCGGTCCACGGCTGGAGCGACCAGCTCAATTTCAGCCGCGTCACCCCCTATGCGCCGCGCGATGATGGGCGTCTTGCCAAGGTCGCGCAGGCCGCGGACCTCGCCAACGCCGAGCGGATCGTCTATGTCACCACGGCAGCAGCACCCAAGGTGCCGGCGGGTTGGGAAGTCCTGACCCTGAGATAGGTGGGGGCAGTGACATGGGCCAAACTGACACGACGCGGACCAAGGTGACAGATCGCAGTGGCTGGGTGGCACTTGCCGGCGAGTACCGCGCGTTTCCCAAGCTCTCGGGCGAGCACAAGACCGATTGGCTGGTGATCGGCGGTGGCTTCACCGGCCTGGCCGCGGCACGGCGATTGGCCGAGCTCCATAGCGATGCGCGGATCATGCTGATTGATCGCCGGCAATTGGGGCAGGGGGCGAGCGGCCGCAATTCTGGCTTCAGCGTGTCGATGGAAATGCCGCGCGGTGGCCTTGGCACCCTCGCAAAGCGCGCCGACTATCAGGCGCAATGGGACATCCACCGGGCTGCCGGGGCGGAAGTGAAGCGGCTGGTTGGCGAGCTGGCGATCGATTGCGATTACGAGGCCAAGGGCTATATCTTTGCCGTGCGTGAGGCGAATAAATTTGCCCGGCGCGCGGCAATCCTGCGCGATATCGTCGATGTCGGCGGCGAGGCGGAGTTGCTGGAGGAGGCGGCGCTGAAGGCGCGGCTGGGGATTTCCTTCTATCGCCATGGCCTGTGGATCGGGGCGGGCAATGCCCTGCTGCAGCCGGCGCGCTTTGCCAAGGGATTGATCGACACGCTGCCCTCCCAGATCGAAATCTATGAGAACACCGACGCAGTGAAGGTGACGGTGCGACCGGGTGGCGGCGCCGTGGTCACCCTGCGGGATGGCAGCATCAGTGCCGCCCATGTCATCGTCGGCCTCAATGCGTTCATGCCGCGGTTGGGATTGAAGCGGAACCAGGTTTTCCCGATCTCGCTCACCGCCAGCCTCACGCGGCCGCTGACGGAGGATGAGGAACAGCAGATCGGGCGAGCGGCGCCCTGGGGCATGCTGTGCCCGATCGAAGGCGGTGCCACGGTGCGCCTGACCGCCGACCGCCGCATCCTCATGCGCAACACGGCGGAATACGAGCCGGCCGGCATCAGTGCGGACATGCTGGCAAAGCGCCGTGCCTGGCACGAGATGGGCCTGAAGAATCGCTTCCCGTTCTTAGGGTCGGACGCCATCCAATACACCTGGTCAGGCCATATGTGCGCCAGCCGCAACGGGCGCTTCGTGTTCGAGGCGTTGTCGCCCGGCCTGTTCGCGGCCGGATGCTATAATGGCGCCGGAGTCGCGCGCGGGACGTTGCTCGGCAAATTGATGGCGGAACATGCCAGCGGCGGCAGCTCGCCCCTCATTGCCAATGCGCTGGCGCAGGAAAAGCCCAAATGGGTGCCGAGCGGGCCTCTTTTCACACTCGCTGCAAAAATCCGCCTGTCGCATGAATTGCGGCGGGCCCGGTCGGAGCACTAGCTAGGAATCCGTCCAGCGCGGCAGGAAGACCCTTACCGTGGTGCCCTGGCCAAGGGTGCTGTCGATCGCGATACGGCCGGACATGGCCTCGACCAGTGATTTGCAGATGGCGAGACCCAACCCCACACCGCCGGTATCGCGGGCATAGGTGTCAGACACCTGCACAAACGGCTTCAGCACATCGGTCAATCGGTCGGCGGGAATGCCGCGGCCGTTGTCGCGGACGAAGATCGCAACCTCTTTGTCGCGGCCCGTATTCGCCAGGCCGATGTCGATCTTTCCTCCGGCCGGCGTGAATTTGATGGCGTTGGAGACAAGATTAAGGAGGACCTGTGCCACCGCATTGCGATCGCCACGGAACCTCACATCGCTGTTGATATCTTCCAGCTGCAAGGCGACGCCCTTGGTGAGCGCGTTGACGGTCAATGTGCCGGCGACCTGATCCCAGACATCCGCAAAGCCCAGTCCGACGAGGTTGAGTTCATGCCGGCCGGATTCGATGCGCGACAGGTCGAGGATGCTGTTGACATGGGTCAGCAGCAATTGGCCGCTTTGATGGATATCAGCGATGTATTGGCGGTAGTGTTCATTGCCGATCGGACCCATGACTTCCTGGCCCATCAGCTCGGAGAAGCCGATGATGGCGTTGAGCGGCGTACGCAGTTCGTGGCTCATCACCGCGAGGAAACTCGATTTTGCCATGTTGGCGGCTTCGGCGGTGGCGACCGCGATTTCTCGGTCGTTGAGCAGGCGGCGCAGTTCCGCCTCGCTCTTCTGGGTTTCGGTCATGTCGCGCATGATCGCCGTTAGAGTTGTTCGGCCACCTACCGATACCTGGGAGATGATCGTGGCCAGCGGAATGATGCGGCCATCGGCGGCCAAGCCCGTCACCGTGCGCCAGCTGCCCATCGCCCGGCTTTTCCCATCGCCCCGCAGGAATCCTCGCATCTGCTCTTGGTGCCGGTCGCGGAACGAGTCCGGCAGCAGATGCTCGAGCGTTTTACCGATCGTCGCTTCGGCCGTGTAGCCGAAAATGTTCTCGGCCTCGCGGTTGAAGGAAATGATGCGAAACTTCTCGTCGACCGTGACGATGCCGATCGCCGCCGTATCGAGAATGGCGGCTAGCCGCTGTTCGCTTTCAGCGAGGCGTTGCGATGCCAATGCGATCTCGGTCTCGGCTTTTTTGAGGTCGGTGATGTCGATGATGACGCCGCGCATCAAAACGGGCAGACCGTCCCGCAATATGGCCGATACGACTTCGTGCATCCAGACGATGTCACCCTTGCTGTCGATCATGCGATAGGTCGACGCGTAGGACTGTCCGGCGGCGATGGCCACGGTATATTCGGCGATCGCCTGTGCGGCATCGTCCCGGTGGAGGCGCCGCTCCCAGAACAGGGGTTCCGTCATCCATTGCTCGGGCGAATAGCCGAGCACGCGCTCAGCACTGTCGCTGACATAGGTGATCCTGTTGCGGCTGGGATCTGCTTCCCAGACGATACCGTCGATGCTGGAAATGAGCGCGCGGTAGCTCTGTTCCGAGGCGCGCTGCTCCTGATCCTTTTGCTTCAGGGCCGTTATATCGCGCACGACGCCCAGCAGGCGCCGCCGCCGGTCGGTGTCGCTGGCAAAGGTCTTGCCGATGACGCGGAACCAGCGCTCGCTGCCGTCGGCGGCTGGCTTGCGGAACTCGACCTCGCAGAGTTCGCTCTGCGTGCTGACCTGATTGAAGGCGGCGCGGACCAGATCCTGGTCGGCCCTGTGAACCGTGGGCAGGAACTCACGAAAGCTTTCGGCCACCAGCCGCGGTGTCGCATCCGACAACCAGCCTTCATGGTCCTTGCACAGAATCTGCCCCGTATCGGGGTCGACCTCCCAGGAACCGAGTTCGGCCGCCGCCAGCGCCAGGCGCAAACGTTCCTCACTCTCACGCACGGCGACGTCGCTGACGCGCCGTTGCAGCGCCATGGTGATGGTGGCGTGCAACTCGCGTTCCGAAAACGGTTTCACCAGATAGCCATAAGGCTTTGTGGTGCGCGCCCGGTCGAGCGTCGCGTCTTCCGAATAGGCGGTGAGATAGATGACCGGCAGCATCAGGTTCTCGGGAATGCGCGCCGCCGTTTCGATCCCGTCCATGTCGCCGTCGATATGGATGTCCATGAGGACGATATCGGGCCTCGTCTCCGCGATATGCCGCAGGGCGTCGATGCCGTTGGAAATGATGGTCGATGCGTTGTAGCCGAGCCTGGTCAGCGTGCGGCACAGATTGAGCGCCACGATCCGTTCGTCTTCCACCACCATGACCGTTGGTGCATTCATGGGCGCCTCGTCATGCCGGAACTGGAAATCTGATGGCAAACCGGGTCGGCTTCATGGTCTCGATCGCCAGCTTGCCGCGCAACTGGTCGGTAAGCAAGGTCACCAATTGCAGCCCGAGGGTGGATGCCGTCTCAATGTGGAGGCCCGGCGGCAGGCCGACGCCATCGTCGCTGACCGCCAGCAGGAAGTGGTCGGCGCCATCCTGGCGCAGTTCGACGCGGATGCTGCCGCCAGCCTTGTCGGGGAAAGCGTGCTTGAGGGCGTTTGAAATCAATTCGTTGACGATCAGCCCGCAGGGAATGGCGCAGTTGATCGGCAGCGACATGCCCTCGGCGTCGATGTTCAGCGCCACATCGTTCAAATTGACGGCATAGGACGAGACCAGGATCGGCGCGAAGGAGTCGAGGAAGTTGCCGAAATCCACCCTGGCGAAGTCCTTCGACTGGTAGAGCGTCTGGTGGATGAGCGCCATTGAGCGGATGCGGTTCTGACTGTCGCGCAGCATGGCGAGCGCCGCCGGATCGCTGACCTGCCCGGATTGCAGGTCGAGGAGGCTGTGGACGATCTGCAGGTTGTTCTTCACCCGGTGGTGGATTTCGCCGAGCAGCACATCCTTTTCCTGCAGCGCCTGTTCGATGCTGCGTTCCTTCTGCTTGCGGTCGGAGATGTCGACGATGGCCGAGAGGATCATCGTGCCGTCTTCGGTTTCGATGGGGTTGAGACCGATCTCCACGGGAAACTCGCTGCCATCCTTGCGCCGTGCAAAGAGGTCGCGGCCGGCTCCCATGGGCCGGGCATCGGGTTCCTGGTGAAAGGATTGGCGGAGGCCCGGATGATGACCGCGGAACCGGTCGGGGACCAGCATTTCGACCGGCTGGCCCAGCAGCTCGGCGCGGGCGTAGCCGAAGACACGTTCCGCCTGGGCGTTTACCATCTCGATGCGGCCGCTGCTGTTGACCATAACCATGGCGTTGGGGGCAGCTTCGACCACGCGGCGGAAGCGTTCTTCGAGATGCTTGCGTTCGGAAATGTCGACGATGGCCGAGAGCACCATCATCCCCTCTTCGGTCTCGATCGGGTTGAGGCCGATCTCGATCGGAAATTCGCGCCCGTCCTTGCGCATGCCGAAGAGATCGCGCCCGATACCCATGGGGCGCGATTGCGGTTCGGCGAAATAGGCGTGGCGCAGGCCCGGATGATGGCCGCGAAAGCGCTGCGGCAGGAGCATCTCGACCGGCTGGCCGACCATCTCGAGGCGGGCATAGCCGAAGACGCGCTCTGCCTGCAAATTGACCATCTCGATGCGCCCGGCACTGTTGATCATGACCATGGCACTGGGCGATGCTTCCACCACGCGCTGGAAGCGCGAATCGCCATCGCGGCTTGTCTCGGTTCGTTTCTCGGGCGAGGCGCTGGGCGAGTTAGGGGCGATTGCCAATTTACCGGGTCTCCTGCGGTCCGATTCTGCAAACGATCAGGCCGTCATGGCCCTGCAAAAATGGCGATCGTCGACACCTGTACGAAGTGTGCTGCGTCTCGCCGCGCAATTGCAAGCTGAGATATTAAATCAACGACTTATCACAACTATTAACAAAACATTAATCGACGACGGTACGTGCCGCGGCGTAGCGGCAAACTTTCCCAACCACCAGAATTGCGGGGTCAGTTATGCGCGGCAAGGACCTGCGCGACGGCCGGGCGTGCCGACATGCGCTGCCGATGATCGGCGATCTTGGGGAATTGAGCAGGGTCGACACCGTCGCCCTCCAGCCAGGTGGCGAGCGTATAGAGATAGGGATCGGCAATGCTGAATTTCTCACCCATCACCCAGGGACCGATGAACATCTCGCGTTCGATGAGCTCGAAACACGCAGCGACAGTCTGCGGCACCTTGCGCTTCATATCGGCAAAGCTCGCCTCGTCATCGGCCCAGCGATAGCCGCGCATCCGATGGGCGTGCGCCACATGCACCGTCGAACACAGATAGCTGGTGAAGGCCTGCAGGCGGCCGATCTCGAACGGGTCGTCTTGTGGCGCCAACGCGGCCTTGGGGTGCGTCTGGGCGATATAGAACAGAATGGCCGGGGTCTCGGTCAGAATTCCCCGGTCGGTGAGCAGGGCCGGCACCCGTCCCTTGGGATTGATCTTGAGATAATCCGGCTGGCGCTGCGCGCCGTTCGCAAAATCGACCCGCACGGCCTCATAGGCCGCACCCGCTTCTTGCAATGCGATATGCGAGGCGAGCGCACAGGATTGCGGCGCATAGAACAGTTTCAGCATGTCGGACTCCAATGCTAGAGATTTGTCCCGGGGATTTGCCGCAGACTAGCAGCGGGC
Source organism: uncultured Dongia sp. (assembly GCF_936916975.1). GTDB lineage: Bacteria > Pseudomonadota > Alphaproteobacteria > Dongiales > Dongiaceae > Dongia. The sequence goes on along the minus strand of NZ_CAKZGO010000004.1, from coordinate 84,705 downwards.
AGTTGGTGACGACAATCCTCGACAGGACGCGCCGCCTTTTCTAGAGTCCGACCATAGCGTCTTGCAGGCAGGTCATTTTCATGAAACTCCCCGGACCGGATCATCCCATCACGATCACACCCACAAAGGGCCGCGTCGTGGTCAAGCTCGGCGGCAAGGTGGTCGCCGACAGCCGCCAGGCGCTCACCCTGCAGGAGGCAAGCTATCCGCCGGTGCAATATATCCCGCGCGCCGATGCCAGGATGGACCAGTTGACGCGTAGCACGCACCAGACGCATTGCCCCTATAAGGGCGATGCCGCCTATTACGCGCTGCCGGGAAGCGATGACAATGCCGTGTGGAGTTATGAACAGCCGTACCCGGCGATGACGGAGATCGCTGGGCATCTCGCCTTCTATCCGAACAAGGTCGATGCGATCGAGATCCTGCCGTGACGGAGTCCGCGCAAAAACCGGTCACCATCTTTGGGCCTGACTTTCCCTTTCCCTATGACGATTGGATCAAGCATCCGGCGGGCCTGGGTGAGATTCCGGCCGACCGCCACGGGGCCGAGGTCGCTGTCATCGGCGCCGGCATTTCCGGCCTGGTCTCGGCTTATGAGCTGATGAAGCTGGGGCTGAAGCCGGTCGTCTATGAAGCATCACAACTGGGCGGTCGCCTGCGCTCGCAGCCTTTCGAAGGGGCGCCGCCGGGCATCATCGCCGAACTGGGCGGGATGCGCTTCCCCGTCTCGTCGACCTCGTTCTATCATTATGTCGACCGCCTCGGCCTTGGCTCGCAGCCATTCCCCAATCCATTGACCGAGGCCGCCGGCAGCACGGTGATCAATCTCGAGGGCGAGACCTATTACGCCCGCACGCTGGCCGATCTGCCGCCGATGTTCCGCGAGGTGGCGGACGCCTATCACGCCGCCCTTGAGGAGCATGCGCATTATTCGGCGCTACAGCGCGCGATCCGCAACCGCGATGTGCGCGCCATCAAGGCGATCTGGGATCCGCTGGTACGCGAGTGGGACGAGCGCACCTTCTATGATTTCGTCACCAAATCCTCGGCCTTCACCAAATTGAGCTACCGCCACCGCGAAGTGTTCGGGCAGGTCGGCTTCGGCACCGGCGGCTGGGATTCCGACTTCCCCAATTCGATGCTGGAAATCCTGCGCGTCAACGTCACCGAATGCGACGATCACCAGCGCTTCATCGAAGGCGGCGTCGAGCAGGTGCCGCAAGGCATCTGGCGCCGCGCACCGTTGCGCTTGAAACATTGGCCGGCTGGCACCTCACTCAGCAGCCTTCATGGCGGCGCGCCCTTGCCGGGGGTGACGCGCATCAAACGCCGTACCGATCAAAAGTTCGATGTGACCGATCGCTGGGGCCGCACCAAGGCCTATGACGCGGTGGTCTCGACCTGCCAGAGCTGGCTGCTCACCACCAGCATCGATACCGATGAATCGGTCTTCTCGCAGAAGATCTGGATGGCGCTCGACCGCACGCGCTACATGCAGTCTTCGAAGACCTTCGTCATGGTTGACCGGCCATTCTGGAAGGACAAGGACCCGGTTACGGGCCGCGATGTCATGAGCATGACGCTGACCGACCGCCTCACGCGCGGGACCTATCTGTTCGACAACGGTCCGGGCAAGCCTGGTGTCATCTGCCTCAGCTATACCTGGATGTCGGACGCGCTGAAGATGCTGCCGCTGCCGGTCGACCGCCGTGTCGAACTGGCCTTGTCAGCTTTGAGTAAAGTTTATCCCAAGGTCAACATCGCCGAGCACATCATCGGCGACCCCATCACCGTCTCCTGGGAAGCGGACCCGCATTTCCTCGGCGCCTTCAAGGGCGCGCTGCCGGGGCATTACCGCTACAATCACCGCATGTTCGGCCATTTCATGCAGAAGGACATGCCGCCCGCCGAGCGCGGCATCTTCATGGCCGGCGACGACGTCGCGTGGATTCCGGCCTGGGTCGAGGGTGCTGTGCAGACGGCGTTGAACGCGGTCTGGGGTGTCATGGCCCATTTCGGCGGACGAACCTTCAAGGACAATCCGGGCCCCGGCGACGTCTATCAGGAGATCGGGCCGGTGGCGCTGGGGGATTGATCGATTCCGCGGATTTCACATCACCGTTTCACCGGCCGATCTTCTCGATCTCGAACGGCGTCGTCTGATAGATCTCGTTGATCCAGTTCGAGAAGAAGAGATGCGCGTGCGGGCGCCAGCGGTTGAGCGGTGCCCGTGCTGCATCATCGGCTGGGAAATAGTCGTGCGGCAGCTTGATCGGGACATTGGCCTTGACATCGCGCGCATACTCATCGCCGAGCGAAGTCGCGTCATATTCCATGTGATCGAGCACGTAGAGACGGCGCGTGCCGCGGCTCTGGGCGATGCAGACACCTTTCTCGTCCGAATAAGCCAGCACGTCGACATCCGGGCAAGCCGCCACATCGGCCGTCCTGATTTCGGCCCAGCGCGAGATCGGTATGACGAAATCGTCTGAGAAGCCGATCAGGAAGGGTGAAGATGGCTTCATGATCTTCTGGCGATAGACACCGAACGCCTTTTCCGGCAGTTGATGCTTCGGCACACCATGAAAATGGTAAAGTGCCGCCATGGCGCCCCAGCAGACATTGATCGTCGAATGCGCGTTGGTCGTGGTCCAGTCGAAGATCTGCTGCATCTCCGGCCAATACGTCACGTCTTCGTAGGGGATCGTCTCGACCGGCGTGCCGGTGATGATGAAGCCGTCGAACTTGCGATGCCGCGCATCCTCCCAGGTCTGATAGAAGGTCCGCAGATGGTCTTCCGCCGTGTTCTTGGCGGCATGGTTGCCGATGCGGATGAGAGAGAGATCGATCTGCAAGGGGGTGGCGCCGAGCAGGCGCGCAATCTGCAGCTCGGTCTTGATCTTGTTCGGCATCAGGTTGAGCAGGCCGATCTGCAGCGGCCGGATGTCCTGGCGGATCGCCGCTGTCTCGGTCATCACGCGCACGCCCTCGTCCTGGAGGGCCTGGAAGGCAGGGAGTTTGTCGGCAATCTTGATCGGCATGTGCGGTCACCCAAAAGTCGGCAAATGACTCGCCTTGGGTCCGCTGCCTTGAGATTCCAGTCTCGAAAATCCCGGGCGGCCCTTTAGCAAGTTTTTTTACGTGGCTGCAAGCCGGCCGGCCAAATCACCACGGAATACCTTCCATTTAATCGAATCGCAGCCAAAGCGCCAATGCGATTTTCACCCGGATTTCAGTCCCCGGATTTTAGTCTAAGGCCGCGCCGGCAGGAAATTGCCCCGGAGCATCATCGGATCAGCAGGTTCAAGCACATTCCAGAGCGCTTTCCCACATTGCGGGCGAACCCCCGGTGCCTGCCCCCGGAATCAGGTGCGGCAAGGCGCCGTGTTCATCAGTCGCTGGCTGATCCCCGGCTTGCTCCGCAGGCATCCAACCCTATATCATGACCGTATAAAATCCTGGGACATGGGAGGGCGATCATGGCCAAGACCACACGAACGACCAGGAAGACGGCACCCAAGAAAAAGACGGCTGCCAAGCCGCGCCAGGCTGCGCCGAGTGGCGATCCGGCGGCGCGGTTACGCGCAGCGCTTCTCCATCTCATCGCGACGCAAGGTTGGCGCGATCTGTCGCTGGCGGCGATTGCCGCGGAAGCCGGGCTCGACATGGCGGCGGCCCATGACATCTATCCGACCAAGGCGGCGATCCTGCTGGGGCTCGCGCGGGAAACCGATAACGACATCCTGCGCTCGCTCAAAGACGATCCGCTGGAGGGCGGTGCCAAGGACCGGCTGTTCGATCTCGTCATGCGGCGCTTCGATCATCTGCAGCAGGCGCGCGATGCCTATCTCACCTTGCTGCATGAACTCCCGCAGACGCCGTTCGAGGCCGCCTGCCTCAGCCGGCAGGTACGACGTTCGATGGCACTGATGTTGGAAACGGCCGGGATCAGCGCGTCAGGCCTTAAGGGGCTGGTGCGGCTGCAGGGGCTGATGGCGATCTATTTCGCCGGCCTCCATGCCTGGCGCCGCGACGACAGCGAAGATCTGGCGAAGACCATGGCTGAGATCGACAAGCGCCTGGGCCAGGCGGTCAAAATCACCGAGATGTTCGCGGCCCGCGCCAAGGCAGCATAACTCTGCTCCAGGCCACGATCTTCCTGGGCGCTTAGTGCGACCTACGCAGCACTCTCGCCGCCCCAGTGGCCGAGGCAATCGCCGCGTTCGACGCGGCCCATGGCGCGCAGGCAGATGACGAAACCACCTTGTTTGGCGAAAACCGGTGTTGGTGCCTGGCCCGGCGTCTCCGGATGATGGATGAGGGCCACTTGCTGGCCGTCACTGATGCGGTCGCCTAGCGCCACGATGTGTTCGACCACGCCGCTATCCATGGCATAGGCGAACTGCGCCGCCTTCACCGGCAATACTTCTGTTCCGGTGAGCTTGGGCGCCTTGTCGAGGCTGCCGGTGTAGCAGCCCATGTCGCGGAGGATGCGTAAGGTTCCCCAATAGGCGATGTCGGCATAGGCACCGGTCAGCCTGCCGCCGCCACCCAGCTCGGCGCCGATGGACGCGATACCAAGGCGCGTTGCTGCAGCCGAGATGTAGCGGCCCTCCTGGTCTTCATCGAAGCTGATCTGATAGGGCGCGCCGAACAGGTGGCAGAGCTCGGTGACGCGTTCCTTGCTCATCTTGCAGTTCGATGTCCAATCCGGCATCGAGCAGGGCAGATAGAACAGCGATGATCCGCCGGAATGAATATCGACATGGAGATCGGTACCCGGCATCAGCACGGTCTCGATATAATGCGCGATGATCTGCGTCGGCGTGCCCGTGGGATCACCGGGAAAGGCGCGGTTGAGATTGACGGCGTCGATCGGTGACACGCGGGTACCCGCCATGCCGGCGGGAAAGTTCGCCATCGGCAGGATGATGATACGCCCCTTCACGTCCTTGGGGTCGATATCCTGGATGAGGCGTGAGAGCGCGATCTGCCCCTCATATTCGTCGCCATGCACCCCGGCCGACAGGAAGATCACCGGCCCGACGCCGTTCCGGATGCAGGCGATGGGAAAAGGGATCCAGCCATAGGCCGAACGATTGACGGAATGCGGCAGGCGTAGGTAACCCGTCTGCTTGCCGTCGCGGGTGAAATCGATCTCGGTGGAAATGGGGCTGGATGACATCAGATGTTCCTCGGGAAGGCATCGCAAAGAGTCATTCTAGGATAGGTCGCGGTCGGTCTCCACACCGGAAAGATCATCGGCGCGGCGCAGCTTGGGAAACCAGAACATCCACAGCAGCGTGATGATGAGCGTGCAGACACCGCCCAGCAGTGCAGCGGGTATCGGCCCGATGAGGCCGGCGACACTGCCGGCACGGGCGGCGCCCAATTCGTTGGAGGCGTTGACCAGGACGGAATTGACGGCGTTGACGCGGCCGCGCAGATGATCCGGTGTCCAGAGCTGCAGTAAGACCTCGCGGATATAGACGCTGACCATGTCGCTGGCGCCCATGATGGCCAGCGCCACGACCGACAGGATGAGCGAATGCGACAGGCCAAACACGATCGTACCACAGCCGAACACGAAGACGGCACCGAACATGATGTGGCCGGCGCGGCGGCGCACAGGATAGATGCCGAGATAAAGCGCCATGATGAGTGCGCCGACACCGATGGCAGCGCGCAGGACGCCGAGCTCCCAGGGTCCTGCCACCAGGATGTCGCGCGCATAGATCGGGAGGAGCACGACGGTGGTGCCGAGCAGGACGGCAAAGAGATCGAGCGTGGTCGCACCCAGGACGATCTTCTCCGCCTTCATGTAGCGGAAGCCGCCCATAAGCGATTCCAGCACGCTACTTTCCTCGATCGTGCGCTGCGGCACCGGGCGGATGAACAACGTCGCCAGCAGCGCGATGGCGATCATCACCAGCGCCGTCCCATAGGCAAAGAGCGGCGAGATGCCATAGAGAAGACCACCGATGGCGGGGCCTGCGATCGAGCAGAACTGCCAGACGGCGGTGGAGCAACTGATGGCAGCGCCGATCTCCTCGCGTTTCACCACGGTGGGGGCGAGAGCGTGCGAGGCCGGCGACAAAAAGGCGCGGCCGGCGCCGAGAACGGCGAGAAAGGCCAGGATCGGCCACACCTTGGAACTGCCACTTACTGCGACGAGGGTGATGCCGAGGACCGCCACGAATTCGACGCCCATGCAGATGGTGATGATACGACGCCTCGAATATCTGTCGGCAAAGGTACCGGTCAGCATCACCAGCAGCGGGACAGGCAGAAACTGCACCAGCCCCACCAAGGCAAGATCGTACGGATTCCTGGAGATGTCATAGATCATCCAGGCCACTGACACGGTCAGGATTTCGGCGGCCAGGGTGCTGAAGAAGGCGTTGGTTTCCAGGAACAGGAAATCCCTGTTGCGCAGCACAGAGATCATGGTGGGCTTGGCGGTCATGACGGGGAACTCGATCTGCGGGCGCGGGAACGAAGCCGGTTGCTGCGCATTGTGATCTATTGCCGGCGCGCGCGGAAGTCCCCATCAGCGAAAGATACTGACCCATGCTTCATGCGCATCACGAGACGCCGCCGCTCTGGCTGAAGCTTGCCTACAGCCTGTTCGTCGCGATCCTGGTGCCGGTCTATCTCGCGGATTACGGTCCCACCAATTTTCTCTATTTCTGCGATGTGGCGCTGCTGCTGGCGCTTGTCAGCCTGTGGTCGGGTAACATGCTGTGGGCATCGGCAGGGGCGGTCGGCATCCTTCTGCCGCAGGCGGTGTGGATGGCGGATTTCATCGGCAGCGCGCTCGGCCTGCCGCTGACCGGCATGACCGCCTATATGTTCGACGATGCGTTGCCGCTGTTCACGCGCTTCCTGTCGCTGTTTCATTTCTGGCTGCCGCTGCTGCTGCTCTATCTGGTGGGGCGGTTCGGCTATGACCGCCGCGCCATCTGGCTGTGGTGGCCGACGGCCACCCTCCTCATGATCCTCAGCTACATGTTCGTGCCGCCGCCCCCGGCGCCGGCCAACAATCCGGGCCTGCCGGTCAATGTGAACTATGTCTATGGCCTGGGCGATGCGGCGCCGCAGGATTGGATGGCGCCGTTCAGCTATTTCCTGTTGGTGCTGGTGGCGCTGCCCGTCGTGATACTGTGGCCGACGCATTTCCTGCTGCGCTGGCTGTTTGCCCCGCCCCAGGTGAAACAGCGGCGGATGTTCAGCTAGCGGGTGGCAAATGCCATCACGTGCAAAAAAATGTTACAAAAATAACATTTCAGGATTGACGGCGGCGGCACCGGCGGCGCATGCTTGGCCGGTGCCTGTCCGAGAACCGCGGCAAATGCGGCTGGATTCCGGCGCCGAGCCGTCAGGGAGAAGCCGTATCCATGTCTACCCGCAAGACAGAGCGTGCGAACGCGCTGGCTGATGCCCTTGCCCGGCGCGGCGTGCTGCATCTGCGCGATGCAGCGGCCTTGCTCGGCGTCTCGGAAATGACCGTGCGGCGCGATGTCGGCACCATGCCGGACCGCTTCGCCTATCTCGGCGGTCATATCGTCAGCGCTGATGACATCGCCGGCGGCTATGAACTGGGGCGGGAGGCGGACAGCCATGCCAACGCCAAGTTCCGCGCCTGCGCCCATGCCTTGAAGCTGATCGCGCCCGACGACACGGTGTTCATCGATTGCGGCTCGACGCTCGATCATTTGGCCCAGCAAATACCGGCAGATCTCATCATCACGGTGATCTGCTACTCGCTCAACGTGGCGCAGCGGCTGGCGGAGAAACCGCATATCCGGATGATTATGTTGGGCGGAATTTATCACCCGGCTTCGGCGACCTTTTCCAGCGGCGAGTGGCTGGAACCCCTGGGCCGCTTCGGCATTAACAAGGCATTCATTTCGGCCGGCGGTGTCGACGTGGAGCGTGGCGCCAGCTGTTCGCATTTTCACGAAGTGCCGATCAAGCAGAAGGCGATCGCCAGCGCCCTGGAGAGCTATCTGGTGGTGGATGACAGCAAATTCGGCATTGTGAAGCCGGCCTATTTTGCGAGGCTTTCGGATTTCCGCGCGATCATCACCGAAGCAGGGGCTAAAGAGACCGCAGATGCCTGATCGAGCGCTTGACGCGTCCGAGGGCCGATGTCATAAAGTGATCAGAATTTGGTAGAATAATAACAAGCGCCGGAAAACGACGCGTCGGATGGGAGGATGCAGCAAGGCTGGCCGATGGGTCTGCCTGATGCCCCTTTGTCTGCCGCTGAGGCTTCCGCCGCTTTTCGCAGCCCGCGTTTTTCGCAGATGGTGTCGGCATGGCTGATCTCAAGATCGCGCCCATCGGTGGGTCCAGTACGCAACATGGCGCGGGGCACAACGCCGTCGCGCGCAATGTGGCGCGGCCGCTCGATCTCGGCTGGGTGCAGGGCGTGCGCGTCAACCTCTCGGCCGCCGAACGGCGTGTCGCGACCTTGCCCGGCCGCCGCACGGTCAAGAAGGACGCGCAGGCGGCGTGGCTGCTGAAAGCCATCACCTGCATCGACCTTACCACCCTTAACGGCGATGACACGGTTGCGCGCGTGCAGCGGCTCTGCGCCAAGGCGAAATCGCCGGTGCGGGCGGATATCCTCGAAGCGCTCGGCATGGCGGATCGCGGCCTCACGACGGGCGCCATCTGCGTCTATCACCGTTTTGTGGCGACCGCCGTCGAGGCGTTGGCAGGCTCGGGTATTCCGGTGGCGGCTGTGTCGACCGGCTTCCCCGCCGGCCTGGTGCCCCATGACATCAAGCTCAAGGAAATCGAAGCCTCGGTGAAAGATGGTGCGCAGGAGATCGACATCGTCATCACCCGCGAACATGTGCTGACCGGCAATTGGCAGGCGCTCTACGACGAGATGCGCGACTTCCGCGCGGCCTGCGGCGACGCCCATGTGAAAGCCATTCTGGCGACCGGCGATATCAAGACCATGCGCAACGTCGCGCGCGCCTCGCTGGTCTGCATGATGGCGGGTGCCGATTTCATCAAGACCTCGACCGGCAAGGAAGGCGTCAATGCCACTTTGCTGGTGACGCTCATCATGATCCGCATGATCCGCGAATATCAGGAACGCACCGGTTTCAAAGTCGGCTACAAACCGGCCGGCGGCATTTCGGCGGCCAAGGACGTGCTCAACTACCAGTTCCTGATGAAGGAGGAACTGGGGCGCGAATGGCTGGAGCCGAACCTCTTCCGCATCGGCGCCTCCAGTCTGCTGGCCGACATCGAGCGCCAGCTTGAACATCATGTGACGGGCCGCTATTCGGCCTATAACCGCCATGCGGCAGGATAAGATTATGAGTGTCGCCCGCTATTTCGACGAGATGTCCTATGGCCCGGCGCCGGAAGCCGATGGTGACGCGCGCGCCTGGCTGAAGAAACATGAAGGCGGCTTCGGCCATTTCATCGGCGGTGCCTCGGTGAAGCCCGCGGGCGGCAAATATTTCGACGTATTCGAACCGGCGACCGATGCCAAGATCGCGCGCGTGGCGCAGGGCGATCAGGCGGACGTGGATGCGGCGGTGGCGGCCGCCCGCAAGGCGCAGGGCCCATGGTCGAAACTCAGCGGCCATGCGCGGGCGCGGCATCTTTATGCACTGGCGCGCGCCGTGCAGCGCCATGGGCGGTTGCTGTCGGTGGTCGAGGCGATCGACAACGGCAAGCCGATCCGCGAGACGCGCGACATCGACATTCCGCTGGTGGCGCGACATTTCTATTACCATGCCGGCTGGGCGCAATTGCAGGCGACCGAATTTGCCGACCAGGTCCCGGTCGGTGTCGTCGGCCAGATCATTCCCTGGAATTTCCCGCTGCTCATGCTGGCCTGGAAAGTGGCGCCGGCCTTGGCGCTCGGCAACACGGTGGTGCTGAAGCCCGCCGAGTTCACCTCACTCGCGGCCTTGCTGTTTGCCGAGATCGCGGCGGAAGCAGGTCTCCCGGCGGGCGTCCTCAATGTGGTGACCGGTGACGGTGCGACGGGTGGCGCCATCGTCGAACATGCCGGTGTCGACAAGATCGCCTTCACCGGCTCCTCGGAAGTGGGCAAGCTCATCCGCGAGAAGACCGCAGGCTCGGGCAAATCGCTGACCTTGGAGCTGGGCGGCAAATCGCCCTTCATCGTGTTCGATGACGCCGATATCGATGGTGCGGTCGAAGGTGTCGTCGATGCGATTTGGTTCAACCAGGGCCAGGTCTGCTGCGCCGGGTCGCGCCTGCTGGTGCAGGAAGGCATTGCCGAGACGTTCCTCGCCCGCCTCAAGCGTCGCATGCAGAAATTGCGCGTCGGCCATCCGCTCGACAAATGCATCGACATGGGCGCCATCGTGGCGCCAGTGCAGCTGGAGCGCATCAAATCGCTGGTGGCGACCGGTGTCGCCGAAGGCGCCGAGCTCTATCAGCCGGATATCGATCTGCCCAAGGGCGGGTCGTTCTATCCGCCGACCTTGCTCAGCAATGTACATACCGCGGCCACCGTCGCGCGGGAAGAAATCTTCGGGCCGGTACTGGTCTCGATGACCTTCCGCACGCCGGACGAGGCGGTGATGCTGGCCAACAACACGCGCTATGGCTTGTCGGCCAGCGTGTGGAGCGAAACCATTGGCCTTGCCCTCGACATCGCGCCCAAGCTGCAGGCCGGCGTGGTGTGGATCAATGCCACCAACCTGTTCGACGCCGCGGTCGGTTTCGGCGGCTACCGCGAATCCGGCTATGGCCGCGAGGGTGGCAAAGAAGGCGCCTATGAATATCTGAAGCCGAAGGCGTGGGCCGCGCGCAAAGCGCGCGTTGTGACGGAAGCGCCGAAAGCGCAGGAAGCTGCCGCCGGTTTCGATCTGCCGAGCTTGGATCGAACTGCGAAGCTCTTCGTCGGCGGCAAGCAAGCGCGCCCCGACGGCAATTACTCCCGGGCGATTCTGTCGCCAAAAGGCGCCAAGATAGGCGAAGTGGGCGAGGGTAATCGCAAGGATATCCGCAACGCCGTGGCAGCCGCGCGCGGTGCCGAAGGCTGGGCGAAGGCCACGGCGCATAACCGTGCGCAGATCCTTTACTACCTCGCTGAGAACCTTTCCGCCCGCGCCGCTGAATTTGCCGGCCGGATCGCAGCGATGACCGGCGTCAGCAAAGCCAAGGCGGAAGCCGAGGTCGAGGCCAGCATTTCGCGCCTGTTCAGCTATGGCGCCTGGACCGATAAGTTCGAAGGTACGGTGCATACCCCGCCCTTGCGCGGTGTCGCACTCGCTATGAACGAGCCCATCGGCGTCGTCGGCGTGGTGTGTCCAGAGGAAGCGCCGCTGCTCGCCTTCATCTCGCTGGTCGCACCGCTCATCAGCATGGGCAACCGCGTCGTGGTGGTGCCGTCGGAACGGCATCCGCTGGCGGTCACCGATTTCTACCAGGTCATCGAGACCTCCGATGTGCCGGCCGGTGTCATCAACATCGTGACCGGTGCCGCGAAGGATCTCACCAAGACGCTGGCCGACCATGACGATGTCGATGCGCTGTGGGTGTTCGGTGCGAAGGAATTGTCGGCGATGGCGGAGAAGCTGTCGGTTGGCAATCTCAAGCGCCTGCTGGTGGATCACGGTCTCGTGACCGATTGGTCAGATGTGGCGGCTTCCGAAGGGCCGATCCTGCTGCGCCATGCGGTGCAGGTGAAGAATATTTGGATTCCTTATGGCGAGTGAATAGAGTGACCTGACAATGCAGTCGGGCCAATGCGGCCGATTTGAGCTGCAACGCCAGAAAAGATAAAAGATGGGGAGGGACGGAATTTGCTGAAGAACATCAACCCACTGTTGAATGCGGATGTCCTTTTCGCGCTGCGCGCGATGGGACATGGCGACCGCCTGGTCCTGTGCGATACCAATTTCCCGGCAGCCTCGGTTGCCAAACAGACCGTGCTCGGCGGATTGCTGCGCATCGACGGCGCCACCACGGCCGAGGCGACACGTGCGATCCTGTCCTTGATGCCGCTCGATACCTTCATTCCAGATGCGGCGATGCGCATGGAGATCGTCGGCAACCCGACCGAAGTGCCGCCCGTGCAGCAGGAGGTACAGGCCGAGATCGACCGCGCCGAGGGCAAGTCCTGGCCGCTGGTGCCGATCGAACGCATGGCCTTCTATGAACTCGCGAAGAAATCTTATTGTGTCATCGCGACGGGCGAGCGCCGCTTCTATGGCTGCTTCATGTTGACCAAGGGCGTCATTCCGCCCGACGCCCGGTAAATATTGATGAGCGCGCAGCAGGAAGGCGTTGTCATCCTCGGCATCTTCGTTGCCGATCTTGCCTTCATGGGCGATCGGATGCCGAAGATCGGCGAGACCATCGCGGGTTCCGGCTTCAAAATGGGTCCGGGTGGCAAGGGATCGAACCAATCCGTGGCCGCGGCGCGCGCCGGGGCCAGGGTGACCTTCATCTCCAAGATCGGTGGCGACACGTTCGGCGAGATCGCGCAGAAGACGTGGAAGGCCGAGGGCGTCCACGCCCAGGTGGGCGTGTCAGAGGTAGATCCCACCGGCGTCGCCTTCATCTATGTCAACGACAAGACCGGCGAGAACGCGATCATCGTCTATCCCGGTGCCGCCGGGACGCTGTCGCCGGCCGATGTCGACGCGGCGGCCGACCAGATCCGTGGCGCCAAGGTCTTCGTGACGCAATTGGAACAGCCTGTGGTCGCGGCGCAGCGTGCGCTGGAGATCGCCAAGGCAGCGGGCGTCATCACCATTTTCAATCCGGCGCCGGCCGAGACCTTTCCGAAGGCGCTTTATCCGTTGTGCGATTACATCGCGCCCAATGAGAGCGAAGCAGCGGCCCTGGTCGGCTTCCCGCTCAACTCGATGGACGATGCGCGGCGTGCCGGTGATGTGCTGTTAGCTAACGGCGCCAGGAATGCGCTGATTACGTTGGGCGAACGTGGTGCGCTGTTGCATTCCGCTGGCAACTCGATCCATGTTCCGGCGGTCTCCGCGGGGACCGTGATCGATACGGCGGGTGCGGGCGATGCGTTCGTCGGTGGCTTTGCCGCTGCGATTGCCGATGGTACGGCGCCGGCCGAGGCTGTACGCTTCGGCTGCACCGTTGCCGGCCTCTCGGTGACGAAGCGAGGCACGGCGCCCTCCATGCCATCGCGGGTTGAAATCGATGCCTTGCTGGCACGACTAAAGTGATTGGGTAGACGGGATGCGCAACGATCCGATCAAATACTTCTTCATCTGGCCGGCACTCTTCGTGGTGCTGGCGATCTCGATCTTTCCGTTGATCTATTCGCTGACCACCAGCTTCATGAGCTTCCGCCTGGTGCCGCCGATCCCGCCGCGCTTTGTCGGGCTGGATAATTACACCAGCCTGCTTGCCAATCCGCGTTTCTGGCATGTGACGCTGACCACCAGCATCATCGCCTTCATCTCGGTGGCGATCCAGTATGTGATCGGGTTTGGCGTGGCGCTGGCTCTTCATGCCAAAGTGCCGGGCGAAAAGCTGTTCCGCGTTGCCTTCCTGTTGCCGATGCTGATTGCCCCGGTGGCGGTGGCGCTCATTGCCCGGCAGATCTTCAATCCGACGCAGGGCCCGCTCAACCAATTCATGACCTTCCTGGGGTTTCCCAATCTGCCGTTCCTGACGCAGACCTATTGGTCGCTCGGCGCCCTCATCACGGTCGAGGTGTGGCAATGGACGCCCTTCATCGTGCTGATGCTGTTGGCCGGCCTCGCCACCTTGCCCGATGATGTCTATGAGGCAGCCTCGCTGGAGAATGCCAGTTCCTGGCGGCAGTTCTGGGACATCACCTTTCCGATGATGCTGCCCATTTCGGTGGCGGTGGTCTTCATCCGTCTCATCGAGAGCTACAAGATCATCGACACCGTGTTCGTGCTGACCGGTGGCGGTCCGGGTGTTTCGACGGAGACGCTGACCCTCTTTGCCTACCAGGAAGGCTTCAAGAAGTTCAATCTCGGCTATACCTCGGCGCTCTCCTTCCTGTTCCTGATCGTCATCACGGTGATCGGCGTGGTCTATCTCGCGATCCTCAAACCCTATCTGGCGAAACACAGATGAGTACTCGCACTCTCAAAGGCGCGCCGCGCTATTTCGCCCTGCTCGGTATCGTGTTCTGGGCATTGTTCACGATGTTTCCGCTCTATTGGGTGATCGTGACCTCGTTCAAGACCTCGCTCTCGGTCGTCGGACAGGCGACGTTCATCCCGTTCGTCGATTTCGAACCGTCCCTGCAGGCTTGGAGCGAACTGCTCTCCGGCGAACGCGGCGAGTTCTTCAACAACGTCATCGCCTCGACGATCATCGGCCTCAGCTCAGCGGTGCTGGCAACGGCAATCGGCGCCATGGCGGCCTATGCGTTGGTACGCTTCCCGTTCAAGGTGAAGCTGGCGTCGGGCCTGGCGTTTTTCGTGGTGGCGCTCGGCGGCTATCTGCTGGGCTATTATGTCTTCGGCTTCAGCCGCGCGGCCGCCATGATGATGGCTTTCGCCGCGGCCCTTGTTGTGTCGCTGATCACCAATCGCCTCAAGGTGCCTGGGCCGATCATGGGCAATGAGGACATCATCTTCTGGTTCGTCAGCCAGCGCATGTTCCCGCCCATCGTCACCGCCTTTGCGCTGTTCCTGATGTATACCGAAGTCGGCCGCATGGGCTTCAAGCTGGTCGACACCTATGTCGGCATGGTGCTGGCCTATATCGCCTTCTCTCTCCCCATCGTCGTGTGGCTGATGCGCGACTTTTTCGCCGCCTTGCCGCTTGAGGTGGAAGAGGCGGCGATGGTCGACAATGTGCCGAGCTGGCGCATCTTCACCGGCATCGTCCTGCCGATGTCGGTCCCGGGTCTCATCGCCACCTTCATGATCACGCTTGCCTTCGTGTGGAACGAGTTCCTGTTCGCGCTCTTCCTCACCAACGCCAAATGGCAGACGCTGCCCATTCTCGTTGCCGGCCAGAACAGCCAGCGCGGCGATGAATGGTGGTCGATCTCTGCCGCTGCCCTGGTTGCCATCATTCCGATGATGATCATGGCGGCACTCCTGAGCAGGCTCATGCGATCCGGCCTGCTGCTGGGTGCCATCAAATGACCGTCTCTTTCTTGAATTGCCCGAGTTTGAAATTGCCGACCACCTAACTTCACCAACCTAACCAATCAACAAAGTGAAAACGGGAGTGACAACATGAGAAAGCTTCTACTGGGTGCTTCAGCGATGGCAGCGCTGTCGTTGAGCACCGGGGCCGCACTGGCCTGCGATCCGGATTATACCGGCGTCACCTTGACCGCCGCCTCGCAGACCGGCCCCTACATCGCCTCGGCGTTGCAGACGGCTGGCGAAGCCTGGGCCAAGAAGACCTGCGGCAAGGTCAATGTGGTCGAGTTCCCCTGGTCGGAACTGTACCCCAAGATCGTGACCTCGCTCTCCTCGGGTGAAGAGACCTTCGACGTCATCAGCTTCGCGCCGGCCTGGTCGCCGGACTTCACGGACTTCCTCTCGGAAGTGCCCGAAGCCATGCGCAAGGGTGCCGCCTGGGACGATATCGCGCCGATTTACCGCGAGCAGCTGATGGTGTGGAACGGCAAAACGCTGTCGCAGACCATCGATGGCGACGTTCACACCTATACCTACCGCATCGATCTCTTTGAGGATCCCAAGGAGCAAGAGGCGTTCAAGGCGAAGTATGGCTATGACCTCGCCGTGCCGCAGGATTGGAAGCAGTATCTCGACATCGCCGAATTCTTCACGCGTCCGGATAAGGGCCTGTGGGGCACGGCCGAAGCCTATCGCCGTGGCGGCCAGCAATTCTGGTTCTTCTTCAGCCACGCGGCGTCCTACACCAACGTCCCGGGCCAGAAGGGCGCCATGTTCTTCAATCCGGAGACCATGGATGCCGAAATCAACAACCCGGGCTGGGTCCGTGGCCTCGAGGAATATGTGAAATCCTCGAAGCTGGCGCCGCCCAACGCGCTCAACTTCTCGTTCGGCGAAGTGAATGCTGCCGTGGCCGGTGGCCAGGTGGCGCAGTCGATCGGCTGGGGTGATACGGGCGTCATCGCCGCCGATCCGAAGCAGTCGAAGATCTCGGGCAAAGTGGGTTCGGCCGTGCTGCCGGGCTCGAACGAGATCTATGACTACAAGACCAAGGAATGGAAGAAGTTCGACCACGTCGTCAAATCGCCGTTCATGGCGTTCGGCGGCTGGCAGGCGGCCGTTCCGGCGTCCTCCAAGAACCAGGAAGCGGCGTGGAACTATATCGAGTTCCTCTCCAGCCCCGCGGTTTCGGGCCAGGCGGCGATCACCGGCGGTACCGGTGTGAACCCCTACCGCATCTCGCACACGACCGATCTTGCCCTGTGGTCGAAGCTGTTCAGCGAACGTGAGGCCAAGGAATATCTCGCCGGCCAGGCCGATTCGCTGGCGGCCGAGAACGTGGTGCTCGACATGCGTCTGCCGGGCTACTTCTCCTATACCGAAGTCGTGGAGATCGAACTCTCCAAGGCGCTGGCTGGCGAAGTCACCGCGCAGCAGGCTCTCGACACGGTCGCTGCCGAATGGAATCGTCTGACTGACGAATTCGGCCGCGACAAGCAGCTCACGGCCTATCGCGCGTCGATGGGTCTGCCGCCGCTCTAACTCTACCGATGACCAAGTTCCGCCCCGGAAATTGCTCCTGCAAATTTCTGGGGCGGGATCATCTTTCGCATTATAAAAGAAGCATGCCATGTCCCGCGTAAGCCTCGAACGCATCACCAAATCCTTCGGCGACGTGACCGTGATACCGCCGCTCGATCTGGAAATCGCCTCGCGCGAATTCGTCGTGCTGGTCGGCCCATCGGGCTGCGGCAAGACCACGACCTTGCGCATGATCGCTGGGCTGGAGACGGCAAGCTCCGGCACCGTCAAGATCGGCGACCGGGATGTCACCAATCTGCGTCCGGGCCTGCGCAATTGTTCGATGGTGTTCCAGAACTACGCGCTCTATCCGCACATGACGGTGGGCGAGAATATCGGATATGGCATGCGCGTCCGCGGGACGGCCAGGGGCGATATCGATGAGGCGGTCAAGAAAGCCGCCCGCATTCTCAATCTCGAACCCTATCTTGAGCGGCGGCCGAAGCAATTATCGGGCGGTCAGCGCCAGCGCGTCGCCATTGGCCGCGCCATCGTGCGCAATCCGGATGTGTTCCTGTTCGACGAGCCGCTCTCCAACCTTGACGCCAAACTGCGCATCGAAATGCGCACCGAAATCAAATCGCTGCACCGCCGCCTGCAGACCACGGTGGTCTATGTCACGCACGACCAGGTCGAAGCCATGACCATGGCCGACCGCGTCGTCGTGATGAATGGCGGCCGCATCGAGCAGGCCGCGGACCCGATCACGCTCTATGAAAAGCCCCGCAACCTGTTCGTGGCGGCCTTCATCGGCGCGCCCTCGATGAATTTTATCGAAGGCGACTTGGTGCAGGGCGATGGCGGCATCCACTTCCGCGCCGCCGATGGCATCGACATTCCGCTGCCGCCCGCCCGTGCTGGCGTCTATGGGCCGCATATCGGCGCCAAGGTGGTAGCCGGCATCCGCCCGGAGCATACGGTCGGCGCCGGCAGGGTACTGCCGATGATCGAGCTCAAGATACGTGACGTGGAACCCCTGGGGCCGCACACGCTCCTTATCGGCACGGCCGGTGGCGCGCCGTTCACCGCCCAGGTGGCGGCGCACACCAAGGCCGCGGCCGACGACACGGCCCTGGTGCCGATCGATGCCGAGAAGATGCATGTCTTCCTGAAAGAAACCGGCGCCGTTATTCCGGTTTAACCTGCCCACGCTGTCCCTATAAGCTGGTCCGGGGTCCAGGCTCCAGGTGACTGGGCGGAACCGGGTGCGTCTGACGCTGTTTCAATCATGCGCAGATTTCCTGGTCGATAGGCAGATGTGACGTATTATTTCCGGTGGCGGACGCAGCGGTCGGTTGTTGCCATCCTCTCGCTCGCGGCCCTTTTGGGCGCCGTTCGGGGTGCTTCTGCGCTCGACTATGAGGTTACCATCGCCAAGCTGGACGATGCCGCCCTGGGTCAGGCCGTGGCGGCCAGCTCGACCCTGGTAGAGCTGAAGGAATCGCCGCCCGATTCCCTCTTTGGCCTGACGCGCCGCGCCGAAGAGGACATTCCCCGGATCGAGAAGGCCCTGCGCTCGGCGGGTTACTACGGCGGCACGGTCATCATCCTGGTGGATGGCAAGGACGTCACCGACGAGGTGGCGCTGGCCGATGCGGAGGAACCGGCGGGCGACAAGCCGTTGCCGGTCGACATCCTGGTGACGCCCGGCGCGCTCTTCACCCTGCAATCGGTAACGGTCCAGGCACCGCCCGATTTGGCAAAACCCCTTGCGCCGAAACTTCAGGCCCGTCAGTCCGCGCGGGCAGCGGACATCCTTGCGGAGCGGGAGCGGCTGCTCAACGCGGTGCTGGACCAGGGCTATCCCTTCGCCAAGGTCACGTTGCAGCCGGCCGTGGTCGATCACGCGACCGGGTCGGTGGCCGTCACCTATGTAGTGGAACCGGGCAAGGCGGCGACGATGGGGGCGGTCAGCGTTTCGGGGCTTGAGCGCATAGACCCGGTCTTCATGCAGCAGCGCACGCAATTCCCGCCAAACAAACTTTTCCAGCCCAGCGACATCAGCGCGCTGCGCGATGATCTCCGCTCCCTCGATGTATTCGAATCGGTCAAGGTGACGGCGGCCGAGCAGTTGGCGCCTGACGGCAGCCTGCCCGTTGATGTGCTGGTGGCGGAGCGTAAGCGCCATTTCATCGGCCTCGGTGCCAATTACGCGACGGATAAGGGTGCTGGCGTAAAGGCTTATTGGGGCGACCGCAACGTCTTCGGCGGGGCGGAGAAGCTGCGCCTGGATGCGGAGATTTCCGGCTTTGGCGAGAACAGCCTGTCGGACACCGATTACACCCTCTCTGCCGCCTTCCAGAAACCGGACTATCTGATGCGGCACCAGGATCTGATGGCCGGCCTGATCCTCGCCTCAACCCATGACGAGGACACCTTCGACAAGGAATCGGCGACGGCGACACTTGGCATTGAGCGGCGCATCAACGACACGATGAGCTGGGGCTATGGTGTGGAAATCGAGCGCTCGCGCATCACCGAGGATGGCGAGACCGAGGATTTCCTGCTGTTCGGTCCGACCCTGTCGTTCAAGCGCGACACGACGACCGATCTTCTCAATCCCGTCTCCGGCTCGCGGCTTATCCTCTCCACCTTCGCTTTTCCGGAAATGCTGGGCTCCAGCCAGGATGTCATCGGCACGAATGCGGATTACAGCAAATATCTTGACCTCACCGGCGACGGCAATCTGGTCCTGGCCGGCCGGGTCGCCGCCGCCAATGTGTTCGGTGGTGATACTGAGGACCTGCCGGCCGACCGGCGGCTTTATGCGGGTGGCGGCGGGTCGGTGCGTGGCTACGAATTCCGCTCGATCAGCCCGCTTGACGAGGACGACGATCCGCTTGGTGGGCGCAGTTCAGTGATCGCCAGCCTGGAGCTACGCTATCGCTTCCTCGACGATTACGGCATCGTGCCATTCTTCGATGCCGGCACCGTCTCCGACGATGTGTTCCCGAGCTTCGACGAGGACATCCAATACGCAGCCGGCATTGGCCTGCGATATTACACGCCGATCGGCCCCATCCGCGCCGACTTCGCTGTCCCGCTCAATCCGCGCAGCGATGACGATGCGTTCCAATTCTATATCAGCATCGGGCAGGCTTTCTGATGCGCAGGATCGTGAAATATATCGGCATCGTTCTGGCAGCTCTGCTTCTGCTGGTTCTGGCCGTGTTCGGCTTCCTGCAGACCGAGACGGGCCGGGGCATCATCCTGGCACAAGTGCAGGCTGCGATGGCCGCGGGACCGATCAAGTTGCAGGCCGGCGGGATCAGCGGCGTGGTGCCGTTCGATATGGCGGTTGAGGGTGTCGTGCTGTCGGATGAGAAGGGTATCTGGCTCACCATCGACCGTGTTGCACTCGACTGGTCACCGCTGAAACTGTTGTCAGGAACAGTGGAGGTCTCGGATCTGCATCTGGGCAACGTCGATATGGTGCGCGTACCTGAGACAACTGCCGATGCCAGCACGCGCGACGATGGGGCCGCCGCGCCATCATGGCCATCCTTGCCGGTCGATATCATGGTGCAATCCTTCACCATCGAGCGGCTATCACTTGGCGCGCCGATCCTGGGGGAGGCGGCAGTGTTCACGGCGCAGGCGAGTGCGTCGCTGGGTGATATCGATGACGGGCTTGCGGCCAAACTCACCCTGCGGCGCATGGATGGCGGCGATGATCGCATCGACGCCGACATCGCCTATCGACCCGCGGACGATACATTGAAGCTGGCGCTGGCGGTACACGAACCGCGTGGCGGCCTGCTGACGCGCCTCGCGGGCTTGCCCGGTGCGCCTAATTTGCAGATCGACGCCACCGGCGACGGACCGCTCACTTCCTGGCAAGGTGGCGTCACGGCGACACTGGATGCGCAGAAGCTGCTGACGCTCGCCCTGACGACGGAAGGCCCCGCCAGCCAACGCGCCATTGGCTTTACCCTCGACGCCGATCCCCGCCGCTTGCTGGCCGACGATGTGAAGGTGCTGCTGATGGACGGCATCAAGGCGCGCGGCAAGGTCACGGTCGACCAACCGGCCGGCCTCCTTCATGTGCATGATTTCCAGGCTGCCGCTGCCTCGGCAATACTGTCGGCCCAGGGATCGGTCGGCCTCGATGCACCGGGCAAGCTCGGTTTCACCTTGCGGACCGGCAGCTCGGCACCCTATGCCGTGTTGCTGCCGGAGGTCAGCTGGGGCGCGGTCGATCTGCAAGGCGAGATCAAGGGCGAGATCGCAGCACCGCAGGTGGCGGCGACCGGCACGCTGACCGATCTCGTCGCCGGCGGGCAGAGGGTGGGCTTCACCGATATCAGCATCACCGCCGATCCTGCCGGTACCTTTGCCGAAGGCATCGATATCGATGCATTGATCAACGCAACGGATATCACGCTCACCGACCCGACCTGGCAGCCTCTGCTTGCCGATGGCGCCAGACTTGGCGTGCAAGGGCGTATCGATCTTACCGGCAAGGCCGACATCAGGAACATCGATCTCAACGCCGGCCCGCTCGCATTGTTCGGCAGCGCGCAGGCCGAAGGCTGGGGCACCACATCGCTCCATGCCGAGATCGACGCGAAGGCCACCGATCTCGGAGCGTGGGTGACGTCGGATCAGGCACAGCTCAACGGCAATGTCAGCGTGTCGATCCTGGCCGACAAGGACGCCGAAGGTGCTCGTATCGACCTCTCGGGAGAAGGGGAGGCTCTGTCGCTCGGGATCGCAGCGGTCGATGGCTTGCTGGGCGACAGCCCGACCGTCGCGCTCCGGGCGACACAGGACACGGCCGGCGATATCGACCTGACGGAAGCGACCTTGAAAGGCCGCACTGTCGCGCTCAACGCGTCCGGCACCGTCAAAGGGGCGGTGATCGACATGGCGCTCGAGGCTGCCCTCAGCGATCTTTCCGCCCTCGATCCGGCGGCGAAGGGCGCGGTGGCGTTGCAGGCGAAGATTTCCGGCACACAAGCAGCACCGCAGATCGCGGCGGTGTTGACCTCCAAACAGATCACCTATGACCAGCGCAGCGCGACGGCGGTAGCCCTCAACATCGACGGGCAGGATCTGGTCAACGCGCCGCAACTGGTCGTCAATGGGACGGCGATGGTCGACGGGTTGAAGGCCAGCATCAACACCCGCGCCATCCAGCAACCGCAGAACGGGACCATCGCTATCCGTGACATGAGGCTCGGCTTCGGTCGCAGCAGTGTGAGTGGCCAGGCGGATGTGACAGGCACTCTGGTCGCCGGCAATCTTACTCTCGACATGCCGGCGCTGGCCGAGTTGCAGCGTCTTACCGGCCTCGATCTTGCCGGCGCAATCACGGCGGACATCGTGCTCAGCCACGACGGCGGCAAACAGAATGTCGGGGTGAACGCGACGATGCGGGATCTGGCCTATGCGCAGACGGCAACCATCGGTGATGGCACGATTGCGGCGCAGATCGGCGATGTGGCTGGCATGCCGTCCATCGACGGCCGTGTCGATTTGCGCGACGTGGCGGCGAGCGGGCAGAAGCTGGACACGGTCGCCCTTACCGCGCGCAGCATCGCCGATGGCATGGCGATCACGGCGCAAGCAAGCGGCACGGAGATCGCCCTCGATCTCGCCGCCGATCTTGCAAACCTGCCGGAACGCCAGGCCATCACCTTGACGGCACTCACCGCCAGCTACCGCGCAGAACAGGTGACTCTGGCCGGCCCGGCCACCCTCACGCGGGAAGGCGAGACGATGCGCGTGACAGGCCTTGATCTTCGCGCCCGCGATGGTCGGATCACGCTCGATGCTGCGACCAGCCCCGCCGGCAATGAGGTCGATCTCAAAATTGCGCAATTCCCGCTGGCACTGCTGAAAGTCGCCGATCCTGGCGTCGATGCCGTGGGCACGGTGGATGCGACGCTGGCGCTCTCCGGTCCGCGCAGCAATCCGACAGCGCAGTTCAGTGTCGCGGGCAAAGAAATGGGTCTGCGCGGGCAGCGCGGCCTTTCCGCCGGCTTTGACCTCACGGGCGAGTGGCGCGGTGGGCGCGTGACAACCGATGGACGCTTCAGCTTTTCCACTGGCGGCGGCCTCGATCTCTCCGCGGCACTGGGACTGCCGGCCGATCCAGCCACAGGCTTTCCGGCATTCAACCCCAACGCGACCTTGCAGGCGAATGCCAAGGGAACGCTCGATCTCTCCATCCTCGATATCGTGCTGGCAGGTGGTGCCGACCGCGTCTCCGGCAAGGCGGATGTCGATCTGCTGGCCGACGGTACGCTGGGCGCCCCCGGTCTTTCCGGCAGCATCAAGGTCAGCGATGGGCGCTATGACAATGTGCGCTATGGCATCAAGCTGCGGAAGCTGATGGCGGAACTCCGCGGCAATGGCCAGCGCATCGATCTTGTCAGCCTCTCCGCCAACACGCCGGGCGGCGGGCGTATCAGCGGCCAGGGGCAGGTTGGATTGGGTGAAGCGATGCCGGTCGAGATCGCCCTCAACCTCGACAAGGCCCAGGTGCTCAACATGCCGGACGCCTTTGCGGTCGCCGATGCGCGCTTGCAGGCTGGCGGCGATCTCACGGAACAGGTGACGCTGGCCGGCAATATCACACTGCGCAAGGCGGAGATCCGCATCCCGGACAATCTGCCGCCCAGCATCCAGGAAATCGAGACGGTCGAGATCAATGTCCCGCCGGTCCGCGCGGCCAAGATCGAGGCGGCGGCCAAGCCGCCATCGAAGTCGCTGGGGATTGCTCTCGACATCGCAGTCGACGTGCCGCAGCAGATGTCGATCCGCGGCCGTGGCCTCGATGCCGAGTTGGGCGGCGCCCTCAAGATTACCGGGACGGCCGACCAGCCGCTGATCAATGGCGCCATCAAAATGCGGCGCGGCACGCTCGATCTCGTCGGCCGCCAGCTCTCCTTCAGCCGGGGCCAGGTGATCTTCGACGGTGCGCCCAAGATCGACCCGGTGCTCGACTTCACCGCCAATGCGCGGGCGGAAGGGTATGACGTGGCGGTCAATGTCGGTGGCCATGTCAGCCTGGTGCGCATCAGCCTGAGCTCAACCCCGCCCTTGCCGGAAGATGAGATCTTGTCCCGCCTGCTGTTCGGCAAGGCGTCCGGCTCGCTCTCCGCCCTCGAAGCGATCCAACTCGCCCAGGCGACGGCGGAGCTGGCGGGTGTCGGCGGCGGCACCGATCTCCTCGACAAGATCCGCAAGGAAACCGGGCTCGACCGTCTCAGCGTCGATGCCGGCGACGGCACCGCCGGCCCGAGCCTGGGTGCAGGGCGCTATGTCAGCGAGGGCGTCTATGTCGGTGTGAAGCAGGGGACTGCCGGCAGTTCGAGCGCCGCCACGGTGGAGGTGGAAGTGACGCCCAACGTCAAGGTCGAGGGCGAAGTCGGCGCCAACTCGACCGGCAAGGCCGGAATCTATTGGGAATGGGACTACTGATCGCGGCTGGCAATTCCATGGACCGCGCACCATATATATTGCGATGCAAGCGAGTGCTTGTTTATTAAGCTGTTTAGTGCTGCTTTTTTGGGCGAAAATTTCACAATTAAGTAATTGATATATAATGATATCTTCGTTGTTTATTGCATTGCAGCAAAAAAGCCCTTGATTTCCGGTCGGTTCTGCCTCATATAGACCTTCAGATTGTGCAGTGCACAACGAACCAATTTCGCTAGAAACCGTTTTTACTGAGGAGACGCCACCATGGCCAAGACCCAGAGCACGTTCGAGACCGCCACCCCGACGACCCCGGCTTTCCCGGATTTCACCAAGATGGACTTCACCAAGATCCAGGCCGATTTCGGCAAGTGGTTCGGTGATTACACGAAGACCTTCGCCAACGGCAAAGCCGGCCTCTTCGATTTCGAAGGCGTCGTTGCTGCCCAGAAGAAGAACTTCGAAGTTCTGACCGCCGCCAACCAGGCCGCCTTCGAAGGCGTCAAGGCCGTGGCCCAGCGCCAGGCTGAAATCGCCCGCAAGGCGGTTGAAGAGTTCGGCAAGGTTGCCAAGGAACTGGCCGAGCCGACCAGCGCCGAAGAGAAGTTCGTGAAGCAGGCCGAGCTGACCAAGGCCGGCTTCGAGCAGGCCGTTGCCAACGTTCGTGAGCTCACGGATCTCGTGCAGAAGTCGAACACGGAAGTTGCCTCGCTCATCCAGAGCCGCTTCGTCGACCAGATCGAAGAAGTGAAGGCCGCTGTTGCCAAGGTTGCGAAGAAGTAAACTTCGTCGACCAGCTATTCTCGCCGGCCGACCAGGCCGCGATGATAACCGCCCGGTGCCCACAAGGTGCCGGGCGGTTTTGTTTTGGCGGGCGCGATCGGCCGCAAGAAAGCCGCCGGCATCGCTGCCGGCGGCTTCCTGCTGAGACCGACCTATTCGAACTTTTTGTAGGAATAGCTCTCGTGGCGAATCATGCTGATGATGCCACCGACGCAAATGCCGGCGGCGATAAGGACGAGTGCCACCAGGACGGCCGGCTTGTCGGCAAAGGTGAAGTATGCCTCGGCCCCGTCCCAGCTGGTGATCGGTGAGGTGTTCATAGGCTGGTTCCTTTCTGAAGATGACTCATCTGTGCTGGAGGTGTCTTACTCAGCCGGTGCCGGGACCGAGGGTGACTTGGCATAGGCCGGAATGGCACTTTCCGGATAGGCGGCGACGGGCACTTCCGCCATGTCGAGACCGGCGATCTCGGCGCCCTGGTTGGTGCGCAGCAGGCCCACCTTCTTGAGGACGAGCGAGCACACATAGCCCGGCACAAAACCCAGCAGGGCGAACACGATCATGCTTTTGAACTGGCCCATGAAGGAGACTTCCGGGCCGGTGATGTTGGGATAACCGGCGGCGAAGATGCCGACGGCCATGATGCCCCAGACACCACCAAAGCCGTGCACCGCCACCGCGCCGACCGCATCGTCGATCTTCAGCTTGATCAGCAGATTGTTGATCGAGGGGATCACCAACCCACCGGCAAAACTGATGATGAAGGCGAAGGCCGGGAAGTAGACATCTAGCCCGGACGCCGATGAGATGACGCCGACAAGCGCGCCGGACATCATCCAGAATGGATCACGGGTGGCGAGATAGCAGCCGATCATGCCGCCCGAAACGCCCATCAAGGTGTTGAAGGCGAAGGCCGAGAGCGTTGTCGGCGTGCCGTAGATCGTGGTCCATTCGCTCCCGGTATAGATGATGCAGCCGCCGAGGAAGCCGAAGAAGCCCATGACGATCAGCATCAGGCCGATGAGCGACATCGGCATGTTGTGGCCCGGCATGTCATTGGCCGTGCCGTCGGTGTTGAAGCGTCCGATGCGCGGCCCCAGATTGATGAGGACGCCCAAGGTGAAGAAACCGGCGATCATGTGCACGCAGCCCGCGGCGCCCACATCGTGGAGGCCCCATTCGGTCGACAGCCAGCCCTGCGGATGCCAGCCCCAGGCAGCGCCTAGAATCCATACCGCGGAACCCAGGATGACGGCGAGGATGGTAAAGCCGGAGATGCGGATGCGCTCGATGACCGAACCGGACATGATCGAGGCAGTGGTGGCGGCAAAGAGGGTGAAGGCTGCCCAGAAGATGCCCGAGGCATTGTCGGCGAGGTTCGGACCCATATTGGCTGACCAGGGCAGGCCGGCAGCACCTGCTTCCGAAATGCTGAAGCCGGTCGGGAAGGCGAGATAGATCCACCAGCCGAAGAAGAAGAAGGTCGGCGTGATGAAGGCGAAGGCGAGGATGTTCTTGATGCCGGAGGCGAGCGCATTCTTGGCCCGCGACGCCCCCATTTCATAGGCCAGGAACCCGGCGTGAATGGCGATCATCAGGGCGGTACACCACCAATAGAACATCTCGGAATTGAGCGTGTTCGTCATGGCTGTGGCCTTCTCGAGCGCATCGAGCTTGGCCTGGATCTCGGTCATGTCCATCTGTGAAGCTCTCCATGTTTGCGTTTATTGTTTGGCGCAAATCAGGTCGCTCCTCCCAGAGTAGTTTCTGGCCAGTTTCTGGCCAGTTTCAGGTCCATGGCACCGATCGCGGCACCACGCCGAACTCCTTTCACCTCATCAGACAGTCACGGCGCTCCCCTACAGCGCCGGGGATATGCGTCATTTGCGCATACCCCAGCTCAGCCTATCCGCTTTCCGCTGCATCGCAACAGAAAATCGGGGTGGGCGGGGAGTGGCGTTGAAGGGAATGGGGAGCTTAACAGCGACGCCCGGTACCCGACTCAAATCGGGCTCAGATCAAGCTGGGCTCAGATCAGCACGGCCAGCAGGAGCACGAGAAATCCGGCCATCCCGGTCAGGGCCAGATAGTAGTATAGAGGCCGGCTTGTCGGTGCCTGGGGTAAATCGTCGGTGCCCCAGACACGCTGCATTTCGTCACGCAGCCGGCGCCGGTAGATGGCTCTGTGGATGGCATTCTTTTGCTCGCCATAGCTGGCGCGTTCCGAAACCAGCCGCGTGATCTGGTCTTGCGCTGACTGGTCGTCAATGGTGTCCGACTGGCTCAGGTCGTCGGGTGGCAATGTCATCATCCGCGACCTCACATGGATAGCGGCTTCGCTATCCCGTTGCCCACGCTGCCCGCAACCTGTAGGCGGCGGGTCTCTTGCACGATTCGCTGATTATCTGCGCAAGAAGTTAATGAAGTGTCGAGACCCCGGTAATTAGCTCAAATTTGATGGAAATTTCCCTGATCAACATATGAGCATTAATATCACACCATAGCATGCCTTTTGCGCAAAAACTAGCCGTTGTCCGGTACTGGCGCTGCCGGTAGGTCGATCCAGAATGTGCTGCCACGGCCGGCATCACTCTCAACGCCGACGGTGCCACCGATACGTTCGGCCAGCCGATGCACCAGCACCAGACCAAGACCCGTACCTTCCACGCCACTGACTTCCTGCCCCAATCGTTCAAAGGGGCGGAATAGTTCGCCCAGCCGCTCCTTTGGAATGCCGATCCCGTCATCGGCGACAGTGATCCGCCACGCATCTGCCGGCAAAGAGAGGATGTCGAGCCGGACTTCGCCGCCCGGCCGATTGTACTTCACCGCGTTGGCCATGAGATTGATGAGGATCTGGCGCAGCCGCAGCGTGTCGGCGTGGACCCAGGCGGCACCCGTGCGCGCCGGCGACAGATGGACCCCGGCCTTCTGCGCAATGGGCAACATCAATTCGCGCGCCTGGCTGAGAACCAGTGTCGCATCGATCGTCTCAAGGGTGACCTTCACATCCTCGGATTCGATGGCGGCGTAATCGAGCACCCCTTGGACCAGCTGCAGCAGATGTTCACCGCTGTTGTGGATATAGCCGCAATATTCCGACTGCACCGGGCTCATCTGTCCGGCGATTCCCCGCAGCATCAGATCGGAGAAGCCGATGACGGCGTTGAGCGGCGTACGCAGTTCATGGCTCATTTGCGCGAGGAAGCGTGACTTCGCCCGGTTGGCGGCGTCCGCCTCATGCAAGGCGGCGTGCAGTTCCCGTTCCCTGTTCCGGCGTTCAGTGACGTCGATCCAGAATTCGACGAAGCCGCCTTCGCGGGTTCGCTGCCGATGGATCACGAACCAGCGGCCATAGGCGCCGGGAATTTCCGGGCTCGTCCCGGTGAATGTCGCCAGCCAATCGACCGCGAAGGCGGCCATCCCCTCATCGGAGACCGCGAGATCCGCAAACTGCCGCATGCGTTCTCCCGCGCGGTAGACCTGATGCGGTTCGAGGCCGACCGAGCGCCAGGCATGCACGAACTGATCGTGGGCGTCGCGGTACGACATGCCGATGACAAAGCCGCGTCCGGGCGGAAAGTAGAGTTCCGTCACCGCCCGGTTGAGCATGCGGATGCGTCCATCCGGCCCCCACAGCACAAAGCCGTCATGCAGGCTTTCGATCGCGTCCATCAGGCGGCCATGGGCGAGCCGCTCGCGATCCTCGCTGGCCAGGATCGCCTGTTCCAGTTCGCGCGCCTCGGTCATGTCGCGGCCGAGGCCCAGAATGCGCCGCACCGTGCCGGTGTCATCGCGGATCGGCACGAAGGTGACATGCATGATGCGATGTCCGCCAACGATATCCAGCCCCGCCTCGAACCGGTGGACATCGCCACTTTCCAGGCAGTGACGAAAGTGCCAGTTGATCAATTCGGCGGTCTTCGGCGGCAGGTATTCCTCGACACAGCGGTCGACCAGTTCCGCGGCGCTGATGCCCATCTGGCGTTCGGCGGCCGGGTTGACCTCCAGAACCCGGAAGCGGCGGTCCGGTGTCACTTCATTGAGGAAGATCGCGTCGGCGATGTTGTTGAACACCTCGCGGTAGCGTTCCTCGTTTTCCCGCAGGGCGATCTCGGCGTTCTTGAGATCGGTCAAGTCGGTGCCGATGGCATAGAAGCCCACGACCTCGAGGCCCTCGAACTTCGGTACGAAATCCACCTGGAGATGTCGCGCAACATTATCGTCGCCGGTCATCGTGGCCATGAAGGATATCCGCTCGCCGCGCAGGGCTGCCGCGTGACGATGCTGGTCGCCAGCGAACTGTGCCTCGCCAAGGAAATCGCTGGCATGCATGCCGACGATCGCTTTCGACGGATACCAATGGCTGTACCTGTCATTCGCGAAGCGACAGATGAGCTCGCGGTCCCAATAGGAAATGGTGGCCGGGATGCTGTTGACCAGCAGGCGCAATTCCTGCTCGCGCGCCGCCAGTTCGGACTCCGCCCGGACCAGGGCCGTCACGTCCATGCCGACGGCGTAATAGCCCGCGACTTCACCGGCCCGGATGTCCGGCGTCAGCACGATTTGCAGGACGACGTCCTTGCCGGCCTGTGTGGTGAGGGGCAGATGGAACGCGGTGATCTCACCTCTGAAGACAGCGTCGCGATAGGCCCGCTGAGCCGCAAAGCGTTCCGGCCCCATCAGTCTTTCCAGATGTGCGCCCAGCATGTCGTCCGGTCCGAGACCGGCCCAGCCTTGATGCGCATCGTTGGCGAAGCGGCAGATAAGATTGCGGTCCCAATAGCTGACGCCGACACCGATCGTGTTGATGAGCTGGCGCAACCCCGCCTCCCGCTGCCGAAAGTCCTCCTCCGCGAGCTTGACGCGCGAGATGTCTTCGACGGTGCCCTCGAAATAGAGAAAATTACCGGCGGAATCATGAACCGGGCGGGTGTTCTCGGACACCCAGATGATCGACCCGTCCGCACGGTACATGCGCGATTCAAACGATTTGACGATCCCGTCGGTCTGCATCCGGCGCAGAAATTCCACCCGCGTGCCCGGCTCGACATAAATCTGCCGGGCGATGTCCGTGACGGCGGCCATCATCTCTGCCTGGGTGGCATAGCCGCAGAGTGTCGCGAGCGCCCGGTTGACGCTGATATAGTGTCCGTCGGCGGTCGAATGAAAGACGCCCCACGGAGCGTTGTCGAGCATGGCGCGGTAGAGCATCAGCGCATCGTCCGCGACCGGGTCGCGCACGTTGGTGGTTTCGCCGGGAACGCTCGCCATCCCCATGACAACGGTCCATTCTTCGCGCGGCAATGGAGCGTATGATCGTCGGCTCTTTCCGCATGAGAGCCGTCCGATGATACGCCAAGTCGATTGCCGGAAGCCTAACTTTTGCAGCACCGGGCAGCGTAGGACAACAAGCCGAGGTCGTGCGTACTGACCCGCCGACCCCCTCTCCCCAACCCTCCCCCACGTTGGGGGGAGGGAGCTATAGCCAGTCGGTTGAAAGAGTGGGTCCAGGCTCGATCTTGTTCCCTCCCCCCGCAGTCGGCGAAGGCCAACATTCGTCGGCGTGGGGGAGGGTTAGGGAGAGGGAGCGGCACAAAGAAAAAGGCCCGGTGTGTTTCCACGCCGGGCCTTTGTTTCTGGCGAATGCAGCAAACAGCTCAATGCAGGCGCTGGTCGACGTCCTTGATGGCGGCGTCGACGAGCGCGCTGGCGCGGGCGTCGGTGAGGCTGGCTGTGATCAGCTTGCGGGCGGCGGCCGTCGCGACATCGACCGCCTCGCGGCGAACTTCGGCGATGGCGGCAGCTTCAGCCTGGGTGATCTTCTCGAGCGCCAGCTTCTCGCGGCGGGCCAGGGCCGCTTCGAGGTTGGTGGCGGCTTCGCGCGCCTGGCGCTGGGCCACGGCCTTCGCGGTCTCGACGATCTCGGCTGCCTCGCGCAAGGCGTCCTTCTGCTTGCGCTGGTACTCGCCGAGGAGGGCCTGGGCCTCGTCCTTCAGCTTCTGTGCTTCATCAAGATCGGCTTTGATCTTGATGGCGCGCTGGTCGAGCATCTGGGTGATGGCCTTCCACAGCTTCGGGCCGGCAAAGGCGAGGAAAATCAGGCCGCCGATATTGACCCAGAAATGCGGGTCGGCAAGCATGCTGGCTTCATGTTCCATCAGGCACGCTCCTTCACGACGGCGTCGACCGCGGCACCGGCGGCATTGGCGTCCACACCGGCGCCGGTCAATTTACCTGCAATGCCGCCAGCGAGATCCGTGGCGATCGCCTTGACCTGGGCCAGGGCCTCGGTCTTGGCGGCCTTGATGCGGGTTTCGGCAGTGCGAGTCTGTTCGGCGAGGCGCTTCCCGAATTCGGCTTCGCGCTTGGCCGTCTCGGCGGCGATGTCGGCACCGGCCTTGGCCAGTTCCGCCTGGGCGCCGGCTTTCGCATCGGCGATGGCCTTTTCATAGGCGGCCAGCACGCCGGCAGCTTCAGCGCGCAGCTGTTCCGCCTTGGCAAGGTTGCCCTCGATGCGCTCGGCGCGCTGGTCGATGATCGCTGCCACCTTGGGCAGGGCCAGCTTCGACATCAGCAGATAGAGCGCCACGAAGGTCAGGACCAGCCAGACCAGCAGCGGTGAGAATATGGCGGGATCGAATTGGGGCATCATCCCCTCCCAAATCTTCTACTTAAGATTACGAACCGGCCGGCTTCAGAAATATGAGCCGGCCGGCCGTCAAATCGCAACGTTCTAGAGATCGTCTCGTTCGGCCTTAGCCGAACAGGATGATCATGGCGATGACGAAGCCGAAGAGGCCCGTGGCTTCGATCAGCGCGAAGGCAAGCATCGGGTTGACCTTCAGCTTGCTCTGGGCTTCCGGGTTGCGGAACGCACCCTCCATGTAGCTGCCGAACAGGGTACCGAGACCGATACCAGCGCCACCGAGGGCGAGTGCCGCAATACCGGCGCCGATCATTTTCGCGGCTTCGAGTTCCATGATGGATGTCCTTTCTTGGGGATTAAAACGTTGCTTGGTGTTGATGGAAAGCTTTTCGCCTGCCGACCCTTAGTGCGCCAGGTGAATGGCGTCGTTGAGGTAGATGCAGGTGAGGATGGCGAACACATAGGCCTGCAGGAGGGCAACCAGCACCTCGAGCGCGAAGATCAGCGGAATGGCGGCGAGCGGAATGGCGCCCAGCGCAAAGAACAAACCGCCGAGGCCCACGACGAAGGTGCCAAGGACACCCAGCATGACGTGGCCGG
The DNA here is from genome assembly GCF_936916975.1 of uncultured Dongia sp. Classification (GTDB taxonomy): domain Bacteria; phylum Pseudomonadota; class Alphaproteobacteria; order Dongiales; family Dongiaceae; genus Dongia. The sequence goes on along the minus strand of NZ_CAKZGO010000004.1, from coordinate 52,542 downwards.
CCACCATGTTGGCAAAGAGTCGCACGGAAAGGCTGATCGGGCGAATGAGGTAGGAGATGATTTCCAAGGGGATCATCAGCGGCATCAGCCACATCGGCGCACCGGCTGGGGCGAAATAGCTGAAGTAATGCGTGCCGTGTTTCATGAAGCCCACCACGGTCACGACAGTGATGACCATGAAGGCCAGCGCAAACGTCACGACGATGTGGCTGGTGACGGTGATCGCACCAAAGAGGCCGATGAGGTTGCAGCCCAGGATGAACATGAACAGCGAGAAGACCAGCGGGAAGAACTGCTTGCCCTTGGGGCCGGTGTTCTCTTTGAGGAGATTGGCGATGAATTCGTAGAAGAACTCGACCATGCCCTGGAATCGGCCCGGCACGATGGTGGCCTTGTTCATGCCGGCTACGATGAAGAGGGTCACGAGACCGACCACCACCGCCATGATCAGCGAGGCATTGGTGAAGGATGCATCGACGCCGCCGAGGTCCAGCGGCATGAGCGTCTTGATCTCGAACTGGGCAAGTGGTGAATGGGCGTCGGCCACGATGTCATCCCCGGTTGTTGCCGCCCGCGAACCCCACCTGGACATACGTCCCGGTTAGGCCCGAAGGGTCGACGCTTTAACGTTGATCCTTCTTGGAAGCTTCCAATTGCTCCATCTGCTTCGACACGCGCATCACATTGAGGACGCCCCCGCCGAGGCCCAGGATCATCAGAACCAGCATCAACCAGGGACGCGTACCCAGCCATCCGTCAAGCAGGTAGCCCATCCCGAGACCGACCAGCAGGCCCGCCAGCAATTCGATGCTGAGGCGGAAGCCATATCCCAGCGACGTGCCCTCGCGGGCCAGCACACCGGAATCCGATTCCCCGATCCGTTCCCGCGCTGCTTTGAGCTTCGCGTCGAACTGGTCCAGGTTATCGGGGTTCTGTTCGGTCATTGTCGCCAATCCTCAAGGTATCCCCGAGCAACAAGCCGCTACCTCCGCCCATCGGTAGATTGGCGGAAGCGCGCGCAACATAGGCAAGGGGGGATGGGCTGTCAAGGCGAATTGAGGCATATTAACTGATTGATTTATATTGCTAAAAACGCAACGCATGAGGGCCTGTGACAGGCCGCCCGGGAAGGCTCCGGAATCACTGTCGTCGCGCACTGCACCATGACCCGTCTGGACCCGTTTTGCTGGCCGCGCGCGCTGCCTGCCGCCACCGGGATCATCATCATGTGCGCGCTCTTTCCGCGGGACAGTGATTCTGGCGGAAACGGGACAGATATTCATGAAAAACCGACGCCGTTAATTTTGCTGACGATTTTTGTTATCCGGCTTGCCATGATCAGTGCGTCATTGGGGGCAAATTTTGAGAAAGATCGCCGCAATCATCCTGCCCGCCGTCATCTGCGTCGGCGGCATGGCGCTTATGGTGCTGGCCGGCATTCTGGCTGCCCTCCTCACCGACCCGATCTATCCCTTCTGGGCGGCTTTCGCGCCTTTGGGGCTAGCTGCCGCGCTGGCCACTGCTTGGGCCGCCGGTCGGGTGCCGACATGGCTCTATAGAAGCCATCCAGCCCGACAGCTCTGGACTCGCACCGCCTGGGCCGTTTCGCTGGGCGTCAGCGGATTTTGGGGCTACGGGGTGGCCGATGTGCTCACCTCACCGATGCATTGGCAGTAACCCTGGTCAATCCAGCAACCGCTGCATCAGAAGAGCCTTCATATCGCGCCGGCCGTCGGCGATCAGCAGGATGCTGACGCGGTGTCCATCGATGCGATAGAGGATGCGATAGGGCTTGAAGAAGCGCTCGCGGATATCACGAAAACCAAGGTCGAGCAGCTCCGGCGGATGCCGGCCACGTTCCGGCATCGTCTCCAAGGCGTCTATTATGTCGACGATGCCATCAAGCAGCTGGTCGGCTTTCGCCAGGGAGTCGTGTTCCGCAATATAGGCGGCAAGATCGGTGAGGTCGCGTTTGGCACCGCCGGTCAGAAGAACGCTGTATTTCATGAGCGCTTTTTGGTTTTGGCACTTTCCGCTTTGGTGCGCAGATCGGCACGGATTTGCGTGATTGCCTCGCGCGCCGGAGTCACGTCGCCACGCGCGATCTGTGCCTGCCCAAGAGCTATGATTTTCAGCAGCGCCAAGGTTTCCTGGGCCTGTTCGTAGGAAGCCACGTCTTGGAGCACCGCCTTGGCTTCGCCGTTCTGCGTAATGACAATCGGCTGACGGTCCTCGGTCAACTGCTCCATGATTTCTGCTGCGTTGGCTTTGAGATAGCTAATGGGCTTGATCTGGGTGGACAATTTCATGGCGACCTCCTATGCGGACGACCAAATATAGTCCGAATTTGGTCTGACCGCAATGTCGCCTGAAATGGAGCCTGGGGTTACGAAGCCGCCTTCAGATGGCCGATTTCCTGCAGGTCCACCGAGACCAGCTGCGAGATGCCGCGTTCGGCCATGGTGACGCCGTAGAGGCGGTCCATGCGGGCCATCGTGAGGCGGTGGTGGGTGATGACCAGGAAGCGCGTGCCCGAGGCCTCGGCCAGTTCCTGCACGAGGTTGCAGAAGCGCTCGACATTGGCGTCATCCAGCGGCGCGTCGACCTCGTCCAGCACGCAGATGGGGGCTGGATTGACGAGGAACACGGCAAAGAGAAGCGCCAGCGCCGTCAGCGCCTGCTCGCCACCCGAGAGCAGCGAGAGAACCTGGGTCTTTTTGCCCGGCGGGCTCGCGAAGATCTCGAGGCCGGCGTCGAGCGGATCCTCGGCCTCGGTCAATTGCAGATGCGCCTTGCCGCCGCCGAACAACCGCGTGAACAGCGAGGTGAAGTGGCCGTTCACCAATTCAAACGCGGCCAGCAGCCGCTCGCGACCTTCGCGGTTGAGGCTGGCGATGCCCTGGCGCAAACGTGAAATGGCGTTGATCAGGTCGGAGCGTTCGGTCTGCATACCCGACAATTGCTGATCGAGCTCGTTCGATTCCGTCTCGGCGCGCAGATTGACCGGCCCGATATTCTCCCGCTCGCGCAGCAGCTTATTGAGGCGCTGTTCGGTCTCCTCGCGCGCCGGCAGGCCTTCGCCGGGATCGAGTTCGGCGAGGTTGAGAACTTCTTCCGGTGAGCATTCGAGCTTTTCGCGGATGCGCTCGGTCAAGGTGGTGGCGGCTTCCTTTGCCTGCTCGATGGCAGCTTCTGCACGCACGCGCTGCTCGCGCGCTTCGATGAGCCGGTGCTCTTCACCCTTCAACCCGCGATCGGCTTCACCCAGCGCCGTCTCGGCGGAGGCGAGCGCATCGGCGGCATCGCGGCGCTTTTCCTCGGAGACTTCGAGGAGGTCCATGAGGTCGCTGCGCTGCTGCGCGATCTCGCCGGGCAGGGCGGCCAGACGCTCGATTTCGGCTTCGATATGGGCGCGGCGTTCGACCAGTTCGCTGAGATGTTGCTGTGCGCGCTGGCCACGCTGTTCCCAGGAGCGGAGCTCGTCGGCGATGGCGAGGAGGCGCGTCTGGCGCTGCTGTGCTTCGCGCTGCAGACGATCGAGGGCAGAGCGCGCTTCCACGAGGCTGGTACGGCGCTCGGCCACTTCGGGTCGCAATTCGTTGATGCGGTGGCGGGCGGCATCGAGATCGGGCAGTTCTGCGCGCTCAGTGGCAGCTGCTTCCAACTGGCCTTCAAGCTCGGCGATATCACCGGCGACGGCCTCGGCCTGTTCGCCGATCGCAGCCAGGCGCGATTGCATCTGCGTCGCCCGCTGCTCGACGCGGGCGGCGGCATCGCGCGCTTGCCGCGCTGCGTTATAGGCCGCCTGCAAGGTCTGGCGCTGATTGCGCTCGCGGTCGATGAGGTTCTGCGCTTCGTCACGGGCCGTGCCGAACAAGGCTTCGACTTCCGCAAGGGCTGCTTCAGCGGCGTTAAGTTCATCATCGAGCTGGCGCAGGCGGTTGCGCTGCTTCAACCGGGTCGCGGCGGCAGTCTCGGTGCCGGCGGCGATGGTGAAGCCATCCCAGCGCCACATCGCGCCGTCCTTGGAGACGAGGCGCTGGCCCTGTTGCAATTGCGGCCCCAAGGCGCGGCAGGTCGCTTCATCCGCGACGACGCCGATCTGCGCCAGGCGCCGGCCCAGCGCCACCGAGCCGGTGACGAAACGCGACAAAGGTTCGGCATTGCCGGGGAGGCCGGGCGCCGTGCCAACGGTCTCGCCGTCGCGCCAATGCGAGGGGGCGCCCAGATCGGTCGAAGCCTGCAGATCATCGCCGAGCGCCGCCGCGATCGCGGTCTCATAGCCCGGCGCCACGGTCAGGCTGTCGATGAGCGGCGGCCACATCTCGGAATCCGAGGTGGCGAAGATGGAGGAGAGGGCGTCGGCCTCGGCCTTCAGGCGCTGGCGGGCATCCTGCGCCTGTTGCAGCTGCGTGCGGGCATTGGTCTCTGCTTCGCCGGCAAGGCCGCGCTGGCCTTCGATCTCGGCCAAGATAGCCTGCGCTTCTTCAAGGGCCGCTTCGGCTTCGGCCACGGCGGCGCGGGCACCTTGCGTCTCGGCATCGTTCTCGATTTCGGCGGTGAGGCGCTGACGCTCGGCATCGACTTCCTGCGCGCGGTTGCCCAAACGCTGGCGGCGCTGCTGCAATTCATCGAGGCGGCGGGTGAGCGCGTGGGCGCGGGCCTCGGCGGCGGCGAGATCCTGGGTGAGGCGGCCAAGCTCGGCCTCGCTCTCATCGACCTCGGCTTGCGCGCCTTCGACGCGGCGCTGCGTCTCTTCCGAAACCGCAGCTTCTTCGCCGGCGGTCTCGGTGATGATGGCGCGTTCTTCGGCAAGACGCTCGGCGGCAGCGGCGGCATCGGTGGTCAGCGCCAGCTCACGGCCATGATCGGCTTCGTTCTCGCGCAGCTGCCGGTCGGCGTCAGAGCGCGCCTGGGCAATGCGCTCTTCTTCCTTGTCGAGCGCGCCGCGGGCGATGGTGAGGCGCTGCAGTTCCGCTGCGGCCTCGGCTTCCGCCTGGCGCAGGCTGGGCAGGATGGTGGCGGCCTCGGTCTGGCGCGTGGCGGCGATGGCCGCGGCCGAGGTCAGCGAGACGACGGCCGTCTCAGCCGCCATCAGGGTCTTTTCGGAATAATCCAGGCGCTGGCGCGCATCCTGCCATTGGATGTGGAACAGGATCGCCTCGGCGCGGCGGATATGGTCCTGCAAATTGCGATAGCGCGAGGCTTGGCGCGCTTGCTTCTTCAACTGGCCGAGCTGGCTTTCCAGCGTGATGATCACGTCATCAAGCCGCGCGAGATTGGCTTCGGCGGCCTTCAAGCGCAGTTCCGCTTCATGGCGGCGCGTGTGCAACCCAGTGATACCGGCCGCTTCTTCAAGCAGCGAGCGGCGATCGGTGGGCTTCGCATTCACGATGGCGCCGACGCGGCCCTGGCTCACCAAAGCGGTCGAATGCGCGCCGGCCGAGATGTCGGCGAACAGCAGCTGCACATCACGGGCGCGGGCTTCCTTGCCGTTGACCTTGTAGGTCGAGCCTTCGCCGCGATCGATGCGGCGCGAGATTTCCAGATCATCGCTGTCATTGAACTGCGAGGAAGCGCGGCGGTCGGCATTGTCGAGGGTGAGCACCACTTCGGCCACATTGCGGGCCGGACGGCTGCCGCTGCCGCCGAAGATGACGTCGTCCATCTCGCCGCCGCGCATGCGCTTGGCGGACGTCTCGCCCATCACCCAGCGCAGGGCTTCGACCAAATTCGACTTGCCGCAGCCATTGGGGCCGACGATCCCGGTCATCCCGGCCTGAATCGACAGCTCCGTGGATTCGACGAAGGATTTGAAGCCGGTCAGGCGGACTTTGTTGAACTGGACCAAGACACGCGTTCCTTAAGATATGCGACCGATTACTTCGCGACCGCCTCGAAGATCTTCTTGAAGTCTTCGAACGTGCGTTCGCCTTCGATGACGATGCCGTTGACCACGAAGGTCGGGGTCGATTTCACCTTGAACACCTTGTCGGCATTTTCGGCCGAGGCGATGATCTTGTCCTTGGCGGCCTTGTCGTTGAGACAGGCCTGGAAAGCCTCGCCATTCATGCCGGCAGCGGCGGCAATGCTGGCCAAGGCCGGGCCGGATTGTTCCGTGACCCAGGCGGCCTGTGTCGCGAACAGCTGCTCGGTCATGCCCCAATAGGCCATCGGCGAGACGCAATGGGCGAGGAGCGACGCCTGCACGGCCGGGCCGTTCAAGGGGAAGTCGCGTACCACCAGCTTGACCTTGCCGGTATCGATGAACTGCTTCTTGATTTCCGGCAGCACGTCCCGGTGGTGACGGGCGCAATGCGGGCAGGACAGCGACGAATATTCGATGAAGGTGATGGGGGCGTTGGCATCGCCCATCACCATGTCGCCTTCCTGGGCTTGGGCGAGGGGATCGTTGATGGCGGCGGGCAGGCCAGTGAGGGCCGGGTCGCTGCTGGCGGCATTGGGTCCGTAATGGGTCCAGGCATAGAAGCCACCGACACCCACCAGCGCCAGAACGACAACACCGATGACGAGATTGCGCGCGTTCAACAGAACCTCCCTTTCGGGGCCCGGAAATTGAGGCCCGATTTCGCCGCTATTTGGCAGGATTCAGGGGGGCTTGCAAGCAAGGGATCGGTGACCTGCCGGCCGGGCGCATGCGCCCTGTTGAACGTCGCCGCGTAAGCCGTTGGATTCGGGCGAGTCGCCCATTGTCCAGCCGGAATCTGATGCTTGGCCAATGTTTCCGGGGCTTTAGGGCCGCTTGGCGCGGGCCGCCCCGAGTCGCCGCAAGGCTTCGCGAATGTCGGGATCGGTGACCTTGGAAAGGTCCGGCTGCGTCGCGGGCCCGGAAGCGGGCCGCCGTGCCTTGGGCGCTGCTTTCCGGCGATCGCCGATCTCGATTTTGATCTCGGTGATGGCGGGATAACCGAAATAGCGCGTGATGCGCTCCAGGATGCGCGGCTTCAAATGCTGCACCTCGAGGCTGGCCGCCGGGCTCGCCCGCAAGGTGAGCGTGCCGCCGGCGATGTTGGGGGCGATCCGGCCAGGGGCGATCCCATCAACTGTGACGGCCACTGCAGCTTTGTCGCCTTTCGGGCGCGGCAGGCGCAGCTTCACCGGGACAGCGAGGCGCGAAATCTCCTCGCCGACGATGAGCGGCCATTCGCCGATGAGGCCGGCTTCGGCAAAACCCTTGCGACCCAAAGCGAGCTTGGTGAGGTGTGGGACGTTGCTCGCCAGCGCCGACAGCCGGTTGCGGCGTTCCGACTCTGCGGGTTTGGGTTTCGGTTTTTCTTCTTGGGCGCTCATGGGCGGCAGTCTAAGGTCCGGCGCCATGCCGCGCAAACAGCCAAAAGCCACAGCCGATGCCAGCGATAACCAGGCAAGCCTCTTGCTCGCCTGGTATGACCGCCATCGCCGTCATCTGCCCTGGCGCTCCGCCCCTGGCGAGTACGCCGATCCCTATCATGTCTGGCTCGCTGAAATCATGCTGCAGCAGACCACGGTCGTGACTGTCGGCCCCTACTATCAGGACTTTCTCAAGCGCTGGCCGCGCGTCCAGAACCTCGCCGCAGCCCCGCTTGATGATGTGCTGACAGCCTGGGCCGGTCTCGGCTATTACGCCCGCGCCCGGAACTTGAAGAAATGCGCCGAGGCCGTGGTGGCGGACCATCGCGGCGTCTTCCCCGATACCGAGGACGGATTGCGCGGCCTGCCCGGCATCGGCCCTTACACGGCCGCCGCCGTGGCGGCCATCGCCTTTGACCGGCCGACCACCATCCTCGACGGCAATGTCGAACGCGTCATGGCGCGGCTTTACCGTGTGGCGACGCCCTTGCCGAAGGCCAAGGAAGAATTGCGTGAACTGGCGTCGCGTTTCACGCCGCAAAAACGGCCGGGCGATTACGCGCAGGCGATCATGGATCTCGGCGCCACCATCTGCACGCCGACGAAACCGAAATGCATCTTATGCCCCTGGCGCGAGATCTGTGCCGCGCACGCCGCCGGCGACATGGAGGCCTACCCCAAGAAACTGCCGAAGGCCGCGCGGCCGCAACGGTTCGGCCTTTGCTATGTCATGCTCGACAAACAGGGGCGCATCGCGCTGGAGAAACGCCCGGAGAAGGGGCTCCTTGGCGGCATGATGCAAGTGCCGACCAGCGACTGGCTGGGGCAGGCTTTCGACGAAGGCATGGCCGACGAGCTTGCTCCCGCGAAACTCAAGTGGCGCCGGCTGGATGGCGGCGTCACCCACGTCTTCACCCATTTTGCTTTGCATCTGATCGTGTTCGCGGCCACGGGTGTGAAGCCCGACCCACGCTATCAATGGGTCGAGATCGACAATCTCGGCAACGTGGCGCTGCCGACGGTCATGCGAAAAGTGGTTGAGCATGGGTTGGGGAAGTTGGTTTAGTTACCTCTATCGGGTCCCTATTTGAAAGCGACGATCGTCGCCATACAAACGAACGCACTCAGCGCGCTTTCGATCGCCAGATATGTTGTGAATTTGGCCATCGGGCCGAGCTCTCGGTCAGAGCTCAGGCTAATACTCATCCAATCCAAGGCGGCAAGCAGCACAGCGCCTATGGCGACGATGGCGAAGTATGGCCATGCCTGGGAAGAGTGATTCCGCGCCGCAAACAGCGCCATGGATATTGCGGAAGCAACATAGATCGGCCATCGCAAGGTCAACGTCAGCGTCACGCCAATGAGTTGCCACATCATATACCTCCATCGCAATTGGGCAGGATGGACGTGTTTGGCACAATCGCGAGAGCGCGAGACTCGTTCACATTTGGGCAACGATGTCTGCTGGTGAAAGTGCGGGTTGCTTCCCCCTCCCCCCTTGAGGGGGAGGGTCGGGGAGGGGGGTATCTCTCCGCCGCTGAGAAGCAGCGAGACTGATGCGCCGATACCCCCGCCCGCGTGTTCCACGCGACCTCCCCCTCAAGGGGGGAGGTAAGAAAAATCAGTGCAGTTCCGCCCGCAACTGCTGGCGATAATAGTCGATCGGGATCAGCTGGCCTTCCCTTGGCACGCACCAGAATTGCCAGCCGTTGCAGGCAGGCGCACCTTGCACGGCGGCACCAACCTGGTGGATCGAGCCGCGATGATCCGATGAGATGAGCGTGCCGTCGGCGCGCACCTTGGCGGTGAAGCGGCCATTGGTGCTGGTGAGGACCGTGCCGGGCTCCAAAAGCCCACGTTCAATCAGCCAGCCGAAGGGGATGCGCGGTTCTTCGCGCTTGGAGATGATCTGGAGCATGTCGCTTTCGGGAACCTGTTGCACTTTGGCGATGCGGGCGCGGGCCACTTTGATATAGGCAGGGTCGCGCTCGATGCCGATATAGCGACGGCCCAGTTTCTTCGCGACGGCACCCGTCGTGCCACTGCCGAAGAAGGGATCCAAGACCACGTCGCCGGGCTTGGTTGCTGCCATCATGATGCGAAAGAGCAGGGCTTCCGGCTTCTGCGTCGGGTGGCTTTTGACGCCGTCCTCGCCCTTCAGGCGCTCCGAGCCGCTGCAGATCGGCATCAGCCAATCGGAGCGCATCTGCAGATCGTCATTGAGCGTCTTCATCGCCTCGTAATTGAACTGGTAGCGGCTCTCGGCGGATTTCGCGCACCAGATCATGGTCTCATGGGCATTGGTGAAACGCCGGCCGCGGAAATTCGGCATCGGGTTGGTCTTGCGCCAGATGACGTCGTTGAGCATCCAGTAACCCAGATCCTGCAGCTTCGCGCCGACGCGGAAGATGTTGTGATAGGAGCCGATCACCCAGAGCGAGCCGTCATCCTTCAGCACTCGCCTGGCGGCCTTCAGCCAGCCTTCGGTGAATTTGTCGTAGGTGGCGAAATCGGCGAATTTATCCCAGTCGTTGTCGACCCCGTCGACACGGCTGTTATTCGGCCGGTGCAGCTCCCCGCTCAACTGAAGATTGTAGGGTGGATCGGCAAATATCATGTCGATCGACCGCTCCGGCAGAGCGTTCAGGGCTTCGATGCTGTCGCCGCCGATGATGGAATCGAGGGGGAGAGCGGTGAGGTTTGGCTTCGGCGCTTTCTTTGTCATGGCGCCGATCCTGAGTCACGCGACTCCGCGTGTCAACGAGAAAGTGTTATGAGTCAGTCGGTTATCGGAATGTTCTCAGAGACAGGTCGAAACGACCGTCGGTGATGGGGGGTGATGCCATGGCTCTTGATGGCACTGAGATGGTGGGCTGTTCCGTACCCCGCATTGCGCTCCCAACCATATACGGTATGGGTGAGCGCCAGCTGACTCATGATCTTGTCCCGCTCCACCTTCGCGAGAATCGAGGCGGCAGCGATGGACAGCGATTTTCCATCCCCCTGGATGACACAGGTCGTTTGACACGCCAGACCCGGCGCCATGTTGCCATCGACCAAAGCATGGGTGGGAATTTGCACCAGCGCGGCCACGGCGCGGCGCATTGCGAGGTGGCTGGCGCGTAAGATATTGAACTCGTCGATCTCGGCGACGCTCGCCTCGGCGATCGCAAAGACGACGATCTCGCGCAGCGCCTCGGCAATCTCGGCGCGGATCTGCGCATTCAACTTTTTGGAATCATCCAGGCGTTGCTGCAGATTCTTCGGGACCCGCGCCGGGTCCAGGATGGCAGCACAGGCCAGCACCGGCCCGGCCAGCGGACCGCGCCCTACTTCATCGACGCCGCAGATGATCTGCCCGTCATGCAGCCCCGCAGCGATTTCAAACGACCAATCCGGCATGTCCCAGCTTCCAGCAATTCCAGCCGGTATATTGCTGTGTCCCGGGAGTCGCAGCAAAGACAGAATAACGCCAGCCCCCTTTCCCATCGCTTGCCCTCGACACCATTGCTTGTCATCGTAGCCCCGGCACGACCATCGCGCGTGCCGGAATGCCGCGGAACGTTGCAACTATATTGGGGCTAAATGGATGGGGGCGGTGCGTGGATTGGCCGGCGTGCTGATGATCATCAGCAGCCTGGCGACGGGATTTGCCTTCGCGCAAGGCACAGGGGATGTGATCGGCGACCCGGCGGAATTACGCCATCTCATCACCGGCAACACCTTGTTCGGTGCCAACACGAAGGATGGCGTGGTCGAATTCAAATGGAGCGAATATCACTGTGCCAACGGCCGCTCGATCTATGTCCGCGGCCTGGATATCCTCCGCGGCAAATGGTGGCTGGAGGGGAGCGAGGTTTGCTACAGCTATAACGACCTGGATCCCGCCGCCCACTATTGTTTCCAGTTTCTGCCCAGGGGCGATGGCGGCTATGACCTCGTCAGCCGCGGCGATGCCCCGGCTGATGCCACGGAGGTCACCGTCCTTGGCCAGGCCCCAGGTGATCCGTTCAAGATCCAGAAATTGGTCGGTGGCACGTGTGAGGAATTATCGAGCTGACGCCCTGGTAACTAGGCTGGGGCAACCAGGCTGGGCGTCAGTTGCCTTCGGGCATGACCATGCCGTCGGGGGAGAGCACGATGTTGCCGCCCTGGCCACCCTTCACGCCGGTTGCATGCCAGAAATTATCGCAGCCTTTTTCGACGATCTGAACGTTGCTGTAGCCGGCCGCCTGGAACTTGGCGATCGCCTGTTCGGCAGTCGAGCCGTCGATGATTTCGCCATTGGTGCAGTTGTTGCCGCTGGCAGGGCTGAGCTGGGTCGGCGCCGTGGTGATGGCGTTATCGGCCAAAGCGGGCGTGACGGCGATGGCGGTGAGCAGGCCGCTGGAAAGAGCGATGGTCCTAAGAACGGCACGCATGATGAGCCTCATGAGAAGTTCGGTTTGGGGGAATAACCCGAGACCCGGGAAGGGGTTCCTCGGCTCAGAGTCCGATCGTTCCACACCCCCCTCTCTAACTCTCCCCCTCCCCGTCGGTGAATGCCGACATTCGTCGGCAAGGGGGGAGAGGACTAGAACGAAGTTGTCGCCACTACTCGGTGGAAACCCCCTCCCCCCTTGAGGGGGAGGGTCGGGGAGGGGGGTATTTCTCCGCGCCTCAATTGCCGCCTGGCAAAACACCGCCATCAGGCGTCACGATGAGGTTGCGCGTCTCGCCGCCTTTGATGCCGGTCGCATGCCAGAAATTGTCGCAGCCCTTGGCAAGGATTTCGACGTCGCTATAGCCGACGGCCTCGATCCGCTGCTGCGCCTGGGCGGCGGTCGAGTCATCCAGGACCTCGCCATTGGTGCAGCTGACGTCGTTGGCTGTCACGAATTCAGTGGGCGTCGTTGCCGCTGTATTGTCGGCGCGTGCTGATGACATCGCTGGTGCAATTGTACAGACGACAGACAAGCCGATGGCGACGGCGACTATCAAAAATGGCTTTCTCATAAATGGGCTCGTTTGAAAATTCAGGTACCGCATGAACCGGCGGTGCACCTATTCGTTCCGGATTTTTACAGGAATGTCGCGTTAACCGAACAGGCTTAATTGCGTCGTGTCTGCTGGTTTCTCAGGCCCGGTCATGCGATCGGCCGGCACCTTGAACAGGCTGGTATCGACATCCCAGCGATAGCCGTTCATGCCAAAGCGCTTGGCGGCGGCCTGGACGCGCTGTCGGATGAGGGTGGCGTAGGGACCGGTGCCACGCATGCGTTCACCGAAATCCGATTTATAAAGCGCGCCGTCGCGGCATTCGCGCACCATGTCGAGCACGCGCTTGGCGCGTAAGGGATGATGCGCCTCGAGCCATTCGGTGAACAGATCCTTGATCTCGAGCGGCAGTCGCAGCAGCGTCCAATTGACGCTGCTGGCGCCGGCGGCGTGGGCTGCTTCCACGATGTGCTCGATCTCATGGTCGGTGAGGGCTGGAATGATCGGCGCCACCGAGACGCCGACTGGGATGCCGGCCTCACTCAATTTCCGGATGGCCTCGAGCCGCTTCTGCGGCGTCGAAGCGCGCGGTTCCATCACGCGCGCGAGGTCGCGGTCGAGCGTCGTCACCGAGATATAGACCTTGGCCAGTTTCTTTGCCGCCATTGGCGCCAGGATGTCGATGTCGCGCAAGACATTGGCCGATTTCGTCGTGATGCCGAGCGGATGATTGTAGGCCGACAGCACATGCAGGACTTCGCGCGTGATGCCAAAACGCTTTTCGATCGGCTGGTAACAATCGGTATTGGCACCAAGGGCAATGACGCTGGGCTTATAGCCGGGCTTGCGCAATTCCTTTTCCAGGAGTTTCGCCGCGTCCGCCTTCATGTAGAGCTTGGTCTCGAAATCGAGCCCCGGCGAATGACCGAGATAGGCATGGGTCGGCCGCGCATAGCAGTAGATGCAGCCATGCTCGCAGCCACGATAGGGATTGATCGATTGATCGAAGGGAATGTCGGGTGATTTGTTGTGGGCGATAATCGAGCGCGCATTGTCGAGCGCCACATGCGTCTTTAGCGGCGGCAGTTCGTCATCCGTGTTCGGCGCAGGCTTCCTGCCGACGAGGCTGACCGGTGCGCCGTTGAAGGTGAGGCCGGAGAAAGCCTCGCTAGATGACCAGCCATCGTCCTCTAACGGCCGCTGACCCGGCTCGAAGCGGCCAGCCCGGTTGGTGACGGCGCCGCGGCCTTTCCGGGCGGTTTGGGGCCGCGTGGAATCTTCAAAAGGGTCGACAGGATCACGTTCGTAGCGCATGGCAAACCTTGCCACGCGCACTGGAACATTTCAAGAACGAATAATCATTTCCCGTCGCGCTTGAACAGGCGCCGCCGATAGCTGCAGGTGAAGCCGAGGGCTGACCAGGCAGCGTAGCCGGGGCCCTGACGGCTATCACTGACCGCCTCGATATCGCTCACAAATTGCGTCGCCCCGGCCTCTGCCGCTGCCAGGAGCAGGGCTGCGGTCACCTTCTGATCGTCGTCGAAGCAGGGCGCCATGACACCGGGAACCGGCGCATCGATGCCAAGCCAACACCAGCCGTCATCGGCGATGAAGGCGCTTCGAACCATGACGATCTTGGCGCCCGGCAAGCCGTTCTCGCGACGCAGGAAATGAACCCAGCCCTTCCGACCGACCAGTGCATAGAGCCAGTCGCCAATCGGCGCCGGCATGCCGTAGCAGCCGATAATGAACGCCGTCCAATCCGCTGCATTGGTGTGATCGACGCGCTCGCAGCCTGCCGCATGCGCGCGCCATCTGTCGCGCGGCGTATCCTGCAGGATCACGCGGTCCCACGTGCCGGCCGCCTGGTATCCTCGCCTCAACAGTTCAACATCCAGGTCGAACGGCAAGCTGTGATCGTTGACCAATACCCAATGCGAACTGCCGCCCGGCCGGTAGAATTCGTCGATGGCGTCAAAGGCGTTCGCATCGACCGGTGCGGGACAGCCTAGGGTCAGCACCATGTTGAAATGACTGAAGGGTATCCGGCTGCCGACCATCGCCAGCAGATCGTTCCGGCTCGACCGCAGGCCGAGCATCTCGGCAACATGTGGTGGCGCGGCGGCAAACTGGTCCATCCAGGCCATGGAATCGATATTCTCGGCCCGCACTGCGATCTCGCGCGCGCTCATGGTAGGGGGCGACGGCTGGGCCGGCGCGTGGATCTCAGCCATTGTGCCTCGCGGTATGCGGTTGGGTTTGGGCTTTTTCAGCCTCGACCTATACGCCGCGGCGGGCACGATGGATCTGCCGGCGCTACCGCAATCGAGATATCCGGGCGGGTTCTATTTGAGATGCCCAGTCTTACTTCAGATGTTCCGTGAGGCGCGGCATCAGCTCGACGAGATTGCAGGGCAGGTGGCGGTAGTCGAGCTGCCATTTGAGGATCTCGTCCCAACCATCGCGACAGGCGCTGGGCGAGCCTGGCAGGGCGAAGAGATAGGTGCCGCCGGCAACGCCGCCCACGGCCCGCGACTGGATCGTTGAGGTCTTGATCTTCTGATAGGAAATCCAGCGGAACAATTCGCCAAAGCCGTCGATCTTTTTCTCGAATACGCTCTCGAAGGCTTCCGGGGTGACATCACGCCCGGTGACGCCGGTACCGCCGGTCGAGATCACCACGTCCACATCCGGGTTCTCGATCCAGTCATAGAGCTGGCCGGCGATGGCGGAGACTTCATCCTTGACGATGGCTCGTGCGGCGAGGGTGTGCCCGTCGCGCGTCAGCAACTCGACCAGCGTGTCGCCGGAACGGTCATCGGTGGCGGTGCGCGTGTCGGAGACAGTCAGGATCGCGATCCTGACGGCGAGGAACGGGCGCTGCTCGTCGATGCGAGACATGAAGCTTTAGTTGGACGCGGCCGCGATGTTGTCGCCGCGCTGATAGGTCGGCCAAGCACCGTTGGCGACCGATTCCAGCGAACGCTGCGGCTGGCCGAGGCGGGCCTGATAGACCCAATATGCGCCGATCACGCGCTCGACGAAATTACGGGTCTCGAGCGACGGCATGCTTTCGATGAACAGCAACGGATCTTCCGAGCCGCGGATGCTCTTCTTCCATTTGGCGAGATTGCCGGGGCCGGCGTTATAGGCGGCTGCCATCATGAACAGATCGCCTTTGACGGCCGGATCTTCGAGCAGACGCTGGATGTACTTCTGCCCATAGGCGAGCGAGGTCAGCGGATCCTTGAGGCGCATGCCGGCAGGCGCACCGATGGCCTTTGCCGTCCCCGGCATCAGCTGCATCAGGCCGACAGCACCGGCGCCGGAGACGGCGTTGGGGTTGAAGCCGGATTCCTGACGCATGACGGCGAACAGCAAAGCCTGATCGACGGTAAAGCCATTGCCCGGCTTCCACGACGGCAGCGGATAGAGCGCGGCATCCATGCGCGCACCGCCCTTGAGCTGGCGCCAAGCGCCGATCTTCAAGGCGAGCGAGGGGAGGCGATGGGCCTGAGAGATGGCAACAAGCGCGTCGCTGATCTCGGGACCGGCTTCGCTCTGCAGGATGAGCAGTTCTTTTTCCGCGAGATCAGTCTGGCCGATCTGAAGAAGGCCCAACGCCCGCTTGCCGATGCGTGAGGTCATCAGCTGTGCGCCATGGCTGCCGGTCAGCGTCGGCACGCGCCAATCGAATTGCGGCTCCAGGCCCAGCGCACGGGTGGCGAGCTGGCCATAGAACGTACGCGGGAATTCTGCAGCGACCTTCAGCCAATGGCTGACCTTGTCCGGATGTTTGGCACGCACATGGGCGCGGCTCGCCCAATAGGCGGCGGCCGAACGGTCCCAGGCAGAGGAATCAGTGCGGACGGCGGCTTTCTCGAACTGCTTGGCGGCCTGCTCGTATTGGCGACCGCGCCAGGATTCGAGGCCGGCCTTCCAGTTCGGATCATTGTCGCTGGAATTCCCATCCGGCGAGCCGACACGGGTGATGTCGAATTTCGGCTTGGTGAGCGCCGCCTTCTTCACACCCTTGATTCCGGCCAGCTTGTAGATCGCATCGGCCTCGGGCAGGTTGGAATAGGATTTCAGCCAGTCGCTGAGTTCCTTCGGCTTGCTCTTATAGCCCGGCGCCAGATAGCGGTTGGCGAGCACATGGCCCAGCAAGGCGGGATCGGTGAGGTCGCTGATCAGCCGGTCGGACCCGGCGAAATCGCCCTGGGCCTGGCGGCGGAAGATTTCGCGGTAGCGATCGGCATTCACGGCATCGAGCGGCTGCGGCAGGGTCGCCCCGAAGACTTCCGGGCCCGTCTCCAGCGACGCAGTGGTGCTGCCATCGCTGAGCGTCGCCGCGCTGAGCTCATCCGCTTTGGCCGCCGTCGCGCCGAAGAGAGCGATCGGCGACAAAAAGGCTACCATCGCGGTCGACGCCAGAAGACGGCGCCAGCCGTGCTGTTGATTCTTACTCTGCAATCTGTCGCCCCCCTTAGAGCGCTCGCGCCGGACAGTCCGACGTCACCCGTCATTAACGGACATTTGTATTTTCTGGTTCCCAGCGTTACCGATTCGAAGCTGTGACGTCCAGAAAAAAAGCCCGTCGCGATCTACAGATATGGTGTCGCAGGCGGTCTTAACCACTACATATTGATTTGATCGGTAAAATTTTATGTGAACGGGCGATTGGTCGCGGCTATGTCACAGGATCGCCAAATTGGTTAACGATGATCGATAGATAAAATGCCAACGATTCACCGGGTGTGTGAAATTGCCCGCCGGATGGTTAATGAATGATTTCGGCGATGCGGCTTTTGAGCTTCAGGAGGTCCGCCCAGGTCTCGCGTTTTTGCGCGGGCTGACGCAGCAGATAGGCCGGATGGAAGATCGGCAGCGTCGGGATCGGGGCGCCGAGGCCCGGCGAGTTGTACTCGAACCAGCGGCCGCGCAGCCGCGTGATGCCGTCATTGGTGTTGAGCAGCGCATGGGCCGACGCCGCCCCCACCAGCACCAGCACCTTGGGCTTCACCAGCTCAATATGGCGCTGCACGAAGGGTTGTTGTGCCACCAGTTCCGCTTCTGTGGGTTTCCGGTTGCCGGGCGGCCGCCAGAAACAGACATTCGTTATATAAAAGGTGGTGCGGTCGAGGCCGATCGCCCCCAGCATCCGATCCAGCAACTGGCCGGAGACGCCGACGAACGGTTTGCCGAGGCGATCTTCATCGGCACCCGGCGCTTCGCCGACCAGCATCACGCTGGCTTCCGGGTTGCCATCGGCAAAGACCATATTGGTGGCACGCGCCCGCAATGCCTCGACACCCTCGAACCGGCGCAAAATCTCCTGCAGCTCGGCAAGGCTGTTGGCGCCGGCCGCTGCCGCCCGCGCTGATTCCGCGACGGCAAGATCACCGGCCGCCAGCACCGCGGCGGGACTGGTGACGGTGGCGCGAGGTGGCGCCGACCGCGCTGGCACAGGGGTTGCCGGCACGGCGGGTGCCGGTTTCGCTGCTGCCGCCGGTTCTGCCGGAACCCCTGCCACGCCGAAACGACTGCGCGGCAGATCCTCGACCGCGGCGTCCGCGCCCGATTCCAGATAGAATTTGAGGAGCGCAATAGCCTGATTTGCGTCGGAAAATGACGCGAGATTGTCGGAAACGGAGTCAGTCGAGATCATGCCCCAAGGCTAGCATCCGGGGCAGGGGAAGGTCCAGTTAACGGAACTCCTATATACATAGTGCCGGCGACCGGTTGCATGCGCGCGTCCGGCCGTTGTAAGCACACACCGCCAGGGCGGCCGCGCGACAGCGTCCGGCCCAGCCGCATTGAGACCGAGGGGAGGGGCCTATGGACCGCGAAGTGATGGAATATGATGTGGTCGTCGTCGGCGGCGGACCCGCCGGCCTCAGCGCCGCCATCCGTCTCAAGCAGCTGGCCGCGGAAGCCGGCAAGGAAGTCTCGGTCGTCGTCATCGAGAAGGGCTCCGAGATCGGCGCCCATATTCTCTCCGGCGCCATCATGGACCCGAAGGCGCTCAGCGAGCTCATTCCCGATTGGAAGGAGAAAGAGGCGCCGCTCACCTGCCCGGTGACCGAGGACCGCTTCCTGTTCCTGACCAACGACCAGAACTCGGTCCGCTTCCCCAACGCGCTCCTGCCGGACACGCTCCACAACGAGGGCAATTACATTGTCAGCCTCGGCAATGTCTGCCGCTGGCTGGCGACCCAGGCTGAAAGCTTAGGGGTAGAGATTTTCCCAGGCTTCGCCGCCGCCGACATTCTGTTCGACGATGAGAAGAAGAAGGTGCTGGGCATCATCACCGGCGATATGGGCCGCGCCAAGGATGGCAGCGAGAAGCCGGAATTCACGCCCGGCATGGCACTCACCGGCAAATACACGCTCTTTGCTGAAGGCTGCCGCGGGTCGCTGGGCAAGCGCCTCATCGCCCATTACAAGCTGGATGACGGTCGCGACGCACAGAGCTATTCGATCGGCATCAAGGAGCTGTGGGACATCGATCCCGCGAAACACAAGCCGGGCCTGGTCATGCACACCGCCGGCTGGCCGATGGACAACAGCACCTATGGCGGCTCGTTTCTCTATCACGGTGACAACAACCAGGTGATGGTGGGCTTCGTCATCGGCCTTGGCTACGACAATCCCTATCTCTATCCGTTCGAGGAATTCCAGCGCTACAAGCACCATCCGGCGATCGCCGAGCAGCTCGAAGGCGGCCGTCGCGTCGCTTACGGCGCCCGTGCCATTGTCACCGGCGGCCTGCAGGCTTTGCCCAAGCTCACCTTCCCCGGCGGTGCTTTGGTCGGCGACAATGCGGGCTTCCTCAACGTGCCACGCATCAAGGGCAGCCATGCCGCGATCAAGACCGGCATGCTGGCCGCCGAAGCCGCTTTCGAGGCGCTGGGTGCCGAGCGGTCCCATGACGAGCTTGCGGCCTACCCGGCGGCGTTCGAAAAATCCTGGCTGCATGAAGAGCTCTACAAGGCGCGCAATTTCAAGCCGTGGATGAGCAAGGGCCTGCTCATCGGCACGGTGATGGCCGGCATCGATCAGAAGCTGTTCGGTGGCAAGGCGCCCTGGACGCTCCACACACGCACGCCCGACAATGCCAAGATCAAGAACAAGGACAAGTTCAAGCCGATCGTCTATCCGAAACCGGATGGCAAGCTGTCCTTCGATCGCCTCTCCTCGGTCTTCGTCTCCTCGACCAATCACGAGGAAGACCAACCCTGCCATCTGACCTTGAAGGACCCCAAGGTCCCGATCGAGATCAACCTGCCCCTCTATGACGCGCCCGAGCAGCGCTATTGCCCGGCCGGTGTCTACGAAATCGTGCGCGAGGCGGACGGCAGCAAGCCGCGTTTGCAGATCAACGCCCAGAACTGCGTCCACTGCAAAACCTGCGACATCAAGGACCCCACCCAGAACATCAACTGGGTGACCCCCGAAGGCGGCGGTGGCCCGAACTATCCGAATATGTGATTTGCCGCCAAAATGCCCGAATTGGGAACTAAAGGGGTCGCCATCCGCTGTGATGGCGGCCCCTTTCTGGTTGGGGCACTTCCTGCTAAGACTATTGTTAGACTGCGATATTCACTCATATTTCAAGGCCATTGCCGCCCATGACCCGCTCTTTCCGCGCGCCACGTTTTAAACCGGCTCTGTTCGCTCTCGCTTTGCTGCCGGCGATGCTCGCCTGCGCGGGGCAGGAGGATGGCGACGGCACGGCCCGGGCCGATGCCAGCACGGCGGTACAGGCCGCGGCCGACCAGGCCGGCACGCCGAACTGGACGATCTCGGGCGCCTTGCTCGCCGGCCGTCTCGCCTATGACCAGGGCGACGACGTGATGGCGGCGAAACTCCTGGGGCTTGCGCGCCAGGCGGCGCCCGGCGACCAGGTGCTGGCGGCAAGGACACTCTCCGCGCTGCTCAGCAGCGGCGACTTCAAGGCAGCGACGGCGCTGGCTGCCGAGGTCAAGGCACAGGGTGCCAAGACGCCCTTCATCGGCCTTGTCGAAATGGTCGACCGTGTGAAGGCCGGCGATTTCAAGGCTGCCAAGGTGGCGCTGGAATCCATCAGCGATGACGGTATCGGCCGCATTGCCAAGCCCTTCTTCGCCGCGTGGATCTCGTTGGGGATCGACGGCAAGCTCGACCCTGCATTGGCCGCGATGGCGCCGCTCAGCGATTTCAATGGTCTTGGCCCGGTGGTGATCCAGCACACCGCGCTGATGGAAGACCAGATGGGCCGCACGCAGCAGGCCGTCGACCGCATGAAGGGTGCCGCCGATGGCGGTGCCGCCAGTGCGCGCTTCATCGAACTCTATGTCGAGTTCCTGCATCGCAGTGGCGATGACGGCGACGCCAAGGCCTTCCTCGATCTCTTCCGCAGCACGAATGCCGGCATCGCCGGCGCCATCGCCGATCCGCTGACCGAGCGTTTGGCGAAGCCCGCCGTCAAGGGGCCGATCCTCAAGACGCCGGCGCAGGGCATGGCTGAGGCCTTCTTCGACCTGGGCTCGATCCTGCAATCGGAGAATGTCGAGGATCAGGCCAAGGTGTTCGGCCGTCTCGCCCTTGAGCTCGACCCCGAACTGGACATTGCCCGCATGCTGCTCGGCAACATCATGCAGCAGCGCGAGCGTTGCGCTGAGGCGATCGACATGTATCGCAGCATCAACGCTGACTCGATCTATCGCTGGTCGGCCGATATCTCGATCGCCGATTGCCAGCAGAAGCTGGAAGACCTCGACGGTGCCATCGCCACCTTGCAGGGTCTGGTGAAGGCGCGCCCCAACCGTACTGAAGCCGTGGTGGAGCTGGGTGACCTGTTCCGCCGCGAGAAGCGCTTTGCCGAGGCGGTCGATGCCTATAGCGTGGTGATCGATACCATCAAGGAACCGACCGCCAGTGATTGGACGCTGTTCTATTCGCGTGGTGTCGCCCATGAGCGCAACAAGCAATGGGAAAAGGCAGAACCGGATTTCAAGAAGGCTCTGGAACTCTCGCCGGACCAGCCTTACGCCCTCAACTATCTTGCCTATACCTGGGTCGAGCGGCGCCAGAATCTCGATCAGGCCTTGAAGATGCTCAACAACGCCGTCGAGCAGCGGCCGGAAGAAGGCTTCATCGTCGACAGCTTAGGGTGGGCCTATTTCCAGCTGGGCGAGTTTGAGAAGGCGGTCACCTATCTCGAGCGCGCGGTTGAATTGCAGCCGACCGATCCGGTGTTGAACGACCATCTCGGCGACGCCTATTGGCGTGTCGGGCGCAAGAACGAGGCGCGCTTCCAATGGAATCGCTCGCTCTCCTTCAAGCCGGAGGACGAGCAGATCACGATCATCCAGGAAAAGCTGAAAAGCGGCCTGGGCGACGCCAAGGCGGAAACCACGCCGCCGTCCGGCGGCTGATCCATCACCCGTTTGACGGCAGACGGCCCATGCTCGCGCGCGCCAAGGTCAATCTCTATCTGCATGTCACCGGTAAGCGGGCCGATGGCTATCACCTGCTCGACTCATTGATCGTCTTTGCCGAGACCGGCGATGAGATCGCGGTCGCGGCGGCGGATGATCTATCCCTCGTCATCGATGGTCCGTTCGGTGCCGGTCTCGACGCGGGTCCTACGAATCTCGTGCTGCGCGCGGCGCAAGGCTTGCGTGATCTCACCGGCGTCAAACAGGGTGCCGCCATTCGCCTCACGAAGAATCTGCCGATCGCATCCGGCATCGGCGGCGGCTCGGCCGATGCAGCGACGACGCTGCTGGCGCTGATCAATCTGTGGCAGGTGACGCCCGAACGCGCGTTGCTTTATGCGCTCGCCGAAAAACTCGGCGCCGACGTGCCGGTCTGCCTCGATGGCCATCCCAGCTTCGTGGGCGGCATCGGCGAGGATATCCAGCCTGCCGGCAAACTGCCGCCGGCCTATATCCTCCTCGTCAACCCATTGGTCGAAACGCCGACGCCAGCGGTGTTCAAAGCACGACGCGGTGATTTCTCACCCGCCGCGCGTTGGGATCAGCCGCCAAAGACGGCGCAGGAACTTGCGACCTTCTTGGTGACCCGCAAGAACGACCTCACGGCACCCGCGATCATCGTGGCGCCGGTCGTGGCCGACGTGCTGTCCGCGATTGCCGCCACCAAGGATTGCCTGCTCTCGCGTTTGTCAGGCAGCGGCGCGACGTGTTTTGGTATTTTCGCGGATGCCGCGACGGCTGAGGCGGCAAGACAGCAGATCAAGACGCGGTATCCAGCATGGTGGGCGGTGGCTGCGAAGATTGCTGGGTAACTACCCCCGCCGAGTAAACCCTCCCCCCAACGTGGGGGAGGGTGGCGAGCGTTAGCGAGCGGGTGAGGGGGATCTAACAGCGAGTCCGGTCGCTCCACCCCCTCTCCCCGACCCTCTCCCACCGCCGACGTATGTCGGCCTTCGCCGACTGCGGGGAGAGGGGGTTTCTAACGAGCCCGCACCAGCAGCCCGCTCAATCCCCCAGCAACGCCCCCGGCTTGCGATGCGCAAGCTTGCTGGTCCCGACGATCATCGCCACACCATCACCGGGTGAGACCAGTTTCTTGAGGCAGCGGGACAGCACCAGACCGTCCGTGCCGGCGCGGACCGGTGTGCGGGCCTTGTTGGGGTCGTCGGCCAGGGGGTCGACCAACTCACCGATAAGGTCGCCCTTCTTCACCTCGGCGCCCAGCGCCGCCTT
Organism: uncultured Dongia sp.; assembly: GCF_936916975.1. GTDB lineage: Bacteria > Pseudomonadota > Alphaproteobacteria > Dongiales > Dongiaceae > Dongia. Next base: position 29,500 of record NZ_CAKZGO010000004.1, on the reverse strand, counting down.
ATAGGCGATGATGCCGGCCTTGGGTGCCCGCACGATGTCGGTGGCTTCGAGATCCGTGCCCTCGCAAGTGGGTGCGGGTGCCGGACCCGGATTGCCGGCCAAGGCGCCATGACGCTGCAGGAATCGGTAGAGGCCGGCGGCGTCCGCACTCGCCATCTCGTCGAACACATCGGCCTGGCCGCGGAACTCGACCGTGGTGGCAAAGCACGCAGCCGGAATCGGGAATTTGTCGCCGATCTCTTGTGCCAACTTGGTCCAGGGCAGCGAGAAGGTCTCATCGAAACTGTTGGCCTTGGAATCCGAGCAGAGCAGGCTGGCGACCGCGCCGATCTCGGCGGCGATGTCGCCGAATGTCGGCCAATGCACCGGCTGCATGTAGACATGCATCAAGGCTTCGTCGTCGCAATGGAGATCCAGCACCATGTCGGCATCATAAGCGAGGCGCGCCAGCTCCACCTTGAGGCGCGAGATTTCCGTATCCGGCGTCATCTGGTTGATCTTGGCGGCTAGCGCCGCGCGGATGGCTTTGACGTTGGCCGCTTCGTCGGCCCCCAGCTTCGGCCGGACGGCATCCAGAAGACCATCATAGAGATCAGGCCATTGCCGGTTGAAATTGCCGCCGCCGCGCAATTCATAGCGGCCGCTATGGCTGCCATTGACGATCTGGCCGAGGCCGATCGGGTTGGCGACCGGGACCACGACGATCTCGCCCTTGATCTCGCCGCGCGCATCGGCCGCATCGAGGAGCCGCAGCAAATGATGCGCCGCCAGCATGCCGGGAATTTCATCCGAATGCAGCGAGGCCTGCAGATAGGCCTTGGGCCGGGCGCCCTTTTGGCCGTAGCGGTGGACACTGATAATGCGCTCGGTGCCCGGGCTCATCTGCCCCAGCGAAATGCGCTCGATCGTCTTGCTCATGGTCACAAATACTCCCAATCTTTCGGCCGCATTGGGCCGATCCGCCCCCGGCCTGTCAAGGTCAAGAGGGGGTCTTTCAACGGCCACGGAATGCTATAAGGACCCATGACTGATTCGATGGAAATATCCGACCTCGGCACCGCCACTTTGCGCGCCCCTTATCTCGCCGGTCTTAACGACCGGCAGACGGAGGCCGTCCTGGCGCTGGATGGCCCGGTACTGGTGCTGGCGGGTGCCGGCACGGGCAAGACCCGGGTGCTGACTACGCGTCTTGCGCATATTCTCACCACCGGCCTTGCCTGGCCGTCGCAGCTTCTGGCGGTGACCTTCACCAACAAAGCCGCCAACGAGATGAAGGAACGCATCGGCCATCTCATCGGCCGTCCGGTCGAGGGCTGGTGGCTGGGCACGTTCCACTCACTCGCCGCACGCATCCTGCGTAGCCAGGCGGAACTCGTTGGGTTGAAGCCCAATTTCACGATCGTCAGCACCGATGACCAATTGCGCCTGGTGAAGCAGTTGATCGAGGCGGAAGGTCTCGATTCCCAGCGCTGGCCGTCGCGCGTGGTGCTGGGCATCATCGAGCGCTGGAAGGATCGCGGCCTGACACCGGACAAGGTCAGCCGTGCTGAGCTGGCCGAAGTGGCGTCCGGGCGCATCCTCGATCTCTATCACGCCTATCAGCAGCGGCTGCTCACCTTGAACGCCTGCGATTTCGGCGATCTGCTGCTGCACAACCTCACCATCTTCCGCACGGCGCCCGAGCAGTTGGAGCGCTACCAGCAACAGTTCCGCTACATCCTGGTCGACGAATACCAGGACACCAATGTGGCGCAGTATTTGTGGCTGCGGGCACTCGCTCAGTCGCACAAGAACATCTGCTGTGTCGGCGACGATGATCAATCGGTCTATGGCTGGCGCGGGGCCGAGGTCGAGAACATCCTGAAGTTTGAGAAAGATTTTCCCGGCGCCAAGGTCATCCGCCTGGAACAGAACTACCGCTCGACGCCGCATATCCTGGCAGCCGCCTCCGGCCTCATCGCGCACAACGAAGGCCGCCTCGGCAAGACCTTGTGGACCGAGGAGAGCGAGGGCGAGAAGGTGCGCATCCTCGGCGCCTGGGACGGCACCGAAGAAGCGCGCATGATCGGCGAGGAGATCGAGACGCTGCAGCGCCGTGGCTCTGAGCTGAAGGACATCGCCATCCTGGTGCGCGCCGGCTTCCAGACCCGTGAATTCGAAGAGCGCTTCATCACGCTGGGCATTCCTTACCGCGTCATCGGCGGCCCGCGCTTCTATGAACGCCTCGAAATCCGCGATGCGCTGGCCTATCTCCGTCTCATCCATCAGCCGGATGATGGGTTGGCGTTCGAGCGCATCGTCAACACACCGCGCCGCGGGCTCGGCGACACCACGCTGAAGCAATTGAACGAGATCTCGCGGGCACAATCGCTCTCGGTGCCGGAAGTGGCGCGTCAGATCATCGGCACCGATGAATTGAAGCCGGCCGCGCGCCGCGCCTTGACCGCCTTCATGAACGATCTCGGCCGCTGGCGGCAGATGGCCGAGGTGACGCCGCATGCCGAGCTCGCCCAGATCGTGCTCGATGAGAGCGGCTATACCGGCATGTGGCAACAGGACAAGTCGATTGAGGCGCCGGGGCGGCTGGAGAATCTGAAGGAGCTGGTGCGGGCGCTGGAAGATTTCGAAAGCCTCGAAGGTTTTCTCGATCACGTCTCGCTGGTCATGGAAAACACCGAGGGCAACTCGCGCGATCAGCTCTCAATCATGACGCTCCACGGCGCCAAGGGATTGGAATTCGACACCGTCTTTCTGCCGGGCTGGGAAGAAGGCCTGTTCCCGCATCCTCGTTCCCTCGACGAAAACGGCATCAAGGGGTTGGAGGAAGAACGGCGACTTGCCTATGTCGGCCTCACCCGCGCCCGCAAGCGCGCCATCGTCGCCCATGCCGGCAGCCGACGCATTCATAATCAGTGGCAGAACGCTCTGCCGTCGCGGTTCCTGGCTGAACTGCCCAAGGAAAATATCGACCGCCAGGATCATGCCGGTTTCTCGGCACCCAAGCAGAGCGGCAATTTCGGCAGCATGACGTTCGGCGGCAATGCGGGCGGATGGACCGGCAACGGCCGTTCCTTCACCTCGCGGCCGAAACCGCCCACCATCGATCTCGATGCCGAGGTGCTGCCGCCGTCCAGCGGCAGTTACCCCTCCGGCAAGCGCGTGTTTCATCAGAAGTTCGGCTACGGCAAGGTCTTGACCTCCGATGGTGACAAGCTCGAGATCGCCTTCGACAAGGCGGGTGTCAAAAAGGTCATGGCCGGCTTCGTGGTGCCGGCCGAGAAGGCCGGATAACAGGGGATATTATGAAAACCAAGGTGAAGCTCTACGCCGTCAATGTCGATTTCGACTTCAAACCCGAGACCTCCTGGCGCCTTGCTCTGGAGGAAGCGCTGGAGCCGTTCGGCGAGGCGTTGGTCAGCTTCGAGACCGATGGCGGCAAGGGCTGGCATATCGAGGTGATCGGTCAGGAAAAACCGGCGGCCACCGCGGTCAAGACTGCGCTCAAGCCCTTCGGCAAGCTCGCGGCCACCATCGGTCCTGTACCGGACAAGGATTGGCTCGCTGAAAGCCGCAAGGGTCTCGCACCGTTGCGCATGGGGCCGTTCTTCATCCACGGCGAACATGATCGTGGCCGCGCGCCGAAGGGCGCCATCCCGCTTGAGATCGACGCCGGCATGGCGTTCGGCACCGGGCGCCACGAGACGACGAGCGGCTGTGTCAAAGCGCTGCTGCGTCTTGCGAAATCGATGAAGGTGAAGAAACCGCTCGATATCGGCACAGGCACCGGCATCCTCGCCTTCGCCACCCAGCATCTTTTCAACGTGCCGGTACTGGCCGGCGACAATGACAAGGATGCGGTCCGCGTCGCGCGTGAGAACGCCGCCATCAACGGCTTGAAGAAATCGGTCCGCATCGTGACATCCGATGGCTACCGCGCGGCGGCGATCCGCAATGGCGGGCCCTATGACCTCGTCACCGCCAACATCCTCGCCAACCCGCTCATCTCGCTGGCACCGGATCTGGCGAAGAACCTCGCCCGCAATGGCCGCGCCATTCTCTCCGGCCTTTTGAAGACGCAGGAGAAGGACGTGCTGGCGGCCCATGAAGCGGTCGGGCTGGAGCTCGACTTTCGCCTTCGCCAGAACGATTGGTCGGTGCTGGTCTTGAAGCGCAGGGCTGCCAAACCGCGCCGCTGATGCTAGCCTTCGGCCATGCTGAAGGCGATCACGACGCTCCTGGTCTTCCAACTGGCTGGCGAAATCCTGGCCCAGTTTGCCGGGCTGCCCTTGCCGGGGCCGGTGCTCGGCATGGCGCTGCTCATGCTGGCCCTGCTGGGTTTCGGCCGCACGCCTGACTGGTTGAACGAAACAGCCGACGTTCTGCTGCGGCATTTCTCCCTGCTGTTCGTCCCCGCCAGCGTCGGGCTCATGCAATATCTCAGCCGTATCGAGGCTGAATGGCTGCCGATCGTGGTGACGCTCATCGTCAGCACCGTGATCAGCATTGCCGCCAGCGCACTCACCTTCGTTGCCGTGGCGAAACTTGTGGGCGCTGCGCCGCGCGATGACGAGCGCAAGGCAGCGCCATGAACGATCTGGTCAACATCTGGGTCTATCTTGCCAGCTCACCGCTGCTCTGGCTGACGGTGACACTGCTGGTCTATGGCTTCGGCCATTGGTGCATGCAAAAGAGCGGCAACAACCCCGCCGTCAACCCGGTGGCGATCGCCGCCATCCTGATCATCCTGCTGCTGCAGGGCAGCGGCACCAGCTACCAGACCTATTTCGAAGGCGCGCAATTCGTCCATTTCATGCTGGGGCCGGCGATCATTGCTTTAGCGGTCCCGCTGGTGCGCAATCTGCCCAAGGTGCGCGCGTCACTTATTCCGATGATCGCGGCTTTGTTCGTCGGCGCCAGCACGGCGGTGATAAGTGCTGTCCTCACGGCGGTATGGCTGGGCGCCACACCCGCCGTCACACTCTCCATGGCGCCCAAATCGGTGACAACGCCGATCGCCATGGGTATTTCGGAACGGATCGGCGGCCTGCCATCCTTGACGGCGGCGATGGTGGTGGGGACTGGGGTGCTGGGCGCCATCATCGTGACGCCGCTTCTCAATCTCTTGCGCATCCGGGATTGGCGGGCGCGCGGCTTTGCGGTCGGGACCGTCTCGCACGGTGTCGGTGTTGCCCGCGCCTTCCAGGTGCATGAGGTGGCAGGCGTCTTCGCCGCCATGGCGCTCTGCCTCAATGCGCTGATCACGCCAATCGTGGTGCCGGTGATTGTCGGCCTGCTCAAAGGCATGATCGGCTGAAACGCAAAACGGCGGCCCGGTTACCCGGACCGCCGTTTCGGCGCACTACTTAGGGAAAACTCTAGTAGGTCGTTACGCAGCCTTCGGGGCGGAAGACTGCATATTGGTGTTCGCAGCCCCAGTTGTTCCAATCAGGCCACGCTCAGCCAAATCGCCGGCGAGGTCGCTGATGTCGCCGCGGATGACGCCGATATCCATCAGCTGACGATCCGTGAGGCGCGACAGTTCCTTCACCGTCGCTCTTGCGGCCGACCAGGCACGCAGCGGCGCAGTCATGTCGTCTTCCATCGCCGCAACGGCCGCCGGGAGCGGACCATTGATGGCGCCGGAAAGGCGGGCCACATGGGCATCGATCTCGTAACGGGCGAGACCGATGTCAGCCAGCAAACGATCGTCGAGGGCCGACAGGGTCGCGCGCGCCTTGCGGCGGCGGTTCCAGTCGATCACCGGGCGCAGAACGCCGTTGACGATCATGCGGCTGAATTCGGCAAACAGGCCATCTTCGCTGGCCGGCAGGGCTTCACGGGCCAAGGCCGGGATCGAACCACGGCTGACGCCGATATCGTTGAGCGAGCGGTCATCGAGACCGTAGAGCTCGTTTTCCAACTGGGTACGCGCATAGACGCGGCGTGCCGTGTCGGTGAGGGCGCGGCCGAAGCGTGCAAACGCGGCCAAGCCAATTTCGCGGGTGACGGCGGGCGTTTGCGCCCCGTGCGACGTCACGTTCTGATTGATCACGATCCGATTCATAGTAACCTTCCAATCCGGCTCTAAATTCAGATGGCACCGTTGCCATCGCTTGTTTTGCGGACAGCCGGAATGTAGGCTTAACCCGACCCATTTAGTAGTGTTTTCGCCGCATCGCAGCAATGCGTTTGGTGCATGCAAAACGGTCAAGATGGCAGTGTGATGCATATCACTAAGAACTAATTAAGACAGTGTAGTGACTTAGCCGTCACACGATTTATGGTTAATTTGGAGATTCAGATGGTAACTTCCCCGGATTCGGCGTGCCGCGAGACCTATCAAGGGGATGAGGCTCTCTCTGGACTGCTTAAAAAACACCAATCCCATGTAAATCTTAACACGCTGACTGAACTTCTGCCGGGGATCGGCGCAGCGCCGGCCGGCGAACGGCCTGACGCCTGGATCGATCTGGTCGCCGAAAACCCGAGCCCGGCCCTGATCAGTCAGTTGCAGGCCTTCCGCCGCGACCGCGAATCCCGGGAAGCCGTCACCCGGACCCCGCCGATCGCCGCGCGCCTCGCTTTGCTCCGGGCGGCACTCGCCCGCCGCGGTCTCGCCGGCTTCATCATCGGCCGCGCCGACGATCATCAGGGAGAATATGTTCCCAAGAATGCCGAGCGCCTCAACTATGTCAGCGGCTTTACCGGCTCGGCCGGTCTCGCCGTGGTACTGGCCGAGAAGGCCGCGATCTTCGTCGATGGCCGCTACACCATCCAGGTGAAGGACCAGGTCGACCCCGCTCTCTATATATATCGTCACCTGATCACCGAACCGGCCGACGCGTATCTCGCCGCTGAAGGTAAGAAGGGCGACAAGATCGGTTTCGACCCGAAACTGTTTACCCCCGACGCGGCGCAGCGCTTCCGCGCCGCCGCCCAGCGTGCGGGTGCCGAGCTGGTCGCGGTCGACAGCAACCCTGTGGATGAGATCTGGGCCGGCCGCCCCGCCGACCCGATTTCCCCCGTCCTGCCCCACGACCTCAAATTCGCCGGACAGGGGACGGCTGAGAAGCGCCGCGCCTTGGCTGCCAAGCTGAAGGCGGAGGGCAAGGCCGCTGCCGTCATCTCCGGGCCGGACTCACTTTGCTGGCTCCTCAACATCCGCGGCGCCGATGTCCCGCGGACACCGTTCGCGCTGGGCTTTGCCATCCTGCACGACGATGCCCGCGTCGATCTCTACATGGACCGCCGCAAGCTGACGCCGCAGACCCTCGCCCATCTCGGCAACGAGGTCGCGGTCGCCTCGCCGGATTCATTTGCCGATGGCCTCACCACGCTGGGTGCCGGCAAGAGTGTAGTCGCCATCGACGCGGCGACGGCATCTGAGTGGGTCTATGACAAGCTCGCCAAATCCGGTGCGCGCGTCTTTGTGGCCGAATGCATCTGCGCCTTGCCCAAGGCCGCGAAGAACGCGGTCGAAGTGCAGGGTTCGCGCAACGCCCATACCCGTGACGGTGCCGCCGTGGCCCGCTACCTCGCCTGGCTGAGCCATGCTGCGCCCAAGGGTGGCCTCAAGGAGATCGAGGCCTCGGACAAGCTCGCCTCCTTCCGCCATCCCAACGAGTATTTCCGCAACCTCTCCTTCGATTCCATCTCGGCCGCCGGCCCCAACGGCGCCATCTGCCATTATCATGCGATGCCGGAAACCCAGCGCGAGATCCCGGTCAATTCCCTCTACCTCATCGATTCCGGCGGGCAATATCTCGACGGCACGACGGATATCACGCGCACGGTCGCGGTGGGCCAGCCCACGCAGGAGATGAAGGATTGCTTCACCCGCGTGCTCAAGGGGCATATCGCGCTGGGCACCGCACGCTTCCCGCGTGGTACCACCGGTTCAGCGCTGGATGCGCTGGCGCGTCGTCCCTTGTGGGAAGTGGGTCTCGATTACGATCACGGCACCGGTCACGGCGTCGGCTCGTATCTTTCCGTGCATGAAGGCCCGCAGCGCATTTCGAAAGTGCCCAACCGCACGGCCTTGGAACCCGGCATGATCATCTCGAACGAGCCCGGCTATTACAAGGAAGGCGAATTCGGCATCCGCATCGAGAACCTCGTCGTGGTGCAGGAAAGCAAAGCCTTTCCCGACATGTTGGAGTTCGAGACGCTGACGTTGGCGCCGATCGATCTCAACGCGATCGAGAAGTCGCTGCTCACCGAAACCGAGATCGCTTGGCTCAACGCCTATCACGTGCGCGTGCGCGACGCGCTGGCGCCGCAGCTTGTGGGCGATGATCTCGCGTGGTTGCAGCAGGCAACGCGGGCGATCTAAGAGGCCCCCTCTCCCTAACCCTCCCCCACGTTGGGGGGAGGGAACATCAGCCAGCTTGCACTCGATATCGAACACACCCTCGCTCGAACTCCCTCCCCCCAACGTGGGGGAGGGTCGGGGAGAGGGGGATGCCCCCGCGCACTCGATGCGTACACTAAACAGAATCATCGAGAATTTCGAAACCTTCCCAGGGTTTCTCGCGCGCCGCTTTCATCCGTGCTGCAAGATCCGAGGCGTGAATTTCGAGTTTGTGTCCATTGGGGTCGAGGAAGTAAACCGAATCCCCTTCCGACGCATTCTCCTGCCAGATAGGGCATCCTGCGGCGATGATCCGCTGGTGCATAGCCTCGAAATCGGCAGCCGCCACCGAAAAAGCGATATGCGTGTAGTCGGCCGGTGGACCTGATCTCGGATGGGCATCAACAGTGATCGCAACCCAAAGATCGCCGGCGAGGAAATAAGCGCCCTTGGGCCATCTGGCGATGGGTCGGAAGCCGAGGACATTGGCGTAGAAGTCGAAGGACTGTTCCAACTTCCGTACAGCGAGCGTCAGATGATTGATCCCTGTGATCATCGCGGCAGTTCTCACCAAACGATCAAGCTCGTCCTAATTCCCCTCCCCCCTTGAGGGGGAGGGCCAGGGAGGGGGTATCTCCCTTCACTTGGCTGAATTAGACGACTGGGACAGCACTTCCATCTCTGGCGCAGCGCTTCCGTTGTTTCTGAGGCTAGTGATCCACCAAAACACCCACCCCCCAAAGATACCGGAGGGTATCAACAATAGACCGCCACCTAGAGCGCTTAGTATTTGGCTTGATATCCAGCCAGAGCCAAACCCACCTGTCCGGCCGGAAAGGCTTTCGTTAAGGCCGATAATTGCCAATAAAACGCTTGGCAGAGCAAATGCGACGATCGCGCCGATCAGGAGGCATTCAGGCGATGAAATTCGGCCACGTCGACGGACGACGAACAACATGTATGCGGCGCCAGCCACCAAAGACCAAACAAGGCTTGGTATGTAAATCACAGCAGCGACGACACCAAAAATCTTGAGAACACTCAGGTCGCGATCCTTGAGGGCGATCAATAGCCCCATCGGCCCGGCCACCAAAAGAATCCCAGCAGCTGGGGCGATTATTAGGCCTAGCACCAGACAGAGATAATTCAGATCATATCCGTTTCGAGGATTTGGCAAGAGCACACCTAAGCCCGGAAAATCTTCCCCGGGTTCATCCGGTTGTCGGGATCCAGTGTCGTCTTCAGCTGGCGCATCACCGCGACGGCCGAGCCGTGCTCCGCTTCGAGGAACGCGATCTTGCCGAAGCCGATGCCGTGTTCGCCGGTGCAGGTGCCGCCCATGGAAATCGCACGGTGCGCCAGACGATCGGTCAACGCCTGGGCACGCGCGGCTTCTTCCTTGTCTTCCGGATCGAGGATGATGCAGAGGTGGAAATTGCCGTCACCGACATGGCCGACCAAAGGTGTGAGCAAACCGGAGGCCGCGACATCGGCCTTGGTCTCCAGGATGCAATCGGCGAGGCGCGAGATCGGCACGCAGACATCGGTCGGCCACCCCTTGGCGCCGGGCCGCAAGGCAAGGCCGGCATAGAAGGCGTCGTGGCGCGCCTGCCACATCTTGCTGCGTTCCTCGGCCTTCAAGGTCCAGGCAAAGTCGCTCATGCCGTAATCGGCGCCGATCTCCTTGGCCATCTCGGACTGCTCGGCAACACCGGCCTCGGTGCCGTGGAATTCGAAGAACAGGGTCGGCCGCACCGGGAAGCTCAGCTTGGAATATTTGTTGATGGCGTCGATCTGCACCTCGTCGATGAGCTCGATGCGCGCCACCGGAATGCCGCTCTGGATGATGCGGATGACCGTGTTCACCGCCGACCCGATATCAGGGAAGTTCGCCACCGCTGACGCCATCGCTTCCGGGACACCGTAGAGGCGCAGGCGGATCTCGGTGATGATGCCGAGCGTGCCTTCCGATCCCACGAACAACCGGGTGAGATCATAGCCCGCCGCCGATTTCCGCGAACGGCCGCCGGTCTGGATGATGCGGCCATCGGCCATCACCACGGTGAGGCCCAGCACGTTCTCGCGCATGGTGCCGTAGCGGACAGCATTGGTGCCCGACGCCCGCGTCGCCGTCATGCCGCCGATGGTGGCATCGGCCCCCGGATCGATCGGGAAGAACAATCCCTGGTCCTTGATATAGGCGTTAAGGGCCTTGCGTGTCACGCCGGCCTGCACCTTCACGTCGAGGTCGTCGGCATTGACCTCCAGCACCTTGTTCATGCGGCCCATATCGATGCAGATGCCGCCCTCAAGCGCTGCCACATGGCCCTCGAGCCCGGTACCGACACCGAACGGAATCATCGGCGCGCCATATTCGGCCGAGATCTTGGCAATGGCGGCGACTTCCTCGGTCGTGTGCGGGAACACGACGACATCGGGCGCATGGGCTTCGTGATAGGATTCGTCATGGCCGTGCCGCTCGCGAATGCCGGCATTGGTGCTGACCTGGTCCGGTTGCAGCACGCGCTGCAGGGCGACGACGAGATCCGGAACATTGAGGTTGCGCTGCTTGCGCAAGGGGGCGGCGGTCATGGCGGTCATCCTTTGGCGATTAGCTCACGTGGCCCTACCATACCCCCCACCGCCCGGCGTCTCGACAAGAAAGACATCGCCCGGCGACATTTCGGCGCCATCGGTGCCTTTCAGCACCTCCACCCGCCCATCCGTCCGAATCACCGAATTCCGCCCCAGCTGACCCTCGCCGCCGCCCTTGAGCCCATAGGGCGCCACGACCCGGTGGCCGGACAGCATGCCGGCGGTCATCTGTTCCAGGAAACGCACCCGGCGCACGACGCCGTCGCCGCCGCGATATTGCCCCTTGCCGCCGCTGCCGCGCCGGATATGGAAATCCTCCAGCAGCACCGGGAAGCGGAACTCCAGCACCTCGGGGTCGGTCAGGCGCGAGTTGGTCATATGGGTCTGCACGGCATCGGTGCCGTCGAAATCCGGCCCGGCGCCTGACCCGCCGGAGATCGTCTCGTAATATTGATGGCGGTCGTTGCCGAAGGTGAAGTTGTTCATCGTGCCCTGCGCCGCCGCCATCACCCCCATCGCGCCATAGAGTGCGTCGGTGATGCATTGCGAGGTCTCGACATTGCCGGCCACGACAGCCGCGGGATATTTCGGCTTCAGCATGGAGCCGTCGGGGATGACGATGTCGAGCGGTTCCAGGCAACCCTGGTTCATCGGAATGTCGTCGTCGATGAGGGTGCGGAAGACATAGAGCACCGCCGCCTTCGCCACCGCGGACGGCGCATTGAAGTTGGTGTCGAGCTGACCGGACGTGCCCGTGAAGTCGATCTTCGCACGCCGCGCTTTGTGATCGACAGTGACGCTGACCTTGATCACCGCCCCATCATCCATGTCATAGGCAAAGCTGCCATCGGTGAGCCGGTCGAGGACACGGCGCACCTGTTCGGCGGCATTGTCTTTCACATGCCCCATATAGGCTTGCACGACAGGCAACGTGAACTGGCCCACCATGCGACGGAGTTCCTGCACACCCTTTTCATTGGCGGCGATCTGCGCGCCGAGATCGGCGATGTTCTGGTCGATATTGCGCGCCGGATATTTGCCGGACCCCAGCAGCTTGCGCATCTCCGCTTCCAGCAGGGTGCCGCGATCGACCAGTTTTACATTGTCGATGAGGACGCCTTCCTCCTCGACCGTGCGGCTGTAGGGCGGCATCGAGCCCGGCGTCAGCCCGCCGATATCGGCGTGATGGCCGCGGCTGGCCACATAAAAGAGGATGTCTTTCCCGGCTTCGTCGAAGACGGGTGTGACGACGGTGATGTCGGGGAGATGCGTGCCGCCGTTATAGGGCGCATTCAGCACATAGACATCGCCCGGCTGCATATTCGTGCCGGTCGGAATCCTGTGCGCGCGGATGACGCTCTCGACACTTTCGCCCATCGAACCCAGATGCACCGGCATGTGCGGCGCATTGGCGATGAGATGGCCCTGGCCGTCGAAGAGGGCACAGGAGAAGTCGAGCCGTTCCTTGATGTTCACCGAATGGCTGGTTTTCTCCAGGGTCGAGCCCATCTGTTCGGCGATCGACATGAACAGGTTGTTGAAGATCTCCAGCATCACCGGATCGACCGAGGTGCCGATGGCATGGGTCCGCACGGCGGCGATATAGCGCTCCATCACCAGATGGCCGCGGTCGTTGAGGACAGCGCGCCAGCCGGGTTCCACCACATTGGTCGAGATCGGCTCCAGGATGATGGCCGGCCCGTCGATCTGCTGGCCGGGACGAAGATTGGCGCGGTCATAGACGGGTGCTGTGAGCGGCTTGCCTTGTGCCCAGAACGGCACGCTGGCCAGCGGCGCCGCGTCATTCGTCCCGGCGGGGACAAGCGCATCCTCAACCTGCTCGGTCTTGCCGATCGCCTCGACCGAGATCGAATCCACGATCAGCTGCTTATGCGGCACGATGAAGCCGTAACGCTGGCGGTGCGATTCCTCGAAGCCGGCCTGGATCTCAGCCGCCGTGCCGAAATCGGTGATGAGCGCCGAGTCCGTGCCAGCATATTTTAGATGTACCTGCAGGAGGGTGTGGATGTTCTCGGGATCGATGCCTTGTGCGGCGATGTCGCTGCGGGCGGATTCGGCCATCGCATCCAGTTCGACCGCGAGCGCCGTCACCAGATGCTGGTCGAGGGCTGCTTCGATGGTCTTGTGGCGGATGGCGCGCATGTCGGCGAGGCCCATGCCATAGGCCGAGAGCACACCCGCCAGCGGATGCAGGAAGATGCGCGTCATGCCGAGCGCATCCGCGACCCCGCAGGCATGCTGGCCACCAGCGCCGCCGAAGCAGGCGAGAGCATATTTGGAAACATCATAACCGCGCTGGATCGAGATTTCCTTGATCGCATTGGCCATGTTGGCAATGGCGATGTCGAGGAAGCCTTCCGCCACATCCTCCGGCCGACGTGTCTGGCCGATGGCTTTGGAAATTTCGGCCGCCAGTTTGGTGAACTTCGCCACCACCACATCGCGGTCGAGCGGCGCATCGCCCTTTGGCCCGAAAACTTTCGGGAAGAAATCTGGATTAAGGCGCCCCATCATCACATTGCAATCGGTGACGGCGAGCGGCCCATTGCGGCGATAGCTCGCCGGCCCCGGATTGGCGCCTGCGGAATCCGGCCCGACGCGGAAGCGGCTGCCGTCGAAATGCAGGATCGAGCCACCGCCAGCCGCCACTGTATGGATCAGCATCATCGGCGCCCGCATGCGGACACCGGCCACCTGCGCCTCATAGGTGCGCTCGAACTGGCCATTATAGTGCGAGACGTCGGTCGAGGTGCCGCCCATGTCGAAGCCGATGATCTTGTCGAAGCCGGCCTGGCGTGCCGTCTCCACCGCACCGACGATCCCGCCGGCTGGCCCGGAAAGGATACTGTCCTTACCCTGGAAATTGCCGGCATCGGTCAGGCCGCCATTCGACTGCATGAACATGAGGCGCGTGGTCTTGTTACCGATCTCGCGCGCCACCTGGTCGACATAGCGCCGCAGGATGGGTGAGAGATAGGCATCGACCACCGTGGTATCACCCCGGCTCACCAGCTTCATCAGCGGCGAAACTTCGTGGCTGACCGAGATCTGGGTGAAGCCGATATCCTGCGCGATCTCCTTCAGCGCCGCTTCATGGGCCTGATAGCGGAAGCCATGCATCAGCAGGATGGCAATGGCACGGTAGCCCTTGTCATAGGCGGCCTTGAAGTCATTGCGCGCCTTGGCGAGGTCGAGCGGTGTGAGGACCTCGCCATGCGTGTCGACCCGTTCCTCGATTTCGATCACATCCCGGTGCAGTAGTTCCGGCAGCTCGATCTTCCGCGCAAAGATCTTGGGTCGGTTCTGATAGGCGATGCGCAGCGCGTCCTTGAAGCCACGCGTCACCGCCAGCACAACCGCCTCGCCCTTGCGTTCAAGGAGGGCGTTGGTGGCAACCGTGGTTCCCATCTTGATCGCACCCACCGTCACGGGCAGCGCATCGTCGGCGCCAAGGCCGAGGATGGCGCGAATGCCGGCCATAGCCGCATCACGATAGCGTTCCAGATTCTCGGACAGCAGCTTATGCGTGATGAGCTTGCCATCCGGCGCCTTCGCCACGATGTCGGTAAACGTGCCGCCGCGATCGATCCAGAACTGCCAGTTGCTCATCGCTTGCCCATTCAACGCGTGACGAGGTCGGTCGACCGCTTTGATAGCACGCGGCAGCCGGTCTCCGTCACCACCACCGTCTGGCCCGAGGTCATGGCGAGGCCGCGTTCCGAATCGAAAATGATGAGATGGATGAAGAACACCTGGTTGGGTGCCGCCAGCACCGGGTTGCCGTGATAGAGCATCGGCCAATCCATCCAGTTCGGCGCATAGGTGGTGCCGAGACTATAGCCGGTGGCATTCATCCGGTACGCCTGATAGCCGGCCGCATCCAGCACGCGCGCATGGGCGTCGAACGCCTCGCCGACCGGACGACCAGGTTTGAGCGCCGCCTTGCTGGCTTCGAGCGCATCGACGGCGACCTTGTGCATCTCGATCTGGCGCGGCGGCACCTTGCCTACCGGGATCGTGCGCATCAAGGCCGAGTGGTAATGCCGGAACACGCCGGCGAACTCCAAGGTCAGCTGGTCGTCCTTGTCCAATACGCGGCGCCCGCTGTGATAGCGGCACAGCAGCGCCTCCGGCCCAGAGCCGATGATGAATTCATTGGCCGGATCGTCGCCATCGTTGCGGATGATGATGCTCTGCATCGCCGCGAGAATGTCAGCTTCCGACACGCCGGGCGCCGTCAGCCGGTGTGCTTCATCAAGTGCCAAATCGGCCAGATGCGCTGCCTTCTCGACATAAGCGAGCTCGCTTGCTGACTTCACGAGCCGCTGCTGCGAGACGAGGTCGCTGGCATCGATCAACGTCGCGAACCCGTCAAAGGCTGCCTGCAGTCGCATGCCGTTGCGCGCGGTGAGGCCGTAGGATTCCCATTCGACGCCGAGCTTCTTGCCACCAAGACCCCAGTCTTTCAGCATGTTCTTGAGTTCGGTCGCGGGGCTCGCTTCCGGTCCATCAACCCAGATGCGGATGTCGGCGATGTCCGAGGTCAGCTGCGCCTGGCGGAGATCGGGGGCGCGGGTGAGGAGGAACTGCCGACCGTCGGCGCCGAGGTAATAGCACTGGAAGAACACGTAGCCGAAGGTGTCGTAGCCGGTGAGATAGAACATGCTCTCCTGCCGGAACATGAGCAGGCCGTCGAGGCCACGGGATGCCAGGGCAGCGAGAGTGGCCTTGCGGCGGGTGGCAAATTCGTCGCGGGTGAAGTGGAGGGGCATCGTCGTCTCCGGTCGGAAAAGGTGAGGAGTGGAGGAGATCACGGCGGGCTTGTCGGCCCAAGCCGAAAGTGACATTTATTCGACATTGTCGAATATCGGAGTTATGAATGCGACGCATTCAAAGCTTGAAACGGGCGGATGATATCATCGAATCCCTCGCCACGGGACCGATTGAGGGATTACGCCTCATCGACGTCGCGGCGCGGACCGGGCTCACCCGGACGACCGCCTACACCCTGCTGGAGAGCCTGGTCGATTTGCGCCTGGTCGAGAAGGTGAAGCTCGAGCGCCGCTACCGGCTGGGCCCCCGGCTGCTGCAGCTGGGGCGCAAGGTCGAGGCGCGGCTCGACATCATCATGCTGGCGCGGCCATCGCTCATTCGTCTCTGCCAGGAGAGCGGGGAGATGGTCAACTTGCTGGTCCCCTCGGTCACCTCGATGATCGTGGCGGAGAGTCTGAAAGGACGCGTGGTGCTGAAGGCGACGCCGCTCAAGGGTCGCGACCTGCCGCTGCATGGCACGGCGTCGGGCAAGTGCTTCCTCGCCTTCTCGACCATCGATGTGCGGGCGGCGGTATTCGAGACGCTCAACCTCACCAAGGTGACCAGCCGCACGATCAGCGATCTCAAGCGGCTGGAGAAGAGCCTGAAAGAGATCCGCGCCCAGGGCTATGCGACGGAGGAGGACGAGTTCACGCCCGATACGGTGGCAATCGCGGTGCCGATCATCGATTCCTTGGGGCGCATGCATGCGACGCTCAGCATGCATGGCTCATCGGAGCGCATCAGTGCTGCGCGCCAGCCGAAGCTGCTGGCGATGCTGCAGCGGGAGGCGCAGCGGGTCGCGACATTGTTGCTTTAGAGAAGCTTGGCCGGGAAGCCCGGTGCGCGCAATTCGGTCTTGAGCGCGTCTTCCAGCAGCTTGACGATCATCGGCGATTCCGCCTTGCCGCCATAGACCGCCTTTGCCTCGACATAAGTCTGGTTGGTGATCGAGGCGAGGTCGAGCGGCACGCCGAATTCGCGGCCGAAGCCCAGGGCAAAGCCCAGATCCTTCAAGGCGAGGTCCATGGAGAAGCCGATATCATAGCTGCCGTTGAGAATCAGCTGGCCTTCGGTTTCATGGACGAAGCTGTTGCCGGAGCTTGCCGCGATGGCGTGATAGGCCTGGGAGAGGTCGAGGCCACCGCGCTTGGCCAGCATCAGGGCTTCGCCGACGGCTTTGAGATGGATGAAGGCCAGCATGTTGGTGATGACCTTGATCACCGCGGCGGAACCCAGCGGGCCCATATGGAAGATCTTGCTGCCCATCGCCTTCAAGGCGGGCTGGTGAATGTCGAACATGTCCTTGTCGCCGCCGGCCAGAATCGTGACGTCGCCGGCTGCTGCCAGATGCACGCCGCCGGTCACCGGCGATTCCATGGTGCGGACGCCCTGCTGGGCCGCGAGTTCCGAAAAGCGCAGGATCTCGTCCCGCCCCAGTGTCCCCATCTCGATCCAATGGGCGCCTTCCTCCATGCCGGAGAGAATGCCGTCCTTGTCGGCCAGCACTTCCTGTGTGGCGCCGGGGCTGGGCAGGCAGGTGATGACGGTGTCGACCTGTTCGGCGACACTGCGCGGGCAATCGGCCCATGTGGCGCCCATATCAAGCAGCGGCTTTGCCGCGGATTGGTGGAGATCGTGGACGACGAGCGGGAAGCCGCCGCGCTGCAGGCAGGCCGCGAGATGCGTACCGATATGGCCGAGACCGATGAACCCGTAACGCATGGTGCCTCCCCGTGTCGTTTCTATTGGATGACCTTGTTGGTCATCTCCAGATGCAGATTGTTGCCAGTATAGGGGTGCGCCCGGGCCACGTCTTC
Organism: uncultured Dongia sp.; assembly: GCF_936916975.1. Taxonomy (GTDB): domain Bacteria; phylum Pseudomonadota; class Alphaproteobacteria; order Dongiales; family Dongiaceae; genus Dongia. The sequence continues at coordinate 11,902 of NZ_CAKZGO010000004.1, read as the reverse complement.
GTCGAGTTCGATGCCCAAACCGGGTTCGGTCGGCGGGATGACGTAGCCTGCCTCCCACTGCACCGGCTTCTTGATGATCTTGCCGTGGAAGCCGCCCCAGGTTTCGATGCTTTCCAGGATCAGGAAATTGGGACTGCAGGTCGCGAGATGCACATTGGCCATGCCGATCACCGGGCCGGCGTAAAGATGCGGTGCGATCTGGGCGTAATAGCTTTCCGCCATGGTGGTGATCTTCTTGGCCTCCAGCAGGCCGCCGACGCGCCCGACCTGCATCTGCAGGATCGAGGCGGCGCGGTTTTCCAGCACGCGGGCGAATTCGTATTTGGTGACGAGGCGCTCGCCGGTCGCGATGGGAATGGTCGTGCTGCGGGCGACCAGCGCCATGTCCTCGGGTTTTTCCGGCGGAGTCGGTTCCTCGAACCAGAGCGGCTGGTATTTCTCCAAACGCTGGGCAAAGCGGATCGCGCCCGATGTGGTGAACTGACCGTGGGTCCCGAAGAGGAGATCGGCCTTCGACCCCACCGCTTCGCGGATGAGTTTGCAGAACTTCTCGCAGAGATCCATCGACTCCAGCGAGGGCTGCCTGGGATCGAAGGCCGAATAGGGGGCGGCCGGATCGAATTTGATGCCGGTGAAACCCATCTTCACATAGTGTGCTGCGCGCTCGGCCGAGGCTTCCGGGTTCCAATAGATGCTGCTGTCCTGGCCCTTCGCCGTGTCGGGATAGATATAGGTGTAGGAGCGCAGGCGGTCATGCACCTTGCCGCCCAGCAGCTCATAGACCGGCTTGCCCGTGGCCTTGCCCTTGATGTCCCACAGCGCGATCTCGATTGCCGAGAGGACGCTCATCGCGGTGACGTCGGGGCGCAGGGTGTAGCCGGAGCCATAGACCTGGCGCCATAGCTTCTCGATATGGAACGGGTCCATGCCTTCGACATAGCGCTGATAGACATCCTCGATCGCCGCCACCATGACCTTGGGGCCGAAGGCGGTGCCATAGACTTCGCCGACACCTTCGATGCCGTCATCAGTCACCAGCTTCACGAAGATGAAATACTGGCCGCCGAAAGAGGGCGGCGGATTGCCGACGACGAATGTTTTGAGACCAGCGATTTTCATGGGGTCAGTCTTGCTTCACGAAAGAGGGCGGTTGCGGGCCGGATGACTGATCGGCCCGCAACCGGTCATCAGGGTCTTAGGCGAACCACCAGCGCTGGGTGATCTTCATGCCGTCGACATCCCAGTTTGGCGCGACCAAATCGGCATGTGCAACGGTTTTAGCGCATGCATTCATGTAATTATAGAACATCAGGACCATGACGCCGCCATCCTCGGCGACGATATCCTGCATTTCGCCATACATGGCGGTGCGCTTGGCCTGGTCGAGCTCGGCGCGGGCTGCCACCAGCAGCTCGTTGAACTTGGCGTTCTTCCAGAAGGTATCGTTCCACGCCGCGCTGTCGGCATAGGCGGTGGTGAACATGAGGTCCGGCGTGGGGCGGCCCGACCAATAGGACAGGCACCAGGCCTTCTTCATCCAGACGCTGTCCCAATAGGCGTCCTCGGCCTCGCGGATCACGTTGATCTCGACACCCGCCTTGGCAGCCGATTCCTTCATCAGCTGGGCAGCATCGAGGGCGCCGGCGAAGGCGGCATCGGACGCCGAGAGGTCGACCTTGAGCGAGGACAAGCCCGCCTTCTTCAGGTGGAACTTCACCTTCTCCGGGTCATAGCTGTGCTTGGTGGCCGGATCTTTGGCAAAGGGCACGCCGGACGCGATCGGGTTGTCATTGCCGACCGAGCCATGGCCGCGCAGCACCTTTTTCACGATCTCCTCGCGGTCGATCGCATATTTGACGGCGAGGCGGACATCGACATTGTCGAACGGCGCCATGGTGCAGTTCATCGGCGCCACGTAATGGGCAAAGCCGCTGACTTCGGAGATATCGATATTGCCGCCGCCGGCCATGTGGTCGACGGTTTTGAGGTCAACGCGATCGATATAGTCGACTTCGCCGGAGGTGAGAGCATTGCTGCGCGCCACCACGTCGGAGATGGATTGAACCTCGATCTCATCGAAATAGGTCTCGCGGTGGTAATTGGCAAAGCGCTTGCCCGTCGCCTTCACGCCGGGATTGAAGCCGGTCATCGCATAGGGGCCGGTGCCGTCGCCTGATTTCCAATCCGCGGCACCGTCCTTGGCCGGCATCATGGCGAGATGATAGTCGGAGACGACGAAGGGAAAGTCGGCATTGCCGTCGCTCAAGGTCACGACGACCTTGTTCTTGCCATCGGCCTTGATGTCCTTGACGGTCGTCAGCAGCGATTTCGCCGCCGATTTCGACGCATCGCTGCGGTGGTGATTGAGGGAGGCCACGACATCCTCGGCCTCAAGCGACTTGCCGGAATGAAACTCGACACCATTGCGCAAGGTGAACACCCAGGTCTTGGCATCGCCGGACGCTTCGAAGCTTTCGGCCACATCCGAGACGACCTCGCCCTTGGGCGAGACTTCGGTGAGGCTGGAGCGGGTTGAGCCCCAGCCGAACACGCCGTTGAAAGTATCCGGGAAGGTCGCCGGGTCGAGCGTATCGGTGGTCGAGCCGGACCCTAAGGCCATGCGGAATTTGCCGCCCTTCTTCGGTTCGGCGCGGGCGGCCTTGGCAAACATGGTCTGCGCCGCGGTGGCGCTGATGCCGGCACCGATGGCGAGCTGTACGAAATCGCGGCGGGACATTTTGCCCTTCGCCGCCAATTTGGTCATCGACTTGATATCCATCGAGCTTTTCTCCCCTGAGAGTGCGGTTTCTGAATTGGCACGACGCCTTGCCCGTGGGTTAGACGGGTGCGGCACCCATTCCGCCCTTGACAGAGTGGAAAGTAAAACGATGTATTATTGGGCTAAGGCCTAAATTCATTTGTTGCTCGGAATCCCGAATGTCCTATCATTTGCCGCCCTTGCCCTGGTTGCGTGCCTTTGAAGCGGCAGCGCGGCGGGGGTCGTTCGCCGCAGCGGCAAATGAGCTGGCGCTGACCTCGGCAGCGGTGAGCTATCAGGTGCGGGCGTTGGAGAGCCAGTTGGGCTATCCCCTGTTTGAGCGGCTGGCGCGCGGCCTGCGCGTCACCGACATGGGCAAGGCCTATCTCATTCCCGTGCGCCAGGCCTTCAGCGAGCTCTCCATCTCGACCCTCTCGATCTTCGGGCCGGAAGGCGAGACGACGCTCAACATCCGCGTGCCGGTCTCCTTCGCCGTGCTGTGGCTGACGCCGCGGCTCAGCGAATTTGCCAAGGCGCATCCCGGTTTCCGCATCCGTCTGTTCTCGGCGATCTGGGCCGATGCGCTGCCGGCCGACAAGACCGATGTCGATATCCGCTTCGGCCACGGCAATTGGCCGGATGCCTCGGCGCAATTGCTGGTCAACGACCCCATCGTGCTGGTGACCGCACCGGGATCCAGAATCAAGGGGCCGCGCGATATCGGTCCCGCCGAGATGATCCAGATCATGGGCGTCGAGAGCGATTGGCTGCGCCTGTTTGAATCCGCGGGCATGGCATTGCCCGCCGGTGGCGCCGGCATCATCGTCGACACCAGCCTTGCCGCCCTTGAGCTCGTCGCGTCCGGCCATGGCGCCGCCTTGGTGCTGTCGCGCTTTGCCGCCGCCTATGAAGCCAATGGCCGTGTGCGCCGTGTACCCGGCATCGTCGTGCCGCAGGATCAATCGCATTATCTGCTGACGCCCAACAGCCTGGATGCGCCACGCGCCGAAGTGCTGCTGTTTGCCGATTGGCTGCGCCAGAAACTGCAAGACGAAACATCCCAAGCAATATCGCAATCAAACGGCAAACCGGCCCTGCGCCGACGGAGTTCTTATGGTCCCCCCTCACATGGAAAGTGACTTCATCATCGTCGGCGGCGGGTCGGCCGGCTGCGTGCTCGCCGATCGTCTGAGTGAAGATGGTCGCCACAAGGTGCTGCTGATCGAAGCGGGGCCGAGCGACCGGCGTGTCGATATCGATGTGCCGGTCGGCTATGCCCACACCTTCTTCGACCCCAAGGTCAACTGGATGTTCGACAGCGCCCCGGTGCCATCCTTGGACGGCCGTGTCATCTATTACCCGCGCGGCAAGGTGTTGGGCGGGTCGGGGTCGATCAACGCGATGGTCTATGCCCGCGGCCAGCCGGCGGATTACGACGATTGGGCGGCGGCGGGCAATGCGGGCTGGGGCTGGGCCGACGTGCTGCCGGTCTACCGTGCGATGGAAGACCATGATCTGGGCGAAAGTGCTCTCCACGGCAAAGGCGGGCCCATTCATGTGACGCAGATGGGGCGCGATGCGCATCCGATCTGCGAGGCGTTCTTCAAGGCGTCGGAAGAGCTGGGCTTTCCGCATCTTGCCGATCTCAATGGCGCTTTGCTGGAAGGCGTCGCGCATTATCAGGTGAACACCAAGAACGGACAGCGCCATTCATCGGCCAAGGCCTATCTGCGGCGGGCCCTCAAGCGACCAAATCTTCAGGTCCTCACTCATGCCCATGTTCAGCGGCTGGTGTTCGATGGCAGCCGCGTCGTCGGCCTCCGCTATCGGCGCGACGGTGTCGAGACCGAGATTCGCGCACGGCGCGAGGTGATCCTGAGTGCGGGTGCCATCGGCTCACCGCAACTTCTCATGCTGTCGGGCATTGGACCGGCGGATGAGCTGCGGGCGCTGGGCATCGAGGTCAAGCGCGACGTGTCGGCAGTGGGCCAGAACCTGCAGGACCATGTCTGTTACGACCATTACTTCGACGCGCGTGTGCCGACGCTCAACAGCGAGTTGGGCGGCTGGCTGGGACGGATCAAGGCAGGCGCGCAATATGCGCTGCTGCGGCGCGGGCCGTTGTCGATGAGCCTCAACCAGGCCGGTGGCTTCGTCCGTTCATCGCCGGGTCGTGCGCGGCCCAACATCCAGCTCTATTTCTGCCCGCTCGCCTATGAAAAGCCACGGCCCGGCAGCCGCGCGCTGATCAAGGTGTCGGCGCAGCCGGCCTTCTCACTCAGCGTCTCGCCGTGCCGGCCGCTGAGCCGCGGCTATCTCAAACTGCGCGCGGCCGATGCCCATGTGGCACCGGAGATCCAGCCCAATCTGCTGGCGGCACCTGAGGACATGGCGGAAATCGTGGAAGCAGCGTTGTTGATGCGCCGCTATGCGACTACCGCAGCGCTCGGCGCCATCATCCGCAGCGAGACCAAGCCGGGTCCGGCCGCGCAATCGCCGGGTGAACTCGCGGCCTATGTGCGGGAATCGGTCTATTCGATCTTTCACCCGTCGGGCACCTGCCGCATGGGGCCGGATGCTGCCGGTGCCGTGGTCGATCCGCAATTGCGGGTCCATGGGGTGGGCGGGTTGCGCGTCATCGACGCCTCGATCTTTCCCAGCATTCCGTCCGCCAACACCAACGCACCCACGATGATGGTGGCGGAGATGGGGGCGGGGTTTGTTTTGGGGGCGGGGTGAGAGTATTGCGGTTCGGTGACATTGACGTCAAAGCGAGGTGACCCCCTCTCCCCCACCCTCCCCCACGTTGGGGGGAGGGGATTCCAGCGAATTTGTTCTCGATATTGAGACTAGGTTCGCTGTAGCTCCCTCCCCCCACAGTCGGCGAAGGCCGACATTCGTCGGCGGTGGGGGAGGGTGGGGGAGAGGGGGCCTTTCCTTCTCTGCGCCAATCCGTCGCGGCGGTCGGCGTCCGAGTGCTGGCAATCCGGGCCCATGCTGGTTATGGTTGCAGCAGCATGACTGCGCGTGAGTGCTTCCCGACATCATGAGCATCTGGGGCAAGATCATCGGCGGTGCCGCCGGCTTCTTCGCTTTGGGCGGACCCTTGGGTGCGCTGCTGGGCGCGTTGGCGGGACATGCGATCGACAAGCAGATGGAACCGGACGATGTGCCGGAACTCACCGACGACCGGCGGGCGACGCGCGAGATCGCCTTCACCATCGCGGTGATCGCCTTGGGCGCCAAGATGGCCAAGGCCGACGGCACGGTCAGCCGGGCCGAGGTCGCGGCCTTCAAGCAGGTCTTCAAGATCCCCGCCGACGAACTCAACAATGTGGCGCGGGTGTTCGATCTCGCCAAACGCGATGTCGCCGGATTCGATGCCTATGCCCGCCAATTGGCCGGCATGTTCGATGAACGCCATCCGGTGCTCGAAGAACTGATCGATGGCCTGTTCCATATCGCCCGCGCTGATGGCGGGGTGCATGACGCGGAGATTGCCTTCATCCGCGACGTCGCCGCGATCTTCGGATTCTCAGGCGCGGATTTTGCGCGGATACGCGAGCTCAATGTCGGGCCCGACCATGCCGATCCCTATACGATCCTCGGCGTCCGGCAGGAGCAGAGCGATGAGGAAATCCGGGCCACCTGGCGCCGGCAGATGCTGGAAAACCACCCGGACAAGCTGATGGCCCAGGGCCTGCCGGCGGAGTTCGTGGCGCTGGCCAATGAGAAGGTGGCAACCCTCAACGCCGCCTATGACAGGATTGCCAAGGAACGCGGCATCAAGTAGGTCACCCACTGGTTTTGACCGATTGAACTGGTTCCTTGTGACATGCCCCCCGCACCACCGCTGATCGCGCTCCGCGACGCCAAGATCACCTTCGGCGGCAAGCCGCTGTTTGCCGGCATCACGCTCACCCTGGGGAAGGGCGAGCGGGTGGCGCTGGTGGGCGCCAACGGATCGGGGAAATCGACCATTCTCAAGGCCTTGGCGGGGCAGATCGAGCTGGATGGCGGGACCCGCTTCCTGCAGCCGGGGACCCGCATCGGCTATCTCTCACAGAGCCCGGAGTTGTCGACCGGCGGCAGCGTCGCGAAGTTCGTGACGGCGGCACTGCCCGGCGCCGATGAGGATGACTACCGGATCGCCCGTGTCCTCGATCATCTCGACCTCGATCCGGCGCGCGATATCGCGACATTGTCGGGCGGCGAGGGCAGGCGGGCGGCGATGGCAAGAGCCCTGGTCGCGGAGCCGGAAATCCTGCTGCTCGATGAGCCTACCAATCATCTCGATCTCCCCACCATCGAATGGCTGGAGCAGGAATTGGCGGCGTTCTCCGGTGGCATCCTGATGATCAGCCATGACCGTACCTTTTTGACGGCCCTCTCCAAGCGCGTGCTGTGGCTGGATCGCGGCCGCATGTTCGAGATGGACGGCAATTTCGCCGGCTTCGAGGAATGGTCCGGCAATATCGCGGCACAGGAAGCGGCGGAATCGCGGCGCCTGGAGAAGAAGATCGAGCAGGAAGAATATTGGATGGCGCGCGGTGTCACCGCCCGGCGTTCGCGCAACGAAGGCCGCCGGCGTGGCCTGATGGCCTTGCGCAAGGAACGAGCCGAGGCGTTGCGCGCGATCGGCCGCGCCAAGCTCGAACTGGGCGAGGCGGTGCAGGGCGGGCAGGTGGTGATCGAGGCGGAGAAGATCGCCAAGACCTTCACGCGGCCGGATGGGACACTGCGCCCGATCGTCAACAACTTCTCGACGCGCATCCAGCGCGGTGATCGCATCGGTGTCATCGGGCCCAATGGCGCCGGCAAGACGACGCTCATCAAGATCCTGACGGGGCATATCAAGCCCGATGGCGGCAAGCTGAAGCTCGGCACCAATGTGACGCCGCTTTACCTCGACCAAAGGCGCGAGAGCTTCGATCTCGACAAGACCTTGTGGCAGACCCTGGCATCTGGCGGCGGCGATTCGATCATCGCGCAAGGACGCTCGCGCCATGTGGTGGCTTACCTGCGCGATTTCCTGTTCGACGAGAAGCAGGCGACCATGCCGGTGCGCGCCCTCTCTGGCGGCGAGCGGGCACGGCTGCTGCTGGCGAAACTGTTCGCGCAGCCCGCCAACCTCATCATCCTCGACGAACCGACCAATGATCTCGACATGGATACGTTGGATCTCCTGCAGGAAGTGCTGGGCGAGTTCGACGGCACGGTGATCGTGGTCTCCCACGACCGCGACTTCCTGGATCGGCTGGCGACCTCGATCATCGCGGTCGAAGGCGACGGCGTGGTCGAGGAATATCCCGGTGGCTATTCCGATTATCTCGACCAGCGCAAGGAAGCCGAACGCCATGCGGTGCAGATAAAGCCCGCTGGTAAGGGCGTCCCGCGCGCGGTTGTCACCGATGACACGCCGCGCTGGTCGTCGAAGGACCAGCGCCAGCTCGACCAGGTGGCGGACCGGATGACCACGCTGGAAGCCGAGATCAAGACCATCGAGGCGGCCTTGGCCGATCCCAATCTCTACGCCCGCGATGCCGCCAAGTTCGAGAAGGCAAGCGCGTTGCTGGCTGCCAAACAAGGCGATCTTGAAACCGCCGAGTTGAAATGGCTGGAACTGGAAGAGCGGCGCAGCGAGATGGGGGCGTGATGTCCGGCTATATCGACACCTATTACCGCCGCACCTTGGGCAATGATCAACGCTATCCGGCGCTGGCCGGCGATCTTGCCGTTGATGCCTGCATCATCGGCGGTGGCCTGGCGGGGCTCAGCACGGCGCTGGAACTGGCGCGGCGTGGGCGGCAGGTTGCGGTGATCGAGCAGAACCGCGTGGCCTGGGGTGCCTCGGGGCGCAATGGCGGCTTTGTCACTGCGGGCTATTCCACGGGCCTCGACAATATCCGCAAGCGCATGAATGCGGCCGATGCCGACAGCCTCTATCGCCTGTCGATGGAAGGGGTCGAGATCGTGCGCGAGAACATCGCAGCACTTGGTATGGCGGGGGCCGATGTGACACCGGGCATCCTGCGCGTGATCCGCCATGACGGCGCCGATGGCCTCAAGACCTATCAGGCGGAGATGAACACCCGCTTTGGCGAGAAGCTCGCCTTCCGCGACCGCGCAGAGGTGCAGGCGGAGCTCGTTTCCGACGCGTATCATCAGGGTCTCTATGATCCGGATGCGTTCCATTTCCATCCGCTGAACTATGCCAGGGCTATCGCCGCCGAGATCGTGCGCCTGGGTGGTGCGGTGTTCGAGGAAACTGCGGCCACATCGGTTGCGCGCCATGGGGCCGCGCATGTGATCGGCACGGCTGGCGGCAAGATCACCGCGCAGCACGTGGTCTTTGCCGGCGGCGGCTATACTGACGCTGTCGCAAAGCAATTGCAGCGGGCCTATTTGCCGATCGCAACCTATGTCCTGCTGACCGAGAAGCTGGGTGATTTGTTGCAGCAGACCATCCGCACCAAGGCCGCGATCGGCGATGATCGCCGCGCCGGCGATTATTACCGCGTGGTCGATGGTGATCGCATTCTGTGGGGCGGGCGCATCACCACGCGCACGGCGGACCCCCAGGATCTCGCCAACGTGCTGCGGCGGCAGATGATCGGCACCTATCCGCAGCTGAAAGACGTGAAGATCGAGGCGGCGTGGTCGGGCCTCATGTCCTATGCGCGGCATCTGATGCCGCAGATCGGGCGGCTGGAGGAAGGTGTCTGGTACGGCACGGCCTTTGGCGGCCATGGCATGAACACCACGGCGATCGGCGGCAAGGTCATCGCACAGGGCATCACCGGCGAGAGCGACCGCTACCGCCTCTATGCGCCCTTCGGGCTCGATTGGAATGGCGGGCCGTTCGGACGGGCAGCAGTCCAGCTCACCTATTGGGCCTATCAGGCGATGGATGCCTGGCGCGAGCGCTAAAAACGCAAAGCCCGGGCCAGGTTGCGCCGGCCCGGGCTTTGCTTAACAACAGGCTGCTTAGATCGCGGCCGTCATCATGATCTCGACCTTCCACTTCGGGTCGGCGAGCTTGGCTTCGACGGTGGCGCGGGCCGGGGCTTCGCCCTTCACGACCCATTCCTTCCAGGCCTTGTTCATGTCCTGGAAGGTCGAGATGTCGGAAAGCCAGATATTGGTCTTGATGATCTTGGTTTTGTCGGTGCCGGCTTCCTTGAGGAGGGCATCGATCTGGCCCAGAATGTTTTTGGTCTGCTCATAGACCGAGGCCGAAACCGGGTCTTCCGCCACCTGGCCGGCGAGGTAGACGATATTGTTGTGGATGACGGCATCAGAGATGACCGACGGATCGCCCAGACGCTTCAGTGACATGTTGACCTCTAATATATTGAAAAAGATGAGAAATTCAGGCCCGACGTAGTGATCGCCGCAGATTGGCGGCGGCGGCCGGGCGGCGCATTATGCAGATGTGGCCGGTTGGCGCAAAGGGGGCGCCGGATAATGTGCGGGTAATGTGAGCCGGGGCCCACGCCACCTGTTGCATTCCGCGCCTGCCCCGGCTAAAAGGCCCCCGCAGCCGCCTCCATACGTCCCCATCGTCTAGAGGCCTAGGACACCACCCTTTCACGGTGAAGACACGGGTTCGACTCCCGTTGGGGACGCCAGCGTTGTCACTCGCCCTATACGCGATATGTTCCGAATGCGTTCGGCTTGGTTCTTGCCGAGCGCTATCTCGGCCATGGCACCCATCTGTCCCAGGATCTCAGCTTCCAGCCCCGGGCCGTCCTTGACCGGGTGCAGCACGATGCGATCAATCAGGCTGCGGATCATCTCCAGAGCTTCGGTTCGATAGTTTTCGTCGCTCAGGGCGGCGCTGATCGTGTCCAGGCGGGCGCGGTACAGTTCCCCCAGGTTCGGGTGCAGTTCCACAATGCTGCCATCCTCGGCCTCGGCGGCCTGATCCCGCAGGCCCTGCATCTTCGATTCCAATTCCATCAGCTGCCGGCGCATGGCCGGGGTGTCCGTTCCGCCGGCAATGGCGTCCACTAGGCGGCCGATCCTTGCTGATGCATCGCGGATCTGCCGTGCCGTGCCGGTCGCCAGGTGCCGCCGCCGCGTCTTGTCCTCTTGCGCGATCTCGCGGTAAGCGGCCATGAAATCGGCGATGATCTCCGGCTGTGTCATGTGATGCCGCAGGGCCTGCAGGATCGTTTCCTCGAGGCGATCAAGGCGGGCGCGGCGGCCATTCGAGCACTGGCGCCCCGACCTGCGGCCGCCGCACGCCATGTTGCGGCTGTCGATCACGATGTATTTGCCACCGCAGCAGCCGCACTCGACGATGCCCGACAGCAGATGTTTCGGGCGGCGGCGCTGCGCCGGGTTCTGGTTGCCGGGATGATTGAGGCGAAGGCGCCGCTGCACGGCCTCCCACAGGTCATCGTCGACGATCCGCAGGGCCGGGACATCCTTGGTGATTCGCGCCGCTTCCGGGTTGACGGTACCGGCGCGGATGCCGGTGTCCGGGTCGCGGCGCTGGCCCACCCGGTTATAGATGATGCGGCCGATATAGATCGGGTTCTGCAGGATGCCATTGAGGCGCCGCCGCTGGCCCGCGATGGTGGATGCATTCCAGGTGCCGCCCCGGGCGCTCGGCACGCCTTCCTTGTTGAGCAGGCTGGCAATTGCCTTGGATGAGGCGCCGCCGGCATAGAGCGTGTAGATGCGCCGGACGACCTCGGCTTGGGTTCCATCGATCTCGCGCAGGCCCCGGATCGGCTCACCCTTCCCGTCATACTGCCGGACCACCCGGTAGCCATAACCGAGCCCGCCCGGTGCCCGGCCGACTTCAACCCGCCCGCCTTGGCCACGACGCACGCGCTGCGCCAGGTCCTTGAGGAAGAGCGCGTTCATCGTGCCCTTGAGGCCGATGTGGAGTTCCGAGATCTCACCTTCCGCCAGCGACAGGATGCGCACCCCGGCATGGGTCAAGCGCTTGAAGATGCCGGCGATATCTTCCTGGTCACGGCTGAGGCGGTCGATCGCTTCGGTAATGACGACATCGATCTGGCCAGCCTTGGCATCGGCCATCATCCGGACCACGGCCGGGCGGCTCAACAGGCGCGCGCCAGAGATTGCGGCATCGGTGTAGATCTCGGTGGTCGCCGTATCATTAAAAAA
>NZ_CAKZGO010000003.1 GCF_936916975.1 uncultured Dongia sp. | reverse complement strand
TGAAGGCCTGCGCTTCGCCATCCGCGAAGGCGGTCGCACCGTCGGCGCCGGCGTCGTCGCCAAGATCGTCGAGTAAGGCTGAAAAGGCCGAAGGATCCAGAAGATGGAAAGCCAGAATATCCGCATCCGCCTGAAGGCGTTCGATCATCGTGTGCTCGATCAGTCGACCAACGAGATCGTTTCCACGGCGAAGCGCACGGGCGCCCAGGTACGCGGACCGATTCCGCTGCCGACGCGCATCGAACGCTTCACCGTTAACCGTTCGCCGCACGTCGATAAGAAGAGCCGTGAACAGTTCGAGATCCGCACCCACAAGCGGCTCCTGGACATCGTTGATCCGACCCCGCAGACGGTGGACGCGCTGATGAAGCTCGACCTCGCCGCCGGCGTGGATGTCGAGATCAAGTTGAAGAATTAAGAGGAGGGGCACCTATGCGAACCGGCCTCATAGCCCAGAAGCTGGGCATGACCCGCGTCTTCGCCGAAGATGGCGCGCACGTGCCCGTGACCTTGTTGAAGGTCGCTGGTTGTCAAGTCATCGCGGTTCGGACCGAAGAGCAGAACGGCTATAACGCCGTGCAGCTCGGTCTCGACAAAGCGAAAGTGAAGAACGTCTCGAAGGCCCAGCGCGGCCATTTCGCCAAGGCGAAGGTCGAGCCGAAGAAGAAGATCGCGGAATTCCGCGTCGACAAGGACGGCCTGCTCGAAGTGGGCGCCGAACTGTCGGCTGATCATTTCGTGACCGGCCAGTTCGTCGATGTCACCGGCACCACCATCGGCAAGGGTTTTGCCGGCGGTATGAAGCGCTGGAACTTCGGCGGTCTGCGTGCGACCCACGGCGTCTCGGTCTCGCACCGTAGCCTTGGTTCGACCGGTCAGCGTCAGGATCCGGGCCGTACCTTCAAAGGCAAGAAGATGGCCGGCCACATGGGCGACGAGCGTGTCACCACGCAGAACCTCAAGGTCGTCGGCACCGATCCGGCGCTCGGCATCGTCATGGTGAAGGGCAACGTTCCGGGCCACGAGGGCTCTTATGTCCTTATCAAAGACGCCGTGAAGCGCACTTTGCCGAAGGATGCGCCGTTCCCGGCCGCCCTCAAGGCAAAAGCCGAAGCGGCTGAGTGAGCGAGGAAATCATGAAGCTCAAGGTCATCGACATCAACAACAAGCCGCAAGGCGAGATCGAGTTGGACGACGCCACGTTCAACGACATCTTTGCTCGCCCTGTGCGCAAGGACATCCTCGCCCGCGTGGTCAATTGGCAGCTCGCCAAGCGCCGCTCCGGCAATCACAAGACCAAGGAAATCGGCGACATTTCCGGTACCACCAAGAAGCCCTACGCCCAGAAGGGCACGGGTCGCGCCCGCCAGGGTTCGCTGCGCTCGCCGCAGTTCCGCGGTGGTGCGACGATTTTCGGCCCGGTGGTTCGCAGCCACGAGCATGATCTGCCGAAGAAGTTCCGCGCGTTGGGGCTGAAGACGGCGCTTTCTTCCAAGGTCAAGGAAGGCAAGCTGATCGTTCTCGACGGCGTCGGCACCGATGCCAAGACCAAGGACGTGGTCAAGAAGTTCGAAGCTTTGGGCTGGAAGTCGGTTCTTCTCATCGAAGGCCCGGCGGTCACCGAGAACTTCGCCCGCGCCGCGCGCAACATTCCCAATGTGGATGTGCTGCCGCAGCAGGGTGCCAACGTTTACGACATCCTGCGCCGCGACACCTTGGTTCTCACCAAGGACGCCGTGCAACATCTGGTGGAGCGCTTGAAATGAGCCGCGCACGGAAGATGGTTACACCGAAGGTGAAGCTCTCCGAAGCAGCGATGCTGGAGATGATTCGCCGTCCCCATGTGACTGAAAAGTCGACCATGGGTTCGGAACACAATCAGGTCACCTTCAAGGTGCCGCTCGATGCCAGCAAGCCGGAGATCAAGGCTGCAGTCGAAGGCGTCTTCAAGGTGAAGGTCGATGCCGTCAACACGATCCGTGTCGAAGGCAAGACCAAGCTGTGGCGCGGCCGTTCGGGCAAGCGTCCGGATTTCAAGAAAGCGATCGTGACCCTCGCCGAGGGCCACAAGATCGATGTGACGACGGGGATCTAAGCCATGGCTTTGAAGACATTCAAGCCGACTTCCGCGGGTCGCCGCCAGCTGGTCCTCGTGGACCGCAGCGAGCTCCATAAGGGTGATCCGGTCAAGTCGTTGACCGAAGGCCTGAAGAAGTCCGGTGGGCGCAACAATCGTGGTCGCATCACGGCCTTTCGCACCGGTGGTGGCCATAAGCGCCGCTATCGCCTGATCGACTTCCAGCGTCGCAAGTTCGACGTGGTGGGGACGATCGAGCGTCTGGAATACGATCCGAACCGCACCGCTTTCATCGCCTTGGTGAAGTACAGCGATGGCGAGCTGAACTACATCATCGCGCCGCAGCGCCTCAAGGCGGGCGACCAGGTGGTGTCGGGTGACAAGGTCGACGTGAAGCCGGGCAATGCGATGCCGCTCCGCTCGATCCCGGTCGGCACGATCATCCACAATGTCGAGCTGAAGCCCGGCAAGGGCGGCCAGATGGCCCGTTCGGCCGGTACCTTCCTGCAGCTCGTGGGCCGCGATCAGGGCAATGCGCTGCTGCGTATGCCCTCTGGCGAAGTCCGCATGGTCAAAGCCGAATGCATGGCGACGATCGGCGCGGTTTCCAATCCGGACCAGCAGAACACCTCGATCGGCAAGGCCGGTCGTGCCCGTCATCTCGGCTACCGCCCGACCACGCGCGGTATCGTGATGAACCCGGTCGACCATCCGCACGGCGGTCGTACCAATGGTGGCCGCGCCTGGGTAACTCCCTGGGGCAAGCCGACCAAAGGTAAGAAGACGCGTCACAACAAGAAGACGGATGGCATGATCGTGCGCCGCCGTCATGCAGCGAAGAAATAAGGAGGGCGACAGAAAATGGCTCGCTCCGTATGGAAAGGTCCGTTCATCGACGGTTATCTGCTGAAGAAGGCAGAGACGTCGCGTGCATCCGGCCGCAACGAAGTGATCAAGACCTGGTCACGTCGCTCCACCATCCTGCCGCAGTTTGTCGGCCTCACCTTTGGCGTCTATAACGGCCAGAAGTTCCTGCCGGTTCTCGTCACCGAGAACATGATCGGCCACAAGTTCGGCGAGTTCTCGCCGAGCCGGACCTTCCACGGTCATGCCGCCGACAAGAAGGCGAAGAGGGCCTAACGATGAGCAAGCAGAAGAAAGCCCGCACGCTCAAGGAAACCGAGGCGAAAGCCGTGGCGTCCGTCGTCCAGACGACCCCGCGCAAGCTCAACCTCGTTGCCCAGATGATCCGCGGCCTCGACGCGCAGCCCGCCCTGGCGGCCCTCACCTTCTCCAAGAAGCGTGCGGCCCAGGACGTGCGCAAGGTGCTGCAGGCAGCGGTCGCCAACGCGGAAAACAATCATTCGCTCGACGTCGACCGCTTGTTCGTCGCCGAAGCCTATGTCGGCAACAGCTTCCGCCTGAAGCGCTTCCATGCCCGCGCGCGTGGTCGTGGCGTGAAGGTCGTGAAGCTCTGGAGCAATCTGACGATCGTCGTGCGCGAGCGCGTCGAAGCCGGGGAGGCAAAGTAATGGGTCAGAAGGTCAATCCGATCGGCCTGCGCGTTGGTATCAACCGCACCTGGGATTCGCGCTGGTTCGCCGATAAGGAATATGCCCAGCTCCTCCACGAGGATCTGCGCCTGAAGAAGTATCTGACCGAGCGCCTCAACCAGGCGGGTGTCGCGCGCATCGTCATCGAACGTCCGGCCAAGAAGGCCCGCGTCACCATTCACACGGCGCGCCCGGGTGTGGTGATCGGCAAGAAGGGCGCGGACATCGAGAAGCTGCGCGGCGAATTGTCGAAGATGACGGGCTCGGAAGTGAGCCTCAACATCATCGAAATCCGCAAGCCGGAAATCGACGCCAAGCTGATTGCCGACAACATCGCGCAGCAGCTCGAGCGTCGCGTTGCCTTCCGCCGTGCCATGAAGCGTGCGGTCCAGTCGGCGATGCGTTTGGGCGCCTTGGGCATTCGTATCAACTGCTCGGGTCGCTTGGGCGGCGCTGAGATCGCGCGTCTCGAGTGGTATCGCGAAGGTCGCGTGCCGCTGCACACGCTGCGCGCCGAGATCGATTTCGGTGAAGGTACGGCGAAGACCACCTACGGCACCTGCGGTGTCAAGGTGTGGGTATTCAAGGGTGAGATCATGGGCCACGACCCGATGGCCATGGACAAGCGGTCCATGGAACATCAGGCGCCGGCGCGCTAAGGCCTTAGGCCTTGGTTGAGCGATAGGGAATAGGACGATGCTTTCTCCTAAGCGGACAAAATTTCGTAAGGCCCATAAGGGCCGGATCAAAGGCGCTGCCAAGGGCGGTTACACGCTCGATTTCGGCGCGTTCGGCATGAAGGCGATGGAACCGGGTCGTATCACGGCACGGCAGATCGAAGCGGCCCGCCGCGCCATCACGCGTCACATGAAGCGTGTCGGCAAGGTGTGGATCCGGGTGTTCCCGGACGTGCCGGTCAGCCGCAAGCCTGCCGAAGTCCGCATGGGCTCGGGCAAGGGTACGCCGGAATTCTGGATGTGCCGGGTGAAACCGGGCCGCATCATGTTCGAGATCGACGGCGTGCAGCGTAACCTGGCGGAAGAGGCATTTGCCCTCGCCTCCGCCAAGCTGCCGATCAAGACGCGCCTCGTCGGCCGTCTCGGCGAAGAATAAGAAACGAGGAACCCGATCATGAAGGCAAAAGACGTTAGCCTGAAGACCGAGGACCAGCTCAAGGCTGACCTCGTTACCTTGAAGAAAGAGGCCTTCAACCTGCGCTTCCAGCGCGCGTCGGGGCAGCTTGAAAACACCGCGCGCGTGCGCGTCGTTCGGCGTGACATCGCCCGCATTGAGACTTCGCTGCGCCAGAAGGCGTTGTCGAAGGCCTCGGCCTAACGGCTAAGCGGGAAGTAGGAGAGAGAGAATGCCCAAGCGCGTTCTGCAAGGCACCGTGGTCAGCGACAAGACCGACAAGACCATCACCGTATTGGTCGAGCGTCGCGTCATGCACCCGGTCTATAAGAAGATCATCCGTCGTTCGAAGCGCTACGCTGCGCACGACGCTGATAATAAGTGCAAGGTTGGCGACGTGGTGTTTATCCGCGAATGCCGTCCCTTGTCGAAGACCAAGCATTGGGAAGTGGTCGACGCTGCCACCGCCCAGGCTTAACTGTTAACTAGCGTAATTGTAACGAGAGGATCTGAACCATGATCCAGATGCAGACGAACCTGGATGTCGCCGACAACTCAGGCGCGCGCAGGGTGCAGTGCATCAAGGTGCTGGGTGGCTCGCATCGCCGCACAGCCGAGGTCGGCGACGTTATCGTCGTGTCGATCAAGGAAGCCATTCCGCGCGGCAAGGTGAAGAAGGGCGATGTTCATCGCGCCGTCATCGTGCGCACCGCCAAGGAAATTCGCCGCGCTGATGGCACTGCCATTCGCTTCGACCGCAATGCTGCGGTGTTGATCAACAAGCAGGGTGAGCCTATCGGCACCCGCATCTTCGGCCCGGTGACTCGCGAGCTCCGTGGCAAGAAGTTCATGAAGATCATCTCGCTCGCTCCCGAAGTGTTGTGAGCGCGAGAGGCAAGGTGCTGAAAATGGCAACAAAGCTTAAAGTCAAAAAGGGCGACAAGGTGGTTGTGATCACCGGTCGCGACAAGGGCAAGACCGGTGAGATCATCGAAGTCCAGCCCGCCGCAAACCGCGTCAAGGTACGCGGCGTCAACATGGCCAAGCATCATCAGAAGCAGTCCATGCAGACGCCGGGTGGGATCATCGAGAAGGAGGCGACCATTCACGTCTCCAACATCGCCCACATCGACCCCAAGACGCAGAAGCCGACGCGTATCGGCTACCGGATCGACGGCGACGCGAAGGTTCGCGTTTCCCGCCGTTCCGGCGAAAAGATTGATTGAGGGAGCGAGCACAGATGCGTACCCGCTTGCACGAGCATTTCGAAACCGTCGTTCGTCCGGCCTTGATGAAGGAGTTCTCCTACGAGAACATCCATCAGTGCCCGAAGATCGAGAAGATCGTCATCAACATGGGCGTTGGCGAAGCCGCCGCCGACAGCAAGAAGATCAACGTCGCCGTTGACGAGCTCACCGCCATCGCCGGCCAGAAGCCGGTGGTGACCAAGGCCCGCAAGTCGATCGCGGTCTACAAGCTGCGCGAAGGCATGTCGATCGGCACCAAGGTCACCTTGCGCCGCCAGCGCATGTATGAATTCCTTGACCGCTTGATCACCATCGCACTGCCGCGCGTCCGCGATTTCCGCGGCGTCAGCGGTACCAGCTTCGACGGCCGCGGCAACTACGCGCTCGGCCTCAAGGAGCAGCTGGTGTTCCCCGAAATCGATTACGACAAGGTCGATGCGGTGCGTGGTATGGACATCATTATCGTCACAACCGCCAAGACCGATGCTGAGGCCAAGGCGTTGCTGAAGGGCTTTCAAATGCCCTTCATCAATTAAGCCGGCCCGGAGGAAAAGACATGGCTAAGACTAGCTCCGTTCAGAAGAACAAGAAGCGCGAGAAGATGACGAAGCAGTTCGCTGCCCGTCGTGCGCGTCTGAAGGCTACTGCCAATAACGAGGCGTTGCCGATGGAAGAGCGCTTTGCGGCGCGCCTGAAGCTCGCCGAACTGCCGCGCAACTCCGCGAAGGTCCGCATCCGTAATCGTTGCGAACTCACCGGCCGCCCGCGCGCCACATATCGTAAATTCAAGCTGTCGCGCATTGCGTTGCGCGAGCTCGCTTCGACCGGCCAGATTCCTGGCATGGTCAAGGCAAGCTGGTAAGGAGCAAGAGATGAATGATCCCTTGGGAGATCTCCTGACGCGCATCCGCAACGGCCAAAAGGCCCGGATGTCGGCAGTGACCAGCCCTTCGTCGCGTCTTCGTGCCAATGTGCTCGAAGTTCTGAAGCGCGAAGGATATATCCGCAATTTCAGCGTCGATGGCACCAAGCCCGGCGGCGAGATCACGGTCGAACTCAAGTATCACGAGGGTCAGCCCGTGATTCAGGAGATCGCCCGCGTGTCGAAACCCGGTCGTCGGGTCTACTCGAAGATCTCCGACCTGCCGCGCTACTATAACGGCCTCGGCATTTCCATCTTATCGACGCCCCGTGGCGTCCTCTCGGACAGCGAAGCGCGTACCCAAAACGTGGGTGGCGAAGTGCTGTGCCGCGTGTTCTAAGCGAGAGGAACCGAAGTCATGTCTCGCGTAGGTAAAAACCCCGTTCCGCTGCCGCAAGGCGTCAGTGTCGACCTCGCTGCTGGCCTGGCCACGGTGAAGGGCAAGCTCGGCTCGTTGAAACTGCCGATCTCGTCCCATGTCGAAGTGAAAGTTGAAGGCGACAAGGTGTGGGTGAAGCCCATCACCGAAACGAAGCAGGCTCGCATGAGCTGGGGCGCGACCCGCGCCAATCTTCAGAACATGGTTGAAGGCGTCTCCAAAGGCTTCACCAAAATTCTCGAGATCAACGGCACCGGTTACCGTGCTGCCGTCCAGGGCAAGAACCTGCAACTCAATCTCGGCTACAGCCACGACGTGAGCTATCCGATCCCGGAAGGCATCACGGTGAAATGCGATAAGCCGACGTCGATCTCGATTACCGGGTTCGACAAGCAGACGGTTGGTCAAGTAGCCGCGGAGATCCGCAGCTATCGTGCTCCCGAGCCTTACAAGGGCAAGGGGATCAAGTACTCGACCGAGACCATCCTGCGTAAGGAAGGCAAGAAGAAGTAAGGGCTGGACATGTCGAAAACGAAAGAACTTTTCGAGCGCCGCAGGGCGCGCGTCCGGACCTCGCTCCGGAACAAGTCGATCGGGCGCCCGCGTTTGTCGGTGTTCCGTTCGGGCCTGCACATCTATGTTCAGATCATCGATGACGTGAACGGCAGCACGCTTGCCGCCGCGTCGACGGTGGACAAGGAACTCAAGGGCAAGCTCAAGACCGGCGCCAATATCGATGCCGCCAAGGCCGTGGGGAAACTCATTGCCGAACGCGCTGTGTCGAAGGGCATCAAGGAAGTCGTCTTTGATCGCGGCGGTTACATTTACCACGGTCGGGTCAAGGCCCTGGCCGACGCTGCCCGCGAAGCCGGGCTGGCGTTCTAAGGAAGGGACCTGAAAACTATGGCCAAACCAGCAAAGAGCGAGCGCCGCGACCGCGAGCGCCGTGATCGGGATACCGAGGTTGAGCTCATCGAAAAGCTCGTCGGTATCAACCGTGTTGCAAAGGTGGTGAAGGGCGGTAAGCGTTTTGGCTTCGCTGCGATCGTTGTCGTCGGTGACGGCAAGGGCCGCGTCGGCCACGGCGCCGGCAAGGCGCGCGAAGTGCCGGAAGCCATCCGCAAGGCGACCGAACATGCCAAGCGCGGCATGATTCGCGTTGCATTGCGTGAAGGCCGCACATTGCACCATGACGTGACCGGCCATTACGGTGCCGGCCGTGTCGTGTTGCGCGCTGCCGATGCCGGTACCGGCATCATCGCCGGCGGTCCGGTCCGTGCCATCTTCGAAGCCTTGGGCGTCAATGACGTCGTGGCGAAGTCGGTCGGTACGTCCAACCCGCACAACATGATCCGCGCCGCTTTCGACGCGCTCAATCATTGCTCCTCGCCCCGTTCCGTGGCTGCCCGCCGCGGCAAGAAGGTGAGCGACGTGATTGGCCGCAAGGATGCCGCCGCCGAAGCGCGCGAATAAGCGCGCCTCGGGCAAGGGAGTTAAGAACATGGCTGGTAAAGTCAAAGTCACGCAGATCGGGAGCAGCATCGGCCGTCCGGCCGACCAGGTTGGTACGCTGAAGGCCCTCGGTCTCGACAAGATGAACCGCACACGCGAAGTCGACGATACCCCGTCGGTCCGCGGCATGTTGCGCAAGGTGCAACATCTGCTGCTGATCGAACCGGCGAAGTAAGGAACAGTCCCATGAAGCTGCATGAGCTTTCAGACAATCCGGGTGCCCGCAAGAAGCGCATCCGTGTCGGCCGCGGTATCGGCTCGACCAAAGGCAAGACCTCGGGCAAGGGTGGCAAGGGCCAGACCGCGCGTTCGGGCGTCTCGATCAATGGTTTCGAAGGTGGCCAGATGCCGCTCTATCGGCGTCTGCCGAAGCGCGGCTTCAACAACATCTTCCGCCTCGACTTCGCCGTGGTGAACCTCGGTTCACTACAGGACGCGATCGATGCCAAGCGTCTGGATGCCACCAAGCCGGTCAACGGCAAGGTGCTGAAGGCTGCCGGTCTCATCGGCCGGGTCCGCGACGGTGTCCGTCTGCTGGCCAAGGGCGAATTGAAGACCAAGCTCAACATCACGGTCGTCGGCGCCTCCAAGGCGGCGATCGAAGCGGTCGAGAAGGCGGGCGGTACGGTGGTCGTAAAGGCTCCCAAGAAACCCAAGGTCGAAGGCGCGGCGGCTTAAAGTTACGCCCGCTCAAAAATAATCAGGCCCCCGATGCAATGCGGGGGCCTGATGACTAAATACCTCAAACACCGCACTGACGTCATAGCGTCACTATTGCACCGACGCGCCGAAGGGTAACTGATGGCCTCCGCTGCTGAACAACTTGCCGCCAATATCAATTTCGGCGCTTTCGCCAAGGCAGAAGAGCTGAAGGCGCGCATCTGGTTCACGCTGGGTGCGCTCATCGTTGCTCGTATTGGTGCCTATATCCCGCTGCCCGGCATCGATTCCGCGGCCTTTGCGGCGATCTTCTCGCAGCATGCTGGCGGCGTGCTCGGCATGGTCGACATGTTCGCCGGCGGTGCCATCAGCCGCATGACGGTGTTTGCCCTCGGCATCATGCCGTACATTTCCGCCTCGATCATCATGCAGCTTCTGACCAGTGTCTCGCCAACGCTTGAGGCCTGGAAGAAGGAAGGCGAATCCGGCCGCAAGAAGATCAACCAGTACACGCGCTACGGCACCGTCATCCTCGCCATGGTCCAGGCCTTCGGCATGGCCAATGGCCTCCAGAGCATGGCTGGCCCCTCCGGTGGCGCCGTCATCAATCCGGGCATGATGTTTGTCTTCGTGACCGTGTTCACGCTGACCGGCGGCACCATGTTCCTGATGTGGCTGGGCGAGCAGATCACCGCGCGCGGCATCGGCAACGGCATTTCGCTCATCATTTTCGCCGGCATCGTCTCGCGCCTGCCCACGTCTCTTGGCCAGCTGCTCGAGCAGCTCTGGGCCGGGTCGATCTCGGGCTTCACTGTCCTTCTTTTCGCCGTGGTCGCTGTCGCTGCCATCACCGGCATCGTGTTCTTCGAGCGCGCGCAGCGCCGTCTCATCGTGCAGTACCCCAAGCGCCAGGTCGGCAACCGCATGTTCGGTGGCGAATCCTCGCATCTGCCGATGAAGCTCAACGCATCGGGCGTCATTCCGCCGATCTTCGCCTCATCCATCCTGCTGCTGCCGCTGACCGTCGCCGGCTTCTATGGCACGGGCGCCGATACGCCGGGCTGGCTGCAGGACGCGATGGCCTATTTCGGCCATGGCCAGCCGCTCTATATCGTTTCCTACATCGCCCTCATCGTGTTCTTCGCGTTCTTCTACACCGCGATCGTCTTCAATCCGGAAGACACCGCCGACAATCTGAAGAAGCATGGCGGCTTCCTGCCGGGTATCCGTCCGGGCAAGAACACGGCTGAATATTTCGACTACGTGCTGACGCGCTTGACGGTGGTGGGTGCCGCCTACCTCGCGGTCATCTGCGCGCTGCCGGAAATCCTTATCGCCAATTACGCCATGCCGTTCTATTTCGGCGGTACCAGCCTGCTGATCGTCGTGTCGGTCACCATGGATACCGTGGCGCAGATCCACTCGCATCTGCTGGCGCACCAGTATGAAGGCCTGTTGAAGAAGTCCAAGCTGAAGGGGCGGCGCGGATGAAATTGATCCTGCTGGGGCCGCCGGGGGCGGGCAAGGGTACGCAAGCAAAGCGATTATTCGACCGACATCACCTGATCCAGCTCTCGACCGGAGATATGCTCCGCGCCGAGGTTGCATCAGGTTCTGCTTTGGGCGCCCAGGCCAAGCAGGTGATGGATGCCGGCCAGCTCATGCCCGACGCCATCGTCATCAGCATGATCGAGAAGCGCATCGAGCAGCCAGACTGCAAGGACGGCTTCGTCCTTGACGGCTTTCCCCGCACCGAAGGCCAGGCCACTGCCTTGGATTCGATGCTGGCCAAGCACAACGCCAAGATCGACGGCGTCATTGAACTCGCGGTGGATGAGGCAGCGCTGGTTGAGCGCATCTCCGGCCGCTATGCCTGTGCCAAATGCGGCGCCGGCTATCACGATACGTTTCAGAAACCGAAAGTCGCCGGCGTGTGCGATTCCTGCGGGGGGACCGACTTCACCCGCCGCAAGGACGACAATGCCGAAACGGTAAAAGCCAGGCTGGTCGCCTATCGCCAGCAGACAGCCCCGATTCTGCCCTATTACAAAGGCAAGGGGTTGCTGCATCAGGTGGACGGCATGGCGGAACTTGATGAAGTCACCACCGCGATCGAACAAGTGTTAACGAAAATCAAAGCCTAAGGCTCTGATTTAAAGCGAAAATCTGGAATCGCTGGAAAGGCGGACCAGAGGTTGACGGGCGGGCATTTCGCCATATAATGCGCGCCTTCTCGACACCCCCGGCGAACCCAGGGTTTTCGGGCGTTTCGACTTGCGTTTATCGCATGATTTAAGGAGAGCCGACGTGGCGCGTATTGCTGGCGTGAACATTCCGACCCAGAAGCGGGTGATCATCGCCCTGACCTATATCACTGGCATCGGCCCCAAGAAGGCCAGCGAGATCTGCACGAAGGTCGGCATTCCCGCCGAGCGTCGCGTGCATCAGCTGACCGACGCCGAAGTCGGTAAGATCCGTGAAACCATCGACCAGGATTACATGGTCGAGGGCGATTTGCGCCGCCAGGTTGCCATCAACATTAAGCGTCTGATGGATCTCGGCTGCTATCGCGGCCTGCGTCATCGCAAGGGCCTGCCGGTCCACGGTCAGCGCACCCATACCAACGCCCGCACCCGCAAGGGCAAGGCCGTTGCCATCGCCGGCAAGAAGCAGGCGACGAAGTAATTTAGATGTGCTGCGGCCGCTTCCCGGCCGCTGCATTTTGCTCAAGGAACGGACGATAAAATGGCGAAAGCTGCAGCAGCCGCACCCGGCGCCCGCGTACGTAAGCGCGAACGCAAGAACATCACGTCGGGCATCGCCCATGTGAACGCAAGCTTCAACAACACCATGATCACCATCACCGATGATCAGGGCAACACGGTCGCCTGGGCTTCGTCCGGCGCGTCCGGTTTCAAGGGCTCGCGCAAATCGACCCCGTACGCCGCCCAGGTCGCCGCCGATTCGGCTTCCAAGAAGGCGATGGAACATGGCGTGAAGACGCTCGAAGTCGAAGTGAAGGGTCCGGGTTCGGGCCGTGAAAGCGCGCTGCGTGCCCTCCAGGCCGCCGGCTTCACCATCACCTCGATCCGCGACGTGACGCCGATCCCGCATAACGGCTGCCGCCCGCCGAAGCGCCGCCGCGTCTGACCAGAATTCGGTTCCGGCGCTTTTCTGCCGGCACCATTTGCGACGTGCGCGGGAAGCGATGCTTCCCGCCACACGCGTTTTAAGGCCACTTATTATCGGATCTCCGGACCGCAACGACAGAATGGTTGTCGGCCGGCTATGAAAGGACTGACATCGTGATTCAGAAGAACTGGACCGAGTTGATTAAGCCGAACAAGAAGTTCGACGGTGGTACCGACGCCAAGCGCGGCGGCACCTTGGTGATGGAACCGCTTGAGCGCGGCTTCGGCCTGACGCTTGGTAACGCGCTGCGTCGCGTGCTGCTGTCCTCGTTGCAGGGCGCCGCCGTGACCGCGATCCACGTCGACGGCGTGCTGCATGAGTTCAGCTCGATCCCCGGTGTCCGCGAAGACGTCACCGACATCGTCCTCAATGTGAAGCAGATCGCGCTTCGCATGGGTGGCGACGGTCCGAAGCGCATGCGCCTCAAGGCCCAGGGCCCGGGCGAAGTGAAGGCCGGCCAGATCGAAGTCGGCCATGACATCGAAGTGCTGAACCCGGATCTGGTGCTGTGCACCCTCGATCAGGGCGCCAACCTCTCGATGGAATTCACCGTCGAATCCGGCAAAGGCTATGTGCCCGCTTCCAACAACCGTCCTGAAGACGCGCCGATCGGCCTCATCCCGGTCGATGCCATTTTCTCGCCGGTCAAGAAGGTCTCCTACAAGATCGACAACAGCCGCGTCGGCCAGGTCACCGATTATGACCGCCTGTCGCTGACGATCGAGACCAACGGCGCCGTGACCCCGGAAGATTCGCTGGCCATCGCCGCGCGCATCCTCCAGGACCAGCTGCAGCTGTTCATCAATTTCGAAGAGCCGACCCAGGCCGTTGCCGAAGTCGCCACCTCCGAACCGCCGTTCAACCGCAACCTGCTGCGCAAGGTCGACGAGCTCGAGCTCTCGGTCCGCTCGGCCAATTGCCTGAAGAACGACAACATCGTCTATATCGGCGATCTCGTGCAGAAGACCGAAGCCGAAATGCTCCGCACGCCGAATTTCGGCCGCAAGTCTTTGAACGAGATCAAGGAAGTCCTGGCGCAGATGGGTCTCCATCTCGGCATGGAAATTCCGAACTGGCCGCCAGAGAACATCGAAGACCTGGCCCGCCGTCTCGACGAGCCGTATTGATTTTCTGAATTGGCAACGATCGGCGCTACTGCCGGTCGTTGCTAGCTTAGGGTCATGGTGACCCGCCCCTGCCGTGCCTGAGATGTGTTCTTGCGCCGGATTTGGGATTGCCATCGGATCTACGACAGCCGCCGAGGCACTCGCCGGCACGACGTCGCAGGCCAGACTGAAGGAGCACGACAATGCGTCATGGTATGAGCGGCCGTAAACTTAACCGCACCAGCAGCCACCGCAAGGCGCTGTTTATGAATCTGTCTCAGGCGCTGATCAAGCACGAGCAGATCACCACCACGCTGCCCAAGGCCAAGGACCTGCGCCCGATCGTCGAAGGCCTGATCACCAAGGGCAAGAAGGGTGGCCTCGCCAACCGTCGCCTGTTGATCGCCCAGCTGCAGAACGAAGCGCTGGTTGAAAAGCTCATGACGGTTCTGGCCACACGCTACAAGACCCGTGCTGGCGGCTACACCCGTGTCCTGAAGGCTGGCTTCCGTCACGGCGACATGGCGCCGATGGCCGTGATCGAGTTCGTCGATCGCGACGTCGCCGCCAAGGGCCAGGATTCAGGCCCCAAGCAGAATGCCGGGACTGAAGACGCCGCGGCTTAAATCCGCAGGGCGGCTGAGGCTACGGCCACAGGAAATGCGAAGGGCGGCCTTGTCGGCCGCCCTTTTTGCTATCATCTGTTGATCGAACAGATAGACAGACCTGCAGCGAGGATATCGGATTTCGCCATGAAGCCCCTTCTTGCCATTCTGCCCGCTTTGCTGCTGGCGCTGTCGCCGCTGCCGGTCGCCGCCCAGGAAACCGTGCCAACCACGCAGGCGCAGATCGACCTCACCTTCGCGCCGCTGGTGAAGGCGGCAGCACCGGCCGTCGTCAACATCTATACCCGGACCGTGGTGAAGGAGCGCGCGACGTCGCCCTTCTTCGACGACCCGTTTTTCCGCCAGTTTTTCGGGGACCAGTTCAAGTCCGGCCAACCCAAGGAACGCGTGCAGGGTTCGCTCGGTTCCGGCGTCATCGTGCGCACCGATGGCCTCATTGTCACCAACAACCATGTTATCAAGGGCGCCGACCAAATCCGCGTCGTGCTCAATGACAAGCGCGAGTTCGAAGCCAAGGTGATCGCTGCCGAGGAACGCCTCGATCTTGCCTTGCTCAAAGTCGACACCAAGGGCGAAGCGTTGCCGATCCTCTCAATCCGCGATTCCGACGAACTTGAAGTGGGCGATCTGGTGCTGGCAATCGGCAATCCGTTCGGTGTCGGCCAGACCGTGACGTCAGGCATCGTCTCCGGTGTTGCCCGCACCAATACCGGCATTGGCGATTTCGGCTACTTCATTCAGACGGACGCTGCGATCAATCCCGGCAACTCCGGCGGCGCCCTGATCGGCATGGATGGCAAGCTGGTTGGCGTACCTACGGCGATCTTTTCCAAGAACGGTGGGTCGGTCGGCATCGGCTTTGCCATTCCCAGCAACATGGTGGCGGCGGTCGTCAATGCTGAGGGGAATGGCGGCAAACTGATCCGCCCCTGGATCGGTGCTGCGGGTGAGGCGGTCACGGTCGATATTGCCAAGAGCCTGGGTCTCGCACGCCCCATCGGTGTCGTTGTGCAGCAGCTTTATGCCAAGGGCCCTGCCGAGCGCGCCGGGTTGAAACCCGGTGACATCATCCTCGGCGTCAATGGGCGCGAGGTCGAGGATCCCGAAGGCCTGCGCTTCCGCCTGGCGACCTTGCCGGTCGGCCAGACCGCGACACTCAATGTCTCGCGCAAAGGCGAGCCGATTGACATCTCGGTCAACCTCATCGCCCCGCCGGAAGACCCCGCACCTCACGAAACCCTGCTGGATGGCCGCCAGCCGCTCTCCGGTGCGCTGATCGTCGATCTGTCGCCGGCCACCGGCGACGACCTCAACATCAACGCCTGGGATGGTGTTGCCATTGCCAAGATCAAGCGCGGCAGCATCGCCGACCGGGTCGGCTTCGAATCCGGCGACATCATTGTGAAGGTGAACGACAGCAAGATTGCGGCCGTGGCCGATCTCGCCGCGCTGATGGAAACGACCGCGGCACCCTGGGCGATCACCGTTAATCGTGGTGGCAAGACCAAGACCTTCGATCTGGATTAGGGCGGGACACAGCAGTGAGCGGTCTCTTCGAATCACAGGCACCGCGACCGCTCGCCGACCGACTTCGCCCGCAGAAGCTGGGCGACATCGTCGGCCAGGACCATCTCATCGGCCCCAACGGCCCGATCTCGCGCATGCTGGCCGCGGGCCAGGTCTCGTCGATGATCCTTTGGGGACCGCCCGGCTGCGGCAAGACCACACTGGCCAAGCTGCTGGCCGATGGCGTCAGCCTGCATTTTGAGCTGCTCTCGGCGGTCTTCTCCGGTGTTGCAGATCTTCGCAAGATATTCGAAGCCGCGCGCGACCGGCGCCGCATGGGGCAGGGGACGCTGCTCTTCATCGACGAAATCCACCGCTTCAATCGGGCCCAGCAGGATGGCTTCCTGCCCTATGTTGAAGACGGCACCATCGTGCTGGTGGGCGCCACCACCGAGAATCCGTCTTTCGAACTCAATGCCGCCTTGCTGTCGCGCTCGCAGGTCTTCGTCCTCAATCGCCTGGACGTCGCCGCAGAGGAATTACTGCTGGCCCGGGCCGAAGACCTGATGGGTTATCGCTTGCCGTTGGATGAGTCAGCCCGCGCCGTTCTCCTCGACATGGCCGATGGCGATGGCCGCTATCTCCTCAACCTTGCCGAGGAGCTGTTCCGCCTGCCGCCTGACGTGCTGCTCGATCCCGCCGGCCTTGGCCAGGCGGTACAGCGTCGCGCACCCCTTTACGACAAGGCGCAGGAAGGCCATTACAACCTCATCTCGGCACTCCACAAATCCCTCCGCGGATCGGACACCGATGCGGCGCTCTATTGGTTCGCGCGCATGCTGGATGGCGGCGAGGACCCGCTCTATATCGCCCGCCGCCTGGTGCGCTTTGCCGCCGAGGATATCGGCCTTGCCGATCCGCAGGCACTGACGCAGGCGCTCGCTGCCTGGGATACCTATAAGCGCCTGGGATCACCGGAAGGCGAGTTGGCGATCGCCCAGGCGGTCATCTATCTCGGCACCGCGCCCAAATCGAACGCTGCCTACCGGGCCTATAACGCGGTGCGCAAGGCGGCCAAGCTGCATGGTTCGTTGATGCCGCCCAAGCATATCCTCAATGCGCCCACCAAGCTAATGCAGCAGCTGGGCTATTCCGCGGGCTATGCCTATGACCACGATGCCGAGGACGGATTTTCAGGTCAGAACTACTTTCCTGATGGCATGCGCCGCGAGCGCTTTTATAAGCCGGTCGAGCGTGGCTTCGAACGCGAACTGGTCAAGCGTCAGGAGTATTGGGAGAAGCTGCGTGCCAAACGCCAGCAGCCGAAATCCGGTGCCGACAAGCCGGACGACGAGAACGATGCTTGAACGCATCCGGCCTCTAAACCGGCCAGTGTAGTTTTCGCTGTGTGGTTTATGCCGCGCGAATGTTAACGGCAGGTCGAAGCCGGGATCAGGTCAATGCCAAAACGCAAGGGGCAAGGTCTGCATGGAAGGCGGCTTCGCCATGCAAGATGAAGGGCTTGTCGCCTGAAATAGGCTTGGTTAGGGTCCGCGAAGTAAGCCCAGCTAATGATGGGCAATCCCAATGGGGGATGTTCCGCTGCAGCAAAAGCCATAAGGCGGCGCAGCAGGCATTCGGGGTGGTGGCGGCCAAACCGCTGGATAAAGGCGAGCTGTCAGAATGCAAGATTATCTTTCGCCGGAACGTGATCGCGTAGCCCTTATCACCATCGACGCACAACGCGACTTTGTCCTGCCCAATGGGCCGGCCACTGTCGGTGGGTCGATGTCCGCCGTGCCGCAGATGCAGCGTCTCACCCAGGCTTTCCGACAATTGGGCGCCCCCATCGTTCACATGGTGCGGCTCTATCGCTGCAACGGGTCCAATGTGGATCTCTGCCATCGCGCGCAGATCGAATCCGGCCAGCGTATCGTCATGCCGGGTACCTCGGGCTGCGAACTGATCGATGAATTGAAGCCGGAAGCGGGTCAACGGATCGAACCCGAATTGCTGCTCGACGGCAAGCTGCAGGAGATCGGCCCCAAGGAATGGATCGGCTACAAGCCGCGCCTCTCGGCCTTCTTCCAGACCCCGGTCGAGGAACATCTGAAGGCGCTGGGTATCAGCACCATCGTCATCTGCGGGACTGATTTCTCCACCTCGCCGCGCTCCAGCGTGTATGCTGCGGCCAACCGCGATTTCCGCATGGTGCTCGCGACCGATGCCATTTCGGGCGCCACCGATGTCGGTCTCAATGAATTGGCGCAGATTGGTGTCTATCTGATGGCGACGGATCAATTGCTCGACTGGTTGTCACGCAGCCGGCAAGCTGCCTGATGAGCTTCGCATCCGGTGACGCACCCGGTTACTCACGATGAGTGGCGTCCAGCAATTTACCATCACCGCTGCTGATGGCGACCAGCGTCTCGACCGCTGGTTCAAGCGCAAATTCCCGCATCTCACCCATGGTCGTCTGGAAAAGTTGCTGCGTACCGGACAGGTGCGTATCGACGGCAAGCGCGCGAAATCGGCTGACCGCCTGGCGGCCGGCATGATCGTCCGCGTGCCGCCCTTGGGCGACGCGGTCGAACCGCGTCCCGACATGGATCTGCCGAGCGGTCCGAAGCCCGTCAGCGCCAAGGATGCCGAGGCCCTGCGCAAGGCGGTCCTGTTCAAGGATGCCGATGTCATCGTGCTCAACAAGCCGGCGGGCCTCGCCGTCCAGGGCGGTACCGGCCTCGATACCAATATCGACGCGATGCTTGAGGCACTGCAATTCGATGCGCCTGAACGGCCACGTCTGGTGCACCGCCTCGACCGCGACACGTCGGGTTGCCTGGTGCTGGCGCGTAGCCAAGCGGCTGCTCGTAAGCTTGCCGAAGCCTTTCGCCACAAGACTGCCCGCAAGATCTATTGGGCCGTCACGGTGGGCGCTCCCAAGATGAACGAAGGCAAGATCGACGCCCCGCTCCTCAAGCAGAGTGTCGCCGCGGTCGGTCGCCGTTCCGCCGAGCGCGTGCAGATCGATGAAGACGACGGCAAGAAGGCCATCACCTATTACGCCGTGGTCGAGCGCGCCCATGACAAGGCGGCGTGGTTGGCCTTGATGCCGATCACTGGCCGCACCCATCAGCTGCGCGCGCATTGCATCGCGTTAGGTACGCCGATCCTGGGTGACGGCAAATATGCCGGTGCCAAGGCCTATTTTGCGCGCGAGTCCCTCGATAACCAGTTGCATCTTCATGCCCGCTCGATCCGCATCCCGCATCCGACACGCGGCATCATCAATGTGACGGCGCCTTTGCCGCCGCACATGCAGAAGACCTGGAAATTCTTCGAATTTGCCGACGAGCCGTATGAGGATCCGTTTGCCGGCCTCGAAATCTGACGCAAACATGCTGCCGGTCGGTCATTACAGACTCGTGATCTTCGATTGCGACGGCACCCTGGTCGATAGCCAGCACAACATCGTCTCTGCCATGCAGGGCGCCTTCGGTCAGTTCGGCCGTCCGTTGCCGACACCGGAAGCGGTGCGCCGCCAGGTCGGTCTCAGCCTCGAGATCGCCGTGGCGCGGCTGCTGCCTGCAGAAGAACAGGCAACCGCCGACGAGATTGCCGAAGCCTACCGCGTCATCGTCCGGGCTCTTCGAGCTGCGGACGGCATTGCTGAACCCCTTTACGACGGCATCCGCGACGTCATCCTGGCGCTCGACCACCCGGAACTCTTCCTGGGGGTCGCCACCGGCAAGAATCTGGTGGGGCTGGAGCATACTTTGGCCCTGCACGGCCTCCGGGAGCGCTTCCACACCCTGCAGACGGCCGATCGGGCGCTGAGCAAGCCGCATCCGGACATGGTGCTCCGCGCCATGGCGGAGACTGCCTGCGACCCCGCCGAGACCGTTGTCATCGGCGATACCAGTTTCGACATGGAAATGGCCCGTTCCGCCGGGGCGACCGCCATCGGTGTCAGCTGGGGCTACCATCCGGTCACAGAATTGACCACGGCCGGGGCCCACCAGGTGGTAAATTCCCCCGTCGATCTCATAGCCTGTTTGCAAAGCCTTTCCGCGAGCCGCTAAAATCCCCACCAAATTATGGGAGGAAGCGCCCGATGCGGCTGAAAACGATTCTGGCCGGCCTGGTGATGCTCGCGGTGGGTCTCGCGGCGACCCTGGTTGCCATCGTCAAGTCGACCGATTTCAACGCCTATAAGGATCTCATCGCGTCCCAAGTGAAGGCGGCGACCGGGCGCGATTTGGTGCTGGCCGGCAATGTCGAACTCGGCATCTCTCTTACCCCGACTCTCACCGTCAGCCAGGTCACCTTTCGCAACGCGGAATGGGGCACCGAACCGGCCATGTTCAAATTCGACCGGCTGGCGGCGGAGATCGAGTTGATGCCGCTCCTCTCCAACGAAATCGTCATCAAGCGCCTGATCCTGTCGGATGCTGATGTGCTCCTTGAAACCAATGCCGAGGGCGTCGGCAATTGGGTGATGGGCGCCGGCGGGTCGGGCTCCGCGCCGTTACCCCATGTGGCGGACGTGTTGGTCGATCGCCTGAGCATCCGCTACCGCGATGGCGAAACCGGTATCGCGCGGCGTGTCGATATCGACAATCTCGCGGCGCAGACGGCAGCGGTCGGTGCGCCGATCACGCTTTCTTTGCGCGCCGCCATGGCTGGAGAACAATTGACCGCCGAAGGTCAAATCGGCGCGCTCCGCCAATTCACGCAAGGTCCCTTGCCGCTCGACCTCAAGGGCAATGTCGGCGCGGTGGCGTTCACAGTGAATGGACAGATCGCCGACCCGGCACATTTCGAAGGCATCGATGTCGACCTCTCGCTGATCTCGACGGGCGCCGTTGCCTTCGGCGATGTGAAACTGCCGGGTGCTGGTCCCTATCGCATCGCGGGTCATCTCACCGGTGCCAAGGGCCACTATAAGCTGGCGGCCGCCAGCGGCCGCGTGGGCGGCAGCGATTTCACCGGTGATATGGAATACAGCCTGGGCGAGAAGCGACCGCTCATCGGCTTGCGCCTTGCCTCGACCAAGTTGGACAGCAAGGATTTCGGCATGGAGCCGGTGCTCTCCGGCCCCGATAACGGCCCGAAGGATGGCCGGGCATTTTCCGGCGAGCTCTGGGTCGTCCCAAAGCTCGACATGCTGGATGCCGACGTGTTGTGGACCGCACAGGAATTCGCCCACGGCCCCTATCCGCTGAAGAGTGCCGGCATTGAACTGCATCTGCGCGATGGCAAGCTCGACCTCACCAATGTTACCGGCAATCTGGTCGATGGCCGCTTCTCCGCGGCAGGCTCTCTGGACAGCATGCAATCGCCCCCGCCTTTGGTGGCACGGGTCCGCGCGGATGACGTTGCCGCCGTACCACTGTTGGAAACCATGGGGCTTGACGGTGTGCTGCAGGCGAAGAACGCCAATCTCGAAGTGGAATTGAGCGGCCCGGCGCAGTCGTTGCGCGCCTTGCTGGCCGGCGCCAATGGCAATGTATTGTTCGAGACCGGCAGCGGCCGCCTGCAGAACAATATCGTGCGCCTGCTGTTTGCCGATCTCTTCAGCCTCATCGCTGTCGGGGGCAATGGCGACGCCGCCCTGGTCAATTGCCTGGTGACGCGCTTCGACATCAAGAACGGCATCGCGCAATCGCGTGGCATCGTTCTCGATACACCGGGAGCTACGGTGCTGGGCTCGGGCGACATCGATCTCCGCGCCGAACAACTGGATCTCCATCTCGACACACAATCGAAGCAGATCAATCTTGCCAACCTCGCCGTCCCGATGAATGTCGGCGGCACGCTCTCGAAACCGAGTGTCACACCGGATGCCATCGGCACGGTCGAAAACACCGCGGGCTTTGCCACACGCGCGGCGAATTTTGCAACCTTCGGTGCGCTCTCCGCCGTCACCGGTCTCGGCGGGTCGAATGACCTTGGCCCCAATCCCTGTCGCTCGGCGTTGGATGCCGGTGTCAAGGCCGGCAGTTCGGCGACACCAGGCGAAAAGATCATCGATGGCAGCGGCAAGGTGATCGAAGGTGTCGGCGAAGGTGCCGGCCAGGTGATCGAAGGTGTCGGCGATGGCGCCAAGAAGATCGGCAAGGAGACCAGCAAGGCGCTGGACTCGATTGGTGACGGCATCAATGATCTGTTCGGGAACTGATCAGCATGCTGGGACACACGCCAAGCCGATTCTATAAAGCCGTGGCCGTGACGAATGTGGCGGACGGCTGGGGTGTCACCCTTGACGGCAAGCTGTTGCGCTCGCCGGCCAAGAATGCGTTGAACCTGCCGACCAAAGCGCTGGCCTCAGGGATCGCTGCGGAATGGGATGCCCAGAGCGACAAGATTCGTCCACACAGCATGCCGCTCATGCAATTCGCCGCCACGGCCATCGACCGCGTCGCGCCGGAACGGGCGCGTATCGTGGCCGACCTTGCCAGCTATGCCGGCACCGATCTCATCTGCTACCGGGCGACCGACCCCGCGGCGTTGGTGGAGCGGGAAACCCAGGTCTGGGACCCGCTGCTGGATTGGCTCCGGCGGCGCTATGACGTCTCCCTGACGGCGACCAAGGGCATCGTGGCGATCGACCAGCCGTCCGTTACGTTGGAAGCGCTGACCCGGGTGGTGGAGGGGTATGAGCCCTTCGCGCTCTCGGCACTGGCGGCCCTCGTTTCCGCCACCGGCTCGCTGGTGATCGGCTTGGCGGTCGCAGAGGGCGAGCTGACGGCGGAGCAGGCCGGGCATGCGGCACAGCTCGATGAGCTGTTCCAGGCAGAACGCTGGGGCGAGGACAGGGAAGCGCTCGACCGGCGCGTCGGCCAACTGGCCGAATTGGTGGCCGCGCGCCGCTTCCTCGATCTGCTGGCGCAGCCGTGAGGCTATTTCTACGACGAATGAACCCGCCCAAATCCCGCGGAAAGGTGCTTCTTTCGCGGCTTTAGGGCCTGCTTCGGCCTTGGGTTCGCTGAATCTTCGTGCTATCCAGAATGCGCTTTTCGCACCTGCGGAAAATAAAGGCAGGGCGATCTCTAAAGTTCAGGGGGACGGGCCAATGCAGGAAATCCTGAAACAGCTGGAAGAGAAGCGGGCGGCTGCGCGCGCCGGCGGCGGCAAGAAGCGCGTCGAGGCCCAGCATGCCAAGGGCAGGCTCACCGCGCGCGAGCGCATAGAACTGTTGCTCGATCCGGATTCCTTCGAAGAATGGGACATGTTCGTCGAACACCGCTGCCATGATTTCGGCATGGGGTCGCAGCGCGTGCCCGGCGATGGGGTCGTCACCGGCTATGGTACGGTCAATGGTCGCCTCGTTTTTGTCTTCAGCCAGGATTTCACCGTCTTCGGCGGCTCGCTCTCCGAGGCGCATGCCGAGAAGATCTGCAAGGTGATGGACCAGGCCCTGCGCGTCGGCGCCCCGGTCATCGGCATCAACGATTCCGGCGGCGCCCGCATCCAGGAAGGTGTCGCGTCCCTGGCCGGCTATGCCGAAGTGTTCCAGCGCAACATCATGGCGTCCGGCGTCGTACCGCAGATCAGCGTCATCATGGGGCCCTGTGCCGGCGGTGCCGTCTATTCACCGGCCATGACCGACTTCATCTTCATGGTGAAAGACAGTTCCTACATGTTCGTCACTGGACCCGAAGTGGTGAAGACGGTGACGCATGAAACCGTCACCTTCGAACAGCTCGGGGGTGCCGTCACCCACAGCCAGAAATCCGGTGTCGCCGACCTCGCCTTCGAGAATGATGTCGAGGCGCTCCTCGAGGTGCGTCGTTTTGTCGACATGTTGCCGGCCTCCAATCGCTCGAAGGCGCCGGCGCGGCAGACAACGGACCCGATCGACCGCGATGAGATGTCGCTGGATACGCTGATCCCGTCCAATCCCAACAAGCCCTATGACATGAAGGAACTCATCCAGAAAGTGGTGGATGAGGGCGATTTCTTTGAGCTGCAGCCTGCCCACGCACGCAACATCCTGACCGGTTTTGCCCGCATGGGCGGCGAGACGGTGGGCATCGTCGCCAATCAGCCGATGGTGTTGGCCGGTTGCCTCGACATCGATTCATCCCGGAAAGCCGCGCGGTTCGTGCGTTTCTGCGATTGTTTCGAGATTCCGATCGTAACCTTCGTCGACGTCCCGGGGTTCCTGCCCGGCACCACGCAGGAACACGGCGCCATCATCAAGCACGGTGCCAAGCTGCTCTTCGCCTATGGCGAGGCGACTGTGCCGAAGGTCACCGTCATCACGCGCAAGGCCTATGGCGGCGCCTATGACGTCATGAGCTCGAAGCATCTGCGTGGCGACGTCAATTTCGCCTGGCCGACGGCGGAGATCGCGGTCATGGGTCCCAAGGGCGCCGTCGAGATCATCTTCCGCGCGGACGCTGGCGATGCCGACAAGATCGCCGAACGCACCGAGGAATATCGCCAGAAATTCGCGACGCCCTTCGTGGCAGGTGCACGAGGTTTCATCGACGACGTGATCATGCCGCATTCGACGAGGAAGCGCATCTGCCGGTCGCTGGCCATGCTCAGGGACAAGAAGATCGAGAATCCCTGGAAGAAGCACGACAACATCCCGCTGTAAGCCGGGGCGGGGGAATTAGAGACATGTTCAAGAAGATCCTGATTGCCAATCGCGGCGAGATCGCCTGCCGCGTCATCAAGACCGCCAAGGCCATGGGCATCAAGACCGTGGCCGTCTATTCGGAACCGGATGCTGACGCACTGCATGTGCGCCTGGCGGACGAGGCTGTGGCGATTGGCCCGGCAGCGGCACGCGATTCCTATCTCGTGATCGAGAAAATCGTCGAGGCCTGCAAGGCGACCGGCGCCGAAGCGGTTCATCCCGGCTACGGCTTCCTCTCTGAGAACATGAAATTCGCGGAGGCCTTGAAGAAGGCCAAGATCGTCTTCATCGGCCCGGATCCCCATGCCATCCATGCCATGGGCGACAAGATCGAATCGAAGAAGCTCGCCAAGGCGGCCGGCGTCAACATGGTCCCGGGCTTTCTTGAGGTCATCAAGGATGGCGATCATGCCGTCAAGATCGCCCGCGAAATCGGCTATCCCGTCATGGTCAAAGCCTCGGCTGGCGGTGGCGGCAAGGGCATGCGCGTCGCCTACAATGACGCCGAGGCCAAGGACGGTTTCCGCTCGGCAACGTCGGAAGCGAAGGCCAGCTTCGGTGACGACCGCATCTTCATCGAAAAGTTCATCGAGGAGCCGCGCCATATCGAGATCCAGGTGCTGGCCGACGGCCACGGTACTTGCCTCTATCTGGGCGAACGCGAATGCTCGATCCAGCGTCGCCACCAGAAGGTGATCGAGGAGGCGCCGTCACCCTTCCTCGACGAAAAAACCCGCGCTGCCATGGGTGAACAGGCGGTGGCTCTGGCCAAAGCCGTCAAATACAAATCCGCCGGCACGGTCGAATTCATCGTCGACGGCAAGCGCAACTTCTATTTCCTCGAGATGAACACGCGGCTCCAGGTCGAACATCCGGTCACCGAGATGGTGACTGGCCTGGATCTCGTTGAGCAGATGATTCGTGTCGCCTATGGGGAAAAGCTGAAGCTGAAACAGGCCGATGTGAAGCTCAAAGGCTGGGCCATCGAGGCGCGTGTCTATGCCGAAGATCCTCTGCGCAATTTCCTGCCCTCGACCGGCCGCCTCGTGCGCTACCGCGAACCCAGTCTCGGTGCCAATGTGCGCGTTGATTCCGGTGTCTATGAAGGTGCTGAGATCAGCATGTTCTACGATCCGATGATCGCCAAGCTGGTGGCCTATGGCCCGGACCGCAAATCGGCCACGCAAACCATGCGCGAGGCGCTGGATGCGTTCTACATCCGCGGCCTCAACCACAACATGCCGTTCCTTTCAGCCTTGATGGCGCATGAGCGCTTCGCCGCCGGCAGGCTTACCACCGGCTTCATCGCCGAAGAATTTCCGGACGGCTTCCATGGCGTGAACTTGCCGCCCCAGGCGCATGCCGATCTCGTTGCCGTGGCGGCCATCGTGCATCATCGCTATGAACTGCGCGCCCATGGCCGTGTTCCGCATTTCCATGCCAATGGCAGCGCCGTCGACGGCAAATGGGTGGTGAAGCTGAACGACACCATGCATGAGGCGACCGTGGCCGAGACCGCGGCGGGTTTCGCCGTCATCGCCGACAAGAAGAGTCACGAGCTTGTCAGTGACTGGAAGTTGGGTGACGTGTTGTGGCGCGGTCGCATCGACGGGCGCAACATCACGATCCAGATCGACCGGGTTGGTATCGGCTATCGCCTGACCTATGCCGGTGCCCAGGCCAAGGTGCTGGTGCTCGCCCCCCGCGCGGCCGAGCTCGACCGTCACATGCTGGTGAAGCAGCCACCGGACATGTCGCGCTATCTGCTCTCGCCCATGCCGGGCTTGCTCGTCTCGCTGGCGGTGAAAGAGGGCCAGGAGATCAAGGCCGGCGAGGAACTCTGCGTGGTCGAAGCCATGAAGATGATGAACATCCTCAAGGCTGAACGAGACGGTACAGTCTCGAAGATCCACGCCAAATCCGGCGATAGCCTTGCCGTCGATCAGGTCATCGTGGAATTTGCCTGATGCCGCTCCTGGCCGCGGGCTGGGTCGCTAAACGCTGCCAGATCACCGGCAAGGTGCAGGGCGTCTGGTATCGTGCCTGGACGATCGAGGAGGCGCAGGCGCGCGGCCTCAAAGGCTGGGTCCGCAATTGCGCCGACGGTTCGGTGGAAGCGCTCTTCGCGGGTCCGCAAGAAAAGGTCGACGACATGATCACGGCTTGCCACCGCGGTCCACCGGCCGCGCGTGTGGCGAGTATCGGCGTTGAGGATTTCGCAGGCGACATTCCCGACGGTTTCGCGAAAAGATCCGGTTCCTGAAACGAAAACAAGCGAGACCGTCATGGATTTTGGATTGAGCGGCAAACGCGCGCTGGTACTGGGTGCCAGCCAAGGCCTGGGTGCTGCATCCGCCGCGGCGCTCGCGGTGGAAGGTGTCGAGGTGGTGCTGCTTGCGCGCAGCAAGGATAAGCTGAACGCGCAAATCCAAGACATCATCGCGAAGGGCGGCAAGGCCTCTGCGCTCGTCGCCGATCTTGGCCGTGCGGCGGATCTGCAATCGATCCTCGCGGATCCGCGCGGCTACGACATCCTGGTGCTGAACTCGCCACCGCCACCGCCGGTCAAGGCCGGGACAGTCGACCGTGCGGCATGGCTCGCTCAGTTCGAAGCGATGTTCCTCAACCAGATCGATCTTGCCGGCCATCTCGCCAAGGGCATGGCCGCGCGTGGCTGGGGCCGCATCATCTCGATCGCCTCGACCAGCGTGCAGGAACCGATCCCCGGCCTCGTCTATTCCAACGCCTTGCGCGCCGGCCTCAATGGCTGGCTGAAGTCCCTCTCCGATGAAGTGGCGGGGCAGGGCGTCACCGTCAACACCGTGGCGCCCGGTGCGTTCGCGACCGAACGCACGTCGTCGCTCGATGCAGCGGCTGCCAAGCGCGCCGGTCGCGCGGTAGAAGAAGTGGCAGCCGAAGGTGCCGCAGGCATTCCGGTCGGCCGCTACGGCGATCCGGCCGAATTCGGTGCCATGGTAGCATTCCTCGCAGCCCAGCAATCCGCCTACACCACCGGCGCCTTTTTCCGCCTCGACGGCGGATCGAGCCGTAGTGGAAGCTGAACTCCTCAAAGATCTGGTCACCTGATTGATGCCGGCGATACCACTGCCCTTTGTCGTCGCACTGCTGCTCGCCATTCTGCTGGTGCGCATGTCGAGCCGCATGAAGGACGAAGCCGTCGACCGTCCGGCTATAATCTTTGTCGGCATGTGCATGGTCATGGTGACAACCGTGGGTTTGCGCTGGAGTCTCGATCTGGCGGTAGTGCGATTCATCCAGCCGATCGTCGCGGCGCTGCTGCCGTCGACCGCGTGGATCTGTTTCGCCGGGCTGGCGCAACGCAAGCCATTGGGGTGGTGGCGCTTATGGCCACATGTGGTCCCGGTTGTGCTCGTCATTCTTCTCTCGGCAACATGGCGTTTATGGCATCTACCAATTGACGTTGTGCTGTCTACCATCTTCTTCGGCTATGGGATTGCCCTGCTGCGACTGGCTTCGGGTGGTCCCGATGCGCTCGGCGCAGCCCGGTTAAGTGACGTCAGGAACGCGCATCTGGCGGTGAAATTAGCAGGCTTGATGCTGATCGGATCGGCATTCGTCGATCTTCTGGTTGCGATCGATTTTGACGTCAATCAAGGCATTCACGCGGCCTCGATCGTCGCGATCGCCAATCTGCTGATGCTCGCCATTATCGCCTATCTGGTCGCTGTGATCGGGCGTAGCCGCCCAGCGCTCGACATTGACGCGACCGCGCCCGTGCAACAGGTGCAAATAGCGCCTTCGGACAGAGAAATTGGCGCTGCCATAGACAGGCTCATGCGAGAAAAATCCCTGTTCCGCGACCCCGATCTCACGCTCAATCGCTTGGCGCGGCGTGCCGGGCTGCCAGCACGTCAGATATCGGCCGCGATCAATCGCCTGCATGGCCGCAACGTATCGCAGATAGTCAACGAGTATCGGATCGTAGAGGCGAAGCGGCGACTCGAAGGGACCGACGACTCCATCACAACGATCATGTTCGAGTGTGGTTTTCAGACCAAATCCAACTTCAATCGCGAGTTTCGCCGGGTCACCGGCATGAGCCCGAGCGACTATCGCCGCTCGGGCGCCACGACCAAGCCAGTCACGTCCGTGGCAGCGCCTTCGTCAGAAATGCGATGATCAGGCTAGCCATCTGCTGATGGATGGTTTTGCGGTCGCGCCCGCCACCATCCTGGCAGACGATTCCGTCTCCGGGTGTCTCTTCTTCGATCATCGCCGCGGCGCCTGGCTTGCAGATGGGCAGGAAACTGAAATGCGTGGCATCGGGAATCTCGGCATAGTGCGTCGTCGTTGTCGGCAGATTGCTTGCCAGATAGCCGGATTCGAGATCTGCCGGTATTTTGGGATTTGGCGCACCGGCGGCAATCACTAGGACAGGTATGTCGATGGCGGCAAGGCTTGTCGGATCGAAGCCCCGGGCAAGTCCCAGGTCGAGCGAAACAGCCGCTTTGACGCGTCCATCTCTCAAGTTGTCGCCAAGCAGTGTCCTTGATTCCGCATCCTGTCCGGCATTGATCTCCTGGTACACGGCGCAAGCCGCCAGCACTGCGTTTGCTTTGCAGTCGGCGGTCAGGCGATCGGGATCGAAGCGGCCCCCTGCAATCTCGATCGCCGTCCAGCCACCGAGCGAATGCCCGATGACCGCGATGCGGTCCGGCGCAATGATGCCGGCCAAGGTCGTATCCGTTAACAGCGCATCGATGACGTGACTTATATCCCGCGGCCGCTCCCAAAGCCTGCCGGACAGGGGTGTGTTCATATCGCGGCTTGTCGTGCCAGGGTGATTGGTCGCGGCCACGACATATCCCTGCCGGGCAAGTTCTTCCGCGAGCCAAGCCTGGTTCGTCCAATTGCCGCCATAGCCGTGCGACATCACGACGAGCGAGTACCGGCCAGGCAGCGGCTGCGCGTCTTTGAGGACGGGCACGCCCACGAAAGCCGGATTGTCACCGACAAGGGTCAGTGCCTGGTCACTCTTGGCCGGATACCAGATACCCATGTCGAGGGACCGGCCGTCACCGCCAGTGGGTGTCTTGATCGTGCGGAATCCCACGGAATCCGCTGCCTGAGCGGCATGGCTAAAAAGGCAAGCGATGGCAAAAAAGAAAAACAGGTAACGCAACATGGTGACATCTCCAGTGACAGATCATTGCTCTTGGTCTGTCAGCTGTGCCCTGAAATCGGCGGGAGGGAGACCTCGAACGCGATCCAGGTCCTGCCAAGGCGCAAAATATTCGAACCTGTCACGCCCCAAACACCTCTTCGAACGCCGCCTTCAGCGCCATATCGAGTTCGGGCATGGTCACCATCTGGCCTAGTTTTGCCAGCGACGTGACGCCGTAGGGGCTCGTCGCACTCTCACTGATCCCGCATGGCACGATGCCGTCGAAATGCGAGAGATCGGGATCGAGGTTGATGCTGATGCCGTGAAAGCTCACCCAATGGCGCAGGCGGATGCCGATGGCGCCGATCTTGTCTTCGCGCCCGGATCCCGATGGGCCGTCGGCCACCCAGATGCCGACGCGGCCCTCGCGCCGCTCCGCCCGCACGTTGAAGCGGTCGAGGGTGCGAATCACCCATTCCTCGAGATCGTGTACGAACCGCCGCACATCGCCGCCGCGCTTCTTCACATTCAGCATGGTGTAGGCCACGCGCTGCCCCGGCCCGTGATAGGTGAACTGCCCGCCGCGACCGGCTTCATAGACGGGAAAGCGGTCGGGAATGAGGAGATCGCCCGGTTTGGCGCTGGTGCCGGCGGTGTAGAGGGGTGGATGTTCGAGGAGCCAGATCGTTTCGGGGGCCTCGCCGGCGCGAATCTCGGCCACCCGGCGCTCCATGAAATCGAGCGCTTCCTGGTACGGGATGCGCTCGTCGCTGATCCGCCACGTCAATTCGCTCAATTCGCCCACGGCAAGCCCTTTGAAAGGTTGGGTTTTTTGTTTGCTTGATCCTCACGCCCCGATTTGCTATTCCCCGCGGCGCTGTCTGGCAAGGGTCAAGTGACCTTTCGGGCGCGGTCGTGGCGGAATTGGTAGACGCGCAGCGTTGAGGTCGCTGTGGGGCAACCCGTGGAAGTTCGAGTCTTCTCGACCGCACCATTCTATTGTCGGCAGTTGGGCCCAACCTCAGGGCCTGCAGATAGTCCGGGCGCTGGCCCCGGCTATCTCTATGAATCAGCACCCAAAAAATCGCCCCTCGGGGCCTCCCCGGGGTGGCGCATGCGCCGCCGATGGCTATAATCCGCGCCAATTAACTAAGGC
Organism: uncultured Dongia sp.; assembly: GCF_936916975.1. GTDB lineage: Bacteria > Pseudomonadota > Alphaproteobacteria > Dongiales > Dongiaceae > Dongia. The sequence continues at coordinate 405,394 of NZ_CAKZGO010000003.1, read as the reverse complement.
CTTCGCGGCTCGTGCCGCATCATCCAGGCAGGGGCGACATGGCGGACGACAGTATCAGAGCAGGCGCCCTCGAATATCATCGGCATCCCAAGCCCGGTAAAATCGCGATTCAGGCTACCAAGCCGCTGGCCAATCAACGGGATCTGGCGCTGGCCTACTCCCCTGGCGTCGCTGCCGCGTCTGAAGCCATTGCCGCCGATCCGGCCATGGCGGCCGAATATACCAGTCGCGGCAACCTCATCGCCGTCGTGACCAACGGGACCGCTGTCCTGGGGCTCGGCGCCATCGGGCCGCTCGCCGCCAAGCCGGTGATGGAGGGCAAGGCCGTCCTCTTCAAGAAGTTTGCCGATATCGACGTGTTCGACATCGAGATCAACGAGACCGACCCGCAGAAGCTGGTCGACATCATCGCCAGCCTTGAGCCCACTTTCGGCGGCATCAACCTTGAAGACATCAAGGCCCCGGAATGCTTCGAGGTCGAGGGCAAGCTGCGCGAGCGGATGAAGATCCCGGTCATGCATGACGACCAGCATGGCACGGCGATCGTCGTCGCTGCGGCGCTGATCAACGCGCTTGAGGTCGTCGGCAAAAAGATCGGCGATGTGAAGCTGGTGACGTCGGGCGCGGGCGCTGCGGCCTTGGCTTGCCTCGATCTTCTCGTCGCGTTGGGTCTTTCCATCGACAACATCACCGTGACGGACATCATCGGCGTGGCCTATGAGGGCCGCACGGAATTGATGGATCCGCGCAAGGCCAAGTACGCCCGCAAGACCGATGCGCGCACGCTGGGCGATGCCATCAAGAATGCCGACATCTTCTTGGGTTTGTCCGCGCCACGCGTGCTGAAGCCGGAAATGGTCGCCGAGATGGGCCAGCGGCCGATCATCTTTGCGCTCGCCAACCCGACGCCTGAGATCCTGCCGGAAGAAGTGAAAGCGGTGCGGCCCGACGCCGTCATCGCCACCGGCCGATCCGACTATCCCAACCAGGTCAACAATGTCCTGTGTTTCCCGTTCATCTTCCGCGGTGCGCTTGACGTGGGGGCAACGCAGATCAACGAGGCGATGAAGGTTGCCTGCGTCTATGCCATCGCCAAGCTCGCGCGGGCGGAAAGCAGCGACGTGGTAGCCTCGGCCTATGGTGGGCAGGAAACCGAGTTCGGCCCGGAATTCCTGATTCCGAAGCCGTTCGATCCGCGCCTCATCGTCGAATTGGCGCCGGCTGTGGCGCGGGCTGCCATCGACAGCGGTGTCGCCACCCGGCCGATCACCGATTGGGACGGCTACCGCGCCAGCCTCGAGCAATTCGTGTTCCGCTCGGGCCTCGTCATGAAGCCGGTGTTTGAGCGCGCCCGCGCCGACAAGCGCCGCCTGGTCTATGCCGAAGGCGAAGACGAACGCGTGCTGCGCGCGGTGCAATCCGTGGTCGATGAACGCCTTGCCTTTCCCATCCTGGTCGGCCGCCGGTCGGTGGTGGAACGCCGCATCGCGAAGATCGGCCTGCGCATGAAGGAAGGCACCGATTACGAGCTCTGCGATCCCGAAGGCGACCCGCGCTATGACGATTACTGCGCGCTCTATCAATCGCTGACCGAACGCCGTGGCACGACGCCGGATTCCGCCCGCACGCTGGTGCGCACGCGCACCACGCTCATCGCAGCCCTCATGGTCCGCCGTGGGGAAGCCGATGCGATGATCTGCGGCAGCGTCGGCCGTTTCGAACGGCATCTCGGTTATGTCAATGAAGTGATCGGCCGCAAGCCGGGCCTGCGCGCCTATTCGACCGTGACTGCCGTGCTGCTTACTTCCGGCACGTTCTTCATCACCGATACCGATGTCACCGTCAATCCGACCGAAGACGAGGTGGCGGAAAGCGCCATTCTCTCGGCCGCTTGGTTGCGCCGCTTCGGCATCGTGCCCAAGGCGGCCTTGCTGTCGCATTCCAATTTCGGCAGCGCCGACACCGATTCCGCGCGCAAGATGCGCCGCGCGCTCGGCCTCATCCTGCAGCGCGATCCGGAGCTAGAGGTCGAAGGCGAGATGAAGGGCGATTCCGCCGTCTCTGAGGCGATCCGCGAACGTCTGTTCCCGTCATCGCGCCTGAAGGGCCGGGCCAATCTTCTGGTCATGCCCAATCTCGATGCCGCCAACATCACGCTCAACCTGCTGCGGCTGTTGGGCGAAGGCTTGTCCATCGGTCCCATCCTGCTCGGCACCAACATGCCGGCCCATATCGTTTCGCAGAGCATTTCCGTACGCGGCCTCATCAATATGAGTGCCGTCGCGGCCGTCGAGGCCCAGGATAAGAAATCGCGCGAGGCGGTAGGCCATGGCAAGCCCTGAGGCGCGCACACCGCAGCCTGGTGACGATGCCGACAGGACGACGGTTGTCGAAACGGTCGATGAGGAGGAGCTCTACGGTCCCTCTGAAGAGCTGCTGGAGAATATCAACGCGGCACTAAGCGCCAGCGACATCCCGCTGGTCGAAGCGCTGATCGAGCCGTTGCACCCGGCCGACGTCGCCGACCTCATCGAACATCTCGAACCTGACCAGCGCAAGCTGTTCCTCGACATTACCCGGCATGCGCTGGAGCCGGAGACCATCTCGCATCTCGACGAGTCGCTGCGCGACGAAGTCGTCGACCAGATGGCGCCCTCGGAACTGGCCGAGATGGTGAGCGAACTCGACACCGACGACGCTGTCGACATCCTTGAGGACCTCGACGAGGACACCAAGCAACAGGTACTCGACGCGGTACCGGTCGAAGATCGTGCCTTTCTCGAACAAGGCCTGACTTTCCCGGAAGACAGCGCCGGCCGACTGATGCAGCGCGAACTGGTTTCTATCGCCTCGCATTGGACGGTGGGCGAAACGGTCGACTATCTGCGCACCGCCGAGGATCTGCCGGACGATTTCTATGACCTCTTCGTGGTAGATCCGGCGCATAAGCCGATCGGGTCAATTCCTTTGTCGCGCGCCATGCGCAGCGAGCGGGCGACCAAGCTCACCGAGATCATGGATGAGGAATTGCGCCTGGTGCCGGCCGATACTGACCAGGAAGCCGTGGCCTATCTTTTCCGTCAATACGGTCTCGTTTCGGCACCGGTGGTCGATAGTGATGGCCGGCTCATCGGTGTGGTCACGGTAGATGACGTCGTGCGCGTCATCGACGAGGAAGCGGAGGAGGATCTCCTCAACATCGTCGGCGTGTCTGATACCGATTTCCACGCGCCAGCCTACAAGACAGCCTTTCTGCGCGTGCGCTGGCTGGTGGTGACCTTGATCAACACGCTGGTGGCAAGCTTCGTGATCTCGCGCTTTGAAGACACCATCGGCCATTATCCGGCCTTGGCGGTCCTGATGCCGATAACCGCTGCCATGGGCGGCAATGCCGGCGTCCAGGTCATCACCGTCACAGTGCGGGCGCTGGCCACCAAGGAAATCACGCCGTCGTCCAATGTCATGCGTCTCATCGGCAAGGAACTGGCGGTCGGCTTCATGAATGCGATCGTCTTTGCCGTCATCCTGGGAACGCTGGGCGGATTGTGGTTCGGTCATCTGGGACTCGGCGTTGTGCTGGGCGGCGCCATGATCTTCAACATGGTCTGGGCGGGCTTTGCCGGCACCGTCATCCCGCTCGCCATGGACAAGCTCGGCTTCGATCCGGCGACCGGTGCCGGGCCGTTCCTCACGACCACCACGGATTGCCTCGGCTTCTTCGCCTTTCTCGGCCTTGCGACCTTGTTCCTGACCTGACGCGGTGGCAGGATGGCCGCGCTGCTAACGCGAGGGTCACATCATGAATTTTCCGACACTCGATTTTGATCTTGGCGAAACGGCGGATGCATTGCGCGAGAGCGTCGCGAGCTTCGCCGCGGCCGAGATCGCGCCGCGCGCTGCCGGCATCGACCGGGACAATGATTTCCCCACAGATCTGTGGCGCAAGTTAGGCGCCATGGGCCTGCTCGGCATCACCGTTGAGCCGGAATATGGCGGTGCCGGAATGGGTTATCTGGAACACGTCATCGCCATGGAGGAGATCAGCCGCGCCTCCGCCGCGGTGGGCCTGTCCTACGGTGCCCACAGCAATCTCTGTGTCAACCAGATGCGTCGCAACGGCAATGAGGCGCAGAAGCGCCGCTATCTGCCGGGCCTCATCGACGGCAGCCAGATCGGCGCCCTGGCGATGAGCGAGCCGGAGGCGGGCTCCGACGTCGTCTCCATGCGTCTCAAGGCAGATGCCACGAGTGGCGGCTTCGTCCTCAACGGCGCCAAGATGTGGATCACCAACGGGCCCGATGCCGATGTGGTGATCGTCTATGCGAAAACCGACATCACGGCCGGTCCGCGCGGCATCAGCACTTTCATTGTCGAACGCGGCGATAAAGGTTTCTCCTGCGCGCGCAAGCTCGACAAGCTCGGCATGCGCGGTTCCAATACCGGCGAGCTCATCTTCGAGAACTGCTTCATTCCCGAAGATCGCTTGCTGGGCACGTTGAATGGCGGTGTTCGCGTGCTGATGAGCGGCCTCGATTATGAGCGTGCGGTGCTGTCCGGCGGGCCACTGGGCATCATGCAGGCCTGCCTCGATCTGGTGTTGCCCTATGTCCACACACGGCGCCAGTTCGGCCAGCCGATCGGCACCTTCCAGCTGATGCAGGCCAAGGTCGCGGACATGTACACGCTGATGAGTGCTGCGCGCGCCTATGTCTATGCCGTGGCGAAGGCCTGCGATAAGGGCCGGACTACCCGCAAGGATTCCGCCGGCGCTATCCTGTTTTCGGCAGAAAAAGCGACACTTTTGGCGCTCGATGCCATTCAATGCTTAGGCGGAAACGGCTATATCAATGATTATCCGGCTGGCCGGCTGCTGCGCGATGCCAAGCTCTATGAGATCGGGGCGGGCACGTCGGAAATCCGTCGCATGCTGATCGGCCGTGAATTGTTCGACGAATCCGCCTGAGGATATCGCCATGGCACTTGAGATGCGCAGCGAATGCGAAAAATGCGCGCGGCTCCTGCCGCATGAGTCGGATATCGCCTATATCTGCTCCTATGAATGCACCTGGTGCGGCCCCTGCACCGAAGCCATGAACCATATCTGCCCCAATTGTGGCGGTGATCTGCAACACCGCCCGACACGCAAGAAGGAAAGTTGATCATATGTCGCGCCAATTGATTTCCTCCGGTTCCGCCTTTGAAAAAACTGCCGGCTATTCTCGCGCCGTGGTCGATGGTGACTGGATTTTCGTCTCCGGCACCACCGGCTTCGACTATGCCAAGATGAGCATCTCGGACGATGTGGTGGAGCAAACGCACCAGACCTTCCGCAACATCGAGGCGGCGTTGAAGCAGGCCGGCTCCAGCCTCAAGGACGTCGTGCGGGCACGCTACATCATCGTCAACCCTGCCGACTGGCCCATCGTGGCGCCGGTCTTCGGCCAGTATTTTGGTGACATCCGCCCGGCGTCGACGGCCATCATCTGCGGCCTGGTTGATGCCAAGATGAAGATCGAGATCGAAGTGACCGCCAAACGGCAGGTGGCATAATATGCCGACTGTCCTCATCACCGGCGCCAATCGCGGCATCGGCCTAGAGCTGACGCGCCAGTACGCCGCGGCCGGCTGGGAGGTGATCGCCTGCTGCCGCAAGCCCAAGGAGGCGAGCGCGCTCCTCAAGGTCAAAGGCAAGATCGAGTTGAAGGCGCTCGATGTTGCCAAGCCCACCTCGATCACCAAACTGGCGGCGACGTTGAAGGGGCGCGCGATCGATGTGCTCCTGAACAACGCCGGCATCCTCGGCCGCCGCGTCGGCTTCGGCAAGGCGGAGAGCAAGGAGTTTCTTTCCGTCATGCAGGTCAATGCGCTGGGTCCGCTGCTGATGACGGAAGCCTTCTGGGGCCACGTCAAGCGCTCCAAGGAAAAGAAGATTGTCGCCATCACCAGCGGCATGGGCTCGATCGCCAGCGGTGCCAATGGCGGTTCCTACGCCTACAGAAGCTCGAAGGCGGCGCTCAACATGGTGATGGCCAATGCCGCCGGGGATCTCAAGGAAAAGGGCCTGAGCCTTGCCGTCATCAGTCCCGGTTGGGTGCAGACCGATATGGGCGGGAAGGGCGCGCCACTGAAAGTCGGTGACAGTGCCGCCGGGATCATCAAGGTAATCGGCGGTCTCACGCATGAGAGCAGCGGCAGTTTCTTCAACTACAACGGCGACAAGCTGCCCTGGTGATGAAGGAGGCCAGCTTGGCCGGACCGATCGAATTCTATTTTGACTTCTCTTCGCCCTATGGCTACCTCGCTGCCCACCGTATCGACGCGTTGGGTGCTGAGTTCGGGCGCGAGGTGCTCTGGCGACCGATACTCCTCGGCGCTGTGTTCAAGGCGACCGGTCAGTCGCCCCTGGTCAGCCAGCCCCTGCGCGGTCCCTATCATCTCCATGACCTGCAGCGCACCGCGCGGCGGCTGAAACTGCCATTCCAGCTGCCGTCGGATTTTCCGATGGCCACTATCGCCGCTGCGCGCGCCTTCTATTGGGTCGACGGCCAGTCGCCAGACGCAGCCAAACGCCTGGCACTGGCTCTGTTCGACGCGCCCTTTGCCCGGGGCATCAACACCAGCGCCACCGATACCGTTGCCGCCATCGCGGAAGGCGCCGGGTTCGATCCTGATCAAATCCGCGCCGGTATCGGCACGCCTGCCATCAAGGAACGACTGAAAGCCGAAACCGACCGTGCCATCGAGCGCGGCATTTTCGGCTCGCCTTTCTTTATCGTCGACAATGAAGCCTTCTGGGGCAACGACCGTATTCCCGATCTGCGCGACTGGTTGAAATCCGGCGGCTGGTAGTAACTCTCATCCAAGGAACATCGTCATGCTCGATCAATCCCTCGCCAAAGACATCATCGCCGCTATCGATGCCGGTTTCGATGCCCAGTTGAAGGAGACCATGGCGCTCGTCTCCCTGCCATCCTTGCGCGGGCAGGAGGCGACGGCGCAGGATTTCATGGCGCGCCACTATCGCAACCGTGGGCTTGCCGTCGATCACTGGAAGATCAACGTCGCCGACATCCAGCATCTGCCTGGCTTCTCGCCGGTCGCGGTCTCCTATGACAATGCCTATAACGTGGTGGCGACGCATCATCCGCGCGAGACCAAGGGCCGTTCTCTCATCCTCAACGGCCATATCGACGTGGTACCGACCGGCCCGCATGATCTGTGGACGCGGCCGCCGTTCGATTCCTACGTGACCGGCGATTGGCTCTATGGCCGCGGCTCAGGCGACATGAAGGCGGGCCTCTATGGCTGCCTCGCGGCCTTCGACGCGCTGGACCGGATCGGCTTGCGACCCGCGGCCGAGGTCTATCTGCAATCGGTGGTCGAGGAGGAATGCACCGGCAACGGCGCGCTCGCCTGCCTGCAACGCGGCTATCGCGGCGAAGCGGCCCTTATTCCGGAACCATCGGGCGATGCCGTGATGCACGCCCAGCTCGGTGTCATGTGGTTCCAGGTCAAGGTGCGCGGCCGGCCAACCCATGTCGGCCATGCCGGCACCGGCTCCAACGCGATCGAAGCGGCGTTCCCGATCGTCGCCAAATTGCATGAGCTGGAAGAACGCTGGAACGCCGAGAAGCATGCGATCTGGACAGATCACAAGCACCCGATCAACTTCGTCGTCTCACGCATCGAAGGCGGCGATTGGACGTCGAGCGTGCCGGCCTGGTGTACCTTCGATATGCGCATTTCATTCTATCCCGGCATGGAACTGGCGCGCGTACGGCAGGACGTCGAGGCGACCGTCCGTGCCGCCGCCGCCGGCCACAGCTTCCTCGCCAACAACCCGCCGGAGGTCGTCTATCACGGCTTCCAGGCGGAACCTTATGTGCTGAAGAACGCCGACGCGGCGCTAGCCTGCCTGGAATCGGCGCACCGCCAGGTCTTCGATGCGGATTTGCCGCGGATCGCCGCGACCGCCACGACGGACGCCCGCTTCTTTGGTCTTTATGCTGATACCCCGGCTTTGGTCTACGGCCCGGTCTCCGAGGATTATCACGGCTTCGACGAGCGCGTGAGCATCAGCTCTCTGAAGAAGATCACCGCCGGCATGGCCCTCTTCATGGCCGATTGGTGCGGCGTGGAGAAGAAGTAAGGGGCAAGATGATGAAAATGCTATTGCCTGTACTATTGCTGCTGACGGCCTGCGCCGCGCAGAGAGAGTCGTCGATGGCCGAACCAGCCCCCGGACTCTGTGGAGGTTTGACGGTCGAGAACTGTTTGTCTCTGCTGGACCAGAGACAAATAACAAGTAGTCAGCGAATTGAGGCTCTGATGGCCGCGGGAGCTGCAAATTTCTCGGACGACAATCCCCGTGCCGCTATCCCGTTTTATGACGTGGTCATCAAACAAGATGAAAAAAATACCGACGCCTATCTGATGAGAGCAAACTCCAATGCCAAGCTTGGCTTGCAGTTGCAACAGAGCGATGGCGTCGACCGGTTCTTGGCGATGTCCACCTACACAATGGCAAGTCTAGACTACATCAGGGTAATCGCCCTTGACCCCGACAATCAGTCGGCCTATCTGGGCGCGGTTGCGACGACGGCCCAAAGTGGTGGCTGCGACCTCGCAAAATCTATTCGTGAAATGCACGAAAAAAAATTCGGCCGAACGACCACTCAGCAAGAGCTAGCGGCTGTCATTGACAAGAAGTGCAGCTAAGCCGCCACTCTACGGCAGCAGGATATATGTCTTCCTGACCGTCTCATGGATATCCCACACGCCGAGGCTTTCGGCGGGGAAGTAGAGGGCGTCGCCGGCATTGATCTCGACCACCTGGCCGCTCTTGGCGTGGAAGGTCGCGCGGCCGCTGATGAAATGGGCGAACTCCGCTTTGCGGATCTGCCGGTTCCATTTGCCGGGGCTGCATTCCCAGATGCCGAAATCAGGCTCCTTGCCCTTGTCGGTGGGTGAGGTGCCGCGCAACTGCGCCACCGGCTCGCCCAACGGTTCCGCGACCTTGCCCCAATCTTCAAGGGCCGCCGAAGTGATCCCGGCAGTGTTGGCAAGGCGTTTGATCATGGAAAGCTCCTGGGCGGAAAGTAGGGGGATCAGTGTTGTTCTTGGACCGGCTGGAACGCGACGGCCTCGGCTAACGCCGCATTGAGGTCGGCGGTCGACAGCTCGCTTTTGAGCTTGTTGCGGAGGCCCGCCACCGTCTTGACGATCTCCGGCTCCTTGAAGATCGAGGCGGCGATCGTTAGCCAGGTGAAGGCGGATTTGTTGCTGGCCGGGCCGCCCTGGCCCTGGGTGTCCATAATGGCGAGGCCCAGCATGGCATCCGGGTGCCCTTGAGCCGCCGCACGGCCGTACCATTCCCGCGCCAGCTTGAAATTGGCGGGGCTCGCCCAGCCATACTGGTAATAGCCGCCGAGCTTGTACTGCGCCTCGGGGTCGCCCTGCGGCGCTATTTCCTTGAGCTTGAGATAGGCGCCGACCTTGTCCCCTTCGAGCTCCATCTTGAGGATCTCCTGGAGGTCCGCCGGTGCGGCCCAGGCATGCTGCGGAGCAAAGGAGGGGGCGGCCGCAATCAGCAGGGATGCGGCGAGGAGGAGGGGGAGGAATCGCTGTTTCAACATGGCCGGAGAATTGCCGATCTTGGCCGTCCGCGCAACCACGACGGCGTGCGGAAAAGGGCGGGCGTGACGGCGGTCACATACGCTCTTCCGAGACCTTTTGGGCTCCCCGCTAGGCAAAAATATCCCGGCCCGACGCCAATGCTGGCGACGGCTACTGATTCACCGATGCTGTCCTCGGATGAGCCGAGGACGGGCTTCGGCAGCTCAGTTGTCTTTGCGAGGGCTCGTGAACTGATCTTCGAGGATGCTCTTCGCCAGGTCCTGGACGAATTCCGCCGTCGTCTCGGTGCCATGCTTGGCGACCAGGGCGAACAAAGCCGCCGAAATCGACATGGTGCCGATGGTGTCGAACGGGACGCCCTTGTTGAAGGCGTCTTCCCAGAAGCTGTTGAACATATCGAAGCACAGCTTGCGCTGATCTTCGTCGGTAACGGGGGGCGCGCTCATGTTCTGCCCTTGTGCCAATGCGGTTTCCATAGCCATCTCCTTGATCGAACGGTTGACCGCGTCATCCTCAGCAAGCCCCATGCCATAAGTGAATCATCACAGGATGTTGGGGTCGTTGATGCCCGTTCGACGAGTCGTTGTGGCGATTAGACCCCTTGCCTCATAATAAGTGATTAACGAATCGAGCCCGGCCCCGGATTCGGGGGAAAATACTGCCGGGTCAATTGCCGAATAAATTCGGCGATTCCGTCCCGGATATCAACGCGCGTCGAACACCTGACGATTGAAAGGCAACCAATAGAGGTGTACTCTTTTAAACAACAACCTAAATAAGTATCCCCTGTGATCGCTGCGGGAGGAACCGATGCGTGCTTTGATCGTCTTGGTCATGCTGATGGTATCCGCCATGGTATCCGCCTGTGCCACGATTTCCTCTGTCCCACGCGATGATAGCGAGGCGAGCGGTTTCGGCTATGCGCTGCCCAAAGGCTTGGTGCCGGTACGCGTGTTCGCTGACGCGAAGGGTGTTGGCCTAACGATCGAACCTGCACAGATGGTTGCGGATACCGATCCTGGCGCCCTGGTGGCCCGTATCGATCTATCCGTCTTCAATGATGAGGACGTGAAAGTGACTGTCGATCCGCAGACCGCTTTCCTCAAGACCATTACCAGCAACTCTGACGCGAAACTGCAGGAGATCGTTACGGAGGCCGCCAAGGCGGCAGCCAAGTTCGCCTTTCAGAATGGTCGCGCCACCACGCTCGCCGAACAGGTCATCGTCTATGAAGACAGCCTGGATCCGCTCAATCCCACTGATCTGGAGCGCGTGAACCGCGGTATTGCGGCGGCGTTTGGGCGCGCGACCCAGGCCTTTGCCGGCGCCACCCATGCCGCACTCTCGGTGCCCAAGGTCGTTCTTTCTGTCGCGATGCCGGACGGCTCGCATGCCACGCAGCCGCTGCAGCATCTGGACCTCAAGGCATGTCGTGATGGGCTATGTGTGCGGACCATAACCACGCGCCTCATCCGTGTCGATGTTGACGGTGCGCCGTTCGCCTCGAAAGCCGTCAACATCCCTTCCCGCGAGATTGTCGCGATCCCCGTGCCCACCACAATTCTTGCGGACCAGGACATCACAATCGGAATTACCGACGGCATGCTGGACAAATATGAAATCAAGCGCGGTTCCGAGGCGCTTGGGCTCGTCAAAACTATCGGCGCGATTCCGGGAGCACTGGTTTCCGGCGCTACCGAGCAACTAACGGGACAGAAGTCGATCGTCGATAAGCAAAAGGAACTGGCTGATTCGACTGCTGAGTTGAACAAGTCGCAGCAGGCACTCAGCGAGACGACGATGAAGTTTCAGAACAACGTCCCGGGTGGGAGCGTCAAGTCAAGCTATGCGGCGATCACGCTGACAGTCTATCCGCATTCGGAGACTCTCACTCGAGCGATAGAGCAGAGGATCGAGGCGGACAAGAATGCGCCGAAGCCGCCATCGCCTCCGGGGCCGGGAGGTGACGGCGGTTTGACAATAGATCCTGTGCCGTTGCCCGCCCCGGGCAACTGAGCCAAAGGGTAGTCACCACGCTGCGTATTTTCAGAGGAGGACGCCATGCCGCCCACTGCTCGGGCAAAGGTATTGCCACGGAAAAAACCGTCGAAGACGGAGTGGGCAAGCGTCGAGCTTCATAAAGAATCATCTGCCGCAAAATCGATGCCCGTCGATACCCTGCACGATGGAGTGGATTCCAGCCAGGTGATGGTGCGTAGCGGTCGGTTTCGTGGCAGCTTTCTCATGGCGACCAACGGTGGCTCCACCTTTGAAGAGATATTGCGATCACAGCTGACGGAATCCCGCAGTCGAGCGCGGCACCAGGGATCGCAAGAAAAGCCTTTGCCCGACGACCGCTCTCCGAAAAAGAGGCTGAATCTACAGAATGTGATTGGCGCCGATGAGCGGCAGCTGATCCCAGATACGACACGCATTCCCGTGCGCAGCATCGGTCTTCTGCGAATCCTGCCGGAAGACGGGATTCTGCGCTATGGAACGGCTTGGCTGATCGGGCCACAAACCCTCGCGACGGCGGCTCATAACCTTCTGCATCCTCAGGCCGGCAAGACGCAACGCATGGATTTCGCCCTGGCATATGACGGCCAGAACGCGCATGGCGGATGGCATCGCGTCGTCGCGGGAAAATTATCGGATGGCTGGAACAAGTCGGCCGAGCCAGGTAGCCCACTCGATTTCGCCGTTTTGAGGCTGGAACATTCACTTGGCAACCAGACTGGCTGGCTGGGATTTGCCGATTACGAAGACGCCAAATTCGCCAACATGGCCGTAAATCTGTTCGGCTATCCTCTCGACCTTGAAGGCTATGCCATGTATGGCGCGCGCGGCAGGGTCCTGGCCATCAATGAAGGGCGTGTATTCTACGATTGTGATGCTGGCGGCGGCATGAGCGGTGGTCCCGTGCTTGCCGTGTTCGGCGAGCAGCGCATTGCTGTCGGCATCCATGTGGCTGGCGGCTCGACCAGCAACGCGGCAACTCGAATATCAGGACCTGCTTACGATCTTCTCGAACGCTATCGTATATGGCCGAACGAGTGACCCCAGCAGATCAGCCGAGATAGCTTGCCTGCTCATGCACCTCGATAAGGGTCGGGCCGTCGGCCTTGAGGGCCTGCTCGATCGCCGCCTTGAACTCGCCAAGGCTGCCTGGCTTCACCGCCTTGGCGCCGAAGGCCAAAGCCAGGGCCTGGTAATCCGGGTTGCGCGGCTTCACGCCTAGTTCCGGGATATCGAGTTCGATCATGTCCTTGGCGATCTGGCCGAAGGCATCGTTGTTCCAGACGATGATGGGCAGGGCCAGGCCCTGTTCGACCGCCGTCCCCAGATCCTGCACGGTGAACATGAAGCCGCCATCGCCGGCCAGCGCCACCACGGGCTTCTCGGGGCAGGCGATCTTGGCGCCAATCGCGGCGGGCAGGGCATAGCCCAGCGTGCCGAAGCCGCAGGGGTGGAACCAACCGCGCGGGCCTTCGAAGGGGAAGGTGAAATTGCCGGTATAGGCGATCTGGGTCATGTCGCTGACCACGATGCCATTGGCGGGCAAGGCTTCGCGCAGGGCGTCCAGCACCTTCACATGCTTTTGCTGCAAGGGAGTGAGGTCGGCGCGGATCGACCCGCGCAGTTCGGATGCGGTGGCAAGGTCCGGCTTGCGGCCGGCCTTGATCCCGTCGGACAGCGCCTTCAAGGTCGGCCCGGCATCGGCCAGCAGGCCGACGCTCGGTTTGTAATCGCGGGTCAGTGTATAGGCATCGAGATCGATGCGGATGAGCTTGCCGCCCAGGGTCAGGCGGTCGACCCAGGAATCCGTCTCCGCCATCTCGGTGCCCACGGCGATAACGAGATCGGCATGTTCCAGCAGCTTCTGGGTGGCCGGCAGCAGCAGGGTGCTGCCCAGGCTCTGTGCGTGGCTGTGCGGCAGCACGCCCTTGCCCGCCGTGGTGGTGACGCAGAGCGCCCCCGACTTCTCGACAAAGGCCTTCACCTCAGCCGCGCAATCGACCGTGCCGCCGCCGGCGATGACGATCGGCGCCTTGGCATTGTCGATAAGCGCGATGGCGGCGGCGATATCGGCGGAGCTTGCCTTCGGGCGCTGGGCGGTCTGGCGCTTCGGCTGGCCCACATCGGCGGCGGCTGCCAGCATATCGAGCGGGAACTCAAGCACGACCGGGCGCGGCCTGCCGGTCTCGAACAGCTTGTAGGCATCCGCCATCGCTTGCGGCAATTCGGCCGCCGTCTTTACGGTCTGGCTGAAACCGGTCAGGGGTGCGATGGCCGCACGCTGGTCGGTGATTTCATGCAGGCGCCCGCGCCCCTTGCCGAGGTCGCCGGTCGCGTTGACGCTGCACAGGATAAGGACGGGCACGGAATCGGAATAGGCCTGGCCGATCGGCGTCGCCGCATTCATCAGGCCGGGACCGGTGATTAAGCAGGCAACGCCTGGCTTACCAGAGGCCCGCGCATAGCCATCGGCCATGAAGCCCGCACCTTGCTCGTGGCGCACACCAATATGGCGCATCTTGCGATCGGCAAGCCCCCGATAAAGATCAAGCGTGTGCACACCGGGAATCCCGAACACGGTGTCGACGCCATAGGTTTCGAGCAAGGCAATGGCGGCATGACCGCCTATCTGATTGGCACCCATCATATCCCCTGACTGAGTCTGTCGCAGAACCGCGCTCATCCCATTGCGGCGGCTCCGAATTGGCGGCGGACTTTAGCCGATTGCCGCTGTATGCAGCAATAGACGTGGCGCGTCCTTTCCGGCTAGAAATGACACCAGAGGTGCGTTTCATGGATCTGCTGCAACAACTTGCCGCCATCATCCTGCCGGTGCTGGTGGTGCCGGCCATTGGTTTCATCTGGGCCCGATCCGGACAGACTTTCGATAACCGCTTCATCACGCAATTGGTGACCAATATCGGGACCCCGGCGCTCGCCGCCGATGCGCTGACGCGTATCCATGTGGAGACGGGTGCGCTCATCGAAATGGCGGGCCTGACCGCGCTTTGCTTTGGCGGATTTCTCATCATTGGCCTCATCGTCCTCAAAGCGATGCGACTGCCAAACCACTCCTACCTGCCGGCCCTTATCTTTCCCAATACGGGCAATATGGGTTTGCCGCTCGCTTTGTTTGCCTTCGGCAATGAGGGCCTCGCCTTTGCCGTCGTGTTCTTCGCGATTTCCATCACGGCGCAGTTCACCATCGGCATGTCGCTGGCTTCCGGCAGCTTCAGCTTCATGCGCCTGCTGCGCATGCCGCTGATCTACGCCATCATCTTTGCGCTGGTCGTACTGTCCTTTGGCTGGCAGCTGCCGGCCTATATCGGCAATACCCTGCAGCTGCTGGGCGGCCTCACCATTCCGCTGATGCTGCTGGCGCTGGGCGTGTCGCTGGCGCAGCTGCGCGTGACGCGCCTGCCGCGAAATCTCCTGCTGTCATTGGTGCGGCTGGGCGGCGGTGCGCTGGTAGGTTTCCTGGTCGGCCATTTCATCGGCGCATCCGACCTTGCCACCGGTGTTCTCATTATCCAGAGCACCATGCCGGTGGCCGTGTTCAACTACCTCTTCGCGCAATACTACAACCGCGAGCCGGCCGATGTTGCTTCGATGGTCGTCATCACCACGGCCTTGTCTTTCGTGACCCTGCCGGTACTGCTCTATTTCGTGCTGTAGTGGCGCTTACTGCGTCAGCGGAATGGTGACGCCGCTCGCCGTTTCGCCGAAATGGTCGAGCAGGGCGGGTACCATTTCGCGCATGGCGGTCGAGGCGTCGAGGGCGGCGTCGCTGCGCTCGGCGGTCCCGCGCCAGATATAGTGGCCAGTCGGGCGGTCATAGACCGTCAAGTTGACGCGGAATACCCGGTCGGTCGTATTGACCGGGTCCTCCGGATTGAGGAGCGTGCCGCCCCCCGTGCTGAAGAGGTTGGCCTTCTTGGGATCGGACTTTTCGGCGTTAACGTCGCTCAAGGGCCGGTCGGCGGAGAGGCGCGCCACCAACTGGGTCGCCACCGTCACCACCAGATCGCCATCGCCACCCAGGCCATAGCCGCGGGACTTCAGATCGGCATCGACCTGCCGCCAGGCGTCGTCATCCATCTGGCTCTGGGTCTCCGGCTGGGTCTGTAGCTGCGCGCCCGGGGGAATCGGCTGATAAGCCACGGCCTCGATGCTGGCCGTGCTTTCCGGCTTGGCGTCCTGGGCAGATGCCGGAGCCCATGCGAGGCCTGCCGCCAGCAACGCGGCAAGGACCGGACTTCCAACTTTGCTGAGACGACGGACTGACATGATGGCTCATCCTTAGGGGGCCGGGGATCGGTGTATCGCCTCACATAGCGGAAACCGGCCTGTTCTGACAACACGCGGCAATTGCTTTAGTTTCGTCACCACGCCATCATAATATAGGTCGCCTGGCTGGTTTCCCCATGTCGGTTTAGCATGGGTCGCCGGCTGAATTCGGAAGGGAGTGGATCAAATGTCTCTCGCCCAAACGATGGTCGCGGATTCGGCCGAATTGTTGGTCAATCGCAAGCATATGGCCTTCGCACTCGATGGCGGCGTCGCGGCCCGCGCCCGGATCGGCCTCATCGTGCTGGCGACCGATCACACATTGGAGCATGAGTTCCGCCAGATCTTCCGAATCCCCGGCGTGGCGTTTTACGCCACCCGCATCCGTAACGCCGCCGAAATCAACCCGACCACCCTTGCCGCGATGGAAGCGGGCCTCGCCCCAGCCGCTGATGTGATCTTGCCTGGCATTCCCTTGGACGTCGTCGCCTATGGGTGCACCTCGGCCTCGGTCGTGATCGGTGAGGAAAACGTCTTCAAGCGCATCCACGAAACCCGGCCGGAAGCCAAATGCACGACCCCCATTACCGGCGGCGTGCTGGGCCTCAAAGCGCTGGGCGCCAAGCGCATAGCACTCCTCACCCCCTATATCGACAGCGTCAACCAGCGACTCAAGAGCTATATCGAGGCCCGCGGGATCGAGGTGCCGGTGATCGGCAGCTTCAACCACGAGGACGACAACGAGGTGGCACGCATCTCGACCCAGTCGATCTATGACGCGGCGCTCGAACTGGGCCGGCATCCCTCCGTCGACGGCGTCTTCGTGTCGTGCACCAGCTTGCGCGTCGCCGAGATCGCCGAGCAGCTGGAAAGCGAACTCGGCAAGCCGGTCACGTCGTCAAATCATGCCATGGCCTGGCACTGCCTGCGTTTGGCTGGCGTGACGGAACCGATTGAAGGCTGGGGCCGGCTGTTCCGGATTTGAGGATGCATCGCCTTCTTGGCGGCTTGCTGCTGACTTTCATTGGCAGCGGGGCATTTGCCGACGACGTCATTGTCGGCGACCCGGCATCGTGCCACCTCAGGATCGAATACGAACCCAAGGAGCAAATGCTTCATCTGCGGCCCGCAATCCCAACAGGCGCAACGTGTGAGATCACGCCTGTGATGGTGCAGGCTGGCCTCTATCAAGCGCTGGATCGGCAGCGGCACAATGCCAATTTGGGATTGATTTTCCTTGGCCGCGTTGCAGATTATCATTGGCTATCCGACGACTTGATCGAACGTAGCCGCTGCAGCAGCGCTCAGTCGGGTTGGTGGGATGGCGAGAAGGGCCAGGCGATCGAAGGCAGTAACAACGCGTTTGTCGCAGATGTATTGGAAGATGAACTCGGTCATTGCGAATCGAAGCGGCGAGTTCCTGCGCTGGATGCGTTCGGCGCGGTACTAGCTGAACACGGTTACGACATGACGGGGGTCTCGGCGGAAAAGGTACTGCTGCGTGACGTGCCTGGTTCCGATGAATGGCCCTTTGCAGGTGGCAAGTTCCCCTACGACGCCCTAGTTCATCTTCGCATCAAGAAGGCACCATAAACTCAAATCGTCATGGTCGGCGCAGGCCGACCACCCACGAGTTCGCCTGCAACGACTGTGTTTCATCAGAAAGAAACTCGTGGGTGGTACGCCTTCGCGTACCATGACGATGGGATAGTAGCGCGATCGGCTCTCTCAATACCTACTGTACTGAAACGGCTCCGCATCGATCTCCGGCTTACGGCCCAGCATCTGGTCGACGAGGAGGCGCGATGAGCCGCAAGCCATCGTCCAGCCCATATGCCCATGGCCCGCGTTGAGCCACAGATTGGCAACCGGCGACGGCCCCATGATCGGTGGGCCGTCCGGGGTCATCGGCCGCAAGCACGACCAGTAATCCGGCCGGTCATAGAGTGCGGCCTTGGGAAACAGCTCGCGCGCCACGCGCAGCATGTGGGCGAAGTTCGCCGGCTGGAATTCGGTGTCGTAGCCGGTGAAATCCGCGGTGGCGGTCAGGCGAATGCGATCGCCCAGCCGCGAGAACGCCACCAGATGTTCCTCATGCACCCCGCCGATGGTCGGCGCCTCAGCGGGGTCTGCGACCGGCAAGGTTAGCGAATAGCCCTTCACTGGAAAGATCGGCAGGTTGAATCCGATCTGCCGCGAGAGCAGCGGCGCGTACGATCCCAGCGCCATGACATATTGATCGCCGGTCACCTGGCCTTTGTCGGTGATGACATGCGTGATGCGCTTGCCCTGCAGGTCGATGCGCTCAATGGTCTCGCCGAAGCGGAAGGTGACGCCGAGCGCCTTTGCGCGCTCCGCGAGGCCCAGCGTGAATTTCCGCGCATCGCCCGATTCATCGCCCGGCGTATGCATGCCGCCGGCCAGCGTGCCCTTGGCGCGGGCCAAGGCCGGCTCCAGTGCCACCAGTTGGTCGGGGTCGAGCACATTGACCTCGATCCCCTGGTCGGCGAGGAAGCGCATGCTTTCCTTGCCGGCGCGAAACGCCGCCGGATCGCTGTAGAGATAGATGGCGCCTTTCGCGATGCGGTCCCATTCCAGCCCTTCTTCACGCCCGACGCGCAGCATCTCCGCCTGGCTGTAGAGGCACAGCTTGATCTTGGTCTTGGTGGCGGCGCGGTTGCGCGCGGTGGTGCAATTACGGAGGAACTGCAGGCTCCACAACCACATGCGCGGATCAAGGCGCAGGCGGTACCGCAAGGATGTGTCATTTCGCCACAGCGATTTCAGCAGGATCATCGGCGCCCGCGGACTGGCCCAGGAACTTGCATGTCCCGGCGTCACCAGTCCGGCATTGGCGAAACTGGTTTCCCGCGCCGCTTCCGGGCGACGCTCGATAACGACAACCTCATGGCCTTCCTTGGCCAGGTAATAGGCGCTGGTGACGCCCAGCAACCCCGCACCCAGAACGACGATCCGCATTCATCCCCCGCCTAAAGACATGGCCCAGGTTTCTTGATTATTCGGCCGCAACATTGCCATAAACCACCGCTAGAGCATAAGGTCTGCACCGAAGAATGAAAGACGGAACCCGCAAGATGATCAATCGGTTTGCTGCATCCCTCCTCATGGCCCTGGTGATATCCTCAGGCACCGCCCTGGCCCAGAACGCAACCCCGGTGCCCGCCGGTCCGGCACTCACCGTCGAGGAATTGCGCGGCTGCCTGTGTGAGGAACCGAGGCTGGAGACAGCACGCCAGGATATCGCTATGCGCCGCGCCATTCTCGATGAACGGCAGGCGCAATTGAACACCCTCGATGCGCAGATCAAGGAGCGCCGCAAGACGCTCGATCCCAATGATCTCATCGGTCAGGAATTGCTGAAGAACTCCATGGCCCAGGCAGCGGCCTTGCGCGACCTCATTCAATCCGATGTGCGGCTGTCGCTCAATCAGGCGGTCAGCGAGTACAACGCGCTCGCTGCCAAATACACCGAAACCTGTGTCAACCGCCCGCGCTATGCCTATGACGTCGACCAGGCCAAGAAGGATCTGGTCTGTACGATGCAATAAGGCGCATTTGCGCCGGGCAATAGCGCGCGCTAGCGCGTCGCAAGGCCCAGCACGCCCTTGAAGAATGCGGTGAACGCCAGCTGCAGGCCGACGCAGAGCGCGGTCGAAGACGGCACCAGCAGGCGCATCATGTTGCCGGTATTGAGATTGCCGAAGCCGGCCTCCTGCCAGGTCAGGATGGCAATTGCGATGCCGACGATGCCGGCCAGGGTCAGGGCGGTACCCACCAGCAGCAGGAATTCCAGTGACAGATGATCCGCGAGCGAGCGAAAGCGCGCGCTGGGCGGCAACAGATGATTGGCGATGCAGAACTGCTTGGCGAGTACGGCTAGGCCCACCGCCTGCACGCCGACGATCACTGCGACACCCGCCAGTAGCAGGGTGTTGATATCGAACGTGATATTGGCGATGCGGATTGGTCCGAGCGACAGCGTGACCAGCACAATGAACCCGATCATCGCCAATAGCAGACCGGGGTAAAAGAACAGCCATTCGGGGCTCAGCATCAGCAGGAACCGCAGATGTCGCCAGCCATCGCGCCAACTGCGCAGATGGGGCGGCCGTGAGCGCCCATCTGGTGCCAGTGTCGTCGGCACCTCGGTGATCTTGAGGCGGTTGAGTGTCGCCTTGACGATCATCTCGCTGGCGAATTCCATTCCCGTGGTCCGAAGATCGAGCCCGCGTACCGCTTCGCGCGAGAAACCGCGCAGGCCGCAATGGAAATCGCGCAGGGGACTCTTGAACAGCATGCGGCCGATGCCGGTCAGCACCGGGTTGCCGAAATATCGGTGCAGCGGTGGCATGGCGCCAGGCTTGATACCGCCCTCGAAGCGGTTGCCCATGACGAGATCGAAGCCGGCGCGCAGCCGCTCGACGAAGGCCATAAGATTCGAGAAATCATAGGAATCGTCCGAATCGCCCATGATGATGTAGCGGCCCCGCGCGGCCTCAATGCCGCCGAGCAGCGCCGCGCCATAGCCCTTCACCGGGATGTCGACCACCCGAGCGCCCGCCGCCCGCGCCAGCTCGTGCGACCCGTCGGTGCTGCCGTTATCGGCGATCAGCACCTCGCCGTCGATGCCATGGCTGTCCAGGAAATGCCGCGCCTTGCGCACGCAGACCTCAAGCGTCTCCGCCTCGTTGAGGCACGGCATCAGGATGGTGAGTTCGAGAGAATGAGGCGCCGAGTTGCTCATTTGCTGCCCCGCACGCGCATTTTGTCACCGTCATCCCCGGGCCCGCCTTTGTTCAAAGAGGGCCGGGGATCTGTCGGCAACAGCTTGGCAGCTGAAGTAGATCCCCGGGTCAAGCCCGGGGATGACGACTTTCTTTGGTAGGGCGATGACGCTGCAACTACCTTCAAACATGCCGCCACCGTCTCGGCCTCAACGCGCTGCATGCCGGGCGCCAGCAGGCCATAGACCATGAACGTCGCCGGTTGCAGGATCAGCCCCAATATCTGCGCCGTCACCAGGTCAACGTCTTCCACGGCAATTTCGCCCTGCTTCTTCGCATCGACGACCAGCTTGTGCAACGCCTGCACCGGGGACTGCGATTTTGCTCGCAGCTTGGGCAATTCCTGGTGCTGGGTCAGCAGCAGGAAGCGGAACATCAAAGGCTCCTCGTCGAAGAAGCGGCAAAAGTGCTGAATCATGGCACCTAGCCGGCTGGCAAAATCGCCTTTCGTCTTCGCCAGATCGTGCAATTCCTTCGCGAGCCCTGCGTAATTTTCCGAGAACAGTTTCCAGGCGAGATCCTCTTTCGAGGCGTAGTGGCGATAGAGCCCGCCCTCGGCGATCTCCGCCAAGGCAGCGATGTCACGCACCGACGTGCCGAGGACACCCTTCGCAACGAAGAGTTCCAGCGCTGCCTGTTTGATCCTGTTTCTGGTGGCGATTCCGCGTGGCAAGCTTCCCCCGAAGCAACAGTGAACAAGTGTTCACAGGATGCCCGATCGCGCGCGCCTTGCCAAGCGTCAGCAAGACTCACCTTCATATTGCACCGCACGCAAATTGATCAGTCTTTGTTGCGCCTTTTATCCTTGCCAGTGGGCCATCGCCCCTGAAACACTTGCAACATACCGGCCCCGCAGAAGACCGGACCTCTCACGCGAAATTTCATCAGCGAAAAGGAGGTCGAGATGGCTACAGTCACTCAACATGCTGGAACACAAAACGGCAGAGAACCGGCGGCGCCGCGCTGCGCCGCTATTGTGGGTCCCTATCTCAGCGGCAAGACCGCTCTGCTTGAAAGCTTGCTCTTCGTCACTGGTGCCATCCATCGCAAAGGAACGGCCAAGGAAGGCAATACGGTTGCCGACAGCTCCGCCGAGGCCCGCGCCCGCAAGATGTCGGTCGAAGTCACCGCCGCCACCACGGACTATCTCGGCGAACGCTGGTGCTTCCTCGATTGCCCGGGCTCCGTCGAACTGGCGCAGGAAGCGCGCAATGCCCTGATGGTGGCCGATGTCGCCATCGTCGTCTGCGAACCATTGATCGACAAGGCGCTGATGCTGGCGCCGACCCTGAAATTCCTCGACGATCACCAGATCCCGCACATTCTTTTCATCAACAAAATGGATGTCTCATCGCACCGCGTGCGCGAGATGCTGGATGCGTTGCAGGCGGTCTCCAGCCGCCCGCTGGTGCTGCGCCAGGTGCCGATCCGTGGCGCTGGAAAGGACGGCGGTGAGGTTACCGGCTATGTCGATCTGGTGAGCGAGCGCGCCTACAAATATCATCCGGGCCAGGAATCCGACCTCATCAAGATGCCCGAGGAAGTCCTGCCGCGCGAATTGGAAGCGCGCGGCCGCATGCTGGAGTCGCTGGCGGACTTTGATGACCACCTGATGGAAGAGATCCTGACCGACGTGGTGCCGCCCCGGGATGAGATCTACCAGCAATTCGCCAAGGACCTTGCTGCCGATCTCATCGTGCCGGTGCTCCTCGGCGAGGCGGAACGCGATGGCGGCGTCCGCCGTTTGCTGAAGGCTTTGCGCCATGAAGTACCGGGACCGGAGGCGCTGGCACAGCGTCTCGGCATTTCCAGCTATGATGCCTCGACGCTGGTCTTCAAGACCTATCATCAACCCCATGCCGGCAAGCTGTCGCTCTCGCGCATCTTCGGCGGGCGGGTCTCGGAAGGCTCCGTTCTCAACGGTGTCCGGGTGGCCGGCGTGTTGCGGCCCAAGGGCAATGCGTTCGAGAAGGTGCCCCACGCCAATACCGGCGAGGTCGTGGCGCTGGCGCGAATGGAGGAAGTCAGGACCGGCGACCTCCTGACCGCCTCAGGCAAGAAGAACCCGGATTTCGTCTGGCCGGCACCGCTGGAGCCATTGTTCGTGCTGGCGATGGATGCAGAGAATCGCTCTGATGAGGTGAAGCTCACCTCGGCACTGGCCAAGCTGATCGAGGAGGATACCTCACTCACCTTCACGCATGATCCGGATACGCACGAATTGCTGCTGTCGGGGCAAGGCGAGATTCACCTCAACATCGCCTTCGATCGGCTGAAGTCCCGTTTCAGCCTGCCGATGAAACATCGCCGGCCGCAGGTCAGCTACAAGGAAACCATCCGCAGCGGTGTCAAACAGCATTCACGCTTCAAGCGACAGTCCGGTGGTCATGGCCAGTTCGCCGATGTGCATATCGAGGTCTGGCCCTTGGCGCGTGGCGCTGGCTTCGAGTTTCACGATCGTGTGGTCGGTGGCTCGGTGCCGCGCCAGTTCATCGGCTCGGTCGAGGAGGGTGCGCGCGACTATCTGGTGCGCGGGCCCCTCGGCTTCCCGGTGGTTGACGTCGCGGTGGCCTTGTTCGACGGCCAGTTCCACGCTGTCGACAGTTCTGACATGGCGTTCAAGACGGTCGCCCGTCAGGCCATGCAGGAAGCGATGCCGCTCTGCGGCTCGGTGTTGTTGGAGCCGATCTTCTCGGTCGAAGTCTCGGCTCCGGCCGAATTCACCGCCCGCGTCCACAATCTGGTGACCGGACGGCGCGGCCAGATCCTCAACTTCCAGGCCAAGGAAGACTGGACCGGCTGGGAAGTGGTCCAGGCCCTTGTCCCACAATCCGAACTCCACGACATGATCATCGAACTGCGATCATTGACGCTCGGCATCGGCAACTTCTCGTACGAATTCGATCATCTTCAGGAACTGAGCGGCCGCCTTGCCGACAAAGTGATCGAGCAACGTCACGCCATGACGGCGCAGAAGGGCGCTGCTTAGAGAGTTGCACTTTAGATCGTCATCCCCGGGCGAAGACCCGGGGATCCACGAGTGCAGTTGAGGGAGTGGATGCCCGGCCAGTCTTGATTCAAGAGTGGGCTCGGGCATGACGAAATAAAGCGAGTGCGGTTGCGCCCTTACGGCTTGATCACATTCAACCTGAACAACAGCCCGCCGATCACGGCGCCGATCGCCGGCGCGATGATAAACAGCCACAATTGCGCCAGCGCCTGCCCGCCGACGAAGACCGCCGGCCCGATGCTGCGCGCCGGGTTGACCGAGACGCCGGTCACCTGGATGCCGACGATGTGGATGACGGCGAGCGTGATGCCGATGGCAAGCCCCGCGAAGCCTGGGCTTGATCCAGCACCCGTCGAGCCCAGGATCACGATGACGAACAGGGCCGTCATCACGATCTCGAACACCAGTGCCTGGCCAAGACCATATTCGCCAAGATACCCCGGACCCCAGCCATTCTGGCCGAGACCGGCATCGGCGCCGCCAGCGATGATCATGAGAATGAGCGCGCCAGCCAAGGCGCCAAGCACCTGTGCCACCCAATAGCTGACCATGTCCTTGGCGTTCATGCGCCCGGCGATGAAGGCGCCGAGACTGACCGCCGGATTGACGTGGCAACCGGAGACCGGGCCGATGCCATAGGCCATGGCGACGATGGCAAAGCCGAAGGCAAGTGCTATGCCCAATTGTCCGACATGCTCGCCGCCCAACACCGCGGCACCACAGCCGAACAGCACGAGCGTCAGCGTGCCGATAAATTCGGCAATCAATTTATTCATGGCGATTCTCCCCAAGGTTGATTGTCGGGGATTCTACCAGAACGCTTGATGGATTGCGACGACCGATGGCGAAACTGATGGAAAGGCGATGAGTGTGAGGCGCGTAGAAATCTATTGCGCCATCACCTTCACATAGGATCCCGGCGCGTCTTCGATGGCTTTCAGCTTGTCGGTGCCGGGCTGGCGCGCATCAATCTCGCCGTCGCTAAAGGCGCTGATCCATTTCTGCCATTCCGGCCACCAGGAACCGGGACGGTGCTCGGCCGTCTCCAGCCAGTCTTCCGGTTTCTTCGGATAGGATTTGTTGTTCTTACCAATCCAATGACTGTATTTACCGGCGGCTGGCGGGTTGACCACGCCGGCGATGTGACCGGACGCGGCCAGTACAAAAGTGACCGGGCCACCAAAAGTTTGCGTTGCTGCATAGGCCGCGACCCAGGGTGCGATGTGATCCTCGCGCGTCGCCAGCACGAAGGTCGGCAGCGTGATCTTGGTGAGGTCGATCTTCACGCCATCCAACTCTATCCCGCCCGGCTGAATGAGCAGGTTCTTCTGATACATGTTGCGCAGATAGAAGCTGTGCATCGCCGCCGGCATGCGCGTCGAATCCGAATTCCAATAAAGGAGATCGAACGGGAACGGCTCTTTGCCGAGTAGATAATTGTTGATGACGAAGGACCAGATCAGATCATTGGCGCGCAGCATGTTGAAGGTGGCTGCCATCTCATGGCCCTCAAGATAGCCGCGCTCATTCATCTTGTCTTCAAGGGCCGTGAGTTGTTCCTCGTCGATGAAGATCGAAAGCTCGCCCGCTTCGGCAAAATCGATCATCGTCGTGAAGAAGGTGGCGCTGGCGATGAGATCAGAGCGCTTCTTCGCCTGGAGATAAGAGAGCAGGCAGGAGAGCAGCGTGCCACCTAAGCAATAGCCGATGACATTGACGCTCTTCTCGCCGGTGGCTTTGAGGATCGCCTCAATGGCGGCGAGTGGTCCTTGCAGCATGTAATCGACAAAGGATTTGTCGGCGAGGTTTTCGTCCGGATTGACCCAGGAGATCATGAACACGGTCTGGCCCTGATCAACCGCCCATTTCACGAAGGAGTTCTGCGGCTTCAGATCCAGGATGTAATATTTGTTGATCCAGGGCGGGATGATCAGCAGCGGGCGCTTGGCGACCTTTTTTGTGGTCGGCGTGTATTGGATGAGCTGCAGGAGCTCGTTCTGAAACACGACCTTGCCCGGTTGGACGGCGACGTTCTTGCCGATCTCGAACGCCTCCTGATCGGTCATCGAGATCCGGAGCTTCCCGTTGCCGCGCTCAAGATCCTCCAGCAGGTTCTCGAGCCCCTTGACCAGATTTTCGCCGCGGCTTTCCAGCGTCGTGCGCAGTACTTCGGGGTTGGTCATGACGAAATTGCTGGGCGCCATCGCATCGACGAATTGGCGCGTGTAGAAATCGACCTTCTTGGCCGTCTTGTCGTCGAGCCCATCGACCTTGCGCACGGTGTTCTGCATCCAGCGCGCGGTCAGCAGATAGGATTGCTTGATGTAGTCGAACACCTGATTGTCGTTCCAGGCGGAATCCTTGAAGCGGCGGTCATCCTTGGCCGGCGCAATCACCGGGTCCGGTTCCTGGCCCATCATGCGGGCGGCTGTCGATTGCCACAGGTTCATGTAATCCTGCCAGAGCGAGACCTGGGCCTCTAGCATCCTGGCCGGGTCGCCCATCATGCGGGTGGTCATTTCCAGGAAGGCGCGGCCTAAACTGGCGGTATCCGGGCCAATGCTGAAATCCTGGGCGTGGCGGCCGAGAAAGTCCTTCATCAGTCGCTGCGATTGCTCGGCGATGCGACTCATGGATTCCGCCATTTCCTGCGGGTCTTGCGTATTTGCGTTGCTGTTATCGCCGGGCGGGGGGCTGCCGGGGTCGCTCTTGGCCATGATTGATCCCTGGAAAGGACAAAAATAACAAAGATTTAGGACCTAACGCTTTTTCACGTCCATGATCTCGCTTGTTTGTTATAGTAGCGCAGTCTAAAAAATCGGAACTTTTATTTTGCGCCAGTAGTTTGCGCGTTAAGATGGCAGCTTGGTCGAGAGCGCGGCCGGGACCTCCCCTAGCGGTTTTTCGGGGATTTCCCTCAAGGCGCGGTCGGCCACGGGCCCTGGGGAGGATGACATGATTGATTTCTCGGATCTGGCCGCGTCGCGCGGTGTTGCCGTCGCCGAGGCCGTCGGGCGCTTGGCCTTGAACTCCGGCTCGGCCCTGCGGCCGTTCCGGCGAAACTCGGTGCGCTGGGCAGCGGTTGCCGCCTTCATCGCGATCAGCGGTTGTTCGACTGGTGGCACGCAGCAGCCGGCCAAGGACGCCGCCGCCAAGCAGGCAGCGGCCGACACAGCGGCTGCCGCCAAGAAATCCGGCGAAGCCGCCGCCACCGAGACAGCCGATGCCGCAGTGAGTTCCTCGACCGGTGGCAGCGTCCCTGATATCAACAGCGTCCCGAAAGCAGCCCCGGTCCCGGCCGATCTTGAGACGGGCGTGCAGCCCGGCCTCTCCGCCGATCGCACCAATGCCCAATACACCGACGAAACCTTGACGGCGCCCGGCGAAGCCGCCGCCCGCCCGGCCGCGCCGGTTCTGCCGGCCTCAACCCCCGGTACCGCCACCGCCGGTCAGGCCAATGCCGCCGCTGCCCCGGTCATGACACCCGCACCGACCGCGCCCGCCGGCACGCCGGCTCCGCAGGTCGCAGGCGTCAGCCAGCAGCCTTTGGCGCCCGTGGCCCCGCCGGTTGTCGGCCAGTACCCGGCCCCGCAGATGACCCCCTTGGGCAGTGTCAGCCAGGGCTATATCGGCACGCCGCAGCCCGGCGCCAAGCCCCTTGGTGGCCAGAATGCGTATAATGCGTATGTGGTCCAGCCCGGCGCCTTGCCGCAGGCAACTGCCCCCACTGTGGTCGCCACACCGGTCATGGTCGATTATTCCTCGGTCGCCGCCGGTGGCACCTATGGTTATGCGAGCTACAGCCCCTATCAGCGCAACAACCCGGCCCAGGCCTATTACCGCTCGCCCTACGGCGTGACGCAGCCGGTGGCCTATGGCGGGGCGGCCTACCAGCCCGCTTATGCCACTTATGCAGCCCCGGGCTTCCAATCTTATGCGCCTGCAGCCGCCGTGCCGGCACTGCCGGCCGCCGGCCAGCCGGTCGGCATCGTGTTCTTCAACAACGGCTCGGCCAAGCTCGGTAGAGATGATGCCCGCGTCGTGAAGCAGGTCGCTGAGATGCATCGCTATTATGGTGGCGTCATTCGTCTGGTCGGCCATGCCAGCCAGCGCACCCGGAACATGAACCCCTACGCCCAGGACCAGGCGAACTACAACGTCTCGCTCAAGCGTGCCAATGCCATTGCCCGTGCGCTCACCCGCGCTGGCGTACCGGCAGCGCTCGTCCAGGTGGCGGCAGCCGGGTCGACCACCCCGGTGGCCCCGGAAACCATGCCGGCGGGCGAGGCGAACAATCGCCGCGTCGAGATCTATCTCTCGGCCTACTGAGTTCCGCGGATCGTGAACATTCTGCTGGGCTCGGCGTGGCCGAGGGAGCTTTGCATTGGCTGTTGATCGAAAATCTGAATCCATCTCCACCACACCGCTACGTGTCGGTATTGCCGGCCTCGGCACCGTCGGTGCCGGCGTCATTGAACTGCTGCAGCAGAACGCCGACATCCTCGCCAAGCATTGCCCGCGCAAGATCGTGGTTACCGCCGTTTCGGCCCGCGACCGCAAGAAGGATCGCGGCTTCGACCTCAGCGGCATCGACTGGGTCGATGACGCGGTCAAGCTCGCCGACCATCCCAACGTGGACGTTGTTGTGGAAGTCATCGGCGGGTCCGAGGGCAAGGCCAAGGACCTCATTGAAAAAGCCATTGCGGCGAAGCGCCATGTGGTGACCGCCAACAAGGCGTTGCTCGCTCATCACGGCACCGCCTTGGCATTGGTTGCCGAGCGCGCGGGTGTGGCGCTGGCCTATGAAGCGGCGGTCGCCGGCGGCATCCCGGTCATCAAGGCGATGCGCGAGGGCCTTGCCGCCAATCGCATCGATCGCGTCTACGGCATCCTCAACGGCACCTGCAATTATATCCTGACCCAGATGCGCGAGACCGGCCGCGAATTCGCCGATGTGCTGGCCGAGGCGCAGAAGCTGGGCTATGCCGAAGCCGATCCCAGTTTCGATGTCGATGGCGTCGATGCCGCCCATAAGCTCTCGATCCTGACCTCGGTCGCCTTCGGTTGCGCGGTGGATTTCGCCGGTGTCCGCATCAGCGGCATCCGCAATGTCTCGGCCATGGACATCGCCTATGCCGACGAACTCGGCTACCGGATCAAGCTGCTTGGCATCGCGCGCCAGACGGCGCATGGCATCGAACAGCGCGTCCATGCCTGTATGGTCCCCGTCGCCAGCACCATCGCCAAGGTCGACGGTGTGTATAACGCGGTCGTCACCAACGGCAATTTCGTCGGCGAGAACATGGCGATCGGCCGTGGTGCCGGGCGCGGGCCGACCGCATCCGCCATCGTTGCCGATCTCATGGATATTGCGCGGGGCCGCATTCTGCCTGCTTTTTCAGCACCGGCAGAATCTTTGGAACTAGCGCGCCAGGCGCCTGTTGGGCTTCATGCCGGGTCCTATTATCTGCGCCTGATGGTGGTCGATAAGCCCGGCGTCATTGCCGATATCGCCGGCGTCATGCGCGACGAGAGTGTGTCCATGGAAGCGATGATCCAAAGGGCACGTTCGCCAGGGGAAGCGGTACCGATTGTTCTGACCACACATGAGACGACCGAAGCGGCCATCGGCCGCGTCGTTGCGCGTCTTGCCCAAGTGAACTCGATCCTGGAGCCAGCGCATGTGCTCCCCATCGAGACACTGAGTTGAAGGAGATTTAAGAGATGGACCGCAATCTGGCGCTGGAAGCCGTTCGCGTCACCGAAGCCGCCGCCCTTGCCGCCTCGCGCCTGATGGGGCGCGGTGATGAAAAGGCAGCCGACCAGGCTGCCGTCGACGCCATGCGCACCGCGCTCAACGACCTGCCCATCGACGGCACCGTGGTGATCGGCGAAGGCGAGCGCGACGAGGCGCCGATGCTCTATATCGGCGAAAAGGTCGGCGCCGGTGGCCAGGCCATCGACATCGCGCTTGATCCGCTGGAAGGCACCACCATCACCGCCAAGGGCGGCACCAATGCGCTGGCCGTCATCGCCATGGCGGAAGCCGGCGGATTCCTCAATGCGCCCGACACCTATATGGAAAAGATCAGCGTCGGCCCGGGCTTTCCCAAGGGCATCGTCGATCTCGATGCAACGCCCGCCGAGAATCTGAAGAATCTCGCCAAGGCCAAGGCGATGGATGTCTCCGACCTCGTGGTCTGTATTCTCGACCGCCCGCGCCACGCCGATCTCATCGCGAAGGTGCGCGCCACGGGTGCCCGCATCATGCTGATCTCCGACGGCGACGTGGCCGGCGTCATCGCGACCGCCAAGCCGGGTACCGGCGTCGATCTCTATCTCGGCCAGGGTGGCGCGCCGGAAGGTGTGCTTGCTGCCGCCGCCTTGCGCTGCATCGGTGGCCAGATGCAGGGCCGCCTCGTCTTCCGCAACGAGGATGAGAAGGGCCGCGCGCGCAAGATCGGCATTACCGATTTCGACCGCAAATACGATCTTCTTGAGCTGGCCAAGGGCGACGTCATGTTCGCCGCGACCGGCGTCACCGACGGCCCGATGCTGACCGGTGTCCGCCGTGTCGGCTCCCACGCCACCACCCATTCGATGGTCATGCGCTCCAAGACCGGTACCGTGCGTATCATCGAGGCGCAGCACAATTGGAACATCAAGAAGCCGCAAAAGCTCTGATGCCGACCTCTCGCTCATGACGGAAAGCGGCGCCTTTTTGGGCGTCGCCCAATCCGCCAGCGGTCGCCTGTGGCGGCAGCGGGCGGGTGACGAAAGACTGGGTCTCGCCATCGCTCAGCGCGAGGGTCTTCCCGACCTCATCGGCCAGTTGCTCGCTGCCCGCGGCCAGGATCTCGACAAGGCCGCGGCCTATCTTGAGCCGCGCCTCCGCGACCAGATGCCGGACCCCTCGCAGTTCCGCGATATGGATCAGGCGGCTTCGCGCCTCGCCGACGCCATCCAATCCCAGGAACAGATCGCCATCTTCGGCGATTACGATGTCGACGGCGCCACGTCATCGGCATTGCTGCTGCGTTTTCTCAATGCCGCCGGTGCCAAGGCGCCCATCCTCTATGTCCCCGACCGCATGAAGGAAGGCTACGGCCCCAACGCGCCCGCCATGCTGGCGCTGAAGGAACAGGGCGCCAAGCTCGTCATCACGGTCGATTGCGGCATCACCGCCTTTGCCCCGCTGGAAGCCGCGAGGCAAGCCGGCCTCGACGTGCTGGTAGTCGACCATCACGTCGCTGAACCGCGCTTGCCGATCGCGGCCGCCGTGGTCAATCCCAACCGCCTCGACGAATCCGGCCAGCACGGCCAGCTGGCCGCGGTCGGCGTCGCCTTCCTGCTCGTGGTCGCCACCAACCGTACCCTCCGCGCCCGCGGCGCCTATAGCGCGGCGCGTCCTGAACCCGACCTCATGCAATGGCTCGACATCGTGGCGCTGGGCACGGTGGCCGATGTGGTGCCGCTCACCGGCATCAACCGCGCGCTGGTGGCACAAGGCCTGAAGGTCATGGCGGGCCGCAAGAATCTCGGCCTCAACGCGCTCTCCGATGTCGCCCGCATCAATGAACGCCCTTCCGCCTATCACGCCGGCTTCCTGCTGGGCCCGCGCGTCAATGCCGGCGGCCGCGTGGGCCGCTCCGATCTTGGCGCACGCCTGCTCTCGACCGATGACAACGAGGTCGCGAAATCCATCGCCGCCGAACTCGACCTCCTCAACACCGAACGCCGCGATATCGAAGCGCGGGTCCTCGACCAGGCGATCGCTGCCGCCGAGGCGCAAGCCGGCGACAGTCCCTATCTCATCTTTGTGGCGGGTCACGACTGGCATGCCGGCGTCATCGGCATCGTCGCGGGCCGTCTCAAGGAGCGCTACCAGCGCCCGGCCTGCGTCGTCTCCCTTGAAGGCGGAATCGGCAAAGGCTCCGGCCGCTCGGTCGGCACCTTGCATCTCGGCAACGCCATCATCGCCGCGCGCGAGGCCGGCATCTTGCAAAAGGGCGGCGGCCACGCCATGGCGGCGGGCTTCGAAGTGCCCGAAGACCGCCTCGACGATCTGCGCAGTTTCTTGAGCAATCGCTTCACCGGCGACATGCAGGGCGAACGCCTCGTCCCCGTCCTCGACCTCGACGCCGCCTTGCAGCCCCGCGCCGCCACCACCGATCTCATGACGATGCTCGAACGCATGGGTCCCTTCGGCGCCGGCAACGCGGAACCGCGCTTCGCCCTCCCCAATGTACGCCTGGCCTTCGCCGACGTGGTCGGCGGCGCCCATCTGCGCCTCAGCCTGGAGGGCGCCGATGGGACAAGGATCAAAGCCATCGCCTTCCGCGCCGCCGAGAACGAACTCGGCCGCCTCTTCACCACCGCGCGCGGCCAGCGCTTCCACGTCGCCGGCCACCTCCGCCGCGACAACTGGCAAGGCCGCGACAGCGTCCAGATGGTGGTGGAGGACGCCGCGCTGGCGGGGTGAGGCAAAAACGGCAATTTTAATGAGAACAAATTGACAACATCTCCATTTTGTGTTACGTTATACGAGTAATTTACGCAGGAGAGCGTTTATGGCCCGTGATCGTAATGAAATGGTGTTCAAACCCGTTCCCGCCGCAGCGGACATGAAGCGGCCAGCTCACCAAGTTCTGGGCGTCTGGGACGGCGATGCCTTCGCGTTCCATTCGCCACAAGATGAACAGGCTTGGCGCAGCCAAGCCTACCGACAATCGGTCCATCCCGAGAAGTGGCAGACTCAGGCGCCGGTTGACGGACAAACCCAGGCTGTTCTCGACGGTATGCCAGAATTGGGTGACGGACGGTTCTATCGGGGCCCAGATGGCAAGCATCGGCACCGAACGATGGACCAACGCGAAGACGCCGAAGTCCACGCCATCCGTCAAATCGCCTTCAACGATTTTGCAAAGACCGGCGTTACCTGGGCCGAGCTTGCCGCCTACGACGACGACAAGCCTCATCCGGGCGAGGAGGAGGCCGTAGCGGTCAGCCAATCGAAGGCCGGAACTGCGGCGATCGGCAAGTCGTCTACAGAGTCCAACAAGGCGCGCGACATGGGAGCACTGCCCGCGAACAGCAATACGATCACGCAGGTAGCTGGTGATCTCGGTCTAGGCTTGGATCAGCTTGCGGATCCATGGGATGAGGGATCGGCAGTCAAGATGCCGCAAGACGTCTTGGTCGCAGACAGCGGCAAGGCCGTCCCTGCAGGGTTGCCCAAAGGCTGGGTTAATGAAGCCAGTTTTGGCGCGCCAAAGTGGCCGACGCTGACGACGAAGGAGCGCCGCGCCTTTGCAGAGAGTCTCGTCGGTCATCCGGGCAATACTAACATCAAAGCACCTTCCGAAAGCAACGTGACTGGACAGATGCCGCCGTCAACCGCCGTCAAACCACGCACGGGCGTCGGCATGACGACGGAAGAGGTCGCCGAGGCCGAGTATATGAACGGTCTTTTCAACTGGCAGCGCCAGGGCAAGCCGGCACCCGCGCCGAAAGAGTACGCCATCCACGCGATCACGGATGAAGGGCGGTTCAGTTACCTCGAAGAAAAGAAAGACGTGTGGTCGGGTCTTGTCGAAGCCGAGCCGGAAGAAGTTCTGATATCCATGCAGGGCGAGGTGGAAAATCTTTCAGTTGCTGCCCAACGTGATTTCTTTACAGCCCATCATCGCGAGCCAACCGCACAGGAATTGGCGGAAATAAACGACACCGTCGAAAAGGTCGTGTTTGCGCCGGCGGAGCATTGGAAAGAACCCACTACAAGCCCCGATGAGCCGGGCAATAAAGTGGCGCCAAAGCCATTTATTGCTCTGGAGCGGCCAAAGACCCTGTCGGGTAGTGAGCTTGGCGATCTATTTGAGCAGGCTGCTGCAACTATTGCACAGGAACCAGAGGAAAGACTTGGAGGGCGCCTAGGAAATGGCACCAATCGGAAGGACATTGCGCTTATCGCAGAGAAGTTAGCTGCAGCAATTAAGGCTTGCGGAGGTAACGTCAAAGCGGAACTTTACGGACGGAAGGAGCCGCAGGTCCAATACGTTCGAGGACAAGTCGCGCAGAGTCGCTATCCCGACGTTGGAATGCCTTTTGAGATGAACGGTAGAACAGTTTCGCCATTCATAACGCACCACGATATCAAAGCCGATGGCATTACCATGACCACAAGGGAAGGTAATCAATTACAGGGTCTAGTAATAAATCTTGCTCGTGCAATTTATCAAGGTGATCTAAGTATCGATGCCGCAGGCATAGGCGCAATTCCTAAACGAAAGAAAAATCAAACTGATGAGGAGTATCACAAAATGATCGATGATCTCATCAAGAAGATGATCGATTGTCGGCGTCCGTTCTTAATCAAACTGGATATCGATCCGCTTGACATCGCGTCGGATCTGGAGTGAGCCTCGCTGAGTATAGGGATTCAAAGAAATGACTGATGAGAAACGGACTAGCATTCGGGAACTTCTAGGTCAGCGCGGCAGATCGGCAAAGGAAAGTGCCGAGAAATTTGTTAAAGATCTTGAGAACGAGCCACGTGCCCGTGTCCGACGCACGCGAAGCAAAGCGATCATTTCCATCGAAGACATCAAGTTTTTTTCCGAGTTGCTTCTGGCCGAGTTTCCAGACCTCATCTATTTTTTTGCAAACTACAAAACAGGTAATCCCACACCGTCAAAATTTTCCACTGATGTGCCGATCACGCTCTTTCCGACGCTGCATGCTGCCATATTGGCGTCGCTAGAGATCGAGAAACAGAGGCCTGCGTATAATGGGCCTAACTTTAATCGGCCGGATATTTTCTGTCGGCTGCCCTGGCCAGATGAGCGCACTGCCGGCATTGCAGAGCAATTGATTGGCGGGCGCGAATTTCCTGACGACGCATATGATCTGGCGTTTCAGTATCGTGACCTGGGACAATGGTTCATGTTGCACTATCCGACGAAGGGCTATTTGTATCCGCGTATGATGACCGATCCGAGAAAGGAATGGACTCTTGACGACGTAAAATCGCCTGAGCAGCGATATATGCCTTTTCAGGTTCTCGACTCTGCTCAAAGCGAGTTCTTCACGCTCTATGATCTGAATGACGAAGAGACGATGTCCTTTGCCAAAAGAGCGCATGCCCTATGGCGGCGCACATACACGAATAAAGTAGCGCATTATGATCCGGCCACGGGCGAAATTGTGCAACCAGCAGATTGGGATGGAAAGTTCTCGTGGAACATTGGCAAGCAAGCCCTCGCCAACGCTTTGTCGGACCCGCCGCGATATGCGGGTTTCGCGCCGCGTTCCGCGTCCGACGGTAGTCCGCTGATGCTAGGGCCGGTCCCTAAACCCGTCCGGAAAATAAAGCAGTCGGTCGGCTGAAGAATTGCTGCCAAGATTGGCTCGTCGGAGATGCACGAAATAAGGTGAGCTTGATCGGCTTACGTGGCGTCACCCGAATGTTTAAGTCGCCGCGGTATTTGCGGGGCTTTAATATCTGCTTCCGTCCATTGCACTTCTTTCCCGCCTTATCGCCTTCTCCCTTCTATACATCCGGATAAACGTCAGACTCACCCAGTACCCAACTCCACCCGCGACCACCGCCCACGGCACGCTCCCGACACACATCGCCACGCCCCAATCTTCCAGCATGACCTTGGCCATGATGGTGGCGTCCTGCCAGATGGTGTGGTTGCCGGCGGTGAGTGTGTGCCAGAGGTCGAGGAACTCGGCATAGCCGGACAGGTCCTGCCAGCGGCCCATCAGCAGTTGCCCGGTGACATAGAGCAGATAATAGATCGGCAGGCCGGTGAAGACGTTGCTGACCCAGGTCCAGGCCAGCGCCAGGATCAGGCTGAATTCCCATTTGAAAAGGCGCGTCGCGATCACCCATACCGCGAGGGCCAGCGTCATGTGGAGACCGATGGTCGGCGTGAAGGCCAGCACCAATCCCACCATCGTGCCGCGCGCCACATATTCCGGTCCGTGGCGTGCGCGCAGCATCGGGATCACCAGGCGATAGCGGAAGGCGCGCTGCAGCCGGCTCTTGTGCCGGCTGCTGTGGCGCGGACGGCGCGGCGTGCTGCTCACAGATACCAATCGTATTCGCGCGGGGAAATTACGTCGTGGAACTTCTCCAGCTCGGCGCGGCGCGCATCGACATAGAGGCCAAGGCATTCCGGATCGATATATCTGGGCAGGATCTTCGCCTTGGCGAGACGCTCCAGTGCATCCTGGAACTTGAACGGAATTTTGGGATCCGGCGGGCGCTTGAAATCGCCGGTCTCGGCAGGTGCGCCCGGATCGAGCTTCTGTTCGAGGCCATAGGCGATGCCGGCCAGGATCGCCGCCATGGCAAGATAGGGATTGGCATCCGCCCCGGCGACGCGGTGCTCGATGCGCCTGGCCTTCGGTCCGCCGGCCGGAATGCGGAACGCCACCGTGCGGTTGTTATGGCCCCATTCTGGACTCATCGGCACGTTGTTGCCGGGCACATAGCGGCGGCTGGCATTCGGGTTGGCGCCGAAGATCGCCATCGATTCCGCCATGGTCGCCTGCAGCCCGCCAATCGCGTTGCGCAGCATCGCCTCGCCCTTGGCGCCCGTCTCGCCGAAGATGTTTTTGCCGGCCTTGTCGACCAGGCTCACATGCACATGCATGCCGCTGCCGGCCGCATGCAGAAACGGTTTCGACATGAAGCTCGCGATATAGCCCAGCTCCCGCGCCGTCCCCTTGACGCAGCGCTTCAACAGCACCGCATTGTCGCAAGCGGCGACCGCATCCGGCTGGTGCTTCAAATTGATCTCGAACTGCCCCGGCGAATATTCGGTGATCGCGGCGGCGGAGGGAATCCCTTGCGCCTCCGCGTGGGAGGCTACGCGCCGTATGAAGGTCGCATAGGCGTCGAGATCGTCCATGCTGTAGGGCTGCTTCGAGGTTTCGATCTGCCCGGTTTGCGGATTCTTCGGCGGCAGCGGTTGGCCGCCGGCATCGCGCGCCGGGTCGAGCAGGTAGAATTCCAGCTCCACCGCCACCATCGGTGTCACGCCCAGTTTCGTCAGCCGCGCCAGCGTCCCCTGCAACGCCGCGCGCGGGCAGTATTTGGACGGCTTGCCGGGATTGCTCTCGCCCTTGATGAAGGGGTCGTGCATCTGCAACAGCACCTGCGCGGTCGGATGCTGCGCCCAGGGCACAGGTGCCAGGCGACCTGGAATGGGATGCGCCGTGCCATCGGGATCGCCCAATGCTTCGGACCTTCCGCCGGGATCAAGATCGTCGCCGGTGGGATCAAGGAACAGCAGGCAGCGCGGCATCTCGACACCGCTCTCCCACAGCTTTTTCGCTTCAGCGACGGGAAAGCGCTTGCCGCGCAGGAAACCATTCATGTCATGGACGAAGACATCGACATCCTGGGTCTTGGGATAGCGCTTCAGGAAGGCGTCGAATTCATTGCTCTGCGGTGTCGGCTTCTTGGCCATGATGGTCATCCCCGTTTCGGTCCGGGCGACCCTATGCCAGCGGCACGGGTTTAATCAAGCGGGCCTATTTGGCCCCCGTTCGCACGCCCTGCCATGCGCTCGGCGCGCCGCCGGCGATGGGCACGCACGAATTTCAGGCTGTAGCGATAGCTGAGGATTCCGGTCCCGGCCGCCCAGGGGATCGAGCCCACGCCCATGGCGATGCCCCAATCCAGTACCAGGATGCGGCCAAGTGTCGCCAACTGGTCGAGCAGCGATTGATCGGCGCTGAAACTCCCCTCCCATAAACTCAGAAAACTCTGATAACCGGTGAGGTCGTGCCAATGGCCGAACATCACCTGCCCCGTGAGATAAAAGAGATAATAGAGCGGCAGCGCGGTGAAGACATTGCTGACCCAGGTCCAGGCCAAAGCCAGCACCAGGTTGAAATCCCAGTTGAACACCCGCCGCGCCACCACCCAGGTGACAAACACCAGCGGCATCTGCACGCCGATCGATGGCGTGAAGCCCCACGCGATCCCCATCGCGGTCCCGCGCGCGACATGCTCCGGTGATTGGCGCGAGCGCAGCAGCGGGATCATCAGGCGATAGCGCAGCACACGCCGCAGACGCTGAAGGAAGGATTTCGGGCGGATGGGGGTGGATTTCTTCTTGGCGCGAGTCATGGCCAGCAATCTGGGGGAGCAGCCCTCTCAGCGCAAGGCCCGCCGCCCACGCAGCAGCCGGTGTGTATAGCGATAGCCGAAATATCCCATCAAGGCCGCCCAGGGTAGCGCCCCCAGCCACAGCACCGCGCCCCAATCCAGGAGGAGGTCCAGAATCTGCGCTATACGATCGCGCCAGTCGAGATCGGTGCGCAGCAGCGGTGCCCACAAATCCTGGAACGCTGCGAACCCGCTGAGATCATGCCAACGGCCGAGCATGATCTGCCCCGTGACGTAGAACGTATAATAGACCGGCACAGTCACGAGCGCGTTGGTGACCCAGGTCCAGGCGACACCCAGCAGCAGGTTGAACTCCCAGCCGAACACCCGCCGCGCGATCATCCAGGTGAGCAGCACCAGCGGCATGCGCAGGCCGAAGGTCGGCGTGAATGCCCAGGCAAGTCCGACCATGCTGCCGCGCGCCGCCTGTTCCGGCGCATGCCGTGCGCGCAGCAAGGGCAACATAAAGCGCCGCCGCAACCGGGTCGCCCAAGGGTAGGGTCGCCGGCTGCGTGCGGTGGTATCAGTCTGAACCGTCATCGCCATCCGCGATCTATGCGGACCGATGATGACAACGATGTGTCAATGGCGCCTGTTCACGCCATCAGGCGGCGCAGGCGTGGCAGATATGTTCGATATGCCGATGATCGGTGCCGCAGCATCCGCCCAGCACCGTGGCGCGCGGCAGCAGCTTGCGGAGCGCGCTGTATTGCCGGCCGAGTTCCTGCGGGTTGCCGGAATCAAGGCTGGTCGAGGCATCGAGCTCGGCATGACTCTTGGCCGAAGCATTGGCGCGGATGCCGCCGATGCGGTTGACCCAGGCGCCCTTCAGCACCTTCTCGAAATGGGTCGGGTGTGCGCAGTTGATCATGTAATAGGCCGGATAGTTGCCGGTAGCCTGATCGACCGCCTCGATCGCCTCGCCCAGAGACGTGCCGCTGGGCAGCTTGCCATCGGTCTCGACCGTGAAGGAAATGACAGCCGGCACCTTCGCGACCTTGGCTGCGCGGGCGATGCCGCTCGCTTCCGGCACATTGGTCATGGTAACGGCCGCGACGAAATCCGCAGCGGTGGCAGCGAAACTCTGCACCTGCACGCCGTGATAGCGTTCCGCCTCCGCGACGCTCATTTCGGCGCCGGCAACATAGCCATCGCCACGCGGGCCGATGACGGCCGAGAGCACGATCGGTCTTCCGGCATTGGCAAGATGCGCGCGCAGATCGGCGACGAAGGCCACGGCATCGCGGTTGAGGCGATCGAGGGCTGCCGCATCATAACCGAGCTTGACGCCCCAATCGGCATTGGCGCGCCAGGTCGGCGTGTCCAGCACGAAGCCGACGGCGTTCTTGGCGGCGATATCGAGATAGCGCGCGAAATAGCTGCGCAAAGCGCCGCGGCCGGTATCGGTGTCCAGCAGGGGGAAGGCGGCAAAGCAGGGCAGGTCCATGCTCTTCTCGAACACCAGGGTAGTTTCCAGGCCGCCATCCGCGAGGAACACGCCGCCCTTGAGTTGCGGCAAGGCAGTGCGGTACAGGGGCTTCTCTTTCTGGGCCATATCGATGTGTTTCATGATCGTCTCTTTCGTCTTGAGCTGATGGTCTCAACCGTCCGGCCGTGATGTAGGGGGGCCGGGCCGCTGCCAGCTAGTGGACGCGTGGTACGGTTGGCGTTGTTTGCGCAACCTATCTGCCGGCCGATATGCGCGCTGTGAGGTGCTTCACAGGCGCCGGGGCCAAGCCATGCCAATTCTCAAGGCCTCACTGCACCGCCGGTCCAGTAACCGGCGGTCGCCCAGGCGGAAGGAGTTTACCATGGGAAAGGGTGCCACGACACGCGCGCGCATCATGGACATTGCCGAGACGGCGGTGCTGCAGAAGGGTTTCGGCGCCACCTCGATCGAGGAGTTGATCGCCGCGGCCGGCATCACCAAGAGCGGCTTCTTCTACCATTTTCGGGACAAGAACGCGCTGGCGCACGGTTTGCTGCAGCGGCACCTCGCCCAGGACGACGCCATTCTGGACGACATCTTCGCCCGCGCCCGCGATATGAGCGACGATCCGCTCGATGCTTTCCTGATCGGCCTCCAGCTCCTGGCCGATATGATGCGCGACCTGCCCGGCGGCCATCCCGGCTGCCTGGTCGCCACCTATTGCTATAACGAGCGCCTGTTCGATCAGGCAACGCGTGATCTCAACCGGCAAGCGGTGCTGGCCTGGCGCCAGCGCTTCACGGAGATCTTTGCCGAGATCAACAGGGTCCATGCACCGCGCGAAACAGTCGACGTCAATGCCTTGGCCGACATGGTCTCCACCATCGTCGAAGGCGGTATCGTCGTGGCGAAGGTGCTGAAGGAGCCACTGGTGCTGGCACAGCAGATATTGCTGCTGCAAAGCTATGCGCGGCTGCTCTATTGCGTGCCGGAAAACCGGCAGCCCGCATTCCACCGGCCGGAAAGCCTATTGATCGCTGCGCGCCTGTAACGTCGTGCGCAGATTGTCCGCCGTCGCCTTGATGTGCCGCCTAAGCAGCGCGCGGGCGCCGTCGATATCGCGGGCACGGGCGAGATCGACCAGTTCCTGGTGCTCCCGGTAGCCGCGGTTGCGGCCCTCCACCGACATGGCGATCTCGAGGCGCAGATAGCGGTCGATATTGTCATGGACCCGCTTCAGCAGCTTCAAGGTGACCGGCCGGTCTGCCGGCAGATACATCACCTCGTGGAACCGCCAGTTGAGCGCACCCCAGCGCTGCAGACCGTCAGGCGCCCGGCTTTCGTCGATGAGCGCATCGAGTGCCGCAAAATCGCCCTTGCCCATATGCGGGATGGCGCGGGCGAGCAGCCCGTCTTCCAGCATGAGGCGCAGCTCGAACAGTTCCTCGACCTCTGCCAGCGACAGCGGCGCCACCACCGCACCCTTATGGGCGGTCAGCGTCACGAAGCCCTCGGCGGCCAGCTGCGAGAGCGCCTCGCGCAGTGGGATGCGGCTGACACCCAACTCCTTGGCGACATGCTCCTGGCGAATGGGCTCGCCGGCCGTCAACCGCCCGGACAGGATGCGCCCCCGCAGCACGTCGGCCACTTCATCCGCCATGGTCCGCTTCGAAATAAGGGCGTCGTCAGCCATTTTTCATCCTTGACTCATTCGCATATTGTATACAATATTCAAATTAGCAATTCAACCATTCTCTTTATCTTACTGGGAGATCGACATGAGCGCTGCGGTGACCTGGGCCGGCGTGTTTCCGGCGGTAACGACCCAATTCAAGGTGGATGAGGTCCTCGACCTCCCCGCGACCCAGAAAGAAATTGCGGCCCTGCTGAAGGCCGGCGTGAACGGCTTGATCATGCTGGGCACCTGCGGCGAGAACTGTTCGCTGACCGCCGACGAAAAGCGGGCGGTGCTCGCGGCCGCCAAGGAAGTGGCTGGCGGCAAGGTGCCGGTGATCTCCGGCGTCTCTGAGTTCACCACGGCAAGCGGCATGCAGTTCGCCCGCGATGCGGAGAAGATCGGCATCGACGGCCTCATGGTCCTCCCCGGCATGGTCTACAAATCGGACCCGCGCGAGACGCTTAACCATTTTGCCAAGGTGGCCGGGGCGAGCGGCCTGCCGGTCATGATCTATAACAACCCGCTGGTCTACGGCGTCGACATCCGCCCGGAAGCCCTGAAGGCTTATGGCGATGTGAAGAACATCGTCGCCATCAAGGAATCCTCCGACGACGTGCGCCGCATCACCGACCTTCACAACGAAACCGGCACGCGTTTCAAGATCTTCGCCGGCGTCGACGATCTGGTGCTGGAAAGTGCGGTGCTCGGCATCGATGGCTGGGTCTCGGGCCTCTCCGATGTTTTCCCGGACGAAGCCATGGCGCTATGGCAATTGTGCAAGGCCAGCCGCTATGAAGAAGCCCGCGCCATCTATCGCTGGTTCACGCCGCTCCTCCACCTCGATACCGAAATCAAGCTGGTGCAGCACATCAAACTGGGCCAGCAGATCGTCGGCCTCGGCACCGAGACGGTGCGTGCGCCGCGCATGATGCTCGAAGGCGAAGAGCGTAAGCGCGTGATCGGGCTCTATGAAGCGGCACTCGCCAATCGGCCACAGCTGAAAAAGGCCGCCTGAATCCTCGGGAACGGCGCCGCGCAAAAAGAAAAAGGCCCGATCCTGCGATCGGGCCTAAATCTTGATAGGAAGCGGCTGTGCTCAGTTGTCGCCGCTGCCCTGGTCCGGCGTGCCGTCGTCATCGCCGGCAATCGGTGGCAAGGCTGGCGCCCCAGCCGTGCCCGGCGCATCGCCACTGCCCTGGTCCGGCGTGCCGTCGTCATCGCCTGATGCCGTGGAATCGTCGCCTGATTCCCCGGACTCACCAGAGTCATCGCCACTCTCGCCGTGGTCACCGCTTTCACCATGGTCGTCGCTGCCGTCGCCGTCGCTGCCCCGGCCACTGCTGTCACTGCCGCCTTCCCCGTCATGATCGCTATCGTGATCGCTGCCGCTGCCGCCTTCACCGCCACCCTCGCCACCATCGGCATGGGCGCCGGCACCGACAAAATCGCCGGACAGGGCGCGTTCAAAGTTGACCGGTGCGGCACTGATCGCGGCCACCAGGGCCAGGGTCGCCGTGCCGCCCAGCAGCAGGCGCTTAGCAGCACCCAAACTTTGGCCAATGCTGTCTACTGTCGATTTCTGCGTCATAATCCTATCCTCCATGTTGCTGGCGACATCGAATGCCGCGCTGACCAGCCGAAGTTAGGCGCAGCTAGCTGATAGGAGCCTGAGCCGCCATTTAAGGTTGGCTTAAGGTGCAAAAGTGCCTGCTACACTGGTGGCGCCGTCGCGAACCGATCTCAGCCGTCGCCCGCAATTGTTCGAAAGCTTTCGACTTGGCGCCTTATGCCGTCACCCGGCCGATCTTCCTCTCACCGCGGCCACGCCTGGCCCTGGCGGCGCTGCTTTGCGTT
Source organism: uncultured Dongia sp. (assembly GCF_936916975.1). Lineage (GTDB taxonomy): Bacteria > Pseudomonadota > Alphaproteobacteria > Dongiales > Dongiaceae > Dongia. The sequence goes on along the minus strand of NZ_CAKZGO010000003.1, from coordinate 362,494 downwards.
GCCGGGATCGTACAGCCCGTGGGGACCCGTCTGGCGCGCGCAGGCGATTGTGCGGCGGGTGCCAGCCCTGCGGGTGCGGCCGGCACCTCGGCCCTCTATGGCGAGCTTGCCAGTACTGTCAGCGCCGAGCCGCTCTCGGTCGATATCACCGCGCGGGCCATCGGCGGCACCTGCACCTGGGTCTATGAGGTAAAGATCCTGACCCCCAGTGGCAGTGTGGCGTTCCTCGATTTCGACCTGGTCGATCTCGACCTGCGGCGCGTCGACGGCTCGCCTTCGGATCCGGATATCGCGCGTCTTATGGACCGTCTGAGCGGCGGCGACGAGGGTGGCGCCCAACCCGGCAGTGACGAGAGCGGAACCGGCGAACCCGGCAGCGACGATTCAGGCGGGGACAATTCCGGCAGTGGCGAATCCGGCAGCGGTGGTGATTCCAGCGGCAGTGGCTCGGATGGTGACTCTGGTGGCGACTCTGGTGGCGGCGATTCCGGCGGCAGTGAGGGCGGCGAAGGCGGTGGGTCCGGTGGCGGCGGGTCGGGCGGTGGCGGTTCCGGCGGTGGCGGTGAAGGCGGCGAAGGTGGCAGTGATGACTAGGTGGGTTCCGACATGCGCGTCCTGATCGTCGAGGATGATGCGGATATCCAGCGCTTGCTGGCGACGGCGCTGGCTTCTGCCGGCTATGCCGTAGACACCGCCAGTGACGGTGAGGACGGCCACCATCTCGGCGCCACCGAAAGTTATGACGCCGTCATCCTCGATCTCGGCCTGCCGCAGATCGACGGCATCTCGATCCTGGAACGCTGGCGCAAGGAGGGCATCACCGTCCCGGTGCTGATCCTGACCGCGCGCGATTCCTGGACCGAAAAGGTGAAGGGCCTGCGCGCTGGTGCCGATGACTACGTCGCCAAGCCCTTCCAGATGGAGGAGGTGATTGCGCGGATCGAAGCACTCATCCGCCGCGCCCACGGCATCGCCAGCGCCGTCCTCAATGTCGGTCCGCTGACCCTCGACACGACCCAGAACATGGTGTTCCGTGACGGCAATCCCATCATCATGACGCCGCTCGAATATCGCCTTGCCGCTTATCTGATGATGCGACGGGGTGCCGTCATCTCCAAAACCGAGATCACCGAACATATCTACGACCAGAATTTCGACCGCGACAGCAATGTCGTGGAGGTTCTTATCAACCGCCTGCGCAAGAAACTGGGCACCGATGCGATCGAGACCCGGCGCGGCCAAGGCTATGTGCTGGCATTATGAACCGCGTCATCGGCACACTTTTTCCCCATTCCCTGAAGCTGCGCCTGATGGCGGCAGCGGCGATCTGGGCGTTGCCGGTCCTGGCACTGGCCGGCGTGCTGCTGCTTTGGGCCTTCCGCACCCATCTCGAACGCCAGCTGGATGCCGAGCTCTCCGCCTATCAGCATGAACTGCTGGCGGCGGCGAGCATCGACGACGCTGGCAAACTCGTGCTGGCCTATATCCCGGCCGACCCGCGCTTCACCCGGCCCTTGAGTGGCTGGTACTGGCAGGCGGCACTCGGCGATCACGTCGTGCGCCAATCGGTGTCGGCGGGGCCGATGGAGGCGGGTGCGCTCGCGCTGCTGTCGACCAGCAACGGCATCGTCGAATTGGATGGCCCGGGCGGACGCGAGCTGCGGGTCTTCCGGCGGGACGTCACCCTGCCGGGCGGCAGCCAGCCGGTCACGGTGCTGGTCGCCGCTCCTTGCGATGAGATCGAAGCCGACGTCACCCAGTTCGCCACACATATCGTGGTCATTTTCGCGACGCTTGGCATCGCCTTCATGATCGCGATCTACCTTCAGGTTGGTTTCGGCCTGCGCCCGCTCGCAACGCTGCGACGCGAGATCGCCGCCATCCGCAATGGCCGGGCCGACCGCCTCAGCACGACCTTTCCGGGTGAGATCGAGCCGGTGGTGGAGGAGGTCAACGCCCTCATCGACCACAACCGGCATCTCATCGAACGCGCCCGCGACGAGGCCGGCAACCTCGCTCATGCCCTCAAGAACCCACTCTCAGTTCTCTCGACCGAGATCGCCGGCCTCGATGATGGCAGGCGCCAGATTCTCGGCACTCAGGTTCAATCGATCACCGAACAGGTCGAGCGCATCCTGAAGCGCATCCGCGCCGCTGGGCCCACCGCGACCGGCCATGCCCGTGTCGATCTCGCTGAGGTGGCCGACGATCTCACCTTCTCGCTGGGCAGAATCTATCGTGACCGCAATCTCTCCCTGCGGCTTAACATTGCGCCGGACGCAGCCTTCGCCGGCGATCGCGGTGATCTTGTGGAGATCCTCGGCAATCTCGGCGACAACGCCTGCAAATGGGCGCATTCCTGCGTCTCCATCACGGCGGCACGCCAGGGCGAACGCCTCTCCGTCGCCATCGAGGATGATGGTCCCGGCATCGCTCCCGCCGCGCGGGTCGCTGCGATGGCCCGCGGCCAGCGGCTCGACGAACGCGTACCGGGCTCGGGGCTCGGCCTCGACATTGTGCGCGAGATCGTGAAGCTCTATCGCGGCCGCTTGGCGCTCAGCGAAAGCAGTCTGGGCGGCCTCCGCGTCGATCTCGATCTCCCGGCGGCTTAGGTCGGCGCATTGCCACCGCGGAGCGCGCGGTCGAGATCGTCGTAAAGATCGCCGGCATCTTCCAAGCCCACCGACAGGCGCAGCATATCGCCGGGCACCGGACTCTCCGGCCCCTCGATGCTGGCGCGGTGTTCGATGAGGCTCTCGGTCCCGCCCAAGGACGTGGCGCGCTGCCACAGGCCGACCCGCGCCGCCGTGGCGAGTGCTGCGTCTTTGCCGGCCTTGACCCGTACCGACAGCATGCCGCCGAAGCCGCCTTGCATCTGGCGCTTCGCGATGTCATGGCCGGGAAAATCGGCAAGGCCCGGATACAGCACATGCGAGATGGCTGGGTGTGCTGCAAGGCGCTGTGCAAGTTCGGCGGCGCTCGAAGCCTGCTGCCGCACGCGCGGGAACAGCGACCGCATGCCGCGCAGCAGCAGCCAGGCTTCGACCGAGCCGATGATGGCGCCCAGCGTATAGCGGACCTCGACGATACGCTCCCAGGCGGCATCGGCGACACGCGTCACCAACGCGCCCGCACAGATGTCGGAATGGCCGTTGAGGTATTTGGTGGCGGAATGCATCACGATATCCGCGCCGAGATCGAGCGGCCGCGTGAAGACCGGCGTTGCCACGGTGGAATCGACGGCGAGGCGCGCGCCGGCCTGGTGTGCGAGCTTGGCGCAGGCCGCGATATCGGTCACCGACCACAGCGGATTTCCCGGCGTCTCGATCCAGATGAGTTTGGTGCGGCCAGGCTCGATCGCCGCGGCGAGAGCGGCAAGATCGGTCATGTCGACCAATGTCACCTTGAGGCCCCATTCGCTGGCATAGCCGGTCAGCCATTTGCGCAAGGACCAGTACATCATCTGTGGGGCGATGACGTGATCGCCGGGCTTCAACGCCATGAAGACCGACGTGGCCGCCGCCATGCCGGATGCGAACAGCGCCGCCGCGGCACCGTTTTCCAGCTTTGCCAGCAAGGCTTCCGTCTGCTCGAAGGCCGGGTTCTGGTCGCGGATATAAGCGCGTTCATTGCCATAATCGGGCGCCCGCAGAAACGTGCTCGACATATGAATGGGCGGCGTGATCGCCCGTGTTTTATCGTCGACCCAGCCCAACGCCTGTGCCGCGAGACTCTCCGCCCGCCACGCCCGATCCTGCATGAAACGCTCCTCTGCACCTGATGGGCTGCAGATTGCGCAAGCGCTTGCGCCCGCGCAACCGGATTGACCCGCGATTGGCCCCGGCACGGCAGGATGATGCTCGGAAAGAAAAGATGGTGCCCCTGGCCGGACTCGAACCAGCACTCCTCTCGGAACCTGATTTTGAGTCAGGCGCGTCTACCAATTTCGCCACAGAGGCATCTGTGTTGCGCGGCCCTCAAACATGAGCTGGGCGGCGCGGCGGCATATTAGCCAAAGGCTGGCACTTGGCAAGCATCGCCCGCCCCGGCGTGGTCGATTTCGCAGCGGCAAAGGGAAACCGGGCATGGAACGTGCTTCTTCCAGCGGGGTTCCGCAAATGATGCAGTTCGGTCCCAGTTTTGCCACAGCGCATTTACGCAAAATTAACTAAAGACTAGGGCGTATTTGAGACAATAAGAACTCACACTATATTGCTGAATTATCGTGATTTATCCGTGATATCGCGGGTTCCTAGACGATCAAAGCTGGACGTCGCTGCTAGGCAAAAACTATTGTTAAGGCGGGTGAGGTGAGTCGGGCCTGGGATGTTTTAGGGACCGGCACTTGTCACCATTTCCGGGCACACCGGGAAAATTTGTGCAGATGCGATATCTACCCCCGGGCACCGATCTCGGGAAAGCGTGAGGCTCCTGCCGGGTACCGGTGGGGGAAACAGAAGGGACGAAAGTGTGGCAAGGTTGACCCAAGCAGATGTAACCCGCTTGAGCGCAGACCCGACCCCGGCCAGGCGTGCAGCGACCATGTTGGCCGTGGCAAACGTCTATCAGACCGGCGAGATGACCCTGGAAGAGCGCGAAATCGCCCATGCCATCATCAATGCGGTGCTGCCGGAGGCCGAGCTTGAGTTCCGCCGCCGTCTCGCTGAAACCCTGAAATCGGCCCCAGGCCTGGACCGCGGCATCGCACGGCGCCTCGCTGAGGACGTGATGGATGTGGCGCGGCCGATCCTCTCCGAATGCCTCTCGCTCACCGATGAAGATCTGGTGGCGGTGATCGAACACCGTTCGATCGAACATGCCCGCATCGTGGCGACGCGCTCGCAATTGTCGGCCGCTGTCTCGACGGCGCTCATCAAGACCGATGACGAGACCGTGGTGTTGCGCGTGGCGGCAAACGAGAACGCCGCCATCCCGACGCAAGCCTATCACCGCATGCTCGACCGCTTCGCCGACAACGCCAATGTGACCGATGCCGTGGCCCAGCGCCGGGCACTCCCCGTCGCCGTCGCCGAACGCATGACCACCGTCGTCACCGGGCGCATCCTCGAACGCCTGATCGACAAATACAGCCTGGAACCGGCGCGGGTCTCGGCCCTCATCGAACATGGCCGCGAAAATATCCTGCTCACCAGCTTCGCCCCGGGCCAGCGTGCGGAAGAAATGCGCGCGCTCATTGATGCTTTGCATCAGAACGGCCTTTTGAGCTCGACCTTGATCCTGCGCGCCTTCTGCCTCGGCAATTTCGCCTTCGTGCTGCCGGCGCTGAGCCTCAAGGCCGGCATCCAGATCAGCAACGTGCGCGCATTGCTGGGCGATGAAGGTGGCCGCGGGCCGCAGCAACTCTTCGAACGCTGCCATCTCGATCCGGCCTTCCACGGCCTCTTCATGCAGCTGACCATGCTCGGCCGCCATGAACGCGTGCGCCGCTTCGGCTTTGCGCCGGAAGGCTGGCGCATCAATGTGCGGCCCGTGCTCGACAATGTCATCAACGACACCAATCCCGAGCAGGCCTTCGAACAGCGCATCACCGAGGCGTTGCTCACCCTCACTACCCGCCTCACCCATGGTGATGGCCAGGAAGGCACCATAGGACGCCGCGCCCTGGGCCGTTAGGTCCAGGGCAGCCCAGGCCTGAAGCTCAGGCCACTCTCCAGGCCGACCGGTCATTTCACCGGAAAATGATCCCCTGACCGCCCTGTTTCCGCCCCATTTCATGGCCATATGACCGCTTGGGAATGATGGCTGCCCATCGCCGCCGGCCAGATGGCCTCGCGGCCAGGCTGGCAGCCGGGTGGCGATCTGGTAAAAGGCGGCCATGACTGCAAGCGACTCGGGACAGAACGGCAATACGGCGAAGCCGCGGCGGAAATGGCGCCGGCGCCTCGCCATCTTCAGCCTGAAATGGGGCTTGGTGGCGTCGATCTGGGGCGGCTTCATCACCCTCATCTTCGTCGCATGGTGCGCCTACGACCTGCCCGACGTCTCCAAGCTCAACGACATCAAGCGCCGCGCCTCGGTCAGCCTTGTCTCCGCCGATGGCAGCCTGCTTGCCTCCTATGGCGATCTCTATGGCAGCGCCGTGGCGTTGCGCGACCTGCCGCCTTATCTGCCGCAGGCGGTGATCGCGACCGAAGACCGGCGCTTCTACAGCCATTTCGGCCTCGATGTGAAAGGCCTTCTGCGCGCCTTCTATGTGAACTTCACGCAAGGCCGGCTCGTGCAGGGCGGCAGCAGCATCACCCAGCAGCTCGCCAAAAATATCTTCCTGACGCCAGAGCGCTCGATCCATCGCAAGGGCCAGGAAGTGCTCCTCGCCTTGTGGCTCGAGCGCAACTTCACCAAGGATCAGATCCTCGAGCTCTATCTCAACCGGGTCTATTTCGGCGCCGGCACCTATGGCATCGATGCCGCCTCGCGCAAATATTTCGGCCATCCGGCGGCTGAGGCCTCGATGTTCGAATCCGCCATGCTGGCCGGCATGCTCAAGGCGCCGTCGCGCTACAACCCACTCAACGACAAGATCCTCGCCCGCGACCGTGCGACCTTGGTCTTGCAGAACATGGTGGCGGCCGAGTTCATCGACCAGGATGTAGCCGATGCGGCGGCCACCATGACGGCACCTTCGGTCAGCGCCGAGGCCCGCGGCCAGATCGGCCAGTTCTACGCCGATTGGGTGCTCGACCAGGTCTCCTCCTATGTCGGCTTCTCCGATCAAGACTTGATCGTCGAGACGACGCTGGATACCGCCCAGCAGCGCGCTGCCGAACAGCACCTCGCCAAGACCATGGCGGAGATGGGCCCCAAGCAGAATGCCTCCCAGGCAGCACTGGTGGCGATGACGCCGGACGGCGCCGTCAAAGCGATGGTGGGCGGCGTCTCCTACCGCGCCAGCCAGTTCAACCGCGCCACACAGGCCTTGCGCCAGCCGGGCTCCGCCTTCAAGGCTTTCGTGTTCCTGGCGGCGTTCGAAGCCGGTTACGGTCCCGGCAACATGTTCACCGACGGACCGATCCGCATCGGCAAATGGCAACCCGGCAATTACAACGACAAATTCTACGGCGAGGTGAATCTGCGCGAAGCCTTCGCGCGCTCGCTGAATTCGGTCGCCGTGCAGTTGTCGGAACAGGTCGGCCGCAGACAAGTGATCGCGGCGGCGCAACGCCTCGGCATCACGACGCCGATCGGCAATGACGCCTCGATCGCGCTGGGCACATCCGAGACGACGCTGCTTGAGATGACCACCGCCTATACCGTCTTTGCCAATCAGGGCAGGGGCGTCTGGCCCTATGCCATCAGCCGCATCACCACGCGTGAGGGTGCCGTACTCTATGAACGCGGAGGCTCCGGCCCCGGCCGTGTCGCCAGTGCCGGCGCCACCAACGAGATGCTCGATGTGATGGCCTCGGTGGTCGATTGGGGCACCGGCAAGAAGGCCAAGATCGACCGCCCCGCCTATGGCAAGACCGGCACCAGCCAGAATTTCCGCGATGCCTGGTTCATCGGCCTCACTGCCGATCTGGTGACCGGTGTCTGGGTCGGCAACGACAATGGCGCCGCGATGGACAAGGTGACCGGCGGCTCGCTGCCGGTCGTCATCTGGCACGACTTCATGGCGGAAGCGCTCGCCAATGTGCCGCCGCGCGATATCCGCCGCCCGACCGGCGGGGCGCTGGTGGCCAGCGCCGGCGCGCCGGTCGATCTGGTGCCTGAGGTGGCCAAACCGGTAACGCCGCCGGAGGAAGAATCCGGCATCGGCTCCTTGCTCAACACGATCCTGGGCGGCGGCTCGGACTCGTCCGCCGGCGAAGGTGATGCAGCGCCGGTGAAAAAGAAACCGGCGTCAAAGCTCAAGGAAGATACCAAGCACGATTAAGCGGGCTCGGATCTGCCCAGAGCATCTTCCGGCTGAATGATCCACCAATAGCAGGCGATCTGCGCCACACCGGTGCCGGCGATCATCAGGGTCATCGGCATGGGCGAGGGTGAGCCGATGAGCCCCAGTATTGCGCCGATCCCGGCCGCGACCGCCATTTGCACGAAACCGAGCAGCGCCGAGGCAGCGCCCGCTGAACGCGGAAAGGGGCCGATGGCGCCGGCCTGCGCCGCCGGCAAGGTCATGCCGACACCGACCATATAGGGCAGCAGGGGGGCTAGCACGGTCCAGACCGAGGCCGGCGCGATCAGGTTGATCACCACCAGCGCCAGCGCACTCAGCAACGCGATGACTGAGCCGAGGCCGACCAGTTGCGATGCCGAGAGCTGCTTCGACAGTTTGCCGCCGCTGGTCGCACCGATGATATAGCCGATGACGAAGACGCCGAAGCAGAAGCCGAAATATCTCGGTGGCACTCCCAGCACGTCGATGAAGACGAAGCTGGAGCCGGATATGAAGCAGAAGATGCCGCTATAGCCGAAGGTCGCCGCCAGCACATAGCCGAAATAGCCGCGATGCTTGACCAGTTCGCCATAGATGCGGAACCAGTTCAGCGGATTGGCAGCGGTCATGTCGCGCTGGGTATTGGTCTCCTTCAGCACGACAAACACGGCGACAAGACCCCCGGCGCCATACAGCGTCAATGCGGCAAAACAGGCGCGCCAGCCGAAGGCATCGGCCAGGAACCCGCCAATGATGGGGGCGATGGCCGGGGCCAAAGCGACGGCAGCACTCAAATATGAAAACACTCGTGCCGCCCCCGATGCGCCGACCAGATCGCGCACCATGGCGCGCGAAATGACCGGACCGGCACAGGCGCCCAGTGCCTGCAAAAAGCGGAACAGCACCAGCATGCCGATACTGTCCGACAGCATGCAGCCGAGGCTCGCCAGGGTGAAGATGACGATCCCGCCCGCCAGCACCGGCCGCCGCCCGAAGCGGTCGGAAAGCGGCCCATAGATCAGGATGGCGCCGGCGAAGCCGATGAGGAACGCCGACAACGTCGCCTGCGCATGCGCTTCGGCGACATTGAAGTACTTTGCGATCGAGGGCAGGGCCGGCAGATAGAAATCCGTCGACAACGGCCCCATCGCCACCAGCGACGTCAAGGTGACGAGCGTGACGCGGCCGATGGGCGGGTTGGCGGTGGCGGTCATGGGTGAGTCTTGTACTTGCTACGCGGGCTCATAAAAATTCGTCATGGTCCGCGAAGGCGGACCACCCACGAACTTGTCTACGTCGTCTCGGTAACTGGCGAGAAACTCGTGGGTGGTCCGCCTTCGCGGACCATGACGATAAGGGACGTGAGTGCTCATTCTTCGCCGACCATGACGGGTAGAAGAAAATTCACTGCCCAGGCACGATCTCCGCGCCAACGAGGCCTTCCGGCTTGCCGGCCACGACCACGGTGAGCGCATCGGCCTTCAGCAGCGCCTTCGCCACGCGCTTCACATCATCGATGGTGACCGCGGAAATCTCTTTCTGCCGGCGCTCCATGTAATCGATGCCGAGGTGATCCATCTGGATGCCGAGCAGGGTCTCGGCTGCTTTCGCCGTGGTGGTGAGGTTGCGCGGATAATAGCCCAGCAGATAAGTGCGCGCGGAATCAAGTTCCGCTTCGTCCGGGCCGGTCTCGGCCATGCGCTGCCATTCGGCCCGCAGCAGGTCGATCGTCTCCTTCACTTTGGCATTGGGCGTCTCGAAGCTGCCGGTGAGAAAACCGGCATGATCGAGCGTCACCAGATCGGTGTTGATGCCATAGGTGAGGCCGCGCTTCTCGCGCAACTCCGTCATCAGGCGTGACGAGAAGCCGCCGCCGCCCAGCACATAGTTCATGAGGTAGACGGCGAAGAAATCCTTGTCGCTGCGCTTCACGCCGGGCTGCGCGAACAACACGGTCGCTTGCGGGATGGCACGTTCCACCACCGACAACGAACCGACCGGTGAGACAATTGCTTCCGGCAGATCGGCGGCAACTCCCTTGGCCGGCAGGCCGGCAAAGGCACGGTCGACAAGCTTGCCCAGATCCACCGGGTTGATATCGCCGGCGGCCGCGACATAGAGATGATCGCGCGTCAGGCGGTCCTTCACGAACTGGCGCAGATCATCCGGCGTCAGCGCCGACATGCTCTCCTTGGTACCGTAATTCGACCGCGCGTAAGGATGATCGCCCAGCAGCTTGCGCTCCAGCACGCGATAGGCGGCGGAACCGGGGTCGCGCTGCTCGCCATCGATCGCGATCAGGAACTGCTTGCGCATGCGCTCGACCGGCTCCGGATCGAAGCGCGGTTTGGTGAGTGCCAGGGCCAGCAGATCGACCGCCGCATCCTTGTTCTGTGTCAACGTGCGCAGACTGCCGGTGAAGCTGTCGGCGCTAGCATTGAAGCCGTAATCGAGGCCCAGCTCCGCGATGCGCTGCTGGAAAGCAGCGGAATCGATGTCGCCCGCCCCTTCGTCGAACAGGCCCGAGGCCAAGGTCGCCACGCCTTCTTTGCCCTTGGGATCGACGGCGGTACCGCCCGCGAAACCGAAGGAGAGCGAGATGATCGGCACCGTATGGTCTTCGACCAGCCAGATCTCGATCCCGGCCGGGCTGGTCACGCGCTGGATGTCGGTGGCAATAGCAGCACCCGGCAGCACCGTGAGGAACAGCAGGAAGGTGGCGCGGCAAAGATTTTTCATCATCATGGCGCCACCGCAGTTGCAGGTTCCTGAGGTGTCAGAGTGGCGGTGACACTGTTCTCCGTCGTCAGCACCTTGCGGGCGGTCTTCATGATGTCATCCACGGTGACGGCCTGGATGCGCTCCGGCCAGGCCTGGATATCGGCCATGGTCTCGCCGCCGGCCAAGGCTTCCGCCACCAGCAGCGCCGGGCCGTTGAGGCTGTCGCGGGCCTTGGCGGCTTCCAGCAGCAGCCGGTTCTTGGCGTCGCTGAGTTCCGTCTCGGTGACACCGTCCTTCAGCAAGGCTGCGATCTCCGCATCGATGGCGGCTTCTGCCTTGGGCAGATCCGCAGGGTCGCGCGGGCTCGCATAGAAGGTGAAGCTGCCATAGTCGCGCGGATCGCCGTTGAAGCTGGCGCCGGCACTCAGTGCCACGCCCTGCTCGATCACCAGCTTGCGATAGAGCCGCCCGACCGCACCGCCGCCCAGAATCTCGGAAAGCAGGCTCAGCGCATAGGGTGAAACCGCGTCCTGGTTGACCTTTGCCGTGCGATAGCTCTCGGTCATATAGCGCCGCCAGATGCTGGGATGCTCGACCTCAGGGCTGCTGAGCGCCAGGCGCCGAGCCGCTTCCGCCGGCGGCTCCTGCAGGCGGTTGCGTTCGGGCAATTTATGGGCTTCGAGGGCCCCAAAATTCTTCTCGGCGAGGGCCTTCACCTCGGCGGCGGTCACGTCGCCCGACACCACCAGAATGGCGTTGTTGGGCGCGTACCAGCGGCGATAGAAGCGCAGCGCGTCCTCGGTGCTGTACTGCTCCATCTCATGGCGCCAGCCGATGATCGGCAGGCCATAAGGATGGTTCTGATAGATGGCGGCGTTCATCGCTTCGGACAGGCGCCCGCCCGGATTGCTTTCGACGTTCTGCCCGCGCTCGTTGAGGATCACGTCGCGCTCCGGCAGCACGACCGAATCGTCGAGTTGCAGATTGACCATGCGGTCCGCTTCCGCCGCCATGATCATCGGCAGATTCGCCGCCGCGATCTCCTGGTGGTAGGCGGTCATGTCCTGGTTGGTGAAGGCGTTGTCGGTGCCGCCCAGCCGGTCGACATCCTGGCTGAACTGGCCGGCCGCCAGCTTCTTGGTGGCCTTGAACATCAGATGCTCAAGGAAATGGGCGACACCGTTTTTGCCCGGCTCGCCATCGGCGGCACCCACCTTATAGACCACCACCTGGAACACGACGGGAGCGAGGTGCCGTGGCAGCACCACCACTTCCATGCCGTTCTTCAAGGTGAAGGTCTCGGCGTCGAACAGATCGGCCTGGGCGGGCAGGGGGGCTGCCAGAACCAGGGTCCAAAAACTAAGGCCGGCGCATATAGCTGCCGGCCTCAGGGAGAAACTGCGCAGATGCAACCTCAAGATCTTAGAACAATCCTTCCAGCAGGCCCTTTTGCTTGCGTTCGATAATGGGTACGTCACCGGCGGTCGGTTCGTTACCCAGCGCCGCATTTTCCTGCAGGCGCTTCTGTTCCTCGGTCGGATCGACCACGGTGCCGTAGGGTTCGGGCTTGCGCCAGAACACGATGCTGTCGATCAGCTGCTGCGAATCCGCTTCGTCTTCGCTGGTCTCCGCATCCACCACCTGGCGGATGTTGGGATCGACCCCGGCCATGCCGGCCGATTGCAGCAGCGAGGCTTCGCCGGCCGATTGCGCGCTGGAGGCTTCGCCGACGCCGATCTCCGGCAGCTTGGAGGGGACGCCACCGGCACCCGGATAGCCGAACACCACCTGCTGCGCCTGGTCGCGCGCGGTGCCTTCCTGCGGGCGGGGCGAACCGGGGGCGGGCGGGCGCAGATTGTAATCGGGGGGCATCGAGAGCGGCGCGTTCGACACCACCTCGAATTCGTCCGGCGAGCGCTTGGTCAGGCCGAGCGCTTCCTTGGTCGTGCTGGAGCAGCCGCCCACCAAAGCGGGCAGGGCCAACAGGCCAACGGCAGTGATGATGAGTTTTGCGCGCATGGGTTAGGGAGCCTCCGATCCGGCGCTATTTTTACCCCGATCCGCCGGCTGAAACAAGCTGTCGAACAGCAGCAGAACGACGCCGATGGAAATGGCGGAATCGGCCAGATTGAAGGCTGGCCAGTGCCAGTCACCGACATAAAAATCGATGAAATCGAACACCGCGCCAAAGCGCAGCCGGTCGATCACATTACCGATCGCCCCGCCGATGATGAGGCCTACCGCATAGCCGGGCAGGCGATGGGTGAGCTTGCCGAGCCAGATGCCAAGGCCGATGCTCACCGCCACGGCGAGGCCTGACAGCAGCCACGGCCCGGTCCCGCGCAGCATGCTGAAGCTCACCCCGGTGTTCCAGGCCATCACCAAATTGAGATAGGGCATGATCGGGATCACCCGGGGCGGATTCATGACCTCGACCATGATCAGCCATTTGGTGAACTGGTCGGCGACGATGATCAGCCCCGCCAGAATCATGGCGTTGCGGAACAGGCTGGGCGAGGCAATGCGCATCACGCCGCCCCGACAGCGTCGTTGCAGCGATTGCAAAGTGTTGAATGCGCTGCGTTATTTCCGACTTCCGGGAGCACCTGCCAGCAGCGGTCGCATTTCTCACCCGTGGCGAGATTGACGACAACGGCGACGCCGGCGACATCCGGCTGGGTCAGCGCCCCTGCCGGCGCCGCATCACTGCTGAGTTCGATTCCCGACGTGATCGAAATTTCGCTGAGATCCAAGCCCTTTAGCTGCTCAAAACGCTCCGGAGACAGGTAAACGGTCGGGTGGGCCTGCAGGCTTGCGCCGATTTTCTTCTCGGCCCGGGCGAGTTCGAGGGCACCCGTCACAACGCGGCGGATGTCCCGGATTTGGGTCCATTTGGCAGCCAGGATTGGGTCCAAAAGCGGCCCAAAGTTGTTAGGAATGAGACGCATATGCACGCTTTCCGGCTCCTTGTCGGACCACGGGCGGGCGCGCCAGGCTTCCTCAGCTGTGAAGCAAAGTATCGGCGCCAGCCAAGCTGTGAGCGCAGAGAACACCTCATAGAGCACCGTCCGGGTCGCCCGGCGGCGGTTGGAATCCGGCCGGTCGCAATAGAGCGCATCCTTGCGGATGTCGAAATAAAAGGCAGAAAGGTCGACTGCGCAAAAATTGTGCAGTTCAGTAAAGAGGCTGTGGAAGTCGTAGCTCTCCGCCGTCTCACGCACCTTGGCATCCAGCTCGGCCAGGCGGTGGAGCACCCAGCGGTCGAGCTCCGGCATGTCGGCCGGGGCGAGGCGCTCAGATTCCGACCAGCCATCCAGCGCACCCAGCACATAGCGGAAGGTGTTGCGCAGGCGGCGGTAGTGATCCGCCATGAATTTCAGGATCTCGTTGCCGATGCGGAGATCGTCGGAATAGTCCGAGGCGGTGACCCAAAGCCTCAGGATATCGGCGCCGTATTGCTCCATCACCTTTTGCGGCGCCACCACGTTGCCGAGCGATTTCGACATCTTGCGGCTCTGCTCGTCGAGCACGAAGCCGTGCGTGAGGACGCCCTTGAACGGCGCCACGCCGCGCGAGCCGACGCTCTCCAGCAGCGAGGAATGAAACCAGCCGCGATGCTGGTCCGAGCCTTCGAGATAGAGATCGGCCGGGCTGGTCATGTCCCAGGTCGGATCGGCGCGGGTGGCTTCCTCGAGTACGAAGGCATGGGTCGAGCCGGAATCGAACCAGACGTCGACCACGTCCTTGATCTGCTCGTAATCATCGGGCGCGTAATCATTGCCGAGGAAACGCGAGGGATGGCTGGCATACCAGGCATCGGCGCCTTCCTGCATGAAGGCGTCGGCAATGCGGTCGATCACCTTCTGGTCGCGCAAGGGTTCCTGCGTCTTCTTATTGACGAAGATGGCGATGGGAACACCCCAGGCGCGCTGGCGGCTGATGCACCAATCCGGCCGGTTCTCGATCATCGAATAGAGCCGGTTCTTACCGCCCGCCGGCACGAATTTGGTCTTGTCGATTTCGGAGAGCGCCGTCTTGCGCAAATCGTTCTTCTCCATCGAGATGAACCATTGCGGCGTGTTGCGGAAGATGATCGGCGCCTTCGACCGCCAGGAATGCGGATAGGAATGCGTGATCTGCGCGCGCGCCACCAGCATGCCGCGTTCGGTCAAGGCAGCGATCACGGCATCGTCAGCGTCGCCCTTCTTGCCGTATTGATTCATCACGCGCTTGCCGGCGAAGAGCGGCACATGGTCGTAATAGGCGCCATCAGCGCCCACTGTCTGCGGCACCTCGATGCCGTTGGCAAGGCCCAGCTCGTAATCGTCGGCGCCATGGCCCGGCGCGATGTGGACGAAGCCGGTGCCGGCCTCGGTCGAGACGAAATCGCCGGCATAGGGCCGCACCTCGAAATCGTAACCCGACCCATGGAAGGGATGATGGGTGACACTGCCAGCAAGGTCGGACCCCTTGCCTGACCAGATCACCTTGGCAGATGTGATCGCGGCCTTTTCCTCGAACGCGCTGCGCAGATCGGCCGCCACGACAAGCCGGTCGCCGGTCTTCACATGGGCGCCGTCGCCAACGCCGGAAACTTCCAGCCCGACATAATCGATATCCTTGCCGAAGGCGATGGCGCGGTTGCCGGGGATGGTCCAAGGCGTCGTCGTCCAGATGACGATGGCGGCATCCTTGAGCACATCCGGGCCTTTCGCTATCGGGAACTTCACCCAGATCGTGTTGCTGACATGATCATGGTATTCGACCTCGGCTTCCGCGAGGGCGGTCTTTTCCACGACCGACCACATCACGGGCTTGGAGCCGCGGAAGAGGCCGCCATTCATCAGGAACTTGCCGATCTCGCGCACGATCTGCGCCTCGGCCGGGAAGGCCATGGTGGTGTAGGGATGATCCCAATCGCCCGCGATGCCGAGGCGCTTGAATTCCTCGCGCTGTACGTCGATCCATTTGGCGGCGAACTCGCGGCACTGGCGGCGGAATTCGTTGATCTCGACCTCGTCCTTGTTCTGGCCGGCCTTGCGATACTGTTCCTCGATCATCCATTCGATCGGCAGGCCGTGGCAGTCCCAGCCCGGCACGTAATGCGCATCCTTGCCCAGCATCTGCTGTGAGCGGTTGATGACGTCTTTCAGGATCTTGTTGAGCGCATGGCCGATATGGATATTACCGTTGGCGTAAGGCGGGCCGTCATGCAGCACGAATTTGGGTTTGCCCTTGGAGGCCGCGCGCAGCTTGCCGTAGAGGTCTTCCTTCAGCCACGATTCCAGGATGGCCGGTTCCTTCTTCGGCAGGTCGCCGCGCATGGGGAAGTCGGTCTTCGGCAGGAAGACAGTGTTCTTGTAATCAGGCTTCGTGGTCTCGGTGGTCATGATCGGGTCCGAATTTCCAAACTGTTATGGCCGCTGCGTGTGGCCGGGCAGGCCCGGCTGCGGTCCGTGATAGTCTTTGAGCAGGCGCCGCGCCTCGAGGCTGTCGACGGCGATCTGGGTCTTCAAGGCATCGAGCCCGTTGAACTTCATTTCAGGGCGGATGAAATCAATGAGCGCCACGCGCAGATGCTTGCCATAGAGATCCGCGGCAAAGTCGAAGAGATGCACCTCAAGCTGCACGCGCGTACCGCCCACGGTCGGACGGCGGCCGAGATTGGCGACGCCGTGAATCCAATGCGGGTGTTCCTCGCTGTCATCGGCTGCCATCACGGCATAGACGCCGAGCTTGGGTTCCATGAAATCGCCGAGTGCCACATTGGCGGTGGGAAAGCCCAGCAGCCTTCCGCGCGCATCACCATGTTCGACGCGGCCTTCGATCTCCCACGGCCGGCCAAGGGTGGCGGCGGCACTCCTGGGATCGCCGGCCTGGAGCTGTTCGCGCACCAGCGTGGACGAGTAAGCGGGGCCGTCACCGGCTTTCGCCGCGGCGACCGAGGTCACGCCGAAACCATGACGGCCGCCGTATTCGGTCAGCATCGCCGCATTGCCGCTGCGGCCCTTGCCGAAGCAGAAATCGTAGCCGACCACGACATGGGCGATATGCAGGCCCTCGACCAGAATCTCGGTCACGAAATTCTCAGCCGATCGCGCCACCATCTCGGCATCGAAAGTGAGCTCGAACAGGAAGTCGACGCCGAGCGCCTGCAAATGCCGCGTCTTGATGCGGAAGGGCGTCAGGCGGAAATGCGGATCCTGCGGGCGGAAGAAGGAACGGGGATGCGGCTCGAAGGTGAGGATTGCCAGCGGCGCATTCTTTGAGCGCGCGATCTCGGCGGCCTGCTGGATGACGACCTGATGGCCAAGATGCACGCCATCAAAGTTCCCCAGCGCCACCACGGCACCGCGGCCCTCCGGCGGCACATCCTGGAAATGTCGGATCAGGCGCATTGCGTCATCCCACCGGGCGCTTCGGCACCAGCAGCATGGCTTCGCCTTCGAGCACGACCGTCTCACCGACGGTGGCCACGGTGGAGAACGTCGCGCGGCCTTTTTCCTTGTCGACGGCCGTCGCCGTGCAACGTGCCACCACGGTGTCGCCGATGCGGACGGGCGCCTTGAACTTCAAAGTCTGCGAGAGATAGATGCAACCCGGTCCCGGCAGCTTGGTGCCGAACACGGCGGAGATGAAGCCTGCCGTCAACATGCCATGGGCGATGCGGCCCTTGAACATGGTGGGCTTGGCGAATTCCTCGTCGAGATGCACCGGGTTGGTGTCGCCGGACAGGCCGGCAAAGAGCACGATATCGGTCTCGGTCACCGTCTTCGAAAAGACGGCAGTCATGCCCGTATCGATTTCATCGACATATTTACCGCGCAACTCATCCGCGTAGCCGGCGCTCATTCTAACCCTCATAACGCTTGGCGTCGGTCTTTGCCCAATCAGGCATTGCACCGCACAAAGCGGGCCGCACTATAGCGACCGCCCCCACCTGCCTCAAGGAGAGCGGGCGCAAGATTGTGAGCGCCCAGAGTCAGAGCCCGGTCGTGCCATACCCTCC
Source organism: uncultured Dongia sp. (assembly GCF_936916975.1). Taxonomy (GTDB): domain Bacteria; phylum Pseudomonadota; class Alphaproteobacteria; order Dongiales; family Dongiaceae; genus Dongia. The sequence continues at coordinate 344,867 of NZ_CAKZGO010000003.1, read as the reverse complement.
TCTCTAACTCTCCCCCTCCCCGGTCGGCGAATGCCGACATTCGTCGGCAGGCGGGGGAGAGGATTGGAACCAGGCTGCGGAATGCTGGGAGTCAACATCTTCTCCCTCCCCCCTTGAGGGGGAGGGCCGGGGAGGGGGTGAGGTGGCCCTTGCACGCCCGCTATACCGCTCCTAAATTGCAATCAGTTTAATGAGGAGCGACACCTTGAGTGAAAGCCAGCGGTCCGGCTGCCCGATCAATCTGACGTTGGAGGCCCTTGGGGACCGGTGGAGCCTGCTGGTGATCCGCGATCTGATGTTCGGCAATAGGCGGCATTTCCGCGAGCTGCTGACGAGATCGGAGGAGGGGATCGCCTCCAACATCCTTGCGGACCGGCTGAAACGGCTGTTGGAGGCCGGCTTCGTCACCCGCGCCGAGGATCCCAGTCACAAGCAGAAGGCGATCTATTCGCTGACTGAGAAGTCGATCCAGCTGGTTCCGCTGCTGGCCCATATGGGTGCCTGGGGTGCTCGGCACACCAATGCTTCGCACGCGTTGTCGGTGCGGGCGCATCTGCTGGAGCAGGGCGGCCCGGCATTCTGGGCGGCATTCATGGACGAGCTGCGCGTCGGACATCTGGGGGCGGCGCCCAAGGGTGATGGGCCGAGTGCCAGCGCGCAGATGCAGGCGGCGTATGAGAAGGCGATGGCGGGGTCAAACAATAGCGCGACGAAGCCAACTTAAAATCGTCATGGTCCGCCGTGTCGGCGTAGGCCGACATTCGTCGGCAAGGGCGGACCACCCACGAGTTTCTATGCCGCGCAAAGAAAGCAACTCGTGGGTCCTCCGCCTTCGCGGAGGATGACGACAAAGGTGGCACTGCCTCGCCTCACCCCCGCGGGTCAATCGGCACCAAACCACTCACACCGAGAATCTCTTCGCAGACCAGCGCATGCGACAGCAGCGCGCCTTCGCCGCGGGGTTTGCCGACGAGCTGGATGCCCATCGGTCGGCCATCGGGCGAGAAGCCACAGGGCAGCGACAGCACCGGACAGGACGTCATGGTGATGAGCGCTGCGAGCTTCAGCCATTCGACGTAATTGTCGAGCTGCTCGCCATTGATCTCGCGCGGCCAGCGTTCCTTGATGTCACGCGGCAGGATGGGGGCGGCCGGCATGATGAGAAGATCGTAGGTCTTGAACAGCGTCACCATGTCGGCATAAAGACGCGAGCGGCGGATATGGGCCTTGCCGATCTCCTCGCCGGTGAGCTTCAAGCCTTTTTCCGCATTCCAGATCACCTCGTCCTTGAGCTTCGCGCGATGCTGGTTGAGCAGCGGGCGCATGGTGGCGGCGTAATCCGCCGCGCGCAACGTCTGGAAGGCATTGCCGACGCCGCTGAAATCCGGTGTCGCCTCTTCGACGTTGAGTCCGGCCGCGGAGAGTTTGTCGAGGGCCTTGCGGCAGATATCCTTGACGCCGGGCTCGATCGGCAGGCCGGCGGGATCAAGGCAGAAGGCGATGCGCGCAGGCTTCAGGCGGCGTTGGGTGGTGGTGAGGAAGGGTTCCGTCGGCGCCGGGAAGGAGACCGGAATGTCGATGTGCCAGCCGGCCATCGCATCCAGCATCAGCGCGGTATCGGTCACATCGCGCGCCATCGGCCCGTCGACCGAGAGCGTGTCGAAGCGCAATTCACCGGGGCCGGACGGCACGCGGCCCGGCGACGGGCGCAATCCCACCACCGAGCAGAAGGCAGCCGGCGTGCGCAAGGACCCACCCAGATCGGAACCGGTCGCCAGCCACACCTGGCCGGTCGCCAGCGCCACGGCAGCGCCACCGGACGATCCGCCGGCATTCAGTTTCGTGTTCCAGGGATTATAGGTCTCGCCATGCACCTCGTTGAAGGTGTTGGCGCCGGCGCCGAATTCCGGCGTGTTGGTCATGCCCAGCACGATGCCGCCATTTTCCTCGAGCTTCTCCACCATGATGTCGGATTTTGCCGGCACGTTGTCGGTGAAGATCGGCGAGCCATAGGTGGTGCGGACACCGGCGACGTCGTTCAGCTCTTTGACGCCGAAGGGCAGGCCGGCGAGGGGACCGCGCTGGTCGATGGGTTTTGCCATCAGCCGCTTGGCGTGGTCGCGGGCGCGGTCGGCGCAGAGTGTCACGATGGCGTTGACCTTCGGGTTCACCGCATCGATGCGCGCCAGCGCGTCATCGATGAGATCGAGCGGGGTGACGTCGCCCTTTTTCAGCAGCTCGACGGCCTTCACTGCGCTGAGGCGCCAGAATTCGGTCATGGTGTTCTCTCTCCTTATGCCGCGACCAGATGGCCACCGCCGAGGTCGCGGTAGGTGACATAGCTCGGCGTGAAATCGACGGATTGGAACGGGCTCGGCACTTCGCCCTCGATGCGCTGGCGGTTGCGCTGCCAGTCTTCGGCGTGGCGACGTGCAGGATCCGGGATCGGTACGGCGGCCAGCAGTTTCTGCGTATAGGGATGCTGCGGGTTGCCCAGCACTGCGCGGGTGGGGCCGGTCTCGACGATCTGCCCCATCGACATCACGGCGACGCGGTGGCTGATGCGCTCGACCACGGCCATGTCGTGGGAGATGAAGAGATAAGCTAGCCCGAGCTCGTCCTGCAGCTCCTGCATCAAGGCCAATATCTGCGCCTGGATCGAAACATCGAGAGCGGAGACGCATTCATCGGCGACGATGACCTTGGGGTTCAGAGCGAGGGCGCGGGCGATGCAGATGCGCTGGCGCTGGCCGCCGGAAAATTCATGGGGGAAGCGGCTGAGCTGTTCCGGTGTCAGGCCGACGCGGCGGAACAGCTCGGCTGCCTTCTCGCGACGCTGTTGCGGCGTGCCGATATTGTGGATGATGAGGGGCTCGATGACGAGATCGCCCACCGACATGCGCGGATCGAGTGAGGCGAGCGGATCCTGGAAGATCATCTGCACGCGGCGGCGGATGGCTTTCAGTTCGGCGGTTGATTTGCGGCCCCATGATTGACCGAGGGCTGCTTCGCCCTCGATGCGGATCTCGCCGACGCTGGGGACGAGATGCATCAGCGCCCTGCCGGTGGTGGATTTGCCGCAGCCGGATTCGCCGACCAGCGCCAGGGTTTCGCTGGGCATGACCTTGAAGTTGATCTTCTCCACCGCATGGACGCGCTGCTGCACGCGCTGCAGGAAACCGCCTTTGACGTCGAAGCGGACGGTGAGGTCGGTGACATCGATGAGCGGCTTGGCGGCGGTGAGGTCGGGGGCCATGGGGGCTGCGGCACCCTGGCTGAATGTCGGGACGGCGGCCAGCAGCGCTCTTGTATAGGGGTGATGCTGATGGGCGAAGATCTCCGCGGTGGTGCCGCGCTCGACCGCCTCGCCCTTCTTCATCACGACGACGCGGTCGGCAATCTCGGCCACGACACCCATGTCATGGGTGATCATGATGATGGCTGTCCCGGTCTCGCGCTGCAGGGTCGCCATCAATTCCAGGATCTGCGCCTGGATGGTGACGTCGAGGGCGGTGGTCGGCTCATCGGCGATGAGGATCTTGGGGCGTGCTGCCATCGCCATGGCGATCATCACGCGTTGGCGCATGCCGCCGGAGAGTTCGTGCGGATATTGCGTCAAGCGCCGCTGCGGTTCGGAGATGCGCACGGCATCGAGTGCCTGGAGGGCGCGCGCCCTGGCCTCGGATTGGCTGAGGCCGAGATGGCGCACCAATCCTTCGGTCAATTGCGTGCCGACCCTCAGCACGGGATTGAGCGAGGTCATCGGCTCCTGGAAGATCATGCTGATCTCGTTGCCGCGCAGGCGCGACATCTCGCGTTCACCCTGCGTCAGGAGATCGCGGCCGAGGAAATGCGCGCTGCCCTCAGTTATGCGCCCGCCGGGCTTGGGCAGCAGACCCATCAGCGAGAGCGCCGTCACCGATTTGCCCGAGCCGGATTCACCGGCGATGCACAGCGTCTCGCCGGCGCGGAGGTCGAAGGACAGTTTATCGATGACGCGCACGGCGCCGCGCGGCGAGGCGAACTCGACACTGAGCCCGCGTACGTCGAGGAGAATGTCGCCGGATTTTTGGAGGATCATGGCGTCAGTCGAGCACCACGCGGGGGAAGTAGAAGGAGACGACCCAGTTCGGCATGTCGACGATCTCGCTGATCCGGAGATCGCCGCAGACCGAGCACAGCATATAGGCATCGACCGCGCTGATCTTGTGGCGCTTGGTGAGCAGCTCAACCATGCCGGAGACGGCGGCCCTGGCGCCGGTCATCAGATCGGGACCGATGCCGGTGGTGACGTCATAGCCCTTGGCATCCAGATGACGCGTGACCGGGCCCGGCGTGCGGAATTGCGGGAAGGCGATGTTGGCGCCCTTCACCAGGTCGAGCTTCACGGTGACGTCCATCGGGCTTTCGATGGCGGTGCCGCAGACCTCGCCATCGCCTTGCGCGGCATGGGTGTCGCCCAGCGAGAACAGGCCGCCCGCGACTTCGACCGGCAGCAGCAGTTCCGTACCGGCGGCCATGTCGCGGATGTCCATGTTGCCACCCATGCGGCGCGGCGGGACGACGGAATGAAGGCCGGCTTCCGCGGGCGCCAGGCCGATGGTGCCGGCGAAGGGCTTCAGCGGCACGGCTGCGATGCTGCCGAACATGGCGGGGGCGAGGCTCGTCGCATCGTATTTCCAGATATGAAGCGCCGGGTCCTTGAACTGATCGGCGAGCAGGCCGAAGCCGGGGATGTTCGCGGTCCAGCCCCAGCCCGACGGCTTGTAGGAGAGCAGCGTCACCTTCACGGCATCGCCCGGTTCAGCCCCGTCGATATAGATCGGGCCAGTGGTCGGATTGACCTTGGCGAAATCGAGCTTGCCCATGTCGGCGACTGTCCAGGCTGGCGTGATCTGCCCGCCGGAACTATCGATGGTCTCCAGCTCGACCACGGTGCCAGGCGCCACGGTCAGCACGGGCTTCAGGGAATTGTCCCAGCCATGGTGATGGTTGTGGCGGTGAATGGTGTGTGCCGCGTGATTGTGCGAACCGCTCATGATGACCTCATTGCCGGAAAGAAAGGGGAGCCGGGATCACCGGCTCCCCGTCGTCGTTACTTCACATCGGTCGCATAGACTTCGTCGTAATTGACCGGGATGTGGATCGGGTCGGCGAAGACGCCGTTCGGCCCCTGCACGCGCTTGCTGTGCACGACATAGGCCTTCTCGTTGAAGACCGGCGCCCAGGGGGCGTCCGCCATCAGATCGGTGAATATCTTGCCCCAGGCCGTGGCGCGCTCGGCCGCCTTGGCCGGGTCGGTCATCGCGTTGGCTTCGCCCATGCGCTTGTCGAGGGCCTCGTTGCAATACCAGGACCAGTTCCAGCCACCCTCGACCGCACCGCCGCAACCGAGGATCACGGTGTAGAAGTTGGAGGGATCGGGGAAGTCGGCGATCCAGGCCATGCCGCCCGACCAGATCATCGGTGCGCCGTCCTTCTTGCCGCCGGCGGCGATGACGGTGCCCATGTCGAGGTTCTTCAGATTGGCCTTGATGCCGATGGCCGCAAGATCCTGCTGGATCGCCTGGGCGATGCGCGGCTGCGGGTCGGTGTTCATGACATAGAGATCGGTCTCGAAGCCGGCCTCGAGGCCCGCTTCCTTCAGCTTGGCCTTGGCGCCTTCGACGTCATAGGCATAGCCCTTGTAATCCTTGTCGTAGCCTGGCATGGCGGGCGGCAGCGGCTGGTTGGCGACGACCCCGCGGTCGTTGATCAGCTTCACAATGCGGTCCTTGTTGATCGCCATGTTGACGGCCTGGCGGACGGCGACGTTGTCGAACGGCTTCATGGTGACGTTCATGGCGACATAGCTGGTATGGAGCTGGTCGGCGGTGATGACCAGATCCTTCGAGGCCGGGTCGTTCATGATCTCGGTGAACTTGGCGGGCGGAATGCCGTCGCCGGCGATGTCGATCTCGCCCTTCTGCAGGCGGAGAAGCGCCACGACCGGTTCCTGGCCGATCTCGAAGGTGATCTTGTCGAGATGCGGCAGGCCCTTCTTGTAGTAATCGGCATTGCGATCGAGCACGATCTTCTGGCCCGAGGTCCACTCAGAAACCTTGAAGGCGCCGGTGCCGACCGGCTTCTTGCCGAAATCGGCGCCGGCCTTCTCGACCTCTTCCTTCGGCACGACGAAGGAGAAGTTGAGCGCCAGCAGATGGAGCGTGGTGGCATCAGGCGCGGTCAGTTCGAGCTTCACCGTGTAATCGTCCGGCGTGGTGACACCGGCCAGATCCTTGGCGGCGCCGCTCTGGAAGTCGGCAAAGCCCTTGATGCCGCCGTAATAGCCGGCGCCCGGGCTTTGTGTGGCCGGGTTGATCATGCGCTCCAGCGAATATTTGACGTCCGCTGCCTTCATCTCGCGGCCGTTATGGAATTTGACGCCCTGGCGCAGCTTGAAGGTGTAGGTGAGGCCGTCGGCGGAGGTCTCGAAGCTCTCAGCGAGATCCGGCTCGATCTCGGTGGTGCCGGGCTTGTAGTCGAGGAGACCGTCGAACACGCTCTTGATCACCGACCAGTTCTTCCAGTCATAGCCGATGGCGGGATCGAGGGTGGGGAGATCGTCCTTGAAGGTCACGATCATGCTGCCGCCCTGCTTGATCTCAGCTGCAGCCGGTGCTGCGGCCGTTTCGGTCGCGGCGGGGGCAGCGGCGGGTGCCGCCTCCGTGGTGGCGGTGGTGTTGGCGGCGGGGGCTGCCTGTTGCGCTTCTTCCTTCTTTTCCTCGCCGCAGGCGCCGAGCGCCAGCAGAGCGATGAGGGATGCCGATGCGAGCAGATGTTTCATCAAAACCTCCTGTCAAAGTTGTCGTTTTTTGCCTATTTCAGTCTGATTCTGGGATCGATCAGCGGTGCGGCCAGATCCGCCAGCAGATTGCCAAGGACGATGGCACAGGCCGAGACCAGCGTCACGCCCATGATGATCGGAATGTCGATCTGCTGGATCGCCTGCCAGGTCAATTGGCCGATGCCGGGCCAGCCGAACACCGATTCCACCACCACGATGCCGCTCATGAAGATGCCGATATCGATGCCGACCATGGCGATGATCGGCAGGATGGCATTTGGCACGATGTGGACGAAAATGACGCGCAGCCGCGACAGGCCCTTGGCTCGCGCGGTGCGTACGAAATCCTGGCGCAGCACCTCGATGACGGAGGACCGCATCATGCGGGCATACCAGCCGCCGCCCAGCAGCCCCAGGGTCAGCGCCGGCAGCACGACTTGGGAAAGGCTGCCATAGCCGCCGATCGGGAACCAGCCCAGCCAGACCGCAAAGACATAGAGCAGCGTATAGCCGAGCAGGAATTGCGGCGCCGAGACGAAGACGAAGGCGCCGATCATGATGCTCTGGTCGAGGAGGCTGTTGCGCTTGAAGGCGGCGACAGCGCCGATGGTGAGGCCGATCAGCAATTCGAACAGAATGGCGGTTGCCATCAGCCACAAGGTGGCGGGCAGGCGCGAGGTGACGAGGTCGGAGACCTGGCTGCGCTGGACATAGGAGCGGCCGAGATCGCCGGTCGTGAGTTTGCCGAGATAGCGGCCATATTGCTGCCAGAGCGGCAGGTCGAGGCCCAGTTGATGGCGCACCTGCTCGACCTGCTCGGCGCTGGCGGTGCGGCCCGCCACCTGCCGCGCCGGGTCGGCCGGCAACATGAACAGGATGAGGAAGGTGATGAGGCTGACGCCGATCAGCGTCAGGAACGCCTGGAAGATGCGGCGCAGCAGGTAGCCGGCCATCAGTGCCGCCCCCGCAGGGTGGGATCGAGGATGTCGCGCAGCGCATCGCCGATGAGGTTGAAGGAGAGGGCGAGGAGGCCGATGGCGGCGCCCGGCAGGAACACCAGCCAGGGGGCACTTTCGAAATAGGTCTGGTTCTCGTTGACCATGTTGCCCCAGCTCGGCGTCGGCGGCTGCACGCCGATGCCAAGGAAGCTCAAGGTCGCCTCGAACAGCGAGGTGGTGGCGATGCCGAGCGTCCCCCAGACGATGAGCGTGGGCACGAGATGTGGCAGGATATGCCGGAAGAGGATACGCAGGGTGGAGGCACCAGCCGCGCGCACGGCCGTCACATATTCGCGCTCGGCCAGCGAGATGGTCTCGGCATAGACCACGCGGGCGATCTGCACCCAGCTCACCATGGCGATCACCATGACGACGATCCAGATGCTGGGATTGAACATGGCCGCCAAGAGGATGGCGAGCAGCAAGGCCGGGAACGCCATCATGAGGTCGGTGAAGCGCATCAACAGGCTGCCCACCTGCCCGCGCAGATAGCCGGCGGTGACACCGATGAGGGCGCCGATGGCGACCGCAATACCGTTGGCAAGCACGCCGATGATGAGGGTGGCGCGGGCGCCGTAGATGAGGCGCGAGAGGAAATCGCGGCCGAGGAGATCGGTCCCGAACCAGAACTGCGTGTCGGGCGCCAGCGGATGCAGGAGGGTGATGTCCGGCGTCACGGTCGGATCATAGGGGGCCAGCCACGGCGCCAGGATCGCCATCGCGACGAACAGGACGATGATGACCAGACCGAGCAGCGCCGGCTTGCGCTTCAGGATCGCGCCGAGAATCATGGGGTGTAATCTTGGAGTTGGTTCAGGATTTCGCTGCGACCATAGAGCGGGGGCGGAGAGCGATCAAGCGGAGTTGGGGAAGAACGCCTCTAACTCAATCGTCATGCCCGGGCTTGGCCCGGGCATCCACGAGTATCCCGCGGCGGAAAAGAAACTCGTGGATCCCCGTGCCAAGCACGGGGATAACGGCTGATAACGAGGGCGCATCATCTCCATACGCCGCCGCGAACCGGTTAGATCGCGTCCGGCTTGCCGCGCAGCACATAGAGCCCGGCGCCGATGATGAGGACGATGCCGGCGATGGTGGTGGTGGTCGGCACCTCGTTCCAGATCCACCAGCCGAACAGCGTGCCGAACAGGATCGAGACATATTCGAAGGGCGTCACGATATTGGCCTCGGCCAGGCGATAGGCCTGGGTGAGGAGGAACGACCCGCAGGCGCCGATGAGGCCGGTCGAGGCGATCATCAGGAAATCGACGGTGTCCGGCATGATCCAGGGCCGCAGCAGGAATTGGAGGCTCCTGTCGGCGATCCCGGCCGAGAGATCGCTGCCCATATTGGTGATGAGCGCGGTCACCAGGGCGCCCGCCAGGAAGACCAGGTTCTGATAGCTCGACATCACCGCGCCGCTCTCGGAATCGGCAAGCTGGCGCGCCATTACGGCGGCGATCCCGTAGAAAAGCGGCGAGGCGAGGGCGAGGAGGGCTGCCGGTGTGAGGAGGCTGTCGACCGTGCCGCCCTCATTGCCGATGACGCTCGGCCCGAAGCAGATCACCAGCACGCCGACAAAACCCACGACGACGGCCGTAATCTGTGCCGGCCGGACCTTCTCCCCCAGCATCGGCCCGGAGAGCAGCACGATGAACAAGGGGGCGGCGAAGAACAGCGCCACCGCGACGGCGAGCGGCATGTTGGCGATGGCGAGGTAATAGGTGGTGTAGGAGCACAGCAGCAGGAAAGCGCGGAAGGTCAGGATCTTCCAGCGCGGCGAGAACAGCGCCGTCAAACCGCCGCCGCCGAAATGGAGCAGGAAGGCCAGCGGCACGCAGGCGACAAACCCGCGCACGGTGAGCACCTCGGACAGCGGATAACCACCCCCGCTCATCAGCTTGATGACGACGTCCTGCAGCGAAAACACCGCCGCCCCGATGACGAGGCAGGTGATGCCCGGCAAAGGCCCGCGCCGCGCCGCTGCGGTTGGCGTGTGTGCCGCTACCGGCCCCACGATCTCTGGCCCCGCGGCCACCTGGTCCGCCGCCCCGCCGCCTGCTCGATCAGATGTCGCCAAAATGCACGCCCAGTACGCTCGAATGTTTCTAGCCCGCCGCACTCTGCACATCGGCGCGGGCGGCGGCAATGTCGTAATGGTGCAAGTTTTTGCGGGATCAGGCCGGACTGGGCTAGAGTGCAGCCTTGGCCTGCTTCTCGAAGCGCCGCTTGAGGCGGTCGCACTCTGCGACCGTCAGCCCGTCGATAGTGTCGATCGGCAATCCTTCCGCGAGGAACACCTCGGCTTTGAAATCCGGCGCCGGCCCGTACGCCGCTAGCCGACCCTCGAAACCGGGATTGTCGCCATCGAGATGCGTGATCCCCTCAAACACGTTCGGATTGTGGCAAAGCCAGCGCAGCAGGTCCCGGCCGACATGTTGCTTGTAGCGCCGGCGGTGTCGATCAAGAAAGCGCCCAGTGGCTGGATCGTACATGGCAACGCGCGTCGTCATCTGTTTATTGAACAGACGTTTGAAGGTCGCCATGAAAGCGGCAATCTCCGGGTCGTCGACATTGTACCAGGTAAAGGCCTCGGCGAATTGCGAGCGGGAATCTATCTCCTGCGCATTACCGAAACTCTCCGGCGGGAATTTCAGACGCGACGGTATCGGCGGTGGCTGTAGCAACCACCTGTTCGTATTGGATTCGACCGATAGGACCGTTCGTGGCTCGACGGCGGGTATCGTCATGTCGACGAGTCGGCCCTTCTGGCGCCAAAGCAGCGGATCATCGTCGTAGAAAGCCACATGACCGCTGGTATTGCCGCCGCGCATCCGTATGGCATCGCCAGATGTAACTTCCTCCGGCCAAGGTGCCCGCATTCCCATCCTGATCGCTGGCGCCCGCTCAAACGCGACCTGCTCTTCCACGAGTGCTGCAAAGCAGCTCGCCGCATCGGAATAGAATCTGGTGATATCCCGCGAAGGCTGCGCACCCGCTTGACCTTTCTTGGCCGGGTCTAACCTTCCCGGCACCGCGTGGAAATGCGCCGGTGCGAAGAAAAGCAATTCCGGAAATGCTTGCTTCATCGCATCCAGCGCCCGCACCATGTCTCGATGCGACATGGTGCCGAGTAGTTCTAAGCTGCGGATATGACAGGCTTTCGGAGGGGTCATCGCATACTTGTTCCGGGCTTTGGCAGCATGTCGTAATAACTCGCCCCTCTTTCGCACTCAGCGATGATGCTGGCGCAATCCAGTCTATTCATGAAATCCTTTATAACGCGTTGAAAATCAGCTTCATCATCTGTCGCCGGCTTTGGGATCATAGTGAGTGCATTCTGCTCGCTAAGCGTCAAGTTTTTAACTCGATCTTTCCACTTATCTTTGGCTAATATGTAGTTCTCCAATAGGGCTCGGGCATTCTCGATACCCCGATCGATGTTTGTAGTTTCGCGAACTGTGGCGCTGTAGGCATCTTCCATATCGACTGAGTTGATATGAAAGATACAGTCCTGGCCATTATAGACGAGCCTGACGGCGATATCAGAACGCATGCTGCCTTTGACGCCACTGCGACGGGGATCTTGCAGGGTATTTTCCTTGAACGGCTCAAACCCCGGCCCATCGTCTTTAGGCGTCGCTGGTCCATTGACGACTTTCACCGTATCAGGGTCAACTTCCGGACAGTCCCGCAGCATCTGCTGTACTTCCTGGCCTACCAGATAGTTGAATCGCTGCACAGCCAAACTGCCATGCGAGCCGGGCCGTCTTTTTTTCACGTCAGCAGCAGTTTTTGGCTGAATGCCGATTTCGGAAAGTTCGATCTTCTGCCCGTCGACGATGATCTCCTTGATCTCGCCGAAGGTTAGTGCGCTCATGAGTTCGCTGATGCGCTGTGCACCATTCTTGATTTCGGGCAAGGTCGAAGAAGGCGTATCCCGCTTTTGCAGTTCCTCTCGCATGCCTTCGGGGAAATAACCGACCAGACGCGGCGCAATGTATTGCCGTATTTGCTCGATCTCCAAGGCAGTGGGTTCGGCGTCCTTGCGTCCGGTCCACAACGTCGTCGCTTCAGTAACGGTCGCTTCCAGCGCGTTCTCAAACTCTGTATGTGCGACCTCCGGATGCAGCGGCAATTCCTGGTTCCAATCGCGCCCTTTCGCCAGATGCGTTTCGTGAACGATATCGAGCGCTTCTTGCGCGGCTGCCAGGGGGCTGCGCGCATGCGAACGCAACGGCTGAAGTCGAATGGGTGCCTCATTGGTGAGCGGGTTATAAGTATCCTGCATGCGCAACTGCTCATCCAATGCCATCCAGGGCATGTTCTGCATCTGCTCAGCAGTTAAGCCCAGAGCTGGTTCCGCTTTGGTAGTGTCGAGCACCGCCGGCATCGGCGGGTAAGGGCGCCTTTTCGGCGTGTCGAAATTGAGGACAGGGGGCGCTTTTATCAAATCACCCAGCGAGCCAATCATCGACGCCAGTATGTCATTGCTGCCGGCAGAGCCGGCGTTCGCGAGGGCCTCTCCCTGCGTCGTCGGCTGCCTCGGCGCTGGCGGCAAGCCACTTGCGCCACCAACAGCGCCGCGTCGACCGCCTCCGCCTGGGAGCTTTCCCGGCAGTGCTTCTACCGGCGGAGTGTCCATAACTGTCGGAAACACGCGGGGCATTGGGCCCTTCGCAACTAGAATAGCCGGTGTTTCCTGTCCCATGGCGTCATAAGTGCCCAGCCACTTCGCTACCTGCTCCGCCTCGCCGGGATGTGGATGGTCGTCTGGAAGGTCAGCTAGATCCGACCAGGTTGTCTGGTTCTTTGTTCGCAAGGTATCGAGCCATGGACCCACAGAGAGCTTGCGATGTTCCGCCACGTCTCGCGGCTCGCGCTGCTCGGGGCCGAGGACGCGATACTGGCCGTCGGGCCCTTTGAAATAGGCGTTGCCCGCCTTCTCGGGCATGGCCTTCAGCAGTGCGTCCATTCTCGGATCGACTGGGTCCGCAGTTTGCCATTTCATCGGGTCAACGAATTGTCGATAGGCTTGTTTGTGCCATTCTTTTTCGTGTTCGGGGGATTCAAACTCGAATGGGCGACCAGTGCGGTTGCCGGCGCCCTTCCCCACCAGCCCGTCGATTTTTCCCTGCCCCCTAGCTTCATCCGGATACGCCACGGCTTCCTCCATATTATTACGTTTAAAGCGTATCATAAAACCGAGAAGTTGTCAATTTGTTCTTTCTTCTCTCAGTTGTAATAATTAGTAAGCCCGCAGCCTTGAGTCGTTCGGTTGCCCCGAGCTTCACGCCTTGAATTCCATCGAGCGCGGCTATCCGCCGCTTCACAGCACCGCCCATTTCCGCTACAATCTTTGACCAATCGATCAAATAAACCCGTGGCCGGTATCTCGCCGCTGTGGGCGCGAGCTGACATACTCAGCCGCAGGGAGATGAGCCAGGACCCCGAGGGACGCGGTCGCGAATGGCGCGCGCGAAGGGGCTGAAGCCAAGGGAGTGCGCGATGTCGTTGCTGATTCGTGGTGGGACCGTCGTCAATGCCGAGGGCGAAGCCCGAGCCGATGTCTATTGCGAGGGCGGCAAGATCAAGGCTGTGGGTGCCAATCTCGAAGCGCCATCGGGCGCCAGGGTTGTCGATGCCGGCGGCCAATATGTGATGCCGGGCGGCATCGATCCACACACGCATATGCAGCTGCCCTTCATGGGCACGGTGGCGTCGGAAGACTTCTTCTCCGGCACCGCGGCGGGTCTCGCCGGCGGCACCACCATGATCATCGATTTCGTCATCCCGGCGCCGCAGACCTCATTGCTCTCCGCTTATGACCAATGGCGCGAATGGGCCGAGAAATCCTGCGCCGATTATTCCTTCCATGTCGCCGTCACCTGGTGGTCCGACAAGGTCCGCGAAGAGATGGGCGTGCTGGCGCGCGAGAAGGGCGTCAACTCGTTCAAGCATTTCATGGCATACAAGAACGCCATCATGGTGCCTGATGAAAACCTGGTGCTGAGCTTCGCGCGGTGCCTGGAACTGGGCGCCATCCCGACCGTGCATGCCGAGAATGGCGAGCTGGTCTATCACCTGCAGGCGGAAGTGCTGAAGAAGGGCATCACCGGTCCCGAGGGCCATCCGATGTCGCGCCCGCCGGAAGTCGAAGGCGAAGCGGCAAATCGCGCTATTCGTGTCGCCCAGGTGATCGGCAATCCGCTCTATATCGTCCACAATTCCTGCAAGGAAGCGGTCGAGGCGATCACGCGCGCCCGCAACGAAGGCCAGCGCGTCTATGGCGAGGTGCTGGCGGGGCATCTCCTCATCGATGACAGCGTTTATCGCCACCCGGATTTCGCGGTGGCGGCGGCGCATGTGATGAGCCCGCCCTTCCGGCCGAAGGAGAACCAGGAAATCCTGTGGCGCGCGCTGCAATCGGGCAATCTGCACACGACCGCGACCGATCATTGCTGCTTCTGCGCCGACCAGAAGGCGGCGGGCAAGAACGACTTCACCAAGATCCCCAACGGCACCGGCGGTGTCGAGGACCGCATGTCGGTGCTGTGGCATCACGGGGTCGGCATGGGCCGGTTGACACCATCGGAATTCGTGCGCGTCACCTCGACCGCGGCGGCGCAAATCTTCAACATCTATCCGCGCAAGGGTGCGGTCGCCGTGGGCGCTGACGCCGATATCGTGGTGTGGGACCCGAAGGCCACGCGCACGATCTCGGTCAAGACTCATCACCAGAAGGTCGATTACAACATCTTCGAAGGCATGGTCGTCACCGGCAACGCGTCCGTGACGATCTCCCAGGGCAAGGTCGTCTATGAGAAGGGCGAGCTGAAGGTCGAGCGGGGTGCTGGCCGCTATATCGACCGCCCGACTTTCCCGGCGATGTTCGACGCCGTGGCCAAGGTCAACGCCTTGCGCGCGCCGAAGCCTGTCAACCGCGCCAAGGCGGACAAGGCGGCGGAATAGCGCTCAGCAGAAGACGTAGTTCGGCAGGGGCTGCTCCTGCAGGGCGGCCGCCGGCTTCTGTGGGACGTTCTCGTTTGAGACGAGCTGACGCCGGGCGAAGGCCAGGAAGCGCCGCGTCTGCCGTGCCGCACCCTCGCTATAGTTTTGCGCCAGCGGCCGGTCCCAGAAGCGGGCGAGCGGCCCGCTGAACGTGACCGTGCTCCGAACCAGCGTGCCGTCCGGCGTCGGAATGAAGGTGTGCTCCGTCCGCATGCGCGCCAGCGGCAGATAGGCCATATCGGCGAAGCGGTAGGGCGGGGCCATGGTCTCCACGCGCAGCTTGACGGCATCGCGGCCGCGCGGCTTCAGGGCGAAGGTGCTGCCCGTTTCCACCTCGCCCGCGATCTCGATGCCTTCGATCTCGTCATCCCATTCCGGCCAGCGCGCGACATCGGCAATGGCGGCATAGAGTTGGCTCGGCGGCAGATCGCTGGTGGTCTCATAGCAATAGCGGCGCATGGCGTTCCTCCATAGGTCTTGGAGGAAGAGGCTATGCGGTCGCCGTGACAGATTCTGTCAGCAGTAAAGGGGCCAGGTTTCAGGCGATTTTCGGCGCGTCTTCCAGGGCCCGCCATTCCTTCATGAGAACGCGGCGGCGGCGCGGGAACGGATCCTCGCGGATCGCCAGGTCCGACATGCGGTCGAGGCGGAAATGGCGGTAGTCCTGGCGGAGTTCGCACCAGGCGGCGAGCACGCGGGCGCGGTCGTAGAAGGTGACGGCGATCGGCCAGACGATGCGCGTGCTGGCCTTGTCGGTGGCATCGCGATAGGTGAAGGCGATCTTGCGTTCGCGGCGCAGCGCATCGCGGAGGTCGGCCAGATCGATCGGCGTCCGTTCGGCGCGGCTGGGTCCTGCGACCAGTCCGGAACCTTCCGCCTCGTCGCGGAGATGGGCTGGCAACACCGCGCTGATCTTGGCCAGCGCGTTGCCGGCGGCCTCGGCCAGCTTGCGGTCGCCGTTGCGCACCACCCAGCGCGAGCCCAGGACCAGCGCCTCGATCTCATCCTCGGCGAACATCAAAGGCGGCAGCAGATAGCCTGGCTTCAGCACATAGCCGATGCCGGCCTCCCCCTCGATCGGCGCACCCTGGCCAACCAAGGTATTGATGTCGCGGTAGAGCGAACGCAGGCTGATCTGCAATTCATCGGCCAGCACCTGGCCGCGCACCGGCTGGCGGTGACGGCGCAGAATCTGGACCAGATCGAGAAGGCGGGCGCTGCGTGACATGGAGCTGAAGGCAGCATATCGACGGCAGCAACGCAAGCGGCCGGACCCGTCGCCGGGCCCGGCCGCTTGATGAAAAGTTCAGGCGGCGTTACTGCGGACGCGGGCCGGTGCCGGTGCAATAGGCCGGGGCGTTGGAGGCGAAATCGCAACCCACGTTCAGGCCATTGTCTTTTTCACAGCTGATCGAGTGCCCGCCGCTGCTGCTGCCCTGGTCGGTGACGGTGCCGCCGATCTGCTGGCAATTGGCGATGAACTGGCCGGCGGTGAGCTTCGGCTTGGTCTCCATCACGATGGGCGCCAGCTTGTCCTTGGCAAAGCTCAGCTGCGGGGTGAAACAGGCGAGGGCGGCGATGGCAAGGACGGCGCTCGATTTACGAAACATCGTGGTCATGACATTTCTCCCGAGAGGTGAGGTCCCTCAAGGCAACAGCCCAGTCGGCTGTCGCCCGGGACCCTGCGTTCTGGGGAGAAGTGTGGGGCTGGCAGTGCCTTGCGGCCAGTGATGGGGGTCACAAGCGTTTCGCCCATCACGGCTTCGTGTGACCTAGCGCGCCACCAGTGGCAGGGAGATTTCGGTGAGCCACTCTTCCGGTGGCAGGTCGCGGGGGTTGTTGAGGTACTCTTCGAAACAGGGGCGGTCGGCCGGCTCCTCGCCGCTCTGCGGCAGCCAGGTGCCGAACAGCCAGTCATAGGCCTTGTGCAATTCAGCATAGGGACCCTGGTGGCGCAGCACTGCGTGGCGGCCGCCGGCCAGGTCGATGAGGCGCGGACCGTCTTCTGCGCCCGCATCGATCTGGGCATCGATCGCGACATCAGGGCCGATGCTGATGCAGGCATCCGACCGCCATTCCGCCGGCGGGCTGGATTTCGTGTCGCTGTAATAGATGCCGAGCCCACGCGTGGTGGCGCTCATCAAGCCGCGCGGCCCCGCCCAGGCATAGAGCCTGGCAAAGACCGGGCCGATTTCAAGGTAGTGGCCGACATGGCGGAGGGCGGCGAGGCGGATGGCTTGGGTGTCGCGGATGGTGACGTTGAACATGGCGTGCTCCGGCTTCAAGGATCGGGATGCCGGTAGGTGATCCGCATAATCGGCAACCAGGAAGCCACGCTTGCGATAGGCAGCGGGCGCCACGCCATAACTGGATTGGAAGGCACGGCCAAAGGCGGCGACGCTGCCATAGCCGGCACGTGTGGCGACACGCGGCAAGGGCATCGTCCCGTCGAGCAGATCGCTCGCTGCCCGGTGGAGCCGCAGCCGCCGCAAGCTCTCCGCCGCCGTCTCACCTGTCATCCCCGCATAGATTCGGTGGAAATGATAGGGCGAGAGGCAGGCGATCTCCGCCAGGGCGTCGAGATCGAGGGCGTCGTCGAGATGCGCCCCCATATGGCGGATCACCTTTTCGACGCGCCGGCCGTAATCCAGTGTGGTGGCCTGTTTCATGCGAACTCCTCCGACAGGCACGACACTAGCGGGAGGCGATTTGATCGCGCTTGCGAAGTTTGAGAAAACTATCGATGAGCAAAATCAGGACCATTTAGTAGGTTGTTTTTTGTCTTGCGAATCGAGCCTGGAAGATGCTTCTGCGTTGAAATAGGTGAGAGATTAAGGTGCAATGCTGCGAGGAAACAAACTCATGAGAATCATACAAGAATGATCAATGAAGTGAAGCGCTTCTTCGCCAGTTTGCGGAAATGGTTCAATTCGAGAACGCGCACAGATGATGAGATCATTCGGTGGATTGAAGAAGAGATGGAATTTCTGCCCACAATCTCCAAGGCAACCGAATGGTCCAGCGAACTGGAGAAGATGGAGCTTCAATATCTGCGGCGTGATTCAAGGTCGCCTATGCAGATGCGACGGCTTGTCGAAGCAAAAGGGCGAATTTATGATTTAATACATGCTTTGGAGAACGGTCACCAAGTTCCGCATGTGGCCTACTATCGGCATCCGATCCAGTTGCTGAAAGAAGAGCTAGATAGGACCCGCTTATGGCCGGGAAGGTCTCAGTAGAATTTTTGGTACCGCGGCTGACTGGGCCTTCCTCGTTTCACCAATCGATCGGCACGCCGCGCTGTTTCCAGGCGCTGTCCTCGGAATGGGCGAGGATGCCGATGATGGCGGGCGCCGTCTGGCTGCCCTTGCCGTCGAGGCGCAAGGTGTAGGTGGTGTGGAAGTCGATGATGTGGCCGCCGGCCTTGTCGATCAGCGCCCAATCGAGATGTGCCTGACCGAAGGTCGGCGACAAGGGCTGGAACTCGAACCGGGCGATGCGCGCCTCGGCGAAATCGACCTTGTCGTAGAAGGCGACGAAGCCTTTCATGTCGGCCATCATCTCCGCCTTGTCGCGAAAGACATAGCCGGTGTCCTCGGACAGGATCTGCACCGGGAAAGCATAGTGATCACAGATGGCGACGGCATCCTGCGCGGTGAAGGCGCGGGCATAGCCGTCGAAGAAGGCACGGATGTGGTCCGGGGTCATGCTTGGGAATGCTCAGGATCTGGTGGTGGTCGCCGGAGCTTACCAAGCCATCACCAAGAAAGCGTTACTTTTGTCGGCCCTGCAGGATGCGGATCGATAGCCAGATTCCGAGGATAGATAGCGCAAATCCGACAAGCTCGACCGGCGCTGGCGGCCGGCCCTCCGCCAGGAAGACATAGGCCACGCCAAAGATGGTTTCGAACACGATCAACTGCCCGGTGAGCGCCACCGGCAGCCGCGTCGAGGCCGCGTTGAAGAGCACAGCCGCCCCCCACGAGGCACCGAGCCCTAGGACCGTACTCCAGAACGCCACCAGGAACACATCGCCGGTCGCAAAGAGATGCGGGATCGATGTGGCGCCCTCGCCGAAGATGAGGTGCAGCGGAAAGAGCGCCAAGGTGAGCGCCAACGTGGCGACACCGATGGCACTCGCCCAGGCGCTGGCGCTGATATCGCGGCGGCGCTTGAGGAAGGCAGCATTGGCGACGGCGTACCACGTCCACATCACGACAGGTGCGATGAGGCAGAGGAGGCCGAGGAGCGAGGTTTTGCTCTCGCCACCGAACGAGCCGCCGCGCGAGAGGTTGACCAGCATCAATCCAATGAAGACAGCGAGCAGCGGCAGGCCGAGCTGCCGCCAGGGGATCGCGCGCTCACGCCAATTGCCGGCGAGTGCTACCGTCACCGGCAGCAGGCCGATGATGGGCACGGCAAGGCCGGCACCTGACAGGCGGATACCGGCTACCAGCAGCGCGTAGTAAAGCAGGTTGCCGAAGATGGCGAAGCCGGCGGCGAGCAGCCAGTCGGCGCGGGAGAACCTCACGCCGCCGAAGCGCCACAACAGGAACAGCGAACAGATGCCATAGGCGAAATAGCGCCCGAAAGTGATGTCGAGGGCGGAGGCCGCCGGCACCATCAACGGCACGATGAAGGCCAGCGCCCACAACGCCGTGGTGACGATCATGGCGAGGAGCGCCTGATAAAAAGCGAGACGCTCTGTCATACCGTCACTCGACGTCGAGCGGATCTGGTGTGGGCAGGGTTGGAATAAGTGCACCTTGCGCGCAGGGGTCGATCGCGATGAGCGCCTCGCGGATCAGGACGGCGAGGTCGCTGTCGGTACGCTCGGGATGGGTCTTGATCCAGTCGATAACGGCTTCGGTGGTGGCAAGATCATCGCCGCTGGAGGCGACACAGGCCGGATCGGTGCTGCTGCCTTGCGTGAGTTCGCGCACCGCGCCGATCATGGAGAGGCAATTCGCATGACTCTCCGCGTCGGTCACGATGCAGGTCTGGCCGGTCTCGGCCATGGCCGTCGCTGGGGTGATGGCCATAGCGATGTAGGTGGCGAGGAGGGTGCGGTGGAGGGGGAGGGGCAAAACGGGCTCCGGATCCTATAACTCGTCATCCTCCGCGAAGGCGGAGGACCCACGAGTTTTGAGCCGTAGTGTCGTCAGTTGCAAGCAAACTCGTGGGTGGTCGGCCTTCGCCGACCATGACGACGGTGTTGGGACGATTTGGCTGGTTCAGAAACTCCGCCCCAGTCTCTCCGCTTCGGCCAGAAATCTTTCGCGCACTTCCGCACTGGCCATCACGTCATAGAGGAGATGCAGCTCGGCCTCTGGGATGCCGCAGTAATGCATGATGCCGGTGATGAGCTGCGTGCGCATGGCGCTGTCGTAGTCGCGCTTCTTGTAGCCGGCTTCATCGCCGGATGCGGTGCCGATGAGGAGCGCCTTGCTGTGTGGCAGCTTGCGGTCGCCATAGGCCCAGCCATTGTTCCAGACGCGGTCGATCCAGCCCTTGGTCATGGCGGGGAAGGACCACCACCAGACCGGAAAGACGAAAGCCAGCGCCTCGTTGCGGCTGATCCGCGCCTGTTCCTGGAGGACGGCAGCGCTGTAGACCTTGCGGCTGTCGTCCCAATCGGGCTCATCCGCCACGGGGAGAACCGGGTCGAAGCCTTCGCGGTGCAGATCCGCGATCTCGGCCGCATGGCCGGCGGCGGTGAGGCCGCCCACGAAACGATCGAGGATGGCGCCGGCGAAGGAATCGCGCCTGGGATGATCGAAGACGACCAGGACCTTCATTCGTTCAGATATTCTGCGGTTCGGTGAGCCCGCAGCCTTTGAGGATGATGGTGGTGATCTGCTGGGCCGCGAGGCGATAGTCGGAATCGATCAATTCGCGGCGGCCGAGGACGGCGGCGATCTGGGTCGCAAAATCGGCATAGGTCTGGGTGGTCGACCAGATCATGAAGAAGAGATGCTTGGGGTCGATCTTGTCGATGCGGCCGGCGCCAATCCATTCCTCGATGATCGCGGATTTGCGCTCAACCCAATCCTTGAGGTCCTGGCGCATGAAGCGATCGAAGCGCGGCGCACCGTGCAGGACTTCATTGGCAAAGACGCGCGAGGCGATCGGCCGGTCGCGGGCGAGGTCAATCTTCTGGCCGATATAATGGGCGAGGGCCGTTGCGGGATCGCCGTCCGGCTGGATCTCCTGCGCGGTGTTCAGCCACAGCTCGATGATGTCGCGCAGTACGAATTGATAAAGGTCGTTCTTGGTCTTGAAATAGTAATGCAGATTGGCCTTGGGCAGCCCGGCCCGCTTGGCGATGAGGCTGGTCGAGGCGCCTTCGAAGCCCATCTCGGCGAAGACTTCCTCGGCGGCCTTGCGGATGCTGGCTTCGATGCGGGCACGCGACTTGGCGCGGATACCCAGATTGCCGTCATCGCTGTCCGGATTTGACTCGTCGCCCGGTGACCCGGTCATCGCACAATCCCCCACCCAATTTCATAGACTCTCGTCCCCTGGTGCCCGGTGTCTTCCCCAGCCCGGGCTTGGCGCCAGTAAAACCGGATCGGCGCGATGTCTCAACCGGATTGTTTAACCGGCCGGACAATTCGCCGGTCAGATTTTTGAAAGTGGTGTTAGTGGAGCGGGTTAGCCCACATCGAGGGCGTTGCCCCCACCCAACCCTCCCCCTAAAGGGGGAGGGCTTTCCCACCGAAGCCTCGCCGATTACCGCGCTTTTAAGCTGCCCTCCCCCTTCAGGGGGAGGGCAGGGGCGGGGGCGCAAGTGATGATTCTGGCCGAGACGCTTCAAACCACGTTCAGGATCTCATAGCAGGCGCCCATGGTGTGGTAGTCGACTTTGCCGGCCGGGCTCTTCTCATCAGAGTACTTGCGGTTGTCGCTTGTGAGGATGCGATACCAGGCGCCGTGTTCGTGATCGACGAGATGGCGCCAGCTGTAATCCCAGATCCGGTCATACCAGCGCCAGTACATGTCGTCGCCGGTGCGCTCTGCGAGGAGGGCGGCGGTGGCCAGCGTCTCTGCCTGGACCCAGAAATATTTGTCGCTGTCGCAGATTTCGTCTTCAGGGCCGAAGCCGTAGAAGATGCCGCCGTTCTGGCTGTCCCAGGCCTTGGCAAGTGCTGTGTCGAAGAGCTGTTTCGCGCGCGGCGCCAACCAATCGGCCGAGCCGGCGAGATGCGCCTTGTGCCGTTCCATGATCAGCAGCAGCTTGGCCCATTCGGTGAGATGGCCGGGCTGATAGCCCCAGGGGCGGAAGATGTTGCTCTTGTCTTGCCTGTTGTAATCCCAATCGACCGACCAATCGGCGTGATAATGCTCCCACATCATGCCACCCGCCAAGGCGGCCTGGCGCTGGGTAATGTTGTGGGCAAGGGTTTCGGCGCGGTGCAGATAGCGCTTGTCCTGCGTGGCTTCGAAGGCCGCCAGCATCGCTTCGCAGGCATGCATGTTGGCGTTCTGCCCGCGATAAGGATAGGTGACCGACCAATCGGCGCTGGTCTCATCGGCATAGAGGCCGTGCTGGGGTTCCCAGAAACGCTGCTCCAGCAGCTCGAAGGTCTCAGCGAGATGCGGCCTTGCGGAATCCTCGCCGGCCATGATGGCATGGGCATAGGCCAGCACGACGAAGGCGAGGCCGTAGCAATGATTGGTACCGTCTAGCAGTGTCTTGCGGCCATCTTCCCATTTGAGCGTCCAGGCATAGCCGCCTGTCTTGGTGTCGCGATGGGCGTCGCGCAGGAAGGCAAGGGCATGGCGCAGCCCGTCCTGGTATTCGCTGTCGCCGAACTGCCGATAGGCCATCGCGTAGTTGAAGACCAGGCGTGTGCTGCTCACCAGATGCCGGGTCGTCGCGTCATAGATGCTGCCATCGTCACGCAGGAAGTGGAAGAAGCCACCCGTCTTGTCGATCGCGCGGGGGTGATAGAACGCCATGGTCTTGGCGATATGGCCCATCAGGAAATCGCGGTCGCGGAAATTGCTCACGGCTGGCGCAGATGCGGTCAAAACGGAATCCTCAGGTCTTTTGGCGGGTGGGCTTCAGGCTGGAACTTTGGCCGGGGTCTTGGCCGGGTGTTTGGCGGGAACGGTGCTTTCGCGCACGACAAGCTCGACGGGCAGGATGCGGCTCTCACCCTGATCGCCGGGCCCATGCAGCAGCAGATCGACGCCGATGCGCCCCAGCTCTTCCTTGTCGATGCGCAGCGTGGTGAGCGGTGGGTGCGACAGTGATGTCTGTGCGATATCGTCGAAGCCGACAATGGCGATATCGCGCGGCACCCGGATGCCGGCTTCCTGCACGGCGCGCATGGCACTCAACGCGGCACTGTCGTTGAAGGCGAAGACTGCATCGGGCCGCTGCTTCAGGGCGAGCAGTTGTTGCATGGCGAGATAGGCACCGGGTTCGACATCCATGCCGGGCGGGGTCATCGCTTCCAGCGCCGGGTCGGCAAGGATGCCGGCATCGAACAGGGCCTGGCGGTGGCCGCGGAAGCGTTCGCGGATGCTGTAATGGGCGAGCGGACCGGAGAGGAAGGCAATGCGCTTGCGGCCCTGTAGCAGCAGATGCTGGGTCGCGAGATAGCCGCCCTGCTGGTTGTCCGGATTGACCGACAAGAAGCCGTCGGCGAGGAGATCGATGAGCGCAATCGGCTTGCCCGTGGCACGGAACACCTGGAGCAGTTCCGGTTCGAAGAAGCCGGCGCACAGCAAGGCATCGGGGTCATGGAGGCGCAGCTGGTCGGCGATGGGATCCATCGGCCCCACCGAGAGGAAGGAGGGCACGATGCCCTCGGCACGGCAGGCTTCCTCGACACCGTGGAGGACGGCGGAGAAGAATGGCGTATTGGCCAGCGTGTTGTGTTGGCGATGCAGCAGGAAGGCGAGCTTCTTCACCTTGCGCGGCTGCAGCTTACCTGAATCATAGCCGAGCTTGCTGGCGATGGCGCGGATCTGGCGCCTTGTATCCTCGGCCAAGCCCGGCTGGTTCTTCAGGGCGCGCGAGACCGTGCCGATCGAGACACCGGCCTCGCGGGCGATATCGCGGACAGTGACGCTCATCTGGCGGCCATGCGGTAGTCGAGGCGTGTCGGCTGGTCTTTTTTCAAGGCGAGACCACGCCGTGCAGCCAGTGGATGATCCGCCGGCGGCGCTGCCACGCGGCCAAGATCGAACACACCATTCACCGGCTCGACGCCCAGTGCATAGTTGCGGCCGTTCCACGGGAATGCCGCGCGGCCGCCATTGCTGACCCACAGCATCACATCGGGCAACTGACTCGGATCCCACCACAAAGACATTTCTACCCCCTCGCTATCGTAATACAGCGAAAAGGGCGGTGTGCAATCGATGAGTTGCAATAGCTCCTCGGTCTTTGGCGGAATCGGCAGATGGGTGAGATCGATGGTGCCAGAAATGGCCGGCATGGCGGCAAGATCAGCGCTGCTTCCGTTTGGTTGCAGGTGCGAAATGCCGGGTTCCGCCGGTATCGGATAGGCGATGGCGGATTTAAAGCGGCCGGGGTTCACCGTGACACCCTGTGGGCTCACGCGAAAGGTCGGATGCAATGCCACCGGCAGGGTTACATCGCGCCGCACCCAGATGGTGAGCGAGATATCGAGCGCCGGATGGTCCGGATCGGCGCTGATCTGCCGCTCCAGGCGCCGGATGTCCGAGTCCACCGGATAGTCGATGCCGATGCGCAGATGCTGCGCGTCGGATGAGATCAGCGACCAGGGTTGATTGGCGCTGTAGCCATGTTCCCACGCATCGCCGGGATCGCGCGGCGACCAATCCTTCAAGCCCTCTGGAAAATCCGTGCGCCCGAACGGAACACAGGGCAGTTCGCCGCGCAATTCGCGCAGCAAAGGCGGCAGATCATCTGTGCCGGGTTCATCGGCCCAGGGGGCGATATACATCGGCTGCAATGTGCGGCCATCGGCAAGATTGAAGGTGACCGGGCCTAACAGGCCGCCCAGCGCACGCAGCTCCGCCTGGCCGTGACGCCATTGAAGCTGCCACGTGGTCATGTGGCCGTGGCCGTCTTGGTGGCGGCATAGGTATCGCCCACCATGAGGCGCACGATCTCGTCGCCGTCGGTTTCCTTGACCAGGCGTTCGCCGGCAAGCTCGCCGCGGCGCAGGACCAGGATGCGGTCGGCAACACCGAAGATGTCGTGGAGATTATGCGAGATGAGGATGACGGCGACACCTTGCGCCTTCAGGCCGTGGATGAGTTCCATCACTTTGCGCTGTTCGGGGACACCGAGGGCCGCGGTCGGTTCGTCCATGATGAGCACGCGGGCGTCCCAATAGATGGCGCGGCCGATGGCGATGGCTTGGCGCTGCCCACCGGAGAGCGTGCGCACGGGGCCGGCGAGTTTCTTTTCGGGGACGACGATGTCGAGCCGGTCCAGCACCTCGCGCGCGACCTTGCGCATCTGTGGGCGATTGATGACGTTGACACCGAAGCGGCGATGCATCGGCTCACGGCCGAGGAAGATGTTGCTGCCGACATCGAGATTGTCGGCCAAAGCCAGGTCCTGATAGATCGTCTCGATTCCCTTGGCGCGGGCATCCTGCGGATCACGGAGGTGGAGCGGCGCGCCGTCGAAGAACAATTCGCCAGCATGGGGGTGATAGACGCCGGAGATGACCTTGATGAGCGTCGACTTGCCCGCACCATTGTCGCCGGCCAACGCCAGCACCTCGCCCGGCGAAACGCCGAGCGAGACGTTTTTGAGAGCCTCGACACCACCGAAGCGGATCGAGATGTTCCGGGCTTCCAGGATGGGTTTCATGCCGCCCTCACCAGCTTGTCTTTGTACTGGTCGATGAGCACGGAGAGGATGATGACGACGCCCACCGCGATGAACTGCCAGAAGGCATCGACATCGATGAAGATGAGGCCGAACTGGATGACGGCGATGATCAGCGCGCCGATCAGGGTGCCGATGACATTGCCGGTGCCGCCGAAGAGGCTCGCACCACCGATGACGACAGCGGCGATGGAATCGAGGAGCATCGATTCACCGGCATTGGCTGCACCCGCTGCATAGCGCGCGGTGTAGACGATGCCGCCGATGCCGGCGAAGCAGGCGGAGAGGATATATATCTTGATGAGGTGGCGTTTCACATCGATGCCAGCGCGGGCGGCCGATTGCAGATTGCCGCCGATGGCATAGGTGTACTGCCCGAACCTGGTCTGCGAGAGCACGAAATGCATGATGAGGAGCAGCAGGCCGGTGACGATGACCGGTACCCAGCCGGTGCCGAGCCACACCAGGCCCGGATTGTCGATCGAAACCGTCATGCCGCTGCCGGCACTCAAGAAACCGGCACCGCGCGCCACACCATACATGCCGAGTGTGCCGATGAAAGCGGGGACGCCTAGGCGCGCTACGAGCGTGCCGCTGATCCAGCCGGAGATGGCGCAGACCAGGAGTGTGGCTGCGATGCCGACAAGCAGTGCAATTTCTGTGTTGCCGGTGAGGAGCGTCACCTGCGCCACGACGACCGCCGCCAGGCCCATAACAAAGCCTACCGAGAGATCGATGCCGCTGGTGATGATGACGAAGGTCTGGCCGGTGGCGAGCAGCAACGGCGCACTGGCGGCGAGCAGGATCGCCTGGGCGTTATAGGCATTGAACAGGAAGGACCGACCGACCTCGATTTGCGCCCAGATCTCGAAGAAGGTGAGGAGCGTCAGGAGGAACAGCCATGGCCACAGCCGGGTCAGCAGGGCGATGCGCCCCAGCTGATCGTCGATCGAGATATCGGTCACGCACGAAGTCCTTTACCAGGAGGTGCGGGCGGCGATTTTGCCGCCGCCCGCCAACGACATCAGTTCGAATAGATGTACTTGTGCACATCCTCTTGGTCGATATTGGACTTGTCCATGACGACGAAGCCGGTGCCCTGCCAGGTCGGGATGGTCTTGCCCTTGATGAGGTCGGAGGCAAACTTAACGCCGACATAACCCATTTCAGAGGGCTTCTGGGCGATCGCCACGTCGACGAGGCCGCTTTTCAGGCTGGCATCGATGCCGGGGACGGCGTCGAACACGACGATCTTCACGACACCGGACTTGCCGGCCTTCTTGACGCCTTCCGAGGCGCCCATGCCGGAGAAGGTGTTGACGCCGAAGATGCCGGCAAGGTCCGGCTCGCGGGCGAGGACGGCGGCCACATGGGCCGCGGCCTTGTTGGCGTCATCCTCGTTGTACTGGGTTTTGAGTACCTTGATGTTCGGGAACTTCGCGATCTCTTCTTCGAAACCGACCATGCGCTGGTCGGTCGAGGAAATGCCGGGCTTGTTGTTTTCGCAATAGACCGAACCCTTTTCGCCGATCGCCTTGGCGAGTGCCCGGGCGGCGATGCGGCCGCCTTCGGTGTTGTCGGAGGCGACATAGGAGAGCGGGAAGTCGGCCTTGCCGCTGCCGGTCTGGTACTTGCCTTCGCCGATATAGGTGTCGACGGTGATGACCTTGATGCCGGCATCGGCCGCCTCTTTCAGCGGCTGGATGAGCTGGTCCTTGTCGACCGGGGAGATCAGCAGGACGTCGGGTTTCTTGGCGATGATGGCTTTCAGAATCGGCACCTGGTCGGTGACGTTCCAGGCCTTGGGAATCTGGAACAGCAGCTCGATGCCTTCTTCTTCAGCCGCCTGATCGGCGCCGCGCTTCATCGTGAAATAGAACGGGTCGACCACGCCGGGCAGCAGCGCTACCACGGGCTTGCCGGCCGCGCGGACCAGATTGTTGAACGGCAGGCTGGCGCCCATGGCGCCCAGAGTTGCTGCGCCGGTCAGCGATTGCAGCAGAGTACGCCGCTTGATCATCGGATTTCTCCCCATGTTTATTAAACAGAAAGGTCCCAGTGCTGGTCGCTCTTGAAGGCAACCATTGGCTAATACTGGGACCTTTGGGGAAGCGCCGTCAACCGATGAGACGAGACGGCGTGTAGTTTAGTAATCGAGACTAAACAGCTGTCAGTTGAAGTGGCCCGTGTCGACCGCGCGGGTAATCTGCGACCGGCTGATGCCGATGTCGCGCAGCATATGATCGGGCAGTTGATGCAGGGTGGCGACAGCACGGCGGCGGCGATGGGCGTCCACGATTTTGCGCACGACTCCACTCAACAGAACCAACCAGGTGCTCCGCAGGCGGCGCGGCAGGACATTACTCGACATGGCACTCTCCAACACAATGACCGATGGCAACGGCACCTCGATCTTCCTGCCCCTGGAGATAGCAAACTTGGCGAATTGTGCTGTGACGGGGTTCACAAGTCGGATGAACCTCTCAATCTTTCCAATCGGTCAACTTTAATTGACCGTCTGAATAGAATGTGTTTTGATGCCTGCCATAGGTAGCCGATCGCCATCCTAATAAGCCCGCGTCCCGATGCTTAACGAGGACGACAGCGGCGATCCGGCCAGGGAACGTGCTTGTGACGCCAACTGGAGGGATGCCGATGAGCGAGTACGCCGCGCCAGATATCCGTGCGGGTCGACTCACCGCCGCAGAGATTGCGGCCAATTTCAATGATGTGAAGCCACCGCTGGACAGGAAGCGCGCGCTCGTCGAAAGCAGCCGCTGCTTCTATTGCTATGATGCGCCCTGTATCGATGCCTGTCCTACCAGCATCGATATCCCGAGTTTCATCCGCTCGATTGCGGTGAATGATCCCATCGGTGCCGCCGAGACGATCCTCGAAGCCAATATCATGGGCGGCATGTGCTCCCGCGTCTGCCCGGTTGAGATTCTGTGCGAAGATGCCTGCGTCCGGAATCATTCCGAGGACAAGCCGGTGCAGATCGGCGCACTGCAGCGTTACGCCACCGACGCGCTGGTCAATGCCGGCAAGCAGCCCTTCACCCGCGCACCCTCAAGCGGAAAGAAAGTCGCCGTCATCGGCGGCGGTCCGGCCGGGTTATCGGCAGCGCATCGCCTGTCGCGCCTTGGCCATGACGTCACCGTCTATGAAGCGCGCGAGAAACTGGGCGGGCTCAATGAATACGGTATCGCCGCCTATAAGACGGTGCATGATTTTGCGCAGACGGAGGTGTCGTTCATCCTGGCCCTGGGCGGCATCGCGGTGAAGACTGGCATGGCTTTGGGGCGCGACGTGACGCTGGAAGGTCTGCGCAAGGACTACGATGCGGTGTTCCTCGCCATGGGTCTCGGCGGTGTCAACGCGCTGGGGGCTGCCGGCGAGGAGATGGCGGGCATCGAGGATGCGGTGGGCTACATCGCGCGCCTGCGCCAGGCCAAGGACAGACAATCACTTCCCGTGGGTCGCAAGGTGGTCGTCATCGGCGGCGGCAATACCGCCATCGATATCGCGATTCAATCGAAGCGCTTAGGGGCCGAGGATGTGACCCTGGTCTATCGCCGCGGGCCGGACAATATGAGCGCCACGCATCACGAGCAGGAATTCGCCCAGGTGAACGGTGTCAAGATCAAGCATTGGGCGCGGCCGCTGAAGTTGCATGGGGCTAACGGCGCCGTGCGCGAGGTCGAATTCGAATATACCCAGCTCGATGATAAGGGCCGGTTGATGGGCACCGGCGAGACATTCTCGATCCTCTGTGACACGGTCTTCAAGGCGATCGGGCAGACCCTGGTCGCAGATCCGTTGAACGGCAAGGCCAAGGATGTGCTCGATATGGCGGGCGGCAAGATTGCGGTCAATGACGATTTCGCGACCTCGATCAAAGGCGTCTTCGCCGGCGGCGATTGCGTGACGTCCGGCATCGATCTCACGGTGCAGAGCGTTGCCGATGGCCGCGATGCGGCGATCTCGATCGACGCGTATCTACGCGGCGAAGCGTAAGGGAGGGAATGATGGCTGACTTGCGCTCCAACTTCATCGGTATCAAATCGCCGAACCCATTCTGGCTGGCCTCCGCCCCGCCGACGGATAAGGAATATAACGTCGTGCGCGCTTTCAAGGCGGGCTGGGGCGGCGTCGTGTGGAAGACGCTCGGCGAAGATCCGCCTGTGGTGAATGTCAGTTCGCGCTACGGCGCCATGCATCTCGGTCCCGACCGGATGATCGGCTTCAACAATATCGAGCTCATCTCCGACCGGCCGCTCGACATCAATCTGCAGGAGATCAAGCGGGTCAAGCGCGATTGGAAAGACCGCGCCATGATCGTCTCGCTGATGGTGCCGTGCGAAGAAGATAGCTGGAAGAACATCCTGGCGCGGGTCGAGGACACCGAAGCGGATGGCATCGAGCTCAATTTCGGCTGCCCGCACGGCATGTCGGAACGCGGCATGGGTGCCGCCGTGGGCCAGGTGCCGGAGTATGTCGAGATGGTCGCGCGCTGGTGCAAGCAATACACGCGTATGCCGGTCATCGTGAAGCTGACACCCAATGTGACCGATGTGCGCAAACCCGCCCAGGCGGCGAAGAAGGGCGGGGCGGATGCGGTCTCGCTCATCAACACGATCAATTCGATCTGCTCGGTCGATCTGGATGCGATGGCGCCCACCCCCGTGGTCGACGGCAAGGGCACCCATGGCGGCTATTGCGGCTCGGCGGTGAAGCCGATCGCGCTCAACATGGTGGCCGAGATTGCGCGAGACCCGGCGACGCATGGCATGCCGATCTCCGCCATCGGTGGCATCGGCACCTGGCGGGACGCTGCCGAGTTCATGTCGATGTCGGCCGGCAACGTGCAGGTCTGCACGGCCGCCATGCATTACGGCTTCCGCATCGTCGAGGAAATGGTGAGCGGGCTCTCGAATTGGATGGATGAGAAGGGCTATCGCACCATCGAGGATTTCCGTGGGCTTGCGGTGCCCAATGTCACGGACTGGCAGCAGCTCAACATCAATTTCAAAACCATCGCCCATATCGACCAGGAGACGTGCATCCAGTGCGGCCTCTGCTATGTGGCCTGCGAGGACACTTCGCATCAGTCGATCAGCGCGAAGCGGGTGGACGGCAAACGCAAGTACGAGGTGATCGACGAGGAATGCGTGGGGTGCAATCTCTGCTACCACGCCTGCCCGGTGCCGAACGTCATCACCATGGTGCCGCAGAACACCGGCAAGCCCTATCTCAACTGGACCCAGGACCCGCGCAACCCGATGCGCAAGAAGGCGGCGGAATAGAGAGAGTTATCGCTTCCGGCCCCCACCCAACCTCCCACCTTCAGGGGGGAGGTTGGGTGGGGGCTGGTTTCAAGTCCTCATTCGCTGGGTAGGATTAAAACCCTTCAAAAATAAATCGTGTCCGATTAAATCGGACACTTGACAACCTGTCGGGCCATCACCTATATAGATCGCATACGATGTGATCGTATCCGTGAAAACGGTCATTTTTGAGAAGGAACCTCGCCATGACCACGACTAACGCCGTTGCGAACACCAATGCCAAGACCCTCTTCACCGGCCGCACCCATTCCACGGGCGGTCGTGACGGCGGCGCACGCAGCAGCGACGGCTTCGTCGACCTCAAGCTGCCGGCGCCGCATCCTGCCGCCGAGAACCTTTTCGCCGCCGCCTGGTCGGCCTGCTATATCGGCGCGATCGAACTCGCCGCCGCGCAGCGGAAGATCAAGCTTTCTGGTTCGCCGGTGGTTGACGCCGAGATCGATTTGAATCGTGCCGGCGAGTCCTACTTCCTGAGCGCACGTTTCAACGTGAGCGTCCCGGGTGTCGATCACGCCACCGCCGAAACGCTCGCTGAAGCAGCGCACGGGATCTGCCCGTATTCCAAGGCGATCCACGGCAATATCGACGTCTCGACCAACGTGATCTAAAGGCTCAACTGCTACACTTGCGGAAAAGGTCGGTGCGCAAGCGCCGGCCTTTTCATGTTCTGCAGGTGTGCGCGCAAGGCGATTCGGGATTTTGTGCCGGGGCGCTTGCTTGGATGTTCATTCCTATTTAATGATCTTGAGGGAAATATCATCATTATGCAGGCTATTCTGACTATATCATTGCGATAGCGCGATTATTACCAGCGCTGGTTGCAGATTCGTGGAGTGACTCGTCGTTATGTCGTCGATTGCGTCCCCATCAGAAACGGTTGGTATGATCGGCTCCGGGCCGGGCATGGCCGCGCCAGCGCGAATCCCTGCCTTCAGTGATTGGCTGCGGGCGGATGGCGGATTCCGATATCAGATCGGCGGCAATTTCGCCGCCGCGGCCCTCTATTTCCTGCTGGGCCTGGCGGTTGGTCAGTATTTTGCCGCCTATGGCCTGTTTCCGGCCCCGATCTGGCTGCCCTCCAGCGTTGCTGTCGTGGCGGCCATGCTGGGCGGTTGGCGCTATCTGCCGGGCCTGTTCCTCGGCTCCTTCCTGATCAATTACGGCTACTTTGACTCCAGCCTGCTGGTTGCAGTGCTGATCTCGGTGACCAATGCTCTGGGCCCGGTGCTCGCGGTGGCGCTGCTGCGCCGCCTGCGGCCGGAACCGGTTCTGTTCAGCCGCTTTGCAGGCGTCGTCGCCTTCATCCTGTGCGCGGTGGTGCTGCACCCGATGATCACCGCGACCGGCGGCACGCTGGCGCTGAACTTAGATGGACCTTGGGACCTCACCGCGATCACCCGCACCTGGGTCAGCTGGTGGCTGTGCGATAGCGGCGGTACGCTTTCCTTTGCACCCTGCCTGCTGATGTGGCTGGGCGGCGAGCGGATGCCGGAAGAGGCGTCGCGACCGCTCACCCGGCAGGACCGGCTGGTGTGGAGCGGCGTCGCTGTCATCGTGATCAGCCTGTTCGCAGCACCGCCGGCGCCGATAGCACTCTTTGCGACCTTGCCCTTCCTGCTGGTCGTGCCACTGTCCTGGATCGCCCTCAAGACGTCGCTGCGTGCGGCCTACACGCTGGTGTCGCTCGCCTCGGTCATCGCCATGGCGGGAACGGCGGCAGGCGTCGGACCGTTCCATGCACCGGCGGCCATCAATCCACTGCAACTGGCGGGGCAGTTGATCGTGCTCCTCACCATGACGACGCTGACCATCGTTGCCTTGTTCCGCGAGCGCCGCACGGCCGAGGAGGCCAACAGGGCCAAGAGCATGCTGCTCGCCACCGCCAGTCATGATCTGCGCACGCCGCTCAACGCCATCATCGGCTTTGCTGATCTGATGCGCGGCAGCGGTCGCGTGCCGATGAGCGAGGATCGCTATCGCGAATATTCCGGCCATATCCATGCCAGCGGGTCGCTGCTGCTCGGCATGATCGACGAAATCCTCGATCATGCGAAGATCGAGGCCGGGAAGCGTCGCATCACCCCGCAGCTGCTGGACGCTCGCGCCATCGCCGATGCCTGCCTGGAAATGATCGCCCCGCGCGCTGCGGAAAAGTCACTGCAGCTGGGGCTCACCGCGCCGGAACAGGTCGCGCTCTACGCTGATGAACTGGCGCTGCGCCAGATCCTGCTCAATCTGCTGTCCAATGCCGTGAAATTCACCGAACCCCATGGCCGTATCGACATCCATCTCACCGTTCACCCCACCGGTGGCGGCATCATCGAGGTTGCGGATAGCGGCATCGGCATGAACGATGACGAACTGGCGCAGGCGCTTGTCCCGTTCGAGCAGACCGGTGCCGGCCGCAAGCATCAGGGCGGCACGGGTCTGGGCCTCTCCATCGTGCTGCGCCTGGCGGAAATGCACGGCGGCAAATTCTCGATCACCAGCGCGCCCGGCAAGGGCACCAATGTGCGGATCAGTTTCCCACCGGCGCCAAAGGCGGCTTGAGCGCGTTCGCGCTTGCGAAAAATCGTTGCCGGTCTCCCATGATTATGAAACTATCGTGACGCGAGTTTGATAGGCGGGCGGAGTCTAAACGCTCTCGCGCCGCGCTTGCACCCGACCATATTTCGGCCGCTCTTACCCCCTGGCCGTCGGGTGGGCTCGCACTCAAGGGGTACAAACAAAAAACGCGACATAATTCTATAGCAGGAGAAGGCTATGATCCGGGTAACGCGACGTGCATTTCTGCATGCTTCGGCCGCACTGTCGGCCCTTTCCGTCACCACCGTTCTGCCGCGCCTTGCGCGCGCCGCAGATGCCATCAAGGTGGCGGCCATCTACACCGTGCCCATCGAACAGCAATGGGTAAGCCGCATCCACAAAGCGGCCAACACCGCGAAGGAACGCGGCGATATTGAGTATGTATTCTCGGAGAAGGTTTCCAACACCGATTACGAACGCGTCATGCGCGAATATTGCGAAGCAGGCCATCAGCTGATCGTCGGCGAAGCCTTCGCGGTGGAAGACGCCGCGCGCGCGGTCGCCAAGGATTACCCGAACGTCGCCTTCCTCATCGGGTCGTCGTTCAAGCCGGATGCCGCGCTGCCGAACTTCGCGACCTTCGACAACTACATCCAGGATGCTTCGTATCTGACCGGCATGATTGCCGGCGCCATGACCAAGAGCGGCAATATCGGCATGGTCGGCGGCTATCCGATCCCCGAAGTGAATCGCCTGATGAACGCCTTCATGGCGGGCGTCAAGGAAGTGAAGGCGGATGCCAAGTTCCAGGTGGCCTTCATCGGCTCCTGGTTCGATCCGCCCAAGGCCAAGGAAACTGCCCTGGCACAGATCGATGCCGGGGCGGATCTCCTCTATGCCGAGCGCTTCGGCGTGTCCGATGCTGCCAAGGAAAAGGGCGTGCTAGCGGTCGGTAATGTGATCGACACCCAGGCCGACTATCCCGATACCGTTGTGGCTTCGGCACTCTGGCATTTCGAGCCGACGCTCGATCAAGCCATCGCCAAGGTGAAGGCCAAGAGCTTCGCGGCGGAGGATTACGGCGCGCTGTCGTTCATGAAGCCGGGCGGTTGCAGCCTGGCACCCTTGGGCACGTTCGAAAGCAAAGTGCCGGCCGATATCGTCGCCAAGGTCAAGGCGCGCGAAGCTGAGATCATGAGCGGTGCGTTCACTGTCACGATTGACGACAACGAGCCGAAATCGAGCTGATGCCTCAAGTGATGGATGGCCAGCCGGGGGAGATCGTTCTCCGGCTGGCCGGCATTTCCAAAAGCTTCGGTGACCTCAAGGCCAATGACGATATCGGCTTTGAGCTTCGCTGCGGCGAAGTGCTGGCTTTGCTCGGGGAAAATGGTGCCGGCAAGACAACGCTCATGAACATCCTGTTCGGCCATTACGTGGCCGATGCGGGAGAGATCACGGCGTTTGGCAGAGCATTGCCGCCGGGCAGCCCACGGACGGCGCTTGAGGCCGGCATCGGCATGGTGCACCAGCACTTTACCCTCGCCGACAATCTCAGCGTGCTCGATAACATTGTGCTGGGCACGGAATCGCTCTGGTCGTGGCGGTCGCAAGATGCGGCCGCACGGCGGCGCATTTCACAGCTCGCCACGGATTTTGGGCTCACCATCAGACCAGATGCACGCATTGCGGATCTGTCCGTGGGCGAGCGGCAGCGGGTCGAGATCCTGAAGGCGCTTTATCGCAACGCCCGCATCCTCATTCTCGACGAACCGACGGCGGTGCTGACGCCGCAGGAAAGCGAGGGTCTGTTCGCGACCCTGGAGAAACTCGTGGCGCGCGGGCTCGCCATCATCTTCATCTCCCACAAGCTTCATGAAGTGCTGGCGGTGAGCGACCGCGTGCTGGTGCTGCGTCAGGGTAGGCTGGTGGCGGGCCGCGAGACGAAAGGTGCCACACGCCAGGAACTGGCCGAACTGATGGTAGGGCGGCCGATCCCGTCGCCTAAGGTCGAGGCGCAGGCGGCCGGTGCGGAACTCCTCAAGCTGGCCGCGATCACGGTCGCCGGCAGCCATGGCCGCAACGAGCTCGAGGGAGTCGATCTCTCTCTTCATGAAGGCGAGATCCTCGGCATTGCCGGGGTCAGCGGCAATGGCCAGGCGGCGCTTGCGGATTTTCTCAGCGGCTTGAGCAAGGCCACGTCCGGCAGCTTCACACTGTTCGGCGAGAACATTCAGAAGATGGATGCGGCGGCGATGGTGAGGCGCGGTGTGGGGCGGATACCGGAAGATCGCCACGCGGTCGGCCTTATCGGCGACATGCCCATCGCCGAGAACATGATCAGTGAACGCTATCGGGAGCAGCCGTTCTCGAAACATCATCTTATTGACTGGAAAGCCGCACGGCATTTCGCGGAAGGAATCATTGCCGGTTTCGACGTGCGCTGCCCGGGACCGAATGCGATTGCGCGGCTGCTGTCCGGCGGCAACATGCAGAAGCTGATCCTGGGCCGCGAGATGGCGGGAAACCCCAAACTCATCCTGGCAGCACAGCCGACGCGTGGTCTCGATATCGGCGCGGTAGGCTATGTGCATGAGCAATTGCTGGCCGCGCGCAAGCGGGGTGCGGGTATCCTGCTCATCTCCGAGGATCTCGACGAGCTGCTGACCTTGAGCGATCGGATCGCCGTCATCTATCGCGGCCAGCTCTCGGCGCCAATGGCGCGGGCTGATTTTTCGGTGCGGCAGATCGGGCTGATGATGGCCGGGCATGGTTTTGCAGGGGCACCAAGTCATGCGGCTTGAACCGCGCCTCGAAACGCCCGTCATTCTATGGTTCGCGGCACCGGCGGTGGCGATCGGCGCCAGTCTGCTGATCGCAGCCTTGCTGGTGATGTGGAGCGGGGCGGATCCTTTCGGTGTTTTTGGCCTGGTCAT
Organism: uncultured Dongia sp.; assembly: GCF_936916975.1. GTDB lineage: Bacteria > Pseudomonadota > Alphaproteobacteria > Dongiales > Dongiaceae > Dongia. Next base: position 308,379 of record NZ_CAKZGO010000003.1, on the reverse strand, counting down.
CAAAGGCGCCCTCGGTTCGCAATTCGCGTTGTTCGAGACGCTGACACGGGCGACGCCGCTCATCTTCACGGGCCTCGCCGCCGCCGTCGCTTTCCGCGCGCGACTGTGGAATATCGGTGGCGAGGCGCAATTCTATGGCGGTGCCATCATGGCGGCTTTGTTCGGCACCGGCCTGTTGCCGTTCCCCAGTCCGATCCTCATTCCGATTCTGCTGATTGCGGGCGCCTTGGCGGGGGCCTTGCTGCTGCTGGGGCCGACCTTGATGAAGACGCGCTTCGGCGTCGACGAGGTGGTGACCACCCTGCTCCTCAACTTCATCATCCTGCTGTTTGTCTCCTTCCTGCTGGAAGGACCGCTCAAGGATCCGATGGGCATGGGCTGGCCGCAATCGCGTAAGGTCATCGAGGCGGCGCAATTGCCCAAGATCATTGCGGGCAAGCGCCTGCATCTGGGATTTGCCCTGGCGCTCGCCATGGCGGCGTTGGTCTGGTTCATCAATACGCGCACGATCCACGGCTATGAAATGCGTGCGGTCGGCTTCAACGCGCGGGCGGCCCGCTTTGCCGGCATGAAGGTCGATTGGGTGATGGTGAAAGTGGCGCTGCTCTCAGGGGGCCTCGCCGCCCTTGCCGGTGTGTCCGAAGTGATCGGCCTCAAGGGCAACCTCACCCTCGATCTGTCGCCCGGCTTCGGTTATGCCGGGATCGTTGTTGCCATGCTGGCGATGCTGCATCCCCTGGGCGTGGTGGCGGCTGCGATTTTTGTGGCAGCCATGTTTGTCGGCGCCGATGCGATGAGCCGGCAGGCGGGTGTGCCGAGCTACATCGCCCAGGTCATGGTGGCCACGGCCTTGCTCACTATGGTGGTCGCCATGCTGTTCACGCGCTTCCGTCTGCGGTGGAAGTAAGCCATGGCAGTGCTCGAGATCATCCTCACCGCGAGCCTCTGGGCGGCCGCCCTCCGCATCGCCTCGCCGCTCATCTTTGCGACTTTGGGGGAACTCATTTGCGAGCGCGCCGGTGTCCTTAATCTGGGCATCGAGGGGATCATGACGGTGGGCGCCTTCACCGGCTGGTTCACGGTCTATATGGGCGGCGATCTGTGGGGCGGTGTCGCGGTGGCGGCAGCGTCGGGGGCGGCCTTCGGCCTGCTGCATGCGCTGCTGGTGGTGCCCTTGGGCCTGTCGCAGCATGTGACCGGCATCGGCATCACCTTGCTAGCAACCTCGCTCACCTCCTATGTCTACCGCGTGTCGTTGCCGGAAGTGACCAGCCCGCCCAAGATCGAGCCGTTCCAGCCGCTGGCGATTCCGGGCTTGTCCGAGATTCCGTTCCTGGGCGAGGCGCTGTTCAACCAGACGCCGCTCACCTATCTGGCTTTCCTCTCGGTGGCGGCGGTCGCCTACATCCTCTACCGCACGCCGGTGGGCCTCGCCGTGCGCATGGTCGGCGAGAATCCAGCGGCGGTCGAGGCGCAGGGCATTGATGTCACCTTGCTGCGCATCGGTGCCGTCATGGTGGGCAGTGCCTTCATGGCCTTGGGCGGAGCGTTCCTCACCATGTCGGCCTTCAACTCCTTCTATTTCGACATGGTCAACGGCCGTGGCTGGATCGCCATCGCGCTGGTCGTGTTCGGCTCGTGGCGGCCGGGCAAGGCGCTGCTGGGTGCCATCCTGTTCGCGGCGTTTGATGCCTATCAGCTGCGGCTGCAGCAGATCGTGGCCGGCGTGCCCTACCAGTTCTTCCTGATGCTGCCCTATATCCTGTCAATCCTGGCGCTCATCACCATGGCGCGGCGCGCGGGTTATCCGCGTGCCTTGATGATCCCCTATCGCAAGGGGGAAAGGTAAAGACCCAATGTTCGATCTCGTCATCCGGAACGCAACCCTGCCCGACGGGCGCGCAGGAGTCGATATCGGCATCAGCGGCGAGAAGATCGTCGCCGTCGAACCCGGCCTGCCTGATGCCGGCGAAGCAACCATCCAGGCGCGCGGCCTGCTGGTGAGCCCGCCTTTCGTCGATGCGCATTTCCACATGGATGCGACTTTGAGCCTGGGGCTGCCGCGGCTCAACCGGTCGGGTACGTTGCTCGAAGGCATCCAGCTCTGGGGTGAGCTGAAGCCGCATCTTACCCAGGAAGCGATCATGGCGCGGGCGCTGCGTTACTGCGACTGGGCGGTGGCGCGCGGCTTGCTCGCCATCCGCAGCCATGTCGACATTTGTGACCCGCGATTGCTGGCAGTGGATGCGCTCCTCGAAGTAAAGAAGCGCGTGAAGCCATATCTCGATCTGCAATTGGTGGCTTTTCCCCAGGACGGCTATCTGCGCAGCGCGGGTGCGATCGAGCTCTTGAAGACAGCACTCGACCGCGGTGTCGATGTCGTGGGCGGTATCCCACATTTTGAGCGCACCATGGCTGATGGTGCTGCCTCGGTACGAGCGCTGTGTGAACTTGCCGCCGAGCGAGGCTTGCTGGTCGACATGCATTGTGACGAGACCGATGATCCCATGTCGCGCCATATCGAGACGCTGGCGGCGGAGACGCACCGGCTGGGGATGCAGGGCCGTGTCACCGGCTCGCATCTCACCTCGATGCATTCGATGGACAATTATTATGTCAGCAAGCTCATTCCGCAGATCGCCGAAAGCGGTGTGGCGGCGATCGCCAACCCGCTCATCAACATCACCATCCAGGGGCGGCACGATACCTATCCGAAGCGCCGCGGCATGACGCGGGTCCCGGAACTGATGGCGGCCGGCGTGTCCGTCGCCTTCGGCCATGATTGCGTGATGGACCCCTGGTACTCGATGGGCTCGGGCGACATGCTGGACGTTGCCACCATGGCGCTCCATGTCGGGCAGATGACCGGTGTTGAGGCCATGCGGGCATGTTTCCAATCGGTCACCGAGACGCCGGCCAGGATTCTCCACCTCGACGGCTATGGCCTCAATCCCGGCTGCTATGCCGATCTGGTGCTGCTGGACGCCGCCGATCCGATCGAGGCCATTCGCCTCAAGGCCGCACGCCTCAAGGTCCTGCGGCGAGGCAAAGTGGTGGCGGAAGGGCCGGGTGGGACCATGGCGCTTCATCTCCCCGGCCGGCCGCAGGATGTAAGCTTTCATCATACGGGTGGATAGGCGACGCCGCTTACGGTGCGACGTCGCCCGTCTTCATTCGTTACGCTGCGCCCTGCATCAGGAAATCGTCGCTGTGCAGCGAGGCAATCGACATATTGCGTAGCGTGATGCTGTCGTTGGGGCCGAAATCGATCACCACGTCATTGCCGACGTTTTGCGCGTGCGACATGATCGAAGCGAAGTCGAGGGCACCATCGACGTTGCGCAAATCGATGCGGTCGCCAGCGCCGGCACCTGCCTGGAAGCCATCGATGATGACGTCGCCGATGCCGATAAAAACATCATCGCCGCCACCGCCGATCAGCGTGTCTTGGCCGTTGCCACCAATGAGCACGTCATCGCCGGCGCCGCCCATCAGTGTGTCATCGCCGTCGCCACCGATCAGCACATCGTCACCGGCACCGCCGTCGAGGGTGAGGCCGATCTTACCGGCCGGCACGCCGGTGGCGTCGATCACATCATCACCGTCGAGAGCGTTGATCGTCAGGCGGTCAGCGGCTGCTTCGGCATGCTCGACGATGATCTGAGCGTGCAACCCGAACACATTGATGTTGTCGCCGATCGCCGAAACGAGAATGGCATCGTCGCCATTGGTCGCATTGGCGATCACGCTGTCGGCACTGCCATCGCCGGCGGTGCCGTTGATGGTCGCGGCCAGATCGATCGTGACTTTCGTGACGTCGGTGCCGCTGAGATCGTTTATAACAACGGTGTCCGCGCCACCCAGTGCATTGAAATCCAGGTGTTCGATACCGTCGAGATCCATCGTGATACTGGCGATGTTGCGGAAGAATATCGCCTGATCGCCGTTGGCCGAGATGTCAACGCCCTCGCCGGCGTTCGAGCCATTGAACAGCATGGTGTCGAACCCAGCCTCGCCGTCGACCGTGTCGCTGCCATCGCCCGGATCCCAGACGAAGGTATCGTTGCCGGTGCCGAGCCGGGCGATATCGTTGCCCTGATTGCCGTCGACGACATCGTTACCGCTGCCGCCGATGAGAATATCCGAACCGATGCCGCCGAAGATCGTGTCGTTACCCGCGCCGCCGTCGAGCGTGAGCTGAACGGTGAGGTCGCGCATCTGACCGGCGTTGATCGTGTCGTTGCCGCCGTTGGCGCTGATGAGGATGCTCTCAACGCCGGTGACATCGATGCCGGACGGTGTCGGCCCCACTCGGTCGATAAGGGTACGGGTTGCTTGGCTCATGACGACGAACTGGTCTGAGGTATTACCGCCGTTGATTTCGGCCGTGTCGATGCCGGCGCCGCCGTCGACAATGTCCTTGCCGTCGCCGACCTGCCATAAGAATCGATCATTGCCGGCCTCGCCGAAGAGCTGATCATTGCCCGTGCCGCCGGTGAGAGCATCGTTGCCAGCGCCGCCAAACAGCAGGTCGTCGCCGCCTTTGCCGTTCAGAGTGTCGTTATCGGCTTGGCCGAACAGCTGGTCGTTGCCCGAACCACCAGTGACAATGTCATTGCCGGCGCCACCGAACAGACTAGCGGGCGGCAGTGGGCCGCGCGATTCATCGAGGATGATCCGGTCGTCGCCACCCAGGCCAAACACCTGGATGAGCTTGGTATTGGCAACCGTCGGCTTGTCGCCCTCGATCGATACCGCGCCATTGTTGATCAGAATATCGCCCTTGGCGTTGCGCGAGATGGTGACTGTGTTGGCGCTATTGTCGCCGAAGACGATCAGATTGCCGACATCGCGGGAGAACTCGGCGCGGACCGTCTCGTCCGGCGCGGGTTGCTCCGGCCGGCAATGCCCATGCACGTCATATCGCAGTTTTTCCAGCGCGTGGGCATTGGCAGCGAACAGGTGGGCGAATTTGGCGGCGAGCAGATATTTCATGTCACTTGTTTCCTTGCGAGATTGCGATAGGGCGCGCATCCCGGCCTCACGCCCGCCTATTCGGCTGCGGTGCGGGATCTGATTCCTGCAAGGTGGCCGACGGTCTCAAGCTAGAGAGGTCCAGTGCCAGGGCCATCGGGAGGATTCCCCATTTTTTGCAATTTCCTTGCGTCCCAGCTCGCACGTCCCCGCCTTCGCATCTCCGGCATTCCCGGCAACCTGGGTCGCCTGAGGGACGCAAACTTCCGCCGCCGCCCAGAGCAAGCTTGACCAAGCAGTCAGGATTGGGCAGGATTTCCCTTAAGGCCGCAAAGGCCATCTAAAGACGTCCGCCCGCAAGGAATGGGCTGGAACAACAGGGCTGGTTTGGGCTGCGATGATTGTCGCCTCATGCTAAATCTCGCGTGTGCGGGATGATCGGGGCAGGCGAATCGCGTCTATGCTCCCTGTTCTGTAGGCATAACTGGCGCCTCCTGGGAAAGACCTGGGGCGACCGGCGGTACCCGGAGGGAGATCATGGCGACCAATCTCAAGATCAATGGCGACCGGCTGTGGGACAGCCTGATGGAAATGGCGAAAATCGGCGCCACGGAAAAGGGTGGCGTCTGCCGCCTGGCCCTCACCGATCTCGACCGCCAGGCGCGCGATCTCTTCGTCGCGTGGTGCCGCGAGGCCGGTTGCTCGATCCGCATCGACAAGATGGGCAATGTGTTTGCGCGGCGCCCCGGCAAGGATGATTCACTGGCGCCGGTGATGACCGGCAGCCATATCGACAGCCAGCCGACCGGCGGCCGCTTCGACGGCGTCTATGGCGTGCTGTGCGGGCTCGAAGTCATCCGCAGCCTCAACGACATGAAATACGAAACGCTGCGACCGATCGAAGCCGCCATCTGGACCAATGAGGAAGGCTCGCGATTCGCCCCGGCCATGGTGGCGTCCGGTGTCTTCGCCGGCGTGTTCGACCTCGATTATGGCCTCTCCCGCGCCGACCAGGACGGCAAGACCATGGGCGAGGAGCTGAAGCGCATCGGCTATTACGGCGATGACGAGGTCGGCGGCCGTCCGGTTCATGCCTTCTTCGAGGCGCATATCGAGCAGGGTCCGATTCTGGAAGCGGAAAAAAAGACCATCGGCATTGTGCAGGGCGCCCAGGGCCAGCGCTGGTTCGAGGTCGTTATGACCGGCCAGGAAGCCCATGCCGGTCCCACGCCGATGCGCGTCCGCAAGGATGCGCTGGTAGGGGCGGCGCATGTGGTGGGCGCCATCAACAAGATCGGCCTCGACAACCAACCCTTTGCCTGCGCCACGGTTGGCATGATCAACAGCAGTCCGAATTCGCGTAACGTCATTCCGGGCAAGGTGTTCTTCACCATCGACCTCCGCCACCCCGACGACAAGATTCTCTCCAAGATGGCGGCGGAAGCCAAGGCTGCCTGCGAGGAAGCTGTCGCGAAGAACCGGCTGGAGATGGATTTCAAGGAAATCTGGTATTCGCCGCCGGTGAAATTTGATGAATCCTGTGTCGCCGCCGTGAAGAAGGGGGCCGAAGAACTGGGCCTTTCCAACCTCAACATCATCTCCGGCGCCGGCCACGATTCCTGCTACATGAACCGGGTCGCCCCCACCGCCATGGTGTTCATCCCCTGCGAAGGCGGCATCAGCCATAACGAGATCGAGAACGCGACCAAGGAAGATTGCAGCGATGGCTGCGACGTCCTGCTGCGCGCCATGGTCGAACGCGCGAATGCGGCGTAGATGACGCCGGAGATTTTGGCCGCCAGGGGCCGTTCATGAGCGCATCCGACGTCGTGATCGACGTTCGCAAGCTGGGGCTGACGTTCGAGACGCCGGACGCGCCGGTCCATGCGCTGCAGGACATCGACCTCCAGATTCGGCGCGGGGAATTCGTCACCTTCATCGGGCCGTCCGGCTGCGGCAAGACCACCTTGATGCGGATCATTGCCGATCTGGAACAGCCGACCTCGGGCGATGTCACTGTTAACGGCGTTAGCCCACGTGAAGCGCGGTTGAAGCGTGCCTACGGCTACATCTTCCAAGCGGCAGCGCTTTATCCATGGCGCAACATCCAGAAGAATGTCGAGTTGCCGCATGAGATCATGGGTGTGTCGAAGGCAGAACGGACCGAGAAGGCGCTGCGTTATCTCGATTTGGTGGGCCTCAAGGGATTCGAGAAGAAGTTTCCGTTCCAGCTGTCGGGCGGCATGCAGCAGCGGGCTTCGATCGCCCGGGCGCTGAGCTTTGATCCCGATCTGCTGTTGATGGATGAACCCTTCGGTGCGCTCGATGAAATCACCCGCGACCGGATGAACGAGGAACTGCTCTCGATCTGGGCGAAGACAAGAAAGACGGTCATCTTCGTCACGCATTCGATCGACGAAGCGGTCCTGCTCTCCACCCGCATCGTCATCATGAGTGCCCGGCCTGGCCGCATCATCGATGTCATCGACAGCAATCTGCCGGCGGACCGGAATCTGGAAACGCGCGAGAGCCCGGCGGCGCAGGAGCTCGCGCATCGCATCCGCCTCGGCCTTAAGGCCGGTCATTCCTATGACGAGGTCAAATGACCGACGGCCTCTTCCAGGGTGTCAAGGAAAAGGCGCTGCCGGTCCTGGTGGTCGTCGCGATCATCATCGTGCTGTGGTACGGCCTGGCTGCCTTCCTCAACTGGAATCAGGTCACGGAGCGCTTGATCAGCGGTGGCAGCGATGCCGCCAGCGAAGCTGAGGCAGAGGCCCTGCTGAACGGTGAGCCGGGCGATGAGGCCGCCGCTGAGGACGATGAGAGCCAGTCCTATGACTCGGCCACTGCCGATCCGGAGACGGATGGCTCCGCGTCCGATGCTGCCGACGTCCCCGTGATCGAACCTGCCTTCCTTGATGTCTTGCGCGGCACCTGGGCGATGGACCGGCCGGTGCTGCCGAGCCCGGGCCAGGTGCTGACCGAGTTCGTAGCGACGACATTCGAGCAGCCGGTCACCTCCAACAAATCGCTGGTCTATCATGCCGGCGTGACTGCTTCGGCGACGCTGCTGGGATTTGCCATGGGCGCCATCCTCGGCATGGCTTTGGCCGCCGGTATCGTGCATGTGCGGACGCTGGATCGCAGCCTGATGCCGTGGATCATCGCCTCGCAGACGGTACCGATCCTGGCCATCGCGCCGATGATCATCGTCGTGCTGGGAAACATCGGGATCACCGGCCTGCTGCCAAAATCGATCATCTCGATGTATCTGTGCTTCTTCCCCGTGACCATCGGCATGGTGAAGGGGCTGCGCTCGCCGGACCCGATGCAGCTTGACCTCATGCGTTCCTATAATGCCAGTGCAGCACAGGTGTTCTGGAAGCTGCGTGTCCCGGCCTCGATCCCGTTCCTGTTTGCCAGCCTCAAGGTCGCGGTGGCGATCAGCCTCACCGGTGCCATCGTTGGCGAATTGCCGACCGGCGCCGAGGCGGGTCTGGGTGCACGGCTGCTCTCCGGCAGCTATTACGGCCAGATATTGCAGATCTGGTCGGCGTTGCTGGCGGCGGCACTTCTCGGCGTCATCCTGGTCTACGGCATCGGCGGCATTGAGCGGCTGGTGCTACGCGGCGCCGGACAAGCAGCACAGGCCCGCTCATGACGGCGCGCCAGCCACATCCGTTCCTGATGAGCGTGCTCGCCGGCGCGCTGCTCGTCGGCCTGTCGGTCTATGGCTTCCATGGCATTCGTGCGGCGGAGGCAGGGCAGACGCTGCCGACCCAGGGCTGGGTCACGATTCTCATTCTCGCCAGCACAACCGCTGCCTGGTGGCTGCTCGGCAATCTCAGCGCGCTCAAGGACTGGCCCCTGATGAACTGGCTGGTGCCGGCGGTGTTCGGCATCTCGCTGTTGCTGGGCTGGGAGTTCATCTGCCGCGGCTATGGCGTGCCAAGGGTCCTGCTGCCGGCGCCAAGCCAGATCTGGTCGGCGTTCTGGCGGTCCCTGCCGATCCTGATCGGCGATTTCCAGCAGACATTCCTCAAGGCGGTCATCGCCGGCTTTGTCATCGGCAATCTCCTCGGCCTCGTCACCGCGCTCATCGTCGACCGCATCCCGTTCCTGCAGCGCGGGCTGCTGCCGCTGGGCAATATGGTCAGCGCCGTCCCGGTCATCGGCATCGCTCCCATCATGGTGATGTGGTTCGGTTTTGGTTGGGAATCAAAGACAGCCGTCATCGTCTTCATGATCTTCTTTCCCATGTTGGTGAACGCGCTGGCGGGCCTCAATGCCGCCGATGCCATGCAACGTGATCTGATGCAGTCCTATGCCGCCGGCTACTGGCAGACGCTTTGCAAACTGCGCCTGCCGGCCGCCTTGCCCTTTCTGTTCAATGCTCTCAAGATCAACTCGACGCTCGCGCTGATCGGGGCCATCGTTGCCGAGTTCTTTGGTTCGCCGGATTCCGGGATGGGCTTCCGCATCAGCGTCGAGGTGGCGCGCATGAATGTGGATGTGGTGTGGGCGACGATTGCCGTGGCGGCGCTGGCGGGGTCGCTCTCTTACGGTCTGTTGGCATTTTTGGAACGGCGCCTCACGTCTTGGCATGCCTCGTTCCGCGGTCGGTGATTTCTTGCCTGAATTCTGAGCGTATAACTAAACAAACGGAGGCTTAAAATGGTGCTCAAGAAACTGTTCGGTTCCGCGGTCCTCGCGGGACTCATCATGGGTGGCGCGGCCACGGCAGAAGCCAAGGATCCGCTGACCCTGCAGCTGAAATGGGTGACGCAGGCGCAGTTCGCCGGCTATTACGTCGCCAAGGAAAAGGGCTTCTATGACGCCGAAGACCTCGACGTCACCATCAAGGCTGGTGGCCCGGACATCAACCCGTCCCAGGTGATCGCCGGTGGCGGTGCCGATGTGGTCGTCGACTGGATGCCATCTGCGCTCGCCACGCGCGAGAAGGGCGTGCCGCTCGTCAACATCGCCCAGTTCTTCCAGAAGTCGGGCATGATGCTGACCTGCCGCAAGGATTCCGGCATCAAGACGCCGGCCGACTTCAAGGACAAGACCTTGGGCGTCTGGTTCGGCGGCAACGAATATCCGTTCCTCAACTGGATGAACAAGCTGGGCCTGAAGACCGACGGTTCGGCCGGTGGCGTCAAGGTGCTGAAGCAGGGCTTCAACGTCGATCCGCTGTTGCAGAAGCAGGCCGATTGCGTCTCCACCATGACCTATAACGAATACTGGCAGGTCATCGATGGCGGCCTGAAGGCCAAGGACTTGGTCACTTTCCAGTATGAAAAGGAAGGCGTCGCGACCCTCGAGGACGGCCTCTACACGCTGGACAAGAGCCTTCAGGATCCGGCCATGGTCGACAAGCTGGCGCGCTTCGTGCGCGCCTCGCAGAAGGGCTGGGATTGGGCCGTGAAGAACCCGAAGGATTCGGTCAAGATCGTGCTCGCCAACGACACCACCGGCGCGCAGACCGAAAAGCACCAGCTGCGCATGATGAAGGAAATCGCCAAGCTGGTCGGCAAGAACCCCAAGGGCACTGGCTGGCTGGATGACGCCGCGGCCGACCGCACCGTGGAAACCCTGATGTCGGGCGGTTCTGACCCGGTCATCACCAAGAAGCCGGAAGGTGCGTGGACTCACGCCATCATCGAAAAGGCCGGCATGTGATCTGACGGTTTCGTTCCTCCAAACTGGAAACCCCGCCGAGCAATCGGCGGGGTTTTTGTTTGGGAGTCTTCGTATGGAGAGATCCCCCTCTCCCTAACCCTCCCCCACGTTGGGGGGAGGGAATCTGACCGAGGCCAGCCAAACATCGTAACAAACTCGGTGAGCTCCCTCCCCCCAACGTGGGGGAGGGTCGGGGAGAGGGGGCGTTTCAGCTGCCTCAGCTCTTCGGCGTCAACCTGTTCCAATGCCCCATCTTTCGGCCTGGCCGTGCTTCGGCCTTGCCGTAGAGATGCAACTTTACATCCGGGTCCGACAGCAACTGCGGCCAGGTTTCGACCTCGTCGCCGATGAGGTTGGTCATCACCGTATCGGAATGGCGCGCGGGGTTGCCGAGGTCGAGGCCGCAGATTGCGCGGATATGCTGTTCGAACTGGCTGGTGATGGCGCCGTCCTGGCTCCAATGACCGGAATTGTGCGGGCGGGGGGCAAGCTCGTTCACCAGCACGCGGCCGTCCTTGGTGACGAACATTTCGACCGCGAGCAGGCCGATGAGGTCGATCTCGCCGGCGATGCGGCGCGCGATGGCTTCGGCGGCGTGCGTCACCTTTGAGCCGACACCGGCCGGCACCGTGCTGGTATCGAGGATATGGTGCTTGTGGCTGTTGAGCGCCGGTTCATAGAGCGCCACCTCGCCTGACGGATTGCGCGCGACAATGACGGAAATTTCGCAGGCGAAATCGATGAAGCCTTCGAGGATGGCGACCGTGCCGCCCATCTTATTCCAGGCCTCATTCAAATCCATGCCGGCTTCGATGCGCACCTGGCCTTTGCCATCATAGCCGAAGCTGGCGGATTTCAGGATCGAGGGCCGCCCGAGGGCATCGACGGCAGCAGGCAATTCAGCGGGGCCGGTCACTTCGCGGAAGGCGGTGACGGGCACACCGATGCTTTCCAGGAAGCGCTTCTCGCGCAGACGTTCCTGGGAAATGTGAAGAACGCGCGGGCTGGGCCGGGTAGGCTTCACCTTGGCCAGCACGTCTGCAGCGGCAGCCGGAATGTTCTCGAACTCAAACGTGACGACGTCGACCGATTTTGCGAAGGCTTCCAGGGCCGCAAGATCATCGTAAGCTGCCACCGTGTTGCGCCAGGAAACCTGCGCTGCCGGTCCGTCTTGCTCAGGCGAGAAGATATGCACCTTGTAGCCCAGGCGGCCGGCGGCCAACGCCGACATGCGCCCCAACTGACCACCACCGAGAATGCCGATCACCGAACCCGGCGGCAGGATCTGGCCCTGTTCTGCACTCATGCCGGATCAGCTCTCGCGCGCCGGCTTGTCGGCCACGCCATCGGTCTGTTTCTGGCGGTAGGCGGCGAGGCGCTTGGCGAGTTCCGCATCATTGAGGGCGAGCACGGCCGCGGCGAGCAGGGCCGCGTTGATGGCGCCGGCCTTGCCGATGGCCAGTGTCCCCACCGGAATGCCGGCCGGCATCTGGACGATCGAGAGCAGCGAATCCTGACCTTTCAGCGCCTGGCTTTCAACCGGCACACCGAACACCGGCAGTTCCGTGAGGCTCGCCGTCATGCCGGGCAGGTGCGCCGCCCCGCCGGCGCCGGCGATGATCACCTGCAGGCCGCGGCCCTTGGCGGCTTGCGCATAGTCGAACATCCGTTTCGGCGTGCGGTGGGCGGAGACGATTCGCGTCTCGGCGGGGATGGCGAGAGCTTCCAGCGTTTCGGCGGCATGGCGCATGGTCGCCCAATCGGATTGGCTGCCCATGATGATGCCGACTTTGGCTGCTGCCCCGGTTCGACCAGACGCGGATTTGCGTTTCTCTTTTGTTGCCATGGCCTTACGCCTTCCTGATGACCCCGGGAAAGGCCGGGATTATAGGTGGTGGCGTTCCTTTGGCAAGCACGCGAAGCACGCGCATTAACGCGCCCTTAACCGAGTTAGTATCATGATTCGGCGTTCTTTTTTGGCAACCGGCCGGGACCCGGGCGGTTGCCTAAAAAGTGGTTGCGAGGGTGACCCCGGATCGCCAACATCCGGGGCAAATGTGTGGTGACACCTCCGACCGGGCTTGAGCGGTGCGGCGCAGGGCGCGAAAGGCGGCAGGATGAAGATCAGGGATCGAGCTGGCGGTCCGGCGGGACTTGGTCCCACGGGTGGCGCCCGGCCGGTTTCCAAGGTCGGCAAGGTCGCCAAGAATGCGGCTGCCGCCAGTGTGGACGCTGCCAGTTCTGCAAGCTCGTCGGCACCGGTCGATCAGGCGACCTTCCTCGGCCTCAGCGAGGCGGAACTCTCGCCCAATGTCCGCGCGGCGCTCACCGCACTCCTCGACGAAGTGCGGCATCTGCGCGACGAGTTGGATCGCACCCGGAAGCGCATCTCGCATCTGGAACGCGTCGCCGATGAAGACGCCATGCTGCCCATTGCCAACCGCCGCGCCTTTGTGCGCGAGTTGACGCGGCTCATCTCCTTTTCCGAACGCTACGGCTCACCGGGCTCCGTACTCTATTTCGATCTCAACGGCATGAAGCAGATCAACGATCGCTTCGGCCATCCGGCGGGCGATGCGGCCTTGCGCCATTTCGCCAGCATGCTGCTCAACAATGTGCGCGATTCAGACGTGGTCGGACGGCTGGGCGGCGATGAATTCGGTGTTATCCTCGCGCAGGCCGACATGGTGCAGGCGCAGGAAAAAGCCAATCTGCTGCTCTCGGTGATCGCCCGCTCGCCGCTTATCTGGGAAGGGGTCGACATCCAGCTGTCCTGCGCAGTCGGTATGCATGAATTCCACGGCCAGCAATCGGCCGATGACGCGCTCTCTCAGGCTGATGCCTCGATGTATCAGGCGAAACGCCAGCATTACGCCGGCAAGAATGGTGCAGCAGTACCGGCGGATGATGACGAAGCCGAGTCGTGATGCCGCGTAAACGCATCGCGTGCCTGCATACCGCCGCCAGCAATGTCGCCCATTTCGATGCGGCTGCTGACGGGCTGGAGCTCGAACTCAAACATATTGTGCGCGCCGACCTGCTGCTTGCCGCGGAAAAGGCCGGCGGCCTCACCGATGCCATCACCGGCGGGACGGTCGCGGCACTTGTCGCGGCTGCCGCCGATGCCGATTTCGTGTTGCTGGCCTGTTCGACCTTGGGACCGATCGCCGACGGTTTTAAAGGCGCCGTGCCGACGTTGCGCATCGACCGTGCGCTGGCGGAAGCCGCGATCGGCCGCGGTGGGCGTGTTGTCGTGCTCTACACTTTCCCCGGCACGGCGCAGGCGACCGGCGATCTCTTCCGCGAAGTAGCCGCAAACGGCCGCGCCGAGATCGACATGCAATTGGTGGCGGGCGCCTGGGACATCTTCAAGGCGGGCGACCAGGCCCGATATGGTGCCCTGATCGCCGGCGCCAGCGATCAAGCCCATCGCGATGGTGCCACCAGCGTCGCCTTCGCCCAGGCGTCGATGGCGCCGGCCACAACCCTGTGCCGTGGTCCGCAACCCCTCACTAGTCCGCGCGCGAGCTTGCTGGCAGCCGCTGCCGGCTGACGGGTGAACGATGCGGCGCGCCGTGCTAAGGTCCGCGTCAAAGCGAACACCGCACGATGTGCTCATGACTGGAGAGGGCTGATGTCATCGAAGACTGGCGGTTGCCAATGCGGTGCCGTGCGCTATGAGCTCAGGGCAGAACCCTTGCAGGTGTATGTCTGTCATTGCCGCGAATGCCGCAAGCAATCTGCGTCAGCGTTCGGCATTTCCGTCATCATGCGCAGCAGCGATGTGAAGCTGGTGTCGGGGGATATCAAGCGCTGGTCGCGCCCCACCGATAGCGGCGCCACTTTGCATTGTTTCTTCTGTCCCCTATGCGGCTCGCGCGTCTTCCACGGCGACCGCGCGGTGGACGACAGCATCTCCGTCAAAGGCGGATCACTCGACGAGCCACCAGACCTCGCCCAAGCCCATCACATCTGGACCAGCCGCAAGCTGTCGGGGATCATCATTCCCGGCCACGCGGAACAGTTTGAAGAGGAGCCGTGAGAGGCCGGTTGTCGGCGGCATCAGGGACGCTTCCTGGCCGCTGATGCGTGGGCGTCAGCGGCAGCCGCGGCCTTCATCGCGGGAAGTTCCCACCGCGCGACGATCTTGTCGCGGAGGGTGGCGCCTAGGCCTTGATAGAATTTCTGGGCGGCAATATTCGCGGGCTCGATCTCCCAGCGCGCGATCATGTTGCCGGCCAGCGCCAGTTCGGCAATGCGCCGCATCAGGAGGCGGCCGACACCGCGCCGACGAGCCCGCGCACACACAAAGACATCGTCGACGCGTAGGATGTCGCCACCGTTCCAGATCGCAAAGTCGATGGTGTAGGTGACGAAGCCGCAGACCCCCTCCGCGTCCTCGGCGAGGATCGCGCGGAGCCGTGGCGAGTTACCGCCTAAGGCTTCCGTGACCTGCGCGCTGGTAAAGGTGATGAGATCGGCGGCCCCTTCATGCGCAGCCAGCTGCCGGATCAGGTCATCCAGCACGCCGGCATCAGCAGATGTCGCATGACGTATGCGTATCTCTACCGTGGCCAATTACGACGCCTCAGACATCTAGATTGGCAACATTCAGTGCGTTCTGCTGGATGAAATCGCGCCGCGGTTCGACGAGGTCGCCCATCAGGGTCGAGAAGATTTCTTCGGCTTCGTCGACATGGTTGACCTTCACCTGGAGGAGCGAGCGGACGGCGGGGTCTAGCGTCGTCGACCAGAGCTGCTCGGGGTTCATTTCGCCGAGGCCTTTATAGCGCTGGATGTCGATGCCCTTGCTGCCGATCTCGGTCACCACGTCGATGAGGTCGATGGGGCCATTGATGGTGGCGGTGCGGTCCTTGGCAACAAGCGTCGCGGCCGTGCCAAAGCTTTCCAGCAACCCGTCCTTCATCTGGTCGAGGCGGTGCGCCTCGGCCGAGCGGATGAGGCTTGCGTCGATGACGTGGCCCGAGGTGACGCCGCGCAGGCGGCGCTTGAAGGCAAGGCCACCCTGCTGGTCGGACAGGCCGGACCAGCCGCGTTCCGATACCGGTGAGATCTTGTCGAGTTCGGCGGCGATGGCGGCGGCGAGTTCCGGATTGGTGGCAGCCTGCGGGTTGAGGCCGCCGCGGATCGCGGCCTGGCTCACCACCGTGGCGGAGCCCACCTTGCGGATAAGCGGTTCCATCAGATGCTTGGCTTGTGCGGCGAGATCGACCACGCGGCGGAGATCGGCGCCGGCGATCTGTTCGCCCGTTCCCAAGGTGAGGACCGCAGTGTCCAGGCCGAGCGAGATGAGGTAATCCTCGCGGGCGAGATCGTCCTTCAGGTAATGCTCCGACTTGCCCTTGGCGGCGCGATAGAGCGGCGGCTGGGCGATGTAGAGATAGCCCTTCTCAATCAGCTCCGGCATCTGCCGATAGAAGAAGGTGAGGAGCAGCGTGCGGATATGCGAGCCGTCGACATCGGCGTCGGTCATGATGATGATCTTGTGGTAGCGCGCCTTACTGATATCGAATTCTTCCGGCCCGATGCTGGTGCCGAGTGCTGCGATCAGCGTCCCGATCTGGTCCGAGGAGAGCATCTTGTCGAAGCGCGCGCGCTCGACATTGAGGATCTTGCCGCGCAAGGGCAGGATCGCCTGGTTCTTGCGGTGGCGGCCTTGCTTGGCGGAACCGCCTGCCGAATCACCCTCGACGATGAAGAGTTCGGAGAGCGCCGGATCGCGTTCCTGACAATCGGCAAGCTTGCCGGGCAGGGTCGAGAATTCGAGGGCACCCTTGCGACGCGTAAGGTCGCGCGCTTTTCGCGCGGCTTCGCGGGCGGCGGCGGCTTCGACTGCCTTGCCGACGATGCGCTTGGCGTCAGCCGGGTGTTCCTCGAACCATTGGGCGAGGCGCTCGTTGATGATGTTCTCGACGACCGGGCGGACTTCCGACGAGACCAATTTGTCTTTGGTCTGTGAGGAGAACTTCGGGTCAGGGACTTTCACTGAGAGGACGCAGGTGAGGCCTTCGCGGGCGTCGTCGCCGGTCAAGGTCACCTTCTCACGCTTGGCGATGCCGCTTTCTTCCGCATATTTGTTGATCTGGCGCGTGAGGGCTGCGCGGAAGCCCTGCAGATGCGTGCCGCCATCCCGCTGCGGGATGTTGTTGGTGAAGCACAGCATCGTCTCATGATAGCTGTCGGTCCATTCCAGGGCCGCTTCGACGGTCATGCCGTCCTTTTCCTGCATCATGGTGATCGCCCCGCCATGCAGCGGATTCTTGGCGCGATCGAGATAACGGATGAAGGCTTCGAGCCCGCCTTCGTAATGCAGCTCGACCGATTTCGGCTCGACCGTGCGGTTGTCGGTGAGGATCAGGCGCACGCCGGAATTGAGGAAGGCCAGCTCGCGCAGGCGGTGCTCCAGGGTTGCGTAGTCGTAATCGGTCTTGGTGAAGGTTTCCTTGGAGGCAAGGAACGTCACCTCGGTGCCACGCTTGCCTTCCGCATCGCCCACCACCACCAGCGGCGCTTCCGGATCGCCATGGCGGAAGCGCAGGAAATGCTCCTTGCCGTCGCGCCAGATCCTGAGATCGAGGCGCTCGGAGAGTGCGTTCACCACCGAGACGCCCACGCCGTGCAGACCGCCCGAGACCTTGTAGCTGTTCTGGTCGAATTTACCGCCGGCGTGGAGCTGGGTCATGATGACCTCGGCCGCCGAGACGCCTTCTTCCTTGTGGATGTCGACGGGGATGCCGCGGCCATTGTCGTTCACGGTGACCGAGCCGTCGCCGTTGAGGGTGACGAGGACGCGGTCGCACCAGCCGGCCAAGCTCTCGTCGATTGCATTGTCGACGACTTCATAGACCATATGATGGAGGCCGGAGCCGTCATCGGTATCGCCGATATACATGCCGGGGCGCTTGCGGACGGCGTCGAGGCCTTTCAGCACGCGGATGGAATCGGCGCCGTAATCGTCTGCGCCATGGTTTCCACCGGGATTTGAATTTTCTTTGTTCTCGTCACTCATGATGTGGGTCTCGTTACTGCAAAGGTCAAATCGGTTGAGATAGCTGGGCTCAGTTCATATCCAGTTGCAGGCGGCCATCGCCTGCGGTCATGAACTGGGCCCAGCCATCCAGGGATTGGAATGTCTCGCGTTCCGTGCCGGTCAGCCAGCATTGGGCGCGCAACGCCCGTAATTCGGCAAAGAGTGCATCGCGGCGCTGACGGTCGAGATGGGCCGCCACTTCATCGAGCAGCAGCACCGGCGCTTCACCGCGCCGCTTGGTGGAGAGCCGCGCCTCAGCCAGGATGATCGCCACCAGCAGCGCTTTCTGCTCACCGGTCGAACAATCGCCGGCACGCAAGGGCGCCCCACCTAGATGGCGACCCGAGAGCGTCACGACAAGGTCCGAGCGATGCGTACCCCATTGCGTGATGCCACTTTCGGCATCGCTCTGGCGGGCGCTGGCGAGGCGGGATTTCAGCAGGTCTTCGGCGTCCAGCGCCGGCATCGTGTCCAGCGAGGCTTCGACGGCACCCGCGACTGCAAGATCGGCCTGCGGAAACGGCCCCACGGCTTCGGCCATGGCCGCGTTGAGGCTGGCGCTGGCATCGAGCCTAGCCGCCGCGATGGCAACCGCCTGTCCTGCCATCTCGGCTTCGAGGCCGGAGAGCCAGGCATTCATGTCGCCGCCGGGAGCCAAAGGTCCTTCGCCGCGCAGCAATCGTGCGCGTTCGCGCATCGCCTGCTCATAGCTCGCGACACGGGCCGCGTGGCTGGGGTCGAGGCCGTAGACCAGCCGGTCGAGGAAGCGGCGGCGGGAGGAGGCGGCTTCGCTGAACAGCCGGTCCATCTGTGGGGTCAGCCACAGCACGGTCAGGATCTCGGCAAAGCTCGCCTGAGAGCGGACATTGGCGCCGTTGACGCGCGAGATGCGGCGCTCGCGGCCCGTCTGTGCTTGTGCCAGCGGATCGCGGCCGGTGCCCAGCGCATGTTCGCCGCCACGGCCCAGATAGCGGGCATGGACCGCCCAGGCGATGCCGCCTTGCTTGGCGAAATTCTCTTGCGTGTCAGCGGATTGTGCCGCGGCATGATTGCCGGCATTGCGGAATTCAATCTCGGCGATCGTCGCCTGGCGCAGGCCGGAGCCGGGCGAGAGATAAGAGAGGGCTTCCAGGAGATTGGTCTTGCCGGCGCCGTTGCGGCCCGTGAGGACGATTGCACCGAGGCCGCGGTCAAGCCCGGTTTCAATGCCGATCTCACGGTAATTGCGGAACGACGTCAGCGAGAGATACGAAAATCCGTTCGCCACCTGCGCTACCTGGTGTGGCGTGATATGGGTGATGTCGGTTCCGCGCTCGGCGACCGACATTGCCTCACACGCGCATCGGCATCAGCACATAGAGTGCCTGGGCATCCGCCATGTCGCGCAGCAGGGTGGGGGCCACGGAATCAGCCAGCTTCAGTTCCAGGCCCTGACCTTCGATCTCGTCGGCGACATCGAGCAGATATTTCGAGTTGAAGCCGATCTCCATCGGCTGTCCGTCATACTTCACCTCGATCTCTTCCGAGGCGCTGCCATTCTCCGCGCTGGTGGCCGAGAGCGTGAGCGTGCCAGGCTTCAGGCTGAGCTTCACGGCGCGCGATTTCTCGCTGGAGATGGTCGAGACACGGTCGACCGCGTCGCGGAATTCCTTGCGGTCGACTTCCAGCACCTTGTCGTTGGCGGTGGGGATGACGCGCTGGTAGTCCGGGAATGACCCGTCGATCAGCTTTGAGGTCAAGACGACGTCGGCAAAGGCGAAGCGGATGCGGCTGTCGGATAGCGACACGTCGACAGCACCCTCGAAATCCTCGATCAGCTTGCGGACTTCGTTGACCATCTTCCTGGGCACGATGACACCGGGAATGCTCTCGGCACCCTCGGGCAGGGGCATCTCGACCCGCGCCAGACGATGGCCGTCGGTCGCCACCGCGCGCAGGCTGGTCTGCTTGCCGGAATTGAAGGCATGGACATAGATGCCGTTGAGGTAATAGCGCGTCTCTTCCGTCGAGATCGCAAATTTGGTGCGATCGATGAGCCCTTTGAGGTCGGCGGCAGAGAGCGGGAATTTGTGCGGCAGATCGCCGGCATGGATGGCCGGGAAGTCTTCCTTAGGCAAGGTCGCCAGGGCAAAGCGCGAGCGGCCGGCTTTCACCGTGACCTGCTGGCCATCGGCGGCGAGCTCGATTTGCACCTGGGCGCCATCCGGCAGCTTGCGGACGATGTCGTGGAGCGTATGAGCGGGGACCGTGGCGGCACCCGGCGTGGCGATATCGGCTGCCACCTTTTCGACCACGGCGAGGTCCATATCCGTGGCGGTCAGCGACAATTGGCCATCCTTGGCCTCTGCCAGCACATTGGACAGGATGGGAATGGTGTTGCGGCGCTCGACAACGCTCTGCACATGCCCCAATGCCTTGAGCAGGAGGGTCCGTTCGATGGTCAGTTTCATGGCCTAACTCAACCCTGTTTCTGGCCGCTGGCGGTACCCTCCAATCGGGGCGGGATGCCCTCAGATTCGAGTTCCGACGCCGTCGGTCCGATCAATTCCAACCTTGCCTGAAGGTCCCCCGCGCCCCCACTAGACCGGCGGGCGGAAATGGTCGAATCGACCCTGGTTTCCAGCAAGTGGGGGATTATAGCAGGTTAGGCCCAGGGCAACAGGGTTTTATGTCCCAGAACGGGGGCCGACGAGCCTCGGCAACCCCGCAGAAAGCCAAGGAAATGCGCCCTTCGGCGCGGGCCGAAAATCAGCCTTCCAGCATGCGCTTCAGAAGGTCGATATCCTCGGCGAAGGAGATGTCGCCTGTCGCCAATTCCTCGACCTTTTTCACGGCATGCATGACCGTCGTATGGTCGCGGCCACCGAAGGAGCGGCCGATATCCGGCAGCGATTTGGTGGTCAGCTGTTTTGCCAGATACATGGCGATCTGACGCGGGCGCGAGACCTGGCGCGCGCGGCGCGGCGAACTCATATCGGCCAGCTTGATGTTGTAATGCTCGGCGACGCGGCGCTGAATTTCCTCGATGGTCACCGACCGATCATTGGCGCGCAGCAGGTCCTTCAGCAGCTCCTGCGCGGATTCAACCGAGACGGCGCGGCCGACCAGGGTCGCATGGGCGATGATACGGGTCAGCGCCCCTTCAAGCTCGCGTACGTTCGATGAGATGCGGTGTGCCAGGAACTCCAGCACCTTGGAGGGAATCTGGATCGGCGCCTGTTCGGCCTTGGCCTGCAGGATGCCGAGGCGCAATTCGTAGGTCGTCGGATGGATGTCGGCGACAAGGCCCCAGCCGAAGCGCGTGCGCATGCGCTCCTCAAGCCCTTGGAGATCGGAAGGCGATTTGTCGGCCGAGAGCACCACTTGCTTGTTCTGGTCGAACAGCGCGTTGAACGTGTGGAAGAATTCTTCCTGGGTCGATTCCTTGCCGATGATGAACTGCACGTCATCGACCATGAGCACGTCAACCGAACGGAACAATTCCTTGAAGGCCATGGTGTTCTTGTTCCGGAGCGCCCGGATGAACTGGTACATGAACTTTTCGGCGGAGAGATAGATCACCCGCTTTTGCGGCTGCTTCTTCTTGATGTGGTGGGCGATGGCATGCATGAGATGCGTCTTGCCGAGGCCGACGCCACCGTAAAGAAACAGCGGGTTGAACGGCACGACATCGGATTCGGCGACGCGCAAGGCAGCGGCATGCGCCAGTTCGTTCGACTTGCCGACCACGAAATTGTCGAAGGTCAGGCGCGGATCCAGCGTGGCGCTGACTTCCGCCAGGCCATCGGCCTCGGCGAAATTGGCGACCGACACCGCCGGCTGGTCGTCGTTGACCGGCTGGCCACCTTTACTGACACCCGACGATACATGGGGCGCCTCGATCGGCGTCACGTCATCGGCAGTGTCATCGGCCGCGACGGCGTCGCGGGCATCGACGATCACCTCGACCGAGCGGATCTCCGGGCATTCGCTGCTCCACAGCGCCATGATGCGGTCGGCATAATGCGTCGCCACCCAATCGCGCATGAAGCGCGACGGCACGGCCACGCGCAGATCCTGGCCACGACGGCCGGCAAGCGTCAGCGGCTTCAGCCACGACCGGAACGTCGCCTCGCCGAACTCCGCGCGCAGGCGACCACGCACACGGGCCCATTGCGCATTGAGAAGCGAATCGCTGCCAGCTTCGATCATGCCCTTGCCCCCTAACCCCAAATTCATCTCGTCGTTGCGGCTCATGATGCTGCTCATCAGTCCTGCACCCAGGGGAGGTCGGCGACCTTCCAGCCATTGGCGCGGCCCCGATGACTGCTGGCATCCTTGTCGCCTTCGAACCCACCGCTGACATTGAAGCAGGGGCCAAGGCCCGCCTCGGTCATGGCGATGGCCGCCGCCCGCGACCTTGCGCCGGAGCGGCACAGGAAATAGAGCGGACCCTTTGCATTACCCAGCTGGGCCTTCACCTTGCCGGCAAAGTCGGGGTCGACCGCCATGCCGGGATAGGCCTGCCAGGAGGTCAGCACGACTTTCTTGCCGATGGGGCTGAGGTCGGGGATGCCGACAAAGCTCCATTCCGGCTGGGTGCGCACGTCAATCAGGCGTGCGGCCGGGTCTTTGACGAGGGCTTCCCAGGCGTTTTGCGGCGTCACGTCGCCCGCATAGGTTCCAGTTTGGCTCATGATCGTCTTCCCCCAGCAATCGTCGATTCCGCCACCGCATAGGCATCACGCGCCTAAAGGCGGCGTGGCACCCGGATCGGCGGCGGTCTTAATGGTTAACTTAAGCCCGGCCGCCGAACCTGTTGGGATCGGGTGAGTAGGGCTGCAACCAATGCGCGATTATTCCATGAAGGCGCGCAATGTAACCGTGACTTGGTTGCCACAGGTGTCGATGGGGGAAAATGGACGCTGAGAAGGGACCAGATCGGATGAATCTGGCAGCTTTCTGGCGTTCACTGGCGAGTGCGGCAGAGGTACCACCGCAGCTTTGGCAAGAGAACTGATGAAACGTGGCATCACGCATCATAGATCTTTGTTTTTTATAGCTAATTTTCCCGTGATCAAGCTCTTTTCGAGCCCCGGCCAACGCCCTGTCTCGCGGCCGAAGCGAACTCTACGCGCGCACAATAAGGCATGCAACAAGTCCGAATCGAGAACGCGTGGGAATCGACTCTTGCTACCCTCGCTGTGGCTGAATCATCACAGATTCAACAGCACAAAAAGACCTATCAGCTACAACGGATGGTGGCGTTGTCTTCGACCAGCCACAAACGAGAACCGCGGCCTTCCCGTGAAGGCCGCGGCTTACGCGATAGCTTCCAGACCCTTACGGGGCAGGGCTCGATCTGTATCTTAGGCCAGCGTGCGGAGGCGCTTGGTGAGGCGCGACATTTTGCGGGCGGCGGTATTCTTGTGAACCACGCCGGTCACCACGCCGCGCGCCAATTCCGGCATCGCTGCCTTGAGGGCTGCTTCGGCTTCGGCCTTGTTGCCGCTGGCGATGGCCACTTCGGCCTTCTTCACGGCCGATTTCATGCGGCTGTTGTTGGTGCGGTTGCGCGCCGTGGCGACAACGGCCTGACGAATGCGCTTTTCCGCGGATTTATGATGAGCCATGGGGCAATACCTGCTTTGAAACGTAAGAAAATGCTGTTGGCGGCGGGTTATACAGAGGGGATGGGGGCCCGTCAACCAGTGCCGTCGCGGCGCTTTTGCCACGCGCTGGCTGCCCACGACAATAGTGTGTGCCCTGCTTCCGGCGCAGGGGCCGATCCTACTGAAATCATTGGACTTGGGCCGAGGCCAACGGCATAACCACACGAGTTCCAGCCAGGATACCGCTAGGATGACCCCAGGATGACGGCTGTCCCGTTCCTCAAAATGCATGGCCTCGGCAATGATTTTGTCGTGCTGGATGCGCGTCGGCAGAATCTGAGCCTCTCCGTGCAGCAGCGACAGCGCCTTGGCGACCGGCATTTTGGCGTCGGTTTCGACCAGATGGTGACGCTGGAGAATCCGGTGACGCCCGGCGCCGACGTCTTCATGCGGCTCCATAATGCCGATGGGTCGGAAGCACGCGCCTGCGGTAACGCGACGCGCTGCATCGCTGCGCGTATCATGGACGAGAAGGCGAATGGTCACGCGGTGATCGAGACCGTTGCCGGCCTGCTGCCGGCGGAGCGCCTTGGCAATGGCGAGATCGCCGTCGATATGGGCCCGGCCAATCTCGACTGGGCCGATATTCCCGTGGCAGCCGCCTGTGACACGCTCCACATGCCGGTGGCGCTGGGCCCGGTGTCTGACCCGGTCGGTGTCAATGTCGGCTCCAGCCATGCCGTCTTCTTCGTGCCCGATGTCGATGCGATCGATCTGCCTGTCATCGGCCCGCAGCTGGAGAACCATCTGTTCTTCCCGCAGCGCGCCAATATCGAATTCGTGCAGATCCTGTCGCCCGCCAGCATGCGGATGCGCGTCTGGGAACGTGGTGCCGGCATCACATTGGCCTGTGGGTCAGGTGCCTGTGCCACCTTGGTGGCTGCGGCGCGCCGCGGCCTCAGCGGTCGCAAGGGCCAGGTCATCGTCGATGGCGGGACGCTGACCATCGAATGGCTGGAGAATGGCCATGTCCGCATGACCGGTCCGTGGTCGCTCTCCTATGAAGGGGTGATCGATCTCGACAGTCTTGCCGGCAAGGCGGGGTTCGTAAACGGTCATGGCTGAGGAAACGCTCACCCCCGTCATCGACGCAGCGACACCCGGCCAACCGCAGCTGGTGACCTTCGGCTGCCGCCTCAACGCATTCGAGAGCGAAGTGATTCGCAACCACGCCTCGGCCGCGGGCCTCAACGACGCCATCATCATCAACACCTGCGCCGTCACCTCGGAAGCCGAACGCCAGGCACGCCAGGCGATCCGCAAGGCGCGCCGCCTCAACCCCTCTGCCCGCATTATCGTCACCGGCTGTGCTGCGCAGATTTCGCCCGAGAAGTTCGCGGCGATGGATGAGGTCGACGCCGTTCTCGGCAATGAAGAGAAGCTGAAGGCCGAGAGCTTTACCGCATTGAGCCTGTCCCGCGCACCGCATGTGGCGGTGGCCGACATCATGACGGTGACGGAAACGGCCCCGCATCTCATCTCCGGTTTCGCTGCGCGCGCGCGCGCCTTTGTCGAGATCCAGCAGGGTTGCGATCATCGCTGCACCTTCTGCATCATCCCGTTCGGCCGCGGCAACAGCCGCTCGGTACCCACCGGCGCCATCGTCGATCAGATCCGCCAACTGGTCGCCAATGGTGTGCGCGAAGTGGTGCTGACGGGTGTCGACATCACCTCCTATGGCGGCGATCTGCCGGGCAACAGTGGACTTGGCGCCTTGACGCGCCGCATTCTCACCCTGGTGCCGGAGCTCCCCCGCCTGCGCCTCTCGTCTTTGGACGTGGTCGAGGTGGATGAGGAGCTGCGTCGCCTGATCATCACCGAAGAACGACTGATGCCGCATCTCCATCTGTCACTGCAGGCCGGCGACGACATGATCCTCAAGCGCATGAAACGCCGCCACAGCCGCGACGATGCGATCCGTTTCACGACCGAGATGCTGGCGGCACGCCCGGATCTGGTATTCGGCGCCGATCTCATCGCCGGCTTTCCGACCGAGACCGAGGCGATGTTCGAGAATTCGCTGCGCCTTATCGATGACTGCAACCTCACCTTCCTGCATGTCTTCCCCTATTCCGCCCGCAGCGGTACGCCGGCCGCGAAGATGCCTCAGGTGCCGGGCCCGGTGCGCAAGGCGCGCGCCCAGGCGCTGCGTGAGCGCGGCCTTATTGCGCAACGTGCCTATTTCGCGCGGCAGTTCGGCGCCGCCACCCGCGTGCTGGTGGAAAAATCGGAAGGCAACGCAGCGTTCGGACACAGCGATCATTTTGCACCCGTCTCGCTGGGCTTTGGCGCAGTACCCGGCAGCATCATTGACACCCGCATCAACGGCGCCACGGACGAGCATCTCACCGCCATTGCCGCATGATCTTCCTTCGCAGTTCTGATCGACCATGACCGACAATACGACTTCTGAGAAGCGGGGCTGGTTCCAGCGCCTGAAATCCGGCCTCAGCCGCTCATCCACCAAGCTCACCGACAGCCTCACCGGAATCTTCACCAAGCGGAAGCTTGACCGTGCGCTGCTTGATGAACTCGAGGAAGCGCTGATCGCGGCCGATCTCGGTCCCGCCACCGCGGCCAAGTTAACGGCAGCCCTGGCCAAGGATCGCTTCGACAAGGAGGTGACGTCGGAGGAAGTGCGCGCGCTCTTTGCCGATGAGATCGCGGCCATCCTGCAACCCGTGGCGAAGTCGCTTACCATCGCAGCCCACCGACCACATGTCGTTCTGGTGGTCGGCGTCAACGGGTCCGGCAAGACCACGACCATCGGTAAGCTTGCCCGGCTCTATCAGGGCCAAGGGAAGAAGGTCATGCTGGCGGCGGGCGACACCTTCCGCGCCGCGGCCGTCGAGCAGCTGAAGATCTGGGGCGAGCGCGCCGGTGTGCCGGTGATCGCGCGCGGTGAGGGCGCCGATCCGGCAGGCCTCGCCTTCGATGCGCTGACGCAAGCTAAGCTGGAAGGCATAGATCTCCTCCTCATCGATACCGCGGGCCGCCTGCAGAACAAGGCGGGCCTGATGGAGGAGCTGGCGAAAATCGTCCGCGTCATCAAAAAGGTGGATACCGACGCGCCCCATGACTGCTTGCTGGTGCTGGATGCGACCGTCGGCCAGAACGCGCATTCCCAGGTCGATATCTTCAAGCAGATCTGCCAGGTGACCGGCCTTGTCGTCACCAAACTGGATGGATCGGCGAAGGGTGGTGTCCTGGTGGCACTGGCCGAACGCTTCGGCCTGCCGGTGGTCGCCATTGGCGTCGGCGAAGGCCAGGATGATTTGAAACCCTTCGCGGCGCAGGAATTCGCCCGTTCCCTGATGGATGTCGCCTAAGCGGCCTTGCGCAGGCTGAACGTGGCACGTCCCGCCGCCTTGGCCTCATAAAGCGCGACATCCGCTTCCTTCAGGATCTGCTGCGCGGTGAGGTCTGGCCGAGCGACGAGTGCGATGCCGATGCTGGTCGTGACGGCGATATCGGCACCGCCATAGATCACGGGCTTCTTCATGCGCTCCAATAAGGTACCGGCGATGCGCTTTGCCGTTTCCTCGCCATCGCGGGCTGTCAGCAGGATGACGAACTCATCGCCACCCAGGCGTGCCACCTTGTCGGTCGCGCGCACGACGCCGCGGATGCGGTCAGCAAAGGCTTTCAGCACCGCGTCGCCGGCATCATGACCCAGGCGGTCGTTGATCCGCTTGAAATGATCAATGTCGAGATAAAGCAGGGCGCCGCCTAGCTCTCCGCCTTGCCAGCGGATGGATTCGCCATTGATCAGATCCGTGATGCCGCGCCGGTTGAGCAGCCCGGTCAGCGGGTCGGTGCTCGCCGCGGTGCTGAGGTGCTGCTCGCGCTGATGCCGTTCGGTGATATCCCAGCCGATGGCGTAGAATCCCATCACCGTGCCGTCGGCCCGGATCTCGGGAACATAGCGCTGTTCGATGTAGCGCCGTTCGCCCTGTGCAATCAGGGGGCGGACAAAGGCGACCTCTTGGCCTTTCAGCGCTTTATCGATATAGGGCGCCACGATCTCGTAAATCTCGGCCTCGACCACATCCTTGATCGGGCGCCCGACGATGGCGGTCGCCTCGACACCGAAGACGTCCTGATACTCCTTGTTGCAATAGGCATAGCGTTGCTGCGGATCGACGAAGGACACCAGCGCGGGCATGGCGTCGGTCAATGATCGCAGCAGCGTGGCGTGGCGTTCCATTTCGTCATGGGCATATTTGATCTGGGCCTGGGTCTCGGTCAGCTGGGCCAGCAGCTCGGCCATCTCGAACTCGCGTTCCTTCTGGTTGGTGATGTCGGTCGCCGCGCCGACCAGACGATGTATCTTGCCATCATCACCACGGATGCCTGTCGCCCGGTTACTGAAATAGACCAGATGGCCGTCCTTGTGGCGGAACCGCTGGATGATCTCGATACAGTCGCGGCGGTCCGCTTCGTAATCGAAGAACTGTTCGGTCGATGCGGCGTGATCTTCCGGCAGCATCCGGTCTTTCCAGAACTGGATATCATGGGGGAATTCATCATCCCGATAGCCGAGCAGCTCCTTGAAGCGTGGCGAAAACCAGGCTTGTCCGGTGACCGGGTTATAGTCCCAGATGCCGTCCTGGCTGCCGGCAATGGCAAGAGCAAAGCGCTCTTCACTGCGGCGCAGGGTCTCCTCTATCGCGCGCTGTTCGCTGACGTCGTGAAAGACAACGACACCACCCTGCGTTTCTCCGGCCGTGTCGCGCAAGGGCCGGCCGCTGACACTCAGCAGCCGCGGATGTCGGTTGCCGGCATTGTGCACCACCATCTCGATATTGTTGGTCTCCTGGCCCTCGATAGCGCGCTTCAGCGGCATTTGCGCTGGATCAAAGGGAGTCTTGCCATCGGGCAGGAACACGCCGAATTTCCTGGACCATTCTTCACTCGGCACATCGGTGGGGGCGGCTCCAGACAGCATGGCCGACATCGAGTTGGCCATGATGATGTTGCCCTTCGCATCGGCCACGGTGACGCCTTCGCTCATCGAATTGAAGATCGCCTCGAACAACTGTGTCTGTTCATGCAGGCGCGCCTGCAAGGTGAGGCGCAAATCCTCGCGGTTAAGCACGATGCCCAGGAGTGCGATACCCAGCGGCACGACGACGTAAACCGGCGCAACAACTTTGAGGGCCACTTCCAGGCTTGCATTGGGGTTGAGCAGCAGGAACCAGATGAATCCCTGCGTCACCACCGCAATACCAAGTGCCAGCAGCGGCAGCATGCCAAACTTGAATTTGAGTCGCCCCCGTAGCCAGACAAATCCCAGGCCGAGCAGTCCGGCACACACAGCACCGATGATGCTGGCCGAAACGCCGCTGCCACCCAGCCAGAGACGATAGAGGACGACGCTGGCGACGGTGATGACGGTCGCGATCGGCCCACCGAAGACGCCCACCAGACCGGTCATGACACTTCTGCCATCCGCCGCAACGCCCGGGGCCGGTACGATATTGTTCGACATGGCGAGCAGTGCGCCCATGGCGAAGGCGATGCCGATGGCGATCTGCTGCTGTCGTTGCGCCAATTTCTGCGACCGCGCAATCGCGACATATGCCGCCGCCACGAGGGCGAACAAGCTCACGTTCTGCAGCAGTTGGAGAAATATGGCGCCGACAGAAACCACTGCAGAATCCCCGTGGATAACCGCTCGAATACGGGCCAATTTACGGGATTATGATGAATGTCGGGTAAATTTGTGCCGGAACGCTGTGAGTTATCGGCGTTATCTGCCGCGAGGCGTCCTCTTGAGAGATGTCATGGAGATACTTTACCCGTTATATCTGTGTCGATTACTTGAATGCGGCACAGGCGATACGGGCGCCGGCACCACCGATCGGCTGCGATGTGTAGTCGTCGGGATTGGCGTGAATGACGACCGCAAAGCCATCGGCATCATTGAGCCTGGGCAACTTGCCGTCGAGCGAGGTCAGTGTCGAGTATAGCTCGACGATGACACCGCCATCGGCGCCAACAAAGATATTGGGCAGGTCGCCGGCATCATTGGCAGCCGCATTGAGGAGGCCATGGAACGATTTGTCGCCCTGATGCACATGGCCGCCGGCATTGGCGAATTTGGCATCACCGCAATCGCCTTTCGCGTGGAAATGCGCACCGTGCCAACCGCCGGGCAGGTCCTTCGCCTCAATGCGCAGCAGCACGCCCTTGGGCGCCGGCGTCACCGTGACGGTGCCGAGTGTCCCGCCTGCCGGATTCTTGAGGTCACTGCTGATGGCGCCATCGGCCCAGGCGGTCGTGGTCAGAAAAAGGCCGGCACTCAGGACGGCTGCAAATCGCATCATGGTTTGTTCCTCAAAAAAAGCGCGCGCGTGCGCATGTTCATGCCTTCGATTTTTTCATGATCAGCCAGCCAAGGCTAGCCGATATGGCAGAGAGAACTGCGCCCCAGGTCATGTCGATGATCGATAGTCCCACCGGCCAATCACGCAACGTGGCCAGATTCGTGAGGTCGTAGGTCATATAGGCCATGAAGCCGAACAGGGCAGCGCGCGCGGCAATCTGGCTGGTCCTGTCCTGCCCACCGATCGCAAAGACCAGCAGGCCGATGGGATAGAGGAGATAAAATAGACCTGCCGCGATCCAGTTCGGTGTGGGCGCCATCAGGGCGCCGATGCCTTCCTGATAGAGATCTATCGCCACCTGGCTGAGCCAGACGGCGTCGATGACGACATAGACAACCAGAATGACGAGATAGCCGATCAGATATCTGCGCACGCTTGCTCTCTCTTGCTATGCTATGAGGGAACCCAGGCCGTTGCCGAAGGTTCCTGTCCGCGGCAACCACATCGGGATACGAGATAATCATGAAACAGGTTCAATATGCCTTGGGAATGTTGAGCATCGGCGTCGCTTTATCGGCGGCAGTGCCGGCCGCAATGGCGCAGGAAACGATCGGAGAGGTGTCGACGACGTTCCGCATGATGAGCCCCAACGACAAGGTCGTCATCGAGCGCTATGACGATCCCAAGGTCGAGAACGTCTCCTGCTATCTCAGCCGCGCCGAAACCGGCGGTTGGAGCGGCGCCGTGGGCCTTGCCGAAGATCCCAGCCGCTTTTCCATCGCTTGCCGCGCGGTTGGCCCGACCAAGATCACCGGCAAAATTCCCACGGATAAGGACGGCGAGGTGGTCTTTTCGGAAAGCGCCTCAGTCCTGTTCAAAGAGTTGCGCATCAGCCGTTTCCTGGACGCCGAAAAGAACGTGCTGGTCTATCTGGTCTGGTCGACCAAATTGATCGACGGTTCGCCCTACAATTCGATTTCGGTGGTGCCGTTGAACTGAGGCGTTAGGGCCGGTGGCGCCGTCACCGCATCCATCGCTTCAAACTATCCATTGCCAGCGACCTATGCGGTTTCATCTATGCCCCCATCGAAACAAGCGATTGGGCAGGGTGTCACGCATATGTCATGGTCGCGGCCATCATGCACCCGCCCGCGCTCTCCCTTTCCATGACTCTGCTCGTCCTCCTGGCTGCCGTGATGCATGCCAGCTGGAACGTGATGGTCAAGATCGGCAACGACACGCTCCTGAACATGGGGCTCACCATGGGGCTTGCGGGACTCATTGCCGTGCCGTTTCTGTTCTTCACGGCGATCCCGGATCCAGACAGCTGGATTTACCTGCTGGGCTCGCTGCTGACGCATCTCGGCTATTACCTGTTCCTGGTACTGGCCTACCGCCATGGCGAGCTATCCCAGGTCTATCCGATCGCGCGCGGCTCGGCGCCGCTGCTGGTGGCGGTCTCGGCCTGGCTGCTGCCGCCCTATGAAATGCTTGCGGCCTGGCAGATGGCCGGGGTGGCAGCGATCTCCATCGGCATCCTGAGCCTGTCGGTCGAAAGACCGCTTGCCGGCAAGCATAAATGGGAGCCGGTGGCCTTCGGCCTCCTCACCGGCATCTGCATCATGGGCTATATGCTGTGCGACGGCCTCGGCGTGCGTCACGCCGGTGCCAGCCAGGAGCAGCAATTCGGCTATATCGCCTGGCTGTTCGCCCTGGATGCGCCGATGCTGGTGCTGTTCTGCGTCTGGCGGCGCGGGCTTCGCCCGGCCTTCGACTATTGGTCGGGGGCGTGGAAACTGGGCCTGGCCGGCGGGTCGCTCTCCGCCGGGGCCTATGCCATCTCGATCTTTGCGATGAAGGACGGCGCCTTCGCCCAGGTCAGCGCGCTCCGCGAGACCAGCGTGATTTTCGCCGCGATCATGAGCGCCTTCCTGTTGAAGGAAAAGTTCCGCAAACGGCGCTATGCCTCGGTGAGCCTGGTGGCCCTGGGCGCCGTCCTGCTTCACTGATCGAGCGGGCTGCCAGAGGCGTCCAGCCACCCCGATTTTTTTTGCGATGGCCTTGGAACCGGGTAGCGCATGCGGTGTTTGGGCTGGCCCGGTAGCGCGCCAGCCGTTCGTCCGGGCGGGGATGCTGGGACGGGGGCAAGTGATGGCCGGGCAACACATCGATTCCGAAAATGCCGGTATGCCGTCCTGGCAGGCGGCGGTCGAAACAACCTTGCCCGCCGCGGAGCCGGCGGCCTCCATTTCATCGTATGAGAGCTATCTCCGGGTCAAGAACGGGGTCAGCGATAGCGTGCTGGTGACCGCGGGGTTGCCGCCTGCCGGCGAGCTCTCCTATGCAGCCTACATGGCGGCGTTCGGGGCGAAGGCCCGGCCACCGCATCGGGCAGCGCGCGCCGTGGGCGCCCAGGCGGCAAAAACCTGGACGAGCACCTTTGGCCTGCTGCGGGAGGCAATGCGCGGCAAGCGCAACGTGTTGATCATGGCGGGTACGGGCACAGCCCTGCTTTCGGCCTTCTTCATCGGCGCCGCCGTCGATACGCATATCCTTGGCGGCGATCAGCCTGGCATCGCCGAAGCACAGGCCATACCAAGGTCGAGCGGTCCGATCGTCCTGGTCGTCACGCAGGCGGATGAGTTGCTGACGATGCCGATCCTGAGTGATCTGGAACAAATAACGCCTCTACCGACGATTTCGGTGCCGAACTTCACGCCCTTGGCGGAACCGTCGATCCCGGGTGAGATGGACGCCGAGATAAGCCCGCCCGCGAAGGTCAGTAAAAAGATATCCAAATCGGTAGAAGATGGCGCCGGGGAGATGAGGGCGACGCCAGCAAAGGTCGCGGCGGCAAAGGTGACCAAACAATCGGCCAAGCCCGCTGCGCCCAGTGCGCCAAAGAAGGTCTCGGCCAAGGGCACGAAAGCTGTAGGGGCAGAGACCGAAGTGCTGCCGCCCTTGCGCTGGCTCGACCAGGTCTTCGAGGGCCTGTCCGATAGTTTAGGTGGAACAGAGACCTCCGCGAAAGGGTCGACCCCGCGTAAGACGCCAGCCGGCGGAGATCGGGAGACCAAGCGCTGACTCGTCTGATGGTTTCGTCAAGTCATCTGGGCGCTGTGTTGCGGCATCAAAGCAGATCTTCGTCATCCTGACCGTTCTGATCCACCATCGTGAGATCCGCCGGCAGCCGCACGGTCACACAGGTGCCTTTGCCCGGCGTGCTGGCGATCGTCACTGTACCGCCATGCGGTTCGACCAATGAACGCACCAGTGCCAGACCAAGTCCGGCCCCTTGGAATTTCCGCCGATAGACGTCGTCGAACTGCACAAAGGGCTGCATCAACTTGGGCAGATGTTCAGGCGCGATCCCGATGCCGGTATCAGTGACGGACAGTTCGATTTCACTGCCGGCCGACCGTTGCAGAGAGACGGTGACCGTGCCGCCGCTGGGTGTGAATTTCAGCGCGTTCGAGAGAAGATTAAAGAGGATGCGGCGAATGGCCAGCACGTCAGCGCGCACACGTGGCAGCTCCGGTGAAATCGCGACATCCAGCTGCAGCCCGGCCACTTCGGCTTGTGGCGTCATGATGCGCACCACCTCCAGGACGATATCGTCGAGAGGCACATTGCGCATGTGCAACTCGATCTTCCCGGCTTCGACCTTAGCGAGGTCGAGGATGGTGTCGATGATGCCGAGCAGATGCCGTCCGCTGGTGTTGATATCGCCGGCATAGCTGCGATAGTGCTCGTTGCCCACCGGTCCCAGGATCTCGCCGTCAATCATTTCCGAAAGGCCGATGATGGCATTGAGCGGCGTGCGCAATTCATGGCTCATATTTGCCAGGAAGTCGCTCTTGGCCTTGCTCGCCAACTCCGCCTGCTTCTTTGCCTCAAGCAGCGCCAACTCGGCTCGCACGGTCGCCGTCATATTGCGGCCGACCCCGCGATAACCGAGAAATGCACCGGCACCGTCGAATATCGGCTTGCCACTGGTCGATACATATCCGAGCGAGCCGTCTGTCATTCGAATTTGATAGGTGAAGTCGCGGAACTGTTCGCGCCAGTCGAGGGCCTGGAAGTGGAGCCGCCATTTTTCCGGCGCCGCCTCCAGATCGGTCGCGGCATCCCAGCGATGCTGTCCAACCAGGGCGGCGCCGACAACGCCAAAATCGGCGATGCGGTCGGAAAGATAGGTGAAGCGGTGGTCCGGACCGGATTCCCAGAACCAGTCCGATGCCGTTTCCGCATAGTCGCGGAAGCGATGTTCACTTTCGCGCAACGCCTTTTCCGCCCGCTGCCGGGCCATGTTGTCGCGTGCCAGTTCCTGATTGGCGGTGCGCAGATCGTCATAGGCGTCCCGCAGGCGGGCATAGACGCTGTTGAAGGCATTGACGACCTGGTCAAGCTCGTCGGGCGTCGGTGATTTTGGCCGCTGCAGCGTCAGCGCCGCCGGTGCTTGCCGCGGGTCGAAACTGCTGAGTGCCCCTGCCATCGAGGCGAGGTGTCGGGTGACAAGGTGGTGCAATATGTAAAGAATGAAGAGGGATACCAGAAACGTCTTGGTGCCCTGGCTGATCAGGATCACCACTGCCTTGTTCACCAGTTCGCGGTAGACCCCCGTGAGCGTCGCTTCGACATAAAGCGTTCCGATCGTCTGGTTCGCGCCACGCACGATATAAGTGATCGGGAAGGTGCGCGCGATGAAGGAACGATCCTGCCGCTGTCCGACCGTCACATGCAGCGGGTCGGTGCGTTGCGTCGACTCGCGCACCTCCACTGCACTGATGTCAGGCAGGCGCAGGATGCCTTCAAGCTGCAGGGCCAACTGCCGCTCATTGAGCTGCCACAGGCCCTCGCCGATGCTGGCCAGATAGCTGTGCTCGATCTCACCGAGGCGCTGATCGATGACGCTCACATCACGGCGATAGTCGAGATAGAGTTGCAGCGTTGTCAGAACAAGCGTTACTGCAGAGCTGAACAGGACCACGCGGATCAGAAGTCGTATCCCGATTCCGCGGCCGACCCGTGCCACGGAAGCAGGCGGCCCGTCAGCGCCGATCGTCTGCGTTGCGTTACCCTGAATGTGGCTATCTTTGGTTGCCAATCGCTGCCCAATCTTGCCGCGGCGTCGCTGCTTTTGAGCGGCTCTGAAGAGCCGGCACGCAAATTATACCACAGTTCTCATTTTCACGATTCGAAGACTGCCAGTCAGGAGGAGATGCTGGGAACGGATGCTGCGAACGGATTACGTGCCTATCTGAAGGAGCCATAGCTGGCTCACCGTCATGATCGGCGCGAAATTTCATGGACGTAGCTGGATGTCGGGAGGATAGTTGGACAGGCTAATCATGTGCGGGTCATGGCAGATATGGCCGATAGAATAAGCACTGCGCGACGGTTGCTCGTTCTCGGCGCCCCGGCAGCTCTGTGGGGCACCAGTTGGTTGTCCGGGCTCGCGCTGGCACAATCATCCGCTACGCTGGCAACCATCTTTCTGTCGCGGCTGGCGCGTGTGCCGGATCAACATGTCGGCGGTGAGATCCTGCGCGAGGTCTACGCGCGGCTGAACATCAAGATCGACTTCATCGACGTAGAGGCGAAACGTGCGCTCGCCCTCAGCAATGCCGGCGAGACCGATGGCGAGATCCAGAGGATCGCCAATATCAGCAAGGACTACCCGGCATTGATCCAGCTGTCGCCGCCGATCAACTACATCGAACCGACGGTATTTACGACGACGCTGAAATTCGATGTGCAGGGCTGGGAGTCAATTCGAGACTATCAGATCGGGATCGTTCGCGGCGTCGGCTCATCCGAGGCCGGCACGCGCGGCATGTCGCAGGTCCAGCGCGCGACCAGCCTGTCCGATCTCATAGAGATGCTGGACCGCGATCGTTTCGATCTGCTGGTGACGGACTTGTTCAGCGGGCGGGTCGAGATCAAGAAGATGCATCTCGAGTCTCGTATCCAACCGATCTTGCCGCCGCTTCAGCGAATCTATGTCTATCACTACCTGCATGAACGCCACCGCGTGTTGATCCCAAGAATTGAGGCGGTGATCCAGCAGATGACCGAGAGCGGCGAGTTGGAGCAGCTGCGTGCAAAACTCGTCAGCGAGATGCTGCAGCAGATCGGCTGACCCTCAATGCGCCGCGGCGCTATCCATCAGCTGAAAGCGGCGTGCCGAAATCAGCGACGAGACCGACAGCAGCTTGTGGGCATAGGGATCGCTGACGTTGCGCAAGGAGACATGCGGCTGGTCGCCGGGACCCTTGAAGCGCTTTTCGACGCGCCAATGGGCATACATATGCTGCGGAAGCTTGTCGGAAATTTCGATGAGGACCGTGCCGACATCGAGCGTGTCGATCTGTTCATCGGCGAGAACGTTGACGTCGCGATGCCACGGCAACCAATTCAATATAGCCCGACCCATAGTTGCGCCCCTGAAACCATCCTAGTGGCCAGCCCAATGCCAGACACCTGACAATGGGACTTTAGGCCCTATTTCTTAATAAGAGGTTTCAGGTGCACAGCTAAGTTATTGAGGAAATTTGGAAGTCCGGCTTTTTAGAGATTTGCCACTATTCAAAGCTGATGTGGTTGATCTCGTCTCCCATCTCTAGGGATTGTAGGACATCGAGCCCTTCGACGATTTGGCCGAACACAGTATGGCCGCCATCAAGATGCGGCTGCTTTTCCAATACGAGAAAAAATTGTGAGCCGCCGGTATCGCGCCCGGCGTGAGCCATGGAGAGGGCACCTTCGACATGCTTGTGCGGGTTGCCCTTGGTTTCGCAGGCAATCCGCCAGCCCGGACCACCGGCACCGGTACCGTCCGGGCAACCGCCCTGGGCCACGAAACCGGGAATGACACGGTGGAAGTTGAGCCCGTTATAGAACTTGTCTTCGGCGAGGACGTAGAAATTGGCGACCGAATTGGGCGCATCCTCAGGAAACATCTCCAGCTTCATGTCGCCTTTGCTGGTTGAGATGGTGCAGTGGGTCAGGCTTTTGATCTTCTCTGCGGGAAGGTCGTGGACTTTAAGGGCGCCGCCGCGGGCCATATTGGAATTCCTTTCGTTTTAACCCCGCACCTCTTCTAGGCGCGGGCCTGCATGATCGATGGGGGCCTATCTATGGCGATCGGCGGCCGAATTCAACCGCGCTGGTCCAGATCAGCCGCGAATCTGGCGAATATCTCGTTGAGGCCGGCATTGAGAGCGTGGACCGCATCATCGATATTCGGCCCACCGGCATCCTTGGTCACTTCATAGGTGCCCGAGGCGATAATGGAGTCGGTGGCCTTATCGATAAGAGCCAGCTCCAGGGCGATGGCGCCGCCATTCGCGGGCCCGTCGATCTGCTCCAGGCGCTTGATACGGCCTTCGACCCGGTATTGGGCGCCCACGCGCAGTTCGCTGGGGACAATCTGGTCGGCGAGCTTGGTCGCACGTAGGAATGCTATCAGCTGATCGCGCAACATGGCAGGCGGCGGATCGGTCCAATAGGCGTAGTTGCGCTGCTCCAGCTTCAACCCGTTATCCTGGGTGAAGAGCAGCGGCCGCTCACCCATGACACCTTCGGCCTGGAAGGGCGGAATCTCGACGATGCCGGAGAGCGGATTGGCAACGGGCGCCGGATCGCTGCTGGCCAGCAGGCGGAAATACTGTTCCTTGGGCACCGGCGGGGCGGATCCGAAGCAGCCACTGAGCGCCAGGGCGAGACCGAGCAGAGCGGCACGGCGGGCAAGGATAATCACGCTCATTGCTCGTCCCCGCTGTTGGGGCTGAGCCCCTTATCGGTTTCGGGATTGCTGCCGGACAGCAGCAGGCCCGGGTTCTGGCGAATGAGGCGGCTGAACTCGTTCATGTTGCGCGTGGTTCCGTCCAGATTGTGGGTGATGGAATCGATGTTCTGCGCCACAGCGCGCAGCGTATATTCGAGGTCCGCCACCGATTTGTCGACGCCCTTGCGATTATCGGCCACCAGCGCGCTGATCTGGTCGGCGACCTTGGTGATCTGGCCGCCCAGGCTGCGCAGATCCTTGCTCGCCACCTCGGCATTGGCGGTGGCGCGTTCGATATTGCTGAGCGAATTGCCGACGGCGCCGATATTCTTCTCGGACAGCAGCTGATCGACCTTGGCCATCTCGGTATTGAGCTGGCTGGAGAAAGTTTCGACATTGCCGACGATGATCGGCGTCTTGGCATTGACCTCATGGGCGATCGAGTTGAGCGAGGTCATCAATTCCTTGAGATTGACTTCGGTGGTGTTGCCGATCCGGTCGATGATGTCGCTGATCTTCGCCACCAGGGGCTTCAGCGAGGATTTCGACAAATCGCCGATCTCGCCGGCCACCTGGGCCATCAGCGAGAACATGTCGGCGGCCGTCCCGCCGGCGATATCGCCGCCCGGCGCTATGACAGCGCTGGTGAGGCCGCCGTTCACTTCGATGGTCTTGCCTGCAAGGAAGCTGGAGGCCGCGATGCGTGCTATCGAATCCTGCGGGAATTTCCAACCTTCCTGCACGGCGAGCTGGAGGCGGAAGCGGTACTTGCCTTCATTGGGTACCGGCGTGATTTTCTCGACTTGGCCGATCGGGAAGCCGGCGAAACGAACGATGGTGCCGTATTTGACGTCGGTTACGTCGTCGAGCTCGACATAATAGGTGTCGGTGGGGCCCGTGCGCCCGGACAGCATGGACAGCGCCACCACCAGAGCGACGATCATGGCGGCGACGAAAATGCCGACGGCCGTGTAGTTGAGGAAGTGATTACGCATCGGTCTTCAATCTCCCGCGAGGCGGCGCAAATATTCGGTGGGGTCGATTTCGGCCTGCTCCGACCGGCGGTGCAGCAAATTCTGCACACGTTCATTGGTCGAATTGCGGACCGCATCGACACGGTCTGAAATGAGGATCTGCCCCTTGTCCAGGATCGTGATCCGGTCGGCGATCTTGTAGGCGCTCTCCACATCGTGGCTGACCACGACCACGGAAATATCCATGGCATCGCGCAATTTCAAAATGAGATCGTCGAGCGCCGAGGAGACCACCGGATCGAGGCCGGAGGAGGGCTCGTCGAGGAAGATGAGCTTGGGGTCCATGACGATCGCGCGCGCGATCGAGGCGCGCTTCATCATGCCGCCGGAGAGGTCGGAGGGCATCAGATGGCCGAAGCCGGAGAGGTTGCAGACCTCCAGCTTCATGTTGGCCATGATATCCATGGTGCGTTCCTCGAGATCGGTGAGTTCGCGCAGCGGCAGCTTCACGTTCTCGGAGACGCTCATCGAGGAGAAGAGCGCGCCGAACTGGAAGGCGACACCGATGCGCCGCTTCAACTCCAGAAGCTGCATGCGCGACAAGGCACCCATGTCCTTGCCCAGCAGCTTGATCTTGCCCGGCATCGGCGGCATCAAACCGACGAGATGCCGCAGCAGGGTGGTCTTGCCGGAGCCGGAGCCACCCATGATCACCATGATCTCGCCTTCGCGGACATCTAGATTGATGTCGAACAGCACCTGGCGCGGGCCGAAGGACCAGTCGAGACTATCGACCTCGATCACCTTGCGACGCGACGCGATCTCCGCCGCACTCGGTCGGTTGGCCTGGTTGATCGCTTCGGCGGAGAGATGTGCGTCTGTCATGGTCATTGCGTCGTCATGAAGCCAAAGATCATGTCGGCGACGATGATCAGCGAGATCGACATGACCACGGACCGCGTGGTGACCTTGCCGACACCCTCGGCACCACCTTGTACGGTCGATCCGTTCACCACGCCGACCAGCGCGATAATGATCCCGAACAGTGCCGCCTTGCCGATGCCCTGCCACACGTCGCCGGTCTGCAGCACCTCGATCGTGTCGTTCACATAGGCGCCGAAGGATTGGTTGAGCTCAGCCGAGACATAGAGGCCGGCCGCCGTCAACGAGACCAGGTTGGCCCACATGGCAAGGCACGGTACGACAATGACCAGTGCGATGAGAACGGGCGACACCAGGAAGCGCACCGGGTTGATGCCCATCACCTGGAGCGCGTCGACTTCCTGATTGATGCTCATGGTGGCAAGTCGTGCTGCGATGGCGGAGCCGGACCGGCCGGCGATAAGGATGCCCATGATCATTGGGCTGAATTCGCGTACCACGGCAAAGGCGATCCCGAAATAGGCATAGCTCTGGGCGCCGAAGATGCTGAGGCTATAAAGACTCTGAATGGCCAGCATGAGGCCGATAGTGGCAGCCAGCAATGTCGCGATGGGCAAGGCGGCGACGCCGAACTGCATCATGGCGGCGAAAGTCGCGGACACGCGCACGGGCTGGCGATAGCGCCAGCCGGCCAGCGTCCAATAGATCGCTTCGAAGAAGATGGCGGCGGCGTAACCCATCTCGTCCAACCCGGCGACGGTGCGTTTGCCGATGCTCTCGAAGATCTTCGCTGGGTTGGCCATCAGGAAAGGTCCCGCCTCATGCCGCGCTTAAGGCCGTGCCGCAAGGGCAGCAGCGACATCGGTGTGGATCGCAAACACCTTGTCGAGGCGTGCCAGTTCCAGCACGCGCAAGGCGCGCGGGCTCACCGCGACCAGCGACAATTCGTTCTTCTGCTTGCGCGCCACCTGCAAGCCTTCAACCAGGCTGGCGATACCCGACGAGTCGATATAGGTGACTGCGGACAGGTCGATGAGCAGGTCTTTCTTCTGCTTCAAATTGGTGAGCAGCGCCTTCCTGACCTCGCCGGCATTCTCGAGATCGATTTCCCCCTCAAGGGCGATCACGATCTTGCCTTGCTGTTCCTTGATATTGGCCACCGACATCCCCTAGTTCCCACCCTTGCTATCCGTCTCGCCCGCCATCGCGCTCGCCGTATCTGAGGGCGATTCCGGGGCAGCCCGGCGTCGTTTGACAAGTTCCAGCAAGTTCCCCTCGCCATCCGGCAGGGGGATGAAACTGGCATCGTCCATGATGGCCCGGATGAAATGCGTCCCCAATCCACCGGGTCTGACCTCGTCAAGCGGCCTTGGTTCTATCTTACCGGTATCCACGCGGGGTGCAAAATCCCGCAAGCGGAGCATGATTCCGTCCGGCAGACGATGCACCGCCAGTGTGATTTCGCCCTTGGCCTGGCCACCATAGGCATGAATCATGATGTTTTCGATGGCTTCCCCGGCCGCCAGCAGCAAATCCTGGATCTCGTCATCGGCGAACTGGCAGGCCCGGGCGGCCGCTTCCAGGGCCGGGCGCATGAATTTCAATCGGCTGGGATCGGCCGGAAAAGAGAGGCCGAACAGGAAATCGCCCTCGGTCGGAGTTGCCATAAGGGTGGCGTGTTCCCGCTGCCAGGCCTTGCCGGCGGCACGGTCGTCGATGGCAAGGATGGTGAGATCGTCCTTGGCCTCCCAGCCGCCCTGGTCGAGTTCGGCCAGTACCAGTTCGAGGCGTTGCCGCAGCGGCCCATCATGGGCGTATTCCAGCAGCAGATTGAGGCCGTCGACACCCAACTCCTCATCGCCATAGCGGAACTCGGTCAAGCCATCTGAGAAGGCGACGAAGAGACCGCCTTTGAGATTGATCTCATGGTCGACGAAATGCATGTCGCGAATGATGCCGAGCGGCGGCGCGTCCGGCGCCACGGTCTCATAGAGATGATCCGGGAATTTGATGAGCGGCGGCAGATGGCCGGCATTGGCATAGCGCAGCATGCCGGTCGAAGGTTCATAAAGCCCGGCCACCATGGTGACGAACATCCCGCGGCTGGTGGTCTCGCAGATCTCGCGATTGAGGATTGACAGCAGACGCGCTGGGTCACGGATGGTCTTGCCCAGGCAGCGGAACAGGCTCGCAGTCTTGGCCATCAGCAAGGCGGCGTTCATGCCCTTGCCGGAGACGTCACCCAGGGCGAATGCAATCGTGCCGTCAGGCAGTTCGAAATAGTCATAGAAATCGCCGGAAACTTCGCGGATCGGGCGGTTGATGCCGCAGATCGGCAGGTCGTCATCCTCTGGCGGTAACAGGCTGCGCTGGATTTCGGACGCCAGTTCCAGCTCGCGCTTGATGCGCTCTTGTTCCAGCAACTGGTCAGCGAGGCGCGCATTGGAAATGGCCAGCGCCGCGGCGTTGGCCATCACCTGCAGCATGTTGGCGTCTTTGCCGGCGAGGCCGTCGAACGGATGGCCGGAACGCTTGTTGAGGACCTGGACCGCGCCGATCAGCTTGTCGCCGACGCGCATCGGCGCGCACAGGATTGAACGCGTGACGAAGCCCGTGCGCTCATCGGCGGCCTTGAAGAAGTTCTTGTCTTCATAGGCATTCTCGACCACGACCAATTGGTCTTCGGCGACTGCGCGGCCGACGATGCCCTGGCCTACGGGGACAGCAAGCCCGTCGATCTTGACCGGCCCGACACTCGCCCGGCACACCAGCATCTGCCCTGCCTCATCGAGCAGAAACAGCGAGCCTGCTTCGGTCTCCAGCAGTTGGATGATGCTGGCCAGGGCCTGGCCCACGGTTGCGTCAACATTGAGCGAAGCGGCAAAGGATCGGGCGAGGGTGGCGGCAAAGTTGAGCGCGCCCGTTTCCGATCGGCTATCTGTCTGGGTGTCTGTCACTGCCCTGCCGCCCGCAGCGCTATCCGGAATACCGTATGGATCATCAAAACGCCTGTTAATTGCCGAGATCGCCAACATGTCGCGTGGCCGGCACTCTAGCGCGCCGGTCCGCGTGGCAGCAACAGCTCCGCCGGCTCGCGACGGGCTTCCGGCCATGTTCCGGGCGGTCAAGAGAGCTGGATCACGTTTCCGATTGATGGCCGGCCGTGTATGCTGATGGCCAATGCAGGCGGCGCGAAGCTGCCGGATAAGAAGTCCAACTGGGGGAAGACGACGGCATGGCGATAAAGGCCCATAGCCCCGAAATGTTGCACCAAACGGGTGTCATGGCCTTCGTCGTGGCGGACGACCATCCGATGGTGCGTGACGCTCTGGCGGCGGCGCTGAAAGGCGGCTTCGCCGGCGCCCGCATTGCGTATGCCGGGACGCTTGCCGAAACCCAGGCGGCGATCGAGACAAACCCGGAGACCGACCTCGTCGTGCTCGATCTCGATATGCCAGGCATGCTTGGTCTTGCCGGTCTTGCCGCCCTGCGCGCGGCGCATCCGTCATTGCCCATCGCCATCGTATCCGCCACCACCAATTCGGCAGCCATGCGGCAGGCGGTCGAAATGGGGGCGGCTGGTTTTATTCCCAAGCTAGCGGCGGCGGACCGGTTCCTGGATGCGGTGCGTGCGATCCTCTCCGGCGCCATCTGGTTGCCGGACGAGGCCAAGGACGAGGTGCTGGCCTCGCGCGACCGCGATCTTGCGCAGCGGGCAGCGCTGCTGACACCGCAACAGCATCGGGTGCTGTCGCTGCTGGCCGAAGGCATGGCCAACAAGCTCATTGCTTACGAAATGCAGATCAGCGAACCGACGGTGAAGGCCCATGTCACCGAAATCCTGCGTAAACTGGGCGTAACTTCGCGCACCCAGGCGGTCATCCTGGCGCAGCGCCTGGCCTTGGAGCCGGTCATGAAGCCGGTATCGGCAACGTCCGACGAATAGGCAGCGTCAGTCAGCGACAGCATCCATGCTGGCGCGGAGCTGGCTCAGTTCTTCGCGCAAGGCGACGATGTCGGGGATCGGGCGACCGACCGCCTGGGCCATTTTCTTCGGAATTCCCTCGGCCTTCCTGCGCAAGGCGCGGCCGCTCTCCGTAAGCTTGATGTGGACCTGGCGTTCGTCGACGGTGTCGCGTACGCGCTCGACCAGCTTCGCCGCTTCCAGCCGCTTCAGGAGCGGTGTCAGCGTGCCGGAATCGAGTTGCAGTCTGGCGCCGATCTCTTTCACTGTCAGATCGTCAGCCTCCCACAGCACCAGCATGACCAGATATTGCGGATAGGTAAGCCCAAGCGGGGCCAGCAACGGCTTGTAGGCCCGGTTGAAGGCGTGGGCGGTTGAATAGAGGGCAAAACAGAGCTGTTGCGAGAGCAGCAGCATATCCCTGTCATTATTTGTGTCATCTGTGCGCGCCATGATTGGCCTCGGTTGGCATTGGCGGAGCGTACCGCGTTCGACTCATTAACAATCTAATCTCTCCAGGCAGGTGTGGGAATAGATTGTGTAAAATTTAATTGCGCAATCCTGGCATGCGAATCATG
The DNA here is from genome assembly GCF_936916975.1 of uncultured Dongia sp. Taxonomy (GTDB): domain Bacteria; phylum Pseudomonadota; class Alphaproteobacteria; order Dongiales; family Dongiaceae; genus Dongia. The sequence continues at coordinate 264,505 of NZ_CAKZGO010000003.1, read as the reverse complement.
CATGCAAAATTAGATTGTGCACAATCTAATTTATGGCAATATCCCTGTGAATGGCGGCGGGCAATCCAGTCCGGCCGTGATCGGCCCAGGAAAAGGGCGCAGCGAAAGGAAGCAGACCATGAGCGTCAATGTTCTCTATCGGACCAAAGCCACTGCCACTGGCGGCCGCGACGGCAAAGCGGCGACAGCGGACGGCACGTTCAGCGTCAATCTCTCCACGCCGAAGGAATTGGGCGGCGGCGGCGGTGTTGGCAACAACCCCGAACAGCTCTTCGCCGCCGGTTATTCGGCCTGCTTCATCGGCGCCATGAAATTCGTGGCAAGCCAGGGCGGCACCGTCAAAGTACCGGCCGACGCCACGGTCACGGCCGAGGTCGGCATCGGCCCGCGCTCGGAAGGCGGCTTCGGCCTGGAAGTCGCGCTCGAGATCTCGCTCCCCGGCGTTGCCAAGGCGGATGCGGAAGCCCTCGTCGCCAAGGCTCACCAGGTGTGCCCGTATTCGAACGCGACGCGTAACGGCATCGACGTGAAGTTGAGCGTGAAGTAAGCGGCGCACCCTATCATCGTCATCCTCCGCCCAGGGCTTGAAGCATGGGGCGGAGGACCCACGAGTTGCTTTCTTCACAATAGATAGAAACTCGTGGGTGGTCCGCCTGCGCGGACCATGACGATTGAGCGCGTTAAAACTACCCCCGCCGGATCTGCGCTTCCTGCGCGGCTTTGAGATTTGCGCGGATGAAGTCGTGGGCGTGTTTGGCGAGATCGGTGCTGTCTTCCCAAAGGTTGCGCCAGATCGCCAGGATGCCGGAAAGCTGCTTGTTGACCACCGTCGAGGAAAAGCTCTCGAAGGTGATCGGCCCGGTATATTTGGCGCGCGCGAGGCCGCGGAAGATCTTGTCGAAATCAACCGACCCGGCGCCGAGATAGCCGCGATTTGATTCGCCGATATGGAAATAGCCGAGATAGTCGCCGGTATCGACGATCGCCTGCTCGATATCGGCTTCCTCGATATTCATGTGATAGGTGTCGAGATGGACCTTCACATTGGGGGCGCCGATGCGCTTGCAGAAATCGACGGCCTGCGCCGCCGTGTTGAGGACGTTGCTCTCATAGCGGTTCACGACCTCAAGCCCGATGGTCATGTTGCTCTTGGCAGCTTCCGAGCAGATCTTGCGCAGCACCTCGGCCGAGTTTTCCTTGCCGCGTTCGGTCGTGGGGTCGGTATATTTCATGAAGCCGGAATAGAGGATGCCGCACATATGCGTGCCGCCCATGTCGCGGGTGACAGCCAACGCCTCGCGCAGCAGTTTCTCGCCGCGCTTGATCTTGTCCGGGTCTTCGCTGGAGATGTCCGCACTGCCGTCAAGCCCGAGCGAGACCGTGATACCGAGCTTGTTGGCCTCGGCGGTGCGCCTTGTATGGGCGGCGTCGATGGTGGTGGGGTCGAGTGCCGGGATTTCGATGATGTCGTAGCCCAGGCCGGCAGTCTTTTCGATCGCCTCTGTGGCCTCCGCATGGCTCCAGCCGCCGACCCAGACCAAAGCGTGGGCACCGATCTTGTTCATCCCGACTCTCCCTGATGATGTCTTGAGGGATGCGAAATTAGGCTGGGGTTACAGTCCTGGCCAGCCCGGATTGGCGCCCGATTGACCTTTAGCGCAAGATTCGGTCGGATTACGGCCCAAAGGCGCCAGTTTCGTTTGGCAGCCATCTATCTTTCGCATTGTTGCAATGCGAAAGAGATATTGAAAATCCCTGCCTATGAGCCATATAATCCGTACTGCAGTGCAGCAATCGATGGCTTAGAACCATCGGAGCACGGGAGGAAGATCCAACTTTAAGGAGGTCTTCCATGTGGCCGTATACAGATGAAGAAAATGGCTGGTTGGGGCAGAAATCTGCCCGCCAGGCTATCGTCCCCCAAAATGCCGTCCCCCAGAATCCTGCCTCGCAGGACCCGGTCGGGCCGGTCGAGATCACCCCGGAATTGATCGCTTTCTATGAACAGCGTGCCCGGCAGCTCCGCGCGGAAACCATGGCTGGGCTGGCGAATCATATCGTGGCGAGCGTCGCCACCATGTTCCGTCATCTGGGGGCCCTGAGCAGCGGCAACCGCGCCAAGATGGAAGCGACGATCGCCGAGTTCAGGCGACCGACCGCTGGGACCGCTGCGCGATAAGTGCGCGCAGCTTCGCAGGCTTCACCGGTTTGTGGAGCACGTCGAGGCCTAGCGCCTTGGCGCGCGCCATGACGATGGGGTCGCGGTTGGCGGTGATGAGTGCAGCCGGCACCGCATCGCCCCAGGCGTCCCGCAGCTTGGCGATCTCATTGATGCCGTCCGGCTGTTCATCACCAAGATGAAGATCGATCAGCAGCAGGTCCGGCGGGCTCGCCCGACCTGCTGACGCGGCCAACGCCAGATCGGCGCTGGGCGCGGTAATGACGTCGCAGCCCCAGCTTTGCAGCAACACTTCCATACCTTCGCGCACCTGCTCCTCGTCATCGACGCAGATGACGAATGGTGGCCGTGCCAGCACGCCGATGCGTGCGTGATCCGGCTGCACGTCCTTGGGGTGGACGATTTCAGCCAAGGCGCGCGGCAGGTCGATGGTGAAGGCGGCCCCCTTTCCGGGCGCCGAGATCAGGCCGCGCTTGTGACCCAACATGCGGGCGATGCGGTCGACGATGGCAAGGCCCAGTCCCAATCCACGTTCACCACCCACGCTGGCAGGTTTGAGCCGGATGAATTCCTGATAGATATTGGTCTGCTGGTTGGCGGCGATCCCGGGGCCGTTGTCGCGCACCTCGATCCGCACGTCGGCGCCGACACGCCGGCAGCCCATCAGCACGCGGGATCGCACGGCGCTGCCGCGCCCATAACGGATCGCATTCGAGAGATAGTTCTGCAGGACACGCCGTAGCAAGGCCGGATCGGTCGTCACCCATGCCTTGCTTGCCACCACGCGCAGTTCGACGTTGGCACGTTCTGCCAATGGCGCGAAGGCATCCGCCAAGGATTGCAGCAGAGGCGCGAGCGGAATGGCGCGAGGTTCCGGCTTGATGGCGCCGGCATCGAGCTTGGCAATGTCGAGGAGCGCATCCAGCAGCGCCTCGACCGAGGAAAGGCCGAGATCGACCTTGGCCACCAGTTCATCTGCCACATGGCGTTCCGACAAGGCGGCCACGAACAATCGCGCTGCATGCAGCGGCTGCAGCAGATCGTGGCTGGCGGCGGCGATGAAGCGGGTCTTGTCGATATTGGCGTCCTCGGCACGGGCGCGTGCGGCTTCCAATTCCGCCGTGCGCAGAGCCACACGCCGCTCCAGCCCCTCATTGGCGTTGCGCAAGGCAGCTTCGGCCTGCCGCCGTTCCGTGATGTCGACATAAAGCAGGAAAAAGCCCAGTACCTGGTTGCTCTCATCGAAATGGGGGATATAGGTGCCACGTGCGACTTCAATCTTGGCGTCGTTGGTGGGGAAATCGATCTCGAACACCCGCACATTGCCGGCCAGAACAGCGTCGATATGGGGTTTCAATTGCTGATAGCGGGCGATCCCCAGCACATCGCGGACATGGCGTCCTTCCGTGGCGCCGGCGCCGCCTTTCAACGATGCCTGATAGGGCCGGTTGGTAAAGCGATAGGTCTCGTCACGGTCGATATAGGCGATCAGCACAGGCACGTTGTCGGTGACGATGCGGGTGCGTCGCTCACTGTCGCGCAAGGCTTCGGCGGCGCGCACCCGCGCCGTGACGTCATTGGCAGTCACAATGACGCCGCCACCCAGCAGCGGATCGACGCGCAACTCCGTCACGGAACCGTCAGCCAGCTTCAACTCCCGCATCGCCACCTGGTCAGTCTCGAGCGACGCCGCGAGTGAAGGAATATGCGCGGGCAGGGTGGCGATGTTGATGCCGACCGCAAGTGACTCGCGCTCCAGCCCACTGAGGATTGCGAAACGATCATTCCACACCTCCAGCTTGCCGGTCGCATCGAACACGGCGAGGCCAAGCCCCATGTGATCGAGGGTCCGGCGCAGGAGATCCGCGTTGTAGCGGATGGCGGCGGTGGCCTCGTCCAGCATCTCGCGCACCGAGCCCGGCATCCACAGGCCCTTGCGCCGCGCGGTGGTGACGACGACGCGGGCAGAGGCGGCGCCGATCGTGCCGGAGAGTAGCCGTTCGGTGAATTCGACCGCGGCAGCACCTGACAGTTTCAGTTCACGGAAGGCTTCCTCGGCGCGCTCTGCTCCGATGAAGCGGGCCGCCAGCTCCATCAGTTGATCGAGTTCGGTGCGTTCCGTCGACACCGGCTTGCTGTGATCGTTGGGACCGCCATCGCCAACGAAGGCAGCTGCCTGCTGGCGATCGCGCGCCATGGGTTTCGCCAGCAGCGATCCCACCACCAGCAAGGCGACATTGACGACCATCGCCAACACAAAGCCGCGCAGCAGCGGATCGAAATAAGCGAGCGGACCCCAGGGCGGTAGGGTCGAGGCTTCGGTAGGCTGGATCGTCGGCCACAGGATCGCCCAGAACCAGACCGCAAAGCCACCCAGCAGGCCGGCGATGACGCCGTGGCGATGGGCGCGGCGCCAATAAAGACCGATCAGCAAGGGTGGGGCGAAATTGGCAACGGCGCAGAACGAGATGAGTCCGATGGTGACCAGCGGCAGCAAGCCGGCGATGGTGCGGTAATAGGCATAGGCCGCCAGCAGAATGACGATGACGGCGAGGCGCCGCACGAGAAGACCGAGCTGGCCGAGATTGGCTCCTTCGTCCTGCCGCCGGCGCAGCAGCCAGGGCATCACCAATTCGTTGCCGACCATGCCGGACAAGGCCATGCAGGCGACCGCCACCATGCTGGTGGCCGCCGACAGGCCGCCGATGAAGATGAAGGCGGTCAGCCAATCGGCCCCGGCCGAGAGCGGCAGGGTGAGGACGAAGAAATCCGGCACGTGGCTGCTATCAAGTCTGGCGAGGCCCGCCATCGCAATCGGCACGACGAAGATATTGATGGCGACGAGATAGAGCGGAAACATCCAGCGCGCCGTGAGCAGGCTGCGGGGATGATCATGTTCGACCACGGCCACATGAAACTGCCGCGGCAGGCACAGGAAGGCAAAGCCGGAGAGGACCGTGAGTGCCGCCCAATTGGCATTGACCTGGGGGTTGAGCATATGGGCAGCGGCGGGGATATCGCGTGCCTCGGCCAGCAATGCCGCCGGGCCGTCGAACACCGACCAGACGATGAAGATACCGCCAGCCAGCAAGGCGCAGAGCTTGACCAGGCTTTCGATGGCGATGGCCAGCATCATGCCGCGGTGCTGCTCGCTGGCCTCCACATGACGCACCCCGAACAGGATGGTGAAGGCCGCCATCAGCAACGTGACGATGAGCGCCGTATCCTGCCAGATCGGCACATGCAGGGCGCCGACGGCGAGAGTGGCGGCCGGATTGGCGGCCAGATTGGGGCCTGCCATCTCACCCGACAACGCCTCGAAGCTGAACGACACCGCCTGCAGCTGCAGGGCGATGTAGGGCATGGCACCCACCACCGCGATCAGCGTCGCGATCACCGCCACGGCGCGGCTGCGGCCATAGCGGGCGCCGAGGATGTCGGCGATCGAGGTCACGTTCTGCTGCTTCGCAAGTGCAACAATGCGCGCCATGACCGGCCAGGCCAGCACGATCACCAGTGCCGGCCCTACATAGATCAACGCAAAATCGAGGCCATTGCTGACAGCGCGGCCGACTGAACCATAGAAAGTCCAGGAGGTGCAGTAGATCGCCAGCGACAGCGCATAGATGAGCGGACCCAAGCGCCCGCGCGACCAGTTGATCGCGTGCCGCTCACCGGCATGGGCAATCACGAAGAGCAGGCCGAGATAGGCCAGCGAGAGAAGGAGGATGAGGCTGCTCTGCGACATTCCGGCAATTAATGCATGGGCTTCAAGGGCATGTCCATTGGGCCAAGGTCGCTACGACCAAAGTCTGGGGTCCATTCGCCGGCGCGTCAGCTTAAGAGCAATGCTGGAATCTGGTGCGATGGCTGTCGCGGAGCCGAGTCGTTTGCATCGGGTGGGAAATCCTGAGGACCCAACAAAGATGCCGGAAATTCGGCGCGGGGTCGGCAACATGAGGGGAGTGTAAAGCATGTCAACAATTGCCGCCGGCGCAGCCGGCAAGAAGGAACCGGCCGACGTCAAGACCGTCGTCTTCGCGTCGTCGCTGGGCACCGTTTTCGAATGGTATGATTTCTATCTCTACGGATCGCTGGCGCCGATCATTGCCAAGCAGTTCTTCTCCGGCGTCAACCCAACGGCCGCTTTCATCTTCGCGCTGATGGCCTTCGCCGCGGGCTTCTTCGTGCGTCCCTTCGGCGCCATCTTCTTCGGGCGCCTCGGTGATCTGGTCGGGCGCAAATATACCTTCCTCATCACCATCACCATCATGGGTATCTCGACCTTCATCGTCGGCCTGCTGCCAAGCTATGCCGCGATCGGCATTGCCGCACCGATCATCCTGGTGCTGCTCCGCCTGCTTCAGGGCCTGGCCCTGGGTGGCGAATATGGTGGTGCGGCGACTTATGTTGCCGAACATGCGCCGGCCGGCAAGCGCGGCCTGCACACCAGCTGGATCCAGACCACGGCGACGCTGGGTCTGTTCCTCTCGCTCCTGGTCATCCTCGGGTGCCGCTATTTCATGGGTGAAGAAGTGTTCGGTGATTGGGGCTGGCGCGTGCCGTTCCTGATCTCGCTGCTGCTGCTGCTGATCTCGGTCTGGATCCGCCTGAAGCTCAGTGAATCGCCGACCTTCCAGAAGATGAAGGATGAAGGTAAGGGTTCGAAGGCGCCGCTCACCGAAAGCTTCGGCCAGTGGAGCAACCTCAAGATCGTGCTGCTGGCACTGTTCGGCCTCACGGCCGGCCAGGCAGTGGTGTGGTATACGGGCCAGTTCTATGCCTTGTTCTTCCTCACCCAGAGCCTCAAGGTGGATGCGTTCACGGCCAATCTTCTGATCGCCGCGTCGCTTGCCATCGGCACCCCTTGCTTCATCCTGTTCGGTTGGCTCTCCGACAAGATCGGCCGCAAACGGATCATCATGGCGGGCTGCGCGCTTGCCGTGCTGACCTATTTCCCGGTCTTCAAGGGGATCACGCACTTCGCCAACCCGGCATTGGAAGCGGCACAAGCATCGGCCCCGGTCACCGTGGTGACCGATCCCGACAGCTGTTCGTTCCAGTTCAATCCGGTCGGCACGTCGAAGTTCTTGACCTCGTGCGATATCGCCAAGAGCTTCCTTGCCAAGGGATCGGTGAACTACAGCAGTGAAGATGCGGCACCGGGCACCGTGGCGCAGGTCAAGGTCGGCGACACGGTCATCGAGAGCTTCGAAGGCACGGGGCTTCCGGCCGAGGAAATGAAGGCGAAGACGGATGCCTTCACGGCGGCGATGACGGCGGCGGTTGCTGCGGCGGGCTATCCCGCCAAGGCTGATCCGGCACAGATCAACTACGTCATGACCGGATTGCTGTTGGTCTATCTCGTCGTCCTGGTGACGATGGTCTACGGCCCGATCGCGGCCATGCTGGTTGAGTTGTTCCCGACCCGCATCCGCTACACCTCGATGTCGCTGCCCTATCACATCGGCAATGGCTGGTTCGGTGGCTTCCTGCCGACGGTCAGCTTCGCCATGGTGGCAGCCAGCGGCGACATCTATTACGGCCTCTGGTACCCGATCGCGATCGCGGCCATGACCCTGGTCGTGGGTGTTCTCTTCATCCACGAGACCAAGGATCACCGCATGGAAGTCTGGTAACGCATACCAGTCTTCCAAGAGTCCCCCTCCGGGCCCTGCCGCAAGGCAGGGCCCTCTTCTTATCCGGTGTTACTTCACCTTGCTGATGGCGTTGATGGCGCCGTAGCCCATGGCACCATCCACAAGTGCCTCCGAAACGCCATCCTGCAGGAATGCCTTGGCCAAGGCGGCAGCGCGACCCCAGACCGCTTCGGCGATACCGGAACCAGCCGACAGGCGACGCACGCCGAGCTTGGCGAGATCGGCCGCTGCCGGCAGCCCCTCCCAGGCGAGGACATTCATCGGCAGATCGATGGCACCGGCGACCGATTTGATCTCGTCCGGCTTCACGATGCCGGGTACGAAGATGCCGCTCGCGCCAGCCTCGCGATAGATTTGCGCTCGCCGCAGGGTTTCGGCGATGCGCGCCTCGGGGGGGACCAGACCACGCAGATAGACATCGGTGCGGGCGTTGATGAAAAGTGCCACCCCGGCACGGTCGCCTGCTGCCTTGGCAGCGGCGATCTTCGCTGCGAGTTGTTCGGGCGGGTTCGATCCATCCTCGATGTTGAGGCCGATGGCACCGACGCCGATCACCTTGGCGACCGCCTCACCCACGCTCGCCGCATCATGGCCGAACCCGCTTTCCATATCGACCGAGAGTGGCACGCTGATCGCCCGAGCGATGAGGGCGACATGGGCGACGAGATGATCCAGCGGCAGGGCGTCGCCATCGGGATAGCCCAGCGCCCAGGCAAAGCCGGCACTGGTGGTGGCGACGGCCTTGGCGCCCAGGCTTTCAAAGAGCCGTGCTGATCCGGCATCCCAGGCATTGGCCAGTTTCAAGATTTCGGGACCGCGATGCAGTTGTTGAAAGATCGCGGCAGCGTCCGGTCGCGGCGCCATGATGAACTCCTGTTGATATGTGGCCTGATTTCAGCCGATGGCGCGCTCGTGTTCAAGCAGCCATTGCTTGCGATGGAGACCGCCGCCATAGCCGGTCAGCGATCCATCCGATCCGATGACGCGGTGGCAGGGCACCACGATGCTGATCGGGTTGCTGCCATTGGCCAGGCCCACGGCGCGTACGGCCTTGGGCTTGTCGATGCGGCGGGCGAGTTCGGCATAGGCGATCGTCTTGCCGCAGGGAATGCGGCGCAACTGCCGCCACACGGCGTGCTGGAAATCGGTGCCGCCGGTATCGACCTTGAGGCCATCGATGATGCCCAGATCGCCCTTGAAATAGGCGCGGAGTGCCACCGACAGGCCACCCGGATTGCGGCGCGGCGTCAACGTATAGCCGGCCTTGCCGCAATAGCGGCCGAGCAATTGCAGCAGCCGTACCTCGTGATCATGCCAGTCGATGGCGCGTAAGGCTCCCTTGTCGTCGGCGATGATCAGCAATTCGCCGATCGGAGTCGGAATGCGGTCGATCACAAGGGCGATCGGTTCAGCTTTGGTCGCTTTGGGCATTCTTCAACTCCAGCAAGACTTCGTCAGCGGCCCAGAGATGCTGGGCAGCATAGGCGCGCCACGGCCGCCACGCTTCTGCCATCTGCAGCAATTCCTTGGGGGTTGGTCGCGCGCCACCCGGCGATGTTGCACCCCGCAGGATGCCGATGTCGCTGGCCGGAAACGCATCCGTTTCGCGCACGACACGCAAGGCGATGTAATGCGCCGTCCAATCGCCGATGCCCTTGATCGCACAAAGCTTGGCGATGGTTTCCTCAACATTGCCGCCGGCGCGGAACAGGTCGGCATTCGCCAAGGCCGCCAACGCCATGTTGGCGAGCGCCTGGCGGCGGGCATTCGGCATGCCGAGCATGCCGAGATCGGCGGCAGCCACCTGCGCCGGTGTCGGGAACGCCATGGTGAGATCGGCAGGACTGCGCGCGGCCGGCGGTAAGGCGGTGCCGCATGATGCCACCAGCTTGGCCGCGAGCTGCCGGCCGGCGGTAACTGTCACCTGCTGGCCGAGGATCGCGCGCATGGCGAGTTCGAAGCCATCCCAGCCCCCCGGCGCCCGCAGGCCAGGCCGCGCTGTGACCAACGGGCGAAGCTGGGGATCCTGCGCCAGATGGGCGCCGATGAGCGTCACATCGGCGCCAAGGTCGAATACGCGGCGGATGCGCGCGATGATCTGCGGCAGGGCGCGGACGCAGGGGAAGCGGATGGTCGCGACCAGGCTGCAAGCTCGCGCATCATGACCGATCTCGACACTGCCAAACTGGCCATCGAGCGCAATGCTGCGGGCATAGCAATCCTCCGTAACTCTTTCGATGCCGGGAATGGCTCGCGCCTTAAGGTAGGACAGCATGAACGGCCAGTCATAAGGCGGCCGGTAGCGCAGCCGCACCGTGACGCCGCTGGCCGCCACCGAACCTTGGGCGACCGCGGTGATCGCCTTTCGCCGTAAGGCGGTGGGTGGGCGCTGATAGAGTTGTTGGAACGTCTCGTTGAAGCGCCTGACACTGCCGAAGCCGGCGGCGAGCGCCACTTCAGCCATCGGCAGGCGCGTGTCGTGGATCAATTGCTTGGCGAACAGCACGCGCCTGGTCTGCGCCACGGTGATGGGCGAGGCGCCGAGATGCTCCTGGAACAGGCGGCGCAATTGCCGCTCGCCCATCCCCAGCCTTGCTGCCAATTGTTCGGCCGTGGCCGTGTCGCCGTCCAGGGCACCTTCGGCGATGAGGGCAAGGCCTCGCGTCACGGTATTCGACGTCCCATGCCAGGCGCCAAGATCCGGCGCCGTTTCGGGCTGGCAGCGCAGGCACGGGCGGTAGCCCGCTTCCTGTGCTGCCGCCGCAGATGGAAAGAAGCGGCAATTTTTGAACTTCGCGCTGGGTGCGGGGCAGATCGGCCGACAATAGATCCCAGTCGAGGTGACGCCAACGAAGATACGGCCGTCAAAGCGCGCGTCGCGCGACTTCAGCGCGCGGTAGCAAGCCTCGGCATCAAGCAACAGCGGGTCCAGCTGCGGCTTGTTGAATTCGTCTGTCGACGGGATGTCGGACGCAACCTGTTCCATGCCCCGATCCTGCCACTGCCGGCGTCCATGCGCTCGCGGTTTTCGGACATGGTCGACCGGCGCGTGGTGGGGACGTGCGGGGGTTATCAGTCGATGATCTTATACGACACGACAATCTTGCTGCCGCGCGCGAACAGAACGCATTTCAGCTTGTCCTGCACGCACAGCTTGTTGGCCACATTGAGGCCGCCGCTGGTGCAATAGTCGTAGGCCGGCGGGCAATAGCTATAGCGCGCGCCCACGCCGATGTCGTTCTCAAGCGCCACCAGGAATGTACCGTCTTTGCGGACACCGCCCTGTTTGGTGAGATACTCCTGGTAATAGCCCCAGACCTTGCTGGTGATCCGCAGCGTTCCGGGATAAGCCAGCGACGCTGGTGTACTGCAGGCAGCGACGAGCGCGCCAGCGCATGTCAAGACTGTGAGCGTCTTGATAATTCTTTTGAAAAGCATTGAGTGACCGTTTTCTGAGATACAGCTGAAAGAGATATGAGATGCCACGCTATACACTTAATATTTATCGATCAAGACGAATGTGTGCCTGGTGATGTGAGTCTGCGGAAGAAATTTTACGAATGCTCCCCGGAGACACTGGGCGGCAATTTGCGCACGCGCTCGCGGTAGGAAATATAGATCGCACAGGCAATCAGGATCCCGACGCCGACAAAGGTCCAGCGGTCGGGAAAATCGCCGAAGAAATACCAGCCGGCAGCAACGGCCATGATCATCTCGGCATAGGCCAAGGGTGCCAGCAGCGACGCCTCGGCATGGTCATAAGCCTTCACGATCAGCGAATGGCCGATCGTGGCGATGAGGCCGAGGAGCGGAAACAGCAGCCATTGCTCCAGGGTCGGCGGCTGCCAGAAGAACACGACTGCGACCGTCGTGATGAGCGAGCCGACAACATTGGTGTGGAAGGTCGTCACCATGGCGTTGGCACGCCCCGAAATCTTGCGCGTGAGCAGCATGTAGATGGCAAGCGACGTGCCGGCAGTGAGCGCCATCAGCATGCCCGGGTTGAACGCCTGGAAGCCCGGCCGGATGATAATGAGCGTGCCGATGAAGCCGACGACGACCGCTGCCCAACGCCGGACGCCGACCTTCTCACCCAGCATCACCGGCGACAGCATGGTGACGATCAGTGGCTGCACGAAAAAGATCGCCAGCGTATCGGCGATCGGCAGGAATTTGAGGGCCCAGAAAAAGAAGAAGGTGGCGCTGCACAGGAAAATCCCACGCATCGTGTGCATCCAGAACGGATCCGGCACCAGACCCTTGACGCCGACGATCTTCCAGGCGACCGGCAGCGTGATCAGCATACCGAAAAACAGCCGCGCCCAGACGATCTCCACGATCGGCACGTTCTGCTCACCCAAGGTTTTGGCGACGACATCGAGAAACGGCAGAATCCCCATGGCAGCCAGCATGAGAACGATGCCGATGAGGGGCTTTTGGGTGGGGCGTTCGGGGGGCATGAGTACCGACGATTGATAATGGCCGGTTTCGAACCGGTACAATAAATGACCCCGCAAGATAGCGAGATTTACTGACGACTACACCCCCAATGTCAGGAGTTCTTCCTAAAATACGGCGAGCTGCGACTGATCTGACCACAAGGCCTGCGGCGGCACATGCAATCCAATAAGGGCTGCAATCCAACTCGATACGAGTATGGAGAGCGCAAGACTGAAGCAATTCATAGCTATCGCCACCCATTCAAGTCCTAAAGGCAGCATGGAAGGGGCCACCAGCGAACCAAGCATCCAGGCGACGATGAAGGCGATACACATCATCACCGCCATGTGGCAAAGGAATCGGAAAGCGAGTCCGCGGGACGATCGCCAAGCCAGCCGCAAGACGCCACCACGCCAGCCGCGCAGTATGACGAGAGCTGGCAGAACAAAGAGCCTGAGCATGACCCAAAGTGTGACCAGAGCACCTAGGAAGAGTATGGCGACCCAATAGGTTCGAGAATCTCCCCATGCAAGCTTGAATGTGCCGACGCCTGCAATGGCGACGACCACGAGGGAGAGCAAATAGAAAGGAACAACGGATAGGTATATCAGGAGCATTGCGCCCAAGTAGCTGAGGCCGTGACGCCAACCGAAGGCTATTAGGGTCCCAACAGAATATGGTTTTTCTGCCGAGGCCTCCAGACTCCAGCCCGCCATAAAGGCAGCGGTCAAGAATGCCGTTACCAGCCAAATACCAACCCCAATCACGCCGCTGTACTCGAACACCGCGACCGGCGAAGCGATGCCCACGCCTACGGTCGGAAATTCAAAACCGAGGATACAAGTGCCTGGGAAAAATACGGTAATGGGCAGGAAAATTGCTAGCAGCGGCAAGGTGGTGCCGGCGAATTTTCCTGGGCGAGTGATTGGTAGCAACAGCGCATCCCGCAGACTTTCGAACGGCCCCGGGCGTCGTCGCAATCCGCCGTCCGGAACAAGTGCTGGTACCGGTTGCGGGTCTTGATCAGGTTGCATGAGGTGTTCCGACGAGTAAGGGTGCAAAGGCGAGCAGAATGGCGTAGCGGGATTTCTCAAGCCAACGTCATTTAGTCAATTAATAGAAGAAAAGCATCTTGCCTCCTAGTGGTGTCGGAGGTCGCCTCAGCGCGGCCAAGTTATCATTCCGTCCGCCCCTTCCCCAGGATGCCCCAATCGTCTAAGAAGGCGCCCAAGCCCTCGCGGGCAGTTGGAACAAAGCGGGTCGGAGCTCAAAAAATGGCGGCGTATCAATATACTTACGTGATGAAGGGCCTGTCGAAGGTCTATCCGGGCGGCAAGAAGGTCCTGGATAATGTCTGGCTGTCCTTCCTGCCAGGCGCCAAGATCGGCGTGCTCGGCCATAACGGATCGGGTAAATCGACCCTCCTGAAGATGATGGCCGGCATCGACACCGAGTTTAACGGCGAGGCCTGGGCTGCGGACGGCGTCACGATCGGCTATCTGGCGCAGGAGCCGGAGCTGGACCCGAAGAAGGACGTGCTCGGCAACGTCATGGAAGGCGTCGGCGCCACCGCGAAGCTGCTCGAGGATTTCGAAGCGGTCTCCAACGCCATGGCGGATCCCGACGCCGATTTCGATACCCTGCTCGCCAAACAGGCTGAGCTGCAGGAGAAGATCGACGCCGCCGATGCCTGGGATATCCAGCGCACGGTCGAGATCGCGATGGATGCGTTGCGCTGCCCGCCGGGTGACGCCGATGTGACGAAGCTCTCGGGCGGCGAGCGCCGCCGCGTGGCGCTCTGCCGCCTGCTGCTCTCCAACCCCGACATGCTGCTGCTCGACGAACCGACCAACCATCTGGATGCCGAATCCGTGGCCTGGCTGGAGCATTTCCTGGAAGGCTATAAGGGCATGGTCGTGGCCGTGACCCATGACCGCTACTTCCTCGACAATGTCGCCGGCTGGATTCTGGAACTCGACCGCGGCCAGACGATTCCATTCGAAGGCAACTATTCGGGCTGGCTGGAACAGAAGGCCAAGCGCCTGGAGCAGGAATCGAAGGGCGAAAGCTCACGCCAGCGTACGCTCGACCGCGAATTGGAATGGATCCGCCAGGGACCGAAGGCGCGCCAGGCGAAATCCAAGGCCCGCGTTGCGGCCTATGAAACCTTGCTGGCACAGCAGAACGAGAAGACGCAGGAAAACGTCCAGATCTATATCCCGGCGGGCCCGCGCCTTGGCGATCTCGTCATCCAGGCCGAACATCTCAATAAGGGTTTTGGCGACAAGCTGCTTATTGAGGATCTGTCCTTCCGTCTGCCGCCGGGCGGCATCGTCGGTGTCATCGGTCCGAACGGCGCCGGCAAGACCACGCTGTTCCGCATGATCACCGGTATCGAGCAAGCCGATGGCGGCTCGTTCAAGGTCGGCGAAACCGTGAAGCTCGGTTACATCGACCAGTCGCGCGACAGCCTCAACGGCGCCAAGACCGTGTGGGAGGAAATCTCCGACGGCCATGACGAGATCGAGCTCGGCAAGCGCAAGGTGCCGAGCCGCGCCTATGTCGCCGGCTTCAATTTCAAGGGCACCGATCAGCAGAAGAAGGTGGGCCAGCTCTCCGGTGGTGAACGCAACCGCGTGCATCTCGCCAAAATGCTGAAGCAAGGCGCCAATGTCCTGCTGCTCGATGAACCGACGAACGATCTCGATGTCGACACCTTGCGCGCGCTTGAAGAGGCCTTGCTGGAATTTGCCGGCTGCGTGGTCGTGGTGAGCCACGATCGCTGGTTCCTCGATCGCATCGCCACGCATATCCTGGCCTTCGAAGGCGACAGCCATGTCGAATGGTTCGAAGGCAATTACCAGGATTACGAAGTCGACCGCCACAAGCGCCTCGGCACCGATGCCGATCAGCCACACCGTATCAAATACAAGCCGCTCATTCGCGCCTGATCGGGCAAGCTTGATTCATATCAAGGTGCTTGCCGTAGGGTTTGGGCATGAGAAGATGGGGTCAGATTTCTGACTCCATCTTCTTAATCCAGACCGGCGGTTTTCAATGCGCCTTCCGACCATCCTCATCATCCTCGTCCTCCTCGGCGGTGCCGCCGCCGGCTATGTGTTCTGGCAGGCGCGACAGAGCGAGGCTGCGCTCGCTGGCTTTGCCGTCGCCAATGGCCGGATCGAGGTCGAACGGGTGGCGGTCGCCACCAAATATGCCGCCCGGGTCGCCGCCATGCTGGTCGACGAGGGCGATATCGTCGCTAAGGGTGAGGTGGTTGCCGAGATGGATACGGCCGAACTGAAGGCGGACCTCGCCGAGGCGCAAGCCAATGAGCGGCAGGCCAAGGAAGCCATCGGCCAGGCCCAGGCCGAAATCGGCATCCGCGAGGCGGATCTGGAACTGGCCGAGATCGAATTGAAACGTGCGACCACGCTGGAGAAGAAGAGCGTGGGTCCGGTGGCGGAGGTCGAGCGCAGGCAGGCTCAGCGCGACGTCGCCGTGGCCGCGCTGAGAGGTGCCGAGGCCGGGGTCGAGAATGCGCGGGCTGCCCTCCTTGCGGCGGCCGCACGGGTCGAGCGCCTGCGGACGGTAATTGCCGACATGACCCTGCGCGCGCCCACCGAGGGCCGCGTCGAATACCGCCTGGTGAAGGCCGGCGAAGTACTGGCGGCGGGCGGGCAGGTGGCGACCCTGCTTGATCTTGCCGATGTGCATATGGTGGTGTTCTTCCCGACTGCCGTCGCCGGCCGGGTCGGCCTCGATTCCGAAGCGCGCATCGTGCTCGACGCGGCACCGGAATTCGTCATTCCAGCCAAGGTCAGCTTCGTCGCAGCAGAGGCGCAGTTCACGCCGAAATTCGTCGAGACGAAGACCGAGCGCGACAAGCTCACCTACCGGATCAAGGTGGCGATTGATCACGATCTGCTGGTCAAGTATCGCGATTATGTGAAAGCGGGCCTCACCGGCAATGCCTATCTCAGGGTCGAGGGTGCGGCGACCTGGCCCGATTTCCTTGCGCCGAACCTGCCGCCGCCCTCCAATGGCGCATCCTCGGCTGCGCCAGCGGGTGCGGCCAACCCGTGAACGGAAACTTGCCCGAGCCGGCCGTGCGGCTGCGGGGCGTCCAGCACCGCAACAACCGGCATTTCGCCCTTCAGGAGATCGACTTCGATATCCCGGCCGGCGGCACCGCGGCGATCATTGGGCCGGACGGCGTCGGCAAGTCGACGCTGCTGTCGCTCATCGCAGGGACACGCCGCATCCAGCAGGGCGAGATCCATGTGCTGGGCGGCGATATGCACAAAAGGCGTCATCGCAACGCCATCGCCGAGCGCATTGCCTATATGCCCCAGGGCCTGGGCAAAAATCTCTATCCGACTCTGTCCGTGGTCGAAAACATCGATTTCTTCGCCGGCCTCTTTGGCGTGTACGGCGCGGCGGCGAAGGCGCGGCGCGAACGGTTGCTGGTGGCAACCGGCCTCGACCCGTTCCCGGACCGGCCGGCCGGCAAGCTTTCGGGCGGCATGAAGCAGAAGCTCGGCCTCTGCTGCGCTCTCATCCATGATCCGGACCTTCTCATTCTCGACGAGCCGACCACCGGCGTCGATCCGCTGTCGCGTCGGCAGTTCTGGCATCTCATTGACGAAATCCGCGCTGAACGGCCGGGCCTCACCCTCATCACCGCCACCGCCTATATGGAGGAGGCAGCGCGTTTTGCCCATCTCATCGCCATCGATGCGGGCCGCTTGCTGGCCGCGGGGCCGACGCCACAGGTGCTGAAAGAGGCCGGTGCCGCGACCCTGGAAGAAGCGTTCGTCACCTTGCGACACCGTGCCGGCCTCTCAAATGCAGCACCTGTCGCCGATGAGGTCGCGCTGCCGCCGCGCCCGCATCGTGACGGGCCACCGGCGATCGAGGCTGAGGAACTGACCTGCCGTTTCGGCGATTTCGTCGCCGTGGACAAGGTCAGCTTCCGCATCGAGACGGGCGAGATCTTCGGCTTTCTTGGCTCGAATGGCTGCGGCAAGACGACGACGATGAAGATGCTGACCGGCCTGTTGCCGGCCAGCAGCGGCACGGCCAGCCTGCTGGGGCAACCGGTGGCGGCGCAGGACCGGCAGTCGCGCCTCAATATCGGCTACATGTCGCAAAGTTTTTCTCTTTACGAGGAGCTGTCGGTCCGCGCCAATCTCGACCTCCATGCCAGGCTCTATCAGGTGCCGCGCGTCGAGCTGGCGGCGCGCATCGCCGATTCCCTGAAGCGCTTCGATCTTGAGGCGATCGCCGACCGCCTGCCACGCGATCTTTCTCTCGGACAACGCCAGCGCCTGCAATTGGCGGCTGCCTGCCTGCACAAGCCACGAATCCTCATTCTCGACGAGCCGACCTCGGGCGTCGACCCGGAAGCACGCGACGCCTTCTGGCATCAGATCGGCCATCTCGCACGCGACGAAGGGGTCACGGTTTTCGTCTCCACGCATTTCATGAATGAGGCAGCGCGCTGCGACCGCATATCCTTTATGCACCGGGGCCGAACATTGGCGGTCGGCGCACCGCCACTGCTCGCAATGCAATATGGCGGCGGCGACCTCGAAGAGGCCTTCGTCAAGCTGATCGAGGCGGATGAAGGTGTCACCGTGCGGCCTGCGGCACCTTCCGCGATCCCGTCGCCCGACATGGCTATGCGCCCGACGGCGAACGCCCTGCGCCGCATCCTGGTCTTTGCCAGGCGCGAGGCGCTGGAGCTGCGGCGCGATACCGTCCGCCTCGCTTTCGCCTTGCTGGCGCCGCTCTTTCTCATGGTCTGTTTCGGCTTCGGCATGTCCTTCGATGTCGAGGATCTGCGCTATGCCGTTCTCGACCGCGACCGCTCGCTGGAAAGCCGCAGCTTGATGGAAGGTTTCGGCGGATCGCCCTATTTCACCGAGACGCCGACGATCTCGGATTTCAATGCCCTCGACCAACGCCTGCGCTCGGGCGATGTGCAGGTGGCGATCGAGGTGCCGCCGGACTTCGGTCGTGACCTGCTGCAGGGCCGGCGGCCGCAGATCGGCGTCTTCATCGACGGCAGCTTTCCCTTCCGCGGTGAGACGGCGCGGGGCTATGTGCAGGGCATAGCACTCAAACAGGCGATGGAACGCGCGCGCCAGACGATCGGCAAGTTCCCCGATCCCACAGCCTACGAACTGGTGCCGCGTTTCCGTTACAACCAGGATTTCAAAAGTGTCGTTGCCATGGTGCCCGGCATCATGATGCTGCTCCTCGTGCTCATTCCGGCGATGCTGACGGCACTGGGCGTCGTGCGCGAGAAGGAACTGGGCACCATCGCCAATCTCTACGCATCGCCCGCCGGCATCGGCGAGTATCTCATCGGCAAGCAACTGCCCTATATCGGTGTCGGCTGCATTGCCTTCCTGTTGATGACGCTCCTCGCCATTCCGGTCTTCGGCATCTATCCAAAGGGCAGCCTGCTGGCTCTCGCTGTGGCGGTGCCGCTCTACCAGATCGCCACGACCGGCTTCGGGTTGCTCATCTCGGCCTTCTGTTCCAGCCAGGTGGCGGCCATCTTCGCGGCGGCGATTCTCTCGATCATTCCGGCGGTCAATTTCTCGGGCCTCATGTATCCGACCGCGACGCTGGAAGGTGCCGCGAAATGGATCGGCCTGGGCTTCCCCGCATCCTGGTACCAGACCGTGAGCCTCGGCGTTTTCACCAAGGGGTTGGGCTTCGGCGCCTTCACCAAGGAATATCTCGCTTTGGCAGCCTTCGGCATCATTTTCCTGGTCCTGGCGCGGCTCTGCGTCTCGAAGCAGGAGCGCTGAGCCGTGAGCAACAAATCCGCTTTGCGCTGGATTCATAATGTCTATCGTCTGGGCCTCAAGGAGATGGTCTCGCTGGCACGCGATCCCGTGCTTCTCGGGCTGATGATCTTCTCTTTCACCTTCTCGATCTATTCCGTGGCGCATGGTGTCCGCACCGAGGTGCAGAACGCCGCCATCGCCGTGGTCGATGGCGATGGATCACAACTCTCACGCCGGATCATCGCGGCGCTGCAGCCTCCTTACTTCCTGAAACCGCAATTGATCGACCGCGGCGAGGTGGATGCCGGTCTCGATCGCGGCCAGTTTACCTTTGTGCTCGACATGCCGCCGGGGATGGAGGCGGATCTGGCCGCCGGCCGCGAACCGACGATTGGCCTTGCGGTCGACGCCACGGCCATGACCCAGGCCGGCGTCGGTACGAATTATGTGACCAGCATCGTCGATCGGGAGATCATGGCATTCCTCGGCCAGAGCGGTACGGCGAGCCTGGTCCCGGTCGAGGTTGTCATCCGCGCCTATTTCAATCCCAATCTCGATTCAACCTGGTTCATGTCGGTGATGCAGGTGGTGGAGAATGTGACGATCCTCTCCATCATCCTGGTGGGCGCTGCTGTCATTCGTGAACGTGAACGCGGCACGATCGAGCATCTCCTGGTCATGCCGGTGAGTGCCAGCGAAATCGCCGTTGCCAAGATCTGGGCGAACGGCCTCATCATCCTTGTTTCCGTGGCGCTGTCCCTTCATTTCGTGGTGCAGTGGTTGCTGGGAGTTCCCATTGCCGGGTCGGTGCCGCTGTTTCTGGGAACAACTGCGATCTATCTATTCGCCACGACGGCAATGGGCCTGCTGCTCGCCACCGTCGCCAATTCCATGCCGCAATTCGCCATGATGGCGATTCCCTGCTTCGTGGTGATGAATCTCCTTTCAGGTGCCACGACGCCGATCGAATCCATGCCGGAATTTTTCCAGGTGGTCATGAAGGCACTGCCCTCGACGCATTTCGTGGCGGCGTCACAGGCGGTGCTCTATCGTGGCGCCGGCGCCGACATCATCTGGCCGCAAATGCTGTTGATGGTGGCACAAGGGTCCCTGTTCCTGGCGCTGGCGCTGCATCGCTTCAAGGCCATGCTGGCGCGGCAATCCTGAACCGCAAGCGACCTATTTCCGCCGCTTCGCCTTGTCTTTGAACTTGGGTGACTCGCCCGGCCGGCCGGCGGTCGATCGCGCACGGGGGCGATCGGGCAGCGGCTTGCCGGTAGCATCGAGGCCGCCTTTGATCCCGCCGGTCGTGGTGGGGATTTCCAGCGCCAGGGCTTCCAGCCGCTTGAGCTCGTCGCGGTAGCGGGCGGCTTCCTCGAATTCGAGATTGCCGGCGGCGGCGCGCATCTTCTTCTCGAGCTCGGCCAGGGTCGCTTTAAGATTGTGGCCGAGCAGATGCTTGTCGCCCAGCACACCGGTATCGACCGTCACATGATCGGATTCATAGACCGACCCCATGATGTCGGTGATATTCTTCTTGATCGATTCCGGCGTGATGCCGTTGGCGGCGTTATAGGCCTGCTGCTTCTCGCGCCGCCGGTTGGTCTCTGCCAGCGCGTATTCCAGGCTATCGGTCATCTTGTCGGCATAGAGCAGCACCCGGCCGTCGATATTGCGCGCGGCGCGGCCGATGGTCTGCACCAGGCTGGTGCGCGAACGCAGGAAGCCTTCCTTGTCGGCATCGAGAATGCACACCAGCGCGCACTCCGGAATGTCGAGCCCTTCGCGCAGCAGGTTGATGCCGACCAGCACGTCAAAGGCGCCGAGACGCAGATCGCGGATGATCTCGATGCGCTCCAAGGTCTCGACATCGGAATGGATGTAGCGCACGCGGACACCGGCCTCGTGCAGGTATTCGGTAAGATCCTCGGCCATGCGCTTGGTCAGCGTCGTGATGAGCACGCGCTGGCTCTTCATGGCGGCGTCCTTGCATTCCGCCAACACGTCATCGACCTGGGTCTCGGTCGGGCGGATGATGCAGACCGGATCGATGAGGCCGGTCGGGCGGATGACCTGTTCGATGAAAGCGCCGCCGGTCTGCTCCAATTCCCATTTACCCGGCGTCGCCGAAACTTCGATGGTCTGTGGGCGCATCTGCTCCCACTCCTCGAATTTCAGCGGCCGGTTGTCGGTGCACGACGGCAGGCGGAAGCCATATTCGGACAGCGTCGACTTACGATGCCAGTCCCCCTTGAACATGCCGCCGATCTGCGGGATCGAGACATGGCTTTCATCGGCGATGAGGAGGGCGTCGGCGGGCAGGTATTCGAACAGGGTCGGCGGCGGCTCGCCGGGGTTGCGGCCGGTGAGATAGCGCGAATAGTTTTCGATGCCCGCACAAACACCGGTGGCCTCGATCATCTCCATGTCGAAATTGACGCGCTGCTCCAGGCGCTGCGCCTCCAGCAGCTTGCCATCGGCCTCGAACTGCTTGAGGCGGATCTTCAATTCCTCGCGAATGAGCTTCACCGCCTGCTGCAGGGTCGGCTTCGGTGTCACGTAATGGCTGTTGGCGTAAATCTTGATTTCCGGCAGCTCGGCAACCTTCTGCCCCGTCAGCGGATCGAATTCGACGATGCTCTCGATCTCCTCGCCGAACAGCGACAAGCGCCAGGCGCGATCTTCCAAATGGGCCGGGAACAGTTCCAGGATATCGCCCTTGATGCGGAACGTGCCGCGATAGAAGGCGGTCTCGTTGCGCTTGTATTGCAGCTCGATAAGGCGCCGCACCAACCCGCTGAAGTCGATGCTGTCACCGGGCTTCAGGGTGATGGTCATGGTGGAATAAGTTTCCGGCGCACCGATGCCGTAGATGCAGGAGACCGAGGCGACGATGATCACGTCGCGCCGCTCGAACAGCGCCCGCGTCGCCGAATGGCGCATGCGGTCGATCTGTTCGTTGAGCGAGCTTTCCTTCTCGATATAGGTGTCGGTCCGGGGCACATAGGCTTCCGGCTGGTAATAATCGTAGTAGCTGACGAAATACTCGACCGCGTTCTCTGGAAAGAAACTCTTCATCTCGCCGTAAAGCTGGGCGGCCAGCGTCTTGTTCGGCGCCAGCACCAAAGCCGGCCGCTGCACTGCCTGAATGACATGGGCAATGGTGAAGGTCTTGCCGGAGCCGGTGACGCCGAGCAGGACCTGGTCGCGCTCCTGGGCGTTGACGCCCGCGATCAGTTCGGCGATCGCCTGCGGCTGGTCGCCGGCCGGGACGTAGTCGGAGACGAGCCTGAATGGCGTCATCGGCAGCTGCTCGCTGGCACCGATGGCGCGTTCTTCGATCACGGGGTCTGATTGCTGTGGTTTCATGGGCTCAAACTATAGGGAAATCTCAACCGGAACAAATAGGGGCGACGGCAGGCGGTTTCAACGCTTTTGCCGGTGTTTTGCGGATGGAACCAGACGGCGATTTTTCGGTTGATCCTGCAACTGGCCGCCCCGGTGCCAAGAGATTGGCTAATAGATCGGGCTGCCATCCGAGTGGGCTGCCAATCATCTTTAGCATAGTGGAGCATCAGATGGATTTCGCCACGGTGATCCCGGAACAAATCAAGCTGCGTCGTTTTTGGCGTGCCGCTGTGCCGGCGAGGCGCACCACAAGCTCCTACAGCGATATCGGGGGCGATCAACCTGTCAATCTGCCGTCGATGGCGGTCGACGGGTCCCCGCGGCCCGCGCTGCAGGTCTCGCCGGCCGCGATCGAGCATGTCAGGATCGATGCCATAGCGCCGAACCGGCCGCTGCGCATCCATGTCGGCTCCGAATTCATCTATCAGCTGCCGACTCCCACCCCGATGATCGTCATGCTGAATGTGCATGAGAGTCGGGCTGACGATATGGAGACCGAGGATTATCTGAGCACCGACCCGGCCGTGCCGATCGAGCGCTATCAGGATGGTTTCGGCAACACCTGTTGTCGCTTCGTGGCGCCCCCGGGCCGTTTCGTGCTGCGCACCGATGGTGTGGTGCGCGATGCCGGACGGGCCGACCCAATCGTGCCGGACGCGATGCAGCATGCCGTCGAGGATTTGCCGCCCGAGGCCCTGAGCTTCCTGCTGCCGAGCCGCTACTGTGAAAGCGATGTCCTCGCGGAAGAAGCCTGGCGTCTCTTCGGTCAATCGGCGCCGGGCTGGGCGCGGGTTCAGGCGATCTGCGACTTCGTCCACGACCAGGTCAATTTCGGCTACAAGTTCTCGCGCGCCACCCGCACCGCGCTGGAGACCTATGAGGAGCGGCGCGGCGTGTGCCGCGATTTCACGCATCTCGGCATTGCCTTTTGCCGCGCGATGAACATTCCTGCGCGTTATTGCATGGGCTATATCAGCGATATCGGCCTGCCGCCGCCCTATGAACCGATGGACCTCGCCGCCTGGATGGAAGTCTATCTCGGCGGCCGTTGGTACACCTTCGATCCCCGCAACAACGCGGCAAGGGTGGGACGGATTCTCATCGCCCGCGGCCGCGACGCGGCGGACGTCCCGCTCACCTATACCTTCGGGCAGAACCAGCTCACCGGCTTCAAAGTCTGGACCGATGAGCTGCCCGACTAGGCCTTTCACGCCGCCATCTGGCGCGCGCTGAACTCCGGGTAATAGCGCGCCATCATGCGGTCCACATAGGGCCGCAGATTGGCGTGCGCTTCCGCAGCCTTGCGCAGGTCGGTGGTGAAGAACGGCGCCATGACATGGGTCAGCATGCCGAAGGCGGTCGCATCGGTGCCGCAAGGCTCGTCCCCCATCAGATAGGGTTTGTCGCCCAGCATCTGTGACAGGCTGTAGAGTGACCGCGTGCCGAGAAACAGGATGTCCTCGTCAGAATGGCGGCCGATTCCGTGTCCATGCAAGCGCTGGGCAATCTCCGCCAAGGTTTTCTCCTTCATCGTCTCGCGGATCTCTTCCGGAATGCGGTCGAAGAAATGCGCCGGCCCCTTGGCAAAATTGACCGGATCGAGCCAGCGGGCCCGAAGCGCGGCCCAGCCGAGATGATCCTCGATCATGCGCTCGACCGCCCAGGCAGCCGCGCGCTGCTGCAGGTTGAGGCCGGCGTCGAAATCGACGCCATAGCTCCATTCGATGTGCTGGCGGATGAAGGTGGAATCAGCGACCACCGTCTCGCCGTCCCTGATATAGGGCAGCTTGCCCTTGGGCGCCTTGTCGAAGCCGGTGAAGTCCTTTTCATAGGGCAGCCCGGCCATTTTCAGCTGTGTTTCCGTCTTCATGACATAGGGGCTGGCCTCCGGCAGATCGAAAGCCGGGCCGAAGGCGAAGAGGGTAATCGGAGCTGTCGGTTGTAACATGGCGAAGTCCTTTCGGGCGGCGTTGCGATACCCCTTCTTTACTGCCACCCTGCTGCCAGCCTAGTGTCAGCAGTGAAAGAACGAACGGGGAAAACATGCGGCGGGCAGACCGGCTCTTCCAGATCATCCAGATCCTGCGGCGGCACCGGAAACCGCTGACCGCCGATGCGATTGCCGCTGAGCTGGAGACCTCCAAACGCTCGATCTACCGCGATATTGCCACCCTCATGGCCCAGCGCGTGCCGATCCGGGGCGAGGCCGGGGTGGGCTATGTCCTGGAAGGCGGCTTCGACCTGCCACCCCTGATGCTGACCGCCGACGAGATCGAGGCGGCGGTCATCGGGGCGCAATGGGTTACCGGTCGTGGCGATCCGACCCTGGCACGGGCGGCCCAGGATCTTTTGGCCAAGATCGCCGCGGCAATCCCCGAGCGCTTGCGCCCCATTGTGCTGGATCCCGCCAGCCTGACGACCACCGGGCGCAACATGCCGGTCGACCGGGTCGATATGTCGAGCGTGCGTGCGGCGATCCATAGCGGCCACAAGGTGCTGCTGGATTACCGCGACGGCCAGGACCGCGCCACCAACCGCACAATCTGGCCGGTCACCATCGGTTATCTCGAAACCGTGCGCATGCTGGTCGGCTGGTGCGAGCTCCGGCAGGACTTCCGCCACTTCCGGACCGACCGCATCGATGCCGTGACCGTGCTCGACGACCGCATTCCCGAACGCCCCGCGGCACTGCGCGTCAAATGGCGCAAGACGCTGACGCATCGCGATAAAACGGCGCCATGATGCAGCAACGCCCGGATGCAGCTTGACAGACATCTTCAACACCAAATATGTGTAGATACAGTTCCAGCCTGTTCATCCAGCTTCTTCCCAATGAAAGCCGCCTTTGAATACGGTTCATAAGCCCAGTTTTGTTGAGCTGTTCACGCCTAAGCTGGTGACGGTGCTGCGCGAGGGCTATGGCCTTCATGACCTGCGCGCCGATGCGGTTGCCGGCTTGACGGTGGCGATCGTCGCCTTACCGCTCTCCATGGCGATCGCCGTGGCGTCGGGGGTGACGCCGGACCGTGGCCTCTACACGGCGATCGTCGGTGGCTTCATCGTCTCCATGATGGGCGGCAGCCGCTTCCAGGTCGGCGGACCGGCAGGTGCCTTCATCGTGCTGGTGGCAGCGACGGTCGCCGTCCACGGAATCGACGGGCTGCTGCTGGCGGTACTCATGTCCGGCATCATCCTGCTGGCGACCGGCCTGTTGCGGCTCGGCACCTTCGTCAAATACATCCCCTATCCGGTGACGGTGGGATTCACCGCGGGCATCGCTGTCATCATCTTCGCCAGCCAGATCAAGGATCTGCTCGGCCTCAAGATGCCGGGCGGCGAACCTGGCGAGCTCATTCACAAGGTGCCGGCACTGGCCCAGGCTCTACCGAGCTTTACGGTGGCCGCCTGCGCGCTGGCTTTACTGACGATCCTCCTCATCGTGGGCCTGCGCCGCTATCGGCCGCGCTGGCCCGGCCTCCTCATCGGCGTCACGGCAGCATCCTTGGGGGCGGCGTTTCTCCACTTGCCGGTCGAGACGATCGGCACACGGTTTGGCGGTATCCCGCATATCCTGCCCTGGCCGCAACTACCGCCGCTCAGCTATGACCGCATTGTTGAAATGCTACCCTCGGCGCTGTCCTTTGCCCTCCTTGGCAGTATCGAGAGCCTGCTTTCCGCCGTCGTCGCCGACAGTATGACCGGCCGCCGCCATCGCTCGAATTGCGAATTGGTGGCGCAAGGGTTGGCCAACATCGCCTCCGCTTTGTTTGGCGGCATCTGCGTCACGGGGACGATCGCGCGCACGGCCACCAATGTCCGCGCTGGCGCGCGCGGCCCCGTCTCCGGCATGCTGCATGCGCTGTTCCTGCTCGCTTTCATGGTGCTGGCGGCACCGCTCGCTTCCTATATCCCGCTGGCGGCCCTCGCTGCGGTACTGGCGATTGTTGCCTGGAACATGGCGGAGAAACACGCCTTTGCCGCCTTGCTGCGGGCGTCCCGCGCCGATGCGCTGGTGCTGATGGCAACGTTCCTCGTCACCATCTTCAGCGATCTCATCAACGGTATCCTGACCGGCTTCTGCTTGAGCGCACTCCTCATGCTGCATCGCCTGGCGCAGGCGGTGGCGGTCGAGACGGCGACGCCGATGATCAACGAAGACCAGGCCGACAGCACCAACGGCGATGCACGCGAACGCTATGAGCCGGCGCAAGGCGCGGACCGCGACATCGTCATCTGCCGCATCTCAGGTGCCTTCTTCTTTGGGGCTGCCGCCAGCGTGGGTGCCGCCCTCGATCGCATCGGCGAACAGCCCAAGGCGGTAATCTTCGATTTTGACGCCGTACCGATGCTGGACTCGACCGCCGCGGCCACCATCGAGGCCTTTGTGCGCAAGGCGCATAAGCGCGGCGCCTATATCGTCATCGCCGCGGCCGCAGCCCCGGTTCGACGCACGCTGAAGACATTCGGTGTGACGCGCCCGGTGGTTCGTTTTGCCGCCGGTCTGCCGGCTGCGCTGGCCGCCGCCCGCGCAGCCCTCGACCCTGGTCTTAAGCCCGGCTCGTAACCATCTGCCGGTAGAGATGCCAGGTCGCATGCCCCAGCACCGGCATGACGACGATGAGGCCGGCGAAGAACGGCAACGAGCCCAACACAAGGCTGCCGGCGACGATCATGCCCCACACCGCCATCGGTCCCGGATTGACCGCAACCGCGCGGAAGGATGTCTGGATGGCAGCACCCAGGCCGACATCGCGGTCGAGCAACAACGGGAAGGAGACGACACTCACTGCCATGGCGAGGCAGGCGAACAGGAAGCCGATGCCGCAACCGACCACGATCATGGTCCAACCGGCCGGCGTCAGGAACACGTCACGCGCGAATGCCTCCATCGAGAGCGGCTGCTCCGGCCCGAGGATCGCGGTGTGGAGCGTGGCGGCTGCGGCGATCCACAACACGAACACCGCCATCAGGATCAGTCCCAGTGCCACGATGCTGCCGATCGCCGGTGACCGGAGGACGGCAAAGGCATTACGCCACGTCACCTCGACGCCCATCTCACGCTGCCGGCTCATTTCATAAAGGCCGAGGCCGGCAAAGGGGCCGATGAGCGCGAAGCCGGAGGCCATCGGAAACAGCAAGGGCAGCATGTCATAGCCGAAGGCAAGGCGCGCCATGACGATGCCGATCACCGGATAGATGACGCAGAGAAAAAAGACGTCGGTCCGGTAGGCGCCGAAATCGGCGATGGCCTTGCGGAAAATTTCCCTGAAATCGCTGATCGCGATCTGGCGGACGAGCGGTGGGTTTGTGGCCGCGTCGTCATGTGGCCGCATCGCGGATTCTTCCAGGGTCTCCAGGGCGTGGGCGGCAT
The DNA here is from genome assembly GCF_936916975.1 of uncultured Dongia sp. Lineage (GTDB taxonomy): Bacteria > Pseudomonadota > Alphaproteobacteria > Dongiales > Dongiaceae > Dongia. Next base: position 236,644 of record NZ_CAKZGO010000003.1, on the reverse strand, counting down.
GCCGGACCTGGTCCCAGCCCCATTCCAGGGGATTGCGGATCGTCGTAGCCATCTTCTGCCTCCTCGATATCATCGCGGGCGAGAGGCCGGGGTGCTTGGACATGACAGGTGCCGAATATGGACGCCGGACAAGCCAGACCGCGACCCATTACTGCAACATCAACTCGAACAGCATACGCCTAAGCGCGTCCCATGTCTTTTATTGCGGGCAGGATTGACATTTCCGCGTGGCTTTCCCATCTCTTCGCGGGTATTTCGCGCCCCGACCGGGTGCGCGGGGGAATCATATAAGCGGGGAAAATTGCGACATGCTTGAGCTTCTGACCGACCCGGCCGTCATCCTGAGTTTCATAACCCTGGCGGCGCTGGAGATTGTGCTCGGCATCGACAATCTGCTGTTCGTGCAGATCGTGGCCAGCCGCTGCGCCCCGGAAAACCAGATGATGGCAAGGCGGATCGGCCTGCTCTTGGCACTCGGGACCCGGCTTCTGTTGCTGGCCTCGATCGCCTGGGTGGCCGGCCTCACCACGCCGATCTGGAGCATCGACTGGTTCGGGCCGGAGCATGTCTTCGACCTCTCCTGGCGCGATGTGATCCTGCTGGGCGGTGGTCTCTTTCTGCTGGCCAAGGCGACGACCGAAATCCATCACCACATCGAAGGCGCCGAGGGTGGCCCCAAGGGCGGCAAATACATGACCCTTGCCGCCGCCATCACGCAGATTGCCATTCTCGACATCGTGTTCTCCTTGGACAGCGTCATCACCGCCGTCGGCATGGCCGATCATCTCTCGGTCATGGTCGCGGCCGTTGTCGTGGCGATGATCGTGATGATCGCGGCGGCCGGCCCGGTCGGCAATTTCGTCGACGCGCATCCCACGGTGAAGATGCTGTGCCTCTCCTTCCTGCTGCTGATCGGCATGGCGCTGCTGGGCGAAGGCCTGCACTTCCACATCCCGAAAGCCTATCTCTACTTCGCCATCGCCTTCTCGGCTTTGGTCGAAGCGCTCAATCTCTGGGCGCGAAAGAAGAAGGTGAAGGCGTAGGGGGTGGTTTAGGAAATCTCGGTTGTGCGGCGATTGAACCCTCTCCCCCAGTCGGCGAAGGCCGACATTCGTCGGCGGCGGGAGAGGGTGGCGAGCAAAGCGAGCCGGTGAGGGGGATCTTTCAGCGAATCCGGTCGTTCCACCCCCTCACCCTGACCCTCTCCCGCGAGGGGAGAGGGGAGGAGGTGACTGGGGCGGATCGAGTTCTGGTGCTACCCAAACCGCTCGTTGAGATCGATGGTGCTTTCCCAGCCGATGCGCTCGAAATTCTGCGTGATCCATTTATCGGCGGTTTCATAGCCGAGCTGGTGGAGATGTTCGAGAAAGGCGCGCTCGGTGTTCATCTTGCTGAGCGAGCCCATTTCCGCGAGTTCGACTTCGGCGCTGATCTCATGGAAGCGGACCGCGGTATAGCGGTCGTTATGCAACTCGCCGCTTTCAATCAGCCGCGTCAACGTGGCAAAGCCCTCCATCTCGCGCACCAGGCTCGCGTTGAAGGTCATTTCGTTGATGCGGTTCAGGATATCGCGGGCAGTCAGCGGTACATCCGGCCGGTTCATCGGATTGATCTGCACGATCACCACATCGGAACTGTCGCATTCATGGATCAGCGGATGAATGGCCGGATTGCCGAGATAGCCGCCATCCCAATAGAACTCACCGTCTACTTCGACCGCTTCGAACATCAAGGGCAGGCAAGCTGAAGCCATCAAGGCCGCGACCGACATCTCCGGCGTGCGGAAGGTGCGCGAGCGGCAGGTCCGCACGTTGGAAGCGGTGACGAACAGCTTCACCTCCGGATGATTGCGCAGGTTCTCGAAATCGACGAGGTCCGCCAGCAGATCGCCCAGCGGATCGAGCTTCATCGGATTGACCTGGCGCGGCGCAAACAGGCGGGTTGTGAAATCCAACCACATGAAGGTCGGATCCTTGTCGACGTCCCAACCCTCGGACACACCGGGAATGCCCCGTGGGATCGCGCGCGGGATCGGGTTCAAGGCCGAGACACCCATCCAGAAGGCCTGCAGCGCGTCGATGGCGCCCTGGCGCTTGCCCTTCAGGAAACCATCGGCGAAGACAGCCGCATTCATGCCGCCCGCGCTGGTGCCGCTCAGGCCGTCGATATAGATCCGCGGTTCGCTGATCAGCCGGTGCATGACGCCCCAGGTGAAGGCGCCGTGCGACCCGCCACCCTGCAAGGCAAGGCTGATCCGCTTCACGCCGGGCTTATGAATCCGGGGCGCGGGCGCGATATGGGTGGGCGAGGGCGGCTTGCCGTTCATGGATGACCTTCAGTCGCGCGCAGCACCATGCCGGCGCTGCGACCGCGCCATCATCCGGTCTGTTGGTTTATTTTTCGTGAAGTACGGGTTGGTTATGCTGCTAACCGCGCAATAACTCGAGAAATTCCTTCGCCGGCATCGGTTTGTGCCAGTAATACCCTTGGCCGAGATCCGCGCCCAAGGCGCTGGCGCGGCGGGCGACATCCTGGCTTTCGATGCCGACCAGCACGATCCGCGCATTGCATTTCTTGGCAAGGCGCACGAGTTCCGCCACCAGGCCCGCGACCGGCCCGCCATTCCCCGAGAGCGCCACGAAGCGTCGGTTGAGCTTGATGAGGTCGGGGTTGAGCGAGGAGAGATATTCGCTATCGCCGCCGCCGATGCCGAAATCGTCGATCGAGATGCGGAAGCCACGCTGCTTCATATCCCAGATCGCTGGCCGGATCTGCCGGTCGGCAGCGTCGACTTCAGTCACCTCGATGGCGATCCGGTGCGGTGGTATGCCGGCCGCGGTGACGCGTGCGGCCAACGCCTCGCGCTTGGTGAGGTCGGCAAATTCATCGGGTTCCAGATTGAGGGTGACGCAGATCTCACGCTCGCCCTTCAACGCCGTGCCGAGGTCAGCCAGCACCATCTCGATGATGCGTTGGTTGAGCACGGGACCCAGGCCCATCGCCTTGGCCATCGGCATGAAATCGACCGGCGACACCGCATCGCCCACTTGCGTGGTCCAGCGCAGCAGCGGTTCTGCGCCGATGATGGTGTGGTTGGCATCCAGCGTCACAATCGGCTGGTAGGCCATGGAGAGCCCGCCTTCCTCGATCGCCCGCGTGAATTGTTTGGCGAGCGATTCGGGACGTTCCACGGCAAGCGCCGCGACGAGGCCCAGGATGATCCCGATCATGGCGCCGAAAGCGAGCAGCATATTGGGGTGGGAACCGATGAGGGGCGCTGCCATGCCAAGCACGACGGCAATCACGAACACCAGCAGCTTCAGTTTTAGTCGGCCTGACATTGCTACTTCCGGACCTGCGATTTTGTGTCTCGTCCCCAGGCGCAAAGTGACGGATACAAGTACAAATGGTCAAGGGTGACTAAAAAGCGTCATCGAATACCGCCAGAGAGGTACTACGGGCCGGAAATAGGTGCGCTCAGGATAGCTGCGATTTCAGGAAGGTATAAATTCGGGGATCCAGGCTTTGCGCCACATTGAAGCGCAAATGGCGCGGCCAGGCGCCGGCTGGGCTGAAGACATTGCCGGGTGCCAGTATGATGCCCTGGTCCTGCGCCGCGACGGCCAGGGCCTCGGCATCGCCGCCCTTCCGGTGCGGCAGTTCCAGCCACAGGAACATGCCTTCGCCGGAATCGGCCCCGGCCTCCAGCCACGGTACTAGACCGACCTGTGCCAGTTTGCGGGCAACCTGGAAGCGTGTCCGGGCCAGCCGGTCGCGGATCGCTCCCACATGCTTCCGATAGGACCCGTCGCTCAGCAAGCGATAGACCAGTTGGGCCGACAGCTCGTTATTGCCAAAGCTCATGGCGAGTTTGAGGTCGACGAGGTCGGCCAGCGTCGCGGTATCGGCGGCCAGAAAGCCGATCCGGGTGGCGGCTGAGAGCGTCTTTGAAAAGCTGCCCAGATGAATGACGCGCTGCAGGCCGTCGAGTGCAGCCAGACGCAAGCCGGGGCGCGCCTCGAAATCGCGAAAGATGTCGTCTTCCAGGATGCGGAAATCATGCTGCTGCGCCAGCGCGAGCAGGCGATGCGCCGTGGCGAGGCCGAGCCGCGCACCGGTCGGATTCTGCAGACCGGCATTGGTCAGATAGAGCTTGGGCCGATGGGTGCCAGCAAGCTCTGCCAGCACGGCGAGATCGGGTCCGTTCGCTGTCATCGGCACCGAGAGCAGCTTGCCCCGCTGCGCGCGCACGGCGGCGTGGAAATTGAAGTAGCCGGGATCGTCGACCAGGACGGCATCACCCGGTTCGATGAGATAGCGGCACACCAGATCGATGGCTTGGGATGCGCCGTCCATCAGCAGCACATGTTCCGGTGCCGCCGGAATCTCCAACTCATTGAGGCGCCGGGCCAGCAGATCGCGCAAGGGCCGGAAGCCCATCGGCACGCCGTATTCGAGGAGTGCCGACTGCGGCGCTCGCGCCATGGCCCGGAGCGCGCTGCGCAGCGCCGCGTCGGGCAGCCAGTCCTGCGGCAGCCAGCCACAGCCGGGCTTGGGCTGGCTGGGATCGAGCGTCAAGGAGCGCCGCATCATCCAGATTGGGTTGACGCCGGTCCGGGTGCTGGGCAGCGGATCCAGCGTGAGCGGCCGAGCGGCCGGCACCCGCGCCGCCACGAAGAAGCCGGACTTAGCCCGCGCCGTCACCAGCCCGTCCGCCACCAGCCGGTCATAGGCGGCGACGATCGTGAACGGGCTGACCGCCAGCCGTTCCGCCAAGCGCCGCACGGAGGGCAGCTTTTCGCCTGCACCCAGCGCGCCGCTGGCCATGCGCCGGCCCAGGGCGCTGGCGATGCGGGTGGTAAGCGTGCCGGCTTCGGCGGTGAGGTCGAGATCCATCTGTATTGGTATTTGTGCTGGTATAGATCGGATGATTGTATTGGAAGTGTGCCTGTTCCGACCAGCCTCCGTTTGCGATGGTGGCGCATCTTTTCAAGGATCGCCCGCCATGACCGACGCTGCCCTCGCCGTTCCCCCGTCATCCAGCCTCATCTCGCGCGGTCTGCTCTATGGCTTTATCGGCGTCGCCATTTTCGGCGGCTCGCTGCCGGCGACGCGCGCGGCGGTGCTGGGGCTCGATCCCTGGTTCGTGAGTGCCGCCCGCGCCGTGGGCGCCGCTGTTCTTGGCGGGCTCTGGCTCATGGTCATGCGCCCGGCGCTGCCGGCACGGCGCGACTGGCTGGGCCTCGCCATCGTCGGTGCCTGCGTCGTCATCGCCTTCCCGGTCTTCACGGGCCTCGCGCTGCAATTCGTGCCGGCGAGCCACGGCATCCTGTTCGTCGGCCTCATGCCGCTGGCGACCTGTCTGGTGGGTGCGCTGATCGGCACGGTGCGGCCGCGCCGTGCCTTCTGGCCATGGGCCGTGTTCGGCGCCGTCACCGTGGCCGGCTACGCGGTCTATGAAGGCGGCGGGCGCTTTGGTGCCGCCGACCTGCTGATGGTGGGTGCCGTCATCGCCACCGGCATCGGCTATGCCGAAGGCGCCCGGCTGTCGCATCACATGGCACCCGCCGCGGTCATTTCCTGGGCGCTGGTCGTCTGCCTGCCGCTCAGCCTGCCGGCAATGGTCATGACCTGGCCGGCAGCACCGGAACTTGTGCCGGCCTCCGCGTGGATCGGCCTCTGCTACGTCACCCTGTTCTCGATGTTCATCGGCTTCCTGTTCTGGTACCGCGGCCTCGTGCTGGGCGGGACCGCCCGCGTCAGCCAGATCCAGCTGTTCCAGCCGTTCATCGGCCTGGGTCTTGCTGCCGTTTTTTTAGGCGAGGAGGTCGGCTGGAGCCTGCTTTTGGGAAGTGTCATGGTGACAATTTCCGTGGCCAGGGCGCGGCGCTACGCCTGACGCTGAATCTGTGCGGCGGCATCGCTGGGTTGCATTCGCGGGGGTTGCGAGGGCTGGGGGCGGGGGCTATCTTCCCGCCCGATTTTACCACCCCGTTTGACCCACCCAAAGGTGACCCAGAATGGCCTTCCTCGCCGACCGCCTCGATCGTATCAAACCCTCGCCCACCATCGCCGTGACCATGAAGGCGCGCGAGTTGAAAGCGCAGGGCCGCGACATCATCGGGCTTGGCGCCGGTGAGCCGGATTTCGATACGCCGGACAACATCAAGCAGGCGGCGATCAAGGCCATCAATTCCGGCGACACGAAGTACACGAATGTCGACGGCACCGACGCGCTGAAGAAGGCGATCATCGCCAAGTTCAAGCGCGAGAACAATCTCGACTACAAGATCGATCAGATCACGGTCGGCACCGGCGGCAAGCAGGTGCTCTACAACGCGCTCATCGCCACGGTGAACCCGGGCGATGAAGTGATCATCCCGGCACCCTATTGGGTTTCCTATCCGGACATCGTGCATCTGGCCGAAGGCACGCCGGTGTTCGTCGAATGCGGCCAGAATCATCAGTTCAAGTTGCAGCCGGAAATGCTGGATGCGGCGATCACGCCCAAGACCAAATGGCTGATCCTGAATTCCCCCAGCAACCCGACCGGTGCTGCCTATTCGGCCAAGGAACTGCGCGCGATTGCCGACGTGCTGTTGAAGCATCCGCATGTCTGGGTGCTGACCGACGACATGTACGAGCATCTCGTCTATGACGATTTCAAATTCGCGACCCTGGCCGAAATCGAGCCGAAGCTCTACGAGCGCACGCTCACCATGAACGGCGTCTCGAAATCCTATTGCATGACCGGCTGGCGCATCGGTTATGCCGGCGGCCCGGCGCCGCTCATCAAGGCGATCGCCAAGATTCAGTCGCAATCGACCTCGAACCCGTCCTCGATCAGCCAGGCGGCCGCGGTCGAAGCGCTGAACGGCCCGCAGGAATTCATCGCCAAGCACAATGTCTCGTTCAAGGAACGCCGCGATCTGGTGGTCGAGATGCTCAACAAGGCGAAGGGTCTCCACTGCCACAAGCCGGAGGGCGCCTTCTACGTCTACCCGTCCTGTGCCGGCGCCATCGGCAAGACCACGCCGGACGGCAAGAAGATCGCGACGGACGACGATTTCGTGACCTATCTCCTCGAAGCCGAAGGTGTGGCGGCGGTGCAGGGCTCGGCTTTTGGCCTCAGCCCCCATTTCCGCATCTCCTACGCCACCTCGACCGAGGCGCTCCGCGATGCCTGCACGCGCATCATCCGGGCCTGCGAGAAGTTGAAGTAACTAATTTGGGCCGCTGATCGATCCGGTCGATCAGCGGCACCAAGTAATTTCATACTTTGTATCGGTTCTAAAGCCTTGCGGTTGTCATGGCTTAGGGCCAGATTTAGCTTCTAATTATTGAGGGTCATTGTCATGGAAATCGATATCGGCATCTCCAAAAAGGACCGCAAGGCCATCGCCGACGGTCTGTCGCGCCTGCTGGCGGACACCTACACGCTTTACCTCAAGACCCATAACTTCCATTGGAACGTCGAGGGTCCGATGTTCAACACGCTGCACCTCATGTTCGAAGGGCAGTACACGGAACTGGCGCTGGCGGTCGATCTCATCGCCGAGCGCATCCGCGCCCTGGGCTATCCGGCGCCGGGCACCTATGCCGCCTATTCGAAACTGTCTTCGATCAAGGAAGAGCAGGGCGTTCCCTCGGCCGAAGACATGATCAAGCAGCTGGTCTCGGGCCAGGAGCAGATTTCGAAGACCGCGCGGAGCATCTTCCCGGCGGCCGAAAAGGCCGGCGACGAGCCGACCGCCGACCTCCTCACCCAGCGCATGCAGCTTCATGAAAAGAACGCCTGGATGCTGCGCGCGCTGCTCAGCAAGTAAATCGTATAGAATTCAACATGTTACGACCGGCGTGGAAGGACTTCCACGCCGGTCTTTCTTTGTACCTTCGACCGCGTCGCTGTAATCTATCGCCCACGCGCTGCGTATCTTCCTTGAGACCGATTGGTCATCAGGTGTCACGCCTTAGGGAGAATGATGATGTGGATCCGGAAAAACCGCGGCTGGGAATTGAAGGACTCGGCGCTCACGCCGGAACATGTTTTTCGCAACCGGCGGCGTTTCCTGATGGGGGCGGCGGGTGCCGCCTTCGCGCCCATGCTGCTCGCCTGCGAGAAAAAGGCGGCGGCCGAGAGCGACATGACGCCCGACCCCTCCGCGGGCCTCTATCCGGTGAAGCGCAACGAGAAATATACAATCGACCGCGACCTCACCGCTGAAGGCGACGCCACCACCTACAACAATTACTACGAATTCGGTACCTCCAAGGACATCAGCGCAGCGGCACAGGCGCTCCCCATACGGCCCTGGGCGATCACCATCGACGGATTGGTCGACAAGCCGCAGACCATTGATTTCGATGACCTTCTGAAGCAGATGGCGCTGGAGGAGCGCAACTACCGCCATCGTTGCGTCGAGGCCTGGTCGATGGCGGTGCCGTGGAGCGGCTTCCCGCTGGCCGATCTGGTGAAGCTGGCGCAGCCGCAATCCGGCGCCAAGTTCCTGCGCTTCGAGAGCTTCATGAATGCCGAGGTGGCGCCGGGGCAGGATGATCCGATTTATCCTTGGCCCTATATCGAAGGCCTGACGCTGGCCGAAGCCACCAACGAACTCGCTTTCGTCGTGACCGGCATCTATGGCAAGGCGCTGCCCAAGCAGAACGGGGCGCCCTTCCGCATCGCGCTGCCGTGGAAATACGGGTTCAAATCCGCCAAGGGCATCCAGCGTATTACGTTTACCGACGAACAGCCGGTGGGGCTGTGGCAGGCGTTGCAGAGCAGCGAGTATGGCTTCTATGCCAACGTCAACCCGGCCTTCTCGCATCCGCGCTGGAGCCAGGAATCAGAACGCGTGCTGGGCAGCGGCGAACGCGTACCGACGCAGCTCTTCAACGGCTATGGCGAGTATGTCGCCGGCCTCTATCCCGATCTCAACGACCGGAACTTCTTCTACTAGCTTGCGCTAGCCCCGGAGCATCAGCCGCGAACCTCGCGCAGGAACTCATTCACCTGCTGTTTCAGCAGGGTGCCGTTCTTGGCGAGTTCGCCGGCGGAGGCCAGCAGGTCACTGGCGGCAAGGCCGGTTTCCCTTGCTGCCGTCGTGACGCTGGTGATGTTGGTCGACACTTCGGTGGTGCCTTCCGATGCCTGCTGAATGCTGCGCGAGATTTCCTGTGTCGCGGCCCCCTGCTCCTCGACCGCGGATGCGATGGCCGTCGATATCTCGCTGACCCGGTTGATGGTCTGCGTGATCCCCTGAATGGCCAGCGCAGACCCATCCGAGGCTTCCTGGATCGAGCGAACCTGGCCGGCAATCTCTTCTGTGGCACGTGACGTCTGTGTCGCCAGTGCTTTCACCTCGGACGCCACCACGGCGAATCCTTTGCCCGCTTCGCCCGCGCGTGCTGCTTCGATGGTGGCATTGAGGGCGAGCAGATTCGTCTGCCCGGCGATGTCGTTGATCAGCTGCACAACGGCACCGATCTTGACCGCGGCTTCGGCAAGGCTCTGGACGCTGGCATTGGTGCCATTGGCCTGGGCGACGGCACTGCCGACGATCCGGTTTGATTCAGTCACCTGGGTGCTGATTTCTGTGATCGATGCGGACAGTTCCTCGGTCGCAGATGCTACCGTCTGGACATTGCGCGTGGTTTCCTCCGAGGCAGCGGCCACCGCGGTCGACTGGCGCGACGTCTCTTCGGCCGTCGCCGACAATGTCTGCGCGGTCAATTGCAGCTTGCTGGCGGAATCAGTCACCGCCCCCAGCACATTGCCGACAGTCGCCTCGAAGCGATCCGCCATGCCGATCATCTCGCGGCGTCGGGTTTCTTCGGTTTGCCTTTTTGTATCTTCCTGTTCCAACCGCAGACGCTGGGTTTCCAGCAAGCCGTCCTTGAAGATCGCGACCGCCCGGGCGACATCGCCCACTTCGTCCTTGCGCTCACCGCCACTCACCACAGTCTTCAGATTGCCGGCGGTCAGCTCCTGCATGACGCCAATGATGCCGCGCAGTGGCCGAGTGATGGAGCGGGCGATGACAAAGCCGCCCAGGCTGCCCAGAACCAACGCCAAGCCAAAGCCACTCGACAATATCATCTTGTTCCAGGAGGAAAGGTCCTGCGCACGCGCGAACTCTGCTGCAGCAACGTCGACCTGCAATGAGCTGAGACCATCCAGCGTGGTCATGAGCGCCGCCAGGGCCGGTCCGCCCTCGCTTTTCGCCAAAGCCTGGCCACCCACGAAGTCGCCGGCATTGAGCGCGCCAAGGACCTTGCCACGCACACCGTCATAGCCGGCAAATTTCGTGTTTGCCTCGTCGACCAGGCGTTTTTCTTCCGGTGTCAAAAAGGTCGCTATATAGGTCTGCCACACCGTGCGTGACTCAGCGGCCAGGGCTTCGATTGCCTGGGTGGCATCGGCGATGACCTTGGGGTCGGTCGTGTTCAGAGCAGCCATCACCTGGATGCGGATACCGAAATAATCATTGGTGATCTTGCGCAATTGCTGCATGGGAATGACGCGGTCGATATAGACCGTGCGCAGCCCCTCTTCGATGTCCGAGATTCCCTTGAATCCGACAGCGGCGACGCCACCCATGAGGGTCAGCATCAGCACCAGCAAAGCGACGAGACGGACAGAGATTTTTGTATTGGCCAGCATGATTCACTCCTGAAGGTCGTCCGGAAGAGCCGGAAACCCCAAGCTCATGGAGGAGCCATGACTTGGAATATATTCCCACAACCATAGTGTGGATATGTTACCAAGGCCTGAAGGGATTCAATTTGGCGCTAATTGGATGTCGATTCGGGTGGAATGCCCGTTACGCGCCAGAAGTCGGGCTGAGAATTGGCTACGCGCATCGCGCTTCCGTGGAATTGCGGGTTCGAATCCGCCAGACGCATCCAGCGCATCACCTTCACCGAGGACTGCGGCAAGCTGCAGGGCAAAGAGGACGGTCTTTATGCCAAGTGCAACCCGGCCTTCTCGCATGCCCGCCGCATCAGCCACGCACCTCGCGCAGGAACTCGTCAACCTGCTGCTTCAGCAGCGTGCCGTTCTTGGCGAGCTCACCGGCGGAGGCCAGCAGATCGCTGGCAGCAAGGCCGGTTTCCCTTGCTGCCGTCGTGACGCTGGTGATGTTGGTCGAGACTTCTGTGGTGCCTTCGGCCGCCTGCTGAACGCTGCGCGATATTTCTTGCGTCGCAGCTCCCTGTTCCTCGACGGCCGAGGCGATGGCCGTCGATATCTCGCTGACCCGGTTGATCGTCTGCGTGATCCCCTGGATGGCATGCGCCGAGCTGTTCGACGCTTCCTGGATCGAGCGGACCTGGCCGGCAATCTCATCGGTTGCCCGTGACGTCTGTGTCGCCAGTGCTTTCACCTCGGACGCCACCACGGCGAAGCCTTTGCCCGCTTCGCCGGCACGCGCCGCTTCGATGGTGGCATTGAGGGCGAGCAGATTCGTCTGCCCGGCGATGTCGTTGATCAGCTGCACCACGGCGCCGATCTTGACGGCGGCTTCGGCCAGGCTCTGCACGCTGGCATTGGTGCCATCGGCTTGGGCGACGGCACTGCCGACGATCCGGTTTGATTCAGCCACCTGGCTGCTGATTTCGGTGATCGATGCGGACAGTTCCTCGGTCGCAGATGCAACCGTCTGCACATTGCGCGTGGTTTCCTCCGAAGCAGCGGCCACGGCGGTCGATTGGCGCGATGTCTGCTCTGCCGTCGCCGACAATGTCTGCGCGGTCAATTGCAGCTTGCTGGCGGAATCGGTCACGGCGCCCAGCACATTGCCGACGGTCGCCTCGAAGCGGTCCGCCATGCCGATCATGCCGCGGCGACGGGTCTCCTCTGCCTGCTTCTTGGCGTCTTCCTGCTCTGCCCGCAAGCGCTGGGTTTCCAGCAGGCCGTCCTTGAAGATCGCGACTGCGCGGGCGACGTCGCCGACTTCGTCCCGGCGATTGCCGCCGCTTACCTCGGTTTTCAGATTCCCGGCGGTGAGTTCGCCCATGACACCGATGATGCTCTGCAGCGGCCGGGTGATCGACCGCGCGATGACAAAGGAGCCCAGACTGCCAAGGACCAAGGCCAGGCCAAAGCCGCCCAATAGTGTCATCTTGTCCATGGAAGCAAGTTCCTGCGCGCGATCATACTCTGCCGCGGCGACATCGACCTGCAATGCGCTGAGATCGTCCAAGGCGGTCATCAGCGCGGCAAGCGCTGGCCCGCCTTCGCTCTTGGCCAATGCCCGGCCACCATCAAAATCGCCCGCATTCAGTGCGCCGAGCACGCGCCCGCGCACGTCATCATATTTGTCAAACCTGCCTTGTGCGATCTCGACGAGGCTCTTTTCTTCGGGCGTCAGGAACGTGACGATATAGGCTTGCCACTCCTTGCTCGCGTCTGCGACCAGCGCCTCGATTTTCTGGGTCGATTCCGCCACGACCTTTGCATCGGTCGTGTTGACTGCCGCCACCACCAGGATGCGGACATTGAAGTAGTCATTGGTGATCTTGCGCAGCTGCTGCATCGGGATGACACGGTCGACATAGACCGTCCGCAGGCCGCCTTCGATGTCCGAAAGCCCCTTGTAGCCAACCCAGGCGAGGCCGCCCATGAGGACAAGCATCAGCACCAGCAAGGCGATCAAGCGGACGAAGATCCTTGTGTTGGCGAGCATGATTCACTCCTGAACGGTGTGCAGAACAGCCAGCAGCCCTTTCGACATGCGGAAGCGCCTGGACTAAATTCCCACAACAATAGTGTGGAATTGTTACCAAAGACTAAAGGGCCTTCCATAATTCACCTTTTCATGAATCCGGGCGATGGAACTTGCGCTGGATCAAGGGCGGAGCAAATCAGCCGCGCAGGGCTTTGTAATCCTCGATGCCGAGCGCATGGGTGATGTTCTCGCCGTCATCGGAGAGCGGAAAGATCGCCCAGGCAAACTGGCTGGTGCCGATTGGCAGGAAAGTGTTTTCCGTGCGGCCATAAACCGGGGTGCGCTGATCGAGCAGCCGCTGGAAATTGTTGAGCGTCTGATTGAGCTCATAATCGTCGGTGTAGACATCGTGCAGCCAGCGGCCGCTGGTCTCGGCGCCGAATGCCTCAACGAATCTCGTGCCGGCGACACGGTAGCGGATGCGCAACGGGTCGAGATGGACTTCCACCAGCACGATATGGGGCAGCAGGTCTTTGATCGCGGCGGGATCCACTGCATGGCGCGATGGAAATTGATTGTTCCCGCGCAGCTTCGCCCAATAGTCAGCGAGCTTTCGGATCGCCGGTGATGGGCATGCCTCGGCCGCGATGAAAATATCGGACGATTTCTTTTTGTCCCACTTGCTCATGCCGCCATCGGTGAAGTTCCTGCCTGCGATGCTGATGGAGCGATACTTCGCCCAGGTGGTCAAGGCCTAGATCGACTTGCCCTTGAGTGCCGTTGCGGCCGCCTCTGCCGCCGTGATGCCGCTGAACCAGGCGCCATGGACATCGCCGATGAAGTCTGGCGAGGTGGCTTCGCCGGCGAAGAACAGCCGGTTGTCGACATCGCGGGCAAGTGCCATGCGCGCATCAGCGTGGCCGGCACGGGCCGCCGAGAAGCAACCACCGATATAGTGGTCTTTATCCCAATCGACAGTGACGCGCTGTGGCAGGACGGCCGTCCGGAGGGCATGTCCGAAAATTTCGACCAGCCGCTCCAGCGCATAATCCGCCATCGCGGCAGGGCCAGCCAAGGCGAGATCCCGGCTTACCGGTCCATTGAACAGGCAGGTCGCGATATCGAGCCCACCCTCCCGCACGACCAGTTCGACCGACTCCGTGCCACGCAGCGGCATGATCAGGCTGGGCGGGCAATCGCCCAATGCGCTCTCTGCGAAGCGCAGCGCCACCTTGTTGCAGGAACCCAAGGGCAGGTTGGCGATGGCGTCCTGTTTCCACGCCGGCAACAGCGGATGGAAATCGATGCCGCGGGCAAGAAGAGCGGTCGAGACCGTCAGGATGACGCGCTGTACCGCGAGCGTACCGGCGGGCGTCGTGATCTGGATATGCCGGCGGCCGGACCAGTCGATGCGGGTGACAGGTGTCGCGCATCGCAGCGCCAGTCCCTGGGCGAGTTGCGTGAGCAGCGTGCCGTACCCGCCGATGACCGGCAGATCGTCGCCTTCCCAGACATAGCGCGCCAGATCGAGCGCGGAGCAGTCTTTCGGCGCAACACCTTGCTTGGCCTGCAGCTCGGCAAGGAACACGTCATGCCAGGGCGATGGTGCCACATCGGCGAACAGGTCGGCGACGGCGATATCCTTACCACCCGCCGTCGCCTGTACGACCCGCTCGAAACAGGCATCGACATAATCGGTGCAGGCGGTCTGATCCGCGGCACTCAGCCAGGCGCCATTGCGGCTGTAGCGGCCCTCAAGGGCGACGCCATGCTGGATGCCGAGTTGATCGGCGAAGCCCTTCAGCGGATTGAGCGCCGGCGAATGCAGCCAATGGGCGCCGAGATCGACCGGTGCGCCCAGGGTCTGCGTGTCGGTGACGCAGCGCCCGCCGATGACGTCCTTCGCTTCCAGCAGGAGGTAATCCTGTTTCAACTCGGCAAGGCGCCGGGCCGCGGCGATGCCGGCGGCACCGGCGCCGATGATCGCAATGTCCGTCATAGCGCGGCAGCCAGGCCGGCGACTTCGTCGGCCGTCGCATTGCGTTTCAGGGCGTGGATTGCGAGACCCGGCCAATGCCGTACAAGCGTCGCCGCCGTTTCCGCGATGGGCACCGGGCTGACGGGCGATTCATTGAGGATGACGGCATGGGGTTTGAGGCCGCGCGATTGCATCGCCGCCAGTGCCGAGAGGGTGTGGCTGATGGTGCCGAGATAGGACCCGGCCACCAGCAGGATCGGCATCGCCGCATCCCGCATCCAATCCATCACGGTGTGCCGGTCATCGAGCGGCACGAACACGCCGCCCACGCCCTCAATGATGAGGCGGCCATCCTCCGGCATCATGCCGGCCACGGCCCGGCAGGTGTCGACCAGCTTGTCATAGGGGATGCTCTTGCCCTCGCGCGCGGCCGCCATGTCGGGGGAGAGCGGCGCCTGGAAGCGCCAGGGCGAGATGAGGTTGAGTCCCTGGATGTCCATCGGCGCATCCATCGCCAGCAGCAACTGCCCGGCATCCGAGCCTGGCACATCGTTGGGATCGAAGCCGCTCATGATCGGCTTCAGGGCCGCAATGGCGCGCTGCTCCCGCCGCCAATGGCGCAGCAGTGCAGCACTTACATAGGTCTTGCCGATATCGGTGCCGGTGGCGGTGACGAAGTAGCCAGTCATATGATAAGTGCTATTTATTCCAGTGGGTTGATACCTGCCGGCAGCTTGACAGGCCGGGGAGCGCAGCTTAGCGTCCGGCGCAATTGAACCCCAGCGAAAGTTACGCAACAGGGGGCTTTATGGATCGGGAAGGGTTGGCGGCCATGAATAGTTTGGTGGACGTGCAGGCATCGCAACAAAGCGATCTTCGCCATGATTGGTCGGTGGCCGAGGTCGAGGCCCTGTTTGCCTTGCCGTTCAACGATCTCATCTTTCAGGCCCAGAACGTGCACCGCCGGCGCTTCGACGCCAACGAAGTGCAGATGTCGACCCTGCTCTCGATCAAGACCGGCGGCTGTGCCGAGGATTGCGCCTATTGCCCGCAGGCCGCGCAATACCAGACCGGTGTCGAGGCCGACAAACTGATGAGTGTCGCCAAGGTGGTCGCCGAAGCCAAAGCAGCCAAGGATGGCGGGGCCTCGCGCTATTGCATGGGTGCCGCCTGGCGCGAATTGAAGGACCGCGATGTCGAAGCCATCTGCGACATTGTGAAGGGCGTGAAGGATCTAGGGCTGGAAACCTGCATGACATTGGGCATGCTGACCGGACCCCAAGCCGATGCGCTGGCAGGTGCCGGGCTCGATTACTACAACCACAACATCGATACCTCGCCGGAATATTATGGCGAGATCATCACCACCCGTACCTATGACGACCGCCTGCAGACACTGGACCGTGTGCGCAGCGCCGGCATGAAGGTCTGCTGTGGCGGCATCGTGGGGCTCGGCGAAGGCCGCCGTGATCGTGCCGGCATGCTGGTAACGCTCGCCAACATGGCGGAACATCCGGAATCGGTGCCGATCAACATGCTGGTGCAGGTTGAAGGCACGCCGCTTCATGGCACCGACAAATTGGAGCCGCTGGAATTCGTGCGCACCATCGCCGTGGCGCGCATCATGATGCCGGCCTCGATGGTCCGCTTGTCGGCCGGGCGCGAGACGATGGGCGACGAGATCCAGGCCCTGGCCTTCCTCGCCGGCGCCAACTCGATTTTCTGCGGACCGAAGCTCCTCACCACCGCCAATCCCACCCAGCCGCGCGATGAAGCCTTGTTCGACAAGCTCGGCCTGAAGCCGATGCCGGCGCATTCGCACCATGCCTGAGTCGGTTGGCGGCACGCCCGCCTGGCTGCGCGATGGCTTCCAGCATCTGTGGCTCCCCTATGCGCAGATGCAGACGGCGCCCATGCCGCTCGCGGTCGTCCGTGCTGAAGGGGCGCGACTGCATCTGGCCGACGGCACCAGTCTCATTGACGGCATCGCGTCCTGGTGGACGCAGGCCCATGGCTACAATCATCCGCATATCCGGCAGGCGGTGGCGACACAGTTGGAGAAGCTGCCCCATGTGATGCTGGGGGGCCTCGCCAACGAACCGGCGATGACGCTGGCAGCACGCCTTGCGAAATTGCTGCCGGGTGATCTCGATCACGTCTTCTTCTGCGAATCCGGCTCGGTCTCGGTCGAAGTCGCCATGAAGATGGCGATCCAATACTGGATCAACCGGGGTGTCACCGGCCGCACGCGCTTTGTCAGCTTCCGCCACGGCTATCACGGCGACACCATGGCCTGCATGTCGATCTGCGATCCGGATGAAGGCATGCACGGCCATTTCAAAGGCTATTTACCGGAGCAGATCGTGGCCGACCTCCCACGCGATGCCGCGGGCGAAGCCGCCTTCATCAAACTCCTCGCCGAGCGCGGGGCGGAGATCGCCGGCATCATCGTCGAACCGCTAGTGCAGGGGGCCGGCGGGATGAAATTTCACGACGCCTCGGTCCTCCAATTTTTGCGGCGGATCACGGAGGCGAAGGGGCATCTGCTCATTCTGGACGAGATCATGACCGGCTTCGGGCGCCTGGGCACCATGTTCGCCTGCGAGCAGGCGGGGGTCGTGCCGGATATCATCACGCTCTCGAAGGCATTATCCGGCGGAACTCTGCCACTTTCCGCAGCGATTGCGCGGCGGCATGTGTATCAGGCCTTCCTCTCCGAGCGGCACGAAACGGCCCTGATGCATGGCCCGACTTACATGGGAAATCCGCTCGCCTGCGCTGCCGCCAATGCCTCTTTGGACCTCTTCGAGCGCGAGCCGCGACTGGCTCAAATCAGTGCAATTGTGACGCATTTGCAGGAAAATCTGGAGACTTGCCGGGGCCTGAAAGGGGTGGTCGACGTCCGTGTGAAGGGGGCTATCGGCGTGGTCCAATTGGACCGTCCGGGCGAGGGCGCCTGGCTGCGACCGCATTTCCTGAAGCGCGGTGTCTGGATCCGCCCCTTCGGCGACATCGTCTATCTGGCGCCACCCTTTATCGTCAGCGAGGCGGAACTGGCGCAGCTCACCGGTGCCGTCGTCGAGGCGGTGACTCTCTGGTCGCGGGAGCGGGCTTAGACTTTCTTGATCGACAGCAGGCCGAGTTTGGCCAGCCAGACCAGGCCGCGCTCGATGCGGTTGCGGCGGGAGTCGGGGGCCTCGGCCAGGATATCGGTAACGCTCAAGGGGCCGCGGCGGTGCAGGTCAGCGAGAATCCGCGCGCAATCATCCGGATCCGGTGCCATCGGCTTCACGAAGGAGATGAGCGGCGATTGCAGCAGCGCCTGCAGCCGCGCGCCGTCAGCACCTTGTGTCGCCGCGACGACGTGGGCGCCGGAGAGAATGTCGCTGGGGTAGCTGGCGAAGCTGATGAACGGGTCGAGCCGCGTCGGATTGGCGGGCTGGTCCGCGATACGGGGTGCATTCTCGGTCCCGGCCCTGCGGCGTTCGGCCAAGTCCGCCCACAGATCCTGATAGCGTTTCACCACCACGGCCCAATCGAATGTATCGATGGCGCGCGCCCGCGCCGCTGCACCCATACGCAGGCGCAAGGGCACATCCTCGATCAGCTTCAGATAGGCACGGGCGGCGGTGTTGGCATCGATGGCGACAAACTGGCTTGAGAAGCCGCAATAGAGATCATAGGTGTCGATGCCGGCCGCATGCCGGTCGGCAAGGTCGGCGCCCAGACCACCGCGCGGCATCAAGGTGGGCACGCGGATGCCGTCGATGCCGTCGCGCACCGTGTCGCGGTAGCCGTTCCAGTCGCTGACCACGCCGGGGAGGCCCGCCGCCATCGCCTCGATCGGTGTCAGGCCGAAGGTTTCCTGGAAGTTGTCGGAGAGCGAGGTGAAGATGTCGGCGGCGTTCCAGGCCTGGGCGCGCAGATCCGGCTTGCGGCCATCGAGAAAGATCGCATTCACGCTGGGACAGAATTGCGCCGCGCCATTCTTGAAGGCGTTTTCGATGAAGTCGTTGGCGAACCAGCCGGCCTGGATGAGGTGGATCTTCTTGCCGCTGCTTTTCATGAGCGCCTGGGCAGCGCGCTCAAGGGCCTGATACATCGGCAAAGGATGCGCCTTGGCGTGGAAGGAGAGGCGACCGACGAACAGCACGACGGCATCGTCAGGTGCGATGCCGAGCGCTGCGCGTGCCGCAGCCCGCTTATCGGCATCCGGTGCGAAGGCCGCGGTATCGACGCCGAGCGGAATGATCGGCAATTGCGGGCGGGTGAAATGCGTGGCCCCCATGCGCGCGCGGAGATAGTCCTGCTGCTGATCCAGCACCAGGTCGATGGTGTCACGCACCACCTGCGAGGTGCAGATCAGTGCGTCCCATTCCTGCACGGGTGCGGTGAGGAGGCCGGCGATCCAGTCCATGGCACCGGCCGAGGCCGTGGTATGCGTGATGCCGGCGATGGAAAAGAGCTGTTGCCCCACCGCACGGCGGCGCCAGGAGGCTGCGGCAAGGCTGGGGTCGGGCAGATAGAGGGTGCCGGGCACGCGCGGGCTGGCGGCATCGCTTTCATCCAGCCAGCGCACGGGCCGCTTATTGCCGAAGCCAGCCACCAGACGCTGGAAATGCCCGGCGAATTCCTTGGTGGCGGCATAGCAGTAAAGCGTATCGACACCGCTATGACGCAGGAAGCCTTTGAGGAAGCCTTCGCCGGCGGCGTGGCGTCCCATCAGCTTCTGGCGGCTCGTGTCATAGCCTTCCGGCTGATAGAAAATGGCGGCATTGGCCGCTGGAATCGGGTCGGTCATGGCCGGGAGCATAACGAGCCGTGCACGAGGCGCGAAGACCATAATGCGCGCGCAGGCTGGGCCGCCTTCCTCGCCTTGACTGCTTCAGGCGGAGGCCGCGAGCGTCAATCAATGATGAGGTGCGGATATGCGAGGGCGCCTTGCAACGCCACCCGCGTGATCGGTCCTGCGACGCATGCCGGTCAGCGAATCGGTGGAGAGGTGGTCATGATATCGCCTGCATCGCGTCTGTTCGGTTCCAGTCAGCCCAAATGACCGATATACAACTATATGTCCTAACGTGCTGTTCCATATCGAAAATTATAGGCGGGCCTGCCGTCAATTTCGGCAGCGGCGGCCAGAATATTCGCCCAATACCACATTATTTTCCGCGCAGGGGTTCCGGCTTTGGCCGCAGCTGATTAGGCTGCGACCAAGACAAGCGAGCTTAAGGAGCGGGAAGAATGGGCCGAAGTGCCGCCAAGAAGCGCCAGCGCCAGGACCAGATCATCGAGGCTTTGCGATCGAACACGACCTTGCGGATCGGCGAGCTCGCCGAGGCGCTGGGTGTTTCCGGCGAAACCATCCGGCGGGATCTTGCCGAACTGGATGAGAGCGGCTCGGTCAGCCGGACCTATGGCGGTGCGGTCGCCCGCACGGTGACATCCGAACCGGTCTGGAATGTGCGGCATGCGGAGCATCGCAGCGAGCGCATGCATATTGCAAAGCTGGCGCTGAGCCTGGTTTCGCCCGGCGATATCATCATCCTGGAAACAGGATCGACCGTGATGCACTTTGCTGAACTACTGGCGACCGAGGCCGAACGGCTGACCGTGATAACTTGCGGTATCGCCGTAGCTCTTGCCGTGGCGCAGAATCCCAATATCACGGTCCATGTCTGTCCCGGTGTGCTCGACCTCCATGAAGCATGTGTGATCGGCGCTGAAACGGAACACTTCCTGCAGCGCTACAATGCCAATCTCGCTTTTGTCGGCTCGACCGGCATCACGGGCGAAGGGCTCTATGAAAGTCACCCCGGCATTGGCGCCATCAAGCGCACCATCCTGTCGCGGGCCAAGCGCCGGGTGGCGCTGCTCGACCACAGCAAATTCGATCAGGCGAGTCTGATGGTAGCGTGCCCCCTGAGCGAGGTTGACGTCATGGTCAGCGACCGCCGGCCAGAGGGCGATTTGGCGCAGGTGCTCAGTCGCGCCGGCATCGAGATCCTTGCCTGATCAACCTGCCAGCAGTTTCTTGGCCAGCCAGCGGTGGAAACAATGCGTCGGCCCGTCCATGGCGGGTGAGAACACGCCGCCATCATAGCCCGGCGAATGGCGGCCGAGCTGCATGCGCTGAACCACGTCGACATCTTCGGCGAACACCGTCTTCCAGGCCTTGAGATTGGCCGCTTTCACCGGCTCGAAGACTGGATCCGCGGAGGCGTCGTCGATGTAGTAGATCTCCAGATGCTCGCGCGTGACGCCCAGCGATACCGGTTCCAACCGGATCGCGTAATAGTGATCGCGGTGGATGCCGAGCAGCACATTGGGGAAGAGTGAGGCATATTCCGCAGCCCTGTCCCATTTCGACGGCAGGTCCGGGAATTGCGGCAGATTGGGTCCGCCTTCGACCAGCAGCGGCGCGTAGACATGGGTGCCCTGGCCGGAGAAATGTCCCGGTTCCTCGATATGATAGTGGTCTTCCAGCTTCGAGTATGAATTGAGGCCGGGATGGATCGAGGGCAGGTGATAGGATTCGCAGTAATTCTCGACCGCGAGTTTCCAGTTGCAGTTGACGGTGAGCTTGAGGCTGCCCACCTCGCCCGGGTGACGGATGCGGCTCATGTCGAAATCGGCCCAGCGATCCTTGAGCGGCTTGATGAAGGTCTCGAACGGCTCGGCATCGCCGCTCATGTTGACGAACACCATGTCCCAGAAGACAGCGCTGCGTACTGGCTTCAGACCATGTTCGCTTTTGTCGAAGCCGGGCGTTTCGTTGACGCGCGGGCCGCCGATATGCGGCGTGCCGATGAGCGTGCCGTCGAGATCGTAGACCCATGAGTGATACGGGCAGCGCAGGCGCCGCTTGACGCTGCAGGCCTGTGTCACCAGCTGTGCGCCGCGATGCGAGCAGACATTGTGAAAAACGCCGATGGTGCCGTCATAGCGCCGCAGCATAAGGACCGGCAGGCCGAGAACGTCGGAGGGGAAGGCATCGCCGAAGTTGGCGACGTCGCGGCCGAAGCCGATGCAGAACCAGGTCTTGGCGATAACGCGGTCGCGCTCCCATTCACGAAAAGCCTCGCTGGCATAGGCCTCGTTGGGCAAGCCGCGGGCCGTCTCGATCGGCTCCAGCACGCGCTCGAGGGCGGCGGGGTCGAAGGGCAGGCGAGATGAATCCCAATGGGCAGAAGAGGGGCGGGGTTGCACGGGCGGCTCCTGGCTAAATAGTCGGGGCACTCTCAGCCAGGGTCCCTGAGAAGTAAATCCGCCCTTGTGTGATCCCGGCATGAAGCCCTGTAATGACGCCGAACCACGTTCGGGCCCGACTCATGCGCGGGCTTTATGCCGTCGCAAGCCTGCGTTATAGAGACAAGCCCAATGTTGATGGAATCGCCATGGCACGTCCTTCCCTGCGCCGATCACTGCCGCCTCTCAATTCGCTGGTCGCCTTTGAGGCGGCCGGACGTTTGGAGAGTTTCACGGCCGCCGGCCGCGAACTCAGCCTGACCCAGGCCGCCATCAGCCGGCAGATCCAGCAATTGGAATCCGACCTCGGTGTATTGCTGTTCTCCCGTTCACGCCGCGGCATGCGCCTGACGCCGGAAGGGGACATCCTCTATCGCTCGGTGACGGCGGGGTTGACCTCGATCTCGGACACCGCCACGACGCTGCGCCAGCAGCAGGGGCGGCGCAATGTCACGATCGGTGCCACACTGGGCTTTTCGACCTTCTGGCTGATGCCGCGCTTACCCGGCTTCCGCTCCGCCAATCCCAATATCGATTTGCGCCTGGTGGCGTCAGATGCGCTGGGTGACCTCGCCGAGGAGCGCATCGACATGGCGATCCGCTATGGCGACGGCCATTGGCCGGCGGTCAATGCCACCCGCCTGTTCGGGGGTGAAATGTTCCCGGTGGCGGCACCCGCTTTGCTCAAGGGCCGGAAGCTGCCGCTGAGCCTGGAAGACTTCCGCGCAACGCCGCTGCTCGAATATGAATCGGCCGATCCGCGCTGGCTGAATTGGGAAGACTGGTCGCAAGGGCTGCCGGAGAAGCCGAAAATGCCGTCGGCACGCATCCGCTTCAACTCCTACCCGCTGCTGATCCAGGCCGCCATCGCCGGCGAAGGCATTGGTCTGGGCTGGCGCTACTTTGTCGACGAGTTCCTGCATGACAAGCGGCTGGTGCGGCCGGTCGAGGAAGTGATGGTGACCGATTTCGGTTTCCATCTGATCGAGCCGATCGGCGCCCGGCCGCGGACCGCCACGACCTTGCTGCGCAACTGGCTGCTGGACCGCGCAAGGGAGAGTGCTGCGACGGCATTGCCGTAAGGGGCGATGAAACCTCCCTCCCCCTTCAGGGGGAGGGCCGGGGTGGGGGCCGCGTTCAGTCCCGCTTCATTATTAGACCATCACCCATGCCCCCACCCAACCCTCCCCCTGAAGGGGGAGGGCTAGAAGTGCGACCCGTGGGGTGCCGATCAGCCTCAACCGCCCTGCCGATTTTACGTCATCGATTGTCGATAATTGACAATGGCGCAAAATCGGCTGAGATAGCATTGCCGCCATCACGACGGATTCAGGCGAGGCTACCCCCATGCTGCCAGCTTTCTTCCCCCTCAAGATCCTGCGTTACGGCCTCAGTGGCAAATATCCGGCCGAGCGGTTCATCCCCAAGGCCCAGGATCTCAAGAAATCCTATGACGTGGTGATCATCGGCGGCGGCGGCCATGCATTGGCCTGCGCCTATTACCTCGCCAAGACCCATGGCATCACCAATGTCTGCATCCTGGAGCGCGGGTATCTCGCCGGCGGCAACACGGCGCGCAACACGGCGATCATCCGTTCCAACTATTTGACGCCGGAAGGTGTCCGCTTCTACGAGCAGTCGCTGAAGCTCTACCGCGAGTTCAGCCAGGAGCTGGATTTCAACATCCTCTATTCGGAACGCGGCCATTTCACCCTGGCGCATACCGATGCCGCGATGCGCACCAGCCGCTGGCGCGCCGAGGTGAACAAGCAATTGGGCGTCGATTCCGAACTCATCTATCCGGACCAGATCGCGAAGCTCTGCCCGCATCTCAACATGTCGGACCATGTACGCTATCCGATCATGGGTGCCTTGTTCCATCCGCCGGGATCGATCGCGCGGCATGATGCCGTGGCCTGGGCCTATGCCAGGGGTGCCGCCAAGATGGGCGTCGAAATCCACCAGCAGACGGCGGTCAATGGCCTCATCATCGAGAACGGCACGGTCAAAGGCGTCGAAACCTCGCGCGGCACTGTCTATGCGAACCGGGTGATGCAGGCGGTCGCCGGCAACACCTCGGTGGTGGCGAAGATGGCGGGCTTCCGCCTGCCGATCAAAACCATTCCGCTGCAGGCCTGCGTCAGCGTGCCGTTGAAGCCGTTCCTCGACCAGATCATCGTCTCGGGTTCGCTCCATGTCTATGTCAGCCAGAGCTCGCGCGGTGAGCTTGTCATGGGTGGATCGACCGATCCCTATGGTCTTTACAACACGCGCTCGACCCTGGATTTCAAGGAAGGCCTGCTCGGCCATATGCTGGAACTCCTGCCCATGCTGGGTGAGGTGAAGGTGATGCGGCAATGGGCCGGCATGACCGACATGACACCGGATTTCAGCCCGATCATGGGCCTCACCCCCGTGAAAAACTATTACATCGACAGTGGCTGGGGCACCTGGGGCTTCAAGGCGACGCCGGTCTGCGGCATGACCATGGCGCATACCATCGCCCATGACAGTCCGCATGATCTCATCAAGCCGTTCTATCTCGACCGTTTCGTCGACTACGCCCAGGTCGGTGAAAAGGGTGCAGCCTCGGTCGGCCATTGAGGGGAGACACGAAATGAAAGTCATGAATTGCCCCTTGAACGGCCCGCGCAACATCAGCGAATTCGCCTGGGGCGGCGAGGTAAAGCCGATGCCCGATCCCGCCAGCGTCGACGACAAGGTCTGGGCCGATTGGTTGTTCCTGGAGAACAATGAAGCCGGCGTCGTGCGCGAATGGTGGTGCCATGTGCCGACCTCGTTCTGGTTCATCGCCGAGCGCAATACGATCACCGATGAGATTCTGAAGACCTATGCGGCGGGTGACGTGTTCAATAGCCGTGTGGAATTTTCTAAGAAGGCGGAGACGAAGTGATGAGCGAGATCAACCGCCTGCCAGAACCCTTCGGCCGCCTCATCAATCGCGATGAGACGGTGAGCTTCGATTTCGAAGGCCGCACGATCACCGGCTTCAAGGGCGATACCATCGCCTCGGCGCTCTGTGCCAATGATCAATGGATGATCTCGCGCTCGTTCAAATATCACCGGCCGCGCGGTGTGCTGACCATGGCGGGCCAGGATGCCAATACGCTGGTGCAGCTGCCGCAGGAACCCAATTGTCTCGCCGATAAATATCCGGCGGCCAATGGGCTGAAGGTGAAGGCGCAGAATTATTTCGGCTCCTTCGACAGCGACATGGCGCGGGTCGTGGAGCTGGTGCACCGGTTTTTGCCGGTCGGCTTCTATTACAAGACGTTTAACGAGAAACGGAATTCCTGGAAATTCTGGGAGCCGATCGTGCGTGCCATGACGGGTCTGGGCGCCATCGATCCCACCGCGGATTTTCATGAGAGCTATTACGACAAGCAGTATCTGTTTGCCGATGTGGCGGTGATCGGCGGCGGGCCGGCGGGCCTCGCGGCGGCACGGGCCGCGGCGGAAGCGGGTGCCGAGGTGATTCTTATCGAGGAGAATGCGGCGGTCGGCGGGTCGTTGGGTTACGCGCGCTTCGATGCGGAAGGGCTGCGGGCGCCGTCGCTGCTGCGGGAGATGTCACCGGAGGGCGTGAAGAATCTCACCGTCATGACGGGTGCCATCTGCTCGGGCGTCTTTTCCGATAATTGGATTCCGGTGATCAAGGGCAACCGCTTCTACAAACTGCGGGTGAAGTCGATTGTGGTGGCGACCGGCTCGATCGAGCAGCCGGCGGTGTTCCGCAACAACGACCTGCCCGGCGTGATGATGGCGAGTGCCGCCCAGCGCCTCATTCATCTCTATGGCGTGCGGCCTGGCCGTACTGCGGTCATCCTCGCCGCCAATGACGATGCCTATGGCGCGGCGCTCGACCTCATGGAGGCGGGTGTCGCGGTGAATGCGATTGCCGATCTCAGGCCGACATTGTCGAATTCGCCGCTGGTGGCGGCGGTCAAGGCGCGCGGTGTCGCCATCCATCTTGGCCACGGGATCTCGGAAGCGCTCTATGCGCAGAAGACGCATATCTCCGGCGCAGTGCTGGCGCCGGTCTCGGGTGAAGGTACGTTTGGTGCCGGCGGTTTCACCGCCCCCTGCGATCTCATCCTGATGTCGGTGGGGTTCAGCCCGGCGGGGCAGTTGCTGCACCACGCCGGGGCGAAGTTCGGCTATTGCCGGGAGTCGCACATGTTCCAGCCGGTGAGTTTGCCTGCCAATGTGCAGGCGGCGGGGTCGGTCAACAATGTCTATGACCTCGAGGCGGTCATCGCCGATGGCACGCGCGCCGGGTTGGCGGCTGCCAAGGATGCGGGGCTCACTGTCATGACGATGCCAGCGGCACCCACCGAGCGGGGCCATCTCGGCCGCACGCATCCCTGGCCGATCTTTCCCCATGCGCGCGGCTTCGACTTCGTCGATTTCGACGAGGATCTCAAATATCACGACCTCATCAACGGCATCGCCGACGGCTATGACAATGTCGAATTGCTGAAGCGTTATTCGACGGTCGGCATGGGGCCGAGCCAGGGGCGCCACTCCGCGGTGACCTCGGTGCGCGTGGTCTCGCGCGAAACCGGCACCGACATCGCCGGCATGAATGTGACGACACAGCGGCCGCCTTACACGCCGGAGAAATTCGGCCATCTCGCCGGCCGCGTGTTCGATCCGGAACGCCGCACGGCGATGCATCACCGTCACCTGGAACTGGGCGCGCAGATGATGCCGGCCGGCGTCTGGTGGCGGCCTGGTTATTACGGCACGAAGGCGGAGCGTGCCACCGCCATCGTCAATGAGGTGAAGGCGGTGCGTGAGAATGTCGGCCTCATCGATGTCTCGACCCTGGGCGGTCTTGATGTGCGCGGGCCGGATGCGGCGGAGTTTCTCAACCGCATGTACACGTTCAGCTACACCAAGCAGCCGCTCGGTCGCTCGCGCTATGTGCTGATGACCGATAATTCCGGCGTCATCACCGATGACGGTGTCGCCTGCCGGTTCCATGACGAGCATTTCTATGTGACGGCAACCACCAGCGGCGTCGATGTGGTCTACCGGCAGATGCTGTTCTGGAACGCGCAATGGCGCCTCGACGTCGATGTCGCCAATGTCACGGCAGCACTCTGCGGCGTCAACATCGCCGGGCCGAAATCGCGGGCGGTGCTGCAGAAGGTCTGCACCGATATCGACCTGTCGCCGGAGGCCTTCCCCTATATGGGTGTGAAAACCGGCACGGTCGCGGGCATTCCGGCCCGCCTGATGCGCGTGGGCTTCGTCGGTGAGCTCGGCTACGAAATCCATGTGCCGGCAGGTTTCGGCGAGGCGCTGTGGGATGCACTGCTTGAGGCCGGCAAGCCGGAAGGGATCAAGCCCTTCGGCGTCGAGGCACAGCGCGTTTTGCGCCTGGAGAAGGGCCATATCATCGTTTCCCAAGACACCGATGGCCTCACCAATGTCTGGGAAGCCGACATGCCCTGGGCGCTCGCCAAGACCAAGCCGTTCTTCGTCGGCGGCCGCTCGACCGAGATCATGGCGAAGACGAAGCTGGTGCGGAAGCTCGTCGGCTTTACCTTGAAGAACGCCGCCGATCCCTGCCCCGAGGAGTGCCATCTGGTGCTGAAGGGCGAGGAGATCGTGGGGCGTGTCACCTCGGCGGTGCATTCGCCCAGCCTTGCTAAGGTGGTGGGCCTGGCTTACGTGCATGGTGACGATGCCAACCCCGGCAGTGAATTCACCATCAAGGTCGATGGTGGCAAACGTATCATGGGTGTGGTGACGAAATATCCGTTCTACGACCCCGAGAACAAGCGGCAGGAGATGTGAGATGAACAGTATCAATCCTGCCAGCCTGAAGCGCCGCAGCTTCATCTACCGCGAACTCGTCCGGCTGGGCGCACAGTTCGGCGAGATCAATGGCGGCGCGGTTCCGCTTAGTTTCGGCGCCGCGCGCGAGGTGGAACTCGCCTCCGCGCGCAGGCTGGCCTTGGCCGACCTCTCGGTCATGCCGCATTGCGGTTTCAAGGGCCGTGGCACGGCGGAATGGCTGACGGCGCAGGGCCTCAATATCGGTCCGGACAGCAACAAGGCCTATGCGCAGGCGGGCGGTGAACTTGCCGCTCGGTTGGCTCCCACGGAAATCTTTCTGATGGATAGCCTGGTGGGGTCGGGCGCCTTGATGAGCCGCTTGAATGCCGCCTGGACATGGGCGGAAGCAGCACCGCGCCCGCAACAGGGCTATCCGCTGCCGCGCCAGGACAGCCATGGCTGGTTCATGCTGGCAGGTGAATTTGCTCCGGAGATGTTTTCCAAGATGTGCGGTGTCGATCTGCGGCGCGACCGCTTTGCGGAAGGTGCCATCGCGCAGACGTCGCTGGCGAAGATGAGCGCCATCATCATCCGCGCTGACCGGAAGGCGAAGGACGGCCGCGCTCATGCCGCCTATCATGTATTGGCCGACGTGGCCTCGGCCGAATATCTGTGGTCCTGCCTGATGGATGCCGGCAAGGAATTCGACATCAAGCCGGTCGGCCTCCAGGCCCTGCAAGACCTGGAGCAATGAACCAGCGGGAAATCGCGGATTTCGCGGCGGCCCGCACCATCGGGGCCGCACCCTTCCGGTTGGCGATCATCCTCGTCCCCGGCTTTGCACTGATGTCGTTTGCCTCGGTGATCGAACCGGCGCGTGGCGCGAACCGCATGTCGGGGCGCAAGCTCTATCAATGGGAGTTGTTCGGCACCACCGCCGGCGGCGTCGAATCGAATAGCGGGATCGAGGTGGCGTCCCGCCCGGTGAGCGAGCTCGATGCCGGCGATTTCGACATGGCGATCGTCTGCGCCGCCAGCCACGCCGAAACCAAGCGCTTCATGCCGGTCGAGGCCGCGATGCGCCGCCTGCACCGTGCCGGCCTTGCCTTGGCATCGGTCAGTACGGGGAGTTTCGTGCTGGCGCGGGCCGGCCTTCTCACCGGACGGCGCTGCACGGTGCATTGGGACTATGCCGATTCCTTCCGAGAGGCCTTTCCCGATGTTGAAGTGCTCAACGATCTCTTCGTGGTCGATGGCCGCATCCTGACCTGCGCCGGGGCCACGGCCGCACTCGACATGATGCTGGAACTCATCCAATGCCATCACGGCCGCGAGCTTGCCCGTCAGATCGCCGATCAGTTCCTGCATGGCGGCATCCGCGGGGCGACGGAAGGCCAGCGCCAGGTGCTGCTGGGGGCGGCGGTGCGCAACACCATCGTGCAGCGCGCAGTCCAGCGGATGGAAGCGACCGTCGAGGAGCCGGTCTCGCCGGCCAAGCTCGCCCATGAACTGGGCGTCAGCCAACGCCAGCTGGAGCGCCTGTCGAAACGCTATCTGGGCTGCACACCGGCCAAATTCCATGCCCAGCTCCGGCTGCAGCGGGCGCGGCGCATGCTGCGCCAGACCGAACTCTCGGTGGCGGAGATCGCCATCGCCTGTGGCTTCGTCTCCCTCTCCCATTTCGCCAAGGCCTATCGCCGGCAGTTCAGCGTCAGCCCGCGCGAGGACAGGCAGGCTGCTTGAAGATTGGCAGCCTGCGGTCAGGACTTTTGGAGGGCATGACGTGGTGGGATTCTGCCGCTATGCTCCGCCATCGACCGACCCAGTCGGCCTAGGGACAATATTCGGCAGGAAGAGCCATGGCGCGTGAGCGCATCAGCAACCGCGAAAACGGCAGCAAAAAGGGCAACAAGCCCGCCAAACCAGTTCCCGCGAAACAATCGGGGGCGAACCAATCGGGGACTGGCAAGGGCAAATCCACGAGCTCGATCTCCGGCGCGCCCGCCAAGCTCACGGCGAAGCAGGCGAAACAAGCGGCGGCACTGCAACAGGACCCGCACCACGTCTCCGGCAAGGGCCGTTCGCTGGAAGCCGCCATCGGCCGCGAGGTGCGCAATTTCCGCCATCAGCTCAGCATGACCGTGGCGCAATTGTCGCAAGCCTCCGGCATGTCGGCGGGCATGCTCTCCAAGATCGAGAACGGCCAGACATCGCCGTCGCTGGCGACACTCCACGAATTGTCGAAGGCATTGCAGGTGCCGGTCACCTCCTTTTTCCGGGGCTTCGAGGAGGAACGGTCGGCGACCTTCGTCTCGGCGGGACAGGGGCTGCCGATCGAGCGTCGCGGCACGCGCGCCGGGCACCAGTACCAACTGCTGGGGCATGGCTTCAGTCGCGGCCTTGCGGTCGAGCCCTATCTGGTGACGCTCACCGAGAATTCCGACGTGTTTCCCATCTTTCAGCATGATGGGGTCGAGTTTCTCTATATTTTACAGGGCGAAGTCGGCTACCGGCACGGCGACAAGCTCTATCACATGCATCCCGGCGACAGCCTCTATTTCGATTCGGACGTGCCGCATGGGCCGGAGCAGCTGATCAAGCTGCCGATCCGGTTTTTGTCGATCATCACCTATGCCCGGGATAATGATTGATCCGGCTCTCTCTTCCGTCATCCCCGGGCTTGACCCGGGGATCCACTGCGGCAGTTGAAAGTGTGGATGCCCGGATCAAGTCCGGGCATGACGACTAGGAACGGCGGCGACCTGGGAAGTATCCCCATGAATAGAGTTTCCTGTCAGTAAAAAAAGTTTCATTATCCTTGACAGGGGGGCGGGTCAGGCTATCTTTGGGTCAGGACTGTTCCGTTCCCCAAGGGAGGTACGCGCCATGTGCGGTATCGTTGGCCT
Source organism: uncultured Dongia sp. (assembly GCF_936916975.1). GTDB lineage: Bacteria > Pseudomonadota > Alphaproteobacteria > Dongiales > Dongiaceae > Dongia. The sequence goes on along the minus strand of NZ_CAKZGO010000003.1, from coordinate 206,036 downwards.
TTTTCTGAAGAATCCGGCGCTGGAGCCGGTGCTTGGCAAGCATCTTGAAACCATGCTGATCGGCATGACCGATCGCGGTCCCGACAGCGCCGGGATCGCCGTCTATCACAGCCCGGTAACGGGCAAGCGCAGCAAGCTCACCTTGTTCAACGCCGACACCGCCTATCCCTGGCGCAAGCTCGCCGGCGATCTGGGTGCCGCCCTCAATATCGAGGTCGATCTGGAGCCGCGCGGCAACCATGTGCTGGTGAGCGCCGAGGCGACCGAGGCCGATGTCATTGCCTGGCTGAAGGCCAACCGATCAGATGTCCGCATCATGGGCTATGGCAAGCTGATGGAAGTCTATAAGGATATGGGCCTGCCCAAGGACGTCGCCAAGAAATACGGCCTGGCGCAGATGCAGGGCAGCCACGCTATCGGCCACACCAGGATGGCCACAGAGAGCGCCGTGACCACCGAACATTCGCACCCCTTCACCGCGGCGCCGGACATGTGCCTGGTTCATAACGGCTCGCTCTCCAACCACAACAATCTGCGCCGCTGGCTGAAGAAGCAGGGCCAGGAATTCGACACCGACAATGATTCGGAAGTGGCGGCACGCTATTTCGCCTATCGCCTGTCGGAGGGCGCCACACTGAAGGAAGCCTTGGAGGCCGGGCTCACCGATCTCGACGGTTTCTTTACCTTCACCATGAGCACCAAGGACGGTTTTGCTGTCTTACGCGATGGTGTCGCCTGCAAGCCGGCGGTGCTGGCGGAGAATGACGATTGGGTGGCGATGGCATCTGAGTTCCGCAGCCTTGCCTATCTCCCAAATATTGAAAAAGCCAAGATCTGGGAGCCGGCACCGGCGACCGTCTATAGCTGGAGCCTCCACTGATATGAATTCCTTCGATCTCACCAAGACCACGCTGCGCGAGGTCAACCAGAAGCTCCAAAGCTTGCCCGCGGACACCAATGAAAAGGTCTGGCACCTCACCAATCTTCATGGCGAACATGCTTGCGCGGTCGGCCTCACGCAGCCGATCGAAGTCCATGTCGAAGGACATATCGGCTACTACTGCGCCGGCATGAACCAGAAGGCGACCGTCGTCATTCATGGCCAATGCGGCGTCGGCGTTGCCGAAAACATGATGTCCGGTGAAGTCCGCGTCAAAGGCACGGCGAGTGCTGCGGCCGGCGCCACGGGGCAGGGCGGGTTGTTGGTGATCGAGGGCGATGCCGGGACACGCTGCGGCATTTCCATGAAGGGCATCGACATCGTCGTCAAAGGCTCGGTCGGCGCCATGAGCGCCTTCATGGCCCAGAGCGGCGCGCTCGTCGTCTGCGGCGATGCCGGCGGTAGCCTGGGCGATTCGATCTACGAGGCCCGACTATATGTGCAGGGCAAGGTCGAGAGCCTGGGGTCCGATTGCATCGAGAAGAAGATGACGCCGCATCATGTCGAAAAGCTCGGGCGCCTGTTGAAAAAGGCCGGCATCGAGGCGGACCCGAAAAAGTTCAAGCGGTATGGTTCCAAGCGGAGCCTTTACAATTTCCACGTCGACAATGTCGATGCGTATTGAGGGGAATGAATTCCAATGAGCGACCATAGTCCCTTCCATACGCCGCCGCGTTTTTCGTCGACTTTCGACCAGGATGCGATCGCCCAGATCCAGCGCGCGGCCGCGACCGGCATCTATGACATCCGTGGTGGCGGCGCCAAGCGCAAGGTGCCGCATTTTGACGATCTGCTGTTCCTGGGCGCCTCGATCTCGCGCTATCCGCTGGAAGGGTATCGCGAGAAGTGCGGCACCAACGTCACCCTCGGCACGCGCTTTGCGAAGAAGCCGATCGAACTCAAGATACCGGTGACCATTGCCGGCATGAGCTTCGGCGCGCTGTCCGGCAACGCCAAGGAAGCGCTGGGCCGTGGCGCCTCCGCCATGGGCACCAGCACAACGACCGGTGACGGTGGCATGACCCCGGAAGAGCGCGGTCATTCCAACATGCTGGTCTATCAGCTGCTGCCCTCGCGCTACGGCATGAACCCCGACGATCTCCGCAAGGCGGATGCGATCGAAGTGGTGATCGGCCAGGGTGCCAAGCCAGGTGGTGGCGGCATGCTGCTGGGGCAGAAGATCACCGAACGCGTGGCGAAGATGCGCAATCTGCCGATCGGCATCGACCAGCGCTCCGCCTGCCGGCATCCGGACTGGACCGGCCCCGACGATCTTGCCATCAAGATCACGGAACTGCGCGAGATCACCAATTGGGAAAAGCCGATCTATGTGAAGGTCGGCGCCACGCGGCCCTATTACGACACGGCGCTCGCGGTGAAGTCCGGCGCCGATGTGGTCGTGCTGGACGGCATGCAGGGTGGCACGGCGGCGACGCAGGAAGTCTTCATCGAACATGTGGGGCTCCCGATCCTGGCCGCCATCCGCCCCGCGGTGCAGGCGCTCCAGGATCTCGACATGCACCGCAAGGTGCAGTTGATCGTGTCGGGCGGCATCCGCAACGGTGCCGATGTGGCGAAGTGTTTGGCGCTGGGCGCCGATGCGGTTGCCATCGGCACGGCAGCGCTCATCGCGCTGGGTGACAACGACCCCAAACTCGAAGCCGAATATCAGAAGCTCGGCACCACGGCCGGCGCCTATGACGATTGGCATGAGGGCCGCGATCCGGCCGGCATCACCACGCAGGACCCGGCCTTGGCGGCACGCCTCGACCCGGTGAAGGCTGGTCATCGTCTCGCCAATTATCTCGCGGTGCTCACCATGGAAACGCAGATCATCGCGCGCGCCTGCGGCAAGAGCCATGTGCACAATCTCGAACCCGACGATCTGGTGGCGCTCACCGTGGAATCCGCGGCTATGGCGGGCGTGCCGCTCGCCGGCACCAACTGGATTCCGGGCCAGGGCAAGTATTGAACGCGCGGGATTACATCGCGCGGCGGAATGAAAAACGACAACAGGTAGTTTGAGGCTTTCAACAGAGGGGAACTAAGCATGGCAACCGACCTCGCCAAGGTCGCGAAGGACCGCAAAATCAAGTATTTCTTGATTTCCTATACCGATCTCTTCGGCGCGCTGCGCGCCAAACTGGTGCCCGCCCAGGCGATCGCCGAGATGCAGAAGAACGGCGCCGGTTTCGCCGGCTTTGCAACCTGGCTCGATATGACGCCGGCGCATCCGGATCTCTTTGCCAAGCCCGATCCCGAAAGCCTGATCCAGCTGCCGTGGAAGCCGGAAGTGGCCTGGCTGGCCTCCGATCTGTGGATGGATGGCAAGCCGGTCGCGGACTCGCCACGCAATCTCCTGAAGCGGAAGGTTGCCGAGGCCGCGAAGAAAGGCCTGCGCGCCAAGGCCGGCGTCGAATGCGAATTCTTCCTGATCACCCCGGACGGCAAGGAGATCGCCGACACCGCCGATACCGCCGACAAGCCGTGCTATGACCAGCTCGCTTTGATGCGCCGCTATGACGTCATCACCGAGATCTGCGATGCGATGCTGACCCTGGGCTGGAAGCCCTATCAGAACGATCATGAAGACGCCAACGGCCAGTTCGAGATGAACTGGGAGTATGACGACGTGCTGAAGACCGCCGACCGCCATGTGTTCTTCAAATATATGGCGAAGTCGATCGCCGAGAAGCACGGCCTGCGGGCGACTTTCATGCCCAAGCCCTTCAGCAATCTGACCGGCAACGGCGCCCACGCCCATATCTCCTTCTGGGATGCATCGGGCAAGAAGAACCTGTTCAGCGATCCCAAGGGCGAGTTGGGCTTGTCCAAGCTGGCCTATCAGGTGCTGGGCGGCATCCAGCACAATGCCGATGCGCTGTGCTCCTTCTTCAACCCGACGGTCAATTCCTATAAGCGCATCAACGCGCCGCGCACCGTGTCGGGCGCCACCTGGGCGCCCAACACGATCACCTGGACCGGCAACAATCGCACCCACATGATCCGCGTGCCCGATGAAGGCCGGTTCGAGCTGCGCCTCGCCGACGGTTCGACCAATCCTTATCTGCTGCAGGCGGGCATTGTTGCGTCCGGCCTCGACGGTATCGACAACAAGCGCGATCCCGGCAAGCGCCTCGACATCAACATGTATACCGAGGGGCATACGGTGAAGGGCGGCCGCAAGCTGCCGCTCAACCTCCTCGATGCGCTGCGTCTCACCGATGCCAGCAAGGTGGTGCGCGAGCAGTTCGGCGATTCCTTCATCAACGCCTATATCCGGATGAAGACCGAGGAGTGGAACAGCTTTACCAAGCACCTCACGGAGTGGGAGCGTCACAACACGCTCGATTGCTGATCGCGACAACCACTTAATTGTTATGGGCGGGCGACCGATCGCTGAGATCGGATCGCCCGCCTTTCGTTTGGCCTTGCCCCCTCTGGCGCGCGCCTAGCCGAATCGGCAGGATCGTGCTACAAAATTAGGCACTCCGCATTTGGCTGTTGTCGGATTGACGCAGCAGAAGCGGCGTATGTGATTGCGCTCTCTTGTAGTGGTCGTTTGACCGCGGACGCAATCCATCCTGTTCCGCCCGCATGTTCAGGGGCGGCAAGCCAGCCGGGCCACGTGCCCGCCAAAAAGATCTCGCGTTTATAAGACCTGAATCATCACGGACCATCGGCAGCAGCCGGTGGTTGGGGAGATTTTATAAGAGGTTCGAAACAGCGGTTTCGACGAGGTGACATCTGCCGCGGCATGCGCGTGGCCGGGTCGTTCTGTCATGGCTCGCAACAGACCGCAGCAGGGGGAGAGATCGGCATGGGCACGGAATTCGGCGCTCTCAACGTCATCTTCACGGAGTTCTATTACTGGGTCACGGTCGTCATGATGTTTCTCATTCATGTCGGCTTCTGCACCTATGAGGTCGGCGTCTCGCGGCGCAAGAACCACATGAAGACGTTGATGAAGAACGCGATGGTGATCCCGGTGGTGGGTGTCACGTTCTATCTGTTCGGCTGGTGGTTCTATTCGGCCATGGTCAACGGTCCAGGCATCACCGGCGGCATCGTGACCGCGCGTTTTGCCGAGCCCTGGAATGAACTGATGGGCGCCCATCTCGGCGGCAAGCCTGCGGGCAGCGACATTACCGAAGCCGATACGGCCCTCTGGGCGCGCCTCAACGGCGTGTTCTGGGCGGCCTTCCTGTTGTTCTCCTGGACGACGGCGTCGATCGTCTCCGGCTCGATCATCGAGCGGGTGCGCTCCGGTGCTTTCTGGCTGATCGCCGTCATGCTGGGATCGGTCACCTGGATCATCGACGCCGCCTGGGGCTGGCATCCGGCGGGCTGGATGGTGCAGATCCTGGGCTATCACGATGCCTATGCGTCGGGTGTCGTACATGCGATCGCGGGCGGCACGTGCCTTGCCGTTCTCATCAATCTCGGGCCGCGCATCGGCAAGTTCCGGCCGGACGGGACGCCACGCAACATCCCGCCGCAGAATCCCTGGCTGGTCTGCATCGGCCTGTTCCTGATCTATACCGGCTTCTGGGGTTTCTATGCCGCCTGCAACATTCCGATCTTCGACATCCAGGCCGGCGACGGCGTGTTCTACTCGGCCACCAACATCTATCTGCAGGCGACTACGCTCTCGGCCATTACCTTCAATTTCATCATGGCCTTGTGCGGTGGTCTGATGGCGGCCTATGTCATGTCGAAAGGAGATCCCTACTGGACCTTCTCCGGCGGACTTGCCGGGGTGATCGCGGCCTCGGCAGGCAATGATCTCTATCATCCGATCCAGGCGATGTTCGTGGGTGCCATCGTGGTGGCGGTTATCTACAAGCTGCATTTCTGGGTCGAGCGCCGCTTCAAGATCGACGATGCGGTGGGGGCTGTCGCGGTCCATGGCTATGCAGGTTTCCTCGGCGTCTGCGTGGCCGGCGTCTTGCTCTGGGGCTATCCGTCGTCACCGGATGCCTTGCTGGGACATGCGGAACCCTGGCCCCAGATCACGCCATGGGGAAATTTCGCGGGCGCCGTGATCATGTTCTGGGTGCTTGGCTTTATCCCGGGCTATGCCCTCTCCTGGATCCTCAAGCATTTCGGCCTGCTGCGTATCCCGCGCGAGGTTGAACTGGCCGGCCTCGATCATACCGGCTTCGCCACCGTCGCCCGCGAGGATGACGAGATGCGTGCCGTCCTGGCGCGCGAAGCCCAAGCCCCCGCGGAATAAAGAAACCGAAAGGAATTCATCATGAGCACGGGAAATTTTGACAACTGGGACGGCAATGTCCTCGATATTGGCCCGATCTACCCGTTTGTCGGATATGAGGGGTTGATGGTCATCCTCTGTATTGTCTTCTGGGTGGGATGGCATGTGATCCAGATGAGGATGGAGAATGCGGAGCTCGACGCCGAGGCACGCGCGTTGAAGCAGCCGGGCAATCTGGCCAAGGCCGTCCATGACGAGCATACGCCCGAACGTATGTAAGCCCGGCCGCATGTAAGCCTTCGCACACGCCGCATAAAGCTTGCCTGAAGACGGGCGCCGATCCCATGGATCGGCGCCCGTTTCGCGTCGCTCCATGCGCCAGTTTTTTGCACCTGCGTAACCGCAGGCAACTCGGTTCCTTTAAGGAAACAGATAAGCCGCTGAAATGACGCAACTGCAAAATGCGCTGTTTAATCCTGGGAAAGGTCGTTTCCTGCTAGTGGATTTTGTTTACCTGTGCTACATGGGATTCCTGAGTGATGGAACTGCCCAAAGAAGCCGGATTCACGGCCCTGCAGTCGCTGATCGCTCGCTGGGAGGGGAGAAGCAAAATGGCGAACGACCTTCAGTCGCGCGTTGATTCCATGTTCAAGAAAGATCGGCTCTGGGCCTGGGCCTTCGTGATCGCCCTGTGGGCCACGCTCCTGTTCGTCTATTTCGCGGTCAGCGGCTATATCGAGGATGGCAGCGCCAAGCTGCTGCTGGCGGCGGCCGGTATCCTGGTCGGCGTGTTCAACACCGCCTCGATCGCGGCCATGATCTCGCATTACGGCCACGACAAGAAGTTCATCTACGAACTCGACATCAAGCATTTGGACGCCAACCGGTAATCGCCTGACAAAAAATCACGGGCGATTCGTGGCCAAGACCGATTGGGCGGCACTTCAGGGGGGATGACGATGGCGCAGCGATACCAACCACCGAAACAAAGCGGCATGGGGCAGGCATTCGATGCCATCCTGCTGATGGTACTCGTGTTCTTCGCGTTGTGGTTTCCCGTCAACTATCTGCATGCCGGCGCAGCGAAGGCCGATTGGCTGCCCGGTGTGGTGACGAGCGAAACGGCGGCCGATGGCTCGACCGTGGTCAGCAACGATAAGGGCCTGATCAAGCGGACGGCAGCGGACGGCGCGGTCACGTTCGAGAATTTAAGCTGGGAAGCTCTTGAGCAGAACACGGTCATGCAGGGCCAGTGGCAAAAGCTCGGCATCGATCTGGAAACGGCCGCGGCCAGCATCACGCTGCGCTACGACTATTCCTTCAATTGGCTTGGTTTGCTCGGCACCTTGGTTGCGGTCGCCGCCTATTTCGCCTTCCTGGTCACGCAATCAGACAAGGAATACCGCGAAGTGATCGCCGAGAAATTCGGCGACCGGCGCTAGGCCGTCACAGTCATTAGGGGAATGGTTCATGCTTGATTTTCTGCAGTTCCGCGATCACTGGGACCTCATTCAGGCCGGTGCGTGGTTGGTGTCGATCGCCTTGCTGCTGTGGATGCTGTGGGACGCGGTCCGTGTCAGCCAGCAATACAGCGAGGACGTGCTGACCAGTTCACAAGAAGGTGTCGACGAGCTTGCGGGCCCGAACGACGTCGTTCACAAAGCCTGAGGGAGACGCCGCGATGTCGGATATCACTGCCAACGGCGCCAAGCCCTCGATCAATCTCTCGAAAGTCCTCGGCCCGATACATGTCTGGGCCTTGGGCGTGGGGATCGTGCTGGTTGGCGAGTTCATGGGCTGGAATTTCTCGGTCGAGAAGGGCGGTGCGCTCGGCTCGATCATCGCCTGCTGGATCATCGGCCTGCTCTATACCTGCGTCGCCATGATCGATTCCGAGGTGACGTCAACGGTCGCCGCGGCCGGCGGACAATATACGCAGGCCAAGCACACCACCGGCCCGCTGATGGCCTTCAATGTCGGCCTCTATCTGGTGCTGGCCTATACCATGCTGGAAGCGGCCGACATCTTCGTGTTCGGCGATCTGGTGCGTATCGGCGCCACGGCATTGGGTGCTGCGGAAGGCAGTGTTTCGGCGCAGCCCTTCGTGCTGCTGGCCGTCTCGGTCCTGGCCTTCCTCAATTATCGCGGCGTGCTGATGACGCTCAACGTCAACTTCCTCATCACCGCGGTGGCTTTTTTCTCGATCATCATCCTGGTGTTTGCCTATCAGTTCGGGGTGTTTACGTCAGAGCCCTTGCAGCATGAAGGCCTCGGCATGGGCGGTCTGCCCTATGGCTGGATGGGTGTGCTGGCGGCGCTACAATTCGCCATCTGGTACTATCTCGGCATCGAAGGCACATGCCAGGCGGCCGAGGAAGTGCGCTCCTGCGGCCGTTCGCTGCCGCTGGGCACGATGACCGGTATGATCACGCTGCTCATCGCCGCAGCGCTCACCTGGTATGTCTGCGCCGGCACCTTGCCGTGGGAATATCTCGGCACGGCTCTGGCCCCGCTCTATGACGCCTCGCTGATGTCGGGCAGCAACTTCCTGGTGGTGCTGCTGTGGGTGGGCACGGTGTTCTCGGCCCTCGCCTCGGCCAATGGCTGCATCAACGACGCCTCGCGCGCCTGGTTCTCCATGGGTCGCGATCGGTACCTGCCGGAATTCTTCGCAGCCGTGCATCCCAAATACCGCACACCCTACCGCGCCATCCTGTTCCTGATCCCGATCGCCGCGGCGTTCGGCTTCTCGGGGCTGCTGGCGCCGACCATCACCTTCTCGATCCTCTCTGGGCTTCTCGGCTATACCTTCATGCCGATCAACATGTTCCGCTTCCGTGGGAAATGGCCACTGGATACGATCAAGCGGGGTTACGTGCATCCGTTCCATCCGATCCCTTCGATCGTGCTGCTGGTGCTGTGTGCTGCCACCTACGTCGCCGTCTATCTCGGCTTCGGCACGCAGCTTCTGGCGATGATGGTGTTCTACGCCGTAGCGTCGATCTGGTTCGTGCTGTGCCGCTACAAATATGTCCGGCGCGGCGATCAGTTCACCATGGCCTGGCCCCGCCCCAAAGGCTACTGACGACGCCAGTGCCTTTGCACCTACCTCTCACGCGGCCGGCGGGTCACACCGCCGGCCGTTTTTCTATCGGCCGGATTTGCCCTCGCTCATGACCAGCGATATCCTTGCCATTCTCCTGCTGATCGGCCTGCCGCTGGTTCTGCTGGTCTGGCTCAACCGGCGGGATCAGGCGCGCCGGCGCCATAGCCGCAGCGCGCTCTATGCGCTGACCTACGATCTCTTCCAATCCTACCGGGTGGAACAGACGGGCGCCGACTTCCCGACGATGACTGGCCGCTATCGCGACCGCGATTTCCACTTGGATGCCATCATTGATACGCTGACCTTCCGTCGCCTGCCGGTGCTGTGGCTCCGGGTATCGCTGCTGGAAGCCTTACCGGGAATGGCCACGACCGACATCCTGGTGCGGGCGCAGAACAACGAGTTCTACGCGCCGGGCAACGATCTGCCCTATCAGCTGCCGGTCCCGGCGCATTGGCCGGACGGCACCCATGCCAAGACCGACGATCCGGCCCGGGCGCCGTCGCGCGAACTGCTCGAGCGGCATATGGATTTCTTTGCGCTGCCGCAGGCCAAGGAACTGCTGGTAACGCCCAAAGGCGTCCGCCTGGTGAGCATGATCGACCAGGGGGAACGGGCGGAATATCTGGTCCTGCGCATCGCAGATTTCCGTGGCAATCAGGTATCTGCTGAAGCATTGCGCGATATGATGGACCGCTGCATCGGCTTGAGCGACGACCTGCAAGGTAGGAGGAAAGCATGAGTGATAAACCGTTGAAGGCGCCGCTCCACCCTCTGCTGGTCCTGGGTATCGCCGTGCTGCTGCCGGGGATGGGGCAGATCGCCAACAATCAGGCGACGCGGGGCCTGCTGTTCGCCTTCACCACCGTGGCGCTAGGTTATGTGACGTCCAAATACGCCGCCCCTGATGCCTCGGTCATCGGCCGCTATGCCGGCGGCTTCTTTGTTTATGCGGTGGCCATCATGGACGCCTATCGCTGGGCCAAAGTGCGCTGGGAAATCTTCAACCACGCGCACCCGAAGGCCTAACCCCAGGCCTAACCCCGAGCCTAGCTCAGCCGGTAAAGCGACGTGTAATGGAGATGTGAGACGAGGCGATAGCCGAGCGGGCGCAGATAGCGGAAGATCTTGCTCTCCACCACGCGCTCCAGATCAAGGTCCAGGTCCTCGACCGCCAGCAGCTTCGGATGGAAGCGCGCCCAATCGTTGGAGCGCAGCACGTCGAGATCGACACCTTCGCAATCGACATTCATGAAATCGACCGTGCGGCCGGCGGGGACGTGCTCGCCCAGCACGTCGGCCAGGGTCTTCCGCTCGACATCGATATCGCCGAGATGGCGCTTGCGCGGATTGGCCAGCGTCTTCTTGTAGAGGTCCGGATCGACCGTGTTCATCGAGCGGTCGCTGAAGAGGTGGAGCCTGACCTTGCCGGGTTTGCTGCCGATGGCGACCTGCAACGCCGTGTCCTCGGGTCGGGTTGCCTGGAAAGCGGAAATGGAATCGGGATCTGGATCGATGGCAATGCCGCGCCAGCCGCGCTGATAAAGCGCATAGGTGTTGGAATAGTCGATCGGGGCATGGGCGCCGACATCGACATAGAAGCCGACCGGCAGCTTCGAGAGGAATTTGAGGATCAGCCGGTCCTCGCCGAAGGAGGAGTAGCTGTCGATCGGAAAGGTCATTTTGGCACCTTACAGATGAAGATCGCTTAAGGTCCGGTCCAGCACAGAGAGGAAATGCGCGCAGTCAGCTTCGCTGATGACCAGCGGCGGCTTGATCTTCAGGACATTGTTATGCGGCCCTTCCGAAGATAGCAACACGCCGGCACCCTTCATCGCCTCGATGACGGCCTTGAGGCCGGCGGCATCGGGTTGCAGCGTATCTCGGTCCTTGACGAATTCCGCGCCGATGAAGAGACCCAGGCCGCGCACGTCGCCGATGACCCGGTGCCGGGTCGCCAACAGCCGCAACCCGTCCATGAGCTGTACACCCCGTGCCCGCGCATTATGCAGCAGGCGCTCGTCGCGGATAACGTCGAGGACGGCAAGGCCAATGGCGGCCGAAACCGGATTGCCGCCGAAAGTGTTGAAATATTCCATGCCATTGGTGAACGACGCCGCGATCTCAGGCGTGGTCGCCACGGCCGCCAGAGGATGGCCGGCACCGATTGGTTTGCCCATGGTGACGATGTCGGGGAGAACGCCCTGCGTCTCAAAGGCCCACCAATGCGACCCCACACGGCCGAAACCGACCTGCACCTCATCGGCGATACAGACGCCACCCTCGCGCCGCACATGGGCATAGGCGCCGGCGAGATAGCCGTGGGGGAAGGGGATCTGCCCACCGCAGCCCTGGATGGATTCGGCGACGAAGGCCATGGGCTTCCGGCCCAGCGCCACCAGGTCCATGACCAAAGTGGCGACGCTGTCGGCATAGGCAGGGCCGACATCCTTGTCGCCCCGGCGCAGCCGGCCGCGATAGGGGTCGGGCATTTCCGCGACCCAGGTGTGGCTTGGTCGCCCTTCACCGCCCTTGCCGTGGAACTTGTAGGGGCTGATGTCGATCAGGCTGGAGAGATGGCCGTGATAGCCATGATCGACCACCACGATATCGCGTGCCTTGGTGTGGGCGTGGGCAAGCCGCAAGGCGAGATCGTTGGCCTCGCTGCCGGAATTCACCAGATAGATCACCGACAGTTCCGGCGGCAGGATCTCGGCGAGACGCCGGATATAGCTGGTGAGGTTGTCGTGGAGATAGCGGCTGTTGGTGTTGAGGCGGTTCATCTGCCGCGTTGCCGCCTTGACGACGCGTGGGTGGCAATGCCCGACATGGGCGACATTGTTGACCATGTCGAGATAGGCCCGGCCGGTCCCGTCATAAAGATGGCAACCGGCGCCACGCACGATCTTGAGCGGCGTGTCATAGGCCAGGCTGAAGGACGGGGCGAGATGCCGTTTCCGCTCGGCCAGCAGCTGTGCCGGCTTGCGCGCGACGGGGGCCGCGCAATCGGCCTCGATGCCGAGGATGATGTTGGGGTCGGGGCAGATCTCGCGCCACAGTTCCCATTGGCTCGCCCAAGAGATGCCGATGATATCGAGGACCTGCCAGCCCATGAGATGCGTCATCAGCTGGAAATGAAGATGCGGCGGCCAATCGCCATTCTCCGCGGGCGCTGCCAGCATGCCCAGGATGTCGCCCTTGGCGATGCGCTGTCCCGGTCTTAGCCGCGCGATGCTGCCCGGCGCCAGATGGCCATAGAGCGTCCAGAACGGCACGCCGTCATCGGTCTCATGGAGCAACACCACGATGCCGCCGAAGCCATGCCGGGTGGGGTCATTGCCCTGCATCTCAACAATGGCCGGGTACGGCGCGAAGATCTCCGTGCCGGCCGGTTCGAAGATGTCGATCGCATGATGAATCTTGCGCGGGTTCTCTTCCCGCGGTTCGTCCGGATGGTCGTAGATGCCGCGGTCCTCGCCATAGCGGCCGATGCCGGTCCTGGGTGCCACCTCCCGCTGCCGCTGCAGCCACCAGGCCGTGAGGTTCTCGCCGCCGTTGCGGCTGGGATGCGTCAGCCTGGCCGGATCGTCCGCGGCATCCAGGATGGCGACATGCGCGCGGTCGAGCGGTGCCCGCAGGACCGGGCCGAAACGGTGATTGTTGAAGTCCAGCCAGCGCCGCAGATGCGGCACATGTTCATGGGCCGGCAACCCGGCCGTGACACGCGCCAGCATCTCTGCGATCAGCTGTTCCGGTTTGGCGGCGTTCATGGCAGATTCTTCTCGAACGGGGGATGAGCCGCCTTCTTTTACCATCCTGCATGACTGCGACGAAAGCATCACGAATGACCGAGAGCCCGAAGCCCGACAATGCCCAGCAGCGCAACGCACCTTCCTACGCGTTGCCGGCCCAGGACATCGATTTCATCTCGAATCGCGAGGAACTGCGCGGGCTGCGCTTTGCACTGGAGTATTACAAAGCTGACATGATCCTGCAGGATTGGGGCGTGCGCTCGACCATCATCGTGTTCGGTTCGGCGCGCATTCCCTCGCCGGAGTTGGCGGCGGCGCGGATCGCGGCGGCGCCACCGGAAGGGCGGGCGCGGGCGGAGAAGCTGGGCGCCTGGATGCGCTATTACGAAGAAGCGCGTGCCTTTGCCAGGCTGGTCTCGGAAGAGGGTGGCGCCTTGAAGCCGGTCCATGGCCAGCGCGACAATGTGATCGCGACCGGCGGCGGGCCCGGCATCATGGAAGCAGCCAATCGCGGCGCCCATGAGGCGGGGGCACCGTCGATCGGTTTCAACATCACGCTGCCGGGCGAGCAGGAGCCCAACGCCTATTCGACGCCGGACCTTACCTTCCGCTTCCATTACTTCGCGATGCGCAAGATGCATCTCGCCATGCGGGCCAGGGCGCTCGCCGTGTTCCCGGGCGGCTTCGGCACCATGGACGAGCTGTTCGAGATCCTGACCCTGCAGCAGACGCGCAAGGTCACGACGACACCGGTCGTGTTGGTCGGCAAGGATTACTGGAACAGCGTCATCAATTTCGACGCCATGATCGACAGCGGCCTTATCGAGGCCGCGGATCTCGGGATCTTCGATATCGTCGATACCGGGCCGGAGGCCTGGAATGCCCTCAAGGCGCGGGGATTGAAGCCGGCCAGCGCCCGATCCGGAAAAATGAGCCGCCGGCCGGGACTACCGGAACAAGCTTAATGGCGCCGTTTGAACGGCGCAGGAGTTAGTGGCGCCGTTTGAACGGCGCGGGGCGTGGGGCGCCGCCGGTGTTCGGGCGTTCGTCCTTGAAACGGAAGGTGATGCGGCCCTTGGTGAGGTCATACGGGGTCATCTCGACGGTGACACGGTCGCCTTCCAGGATGCGGATGCGGTTCTTGCGCATCTTGCCCGAGGTATAGGCCAGGGTCTGGTGCCCGTTATCGAGCTGCACCACGTAACGCAGATCCGGCAGCATCTCTGTGACGGTCCCGTCAAATGTGATGACGTCTTCTTTCGACATGGGTCTCTTTCAAAAGCGATATCAGTGGCAAAAACGATATCAGTGGGGCAATCCGCACGACATCCAGGCGCTCCACGAATGGCTCTGGCACCGGAATCATGCTGAAATGATTGCAGATGGCGCCATGAAATAAAGCAGGTCCGGCACCCGTTCAAGCTCATTCCAGGCATTGCCGGCCGGCGTTTATGGCCAAAACAAGCTAACTATATGAAATATATGTTTTTTGGTGGAAATCACAGATCCGCGAAGGTATCAACCAAAGCGCGGTCATAGCCCTTGCTGGCCAGCAATAGCTGCCGCGAATAGGCGTGCGACAGGGCGCCGGTACCAAGATGGGCGCTTTCGGCCACCTCGATCAGCTTGCCCTGCCGCATCACCGCAAAGCGGTTGCACATATGCGCCACCACGCCGAGATCGTGGCTGACCAGCAGATAGGTGACCCCCAATTGGGTCCGGATATCGTCGAGCAGGTTGAGGATCTCCGCCTGGATCGAGACGTCGAGCGCCGAGGTCGGCTCATCCAGCAAAATGATGCGGGGCCTCAGGATGAGCGCGCGTGCGATGGCGATGCGCTGCCGCTGGCCGCCGGATAATTGATGCGGATAACGGAAGCGGAAGCTGGGGCCAAGCTGTACCTGCTCCAGCACATCGCGCACGCGGGCCTCGCGGTTGTCGAGGTCGTGAACGATCAGCGGTTCGCTGAGGATACGGTCGATCGTGTGCTTGGGGTGCAGCGAGCCGAACGGGTCCTGGAACACCATCTGGACCTTGGCGTAGAAATCGCGGCTGCGCTTGCGGCCGAGCTTGGCGCCATCGACCGCGATATTGCCGGTCCAGGTATCTAACAATCCCGCGACGGCGCGCAGCACAGTCGATTTGCCCGACCCGGATTCACCGACCAGGCCGAAACTCTCCCCAGCCTCGACGCGCAGGCTGAACTGGTCGACGGCGAGGACGCGGTTCTCGCCATCACCGAACACGACGGAAAGGTTGTCGATGTCGATCATCTGCCACCTCTTGGCGGCGGATTGGCCCAGGCCGGATCTCTGTTCAGGATCGCCAGGCGCTTCTTCGGATTGTCGACTTCCGGGGCGCAGGCGAGCAGACCTCGTGTGTAGGGATGTGTTGCCGAATAGAGATCGCGCGCCGGCAATTCCTCAACCACGCGGCCGCCATACATGATCAGCACGCGGTCCGCGAAAGTGCGCACCAGATTGAGGTCATGGCTGATGAAGATGAGGCCCATGTTCCGCGTCTTTACCAGATCGTCGAGAATCGCCAGCACCTGGAGGCGCACGGTGACGTCGAGCGCCGAGGTGGGTTCGTCGGCAATGAGCATTTCCGGTTCCGCCATCAGCATCATGGCGATCATGGCGCGCTGTCCCATGCCGCCGGACAGTTCATGCGGCCAGGCGCGGAACACACGCAAGGGATCGCGGATCTTGACCGCTTCCAGCATCTCGAGCGAGCGCTGACGCGGGCTGATGGTTCCAATGTGGCGATGACCGGCCTCGATCAGCTGGTCGCCGATGGTCATCACCGGATTGAGCGAATATTTCGGGTCCTGCATCACCATGGCGATGCGCCGGCCGCGGATCTCGCGCCACGCCACGGGCGAGAGGCCCAGCAGATTGCTGCCATGGAAGGTCATGCGGTCGGCGGTGATGCGGCCCTGCGTCAGCCCCAGGATGGCGCGGCCGGTTTGGGTCTTGCCGGAACCGGATTCGCCGACGATGGCGAGCTTCTCGCGGCCCATGGTGAAGCTGACATCCTTCACCGCATGGAACTCGCCCTTCGGCGTGTCGAAGCGGACATTGAGGTTCTGGACGTCGAGGATCGGTGTTTGCGTCATCTTATTTTCCACGCGGGTCGAGAACATCGCGCAGACCATCGCCGATGAGGTTGAAGCCGAGGCTGACGATGCAGATAGCGATGCCGGGATAAGTGCACACCCACCATTGCTCCAGGATCTGCGAACGGCCTTCCGCGACCATCGAGCCCCATTCCGGCTGCGGCGGTGCAACACCCAACCCCAGGAAGCCGAGACCGGCGGCGATCAAAATGATGCCGGCCATGTCGAGCGAGACTCGCACGATGAGCGAGGGCACGCACATCGGCATGATGTGGCCGAAGAGAATGCGGAACGGGCCGGCGCCGGTCATACGCGCCGCGGCGAGATAATCGCTGTTGCGGACAGTCAGGGTCTCAGCTCGGGCGATGCGCGCATAG
The DNA here is from genome assembly GCF_936916975.1 of uncultured Dongia sp. Taxonomy (GTDB): domain Bacteria; phylum Pseudomonadota; class Alphaproteobacteria; order Dongiales; family Dongiaceae; genus Dongia. The sequence continues at coordinate 189,528 of NZ_CAKZGO010000003.1, read as the reverse complement.
GGTGGCCAGGATGTAATTGCGATGGCGAGCACCGCGTTCTCCAGTCCTGGCCCGAGCGCCGCGGCAAAGGCCAGCGCCAGGATCAGTTTCGGAAAGGCGAGGAAGGCATCGGTGATGCGCATCAAGGCCGTCTCGACCCAGCCGCCGACATAGCCTGCGGTGGTGCCGATGAGGAGGCCGATCGGTGCCGCGGTCACCGCGACCAGGCCGATGATGTAGAGCGTGGTGCGCGCGCCGAAGACGATGCGGCTGAAGATGTCGCGGCCGTTCTCGTCAGTGCCGAGGAAGAACTTCCCCGATGGCGGCAACAGCCGGTCTTCGAGCTCGCCGGAGAGCGGATTATGCGGCGAGATCCAGGGAGCAAAAATCGCCATGACGATCAGCAACACGAGGATGATGAGCCCCAGCAGCGCCAGCGGATTCTTGGCGAAGGTCAGCCAGCCGAGATAGAAGCGGCCCATGCGCGCCTGGAATCGCGAATCTGGCGTGTCGCTGAGGAGCCAGTTGCGGAAGGGTGCGGAGATCATAATTGTGCGTCCTTCACTGGGCGTCCGTCACTGGGCGCGCGGATCGAGCAGCCGATAGGCCACGTCGGTCAGCATGTTGATCACAATGAAGACGGCGCCCACCACGATGGTGCCACCCATGACGGCCGGCATGTCCTGGCCGAAGATGGCGTCGGTGATGTAGAGGCCAAGGCCGCGCCAGGCAAATACGGCCTCGGTGAGGACGGAACCCTCCAGCAGATTGCCGTAGGAGAGCGCGATGACGGTGATGAGCGGCACCAGCACATTGCCCATGGCGTGCTTCCAGATGATGCGAGATTCGCTGACGCCCTTCACGCGCGCTGTCAGGATGTACTCCTGGGATAGCTGACCCAGCATCAGGGATCGAGTCATGCGGCTGATATAGGCGAGGCTGTAATAGCCGAGCAGACTCGCCGGCAGGATGAGGTGGCCCAGCGCATTCTTGAAGAGATCCATGTCGCCGGCAATGAGTGTGTCGACGGTCATGAGGCCGGTGACCGGCGTCACCATGTCCTCGTAGCCGAAATCGAGGCGCCCTGGTCCGGGCAGCCAGTCGAGCTTGGCGTAGAAGACGAGAAGACCCATCAAGCCCAGCCAGAAGATCGGCACCGAGTAGCCGACCAGGCCGAAGAAGCGCACGATATGATCGATCAGCGTGTCCTTGCGCACCGCGGCGAGGACGCCAAGCGGAATGCCGAAGACCACGCCAATCAGCGTGCCCAGCGTCGCCAATTCAAGGGTGGCCGGGAAGACGGTCAACAGTTCCTGGGCGATGGGCTGGCTGGTGCGGATCGATTGGCCGAGGTCACCCTGGACGACGTTGGTGAGATAGATCCAGAACTGCACCAGGATCGGCTTGTTGAGGCCGAGTTGTTCGCGCACGCGCTCGACATATTCATCGGTCGCATGGTCGCCGACGATGGCGAGCACGGGGTCCGCCGGCAACATGCGGCTGATGACGAAGGTGACAAGCAGCAGGCCGAACAAAGTGACGGCCACCGAGCCGAGGGAGTTCAGCAAGCCGCGCAGACGGCGTGATTTGATCAGCATGGGAGAGCACGCCATAAAAACACGTCATGCCCAGGCTTGACCCGGGCATGACGAAAATACTCTGTCGTAAGATATTCCCCTCCCCCGAGTTGGGAGAGGGGAAGCGTGGAAAGATGCCGCATGAGCGACGTCTTATTCCTTGGTCACATTCGCATAGAGATTGAGATCGAAGGTCGGGCCGATGACGAAGCCCTTCACGTTGTTGAGAATGGCCGCAGTTTCGATCTGCTGGAACATGATGATGTAGGGGCTGGTTTCCAGCGCCTTCTTCTGCAGGTCCATATACATCGCGGCACGCTTGGTGTTGTCCTTCTCGTCGCGGGCGGCGAGAACGGCGGTTTCATTCTCCGGCAGCTGCCAGACATTGCGCTTGGCGAGCGGCGCCATCAGATAGCCTTCGGCGTTGGAATGCGGATCCTGATAATCCGAGCCCCACTGGCCGATATAGATGTCGTGCTGGCTGGCGCGATACTTGGTCAGCGTCGTCTTGTTGTCGGCGAGCTTGATGATGACGTTGATGCCGGCCTTGGCCATGGTGTTCTGGATCGAGGCGGAGAGCAGGCGGGTCTCGGTCTTGTTGGTGGTGTCCATGGTGATGTTGAAGCCATCCGGCAGGCCGGCCTGGGCCAGCAACTCCTTGGCCTTTTCGACATTCAGGGTGAACGGCGTTTCGTTATCGGCGCCGAGCTGGCCTTCCGGCAGGAAGGTCTGGTGCTTGATGCCGATGCTCTTGAACGAGGTCTTGGCAAGGCCGTCATAGTCGACCAGATACTTCATCGCCTGGCGGACTTCCGGCTTGGCAAGATTCGGGTTCGTAGTATTGAGACCCATATACCAGAGCGTCGCCTTCGGCGTCGCGGCAACCGTGATGTTCTTGTCGCCGGCAATGGCGGTCAGCTGGTCGTTGGTCAGGTTGCGTGCCATGTCGACATCGCCCTTTTGCAGCAGCAGCTGCTGGGTGGCACTTTCGAGCACGTTCTTCGCCAGTACGCGCTTGATCTTCGGCGCACCGCCCCAATAGGATTCGTTGGCTTCCATCACCAGCGATTCATTGGGCTTCCAGCCCTTCAGCACGAACGGGCCGGAACCCGCATAATTAGTGCGCAGCCAGTCATAGCCGAGATCCCCGTTGGCCTCATGCGACATGACTTCCTTCTTGTCGACGACCGCCGAGGTGAAGGACAGGCAGTTCAGAAAAAAGCTCGGCGCGTAGGGCGCATCGAGTTCGACCTCGAGGGTCGAGGCATCCTTCACGCGGACCATGTCCTTGACGGTCTCTTTCTTGAGACCGAACTGGTTCAGGATGAAGGCCGGGTTCTTGTCCAGGATCACGTAGCGCTCGATCGAGAATTCGGCGTCCTCGGCGGTCATTTCATTACCCGATGCGAACTTGATGCCCGGGCGGATCTTGAAAGTGATGACCTTGCCGTCATCGGAGGCGGACCAGCTCTCGGCGGCCTGCATCTTCACGGCGCCAGGGTTGTCGAGGTCCTGCACGATCAGGCGGTCATAGGTGTTGGCCATATATTCCGAGCTGGAGAACTCGTAGATTTCCGCCGGATCCAGCGAAATGATGTCGTCGAAGACCCAGGCCATGACCAGCGTGTCCTTGGGGGTCTTGGCGTCGGCGGCAAAGCCGCTGGCCATGACCAGTGCAAGACCGGCAACGCCGGCCTTAAGAAGCATATTCATCGAGAGCCTCCTGGTTGGTGATTTGACGTGTTTTTTGCATCCCCGGACGCCTTGCCCCGCGTCCTTTTCGCCCGCTAGGCTATACCGCGATCACAAATCTGCAATGAAATTCTTGACCCGTTGGGCAGGGAAGGTCGCGATCTTTCCTCGCGGAGGTTGGGATTGCCGGAATCCTGGGCAGGGCTGCCCAGCTATTCATCGCGATGTCAGGCCGAGGTCCCCAGATGGATCTCGATCCGCTCTTTGCCCTTGCCGATGTTGCGGCGTTTCAGGGTCAAAGGCCCGACTTCGCCGGTTCGCTTGAGGTGTGTGCCGCCGCAAGGGACGGGGTCGAAGCCCGGCACCTGCCAGTAACGGCGACCGGCTTGCGTGTCGCTGAAGGCGCTGGTGATTGGCAGGTCGGCGTTGATGATGGCGCTGGCGCGTACCAGCAAAGCGGGCAGTTCCGCCGTCACCGGCATCGCGCGGGCAAAATCAATGCGCGCCTTGTCTGCCGCGATATGGGCGCCGATCTTCTCGATCGGCCCCAAATCGCGATAGACGATCTCCAGCACGATTTCGGCGGCGAAATGCAGCCGCATCAGCCGGTAGCGGCGTTCCCAATCGATCTCGGTTGCAACCAGATCGCCAGCAGCCAGGCCATGACCTGTGGACAGTGTATAGACAATGTCCGTGCCGAATTTCTTGGCGGCCAGGACCGAACGGCCGCCGATCGTGCCGGCATCGCTCTCCTGCCCGCCGGAGAAGGCATAGATGATGGTGGCCGCCAAGGTGACATCATCACCATCGACCGTCGCGATCTCGGTATCGAGACGCGTGAGATAGGGATCTTCCCAGAAAACCTTGCGGAGCATGCTCTATTCTTAGAAGCGGCCGCAGCCGCCGACAAGGGGCGCCGGCTAAGAATATTACCCCTTCTTCGCCTGCTCCATCCGGTCGGCAATGAGTGCCACCATCTCGAACATGATCGCCATCGCGTTCATGGCGGTGATGTTGTTGGGATTGTCCTTGGTGGGGATCATGCAGACGATATCGCCGCCGATGATGTTCATGCCGCGCAGGCCGTGGAAGATCTTGACGATCTGCGAGGCACGCAACCCTTCATGCAGTGGTTCCAGGTTCGAGACCGCCGGCGCGTCGGCCGGGTCCAGCACGTCGAGATCGAAGGTGATGTAGAGCGGCAGGTCACCGACGCGTTCGCGGATGATCTCGATGGTCTTCTCGATGCCGATCTCGAAAAATTCATCGGCCGGAATGAGGCGATAGCCAAGCTTGCTGAAATTGAGATCGGCACGCGGCCGGATCGGGTTGCCGCGCATGCCGAGCTGCACGCTGTGCGCCGGATCGACATGCTGTTCGGCGACCGTATAGGCAGCCCAATGCGCCGCCGACCGTTCGGCGCCCAACCAATGCGGGATGTGTTCGTAATCGTCGCGATGGGCATCGAAATGGAGGAGCGCGCATTTGCGGCCCTGCGTGAGGTTGGCATCCTTGCCAGCCAGCGCTTTGAGGATCGGGCCGGTGATCGAATGATCGCCGCCGATCGAGACCGGCCTTGTGCCGGCACGATCGAGGCGCTTGTAGAAACCCTCGATATCCTTGACGCAGATGTCGTTGACCATGGCGTGAGGCAGGGGCACGTCGCCGATATCGTTGATGCGCGCCGACTCCCACGGGACAATTCCGTATTTCTGATGGCCGCGGCGATACCAGCCGGACACATTGCGCACCGCGCGGGGGGCCAGATGCTGGTCGCGTTCGGTCGAGCCGTTGCCGGAGGAATGCGGGACACCTACCAACGCGATATCACAATTGGCCGGGTTCTCGTCGAATTTGCATTTGAAGAAGGTCTGGATGCCCCACCAATACCAGGGCTCCATCTCGGCCTTCTTGCGCTGGAATTCCGCCTCGTCCATCTCGTCCCCCACCCCATGATCCCGTGAACCGGGATCAACCTAGCGGCGGCGGATAGGGCTGACAATCAGATCCAGCGAATGTCAGTCAGCGAGCGTGCCCCAGAGATCGTAATCCTCGGCGCGGTCGATCTTCACCTTGACCATGTCGCCGGCCTTGAGGCGCTTCTTGCCGAGATTGGAGACGAACACCTGGCCATCGATTTCCGGCGCATCGGCCGAGGAGCGGCCGATCGCCTGCACTTTGTCGGCTTCGTCGATCAGGACCTCCAGGGTCCGGCCGACCTTGCGCTGCATACGTTTCTCGCTGATCAGGCGCTGGGTCTCCATGAAACGATCCCAGCGGTCATGCTTCTCATCCTCATCGACCTGTTCGAGGCCGAGATCGTTGGATTTGGCGCCGTCGACCGGCTCGTATTTGAAGCAGCCGACGCGGTCGAGCTCCGCTTCTTCCAGCCAATCCAGCATGAATTCGAAGTCTTCTTCGGTCTCGCCCGGGAAGCCGACGATGAAGGTCGAGCGGATGGTGAGGTCGGGGCAGATCTCGCGCCATTTCTTGATCCGCTCCAGCACCTTTTCCTGATTGCCCGGGCGCTTCATGGCTTTCAGGATCTTCGGGCTGGCATGCTGGAAGGGGATATCGAGATAAGGAAGGATCAAGCCGTCCGCCATCAAGGGAATGACATCATCGACATGCGGATAGGGATAGACGTAATGAAGCCGCGTCCAGGCGCCGAGCTGGCCCAGTTCGCGGGCGAGGTCGAGAAACTTCGCCTTGACCATGCGGCCCTGATACTTGCTCTCGGCATATCTAATGTCCACGCCGTAAGCACTTGTATCCTGGCTGATCACCAGCAATTCCTTGACGCCGGACTTCACCAGGTTTTCCGCTTCCACCAGAACCTGGCGCGCGGGCCGCGAGACGAGATCGCCGCGCAGCGCCGGAATGATGCAGAAGGTGCAGCGATTGTTGCAGCCTTCGGAGATCTTCAGATAGGCGTAATGGCGCGGGGTCAGCTTGAGGCCGGCCGGCGGGACCAGATCGTAGAACGGGTCGTGCTTCGGCGGGATCACGTCATGAACCGCGTTGACGACACTCTCATATTGCTGCGGACCGGTGATCGAGAGCACCTTGGGGTGCTGCTGGCGGATGAGATCCGGGGTGGCGCCGAGGCAGCCGGTGACGATCACCTTGCCGTTCTCATGCAGCGCCTCGCCGATCGCATCCAGGCTCTCGGTGCGGGCGGAATCAAGGAAGCCGCAGGTATTGACGATGACCACGTCTGCCCCGGCATAGGAATCGGAGATATCGTACCCTTCAGCCCGTAGCTGGGTGAGGATGCGTTCCGAATCCACGAGCGCCTTGGGGCAGCCCAGGCTGACGATGCCGACGCGCGGCTGGCTCTTGCTCATCTAAAAGCGGTCCTGAATCTCTAAGGGATATCGCGCGCCTGATCTGGCCAGGCCCCATCAAACCGCCGGGGCGCCGCGCGGGCACTTTGCCCATCCACATGCGCGCTTCACCTACCGGTATTTTAATCGGCAGGCAAGCCGTCTCCTAAGGGATTGTATTAAAATACATTTTAACCGGTCACAGCCTTGTCACGCAGGTCACCGGCTTGTCGGCGGCGGCCCATGCCCGGCCGGCCTAGGGTTGTTTGGGACAAATATGCGGCTGCAGGTGAGGCAGCCTTCCGAAAAGCGCGGCCAGCGAAAAGGGACATTGGCAATGATTGAGACACTTATCGGCACCGCCTTGGTGATGTGGGCGATCTGCATGGGCATGGCGCCGGCCTGGATCAATTCCGAGCGTTCGCGCGCGAATCTGCGCTCCCGGGTCAATTTGCGTTCGCGCCTCAGCCTGCGCTCACGCCTGATCATGCGCTCGCGCGTCGCGCTGCGGTCAAGATTGGCCTTCGACAAACCCCTTCTCTCGGTCGTCGTCTGATCGGGCCGGCCCGGTTCAGTCCTGGCCAATTACTTCTACTCCCTGTGATTTAAGCTGTGATTTTAGCCCCTGTTTGCCAGTTTGAGGTTTTTGTCAGTTTCGCTCTTTAACGGATGTTGCCAACTGGTCGGTCGATTTCAGCGCACCCCAGCCGGACCTACCCCCCGAAAGGGAACCCCAGCTGAGATCGACCCAAACGCCCAATCGCTTCCTCTTTGCGGTTGGGCGTTTTTTTGTCTGCGCCGTGGATTCCCATGGGTGGATTTTGAGGCGAATCCGGCGGATTTCCGCATTTTGCTGCACTGCATTGCTTTCAGGGTGGAAAGCCAATACATCCCTTGGTTAAGCTCCTCTCGCCGATAGATTTACCTGCGTATATTTGGAATTCCCCTGAAAATGACCGACCGTGCCGTGCGCTTCTACGACTTGGCCCAGATGGATGACGCGGCCCGCGCCCGGCTCATGGTGCGCTCGGAAGAGGATCTGCAAGGCTTCATCGATGCCGTGAAACCCATCATTGCGGCCGTGGCAGCAGAGGGTGATGCAGCCCTCATCCGCTGCGCCCAACGTTTTGACGGCGCGCCCCAGGGTTTTACTGCAATCGCCACGCCGCCGGAAGATTTCGACTGGGCCTACGCCCATGTCTCCGCCGACGTCATCGAGGCCCTGGAATTCGCCGCCGACAATATCCGCCGCTTCCACGAGGCGCAGCGGCCGGAGGAAATGTGGCTGAAGGAAATGCGCCCCGGTGTCTTTGCCGGGGAGCGCTGGTCGCCGATTGACTCCGTCGCCTGCTATGTGCCGCGCGGCAAAGGCTCTTTCCCATCGGTCGCATTGATGACGGCGATCCCCGCTGTGGTGGCCGGTGTCCCGCGCGTTGTGATGCTGACGCCGCCGGGCGCCGATGGTCGTGCCGATGCCGCAACCTTGATCGCGGCCAAGCTCGCCGGCGTTTCGGAAGTTTACCGCGTTGGTGGCGCCCAGGCCGTGGCGGCTGCAGCCTACGGCACGGTGAGCGTGCCCCGTTGCCTCAAGATCGTTGGCCCCGGCAGCCCCTATCTGCTCGCCGCCAAGAAGCAGCTGTCCGACCTCATCGATCCTGGCATGCTGGCCGGACCCTCCGAAGCGCTGGTGCTGGCCGATGAGACGGCGGATGGCAGGCTCGCTGCCCTTGATCTGCTGGTCGAGGTTGAGCACGGGCCGGATTCCTCAGGCTTCCTGGTGACCCCATCGCGCGCCGTGGCCGAAGCGGCGATGAAAGCCATTCCCGGCTTCTTTGCGAAGATGAGCGAAACGCGGATCGATTACACGATGACGGTGTTGTCGTCGGAGCGCGGTGGCATCATTCTGACACCGGATATCCAGAGCGCCTATGACTTCGTCAACGACTATGCGCCAGAGCATCTGATGATCCATGCCAAGGAGCCCTACGCGCATTTGGGACACATCCGCAATGCCGGCGAGATCCTGCTGGGCGAGAACAGTTCCAACACGCTGGCGAACTTCGTCATCGGCCCCAACAATGTGCTGCCGACCAGCGGCTGGGCCAAGACCATGTCGCCGCTCTCGGTGTTCGACTACATGAAGCGCGCGACGGTGGCGCATGTGACGCCGTCGGGTTATGCGGGCCTCGCCAAGGCCGCAGAAGTGCTGGCGCGCTATGAAGGGTTCGACGCCCATGCCAATGCGGTCTCGAGCACACGCGACGATATCATGGCAACACGAAAGGGATGAATTTGATGGCGACGCCGGTCCAACGAATCAACTGTCCGCCCTTTACCGATCAACGGCCCGGCACCTCGGGCCTGCGCAAGAAAGTGACACGCTTTGCCGAGCCGCATTATCTGGCGATGTTCGTGCAGGCGATCTTTGACGCCGTGGGTGATTTGAAGGGCGCGACGATCGCGCTCGGTGGCGACGGCCGCTATTACAACCGCGAAGCCAGCGCCATCATCCTGCGTATGGCCGCGGCACACGGCATCGCCAAGGTACTGGTGGGCAAGGGCGGCATCCTCTCGACGCCGGCCGCCAGCAATCTCATCCGCCAGCGCGGCCTTAAGGGCGGCATTATCCTGTCCGCCAGCCATAATCCCGGTGGGCCGGATGGTGATTTCGGCATCAAATATAATGCGACCAATGGCGGCCCCGCCCCGGAATCCTTGACCGAAGCGATGTTCAAGCTGTCGCAGACCCTGACCGGCTACGACATCCTCGATGACAGCGCCGGCAAGATCGATCTCGATCGTATCGGTACGCAGCAACTGGGCGGCATGAGCGTCGAGATCGTCGATCCCGTCGCCGACTACGCCGACCTGATGGAACGCCTGTTCGATTTCGACCGCATGCGCAACTGGCTCAAGGGCAACCGGATGCTGTTCGATGCGATGCATGCAGTGACCGGACCCTATGCCGAGGAGATCCTGGCAAAGCGCCTGGGTGCCTCGGCGCAGTCTTTGCTCAACTTCGTGCCCAAAACAGATTTCGGCAATCATCATCCCGACCCCAATCCGGCCCATGCGGAAGAATTGATGGCGCGGATGTGGGCGGCCGATGCGCCGGCACTCGGTGCCGCGTCCGATGGCGATGGCGATCGCAACATGATCGTCGGTGCGAAACTGGCCATCAGCCCCAGCGACAGCCTCGCGGTGCTGGCAGCCAACGCGACACTCATTCCAGGCTATGCCAAGGGCATCAAGGGTGTGGCGCGTTCCATGCCGACCAGCAGGGCGGCCGACGTTGTTGCCGCGGAACTCGGCATCGAGAGTTTCGAAACGCCGACCGGCTGGAAGTTCTTCGGCAATCTTCTCGATGCCGGCCGCGTCACCTTGTGCGGCGAGGAAAGCTACGGCACCGGGTCGGACCATGTGCGCGAGAAGGACGGGTTGTGGGCCGTGTTGTTCTGGCTCGATCTATTGGCCGCCACGGGGAAGTCCGTGCCAGCCATCATGGACGCGCATTGGCGGCGCTTCGGCCGGCATTACTATTCGCGCCATGATTACGAGGCGGTCGACAGCGACCGTGCCAATGAGATCGTCAATACGTTGCGCCAGCGCTTGCCCGATCTGCAGGGACGTGCCGGCAATGGCCGCCGCATCGAACTGGCCGATGATTTCCGCTATCAGGACCCGATCGATGGGTCGATCAGTGAACACCAGGGTGTCCGCCTGGTCTTCTCCGATGGCGGCCGGTTGGTGTTGCGCCTCTCAGGGACAGGCACCGAGGGCGCTACCCTGCGCCTCTATCTCGAACGCTTCGAGCCCAAGACCGGTGTGCTTGATCTGGAGCCGCAGGTGGCTTTGGCCGATTTCATCAACCTTGCCGAAGAGCTCATCGGCATCAAACGAGTGTCTGGGCGCGCCCAGCCGGATGTGGTGACATGACGAACCCGACCCAACTCCCCGCATGGAAAGCGCTGGAAGCGCATCAAGCCAAGTTAAAAGACACGACGCTGACCCAGCTCTTTGCCGGCGATGCTGCACGCTTCCAGAATTTCTCGGCGCGCTTCGGCGACATCGTGCTCGATTATTCGAAGAACGGCGTTACCGACGTGACGATGGGGCTGTTGTTCGGTATCGCCAATGAAGCGAAGCTCGACACAGCGCGGGCGCGGTTGTTTGGCGGCGAAAAGGTCAACAACACCGAGGGTCGCCCGGCACTGCATATGGCGTTGCGGGCGCCAGCGGCGCATGGTGGCAATGCTCTGAAGTTCAAGATCGACGGCAAGGATGTCGGCCCCCTGGTCGAGGCGGAACTCGAACTGATGTTCGACTTCGCCGACCAGATCCGCCATGGCGCGTTCAAGGGTGCTACGGGCAAGCGCATCCGGCATATCGTCAATATCGGCATTGGCGGCTCCGATCTCGGCCCCGCCTTGATCGTCGACGCCCTGCGGCCGGATATCGGTGGCAAGTTGACGCTCGATTTCGTCTCCAATGTCGATGGCGCACATCTGGATGCGGTGCTGGCCAAGGCAGACCCTGAAAAGACGCTGTTCATCATCGCCTCGAAGACCTTTACCACCGCCGAAACCATGGCCAATGCGCGCTCGGCCCGTAAGTGGCTGGCCGGGAAACTGGGTGAAGCGGCGGTCGATCGGCATTTCGTCGCGGTATCGACCAACATCGCCGCAGTGCAGGAATTCGGCATCGATCCCGCGCGCATGTTCCGCTTCTGGGATTGGGTCGGCGGCCGCTATTCGCTGTGGTCCGCCATCGGCCTCTCCATCATTCTAGCCGTCGGCCCGCACAAATTCCGCGACCTGCTGGCCGGCGCCGCCGCGATGGACCGCCATTTCCTCGAAGCGCCGCTCACCGAAAACCTGCCGGTGATCCTCGGCGTGTTGCAGGTCTGGCATCGCAATTTCTGTGGCATGGGCGCCCAGGCCGTTCTGCCCTATGCACAGGATTTATGGCGGTTGCCCGCCTATCTCCAGCAATTGGAGATGGAGAGCAACGGCAAGTCGGTCACCCGCGCGGGTGCCCCCGTTGGCTGGAGCACCTCGCCGGTCATCTGGGGTCAGGCCGGCACCAATGGCCAGCATGCCTTTCACCAGATGCTGCATCAGGGGTCGGAAGCGGTGCCCTGCGACTTCATCCTGGTGGCGCGGGACCGGTCCGCCTTCCCCGATCAGCATCACATGCTGTTCGCCAATGGCCTGGCGCAAGCAGCAGCGCTGGCCTTTGGTAAATCAGGTGCTGCCGTCAGTGCCGAGATGGCGGCCGCCGGCCGCGATGTGGCGACGGTCGCCAGCCTTACGCCGCACCGCACCTTCCCCGGCAACCGGCCCTCGACCACCATTCTTCTGCCGGTGCTGGATGCCTATCACCTGGGCGCCTTGATCGCGCTCTACGAGCACAAGGTGTTCGTTGCCGCCACGATTTGGGACATCAACCCCTTCGACCAATGGGGTGTCGAGCTCGGCAAGGAAATGGCCAATGCCTTGCTGGCCGGCAAGGGTGGCCCGGGCGATTCCTCGACAGCCGGCCTCATGGCCCTATATGATAGTTTTACGCATCGACAATAAGGCGTGAAGCACCGCGCGGGGCGGTGTCCGGTGGGGGCAGGACATGATCAAGATCGATCCGACAAGCGCGCACAGCACGGCGCTGGCGCAGCAATTCAAGGCGGCGCCGTTCGGGCCATATAGCGCCGATGTGCAGAAGCTTCTGCAATTGCTGCGTTGGGGCTTCGTTCGCGGCCGCACCATCATCATCTGCACGACGCCATATCAGGAATGGCGCCTGGGCCGCATGGCGCCCAAGCGCGGCCAGCCGGTCGAGGTGAGCGAGACGGAAATCTTCACCGATTACGGTGCCGCCGCCTGGGCCTGTTTCCGTGCGCGCTGGCAGGAAGTGGTGGGAAAACCCTGCCCGGTCAAGTGATGGGGTAACGTGACTACCTCAAGCGCCTTTCATCTCCATCTGACGAGATAGCCAAAATCATGAGCGAACGTATCCTCGGTTACACCGACCGCCTGAGCGCGGTGCCCGGCGACGTGGTCAATTTCAAGATCAGTGCTCCCTTGGGCGGCAAGTTCAAGGCGCGGCTCGTGCGCCTCATCTGCGGCGATGATTCACCGGAAGGCCCCGGCTTCAAGTCGAAGAACATCGACAGCGAGATCGATGGCACCTATCCGGCGCGGCAGCAGCCCATCCTGGCGGGCTCCTATATCTGGGTGACCGCACGCCAGCCCTTCGACCTACCGAATTTCACCATCCAGGCGATGATCTGGCCGACCTTGCCCGGCAACGGCAAGCCGCAGGCGATCCTCGGCAGTTATGATGCCGCAAGCGGTTCGGGCTATGCGCTTTATGTCGGTGAAGACGGCTGCCTCACCTTCCGCGCCGGTCAGAACCCGCCGGTCTCGACGGGCGTCAAGCTGCTCGCCCGTCATTGGTACGAGGTCTATGCTGTTTTTGACGCCGGCACGGGCCGCGTCACAATCGGCCATAACATGATGCTGCCTTACCATGGCATGCAGCAATCGGTCAGCGAGACCCAGATGCTGAGCGCAGCGATGGGGGAGGGCGGACGTTTCCTGATCGCCGCCTGGAATGACGACAAATTCGCCGCCGCGCATTTCAACGGCAAGATCGACAGCCCGCGGGTGTCGGCGCGCGCCTTGAAGCCTGCCGAGATCGAGCGCCTGCGTGACCTGCCGCTTGACGTCGAACTGGCGCAATATGTGGTGGCGGCCTGGGATTTCTCCCGCGGCATGTCGACCGTGAAAGTGACCGACGTTTCCGGCAACCGCTATCACGGCCGCAGCATCAATTTGCCGACGCGCGCCATGACCGGCTGGAACTGGGATTCGACCGATTTCAGCTGGCAGTCCAAGCCGGAGCATTACGGTGCCATCCATTTCCACGATGACGATCTCTATGACTGTGGCTGGCAAACGGATTTCACGCTGACCATTCCAGCCGATCTCAAATCGGGCGTCTATTGCGCCCATGTCTGGCAGAAGACCCCGGATGGCGGCAAGATCGAAGACTACATCCCGTTCTTCGTCCGACCGGCGCGCGGCACCGCTACGGCACCGCTGGCTTTGCTCATCCCGACCGCGAGCTATCTTGCCTATGCCAATCAGCAAATGATCTCCAGCTGGTGGTTCGACGAGCTTGCCAGCGGCAAGTTCGCCACGATGAATGCGGTCGATCAATATCTCGAAGAACACGAAAGCTTCGGCCTGTCGGTTTATGACGAGCACAATGACGGCAGCGGCGTGTGCTACTCGTCGCATCTCCGCCCCATCCTCAACATGCGGCCGAAGACCGATCTCTGGCAGTTCAATGCCGACACGCATCTCACCGATTGGCTGGAGAAGAAGAAAATCCCCTATGACGTCATCACCGATGATGACCTTCATGCCGAGGGTGTCGAGGTCCTGCGCCCCTATCGTTGCGTGATGACGGGCACGCATCCGGAATACTATTCGAAGGCGATGCTGGATGCCTTGCAGGCCTATACCAATGGCGGCGGGCGGCTCATGTATATGGGCGCCAACGGGTTCTATTGGCGCATCGCCTATCATGCGGGCCTGCCGGGCGTCATCGAACATCGCCGTGCTGAAGACGGCATGCGCGCCTGGTTCTCGGAATCCGGCGAATACTATATGAGCTTCACCGGCGAGATGTCGGGCCTCTGGGCCCGGAACGGCCGTCCGCCCAACATGCTGGTCGGCAATGCCTTCGCCGCACAAGGCTTCGTCGAATCGGTTCCCTATCACCGCACGCCGGAAAGCCAGGACCCGCGCGCGGCCTTCATCTTCGAGGGCATCGGTGTCGATGAAGTGATCGGCGATTTCGGCACGGTCGGCGGCGGTGCCGCCGGCTGGGAGATCGACCGCGCCGATACGCGCCTCGGCACACCGCCCCACGCGCTGATCGTGGCCGCGGCCACCGATTTTCCCGACACCTATCACTGGGTGAACGAGGAAATGAACCACACGCATTCAGCCGTCAACGGAGATACCAATCCGCGCGTGCGGTGCGACATGATGTTCTTCGAAACGCCCAATGGCGGCGCAGTCTTTTCGACCGGCTCGATCTCCTATGGCGGCGCGCTGGCCCATGACGGCTACAAGAACAATGTCAGCCGCTTGACGGAGAATGTTGTGAAGCGCTTCGTCGATCCGACGCCGTTCTGAGAAGCGCCCCCTCTCCCTAACCCTCCCCCACGTTGGGGGGAGGGGACTCCATTGAGTGCGGGTCCGGTGCTGAGTTCAAGCTGGCTGGTATTCCCTCCCCCCAACGTGGGGGAGGGTTAGGGAGAGGGGGCTTTTGCCTTACGCCCGCTTCCGCCCCCGATCCTCCACGCCATTCGGACCGTTATGGAGATCGGTCAGTACATGCTCCTGATGCTTGAGGCGCCAGGAGAGCATCTTCTGCGCCATCTCCAGCATGATCCCTGCATGTGCCGGATCGCCGGCGAGGTTGGTCATCTCATGGGGATCGTTCTCGAGATCGAACAGCAGCGGGGGCAGCGCCGCGAAATGCACATATTTCCAGCGCCGGCCGCGGATGATCGCCAACTGGCATTCATGGGTCTCGAGGCCGAATGCCCGCTCCGCGTCGATTCCGCCGTAAGGACCTGAACGGAAATCGAGTTCCATATGGGCTTCTTCGCGCCAGCGCGCGGGCGCCTCGCCGGTGAGGAATCCGGTCAGTGTGCGGCCATCGCATTGCGCCGGGATCTCGGCGCCAAGCCAGTCGAGGATGGTCGGCATGACGTCGACCGATTCGGTAAAGGCATCGACGATTGTGCCCCGCGTACCGTCGGCGAGTTCACGCGGATCGCGGATGATGAGCGGGATCGCGAAACTCTGGTCGAAATAGGTTTCCTTGCCCCAGCTATAGTGATCGCCGCCCATCTCGCCATGATCGCAGGTGAAGATGATGAGCGTGTGGTCGTATTCGCCGGTGGCTTTGAGATGCGCCACGATGCGGCCGACCGCATCGTCGACCTCGTTCATCATGCCGTAATAGCAGGCGCGCATCTGGCGTAGCTCAAGGTCCGACTGGGTTACCAGATTGTTCGGGTTATGCTCCTCATAGGAATTCGGCTTGGCGAACTTGTCGAGCAGCGCCTTGAGGTGCGGATGCTGCAGCGCCTCTTCTTCCGGCGTTGCCTTGCGTTTGGGGAAGGGGACATCGGCCGGATCATAGAGGGCGTTATAGGGCTCTGGCGTGATCACCGGCGGATGCGGTCGCAGGAACACGCAATGCAGGAACCAATCGTCATGGCTGCGACTGCCCAGCCAGTCGATGATGCGGTCGGTCATGAAGGTGGTGTCGCTGTCCTTGGCCTCGAACAGCGTCGGGATATAGCGATGGCCGCGATCCTTCGGCTTCTCGAAGCCGGGTTTGGGCAAATAGACGTCGTGCCGGCCCTCGAACGCGTAGCCCTTGGCCTTGAGATCGCTCATCCATGCTTCCATGAAGTCCGGGAAAGTCAGCGTCGGCTTGTAGCCCGGCAGCGGCCCTTCATAGGTCTTCAGGGCCGGGTCGCTCGGATGCCGACCGCGCGGGTCGGCGCTGGTGTCGGTATAGCCCAGCAAGGTCGGATCGAGTCCGATATTGCGCGCTTCCAGGGCGACATTGGTGTGCCGGGCGTCAAGCGGTGTCCCGTTGCGTCCCGACCGGTGGTTCATCAAATAGAGGCCGGTATTGAGGCTGGCGCGCGCCGGACCGCACGGCGCCGTCACAGTGTAGTGTCGCTTGAACAGCACCGAATCGGCCGCCAGCGCGTCGAGATGCGGTGTCTTGACCGTGGGGTGGCCGAGGGCGGAGAGGCATTCGGCGCGCCATTGATCGGCTGAAATGAACAGAACCTTGCGCGGGGCGGACATGGGTGACTTCCTGTGGGCTGCCGTGAAAAAAGGGCTGAATCGGCCGGCATCCTAGCCGCTGGCGCGTGGTTCCGCCAAGCGCCGCGCGCCGACCAGCCGGCAAGGCTGGATCGCGAGACTGACATGGCTGCTTCATGAAAGCGTCACCGCCGGCATGGTCTAAGCCACCCCGCAGCGAGACGACTGCACCCCTGCCCAGGCGTCAGGACACGCCGGGCCCAAATTGTTTGCGGGAGATGGACGATGAAATTTGTGACGCGTTCGGTTGCCGTGTCGTTGGCGACGCTGATGTCGACGACTGCACTGATGACCAGCTTCGCTTCGGCCGGGTCGATGGACGATCTGGTCGCCGCTGCCAAGGCCGAAGGCGAGCTCACCACGATCGCGCTGCCTCATGACTGGTGCGGCTATGGCGAGCTCATTGAGAATTTCAAGGCGAAGTACGGTCTCAAGATCAACGAACTCAACCCTGATGGCGGTTCGGGCGACGAGATCGAGGCGATCAAGTCGAACAAGGACAACAAGGGTCCCCAGGCGCCGGATGTCATCGATGTCGGCCTGGGATTTGGCCCGTCCTCCAAGGCCGAAGGCCTGATCCAGCCCTACAAGGTCGCGACCTGGGCAACGATCCCCGACAGTGCCAAGGATGCCGAAGGCTATTGGTATGGCGACTATTACGGTGTCATGTCCTTCGAAGTGAACACCGACATCGTGAAGAACGTGCCCAAGGATTGGGCCGATCTGCTGAAGCCGGAATATGCCAATCTCGTTGCGCTGTCCGGCGACCCGCGCACGGGCAATGAAGGCATCATGGCGATCTATGCAGCCGGCCTGTCGACCGGTGCGGCACCCGGCAAGGCGGCCGGTGAAGCCGGCCTGAAGTTCTTCGCGGAGCTCAACAAGTCCGGCAACTTCGTGCCGGTCGGTGGCAAGGCCAACAGTCTCGCGCAAGGGTCGACGCCGATCATCATGCGCTGGGATTACCTGGCACTCGCCGATCGCGACACCTTGAAGGGCAACCCGCCGGTCGAGGTTGTGGTGCCGGAAAGCACCGTGCTCGCGGGTGTTTATGTCCAGGCGATCAGCGCTTATGCGCCGCATCCGAACGCTGCCAAGCTGTGGATGGAATATCTCTATTCGGACGAAGGTCAGCTTGGCTGGCTGAAGGGCTATTGCCACCCGATCCGTTTCAACGACCTCGTGAAGAACGGCAAGGTACCGCAGGACATGCTCGACAAGCTGCCGCCGGCGGCTGCCTATGAAAAGGCGATCTTCCCGACACTCGATCAACAGCATGGCGCCAAGGAATTGATCACCACGCAGTGGGATAAGGTGGTCGGCGCCAACGTGAAATAAGCGCCAGATCTCGCTTTTGATGCCGGCTCGGATGACTTCCGGTCCGGGCTGGCATCGAATCCCATCTGAAATCACCGAAACTGTTGCGTCGCAATAACGCCGCGGCACTTCACAAAACTGTCATCGTTGGCGTGCTTTAAGCGCGTGCCTTGGGTTTAGACTTTCGTTTCACTTTCGGTTGCCTTGACAAAGACGGGCGGCCTTATCAAAGTGAAAGTCTGTCAAGTGAAGTTTGTATGACATCGCAATAATAAACCTGCTGGCAGATCACTCTTATGGACCTTGGGAGGTACCTATGAAATTCGTTACGCGTTCCGTCGCATTGTCGTTGGCGACATTGATGTCGACGACCGCGCTCATGACCAGCTTTGCCGCCGCGGATTCGATGGACGATCTGATCGCTGCCGCGAAAGCTGAAGGTGAGCTCACCACGATCGCGCTGCCCCATGACTGGTGCGGCTATGGCGGTCTCATCGAGGGCTTCAAGGCGAAATACGGCCTGAAGGTCAACGAGCTCAACCCGGACGCCGGTTCCGGCGACGAAATTGAAGCCATCAAGGCGAACAAGGACAACAAGGGCCCGCAGGCACCGGACGTGATCGACGTCGGCCTCGCCTTTGGTCCCTCGTCGAAGGCCGAAGGCCTCGTCCAACCCTACAAGGTCGCGACCTGGGATTCGATCCCCGACAGCGCCAAGGATGCCGAAGGCTATTGGTATGGTGACTATTACGGCGTGCTGTCCTTCGAAGTGAACACCGACATCGTGAAGAACGTGCCCAAGGATTGGGCCGATCTGCAGAAGCCGGAATACGCCAACTCCGTGGCGCTCGCGGGCGATCCGCGCGCCTCGAACGCCGCCATCATCGGCGTCCACGGTGCCGGCATTTCGACTGGCGCCAAGCCGGGTGCCGAAGCCGGCGAAGCCGGCCTGAAGTTCTTTGCTGATCTCAACAAGGCGGGCAACTTCGTGCCGGTCATCGGCAAGGCCGCCAGCCTGGCGCAAGGGTCGACCCCGATCATCATCCGCTGGGATTACCTGGCATTGGCTGATCGCGACACCTTGAAGGGCAATCCGCCGGTCGAAGTCGTCGTGCCGACTGGCGCGGTGATTGCCGGTGTTTATGTCCAGGCGATCAGCGCTTATGCGCCGCATCCGAACGCTGCCAAGCTCTGGATGGAATATCTCTATTCGGACGAAGGTCAGCTTGGCTGGCTGAAGGGCTATTGCCACCCGATCCGTTTCAACGACCTCGTGAAGAACGGCAAGGTACCGCAGGACATGCTCGACAAGCTGCCGCCGGCGGCTGCCTATGAAAAGGCCTATTTCCCGACGCTCGACGAGCAGGGTGCGGCCAAGGAAACGATCACCAAGCAGTGGGATTCGGTGGTCGGCGCCAACGTGCAGTAAACGTTTGAACGATCGGGCCGCGTCGGCGCTTCGGGTCGCTTTTCCCGGCGCTGGCGCGGCCTCTCGTTTGAGCGTATAGGCGAGAAGTGAACAGCCAGGGGTGGATCACCAGTAAATGGACCGACTGGGGTGCTGCTGGCGCCCCCAGGCTTATCCATTGGCGGCATATCCATCGGTCGTATCGGGGAAGATGACACAGTCTCAAGAAACCATGGCGCCGCCCTCGGCGGCGTCGCGTCTGCAACTGGTGCAGTCGGCCTGGGCCTGGGTCGGCGTGGCGCCATTCCTGATCTTTGCCCTGATGTTCCTCATTCTGCCGACGCTCTATCTGATCGTCGGCGGTTTCCAGGACCCGCAAGGCAATTTCACGCTGCAGAACATCTTCGATCTGTTCACGCCCTCGATCATGAGCGCCTATTGGATCAGCATCAAGGTGAGCGGCGCTTCGGCCATCGTCGGCGCCGTCATCGGCTTTGGCCTCGCTTATGCCGTGGTCATGGGTGGCTTGCCCGCCTGGATCAGGCCGACGCTCATGACGTTTTCGGGCGTTGCCTCGAATTTCGCCGGCCTGCCTTTGGCCTTCGCCTTCCTGGCGACGCTCGGGCGCACCGGCCTGGTCACCGTGCTGCTGGTCAAATTCTTCGACGTCAATATCTACGCGACCGGCTTCAACCTGCTGAGCTTCTGGGGCCTGACGCTGACCTATCTCTATTTCCAGATTCCGCTGATGGTGCTGATCCTTACCCCGGCGCTTGATGGCCTCAAGCGCGAATGGCGCGAGGCGTCGGAGATCCTGGGCGCCAGCGCGCTGCAATACTGGGTGCATGTCGCCTTCCCGATCCTGTGGCCGAGCGTGCTGGGTTGCACCTTGCTGCTGTTCGCCAATGCCTTCGGCGCCATTGCCACGGCCTATGCGCTCACCGGTAGCTCGCTCAACATCATTACCATTCTGCTCTATGCGCAGATCCGCGGCGACGTGCTGCACAACCCCAATCTCGGCTATGCCCTGGCACTCGGTATGATCTTCATTACCGGGCTCACCAACGGGGCCTATATCTGGCTGCGCGGTCGCAGTGAAAGGTGGCTGCGATGACGCAGCGGGAAAGGTGGCTGCGATGAAGCAATCCCGTCTCGGTTCCTGGATTGCGCTCTTCATCGGCACGCTCTATTTCGTGGTGCCGCTGGCAGGCACGTTCGAGTTCAGCCTGCGCATGCGACGCGGCGAATACAGCTTCGATGCCTATCGCTCGGTCTTTGCGGATTCGGCGTTCCAGGAATCTTTCCTGTTCTCGTGCCTGATGGCGCTGGCGACGATCGTGATCGGTGTTCTCATCGTGGTGCCGACGGCCTATTGGGTGCAGCTGCGCCTGCGCAAGCTGCGGCCGCTCATTGAATTCATCACCCTGCTGCCGCTGGTCATTCCAGCGATCGTCATCGTGTTCGGCTATCTGCGCCTCTACAACAGTTCGTCCTTCCTACCGATGACGGCCGAGATCTGGTCGACCAATCTTTTGCTGGCCTTCTCCTATGTCACGTTGGCGCTGCCCTATATGTACCGCGCGGTCGATACCGGCCTGCGGTCGATCGATGTACGGACGTTGACCGAGGCTGCGGAGAATCTTGGTGCCGGCTGGACCACTATCCTGTTCAAGGTGATCCTGCCCAATGTGCGCACTGCGATCCTTTCGGGTGCCTTCCTCACCTTTGCCATCGTGATCGGTGAATTCACCATGGCCAGCCTGCTTAACCGGCCGGCCTTCGGCCCCTATCTGCAGCTGGTGGGCGCCAACCGCGCCTATGAACCCTCGGCCTTGGCGGTGATGGCCTTCGTGCTCACTTGGGCATGCATGGGGCTGATCAACGTCTTCGGCCGCGCAAAACAGATCAAGCACGCGCCGTGATCGGCGCCTGTATCAAGAGGTAGTGAGTATGGCGTTTCTCGAAATCAGCCAGGTCCGCAAGGCCTTCGCGCAGAATGTCGTGGTGCAGAATGTCGACCTCGGCATCGAGCGCGGCGAGTTCGTGTCGTTCCTCGGGCCATCGGGCTGCGGCAAGACCACGACCCTGCGCATGGTGGCGGGCTTTGAACTGCCGACATCGGGCACGATCCGCATCGACGGCAAGGACATCACGCATCTGCGGCCCAACCAGCGCAATGTCGGCATGGTGTTCCAATCCTATGCGCTGTTTCCCAATATGACGGTGGCGGAAAATGTCGCTTTCGGCCTCAAGGTCGCCAAGCGACCGGCTGCCGAGATCGGCCCGCGGGTCGAGGAAATGCTCAACATCATCAAGCTGCCGCATCTCGCCACCCGCTATCCCTTCCAGCTCTCCGGCGGCCAGCAGCAGCGCGTGGCGCTCGCACGTGCGCTTGCCGTAAAGCCGCAAGTGCTGCTGCTCGATGAACCGCTCTCGGCACTGGATGCCAAGATTCGCGTGTCGCTGCGCGAAGAGATCAGGAGCCTGCAACGGAAGCTCGGCATCACCACGATCTATGTGACGCATGACCAGGAAGAAGCGCTCTCCATGTCGGACCGCATCGTGGTCATGAATGAAGGCCGCGTCGACCAGGTCGGCGCACCGTTCGAGATCTATAACCAGCCGAAGACGCGCTTCGTGGCGTCCTTCGTCGGCACGTTGAGTGTGCTGAGCGGCAAGGTGGTCGATGCTGCGAGCGGTGTGCTCGAAGTCGGCGGCCAGAAGATCGTGGCCGGCCGCGGTTTCCCCCATGCCAAGGCCGGCGATGTCTGCGCCGTCTCCTTGCGACCGGAAGCAGCGCGCCTGGAAGGCTTCGGCGGCCAGGGTGCCACCACCAACATGGCCGACCGTGCGGAACGCAACAGCCTGCAGGGCACCATCGAAGAAGTGGCTTTCCTCGGCTCCGTCGTGCGTATCAAGGTGCGGCTCGGCGACAATCTGCTGTCGCTCGACACCTTCAACAATCCCGGCGTCACCCCGCCCGAACGCGGCGCGCAAGCGACCGTCACGTTCTCACCGGCGGATCTCCTGGTGCTGGAAGGGGTGTAACCCCCCCTTCAGGGAGAGGAATGGTCTTTGAGACCTACAAACTCTCCGGATCGATCGCCAGCAAGCTCTTCGCACCGTTATTGATCTGCGACAAATGCCCGGCACTTTCGGCGAGGACGTTGTCGGCATAGAAGCGTGCGAGGGCGATCTTGGCTTTCAGGAAATCAACATCAGTATCGCCGGCCGCCAGGCGCCGGACGGCTGCCTGCGCTGATTTTGCCAGCAGCCATCCGGCGATCACCGTGCCGCAGAGATTGAGATAAGGCTGCGCCACCGCAAGCGACAGGTTGGGATCGGTCTTGCCGGCCATCAGGATGTAATCGGTACCCGATCCCAGCCGCTGCAGGGCCGGCATCAGGCGTTCATGCAGCGCCGGCAAATCCTCGCCCTCGGTGCCGAAGCTCTGGAGGCTGGCGGTCATGATGGCGATGAGATCATGCATCGCGCGGCCGTCATCGCGCTGGACCTTGCGCCCGACCAGGTCGATAGCCTGGATGCCGTTGGTGCCTTCATAGATCGGGAAGATGCGGGCATCGCGATAGAATTGTGCCGCCCCCGTCTCCTCGATATAACCGGCACCGCCATGAATCTGGAGGCCAAGCGAGCTCGTGCGCACGCCGTTATCGGTGCTCCAGGCCTTCACGATCGGAATCATCAAATCGAGCAGCGCCTGCTGGCGTTTCCGCTCCGCAGCGTCCGGATGATGCGTGGCGCGGTCGAGCGCGCCGGCAGTGAAGTAAGCCAGCGCCCGCGATCCTTGGGTAAGCCCGCGCATGGTGGCAAGATTGCGGCGCACGTCGGCATGGTGAAGGATCGGGAGATTAGCGCCGGGAGGTGCCCCCACTACAGCCGATTGCACGCGGATGCGCGCATAATGGGCGGCATGCTGCGTCGCGCGCTCGGCGATGCCCAAACCCTGCACGCCGACGGTGAGGCGTGCATTGTTCATCATGGTGAACATGTGCGGCAGGCCCTGCAGCGGCTCACCGATCAGCTCGGCCTGGGCGCCGCCCTTGTCACCATAGGCCATGACGCAGGTGGGTGAGCCATGCAGGCCCAGTTTATGCTCGATCGAGACGCAGGTGACATCGTTGCGTGCACCCAGGCTGCCATCGTCATTGACCAGGAATTTCGGACAGATGAACAGCGACAGGCCCTTATGGCCCGCCGGCCCGCCGGGATGGCGCGCCAGTACCAGATGGATGATGTTGTCGACGAAATCATGTTCGCCATGGGTGATGAAGATCTTCTGGCCCTTCAGCAGATAGCCACCTTTCCCGTCCTCTTCCGCGCGTGTGCGGATGGCGCCGAGATCGGTGCCGGCCTGCGCCTCGGTGAGGTTCATGGTGCCGGTCCATTCGCCGCTGATCAGCTTGGGCAGGTACTTCGCCTTCTGCGCATCGGTGCCATGGTGATAGATCGCCTCGACCGCAGCCTGTGTCAGCATGGGGCAAGCGGCAAAGGCGACGCTGCCGCTGTTCCAGATTTCCTGCAGCGCCGTGGTGACGACCCATGGCATGCCCTGGCCGCCGAATGCGGGATCGAAGGCGACCGCGTTCCAGCCATCGGCGACGAAGCGCTGATAGGCGTCGCGATACCCTTCAGCCGTCGTGACCTTGCCGTCCTTGAGCGAGCAGCCCTTGTCACCATTTTTGTTGATGGGTGCCAGCACCTCGCCGGAAAATGTACCGGCTGCCTCGAAAATCGCGGCAATGGTATCCGCCCCGGCCTCTTCATAGCCCGGCAGCGCCGCAATCTCGGGCAGCCCCGCGACCTCGTTCAAGGCAAACAGGATATCTTTCAACGGTGCTTCATAGGCACTCATGACGTCCCCCGACTGGCTTTGGTGACGCAAGTATAGTGGAAAATTGGTTAAAGAACCTTGCCAGGATTGAACCTGCCGTCGGGGTCTATCGCCGCCTTCATCCGGCGCATGAGGCCCAGTGCTATTGGCGATTTCAGCCGATGCAGTTCATCGCGGCGCAGTTGGCCAATGCCGTGCTCGGCACTGATCGAGCCGCGATAGGCGGTAACCAGATCATGGATCAGTCGGTTGATCGCGGCGGTCTGGCCAAGGAATTCGGCCGGATCGCCGCCTGCCGGCTGCAGCAGGTTGAAATGCAGATTGCCGTCGCCGAGATGGCCGAAGCAGAGCAGGCGGGCATCTGGATGCGTTGCAGCAAGGGCCCTCGTTGCTTCGGCGACAAAGGCCGGCACGCTGGCAACGGGGACGGCGATGTCGTGCTTGATGCTGGCGCCTTCGCGCGGCTGTGCGTTGACGATGCCTTCGCGTAGGCGCCAAAGATTAGTCCGCTGCGCCTCGCTTTCCGCCAGCAGGCCATCGCTGATCTCGCCGTCGTCCAGCGCTTCGCCCA
Source organism: uncultured Dongia sp. (assembly GCF_936916975.1). Lineage (GTDB taxonomy): Bacteria > Pseudomonadota > Alphaproteobacteria > Dongiales > Dongiaceae > Dongia. Next base: position 164,883 of record NZ_CAKZGO010000003.1, on the reverse strand, counting down.
AGGCGCGTTCGAGAGTGAGCGCCACGTCAAAATCGGTGGCGGGTGTCGCCGCTTCGATCAGCAGCGACCAGTCGGCCGTGTGCTCCAACGGATTGCGCGCCTGAAAATGCTGCCTTGCGAGGTCGAGGCCGAAACGCGGCAGCAATTCAAAACTGATCAGCTGATCCGCCGTCGCCGCCCGGCATCGTGCGAGGAGGGCGGGCGCAACGTCGAGCCCGGGTAACGCCACCAAGGCTGTCGCGCGACTCTTGAACGCTGGAAACAGTTTCATCGATGCCGCGGTGATCAGGCCCAGCGTACCTTCGGCACCGATGAACAGCTGCTTCAAATCATAGCCGGTATTGTCCTTGTGAAGCGTGGTGAGGCCGTCCAGCACCGAGCCATCGGCCAAGACCACCTCCAGCCCCAGGGTGAGGGCGCGGGCATTGCCGAATTTCAACACATTCAAACCACCGGCATTGGTCGAGAGGTTGCCGCCGATCTGGCACGACCCTTCGGCGGTGAGGCTCAGGGGAAACAGGCGGCCGGCTTCGGCAGCGGCGTCCTGGATGTTGGCGAGGATGCAGCCGGCCTCGACGATGATCGTGTCGTTGGCGGTATCCAGCGTACGGATGCGGTTCATGCGCCGCAGATTGACCACCACCGCATCGCCGCTGGCATCTGGTGTCGCCGCACCGGAAAGGCCGGTATTGCCGCCCTGCGGCACCACATTGATACCGTGTTGCGCAGTGAGCTTGATCAGCGCCGCGCAGGCATCGGTGCTGTCCGGCAAAGCAAGGCCACAGGCTCGGCCGTGATAGAGCCCGCGCCAGTCTGTGAGCGCCGCTGCAAGATCCGCTGGATCGGTGAGAAAGCCCTTGGACCCCAGCAAGGCCGAGGCTGCCTGTTGGAAGGCCGCGATGGCATCTGCGCTGGGTCGGGACACGGGCCCGCTATTTCCGCCGCGGCTTCGGGCCGACACGTTTGGCGGCGGTCTTCACCACATCGTCATCGCGCTTCTTGGCGGGCTTCAGGCGGGCATCGGGGCTGGTATAGGCAGCGCCCGCGATACCCTTATAGGGCGGCTGGGCGATCGCCTGATGGCTGGCGCGGAGCGCCTCTGACCAGCGCTTGCTCAACTCCTCGAAATAGGAATCGCCGGCATGGATGCGGTGCACCAGTTCCGGTGCATAGGCATCCATCCGCTGCACCATGATGTCGAGCGGCAGGCCAACGGCGAGGTTCGAGCGCATGGTCGAATCCATCGACAGCAGGCCGAGCTTCAACCCCTCATAAAGATCGGTGTCATAGGTGATGGCGCGGTCGAGGATCGGCTTGCCGTATTTCGTCTCACCGATCTGCAGATAGGGCGTGTCGCCGGTGGCCTCGATGAAATTGCCGGCGGAATAGATCATGAAGAGCCGCATGCGGCGGCCCTTGATCTGGCCGCCCAGCAGCAAAGCGACATCGAAGGCGGATTGATGCATCTCCAGGCTGGGCCCGTCGGTGCGATAGACTTCGCGCACGGCCTCGCCGATCAGCTGTGCCGCCTTGAACATGCTGGGCACGTTGTTGAGCGTGCGCTTCTGGCCGCTCTCCGGGTCGGGCATGCCTTCGGTCACCATGCTGATGACCGATTGGGTGATGGACAGGTTGCCGGAACTGGCGATGGCCATCGCCCGCTCCCCCGGCTCGCCGAACATGTGCAGCTTGCGGAAGCAGGAGATGTGGTCGATGCCGGCATTGGTGCGCGTGTCGGAAATCATCACCAACCCGTCGCGCAGCTTCAGTCCAACACAATAGGTCATAGGAATCGTCTTCTGTTCTATCTCGGCCACCCTAATGCCCACCTAATCTAAAGGTCCGGAGATCAGGGCAGTTCCGTTATAGACCGGTGACTGATTCCTGCCAATGCGGGGAAACGGCGTTTTCAGGCCTGGAATTGCTGGCTGGCTTGGACGATGGCGGCAGTCGGCTGGCTCCAGCGGGTTTGCTGGGCTGGGTCGCTTTGATAGGTGTTGGCGACGGTGACCTCGACCTCCATCTTCTCCGCCCGGCCGCCCAACCTCGCGCCGCGGATGGGGGAGGCGCCGAGATAGTCGAGGCCCGCGCCGACGCGGATATGCGATTCGGTGGGGCAGATGCCGTTGGCGGGATCGAAGCCGATCCAACCCAGGCCGGTGACATAGGCCTCGGCCCAGGCATGGCCCGCTTCCTGATGGATGTTGTCGTCGGAGCGCATCAGATAGCCGCCGACATAGCGGGCGGGGATGCCCAGCACCCGGGCGCAGGCAATGAAGATATGGCTGAGATCCTGGCAGACACCCTGTTTCATCTTGAAGGCGTCGATCGCCCGGGTCGCGGTATCGGTCTGCTGCGTGTCGAAGACGATTTCCGCATGGAGGGCGGCCAGCAACGCATGAAGGATCTTCAGTTCGCTGCCGCCGGCCTTTGCCGCCACGGATTTTGCAAAATCGATGATCGCTTCATCGGCAATGGTGAGGGGCGTGTCGCGCAGATAAAGCTCGGCCGGAAATTTCTCAAGCGCGCCGCGCACGATGCCGTTGGTGTCCTGCATCTCGACCTCGCCCTCGACCGTGATGCACAGGCCCGAGATCGGGCCTTCCAGCGACAGCATATGAAGGACATTGCCGAAGGCGTCCTCGCCCGGCCGCAGGATGCCGTCCTGGTCGAGGTCGATCTGCCAGCGGCGGACATACTGGCCTTCATGGTTGCGCGGCATCAGGCGCAGGGCCTGGATCATGGAGTGCACCGGGCGATCGTAGATGTAACGGGTACGATGGCGCACATGGATCAGCATTGGCGGTTAACCCCCTCAACTCAGATATTGTGCAGCCACGGCGGCGCCGAGCCTGTTGTTGTTGGCGGTGAAGTTGGTGATGAATTCGTGAAGGCCGCCCTGGAAGATCTGGTCGATGCGGCTGTTCTCCAACTGAACATGGATCGAGCGCGCGAGGCGCTGCGATTCGCCATGCCGGCCATAAGCACTGCTTAATCGTTCGAGATTGGCGACGATGGCGCTGTAGCAGGATGCCAATGAGCGCGGCATCTGCTCGTTGAGGATAAGAAGATCGGCGATCAGCCAGGGCTGCAGACCCTGACGGTAGACCCAATGATAGGACGTCAATGCCGAGACGGCGCGCAGGATCGCCGCCCATTGCGAATAATCGATCCCACCACCCACGGCCGCATGTTCCGGCAGCAGCACATGATATTTGACGTCGAGGATGCGCGCGGTGTTGTCAGCCCGTTCGATGAAGATGCCGAGCCTGGCAAACCAATAGGCGTCGTTCCTGAGCATCGTGCGGTAGCCGGAGCCATCGAAGCGCAGCGAGATTTCCTTCACCCAATCGAGGAAATCCATCAGGCTGTCGGGATCGGTGGCCTTTGCCGACATGGTCGGCAATTCCAGCCAGGCACCATTGATCGCCTGCCACATCTCGGACGTGATCGCGGTGCGGACGGCACGGGCATTGGTGCGCGCCGTCTCCAGGCAGCGCTTGATCGAGGACGGGTTGCTCTCCGAAAAGGCCAGGAAATCGGTGACCGTGGCGGCATCCGGTGTCTCGTGGAACTGGTGAAAGAGATCGATGCAGCCGGCGGTCGCCAGTGCGCTCTCCCATTCATTGCCGCCGCTGCCATAGGCCTTGGGCAAAGCAGAAAGCCTGCTTGCTGCTTCCAGCACGCGGGCGAGGTAATCGGCACGCTCGACATAGCGCGACAACCAATAGAGTGAATCGGCGGTGCGGCTCAGCATGTCAAGCCTCCACCACCCAGGTGTCCTTGGTGCCGCCACCCTGGCTCGAATTCACCACCAGCGATCCTTCGCGCAAGGCCACACGGGTAAGACCACCCGGCACGATGCGGATGCCGTCGGCGCCGGTGAGGACAAAGGGGCGCAGATCGACATGGCGGGGCGCAATGCCATTGTCGACAAAGGATGGGCAGGTCGAGAGCGACAGCGTGGGCTGCGCCACGTAATTGGTGGGGTCGGCTTTCAACCGTTCGCGGAAGAGGGCGATATCGGCGCCGGTTGCGTGGGGTCCCACCAACATGCCGTAGCCACCGGAACCGTGCACTTCCTTCACCACCAGTTCCGGCAAATGGTCGAGCACATAGCGGAGATGTTCCGGATCGCGGCAGCGCCAGGTGGGGACGTTCTTCAACAGCGGTTCTTCGCCGAGATAGAAGCGAATCATGTCGGGGACATAGGAGTAGACGACCTTGTCATCGACGGCGCCTGTGCCGGGCGCATTGGCCAGCGTCACGTTGCCTGCGGCATAGGCCGCGAACAGGCCGGGGATGCCCAGCATCGAATCCGGTTCGAACACCAAGGGATCGATGAAGGCATCGTCGACCCGGCGATAGATGATGTCGACCCGTTTGGGGCCTTCCGTCGTGCGCATGAAGACGATGCCGTCGCGCACGAAGAGATCGCTGCCTTCCACCAGCTCGATGCCCATCTTGTCGGCGAGGAACGAATGTTCGTAATAGGCCGAGTTGAACTGGCCCGGTGTGAGGAGGACGACGGTCGGATCGTTGGTCGCGTTGCGTGGCGCTGACGAGCGCAAGGTCGCCAGCAATTCGTTGGGATAGTTCTCGACCGGCGCCACCCGGTGAGCGGCATAGAGTTCCGGCATCAGGCGGATCGAAATCTCGCGCCCGCCCAGCATGTAGGAAACGCCGGACGGCGTGCGGGCATTGTCTTCCAGCACATAGAAGTCGTCGCCATCGACGCGCACGATGTCGATGCCGGCGATATGGATGTAGATGCCATGAGGGGCGGCAAGGCCTGCCATTTCCGGGCGGAAGGCCGGATTGCGCCAGACCAGATCTTCGGGGACGATGCCGGCCTTCAGAATCTCACGCGGGCCATAGATGTCGGCGAGGTAGAGGTTGAGCGTGCGGATGCGCTGCTCCAGCCCGGCCTTGAGCCTTGCCCATTCGGCCGCTGACAGGATGCGCGGGATGATGTCATAGGGGATGATGCGCTCTTCGCCCTGGGCGTCGCCATAGACGGCAAAGGTGATGCCGCCCCGGCGGTAGAACAATTCGGCCTCGGCGCGGCGCCGTTCCAATTGGGCGGAGGTGACGCCCTGCAGCCAATTCGCCACTTCGAGATATGGCGCCCGGATGCCACCGTCGCCCAGCCGCATCTCGTCAAAAGCCATTTGAACTCCCTGTGGCGCTTTTATCGGCAGCGTTGCGTATGGACCGGAACGGCCGTTTGGTGGTCAGAACAGCAAGCCTCATGCCAGTGAGGGTCAGGAAAACTAAGCCTGGAAAGGTTGGCAAATTTTTCGGCAACCACGTATCAGATCGACAGGATAGCCCAAATTTTGGGCAGACGAGCCGTTTCTAATGGCGGCGACATATTAACTAAGCGCGCGCATAAAGGTTTCAAGAGATATGTGTTCATGAAATGTTTTCACGTAAAATACGTGTTATACGCATTTGAAAATTGCCCACATTGAATGTCTAGCCGCCGGCAATCTGATATGGATGGGCTAGCTGTTATGTTATAACAATGACATTCCCTGCGATCCTTTCCGGAGACGAAGCCCATGGCTTTTGGCATGAGCATGACACAGCGCCTGATGCTGGCGGCAGTTCTGGCCGGTGGCCTGTTGCTGTTGCTGCGCTGGGCGCTGGTCTGACAGCGGAACCGGGCCATGGCCGTCGCGCATCTTCATACCGATCATCACCATCCCCATACGGAGCATCGTGCCGGCCCGACGGTCACTGATCCGGCGATCATGCTGGCCAACGTCACCATCGCCTATCAGCGCCACCCGGCCGTCCATCATCTGACCGGCGCCTTTGCCAAGGGCAGCCTCACGGCCCTGGTCGGGCCCAATGGCGCGGGCAAGAGCACGCTGTTGAAGGCCATTGTCGGCCTGCTGCCGCTGAATGGTGGCTCGATCGAGGTTGCGGATCGCAAGGGCCTCGCTTTCCTGCCGCAAGTGACAGAGGTCGACCGCAGTTTTCCCATGACCGTGCGCGAGGTGGTCGATCTCGGCCATTGGCGGCGCATCGGTGCCTTCCGCCGTTTGTCGCCGGCGATGCGCGCGTCGTCGGCAGCGGCGCTCGCGGAAGTGGGTCTTGCTGGCTTGGACGACCGGCCGATTGCCAGCCTGTCGGTCGGGCAGTTCCAGCGCGTGCTGTTTGCCCGCCTCATTGCCGCTGACGCCTCGCTCATTATCCTCGACGAACCGTTCAATGCGATTGACCAGCGCACGGTGCAGGATCTGATGGCGCTCATCGAGCGCTGGCACGTATCAGGGCGCACGGTAATCGCAGCACTCCACGATCTCGATTTCGTGCGGGCGCATTTCCCGGATTGCCTGCTGCTGGCGCGCGAGCCCATCGCCTGGGGATCGACGCGCGATGTGCTCAGTGCCGCCAATCTGGCTGCTGCCCGCGGCCAGGCCGATGGCTGGTCGGGTGATGCGGATATCTGTGCCGCGTGACCATGATCTATGATTTCCTGATCGGCCCCTTCGTCGATTTCGCCTTCATGCGCCGTGCGCTGGTGGCGGTGATTGCCGTGGCGTTGGTCTCCGGGCCCCTGGGCGTTTTCCTGCAACTGCGTCGCATGAGCCTGATGGGCGATGCGCTGGCCCATGCCATTCTGCCCGGCGTCGCCATCGGCTTTTTCCTGTTCGGCCTCGATCTCTGGGCGATGAGTGTCGGTGGCCTGATCGCGTGTCTTGCAGTGGCGTTGCTGAGCGGCGTTATCGCGCGCCTGACACCGATCAAGGAAGATACCAGCCTGGCCGCCCTCTATCTGGTGTCGCTGGCGCTCGGCGTCCTCATCGTCTCGCTACGCGGCAGCACGCGGGATCTCCTCCACATCCTGTTCGGCTCGCTGCTGTCGATCGGCAGCGATGGGTTGATCCTTGTGGTGGCGACGGCGATCCTTTCTTTGCTGGCCTTTGCGGTGATCTATCGCAATCTGGTGGTGGAATGTTTTGATCCCACCTACCTGCGTGCGGTGGGTGGCCGGGGGGCGCTCGCCCATATGGTCTTCCTCATCCTCATCGTCCTCAATCTGGTGGCGGCCATTCAGGCGCTGGGCACCTTGATGGCGGTGGGTCTCATGATCCTGCCTGCGGCGGCCGCTAGGTTCTGGGCGCGGTCGGTCGCCAGCATGATCGCGCTTGGCAGCAGCCTGGCTCTGGTGTCCGGTCTGCTCGGCCTCATGGGTTCCTATCATCTCGATCTGCCACCGGGACCCGCCATCGTGCTGGTCGCGGGGCTGATCTATGCTGGCTCGGTCATTGCCGGCAGGTTCGGCGGGCTTACACGGCGGCTCTTTCCTGGTGCGCATCTGCAGCATTGAGCTTGCTGGAATGGTGGTGCCGTTATGCGCGCCCGCTATGCGTCTGGCGCATTGCCGAGCCCTTGTCATGCGTCCAGCAAATGCCCATCATCCTGCGGACATTGCGCGTGACGAAGGGATGACCGATGCGGCTGCTGGTGATTCAGAACGATCCGACCTCGCATATTTCGCTCTTGGGCGACCATCTGGTGTCGGCCGGGGCCGATCTGGTCACGGTCACCCCGCATCACGGCATGGATCTGCCCACCACACCGGATGGCTTCGATGGCGCGGTTGTGCTGGGCGGCCCGCAGCATGCCCATAACGATGCCGATTATCCGGCTTTCGCGCCCATCTGCGATCTGCTCGGCGCCTTTCACGATCAGGGCAAGCCGCTGTTGGGCCTGTGCCTGGGCGGGCAATTGCTCGCGCGCACCTTTGGCGCGCGGGTTCGCGTGAATGATGAGTTCGAATATGGTTTCCTGCCGATCGACATCACATCGGAAGGGACGCGCGACCCGCTGCTTTCCGACCTAAACCCGCGCCAGCACATCATGCAATGGCATGAAGACACGTTTGCGCTGCCGCAGAATGCCACGCGCCTGATGACCGGCGCCACCACCGCCAACCAGGCTTTCCGCTATGGCGACACGGCCTATGGCTTCCAATGCCATTTCGAAATCACCCCGGCCCACGCCACCATGTGGATCGAGGATTTCAACCACGTCATCCTGAAGAAACTGGGCGAGGTCGAAGGCAGCAAGGCCGTCAACCGCGCGCGCGCCGAGTTCAAACTGCACATCGCGGCCGCCAACGATTTCTGCCGGGTGGTGGCGACCCGCTGGGCCGATCTCGTCAAGGCGCGACGGCAGGCACGGGCGGCGTAAACGCCGGCTCTTCCCTCGTGTAACCGCACGGGCTACGCTCGCCTTTCCAGCGTCATGCAGGGAGGGTGGTCATGCTGAAAGTCGGCAAAGCACAACCGGAGCACACGCTCGACCAGGACCCGGCGCGGTCCTATACCCTGCCGGCGCGGTTCTATACCGATCCCGACATCTTTGCAGCCGAGCGCGAGGCGATCTTTTATCGCGGCTGGCATATGGCGTGTCATGCCAATGATCTCTCCGAGATCGGCTCCTATGTCACCGCCGCGATCTTTGATCAGAAGGTGTTCATCTGCCGCGGCAAGGACAATGTGCTGCGCGGCTTCTATAACGTCTGCGCGCATCGTGCCCATGAACTTCTGGCGGGCAGCGGCAAGGCTAAAGTGATCACCTGCCCCTATCATGCCTGGTCTTATCACCTGACCGGCGAATTGCGTTCAGCGCGCGGATCGGAGGATTTACCCGGCTTCGATCATGGCGAGTTCTGCCTGACCCCGGTGCGGGTCGAGACATATGGTCATATCGTGTTCTTCAATCTGGATGATGACGCGCCGGCAGCATCGGTTGCCTTCGATGGACTTGATGCCGAACTGGATGAACATATTCCAGGCTTTGCGACGATGCAGCGCCGCCAAGTCTTCAGCAGCACGCTTGAAGCGAATTGGAAGGTCGCGGTCGACAATTTCGTGGAATGCTATCACTGCGCCCCGGCACATCCGGCCTTTGCCGATCTGGTCGATCTCAACACCTATCATTCTACCTGCCATGCGCAGTATTCATCGCATATCGGCAGCGGCGTGCGGCCGGATAACAAGGCCTATACCTTCGACCCGAAGGCGCCGGTGCAGAAGAGTGCTTTCTGGTGGCTGTGGCCGATGTCGACGGTCAATCTGACGCCGGGCGATACGGCCGTCTCCCTGTTCTGGTTCAATCCCGTCAGCCCGACACGGACGGAGCTTCTCGCCATCTCCTACACGCCGGATGGCAAGTCAACGCCGCAACTCGATGCTGCCAGTGAATATGCCGGCACGATCCTGAGTGACGAGGACAATCGCCTGTGTGAATCGGTCCAGCGCGGCATGGCCTCACGCGGTTACCGCCAAGGCCGTTTCGTGGTCGATGCCAAGCGCAGCGCCATCAGCGAACATGCCGTGCATCATTTCCATCAGCTGGTGGCGCAGGCTCTCAACTGGCGGAAATCGGACACGACAGGATGACCCGCGCAAGGAGCGGATAGTCTTTTGCGGTCGGGACGGCCATAAAAACGCATGTCGATTGCACCCGCCAACACCGCCCCACGCATGGCCCTGCAGGACTGGGCCTTGCTCATCGGCCTCTCGCTGCTCTGGGGCGGGTCGTTCTTCTTTGCCAAGATCGCCGTGGCAGAGGTGCCGCCGCTCACCGTCGCACTGATGCGTGTCGCCTTGGCGGCCGCAGCACTGCATATCGTGCGGGTCGCCCTCCGCGTGCCGGCGCCGCGGGATCTCGGCTTCTGGCGCGATGTGTTCATCATGGGACTGCTCAACAACGCCATACCCTTCAGTCTCATTTTCTGGGGTCAGCAGGCGATCGGGGCCGGCCTTGCCTCGATCCTCAATGCGACGACACCGCTCTTCACCGTGCTGGTGGCGCATGTCTTCACGACGGATGAACGCGCGGGACCGGCGAAGGTTCTTGGCGTGCTGGCCGGCATGGCGGGTGTCGCCGTGATGATTGGAAATGATGTTGTGGCCGGATTGGGCGGCCATCTTTGGGCCGAACTCGCGATCCTGGCGGCGGCTCTGTCTTATGGTTTTGCCGGCGTGTTCGGGCGGCGCTTTCGTGACCGGCCGCCATTGGTGGTGGCGAGCGGTCAGTTGACGGGCAGCACATGCCTGCTGCTGCTGCCGGTGTTGCTGATCGACCAGCCCTGGGCGCTGGCGATGCCGAGCTTGAGCACGATGGGCGCCATCGTCGCGCTGGCCCTGCTCTCGACGGCGCTCGCCTACGTCATTTTCTTCCGCATCCTGCGCCGTGCCGGATCAACCAATCTGTCGCTGGTGACCTTGCTCATCCCGGTGAGTGCGCTGCTGCTGGGTGTCCTGTTCTTAGGCGAAGTGATCGAACCCCATCACCTCATCGGCATGGGGCTGATCGGCTCAGGCCTCGTTATTCTCGACGGGCGTCTCTGGCGTTTCAGCCGCGCTGCCTTCGGGTTTTGACGCCGGCTTCATGCGTTCCATGACGGCGACGAAGAAACCGTCCGTGCCGTTGCGCAACGGCGTCAGCGACAGGGTCGGGCCGGTGGCGGGACAATCGGTGCCGATGACATCTTTCCAGACATCGGCAATCGGCACCTGCACGAAGTCGGGATGATGGCTGAGAAAGTCGGTGACCTGGCCGTCATTCTCTTCGGCGAGCAGCGAGCAGGTCGCATAGACCAACCGCCCGCCCGGACGTACCAGGCGCTGGGCGGAATCGAGGATGCTGCCCTGCAAGGTCACGAGGCGCGCGAGGTCTTCCGGGATCAGGCGCCATTTGGCGTCCGGGTTGCGGCGCCAGGTTCCGGTGCCGGAGCAGGGGGCATCGACCAGCACCCGGTCGAAGCTGCCGGCATGGCGCTTCACCCAGGGATCGCGCTCGCTCTCTAAGCCCTTGCGCTCGACATTGAAGGCGCCGGCGCGCTTCAATCGATCGCCAGCGCGCTCGACGCGACCCTTCAGCGTGTCGCAGGCAAAGATCTTGCCCTTGTTCTTCATGGCGGCAGCGATGGCGAGCGTCTTGCCACCGGCGCCTGCGCAGAAATCGACCACGCGCTGGCCGGGTCGCGCATCGACGAGCAGAGCTGCCAGCTGCGAGCCCTCGTCCTGCACCTCGATGAGGCCATCCTGGAAGCATTTCAACTGACCCAGCGGTGGGCGGCCTTCGACGCGGAGACCCAAGGGCGAGAGGGCGGTCGGCGTCGCGACGATATCGACCTCGGCCAAGGCGGCGATGGCTTCCTCGCGGGTGGCCTTCAGCGTGTTGGTGCGAATGTCGGTGGCGGCTTCCTCGACCTGGGCCGCCATCTCCTGCTCGAAGGCGGGGCCGAAGCGGCTGACCAGGCTGGGCTCAATCCATTCCGGGTATTCGAAGCGCACCCATTTCGGCTGCATGCCGTGCTTGAAATCAGCGTCTTCCAGGAAGCCGGCGTAGTTGCGTTCGGTGCGGTTGAAGGGCTTGGGGCGATAATCGCCGCCATCGAAGCTGCCCGCGATCTTGTCGGCGCTCCAGCCATCGACCAAAGCCAGCTTGGTGATGATGCGGGCGCGCTCCAGCTCCGGCAAGGGCTGGTCGGAATCGAACCGGCCGATCCACCAATCAAGCTTCGCCTTCTGGCGCAGGACCGCATAGGCGTGATCCAGCACCGCGCGCCGGTCGGACCCGCCGATATAGCGCCGGTTGCGGAAGAAGGCCGCCGCAGTGCGGTCGGCAGGGGCCGATCCGCCATGGATGGCGGCCAGCAATTCGATGGCCGCTTGGATGCGGGCGCCGGGAGTCATGTTGTGTGTTCCTAAGCCAATCGTCATCCTCCGCGAAGGCGGAGGACCCACGAGTTGCTTTCGTCAGTTACCGCCAAACTCGTGGGTGGTCCGCCTTCGCGGACCATGACGAGAAAAGTTACTTATGTTGAAGCGTCGCCCTACATATTCTGGCGATAGTTCGGGGCTTCGCGGGTGATCTGCACGTCATGCACATGGCTCTCCTGGAGCCCGGCATTGGTGATGCGCACGAAGCGGCATTTGGTCTGCATGTCGGCGATGGTGCCGTTGCCGGTATAGCCCATGGCAGCCTTCAGGCCACCGACCAGCTGGTGGATGACGGTGCCGGCCGGGCCCTTATAGGCGACGCGGCCCTCGATGCCTTCGGGGACGAGCTTCAGATTGTCCGAGACTTCTTCCTGGAAGTAGCGGTCGGCGGAGCCGCGCGCCATGGCGCCCAGCGAGCCCATGCCGCGATAGGATTTGTAGGAACGGCCGTTGAGCAGGAACACCTCGCCCGGCGCCTCATCGGTGCCGGCCAGCAGCGAACCCACCATGCAGCAATCGGCGCCGGCGGCGATCGCCTTCGCCACATCACCGGAATATTTGATGCCGCCATCGGCGATGACGGGGATGCCGGATTTATGCGCACGCTCGGCGGCGTCGGTGATGGCGGTGAGCTGCGGGACACCGACACCGGCGACGATGCGCGTGGTGCAGATCGAACCCGGCCCGATGCCGATCTTGATGGCATCCGCACCTGCATCGATCAGCGCCTGGGCACCGTCGGAGGTTGCGACATTGCCGGCGATGACCTGGGCTGCGTTGGAAAGGCGCTTTACGGCGGTCACGGCAGAGAGGACGCCCGCGGAATGGCCATGGGCGGTATCGACCACGACCACATCGACGCCGGCATCGAGCAGGGCCTCGGCACGACGCAGGCCATCTTCGCCCACACCGGTTGCGGCGGCGACGCGTAGGCGGCCGTTCTCATCCTTGCTGGCATGGGGATAGGCCTGGGCCTTCTCCATATCCTTCACGGTGATGAGACCGATGCAGCGATAGAACTCGTCGACCACGAGAAGTTTTTCGATGCGGTATTGATGGAGCAGCTTGCGCGCTTCGTCGCTGTTGACGCCGGGCTTCACCGTGATCAGGCGTTCCTTGGTCATCAGGTTGGCGACCGGCTCATCCATCTTGGAGGCAAAGCGGACGTCGCGGTTGGTGAGGATGCCGACCAGCTTGCCGCCGAGCTTGCCGCCTTCGCCGCGCTCGACCACCGGAATGCCGGAAATCGAATGGGTTGCCATGAGGCTCAGCGCATCGGCCAGAGTCTGGTCGGGATGGATGGTCAGCGGGTTGACCACCATGCCGGATTCGAAGCGCTTTACGCGGCGCACTTCCTCGGCCTGGCGGCTGATATCGAGATTCTTGTGAATGACGCCCATGGCACCGTTCTGCGCCATGCAGATCGCCATCTTGGCTTCCGTCACCGTATCCATGGCGGAGGAGAGGAGCGGGATGTAGAGGTTGATGCGGCTGGTCAGCCGGGTGCCGGTATTCGCCTGGGCCGGCAACACGAGCGAGTGCGCGGGTTCGAGGAGAACGTCGTCGAAGGTAAAAGCGTCACGGATTTGCATTGCACCAACCATGTTCGGCCGTATCCGGCCCGTTCTGGATATGAAAAACCGCCCCTTTGTGGAGGCGGTCTTGGTTGGCGGTTCATCATACAGATTGGGCGCGATCTCACAAGAGCGGAGGGTCTGCGCCAGACGCTGGGCGGGGATGCGTCGCGGAGCGGGATGCGCTTAGGGTTGCCGTCGGAGGCGCTCTGCCAGGAAATCGAAAATGGTATCAGGATCAGGGGCTTGCAAAAGGCGATGCGGCGTCTTGTCGACCGATGGCTGCCAGGTCAATGCGCCGAGCCGTGGCGACTCTCCGATCTCGACCCGGAACCGGGCGTGGCATAGCCGGAAGAGATCCGGTCGCAGCAGATAGACCATGACCAGCGGATCGAACAGCGCATCGGCCTTCGATTCGTGGACATAGGCGCGCAGCAGGTCGGCGACGTGGCCGGCCACGACGCTGCCGGCGGCGGCGATCCGCGCCGTGCGTGCCGGGGTGGCGCTGACCGGCCGGGCAGTCTCGATCGTGACCAGAGTCATGGGCACGCCGCTCGCACAGACGATGTCGGCCGCTTCAGGGTCCAGCCAGAAATTATACTCGGCATGGGGCGTCGCATTGCCGCCACCGGGCCTGGTGGCGCCGCCCATGACGATCATTTCTTTGATGCCGCGTTTGGCTTGCGGGTGATTCTGCAGCAGCTTGGCAATGTTGGTGAGCGGGCCTAATGGAGCGAGGGTGATGCTGCCGGGCACCGCTTTCGCCAATACGCTGGCCATCCAACCTACTGCATCCTCGCCGTCGACTTTGCGCGAAGGTGCGGCAAGGCCGATGCCGCCCAGCCCGTCGACGCCATGAACGCCCCAGCCCTTGCGCGCATAGCTGCGCGTGAGCGGCTGCGCCGCGCCGACATGGACCGGGATATCGCTGCGCCCGAAGACGTCGAGAATGCGGATCGCATTCTCGGCGCAGGGCCCGACCGGGCCATTGCCCAGCACGGCGGTGAGACCGATGATCTCGATCTCAGGCGACGCCAGTGCCAGCCAGATCGCGATGGCATCGTCGACGCCTGGGTCCGTGTCGATGAGGAGGGGAATGGTCATCAGATGGGCTTCGGTCGTGGGTGATAGCGGCATTGGTCAAGGCGCGTGGTGTTAGCTGCGAAACCCCTGTGCCACGACGTAGATCTCGGCGGAATCCTTGCGGCTGGCGTCGGGCTTGACGTGCTTCACGCTGGCAAAATGCTTCTTCAGCGGCACCAGCAATTCGTTGGTGGCACCGCCCTGCAGCACCTTGGCGATGAAGGTGCCGCCCGGTGCCAGCACTTCGCAGGCGAAAGCGAGCGCGGTTTCTGCGAGATCGATGATCTTGAGATGGTCGGTCTGCGCATGGCCGGTCGAGGAGGCCGCCATGTCGGAGAGCACGACATCGGCTTGGCCCTGAAGCAGGTCCTTCAATTTCTCGGGCGCCGAGGCATCCATGAAATCGAGCTCGATGATGGTGGCGCCGGGAATGGGTTCGACCACCTGCAGATCGATGCCGATCACCTTGCCGCGACCGTCTGCCGAGTGAACGCGGTCGACGGCAACCTGGGTCCAGCCGCCGGGGGCGGCACCCAGATCGACGATGCGGCCGCCGATCTTGAAGAAGTGATACTTCTCGTCGAGCTGCAGGATCTTGAAGGCGGCGCGCGAACGATAGCCGCGTTTCTTCGCCTCGGCGACGTAGGGGTCGTTCAATTGCCGATCGAGCCACAAGGTGGAAGAGAGTGTGCGCTTATGGGCCGTCTTCACGCGGGTCTTCAGGCCGCGACCGGTGATGGCACCTTCGTCGCGGGTGCCGGAACGCTGTCCGCCGCCGCGCTGGCCACCGGGACCTTTGTTGTTACGCATGGGGATAGTCACGCATGTCGAAGCTCCAATTCATCAAAAGTCGCTGGCCGCGATGAGGTCCGCGGGGGTATGCGACGCCGTTTCGCCGCGATCATGCGCCCCAGGATCACGCGGCGGGACGGGATTGTTCGTTTCATCCATCTCGGCGTCATCGCCATAGACGGTATCGGGTGCGGTGCCGGTCATCAGGCTCATCAGGATGCCTTCGCGGACGCCGCGATCAGCGACGCGAAGCGTGCCGACCGGCCAGATCTTGCAGATGGCCGAGAGAATGGCACAGCCGGAGAGTACCAAATCCGCGCGCTCTATGCCGATGCAGGGCAATGTCGCACGGCCGCGGCAGTCGCGCCGCGCAAGATCGCTGCTGATGCGCTCGACATCGCCGAAGCGCAAGAAGGATCCATCGACCAGGCTGCGCTCATAGCGCGCGAGGCCAAGCTGGATACCGGCCAGCGTGGTCACGGTGCCGGAGGTCCCCAGCATCTGGACCGCACCTTCGCTGATCAACCTGCCGGCGCCGATGGCACGGCGGAAGGGATCAAGCTCGGCTGCCACCTTGTCGACCATGCGGCGATAGAAGGCCATCGGGTTGTCGCCTTCGGCCGCCTCGGCACCGAATTCCTCGGTCAGGCTCACGACGCCGAACGGCATCGAATGCCAGGCCACCATATGCGGCGGCCGGCCAGCCTTAAGGCGCAGCCAGCCAAGCTCCGTGGAGCCGCCGCCGATATCGAACACGATCGCCTGCGCCACATTGCGGTCAAGCAAGGGCGTGCAGCCCTTGAAGGCGAGATCGGCTTCCTCGCCGGAGGTGATGATGTCGAGCGCGATGCCGGCCTCTTCGCGCACCCGATCGACGAAGCCACCGCAATTCTCCGCCCTGCGGCAGGCTTCGGTGGCGACGGCGCGGGCCAGACTGACCCCGCGGCGTTCCATTTTAGCGGCGCAGATCTTGAGAGCCTCGACGGTGCGGTCCATCGCCTCAGGCGACAGCCGACCGCTTTGCGAAACACCCTCGCCAAGCCGGACGATGCGCGAAAACGCGTCAATCACCTGATAGCCGCTGGCACCCTGCCGGGCAATCAGCAGCCGGCAGTTATTGGTGCCCAAATCCAGGGCGGCCATGATCTGCCCGGGTTTAGCCGCACGCGTACGCCATAGCGCAGGTGCCGGCGACCCGGATAATGCACCGTTCACGCGTAATGCTCCTCTACCCCGATAGGTCAACTCATTGAAAAGGCGCGAAAAAACATGATCGCAGCCAATGAGAAGGCCGTTGCCGGGTATCTTCGTCACATATCCTACATGGATCGGGGGCCAAGATAAAGTTTACGGGGTGGGGACTGTCTTGGCCGCAGGACAGTCGCGTGCTGCCTGGTGCCGCCAGACGAGGCGCGCGGCGCTGGATACAAAGCTTGAACTTGCTGGCCGCCGGCATTATGTTCCGCCCGCTTTAACCGGCCCGCCCCGCCAAATGGAGGCAGCGGCCTGTTGGGGGATCGTCTAACGGTAGGACAGCGGACTCTGACTCCGCCAGTCTAGGTTCGAATCCTAGTCCCCCAGCCATTGATTTAATTGGATAATCACTTCTTTCGGCCCGGCCGTTTTTTGCCGGTTTGAGAGCCGGTTTGAGATTTTGTTCTCGCCTCGTGCCTCACTCGCTTCGCCTGCCCATGGTTTGCGATCTCCACCTCTCGGCTGAGATAGTGCTCGTCAAGGATGGTTTCGACGGAGCCAAGTTTGAGGCCTGTAATGGTGGCGATTTCGATGTCGGTGGCTCCGGCAATCGCGAGCCGGGTGACAGCCGTGCCGCGCAGATCATGAAAGGTGAGTTCTTTAATACCCGCCTTTACGCATGCCTTCTTCCAGCTCGACCGGAAGCCGTCGCTAGTCCATGGCGTCTTGTCGGTGCTCGTAAGCATGATCGGTCCGACCCGCACGGCCTTAGCGGCATCCAGGACAATTTTTAACGGAGCGCCGACTGGCACGATTACCTTTTTCCGCGTTTTGCTCTGGCGGAGCCGGATATGCGTGCCATCATAGGCGGACCAAGGCAGACGCAGGAGATCGCCTTGCCGTTGCCCCGTCCAAAGCGCCAGTAAGAATGGCAAATGAAGATGGGCAGGAGCCGATTTCAGGAATGCTTCCTCATTGTCGTGCGTCCAAATGAACTCGGCGCGGCTCCCGCTGTAGAGCCGGCCACCATCCTCGCAGGGGTTGGCGTCGATCTTCTCGCGGTTGAGTGCCCACGACAGGATACGAGCTAGGACTGTCCAGGCGTAATCCGCTTGCCGGTGCGAAGACTTCGCGAGAGCATCGCGCCAATCGAGAAATTCTCCGCGCATTCCTCTTGCTGAGAGCGCCGCGAGGGGAAGATCCCCATATTCCCTTTCGATCAGCTTAATCTTGCCGATATAGTCCCGACGCGTGCGATCCGCGAGCCGAAGAAACTCTTCGCTTTGCTGGTAGGCGTCGACGATAACCTGCAGGACGCCTTCCGCGGGCGCGGCCTTCTCGGCTATGGCAGCGTTGTAGGCGGCGATGAAAGCAGCATCGCCAGGTTTTCCTGGCAATTTTGGACCACCTCTCCAAGCATAATAATAAGTTCGCATGGAGCCGTCGGCGAGACGCTTCTCAGTCCAGTTGATTCCTTTAAGCCTTATGCGCACGATTTTTCTTCCAGTCTTTAAAGGCATTTTGTGGCGCTGGTTCAGCACGTGAGGTGAATACGATGAATTTGCCGTTCACGGCGTCGACCTCCACATGAGAGAATTCGGCTCCGGTGGCTATCACTGCCTCAATCGCGCTCATCAGATCCGACTTCCTGACGCGATTTCGGCGACGCTTTTCTCGGCGTTGAATAAACGGCACCAGTGTCGAGATCGTCATTTCTTGAGAAGCAGTAGCTGAATCTGTCTGCAACGATACTTGTCCCGAAACGTTCTGCGCCTCGCGAAGACCACTTGCGGACTCCGAAAGGAATCCCGATATGCCCCGCTGAGACGCGATGTTGATGCCTTTATCGTCGCGATCCATGATCCACCTGCAATTCGACAGGCTGCAGATATTCGATCGCTTGACTTCGGCGGGTCCGATATCTGCAATTTGCCTCAAATAAATCTTCGTGCGGCATCAGCGACTTAGCTGTGGGCCGCAAATATTCTTTTGCCGCTGATGCTTTTTTCGAGCGCCGTGATGGCGTTCTCGCGCGAGGTTCGGCACGTCACCCCCGCATGTCCCGCGGCCTTCGTGTCAGCTCCCGCACGAGGACATGCGAATAGGAGCGCCCGCCGGCGAGGATGATCTCGTCGCAGAGGTCGGGTTTGGCCAGCTCGTCGATCCGGGCGAAGGCGGCGTAGTGGCTGGAGACCTCGCTGGTGTCCGAGATGAACAGCCGCGACAGCGCCATTTCGGTGAGTGCCGCGGAACCGCCCTCGGTCTCGCCCGGGATGAGAAGCTCCCGGTGCATGTGGTCGTAGGCCGGCCGCAGGCGGTCGGCCATGTAGATACCCCGGCGGGATGCCTTGCCGGCAAGATCGACGAGGTAGCGCAGGAAGATCCCGGCATCGTCCTTGCGGATGGCGGCCTGGGCAGTCCGCAGATAGCGCTCCCGGTCCCAGAACAGCAGTGCCGGCAGCGGCAGGAACGGCATCCCGGCCTCGTGCAGCATCAGCGACAGCAGCAGGCGTGCCACCAGGAAGTTCGTATCCGGCATGGGCATGATCTTGAGGAGCTCCAGGTGCAGCAGGCCGGCCCGGATGAGAGGATGAACGCCGGCCCAGAGGTCCCGATCAACCGCTTTACCATAGCGGATCAAGAGCGCCTCGATGGCGTGTGCCGGCGCCATGGGCGCCGACCACCGGTTACCTTCATGGGCGAACATCCAGTTCCGCTGGCGCCAGAGGGTGCCGGGCAGCCGGTAGACGTCAGGTGCCACCATCCGGTGCAGGCGGAGGACCATCTTGCGATCGAGGGCGATCGGCGGCATGTCACCATGGAGTCCGACAACCTTGACGCCTTCTTCAAGGGCGATGAGCGTCTGTTCATTGTCGCGATGCGCCTCGAAGATGTCGCCGCGTTCACGCAGGAACAGGAGGCCCGCCCGGGGCATGTCCTGGAGACGGCGCTCGACGAGGAGAACGTCACCGAAGGCTGCCTGCACCGACAACCGCGCAATGGCAGGTTCCAGCCACGGTTCACTGAGGGCGGTGCGATAGGCGTCGACCTGATGCCCCAGCCGGCACAGGGCGTCCCGGTGCCGCCGCTCGAAGCGGCGGGCGGTTCGCAGCAGGCCGAGCTCGAAGGCGGAGGCGTGCTGGCGGCGCACCACCGGCCGGTCGCGTGTCGCCTGGCGCGCAACATTGGTCGCGCGCTTCAGGGCCAAGCGCGTATGACCGCTCAAATCGGGGAGACCGTCGAGCACTGCGTCGATCTGGTCCAGCATGACGAGGACGTCGCCATCCGGCAGGCGCAGCGGCTCATAGGCGATCGGGGCGCCGCCCTTGGGCTTCAGCACGGCCACCAGGACATCGCGCCGAAACAGGCTGTAGGCGCCGAACTTCCCCGGCTTGACCGAGACACGCACGGTCAGCGGACGTTCGGGATCATCCTCGAAGGCGATGCTGTAGCCGGCCTTGGCGAAGTTACCGCGCAAATAGAGGTCCTTGCGGCCGACGAGGCCGTGGAGGATGGAATCCGAGAGTTCGATGATCTGGCTGGGCATGGTGGTTCCTTGGAATATCAGGCTGTGAAGGTGAGATCGCAGGCGTGGATGCCGACGGGTGCGACGGCGATGACCAGGACGTCGCCGCCGTTGCGCGACGGGCCGGGCAGGCGTGCACTGGCGAGGATCTGGCGCTCGCCGCGGAAGTCGAGTTCGCGCTGGAGATCGAGAATGGCAAACGCCAGCCCGGCCACTTCCTTGCTGCCGCGAGGCCAGCCGAGAAGCGATGTCAGGGCCTCCGTTGTTGCGGCGAGACGCTCCGATAGCGGATCGAGCGGCCAGGCCGGCAGATCCGGCCGGATCACGAAGGCCAGGTTGCAGCGGTCGAGGTCGGCCAGGATGCCGATGAGGCAGCCCCGGGCGCAGGTGACGTCGACCGGAAGATAGCTATGGTTGCCTTTCGGCCGCGGCACGCGATAGTGGACGATCGGTTCCATCGCCGGTGGCGACGGAACCGGCACGAGCTGGTTCATGGGATTCTCCAGGATGTTCGGTCGCTCGATCGGTCAGGCGGTGACCGTGATGTCGCAGAGCTCATAGGCGGCGGGCGCAATCGCCAGCACCAGGGTGCCGAGGCCACGAGAGCTGTCGAACGGCCTGTCCGTGGCGTAGATGCGCCGATCGCCGCGCATGGCGAGGGCGAGAGAGACTTGGGTCCAGGCGGCGTCGATCTCGCTTTCCGGCCGCGCACCCGCCGGCTGGCTGAGAAGTGCTGTCAGCTCCTTGGCGAGCTCGAAGACTTCCTCCGACAGCCGATCGAGCGGCTGGTCCGGAAGATCCGGCCGGACGATGGCGGCGAAGGCGCAAAGCTTCAGATCCCAGGCGATCTGCTGATGGCCGTAACGCGGCCGGCAGCGGAACTTGCCAGTGAGATCGGGTGTCTGTGGCGTCAGATGAAACTGGTGACGCTTCAGCTCGAACCGGGGCCGGAGGCCAGGTGTCGGCACCGGATATAACCCACTTGGCACCAAAATCCTTTTCTTCCTCATCTTCTCTCTCCTTGTCTTCGGCAGCCTCGCGCCGCCGCGCAAAGACAAGCGGCGGTGCAAGGCTGCTTCCTACAAAGGAGATTGAGTCGGTCCGCTCAGGCGGAACCGTTTTTGACGATCATCTTGTTTGATCGTCATGCGGCCGTGCGGGCGGCTTAGGTCGTGGCGTCGATGCCGACTTCAGCGTGGGTGGAGGATCAGCGTCGAGATCGTCCTCGATATCGGACGCATGCCGCTGCGTGTCGCTGGTGGGCAGTGTCGGCTTCGATCCGTCTCGCGGTCGGTCGTCGGTAGACGGTCGGACGGGCGGCGCTGCGGCGCCGGAGAGGGTGAGGGCGCGGGCATCGGCTTCTGCGCGCGAGAGGGTAGGGCCGTTCGACGGCTCTGTGCCGGGAAGTTCATACATGGATGGATTGGCGTTGAGCAACGCAAGCTGACGCTCCAGCGAATCCTTCCGCATGTGCAAAGCCGCCGTCTTCATCGGCGAATCGTCTGGGGTCAAAGCGGCAATCCGGGCGCCAGCTTCCGCGACATTCGCCTTGATCTCGTGCATCAGCTTGGATCTCAGTTGCGCCTTGTTGCTATCTGACAGTGCTGGCGGCTTGACCACTGCGATAGCGTGCTTTGCCAAAGCAGTCGGTGTGGACGACGCCTGTCGTTGGTCGAGATAGCGCTCCCCATCCGGGTCGATGCGCTCGAGATAGTTGCTGGGCTCGGTGCGGATCGGCACGCGCTTGTCCGGCGCCTCCAACACGATCTCGTCATGAGAGCTCTCCTCCTTGTCGGCACGGAAGAAGCGGAGTGCCGGCCAGAGCAGCCGCGGTGCGGCTTCGATCGTGCGCTCGAAGCGAAGCTGCTCGCGGGTGAGGTTGGCGCCGTCGCGGATGACGCGCGATATGCGGATCAGATGCTGTGCCAGGGCGCAGGCGCTCCGCATGTCGTCCGAGATGGTGTCGCAATTGCGAATTTGGTGTAGGCGCTCGATAAGCGCATCGAGGACACTGCCGTGCAGCTGGCGCAGCCTCCGCCCGAGCGCCGCCCAACTGGCCCATGGAACCAGGTTTGGGTTGAACAGCAGCCATGCGATGTTCATGTATCTGCCGGTGCTGTCACGAACCTCGGTATCGAGACCCGAAGCGTCGAGATGCCAGGCTGTTTCGCGCACAAGCAGCGCATGTTTGAGGCAATCTGAAGCGGGCTCACCGGTTACGGCGTTCAGGCCAAGTCTCTTTGCGATGCCGTCGATTTGGCGGCGGAGGATCTCGGCGTCGTTGGGCGCAGTGCCGCGAGACTTCGCCGGCCGGGCCAGTTGTTGAACGTTGCGATAGGCGACCGCGAGCTGGCTTGGGCTTGCTGTCAAAAGATACCCTCTCGCTGCTTTATGGCCGTCCTCCGACTGAAGATCGAAGGTGAGCAGCTGTCCGTCGGCGCCCCGCACTCGAAGAATGAGCGGCAGCGCCGGCTTGAGCGCCGCGCGCCGAAGACGTTTGGCGATCTCGGCGGCTTCCTGCGTACCAGTGAAGGCCAGAGACAGACGATTTTGGTCCGCGCGCGCCATCTGGCGGACGAGGGCCTGCTCGTCGGCCGCGAGTGCGCGAGGCACGAAGAGGGTGAGGTCCTCCCGGTGCCGGGTAAAGCCGATTTGAGACGTCCGGACATGCCAGGCGAGCTTGTCGTCGTAGAGCGCATAGACCTGGTCGTGCACCTTACTTGCGCCCCGATAGACCGTCCCGGCGTAACCGAGGCCCCAGCCCTTGAATCTCCTGGGGCCGAAACTCAGGACCCTCGCGTCATCCGTATAAAAGCTAATACGGTCAGCGGCGGCCTGCCTGACCGTTCCCACCATCCCGGCGGCGATCTCGAATCTGCGGTTACCGGCGTGGAACTGGATTCGGTCGCCGGGGAGCAGGTGGCCGTTACCGCGAATGGTGTTGAATCGCGTGGGTGGAATGGGCCGCCGCGCCCATCGTGCCGCCTGGATCTCGGTGTTGAGCCGGTCGACGACGTCGTCGTTGGTGGCGTAGACGAACCGGTTGGCGCCAGGGTCCATCCGATTGTCCCGCACCCAGGCCGCGACGAGATCGTCTATCGTCTGATCGAGCCGATCCGACCACTGAAGGCGGCCGCGTTCGGCATAGGCGCGGATTCCATCGTTCACACGGCCCCTGGCGAAGGCATCGCTGGCAGCACGTGCCCAGTCGTCGTTCTGGTGGGAAAACTCGGTCAGTCCGTTCCAGCCATGGCGTTCCCTGAGCGCGTCAAAAACCCCCCCGCGTTCAACAGAGGTCGAGCGGCTTTCGTCGCCGACCAGGATCATCCGGGCCTCGGCCTTGGCGGCCGCAATGAGCAAGTGCTCATAGCGGGGGGCGTCGACCATGTCGGCATCGTCGACAATCAGGCAGGTGCGCTTGTTCCAGGCATTAGACCGAGCGCCCGGATTCTCCTGGCGCAGAAGTTCGAGATCGATGGTCGTGGCGTCACCGAAGCCACTGACGGCCATCGCGCAGGCACCGGTGTTGGTGGGAGCAAGGCCGATGACACGATATCCGACGGCTTCGAGGCACTGCCGTGCGGCCTGGGTCAGGCGGGATTTATCGGAGCCGGTGAAGCCGTGGAGCATCTGCAGGTCGGGTGCCGCCAGGATGCGCCGAAGGGTGTCGGACTGCTCTGCGCTGAGCTCGAGCGCCGGCATGCGACCGTCGAGATCGGCCTCGACGAGCCTCCTCCTCTTGGCGCTCATGCGCCGTTTGGCGATGATCTGGGCCGTCCCCACGATCCGCCGTTCCTGGTTGCGGACGGTCCGTGTCGTGAAAAACTGGGTCGGCTGACCGGTCTCACGGTCGAAGAGGGCGACGGCTTCGCCGAGGGCGAGCGCGGCCTCAATGATCGCTGAGGCCTCGCCGCCTAAAATCCCGTGGCGCTGCAAGATCCGTGAGAGGTCGCGCAGCGTGAATGTGGCTCGTTGCCGGGTCGCCTCCCACAGGAGGTTCTGAGGATCATGCAGGCGTTCGCTGGCATCCTTCTTTGCGGCATCGTTGGCACGTTTGACCGCGAAGGCGGCCGACCTTTTGGCGTGCTTCGCGGCGCCGAGATGGACACCGGAGACGGCGGCCGGCGCATCGACCTGGATCTTGATGCCGTTTGCCCGGAACCAGGCTTCCTGGAACTGCCGCCACGTGGCCGGCAGGTCTTCCTTGTGCAAATTGGCCTTGTCGTGGCTGGCGCCACGGCTGAAGGCCGGGTTCAGTTCGCGCAGCTTGTTGCCGAGGCCGTTCGAGCTCACCTCACGGGTGCTGACAATGATGTGGGCGTGATGATTGTCGGAACCGACCGGATCGGGGCGGTGGTGTGCTACCACGCATCCGGCGCCGTGAGCGACGTATTGCGTCTCCGCCCAGTCCCGGGCGAGACGTCGGCGCTCAGGCCCGGTCAATTCCTTCGGCAGCGCTAGAATGACGTGCTTCGCCAGTTGGGCATTGTGCTTCCAGCGGGTCGGTTGTTTGCGCCGCGGGCGGGTCAGTTCGGCCCTTTCCAGCGCTGTGCAGAAGGCGATCGGATCTTGGAAAGCGGCCGGAGCTCCCGGCGGCAGAAGAACGTCGACCGCGCCCAGATCGCCTGCCTGATGAGCGAAGCGGTAGTCGGCGCCGTCGACTTGGCTGACGGTGTTCCGCCGGCAGACATAGGCGGCAAGCCCGACCACGCTGTTGCCGCGCGCCGTGCCCACGATCGAGACATTGATGTAGCCGATGGCCATCGTTCGCTCCCAAAGTGAGGGCGCCTGTATGGCGGCCTCATAAAGGAGGTAGAGGCGGTGGCGGTCCCTCGCCACTCAGCCCAGGTGGACACGCAATCACGGCCTGCCTCCCGGCAGGCTGTATATTGCGCTTCGGCGCTGCTAAGCGGCGCCTCAGAGCATCGGGGCGTTGCCCGATGCGGTATCGGTCGGCGTCGCCGCCGACCGAACAACTTGGGGCTCGGGGGGAGCCGGGGCGTTGCCCCGGCTATTGGACCGTTGCTCGACAGGGAGGTGTCCGCGCCCGGATCGACGGATGGTCGAGACGACTCTTTTGCCTGCTTGCGGGGCGGCGCCGATAGGCGGCGGCATTGAGCAGCGCACGTCGTGCGATGCGGTATCGGTCGGCGTCCCCGCCGACCGAGTAACCTGAGGGCCGGACGAGCCGGGGTGTCACTGCGGGCGGCGGAGCTCACTTTACGAAACCGGTCCGATGAGGCCCGGTGTGGCGAACGGCGGAATCGACTCTATCTGGCTTCTCGTGCGGAGAGCACGAAACAGGGAAAGGAGCGGTTCATCATGAGCAAGAAGGCATTGCAGCAGGAGCTCACGGCGATAGAGCAGTTCGAGCGGGAAGCTCAAGAACTCGCGCTATGGGCGCAACGCCGGCGGAAAGGCGTAGTGGAAAAGCAGCGCAAGGCGGATACGCGGAAGAAGATCCAGCTCGGCGGCACGGTGATCGCTGCCGGTCTCGGCAAGACGCCGTATCCGAAGCTGAAGGATGTCCTGGCGGAAGCGAAGGGGATCCTGGATTGGGAGGAGGCCGAAAAGGCGAAACTGGCAGCTGCGCCCAAGGCCGAGAGCGCTCCCAACGTCGACAAAGATCCGGTCCGGGATCTCTGGGTGAAGTTCGTTGACGCCCCAAGCGAGGAGGCGAAGGTGCCTGTCAAAAGCAGAAAGTTCAGATACAGCGGAACCACGGTGTCCTGGACAGGCAGGGGGCGCGAACAGGAAGTGCGCGCAGAGCTGGAAGCGGCCGGCGCGGGGGAGTTTGGCTACTCTATGGGCAGGCTGACCTGACGCCTATGCCGCTCAGAAAGGCTCGTCCCCATCTACCGGCACCGTGGAGGAGTTCACAAGGGTCACCTTCCGAAAATCAACGCGAAATCAGTCAGAAGCCTGGCCGAAAAAAATCGCCTCCAAATTGGAAACGACCGGCCCCGACGTCTCTATCTCCTCACCGAGGCGAACGAGGACGACGTCGAACCGCTGCCGGGCGGAAGCCCGGATTCCGGCCGGCAGACATCGCGTGACGTGCGTCTCAAGCAACGGACCAACATCGTCATCAACAGACAAGGCACGCATCATGACCGAGATATCGTGGACGGACAAAACCTGGAATCCGACGGCGGGCTGTTCGCTCGCCAGTCCCGGCTGCACGAACTGCTACGCCATGCGCGACGCGCACCGGATGGCGGCTCATCCCAACGCCGCCGTCTCCGCAAAATACGCCGGGACGACCACGCTCGGCGCAAATGGAAAACCGGTCTGGACCGGCAAGATCA
Organism: uncultured Dongia sp.; assembly: GCF_936916975.1. Taxonomy (GTDB): domain Bacteria; phylum Pseudomonadota; class Alphaproteobacteria; order Dongiales; family Dongiaceae; genus Dongia. Next base: position 138,653 of record NZ_CAKZGO010000003.1, on the reverse strand, counting down.
ACGTCGTCGAGAAGACGCTGTTGGAGCCGCTGACGTGGCGCGGGACGCCGCGCCGCGTCTTCGTCAACTCGATGTCGGACGTATTCCATGACAACCTGCCGACGGCCGCCCGGGACCGGATATTCGCGGTCATGGCGCTGGCCGACAAACACACGTTCCAGGTCCTGACGAAACGCGCCGAGATCACGCGCGCCTACGTCAGCGATCCGGCGACGCCGGAACGCATCAACGCTCAAGTGTCGGCATTGCGGCCGGGGGCGCAGCTTCGGCACTGGCCGCTGCCGAACGTCTGGCTCGGCGTCTCAGCCGAGGATCAGAGGCGGGCAAACGAACGCATTCCCGTCCTTCTCGACGTGCCGGCGGTCGTGCGCTTCGTGTCGGTCGAGCCGCTCCTCGGAGCGATCAGTCTGGCGGAGGCGGTGAATGGCGGCGCGGACCGCTCGGTCGATCTGGCCAGTGCCGGGCTCGACTGGGTCATCGTCGGTGGCGAGAGCGGTCCCGCAGCCCGTGAAATGCACCCGGCCTGGGCGGAGGCGCTGCGGGACGAATGCGACGCGGCCGGTGTCAGTTTCTTCTTCAAGCAGATCGGCGCCTGGGCGGCGATCCCGGCAGTCAGGAAGTCGGTGTCATGGCTGACGATCGACGGCGAGCGCGTGGCGTCACACACGCCGGGCGCGATCCGGCTATCGATGATTGGTGCGAAGGCGGCGGGGGAACTGATCGGCGGCGTTGTCCGGCAGGTGTTTCCGGATCCGGAGCTGGAGCGCGTCGTGCCATGGTCACCGGCGGAGATCGGAAAGGCGGCCTAGGGCGACGGCTCGCCTTGGGGATCATGGTTCCCAAGGCCGAGTTGATCCATTGAAGCGGCCTGCAATTCATGATCATGCGGCGCGAGATGCGAGTCATGGCGCCACGGCGGCAGGCGCCTGTTAAAGGGATGATCTGATGCTCAGCTCCGTGGCGCAACCGCACACAAAGGCTATGCGTCGGACCTGACCTCGATCAGAACTGGATAACCTCCCCGTGACCCGGGCATGAGCTGCCTGCAGTGCTCAAATGGCTCCGGCAGATACTGAGCGTTGATCCGGACATTGTCATCGGAGGATTCGAACGCGCCATCCACAAAGCGCATCTGTCCAATCCGTTAAGCCGATGGCCGGCTCGCGGCGGCGTCAATGGCGCTTGGGTCAGCGATGGAGTCAGCTGTTGGTGGCTCTATTGCCAAGGCGACCATTGCGACTTTTGGAGCCTGCTTGAGCCGGAGATCGAGTCGAGCCAGACGGCTCGCGGAGACACGCCATCCAGCGTCTGGTTCCGTAGACCCCTTCGAAAAGGCCTTCAACAGACAGGTCAATATCAAGCAGCGGAAAATGAATCCCCGAACCCGGACCCGTTATCTCAATCACTTGGATTTTCCGAGCTGGTTGACCTCGTAGGCCTTCAATCATCGTGCAAGGGACCTCCAGTGCACGCCGATCGGCAAGTTCAATGCGAATGATCTTAGACGAAGGCAAGAGTTGGGCTGAGATGGCCCGAGCGGCCGAAGCGCCCGGTTTTATCCGATCGAGTCCCATCGATTTGGCTGTTGGGGTCATGAGCTCTTTTAAATCCGGTTTCGCGTATTTCGCTCAAGTAAATGTCTATCGCAACGGTGCTAGTGTGAACCTCTAACACCGACAAGCGCGGTGATAATGCGTTTATTTACATAAACTGGTTACGCCAAAAAATGGCACTGCAGCCCGCTTGGTGACTTGTGCGTAAAGGGGCAAAATCAGATGCATAAAGGCGCATTGTAACAATGTCGCCACAATTGGGCCCTTACGGGCGAAGCTCAGAAATCTGACCGTCCAGCCGGTGCAGTTAAGCTCATTCCGGACAAAAAAAACGACCCAAACGGCGGAGAGAGTGGTGAGAGTTCATCGCGAACGAGCTGCGTCACTCGAGTGAGACGCGACACCGCGAGATCAACTGACCGCAGAAAATAGGTCATTCTTCCTGCCTTTGGACGGTTCTGAGAGCAAGAGTACGCCAACGCGGCAGCCTTTTCAAAGAGAGCCGTTAGGGGGCTAGTTATTTCGCTACCTTGGCGAACGACAACGGCTGTGCCGAAGTCCCTCGATTTTAGGAAGCCATCGTGCTCGCCTGTTCTTTGATCAAGTTATGTGGACGGCTTCCTATACCAGTCAAAAATCCGCTTCACACTGCTATCAATAAATGTATAGTAAAGATATATACAAACTAAAAGAGCAACTATGCCTTCCGCTAAAACTATCTCCCTCAGCTTTCGCGTCTCACCACGCTTCAAGCGGCTGCTCGAAGCTGCCGCCACGCGCGAACGACGCTCTCAGACCAACATGGTGGAAGCCTTGCTCTTCGCCTATTGCGAGACTCATGGTGTTGAGGATCTGGCTGAGGCCCAGGCCAAAGGGACAAAGCTCTCGAAAGTGGGAACCACGAAGTGAACCTCGATTCTCTTCTCGCCGATATCGCCCGCGATGCGGACAAGTTTCTGGCCGCAGTGCTCCCGCAGCTGCATAGCACAGCGTTCGTTGTCCTCACTCTTCTCACAGCCTTGTTTGTGTTCTTCTTCCTGTTGCCGGGCATATGGCATGGTGTCCGCTTCAGGCTCTTGCGAAACAGGTTGACATCGGCTTCATCGCAGAATGCCATCACCGAGTTCGACGAGATATTCGCCAAGCACAAACGGCTGGACTATCTTTGGAGGGAGTATCGCGAGTCCTTGCATATCCAGCGCATAGAGCGCGACGGCAAGACGGAGATAATTGCTGTGCGCGCCACTGGTCCGGCGGAAATCTACTTTAACAATCAATTTCTCGTCGACACCCGTCGGCATACGGAATTCTTCAAACACCTCCCTGGAATATTTACTGGTATTGGAATTATCGGCACATTTGGCGGCCTGATCCAGGGTTTGCAAAAGCTGGACGTGAGCGACCCGACCAAATCCCAAACAAGTCTTAAGTTTCTGATGGACGATGTCAGTCAGGCTTTTCTGATCTCGGCAACTGCCATTACCCTCGCCATCGCAATCACCTTTATTGAAAAATTCCTCCTCGCATGGCTCTACCGCCTGACCGAGCAGATCGCGCATACCATTGACGAACGGTTCGTCTCCGGCGTTGGCGAAGAGTATTTGTCTCGCCTCGTAACTTCGTCGGAAGAGTCTGCCAGCCAGTCCAGAATCCTCAAGGACGCCTTGGTGAGCGAGCTGGGCGATTTGCTGCGTGAATTGACCGAAGCACAGATTGCATCGGCACGGGAACAGCAGGGCCAGATGGTTACTCGGCTTACCGAGGCGGCGCGGGAGGACAGCCGCAATCTGGCCAGCGCCATCGCCGAGGGCATCCAGACCAGCCTGCAAGGCCCGCTGCGCGATATCGCCGAGGTCGTCAAGACCGCCGCCGGTGATCAGAGTGCGTCGGCTGGCCGCATGCTGCAGGATGTCATGACCAGTTTCAGCCAGCGGCTGAATGACCTGTTCGGCGGGCAGATTTCGGGCCTCAGCGACCTCAACAAGCAAACAGCCCAAAGCATGCAGGAAGCTGTCGGTACCTTGCGGACCCTAGTTAGCAATATTGAGGAATCTAGCCGCCGATCCACCGATACAATGGCCGAAAGAATGGCCCAGGCCATCGAAAAAATGGAAGCCCGCCAGGAAGCGATCAACACGCAATCGATCGCCTTCGTGGAGCAAATCAAACAGCTAACATCAACCTCACAAACCGAAACCAGCCATAAAATCCAGGCAACACTGGAGACTATTGGGTCTCAAGTTAGTGACATGCTGGAGAAGCTGACCGATTCCCAAACCGCGGCATATGAAAACAACCGCGCCCGCGAACAAGCGATGAGCGAGCGGACACAAACCGCCGTCGGTGCGATGACCGATTCCGTCGACACGGCGATCAAGGAAATCGCCAACGCTTCGTCTTTGATGGCCGAGAACATGCAGCTTCTCACTCATGCGACCAATATCTCGATTGACAAAATGAACCTGGGTGCCGGGCAGATCAGTGCCGCCGCCGACAGCTTCGCCAGCGCTGGGCAAAGGGTGGCTAGTGTAATTGATCAAGCTGCACTCGTTTCCGCCCGGATGTCGGAGACCTCAGGGGCATTGATTTCCGGCGCTACCGCCCTTCAGGAATTGCTGAACGACTACCGGGCACAGCGCGACGCCGTTGGCCTGCTGATGACCGAACTACGGAATGTCGTGGAGAGCGCACGTAAGGAGGCGGCCCTCACCGGCGATATTCTGGCGCGCATCGAAAATTCGGCCGCACGCCTTGGCACCGCGCAAACACAGGCTGACACCTATCTCGACGGTGTCAGCAAGGTGCTGGCCGAAGCACATCAATCCTTCGCCGATGAGATCAAACGCACCTTGGACAGGGCTAACCACGAGTTCCACACCAAGCTTACATCGGCGGTTCAGCTCCTTTCGGCAACCATTCTCGAACTTGATAGCACTTTGGCAACCGCAGGCGTGAAAACCCCGGTACGGAGTTAGGCCATGATCGGAACCCGGCTATCCATAAAGCGTGGTGGGAAGGACGAGGCCGAAAAGCCTTTCTGGATATCCTTCGCCGATCTCATGACCGCGCTTATGGTCTTGTTTCTGGTCGTCATGGCGGTGGCATTGCTTGCCGTCACCAAAACAGTCACCGAGCAAGAGAAACTGGAGCAACAATATAAACAAGATGTCGATGAGTTTTTGCGAAGGTTCATGGAGGCTGCGAAGCGGTATCCGGGCATAAGGATCGACCTAGATCGGCGTGTCGTGGATTTTGGTGATCGCGCGCAGTTTGCATCCAACAAGCACAATCTGACCCATGATCAGGAGCGCGTGCTCCGGCAGTTTGTCCCGGAGATACTGACCTTGGCCAATGATGAGCTCGGGAAACGCGTTCTCAAACGTGTCGTCGTCGAAGGCTATACCGACAAGAAGGGCGAATATCTCCTCAATTTGAATCTCAGCCTTCAGCGCAGCCAGCGAGTTGTCTGCGCGATGTTTGCTGAGGTGGGGGACAATCTTCTTTCTGAAAACCAGAAGGCCGATGTGCGGAATCTGTTTCTGGTTGGAGGCTATTCCTTCAATGACGCCAAGGAGTCGGATGAGCAGAGTCGTCGGGTTGAAATGCGCTTGGAATTACTGAGCTTGGGTGAAAAACGCGCTGTCACTCAGGCACCACGCGAAGGCCAAGGATTCGGCAGGTGCATGCTGTGATGCAACAGCTACAACAACTTGCGGCCTTGCTTCAGCCCGCCATTGAAATCGCAGGCAGACCTATGCCGACTGCCGATAATATGGATGATGTGCTGGCCGAGATGAAGAAGCGGGCAAACTCTCGCAACGGCTCGGCCATCCCCATCGACCAACAGATCGCCGCACTTGACCGGTTCTGGAACAGCAACGAGAAGCAATCATTCAGGGATATCTATCTCCTCTCATGGAGCCTCGCGCTACCCCATCGCACTGGAGGCCCCTGTGTGATCGACGATCAGGCGCGTCTCGCGCGAATTCTGAACGAGATCGATGCCTGGCTGGCGGAGCCTCGTTACTATCGACGCTGTTACAAGGGTATGATCGCCAGCTATTTCACTTATGATGGATTGAGCGACACCGTATCCGACGCCAGCCGCGGGAACTGGCATCAACTGCGTGACTACCTCAACCAGCGGAATGACCGGATTGCCGACGTAACATCAAACCCGGATTGGGTTCAGACAGCCATCGATCACCGCACTCTCTTCGGCGCAGATCCCTATAGCCGCTATGTCGATGCGCTGCTCAACGGCGATTCCCGCATTGTCACCGACTTGTGCGAACAGCTCGGCATTCCCCAGGCATCGTGGTTCCAGCGAGAACTGGTCCTCGCCCAGATTCGGGGCGCGATCATCGGCAACGATTCTTCGTTTGTGGAACGATTGCCTCGCCTGCTTGATCTCCTGGGCAAAAATGGGATCATGCGTGATCGTGGCCTCATCATGCTACTTGATAGATATGCGAAGATTGATGGCAAACCATTGCATCAGGGATTGCGCGATGCGGCCATTCTTTGGTGGGGCAATCCCTGGCTGCCCTCCAACGCAACGCGCTGGGGTGGCGTCAATTCCGAAGCGCGCGAGATGGTCGGCACCTGGCTAAACCGGGAATTTATCGAAACGTTCTTCACCAAATTGGCAGAGGATGGCCTCGGCGACACCCGTAGAATGGAATTCTGGAAGCGCTATGCCAAGCAGATCAACAGTATAGAATTCGCACTCGGTTCCCATGCTCGCTATTCGACCGACCGCGACTTCGTTGCTCTCCGAACGAAAATGGTCGGCCTGATCAAAAACTTGAATGCAACCGGAATCGACAACGCTTTCATCATGCGAATGGGAGATCTCGTTGCGGTCGAATTCAGTAGCACTGGCAATGCACTCTATGGCTACGATGCGCGACGGGATCTTCCATTTAATAGCGGGCAGAGTCTGCAACTCAGAGTGGATGCACATAACTCACTTAAGCACAGCACTCGGAACTCTCTAAAGCTCAGTCATCAAGACGACATTCGCGGCTGGAGCTCGTGGGAAGAAATGTTTGAAGCCGAGCTGCGTCAGAAGTTCAACATCTCGCCTGGTGAGCACAGCCCCGCCACACCGAGGCGACCTTCAGGCGTGTCGGCGCCGCCAACGCCGCCTTTTCAACCTCGGCCAACCACGAACACGCCGCCGCAACCGGCCCAGAGGTTCACGCACGACGCTCTCCGGGCCTTTGCGCGCGAATACAAGCTGCAGGTCGAAGACAAGACGAACGTCGGCGGGAATCTTTGGATTCGAACCGGTGACAACAATTCACATGTTGCCCGGACCCTTGCCAAATGGGGCTTTCGCTACAGAGAAGGCAAGGGCTGGTGGATGAGTGCCAAGGATGCTTAGGCTTTTCAAGCGGTCGGGTAGCGATCATCAGGGTGGTTGGGGCCGGCGCTGGTCAGACCTCGGCATCGACCTCACCCAGGGCATCGATAAGGAAGTCGTTCGCCTTGAGGATCCGCATCTCCACGGTTTACTGACGCAATTGTCTGATGATGGTCTGGCCGTAGAGACCCCGGACGGCTTCTCGATCGACTGGGATTCACTCTATCTCGCCTTGGAACGGCCCGACTATGCCGGTTTACCGCAAACGCTTTCCCTGCCCACTATCACGGATTATCTGCCCGTCCTCAGCAGCCGGAATGGGTTGACCGATACCGATTTCTCGATTGTCCTCTCCGGCTGGTATCGATCTGGCGAAGGGGTTAGTGACTGGAACCTCACGGGGCCAGTCATGAGCAATCCCACTGGAACAAAGTTGATGACTGCGTCCCAGTGGCGGTTGGTCAGGGAGGTTTTCGCCTTCGCGCGCCGGTCAGCGGATCAGCGCGATGACAGTTTCCATCGGCGCGCCTGGGGCCGCATTCGCCTCCTCGCGCGTGAAGCGGAAGCGCGCCTTGACGATTTCCTTTATCGGTCCGTCGTGCTTACACCCGACAAGCTGCAAATTGGCTTGCGGAAGTCCGAGTATATCAAAGATGATCACGTAATCGAGATCGAGCCGGGATTTTCGGATGCACCACTGGGCTGGCTGGCGGCATTTGATGGCAGCAGCAAGGTTCGGGCTCGATATGACGTTGCCACGACCGAAGGCATCGTGCAGATACTGATAACGCCGAAGATCCAAACCGTTCTTGAGGAAATCAAGCGATACCCTGGCCGGCGCGTCGCGGGATCGCGCGCCGAGGCGTTTATCCTCAACCCTTATGCGACCCTCGGCGACGATGCCGTCGATGTCATTGAGGAACGGCAATTCGAGCAGGCCCGCGACGATGCCGGATTGCTTTACGAACGCTTCTCACCAATCTACGAACGTGATGTCAGCGGACGTCCCATCCGCATCGGGCTGCTGATTGAATCGGCAAATTCCAAGGGGGCGACATCGTCGGAATCCCATTGGCTCAACGACGACGATTTATCCACATTCCTGATAGGTTTGCAGGCAGCGATTGCCGCGCAGCGCCAGCTGCTCGCCTGGGAAGGGTATGACCTTGAAATCCAAGGCGATGCGCAGCGCGTGTACGATGAATTGTCGGCGGCTCTCCACGCGCGGCAAACGCCGCCAACGCTGGTTTCCTACGCCGATATCCATGACCTCACCTTCTATTCGGCGCGGATCGCGGACATTGGCAAGGAAAAGCCCTACTACTCTCCCTATATCGCCAAGAAGAAGGATAACGAGGGCTGGTTCCCCGAAAACATCCAGCCGATGATCGTCTATCAACCTGACGATGCTAGGGAACCGATTGCTATTCCGGCCAGCCCGGAGTCCATCGAAGACCTCAGGAAATCAATCGGTGCTGCCGAAGCTGCGGGCGCGCCAACAATCCACGCCACCTGGCTTCCGGAACCCATCAAGGTCGAGGAAGCGCGGCGAATTGTCGAAACCATCAGTGGCGTGGTCCGGGATGCCAAGGAAAATGGCGAGTTCAATCCGGTTGTGGAACGGCGCAAGGCTGCCACCGACCCTGCAGATGACCGCAAGCAGCTAGTCCTGCGCGCTAACATCCAGTCGCTAGAATATGATGAAGCCCGCCGTGAAGCCTTGGCCAATCTTCCTGGTGAGCCACAGCTGCCATTGGCGCTCAAGTCCGAAATTTCCTTGTATTCGCATCAGCGCGAGGGCGTTGCCTGGATGCAGCATCTCTATGGATTACGTGACGAATGCCAAGTGCGTGGTGCCGTTCTCGCCGACGACATGGGATTGGGGAAAACGTTGCAGCTACTTTGCCTCGTGGCCTGGCTGATTGAGCGGGATGCGGAGGCGCCGCCGGTTCTCATCGTCGCACCGGTATCACTTCTCGAGAACTGGGCGGAGGAAATTGCGACCTATTTCCGTCCGAATAGCCTACCATTCCTGATGGCTTATGGCGAAAATTTGCGGCAGCTGCGCGTTTCCCGAGCGCAAATCGACCAGCGCCTTCAGACAGAAGATGGGCTCGTCAAATTCCTGCGCCCTGGCTGGGTGAGCAATGCTCGCGTCGTGCTGACCACCTATGAAACCCTGCGCGATCTGGAGTTCTCCTTTGCTGCGCAAAAATGGTCACTGATGGTTTGCGACGAAGCACAGCGTGTCAAAAATCCAGCAGCGATGGTCACCCGTGCTGCAAAGAAGCAGAATGCATTTTTCAAGATTGCCTGCACCGGAACGCCTGTCGAGAACACCCTTGCTGACATGTGGTGTCTGTTCGACTTCATTCAGCCAGGCTTGCTCGGCGCATTGAATGATTTCGGCCAACGTTATCGCAAGCCGATCGAAGCCAAAACCGACGAGGAACGCGCGCGTGTCGAAGAACTACGGCAGCGCATCGCTCCCCAAATCCTACGTCGCCTCAAGAAGGAGGTTGCTGAGAATCTCCCGGCTAAAATCGAAGTGGGCTCGTGCCGTAAGCTGCCGCTCTCTGCCGTCCAGCGCAATCTGTATGCCAATGCGATCAACAGCTTCAAAAATCGCAGTGACCCAGGTCGATCGTCGCCCTTCAAAAATCATCTCGGTCTTCTGCACTATCTCAGGCTGATATGCACCGACCCGCGCCCACATGGCCTCAGCATCTTCAAGCCGGAAGATGAACGGCAATATCGCGAAAAGGCGCCCAAACTCGACTGGCTGCTTAACCAGTTGCAGGTGATTAAGGACAAGTCCGAAAAGGCGATCGTGTTCTGTGAGTTTCGCGAAATCCAGCGACTGCTGCAGCATTATATCGAAGCTAGTCTCGGCATCCGGGCGGATATTATCAATGGAGATACCAGCGCTTCTTCCAGTCATGTCGCCAGTCGGCAAAAGCGCATCAAATCGTTTCAGAAAGCGCCCGGCTTCGGAGTTTTAATTCTCTCACCTGTCGCCATTGGCTTCGGCGTGAACATCCAGGCTGCTAATCACGTCATTCACTACACACGCACCTGGAATCCCGCCAAGGAGGACCAGGCAACTGACCGCGCATACCGCATTGGCCAGACCAAGGATGTTTACGTTTACTATCCTGTCGTTCACGCTGAAGATTTCACGACCTTCGATGTCAAGCTTGATCAGTTGCTCGAACACAAGCGTGGACTTGCCGATGATATGCTGAATGGCGCCGGTGATGTCGGTCCCGGTGATTTCAATATTGCAGATGTGGTCCCCGACACCGACCTAAATGGGCTTGATGCGCGTGTGACGCTCGACATGACGTTGCGGATGGAATGGCAGCACCTCGAGTGCCTGATTGCAGCACTTTGGAGTAGGCGGGGTTATGTCTCCGAGCGTACCTCTTCCCGAAATGACAATGGAGTTGATATCGTTGCGATCAGGGGTGGAACCGGCCAACTCATCCAGGTCAAGAGCAGCGCCATAGATCGCGCTTCACTTGGATGGGACGCTGTCAAAGACGTAGTGACAGGCGAGGCATTTTATCGTCGCCAACATCCCGGCATTGAGTTCGGCAAAGTTTGCGTTACCAACCAGTTCTTCAGCCATCAGGCTGTTGAAAATGCCGCACTCAATGGTGTCGAACTATTGAACCAAGAACACTTGGCGCAAATGCTAACGGAACATAGCGTAACGATGAATGAACTCGATCGCATCAGATACACCGAGTGGAAATCATCGGATTCTGAAGTTTAATACAACGACAAACTACCGTGGCAAGTTTATGGTCGACAATAAATCCTACCCGATCCCGTTCAATTTTTAAATGACTCATCCGTAGATTCAGCCCAGAGTTCGCGGGCTCCTCGTAGCCGCGCATCTTCAATCCCTGAATGTAACGGAGCAGATCATTAGGTCGGTGCTGCCGTCGAGCCAAGTTTTCGACCAAGCCCATGATCATGCTGTCTTCGGTATCCGCATTCATAACTAGGGCCGGTATCACGTACTGGCAACAGCTCCTATCGCCAAAGGGAGGTCGCCACAATTGGGACGCTGCGGCGAAGCTCAGGAAATCTGACCGTCTAGCCAGTGCAGTAAACTTTATTCCGGACATTCCGGGCAAAACGCTCAAAACGGTTGCGGGAATTCACCGCAATCGAGATTCCGTCACTCGAATGAGATTCTCAGTGACGGATTTCGTTGCGCGGAAGCCGAAGACTAGATTTCCCTACGTGAAGGGCGGGCAAGTGCGAGATTGGGGATGGGACTCTGTCGCACGAATGAAGCTGTCTTGTGGCGAAATCGTGCGATCAGTACCGTAACGCCATGCAATACCCCGATGGGTAGACTTGGTGAGATCCGGGACCAGCCTCTACATCGCCGAGAGAGAGGGTAGATCCCGCGATCACGCCGTACCCCGCACCCCCGTTGAGCCGGCGCAACACCTCAGCGATTGCCAGTGAACCCGCGATTAGGCCGACGAAGGGAACACCGACTGTGCGTGAGGCTAGTTGCGCCAAACCGCATTTGTCCAGGCCTTTGGTGGCGAGATCCTTGTACGCGGGCATCTCGGAGACGGTGGGCTGGCTCAACACCAGCGTCGTAGGCCAGAGATCCGCTGCACGCCGCGGGCCCGGAAAAGTGTGTATAGCGAAGCTGCGGAAGGATTGCGGCCCGGCACCGAGACCGGCCTCAACTACCAGGTCGAAGCCAGCTTGTTCGAGGGCACCGCGCGGATGGGGCTTATCCACACCGCAGAGCGCGACGCCAGGCTCATCCGCTTGACGCTTCGTCCAAGCGCCGAAACGATGCTCGTCGATCACTGTATTGAAGCCACGCGTCTCCATCCATGCTGAGGTCCATCGGGTCTTTCGCCGCCCAAGAAACTTGCCGTAGGTAAGAACCGACGTGCTGTCGTTCGAATCTCCAAGGACATCGAAGTCCTGGAGCATGATCTCCGCGACCCGCTCCGGATAGGGGAAGCAGCCCAGCAGCCATGCATAGGACTGCCCGAGATTGCCCAAGCCGATCAGCCAGAGCTTCGCCGGCAGGAAGGTGATTGGGGCCTCGGTGCTGTCAACGGACTTCCAATCCACGCCCGGTTGCCAAAGCGAAAGTCCAGCCCCACGTTTCCCTGAGAGGGCGTCATCGCCGGAATGGAAGGAAAAGGCCTCCGCGGTGCAGATCGCAGCCGCCAAAGCCGGTGCCAACGGACAGGTTTCGTCATCAGATAAGCGCCAGCCTTCCCGAGCGGGGACGACGCCGGCGCGCCATCCTTGCCACGTCAGGCGCCAAACCGGAGCCGCGGTCTCTACCGGTGCAGTGGCAGAGCCGATAAGCGCAGTCGGCCAGGCCGCGGAGAGCCGGCCCGCGATCAGCCCGCCTAGTTCCAGGACGGCGCTGGCCAGGGTGGGCTGGGCCGAGAGTGCGACCAACGTCTTGGCTTCGCCAAGGCCAACGACCGAGACGCCGCCTAGGAACGTGCGGCGCGCCAGATTGACTAGCGTCAGCAAGGCAATCTGGGCGGCAGCATTGCTCTGGATCTCGGGGCCGACGGCGATATTCAAGCCGTAAGACTTGAGCAACGCCACCGCCTCATCCGCGGTCTTCGCCCGCCCATTATCCATGAAATACTTGGCGGTGCGGTGCATCGTTTCGTGAAGAGGTTTCGTCATGTCAGCTCCAAATGCCCGTATAGAAGAATCGCCGGACGGACCGGGGCGAACGGTCGTGCCATAAATGCCGGCCGCGATACTCATAGATGCCGACCTGATCCCATCGAATGGGAGCGGTGGCGAAGTTCGGCAGAATCACCGCGACGTGTCCGGCGCGGGCGATCATGGGGTTCCTTCGATCTGCTTCGCTTTGAAGAGCGCGCCCGGGATGCGTGTGGACGTCGGCAACCACGGTCAATGAATGCTCCCGGCAGATGGCCCAGAGCTTGGCGAAAGCCGGGCCGTGCAAAATGCAAACGCCGGTCGAGTATGCTTCCGGATCGAGATCGTCATAGAAGACGACGTTGGTCACTTCGAAGCGCTGCCCACACTCTCGGCCAAGCAGAAAGGCACCAGCCTCATGGATCCGCTTGCCGCGCCGATGTAGCTCGTCGGTCGTTGCCGCCCAGAGGAGCCGCGGGCAGCTAACGCGATGTTCAGGCGCCGCGAATGCCCGAATAATCGGCTTGATGAAAGAGATCATAGAGTTGCTCCAAATAGCAGACGAGCCCCCGCTGCGGTTGCCAGAGCCGGCTCGGGTGGTCGCTGCGCCAGTTGTCGTGCCCTTCGATCGAGAGCCGGTCGCAGGGCAAGTAAAGGCAATGTCCGTCCTTCCATTCAGGTCGGAAAATCGAGGGGATGATAAACTTGCCGGCCGGCCACCGGTGGAAGGGCAGTGCGGTGTCTTCCGCGACGTCCCACGGCCTGGCCGTGACGGGGGTGTCCCGATATCCGGAACACTCGAAACGGAAGCCGTACTCGTCAGGAGCGCCGGGGCGCCGCTCGGCGGCCACGGCGACGTTCAGGTAGGGCCAGGTCATCGTTCCACGCCGCCAGCGTCCTTCGATCTCGCCGCACCGGAACTCCGGCGCGGCGAGGTCATGCTCGAGCAGCAGCCGATCTGGGGCAACCGCGATGTTCATTTAGCCCTCGACGCGCTTTTCCGGGACCAGATCGAAGCAGACCGTGCAAATGCCAGGCTGAGTGAGCTTGTTGAGGCGGGTGTCGGTCGGCGGGCGGTCGGTCGAACCGCAGAGCTGGAGGACATGCTCGGCGGCGTCGTGCTGGTCGAGCTTGAACTTATCGACCGCCCAGGCCTTCACCTTTTTGACCCGCGCGCCGGGAGCGAAGGTGTGATCCTTCGTCTTCTCGAGATAGTGCACAGTGGCCTGGACCTTGCGGCACTTGCTTACATGGATGTGGCTGCCGCGTTTGATCGAGGGCAGGGGGCCGGGCTTCGTCCGATCCAGGGGCTCTTCCTCTTCGTCGATGAAGATGAAGGTCTCCTGGTCAACCTCGACACCAAGCTTGGCGAGGACAGTGAAGAGGTGCTCATGGTTGGCAGCCTCCGGCAATTCGACTTCTGAGAGGCCATCCTTGCCGTGAATGTTGACGAAAACGATAGTGGTCATGATCTTCCTTTCCTGGTCGCCTCAGTGGCGCCTGAAGAGGAAGCGAAAGCAGGATTAAAAAAACGGAAGCCGACCGATGCGGTTTTACGCCCCGCAGACGAAATAGTAGGGGCAGCTAGGACAAAACCGCGCTTCGTCCGGCTTGGCCGGAAACTCGCCGCGCTCGATCGCCGCGATGGCGCCGGTATACTCTTTGATGAGCTTGGGGTCGTCCTTCGGCGGCATTAGGACCGACTCAGATGTTGCCGGATAGTAGGCTTCCAGATCGAGGGGGCGACCTGAGTACTTCTGCGCGGCGCCCAGACGGATGAGAGCATAGATCCGGCGCTCATGCTCCGATTTCGTCTTACGCCCTGTCCGGACGCGCTGGACCCGCAGCCTGCCAGTTTGCTCGAGAATCACGCGATCGGGCGACACGGTGATCGTTTTCCCGGGAAGCTTGACCGACCAAGGCTCAAGGTCGTATTTGCCTTTCTCGGAGGCCACAAGCGTAGCCACGGAACTCACCATCAAGTCGGCCGCGGTGCGGTAGTATTGATTGAATCCGTGTTCAAGAGGCCCATCATCCTCCCACCGGTGGTGGAGTTCTTCCTTTGCCTGGTCGGCTGTGACGGGAGATCCGGCCCGCGCCTGCTCCTCAATCCAGTTGATGGTGCGATAGACACATTTATGCAAGCGCAGATACGGAGAGGCGCCCTGACCACCGCGCAGGCCTTCAATGATTTCGTAACGATAGCGGGCCGGGCACTTTAAGTAGATTTCGAGTTCGCTCTCCGCGTACGTGTCACGCGGGGCGGGCGCTGTTGCCGCCGAGAGCTCGCTCTCCAGAGGCACTGCCCCGGTGAACTTGCTGACTTTTATGTATGGCGCGATGGTGTCGAGGAACTTGGAGGCGCTGACGTTAGTCTGGACGTATTTTTCCGCGCGGCTGAGGCACAGATAGTCACGCGCACGCGAGAGGCCGACGAAGAATAGGCACTCCTCCTCTGCGTCATGATCCTCCTTCTGCATGGCAAGCTTTGCCAGTGACGGCGGCGGCGGGCATCGGTTCCACTGGCGCGCTGTAGGCATGTAGCGGGTGGCCATTGCCGGCAGGTGGACGCCGCGGAATTCGAGTCCTTTGCTTCCGTGTATGGTCATCACTCTGACGGCATCGAAATCGCTCGCCTCGGAAGCGACTGCTCGATATCGACTATCCTGGTTTAAAAGCTCGATCCGGCGGATCCTCGCCAGAAAGGCGCGGCGGCCAGGATCGCGAAGATTATGGCGACCCTCGACGTCAATCTGCTCGCTGCATACCTTCAGAAGCTGGTAGATCGCGATGAGCTTCTGTTGTGATTTCGCATCACCAGACTGCATGAGAGGACGGATATAGTCGCTGCGTTCGAATAGCCAAGTTGTCAATAAAGTCCACGGGGACGTATGCCGGTCCATACCGGATAGATGCTGTGATAGTTTCCCGAGACCAGCGCGTCCGGGTAAGCTCAGCCCATCGATCTCGGAAAGCTTGGAAAGGCCTTCAAACACATCGACCTTTTTGTCGTTGCACCACTGAATGACGGCGAGGGCGTCCCCCTTCGGGACGCCATACTCCGTCAACTGGGCCACCCTCACGAGTCCGATCCCTCCGAACTCCCCGTCGATCGCGACCAAGGAGAGGAGATCGCGAACATCATCACGTTCGAACAGATCGCCGAGATATAGCAGTGGGACGCCGAGTCTCTCCAGGACGTCCGTGATCCTGGACAAGGTAAGATGACTGCGAGCGAGAATAACCTGTTCGCTGTAGGGAACGCCCTTGATTTTGAGCGCTTCGATCTTGTCCCGTATTGCCGCAGCCTCGTGGACAACAGTTGGGGCGATGGTCAGGGTGACTTCGTCTATCTCGCCGCGAGAAGCAGCCCAGCTCGCTGTCGCACCTGGATCGGCCGCCATGTGCCTGGAGAACTCGGAAAAAGCACGAACCACCTGTTCGCCCGAGCGATAATTGTTAGCGAGCGAACGTTTCGACCCACCGAAATCATCCTGAAACCGCTCTACATTGGCCGGAGCAGCGCCCCTGAAGCGATAGATCGACTGACGCTGGTCGCCTACTACCCAAACATCTCGGCAGGCACCCGCCAACAATTGAAGCAGCCTGGCGCTGGCGAAGTTCACGTCTTGATATTCATCAACAAGGATGTGTTGGTAACGGGCCTGATACTCTGCGCGAATGTTTTCATGTTGTTCGATCAATTGTACAGCAAGCATCACGAGATCGCCAAAGTCGACCGCATTGTTCTCGAGGAGCAGCTCCTCATATACCTTGTAAATCTGCCCGACCTCGATAGCCTTCTCAGCCGCCTCTAGGCTTTCAGGCGGTGCACCGCGCATAGCGGCTTCTGCTGCAGCGACGTACTCATTCGGCGTGATCAGCTCGTCTTTACACCGTGAAATCGCTTGAAGGACATAGACAAGCTCGTAGGCCGGCTCCACGAGGTTCTGATAGTGGCGGAGAGGCAATCTAGGGAGATTGGATTCCAGGAGTTCGAGCTGCGCTGTTTGGTCTAGGACCCTTACGGTGTCCATCCGCCCGATCCGGCCTGGCCATTTGGTAACCATCTCGAACCCAAATGCATGGAAAGTGCCGACCCACATTTCGATGGACGCGTCGCCATGGCTGTCGGAGAGTCTCTCTCGCATCTCCTCGGCGGCTTTGTTTGAGAAGGTGAGGCCGAGCACCGAGCCGGACGCGGCGCCTGTCCCAAGAATGTGTCCAATCCGGTGCACCAGCGTTCTTGTCTTTCCGGTCCCCGGTCCTGCATCGACGAGCAGCGGGCCGCCAGTCCATGTCGCGGCGGCTTCTTGGCTCAGATCGAGTGCGATGGGGGCGGGCGCTTCATGAGGCACAGGCTCCCGGAGGGAAGGTAACAACAGCGCCCGAATTGCCTGGTTCATCACCAGTCCATAGGGAACGCCAAGCTCGTCGGCGATCTCGGCCGGACGCCGTCCTTTTTTTGTGAACTCCGACCTGAGCCAGTCCGACGGGCATAGGAACTCGCCTGCGAATACGTCTGCTTGGAGTTCCTTGCGTTCGCGCGGCGAGTAGCCCTCGACAACGCTGGCGCCACTGTCGATGGGATCTCCACCGAGGCGTGAGAGAACGCTTTTTACTTCACTGTTTGGATCGTGGTGAAGCTCAGAATGTCCGATCTCATGCGCCAGAACAACGAGTTCTTCTTTAGGGTCCTGACCAGAAACCAGGTTAATCATGCCGTCCGCGCGCTCAAACGAGGCTTGTACACCCTCTCCAAGGACTTCACCGGGTTTGCAGTAGCGCAGCTCAATATCCGCTGACTCCAAGGCACCGTTTACAAGTGCTCGGCCAGTCCGGTCTCCTCCGGATCTATTCAAGGCTCGTTCGTGACACCGCCGAGCCTTGAGACGAACATTCCGCCAAGTGTCCAATCTCAGTCCCGCTCAAGCCAGTACGCTTTGCGGTCTGCCGGCATAGTAGTAGATCGAATTATCTCTTCGTAACTTCGTGAGACGACCGATGGATGTTTGGTCGCGTGCGCATGCCCTAACGATGGATTGGCCAGCGCATGTGTTAATGCGCCGTCAAACTCCAATGCGGTTGCCTGCAGCTTCTGCAGCAGCGCCGTTATCAACCTGCTTCCAACGGGTGGTCGCATTCGTCCACGGAATAAGTCCGCCAGGACTTCTCGTGGAATGTCGATCTCACGACTGAGCGACTGCGTTGTTGCCGATGCCGAGGCTAGAAGGTCGTCAAACGTCTTCTTGATCTGGGGACGTGACTCCGAGTGCGCCTCCTTCTGAGCCTTAAAAATCGCATTGAGCGCGCGGCTCCGCGCGCGCTCCATCATCGTTTGTTCGACCTCGGCCTCGTCGCTGCCGCCCTCGGCGGCGGCCCAATCTCGAATGATTGCGGCGTGCGCGCGAATATCCTCTGCGAACTCCGGATAGCGTGCCGTCCAGTTGATGATTTGTTCCGCTGAGGGCAGCGTGCACTCGCGATGGAATTCAGCGAGCACGGCGTCACGGCGCTCGGCATCGGCTTCATGCGTCATGGTCCACCTTGAGAAGAGCATTGAGTTGAATCTTTGCATCTGCGATCCATTTCTCCGCGGTCTTGGTGCTGACGCCAAGCGCAGCGGCAATGGACTTTCGGGTGGCGCCGTCCACAAAGAGACGGAAAGCCAACCGCTTATCTGGGTCTTCAATCCGGCTCAACATGGCCGCGACGTAGAGGTGGCCCTCAACATCGGGCTCCGTCCAGCCGCCGGGACTAGTAGCCGCGTCATCGTCGTCCAACTCAACAAACCGTGCGGCCCGGAGCTGCTCCCGACGAATAGCATCGGCGGCGCGGGACTTGACGGTGCTTACGAAAGTCTTGCGCAGCGCCCTCCCGTCAGCCGATGCCGGCTTCAGGGCGGCTTGAAGCAGCTTCTCGTGTGCGAAAGCAATCGCTTCCTCGCCCTCGTCACGGTGGTTCCGGCCGATATGCTTGCGCAAGATGCGCATCATGCGGTCGCTGATTTCAAGCATCAACGGGTTAAGCACTCGGGCATCAGCTAGTGGTCCGAGATCCTGGACGGCGGCGACCAGGCTCTGATGCGAGGCCTGCTTATATGAGCCGTCCTTCACATGGCGCCGCCATTCCTCAAGATCGGCGGGGTCAGTTTCACTTTCCGCGTCTGTCATGACTTGATCCTTGACTGATCTCCGAACGGCTTCTGGATACGTAGCGAAGGCAGCGCTAAAAAAACGGAAGTCCCGCCGCAACTTTTTTTGGAATCCAACTAGAGGCTCTAGTTTTAAGTGTTTATGAGAGCAAAAATTACTACTATATTCGATTATCGGTGGCAATTGGTCCCATTTGTCGGGACACAACTACTTCGTCAGACTCTGAACATTGCTGTCCCCCAGAATGGCCTTAGCAGCCGACACGATGTAATCGTGATGAGTGAAGAGTATGACCTGTGTCGACTTCGCAAGCTCGGCAAGGTAAAGCAAACCGGCTTCAGCACGCGACTTGTCAGACGATGCGAAGAGGTCATCGGCAAGGAACGGCATTGGCTCGGCATCTTTGACCCGCTGCTCAAGAGCTGCAATGCGGAGTGCAAGCCAAAGCTGATCCCGGGTGCCCTCGCTGAGCGCACTGACGCGTGCCGTAGTGCCTGAGTCGCGGACTACGATCAGTTCTGGTTCCTCCGGCCGCTCATAATCGACCTCGAGGCGGACGAAATGGTCGGGCGCCTGTTTGCCGGCGATCGCAATGAATATCTCATTGGCTCGGCGGATGAACTCGCCCTCATGCTCCTGGCGATAGCGCTCGATGGTGGCATCGAGCAGCTGTCTTGCCGCGGTGAGGCGCATCCAGCGCCGGGTGAGGTCGCCTACTTTCGCTGCCTGGCTCAAAGCCAGGTGCTGTGCGACGCCCGCACCGGATTTCTTCTCCAGGGCGTCGAGCGCGTTACGGCAACTGAGGCGCTGTTCGACTACCCGCTGGAGCTCTGCCCGAAGATCTATTCTCGCTACCGAATTCCTAGAAGCGGCGGTCTGGACATCAGTACGCAAAGCCTCCCCGAGCGCAGTTCTCAGACTTTCTTCAGCTTCGCCGTCGCCGGCTTCGTGCAGCGCCTTGGTCTTATCCTCGATCCCCGCTGCGAGATTGCGTCGCTTCGTGCTGGTCTCGATCGCCGCGTCAACATCCTCCTCCTCGCTCAGTGCCCCTTCGGCCCGGAGTTTTTTCAGTGCGTTGGCGGTCGCCGCCTCAGCAGTCTCCGTCTTCGTAAGTCCAGCCGTCGCTTCTTCGACCGCACCATCGGCGCGCTCGATTGCGTCGGCGGTCTTCTTCGTCGCGCCGAGCATTCCATAGAGAAGCGATGGCCAGTCATACCAATGCTCGTTGTCGGGCGCATCTTCGACAGCGAGCACACCTTCTGGCCAGATGCGGCTGACCAGGGCCTCGATTCTAGTGCGGTGCGCCGAGAGATCGTTGCGTATACCGTCCGCGCGGCGCCTCGCTTCCTTAAGAAGTTGTACATCTCTTGAGAAGGCGTCCCATTGCTCGAGTGCTGTTATCGCGGCCGCGGGCGCCATGTCCTCTGCGAGGTTGATCGCCGGCATAGCCGCCTTCCAAAGCGTCGCCCAGGCCTCGATTGCAGTTCTCGCCTCTTTGTCGCCGTCTGCCGCGGATTCCGCCTCTGTCTTCCGCTTCTTCTGCTCGACCGCCAGCTGCTGCGACCTGGTCCAGGCGTTCTGCGCTTCCACGAGCGCGGCATTGACCTTGGCAAAGGCGACTTCGACGACGGCGGCACTCTCCAGGGCGTCTGGAAGAGCCACAAGAAGGAGGGCGGCGGCTTGGCGCAGAGTCACGATCTTGTCGGCGAGGGCTTTCCCGGACGCTTCCGCATCACTTTCTGTGATAATCCTGGCGTTTACGGCTTCTACCACTCTTTCCTTGTGCTGAAGCCAGTTCAGCATAGCATCCGGCGTGCCGACTTCACCTACATAGCCGGTACCCTGCCAAAGCGCCGCGGCGGCGTTGGACGATTCGAGGACGCGCGAGGTCGCCTGCTCGAGAGTCCTTTCTGCTCGCCCCTTGGCCTCCTTCCGGCGCTGGAGCTCAGTTTCCTGCAGGCACTGAGCCGCTATCTTGTCAGCGCCACCAAGCCTTTGATCGATCAGCTGATCGGCTTTCCGGACGCGGGTCTCATAGGCGTCGAGGGAGATTTCGTCCGAAGTTTCTCCCTTCAGCGACATTTGGCGGATTGCGGCCCACCGATGATCCCGGTGCATTCGCTCGGCCGCAACCGCGTCCTCTGTCGGAACTGCGGCAACAGCACTGGTATCTTGTTCTGCCTCGATCCGGGCGACTTCCGCTTCTGCGGCCTCAAGGTTGGCGTGAGCAAGCGCCTCTTCCCGGCGCGCGGTCTCAATTGTAATCTTGGCGGCGCTGAGCGTGGTCAAGGACGGGAAGATCGAATGGGGGAGGTCTGCGGGCTTACCGCTCCAACCGGTCAAGTTCTGCAATTTTGCGACTTCGGCCGCCTTGGCGGCCGCCAAGGCGTCGCGATCCTTAACCGACTTCCTGGCGTCAGCTCCGAGGCTCAGGATGGTTTGGAGCAGACCCGCCGCCGGTCCAGGGCTCTTCGGATTCCCGAGCTCGGCGAGCGCCGCTTCCGTCTCCTTGACGGCGCGCTCCGCAGTCGCCCTGACCACTTTCGCATTTTCGAGACTGCTGGCCAGGACTTCGTGCTTGGTGATGAGGTCTCGTATCGTGGCAATTAGCTGGGGTGTCGGAAGTTTCTCGATCAAGAGATCGACGTCCTCAGCGTTCCCGCCGAGGCTCTTTGCCCGGTCCTGGAGACGGTCGTGTATCCCGTACTCCACGCCATCGAGCTTCCCTTCGTCCTCCATGAGAATTCGAATGTTGCCGATCTGGGTGTTTAGAAATTCGATCTCGCCAGCAAAACCTGGAAGGGGTCCTGCAGAAATTGGGAGGGCCTTTCGAGCCGCATCGGCGCGTTCTTTTGCGGTCCTCGTGCTGTCAAGCATGACGGTCAAACGGTCATGGGCCTCCCGTGCCGCTTTCCACCGGGCGCCGAAGCCTTCTGCGAGCAGCTGTCCACCGCCGAGGGCCCCGAGCTCTGCACGGAGCCGGGCGAGGTCGGATAGAAGAGGGACCACGCGGAGGTGGCGATCCAGGAGATCACGCTCGGCCTCAAGCTCGATCTGCCGTTGTTGTAGCGCTTCGACGGCTTCGATTGCCTCCTTGAGTGCGCGATCAGCCGCGTTCCAGTCCTCGATCCGAAGTGACGCCTCCTGAGCGCGCGCGATGGCATCGGCATAGGTGCTTTCCGCCAGCCAGACCGGCTTCTGGCTGCTCTTCCGGATTGAGCCGATTGCGTCCGCCTCCTCTGCGAGGGTCGCCTGCACCGCGGAAAGGGTGGCAAGGCCACTCGCGGCCGCGAAGATGGTCTGCCCGACATCGCTGTCGGCGCTGAGCATCGCCTCTCCGCCGTCCCGCAAGGCGGCTTGGTCGAGCGAATAGAGAGATCGATAGAGCGCTCGCTCGGGGACACCAAGAAAGCTCTTCAGCAGGTTCTCGTCGATCGGAGTTTCGTTTGCATCGACTACGGTCCCCTTGCGCCCCTTCAGGCGAACGAAGTCAAGCTTACGGCCGGCGCGGTCGGTGATGACTGCGCCGATGCGCAAGAGCCTCGGTTCGTATCCGATGGCCCAAGGGGAGACGTTCTGGAACCCGTAGAGAAGATCTGTCACGGCTTCCCGAGCGGACGACTTGCCGGTGGCGTTGGGGCCGGCGACGATATGAAGGTCAGGCTTGCCGGGGGAAGCGGACGGGAAACTCAGGACCCGGTCCTGGTGGAGCCCATAGCGGCAGAGGCGGAGTTCTTCGATGCGCATAATTTAGATTTTGGCTTCGGGAAGCAGCCTGGCCTTCAGCAGGTCGCAGGCATCCTCGATGATGGCGTCGAGCGCCGCGTCGTCCAGGGCTTCGAGGTCGGCATCCCGCCGCAGACCCGCCGTGAAGCGGCCGGGCATGCCGAAGACGGTCTCGCGCAACTTCTCTCGGTCGATAGTTCCGTCCTTCAGGCGCCTCACCTCGTCATCGAGGGCGGCAATTGCCTCGTCCGGTGCCTCGGCTCTGGCGGGGTGCGAGGTCGCGACCTCGATCCGCTCGATCCAAACATCGCCGGCAGCCTCCGCGGCTTCGGCGACTTCGGCGTCGATCCGGAGCGTTTCGCTCTTGAGGCGCCCGTGTATCTTGGTCTCGCCGACGAGGCTAACCCGCGCAGCCAAGGTCCTGTCCTCGGCGTCGTCGGCAGCCTTGCCCAAGGCTTTCGTCAGCAGTGGCGCAAGGTCGTCGATGTCGGCGGCTCCGGAGACGTCTATCTCGATCTCCGACCAGCGCACTACGTCGAGCGGCACGTGAGCGACCTCGGAAACGCTACTGCCGTCAACCGTGATTAGCGTAGCTCCTTTGGCACCCGATTCTTTGACGTGCCGCGCCTGAAGGTTTCCGGGATAGATGATCCAGGGAGCCCGATTAATCTCAATCCGCCGATGGACATGGCCAAGCGCCCAGTAGTCGTAGCGCTTGTCGATCAAATCCTTGACCGAACAAGGCGCATAGGCAGCGTGGGTGCCGCCATAGCCCTCGACCGCTGTGTGTAGGACGCCAAGGTTGAAGAACCCGGCGACTGGATCGGGATAGTGTTGTGCGAGATTATCTTTCACGTCGCGCTTCGGGTAGCTTTGGCCATGGATGGCAAGCCGCAAGTCGTCGAATTCGATGGTTTCGGGCTGTGTCACTGAGAGCAGGCGAACGCCTTCCGGCAGGGTCAGCACAAGCTGGTTCTCGGCATCATGGTTGCCGCGAATCATGACGATACGAATCCCGGCTTTCAGCAAGCGGCGCATCTGAGCGGCGAAGAACTGCAGGCTGCTGTAGTCGCGGTGTCGGCCATCGTAGTTGTCGCCGGCGATAACCAAGAGGTCCACCTTCTGATCGATGGCATACTGTACTAAATTCTCGAAGGCGCGCCTGGTTGCATCAGCAAGTTCGTCGCCTCTAGCTCCGGCACGCTGGCGCAGACCGGCGAGCGGGCTGTCCAGATGAATGTCTGCCGCGTGAAGAATTCGCATGGGAGATCACCATCTGCAGGTTATTGCAACACTCGGGGTGAGGAAGTCGGAAGGTGAATACAGTCTACTCGATACGAAATAACCCAATCAAGCTTTTTGCGTGAGGTTTATGAGTGATAAAATACTGACAGTTGTTCATTTATTGCGCCTAGAAAATTCGTGCGGTTAGAGCTCGGTCGTTATCTGATTGTTTTTTGAGCCATGGTTCCGACGCTTGAAGGCCACGAGGCTGGGCACATTCTGGCCGCGGGCGACACTCACCCGTTGGCCCTGCGCGTGCAGCGACACACGATGCTTGTCGCAGATACGTGTATTGCTAAGCGACATGCTCGAAACATCAAAATCGGCGACGATCCTGGTCAGGACTGTTGCCCAACTTAGGGCTAAGAGCGGGTGGCGGGGGTCCATTTCGGCGGGTGACGCCCTGAATGGATGAGAGGCCATCTTCACTAAGCGACAATGGTTCAAGACGATATCATGCTGGTGCGAGTCAAACCTCGCGTTTCCATAACGCATGTTTAGCGCCCATTCGTTTTTCCCTAATGCGCCTCCTGCGATGCGCTTAGTGAACGGTAGCTGAAGTAGCAGGGTGGAAAGCGCCATCAGTATACCGGCACTGCCGCACCAGCTTAGAAACCATAATTCCACGTTGGAATCTCCTCGCCCCGGTCTGGCGGCCATTCTTCTTCCGTCCCCAGCGCTTGTAGAACCTGGCCAGCAAGCAGCAATGGGAAGACGTCATCGCCAACCTGCATTGTCCGCACTCTACCTACCCAAGTGTTCTCGCCGATAAAAGGGGCTGGCACCCCGATGCATCCGCTCATCTGGCGCCGAATGTCATTGGCGACTGGTTCGATAACGTACTCATCGAGGTAGTGTCCGGTGCGATTGACGCTTGTTGCGATGTCGATATGACTTCCAGTGAGTCGATATCGGACCCGAAATGGGTTGGTCTTGAATTCCACGATCATGGTGTTGGCAATATCTGCCGCACGGCGCATGGATCCACCCGGCGACGCTCTGGCATCATGCCGCCCCCAAGCGACTCCTAGAATTCTCTTAACTGTTGAGTCCAGTTCTGAATTAGTATACAACTACTACGGGCTAACCAATGGCAGTATTCAGCTAGGGGGAAGCATATGACCGCAATAGTCCGCCAGTTGCTTCGGAGAACGGCCTTATTTTCTATCGCAGTCTGGGCTGTTTATGGGCTCATGCTCTCGACCTCCCATGCTGCGTGCCGCATTTCCGGGGACGGTTCGACTGAATTGATTTTCACTGGCGTGCAACTACTTCAAGAAGACACCTGCTATATCGCCTCCCGCGTGATCTTCAAAAGCGATTCCTTGCTCGTCATGAACGGCTTTGCACTGCATATCGAGGCCGCGGAACTAGTTGCCGAGAACGGCGCTCGAATTGCGGCCCTCGATTATCCACGCGATTTGAGCCTCTCGGCGTTTCCACCACCGAAATCACCCGACAAGCCGATGAACGTCGTCACCTTTGATCCTGGTCCGGATACTAGTGGGAACCCAAATGGGCCCGGCAGGAACGGCGGCAAGTATCAGGGGATTTGGCAGCCCGCGATACCGACGAAAGGAAAGAGCGGTGTCGACGCACCACCTATCAAGATCGACATTAGCGGAGGCGCCCAAGGTGTATTGACGATTGTCGCCGACGGCGGTGCCGGTCAACGGGGAGCCGATGGAGGCCGTGGGTGGACAGGAGGCGACGGTGAGCAGGGACGGCGCGCCCAAGCCATCGATTCGTGTGGGCTGCCAGGCGGCAATGGCGGGAACGGTGTCGGCAACAGTTACGGGGGAAACGGTGGCAACTCTGGTAACGGCGGAAAGATTTCTATCTCCGTAGGCCGGAGCAGTGATCGCTTCGACCTAACGTATTCAATTGCTGCCGGCGTCCCTGGTGCACCGGGTCGGCCTGGTGATGGCGGGAGACCAGGTGTTCAGGGGTGTGGGGGAAGAGGCGGTCCCGGCTGTGGTACCAAGGCCATCGTTCTACAGGGTCTTCCCGGCCGCGGCGAGGTTTCGGGATTGTACGGCTACGCGGGCCAGCCCGGATCGCCAGGTGCGATCGATTTGCAAGGCGTCGCGCACGCAAAGCCGCTTGTTTTGAAGAACGCGTGTGCGCCGATCGAAGGACTGGATGAAGCCACAAAGGAACTTATCGATCAAATCCAGCACTATGATTTTTGGGCGCTTGCCGGCAGGAAGCTCTTTGACGAAGAATATCAAATCGTGGAGACGGCGGACGGCGACACAGCCGTCGTAGTAGTCCCTGACCCGAAAAAGAACACGAATCCGCTCGCCTTCATTAGCCCGTTCAAGATTCACAACTATGCCCTCAAGCCGCCGGCTATCCCTTCATCCGCTCCTGCAGGGTGCACGGGAGAGAGCTGCTGCGTGGGGTCGGTCTGGACCGGTTGCCTTGCGTCGGCACAATGGCAGTTTGCGTCTAACCAAAACGGCTTCAAAAGGTATGCGGATCGGCAGAACTGGCGGAAGAAGGTAATCGACCTACTTCATATCGAAGCCGCGAAATCGGCGATCGTGGTCCCTCCAGGTGCGAAGCTCCCCACCGGCCGTAAACTTTACCTGCAATATTTCGGCGGAGTTTATCTGAAGGTCGAAGAATCGCTCTTCGTCAGATTGGCTCTGACAATGCAGCTTCTTTACCCACATCTACGAGACGCGCTCGACAGTGATGTTCCCAGGGATCGAACCACACTCTATTGTACGCAGCGCAATCTCAGCAGGCTGGCATCGCCAGATAAAACCTACGAGAGGAATCCGACCACGGGGGTGATAAAACCGCGGAATGGCGTTTCCCACCTTTTCGTCGTTTCAGACAAGCGGGGCGTCACCCTCAACCGGCCGATTGTGCGCAGCGAGTTCATGGTGCTCCCCATCGGATTCTTTAGATCCGAAACCATCATCGGCGAGATGCAAATCGCAGACTCCAACGAGGCTACGTTATGGCCGAGTAGACCTGGTTTCAGAGAAGGCGGCTTTTGTACCGCATACTCGAACGAAGACGCCTGGACATTCGATCGTCCCATGTCATGCGGAGGCCAGTTCGACCAGCTTATCGATGAAGTGCGCGCAAACTGGAGAGACTTGGACTCTCCATCACTCATTACCGAGCTTCACAGCCTGGTCTTCCTCCAAGCCGTCTTGGCGACCGAAGGTTTTTCATGGTCGAAAGACAACTTTGATCTGTCGGCCGAAGTCGTGGCCGATATGTACAAACAGCCGGATATCAACCTGCACTGCTTTTCGAACCCATAGCCGCCTGCGTAAAATTTGAGGAGACTGCGATGCGTATATGGCTGTTGCCCATCGTTACCGCGGTACTTGGACTGACCTTGCTGATGTCATGCGGCAAAAGGCCGGACCCGGATCCGGTCGAGCCACAATACTGCAAAGGTGCTGGCTGTCTGTCGATGACGGTCGGGATAGAGGCGCAATGCGTCACAGTTGAGGATCCCAAGGCTCAAGGCATTTTTGCGCAAGCGAACGGCTCCAAGACCGAGGATGGAAGTATTACAACCATCTATCAGATCGAAGTGCGATCAGTGGCAAATGAAGTTCTCTATGTCACGTCGCAAAAAGCGCTGCTTCAGGAGCCTCACAACAAGCAACTGATAACCTGTAATACAGGTCGCGAGACCGTCGCAGGAGTTAAACAGAAAGTCTTCCGTTACTTCGCACCCATTTGTTCCACATCTCGCTCATTTCCTCTGCCCCATGACTGCGCCAGTCGGCCGCCGGAAGAACAGTGGCCGGCCGGATTTCGCTATCCGAGGGCACCTAGCCTCTTTGCGGATGAAGACAAAAGTGCGTCCGCACAATGTCTGGCTTATTGCCAAGCAGCAGGGCACCCGTTGTGCAAGCATTTCCAGCTCCCGGAGACTTTTTCTTCGACAGCAAACTCCGAGATGAGAAAGGCACTCTCGATTTTCCACCAAGAAGTGTCGGACGGCCGAAAGTTCCCGATAACCGCCGATAGAATGAAGCAGGTTTTTGAGATCGATCCGCGGGAATACGGCAGAGGGGCTGACATCTATCTCAATGGCGAGAATATGGGCCAGTTGGGAGAAGCTGTGCCGCTGCCGTTTATCGCGACGATTGGAGCTGGCTCGGTGAGGGCAGATATTATGGTCCCAACTCTCGTAGAGGGAAGAAGGTCCGTCGACGGGGAGGTCATCACTTGGACGCCAATGACAGCCGAGGACATGCCACGCCTGAGGTTTCCCAATAACGCCGACCTCGATTCGGCCTTCGGTGGCAAAATTAGCCAAATCGTCATGACGGACGACATGTTCATGGTTGGCACGTCACTGAGATGTGCAGCGTTGGACTACGGGGAGTAGGTGGTGCCGCAGTGGAGCCAGCGTCAATCTGCCCGCCTTCGTGGCGCGATTGAGAGGGCGTGGCTATCTTATCACCCCGTTGAGTAACGGGACCGCGCGCTATTGTTTGGTACCCCACGTCATCGCGACAGAATAATTTCTTGATACATCTCATGCAACCGGCGATTGTGCTATTATCCAATCGGGGTATTTTCAGCGCTATGCCCGTTTCTCGGCGGCGAGTTGTGCCGTCAGTCACTTTGCTTCCCCTGAAGTCATCGCATTGAACGTTTTAATAGCCAAAGGCTATTTCTAGCCATTTTTCCGAAATGAGCACCGCTTAAATATTATCGCCAACACTATCCTTATGAGGATTGCACGCCAAAGCGGCGTGCGCTCATGGTTCTACTAGGCGCGACTCAATTGCTAGGAAACGACCCGCGTATGATAAGCGAGTCACAACTCTAATACCGCCAAATCCCATAGTGCCGCGTGTGGCATAGCAGTATTCAAATAGTAGTATGTCTTCTATGCCATCTCCATCGAAGTCTGCTCTGACGACTTCGGTCAATTGTTGGCCCATGCCCTCCGGCTCTTCGACTCTCAACATATTATGCCGTATGCGCTTCACGACGAGCGTGCCGTCATCGACTTTGTCCTGATAGGTTTCATTTGATTGGTGACCATCCTCCGGTTCTTCCATTCGTGGAAACATGGAGAAGGGCATCAGATCAAGATCAATGATACCTGCCCGTGGATCAGATATATAGCTTTCCAACGGGAAGCTTGCGGCTTGGAGCGCTTTCAGAAGGCCGCTTTGATGCTCAAACCAGGCCGACATTTTGATGTCAAAAGTCGTCTGCGGATAGTAGCCTTTGGAGATGGCGATGTCGTACTCGCGACACGAGCGAACTTCGCACTGATATCCGGAGTCCGAGGTAAGTGTAAGTCCGGTAATGTCGTCATTTTCTCCTAATTTCACGGGCAAGTCGCGGAGAGTGTCTATATCCGCATTCTTGATGCGCGTTATCTCTTCCATGTCGACAAAGGAGAGAGATTCTAAGAGTGCAAACACCTGATCTGGCGTCTCGCGCAGAAATGTTGAGACCTGATCCGGCGTTAAATCCCCTCGATCTAGGCATTGTTGCAGAAGGATAATACCCTTACCTCTTGCTAAGCGTCTCTCAATGCGCTGCAAATTCTCTTCGATCTTTGGTCTCTTGCCGGATGCAATAGCAAGAAAGTATTGCGCGCGCTGTTCGTCAAAGATCTGAGAGCTTTTCTGCAGATTTGATCCCGGCGCGCAGGGTAGAAGATTATTGTAGCCAAATAGATCAAAGTCATCGGGTAGCTTGAGCGTGGCCCTTGCCTCGGCGAACGCTTGAGGATCGTCAGCTAATCCCTCTGGAACAATATGATCGATATGAAAGCTACT
This sequence comes from uncultured Dongia sp., assembly GCF_936916975.1. Lineage (GTDB taxonomy): Bacteria > Pseudomonadota > Alphaproteobacteria > Dongiales > Dongiaceae > Dongia. The sequence goes on along the minus strand of NZ_CAKZGO010000003.1, from coordinate 109,105 downwards.
TACGTCGATCAAGGTGCGTGTATATGCACATTTTCCATCATGTGCTTTCCAAATGGCCTCGCGTTGCGCCGGGCTGAATTTCTGCTTCGACACTGTGTTCCTCGACCGAGCTAGTTACGAAGTAGCGGGTGATAGTTCCCGTGACTGCGTCGCGACCGCGCATGTCTATTTTCATTCGGTTGCATCTTTTCCGACTGCCGATGCTCGAAAAGTGCCATGTGAATCAATATTCTGGCCATATTCAAAGACTCTTTTGGTTGCGAGGAAATGTGAGGGCTTAATCGGTCGGCGCGTCGTTTAGTCCAAAGACGATCGTAAACCGTGCGCCACATGCGCAAGTCAGATTGTTGCCAAGCCGAATTTCATGCGCGCCGATTTCATTAGAGGCGTGGCATACATGGCATTCGAAGCTCGTCTTTCTTAGCCTCGCTTCAAATTTAGAATTCTCCTCGTTTGTCGTCACATCCCAGACTGCCGAGCAGGTTGGACACTTGATACCGTCTTCTAACTTGAAGCTACCGTCCCTACGCTTTATCTGAGAACCGCATTGACATGCGAATTTGTAGAAGCTGCCAAAGTTCGCATTGATGATCGGCCCTGCAAGGGTATGACGGATGACTTCTGCAACGTCGCGCGCTTTCTGAAGTATTTTCTCTTGCGAAGGCGCTTGATTGTTCTCGATTTGGAAGAGAGTTGGTGCGTGAAGATAATTCCCTAGAGCATTATGATTTGTGTTGGCCCATCTGAGACTGAATCGACGATCTTCACCAAGAAGTTTTCTAGAACCTGGTGCCTCCTCGCCTTCGCGCTGCATACGATACGCGATGGTGGAAGTTCGATCCGCATGGGGATCTACATCCAGCATTTCGGCTTATCACCTGTCGTGGCGTCCACTTGCGCATTGCCTCATCTGGCACTTCGTCCAAGTAGCTCTGAAATAGCTCATATGTAATGTACTCGATTGCGAGGCGCAGTTCGAGGCATGCCTGTCGAGCACTTGCCTCTGTAGAAGCCGCGATGAGTTTATCAGCGCGATCTAAACATTGGCGCGCTTGCCATCGAAGGTCACCTGTTGCCATACCGTCTCCGGTCCCTTCAATCGAATCGATAGCTATCGCCCGAGTGACGCCCGAGAGGCCCGCGCAAGCGAGCTTTTTTTCCGCCGCCAAGCGAGGGGGCGCATGGTTTCCTAAGTCTGTGCTGCAAGCCAAGCTCGCCCTTCAGCCTCGGTCTCGAAGACATGATCTTCCGGGTGGCGCTTCCTAACGCTGTTCCCAAAGTCGATATACCGCTCTCCCCGATATAGCGTGATCCATCCGCCGTCCGGCTTCCGTTTCTCCCATCGGCGGAGTTCATATTCGCCGTTGCGATCCAGAAATGTGAATTTGTCGGTCAATCTAGAATTTCCCAAAGGACTTCTTATCATTCTCTCTTGATCGTCCCTGCCCACAACGTATTAGGGGATAGTGGACTAGAGAAAGTGAAACGTTGCGCCAGCGCTAATCAGCTTTCAGGGAAGTAGGGTGGATCGAGTGGGGCAGTCGATAACTCGTCATCCGATGTTGGCTCCCAAGAAAGTTTTCCCGATTTGCAGATTCCATTCGCCCGTGTGATTCTCGAAAGCTGATAGAAGCCACGCGCTAAATGTTCGGCATAGCCATGCCTCAAGGAGGTCAGTCCCCATGAGTGCCAAAAGGTGTCTGCCTTAATTGCAAGATTGATGGCGCCAAGTTGACGCACGCTGCTATAAGCGATGGCTGTTATGTGGTCCGATTTTGAGAAGATCTCCATCGCGACGAAGGATGATAACTCATAATCGTCATGTCCCACGAGTTGTTCGAATAGGAAAGCGTCGGTTAGAAGAAGTGACTGAGCTTCTTCATGGGGACAGGCATTGAGCATCGCCGAGATGCCATCGGACGCATCTCCAGAGAGAAAACCGCGCCCTGTCCGGACAATTTGGAGGAGTTCACCTATTGGGTAGATGAAGATGGAGCTTCCCGGTCGAATTTGAAATTCAGAAATGGTGACCCAATCGGCATTGATCCGCGCTTCCCTTAGGGCAGTATCTTGGCGATCCGCTACATACATGACAGAGAAGCCCTTCGGGTTTGCTCGTCCTAGCGTCGCTGGTGCATCCTGGCGCCATATGATTTCATCGACGTGTTGAGGTGTGACGCCTGAAGAGAACTTCCTTACTCTGCGAAACTGATGGCCTGGTCCCCATTTAAGACTCAGCATCGGATGTATTTTGACAAGTCGGCTAATTAGCGCGCGCTTTTCCGACTCTTCCATCGTCGCAAACCTGTTGATCTCACGCACTAGATCGGCAAGCGGTAGCGGTGGGTGTGCTTGGGTAAGAGTGGGGAGGGTCATTTTCCATCTCTCGGTTTCGCTGGTCGTGGCCTGCTCATTAGAGTGTTTGCGCTTGCGCGGGCCTATTTTGCGCGCGTAACAAGCGCGCTCACTGGTTGATATGGTCTGCTTGGGGAGATATTAGGTGGACCAGATCCATAAATAGCCCTGCCACGTGGCGATGGGGATGGTAACTATCGTTGCAACTAAGCCAATGGCTTTGGCGGCACGGCCTTCGAATATTCTGTCGAGCGTTACGCCAAAGCCTCGCGATGCAGTCTTTAGCTTTCCGGTGACGAGCTTATGCATAACTCGATAAAAGAAGCCGATTTTTGCGAGGGTGGAGTTGTGCATTCGAATAAACTCGTTCCTCCCGAACGCCTCTACCTCTTCTGGGCCAGTTAAGAAATCCCTGTGAATTCCTCCGTTCGATTCCATCAGATTTTTCATCTTTGGATCGGCCGCATAGTCGCTACCATAGCGATTAGCCAGTAAGTCATTTAGATTCAGTCGTCTTTCTACCGGAATGACGGATGCGTCAGTTCCGCCGAGAACTCTATAACGGTGTTCTAAGTGTTCGAACCCGTAAGTTAGGTTTCTCATATTCCAGTGTACCCAGTATTTGTCGCGCCTATCACGAACGAACGCATAGAATTCGCGAAGCAACTGCCTTTCCACATCATCAAAGCGGTTGATAACTTGGTCGCGCGCAATGTGGAGTTCTTCTGCGATGGAGTGGGTCGAGAAGCTGACAGTCTGTTCCGTGGAGAAATGCGTGATAGCGATGGAGGTGATCCGAGGGGACAGGCTAGCGTTATCGTCGTAAAGGCTCTGACATGAATAGTGGATGATATAAAAGTTCTCAGGATGCGCCTTAAGTTCTTTTATAAAATCGCGGCTTGAATTGATGCCCATCTCTTGCCGTCCCCCAGAGCGTGTGTTGTTTTGGTATCTTCGACGAATCTACTTAATCGTCGAGAAATGTGAAGGTATATACAACTACCAGGGGAGCGGGAAAAGGCTGGTGACTGCAAGCCTGGGTCTAATTTGTCCAATTTGTTGACAAGCATCGGCGATTTGTACACATTGACGTACATGTTCGCCGAGTAAAAAATGTGTTAAATCAATGTGTTGGTGGCGATACGATGTAAACTCCCCGTTGGGGACGCCAAACCAAGCCGCAAATTTCTGCTGTCTCGCTCGCTGGTTAATCGGCGAGCGAGAGAGTCATGGCGTGCTTGCTGCGGGCGAGAATGGCCAGATCGTAGCCATAGTCTGCAGGTGGGTATTCGTTGCGGAGTTTTCTAGTCGCTGGGGTCTCGTTGGTGAAGACTAGACGGATGTTGCGATCCGCCGCCTGTGCCGCTTCAACAATCCAGATCAGTGTAGCGAGATCAGGGTTATCCGGATGGCCGTTCGCGGATACGACATAGGTGTCGGCCGTAACCGTCTTGAAGAATTTCTTGGTCGCGTTGCGGTCGCTGCCATGATGCATGACCTTGAGGATGTCGACGTGAAGGGTGCCACCCTCGCTGAGCAAGCCACTCGCTATCAGCCCGGACAGGAGATGATCGCTGCGGCCGTCGCCTGTGAGCAGGATCGTCTTGCCGTGAGCCATCGCCAGAAACATGACGCTGCTGAGATTGGGAATGCTAATGTCGGCGTTGGCCTTTGCCGACGGATCGCTGCTGGCGAGCTCGGCGCCCATCTTATCGAGCCATTCCTCCCAATCGTCGTGTAGTTCATCGAGATTGGCGCGGGTCGGACCGACAATCTGTAGGGAGAGGTTGCCGAACTGAATCGGGTCTGGCGCATCGTCGACGCAGATGAGGTTATCAGCGAAGCCATCGTTGATCGGTATGCCGAGCTGGAGGGCGAACTGGCGGACCCGATTGCCCTCGCCGATACCTGCAACCGCCGCCGTCGATTGTGGGGTCGCACTACTGAATGCGCCAAGCAGGCCGTTCAGTCGGGATTGAATCTCGCCATCCGAATCCAGCGTGCTGGAGAAGCTGTTGTGCCAGATAGCATTTATCCCGATCAGCTCGTCGGTGCCATTGGTGCGCTGGTCTCGCAGCGAGGCCATGAGATCCATGACACCAACAATGTGATCAGTATCGACGTGACTGACCGCGACCAAGTCAAGCTTGCCGCCGGAATCGGCGATGGCCTGCAATTCGCTTTCAAGATGATCAGAAAAGACGTTGAGCGGACCACCGTCGATCAGCAGATAGCGCGGCGCGGCCGGCGTACCGTACTCCAAAATGAAACAATCGCCGTAATTCGCCTGCACGATCCTTAGCTTGAACATTGTTTTGCTCCTAAGTGGCGTTTGGTTGGTGATGGCCTCTCGTCAGTCAGGGAACGAGGGTCAAACCGCTCGTGAGATCGCCGCTGACAACCAGGGCAAAGTCTTGGCCGGTAGTACCAAGAAGATTGGTGGCGGTGATCTGAATGAGATAGTCACCCTTCACTGGCGTATCGATACGGACGACCTCGACATTGTTTTCGGCGTCTACCGGAGAGATTCGCAGGGGCAACTGTTCGTTGCCGGTCCATTTTCTGCCATTGGGCACTTGCTGAATGAAAAGATTCAGGTCGTTCTGCAGGGCGCGCGCGGGCAGATCGGTGTAGGCAAGGCAGAACTGCAACGGACGTGTATCTTTGGCCGAGACGAGGTAACGGAAGCGCTGGCCGGTTGCAGTGAATTGCCGTGTCGGATCCTTCCAGGTGTCGAGGAACTCCAACCTGAAATCGTTCTGCTGTGCGGTCGGGATCGCGCTGGGCATATGGACGCAGCCGAATCCCTGGTGAAAGTTCGGTAGCGTGTTGAAATTGGCGGTGGAACTGTCCCCCTTCAAGTGTCGGGTACTGTTGATGAGAATGGCTTTGAGAAGGGCCGCCGAGGGTTCGTGCTGCCGATCCTTGACCAGGTAATGGCGAATGAGGGCGAGACAGCCGGTGACGACAGGCGCCGCCATGCTGGTTCCGCCCATATAGGCATAGTGACCGCTGTGGCCAGGATAGCTGCCCCAGAAATTGCGCAGCGGTGCGAGTGCGGATTTGGTCGAGGCGATGTCGGTACCGGGCGCAACGACATCCGGTTTGATGCGGCGATCGTCGCAGGGGCCGCGACTGCTGAACGCTGCCATGGAATCGGGATTGCCGGAGATCCTCTCGACAGCGATCGGCGGCTTCGGAAAATGCTGTGGCCAGGTCTGGCCCCAGGTATAGGTTGAGTAGCCTCCAGTCGTGCGGTCCGTCTGGCTAGCCCCGACGGTGATGGCGTTCTTGGCTGTGGCAGGCGAGCCGATAGACAACCAGTCGACTGATCCCGGCGAGGTGTTCAAGGGATTGCTTGCAGATCCTTCATTGCCGGCGGCAATCACGATCACCATGTCACGATGGGCGGCGACGAACTCGTCCACCTCGATTGAATTAAATGTGTAGCGTGACGCGGTACTAGCGCCCCAGCTGTTGTTGTGAATTCGCACGCCGCGTTGATAGGCTTCGTCGAACAGATCATTGAGATCCCAGGGCAGGCCGCTGAGCTTGCCGTCCGAGTCAAGGATCGACTGGAAGAAGAAACGGACGGCAGGCGCGATTCCTTTGATGGCGCCTTGCGAGGCACTGCCATCGCCGCCGATGCTACCGGCTACATGGGTGCCGTGGCCATTCGGGTCCGAGTGATCGCCAGTCCGGCCGAGGGCGGATATGCCGACAAATCGGCCTTGCAGATCGGGATGGTTGTCGTCGATGCCAGTATCCGCGATGCCAATGATTTGGTCGGTGCCGTCATAGTGGATGAGCGTTGTGACAGGGGGAGTCGGGCCTTCGACGCCGACAAGGACGCGCGCGCGGTCGTTGCTGAGCTTGGGTGGAACAAACTCGATGACCTGCATGACTTCCGACATGGTGCCAAGCGCCGGGAGAACGTCCGAGTTCTCGGACATGTGCACGCGGATCTTTCTGCCCCGATGTCCGGCCACCAGCGCGTTCCGTCCCTCCAGAAACGCGAGGACCGTACTGGCGTCGTCCGCGGATTTGAGGCGTATGTCGTAGGGCAGGATGCGGTCGATGCCGATGTCAACCGGTGGACCGGCCTGTGCCGAGGGAATGGGTGGCGCCTGCTCCTGCTCGTTATGCACACTTACGGACGTCACGAATGGTAACTGCCGAACAGCCGCCGCCTGATGAAGCTGCATTTCTGCGACGTAACGTTGCGCACCAATCGATTCGACGATGTTGACGTCGAGCGCTGTCAGCTGTGTCCGCCATTCCGTCAGCAAGGGACCAGCAAGGCTTATCGTGTAAAGGCGGGGGACAGTCGGGTCGAAGTCTAGGGCGGTGTCCATAGCCGCAAAATCAGCGCCCATCTTCGTGACCACGGCGGTGAGCTGTGGCGATAGCCCAACCAGAGGTGACAGTGGTGGCTCCACCATCTCCTGAATGATGAGGCCCTTTTCTCTCAAGCCGTCGATCAGGGTCTCGTCTATGTCCCCTACGACATAGGACTGCGTGGATGCTCCAGTTGGCATGGCCGATCTGGCGGCACTTTCCTCATACTCATGCATGTAATAGGCGATGATGCGCTTCGTGGCCATGTGTCCGCCTCCCGATCTAAGTAACTCCCTGCAGGGTTGATGTTGTGTCTGAATAATATATTTTATAGTCGTGAGAATATATAGTAGAAAAAGTGTTAGACTAGTCATTACTAAGGTTTGGAGACGTTTTGCTTTCCATTCGAAGTCCAATGTTGCTGGCGTCAGCATCGTATCGCAGCTATGGCTGCGCTCAGGCCCTACGGGCACCAGCTAGAGATGACAGTGTTCTCTGTCACCTGTAGGAATGACCGGACTTGCGAGACATCTTTCGTAGAATCCCAGAACTGGGCACGAAGAATGGATCGATGGACCGGGATAGACAGGAAATTGCCAGGAAACTGAAGATCTTGCGCCATGCCGATGCGACCGGCGAGGTCGCCAGGACATACCGCTATTTTGGCATTGGGCGGGCCAGCTTCTACCGCTGGCTGACGGCCTACCGGGCCGGAGGCGAGGCGACCCTGGTCAATGGCAGGCCTATCCCCAAGAACCCGCCCAACCAGACACCGCCGGGGATTGTGGAAAAGGTTCTGCATCTGCGCCAAGCCTATCACCTCGGCCCAGTCCGCATCGTCTGGTATCCCGCACGCTACTATGGCATCAAGATATCTGACGCCAGCGTCTACCGCGTTCTCAGGCGCCACAATCTAAACAGACTGCCGCGCGGCACGCGCGCCCGGAAGATTCACACCAAGCGCTACAACAAGCAGGTGCCTGGCCATCATATCCAGATGGACGTCAAATTCCTCGCCTTCGAGGGCAAAGCCGGGCCGATCGTACGGCGGTTCCAATACACAGCCATTGACGAGGCAATCAGGATCAGGGCTCTCAAGATCTGCAGCCGTCACACCCGAAGAGATGGAAAGGGACATTCCGGAGATCGCCGAACTTCGCCGACATTGGGAAGCGCTGGGGCAGGGAGCATCGCCGGAACGCGCGACACTCGACCTGGAGGCAATCAAGGCGCTCCTCCCCCAAGTCATGTTGGTCGAATTCGAACACGATCCTTTTCGGGTAAGATACCGTGTGACCGGTAGTGGGATCGACGAAGCAACGGGCTATAACCTCACCGGCAGATACCTAGACGAGTTTCGGGTCGAGCCGTTTGAAGACGGGGTGAGGGAGCTACTCCGCCAGTATGAAGAGGTAGCCGATTCGGGGAAGTCTTTCATCGGCACCTACCAATGGAAACAGCCGTGGGCCGTCCAATTGAAGGTGCCGTATGGAATTTTCCCTTTGGCCGTCCATGGGGTGGTCAAGCAGGCCATCGCTATTGAACGGTCGTATGGACCTGTGCTGGGGCATCGCACTAAGACTTGGAAAGACTATGTTGATATCCACAAGGCAGGCGGTCCTTCGCAGCTCGATCTTCTGAATTACTTGTGAGATGGGTGGTCGGGACTTACATGAAGTTCGTGACGGCAAGTTCGCGCCTTGACCCCATGCCGGTCTCGATCCACCTTAGTCCTGGTCAGGCACCGTTGATGCTCGGAGGGTGGACGTTGCAGGGGATATTGGTTTGAAAAGTCGACTTAACCTATTGATGCTTAAGGGGCGGGAAATGCCTTGGTTTGAGAATTCCCTCTAATAAATCAATCGGTTAACTCGGACTCTGACTCCGCCAGTCTAGGTTCGAATCCTAGTCCCCCAGCCAAAAACCCACCTAAATTATTGATTCCTAGAGATAACAGACTGAACCGAGCAGCTTGGCGAAGGTTGTCGCATCCGGTTGTCTGTTTTTCCTTTGGTGATGATCGCCGGGTACCGATGGCTAGCCGCAAATGGTCCGGATAAGCAATTTTCCCGCCTCGCTTTCGGGCGTGCCAAGGTCTCTCACGGCGGTCATGTGGTCGGCGTCGCCGAGCATATGTGCCGTCGCAGGAATTCCCTGTCGTGCCAAGTGTTCTACGAAACCAGTTCCTTGGATTTTGAAGGGATATGTTTCGCGTTCGCCAAAGGCTGCGGTCACGCGCGTGCCTGTTTCATGGCGGTGGTGAAGCGGCGAGAACACGGCCACCTCTTGATCGGTCAGATTGATGAGCGGCTGCAGGAATGAGAATTGCAGTGGCTTCAGGTCGTATATCCCGCTGAGAAGCAGTGCACGGGCGGGCCTGAAACTGCCGGCACCTTCGCAGAACGCGAAAGTTGCCAGATGGGCGCCGGCCGAATGACCGCTGATCGAGAAGCGTGTGGTGTCCCCTTTGTAGATACCAATGTTATCGGCGAGCCATTGGATCGCCTGCCGGATCTGGCTGACGATTCTATCCATTCGCACTTCCGGCATCAGGTCATAATCCATGATGGCGGCGATAGCGCCCGCGGACGTGATCGTGGCGGCGACGAACGAGAAATCCTCCTTGGAAAACATCCGCCAGTAGCCGCCGTGAATGAACAGGTGCACAGGATGTTTGCCGTCGGAGCCTTTCGGGAAGAATAGGTCCAGTTTTTCGCCCGCCCCAGCACCATAAGCCACACCGCCCAACATGTTGATCGAGGCGCGGGTTGCGGCGCTCCTGATCTTGTACTCTTCGATCAGGGTGTCGAAATTCTCGATGTGATCGCGGTTGCGAAAAGGATCTTTGGTCAATTATCTCGCTCCCCAATGCAAAGGTCAGATCGTGGCTGCAATGTATTTGGTCTCCAGGACCTCATAAATGCCGTGAGGTCCGCCTTCGCGCCCGAGGCCGCTTTGGTTGACGCCACCGAAAGGCACGGTCGGGTCCGAGAGCAAGCCGCGATTGAGGGCAATCATGCCTCATTCAAGGCGTCGCGCAACACGCAGCCCCCGGACAACGTCGCGCGTGTTGCCGGTCGCGGACATGTCAGAGCCCTCCAATGAGTTTGCGAGCGAGGCTATTGGGCAGCGGCGGCAAGATCGCCATCGAAAGCCGCCACGAGGAATTTCTGCAGCCCGTCGCGATCGATGGGCCGTGGATTGTTCTTCAGCAGGCGCGCGATCCCAGCGGCTTGATCGGCCGTCCAGTCGATCCGGTCTTTTGGCAGGCCGAGGTCTTGCAACGTCGTGGGGATGCCGATGGCAGCGAAAATCCGGCCGACTTCCCCGATCGCGATATGAGAAAGTTCCTCGATGGACCGGGCCGCCCGATCCACGCCGAGCGCCACCGCGATCTCGGCCATCTCCGCCAACGCGGCAGTACGGTTGTAGCTCATGGCATAAAGGAGGACGGCTGCGACGCCGATACCATGCGGCGTATGAGTCACCGCACCGATCGGGTATTGCACGGCATGCGCCAGCGAGGTGCCAGCGGTACCAAAGGCACAGCCGGCGGCGAGGGCGCCTTGCATAAGGTCGGATCGTGCCCGCCGATCGGATCCGTCGGCGCAGGCCCGCTCCAGGCTCCTGCCGATCAGCGATATGGCTTTCAGCGCGAAGATATCGCTGAATGCGTTCTTGCCGACAAAGACATGCTTTTGCGCCAAATCGGCGTTCGGCTCGCGCCGGTATGCCGTGAAAGCTTCAATCGCATGGGTGAGCGCGTCGGCGCCGGCGATTGCCGTCAGCCGAGGCGGGCAAGTCCAGCTGAGGATCGGATCGCAGATTGCGGCGGCCGGAATCATGTATGGGCTGGAGATGCCGATCTTGAGCGTGCGTTCTGAATCGGACACCACGGCGACGGGCGTCACCTCGGATCCTGTGCCGGAGGTAGTGGGCACGGCGATCACCGGGAGAATGGGCGCGGGAATCTTGAATTCGCCGTAATAATCCTCGAGCTTGCCGCCATACGTGAGAATGAGTGCTGCGCATTTTGCGAGGTCGATGCAACTGCCGCCGCCGACACCGATGACGAGATCCGGCGCGAAGTGATGTGCCATCTCAGCGCAGCGATAGACATTCTCCGCGGGAAGATCGGGCTCGACTGCGTCGAAGATATGGCATTTGAGGCCGGCCACTTGCAGATTGCCCAGCAATAGGGCGAAGGCCTCGGTGGCCGCGAAACGCCCGTCGGTGCAGATCAGGGCGCGTGCGCCAAGCCGCGCTGCAACCTGGCCTATGGCAGCCAACTGACCTTCGCCGAACAGAATCTCTCGCGGCATTCTCATCACGGAAAAATCGGGCACATCATCTGACATGGCAGTAATCCCTTGATTAACATTGAAAATCGAGAAATCCGCTTCATGGTAGTTGAGATCGTATATAATATCGTATACGATATGGCCAACGACAGATCAATTCGTTGAGCATCTGCGGCGAGGGAAACGTTCGGCCGCAAGCTAGAACCATCGCGACGCGTTTTAACGGGAGTTCCATGGCGATTCAGCGGCATAAGGGCCTGGTCGATGATGTCTACGGGGCGATTTTCAATAAGCTCATGGCGCTGGATATCGCGCCCGGTGCGCGCATCACGGTTGACGGACTGGTGCGCGAACTTGAGGTCTCTCACACACCTATCCGCGAAGCGCTGGGACGCCTGGAAGGCGAAGGCCTGGTCGTCAAAACACATCTGGTCGGTTACAGCGCGGCCCCGCAGATCACGCGGCGGCGCTTTGAGGAACTCTACGAGCTTCGTCTATTGCTGGAGCCGGACGCTGCTCGTCGCGCCGCGCGACGCGTGAATGAAGATCGCATGCGCAAACTGACTGACACAGCCGAACAGATGCGGAGTCTGGATAGCACCCGGGAGCGATTGGGCTATTCCAGGTTCGCGCGACTTGACGCGGAACTGCACGATCAGATCATGGAGATCGCTGGCAATGAGTTGATCCGCGACACGCTCGAGCACCTGCACACGCATTTCCATATCTTCCGCCTGATGTTCCAGGCGCGGGTAACCGAAGAAGCGCTGACCGAGCACGAATCCCTGCTTGTGGCATTGTCGTCGGGTGACGAAGACGGCGCCGAACGGGCGATGCGCGATCACATCGAGCGCTCGCGCAATCGCTTGCTGGAGGCTTTTGCATGATGATCGGCACTGCCATGGAAAGCAATGCGCTCAGCCTGACGAAAGTCAGCAAATCCTATGGCAGTGTCAGGGCGCTTGCGAATCTGTCCTTTACCGTTGCGGAAGGCCGCTTTTTCGTATTGTTCGGGCCGAGCTCAGTCGGCAAGACCACGGCGCTTCGCACGATTGCCGGTCTTGTTGCCCCCGACCATGGCCGGGTCGAGATCTTCGGCAAGGATTTCACCCACGAACCTATCGCGGGACGTGATGTCTCGATGGTGTTCCAGTCCTTTGCGCTTTATCCGCATTTGAGCGTCTATGCCAACCTCGCCTATCCTTTGGTGGAGGCCGGCTTGGCGCGCGAGGAAATTGACCGTCGTGTCAAGGAAACGGCCGCAATGCTGCGGCTTGACAAGAAAATCGACCGCAAGCCCGGCACGCTCTCGGGGGGCGAGCAGCAGCGCGTGGCATTGGGACGGTCTCTGATCCGGCGTCCGCGCATTCTGTTGCTCGATGAGCCGCTCACCAATCTTGATGCAAAGCTCCGCCATGACATGCGGGCGGAACTGAAGCGGCTTCATCGTCAATTCGGACTAACCATCGTCTATGCGACACCGGACGAGCTTGAGGCGCTTTCCATGGGCGAGGAGATCGCCGTTCTGCGGGACGGCGCCGTGGTACAAATCGGCACGCCGGACGAACTCTATGAAACGCCCTGCGACCTCTACGTGGCTGCCAAGATCGGCTCGCCCCACATGAACATGATCAAGGGAAGTCTCGCCGACGACGGCGCCAGTATGGAATCCCCGATCGGCGCCTTGCCACTCGTCCGACGATTTCAGGCGGCGACGCCCGGCGAGGCCGCCATCGTCGGTATCCGTCCAAATGACATACGTTTCGCCGTGGGCGATGAAACGGGACTTGCCGCAAACATCGCCATGCTCGAACCGCTGGGCGATGTCACGGTGGTCTCAGTGGAGACCCGCGGCGAGACGATCCGCATGGTGCTGCCGGAATCGACCGCGTCATCCCTGCAGCCTGGGCAACCGGCGTCCATCATTCTCGATCCAAGAAAGTTCCACGTCTTCCGAGCTTCGAGCGGGCAGGTGATGGCCTGACCCAAGAAGCCTGAAGAAAAACAAAGAACAATAAATGGGAGGAGACCAGAAGATGAGCATGAGCAGAAAGATCAAAGGCGCTGTGACGGCGGCAGGTGTCGTTGCCTCGCTGGTCGCGGTGAACCCGACATTTGTGCGCGCCGAAGAAGTAACGCTGACCATGGCCGTGCCGGACTGGCCGCCGACACGCATCATGAAGAAATTCTTCGATGAGCAATACAAGCCGAAATCCGGCAATACCGTGAAGCTCGACGTGGATTTCATTCCCTGGCCGGATTTCTACACCCGCGTCAACGCATCGCTCACTTCCGGCGAGCAGAAATACAATTTCATCGTTTCGGATTCGCAGTGGCTGGGAGCCTTCGTTGAAGGCGGCTACTTTCGGCAGATCAACGATCTTCTCGACGCTGATCCTGATTTCATGAAAACGTTCATGGAGATCCATCCGAACCCCCTCAACGCCTACGCCACCTATCCGCACAAATCGACAAATTACTATGGGTTCCCGCAGTTCCCGGACGTGCTGGTGAACTTCGCGCGCAAGGACGTCCTCTGCCATGAGGCGGAGCAGGCAAGCTACATGGCGAAGTACAACAAGAAGCTGCCTTGCACGGGCGAAGAACTTGATGCCATGACCTGGGACGATTTCAATAATGTCGGTGAATTCTTCCGCCGCAAGAAAGGCGAGATGCTGGCCGGCAAACCAGCCGATGATGATTTCTACGGCATCGCGTTCCAGGCCGGCAAGTCATACGACTTCTCGTCCATGCAGATCAACGGCTTCATCTGGCAGATGGGTGGTGATGTCTGGGATGAGACCAAAGTGCCGAACGGGCAAGCGGAAGGTGTCGTGAATTCACCGGAAGCGGTCAAGGCGCTAGAGAAGTATCTCAACCTGATCGACTACATGCCGCCGGTGGCGAAGACCGGAACAATGGACATCTTCAAGTCGGACGAATTGTTCCGCGAAGGCAAGGTGGCCATGAATATCGACTGGATCGGTCTTGGCGAAGCTTCGCTTGATCCAAAGAGCTCGAAGGTCTCGGACAAACTGGTGGTCGGCATGATGCCGGGCACAATGGGTGCCGACGGCAAGATGGTTCGCTGGTCGAATATCGGCGGCCAGCCCTTCGTTCTGACCACTTGGACGACGCCGCAGCAAACTGCGGAAGCGGTGGAGTTCGTGAAATGGTGGCTGTCGGCCGACATACAGAACCAGTTTGCGGCCGGTGGCGGTCAGTCCGCCATCAAGTCGGTGTACTCGGATCCGAAATATGTCACCTATCGCCCGTGGAACCGGGCCTGGGCTGCCTCGCTGGACTGGCAGAAGGACGTGTGGCATGTGCCGCAGTTCTTCGAACTCCTGACCCAGCAGCAGGATCAGTTCGACCTCGCCATCACCGGTAAGCAGGATGCAAAGACGACCTTGGACAATATTGCCAAGTTCCAGCAGAGCCTGCTGACGGAAGCTGGCTTGATCCAATAGCGTCATCGGGGCTTCCGCCATCGCCCCTTTCGGGCGCATGGCGGAAGCATCTGATGCCGGTTTGCGGGAAGCGGAACTTTCTGCCTCGCTGTCGGTCGATCGTCGCGGCAGGGGCGGATGGCCGCTCGGCAAGGATGCGCCGTCCCGCAACCACAAGAAACGGTACATGTCACAGAATGACGATGCATGCCATGTCTGCAATTGAACCAACCAGCCCGCCACCAGGTGTTTTGGCGATCCGTGCCGACAACTGGCGCCTCGCGATCGTCGCGGGGCTGGCCTTATCCATATTCGCCGCACTTACATTGCCGGCGTCCGTGTCCTTCTGGGTCGTCGGCGTTGCCGCCGCCATGATCGCCGCCGCTTTCGTGGTGAATGCATATCGACGTCGGTATTACGGCGGCCTACTGGTGGCGCCGGCGATCGCGGTGCTGTTCGTCATGAACATCTTTCCGCTGCTGTGGTCGCTGGGCCTGTCATTCTTCGCCTATCAGTCGAACCAGCAATCCATTCGATTTGTCGGCCTCAACAACTATATCAAAGTCCTGACCAACGAGATCGCTGCGCCGGGCAATTGGAGCGCGCTGGTCAACACAGCGCTGTTCGTCGTTCTCACGGTCTCAGCGCAGATGATGGTCGGATTCCTCCTCGCTATGCTCTTTGCCAAGCAGTTTCCGCTCCGCAAGTACCTTCTCATCCTGGTGCTCACACCGATGATGCTGTCCGTGGTCGCCTCGGGTGTGTTCTTTACCTATTATTACGACCCGACCTTCGGCATCCTGAGCTATGTGATGAACGCCATCACGGGTGGCCAATTCATCCTGATGGACAGCAAGGCGGGTGCCGTCGCCGGTATCGTTTTTGCCGATGCCTGGATGTGGTCCCCCTTTGTTATGTTGCTGGTGCTGGCGGGCCTGGTCTCAGTACCAAAATATCTCTATGAGGCGGCAGCGATCGACCGGGTTTCCGCCTGGCGACGATTCTGGAGCATCACCTTCCCCTATATCCGTGGATTGCTGATGCTGGCGCTGCTGTTCCGCACCATAGAAGCTTTCAAGCTGGCCGACCTCGTGATCCTGTTGACCAAGGGCGGCAACGACACGATGACGATCTCCTACCATCTTATCCGCATTGCCAACGAACAGAACAAGACGAGCGAGGGGGCCGCGATCTCTTATGTCATGTTGTTCATGGTGATTGTGCTGACCAACCTCTATCTCTATCTCGCCAATCGCAGAAACCAGGAGAGCTGAACCATGGCATATGGCATCTCGATCTGGGAACGGCTCGGAATTCGCAAGAGCAGCGGCGTGTCGGAAGCCGGCTGGGGCCACACGGCTTTCGTGGCGTTGATCAGCTTCATCTATTTTCTGCCGGTGCTGTTCATCATCTTCACGGCGATCAAGCCTCAAGGGCTGGCGCTTTCAGTGCCACCGACACTCTCGCCGACCTCGCTCCTCGGGCTCATTCCGGAGCAGTTCGTCTTCACACCGACCCTTGAGAATTTTGGATCGGTGTTCTCGCGCGTCATGACAGCGGGCAGTCAGCCGGAGGCTACCGGCTTCGATCGATTCTTCCTCAACTCGATCGTGATCGCCACTGCCTCCGTTGTGCTGGCGCTGATTTTTGGCACACTTGCAGCCTATGGATTCTCGCGCTATCCGCTGAAGGGCAACGACACCTATCTCTTCATCATCCTGACGACCCGCATGCTGCCGGCGATCGTGGTCGTCATTCCGGTCATTCTCATGTTTCGCACGGTGGGGCTGTCGGGATCTTATCTCGGTATAATCCTGCTCTACACGGCTTTCAACCTGGCCTTCACGATATGGATGATGAAGAGCTTCTTCGATGAATTGTCGACCGATGTCGAAGATGCAGCCCGGATCGACGGGTCGTCTGAAGTCAAAGTCTTCTTCAAGATCTGTCTGCCGCAGGTGGTCGCGGGTCTGGCGGCGACCTTCGTTTTCGGCCTCATCCTCACGTGGAACGAGTTCCTGTTCGCGCTGCTCTTGACCGGTCCGGATACGCGCACGGTCCCCGTGGCGATGAACCAGGCTGTGTCGTCGGGCGGACGCGGCACGGATTGGACATTGCTGGCGGCGATCGAGACGCTGTTCCTTATCCCGGTTTTCCTGGTGACCTTCTTTCTGCAGGAGCATCTGCTGCGCGGCGTCACATTCGGTACGGTGAAGAAATAGCATGTCAACCATCGAGATCCGTAAAGTCACCAAGGCGTTCGGCGAATTCATAGCCGTGCGCGATGCCGATCTTTCCGTGGCGGCGGGTGAGGTGGTGTGCCTGCTAGGCCCGTCGGGCTGCGGCAAGACGACCACCCTGCGCATGATTGCCGGATTGGAGCGGGCAACGTCCGGCGACGTCGTCATTGCCGGCCAGCGGATGAACGATCTGTCGCCGCAGAAGCGCGACATTGCGATGGTGTTTCAGTTCTACGCATTGTATCCGGCCCTGACCGTCCGCGAGAACATTGCCATGCCGCTTTACCACGAGAAGCTGAGTTCAAGCGAAATGGCGTCGCGCGTCAGCCGGGTGGCCGAGATTTTGCATCTTCGCGAGATTCTGGAACGCCTGCCGGGCCAGGTTTCCGAGGGTGAGAAACAGCGCATCGCCGTGGCACGAGCGATCATCCGCGATCCCAATTGCTTCCTGTTCGACGAGCCCCTCTCCCGGCTGGATGTGGAATTGCGACATTCCATGCGCGGGCAGATCAAGGCCGTGCTGTCCAACCTTTCTAAGGCGACCGTCATCGTGACGCACGATCAGCTTGAGGCCCTCACCATGGCGGATCGCATCGCCATCATGCGTGATGGGTTGATTGAGCAGGTTGGAAGCCCGCACGAGGTGTTTGCCAAGCCGGATAACGTCTTTGTGGCGAGTTTCATCGGCACACCGCAGATGAATTTGATCGAGGTGCAATTCAAAGACTACAGCAGCGGCAAGGCGACGGTTACCTTCGATCAGCAAGATGTTGTGATCAGCGTCAATCCCGGTGTCGCCCGGCTGCGCCCCGGAAAGGTCACCGTGGGCGTGCGGCCGCGCGCCTTCTCGGTGGTTCCGAACGGGACGGTCGATGCCATTGGCGCCATGGCGGAGCTGATCGAGCCGATGGGCGCCGAGACCCTGGTTCACGCCCGGACCGTGACCGGCAGCGACATCCGGGTCGTCGTCCCGCGCGAGATGAAAGTGAAGCCAGGCGAGGCGCTCCATCTCGTTCCGGACCCCGCGCAAACCCATATTTTTACCGACGACGGAAGGGCGGTGCGCGCATGAACGAGAGCAGCAACGGGAAGCTGACGCCAATCTCAGCGCGCAGGTTGGAATTCGCCATCATCGGGCTCGGGGTTCTCGCATTGCTGCTGATCTTCCAGCCGTTCAGCATGTCGCTCTTCACGATCGGTTGCATCCTGGTGGTGTTGGCCGGTCTAATCAATAATCTGCTGCCGCTGGCACAGCCGGGGGTGCCGAAACGCTCGGTGGTGAAGGTGGCGGTCATCGTCGCGATGATCTTCTGCCTGGCGTTGCTGATCGCGATCTTCGCCGCGTATCTCTATGGCGCTTTCTTTCTCAACCCGCCCAACCCCAATACCGTGTTGGGCAAGGCACAGATCAATGCGACGCCGTGGTACCTGCACGGCTTCACATGGACCATTGCCGTGATCGCCTGCATGCTGGCTGGGTTGGTCGCGCTGCTCGGGCGGGCAGGGAATGGGCATGAGGAGCGGGCAAACGATGCCTCGCATTGAGCGCAGTCAATTGCTGGAGCGCTTCCGGGGGATGATCGCCCGGAAGGAACCAATCATCGGCGCGGGCGCCGGCACCGGCCTGTCTGCCAAATGCGAGGAAGCCGGCGGCGCCGATTTGATCATCATTTATAACTCTGGTCGCTACCGGATGGCAGGCCGTGGCTCTCTCGCGGGCATCCTGGCCTATGGCAACGCCAACGAAATCGTCAAGGAGATGGCGCGCGAAGTCCTGCCCGTGGTCAGGCATACGCCCGTGCTGGCTGGTGTGAACGGCACCGATCCCTTTCTTTTGGCCGATTCCTTTCTGGACGAATTGAAGGCACTCGGCTTTTCCGGAATCCAGAATTTCCCCACCGTGGGCCTGATCGACGGTGTCTTTCGCCGCAACCTTGAAGAAACCGGCATGAGCTATGGCCTGGAGGTCGATTTGATCGCCAAGGCCCGCGAGAAAGATATGCTCACCACACCCTATGTATTCAACGCCGATGAGGCCGCCGCCATGGTCAGGGCTGGCGCCGACATCATCGTTGCACATCTCGGCCTGACGACCGGCGGCAGCATCGGCGCCGAGACCGCTTTCAGGCTCGAAGATTGCCCGAAGCGCATCGACGAAATGGCCGAAGCGGCGCGCAAGATACGCAAGGACGTCATCATCCTCTGTCATGGCGGTCCGATTTCGTCGCCCGAAGATGCAGCGTATATTCTTGCCGAGGTGCCCGGCATTCACGGCTTTTACGGTGCCAGTTCGATGGAGCGCCTGCCGATCGAGACCGCGCTGACTGCGCAGGTCCGTGCCTTCAAGGGAATCAGATTTTAGCGTTTGAATGAATGACCATCGCCGATCAACCTGTCTCGGGAGCATGACAAAATGAGCAATTCAACCCAGGCCGCCGCTTTCCTGCGTATGCAGCAGCTGATGTCGACCTCGCCGGTGCCGTCGATCTCGACGGAACTTCTCGCCACGGCCGACGGCGAACTGAACCGGGAGCTCAACAGCTTCCTGTTCGATCCGCCTTCCGATCCCAATCTGCTGAAAGGGAAAAAGATTGCCATCTGCTGCACCAACGGTGTCGAGGAGGTGGAGATCCTGGGCGCTCACCGTTGGCTTTCCGAACATGGCGCGACGGTGCATATCGTCTCGCCGCGCATCGGCGAATTCCCGCCTACCCTTGGTCTGCGCTTTCCACCACAGGCCGCCACGCATGTGCTGGCCATCCGGCTCATGGAAAACGCCGGCTGGCTGAAGATCGATCGCTATACGGATGAGGCCAAGGCAGCCGATTACGACGCGATCCTGCTGCCCGGCGGTTGTTGGAATCCGGATGCGCTGCGTATGGACAAGCATGCCTTGGCCCTGGTGCGCGCTATGTATGAGGCCGGCAAACCCACGACGGCCATCTGTCACGGCCAATGGGTGATGGTGAGCGCCAAGATTCTGAAGGGAAAGCGTGCGACTGCCGTCTGGAACATCCAGATCGATCTTGAGAATGCCGGAGCCATGGTATCGGACGAGCCATGCGTGGTTGACGGCAATCTGATCACCGCTCGCTTTCCCTACGACCTGCCGCGTCTGGTGCAGGCGCTGGTCAAGCAGTTGGTGCCGTCGAAAGCGTGATTGCACGGCCGGGCAGAGCGGCAGTGCAAGGGGAGGGCGGTATGCGATACGGGTTCAATCTATTGCTTTGGACAGGGCACGTGACGAATGAACACCTGCCCCTGTTCCGCACACTCAAGAAAACCGGCTATGACGGCGTGGAGATCCCGCTTTTCGAAGGCACGCCTGATTATTATGCGAGGTTGGGTGCGTCCCTTGCCAAGCTGGACCTGGCCGTCACAACGGTAAGTGTCCTGGGCGCCGGTCACAATTCGCTGTCAAGCGACAGGGAAGAGCGGCGGGCGGCTGTTACCCGTGCCAAATGGGCCGTCGATTGCACCAAGGCGCTTGGTGCCACCCTTCTTGCAGGACCGATGCATTCGGAGCTCGGGCGCTTCAGCGGCCAGGGACCAACAGCCACGGAACGCAAGCGTGCGATCGAGTTCCACAAGCGCGCCGGCGATCACGCCGACCGACAGGGTGTGCGTTTTGCACTCGAGGCGTTGAACCGGTTCGAGTGTTACTTCCTCAACACCATGGCGCAGCTGGCAGACTATCTCGATGAACTGGACCACCCGGCGGTCAAGGGTATGTACGACACATTTCATGCCAATATTGAAGAGAAGGATCCGGCGGCGGCCATCAAGGCTATCAAGCGCCACATGATCCACGTTCATATTTCAGAGAATGACCGCGGTACGCCCGGCAAGGGGCAGGTTCCGTGGGAGCCCACGTATCAGGCACTCAGGGCCGCGAGCTACGATGGCTGGCTGACTATCGAGGCCTTTGGCCGTGCCGTCCCGGCACTCGCCGCAGCTACCCGGGTGTGGCGCGACTTCTTCCCCAACAAGGAAGAGGTCTACAAATTTGGCTTGAAGAGCATGCAGCAAGGCTGGACCAAAGCGGGGCGCTGAATGCCACAGGTCTATGTCGCCGGAACCTGCGATACGAAAGGCGAAGAGCTCCGCTTCGCATGCGATTGCATCCGCAAGGCCGGTGCGACACCCATCCTCGTCGATGTCTCGACCGCAGAACCCGACGAATCCGTCGACGTCACCGCGGAAACCGTGGCCGACTGTCACCCAAAGGGAAGGGCCGCTGTTTTTGGCCGGGCGGAACGTGGCCAAGCGGTCACGGCAATGGCCGAAGCATTGAAGCAATATCTGTTGTCCCGCAAGGATGTTGGGGCGGTGCTGGGTCTTGGTGGGTCGGGTAATACTGCCATTGTGACCGAAGCGATGCGCGCACTGCCGGTGGGTGTGCCCAAGGTCATGGTCTCAACCCTGGCATCGGGCAATGTGGCCGGCTTCGTCGGTCCAACCGATATCATGATGATGCACGCCGTGACCGATATCGCCGGCCTGAATGACATCAGCCGCATGGTGATCGGCAATGCCGCCCATGCCGCTGCCGGAATGGCGCTTAACCGCGTGCCGGAGGTCGGTAAATCGAAGTGCGCGATCGGCTATACGATGTTCGGCGTGACCACGGATTGTGTGAGCGAGATCAGGCGGCACCTCGAACCAGATTGCGAGAGCATCGTCTTTCATGCCACCGGCACCGGTGGCCAGAGTTTCGAGAAACTCGCGGAATCCGGATTTTTCGATGCCGTCTTCGATATCACGACGACCGAAGTGGCGGATTATCTGATAGGTGGCATCATGCCGTGCACTCCCGGCCGGTTCCGTGCGTTCTGCCGCCATCCTATCCCTTATGTTGGATCGGTCGGCGCCTGTGACATGGTGAATTTCGGAGCCCTGCAGGCGGTGCCTGTGGAGTTTGCCCGCCGGAACCTGCATGTTCACAACACCCATGTGACGCTGATGCGCACGACGCCTGAGGAAAATACCCGGATCGGCAGCTTCATCGTAGAGCGCATCAACCAGATGACCGGGCCGGTGCGGTTCCTGCTGCCGCTCAAGGGCATTTCGGCAATCGATGCGCTCGGCCAGCCATTTCACGACCCGGTCGCGGACGCGGCGCTGTTCGAGAGCATTCGGACCGGATGGCAGACGGCCCCGAACCGCAAGCTCGTCGAACTGGATCATCACATCAACGATCAGGCCTTCGCTGCCGCGGCCATAGCCGCGTTCCGCGATATCGCCGGGTGAGCCGGCCTGGAATTGCCCGCGCCCGCAGGGGCTTCATCTGTAGACGGAGACGATCATGGCCCGCGCCTATGCCTCAATCATCCTGAAAGCGCCAGTGGAAGCCGTTTGGGGGTTGGTGCGCGATTTCAACGCACTGCCGCGATGGGCACCTGCGATCGCGAGGTCCAAGATTGAAGACGGTCTCGATTCCGACGTGGTTGGTTGCGTGCGATCATTCCATACGCGGGACGGCGGCCATGTGCGCGAGAGATTGCTGACTCTCGACGACGCGAACTACACCATTGCCTACAATTTTGAGAAACCGGCCTTTCCGGTGAAGAACTACGTCGCCACGCTGCGCCTCTATCCAGTCACGGATACGGATCGGACCTTCGCTGAATGGGAAGCCAGTTTCGACGAGGCGCCAGGCGATGAAGGCAAATATGAACGTCTCGTGTCGCGTGACGTGTTTGCCGCGAACTGGGCCAATCTGGCCAGGATCATTGCCAGCAAACCGCCGAAGCCGCCAAAAGGCGCTGTTCGGTGGAAGGGATTTTCTCCAAACAAGGTCTGGACGTCACGCGTGATCCGCGCACCGGTTGAAAAGGTCTGGCATACCATGCGCGATTTTGCCGGGATGGGTGCCTGGCATGATGATATCACCGAGATGCGCATGCAGGACGGCGTGCGTGCCGACAAGGTGTCCGGTGTGCGCGACTTTTACTTTGGCGATGGTCGCCTGAATGAGGAACTTCTGCATCTGTGCGACCTTACCCGGTCTTTCTCCTACCGAATTACCAGATGCGAGATTCCGTGGCTCAATTATGTCTCGGGAGCACGACTCTGGCCCGTCACCGCCGGAAACGTGACATTCGCGGTTTGGACGGGAGATTGGGATGCGAGCCCGCAGGACGATCTGATTCTCATGCCGCGAACCGAGCAGAGTGTCTATCAGAAGGCTTTCGCCACGGTCGAGAAAAAGCTCCGGTCGCGCTCAAGATGATGCGGACGGCATTGCTGCGGACGGCGTGACCGGATCTTTTGCGTCATCTGCTCGTGCGAATTCGGACGTCTTTCGGGAAGAAGAGCGCATCAGCGTCTCCTTGGCCGAGGCGAGATGTGCTCGGCACGCGAGCTCCACAATCGATGGATTCCGGCTGAGCAGCGCCTCGATATAGGTGAGGTGTTCCTTGATCGCGACTTCGTTGCGCTGTCTCTCGTCCCGTTTATTCCACTGGTAGTGATAGTGGAAGATCAGCGTGATGATGTCGAAGAAGTCTTCAATGAAGCGGTTTGGCGCGGCGGAATTAATCAGCCGGTGAAACCGGCTGTCGAGATCCGAAAAATCGTGGTAGCGGGTATCGATCTCCTCCAGTAGCTGGGTGTGCTGGTCGCGAAGCGCCTCCAGTTTCTGCCAGAGCGCCGACGTGGCCGGCAGCATCGCGAAGGCCAAGGCTGAACGTAGCTCGAAGATCTCGCGAATCTCGAACAGCTCCAGCGCGAAGCTCGCGGTGAATCCCTTGAACACCCAGCCCGCATTCGGCCGCCTTTCGATCAGCCCGAAGCGCTGAAACCGGTTCAGAAACTCGCGAATACCCGTTGTCGCCAAGCCAAAGCGGCGTGCCAGTTGAAGCTCGTTGATGCTGGTCCCTGGTCGCGTGTTGTCGCGCAGCATCCATTCCATGAAGTGCTTTTCGACCTGTTCCGAAATTGGAATGGTCTCGGCCTCGGCAAAGCGCGGAATTGCCCCGATCAACGGTCTGCTGTCGCCGGCCGCGGGGAGGCTTTGTGCCCTGATGGCGGAGAGGATTTTGCGCACGGTCGTACGGCTGACCATGAGCTGCACGCTCAACTGGTTCTCCGAGGGGAAAGGTGCCTCGACGGGCAGGTTGCCAATCAAATCCAAAGCGTCATTGAACGCACGCTTGAAGACCGCATCACTTTTCATTTCGGCTGCTTTCCTGCGACAAAGGTGTATTTTAATACATAAAAAACAGATTGACCAGGCGTTAGAACAAAGTTTTTATCAATAAAAAACAATCCTGGGAGAAAGCAACCGTGGTCAATATCGCGGGAGATCGGCCGGTCGAGGCCGGGATGACGTCCGAGGTTCGGGCGCATCATGGCTTGTCCTGGATCTCGCTAGGCCTCTGGCTGTTGGGGGTAGGGCCTCTGCTGATTCTGGTAGTGCTGGTGGGCGTGATCGCGGCGCTGACCCCCGATTTCCTGAAGCCCGGCAACATTGCGAACATCGTGTCGCAGACCGCGGTGATCGCGATCGTGGCTGTTGGCCAGCATCTGGTGATCCTCACTCGCGGCATTGATCTCTCCGTCGGGGCTAATCTTGCGCTTGCGACGGTGATCGGTGGCCTGGTTTATCGGCAGGTGGATTCTGCCTTCCTGGTCATGCTGGCGATGGTGCTGGCGGGCGGCGCGGTCGGTGCAATCAACGGCATCGCCTATGTCTTCGGGCGTCTGCCGCATCCCTTTATCATCACCCTGGCCATGCTGAGCATCTGCCGAGGCTTGGCGTTGGAACTGGCCATCGGCCACACCACGATGCGTGGGATGCCAGATGCGATTGCCGTCATCGGCGGAGCGTCCTCGTTCGGAATTCCGAACTCATTCTTCATCGTGTTTGGTGTGGCACTCCTGATCTTCGTGATGGCCAAGGCGATGGTGTGGGGGCGCTGGACCTATTCTGTTGGCGGTCAGCCCGATGCCGCGCTCAGGATGGGCATCCCGGTCAAGGGCGTGCTGATTTCGACTTATGTCATTTCCGGCCTCTGTGCTGGTATCGGCGCCGTCGTCCTTGCCGGACGGACCGAGGCGGCATCCCCACTCTACGGCAATCTACTCGAACTCGACACGATCGCAGCGGTCATCATCGGTGGCGCCAGCTTTCTTGGCGGGCGTGGGCATATCGGCCATGCCCTGGTGGGCGCCATGATGATCGGTGTCATTCGCAACGCGCTCAATCTGCTGGGAGTCGACGTCTTCTTTCAGATGATTGCCATCGGTCTGATCATCGTCATCGCGGTCGAGGCGGATGTGCTGCGCAACCATCTCGAGGGCCGCGCGCGGGTCCTGCAGGCCGCGAGGGTGTCATGACAGCAACCAGGTCAAACCCAGTCCTTGCCATTCGCAACGCGGAAAAGCAGTTCGGAGCGGTGCATGCCTTGAAGGGGGTCAGTCTTGAGGCGCATCGCGGCGAAGTGCTGGCTTTGCTCGGGGATAACGGTGCCGGCAAGTCGACCCTGGTGAAATGCATCAGCGGCGTTCACGGACTTGATGCCGGCCAGATCTTCCTGGAAGGCGAGAAGGTTTCGCTCCCATCGCCCGCCGCGGCGCGGCGGGCGGGAATCGAAACGGTTTATCAAGATCTCGCCCTGTTCGACAATCTGACGCCGGCGCAGAACTTCTATTGCGGACGGGAGATCGCGTTTCCGTCCTGGCTGCCCGCGGGTCTTCGATTCCTGAGCAGCCGCAAGATGGATCGCGAGGCGGCGGCGGTGTTGGAGCGTCTCAAGGTCAAGTTGCCGAAACTCGAATCCCCCGTCGCTCTCATGTCGGGTGGCCAGCGGCAGGCGATTGCCGTCGCGCGCGCTTCGGTGTTTGCGCGCAAATTGGTGATCCTCGACGAGCCAACGGCCGCATTGGGCCTTCGCGAGTCGCGCAAAGTGCTCGATCTCGTGGCGCAACTCCGCGTGGAAGGTAACGCCGTCATTCTGATCACACACAACATGGAACATGTACTTGAGCTTGCCGACCGGGCTGTGGTGCTGCGTCAGGGCCGCAAGGTTGGAGAACTCAAGCCCGACCGGAACAACCAGCAGCAACTGGTTTCCCTGATTGTGGGGGCCGAGAGCTGACGGAATTCGCCATCCGCAGAGGTGGCGATGCGATGGATGGGTTCACCCCGAACCCGTCCGGATGGGAGGAGGAGTGTCATGAAACTAAGATTGCTGCTCGGAGGGCTGGCGCTTGTCATCGCAGGCGCGGGTCATGCTTTGGCCGACGACCCGGTCAAGATCGGATTTATCACCAAGTTTCCAGTACCGTTCTTTGCCACAATGGAGAATGCCGCGAAGGCATATGCAGAAGCGCATCCGGGCGTGGAAATCATCTACGGTCAGGGGACATCCGCCACGGATATCGAGGGCCAGATCGCACTCGTTGAGTCCATGGTAACCAAGGGTGTTCAGGGCATCGCTCTGACACCGGTCGACCCCACTGTTGCCCCGGCACTGGACAAGGCAATCGCCGCGGGCGTGAAGGTCGTGCTGATGGACAACAACATCCCGGACTGGGACGGGCGCACGGCTCTTGCCACCACCGATAACTATAACGCGGGGAAGATTGCCGGCGAGCATCTGAAGACTGTTCTCAAGGACGGCGATACGCTGGGTATCCTCGAAGGTGTCCCCGGTGTTCCATCGCTGGATGACCGTGTTAACGGCATGCTCGACGGTTTGAAGGGAGTTGACGTCAAGATCGTCGGGCGGGGTGCCACCAATTGTACTGAAGAACTCGGAATCAGCGTTGCCGAAGATCTGCTCATCAAGGATCCCGAGATCAAATCCATCTACGCAGCTTGCGGCCCGCCAGCTGCCGGGGCCGCCCAGGCGATCAAGAAGGCGGGCATTCCCAATGATAAGATCGTGCTGGTTGGCTTCGATTTCTGTTGCGGTGAAAAAGAAGCCATCGAGGCAGGTATCGAGGACGCGACCGTTGCCCAGTTCCCGGCCAAAATGGCGGAGCTCGGTGTTGACGCGCTCGTCAAGGCCATTCGCGGCGAGAAGGTCGAACCCCTGATCGACTCAGGCGCTGCCTTGGTCACCAAGGATAATATGGCCGAATTCTGATAGCCTAGTGCGAGGGCCGGCACGGGGCCGGCCCTCGTTCCTCCAAGATGTGATGAACTGTGTTCTGAAGGGTAATAGTGATGCCGAGCATTGAAGCTCTTGTCTGCGCCGAGCCCGGCAGGTTGCAGTTGGTACGACAACCAGCGCCTCGCTGCGTGCCTGGCGATGCCTTGGTGCGCCCGCGACGCATCGGAATCTGCGGCACGGACTATCACATCTATCAGGGCAAACACCCGTTCCTGCAATATCCGCGGGTTATGGGTCATGAGTTGGCCGTCGAAATCCATGAGGCACCGACGGAGAGTGACTTGCGGGCAGGCGACATCTGCGTCGTCAATCCATACATTTCCTGCGGCACTTGCATTGCCTGCCGTGCGGGCCGGCCGAATTGCTGTGTCAGCATTTCGGTGCTGGGCGTGCACAGGGATGGTGGCATGACCGGCATGCTGTCGGTCCCGACGAAGAATCTCATTCCGGCACAGGGACTATCCCTCGACGCCTGCGCCTCGACCGAGTTCCTGGCCATCGGTGCACATGCGGTCAAGCGAGGGGCCGTGACCAGCGCCGACAACGTGTTGGTGGTGGGTGCGGGTCCGATCGGGCTTGGCGCGGTTCTGTTCGCCCGGTTGGCCGGCGCCAATGTCTTTGTCTTTGACCGAGACGTCGAAAGGGCCGCCGGAGCTCAGGCGATATCCGGTGCGACCGCTATCGTGTCCGCTGCCGATCCGGCGTCGGAAATGGCGAATCACACCAGCCACAATGGCTTCGATGTCGTACTCGATGCCACGGGCAACCGCGCCTCAATGGAAGCAGGATTCAACTTCGTCGCCCATGGCGGCAGGTACGTTCTGATCAGCGTGGTCAATGACACCATCACCTTCGCCGATCCCGATTTTCATCGGAAGGAGATGACGCTTCTGGCCAGCCGGAACGCAACCAACCACGATTTTCTGCAAGTCATACAAGCGATAAGCTCTGGCCAAATTCCGATCGACCGTCTTGTAACGCACCGAACCAGTCTTGCCGACGCGGTCGATTCCATACCAGTCTGGGCGACCCAGAAATCCGGTCTGATAAAGGCGCTCATCGAAATTGACGACTGACGGCCAATTCCGGAGATTGTCGGCGACCAGTGTCGGCGCGGACCTTCCTTACGATCGCTCCCTGGTCACGCCGGGGATCGTGCATCTCGGTGTGGGTGCCTTTCAGAGGGCGCATTTGGCCATATACGTCGATGATATTCTTGGCGCTGATCCCTCCTGGGGCATCATCGGCGCCTCGCTTCGGCGTCCTGATACGCGTGCCGCGCTCGCGCCACAGGATTTCCTGTATACCTTGGTCGTTCGGGACGACGTTGCCACGCACATGCGCGTTGTCGGCGCACTGCTCGACCTTCTCGACGCAACCGTTCAAAGGGATGAGCTGCTGACGGCGATGGCCGATCCACGTATCCGGATCATCTCTCTTACTGTGACGGAAAAGGGCTATTGCCACGACCCGGCGACCGGCTGGATTGATCCGGCACACCCGGACATTCTGCACGACCTCGCCAACCCGCATGTGCCAGTCAGCGTCCCGGGGCTGATCGTTAGAGCCCTGGAAATGCGCCGAGCAGCGGCATTGCCCCCGCTTGCAGTGTTATCCTGCGACAATCTGCCGGCAAATGGGGAAACCACGGCGCGGGTCGTCACCGGATTCGCCGAGATGAGAGACGACGATCTTGCCCAGTATATCCGGCGCGAGATTGCCTTTCCTTCGACCATGGTCGACAGGATCGTGCCGGCGACGACTGAAGTTGATTGCGCGCTGGTGAAGCAGGTGGCGGGTTATCTCGATGCCTGGCCGGTCGTGACCGAGCCGTTTACCCAATGGGTGGTAGAGGACCGTTTTCCCGGCGGCCGGCCGCCTTGGGAACGTGTCGGCGCCGAACTTGTTGCCGATGTACGGCCGTTCGAGTTGATGAAGCTTCGTATGCTCAACGGCAGCCATTCGATCCTTGCCTACTTGGGGTACCTCGGTGGCTGCGTCCATATCGCTGAGGCAGTCGCAAATCCGCTGCTCCGTCGCTTGATCCACGACTTCATGACCGACGAGGTGATGGCCACTTTACCGGTGGGCCTCGGCGATCTCGCCGTTTATCGCGATCTGCTGCTTAGGCGTTTCGCCAATACCGCCTTGAAGCACCGCACTTGGCAAATTGCCATGGATGGGAGTCAGAAGCTGCCGCAGCGCCTACTGGGAACGATCCGGGAGCGGCTCGCCCGAGGGCTGGCCGCGACGCGCGCGACGCTGGGCGTTGCGGCTTGGCTTCGCTATGCCTCGGGAATCGACGAGCATGGCAAAGACATTGATGTCCGCGATCCCTTGGCTGATCGCCTCAAGGCAGCGTTGTCGGCGGGAGCCCCCGTTGCCGCACTCGGGCGCGCCTTGAATATGAATGAGGTCTTCGGCGCTGATCTGCCGCAAAGCGAGGTGTTCCGTGCTGAGCTTCTAAAGCAATACGCCTCGCTATTGGAGCGCGGCGCGCTAGAGACCGTGAAGCATCTCGTAGAGGGCGGACGATGATGGACATCTTACGCCTCTAGAACGATCCCTAGCAGGCGTCAGTTCTCTGCTCTCGCCGCTTTTATCATGTCGGCAGCTTTTTCCGCGATCATGATGACCGGCGACGCTGTGTTTCCGGAGACGATGCGGGGCATGATCGAGGCATCCACGATCCTTAATCCATCTAGACCGTTTACCCGCAAATCCGGACCAACCACGGCATCCTTGTCGGGTCCCATCCGGCAGGTGCCGACCGGGTGGAAGATCGTGGTCGCGATGTTGCCGATCTCCCTGGTCAGATCGGCATCCGCCGCAACTTTTGGGCCGGGTAGAATCTCTGCCGGTTGATATTTGTCGAGCGCTTTGGCCGTCATGATCCGCCTTACCTGATGGACCGAGCGAAGGGCGACGGCGCGGTCACCTTCGGTTGACAGATAATTGGGTCGGATCGACGGCTGACAGTCGAGGTCGGGCCCCGTGATGTGGCAGGACCCGGTGCTCTCCGGACGCAGGTTGCACACCGATACCGTGATCGCCGGAAAGCGATGCAGCGGGTCGCCCAGCCGGTCAGTGGACAATGGCTGCACATGGTATTCGAGGTCCGGCGTCGCCAGCGCAGGATCGGATTTGGTGAACATGCCGAACTGGCTCGGCGCCATGGAGAGGGGGCCGCGCCGGAAGAGGGCGTATTCCGCCGCCATCGCCGCTTTGCCTATCCATGAATGGACGGCGGTGTTGAGTGTCTTGGCATTGCTAACCTGATAGACCGTCCGTATCTGCAGATGATCCTGGAGATTCTCGCCGACGGTCGGACAGTCACGTACGACATTTATGCCGAGCTTCTGCAGCAGGTCGCCGCGGCCGATTCCGGATAGCTCCAGCAACTTGGGAGAATTGATCGAACCGGCCGTCAGCAGAATCTCGGCCCGGGCCGTCGCGATAAAGCTCCGACCTAGCCGGCGAAACCGCGCGCCGGCTATCCGTTTCTCCTGAAGGATCAGGCGATCGGTATGCGCCTGCGTGAGGACCCGAAGATTGGGCCGCCGCATGGCTGGGCGCAGGAAGGCCTTGGCCGTGTTCCAGCGGACTCCCTTGTGCTGGTTGACCTCGAAGAAGCCGGAGCCCTCGTTGTTGCCGTCATTGAAATCGTCGCGCGGCGCGATGCCGAACTCCGCCGCCCCTTCCTGGAACGCCCGAAGGATGTCCCAGGACAACCGCTGTCGAGCAACCTTCCACTCGCCGCCGCTGCGGTGGTGTTCGCTATCGCCGCCGTGATGGTCTTCGGACTTCCGGAAATAGGGCCGCACATCGTCCCAGCTCCACCCCGCATTGCCGAGCTGGCGCCAATGGTCGTAATCCGCCGCCTGGCCGCGCATATAGATCATGCCGTTGACGGAAGTGCAGCCGCCGAGGAGCTTGCCGCGCGGATAGACCAAGGCGCGGCCGTTGAGGCCAGGCTCACTCTCGGTCTTCATCATCCAGTCGGTACGCGGGTTGCCGATGCAGAACAGATAGCCGACGGGGATATGGACCCAGTGGTAGTTGTCGCTGCCGCCCGCTTCCAGCAGCAGCACGCGAACCCGGGGATCTTCCGTCAGCCGGTTGGCGAGCACGCAGCCGGCTGTGCCGGCGCCGATGATGATGTAGTCGTAATCGCCGTCGAGCGTGGCTTCCTCGGCCGCTGCTGTCATCGTGCCAGAATCTCTTGCTGCAGGTCTATCCAGATGCTGCGCATCGCATCTCTCACTCTGCCGAACATGGCATAGCGCCGATCGTAATGCATCCGCATCCCGGCATCGGGCAAAAAATTGCCGCGCGGCCGCGTCATCCTGGCAATGCCGGTTTCGTATGTGTCAAACAGGCCGATACCGATTCCGGCACCAATGGCGGCACCCAGGGCACCGGTTTCGCGCACCTCGGCGGTCGCGACAGGGATGCCGATACCGTCGGCGAAAATCTGCGGCCAATGCGGGCTGCGCGAACCACCGCCCGACAGGACAGCCTTGCGGATGGAAAGTCCAGCTTTCGACAGCACGTCGATATGCCGGCGGTGTTCGAACATGACACCCTCGAATAGCGCCCGAAGCAGATGCCCATCACCATGCCAGCCCGCCAGGCCATAGAACCCGGCGCGGCATTCGGCACCCAGCCGCGACCCAAAGAGATAGGGGTGGAATAGCGGGTCGTCATGCGACGGGCGGACCGAGGCGACGCGCTCATTGCAAAGAGCGAAGGGATCTGCGGCCTCGCCATATCGTTCGACGATCTCGCGCACATACCATTCCAGATTGGCGGCGGAGGTAGCACTTGATTCGATCGTGACGAAGCGGCCAGCGCCGAACTTCGCAACCATGAAAATGTTCGGATCATTGACCGCCGTGTCGGAAAAGACCTGATTGATCGACCAGGTCCCGGCGATGATCGAGGCATCGCCCGGTGCGACCACGCCGGATCCCATGGCGCTGGCGATGACGTCGAAATAGCCGGCGACTACCGGCGTGCCTTCCGCAAGGCCGGTCTGCGCTGCCGCCTGCGCCGTCACCCAGCCGACAATTTCCGCCGGGTCGGCAAGGCGCGGCAGCATGTGCCGGGCATCCGCCAGGCCATAGAGCGCCAGCAATTCATCGTCATAGCGACCTTCCGGCAGACGCAGCAGGCCGCAGCCGGACATGTCGGAAATGTCGCTGACACGCTCGCCGGTCAGCCTGAACGTGATGAAGTCCTTGCACAGCAGCGCCGTTGCGGTTCGGCCATAGAGATCCGGCGCATGCCGTTTCACCCAGGCAAGCAAGGTCGGTGTCTGCGATGGCCAGGGTTTCTGCAGGCAGATGTCCTGGAATGAGTCGCCCGCTGCCGCCGTCAGTTCTGTGGCCAGGCCAGCAGCGCGGCTGTCCAGTGATTGCACACCGAGAACCGGTGCACCGTCGCGGTCCAGAAGATAAAGGCCGTTACCATGCCCGGCACAGCCGATGCCATCGATCTGCCTTGGATCGATCCCGGCCTTCTCGATGCAGGCGCGGATGGCCGTACCGGCATTAGCCCACAATTCGTCGAGGTCCCGCTCGACATACCCTGGCCGTGGCGCCGACGAATGCCCGTCCAGCGCATGCATCGCGCATTGCCGGCCTTCGCCATCGAACAGCACCGCCTTGATGACCGTATTGCCGGCATCGAGACCGAGAAGATAGGTCACAGCATCAACCCCTTTGATAGATATCCCAGGCTTCGTCGCCGCCGGTGCCGTCATGGATCATCGCCATCAGCGCCCGCACCACTGCACTGGGATTGGCGTGCTGGTAGATGTTGCGGCCATAGACCAGGCCCTTGGCGCCTTGCGCCATCAGCCTGGCCGATTTTGCGAGAACGGCTTTCAAATCTTCCTTGCCGCCACCGCGGACAAGAACCGGCACGCGGGCAGCCTCGACCACCCGATGGAAGTCGTCCGGGTCGTCGGTCGGATCGGCCTTGATGATGTCGGCACCCATTTCGGATGCCAGGCGCACCAGGGTCACAATTTTCTCGGCATTGCCGTCGACCTGATAGCCGCCGCGAATGTCGTTGGGCAGCATCACCAGCGGTTCGATCATCAGCGGCATGCCGTATTTGTGGCAGGTGGCACGCACGCGGCTGATGTTCTCAACGCACTGACGGAACAGTTCCGGCTCATCTGGCAGCATGAACAAATTGACCACGACGCAGGCGGCATCCATCTCCAAGGCGCCGATGATAGGCTCCTCGTGGTTCTGCAGCATGGACCACATCACCCGGTGCTTTTGGGCGTTGTAGGGGTTCCCCATATCGATGCGCATCACCAGCGCCGGTTTGTCTCGCTCCGGACGGTTCTGCAGCAAATCCGCCTGGCCATAGGCCATTTGGATCGCATCCGGCTTCGCCTCTACCAGCGTGTCCACCACGCGCGCCATATTCTCAAGGCCGATAAGGAAGCCGGGTTCGTTGCAAACGCCATGATCGACCGCGACATCAAGGCAGCCACCTTTGTTGAACAGCCGGTTCATCCGGGCTTTTGTACTCAGGCGCATCATGTTCTCCCTTGCCTGCTTCTATCATCGAGCATTGCTGGGCTGACGCCATAATAGGCCTCGAGCTCGGCAACCAAATCACTGATTTCCCGGTCGCGCCGGTTCTCGCCCCAGCCCAATTCGGCAGCCGCGATCGCGGCAATACGACGAATGCTCGTTGTGGTGACCAGCCCCTGGATGGCCAGCGTTGTTCGGCGCAGCACCAAATCGCCGAGCGACGCAGCAAATTCCTGCCGGATCAGAAAGGCAATCTCGCCGGTTGACACCACGGTGCGGGCATCCAGCGCGGCGTCATCCGGGTAGGACCCACAGAATTCTGCGACGGCACCGGCTCGAGTGCCATAGGTCGTGACGAGATGCGCTGCTTGATCTGGCGAAATGCCGTAACCCGCCGCAATTTCAGCCGCGAATGCGGCCGGGTCGGCCGGGAAATCCGCGCCACCACCGATCGGCAGTGACAATGTATCCGCGAGGCGCCGGCGACCAAGCTCCTTCAGGGCGACATTTGCCGTCTCTTCGGCGAAGGCCCGAAAAGTCGTCCATTTACCGCCCACCATGCAAAGCTGTGGTGGCGTACCGTCCAGCCGCTCAATGGAATGGCCGCGCGAGATGCGCCCGGTGAAATCGTGATCGCTCCTTGGCAGCGGCCGGATGCCGCTGAAGCTGAAGACCACTTCGGCGATCGTCACATGGATGTCCGGGAAGACGAGGCGCAGCGATTCCAGGATGTAATCCCGTTCCTCCACCTCGCAGCGAACCCGCGTCACCGCGGCAATGCGGATGTCGGTCGATCCCGCCAGAACCTTGCCGAGATAGGGGAACACGATGCAGATACGGCCGTCCGAATTCTCGAAGAAAATCATGTGGCCGTTGAGGGCATCGTACAGGGCCGGGTTGTCGATGATGAGATGCGAGCCCTTGGTTCCCGAAACGAACGGCTCATCGGGGAGGGCCGGGCCGGCAAGCCGCCGGTTGGTTTCATCCAACCAGGCGCCCGTCGCGTTGATGATGAGGCGCGTCGAAACGGTGAAGCGTTCGTCGGTCAGCCTGTCGCGAACGGTAAATGTGTCGCTATCGCGGTCGATCTCGGCATGGTTGAGCGCGACGGCTGCGGGGGCCTCGCGTTGGGCGTCGAGAATCAGTTCGACGCCCAGCCGCTCCGGATGGCTGATCCAGGCGTCATAATAGGTGGCCGAATAGCGCAGATCCCGGGTCAGGTGCGGCCATTGCCGCGCGGTCTCGGCCGCATTTCTCAGCAGGTGCCGCGGCGTCAGGCGCCGGTGCCTTGTTACCCAGTCATAGAGCAGCAGGCCCAGTTTCACTGGAAAGACGCCGCGTTCCGCCGGGCGGCTCTTGCCACCCAGGAAACCGATCGCCGCATTCATCGTGCCGGAGAAGATCGATTTGATCGGGATCGTGGTAGGCAGCGGCCGCACCATATGGGGCGCATTGACCAGCAGCGCGTCCCGCTCCCGGAGAGATTCCCTCACAAGCCCGAATTCACCGTTTTCCAGATACCGCAACCCGCCATGGATCATGCGGGATGGCGCCGCGCTGCAGCCTGAGCAGAAATCGTCCCGCTCGACCAGCAGGACCGAGAGGCCCTGCAGCGCAAGCTCGCGGAACACGCCGATGCCGTTGATGCCGCCACCCACGACGATGGCGTCGAAGGTTCCGGCATCCCGCATCCTGGCTAGATTGGCGCTCCGCTGTTCAGACATAGCTTTCCCGTTCGTCGCCATCATTGGCGGCGTTCCAGTCACATTTCACTGTCATGTCCTCGCAGACGTCGGGACGCGAGGTCGAGGTCAGGCGTCGAGATTGGTCAGATGCGTTCTCGCCGCCTCGCTAATGGCATTCATCTCCGCGGTCGACAGGCGAAGCCGCCCGGCTTTCGCGTTTTCCCGCGCCTGGTCGGCATTCCGTGCGCCGCAGAGCGCGAAGGTGATGCCCGGCTGCTGCAGCGTCCAGGCGATCACGATCTGCGCCAGCGTCGCTCCATGGGCCGCGGCGATCGGCGATATGGCGTCCATCAGGCGCGCGACCTTCTGCCGGTTGCCGGTCGAAAAGCGCGGATTGTCCTTGCGCAGGTCGTCGCCCGTGAAAACGCGCTCCGGCCCGATCTTGCCGGACAGCAATCCCAGTGCCAGCGAGGAATAGCTAAGGGTCGCGACATTCCTTGCGATGCAGGTCGGCAGCAGCGTCTGTTCCAGGCTACGCTTGACCATGGAATATTCTTCCTGCACGGCGTCCAGTTGCCCGGCGGCAAGATAGAAGTTGAGGTCGTCGATCGAAGCATTGCTGGCGCCGATCGCCCGGATCTTTCCCTGCTGCTTCAGGCTTTCCAGGGCCGCCATGGTCTCCGCAATGGGCGTGGTCGAATCCTGCCAGTGGGTGATGTAGAGGTCGATGTAATCCGTGCCCAGCCGGGTGAGGCTCTGCTCGACCTCGTGGATGATCGAGTCCTTGCCGAGATAGCGATGCACCGGCCCGCTGTCATAATTGAAGAAGTGATTCCCCTTCTGCGTATGCCAGACCAGGCCGCATTTGGTCGCGAGCACGACACGGTCGCGACGCCCCTTGATCGCCTTACCGACGATCTCCTCCGAGACGCCCTGGCCGTAAGCGGGGGCGGTATCAATGAGGGAGATTCCTTCGTCAATCGATGCTCTGATCGCGTCGATGGACTCGGCTTCGTTGGTGCCGCCCCACATCCAGCCGCCGATCGCCCAGGTGCCGAGCCCGACGACGGAGGCGTCGATCCCGGATGCGCCGATCTTGCGGGTCAGCATGTCATGCAACATTTCTGGACTCTCCAATGGTTTTAAGCACCTTGCCGGCGGTGTCCTCATCGACGACCAATGATTTCACCAGCCGGCCGTTCAGTACGGCCTGAATCGGTTCGACTTTTTCCTTGCCGGCCGCGACGCCGATGGTCCGCGGGCAGTTCTTCAGGTGCGAAGGGTCCAGCGCCACCAGCCGGGAATTGAGCGGATAATCCGCCAGGGTTCCGTCACGCCGAATCAGATGGGCGAGAAACTCCCCGATCACCCCGCTCTTCACGAGCTGCTTGCGGTCGGGATTGGGCATCGGATGCAGGTCGAAATAACTTGATCCGGGTGCAAAGATCGAGCCGATGCCGACCAGGGCGACAGCTGCCTGCCGCGCCAGGTCGAAAACTTCCTTGATCGAGCCCATGCCCATCAGCATGTCTCGCTGTTCGCGACTTTCGGCGAACAGGGGCGCGTGAATCAGCATCGCCTTGCCACCCAGCCGCTCGGCGATCCGCGTCGCCAGATGATTCACGTCGGTATAGTATTTTCCCTGCACACCGCCAGTGAGCGGCACCACCGTCACCTTGAAGCTGCGCTCCGGCTGCAGGTTCTCCGCGACCGCACTAACCGCCTTGCCGCCGGTGATGGCGATCACGTCGCCATCGCGGATGGTCTCGAGGAGGTGATTTGCGGCAGCGCGACCGACCTGCTGCAGTGTTGTATCCGGGCTGCCCGAGACGGTTGGCGAGACGATCGCGTTCGTTAGCTGCGCCGCATCGATCAGATCGCGCTCCAAATCGACCAGCCCTTGATACGGGCTCTCGACGGCAATCTTCACCATGCCGAGGGAGCGGCCCTGGGTAATCAGGCGGTTCACCTTGGAGGTCGACAGGTTGAGCTTGCTCGCAATATCCGACTGCTTCATGCCTTCGATGAAGTGCAGAACCAGCACCGTATGGACTTGGCGGATCAGCTCGAAATCTTCTTTCTTTGCGGCCATGTTCATCTCTCGCAAAGGTGCATCACACCCTTTGCTTTCGCCTCTTGTTGATGAAGTGATCGATGGTGACGGCGGTGAGCAGGATCGACCCGCGAATGATGTCCTGCCAGTAGACTGAGACATCCAGCAGGGCAAGCGAGCTCGAAACGACGGAGAGCAGGATGGTTCCCAGGATCGCGCCGAAGATGGTGCCGACGCCCCCGGAGAGGCTCGCCCCGCCGATCACCGCGGCGGCGATGACATTCAACTCCATGCCGAGCCCGAAAGTCGGCTGCGCCGATCCGAAGCGCGCCATGTAGATGATGCCAGCCACGCCGCACAGACCAGAGCAAAGCGTGGTGGTCAGGAACACAACCTTCTTGGTGCGGATGCCGGAATAGGCGGCGGCCTTCTCATTGCTGCCGGTGTAAAAGACCTTTCGGAACATCGTGGTCCTGCGCAGCATGAAATCGAAGGCGATAACGACCACGACAAAGATGATAATCACCAGTGGAATGACGCCGATAGAGCCCTGCCCGATGAATTTGAATTCGGGCGGCAGGGTAAAGAGGCCAAGTGGTCGCCCGCCAGTCCCCAGCAAGCAGATGCCGCGCGCGATCACCATGACCGCCAGGGAGACGATGAAATGATGAAGGCCGATCTGGGTCACGAAGAAACCCATGATGGCACCGATGGCGACGCAAGCCAGAATGGCAATCGCTGATGCCGTCCAGGGATCGACGCCCGCCAGGAACAGCAGCCCGGCGATCACCATGGCCAGTGCCGTGACAGAGCCTACGGAAAGATCGATGCCGCCCGAAATCAGCAGGATCGTCATGCCGACGACGACGATGCCTTCGACGGCGAAGGCCATGGTCATCGCCCGCATGTTCACCCAGGTCAGAAAGTAGGGCGAGGCGAAGGACATGACGATGAACAGGATGAGGATGATGGCAATCAGCCCAACCTCCCGGGCGCCCAGCATCTGCCGCAGCACGCCCGCGACACCGGTCGGCCTGGGCCGTTGTGCTTCCGACATGCCTGCCTCTTGGGTTTGCGTTTCCATCCTCATGCCGCTCCTGCCCGCGCCGGTTCAATGGAGGCGAGATACATGATGTTCTCCTCGGTCATCCGGTCGCCGGCAACCTCGCCGGTGATTTCACCTTCCCGCACCACCAATACACGGTCGCACACCCCGATAAGTTCCGGCAATTCGGATGAGATGACTAGGATGCCAACGCCGTCCCGCGACAGCGCGCGCAGAATGCGGTGAATTTCCGCCTTCGCGCCCACATCCACACCGCGCGTGGGCTCGTCAAGGAGGATCACCTTCGGGCGGACGGACAGCATCTTGGCGATGGCAACTTTCTGCTGATTGCCGCCGGAGAGAGACGAGGCGGGCTGGCGGATATCGTCGTATCTTAGGTTGAGCGAGTGGCCAAGGCGTCTCGCCTGCTCTAATTCGCGCGCATCGTCGACAATGCCAAGGCGCGTGGCGACCTGCTCGACCGCCAAGGCAGAAATATTGGCGGCAATCGGCATGTCCAGGAAGATGCCGTCGCCCTTACGATCTTCCGACAGATAGACGATGCCGTGATCGATGCTGTCACGATAGTGGCGCAGCCGCAGCGGCTTGCCATACAGCAGCACCTCGCCGCTGACCTGGCCTTCCAGGCGGCAGATACCCTTGGCGATCTCGCTGCGCCCGGCGCCGATGAGGCCGGCAAGGCCCAATATCTCGCCGCGTTTCAACTCGAAGGTCACGTTGCGAAAGCGGCTGGCTTCGGTCAAATCCCGGACGGCCAGAATGACCTCGTCGGAACGCTCGTGATCGGCCTGCTTGTCAGGATACAGATTCTCGATGACGCGCCCGACCATGGCAGCGACGACATCCGATGGGGTGATATCCGTGATATCCCGCGTCATGACATACTGCCCGTCGCGGAACACCGTCACCCGGTCGCAATTGTCGAAGATCTCCGCCATGCGGTGCGAGATATAGATGATCGATATCCCCTGGTCGGCCAGTTTGCGCATGATGCCGAACAGGATCAGGGCTTCCTTTTCGGTCAAGGCGGCGGTCGGCTCATCCAGGATCAGCACGCGGCAGTCCAGGGTCAGCGCCTTGGCAATCTCGATCAGCTGCTGCTGCGAGATCGACAGGTCGCGCACCAGCATGGTGGGTGAGACATTGCAGAGCGCGCTCAGCGCCACCTTCGCGCGGGCTTCGATCGCCTTATAATCCATGAACACCGTTTTGCTGACGCTGGTGTTGCCCATGAAGATGTTCTCCGCCACGGACACATCCGGGCACAGCGCAATTTCCTGATGCACGAGGCCGATCCCCAAACGCTGCGCCATGGCCGGCGAGGTGATCTCGACCAGTTCGCCCTGGAAAAAGATCTGGCCGCTATCCGGCCTGACGATGCCATCGATGATTTTCATGAGGGTGGATTTGCCGGCACCATTCTCGCCTGCGATGGCGTGGATCTCGCCCTTGCGCAGCTCGAAATCGACCGCGCGCAGGGCGCGGACCGGCCCGAAGGATTTGCTGACCTTCGCGAGCTTCAGGACCAGATCGTTTTCCATGGCGGTGCTCATTCATCCGATTCCGCTTCGGTGCCACCCGGTTGAAAGAGGAACCCCGGGCGGCACCGAAATCATTGCGGCGGGACCTCAGCTCGGGTCCCGGTCCTTCATGTAGGCGTTGAGGTCAAACGAATCCGCGTTCTCCTTGGTGATGACCGCGAATCCATTGTCGATAAAGGGAATCTGCATCGGATTATAACCCGACACCTTGTAGTCGTTGAACGGGTCGAACATGTCGGGATGTGCCGCGAGGAAGGTGGCCATGAAACCCATGAAGCCCTGCATACCCTGGTTGGGGCTCAGCGCCATGTGGATGTTGCCGGCCTTGATATGCTCCAGCGTCGTCGGCGTGATATCGGCATGCATGATGAGGACCTTGGCCTTGGCCTCCAGCACGGCCGTGACCGCACCTTCGGCCGACCCAGCCTCGGGAATCCACAAGGCACCGAGTTTCGGATTGGCCTGCAGGATCGCCGCGGTCGCCCGGTACGCGGCATTGCTGTCCTGGTTGGTCGCCTGGCGACCCACCAGCTTCATGTTCGGATAATGCTGTTCCATATAGGAAATCAGCGCTGTCACGCGCAAATCGTGGTTACTCTGGCCGGGGTTTTCCAGAACCGCATATTCGGCGCTGTCGCCGATCTGCTTCACAATTTCCTCGGCGGCAAACTTGGCTTCGGCCAGATTGTCGGAGGTGACATAGGCGGTGCGCTTCGATTTCGGCGAATCCGCCGCGAAGGTCACGACGTCGACGCCGCTCTCGATCGCCCGGTTGATGGGGTCGATGAAAGGATCCGATTGCATCGGATGCAGCAGAATTCCGGCCGGCTGCTTCACCAGATCCTGCTCAAAGGATGCGATCTGCTTGGTGATGTCGTAATCCGGTGTGCCCGAGAAAACGGTTTTACAGCCCATGGCTGCGGCCGCCTGCTTGAAGCCCTGGTAAACCGGGACCCAATAGGGGTGCGCAGAAACCATCACGTTCATGATGTAGGTTTCGCCCGGTTCGCATTGGAACTTGCTGTCAGCCGCAGCGCCATTTGTCGTCGCCAGCATCGCAGCCGTCACCACCGAGGCTAGCACCCCGGCAAATCGTAGCGGTCTCATGGTGTCCTCCTGAATAAGCTTTTTGTTTGCTTTTGGTGTCGAGTGTCTCAACCCCGTCCCGGGGATGCAATATTTTTCATGGCGCAATTTTTATTGCGCGGGACTAGCTCTAACGGGCGCAGCAAACAGCTGTCAATGAAAATGACATAAAAATCGGCAAGTGAAATTTATTTCACTTGCCGATTGGCTGCGGAAGATGAGGTGGCTTCGTCAGGAGAACTGGGGCGAAGGTGTCGCTTCTCAGTTGGCCGTTTCATTGCAAGCGGACCGTCAGCACGGGACTACATGCAGCACGTCGGACTACTTTAGTCTGCGTCCTGCCACGCTATCGCTTGACCGTGGGTGACAGCCTATTCCGGTTCCGGCGCACGGCTGCGCCATTTTCGTACCAACCCTTGCTGGCATTCACGATCTTCACCACGGACAGCATGACCGGCACCTCGATGAGGACGCCGACCACGGTGGCAAGTGCGGCACCCGAATGAAAGCCGAACAGGCTGATTGCGGCGGCGACGGCGAGTTCGAAGAAATTGCTGGCACCAATCAGGGCCGAGGGTGCAGCAACGCAATGCTGCTCACCACTCCAGCGGTTGAGGATATAGGCAAGGCCCGAATTGAAATAGACCTGGATGAGAATCGGCACCGCAAGCAGCGCGATGATGATCGGCTGAGCAATGATTTGCTCGCCCTGGAATCCGAACAGCAGGATCAACGTGGTGAGAAGGGCAACCAGTGACAAGGGCTGCAGCCGACCCAGCATACGCTGGAGAGCTGCGTTCCCGCTGCCGGCCAGAAGAGTACGACGCAGGATCTGGGCGATGGCGACCGGAACGACGATGTAGAGCCCGACCGACAGCAGCAGCGTGTCCCAGGGCACCGTGATGGCCGACAGGCCGAGCAGGAGACCCACGATCGGCGCAAAGGCGAAAATCATGATGGTGTCGTTGAGCGCCACCTGGCTCAGCGTGAAATGCGGCTCGCCATCCGACAGATTGCTCCAGACGAACACCATGGCGGTGCAGGGGGCGGCAGCCAGCAGGATGAGGCCGGCGATATAGCTGTCGATCTGGGCTTCCGGCAGATAGGACCGG
Source organism: uncultured Dongia sp. (assembly GCF_936916975.1). GTDB lineage: Bacteria > Pseudomonadota > Alphaproteobacteria > Dongiales > Dongiaceae > Dongia. Next base: position 67,204 of record NZ_CAKZGO010000003.1, on the reverse strand, counting down.
AACAGCCAGCCGATAAAGAGCCAGCCCAGGGCCGCCATCGAGAAGGGCTTCACCGCCCAGTTGATGAAGAGGGTGACGCCGATCCCCCGCCAATGTTCCTTCACGCGACCCAGGGCGGCGAAATCGATCTTCATCAACATGGGTACGATCATCAGCCAGATAAGGAGGGCGACCGGCAGATTGACCTTGGCGATTTCTGCGGCGCCGATCGCCTGGAAGACTGACGGGAAGAAATGGCCCAACGCGATGCCCACCACGATGCAGAGGGCGACCCAGAGGGTAAGATAACGTTCGAACAGGTTCACGTATTAAACTCCGAGCCAGGGTGGTCGCTTCAGACTGCTTGTCTCTTGCCATCATGGACCGCAGTTATTTCTATAGTAGTCGAAATATGCCTTGACGGAAGAATTTGATCTGAGCATATTCTATTTCTATGAAAGTCGAAATAGCGGCCCTGCAACTGGCATCCCTCGGCAAGCCGATCCGGCTCAAGCTCTACCGGGCTTTGGTACGGGCGGGGCATGAGGGGCTTCCCTGCGGCACTCTGCAGGACAAGCTCGGCATTGCCGCGTCGACCCTCTCACATCACATCAAGCAATTGATGGAGACGGGCCTGATCTATCAGGAACGGCAGGGAACGACGCTCATCTGCCACGCCAATTATCCCTCGATGGATAAGCTGGTGGGTTTCCTGGTCGACGAATGCTGCCAGGATGCGGCGTGTGGGACCGCCAAGGACCGCGCGGCCTGAGTCTGCCCCCTTTTTGCTTAGCTATTTCGACATAGTTGGAAATATAGGAGAGCCGAGATGGATGCACTGAACGACTTGCCGGTTGCCGTGATCGGTGCCGGGCCGATCGGTCTGGCCGCCGCCGCTCATCTGGCCGAGCGCGGTGTGAAGGTGAAAGTCTTTGAGGCAGGTGACACCGTCGGCGCCAACATCCGCGATTGGGGTCATGTCCGCGTTTTTACGACCTGGGATCAGAACGTCGACACGGCGTCGCGCCGTCTGCTGGAGCGCCACGGCTGGACCTTGCCGCAAGCCGACAAGCTTCCCACGGGCGATGAAATCTATCGGCAGTACCTGCAACCGCTGGCGCAGATCCCGGAACTGAAAGACAGCATTCAGACGGATGCCAAGGTCATCGCCATCTCGCGCATGGGTCTCGACAAGGTCACCAGCAAGGATCGCGCAGCCAAGCCCTTCGAGATTCGGATCGCCGGCAAGGACGGTCAACAGCAGATCGCCTACGCCCGGGCCGTGATCGATGCTTCCGGTACCTGGCAGAATCCGAACCCGATCGGTGCGGCAGGCCTTCCGGCACAAGGCGAGGATCGTGTGGTCGGTCGTATCGCCTATGGCATGCCGGACGTGCTGGGGTCGCAATGCGCAGCCTATGCCAATCAGCGGATCGCCGTGGTGGGCGGCGGTTACTCGGCCATCAACGTGCTGCTGGATCTGGTCCGTGCCGCACAGGGCGCGCCGCAGACCAAAGCCATCTGGGTCGTGCGCGGGACCAACATGAACCGCATCTATGGCGGCGGCTCCGCCGACCAATTGGAAGCGCGCGGCGCGCTGGGTACGAGCCTGAAGCGGCTGGTGGACCAGGGCCGGATCCAGCTCGTCACCGGATTCTCCACGACCGAAATCAAGGAAATGGATGATGGCCTGCACCTGATCGGAGCGACGACCAATGGCGAACTGAGCTTGCCGGCGGTTGACCGGATCATCGTCGCGACCGGCCAGCGGCCCGATCTCGCGATGACGCGGGAACTGCGGCTGGAACTCGACCCCTGGCTGGAAGGCGTCAAGGCGCTGGGACCGCTTATCGATCCCAATCTGCATTCCTGCGGCTCGGTGCCCCCTCATGGCCATCGCGAGACATCGCACCCGGAGCCCGGCTTCTACACGATCGGTGTCAAGAGCTATGGCCGGGCGCCGACCTTCCTGCTGCTGACGGGATATGAGCAGGCACGTTCGGTCGCTGCAGCCATCGCCGGCGACACGGAAGCGGCCGATAACGTGCATCTCGTTCTGCCCGAAACAGGCATCTGCTCGACTGACAGTGCCGCGGATGCTGAAGGATGCTGCGGCGGTCCGGCGCCAGTCGATAGCAATGCCTGCTGTGTCGCCGATGTCGTGGCGAAGGATGCGGGCAAGGCGGGCTGCGGCTGCGGTGCCGCTGCGTGACATCTGTCACCGATGGCGCGGTGGGTGTCAAAACCTCACCGCGCCTCGTCGTTCCGGTTCTGGGTGTGACGCAGATTCTCGCCTGGGGTTCCTCCTATTATCTGCCTGCGGTCCTGGCGCAGCCGATCGCCGCCGATACCGGATGGTCCTTGTCCTGGGTCGTGGGCGGCCTGTCGCTCGGCCTGCTGACCGCCGGGTTGGCGTCACCGTCAATCGGCCGCAAGATCCGGCAGCATGGCGGGCGTCCGGTCCTGGTGGCCAGCGCCGCCCTGCTGGCGGCGGGCCTGCTGGGGCTTGCACTGGCACCGAGCCTGCCGCTCTTCCTTCTCGCCTGGATCATAATCGGCCTCGGCATGGGAACAGGCCTCTATGACCCGGCCTTCTCGACCCTAGGCCATATCTATGGGCGCGGCGCACGGCCCTATATCACCAGCCTGACGCTCTTCGGTGGGTTTGCGAGCACCGCCTGCTGGCCGCTCTCCGCCTTTCTGGTTTCTGAACTGGGATGGCGCGGCGCCTGCGCCGCTTACGCCATCATTCATCTCTGTATTTGTCTGCCGCTCTATGCGTTTGCTTTGCCGCATGGATCCGCGCGCCGCCTTCAGAAAGAGATTGTACCGGGAACGGATGCCGTCACGGCCACGGTAAACCCGGCACCTGCGGTCTTCGTCCTCCTCGCCGTCACGATCATGATCGGCTCGATGGTCTCGACCGTCATCTCGGTACACCTCCTCACGATCCTGCAGGCGCGCGACATTCCGCTCGCCGCGGCGGTAGCGCTCGGCGCGCTGGTCGGCCCCTCCCAGGTTGGTGCCCGCTTCATAGAGATGTTGATCGGGCGCTACCATCACCCGATCTGGACGAAACTGGCGTCCGTCTCATCGGTGGCACTCGGCCTTGGATTGCTCTGGGGGAATCTGCCCCTCACCTATCTCACGCTGATCTTCTACGGCGCCGGGATCGGGTTGGAATCGATTGCGCGCGCCACGCTGCCTCTCGTCCTCTTCCGTCCTGATGACTATGCCCCGATCATGGGAAAATTGGCCCGCCCCAGCCTGATCGCCCAGGCCGCGGCGCCGTCGATCGGTGCGATCATGATCGAAATCTGGGGCACGGATACGGCTCTTGGGGTGGTCGTCGCTGTGGCTGTCATCAACATGCTGATCGCGTTGATGCTGTTCCACTACACGCGGTCAATTCGCCCGAATTAGTTTGATGCAGATCAAATAGCCTCCGGCCGATGGGCGTTAGACTATTAGACTCAGCATCGCGGGATTTGCGCTTCATGACCCTCCTTCCTCTAAAGATCCTCGCCTCGCCCACGCGCTTCATCTTCTTTACCGGCAAAGGCGGTGTCGGCAAGACCGCCTTATCTTGCGCCGTTGCTTTGGCGTTGGCTGATATGGGGAAGAAGGTGCTGCTTCTCAGTACCGACCCGGCCTCGAATCTCGACGAGATGCTCGGCGTTGAACTCGGTCGATTGGCTAAGCCAGTGCCCGCGGTAGAGCGCCTTTGGGCCCTCAATATCGACCCGGAGGCTGCCGCCGAGGCCTATCGGGCACGTGTCATTGCGGCTATGGGACCAGCCGCCGCAGGAGAGATCTCCAAGGTCCGCGAGCAACTTGCAGGGGCCTGCACTGTTGAAATTGCGGCGTTTGACGAGTTCGCCGGATTATTGGCTGACGAGGGTGGCATCAGTCATGACTACGACCACATCATCTTTGACACCGCCCCGACGGGGCATACTCTGCGACTCCTCAGCCTCCCCAAGGCGTGGTCGTCATTCCTGGAGACCAACGAACATGGCGCATCCTGTCTTGGTCCGCATTCCGGCCTGCAGATGCAGTTGGCGATGTTCGAAGGTGCCTTGAAGGCGCTCACCGACCCCAAACTCACCACCATCGCGCTGGTGACGCGCCCCGAGGTATCGGCCCTGCGGGAAGCAGGGCGGTCAGCTGCCGAATTGAATGAGCTTGGCCTTGCCAATCAGAGGCTGCTCGTCAACGCCATGTTTCAGGCCACAGTCCCAGACGATGCGATTGCACAAGCGATGGCGAAGCGATGCCAACAGGCCTTGGCGCAGATGCCGCCAGCGCTCGCTCGGCTGCCACGCGACGAAATTCCAATGCGACCCTATGACATGGTCGGGCTTTCGGCCCTGCGTCGCTTCCTCTTGCTGGAGCAGGACGCATTCCCGACGCAACCACAAACGAGTCAAGCTTCGCTACCGACATTGAGTGGCATCATAAACCAAATTGAAGCCGCAGGTCATGGATTGGTGATGGTCATGGGAAAGGGAGGCGTCGGCAAGACGACCATTGCCGCCGCCGTTGCAGTGGAGCTTGCCACGCGAGGACATCAAGTCCACCTGACGACAACGGACCCCGCCGCGCATGTCAGCTGGACGTTGGCAAGCGAGACACTGCCCAACCTCAAGGTCGATCGCATCGATCCCGCCGTCGAGACGCAGAAATATATCGACCAGATCATGACGACCCGTGGTGCGGAGCTGGACACCGACGGTAAGGCGTTGCTTCTAGAGGATCTGCGGTCGCCCTGCACGGAAGAAGTCGCTGTGTTCCATGCCTTTTCACGCGTGGTAAATGAAGGGCGCAGCGGGTTCGTGGTCATCGACACCGCGCCGACCGGTCATACCTTTCTGTTGCTGGATGCAACAGGCGCCTATCATCGTCAGGTGATGCGGGACTATCTGCAACCTGAGAGAGGTGGGCGCCTGGTGACACCCCTCATGCGGTTGCAGGATCCGGCCTACACCAAGATTCTGCTGGTAGCATTGCCGGAGACGACACCCGTCTCAGAGGCCGCTGCCCTGCAGGAGGACCTACGGCGAGCCGAGATCGAGCCATTCGCCTGGGTCATCAACAACTGCCTTGAGCCAACCGGCACCAAGGACCCCTTGCTCCAGCATCGCATTGCGAGCGAGAACAAGCAGGTTGCGCGCGTGCGCGACGGATTGGCAAAACGCTTGGCACTGGTGGCTTGGCGGCCGGAGCCACCCACCGGGATTGCAGCGCTGCGGAGCTTGATCAGGTGACTCCAGGCGCTTGCGGCAGAGAGCGACGGTACTATTCCAACCGCACAATAGTCGACCCGTCGTTCATTTTATCGATCCAGCAGTCATGCGCAGCGGATTGTCCGCGGTAAACACCGCTTCGCTTCCCGACCTCCGAGCCGTGCCGCATGGCTGCCACCACGGACCAAATTGGGTGCGTCCAGAATGGTAATACGTCCATGATCTCGTGCCGACCAACGGGATTATCGACAATGATTAGCGCCGGAAACTCGGCGACGCCTTGGGAGAATTGTTCACCACCGTTCTCAAGGGGCCGATCGGAATGCCCGATCTGTGTCTGTTCGCCCAAGTCGATCGCAGTGAGCCCTTTCGCATCACATTCCTGCGCCTGCCCCGCATTGGATAGCGCAGGTGCCAGCTCATCACCTGCCGATAACGCTCAACGGATGGAAAGAATTGTCACAATAGCTTCATGCTCTTACGTCATCGTTTCGACTATTGTTGAATTATGGAATCGTATGATGCAGCGGCGCTCTTTACAGCACTCGGCCAGACCACCCGGTTGGATTTGATTCGGGCGCTCCTGGCGGCGGGTCCGAGTGGCATGCCGGCAGGCGACATTGCCGACCAGTTGGGGGTCGCCTCCTCGACCCTGTCCTTCCATCTGCGGGCTCTCGAGCAGGCTGAACTTGTCATCGTCAGACGCTATGGCCGCAGCCTTGTCTATGCCGCGCATATGGCGCGCCTTCGTGACTTGCTCGCCTACCTCGCTGAAACCTGTTGCGGCTTCGACAGAGGCCGGAACGCAGAGCTGGGCGGCTTCCTCGCATCCCTCACATCGGAGACCAAAGCCATGCAGGCAGATCCCTTCAACGTCCTCTTCCTGTGCACCCGAAATTCCGCCCGTTCGATCATGGCAGAGGCAATCCTGTCGAAGATCGGTGGTACGCGCTTTCGCGCCTATTCCGCCGGGTCGGATCCAGCCGAAGAGGGACCCTTGCCGGAAGTGCTGGCGCAACTCAAGGCCTTGGGCCACGACGTGTCGGGCCTCCGGTCCAAATCCTGGGACGAGTTCATTCAGCCTAAGGCTCCGCAGATCGATTTTGTCATTGCTCTTTGCGATACTGTCGCCGGCCAGGTCTGTCCGGATTTCGGTGTCAGCGTCATCACCGGCGCTTGGCCACTGCCTGATCCCTCGAAATTCACCGGCAGTGCGATCGAACGCGCAACGCTCATCAACGAAATCTATGCAGGCCTGCGCAGGCGCCTGGAAATCTTTATCAACCTGCCGCTCAATGCACTTAATCGCATGTCTTTGAAGGCGCGGCTCGATGAACTCGCCGATCCGCATGTTCTGGCGCAAGGATTGGCGGCAGCTCAGGGCTCGGCAGCAACAAGGTAAAAATCATGCGTGTCGGTATCAGCGGCATGGGCCGTATTGGGCGCTTGGCCTTGCGGGCGGCGTTGGGTGCAGCGGAGCGACCGGACGATGATCCTCGCAAAGACAATCGGCTTGAGGTTGTTCATGTAAACGAGATTAAGGGCGGTGCTGCCGCCACGGCGCATCTTCTTGAGTTCGACAGCGTTCAAGGCCGATGGCGTCGGGCGGATATCGGGGCGGATGGCGACGCGGCGATTCGCATTGGCAATCGTCGCCTCACCTTTTCTGCCCATGCCGAACCTGACAACATCCCGTGGGGTGATCTTGGCGTGGATCTGGTGCTGGAATGCACGGGCAAATTTCTGACACCGACCGTCCTGCAAGGCCATCTCGATCGCGGCGCCAAACGCGTTGTTGTCGCTGCCCCCGTCAAATTCGACAGCGTGCTCAATGTCGTTGTGGGGGTGAACGACCATCTCTATGACGCGGCGAAATATCCGATCGTCACGGCGGCGTCCTGCACGACCAATTGCCTGGCACCTGTGGTCAAGGTGGTGCATGAGGCCATCGGCATCCGCCACGGCCAGATCACCACGATCCATGATCCTACCAACACAAATGTCGTGACCGATGCGCCGCACAAGGATCTCCGGCGGGCGCGCAGCGCCCTGTTGTCGCTGCAGCCGACCACGACCGGCAGTGCCACCGCGATCGCGCTGATTTATCCCGACCTCAAGGGCAAACTGAATGGCCATGCGGTGCGGGCACCCGTGCTCAATGCCAGCCTCACCGATTGCGTCTTCGAGCTGCGGCGGGAGACGACGGCGGAGGAGGTGAATGGGCTCTTCCGGCAAGCCGCCGCTGGATCGCTCGCGGGCATACTTGGCTACGAGACCCGGCCCCTGGTCTCGGCGGATTACGCGCGCGATACAAGGAGCAGCATCGTCGATGCGCCTTCCACCATGGTGACCGACGGCACGCTGCTCAAGATCTATGCCTGGTACGACAACGAGATGGGCTATGCTTGCCGCATGGTGGATCTGGCCTGCATCCTCGGCCGCGCGGGGCTCTGAGTGATCGTGAGCGCCACTCGCAACTACGCTATCGTCACGGCCGCCTATTGGGGTTTCACGCTGACCGACGGCGCCTTGCGCATGTTGGTGCTGCTGCATTTCTTCCGCCTCGGCTATTCACCGCTGACGCTTGCCTTCCTGTTCCTGCTCTATGAAGCGGCGGGCATCCTTGCCAATCTGATCGGCGGTTGGCTCGCGACACGTTTCGGCATTGCCCGCATGCTGGCTGCTGGGCTCGTCACCCAGATCTGCGGCTTCCTGATGATGTCGGCTCTAATGCCGCAATGGAGCGCTATGGTCTCGATCGCTTGGGTCGTCGCAGCACAGGGCATCTGCGGCGTCGCGAAGGATCTCACCAAGACCGCCAGCAAATCGGCGATCAAGCTGACGGCCGATCAGGCTTCGGGAGGTGCCACTCCCGGGCGGCTCTTTCGCTGGGTCGCCTGGTTCACGGGCAGCAAGAATGCCATGAAGGGATTCGGCTTCTTCCTGGGCGGCGTGCTCCTCGAAGAACTTGGCTTCCGGGGCGCGCTTTGGACGATGGCGGGACTCCTCGCTTGCGTGCTGACGGGCGTCCTGCTGTCGCTGCCGGTGCAGATGGGCAAGGCGCGCGCCTCCAAATCGGCGCGTGAGTTCTTCGCCAAGGGGCGCGGCATCAACCTTCTGGCGGCAGCGCGGATATTCCTCTTCGGTGCGCGGGATGTGTGGTTCGTGGTCGGGCTGCCGATCTTTCTCTATGCCGCCGGCTGGACCTTCACGATGGTCGGCACGTTTCTCGCGCTCTGGACCATCGGCTATGGTCTGGTGCAGGCGGCAGCACCCGCGTTGGTACGCGGGGGCGGTCACCACCATCAAGATGGCATCGCGGCGGCGCGTCTATGGTCCTTTTTCCTCGCGCTGATTCCAGCCGCGATGCTCGTGTGGTTGATGCTCGGCGACGGATACCAACTCATCGTAGTGGTGGCGGGACTGATCCTTTTCGGCATCGCCTTTGCTCTCAATTCCTCGGTCCATTCCTACCTGGTCCTTGCCTATGCGGGTTCGGAGAAAGCCGCCGAGGATGTCGGCTTCTATTATGCCGCCAACGCGGCCGGGCGTTTCATGGGCACATTGCTGTCGGGTTTGCTCTACGGCTGGGGTGGACTTGTAGCTTGCCTCGCAGGCTCCGCCGTGATGCTGACCGCATGCTGGCTGTTTACTCTGGCGCTGCCGGCCCTGGCGCGAACGCCTCAATCAGCTTGCGATCGCTGAGCCCGACTGTGCGGCCTGGTGACTGGCCAGGATCAGCTGGATCCTACGGCTCTGGAAATTGGCGCCGTGGTTCATACCCAGGCACCGAACGGGCCTTCTCCATCCGCAGTGGCGGCGACGCAGATTGGCTAGTTCTTGTGGTGGTGCGCGGTCGGCCCGCCCGGTCAGGGCACGTCATGTTCGTGGCCTGGCCCGTTGAAGGTAAGGCCGAGGAAGTCGCGGAAGGTTCTTGCGGCAACAGATTGTTCGGCATGTGGGTCCCAGACGACACCGACGTCCATCGTGGGAATGTCGGCGACGAGACCGCGCGTCTCGATGCGTTGCCCTTCAAGCGACCACGGGCGATAGACCATGTCCGACAGCACCGTGACGCCCAGGCCAGCGGCGACGAGGCTGCGCACTGCTTCGACCGACGACGTCCGGAACACGGTGTTGGGATGCAACCCGGCCGGCTTCCAGTAGCGATCGACTGTGCTGCTGGCCTCGTCCACGGTCAGCATGATGTAGGGCACGGTGGCGACATCGGCCAGCGTAATGCTGTCAACTTTCAGTAACGGATGCTCGACCGGCAGCCACAACCGCCGACGGGAGCGAATGAGAACCTCATAAGCGAGATGGATACGGTCCTGGAGATTGGAGACCAGCAGCACCGCAAGGTCGAGCGAGCCTTTCAACAAGCCGTTCTCAATAGCGTTGCGCGGCAATTCGATCAGCTCGACATCAATCCCGGGATAGATGCGCGTGAAGCGGGCGTGATGTCGCGGCAGGAAGTAGCCGGCAACGGTATAGGTCACGCCAACACGGACATGCCCGGACAAATGAGCGTAATCGGTCAGTGGCGTATGCACCGCCTCGTTGACTGCCGCCATGATGTTGCGCGCGTGCAAGAGGAAGCGGGCCCCCTCGGTCGTCAGCGAAACGCCGCCCGGATGCCGGCGGAATAGCGACACGCGCAGATCGGCTTCCAATTGCTGGATCGCGGCCGTCACGGCGGATTGAGAGACGTTGAGTTCGATCGCCGCAATGGAGATCTGGCCGGCATCCGCGGCGGCGATGAAATAGCGAACCTGTTTGATCGACAGAGTCATTATCTGTTTTCCAGATATCGATAACCATTTTTTACGATTTTACTATACGGACATTCGGCGCAAAAATCACGCCTGAGACAGGGAGAAGGCGGCGCAGACCGCACATCCAAAACGAACTGCCACGCTAAAACGACCGTGTTCCGCCAGTGAAGTGGGGAGGACCGATTTGACAGTTATTAACTGTGATATGGGCGAAGCTTTCGGCCTGTACCGCATGGGTGACGATGAGGGGCTGATGCCGCTGATCAATGTCGCCAACGTTGCCTGCGGCTTTCATGCCTCGGATTTCAACCATATGCACACCACGGTCCGCCTCGCCAAGCAGCATGGCGTCAAGGTGGGTGCCCATCCGTCTTTGCCGGATCTGCAAGGCTTCGGCCGCCGCGAGATGAAAATCTCGCGCGAGGAAATGGCCAATTGCCTGATCTATCAGGTGGGCGCGCTGAAGGGATTCCTGGAAGCGGAGGGCATGCCACTCAATCACATCAAGCCGCATGGTTCGCTCTACGGCATGGCGGCGAGGCTCGAGCATATCGCGCACGCGGTGTGCGACGCGGCTGACGTCTTCAAGGTGCCGGTCCTCGGCATGATCGGCACGCTGCATGAGAAGATCTACCCGGCGCGCGGTCACCGGCTGATCGCCGAATTCTACGCGGATCTCGATTACAGCGACGACGGCGGGCTGATCGTCACCCGCGAGCATGACGCCAAGGATCCGGCCGAGGCGGCGCGGCGTTGCCTGCGCGCCGTGACCGAGGGCAAGGTGAGCAGTGTCGGCGGCCAGGAAATCGCCGTGCGCGCCGATTCGATCTGCGTGCATTCGGATACGCCCAACGCCGTCGATATCGCGCAAATGGTGCGCAAGGCAGTAGCGCCCTATCTCGATACCAGCGACCCGACCAGATAAGAGGGATGACAGATATCATGGCCATCAAGCAGATCCTCTCGCCGCTCCCCGGCACCTTCTATCGTCGGCCAGCGCCGGACCAGCCGCTCTATAAGAACGATGGCGACAGCGTGACGGCGGGCGATGTTATTGGCCTGGTCGAGGTCATGAAGTCGTTTAACGAAGTCAAGGCGGGCCAGGTCGGCAAGATCGTCCGCTTCCTGGTCGAAAACGAAGACGCCGTGATGGCTGGCCAGCCTTTAGCCGAAATCGACGCCTGAAACGCGCAGAGAGCTGGAACCCAGTATGGCCATCAGGACCCTGCTCATAGCCAATCGCGGTGAGATCGCGGTGCGCATCATCCGGGCCGCACGCGAGTTGGGCATTCGCACGGTGCAGGTCCACAGCAAGGCTGACGTGGACTCGCTGGCCGTGAAGCTGGCGGATGAGGCAATCGATATCGGGCCGGCGCAGGCTGCGAAATCCTATCTCAATATTCCGGCGGTGATCGATGCCGCGCAGCGCAGCGGCGCCGATGCCATCCACCCCGGTTATGGCTTTCTTGCCGAAAATGCGGAATTTGCCGACGCCGTCGCCGTGGCTGGCCTTACCTTCGTGGGACCAAGTGCGAACGCCATTCGGTTGATGGGCGACAAGGTTGCCGCCCGCCAGGCAGCGGCGGCAGCGGGCGTTCCGACCGTGCCGGGCAGCGATGGCCGAGTCGATGATGTCGAAACCGCACGCGCGGTGGTCGCGCACACCGGCTATCCTGTGATGATCCAAGCGGCCGCCGGTGGTGGCGGCCGCGGCATCCGCATCGCCAACAATGCCGAAGAATTTGAACGCCTGATGCCCCAGGCCCGGGCCGAGGCGCTCGCGGCCTTCGGCGACGGCGGCCTCTATCTGGAGAAAGTGATCGAGCGGGCGCGCCATATCGAGGTTCAGATTTTGGGCGATGGCGAGAATGTGGTGCATTGCTTCGAGCGTGAATGCTCGCTACAGCGACGGCGCCAGAAGGTTTGGGAGGAAGCGCCCTCGCCGGTGCTGCCGGCCGATATCCGCGCGGAACTGTGCCGAACTGCTGTGTCGCTCGCCAAGGCCGTCCATTATCGCGGCGCCGGTACGTTGGAATACCTTTATGACGATCAAACGCGCGCCTTCTATTTTATCGAGATGAACACCCGCATTCAGGTCGAACACCCGGTGACGGAATTCATCACCGGCATCGACCTCGTGCGCGAGATGATCCGCGTGGCCGGTGGGGAGAAGCTGCGCCTGCGCCAGGAAGATATCGTCGCGCGTGGCCACGCCATAGAAGTGCGCATCAATGCCGAGGACCCAGCTCAGAACTTCATGCCCAATCCGGGCCTGGTCAGCGGCCTGCGTATACCCGGCGGCAATGGCGTGCGGTTCGATACCTTGCTTTACCCCGGCTACGTCATTCCGCCTTTCTATGATTCCCTGCTCGGCAAGCTGATCGTCTGGGACGAGGACCGCGCGTCAGCGATTGCGCGATTGAGCCGGGCCCTGGGCGAGCTGGAAATCGACGGCATCAAGACGACAAAGCCGCTGCACCAAGCACTCGTGGCCGATCGTGAGGTGCAGGCGGGACGTTTCGATACGCGCTGGCTGGAACGCTGGCTGGAGGAGAACGCGACCCGCCTAGCGTGAAGCCGCTGGCGGAACAAATTGCTTTGCTGGAATGGCCCCAATCAGGAGGTGGCGCGACAATGAACACGCGGTACTCATTTGGCGGCGATGAGCACATCTTTGTCGAGGTTGACGAAGAGATGTCGCTTGCCGCCTTCTTCAAGAGCCTCTCGATGACAAATGCCGTTCGGGAAAGCCGTATCAAGGGCGTCACGGAGATCTGTCCGGCCAATGCGTCCTTCCAGATCAAATTTGATCCGGACCAAATCAGTCCGGATGACATGCTGGCGGAATTGAAGCGCCTGGAGGGGACGGCAGAGAAAGCGGACTCGACGCTCAAGACACGAATCGTGGAAATCCCCGTTCTCTATAACGATCCCTGGACCCACGAAACCTTGATGCGTTTTCGCGAACGCCACCAGGATCCCAAGAGCACGGATCTCGAATATGCGGCGCAGGTGAATAATCTGGGATCAGTCGACAATTTCATCAAGGCGCATTCCGGGGCACCCTGGTTCGTGTCGATGGTGGGCTTCGTTGCCGGATTGCCGTTCCTCTATCAGATGGTGGACCGCCCGCGGCAGCTGGAAGTGCCCAAATATCTGCGACCCCGGACCGATACACCGAAGCTGACTGTCGGCCATGGCGGCTGCTTCAGCTGCATCTACTCCGTGCGCGGCGCGGGCGGCTATCAGATGTTCGGCATCACGCCGATGCCGATCTACGACCCCAATCAGCAGATCGGCTATCTGCGCGACTTCATGGTGTTTTTCCGGCCAGGCGACATCGTCAAATGGAAGCCGATCGATCGCCCTGCCTATGATCAGGCGGTAGCCGACGTGGAGGCCGGCAAGTTCGCGCCCTTGATGCGCGACGTGACCTTCTCGCTCGACGAGTTCCAGCTGGATATCGATGGCTATAACCGCAAGCTCGAGGGGGTCCTCTATGGCCATTAAGATACTTGCCCCCGGCCTGTCGACCACCGTCCAGGACCTCGGCCGGCCTGGCTACTACCATCTCGGTATTCCGCTGTCGGGCGGCATGGATCGCTTTGCCCTGCGTGTCGCCAACCTACTGGTCGGTAATGACGAAGGCGCTGCGGTACTTGAGGCCGTTTTCATGGGGCCGGAAATAGAATTCACCGCCGACGCCGTGGTGGCTGTCACCGGGGCGGATATGCCGGCCAAGGTCGACGGTGCCGTGCAGGCAGCCTGGACCAGCTTCAAAATCAAGGCCGGGCAGAAACTCAGTTTTGACTTCCTGCAGAAAGGTGCCCGCGCCTATATCGCGATCGCCGGCGGGATCGACGTGCCGGTCGTGCTCGGCAGCCGTTCGACCTATACGCTGGGCGCTCTCGGCGGCCATCAGGGCCGCAAGCTGCAGGCGGGCGATGAGCTCGCTTTGGGTTCGGCGGTGAAAAGTGTCGCGGCCGGCCGCAGCCTTGCCGAGTCCTTGCGCCGCGCGCCGGGCGCGCCTGCCGAACTCCGCGTATTGCCGGGACTCTACTGGCATCGCATCACGGATGAGTCGGGGCGGCAGTTCTTCGACGATACCTGGAAGGTGGCGCCCGAGGCGGACCGCATCGGCTACCGCTTCCGGGGCGGCAGGCCGCTTGGCTTCGTGCCGCGCAAGCAGCCCTTTGGCGCCGGGTCGGATCCCTCCAACATCGTCGATGCCTGCTATCCCTATGGATCGATCCAGGTGCCGGGCGGAACGGAGCCGATCGTGCTTCACCGTGATGCGGTCTCGGGTGGCGGCTACTTCATGGTGGGTACGGTCATTTCGGCCGACATGGATCTCATCGGTCAGTTGCAGCCGCACACGCCGGCCCGCTTCGTAAAAGTCGATATGAAAGGCGCCCTGACAGCGCGTCACGATCGCGCGTCGCTCCTGGGCCGCGTGCGCGCGGCCTTGGCATCATGACAAAGGGAGAATGAAGACATGAATACGACACTCGCCGCCAATCTATGGTCGGGCCTCGCCAGAAGCCGACTCTATCAGGTGTTGGTGGTTCTGGGCGGAACGCTGCTGCTCACCGTCTCGGCCAAGGTGCAGGTGCCATTCTGGCCGGTGCCGATGACGATGCAGACATTCGTGGTTCTCATGATCGGCGCCAGCCTCGGTGCGCGGCTCGCCGGTGCGACGGTGCTCGCCTATCTCGTCGAAGGTGCTGCCGGCCTGCCCGTCTTTGCGGGTGGTGCCGGGCCGGCCTATCTCACCGGCCCGACGGGTGGCTATCTGTTCGGCTTTCTGGCGGCGGCGGTTCTTGTCGGTTGGTTGGCCGATAAAGGCTTCGGTCGTTCATTGCTCACGACGCTGGCGGCCTTCGCTGCTGGCGAGGCCGTGATCTTCGCGCTGGGGGCGGGATGGCTGGCGACGCTGGTCGGCCTGGATAAGGCGCTCAGTGCGGGGTTGTTGCCGTTCCTGCCGGGCGAGGCGATCAAGGTGGTCTTGGCTTGCGCCGTTCTGCCGATCGCCTGGCGTGCTGCGCGCCGATGACTGAAGGATCAGGCGTGCTCGGGCAAGGGCGTTGGCCGGGCGCGTCGAATCTGCTCACGAAACTCTTTGGGCGATAGACCGAAATGAGTCTTGAAGGCACGCGAGAACTGGGCCTGGTCGCCGAACCCCCAACGGTAGGCGATCTCCGCGACCGTCTGCCGATTGGCCGGATCGCGCAGCGTCGCCTCGCAGGCCGCCAGGCGTTGGTCGCGGATCCATTGCCCCAGGGTCTGGTTCGTGTCGCGAAAGAGTTCATGAAGATAGCGGGTGGAGATGCCGCAGGCGCGCGCGATCCCCTCCATGTCGAGCTCGGGATTGTGCAGGTTCCGGCGCACGAACGTCTCGATGCGGGTGAGATGCGCCTCGCGCACCGTCGAGCTTGCCGAGGTGAGGGTCCGCTCGTCACCTTTCAGAGACAGAACCAGAAGGTCGATCAATTGCTGGCCGACCGTGCTACGCACCTCCGCCGTCATGGCGCCGAAGCGGCCGGGGATGAGATGCAGCATGTCGACGAACATGCCACCGGCACCATTGCCCGCGTCAAAGACCATGCTGCAGAATCGGTCAGGTGCACGGATGCGGCCACCGAGCGCTTTGGCGTCGACTTTGAGAACCCAGAGATCGGCTGCCTCCGTATGGCTGAACTCGTAAGGCTCATGACTGCGTTCCAGCAGGAAGCCGCCGGGACTGCAGCGCACGTCCTGGCCACATTGCGAGAAGAAGACGTCGGAGCGTGCCGGCACGGTAACCAGGAACTGCTCGCTGCGTTCGGCCGAGAGATGCTGCTTCTGGCGACGATAGAGCAGTGCTTCGGAGGTGAGGCGCGAGAGGGAGACGTCGCCGAGCTGCCAGAGAGCGAGTTCGCCATCGAAACTCTCCGCCTGCCGGAATTTGAGCTCGAGCGGAAAGTAGGCGCGGGCAATCGCGTCATGCCAATGCTGGCTGCGTTCCGTCGCCGCAACGTCGCTGGTGGTAAACGTCGTCTTCATCGGCCGCTCCGCGAATGTGCGGAAACACTAATCCAGCGCCCGGCGCCCTGCAATGGCGTCCCGGCCTCTAATCATCGCGACTGCACAAAACGGCAAACTGCCGTGCACACAGCGCAAAGACCAAGCCGATCCGCTGCTCCTAATCTGGGCGATCACGGTACGACAAGATGCCGGACAGGGTGGCGGAGAACGACCTGCAACAAAGGGTCCGATCGTCGTCACGTGTTCCGGCGCAGCGATGGAGCGAGGATCCCATGAGCAGAACGACCGCCAAATCCAAAGCCAGAATCAAAGCGACCAGCAGTAAACGTGCCCCGGCCCACAAACCCGACCGGACGGTCAAGAAAGCACCGGGTCGCGTCAAGGTCGATCCCATCACGCTCTCTGTCGTGCGCGGCGTACTTGAGACGACTCAGCGCGAGATGACCTTGACGCTCGAGAAGACCGCGCGCTCCAGCGTGTTCAATCTGGCGCATGATTATTCCACCGCGCTGTTCAATGCCAAGCCGGAGATGATCCTGCAGGGTCAGGATATTCCGATCCATCTGGGATCGCTGATTCCGGCCGCCAAGGCGATCGTGCGATTCTTCGGCGACGACATCCGTGAAGGCGATCTCATTCTGCACAACGACCCCGCCTACGGTGGCAGCCACGCCATCGATCTGTGTATGTACAAGCCGGTCTTCTACAAGGGGACGCTCAAATATTGGACGGTGTGCAAGGGGCACTTGACCGATATCGGTGGTCCCGTGCCGGCCGGCTACAACCCGAACGCCACCGAGATCTACGGTGAGTGCCTGCGTATTCCGCCGGTGAAGATCTGGGATCGCGGCAAGCCGCGGCATGACGTCATCAACATGATCCTCACCAACATGCGGGCGCGGCGCGACCAGGAGGGCGATCTCAATGCACTGATCGGTGCCTGCCAGGTCGGCGAGCGGAATCTCATCGCGATGCTGGATAAATATGGCGTCCCGACAATTGATGCCTGTGTCGATGAGTTGCTGGCCATGGCCGATCGGCACATGCGGTCATTGATCAAATCCGTGCCTGACGGAACCTACGTCGGTACGGCCATTCTGGAAGATGCTGGCCACGGCTTCGGCGACTTCGAGATCACGGCGACGGTGACGATCAAGCAGGACAATTGCCATATCGCGATCAAGAGCCCGCCGCAGATTCCCTATTTTATTAACTCGTATGAAGGCAATTCGCATTCCGGCGTCTATCTCGGTCTGATGATGTTCGCGCAATTGCCGCCGCCCTACAATGAGGGGCTCTATCGATGCGTCAGTCTCGATTTCGGACCTAAGGGTACGCTCTGCAACGCCAGCGAACCGGCGCCGCATATGAATTGCACGACGACGCCGATGGAAACGCTGACCGATGCGGTTCGTCTTGCTTTTGAGAAAGCCATGCCGTCGAAAGTGGCGGCATCGTGGGGCCATGCCAACGGGCTCAACATCGCCGGTTGGGATTCCCGCAATGACGAAGAATATGTAACGATGGTGCTGGCCACCATCATCTCGGGTGCCGGTGCCACACCCCAGCAGGATGGCTGGCACGCCTGCGGACCGGAATGCTGTTTCGGTGCGCTGACATCTGGCGATATCGAGCTGCTGGAATATTCCTATCCCATTATCATTCACCGCTATTCGCTGATGACCGATTCCGGCGGGGCCGGCAAATTCCGCGGTGGGTCGGGCACGGCCTGGGAAGTTGAGCCGCTCGACAAGGAGATGACATTCATCACCTTTGGCGAGGGTCGCCGCATCCCGGCGGTCGGCGCGGCCGGCGCGAAGTCGGAGATGATCGAATCCAAGGTCGGGCGCCTGGAACTCAACCGCCACGGCCAGGTCCAGATCATTAAGACCAATGTGATCGACAAATTGCAGCCGGGCGAATCCGTGACCAACATGAATCCCGGTGGTGGGGGCTATGGCGATCCTCGGGAACGGCCCGTCGACAAGGTCGTCTGGGACGTTAAGAACGGGTTGGTTTCCATTAAAGGTGCCAAAGAGGATTACGGGGTCGTCATCAAGGATGTCCTCTCTCTGGAAGTCGATAAAGCGGCGACGGCGCGGCTGCGTGCTGCGGTGGCTGCCCAATGATCAACGCCAGCAAGAGAGAGACGTCCATGCGTTCCAAATATCGTCTTGGCATCGATGCCGGCGGGACGTTCACTGACTTCGTCCTGGCCGATCAGAAGGGCAATGTGCGTCTGTTCAAGGCCCTGTCGACACCGACCGACCCGACCAAGGCCATTGAGAACGGCCTGAAACTGATCTCAGAAGAATTGAACGAAAGCCCCGCCTCGGTCATTTCCAACTGCGATCTGTGCATCAATGGCACCACGGTCGGCCTGAATGCGCTCATTCAGCACAAAGGCGGCAAAACCGGTCTTATTTGCACGGCCGGTCATGAAGATTCGATCGAGATTCGCCTTGGCCATAAAGAAGATGGCTATCGCTACGATCCGGAATACCCATCGGCCGTCATGCTGGTGCCTCGCTATCTGCGGCGCGGGATTCGCGAACGGGTCATTTCCGATGGTTCGGTCAAGACGCCGATGCATGAGGAGGATGTCCGGGAAGCCTGCCGCCTGTTCCAGGCGGAGAAGATAGAGGCGGTCGCGATTTCCTTCGTCTGGTCGGTGCTCAATCCACAGCATGAGCGGCGCGCGGCGGAAATCGTGCGCGAGATGCTGCCCCATGTCGCACTGACGGTGGGCGGTGAGCTCTATCCGCAGATCCGCGAATACACCCGTACGTCGACGGCGATCACGAATGCTTATCTCGGTCCGATTCTGAAGCGCTATGTGACCGCGGTTGACGCCTATTTCCGGGCGCTCGGCGCCAAGCATCCGGTTCGCTATTTCCAGTCGAATGGCGGCTTGGCGATCGGCCAGGCGATGACGGACCGTTCAGTCTATGCGATCAATTCGGGTCCAGCATCGGCACCGCAGGCCGGTCTCTATGTTTGCGCGCCGTTCAAGCAAAAGAACGTTATCACGGTCGATATGGGTGGGACGTCGTTTGACATCACCTTGACCAAGGACAGCTTGACCAACGTCAACAAAAACATCGACTTCCTGCGCTATCGCATCGGTGTGCCGATGATCCAGGTCGAGACGCTGGGCGCCGGTGGCGGATCGATCGGATGGATCGATACCATGGGCATCCTGCAGGTCGGGCCACAGAGCGCCGGTTCCGATCCCGGCCCAGCCTGCTATGGCCAGGGCGGCACCGAGCCCACAGTGTCGGACGCCAATCTCGTGCTGGGTTATCTTAATCCGGACGGATTGCTGGGCGGTCGACTGCCGCTCGATCTGGAAAAGGCCCGCAAGGCGATGCGCCGGATCGCAGATCCACTCGGCATCTCGGTCGAGCGGGCCGCCTATGGCATCTACACCATCGTCAACAATAACATGGTGAACGGCATTCGCCGTGTTTCCGTGGAACGCGGCTACGATCCGCGTGATTTTGTGCTGGTAGGTGCGGGTGGCGCCACGGCGGCGCATATCACGTCGCTCGCGCGCGAAATGGGCATTACTACGGTGATCTTGCCGAAATTGGCGTCGGGCCTTTGCGCCTTTGGTCAGATCATCTCGGACGTCAAATATAACTACATGGCGACGGCGCCGCTGCGCCTGGACCATGACAAGGCCTATCGCCGCATCACCACGCTGTTCCACGAGATCGAGGCGGAAGGCATCAAGCACCTGAAGGCCGATGGCTTTAAGCCGACCGACATGGTCATCAAGCGCAGTCTCGACATGCGCTATGTGGGACAGGTGCATGAGTGCACGGTGGAAATCGGCAATTTCGACATTAGCGAGAAGACAATCGTCAAGGTGATCGACGCTTTCCACAAGCGTCACGAAGAACTCTATACCTATTCCGAACGCCATAACGCTGTCGAAGTGGTCAATATCGAAAGCACGCTCTATGGGCGCGTCGTAAAACCGAAATCGCCTAAGCTCGGCAAGGGTGCCACGTTGTCAAAGGCCATCAAGGGCCATCGCAAGGCGATCTTCCGGGCGAGCGGCAAGTCGGAGCGGGTGCCGGTCTATGACGGCAGTCAATTGGGTGCCGGCGCCGCGATTAAAGGGCCGGCCATCATCGAGGAAGTGACCACCACGATCGTGATCGAGCCGGGTTGGGCCGCCAAGCTGGATGCCAGCGGCTCCTACGTCATCACGATGCGTAAATAAACGGGGACAAATGAGCACGACATTGCGGGCGGACGATGTTTCGGTTTCATTCGAGGGCTTGAAAGCCCTGACGAATGTTGCGTTGGCGATAGCGCCCGGCCATGTCACCGGCTTGATCGGACCGAACGGCGCCGGCAAGACCACGTTGGTCAATGTGCTCACCGGTTTCCAGTCACCGACCACAGGCCGGGTGCTCATGGACGAAGGTGACATTACCGGTCGCCCCGCCCACGTCATCCGGCGCCTCGGCATCGCCCGCACATTCCAGTCGGGCCGGCTGTTCAGTGACCTGACCGTTGTCGACAATCTGGAAGTAACGGCGGTGGCGCTCGGCCTGAAGCGGCGTGCGGCATTCCGCCTGGCGTCGGACATGCTTGATTGGATGGGTATCGGGCATCTTGCCGACCGGATCGCCGGCGCGTTGCCTTATACGGATGAACGCCGAGTCGCCATCGGTCGCGCCCTGATGATGGAGCCGCGATTTCTGCTGCTCGATGAGCCTGCCGCCGGCATGTCGCATGACGAAGCGATGGACCTGGCACGGCTGATCCGTCGCATCGTCGATGAGATGACCTGTGGTGTCCTGTTGATTGAACACAATATCGGTCTGGTGCTGGAGATCTGCGACACCATCCATGTTCTCGATTCCGGTGAAATCATCGAAGTGGGCGATTCCGCGTTGATCCGATCGAGCGAAAGGGTGCGTCACGCCTATATGGGGACGCAAGGCGACGTTGCTCAGGCGGTCGAGGAGGCGATCCTATGAGCTTCCTCTCTGTCACCAATGTCACGGTACGCTATGGCCGCCTGACCGCTCTGCGTCATGCCAACTTCAAGATGGCGGCGGGGGAGACGCTGTTTGTCACCGGTCCAAACGGGGCCGGCAAATCCACCTTGCTGAAGGCCATTGCCGGTGTGGTAACGCCCGTCGAGGGTCAGATACAGCTGGCGGGTCAAGTCATCTCGGGCACGGTCCCGGAGGACATCGCGCGCCGCGGCTTCTCCATGGTGCCGGAAGGCCGTCACGTCTTCGGTACCCTGACGATCGAAGAGAATTTGCGCCTTGGCGCCGGCATGCGGGCGGACAAGGACGCCGTCGCGGCGGATCTGGCCGGCTGCTACGAGGTGTTCCCGATGCTGCGTGAGCGCAGGGATGCGCCGGCGGCGGTTCTTTCAGGCGGTCAGCAACAGATGCTGGTGATCGCCCGGGCCCTGATGACCGGACCACAGCTTATTGCCATCGACGAGCCGTCGCTTGGCCTGGCGCCGAAGATCATCGATCAGGTCTATGACGTATTGCTGCGGCTGCGCGATGAACGCGGCCTGACGCTCCTCATCGTCGAACAGAGCTCGACCCGCGCCCTGCTGACGGGCGGTCGCATGCTGCTGATGCGGAGCGGCGAGATCGTCATGGAAGGCGACGCGCGCGAATTGCTGCGCGGCGATGCTCTCAAACAAGCATATTTCGGCTAAGGGGGCATTCAGACATCATGACCGCAATACTCCAGATTGTCTTCGATGCTCTCAGCCTGGGCAGCATCTATGCATTGGGCGCCCTCGGCATCGCCCTTATTTTCGGTGTCATGCGGCTCGTCAACTTCGCCCATGGCGACTACATCTCGTTCTGTGTCTTCGCGATGCTGGTGCCATCGACCGATGCCATGTCGGAGATGTTTCTCGGCAGTCTGCCGACCATTGTGCTGATTCCGGTCATCCTGCTGATCGGTGCCGGCGTTTCGGTGCTGTCGGAAATTATTGTCTTCCGGCGGCTGCGCGACGCCAATCCAGCGACGATGATGATCGCATCGTTCGCCCTCGGCTTCATCCTGAAGCATTTTCTGCTGATGCTGTTTTCGTCCCGGCCGAAATCGATCAATCTGTGGCCTGATCTCGGCCTGCCGGTCGAGATTCTGGGGGCACGGCTGCCGCTGCTGCAGCTCATCGCCATCGGCATCACCATTATTATCCTGGTTGCCCTCTCTGCCTTCCTGAAACGGACGCGGTTCGGCCTTGAAATGCGTGCGGCAGCGGAGAATTTCACGATGGCGCGCATGCTGGGGGTCAAGGCCAACCAGGTGATTCTCATCGCCTTCGCGATCAGCGGTATGCTGGCTGCCAGCATCGGCCTCATCCTGGCCGCGCAGACCGGCACGTCCGACATCCAGATGGGTGTTTCGGTGATGCTGGTTGCCTTCATCGCAACGGTCATCGGCGGCCTCGGCAGCCTGGCCGGGGCTGTGGTCGCCGGCTATCTTATCGGCGCCGCCAGCGTGTTGATGCAAGTCATCCTGCCGCTGGAGGCACGGCCGTTCCGCGACGCCTTCGTCTACGCCGCAGTCATCGCCTGCTTGATCTGGCGGCCGCAGGGTCTGTTCGCACCCAAATCCGCGAAGCAGAGGGTCTGAGGCGATGAACGCGCATAGATCCGTCCTTGCCCGAACCGTATCAACGCCCGCCGTGTTGATTCTCGTTTTGCTGGCCATCGCCCTTATCGCCAAGCTGTCCGGGTCCAGCCCCTTTGAGCGGACGGTCACCGAACTATTCATCCGCATCGTGTTGGTTGTGGGGCTCTACATCTTCATCGGCAATTCCGGTGTGATGAGTTTCGGTCATGTCGGCTTCATGTGCCTGGGTGCCTATGGCACGGCATGGCTCACCATACCCCCGGCGATGAAGAAATTCGCACTTACCGGCTTGCCGGACTTTATCCTTCAGCATCAGGCGCCGATTGCCTTGTCGCTGGTACTGTCACCCCTGCTGGCAGCGGTGTTCGCGTTGCTGATCGGCCGGATATTGATGCGTCTTGCCGGCATCGCCGCATCGATCGCGACCTTTGCCATGCTGGCGGTCATCAATACGGTCTATTCCAACTGGGAAACGGTCACCGGCGCCACCAGTTCCGTAGTCGGCATTCCGATGAAGACGGGTGTGTGGCTGTCGTTCGGTGGTGCGCTGTTCGCGGTGATCGTTGCCTATGGCTATGGCATATCGCGCTATGGACTGGCGCTGCGTTCCGCACGCGACGAGGCCATTGCCGCCGCAGCATCCGGCGTCGATATCGAGCGGCAACGGCTGATCGCCTTTGTCATCAGCGCCTTCGTGATCGGTATCGCCGGTGTGCTCTATGCCCATTTTCTGGGTGTCGTCAATCCGGACGCCTTCTATCTCAGCCTGACCTTTATCTCGCTCGCCATGCTGGTCGTCGGTGGCATGAACAGCCTGTCGGGGGCAGTAATCGGCGTCGTCGCGATCTCGGCGGTGATCGAGATTTTGCGGACGTTGGAGAAAGGCATTCCGATCGGTGAGGCCACGCTCGCCATTCCAAACGGTGTGCAGGAAATTGCCATCGGGATCGCCATGATCGTCATTCTGATTTTCCGGCCGAGCGGTCTCATGCGGAACAGGGAGCTCCGCTGGAGTCGGTGGCCGTTCGAACGGGCTTCTGAGAACAAATAACCGGGGGAAACCGGTTGCGGTTCGAGGATGAGTCGGGGAGTGCCAGTGTCAAAATGGAGGAGACTATGAAGAACATCTTACGGTTGGGCGTCATTGCGGCGACCAGCGGCCTGGTGATGGCGACGGGTGCCGCTTTTGCCGATGACGACGAGATCGTCGTCGGCATGGCCACAGCGGAATCCGGTTTCATGCAAGCCTATGACAAGCCGGCCCAGGAAGCGGCGATGATTCGGATCGACGAGATCAACAAGGCTGGTGGCCTGCTTGGTAAACAGATCAAGGTGGTTACTGCCGATACCAAGACCGACCGCGCAGAGGGTGCCAAAGCCGGGCTCGAAGTGCTCGACAAAGGGGCCGATCTGGTGATCGTGTCCTGTGATTACGACTTTGGTTCGCCGGCGGCGCTTGCCGCGGAGGCGGCCGGAAAGGTCTCGTTCTTCCTCTGCGCGGAATCGATCAAGGCGGGTATTCAGGGTGTCGGTCCGCATTCCTTCAGTGCTTCGGTGCTGGCGGCCGTGCAGGGTGCCACCATGGCCGAATGGTCGTTCAAGAAGAAGAATGCACGCTCGTTCTATGTCCTGCTTGATACCTGGACAGAGTACAACAAGGGCATCTGCGACGGTTTCGATTGGATGGCCCCGAAGCTTGAAGGCGCCGAAGTTGTCGGCCGGGATACTTTCAAGAACGAAGATGCGTCGATTGCATCGCAGATCACGCGCATCAAGAGTCTGGCGAAGGAGCCGGATGCCATTATGTTGTGCTCGATGATGCCAGGTGTCGTCAGCGCAATTAAACAGATCCGAGCCGCCGGAATCAAATCGATGATTCTCAATGGTTCGGGTGTGGACGGCAGCTACTGGCTGAACGCGGTGCCGGATCTCTCCAACTTCTTCGTGCCGGTGCAGGGATCGATCTATGGTGATGATCCCAATCCGGCCGTCGAGGAGTTCAACAAGAAGTACGAAACGGTTACGGGCGCGCGTCCTTCCAGCCAGTATGTCTATCCGGGATATGTCCTGATCGATATCTGGGCGAAGGCCGTCGACCGAGCAAAAAGCACAGATGCCGACGCTGTCGTGGCGGAACTCGAGAAAATGAAGGACGAGGCGACCTTGTTTGGCCCGCGTACCTTCACGAACGAGATTCATCACCAGAACAAGGGCCGTTACCTCATCTCGGAGGTGACTGCAGGCAAGCCGAAGATCGTCGACGAATGGACGATCAGCGAATCCGTGCCACTCGAAGCGTTGCTGAAGCAGTAGCTACAGGACTGAACATTGCAATGGTTGCCTCGAAGCCGGGGCAACCATTCTTCCAAGAATGTGGCAGGTACCGCCGGTAGCGTCGGTGGAGGGCCGCCGCTGTCCGTCACGATGTGCTGTGGGAAGGATCTGGGCGCGTAGCCATGAACAGTCTTCATGTGGCGACCTCTGTGGCTGATGCCATTGCCGCCCTGGCGGATCGAGGAGATGGCGGGGCGCCTCTGGCCGGCGCCACCTGGATCATGCGTGCGCCGATCCGAAAGGAGCAGCACCCTCGTTCGTATGTTGCGCTCGCCAAGATCGACGAATTGCAGCGTGTGGAACTGCTGCATGACTACCTGAGCATTGGCGCCTGCGTTACGCATGCCCGGTTGGCGGCAGCGCTCGCACCGCTGCCGGAATTCCGCGCTCTCGCGGTGGCAGCGGGCAGTTCCGCAAATCCTGCGATCCGTCAAATGGCTACCATCGGGGGAAACCTGTGTGCTGCCGGCTTCGCGGCGGCCGATTTGGTGCCGGCCCTCATTTGCCTCGATGCCCAAATAGAGCTCGCCATGCCCGGCGAAAGCACGCGTGTTTCGGTCGAGGCATTTTTGACGATGCGGACGGATCTTCCGCACGGCTGCCTTGTCAGGCGCGTGATGGTGCCGCGAACGACATACCGGTCAGATCATGTCCGGCTCACCTTGCGCAAAGGCGGCGACTACCCGGTGGTGATCGTGAGTCTTGCTGCCGAACTGGGCTCCACTGGTGTCGTCAAGAGCGCTCGGGTGGCAATAGGTTCTGTGGAAACGACGGCGCGACGGTGGGAGAAGTTTGAGAGATTGCTGATCGGCCACCCGCTCGACCCCGCAGACGTGACCGAAAAAGCGACGCTTTGTGCCGACGAGCTGCACGGGCGGGAGGGTGTCGAGGCGCCGGGTTGGTATCGCATCAAGGTTCTTCCCAGCCTGGTCGGCAGGGCAGTCCGAAACATCCGAGGCCAGTGCTGAGCGCCGCAACCAAGGAAGCCGAACCATGCCACTCCATCTGACTGTCAACGACGAGGATCGCGTATCTGTGCGAGATCCGCTGACACCCTTGGTCGATGTATTGAGGGACGAGTTCTTTCTGACCGGTGCGAAGATTGTGTGCCGCGAAGGCTTTTGCGGCGCTTGTACCGTGTGGGTGGATGGCCGTCCGGTCGTCTCCTGCTTGCTGCCCGTCGGATTGGCTGTCGATTGCAAGATTCATACGGTCGAATCCTTGTCGACCAATGGAGACCTGTCTGTGTTGCAAAAGGCATTTGAAGATCATGACGCTGTCCAATGCGGGATGTGCTTTCCCGGCATGCTGATGACGCTGACGAGCTTTCTCGATCGTGAACCCCGCGCCACACGAGAGGAGATAAAGGCGGCTCTGGTTGGCAATGTCTGTCGCTGCACAGGTTACGAACGCATCGTCGATGCAGCATTTTCACTGGCATCGGCCGGGTAGACGCAAATAGAGAGACGATCATGCCAAATTCGTCCGGCGCCACCATGGATTTCCCAAGGCGCGATGCGCGCGACAAGCTGCGCGGTCGTACGCTTTACACTGTTGATCAAGGACGACCCGGCATGCTTCATGCTGTTTTGTTGCGCGCCGAGGTCCCGTCTGCCAGGTTGCTTGCCGTGGATGTTTCTCGTGCCTGCAAGATGCCGGGTGTCCGCGCGATCGTCACCGCTGCAGATGCGCCGGGTCTGCATGGCATTGGTATAGCCGATCAACCGCTGTTCGCTGTAGATCTCATCCGATATGTCGGCGAGCCGATTGCGGCGGTTGCCGCAGATACGCTGGAGCAGGCGGAGGCCGCGGTCGCGGCGATCACCACCGAAATCGACTTGTTGCCGACGGCGATTTCGATGGCAGATGCACTGGCACCTGAAGCCCACCTTGTTCATCCCGATTGGCGAAACTACGAGGTCCTGTTCGAAGGTGCCGCTCATGCCGGCAACATAGCGTGGGAGGCAACTGTCGTGCGCGGTGATACCGGCGCGGCCTTTTCCCGAGCAGACGTGACCGTTGTCGAGAGCAATTTCCGGGTGGGGCGCCAGAATCACCTCTCCTTTGAACCGCGCGTGGCGATCGCGTCCTATGAGGACGGACGTTTTCATATCGAAACGTCGACGCAGGTTCCCTGGACCATTCGGAACGTGACGGCACGCATTTTGGGGATCCCCGCATCGCATGTTCGTGTGACTGTCCCGGCAGTGGGCGGGGCATTCGGCTTGAAGTTCGATTGCGCGCTCGAGCCTTTTGCTGCGCTCTTGGCCCGGGCATCAGGGCGGCCGGTACGATTGGCCAATTCGAGGCAGGAGGAAATGTTCACATGCCTCTGCCGCGAGAACGCAGAGATCAAGCTTCGCTCGGCTGTGACGAAAGAGGGAGAGATCGTTGGGCGCGAAGCGGTCGTTCTGATGGATTGCGGCGCCTATGGCGGCGAGCAGATATTCCTGACGACCATGACGGCCCATACGCTCGGCGGGAATTATCGGCTGGGATCAGTCAGAATCTCCAGCCGCGCCATCTACACCAATACGGCACCAAATGGCGCGTTCCGCGCGTGCAACGGCGTCTACAACACGTTTGCCCTGGAACGCCACACCGACGAGATATGCGCGGCAATCGGCATGGATCAGTTTGAATTTCGTCGGCGCAATGTTCTGGGCGATAAGGACATTGGCTCGACCGGCCAGGTTTTTGAGGGAGACGTGCTGCGACCAATGCTCGATCGGATGGCCGACCTGCGGAGCGCCAGACCATCCAAGAAAGGTACGGCGGGCCGGCGCCTCTATGGACGGGCGACCACCGTTGGAACCTGGTTCATTTTCGTGGGGCCGTCTGCAGCGACCGTCAATCTCAACACTGACGGCAGTGCAACGCTCGTGACAGCGGGAGTCGAAATCGGATCTGGGTCAATGATGCAGGCATTGCCGCAGATTGTCGCCAATACACTCGGCCTGCATCCTGAGCAAGTCATCGTCCGTACGGCAGACACGGACGGATCCGGGTTTGACCTCGGCGTCGGCGGCGGGAGAACGACTGTTTCATTGGGGGCCGCCAGTCAGTCGGCTTCCGAGGAGGTTCGCAAGAAGTTGCTGAGTGTGGCTGGAGAAATGTTGCAGACCGCACCCGAGCGGTTGGTGCTCGCTGGAGGGCGGGTCGAGATCGCGGGAGCAAAGGGATCCGGCACCACAATTGCCAAAGTCGTCGAGCGTGCCCAGCAACTACTCGGCCCTTTGTCAGGCAGTGGATCATTTACCAGACCGGGGGTGCCGGCCATGGCCGGTTGTGCGAGGGGGCATTTTATCGACGCCATCGACATTCCGGTCTTTGCCGTCCACGAATGTGAAGTCGCGGTAGATCCCGAGACAGGGCATGTCGAGGTTCTTGGTTATACCGTTGTTCAGGATGTCGGACATGCGATCAACCCGCGCGCCGTGTTCGGGCAGATCCAAGGCGGTGTGGTACAAGGCCTGGGCTATGCGCTGCATGAGGAAATCACGATCGATGCCGATGGCCGGATGCGCCAGGAGGGTTTGGAAACCTACCGCGTCCCGCTCGCACAGGATGTTGTGCCGGTAGAGATCAGTCTTCACGAAGGCGCACCATCGATCGGACCGTTGGGTACGAAGGGAGCCGGAGAGGTGCCCATTCTCAATGTCGCGGCCACAATTGCCTGCGCTGTATCAAATGCGACAGGCAGACCCGTCTGCGAAATCCCACTCACGCCACCTCGCGTGCTGGAACTCATCCTGGGCAAGAACACGCAACTGACGTTTCCGCATATATCACCCTTCTGGGAAGAAAATGTCCTGACGTCACAGCCTTCCGGCAAGCGCGATGTGGCCGGTTGAGGTAGCCTACTCCATCCAGCGACACACTGCCGTCTCAAGAAGCGCTGGGTTGCGTCGGGAAAACCAAGGCATCATGGACATGGAACGAGAAATGTGCCGAGGCGCCCAGTTCGAGCCCACTGGCCCGACTATCGTTGCGGACGACAATATTCTGCTGCCATCTTGTGGCGATTTCGTATTGCACGGCTTCACCGAGATAACTCACGTCAATGACAGTGCCCTCGACGGATTGGAGCGACGTCAGGTCACCGGCCCTGGATGAGGATGGGATCAGCCGTTCCGGCCGCACCATGATCTCGACCTGAGTGCCATGGATCAGATTTGCGTCGCTCAAGCCATGCAGGACGGTGCCATCTGCCAGTTCAACACTGGCCATGCGCTCGCTCACGCCGCGCAGGCGCCCGCGCAGCATATTGGAGTTGCCGACGAAGCTGGCGACAAATCCGTTGGCAGGTCGTTCGTAGAGATCTGATCCGCTGCCGATCTGGGCAATCTTGCCGTGGCTGAAGACGGCGATGCGGTCCGACATCCGCAGCGCTTCTTCCTGGTCATGGGTGACATAAAGGATGGTGACGCCCAGCTCGCGGTGAATGCGCCGAATTTCCTGCTGAATATCTTCGCGCAGCCGCTTATCAAGGGCCGCCAACGGCTCATCCATCAGGAGCAGGCGTGGCCGGTAGACCAGGGCGCGGGCCAAGGCGACACGCTGCTGCTGCCCGCCGGACAATTCGCTGGGGCGACGGCCGGCGTAGCTGCCGAGCCGGACCATATCCAGCATCTCGGCCACGGCCCGGTCGATCTCGTTCTGTGGCCTGCCGCGCACGCTGAGTGGGAAAGCGATATTGTCGCGTACCGACATGTTCGGAAACAGCGTATAGCGCTGGAAGACCATGCCGATGTTGCGCTCATTCGGCGGCACGGACAGAACCGATCGGCCGTCGATCTCGACAGAGCCGGATGTCGGGTCTTCAAAGCCGGCCACGATGAACAACGTGCTCGTCTTGCCGGAGCCCGACGACCCGAGAAAGGTCAGAAATTCGCCGTCGGCTACGCTGAGCGACACATCATCGACCGCCGTCACTTGCCCGAACCTCTTCACCAGATGGTGAATTTCGACCGCATTCTTTGTGAGCGAGGTCATCGGGCAATTCTCCGTCGCAGGAATGCCGCGACAAGCATCACGGCTATGGTCATCACGATCAGCAAGGTGGAAACGGCAGCAATGACGGGTGTCAGATCCTGGCGCAAGGTCGTCCACATCTTCACGGGCAAGGTCTGCGTGCCCGGGCTTGCCATGAAGATGCTGAGCACCACCTCGTCCCAAGAGACCAGGAAGGAAAACAGGGCGCCTGATAGGATGCCGAGGCGTATGGCGGGCAGTGTCACCCGCCGAATGGCCTGTAGGCGTGTCGCGCCGCAAATGATCGCCGCTTTCTCAACTGAGATATCGAATCCCTCCAGCGAGTTGACGATGCAGATGACCGAAAACGGCAAGGCCAGGATGAGATGTGCCGCCACGAAGGCGAGAAAACTGCCGTTCAGCCCTAGTTTGAGGATCAATGCATAAAGGGCGATCGCCAGAATGATCACCGGCACAATCATCGGGCTGATGAAGAATGCGTGCAGCGCCGCGCGGCCTGGGAAACGACCACGGACAATCGCAAAGGCCGCCGGCAGCCCCAATGCTATGGAGAGCGCCATGACACAGAGCCCTACTTTGAGACTGACCAGCATGGATGCCAGCCAGCGCGGATCGGCAAACAGCACCTCGTACCATTTGAGCGTCCAGCCGGGTGGCGGAAACTGCAGCCATTGCGACGAGCCGAAGGAGAGGAAGGCAATGAACACGACCGGCAGCAACAGAAAGGCGGATGTTGCACCAGCGATGGCATAGAGAACGAAACGGCCGCGACCCATTCGATTGAGTGTCAGGATCATGATCTAGCTCCGCTTGCCAAGACCGACGACGCGGACATAGATTGCAAAGAAGACCAATGTCACGGCTAGCAGAATGAAGGCGGCGGCACTGCCCAGGCCCCAATTGAGCAGCGACTGCACCTGCTGAGCAATCATTTCAGCCAGCATCATGTTGGCGGTACCGCCCAGCAGAGCTGGCGTCACGTAATATCCGAGTGCCATCACGAAAACCATCAGGCAGCCGGCACCAATCCCCGGCAGGGAGAGCGGCAGCAGGATGCGCCAGAAAATCTGCCGTGGTTTCGCACCAGTGATCGCCGCCGCCTGCATGATCGCAGGGTCGATGCCGGACAGCGTGGCATGCAACGGCAGGATGACATAAGGCAGCATGATGTAAGTCATGCCGATGGTGACCCCGAACAGATTGTTGATCAGCGGCAGAGGCTCGTTGATGAGGCCGAGGTCGATGAGCGTGCGATTGATGATGCCGGTACGCTGTAGCAGGACCATCCAGCCATAGGTGCGCGCGAGCAGGTTGGTCCACATCGAGAGGAGGATGGCGGCCATCAGGAGGTGTGCCGTACGGGCCGGTAGAATGGCGAGCAGCCAGGCAACCGGATAGCCGATCACCAAGGTGACGCAGGTGACGACACCGGCCACGAAAAACGTATTGAAGAGCACGCGCCCATAGGCCGCATCGCCGAGCAGTTTTGCGTAATTGCCGAGGCCCAGGCTTGGCTCCGTCACGCTGACGAGGAAGAGGCTGGACAGTGGCAGGACCAGGAACAGGAACAGAAACACCAGCGCGGGCATGGCTGGTCCCAGGCCGCCGAAATGCAGGCGATTGCGCCGTTGTTCCGGTATCGATGGCGCCATTGCGAAACTCATTGTCATATCAATCAACCGGGCCCAATCGGCCAGTATTGCCAACGGCGCGGGGCGGCCAATACCGCCCCGCGCCCGCATTGTCAGGCGATCAGGTTACGCCGATTGCCAAGCGTACCAGCGTTCACCAATCTTATCGCGATTGCTGGCCCAATACTTCATATCGAGCGTGATCTGGCTGTCGGTATGCTCCGAGGGCAACATGGCGATCATGTCCTTGCTCAGGAGCGGGATAGCCGCCGTGTTGACTGGTGCATAGGCCGTTGCGACCGCCAGAGCGGCTTGTCCTTCCGGGCTGCTGGCCTGGGCGATGAATTTCATCGCGGCGTCCTTGTTCTTGGCACCCTTCGGAACAACCAGGATGTCGGCCAGCGCCATGTTCTGCGCCCAGGACGTGCCGACATTGGCGCCAGACTGGTTCAGTGCAAACATGCGGCCGTTCCAGAAGCTGCCAAGCGCGACTTCACCCGACGCAAGCTGCTGCTGCGATTCCGCACCGCTCGCCCACCACAAGATATCCTTCTTGATCGTATCCAGCTTGGCAAAGGCACGGTCGAGATCCAACGGGTAGAGCTTGTCGGCCGGTACGCCATCGGCCAACAAGGCCATTTCCAGGACACCCGGGCTCGACCATTTCCAGAACGATCGCTTGCCGGGGAATTTCGCTGTGTCGAAGATCGCCGCCCAGCCTTCGGGTGTCTTGCCACCCGTCGAGTCCTTGTTAAAGCCAAGCACGAAGGAGTAGTAGAAGCTGCCCACGCCGTGATCGAAAGAAAAGCGCGGATCGAGCGTATCCTTTTTCACGATCGAGTAATCGATCGGCTCGAGCAGGCCCAACTCCGCCGCCTGGAAGGCGTAGTCGCCCTCGACATCGACGACATCCCACACCGAATTGCCGGCATCGACCATGGCTTTCAGCTTGCCATAATCGGTCGGCCCATCCTGCAGAACATTCATGCCCGTGGTGCCGGTAAACGGATCCGCCCAGGAAGCCTTCTGGGCGTCCTGCGTCGTCCCACCCCAGCTCACAAAAGTGATTTCCTGAGCCGCCAGCAAGCGAGACGCCGGCAATGCACTGCCCAGGGTCAATGCGCCAAGACCCAAGCCCGTCGTTCCGAGCAACCTTCTACGCGAAATCATTTCTCTAGCCTCCCATATTGGCGATTTTCAGGGTTTTTGTTTTTGAACTGCAGCGCCCCGAGATCACTGCAATCCGTGACGAATCGCCGGCCGCTAAGCCAAAGGAGAGAACGGAGCCGGTTTCAGGATCTTGTTGGTTCCTTCCTCGATCAGGACCTGGATCTTCGGCAGGAAAGCGAGCCATTCCGGATCGGTCAACAAGGCCGCGCGGCGGCGGTCCCTGTCCGCCAGATCGGCATAGGCCCAGATATGCGTGATTTCGTTGAGCGGTCCGATCTCGGTGGTGAAGTAGCCGACGAGTTGGCCAAGGTGGCGGCGCTGGATCGCGATGCCTTCGCCACCCACCAGCTGCAGATACTCGCCGGCGCTGCCGTTTTTCAGCCGATAGGTGCGATGCTCATAGATCATGGTCATCTTTCCGTCAGCGCATTGCGAACGGATCGCCCATCGGCGCCGAGCCGGTGTTGATCCAGACTGTTTTTGTCCGCGAATAGTCGAGCAGGCTTTCGAAGCCCGCCTCCCGCCCGGCACCGCTTTGGCCATAACCGCCGAAGGGCGCCATCGGCGAAACCGCGCGATAGGTATTGATCCAAATGATGCCTGCCCGGATCTGCCGCATCATGCGCAGGCTGCGTGCGCCGTCTCGGGTGAAGATTCCGGCAGCGAGGCCGTAAGCCGTGTCATTGGCCAGCCGGACCGCATCAGCTTCAGTCTCAAAACGGAGCGCGCTGAGGACTGGCCCGAACAATTCTTCGCGGGCCGAGGCAATATCGGGATGCGGGCAAAGGAGGATGGTCGGTTCGAAATACCAGCCCTGGGCGAAGCCTTGGGGGCGATTGCCACCGCCCATGAGTGTCGCCCCGCCGGCCAGCGACCGCGCCAGAACAGCTTCGACATGATCGAGCTGCGCCTTCGTGGCTAATGGCCCCATCTCGGTTGCCGCATCCTGGGGATCGCCGATACGAATCCGACCGGCTCGCTCGGCGACGCGGGCGGTCACCTCGTCGAACACCCCGGATTGAATGATGACACGCGAGCCGGCGACGCAGCTTTGCCCCGAGGCGCCGAAATTGCCGGCGACAATGCCGTTCACAGCGCTTTCTATGTCGCAATCGTCAAACACGACGATGGGTGACTTGCCGCCCAGTTCCAGCGTGACGGTGGCAAAGTTCTCGGCGCTGTTGCGCACAACATGGCGGGCGGTGGCGGGCCCACCGGTAAAGGCGATGCGTGCGACCAGTGGGTGCTGTGTCAAGCGCGCACCACAGGGATCGCCCAACCCGGTCACCACATTGACAACACCAGCAGGGAAGCCGGCATCGGCGCAGAGCTGTGCCAGTTCCAGCAGCGGTGCCGGCCCATGTTCGGAGGCTTTCAAGACGACGGCATTGCCCGCCGCCAAAGCCGGCCCGATCTTGACCGCGGCCAGCATGAGCTGGGAATTCCAGGGCACGATCGCCGCGACGACACCGATCGGTTCGCGCACCGTCATGACAAACATGTCGTTCTTGTCGATCGGCAGCGTCGAGCCTTCGAGCTTGTCCGCAGCGCCGGCAAAATAGTGGAAGTAGTCGGCGACATAGCGGATCTGCGCTCGCGTCTCGCGAATGAGCTTGCCGGTATCGGTGGTTTCAACCTCCGCCAACCGATCGGCCCGCTCTGCTAGAAGATCAGCAAGGCGCCGCAGCAGCTTGCCGCGGGCGGTCGCTGTCATCGTGGCCCAAGGTCCAACCGCCATGGCGCGGTGCGCTGCCTCAACCGCGCGGTCGACATCGCTTGATGTGGCTGCTGGAAAGCGGCACCATACCTTTCCGGTTGCCGGATTAATGCTATCCAGCAAAGCGCCGTCTGCAGCTTCGGACCACGCGCCGTCGATGAACATCTGATAGCTGCGAATTTCAGCCATGTTGCGACCCGCCTTGCATAGGATGGGCTAGCGCCTGGTAGGCGCGGACGCGCGCAGCGATTTCGTCGGGACATTCGATCGGCGTCAGATGCCTTTGCCCGGCGATGACAGAGGCCTGCGCTCGTGGCATGCATGCGGCCAGCGCCTCCGCCATGGCGACAGTCGAGCGTTGGTCGTCACTGCCGGTCATGACCAGTGTCGGCGCGGTTATGTTCGCCACGATATCGGCCAGCTCCGCATCGGCGGTGGCGAAAACCTGATAGGCGGCGGCGTAGGCGGCGAGATCGTTGTCGAGCAAATGTCGGCGCACGTTTTCCACAACATCGGCATTGTCTTGCAGGAAGGTCGGCGTGAACCAGCGCTCGATCGCGGCCTCGACACTGGCCGGGTAGCCACCATTTCCCACGTCGATCACGCGCCGGGCGATGGCAGCGCGTTCATCTGCCGATCGGCGATAGACCGTATTGAGTAGGAACAGGCGGTCTAGCAGGTGGCCATGCTGCACGGCGAAACCCTGAGCGACCAAGCCACCCATGGAGAAGCCCAAGAGGTTGAACTTCTTCAGATGCAACGCATGGGCAAGGCGCAGGAGTTGATCGACATACTCCTCCAGGTAATACGGGCCGGCGGGCTTCGGGCTGCTGCCGTGACCGATCATGTCGTATCGAATCACTTGGAAATCGGTCAGCTGAGCCGACAGGCAATCCCACATCGTCAGATCCATGCCGACGCCGTGGATGAGGACCAGCGGCCGACCGGTGCCTTCCAAGCGGAGATGCGTGCCGTCTGCAAGGATCTGATCGATCACGGGCATCAGCCGACGACCTTCTCGGCGTCGATCTCGGCCTTATCGATATAGCGATTGCCAATGCGCGGATGCAACCGGCCACCTGTGCTGGCACCAAGCGCCACGACGATCTCATCCGGCGCCGGCGCGTCATTGATGGTGAATTCGACAGTCAGGTAATGTGACCGTGCCCCTTCGTCGAGCTTGTGCATCATCGGCACGGCGATGGCGCAACCTGGTGCACCACGCTTGTTGGTGAAGCTGAGATAGGACGTGCCGCCGACGGCCTCGCGAAAAACGTTGCCGAAGCGCAGGGTGTGTATGAGCGCCGATGCATGTTCCACTTCGCCCGATGTGCCAACGATTGCGGCCTTGCCATAGGCTTCGACACGGTCGCCCCCGCCGCAGCGTTCCAGAATGATCGGCACTATGGCAGCACCCAGAATCGGGGCAGCCGCCAGAAGTTCCGGGCGCAAATTGTCGACGAAACCTTGGCCAACCCAGGGATTGTTGACGATGGCTGCCACCGCCACCATGCGGACGGGGCGCGCGCCGGCCTTTCCGCCTTCGATGAAAACGTCTTCCTGGTAGGTGACGATCTTGCGGATCTCTATCGGCATCGGGCGGTCTTTCCTTGGTGGGCGGTATATCGCGTCATCTCATGTCGCCGATCTCTCAGCTGGCACCGGCAAGGGCGCGTTTGGGAGATTTGTCGGCGAAGGCGGGCATGACCTCGTCGACGAAGAGCTTTAATGACTTGCGTTGCTGCGCCATGGGCAAGCCATAGGTCGCGTAGTAAATGAAATTGTCGACGCCGAGCGTTTCATAGCGCTGCAGCTTGTCGATGATCTGGTCCGGGGTGCCGAACATCAGATTGGTCTGCAGCATCTTGCTGTCGTATTCGGCCCGGTTATCGAGGCTGGCCAACTCGACTTCGGAGGGGAAGCCGTTATCCACCCCGCCATCGCCGCGGAACAGGTTTTCAAACTGACCGGCGACCCGCTTCAGGGAGTTGACGTACAACTCTGCCTCTTGCTGCGTGCCGTAGACGCCGGTGTGGCGCATGGTCGAGAAACGTGGCCGGCGTGTGCCGGCCGGCGCCTTGGCCAGCGAGTCATGGAACCGCTGCATGTAAAGTTCGACCTCGGCAAACTCCCTGGTCAACGCCCAGGTCATCACGTTGAGGTCGTTCGCGACCGCCCAATCGAATGACACCGGGTTGCGGACGGCAGCCCAGATCGACGGATAGGGCTTCTGCAGCGGCTTCGGACAGGCAGTGGCCTTTGGGAACGACCAGAACTTGCCGTGATGCTCGACGTCGCCTTGCCACAGCTGCTTCAGCAGCGGCAGCATTTCCAGCATATAGGGCACGCTTTCCTGCGCCTTGAGACCACCCGCCATGCGATCAAACTCGCGTTGATAGGCGCCGCAGCCGATGCCGAATTCGAGGCGGCCATCGGTCAGCAGGTCGCACATGGCGGCTTCACCGGCGAGGCGGATCGGGTGCCAGTAGGCGGCGACGGCGACGGCAAGGCCCAGTCGAATCCGGTTTGTATGCTGGCCCCACCAGGTCAGCTGCTGAAAGGGATTGGGCGCGATCGTCATCTCAATGGCATGGTGCTCCGCCGCCCAAGCAATTTCGAACCCGCCGGTTTCCGCCAATTGCACCATTTCCAGCGTGTGCCTGGCGACATCGCGCATGTCGGTAGTGGGGCTCATGCGCTCGAAGTTTATGGCGAGGCTGAATTTCATGTTGGAAGCATCCTTGTTCGAAAGGGATTAGTGCGCCAAAGCGGCATAGCCGCCGCGGTGGAAAATGAGCGGAAGGGCTGGGGCATGTGCAAAGCCCATGACCTCGCCGAGCAGGATCATGTGGTCGCCCGCCGTGATTTCACGCACCCGCCGGCATTCAAGATGGGCGGCGACACCGCCAAGGATGGGCGCGCCGAGGCCACCGGGTTGCCAGTCGACCCCAGCGAATTTGTCCGGTGCCGGACGCGCGAAACCTTGTGACAGTGCTTGCTGACCGTCGGCCAAGACGTTCACGGCAAACGCCTCGGCGGTGGCGAAGGTGGGCCAGATCGGCGCGTCGGTGGCGACGCAAACGAGAATGAGGGGAGGTGTCAGGGAGACCGAGGTGAAGGAATTCGCCGTCATACCGCGCGGCTGGCCGAGTTCGTCGCAGGCGGTCACGATGGTGACGCCGGTGGCGAAACAGCCGAATGCCTGGCGCAAGGCCCGCGGCTCGATGGCGTGTCTAGCGGACGCAGCATCTACTGCTTCGGCCGTGGTAGTTGCTGCCATATCCTATCGCCCCTGATCGTCGTGTCGGGCCGAGGATGTAGGTGCAAGAGGGGGCGGTCTTCCTATTTAAAATAGGAAGTACGCAATATTATATACTATGAAACATAGTAGGCTTTTCACCCATGCTGGCCAAGGAGGCGCCGGACCCGCAAGGCCAATTCCAGTCCGAGCCGGGTTTCCTGTTCGTCGAGGTCGACGTCGAAAAGCTCGGCGATGCGCTGCAACCGGTAGCGCAAAGTGGTGACGTGTATTCCGAGAGCCCCAGCCGTCGCCTGCAGGCGCGTGCGATTGGCCAAATATTGCTCCAGGGTCAGAATGAAGTCGCCGTCATGCTCGGCATCGTACTGTTCGATGCGGCCGACGATTTCGCTGACGAAATCCCGTAGTCCCTCAGAATCCGCGAGGGCCACGAGCCGGGCGAGAGGCCCGAAATCGGCTGTCTCGGTGATGCCGGTGCGCCCCAATTTTTCGGCCAAAGCGAGAAGCGTTTCGAGTTGCCGGCGGGCAGGCGAGTAATCCTCCAATCGATCGCAAACCTGCCCGAGGCAGGCGAGCGGTGCGGCACGCGTCAGCCATTCCACTTCACGCAGGAGCTGGTCCAACGTTTGGCGGGCAGCAGCGCCGCCTGAATGGCGCTCAGGCATGAAGATGATAATCGCATCGCGGTCGCGGAAGGCGCTCCCGCCCGGCATCAGCCGACGCAGTTCGCGGACGACCGCATGCTCGATGTCGCTGGTCTTGTCGCCGGCAGCGCGCAAGCTGATCGCGGCGAGGCGGCCGGGTTCATCAAGGGCGAGATTGAGGCGGTGGGCCCGCGCCAGCATGGCGGCGTGATCCCGCCAATCGGCTGAGAACAGACGGGCAAAGAAAGCGCCGTGAGTCTCTGCCTCCACGTCGAAGCGGATATGCTGACGTAGCAAGAGGACGGTCAATGCCGCGCGCAATTGCTGGGCTGTCAAGGCGGCGGCGGCGACCAAAGGGCGATCTGTCAGCAAAGCAATGCCGCCAAGAACACTGCCCGCAGCAATGCAGGGTTCGACGATCATCGATTGCTGCTTATCGGACGCAGCCGTGCCCAGTTGTACGGCGTCCACGAGATCGAATTGCCGGGCGTCTGCCCGGCGCAAGCGATCTCGCAAGGTTCTGACGAGCGATTGTTGGGTGACTTTCGCCGGAAGCTTGGCGCCGGATCCTAAATGCACGCGATTGGTCACGAAATCGAGAAACAGGAACGGGATCTTCAGATGTTGTTGCGCGAGCTCGGTGAAGCCCTCGACATCTTCGGTCGTCAGTACATGGTCCATTGCAATCTGCGAAATATCGAGGGCGGCACGCAGCTGGAGTCTCTGAGAGCTGTCAAGGCTGGTGCGGCGCGCTTTCTCGACGGCCAGCGAACCCAACAGTGCGACTGTTTCCAGAAAGGCCATTTCTTCCTCGTCGACATCGCGTCGCTCATGCGCATGCACGGAGAGCACGAGGCCGCGGTCCATTTCATCGACGGTGCTGAATGGAAGGAGGACAACGGTGTGATAGTCGCGTTCGACCGCCTCAAGCCGGTATCCGGGAAAATCAGCACTTTGTTGTGCATCTTCGATGACGAGTGGGCGGCGATTGCCGAGGACTGATCGCGTGGGGCTGGTTGAAAGAGTCCAGGTGTCGACGGTGTTTCGGCCGATCTGGAACAGGGGATCAAAACGTGCAACCAGAACGGAGAGGTCGACATTCTCGTCCGCCGCCATGATGGCACTGCTGGACCATGAAGATCGCTGGCAGACGGCAGTCACGATGAGATTGAGCACCTCACTCAGTTCATGCCCGGCATTTATCAGATTGGCGATGTGCCCGAGACTTCGAATGCGTTCAGTGAGTCTGAAGCTCATGGCCACCTTACATCAGCAAAAATGATCGTCCGCGCGTTCTGCAACGAAAGTAACAATTTCTGTGAATCGAACAAGCTCCCTCTTTGTCGGGCTCCGCTGGCTGGGCTATGCATGACGCTGCCATCGAACCGTCCCGCTGTGGAGCGGAATGCTCACTGAGGACTGACGGCAGTCAGTTTTCCAATCGCAGCAGCCCGTCTGCAAGACTGACCGCTGCTGCAGCACCCTGCATGTCGCCGTGCATTTCCAGAATAGGCGCCATCGACTGATGCGCCTCGGCCAGCATCAAGCGATAGCCCCTGCTCCGTGCCAGAACGATGACCTCATTCAGATAGGTCATGGCAGTCGCACCAGATTCATCCAGATGCCGTGTTGCTTGTCCCAGACATAAAAGGGCCATCACCTCGATATCCCAGTAACCCCAGCGCCGCGCCGTCGCCAGAGCGATTTCGGCCTCCTCGGCCGCCGCGCGCCATTGGCCACAACGCCGCCGCGAATCGGCAAGATAGACGGCGCTCATCGCTTCGACCGACGGGAACTCGGCCTCAATCGCCTGGCGCTTGGTCGCTGCCAGCAGATGCAGCCCAGCCTCGGCATGGCCGCTCAAGACATAAGCGTAGCCAAGGCCGGTACGGGCCCATGCCGCCACCCAACCCAGATCGCTGCCTTCGGCAAGTGCGCGTGCGCGATCGAACGCAGCCACAGCTTTTTGTGGATTGGCGTCCTGCAATTGGATGAATCCGTCGCGTATATGTACGACTGCCCGGTCATAGGGCTTGTTCGCTTCTTCGGCGATGACCATTGCCTCCTGCGTAAGCAGCCGTGCCTCCGCAAGATCGCCCTTCAACGTCATCGCATCAGCCAGATGCATGAGGCACCAGACTGATCGCAAGCCGGTTTGCCCCATTCTCTCATGGCGAAATTCCGTGGTCAGCCGGGCGCGGAGCGGGCTGACCGCTTCCAACACGCCGGCGATATCGCCACGGAAAGCACAGGCCTGCCCAAATGCCAAATGCGACTCCATCTGCCATAACGGATCGGTGGTGTTCTGGGACAACGAGCAGGCCCGCCCAGCGGCTTCCAGCGCCGCTTCAATTTTCCCTTGCGAGCTCAAGATGTAGCTTTTGTGTATGGCTATGGCGATCATCCGCTGAATATCGCCGCGTGCCTCGACAATCTGCTCGGCAACCTCCAGATGCTCGAAGGCCCGTGTAAAGGCGGTGATCGCGCCGAGCGGTGGCCGCAGTCGCAACCGCACGATCGCCGAGAACAGTTGCGTGGCCGATGTCGACGGTAGGTGCGACAGCATCTGCAGCGCCGCTTCATAAGAACGGACAGCTTCATGATAGGCGGAACGGCGTACGCTCTTGTCGCCGGCCTGGCGCAGGAATTTGGCCGCCAGGCTCCACCTTTCCGCATGTGCCGCATGATGCGCCAGGCGCTCGATCATCGCCTCGCGGCGCTGGCGCTCCTTGGGCAGGATGATCTTCAATAGCCGGCGATGCAGCTTGCGGCGTTGCGCGACGAGCAGGCTGGCATAGGCAACATCGCGTATGAGCGCGTGCTTGAAGGCGAAACGGCGCCGTGGTGGCGGCTCGTTTTCGAACAGGAGCTCAGCCTCCTGCAACGCCTCAAGCTGTGTGGCGAGACCATCCGCCGGCAACTCCATCAACGGCAACAGAATGTCGACCGGCACATCCTCGCCAATCACAGCGGCGACCTGAAGAAGCATCTTGAGCGGCTTCGGCAGCCGATCAATGCGCTCGCCCAGCACGGCCTGAATTGTTGCAGGGAGACTGAGTTCGTTCTGCACCTGGGCCATCCGATAGGCGCCACGTTTGCCGATCAAACTGCCGGATTCTACGAGTGTGTTGACGACTTCCTCCAGGAACAGCGGCGTTCCTGCTGTTCGCTGCACCAGCCGGCGCTTGAGATCTGCAAGCGAGGTGTCGTCGCCCAGCAGCGCCTCGGTCATCTGCTCGGCCGACAGGTCGTCAAGCGAGGTGAGGCGCAGCGGATGGCAAACGCCCTTTGCCATCCAGCCCGGCGCACCTTCAGGCCGTGCCGTCACGAGCAGTAGCACGCGCCGCCGCGCCAGATGATTAACCAGTGTTTCGATGATCGAGGCGCTCTCGGCATCGGCCCAGTGTAAATCCTCAATCAGCAGAACCACGGGTTGCTTGGCAACCAGGGCGTTGATGACGGTGTCGACGGCATCGGTAATCTGGCGGCGGCGCACACTGGCATCGAGCGCGTTCCATGCCGCATCGGCCGGCAGGTC
This sequence comes from uncultured Dongia sp., assembly GCF_936916975.1. Classification (GTDB taxonomy): domain Bacteria; phylum Pseudomonadota; class Alphaproteobacteria; order Dongiales; family Dongiaceae; genus Dongia. The sequence goes on along the minus strand of NZ_CAKZGO010000003.1, from coordinate 25,256 downwards.
CAACGGCACACCCAGGGCCGGCTCCACCCAGGTCAAGGCCGGATCAAGCATCATCAAGGCCGTGTGAAGCCGCGCGCGGACTGCCGCTTCCGGCAGCGGCCTCGTGATCTGCAGCCAGAAGCGCAGCACACGGCCGATCAAGAAATAGGGCGTATCGATATCGTAAGGTGTGGCGGCGCCTTCCAACTGTCGCCAAATCGCGGGCTGGAAGGCGTCATGCTGCATCAGTTCATGCAACAGGCGTGATTTGCCGAGACCCGGCTCACCGACCACGACCGCCACTTGCCCCTTTCCGGCGCGCGCTTTATCGGCCACGCGCAACAGGTTGGCCAATTCGTGTTGTCGCCCGGCGAAGGCGGTGAGGCCACGTATCACGCGTGCATACCAGCCGCCCGCCATGGCGGCCTGTCCGGTCAGCGACAGCAGCTCAATCGGTTCGTTGAAACCCGGAAGGCTCAGCGCATCGCAGGGCTCGCCGAGGAACATGCCCTCGACCAGCCGAAAGGTCTGACGCCCCAGATAGATCATGTGGACCGGCGTCACCCGCTCGATTTCCTCGGCGATCTTGAGGGCGGGACCGAAGGCCTCAACCCGTCCCTTCTGGCTGCGCGCCACGACTTCGCCAGCGTGAACCGCGATGCCGATCATGGCGCCGGCACAAGCCCCCTGGATGGCAAGGGCTGCGAGGCATGCGCGCGTCGGATGGTTCTCACTGGCAGCTGGCGCCCCGAACAAGGCGGTGATCCCTTCGGGCCTGCGTTGCGTGACCACGCCGCCATAGCGTTCGACCGCCGCGATCATGCTGGAGACGAACGGATCCAGCCGGCTGGCGGCAATTTCCGGATCGTCGACCAGCGATTCGTCGCGCAGATTGACATGCAGCACGGTGACCTGCTTGCGCTCTTCCGGCCAATCCGGCTCTGCATCAATCTGTATTTCGCCGGCAAGGATGAGGGGCCGCGACGTCCTGTCTGCCTTGCTCTGCGCGGGCTGCTGCAGTTTGCGCCAATGCAGCGCCAGGGCTTCGGCCGCCGGTCCATCGATCGTCGCGATCCGATCGATGGATAGGGCGACCTGCTGCTCCGCCTCGTGGCGACGACCAGCGGCCACGAGCAGGGTGAGGAGATCGCGATGATGTTCGGTACTGTCGGGATCAATCTCCAACCGTCGCTGGGCAAAAGGCAATGCCTCACCAGCCGGTAGTCCTTCGACCAGCTTCTGCAGGAGTTGGAGATGCAGGCGACGTACCGCCTCGCGCTGGATGGTCAGCCAGACCTGGAAGTCGGGACAGCCGTGGAGATCGAGGCCTTCTGCGAACTCCCCCTCGAACAGATCAGCGGCAGCGGCAAGATCGCCGATCGGGCAATTTTCCCGCGCCAGTGCCCGCTCGACGATATCGAGGTCGACCGTGAGCGATGAGAGAGCGAGCGACACGCTCTCGCGGTCGGCCTGGATACGTTGGCAATCGGCATCATCGAGCAATGGCCGCAGACGGCTGAGGCTCCAGCGCAGCGATCCTCGGGGGTCATCCGGGATGTCCCAGAACAGCGTGCATAATCGATCGCGCCGATGCGGTCGTGCGGTTGCGGCAAGATAGGCCAGCAGCGCCCGCGTTTTCTTCGACGGTGGCAGGGCGACGAACGCGCCGTGACGAAACAGCGCGACCTCGCCCAACAGGCGGAGACGCGGTTGGGTATCTGCCTGGACCTCAGTCAACGGGCTGCCCTTCCCGATCACATGACGCACCCCTCCGATCATGCCGGATTCCGGCTGGGGCGTCATGTCTCTTCCCATGTGGCGGCGATTGGATTTTGCCGCCGGCAGCGCTTCCGTTCTGCAGAGGCTAGCGCGCGGTCCCGGTATAGCCCCTCGGCGTTAACTTCTAGCGAGGCAATACTGGATCGAATGGCCAAGACGCAAAGGATGCGGCCTGGGGATGCGGCCTGGGAACCTGACCAGGGAGCAGCACTGCCACCCCCCGGCTTGGTCCGTTAACAGAATGTCGGGGCCACTTCCTGGATCTTCTTGCGGCCGTCCGGCGACAACTGGCCGAGGGTCGTGAGGAAATTAGGATGTGTCATGCCCGATCCGATGAACGTCCAGCGCAATGCCTGATGCTGGACACCAAGGAAGGTGTGGCACTCATCATTGCTGAGACGGCGGCCGGTCGCGGCCTGGAAGCTGTCGAGATCGAACTTCGATTGCTGCTCAAGACCAGCGTCCAGGAAGGCGCCGATGGCCATGTAACCGTCGATTGCTTCGGCAATGCCGGCAGCGTCGGTTTGCATTGCCAGATGCTGGACGATCATCGTGTCGAGCTTGGCATGCTGCGCTTCTTCCATCCAATGGTGCCGCAGCAGGCTCTTGAACTGCGTATCGAGGTCACGGTCATCCTTGACGCTGTCGAGGTAATGCGACTGCGTCATCCATTCGATGTGAAGAATGAGCAGGGCCACGGCGAGCGGCGGATGCGCCAGGATCGCCTTGGCGATATCCTCGGCCGGCCCGATGATCTGGCAATCGGTGCCAAACCCGTCCTCGAACTCGGCGCAGAAGCGCTTGAAGAGATGGATATGCTTGGCTTCCTCGCCGGCGAATTGCAGCAGGGCGCGAATCTGCCAGTCATCGCCGCTCACGACCTGGCGGGCATGGTCCATGATGAAAGGCAGGATAAATTCTTCCGACAGACCAAAGGTCGACAGATAGCCATAGCCGCGGATCTGGTTGAGAACCACGCGCTCCGCCGGTTTCAGAAAGGCCAGCGGTTCGGTCCGTGCGATCGCTTCGGGCATGAAGGGCCGCGAGAAATCGAGCTGCCGGTCGCCGCCGATGATGTCTTCGATACGCCAGTTGATCTTCTGCGCGTTGGCCAGCGTTTCTTTGTAGTTGTAGCTATGGGTCAGCATGATGCATTCCTCTGTCTGGGTTCTATCGTTGGGTCAGCAGTCGTGATCGAAGCGGCCGTGGCGGATCGTTCGGACGATCTGCGATCGGCCGATGCCAAGGTCTTTCAGCATGTGGTCGGACAACGCCGTCACCGCGTGAATGGCGCGACGTTCCGCCTGGTACCTGACCATCCGCGTTATGAGGGCGCGGATGGCATCCGCCGCCCGGATCACCGGATGAACGGCGTCCGCTGGTCTGGTGGTGATGTTCGAGAACATCGGTAACTCCATCTTCCTGTCCAAAAAACCGGCTGGCCGCAGCAGGGCGGGTCGCTCGGGGTGGCCGGAAGATGGATGCGCACCATGTGCGCGAGCGTGTGAATGAGCATGGAAATTGACAGAAGATGGTCAAAAAATGTGGAATTTATGTCAGAATCCCTCAACTATATGAGGGTTGACTGACCTATGTTAATAATTTTCCTTATAATTCAATGGGACAACTAGCCGAGTGAACTTTGGTGCGCGTGTTTGATGACACGCGGTCGCATTAATGCCCGAGATTGCTCAAAAACGCCTGTCTTAAGGGGCGGCAGTCACCAAGGCGGGCGCCACGGGGGCGCAGCTTTCGCCCACGACCAGTTTTGGCTGGAACACCACATTGCGTGGTGATTGCGACGGATTCGTGTTGATGCGCCCGAGCAGCATGCGGAAGGATTCGTTGATCATCTCGTTGATCGGGTGCTCCGTCCGGGTCAGGCGAGGCCGCATGCCGCTGATGCCGTTGATCGTGTCGGTCGAGGCGATCGAGATGTCGTCGGGGCATTTGAGGCCGAGATCGGCGATTGCCCGCATCAGTCCCAGGGCCATCACACCGTTGGCGACGTACATCGCCGTCGGCCGGTCCGGCTGCTCGAGAATCTCGCGCGCCATGGCATAGGCGACCTCCTCCCGGAATTCACCCTGGCGTATATGATGCTGCAAAGGTGTCACACCACGTGCCTGCAGGGCCTGCATCATGCCCTCATGCCGACCGCGCCCGGTGGTCAGATGCAACGGGCCGGTGATCGAGCCGATCCGGCGATGGCCGAGGTCGAGCAGGTAATTGGTGGCCTGGCGGCCGGCCGATTCATTGTCGATCGTCACGGTATCCGACCGGCGATCCTCGAACACGCGGCCGAACAGCACTGTGGGAATCGACTTTCCTTCATGGTCGCGCTGCAGATGCTGGCCGGTTTCGCCCACGGGCACCAGGATCACGCCGTCGCAGGACAGCATGCGGATCCGTGACATGATTCGCTTCTCGGCTTCGGTCTTTTCATCGCTGTTGAACACCACCAGCGAATAATCCCAGGCGGCGGCCGCTGCCTCCGCCAGGCAGACGACATGGCTGTAAAACGGATTGGAGAGGTCGGCGACGACGATGGCGATGAGCTGGCTTTTGCCACTGTTGAGGTTGCGCGCCAGGGTCGAGGGTTCGTAGTTAAGTTCCTCGATCGCCGCCAGCACACGCCGGCGCAATTCCGGGCTGACATAGGCCGAGTCATTGACCACGGCCGAGACGGTGGCAATCGACACGCCGGCAGTTTTCGCAACATCCCTGATCGTCGCCATAAGTCTTCCAGCTAACCGTTTCGCCAAATGTACCTCTAGAAAATGAAATGTCTACTGCCAGATTCTACTTGCTCCGGGGCAGCCTATCGGTATTCTGGCGAAACGGTTAGGACATGTTCGCCAAACAGCAAGGCGCGCAGCCCCGTTTCCTTGGGAGGGAAAAATGAGACAGACGATCGCACTATGCGTTCTCGGCGCCGCCATGACCTTGGGCGCCAATATGGCTGTCGCGGACAAGCCGCTGGTCGGCATCGTGTCCATCGCCGCCACCGAAGCCAATAATGTGCGCTACATCAAGGGTGCGGAGGCTGCGGCCGCCGAACTCGGCTGGGAAGTTTCGGTTATCGATGCCGCCGGCAATGCCGATCAGGCCAATGCCGGCATTCAGAATTTTGCCCAGCGCGGCGCTCATGTGATCATCGACATGGTATTTCCGTTCTCCTCGATCGGCGCCGGGCTTGATGCGGCCAAGAGCGCCGGCATCCCCGTCGTGACCTGGGGCGGCGGATTGGGCAGCACGGTAGCTGCCACCAATGGCTCGGGTGCACCAATGGCGATCCCCGTGGTCGACATGATGGTGAAGGATATGGGTGGGAAGGGCAGTGTTCTGGCGCTCACCTATCGGACCGGCGAAGTCTGCCGCAACCGAGAAGTGGTGATGGACGAAATCCTCGCTCAGCACCCTGATATCAACGTCACCAAGAATGAAGTGCGCATCCCGGGCTATTTCGAGGACGGCGCGCAATACGCCAATGCCTGGCTGGCATCGCATCCGGCCGGAGCTGAGCCGCTTGCCATCTGGGGCTGCTGGGACGATCCTTCGATCGGTGCCATCGGCGCCTTGCGCGCGCAGGGTCGTGATGACGTCAAGGTCTACGGCATCAACGGCAACGCACAGGCGCTGGAGAACATCCGCAACGGTCACATGACCGCGACCGCCTGGCAGGACAGCTACACCGAGGGCTACAACATGGTGAAGATGCTGGACGAGATCAAAAAGGCCGGTGACGCATGGCAGCCGAAGGCAGCCGAAGTCCCTGCGGTCCTGGTGACCAAGGACACGGTCGACCAATTCGTCAAAGACCATCCCGACGCGATTAAATGAGTGATGGGGGCGTGCGTTCTGGCGATGAATGATTTGAAGACAGCCGCGCCAGAGTCCACGCTCCCCTTTCTGACCGCCACCGGCATCTGGAAGTCCTTTGGCGGCGCCCAGGCACTGAAAGGCGTCTCGCTGGATCTGCGGCCCGGCGAGGTTCATGGGTTGGTCGGCGCCAATGGCGCTGGAAAATCGACCCTGATCAAAGTGCTGGCCGGGTTGGTGCAGCCCGATCGCGGCGAGATCCAGCTCGGCGGCAAGCCCATCGTCATCGACACGCCGCACAAGGCGACCGCCAACGGAATGAGCTTCATCCACCAGGATGTCGCCTTGGTCCCGTCGATGACCGTACTCCAAAACATCATGCTGGGATCCCCGAAGAAGACCCGCTTCGGCCTGGTCGACTGGGCGGCGATCGCCCGGGACGTGGCACCCCTTGCCAAGCGGTTGGGCATTCGTGCCAGTTTGGACGCCAAGGTGATGACGCTCTCGACCGCCGAAAGCTGGATGGTTAGCATCTGCCGCGCGCTTGTGCACAAGGCGCGCCTCATCGTCATGGACGAGCCGACGGCATCGCTCTCGGTCGGCGAGTGTGAACGTCTGTTTGGCATTATCGAGGATCTCTCCCGTTCCGGGGTAGCGATTGTGTATGTGTCGCACCGCCTGGACGAGGTTTTACGCTTGTGCGATCGCGTGACCGTCCTGCGCGACGGCAGCTCAATCGCTAATTTCGATCGCGCAGGCCTAAGCCAGCAGGTGTTGGTCGAGGCGATCGTTGGCCACCGCGAACAGGTCGGGACAGAGATCGTGCGCCGGGTGCCGGCAGGCCAGCCGGTCCTCTCCATTTCCAATCTCACGCGGCAGCCGAAGGTCAGGGGAATCTCCTTCAGCCTGCATCGTGGCGAGGTGCTCGGCATCGGCGGGCTGGTCGGTGCCGGGCGCTCCGAATTGGTAAAGCTGATCTATGGTGCGGACCGGGTCGATACCGGTAGCATGACCATCGACGGTCAGCCCTTCGCCCCCCGCAATTCAACGCAAGCCTACCGGGCCGGCATCGGGCTGGTGCCGGAAGAACGGCGCAGCGAAGGCCTGCTGCTGACCAAAAGCATTGCCTTCAATCTGTCGCTGGCCAATCTGTGCAGCCTCACTTTGTCGTCGTTCCTGCCGATGATGAGCAGCCGGAAGCGTAACGCAATGTCGCTGGCGACCGTCGCCGAACTCGCCATCAAGACGGCCAGCATCCATGCGCCGGTCGGCCGGCTGAGCGGCGGCAACCAGCAGAAGGTCGTGATTGGTCGGTGGTTGCGCCGCGGTCCCCGCATCCTCATCCTCGACGAGCCGACCCGCGGTGTCGATATCGGGGCGCGGGCAGAAATCCATCGGCTGATTCGTAAGCTGGCGGAAAACGGTATGGCGGTCCTGGTGATCTCCTCCGAGCCTGACGAGCTACCGGATCTGTGTGACCGGGTGCTGGTGATGGCGGAAGGCAAGGTGGTCACCGAACTGGCGGGCGACGGGATTTCGCGCGCCGCGATCGTGGCTGCAAGCTATGTCGGCCAAGCGGCCTAAAAGGAACTGACACCATGACCGATATCGTCCTTAGCAATCGCCGGCTTTCGCCTCAGGCCAAGCGAGCGCTTAGCCTCTTTGCCCGCTATGCCACGATCATCGGCCTCGCCGGCATGCTGATTGCGTTTTCGCTTCTGTCGCCCAAGGCGTTTCCGACGCTGGGCAATTTCACCAACGTGATCAACCAGGCGTCGCTGGCCATGATCATCGCCGGCGGTCTCACCATGGCGGTTATCGTTGGCGAACTCGATCTGTCCATCGGCTTTGCCGCCAGCCTGCACGGTGTGTTCGTGACCGGCCTCGTTGTCCGCCACGGCCTGCCGATTCCGGCTGCCATCGTCGTCATCCTGCTCATGGGCGCCCTCATCGGTCTCGTCAACGGCCTCATTGTGACCAAAGCCAAGGTCAATTCGGTGATCGCCACTCTGGGTGTCGGCACGATCCTGACCGGCCTCGCCTTTGCGTATTCCGCCGGTGTGCCGATCGTGGCGGGCGTTCCGGAGGCTTTCCTGCAATTATCACTGGGGCGTTGGTTGTTCGGTATTCCCAACAACATCGTCATCATGGTCGCGGTGCTGGCCAGCCTGTGGCTGCTGGTGGAAAAGAGTGCCATCGGCCAGGAGATCCAGGCGGTCGGCGGCAATCCGGCGGCAGCACGCCTCGCCGGCATCAATGTCGACCGCATCAAGATCTTAGGCTTCATCCTGTCCGGTGTTTGCGCGGCCCTCACCGGCACCTTGCTGGCTTCGCGGCTGGGCAGCGGCACCACCAGTGCGGCGGACAGCTATTTGCTGACGGCATTTGCCGCGGTGTTCCTGGGGTCCGCCACCTTGCGGGATGGCGAGTTCCACATCATCGGCACGTTCGTCGGTGCGCTGATCATCGCCTTCGCGTTCAACGGCCTCAACATCTTCGGCGCACCGACCTACTCGCAATACATCCTGCAAGGTGCCATCCTGATCATCGCTGTCGGCCTGTCCAGCATGGGTCGGCAGATGGCTGAGAATTGAGGGAGTCCGTCATGGCCGAAGCGACCCACTGGGAGGTCTATGTCATCGAGTTCGCGAGGTCGAAGGACCAGCCGCTCGATGGCCTGATCAGCGGCGCCCATGATGATGGCGTCGTCGATCTGCCGTTCTCTTTCGTCATGGCGCGGCGTGGCGACGAGATTGCTCTCGTCGATACCGGCTTCATGCAGGAGGGGATCGGGGCCGAGATGAGTGTCCGCTTCGGCATTCCCGATTGGGTGTCGCCCTTGCGCATGCTGGGCGAGCTTGGCGTGACACCGGAGGCGGTGACCGACATCGTCATCTCCCACGCCCATTTCGACCATATGGGCTCGATCGGCAAGTTCCCGAACGCCCATATCTGGGTACAGAAGACCGAGATCCTGTCCTGGATCGAGGCGATGGCGCTGCCGCCGCAATTCGGTTTTCTGACTGCCATCATCAATCCCGACGACCTTCGCGATGCCTTCGATGCGTCCGTCGAGCATCGCCTGACTCTGCTGGAGGGGGACCGCGATAACATCCTTCCCGGCCTTCATGTCCGCTTCGGCCAGGGCCACACGCTGGGCCAGCAATTCGCCATCCTTGAGACCGCCAAGGGTCGCCTGGTCATCTCCGGCGACTGCGTCTATGACGGGCGCAACATCAAGGGCCATAACAATGATGGCGTCTATGTGCCACTGGCGAACGGGGTCGGCAGCATCTGGGAACAGCTGAAGACGATGGACCGGATCAATACGGAGATCGGCGGCGATCTCGACCGGCTCATCATTCTTCATGACAGCAAACGCTGGCCGAATTTGCCGATCGTGCGCGAGATCGAGGGCTTTCGGATTCTGCGCGCCGCCTAGGCGATCACGGGCTGCCGCTTAATCGTAAAGAATGTGCGGCAGCCACAGCCCTATCCCTGGGAACATGTAGAGCAGGAACATGGCCAGGACCTGGATCAGCATGAACGGGATCATGCCGGCGAATATCTGGTTGAGCGTCACATGGGGTGGCGAGACACCTTTGAGGTAGAACGCCGCCATCGCCACCGGCGGCGAGAGGAAAGCCGTCTGCAGATTGAGTGCCACCATCAGGCCGAAGAACAGCGGGTCGATGTTGAAATGGCCCAGCAGCGGAATGAAGATCGGCATGAAGATCACGATGATCTCGGTCCATTCCAGCGGCCAGCCGAGAATGAAGATGATCACCTGGGACAGCAGCATGAACTGGATCGGCGTTAAATCCATGCCGAGAACCCAATTCTCGATCAGCTCCTGCCCGCCCAGCAGGGCGAAGGCCGCTGAGAAGATTGAGGAGCCGACGAACAGCCAGCACACCATGGCGGAGGTCTTGGCGGTGAGGAACACCGATTCCGTCATGACCCGCCGCGTCAGCTGGCGATAGAGCAGCGCCAGCAGAACGCCGCCCAGCGCGCCGATGGCGGCGGCTTCCGTCGGTGTGGCGAGACCGAACACGATCGTCCCCAGGACCGACAGGATGAGGAGACTCAAGGGCACGAAGGATTCCAGCAGCAGGCGATAGATCTGATAGCGCGGAAAACTGAGGACCGCGTAGAAGACCAGCAGGCACAAAGCGCCGATGCCGAACACCCACCAGAAGGCGTTCGGCGCTGCCACACGCTCAGCTGCAGCTGGCGCACCTGCCTCTGCCGCTGCGGGCGTACTCGCCGGTTCCTCCAGTGACGGACTTGGCACAGCTTCCGCACCCGGTGGTTCGGCAAGATCACCGGAATCGGTCGGCGGCTCGGCAAGATCACCTTCCATGGGCGGCTCGGCCAGACCGCTGCTGTCGGTGCCGCTTTCTTCTGCGCCGATCTCCATCATCGTGTCGTCCGACAGGGCCACCGGCGCGGTGACGCCGCGATAGATGAGCCCCATCAGCAGGACGAAAGTAAGAAGCGGCAAGGCGAGCAGCAGCAATTCGCGCCAGAGTCCCGCGCGCGAGGTATTCGCCGGCTTTGATCCCAGCGCCGCGTATAGAATCGCCATCGGTGCCCAGGGCCGCCGCTGTTCGCCGGCGATGGCGGCAAGAAGGGGCGACAGGGTGACCTGCCGCTCCGATTTCGGCAAAGGCGGGGCGAGGCTCGGCTTCAGCCAGCTCACGATGATGACCGCGCCGACATAGAGTGCCGTCAGCATCAGGCCTGGAAACAGCGCACCGGCATAAAGCTGCACGACCGACACGCCTGCGGTAGCGCCATAGACGATGAGCAGCACGGAGGGTGGAATGAGGATCCCCAGGCAGCCGCCGGCGGTGATGACGCCAGCGGAGAGGCGAATATCATAGCCCGATTTCAACATGGCGGGCAGAGCGAGCAGGCCCATCAGGGTCACCACCGCGCCGACAATGCCGGTCGCTGTCGCGAAGATGGCGCAGGTGACGAGCGTCGCCACGGCAAGCGACCCCGGCAGCCAGGCGGTTGCGAGATGCAGGCTGGTGAACAGCCGCTGGATGAGGTTGGCACGCTCGACCAGATAGCCCATGAAGACGAACAGCGGCACGGAGATGAGCACGTCGTTGGTCATCACGCCATAAGTGCGCTGGACCATCAAATCGAGTGTGTGTCTGGTGTTGAAGTCAAAGGCGACCCAGGCAAAGATCATGCCCATGCCCATGAGGGTGAAGGCGGTGGGAAAACCCAGCATGATGGTGACGACGACCAAAGCCAGCATCAACAGGCCGAGATGTCCACGGCTCATATCGGAGGGGGCGGGCAGGATGATGGCCGTGCCGATAAGGATAATGGCGACGAGCACCAGGCCGAACCAAAGTTCCTTCCTCATGATTTTGGCCCGCCCGACTTGTCGGCGTCGTCGATCACATAGCGGTCGAGGGCCGCGATATCCTCGTCGCGAACATGCACCATCTCCTTCAGCTTTTCGACATCGACCTCCTCGACATCGCTGGCGCGGGGTGGCCATTTACCGTCCTGAAGACAGCGATAGCAGCGAGCCATCTCGACAATCCCTTGCAACAGCAATAGAGCGCCGGCCACGGGGATGATGGTTTTAAAGGGATAGATGGGCGGCCCGTCCGCTGAGATCGAAGAATGCTCGTTGATTGCCCAGGACTCACCGGCATAGATCCAGCCCGCCCAGACCATGGCGACGATGCCGGGCACGAAGAACAGAATATAGAGCACGAGATCGATCGCTGCCTGCAGGCGCACCGGGAAGAAGCCATAGAGCACGTCACCACGCACATGCCCGCCATGGGCCAGCGTATAGGCGCCGGCCATCATGAACAGCAGGCCATAGAACATGGCCGAGACATCGTACACCCAGGCGTGGGGCGCCCCCAGCGCATAGCGCGAGAAGACCTCGTAGCTGATCATGAGGGTGAGGGCGACGATCGCCCAGGCACAGGCGCGGCCCGACCAGGTGCTGAGTGAATCGATAAATTTGAGCGCTTTTCCCATCAATCTTCCCTACGCAAACCATTCGCCAAGAAAGAATAGGGGAGCGGCAATTGTGCCGCTCCCCCTCGCCATCGTTCGCCCCGTCAGGCTTTGAAGAAGTGGTTGTAGGCCATGCGGAAATTGACCAACGTGTCACTTTGCCAGCGCACCGTCCGCTCGGCATAGGCGCGTTGCGAGTCGAGAACTTTCTTGAACATCGCGTTCTCAGCCGACTTCGCTTCGATGATCTTGCTCCACGCGTCGAGTTGGGCCTGCAGGATCGCATCCGGCGTCTTGTAGAACTTCACGCCATCCGCCTTCAGCGCCTCATAGTCCTTGGAATAGCGATCAATCGCCTTCCAGGACATGTCGGCGGAGGAGGCTGACGCCGCCTGAGTGATGATGCTCCGCATATCCTCCGGCAACGCATCGTATTTCGCCTTGTTGAACAGGATCTCGAACTGCTCGGAGCACTGATGGAAACTCTGCAGCATGCAGATCTTCGAGACGTCCGGGAAGCCCAGCGTCTTGTCGGATGAGGCGTTGTTGAACTCCGCCGCATCGAGCAGGCCACGATCCAGCGCCGGCACGATCTCGCCGCCGGGCAGGGCGTTGACGGCAGCACCCAGCGCCGTGAACACGTCGATGGAGAGCCCTACGGTGCGGAATTTGAGCCCCTTCAGATCGTCGACCTTGGCGACCGGCTTCTTGAACCAGCCCAAAGGCTGCGTCGGCATCGGCCCATAGAGGAACGAGACCACGTTCATGTTGAGGCTCGCATAGACCTCCTGCTGCAGTTCCTTGCCGCCGCCGTAATAATGCCAGGACAGCATCATGTTCGGGTCCATACCGAAGGCGGGACCCGAACCCCAGAGCGCCAGCGCCGAGTTCTTGCCGTACCAATAGGCGATGACCCCGTGGCCGCCATCCAGCGTGCCACTGCTCACCGCATCGAGAAGATCGAACGCCTTCACCACGGCACCGGACGGCAGCACGTCGATCTTCAGGCGTCCGCCGGACATCGAATTGACCTTGCTGGCGAAATCCAGGGCGTATTCGTGGAAGATATCCTTGGCAGGCCAGGTGCTCTGCCACTTCATCGTGATGGGATCTTGGGCGCGCGCCACATTTGGCGCGGCAAGGGCCGTGGCACCTACGCCGGCGGCGGCCGCTGCGCCGAGGAATTTGCGGCGCGATGGGTCGATCTGAGTTGTCTTCTCCCGTTTGCTCATAGCAAGCCTCCCAGGTTAAGGATTTTCGTTGATAGGTACCCCTGATTGAATGCGCAACCTGCCCCGATGGACCGGTCTGAAGCAACATTAGTTCGCCCCTATCCGGGGGTCGAGGGCAATCACATCAGTCCGGCTACGACCAAGGTCTATGCATGGCGCAACATATCTCTGCTGCACTGCCGCACAATTGCCGACGAAAAGCTTAACGTGTCTCGCTGGTTCAGTTGCCCAGCAGGAAGTTCGGCAGGGCGAGGGAGAAGCTCGGCACATAGGTAACCAGGAACAGCGCCGCCACCAGCGCCCCATAGAAGGGCAGAATGGTGCGCATGACATGGGCCACCGACACGCCGCCGATGGCGCAGCCGACGAACTGCGTGGTGCCGACCGGGGGCGTGTTGAGGCCGAGCGCGCAGTTGATCAGCATCAGCATGCCGAACTGCACCGGCCCCATGCCGAACTGCATGCAGATCGGCAGGAAGATTGGCGTGCAGATGAGGATTGTGGCGGCCATGTCGAGGAAGGTGCCGAGCACAAACAGGATGATGTTGACCAGCAGGAAGATAACCCAAGGCGAGGTCGATATCTGTGACAGCGCATCGGCCGTCAACTGCGCCACGCCATAAAGACTGATGAGGTAGCCGAAGGTATTGGAGATGCCGATCAGCAGCAACACGATGCCGGTGGTCTTGACCGCCTTCGCCGCAGCCTTCAGCAGATGCTCGACCTTGAGGGAGCGATAGAGAAAGAGGCCAAGGAGGATGGAATAGATGACGGCCACTGCCGCCGATTCCGTGGCGGTAAAGGCGCCGGACAGAATGCCGACGATAATGATGACGATGACGAAGAGGCCCGGCATGGCGGCGGCGAAGGATTGCAGGACGGGAAACCACCCCGGAAAGATGCCGGCGGGATAGCCGCGCTTGATGGCAACCAGATAGGCCGCGACCAGCATGCAGACCGTCAGCAGCAATGCGGGCACCAGTCCGGCCAGGATGAGGGCGGCGATGGAGACTTTGCCGCCGGCCGCCAGCGCATAGATGATCATGTTGTGGCTGGTCGGCATCAAGGCGCCGACCAGGGAAGCGTGAGTGGTCACGTTGACGGCATAGTCGGCGTCGTAGCCCTCCCGCTTCATCATCGGGATCATGACCGAGCCCATGGCGGAGACGTCGGCGACCGGCGACCCGGAGACACCACCGAACAGCGTACAGGCCACCACGTTGGACATACCGAGGCCGCCGCGGATATGGCCGACCAGATTGCGCGCGAAGGTGACGATGCGCTCGGCGACCCCGCTATAGAGCATCAACTCGCCGGCGAAGATGAAGAAAGGAATGGCCAGGAACGAGAAGATGTTCATGCCCGAGCTCATCCGCTGGAACACGACGGCGAGCGGCAGGCCTTCATAGAAGATGGTGGCGACCGCGGAAAGGCCGATGGCAAAAGCCACCGGCACGCCGATCAGCAGCAGGATGAGGAAGCTGACGCACAGGATGATCAATGCCAAGAGGGGGCGACTTTCTTGTCTTGGATCCGCGCCAGGATATGCTCCAGCGAGAACAGCATGATGAGCACCCCGGAGATAACGAGCGGGATGTGATTGATGCCTTCGGAAATGCCCAGGATGGGAATTTTGTAGGGCATGACCGATTTGGCGAGGACCGCCCCGTTCCACATCATCAGGCCACCAAACAGGCCGACCAGAAAATGGCAAGTCAGTTCGAACCAGATGCGATGCTGTTCCGGAATGAGATAGATGATGAGAGAATCGAGCCCGATATGCCGCGCGTCACGCACGCCGACGGCAGCACCCAGCAAGGTGACGTAGAGTACCAGTACAAGCGCAATACTCTCCGCCCAGGTGGGCGTGTTGTTGAGCACGTAGCGGCCGAAGACCTGCCAGGCAACGACAACGACGATGCTGAACAGGCCTGCGACCGCCACATACATGCAGAGCCGCGAAATCCAGGCGTTGAGTGGTGAAAGCCAGCGCAACATCTGCGTTTCCCGGCGATCTGGTTCTCTTATTCCGTCGCCTGGATGCGCTTGATCAAATCCTGCAGCTTGGGATCGCCAGCGAACTTTTCATAGATCGGCTGGGCGGCGGCGGCGAAAGCCGCGCGGTCGACATCGCTGGTGATGGTGGCACCGGCAGCTTCGACGGCTTTGCGCGACTGTTCCTCACGCGCGTCCCACAATTCGCGCATATAGGGGACCGATTCCTTGGCGGCTTGGCGGATGATGTCCTGCTCTTCCTTCGGCAGCGTGTCCCACACGGCCTTGGAGAAGACCAACAGTTCCGGCGACATCGAATGTTCAGTGAGGCTATAGAATTTCGCCACTTCGTAATGATGCGAGGATTCATAGGACGGCCAGTTGTTTTCCGCGCCGTCGACCACACCGGTCTTCAGCGCGGTGTAGACTTCGGCATAGGGGAGCGGTGTCGGGTTGCCGCCGAGCAGTTCGATCAGCATGACCCAGAGGTCCGATTGCTGCACGCGCAGTTTCAGGCCTTTCATGTCGGCCACGGTCTTGATGGGTTTTTCGACCGTATAAAAGGAACGCGAGCCGCTGTCATAGAAGGCAAGGCCGATATAGCCTTGTGCTTCCAAGGCACTCAGGATTTCGTCGCCGATCGGACCGTCGAGAGTCTTCCTCATATGCTCCTTCGACTTGAACAGGAAGGGCAGGGCCGGGACGATGGTTTCCGGCACGATATTGTTGAAGGCCGCCACGTTGACGCGGACCATGTCGAGGGCGCCGAGCTTCACCTGCTCGACTGTGTCCTTCTCGGAGCCCAGTGCGCTCTGCCCGAACACTTTGACGGAATGCTTGCCGCCAGTGCGCTCCGCAATGATTTCGCCCAGCTTCTTGACCGCCATGACGGTCGGGTAGTCATCCGGATGCACATCCGACGAGCGGAATTCTTTGGCAAAGGCCGGGCTGGTGAGGGCCAGGCCCATGGCCACGCTGGTGAGAATCGGAATCAGCTTGCTCATGACAATCTCCTCCTGTGTCGGCGGACGATTTCGAAGATCGCCGCTCATGTTATCTCTGGGGTTGTTTCCCTTACTTGTATGATGATCATATAACAGCCGTTCCGTGAGATCAATCGAGTCTCATTTGGAGCGAAGAATCGTTTTAATATTTAGTAATTTCAGATGGTTGAATTGATGTTCTATAACTGAATGCAATAGATGCGCATTTTTGTTCAGTAGATGTTCTTCTCGCCTTCGTGCTGCGGTATACGGTTCAGTTGTCATACATCATGATCGATGATAGGAAGAGGCAACTGAGTGTGTCTTCCAGGAAGGAATCATCGTGGCGGCCCTGCCCCAGCGTCAAACACTGACCTCACAAGTGGTCAAGGCGCTGACCGAACGTATTCACAGCGGTCAGTTGAAGCCCGGCGATCGCTTGCCGACCGAACAGGAGTTGATCGAGGAGTTCTCGGTGAGCCGCACCGTGGTGCGCGAGGCGATTTCCAGCCTGAAGGCGGCGGGCTTGGCCACATCGCAGCAGGGTGTCGGCGCCTTTGTGCTGCAGTCCGGCGCCAACCCATCCTTTCGCATCGAGGGTACCAGCCTCAACCTGATCAAGGACGTGATCTCGGTCCTTGAACTGCGCATCGCGCTGGAATCCGATGCAGCGGCGCTGGCCGCCTTGCGCCGGAACGATGAGCATCTGGTGGCGATGCGCGCAGCGCTCGACAGGATGGCGCTCGCGATCGATAAATCCGAAGATGCTGTGTCGCCGGATTTCGATTTCCACCGCACGATTGCCGAAGCCACCGGCAATCCGCATTTCACGCATCTTTTCAGCTATCTGGGCTCGCTGCTGATCCCGCGGGCACGGTTGCAGACATTCCGCTACTTCGCCCCGGACCGGACCGAATATCTGCGCCGCGTCAACCGGGAGCATGAAGACATCTATCATGCGATCCACCGCCAGGATACCGAGGCGGCACGCTCCGCCATGCGGCTCCATCTCAGCAATTCGCGCGAGCGGCTGCGCCTCGCCATGGCCGAGAACGACGGTCACTGATTGCCATGTACCGGCAACGCCAGAAAATACTCATCGGGTGAAGGAAGAATGATGCGTCCAGAAGAACTGAAATCGATCCTCGGCGCCGGCCTGTTGTCCTTTCCGGTGACGGATTTTGATAGCGCGGGTGAATTCGAGCCCAAGGGCTACCGCAAGCGCCTGGAATGGCTGATGCCCTATGGCGCCACCGCTTTATTCGCGGCGGGTGGCACGGGCGAGCTGTTCTCGCTTGCCCCCGACGAATATCCGACCGTCATCCGCACGGCGGTCGAGACCTGCAAGGGCCAGGTCCCGATCATCGCGGGTGTCGGTTTCGGCACGCGCCAAGCCATCGCCTATGCGCGCGAAGCGGAGAAGGCCGGAGCCGCGGGCCTACTGGTACTGCCGCATTATCTGGTCGAGGCTGATTCCGAAGGCATTTCGCGCCATGTGGCGGCGATCTGTGCCGCGGTCAAAATCGGCGTCATCGTCTACAATCGCAACGTTTGCCGCCTCGGTCCCGATGCACTGGAAAAGCTTGCGGCTGTCTGTCCGAATCTTATCGGCTTCAAGGACGGTATCGGCGATCTGGAACTGATGGTCTCGGTGCGCCGGCGCATGGGCAATCGCTTCGCCTATCTCGGCGGCCTGCCCACGGCCGAGTTCTTCGCCTCGCCCTACAAGGCGATGGGTGTGCCGGTCTATTCCTCGGCGGTGTTCAATTTCGTGCCCAAGATGGCGATGGACTTCTACCGTGCGGTGACCGACGCCGACGTGGCGACCGTCAACCATCTGCTCGACACGTTCTTCATGCCCTATGCGGCGATCCGCAACAAACGCGCTGGCTATGCCGTCAGCATCGTCAAGGCCGGCGCCGATCTTGTCGGCCGTTCGGCCGGCCCCGTGCGGACGCCATTGGTCGATTGCAATGCCGAGGAGCGCGCTGCCCTGAAGGTGCTGATCGACAAGCTTGGGCCGCAATAACGAGGGGGATGTCATGACACGCGTTCTCCTGACCGGGGCCAGCGGCGGTGTCGGCACACGGCTGCGCAAGCTGCTCCCCGCGCACTATCCGCAGCTTCGCTTGTCCGATCTGCAGCCGCCAACGGATCTGCGGTCGGACGAGGAATTTGTCGCGGCCGACCTTGCCGACGCTGCCGCCGTCGAGCGCATGGCGGAAGGCATGGATGCCATCATCCATTTCGGTGCCTTCTCTGTCGAAGGGCCATGGGACACCATCCTCAACGCCAACATCGTCGGCACCTATAATCTGTTCGAAGCTGCCAGGCGCCAGGGCGTGAAACGCGTGGTGTTCGCCTCCAGCAATCATGTGGTCGGCTTCTATCCGCGCGACCAGCGCATCAACACTGAAGCCACCGCCTTGCCGGATACGCTCTATGGCGTCAGCAAGACCTTCGGCGAGGGGCTGGCGGCGTTCTATGCCCATAAGTTCGGCCTGCGCGTGCTGTGCCTGCGCATCGGCAATATCAACGAACAGGCGCTTGACCTGCGACATCTGTCGATCTGGCTGAAGCCCGAAGACCTCGTGCAGCTGATCCGGATCGGTGTCGAACATCCCGACCTCAATTATGAGATCTTCTACGGCGTTTCCGACAACGTCCGCGGCTGGTGGGACAATGCCAATGCCTATCGCTATGGCTATAAGCCCAGCGGTGAGTCGGAGGACTTCGTTCAGATGGCACTGGAAGGGCAGGTTGCGAAACCAGCAGATCCGGTCGGCGACTATTTCCAGGGCGGACCGTTCTGCTCGCAGGGTTTCCAAGGGGATTTCGAGCGTCTCAAGCAGCGAGACTGACCATGAGCAAGATCGCCCGCATCGACACCATCCTCCTCGACATCCCGTTCGATGATTTTTATGACGGGCCACGCACCAAGCCGCGCGGCTGGACGCAGCGCGATACCCTGCTGGTCAAGGTCGAGACGGATGACGGCATCGTCGGCTGGGGCGAAAGCTTCGCCTATGCCTGCCGCACAGCGACACGCGCGGCCGTGCGTGACATGTTCACGCCGCGCCTCATCGGCCAGGATTGCCGTGATATCGCAGCGCTGAGCCGGGAAATGCAACGGCAACTTCATATCCAGGGACGCTATGGCATTACGATCTTTGCCTGGTCCGGCATCGAGATGGCCCTGTGGGACATTGCCGCAAAGCGCGAAGGTGTTTCGCTCGCCCGGCTGCTGGGCGGCCGAAAGCGCGCTTCGGTGCCCGCCTATGCCAGCCTGGTGCGCTATGGAGAAGTTCTGCCGGTGGCCCATGTCACTGAGACGGCATTGCATGCCGGCTATACCGACGTGAAGCTGCATGAGATCGCCCTGGATACGATCACAGCGGCGCGCGATGCCGGCGGCAAGGACTTGCGCCTCACCACCGACGTCAATTGCAATTGGAGTCTCGCGCAATGTGAAGACATGCTGCCGCGCATGAAGGCGCTCGACCTCTATTGGGTCGAAGAACCGATCTTTCCGCCGGAGGATTTCGAGACGCTGGCGGTTCTGGAAAAGAAATTCGGCGTGGCGCTGGCGACCGGCGAGAACGCCTGCACCGCTTTCCAGTTCAAAGGGATCGTGCCCGCGGTGACCTTCGTGCAGCCCAGCGTCACCAAGATCGGCGGCATCCTCGAATTCATCAAGGTGGCGGAGATGACCAAGGCCGCCGGCAAGGTCCTGATGCCGCATTGTCCGTACTCCGGTCCCGGCTGGTGGGCCAGTCTGCAGCTGGCAGCCTTCCTGCCGGAGCTTGGTATGCTGGAACATCTTTATATCCAGCCCAGGAGCTGGGTCGGCCGCGACTATCCCCTGCCGCAGAACGGCATGGTTGCCATCCCCGACGCACCCGGCCTTGGTTTCGAGCCGGACCCCACCGCCTTGCAGAATTTCACCGTGACGGATTGAGCAGATGACTTTGGTACGAACGCTGACCGGCAAGCCACCCAGATTGAAGGCGCCGGCCGGGACCTGCGACACGCATATGCATTTCTACAGCCGGCAATATCCGGCGCTGCCCAATACGCTCAACCCGCCGGATGCCTCGGTCGAGGATTATCGCCAGGTCATGAAATGGCTCGGCATCGACCGCGCTGTCGTGGTGCAGCCCAATGCCTATGGCGCCGACAACCGGCAAACCATGGCAGGTGTCAAGGCGCTGGGCGACGCGGCGCGCGGCGTGGTCGTCGTGAAGCCGGGCATCGACGATGTCGAATTGGACCAGCTGACCAGGGATGGCGCGGTCGGTATCCGCTTCATGAATCTCTTCGGTGGGACGCTCACCTGGGAGCATATGGACGAGATGACGGCACGGGTTCAGCCCTTCGGCTGGAGCGCCATCGTCCAGCTCGATGGCTGCACCTTGCCGGAACATGAGGCGCAGCTGCGCGGCCTGCCGATCAATTATGTGATCGACCATTGCGGCCGCTTCATGGAGCCGGTGGCTCCGGATAGCGCTGCCTTCAAGACGCTGCTGCGCCTGGTCGAAACAGGTCGCTGCTGGGTCAAGATCGCCGGCTTCTATGAGTTTTCGAAGGAGGGCGGTCCGGCTTTCGAAGATGTCGGTCGTTTGATGCGGATTCTCACCCAGGCGGCGCCGGACCGTGTGATCTGGGGCAGCAACTGGCCGCATGCCTTGGCGGAAAAGATCGGCTATCCGGATGACGCCCATATGCTCGACCGGCTGCTGGATTGGGCCCCGGATGAGGCCGTGCAGCGGAAGATCCTGGTCGACAATCCCGCCCAACTCTATGGATTTAAGGCGTCCTGAGCATTCAGGGTATGCAACTGCCCGGGGCTTAATGGACAAACGTCAAATAGCGGTGCTACAGGTGACCTGATGTGTTTGGCAGTTTCGTGCCATTCGTACCGGTATCGCATGGAGCAAGACGATGGATCTCGACCTCAGCCCCCGGGAAAAAGAGCTGGCAGCCAAGGGCCGCGCCTTCTGCGAGCAGGTCCTGATGCCGCTCGAAATCATCACTGATGAGCATGGCGAATTGCCGATGGAGCGCCGCGCCGCCGTGCGGCAGGCAGTGCGCGATTGGGGCCTGGCGGGGATCAACCACACGAAGGAATATGGCGGCCTCGGCCTTACCATGGTCGAGCAGACGGTGATCGAGGAGCAGCTTGGCCGCGTCACCAACGGTCTGTGGAGCTGCGTCTGGCGACCGCCGGTCAGTCTTAAATTCGGCACCGCCGCACAGAAGAAAGAGTATCTCGTCTCCTCGATCCAGGGCGAGCGCCGCGGCTGCTTCGCGATCACCGAGCCGGAGGCCGGCTCCGATCCGCGCCGTGTGAAGACCAAGGCCATCCAGAAGGGCGGCAAATGGTATCTCTCCGGCGAGAAGTGGTTTGTCACCTCCTATAACGCGGCCGATTTCATCATCGTGCACGCTCATGTCGACGACGATCCCGACAAGCCGACCCTGTTCCTGGTCGACAAACCCGTGAATAACATGGTGCATCTGCGTTCGCCCAAATTCATGCACAACTTCGCGTTCGATCATGCCGAGCTACGCTTCGAGGAAACCGAACTCAGCGATGACAAGATGCTGGGCGCGGTGGGCCAAGGGCTGGAACTGACCAAGGATTGGTTCGTGGAAGCGCGGCTGCAGATTTCCGCGCACGCCTTGGGTGCTGCGACGCGTGCCGCAGAAATCGCCAATGATTATGCGACCAACCGTCATCAGTTCAACCGGCCGATCCGCGACTTCCAGGGTGTCGAGTTCATGCTGGCCGATATGGCGGTAGAGCTGTTCGCCGCGAAATCGATGCTCTATCGAGTTGCCTGGGAAATTGACCGTGGCGCCGACCGCAAGACGATCCACGCCCATGCCAGTGCCTTGAAGCTTCACTGCTCGGAGATGGCGGGGCGAGTGATCGACAAGGCGCTGCAGGTACTGGGCGGGCGCGGCTATATGCGCGAAAACCCGGTCGAGCGCCTCTACCGCGACATCCGTGTCGACCGCATCTGGGAAGGCACCTCGGAAATCCAGCGTGTTGTCGTCGCGGGCCAGATCCGCAAGCGCGGCCTCGACGTCTATACCGGCTGGTAGGCTGGCATTCGAGACTCACCGGCAGCCGGTCGAGTTATTGCTCATATATTGGGCGTATGCTCTAATGATCGACACAGCGCCGCTCCAGCCTTTCTTTGATGGAACTGACCATCCCCATGGCAGATTTCGACCTCATTATTTTTGACTGCGACGGCGTGCTGATCGACAGCGAGGTGCTGGCCTGCACCTGCCTGCACCAGCAGCTGGCGCGTCACGGCATCGCAATGGACGTTGCCGCGGTGATGCAGCGTTTCCTCGGCCGCAGCATCGACGAAGTGTCACGCCACTATCAGGCGACGCTGCAGCGGACGATGCCGGACTCCTTCGTGCACGAGCTGCGCCAGCATATGCGGGCGGCGTTCGAGGAGAACCTGCTGGCCATCCCGGATGTCGAGAACCTGCTGCAGCGATTGCCCGGCGCCTATTGCCTGGCATCTTCCAGCGATCTCGACCGGGTCAATTTTTCCTTGAATCTCGCAGGGCTTTCCCCCTACTTCGAGGAGCGCGTCTTTACCGCCGGGTTGGTGACGCACGCAAAACCGGCGCCGGATCTGTTCCTGCTGGCGGCTGACCGGATGAAAGCGGCGCCGCAGCGCAGCCTGGTGATTGAGGATAGTATCAGTGGCGTGGAAGCCGGAAAGGCCGCGGGCATGACGGTATGGGGGTTTGTCGGTGGCAGCCACTATGCAGGCCGCGACGGCGACGCGCTGTTGCGCGCTGCCGGCGCCGATCGCGTGTTCCAGCGCATGATCGACATCGAGCTGGCCCTGGCGCTGCAACCGAGCGTTGGCTAAGGCCATGGCAGCCAGCGACAATGACAAATCACGTCTCGACGATGCCGCTCGCGCAGGTTGGCTGTATTACATCGCCGGCCACACCCAGGACGAGATCGCCAAGAAGCTGAGCGTGTCGCGCGCAACGGCGCAACGCTTGGTTTCGCTGTGTCTTTCCGAACGACTGATCACGTTCCGGCTGGAACATCCTATCGCTGCGTGCATGGAATTGGCAAAGCGCCTGAAGGATATGTTCGATCTACGCTATTGCGAAGTGGCGCCGACTGATCCGGCAAACCCCGGCAATGTGGCTGGTCTCGCTGAACGTGCCGCCGCCTTGCTGGAGCAGACTCTGCGCGCGGAAAAACCCACCATCATCGCCATTGGTACCGGCCGCGTGATGCGCGCCGCGGTCGAGCAGATCGCCCCCATGGATTGCCCCAACCATCAGGTCGTCTCGCTGGTCGGCAACATCTCGCCCGACGGTTCGGCGAGCTTCTTCGATACGGTGGCGCGCCTGGCCGACCTCACCAAGGCGCGGCATTATCCGATGCCCTTGCCGGTCTTCGTCTCCTCGGAAGCGGAACGCGAACAATTGCTGCGCATCGCCGCCGTCACGCGCGTGCGCACCATCGCCGAGAATGCCGATCTGCGCCTGGTCGGCATCGGCCAGATCGACCAGGGCGCCCAGCTCCATGTCGATGGCTTCATCACCCGGGAAGAACTCCTCGAACTCATGCGCCTCGGTGCGGTGGGGGAGATCACGGCCTATGCCTTCGACGCCGAAGGACGGGTGATCGAGGGCGCCAGCAATCTCCGCGTCACATCGGTGCCCCACCGAGTGCCGGCCCAGACCCTGACCGTGGGGGCGGCCCTCGGGCCGGCCAAGATCACGGCCATTCGCGCCGCCCTCAAGGGCCGCCTGCTCAACGGCCTGATCACCGACGAAGCGACCGCCAAGCAGCTCCTCCAGCGTTAAGCCTGTTCGCAGAAAACAGCGCCGCTTGCTGCGCTGCAAAATCGATTCTGCATTGACAAGGCCATGTCTTGATGTGAGCGTATGCTCAATATCGGGGCAAATGCTCACGATAGGCTCTGGGAGGATACATAATGAACAAGCTGCCTAAGAAAATGATTCTGGGCGCCCTGATGGGTGCCGCCTCGCTGGTAGCGACCAGCACGGCCTTTGCCGACACCACGCTCACCATCGCCACCGTGAACAACGGCGACATGATCCGCATGCAGGGTCTGACCGATGAATTCACCAAGGCCAATCCCGACATCTCCGTGAAATGGGTGACGCTGGAGGAGAACGTGCTCCGCCAGAAGGTCACGACCGATATCGCGACCAAGGGCGGCCAGTTCGACGTGCTGACCATCGGCACCTATGAAGTGCCGATCTGGGCCGGCAAGGAATGGCTGGTGCCGCTCGACAATCTAGGGCCCGATTATGACGTCGACGATCTGCTGCCCAAGATCCGCGCCGCCCTCTCGGTCGACGGCAAGCTCTATGCCGCACCGTTCTACGGCGAGAGCTCGATGGTCATGTACCGCACCGACCTCATGGAAAAGGCCGGCCTCAAGATGCCGGATGCGCCCACCTGGGACTTCATCGTCGATGCGGCGAAGAAGATGACCGACAAATCGACCGAAACCTATGGCGTGTGCCTGCGTGGCAAGGCCGGCTGGGGCGAGAACATGGCGTTCCTGACCGCCATGTCGAACTCCTTCGGCGCGCGCTGGTTCGACGAGCAGTGGCATCCGCAGTTCGACAGCCCGGAATGGAAAGACACGCTCACGACCTACGTCAATCTGATGAATGAATCCGGTCCTCCGGGTGCCAGCTCCAACGGCTTCAACGAAAACCTCGCGCTGTTCAACGCCGGCAAATGCGGCATGTGGATCGATGCCACGGTGGCTGCTTCCTTCGTGACCAACCCGAAGGAATCCAAGGTTGCCGACAAGGTCGGCTTCGCGCTGGCGCCCAATAAGGGCCTCGGCAAGAACGCCAACTGGCTGTGGGCCTGGAGCCTCGCCATTCCGGCTGGCTCGCAGAAGGTCGAAGCGGCGGAGAAGTTCATCGCCTGGGCAACCAGCAAGGCCTATACCGAGCTCGTCGCTTCCAAGGAAGGCTGGGCGAACGTACCGCCGGGCACCCGCACCTCGCTCTACAGCAACCCGGAATATCTGAAGGCTGCCCCGTTTGCCAAGCCGACGATCGACTCGATCAACTCGGCCGATCCGGACAAGCCGACCGTGAAGCCGGTGCCCTATGTCGGCGTGCAATACGCCGCCATCCCTGAATTCCAGGGCCTTGGCACAGCCGTGGGTCAGCAGTTCGCCGCTGCCCTCTCCGGCAACATGACAGTCGACGAGGCGCTTGCCGCAGCACAGGCTGCAGTCGAGCGTGAAATGACCCGCGCCGGCTATATCAAGTGATGCGATGCCAGGATCTAAAGTCGGGGGGCGGGCCGGGGGGGGAGAGGGGGGGGGCGCCGGGCGGGGCGGGGCGCGGGGGGGGGGGGCGCCCCCCCCCGCCAGCGGGGGAGGGGAGAGGACGACGCCCCACACGGGGGCACGCGGGGGGG
>NZ_CAKZGO010000002.1 GCF_936916975.1 uncultured Dongia sp. | reverse complement strand
TCCCAGACCAGATAGGAGTCCAGCCATTTCGGCCGCGCGAGTTTTGGTTCGCTGGCAATGGCCCAGGTCGAGATCAGTGACTGGCTCTTGTTCTCCATCGATTTCAGAAACTCGTAGCCCGTGCAAAAAACAACATGCCGCGCGGTAATCAACTCACCTCCCGACGTCGAAATCACCACCTCGTCGGCGATGCTCCTGAAGTCCCTGATTTCGATTCCGGCGACGATCTCGACGCCTGTCTTGCTGATGTGATTGAAAATTCCAGCGGTCAACTGCGCCGGATTTGCCGAGGCGGAGATTGTGCTGTCGATGGCGCCCGTGCTTGCGATCCCATGCGTCTCCAAGACTTCGGAAGCGTCAAGGAACGCGCAGGCGATTCCAGCCTGTCTGCGTGCATCCACCTCAGTGCGGAGCGCTCTTGAGCCATATTCTTCTCCTGCGAGGAACAACGTGTGTTTTCGCGCGAAATCGCATTTGATGCCGTTGTCCGAGACGATAGCGACGAGTTCTTCAACCGCCTTCGCGGAGCGTTGCCATACGCGTTGCGCCTTTGAGACACCGATCATCTTGCACAACTCGTGGAGAGGTACGTCGATTTCGTGCTGGATCATGGCAGTGCTTGCCATACTGCTTCCGCGCACGGGGTCGCGGCGGTCGATTACAAGAACCCGCATGTTTGTTCGTGTCAAAGCCAACGCCATCAGCGCGCCACTGATGCCTGCGCCCACGATGATCGCGTCGTAATCGTTCGACGTCGGATGTTTCGCGGTCTTGACAGTGATCCTCGGGGAGGCTGCCCACACGGGTTGGTGCTCGCGGAGAATCTGCTTGCGGGTGAGTGGCTTGTTCGAGGTCAATCAGGGATCCGATTTGTACGAGTGCGGATGGCACGAAATAACAAGGTCGCAAGCGAAGGCGACCGCATCGAAGCGTCAATTCTGGCTCTCGTGCCCAGACGCGCAGATTGGCCAGCTGAGCCGAACTCGCTGACGGCATTCTCGGACCCGAACCATATCTGACCCTCGTCCCTACCTGTTGAAATGTCAATCGGCCCTTTAATTGCGGGACTTAGTCAAGCCTGTTTTGTCCGTGCCGGGGTCATGGTCCTTTTCGAGGTCATGGCCTCATGATGATGTTCGGGTCGGATGCCTCAACGTGCGGAGCGCGGTTCTTCGAGCCGCAGCCGATTGAGCGAGGTCACCACAACCGCCGTCCCGGCGGGACATCACAGGCCTGGGATCAGCCCTGCGATCTGTGGAATGTTTGGTCAGGTCGGCTCCTTGCCCCACTGGAACGAAGTGCCATCGACCCAGATACAGTGCAGGATGACGGCCAGTTTGCGAGCAACCGCAACCTGTGCCTTCTTCATGCCATTGCGTTTGGCTAGCCGTAGCCCCCAGGCTTTCAGCGCGCACCAGCGACGCGTCCGATGGAGAAGCACACTGGCCGCCTCGAAGAGATAAGTTCGCAGCAAGCGATCGCCCCATCGCGAGACTTGGCCGACGGTGTCCATTTCGCCCGATTGCTTGCGCCGCGGCGTTAGGCCCAGATAGGCACCCACGGATGTTGCATTTCGAAAGCGAGACGGGTCGTCGATGGTATGGCGGAAGGTCAGTGCCGTTACCACGCCGATGCCCGGCACGGTCATCAACCTCCTTGTCGTCTCGTCCGCTCGAGCCATCTGCCGGATCTGGCGGTCCAACCCATCAAGTTCTCGACAGACATGGCCATGCACGGAGAGCAGTGGTAGCAAGACCGGCCAAAGCACGTGACCCTCTCCGGTCAATTCGGTGACACAGCGTTGGAACTGTCCGGCGATGGCGCGAGGGAAGATTAGGCCGCATTCTTTCAACATTGATCGGACCTGATTTTCGAGATCTCGTCGCATCGTCACGAGCCGGGACCGCGCGATCAACATCGAGCGGACCTGTTGGCTGGCTTCACTCTTCACCGCAACCTCGCGATACCATCCGATCCGAACCAATTCGGCCAAGCCGCGCGCGTCGTTCTCATCGCTCTTGTTCATTCGGACCGACAGAACAGCATGTGCGTGCCGCGCGTCGATACAAACCACCGGCACGCCGATCCTTTTCAGTTCATGCCAGAGCCAGCTCGACATAGCACCTGTCTCAAAGCCAACGCGTTCCGCATCCGGGGCCTTCTTCGCCAGCAGCGCCGCCAGAGCGCCAGGATCCGACTTCGCCCGGCCCTCGAAGATCAGGCGACCGGTCTCGTCAACGACGCAAACAGCGGTTTCCTTCTGTGAGACGTCCAATCCAACATACTGTTTCATTGTGATGTCCTCCCGTTGTCACTGGGACCAGTCTGCCACCATCGAGGAGACTGGGACATGCCCGACAGCAATTACGTCATCGTGTGGAATATTGACCCCTTATCGGCGTCCAATTTTGACCCCCCTGCTACATAGATCAGCGCTTGGCCAGCCCGGCGCTGGCCGGGGTTGCAAAGGGCGGGCCAAGTGCGGGTGATGATCGTCTTCGGCTTTAGCTTTGAGAGCGGTTTTTGAAGCGCCAGGACTCGTTTCCGGTCTCTACGATTTCGCAGTGATGGGTCAGGCGGTCGAGGAGCGCGGTCGTCATCTTGGCGTCGCCGAACACCGTCGGCCATTCTCCGAAGGCGAGGTTCGTGGTGACGATGATCGAGGTGCGCTCGTAAAGCCTGCTGATCAGATGGAACAGCAACTGGCCTCCAGCCTGGGCGAAGGGCAGGTAGCCGAGTTCATCGAGGACGATAAAGTCGAGCCGCGTCAGGTAATCGGCGATCCGTCCCTGCTTGCCGCTACGCGTCTCCGTCTCAAGGCGGTTGACCAGATCGACGACATTGAAGAACCGGCCGCGCGTGCCGTTGCGGATAAGTGCGCGGGCAATGGCGATGGCCAGATGGCTCTTGCCTGTGCCGGTGCCGCCGACGAGGACGACATTGCGCTGGTCGGCGACAAAAGTGCCGGTCGCAAGGTCGCGCACCAGGGGTTCATTGACGGGGGTGTTCTTGAAGTCGAAGTCATCGATGTCCTTGGCCAACGGCAGCTTGGCGATGCTGAGCTGGTATCGAATGGAACGGGCCTGCTTCTCGGCGATCTCCGACTGCAGCAGATCGCCGACGATGCGCGGCGGCTCGTGCTGCCGTTTGATACCGTTGCCCATGACCTCGTCGTAGGCGCTGCGCATGCCGTAGAGCTTGAGCGTGCCCATCAATTCCAGAACCTGCGTGCGTTCCATCAGCTTGCCCTCCTGAGGCTGTCATAGCGTGCGCAATCGGCCACCGGCTCATGGGTCAGCCGCAGCACATCGGGGGTTTGAAGAGTGGCGGCCGGAGCCGGGTCACGCCGCCTGGCCAGAATGTTGAGGATCACCGAGGCCGAACAGACGCTCTGATCAAGCGCCTCCTGGCAGGCGGCCTCGACGGCCGTGATGCCGTCGGCCGGAACACATCCGAGAATGGTCACCATCTGTCGATCACCGTCATCAAGGCTCTTCAACCGTTTGCGGACTTTCTCTATCGCCCCCGGCAGAACCCAGTCGCGGAACGGAGCGCCATTGCGTAGAGCACCGGGCTTGCGAGCCAGGACAGGCAGATAATGCCAGGGATTATAGACGGTATCGCCGCGCCCGAAGGACCGCTGATGCTCGCCGACATTGACGCCGTCCTGGCGGATGACGATCCTGTCGGCATAGGCATGAACCTCGACCGGACGGCCTACCGCTTTGGAGAACACCGAGTATTTGTTGTTGTCGAAGCGAACCGTGCAGGTCTTCGATACCGATGCCGGAACGCAGTGGAAGCCGTCGAACGGGCCGGCATAATGCACAAGGCTGGGGCGCTCGGCTTCGAACATCTGCCAGATCGTCTGCTCGGACTGTTCGGGATGGCGGTGCGATCTGGCATAGGCGATGCATTTATCGAGCAGCCAGACATTCAGCTCTTCCAGGCTTTTGACCCTGAGGCGCGGCGTGAAGAAGCGCTCGCGCACCAGACCGACCTGGTTCTCGACCTGACCCTTCTCCCATCCGGATGCCGGGGTGCAGGCGACCGGCTGAACAAGGTAGTGGCTGCACATCTGCAGGAAGCGCCTGTTGTATTGCCGCTCCTTGCCGACGAACACGGTCTCGACCGCCGTCCTCATATTGTCGTAGATGCCGCGCGTGCAGGTGCCTCGGAAGAAGGCAAACGCCTTGTCATGCGCGTCGAACACCATTTCCTGGCTCTCGCGCATATAGGCGCGAGCAAACATCATCCGGCTATGGCAGAGCCGGACATGGGCGACCTTGATCGTCGTCGTCACCCCATTGATCAGCACGATCTCGTGGCTCCAGTCGAACTGGTAGGCCTCGCCCGGCGCGTAATAGAGCGGCACATAGGCTTCCGCCGTCACGGCTCCCCGGTTCTTCGCCCACGTCTTGGCGTATCGGCGGATAGCGTCGTAGCTGCCGTCATAGCCGAGCGCCCGGACCTCCTCGTATATCCGGATCAGCGTCAGCCGTTCGCGTGACGGCTTGCCCTCATTGCCGACCAGGAAACACTCGATATCGGCCTTCCAGGCTCCGATCCTTGGCAGCGGCTGATGTTCGCGCTCATAAGAAAATCGGTCTCGTCAGACCGCAGTATCCTGCGCACGGTATTGCGGGAGACATGCAGTTCGCGGCTGATCTTCTTCATCGACCAGCCCTGAACATGGAAGGCCCGTCGAACACGCGCAATCGTCTCCACTCGCTTCAACTCCCGCTCCATCCGCTGTCAAAAGCCGGATGGTCAGATGAAATCTAAGGGGGGTCAAAATTGGATGCCGATTACCCCGCTAAAGGGGTCAATTTTGCATGCCGAAACACACGCTCGCTGTCGCATGTGGTCGGTCTAGTGACAGTATTTTGGGGGCGTGCTTGGACAAATGTGGCATGTACGGAACCCCAGAACAAATTCGGGCGGTCATAAGTTTTCTTGAGCGATCTGGCTTGGTACGCACAGACAAGGTCGAGGAGTACGTGATCGTCGCGATCACAGACGCGGGCGAACGAGTTGCTGAGGGTAAGCAAATTGTTGATGGAGTGGCACGCCCTATGCGAAAATAGTGTATCTGCTGGTCAGGTTTCATCAAGTCCGATCCTGAGAGGCGCAAGACCGGCAGATTCCCACGAAATCACATGGATACATGGTATCGATGATGCCGAGACTAGACCAAAATATCTGTTTCCGCTGCGACCGTCGTCTCAATTCGAGCCTTCGCGGCGATTACGCCACTATAGAGGTCAACCTCGACGCCTGGAGCTTTCAACGTCACGACCAACGAATAGCGTGTCTTACGATTGACGATATCCTTAGCGGCTCGATTGCGCCACCAGCCTACAACTGGCTTCACACACAGCAGCTCGCGGCTCAACAGCTCGATTGCGGGCCCTGACCC
>NZ_CAKZGO010000001.1 GCF_936916975.1 uncultured Dongia sp. | reverse complement strand
CGCGCGTGCGCGCCGCCCAGACCGCGCTCGGTGCGATGCCCGCGGCCGACGCGGCCGCGCAGGTGCGCCACCGGCTGCTGCGCGAGGGCCTCGCGCCTGGCGCCCTGGTGCAGGCACTCGCCCTGGTGTCGAACGCGGCGCAGGCGCACCTCGGCCAGCAGCCCTTCGCCGTAGGTGGAGCGCAGCTTCTCGACCTCGCGGTACTCCAGCAGCGGGTCGATGAACTCGGGCCACTGGTCGCGCAGCTTCTCGAGCGACTGCAGGTGGCCGATCAGGTCGACCTGGTGCTCCAGCACATGCGAGCCATAAATCAGGTCGAAGCGCAGGCTCGACGGGACCAGTTCTTCGATCGGCCGGCCGTCGAACAATCGGATCAGCGACGGCGTTCGAGATTACGCGGTGACGCTGGTTGGCGAACGCTATGCGGATTTCGGGCCGACCTTGGCGGCGGAGAAGCTGGCGGAGCGCGATGGATTGCGTGTGTCACGCGAGACGCTGCGCAGCTGGATGGTCGAGGCCGGGCTTTGGCTGTCGCGCAAGCAGCGCCGGACGTTTCATCAGCCGCGGCTACGCCGTGAAGCCTATGGCGAACTGGTGCAGATCGATGGATCGGATCACCGCTGGTTCGAGGATCGCGGAGCTCCGTGCTCATTGCTGGTCTTTGTCGATGATGCGACCGGCAAGGTGATGCAGTTGCGCTTTGTGCGCTCGGAAAGCGCTTTCACCTACTTCGAGGCGCTGGCGCTCCATCTCGCGCGTCACGGTGCGCCGATTGCCTTCTATTCCGACAAGCACTCGGTGTTCCGGGTGGCGAAGAAGGATGCCAGGGGTGGTCAGGGCATGACCCAGTTCGGGCGTGCTCTCTCAGAGCTAAACATCGAGATTCTTTGCGCAAATTCGAGTCTGGCCGGGATTAACGACATGGAAGCGGGCAATGTGTTTCTGCCGGGCTTCGTGGAGGACTACAATGCGCGCTTTGCGATCATCCCTGCCCGGCCTGATGACCTGCATCGGCCGCTGAATCTGGCGCCCGATCGGTTGTCCGAGATCCTGTGCAAGCGCGAACAGCGCTATGTCGGCGCGCAGCTGACATTCTCGTTCGAGCGTCAGCGAATCATGCTCGAAGAGACGAAGGTGACACGCGGCCTGGTCGGTCGCTATGTCGAGACCTATGCCTATGCCGACGGTCGTCTGGATGTCCGCTGGAAAGGGCATTCCCTACCCTACGCGGTGTTCGACAAGGACCAGCGGGTGACGCATGCCGCGATCACCGAGAACAAGCGGCTTGGCGACGTGCTGGCCTATATCAAGGAGCGGCAGGACCAGCAGGACAAACCGAACGTGAAGACCAACAGTGAGAAGGTTGGTTATGTCAAGCGAGGACGCAAGCCAGGCCCGAGGACGGATTTCATGAATGATCCGGCAGTGATTGCGCGGCGCGAGAAGGCACAAGCGCGGCTTGAAGCTGCCGAATGACGTCGGTCATCCAGCCTCAAAGCTAAAGCCAAGAGGCGGTTCTCACCCGCCCCGATCTGATCTTGCAACCTGTAGCAGCCGCTCAGATCGGGGCTGAGCGACACCCCGGGCGGCGACCAGCCGGACATTTCTACTTTGCAAACCCGCGGACACTCCAACTTCCCCGCCACATTGTGTGTAGCGGCTATTTAGTAAAGCGACAGTTGGGCCAGTTAGAGATGCGACAGTCTCGCCTCTCGACGCGCTGGTCAAAGCCAACGTTGGGAGCAAGGATGACGACCTTCAGCCTGGTCGAGACCAGGAGCAAATTGTTGAGGGCAGAACGCAAGATGATTGCGCTGGTGCGTGTCCTCGACACGCAGGCGCAGCCGCTCTCATGTTTCGACAGAAACAGGCGGATGCATTCCTCGTCGAGGTTTTCCGGCGCAATGTTGCTGGCGCTCAGCCAATCGCCAAAATGGAGCATCGCGGCAACGTATTTTCGTCGGCGTGTCTCGTGATAGCGGCCTTGAGCGAGATACTCAGAGAGCAATCCGACATTGGGCCAGAGGATGTTTTCGGGATCGACGGTTCTAAGGCGTAGATGAGTAGGTGTTGGCATGCCCGTTCTCCTTTTTCAGCGGGAGGCTGCGGGGGCCATATTGTATTGAGTTCGGTACGGAATCGAACGCGTTCGTACCGATGCAGCTCCAACCAAAATAGCGATGCTGTTACAGATGCTTCCTGTGTATAGAGAATTGAGATGCTCCGGCATCCTCCAAATTTGCCAATCACGGTGATTGCTGTGGTTGCGGAATACCCTCTTCTTCGACGTTGCAAAAGTCAGGCGCGAAACCGTCGCTTTAATCGGGCAGACCGTCCAGAAACTCTTTGGATGAATGATGGTATGCGCTGTTCAGTGCCGGAATTCTGCAGGTGACGAGATTTTTTTGATTTTGATGTCCAAAGAGTCCGATAAGGCACTGTTGAGCACTTTGGCATCCATATTTGGTTCAGAAAGTGCGCACAGTGGGGCTGTTATGCCCTGACGGCGGCGATCAGGCCCGCAACGCCGACAAGTGTGATGGCTCTTTTGATGTTGTAGGCGAGCGCCGTCAGGCTGAACTCCCCTTTGACGTTTTCCAGGCGCCGCATCAGGAACGCGCCCTGATACATCCATTGCTTGATCGTGCCGAACGGGTGCTCGACGCTCTCGCGCCGTTGGTCCAGAATGTCGGGACGATCGGCAAGACGCGCCGCCATGCGGTCGAGCACCGCTTCGTTCTCCAGACGCGATACGCGACGGAAGCTTTTGGTGCAGCGTTCGCGCAGGCTGCACGTCTTGCAGGCGTCGCGGTTGACGTAGTCGATCTTCACATTGTCGCGTGACTTGCCAAAGTGACGGGGTGAGAGCACCTGGTCTGCGGGGCAGATGTAGACATCCGTCTCAGCGTTGTAGCGGAATTGCTCCTTGGAGAAGAAACCCTGGGCGACGGCGGGACCGCGGATCGGCTTGGGAACATAGGCGGTGACACCGGCCTTCTCGCAGGCCTCGATATCCTCGATCTTGAAGTAGCCCCGGTCTGCCACCGCCTCGATCCTGTCAACGCCGAGCGTGTCCATCGCCGCCTCGACCGTCGGCGCAAGAAGCCCCATATCGAGCACCTGGTTGCAGACCTCCTGCTCGGCGATCAGCTTGTGCTTCACATCAACCGCAAGCTGGATGTTGTAGCCGACGCCGACCTTGGTCATGCGCGCCATGGCACGGGCATCAGGATCGGTCAGCGAGATCTGGTCCTCGCCGGTCTTGTCCAGTTCAGCCAGCAGCGCCTTGTGACGGTCACGCTTGCCTTTGATTGCCGCAATCTTTTCCGCGAGTTTGCTGTCGCAGCGACTGGTGCCGCCGCCCTTGCCGCTGGCTTTCTCCTCTTGTGCATCGCCCTCATCGAGCCGCTTCATGTAATCGGCAAGTTTCTCGTCGGCTTCGTTGATGAACTTCGTCAGTGCTCCCCGCGTGAAGTTGCGGTCCTTGTTGTTCACCGCCTTGATGCGCGTGCCATCGACCGCCAGAAGCTCTCGCCCGAACAGATCGAGCTGCCGGCACAGGATGACAAACTCCCGGAACACCTGCTTGAAGGCCGACCGGTTCACACGGCGGAAATCGGCGATGGTGCGGAAGTCAGGCTTCAGGTGCCGCAGCAGCCAGATCACTTCGACATTGCGATGGGTCTCTGCCTCCAACCGCCGGCTGGATCGCACCCGGTTGATGTATCCATAAACATAAAGCTTCAAGAGGTCGGCAGGGGCAAAGCCCGGTCGGCCTGTCTCCTTTGCAGCCACCCGCACGAAGCCGGCAGACTGAAGATCGAGGCCATCCACGAAAGCCTCGATGAAGCGGACCGGGTTGTCCGGCCCCACGTAATCATCAACCGCTTCCGGCAGAAGCAGCAGTTGCGCGCGATCTGTTCCTGAAAGATGGGCCATGGCAAATTCTACCACGGACCCTTATTCTCTGGAATCCCGAGTGGGGTTTTCGGACGCTCTGCGAAATTATTGCGACTTTCCATTTCTACCTAAGGACGGAGACGAACTCATATAGGTGGCATGGCTGCCGGGCTCGTTGCAGGAACTGGTTGCCACCTGGCCGGCGCGGACACCTGCAGGAGAGGCGGAAAT